>CAWKNV010000001.1:0-761487 GCA_963851155.1 uncultured Acidobacteriaceae bacterium
CACACTGAGCATTTCTTTCTTTGGAGGTAGATCTTTGACGTTTGTCAGGCGGCCAGCGAACCCATCGCGCCCGGTTTCAGAAGATCCATCTCGCGCAGCACGGCAGATATCTCTTCGCCCCAGAACCCCCAACTGCAGTGCTCATTGAACGCCGAAATGTTGCCGACAATCGCGTCTTTGTATTCGAAAAAGGGTCGGCTCCACTTCATTGTCTCGACAACGCTGGGGCACGCCTTGTGCACCAGTTCGCGAATCTCAAAAAGGATCGGTTGTGCGAAGGGTCTAGCCTTCGCAATATACGCATCGACACGTGGATCAAAAGAAGAAGTCGGGCTCACGATTCCACTCCATATTCGGATGGAAAACAGTGTAACTGTATTTGCAAAGATTTGAGGAGCCACCTGCGCCGATGTCCAAGCGTCATCGCCCTCCCACGTCTCAAGAGCGAGACATGGGGAACCCTAATCCACGAGGACTTCTGCAGGTCAGAAGCGTTACGCCGTGGCCCGCTGCTGCTCCTGCGCGCCCAGTTTTACACTCACCACTTTGGACACGCCCGGCTCCTGCATGGTCACGCCGTAAATCATGTCGGCGGAGTGCATCATGCGCTTCGAGTGCGTCACCAGAAGGAACTGCGTCTCCTTGCTCAGCGAGTGCAGCAGGTCGGCCAGTCGGCCCACGTTGGTTTCGTCCAGCGCTGCATCTACTTCGTCGAGCACGCAGAATGGGCTTGGCTGGAACTGGAAGATGCCGACCAGCAGCGCCAGCGCCGTCAGCGCTTTCTCGCCGCCCGAGAGCAGCAGCACGTTTTGCAATTTCTTGCCCGGAGGCGAAGCCACAATCTCCAAGCCGCTCTCTGCCTGGTTCTCTGCATCCGTCAGGCGCAGGAAGGCCTGCCCGCCATGGAACAGTCGCGTGAATACCTGGCCGAAGTTCTCGTTGATGCGCGCAAACGCCTCGTCAAACTTCGTTCGCGAAATCTGGTCGATCTCCTTGATCGTCGCCTGCGTATTCTCGATCGACTCCATCAGGTCAGTACGCTGTGCTTCAAGGAAGCTATGTCGCTCCGCCGTCTCCTTGTACTCCTCCAGCGCCATCATGTTGACCGGACCCATCTGCTCGATCTTCTGCCGCAAGGTTCGGCACGTCTCTTCCTCAACGGCCAGCATCTCATCAGCGATGCGGACGATCTCGGCATCCGCGCGCAATGCGGATGCCTCGGCATTCACTTCCGCCAGGCAGCTCGTTTCCAGGTGTTCCAGGTCTGAACGCAGCTTCGCAGCCTGGTTTGATCTGCCGCTTCGATCCTCGCGCAACTGATCCAGCGCCCCGCGAGCCGTCTTCAACTCTGTCTCTAACTCCGCAAGCTGCTGCCGAACATCATGTGCCTGCGCTGCGATCGTCTCTGCCATGGCCTGCGCCTCGGCCTTCAAAGCGGTCAACTCTTGCTGGCGCTGCGCCAACTCTCCACTCTCGCGAATGCGTTGCTCCTTCTCTGCCTCGGCCGCCGCACGCTGCTGCTCAATCGCCAGCACCCGCCGCTCCAGATCGCTGTGCAACCGGTCGATCCTCTGAAAGGCTGTCTCCGCCCCGCGCCTCCGCTCCTCCAGGCCCGCCAGCTCCGCCGTCAGCTTCGCCGCTTCATGTTGCAGCGTCTCACGCGTTTGCCGCATCGCTGTCAAACGGCTCTGCTGCTCCTCCAGCGTGGCCTCAGCCGTGGTATGCTCGCCCTCCAGCCGCACCGCCTCTTCGTGTTTCTGTTCGATTACCGCGTGCTTCGCTTCGCGCGCTTCCTTGTTCCGAGCCGCCTGCGTCAACCACTCCTGCAGCCGCCGCTCGATGCGTTGCGCTTCGTTTTCCATCTGCTTCAGCGCCGCGCCCTGGTCGGCTGCGTCGCGCTCCGCCTGCCTGCGCTCTTCGCTGCGGGCCTCAAGCAGCGCCGTCATCTCCTCGATCTGGCGCGTCAGCGCCGCCGCTTCCAGTTCTGCCTTGGCAAGGTCACGCTCCAGCGTCGCCAGCCGCATCTCTGTCTCGCGCAGATCGCGTTTCAGCACCAGAGGACCGGCACTTGCCGGTTTGCCGCCCGTCACCGTCGAACTGTGGAAGCACTCACCTCCCGGCGTCAGGAAATACGCGTGCGCATGCTCATGCGCCATAGCCTGCGCCAGCTCGGCCGTCTCTACAAGGTAGCCATCGCGCAGTTTTGGCAGGATCGTTTCAAGCGATCGACCGAACCCGTTCAGGACGCGCACGGCATCCTTCAACGGCGTGACGCCCGGCCTTGCAATCGTCTCTGCCACTTCGTTAAACAGAGCCGCCTGCGCCGAGTCGTGAATTAAGAAAGTCGCGCGGCCATCGACGCCGGACTTGAGCACGCGCACGCCTTCTTCGGCCGCATGCCAGCTCTTGACGACGACATAATTGAGCTCTTCGCGCAGAAATTCGTCGACCACGCCTTCGTGCTCGCCGCTCACTTCAATGAAGTCTGCGAGCGTCCCCACGGGCGTTGATCCGTTCTGCAGCGCTCCGGGCTTCAGAAGGCGACGGACCGTTTCGGTCGAGTAACTGTGATCGCGAATCAGCGATTCCAGCGAATCCTTCCGTCCCACGGCGGTCGCCTGCTCGCTACGCAGCTGATTGCCACGCTCGCGAGCTGCATTTTCATCCGCGCGCCGCGCCTGCAGTTGCTCGCGCAGTTCCGCGATCTCGCTCTCTAGCCGCTTCAGCGTGTCGGCAGCCGACTCGAACCGGAGCCGTGCCTGTCCGCTCTGCACGCCAAGATCTCCTGCTCATTGCGCGCCTGGGTCATTTCCGCGTTTAGTCGCTCAGCTTCGCGCTCCAGCGCCGCAAGGCTTTCTTCGGCCTGCGCTGTGCTGTTTCGCGCGTTGCCTGCGAGCGTAAGCAGGTGCATCGCATGACGGCGATCTCCCTCAAGCTTGCGTTCCGCGCTGAATACTTCCTCAGCCGCGGTTCGAGCGGCGTGTTGCCGTTCCTCCACCTTCTCGTGGAACGCCCGCGCTTCTCCCGCAGCAGTCTCCAGGAACATCCGATGCTGTTCGCGTTCCTCGGCAATTCCGCCAAGTTGCGTCCGCGTCTGCTCCAGTTCGCCTGCCGCAGCTGCAAGTCGTGCCTCTAGCTCGGTCACGCGCTCCGCATTGCTGCGTTCGCGCGCCGCCGCCCGTTCGAGTTCCACGGCGGACGAGTTGGCGCGGTTCTGCGCTTCCTGTCCTTCGCGATCCAGCTCATACCCGCGCTCCGTCAGCGAGTGCTGGCTGGCTTCCATCGTCGCAATCTCAGCGGCGCCGCTCACTATCTTTTCTGCGAATGCGGCAATCTCCTGCTCCAACCTCGCCTGCTCGGCATCCATCAGCGCCATGCGGCTCGCTAGTACTACGCGCAGCCGTCCGCGGAGTTCATCGCGTACCTGCGCGTACCGCTCCGCTTTCGACGCCTGACGCTTCAGGCTGTTCATCTGCCGCGTTACTTCTTCAAAAATGTCGTCCACGCGCGCCAGGTTCTGCTTTGAACTTTCGAGGCGCAACTCCGCCAGCCGCTTCTTCGTTTTGAAGCGCGTAATGCCCGCTGCCTCTTCGATAATCGCGCGCCGGTCGTGCGGCTTCGAACTCAGCAACTGCCCGATCCGCTCCTGCCCGATGATCGCGTAGCTCTCGGGCCCGAGGCCGGTGCCCATAAAGATGTCCTGGATATCGCGAAGGCGGCACAGCTTTCCGTTCAGTAGATACTCGCTCTCGCCCGTCCGGAAGAGCCGCCGCGTAATCACAACTTCACCCTTTTGCGGGGTGCGGTTGAACTTTCTGCGGCGAATCTTCAACATGACTGGCTGCGGTCCACCGGTGCTTGCCTGGATTCCGCCTTCCGCCTCGGGCGCCTGCGATTGAACTGCGCCGTCGGCAGCGGTCTCGTCCTCGTCCAACACCTGCCCGGGCTGTTCCGACGCAATAATCTCTTCGGCTTCTGCAGCTTTTTGTTTGCGCAGTTCGTTTTCATCCCAGTCCGCCGGCCCGTCATGATCCACCACCACATCCGGCTCTACCGGGATCGGCCCCTCGTACGCCTCCGGATCGACCATAGTGATGGTCACTTCCGCCATTCCCAGCGGTTTGCGTTCGCGCGTCCCGGCAAAAATCACGTCCGCCATGCTGCCGCCGCGCAGGCTCTTGGCGCTCTGCTCGCCCAGTACCCAGCTCACCCCGTCCAGGATGTTCGACTTTCCGCATCCGTTCGGCCCCACCACCACGGCAATACCCGTTCCCGGCACGGTCAATTCCGTGCGGTCGCAAAAGCTTTTGAAGCCGAGGATGTGGATTTTTTTCAGTTTCAGCATGCTCACTCCGGATCAGCGGGATACGAACGATCTTCGCGTGAAATCGGAACCGGAGGACCGGGAAACCCCGCCAGGCAATCTCTACTGGTCGGGCTGGTCGATCGGCGCCTGGTTCACGCCTCGAGGGGATTTAGACCCCCTTCGATTACAGACTCTAAGGAGCCTAAAAGTAAGGGTCAATCAGGGGGAGAGGTTCTTTTGTGGATAAGGGGGTCCCGAATCCATCTTCTTCGATTATTTTAGGCTTTTTTCGGAAGCGGTGCTTCTTTCATGGTGATTTCGCCCGAGTTTTCCACAGGGCGTGCGCGTTGATTTCAGTGCGAATTTGCCGGAAAATTTACCGCTTTCCGGATTACCCTCTCGATCGCCCTGAGCGCCTGCGCCCTCGGGAACCCTGGCCGGCTCGCCAGCCGGATGGTCCGCCGCTCCGACTTGCCGACCAGCGGAAGCAGCACAATCCCGCGCTGCCCCAGCGAACCCGCCGCCAGCGCCGGAATCAGTGTGGCTCCATAACCGGCCGCCACCAGGTTCACCAGCGTCTCCAGCGTCGCGGCCTGCATCGCCCCGTGCAGGGAATTGCGTACGTGTCCCGGACCGGTTCCGTGCGCGCCGTGCTTTGCGCCGCAAGCCGCCAGCGCCTGGTCGGCAAGGCAGTGTCCGTCCGCCAGCACCAGCAGCTCATCCGTCAGAGACATCTTCATTCACCTTCTTGCGCGCTTGCCAGCCGGTGATTGCGAGGCAGCGCCGCCAGCAGCGGCTCCTCATAAAGCTCGATCTCCGTGATTTCCGGCGCATCGGTCTCGGTTGCCAGCAGCACCGCATCCAGCTTGTGATTGCGGAGCCCCTCCACCAGCGCCCGCGTCTGGTCTTCCCACAACTCGATTGTCAGTCCCGGATACCCTTGTTTCAGCGGCTTCAGAATCAGCGGCATCAGATATGGAGCCACCGTTGGAATCACTCCCAGCTTCAGCGGTCCCACCAGCGGATCGCGCGCCGCCCGCGCCACAGCCTCCATCTGCGCCGCCTCGCTCAACGCACGCTTTGCATGCGTCAGGATCTGGCTTCCCACCGGCGTAATATCCACGCGCTTGTTGGTCCGCTCCAGCAACATCACGCCCAACTCGTCTTCAAGCTTTTTGATCTGGCTGCTCAGCGTGGGCTGGCTCACATTGCACGCCTCAGCGGCCCGTCCAAAGTGCCGATGCTCCGCAATCGCAACCAGGTACCGCAATTCCTGCAAGATTCATTTCGATTCCCGACTTCCTGATCCTCGTTTTCATCATAGACTCCGCCAATCATCATCAAAGAAACAATTGATTTGCCATATCGAGTCCGCAGGCGATACCTTAGCTTTGAATGCGACGTATATCTGCCGGAATTCTCCCGGGAACCTCCTCCTCAACCAGCAATCTTTTTGCACACGACTATCAGGAGAACATCATGTCTAGCGAAGCACAATGCCCGTTCTCAAACGGCGCAATCAAGCACACATCCGCAGGCGCAAAAGGCAACCGCGACTGGTGGCCTAATCAATTGAATCTCGGCATTCTGCATCAGAACTCCTCTCTCTCCAATCCGATGGAGAAGGAGTTTGACTACGCACAGGAGTTCAAGAAGCTCGATCTCGATGCGGTGATCAAGGACCTGCACACCGTCATGACGGACTCGCAGGATTGGTGGCCGGCCGACTTCGGCCACTACGGACCGCTCTTCATTCGCATGGCCTGGCACTCCGCCGGCACTTACCGTATTCATGATGGACGCGGCGGCGCAGGCCGAGGCGCACAGCGATTTGCCCCGCTCAACAGCTGGCCTGACAACGTGAATCTCGACAAGGCGCGTCGTCTGCTGTGGCCGGTCAAGCAGAAGTACGGCCGCGCAATCTCCTGGGCGGATCTCATGATCCTCGCCGGCAACGTCGCGCTCGAGTCGATGGGCTTCAAGACCTTCGGATTCGGCGGCGGCCGTGCCGACATCTGGGAGCCGGAAGTGGACACCGATTGGGGCCCGGAAACCAGAGTGGCTCGGCGATAAGCGTTACAGCGGTGATCGTGAGCTGGCAAACCCCCTTGCTGCCGTGCAGATGGGCCTGATCTACGTGAACCCCGAAGGCCCGAACGGCAACCCCGACCCCGCAGGCTCGGCGCGCGACATCCGCGAGACGTTTGCCCGCATGGCGATGAACGATGAGGAGACAGTTGCGCTCATCGTCGGTGGCCACACCTTCGGCAAAACGCATGGTGCTGCACCTGCCAGCCACGTTGGCGCGGAGCCCGAAGGAACGAGCTTTGAGGAGATGGGACTCGGCTGGAAGAACAGCTACGGTACCGGCGTCGGCGCCGACGCGATTACCAGCGGCCTCGAAGTCATCTGGTCCCAGACGCCGACGAAGTGGAGCAACAACTTTCTCAAGAATCTATTATGGATTCGAGTGGGAACTGACCAAGAGCCCGGCAGGAGCGCACCAGTGGAAGCCAAAGGGTGAAGCTGGAAAAGACACTGTTCCCGACGCGCACGATCCGAAGAAGCGTCACCAGCCCATGATGCTCACCTCTGACATTGCCTTGCGCGTTGATCCGATTTACGAAAAAATCTCGCGTGACTTCCTCAACAATCCCGACAAACTGGCCGACGCGTTCGCACGCGCATGGTTCAAGCTCACGCACCGCGACATGGGTCCCATCTCCCGCTATCTCGGCCCGCTGGTTCCGAAGGAAGAATTGATCTGGCAGGATCCAGTTCCCGCCGTCGAATCATGAACTCGTTAACGAGAAAGACATTGAAGCGCTGAAGGCTAAAGTTCTGGCATCTGGCCTTTCGATCTCGCAACTTGTCACAACTGCCTGGGCTTCTGCCTCGACCTTCCGTGGGAGCGACAAGCGCGGCGGTGCAAACGGTGCGCGCATTCGTCTTGAACCCCAGAAAAACTGGGAGGTCAATCAGCCCGCCGAACTGGCCAAGGTGCTCTCGAAGCTCGAATCCATTCAGAAGGACTTCAACGCCGCGCAGAAGGGTGGCAAGAGAATTTCGCTTGCTGACCTCATCGTTCTCGCTGGCTGCGCGGCTGTCGAGTCTGCCGCAAAGAAAGCCGGACACGATGTCAAGGTTCCTTTCGAACCCGGCCGCACCGACGCCTCGCAGCAGCAGACCGATGCCGCATCCTTCGCTGTGCTCGAGCCAGTTGCGGACGGCTTCCGTAACTACGCGCGCAAGGGAGCGGAAGAACATGCAGGTGCATTGCTGCTCGACAAGGCGCAACTCCTCGGCCTCACTGCTCCCGAGATGACCGTCCTTATCGGCGGCATGCGGGCGCTCGACGCAAATGTCGCGCACTCGCAGCACGGCATCTTCACCAAGCGTCCTGAGACGTTAACCAACGACTTCTTCGTCAACCTGCTCGACATGGGAACGAAGTGGGCGAAGTCCGAAAAGGAGAAAGACGTTTTGGAAGGCCGCGATCGCCACACCGGCGAGCTCAAGTGGACAGCGACCATCGTCGACCTCGTCTTCGGATCGAACGCCCAGCTCCGCGCCATCGCCGAGGTCTACGCCAGCAGCGATTCCAAGGAAGCTTTCGTGCGCGACTTCGTCGCCGTCTGGAACAAGGTGATGAACGCGGACCGCTTCGATCTGCTGCGGGAAGGGAAGATCGAAGCCAATCCTCCCTCCACCCACCCCGTAGCCGAAACCGTAGCTGGCGACTAACAAAGCATCCGGGCTTCCCCGCCTGCACATCCGGGCTGGAACGCACCAGCGATCCAGCCCGGAACTGTTTCTGTTTTAGAAGCAGCAAAGGGCAATTCCAACGACGCGGTCGCGCCGGGCCACTCACCGAATCCCTCCGCATCCCAGATGCATCTACGGAGCGCGAGGTGAATCATGAGCAACCTCAACACGGTCGAATCCATTGCAATCGCAACCGCCCGTCAAGACAATGCGAAAGTCGCCCAGGCTCTACTTGACGAACTGCAGCAACACCCCGAAGGCGTTGGTGGACGGATCCAGACCTTCCAGCGCAACGGAATGGGGCCTATCGTCGAGCAGTGGTGTGCGGGCAAACTTCTCCCACCCAATCCCACCGCCATTGAAAGCGCCTTGCACGCGACGGGTATGATTGAAGGCGTCTCAGAGTGCACGGGATTTTCACACGGTGTTGTCCGTGGAGCGCTCGCGGTGGGCATTCCGCTTCTGATCCATCATATGGTGACAAACCATCACGTGGGCCCTACCGGTCAGCCCCTCGGCAGTCAACCCGAAAGAGGCGACATTCTGTAATTCATTTTGCAGCGCATCATCGACGCCGGCTCAACTGCGAACGAAGAAATTAGAGCTAAGAGCTCGGAGCCGCTTTAAACTCCAGCGTTGCGTAATTCATCTGTCCCGCCGCCACGGTGTGCATCGTCAGCACGTTTATGCCCTTGTGAAGGTGAATCCGCACCAGGCCCTTCGCTACATTCCAGTGATGCCACTGCCGCCACGCCACAGGATCGGCGGCATCGTAGGTCGATACAATCGTCAGCGGTCCGGTAGCTGCCGCTCCATTCACATCCAATGAGATTGTTCCGCCGCGATTCGACGTATACAGCAAATCACCCACGTATTCGCCCGCCTCCGCCACATCCACCGTGAGATTGAACCACTCACCCGGCTCGGTCCAGCCTACGTAGAGCAGGCCAGCCGGGGGCGTCACCTTGTCGTAAGGATTGTCATCGATCTTCGGATCGAGCCCCATTTTCGTGTACGAAGTATCCACGCCCTCCCTCATTCGAAATTCGTTCAGATAACTCCCGTTCGCTGGATTCAGCGCACCGCTTCCATTGTTCTTCGCGTCCGCATCGTGATACGCCACGCCCTCGCCGCCTAAATCGTAGTACGCACACCTCACCGACCCGGGAATCTTCTGCGCGCCGCCATTGTACTTGTTGTCATGGAATGGAGTCCCTTTATAGCTCTTCAAAAAATCCGCTTGCTGCGCGGCCGCTGTACCCGCTGCAAACATCGCAACCAAAAACAGAAACATGGATAACCGAAGAATGGAGCAACCCTTCACCAAACTCACCGTTCTTTCCTGCAGCATTTGCGAATCATACGAATACTAGACTAATCGTCCGTTTCCAAAGAGGGAAGTGATATGCCTCAATCCGAATTCTCCAAATCTAACTCGCTGCTGCACTGGCCAGCATCTCAATCACCGAAAGATTCTTGATCAACTCTGCGGGCACGCCATGCCGCTCAGTAAGATATTGCGTGGTGTTATGCGAAACCCATACCTTGCCTGCTGCATCTTCCGCCACAAGTATCTTCAGGGGAAGGTCGATGGCGATACTCGGCGCGGCCAGCATCACCGGCGTTCCCGCCTTGGGATTGCCGAAGATCGCGAGCTTTGTGTTCGGCATCTGCATTCCAGCCTTTGCTGCCTCGCCGCTATGATCCACCACGGCGAACAACGTGACCCCCTTGGCTTCGAGAATGTGTTTGAGTTTCTGGACGGTTTCATCCACAGAGTGGCTGCTGGGAATTTGCACAATGCCATTTTCACCTGACATCGAAATCCTCCTTGCTAGCTCCGGAGCTGGATCAAGCTGTGCCGTGCACCGAGATGAGGTAAACGGCCATCGCCAGTCCCACTACCGCCACCAGGAATGCAATTGTCACCGCCGGGGCTGGCGCGTGTGAAAACGAAGTGTCTCCGCGGTCGAGTCGGCGGGTCAGTTGCAGGTGGCGATATCCCGCGACCACATCTACAACAACGCCAAGCACGATCAACGCTGTGCCAAACCAGATCGATAACGCGTAGTTCTGCGACACCCTGGAATTCTGCGCGATGTGCAACTCCTGCAGAAACAGGCCAAAGCGCGCAACGACAAATCCGAACCCCATCATTGCCAGTCCTGTGCGAATCCATGCGAGCAGAGTGCTTTCGGCGGCGAGATAATCTCTCAGGGTTGCGTGCGAGGTGGCGGCGTCAGGACTCTTCATTTGTACGAAATCCTTGGAAACGAAAAGACTTCTGAGAGATGTGATTGTAAAGCCTCCCAGCGCGTTGCACCAGAGTGGTCACTTCATCCTTATCCGCCGCCGGGACGCGCTACGGCGCTCTTCTGTAAAGTTAACGGAGGAAATCAATCCGCTCGGGTCCGCTGCATTTGGCCACTCCTTACAACTCGGAAAATCTCTCCCAGCTTCTGCACTCCGTCTTCGGGTTCGAGCGTTTCCGCGCCAACCAGGAAGTCGTCTGCCGGGCCGCGGTCGCCGGCCGCGATCTGCTGCTTGTGATGCCCACCGGGGCAGGGAAGTCGCTCTGCTATCAGCTTCCCGCGATCGCCCTTGGCGGAACAGCGCTCGTCATCTCGCCGCTTATTGCGCTGATGGAAGACCAAGTTGCCAAACTGGCGGCGCTCAACTTGCGGGTAGCCCGCATTCACTCCGGCCTCGATCGCTCCGTTTCACGCCAGGCCTGTGTCGACTACCTTGCCGGCACACTCGACTTTCTCTTTATCGCGCCCGAACGGTTGCGCGTTCGCGGCTTTCCTGAGATGCTGGCCAAGCGGCCGCCCACTCTCATTGCCATTGATGAGGCGCATTGTATTTCGCAATGGGGCCACGATTTTCGGCCCGACTATCGCATGATCGGCCAATACCTGCCCGCTCTGCGCAACGGGTCGGAATCTGTGCCGGTACTTGCTCTCACGGCGACCGCGACGCCAACTGTACAGGCAGACATTACCGCCCAACTCGGTATGATCAACCCCGCGCGCTTCATCCACGGCTTCCGCCGCGACAACCTCGCCATTGAAGTTGTCGAACTCTCTGTGCCGCAGCGTTCGCGAGCCATCTGCGGACTGCTGTCTTCCCGCGACCGTCGCCCTGCAATCGTCTACGCCACATCGCGCAAGCAGTCTGAAAGCCTCGCCGCTGACTTATCGCAGCTGATGCCGGCTGCCGCGTATCACGCGGGACTCGACGGCGAAACACGCGAGCGCGTGCAAAGCGCCTTTCAATCCGGCCAGCTTGAAGTCGTCGTCGCCACCATCGCCTTCGGTATGGGCATCGACAAAGCCGACATCCGCACTGTTCTCCACGCCGGCCTGCCCGGCACCCTCGAAGGCTACTATCAGGAGATCGGTCGCGCCGGACGTGACGGCGCACCCAGCCGTACCTTCCTTATGCACTCCTACGCAGATCAGCGCACTCACGACTTCTTTCACAATCGCGACTACCCACCCGCCGATCATCTCCACCAGATTTTTCGCGCACTGGGCGAAGTCGCTCGTCCCATCGAAGATCTTCGTGCCGACTCGAAACTCACTGAAGAAGAATTCGACAAGGCGCTCGACAAGCTCGAAATCCACGGCGGCGCCCGGGTTGACTATGGCGGCAATGTCACCGTCGGCACTTCCGCGTGGAAGAAGACTTACTCGATTCAGGCGCAGCACCGCGCGGAGCAGTTCGAGAAGGTCCTGCGCTACACAACATCAAGCGAGTGCCGCATTTCGGCCCTGGTACGCCACTTCGGCGACGAAGAAGATGCCACACACTTCTGCGGCGTCTGCGACATCTGCGATCCGGCCGGGGCTGTTCTGCGCCTCTTCCGCCGCGCCACCAATGCTGAGTGCACCATGGCGCAGTCTATCCTCGACGAACTTCGTCAAGTTGACTACAAAGCGACCGGAGCGCTCCAACGCGGTCTCGATCCCGCCGGAATGATCCCGCGCGATGATTTCGAAGCGCTTCTCGAAGCCATGACCCGCGCCCGCCTCATCGCCATTGAAGACGCCGAGTACGAAAAAGATGGCGAGGTCCGCCGCTACCGCAAGGTCAGCATTACCGACTCCGGTCTAGCCACGCGTTCGCTCGCGCAAGTTGAATTACTTCTCAGCGATGGCATTGCCGCGGAATTCGCCGAACCAGCAAACCAGAAGCGTCTCCGAAAGGTCTCAAAGCACGATCCAACACTTCCCACATCAGAGGCAGGTCGTTCGCTAGTTCGAACTCCGCATTCTCGCAATGGAGAAGTTATTGCGCCGGCGGTGTCCGCCGACGGAGAATCTCTCGCTGCACGCCTCAAAGAGTGGCGGACCGGCGAAGCGAAGCGCCTCCGCGTGCCCGCTTATTGCGTCATGCACGATCGCACCCTCACCGCCGTCGCCTACTCGCGCCCCACCAATCCGCGCCAGCTTCTAGAGATCGATGGCATCGGCCCGGCAAAGGTGGAAAAATTTGGCTCCGCGATCCTTAAGATCTGCGGAGCCAAATCCTGATCACTAACGACTGACAACTTCTCCTACGCCACCCGCTCGATCGTTACCGACTGCAGCACCACCGGCGTCTTGGGCTTATCCTGGCCGCCCCGCGGGACCTTCGAAATCTTGTCCGCGATGTCCTGCCCTTCGACGACTTCTCCGAAGATGGTGTGCTTTCCCGTGAGCCAATCTGTCTGCGCTACGGTGATGAAGAACTGGCATCCGTTGGTGTTTGGTCCGGAGTTCGCCATTGCCAGCTTGCCCTTGGTGTCAAACCTGTGCTTCGATCCACGGGTCTCGTCTTCAAAGCGATATCCTGGTCCGCCCATGCCGGTACCGGTTGGGTCGCCGCCCTGGATCATGAAGTCAGGGATGACGCGGTGAAAGATCGTTCCATCAAACAGCCTGCTCGTCGACTTGGCGTGCGTTGAGGGATGAACCCATTCCTTTTTACCTTCCGCCAGTTCGATAAAGTTCTTCACTGTAATCGGCGCGTCCGACTCAAACAGCCGCGTAACAATCTTGCCTTCGCTCGTGTTGAAAATTGCATACGTTCCTGGTGCTTGTGCCATAAAAACTCCTGTCTTTGCGTAGGGATACTGGATTCCAAGAAACGGAATCCGATTGTCGTGACCGGCTGAATGCCAGTTAAGGTTGAGGTGTAGTTGAGGGGTGTGATGCGGCTGCCGGATCGGGCGGAACCGCTTGCCCGTCCGGAACAATCGTCACTTTCTTCAACACTACCGGCGTTGCGGGCTTGTCATTTTCGTCACGCTGGACGCGCGCAATCGCTTTCACCACGCTGATGCTCGGCTCATCGCACTGCCCGAAAATGGTGTGCTTCTGATTCAGATGTTCGGTCGGTACTTCCGTGATAAAAAACTGGCTCCCGTTGGTATTCGGACCTGAGTTTGCCATTGCCAGCCGCCCCGGCACGTCGAAATTTAGATCCGGATTGAACTCATCTTCAAACGTATATCCGGGATCGCCCGCACCCGTTCCCGCCGGGTCGCCGCCCTGGATCATGAACTCTGGAATGACGCGATGAAAGATCGTTCCGTCATACAACGGCTTGTCGTGCATCTTCTTCTGTGTCGTGGGATCGACCCAGTCTTTGGTGCCCTGGGCCAGCGCGATGAAGTTGGCCACCGTCTTCGGCGCTTCCTTCTGAAAGAACTGGCACGTAATCCGTCCCATTGACGTGTCCATCACGACGGTTGGCCCATTGGGACGAATCATAGCCGCCGCTGTTGCCTGCGGAGCATCGGGCAGCGCCGGTTCCACTGGTTTCTGAGTTTCTTGCGCGAGCGCCGAAATCGTGGTGACTGCGATCGCAATGGTCGAAATCAAGAGGTTGGTTCTGAGTCTCATGCAGGTTCGAGGGTAAATCATCCCGCGCATGGGTTGCCAGCGCCCGCCATCGGCGATGTATGTTTATCGAATGAACTCTGCACACCTTAAGGACTTCCCTGGGCGCCTCGCTCTTGTGGCGTTCGTGCTTTTGTGCCTTGGAATCGCCCCTGTGCGCGTTGTGGCGCAGGCCGACAAGGCGCCAGCCGCAACCGACAAAGACAAAGATAAGCCTGCCACTAAACCGGCCGACGAAAAGGCCGGCCTGCCTCCGCTTCCCCCCGAGGCGCACGCTCAGCAATCCATCCAGATCGACGGCAAGACCTTGCACTACACCGTCACGGTAGGCGCGCTTCCCACGCGCGACAGCGACGGCAAAGTGGCTGGGGAAGTGGTCGTCACGGCCTACACGGTCGAGGGCGCAAATCGCCCCGTCACCTTCGCCTTCAACGGCGGCCCCGGCGCTTCCTCCGTCTATCTGAACTTCGGTGCCATTGGCCCCAAGCATCTTAATGCGGGCAATGAAGGCGACAGCCCATCGGACCCCACCAACCTGATCGACAATGCCGGCACGTGGCTCGACTTCACCGACCTCGTCTTCATCGATCCCGTCGGAACCGGCTTCAGCCGGTCCCTCGTGCCCGAAGCCGAGGCCAAAAAGCTCTTCTACTCGACCGAACCCGACATCGAATATCTTTCCCGCATCGTCTACGACTGGCTCGTCAAGAACGATCGCCTCAGTTCGCGCAAATATCTCGTCGGCGAAAGCTACGGCGGTTTCCGTGGACCCCGCATCACCCACTACCTGCAAGCGCAGCTTGGCGTCGCGATGAATGGAGTCGTCCTCGTCTCGCCCTATCTCAACCCCACCATCGAGAACGACGGCCTTCTCTCGCCGCTCCCGTGGATGGTGACGCTGCCCTCCATCACCGCGGCCCATCTTGAACGCGAAAAGAAGCTTACGCCTGAAGCCATGGCGGACGTCATCTCCTACACGCAGGGCGAATATGCCACGACGCTTATCAAGGGTCACTCCGACGAAGCTGCCACGCTGAAGATGATCGCCAAGGTCACTGAAATGACCGGCCTCGATCCCGCATTCGTCAAGTTCTCCGGAGGACGTCTTGAAACCGGCGCCTATCTCCGCGAGGTCCATCGCGAAGAGGGTAAGCTCGGCTCGGTCTACGATTCGAACGTGACCTCGTTTGATCCTTTCCCGTTCGCGCCCGAGCAGCGTGCCAACGATCCTCTCCTCGCCAGCATCGTCGCCCCGCTTACGACCGCGATGGTCGACTTCGTCACGCGCACCGTGGGCTGGAAGGTCGATGCCCGCTACAACGCGCTCTCCTATGACGTAGGCCGCCAATGGAATCGAGACGCTGAACTGCGCCAGGGGTCCGTGCCCGATCTGCGCGAGGCGGTTGCGGCCGATCCCAAGCTGCGCGTGATGATCGTCCATGGTTGGAACGATCTCTCTTGCCCCTTTATGGGCTCGGTGCTTACGGTCGAGCAGATGCCGATCATGGGTGATCCCACCCGTGTCAGCGTCCACGAGTTTCCCGGTGGCCACATGTTCTACACCCGCAACGACAGCCGCATCGCGCTCCGCAAGGACGTAATGGAGATGTACGCGAAACACTAAAAACAGTGGTCAGTGATCAGTGAACAGTGATCAGGGAAGAGAAAGCAAGAACATGTGATAAGCCTCAGGCGCCCCACCGCTCCTGAGGCTTAGTCTTTTGCATCCCAATTGCCAGCTTCTGTGCGATTCTCTCGTACCTACTCGGGCGTTGTTCGTCACAAATTGCCGGGCAGTCGTTGACTCTCTACCCATAGATAACCTATACATAGACGCATGAAGAAAGCGGACCTGCTTCCCGGCACTCTCGACATGCTCATCCTTAAGACTCTGACCAGGGCGCCCCTGCACGGCTACGGCATTGCCCAATCGATCAAGCGAATGTCCGACGATGTGCTCACCGTGGAAGAGGGTTCGCTCTATCCCGCACTGCAACGGCTCCTGCTGCAAGGCTGGGTCAAGGCCGAGTGGAAGATGACCGAAACGAATCGCCGCGCGCGCTTCTACACGCTCACCGCGGCGGGTCGAAAGCACCTGGGCCTCGAGGTATCCGATTTCGAACAGATGATTGCCGCGATCGGTCGCGTGTTGAGTGAGCCGGCATGACGTCGCCATGAATCGCAAAGCTGTGCGTATCTGAAACACACGGAGGTCCGATGAACCCGTTTACTGCCTTCGCAAAGAAGCTCAATCTCCTCTTTCGGCGAGATCAATTCCGTCATGAACTCGACGAAGAGATGGCCTTCCATCGCGAGCAGGCTGAGAAGGACTTCATTGCCTCCGGAATGCCTTCGCAGCAAGCCCGCATCGCCGCCGCGCGCCAGTTCGGCAACGTTACCCACCTGCGCGAACAGAGTCAGAGTCTCGTCTCCTTCCGCTGGGAGACCGTCGCTCAGGATCTTCGCTTTGCACTTCGCCAGCTTCGCCATAATCCGGGCTTTGCGGTCACAGCTATCTTCATCCTGGCCCTGGGCATGGGCGTCAGTGTTGCCATCTTCGCGTTCGTCGATGCAGCTCTCATCCAGCCGTTGCCCTACTTCGCCCCTAATCGCCTGATGGACGTTGCCGAAAATAGCGCAATGTTCTCGCGCTCCAATCTCTCCCGCGACGACTACGAAGACTGGAAGCATCTCAATCACTCCTTCAGCTCCCTCGATGCCTACGCCGGAAATGGGTACTTGCTGAGCACTCCCTCTGGCCCCGAACCTGTGCCTGCCGCGCGAGTCACGGATGGCTTCTTTCGCACCCTTGGTGTAAGGCCCATGCTCGGTCGCGATTTTCGATCTGGTGAAGATCGACCCGGCGGCGCGAAGATCGCAATTCTTTCTTACGGCACATGGCAGAAGCGATTTGGAAGCCGCCGCGATGTAATCGGACAGTCGATGACCCTAGATGGAGACACGTACACCATCGTCGGAGTTTTGCCTCGCGAGTTTGCATTTGCTCCGCGCGCGAACGCGGAGTTCTACGTGCCGCTGCTCGACAAGAGCGAATGCGAATCACGCCGCAGTTGTCACAACCTGTTTGGAGTCGGCAGGCTTCGCCATGGAGTTAGCCCGCAGACAGCCCTTGAAGAAATGAAAGCGATCGCCGCGCAGTTGGCCGTTCAATATCCGGGCTCAAATCAAGGGCAGGGCGCAGCGGTACAGCCCCTGGCAAATATCATCATCGGACCCATAAAACCCGTTCTACTCACTTTGCTCGCCGCATCCGGCCTGTTGCTACTCATTGCCTCCGTAAATGTGGCCAGCCTGCTTCTCGTCAGGTCAGAATCGCGGCGTCGCGAGGTCGCTGTGCGCGGAGCCCTTGGAGCCACCTCAATCCGTCTCAGCCGGCAATTCATTACCGAAGGCCTTCTTCTGTCGGCAGCGGGATGCCTGGCAGGTGTCCTCGTGTCGAAATGGACGATGGCCATTCTCACAACTCTGATCCCAACGCCGGTGGCTGCCAACATTCCCTTTCTTTCCCACGTGGGCTTCCATGCGCATAGCGCTCTGTTCGCATGTGTCGTCGCTCTGCTTGCCGCCGGACTTATGGCGTTGACTCCAATCCTGCGGCTTTCGTCTCTTGACATACGAGAAGGGCTTGGCGATGGCGGCCGCTCCGCCGCGGGACGCTTCTGGCAGCGCATCGGCGCGAATCTCGTTGTCGCTGAACTCTCCGTCGCCGCCATTCTCCTGGTCGGCGCCGGCTTGCTCGGCAAAAGCTTCTATCGTCTTCTTCACGTCGAACTGGGCATGGATTCCACCCATCTCGCGACTCTCCAGATGGCGGCGCCCGGCAAGTCCTATCCCAGGCCCGAGCAGAAGGTAGCGCTTCTTCGCGAGATCACGCGCCGCCTCTCGGCACTGCCTGGCGTCGAATCCGTTGGCATTACCAGCGATCTGCCCGTTCAGTGCAATTGCGATACCGATTGGATCCGCATTGTCGGCAGGCCTTTTCATGGTGAGCACAACGAGGTCGACGAACGCGATGTCTCTCCCGGCTATTTCCACGCTCTCAAGGCAAAGCTAATTCGCGGACGGCTCTTCACCGATGACGACGACGCTTCAAAATCCCAGAAAATCGTTATTAACGAAGCCCTCGCCCAAAAATACTTTTCCGGCGAAGACCCCATCGGAAAAAAGATCGCCAATGGTAGTCTCGATCCCAAATCGATGCGCGAGATCATCGGAATCGTGGGCAACGTGCGCGAAGGCGGCCTCGACGAGGACCTCTGGCCCGCTGAATACGAAGCGCTCTACTACAGCCCCGGCAATTTCGTATCGATCGCTGTGCGAACCGTCGGAGATGAAAAGGCCATTCTTCCCGTGATGGTCAAGACGCTGCACAGTATCGATCCAAACCTCGGCATCTACGGCGAGATCACCATGACCGACCAGATCAACAGCACGCAGTCTGCGCTGCTCCATCGCTTCTCCACTTGGCTGGTCGGCGGATTCGCCTTCATCGCGCTGGTGCTGGGAGTGGTCGGGCTCTACGGCGTTGTGGCTTTCTCGGTCAGCAAGCGAACTCGCGAAATTGGCGTGCGCATGGCTCTCGGTGCACAGCGCGGCGCGGTTTACAAGATGGTGATGCGTCAGGCTGCGTGGATTACGCTCGCGGGTATCAGCATTGGCTTGATCTGCGCCGTCGGCGCATCGTTGTTGATGGGAAAGCTACTCTTCGGCGTGCAGGCCTGGGACGCTGCGACATTATCGGCGGTCGCCCTCGTTCTTGGAATGTCTTCTTTGATTGCCAGCTTCCTGCCGGCGTATCGCGCCGCCTCCGTAAATCCCACCGAGGCCCTGCGCGCCGAATAGACAGGCTGTCGAACTGAGCGGGGTATCGAAGGATCTGCGGTTCGGGAAACGTGTTGTGCATCAAGGTAGACCACGGCAATCCACCGGCTTTCTCCACCACCGCGCGTGCGAGGTAACGGATTCCGGCGACCCGTCGACGGCGAGCTTTTTAGAACGTTTATTCGCGTCTCAGCGTCATTCATGCTGGATATTGGCCAAAAGGGAGACCTGGCATGCGTGCAAGAACTCTGCGGATTGGTACTGGTGTAGCTCTGCTTCTGGTTGGATATATGGTTGGGACGCACAACTCAACCTCGATTCATGCGGAAATGAGAGTGAGTGTTCCCACCGCTTATGGAAGGGTTGTCGCCGGCGATAGTTCGTCGCTGTGGTTCGAGGACACGTCCGGCACGCTTCGCCAAGTCACCATCCCGGCTGGCAATACCATCTTCACCGTTAGTCGACAGAGATAGTCGGCGAGAGCACAGGCGTCTTGGAGGCTCTGCGGGGAACCGTATGAATCCTTCACACCAGGCGCAGAAATCGGTTCGGTGTGACTCGGGCGCCGGGGAACACCAGGTCCAGGTCCGTAGCCCCAATCGTCTTGCTGACGACCTCGCCAAGTACCTGCCGGTAATCCGTCGTCAGTGCGAGGTCGCGGCCCTCGTTCAACTGATCGTTGTCAAGGCCGGGCCACTTGCCATAGACTCTGCCGCCTTTGACATCGCCGCCCAGAACGAACATCGCGTTGGCATGCCCGTGATCGGTGCCGCCGGTGCCGTTTTCGCGTGCCGTGCGACCGAACTCCGACATCGTCACCAGCGTCACAGTTTCCGCATCGTCTCCCATGTCGCGCCAGAACGCTGCGATGCTATCGGAGAAGTCACGCAGGCGTCCGGAAAGCTGACCGTCTACGCTGCCCTGGTTGTGATGCGTGTCCCATCCGCCGAGGTCCGTAAACGCGGCCTCGACGCCGAGGTTCGATTTCAGCAATTGCGCGATCTGCTTCATCCGGTTGCCGAACTCCGAATTGGGATACTCTACGCCTGCCGCCGGCTGGTATTGCGCAGGATTCGCCGCGCGCAGCATCTTCACCGCTTCAAACGTCGACTCGCCTGCCGCATGGAAGATGTGGTCGCCGCTCTCGCTGTACATCGCTTCAAAGGCGCTTGCCGCCGGCGAAGGCGCGGGACCGCGGCCAGCGATTGAAAAGTTATTCACATTGTTCAACGCGATCGCTGGAACTTTTCCAGCCAGCGTCAGCGGAACCTCAGGCCCAAGCGCCAGGGCGCGAAATGCTGTCTCCTGCTGCCTGCGCAACAGGTCCTGCGCCTGAAGCGCGCGATTGAGCCATCCGTCCGCGGTGCTCTTGATGCCAGGTGTGCCTGACTCCATGTAATCCTGCGCGTCAAAGTGCGAACGCGACATATCCGGCGATCCGGTAGCATGCACGACCGCCAGATGCCCCGAATCGTACAGCGGTTTGAACGAAGTCAGCGAGGGATGGAGGCCAAAGAATCCGTCGAGATCGATCACCTGGTTTTGTGGAATCGCAATGCTCGGCCGCATCGCATAGTAGTTCTTCTCGCGGTAAGGCACCACGACATTGAGCCCATCCGCCGCGCCCCGCTGAAAGATCACGACCATACGCCGGTTGGGAACGCTGGCAGTCTCGGCAAGCACAGAGCGCACCAGGAAACTGGGGAGTGCCGTTGTACCAGCCAGGGCGAGCGCGCCCCGGTGAAGAAAAAATCGCCTGCTGATCGGATTCATCTGCATTCTCTATCTCCTTCAGCGCCGCTGGAATTCCGGGGAACCAAGCAACAATCCCGCCAGCAGCTGGTCCTGTTTTTCCGTCTCCGTCACCGAACGGGCGCGAAACTTCCGCCGCTCGGGCGCCTCAATCGGGATGGCTACAGCATTGCTCTGGTTCTTTTGCTGCTCGAACTGCTGCAGCACTGCCGCTCGTGTTGAATCGCTCACTCCGCCCGTCACGAGGAAGGCTTCCAGCCGCGACTCTTCCACTTGGGGACTGGGCGCCGAAGGACTGGTCTCCAAGGTCGCCGTGTCCTTGTTGGCGGTTCCGGTGGGATCCCAGTCAATCGAAATTCCCGGCAGCCGGTTGGCTGCCATCGACAGCGCAAAATTCATGCGATTCACGAGCGCGTTGGTACTCACCCACGCATCTGCCGTCCAACTGTAGCCATTTGGCGTTACACATCCGTAGAGTGGCATGCCCATCGCGCGCACCGCGTTCGCCAGTGGCCGGATGTTCTCTATGTCCGCATTGCTGGCCCGCGCAGCGGAGACAACAAACTCTATCGGCGTCTTCACTTTGGCGCGATACATGTTCGTGTCCCAGAACTCCGGCGAATGAAAAAGCGTGCTCAACACGGCCGATATATCGCCGTCGCTGCTGAGAAAGGTCTTCGCCATACGATCGATCAGGGCTTGCGGCGGGTCATCGCTTACGAAGCGTACTGCAAGCTTGCGCGAGATGAACTGCGCGGTCGCGGGTCGTGTAGCTAGCATGTGCAGCAGTTGACGACCCTCCTCTTCGCCGCGATCCTTGAACTTCTGTCCCATCACGATCTTCGTGCCCGGCTCGTGCCGGTTCGGTGCGAACTGGAATCCGCCGCCGCGCTCCGGCTTATCGACTGTCCATCCCGTCAGGATGCGCGCCACCTGCGTCACATCCGCTTGCGTATAGCCGCCGTTCACACCCAGCGTGTGCAACTCCATCAATTCGCGACCATAGTTTTCGTTCAGGCCCTCGTGCTTCTTCCTGGCATTCGGCCGACGGTCCGCGCGTTCCGCCGCCAGCGAATCCGGCCCGATGCTGCTCGAGTTGTCGAGGTAAATCATCATTGCCGGGCTGTGCGCCGTCGCCTCGAGCAGATCTTCAAACCTGCCCAACGCCCGCGGACGAATCACGTCGCGCTCAAAGCTGACCATGTAATAGGGCGTCGCCGCGTTCTTGTGCAGAAACACGTTGAAGTGATTCAACCAGAAATCCGTCATCACTTCCTGGAGCTGTGCGTTCGAATAAATATCCCGGGTAAGTCGCTGCGCAATGATCTCCTCGTTTACCAGCCGCTGCGGGTTCTCAAGATCGCCCACCACTTCCTTCAGATCGGGCGGCAAATCCTGTACCAATGCGTTGCGCTGCTGCGGCCTGAGCGCCATGAGAAACGCATCGAAAGATTGCGGCTGCATTGCCACAAGATGCGAAACCCGCTGCTGCGGTTCCAATTCCAACATCCGCCGGAACTCGCCATCATCAACAACCGTCGGCGCCGGCGCAATGTCTGCCGCGCTCATCTGGTTCCCATCCATCGCGGCGACCGCATTCGTCGCCACCTGCGGCTTCTCATCGGCCTTCTTCTGTTCCTTCTCCTGTCGCTTCTCGCTCACGCGATACATCTGGTTCTCATACACCGCGTGAAGCGCGCCGCGTTCCGGAACCGGTAGCTTGCCATCCAGCGCCTGACGAATAATTGCATTGCTCGGCACACGATAAAGCAGTTCCGCCGGACTCCACCGCATGGCAGGGAACTGTGCCAGCCGCGCGTTCAGGTCTGTCTCTTCGAAACTTGCCGGATGCAATTGCTGTTCGAACCACTTGTCGAGCCCTTCTGCGCGCACCGCATCCAGGTCTTCCGGTCTCGGTCCAAATGTAAAGCGGTTTAAGGCGTGCAGAATCCGCGCGTCTCCCTCTATTTGTTTTTTGCCGTTGATTGAACGGCCGGCAGCGCGGCTGGCATCGTGGTCAGAGGAGGGCGACACCGCTTCGGCGCCCAGCATTTGCGGACAGATGAGACTGAGGCACAGAACGGCGGTCAGCGGTCCATGAAGAAACTGCATGTACGGCTCCTTACCTCAAAATGTTTGCGACTGGGCCGGCGGGAACCTTTCGATGGGGCACAGCCTACTCGATTAGAATGACTCCATTTTCCAACCAAAGTTGTGGGTCGGAACCGCAATTACACCCTTCGTAACCGGAATCCCTTTGGCGATTCGCGTTTGAGCGTCTGTGCCTGAGCCTCGCTTTCCGCTCACGCACACTCAAACGCCCGCGCAACAGGTTCTACGTCTTGGAATGGGAACTGAACAACATTCTCACCGGAATCGTCTGATTCTAAACCGTTACCGGTAGCACCTTCGAGTGATTCAAATGACAACGTCCAGGCGATAGGCTTGCGAAGACCTTTAGACTGTTTCTGACGTTCGCCGCTGCAATCCCCGGCCCGGCTGTTCGAGGTGGAACCGATGCACCCAGTGGACTCCGGTGGGAACGGCGGTGGACTTCCGCGCGTACTCATCGCCGAAGACGATGCAGTTACGCGGCTTATCCTGAAGCACTGGATTCTTCGCTGGGGCTACGAAGTGGTCGTTGTCGACAACGGCATTGATGCATGGAAAGTACTCGAGCAGGAGCAGCCGCCGGAGGTCGTCATCGTTGATTGGTCAATGCCGGGGATCGACGGCATCGAGCTTTGCCGCCGGCTCCGCGACCAGTCCCGTTCGTACTACCACTACATCCTCATGATCACGACGCGCACCGATGAAAGTGACCTCGTCCTTGCCCTCGAGTCTGGCGCCGACGATTGCCTTGCAAAGCCATTCGGCGAACCGGAACTCCGCGCCCGCCTCCTTGTTGCCAATCGCATCCTCGCGCTTCAGAACGAGCTCATTCATACGCGCGAAGAGTTACGTGCCCAGGCGATGCGGGACGGCCTTACCGGTCTTTGGAACCGCACCGCTTTCCTCGATCTCTTCAAGCATGAGCTCGAACGCGCCAGCCGTATCAATGGCCGCACCGGTCTCCTGCTCCTCGATCTCGACAACTTCAAGCAGGTAAACGACACTTACGGCCACCAGGCGGGCGACATCGTGCTTAAGGAAGCCGCTCGCCGCCTTTGCCACCACGTCCGTTCCTACGACTTCGTCGGTCGTTACGGAGGCGAAGAGCTCTTTATCGTGCTTCCAGGTTCAGGCAGGGATCAACTCTGCCAGCGTGCCGAAGCAATTCGCAAATCAATATGCTGCGAGCCGGTCCGCACGCCGCGAGGTGACATTTCTGTTTCAATCAGCATAGGCATTGCAGTGGCAGAGTCCGGCGAACGATCTGTCTCCAATACGATGGCCGTCGCCGATGTAGGCCTCTACAAGGCCAAGGATTCAGGCCGCAATCGGTCTGTCTATTGCGAAAAGCCGTGGTCGGAGGTACTCGAATCAAACCTGCCACACGCAGACTTATGCGCACAGTGCAGCGCCGGAGTGTTTTCCACGTGTGTGGTCGCTTCAGCTTCGGCTTAGCGCAGTTTCCTGTGTTCCCTCACCGGCTCTTGGTGCGGGGCATGGCATGATTCTTGTGGAAGTCTTGATCCGTAAGGGACGACCGGAACACGCCTTGTGTCGCATCCAGAAACCGGTCAAGACTCAAGAGCAGTTTTAACCGCTGAGCGACCAAATCCCAAGTTAATCGTTCATCGATGAAAGCACGAGCGATTGCTCGATGCCTGTGCGCCGAATCTGCAGTTCAGCAGCCCTTCTTGCAGCGCTCCATAATGGCCTTGTGCAGGCGCTCGCGCAGGCCCACGGGCATCTCGTAGATCTCGTGGGACCGATAGATCTGGATCGTCTTGCGCGTAGTGCTCAACGTGACCTCGCAGTGTTCGCAACCCCGCAGATGTTCCTGCAGATCGGCGCGCATCTCGGTAGTCACCGTGTCGTCGATCAGGTCATCAAGCAATGCCAGAAACTCAGTGCACGTCACTTTTCACTCCCTTTGCCCTGGAAACCTTCTTCCGCTTGAAGTAGCGGCTGAGACGTTCGCGCAGCTGTAACCGCGCGCGCAGCAGGCGCGACTTCACAGCAGGCACGCTCAAGCCGAGTGTTTCCGCCGTCTCTTCCGTGGAAAGCCCATCCACGTCGCGCAGTACGAATACGACCCGGAATCCCGGAGGCAGGCCCTGAATCGTCTTGCGCAGAATCTCGGCCAGCTCCGACTGCGTATAGTTCTGCTCCGGATCGGGAGCCCAATCGGCCAGGTCGCGGGGAACGCTCCCCTCTTCCGTATCGATATCCTCGTCGATCGAGACCATCTTGCCTGTACGCCGTTTGCGCAGGCGCATCAGGCTTTCGTTTACCGCGATTCGGACCAGCCATGTGTAGAACTTCGAATTTCCTTGAAATTGATCGAGCTTCTCATACGCCTTCAAAAATGCGTCCTGCATCACGTCTTCCGCATCTTCGCGGTTTTGCGTAATGTGCTGCGCGATCCTGAAGAGCTGCCGCTCATATTTGCGAACCAGTTCATCGTAGGCCGAGATATCGCCACTGCGGACCCTTTCAACAAGGGCCACATCGGGATGCTGCTCGTTTTCGCCTGCTAATGGTTGGATGGTCGCCATGGGGGTTGGTTGCGGGAATTCTGTGATCGGGGCAAAACTCGCCGAATCCCTGCGTCTAAGTGTAAAGGAAGGGCCTCGCGGGGCCAATGAGGAATTCCCGGAAAGCGACGCCAGAACCGTGCCGGCATTCCCGAGGGCACGTTACGGTACGGGTACTTCGCTGTTCTACACAGCCCAATCAGGCTTACATTGAATCTATGAACCGAATCCTTTCTCCTCTTCCAATGCGCGGGCTGGCCACCCTAATGGCATCAGCACTATGCGCTCTGCTCGCAATCGCTCCGGTCGAGGGGAAACGCTACGAACCGCAGGCCTCCAGCTCCGCCAGCACCACTTCTTCTACCGCACATAAAGGGAAAAAGCCTACGCATCCATCCGGCAGGCAGTCATCAAAGGCGACCGGGCAGCACACGACTTCAAAAAAGTCCTCTGTTTCATCAAAGACACGATCGACGGCATCGCGCCGGTCAGCCACCAAACCGCGCGGCCGAAAGAAATATGTCAGCCCGGCCGAGCGCCGTCGCCGCCTGGCGCGTGCCCACAAAATCAAGCTTGCCTTCGTGGCCTCCGCTGAACTGCGACCGATGGCTCAGCAGCTGACAACCCTGCGCACGCCTGCCGCGTATGCTGGTGTCACCTCTTACGCCCACGCCCATTCGGGCGAAGCAGCGGCAGCCGCGTACCTGGCGCTTGGCCACGCGTACCTACTCGATAAACGGTATGCAGACGCCGTTGCCAATCTTCATCAGGCAAGAGAAGCAGGCGAGGCGCTCGACGACTACTCCGACTTTCTGGCCGCCAAGGCATATCACGATTCCGACCAGGAAGGCCAGGCCGAAGCCCTGCTGAAGGGGTTCAAGGCAAAGTATCCTGACAGCATTTTCGTCGACGAAGTGCCAGAACTCGAGGCCAACGTTCTCCTCGATCTTCACGATCCGGCCGGCGCCAAACGCGTCATTGAAGCTGCGGCCAGCGATCCCGCCGCTGGTCGGGCTGGTTACCAGCTTGCTGCGGGCATGGTCGCCCAGGCCCTGAATCAAAATCAGGATGCCGTCCGCATTTTCAAAGACCTTCTCCTGGCATTTCCCCTCAGCACTGAAGCTGCCATTGCGCGCGCCAAGCTGACTTCGCTCGGTGCCGAGGACTCTCTCACGAGTGACCAGCTCCGCGGCCTCGGCGACGCGTATTACAAGGCAGGGCGCTACGAAGAGGCCGGCGAGCAATATCGTGCCCTCGCTCAGAAGGCGAATATCGATATCCAGCAGCGCAACGGCTTCGCGGTTGCCGCCGCCGCGTGCGATCTGAAACTGAAGCGTCTCACCCAGAGCCAGGCCGAAGCCCTTGCCGACACTCCCGACGAATACGGTGCGCGCCGCCTCTACCTGCTCATGGAACTTGCCCGCAACCGCAACGATCTCGATGAGCAGACCCGCATCGTTACCCGCATGGAAGCGGATTATCCCCAAAGCCAGTGGCTGGCTGAGGCGCTCTTCTCCAGCGGAAACATGTTCCTGCTGCGCAAGGACTACGCGCGCGCGGCCGAGTATTACGCCTATCTTGCCCAGCACTTTCCAACCAATAAGAATGCGTCTGCGGCTCACTGGCGCGCCGGCTGGCTTAACTATCGCCTGGCAAACTACTCCGACGCCGCCAAGCTGTTCGACGAGCAGATACACCAGTTCCCAGGCACTCCTGAAACCGCCTCCGCACTCTATTGGCGCGGACGCCTTTACGAGTCGCAGGATCACGATAAGGCCAGGGCAGCTGCCAACTACCGCACCATCGTTCGCGTCTATCAGCATTTTTTCTACGCGCAGATGGCGCGTCAGCGTCTTGCTGCGCTGGGCAGCACAGAGGCCACCTCCGTCCCCGACCTCGATGACATCAAGACAGCTGACTTGCCGACACTCGCAGACAGCTTTCCTGAAGACAGTCCTCATCTGGCCAAAGCGAAACTTCTCGCCAACGCGGGCCTCAACGATTACATCCCGCGCGAAATCGCCGCGGATCCCGATTCCGGCTCATGGAGCGCTCTCGCAGAGGCGCAAATATACGCATCCTACGGCGAGGCCTACCGAGCCATGCGCGCCCTCAAGCGCGCTCTGCCCGGTGCCGCCAGCGCCTCCATCCAGTCCATTCCTCTGCCCTACTGGCACATTCTTTTTCCCGAGCCCTACTGGACCACCATCAAAGCTGAGTCCGCTAAAAACGGCCTCGATCCCTATCTCGTCGCCTCCCTCATTCGTCAGGAATCCGAATTCAATCCCTCTGCCATCTCCTACGCCAATGCCTGGGGCCTCATGCAGCTTCTTCCTACTACGGGCAGGACGCTCGCGCGTCAGGAGGGCATGACGCATTTCGAGACCTACCAGTTGCTCGATCCCGATACCAACATCCGTCTCGGCACGCGCTACCTCAAACAGATGCTCGACCATTTCGGCGGAGTGCCCGAATACGCTCTCGCCGCCTACAATGCGGGCGACAACCGCGTCGAAGACTGGCAGGCCTCGGGCCCCTACAGCGGCATCGATGAATTTGTTGAATCCATCCCCTTCACCCAGACCCGCGAGTACGTGCAGGCCATCCTGCGCAATATCGAGATCTACCGCGAAATCGATGCCACCACGGCAGCCGCGAAGGAGGCGGAAGCTTCCGCAAACGCCTCGAACGGTCGATGAAAATTACGATGAGGAACCCTATTTGCAAATAACTTCCGCCGATTCTCATTGACGCCAACGGCGCCGTCCATAAACACTACGAAGCAACCGGAACTTGCAGATTCCCTTCGAACCATTCGCAGCTGCTGTTGAACAACAAATCACCGGCACTATCGGAACTTGCTTTGCCACGTCTTACTCCAGGAGGCAGCATGGATACCGACCTGCAATTCCTTGAAGAATGGATTCCCGAAAAAATGGACCCGGGCACGGTTTTCCTCCTTGAAAACCAGTCCAAGCTTGGTCATGCGCAGAACCCCTACATCGCTGTGATGTCGTGTCCTCGCTGCGGGACCATGGGATTGATCACCCGACGACAGCTTTGCGAGAAAGAGACGATGATCTGCGGCGGCGAGACCTGCTCTGCGGAGTATCGTCTCGAAGGCGAAAACATCCGCTTCCGCCATCCCCAATAGCGCCCTGAAAAGGCGCACCAGGAATCTATCCGCCAGCGCGGTCTCCCGTTCGCGTGTACCCATTCGCCGCAGACATCGTCCCCCCGTCCGCTTCGCCCCTTTTCGATTTACCATGGAGCAGACACACGTCCTCCAGCCCGGATGGCGAAATTGGCAGACGCAGCGGACTTAAAATCCGCAGGTCGCAAGGCCGTGGGGGTTCAAGTCCCCCTCCGGGCACCACCGAAAATCCCTTTAAACAAGCGGGCGAGCTGGCACCAGCTTCTGATATCAAGACGCTTTCTGCGGTAGACGCAGCGGACTTCAGGCCTCATATGGCCAATGAGTTAACGCCATATCAAGCTGATACTATTGCACTTAACAGAAGATGCGGGAGTAAATATGGCTTGCACCTTTGCTACACATTTTCATGTCTATTGGCTGTTGCAATACAGCATCCACTGCGAATGCCCGAAGACAATGAGAGATCAGCTCTACAACAAGGAAGACATTGGCGCAACAGCAAGACGGTTGCTGCGGAAATATGCGCGCAATGATCACCCCGAGCGCACTGTGGCCGGATGATAGGACAGACTATCGATGTTCCACGTTGCGGTCTTCATAGGTCGATTACTCTGATCTGCCCCGCCGGTGCCAGAGGTTTATAGTTCTCGTTCAAATAGGCGGCATTCACAAATATCGTGTTCTCTTCGGAATGGATTCCAGCACCTCCGTGAATGTGACCAAAGACATGAATCTTGGGTCGCTTCCGTCTCACGGCGTTAAGCAGTTCTTCGCAGCCCAGATGAGGACCATCCGAAGTCGTTTGATCGAGGATTCCATATGGGGGGCCATGCGTGACGAGCACATCGAGTGAATCTGGAATCTGGTCCCAATGTAGATTCGCTGTTTCACCGCGGGGATACATGAAAGCCCAGTGAAGGAATTCGGGAGTATAGGGCGACCCCCAAAAAGAGAGTCCTGTGATCGTTGCTCCGCTGTCTTCAAGGTAGATCCCGTTTGAAAGAAGCGAGCGGGCCTGCCCAGGAGCATTCTCAAACATTCGATCATGATTTCCGCCGCAAACTATGCGGTGTGCGAAAGGCTGCTCTCCAAGCCAGCGATTGAATGAGATAACTTCCCGGAGATCGTAACCTGCGTTCATGAAATCGCCGGCGTGCACGAGAATATCGCCTTGAGGCAATTGCGGAATTCGATCATGGAGACCGTGGGTATCTGAAATCAAAACGAGACGCATCCCGCCAAACACCTCCGAAACATCACTTCACTCATCAGACATCCCCGTCTTCTTCGATTGCTTCGATCCAGAGTTTCAGCGTCAGATCTTCGCGCTTCGGATTGCCCAGGTATGGGCGAAGCTCCTGATCGTAGCGGTCGCGGAGCAGCTTCAGATCGAAAGGAACAATACGGGCCAGGTACCGCACATCGCTTCGGTCACGCTCGATATTGCGTTCAAGTTTGGTAAGCGCCAGATCGTATGGGTCCAGAGCCATTAGGCGCAAATTCTGAAATGTTCCAGGAAACATCTCCTGTAGACGGCTCTCATATTCGTAGGGCGGCTGAGCGACCGTGACCCGATCCAAATAGACGCCATATTTCTGGAATAATGGTCCGCCCAGCATCGCGACCTGAGAGAAAGCATCTGCCGCAGCACGTGGAGCGATTTCGAGCACATCCACGTCAGCCGTAGGACGACTCAAGCCATAAAGCATTGTGATAACAAAGCCGCCGATACAGTCGATACGCACCGTCGTCGTTGCGATTCGGTCCAGCTCGTTCAGAAATGACCGCCACGGCTCCGGTATCGCCTCACGAGGGCACATAGGCCAAGTGTCTCACGTCGAGATCTGTGAGCAGATTCCAGTGTCGCGCCTTTGAGGGACGATTCTGACGAAGCCACTTGCGCTCAGCATGCGTCATGGATTCATTGGAGAGGGTGTCTTCTCTTGCGAGTCGCGAACGCTCTATAAGAGCCCTATTCTGTGAGAGGTTCTTTCTTATTGCTTCTTCGCCGGCCTTCTCTGCGACCTCCTCGGCAAGATCCACTATGAACCCAAGCCGGTTCTGACGATCATGCAACTTGGCGTTGCGGGTGAGCCACTGCCAATCCATGTCCGGATACGTGTAAGCCAGCCAGGGAAGTGCTTCAACCACCCTTCGGTCAAGGTCATCCTGGTCGAGTGCAACGAACAGCAATCGAGCAGGATTATAGTGAGACTTTCCGCGCAGGTAGGAGAAGGCCGGATATCCAAGTGCGCCGAGCTCTGCTTTGAACGCACCTTCATCCAGAGTCGAATGAAGATCTGTATCCAGTGGCAGGGCCGTTGGCGGCAGATGGAATACCTTTATTGCTTGCGCAGCGAGTTCCGTAGTCACCGGTCGACGCCCTCGTTCGAGCATTGACAGGTAGGCTTGCGTCAGGCCCAGCCTTGACGCTGCTTCCTGTTGCGTCAAGTTGGCTTCTTCGCGTCCCGCTTTTAGCGCTTCGCCGGTCACGGTATCCTCGTCAGGAATCGATTATAACATAAAGTGTTATAGCAGTCACCAGCTTGCAGCGCCGAAGTGGAGCACCTTGAAGGGTGCGGGAGAGCATTGATTGAAGATCCACCAGCAGAATGATTCTCAAGCCCGGCTCTCCCTCGAGTCATGTAGCAGCCGTCGAACTACAATGGAGCCTGCAGAGCAAAGCTTCACATTGATTCAGTTGATCAAACGGCCTTGCGGCGTTGCTAATCGACTTCACGCCGCACACTGTTTACCTTCTTGGATCGATCTGAGTGTCCCCTGTCCCACCCTCACCCTTGTTGGCCCAGCACGCGGTAGTAACTTGTGATCGATACACCGTGCACTTGTGACTGTACGGAGCATGCACTGTACTGTGTGGGAGTCGAACCCCTCGACTCTGGCTCTTCAGAGTCACCATGATGCCGGTTTTGCCCCCGGCTGGGCTTGTGCTCGCTGCAAACAAGGATTACCAACGACTCAGATCAATTCAGTCTTCCAGTTCAGTTCCTGCAGCCGCGTATCCAGTTCGCGATACCGCTTTGCGAGCTGGTCCACTTCGGCCTGCAGTTTGCCAACAGACACCGTCGCAACAAATCGCACTTCCGATTTGGAGTAACGATCCTGACGCGTGCTTCCGGCTTCTGCGATTCCTGCCAGGAAGTCACGACGCTTGCCAACCACATCCCGTTCGGCTATCGCATCCGAAATCGTAAGCTCCGTGTCGAACGCGGTCTTCGAGTTGGTGCGGTTGATTGCGCTGACGAGTTCCAGAAGCCGCGCGAATACACGTTCGCTTTCCGCCAGGAGTTCGGTCGTATCTTCTGCCGGCTGCTCGCCCTCCTGCACGCGAGCCGAACGAATCAGTCTCTTCTTTATTTCTTCGATTTTGATCTGGCAATCGCTACGCTCTGCCAGTGCTTCCGCTAGTTTCATGGTGCCTCCCTTTCAGGCCCTTTCGATCAACGCGCCTGATTTTGGATTGGCCGCGCAGAGCGACTTCCACCCTGCGCGACCAATCCGGTTCATGATTCAGTCCTTGTACGGATCGAACTCGTTTGCTCCGGCCATTGCGACTCCGACCGGGGTGAGACGGTGCAGGATGCGCACCGTATCGCCAACAGCCTCAAGCACCTCATCGAGACGCTTGTAGCAGTCGGGTGACTCATCGAGTCCAGCGCCGCGCAGTTCGATCCCAGCGCGATCAACCCAGGTGCGCATCATCTCCGGCGTGACCTTGCCGGCACGCTTGACCTCTCCGGTCTTGCGGTCGACAACGCCAGTCGCCTCGCGGCGGCCCATTGCGCGACCTGCGCCGTGCACGGTCGAATAGAGCGAATAACGGGCATGCTCGTTTTCGACTCCTTCGAGAATGACCGACTGCTCACCCATCGTGCCGCCAACAAATCCGCGCTGGCCCGGAAAAGCCGGCGTCGCGCCTTTGCGTACAACCCACAACTGCTCGCCTTCGTGCTCTTCGCGCCAGGCGTAGTTGTGATGGTTGTGCACCTCTTCAACAATCGGCGCTCCCAGGATCTGGGCCACGCGGCCGCAGACCCAGTCACGACCCGCATAGGCGTAGTCGCCGGCCAGACGCATAGCCTCGAGATACTCAGCTCCAAGATCGCTATCGGTTGAAAGAACGCAAGGCTCCACGTCCATCCCATCCGAAGCGCCGGCGGCCTTCAAGAAGTGCGTAGCTGTCTTGTGACCCAACCCACGCGATCCGAAGTGCACACCAATCCACACGCGATCCTCTTCGTCCGTGAACAGATCTACGTAGTGATTGCCGCTGCCCACGGTGCCGAGCTGGTTACGCGCCATCTCCTTGAGAGAAGAAATCGCCTTCAGCTTCCATGCCACATCATCGAACAGAGCGTGGTCCACCTTCTCGTTGTTCCTGCGGCCAACGCCGAAGCTGATGATCGACCACACGTCGTCCATGATCCTGGCAATGCGCGCACGCAACTCCGCGCCGGGCATATCAAGACGCACGGCCTTGTTGCCGCAGCCGATGTCGTAGCCGACACCGGTAGGGCTGATCGCATTCTTGTATGCCACCACTCCGCCGATCGGCACACCGTAGCCGACGTGGTTGTCGGGCATCAGTGCGACCTTGTCGGCGGTGCGTGCGCAGACACGAATCTGGTTCAGCGTACGATCATCGGCCTGACCGAACACAGGAATCTGGTTATCGAAAATCTCCATGCGTATCACGAGAGTGTTCCTCACTTGCTTGCGTCGCTGCTAAAGGCAAATCGCGACAACAGTTTTCAGACACCAACGAAAAAGCCCCTGACCATCAGGCCAGGGGCTCGAAAGTCTGCTTTGGGAAAACGCGCTACGCGCTTGTCCAATCGAGTCCTGGCACGGACACAACCTCACCTTGCGAATACGGCCGGAGGCCTTTCGCTTCGTGATGTATCGTCGATGGGACTCGATTCAGCATGATTGTCATCATGCCCTACTTTTCAAAAAGAAGCAACACCAATTGAAGATGAATTCGCTACTTACTTTGGGTAATAACCAGAAAGTTAGTTGCGCTTTAGCTTAGAACTGAGGTTATTCTCGTCTTCGTGAAGAACCTATTCAAGTCGTATCTGTCCGAATCACTCAGCGATTTGCTGGGTACGGAGGGGTGCGGCTGATTTAGGTAGAATCTACGGAATCGCCGAAGCCCCTCGAGAAATCGAGGGGCTTTTGCTTTATGGGCTTCTGGCGGAATCGGCAGACGCGGCAGCCTCAAGAGCTGTGACATCTTCAGGGTTCGAGTCCCTGGGAGCCCACCATTTCGTCGACAGGGTTTGTGCTTAGGAATCTGATCACTTGACGTGTATCTCAGATTGCATGGAGTTAGTAAGTCGTGGGGATGTGGTGGAAATGGGAGACACGCTGGTCTTAGAAACCAGTGCCTTCGCGCGTGAGAGTTCAAATCTCTCCATCCCCACCAAGAGATTCATGGAGACGTGGCCGAGTGGTCTAAGGCACCGCACTGCTAACGCGGAGTGCCCTTGAAAGGCACCATCCGTTCGAATCGGATCGTCTCCGCCAGTTTGTTTAGTCGGTAGGATGAGCGGAACGGTATCGCACCTCGTTGGAGGCGAGGCTCACGTCGCAAGGCGTGTGCAGGTTCAAGTCCTGCTCCTACCGCCAGGGTAGCGTTGGGCATTTTGGAAAGCCCATCCCGTTCGAAGCGGGACGTGCCTTCGGGGCTTGCGCGTTCGACTCGCGCCGCTACCGCCAATTCAAGCGCAAGCAGTTTGTAGGGCAGAGAGGATGAATCAAATGATGCCGAGTATCAAGCAGATCGTAAAGGACAACATGGCCAGGTTCTCTTTCTATCGCACGGGCAACATGTTCTACACCGTCGATGTGGAAGGGCAGAAGTACCAGTTTCCGGTCTCGCTTGAAGACATCGGCGGAGCGACGCTTACGGCTGAATTCAAGGCGATCACGCTGATGCGATATATCCGCAAGGCGCTTGCGGATGGAACGTTTGTGCGAGGGACGTGACTCGATTGTCGAGGATCTTCGCCATCACTGTTGGAGAGGTTCGGCAAGTGGCAAGCCGATCCCGTTTGAAGCGGGGCGTGCCTTTGGGACTTGCGCGTTCGACTCGCGCCCTCTCCGCCAAATGTGGGTGTGTTGGGGCGACTGGCTTGCCCTACCGGGCCGTAACCCCGGAGCTCTTCGGAGCATTGAGGGTTCGAATCCTTCCACACCCACCAAGAACTTCGTACGCGTAGAACGCGTCTTGCAGCCGTAGCTTAAATGGCGAAAGCTCTCGATTGTCGATCGAGCAGATGCCGGTTCGAATCCGGTCGGCCGCGCCAACAATTCGTCACGCCGTCGGCTAACGGTTAGGCCAGCGCCCCTTCAAGGCGCGAATGCCAGTTCAACTCTGGTCGGCGTGACCAAACTTCGAATGATGCGTGCTCGAAGTTCCGCGTTCACGCTGTGCACAATCTGTCGGAGATCGATAGTACTCAATATCCGTGAGTGACTAATAGATCAGAGCATTTGCATTTGACTTTTGAAACTAAGTCGGGGTAAAGTACAAACGTAATGATGCTCCGAGTCAATCACGGATTTATACCAGCGGCGGTCGCAACCGACGCGGCAGGGTATTACCGTGTTCTGGCCGGACTAGCGAGATTAGCTCCATTTCAGGAGACTGAGCCCCCGGCCTTCAACAAGGTCGGGGGCTTTTAGTTTCTGGGCAACATTGCGCGGTATCTCAACTGGCAGAGAACCTGACTGTTAATCAGGGTTATGCGGGTTCGACTCCCGCCTGCGCAGCCAACATTAGTGGCGAGTGGTGTAACTGGGAACACGCCGCGCTCTGAACGCGGAAAGTCAAGGTTCGAAGCCTTGCTCGCCAGCCAGTTAGTAACTATGTCAGTGAGTAACTGACATGGATAAGTGAAGTGTGTCTAAGCGAACGGAAAGGAGAATGTTCCGGGATCGTCTAATGGCAGGACAGTGGTCTTTGGAACCACGGATGGTTTGGGTTCGAATCCCCCTCCCGGAGCCAGATGATGAGCGGCTGTAGTCGAGCGGTAAGACGCTGCGTCGCCAGCGCGGAGATCGCCGGTTCAACTCCGGCCAGCCGCTCCATGATTGTGATTCGACGAGTGAGGTGTTTAAGCTGGCGTGGCAGAGAGGGCAATGCACCTCATTCGTAACGAGGACAAAGCCGGTTCGATTCCGGCCGCCAGCTCCAGGATGCAAGAGAGGCTATATGACGAGTGCAATGACGATGCCGGTATTAGTGCTCAATGCGAGCTATGAGCCCGTGAACATTACGCGGGCTCGCCGTGCCCTCGTGTTGCTCATCAAGGGTGTTGCTGTCATCGAAGAGGCACACGATCGGTATGTGCATGTCGGCCTGCAATTGCCTTGTGTCATTCGCCTTCGCCAGTATCGGCGTTTGCCGCTGCGGATCCAGACGCTGTCGAGGAAGAACATCCTCATTCGCGACGGACACATTTGCCAGTATTGCGGCGAGAAGTTCTTGAGCAGCGAATTGGAACTGGAGCATGTGATTCCGCGCGCTCGAGGCGGACTGAGCACGTGGGAGAACCTGGTAGCTGCGTGTCGCGACTGCAACGGGCGCAAGGCGGATCGGACTCCGGCGGAAGCAGGCATGAAATTGCTCCGTCAGCCGCGCCGCGTGACGATTCACACCTCTCGTGCTTTCATGCGCCAAACAGGAATCGGCGAGGAGAAGTGGAGGAAGTATCTGTACTACTGAATTCGGGCCGGCATAGCTCAATGCCAGAGTGTCGCCTCGGTATGGCGAAGGATGCGGGTTAAAGCCCTGCTGCCGGCTCCAACAAGATTGCACCTGTAGCTCAAGTGGAAGAGCGGCTGACCTGTAATCAGCAGAATGGGTTTTCGAGTAGCCCCGGGTGCTCCAACTGTGGCCGTGCCGACTATCGGAACGTCGGGCATGACTGTGACTCATGTCTCTTGTGGGTTCAACTCCCACCGGCCACCCCAATTCGAAGGAAAGGAGAACTGCCATGCATTAGGCGTCCAAAGGAACGCTATTCATGAGCAGATCCTATCGCTGCCCCGTTCACTGCGGTGACGGGTGCGAGAAGTGCGGCGGATGACAAGCGCCTGGCAGCGCGCGGAGTTCGCCGCAAGCAGAATCAGTGGCTGCGGAAGACAGCTGATTTCGATGAGGCAATTGTGCCGCATCGTCTCGAGTGTCCTTGGAACGAGGTGTACTGCTGGGGCCGAGATGGCAACCAGCGTCTTCAGGTTCCGGACGATCGAGATTGGTCCAGGCATTGTCTTCAACAGAACGGTCTTCATCCATACGAATCGTCTCGATGGAGAGACCGCAACGAATGGCCGCCGCGTTGGTATGAGCGGCTGCAGCGCAAGTAAGGATTTGGGCCGTAGGACTACTTGGGGTGGTCGCCTGCTTTGCAAGCAGGATAGTCGGTGGGTTCAATTCCCACACGGTCCACCAAATTTCGCCAGTCGCGTATGCGCGGTCGATACGCTCCGCTGAAAACGGAGAGAGCAGCGTTCAACTCGCTGGGCTGGCACCATCGGGGAATGGTGTAATGCGTTGCATCCGTGCCTTGGGAGCACGTGGTCTCAGTTCAATTCTGAGTTCCCCGACCAAAGATTTGAGCGTCCGTGCCAGAGAGGATTGATGGCCTTCGCTACGAACGAAGTGCACGCAGGTTCGAGTCCTGCCGGACGCTCCACAAGTTGAACTACAGTTTCTCAAACGTTCTGATGGTGAATTGACATGATGCTTAGGACCTTCAAACACGACATAGTCAGAATGACCGGCAAGCGGGTCATTTGGGGAGTCGTGTCTTGAGGGTCTGAGTGCATACGTGCAATGAGCACCAGACCCCGACCCAGGTCGGGGTTTTTTATTGGTCTTTGAAAATGAGGGTGAAGTTCAGACTGGCAGAACGTCGGCCTCCAAAGCCGAATGAAGCGGGTTCGATGCCCGCCACCCTCGCCAACGGCTGCGAAGCTCATGCGGATGAGCAGGCGTCTCATAAGCGCAAGGTAGTCAGTTCGAATCTGACCGCAGCCACCAAGATTTTGGAGGTATAGCTGCTATCGGTATGTAGCCCGCGCCTTATAAGCGCGAGTCTCCGGGTTCAACTCCCGGTACCTCCACCAACGGGTCACAGGTGTTGACGGCAGCATAGGCGGCTCTTAACCGCTCGGACGGGATTCGACTTCCCGGTGACCCACCAACTTTGGAGTCGTACTCGAATTGGATGCAGAGACCTGACTTTTAATCAGCGGGAGAAATCCCAATGTGGGTTCAAGTCCCACCGGCTCCACCAAATGTTGCGCCAGTGGCCGAGATGGATGATTGCATGACAGCGCCGGCTCCTTCGGCTGAGTAGACTGGTTGCTGCTAGACGACCATGTAGCTCGGGAGAAGGAGCCGAGCATGATGATTATAGGCTGTGATTTTCATCCCAGTTTCCAGCAGATCGCGTATGTGGATCAGGAGACCGGGGAGTACGGTGAGCGGCGGTTGAGCCATCGGGAAGAGGCAGTGCGGTTTTACCGTTCGTTGGCGGGCAGGCAGGTGCGGGTAGGCATGGAGGCCACGGGGAACGATCGTTGGTTCCGCAAGCTGCTGAGCGAGGCTGGGCCATGAGCTGCTGGTTGGAGATGCCAGCGCGATTCATGCTGCGGCAGCCGCGCGAGCAGCGGACCGACAAGCGGGATGCGCGGCACATTCTGCGGCTGCTGGTGGAGGAGCGATTTCCTGCGGTCTGGCAGCCGTCGGCGGGCAACGAGGAGCAGCGGCAGTTGCTGCTGCATCGCTGCCGTCTGGTGCGGATGCGGACGCGGATCAAGAACCAGTTGGACTCGATAGCCAAGAGCGAAGGGCTGACGGCTTCGCGGAGCTGGTCGAGCCAGCGGCGTCAGCAGATCGAGGCGCTGCCGTTGACGGGCTGGTATGCGGAGCGGCGCGCAGATCTGCTCCGGTTGCTGGATGGGCTGGAGCAGCGGATCCAGCCGTTGGACGAGGCGGTGGAGGCCGCGGCCAGGCAAGATGCCGAAGCGCGTCTTCTGATGACCCATCCGGGCGTGGGCCCGGTCGTCTCGCTGGCCTATGTGCTGGTGGTGGGCGACTGGCGGCGGTTCCCGCGGGGCAAGCAGGTGGGCAGTTACCTGGGACTGATTCCGTCGGAGGCCTCCAGCGGCAAGCGCCAGCAGCAGATGGGCCACATCACCAAGCAGGGCAACACGCTGCTTCGCTGGCTGCTGGTGGAGGCGGCGACAACGGCCCAGCGGTACGATCCGAGCTGGCATCGGCAGTATGTGCGGCTGTCGATGACCAAGCATCACGGGGTGGCCAAGGTGGCCATCGCGCACAAGCTGGCGGTGAGGTTGTATTGGATGTTGCGCTCCGGGCAGGATTACGGGCAGATGATGGAGCGCGGTTCGCATGCGAGGCAGTCCGAGTGCCCCGTTGGTCGCAGTACGAGACCGATAGAATGATTGGACGCCTCGCCTCTTTCCGCGAGGGAAGAGTTTGAACAGGAAATCATGGTGCTTTACCAGGCCGAATACATGGTTGGTGGAACCTGAAGGTTGCCATCGAGAGTGATTGAGAATCAAGGTGCGAGCTTGGGTCGTCTAGCGATGAAAGAACGGTTTCCAGATATGGTACGAATCTCAGAAAGAACGTCCGAGATTCGATCCCATGCTCGATGGTGGAAGTGGCCGGGACGGTGTCAAGGGTCAAGATGAACGCCAAAGAACGGCGCCCTTGACACCGTCCCGGCCACCACGGGAAGCTGTGCGCGTTTTTCAGTTGACAGGAGTAGCGGCTGTCATACATGGGGCACGGCACTTCTAATGCCGTCATACGCAGGTTCAAGTCCTGCCTGGCGCTCCAGATAATCGATGCCGTCCTAGCTCAATGCAAAGAGCGCATCGGTCCTAACGATGAGGATGCGGGTTGAAGTCCTGCGGACGGCTCCAAAGATTTCGCGCGTGAAGCTCAACGGATTGAGCGTCGGCGTCCGAAGCCGAAGGGTTGTGGGTTCGAACCCCACCACGCGCTCCAAGTTCGTAATGTGAAGGCCGGGTTAGTTCAACGGTAGAACGCTTGTCTTACAAGCAAGCTACGCGGGTTCGACTCCTGCACCCGGCACCAGTTTCACTGTCCAGGGATAGCTCAGCTGGCAGAGCACGCGATCGATAATCGCGAGATCGTGGGTTCAAGTCCCACTCCCTGGACCATCTCTTCAAGCGGGCGTCGCCAAGCGGAAAGGCACCAGGCTTCCATCCTGGCACTGCGTGGGTTCGAATCCCACCGCCCGCTCCATTGCCGCAAGCAAAAGGCACTCGTGCGCTGTTGCCCGAAATCAGCCCTCGCAGCACAATGCACATTTCATTTACGGAATTCAGATGATCGAGAGTCCCGCTGCTTACGAACGACCAGTCATTCAGGGTTGCCACAGTTTCGAACAGCGCTGACCACGGGGGCGCGATGCCGGTCATTACTTGCATCGGAAGCAATGCTTGAGGTTCCTTTCAGGACATGGTGGACAGCAGGGCAACCACAAAAAAATCCCGAACCCACAAAAGCAAGAGAACCTTTCACATTGCCTTGCACAGCGAGCCAATTTGCCTAATGTAAACTACATATAGTGAACACCATATCGGCAGACGCAGCGGACTTAAAATCCGCAGGTCGCAAGGCCGTGGGGGTTCAAGTCCCCCTCCGGGCACCATAAAATCAATAGGTGTGGCCCACGCTTTGTTCAATTCGGCAATCGTGCCATACTTCTTCGTCAACTATCCAATGAACCGCTGACAGTCAGCTTCCGAATACGACATGAAGCGATTTCCGATTTCGTTGTCGTAGCCCACTGCAATCACAGCAGGAAGATTCGCGTAGCACTTCATCAGCGTGTGGGACTTGATCGCAACCTCACAAAGGTAGTTCGGGTCGTCTTGCGACCCCCGTCTTTCTGGGGACTCCCAGCGGGGTGTGAATTAGACCGCATCAATTATTTGCCTTTCTCGCTGCGAACCAGTTTTACCAGGACAATGTCATTGCTATTCATGGGGAAATTGATATCGATCGTACCGTCTGCGCCGCTGCGCAGGACCTTATCCGCTTCGGGGAGATCGCTTGTGAGGTCGTTCAGATGGGCGACCTGCGCTTCAGTTAATTTGTTGGGAGAACCGAGCTCTATGTAAGCCGTGTAGGCGTCGTTGGAGTGGAACCCGGTGCGATGCACTTCAACGTGGTATGAGGCATTCGAAGCCAGGTGCGTGAGATGCAGATGCACAGGTGGGGCCGGATGCGATGGAAGTACTTTCGTATAGAAGGAGCGATTGCTGACCGTCTGGTCCGGTTGCTGGAAGTCCCAGATAAGAGCAGCTATGTTTCCGTCCTTAGTGGACAGCATTGCCCGCGGATCGTTGGTCGCAATGGCGTCACCCTCAAGTGCATGTAGATACTTGTACGCGAAGTACGCTGGCTTGCGAATTCCCTCAGGGTTCAGCAATCCGAATCCACCCTGAAAGGGAGCGGTCGGCGGCCCCGGCTCTTCGAATAGGTCTGTGTAGGTCCAGTAGCTCATACCCTGCACTAATCCCTGGCTCGCTTTTAGCTTGGTGAGGATGTATGGCGCGCTGATGTAGGAGTCGTGCACGGAATCGCGCGGCGTATAGCTGGTGCTCCACTCAGTGAAATAGAGCGGCAGGCCAGGAAAGGCTGATGCTGAAATCTGGTCGCGAACGTGCCGCACGTCGCCAATAATCGCATCTGGAGACGGGTCGAGCTTGGTATCGCTTTTTCCGTTCTCGTCCAAAAAACCGCCTTGGACGCCATAAGTATGCGTGGTCACGAAGTCGACTGGAGCCCCGCTCTGCTTTGCGTGCGCAAGGAATTCCGGCACCCATGCAGCGCCGGCAGTGCTGGGTCCGCCGACGCGCAATTTGGGGTCGACCGCTTTGATGGTTTTGGAGGTTGAATCGTAAAGTTCGAAGTATGCTTTCTGGTCGCCGCCCTCCCAGAAGCCGGAAAGGTTCGGCTCGTTCCAGACCTCGAAGTACCAGGTGCGAACCTCGTCCCTACCATAGTGTTCTTCAAGGTGCCGGATGAACGCATCCACCAGGTCGCGCCAGCCATCCGCCTTCGGGTGCGATGTGTTGCCGTGCCAATAAAAGATGCTGTTCTGCGAGGTGGCGAGCGCTTCTGGAGTGAACCCGAGCTCGACAAATGGCTTGATATGGCGCGCTAACAGGTCATCGTAGAGTTGGTCGATCTTCGCCCAGCTATAAACGGTTTTTCCATTTTCAACGCGGACCGTTCTCAGAACGTCGTGAAAGATGGCATGGAAACGTATGTAGCGAAATCCGAGCTCGCCGGTCGCCAATTTGAGTTGTGCCTGACTGTCATCTCGAATCAAGGTTCCGGGATAATCGGAGCCGACTGAAAGGTCGAAGAAGCGATCGACCGGACCCCGTGTGTCTTTCACGTCGGCGACGACTTCCCGAAACGAGTTCCGACTGGACTGAGCGGAAGCGGGCAAGACTGCAAGAAATCCAAGTGCAACAAGACACACGCGTCGCATGAAGGAATGAAGCATAGGTTTGTTCTTCTCCATAGCTTGAAGTTGTGATCTCGACAATCGACGTGGCTGTTGGCACCTGTCTCCGCAGAGTGTGAGGCTCCAAGACGTCGTCGAAGCGACCAGCGAGCCACGGTCTCGTCATTCAGGCCAATGTCAATTTGAGCACAGCAGCGTAATCAACCGCCGGTTTATAGAGCTTCGGAAGCTCAACTGTCAGAGCGTCGGTTTGCTGCTTCCAACTCACTGTCTGATCTGTTCCAAGAAGTTCGAGCTTCGCAACCTTCCCAGGTTTTGTCGCAGCTGAGAGTCCCAGCGACTGCACGGCGAACGATTGTGTCGGCCAGCCAAGCACCAGCGTATAGATCACAGTCCTGGATTTATTGCGCGTGAATCGAATATCTTTCTCACCCAGTTTGCTCACGCTTCCACCCTGGAAGGATCCTGCCTTTATGCTGTTGGGGCCTTCACCATAGACCTTCCACGGTCGAGTCTCATAGATTGCCTGACCATTGGCCTGCATCCATGCTGTGATGCCGTCGAGCACTGCGATTTCCTTGCTGTCAATGGTTCCGTCGGGTCGGCCGGGAACATTCAGGATGAACGTTCCGTTCTTGCTCACGGTATCAATCAGCCAATGGATCACATCGCGCGGAGGGAGATAGCCTCCGTATTGGCCCGGCTTCTCGTAGAGGAAGCGGAGATAATGCCAGGCGCCGATGCAGGTCTCCGACTGCCAGGGATGCTTCATGATCTCGGCAGTCAGTCCTCGTTCATAATCAGCGACAACAGCCTTTGCGAGCCTGTCCGGAACATCTTTGACGTTGAGAACGGCTTCGTTCTTGCCGCCGTTTTGCCGAGGCTGTGGTTGTAGAAGTAAGCGCCGATATTCATGCCGGCCCAGCCGAGCGGCAGCAGCGAATCGTCGAAGTAAAGCAGATCGGGATTGTGCTGGTCGATGAGATCGCGGGTCCTGTCGTAGAAGTTCTTGACATAGGATGTATCGGGCAATGCGCTGGCCGGGTGCTTCACGCCGTAGAGTCGCTGAGGATCGAGCCCCTGCCACCACTGATCTTTCCCTTCCGCCTGGGTGAGATGGCCGTCATAGGGAACGCCCGCGTTTGGGCCGGACTTGTCGGCGGCATGCGACGGCTGGAACCACCACCAGTTGCGCGCCTGATGCACTGTCACGCCAAATCGCAGACCCTGCTTTCGCGCCGCCGCCGCCCAAGTGCCGATGACATCGCGATGGGGGCCAATGGCTGCGGCATTCCACGGCTGATGCTTCGAATCCCAGGCGTCGAAGCTGTCGTGGTGATTGGCCAGAGCGACAAATATCTTCGCGCCGGCATTTTTGTAGCGGGTAATCAGTTCGTCCGGGTCCCAGTTCAGCAGGGTCCATTGGGCACAAAGGTCCTTGTATCCAAACCGCGAAGGCGGACCGAAGTGTTCAAGCTGGTATTTGTATTGGCGCTGGTCTTCGATATACATGTTGCGTGCGTACCAGTCTCCGGCTTCGGCAACGCACTGCGGACTCCAGTGAGCCCAGATGCCGAACTTGGCATCCTGGTACCAATCCGGCGCTTCGTACTCAAGCAACGAATCCCAGGTGGGTTTGAACGGACCATCGCCTGCGAGATTCGGGAACGGCGACTGCAAGGGCACATCATCCCACAGTCCGCCTGCGACAGATTGAGCTACGGGGTTGTAGTTCCACGCCGGAGGTTGCCACGTCGCTTCATCGAGGCGCTCCTCGACGATTCTTCCATCGCTGACCTTGTAGAAGACTCTTTTCTCCGGGGGCTGCGCACAAAACTGAGCGTAGTCCTGCGTATATTGATTGAATCCACTCGGCAGTGCGGGTTGGTTCGGTTCTCCAGGCTGTGCGGAGGATGGCACAGCTTTCGATGCTGCAGCGATTGCAAGTAGTTTGCAGAAATCCCTTCTGTGCACTCATCCTCCCTTTTTTGTCGAGCACCGGGAAGCGCGGCTTTATTCCGGTAATGCAATTTGGTCTTCGATTCGGAACTTCCCGGATACTGCCGGGGCTGCGGTGTCCGGCTGTCCTCCGCCGATGCTGATGGTGTAATCACCTTTAGCGATGATTGGATTTCCATCCTCGGTCACCATACCGAGATCGCGATCTTTCAAGTCGAAGTGAACTTTCTGGCTCGCGCCTGGTTCAAGATGAATGCGCTGGAATCCGCGAAGAGCAATGAGCGGGGCGCCTTTTACGGCAGGGAATTTGAGATACACTTGCACGACTTCATCTCCTGCGAGTTTGCCGGTGTTGGTTACCGTTACATCGGCGGGTACAGGCTGTCCCGGTGCCACCGCCTGCGAGGGAACACTGAGGTCGCTGTACTTGAAGGTCGTGTAGCTCAGGCCATACCCAAACGGATAGAGCGGCTTGCCAGTGAAGTATCGGTAGGTCCGGTTGGCCATGCCGTAATCTTCAAAGTTGGGCAACTGGTTGACGCCGGTGTAGAACGTAACTGGCAGCCGACCTGCAGGATTGTTCTTTCCGCTCAGGGTCTCAGCAACTGCCGCTCCGCCTTCTTCGCCGGGATACCATGCGTCGAGGACGGCGTTGGCATGCTCGTTGATCCAGTTGACCGCCAGGGCGCTGCCGTTCAAGAGAACTACGGCGAGCGGTTTGCCGGTGGCTGCCACGGCTTCAACCAGTTCTTCTTCCGGCTGGGGAAGATCGATGCTGGTGCGATCTCCGCCGAGAAATCCCGGTTCACTCACCGGCATTTCTTCGCCTTCGAGCTGACTTGTGATGCCGACGACGGCGATAACGACATCGGCATTCTTCGCAGCGGCAATGGCTTCCTGCGAAGGCGCGTCGTTGTACTTGGCCCAGATCAACTCGGCATGGGGCTTGCTGTTTCTGGTCCCGTAGGAAATCTCGAGCGCGACTTTTTGTCCCTTTTCGAGGTGGACGCGGCCCACGCCCGATGAGAGCCCCCGGCTGCCGCCGCCGAACGCCGTTGCTACCTGCTTGCCATCGACGGCAAGCCTTCCGAATCCTTCGGAGCGAATGCCGAGAAGAAGTCGCCGGTTTCGGTGGGCGTCAGGAATCCTGTCCACTGCACGCCAAACGTTTTCTTCCCGGCAACTTCCGCCGGCAGATTGTTCTCGTTGAGTTTGACGTTGGGTTCAGTACGGCTGGCGAGGGTTTTGGTGTTCGCCTCCCCCGGTCCACGCCGCATACCCTCGTTGTAGTCAGCCTTGAGGCCGGGCTTGCCGTCGGGAGTAGTCAGCAGCTGTCAGGGACCGGGGTTCCATCGGTGCGCAGGAACTGGGTTCCGGGAACAAACGTGATCGCGGCATTTGGAAACTCAGCGTGAAGGCCGTCGAGGACAGAGACGATATGGGTCGGCTGACCGGCATAGTTTCCGATCAGCGGCCGGGTCTGGTCGGCCAGCGGGCCTATGACGGCGATCTTTTTGATTCCCGGCTTGAGGGGAAGCAGGCCATCGTTCTTGAGCAGAACCATGGACTCGTTCGCGAGTTTGCGTGCGTGCGCGCGATGCTCGGCGCTGTCAAGTTCCTTCTCATCGATCTTGGTATAGGGAACCATGTCCGGCGGGTCGAACATGCCGAGCTTGATGCGCGCGGTGAACAGGCGAATGAGGGCCGTGTCCAGCGTGCTTTCAGGCAGGTAACCCTGCTGCACCGCGTCGATATAGGCTTTTTCGACGGGCTCTCCAAATCTTGAAGTAAAGGTTACGCACTCGTTGTCCATGCCGCGGATCACGGAAATGGCCGCGCCTTGTGCCTGGGTTGGGCGATAGCGATGATTGGCTGCAACATCGCGAACCGCGTCGCAATCCGAAACCACATATCCCTGGAAGCCCCACTTGCCGCGCAACTGATCCTGCAGCAGGTACTGGTTGGCGCAAGCGGGCTCGCCATTGATTGCGTTGTACGCGCACATGATGGAGCCGGCTTTGCCTTCGACGATGGCGGCGCGGAATGCAGGCTCATAGGTATCCACCTCGTCGTGCTTGCTCACGTCCACATCGGCAAAGTGGCGGGTTGGCTCCGGCCCGCTGTGCACGTCATAGTGCTTTGGTGTCGCAATGGCCAGGTAATATTTGGGATTGTCGCCCTGCAATCCGGTCACGTAAGCAACGCCCATGCGCCCGGTGAGGAATGGATCTTCGCCGTAGGTTTCCTGACCGCGACCCCAGCGCGGGTCACGAAAGATGTTCAGATTCGGGGACCAGAAATCGAGGCCTCCCATGATGCCGGTGTGTCCCTCGCGTAGCATTTTGCACGTGCTTGATGCGTCCCTCGATGCCGATCTGGGCCGCCATGGTGTGAATGCCCGGCGCATCGAACGTGGCGGCAAGACCGATGGGCTCGGGATACTCGGTTACACCCTCGTTGATCACTCCGTGCAGGGCCTCGCTCCACCATTGGTAGGCGGGAATGTTGAGCCGCGGAACTGCCGCGGAGTTGTTCTGCATCTGCGTGGCTTTCTCCGCAAGCGTCATGCGGTGCACCAAGTCGGCGGCTCTCTGTTCCGGCGTCAAAGCGGTGTCCAGATATGGGGGATTGCCGCTACCTTGAGCGCCCGCAGCCGGTGCGAACAAGGCCAAACAGAGTGTTCCAACTCCGAGAACCAATTTTGCCGTCATTTGTGTTCTGAATCTGTTCATGTGATCCTCGATGAATTCAGGGTTACCGTCTGGCAGGCACTTTGCAGAGTGCTCTAGCGCGCCGAAGCGGCTGGCTGGCTCTGTGGTTGGAATAGCCGCGGCGCGAAATCTTTCAGGTCGCGGCGCCACGTCTGCCACTCGTGGTTGGTGCCGGGCGACTCATAGAACACGTGCTTGATCTTTCCTTCATCCAGGGCCGCATGCAGATTCACCAGCCCGGCCTTCATACGCTCAGGCTCATCCGTTCCCACGCCGATCCAGAGCAGATGCACCCGTTTGGCAAACGCCGCCGGATCAGCCATGGCCCCGTGGAATGCGGTCTTGGTATCTAACTTGTTGTTGCCCATTGCAAATACGTTGGCAGCTCCGCTGAATCCACCAATATACGAGAAGAGATCGAGATGATTGAACGTTACCTGGAACGTCTGCATGCCTCCCATTGAGAGTCCTGCCATGGCGCGGTGATCGCGATCGGGAATTGTCCGGAGGGTCTTGTCGATGAACGGAATCAACACCTGCGTCATATCGTCTTCAAAGGCGCCCATTCGTTCCTGCATGACCTTCATGAATTCCGGGGAGCCGAACGGTTTGCCTGTCAGATCAGGGACGACGTATCCGGCGCGATTGGCATAGCCATTCGCCATCACGATGATCATCGGCTTTGTGTTTCCGCTAGCAATCAGATTGTCGAGAATGAAATTTGCCTTGCCCTGCCGGATCCAGCCGGTCTCGTCCTCGCCGCCGCCGTGCTGTAGATAGAGCACAGGGTAGCGAGCCTTCGTCTGCGTGTCGTAATCCGGAGGCAAATACACAAATGCATCCCGCCACGTTCCGGTCACACTGGAGTGATACCAAAGCTGACGGACCTGCCCATGCGGGACATCTTTGGGCTGGTAGTAGTCCACCCCGGCCTCAGGCACTTCGACGGCGCTGGCCCATTTGCTGCCGCCAAAGTAAGCGGTGCTGCCGGATCGCTGACTTCGGCTCCATCCACGATCAAGGTGTAGTAGTGAAGTCCCGGAGCCATGGGCGGTGTTGTGAACGTCCAGAACCCGTCTGCCGCCTTTTCCATGTCGACCTTGGGGCCGCTCCAGAAGTTGAGCTTGACCTTCGTGGCATCTGGAGCCTTGAAGCGGATCTGTACGCGCGAGTTGCTGTCGACCTTCGGGTACTGCGCATCAAGAACATTCGAAGTTGCGGGCTTGAAGTCGCCCGGTTCCTGCGCAAAACAACAACTCACTGCCAACAAAATGACAATCCCAACCAGTTTCACAGCGCACCTCCGCGCAAAGCATATCCGAGAGTCACGGCTCGGAGCAGGTAGTTTCCGCGCTCTTCGGAACATAGGCATGGTAATGCTTTCGGTCGCTCGGATAAAGCGATTTATTTATCTTGTTTGCTGTAGCCGGACCTGTGTATAGTCGAGAGTTTCGGAGCGGAATCCGAGAAACAGCGGCCGAAAATCCGGGTCTTTACAGCAATCGCATTTCGATTGTCTTTCTCGATTGCGGCCCGGGTCTTGGGGGGCGAATATGGCGCGTCGCGTTTTTGTAGCTTTAGGCTTGCTTGCTTTCTTCTCGGTCGGGCCGTTGAGAGCCGCCGAAAACGTTATTCATCTTTCCGTCGACGCGTCGAAGCCGGGCTCGAAGATCGATCGAAACATCTTCGGCCAGTTCGCTGAAAATCTGGGGCATGGCCTGTACGAAGGAATATGGGTTGGGCCCGATTCATCGATACCCAACACGCGCGGGATCCGCAACGATGTCGTCGCTGCATTGAGGGAACTGAAGGTTCCCAACGTTCGCTGGCCGGGCGGGTGCTTTGCCGATCAGTACCACTGGCGCAAAGGAGTGGGGCCCCGCGATAAACGGCCGGCAACGGTGAACTCGGCCTGGGGCGATGTCATCGATACCAATGCCTTCGGCACCGATGAGTTCATGGATTTCATCGAACAGATCGGCAGCACACCTTATGTGTCGGTCAACGTCGGCTCCGGAACTCCGCAGGAGGCGGCTGAGTGGCTGGAATACATGACCGCCGCAGCACCTACGGCTCTCGCCAAAGAGCGCGCTGCCAACGGACATCCTGCCCCGTACAATGTGGGCTTTCTCGGCCTCGGCAATGAGAGCTGGGACTGCGGCGGCGCGATGACAGCCGACTACTACGTTAGCCTGATGAAGGTGTACAGCCGATTTGTGCTGAACATGAATCCGGCGCAGCGAACCAAAGACCAGATGCTGAAGATCGCTGTGGGGCCGGGCACGCCAGACACCGCGTGGACTGAAGCTGTGATGCAGGCCTGGAAGAAGCACACCTGGGCGTGGGATGTTAATGGCGTCTCGCTGCACTGGTACACAGTGCCAAACGGCTGGCCGCCGTCAACAAACTCCGAAAACTTTGGACTCGACGACTACGTCAAGGCTCTCAAATCCACGCTGTTTATGGATGAGTTTCTGCGCAAGCAGGAAGTGGTGATGGACAGGTACGATCCAGAGAAGAAGGTCACCTTGAGTGTGGATGAGTGGGGGGCATGGCATGCGCCGCTGCCCGGTTCCAATCCCGCGTTTCTCGTCCAGCAGAACAGTGTCCGCGATGCCGTTCTCGCCTCGCTTAACCTGAACATCTTTGCGCGTCACGCCGATCGCGTACGCATGGCCAATATCGCCCAGATGGTCAACGTGCTTCAGGCGATGATCCTCACGGACAAAGAGAAGATGATCCTCACTCCCACCTATTACGTCTTCAAGATGTATGTGCCGTTTCAAGATGCGACATTTATCCCCGTCGCATTCGATGCGGGTACCTACACCCACGGCAGCGTAACCTTGCCGCGCGTCGATGCCATCGCGGCAAAAGGTGTTGACGGAAAGCTGTTGATTGAAATCACAAACCTTGATGCAGAAAACCCAGTTGCAATCGAGGCAGACCTGGCCGGCATAAAGGCGACATCTGCCAAAGCGGAGACGTTAACGGGTGCCGCTGTAGATAGCGTCAACAAATTTGACTCACCGGACACGGTCACGCCGAAATCCACAGCAGTGAAGGTTGAGAACGGCAAGCTTTCGCTCACGGTGGCGCCTCGATCAGTGACTGTCATCTCGATTGAGCCGTAATCGCGAACTGCGCTCGAGCGGTGGACGGTACGGGTATTCGAACGCGAAAGTCTAACGACGGCTGGATGTAAGCACATTTTGCGCAATTCAATATTGGGAGAAACGGACCATGCATTTGTTCCTGAAGATCATCGCGAAAACGCTTTCCCAACATCCCGCAGTGTGTCTCCTGTTTCTGTTTTCGCTGCCCCTCGCTGTTTCGTCCCAGACTCACATTGCCACCGCCACCATCGATACTTCGAAAACCGGCGCTCCTATCTCAAAGAACATCTACGGCCAGTTTCTGGAACATGGCGGCGACATTGTTAACACTGGCGTGTGGTCTGAGATGCTTGTCGATCGCAAGTTCTTCTACCCGGTAGCAACCAGCGCGCCAACACCTCCTCCGGTAATGGGCAATGCGGCAGGGAATCCGCGCTTTCGCCGGACTCCAACGCGCTGGTGGTCGCCCATCGGCGGCGACGACGTGGTCACCATGGACACCAAAGCGGCGTATACCGGCGATCATTCGCCCCTGGTAAAAGTCGATGCGAAAGAGCCTCACGGTTTCAAACAATCCGGAATCGCAGTTCGCAAAGGCAAGGGCTACGCCGGACGCATTGTCCTGGCTGGGTCTGCAGGAACAGTGGTCAAGATCACGCTGATCTGGGGCAACGAGGCTGCGGACCGGCAGACCATCACCGTTCGTACGCTTGGCGCAGCCTTCCACAAGTTTCCGCTTCGCTACACTGCCACAGCGCGACACTGACGATGCCACGCTCGAGATCACGGGCACGGGGACTGGAGCATTTCATGTCGGCGCTGTTTCGCTCATGCCTGCGGATAATATCGAAGGCTTCCGTCCGGAGGTCATCGCAGCGCTCAAGCAGTTGCGCTTCGGAGTCCTGAGATTCCCGGGCGGCAACTTCGTCTCTGCGTATGAATGGCGCTACGGCGTTGGCGACATCGACAAGCGGCCGCCGATCTTCGATCCGGTCTGGCATGCCGTGCAGCCCAACGATGTTGGCACCGATGAGTTTCTCACCCTCTGCCGTCTTCTTGGCGTCGATCCTTACATCACCGTCAACGCGGGCTTCGGCGACGCGTGGTCTGCACGCGAACTGGTGGAATATACCAACGGCGCCGCCACCACTCCCATGGGAAGATGGCGAGCCGCTAATGGCCATCCTGCTCCTTATCACGTGAAGTGGTGGGGCGTTGGCAACGAGCCCTGGGGCGACTACCAGATGGGCGCGATGTCGCTTCCGCAGTTTGAGCTGAAGCATAACTTGTTCGCCAAAGAGATGCGCAAGGTCGATCCGTCCATCAAGCTCATCGCAGGCGGGGCCATGCCCGACGTGATGGAAGGGGCGGACCAGGCGAGGCGCATCAATGGCCAGTATGTTCCGGACTATCTATCCTCGGCGGACTGGACCGGCCAGATGCTCCTCAATTGTCTGGACAATATCGATATGGTCAGCGAGCACTACTACGCATCGGGCACGCAGCACACCGACATGAAGCTGCAGAAGAAGGTGCCCATCGAGCCTCCTCTGTCGTTGATTGAATGGGAACGCGCACCGGCTGTCCAGGTCCGCGCGAAATATGAGCACTATCAGGAATACCTGAAGCGAATTCCCGCGTTCCGCGCCAAGCCGGTTCCCATCGCCATCGACGAGTGGGCTTACTTCGGCGGCGAACCGTGACTGGGTACAAGGTCGTTCCCGCATACGCGTGGGCGTTTCACGAGATGTTCCGCCACTCCGATATTTTCCAGATGGGCGCATTTACCTTCGCAACCTCGATGATGAGCGAGAACAGAACTGAAGCCGTTCTCAATCCCACCGGGATGCTCTTCAAGATGTACCGCGATCACTTCGGCACGATCCCGGTTGAGGTCACCGGCGATTCACCGCAACCCAAGCCGACGTTTCCTGCCGGAGGAGATCAACCCGCAGTGAACCCCGGCAGCGCTACGTATCCGCTCGATGTGAGCGCCGCGCTGAGCGAAGATCGCAAGACCCTGGCCATTGCCGTGCTCAATCCATCGGACTCTGAACAGAGCATCAACCTTGCGATCAACGGAACGAAACTTGCGAGTAATGGGAAGTTATGGCGCATGGCACCCGACTCCATCGACGCGACGGTTCAGGTGGACAAGAAGCCCGAAGTTCAAGTCGAAGAACAGACGCTCGGCGCATTACCGGGCACCATCACGGTGCGCCCCTTCAGCGTGAACATTTATTCCTATCCGGTGCAGTAGCCGGTTTTCGAGAGAGGATACCGATGAAGTTAGTGAGATTGGTGATTGCATTTGCAATTACATTGGCTGTCGCCTCCGGAGCAGGACTCACGGCCCAGGTGCAGACCAACGTTCCCGACGTCGTCAGCGGCGCGAAGCCAGTAACGGTCGAGCACATCAAGATTCACGGCGCGGCCCTTGAAGGCAATCTCGAAGGCGACGCCGTCGATCGCGATGTCATCGTCTTCCTGCCCCCTAGCTATCAAAAGGATAAGAAGCGCCGCTATCCCGTAGTCTACGCCCTGCACGGCTATTCCATCGGCGCCGAGCAGTGGACTCATGAGATCCATGTGCCGCAGACGATTGAAGGCGCATTCGCGAAAGGCTCGCAGGAGATGATCGTCGTCCTGCCCGATTCCAAAACCATCTACAACGGCTCGATGTATTCAAGCTCCGTTACGACCGGCGACTTCGAGAAGTTTATTTGGCACGATGTCGTCTCCTACATCGACGCACACTATCGCACCATTCCTGAACGCACGAGTCGCGGCCTTGTCGGCCATTCCATGGGCGGCTATGGTGCGTCGCGCATCGGCATGAAGCATCCTGAAGTCTTCGGTGCTCTCTACATCATGAGTCCGTGCTGCATGTCTTCAATGGTCGGAGGCGGTCCAGGATCCGCCGATCAGATGAAGGAGCGCGCAATCGCCAGCGAGAAGAAGGTTGCCGCAGCGAAGTCTCCTGCGGATCTGGCTGCACAGTCGCCGGGCTTCGCCTCCGCCCAGTATGCGACAGCAGCGGCATGGGCTCCCGATCCCAAGAACCCTCCGCTCTACTTCGATCTGCCTACCAAGGATGGTGTGCTGCAGCCGGAGATCGTGGCGAAATACACGGCCAACTCACCTCTGGCCTTCGTCGATCAGTACATCGGAAATCTCAAGCAGTACCGCGCCATCTCTATGGACGTCGGCGATCAGGACGGACTGCGGTTCGATGCCACAAAGCTGCACACCATTCTCGACAACTACGGAATCGTAAACAGCTTTGAGATCTACTCCGGCACGCATGTCAGCGCAGTCGCCGATCGATTCCAGAACCACGTTCTGCCGTTTTTCAGCAAGAACCTTGCTGCTTTACCGCAGATTGTCGTTAACGAGTAGATCGCTGTCTGTCTGCTCAAGGACGCGAAATTGATTCCGACCATGGACCGAGCGTCAAGATGCTGACGAATAGAAAGTCGAGATTAGATATGCTCCGAATTGAGCGAGTGTCCCAATCGAGGTTTTGTTCATCGGGACGAATTCCCGTCACTGCTCTCCTGCTTGCAGCTTCGACGATTGGCGCGGCGCAAATGCCTGGACAAAAGGCGCCTGGTCCTCCACCGGAGCAAGTTGAGCAGACGAGCCACGGCCTCCGGGCCACCGCGGGAAGGGAAGTCCTCGACGTCACGGTGTGTTCCGGCTCGGTGATTCACGTCGTGGCTACGCCTGAACCTTCAGCTCCAGCGTCGCCGCGCCCGTGGATACTCGACGCGCAGCAGGCGTGCCCCGGAGCGCCATTCATGTTTGCGCAAGACGAGCAGGCGGCCAGTCTAAAGACCGCTCAGCTTGAGGTCATCGTCAACATCGAGCGCGGCAATCTCACTTTCCGCACGATCAGCGGAGAATCGCTGCTGAACGAGGGCAACAGCATTCCGCGCACCTATGAGCCGGTCGAGCTGAATGGTGATCATACCTACCGCGTCACGGATCGATTTTCTCCCTCGATTACGGAAGCGCTCTACGGGCTGGGCCAGCATCAGAACGGCATGTTCAACTACCGCGGCGCGACGGTTGAACTGGGACAGAACAATACCGATGTCGCGATACCGCTGCTGATTTCGAGCAAAGGCTACGGGCTGATGTGGAATACGGCGGCGCTCACCTATTTTGATAATCGATTTCCGCTCGATATGAAGCTGACTTCCATCGCCGGCAAGTCGATCGATTATTACTTCCTCTACGGCCCGGAGATTGACGGCGTTCTTCACGAGTACCGCACCATGACCGGCCACACGCCCATGCTGCCGAAGTGGGCCTATGGCTTCTTTCAATCGAAGGACCGCTACGTATCGCTCGACGAGATTCGCGGGATCGCAGCGCGCTATCGGCAGGAGCACATCCCGCTCGACGCCATGGTGCAGGACTGGTTCTGGTGGAAGACCGAGGGCGATCCGGTCTTCAATTCCAACTATCACGAACGTAGCGCAGGATCTGGATGCCCTGCACAAAGAGAACGTGCACGCCATGATCTCCGTCTGGGGCCTGCTTGACCCGAAGTCCGAGACTTATAAGATTCTGAATGCAAAGCATGAGCTTGTTTCCGATGCGCACGTTTACGATGCCACCAGCCCGGAGGCGCGCGACATCTACTGGGAACACCTGCCGGGCAAGCTGCTGGCGCAGGGATGGGATGCGTTCTGGCTCGACAGCGCCGAGCCGGAGGAATACTGGCCGCATATGGGCGACGCCATCCTCAGCAGCCGCCAGATCGCTATCGGCAATGGCGCCGAATTCACGAACGTCTTCCCGCTCATGCATACACTCGGAGTGCAGGATCACTGGAAGGCGCAGAACCCGAGCAAGCGCGTGTTTCTGCTGACCCGCTCAGCGTTTCTCGGGCAGCAGCGCGTAGGCGCCACGGTGTGGTCGGGAGATGTTTACGGCACCTACTGGGGATTGAATCACCAGGTCCCTGCCGGTCTCAATTTCGCGCTGTCCGGGGCTCCTTATTGGACCACCGACATTGGCGGCTACTGGCCGCCCCACGACGATCCTCTCGCCGATCCCGCGTTTCAGGAACTCTACGCGCGGTGGTTTGAATACGGCACGTTCTGTCCCATCTTCCGCACTCACGGTCACCGACCGCATAACGAGCTATGGGCTTTTGACAAGGTCGAGCCCATCCTTGTGAGTTACGACAAGCTCCGCTATCGACTGATGCCCTATATCTATTCGCTGGCATGGAAGGTAACGAGCGAGGATTACACCATTCAGCGGCCACTCGTGATGGATTGGCGCACCGATCCGAAGACTTGGAACCTTGGCGACGAGTTCATGTTCGGGCCGGCCATCCTGGTTAATCCGGTGCTCAAAGCCGACGCAACAAAGCGCAGTGTTTATCTTCCTGCGGCAGCGACCTGGTACGACTTCTGGACGGGCAAGTCGCTCAACGGGCGGCCAGGAGATCGAAGCGGATGCGCCTCTCGATCGCATGCCGCTCTTCGTGCGGGCAGGTTCGATCCTCCCCATGGGCCCGCAGATCGAGTACGCCGCAGAGGATCCAGGGGGACCGATCGAGCTTCGCATTTATCGTGGCGCCGATGGGAAATTTGATCTTTATGAAGATGCGGGCGATGGCTACGAGTACGAGAAGGGCCAGCATTCCGTCATTCCCATTCGCTGGGATGATCGTAGCTCGTCACTCATTATCGGCGCTCGCGAAGGCTCATTCCCCGGAATGATCGAACACCGCAAATTTCGCGTCGTTCTGGTCGCAAGCGGACACGGCGTTGGCTCGGATGTGACGAGCGGAGCGAACGCGGAGATCAGTTACGAAGGCAAGGAAGTTCAAACGACCATCAGGTAATTCACCGCTGCGTCGTGCCCTGCAATGCAGACTGGCCGCGCAGTTTTCAATCGTTTCGTGGCAATGGAGGCTGGCTATGACGAATTCGAAACTCGTACTCCTTTCCGCAGCCCTTCTGGGCGGTTCGTTGGCTGCCCACGCTCAGATGGCGGATCCTTGCGCCAATCTCGCGACGCTTAAGATCGACGGAACCGAAATCACCAAAGCCGTGCTCGTGCCCGCCGGAACTACCGTTCCACCACCGTACCCCGGCGCTCAGGGTATTGGCCCATTGCCCGCCCACTGCCGAGTCGATGGTGTCATCAATCGCAGGAAGGGCGTGGATGGCGAGGAGTTCGGCATCGGGTTTGCCCTTGCTCTGCCCGATAAGGCGGCGTGGAATGGCGACTTCATGATGCAGGGCGGCGGAGGCGGCAATGGCATCATCGCGTACCCTGCCGGCGCGAACTACGCCGGAGACAAGCCGGCTCTCTCTCGCGGATTTGTCGTTGCCAGCACCGATACGGGACATAAGGCCAAAACCGGCGGCTTCGACTTCTCTTTCATGCGCGACCAGCAGGCCTATCTCGACTTCGCTTTCCTCGCCAACGCTGAGGTGGCGGGAGTGGCCAAGCAGATCATCGCGCACTACTACATGAAGTCTGCGACTTTCTCCTACTTCGTCGGCTGTTCCACGGGTGGGCGCGAAGGCATGATCCTCTCGCAGCGTTATCCCGCAGTCTTTAACGGCATCGTCTCCGGTGACCCGGCGATGCGCACTGGGCTGTCGAACCTGGCCATCGCGCAATGGATTCCGGTGGCCTACAACCAGGCCGCTCCCAAAGACTCCTCCGGAAAGCCGCAAATCGACAAGTTTCTCACCGACAGCGATCGCAAGCTTTTTATGGACGCGCTGATGAAACAGTGCGACGCGAAAGACGGTGTGGCAGACGGTATGATCTCCGATCCTCTCGGCTGCAACTTCGATCCTGCGGTGCTTGCCTGCAAGGCCAGCTCGGGCGACGCATGCATCGCGCCTGAAAAAATCGCAGCAGTCAAGAAGGCCTTCGCCGGACCCAAGAACGCTTACGGCACGCAGGTCTATCCCGGCTTCCTTTATGACGCGGGCATTGTAACCAAGGGATTCGCTCCGGGACTGCTGGCACTCGGTCCCAACGGCCTGTTTGGTCCCTATACCACTGCGACCGAAATCGATGTCGACAAGCTCGCTCTCCATGCCTCGGATCCACTCGTCGAGCCGGCCTCTACCAATCTTTCCACGTTTTCGCTCAGCGGCGGCAAACTCATTTTCTTTCACGGAGACAGCGACCCGTGGTTCTCGCCGCTCGACACGCTCGGCTATTACAAATCTCTGGCTGAAACCAACGGCGGTGCCGAGAAGGTTGCCGCATGGAGCCGCATCTTCCTGGTGCCCGGGATGGCACACTGCGGCGGTGGCCCTTCGCTCGATCACTTCGACATGCTCAGCGCTGTCGTCGACTGGGTTGAGAAGGGAACCGCGCCCGAGTCCGTGATCGCGACAGGCCAGGCATTTCCCGGTCGTAGCCGCCCGCTCTGCGCGTATCCAAAGCACGCTCAGTACATCGGAACTGGCGACACACAGGATGCCCGCAACTTTCAATGCCAAGGTAACGCGCGCTAGATTGCCCGAGGTTCGCAATCATGATTCCCGCATATATTCGTTTCGCTGCAGTGGTGTTGGGATTACTGTTCGCTGCGCAGACTGGTGGATTCGCGCAGCCTACGCCCGGCCAGGCAATGCCGTCCGCAGCCGCCAAGCCGCTGCCTTTCGTCAGTCCCATCTTTGGCGACAATATGGTGCTGCAGCGCGGCAAGCCCGACACAATCTGGGGCTGGTCCGATCCCGGCGATCGAGTCCGCGTCCAGATCGGTGCAAACACCGCAACGGGTACAGCCGGCGCCGACCACCGGTGGCAGGTCAAGATTGAGCCTCCTGCGCCGGGGGGGGCCCTTCACCGTAACAATCGCCGGCCATCAAAGCGCCGAGCTGCACAACGTCCTGGTGGGGGACGTGTGGCTCTGCGGCGGTCAATCGAACATGGGGCTGCCTCTGCGCTTCACTCAAAATGCCGATGCGGAAATCAAGGCTGCCAACTACCCCGACATTCGGTTCTTCACGGTTGGCGGGCATCCCGCTTATCACCATGTCGATGTGATCGAGGGCAACTGGCGTGTGGTCTCCTCCGAGAGCGCAAACTGGATCTCCTCCGTTGGCTACTATTTCGCTCGCAAAATCGAGCGGGAAATTCACGTTCCCATCGGCCTGGTCGTAGTTGCGGTTGGCGGAACTCCCGCCGAGGCCTGGGCCAGCGAAGCCGCGCTCCGTCCGCTCCACGACTTTGATGTACCGCTCGCGGAACTCGATCGGCTGAAAAAGGAAAACGCGCCCGAATACGGCAACTACATCGCGCATTGGTACGACCAGTACGACATTGGCCAGAAAAACAATTGGGCCGCTCCCGATCTCAACGACTCGACATGGAAATCCGTGCCGGTCCCCGGCGGCTTTGCCGAACTTGGCGTGCCGGATGCACCTGCACTCGTCTGGTTTCGCAAGGAAATTATTTTGCCCGACCCGCTGCCCAAGCCCGCAGCATCACAGTCGAATCCGGCTCCAGGCCCGTTTCAACGCAGTGGCAACATGATCTCCCTTGGCGAGATTGAACGCATGGACACCGTGTATATCAATGGGACGGAAGTCGGCGGCAGCGCCTGGGTCGAGAATCCACGCAGGTATTTCATTCGGGATGGCATATTGAAACCGGGGCGCAATGTGATCGCCATCCGCGTTCTCAAAACCAGGCCCGACGGCGGCTTTCTCTCAAAGCCCGAGGACCTGCATCTCACCCTCGGAGATCAGAGCAGTATTCCGCTCGCAGGGCAGTGGAAAGCAAAGCTCAGCGTCGATGCTCGTCCGCCGCAACCATTGCCAGTCGCATACGAGAACTGGCCCGTTATGCCAACTGTTCTTTACGAAGGCATGCTCGCCCCGATCGCATCGCTCTCGATCACCGGCGCCATCTGGTATCAGGGAGAGCAGAACTCACCGCGCGGCTACCAGTATCGCAAAATTCTTCCTGCGATGATTGCCGATTGGCGCTCGCTCTTCGGCCAAGGCAATTTCCCTTTCTACATCGTCAGCCTGCCTGCATTCACAAAGCGCAGCGCCGTGCCGGTCGACGGCGACGACTGGACCGAGACCCGGGAATCGCAAGCCATCGCTGCGGCCACCGTTCCCAACTCCTGCCTCGCTGTCACCATCGACACCGGCGATCCCGACAACATTCACGCCAAGGAAAAGGAGCCGGTCGGCGATCGCCTCGCTCTTTGTGCACTCGCAAAATACTATGGCAAAAACGTGGTCTATTCGGGACCCACTCTCGAATCCATTGAGCGCCTGCCCGGCTCCATTCAATTGCACTTCGCGCACACCGACGGCGGACTCGTCGTGAAGGGAGAGAAGCTCGAAGAATTTTCCATTGCCGGGGACGACCGCAAATGGGTCTGGGCCGACGCGCGCATTGACGGCGACACCGTCGTGGTTTCATCGCCGTCCGTGCCCAACCCGACGCAGGTGCGATACGCCTGGCAGTCCAATCCAGCAGCGACGCTCTTCAACGGCGCTGGACTTCCGGCTGCACCTTTCCGCACCGACACTTGGCCCGGAAAGACAGAAGCAACTAGGCCCTACTAAGTCGGCAGCCAGCGCTGATTGCCGCAATCGAGGCGAACGCCAGGATGCGTGGACCTCTCACGTGATCATATCTCCAGTGAAAGCATGAGCGAGCTCAGACTCTTTCCGTGCGCATCCAGACGCAGCGAACGCGTTACGCTGTCGGCCGGCTGGCGCTGCAGGACGAAGTTCAGCGCGCACAGATTTGGAACGCAGTATCGTACGACCGGCCTGGTGATGTGTTCACAGAACAGTTCGCTCACCCGCTCCACTGTTACGCGCTCTACTAGCGTCGCGAAGTCCTCATCGCGATAGGCGAACACGGCAATGTTTACAAGGTTGCCCTTGTCGCCGGCGCGCGCATGCGCAATTGCCTGCAGCTTCATCAAGCCACCTCCATCGAGAAGCTTGGCGTGACGAGTTCTCGCGCGATGAGCGCGGGCACGATGGCAATGTTCTCCCGCACAGAGAATGTCACTCCTGCTCCTGCGGCAGGCCCATTCAGGTAAAGGCTTTCCACTTCGAGCGTCAAGAGCTTTGCATCGATCTCGCGCTTGAATCGTGCCGCGGCTCGCAGTCGCACTTCGTAGGGAGTGGGCCAATCGCCCGGAGGGCCGTGCATCGAGCTCAGTCCGATGAGGTCGATCCTCAGATCATCGGCTCCGATGTGAGCCAGGCGCTTGTGGAGTATCTGGCGCGCAAGTTCCGCGCGCAGCAGTGCGCCCGGCCCCGCATATGAGATTTGCCCTTCGGCAATGACTCCGTCATCGACGCCGATAGAAACCTTGTAATCCTGAGGCCGTGCCTGTCCCGTTGCACCAGACACAAGCATTGCACCACGAGCCTGCTGATCGAAGCGGATCCCTGTGAAGTCGGCGATCACGTCGGGCGTTACGTACGCTGATGGGTTCAAAACCTCGTACAGCATTTGTTCGCGGCAGGTCTGCAAGCTGATGAGTCCGCCGGAACCCTCAACCTTGGTCAGCATTGCCGAACCGTCTTCATTCACTTCGGCCAGCGGAAATCCAATCCGATCGAGCTCCGGAACATCCTTGTATCCGGGATCGGCGAAGTAGCCGCCCGTGAGTTGCCCAGCGCATTCCAGCAAATGGCCAACCGCGGTGCCCTGTCCCAGCAGATCCCACGACGCTGCGTTCCAGCCGAACGAATGTACGAGCGCTCCGAGAAACAGCGAAGGGTCAGCCACTCTTCCCGTCAGAACCACATCTGCGCCGCGATCAAGGACTTCAGCCAATGCCTCGGCGCCCAAGTATGCATTCGCTGAGATGATCATCGCGTGAGCAGGAAGGGGCTGATCGTCGAAAGCCTTGAACGCATCCTTGAGTAAGAGAACGTCATCGCCTTCAACGCACGCAACACGCAATCCATGAAGCCCGAGAGTTCGGGCAATTTCGATTGTTTGTAGCGCGGCCGCCCTCGGATTCGCTGCGCCCATATTGCTGATTACGCGAACTCCGTTGCGGCGGCATGCCGGCAAGATTGCACGCATGCGTTCGGCGAGAAGCGGATCGTATCCGGCATTGGGATCTTCGCGCTTGCGCAATTGACTCAACGCGATCGTTCGTTCAGCCAGGCACTCGAAGACAAGGAAGTCGAGTTGGCCCTGTTCAGCGAGTTCAACCGCGGGCTCGATGCGATCGCCAGAGAATCCTGCTCCCGCGCCGATTCTGATCTTCTTCATCTGTGCTCTCCGCAACAAACCACATGAACGGTTCGCCTGGAGTATAGATACGACCTTGCAACTAGTTTGCATAAACCGCCAGCAAGTTTTCGTAAGTCGCGACCGATCATTCTCTCTCTTTCCCGCCTAGAACGGAATTACATGAAAAAGAACAGCAGCAATCGTCATAACGACTGATGCTCCGAGCAGAAACGGACCAGCAAAGCGCTGATGTGTGCTCAGTTCAATTTCACTAAGTCCGGTTACCAGAAAGGTCGCCGGCGTGAGCGGACTTACAGGGAAGCCAGTGGTCATTTGCCCCAGCAGCGCGGCTTCAGCAACGCTCGCCGCAGGCAATCCAAATCCCTGAACGGCGGCGGCGAGCACTGGGAGGACGCCGAAGTAAAAAGAGTCGGGGTCAAAGAGCAGGCTCAGCGGCATGGCCACCAGACCGAGCACTACAGGAATGTGCGGCGCAAAACCCGGCGGGATGTGCGCGATTGAGGCTTTCGCCATAGCGTCCAGCATCCCGCTGCCTTTCAGGATCCCTGTGAAGACGCCGGCCGAGCAGAGAATGGCGCACATTGATAAGGCAGCCTTCGCGTGACGGTCGATGGCAGCCCCTTGTTCGCGCACTGTTCTAAAGTTGAGCAGCAGGGCAAGCGTGGTGCCCAGCATGAATGCGATCGCCGGCTCAACTTTGCCGCTGATCACCAAGCCAAGCACCGCCACAGCGAGCACCAGGTTGCAAACGAAGCGAATCCGCGCAACCGCAGCCCCAGCCACCGGCGTTGTGCTTGCCGGGGTGAGTGTCCTATCCGTCGGCCCAATACGCCGGCTCTCCCTGCGACCGAGATAAATGGCTACTGCGAAGACATAAACCAGGCCGACGATCTGAACAGGAATCAGGGGCTTGAACAGCGCGATGGGAGTGGTGTGCAGCGCGCTGGCAGCACGAATCGTAGGACCGGTCCAGGGAAGAAAATTCACGCCCGCGGCCAGCGATACGGCGCACGCCAAAATCCTGCGATCCATCCCGAGTTCCTGGTACAACGGCAGAAGTGTAGGAATCGCAACCAGGAACACGACCGCCCCGGATCCGTCCAGATGCAGAAGCAGCGCGAGCAAAGACGTGCCGGGAACAATGAGCACGGGGTTTTTGCCGATAGCGCGGAGCAGTATCTTGACGAATGGCTCGATCGTTCCTGAATCCGTCAGCACTCCAAAAAAAAGAATGGCAAACAGGAACATCGCCACTACCGGCGCAATCGATACTAGCCCAGAGAGAGCAAGCTGTGCGGTTTTTAATCCAAAGCCGGCCGCTAAGCACGCGGTGACCGGGAACAGAAAGAGCGCTATCAGGGGTGAGACGCGTCGGCTGGCGATCGCGACGATCATGCCGAGGATAGTGATCAGACCCCAGATAGCAAGCATGCTCAACGCCTGGTAATGCCGACCTTTTGCGAACAAATGCGAGTATAGAGAGGTTCGTCTCAATATGTACATTGCATAAATCAGAAGCCTATAATCTCAAATTCCGATGATTCATGAGCTTCGTCACATTCGTGCCTTTCTCAAAATCGCAGAGACGCGCAATTTCACACGTGCCGCCAACGACATGCATCTTTCGCAGTCCGCGCTGACCGTTCAGGTGCAACAGCTCGAAGAGAGCCTGGGCGTCAGGCTCTTCGACAGGAATAAGCGAGGAGTGACGCTTACGGCTGCCGGCAAGGACGTGTTCGGCCCGCTGCAGCGATTGTTCAATGATGCTCAGACCATCGTTGAACATGCGCGCGACTTGGGTTCCGCCTCTACTGGATTCGTAACTATCGCAGCTCTTCCCACGGTCTGCGCGGGCGCGCTTCCAGAGTTGGTGCGAAGCTTCATCGAGACCTACCCGGGCATTCGCGTGCAGATCTCTGATGTAATTGCGGAACGCGTGCGCGAAGCCGTGCTCAAACGAGAGGTCGATTTCGGCATCGGAACACTACACGGCCGCGATGCGGACCTTCGCGCAACTCCCCTATTTCAGGATCGTCTGGCTGCCTTTGCTCCCGCGGACCACCTGCTCTCCCGCAAGCACAACATCACGCTTCGCGAGGCGTCCACCCATGGGTTGATCCTGCCAAGGCGGGAAAGCAGCGTGCGAGAGGCGGTGGAGGCCATCGCACATCGCGAACGGTTGCTCCTGGACATTCGCTATGAGACAAATTTCATGCCCACTGCGCTGGCTTTTGTACGCGCCAACCTGGGCATTGCCATCCTGCCAGAGACTGCGGCGGGCGCTGAGACTTCGGCCTTCTCGAGAATTCCGCTCAATAACAAATTTTCCAACCGCCAGATCGAGTTGCTTCAGAGAAGAGACGCAACTCTGTCCCCAGCTGCCGAGACCCTGGTACGCCATCTCCTGCATAAGTTCTGTGTCAGAAAGCATGACAGCCACGGTTTAGAATCCGCTCGCGCACAAAAAGTCTAAGTCGTCATCGCGAAATGCGATCAAACCATTCCAACCAATTTGAAGCTGCGGAAAGGTTTCGGTCCGGGTAAACACACTGTACGGGTCTGCGCGCCGGATCATGCTGTTGAGGCGGCCAAAACATTCCTCGCGCTGTTCGAACGCATGAAGCAGTGAGAATGCTGCCGATTTGTAATCGGAACCGTCCATGGATGTATACCTGCCAGGGAGCGGCGTTCAAGTATGGACGAGGAGGGTAGCGCGCCCGGATTTTGGCTGGCGGGATGCTCGGCGTAGAGATTTGATTTTCAATGTCCCTTGCTGCACCAGCAGTGGCGTCGGGACTTTTGATAGAGTCGATGCAATGCACTCTTCGACCAAGCGTTGTGGACATCCCGCCTGTTGACCGCTCTTGTTATTCTGATGCTACTTCTGGGAATTTGGCCCCGGCACAGATATTCCGCAAGCCGACCACCCTGGAGGTTAAGCAATCACAGATGGTATGGCCAATGCGGGCCCCCACAAGGCGGAGTTTGATAGCGAGCACCGTCCCATAACTGCGGGCGGGTTTGTGAAAGTCGGCCCCATCGTCTTTATGGATGTTGCCAAGTCCGCAGGGCTTACAACCTGGTCTCGAACCTCCGGTACGCCGGAGAAGCGCTTGATTCTGGAAGCCAAAGGAGCAGGTGTCTGCTTGCTCGACTATGACAATGACGGCTGGCTGGATATCTATTTTGTGAACGGTTCGACCTACGATGCCATTGCCGGAAAAGCCCCATCGCCGCATTCCGCGCTCTTTCACAACAATCACGATGGCACGTTTACCGAGGTTACCCAGAAGGCCGGCGTTGCCAACGATCGCTGGGGATATGGGTGCGCGGTCGGCGATTATGACAACGATGGCTGGCCGGATATTTATGTCACCAACAACAGTAACAACCGTCTTTATCACAACAATCACGACGGAACGTTTACTGATGTCGCGGAAAAGGCCGGTGTGACAGTAGGGACATGGTCAACAGGCGCAACCTTCGGCGATTACGATGGCGACGGACGGTTGGACCTGTTCGTGGACGGTTACGCAAAGATCGATTTGGCCAATCCCCCGATCTCTGGAACGAAGGGGTTCGGGTATGCGGCCTGCACATTTCGCGGCGTGCAGGTAATGTGCGGCCCACGCGGCCTGCCTGGTGAACACGATCATCTTTTTCACAATAACGGCGATGGGACGTTCACGGACGTAAGCAAGAAGCTTGGTGTCGACGACCCCGGTGGATTTTTCGGTCTTGCTTCTTTGTTTGTGGACGTGAACAACGATGGCAAAGTCGACCTGCTGGTCGCCAACGACACTTCGCCGAACTATCTGTACATGAACAAGGGTGACGGAACCTTTGAAGATCAGAGCTACCTGAGCGGATACGCGCTCAACAAGGATGGCCGCGAGATCGCCAATATGGGCATCGCCGCCGGAGACTATCAGAACAACGGCAATCTCTCCATCGTGAACACCAGCTTCGGCGACGACTACGTCGTCCTCTTCCAGAACGACGGAACCGGTTCCTTCACGGATGTCAGCTACCAAACGGGACTGGCACAAGCCTCAATTCCATTCGTCAAATTTGCAGACGGATTCCTCGATTACGACAACGACGGGTGGAAGGACTTGCTTATTGTGAATGGACACGTCTATCCCGAAGTGGATAAACATCCAGAGTGGGGAACCAGCTACGCCGAACGGCCGCTGCTCTATCACAACCTGAAGGACGGAAAATTCGAGGTGGTTCCCGCCGTAGAGGGAACCGGGCTCGCAGTGGTCAGCATTGGTCGCGGTGCGGCCTTTGGCGATATCTTTAACGACGGCAAAATTGACGTGGTCATCGACAACCTGGATGGCGTTCCGGTACTGCTCCGCAATGTGAATCCTGATCACCACCAATGGGTGGAACTAAAGCTCATTGGTGGTCCAAAAAGTCCGCGCGACGCGGTGGGTGCCACTGTCTACCTCACTGCGGGCGGTATTCGCCAGCGCGGCGACGTGCTGAGCGGCGGAAGCTATCTTTCTAGTAATGATTTGCGTGTTCATTTTGGATTGGGCGACGGCACCGATGGGGGTACTGCAGAGATCCACTGGCCTTCAGGTGCGAAAGAGACCGTAAAGTTGCCTGCGGTGGATCGCATCTATACGGTCCTCGAAGGGGGCGGGATTGCTGGGGCCCTCTGTCGAGGAAAACCTTGCGATTAAAGTGCTGCTGAGATCATGTTCCTAGCCGGAACGCCGCGTTCGCACGGCGTTACAGAAATCTCGCACGAACGTGACTGCTTGGTAACGCGCAGCAACATTGCGCGTACATTACTCTACCAACACTCAGCCCACCTATCAACGAGAGATGAGACTGCGGCATAGTGAACCACCGTCGCTATGAGGAGATGGACCACATACAGGTGGCGGCCCTCGGAATCAGTGACAATCTGGCGCTCGCAGGACTGGCATTGATGCGCGGGAGAATCCTTCTGGTCTTCCGTCGTCGGGCTTGGATTCGGCTTTATCTGACCCCCATTGAGAAAGACATGCTCATGGTTTGGTGCCTGCATTTGCGAGATTTCCCAGGGGATCATTTCGTGTGTGCGTGGTATTCGACTCAAAATCAAGTTCTCCTCCGAGCACCATAGAATCAATAAAAAAGCCCGGCGGAAGCCGGGCTTTTTGCTGGAAGTGAAATTGGGGTCAGGCCATTGCCGCAACTTGCCTGGGTGGAGCTGTGGCCACTGTGGCGACGGGATCGATCGACGTCTGCGCGGGAACGTGAGCGCCGCGGGTGAGGCGGTGGACGAAATGATACGGAGGCCAGGGGCCGGAGACCTGCATCTGGCAGTCGCGCATCATGGCGCAGGTGGTGGTGAACTTGTTCTGGTAGCGCTCAACGTGCTTGCGATCGATCAGGTGGGCGATGTCGAGAACCATCTTGCCGGTCTCGGAAAGGCGGCAGCTTACTTCTTCATCCAGAGGTGTGAAGAGGCGATGCATCTGGAAGCTGACGGCGCGGGCGCGGGTCTGGCGTTCGCGCTGGCGGGTCGCGGTTTCGCGGAGGTTGGTGAGGTACCCGCGTCCGACCTTGTCTGGCGAGACCTGGGCAAACTCACGGCCGCAGCAGTCGTCGACGAGGATCTTGAGGTGCATCTCGGTTTTGCCGCGGAGTTTATCGATGTTGCCCAGGAACTGACGCTGGTTGGAGCGGATGGACTTGCGGAGGCTTTCGTCGTCGTTGAAGACGGTCCCGAAACGGAAAGGAAGGACGGTGGAATGTTTGAAGCAGTCAGCGATAACGCGAGCATGATCCACACCGGATTTCTGATTTAAGGATTCTGTGGGATTGTGTTCGCTGACGATAACGGCAAGATCACTGGCTGGGTAAAGGAAGACCTGATTTCCGCTGACACCGTGAACTGATTCAAGCGGAACGGGTTTTCGGTGACGGGCTAGTTCTGGGAAGGCTTGTTTTTCACCAATGCAGTAGGCATACCATGCCATATGGACGCACTCCGTGTGCGGACGCCGGTAAGCGCGCCGCTCGTTAGTGAAGCTCTGTGGACTCAGTTAGAACAGCGTTTTGACACAGGGCAGAAGATCCCCAATTGAACTACGGAGTGAATACTAGACCGCACATAAGACGACTGACAATGACCTGCATCACGAAGATCGTAAAAGAGGAGTGATGAGGCTAAATTCACTTTTACCACCCAAAAATGGATATTGTTGATATCAATATAAGCTCAGATTCAGTCCGAATTGCGATGCGATGAAGCATTTTGGGGGATCAAGGCGATTAGAGGAGGTCGGAAGGAGCTAGTCCACCGGTCAAAAGTGGATGAGGTAGGCGATGCGGACGCAGAGCAGAGCGGTGAAGAGAATGGAAATGACGAGCAGGATGGTGACAAGGCGCATGAAGGACGAGGTGCGCTTGGCGAGTTTGAGCACATGCTCGACGAGTTCAGCCTGATCGGCGGCATTCTTCTGGACTGCTTCCTGGACCGCGGCGAAGTCGTCTTCGAGGCGCTGGATGGCGCGTTTCTGCTCGCTGGAGTGGAAGGCGAGGGCACGGTGATCGGACTGGAGGCGGGAAATCGAATCCTCAAGGGGTTTGAGATCGACTTCGTGCATGGGCCGGTTGGCGAGGAGATTGGAGGCGGCGGAGACGACGTTGCCCTCGAGGAGGGGGAGCATCTTGCCGACGAGGGGGAGGACGGTTCTGGCAACGCTCATGGCGCGCTCGAATTTTGTGGGCTTCGGCGGTGTGGGGCGGGCGAGGGCAGTTGTAGCGGGCTTGGGAGCAGGTTTCGGAGCAGGAGGGGCGCGGCTGCGATGGAGGCGGCGGAATTGGCAGGGGCACTTCCTGAATGCGCGGCGGCGCTTCTTTGCGCGGCAGGATCTGGGTGGTGGCGGTGGTTGATTTCGCGGGGAAGCTTCAGCGCGAGAAGACTCTTCCTTGAGACGCTGGGCTTCAGGACTGTCGTAGTTTGCGTAGCGGACCTTGGGCTGAAGAGGGGACAGCGCTCCTGGAGCCTCGAATTCGGAGACGATTTCGGCAACCTGCCGCGAGGGCATCACGGAGTCGTTGGGATCGGGACCAAGGGGATCAATCATCGCGTTACCAGTCTCTCTTCACTATAGGGGAAGGTGCGGGAAAGCCCAATTCTGAAAAACCGGGACGGGATTCTCGTATGCTTTGGAGCAGGAGCGACAAGTGAATCCGGTTATGGCACGTGGATTGAGAAGTTTGCAGCGCAACGTTCTGGCGGGGATTATCACGGTGGGGCCACTGTTTGTGACGTGGCTGATTTTCAGTTTTGTGCTGGGCAGCCTGGCGAAGGCGGGTATGCCACTCGCGCAGTTGCTGACGTCGATTTTTCCAGAGGAATGGCTGGCGCGGCCGGTGATGCAGTCGGTGCTGGCGGTGGTATTGACGCTGGTGGTGCTGTATGTTCTGGGGCGTTTGACGTCACTGGTGATCGGACGGCAGGCGTTCGGCCTGTTTGAGTCGCTGCTGGACCGGCTGCCGTTTGTGGCGAAGGTGTATTCGTCGGTGCGTCAACTGATCGATTCGATGCTGGCGAAAAAGGACTCAAACCAGCGGGTGGTGCTGGTGGATTTTCCGATCGTGGGGCAGAAGAGTATCGGATTTTTGACGCGGACGATGGTGGACTCGAGCACGGGCGAGGAACTGGCGGCGGTGCTGCTGCCGAATGCGATCAATCCCACGTCGGCGTTTTTGCAATTGCTGCCGCTGAGCCGGGTGACGTTGACGGATCTGACGATGGAGCAGGCGATGAGCATGCTGATGACGGGAGGTGCAGTGGCACCGGAGAGGATTGCGTTTTCGCAGCGGGTGGAAGACTCGCCTGCGCCGCGGATGTAATGACGGTTGGCGCAGGAAGGCCGCCGATGCAAGATGCGCAACCGGATGGTTGCATGTACCCCCTCCTCCCCTCCTCCCTAACCACACCAGATATCTCCTGAACCTGCTCGCCGGGACCTGCAACGGTTCGCCATGCGATCCCGACAAGACCCTGCCGTAGGTTGTCTTCATCGAAGCTGCCTTCGGCGCCAACGCCCTCGACGAGCATCCCGACAACAACATTCAGAAAGGTGCCGCCTATGTCCAGTCCATCATCGGCGCGCTGATGAAGAGCGACGCGTGGCCGGATTCCGTATTCATCCTGACCTACGACGTCATCTCGTCTTACGTCAAGCCGCACTACATCTCACACTTCCCCGTGGACAGCACCGCGATCCTGGCCTTCATTGAGAAGACCTTCAATATCCCGCCCCTCACCGCGAGGGACGCCCATTGGCTTAAGAACGGAGACATGAGTGATTTCTTCGACTTCAGCACCCCGGCCGATCTCAACCCGCCCAACTCCACCGGTGGAGGAGCCGCCTGGACCACCTTTCTGCCCACCCAACCAACCAACGGCGTCTGCGACAAAACCAAAGAAGCCGGAGGCATCGGGAACTAACCGAAGTTCACAATAAGACCGGAAGAGGAGGCTAACGCATCAAGCGAGGCGGAGCAGCAACTCGGCTCTAGAGAGTTTCAACGTCCGAAGGAAGCGGCCTGAAGTCTGAGTTTGCGAGTGGGTCTGGCATCGTTTTGAGAGTTCAACGTGACCTCTTGAAGTGTGGTGTGGTCCCTGTTGAGAACTTTGATGATTCCTCGCCATTCTCCAAAGTCAGAAGGTCGAGCCTACCCATATCAGCGCATCCAGCACAGTGAACCCAAAGCGTTCGTAAACGCGAATGCACCACAGTTGAGAGTCCTATAGGGGGTGATCTGTCATCCAGATGGCAAAGGGCAAGTGGTAGACGATGAACAACCCTGCAAATGTGGACAGGAAAAACACGGACCACGCTGTAACTTTTTGGCTCATTGACGTTTCCATTCTAGACCGCTGTGGGAGTGTGGTCCGCATTCGAAGTATCTCGGATCTGGGACCAACCGAAGGAGCAACTGTAGGTTCCTCCACTACCCTTTCACGACGTTCAAGATCCGGTCGGAATGGCGCTTTTGGAAGGAATGGCAAATTGAACCCATGACGCGATGAAGTTGCGCTACGAATGGGGCACCCGGATTCTTCCTGCGTGAGTTGGAGATCGATCGATTTGGATCGGGCGTTTATGATGGACCTTCTTTGATTTGCCGAGGAGGGAACGAATCAAAATGCGAATCCGTCTTGCTGTTTTCCTGCTTGTTGCTGCTGCCACTGTTTCCGCACAATCTGCTTCGCCTAAAGCTGCGCCCGGGAATTGGGTTGGAACGTGGGCGGCTTCGGCATTCGATGGCGATCCCTGGCACACGGTTCCTACGCTGGTGGATTCAACGCTGCGCGAGATCGTGCACACTTCGCTGGCGGGCAACGCATTGCGGGTGCGATTGACGAATGAATTTGGCCGGGAGCCTCTGCGCGTGGATGCGGCGACGATTGGTGTGAGCGCGGGGGTGAGCAGCGTGGACGCTTCGACGCTGCACGATCTGGCGTTTGGGGGATCGGCGTCGATCGTGATTCCGCCGGGCGCGGAGGTGCTGAGCGACCCGGTGACGATGGCGGTGCCGGCATTTACCAATCTTGCGATCAGCATCTACCTGCCGCTGCAGCAGGTGAGCGACGTGACGGTGCATTCGAGCGCCCAGCAGGACAACTTTATTGAGACCGGCAATCATGTGCGGGATGCTGCGCTGGCGTCGCCGGTGGTTACGCCGTCGTGGTATTTCCTGAAGAGCGTAGATGTTGAGGCTGCGAGCGCGCATGCGGCGGCGGTAGTGGCGTATGGCGATTCGATTACGGATGGCGCGCTGTCGACGGAAAATGCGAATCATCGGTGGCCGGATTATCTTGCAGTGCGGCTCAAGAATGTTCCTGCGACAGCTCATCTCTCGGTGATGAATGAGGGCATCGGAGGGAATTGCATTCTAATTCACTGTGTGGCACAGAATGCGTTGGCGCGGTTTGACCGGGATGTTCTGTCGCAGGCGGGCGTGAAGTATGTGATTGTGCTGGAGGGCATCAACGACATTGGCGCGCTGCATGATCCTAACCGGCCTAAGTACAAGACTCACTGCCGGCGATCTTGAGCAGGGGCTGGCGCAACTGGTGGCGCGGGCGCACGAGCACGGGATCAAGGTGTTCGGGGCGACGATGACCGGATACAAGGGCGCGGGCTATTTTACGGAGAAAGGGCGAAGCGATTCGCGAGGCGGTGAACCATTGGATTTTGACGTCGGGCGTATTTGACGGGACGATGGATTTTGATAAGGCGACGGGCGATCCGGCGAATCCGCGGATGTTTGCGCCGCAGTATGACGGTGGGGATCATCTGCATCCGAAGGATGCGGGGTATGCGGCGATGGCGGATGCGATTGATTTGGGGTTGTTCAAGTAGAGGCAACTGAAGGGCTCTTCGACGAACCTAACTGCCATAAAAACAAAGACCAGATCCTACGCGAAACTTATGCCGTCGTCCGCTGGTGCGGACGACGGGGCCGAAGGGTGTGTCGCTTCGGATGACAGGGCTAAGAATGAGATGGCGCCAAGGAACACTTGAATGGGCGCCAAAAAGCAACGGATGTTTTGAGGGCATTAGAGCGACTCGGGATTGGCGGAGGGTGGCGGGCCGGCGGGGAGGTGTTCTGCTTCTTCTTCGCTTTCGTGGGTGACTTTGCGCAGGCTGATGTGCTCGAACTGGGCCCAGATGAGGCCGACGGGGATGACGCCGAGGAAGGTGACGAGGAGCAACGAAGCTGCGCAGGCCGTGGAGGCCTCAGGCGTTGCTCCGAAGAGGCCGGTGATGACGGCGGCGACGACGCCGATCTGGGTGAACCAGCCGAGGACAGGGAGCTGGAAGATGCTGGCTCCGCCGCTGGCGATCATGAGGAGAACGCATTTTTGCGGAGACATGGCGGCGAGTTGCGGGCTTCCGTTGAATGCGCGGCAGGTGACGAAGTAGGCAAAGGCAATGAGCAGCCACATGCTGAGGGAGAGCAGCGGTGGTGGCCGCGAATTCGCCGAAGGTGCGCATGGTGTCGAGGCCGGAGTGGAAGGTGCGGATTTTTCGCCGACGGCGGCGCCGAGCTTTTTTGAGACGAGGCCGAAGGTGCGCTCAAAGAAAGCGGCGACTGCCTGACCAGAGATGCGGACGGCGACGAGGAAGAGGGCTCCGAGCGAGGGTGAGGACGAGTCCACCAAAACGGGCGAAGATGATGCCGAGGAGCGGGGAGTGCTTCTGCATCGCCACGATCATGCTGGAGTGGCTGGTGGCTCGCGCGATGTCGGCCTCGGGGATCCAGAGCATGGCGACGGAGAAGATGAGCGCCATGGAGCCGGCGTCGAAGAGGCGTTCGACGATGTAGACGGCGAACTGGGAGCTGAGCGCGAGGCCGGTTTTTTTCGAAACGAGATAGGGACGGACGGGGTCGGCGACGCGGCCGATGAGGGCGATGGCGGTGAAGCCCATGACCTGGGTTCCGACGAGCGAAAGCGGCGGGACTTTCTTGTGATGCTTGAGGAGGCGGGCCCAGCGGAAGGCGCGAAAGACGAATGCGAGGTAGATGCAGAGGAGGCCGAGGAGGATCATGCGCCAGTCGGCCTGGGCAATCTGTTCACGGAAGACGTGGAAATCGAAGTGGAATTTCTCGCGGCCCCAGAGGAAGAGTGCGATGAGTGCGACGAGCACGAGAAGGCCCAGGATCCATTGCTTCTTTTTCAAGCGTTCTCCGTTTCTGTTACTGCACTTGATTTTATGGCCTGGGTCCTTCCACATTGAATTACACGTTGAGGGGAGATGGGACGCGGGCCATCCAAGACTCTCCCCGATGAACTTTGGAGACGGATTTAGCGGGTCGGGGAAGATTCAGAACTGGCGACGGATGCCGTGCTTCGACGCGACTGGGCTTCGCGGGCGAGGACGCGGCGGTTGAACTCGTGGATGACGCGGGCGACGTAGACGCGGGTTTCGTGGTAGGGCGGGATGCCGTGATATTTGTCGACCGCAGCGGGACCTGCGTTGTATGCAGCTAATGCCAGGGCAATGTTGTCGTGATACCGCATGAGGAGATCGTTGAGGTAGGCGGAGCCGCCGCGGACGTTCTGGTCAGGGCGGAAGCTGTCGGTGACGCCTTCTTCGGCAGCAGTTTTGGGCATGAGCTGCATGAGGCCGCGGGCACCGGCGCGACTAACGGCGCGGGCGTTGCCGTTGCTCTCAGCCTTGACTACGCTGGCGAGGAGGTCGGCGTCGAGGTTGTGCTGCTGGCTGGCCTGGGCGAGCATTTCGTGGAGATCGGCTGGGCTGAGGCGGGCTTCGGCCTGGCGTTCGATGCCGGGATTGTTAGAGGGGGAGTCTGCGGCGGCTGGCGGTGGGTCGGGGATGGTTTCGATTTTTGCGATGTCGGAAGGCGCGCGATCGATGTAGCTGCTTTCGCCCGGTCCCATGTAGAGGCGGATGTGGGAGCCGACCTGAGCGTGATGACTGCAAACGATGTCGTAGCCGTTGGTGAGGCTTACGCGCTCGGCGGCGTGGGCGGGACGCGATGCGCTCGCGGGCAGGAGTGCAGCGAGAGCGGCAGCGATTTGCAGGCGGTTACGCAATGAGTTAAGGTCCTGTTTCTGTGTTCAGACTGTATCAGAGGTGTGTCGGTCTGACGGCCATCTCCAACGTCACGGCCACGCCATCCTCATCATTGGGTGGAGTTTGTTTCCATCCGCGGGTCTTGGCGAGGATGCGCAGATCCTGCGCGGCATTGGCCATCATGACGGCCTGACCGGCCCACTCGAGCATGTCGACGTCATTCCAGTTATCGCCGATTGCCATGGTTTCTTTGCGATCGACGCCAAGACGAGCGGCAAGGCGTTCGAGGGCCCAGCCCTTTGAAACGCCCGGTGGAAGAAGGTCGAGGATGGAGAGGTCGCGCCCTGGATACTCGGTGCGAACGGCTTCACAGGAAGTGCTCAATTCGCTGGCTTTCAGGGCCTGCTCGGCCTGGCGTATATTTTCGAGGGCGCCGGTGACCATGCCCTGGATGGGGTCGGTGCCGTCTGGGAGTGCCTTCTCGAGTGGCTTGACGATTTCGATGGCGTTGCGATTGGCCTCGACCCATAAGGCAATTCGTTCATGTGCCTGCTCGAAGTCTTCGAGGACGAGTTCGCCGCGCCCGATGTGGTCGAAGGTGAAGACGAGTGTTCCGAAAGGCCTGAGAAGGCCGCAGAGGCCGCGAGCTACGCGAGCTTCGAGGTGTGATCGATCGATTGGGTCGCCGCCGAGGGTTCTGGTCACTGCTCCATTGGACGTGATGAGGGGCATATCCGCTCGGAGGCCAAGGCCGTGAAGGAGGGGGGCAGTGTAGGCGGTGCGGCGGCCGGTGGCAATGGCGACGGTGATGCCGGCCTGCTGAGCGTCGCGGAGAGCTTTTGCGTTGCGGGGGCTGATCGACTGGCTGAAAGTAGGCAGGAGAGTGCCGTCCATGTCGATGGCCACCAAGCGCACAGGGGGATGCATGGGTTTAGTGTACCGGGAGCCGTACCCGTGCGCAGAATCCGCAGGAGTTGTTCAGGTTTGATGTTTCGTGGATCGAAATTTCTGCAACGTGTCGGAGGGTTATTTCACCATGTGACCGTGGGCACGCCCTTTGACAGGGAAGAGGGGCAGAATTGCGTTAGACGGAGGCCAAGCATGCAGGCGGAAGTGCTGATTGGGTATGTTTCACGGAGCGGGTCGACGGAAGAAGTGGCCGAGGTGATGGGTGTGGCCATGGAAGCTGCCGGCGTGAAGGTGGCTGTGAAGCCGATGGCGGATGTGGAGTCGATTGCGGACGATACGCCGATAGTGATCGGCACGGCGTTGTATGTCGGCAGTTTTCCGAAGGAGTTTCACAGGTTTGTGAAGCGGTTTCAGCGGGAGCTTGGGAATGTGCGTCCGTGGATTTTTGTGCTGGGGCCGACGGAGAACGAACCGAAGCATTTTGCATCAGCGGAGCAGCAGGCGCGGAAGGAACTGGCGAAGTATCCGTGGCTGCATGCGGCGGATGTGCGTGTGCTGGGAGGCAGTTTCGATCCGCGGCATTTGAATCTGCCCTTTCCTTTCAACCTGGCGATGAAGCTGCCGGGCAATCCGATGAGGAAGGTTCCGGCATCAGATATTCGCGACTGGGATTTTATCCGGAGATGGGCCGGCGGGATTGCGGAGCACGTAAAGACAGGTGGTCCGGTGCAGCGCGGAGAGTTTGCGGAATATAGCGCGTATAAAAATAGTTTGATGGGAAGGTGATATTTGATCTCGGGAGTTCATGCGGCGAAGGGGAAAGTGTCATTAAGTAAACTGAATTGATGGAACGGATTTGTACGCATTGCGATGCGGTGCTGGGCGCGGACACGAAGGCGGACTGGTGCCCGGCGTGCGGCGGAGCACTGCTGGAACGGGCGGAGTTGCAGAGGTCGGGGGCGAAGACAGCGCCGGCGGAAGTGGACCATCGCGGCATCGTGTTGCCGCGACGGCATGCGCTGGGCGGAATCATCACGCCGCAGTAGATTCATCCTTCTTGGCGGAGTTGCATTGGTCGCGATTGAACGCATCACGCTGGGGAGCGCCCTTGTCTTCAAGGACGTTCGGCTGCGCGCTTTGCAGGAGGCGCCGACGGCGTTCTCAAGCACTACGCGAAGGAAGCGGCGCTCTCGGATGAAGAGTGGAAGAAGCGTGCGATGCGCTGGAGCCGCAGCGCGTCGGCGGGATTCCTAGCGTTTGATGGAGAGCGGGGATGCGGGATGGTTTTCAGTTTTGCCGAGGAGCCGGATCCTCTACGCGCTCAGATGGTTTCGATGTGGGTGGCCCCGGAGGTTCGTCGCGAGGGAGTAGGGCGGCGACTGATTGAGACGGCGGTGGAGTGGGCGCGAGGACGCGCGATGCGTGATGTGAAGCTGATGGTGACGAGCGTGAATCATGGCGCGATCGCGTCTATGAGCGGCTGGGATTCAGGATGATGACGGGGAAGTCGGAAGTGTATCCGAACGACGAGACGTTTAAACAGTATGAGATGGTGCTGGGGTTGGAGTGATTTCGGACAGCGGGCGGAAGGCTATGGGTTTGCGGCCATTTGAACGCCCCGGCGGAGTTCCTTCCGAATTGCCTACATGCCAATTGGGTCGTGAAGGGGTCAACGTAACTCTGTTCAGGAATCTAGGGAGACCCTGTTCATTGCGCTCTGCTGTGCGAGACATCACAAAGGTTCGGTTGGATGCGGTCGTCTAATGTCCGGTTAGGACGAGGACATCATGCTCAGGTTACTTGGCACGTCATTACTCATGTTGATTGTTGCTGCTCCTGCGTTGGCTAAACCAAAGGATGTCTATCCGACATCCTGCGACGAACTTTGGGTGGCTGTGAAGGACACTCTGGATAACCCTCGGAATTACGGGATCTACTTAATGAACGATGCCGATCAAAAAGCGTCATTTTTTGTTATCGGGCACCGAGTCGTGTATACCGACTCAGTCGCACTGATGCCCAAGGACGGCGGTTGCAAAATGAAGGTAAACATTCTGGAGGAGGGCGCAGACAACCTGGACTGGGCCCAGTTCAAACATCGCGTAGAGCGGTCGCTCGCTAAACTGCAGGTGGCGAAGCCCAAACCGGTGTGACGGTGACAGCGTTGAAGGTATAGAGGCAGAACAACTACACGCTGGCAAAATCATGACTTTCTCGGAATAGAATACGAAATGATTTAAGCCCCGACATCTTCGGGGGGCTAAAGCCCATGCTGATGTTTTCGTCTTATCGGCATGACTGAATTCATGCTCTGATCCAACCAGCCACGAGTTCTGCGGAAAAATTCACTGGCGAAATCGGTATCTCTCACAGAACCTCCTCTCAGCAACGCTATTCGTAGCGGAGGGCTTCGGCGGGGCGGATTCTTGCGGCGGTGGACGAGGGGTAGAGGGTGGCGAGGAGGGAGATGCTGATGGAGACGGCGGAGACGAGGAGGCCGTCGAGCGGGCGGGGTGCGAAGGGGAGCGTGTCGATGGCGTAGACGTCGGGCGATAGGTGGACGTGGTATTGGCTGCCGGCCCACGCGCCAAGGTACCCGAGGATGAGGCCGAGGGCGGTTCCGACAACGCTGATGAGCAAGCCCTGCAGCAGGAAGATGCGGCGGATCTGCAAAGGGTCGACGCCAAAGCTCATGAGGACGGCGATGTCGCGGGTCTTCTCCATCACCATCATGGTGAGCGCGATGAGGATGTTGAGCGCGGCAACAATCACGATGAGGGTGATGACGATGAAGGTGACGATGCGCTCCAGTGCTAAGGCGCGGAAGAGTTCTTTGTTCTGGTCTTTCCAGTTGGTGGTCTGAAAGCCGGGGCCTGCGGCTTGTTCGATCTGCTTCGCAATCTTGGGTGCGTTGTTGAGGTTGTCCACTCTGAAGCTAATGACGGAGACCAGGTCGGGTTCGTCGTAGAGGCGCTGGGCATCGGCGAGGCGCATGAATCCCCACGCCGAGTCGTATTGATAGAAGCCGCTGTGATAGGTGCCGGCGAGGCGAAAATGGACAACATTGGGAACCATGCCGAGCGGGGTGAGGTCGCCTTGCGGGCTGATCAGGGTTACTGGATCGCCGATGGTGGCGCCAATGGAGTCTGCGAGATCTTTGCCAAGGATGAGGGGCCGGTCTGTGGGGCCTGACGGCGGCGCCGTGTCGCTCGGAGGCTCGAGGGCTTGTATTGCTTCGGGCGAGGCGCCGGTGAGGACTTTGCTGACTCTTCTTTCGTACGCGGGGACGATGCCTTCAACGAGCGCGTAGCCTTCGCGGGCGCCGCGCGTGACTACGACCTGCTCGTCGAGTTCGGGGGCGGCGGCGACGACGTGGGGAAGTTTGCTGAGACGGGCGAGGAGAGGCTGCCAGTCGCGGATGCCGTCGTTTTTGACGCGCATGAGCTGGACATGGGCACTGGAGTCGACGAGGCGGTCCTGCAGGTCGCGCTGCATGCCGTTGGTGATGGCGAGTGCGATGATGAGGGCGGCGACGCCGGCGGCTACTCCGGCGATCGAGATGGCAGTGACCACGCCGACGACGGCCTGGCGCCGTTTGGCTTTGAGATAGCGGGTCGCGACATAGAGTTCAAATCGCATCTTGTCTTACTTTGCCGCGGGCGAGCCGAAGACGGTTTTGGCTACGCCGATGTTGTCGTGGCGGTCGTAGACCCGCACGGTGAGGAGGTGTTCGCCGGTTTTGCTTTCGACGGCTTTGGCGGGAATCTCGATGTCGTAATGTTCACGCTTTGAATCTGAGAGCTTGCCGACGGGGTCGATGTATTGCCACGTACCGGCATCGAGCGCGTACTCGGCCTGGGCGATGGGCGAGGCTGCATCTTCTGCATCGAAGGTTACATGCACTGGAGCGGGGCAGGGTGCTTGTGCGCATTTTGCCAGGGCTTCTTCAGCATGGAGACCGGTGATGACGGGAGGCGTGGTGTCGATTTCGAAGCGGTCGCTTTCCTTTGCGCCGGTGAGGGCTTCGCCGGGACTGTGCGAGGGCGAGTCGGATGCGACGACTTTGATGCGATAGCCGCCGTCAGGAATGAGTGCGGCGTCGAAGCTGTAGGCCTTGTCGGTGACGTTGTCTTTGAGCAGGTGCCAATCGTGTTCGCCGTCGCCGCGGAGGTAGAGCGCAGTAAATGAGATCGTCGCCATTTTCATCGTGGGCGGCCCAGCGAACGGTGACGGCGGTGCGGTCTTTCACGGCTGGAAGCGGAGAGTTGGTGCTGCCGGTGTCGACAGGAATCACCATGGGCTGGTTCGCAGAGGGGAAGTTGATGTTGACGGTTTGCTGCTGGGTGGAGTTCGAGTTCTGCGGATTGAGGCGCGCGCCGGGTACGACGACGAGATCATCGATCTCGGGGGCGGCGTTGACGGGGAGATAATTCACGCCGACGCCGGCGAGTTTGCCGCCGGTGTGGAGAACGGCTTTCCACTGGAGGAAGCGGCCGGAGGGGGATTGGATGGCATCGTCCTTGACGGGTTGCCAATCGGACCAGCCCCAGTCTCCGCGACCGCGCTGTGGCTGTTCGACGTTGCCGGTGCGGGTGAGGATTTCGTAGTTGGCGGAATCGGGATCGATTTCGATGCGGCCGAAGCGGGCGAATGCGCCGGCGTCGAGGACATCGCTGGCGTACTCGTGAGTTTCGGATTTGCCGAGAGAGTAGAGCTTGCCGGTGTTGCCGGTGCCGATGAGGATGGAGTTGCCGCGATCTTCGAGCAAGGCTGAGGCCCTGTTGCGCCGCTACGTGCGCGATGTCGGCATAGTCGCCGTTCTGCTGAATGCGGAAGATGTGACCGCGATTGCCGCTGATGGCGAGCACGCCGTCTGGATTGCGCAGCGAGGGCGTAGACGATGTCGTCTTTGCTGGACCAGATTTTGCGCGGGGCCTGGTCAGGCGCGAGGGCGTAGATCTCGGTGCCTTCGGGCGTGGAGGTGCTGGCGTTGGCGGCCTGCAGCGAGCCGGGCTGGACGATGGTGAAGGTGATGGTGCCGACTCCCTGCACGGCGAGCGGCGGCAGGGGATTGTGGCTCTTGTCGCCGACGCTGGCGGCAAAGATGGTGCCGTTGGCGGCGACGGCGACGGAGGTGATTTCGCGGCGGGGGGCTTCGAAGAGCACGTAGCCTTTGCCTTGCGGGCTGATGCGATAGACGAGGCCGGAGCCATCGGAGCCGGCGATCAGATTTCCTTTGGCGTCCCAGGCGAGAGCGCGAATATGCTGCTCGTCGCATTTGAAAAACAACTCAGGCTTGGCGAGTCGGGATCTGGCGGGATCAACGCGGTAGATGGCGCCGGGGCCGCCGGTGGCGATGTAGAGCTTGCCGGCGGCGTCGAAGGTCATGTCCCAGATGTAGTGGGATTTTGATTCGCGAGTGGATTTCGATTCTGTAGTTGAGCTTTCGGCTTTGGCGGCGTCGAAGATGACTTTCGCGGTCGATTCATCCTGCTTTGCGGTTGCACTGGGGTTGAGCTTGTAGACTTTGCCGCCGGGGACGGTGGCGGCGTAGAGCGAGCCGTCGGGGCCGATGCGCACAACCTGTACGCTGACGTCGCGCGATTCAAAGAGGGTGAATGGCTTGGCATCTTTTTGCGTGCCGGCGCGCAGAACGGTGGCGGGCGAACCTGTTCCGAGATAGGGCGTGCCATTCTTGTCGACGGCTACGGACCAGACAAAGGTGGAGGGCGTGGTGAGGATGTCGGTGAGCCCGGGACCTTCGCGCAGATAGCCGTTGCTGCCGATGGCGACGCCTTGCGGCGTGCCTTTTTCGAACTCTTCGATGCGGGACTGGGTCCAGAGATGGGTGCCCTGGGCGGCGAGGGGTTGACGCGCGGAGGCTGCGAGGAGCACCGCGAACGCAGAAGAAGCGGGAGCGCTGGAGAAGCGTGGGGAGACGGGATATGACAGCAAACATTCTGAAGTTGAGTCTACTAAAGCCGGGCGAAGTAGCGGCATTTGATGCGGCTTCGGTACGAAGATAGCGACCGCGTAAGGTGTTGAGGGGCGGTGGTAGGCTGTTTCCACCGCCGGAGGGCGCGCACGAGTGGGAAGTTGTGGGCGTCGGCGAAAACGAATGCGTTCATGCTGCTGGAGCACAGCGGGGAAGAGGGGAGCAGGGAAGATGGGAGATTTATCCAGTGTTGCGACGCCCGGCCAGACGGTTCTGCAAAACTTGCTGCGCATCAAGCATCGCGACAGGTCGCGCGTTTACGCACAGGTCTATCAGACGGCAGAATTCTCCAGCCTGAGCTACTGGCTGGAGATTGTCTTTTCCGCCGGAATTGCGGCATTAGGGCTGGTGATTAACAGTCCGGCGGTGATTATTGGAGCGATGCTTATCTCTCCGCTGATGGGCCCGATTATGGCGACGGGTCTGGGGCTTGCGGCGGGCGATCTTTACCTTGCCATCAAAGCGATCGCCAACCTCATCGCAAGCATTGCACTGGCGGTTGGGCTTTCGGCTTTTATTGTTTGGCTTCTGCCGTTTCACTCGATCACGCAAGAGATTCTGGCGCGCACAAATCCGAACCTGCTGGATCTTGCAATCGCTTTGTTCTCGGGTTTGGCGGGTTCAGTGGCGGTGAGCCGGACGGGGGGCGGCAACGGCGTGACTACGCTGCCGGGCGTGGCAATTGCCGTGGCGTTGATGCCGCCGCTGTGCACGCTGGGCTTTGGGCTGGGCAGCGGCGCGAATACGACCATCATGGCGGGAGCTGGGCTGTTGTTTCTTACCAACCTGGTGGCGATTGTGGCGAGTGCGTTTGCGTGTTTCTGCTTGTTGGCATGAATTCACCCGATGTGCGAGCGCAGATGGAGAATTCGCGCAAGGATGAGGCGCTGGCGCGTAAGTTTGCGACGGGGCCTCTGGCTCGCGTGCTGGCGAACAGCGGCAAACTTCGCTGGCGGATTCTGATGCTCGCTGTTCTGCTGGCCACGATCGCGATTCCACTGAGAAAGGCTTTTGTGCAGGTGGCGGGGGAAGCCATCGTCCGCGGCGCAGTGCAGGACGCGGTGAAGGATCTGCTTCCGCAGGGATCGATCGTATCGCAGCAGGTGGAGGTTGGACACAACAACGTGGCGATTCGGCTGATCTCGACGCAAGACGTTCCGGCTGCAAAACAGGATGCGGCATCGCGCGAGATTGAGCGCCGTTCAGGGCGCAAGGTGAGTTTATCCGTTGTCCACGATTGCGAGCCAGAACGAACTGGTCGCACTGATGCAAAGACTGTCGGCACCGCCACCGCCTGCGCCCAAGCCTGTGGTGGAGAGTCTGGATGAGATTCATGAGAAGTTGATGCAGCGCGTCAAGCCGGTTGTGGATGATGTGTGGCCGCCGGAAGCGCCGCTCCAGGATTTTGACGTGGACTTTGGTGCAGATGGGATCGTGGTGAATGTCCACTATGCGAGCGCACATGAACTGGACAAACTTGCGCAGAGCGTGATTGTTCGCCAACTGCAGCAGAAATTGGGCACAGAGAACATCTCGCTTGTTGCTCAGCGGGTTGCTCCGCCACGCGGAGTTAAGGACGCGGCGCGGAGGGCGAAGCAGTAGCTGCGTCGTCGATGGGGCGGGTTTACTGGCCGCTGCGGAACTGGATGATGCGGCGGCGGTCGCGCTTGGATGGACGGCGCTCGGGCAGGGGCGCGTATTGCTGCATGGCTTTGCGTTCGGCGGCTTCGCGCTGACGCTGTTCCTTGCTGGCTTCGGTTTCGCGATAGAGGGTTTGGGCGACGGCGGCGGGACCGCGGATGTCGGACAGTTGTAGAACTTCGATATGGTATTCGCCGCCTTCATTGCGAATGCGCAGCATGTCGCCGACGCGGACATCGCGAGCCGGCTTGGCTTCGACCTCATTGGAACGGATGCGGCCGAGGTCGCAGGCTTTGGAGGCGAGGGCGCGCGTCTTGAAGAAGCGCGCGGCCCAGAGCCATTTGTCGATGCGTACGGAAGTTTTGTTTTGCCCAGCGGTCACGAGAACTCGCGGATTTTGTCAGGAGGAGGTGCCTGGGGTTTTCCAGATATAGAGGAACTCGGAGTCGCTCGAGGTCGCGACCTCAATGCCTCTCTGGTGGGTGGCGCGATTCAGAGCCGAGCGAATGTTTTCCTTGCTATCGGGCAAGGCTGAGAGAGGAATCTGAAGGGCGCGATCCTCTTCCAGTTGCTCAAGGTCGCTGAGGAGCTGGGTGATGATTTTTTTGTGTTTGCCTTCGCGTCCTTTTGGTACGTCAACCTGCTTGATCGACTGGTACTTCATGGGCGGCGCATCGGAATTCGCATTTGTCGCCATTCAAATAACCCTCCCGGTTGGTCATTTACTTCCGGTCGATCTTGAGGCGCGTTCTTAACGTATGGGAAACCCACCGTAAAGCTATCCTTATATTAATTCGATGCTGGGAGTCAACATTTATCGAGGGAACATAAGGAATAAATTCCGGCTGCCTCATGTAGGCTCCGCGCTGATCTAGAAGATCCTATAACTCACGATTTAGAAATGATTTAGCGGAGTAGAATCAAAGAGTTACCCCGTATAAAAAGAAAGCTGATAGGTTAGATTTCAGAGGTGAATACAAGTGAGCAAGGAGAAGAATTTCCCCACGGTTTCGCTGAAGGAAGTGCCGGCAAGCGTTCAGGCAAATGCCGCCGATGCGTATCGGCCGGTGGTGCTGGTTGTGGATGATGAGAGCGTGATCGCCGATACGCTGGCCGAGATTCTGACGCGCAGCGGCTACACGGGAATTGCTGAATATGATGGCGACAGCGCGCTGGAGACAGCCTTGCTGACGCCCCCGGAGATGCTGATCACCGACGTAGTTCTGCCGGGAATGACGGGCATCGAACTCGCGATTTCGGTGCGGCGTATTTTTCCTGATTGCAAAATCATTCTGTTTTCGGGGCAAGCCTCGACGGCGGATCTGCTGGCGAGTGCGCGCGCGGACGGCCATCACTTCACGTTGCTGAACAAGCCGTTGCATCCGCAGGATCTGCTGCTGCGTGTTTCAGAGGGGCTGAAGGCCCGCAGGCCAGTGGTCGCGCAAGCGCAATAGCTGCGATGAGTTCAATGGGGCGCCTGGAGGGCGCCCATTTTATTTGGTGCGCCAGGCAGCCTTACAGCATCTATCGCTGTTTCATGAACCGCCGGATACCGAACGGTCCGTCCGGTGGTGTGGGAGGACGGCGGGAGCAATCCCGCCTCCTACCCGATCGTTGCGGAAAAGAACTGGGAGGAGCGGAGAAGCGGATCCTTCGCTCACCACCCCCAAACTGAATTACGTTTGGGGTCCCTTTCGCTTGGATGACGGAGCGATGTGAGAAGAATTTCAAACTCAGGATATTAGTTGGCCAGGACCGCGCGGTAGCGCACTTTGTTCTTCTTGACTTTCTCGATGGCCTCGTTGGCTTTGGCCATGGCGAAGGCTTCCGTCGTTGCCTGGACGCCATGGCGGGCCGCGACGTCGAGCATTTCGCGCATCTTTTGCGGACTTCCGATGGGGCTCCCGGTGACGGTGCGGATGCCGGAGATGAGCGGAAAGGCCTGCAGCGAGACGGGCGAGGGGGGAACGCCAACAAAGCACAGCGTGCCGGTGGGCCGGAGCGCCTGGATGTAGACGTTCCAATCCTGGTCGGCGTTGGCGGTATTGAGAATGAAGTCGAGTGAGCCCGCGACTTCTTTCATGGATTTGGATTCGCGTGAGTGGACGAAGTGATGCGCGCCAAGGGCGCGAGCTTCGTCCTCTTTGCCGGTGGAGGTGGAGAAGGCGGTGACTTCTGCGCCGAAGACACGGGCGAACTGGATGGCGATGTGACCGAGGCCGCCGATTCCGACGACGCCCACGCGGGATGAGGGATTGACGCCGTGGTCGCGGAGCGGGCTGTAGACGGTGATGCCGCCGCAGAGCAGCGGGGCGGCCTGCTCGCTGGGCAGGGCATCGGGAATGCGCATGACGAAGCGGGCGTTGGCGCGCACCTTGCCGGCGTAGCCGCCGTTGCGATGCACGCAGGTGGCTTCCATCGAAGGGCAGAGGTTTTCCAGACCACGGCTGCACCACTCGCACTCGCCGCAGGAGTTGGACTGCCATCCGAGGCCGACGCGCTGGCCGACCTTCAAGGACTTCACATGGGAGCCGACGGCGGTAACCGTCCCGATGATTTCGTGGCCTGGGATGAAGGGATACTGGCTGATGCCCCAGTCGTTTGAAATGAGATGGAGGTCGCTATGACAGATGCCGCAGTGGGTGATGCCGATTTCGACTTCCTGCACGCCCAGGTCTCCCGGGTCATAGCGAAAAGGCAAAAGCTCGGCGCCCGCCGCGTGCGCTGCTAGTCCTTGAATTAGGGCCATGGTTGTTCCGCAGTCCTCGCTGGAGGTCGCAAAAAGGGGCCGGATGCCGGCCGTACAAGTGCGACAGATTTACATAAGCGGTGCAGGTCAAGTCTAGTCTAAACCGCCGCCGGACTCGATGTGCAGATTGAGGATTTGAAATCCGCTGAGGACACCGCCTGCGGGAGCTTCACCGGCGACGACTGCGGACTCACCGTTGAGGGTGACATCTCGGGCGGAGCGCAGCGGCTCGAGAGCATTGGCCATGGAGAGCGGGAGAGTGGAGAGTGTGTGGCCATCAACGCCGGCCTGAGCGTCGGGCAGCAGGAGGCTGACGAAGATGTGATCGGCCGGGTGGTGGTTTTGCGCCTGGGCAAGGGCGGTATCGAGATCGACAGTGCGATTGGAGATATGCGGAGGGTTGAGAGCGCGGTCGAGGGTTCCAGCGTCGGAGACGAGAAGGCGGATCGGTCCAGTGGGAAGTTCTGGGGGCAGCACGATGGGGATGCGGATGTTGCGTTCAGGCTGCTGCCAGGGGCGCAAGGTTGCTTCGACGACGACGGTGTCGCCGGCGTGCACGATGTTGCCGGAATCGATGCGAGCGGTTTCGAGCTCGATCTGCGCACGGCGCGGAATGGAGTCTACATCGAGGTTGATGGCTTTGATGGCTCCCTGGCGTGCGCCGTTGGCGTAAAGCTGGGCAAAACTCTGGTCGGTCTGAATGGCGGCGGAAAGCTGAGCGGAGACCTGATCGCCGGCGGGGGCCCACAGGTCCAGGGGTGAGGGCGGATAGCCTTCGATGTTGACGCTGCCGGTGACGTGATAGCTGGTTTCAAGGCCGCTCTGATTGTTTTCGAGCAGGGAGTCGTAGAGCGAAACGAGGACGGCCTGCGGCGTGAGGGAAGGCAGGTCGACGACTTCGATGTTCAGCTTGCGGTCAGCGCGGTCACCGTGCACGGTGATGTGCACCGGGATCATGTGCGGCTTGATGCCGAGAACGCCGCGGATGGCGGAATCGCGATCGTCGGTGAAGGCGCCGATGGGGTCGCCGGTGTTGATGATCTTGAATGCGTTGAGCGGCGAGGCGAGGGTGTCGACGACCTCCGCGGTGGTCATGGGAAGGGAGACGGAGCCGGCCTGGAGAATGGGATGACCGCAGGCGAGAAGCTGTCTGGGGTCGACGTAGGTGACGGTGCAGGTGGCGGAGATTTCAAGGTCGCCGCGAACGAGCTGGGCGCTGACGGCGGAGCCGGGAACGATGCTGGCGATGGCGGAAGGGGAGATGGCGCCAAAGGAGCCGTCCGTGTCTGGCTTTGAGGAGCCGCTGCCACCACCGGCGGCGATGATGTCGAGGCCGGTTCCGGCCATCTCCTTTTGCCAGAGGCGAATGGCCTCAGGGCGGAATCCGCTCATGACGAGGGGAGTTTCCATGGCCTGGAAGGTCATGCCGCTGGAGGACAGGCCTGGTTTCGGGCAATGCGAAGTGTGCATGGCGATTGGCGAAGCCCATTGGGTGTTGGCGGGCATGTCTCTGACTTCGAGCATCTGGGCGATGGGGGTAATGCCGGCGATGGGGTCTTTGGTGAACTGGCCGATGCGGTAGGAGAGGGAGCCGAGGAGCTTGTTGCCGATGTAGACGGGGCTGCCGCTCATGCCGGCGACGACGCCGGTGTATTCAGGCTTGGCGCCGTGGAGCTGGGCGAGGATCATGTCCTGACCGGGGCCGCGCGCGCCGCGCAGAACGCCGAGGATTTCGACCTGCATGGGCTCGGGTTTGGTGCCGGTGAAGACGGTCCATGCGGTGGCCATCTGGCCGCGATGCACCTGGCTGAGGGGGAAGAAGCCTTCGCCGGAGGGTGGGGGGCCTGCAGAGGAGGTTTGGGCGGGAAGAGCCACGGCGGCGAGCACCGTGAGCAGCAGAGTCGCCAGGGCCCGGGACGAGGCCGAGAGCCGGGCGAGAGTTCGAATCGGGCTGGGGATTGCCTTATGGCAGGGATTCACGTCTATAAGATTAAACCGGCGCCGCATTGCTCCGGGAGATTGCGTGTTTGTTCCGCTTGTCATGCGCTAAGGTTTTGACGCCCAAAGCTGAAGGTTGTATTCGCAGTTGTGCTGCTTTGCTTGCCGAATCCTTCGGGTAATCCCTATGCTGAGAACACAGAGGCCGTCATGCCAATGAAGTGCCCGCACAATTTTCGCCGTCGTTGCTTTGCTTTGATCACCCTGGTGGCGGTTCTGGCGCTTGTGCCAGCGGCGCGGACGCAGAGTACGCCGCCAGCACCACAGAACCCGCCTGCGCAGCAGCCGGATCAGACTGCACCGGACGCCGGCGGCCCAACGGGAGATAACGGTGCTATCGCGCTTCCGAAGAAGAAGGATGTGCCGGAACCTGCGCCGCCGCCGGCGCCCGCTCAGCCGAAGTTCAAGAATCCGGAGGGAGCGGGCGACTATTCGCTGCGGGTGAATGTTCCCGAGGTGTCGGTGGACGTGGGCGTGCTGCTTGAAAAGACCGGACAGTTTGTTCCGGGGCTGAAGCCTTCGAATTTCAGGGTTTATGAAAATGGCGTGGAGCAGAAGATTACGGGATTCAAGCGAGTGGAGGCTCCGATCACGGCGCTGTTGCTGTGCGAGTTTTCGAACAGTAATTACACCTACCAGTTTCTTTACGACATGAGGAATGCGGCATGGGAGTTTGCGCAGCAGCTGCGGCCGCAGGACTACGTTGCGCTGATGACCTTCGACATGCGCACGCAAATCTGGCTGGACTTTACCCAGGACAAGAGGCAGCTGTTAAATGCGATCCAGTCGCTGGTGATTCCGGGATTCACGGAGCGGAACCTGTTCGACGCGCTCTATGAAGCGGAAGATCGATTGAGCCGGATCGATGGGCACAAGTACATCATCCTGATCGCTTCAGGGCGCGATACATTTTCGAAGCTCACGCTGGACCAGATCTACAAGAAGGTGAAGACTACGCCGGATATCACGATCTTCGCGATTTCGACGGGAGGGGCCCTTCGGGCGATGACGGAAGGTGGTCCGGGGTTCAACCAGCAGATGCGAGACATCGATTATCTGCAGGCGGATAACGAGATGAAAACTTTTGCCAAGATGACCGGCGGGATGTTCTTTCAACCGCGGTTTGTGGGGGAGATGCCGGATATTTTCTCGGACATCAACCAGGCGATCCGGTCGAAGTATGAGCTGGTGTACCACCCGACCGACGCCAAGCAGGATGGCACGTATCGCAAGCTGCGCGTGGAACTGGTGGATGACGAAGGGAAACCGCTGCATTATCCAGGACGAAAAGAAAAAGCAGCTGAAGTACGACATTATTGCGCGCGACGGTTATCGGGCGAAGCAGGAAGTGGAGTAGGGCGAAAGGTTTGAATTGCAGACAAGCGGCAGCTGATGAGCTGCCGCTTGTCTTTGGAGGGAGAGGGCAGAACCGGTCTATCTAAATTGGTTGACGACATCCATGACGTAGTAGCCGATGACGAAGAGGGTGGCAACGGCAGCAACGATCTCTGAAATTCGAATCAGCGGCTGAACCTTGTTGACCTTGGCGACGATTGCCTGTTGGGCCGTACGCTCATGACTGAAGGAATCATCGAGAAAGATCTGGTCTTCTTCGTCCCTGGTAAGCCTGGAACGATAAAGGAACATAGCCGCGAGAACGAGGACGGTGAGTCCCCAAACGGACCACATGACGGGAACGAACGGCATAAATCTACCTCCAGCGAGAGTCATCCACCCAGCTATCGGCAAGATCCCGTGGATTTGGATGTCCTGCATCGATCAGGCGGTTGTATGGCTGAATCATAGCGCCGGCTCATTCCCGAGCCCGTGACACGAATCACAGCTATTTTCGATCGAGATTTATGGAATTTTGGGCTGAATCTGTTGAGAATGCAGGGATTAGGATGAGTGGGCAGGAGTGCGATATTCGCGACTTTCGGTTACAACGTAGCATCCAATGGGACAGAGTGACTTATGAACTTGTAACGCCCACGGCGGGGCGGTACAGTAAGTTCAGGTAATAGATTTCAACAGGATTGGGAGAAACCATGGCAACGACAACCACCGCAGCACCGGCAACAACGACGCAGGAAACCTGAAAAGAAAGCTCCTCTTATTCTGACTCCGCAGGCGATCGCCAAGGTGCGCGAAATCATGGCAACGCAGGATCCGCTTCCGGCAGGTTTGCGGATTGGCGTGGTGGGTGGCGGCTGCTCTGGATTCCAGTATTCGATGGCCTTCGAGAACCAGGCTGGGATGATGGACAAGGTCTTTAAGTTTGACGACCTTAGCGTTTACGTCGATGCCACCTCGCTGATGTATCTGAACGGATGCATCGTGGATTATGTGGAGACGCTGGAGGCGGCGGGCTTCAAGTTCGAGAATCCCCAGGTGAAGTCGACCTGCGGGTGCGGTTCTTCGTTCAGCGTGTAAGGACCAGTGGTCAGGGGTCAGTGATCAGGTTCAGAAATGCAAAAGCCCGTCCACAGTGGACGGGCTTTCTGCGTTTGAGGGGTTTTGGTGGCGCTATTGCCGCGGGCTGGTGGGTGTTGTCGGCGATGCGGGTGGCGTGGTGGGGGTCGTGGGGGATGCGGCCGCCTACGGGAGTTGTCGTGCTGCTGGCGGGCTGCCCAATGGTGCCGGTATTGCCGCCCGCTGCGGTCTGCTGGTCCATCAGGGGGCTGTAGAGGAACTCCCACTCGTTGTAGTGGTTCTTCTTCTTGTAGACGAAGAGCGACTGCTTCGGACTCTGCGGGGAGAAGCCGATGATGCCGCCACCGCCGAAGGTCTGTCCGGTGCCCGCGGGGTTGTTGGAAGAACCGAATACGAGCCTGTTGTTCCCGTGCCCGTGGTGCCGGTTGCGGTAGTGCCGGTTCCGGCTGTCGGGTTGCCATTTGCGTCTGTACCACCCGCGGGGCTTCCTGGTGCGCCGAGCTGCACCTGTTGCCGCTGAGTCGGCGCTATTGAAAAGGCCAGTCCCGGTGGTTGGAGTTGCGCCGGGGATGCCGGTGTTTCCTCCGGTGGGGCCGATGCCGGCGAGGGAACCGGCGGCGAGGGGCTGGCCGAAGAAGCCCATGGCCTGCGGCGTTTTGTTCTGGCCGAAGAGGATGGGCTTCCAGTCGTCTTTGCCGGTCGTGGGGTCGATGTATTTCTTGCGAAGGAAGCGGATGTCGTTGGTCTTAACGAGGGCGTCAACGTTCGGCGGGTAGGCGTTGAATTTGCGGTAGTAGAGCTGGATGGCGCGGATGTATTGCTTGCCGCGCTGCATGGTTTCTTGTTCGCGGTCGCGCTGGATGCTCTCGCGGACGCGCGGGATGGCGACGGAAAGCGAGAGGATAAGGATGGCGAGCATGAAAATGACGGCCACGAGGATATAGCCCTCTTCGGAGGGGCGGGGGCGGCGGGTTTTGGGAAGCGGATTCACGGAGTTGTCGAGTTTCGTGATGGCCACGAACGCTAACTTTTAGACGTTGCGCCGATTCAAAGCGTTCGCCTGAGGCCTAATTCTCCTAGTTCGCGGAGAGGGGCAGGGTCTGGGTGTTGTTGTAGCCAAGGTCGGTGATTTGAATGGACCCGGGCTGGATGGCGACAACCTTGTAGCGGTGATCGACGACGTCGCCGGAATGTGCGAGGAAGATGTCGTCGCCGCGCACGAGGAATGCCTGCATGGTTTTGTCGCGGGTCTGGGAGTAGCCGAAATATTTGAGATCGATCGGCGGGCGGAGCAGGCGGCCCGGTGGGAACCACAACGGTGGGGGCGCATTCCGCGCGCTCTTCAGGGGTGTTTCAATGTGCACGGGCGCGGATTCGGCGGAGAAGATATTGCGGCCGGTGCCGGAGTAGACCACGTCTTCGCTCTGGGCGAGCTTGCCGAAGTGCAGCGTGGGATCGATGTTGTTGCTGGCGACGTGCTGAGCCTGAGGCCCCGCGGTATTAGCGCGCTGCTGGGTTGTTCCGCGAGCAGTAGTGGCGGAGCGAACCGGTGCAGAAGACCTAGATGGGGTGCTGTACGAGTTGTAGAGTTCGTAGCCGCCGGCGACGACGATGATGGCTGCGAGCGCGATCACGATGTAGACCTGGCGTTTATTTTCGGTGCCGAGAGCGATGGCCATGCTACTCGCCCTCCTTTGCTGCGGGAGGCGCTGACGCAGGCGCTTCGGCGGGAGTGGTCGGGAGACCGCTGGGCACGTCGGAGGGGCGGAGCCAGGTGGAGACGCGGAGGCGGAGGCTTACGAGTCCGCCTTGCTGGCCGGTGAAGGCCATGGCGCGAATGACGAAGAAGGTTTTGTCGCGCTCGAGGCCGTTCACGAAGCGCATGATCTGCTGGTATTCGCCGCTGATGCCGGCGTCCATCGAAATTTCGGTGAGGTCACCTGCGGTGGCGCCCTGCGAGTATCCCACGCGGGAGAGGTGGACTCCGGAGTTCACTTCCAGCTCGCCGATGCTTGTAAGGATCGAAGAGTAGTTGGCAGGGATGCGCTTGTCGTAGAAGTCGTGGATCTGGAGGCGCGACTCTTTGACGCGGCCTTCGAGTCCGCGGAGGGGTGCGGTCTGCAGTTCGAGGGTTTTAAGCTCGATTTGTTTGGCGGTGAGTGCGTCAGCGGAACGTGGAGTCGGTGGCGGACCAGTCGAATCCGAGTCGAATGGCCAAGCCGAGTACGAGCAGAACCATGACGCCGAGGCCCACGTAGTGCCAGGTAAGGGGAGACGAGAGGCGCTCGCGCGTTGTGACGGGGGTTGGGCTCATTTTGGTACTCCTCTGTATGGCTGCACGGGGGCGTGGGGGCGGGCCATGCCGGTGTAGGGAGAGCGTGCGGCTGATGCGCTCTTTTGCGAAGGCGCGTCATCCGGATTTGGCTTTGACTGATCCTTTGCGGTGACATGCTTGCGTTCCTCGGGCGCCGGGGGTGTAGTCGGCGAGCATGTCGAAGTTGACGCGGTTGGAGGCGCTGACGGGCTCGGGGCGCTGATTGGGGCCACCCTGGGACTCGGCGGTTTCGCCGACGATGCGGGGCAGGAGGAAGTGGCGGGAGTGCTCGAGATTCTCGACGAGTTCCACGTCACGATCGCGCGGGCCGACAACACGAAGGCGGACGGAGATCTGGCCATTCTTGACAGTCGGCTCGAGGGTGTTGACCTGGACGCCGGCGGGCAGGACGGTTTCAAGGTCCTCCATGGCGAGGGTCCAGGAGAACGACTTTTCGTCGAAGAGCTGGTTGAGGTTTTGGGCTTGCTGGAGAGTGCGAGCATTGTCAGGCTGCTGCATCATGGCCTGATACTGCTGGCGCTCGTGGGTGATTTGCGCGATCTGGCCGTCGAGGGAGTGAGCTCGCTGGCGCGCGGCTTCCGCCTTGTCGTGCAGGGCATGGAGGCCGAAGCCCAGGGCGATGGCGACGGCCGCCAGAACGCCCATCGCCACGCGCAGGTTCTTAAGCGCCGGTGCGACATCGGCGAACTGCCGTGAGGCGAGATTGATGGCTACGCGCACGCTAGACGGCTCCTGCCAACGCGCCGGTAATGCCGGCGGTGCTCATGTTCGACAAACTGGTGGCGATGCCGGTTGAGGGCTGGGACGCCAAGTCGACGATGTTCAACTCGGAAGTGCCGAACCAATGTTCGAATTCTGCGGCCGTACCGTTGCCCGCAAAGTAGAGCTCCCTGGGCAAAACGGAGACCTTGTCTTCATAATATGCCGCTGCGACGGCGACGCTGCGCTGGACTTCAAGGAGGCGCTGCTGAGGATCTTCAGGCAGGTCGAGGGTGCGATAGAGAAGCAGATCGTCGCCGCTGGTGATGGAGGTGGTGATGGCGACCTTGCTGAGGCAGGCGGCGAGCAGCGGCTCAGAAGAGTCGATCGCCGCCAGAGCGGCGAGGGCCGAGGGCATTACCGCGCCGGGCTCATAGCCAGCGGCGCGCACCGCGGTCTCGTATTCGTCGAGGATATTGCTGGGCAGGATGGCGACGAGGACGCGGGCTTCGGTCTTGCTCTCGGAGAGGATCTGATAGCTGAGGCCGGCGTGCTCGACGTCAAAGGGGACCATTTTGCGGAGGCGGAAGCGGAGGACCGGGATGGCTTCGCTGCGGACGCGCGGGGAGGGCATCGAAGTCGAGGACGAAAACGCGGACGGCGGTATCGGGAATGACGAGGGTGACGGAGCGGGTGCGCGGCGAGACGCTGGCGAGGGCGGTGCGAATGGCGGCGGAGACGGCTTCGCGGCGACGCATGTTGAGTTCGCCGATGCCGGGGATCAGGATGCCGGGACGCAGAGGCTCAAACGCGTAGACAGGCGCTTCATGCTTGCCGGGCAGCGCGGCGGCGAGCACGCCCTCGGACGTAAGCTCGATTGCTGCGGGCGGACGGCCTGCGTAATGCGCTGGCCGATTTCGATCTGCTGAGGATGGGACTCACTATCGGGATGCCTCGATGAAGGTGACTTTGTTGATCTCCTTGAGCGTGGTGAGCCCGCGGCGAACCCGGTCGAGGGCCGACTCGCGAAGGAAGCTCATGCCTTCTTTCTGAGCCAGCTTGCGAATCTCAGAGGTGGGCTTCTTCTCAAGAATCAGCTCGCGGATTGGGTCGGTCAAGTCGAGAAGCTCATGGATGGCGGTACGGCCGCGATAGCCGGTGCCGCCGCACTCGATGCAGCCGACGCCTTCGCGGAAGGCGAAGCCGCGCCATTCGGCGGGATTGAGGCCGCTGGCGATGAGCATTTCGTCGTCGTAGTAGACGGTGCGGACGCAGTGCTCGCAGACGGTGCGGACGAGGCGCTGGGCCAGGATGCAGTTGAGCGCGGAGACGAAGTTGTAGGCTTCGACGCCCATGTTGAGGAAGCGGCCGAGGACGTCGACGACGTTGTTGGCGTGGACGGTGGTGAAGACGAGGTGGCCGGTGAGCGCGGAGTTGATGGCGATCTGCGCGGTTTCCTGGTCGCGGATTTCGCCGACGAGGATCTTGTCGGGGTCGTGGCGGAGGATGGAGCGCAGGCCGCGGGCAAAGGTGAGGCCCTTTTTCTCGTTGACCGGGAATCTGGGTGATGCCGCGGATCTGGTATTCGACCGGGTCTTCGATGGTGATGATCTTGTCTTCGTCGCTCTTGATTTCGTTGAGCGCGGCGTAGAGGGTGGTGGTTTTGCCGGAGCCGGTGGGGCCGGTGACGAGCACCATGCCGTAGGGCTCGCGGATGTAGCGGCGGAAGCGGCGGAGATCCTCTTCGGCAAAGCCGACCACGTCGAGCGTGAGGTGGCGGAATTTCTCGCTCATCGACTCTTTGTCGAGCACGCGGAGGACGGCGTTTTCGCCATGGACGGTGGGCATGATGGAGACGCGGAAGTCGATGAGGCGGCCTTTGTAGCGAACGCGGAAGCGGCCATCCTGGGGCACGCGGCGCTCGGCAATGTCGAGCTCGCTCATGATCTTGATGCGGCAGAGGATGGTGGTGTGGTGCTCGCGGGCGATGGGCGCCATGGCTTCCTGGAGCACGCCGTCGATGCGGTACTTGACGTGGAGGGAGTCGTCGTTGGTCTCGATGTGGATGTCGGAGGCGCGGCGCTCGAGAGCGGTGAAGATGGTGGTATCGACCAGGCGGATGATGGGGCTGATGTCTTCTTCGCTGGTCAGCTTCTCGATGGAGATGTTTTCGTCGGACTGGTTTTCGTCGCCAGTGAGGACGTCGAAGGTGAGGCCTTCGCTGGCTTCGTCGAGGACGCGCTGCGACTGCTCGGTTTTCTTGAGCAGGTCGGTGATCTGCGAGAGCGTGGCGACGCGGGCGATGATGCGGTGGCCGAGCAGGCCGGCGATTTCGTCGAGCACCATGAGGCGCGAGGGATCGCTGACGGCGATGACCAGGGCGTCGGCCTGCTGCTCGATGGGCACGAAGTTGTAGCGGAACATCAGCTCGACGGGGACGGTGCGCAGAAGGTCGTGCTGAATCTTGAAGTTTTTGAGGTCAACGAATTCGGCGCGATAGCGGGCAGCCAGGGCTTCAGCCTGGGCACGCTCGTCGAGGCCGTTGACCATGGGCCCGGTTGGCACCGTGATTGTAGAGTCAGCAGCCATATATAGGATTAACCCTGTCCTCCACCGACTGCGGACCCGAGCGAGAAGATGGGCAGGTAGAGCGAGATGAGAATGAAGACGACGACCACGCCCATCACGATGAGGATGGCGGGCTCAATGAGTGCGAGTGCGGCGGTGAGCGCGGTGGCTACGTCTTCTTCAAAGAATTCGGCGACGGAGTTGAGCATTTGCGGAAGGGCGCCGGTTTGCTCGCCGACGGAGATCATTTCAGTGGAGAGGTTGGGGAAGACGCCGGTGTTGGTGAGCGAGTCGGCGAGGCTCTTGCCTTCGCGTACGGAAGTGACCGCCGTACCGACGGCCTTGGAGACGCGGCGCGAGGAGATGGAGCGGGCGGCGGTTTCAAGCGAGGGAACCAGCGGCAGTCCGCCGGTGAGCAGCGTGGAGAGCGTGCGCGAGAAGAGCGCGACCTGGTATTTGAGCCAGATTTTGCCGAAGATCGGCAGGCGCACACGAATGCCGTCGATGGAGTCGCGGCCTTGCTCGGTGATGGAGAAGCGCCAGAGAGCGATGCCTGTTGCAAGTGCGATGAGAGCGATCCAGAGGATGTTGTGCTGTGGCCACTTGCCGAAGGCTAGAAGCAGGAGGGTCATCTGCGGCAGCTTGGAGCCCATCTGGTCGTAGAGCTGGGCGAACTGCGGAATGACCACGGTGAACATGAAGACGAGCAGACCGCTGACGATGGTGAGCAGCAGGCCGGGATAGATGAGCGAGGCGGTGAGCTTTTTGCGGAAGGTGAGCGAGACGCGCTGAAATCCGACGTAGCGATCGAGGACCTCCTGCAGGTTGCCGGAGCGTTCGCCGGCCAGCAGGGTGGTGGTGTACATGACGGGAATTCCCGACTGCGCTTCAAAAGCGCCGGAGAGCGATTCGCCGGTTTTGACGCGGTTGGCGACGTCGTCGAGCTGGCTGCGGAAATGGGGGCTCTTCTGGATCTTGGAGAGCATCTGGAGCGAGCCGAGAATGGGCAGGCCGGCGCGGATGAGGGTAAGGAACTGCTGATTGAAGATGAGGAACGGCTCGAGCTTGACCTTGCGCCGGGACATTCCGGTGAGACCGCGAGCGGGCGCGGACGGAAAAGACGTGATAGCCGGCATGGGAGAAGCGGGTGCGCAGCTCCTCGGCGGTGGCCGCGGTCTGGACCTGCTCCATTACATGACCGCGCTCATCGGCCAACTTGATGACGAACTCTGCCATAGGTCAGGTTGCCGGCCTGCCCTGGGGCGCAGCCGGCCTTTCGGTGCGCTTTTCTCTGTTCAAGGGTAACAGTTTCGCTCATAAGGATAGACGCAGATTCCGGAAGAAGCGTTCGCTGATTGTAGCTCTCGATTGCATGAGCAGATGACCCTGAGGGTACTTAAGTTCGAAATGGGGTTAACCGGCGTCTTTTCCGGAGGGTATGCTGAGGGAGAGTCAGGCCACCCCATGGATCAAACGGCTAGATGGATGAAGACAGGCGGCGAAGGGATTCCGCCGGGAAGGATGCCGGAAACGGCAACTTGCTCGGCCTGAGTCCGCGCGCTGCTTCGCTGGCTGTCCTTGTCTTGCTGGGTCTGGTGATGGCGAGCGTCGTATTTCAGCGAATTTGCGACGAAGCTGCATCGGGCTGTCGCTGTGGCGCCCTATCCGCATGAGCTGGCGCAGGTGAGTTTTGCGGTGGCGTGGAGATGTGATTCCGCACGAGGCGGTGCGAGCGGCTGCCGAGGCTGCAGGCGGGCGGCGCGGAGGGCTGGGGATCGCTTCTAGCGATGTGAGCGATGTGTTTCAAGGGCGCGGACTTCGGGTTTGTGAATATGGAGACGCCGGTGGCGCCGGCTCACTCGAAGGGGTCGAAGCCGTTCATGTTCGACGCGCCGGTGGCGCTGCCGGAGGCGCTGAAGGCGAGCGGGATCAAGATTGTTTCGTTCGCGAATAACCATGTGATGGACCAGGGGTGGGCCGGGTTTGCGGAGACGCGCGAGCATCTGCGCGAGGTGGGGCTGCAGTTTGCGGGGACGGGCGACACGGCGGCGCAGACAGCTGGCAGCCGGTGATTACTGGAGGCCAACGGGATCAAGGTGGGCTGGCTGGGGATGACGCGCTGGCTGAATGGGAATCGCAATCCGGACAAGGACGACCAGCCGCATGTGAACTTCTTTCCGTATCCGGGGGAGTCGGGCGGCGCGCCGGGAGCTGGATGAGGCGCAGGTGCTGGCGGCGGTGAAGGCGGCGCGGGCGCAGTGCGATATGCTGGTGATTTCGATTCACTGGGGGATTGAGTATGCGCCGGCGCCGCGGCCGGAAGATGTGGAGATGGCGCACAAGATGCTGGATGCGGGAGCGTCGGTGATTGTGGGGCATCATCCGCATGTGCTGCAGCCGGTGGAGACGTACAAGACGGCGGATGGGCGGAATACGGTGATTTTTTATTCGCTGGGGAATTTTTTGTCGAACCAGTCGCGGACGTATGTGGATGGGCTGATGCCGGACAAGGATGGCGATCCGCGGGACTCGATGATTGGGTTGTTTTCCGCGGTGCGGAAGGACTACGGGCCGGCGGGCGTGCGGGTGGAACTGGGGCACGTGGGGATTTTGCCGGTGTGGGGCGAGAACAACCGCAATGATGTGGCGAGCGGGCAAGGCGAAGACGCCGGTGATTCATCCGGTGCTGATCGATCGGGAGATGCCGAAGGCTGCAGGCGCGGCTGGATGAGCTGAACAAGATTGCGGAGCGACAAGAGATGCGGCGCCGGGGCTGACGGCGGAGGAGAAGAAGGAATTCATCGAGTTGACGAAGCAGTTGAAGCTGCTGACTGACCGGCGGCAGCAGATATCTGGCGCGGACGGGGGATGAGTATGTGATGGAGCCGCCGAAGCTGGCGGCGAAGCCGTAACCTGCATCATCTGGGGTGCTCAAGCGCCTGTCAACCAGTCCGGTGCATCGGCGGGAATTCCATGAAAACAGTCGTAGCGGGATATTTCCTTGCCTGTCCGTTATGTCGGAAAGGGTGCAAACCAATTTCCGAAATGAAGAGGGCCTGACTGCGTATGCGATTTGTTTGCCGTCGGACCAGAAGATCCAGTTCCATATAAATGTATCGCCGTTCTATCTTTCGAACGACGCGCCCGTGACGCGCAATGACAAGCGGTGAAGGGAAATTCTTCGTTTGGCCGGTCTGGAGAGCTGGCACGTTGCAGAAGTCCAAGCCTTCCAACCCATTGGGGCCGCGCACGTGTATCCGATTCTGCTGGCTTTGCACTGTCTTGAGGAGAGAGCTGAATCGCAGTCGCCACTGTTGCAAAGACAAAGAGCAGCCGATCAGTATCCCCAACTCATCTCATCTTGCCTCGATGCTTGATTCTCTAGTAGCCGTTGGCGACCAGCCAGGCTTCGGTGAGGTCGAACTCGGATTTCTTTGCGGCCTGCATCTGCTGTAGGCGAGTTTCACCAGGACATCGGCTTCGACATTGACCGGCGCGCCGACGGCTGAGCGTGTGCAGATTGGTGCGCCAGTAGGTGAGGGGCAGGATGGCGATGGTGATGGTGTCGTCTTCGAAGTCGGCGATGGTGAGGCTGATGCCTTCGATGGCGACGGAGCCTTTGTGGACCATCCATTGGCGGACGTTTTCGGGGACGCGGACTTTGAGGGTCCAGTCGGTGGTTCGCGATTGAAGTGTGGGCTGGTCTCGGGGATGACGGGGTCGAGGGCGGTCATGACGCCGCAGCCGTCGACGTGGCCCTGGACGATGTGGCCGCCGAGGGGGCTGCCGGCGGCGGTGGGCAGTTCGAGATTGACTTTTGCGCCGGGGGCGAGCGAGCCGAGGGAGGTGTGGTCGAGGGTTTCCTGGGCGAGGTCGGCGTGGAAGTAGGTTGGGTCGACGTCGAGCGCGGTGAGGCAGACGCCGGAGACGCCGAGCGAGTCGCCTTCGCGGAGGCGGTTGGCGATGCCGGGGGCTTCGACGGTGATACGGCGGACGCCGCCGTGTCGGTGAGGCTGACGAGGGTGCCGGTCTGCTCGATGATGCCGGTGAACATGGTTTCATTCTAAGGGAATAGGTAGGGAACAGGAAAGGGAACAGTACATTGCACGGAAATGCGCTGAGAGAGATCTCGGTGCGAGGCTCTGCTGGATGATCGCGTCGTGCTCGATCAGGCGAAGGACGCCAGGGCTTTTTTCTCGTCGTCGTTGACGTCGAAGACGGTATAGAGCTTGGTGATCTGCATCAGGTCGTGGACGCGCTTGGTGAGACTTAGGAGCTTCAACTGGCCGCCGCGGTTGCGGACGGAGGTGAAGGAGCCGGTCAACTCGCCGAGGCCGGCGCTATCGATGTAGGTGACTTCAGCAAGATTCAGAAGAATCTTCTTGAATCCATTGTTGACCTGATCAAGGACCTCGGTGCGAAGAGCGGCGCTTGCGTCCCCTAAAGTAATCTGGCCGCTCAGATCGATGATGACGATGCCGTTGACTTCGCGCGTAGCCATTTTCAAGCTCATGAAAGTTCTCCTTCCAAGCACGAATTATCTTACTCGTACGGAGTTGGCGATTCATCTTGACTGAGGTTCTGATACGTTTTTAGTTCAATGAAGTTCAACGTTATTGCAAGACAGTTCAGGAGTGTCCCCGGATGGCTACGATGAAACGCGCTTTTGTCTTTCTGTATGCAATGGCGACCGTGTGCGGGCTTGGTGCGCAGGATCGTTCGTATGGGCGATCGGTGGTGGCAACGCAATACGGGATTGTCGCTACGAGCCAGGTGTCGGCTTCGCAGGCAGGGGCGCGGGTGCTGGAACAAGGCGGGTCAGCGATTGACGCAGCGATTGCGGCAAACGCGGTACTCAACGTAACGGAGCCGACGTCGAACGGGATGGGTGGCGACCTGTTTGCGATTTACTGGGAGGCGAAGACGGGTAAGCTTTACGGGCTGAATGCGAGCGGATGGGCGCCGAAGGCGCTTGACCATTGACCATCTGCGCGCGAAGGGCGATACATCGATGCCGCAGTTTGGGATCGACTCGGTGACAGTGCCGGGGGTGGTGGATGGATGGACAAAGCTGCATGAGCGCTGGGGCAAACTGCCGTGGCGCGATCTGTTTCAGCCGGCGATATTTTACGCCAATCACGGATTTGCGGTAGGAGAGATTATTCATGCGTGGTGGGCAGGCGATGAGAAGGGTCTGCTGACGAACGCGGAGAGCCAGCGGGTTTTTCTGCCAGGGGGCAAAGGTACCGGAGACCGGCGAACTGTTTCGTAATCCCGATGTGGCGCATGCGTTCAGGCTGATTGCGGACCAGGGCGAGTCGGCGTTTTACAAGGGGGAGATTGCGAAGGCAATTTTGAAGACGTCGGATGAACTGGGTGGGACGATGACGGCGGACGATCTTGCGTCTATTCGGCCGAGTGGGTGGAACCGATCCACACAACTATCGCGACTGGAAGTCTACGAGTTGCCGCCGAATGGCGACGGTATTGCGGCGCTGGAGATGCTGAACATCATGGAGCGGTTTCCGGCTGATCCGGCGGGGCCGCACAGCGCCGGGAGAACTGCACCATCGGATTGAGGCAATGAAACTGGCGTACGCGGATGTGAAGGCATATGACGGCGATCCGCGGTTTGGAAAGATTCCGGTGGAGCAGCTTTTGTCGAAGGAATATGCGGCAAAGCGCGCGGCGTTGATAGATCCGGAGCGCGCGAATTGCACGGTTGCGCCGGGTGCGCTGGGCAAGAGCGATACGACGTACTTTAGCGTGGTGGATCGGGAGGGAAACATTCTTTCGATCATTCAAAGCAACTACGAGAATTTTGGATCGCAGATCACGGTGCAGGGGATGGGGTTCGCGCTGCAGGATCGCGGCGGATTATTTTCGCTCGATCCGAAATCGCCGAATGCGCCTGGCGGGCATAAGCGGCCGTTTCACACGATCATTCCGGCATTCATGCAGCATGGCGATCAGCACATCGGATTTGGCATTATGGGTGGACTGAATCAGCCGCTGGCGCATGCGCAGTTTGTTTCAAACGTGGTGGATTACCACATGAATATCCAGGCGGCGATGGAAGAGCCGCGGTTTACGGATCGGCAGCAACTGGGGTGCAGGATTGTGATCGAGTCGCGCGTAGGGGCGCAGACGCTGGATGTGCTGACAAAGATGGGGCATGTGCTGCAGGTGCATCCCGACTACACGTCGCAGATGGGACGAGGACAGGCTGTGCGGCACGACAGCAGGACGGGCATGAATTTTGGCGCGTCTGATCCGCGAGCGGATGGCGCGGCGATTCCGGAGCAACCGGACTTTTCCAAAGTCGCGACAGAACATTAGTTCATCGTGTTGTCGAGTTCAGACCACTTTTGATTGTGGCGCTGCGTCTCGGAGCTGGCTGCCAGTGATGCAGACGGCGTATCCAGCTTCAAACTTGTAGTGGGATCATCGAATCCGCTTGGCTCTTCATCGAGCCTGATGCGGACTTCGGGCGTTCCGGCAAAGTACGCCGCGAAAACAAAGGCAACCAAAGCTGCGCCGACGGCCAAGCCGCGCAGAGTCCATTGAAGATTTGCCGGACCCGCGATCATGAAGCTCCAAGCGAGGCAGGTGAAGGCGAGCCAGAGTCCGATGAACTCAGAAATGAGCGCGCGAGGTCCGTCGACTGCCGGATCTTTATCGATGCGCAATGCGGTGCAGATGATGGCGGCGACTGCGAGCACTGCCGACAAGACGCCGATCCCGAGAAAGTTGAGTGTGTGGTGCAGCATGGCCCGAAGGGTCCCCCTGTCCCAAAACCGACCGGCACGAACCAACGTAGTGCGGCCCGGAACGCGCATGGAATTGGACGTGAAGAGTTGGCGCGGGGTTGTCGGCCTGATGAAGCAGGATTTTTACAAGATTTTTACTGAATGGTAAACATCTGATTCAGCTGATTAATTCGTTGGTCGAGAAGTTGGGTTGTTTCATCTTCAGGTCCGCCAGGGGTCGTGGAGGAGCGAGCAGAGGCCGAGGTCGTTGCCGTAGCGCTCGACTTCGACCTGCGGCCATGTGAATGGCGCTGGGCATGCCTTTGAAGGCGGGGACGGCGTCGGAGCCCATGATCTGTGGGGAGACGAAGAAGTGGACGCGGTCGACCATGCTGCCGGCGAGGAGGGCGGTGTTGAGGCGCGTGCCGGTTTCGGTGAGCAGGGAGAGGATGCCTTCCTGGCCGAGTTTGTCGAGGACGGCGCTGATGGAGACGCGGCCCTTCTCCGGCTGGGAGAACTTCTACGCGGACGCCGCGGGTGCGGAGTTCGTGCGATGCGGGCTTCGTCTTTGGAGACGGTGAAGACGACGACGTCGTTCTGAGCGGTCGTGGACCAGTTTGCAATCGAGGGGCATGCGGAGGGCGGAGTCGAGGACGACGCGGAGGAGGGGGCGGCGGCGGCGGAGGCCGCTGCGGTCGGTGAGCATGGGGTCGTCGGCGAGGACGGTGTCGACGCCGGTGAGTGCGGCGTCGGCCTGCCAGCGGAGGGGCTGGACGGCGGCGCGGGCGGGTTCGCTGGTGATCCAGTAGGGCTCGCGGGGCTGGTGGAGCCCGGGCGGCGGGGCGATGCGGCCGTCGAGGGTCATGGCGACTTTCATGAGGACGAAGGGGCGCTTGTGCTGGCTCCAGCGGGCGAAGCCTTCGTTGAGGCGGCGGGCTTCGGTTTCGCAGACGCCGAGGGTGGTTTGGAGGCCGGCGGCGCGCAGTGCTTCCATGCCGTGGCCGGCGACGTTGGGGTTGGGGTCGCCGGTGGCGGCGACGACGCGGGTGAGGCCGGCGGCGATGAGGGCCTGGGTGCAGGGGCCGGTGCGGCCGGTGTGGTTGCAGGGCTCGAGGGTGACGTAGGCGGTGCCGCCTTTGACGGCGGTTCGCCAGCGTGTTGCCTGGCTTCTTGAGGGCGACGATTTCGGCGTGGTCGCGGAGGTCGTACTCGTGCCAGCCTTCGCCGACGAGCTGGCCGGCGCGGTCGAGGATGACGCAGCCGACGGCGGGGTTGGGCGAGGTGACGCCGATGCCGCGGCGGGCGAGTTCGAGGGCGCGCTGCATCCAGTGGATGTCTTTATCTTCGATATTCATGTGTTCGTGCAGTCCATCGATTGCGACAGGAAGAAGTGTAACTGCTCAACTGAAGGAAAGCGCAAAGGGATCGTTAGGGGGCGTTGACGAAGGCTTCGGAGAAGAAGCAGATCCTTCGCTTACCACCCCCAAGCTGAAGTACGCTTGTGGCCCAGTGCGCTCAGCGATGACAGCCATTTTTCAAGCGCGACTTTCGTTGACGCTAGCCCAGCAGGGCGTCGACGAAGGCTTCTGGGGAGAACTCCAGGAGGTCGCTCATTTTTTCGCCTACGCCTACGAAGCGGACGGGGAGATTGAGCTCGCGGGCGATGGCTACGGCGATGCCGCCTTTGGCGGTGCCGTCGAGCTTGGTGAGGACGATGCCGGTGGCTCCGGCGGACTGTGTGAACTGGCGGGCTTGCTGGAGGCCGTTCTGGCCGGTGGTGGCGTCCATGACGAGGAGGACTTCGTGGGGTGCGCCGGGGATGAGTTTGGATGCGGTGCGGCGCATCTTGTCGAGCTCGTCCATGAGGCCGGACTTGGTGTGGAGGCGGCCGGCGGTGTCGACGATGAGTTCGGCGATGTTGCGGGCCTTGGCGGCAGAGGCTGCGTCGTAGAGGACGGCTGCGGGGTCGCCGCCCTGGCGGGTCTTGATCATTTCGACGCCGCTGCGGCCGGCCCAGACTTCGAGCTGTTCGATCGCGGCGGCGCGGAAGGTGTCGGCGGCGCAGAGAAGGACGGATTTGTTCTGCGCGCGATACCAGGCGGCGAGTTTGCCGCTGGTGGTGGTTTTGCCGGTGCCGTTGACGCCGACCAGGAAGGTGACTTCAGGCGGCGCGGATGGGAGTCGGCGACGGGGCGTATCGGTGCTTCGAGGATTCCGCGCAGTTGGGCTTTGAGCAGGTCGCGCAGTTCTTCGCCGCCCGCGATGGCCTGCTTGCGGGCGCGCTCGCGGAGAGCCTGGATGATTTCGTTGGTGGTCTGGACGCCGATGTCGCTCATGATGAGCGCGGTTTCGAGCTCTTCGAGGGCAGGACTCGTCGACTTCGCGGGTGAGGGCGACGATGTCGTTGATGCGCGTGGAAAAGGTCTCGCGGGTGCGCGAGACGGCCTGGCGCATGCGCGAGAAGAAGCCGCCACCTTGTGGCGATTCTTCTTCGGCGGTCTGGGCTTCCTGGTCTTTCTTTTTATCTTTTGGTTCTTCGTCGTAGCCGGTAAATAGGGTAATCATCGCATAGGGTTCCAGTCTTGAGTCTATAGCGTTTGGTGATGCGGGGGCGAATGGGCGGGAATAGCGGAGTTCGCGCTGCATCAGGGGATGTGAATGTCACGAAGACCAGCGACTGTGGATGATTCACGCAGAGTTAGCGCCGCTTGCAACGGTTGCGAGTCAGGGGCGTACGAAGGGGAGCAACTTCCACTTCCTCGGCTTATCCGTTTCACAACATTTACACATTTTGGCTTGAACAGGTGGAGAGGGGATGCGGAAGAATCTTCAAGACGGCCTGCGAGTTTGCGATGCACTCGACATTCGCGGGGGAGGGATTATGAGTCAGGTACGTGTATTGGTTGGAACGAAGAAAGGCGCCTTTATCCTCTCGTCGGACGGCAAGCGGGACAAGTGGGACGTCAGCGGGCCCTTCTTTGCGGGCTGGGAGATCTACCACATGAAGGGCTCGCCGGTGGATCCCGAGCGGATTTACGTGTCGCAGACCAGCGGATGGTTTGGCCAGATGCTGCAGGCTTCGAACGACGGTGGAAAGACGTGGTATCAGCCGGGGGTGAAGCCGGAGGATGCCGGCGCTCCGCAATGGCCGCCGGTGAAGAGCAACCGGTTTGTGTATGACTCGTCTGACGCGACGGGCAAGCCGCTGACGACGCATCAGTGGTACGACGGTACGCAGAAGCCGTGGGAGTTCAAGCGGGTGTGGCATGTGGAGCCGTCGCTGACCGACGCGGATACGGTGTATGCCGGGGTTGAGGATGCGGCGATGTTTCGCTCGACGGATGGAGGCGAGAGCTGGAACGAACTGCCGGGGCTGCGCGGCCATGGCACCGGACCTGACTGGCAGCCGGGCGCGGGCGGGATGTGCCTGCACACGATCATTCTCGACCCCAGCAATCCGGAGCGGATGTACATCGCCATTTCGGCGGCGGGCGCGTTTCGCACCGATGACGGCGGGAAGACGTGGAAGCCGATCAACAAGGGACTGTATTCGAAGTACATTCCCAATCCGACGGCGGAGGTGGGGCACTGCGTGCACCACATCGCGATGAATCCGGCGCGGCCCGGAACGGCTTTTCATGCAGAAGCACTGGGACGTGATGCGCATCGGACGATGCGGGCGATAACTGGACGAAGATCAGCGGCAACCTGCCGACGGATTTTGGATTCGTGATCGACATCAATGCGAATGAGCCGGAGACGGTTTACGTGGTGCCGATCAAGAGCGACTCGGAGCATTTTCCGCTGGATGGGAAGCTGCGCGTGTATCGCAGCAAAACCGGCGGCAACGAGTGGGAGGAACTTGCCAAAGGGCTGCCGGAGAAGGATTGCTACGTGAACGTGCTGCGCGACGCCATGGCGGTGGACAAGCTGGATACGTGCGGCGTTTACTTCGGCACCACGGGCGGACAGGTGTATGTGTCGCCGGATGGCGGCGACTCGTGGAAGGCGATTGTGCACGATCTGCCGGCGGTGCTGTCGGTGGAAGTGCAGACGCTGGCGTGAGCACAGCTGCGAGTGGCGGCAGAAGTGATCGAGTAGTACCAGCGGGAGATGCAGATGACTGAGCGATGCTGGCAGATCGCAATGTGCGCGTGGTGATGCCGTATCATCTGCGGAATCTTGCGCGGGTCGATGGCGCTAGTCACGCTGGAGGTCGCGGGGCCGGTGACGATTCGGCCGGTGCTGGATGCGCTGGAGGCGCGTTATCCGATGCTGTGCGGAACGATTCGCGATCATGACACGGTCAAGCGGCGGGCGTTTTTGCGCTTCTTTGCGTGCGAGGAAGACTGGTCGCACGAGTCGCCGGATGCGGCGCTGCCGGAAGCGGTGGCCAAGGGAAGGAACCGCTGCTGATCATTGGGGCGATTGCGGGCGGATAACAGACTGGTTGGCAGGCGCGGTAATCACGGTCTGCGCATTCTAGTGCTCGTCTTTGCCGGGGCGGAGCATCAGGTCGCTGATGGCTTCGCGCGGGTCTTTGCCTTCGTTCGAGGATCAGTTCCATCTGCTCGGTGATGGGCATCTCGATGTCGTGCTCGCGGGCCAGGCCGAGGGCGGCGCGCGTGGTGAGGACGCCTTCGGCGACTTTGCCGCCGAGGCTTTCGAGAATTTCAGGCAGCTTGCGGCCCTGGCCGAGTGCCTGGCCAACGGTGCGGTTGCGGCGAGAGGGAGCCAGTGCAGGTGAGCACCAGGTCGCCGACGCCGGAGAGTCCGGCGAGGGTTTCGCGCCGTCCGCCGCAGGCCACGGCGAGGCGCGTGATTTCGGCGATGCCGCGGGTGATGAGGGCGGCGGTGGAGTTGTGGCCGAGGCCAACGCCGGCGGCGACGCCGGCGGCGATGGCGATCACATTTTTGAGCGCGCCGCCAAGTTCGACGCCGATGACATCGGTGGAGGTGTAGAGGCGCAGCGTCTCGGAGGAGAATTCCTGCTGGATGAGGGCGGCGATCTGCGGGTCGCTGAAGGCGACGGTGACGGCGGTGGGCTGGCCCTGGGCGACTTCGATCGCGAAGCTGGGTCCGGAGAATGCGCCGATGGGCAGGAGCAGGCTCGCGGACTCTCGAGGGTTTGCAGAGATGACCTGGGTCATGCGCAGGGGGTTTCGTCTTCGACGCCCTTGGTGGCGCTGACGACGAACTGGCCGTTGTGCAGGTGGCTGCGGAGCGCTGAAGCGTGGAGCGAAGAAACTCGGACGGGATGACGGAGACGAGGATCTCGGCGGCATGCGATCGGCGCCATGTCGCGGTGACGGCGAGATCGGCGGGCAGCGGGAAGCCGGGAAGAAAGAGAGTGTTTTCCCGGCGTCGTCGAATCTGCCGGCCTCATCCGCGCTGTGCGCCCAGAGGGTGACTTCGTGTTCGCCGCGACGGTGAGAGCGACAGAGCGATGGCGGTTCCCCATGCGCCGGAGCCAAGGACAACGATCCGGCTCATGCGGTTTTCCTCTCTTGTGCGCGCGCGCCGAATCGGCTTTCTGTTCCGGTGGCGAGGCGGCGAATGTTCTGGTGGTGCTTGAGGATGATGAGGGACGCGACGATGATCTGCGCGGCGATGTAGAGTGCGGGCTTGTCGCCGTGAACGAGAAACCAGGCAAAGACGGGGAAGCTGGCGGCGCCGAGGATCGAGGCCAGCGATACATAGCGGGTGAGGATCAGGACGAGTGCGAAAAGACCGATGGCCGCCAGAGCGGCAAGCGGCGCGGCGACGAGGAAGACGCCGAAGCCGGTGGCGACGCCTTTGCCGCCGCGGAAGCGAAGCCAGACGGGGAACATGTGGCCGAGAACGGCGGAGACGGCAGCGATGGCCTGTGCGTCGCGGAACGGCAAGGACGGCAGCAGAATGGATGCCAGCAAGGCACCGAGCCAGACGGCGGCCGCGCCTTTGAGCGTGTCCAGCAGAAAAGTGGCCGCGCCGAGGCCCTTGCCGCCGGAGCGGAGTACATTGGTGGCGCCGATGTTGCCGCTGCCGACCGAGCGGATGTCCTCATGGCGAAAGAGCTTGACGAGCAGGAATCCGGTTGGAACGGAACCCAGCAGGTAAGCGAGCGCCACAATCAGGAAAACTGCAAGGAGCATGACGAAACAGAGTTTAGCAGGTGAGGGGGTGCGAATTTGAGACACACTTGACCGCGGAGACGGAGCTGAAAGCCGAAAAGCAGATTCTTCGCTTCACCACCCCCAAACTGAACTACGTTTGGGGTCCCGTTTACTCAGAATGACACGGCGAAGTGGAAGGAATCTCGGACTCGGATGCTAGTCTGGTTGCATAAATCGTTGAGCCGATCGCGAAATATCCCTCAGGGACTGAAGCCCCGGCGATCTATTTGGCTTTTACGGCACGGCTAAAGCCGTGCCCTTTCAAGACACGCATTTCAAGACTTGCCGACTCTTTTCAAAATTTTAGTGCCCTTTCAAGGTCGGATAATCGCAGACGTGGGTTTAGCGACCCCAGATGAGTTATTGAGCTGACACACTCGAGAAGGTCGGAGTAGCGGGAGGTGTCGCCGAATCGATAGAGCGCATACCATGCGTCGAGTGCTTCGCGGCTGTAAAGGCCGAGGGTGCGAAAGATCTCACGAGCGAATTCGACAGGAGCAATTCCGGAAGCGGTAATGACGCCTTCGTCGGTGACGGCGGGTGCATCGCAGTAGAAGCTGCCTCCGCGGTAGCCGCTCGCGGCGAGATATTCGCGGCTGTTGCTGGTGTGGTGAAAATCGTCGAGCATACCGGCGCGAGCAAGCGCCAGCGTGGCGCCGCATATGGCGGCGATGGGGACAGTCTCGACGAAGAATGCGCGAGCGACTTGAATGGCCTCGACGTTGCCGCACTTTTCCCACTGTTCGCCGCCGGGAAGAATGAGCATGGCGCTCTGATTGGGTTCAATCTCGGACAGGCTGATGTCGGGCAGGATGCGAAGGCCGCCCATGGTCTTGATTGGCCGCGTGGTCGTTCCAACCGTGACGATGCGATATTGGCCCGGTGTGCGCTGGAATTGGGGATTGTTGATTCCAGCGATGGCGAATGCGGTTTCCCAATCTGCCATTGAGTCGAATACGAAAAGGTGGATATTGCGGGTGTTCATCGGGATAACCTCCATCGATAAAACGATGATCGCGCTTGTTATATGACAAGCAATGTCATATATGATTTGAGAAAGTAAAAATGTTGAAGGAAAGTGAGAGAGCGTGAAAGCGGATCGGCTGATGTCGGTGCTGTTGTTGCTGCAGGCTAGGGGGCAGGTTACGGAACGAGAACTTGCCGAGCAGCTTGAGGTGTCGCAGCGGACGATTCATCGCGATCTTGAATCTTTGAGTGCGGCGCGAATTCCGGTGTCGGCCATTCGCGGCGCGCAGGGTGGATGGCAACTGGAAAAAGGCTGGCGCACACAGGTGCCGGGTCTCGATGAAGCGGAACTCAATGCGCTGTTGATGGCACAGCCGCGAGGGCTGGGCAATAATCCGAGGCTGGCGGCTGCGGCGCAGAGTGCGCTGAACAAGCTGATGGCGGCCATGCCTGAGCCGATGAAGGTGCAGGCGGCGCACTTGCAGCAGCGGTTACACGTGGACCCGACCGGCTGGCGCGACACGGGCGAGGATTTGTCGATGCTGGCGGCGGTGCAGGACGCGGTGGCCCGGGATCGCAAGCTGACATTTGATTACACGAAGGCCGATGGTGAGCAATCGAGCCGGACGGTTGACCCGCTGGGCCTGGTATCGAAGGGGCTGACCTGGTACCTTGTGGCGCGAACGACGAAAGGTATGCGGACATTCAGGGTGTCGCGTATTAAGCGCGTGACAGTGCTGGCGGTAGGATTCGAGCGGCCCGCGCGATTCGATCTTGTGGCTCACTGGCAGGCGTCGACCGCAGAACTGAATAGCAAGAGAGCTGGCTATCGCGTGGTTCTTTCGCTGACGGAGGATGCGGCAAGACGAGTGCAGACGTGGTGCGTTACAAAACCTCTTGCGGCGCGGAGCGCAGAGGCAGGCCGAGTGATGCTGCAGGTTGATTTCGACAACGATCGGGAAGCTCGGTTTATTGTCCTAGGATTTGGGTCAGCGGTTCGCGTTGTCGAGCCGGAATCGCTGCGGCAGGGGATCGAGGACGAGGCAAGGGCAGTGGCTGGCGCGGCAAGGAGAGATTGAAGAACAGCGCCAGATGTCTTGATTCGCATGTATACTTCGTCCTCGCCGGATTCCCCGGTGTGAGTTCCCATGAAAGGCGAAAGACAATGCCCAGTTATCTCGTGCAGGTTGCGTACACATCAGAAGCCATGGCGGCGATGATCAAGAAGCCGCAGGACCGTGCGTCGGTGGTTGGCAAGGCCGTTGCGAAGCTTGGCGGTTCGCTAAAGTCGGCGTGGCTAACTTTTGGCGATTACGACACAGTTGTGCTGGTTGAGATGCCGGACAACGTGAGTGCTGCGGCGTTCGCGATGGCCATCAGTGCGGGTGGTTCGTGCAGCGCCGTGAAGACGACCCCACTGCTCTCAGTCGAGGAAGGCATTTCAGCCATGAAGAAGGCGAGTGGATCAGGGTATAAGCCGGTTGGCGAGAAGTAGAGTGCGGTCTGAATTCAACCGAAGTTGGCCGGAGCATTTTCAATGTTGCCGGCCGCTTTGTTGAGGTCGAGCTTTAATCGACCATCACTTCGCCGGGCAGGATTGGCCGGGTGCGGGGAAGAGCCCCGTTGTAGGCAGCCGCGCCCATGGCGAACAGCATTCCTGCATAGATCACGAGCTTGATGAGGCTTCCAGCGCGCGTGAGCGGGAGAGTCTTCCACAGAATCAGAAGCACGGTTTGCGATATGGTGACGGCCCACACAGTGCCGTAAAAGTAGCGGCGTTCGATTCCTTCGTTCTTCGTCGATCTGCCGACACGGGGAAGTTTACCGAGCGCACCGAGCAGCAGGATCAAGATGGCGAGAGGGAAGTAAACATACTGGTAGAGCTGTTTCATAGTCCACACGCCGGTGACCGCTGCGATGACGAGGCCGATGAGGTTGAGCAGCGCGAAATTGATTGCCGCGTTCCAGGCGAACGTGTAGCAGACTTTGCGATAGAGAGGATTGGGACGATCTTCGTCAAAGCGCAGGATGTAGGGAGCGGGCTCGACACCGGGTAACTGGCCGAAGAGGCCGGCGATTCCGGTTCCGAGGAGGACGAGGGCGAGCCATGCGCCATTGGCCACGCTGAAGCCGTGTGCGAAAAGGCTGAAGACGAGCGGTCCAGGAGCCAAGAAGAAGACCCAGATCCAGATAGGCCAGTGAAGAACGCGGTAATAGCCCTTGTTGCGTGTGCGCATTTTTCGGGCGTCCGCATAGTCAACTCTGCCGCTGTATCGCATATAGGGCGAGTTTTTCAAAGTGGAGTGATTGCGTCAACCCGATGTGGTGCAAAGTCTGGAATAGAAAGAAGCAGATTCTTCGCTCACCACCCCCGAACCTGCCCTAAAGAGCTGCCGCTCTTCGGGACCCCTGAAACGTGCGGGGACCCGTTCGCTTGAATGACACTTCCAACTTTTCTTCCTCGATCCTTCTCTTCCTCGATGATTCGAAAATGAGCCCATCTATGCTTTGGCTGCTCGCCGCTCGCGTCCGCTGAGGAGGTAGATGGCGGCGCGGAGTTCGAGGAGCGGGTCGGCGGAGGGTTCGATGCCGTCGACGCGGGGGATGGGATCGAAGATGATTTGCTTTTGCTGCATGAGGCTATCTTCGAGCACATGGGTAAGCTCAATGGTGCCGAGTTCGATGATCTTGCGGTCTTCCGGCCAGTGGATGGTGGCGTCGTCGGTGACATCGCGTGGCTCGGCAACTTTAACGAGCACCTTGAATCGGACCGGGCCCTGCTTCACACGGCTGGTAAATTCCTCGTAATGGTAGTCGGCGGCGAGATGGGAAACGGCATCTTCGCTCAGATAATCGGTTCCAGCCTCGGGAACAATGCGATAGCGGCCGTATTTGCTTTCGCCCTGCTCGTTGGTGAAGCGGAAGGCCGTCACGCCGAAGTAGGTCTTCGCGGGCGAGGCTCGATGGAAAGGGCTTCGGGGTTTGCACGAAGCGGAGGGCCGCTGGATGCGAACCGAGGAATTGCTCGATGGGTTTGGGCGAGGGAACATCGGGGCCACTGGCCAGAGCGGCGCGCAGAAATTCGAGGAACTGCGCTCCATCGCGGGTCGGGAAACCGTCTGTCGAGTGGCTGACGATGTCGGTGTGCACATGTTCAGCAAGATTGAATCGGATGGCGAAACCGCGCGGATTGGCGTCGGGCGCGTTGTCGGGGATCGAAGGCAGTCCGGTCGAGTTCGAGAAGCGGACGGTGATCGGCGTTGAGGTACGGGTGATGTGCGGCGCTTTTGTGAGCGTGGCTGCTTCGGACGTGGGCGTGAATTTACCGGTCAGCATCAGGCCTTTTGCATGTGCTGGGCGGAAGCCGGGATGCGGGCCGAAGAGGGCATGGAAGACAGTGAGCAAATCATTCGCGAGTGAAACGATGCGTTCGTCCTGGGGAAGTGGCATGTGGGAAGGCTCCGTTCAAGGCGATGAGTTTGGATGAGTACGTACCTTCGTCTTCGTCGCTACTTTAGAGAAGATAGTCCACGCGGATCAAGAGTTTCGAAATTTACGCGTGAAATTTTGGATATGGCGGCTGTTTAGATCAGCCGCGCCCTTACATCAACCGACGACGAACCAGGTCGAGGGCCTGCTGGCTCGCCCACTCGCGAATGCGGTCGCGGCTTCCGCGGAAGTTGCGTTCGAAGGAATCTGTTGTCTGGGCATCGCTCACTGCGATGTAGACGCGGCCCACGGGCTTGGTTTCTGTGGCGCCGGTGGGTCCGGCTATTCCAGTGACGCCGAGGCCCAGTGTTGCGCCTGTGCGCTTGCGGACGCCTTCGGCGAGCGCGGAAGCGACTTCCGACGATACCGCGCCATACTGCTCGATCAGATCGGCAGGCACGTCGGCGAAGGCTGTCTTCAATTCGTTCGAGTACACGACGACACCGCCAAGGAACGATCGCGAACTACCGGGCACCGAGGTGATGCGCTGTGCGACCATGCCCCCCGTGCAGCTCTCGGCCACTGCGAGGGTGGCCTGGCGGAGGCCGAGATAGTAGAGAACGATCTGCTCCAGAGTTTCGCCCTCAGAGGAGTACATCCAGTCGTCGAGGGCTTCTTCGAGCTTGGTGGCAAGCTCTTCGACGCGCTGTTCGGCGAGATCCTTGTTCTTTTTTGTGCAGAGCAGCGTGAGTTGGATGTCACCGGCATGGGCGAGAATCGTGGTTTCGACATCGGTGAAGGTGGTGTAGATGGGCGCGAGAAGTTTGTCGGCCTGCGACTCCGGAATCATGGCAGCCTTGAGAATGCGCTTCGCGAGATGGCGCTCGGGCACAATCTCTCGCAGACGCGGTAAGCACTCGTCGTCGAAAAGGGGCTTGCATTCGTGCGGTGGCCCGGGGACGAGAATGATGAGCTTGCGGAAGCCGGAGTAAATCGTCTCGAGCCACTGGCCGGGTGCGCTTCCGTTGGGGTTGTTCAGAAACGTTGCACCCTCGATGAGGTCGGCTTGCTTCAGATTGTTTTCGGGCATGCTGATGCGCCAGGTTGCGGCGCGCGCATGCAGAGCGGCCACCTGTGGAGCATCGCGCTTGAGTTTTAGAGACAGCGCTTCGGCGACGGCTTCACGCGTAAGGTCGTCTTCGGTAGGTCCCAGACCGCCCATGAGGACCACGATGTCGGTGCGGGCCAGGGCATTGTTGATCGCGCCGACGATGTCCTTCTTGCGGTCACCGACGATTGTCTTGAAAGCGACAGAAACGCCGATTTCATTGAGCTTTTCGGTCAGATAGAGGGAGTTGGTGTCCTGGCGGTGCGGCGTAAGCATTTCGGAGCCGACTGCGATGATCTCGGATTTCATGAGGGCAGCTTTCAGCTCCTGGTATCTAGTTTAGCGAAACCTCAGGTGATGGATTTTGCAGATTGCCGACCGAGGTTTGCGCGAGTGGAGAGCTAGAAGATGGTCATTCCTTCCACTTCTATGTTCAGATCATAAACTGCATCATTATCGGCCAGTACCGTAGTGCCGAGCGGTGAGAATGCGACGCCGACAAGGTTGACGCCTGCCACGACGATGGCACTGTCGCCGCTCGGTGTTACGCGGACGAGGCCACGCCGGCCATGAAGGCTTGCTGTCACGTAGACGTCGCCGTTTGATGCAAGCGCAAGGCCCTGGGGACGTCCCAGGCCGCGATACCAGACGCGCGCTTCGCCATGCGTATTGATTGCCCAGATCGCGTCGTTCGAAGAGAGCGTCGGGCCGGAGACAAAAAGCGTGCCTTCGGTATCCACCGCGAGGTGATAAGCAGATATGCTCGGCTCAAGCGTGGCGTAAACGAAGATCTTGCGCTGCGGATCGATTTTGAAAATGGTACCGCTACGATCGCCGACGAAGAGATTGCCATGTGAATCAAATACAGCGCCGGTAGCGACACCCATACCCTCGGCGTAGAGGGTGGATTCGCCAGCGCCGTCGATGCGGTAGACATTTCCCTCGGCGCGCGAGGTGACAAACAGGTCGCCTTCGGGAGAGAAGGCCAGGCCGGTAGCATTCAGGATTCCGGTCACAAACGGGGTTCCGCGTCCATCGGGGCTTACGCGAACGACAGAAACCGGCGTTTGTTTGCCACGCTGCCCTGAAATTGTGGCATAGATCATGCCGGAACGGCTCACAGCGGGGCTGGTCACCGGATGTAAGCCGCCGGAAAGCTCGCGAGCGATAAGCATAGGTGCGGCGTTGCTGACCCCGGCGGGAGTTCGCACCTCAATGAGGCCTGAGCCGGCGTTCTCAGGGATGCGGAAGGCGAGGCGTCCGGGGCGGCTCATGAGGACCTGGGCCGGGTGCGTGCCGAGGACAACCACAGGCGGACCGTAGGGATTGGGGCCAAGATTGGCTCCGATAAGTTCCACCTCGCCGAGCGGTAGAGCTGCTGCGGGCTGGATCTCGTCGATGCGGGGTTCCTGTGTCATTTCTTCACGGGCGGATTCGATATTCGATCGCGGCATTTCGGTTCTCAGTGGACAAACAGACGCAGAAGCGACGCCACACCCAAAGCATACAGCCCTGCAGCCACATCATCGAAGACGATGCCCCAGCCTTCCGGCAATCGTTCCAGCTGTCGAGCCGGGAAGGGTTTGGTGATGTCGAATAAACGAAACAGGATAAGCGCAATTAGGCCGTAGCGAAAGTCGGCCGGGCTGCCGATGAGAGCGATCCACTGGCCGGCTACCTCGTCAATGACGACGAACTGGGGGTCGTGGCGGCCGCTTTCGCGGGCGGCGATGGTGGCTGCGGGAACGCCGGCTGCAATTGAGATGGCAATTCCCACGAGCACAACAAGGAAAAGGCCATTGGGGGTTGGATGAAAGAGCCAGGCGACTGCGCCCCACAGGAAGAGGGCCGCAATCGATCCCCACGTGCCCGGCCCGGGATGGCCGAAGCCGGCGCCGAAGAAGGTAGCAACGGTCCAGGCCCACGGCGTCCGCCGCTGCTTTCCAGGCGGCATCGGGACGGTTGCGGGACTATTCGTCATCCTCGCCCCGGCGTTGACGGCCAACTTCTCCAAGATCGTCAAGGACCTCCGGATCGAGTACCGGCGAGCTGATCTTGTAGACGCCGGTGGCCCATTTTCCGAGGTCGATTTTGCGGCAGCGGTCGCTGCAGAAAGGAAAGTCTTCGTCTTTTGCGGTTACCAGCATGCCGCAGGTGGGGCAGTGCAGGAGCTTTGCGGATTTTTTCTTTGAAGCCATGTGGATAATGTGAGTCAATCTTTCTTCAATATCGTACGGCAAAATGCGAGTTGATGCGGCAGACAACCTTCCAGTTCGGTGGTCTGCCCAAACTGTGCGATGGTTTGTATACTGCGGGTTCTTTTCCCGTCCTTTGTAGATCTCGAGGAGGTTGACGTTGCGATTTTTCAGCATTATCTCTTTCGCTATTTTCACGATTGCCTTTGCTGTTCCGTTGGATGCCCAGCAAAAGCGGTTGACTGCGGATGAACAGAGGGTGGTAGATACGGTGAAGGCGATCTTTGTGGCAGCGAAATCAGACGACTTTGCGAAGTTTCACGCAATCGTGGTGCCTGGTTATTACATGTTCGATGGAGGTGAGCGATTCGGCGGCGATGCCATCATGAAACTCATCAAGGAGGACCATGCGAAGGGGATTAAATACGATTGGAACGTGACGAATCCCGATGTTCATATCGATGGGTATACCGCCTGGATTGCGTATCTGAATCGAGGCAGCATTACGGACGCTCACGGCAAGGTGACGAGGATGAACTGGCTCGAGTCGGCGTTTCTGGAGAAACAAGATGGAGTCTGGAAGATCGCCTTCTTCCACAGCACTCGGGTGCAAGCGGCACCCAGCGAAAAATAGATTTGCGTTGAGGACCGCTAAGTTAACTTTGGCCAGGCGATAGAGGTCCCGCAATGATGCGAGCAACGAGGTCGTAGTCGTGGGCTTCGGTGATTTGGGCGCGATAGAATCTTCCGGCTTCGAGGGCGCAAAGGTCACCGAAGTCGTTGATGTAGACTTTGCCGTCGATTTCAGGGGCATGGAACTCGGTGCGGCCCTCCCAGAGCATGGAGGTCTCTTCGCTTTCGCCTTCGGCAAGGATTACGAGTTCGCGGCCGACCCATTGTTGCTTGGCGCGCTTTGAGATGTTTTGCTGTAGCTTCATGAGCTTGCGCTTGCGGGACTCGATGGTGCGCCTGGGGACCTGCGCGGTCAGCGAATATGCCTGAGATCCCTCTTCGTGCGAATAGTTGAAGACGCCCAGCCAGTCGAATTTTGCGTCGTTGATGAACCGCTCTAAAACTTCATAGTCGACGGAGGATTCGCCGGGGAAGCCGACGATAAAGGAGGTGCGCAAGGCAATGCCAGGCACCGCAGCGCGTACTTTTTCAAGTGTCTTGAGGAATATCTCCGCACCCGCGCCACGCTTCATGCGCTTGAGCACGTCGGGCGAGGCGTGTTGCAAGGGTACGTCGAGATATTTGCAGATGTTGTCGTGCTCGGCGATGGTGTCGAGGAGCTTACCGGTAATGCGATTGGGATACGCATACAAGAAGCGCAGCCAGCGCAGCCCTTTGATTCCGGCGAGAGACTCGAGCAGGAGAGCGAGGCCGTCTTTGATGCCGAGGTCTTCGCCGTAGCAGGTCGTATCCTGGCCGATGAGGGTAATTTCCTGCACGCCGGCGGCGACCAGTTGTTGCGCTTCGGCAACGACGGATTCGAACCGGCGGGAGCGAAACTTGCCGCGCAGATTGGGAATGACGCAGAAAGTGCAGGGATGGTCGCAGCCTTCAGCGATCTTGATGTATGCCGATGTTTTGCCAGTCGAGATGTAGCGCGGGGTGTTTTCGTTATAGAGATAGGTCGGCAGCATGTGTGCTGCGCCCTGCCAGTCTTCGCGGCTGAAGCGGCCTTGCTGTTCGCGGAGATTTCCTTCGGGGCGAAAGGCTACCTCAGGGGCTAAAGCCCCTATCATTTGTGCCGTTGTTGCGGCACGCGACCCTCCAGGTGGGTTTCCCGAGTCGTGCCCTGACGCTTCGTGGCTTCCCGAGAGAGACTCTCTTCTGGTGCGGACTTCGTGCCTTGTTACTTTGTGGCTTCCCGAGAGTGATTCTTGGCTCGGACGGTGTTCTGCAGGTCCGTTGCCGGTGAGGATATTGAAGGGCGAGGGAGCGGTGGAATGCGACGGAGCAATCCCCGCTGCCTCAAGAATTGATTCGAGTTCCCCGGTTCCGACCACAGCGTCGACTTCGGGAATGTTCTTGCGGATTTCGTCACGGTATCGCTCAACGAGGCAACCGGCTACGATCAGCTTTTTGGCCGAACCTGAAGTCTTGAAGCGCGCCATTTCGAGGATGGTGTCGACGGATTCCTGCTTTGCGGTGTCGATGAAGCTGCAGGTGTTGACGACGAGGATATCGGCCTCTTCGGGGTGGGAAGTCAGGCGCGCGCCGCCGCGGTCCAGAAGACCCATCATCACTTCGGAGTCGACCAGATTTTTGGGGCAGCCTAACGAAACAAAGCCCACGGTGGGAGCCGTGGGTTGGGAAGTTTTGCTCACACTCCCATTCTATCAAGTTCACCTTTTTCCCGCTTTGAGCGGAATGCCGGCTCCGGTCAGAACGCCTTTGGCATCTGCAGAGTAGGGCCCGTTCGGCTCTAGTTCCAGGTATTTCTGGTAGGCCTCGGCGCATCCAGGCGCCAAAACCATCTTCTGGGTCGCTGGGTCAATGGTGGCCTTGGAAACGAGCGCCTGTCCCTTGAAGTAGTAGAGAATGGCTCGCGTTGGATCAAGCGCGATTGCTTTCTCCGCAGCGGCGGATTGGGCATCGGAATTGCCGACCTGGAAAAACGCGATCGTTTCGTTGCGGCGATATTGAGCTGCCTGTGGAGGGAACGCTTCGACGGCATTGTCGAAGGCTTCTTCGGCGTCCTTCGTCTTGCCTTCGTGTACGTAGATTTCTCCCAGACTTGCCCACGAAACACCCTTGATATCCGGGGTGCGGCTCTGTGCGTTGTTGGTTGAGCCTCCGAGCGCGTTGCGGTTATTTCGCGTTGCAGTGGGGGCCACCGCATCGCGTTTGTCGCTAGCCTGGTAGAAGTCGTCGGAATGCGCGCGCTGGATGGATTCTGAATCGATGCCCAAAGCCATTTTGAAACTGTTTTCGGCTTCGGGGTACTTCTTCTCTCCAAGTTGAGCGAGTCCAAGTTCGACCCAGGGGAGAATGAGTTTGGGATTGTCGGCAGTGACTTTCGCCATCATTGCCTCGGAATCTGCGAATCGCTTCTCCGCGGTGGCTTTGCGGGCCGCGATGATCTCGGCGTTCAGGTTCTCCGGGTCTTTTTTCCCCGCCGGGTATCGGTTCCTGTGCCAAGGCAGCGAAAGAGAAACTCAACAGAATCGCGGAACACGGAACAACGATCCTCATTCAGCACCTCGGGTTACGGCTTGCCGATCCAGGGGCAGTATACGGAAAGATCTGCGTTTCCCGGCGGGAAAGTGGAAAAGCGATGGGATTGTACAGGGCGATGCAAATGCTAAAATCAGTCAGTGCCGGGTCCTACGCGACGTAATCCCGCCAATCCCGCCAGGTCCGGAAGGAAGCAACGGTAACGGGCTAGTACGGGCGCAGTAGGTCACCCGGTACTTTTTTGGCGCCTTGGGCGCTTCTATCCTTTTGGTCAATGTGGCGCGGCAGGCTGCCCGGGCAGACCAAAGATTAGTAACAGTGGTGAGCGCGAGCCGGTGTTGCCGGATCTTGTGCCGCAAGGAGAAATGCATTGAGTCTTTCCGTGCGTCCCATCGTGGGCAGGCGTGCCAAAATAAGCGCCCTCGGAACTTATGTCCCCCCCAAAGTTCTTACCAACAAAGACCTCGAAAAACTGGTGGACACCAACGATCAATGGATCGTGGAGCGCACCGGCATCAAGGAGCGGCATGTGCTCGCCGCCGGCAAGGGCGTGAGCGACATCTGCGTTGAGGCTGCAAAGAAGTGCCTGGCGGCGCGCGGCATTGGCGCTAGCGAAGTGGAAGTGATCATCGTGGGCACAGTCACGCCGGACATGATGTTTCCCTCGACCGCATGCCTGGTGCAGGACAAGATTGGCGCCAAGGGTGCGTGGGGATTCGACGTCTCTGCCGGCTGTTCGGGATTCGTGTTTGCGCTGCAGGCTGGTGTGAAGCTTGTGGAGAGTGGAGCGCAGTCTAAGGTTCTTGTCTGCGGAGCTGACGCCAACACGCGCATGACCGACTACACTGACCGCGCAACGTGTGTTTTGTTTGGGGATGGCGGCGGTGCGGTGCTGATTGAACCTGCCGAAGAGGGCGAAATTGGCATGATCGACTTTATTCACGAAATCGACGGATCCGGCGGCGTTTCGCTGAATCTGCCCGCCGGCGGGAGTCTGAATCCTTCGACGCACGAAACGGTCGACAAGAAGATGCACTTCATCCACCAGGACGGGCAGGCGGTGTACAAGTTCGCAGTTCGCAAGATGGCGGAAGCTACGGCCAAACTGCTCGAGCGCAACGGCGTTACTGGAGCAGATCTGGGCTGCTTTATCCCGCACCAGGCGAACAAGCGGATTATTACTTCGACTGCGGAGCGGCTGGGCATGCCGGCTGATCGCGTGATTATCAATATTGAGAAGTACGGAAACACTTCGGCCGGGACAATTCCACTCGCGATGGAGACGGCGGTTGAGGAAGGGAAGCTGAAGAAGGGCGACCTGGTACTGATCGCTGCCGTCGGTGCAGGATTTACGGTCGGCGCAGCGTTGTTGCGCTGGGAGATCTGAAAAGCAATCGTCAGTGTTCAATTCGTAGTCTTCAGTTGCCAGTTAAGGACCATGACGCCTGGCTTTGTGCCGGGCGTTGCTATTTGGCGGCGAATTCGGGCGGCTTGAAGTCGTAGGCGGGCAGCACGCCGGCTTCTGCGGCCATCCTGAAGAAACCACGCATGCCTTCAATGCATTCCTCATCGAGGACGTAGTGAATATTCGTTGTCAGGTAGGCGCGGATGGTTTCTTCGGAGAGCGGCATTTGCCGTGACCATTGAGCGACCAGCGCGCCGATGTTTTCGAGGCCATGATCGCGGGAGCGAATGAAGTCCGTTTCGACATCCTCGTCTAATGTGCTGCCCGGAGCAGCTGCCCAGACCGCGGAGACGAAGGGTAGGCCGGTTAGCTTTCGCCATTCTTCGGCCAGGTCGTAATAGACAAGCTCTTCCCCGGTGCGCTCGAAGCGATTTGCGCGCTCTTCGAGAGCCATCAGAGCCGGATCGCCGATGAGGATTGCGGCGTCGGCGCGGTCGAGCATGGCGTCGAGGTCAGCGGTCATGGGAACGTAAGGCACGCCGGGATTGCCCCACTTGTGAAACATGATGCGGGTGTACGCGAGCGTGGTGCGGCTTGCCGTGTCCGCGGCGATGCTGTGGAGGCTTGCGAGCGGCTGATTTGCGCGCCGAACGAGCAGCAGGGAGCGGACGCGCTGCTTTGAGGCGATAGTGCATCCGGGCAGGATGCGCAGCCCGGGTGTCGTAGCGAGCGAAGCAATCGGCACAAGGCCGATGTCGGATTTTCCGCTCGCCAACTCGTCTGCGCATTCTGAAGGCAGCATCCACTGGACGTCATAGCGCTCGGCGAACTTGGTGATGCAGAGGCGGATGTTCGAAGTCCCACATCAGGGGTGCGGGATTGAGAAAACGAATGGCGGCGACGCGAAGCCGGTGGTGCGAAGTTGAATTCACTCTGTTCTTTAGACTATCAACCCGGGCCTTGAGATTCTGCAGTTGAGTGTGCGAGGTCACAGCCTTCGCCTTGACTTCCGAGTCTCTTCAGCATAATGTGAGCCTCAAATACTAAAGAAATCTCTTTAGGCTACTTTGAAGGAAAGCACGCGTGTGCCTGCGCATGAAGCGCGTATGTAGATGTCAATATCGAACGAAATCGACTAGAAACACCATCGGCAACACCTTCCGGAACGAAGATCGCTGAAAGCCAGCTAGCCATGCTGGCCCTGGTGCTGACCCCCAACCTTGGGCCGAAGCGCACGGGCATCGACGTGGTCTATCCCAAGGAAAACAAGAGGCTGGCAGACAAGATTGTTGCGAAGGGAGGGACGATTGTGATCGAAATGCCGATGGGCACTTTTCCGGCGCCACAGAATTTTCCTCGCCGCAACCGGATCATCAGTGGACTCAGAATCGGCGTGCTTGTGGTGGAGGCCAGCGAGAACTCCGGCACGCGCGTGACTGCGCGCTGTGCGGCAGAGCAGGATCGGGATCTTTATGCCGTGCCGGGAAACGTGACCGCGAAGAATTCGTGGACGCCCAACACGCTGATTAAACAGGGCGCGAAGCTTGTAGCGAGTTGGGAAGATGTGTGGGAGGATCTGCCTTCGCAGGTGCGGCTGCAACTGGAGCTGGAGGCCGGCGCTGAATCCAAACCGGAGATCACTGCATCTCTTCTGCCTGACCCGGTGCTACGGCCCGAGGAGGCAATGGTGCTTCGGGAATTGCGTGCCGACGAGTCCCTGCAAATCGACGAGATTCTGGAAGAACTCGAGACGCAATTGACATCGTCCGAGGTGTTTACGGCTCTATTTGAGCTTGAAATGACCGGGCGCATTCGCTGCCTGCCGGGGAAGAACTATGTTCGCATGCTGTAACTGACGAGGACTATGCGCAATATTTTCGAGACGGCTCAAGAGACGATGAGCCACACATTTCAGAAACCTTGCGCGTTACCATGCGAGCGATGCAGATTCAGGATTGGTGGATTTGGAGTGGAAACGAAGATGCCTTCCATGGTAGCTTGCAAATCTTGCGGCCCATATAAGGTGGGAAGGCCGAGGTGAGGTCGTTCTCTTGCTGTGAACGATCTTCCTCCAAACGCAAAAGAAACCGAAAGACCTTTATCTGAGTCCAACAGGCCGGATGGAGTAGAGTAATACGGAATCAAGGATGGCAATGAGCAAATCACTCGTGATCGTCGAATCTCCCGCGAAGGCGAAGACGATCGAAAAATATCTCGGCAAGGGCTTCGAAGTGCTGGCGTCAATCGGGCACATCATGGACCTGCCAAAGAACGACATCGGGGTGGAGCTGCAAAACCGCACCTTCGTCCCGACTCTGATTGTGTCTCCAGGCAAGGAAAAGGTTGTAGCGCAGCTGAAGAGGGCGGCTGCCAGTGCGGATGAAATCTACCTGGCGCCTGACCCTGATCGCGAAGGCGAAGCGATTGCGTATCACCTGGCTCTGCAGCTGGGAACCTCTGCCAAAGAGAGGAAGAAGATTCGCCGCGTAACCTTTAACGAGATCACCAAAAAGGCGGTGCAGGAAGCTTTCAATCACGCCCGTGACGTCGATCAGAATCTTGTGGATGCGCAGCAGACGCGGCGCGTGCTCGATCGACTGGTGGGTTATCAGATATCTCCTTTGCTGTGGGACAAGGTGCGGCGAGGACTTTCCGCCGGCCGAGTGCAGACGGTTGCCGTGCGGCTGATTGTGGAGCGCGAGGCCGAGATCAATGCGTTTCAGCCTGTGGAGTATTGGACTCTGGACGCGTTATTGCATCCGGAGCGCCAAGCGGACAAGACATTCAAGGCGCGATTCATCGGCATCGATGGCGAACCTGCGCGTGTCGCGAACGGCAAGGATAAGGATGGAAAAGACCAGTTCCTCGCTAATGCGCTGCGCGATGAGAAATCGATGCAGGAAGTGCTTTCCGCTTTGGAAAAGGCGAAATGGTCACTGGCATCGGTAGAAAGCCAAGAGCGGCAAAGACAGCCATTGGCTCCTTTCATTACCAGCCAGTTGCAGAGGGATGCGGCCAGCAAACTTGGCTTTAATGTGCGGCGAACCATGGGAGTTGCGCAACGTCTGTATGAAGGCATCGACATCGGCGCGGATGGAACCACCGGCCTGATCACTTACATGCGTACCGATTCGCCGCGAGTTTCACCGGAAGCGGTTCAAGGGGCACGCGATTGGATCAAGAAGGCGCTGGGTGCGCAATATCTGCCAGCATCCGCGAATGAGTACAGAGGCAAAAAGGATGCGCAGGATGCGCACGAAGCGATCCGACCGTCCGACGCATCGCGTACGCCTGAGTCGATCGCACGCTATCTCAGCGATGAGCAGTTGAAACTTTACACGCTCATCTGGAGACGATTTATCGCATCGCAGATGGTGCCTGCCATCTTCGACGTGACGACCGCGAAGATTGCGGCGGTCTCGGAGAAGAACGGCAGGACTTATGACTTCAGGCTCAGCGGTTCCGTCGTTCGCTTTGATGGCTTCCTGAAGGTGTACGAAGTTGCAGAGGACAAGAAGGACGACGATGACGAGTCGGCCAACAAGCTTCCGAACCTGGACAACGTGAAGACCCTCGAACTGGACAAGCTGGATCCGGAACAGCATTTCACGTCGCCGCCGCCGCGCTACAACGAAGCTTCGCTGGTGAAGGTTCTGGAGGAAAAGGGTATTGGGCGGCCGTCGACCTATGCGTCGATCATCAACACGATCCAGGATCGCGAGTATGTGAAGAAAGTTCAGGCAAAGTTCGTGCCGACAGAGATTGGGACTGTTGTTACGAAACTGCTGGTGGACAATTTTCCTTACATCTTCGACATGCAATACACGGCAAAGCTGGAGAGCGAACTGGATGCCGTGGAAGACGGCGAGGAGCGCTGGACCGACCTGCTGAATGGCTTCTATGACCATTTCGAAGAGGAGCTTGCCGTTGCTGGCGAGCACATGGAAGACATCAAACGGAAGGAGGAACCGACGAACGAGATCTGTGACAAGTGCGGAAGCCCCCTGGTTCTGAAATGGGGCAAGTTCGGCAGCTTCTTCTCATGTTCGAACTTCAGCAAGAAGAAGCCGGTTACGGTTGCGATGGGACCTTGGAAGAAGGATCCGAAGGCGGTTACAAAGAAGATCACGACCGCACTTCATTTCCCGATGACAGTTCGCGCAACCGTCGAGGACACGAACGTGTTCTCAAAGGAAGTGGCGGATACGAAGGCGCTGGTTGCCGCGATCGGCGAAGCAACTGATGAATCGGCGACGAAGGGCAAGAAGATTTTTGTCGAGCAAGTGAGTTGCGACTTCACGAAGGAGAACTTCGCTGCCAAGCCGGATCTGAGCGCACCCGGTGCAGACGACGTTCCGGAAAAAGAGTTTTGCGACAACTGCGGCAAAGAGATGGTGCTGAAAAATGGGCAGTGGGGTCCTTTCATGAGTTGCCCGGATTATTCGGCCGACCCGCCGTGCAAGACGATTCGCAAACTTAGCCAGAAGCAGCAGCAAAAGCAGAACACGGCCCAGCCGACGGGCGAAATGTGTCCGGTGTGCGGCAAGGCGCTGGTGCTGCGGCAGGGGGCGTACGGGGAGTTTGTTTCGTGCTCGGGATATCCGAAGTGCAAGTACGTCAAGCAGAACCTGATTGAAGGCATGAAGTGTCCCAAGTGCGGCGTGGGAGACATTGCGGAGCGCAAGGCGCGCAGGGGCAACATCTTCTGGGGCTGTACCAATTATCCGAAATGCGACTTCACATCGAATTACAAACCAGTCGCGCAGAAGTGCCCGGAATGCGGGAACGCGTACCTGGTCGAAAAGACGCTCAAGAGCGGTATTTTCCTCGAATGCCCGAACAAGAAGCGTGGCGCTGACGAAGAGGTAAAGCCGAAGAAGGGCAAGAAGACGGCCGGGCCCGAAGCGGGGACAGCAGTCGTTTGCCATTATTCGAAGCGGATCGGTGATGTACCCCCACCGCCCACGGCCGAAACACATGGGCCGGTGATGGAGAAGCCGGACGCAAAGGAACTGCAGCCGGCCTGATCTTCGGGGCTGGTTGTTTAGCGATAAGCGCGGCGCGATCGTTTCGATCGCGCCGTATCTTTCTGACTGGAACTTCAATCGAGCAGCACCTTTCAATGCAATCCGGTAACATTGGCAGCGGAGACCTATTACAAATGGAACGGATGCTCGCTACTCCTGCTGATGCTGAGATTATTCTCAAGCTTTACCAATTGCGCACTGAAGCGCTGATGCGCCAGGCGAGGGCCTGGATGACGGGAGAATTCTGGCCGAACACGGCGGAGGAGTTCTTTGCGGTGGCGCAGAATCCGGCCGATCCGCACAACGCTTTTTTTCGGCAGGTGGTGACGTACTGGGAGATGGCCGCGGCGATGGTGCTGCATGGGGCCGTGTCGGCGGAGCTGTTTGTCGACTGCAATGCCGAGGGCTTTTTCCTCCTTGCGAAGTTCTCTCACATTCTTGAGCCGATCCGCGAAAAGATGCCGACGTTCCTCAACAAGACATCGGAACTGGTGAACCGTTTTACGGCAGCCTCAGCACGGTACGAGGCGGTTTTGAAGAATGTGGAAGCGCGCCGCCTGAGGTTGCAGCCAAGTCACGAATGGCAGGTCAGATAGTTCATCGGATCGAATCGTATTTGGTTCGGTCTTGTGCAAAGTGCAGGGATTAGCGCATGATCAGGGTTCAGATTATCCCATGGAGGTCACAAGTGAAACGTAACATCGCAATGCTGGTAGTAGCTCTCGCATTTGGCGCAGTCGCGGCCAATGCCGCTGATTCCAAGTCCCTCAACGGCTGGATTTCCGACTCGATGTGCGGCGCCAAGCACGCAGGCTCGGGTGCAGCGTGCGTGAAGAAGTGCATCGAGGGTGGGATGGCCCCGGTGTTTGTGGACGAAGGCAAGAAGGAAGTCTGGACCATCGACAATCCCGATGCCGTGAAGAAGTTCTATGGCGATCACGTGACGGTGAAGGCGACGGCGGACTCCGACAAAAAGTCAGTGCACATTGATTCGATCGAAGCGGCCAGGTAGTCTCGCTTCGGCTGAGTACGGATGGTTTCTGGAACGGGGATGGAGACTCCATCTCCCGTTCCTCTTTACGAAACCGGGCAGGGTATCCCTCCCGTCCCCGTACCGATCTTTCCGGTAGGTCTCTCGCTTCAGTTGCATACGGAGCGGAGTGTCCGCAAGAGTCTTCTGTTGATTGGGCTTAGATGGGTATCTGCTTAACGAACCCTACCACAAGATATAGTATTCCCTTATGGTAGAGGAATATCCTCGCAGTCTCCTAGAACTCGAATCGAAGTTTTCGACAGAGCAAGCCTGCCGGGAATATCTATTCCGCCTGCGTTGGCCGGACGGTTTTCGGTGTTCGCACTGCGGCAACACTGATTTCTGGCATATTCGACAAATCTTTTTCCGCTGCGCGGCTTGTAGGCAACGAACTTCGGTGACAGCCGGTACGATTTTTCAGGACACTCACACTCCCCTTACGGTCTGGTTCCGCGCGATGTGGTGGGTTACCACCCAGAAGAACGGCGCCAGCGCCTTGGGCTTGCAGCGAATCCTTGGCCTGAAGAGCTACGAGACGGCGTGGACCTGGCTACATAAATTCCGTCGGGCGATGATCCGGCCTGGTCGGGAGCTGCTAAGTGGAAGGGTCGAGGTCGATGAGTGCTACATAGGCGCTCCAGAAGAGGAAATGCGCGGCCGAGGGTCTGCCGATAAGACACTCGTGGTTGTAGCAGTCGAAGAAAACGGTTCGGCGATAGGGCGAATTCGTTTTCGCCAGATTCCGAACGCATCCGCGGCAACTCTTAACAAATTTCTTCTGGAGTCAGTTGCACCGGGCAGCACCGTCCATACGGACGGCTGGCGAGGCTATAGGAAGGTGAGTTCTCTCGGGTTTGTGCATGAAGTAACCGTTCTGAAGGGCAAGAAGGAAAAGGCATCTGAACTGTTGCCGCGCGTCCATTTGGTGATCTCATTGTTGAAGCGATGGCTGATGGGGACCCACCAGGGCGCGGTGAGCCACAAGCATCTGGACTACTACATGGACGAGTTCGCCTTTCGGTTCAACCGCCGCAAGTCGATGAACCGCGGCAAGCTGTTTTACCGCCTCGTACAGCAGGCCGTGGCAATCGAGCCGGTCCCGTTGGACAAGATTGTGCATCCAGAAAAGAAGCAGGCTCGGAAGTTGCCGCCACGAAAGACGCCGACGAAGGTAGAAGGAATAACGCTGGTGTCAAAGCCAGCTAATGCTGCCTGAGCCAGCGTCCGCCACGGGGTCTGTGGCGGCCGCTGACGTTAAACGAGTTCCAGGCGAATTTCCCTGCCAACAACGCTCGCGGCCTTTTGCAGAGTACTAAGGGTAATAGAGCCGTTTTCGGGATCGAGAAGCCGATCCAGGGAAGCGCGGCTGGTGCTCATCCGCCTTGCCATCTCGGCCTTTGTAAGACCTTTTTGAGACATTGCGGATGCGATCTGGCGGGTGATCACTCGCTTGATGGCATTCGCCGTCACTTCTTCGTAGATGCCCTCTTCCTTGAGCCAACTATCGAACGAAGAGCCAATGTGTTTATTCTTCTTCATACGCGACTCGCTTTCATGCGTTTGATCGCCAGATCGATTTCCTGCTGAGGAGTTTTCTGAGTCTTTTTCATGAAACCGTGCAAAAGTACCATGTAATCAGACTCGACGTAAAATAACACGCGGGCAATTCGGCCACTCGACAGGCTGCTCCGGACTTCCCAAATGCCGTGGCCCAATGACCGCACCAGCGGCATACCGATCGGCCACGAGAACTCAACATCACTGATGTCCCCGCCGATTACCTTGCGGTCGGCGGCATCGAGCCCATGCAGCCATTCGCGAACTGGCTCTCGCCCGCCTTCTGTGCGATAGAACTGTGCGGGCAATCGTTTCAACATGCTCGTCATATCGAGTGTACCTAAATAGATACCGCCCGTCAAGATGAATGAACGCTCTTGGCGGGCGGCGTGTGGAAGTGTGGTCAGGAAGTTTGCGAACTACAACTGCATCATGCGCAGGTTGTAATCATTGGAGAGGATTTGGCTTGTGGTACGGTGGGGCCATCATGCAGAAAAAGAAATTATTGATGCTCGGCTTGTCTGCCTTGCTTATTAATGATTGCATGACAGCGTCGGCTCCTTCGGCTGAGTAGACTGGTTGCTGCTAGACGACCGTGTAGCTCGGGAGAAGGAGCCGAGCATGATGATTATAGGCTGTGATTTTCATCCCAGTTTCCAGCAGATCGCGTATGTGGATGAGGAGACCGGGGAGTGCGGTGAGCGGCGGTTGAGCCATCGTGAAGAAGCAGTGAGGTTTTACGGTTCGCTGTCGGGCAGGAAAGTGGTGGTGGGGTTGGAGGCGACGGGCAACGATCGCTGGTTCCGCAAGCTGGTGATGGAAGCGGGTCATGAGCTGCTGGTGGGAGATGCGAGCGCGATCCATGCTTCTCAACCTCGCGAGCAGCGGACCGACAAGCGGGATGCGCGGCACATTTTGCGTTTGCTGGTGGAGAACCGTTTTCCGGCGGTGTGGCAGCCGTCGGGGGGCAACGAGGCGCAGCGGCAGTTATTGCTGCATCGCTGCCGGCTGGTGCGGATGCGGACGCGGATCAAGAGCCAATTGGATTCGATCGCGAAGAGCGAAGGACTGACGGGATCGCGGAGCTGGTCGAGCAAGCGGCGGCGGCAGATTGAGGGATTGCCTCTGACGGGCTGGTATGCGGAACGGCGAGCCGATCTTCTCGGGTTGCTGGATGGGCTGGAGTTACGGATCAAGCCGTTGGATGTGGCGGTGGAGGCCGCGGCGCGCCAGGATGCCGAAGCGCGGCTTCTGATGACGCATCCCGGAGTGGGACCGGTGGTCTCGCTGGCCTATGTTCTGGTGGTGGGCGACTGGAGGCGGTTCCCGCGCGGCAAGCAGGTGGGCAGTTACCTGGGACTGATTCCGTCGGAGGCCTCCAGCGGCAAGCGCCAGCAGCAGATGGGCCACATCACCAAGCAGGGCAACACGCTGCTTCGCTGGCTGCTGGTGGAAGCGGCGACGACGGCCCAGCGGTTCGATACGAGCTGGCATCGGCAGTATGTGCGGCTGTCGATGACCAAGCATCACGGGGTGGCCAAGGTGGCCATCGCGCACAAGCTGGCGGTGAGGTTGTATTGGATGTTGCGCTCCGGGCAGGACTATGGACAGATGATGGAGCGCGGTTCGCATGCGAGGCAGTCCGAGTGCCCCGTTGGTCGCAGTAAGAGACCGATTGAATGATTGGACGCCTCGCCTCTTTCCGCGAGGAAAGAGTTTGAACAGGAAATCATGGTGCTGTACCAGGCCGAATACATGGTTGGTGGAACCTGATGGTTGCCATCGAGAGTGATTGAATCAAGGTGCGAGCTTGGGTCGTCTAGCGATGATGAATGGTTTTGCAAATATGGAACGAAGCTCAGAAAAAACTCTGATCTTCGTTCCAATGCTCGATTGTCGAAGTGGCCGGGACGGCGTCAAGGGTCAAGATGAACGCCAAAGTGCGGCGCCCTTGACCCCGTCCCGGCCACCAAGGGAGTCCGTACGCCGTTTTTCCTTGACAGGAGTAGTGGCTGTCATACATGGGGCATGGTCCCAAATCCCAAGGAATGGGAGCGAGCAGAAACAAAAAGCCCAAGAAGAACAGAACCGCCCCAAGATAGTTCAACCATCTCTGCCGACAATCCAGGAAGAGAAACATCCCCTCCGAAGAGAAACACGACTCCAGTTCCCAGTCGCGCAACTATCCATGGCGTGAATCGCTGACCCCGGCAAGCATTCCAGATTGGTGCCTTGTGATCGTTGGGGCGCTGGCCGGCCTGATAGCTCTGAGAAGTCTCAAGGTTATTAGTCGACAGGCCGACGAGATGGAAGATCAAGCCATCTTGATGAAAGATCAGCTTGCGGAAATGAGGAGGCAAACAGATTGGCTGATCGAAAAAGAGCGCCCCAGACTGGATATTGAACTGGACCTTTTTGATCCGCGACAACAGACCGGCGGCGAATACTGTATCACTGGCTGCATATCCTTTTACGGCCTCACTATTGCCAGAGACGCCAAAGCGGAGATTCTTGTCGGCACTGAAAGAGATGTGGTCGAGGATGCGTTTGAATATTACCGTGAGGATGTGGCTATCGCCGACTTTCATAAAACCCCTCAGCGAATAGAGATTCCCCGCATCATCCGCCCCAATAGTCACGATATTCCGTTCAGCACCACGGTCTACAGTAGCTTCGGGAAAGCGGCCTCCTTTGATGAAATCAGCACGGTGCTCAATCGCTATAAGCCGAGGAAGCGTATGGAGGGAAGCACTATTTCCCCCGCCACAGGACTCCGAACCTCCCCCATCCCGAAGATTATGAACAATTTCGCCCTCTTCTGCCGAGTCAGGATTGAGTATTCGGCTGCGCAAAAGACTTGGATCAAGGAAGTACGAGCAAAATTGTGGGTCTTCGCTGATCACGACACGACACCCGAATACGGCCGGTGGAAATATTACGACGAAAAAGAGCAGTGCGACGAAGGCTGTTCTGGATAACGTATTGAAACAAGAACACTTCCTGCGATAACCGGAGCGCAGAATGCGCGGAAAAGAAGTAAACCACAACCTGTTGTGGTAGGGTTCGTCAAGCAGATACCCATCTGGGCTTATATGTAAAGTGCTCGTAATATTGTCCTTAGGCGTGTTTTATCCTCTGTTCGCAGTTTCGCCGGCCCATTTCGCGGGTCATGGCTTCGCAGTGGGACGGTGCGGGTCAATCCCCACATCCTAGATGAACCGGCGAAATAATCTGCAAAGGCCGGCAAGCTGTTTGCCATTTGCTTTGAGTCGGTTAGAGGGCGATTTGCGTGCTGAGGGGTTGACGGCGGAGTCTTGAGATGCTTTCACTCAGAACGACTGCTTGAGGGGGGAAGCAATTCTCGGATGCTCCTTTGTGGGGATTAGTCTCTGGAGGGTGGAGCGGGGTCGTCTGGCGAAGTCGTTGCGCGCGGTATATGCGCACCCAGTTGACTCGCCATGGAATCTAATCTCTGTTAATGTTCTAACGGTTAGCGTTCGCCCGAGTGGTAAAGCGATGTGGCGAATGCCGGTGCGAAAGATTATGGCAAAAGCAGTCTGGAACGGCAAAGTGGTCGCCGAAAGCGAAACTACAGAGATCGTTGAGGGAAACGTCTATTTCCCGGAAAACAGCCTGAAGCGGGAGTACTTCCGGCCGAGCAGCACGACATCTACCTGTCCGTGGAAGGGGCAGGCGCGGTATCTGAGCCTGCTGATCGATGGACAGGATAATCCGGATGCGGCCTGGTACTATCCCGACCCAAAGCCTGCGGCCCGCAAGATCAAAGGATATGTGGCTTTCTGGCGTGGAGTTGAAGTAGAAAAGTAAGTTTTTCGCCTGTAGATCTTTTTCGGTTCTGGAGCCCAAATGCACGTCCGCGGCGTATATCTCGCGTCATTCCTGGCGCTTGCGCTGGCAGCTTGTGCGCATACACCGATCACGCCTTCCGTGGTTACCGCGCCGACCTTGCAGGGAGACGCGGCGCATCCCGGCCAGACGAAAGGCTGGGTGGATACGAAGCTCTATTTTGGCCTGGGACCGGTTGAGCATCCGGAAAAGGGAGTGAGCGAGGTGGACTGGCGAGGCTTCCTCGACCGGGAGGTGACGCCGCGTTTTCCGGACGGGCTGAGCGTGTTGGACGTTTACGGGCAGTGGCAGGGGAAGAACCAGACCGCGCCGGAGCGATTACGGTCGAAGATCCTGATTATCGACTACCCGGATACGGCGGAGAACCGGTCGAAGATTGAGGCGATCCGGTTGGCGTGGAAGCTGAAGACGGGGGACCAGTCTGTGATGCGGGTGACGGAACCGGCGGATGTTTCGTTCTAGTGGCCAGCGTGACCGGAGTTGGCGCGAACGGTAGACGAATGTTGGGCCGGGAAGCGCGGACGCAGTACTCAGCGCTGGCGCGGATGCGGTGGTGCATGTTCATGCATGGTCTGCGCTCCATTCATGGGGTGCTCGATCTAGGCGCTACGGGCGTTGCTTGGCTGCTGTACTCCTTAATGGGACTGGGGATGGGACTTGGCTTGTGCGCTGCGGCTTACTCGGTTGCATCGCATTCGTCGTGGCAATATTTACCGGTTTTGTTTTGGGCGATCAGCATTCTCTGGCTGATGTTTCCGATGATGGTGGCGTCGTTTCAAGAGCAATCCAACCTCGGAATTATCCTGCGCTTTCCCGTTCTTTTTGGATCTTATTTTCTGCTGTATTTGATTTTCGGCCTGATGGACGCTTCCACCATTGTGGGTGCGCTGTGCTGTGCAGGAGTCTGGCTGGGAATCATCATTGCACGGCCGGATTTGTGGTTGTGCACGGCGATTGCACTTTCGATCTTCGCGGTATTCAACATTCTGCTGGTGCGTGCTGTCTTTGCGTGGGTCGAACGCTGGCTGGCGCAGCGAAAGACTCGGGAGATTCTGGGTGCGCTGTTCATGATTCTTTTCGTCGGCCTGTTGGCGATCAATTCCGTGTGGAATGAGAAGCGAGTCCAGAGGTCGACGCGCCACCCAGGAGAGACGGCGCCTTTCCACGAAGCGCTCGCGAAGTATGCGCCGCTCATTGAACCTGTAAAGCAAATACAACAATGGCTGCCCCCTGGATCGGGAGCGGCGACTTTGCAGGAGGCCATTGCGCAAAAACCTGCAGAGGGATGTGCATTCCTGAGTGTGCTCGGACTTTGGGTGGTTGTAGCGGGAGGTGCGTTGGCAGGGCGTCTCAGGGCTGAGTATCGCGGACAGAATTTGAGTTGGGCTCCGAGCCGAAGCAGAGCAACGCGGAAGAACAGCGGCTGGACATTGGGCGGCTCCGGGCCTTTTGTCGCGATTCTGGAAAAGGAGATACGCGCACTTTCGCGCACGGTCCCCCTGGTATGGGCGGCCTGCGTGCCCGCGCTGATTGTGCCTTTTATTGCAGGCGTTTTCCCTCGCAGCCCGTCCGGGAATTCGTTTCCGTATGCGTTTCCTTTGTGCGTGGCTTATGCACTTCTTGGATTTACGGGATTGTTTTACAACAACCTGGGCGCAGAGGGAGCCGGGATCCAGTTGTTATTTCTTTCTCCGACACCGATCAGGACCGTGTTTCTGGCCAAGAATGTATTGCACTCGATTCTGTTTGCCCTCGTGGGATTTGCGGCGGGCGTTTTGGGCTGTCTGCGGTTGGGCGTTCCGCCGCTGGCGGCGCTGGCGGATACCGGTGCGTGGCTTGTTTTTGCGTTGCTGTGCAACCTGACCGCGGGGATCATCTTTTCTCTTTCGACGCCGTACCGCATCAATCCGGGCCGCATCACGCGACCGGCTGGATCGCAGGCAAATAATCTGCCGGCCACGTTAATTCAATTGGGAGTGCTCGGCATGGGAGTATTGGTCTTTTGGCTTTGCTGGTCTCTTAAGGAAGAGTGGCTGCCGGTGCCGATATTCCTGGCGCTGGGAGTGGGAGCATTCTTTGCGTGGTTGCGTGTGCTGCACTTCTCGGATGAAAACGCGAACGAACGCAGGGATTCACTGATAGCGACGCTCATGAAGTCGGAGTAGATTGTTTCGGGCGGGTGAACACGCGCCGGAACGGGGTAGCGTATGGGGAGACTCGGGCGGTGGCAGTGTGCGGCAGGGAGTGGGATTCTTACGAGAAAAGTGAGTTGAGACTCAGCTGAACACGTTGCCCATGCGGCGGATTTGTGCGCCCACGCCTTCGAGTTTCTGCTCGATGCGTTCGTAGCCTCGATCCATGTGGTAGACGCGATCGAGAATGGATTCGCCATCGGCGACGAGTGCCGCTAAGACGAGCGAAGCGGAAGCGCGCAGATCGGAGCACATGACGGCTGCGGCAGAGAGAGGCGCGGGGCCGCGCACGGTGGCGGTGCGTCCGTCCACTTTAATGTTTGCGCCCATGCGCACGAGTTCCTGCACGTGCATGAAGCGGTTCTCGAAGATGTTTTCAGTGACCATGCTGACGCCTTCGGCCTGGGTGGCGAGGGCCATGTACTGGGCCTGCATGTCTGTGGGGAAGCCGGGATACTCTTCGGTGGAGATATCGGCCGCGCGCAGTTTGCCGTCGCTGCGGACGCGGACGGAAGTAGCGCCTAGGACGTCAATCGTGGCGCCAGCCTCCTGAAGTTTGGCAATAACGGCGCCCAAGTGGTCGGGGTTGCAATCGGCGACGGTGAGGTCGCCGGCGGTGATGGCTCCGGCGATGAGGAACGTTCCGGCTTCAATGCGATCGGGATTGATGCGGTAGTGCGCACCGTTGAGGCTGGTGACGCCCTGTACGTGGATGGTGGCAGTTCCCGCGCCTTCGATCTTCGCGCCCATGGCAATGAGGAGGGCGGCGAGATCGCAGACCTCGGGCTCGCGCGCACAGTTTTCCATCAGGGTTTCGCCCTCGGCGAGGACCGCGGCCATGAGGAGATCTTCAGTACCGGTGACGGTGATTTTGTCGAAGACGAGATGAGCACCTTTGAGTTTGGAAGCGCGTGCTTCGAGGTAGCCGTGTTCCTGGAGGATTTCGGCTCCCATTTTTTCGAGGCCCTTGATGTGGAGATCGATGGGGCGGCCACCGATGGCGCAACCGCCGGGCATGGCCACGCGAGCCATTCCGGCGCGGGCGACAAGCGGGCCGAGGACGAGGGAACTGGCGCGCATGGTTTTGACGATTTCGTATTTGGCTTCTGGGCTGGAGAGGGTACGGAAGTTGATGCGGGTGATGTGGTCGGCTGTACCTGTGCCTAACTCGACCTCTGCGCCCATGGCGACGAGGAGTTTGCGCTCGGTCTCGATGTCGCGCACCTGGGGAATGTTTTCGAGCGTGACTTCTTCTTCCGTGAGGATGGCTGCGGCCATGCAGGGAAGTGCGGAGTTTTTGGCGCCCGAGATGCGAATCGTGCCATGCAGCGGATTTCCGCCGCGAATGACGAACTTGTCCATGAAGTGTGTGTGGCTCCGTGCTTTTTCCAGTGTAATTCTGTGGCGTGGTGACGTAGTTGACGAGGGATATACTTGGCGTGGTTTTAACGACAAACATTTGAGGGCGCGGAGATGACAGGTAAAGGCGGGTGGATGAAACCGACAAGATCAGTTCTTGTTGCCATGCTTTTGGAAACGCTTGCAGGGAGTTTGCTGATCTCGGCCCAAGAATCCCGGCCGGTGGCAACTCCTGTGAAGCCGATTCCAACGATCGTGCAAAAGGACGGGCGCTTCGCGCTGATGGTGGATGGCGAGCCGTACTTGATGCTGGGCGTGCAGGCGAACAACTCGAGCGCGTGGCCGGCGTATCTCGACAAAGTATGGCCGGCCGCGGAGACGCTGCATGCGAACACCGTGGAGCTGCCGATCTATTGGGAGCAACTGGAGGCGACTGAGGGCAAGTTCGATTTCGGTGTTGTGGATTTGATTTTGAAGCAGGCACGGGAACACCAGGTGCGGCTGGTGCTGCTGTGGTTTGGGACATGGAAGAACGGGAGTTCGCACTATACGCCGGAGTGGATCAAGGAGAACCAGGAGAAGTATCCGTTCCTGAGAAATGAAAAGGGCGAGACGGTGGATTCGCCTTCGCCGTTTTCAGAGGCGTTTCTGGATGCGGACAAGAGCGCGTTCAAGATGCTGATGCGACATTTGGCGGCGGTGGATGCGCAGCGAACGGTGATCATGGTGCAAGTAGAGAACGAAGCCGGCGTCTGGGGCGGCGTGCGCGATTATGGTGCGGCGGCGCAGAAGGCGTTTGCAGGGCCGGTTCCGGAACGGCTGGTAAAGGGGCTAGGGAAGCAGGCGGGGACTTGGAGGGAAGTGTTTGGCGATGGTGCTGATGAGACGTTTGAGGCATGGTACACGGCGGCGTATATCGAGCAGGTAGCGGCGGCGGGGAAGGCAGAGTATCGGCTGCCGCTGTATGTGAACGCAGCACTGCGCGATCCATTTCATCCGGGAAAGGCGCCGAGCTATGAGTCGGGTGCGCCGACGGATAACAACATTGGGTTGTGGAAGATTGCCGCGCCGTCGATTGACGTGGTGGCTCCGGATATTTATCTGCCCGAGTATGCGAAGTATATGAAGGTGATGGATCTTTACGGGCGTGCACGGAACCCGCTGCTGATTCCGGAGACGGGTAATGCGGCGGTTTACGCGCGCTATGTGTATGCGGCAATCGGGCATGGAGCGATGGGGTGGTCGCCGTTTGGACTTGATTTGAGCCGCTACAGCAATCAGACGGAAGGGCCGGAGGCGATGGAGGCGAATGCACTGAAGCCGTTTGCGGAGCAATATGCACTGCTGGCGCCCGATTGCGCGGCGGATTGCGAAAGCGAATCTTGACGGCAAGGTTGTGGGAGTGAGCGAGGACCCGGAGCATCACGCGCAGGAGATCGAGTTTGGACGGTGGGCAGTGGAGGTGCAGTACGGCATGCCGTCGTTTGGGAATTGGATGCAGCCGAAGGGGAATGCTCGCGCGGACGGCGGAGCGGTGGTGATCGAGCTTGGGCAGGATGAGTACTTGTTGGCTGGGCATCACGTACGCGTGGATTTCAAGCCGATTGTTTGCGCGGGCAAGAAGCGGTTGTTCCTGAAGGTGGAAGAGGGCAGCTACGACTCGGCAGGGGACTGGAAGATGGCGCGGATCTGGAATGGGGATCAGACGGATTATGGATTGAATTTAAAAGCGGACGAGAATGTGCTGTTGCGGGTGCGGCTGACGACGTTCTGAGGGAGCGCGCGCGGGAGATGATTGCGCTTTGAGATGAATCTTTGAGGCGCCGGCCACGTGATAAACTGCGAGGCTTACGAGGTCACCATGATTCCCAAACATTTGAAAGATATTTGCCCACTTGGCTGGGTTGCCGCAGGGTTTGCCTGGTTCTGGTTTCTCCGTTTATCGCGTTCGCTCAATCGGCAGCTGTGCCGTTTGCAGGCGTGGCGGGGCCGCAGAAGGCGAACGAGGAGGGGCGTACCGAGTTGCCGATGGTGGTGCGCAAGAGCGTGAGCTTCAGGGAGATTGGACCGGCTATTTCCGGCGGACGCGTGACTGCGGTTGCAGGGCGTGGCGGGGAACAGCGAAGTGTTTTATGTCGGCGCGGCAGATGGCGGGATTTTTCGCACCGATAACGGCGGCACGACGTGGAAGGCACTGTTCCAGTACGAGAGTGTGGCGTCGATTGGCGCGCTTGCTGTCGATCCGCTGAATCCGCAAATCGTGTGGGCGGGAACGGGCGAAGCGAATGTTCGCAACGACGTTTCGTTTGGCGATGGGATTTATAAATCCACGGACGGCGGGACGCACTGGAAGCGGATGGGGCTGGAGCATAGCTTTCAGATTTCGCGGATCGCTGTCGATCCGCACCATGCGGGGACGGTGGTGGTGGCTACGATGGGCAGCCCTTATGCCGATGATGAAGATCGCGGAGTGTATCGCACGACGGATGGCGGCGCGACGTGGCAGAAGGTGCTGTACGTGGGGCCGAGTGTGGGCATCTCGGATCTGGCGATGAATCCGGAGAATCCCCAGGTGCTGTTTGCGGCTGCCTATCGTTTTCGGCGGACGCCGTGGAGCTACTCCGATGGCGGGCCGGAGGATGCGATTTATCGATCGATCGACGGGGGCTCGACGTGGCGAGCGGCTGAGCGGGCATGGGCTCCCGGAGAAGCCTGTGGCGCGTATTGGGCTGGCCATTGCACCGAGCGAGCCGGACGTAGTGTATGCGGTGATGGGTTCGACGGAAGGCGTGTTGTGGCGCAGCGATGACTCGGGCGATCACTGGAGCCTGGTGAGCAAGAACGAGGAAGTGGATTCGCGGCCGTTCTATTTTTCGCACATCGCGGTGGATCCGAAGAATCCGGATCACGTAATCGCGCTGTCGAATCTGATGATGGAATCGAAGGATGGCGGACACAACTTCAGTTCGATTGCGAAGCAGATTCACGGGGATCATCACACCATCTGGATCGATCCGTCGGGCAGCGGGCGGATGATCGAAGGCAACGACGGAGGCATTGTGATTTCGCGCGATAACGCCGCGCACTGGGATTTCGTTCACAACATTGCGATCGGGCAGTTCTATCACGTGAGCGCGAGCGGGGATGCGTGGACGCGGATCTGCGGCGGGCTGCAGGACAACAGCGCATGGTGTGGGCCGGGGATCAGCAAGGACCCGAGCGGTATTCTCGATCGGCATTGGTTCGCGCTGAACGGAGGCGACGGAATCTTTGCCATTCCCGCGCCGGATGATCCAAACCTGATTTACAACAGCACGCAGAACCAGGTGCTGATGACGTTTGACCGCGCGGCAGAGCAGGTGCACGACATGGAGCCCTATCCGCGCGACTTTAACGGCGGGGGCGTTGCAGATCTGAAGTATCGCTTCAACTGGAACGCGGCATTCGCGGTGTCGCCGCAGGATCCGAAGGTTCTGTATGCTGGCGGCAACGTGGTGTTCAAGAGCGAGGATCGCGGACATACGTGGAAGCCGATCAGCCCGGATTTGACGCGCAACGAGAAGGAGAAGCAACAGTCATCGGGCGGCCCGATTGTGAAGGACAACTCCGGTGCGGAGATTTACGACACCCTTCTGGTGATCGCGCCATCGGCGAAGGATGCAAAGGTGATCTGGGCGGGGACGGATGACGGCGAAGTGCAGGTGACACGGGATGGCGGCGGGACGTGGACGAATGTAACGGAGCACATTGCAGGGCTTCCGCAGTGGGGACGCATCGAGTCGATCGATCTTTCGCCTGACGATGCGGGTACGGCGCTGATTGCTGTGGATCGACACTTCAGCGGCGACTTCAAGCCATATCTGTTTCGGACGACGGATTATGGAGCGACGTGGCAATCGATCGACGGCGATTTGCCGCAGCTATATGCGCATGTGCGTGCGGCGCGATCTGCACAATCCGCGGATGTATTATGCGGGACTTGAGAATGGACTCTACGTGAGCTGGGATGCAGGAGAGCACTGGTTTCTGCTGGGACTCGGACTGCCGGATGCGGCGGTGTACGATTTGCAACTGAACGGCGCGAACAACAGCCTGGTGGTGGCGACGCATGGGCGCTCGGTTTGGATACTCGACGACCTTACGCCATTCCAGGAGTACAAGCCGGAGAGTTTTGCACTCTTTGCGCCGGAGAAGGCGCTTCGCTTCTGGCCTTCGTCGCAGGTGGAGGGGCTGGGAGATGGCGCTTTCTATGGGAAGAATCCGCCGTACGGCGCGGAACTCAGCTACTATCTCGCGCAGGAATCGAAGGAGCCGGGAGCACTGGTGATCAAGGACGCGACGGGGCATGTTGTGCGGACGATGAAGGGAACGCACACGCTGGATCCGGATGAAGCGCCGCCCGAGGATGAGGACTTGCCGCCCGCGGCGGGAGCTCAGCCGCCGTCGACGACGCACGCGAGCCGCTCTGAGCAGCATGAGGCGAAGGCTCCGCAGGCGCCAGCCTCATCGCAGACGCAGCAGCAACTGACGCCGGAGAAGCAGCAGGGAGAAGAAGAGGCTTCAACGGAAAAGCCGAAGGAAGTGCCGTGGGTTCCGGCGAAGGCGGGGCTGCAGCGGATGGCGTGGGACCTTCGCGCCGATGGGCCGGTGCGCTGGGAGGGCGGCAAGGACTTCAACAAGGGGCCGCGTTCGGGCGCACTGGTTCCTCCAGGGGAGTACACCGTGACGATGACGGTTGGAGGAAAGAGCAGTTCGCAGAAGCTTGTGGTGATGCAGGATCCAACATCGCATGGAGACGCGGCGGGAATGAAGGAGCGATTCCAGGCGAGCGAGTCAGTGCTGCATGAACTCTCGCAAGTGGATACAGCGCTGAATCGGATTGATGCGATCAATGCGCAGCTGGTGGCATTGGGCGAAGCCACGAAAGGCATGCCCGATGAGGAGAAGGTGAAGGCGGAGATCGACGCCTTTGCAAAGAAGTTGAAGACGGCTCAGGGAGTGTTGACGAGCAACGCGGGTGCAGGAGAATCGACGTTGCGCACTCCCGATCAAATCCACGAAAAGCTGTTCGCACTGGATGGTTTGCTGGAAGGTGACGATACGGCCCCGTCGGTAGCTGTGCTGGAGGACAAGAAGCTGGTGGATGCGGAATACCGGTCGGCAATTGGCAAGTTCAACCAGTTTCTTGCCGATGATGCGAAAGCGTTCAACAGTGCAATGGCAGCGCGCAAGCTTACCGGAATTGTGACGGGGGAAGCGCTGGAGCCATAGGGCAGGGCGACAGCACGGGCGGCCCGAGACGTTATTCGCTAGAGTACGACCGAGATTCCGCCCCAGCTTTCCGGATCGATGTCCTGCGAGCGTCTGCGTGAAATCCCAGTGGTGGCCGTAGAAGTCTCGCGCGTTGTATTGGCGTTCGCCGTACATGTGGTCAGTGGGTTCGGTGAGGATGATGGCGCCGGCCTGGCGGGCGCGCTCGCAGTGTGCGTGCGCATCCTCAATGCGGACCTGAATGATGTGCGAGCGATTGGGCACGATATCGCCCTCGGCGATGGTGAAGCAGCCTTCGCCGGCACGCATCTGAATACGGTGGTTGGCGATGCGCAGGCGGACGGTAAACCCGAACGCCTTCATGAGCCAGTCTGCGGCGGCGGAGGGATCAGGGTAGATGAGAACGGGAATGACGGTGCAGGGCGGGACGGAGCGGTTGGCGAGCATGCACCCAATGTAGAGCAGCCCAAGAGCGTGCGTAAAGAGCGGGCGTAAAGATGTTGACGGCAGTTCGGGCGTGCTCAGCGCGAGGCGATGAGTTGCTTATCGAGAATGGCGACGATGCGGTAGGTTTCCGCAGTGATTTTGCCGTCTTCGCCCACGGGCCATTTGAGCTTGGCGGTCTTGCCATTCAACTCCACCTCAACTTGCGGGACGAGAGGCATCTGGCAGATGCGGCGGCTGATGTAGTTTCCCTTTGATGAGTATTTGTTGACGCAGTTGACCAGTGCGACTCTTCCGTCGGGCAGAAGCAACGAAAGCGTGGTGCCCACGAGGTTGTAGGAAACTTGTCCGGGTGCGGCGATTGCTGCATTGGCGCGGCTGGGCGCCGGAGCAGGCCTCGGAGAGTGGTTCGAGCGAGCAGTCGGTGCCGCCTTCCTGGGGAGTGACGGTATATCCCGGGATTACGGCGAAGTAGTTTGAGTCGCTGGCCTGGCGGTAGAGCACAGTTGTATCCAGCTTTTGCGCGCAGACCGACTGCACGCTCGTCGCAATCAAAAGGGACGCCAAACCGAAACCCATCCAACGGGGCTTGCTCATCTTCAGGACCTCTATTCAAGTGTTTCCCTGAGTGTATGGGGCGGGATAGACAAATGGCGGCGCGGCTGGCGAGCCTGACACTCTGAGGTAACGTGACAGAAGAGCTTCCTCCCCCGCGCCCTTTGTGGCGGAAACCCCGAAAACGTGCGGAAGGGATGCTGGGTCGAGGGCGTCGGCCCGGATGCCACAGGGAGAGGATGCGGGATGAGGCAGAAAGTCCGCTAATCCGCGAATTCAGAAGGAAACGCTTACGGCGATTCCATTGAGGCCGGGGTGCCTGTGGTTGAACAGGTAGTAGCCATCTTCCTTATAAGTCACGTAGACGTCATCATCCTCATACCACCTGCCGCCCCAGTTCTCCGGGCAAGGATCAAGCATGGTGAACCAGTAGCCGCCGTATTGAAAGCGTGGATTGCCACCCTCATATACGAAGGGGAGGCTATAGACGCGAAATGCATGTCCATTGCCGTAATGTTCGCGGAAATAGTCGTCTGGAATTCGAGCGCCCTTGTATCCGCCGCGCTGCTTCCATGTGCGGTGCTCATACTCCCAATGATTTGCGCGACGTTCCTGCCAGGCACGATGCTGCGTTCGCTTTTGATCGCGTTCCTGATCTGGTGAGCGATCCATCTGTTTCAGTTGTCCGAGGTGCCGGCCATTGTCGCCGGCGCTTCTGCTGGCCCTGCTTATTGGGTTGCTTCGGCGGCTGGTTGCTTGTGCCGGCATGTTTGCCCGAATTCTGTTGTTTATCTTTGCTTTTGTCCTGGTGGTCCTGGGCGTTCGAGGAAGGAAAGGTTGCCAGAGTGCCGAGCAGGATTGTGGCGGAAGCGAAGAAGCGAAGAGGTGTCATGCGGGTTCCCTCAGTGCAGGTTCCGAATGCTCTCGTTGTCGCTGGCTTGCCGTGCCGACAGCATTGAGGGGCCGTTCGGGAACAGGTGCTGATCCCATGGTACTCGCACAGGTGAAGGAGTGCCGATTTTGTCCTGCCTAAGGTAAATCCGAAGTTCCGCTGTGTTTTGGACTTCAGGGACGCATGCTTCCCATTAAGAATGCATCAGGCAGAGAGTTCAAAGCTATAATTGCTCGCATGTTGCGCTGGATAGCGGGTTTGATGATTTTCTGTACCGGCACAGTCTATGGCGCCGTGAAGCACGTCCCGATCCGGTCGGGTGTGGTGCTGAAGCCGGGAGAGGCTTACACGGCTCAGGTTCAAAGCGACAAGCAGGTGGAGATCGGGTGGACGGCGGTTCAGGCGAAGCCCTGCACGATGGATTGCATCCGCATGACGCTGGTGGGCGAAAATGCCGCTGGCGTTCTCTGCCGCGCGGTCGGCGGGGGGCAGGTACACGCCTACGGATGGAAAAGTCGTGGTGGAGTATAAGAACGTGTCGCAGCAGTCGGTGACGATCGACGTGTACCGGGTGGAGCGAATCTGCGATGCGGAGGCGTGCAAGCTTTTCGATAGCAGCAAGAAGGGAAGCTGGCTGGTGTTCAAAATTGATCAATTCAAATCGATCACGAACAGCGCGGATACTTCCTACTCTGTGATCTCGGGCGTGGCGGAGAGTGGGCGGACGTTCCGTATTCACGTGGTGTGGTGGACGGACGAAAAAGGCGCGGGCTTCATGGGCTGCCCGCGATGGATCAAGGGATATGTAGACAATCACACGCCGAAGGAGAAGTATCGGCCGTACATTATTTCGGGGATGAACGTGGGGGAAGGGGACAATGTTGTATTGAAGTCGATTGATGACTGCGTGCCGTCGGCGCCGCATTTTGGGGTGCCGGAGAAGAACGTGTTCAAGTAGGCGGCGGAAAGGCCCGCCTCTGCAATTAATTTCCGGCCTGAACCGACCAGCGAACGACCGGTAGCTGGGAAAGCGCAAAAGACGTAGCCTTATTCTGAGGAAACACAGGTTACTCCAAGATCATCACGATAGATCCTGGCAAGCGGAGCGGCAAGCCATGCGTCCGCGTTTTGCGGATAACGGTGTAGGACGTGCTCGACTACCTCGCGTCAGGAGTGACAGAGGCACAGATCCTTACGGATTTTCCGGCGCTCCATGAAGGGGATATTCGAGCCTGTCTAGCATTCGCCGCTGATCGTGAGCAGAAGTTCGAGATACTTTCAGCTTGAAACTGCTGCTGAATGAGAACCCGGATCGAAACATGTAGAAGACTCTGGCCTCATGAGCGCGACAGATGATGAGGTGTGGTAGTTCGCGGCGCGCAACGACTTCGCAATTGCTTCGAAAGGCTCAGATTTCTCAGAACGCGCGTGCTTGAAGGGATTCCGTCCAAAGTGATCTGGCTGCCTGTTGGCGATTGCACCACTGAGCATATTGCTAACGCAGTCCGACAGCATTCAGAGATTCCTTGCGGGTGGAGAAGAGAGCTGCCTGGTGGTCAATTTCCCCGCCAAGATGCCGGTCAAAGGGGTAGAGCCCTAAGGGACTCTTGGCCCCTGTCATTTGGGGTGGGCAACGGCCTCTGAGCAAGATTCGGCCCCAGCTTTCAACCGAAATCGCGGTAGTTCCTACCCAAGTAAAATGGTCGTAGACCATGGCCGAATTTACTCACTTACATCTTCATACGGAATATTCGTTGCTGGACGGGGCTTGTGACGTTCACAAGCTGATTGATCGCGTGGCGGCGCTGGGGCAGAAGTCTGTCGCGATGACGGACCACGGGAATATTTACGGGGCAGTTCACTTTGTGAATGCAGCCAAGGCGAAGGGGATCAAGCCGATCTTGGGATGCGAACTCTATGTGTGCAAGGCGGAGGATCATCGCGCCGAATCTCCCAACGACCAGTACAACCACCTGCTGGTGCTGGCGGAGAACGAAGAGGGATATCGCAACCTGATCCGGCTGACGAGCGAGGCCAGCCTGCATGGGTTCTACAGAAAGCCGCGGGTGAGCAAGAAGTTTCTTGCGGATAATTCGAAAGGGCTGATCGGGTTTTCAGGGTGCCTGAGCGGCGAGCTGTGCGAAGAACTGATGGCGGGGCAGTACGAGAAGGCCAAGGGTGCGGCCATGCAGTATCAGGACATCTTTGGGCGCGGGAACTTCTATCTCGAGATCCAGGACCAGGGGCTAGAGCAGGAGAAGAAGATTCAGGCTGATCTGTTTCGCCTTGAGAAGGAACTGGATATTCCGCTGGTGCTGACGAATGACTCGCATTACCTGTGCGGCGAGGACTCGCATGCGCACGACGTGATGCTGTGCGTGCAGACGGGATCGAAGATTCACGATGCAGAGCGGTTCCGGTTTGACTCGGACCAGTTCTTCGTGAAGTCCGCGGAAGAGATGGGGCGGATTTTTCCTGACTCGCCGGGCGTGACCGCGACGACGATGGAGATTGCGGAAAGGTGCAACTTCAAGCTGCATGCGGTGGACAATCCATTTCCGGAGTTTGCGGTCCCGGTGGGGCACACGATCGACAGCTACTTTGAAGAGGTGTGCCGCGAGGGCTTGAAGAAGCGTCTGGAGACGGCGGTGCGGCAACTTGAACTGCGCGGGGTGCGCCGGTCGCCGACGCATGAGTACGAAGCGCGGCTGAATTTTGAAATCGGCATTATCAAGCAGATGAAGTACTCCGGGTACTTCCTGATCGTGTGGGACTTCATCAAGTACGCGCGAGACAATGGGATCCCTGTTGGACCGGGGCGCGGGTCGGCGACCGGCTCGCTGGTGGCGTATGCGATGGAGATCACGAATATCGATCCGATGCAGAATGTGCTTCTGTTCGAGCGGTTCCTGAATCCGGAGCGCGTGACGATGCCGGATATCGACGTGGACTTCTGCCAGAATCGGCGCGGCGAGGTGATTGAGTATGTGACGCGGAAGTATGGACGCGAGCAGGTTGCGCAGATCATCACGTTCAACACGATGGCGGCGAAGGCTTCGATCAAGGACTGTGGGCGGGCGATGGATATGCCGTACGGCGACGTGGACCGGATTGCGAAGCTGGTTCCGCCGACCGTGGGTATGACGCTGGAGAAGGCGCTGGAGGAGTCGCCCGATCTGCGCAAGGCGTATGACAACGATAAGCAGGTGCGCGAGCTGATCGATACGGCGAAGAAGCTGGAGGGGCTGGTGCGGGGGGCTGGAGTGCACGCGTCCGCGGTGGTGATTGCGCCGCGTCCTCTGACGGAGCTGGTGCCGCTGAACCGCACGAAGAACGACGAAATTGTGACGGCGTACGACATGAAGTCGGTCGAGAAGATGGGCCTGCTGAAGATGGACTTCCTGGGGTTGGCGACGCTGACGGTCATCACTGACTGCGTGAAGCTGATTGAACAGAGTCGCGGGGAGAAGATCGACATCGACATGGTTCCGGGCGATGATTCGGAAACGATGAAACGCGTGTTTCATACGGCGCTGACATCGGGGGTCTTCCAGTTTGAGTCGAGCGGGATGCGGGACATTTTGCGGCGGTACAAGCCGGATACGGTGGAGGAACTGACGGCATTGAATGCGCTGTACCGGCCGGGTCCGATGGACATGATCGACGACTTCATCGAGCGCAAGTGGGGACGGCGCAAGGTGGAGTTTCTGCTGCCGGAGCTGGAAGGGATTTTGAAAGACTCGCTGGGCGTGATTGTCTACCAGGAACAGGTGATGCGGATCGCGAACGTGCTGGCGAGCTACAGCCTGGGCGAGGCGGACCTGCTGCGGCGCGCGATGGGGAAGAAAGATCCTGCAGCGATGGCACAGCAGCGCGACAGGTTTATGAACGGCGCGGCAGCGCTGGGGCATCCGAAGGCACCGGTGGAAGAGATCTTCGAGCAGATGGCGAAGTTCTCGGGATACGGCTTCAACAAGTCGCACTCCGCGGCGTATGCGCTGGTGGCATACCAGACGGCGTATTTGAAGACGCACTATCCGGTGGAGTTCATGGCGGCACTGCTGACGAGCGAAACGTCGAAGCCGGAAAACGTAGTGAAGTACATCAGCGAGTGCAAGGAGATGAATATCAGTGTGGAACCGCCGGATGTTCAGGTCAGCGGTGCGCAGTTTACGCCGCACGGGGATGCGGCAATCCGGTTTGGGCTCGCGGCGGTGAAGAATGTGGGCGGGAATGCGATTGAGTCGATCACGAAGGCGCGCGCGGAGGCGGGAGGACGCTTCAAGACATTCTGGGAATTCTGCGAGAAGGTTGACCTGCGGGTGATGAACAAACGGGTGATCGAGTCGCTGATCAAGGCGGGCGCACTAGACTCGCTGGGCAAGCGTGCTCCGCTGTTTGGGGCGGTCGATAAGGCTATGGAACGCGCGCAGAAAGCGCAGAAGGATGCCGCGCAGGGGCAGGCGGGGCTGTTTGGATTGTTCAATGAAGAGCCGGCGCATGGGAGGCACGGCGACGATCTGCCCAACGTGCCGGACTGGGAAGAGGGCGAGCGACTGGCGAATGAAAAGGAAGTGCTGGGATTCTTTGTTTCGGGGCACCCACTGGATAAGTATGCAGACAAGATCAAGAATCTCAGCGGAGTGATTTCGACAGCGGAGGCGCTGGAGCGCAAGCCGCCCGAGCGTCGATGGGGGAAGGAAGCGGATCCGGCGGATGAGATCCAGGTGGCAGGAATCATTCAGGGCATCCGGGTACAAAAGGGTAAGCGCGATGGAAAGCTCTATGCAACGGGATCTCTGGAAGATGCTACTGGAAAGATTGAGCTGATTTCGTTTTCGCGGGATTATGAACGGCTAGCGGAGCAGTGGAGGATTGAGGCGCCAGTGCTGGTGCGTGGGACGCTGATGGGCGATGAGGATTCGGCTCCGAAGATTTCAGTGAGCAATATTCAACCGCTTGAAGCAGTGCAAGTGAAACTGCCCACGGGGGTACGGATCCGGATCAGTCTCGATCGGGCTACAGAGGCGCTGATGACGAGTGTGAAGAGCGCTGCGGATGCCGCACCGGGACCGGGTAAAATCATGATTTTCCTTGAGAAAAAAGGAGAATTTCAAGTGATTCTTGAACCTGAGCAGATGAGCGTGGCGGCGGATCGATGCTGGGTGGAGCGCATGGAGGAGTTGACGGGAAAAGGGACTGTGCAGCCTTTGGGTTGAGTGAGGCCGCAGGACTGCCGGGCCTCCCCGAACGTGGCCGGCTTTGTATCGCAAGAAGGGGTTTGTGAAACGAAGTTAATACGGATTGGGAAAATCGCAAATAGCACAAAAGTTTTGGACAGGGGCCGGACTGCCAGGAGGTCTTTGGACCAGTCGGGGGAGCCACCTCCGAATCGAATGGGCGGGGGTTGAAGCCCGCTAAATGCGGCGCCTTATTTAAGCGGCTAAAGTCCCACGCTCCCGCCGGTAAAGCCAAGAGGCAGAGCAAATCAGAAACATCGGACGTAGCTGAAGACGTCGCTTTTCTTTTGGGGCTTGAGGTTAGGGAAGACGAAGTGCTCGCGGTGGACCTCTTCGCGGTTGAAGCCACACTTTTCGAGGACGTGGGCGGAGGGGGTGTGTTCGGCGTGACAGATTGCTTCGAGACGCTGGACTCCGGTCTGCTGCGCGATGTCGACCATGGCCTGGAGCGCTTCAGTGGCGTAGCCAAGACCCCAGGCGTCTTTGGCAAATACATAGCCGGTGATGGCGCGCGTTTGGCCTTTATAGAAAAGGCCGGTGCTGCCGACGAGTGATCCGGGGGCGCCATCGTCGCGTGTAAGCACCAGGTAGGGGCCGGCGGGCCAGCGCTGCCACTCGTCGTCACTCATTGCGAGGAAGGCGAGCGTGTCGGCGATGCTGCGGTGGGTGGGCCAGCTGAGATATCGCGTGACGTCGCGGTCGGAGGCGTAACGGTGAAAGACGGCCTGCGCGTCACTGCGTTTGGGGCGGCGGAGGAGCAGGCGTTCGGTCTCGATGGTCTCCGGGGCCTTTAAGGGTTTGGGTTCCCACTGCATCAAGCCTCCGAGAGGGGCTTGCCGATTTCCCAGTGGTGGCCGAAGGGGTCGAGCACGCGGCCGATGCGCCAGCCGTATTCTTCGTCGCGCACGGGGCAGATGGAGGAAGCGCCAGCGGCAATGACCTGATCGAAGACGGCATGAGGATCGTCGACAATGAGGACCATGTGCAAGGTGCTGCCGCCGAGCGATTCTGGGCTGAAGTTCTGATGAGTGGGTGATTCTTCGGAGAGCCAGAAGTCGCCTTTGCCGATGGCAAGATGCGCGAGGACGGTTCCATCTTCATTGTCAAGACGCATGAGGGTCGCTGCGCCGAATGCGCGGATATAGAAGTCAAAGGCAGCGGCGCTGCGGCGGACGTAGATCATAGTGGTGAGGGTGGTTTGGACCTTGTTTGCGGTAGTCGCGGAATCAGCCATGGGGAAACTCCTATGGTGTGGACGTGCAGTGTGAATGTGGTTGGACTTGCTATGTCAATAGGCTTGAAGCTGATCGAGCGGCAGGCGGACGCGGAAGCAGGTTGACCCCGGATCGGAACGGACGCTGAGGTGGCCGCGATGCTTTCGCACGATGCGCATGGCGTTGTCGAGGCCCAGACCGAGACCCTGGCCGGGCGCCTTGGTGGTGAAGAAGGGCTCGAAGATGCGGTCCTGCAGCTCCGGTGGGATGCCGGGGCCAGTGTCCCAGATTTCGACGAGCATCATTTCGCCTTCGAGGCGGCAGGTGAGTTTCAATTTACCGCCGTGGTCAGTTTCAGCGAGGGCGTCGAGGGCGTTTTCGATGAGAGCGGTCCACACCTGATTCAGTTCACTGCCATAGGCGCTGATGCGGGGCAGATCGGGCTGGTAGTTGCGCTCGATGACGACATTGTTCATGCGCGACTGGAGCATCTGGATGGTTGCGTCGAGGCCGGCGGCCACGTCGACTTCGAGGATGGGGGCGCGGTCCATGTAGGAGTAGGCCTTGACGGCGCTGATGAGATCGAAGATGCGCGCGGTTGAATTGAGCAGGGTATCGACGGAGCGGGTCGACCGCAAATAGCGCGCGAAGTACTGCAGGGAGACACAGGTTTCGCTGGCACCGATCAAGGTGCGAAGTTCTTCGAGGTCAGCGACGGTGGTGCGCTGCTCGGCTAGCTGGGCGGCTACTTCCCATGCGCCTTCGCAGGGCAGGACGGTGAGCCAGTTGCGGAGTTCCTCTTCGAGCTGGATCTGCGCGCCGGTGTCGCGCGGGTCCGGGCGGGTGGAGTGGCTCATCATTTTCTGTTCCCATGCTTCGACGCCGTTGATCTGTTCGTCGGAGAGGCAGAGGTTGACGAGCTTGAAACGATTTTCGCGGTTGGAACGCAGCTCCATGACCAGGCTGGAGGCGGCGCGCTGAGCGGCGGATGCAGGGTTGTTTAGCTCATGGGCCAGATTTCCGGCGAGTTTGCCGAGAGCGGTGAGCTTTTCCGCCTGCTGCTCGATGCGGGTGACTTCGCGGACGCGATCGAGGAGGGTAGAGACGACGCGCTGGGTCATCGAGGGGATGGCCTCGAGCATCTCGGGGAATTTTTCTTTGCGGACGAAGAGTGCCCACACAGGCGTGATGGCGAAGCCTTGTCCGCCGGAAAATTTCATGCGCGAAAAGGGAAGCAGACCGGTCATCTGGCCTGTGCGTCCGATGAAGAGCTCCATGGGTCCACCGCGCTGGCGGCGGACGTGGATCTCTCCTTTGAGGATGAGGATCATGCGATCGGCCGGCTGGCCCTCTTCAAAGAGGATGTCGCCGGGCTGTGCAACGACCTCTTCGCCGTTTTGCGCGAGCCAGAGGCGATCTTCGAAGGGAAGTCCCTGCAAGGGAACAATGCGATCGATCGCAGCCGCGATGGTTTCTGCGGGAGTAGGACAGGCAGGCGCGGTTAGGGTAGGGGAGAGCATCCTGAACCTCCGGCTAGGTTAGCTTCAGGATAGCCCATACCCCGCTTGAAGTCTGTTAACAAGTGTTGTGAAGCGGTATGGGTGGCGAGTGAATGGCGAATGGTTGGCGGCGAAGTGCGGCGAAAAGCATATCCCGATGCTATGATGGGCGGTTTGAAAAATCACTTCAGGAAAGACTTTATGCTGCGCAGAATATTTTCGGTCCTTGTGCTTCTTTCTTCTCTGTTTGTCGCTCATGCGCAGACTTCCAGCGCCAGGTTTGACGAAGGCAGCAAGGTATTTCGGCTGGACGGCGGCAATGTTACGTATGCATTTGGCGTGAATGCGCGTGGGGAATTGCAGCAACTTTACTGGGGCGGGCGGCTCGGTGCTGCGGATCGGATTCCGCAGGCGGTACCGGCGCGCGAATGGGCATCGTTTGATTCTTCGTATACGACGACGCCGCAGGAGTACGCGGGATGGGGCGGAGGGTTGTTTGTAGAGCCGGCTCTGAAGGTAACGTTTGCGGACGGGAATCGCGACCTGGTGTTGCACTACGAGCGGCATGAGACTACATCGGATGGTTTCAATGTTGTCCTCAAAGACATTAAACGGCAGGTCTTTGTGACGCTGCATTATTCGATGGATGCGGGGAGCGGGATTCTGTCGCGGTCGGCAACGATCGAGAACAAGGAGGCGCAGCCAATCACAATTGAGGAGGCTGCCGCGGCAGCCTGGGCGCTGCCGGCGGCCCACTACACGCTGAATTATCTGACGGGGCGGTGGGCGGGGGAATGGACGCTGACGCAGGAGCCGCTGCATCCGGGAGCGCGCGTGATCGAGAGCCGGCGAGGGTCAACGGGGCACCAGGCAAATCCATGGCTTGCGATTGAGGCTGGGGATCGGCCGGATGAAGATGCGGGCGAGGTGTGGTTTGGTGCGCTGGCATGGAGTGGTTCGTGGAGGATCACGGTTGAGCAAGACCAGCTGGATGCGGTTCGCGTGACCGGCGGTTTCAATCCATTTGACTTTGGGTATGTGCTGCATCCTGGCGAAAAGTTGGAGTCGCCGGTGTTTTATGGCGGATATAGCGCGCATGGGTTGGGCGGCGCGTCGCGTATTCTGCATCACTTTGAGATTGCGCACGTGCTTCCGCATCGTGTTGGCGAAGGGGATGAGGCGGCGCCGAAGCTGCGGCCGGTGATTTACAACTCCTGGGAGGCGACGGAGTTCAACGTCACGGAAGAGGGGCAGAAGGCGCTGGCGGAGAAGGCGGCAGAGCTGGGTGTCGATCGCTTTGTGATGGATGATGGGTGGTTTGGGCAGCGCAAGAATGATCATGCGGGACTGGGCGACTGGTATGTGAACTCGACGAAGTTTCCGCACGGGCTGAAGCCGCTGATTGATAAGGTGCACGCGCTGGGGATGGATTTTGGGCTGTGGGTTGAGCCGGAGATGGTGAATCCGGATTCTGATTTGTATCGGAAGCATCCGGAGTGGGTGCTGAATTTTCCCGGTCGGCCGCGGTCGGAGCAGCGGAATCAGCTGGTGCTGAATCTTGCGCGAACCGATGTGCGCGATTACATTCTCGGGTTTCTCGACAAACTTCTGACCGAGAACGATATTGCATTTCTGAAGTGGGACTACAACCGGAACTGGAGCGAGCCAGGGTGGGATCAGCTTCCGCCGCCAGAGCAGAAGAAGGTTTATGTGGAATTCACGCGGAACCTATATGCGATTCTCGCGGAACTGAAGAAGCGGCATCCGAAGGTGGAACTGGAATCATGCTCGGGCGGTGGAGGGCGCGTTGACCTTGGGATTCTGCAATATGCGGATGAGGTTTGGCCGTCGGACAATACTGATCCGTTCGACCGCCTTACGCAGCAGGATGGATTCACTTATGCGTATACACCGCAGATCATGATGGCGTGGGTGACGGACTCGCCACACTGGTTGAACAAGCGGACGACTTCGCTCGAGTACCGGATGCTGAGTTCGATGCAGGGGTCGCTGGGGATCGGCGCGAACATCAGTAAGTGGAACGACCAAGAGATGGTGACGGCAAAGCGGCTGATTGCGGCCTATCACCAGGTGCAGAGGACGATTGTGCAGGGGAATTTGTATAGGTTGATTTCGCCGCGGAATGGGAGCGAGTTCTCGGCGACGCAGACGGTGAATCGCGACAAGAGCCAGTCAGTCGCGTTCGCGTTTATTCATTCATCGCAGGAGGGACGCGGGTTTCCGTTGCTGAAGCTGGAGGGGCTCGATCCCAAGGCAGAGTACGCGCTTACGCCGATTGAGGGAGCATTGAAGAAGGGAAGCCCGATGACGGCGAGCGGAGCGTGGTGGATGAATCATGGGCTGGAGATGAGAGAGGACTTCCGAGGGGATTTTCAGGCGGCGGCGTTCCGGCTGGATCGGAAGTGATGACGGATTTGGTGTTGAGCGAGGGGCGTAGTGTATCCGGGGCAGAAACAGAATCATTCACCGAGCAAGAGAGGAACAATTTATGACGCATCGGGTGGTTGTTGCGTTACTCGTATCGGTTCTTATTGTTGGCGGCGCGGTCAACAGCGGTGCGCAGTCAAAAGACGAGGCGGCCACCAAGGCGCGACTGGAGCAGATCGCAAACTCCTACACTCCGAACAACGCGTTTATGGGTACGGTGCTGGTGGTGGAGGGCGACAACGTGCTGCTTGACAAGGGATATGGGATGGCGAGTCTTGAGTGGCAGGTGCCGAATATGCCCCAAGCGAAGTTTCGGCTTGGATCGCTGACCAAGCAGTTCACGGCAACGCTGGTTCTGCTGCTGCAGCAGGATGGGAAGGTCAACATCAATGATCCTGTCAGCAAATATTTACCGGACTCTCCGCCGGCGTGGGCGAAGATTACGCTGGCCAATTTGCTGGGGCATACTTCGGGAATTCCAAGCTTCACCGGATTCAAGGAATTTCCAACGTGGAGCATGAGTGCGCACACACCGGAAGAGGAGATCGCGCTGTTTCGCGACAAGCCACTGGACTTTGAGCCGGGGAGCAAGTTCGATTACAGCAACTCGAATTTCATCGTGCTTGGCGTGGTGATTGAGAAGGTGAGCGGGAAGAAATACGGCGATCTTTTGCGTGAGCGAATCTTCGAGCCGCTTGGCATGAGGGATTCCCGGCTGGATAGCGATGAGTTCGTTCTTCCCAAGCGAGCAGAAGGGTATCGGCCGGGCCCGCATGGAACTGAAGTGGCACGGTCAGAATCGATGACCATTCCGTGGTCGGCGGGCGCGATCTATTCGACGACGGGCGACTTGCTGAAGTGGGAACATGGGCTGTTTGGAGGCAAGGTTCTGAATGCGGAGTCGCTGAAGTTGATGACGACACCGGGAAAGGGCAACTACGGGCTGGGTGTCTTCATTGAGAATCTTGATGGTGTACGCGTGGTGAGCCATGACGGCGGCATCGAAGGATTCAATACTCATCTGGCTTACGCACCGGAGAAGCAGATTGCCGTTGTTGTTCTCAGCAATGTGAATGGTGCCGCGCCGGGAACGATGGGCGGCCAGTTGATGAATGCTGTCCTCGGCGAACCGGTTGTGCTTGCCAGTGAGCGCAAACCAGTACCAATCTCGAAGGAAGCGCTGGCGAAGTTTGTGGGCGTTTACGATCTCGCGCCGACATTTTCGCTCACAATTGCGATTGCGGGCGATCACCTTACGGGGCAGGGGACTGGGCAGCAGGCGATCGACATGATGTACCAGGGAGTGAAGGACGGACACCCGACTTTCTTTATTGCGCCGGTGAGCGCGGAGATTGAATTTGTGCCGGATGCCAGTGGGGTAATCGGCTCGCTTATTTTGCATCAGGGTGGGCAGAACATTCCGGCGAAGAAGCGCTGAGGCAGATTCAAGCTGATGATTCCGCGGTGATGGTCGGGGTAACTCAGGGAGTGGACTTCATGCTTTCCCACCCTTACTGCGCAAGGATGGGGCACCCGGCCCGATTCAGATGTGTTAGAGCTGCTATGACTATTTTTGTGACGGCTTGTAGCCTTGCCAGACGTATTCGAGGGCTTCGGGGAGGGTCTGGGCTTTGACGGCGCGGTCGACGTGGGCGGCGTTTTCGGCGAAGACGAACTGGTAGCGATACTTTTTTGCCGCGAGCACTTTTGCCATGCGTTCGTTGGCTTCGACCCAGTCGTGCATATTGTCGCGCATGACGTTGGGGTTGTAGAGATCGCGGTCGCCGACTTCCATCCAGAGACGAATCGGTTTGCGCTTGCTGATGGGAATCAGGTGCTCGTGGAATTCCCATGCGCCGTGCGGTGTGTTTGCGTCGTAGGGCCATTGCTGGTTGACGTAGGTTCCGGAGTAGGTGAGGACGCGGTGATAGAGGTCGGGGTGATACCAGGCCATGATGAGGGCGCAGGATCCGCCGGAACTGCCGCCCATGGTGGCGCGGCCGTCGGGGTCGTGCGTGAGCTTGACGTGGGCTTCGTTTTCGACGCGGGGAAGGACTTCGTTTTCGACGAACTCGGCGTACTTGCCGGACATGGTGTCGTACTCGAGGCCGCGCTCGCTGCCCTGCGCATCTCCGCTGCCGTTGCCGATGGAGATGGCGATCATGACAGGGAGTTTGTGTTCGGCGATGAGAGTGTCGAGCGCGGTAAAGAGCAAGCGGTCGGTGCCATCGGCGCCAACGATGAAGGGGGCTTCGCTGCCGGGGACGTAGGCTTTGGGCACATAGACAGAGACCTTGCGAGTGTACGGGGCAGGGTGGCTGGTGGTGATGATGAGTTTGGCGGGATCGGCTGGATCGGGAGTGCCGAAGGTGCCTTTGTCGCGGGCGATGCCGGGGTAGTACTTACTGTCGGCGGAGTTCATGGTGAACTCGACGACAGAGCCGTTGGTCAGATCGGGCGCCGTAGTTTCAGGTGCGGGGAAATGCGTGGGGCCGATGATGAAGTTGCCATCGGCACTTGGTGAGGGGACGGCGCCATCGGGCAACTGCGTGGCGGAGACGTAGCCGGGGGTGTGGGGGTCGCGGGTGGGGAAGGCGGGGCGCGGAGATTGCGGCGCCGGAGATGGAGACGACGACGGCGGTGCCTGGGCTTGCACGAGAAACGAGGCTACAACCAGTAAGACGGATGGTGATGCTCGAAGCAGACGTGTCACTATAACTGTCCTTTCTTTAGACCCTCCACGAAATGTGGGGTTCGGATTTCGCTGTGCCATGGCGAGATGGTTGCGTGATTGTACGCTCCTGCCTGCTGGTGCGAATGGTGGTTTCCGAGCAAAGAGAGCCGCCTCATCTTCTATTCTCCAGGCAGGATGCGGGTCTCGGAACCGAAGCGACGATATTGCCCGAAGACCACGTCGTTCAGAAATGTTTTTGCGCCGCCGCGATAGTTGGTTCTGGAAATTGCACCCACCTGTTGTGCGGTATGCGCAGTCAATATGGAAACGCTCTTGACAGGGCAGATGTAATTCCTTTCTCCAATCGTCACTGGACCGTATTCGATGACGATGCCGGCCTTCGGAACCAACGCGCCAGTCGGCATTTCGGCCTCCAAAGTCAGGCGCAGGATCGATCCATCCACAGGGTCGAAAACGATTTCGCCGTGATAGCTGGCGCGCTGGTGAAAGACGGTTCTTTCAGGGAGGCCGGAGCTTGAGTATCCGTCGGCCACACAGCAGAACTGCACGTTGTAATTCGACTTTTCGAGGGGCACTGCATAATGGAAGACGGCCAGTCGCTCTGAGACGCCCTTCTCCCAACGGGCCCACGTGATCTTGCCCTGGAGCGCATCAGCCATCACGGTGCTGAGAATGGGCCCGAACTCTCCCGAGGTTACCAGCCCGCCGACAGGCGCGTTATGCTTAAGAGTCTTGTCGGCACCCTCGTCGACCACTTCTTTTCGGTCGCGGTAGGTGACCGTGATGCTGGACGCGCTCACGAAGTGCAAGGGAAGATAACTCAGGCTGACTACATCCGTAGCCTCCTGGATATTCTCCTCTGGGCGGTCTTCAAAGCCTGTGGTTTGGCGGAGCGCCATCAGGTTCGGCAACTGGCGCACGGTAGTGTTTACGTAGTTCACGATCTTGACCAGCATCTGACGTGTTGCCGCGGGGTCGGGTGCGGCCTCTTTGATGACCTCGTCGTCAGGGGGAGCCAGGAACTCCGACTGGTCCGCCAGAATCAGCAACTGCTCGGCGGGCCTTTTCTCCCGAGAGGACGGCCTGCCAGTGCGCCAGCCTGGTTGCGTTCAGTCGCTCGGTCAGTTCGAGTCGCGATAGTTGTTGCGCTGCCTCCGCTTCGGGCTTGCTATTGGCGGTAGCCAGCGCCTGCTCCAATTGCGCCACCGTAACTTTTTGAGCAACGGCGTCGGGCGCAGGAACAGCGACCGACGGCAGCGCGAAAAGGGCAAGAATAGCGAGCAGAAGCTTCGTCATAGAATGATGCCCCTTGCTGATTACGGCCCCGATTTTACAACGCTATCTTTGGAATGTGCGGGGCGAATGTGCGGGTCCTTGTCTCTTAGGGATTCACTTGGCGTAGTTGAAGAAGCCGCGGGCGGACTTGCGGCCTAGCCAGCCGGCATCGACCATGCGGACGAGGAGCGGGCAGGGGCGGTATTTGGGATCGCCGAAGCCATCCTGGAGGACGCGGAGAATATCCACGCAGACATCGATGCCGATGAAGTCGGCGAGGGTGAGCGGGCCCATGGGGTGCGCCATGCCGAGCTTGAAGACCTGGTCGATGGCTTCGGGGGTGGCGACGCCTTCCATGACGGCGAAGGCGGCTTCGTTGATCAGGGGCATCAGGACGCGATTGGAGACGAAGCCGGGGGCATCGTTGACTTCGACCGGCGTCTTGCCGAGTTTGACGGCCAGGTCGCGGACTGCGGTGAAGGTCGGCGTCGCTGGTTGCCATGCCGCGGACGATTTCAACAAGAGCCATGACCGGGACAGGGTTGAAGAAGTGCATGCCTATGACTTGCGTGGGGCGACGGGTGAGCGCGGCCAGTTTGGTGATGGAGATGGAGGAGGTGTTGGTGGCGAGGATTGCGTGCGCGGGCAGGATGCGGTCGAGGGTGCGAAAGATTTCGGATTTCAGTTCGAGGCGTTCGGGGGCGGCTTCAACGGCGATCTCTGCGCTGGACGAGCGACTCCAGTCTGACGGTGGTGCGGATGCGGCTGAGGGCTGGCTCGATTTCGGACTCGGGGAGCTTGCCTTTGGCGGCTTCGCGGCCGAGGTTGGTCCGGATGGAGGCGAGGGCGCGGTCGAGAAAGCGCTGCTCAACATCGCAAAGCGTGACTTGAAATCCGGACCGGGCAAATACATGGGCGATGCCGGAGCCCATGGTTCCTGCGCCAACGACCGCTACCGCGTATTTATCTGGCACGTACTCAATCCTCCCAGGCAGATGGGAGTGTAGCAGTTGACCCCGGAGTTGCGCCGGGGGGAAATCAGGGCGTAAGGCAACCCGGAGCCTGAAGGAAGTCATCGAACAAACCAACTCAGAGTGTGCGCATGGGGATGATGTTGCCGCGCCTGAAGGAGTCAGCCAAGCAAACGCAGGTGAAGGTTGCGCGTTCGCGCAGAGAGCAATGAGAACTGAGCCAGATGGCGACTACTTCGGGTGAGGCGCAAGAACAGGAAGAATTCAGCAAGCTTGTGCCGGGAGTTCCGCGCGTGGGGCAGCTGCAAATCGAGGAATTGCTGAAGTCTGCCCCGGCAGCGATCGCAATACTGAGTGGGCCAGAACTGCGCTGCTCGTTTGTGAACGAGATAGCGGTTCGCGCAACTGGCCGCCTCTCCGCGGATCAGCTGCTTGGCCGCACGTTCCGAGAAGGGGTTCCGGAACTGGAAGGTACCGGTCTCTTCGAAATCCTTGACGGCGTGGTTGCGACGGGCGCCCCGTTTCACGGACGCGAAGTCAAGATTCCATTTCTGCAATTTGAAAGTGGGGAACTCAAGGACAGGTACTTCGATTTTGTCTGCCAGCCGATGTTAGAGCTGGCGGGTGGACTGGACGGCGTTTTATTCATGCTGTAGATCTGACGGATCGCGTGGAAAGCCGTCGCGCGCTGGAGGCGAGCCGGGAACGCTTGAGCCTGGCTCACGAAGCTGCGCAGATGGGCACCTGGGAGTGGGATGGAGTCGCGAACACGCGGATTCTGTCGCCGGAATTGCATCGCATGTTCGGCACGGATGCCTCGATGGACGAGAAAGCCATTGCGAATACCTGGTCGTCGCGGGTGCACCAGCCGATTGGCCGAATGTCAATCGACAGATGATGGTTCAATACGGACAGGCGCGATGGAGATTGAATACCGGTACCGGCATCCGGGCGGGGAGAGAGGGTGTTGTTTACCACGGGCCGGCGCGTGGCGGGAAGTTCGCAGTTAGTGGGCGTGGTGCTCGATATTACGGAGTCCCGAACTTTCGAAAGCACATTGCGAGAACAGCGCGCCCGGTTTGAGTTTGCTGCGGATGCGGGCGACATTGGTTACTGGTTTTGCGATCTGCCATTCGACAAGCTTTCCTGGGATGCGCGCGTGAAGGAGCATTTCTGGCTGCCTGCGAATGCGGATGTAGACATTCGGCTTTTTTACGAGATGCTTCATCCGGAGGATCGCGAGCGCACGCGACACGCCATTGAAGAATCGATTGCGAACCATGCGCAATACGACATCGAGTACCGGACTGTGTCCAAGGACGGGAAGCAGAAGTGGATCAGGGCGACGGGGCGGACGGCTTACGACTCGGCAGGGAATCCGATCCGCTTTGATGGGGTGACTCAGGACGTGACGGCGCTGAAGCAGACGCGCGAGGCGCTGATACGGAGCGAGAAGCTTGCAGTCGTTGGGCGTTTAGCGGCGACCATTTCGCACGAGATAAACAATCCGCTGGCAGCCGTGACGAACCTGCTTTATCTGATTAAAAAGAACTCAAAAGATGAGATGGTGAAGGCGCTCAGCGAGACGGCGGAGCAGGAATTGGCGCGTGTCTCCCATATCGTGACGCATACGCTGCGGTTCAATCGCCAGACGAATGGAGCGTCGCGGGAAAAGATAACGGAGTTGCTGGAATCGTCGGTTGCGATCTATCAGGCGCGCATGAAGGATGCTGGAATCGAAATAGTCCGCGATTACCGGGACGCGGAGCTGATTCAGTGTTTTGGATCGGAGTTACGGCAGGTGTTCGCCAACCTGATTGGGAATTCGTTTGACGCATTGAAAAGAGGTGGCAGACTGCAACTGCGTACGCGCGATGCGCGACATCCGAGGACCGGCGTGCGGGGCACGCGGGTAACGATAGCCGACAGCGGAGCCGGAATGGACAAGGCCACGCGACAGCGTTTGTTCGAACCCTTCTTTACCACCAAGGGCGACAACGGGACGGGGCTGGGGCTTTGGGTAAGCCGCGAGATCCTGAAGAAACACCAGGCATCGATCAGTGTGCGCAGTGAGAGGTTGGCAGAGCGCAGCGGAACCACATTTTCGATCTGGCTGCTGGCGGAGTCGCCGCTGAAAAGGGGCAGCTGAGATCGAGATATTTGCGGTCAATAAGAAGCGGCGCGACAATTGCCGCGCCGCAAAATCACATGATTCCAGCGATGGAGTTAATTGCCCTGGGAGCCCTCGGGTTCGAGGCGCACCTGCTCAGTGAGGGTGAGCATGAGGTAGGAACCCGTTTCGAGATTGGCCTGGGGATGGCTGACGAGGAGATGGGTTGTGACCACGCCCGCACCGATGATGCCGCCGGCGAGCATGCCAACGGGACCGCCGAGGGCAGCGCCGACGATCATGCCGCCACCACCTACACCAGCATATTCATAGCCGTCCTTTTTAAGGCGCGAGCCGGGGGTGATCACTCCTTCTGATCCGACCTTAAGGTTGGAGCCCGGAGTGGAGGCAACCATGGCATGGAGTTGATAGCTCGCTGCCGTTTTCGAAAGTGACGGTTTCTGGTTCGAGAAGGAGGGAACCGTGTCCGGCGAAGTGACCGGTAGAAACTTGGGCGACTTTGCCATCGATCTCTGCGCCCGCGGGGATTACGACGCGGCCGTCCTGCAGCACATCGGTGGCCACGCGGCTGCGGAAAGGCTCACCCTGCTCGGACAATGCGCTTGAGATTTCGCTGATGAGCCGGACGCGGATGAGCGTGCCTTCGCCGAGGGTTCCGGGAGGGAGCGGCGCGGGATGCACGATGTCGCCATCGGGATCGGCGGATGCGGCGCGGCGTGACGAGGCTGGGAGCGGAAGGTGCGACTCCGACGATGCCTTCGTCGGTGCCGTCTCCGTAGGTTTGGGGAATGGGGCCGGCGCTCTGTGCGTTCATTGCCTGCGGAGTTTGTCGAACTGCGGGCGCCTGCATGGGATGGCCGGCAGGAGGCTTGGGGATCGGAACGGGCTGCTCGCTGGTGATGATGGTGTCGTCAGGAGGCGGATTGGAGGTTCCCTCGTAGGGATTGGTCTGACTTGATTGCTGAGCCACGAGGGCTGTGGCAGCCAATGCAAAGAGTGCACATGCAAGAATCGGCCGATTCATCCGAAATCCCCCTTGGTGTTCGATGCAGGCGGTACTTCCCTGCGTATATAGACCCGTGAAGCGAGCAAAAGTTCTGAGACGCGACGTGCGAATTTATGACGGGCGCAAATTGCGCCTGAATAAATGCTAGCCTGCGCCCGTTACGGGCGCAGCATTGCGCAGGCGTGGCTGGTGCCTTTGGCAGCACGAATCAACTGAGGCAACACGCCGTGCATCTTTCGGTGGAGCAATCGGTTTGCTCGAGTGTGATCGCGGCCACACGGGGTGTTCAAGGTGCGTTTGTTAGAATCCGAACTGAAACGTTTTCAATTTATTACACGCTTTTATGCGCGGACGGAGGGGAATTGAAGCACGTGCACGAGCTTCTGGAAACAATTCAGAGCGCTGCCGGAGAGGCCGTTGCCGTGGATCGCCGTCCCAAACTGAATGACCGGCTGCAGCACCGCATTGCGAGGACAGAAATGACAGAGATTGTTGCGATTCGAGCCCGTGAAGTACTTGATTCGCGTGGAAATCCGACCGTGGAAGCTGATGTGATCCTGGAAAGCGGCGCACTGGGACGCGCCATTGTGCCTTCGGGCGCATCTACCGGCGAGCATGAGGCCGTTGAACTACGCGACGGCGACAAGAGCCACTACATGGGCAAGGGCGTGCTGCAGGCCGTGGCCAATGTGGAGACAGTGATTGCGCCTGAACTGGAAGGCATGGATGCGTCGAACCAGCGATTGATCGATCAGACAATGATCGCGCTGGACGGAACGGCGAACAAGGGCAAATTGGGAGCGAACGCGATTCTTGCCGTATCGCTGGCGGCGGCGCGAGCGACTGCGCAGACGCTGGAGATTCCGCTGTATCGCTACCTGGGCGGCGTGAATGCGTGCGTGCTGCCGACACCGATGTTGAACGTGCTGAACGGCGGCGCCCATGCCGACTCGAACGTGGACTTTCAGGAGTTCATGATCATGCCGGTCGGGGCGGAGCGCTTCAGCGATGCGCTGCGCTGGGCTGCGGAGACCTTTCACACACTGAAGAGTGTGCTGAAGAAGAAGGGTTACAACACGGCCGTGGGCGATGAGGGCGGGTTTGCTCCTTCGCTGAAGTCGAATGATGAAGCGGTGGAGTTGATTCTCGAAGCGATCAGCCAGGCTGGCTACAAGCCGGGCGAGCAGATCGCGATTGCGCTCGATCCGGCATCGAGTGAGTTCTACGACAAGGAAAAGAACAAGTACGTCTTCAAGAAGAGCGACAAGCGCGAACTGACGAGCGAAGAGATGGTGAACTTCTGGGACAATTGGAGCCGGCAGTATCCGATCGTCTCGCTCGAAGACGGGCTTGCCGAGGACGACTGGGAAGGCTGGAAGCTGATGACCGACAAGATGGGCAGCCGCATTCAACTGGTTGGCGACGATTTGTTCGTGACCAACGTGAAGCGCCTGCAGCGCGGCATTGAAGAGGGCGTGGCTAATTCGATTCTGATCAAGGTGAACCAGATCGGTACGCTGACGGAGACGCTGGAAGCGATCGAACTCGGACGCCGCTATGGGTATACGTCGGTGATGTCGCACCGTTCGGGCGAGAGCGAAGATACGTTCATTGCGGATCTCGCGGTGGCGACGGGCGTGGGGCAGATCAAGACCGGCTCAGTGAGCCGCACGGATCGCATTGCCAAGTACAACCAGTTGCTGCGCATCGAGGAAGAACTCGGCGCCGGCGCGGTTTACCTGGGGCTGGAAGCGCTGAACTACGAAGACTAATTGCGCAAGTACAAAGTATTCACTGCAGATCGTGCTTTCCGTCCTGGACAGCGGGATGGCAGGCACGATTTGCTGTTTTGATACCTGATTTTTGGGACATGGACAGCAGGTCAGAAGCCGGGCCTACACTAAAGACAATGCGCTTTGTTATAGCTTCCCTTTTTCTGTTGAGTCTGCTGCCTGCCGCGGCGCAGACGGCGCCTGTGATGACCCTGCATGATTTGAAAGATGCCGAGACGCTGGGCGCCGATCTCTACGCGAACTCGAGAGCCACGGGGCTGGTGCTGGTGGTGGTGCGTGGCGACCAGATGTACTTCAAAAGCTACGGGGAAGCGGTGCCGGGATCGCACGAGGCTCCAACGATGAATACAGAGGTCCGGCTCTGCTCGCTGACGAAGATCTTTACGGCGGATCTGATGGCAAAGCTTGTGGCTGATGGAAAGGTTCGTCTGGACGACCCGCTGAAGAGATATGCGCCGGGGGGAGCGGTTGTGCCGGAGAAAGATGCACCGATCACGCTGGAGGATCTGGCGACGCATACGGCGGGGCTGGATCGAGAGATTGGGACCGCTCCGCGGCGGACGCCGCATTTTACTTACCCGGACTACGATTTGCGCTGGCATTGGCTTGCGAGTGCAGAGCTGAAGTTCACGCCGGGGACGAAGGCGTTCTACTCCAATGTCGGGTTCGATCTGTTGAGCGACGCACTGGCAGAGGCTTCGCATACGCCGTATGCTGCGCTTCTGGATGCGCGCACTCTGAAGCCGCTGAGAATGTGGAACACGACCTTTTATCCGAACCCCGAACAGTGTGAACGGCTGATGACGGGCGCGCGGGAGGAGGGGCCGTGCACCATCACAGCGAATACGGAGGGAAGCAGCGGGCTGTATTCGACGCCGGCGGACATGGTGAAGTTTTTGACTTACCTGGTGGGCGAGAGTGCGCGTACAGAGCCGAAGGGTGACAATGCGCTCGGCGTGTATCTGCAACCCGCCAGCCTGAAAGGCCAGTACGGACTGGACCACGCGGGTAGACCGAGCGGGATTGGGCTGGGATGGATGCATGTGGGTGGGAACGACGATGTTTCGCACATCATTGAGAAGACCGGAGGCGGAGCCGGATTTACGACTTATATTGCGATTCATCCCGCAAGTCATACGGCGCTGTTTGTGGCGATGACCGAGGGGCGGGCGCATGGGTGGAAACCTGGCTTCAATCTTTTCAAGGCATCGAATGACGATTTGCTGGCGCTGGCGGGGCTGCCACCGTTGCCGGATGTGCGGATGAGGCGAGCTAAAAGCAGGCGCGTTGTGAGAGCAGGTCAAACGAAGCGTGGTCGCAGGGCGAGCAAACAACGGCGCGTGGTGCAAGTGGCGCAGCGGAAGATCGGTCGCAGTGCGGGGAACGGGCGGTAGCGCGGTTCGATATCGGCGAAAGAAACGCTAGAACTTGAAAATGACTTGGGCGCGATAGGGGCGGGCTTGACCGTTTTCCATGATCGGGTTGAAACGCCACTGCCCTATGGCCCGGCCGCATGGACCCATAAGTTCTGACGGCCCATCCGTATGGATCTGTTCGATAACGATTCCATCGGAGTCGACAGCGATCCAGAGTTTGTACTCGGTCCCTGGCGGTACCTGACCTGACTGAACGCTGGGTTCAACGATGTTCGTCGCGAGTTTTCGAACCTCGACATCACTTAGAGGATCTGCAGGACCGAAGGCGCGGGTATTGAGTGGGAAAGTAATCAAGCCCTCTGCCTGGACGGGGACACCGTCTCTGGTTGCAGGCCGGAATTTCCAGCGAGTGATTTGACGGATAGCCGAGTCATTGGAGCGCTCGTTCGCTGTCTGAATGGGCAAGATTTCGCGAATCGTGCCATGCGGATCGATTGCGAGGTAGAAGGTAGCTGTACCGGTTTGTGCGCCGTCGAGTACTTGCGGCCAAATGATTTGCGGTGAATCGACAGCCAGGGCACGCAGTTGTTCATCAGTGAGAGTCGTCGGAGCCAGTTGGCCTTCCGGTGGTGTGGGGTTGTCCACAACAAACTGAGTCTCATCCACCGACTTAAAAGGCTCTAGTTCGGTGATGTTTAGCGTCTCAAAATCTCCAGCTGAAATGGTGTAAGTGAGCTGCCGCGCGATGCGTTTGCCGCCGAATTTTCGATAGTCGCCGAAGACAATCTTGTGACCCGCAGCGCCAATCGATTCCCTGATTCCTGACTCAATTACCATGCACCGGGTGCGTTTGACATCGAAGCATTCGACCCCGCGTTCGTTCACTGCACCATTTGCTTTCGTCAGTGCAATGTCGCCCGATCTCCACTCGGCGAGAAGGGGCGCAGGATCGACCATTGCCGTAACCAATGTGTTAAGTCCTACCGGGAAGTAGTCACTGGAATGTTTGTCTTCAGTTTTGTCGTCATTCACCACGAGGGTCTGCGAGAAATCCTCTGCCATGATGATGCGACGCCATTTGTTTGGGGCGATCCAGGACATTTCCACCGTTCCTTTCGGTGAGGAGTCGCGTTCTTCTGTGATCGTCGCCTTCAGATGGAAGGGCTCGCTGTCGGGGGCAACGAGAGAACCTTGTATGAGTACCGGCTTTTCCTGGGCTGAAGAGATGATGACCGATGCGATCAATAGGACAATAGCAATCCAGCAGGTTCCTGATCCCATGTAGATACCCCCGAAACTAGAGTTGACAGTCGTCGAGCTGCTGTTTGACGTGGAAAGTTGGCTAATTCTAAACCAGAGCCGGGCGGCAACTGCGCGCCGCGATGTGATGGTTGCCACGCGGCAACGTGAGTCGAGCATTTATCCTGATATCAAGTAAATCGATCGATTACGAGGTATCTTCTTCGTGGCTTCAAGCAAACATCCTCTTGTTCTGACCATCCTCGATGGATGGGGATATCGCGCGGAAACCGCCAACAATGCGATTGCTCTGGCGCGGAAGCCTAACTATGACAAGCTGCTGCGTGAATTTCCAAACACGCTGATCCAGGCTTCGGATCATTTTGTGGGATTGCCGGATGGGCAGATGGGGAACAGCGAAGTGGGCCATCTGAATATCGGCGCGGGCCGCATTGTGCAGATGGACATCACGCGCATCGACGCGCTGATTGCTTCGGGGCAATTCTCGAAGGAGCCGGAGATTGTGAAGGCGATGCAGAGGGCGCGGGACGGGCGGCACGCGCTGCACCTGTTCGGGCTGGTCTCGGATGGGGGCGTGCACTCGCACCAGGAGCATCTTTACGCGCTGCTGCGCACGGCGCGTGAGTACGGGCTGCACAACGTGTTTGTGCACGCGTTCATGGATGGGCGCGACACGGCGCCGGACTCTGGCGCCGGATACATTGCGAAGCTTGAGCAGAAGATGCGGGAGTACGGCGTGGGCAAGGTGGCGTCGATCAATGGCCGCTACTACGCGATGGATCGCGACAAGCGCTGGGAGCGCGAGCGTAAGGCTTTCGACGCGATGGTGAACGGCAAGGCCGAGGGCGGGGCGTATCCGGATCCGGTGGCGCGGCTCAAGGAGAGCTACAACAACGGCGTGACGGACGAGTTCGTGATTCCGTTTGTGGTGGTGGACGCGGCAGGGAAGCCGGTTGGGCAGATTCGCGATGAAGATGTCTGCATCAATTTCAATTTTCGCGCCGATCGGGCGCGGCAGATTACGCGGGTGCTGGCGCGCGAGAGCGGGTTGAACAAGGAGGGCGGACGCAATCTCGAGGGGTGGGAATCGCTGGATGAGACGATTCCGCGCAGCGAGATTCCGAAGAACCTGCACTACCTGTGCATGACGCAGTACGACAAGCTGTATGCGCTGCCGATGATGATTCTGCCGGAGTCGATGGACAACATTCTGGCAAACATTCTTTCGGCGCACAATCTGCGCAATCTGCGGGTGGCGGAGACGGAGAAGTTCGCGCATGTGACGTACTTCTTCAACGGCGGGATCGAGAAGCCGTTTCCGGGTGAGGACCGCACGATGATTCCATCGCTGAAGGTGGCGACGTACGATCTGGCGCCGGAGATGAAGGCCGAGGCGATTGGCGACACGATCGTGAAGGCGATTGACGACACGGCGTTCGACCTGGTGGTTGCGAACTTTGCCAATGCGGACATGGTGGGCCACTCGGGCAAACTGGAGCCGACGATTCGGGCGTGCGAAGCGGTGGACGCGCAGCTGGGGCGGATTTACAAGGCGATCAAGGAGAAGAATGGGAGCTGGCTGATCACGGCGGATCACGGCAATGCGGAACTGATGGTCGATCCGGTGACCGGCGGGCCGCACACGGCGCATACGACGAATCCGGTGCCGATGATTTATGTCGCGAAGAGGCCGAATTATCGGCTGCGGCCGGATGGGTCGTTGCGGGATATTTCGCCGACGCTGCTGAACCTGCTGCATCTTGGGTTGCCGAAGGAGATGACGGGCGGGGATCTGCGGGTGCCGGTCGCGAAGTGAGATGATCGCCACGAACTGTGCACGCGAAAAGGCCTCCCGATATCGGAGGCCTTTTGAATTTGGAGTGGTCGGCTGGTTAGCGCGGGCGGAGGGACTTGATGGCGTTGGGGAGGCGTTCGAAGGCTTCGGGGAGTCGCTCTTCGAGGATGCGGGCGCGTTCGGCGGCGATTCCTCCGAGATACGACGGAACGGGCGTCGCGGTGAGCACCAGCACAAACGCAATCACTGAGAAGCATACGCCGGCGATCGCCGCAGAAACCAGCATGTGATAGGTGTCGAACTTGTCGAGCCCGAGCACGTTGAAGGCTACGTGCTCCAGCGGCTTGATGTGCTTGAGGACCGCGAGCGCAAAGAGGGAGAAGAATACGGAGAGAGAGGTGAGAACGACCAGAGATACGTCGAGACTGCGGTGGAATTTGAGGCGGGCGCGGCAGCGGCTGCAATCGGCGAAATGCTGCTCATAATCCCTGCGCATCTCCGGGGAAATTCCTGAGATGTCATACCGCCAGCTCGCAAGAATCGCTCCCACAACGCGGTCGGTACATTGAGTTTTCGCCATAAACTTTAGACTCGCTCTGTGCAGATTCTTAGAGGTCGTCGCGCTTTGCACGGAGAACGCGAAAACCGAAGTTCGTATTCGTTGGATGCTCTGCGAGTACCCAATGATGCAGCATTACTGAAAACCTACTGATAAGAAGAAACTTACATCGCAGGGATTGCGATAAATCCTCAGCAACGGCCCATTACTCCCTCTTACGATTGTAATCGAGTTTTATCAAAAACAAATAGTTGACATGGGCTCATGTTGCGCTGCAAGCAACAGGCGGTTGCCCAGGAGACTGGCTCGCCCGTTGAGGGCGCGCTCGGCCGCGATGCGGGCCAGCTCAGGAAGATTATTGCTTTCAGAGAGATGCCCGAGGATGACATAGGAGGCCTGGCCGTCGTACTCGGTTTCGAGGTAGGTGGCTGTGGCCTCGTTGGAGAGGTGTCCGACGCGGGAAAGGACGCGCTGCTTGACGGACCAGGGGTAGGGGCCGTCGCGGAGCATCTCCAGGTCATGATTGGATTCGAGCAGGAGAAGGTCAACCTTTTTCAACTGGGCTTTGACGTTGGGCGGGATGTAGCCGAGGTCGGTTGCGACGGCCATGCGCACGCCTTCGGCCTGGAAGACGAAGCCGACGGGGTCTGCGGCGTCATGGGGAATGGTGAATGGGCTGACGGAGATGTCGCCGATCTGGAGCGGCTTGCCGGACTGAAAGAACTGGACGGGAGGGCAGCCAGGTGGGGTCTTTTTCAGGCGCAGCCTTTGCGGGTGCAGGCTCGGGTATTTCTGGCGGCAGTGAGTTCGGTGGACAGTTCAATGTCTTCGGGATCGCATTCTTCAGCGCGGCGGCATCGGCTTCGGCCATGCGCGCGGCGGCCTGCTTGCGGCATTGTTCGAGCCACTGGGTGTAGGTCATCTGCTTGCGCGGAGAGAGCCAGCGTACCCAGGCGCGGTGGGTGCCCTCGGTGAAATAGACCGGAATGCCCAGTTTGCGGGCGGTGACGGCGAGGCCGGCGACGTGGTCGGAGTGCTCGTGGGTGACGATGATGGCGTCGAGGGTGGCTGGGTCTTCGTCGACTTGGCGCATGCGGCGGAAGAGTTCGCGGCAGCTGAGGCCGGCGTCGACGAGGATTCGCGTGTTGCCGCCGGTGACAACGGTGCAGTTGCCTTTGGAGCCCGACGCCAGTACCGTGAACCGCACCATGAACTGAGGATACCGCGATGGGCTGTGCAATACGAAGACTGCGGTTGATGGTTAGGGAACATCCCTGGATTGGGAAGCTGGCAAGGAAATATTCCGGGATGGAATTCTCGGACGTATGCTGGCAGTAGGAAAGCCTGAATGCAAAAATCCCGAATTATTCAGAGGTCCGGAGGATGACAAACAAGCTTCTGCGGGGTGGGATCAGCCTGGTTGCCCTGGTGAGCGGCGCTTTCTGTGTTTGCGTGCTGCGTGTGCCGGGAGCGAACGTGCAGGCGGCCGATAAGCCGCGGTTACCGCATCCTGGCTGGAATCCTACGGCGGCTGCGCACTATCTCGATAGCAGAGAGACATGGTGGCAGGGTTGGGGGCGCGCGCAGAAGGATCATGGCACGCTGTGCGTGAGTTGCCATACGCAGGCGACCTACGCGTTGGCAAGGCCAGCGCTGCGCAGCCGGTCAGGTGAGCGCGGGCTCTCGGCCCAGGAGCAGGTGATGCTGGCGAGCGTGGAGAAGCGGGTTCGCGACTGGAAAGACGTGCAGCCGTTTTACAGCGACGCGGTTTACGGCGCGGGAAAGGAAGTGGAGTCGCGGAATGCGGAGTCGGTGCTGAACGCGATTATTCTGGCGAGCTATGATGCGCCGGAGGAGCGGTTGAGCGAACGAACGCGGATGGCTTTTGACAATGCATGGGCGCTGCAGTCGAAGACGGGGCCGGATGCGGGCGCGTGGGTGTGGCAGAACTTCGATTACACGCCGTGGGAGTCAAAGGAATCGCAGTACCACTGGGCTGCGCTGATGGCACTGGCGGTGGGGGCGGCGCCGGATGGCTACCTGCAGACGACAAGAAGATTGCGGCGAACGTGGACCTTTTGCGCGGCTATTTGCAGAGTCACTATGAGACGCAACCGCTGGTGAACAAGATGGTCGCGCTGTGGGCTGCGAAATATCTTCCCGGCGTGATGACGTGGGACCAGATGCGTGTGCTGGTTGATCAAGTCGATAGCCTGCAGCACGAGGATGGTGGCTGGAGTTTGACGGATCTGGGCACATGGAAGCGACGCGATGGAACCCGCTCGAAACGCGATCGGATGGGTACGCGACGGGACTTGCGGTGCTGGTGCTGGAAGAGAGTCTGGTTACCGCGGACAAGAAATCGCATGTGGTGCGACGGACTTGGGTGGCTCGAAGCGAACCAGGACAAGACGACGGGCGCGTGGCCGGCGTGGTCGCTGAACAAGAATCGCGATCCGAAGTCGGATGCGGGGATGTTCATGAGCGATGCGGCGACCAGCTATGCGGTGCTGGCGCTGGAGGACCGGCGGTAGTGCGCTTTGGCATTGTGCTCTGGCGTGGGAGAAGCAAAAGCAGTCTCTTCGCTCACGACCCCCAAACTCCGCCCCAAAAAGCACACATCGCGTTTTGGAGACCCCGTGAACTACGTTTGAGGTTCCGTACGCGCAGAATGACACCTTCAATTTATAGGGGTTAGGTCCGGACTTCGCACATGATGCCGAGGATGTTGTCTTCGGTGTCTTTGAGAAAAACCATCCAGAGATCGTGGTCGGGCATTTTCGCGATGAGATGAGGATCGTCGATGAAGCGAGATGCCCCGTTGTTTGAGGGCGGAGTGGTGGCGTGGATATCGCCGACTTTGTAGTAGAGGATGGTGCCGCCGCGTGGTTCCTGTTTCTCCGGATGTGGTGAGCATGAGGCGGACGTCGCCGCACTGGAGGAAGGCGAGGTGGCCCGCATCGAAAAGGAACTTCATGCCGAGGGTGTTCTGGTAGAAGTCCTTGGCGCGGGCGAGGTCATCGACGGTGATGGCGATTTGGGCGATCGCATCGAGATGGACGGCGGTGGTTATGCGAGCCTGGATGACTCATCGGGTTCCTCTATTTAGTTAGCCCAGCTAACGATATATCATGAAGCAATCGATATGTCAACCGAAAATTCAGAAGAGTCGAAGATTCTGGCGGATGCGCTGCATTCGGCGGCCATTCATCTATTGCGCAGAATTCGGCGTGAGGATGCGGCGAGCGGGCTGAATGCGCCGCGGCTGTCGGCGCTGTCGGTGGTGGTGTTTGCGGGGCCGGTGACGCTTGGGGATCTTGCGGGTGCAGAGCAGGTGCGGCCGCCTACGATGACGCGGATCGTGGATGCACTGGCGGAACAAGGGCTAGTGGTGAAGAAGAGGAACTCGGAAGATGGGCGGAGCACGTTGATCTACGCGACAGCGGCGGGAAAGAAGCTGCTGATGCAGGGACGCGAGCGGCGGGTGCGGGCGCTGGCTGCACAGATCGCGGCGCTGAGTGCGAGAGAGCGCACCTCGCTTGGAGATGCGGCGGAGATTCTTCGGAAGGTCATCGCCGAGATTTGAGTCGCGATCTGGGTGCCGCGGTTTCCTCGGGCCGGGAAAATGAGTTCGATGAGTGGATTGAGGCTGATCTCACTGATCGACAGATAAACTGAGGACAAGCGAGCCCGGTGGAATCTCGTGGGCAAGGGAACAGAACGCCAATTTTTGAGCTTTCGGGAGCTGGCCTAGGTTGAAAACCTGCTGCCAGAGAGAAGCACATTTGCGATTCCTCAAGATGAGGATTTTTCGACAGCCTTTAATATTTGCCGAAGTAATACTCCTGCTTGGAGTAGCGACTGTTTCAGCACAGCGGTCGGGATCATCTGAAAAACTCTATAGCGAGTCGCGTCCCGCGATGGGTACGGTTTTCACGATTGAGTGTTATATGCCAGATCCTGATCGAGCAGAGCTGGTCATGAATGCGGCCTTCGAGGAGATCGCTCGCGTGGAAGCGTTACTCAGCAACTATCAGCCGTCGAGCGAGCTGTCGCGGATCAGTCGCGAGGCCGGTGACGGACCGGTGGTTACAGATCCCGAGACATTCAGCTTCCTGACAAGGTCGCTCTATTGGAGTCGTCGATCCCACGGAGCATTTGACATTACCGTGGGCCCACTGCTTCGAGCCTGGGGATTTAAAGCAAGGAACGGCCATGTTCCGACGCGAGCAGAACAGAAGGCTTTGCGCGAGCAAGTTGGATGGGAGAGGGTGCAACTCGATGCGGCTGCGCGTACTGTCCGGTTTACCGCGCGTAATCCGATGGAATTGGATCCTGGAAGCATTGGGAAGGGATTCGCAGTCGATAGTGTGGTGGCCTTGCTGCGCCAAAACGGAGTGCAGGCTGCATTTATTTCAGCGGGCGGCAGCACTTTATACGGCCTCGGGTCTCCGCCGCACCAGGCTGGTTGGCCCGTGGAGGTTCCCGATCCACGGACGCCGGGAAGTATAGCGGCTACGGTCTGGTTGCACGACACCTCTCTTTCGACAGGCGCATGTTCGGAAAAGTTCTTTGTGCAAAACGGACATCGTTACTGTCACATCTTTGACCCGCGCACGCTGATGCCGGTGGAGGGCGTGCTGCAATCCACCGTCATTTCGCCGAGAGCAACCGATAGCGATGCACTTTCGACGGTTGTTTTTGTGCTACCGCCGGAGCAGAGCCGGCAGGTGCTGCGCGGGCTGCGCGGTACTGACGCTATCCTGTTTCTATCGGCGCCTGGAGCACCCACGTGCGTCGTTTTCGGAGCTTCGAAATCCATCTGCGACGCTCACGAACCAACAACGAACAAAGGAGCTCACCCATGATGGATCGTCGTTCGTTTACCCAGAGTCTCTCCGCTCTCGCTCTGGCTTCTTCTGCCTCCCTCAGCAGTTCTGCAGCACTGCAGGCTGCCGCCGGCGCGGCTGGCCATCCTGCTTCGCACGACGACTCGCGAGCGGAGCGGCAGATTGCCCGCACAACCGTGAGTACACCGTTGCGATTGGGTCTGATCGGAGCTGGCAGCCGGGGCCAGGAACTGATGCGGAACTTTCTGCGTGTTCCCGGAGTCAAGGCCACCGCAGCCGCTGATGTGTACCCATTGCGATTTGAGCAACTCAACAAGGTGTGTGGATATAACGTTGCGAGTCATGCGGACTACCGCGCGCTTCTCGATCGAAACGACCTCGATGCCGTTGTGATAGCCACGCCACTTGGTCTGCATGCGGAGCACGTCCTGGCGGCGCTCAAGACTGGCCGGCCGGTCTACGGGGAAAAGACGATGGCCTACACCATCGAGCAAGCTCGGGAGATCGTAGCGGAGGTGGCTGCTAGAAAGCAGGTGTTCCAGATCGGTCATCAGTACCGTTATTCCGCGTGGATTCGGGCCGCCCTAGCGCGGGTGCAGGCAAACGAGATCGGGAATGTCACCCACGTTCTGGCCTATTGGAATCGCAATAACAGCTGGCGGCGCCCGGTGCCAGATCCTTTATTGGAACGGCTGATCAACTGGAGGCTCTATCACCAGTGGTCGCTCGGGTTGATAGCCGAATTGGGATCGCACCACATGGATATCGCTAACTGGGTCATGGGTTCTTATCCAATCGCTGCGCAGGCTTCCGGCTCGATCTGCTGCTACCACGATGGACGCGAAACGGACGACAACGTGCAAGTGATCTTGAGCTACCCAGGTGGCCGTCGCATGGTCTTCACCTCGATGATTAATAACGCAATGCTAGGCGATCAGCTCTGGCTCTATGGGACCAAGGGCTCGCTGAACCTGACGCTGCAAGATGCAACTTTCTATTCGAGCCGCGAAGGGTAGAGGCCGTCAAAGTGGGAAAAGAGTACGAGCCAGTGGTTACTGGCGCTTCGTACAACCCGGCAAACGAGATGCCTTATCGCGGACCTGGAAAACCTGTCGCGGTCAACAACGCAGAGGACCCAACGACCGCAGCTACACGGGCGTTTGTGCATTGTGTTCGAACAGGAGAACGACCGCTCGCCGATGAGCACGTGGGCCTGGGTTCTGCGTTGGCGGTGGTGTCTGCCAACGAGGCGAAGGTCGCGAAACGCGAGGTTGAAATTGATGCCATTTAGACTTCATTGCGCGTTGAGCTTGAGAAAGTTATTGTCGATTGTCGTCAAAGGCGTTGAGACAAACGCGAGTTTCGAGTGCTCCTGGAGGTCGGGAAGGTCGGCGGGGATTTCGATGGAAGACTAATGTGCCGCGGCCAGCAAGCCGCCTCAATGCAAGAGAGTGTTACGGCGATCGCCGATCCTTCTAAGGGTTCAGGGGAGTGAAATTCGGTAGAGGTTCCTGTGGACTGTCGTGTTAACCCAGGCATAGTGCTCCGGATCCTTGCCTGGGACCAGCTCTCCGCGTCCTATTGATTCAGTCCCCTGAACCACGTTTGGTCCAGCCATCGGAGGAATCCCTCCAATTGGAAGAGCCGGCAAGCTTTCTCCCGGGCCGACTGGAATAGCCAAGCTTCGTCCCGGACTTGTTCGTGACGATACCTCCACAGCCGCTTGCTGTTTCGCCTACCTTACTCTCGCCGAAGGCTATAAGGGGAGGTCGGCGGGGATTTCTATGGACACTAAAGTGCCGCGGCCGGGGTTGCTGACGATTTTGAAGCTGGCTTGCGCGCCGTAGAGGACTTCAAGGCGTTCCTGCACATTCTTCATGCCGATGCCGGCGCCGGTGCTGCTGCTGAGGCCGGCGCGCGGACGGTCACCCATGCCGACGCCGTCGTCGGCAACTTCAATGATGACGCGGTCTCCAGTGAGCTTGCTGCGCAGGGTGACGGTGCCGCCGTGAATGCGGGGCTCGAGGCCGTGCTTGATGCTGTTCTCGATGAGGGGCTGGAGAAGAATGCTGGGGACAAGAACGTCGAGCGTCTGCGGATCGATTTCCTTTTCGACATGCAGTTTGTCGGCGCCGAAGCGGACGACTTCAATGTCGAGGTAGTCGTCAGTAAAGCTGAGTTCGCTGCGCAGGGGTACGTAGGTGTCGTGATCCTTGAGCAGGGCACGGAGAATGTTCGCGAGTTTGACAGTCATTTCGCGGGCGAGTTCGGGCTTGACGCGGACCAGAGATGCGATGGAGTTGAGGGTATTGAAGAGAAAGTGCGGATTGATCTGGCGCTGCAGGGCATCGAGGCGCGCTTCAAGAAGAAGGTGCTTCTGCTCTTCGAGTTTCATTTCAATGCGCAGGGCGTTCCAGACCTTGAGGGCGATGCCGACGACGATGGGGGCGCTGAGGCAGACAAGGACATCGACCCAGATCTGGGTGGCGACGAGTGCGAAGAGTTTGTGAGGAAATGTGCGCGCGATCCAGACGCGACAGGCCTCGGCGGCGACGATGAGGAAGAGCATGAGGAACTGCGGATCAAGGCGTGGACGGAGCAAGATGCGGCGGACCCAACGGTAGAGGCTGAGGTCGACGAAAGGCGTGAAGGACCAGATGTCGTCGGGCTGAACAAAGCGGCCGAGCACGCCGGAGAGCAGGCCTACAGATGCGTCGAAGGGCAGCGAGAGGTATTCGCCGTGAAGCATCGCCGGGATGGAGAGGATCGATCCGCCGAGCATTGCCCAGCGGGGGCCGACAAGCAAGCCGAGCAGGATGATGGTTTCAAAGGAAATGTCGGCGCCGAGGAAGTTGGGAACAAAGGTGCGGAGCCAGACGCCGAGGGTCAGCGGAATGACAAAGAAGGCGAGCAGACCAAGAGTTTGACCCGTTCTGCGTTGTTCAGCGAAGAACAGGCGCCGGAAAGTGCTAACGCGGGCGAGCACGCTGGCAACGGACGCGACGACGCCCAGCTTTACCAGCAGGGTGATCAGGATGAGGCTGTCGGTCACCTCACCAGTGTATGGCCGTGAGCGGGCGGAGCTCGTGAAGTTCGAGGCCGCTACGCGGCCCGTTGGCGGAGTTAGGAAGGGCGGCTTGGAAGGTTGACGTTCCCATGTGTTGATAGCGCGGGACACTCTCGGTCCCAGGCGGCGGGCTGACTGCAAGTAGAATGGGAGTATGGCATTTGAGAGCGTGAAGAAGGTTGCGGAGGCGGATTTTCCCACGCGCTGGGGAGCGTTTCGTATTCTCGGGTTTGAGGGGACGCTTCCGGGCTCTTCGGAATCGCGGGATCAGACCGGGTCGCCGGCGCAGGTCGGGAAGATGGAAGGGCTGGTTGCGCTGGTAATGGGCGACATTCACACGACGCCGCCGCTGGTGCGGATTCACTCGCAATGCCTGACCGGGGATGTGTTCGGATCGCTGCGCTGCGATTGCCGGCTTCAGCTGGAGCTGGCGCTGACGCAGATTGCGGCGGAGGGTGCGGGGATCCTGCTTTACGAGCAGCAGGAGGGCCGCGGCATCGGCCTGATGGCGAAGCTGAAGGCCTACGAGTTGCAGGACAAGGGATTCGATACGGTGGAAGCGAATGTCGAGCTGGGGTTTGAGGCGGACTATCGCGAATATGAATTGCCGGCGCGGGTACTGAAGATGCTGGGCGTCAAGCAAGTGAAGCTGATGACGAACAATCCCGACAAGGTTGCTGCGCTGGAGTCTGCGGGGATAACGGTGAGCGAGCGCGTGTCAGCGGAGGTTGCGCCGCAGGAGACGTTTGCGGCATACGTGCGGACCAAGCAGGAGAAGATGGGGCATATCGTCGAGACGATGGTCAGCGACGAGTAGCGCGAGTCCGCACCGGTGGTAAAACCAAAGCAGATACTTCGCGCCGCTTGCCCCTTTACGCTTCGCGCGATGGGTCCCGAGCGTGCGACGCTTCAGGATGACAGTTTGAATTGGGAAAAAAGCAGATCGTACGCAGGCGATCGATGCTACCAGAGACCGTCTGTTTTGTCAGAGAGCGGCCGTGGAACGGGCGGCGTTCGTTTTTCTGCTTTCCCATAAACTATGCCGCTGCTGGTTGAGTTAGCAGGTTGCGACGATGCAAGGATGGCCGGGTTCTTTATCTACTCGGACTCTTTATCTGCGCAGAGGACCTGTCGGCCAAAGTAGGATGGCTGGTGAAGTTTAACTGACGAGACAAGGCGGATTATGGCGGGGATCGTAGAGGGAATCGGGTGGCACATGGTGGGCGCGGCTTCAGCAGCCTCGTTTTATGCGCCGATTGAGAAAGTGAAGCGCTGGTCCTGGGAGACGACGTGGGCGGTTGCGGGGATTTTCTCGTGGGTGCTGCTGCCGATAAGTGTGAGCTATTTGCTGCTGCCGCATTTTGGTGCGTTCTACGGGTCTATTGCGACGGAGGTGTTGTGGAAGGCAGCACTATTTGGCGCGATGTGGGGTGTGGGGAATGTGAGCTATGGACTCACGATGCGATACCTGGGGATGTCGCTGGGTATCGGAGTAGCGATCGGCGTGACGCTGGTGGTGGGGACGCTGATTCCACCGCTGTTGAATGGGCAGGCTGGATTGCTGTTTGAGACGAGAAGCGGGCTGCTGACGATGGCGGGCGTGGTGGTGGCGCTGATGGGCGTGGCCATTGTTTCGTATGCGGGACACATGAAAGAGATGCAACTGAAGAGCGGTGGGCCGACGGAGTTCAACGTGATGCTTGGACTGGCGCTGGCAGTGATGTGCGGGATTTTTTCATCGGGAATGTCGTTTGCGATGAATGCGGCGAAGCCGATGCAGGAAGCGGCGCTGCAGGTCGGGGTGAATCCGTTGTATTCCGCGCTACCGAGTTACGTGTTCATTATGGGCGGGGGCGCGCTGGTGAATTTTGCGTATTGTTTCGGGCGGCTGGCGATGGTGAAGAAGATTTCTTTGAGAGATGATTTGGTGCAACCGGGCGGAGTGATCGGGAGGAATGCTGCGCTGGCGGCTACGGGCGGAATCATGTGGTATCTGCAGTTTTTCTTTTATGCCTGGGGGGCAGCGAATATTCCGGAGCGCTTGAGTTACGTCAACTGGATGCTGCACATGAGTGGTTATGTTTTGTTTGGCGGGATTGTGGGGCTGGCGCTGGGTGAGTGGGCGGGTGTATCGAGCCGGTCGATTCGCCTGCTGTGTGTGGGGATTGTAGTGATTATCCTAGCGGCGAATTTGGTGGGGCTGGCGACGTGAAGAACAGGGTCCAGAGACCAAGGGACGGGGATCAGACAGAAATGCCGGAGCGGTGCTCCGGCATTTGTGCATTGAGGTTGAGGTGGAGTCGTCGATGACCAGATGCAGGTTTACCTGGTGGCAGGTGCTTTGGATTTTCCGTCGGATGCTGTTGCGGCGCGATCACCGGCCGTTTTCTGCCCGTAGTGACTCACGACGTAGTTGTCGAGAATCTGCTTGAACTCAACCACAATGGTTTCGCCGCGCAGGGTCGTATACAGCTTCCCATCTACGTAAACCGGAGCCTTGGGCTCTTCAAACGTACCTGGCAGGCTGATGCCGAGATTTGCATGCTTCGATTCGCCAGGCCCGTTGACCACGCAGCCCATGACCGCGAGCTTCAACTCTTCGACGCCGGGATACTTCTTTCGCCAGTCGGGCATCGACGTGCGCAGATAGCTCTGAATCTGTTCCGCCAATTCCTGAAAATAGGTACTCGTCGTCCGACCGCACCCAGGGCAGCTCGTCACCTGCGGCATGAAGCTGCGAATCGAAAGCGACTGCAGAATTTGCTGGGCCGCCTGCACCTCTTCTGTGCGATCGCCGCCCGGCTTTGGTGTCAGGCTCACGCGAATCGTGTCGCCTATCCCCGCCAGCAACAGCGGAGCCAGCCCTGCGGTGGATGCGATCAGTCCCTTCGCCCCCATGCCTGCTTCAGTGAGCCCGAGGTGCAGCGCATAATTGCAGCGCGAGGCAAGATTCGTATACACATCGATCAGGTCGCGGACGCCGCTCACCTTGGCAGATAAAATGATCTGGTCAGGCCGAAGCCCGAAGTGCTCGGCGGCCTTGGCCGACTCAAGCGCGCTCACCACCATCGCTTCCATCATCACGTCGCGAGCGGGCAGGGGATCGGACTTCCGGCTGTTTTCATCCATCATGCGCGTCAACAATGCCTGGTCGAGCGATCCCCAGTTCACGCCGATGCGCACCGGCTTCTGGTTTTCAACCGCGCACTCCACCATTACCTGGAAATTGTCGTTGTCCTTCTTTCCAATCGAAGCGTTGCCGGGATTGATGCGGTACTTCGCCAGAGCCTTCGCGGTCGCCGGATACTTCTTCAGCAGCAAATGGCCGTTGTAGTGGAAATCGCCCACGATAGGCACCTTGATGCCGCGCTTGTCCAGTCCATCGACGATGGCTGGAACGGCGGCGGCGGCATCTTCATTGTTCACCGTAACGCGCACAATCTCTGACCCGGCCATCGCCAGCGCAGCCACCTGCTCAATGGTGCCCGCAACATCGGCGGTATCGGTGTTGGTCATCGATTGAACGACAACTGGCACCTCCCATCCGACGCGGACGTTGCCGATCTTAACAGTGGGAGTCTTCCTGCGCTGAATCTCTGGCATAGCGACCTCTTCCTTCCCAGTTTACCTGCTGGCAGACTTTCCTAAACTCGTTCGGCCATCGCCATGACCAACTCTGAGAACCACTCCCATCCTCGCAGGCGCGCAAACATTTTCAAATCAGGATTTTCCCGCCAGGTCCGCTGCCGGAACCGCATTCCGCCTACAACCCATCTCTCGCTCCCGGCGCATGTTAGCGGATACAATACTGGCATGCTGTTCAGTCCTTCCTTTCGCTCTCTGACCGTAGCCGTCGCCCTCGTAGCCGTCACTGGTATCAGCCTCTCTGCGCAGGATTCAGCGCATCGCGGGCGCAAGTACAAACCGCCGCCGCCCACTTCGCGCATTGAGGTAACGGTGCTTCGCGATGCCGACTCCAAGCCGATAGAGAACGCCTCAGTGATCTTTCAGCTTGTGGGGGACGACAAGGGCAACATGGAACTCAAGACCAACGAGGATGGCAAGTCGGTCATCGACGTTCTCCCAACTGGCTCAACCATGGTGCTGCAGATCATCGCCAAGGGCTACCAGACCTACGGCAAGCAATACAAGATCGACAAGTCCAATATGACCTTCGGCGTTCGCCTCAAGCGGCCAGGAGAGCAGTACTCGATCTACAAGAATCACGATCAGGACGCCAAGAAGGACGACAAAAAAGATGAATCGGATTCGCCGAAGGACGCTTCAAAGGACAAACCCGGAGATTCCGGGAGCCAGTCGAGCAATCCGCCATCCGAACCGCTGTAATCCATCAGCACTCAACAGTAATCAATTCGCGTGAGCCCTGCCATGGCCAGCCAGACTCTTCTCGGAAAAGCGGCGCTGGTTACCGGCGGTGCGCGGCGCATTGGCCGCGCCATCGCGCTTGAACTGGCTTTGGCTGGGGCCGACATCACGGTGACTTACCGCAATTCCCGAACAGAGGCAGAGGAAGTCCTTCAACTCATCAACCAGTTGGGCAGGCAGGCCATTGCTCTCGAATGCGATGTGCGTTCGGAGCCGTCCGTGCGTGCTGCCATTGCTAACAGCATCAACTTCCACGGCCGTCTCGACGTGCTGGTGAACAACGCGGCTATCTACGAATCTGTCCTGCTCGACACGATGAGCCTCGAGCAGTGGGATGTCGTCTTTGAAACCAATGCGCGCGGCCCATTTCTCGTAGCCCGCGAGGCCTTGCCGCATTTACGAGCCTCGTATGGGCGCATCATCAACATGGGCTCACTCGGCGGAAGGCGCGCATGGCCCGGCCACGCGCATTACTGCGCATCGAAGGCTGCGCTCCATATGCTTACGGAGGCCATGGCTAAATCTTTCGCGCCTGAGGTTGCCGTCAATTGTGTTGCGCCTGGGTGGATCGAATTTGATGAAGACAAGGGGCAGCAGGCCACGGTGCGCTTCGCCACCAAGACTCCCATGCAGCGCAATGGCGCCGCAAAGGATGTGGCTGAAGCCGTCGCCTTCTTCGCGTCCGCCAGCAACTTCATCACTGGCCAGGTACTCACAGTCGATGGCGGCCTGGGACTCTAGCCTGGTCTTGAGCCAGACAAGAATGGTCACGACCGCGAAAACAATCGCTTCCAGAATCCTTTGCCGTTGATCTTTGCTGGTTGAGAGCCATTCCTGTTGCGCTGCCTGCCCCTGGGCTCCAACTTCGGTTCGAAGTTTAGCGGCACTCCTTCCCATAGGCCGATGGGCTCTGGCTGCGCCGGCCACTTCGCACCTTCGACGGCTGCACGCGGGTTCGAGACGTACAACCTATGGGCTGTTTCCTCGCCTGCCTTCGCAGCGACGTAATCGTATCCCTTCTTCAGGTGCGTTGGCCTCCACTCCGGATGGTGTGCGTCGCTGGCCAGAAAATGAATCCAGTTGCGCTCCAGGAGTTCATCCGCAAAGGCCTTCGCGTTGCGGCCGAATCGGCCGTACAACGATGCCGACGTTACTTGTACCAGGCACCCGTCGCGCATCCACTCGGCCAGCGTCTGCGGGTCTTGCTGCAGCACGGGGTTCCGCTCAGGATGCGTAATGATCAAGGTGTAGCCCGCGTTCCGCAGCCGGCTCAACGCCGTCGTCAGCTGATGCGGGATCAACATGTCCGGAAACTCCACAAGGATGTAGCCCTTGCCATCGATGGAGTAGCGGAAAGGATTCTCAAGAGCATCGGTAATGTTCTGCGCGTTCATGTGAAAGTCGCAGCCAAGGCTCAGCTTGAATTGTGTCGCCAACTCGGGCTCTCAACTCGGCCAGGCGCTTCTCATTAACATCGGGCTGATAGGGATAACGCTCGCTTGCATGCGGAGTACAGACCAGATGCGTCACACCTTCGTTGATCGCTGTGCCGATCATCTCGACCGAAGTCTCCAGATCAGGCGAACCGTCGTCGACGCCGTAAATCAAGTGAGTGTGAATGTCGATCATAGGTCCCGGCTCTCTACGTCCTTCGCGTCCTTCAGTGGGTTGCCAGTGCTTCCACCATTGATGCGAAGATCTTCCAGCCGTCTGCCGAGCCCAGCAGCTTCTCGCTCGACCGGTCGGGGTGCGGCATCATTCCCAGTACGTTCCGGCCCTCATTGAGGATTCCCGCAATATTGCTCAATGATCCATTAGGGTTTGCTTCCGTAGTGACCTCGCCTTCGGGCGTAGCATACCGGAACGCAATCCGGTCTTCTGCCGTCAGCCGTGCCAGCTCTTCCGGAGTGCAGAAGTAATTGCCCTCCATGTGGCCGATGGGAATCTGGAGCACTTCTCCCTTGGTGAGCTGATTGGTAAATGGGCTTTTGGTCGTCTCAGTCCGCAGGTGCACTTGTTTGCAGATATATTTCAGCCCTGCATTGCGCATCAGAGCGCCGGGCAACAACCCCGACTCAGCCAGGATCTGAAATCCGTTGCAGATGCCCAGCACCAGTCCGCCACCAGCGGCAAACTTCTGCACCGACTGCATCACTGGAGAAAATCGCGCAATCGCCCCGGTGCGCAGATAATCCCCGTATGCAAACCCGCCCGGCACCAGCACCGCATCCACACCCTTCAGATCCTCTGAGTCATGCCAGAGCATCGTTACGGGTTGATGCGCAATCTCCGCAATCACGTTGTAAGTATCGTGATCGCAATTGGAACCGGGAAAAACCAGAACGCCGAATTTCATGCTTCTAGGTTAACAGTCTGGCAACATCTCCCGTTCGCCGCTTTGACGCAAACCTGGCACCCTGCGCCAGCCGGAACTCAGTATGTCAACTGCAGCTGTAGACCGTTCGCGTTATCGGGCGCCAGAGCGGTCACCCGATGATGCTCCGCATCGAAGCTTGTCGAGATCGGTGCAGCTCCCGGACGGTCGAGCGCGGTTACCGTTGCTCCCGAATAGGGCTTCGTCACGCCGTACACCTCAATCGACAACAGCTTCCACCATGGCGGGAAATTGCCCTTCCGCGGAGCCACGGTGACAATCAATCCTTGCGTGCTCAACCGGCATGCGAACTGCTCTCGCAGGTAGTCGCCTTTCTTGAAGTCGTAACTCACCCCATCGTCCAGATAAAGCGATCCCTCGCAATCGGCCCCCAGCGTCGTGGGTGGATACACCCGCAGCGTCAGCGGTCCCTCTGGCTTCTCGTCCGTACTCTGAACCAGCGGCTGCTCTGGCACAATCGATCCCGCCCGCACAAATACCGGCAGCGTCTCCAGGGTCCGGTGGATGTGGACCTCCGGTTGTGCAATCGCTGCGTTATCAATGCCTTTGCGTCCCGAAGCTGGATCGATCCTTGAGCCTGTCCAGTAGTCATACCAGCTCGATGGCGGCAGGGCTACCTGGTAGTCGTCCAGCTCATCCGGGTAGGGACTCTGCGCCACCAGCAGATCGGGTCCCACCATGAAGGCGTTCCCCGTGCTCAGGTCCAGCGGTCCTCCGTCTGCCTCGCCATGGGGAAACTCGAGAAACAGCGGCCGCATGATCGGCAAACCCGTGCGGCTCATCTCCTCGGCGGTGGTGTAGAGGTACGGCATCAGCCGATAGCGCTCCTCGATGTACCGCCGCCGCAGACTCACGTCCTCCGCTGTTCCGTTCTCCCACGGCTCCTGCGGAAGCGTCCCTACCGCCGTGTGGTCGCGATCGATGGGATGAAACGCCGCCACCTCCAGCCAGCGCGTCAGCAACTCCGGCTGCGGAGAACCCGCAAACCCGCCCACATCCGCGCCGGCCATCGCAAATCCGCTCAGCCCCAGGTTCAGCAGTTGCGGCGTGGTCTGGCGCAGATGATCCCACGTTGCCGAGTTGTCGCCCGTCCACGTGACCGCGTAGCGATGGCCGCCCGCAAAACTCGCTCGCGTCATCACAAACGGCCGCAGATTGGGCTCCAGCTTCAGCAGCCCTTCGAATGTCCCGCGCGAGTTCTGCATCCCGTAGATGTTGTGCACTTCGAGGTGGCTGGTCACGCGCTTCGCGAAGCCCGGCTCCTCGATCCGGTGCTGCACATCGTCGGGCATCGTCTTTGAAGGCACTAGAAAGATCGCGGGCTCATTCATGTCGTTCCAGAATCCCGCGACGCCCTGCTTCACAAAATCCGCGTATAGCGTTCCCCACCAGTCGCGCGAAACCTTCCGCGTGAAGTCCGGAAACACCGCCTTTCCCGGCCACACCACGCCCTCATAAATCGTTCCATCGGGATTCTTGACGAAATGATCGCCGGCAATCCCTTCTTCAAAAGGCTTGTACTTCGCGAGCGGCTGGTCGGCAATATGCAGGTCCGTGATCACCACGGTCCGCAAATGCTCGGCGCGCAGGTCCTTGATCATCTGCTCGAACGTAGGGAACCGGACCGGGTCTACCGTGAAGGGCCAGTTCTTGTATTGGTAGTCGATATCCAGCCAGATCACATCGGCGGGAATCCGCTCGCTCCGCAGCCGCTCCCCGATTCGCTCCACTTCGGCCTCGGGATAGTAGCTGTAGCGCGACTGCTGGTAGCCCAGCGCCCACATCGGCGGCATCGGCGTCTTGCCCACGAGCCACGCCCACCGCTCCACGACGTCTTTCGGCTCGGGCCCATAGAGAATGTAGAAATCCAGCGGCCCGCCTTCGGATCCGAACGAATATCCGTCGCGATACTCCTTATTGAAGTCGAAGCTCGCGCGCCAGGTGTTATCGAGATAAATACCCGCGCACACGCCCTTGTCGAACGTGATAAACCACGGAATCGACTTGTAAATCGGATCCGTCGATTGCTGCCATCCGAACGCATCCGTATTCCAGTCGGTGAACGCCTCGTTGCGCCGGTCAAGCGGGCCCGGCTTGTCGCCCAGGCCGAAGTAGTGCTCGTCCGCCGGCGATTTCATATACACGCGGAAAGACGCGCCGTGATACTCAATCGGCCTTCCAGGCAGATCCTGCGCAATCACATGCCCGGCATTGTCCGTCACGCTCAGCCCAAACGGATCCTTATGTACGGCAACATGCAGCTTCGCCGTCTTGAACCCCAACGTCGACCCATTCGATTCCGGCGTCACATTCAGGGTCGCGGTCCGCGATGAGGGAAGTACTGCCCAGGAAGCGTCTTCGGGTAATTGCCCCGCCGGTCCCACGCGCACGCGCATCACATCGTCGCGCAGTGCCGTGATCTGCATGACCGCCGCACCCGAGCGAATCTCAATCCCGTTTGGATAGCGCCCGCGATCCCGTAACGCGATCCAGCCGCACAAACGCAGCCCGCGGCTGCGCGGCTGCGACTGATAGTCACTTGTGATGTTGCGGCCACAAACAGGAATACAAAAACTGCAACAGAGAAACGCCGTACTTGATGCACTCTTCACCTCAGAACTTAAGCGGATCACCGGACTGGTCCATCTCATGCGCATTCCGTTCACTGCGCATGAGTGAGAAACCACACGCCTCATGCACCACGGCTCAATCGAGCAATGCTACACGCTTCAATTTCGACGCCCGCGTCCGCGTCTCCTTCACAAAAGCATCATCCTCGGCAGAACCGCCTTCATCGATCCCAGATTGATCTCCACATTTGACAGCGCACCGGTGAGTGCCGCACCAGCCAGGGCAATCCCCGTCGTCAAGTCAGAAGCCATATTGGGATTCGTAATTGGCTTCAGTGTCTCCGCAATCCGCGACACCTCCGCTGCGCGTTCCGCCACAGCCCAGTGGCACGCTCGTCGCCTGTCGCAGCGCCGCATTGACACCCACGCCGCCATCGTCCGTTTCCCGCGCCGCCCGGTACGCCTTCATCACCACGTTGTACGACTCGGCATCGGCATCGATCGCCGCCTTCAACTCTTCGCGCAGCGTCGCCAGCCGCCCAATCGCCTCGCTCAACTGCGCCTCATATTGCAGGTAGGCTTTCTTGCCCCGCGACATCGCCGCCACCATGTGCGCCAGCCCCGCCGCCATCGCACCGCTCGCCGCCGCCGCGCTGCCACCACCCGGAGTTGCCGTCGGCGCAGCGAGCTGCTCGATGAACGGGTCGACACCGGCGCTCAGGCCCGCGCTCGGTCCGCCCGCAGCCATCTTGCCGCCCATCACCGCAGCCAGCCGGTTCTCCAAGATCAGCGACGAATCAAAATTCTCCACCTGCAGAAACCACTCCGCCGCCTGCTCCAGCGCCGCCTTGGGAATGAGCCCCACAATTTCGCTGGACACCGGCATCACGCCATACCGTGCCGCCTCGCGCTTCACTGTCTCGAACACCCGTGCGATCGGCGTCTGTTCGAAGTCCGTCAGGTTCATCGAAACCTGCGCCATCCCGCGCACCAGGAATCCCGCGCCCTTCACAAACTCGGAAACCGCCCGACGAAGCACGTACCGCCTTCGCAATCTTCTTCGCGACATCGACGTCGGCAGTATTCAAAAACACGTTGTAAGCGATGAGCGACTTACGCGCTCCCACTACCGTCGCACCCGCCGTGGGATGTACCTTCGCCTCGCCGAAGTCCGGCTTGCGTGCCGGGTTCGTCGCAATCTCCGCGCGAATCCCTTCAAACTGTCCGCGCCGGATGTTCTCAAGATTCTGCCGCTCCGGCGTCGCCGCCGCCGCTTCGTATAGATACACCGGGATCGCAAACCGCTTCGCGATCTCCGCGCCCACATGCTTCGCCATCGCCACGCAGTCTTCCAGCGTCACGCCGTCAATCGGGAATGAACGGCACCACGTCCGCCGCGCCCATCCGCGGATGCGCTCCCTGGTGCTGCGTGAGATCGATAAGTTCCGCAGCCTTGCCCACTCCGCGAATGGCCGCTTCCTGGATGGCCTCGCGCTCGCCGACAAGGGTGATGACACAACGGTTGTGATCCGCGTCCATCTCGCGATCGAGCAGATAAACCCCAGGCACTTTCATGGCTTCGACAATGGCGTCAACCTTCGCCTTGTCGCGCCCCTCAGAGAAATTCGGTACGCACTCCACTAATGTGTTTGGCACGGATGAAAGGATAAATCAGCGGGGCAGCCGGCGATTTCGAATTCTCCTGCTGCGCAAGGACTAGACAGGCCGTCCAAGCCAGAACCAGATAATCTCAATCACGATGTATGCCACGAGCGTGACTGCGTACGGTCGTGACTGCCTGTCAGCGCGCTTGTCAAACGCGATCAACGCAAGAAGAATGGCGGTTATTAATCCAAGGCATATCATTTGCGATGAAGATTGGCGGAAATTAAGCCAATACCCAAGTGTCCTTGCCAGCCCAGCAGGAAGCACCACAAGCACGATGCAAATCATGTACCGCATATGCGCGGCCACGTCCCGCGTTCGAATTGCCGCGAGCGCCAAGCCGTAAAGACAGCCCAGGAGCAGGAGTTGGACGGCCGACAGAAACTCATCGTTGCGAGCCGCTGTCATCGACGCTCCGTCGGCCAGATGCTCGTGATACTCCTTCCACAGCATTGCAACCGAAAAAATCAGGATGAAGGGCATCAGGACATTCGCAAACTTTCCCAGTCTTCTGTGGACTGCAAGCGCCTTGTAACGGATCGCCAGGGGCTGAAAAATCAGCAACCCAAGAAAGCAGAAGAGCAGAACTGCATGTATATGAACGGCCGCCGTGATCGACGCATCGAAATGCGGAAATTCCGAGAAGTACGGAATCCAGAAACCCGCAATGAAAATGGGAAGCAGGGCAAATAAAACGTAGCCAAGATTGCGATATGCGCGCTCCATCTCTTAACCTCGCAACTCGAGTCTTGGACTGGCAATCACCCTTATCTGAAGGAGTATTCGGAATCTACCTTACGCCACGGTATTGGCATCATACCCCGCGCAGCTTCCGCGCGTTCCCGGTAGTATCCTCAAATTGGCCATCCCGCAGGAGTTTTCATGACCACCAGCACCGCATCCCCCATCATTCGCGCCCCTCGCGGTAACACAGCTGCGCTGCAAAGGCTGGCAGCAGGAAGCCGCACTCCGCTGCCTCATGAACAACCTCGATCCTGAAGTTGCGGAGCGCCCGCAGGAACTTGTCGTCTACGGCGGCATCGGCCGTGCGGCACGCAACTGGGAGTGCTTTCACGCCATCGTTCGCGAACTCGAACGCCTCGGTCCCGAAGACACGCTCCTCGTCCAGTCCGGCAAGCCCGTCGCTGTCTTTCCCACGCACGAAATGGCGCCGAGGGTCATCATTGCCAACTCCAACCTGGTAGGGAAGTGGGCCACTTGGGACCACTTCAACGAGCTCGATCGCAAAGGCCTGATGATGTACGGCCAGATGACCGCAGGCTCCTGGATCTACATCGGGACGCAGGGAATTTTGCAGGGCACGTTTCAGACCTTCGCCGCGCTTGCCGAGCGGCACTTCGGCGGCACTTTGAAGCACAAGCTCGTTGTCACCGGTGGCATGGGCGGCATGGGTGGGGCTCAGCCGCTCTCCGTCACTCTGAATGACGGAGTGGTCCTCGCCATCGACGTCGATCGCAGCCGGATCTTGCGGCGGGTCGAAACGCGCTATTGCGACACACTTACTGAGAATCTGGACGAGGCGCTCAGGCTTTGCGAGTCCGCGCGCCGCGATGGCCGACCTCTTTCTGTCGGACTCGTCGGGAACTGCGCCGATGTGCTGCCGGAAATCGTTCGCCGCGGCGTTCAGGTAGATGTTGTCACCGACCAGACGAGCGCCCACGATCCGCTCAATGGCTATGTGCCGCAAGGCCTCTCCTTGAGCGAGGCAACGCGAGTTGCGCAAGCGCGATCCCGAGGAGTACGTCCGCCGCTCCACCGCCAGCATGGTCGTCCACGTCGATGCCATGCTCGCCCTGCAGCGCCTCGGCGCCGTCGCATTCGACTATGGCAACAACATCCGCCGCTTCGCCTTCGATGCCGGCTGCGCCGACGCGTTCCTGATCCCCGGCTTCGTGCCCGAGTACATCCGCCCGCTCTTCTGCACGGGCCAGGGGCCTTTCCGCTGGGTCGCGCTCTCCGGCGATCCCAAAGACATCGACGTCACCGACGAATTGGCGCTTGAGCTTTTTCCCGACAACGAAATCCTCACGCGCTGGATGCGTCTCGCCCGCGGCCGCTTCGCATTTCAAGGACTGCCCGCGCGCATCTGCTGGCTAGGGTACGGCGAACGCGCCAAGATGGGCGAAGCGATGAACGACCTGGTGAGGAAGGGCAAGATCTCCGCGCCCATCGCCATTGGCCGCGACCATCTCGATACGGGCTCTGTGGCCAGCCCCTATCGCGAAACTGAAAAGATGCTCGATGGCAGCGACGCCGTTGCCGACTGGCCGATCCTCAACTGCGCTGCTCAACACCGCTTCCGGGGCGACCTGGGTTAGCTTCCATCACGGCGGCGGAGTGGGCATGGGCTATTCGCTGCACGCCGGCCAGGTCACCGTAGCTGACGGAACCGAGATGGCCTCGCGCAAAATCTCCCGCGTTCTCAATAACGACCCCGGCATCGGCGTGGCCCGCCACGCCGATGCCGGCTACGAATCGGCGCAGCAAACCGCGAGAGAAAGGGCATCCACATTCCGATGGCAGGGAAGTAGCGTGTCGAACACAGCAGCCATCGTCAACATCGGCCAACTGGTCACGCTCTGCCGGCTCCGTACGCTCACGGATCGGCGACGAACTCAGCGACCTCGCCATCATCGAAGACGCGGCCATGCTCATCGAAGACGGCCGCATCACCGCAACCGGAAAACATTCCGAACTGAAGTCCAAAATTCCGCGCGACGCCGACGATCATCGATGCCGAAGGCCGCTGCGTCACGCCCGGCTTCGTCGATGCCCACACCCATCTCGTCTTCGCCGGCAACCGCGCGGCTGAATTCGAACAGCGCATTGCCGGCGCAACCTATCAGCAGATCGCCGCCGCCGGCGGAGGGATCCTGCGCACCGTCGCTCTTACCCGCGCCGCCAGCGAAGATGAACTGCTCGCCTCCGCGCGCCGCCATCGCGACTGGATGCTGCGCTCCGGCACCACAACCATCGAAGCCAAATCCGGCTACGGCCTCGATCGCGACACCGAACTGCGGATGCTGCGCGTCATCGCGCGTCTGAACGCAGAAGGCCCAGCTCGAATCGTTCCCACACTGCTCGCTGCGCACACCGTCCCGCCGGAATTCAGCGACCGCCGCGCCGAATACGTTCGGTTGGTCGCCGAAGAACTCATCCCCGAAGTTGCGAAACTTGGTCTAGCGCAATACTGCGACGCTTTCTGCGACGATCACGCCTTCACCGTCGACGAAGCCCGCACGGTCCTCACCGCGCAAAGCAGCACGGCCTCAGCCTCCGCATTCACGCCGAACAGTTCCGATCCGGCACAGGCGCCGAACTTGCCGCGGAACTCGGCGCCGCCACCGCCGACCATCTCGAAACCGTCACCGAAGAAACTCTGCAGCATCTCCGCGCCGCCGGCGTGCAGCCCGTCCTGCTCCCCGGCTCCGTCTTCGCCCTCAGCCGCACGCAATATCCACCTGCGCGCAAGATGATCGAAGCCGGGCTCGCCATCGTCCTCGCCACGGACTTCAACCCCGGCTCCTCGCCCGTTGCCTCCATGCCGTTCATGCTTTCGCTGGCATGCCTGCAGATGGGCCTTTCGCCCGCCGAAGCCTTCACCGCCGCCACCATCAATGCCGCCCACTCGCTCGGCCTCGGCGCCGAGATCGGGTCACTCGAAGCAGGCAAGCAAGCCGACTTCGTCATCCACGAATTCACCGACTATCGCGAACTCGCCTACTTCATCGCCGCCCCGATGCGCCCCCGAGTCTTCATCGCCGGCCGCGAAGTCACTCCCTAGCCAAATCGAGGCCTCACTCCGAACTGGGAGGCGGAAGCCGATCGACGTCCTCCCAACCCACTGCGCTAACCTGCCGCCGCCACTTCTTTTCTCCCTCTCGTTTCTCCACCACAAACACCGCCACGCCCGCGCCGACCAGCACCAGCGTCGCGCCCAGCACCTTCGCCACCGCCAGCGGCTTGTTCGTCTCCTCGCTGCCCGGAATCACCGACAGGACGATCGTGATCGCCGTACTCGCCAGCCCGAGCGTCGCCAGCGCAATCGCCACCGGCTTGCCCCCCGGCACGCGTCGCACTTCCGGGCCCGCAGGCTCGGCTTTGCAGCCGGATCATCGCCGAAAACAAAAACAGGTAAGGCAAAAACAGCGCAATCACCGCCATGCTGACCAGCACGTCGTACGCCCCGCGCACGGTCGTTCCCGCCTGACCCAGCAGCGCCACCACGACGCCCGCTCCGCCATACACGGCGATCGCCACCCACGGCGTTCGATAGCGCGGATGAACCGACCCAAACAGCCGTCGGCAGATAGCGATCGACGCCCGCCACAAACGGCAGCCGCGCCGTCGACGAAAGATTGCCAGCTGCGCCGCCCACCGCGTTCAACCCCACCAACAGCGCCATCGGCGCCAGCAGCCATCCCACGCCAAGCCGTGCGCACAGCAGCGCGCATGCCGTTGACAAATCCATCTGGCCCGCCCACCGCCTCGCTCGGCAGCGCCACCAGCAGCGCCGTCGTCCCGCCGATGTAGCCGAGCGCCAGGATGCATCCGGCCACCAGCAGCGCCCACGGAATCGTCCGCCGCGGATTCTGGATCTCGTCGCCCATCGCCGAGACCGCTTCGATTGCGCTGAATGCAAAAAACACGCCCGACCAGAAAACCGCGTTGCTCAGGGACCAGTGGGGCACAATGCTCGGCCGCTGTAAACGTGTGTTGCCGGACCGAACCGCCAGCACGACACCGCTGCCAGCACCATCAGCACCGCCAGCGGCACCACGCTTCCCAGCGCGCCAATATTGTTCAGCCACTTGCCCGCATCCAGCCCCCCGATGTTCAGCAGCGTGATCACGTGCCAGCCAGAACGCCGCGAAACGTCATGTAGTAAAGCGGGTTCGCGTTCAGCGTCTGCGGCACGCTGGACCAAAGGCGAACAGCGCCGACGCCGCGCCGAAATAGAGCACCGCTGGGAAGTAGGGCAGGTTGCTCATCCAGTACGTCCACGCGCAGATAAATCCGCGAGAAGTCGCCGAACGCCTCGCGCGTCCAGACATAGATGCCGCCCTCTTCCGGATGTCGCGACGAAAGCTCCATCACGCTTGCGGCCAGCGGAATAAAGAAGCACAGTCAGCGCCGCGCAACCACACGACAGGATGCTTGGGCCTGCGGCGGCAGCCGTCGCCGTCCAGCGCACACTCAGCACCACTGACCACATAGAACAGCACGAGGTCGCGAAACCGAATGCCTCTTTTCAGTGCGGGAGTCTGCGTCCATGTGCGTCGGAGCATAGCAGAGCGGTCCATCGCTATCCAATCGGATTTGATGCCCAGAACTCTTTTGTGTCTAGCCACGCTCTCCGGGTTTGGACCTCTGGCCCTCTGTGCAGGTTCCTCACAGGTCCTTCAGCACCGCCATGGCCGCATTGCGCCCATTGATCCCGATCACGCTTCCGCCGGGATGCGTGCAGGCCCCGCAGAGGTAAATGCCCTTCATCGGCGTCCGCGCGCTCAGCCGGTTCGCCCACATGTATTGCGGCAGGCATTCTCCCTGAAAGATATGTCCGCCGGTCAGTCCCACTTTCTGCTCGATATCGGGCGGCCCCAGCACCTGCGCGTCGATCACTGCAGAATCCGCCCCGCCATCGCCGATGTTGCTGCAAAATCGCGCCAGCGATTTCATCGCCAGCGCACGCACTTCATCGCGCCGCTCGTCCCAGCTTCCGTTTGCAAATGTGTACGGCACATACTGTGCAAAGACGCTCATCGTGTGCGTGCCATGCGGCACCACCGTCGCGTCGTGCACGCTCTGGAAATAGAGTTCGCACCACAGGTGCTCCGGCAACTCGCCGCGCTTCGCAGCCGCGAATCCTGCCTTCCACTCATCCTTGGTCAGCGGGGCATTGATCTGACCATAGTGGTGCGCTTCATTTGTTCCTGGTCGCGCCTTGAAGTTCGGCAGTTCGTTCAGGTGCACATTCAATTTCACCGTGCAGCCTTCGATCGGCACATCCTCCACCTGCGTCCGCCAGCCCGCATCCGCCAAGTCGCCCAGCATCCCCAGCGTTCGCCGCGGGTCCGCATTCGACACCACCACCCTCGCTGCAATCCGCTCGCCGCCCTCCAGCACCACGCCTTCACCGGGCAGAATCTTCGCCACCGGCACCCCGGAAATCACCGTCGCCCCCGCCTCGCGCGCCGCATCGCAGAAGTAGAACGACACCATCCCCATGCCGCCCTTCACATAGCCCCACATCCCGGGCATTCCGCCCAATCGCCCCGACGAATGATGAAACCGGATCGATGCCGTTCCCGCATCGAACGGGCTTGCATTCGTCCCGATCACGCCCTGGCCCAGATAGGCCACCTGCAGCCGCTCGTCGCGAAGGTAGTGCTCCACATACTCCGCCATCGACCACTCGAACAGCACCGCCCGCGCCTCAACGTCATCGCCCAGCAGCAGTTCGATCTGTTCCTTCGTCGGCGCCTCGCCAATCCACAAATCGTCCTCGCCCGCAGGCCTCAGCGCATCGCGCAGCCGGCGAATCACGTCGCACATCGCGTTGAAACCATTCACATCGTTGGGAGCGAGCTTTCGCACCTCCGCTTCGCAGCGCGCATCATCGTCCCAGAGCTGAATGCTCGACCCATCGAGGAAGGGAACAAACAGCCCATTCACCGCCGGAGTCCATTCAAATCCGCGCTGCGGCAGTTCCAGCTCTTCCACGACCAGCGGATGCAGCAGTCCCGCGAGATATGCGCACGGCGACATCTTCACTCCGGGAAATGGCTCTTCAATGGTGCAGGCGCCGCCCACGCGCGCGCGGCTTTCGATCACCAGCACACGCTTGCCGGCCTTCGCGAGGTAGGCGGCGCAGGCCAGTCCATTGTGGCCCGCTCCGACCACAATTACATCCCACGTTTTGGCCGCCAGTTCGCGAATCGGCCCAGGCAGCCCGATTTCGCCCAATACCGCCGCTGTCGGTGAGCTCATAGAAAATTACGGTAACACTCGGCGATGAGAATTCGATTTCAATCGCGGAGCCACTGCCTTGCGAGACTCCGAAGCGCCCTCACTTCACGCTAATATCCCCATCCACATCCACCACCAGCGTGTCGCCCACAATCTGCATTGAGTGCACCTTCAGCTTGTCCAGCGTCACCTTGTACCCCGACGATGCAGTCGATCCCTCCAGCGCCTTACGCAGCAAATCTGCGGCATCCACTTTCATGCTTGAGGGCACCTGCCGGCTCAGAAATGGAGTTGAGCAAGAAATTCAGCTCCCGCTGGTCGCTCACTTTGATCAGTTGCGCGTCGCGGAACCCGATACATTCGCCCTCGCCATAGGGAGCCACGGAGACCTCAGCCGTGGGCGCCAAGCGAGATGCCTATGCAGGCTCCGCCCATCGATTTGCCCATGCGCGCCCGCGTTTTCACCTTGACCACGATCCTGTCCTGGACAAAGCTCACCTTTGCATCATCCGCATACACCGAACAGGCAGATCGTTCCGACCCTTTCAGATAGAATCGCCCTCCCGGTCCGCTAAATAGCTGTAGTTTCAGCGTTCGTTCGAGGGCTTCCCGGCTTACGCGCAGTTCCACGGCGCCGCAAGGCAGCGACCGGCCGCCGCCAGGAGCAGAAGCGTGGCAGCAAGCACCCATTGACGTGTGTTCATATCCTTATGGTGCCATCAAAAGAGGTGTCGGCGTCATTTTGGCATATCAAATTGGGAGAGTCTTTCAATGCGCCAATAATCAGCAACAGCTCGTAAGTCTTTATATGTGAGGAATCTGTACTGATCGATCTCTGAACATTCTGATACAGAGAGACGTTTAAAATGACCAGCTTTGCTATTGATTTTTGAAGAAAAAATCCCTAAAATAGAACCATCGAGTCGCCTTAGGGCCATAAGGACCCCCAGCCCGTCGCCCGAGGCGTTTTAGGAACAAATTCCACTCCTTTCTAAGGAAAACAAAACCAAATGGCAAAACGTAGAGGAAATCCGAATTGGGGCAAGCCGGAGCCCATCGGCCCCGTTGTCCCCACCGTGACCTCCTTTGAACAGATCGTCAAGGAGTTCAAGCTCACCCCGGATCAGTACATCCGGTCTACCCGTCTTCGCGAGTGGGCCCGTCGGAACAAGAATTCCAAGTACATTCCTGAGGCGCTCCTTGAAGCCTGGGGCTTTGAGATTGAGTCTACTTTGTAGAGTTCCGCTTCTCTGGCTGTCAACAGAAACGCCGCCTTCGGGTGGCGTTTTTGTTGTCCTTAAGTAACGTCCTTTGCCGATAGCCTCCCAATCGGCGAGAATGAATCTGTTTCCCATGCCTGAAAGCGCACGCACCTTCGAAGCTCCGTTCACTGACGTCCCGGGCGCCATCGCCGAAATCCGTGCCGGTCGCATGGTCGTCGTCGTCGATGACGAGGACCGTGAAAACGAAGGCGACCTTACGCTCGCTGCGGAACACGTCACGCCCGAGGCCATCAACTTCATGGCCCGCTACGGTCGCGGACTCATCTGCCTGACCTTGACCGAAGAGCGCGCCGACCACCTGCGCCTCTTTCCCATGACGCAGCAGAACTCCTCCCGCTTTGGCACGGCCTTCACCGAGACGATTGAAGCTCGCGAGGGAGTCACCACAGGCATCTCCGCAGCGGACCGCGCGCACACCATTCGCACTGCCATCGATCCCAGATCCACCTCAAGCGACCTCGTCCGTCCGGGCCACATCTTTCCCCTGCGCGCCCGCCAGGGCGGCGTGCTGGTCCGCGCCGGCCAGACTGAAGCCTCCGTCGATCTTGCCCGCCTCGCCGGCCTTCAACCCGCCGGGGTTATCTGCGAAATCATGCGCGACGACGGCGAAATGGCTCGCATCCCCGACCTGATCCCGTTCTGCGCGGAACATGGCCTACGCATCCTCACCGTCGCCGAACTCATCCGGTATCGCCTGCGCAACGAGCGCTACATCGTTCGCGCCGGGGAGACCCGCATCCAGACAAAGTATGGCGAGTTCCGCATGATTGCCTACGAGAGCGAGGTCAACGGCGGCGAAAGCCATATCGCTCTCGTGCGCGGCGATCTGTGCCCCAGCTGTCCCGCCTGCCACGAAGGTCCCGCAAACATCCCCGGCGATCCCCGCACCGCCCGCCCGCCTTGCTCCCATGCCGTTCTGGTGCGCGTTCACACCCGCTGCACCGCCGGCGATGTCTTCGCCGCCGACTGCCACTGCCGCGAAGTCCTCGACAACTCGATGCGCATGATCGCCGAAGAAGGCTGTGGCGCGATCCTCTATCTGCACAACACCTCGCGCGGCTTCGACATCGACAAGATTCCTGCCGTTGCCTCTCCTTTTGCGCCAAGCGGAACGGCTCTTTCTGATGGCGTCGCAGCCTCTCCCGCGAACAGTCTCGTTCTCCACAAGCAGCTTCGCACTCGCGAGGGATCGCAAGCCCGTACCGGCCGCATCCTTCGCGCCATCGGCCTGGGCGGCCAGATTCTTTCCGATCTCGGCATCCAGCGCATCCGCCTGCTTTCGAATACCCCCATGCACATTCCCGCGTTAGAAGGCTTCGGCCTCGAAATCGTCGAACAGGTCCCCATCCCCGTCGAAGACTGCACCCGCGTTTAGCCATGCAAAGCTCAAGCGGCGCATGATCGCGGCGTTGTACGATTCTCAGTGCAGAGGATTTGGCTCGCGCTCCGAGCATTCTGGAATGCAAATCCACACGGGATACTCCGATCGCATCGAAGCGAATAGGGGGATTGAGGATGATTTTCAGATGTACACGCACCTGGCATGCCGCCTTCTTCTCGGCGGCCTTTATGGCGCTTACCGCTGCAATTCCCGCGCAGGAGAAACCGCCCGTCAAGCTCGATCCCTCCGCGATGACCAAGCTCGGCGATGTCGACCCGCGCTATCTCTCCTACAACATCGAAATGGTTGAGGTCACTGGCGGAAGATTCTGGAAGCCATATAATTCCGCCCCCGCCAGCAATGCCGAGAAACGCGCCACAGCTCCCGATCCGAATCAGCCAGTCGGGATCGATCCGAACATGTTCCAATATCGCTCTCCGATCGATCTCAGCAATTCCCGTCTCCGCAAACTGGCGGAAGCTCTCGGTCCCTCGTACGTCAGGGTCAGCGGTACGTGGGCGAACAGCACATACTTCCAGGACGACGACAAACCCGCGGCCGCACAACCGCCAGCGGGTTTCAAAACCGTGCTCACGCGGGCGGAGTGGAAAGGAGTCATCGATTTCGCCAGAGCGGCCGACGCGCAAATCGTCACATCAGTCGCCATCAGCGATGGAACCAGAAATGATGCCGGCGCATGGTCTCCCGACCAGGCGACGAAGTTTTTTGAATTCACAAAGCGCGCGGGTGGCAATATCGCCGCATCCGAGTTCATGAACGAGCCCACAATTCCTGGTCCCGGCGGCGCTCCCAAAGGCTACGATGCAGCCGCGTACGGGCGCGACGCAAAGGTCTTCGAAGCCTTTTTGCGCAAGGAATCGCCAAAGACCGTCTTCCTCGGCCCCGGCAGCACCGGAGAGGGAATCCCTCTGGGACCTCCCGGAATGCCGATGCGGTTTACTCTCCTCAACACGGAGGACCTACTCAAAGCCACGGGCCCAATCTTCGATGCGTTCTCCTATCACTTCTACGGCACAATTTCACGACGCTGCGGCGGCAAAGAGACGATCGACCGGGCACTCTCCGCTGACTGGCTCGATCGAACCGACACTGTTCAGGAGTACTACGCGACGCTTCGCGATCGTTATCTTCCGGCGAAGCCGATGTGGCTGACAGAAACTGCCGAGGCAGCTTGCGGCGGGGACCCCTTCGCCGGTCAGTTCGCCGACACGTTCCGCTTTCTCAACCAGCTTGGCACCCTCGCGCAGAAAGGCGTTAAGGTCGTCATGCACAATACCCTCGCGGCCAGCGACTACGGCCTCCTGACCAGCGACACCTTCCAGCCCAAGCCCGACTTCTGGTCGGCCGTGCTCTGGAAGCAGAACATGGGCACAACGGTGCTCGCTCCTCATGCGCCCTCCGGCACGCCTTTGAGGATATACGCGCAATGTGCGAAGAATACTGAGGGCGGCGTGACGTTGCTCGCCATCAACACCGACACGTCGGAGAAGCACTCGATCGCACTTTCCGCCCCGTCTCAGCGCTATACGCTCACTGCCAGCGGTCTCGCCAGCGTGACCGTCTCTCTCAACGGAAGAACACTCGAGGCAGGGCGGGACGGTTCGCTCCCGCCGATGAAGGGCGAGAACGTCCATCCGGGAACTATCGTCTTTGCCCCCGAGAGCGTCACATTCCTCGTCATTCCTTCCGCGCAAAACAAGAATTGCATGAAGTAGGTCATCTTTACGAAACAAGGGCGGAATGACGCATAAACTGATTCACGACCTCAATCAAATCACTCGTATCGCAGAGCCACCATCGGATTGACCTTGGTCGCGCGCCTCGCCGGTAAGAAGATCGCCAGCAGCGCCGCCAGCATCAGCAGAGCTGCGGCGCCGCTCAGGGCCACCGGATCCCATGGCCGCACAGAGAACAGCAAGCCGCTCATCAAGCGTGTCAAGGACAGGGCCATTACCAGGCCAAGGCCCAACCCGAGGACAATGGTTGCCATGCCGCTTCGGATCAACATGCCCAGCACATCGCCGCGATCTGCGCCAAGAGCCATCCGCAAGCCAATCTCCTTGTGCCTCTGTGCCACTCCGTACGAAGTCACGCCATAAATCCCCACCGCAGCCAGCAACAGCGCAAGCCCCGCAAATCCAGCCAGCAGAATTAGCGCCAACCGACGCCGCTGAAGCGAATCGCCCATCACCTCGGTCATGGAACTTACCTTGTAAACGGGCAGATCCGGGTCGATCGCGGAAACTTCTCTCTGAATCGTGGGCACCAGGCTCATCGGATTGCCCGAGGTCAGCACCGCCAGCGTCATCGCTCCGCTGGGTCGCTGGTTCTGTGGCCAGTAAACCTCCACGCGCGAGCGCGATTCGAGCGTCCTGTTTCGTACGTGTCTCACCACTCCGACGACGGTTGCCCAAGGAGCCTTCGATTGCAGGCCGCCTGGATGAATTCGTTTGCCGACCGGATCCTGACTGGGCCAATACGTCTGCGCGAGGCATTCGTCCACGATGGCAACCGGAGGGGCAGTATCAGAATCACGCGCGTCGAAGGTTCGTCCGCGGAGCAGGGAAATTCCCATCGCCTTGAAGTAGTCGGGAGTGGCCACGCGCTGATCGGCTTCCGGAGTGGTTTTTTCCAATGGAACCGACAGAGTATCGATCGTGGTTGTGCCCGAGCCTCCCTGGCCGCTCAACGGTAAGCGCGGAAACCGCTCCCGCTGCCTGCACTCCCGGCAGTCCTTGTACCCGGCTCAGCATATCCGCGTAGAAGGCACGTACCTGTTCCGGCTTGCTGTAGACGGCATCCGGCAACGCTACCCGCATCGTCAAAACCCCATCGGGGCGGAATCCCGGATCGACCTTGAGAATTTCGGCAAAGCTCCGAATCAACAATCCAGCTGCGGCAATCAGAAGCAGCGAGAATGCCGTTTCGCAAATTACCAGCATGCTGCGCAACCGCTTCGGCCGCTTGCCCTCCGTGCTTCTTCCGCCTTTCAGTCCTTCGAATTCCCGCTTGCCGGCCGCCTGCAATGCCGGCGCCAGGCCAAACAGAATTCCGGTAGCAAGTGAAATGGCAGCGGTCAAAAGCAGTGCGCGGCCATCAATCGACGTGTGCACCGCTCGCGGCAGCGACTTGGCAGCAATTCGAACCAGCTCATGCAATATCCACGGGGTGATCGCCACTCCCACAACACCACCGGCAAAAGCCAGCACTACGCTCTCGGTCAGCAGCTGCCGCATCAGGCGCGTGCCACTTGCTCCCAGCGCCATGCGAGTTTCCATCTCCTGCTGCCGCTCGGTCGACCGCACGAGCAGAAGATTGGCGATATTCGCGCATGCGATCAAAAGGACCAGGCCGACTGCCGCCATCAGAACCATCAATGACGGCTTCACATCGCCCACTGTTTCCTCCAGCAACGGATGCAGGATGATTCCGAAGTTGAATTTTTTATAGGGATAATCTCCGTGCTGTTCGATAATGGTTTTGCTCACGCGGTCCATATCCGACTGCACCTGCGCCAGTGAAAGCCCCGGCTTTAAGCGGCCCAGCACTTCGAGGCCATGACCACCTCGGCTGTTCTCGCTCAGGTCGCCGGGCGAAAAAGCGAGTGGTCCCCATATCTCCGTCTCATCCGGATAAGCGAATCCCTCCGGCATTACCCCCACCACGGACATGGGAACTCCGTCGATGTCGATGGTGCTTCCAATCACATTTCGATTTCCGCCGAACACGCGCCGCCATAGACCGTAACTCAGTACCACCTCGTGATCGCGTCCCGGTTGGGCCTCTTCCGGCAAAAACGTTCGACCCAGGAGCGGTTGTGTCCCCAGCATGGGGAAGAGACCGGGAGAAACCGAAGCTCCGACGACGCGCTGCGGGCTGCCCTTGACTCCGAGATTGATTGAGCCTGAGCCTATTGCGGCCAGGTCGCTGAAACTCTTATTCAACTGCTGAAAGTCGCGAAACTCCGGAGCAGAAACCCAATTCTGATCGTTGGGCGCGCCGATCCCCGTAAAGCGCGTCCATATTTTGACCAGGCGATCCGGGTTGCTGTAGGGCAGCGGTCTCAGCAGCACTGCGTCGAGCACGCTGAAGATTGCAGCATTGGCTCCGATGCCAAGCGCCATGGTAAGAATGACCACCGCAGCGAAGCCCGGCTTTTTGGCCATTTGTCGTATCGCGAATCGCAAGTCCTGCATGAGAATGCCCATTGCGTACCTCCAGGGAATCTTAATGAGTGGGGAACGTGCGCCTGAGTCGGATTAGCCAAATTTGGTGGACTCAAAAAAAGAACAAGCATTTCTGCAGCCAGAAAATCAGCGGTTAACTCACTGATGCTACGCGCACTGCGGACTATCGGTTCCGTACACTGCGTCCGATTTCGAAAGCCTCGCCCGAAAATGAACACTCTGAAGCCGTCAAAAGCCCCTGAGCGCCACAGCAACTACCGGCACGGGAGGCACTAACGACGGCAGCGGCAAAACGTTTCTGAGCTACTGGGTCGGCAAGACGCTTGGTTTGATGTTTCGCATGAGCAAAACAGCTCAGACCTTCACAGCGTCCGATGCGACGCTTGGTCATGGCCAAACGACGTCAAAGCATATTTGATCCTGCGACGTATCTTTCGACCACCGGACCGGGGCGAAGCATCCAGCGCGTGAAGGCGAAGCAAGTCTTTTCGTCACAGGGTGACCACGCAGATAGCCTCTTTTATCTCAGGACCGGCAGAGCCAAGCTCACTGTTGTTTCCAAGGCGGGCAAGGAAGCCACGGTTACACTTCTGGCTCCGGGGGACTTCTTCGGGGAAGAATGCATGGCAGGCCCAAGCGAGATCCGGACTACCAGCGCGGTGGCCATTTCTGTTTGTGTCGTACTCAAGATTGATTCCGCGGAGCTAACCCGCGTGATGCGTGCGGAAAGCGCATTCACCGAGAAGTTCGTGAAATTCGTCGTACTCCGAGGTACGAGAACCCAGGCTGACTTGATCGACCAACTGTTCAACAACAGTGAAAGGCGCCTGGCACGAACACTCTTGCTGATGGCGGAATACGGGAATGCGACTGGACCGTTGAAGCAGATTCCCGCTGTGACCCAGGAAGCCCTGGCGGAGATGATTGGAACAACTCGATCGCGGGTGAGTTTCTTCATGAACCGGTTCAGAAGTCTCGGTTACATCACTTACAACGGCCGTATACAGGTTCACAAGACGCTGCTCAGCATGGTTCTGCACGATAAGTTGCCAGAGCAAAATGCGTCTCGGCCCAAACTTCTCGACCCTCCACCGAGTCGAACTCGAACCGCGAGGCGGGCGAACTTCCTGGCGAAGCCTTCCTAGGCACAGGTTGTGCGCTCACGAGTTCAGGGCAGGAATCTGTTCCTCCGAGCTGTATTGACCAGCTAACGTGACGAGCACTTGATCCTCCGTCTCTGGTTTTGTCGTAGAACACCACGAGCCGCCTGCGTTATGCTCCATGGAGTCTGGTTAAACTCAACTCCCCGGAGCGAAGACATGCAGACGCCGGCTATCCCCGCCAACGAATCCAGCAGAATCGCGGCCCTCCACGCACTCAACATCCTGGATACTGCACCCGAAGAGCGCTTCGACAGGCTGACGCGACTCGCCAAACGGGTCTTCAACGTTCCGTATTCAACCATCAGCATGATCGATGATCAGCGGCAGTGGTTCAAATCGATCCAAGGCCTGAGCCTGTGCCAGACTTCGCGCGACATCTCGTTTTGCGCCCACGCCATCCTGTTCGACGAGATTCTCTACGTTGAAAACGCGCTGAAGGACGAGCGATTCCACGACAATCCCGTGGTCGTTGGCGATCCGAAGATTCGCTTTTACGCAGGCTGCTCCTTGAATGTAAATGGCTTCAAGATGGGTACGTTCTGCGTGTTTGATAAAAAGCCCAGAGCGTTCACCACGGAAGACCGCCAGCTACTCAAAGATCTGGCCGCCCTTGCGGAGCAGGAACTGGCGCTTCCGGAGCCATCGAGGACTCATTGAGCGTCTCGAATGGGAGGCCAACTTCCGGTTGGGATGAGGTTGTCCGTGGCCGGTGAGAGGTTACCGATTGCCGAGTGCTTAGCGGTCTCCCTGGTATAGGCAGTTTTAGGTAAACGCAATGGAATCATGGCATATGGGCAGCAGGTGACGCTAAAGTCATGCACTGAGCTGGATTAGCCGTAGATGCTGATTGAAGTTAGGAGCGATGTATCGGTCTTCGGTGTTGGGGGCGCATATAGGGAGAGAGTGAGGTTCAATCACGATTCCATTGTGCGCCGGATGGGCATAACTATCTGCAAAATGCAGGGAAGTTTTTGGCGAACGGAATTATGGGGTTAGCACAAAGTTCGGCGGCGAGGAGTTGACGAAGGGAACCTCTCACCGCTCCTTCCTGACCTTACCATCCGAGGACGTATGCAAACATCAGCGGTGCCACAATCGAGGCATCGCTTTCGACGATGAACTTTGGCGTTTTCTCGCCGAGTTTACCCCATGTGATCTTTTCGTTTGGCACGGCACCGGAATAGGAGCCGTAGCTCGTGGTGGAGTCTGAGATCTGACAGAAGTACGCCCACAGGGGCACATGCTCGCGCTGCAGATCCTGATGCAGCATGGGCACCACGCAGATTGGGAAGTCTCCGGCGATCCCGCCGCCAATCTGGAAGAAGCCAAGGGGCGCAGTCTTCGTCGTCTCCGTATACCAGTCCGCCAACTCCATCATGTACTCGATGCCGGTCCGCACCGTGTGCACCTTCTTTACATCGCCTGTGATGCAGTGGCCGGCATACATGTTCCCGAGTGTCGCATCCTCCCACCCCGGCACAAACATGGGGAGGTTTTTTTCCGCTGCAGCCAGCAGCCAGCTATTCTTAGGATCGATCTGGTAGGAAGCCTTCAAGTCGCCGGACAACAGAATCTTGTACATGAACTGATGGGGAAAGAAGCGCTCGCCCGCCTTGTCTGCGCGAACCCATTCCTTCAGCACCTCGTTTTCAATCCGCCGCATTGCCTCCATCTCAGGAATGCAGGTATCCGTCACGCGGTTCATATGCCGATTCAGCAGCGCGGCTTCATCGGCAGGCGTCAGATCGCGATAGTGGGGAACGCGCTCGTAGAAGTCATGCGCGACAAGGTTGAAGACATCCTCTTCGAGATTCGCTCCGGTGCAGCAGATACCGTGCACCTTGTCCTGCCGGATCATCTCGGCCAAGGACAAGCCCAGTTCCGCGGTGCTCATAGCCCCCGCGATGGTCATGAACATCTTTCCACCCGAGGCTAGATGTGTCTTGTAGGCCTCCGCAGCATCGACCAGGGCCGCAGAATTGAAATGACGATAGTGGTGCTTGATAAACGTCGAGATTGCTGACATTTTGCTCTTTGTTTCTCCCGTTTCCTACGCTAACACAGCAAAATCAGCACTCGATGAACGCCGATGTGTCCCACACGCGCGCTGATTTCGAAGAGAAGGTATGTCCATCCACAAGGTCATTGGAGACGATAGTCGCCTTTTTTGATGTCAAGTCCAGCCTTCAGAATTTGCTCAGGGCGGCCCAAATCGCGCCAGTAGTCCTGGTCAGCCCGGTACGCCTGCACCAGTTCACCTTGTTCGGCGAGCCGGAGGTAGAGAGGGATGATGGAGAAGGCACCTTCTTCATGCATGACCGAGAAGACGCGTGGGGAAAGGACATGAATCCCGCAGAAGGCGAGAGGCTGTGCTGCGCTTGCTTGGCGGACCATTTCGGCTTCGCCAGTGAGACCCGTGCGACGGCCGCAGAGCCGACCATTCTCGTCAAAAAGAAGATAGCGAGATGTTGCACGGTTTTGGACGGCAAGAGTCGCCAGAGCGTTGTGCTCTTTGTGGAAATGGACCATCTGAATGAAGTCGATAGTGCTGATAACGTCGACGTTATGGACGAGGAATGGCTCGTCGGAATCGCGAAAAAACGATGCAGCCTTTTTGAGTCCGCCTCCGGTATCGAGGAGGTCATCTTCATAGGAGATTTCGATGTGCATTCCGAAGTCTTCATGGCTTCGAAGGTATGCGGAAATCATATCCGCGAAGTGATGGGCATTGATGATGACATCGTGAATGCCGAAGGCGCGAAGCCTGGCTAAGCGTAAGTTCCAGAAGCGTGTGGCCGGCAACTTCAACGAGGGCCTTGGGTCGATTATCGGTAAGCGGACGAAGCCGCGTGCCGAGGCCTGCAGCCAGCACCATCGCCCTCACAGCGCAGCCTTGTCTGGAAAATTCTTCTCCAATTCGATGTGGCGCACAACCACTTCAACTCCACTGCTTGAACGAAGGTGACGTGCGAGCTGTTCGGCGAGGAACACCGACCTGTGCTGTCCTCCTGTACAGCCAAAGGAGACCATCAGGTTTCGAAAACCACGGCGCCGATATGCGGACACGCTTGCATCAACGAGCGTCTGCGCATGCGTGAAGAATTGCTGCACACTTTCCTGTTCGTTGAGGTAGTCGATAACCGGAGAGTCTTTTCCGGTAAGACGCTTGTAGCGTTCTTCCCGTCCGGGATTAGGCAGACTGCGGGCATCGAAAACGAATCCTCCACCGTTTCCGGAATCATCGGCCGGCATCTGGTGATGGAAAGAAAAACTGAAGATACGCACTGTCAGAGCGTGAGGATTGGGTGCGAGTTGTTGAAGCTTCTCAGACGAGAGCATGCCTTGAAACGCTTCCATAAGGGCGGGCAGCGCTACCGGGAGCTTCACATTGTGGGCGAGCCAGCGGAGGTTCTTGAGGGCATAAGGAACACTCTGGAGGAAGTGGGGCTTGCGTTCGTAGAAGCCGCGAAAACCGTACGCGCCTAGGGCCTGCATGATGCGTACGTAAACGTAGGCGTAGTAGTGCTCCATGAACGCGCCGCGATCGACCGGGATGAAGGCTGATAAGCAGTCGAGGTAATGATCCAGCAGTTCCTGGCGCACAGCGGGAGGCAGGTCTGCCTTTCCGTCGTAGAGAAGGGAGGCGATGTCATATTGCAGCGCGCCTTTGCGGCCTCCCTGGTAGTCGAGGAAATACGGCTGTTGGTCACGGAGCATTACATTGCGCGATTGGAAATCGCGATAAAGAAAATAATCGTGGGGTGCGGCGAGCAGAAGCTTGGTGAGGCGAGTGAAGTCGTTTTCGAGCGCCTGTTCGCTGAAGGGGATGCCGGCGAGGCGGAGAAAGTAGTACTTGAAGTAGTTCAGGTCCCACGCGATCGACTGACGATCGAAGCTGGAGCGGGGATAACATACTTTGTAGTTCAGATCGCGCCCAGCCTCAACCTGGAAACGAGGCAAGGTAGCAACAACCTTTCGATACGCATCGAGCGCTGGAGGGGCAATGACATCGGCGATTCGATGTGCATTGAGGAAATCAAACAGCGTGGTGTCTCCGAGGTCTTCCTCAATATAGGCATTGCGCGCCAGGTCCTCGGCGTAGATTTCAGGAACCGGTAGTCCATGTCGACGGAAGTGGCGAGAGAAATCAAGGAAGGCAATGTTCTCTTCGCGAACGGCATAAACGATGCCGATGGCAGTTCCGGCTCCTCCGACGAGGCGAACGATGGTGCGGCCGGAGCCGCCGAGTTGTCCCTGGAGCGGAACAATGCGATCGGATGGTCATTTGAAAGTGCTTTTCGTAGAGCTGCTTGAGGACTTCCATATTTGTGATTTCGTGCGGTTCGGGGTTGCACTCTAAAGATAACGCAGCACGGCTGTTTTAAGGAGCTAAGGGCAGGTTTTCGCAGGCTTTGCCCGGAGCAGGCCACAGAACGAGAGAGAGGAGTTGGATAGACTTGAACGGTGGAGTCAGCGTTTTTCTGGAAATTCGGGGGAGATATTCATTTGGCTAAGGGAAAGCTGCTGCGGGCGCTTGCACTGTTGTGGATCGTGCTGGACGCGGCGCTTAGCCTCGCTGAAGCCAACGTCCACACCAATCCGGAAAACCTTGATGCCCAGGTGCGGGAGGCGTACCACGACTTTTATTTATTGGATTATCCCGCAGCGGTTGGGCGGTTTGAGCGCTTTCACGAGGAGCATCCCGGTGATCCTCAAGCAACGGCTCTTTTGCTGAATGCTGTGGTGTTTCAGGAGCTTTATCGCGAGGATCTGCTGGATACGACGTTCTATGCCAATGATGGATTCCTGACGGGAAAACATGCCACTGACGAGGATACGAAGACGCGGGACCGCATTTTTGCGCTTTCAGATGAGGCGGTACGCGAAGCGGATTGGCGCTTGAGCAGGAATCCCAACGACGTGGATGCGTTATACGCGCGAGGCTGGGCAAGGAGTTTGCGATGCACGTATGTTGCGATGGTCGAGCGCGGTTTTGGCGCGGCATTTCGGCTGGCTTCGAAGGCAAAAGATGACTGTGCGCGCGTTCTGCAACTCGATCCCGATTATCTGGACGCGAAGCTCGTGGTGGGCGTGTATCAATACGTTGTGGGCGCACTGCCGCTGCCTTTCAAGTTCTTGATTGGCTTTATTGGAATCACCGGGTCGAAGTCGAAGGGTATGGAGATGCTGTGGGATGACGCGCACCGTGGTCTCTCGAATAACGTCGAGGCGCGGACGGTGATCGCGCTATTTCTACGCCGAGAGGGGAAATACCAAGAAGCCATTGAGGTGGTGCGCAGCCTGAAACGGGAGTACCCCCGGGACTATCTATTCTGCCTGGAAGAGGCGAACCTGCGGAAGGATGCGGGCGAGGGGATGGGGGCGGTGCGTGCTTATGAGGAGATCGTGGCGGATAGCGAAAAGCTCGGGTACTTTGCCGATGCGAAGCTGGAGCTGACTTACTTTGGGCTGGGCGATGCTCTGCGCGGGCAGCGACACTATGCGGAGGCAGCGCGTGCCTACGAGCAGGCGGCGGCCTCAAACGGTGTGGGCCCTGAGCTGAAGGTGCGAACCCTGCTGGCGGCGGGGGAATGCCATGACGAGCTGGGCGACAGGCAGACCGCCATCAGGGATTACAAAGAAGCCATTGCTGCGGGGCCGGATACTTCGCGGGCCGATACTGCTCGCAAGCGTCTTAAGTCGCCCTATCGCGGCAATTAGACGGGGTTAGCCTGGTTGGGTCAGAGCTGACCGGGCCGGAACTGACTGCAGTGCGTTTGCGTAATGGTATTGTGGAATCGGAGTCCGATTCCCCGGAGGTTGGTCATGCCCTTTTACTGTCAACGCTGTGGAAGCTCGTTGCCGCCGAGTGCAAGATTCTGCTCGAATTGCGGGAATGTGGTGACGGCTGCGCCTCCGCCACCGGGCAGGCCGCTGGTGCGGCCGATTGTGGGCAGGCAGATTGCCGGAGTGTGCATCGGAGTAGCCCAGGCGAACGGGTGGGATGTGACGCTGGTTCGCATCCTGACGGTGGTGGGTTTCCTGTTTACCAGTGGGCTGGTGGGCGTTGCGTACCTTGCGGGCTGGATCGGGATTCCCGAGGAGCCAATTGCGATGCCGGGGACTTATCCACCCGGAGCTTATCCACCGGGAAGCTATCCGCCGAGCACGCCGGGCGGTTATCCTCCCAGCGTATGAGCAAGACGTACGATTCACACGGGGCGAAGTTGAGCTATTGGGAGGCGGGCGCTGGCCTGCCGGTTGTCTTTCTCCATCCCACACCTCTGGACCATGCTTACTGGCGGCCGATGATTGCGGAGTTGGGTGAGGTGCGCGCAATTATGCCGGATTTTCGAGGCCATGGTGCTTCGGAGTTGGGAGCGGACTTGCCGGTTGGCGGATACGCACGAGTGCCGGATGCTCCCGTGCTGAGCATGGGTCAACTGGCAACGGATGTGCTGGCGCTGATGGATCATCTCGGCTTGTCTGAAGCGGTCTTCGTGGGCTGCTCGATCGGCGGCTACGTGATGCTGGAGCTATGGCGACGCGCTCCGCTGCGGATGCGGGGTTTGGCGATGGTCTGCTCGAAGCCGCAGGCGGATGCAGAAGCGAACCTGGCAAAACGGATGGAGACGATTGCGAGGGTGCGCCGCGAGGGACCCGCAGGCGTGTTCGACGGGAATGCGCAGACACTGATTGGTGCGAGTGCGCAAAAGCGACGGCCCGAGATTGTGGCGGAGTTGAGAGCCCGGATGACGCTTACGGCAGAAGCTCTAATTGCGACGCAGGCAGGGCTGGCAACACGGCCGGATTCTGTGCCCGATGTGGGTGAGATTGACGCGCCGATTCTGGCGATCTGCGGTGGGGAAGATCCGGGAATCACCGAGACAGAGATGCGCGTGTTTGAGGCCGCGGAAGGCGGGTGTGAATTCCACCTGCTGGCGGACGTTGGACATTTCGCGGCCTATGAGCAGCCTGACAAAGTGGCGGCGCTGCTTTCGCCGTGGCTGCAGCAGTTTGAGTTCTGACAGGTGCCCCGGCGGAGGAGAATTTGCCGGGCATGTTTGCCGGGTTCGAATTGCGGGAGTATGCCAATGCAGATGCGATAGGCTCAAAGCATCTTGTTTGGACTGTGGAAGCCTCTCTTGAATCCTGATTTCAAAAGTTCATTTCGTCCTTTTCAGAGTAATGGCGCGGGCGGCGCCTTGCATTGCGACGGGGTTTCGCTGGAGACGCTTGCCAGAAAATATGGAACGCCGCTCTATGTGTATTCAGGCATGCAGATTCTGGAACGGCTGGAGATGTTTCAGCGGGCGCTCGCGGGGCGCGATCATCTGGTTTGCTATGCGGTGAAGGCGAATTCATCGCTGGCGATTTTGAAACTGCTGGCGGATCGAGGTGCTGGATTCGATATTGTCTCGGGCGGGGAACTGGAACGCGTGATCGCGGCGGCGCCGGATGCGGTTGGACGGGTTGTTTTTTCCGGGGTAGGCAAGACAACGCAGGAAATCGATCGCGCATTGGAAGCGGGCATTCTTGAGTTCAACGTGGAGAGCGAGTCGGAGTTGGCGTTGCTGGCTGCGCGTGCGCGGAAGTTGAAAGTGAGAGCGCGGTTTGCGTTGCGCGTGAACCCCGATGTGTTTGCGGAGACGCATCCATACATTTCGACGGGGTTGCGGGAGCACAAGTTCGGAATCGACATTCGCAAGGCGGCGGAGATTTATCGTGTGGCGGCCAGGAACAAATGGCTGGAGCCGCATGGAATCAGCGTGCATATTGGGTCGCAGATTCGGTCGGCGGACCCGTTTGGCGCGGCGATGGAGCGGGTTTGCAAGCTTGCGGTGCAGTTGAAGCGCGAAGGGATCGCGCTGAAGGTTGTGGATGCGGGCGGTGGACTGGGCATCGATTATCACGGGGATGCCGAAGGCAGTGAGTCCAGCGGCAAAAGTGCAGGAGTACGCGGCGGCGATTGAGAGGGCGCTGGCAGGTTTTGATTGCAGGCTGCTGATTGAGCCAGGACGATTTATCGTTGCGCAGGCTGGGGCGCTGGTGACGCGCGTGCTGAACGTGAAGAAGAATGGCAAGAAGACGTTTGTGATTACCGATGCGGCGATGAACGATCTGATTCGGCCGGCGCTGTACCAGGCGTATCACGAGATTGTTCCGGTGCGGGCGCGAGCGGGCAAGGCGCGGGCCGTGGATGTGGTTGGACCGGTGTGCGAGACGGGCGACTTTTTTGCGCGTGACCGTTTGTTGAAGCCAGTTGAGGCAGGCGACTTGCTGGCGCTGCTCGATGCTGGGGCTTACGGGATGGCGCAGAGTTCGAATTACAATTCGCGCTGTCGGCCGGCGGAAGTGCTGGTGGAAGGGCAGAAGCATCGGTTGATTCGCAGGCGCGAGGAGATGAAGGATCTGCTGGCGACGGAGAGCTTGAAATAACCTGTCGCCAATTATTCTCGTGGCCTTTAATCCTCCGCTTCTGTTTCCGAACTCGAGAACGACGCTCAGTTCGAAGCCGGCATGGGAGGGTTTCTCGTAGATATGAACGAAAAGAAGAGCAGATCCTTCGCTCCGCTTAACCCAAATTTATTAGGGCCACAAGGCTGCTCGGCTCAGGATGACGCGATCTGGGGGGTGCGAGTGGGGTTGGCGCGCGAGCCGCAGGGCTCCCGATTCCATACTCTTCAATGCACGCGTCGCGCATTGAAACTACTGCGCGGGTGAGTCCGTCCTGATAAGGTATCTCGCGGAGGAATTTGCCATGATTTTTCGTACGCAGGCGTTGTGTGCCTTGGCGGTGACGGGGCTGATGATGGGGTTATCGATCAATGGGAATGCGGATTCGCTGAAGGTGAAGACGGAACTGGGCAAGGTTGCCGGGAAGACGATCAACGACGGCAAGGTGCGCGCATTTCTGGGGCTGCCGTATGCCGCGCCGCCGGTGGGTGATCTGCGCTGGAAGGCTCCGCAGCCGGCGGCAAAGTGGAAGGGCGAGCGGGATGCGACGAAGTTTGGTGCGCACTGCGCGCAGGGTCGCGTATTTGAGGACATGGTGTTTCAGGACGCGGGGCCGAGCGAGGACTGCTTGTTTCTGAACGTGTACACGCCTGCCGATGCGAAGAAGGGCGCGAAACTGCCGGTGATGTTCTGGATTCATGGCGGCGGCTACTCGGGCGGCGCGAGTTCGGAGCCACGGCATAACGGTGACTTTCTGCCCTTGAAGGGCGTGGTGCTGGTGACGATCAACTACCGTCTTGGCGTGTTCGGGTTCCTGGTGACGGATGAGCTGGCGAAGGAGAACAACGGCGTCGCGGGCAACTACGGGCTAATGGACATGGTGGCCGCGTTGCAGTGGGTGAAGGGCAATATCGGCGCGTTTGGCGGCGATGCGAATAACGTGACGATCTTCGGGGAGAGCGCGGGATCGTTTGCAGTAAGTACGCTGATGGCTTCGCCGATGGCGCAGGGACTGTTTGCCAAGGCGATCGGGGAAAGCGGCGCGGCGTTTCCAAGCGCGTTGAATCTTGGCGGACAGAGCGTGAAGGAGCGTGCGGAGATCGACGGTAAATGGGTGGCAACGCTGGGCGTGAAAGACCTGGCGGAGTTGCGCGCTATGCCGACGGACAAGGTGCTGGAAGCTGCCGCTAAGAAGGGAGCCACCGGATTTGCGCCGGATGTGGATGGAAAGTTCCTGACCGAACCGGTGCCCGAGACGTATGCACTGGGCAAGCAGGCGCACGTTCCGCTGCTGGCGGGTTGGAATGCCGACGAGGGCAGCTTTATGGCCATGCGCGGGATGACGGCGGCGCAGTGGAAAGAGATGGCCAACAAGTTGTTCGGTGATCGGGCAGAGGAGTTTCTGAAGCTGTATCCAGGTGACACGGATGCGCAGGCGCTGCGGTCGGCGGTTGATTTCGGCAGCGATCAGTTCATCGCATTCGGAACGTGGAAGTGGTTGGAGGCGCAGCGCAAGACGGGCGGCGAGCCGGTGTACCGGTATCATTTCGAACTGGCTGCGCTGCCGAGCAAGTATCATCCGGGAACTTTCGCTTTCCACTCCGACGATATCGAGTATGTGTTCGGGACGCTGGATACGCGTCCGGGCGAGACGGTGCGGCCGGAGGATCGGCAACTAAGCGAGGCCATGATGACCTACTGGACGAACTTCGCCAAGAACGGCGACCCCAATGGGACGGGTGTGCCGGTCTGGCCGAAGTACGATACGACGGACAATTCGCTCATCCACCTGAACAGCCCGATCACGGCAGGGCCGGACACGACGCGGGAGCGGTATCTGTTCCTGTTGAAGGGCATTCCTTCGATGCGGTTCTAACGTATGGCTCCAACGTCGGTGCGGCTAAGCAATGCCGCACGCAGCGGACAAAGCTGGAAAAAGGCCGCCAAGCAGGCGGCCTTTCAGTCTGCGCGGAATTTATCTCTCAGCGGTTGACGCCGGAGGCGGAGGCGAAACCGGCGGCTTGATCTGCGGGAATGTCGGTGGGCTTGGGGCCGTTGAAGGAGGCGCCCTGGGCGTTGATGGCGTCGGAGTAGTCGGGCCCGAGACCGAGCTTCTTGAGGGCGCGCGAGTCGGGCATGAGCTTGGTTTGCCAGCCCTGATCAGACTGGTACTTCCGCATTGCAGCCATCGTTGTGGAGTCCCATTGTCCAGTTGGCTCCCCGGTCAAGTAGTGTTCACGGATGAGAGCCTTCTGGATCTCGGTGGCACGAGCGGTGTCGATGCCTTGCTGGCCGTGGAGCTTCTTGTGGTGGGATCTGGCGGTCGTCTTTTTTGATTTTCCGTAATGATGGCTGGAGCGGACGTGCGCGCTCGAAGACTTCTTATGCGCTGGGTTATGGGTCGGGGTCGCGAAAGCCGGAGCGGCGCACAGTGCGGCGCAAGCTAAAAACGCCAGGCTTGCTCGGAATGAAAGCATGCTGGATACCTCGAAAAATTAAGAATCCTGGACGTTGGAGCGAATTCTACTGGAACGTCCATCGAGTGTGCCAACAAAAAGGAGTTGGCACTAGAGGAAATCGGGCAACGCGAAAAACGAAAGTTCGGTAAAAGAACGAAAGTCCAATGCGTTTGGTGTACCTTTGGCGGCCGGTTCGGGTCTGTGACGTGTGCCGCATTGCAGGAGCTAGAGCCCTTTTTCTTTAGTTGAGCGGTGCGGCACGACTAAGGTCATACCCTGACGAAAAGCGAGTTAAAGCAGTGCCAAAAACGAGCTTACATTTGTTTTGAACCCGCACTGCAGGTCGAAGTTGCACCTGACAGGTTGGATGCCGGGGAGGAGCGTGTGGCTAGTGCTCTCGCCCCGGCTGGACATGCGTTACAGGGTTCCGCCTATGTAGTTGATTCCAAGATCCGGATGACGGGGATCGATGACTTCGAAGACCACGTCGTCGCCGGTCTTCAGGCCCTTGACGATGGTATCGAATTGATCCTTAGTTCCGGTTGGGTGCTTGTTGATGCGAACGATGACCAGTCCCGGCTGAAGACCCTGCAGGTCAGCGAAGGAACCGGTGCGGACGGATTGTATAACGACGCCGGAGATGTGAAGTTTCGCGGCGGTTTGATCGGTGACCTGGCGAACGACGAGTCCAAGCTTTTCGCCGGCTTCGCTGGTGTCATCGGGCGCGGTTTGAGGCTGTTGCCCGGCGACGTCGGCGAAGACCTTATCGCGATCGCCGACGGTGACGGTGGCGTCGTTCTGTTTGCCATCGCGTATAAAGCCGAGGCGGATGCTGGAGCCTGGACGGCGGCTGGCGATGTCGTTGACGAGGTCGTCGCCATCCTTGATGGCGCGGCCATCGATGGAGGTGATGATGTCACCGGGCTTCATGCCAGCCTTGTCAGCCGGGCCGCCGGGCTGAACTTGCTGAACGAGCACGCCATTCTTAAAACCGTAGACGCGATTGATGGCGCTGGAAAGGCCGGACTTGAAAGAGATTCCGATCGATCCGCGGGTGACCTTGTGGCTGGGGCTGATGAGGTCGTTGTAGACGGAGACGACGGTGTTGGAGGGCATGGCGAATCCGATGCCCTGGTAACCGGCGGACTGGGTATAGATGGCGGTGTTGACGCCGATGACTTCGCCATTCATGTCGAGGAGGGGGCCACCGGAGTTGCCGGGGTTGATGGCGGCATCGGTCTGGATGAAGTGCTGGAACTGTCCGGCGACACCGGGCTCAATGGTGCGGTTTTTGGCGGAGACGATGCCGGCGGTGACGGTCTGCGCGAGGGCGAAGGGGCTGCCGATGGCTTCGACCCAGTCGCCGACCTGGGCTTTATCGGAGTTGCCCATTTTGACAGTGGGCAGGGGAGTATTGGTATCGATCTTAATGACGGCGAGGTCGGTGGCTTTGTCGATGCCGATGACGCGTGCGGGACGACCTTCGTCAACGTTGTCGGGATCGGTGGAGAGCTTGACCCAGATTTTGTCGGCTTTTTCGATGACGTGGTTATTGGTGATGATGTAGCCCTTGGGATCGACAATGAAGCCTGAGCCGAGGGATTCGCGGACTTGGCCGTCGTCACCGCCGTCGCCCTGGTCGGGGACCTGGCCGCCGAAGAAGCGATTGAAGAAATCCTGGAAATTATTCTGGCCCTGACCTTGTCCCTGGTCGGGATTGTCGTCGTCGTCGCCGGGGTTCTGGGGACTGGGCAGGACGCGGGTGTGAGGATTGAGGTGGCGTCCCTTGAGGTCGGCGGACTTGGGCAGGGTGCGGGTATTGATGTTGACGACGGCGGGTCCGACGGACTTGGCGATCTTGACGAACGCATTGGGCTCGACGGGAGAGTCAACGACTTTGAGAGGCGTGGCATCGCTGCTATCGCTGGTTCGTTCCTGACCGCGCACACCGTGCGCTGCGAAGGAGCCGCCGATGAGGGCGGCAGAGACGGTGGCGAGGATGAGGAACGTCGATGTGAGACGGTTCGCGCGCAGGCGTGCAAGGAGGGATTTCATCGGTTCGAAGACCTCTTAACGGGTTCAGCCAACAGGGCTGGGAAAATTCAAATCACCAAATCTAAGTATAGCCAGTCTGAGCTGTTCCTCTGACGTGCCACGAGGCTGGAGCTGGGAGTGCCGGGAATGAGACTTGAAATCCAGGGCCGCTCCGAAGAGACAAATGCAAAAACATTCTCTGTTCTATAGACGGCGCGACGGCCAAAGAGTGTTGCATGGGCCGTGCTAACATCCGGCATGGCGTCCCCTATAAAGTGGTGCAGATTCACGGCGATTGCGGCTGCGGCGTTGGCGGCCGGGGTGATGGTGTGTGCGGGACAGACGCAGGCTGCCCAGAGCGAACCGGGAGCGGGCGCGGCGGGATCGCAGCTAACCATCCTGGATCGGATGAACCAGATGCTGGCGGGCGGGAAGAGCGCGTGGACGGATGAGCAAATCCAGACGATGGAAAGGCTGCGCAATGCGGCGATGAAGAGCGACTATGCGTATGACGAACTGCGGCATTTGACGGATAACATCGGGCCGCGTCTGAGCGGGTCTCCTCAGGCACAGAAGGCAGTGGATTATGTCGCGGGCGAGATGCGTGCGCTGGGTGCGGAGGTGACGCTGGAGAAGGCGTCGGTGCCGCATTGGGTGAGGGGAGCGGAGACAGCGGAGCTTACGTCGTGGTCCGGGCAGGCCGCGGGAACGACACAGAAGATTGTGCTGACTGCTTTGGGGGGCAGCGTGGCGACTCCGCCTGAAGGACTGACGGCTGAAATTTTAGTCGTGGATAACTGGAGCGAGTTGCATGCGCTGCCGGCGGGTGCGGTGAAAGGGAAGATTCTGCTGTTTAATCATCCTTTTGATAAAGAGCTTGCGGCGACAGGGCACGGGCTTGCGGCTTACGGAAACGGCGTGGTGTATCGGGCGGCGGGGCCGATTGCAGGGGCGGCGCTGGGGGCGGTTGCGGTGCTGGTGCGGAGCGTGGGTGGAGCGGATTTCCGGTTGCCGCACACAGGGCAAACGGAGTACGCGCCGGGAACGGCGAAAATTCCGGCTGCGGCGGTGACGGCAGAGGACGCGGAGATGCTGAAAGTGCTGGCGGGCGAGGGTCCGGTAACGATGCATTTGACGCTGACTCCGCAGACGCTGCCGGATGCGGAGAGTTACAACGTGATTGCGGACTGGAAGGGGACGGAGCATCCGGAGCAGGTAGTGGTGGTGTCGGGGCATCTGGACTCGTGGGATTTGGGGACGGGCGCGATTGATGATGGCGCGGGTGTGGCGGTGTCGATGCAGGCGATCCAGCTGATGAAGGAACTGGGGATTCATCCAAGGCGGACGGTTCGGGTGATTGCTTGGATGAGCGAGGAAGAGGGATCAGAAGGAGCTGCGGCGTACATGAAGGAGCACGCAGCAGAGATGGGAAATCACGTCGGGGCGATCGAGAGCGATCTGGGCGCGGATCATCCGACTGGAATCTACTATGCGGGCAAGGCGGATCTTGGGCGGTGGCTGAGGCCGGTGGCGCAGGTGCTGGATGCGAATGGAGCGGGTTCGCTGGAGAGTGCGGCAGAGACGGGCGAGGACATTGCAGGAATGACGGAGAAGGGTGTGCCGAGTTTTGCGCCGGTGCAGGACAGCCGGTTTTATTTCAACTATCACCACACGGCGGCGGATACGTTCGACAAGATTGACAAGAGACATTTGAATGAGAACGCAGCGGTGATGGCTGTACTGGCGTATGCGCTGGCTGATTCGGCGGAGACGGCGGCGCGGTAGGGCTGGGACACAGAGACGAGGGACAAAGGGACGGGGGAGATCGGGAAAAAATCACTCTTTGTGGATCAGAAATGAAGGTTTATGGGGAGTTCGGTGAAGAGGGTTTTGAGCCTAGGAGTCGTTGGTGCTGGGTCGTGATCTCGATTGCTGCTCGGAAGGAATCACGGCCGGGTCTCGTCGCGAGCGATGATGCCCGTGATGGAGCGAGTTCGCCGCCAAGACAGGATTGCGCGAACGACAAAAGCGATGCGATGATCAACAACCCGAATGTCGGTAGGCACGGCATCAGTTGAAACCAAAAGAGCAGGAACGGACCGCGTTCGCTGTCCTCAATGCGCACGTGTGTAAACCTGTCGTAAAGCGGAAAGACAGTGTATTGGCTCGGTAGGGCGAGTGTGATTTGAAGCAGAAGCAGAGCTGCGAGTATCAGAATCGCTCTGCTCAGATGCTTTTCTGTTTCCACCAGGATTTGAAACCCAAGGAGACTCCTCGCGGATTTAGTCGGGGGCTCCGTCTTCTTCAGGGTTGTGAGTGTGAAGGGGCGGCACGTCCTCGAAGTAGGTGTTCTGGTCACTGACTTCTGCGGTATGGTGGGCGCGGTGGATCATGACCTTTTCGCTGATGTAGAGATATGGACGATAGAAGATGAGGCCCACGATGGCGCAGACGATGCCGACGATAGAGAAGAAAGCCCCGCAGACTTCAAGATAGCCGAGCAGGACGAACGGCTTGATGACGAGGTTGCGGGCAGGCCCGAGAATGAGCATGGCGCCGGCCTCGATGGCGAGCAGGCCCGAGGAGACAAGCAGGATGGTTGCGCAGAGGGCAAGCAACCTCGCGGGTCCACGGAGATTTCTCCACGGCGATTGCACTGCGTCGTCCTTTCAGGAATGCGTTCAGCGAGCCCCGCTTTCAATTGTGCACCAAGGCGGCGACGCGAGCCAATCAATTTGCTCACAAAGAGCTCCGGCAGTTTTCGATGGAATGCGGGTTCTTCAGAAGATGAGACAAAAAAAGGAGGAGACGAGGGGAGAGGATCCGCAGTCTCCTCGAATTCTCACAACACGATCGGGTGCAGTTACCAGCCTGCGCCGTAAGCTTTGACACTGGCTGTTCCAATATCGAAGCCGCCTTTGAAGGCAGAGACCTTGAAGACAGTGTTGAGTGCGGCGGCGGCCTGCCAATCCAGCGTTGCGCCTACGCCGGAAAGGACGAGCCGGTTTTCATTGAGGTGAAGCGGAAGAGAGAAGCCCGCGGCAAGAGTGAGATCAAACAGCGGAAGACGGCCAACGAGCTTGCCGTTCACGATGACGAGGCCGGTGATCATCGGTGTTGCGCCCGTGGTGTCAATGATGAAGCTCTGCAGGCTTACGTGGGTGTCCCCCGCTGTGAGGGCAAGTCCGCCGGAGTGGAGGATATTGCCGGCGGCAGTATCGAGATCGATGGCTCCGCCGGTGATCGGAAACGCGACAGCGCCGTCCTCCATTTCGGTGGGAAAGACGCGTCCGACGGAAACGTCGAGATCCGCAAGTGCGGTCGTGAATGTGCTGCTGAGCTTGACGCTGGTGCGGCCCGTGAAGATGGTGTGCGTGTTCTGCGCGAAGGCCGCGGTGGAGGAGAGGAGAGCCGCGGCTACGGCCGCGGCGACTCTGGGGAAGATGCTTTTCATCTGAATGACCTCTTGGAAAGTTGAGTGCGGTGAGACCGAACTGGTCGGGGGGTAATTTCGATGCTGCTTCAACCGAGATTGGTCTCACGCAAAACTGAGATTAGGAGAGGAACGCGGAGGTTGAGAAGGGGCAAAGAGGTAACAAGGGAGCTCCGATTTTATTGGGCCGACAAGGCTTGGCGAAATTTGGATGTAACTGGAAAGGGCAATGGCAGAGCGCGTCGGGATTACCGGTCACAGAAAGAAAGGAAGGGGCATTCGAGGCAACAGGCTCAGGCTTCGTGGGCAGTGGGGACATGGGGCTGTGGGACGAGTTCGGTGATGGCGATACCGATGAGGATGAGCACGGCTCCGGCGGCAGGGCGTAGGCCGAGTCGTTCGCCGGTCACGAGAAAGGAAGTGATCCAGGCAAAGACGGGTTCGAGCGTGAGCAGGAGTGCGGTGTGGGTGGAGGGCAGGATGGACTGAGCCCAACTTTGAATAGAGAAGGCAGCGGCGGTGGCGAGCGCCGCGGCGATGACGAGCGCAGTGATAAGGCGTGGAGTGAAGTGGACCTGGGGGTGCTCGATGAACGGCAGGCTAGCGGCCATGAAGATGGCGCAGAAGCCCACCTGAAGGATGGCGAGTGGCTGGAAGGGAATACGCGGGGAGACGTGGCCCAGGGCGATGCAGTGGAATGCGAATCCGATGGCGCAGCCGAACGTGAGGATGTCTCCGAGGTTCATGGACGAGAGATCGGGAAGCATAGCGGAGAGCGGAGATGCGTTTGCGGCAACTCTTGGCGAAGTGAGGAAGAGGATGCCAAGGAACGCGAGCGCAGCGCCGAGAAAGGCATTCCAGCGCGGTGCGCGAGCGCCGGGGGGGCGGAGCGCGGGCACGATGGAGAAGAGTGGAACGAGCACGACGACGAGTCCGGTGATGAATGCGGATTTGGAGGGCGTGGTGCGGACGAGGCCGATGGTCTGGAACTGGTATCCGGCGGCAAGGCAGAGTCCGACGAGCGCGCCAGCGCCGAAATGTGTGCGGCGGATGGTGCGCCATGAGCGGTGGTATGCGACCGCGAGAAGCACGAAGGCCAGCGTCATGCGGATGAGATTGAAGGCCGCAGGGGTGGAGTCGGCGAGCGCGCCCTTGATGAGGACGAAAGTGGATCCCCAGACGGCGACCACGAAGGTCATCAGCAGATAGGCGCGGAGTTTCATGTTTTTTGATTATGTCAGGTGGGAATGATTGAGCGGGTTCAGGTATATCCCACTCTCGCGCAACAGCACCCCGCCGATGAAGTCGTCCGGGCAGGAGCCCGGCAATGCGCGTGCGCGAATGGGGACCGGCACGCCAGCACGACGCGCCCGGGGAACCTGGGCAGCCGATCGGAACCGGGCACCGTTCGCGGTGTTTGAGGCGTCAAAGTTGGTGTTGGAGACTGGAGTTGTGAGGGAGGACCATGGCGCTGATTTCGCTTACGAGACATCAATGGTTGATCGCAATTTTTCTTTTTTGCGGGGTAGTGGTGTTCAGCAGTGGAATTCACTATCTGCTGATTTGGATTCTGTGCAGGAAGCACGCGGAGGAAACTCACGGGCACATGGGGATTCAGAAGCATCTGGCCAAACCTGCGCGGGCTTTGTTTTTCATCATCGCGGTAATGATCGCGTTGCCCGTGGTTCCGGGGGTGCCAACGGGGATTCGCGATGAGATCGAGCACGGGATGGGCTTTGTTCTTATCCTTGGCCTGGGGTGGCTTGCGATCGGCGGCGTCTACGTACTGCAATGGCTGATGCTGCGGAAGTACGACATCACGCTTGCGGATAATTTGAGGGCACGCCGGATTTACACGCAGATCCAGTTTCTGCGAAGGATTCTGATCGGCGTCGTGGTGCTGCTGACGGCCGTGGGTGTGCTGTGGAATTTTCATAACCCGAATTTATGGAAGTTTGGTACGGGGCTGCTGGCATCGGCGGGGCTGCGCATCTCTGCTGCTGGCGACGGCGGCGAAATCGACGGCTTCAAATCTGCTGGCGGGAATGCAGATTGCGCTGACGGAGCCAATTCGCATTGACGATGTGGTGGTAATCAACGGCGAGTGGGGAAAGATCGCGGAGATCAACAGCACTTACGTGGTGCTGAACATCTGGGACCAGAGGACGCTGATCATCCCGTTGAGCTTTTTTCTTGAGCAGCCATTCACGAATTGGACGAGGAGCGGCGCTCAGATTATGGGCACTGCGTTTTTATACACCGACTACTCGGTGCCGGTAGAACCGTTGCGCGCAGAGTTACAACGGGTGGTGGAAGGGTCGCCGCTGTGGGACAAGCGCGTTTGCGGACTGCAGGTGACGAACCTGAGTGAGCGGACGATGGAGCTTCGCTGCCTGGTGAGTTCGGCCGACTCGGGAAAGAACTTCGACCTTCGCTGTCTTGTGCGAGAGAAGATGATTGGTTTTATCAGGAAAAACTACCCTGAAGGCGTTGCCGATGACGCGGATTGAAATGCTCAATGAGCCGGATAGGGAATTGAATGAAGTGCAAAGTGGCTCGCGAAAATCGGCGACATCTGAATTTAGGATCCGGAGCGCAGACGGTCAGTTAGGGTGATTGAGGTGCGTCGTTTCCCACTCATGCCGCGATGGAAACTGCGGCATGAATGGGGCACCGGGCTTTCGGGGTGATGGATTTATTGGCTTAGGGTCGCGAGGGAGTCCTGGCCGGCGACAAAGGTTTGGAGGACATGCGTGAGTAGAAGCGCGGGTGCGCCGACTTTGTAGAGATCGCGATCGACGAGGATGAAGTCGGCGTCGTAGCCGGGGATGAGTTTGCCTTTGTGCTTTTCGGCGAATTCGGCGTAGGCAGAGCCTTGCGTATAGGCGTAGAGGGCCTGGCCGCGGGTGAGTTTGTTTTCAGGGTAGTAGGTTTTGGTGCCGGCTTCGTTCATGCGGGTGACGGCGGCGTAGAGCCCGCGAAAGGGCGTAATGGGTTCTACGGGATAGTCGGTGCCGAAGGCGAGAGGAACGCCGGCGTCGAGGAAGGCTTTCCACGCGTAGGAGTACGCGGCGCGCTTGGGACCGAGGCGATCGACGGCCCAGTTCATGTCGGTGAGCAGGTGGTTGGGCTGCATGCTGGCGATGACGCCGAGCTTCTTGAAGCGCGGGATGTCGGCTGGATCGACGACCTGCGCATGCTCGATGCGATTGCGCGCGGCGGTGGAGATGCCGGGCTGCGAGTATGCATCGAGGGCCATCGAGGTGGCCTTGTCGCCGATGGCGTGGAAGCCAAGCTGGAAGCCTGCGGCGGCGCGTTCGACGGCCATCTTGTTGAGCTGGTCCTGCGTGTATTGCGGAAGGCCGGTGTTGTTGGGGTCGTCGGCATAGGGAGCTTTCATCGCGGCGGTACGCGAGCCTAGCGAGCCATCCATGAAGCCTTTAAGAAAGCCGGTGTGGAGCATGGGATCGTTGATGTCGTGGTGAGCGCGATGAGCTTTCAATTCGTCGAGGGGATCTTTGAAGGGGAGCCACTCGCTGATGCGGAGATGAAGCTTTCCTTCTTTCTCCATTTGCTCGAAGACGAGGAAGTCCTGCCAGTCGCTGAAGTCCTGCACGCTGGTGACGCCGTGCTTGAGGGCGTCGTTAATGGCGAGTTCGTCGCCTTTACGGCGGTCTTCAGGTGAGGGCGGCGGGATGACTTTGTAGACGAGGCCTTGCGCGGATTCTCGAAGGATGCCGGTGGGTTCGCCGTTGGAGTCGAGGTCGATGGCTCCGCCTTGCGGCGGTTGCGTTTTGCCGGTGATGCCGGCGGCGGCGAGGGCGGCGGAGTTAGCGATGGCGATGTGGCCGTCGATACGATCAAGGAATGTGGGGTGATCGCCGGTGACTTTGTCGAGGTCCTGGCGCGTGGGGAGGACCTTTTGTTCCCAGAGCGTGTGATCCCAGTTTCCGCCGGTGAGCCAGTGGCCAGCGGGGGCGGCGTCGGCGGCGGATTTGATTTTCGCGAGCATCTCGGAGAGAGATTTGACGCCGGTGAGGTCGACATTGAGCTTGGTGCGGCCAGCGCCACCGAGGTGCGTGTGGGCATCGTTGAATCCGGGAAAGATGAAGGTGCTGGTGTTGGCGGAGTCGAGATCGCGGAGTTCGGTCTTCGGCCCGGCAAGGCGGATGATCTCTTTGGTGGTGCCGATAGCGAGGACCTTGTCGCCGCTGATGGCGATGGCTTCAACGGTCTGCGGTTTGTCTTCAGCAAATCCAACGCCCGTGTAAATGGTGCCGTCGAAGAAGATGAGGTCGGGAGTGGCGGCGGGTGGTTTGGATTTGGTGGACGCGGTGGGCCTGGGGCGCTTGGATGGGGCGTGCGAAGTCTGGGCTGAGCAAAACATTGAGGCGGCGAGTGCCGTGAGAAGCAGGGAAGAGACTGTGCGCATGGGCGCAGTTTAGCAGAGGCGAGGACGAAGGGGAGGGAAGGAGATTTTGGAAGATGGCTATTCGCAGCGCAACGCTCTGCTGGGATTGATACGCGAAGCGCGGCGCGCAGGGATGTAGCTGGCGAAAAATGCAATACAAGCCAGGATGGCAGGAACAGCGACAAAGGTTGCGAGGTCGGTCGCTTCAACACCGAAGAGGAGTGAGCGCATCAAGCGGCCGACGAAGAGCGCGCCGCTGATGCCGATAGCGACTCCCCAAAAGGCAAGGATCATGCCGCCACGAACGATCAGTGCCATGATGTTTGCCTGCGATGCGCCAAGCGCAAGGCGAATGCCCACTTCACGGCTGCCCTGGCCAACGAGATAGGCAATGAGGCCGTAGATTCCGATCACCGCGAGACCGAGCGAAATTGCGGCAAATGCCCCGAGGACCAGCATGGTGAATCGGCGGCGGGCGAGAGAATTGTCGAAGCGCTGTTGCATGGTGCTGAGGTTGTAGAGCGGAAGATCTGGATTGAGTTCGTGAATCTGCTGCTTTACCGCCGGCGCGAGCGTAACTGGATCGTTGCTGCTGCGCATAACAACATTCATCGCGCGCGTGACATATTGCGTTTGAGGTAGGTAGAACGCGATGCGTGAGTCCGAGTCCAGCGTGTATTGACTGACGCGGCCGACAACGCCGACGACCGTGATCCAGGGAGATGTTGTTTCGCTGATGCCGCCGATGTGGAAGCGCTTGCCAATTGGATTGTGGTCTGGCCAGAGCTGTTGCGCCATTCTGTCGTCGATGATTGCTACGCTGGGTTTGCCGGCGACATCATCGTCGTTAAATAACCGACCCTCGCGAAGGGGTATTTTCATGGCCTGGAAATAGTGTCCGCTGACCATGCGGGTATCGGCGTTGATGAACTTCTCGCCTGGCTGGGGCACGCGTCCCTCAACGGTGATGGGACCCCAGGCAAACATCTGGCTGAGCGGGAGCGAAGTGACAGCGCCTGCGGAGGGGACACCGGGCAGATTTTCAAGCCGCTGCCATAGCTCGCGATAGGCAGCCAGAACCGCGTCTTTATCTTTGTAGCGCTCGCCTGTCATGGTGAGCTCGAGGGTGAGAACGTTGTGAGGATCGAAGCCGGGATTAACATTGCGCACACGAACGAAGCTGCGAAGGAGCAGGCCAGCGCCAATTAGCAGCATTGCGCAGAGCGCGATTTCGCCGATCACGAGAGTGCGGCGAAGAAGGTTGCCTCTTCCCCAGATGGCGCTGACGCCGACTGCGGTGCGACTAGAGTCGCGCAGAGCAGTTTGCACGTCGAACTGCGAAGCGCGCAGCGCCGGTGCGAGTCCGAACAAGATGGACGAAAAGACGCAAACCACGAACGTGAACGCAAGGGCGGGCAGACCAATGCCGATGTCGCCCAGACGAGGTACGCTCTGCGGGCCAAGCAGCCGTACGCAGCGCAAGGCAAGAAATGCGAGAGCGATGCCGAATGTGCCTCCTGCAAAAGCAAGCAGAAGGCTTTCGGTAAGGAGTTGGCGAACGATGCGCAGCCGTGTTGCACCCAGCGCGGCACGCACCGCGATCTCCTTTTGACGTGCAATTCCGCGGGACAATTGGAGATTCGCCAGGTTGACGCATGCGATGAGCAGGACGAAGCCGACTGCTCCCAGCAATAGATATAAGGTGCGCCTCACGTTGCCCACGACTTGCTCGAGGAGCGGCACGATACCGAACGTCAGGCCGCCGTTGGGTGGATACACTTCTGGAAATTGCTGGCGGAGGCGCGCTGTGATGGTATCCATTTCGGCTTGTGCCTGTTGAATGGAAACGCCCGGTTTCAACTTGCCGATTATGTTGTAGTCTTCGTGGTCGCGATTCTGAGCTGCGTCAGCGGGGAGGGGAAGCGGCAGCAGAATCTCGGCCTGTTCGGCACCGTCCAGCGTGGGCATCACCTCGCGAGGCAGGGAAAACGAACGCGGCATCACACCGACAATTTCGTAGGGCACTCCATTGAGAATCATTTTTCTGCCAAGAACGGCGGGATCGGAACCGAAGCGGCGTGCCCATGTCCCGTGACTGAGGATGGCGGTGGCGGTGCGGCCGGGCTGGTCTTCGTCGGGAACAAACAATCGCCCTAGATCCGGATTTTGTCCGAGCATCGGAAGCAGACTGGACGAAACGCGGATGGTCCCAATGCGTTCGGGTTCTCCGGATCCTCCGGTGAGGTTGTAGTTGCCACCAATGGCGATGGCGACCTGTTCGAACCCGTGATGGGCGCTCTTGATGTCGAAGTATTGTGCGGTGGAGAACCAGTCTTCCGTGATGTTGAGACCGGGTGAGCGGTTCCAGAGTATGACCAGCCGTTCAGCATCGGCGTAGGGAAGGGGACGAAGCAGCAAGCCGTCAACGATGCTGAAGATTGCGGTGTTGGCGCCGATGCCGATGGCGAGCGAGAGTATGGCTGCGATGGCGAAGGCGGGTGCAGCGGCGAGGGCGCGAAGCGCGCGCTGCACATCTTTCAGCAAAATGGTCACGCAGGGAGAGCCCTCTGACGATCAATGTATCCCAACGAAGGGGTAGCCGGAAGGTTCTATTTGCCGGCAGCGGCAGCGGCCTTCTTTTTCTGTCGTTCTGCGGTCCAGGGGGGAACGATCCCATTCTGGCGCGAGTAGGCGACGAGCTGGCCCAGGTGTTCGTGCGCGTCGGCGACGAGGAGATAAATAACGTCGCCCTCGTTCGCCTGCGGGCCGAGCTTTGGCAGCAGCTTTGCGAAATCCGCATTGCTCATGCCATTGATTGTTTTGTTGGTAAAATCCCAGGACTGATTCAGGGCCTCGACAATGCGATCTCTCTCAATTGTGGATTTATCGAATCCTCCCGCTTTAAACCCTTCCGGAGGAGTGGCGCCCAACATGCTGAGGAATCCGTAACGCTCTCCGGCAACATGCAGAAAGACTTCAGCAAAGGACCGGGTGTCGGGTGAAGGGCGCCAAGTGAGCTTTTCGGCAGGGATCGTCTCCGCGAGATCGACACACTTCTTGTTCACGGCCTGAAGGTCAAGAAGGGCCTGGGCCTTCATGTCGTAGCTGGGTGCCGTGCTGTCGGTGGAACTGGCAGGGGTCTGCGCCTGCATCGCGGCAGCGGCGGCACCCATAGCGCATGCGAGACAAACCAAGGAGAGAATCGGCTTTTTCATTTCAGTCTCCGCTGGGAGTTGAAGCTCTTGTAATCATCCCGAAGCTAGAGAATAGGAAGGAAAGATGCAAGCAGTTCGTGACAGTTGGATGTTTGGGGGGGGTGAGTTGCTGTGTTTCTCATGACAGATGATTCTGGAGTTGGCGTGCGTTGTGCGAGGCAGAGATCACACCCAATCGCTATTGTTCCGCGGCCCACTCGGTCATGGCGAGGGCGAGGAGAAGAATACGGCGGAGGCCGGTTTCGCGGTCTTTGTCGCTGTACCACTCGGCAAGAGTGTGCGCGCCACCACCATCGCCGCCTGCTCCCATGGACAGGGAAGGAACGCCGAGGGAGATGGGGATGTTGGCGTCGGTGGAGCCGAGGCGCAGATCGGTGGGAATGCCGAGATGCCGATCGACGGCGCGCAGGGCTTCGAGGATGGGAGAGTCGATGGCGAGTTGGGCGGCAGGGCGGTCCCCGATTTTCTTGATGGTGAAGGTGAGTGAGCCGCGACTGCGGCCGAGGTGCTTTGAGGAAGCATTGGTTTGATCGACGGCATCTTCGACGACGCGGTGGAGAGCGACTTCGAGACGAAGGAGTTCGTCGGGACTGGTGGAGCGGAAGTCGATGGAGGCTGTGGCGCTCTCGGGAATGGAGTTGACGCTGGTGCCGCCGGAGATTGTGCCGAGGTTGAGGGTGGTGCTGGGTTTCTCGGGCAGTGGCGTGCGCGCGATCGTTGTGAGAGCCGCGGACATGGCGGCGATGGGGTTGGGCGTACCGGAATCGGTGAAGCTGTGGCCGCCAGGACCGCAGATGTTGATCTGAAAGCGCAGGCTGCCGAGAGCCTGCATGACGGCGGAGTCCGATCCGGCGCCGTCGAGGACGATGTGTGCGGCGATCCGTCCGGCGAGCGCGGGTTGCTGATAGAAGTGGCGGACACCACGCAGATCGCCTTCGCCCTCTTCGCCGACGTTTCCAAGAACGACAAGCGGAACAGCAAGTTTGATTTTGGCGTGGAGGATGGCTTGGGCGAGAGCGAGCATGCCGATGACGCCGGCGCCATTGTCGCATGCTCCGGGAGCGGTGAGACGATTGGCGTCGTTGTCGCGCGTGAGCTGCGGATTGAGCGGCGTGGCGGCGGGAAAAACGGTGTCGAGATGCGCGGAAAGGACGACGACCGGGCCGGTGCTTTCAGCGGGAAGATCAGCGGCGGGAATGAATCCGATGACGTTGCAGACGGCGTCGGTGTGAATATTGACGAGACCGATGTCAGCGAAGCGTGCGGCTAGCCATCGGGAGCGTGCCTGTTCGCCGAAGGGTGGCGCGGGGATGGCGACGAGTTCGGCCTGGCGATCGATGAATGTTTTGGGATTGTTGTGCATCCAGGCGAACGCAGCATGGACGGCGCGCTGGGCAGCGATTGCCGTTACGCGTGAGAAGGCCGTGGTGCGCGAGAAGATCGCCATGCGTTTTCAGGGTAGCAGGGGAGGGACGAAGGAGATTTTACGACGTGATGGATGAAAGCGGCTGCGAGCGGGGAAACAATTCAAGGCGCATGTCATCGGAGCGACGAGAAGTGGATCAAGAGCAGGTCCATCGTTACGCTTACCCCATTTCGTATTTGCGAAAGCTTCTCCGCTCAGGCTGACAGCTAGAGAACAGGAAAGACTAGAGCACGGAGATGTCGGATTTGATGTCGTATTCGACGGAATGAAGGAAGAGGCCACGGGCTGGAGCGGTGGGGCCTGCTTTTGAACGATCGATCGCGGCGAGGATGGCGGGGATGTCTTCGAGGTGCATAAAGCCGCGGGCTACGTCAAGCATGGTGCCGACGAGATTGCGCACCATGTGGTGGAGAAATCCGTTGCCTCGGACGCGATAGATGAGGAGGTTGAAGCCACCGGTGGCTTGTTCGTGCCACACGGAGGAGTAGATGGTGCGGACGGCGGAGCGCGACTGGATTTGAACCACGCGGTCTTCGGTGGAGTCTTGTGAGCGGGTGGTGAGGTCGGGATCTGTGGCGGCGAAGCTGCGGAAATCGTGTTCGCCATTGAAGGCAGCGGCGGCGGCATTGAGGCCGGCGAAATTCAAGCGCCAGGAGTAGGGGTAGACGTAGCGTGCAAGGAAGGGCGGGCAGATTTGAGGACTGGCGGGCTCGATGGGGAGGACACGGTACTCGTAGGTTTTGGCGACAGCGGAGTGTCGAGCGTGGAATGTGTCGGGGACGGCGTGAGCGTCGAGGATGCGGATCGATGCAGGGAGGGTGCGGTTGAGGGCGCGGAGAAGATTTGCTGGGGGGATGCGTGCGTGAAGTTGGAAGCTGGCGACCTGTGCGAGAGCGTGTACGCCGGCGTCGGTGCGGCCGGAGCCCTGGGGCAAGGGGGACTCGCCGACAACGCGACCGAGGGCGGATTGCAATTCGCCCTGGATGGTGAGCTGGCCGGGTTGGACTTGCCAGCCGGAGAAGTCGGTACCGTCGTAGGCGAGGGTCAGTTTCCACGTGCGGGTTTGTAGCGACGCGGCCTGGGTGGGTTCAATCACGGGTACCAGTGTAGATAACAGGGTAAATAACAGGATAATTGACCAGAAGGGACGATCCGGTCAGGGATATCGAGTGGGATATACTCAGCTTTTCGCGTCAAAGTGCGCGCGGGCGGTATGGAAACAAGGGAACGAACTGCCAGCGGAGCGCGTAATGCTTGATGACCATAGGGTCAAGTGAAGCAAGAGAACGGAAAGCGCCGCGCCAGAGCACAAATTTGCGTCCGGAGGGGCTCTCCGGACGTCATGTAGAACGGCACCCCACATGCCTCAGCGACTCGTGGAGAGGAAACATGCAATTGTTCGGTATTCGTGTGTTTGAAGATCATAAAACGACCAGCAGGCCAGTGAAGGACAGCGGACCGCAACGTTTGCGGGCGGTAGCAGCCGTGATGCTGACGTTGAGTGCGGGAGTTCCGCCAGGATTTGCACAACAGCAGACGGGTGGGGTGAGCGGAGCGGGAGCGAAGCAGGCAGAGAAGCAGGCATCTCAGTTGCCGGCGGCCCCTGCGCCGGTTCTGACGCAGCCGCTGGATCTGCGGCCGGCGAATCGCGATTATTCGAGGCCATTTGGGCCGTTGTTGGGCAATCCGATCAAAATGTATCGGCCCACAACGATTCCCAAGGCGAATTTTGCGAATTCGGTGCGGCTCGACAACCTGGTGAAGGACGGGAAGATCTATCTGAGCCTGTCGGATGCCATCGCTCTGGCGATTGAGAACAACTACGATATCGCGATCGCGCGGTATGACCTTGACATTGCAGATACCGACATTCTGCGGACGAAGGCTGGTTTTTCGCCGCTTGGTGCGCCATCGGCAGTTGTGACGGGTACTTTGGGTGGATCGGCTTCAGTGTTGACTACGGGAGGCGGTCCGGGCGGAACTGCGGGCGGTTCGGGTGGCGCGGGATCGGGCACGGCAGGATTGACGCTGACCACGGCAGGAGCCGGACCAGCGCCAGAATTGCTTGATCCGAACATTACAGGCACGATTCAGTTTGAACGCGCGCGGCAGCCGCAGTCGAACACGCTGTTCTCTGGCGGCAAGACGTCGCTGACAACGAACACCAACCTGTACGAGTTTGGCTACAACCAGGGCTTTGTTACCGGCACAGCATTGCAGGCGCAAATTACAAACAACCGCATCACGAGCGACAATCCATTCACTGCATACAGCCCGGAGCTAAGTTCGGTTTTCAGGGCGACAGTGACGCAGCACCTACTGCAAGGCGCTGGCATCTGGATCAACAAGCGCTTCATGTACCAGGCGATGAACGATCGTCGGATTGCGGATTCAGGATTCCGGGAGCAGCTTCTTTACACCGTAAACCAGGTGGAGAGCATCTACTGGGGTCTGGTAGGCGCCTACGAGGATGTGCAGGCGAAGCGGCGCGCGCTGGATCAGAGCACGAAACTGTCGTCGGATACGCATAAGCAACTTGAGATCGGTACCATGGCACCGCTGGACGTGGTGCAAGCCGACTCGACGGTGGCGACGGACAAACAGGCGCTAATCAATTCAGAGAACGTGCTGAACTATCAGCAGCAGATCATCAAGCAGGCGATTGCACGCAACCTGAATGACCCAGCGCTGGCAACCGCCCCGGTGATTCCGACTGATCGCATCACTCTTGACCAGCTTACGGAAGAGAGTCAGCCGGTAGAGCAGTTGGTACAGGATGCATTCAAAAACCGGCCCGAACTGGAACAGGCTGCGCTGACGCTGCGCAACGACGAGATTACGCTGAAGGGCGCACGGAACCAGTTGCTGCCGGCATTGGATATCTATGGGTTTTATGGATCGAATGCGCTGGGTGGATCACAGAGCCCGAACTGGACGGACTTCCAAACCGGAGAGCCTTATCCGCCGGGCAAGATTCCGTCGAGCGGATATGGGACGGTTCTGACGAATCTTTTCAACAGCACAGCGCCGGACAAGGGCATTGGATTCAGCATGACGATTCCAATCCGCAATCGCTCGGCGCAAGCTCAGCAGGCGCGGTCGCTCATGGAATATCGCCAGGCTGAACTGCGGCTCGCACAGCTCTATACGCAGATCCGGATGCAGGTGGTGAACGCACAGTTCGCGCTTTCGAACGATCGCGCGGAAGTGCAGTCGTCGCTGGCAGCGCGTGACTATGCGCAGCAGAGCCTGGATGCGGAGCAGAAGAAGCTGCATCTTGGTGCTTCGACGACAGCCAATGTGCTGTTGCAGGAACGCAATCTGGCAACCGCGGAGAACAACCTGATTGCGGCGAATGCGGCATTTGCAAAGGATCGCGCGGGACTGTATCAGATTCTGGCGACAACGCTGCAACACTACGGCATCAATCTGCAGGATGCGGCGAAGGGAACGGTGAATACGGCGCCGACGATTCAGGGAGTGCAACCGGCAAGTACGATGCCGCAGCCGACGACGACACCGATGCCGGCGCAGCCTTCGGCTCCGCCGTCGAGCAGGTAGATTATTTACACGAAAGAGGCCCGGCGAGATGCCGGGCCTCTTTCGTGTTTAAGGTTGGTCGAGGGCGGAGCGCCGTCTGTCAATTTTAGATCCGAATTGTGGAAGCGACCGCATTAATTGTTAATTGCGGGCGCAGACAAATCAGTACTTGACGATGGCGGTGAAGGAATCGGGCTTGAGACTGGCGCCGCCAACCAATGCGCCATCGATCTCTTCCTGGCCGCAGAGAGCGGTGGCGTTGTCAGGCTTTACGCTGCCGCCGTAGAGAATGCGCATCTTCGTGGCTATATCGGAGCCGAGGAGTCTGGCCACTTCCGCGCGGATGATTTTGTGGGCGTCGACAGCCATCTCGGGGGTTGCGGTTTTGCCGGTGCCGATGGCCCAGACGGGCTCGTAGGCGATGACGATGGGTGCGGCGGCTTCGGGTGTGACGCCGGCGAAGGCGCCGGTGACCTGGGTTTTAAGAACGGCTTCGGTTTTACCCGCTTCGCGCTCGGCGAGAACTTCGCCGACGCACACGATGGGGACAATGCCGTGCTTGAGCGCAGTGTGCAGCTTCTTGTTGACGATCTCGTCGGTCTCAGCGAAGTACTGGCGGCGCTCGGAGTGGCCGATCAAGGTATGGGTTCCGCCGACAGCTATGAGCTGGCCTACGGAGGTTTCGCCGGTGTAGGCGCCTTCTTCAGCGAAGTGAATATTCTGGCAGCCGACGGCAACGTTGGAACCTTTGGCCGCGGCAATCACGGTGGGCAGCAGGACGGGCGAGGGAAAAATGGCGATCTCATCGCGGATGTGTCCTGCGACGAGCGGCAAAAATGCATCGACAAACGCCTTGGCTTCGGCCGGCGTCTTGTACATCTTCCAGTTGGCGGCAATCAGTTTCTTGCGTGACATTGTGTATGGAGTCCTCAAGGCAATTTTATCGGACGGTGACCGACACATCGGGTGACATGGAACACAGGGATGCGCTTTCAGGTTAGGGTTTTGATATGCAACCAACTGGTTGCGTGTACCCCCTTCCCCCCTCCCCCACCGTCCTCTGAACGGATGTACTTGAGTTCAAATAGGTTATGGGAGAGACATCTCTGTAAAGTCGTCCTCGCATTGGACTTAGCCACAGAGTCTTCTGCGCAATGGACTTAGAGTTGCACAAGCTTGATTTACGCGAGTCGCTCCGGGTTGTGTCGTCGATTCTTCTGGCAAAAAGGATCTGCTTCCACGGCGAGTGCGGGGCTAACAGCCACTGCGCAGCAGTGCAGGTGTCGTTTCAAGGCCGACTCTTTGATCAGAATTCATCATAGTGAATAGCGCGACGAACTGACCTGCAAATCCGGCGAGGATTTCTTTCGTTTGCTCTGTTGGATTTGGAGGAAAAAGCGGGCGGAAGGGGTTGACATCTTGTAGAGTGAACCCCTCGGGTGAGAGCTGGCAGTCGCCCGACTGGCTGAGGGAGCGGCAGATTCGGCTCTTCCTCCACGGTCCCAAAGGACAGAGGCCGGGGCACCCCATGGTTATGAGTTTTCTCTGACACAAACCCACATCTCAAAAGCGAGATGTGGGGCACCCACTTTGCAGGGGGAGCCGAGACGGGGTTGAGGATAAAGCGCTTAGGGTATTGGTATTGCGAGCGATGGTTTTGCAAACTATACTGACCGCACACCTTAGGGCGGCGGGGAAGATCTACAAGTACTCAATTGAATAGAAGATGGGGGATCACATGTTTAAAGCATTGTGGTGCGGCTTTGTTTTTGCTGGATGCTTGAGTGCATTTGCGGTTTCGGCAGAGGCTCAGCAGGTTGTTCATGCGCTGACCGGAACGGTGAGTTCAATTGACGACCTTTCGAAGACGCTGATTGTGTTTCAAGACAATGGCACGGAAGGCCAATTCAAGGACATGACGAACGAAAAGACGCACGTTGTGATCGACAAGAAGGTTACGCTCGAATCTCCTTCTCCTGATTCATTCAAGAAAAAAGGCGCATATGTCATCGTTTTTTACTTCGGCGACAATGACGACCGCACTGCCGTGGCGCTTAAGAACATGGGTGCTGGACCATTTACATCCGTTGAGGGGACTGTGGTGAAGTTTGAGGGTAAGCAACACTCGCTTTCGTTGCAGGACAATTCCGGGGCGACGCAGACGTTCAAGATTGCGCAAGATACGGTTGCTGAAGGCTACATGGGCGTATTGGATGGATATAGATTCCAGGCGCATCAGGGCGATCATGTCCGGGTGGTGGGAACGACGGATGGCAGCGGTGCGACGGCGTTGTTTGTACGCGAAATGTGAAAGAGCGAGGAACGAGAAGGGAGGGACATAGGGACTAGAGACATAGGGAACGAGAAGAGCAGGGAGATAGGGACAGAGGGACAACGAGAAGGCAGGGATATTTGGACAGAGGCCGCACCCCGTTGATCGGTGCGGCTTTGATTGTTTTTGGATGCGGACTTTTTGTTGGGATTGAGGTGTGGCGTAATGGTTGATGTGAACGAACTGCAACATCGAGTCACAATATTGCAATCGGGTGATGATGCGTTCTAAACATTGCGCGCATAAGGTCGGTGATCGGACGCGAGAATCGCGATCCGCCAGGAGGTTAAGATCACCGTGCCAACAGACCGCCGTAAATTCCTTAAGTTGCTCAGTTCCGGGGCGCTTTCTGCTGCCCTTCCTTCCAGCATTGCGCGTGCTCTGGAGATACCCGCGCATAACCGCACCGGTTCGATTGCCGACGTGGAACACATTATGATTTTCATGCAGGAGAACCGGGCCTTCGATCACTATTTTGGCAGCCTGAATGGAGTGCGCGGCTTCGGTGATCCGCGGGTTGCGAGATTTTCAAACGGAGATCCTGTGTGGTATCAGCCGGACGGTTCGGGCGGCTTTGTGCTTCCTTTCCGGCCCAATGTTTCGAACCTCGGTCTTACCTTTCTGGAAGACACCGATCATAGCTGGGATAAGACGCACATTGCCTGGAGCGAGGGCGTGTATGACGGCTGGGTAGAGCAGAAGGGCTCTATCTCAATGACGCACCTCACGCGCAAGGACATTCCGTTTCACTATGCGCTGGCAGACGCTTTTACTATCTGCGATGACTACCACTGCTCGTTGCTGGGACCGACTGATCCGAATCGTTATCACATGTGGACGGGTTGGGTGGGGAATGATGGGAGCGGTGGTGGGCCTGTGCTGGACAATTCGGAATTGGGATATGACTGGTCTACGTACCCCGAGCGGTTGGTGAAGGCAGGGATCAGCTGGAAGATCTATCAGGATCAGGGCGCGGGACTGGATGCGGCCGACTACTGGGGTTGGGGGCCTAACGCGTACATCGGCAATTATGGCGACAACTCGCTGCTGTACTTTCACCAGTATCAGAATTCGCTACCGGGAAGTCCGTTGCATGAGGGAGCTCTGACGGGGACGAACATCAAGACGCTTGCAGGATCGAATCCGCAGGTTGCGTCGCACCTGGTCGACCAATTTCGCGCGGATGTGATGGCGAACCGACTGCCGCAGGTCTCGTACATCGTTGCACCGGAGGCCTACTGCGAACATCCGAACTGGCCGGCGAACTACGGTGCCTGGTACATCGCGCAGTTTCTGGATGCGCTCACCGCGAATCCTGATGTGTGGAGCAAAACGGCGTTATTTCTGATGTACGACGAGAATGACGGCCTGTTCGATCACAAGATTCCGCCAACGCCGCCGATGAATCGTGCGCAGGGTATTTCGACGGTTCCGACGACGAACGAGATCATCACTGGGAATTCCTCTTTCATGGATGGTCCGATTGGATTGGGCGTTCGCGTGCCAATGATCGTGATTTCGCCGTGGAGCAAGGGTGGCTATGTCAGCTCCGAGGTCTTCGATCACACGTCGCTGATCCGGTTTATTGAGGCGCGTTTTGCAGATGGCAATCCTGATCTGATTGAATCGAACATCACTCCGTGGAGGCGCGCAGTGTCAGGCGATTTGACGTCGGCATTCAACTTTCGGACGCCGAATAGCAAGGTTGTGGCGCTGCCTGACACTTCCGCGTATATTCCGCTGAATCAGAATCGGTATCCAGACTACGTGCCGCCGGTTCCAACGAACCAGACGATGCCGATGCAGGAGCCGGGGACTCGGCCGGCGCGGCCGGTTCCGTACGAGTTGCATGTTCACGGCGCGGTCGACGTTGCGACGGGTTCTTTCGGCGTTACGTTTGGCTGTTCGGGGAAGACCGCGGTTTACCAGGTGCGTTCGGGAAACTCGATGCCTGGACCGTGGACTTACACGGTAGGTACCGGCGACGAGGTAACGGAATGGTGGCGGGTCGCGGGAAGCGGATTGTCTGGATACGACCTCTCAGTTTACGGGCCGAATGGATTCCTGCGGTCGTTTCGGGGAAGCCTTGCGGGAAGTTCAACTGTGCAGCTTGCGGTTCATGTCAGGTATCACAAGGAGCGTAACACTGTGACGTTGTCCGGTGTGAATCGGGGCAAAGCGCATGTCAACGTCCGCGTTCTGGATGTCTACTCGGGGAAATCGAATTCGACGGAACTGAAGGCAGGCGCCGAATGGGAGAAGACATACGAGCTGAATGCTTCATTCGGCTGGTATGACCTGGTGATCACGGTGGAGTCGGATTCGACGTTCCGCTATCAGTTGGCGGGGCACGTGGAGACGGGCGAGGAGAGCCGGACAGATCCGGCGATCGGGGCTGCGTAGTTGAGGATGGGATGACCCCGCACTGGCGCGCGGGGTTTGTCTTTTTGACGATAGAGGTTGATCGGGAACTAAAGTTGTGGACTGGAGAGTCGTAGCTTTAAATCCTCAATGCGGTCGATGAACCAGATGTCTTGGCCGCGGTTGGATTCTTTAATGAAAGCTTGCAGTGCGGTGCTCTGAAGGGCTTCAGCGGGAATATCGCCGACGATGGCGAGTTTCATTTGGTAGGTGACGAATTTCTGCACGATTGCGCCGGCGAGGCCGGTGCGCAGTTGAAAGAAGGCTGTCGCCAAGCGGCCAGCTGGAAGGATCACCAGTTTGGCGTCGTGTCCGCGAGCTTCGCCGAGGATGTCGGTGGCTTGACGCTCGGTTACTATGACGGGGCCGTTGGCCGGGACTTCGAATACGGGCATGCCGTGGAGTGTGTATGTGGCGGAGATCATGATTCAGTTAGACGGGAGCCTGCCGCCGATTGATTCAGGTTTGTGCTGAGTTGCGAATCAGAAGCAACTGCGGGTTCCTCCGCTCCCGTTAGTCGGTCGGAATGACAGTGCTTTGGTTAGAAACCGGCGCCGGGGATGTATTTGTATTCGATTTTGGCGGGGTGCTTGATGGGGTCGCCGGTTAAGTCGTGGGTGTGCCAGACTACGGATTCGCTGGCGACTTCAGGGTGCTTGCGGAGGAATTCCAGGGCATAGGTGCTGGCGGTGGGGTCGTCTTTCTGGTCGGCGAATTTTGCTGACTCGATGGCGGCCTTTTGTTTTTCGCCGAGGCGGCGGTAGAGAATGGCGAGCTGGTAGTGGGCGGCCAGATCGTCGGGATCAATGGCTTGGAGTTTTTTGTATTCGTCGCGTGCCTTGACGTAATCGTGCTGCTGGAAGTAGCTGAAGCCGAGTTCGCGGAGGCCATCTTTGGCAAAGGGATATTTTTGGAGCATGGCCTGCAGGTCCGTGATGGCTTCCTGGACCTGGCCGGCATTGCGCTCGACGATGGCGCGGTAGTAGAGGGCGCGGGGATCGCCGGGGAGAAGCGAGAGGGCCTTGGCGAGATGCGGCTTGGCATCGTTGTAGCGTTCCCAAGAGATCTCGACGATGGCCATGTTGGTGTAGGCGTCGGCGTAGTCGGGGCGCATGTCGGCGACGTGTTGGAAGGCCTGGACGGCGGCTTCGTATTGAGAGGCGTCAAGGAGGGCGATGCCGTAGTTGTTCCAGCGCATCCAGGCAGGATTTTCGCCGGGCAGCGGAGTCGAGGGTAGATTACCGCCGATCTTCAAAGTGCGGGATTCGGTGGCGATTTCGAGGACGGGCTCAGAGTAGTGTTTGCCGGCAGGCTCGTCCATCGCGTAGTCAATGAAGTGCTGATTGAAGCGGCGATACTTCACGGTGGCGGTGATGGTGACAGCACCGGCGGAAGTCTTGGGCAGACGAAATCGGTAGCGGACCAACTGCGATCGGCCGGACTGGATGGTGTTGTTGTACGCCAGCACGCGGTTGTGCCAGATCTCGTGAAGCGCATTCAGTTCGCCTTTGATGTTAATGAGGCGATTGGTGAAGGAGTGGGCGGAGGGATCGAGGTTGCCGTCGGGCTTGATGAAGCCGGATTCCGCGATGGTTTTGCCGGTACTGTCTTTGACGGAGAAGTCGACCCATGACTCGTAAAAGTCGCGCTGCTCGGGGATGTAGGAGTGGCCGATGCCTTTGTTCTGGATGACGACGTCGGCAACGAGAGTGTCGTTGGGAGCGAGAGAGAACGGCGTGGTTCCGAGCGGTGCGGCGAGGACTGTTGTGGGATGCACGTCGTCATCAGCAGGTGAAGCAGATGCGGACTCTTTTTCGAGGGCGAAAATGTCGACGTTGAAAACACCTTTACCATCTGAGCCGTTTTTGAGAAAGTCGACGAGTTTCTGAGACTGCTCGTCGAACTTGTAGTAGGCGGCGTTGAGACTGTTGCCGCCCAGCCAGCGATGTGAGACCAGAGTTCCGTCCTTGGCGCCTGCGTCCTGTGCGTTGGCGGCCAGAGGCTGGCGCGGCATGTGGCAAGTCTGGCAGGTGGACACGGTGTCTTTGCGGTAGAAGGGGAGGGGCGACTGTCTAGTGAAACTGGCGCCCTGCCACTCATCGTAGACGGTGAAGGCGCGGAGAAACTTGTAGTCGTCGAGCGAGCGGGTGATGGTGGCCTTGTGGCAGGCGGCGCAGAACTCAGCTGTCTTGAGGAGCGGCCGCATCACGGCCTGTTTGTGGCGATCGAGGTGGGCGAGGATTTCGGAATCGGAAACCGGGTGGTTTACGGGCGCGCCTTTTTCATCGACGAGGACGGCCGGAATGCCCATGACGTAGCTGCCGGTTCCCGTGGTGTCAGTCGATTGGATGGAGTGGCAGACGGAGCAGGTGACGCCTTCCTGCTCGAAGGGGCGCGTCTTGGGCATGCCCTGGGAGAGGTCGCCGGAGAAGAGCGCGATGGGATTATGGCATCCTTCGCAGTGGCGCGAGAACTGGACGCCCTTCTCATCGATGAGCATGTTGACGTTCTTCAAATACCAGGGCTGCCGGAAGCTATTGGAGTGAACAGACTGACGCCACTGGTGATAGGACTCCTGGTGGCAGTGGCCGCAGTATTCGGCAGTCAGGACACTCCGCGGGTTGATGAACTGACCGTTCGCGGTCATGGCGTTCGAGGGGAGGAACGGGGATTCCTTGCCGAAGGCGTAGTTATAGCGGCTGGCGACGGAGTCGTGATACTGGGTGGTGGTGCCGGTGACGTGGATGTTCGCCGTGTAGGCGGCGGGTGGTAGCTCGGGAGTCGAGGACAAAGGAGCCGGGCGTGCCGGAGATACGGGTTCAGTGGCAGCGCGGACCGCGAAGTTGGCCGTAAGAAGCGGGGCGGGAAGGAACACGATGATGGCCCAGCGACGCGGCAAGGATTTGAACATCTCTGAAGCGACTCCCGGAAGAATGGTTGGTACCTGCGCAGGTGAATGAGGAAGCTGCGTGGAACACTTGAACGGTAGCAGGGGTGGGGGTCGGGCTGTCTACCACCGAAAGGTGGAGAGTGCCGTGTGATCAACAGGACAGCTGAGAAAGTGTCACATCGACGCAATTTGCTGAACCTCGAAGCGGTTAGGTTGATGTGGAGAGGACCGAACGATGACAAGAGCGATAGCATGTTCATTTGTGATGGCAATGCTGATGGGCGTGTCGGCACTGGCGATGGATGGGGTGGCGGTGGAGTATGTGAACGGGACGGCGCCGGGAGTGAAGGAGGGCAGCACCGGGACAGTCGATACCACAGCGGCGAAGGCGCTCGAGTTTCATGCGGGCGGGGCGGGGTTTTCGATTCCTTATGACGGGGTGCAAGTTTACAAATATTGTGAAGAGAATCGCTTCCGCCTGGGCGTGTTGCCGGCAGTTGCGGTAGGGATATTGAAGGCGCGGTCAAAGCGGCACATTGTGACAATCGGCTGGAAAGATGCGCACGGCGTTGCTCAGGTGGTGAAGCTCGAGACGTCAAAGGACGACGCGCTTGGTTTGATTGCGGTGTTGCGGGCGCGTTCTACACAGGCGTGCAAGGGAAGAGCCGGGCAGCAGTGTGCCCTCGGAGAATAAGAGCTCCGACCCATGGCGCATTTTTGAGGACGCCATCACATGGCACGAAGCCAGCGGACCGAGAGCCGCTGGCTTTTCTGTGTTTGCAGCGAGCGGTTCACAGAGTGGGATGAATGGACGTAAATCGATATTGGACGGAGTGATGAGGCGCACATCTTCTTAGCCAAACGGGGGCCGAAACTGGTACGGTTGATGAGTAAGATCACGTATTCCTAGATGGCCTCCAGTCCTTACTTCTCTCTCGCAGTATTGTTCGTTGCCGCGCTCGGGTTCGGGCTGGCTCCGTTGGGGCTTGCGTGGCTGTGGGCGAGAGTATTTTCGCCCGCAAAACCTAACCGGATCAAGAATGCAATCTACGAGTGCGGGTTGGAGTCGAAGGGCGATGCGTGGGTGCAGTTTCACTCGGCCTATTACCTCTACGCGATCATGTTTTTGATTTTTGATGTGGAAGCGATATTTCTGCTGCCGTTTGCGGTGGCATTTTCGGGTCTGGGAGTGGCGGCATGTGTTTCGATGCTGGTGTTTGTGCTGCTGCTGATTGAGGGACTTGCCTGGGCTTGGGCTAAGGGCGTGTTGACGTGGGCCTAAACCGGCTGGCGCCGGCTTAGTGTTCAGCGTTCAGTGAACGGTGGTCAGTTAAGGGGTCTTAACCACCCGAGCCACGATGATCTGGCGGTTTGGCGGCGGATCGAAACATTTGGCAGCACCCAGGAATTTGGTAGTTGATTTGACTGATCACTGAACCCTGTTCACTGATCACTTTTGCGGAGCGAAACGACAATGGCTGTGGATCAGAATCTGAAGATCGAACTGGGGAAGCAGGGCGTCTTCGTTACGACCATTGAGGAGCTCTACAACTGGGGCCGGCGAAGCTCAATCTGGCCGATGCAGTTCGGGCTGGCGTGCTGTGCGATCGAAATGATTGCGACGACGATGGCGCGGTACGACCTTGCACGCTTTGGCGCCGAGGTTTTCAGGCCGTCGCCGCGGCAGGCGGACATGATGATCATCTCGGGCACGGTCACCAAGAAGATGGCGCCGCAGGTGGTGCGGCTCTACAACCAGATGGCCGAACCACGGTACGTGATTGCGATGGGTGCGTGTGCGATCTCCGGTGGGCCGTTCAAACAGGGATACAACGTGCTGAAGGGGATCGACCGGTACATTCCCGTGGACGTGCACATTCCGGGATGCCCTCCGCGGCCGGAGGCGTTGCTGCAGGCATTCATCACGCTGCAGAAAAAGATTGATGGGCAGCATTTGACAGGCGAGGGACGTCCGCGTCATCTGGATGCGAATGCGCCGGGCGAGTTTCCAGTTCCGGAGCAGGGTGAGCACGATCTGGAGCCGCCGGCGAACAAGAACGTGTGGACAGTGCCGACGATTATTCAGTGACGGCAGTGGACAGTGGGTAGTGGACAGCTGTGAATGAGTGAAGAAGTGAACAAATGAAACAGGGAACAGCGGACAGGGAATCGTGAAGACGGTTGAGGAAATCAGGGCGGCGATTTTGGCGGCGGTTCCGGGAGCCGAGGTGAAGATTGTGCCGAATCCTGGGCCAAGCGCGCAGCACTCGCTCCTGGTAAAGCCGGAGAGCGTGATCGCCGTTGCAGAGTTTCTGCGGGATGATGCAGAGCTGGCCCTTGATTTTCTTTCGAATGTGACGGGTGTGGACTGGCTGGACAAGGAGATCGCCGAGAAAGTTAAAGTGACACATCAGGTTTCGAAACCGGTAGAAGGTGGCGAGCCAGGACAGGTTCAAACGGTGGAAGAGACTGTTGAGGAGACTCGGAAGCACGTGCAATCGGGATATCTCGAAGTGGTGTATCACCTGTTCTCGATGGCGAAGAAGCATGGGCCGGTGGTGCTGAGGATGCGGACGGAAAACCGCACGGACAACGTGGAATTGCCGTCGTTGACGCCGGTGTGGCGATCGGCGGAATTTCAGGAGCGCGAGGTTTTTGATCTTTTTGGTGTTGTGTTCAAGGGGCATCCGGATTTGCGACGGATCCTGATGTGGGACGCATTCAAGGACCATCCGATGCGGCGGGATTATCGCGAGCCGGACGATTTCGAATACGAGCCAACGGCGCACGATGAGGTGCTGAAGAGAGCGCAAGAACATAAGAGCAGGGACATTGGGAGTAGGGACTAGGGACACATTTGATGGGTGCAGGAACCAAGACGGAGAAGGTGGAGGGGTGGAACCGGCCGCCGGTGATTGAGACGGAAGGCGAGAGCGGGTTGCTCGAACTTGCCATGGGGCCGCATCATCCTTCGACGCATGGCGTGTTCAGGATGGACCTGGCGCTGGATGGCGAGCGCGTGGTTAAGTTGAAGCCCGTCTTCGGATATCTGCACCGCAATCATGAAAAACTCGGTGAAGGCCAGAGCTACCTGGCGTCGATGCCTTACACGGACCGGCTGGACTACATCTGTCCGCTGACGAATAACTGGGCGTATGCGCTGGCGGTGGAGAAGCTGGTAGGGCAGGCGGTGCCGGAGCGGGCCGAGTATCTGCGCGTGATTCTGGCGGAGCTAACACGGGTGCAGAATCATGCGTCGGCGATTGGATTCCTGCTGCAGGAGATGGGTGCGAGCGGCACTCCTCTGATGTATGCGTTTCGCGAGCGGGAAAAGATTCTGGATTTGTTTGAGTCGCTGACCGGGTCGCGGATGATGTGCAATTACATGCGCTTTGGCGGTTGCCGCGTGGATGCGACAGAAGCGTGGCTGAATGCGACGCGCAAGGTGGTAGCGGCGCTGCCGGCGTTTGTGGACGAGTTTGAAGCCTTTCTGCAGACCAATGAGATTTTGATGGCGCGCACGCAGGGAACGGGGATTCTGCGACCGGATCTGGCGGTGAATGCGGGTGTGACGGGGCCGATGCTGCGGGCTTCTGGTGTGGACTATGACATACGCAAGGTGGATCACTACGGGATTTATGACCGGTTCAAGTTCCGCGTGCCGCTGGGCGCACATGGGGACATTTACGACCGCTACATGATTCGCATGTTGGAGATTCGCGAATCGCTGGGAATTCTGGAGCAGGCCTTGAAGGAGATTCCGGGTGGTCCGGTGATGGATCCGAAGGCAAAGATACGCGGATTCAGGCCGAAGGCGGGCGAGGCGTATGGCCGGATCGAAGCGCCGAAGGGCGAGCTTGGGTTCTATTTGATCAGCGATGGGAGTCCGAACCCGTACCGCTACCGGGTGCGGCCGCCGAGCTTTATCAACCTGACGGTGTTGGAAGACATGGCTCTGGGAGCGAATGTTGCGGACGTGGTGCTGATATTTGGAAGCGTGGATATCGTGTTGGGGGAAGTGGACAGATAGCGTTCTAAGGCATCAGGTAAACGATAGGCAACTTGGAGGTTGCATTTGCTGGGTGAAGGGATTCTGAAGGGACTGGCGGAGACGGCGAGGAATTTTGCCGGGAGCTATGTCTCAAAAGATCGGCTTACGACGGTGCAGTACCCGGAAGAGCGGGCGCCTGTGTTCGAGGCTGCACGTGTATTTCCGTTCCTTGTGTATGACGGGCCGGACTGGGAAGCGGGGCTGCGATGCGTGGCCTGCCAGATTTGCGAGAAAGAGTGCCCGCCGAAGTGTATCTACATCGAAAAAAGCAAGGACAAGAAGCCGGACTTTGTGGGGAAACCGCAGATTTACCCGGCCAAGTTCGATATCGATATTTCGGTGTGCATGAGCTGCCAGATATGCGTGGAGGTCTGTCCATTTGAAGCGATCAAGATGGACACGGAGTTTGAGCTGTCGACCACAGACCGGTTTGGCGGGTTGCTGCTAGATCGGCATGAGCTGGCAAAGTCGAACGAGTACTATCACAAGATTCATCCCACGGAAGCGGCAGAGGTGGATGCTCGGCTGGCCGAGGAAAAAGCGAAGGCAGAGGCGAAGGCGAAGGCTGCGGCCGATGCGGCTGCGGCAAAGGCGGCCGCTGCATCAAGTGCTGCTCCGCCTCCTGCTACGCCGGCCAACGCGGCCGCGGTACCTGCGCAGAAGCCTAATGAAGGAGAGCCGAAAGCATGATCGACAGGCTCGACCAGATTTTTGTTGTTCTGCTGCACTGGATCCTCGGATATTTGCCGGGCGGATGGCAGCAGCCGGTCGGCGTGATACTGAGCGCGGCTTGTATTGTCTGCGTGTATCCTGCGCTGTTTGCGCTGGCGGTGCTGATGGAGCGCAAAGGCTTGGGCAGGATGCAGAACAGATACGGCCCGAATCGGGTGGGGCCGTTTGGGCTTTTCCAACCGGTTGCGGACGGCATCAAGTCGCTGACGAAGGAAGATATTGTGCCGCTCAATGCGGACGCGCTGGTTCATTTTATGGCGCCGGTGGTACTGGTGGTCGCGGTCTTCATGATGTTCGCCGTGATGCCCATGGGCCGCAATATGGTGCTGGTGAACCTGGACGCAAGCCTGCTGTTCTTTTTTGCGATGGGCGCGACGACGGAACTGTCGATCTTCATGGCGGGATGGTCGAGCCGCAACAAGTATTCGCTGCTGGGCGCGATGCGCGCGGTGGCGCAGATGATCAGCTACGAGGTGCCGCTGCTGCTGTCGGGCGTAGTGATCGTGATGATGACGGGGTCGCTCTCGCTGGTAAAGATGGTGGAGGCGCAGGATCACTTCACTGGGATCTTTCCGCATTGGTTTGTGTTTACGCCGTGGGGACTGGCGGGTTTTCTGATATTTGCGATCGCGTCGACGGCAGAGACGAACCGTTCGCCGTTCGACTTACCGGAGGGTGAGTCGGAGCTGGTGGCCGGATATTTTACGGAGTATTCGGGCTTCAAGTTTGCGCTATTCTTCCTGGGCGAATACGTGGAGATGTTTGCCGTGGCAGGATTGGGCACGACGCTTTTCCTGGGGGGATGGTCGGCGCCATTGTCGGTGCTGGGCTGGGTTCCGTCGTGGATCTGGTTCTTTGGCAAGGTGGAGATTTGGATTTGCGTATTCATCTGGGTGCGCGGAACACTGCCGCGATTAAGGCAAGATCAGCTGATGAATTTTGCGTGGAAGTTTGTGCTGCCGATGTGCCTTCTGAATCTGTTTGTCGCGGCGCTGTGGCGGTTTATGGGTGAGGGCTGGCTGCGGTGGGTGGTGTGTTCTGCACTGCTGGTGCTGGCCTATGTGGTGATTGGGGACGCGGAGATGCGGAGAAAGCACTTCGGGCCCAGGACGTATCGGTATGCGGAGTAGGAGCGGGGTTAGGTTCGTGGTTTCCCACTCATGCTCACAAAGCGAGCATGAGTGGGGCACCCAGATTCGTGTGTTGTCGAGTGAGTGTCCCGCGAGTTTGCGAGAAAGGGGCGGCTGGCTGTGGGAGTGGTCTTCTATCTGATATCGGCGCTGGCCGTGGGCGGCTCGCTGGCAGCGGTGATGTTGAAGAACCTGGTGCATTGCGCACTGGCGCTGACAGTGGCATTTCTCGGGATCGCGTTTCTGTTTTTGCGGCTCGACGCGCAGTTTGCCGGGTTCGCGCAGATCCTGGTGTATGTGGGTGCTGTTGCAATCCTTGTGGTATTCGCGATTTTATTGACGCGTGCTGCGGAGTTGCCGAAGGTCGGCGTTTTCTCGAAGACGTGGCTCGTTGGGTTGGCGATTGCGGCGGGCGTGTTCGCGCTGCTGGCGTGGGCAGTGCTGCAGGCGGGACCATGGCTACCGCATGAAGCTGCTGTGCCGCAGGTAACCGTGAACGATATTGGGCAGGCCCTGATGGGGCGGTACGTGTTGCCGCTGGAGATTGTGGCGGCACTGTTGACAGCGGCGCTGCTGGGCGCGGTGATTGTGGCCATGCACGAAAAAGTGAGGACGAAGTAATGGCGACGCCGTTGACGGGGTACTTAGTGGTGGCTGCACTTATCTTCGCGATCGGATTGGCAGGCGCGCTGACGCGGCGCAACGCGATCCTGGTGCTGATCGGAATTGAGCTGATGCTGAATGCGGCGAATCTAAATTTGATTGCGTTCTGGCGGTATGGGCCCCACCCGGAGATGCTGACGGGAATGATGTTTGCGATTTTTTCAATTGCGGTGGCGGCGGCCGAAGCCGCAGTGGGATTGGGGTTGGTGATTTCGGTTTATCGCCATGTGAAGACGACGGACCTTGACCAGATGAACGGGATGAGAGGGTGACGGAGTGATGCAAGAAGGATTGGCGTTCACTCCGCAACTCACGGCGAGTGGAATTGCGCAGTGGCTTTGGCTGGTGCCGGCGGTGCCGGTGCTGGCGGCGGGCGTGATTGCGCTGCTGAAGCAACCGATGAAGAAGCTTTCATCCGGATTGGCGATAGGATCGCTTGGGTTTTCGCTGCTAGTGGCGCTGGCGGCATTCGGACATGTAGTGAGCGGGTGGTCGCACGGATATGCCGTGCGCGAAGTGGTGAACTTCAGCTGGATCCAGGTGGGCACGACGCCGGTAGAACTGGGGTGGGTGCTCGATCCGCTGGCGGCGGTGATGCTGGTGATGGTCACGTTTGTCGGGCTGCTGATCTTCATCTATTCGACCGGCTACATGGAGCACGACGAGAACTACACGCGGTTCTTCTGCTTCCTGAGCTTGTTTGCGGGGGCGATGCTGGGCGTGGTGATTGCGAACAGCATTCTGCTGCTGTTCATGTGCTGGGAACTGGTGGGGCTGACTTCGTATCTGCTGATCGGGTTCTGGTATCAGAAGCCTTCGGCGGCAGCGGCGGCGAAGAAAGCATTCCTGACGACACGCGTCGGCGATGTGTTCTTCCTGCTGGGAATCGTGTGGTTGTTTGCGCAGACAGGAACGCTGCTGTTCTATGACCACGGTGCGGGATCGATGGAGGCGCTGGCGCTGGGTGGATTGCTGGTGCATCATGCGGCGTGGGGACTGACGGCGGCGGGAGCGATCGGGCTGTTGATTTTTGCGGGAGCGGTAGGGAAAAGCGGGCAACTGCCGCTGCATGTGTGGCTGCCGGATGCGATGGAAGGACCGACGCCTGTATCGGCGTTGATTCATGCGGCGACGATGGTGGCGGCGGGTGTTTATTTGGTCGCTCGCGTGTATCCGCTGATGGCTGCGGGAATGCCGGCGGGCGGGACGACTACTTCGCTGATGGTGGTGACGTGGGTTGGTGCGTCGACGGCGGTGTTTGCGGCATTGATCGCGGTGGCGCAGAACGACATCAAGCGGATCCTGGCTTATTCGACGGTGTCGCAGTTGGGCTACATGATGGCGGGGCTGGGCGTTGGCGGCGTGGCGGTGGGCATGTTCCACCTGATCACGCATGCGTTCTTCAAGGCGCTGCTGTTCATGGGCGCGGGATCGGTGATTCACGGGGCGCATGAGGAGCAGGACATTCGCAAGATGGGCGGGCTCAGGAAGTCGATGTTCGTCACGTTTGTGACGTACGGGATCGGCATGCTGGCGCTGTGCGGATTTCCGCTTCTGTTCTCGGGTTTCTGGAGCAAGGACGGGATTCTGGAGGCCGCGCAACATTGGAATGTGGCAAGGACTCCCTATTTCATGCTGGCGTTTGGCGCTGTGTTGACGGCGTTCTACATGACGCGGCAGGTCAGTTACGTGTTCTTTGGGACGTGGCGCGGGCATGGGCATGCGCATGAAAGTCCGCGGGTGATGACGATGCCGCTGGCGATTCTGGCGTTTTTTGCAGTGACGCTGAGTGCAATTGGAACGCCTGCGTGGCCGTGGTTCAGAGGATTTCTGGAGAGCCGCGCGGTGCCGGTGGAGCTGGGTGCGTTTGGGGAAGCTGGATTCTTAGCACTTCTGGCGACTTCGGCTGTGGTGGTGTTTGCTGGGCTGGGGCTGGGCTGGTGGCTTTATGGAAACAAGTCGCCGAATGCCGAAGAGCCGGATGCGCTGGAGAAGGCGATGCCGCCGGTGTGGGTGGTGCTGCGCGACAAGTTTTATATTGATGAACTTTACGGCGCGACCGTCATTGCATTTTATTACTGGTGGGCGAAGGTAGCGGACTGGCTAGATCGCAATGTCTGGGGCGGGATTGTTGCCGGTGTGGCGCTGGTGTTCCGCGGATGGGCGCAGTTGAATCGCTTCCTCGATGCGAATGTAGTGGATGGCGGCTTTGACAAGGGCTGCGAAGAGATATCGACAGGTGGGGGGCTGCTGGCGCGCGTCCAGACCGGACGCGGGCAGATGTACCTGCGGCTGCTGGCTCTGGCGGTCGTGGTGCTGGTGCGTTTCTGATTTGGAGCGGCCGCCCATGAACGGAATGACGAACGGGATTCCCTGGCTCTCGATTATCACGGTGCTGCCCGTTGTGGGAGCGGCGATCGCGCTCTTCTCGGGCAAGCATGCGCGCGGCGTTGCGCAGATAACAGGCGCTCTGGCATTTGCTTTGTCGCTGGCGATCTGGCTGCACCTGCCCGGGGACGGATCAATTGGGCTGCAGGAGTTGCATACGAACTGGGTGCCTTCGCTGGGGATTCAGTACCACCTCGGAGTCGACGGCCTGGGCGCGCTGATGCTGGTGCTGTCGGCACTGGTGACGCTGATGAGCGTGGATGCGGCGCATCGGGTGCATCACGAGCCTGGGTTGTTTTTCGCGCTGGTGCTGTTGCTGGAAGCGGGACTGTTTGGGTCGTTTACGGCGCTGAATTTCTTTCACTGGTTTTTGTTCTGGGAACTGAGCCTGATTCCGGCATTCTTCCTGATTAAGCTTTGGGGAGGGCCGAAGCGCGGGCCGGCGGCAACGCAATTTTTTGTGTACACGATGGCGGGAAGCGTGGCGCTTCTGCTGAGTTTTCTCGCGGTGTTCTACTCGACCGGATCGATGGAGTTTGGGCAGTTGGCGGCGATGGCTGCGGACGGAACGCTGGCACAGCAGGTGACTGCGCACCTTGGTTCGGGGATTGCCGGAGGTCACGTGATGATGTGGCTGGCAATCGGAGTACTGGCGGGGTTTGCGGTGAAGGTGCCGATGGCGCCCTTTCACACGTGGCTGCCGGCTGCATATGCTGAAGCGCCTTCGCCGGTGACGATGCTGCTGACGGGCGCGATGTCGAAGATGGGCGTGTATGGTTTGTTGCGGATTGCGCTGCCATTGTTTGGAGCGCAGATCGCGGAGATCAGAACGCCGCTGCTGGTGCTGGCGGTGATCACGGTTGTGATGGGCGCGTGGGCAGCGGCTGCGCAGAAGGATTTGAAGCGTGTGCTAGCGTACTCGTCGGTGAATCACCTGGGATATTGCCTCCTGGGGATTTTTGCGATTGCGGTGCCGGGTGGAGCGAATGTTGCTGTTGGCACCAGCCAGGCGATGGCGCTGAATGGTGTGATTCTGCAGATGTTCAACCACGGACTGACGGCGGCGGCGCTGTTCTGGTTTATCGCGATGATTCAGTTTCGCAGCGGCGGGCTTCGTGGCATAGACGACTTTGGCGGATTGCGGAAGCCGGCTCCGGTGTTTGCGGGACTGATGGGGATTGCGCTGTTCTCGTCGCTGGGACTGCCTGGGCTGAATGGATTTGTGGGCGAGTTCCTGATTTTCCGCGGCGTGTTTCCGCTGTCGTGGGTGGCCGCGACATTTTCAGTGCTTGGGTTGCTGGTGACGGCGGCGGTGATTTTGACGGTGATACAGAAGGTGTTCACAGGGCCGGTGCCGGAGCGATGGGTGGAGTTTCCTGATCTGCATGCCGGGGAGCGGTTGGGCATGGCTCCAGTGATTGGGTTGATGTTTTTGCTGGGCGTGGTTCCGCAGTTGATCGTGGGACATGTGAATCCCACGGTGCAGATATCTGCTGGCTCATTGGAGATTTTAAGACTGATGTTGGCTTGGACGATTTACATCTCGTTTGCTGGTGCCCTGGCGCTGGCGCTGTTGCCAAGGGGCAATGCGGCGGTGGCGCGGTGGATCGCGCTTGCGGTGGCAGTGACGGGATTTGCGATTGCGATTGCCGGTTTTGCGGCAGGTGCGGGACAGGGGCGGGTGATGCTTGTCGATGTGCCGTGGGTGGCGTCGATGGGCATTCGCTTCACACTGGCTGCGGACGGAATCAGTCGCGTGCTGGTGCTGCTGACGGGATTGGCGGCGGTGGCGGGCGTTCTGTTCAGCTGGAATATCGAAGTGCGGACGAACGAGTTCTTCGCCTTCTTTCTGGCGCTGATCGGCGGCGTGTATGGCGTGTTTCTGAGTTTCGATCTTTTCCTGCTGTTTGTGTTTTACGAAATCGCGATTGTGCCGAAGTACTTTCTGATTGCGATCTGGGGATCGACGCGACGGGAATATGCGGCGATGAAGCTGGCTCTGTATTCATTTGTGGGGTCGGCGATGGTGCTGATTGGGCTGCTGGCGGCGTATGCGATGTCGGGGAGCCATTCGACTGGACTGGTCGCGCTGGCGAATGCGGAATTTGCCGGTGAGCGAGCAGATGTGGGTGTTTCCGCTGGTGTTTGTGGGATTTGGGATTCTGGCGGGCTTGTGGCCTTTTCATACATGGGCTCCTACTGGTCACGTGGCTGCGCCGACGGCGGCTTCAATGTTGCTGGCCGGCGTGGTGATGAAGCTGGGCGCATACGGATGTTTGCGCGTGGCGATTGGGTTGTTTCCGCATGGGATGGATGCTTGGGGATTCTCGTTTGCGGGGGTCGGGTCGTGGCGCGATGTATTTGCGATCCTGGCGGTGATCGGGATCGTGTACGGCGCGCTGGTGGCGCTGGCGCAGACGCGACTTCAAATTTGTGATCGGCTACTCCAGCGTGAGCCACATGGGATTTGTGCTGCTGGGGTTGATGACGCTGAAGCAGATTGGCCTGACTGGCGCGGTGCTGCAGATGTTTTCGCATGGCGATGATTGCGGGGCTGCTGTTCGCTATCGTGGGGCGCATTGTGTACGAGCGGACGCACACGCGGCAGCTTGCCGAGCTGGAGACGATGCACCTGGGCAGACGAATGCCGTTTGCGGCGTGGGCGTTTGTGATTGCGGGCATGGCGTCGATGGGGCTACCGGGATTCTCGGGATTTGTGGCGGAGCTGCAGGTGCTGGTGGGCGCGTGGATTGCGAAGCCATGGTGGACGGCGGCGGCCGGAATCGGGATCGTGGTGGGCGTGGCATACACGTGGCGCGCGCTGCAGAAGGCGTTCTTCAGCGACAGATTGCCGACGCCGGAAGAGCATCCGAAGGAGAGGTGGCAGAAGTTTGCGGCGATTACGTGGCCGGAGGTTGCAGGGACAGCGCTGCTGATGGCGGCGACGCTGATCGTAGGTGTGTATCCACGCGTGTTGCTGGATTCGATTGAGCCGGCAGTGAAAGCGCTGCTCGCGGGAGGTATGCAGTGAACTACGCAGACCTCTTTCGCGTGATGCTGCCGGAGACGGCGCTGGAAGTTGCGTCGCTGCTGGTGCTGGTGGTGGATCTTGCTTTTCTGCGCAAGGCGGCGCTGCAGACGCGCGTGATGTCGGCCGTGATGCTGGGCGTGATTGGATGCGGCGCGGCTTTGTTGGCGATGCCGTTTCAGGCATTCGGTGGACTCACCTATCCGGGCAGCATTGATTTGATGCTGAGCGCGGGCGGATACACATCGATGCCCAAACGGGAATCCTGGTACTGACCGCGCTGACGTTATTTCTTCTGATCGGTTCGGATTTCACGAAGCATGTGGGCGAGTACGTTGCCGTGGTGCTGATGGCCGCGACCGGCGGCCTGCTGATTTCGGCGGCGCAGGATTTGCTGGTCATTTTTGTGGGTCTCGAACTGCTGAGCCTGGGCTTGTACATTCTGACGGCGTTTGCGAAGGGGTCGGGCAAGAGCGCCGAAGGTGCGATCAAGTATTACCTCTTTGGAGGAATGTCGGCGGCGTTTCTACTGTTCGGGTTCAGTTATCTTTACGGGCTTTCGGGATCGACGAATCTGCATCGGATGCTGCTGGGTCTCTATCGGCCGCATGCGGCGGAGATGGCTCCGCTGCTGTACGTGGCTTTGGTGATGATTGCGGCGGGGCTTGGCTTCAAGGTGGCGGCGGTGCCGTTTCACTTGTGGGCACCGGACACGTATGAAGGTGCGCCTGCACCCGCGGCGGCGTTTATCGCATCGGTATCGAAGGTGGCGAGTTTCGCGCTGCTGATCGGAATCAGTACGGCGGCATTGCATCTGTTCGACGGAATGCATGGCCGGGTTTCGGTGCACGTTGGATTTCACACGCAGCCGATGCCGGTTTATCTTGGCTTTTCGAACGCGTGGAATGAGATCCTGATTGTGCTGGCTCTGGCGTCGATGGTGCTGGGAAACCTGGCGGCACTGGCGCAGACGAGTGTGCGGCGGTTGCTGGCGTATTCGGCGATTGCGCATGCGGGATACATTCTGCTGGGACTGGCGTTTTCCTCGTATTCGTCGCAGAGTGCGCAGGCAATTTTGTATTACATCCTCACGTATGGACTGACGACCATTGGCGCGTTCGGCGCGGTGGCGGTGGTGGAGCGCGCGGGCGGAAGCGATCGGATGGATGCGTTCCTCGGTTTGGTGAAGCGCAACCGACTGCTGGCGGCGGTGATGATGGTGTTGTTCCTGTCGCTGGCCGGGATTCCGCCTCTGGTGGGGTTCTGGGCGAAGTTCAATTTGTTTGCGGCGGTGTTGCGGGTTTATCCGGCGGGTGTCGCCCTGGGCTTAGTGGCACTGGCGGTGGCGATGAGCGCGGTTTCGCTCTATTACTACCTGCAGGTGCTGAAGCGGGTGTTTGTGATGCCGGCGGTGGATGAGACGCCGTTGAAAGCGAACGCGGCGACGATGGGCGTGCTGGTGATGATTGCGCTGGCGGTGGTGGTGCTGGGATGTCTGCCGGGGTTGCTGCAGACGTGGATGACGAGCTTCTACACCGGAATGTGAGCCGTGGCCCGCTTCACCTACCCCATAAAGCAATGCGTGGGGAACGCTCGGCTGAAAGAACAAGCGAGGGAACGAGGATCCTGCATCGTAACGCTATCCCAGGTCTCAAAAGCGAGGACCTGGGGCACCCAGTTCCTTCATCGTTCAGAGTGACCGAGACCTGGGCCACCCGCCGCTAATTGCTGAATCGGAACCAAGCCCCTCCACATCTTTTATGAACCGGCCAATTGGTCGTCACTTGCTCCGCCATTCAGGTATGCGGCAAGGCAGACGAAGGTGGTCGATCAGAAGCCTGGGGCTTTCATGGTGGGAAAGAAACTCAAACTCATGGCTGTTCTGGCCCATCCCGATGATGAGTCGCTCGGGTTTGGCGGCACACTTGCGAAGTACGCGGCGGAAGGGATCGAGGTCTACCTCGTAACCGCCACACGAGGGGAGGCGGGCCGGTTTGGCTTGCTTGGAAAGTCGGGCGACCCACTTGAAGTCGGTCGCGTTCGGGAAGCGGAACTGCGCGCCGCCGCCACCGTACTCGGTATTCGCGAAGTTTCAGTCCTGGGTTTTCCTGATGGTGCTGTCGATCGCGTCTCGTCGGCGATTGCGATACGGTCGATCGTTTCGCACATCCGGCGCATTCAGCCCGATGTAATTGTCACGTTCGGTCCGGAAGGGGCGTACGGTCATCCCGATCACATCGCTGTTTCCCAGTTTGCGACAGCAGCGACCGTATGTGCCGCTGATGCAGGGTTCGACCTTGATGGCGGTTCGGAGTTGGATTTGGCGCGTCCTCATCGCGTGAGCAAGTTCTATTACCTGGCGTGGCGAAGCAACAAAGCTACTCCCTGGCCAGACTGGGCCGTAACTACCGAGATCGACACTGCGGAGGTGTGGCCCATCGTTTGGAGGGCGGTATGCTGCCATCAAACTCAGATCTCTATCTACGAGCGGCTGGGAGATCTTACAACCGAACAACAAAAGGCGTTATGGGGATCACAGGAGTTCTACCGGGTCTTCAGCGCGGTGAACGGGGGGCGGGAGTTGGAGACCGATCTGTTTGAAGGGTTACGGTAACTGGCACAGGATGATCGGGCTCGGGTTGACTGTGCCGGGTTAGGTTCCTGCTGTCCCACCCTTGCATCGCAAGAATGATTGCATGACAGCGTCGGCTCCTTCGGCTGAGTAGACTGGTTGCTGCTAGACGACCGTGTAGCTCGGGAGAAGGAGCCGAGCATGATGATTATAGGCTGTGATTTTCATCCCAGTTTCCAGCAGATCGCGTATGTGGATGAGGAGACCGGGGAGTGCGGTGAGCGGCGGTTGAGCCATCGTGAAGAAGCAGTGAGGTTTTACGGTTCGCTGTCGGGCAGGAAAGTGGTGGTGGGGTTGGAGGCGACGGGCAACGATCGCTGGTTCCGCAAGCTGGTGATGGAAGCGGGTCATGAGCTGCTGGTGGGAGATGCGAGCGCGATCCATGCTTCTCAACCTCGCGAGCAGCGGACCGACAAGCGGGATGCGCGGCACATTTTGCGTTTGCTGGTGGAGAACCGTTTTCCGGCGGTGTGGCAGCCGTCGGGGGGCAACGAGGCGCAGCGGCAGTTATTGCTGCATCGCTGCCGGCTGGTGCGGATGCGGACGCGGATCAAGAACCAATTGGATTCGATCGCGAAGAGCGAAGGACTGACGGGATCGCGGAGCTGGTCGAGCAAGCGGCGGCGGCAGATTGAGGGATTGCCTCTGACGGGCTGGTATGCGGAACGGCGAGCCGATCTTCTCGGGTTGCTGGATGGGCTGGAGTTGCGGATCAAGCCGTTGGATGTGGCGGTGGAGGCCGCGGCGCGCCAGGATGCCGAAGCGCGGCTTCTGATGACGCATCCCGGAGTGGGACCGGTGGTCTCGCTGGCCTATGTTCTGGTGGTGGGCGACTGGAGGCGGTTCCCGCGCGGCAAGCAGGTGGGCAGTTACCTGGGACTGATTCCGTCGGAGGCCTCCAGCGGCAAGCGCCAGCAGCAGATGGGCCACATCACCAAGCAGGGCAACACGCTGCTTCGCTGGCTGCTGGTGGAAGCGGCGACGACGGCCCAGCGGTTCGATACGAGCTGGCATCGGCAGTATGTGCGGCTGTCGATGACCAAGCATCACGGGGTGGCCAAGGTGGCCATCGCGCACAAGCTGGCGGTGAGGTTGTATTGGATGTTGCGCTCCGGGCAGGACTATGGACAGATGATGGAGCGCGGTTCGCATGCGAGGCAGTCCGAGTGCCCCGTTGGTCGCAGTAAGAGACCGATTGAATGATTGGACGCCTCGCCTCTTTCCGCGAGGAAAGAGTTTGAACAGGAAATCATGGTGCTGTACCAGGCCGAATACATGGTTGGTGGAACCTGATGGTTGCCATCGAGAGTGATTGAATCAAGGTGCGAGCTTGGGTCGTCTAGCGATGATGAATGGTTTTGCAAATATGGAACGAAGCTCAGAAAAAACTCTGATCTTCGTTCCAATGCTCGATTGTCGAAGTGGCCGGGACGGCGTCAAGGGTCAAGATGAACGCCAAAGTGCGGCGCCCTTGACCCCGTCCCGGCCACCAAGGGAGTCCGTACGCCGTTTTTCCTTGACAGGAGTAGTGGCTGTCATACATGGGGCACAAGTGATTCTGAAAGAGATTTCCTTCAGCCGCGGAGGAAGTCTTTGGCTTTTTGGATCAGAACGTCGCGGCTGATGTCGGAGATGGCGTTGGTGAGAGGGATCTGCTTGGGGCATGCCTCGACGCAGTTCTGGGCGAAGCCGCACTCCTGGATTCCGCCATCACCGGCGAGGGCGCGGAGACGCTCTTCCTTGAAGACTTTTCCTGTGGGGTGATTGTTGAAGAGCTTGACCTGGGCGATGGTGGCAGCGCCGACAAAGCCTGTCTCCTCGTTGAACTGCGGGCAGACTTCCATGCAGCAGGTGCAGGAGATGCAGTTGGAGAGCGGGTAATTGGCTTCCTGCTGCTGGGGAAAGACGCGCGGGCCGGAGCCGAGATCGTAAGTGCCGTCGACGGGGACCCAGGCTTTGACACGCATGAGGTTTTCGAAGAGCACCGAGCGGTCGACCTGGAGATCGCGTACTAGAGGGAACTTGGAGAGAGGCTCGATCTTGATGGGCTGCTCGAGATTGTCGACGAGGGCGGAGCAGGCCATACGGGCCTTTCCGTTGATGCGCATGGCACAGGAGCCGCAGATTTCTTCGAGGCAGTTGGAGTCGTAGGTAATGGGCGTGGTGGCCTTGCCGTCGGCGGTGACGGGGTTGGCAGCGATCTCCATCATCGCGGAGATGACGTTCATGCCGGGACGCCATTCGAGCTCGAAGTTTTCCCAGGTGGATGGTGCGTCGGGGGCGGCTTGACGCTTGATTTCGAATTTAACGGTCTTTGCCATGGCTTGGCGTTTCCTCAGTTTCGTTGCTCGTCCCGCGCTTCAGACGTCGTGCCGGTTCAAACATCGTCCCTACGGGATTGGATGAGTATTGCTCAAACATCCCCACGCTGAAGCGCGGGGCTAACAAACTTTGCGCCTCTGGCGCGTGCGGTACAACCAAGGTTGTGCCTTGATACAAGACGGTTGAGAGTTGTGGTTTCCTACGTCTCAAATCGAGACATGGGGTACCCTGCTGATACATACCAAGAACAAAAGCAGATCCCGTCGCTTACCATCCCCGAACTGAAAGACGTTCGAGGCCCCGTGCGCTTCAAAGTGATGCATGTTTTGGCACGCGACCCAGAGGGTACCCCGAGTCGTGCCCTTTCAAAACCTAAAATCATTTGGTGGCGTCGTAACGACGGGGACGCGGTTTGATGTATTGAATGTCCACGTCTTCGAATTCGAGACGAGGGCCTTCAGGGCTGCCGGTGAATGCGGCTTTGGTTGTTTTCAAAAACTTTTCGTCGTTGCGATCCGGGAAGTCGGGCTTGTAGTGTGCGCCGCGGGATTCGTCGCGAACGAGTGCTCCCTTCACAACGCAGCGTGAGAGCTCGAGCATGTTGTAGAGCTGGCGGGCGAAGGCGAAGCTGGTGTTGGCCCACTGGCTCTTGTCGCTGAGGTTAACGTTCTGGAAGCGATCGAGAAGCTCGACGATTTTCTCGTCGGCTTGCTGGAGACCCTTGTTATAGCGGATAACGGTTACGTGTTCGGTCATGGTGACGCCGAGTTCGCGCCAAAGCTTGAAGGGGTTCTCGGTGCCGGGGTTGGAGAGGAGCTGCTTGTTCATCTCGGCCTGGCGGGCGAGTTCGGCTGCGGCTCCTCCATCGCCTTCTATTGCAGGCAAGTTTTTCGCGTAGTTGATGGCGTTTGGTCCGGCCATGAATCCGCCGAAGATGCAACTGACGAGGGAGTTGGCGCCGAGACGATTGGCGCCGTGGTACTGGTATTCGCACTCGCCGGCGGCGAAGAGGCCGGGGATGTTGGTCATCTGGTTGAAGTCGACCCAGAGGCCGCCCATGGTGTAGTGCATGCCGGGGAAGATCTTCATTGGGACTTCGCGCGGATCGTCGCCGACGAACTTCTCGTAGATTTCGAGGATGCCTTCGAGCTTGCGGTTCAGAGTTTCGCGATCGATGTGGGTGAGGTCGAGGTAGACCATCGGCTGGCCATCGATGCCGAGGCCGTGCTCGTAGACGATTTTGTGAATGGCGCGCGTGGCGACGTCGCGGGGAACGAGATTGCCGTATTTCGGATACCACTCTTCGAGGAAGTAGAAGCGATCGGATTCGGGAATCTGCTTGATGGGGCGCTTGTCGCCGGAAGTGCGCGGAACCCAGACGCGACCGCCTTCGCCGCGGGCGGACTCAGACATGAGACGGAGCTTGTCTTCACCGGGGATGGAAGTGGGGTGGACCTGGATGAATTCGCCGTTGGCATAGAAAGCGCCCTGCTGGAAGACGGCGGATTGGGCTGAGCCTGTACAGACGACGGAATTGGTGCTCTTGCCGAAGAGTGCGCCTACGCCGCCGGTAGCGAGGATGACCGCGTCGGCAGGGAAGGCGCGCAACTCCATGGTGCGGAGATTCATCGCGGTGATGCCGCGGCACACACCCTTGGAATCGATGATGGAGGAAAGGAATTCCCAGCCTTCAAATTTTTTTACTCTGCCTTCGGATTCGTAACGGCGGACCTGCTCGTCGAGCGCGTAGAGAAGCTGCTGGCCGGTGGTGGCTCCTGCGAAAGCGGTGCGGTGATAGAGAGTGCCACCGAAGCGGCGAAAGTCGAGCAGACCTTCAGGGGTGCGGTTGAACGGGACGCCCATGCGATCGAGGAGATCGATGATGGCCGGCGCGGCTTCGCACATATTCTTGACGGGGGTTTGATTGGCAAGGAAGTCGCCACCGTAGATTGTGTCGTCGAAATGCTTGTCGGTGGTGTCGCCTTCGCCCTTCAGATTTTTGGCAGCGTTGATGCCTCCCTGAGCGCATACGGAGTGGGAGCGCTTGACGGGAACGATGGAGAAAAGGTCGACATTTCCGCCTGCTTCCGCGATCTTGATGACTGCTGCGAGCCCGGCCAAGCCTCCGCCAACCACGATGATTTTGGGTGCTGCCATTCGCTTTCGAGTCCTTTCAACGTGCCTGCAAAACGCGCAGGAGAAAACTTTTGCTAGACCTGCGCGGGTTCATGCGCGGGTTGAATGGTGTGACGCGGAATCGGTGGTGCGTATTGGAAGGGTGCGGCGATGCGATTCCATGTATTGATAACAGCGACGGCGGCGCTGAGCCAGGCCAGTTCGCTGGGCGTGAAGTGAACGGAGACGGCAGCGTAGTCCTCGTCGGAGACGTGATGTTCGGAGAGGCGTGTGAGGAGTTCTGTCCAGGCGAGGGCAGCTTTTTCGCGATCGGAGAAGATGCCGGCTTCGCGCCAGACGGCGACGAGGTCGAGCTTGGGGGCAGCCATGCCCACGTGACGCGCTTCGTTCAGGTGGAGCTGGGTGCAGAAGGCGCAGCCATTGACTTGCGAAGCGCGGATTTTGACGAGTTGCTGGAGTTCGGGATCGAGAGGGGAATTGGCGACAGCCTGGCTAAGGGTAACGATGGCGTTGTGGGCTGCGCCGGCGTAGGTTTGGAACTCCTTGCTGGTGATGCGCGGATTGTTGGACATATTCAACTCCTCAACCAAGGCGAACTGAGGGCGGAGCTACGACAACACGGGTGGAGCGTGCATTTGAACGATTGCCACCGGTACGATATTGGGGGTGTTTTGATACTTGGGGCTGATGAAGGCCCAGATGCTTGCGAGTCCCATAACGAGGAGGAGGACGCCGAAGGCTGCGCATGCGTATCCGAAACGTTTGCGGGCGAGTTCGCCGGGAGTGATGCCCCACTTGGCGGCGAAGAGCCAGATGCCATAGGCGAAGTGCCAGCAGATGGCGATCATGGCGATGACGTATACGGCGAGCATGAATGGATTGGCGAGTTCATGCTGGACTTTCGCGAAGGCTGCGCCGGGATTCTCAGGAAGGCTGATGCCCATGAAGCGCTGACGGAGGACGTGCTGGCCGATGTAGAGGATTGCGATGAGACCGGTCCAGCGCTGTGCGACGTACATCCAGTTGCCGGCCCAGGGGTAGTAGACGACGTTGGATTTGCCGCGGAACCAGATGTAGAGACCGTAGAGCCCGTGATAAAGGATGGGCAGGAAGATGAAGACCCACTCGAGGACGCGAACGAGCGGGAGGGAATTGAGGAATTTGACTTGCTGCCCGTAGGCGATGGGGCCTTTGAGGGCTTCGAAATTGGAGAGCAGGTGTTCGAGGAAAAAGGCTCCGATGGGGATGATGCCGAGGAGCGAATGCAGCTTGCGCCAGATGAAGGAGGTTCCCTGACCGGCACGAAGCGGCTGCACGCCGGCGTGAAGCTTGGGCGTAGCAGGATTTTGGACAGTTGCCATTGTGATGTGGCTCCTAAGTGCTTCGGCGGTCCTGATTCCGGAGCGGTGAGGTATCAGATTGAGGGACGGCGGATAAAGCGCAGTTACAAATGCATTATTCGTAACGCAGATAACGATCGTCAAGCGCTGCGGGCGCCCTGTGTTCGAGATATGAAATAGCGCGCGGGATGTTCATCGATGTCGCTACGCGACACCCAGGCAAATGAAAATGCGGCAGGTTGGAATCGTGCTTTCCCACGCTTGACGCTGAAACTGTCCAGGATGGGGTACCCGCGGTTCATGCTGGCATATGAATTTCAGGGCGGATTCTTCGTTATGAACATTTGAGACAGGCTGGCTAGAAGGTTGTGGAGAGGCGGAGAAAGGCACTGCGCGGAGGGCCGATGGCGTTGCCGGAGAAGAGGCCGCCGAAATCGAGGACGTCGAGGGTGTTGTTGAGATTTTCTCCGTCGGCCTGGAGGGTGGTGGTGAATCGGTCGGAGCGGTGGAGGGTTGCCCCGGCGGAAGCGTTGAGGAGCAACGCAGGAAGGATGCGTCCGCGATCGAAGTTGAGCCGGGCGAAGACTTGCGGACCGTACTGAGCGAGGACGGCGGCGGGGTCTCCTGGGAATTCGAAGGGAAGTCCGGAGTCGAATTCGGCCCCGGCGGCGATCCAGAGGGGATGGAACTGGTAGCGCATGCGTCCGCGGACGGTGTTGCGTTGATCCTGCGAGTTGGGGAAGTGACCGGAGAGTGCGGATGCGACATTGGAGGCATCGGAGCCGAGGAAGAGGCCGCCAGTGACGGGAAACCAGACGTTACCAACTTCGTAGGAGTAGCTGGCGAAGCCGCTGAAGCCAAGCCGGACGGGGATTTCGAGCTTGCTTTCGAAGCCATAAATGATGGCTTTGCGGAAAGCGATGGGGAAGGCGATGGTGGTGTTCTGGAGCTGGTTGTCGTCGGCGAAGTTGGAGAGGAAGCGGCGGAAGTAATTAGCGTCGATGCGGAGCTGGTGGGAGATTTCTTTGCTGGCACCGATTTCGTAGTAGTCGCCGGCGGAAGGGTTGACGGGGAGACGCAGGAATTCGGCGGGATAGATGGAATCAACCTGAGGCGAACTGGACAGGAGGACGTTGTCAGTGGCCGGAGTTTGAAAGACGCGGTCGTAAGAGGCGTGAAGAACGAGTTGAGCGGCTGGGATGTAGTGGGAGAAGGCTAAGCGAGGCTCGAGTGCCTGCCGATTGACAAGGAGCTGATAGTGATCCCAGCGGAGGCCAGCGGCGATGGTGGAGTGATGGAGGTGGACAGTGTCCTGCAGAAATGCGGACTGTTCGAGATCGGGACGGTTGGCGGCGAAGACGAAAGATGCGGCGGTGCCGGGCTCGAATTGCGCGGGGTTGGTGACCAGGTAATTGAGGGACTCCTTGAGGAACGTGTTGTCAGAGTCGACGCCAGCTTTCCATTCGTGACGGTCGTGATCGAATGTGGCGGTGAAGTTGAAGTAGGCTTCGCGGAGGTTGTTGTTCTGGAAGATTGCAATGGGAGTGGAGTTGGCGTTGGAGTTTAACGTGGTGGTTTTGTCGCGGAGCATTGCGTGCGCGTCAATCAGGGTGCGGTCGGAGAGATTGTGCTGCCACGCGGCGATGCCCATGGTTTCGGCATTGGACGCGGTCTGGCGTTGGCCGGCGGACTGCTGGATGAGTTCATTGGGAATTTCGTAGCGGGAGAACTCGCGACGAAGGGTGAGGGTGGTTTTGTCGTTTGGGGTTTGATTGCGTTCGTAGTTGAGGGCGAAATCGCCGAGGGTGCCGGTGTTGGAGTAGTTCTGCGGAACGACAGGGTTGAGGTAGCGATCGGTGCGGCTGCCGGCGGCGGATGCGGCGAGGGAGTTTTTGCCGCGGGAATATTGGGCCTGCGCAGACGCGCCTTCGGAGCTGAAGCTGCCGCCGTTTAGTACGAGTTGACCGTGCAGGCCGGGTTGCGCGGTTTGCATGCTATCGACTTCGATGACTCCGCCCATTTTTCGGCCGTACTGGGCGGGGATTCCGGCGGTGTAGATGTTGAGCGACTGGACGTCGTTGGTATCGATATCGGGACCGAAGCCGGGGGAGCGATTGTCGGTGAGCGGGACGCCGTCGATGACGTATTGGGTTTGATACTCCGATCCGCGTGGATGGAGGACGGCGCTTCCTTCGTAGAGCCAGCCGGGCTGGGTGTTGACGAGATCCTGCAAAGAGCGGCCAGGCACGGAGCCGAGACGGGTTTGAATCTGCTGAGTGCCGAGCATGTTGACGGAGCCGGGCTGGTCGGTGGAGAGAAGGGTATCGGGTGCGTTTACCGTTACGGTTTCGTTGAGGGCAGCCATCTGGAGTTGAAAGGAGAGCTTGATGGGGGCCGCGGATCGGATTTCGACAGACTGGGAGACAGGTGCGAAGCCGGCGCGTTGAATGTGGATGGAATAGATGCCAAAGGGGAGATGACCGAGAGTGAGCGTGCCATCGGGACTGCTGGTGAGAGATTTCTCGAATTGATTTCCGGGGCTACTGAGTTGAATCTGCGTTTCGATCGCATGGCCGGTGGTGTCGGTATATGCGCAGGCGAAGGGTTCCCTCATTGGCCTGACCGGAGGCGAGGGTGACAAAGGAGAAGGCGAAGAGGAGGAGTGACCGGAGCGCGTTCAGTGTCACACGCATTTAGATGCGGGGGGACGGTCGGATGAAGAGGATTGGCAGAGATTGTTGGCCGCGGGAGGAAGGCACGTTATCGGATCAGGCGTTAAGTTGAGCAAGAAGAGCGGAGAGGGCGCGGCCTCGATGGCTGAGGGAGAGCTTGGTCTGGAGATCGATTTCGGCCATGGTGCGGGCGAGTTTCGGCAGATAAAAGAGGGGGTCGTAGCCGAAGCCGCCGGTGCCCCGGGGCGCGTTGAGGATCAATCCTTCGACGGATCCATCGGCAACATGAGTCGGCTGACCATTGCGTGCGGCGACAAGCACACAGTGATAGCGGGCAGTGCGCTTGGCGGGCGGAACAGCGTCGAGGCGCTGGAGGAGAACGATGTTGTTCCAGACATCGGTGTTGTCGTTGGCATCGGGCGAGTCGACCAAGCCCGCGTCTGAGGCGAAGCGGGCGGAGCGTACACCGGGTGCGCCTGAGAGAGCGTCGACTTCAAGGCCGGAGTCGTCGGCGAGGACGAGAGCGCCGGGAGCGAACTGGGAGTAGTAGACCGCTTTGATCGTGGCGTTTTCGGCGAAGGTGTCGCCGTCTTCTTCGGGCGGTTCGATATCGGCAAGATCAGGGAGCGGGTCGATGGAGACGGCGTGTGTTTCCGCAGCGGTTCGGAAGTCGCGCAGTTTGCCCTGGCTGGAGGTGGCTACGTAGAGGCGGAGGGGCATAGGACGAGTGTAATGGAGCTGGAATCGGGACCTGAGACAGACGAGGAAATACCATTGCGGACGGTGATGAGCAATTGCTATTTGACGTGGATGACGGGGTTTCGGTCGGGGTGGGCGGGATCTTTGATGATGCGGCCGCCTTGCATGACGAAGGCTACGTGTTCCATGACGGTGATGTCGGAGAGGGGGTCGCCCTGCACGGCGACGATGTCGGCGTAGCGGCCGGGCTCGATGGTGCCAACGTCCTTATCTTTTTCGAGCATGGTGGCGGCGTTGATGGTGGCGGCCTGCAAAGCGCCGAGCGGGGTCATGCCTCCGCGACGAGAGCGCCGAATTCTTTTGAGACGGATTCGTCGACGTCCGCGTCGTCGACGCCATAGGCGATGCGGATGTGGTGGGCGAGCGCGAGCTTAAATGCGGGGCCCTGGGCAGCCATGATCTCGACGCCCTTGGCGTAGGAGTCAGGATCGCGGCCTTTGCTGAGGCCGGTTTCCATGTCGTGCTGGAAGCAGTAGAGGGTGGGAACGAGCCAGGTGTGATGCTGCTCCATCAGTTCGGCGCCTTCTTCGTCGAGCATGGTGCCATGTTCGATGGAGTCGACGCCGGCGCGGACGGCGGCTTTGATTCCGGCTGCGCCTTCGGCGTGGGCCATGACTTTTTTTCCGGCGCGGTGGGCGATTTCGACAGCGGCGGCCATTTGCGCTTCGCTGAGTTCCTGGACGTGGAAGTCGGAGATGGGATCCATGACGCCGCCGGTGGCCATGAGCTTGATCCAGTCGGCGCCGTATTTGATGTCGCGGCGGACGACGTGGGCGATGTCGTCGACGGTGTCAGCGACGTTTGGCCGGCGAGGAAGTTGCATATCAGGCCGAGAAGGGCGTTCCGTCGCCGTGGCCGCCGGTGAGGGAGACGCAGCTGCCGGCAGCAGTGATGCGGGGGCCGAGGATGATGCCGCGCTTGACGGAATCGCGCAGGGCGAACTGCGGATAGTCGGGCGGGGCCTTCGCAGGCGTCGCGGAGCGAGGTAAAGCCATGATCGAGCCAGAGGCGGAGATTGTAGACGCCCCAGAGCGTGTGTTGCGGAATGGAGGTGCGCAGTTCGACGGCGATGCTTTGCGATGTGGGGTTGGAGAGGGTGTGCGCGTGGGCGTCGATGAGTCCGGGGACGACGGTGTATGCGGAAAGGTCAGTGACGGGAATGCCGCTGGGCGCGGAATCGGCGATGGACTGGATGCGATCGCCGGCGATGAGGATGTAGGCGTGCGGACGTACGGCGCCGGTGCGGACGTCGATGAGTTTGCCGGCGAGCACGGCCTGGGTGACGTGCATGGCGTGGCGGGCTGTTGCGCATGAATTGCGGAGATGGCGAGGAAGAGGGCGGCAACGAAACAGCAGCTTGAACGGGTCATCTTGCGATTGAAGGTAACACTCAGGTCGGCAGGTGGAAAAGGGAAAGCGTTGATTGTATTGAGGGCAGGCTCGATGCGAGATGGAGATGTTGCCATGGGAGCGGGTGTTTGGTAGAACAACCTCAGATTGGATCGTCGCTCGTTGACGGAATGGAGACGCACCATGAGCATATCGATTTCCCAGGCAAAACCACTGGCGCATTTGGATGAGTGGGACGATTTCGTCGAGGGGCGTTACAAGGAAGGAAAGTCGCAGGAGGAATTTCGCGTTTATGATGCGGCGGCGCAGCCGGGAGTGGCGGAGTTTTACCGGCTGAACCATGAAGGGCAGACGGTGGCGTACGTTCTCGGGAAAGAGAAGGAGTACTTCGGGCTGACGAAGGGGAAGAAGACGATCTGGGAGGCGGCGGATTTTCTGAATACGCTGGTGGACGACAGCGATCCGGATACCGATCTGACGCAGACGGAACATCTGCTGCAGACTTCGGAGGCGATTCGGCGCGACGGGCATCCGCGATGGATGGTGCTGACGGGATTTCTGCACGATCTTGGGAAGTGCCTGTGCCTGTATGGCGAGCCGCAGTGGGCGGTGGTGGGCGATACGTTTCCGGTGGGGTGCGCGTGGTCGGAGTCGATTGTGTTTCACGAGTATTTCGCGAAGAATCCCGATCGGCAATGTGCCGGAGTATCAGACGAAGTATGGAATTTATGAGCCGAACTGCGGGCTTGAAAATGTGCACATGTCGTTTGGGCATGACGGATACATTGCGGAAGTGATGAAGCCGTATATGCCGATCGAGGCGCTTTACATGCTGCGGTTTCACTCGTTTTATCCGTGGCATCGTCATGGGGCATACGATCATCTGGCGAACGAGCAGGATCGGGCGATGCTGGAGTGGGTGCTGAAGTTCAATCAGTACGACCTGTATTCAAAGGGCCACGCGAAGCCGGATGTGAAGCAGTTGAAGCCGTACTATGACGAGCTGTTTGCGGAGTTTTTGCCGGAGAAGAGTTGCCTGGTAGGTCTATGAAGCTCTCGATCCCGATCCCTAAGAGCTGCAGGAACACAGGGGCACCCGGCAGGTGATTCGATCTAGCGAAGAATGGCAGGAAAGGCAATGACAAGTTTCTCAGGCTCCCGATTGGTCGGTCGGAATGACTTATGCCTGAAAAAAGATGGCCGCCGGGGGATGCCGGCGGCCATTGATGTTTTGGACTCAAGGGAGTCTGACTATTGGATGTTTGCACCGGATGCGGTTGACGAGGAATGAGTGTCGAGCGGAGTTTTCGCGAGCCATGTTTTTAGCTGGGGTTCCTGCTGGTCGCGGAGTTCGATGCAGCCGTTGATGTGTTCGATGGCGTGCTTGAGCGCCTGGTCGGAGTCGGGAACCTTATGTGCGGCGAAGAACTGGCTAGACATCATTGCGTTCGAGAGACCGAGCAGAAGGCGCCGGTGGCGCCGACGAGGATGTTGCCCATCTCGGGGGTGAACTCTTTTTTCACTTCATCCCAATGGGTCTGAATGAACTGCCATGCCTGGTCGCGGTTCTTGTCGTTGTGGAGGGAGATGGCGAGTTGGATTGCGGCGTCCTGATTGCGGACTTTGTCGGAGACTGCGTAGTTGAGAGCGCGCTCGGCGAGTTCGGGGTTCTCGAACATGGCGAGAAGGCGGAGCGCGCCGATCTGGATTTCGGGGTTGGTGGAGGTCTGAGAGATTTTCTGCAATTGATCGAAGAGAGCGGTGTCGCCATTGCGCGCGGCGATCTGGAGTGCGGTCTGGGCGAGGTTGGGGTCGACGGAAGTCTGGATCGGCGATGTATTTCGCGCTGATTTCACGGGCCTGCGCGAGGATCTGAGGATCTTTCGCATCGCCGAGGGCGGCGAAGAGTAGCGCGCGCAATTGTTTCTTGTCGGGTGAATCGCTGTCGGCGGGCGGCCCTAGTCTTGAGTACTCCGGTGCAAAGGTTTTGCGGAACCAGGCGGCGAGCGCATCTTTCTCCTCGGGCGTCGAGGCGATGCGGATATTGACGGCGCCGAGTCCGCCGAGGGCGGAGGAGACCACCTCAGCATTGGGATCCGCTTTGACGGCCGCGACAAGATTGAGGTAGTCGCCGACGGTGGCCTTGTTGGCGCGGACCTGTGCCCACTCGTCGCCGATGAGGCTGATGCGCTCGGTGGGAGAGAGGCCGGTTTCGACCTGGGAGGCGAGATTTGCGTAATCGGCTGGCGCGTATTCGGTGCGGTAGTAGCCTTTGCCTTCGGCGTTGGCGAAGAACAGTGGTGATTGCGGCACGGTGAGAGATGTTGTTTCGGGGGTGAGGAGCTGGCAGTCCTGCTTGTCGTGCGCCGGTTTTGAAGCAGACGGGGAGCGTCCACTTCTCAGGGCCGGGCTGTATGCCGGGGCTGAGGAAGAAGCGCTTTTGCGAGACAGCGACCTTGCCGTTTGAGGGCTGGCCAAAGGTGAGCAGCGGAACGCCGGGCTGAGCGACGAGGCTTTCCATGATTTTGTCGACGGGCTTGTGGCTGGTCGCGGTCTGCGCGTTCCAGAAGTCCTCGGCGGTGGCATTGCCGTAGAGATGCGCCTCGAGATAATTGTGCACGCCCTGGCGGAAGGTTTCAGGGCCGACGTAGTTTTCGACGCTGAGCAGGACATCGCTGGCTTTGCCGTAGGCGATGCCGTCGAACATCTGCTCGATTTCGGCGGGGGTGTCGGCCTGGGCGCGAATGGCGCGCGTGGTCGGCTGGGCATCGAGGTTCAGGGTGCCGTCCATGTCGGAGGCGACCTGCTGATCGATGTTCCACTCGGGGTGCATGGCTTCGACGGGCTTGTTTTCCATCCAGGTGGCGAAGCCTTCGTTGAGCCAGATGTTGTCCCACCATTGCATGGTGACGAGGTCGCCAAACCACTGGTGCGCCATTTCATGCGCGATGACCGAGGCGACTCCCTTCTTGGCGTTGATGGAGGCGGTTTTGGGATCGAGGAGAAGGGCGGTTTCGCGGTAGGTGATGGCGCCGAAGTTTTCCATGGCGCCGGCTTCGAAGTCAGGAAGCGCGATCAGGTCGAGCTTCTTGAGCGGATAGGGAATGCCGAAGTAGGTGTTGTAGTAGTGGAGCACGTATTTGGCGACATCGACACCGTAGGTGGTGAGGGCGACTTTGTCGGGCGTGGCGCAGGAGCGGATGGCAACGCCGTCCTGTTCGCCGGAGGTGCACTGGAAATCGCCGACGAGGAAGGCGACGAGGTAGGTGGACATCTTCGGCGTGGTGAGGAACTTGAGCGTGTGCTTGTCGTCGCCGGGGCCGGGCGTGTCGCTGACGATGGGGCCGTTGGAGATGGCGGTGTCGCCTTTGTCGACGATGAGGGAGATATCGAAGGTGGCCTTGAAGGCGGGCTCGTCGAAGGACGGGAAGGCGCGGCGCGCATCCGTGGATTCGAATTGGGTGACGGCGTAGTTGCGGCGCGCGGTTTTGGAGAGATAGAAGCCGCGCAGGTCGTCGTTGAGGATTCCGGTGTAGTGGATGGAGATGCGGGCTTTGCCGGCGGGAAGTTTGTCGGGGACGGTGAAGGTGGCCTGTTGCTTTCTCTTTATCGAGGGTGACGGTGGCGGTTTGGTCTTTGCCGGCGGCCTCGATCTTGACGGATTGAAGGTGAGGTCGTGGGCGTTGAGCGTGATGCTGCTGGTGGGTTCGGCGAGCGAGACGTCGATGACTTCAGAGCCGGTGAAGGTGGCGGCTTTGAGATCGGGAGTGAGGGTGAGTGAGTAATGCTGAGGGCGGACGGTGGTTGGGAGGCGCTGGGCCTGGGACGTAAGGGTGGCGGCGATGGTGATGGCGGCGAAGAGACAACAGGTGAATGCAAGGCGCAGGGCGCGCGAAAGGGAAGCGGGAATGTTTCTCATTTCATCCTCGGCACGACTCGAAAGCTGTGCCCATTTCAAAACTCGGATTTTCACCGATGGGATTCTGCATAGACGCCACTCGTCATTTTAGGGTACCGGGGCGCACATTGGTAATACGGAAAGTTACCAGGCGGTGTTCCGGTGTGACGAGCGGTCCAGCTTATTGAATTTCGACGGATTCGTCAGATTCTGAGGGCTTTCTGGGGAGCAGGGAGTCGAGGAGGAGGAGGCAGGCGCCGATGACGATGGAGCTGTCGGCCACGTTGAAGTCGGGCCAGTGGTAGCCGAAGATGTGGACTTCAATGAAGTCGACGACGGAGCCGTAGGCGATGCGGTCGTGGAGGTTGCCGAGCGCTCCGCCAAGCACCAGGGCAAGGGCGACGGTGGCGAGCGAGATGCGGCTTCCGAGGCGGATGAGCGCGATAAGGACGGCGATGGCTGCGACTGCTGAAAAGGCGATGAGGCCCCAGCGGACGGCGTTGGGCGATGCGGAGTCGGCGAAGAGGGAGAAAGCTGCGCCCTCGTTGAGCCAGTGGGTGATGCGCAGGAAGCCCGGGATGACGGGGATGCCGTCGCCGAGGGGAACATGAGCAGCCACGATGGACTTGGTGATGCGGTCGAGGGTGATGATGACGGCGGAAATGAGGAGAAGCCACGGGAGCTTGCGGGGCGCGGGGAAGGTCACTGGGCGGCCTCCGCGGATTGAAAGAGGTGGTTGAGAGTCGAGGTATTGCACGTCTCAAAATCGAGACATGGGGCACCCGGCGTGCACGGAGTTGAGATCACTGCGCTCCCTCCGGTGGTTCAGGGATTCCCATCTCGTGGAGGGTGTTGTGGCAGCGGGTGCAGACGTTTTGCCAGATGCCGTAGTTGGAGACTTCGGGCATGAAGTTCCAGCAGCGGGCGCATTTGTGGCCGGCGGCCAAGCTAATTATCGTGCGCATCCCCTCCGCGGGGGCTTCCTCGACACGAATGGCACCCGATGACAACGTTTCTGTCTGGGCCGCGACGACTTCAGCACTGGAGACGTTGAAGAGCTCCTTGAGACTCAGGGGCGTATTTACGAGAGAAGCGAATGCAGCGTCGAATCAGCATGATCCGCACGTCTGCTTCAAGTGCTTTTCCGATTTGCTTTTTTTGTCGAGCGTCTTCCAATCCGCTTCAGAACTTCGTCTCTTACTTTAGAAGCACACTTCCATTCCGCCAAGCACCGGAGCCGGGTTCTGGCAGAAGATCTCTTCAGGCTTTGGGAAGAGCGCGAGGTGGACGCTGGGCTCGCGGTTGGGTGTGGCGGGCAGGTATTCCCAGACTTCGTCGGCGGTGAAGCTCATGATTGGTGCGACCAGGCGGACTAGCGCTTCGGTGATCTGCCAGAGGACGGTTTGCGCGGAACGGCGGGCATGGCTCGTGGGCGCGAAGGTGTACATGCGGTCTTTGAGGATGTCGAGATAGAAGGAACTCAGGTCGACGATGGCGAAGTCGTTGACCGCTTGGTAGACGCGGTGGAATTCAAAGGTTTCGTAGAAGGCGCGGATTTTTTCAGTGAGGTCGCGGGTGCGGGCGAGCATGTATTGATCGAGCGGGAGAAGCTCGGATTCAGGGATACTGTCGCGTGCGGGATCGAATCCGCTGAGGTTGCCGAGCAGGAAGCGGAAGGTGTTGCGCACCTTGCGATAGAGTTCGGCGCAGCGGGCCATGAGGTTTTCGCTGGCGGCCATGTCTTCGCGGAAGTCGATGGAGGCGACCCAGAGTCGAACGATTTCACCGCCCATGCGGTTGGCGATGTCGACGGGATCGACGCCGTTGCCGAGGGATTTGGACATGGCGCGGCCTTGCTCGTCGAGGGTCCAACCGGCGGTGGCGACGTGCGAGTAAGGTGCGCGGCCGCGGAGAGCGACGGAGGTCAGCAGCGAGGAGTGGAACCATCCGCGGTGCTGGTCGCCGCCTTCGAGGTAGAGGCACTCCATGCCTTTCCCCTCTTGGAACGACTTATACGCTGGGCGAAGGTCCGGATCGGATTCGCAGACGGCGAACCAGCTTGTGCCGGAGTCGAACCAGACGTCGAGGATGTCGGTCTCTTTGCGGAAGGTTGTGCCGCTGCAGTGAGCGCACTTCGTTCCGGCGGGAAGCAGATCGGAGATTGGCGTGGTGTGCCAGGCGTCAGCGCCTTCACGTTCGAAGAGATCGATGATTTTGCGATCGAGCGCGGCGTCGATGATGGGCTGATTGCAGCCTTCGCACATGAAGACGGCGATGGGCACGCCCCAGATGCGCTGGCGGCTGATGCACCAGTCGGGTCGCGTGGCGATCATGTTGGTGATGCGTTCTTTGCCCCAGGATGGGTCCCAGACAACCTTGTCGATTTCTTCGATGGCCAGTTGACGGTAGGTTGTCTCGGAGCCGTCGGCGCGCTTCATCGGGGTTTCTAGCGAGATGAACCACTGCTCGGTGGCGCGGAAGATGACGGGATGGTGGCAGCGCCAGCAGTGGGGATACGAGTGCTCCAGATCGGAGACGGCGAGAAGGGCGCGCTGCTCTTCAAGCATGGCGACAATGATGGGGTTGGCGGCCCAGACCTTCTTCCCCTCGAAGGGAGGGAGCGAGGCATGGGGCCACGCGGAGGGATCGACCTGGAGATGGCCGGAAGCATCGACGCGGCAGGTCTGGTCCAGGTCGTAGCGTTGGCCGGTGTAGAAGTCGTCGGCGCCATGGGAAGGGGCGGTGTGGACTGCGCCTGTGCCCTGGTCGGCGGTGACGTAGGTGGCGAGAACGCCGAGGATGCTGCGGTCGAGGAACGGATGTTTGAAGGTGGTGTGCTCGAGGGCGCTGCCTTTGAAGCGGGCGAGTTCGGTGGTTTCGCCGAGTTTGCAGGCGGCGATGACGGCTGGAGCTAGTTCGGCGGCGACGATGTAGACCGGTCCGTTGAAGTCGTGGTCTCCCATCCTTGAGCCCGCCTCGCTGTTGCCCGACGGGCTCAAGGATGGGGCACCCGATTTTGTGGGCTGCGAACCGAGGTCCTCGGTTGCGAGGGCTACGTATTCGAAGTCAGGATGGAAGGCGACGGCCATGGAGGCGGGGATGGTCCAGGGGGTCGTTGTCCAGATAATGGTGTGGACTTCGCGGCCTGCGAGGGACGGGGCGAGCGCTGCCGGGTCGGATGTCATCCGGTAGCGGACATATATAGAGGGGCTGGTGTGCTGCTCGTACTCGACTTCGGCTTCGGCGAGGGCGGTGCGGTCATGGATGCACCAGTACACGGGCTTGAGTCCGCGATAGACGAAGCCCTTTTCGAGGAAGCCGTAAAAGGCCTCTAACGTGCGCGCTTCATAGTCGCGGGCCATAGTCATGTAGGGCTTGTCCCAGCGACCGAAGCATCCGATGCGTTGAAACTGTGAGGTTTGGAGGTCAACGTATTTCTGTGCGTAATCGCGACAAGCCGCGAGGACCTCGGGGACAGGCATTTCGAGCTTTTTGCGGCCGAGCTTTTCGTCGACTTTGATCTCGATGGGGAGGCCGTGGCAATCGTAACCGGGAACATAGGGAGAATCGAAGCCGGCCATGGTTTTCGATTTGACGACGAAGTCTTTCAAGCCCTTGTTGAGGGCGTGGCCGAGGTGAATGGGGCCATTGGCGTAGGGAGGTCCGTCGTGGAGTAGGTAAGCGGGGCGGCCGGCGCAGGCTTCGCGCAGCTTTTCATAGAGGCGGATGGAAGCCCATTTTTCGAGGCGAAGAGGCTCATTCTGAGGCAGATTCGCCTTCATGGGGAATGCAGTTTGCGGCAAGGTCAGTGTCGCCTTCAACTCCGGCGCTGGAGACATTGGAACTCCCTGGTGCGGTGAAAAGATCTTGAATGTTTAGTGTAAAGGAGCCGGGAAGATTTTTAAGGTAACGACTATTCTCCGGGGCCGTCTATCGTTTATGGGAACCTTCACTTCGGAGAATTTCGAGTCTCTGGAGGGCGCGACAAGCCAAAACGCCTCGTGTCTTCATCTAAAGACAAGGACGGGCAATGTCGAGCATAATGGAGGGATGGACCAGGAAGCGGGCGATAGCCAACCAGGGCAGTCGCTGCCGAGAGGGCCAGCATCGGCAACTATGGCAAACGACGTATTAATCCAGCCGGATTCGGAGACGAAGGACGACTTACCCTCGATGGAAGGTCATGAGCTTGACTCGTTCCTGGGAAAGGCATTTGAAGAGAAGCCGATCTGGAAAGATCTCTACGAAAACATCCATGATGTCTTTTTTCCGCCGAAGCTTCCACCGCTGGTTCTGACCTCGAAACCGATACCGGTTCCGGACCGGATGGCCGTGAAGGCGAATCCGTGGGCCGTAGGCACGTCGAGCTTTGTGAATCTTGGGATCCTGGCCCTAGCCATCTGGCTCGGTCTCTCGATCATTCACCCGGTCGTGAAACAGACGAATCTGACCAATGTGGATGTCAGCGACATTCTGAAGGCGCCGAAGCTGACTACGCCGGCGGGCGGCGGCGGTGGCGGCGGTTCGCACGACATTGTGGATCCGATGAAGGGCAAGCTGCCTCCGCGGATGAAGGACCCGATTACGCCTCCGATGGTGCCGATCCTGGAGAAGCCGAAGCTGGCATTCACTCCGGCGATCAACGTGCAAAAGGACATCACGCTGCCGGATAACCCGCAGATGGTGAATTTCGGAGTGAAGAACTCTGCTAACGTGCAGTTGGCCTCGAACGGCTCGGGTGGCGGCGGCGGTATGGGCAGCGGTTATGGCGGGGGAATTGGTTCGGGGAATGGCAACGGATTTGGTCCCGGCAGCGGCGGAAATACGGGCGGCGGCGTGTATCACATTGGCGGCGGGATTTCGGCGCCGGTGCCGATCTTTACGCCGGAAGCCGAATTCTCTGATGAGGCAAGGCGCGCCAAGTACCAGGGCGTTTGTCTGATTTCGTTGATCGTGGATGCGCAAGGGAATCCGCAGAATCCGCGGGTGGTTCGGCCGCTTGGCATGGGGCTGGATGAAAAGGCGCTGGAAGCTGTGCGGAAGTACAAGTTCAAGCCAGCGATGAAGGGCGGAACGCCTGTGCCGGTGATGATGAGCATCGAGGTTAACTTCAGGCTTTATTAGAGTCAGGGTTCAGAGATCAGGGGTCAGAAGAAACGAGAGCGGGGCGCAATGCGCGCTTCGCTCTTTTGTTTTGCGCGGGGGCGGCGGCTGCAAATTCGAGTCTCGCGAATTTTGTCTGAATCGATTTACTCCAGTGCTCAAAGAAATCTGGCGTGGTAATCTTCGGTGTTCGAACCGAGGAGGGATTTGCGATGCGTCTGGCTGTGGGTAGGTGTGGGATTTGGGTCGCGGCGTTGGTGTTGATGAGTTGTGCAGCGGCGAAGGCGCCAGCTCAGAGCGATTATCCATTTCGCAATACTTCGCTTTCGGACGATGCGCGCATTCAGGATTTGCTGGGGCGATTGACGCTCGACGAAAAAGTGTCGCTGATGTCGGATCATCCGAAGATCGCGCGGCTGGGCATCGTGTTCTCAGGGCAGGTGGAGGGGCTTCATGGCGAGGCGCTGGGCGGACCGGCGAATTGGGACGCACGCGGAAGGCAGCCTGCGCCGACGACAACCTTTCCGCAGGAGAAAGGGCTGGGTGCGACGTGGGACGCGGAACTGCTGAAGAAGATCGGCGCGCTGGAGGGATACGAGACGCGCTACTACTACCAGAATCCTTATTGGGACCGCGGCGGCGTGGTGGTGCGTGCGCCCAATGCGGATTTGAGTCGTGATCCACGCTGGGGACGGACGGAAGAATCGATGGGCGAGGATCCGTACCTGGTGGGAACGCTGACGGTCGCGTTCATACACGGATTGCAAGGACCGGATCCGAAGCACTGGCAGGCCGCCTCGCTGATGAAGCATTTCATGGCGAATGAGAACGAAAACGGGCGCACGCATACGTCTTCGGATTTCGATGAACGACTTTTTCGGGAATACTACTCGGTGCCGTTTCGGATGGGGTTTGAAGAGGGCGGATCGAGAGCTGTGATGGCCTCGTACAACGCGTGGAACGGAACGCCGATGACGGTGAATCCGGTGTTGAAAAACGTGATGATCAAAGAGTGGGGCAATGACGGCCTGATCTGCACGGATGGTGGCGCGCTGGGGCTGTTGATCACGGCGCACAAGGCGTTTCCGGACAAGGAGCATGGATCGGCGGCGGCAGTGAAGGCCGGGATCAATCACTTTCTCGATACGTACAAGCCGGATCTGACCAAGGCGCTGAAGGATGGGTTGCTGACGGAAGCGGATATGGATGCGTCGCTGAAGAATCTGCTGAGGCTGTATCTGCGGCTGGGAGAGATGGACGCGCCCGGGACGGATCCCTACGCGAAGATCGGGGTCCAGACGAGCGGCGATGTTCCGCCGTGGGAGCGCGCATCGAGCAGGGAACTGGCGCGGCAGGCGACGGATGAATCGATTGTGCTGCTGAAGAACGAAGGGAATACGCTGCCGCTCGATAAGACGAAGTTGAAGACGATTGCGGTGATTGGGCCCTGGACCGATACCGTGTTGCAGGACTGGTACAGCGGAACGTGGCCGTACAACGTGACGATCTTGGATGGAATTCGAGGGGCGGTGGGCAAAAACGTGCAGGTGCTGTTCGCCGACGGGTCCGACGAGAAGGAGGCGGAGGCGCTGGCGAAGAAGGCGGATGTGGCGATCGTGGTTGTCGGCAATCATCCCGTGTGCAATGCGGGATGGGATCAGTGCCCGGTTCCCTCGAACGGCAAAGAGGATGTGGATCGCAAGACGATTGTGCTGGAACAGGAAGAGCTGGTGAAGAAGGTCTTCGCTGCGAATCCGAAGACAATTGAGGTGCTGCGGTCGAGTTTTCCGTACGCGATTGTGTGGAGCGAGGAGCACGTGCCTGCGATTGTGCACATGGTCCACAACAGCCAGGAAGAAGGGCACGGACTGGCGGATGTTTTGTTTGGCGAATACTCACCGGCGGGACGCCTGACGCAGACTTGGCCGACCGGGGATGATCAGTTCAAGCCGATTCTCGATTACAACCTGCTGGACGGCGAGACGTATCTCTACAGCAAGGAGAAGCCGCTGTATGCATTCGGGTATGGGCTAAGTTACACAAAGTTCGATTATCGCGGTGTGAGCGCGAGCGCATCGCAGATGGAAGCAGACGGCAGCGTGCAGGTGCATGTGAAGGTGAAGAACACAGGCAAGCGCGCGAGCGATGAAGTTGTCGAGATGTACGTGCAGCACATGGGGTCGGCCGTGACACGGCCGCAACTGGAACTGAAGGGATTCAAGCGAGTACGCGATTGATGCGGGAGCGGAGAAGGATGTGGCGCTGGAGTTGAGGGCGCGCGATTTGCGTACTGGGATGCGCCGGACCATGTATGGCGCGTGGAAAAGGAAAAGGTGCGCATACTGGCGGGCGGATCGAGTGACAAGTTGCCGGTGCAGGCGGTTGTAGATGTGACGAGGACGAAGGATTACAGGCCGTAAAAGGTGGCGTCGTGTCTGCGATGTGTTGAGGGCTATCGACCATTCGCGAAGATGGCCTTCAATTCTTCTGGAGGCACTACTTCAAGCTGGGCGAAGGTGCATGAGGCAGGTTTGCGATCGGTGCGCCAGCGGCGGAAATGGGCCATATGCCGGAAGCGTCCGCTTTGCATGTGCTCGTAGGCCACCTCGACGACGAGCTCGGGGCGGAGCGGCTCCCAGGACAGGTCTTTACCTTGACTCCAGCGGCTTTTGCCGCCGGGCATGCGATGTTCGCTGGAGTCGTTGCCTTCTTCGGTGCTCTCCCAATTCTTCCACGGGTGATTGCGCAGGGCATTCTTGCGATATGGCGTAAGGAACTTGAGAAGCCTTTGGCGCGTCTCGGCGGAGAAGCTTGCGCAGACGCCGACGTGCTGCAGAAGCCGGGTCTCATCGTAGAGGCCGAGCAGGAGTGAGCCGACTTCCTTTCCCGGAGCCTCTCGATACCATCGAAAGCCAGCGACGACGCAGTCGCAGTCACGCTCGTGCTTGATCTTGAGCATGATGCGCTTGTCGGATTGATAGGGAAGGTCGACAGGCTTGGCGACGACTCCGTCGAGCCCAGCGCCTTCGAAGCGCTTGAACCAGTCGAGGGCGATTTTGCGCTCTGGGGTTGCGGGCGTGATGTGGATGGGGGCCCGGGCAGATTTGAGGAGCGATTCCAATGCGGCGCGACGATTGCGAAATGGCTCGGCGCGAAGATCGTGATCGCCTTTGCAGAGCAGATCGAAGAAGATACACGATGCGGGAGTTTGCGTGGCAAGGAGTTTTACGCGCGAGGCAGCGGGATGAATGCGGAGTTGGAGAGCATCGAAGTCGAGCCGGCCTTCTCGTGCGATGACGAGTTCGCCGTCGAGCACGGATTTTGTGGGGAGTTGCTTGCGGAGAGGATCGATCATTTCGGGAAAGTATCGATTGAGGGACTTCTTATCACGGCTCTGGATAAGGATCTCATCGCCCTCGCGAAAGACGAGGATGCGAAAGCCATCCCACTTCGGTTCGTAGATCCATTTGCCCTGTGGCGGAACCTCGTCGACACGCTTGGCGAGCATGGGGAGCACAGGCGGATTGACGGCAAGGTTCATGGTCGTGGTCCGCGCAATGATACAGAAGTGCAGATGCGGCAAAATTCATGCGCTGTTGTTCGATGACGCGGGTCTGTTGGGTAGAATCCGAGAAGTATGGCAAACAACGGAAGAATTCTCGCCCTGAACAAGAGTGTCGCAATTCCTGGCGGCGTGCAGATCGTTGAGGCGAACGGCGGCCTGCCAAAAATTCAGATTCAGACTGCTTCTGCCTCGGGGGAAATTTACCTGCACGGGGCTCAAGTGACGTCGTGGAAACCGGCGGGTGCGGAAGAAGTTCTCTTTGTGAGCAAGAAGTCTCACTGGGAGGAGGGACGGGCGATTCGGGGAGGAATCCCGGTGTGTTTTCCTTGGTTCCGCGGCAAGGCAGATGATCCGAAGGCGCCTGCGCACGGATTTGTGCGGACGAAAGAGTGGCATCTGGAGTCGATCAGCGAGGTGGCCAGTGGATCAGTGTGTGTGGATCTCTCCACCGGGAGCGATGACGCGACGCGAAGGTGGTGGCCTTTTGATTTTCGGCTGGAATATCGGATCACGGTCGGAGAGCGCTTGAAACTGGAACTGAGGATGAAGAATACTGGCCAGTTGGCGCTTCGCTTTGAAGAGGCTTTGCACAGCTATTTCAACGTTGGCGATGTGGAACGTGTGAAGGTAACGGGGCTGGATGGAGCCGGATATTTGGATAATCGAGACGGGAACCGAAGAAAGACGCAAGCGGGTGAGCTGCGGATCTCGGCTCAGACCGATGATGCCTTTGTGGGAGCTTCTGGGCCGGTTGAGATTGTGGACGAGGTCTTTGGGCGAGGACTGAAGACGGAGAAGTGGAACTCCCATTCGACGATTGTCTGGAATCCCTGGCGCGATGGGTCGGGTTCCCTGGCGGATTTTGGATCGGAGGAGTGGCGGCGAATGCTGTGTGTTGAGGGTGGAAACATTCTGGATGGGGCGGTGATCCTGCCGCCCGGGGAGGATCATCCGCTGAGGATCGAGATCAGTATTGCCGCCCGCGGGAAGGAAGGGGATTTGGAAATTCGGCCAAGTTGAAACTTCGATACTGCGTCAAGGCAGCGTGAAATGAGCATAAGGAGTCTTAGGGGGAATGTATTCGAATGTCATTTTATTTCAATGACTTAGAAAGATGAATGTTACCAAAGTTTTATTGACTCGTAACCGTATCTACCTTACTGTAGAGACTCCCAACAGGGTTGAATCAGGCCCGTTGGATAAGTGACCTCAGGTTCCGCGTTGATTTCGTGATCCGTTCCGATTCCGTGAGCACTTTCCAATCAACGGACATTGAATTTCTTTCGAGATTCCGGCGATTGCCGGATCTTGTTTGCTTCGGTCAACTCGAGGAATGCACGAGCCCGACCCAAGTGAAAGGCTGGCGGAAGCTTGCAGAAGAGTTTTTCACTTGTCAGGATTTCTCCCCTCGGGTGCCTTGTGCGATTAAACCTGCTCGTTCTCAGCGTTTTCGGATCTGGCGAAACAAGCCCGCTTCTCAAGGATGTGATTGAGAGCGCCGGCCACAAGCTCGTGCAAGTGAGCAGTTGCGAGCAGGCGCAGCTTCTGCTCAACAATGGGGTGGAAGCGGACCTTCTAGTTCTAGAGTGCTGTCCGAGGACTCTTCAGGCTCGCAAAAGCCTTCTCCGAGCAGCTTCCGAGTCGACAGTTTGCTTTGTTTGCGATCCGGGTGAACGGCAAAGTATGGGCGAGAGCGGCGCGCCTGGGTCTGCGCTTTTCCTGGAGCGGCCGCTGGCGGCGCGTGAAGTTTCGTCGATGCTCGACCGGGCATGTGATGCGGCAGCATCGCTGCAAGTTCCGCTGAGAAGCAGCGCGAAGCATTCGATTTACCCTAATTCGCCGGCGAACGAAGTCATTCGGCAGGAATTAGGGGATGGGCAATATTTCCTGGCTGCGGCCCCTTCGATGCTGAGGATTTATCGCCAGGTCGAGTTGCTGGCGGTAGTGGATGCGCCGGTGCTGATCCTAGGCGAGAGCGGTACCGGCAAGGAAGTGATCGCGCACGTTATTCACAAGCATTCGCGACGTGCACAGCATGGTTTCGTGAACGTGAATTGCGCGGCATTACCGGCTGATCTACTGGAAAGCGAGTTGTTTGGGTATCGCCAAGGGGCATTCACGGGCGCCATCAAAGACAAGCCTGGCAAATTTGAACAGGCGCATCGCGGCACTTTACTGCTGGACGAAATTGGCGAGATGAGTGCGCAGATGCAGGCGAAGCTTCTGCATGTGCTTCAGGACGGCCAGTACAACCGCCTGGGTGCCCGCGAAAGCAGCAAGGTAGACGTGCGTGTGCTAGCGGCCACGAATGTGCAAATCGAGAACGCGCTTGTGGGCAAGACGTTCCGTGAGGATCTTTTTTACCGGCTAAATGTTTTTACCATCAATGTGCCGCCACTTCGGGAACGCCGCGAAGAGATTCCGTACCTGATTGAGGAGACGATCCGTAGATTGCCGGAGACATTGAGGGACGGACACGAGGCCGCTTTCCCAACGCGTTTAATGGATGCCGCGCTGCTTTATGACTGGCGTGGCAATGTCCGCGAGTTGAGGAATTTTGTGACCCGCACCATCACGATGCGTGATACGGATTCCGCAGTTTGCGAACTGGAAAAGAAAATTGCGGCCGAAGATCGTCATGTGCCGGAGGAGCCGATACGAGCGCTGCACGCCCAGAAAACGGGGATGCGCTCGGTTGTTCGTGATATGAAGGAGCGTGCCGAAGCGCAGATGATCCAGGATGCCCTAGAAGTTTCCGGCTGGAACCGGCGCCATGCAGCCAAGTATCTCAATATCAGCTACAGAGGTCTGCTTTACAAGATCCAGCAACATCAGCTTGCTCCGAAGTCTCGCCCATGGAGCCGGCCTGCCTCAGGGATCTGAGTCCTAACTCAGCTTCGAAAAGCCTCTTTCCTACTGTCTGCAGACGGGGTTGTCTCTCCGCTTGTAAGAGGCCGCCCAACTCTTAATCCGAAAGCACAACCCCGAAGTCTGAGAGCAAATCAATCTGCAATCCTTTGCACATGTTTGGGTGAAGTATGCAAAAGTTTGCACACTTCCACTTGGGGAAATAGCCGAGGCGACGGGAAGCCGCTGGATTTGCTATGAAAAGCGGGGAAAAATGCCTGAAATGATTCTCTAGTTTAGGGCACTATTGGTCATGATCTTGCAAGGCCATCGTTGTAACAGAACTCTTATGCCTGCAGATGCTGCCCAGTCCGTTCAGCGCGAGCTACCCAACAGCGAGTTTATCTTCGGGAACACGGCTGGAATGCGTAAAGTTCGTGAGGAGATTGAGCGAGCTTTCTACGACGATTTTCCAATGCTGATTGAAGGCGAGAGCGGTACAGGCAAGGAAGTGATCGGGCGGTTTCTGCACACTGGTTCGATTCGCGGAAAAGGACCTTTTTTGAAGCTCAACTGTGCGGCAACTTCACCAGACTTGCTGGGGGGGGAGATCTTCGGGTACGAGCATCGGGAAGTAATGGATGTGAGACCAGCCTCGAGGGGCTCAGTTGGCTTGGCATCGGGAGGGACGCTCTTTCTGGATGAGATCGGGGATATGGATTCAGCTCTCCTGCAAAAACTGATGCTGACACTCCAATCCGGAACCTACCTTCCTCTCGGCGGAAGTGAGGATCTTACGGTGAATGCCCGGTTTGTATGCGCCTCGAGTATTGACTTGGGGACCAGGCTGTTGAATCGCGGTTACGACGAGAAGCTGTTTCAGCACCGTGTGCGTCTGCTCCCACTGCGCGAGAGAAAGGAGGATATTCCGCAACTATGCGAGTATCTGCTGGACAGATTTGCGCGTGACTTTGGCCGGCCTGTTCCGCGTCTGAGTTCGAACGCGGTAGAGGCGTTCCAGCGGTGGAAGTGGCCCGGGAACATTCGGGAACTGGCAAATTGGATTGCAAGGATAGTGATTTTTGGTGCCGAGGAAGTAATCGGCCTTGAATTTAGCCGCCAACTTTTGGCTTTTGAGGCGGCAGGAGCGAGAAATCATCATGGATCTCACCTGAAAGTGGGCCGAGCGAAGGGTCTGCGCCGGCATCGTTGAGGTTACTGACAGACGGGATGGAACAAATTCTTGACCCGCGGAGACTATGAAACTGCTGAATTTGACCAAAAAGTAACAAATTCGTGATTCGAGGCATGGTTTCAAAAAACCTCAGCAGATGGGTCAGCAACAAGTGTGGAATCAAAGATTTGAGTTTGAGCTTAGGGTAAGGGGAAGTGGTTACTGGAAGTTTCCTGGGTACGTTACTGCAGAGGTACTTCGGCGACCCTAATAGGGCATTGTAGAACCCATCGTGGTCGCCGACTATTGGACAGGGATTTTCTGCTGCCGCCGTGTTGGGCTGTAAGGCGTGGCGGTTGAGAGAGTTTCGGACGGTCGATCGGTTAGAAAAAACACTGAGCATGTAGCTCACAGGGCGAAGCTTTGCACTATCCAACTGAAAGGGGAGTTGCGATGGGGGTAACTGGCACGTGGTAACTCTAGAGGGTTCGGAAGCGCGGCAAGGGCATGGTTCCCCATGGTGTGCGGTTTACACTCGTCACCAGCATGAGAAGTCTGTTGGGGAAATGCTGCAAACGAAGGGTTTCGAGGTATTTCTTCCGTTGTACGAGTCCATTCGCCGCTGGAAGGACCGCCAGAAACTGCTGACTTTGCCATTGTTCCCTTGCTATGTTTTTGTTCGCGGAGCGAATGAGAGGCGTCTTCCGGTTCTGACTACACCCGGGGTGCACATGATCATCAGCCAGGGCGAACGCATCGTCTCGATTCCGGAGAATGAGATCGAGGCTATTCGCAGGACGGTGGAAGGCGAAGTTTCGGTTGGAACCACACCCTTTTCTTCATTGCGGCGATCGAGTAAGGGTGGTGCGCGGATCTCTTGAGGGTATTGAAGGAATTTTGACGCGGAAGAAGAATTCATACCGATTGGTTCTGTCGGTGGAGATGCTGGCGCAGTCTGTAGCGGTTGAGATAGACGCCCTGGATGTTGCACCGACTGTTAAGCGGGCAGTAGTGGCCTTGTACCCCGACGGGCAACCGGGCCCCAGTTCTCTCCAGCGAGCTTCCGTTGTCGAGAGATAGATGAACAGGTTTCAGTCGAGTCCGATGAATGGCCGTGGAAGCCGATGGGGGCACAAATATCGATATCAGGTAAATGGAAGAATGCCAAAGAGAGTTGGCATGGGTGTTGAACGGAAGATCGACAGGAGTGGCTATGCGACGCTTTGCAGTGCAGGCGATTTTTTGGGGACTCTTTCTTGCTGCGGTATCTCCGTTATCTGGTCAAAAGCAGGCGGGTGAGCAGGGGAGTAGCGCGACTTCGCTTGTGAGTGACAAGGCCCATGATGACAACTTCATCATCGGCGATGGCGATGTGCTCGCCATTAGCGTTTGGAAGGAACCAGAACTCACCAAATCTGTTCCGGTTCGCTCCGATGGGAAGATATCGTTGCCACTGGTGGGTGAGATTCAGGCAGCGGGAAGGACCCCTCTGCAACTGGAGAAGGCAATAACGGAGAAACTGCAGAGCTTCATTACTACGCCAGAAGTGACGGTGATCGTCGAGGAAGTCAAGAGCAGAAAGTACAACATTCTCGGAGAGATCAACAAGCCGGGTTCTTACCTGCTTACGGCGTCGACAACGATGATGGATGCAATTGCAGCGGCGGGTGGATTCAGGGATTTCGCCAAGAAGACCGGCGTCTACGTGCTGCGCAAGAACCCTGATGGCAGCGAGTCACATTTGAAGTTCAACTATAAGGACTTCATCAAGGGCAAGGGCTCAACCCAGAATTTCAAGATTGAGCCGAACGACACAATCATCGTTCCGTGAGGTTGGTCACTATGTTGAAAATAGCCTGCTTTTGTTTCGCCATTGCGGTGGCAATGCCGCTCTGGTCCCAGGTTGAGCCGAGTGCCTCGGGCGGTGGATTCAGTCTCGATGATGATCATATGATGACGCCGCCGCCGGTGAGTGGGGATGCCTCTCCGGTAGGAGTTGGCGCAGAGGGGCGGAAATCGAATTACCTGGCCGGAGGGATTGTCGTAACCGGCGGATACAACGACAACATTTTGGCGGGCGGAAGCACGCAAAAAATCGGTGATTCGAATTATTCGCTAATTCCCACGATTGCGCTGAATCGCCAGACGCCACGCCAGTCTGCGTCGTTGAGTTGGAGTTCGGGGTTTCAAATTTACCAGAAGAGTTCAGAGTTAAACGGTGCGACGCAGGATGGAAGCGCTGCTTATAGTTTTCACCTGAGCCCTTACGCAGTAGTGCACGTCGAAGACGCCTTTAATCAAAACAGTAACCTGTACAACAAGTCGAATCCTTTCAGCACCGGCGCTATTTCCGGTGGCACTCCGTCTCCGACGGCGGTATACCTTTTCCCTTTTGACAACGAAATCGGAAATTCGACAAGTGGCGGCGTTGAATATCAATACGGCAGAAATGCGATGATCGGCGGCTCCGGGAACTACTCTTTTACGCAGTTCTCGGCCGGCTCGAATAGCGTAGCCCTGGATGATTTGAATATCGACGGAGCATCGGCATTTTGGAGCCGTCGCATGACGCGCGGACAATACACCGGCATCAGTTACACGTACTCGAACATCACGACGCATCCCCTGAAGTCGACAACGGATGTGCACACAATTTTTGGTTTCTACACCATGTATCTGACCCGGACAGTGTCGCTTTCGGTTCTTGGCGGTCCGCAGCATTATATTTCGACCGATCCGGTTTCGGGTATGTCTGCAGGATCCTGGGGACCAGCGATACAGGGGAGCTTTGGTTACCAGAAGCCGCGTACAGCTTTCTCGGCGAACTGGTCCCATATTGTCTCGAGTGTCGGAGGTCTTATAGGGGCCTACCACTCAGACATCGGTATTCTAGATGCGCAGCGGCGGATTGCACGTACGTGGAATATTGAGATGGACGGGAGCTACGCGCTTTTCAAAAATGCGGCTCCCGCCGTGTCGTCCTTTAATGCGGGTGGCCATACAATCATGGGTACCGTCTCGGTCGACCATAGTATCAATGAACATATCCACCTGGACATCGGCTATTCACACTTTCACCAGAGCTACAGCAATTTTGGAACAGTGACGCAACTCTTCCCGGATTCCAACCGGGAATTCGCGTCAGTTTCTTATCAATTCTCGCGACCAATAGGACGATAAGAATGACCGATCTGAATGAAGAGCAGGAAGCAACTCAACCCGATTTTGAGCGTTACGTGGACATCGTACGCCGGCGGCACATTCACTTTCTTCTACCGGTATTCATTGGCTGGCTTCTTGTTTGGTCCGTGAGCTGGGTGCTTCCGACGAAGTACAAGTCGAGCACGTTGATTCTTGTCGAGCAGCCGACGATGCCGGAGAACTACGTGGCTCCCAACGTGAACGGAAGCCTGCAGGATCGTCTGCAGAGTATTACGCAGCAGATTCTGAGTCGCACTCGCCTTCTGACAATTATCGAAAAGCTTGATCTCTATGGAAATGAGCCGAAGCTAAGCGCCGATGACAAAGTAGATCGGATGCGTAAAGATATCGGTGATATTGAGCTGGTGCGTGACTCGCGTAACAACGAGATCACGTCATTCCGAGTCAACTATTCCGCGCACAACCCGGCATTGGCGCAGAAGGTGACCACTGAGTTGACTCGTCTCTTTATCGACGAGAACTCGAGAGTTCTGCAGCAAGAGTCCGAAGGGACCACTCGATTCATCGAAAAGCAACTGGAAATTGCGCGTGCATCACTCTCGGATCAGGAAGCGAAGGTTCGGCAGTTTCAGGCGTTGCACGAGGGTGCACTACCGACCCAGCAAGCAAGCAATCTCCAGATTCTAGCGGGGTTTCAGGGGCAGCTGCAGAGCCAGCAGGATGCGCTGAACACGGCCAAGCAGCAGAGGGTCTATTACCAGACGCTGATTGAGCAGTACAAGAACCTTCACGCAACCGGGCGAACTCCGGATGGAGCGCCAACTGCGCTCTCGGGAATCGACCAGCAATTGGCTAGTCTGAGAGCTCAACTGACAGACCTGAGCTCACGGTACACCGACTCGTATCCCGATGTGCAAAAGGTGAAGGCGCAGATCGCCAAAACCGAACAACAGAGACAAGAGATGCTGTCTGCCCCGAAGAGCAGTACAAAACAGGGTGGAGAAGCAGAGAGCACGCCGCTGCTTCAATTGCAGGGCCAGCTTCAGGCGAACCAATTGGAGATTGCAAGTCGTGAGCGGGCGATCGCCGGACTTGAGAGTCGGATCAATGAGTACCAGGGACGGCTTAATTCAGAGCCTGCCACCGAACAGCAACTCGCTGAACTTACGCGCGGCTACGAGCAATCGAAGGCAAATTACGATGACCTTCTGAAGAAGAAGAATCAGTCGGTGATGGCTACCAGCATGGAGCAGATGCAGCAGGGAGAGCGATTTACCATGCTGGATCCCCCAAGTTTGCCGAGCAAGCCCGACTACCCGAATCGCCTGAAGTTTTGCGAGATGGGTATCGGAGCCGGCCTGGCCCTCGGAGTCCTCGTCGTAGTTCTTTTCGAGTTCTTTGACGACCGGATGCACGTAGAGAAGGAAATTAAGACCCTCGTTGCTGTCCCGTTTCTCGCGGAGATTCCCGAGATTCAGAGCGTTTCAGGCGAGCAAGCGAGAGAAGCGCCGATTAGTTTTTGGATGGGTGTTGGCGACGGTTGTTTGTACTGTCATCATTGCTGGATCCGCATTCAGTTACTTGCGAGGATAATCTTCAAGATTCTATGTACAAGAGCTTTTACAATTTGACGCGCAATCCGTTTGATTTGTCTCCAGATCCGGCGTGTTTCGTTGCGACGGAGCGCCACAATGAAGCTTTGGCCGCTCTTTACTATGGCATCGTCCGGCACAAAGGGGTCGTCGTAGTAACGGGCGAGGTGGGAACGGGCAAGACCCTCATGCTTCGATGCCTGCTCCAACTATTCAAGTCGAGCAGCGAGATTTCCTACGCATACCTGTTCAACTGCCGGCTTGTCGCCAATGGAGTTTCTCCACTACGTTGCCTCAGACTTCGGCCTCAAGGCCGAGGCGCAGCAGGCCAAAAGTTCGCTGCTGATTGAGCTGAGCAAGTATGTTACCTCGCGGGGTCTACATGGGTTCACGACGGTATTGATTGTGGATGAGGCTCACAACCTGTCGATGGAGCTTCTGGAAGAAATTCGTTTGCTCTCAAATCTCGAGACAAACGACGATAAGCTTCTTCAGATCGTGCTTGTGGGGCAACCTGAACTGGATCTGAAACTCGACTCGTTTGAGCTGCGGCCGCTGAAGCAGAGAATTGCATTGCGCGCACATCTTTCGCCACTCGATGAGCAGGATACCGGTAAATACATCCAGGAGCGGCTGATGATCGCAGGGGATATGTCCCGGGGTGGGCGGCTGTTCTCGTCGGAAACCGTGAAGTCAATTCATCAATATTCAAAAGGGTTTCCGCGACTGATCAATACGATCTGCGAAAACGCCCTGATTACGGGCTATGCGCAGCAAATGCCGGTCATCACTCCGGATGTCATTCTTGGAGTTGCCAAGGACTTTCATCTGACCGCCAACGGTTTTATGTCAGGAAAGGGTTTTGAGTCGCCGGAGCAAGATTTGGAGCGGGCTAAAAACTTCTTCCTTGATCTTTATTCATCCATGCGGCGACCCAACGGAACCGAATCGGAATTGAATACGCCTATCACGGTTGAAGCGGGGGAAAATGAGTCAGATATTTGACGCTCTGCAGCGCTCAGAAGCAGAGCGGAACGGCGGAGATCCGGCAGCAACAACGCAGGCAATCGAGCTGCTGCAAAACACGGAAACTTTTGCGGCCACGACCCGTGCGGTCAGCGAATCGCGCAACTCCTGGAACACGCCGATGGTCGAGGCGACTGGCGCGACAACCGCGGAAGCAATGGCGAGGTCCGATGAATTCGAAGGGGAGGGCACCTTCAACGCCGAGGCGGCGAATTCAAGACCGATGCGGCCCGTGGAAGATCGCGCAGAAGGTCCAATGCAATGCGAAGTCGTACGGGTCTCAGCGCATCCGGATAGCCACCTGGTGTCGTTGCCCGACAATGACAGTGCTGCCAGCGAAGCGTTTCATCTTCTGGGAGTTCGGCTGCGGCACTTCCGCCGGCAGCGTCCACTGAAGAAGGTTCTGGTCACGAGCACGATCCCACAGGAAGGCAAGAGTGTAGTAGCCGCCAACCTGGCATGTACCTTGGCGCTTCGGACCCAACAAAAGGTGCTGCTTCTGGAGGGCGATGTCCGCAGGCCTACCCAGTCGAAGATCTTTGGAATCCCGAACATGGCCGGGAATCTGCGAGTGGCTAAATGGCGAGAAGTCGCTGATCAAGAGCATGTATCGCCTCGAGGGTCCGGGAATCTGGATTTTTCCGGCGGGATTCGGGACAGGAAATTCACTGGAGTTGCTGCAATCTGGCGCGGCAACGCCGAAGATGGAGCAGCTGATGAACTGGTTTGACTGGGTTGTTATCGATTCTCCGCCCATTCTGCCGTTGGCCGACACGAGTGTGTGGACGAATATGGCGGATGGAATCCTTCTCGTGACGCGGCATGGAATCACCCAGAAGCGGCAATTGAAGCGCGGACTGGAAGCACTTGGAACGCAGAAGCTTATTGGGGCGGTTTTGAACAGCGCGAGGAACGCGGCGCACACCGACTATTACTATCGACCGGCAAGTCGGTTACCAAACGAGGATGCGGAAGATTGATTGTTCTGGGTAATCTGGATCAGTTTGAGTATTCTCGCGGCGGATTGCTGATATTGAATTTGCGCAACACTTTCGAATGATCAATGTGGTCTCGTTCGGGTAAACCGGAATTGGGTAATCAATTTGGTTGGCGAAACGAGGGAACAGAGAATCATGTGCCTTGGGAGGAAACTGTGAACACTGGACGGCAAGGTCGGCAATTAAATCTCATTGATCCCTTCAGCGAGCCCGCGATAGATCGTAAGGCCCTGAATGAGGAAAATTTCAGACGAGTCATTGCTATCGAGCGCAAACGAACTGAGCGCTCAAAAGCTCCGTTTGTCCTCATGCTCATTGAAATCGCGAATCAGAACGCGGAGAAAGCATCCGTTGCGCTGGAATCTGTGATGACGGTTTTGCTGGCAACAAGTCGCGATACAGATCTAGTGGGGTGGTACAAGCCGAATTCGACAATCGGTGCATTGTTCACCGGGTTGGCTGCAGGCGAGAAAAGCTCGATTTTGATGACGATTTTGAGCCGAGCCACCAATACGTTGCGCGACGAGTTGACTTTCGAGCAATTTAATCTGATTAATATTTCTCTGCATTACTATCCGGACGATTGGGATGAGAATGGGCCCGGAAGGCCGAGCAACCCTGCTCTGTATCCAGATCTTTCCAGCGACGCTAACGGAAAGCAGCCTCTTCTGGTTCTGAAGCGCAGCCTAGACATTGTCGGAGGCCTGCTACTTTCGCTAATCTGCCTGCCATTCTGCGTGTTGATCGCCATCGCGATCAAGGCCACTTCGAAAGGGCCAATACTGTTTCGCCAGATGCGCGTTGGGCAGCACGGAAAGCAGTTTGTCTTCCTGAAATTCCGCTCGATGTATGCGGATAACGACCACAGCATTCACCGTGAGTACGTTACCAAGCTCATCAACAAAGAAACCAATGTGGGTGGCGCGCCTAAGACGGACACCGTTTACAAGCTCACGGCGGACAAGCGAATCACGCCGATTGGCCGTTTCCTTCGCAGAACGAGCCTGGACGAGTTACCGCAATTCTTGAACGTTCTTCGTGGCGACATGTCGCTTGTCGGTCCGCGCCCGCCGATTCCGTATGAACTAGCGGCTTACCAGACATGGCATCGTCGCAGACTGCTGGAAGTGAAGCCCGGGGTTACGGGGTTATGGCAGGTTACGGGGAGGAGCACGGTCGACTTCGATGCGATGGTGCGTCTAGACCTGAAGTATGCCACAACCTGGAATCCTTGGCTCGACATCAAGATTCTTCTCCGTACGCCTCTCGCCGTGATCCGAGGGTCCGGCGCCTACTGAAGGCATTTCCTCCAAAACTCACATTTCCTTCAACCGGCCAGAGACCGTGACTGGACCGGAAGAGGATTCCTGCGTATGTCTTCCCCCAACCAATCAGCTGTTCTGAAGAAAGACGGCGAGTCATGATTTTCGGTGTAATTGGTTACGGCTACTGGGGACCCAACATTGTGAGGAACCTTATGAGTCTCGATGACTCTGAGGTTCTGGCGATTGCGGAGATAAGCCCACAAGCCCGCTTCCGCGCGCAGAAGGCCCATCCTGGGGTCAGGGTTGTCGCAGAGCGCCTCTGAGGTAATTTGTTCACCTGAGATTGACGCAATTGCCGTGGTATCTCCGGTCTGGACCCACTACGAACTGGCCAAGGCTGCTCTCGAAAACGGGAAGCATGTTTTTGTTGAGAAGCCCTTCACGAGCACTTCGGCCCAAGGTGAGGAACTGATCAATCTGGCAGCTCAAAAGAATCTTAAGATCATGGTCGACCACACATTTCTTTTCACCGGGGCGGTGAAGAGGATCAAGCAGCTTGTCGATGAGGGGGCGCTTGGCAAGCTTTTTTATTACGACTCCACGCGCGTCAATCTTGGGCTGTTTCAGCACGATTGCAACGTTTTGTGGGATCTTGCTCCGCACGATTTGTCGATAATGGACCACGTGATCAAGGGAGATCCTGAAGCCGTTGTAGCTACGGGCCAGGGGCATCTCAACGGTCATGAAGATGTAGCGTTCATGACGCTATATTTTCCCGAAAAGGTCATCGCGCATATCAACGTGAACTGGCTTTCTCCAGTGAAAGTCAGAACGACGCTGATCGGTGGCGAAAAGCGGATGCTGGTGTGGAACGACCTTGAAGCTGACGAGAAGCTGAAGGTCTACGACAAGGGTGTGGATATCAGCAGCAGAGAAGGGGTGTACGAACTCCTTGTCAGCTACCGTTCCGGGCGATATGTGGTCTCCGCAATTGGAGCAAGGCGAGGCGCTTCGCCAGGAATTGGCATACTTTGTCGAATGTGTGTCATCGGGGAAGGATCCCTTTAATGACGGCTGCGCTGGTTTGCGTGTGGTGCGGATGCTGGAAAAGGCAAATGAGTCGCTCGGTAAGAAGGGGGCGCTGGTTTATCTATGAACCCTTTCAACTGCATTGCGGACGATGTAAAGCTGGGCGAGAACGTACGGCTCTCAAAATTCATCAACCTCTATGGTTGTGAAATCGGAGACGAGACAAAGATCGGCTGCATTTGTAGAGGTCCAGAAGAATGCCAGGATCGGCCGCAGATGCAAAATTTCCAGTCACACATTTATCTGCGAGGGCGTCACGATTGAGGACGATGTTTTTATCGGCCACGGCGTCATGTTTACCAACGATACCTATCCCCGTGCCACGAATTCCGATGGAACGCTTCAAACCGAAGCCGATTGGAAGGTAGAGAAGTCAATTGTCAAGCGAGGCGCCTCGATCGGTACCGGCGCAACAATTCTTCCGAACACCTGCATCGGGGAGAATGCCATTGTTGGGGCAGGTAGCGTCGTGACGAAAGATATTCCCGCGAACGCGATTGTTGCAGGCAATCCAGCAAGGGTATTGCGATACGCAGGCTCTGGGAAAATCGCAGACGAACTGAAGCAAGACCTTTAGGCAGCGAATGGATCAGACAGCGTCGGGATGCAGTGCGATCGCGGCCAACGAGAACATTTCCTTTCGTAGCGCCAAGGCGGTTCGAATCCCGATCAATCTTCCGTAGTGATTCCACGATTACAAGTCAGGAGAAACGATGAATACTGACATAGCGATCCCATTTCTTGATCTGGTTACACCACATGTTGAGCTTGAGGAAGAGCTTGTCTCGCTGTTTCGCAGCGTGTTGCATTCAGCCGGATTTATTGGCGGGCCGATGGTGGAGAACTTCGAGGCAGCCTTTGCGGCGTTTTGCGAGACGCGTCACGCTGTAGCGGTCAACAGTGGCACGGATGCATTGCGGTTTGCGATCATGGCAAGCGGAGTACAGGCAGGCGACGTCGTGCTGACAGTCCCCAACACATTTATTGCCACCACGGAGGCAATCTCGCAGGCCCGTGCAATTCCGGAATTTGTGGATGTCGATGAGCAGACATACAACATTTCGATTGCGATGCTGCAACGTTATCTTCAGAAGAAATGCGTCCGAGATAAAGCGGGAAGGCTGATCAGTCTCCGCAGCGGGCGGCCGGTCACGGCGATCATACCGGTGCACCTCTTTGGTCAGATGGCCGACATGGATGCGATTCTCGATCTAGCCGAACAGTACGGCCTCGTCGTGATCGAGGATGCCTGCCAAGCGCACGGCGCCGAATACTTTTCGAAGAAACAGAACTGCTGGATGAAGGCGGGCTCCATGGGCCGCGCAGCAGCGTTCAGCTTCTATCCTGGAAAGAATCTTGGCGCTTGCGGCGAAGCCGGTGCTATCACGACGAATGACACTGCGATGGCGGAGAAAATGAAAATGCTGCGGGATCACGGCCAGATCAAAAAATACTATCATGATCTTGAGGGCTACAACGGTCGGCTTGATGCATTGCAGGCGGGGATTCTACATGCCAAACTCTCCCACCTGAGTTCCTGGAACGAACAGCGCCGATCAAAGGCTGTCGTATACAACCGTCTGCTCTCTGACTGCGATGCTATAAGTCTGTCTTTTGAGCCGTCATGGTCGCGTGGGGTTTACCATCTGTATGTGATTCGGACAGGCGACCGAGACGGATTGGTGAAACACCTGAGAGAGGCTGGAATCGGTTCGGGGATTCATTATCCTGTCCCTCTTCACTTGCAGAAAGCATATGTATCGTTCAATTACAGCGGCGGCGACTTTCCCGTGACGGAGAGCGCGGCAGGGGAAATCCTCTCGCTTCCGATGTACCCCCAACTGCCATTGGAACAGCAGGAAAGAGTGGCCGCGGAGGTTTCGACGTTTGCAGCTCAACAGCAACGCAAACCTGCGGAGACGGATTTTGTTTCAGCAGAGCGAGTCGGAACACTCTGACCATATGCTGTATTCGGTTCGCGGTAAGACGTGTGAACCGATCGACCGCGGCGATTGTAACGAATCCAGCATTTGAATGTCCTTTCGATTGATTATGGCGACACTCCCCCAATACGTTCTCATTACGCCGGCACGGAACGAGGCCAAATTCATCGAGGTGACGCTGAAGTCTGTCGTGTCTCAGACTCTTCTTCCGCTGAGATGGGTGATTGTGAGCGATGGCTCGACGGACGGAACCGACGAGATCGTTAGGCGTTACGTTGATTCATATCCCTGGATTGAATTGCTGCGAATGCCGGAACGCTCTGAGCGGAACTTCGCCGGGAAGGTTCTGGCTTTCAATGCCGGTTATGCCAGGGTGAAGGAACTCGACTATGGGGTGATTGTGAGCCTGGATGGGGACATTTCGTTTGATCCGGACTACTTCCAGTTTCTGCTTGAGAAGTTGACAGAGGATCCAAAGCTTGGCTTAGCGGGGACGCCATTTCAGGAACTGTCGGGTCGCGCTTATGACTACAGGTTTGTCAGCGTCGAACACGTTTCGGGCGCCTGCCAGATGTTTCGCCGCGAGTGTTTTGAAGCAATCGGCGGATATATGCCGGTAAAAGGTGGATCTATCGATCACATCGCAGTGATCAGCGCGCGGATGAAAGGGTGGAGAACGCGAACATATAGAGAAAAGGTATGCCTGCATCACCGCGAGATGGGGACAGCCCAGCAAAACGCGCTCAGCATGAAGTACAAGTATGGAGTCAAGGACTACGTCGTAGGCAATCATCCTTTATGGGAGTTGTTCCGCTCTGTCTATCAGATGTCGCAGCGTCCGTTGTGCCTGGGCGGATTGTGGCTCGGTGCCGGATACTTCTCGGCGATGCTGCGGCGCTTGGAACGCCCCGTTCCGACGGAATTGATCGCCTTCCATCGTCATGAACAGATGCAACGGTTGAAGCGGTTCTTGCGGCTGGGTGGTGGACGCCCGTGCACGACCGCATCACGCCCTTCAGATTCCTGTGCAACTCCGCGGACAATCCAATAGAACGAATAGTGGCCACCAGTCATCAGACTCCGGTCAAGAAATTCTCTCCTGATGAACCTTACAGCAAGGAATGGAGCTGAGGGATTGCAGAACTATGGCACCTGCACTCTGATCGTCAATGCCGACGATTGGGGTCGCGATACTGAAACCACCGATCGCATTTCTGAATGCGTAACGATCGGCACGGTTTCATCCACGAGCGCGATGGTGTTCATGGCGGATTCGGATCGAGCGGGAGAGCTGGCGCGGAAACATGGAGTTGATTGCGGGCTGCATCTGAATTTCACGATGCCGTTTTCGGTTTCAGGGCGCCCTTCGCGAGTAGCGGCGCATCAGGAGCGGATTACCCAATACCTTAGGAAAAACAGGCTGGCGCAGGTTGTGTATCATCCTGGGCTGGCCTCGTCATTCGAGTATGTTGTGGCGGCGCAGTTGGAGGAGTACGAAAGGATTTTCGGGTGCGCACCCAGCAGGATTGACGGACACCATCACATGCATCTTTGCGCCAATGTGCTTTTGGGCAAATTGCTGCCCGCCGGCACAACCGTACGACGGAACTTCTCATTCAGACCGGGCCAGAAGAGTGGGATCAACCGGCAGTATCGGAGAGTGATCGATCGGATGTTGGCGAAGAGGCATCGTCTTACGGACTACTTCTTTTCGCTACCGCCCCTGGATCCGCCGAGCCGCATCGACGAAATTTTGTCGATGGCGCGGCGATCGATCGTCGAACTTGAAACACATCCAGTGAATCCGGAGGAATACAAGTTTCTGACGAGCGGCGAAATTCTACGGAGAGCAGGCGATCTGCAGATTGCCCGAAGCTACAGTCATCCGGCTTGGGCGGGAGCAGCCAATTCGGCAGAAGGCCGTCGAAAGAAGTGAAAGCGATGGGTGGGTTTGTGGAGGGATCTTTGGAAGCCTCGGATTCAGATATGACGCAGCCGAGGAAGCCAGTTGAAGTGAGAGTCAAAGGTCGCTGGGTCTCGGTTCCTGTCATCGAAGTGAAGGGGGATCAACTGACGACCAGGGGAAAGTGGCTCAAGATTGCACGGGTTCGCGGCGAGGAAATGAGAGAAAAAGAGCTCGATAATCCCGAAGTTTATCTGGCCGCGTTGAAAAATGATCAAGATCGGATATTGAGGGCTGATATATTCAGCTTCGTTCAAAAGCCTCCGGCGAGTGAGCCCAAATATTCATATCCGATGGAGTGGGAAAGCACAGCAGCGATTCCACTCGTCAGCTTCAAGCAGTGGTGGGAGGGACTGCCGCAGGAAAGCAGGAAAAATGTAAGGCGTTCACAGAAGCGCGGCGTAGTGATCAGGATTGAAGAATTCGGCGAGAAGCTAATTGAAGGTATTCGCGGAGTGAACGATGATTCACCGATGCGGCAGGGCATGAAGAATGCCTACTATGGATTGACTGGGGAGGAAACGAAGAAGCGGTACAGTGAGTTCGTCGGAAGATGCGATTTCATCTGTGCGTATTCTGGCGACGAGATGATCGGATTCCTTCATCTTGTGTATCGCGGCGATGTGGCGGCCATCCTGAATCTGACGCCAAAGCCGAGCCATTTTGACAAGAGGCCGTCAAATGCTCTTGTCGCCAAGGCAGTGGAGATTTGTGAAGCACGTGGCATCTCGCATATTACTTACGGACTTTATAATTACGGAAATAAGCGCGACAGCCCTTTACGCGAGTTTAAGATTCGCAATGGGTTCAAGGAGCTTCTGATCCCCAGGTATTTCGTACCCATAACGAACTGGGGGAGGCTTTGTATGAAGGCGAAACTTCATCGAGGCCTGATCGGCAACCTGCCTTCTCCGGTGATCAGTGCCGGAATACGAGCACGGTCGCGATGGCTCGAGTTTAAGAATTCTCAAACGCCGGTGTAGCTCAATGTTAGAGCGGCCGAATTGTGATCGGCAGATGGAGCGTTCAATTCCTCCCGCCGGCTCCACCCTTTTATGGGATGAGCCACTTCCCCTCGAAAGATCGCCGAATTCCCGGCGACATTATCCCTACGCAAGCCAAGGTCCCGAGTCATGCCAGGAATCGCAGGATTAATCACAAAACGACCGCGCAGTTGGGCTGAGCCTCAGCTTTTGAAAATGGTTCGGGCACTGCGGCACGAATCCTTTTATCGTGCGGGCACATGGATCGACGAATCGCTCGGCGTGTACGTGGGGTGGACGGCGATCGAAGACTCCTTTGCTGACGGCATGCCATTGCGTGACCGGCAGCGCGATATGACATTGATTTTTTCGGGAGAGGAGTACGGGCATCGAAGCTCAGCAGAAGAGGGCGATGAGAGGCAGTCTTCTTTTCTCTTGCGGCTTGCTGCGAGCGATAGAGACTTCGTATCGCGACTTAACGGCCTTTTTCATGGTTTGCTGGCGGACTCCACAAACGGGACTACGACGCTTTTCAATGACCGATATGGGATGCACCGGCTGTGCTACCACGAGTCAAATGAGGCTTTCTATTTTGCGGCTGAAGCCAAGGCAATTTTGGCGGCGCGTCCGGATTTGCGCGTGCCGTCGCCGCAAGGAGTGGGAGAGTTTCTTGCCTGCAGCTGCGTACTTGAGAATCGCACCATCTTCAAAGACATCGCCGTCATCCCGGCAGCATCGCGCTGGATATTTCGAAATGGCGCATTGAAGCAACGCGAGACATATTTCGACCCGCAGGAGTGGGAGAAACAGGCACCGCTTGATTCGGAATCCTATTATCAAGGATTGCGCGAATCGCTTGTGAAAGGACTCCCCAATTACTTTGAGGGGCCGCAGCGTTCCGGAGTTGCGCTGACCGGCGGAATGGACACTCGTGTGATCCTGGCACACTATCGGGCCGCTGCCGGGGTGCTGCCGACCTATACGTTTGGCGGCATGTTTCGAGATTGTCGAGATGTACAGATTGCGCGCAAGGTTGCGGAGGTCTGCGATCAGACACACCAGGTGATTACGGTTGGCGCCGAGTTCCTCGGCCAATTTCCGCATTATGCGGAACGGACCGTTTATTTGACAGAAGGAGGCGTGGATGTATATCGCGCTTCGGATCTTTACGTAAGCGAAAGGGCTCGCCTGATTGCGCCGGCGAAAGTCGTGGGCACCTATGGCAGCGAAATTGTCCGTCATGCAGTGATGTTCAAGCCGATGCTGCCGGCAGACGGGCTCTTTCGCGGCGAGTTGGTTTCCAACATTCGTCAGGCATACGACACATACGCTAAGATCCGCCGCTGTCATCCGGTGACATTTGCCGCGTTCCGGCAATCCCCCTGGTATCACCATGGAGTGTTGGCACTTGAACAGACGCAGTTAACGGTACGCTCGCCGTTTTTGGATAACGACTTTGTGGGTGCAGTGTATCGTGCACCGGCGGCAATGTCGCCAAGCGAGGACGTGCGGCTCCGGCTTATCGGAGATGGGAGCCCAGCGCTTCGTCGAATTACATCCGACCGGGGTGTGGGCGGAACTCTTGGTCCGATTTCGTCCGCTTTGACGCGAGCCTACTTCGAGTTCATATTCAAGGCGGAGTACGCATGCGACTACGGAATGCCGCAGTGGGCGGCCCGAATGAATTCTTGGGTTGCGCCGCTAGGCCTTGAACGGATGTTTCTCGGCCGCCACAAGTTTCTTCATTACCGGGTTTGGTATCGCGACGCGCTGGCACGATACGTACAGGAGATTCTGCTCGATCCGCGCACACTTTCGCGGCCATTTCTGGACAGCAAGAATGTCGAAGCGATGGTGAAGGGACACGTGCGGGGACATCGCAATTCCACGACCGCAATTCACAAGTTGCTCACGACGGAGTTGATGTTCCGGCAGTTCTTTGACGCGCAGTTGACCGAGAGTTCGGAGGCGGAGCTGAGAGCCGCCACGCAGGCCGTTTGATGGATACAGTAGAGGAAAAAAGGGAAGTGGAAGAAGCTGCCACTCGTGGACAATACACCGAGGGCCGGCAGCTCTACCCGGCGGATGCGATGACGCGCCACGCGCCGCTGGAAGTTGCATTGCTGACGGGTGGGCAAGACCGGCACTACGCAGTTGGCTTAGCAATGGCGTTGATGGGAGAGGATGTAAGTCTCGAAATCATCGGTAGCGACGAAGTCGACGGACCCGAGTTCCAAGGCAATCCGCACGTGCGATTTCGGAATCTGCACGGCGGCCAGAAGGCGGCGAACTTGACGCAGAGAGTGAGCCGAGTTCTTTTCTTCTACGCTCGGATCTTTCACTATGCCGCTACTGCGAAACCAAAGATATTTCATATCCTCTGGAACAACAAGCTGCAGATTCTCGACAGAACGCTGCTGATGGCGTTTTATAAGTTGATGCAAAAGAGAGTCGCTCTTACGGTACATAACGTAAACGCCGGGCGCCGGGATGGGAAGGATTCCTGGTTGAACCGCGCGACCCTGAGACTCCAATACAAGCTGGCGGATCATCTGTTTGTCCATACAAAGAAGATGAAGTATGAACTCGTCGATAAATTTGCGGTTTCCGCGTCGGATGTGACGATTATCCCGTATGGAATCAACAATGCCGTACCCGATACGGGACTGACCCGGGAAGAAGCCAGGCGTCGACTTGGACTGGAGGAGAGTGACAAAGCAATTCTCTTTTTTGGAGCGATCAAGCGATACAAGGGGCTCGAGTATCTGGTGACTGCGTTCCAGCAAATTGCATCTGCAGGAAACTACAAGTTGATCATCGCCGGCGAGCGCAAAAAGGGCTGCGAAGAGTATTTGCAATCAATTCAGCAGACAATTGAACAGCACCCTTCACGGGATAAGGTCCTGCAGAAGATTGAATTCATTCCAGACGCTGAGACGGAATTCTATTTTAAAGCGGCGGACGTCGCGGTCTTGCCATACACCGAGATCTTTCAAAGCGGAATCCTCTTTCTTGCGTTCGCATTTGGTTTACCGGTAATCGCGACGAATGTCGGGTCATTCGCGGAGGATATCGTTGAGGGTAGGACCGGTTACATTTGTGTGCCCGGAGATTCGGACAATATGGCAAGAACAATCCAACGGTATTTTGAGGGCGATTTATACAAATGCCTAAGCAAAAGGCGCGAAGAGATTAAGCAAGACACTCTCGTCAGTCATTCGTGGGAAGCGGTTGCCAAACTGACGAGAGATTCTTACGCAGTAGTGGTTGATGACAGGGTTTGAGCGCGATAGATCAAGTGCCTGTAATGCCAAATCTACGAGAAATGAAATCTCATATCAGGACGAATCACCTGCAGCCGGCGGTGAATGCGGGCAAAGCTCAGCGCATCACCGCACTCGATTTCACAAAGGGCGCACTCGTTTTGATTATGGTCTTTTATCACTGGGTCAACTATTTCATCGGACCGGAATGGCCTTATTACAGATATCTGCGGTTTTTGACTCCTTCTTTCATTTTTATTACTGGGTTTATGATTTCCAATGTTTATCTCGCGAAGTACCAGGTAACGGACCCACGGCTTTCAAAGAGATTAGTTAGCAGGGGAGTCAAGCTTCTCATCATTTTCTTCGTTCTGAACCTGGCCCGGGATTGCGTACATCCTTTACTGTTCGGAGGCGCCCTGGTTTTCAACGTATTGCATCCTGGGAATGTACAGGTCATATTCTTGACCGGGTACTTCAACAGCAAGGTTGTGGCGTTCTATATCCTGGTGCCGATTGGCTACTTGCTGGTGCTCTCTGGCGCTTTAATGATTCCCAAAAGACACTTCAAATATACATTCCAAGTCTTTTGTGCATTCATTTTTCTTTTGCTATTGATTGTCGACTTTACCGGCCGTAAGAATCAAAACCTGGAGATTCTTGCGATTGGAATGCTGGGAATACTAATCGGCTTTAGGCCGATCGAAGTCATCAATCGGATAATTAGGCGTCCATATTTGCTCGCGCTCGCCTACGTTCTCTATACGATGGCAATATTGATCTGGAACGTGCCTTACCCGCTTGAAGTAGCAGGAACCTGTCTGAGTGTGACGATAATCTACCTCGTTGGCAGGATCGATTGGAAATTGAGTACGATCCAAGGGAAGATTGTTCTCCTCGGAAAATACTCCTTGTTCGGTTATGTCTCGCAGATTGCGATCTTGCAAATGCTCGAAGCTGGTCTACCTCATGTGAACTTCAAATTCGTCATATTGTTCACGTCATTTGTTGCCGCGTTTGCGCTTACAATCGTCAGCGTGGAGGTGCTTGATCGCGCCCGGAAGTCCGTAACAGCAGTCGACGCTCTATATAAAGCGGTGTTCAATTGATAATGTTGAGAGGAAAGAGAGATGAAATGCGGCGGCAGGTTGCAGGCCTGAGGGCGATCGAACAGGTTGAGTCGGCAGCGGAATCTCAAAGGAGCAGAAGATGAGCGGGCTAGTTGCCATTCTGCTTTGTGCAATTGGCGTCGCGATCCTTTTTTACCTTAACCGGGATAAGTCTTTTCGAAACTCCAAGGCACTGTGGCTTCCTGTCATATGGATTGGAGTTGCTGGATCGAGAAGCGTGTCGCAGTGGTTTGGATTGGGTTCCCCGTCGGGACTTCAGGGGACTCTTGAGGGTAGCCCCGTAGATGCGGCCGTATTTGCAGCGCTTATGCTCGTCGGTGTTGGTGTCCTTCTGAGCCGAAGAAGAAAAGCGGCGGCCTACCTTCCTGTGATTGCCCCACTCATCATTTACTCAATCTATTGCCTTATCAGCGTAAGCTGGGCGCCCTATCCTATGCCTGCCTTCAAGCGTTGGACAAAGGACGTGGGAGATGTGGTAGTTGCACTCATTGTCGTGACGGATTCTCAGCCACTGATGGCAATTCGACGGCTCTTTTCGAGGCTGGGCTTCATTCTGCTTCCGATCTCAGTAGTATTCATCCGCTATACGACGATGGGGCGATTGTGGGATGAGGACGGGACTCTGTCAATTGTAGGTGTTACAGATAACAAGAATATGCTTGGCCTTATATGCTTCGTGCTTACGGTTGGAACATTTTGGAATCTCCGATGGCTCTTCATGAACAGAATTGAGCCCAATCGGACAAGGAAGCTGGCGGCACAGGGCACACTACTCGTGTGCGGGGTTTACCTCCTCTATTTGGCCCACTCTTCGACGTCCCGTGCATGTTGTCTGCTCGGGGTCGGGCTCATATTTGCGACTCATCTGCGTGCAATGAAAGAGCGCACGTATAGAGTGCATGTGCTTTGTCTGGCCATCGTTCTCGCGGCCGGCGGAGCTTTGGCTTTTGGCGGTATCGGGGATGTCGCTGGAGCTTTAGGAAGGGATGCGAGTCTTTCAGGACGAACGATTATGTGGAGTGCGATGCTCGGCGCGGTTTCGAATCCGATCATCGGGGTCGGATTCGATAGCTTCTGGACCAGCCCGAATGCAGAGATATTTCACCATTCGCTGAAACTTTTGCACTGGTACTACCCGGATGCAATCAATGAAGCGCACAACGGGTACATGGAGGTCTTCCTGAATCTAGGCTGGATCGGGGTCTGTTTGATTTCGTTTATCCTGGTGACCGGCTATTTGCGCGCATGCAAGTCATTGCGACGACATCGCGAACTTGCGAGCCTGGCACTTGCGTTTATCATGAGCGCGGTAATCTACAACATCACGGAAGCAGGGTTTAGGACGCTAAGCCCAATTTGGATTTTTACTCTGATCGCCGTGGTCGGCGCGAGTGGCGCTAGAGCGCAACTTGTCGCGAACGAATTGGCGAAGGGCCGTGCACCTCTTGGCGCCAATGCGAAGCGACCTGCGCCCTACCATGATCCTGAGAGCCAAGCAATCTACACCATCGCGGAGAGTAAATGAAGGGACCTTGCGCAAGGCGGAAATCTGCTGCCTCTTCGCAGCACAACGTCGGGCTGGAAGCCCTTGGCAGTGTCGCGGGAAGAACAATTTAGGTGAATTAGAGCTTGAAAGAGAGGCCCTTATGAGATCGGTCAAAGAAATCATTAGATTGCTTACGCCTTCTCCGATCGCCCAAGCCCGCCGGCGGCTTAGGTTGAAGTATGGGAACGCTGAGTACAAGGCGCTAACAACCCAGCAGGTCTTCACGAAGATATACGAGGAAGGCGCATGGGGCAAGTCAGACGATCCATCCCAAAAGTTCTATTCCGGGAGTGGCTCGCACGATGCGAGCGTCGCAGGTCCATACGTTGATGCGATTCGAACATTCCTGTCCACATTCAAGGTCCGACCTGATGTTGTCGATCTTGGATGCGGTGACTTCTATATCGGCTCGCAGGTAAGGTTCCTCTGCGAAGGATATATAGCGTGCGATATTGTTGAGCCACTCTTGATGTTTAATAAGGAGAAGTACAAATCTCTGGACGTTGATTTCAGGGTGCTCGACATTACAAAAGATGAGTTGCCGCGTGCGGATATCGTGTTTGTCCGACAGGTGCTACAGCACCTGTCAAATAAGCAAATCTTGAACGCAATCCGGCAGATCTCTAACAACTACAGATATCTCGTTCTGACAGAGCATCATCCGCGCGTGGACATGTTTGTTCCTAACTTGGATAAGGCTGTGGGGGCGGATTTCAGACTTAAGGCGAATAGCGGCGTAATTCTGACAAGAAAGCCCTTCAATCTAAAGGTTAAAAGCGAACGACGACTTTGCGAGGTGCATGAACAGGGTGGACGTGTTGTCACAATGCTTTACGAGTTAACTAGAAGTCAATCGAACTTCACCGAGCGGTGAATTGACATTTCCACTTCGGAAGTGAATATGTGCCAAGTCTTCCTTTTAGTGGAAGAAGTGTACAGTGCAGGGTGCGCAACATCCACCTTCGCCAATTGCGGAACCTGCTTATACCTCACCTTTTGGTCTTGGATGGAATTCAATTAACCAGAGCTAGCTTGCCAAACATGAAAGCCGTTGATACCGTCAGCGAACTAAAAAATAGCTTTTAAGGGGACAACCATTGAGTAAGTTGCGCATTTTAGCGTTGGGTGCAGATTGTGATCCGGAGGGGGTCAGTATTCCCTTTGTCACCTTCTGTCACGCTGCAGCGCTTGCCGGGCTACATGATGTTACGTTGGTCGCAAAGTCATACCGCGAAGATGTTCTGAAGCGGTCGAAAGCGCCTTTCCGCGCCATTGAGGTTGTTCACACCCCAATGCTTGACCGCATTTTTGACTGGAGTTTTCGGAGGATTTTTAGATCCAAGTTTGAAAGTCAGGCGCTGACCGCGTTCCGGTATCCGTTTTTCATTGCATTTGAGTGGTACGCCTGGCGACAGTTGCGTCGCCGCATCATGGCGGGCGAGTTCGATGTGGTTCTGCGTCTGGTGCCTTTGACAGCGGTACTGCCGAGTCCTTTCGCTTTCTTCCTGCGCAAGGGACCGATTCCCATCGTGATTGGACCGATCAACGGGGGACTCCCTTTTGTTGAGGGCTTTGCTCAGGCAAAGAAGCAGAAGGAATGGATCTCCAATTTACGCGGTCTGTACAGATATATGCCCTTCGCTCGTTCTACGTATCGGCATGCAGCAGCGATCATAGCGGCTTCATCGCAAACGTTTTCTGAATTTGCTGGGTATCAAGAGAAGTTATTCTTTGTCCCCGAGAACGGCATCGCCAGCTCTTTGTGTTTCGATGACGCACGAAATCCAAAGATTGAAGAGAAGCTAGAGCTAATTTTTGTTGGAGGGTTGATTCCTTGCAAGGGATGTGATCTGGCATTGCGCGCTGCTGCTCCCCTGTTGAAGGGTAAACTTGCCCATTTCAGCATACTCGGCGATGGCCCAGAACGTGGGCGCCTTGAAGGTTTAGTCGTCACTCTGGGGATTCAAAACGATGTTTCTTTCTACGGTTGGGTCAGTCATACTGAGGTGCTCGGTCGATTGAGGTCAGCAGATGTGATGGTCTTTCCGTCCGTTCGCGATTTCGGCGCTGGGGTCGTGTACGAAGCCCTTGCGTCTGGCGCCGTCCCCGTGGTTGCAGATTTCGGCGGTCCGGGAGATATCGTAAACTCGCGCGTGGGATATAAGGTACATCTAGCGAATGAAGCAGATTTCGTCGCGCAGTTGGAGAGGATCCTGATGGAGTTAGCCCAGGATCGGGAGCGTCTCCGGCAGATGCGGCGAGATGGTATGGCTTTTGCGCGTGCCCACTTAACATGGGATGCGAAGGCAGAACGAACAACTCAGGTTCTTGAATGGGTGGTGCGGCGAGGGCCGAAACCCAATCTCCCGTCGCCAAAGATTCTACACGTCGAATGCTGAGAAAATCATCCTGAGCGCAAACCACGCACGAGGGTAGCAGACTTGAGGGTCAACCCAAAACGATATGATCCCATTCAGCGCCAGTGGCGCCTTCCACCCTAAATCAGAACGTCACCAATTACGACGTCTTGCAGTTCGTGGCGCCGCAGCGACAGTTTCTGCCGCAGGGCTTGCGCTCGGAGCTCAGGTGATCAGCACGATCATCCTGGCACGTCTCATAGCGCCCGCCGACTTCGGCGTAGTCGCCATGGCCACTACTTTCAGCCTCCTCTTGGTCAGTTTTGGGCTCAACGGGTTTACGGAGGCAGTCATTCAGTTCGAAGGAGTGGACCATTACACGGCCAGCAATTTGTTCTGGCTCAACTCGGGCGTGGGATTGGTATTTGCAATCGGGTTCGCCGCGGCGGGATCGCTCCTAGCTCGATTCTATCGAGATCCACTAGTAGCGAATGCGGCCATGGGTTTGTCGATAGGGATTGCCATTTCGTCAGCCTCGGTCATCCATCTAGCACTTCTAAAGCGCGCAATGCGCTTCGCAGAAACCTCGACGAACGACGTTGTCGGTCGCGTGGTAAATACAATTGTTTCGATCTTGCTGGCCTTGCGAGGTTGGGGATACTGGGCGCTCATTTCGGGAATTCTCGCGCAACAACTTAGCGTAACGATAGGTGGCTGGTGGCTTTGCCGCTGGGTTCCGAGCTTTCCGCGCCGAACGGGCAAAACAGCTGCCATGGTCTGGTTCACGGCGAAAGTCTACGGGCAGTTCAGCATCCGCTATTCTACTCAAAACATCGACAACCTGCTGGTTGGTTGGCGATTCAATGCCGCAGCCCTTGGATTCTACAAAAAGGCCTACGATTTGTTTGCGTTAGGCGCCAGCCAGATCACAGCGCCTCTCAGCAACGTTGCGCTGGCTGCGTTAAGCCGGCTGAACGAGGACCATGTCCGCTTTCGGCGGTATCTAGCAAACTCACTGGGTATGATCGCGTTCGCTGGCATGGCAATGAGCGCCATTCTGACATTGTCTGGTAGAGATGTTGTGAGGCTAGTGCTGGGAGCAAAATGGTCGGAATCCGGCAGAATTTTTGAACTTTTCGGACCGGGAATCGGCGTGATGCTACTCTGTAACACTGTCGGTTGGATCCATCTTTCAATTGGAAAGCCGGGACGCTGGCTTCGCTGGTGTCTTATGGAGCTAGCGATAACGGTCTCCCTGTTTCTGGCAGCACTGCATTGGGGACCAGCGGGAGTAGCAGCGGCCTGGAGCCTGTCCTATTGGATCCTTTTAATTCCCGGATTCTGGTATGCTGGGCGGCCCATCGGGTTTGGCGTCTCACATGTAATAGCCGCGGTCTGGAGGTATACTGCAGCGGCACTAATGGCAGGTGTAGCAACGGCAGCGATCATCCGAAGTACTTCACTGTGGAACACTGCTACAAGCACAAGGGCCGCGATCGGGGCAACCATCACCATTTCCATTTTGTTTTTCACGCTCTATTTGGCGTCGGTGATCCTCTTTCATTGGGGCCTCGCGCCGTTACGCCAGCTCACCGGCCTTTTGCGCGAGCTGGCCCCGTCGCGCAACACGCCAGAACCGACCGCTCAGGGGGTGGGAGGCTACCAATGAGCTAGTCCCAACATACAGTCGCAAAGAGCTAGTCAGGTTTCGAGCCGGGGGCGGGAGAGCAAAGGCTCACCCGCCCACTCGGTACGTTGAGAAGGGTATCGTCAATTCGCCGTCGAAACTAAGCCGGTGGGGCTACCGACGGTCGAACCTGTGGACGCGCTCGATCCGGAGTAGCACGCGCTGGCATTGAAGCTCAACGCACTTCCCGATCCGTTAGGTGGTCCCCCCATCGTATTTAGATAGCAGTCCATCGCAGGAATCGATACCGCATGCGAAGCCCATGCACTTGAGAGCGTTCCGCCCGTACACTGACTGGAGGATATCGCCTGCCATCCGGCATAAGTTCCTCCGCTGCACAAGCCAACATTTCCAGTAGACACATCCGGTCCAACAGGAGGCCATGCCTTGCCCGAAGGCCACCATGAAGGAGCGGACGAATAGACTAGCGATGCGGGAAGTGTCTGGGATAGGCTGTTGAAGTAGCTAGTGGTGAAGTTCGCGTTGACGTATGTGTTCGCCACCGGAGATGCCTCAGTCGAGTTCCACCGTGTTGCGCCATTGACCACATCATAGTTACCCCAACGCATCAGGCTCGTGACGGTCAACGGATCGCATAGAGTGCTCTGAGGAGGCGCGAGAGAACATGCACCCCCTGTACCGCCAGACCCTAAATCATAGATGCTCTGGTATATCAAACCAGCGTTGCTGTATGAGTTTGTAGCGGTCGCGATTCCTTGGTAGTTCGTATGGTAACCGGGGGTTCCCAACACATTGCCAACAACGTTCCAATCGCGTGTGAGCGCCGCGAGAGTAATCGGAGTGCTTGAGTTAGGCATTCCGACTTCATAGCCGCTATATAGATTGCGGAAGTTGGTTGATTGCGTTCCAGGTCCTGCGCCATTGTCTACATCAATTCGGTAAATATCGTTGCCTTCAAAAAGATTGAGATTGTTTGCTGTAGCGTGAGAACCATTGACTCCCCAGGTCCAGGTATTGTCCGCAAACAGATTGTCAACGCTGAAGTTATAGTCCACCACGCTTCCTGCCGTGGAGTACGCAAAAAGGACTGAAGTCGTCGGCTGCTGCATGATGTTGTTTTCTATCAGCAAACCGGAAGACAGATCACTTTCAATGTTGTAACTGGTCTGAGCGTGGCTTTGAGCACCGTAGAAATAGCTATCTCTCACAACGCTGTTCGCGGTCTGATAAAACAGCACGCAGCTACGAGCGCAGTTTAAGAAAGTCACGCCCTTTGCCCATGAATCGTACGCTGAGAAAAAAACCAGGCCACTTGCCCCGCTAAGAGCGGAAGTATCGAGGGTCAGGTTTTCCAGACCGGCATTCCGTATAAATCCAGGCCACCATGCTCCGGGCGATTGCCCCGAGCGGATGTTTGTGAAGTAGACCCCCGGCGAAATCGTCACCGAGTACGAACCGCTCCCGAGGGAAGTCACTCCGGTTATATAAGTAACTTGTAGCTGGGAATGAGCAACCCCGCCGATCTGCCGTCCTGCCGCGTTGTACGCTCCCTCGACGGTGCAGTTTGATGTCGAGCCGTCGCACATGTAAACGCCGCCAGTGTCGGAAGTATCATTCGCCTGATCGAGAATAATGGTCTGGTTGAGGGGAGGAGCTCCGCCGCAACTTGTCAAGGTGATGTTGGTTGATCCCTGCGCGTAGCCAGAAGTCCACTGGCATTGATTCGAGCCTGATGGCGGCTGGACGTTTGAGTTTCCTGCATAGGTCCAGTTGGATGCTGCAATGCATACCGCGCTTCCTTCTCCCGCACAATTACCAGATGGAAAAGAGGTCGCAATGAGCTTGGTTGAATTTGCGCCCGCGCCACGTATCACCTGGAAACCATGATCGAAGTTTATCCCAGCGACATAGTAGGTTCCTGCGGGGATGTTGACAACATTATGCGTAGCATCGCAGGAAGCTGAAGACGTTTCGAATCCTGCTTGTATTGGTCGTAGCGTTGCTTGAGCCGGTTAAGAAGAGTTGGCTGATTCGAGCAGTTCACGGAGTAGGTCGGAATCGAGAATCCCGCACCGCTCCAATCAACCGCACGCGACGGGTCGAGGAAGCTTGACCAGTTCTGCGCCGATGCGGTGAGGCTGAACACCGTTAGCAAGACGAGAAGTCTGCATGGGAGTCTCCGGAGCGCAAACAGAATCGGAATACCGGGATCGAGACTGAAGGAATGTGGAAAGATGGCAAGTCGGTGGTTCATGAATGGATTCTCCTGTTAAAGCACCCCGGTGTACGACGATCGTGTTCTATCGTCATCTGCTTCGGGACTTTTATTGCGGGTGTGACCTATGACCCAAAAGATCGAAACCACACCCACTTGAAGCTATAGACAGCACGATGGAGTTGTGGAACAAGTTTATCGAATAGTTCGATCCACTACATCCCTAGTAATAGTTCACGCGATTACCAAAGTGTTATTTTCGGGGTAGCAATGGCTTTGTTTTCAGCGAGTTCTGCACATTCCGCAAAATGAATGTAGAAAAACTGACTGCAGGCCGCGAAATTTTTGGGAATCCGAATGAGCATCACCTCGTTATTGATTTTTTCTTAAGAGATTTCAAAATCAATGTGGCACGAACTTAGCCACAAGGGTCGGTTAGGGCTATGGTGTGTATCTTTTGTTAATTCTGATGTATACGAGGATCTAGGAAAAGATTTCAACAGTTGGCTTTTCGAAGAGCCGCCTTCTTCCATGTAAATATTTCCGGGCCATGTATTATCTACCGTGCTGATCTGGGCAGATTTTGAGCAGTCAATTCGCAAGAGCTTGCAGTACTGGTCCTCGATACCGAGGTCCCGTCTTTGCGGACGAATAGTTCCGAGTCGTGTTGCGTCGGAGGAGACCTTGCGAGCATTCCCGGTCCCCGAAATAGATTGCCAATCGATATGTCGAGTTGGAAATCTCACAATGCGGAGCTAGAACTCTAAGTCCGCAGATCGGTCACGTGAAATCCGCAGTTTTTTGGAGGGCAGGAATCTCGCTCTCATTCAGCACTCAGGCTTGAGCCTGCCCTGAAGCCACGCCTGCCAGTTAAACCTGCGCCAGGTTGCGCAATTTGCTCGGCGCCGATTTAAGGAATATTTCATGAATGTGACAATGAAAGCAAGAAACATGTTTCGTGGTCTCGTTCAAGCATATGGCCCCGAGTTCGCGAAGAGATATCTTTGGAACCGCGAGTTTTCAGCTGGCCGCTGGGACTTTTTGGACACGAAAGTCGATAACACGACACAGCTCAAGATCGAAAGATATGCCAACAAGGGGCACATCCTTGACTTAGGCTGCGGCGCGGGAACGACCGGACTGGAACTCGGCTCAGATAAGTACACTTCGTACACGGGGGTTGATATCTCTGAAGTCGCGGTGGAGAAAGCGAAGATCAGAGCTCAGCAGCTTGGACGAGATGCTACAAATGAGTATCAAGCGGCAGATATTCTTGCTTATGTGCCAAATCGTCATTTTGACCTGATTCTTTTTGGTGATTCGATCTACTATATACCGCACGCTCAGATCAGATCGTTGTTGAGGAGATACTCATCCTACTTGGCGAATGCTGGTGCATTTCTAGTTCGTATCCACGATGTAAGCGGTAAGCATTGTCGTATTCTTGAGATCATTGAAAACGAATACGATGTGATTGAGAAAGAACTACGCGCATCGGATGAGGCGGTTACCTGTGTCACAGCCTTCCGGCCAAAATAGCATTCTGTTTCACAAATCCTTCATCGTATCGTAACTCAACGAGAATTTGCAGGTTCGAACTGTGAAAAGCAATCCTCTATTTTGCCAGTCTTGAGAACACTACTTCAAATCCTTTATGTAGGCAGCTTGCGCAGGCAGATTCCCTCAGATGCCCATTAGGCAATGACGTATTCCCGAAATGCAAGACTCGAGACAGCCCCCAATTTCTCTTAAGCCGCCGCCAGAAGCCATGCAAAAAGTCGAACAACACATTCCCGCACTCGATGGTATTCGGGGGCTAGCGATATTGCTCGTGCTCTTCATCCATATTGGTGAATGCATGCCAACCCCCTTGCCGGGAAGCATGGGGTGGAATCTATTTTTCAGTCTTGCCAGTTCTTCATGGGTAGGCGTCGATCTCTTTTTTGTATTATCTGGATTTTTGATCACTGGAATTCTCTACGACACGAGGGGGGCTTCGAATTATTTTCGAGCTTTTTATGTTCGCCGCTTTCTTCGGATCTTTCCGCTCTATTATGGCTTCCTCTTCCTCCTTTTGATTCTCACGATTCCTCTTCACATTGAATGGCGGGGACGTGAGTGGATCTATTTGCTGTATTTGCAGAATACGCACATCGTTAAGAATGTTCAGAGTGCAGCGTTCTCTCCCTATTTCAAGATCGATCATCTTTGGTCACTTGCGGTCGAAGAGCAGTTCTATTGTGTTTGGCCGGCGTTGGTCTTTTGGGTTAAGGATCGCGTTCACCTAATTAGACTGACGGCTATGCTGATGCTGGTTTCGACCTTGATAAGGCTCCTGATGCTTTACGAGCACAAATCGCTTTGGATGATCTACATCTTTACCCCTGCTCGCGCTGATTCCTTGATGATGGGCTCAATGTTAGTCCTTCTATTTCGTTGTGGCGGGCAGGTTCAGCTGCGGCTTAGGCGATCTGCTCTCTTTGTGCTTCCTGCCTGTCTCCTGGTTTTAATAATTCTTGCTTTGCCTACTCATGGTCTCCGTTTCAGCTCGACTTCTGTGATTGGCGTTGGGTATTCGACAATCGCGCTTGCAAGCGCCTCGCTCATGACACTGTCTCTTACAAGCGTTCGCATTGGAGCTGCAATCAATCGGCCGGTTCTGCGATGGCTCGGCAGATACAGCTACGGGATTTATGTGCTGCATCTGCCATTTATGATGCTGTTTCTTCATCTACAATTCGTCAATCGAATAGAGGGTCTGTCCCTCAGTGTTTTCTGGAAGTTGGGAGTAGTGGTGTTGAGCGAAGGGCTCTCAATTGGACTAGCTTTCTTATCATTCAAGTTCTATGAGTCGAGATTCCTGAGATTGAAGCGTTACTTCCACTACGAGTTGCCAGAGATAAATGCATCTCCTGGAGACAACGTTGAAGCAGTACTCCGCAACCCTGAACCCGCGCAGAGTTGACGATGCTCTCCAAGGTGAAAAGCAAATATCAGGACGAATCAAGCCGTGTTTTAATGATCTGTCGCTGGAACTCTGGGAGTTCCTCACAAAGTCCCGTGGGGTGTATTAGAGTCAAACACATGCACCAGGCGGACTCCGATCCCGGTGACTATATATTGCGCACACAAGGTTCGCTACTTCAGAGGAAAGTGCAATGAGTCACTCAAGTATGCACGTGGTGCCCTCAGCAATACCGAAGCGGATTATCCAGACAGGCAAGGTCGCGCCGCAGTCTTTGCGAGTTCAAGCGATGGTGTCCAACATTCGTTTACTTAACCCCGATTTCGAATATCTGTTTTTTGACGACGCCGCAGTTGAGAAGTTTATTGATACTGAATTTTCCCAATATAGATCCGTCTTCGATGGGTTCAAGTACCCCATCCAGCGATTTGATTTCTTTCGATATCTTGCCGTCTACCGATACGGTGGCTTCTACTTCGACTTGGATGTCTTGCTCGCTTCGGACCTTTCGTCTCTAATCGATTATGGCTGTGTCTTCTCGTTTGAGGGGTTGACCTTTAGCCGGTTTCTGCGCGACAAATTCAAAATCGATTGGGAAATCGGGAACTACGCTTTTGGAGCTTGTTCGCGCCACCCCTTTCTGCGGGCAGTTATAGAGAATTGCGTGCGGGCTCAGCAGGATCCGGCATGGGCTCGGGCGATGTTATACGATTTGCCGCCGCTTTCAAAGGATGAGTTCTCTGTCCTCTATACAACGGGGCCGGGAATGGTCACTCGTACACTTGCTGAGCAAGCGGAATTGGGCAAAACCGTAAAAGTGCTCTTTCCTGAAGATGTAAGCGATCTCACGCGCTGGAATCATTTCGGTGATTTTGGCGTGCACATGATGGACGCTTCGTGGCGACTGAATAAGGGTCGCCTGCGCAGACGGCTTGCTGGCTATCTTGAAATTAGAAAACTACGAAAACTGATTGAAGAAAATCAGGGATTGGGGAAATCGAGAAGTCACGAATATGTCAGTAGTGGCACTCCAATCGGAGTGGACAGTGCTGCAGCCGCACAAGCCGATACTCCCTTAGTCTCAATTCTTATTCCGGCTCACAACGCGGAAGAGTGGATTGCTGATACCTTGCGCTCCGCCATTTCGCAAACCTGGGCCCATACAGAGATCATTGTCGTTGACGATGGGTCAACCGATCGAACCAACGAAATTGCGCGTCAGTTTGAAAAAGACGGTGTACGTGTATTTCGACAAGACAACATGGGAGCTGCAGCAGCGAGAAATACCGCATATTCGTTTTGCCATGGGGACTATATCCAGTGGCTTGATGCCGATGATCTGCTGGCGCCGGAGAAGATTTCCAAGCAGATGGCGTTAGTGAAGGCTGGAACTGGAAAACTGACAGCGCTTTCGGCAGAGTACGGCACTTTCATGTACAGGGCTGATCGATCACAATTCAATGCATCTGCGCTGTGGAGTAGCCAGAGTCCGGTAGAGTGGTTACTTCGGAAAATGGGGCAGAATCTCTATATGCAGACGGCGACGTGGATGATCAGTCGCGAACTAGCTGAGGCCGCAGGACCATGGGACACTACTCTGTTTTGCGATGACGATGGGGAGTACTTCTGCCGCGTGCTATTGGCAAGCGGTGGCGTGCGGTTTTGTCCAGGCTCTAAGGTCTATTATCGCTCTTTCGGCTTCGACTCGATGAGCTATGTAAGCAACTCGCCTCTAAAGCTCGAGGCACACTGGCGCTCGATGAAGTTGCACATTCAGTACTTGCAGCAGATGGAGCGCAGCGAAAGGGTAAATGCCGCCTGCCTTCAATACATTCGGAATTGGCTAATATGCTACTACCCGGAGTGGTCCCAAATAGTGGAAGAGGCGCAACAACTCGCCTTGGAATTCGGCGAACCTCTGGGCGAGCCGACGCTCTCGTGGAAGTATTCATGGATGCAGAAGATCTTCGGATGGACCTTCGCAAAAAGAGCACAGCGGAAACTCCGAAGGCTGAGGTGGTTAGCTGAAAGAAACTGGGACAGGTTTCTCCTTGGTTCCAGTAGACAAGCCGGCATGGGGGATGCTGCGTTGTAGTCGCTTCGATGGATTGAGAGCCGGAAACTGTGCACGAACCGGTTGACTTGTTAAATCCATCAGGCTTGCTTAGGCGATCTGCTGATTGTCGGGAAGGAAAAGAAGAATATTGATCGTCACGTTGAGGAATCAGCCATCTTTCGAAATCGTCGAATGAGCCAGGAACGAAAGGAACAGTTGTGAGAGTCAGCATTTTCGGGTTGGGTTATGTAGGGACAGTGTCTGCCGGGTGCATGTCCTCGGAAGGGTATGAAGTGATAGGGGTGGACCTCGTAGCTGCTAAAGTCGATCTAATCAACAGGGGACAGTCGCCCATCATAGAGAAGGATATCGCTGAGATTATTGCTGCGGAAGTCAAGCAAGGCAGACTACGCGCGACCAGCGATGTCGCAGCGGCGGTCGATGCGACAGATTTATCGTTCGTATGCGTGGGAACACCGAGCCAGCCAAATGGCAATCTCGATCTGCGCTATATTCGGCGCATCTGCGAACAGATTGGCGAGGCCTTAAGGAGTAAAGAGTCGCGTCATGTCGTTGTAATCCGCAGCACGATTCTTCCTGGCACGATGCGTCGAATTATCATTCCTGTCCTGGAGGAATTCTCCGGAAAGAAGGCAGGCGCAGATTTTGGAGTGTGCAACAACCCTGAGTTCTTGCGAGAGGGCACGGCGGTAAAGGACTTCCGCTCGCCGCCCAAGACTGTGATCGGCGAGCTCGACAAATCCAGTGGGGAGATGCTCGCGAATCTTTACAGGAAGATCGACGCGCCACTGATCAAGACGGATCTTGAGACCGCGGAGATGATCAAATATGTCGATAATAGCTGGCATGCACTAAAGATTGGGTTCGCCAACGAAATCGGCAATTTATGCAAGGCCGTTGGCATAGATTCACACGAAGTAATGAATATTTTTTGTCAGGATCGGAAGCTGAATATTTCGTCGTCTTATCTGACTCCGGGTTTCGCATTCGGAGGGTCCTGCCTTCCCAAAGATCTGCGCGCGATCTCACACCAGGCAAAGATGTATGATCTGCAACTTCCGATTCTAACTTCCATACTGCCAAGCAACGAGATTCAGGTTGCTCGCGGATTGCGAATGATCGTGGATGCCGGCCATAATCGAATTGGGGTACTGGGCTTCAGTTTCAAGGCAGGGACGGACGATCTACGAGAAAGTCCTGTGATTGAAGTGATCGAACGGCTAATCGGGAAAGGTTTTGAACTGCGCATCTACGACAAAAACGTAAACCTGGCGAGTCTTGTGGGCGCGAACCGGGACTTTATCTTAAATCACATACCGCACATCTCGAAGCTTATGGTTCCCGATATCACCACTGTGCTGAGGCATGCCGAGACAGTCGTGATTGGGAACAACGATCCGGAATTCAAACAGGTTCCGGGCCAGCTCCGTGAAGGGCAACGGATGATCGATTTTGTGCGAATCATGAAGGGAAAGAGCATAAATGGAAGCTATGACGGAATCTGTTGGTGAGCGTTCCGAAGATAAGCGCGGATGTGCGACTGAGATGGGAGAGATTCGTGAATCCATAAGTCGACTTTCTTCCTGGCTGGAGAGAAACGATTATCGCGGCTATGACACATTTGACGGATTGAGCTCGCCACTCCTCCGCCCTCTGACCTTTGAGACAAAACTTCTCCGAACCATATTGCTGCAAGGGGTGCGCAGGTTTCCGGTCAATCTGCGTCCCTTGTTACGGATTCCGGCAGAGAAGTCCAGCAAGGGGATGGGATTCCTAGCTCGTGGATTCATCCGCATGCATCAAGCGACAGGCGATCAGGTATGGTCGGAGAAGGCCCGGTTTGCATTGGAGTGGTTAATCGATCATCAGTCAGCTGGTTACAGCGGCGCCTGCTGGGGCAATCACTTCGATTACCAGTCGCGAGGTTTACTACCTAAAGCGCGGTGTTCCTACCGTGGTATGGACATCGTTGATCGGTCATGCTTTTCTGGATGGCTACGATCACTTCGAGGACGACCGGTACCTGAAGATTACAGTTAGTGCTTGCGAACATATCTTGCGTGATGTAAAGACATTTCCTGACGGTGAAGGGCGCTGCATCGCGTACGTCCCCGGGATGGACACGCAGGTGCATAATGCAAGCACACTCTACAGCAAGCCTTCTTGCACGGACCTACTCATACACAGGCAACGAGGCATATCAGGAATTGGCGAAGCAGGCCATTCAATACACATCGCAACATCAGGGAGAGAACGGCTCCTGGTATTACGGCGAACGAGAGGACATGCACTGGGTCGACAACTTTCACACTGCCTATGTGCTCGACTGCTTTCTTCGCTACGAACAAAGTACAGGAGACCGGGGATTTCATCAGAGCATGATGAAGGGATATACATACTGGAGAGATACTTTCTTTTGCGCGGACGGAACACCCCGGTATTACGATCGAAAAACCCTTCCAATCGATATTCAATGTTCGTCGCAGGCGATCGATACGCTGGTGTACTTTAGCGGCTTGGACTCCAGTGCCCTTGATTTGGCCGCGAGAGTCGCAAAATGGACCATCGCTCACATGCAAGACGACAGCGGCTACTTCTACTATCGTCGCTACTCTGCACGGATCGTCAACAAAACGCCCACATTGCATTGGGGACAGGCCACGATGATGTGTGCTTTAGCTAACCTTTACAAATCGCTGGATGGAAAAGTCGACCGTGCCTAACCCAAGGAAAGTGCTCATCATTGTCGAAAATATGTCCGGTGCCTTTCGACGACCGTGTCTGGAAGGAAGCTACGACACTGCAAACTCATGGATATCAAGTTTCAGTGTTGTGCCCTCGTGGCCACGGAAGCACCGCATCTTATGAATTTCTGGAAGGTGTTCATATATACCGGCATCCCGTACCGGCTGAAGGGAACAGCGCCTTAGGATATCTGTGGGAGTTTGGATGGGCGCTTGTTCTGGGAGTTCATCTTATCGTGGTGGATCTTCTTTCGGCGCGGCTTTCAAGTGATCCAAGGCTGCAATCCACCCGATAATATTTTTCTGGTTGCACTCCCATTCAAACTGCTTGGAGTGAAGTATATCTTCGATCACCACGATGTCGTTCCTGAGCTCTATGAATCCAAATTTGATAGACAGGGCGCGCTCTACAGGATTCAAGTGCTTTTAGAAGGCTCTGACGTATCGGTCTAGCAATGTAGTGATGGCAACTAATGAGAGCTATAGGCAGCTTGCAATTACGCGGGGCCGTCGAGATCCTGAGAATGTTTTTGTGGTTCGCAACGGGCCGGACCTAGTGAAATTCAAGGAAGTGCCGGCGAATCCCGACTCAGGTATGGACAAGCCATATCTGGTGGGCTACGTAGGGAACATGAGTACTCAAGAAGGCCTCGAACTGCTGATTGAAGCGGCGCAGCACATCAAAGATTCGGGAAGACGAGACGTGCATTTCACATGCGTAGGTGGCGGCCCCGGGCTGCTCGACTTTGAGAAAGATGGTTAAAGAGTTTCATTTGGAAGACGTCATGAACTTCACGGGGCGGGTTCCAGTTGAACTACTGCTGGAGATTCTGTCGACGGCGGACGTCTGCGTAAACCCCGACAAGCCATGCACGATGAACGATATGTCGACAATGATCAAAATCATGGAGTATATGGCGTTATCGAAACCAATCGTCCAATTCGATCTGAAAGAGGGACGATATAGTGCCGGTGACGCCTCTCTATACTGTGAGAATGACAATCTGTCCATCGGACTGGCCGAGAAGATCCTTTGGCTTCTGGATCATCCCGAGGAAAGAAGGGCCATGGGTAAAGTTGGCCGTGAACGAGTTGTGAAACAGTTGGCGTGGGAACACTCGGTGCCGAATCTGCTTGCCGCATATGAACGCGCGTTCGACAGTCGATCGGCCGGGGCAGTGACGATGCTCAAGAAGTCTGGGCCAGAAGAGCGATGTTCGTAGGTTCTTGCGGGAACGTCCGACATTTCCAGAGGCCTTGGGCACGTGTCTATTAGAAATCTTCCGGGTGCCGAACTCGTCTTATGAAGCAGGAAACTATGACTCAACTAGTAATTGAGGCGGGCCGGACTGAGCGACAATACTGGCGCGATCTTTGGCGCTACCGCGAGCTGTTCTATTTTCTTGCATGGCGTGATCTCCTTGTTCGCTACAAGCAGACTGTCGTCGGGATCAGTTGGTCATTGATTCGTCCACTCCTGACGATGCTGATACTTACCCTCGTATTCGGGAAGCTGAGTAAGATGCCGTCAAGTGGAGTTCCGTACCCCCTGCTAGTGTTCTGTGGAATGCTGCCGTGGATGTTTTTCTCGACGGCACTATCGGAGTGTGGGAATAGCCTGGTACAGAATGCGTCTCTGATATCGAAGATATATTTTCCTCGCCTCGTGATCGTCGTAAGCAGCGTGATCACGAGTTTTGTTGACTTGTTGATTTCGGCTGGGTTTCTTGCTGTGTTGATGGCGTGGTACCACCACAGGCCTCCTGCGACGGTGTTCCTGCTGCCATTCCTGGTTTTGCTTGCGTTTGGAGTTTCTCTTGGCGTGGGCTTGTGGATCGCAGCGCTCATGGTGGATTATCGAGACTTCCGCATCATCGTGCCATTTGTGGTGCAATTTGGTCTTTATATATCACCAGTTGGATTTCAAAGCAGCGTAGTTCCGGCGAGATATCAGCTGCTTTATTCGCTCAATCCGATGGTTGGCGTAATCGATGGTTTCCGTTGGTCTCTGCTGGGCACTGGCGGGAATATGTTGTGGCGGAGTCTGACGGTAGCTCTTGTCGATGTGGTCGTACTGCTTGTCACTGGTATCTGGTACTTCCGAAAGACCGAGCGAACGTTCGCGGATGTAATATGAAAGGCTTCTGGATTCTGATATGACTTCTTCAACTGCTGATCTTGCGGTCAGTATTGAAAAACTCGGAAAGCGATACACCATTGGTCACAGGAACGCCAATAGTGACGGGTTGCGCCATGCAATGGAGAGCGCGATACGATCGCCGGCGAAATTGTTCAGGCAATATCAGCAAAACAAAATACGGAAGTCAGAATTTTGGGCGCTGAAAGACGTTTCGTTTGGAGTGAAACAGGGCGAAGTAGTGGGGCTCATCGGCCGGAACGGGGCGGGGAAGAGCACGCTTCTTAAGTTGTTGAGCCGGATCACTGCACCAACGGAGGGACGTATTGTTCTGGATGGACGCTTTGCGAGCCTGCTTGAGGTGGGGACCGGATTCCATCAGGAGTTGACCGGGCGTGAGAACATTTTTCTTAACGGCGCGATTCTCGGTATGACGCGCGCAGAGATTATTCGCAAGTTCGATGAGATCGTGGCGTTTTCAGAGATAGAGGAGTTCCTTGATACGCCTGTAAAGCGCTACTCGTCAGGCATGTATGTTCGGCTCGCGTTTGCAGTGGCTGCCCACCTGGATCCTGAGATCCTGATTGTGGATGAAGTTCTTGCCGTGGGCGATGCTGCGTTTCAGAGAAAGTGCCTTGGAAAGATGGGTAGTTTCGCACAAACAGGAAGAACGGTGCTGTTTGTAAGCCACAATTTGGATGCCGTGAGAAATCTATGTCAACGTGGAATATGGCTGAAGGCCGGAAGAATTCAGAAGGACGGCGAGATCGGAGACGTTATCGACTCCTATCAAAGCAGCCTCGCCCTGGAATCTCCAACTTCCTTTACGAATCAGGATTTCGGCCTGACGATTGAGAAAGTTTCGCTAAAGAATGGCAGGGGAAAGGAGTGCGCAGTCTTCTCGCCGGGTGAGGACCTCATCGTGGAGATTTCGTATTCTGCGAAGACAAGAATCGATCAACCAATCCTTGCGTTGGGGGTGATAGGAGCCAACGGTTCGTGCTTCACTGCCAATATGCTTCTCGATGGTCATCGGCCAGAGTATATCGAAGGAAGCGGAAGGATTCGGTGCACCTTTCGATCTATCCCGCTGCTGCCGCAGGACTTCTCTGTGAAACTGAGAGTTCAAGGTGCTGACCCTGCAACCGTGATCATTCCGTATCAGGATGTTGCGTATTTCAGCGTGGCTGCAGATCTTGCTGCGTACGGATACAAAGGTGAGGCCTGGAGATGGGCTCGCTTTTCGACGCCGGTTGTCGTACCGTATGAGTGGCAACTGCCAAATGGAAAGACCGCTGCCGTCGCATTGCGAAAATCTTCCGATTTTGCAGAACCTTCGGTGCTCCATAACGGCGATTCACAATAAGAAACGTGCCGCAAATCTAAGAGACTCCGTTCCGCATGTACGCAAAGAGAGCCCAGCGTCAGGCTTTATGAGTCGGCAAGTAAGACACTGATTACCTCGGGATATCAATTTGCTTTCTATTTCATGAAGCCAAAGATTTTTCTCATTGGAGACAACCGAAACGGCGTGAACTGGGGCCGCGGCGCCAGCATCGCGCTTCGTCAGCTCCTAATTCCCGTATTCGAAATCCCAGGAGCGATAACCGCCGATTATTTTGACCTTGCCAGCGCGGAAGTTGGTTACGTGGCCACCATGTTGCCACAGAGGTACTATCGGCAGTTCAGGTCCCTACTGAAGCGTCGAACGAGACGCCCAATCAGCTGGTATATCAAGTTGGAGGAATTGTTCGGAGCACGAGATTTCATTGCGGAGAGTCCATCTTTAAGCGCTGAGAACATCATCGCGTACAAAGACCGAGTCCCAGAACTTGCTCGGATCTTTGATCAGACAGCAAGTGCAGACTTGATAGTCATTGATGGAGACGGAGATATTATCTTCTCAACTCCTCCGCGACGGACCGCCCTTTTCTTCCTCGCGATGATCGAGCTAGGCATTCGTCTTGGGAAACCGGTGTTCCTTGTGAATTCGATGATCTCAGATTGTCCGAAAACGGGACGAAATGAGAAGACGCTGAGTTCCTATCGACGGCTCCTCGGAAAGTGCAAGCAGGTCACGCTGCGGGATCCAGAATCCCTGGCATATGTTCAAACGGAGATGCCGGAGACGAACAGCGCGCTCATTCCGGATTCGCTTTTCGCGTGGTTTCCTCTTTTTCAAAATGAGGAGTCGTATTTGCCTTCGAACAGCGATTTCATTCTGCCATTTCCGGAGAAGGAAGAATATTGGGGCAAGCTGGATCTTTCGCAGCCCTACATCTGTATTGGTGGAGGATCTCTAGCCAGCTGGTATCCGGATCGGGCCAAGGAGTGCTATTCGCGGCTTGTGGACGCGATTCAGCGACTCGGGTATGGAGTCGTGCTGACGGAAAACGATCTTCCCGATTCGTTTCTTCACGACGTTGCTTTGGAGAGAGGCGTGGGAATTATTCCTGCCAGCACGTCGATTCTCACTTGCGGCGCTGTTCTTGCTCAAGCGCGGCTCTTCATCTCAGGGAGGTACCATCCGTCAATCCTCGCCTCGCTTGGTGGAACTCCATGCATCTTTCTGGACACTGATTCTCATAAGACTGCGAGTGTTACCCGGGTGCTCGAGTATGGTGAGCATCGGCGATTCAGTGCACTTCCCGAGGACTCAGAGATTGATGCAATTGTTTCGTTAGCTAGGGACTACCTGACTCAGGGCGAGACACTTAGGACGCGCATTCGAAATATCGCGAAGTTGCGGTGCGAAGAAGTTCGGAAGCTGCCCTCGCTCCTGAAGCGCCACATAGAGGGGTAGAAGACCCGGGAGTCTGGCATGGAAGCTCTGAATGAAATGAGAGACATTGTCGTCATTGGCGGTGGCGGACACGCGAGGGTGGTTGTCAGTATCTTGCACAAGCTGCGTCAGTACGAAGTTCTGGGTTACACGGACTTGCGAGACTGTGGCACACTCCTGGGCGCTCCCTATATTGGTGGTGACCTCGAGATTTCGAAGGTAACTAGGGCATCGCGGAAGACACACGCGGTGATGGCCGTAGGTCAGATCGGCCTGGGCAAGTGGAGACATGATATCTGGTCTCGGTTGGCACCGATGCAGTTTGTTTTCCCAAACGTGATTTCTCCGAATGCCATTGTCAATGAGGGGGTCACGATCGAATCCGGTGTCGTTATTATGGACGGAGCGATTATTAACACCGGAGCAAAGCTCGGGATTGGCGTTATTGCAAACACTCATGCGACCATTGAGCACGGTGTGACTTTGGAAGACTGGGTGCATGTTGCTCCAGGGGCAACGATTTCAGGTGATGTAACGGTGGGTCGGTATTCGCTGATTGGCGCGGGCGCGACCGTGATCGAAGGAAAAACGATAGCGCCGGAAATCATTGTTGGGGCCGGAGCGACGGTTGTTGAGGACCTTGTAGAGCCAGGGATTTACGTTGGGACGCCAGCACGGCGACTGAGATGAAATGTAATATGCCGAAAGTATTTGTCATTGCAGAGGCCGGTGTAAACCACAATGGATCACTTGGACCTTGCGCTTTGCAGTCTGGTCGACGCGGCCAAAGCCAGCGGCGCTGATGCGGTTAAATTCCAGACGTTCCGCGCTGATCTGCTCGCGACCCGTTCTGCTCACAAGGCAGCTTATCAGGAACGAACCACAGCAAATACAGAGTCCCAATTCGAAATGCTGCAGCGGCTGGAATTGGATGCCGCGGCCCACAGGCTGATATCGAACATTGCTCGCCAGGTCGGACATCCAGTTTCTTTCGAGTCCATTCGACATCGCAAAGTGCGGATCTTTTGCTGACCAGGTGAACATCCCGCTGTATAAGATGCCTTCGGGTGAGATCACCAACCTTGCCATTACCTCAGCACATAGCGAGCAAGGGTAGGCCAGTAATTCTTTCCACCGGCATGTCGACTCTAGGGAGAAGTGGAAGAGGCGGTCAGGTCCTACAGGCGTGCGGTAACAGCAGAGCTCACTCTGATTCATTGCGTTACAGAATACCCGGCGCCCTTTGACGAGATTAACCTCCGTGCAATGCAGACTCTCGAACTGCATTCGGCCTGCCCGTGGGTTACTCGGACCACTCGCCGGGAATCGAAATAGCGATCGCAGCTGTCGCTTTGGGGCGGACGTCATTGAAAAGCACTTCACACTGGATCGAACTCTTCCCGGCCCTGACCATGCGGCTTCGCTTGAACCGGCGAACTGAAGCAGATGGTCGCGTGCGATCCGCCATGTCGAGGCGGCACTGGGCAACGGGATCAAGGCTCCCGCGCACTGTGAGATGCCAAACATCTCCGTCGCACGCAAGAGCATAGTGGCGGCGCGGCATGATGGCCGGCCACAAACTCGTGACAGAGCGACCTGGCCATCAAGCGTCCCGGAAACGGCATTTTGCCACCGCAGCGCAAGCCTTATTGGTCGCACTCTTCGCTGCGATGTGCACAAAGACGAAATTCTGCGTTGGGATCATCTCGCGTGAAACGGCGTAGAATTTGTGTAGTTACGACCAGCCGGGCTGACTTCGGGTTGCTTCGCGGCCTCATAAAAGCGATTCGGGCCGACCGCACTCCGACTGCAGGTGATCGTATCCGGCATGCATCTCGCTCTCGAATTGGGGATACTTGGCGCGAAATCGAGGCTGAAGGTATAAAATCGACGGGAGGGTCCAAATTGACCTCGAGGGTGAAAGTGCATTAAGAGAATATCGAGTCGATCGGTTCTGGCATGAACGGATTCGCACGGGCATTGTCGCGGTTGAGGCCGGAGATTCTCGTGCTTCTCGGCGATCGGATCGAACTCTTCGCTCCTGCGATTTCCGCTTTGATGCTCCTGATTCCAATCGCCCACATACACGGCGGAGAGTTGAGTGAAGGGGCAATCGATGATTCGGTGCGCCACGCCATCACGAAGATGGCTTCGCTTCATTTTCCCGCAGCTGAGGCCTATCGCCGCCGGATCATGCCAGATGGGCGAGTCGCCGCAATCGAGTGTTCAACTTTGGAGCTCCCGGGACTCGACCAGATCCATGGTCGCGATCTCTTAACGAAGGCAGAACTTGAACGAGGAGATTGGAATTCCGCTCGATCAACCAGTTGCCATCGTGACTTACCATCCTGTCACGCGGGATGCAGGAGCGCCGACTGAACAGATCGGCTGCCTGGTAGGCCGCAATCGAAGCAAGCGGTATGAAGGCGGTGTTCACGATGGCCAATGCGGATGCTCAAGGCGCCGCGATCAACTCCAGATTCGCGGCCTTTGTGCAGAGACCCGGGACGTTTCAAATGGATTCCGCACCTGGGCCACCGCCGATATCTGAGTTGCGCTGCACCATTTGCGATCATGGTTGGAAACTCCTCAAGCGGATTGACGGAGGCGCCTTCGTTTCGACTTGCCCGTGGTGAACATCGGTGATCGGCAGCAGGGCCGAGTCAAGGCAGCGAACGTCATTGACGTGGCTTGCTCGACGAGGCGACCATTCCCAAAGGGAATCGCGGGCTATATCTTCGCGATTTCGCGCCTTCGCTGCGCGATATGCGCAATCCGTATGACCGCTTTCGCGATGGACGGACGAGCGAACGCATCAAGGATGTGCTCAAGCGGACAGATCTTTCCGGCGACTTACTCAAGAAGCACTTTATACTTCTCGAAAACAGGAGCCATGACTGAAACCTCGTTCGCCGCCCCAAATCGAGCAGAATCTGATCGAGACAATCTCCTATGACTGAAGACGTAAGCCGTTTCTTGTTCCCCAGACGCATACCATCCGGCAGGCGATGGAGCAGCTGGAGAAGACCGAGGAGAAGATTGTCTTCGTGGTCGATGCGGAGTCGCGGCTCGTCGGCTCACTGACTGACGGCGATATCCGGCGCTGGATTCTCTCCGATGGCGACCTGAAGGCAGAGGTCCTTCGGGTCTGCAACTGCAATCCGCATGTCGTCGGAAGAAGGACTTCGAGATCGAGGAGCTCCGCGCGGACATGCTGGACGGCAACTTCGGCTGCGTGCCGGTCGTCAATCCCTCGCGCGAAATCGTTCGGCTGGTGTTCTGGAAAGAATTATTTCAGGGCGAAGCCGCGGTCAAACCGCAAACGGCAGCTCAGATCTGCCCGTCGTCATCATGGCGGGAGGCAGGGAACCCGCCTCGCGCCCTTCACCAATGTTCTTCCCAAGCCGCTCATCCCCATCGGCGACCGCACGGTCATCGAAATCATCATCGACCAGTTTCTGCCTACGGGCTGGATCGATTTCATCTTTCGATCAACTACAAGTCGAAGATCCTCAAGTCGTTTTTTGAAGAGCTCGCCCCGGTCTACTCGGTGGCATTTCTTGAAGAGAAGGAACCGCGCGGCACCGCCGGCGGCCTCCGCGCGCTTTACGATCGCAAGCCTGAGAACCTCATCGTCACCAACTGTGACATCGTGATCCAGGCGGATCTCGCTGACCTGGTCGCCTTTCACATCGACGAACAACTACGATCTCACGCTCGTCGCGTCGCTCAAGGACTACCACATTCCCTATGGCGTGTGCGAACTGGAAAAGGGCGGCAGCCTCGTCCCGCATTAAGGAGAAGCCGCAGTACAGCTTTCTCGTGAATACCGGAATGTACGTCGTGCGCCGCGACCGGCTCGACCTGATTCCCGAGGAGGGCGCGGTGCGATATGACCGATTTCATCGAGAAGCATCAAAAACAGCGGCGGCCGCATCGGCGTCTTTCCGATCGGCGAGAATGCCTGGATCGATACCGGGGAATGGACCGAATATCGTAAAGCGCTTCGACAGCCTCGGACGGCTCAGCGCGCGCGCTAGCTGGCGAATGAAAGACACACGACCCCATCCATGCTGAACGGAAAACGAGTCGTCGCAGTCATCCCCGCCCGGGGCGGAAGCAAATCGGTTCCCGGCAAGAACATCCGGCCGCTCGGCGGCAAACCACTGCTCGCATGGTCGATCGACGTGGCGCGCGCAGGTTCGCGAAATCGACCGCATCATCGTCTCGACGGACGACGCGCAGATCGCCGCGGTCGGGCCGCGCTCATGGGGCAGAAGTGTATCTATCGCCCTGCGCATCTCGCGACCGACGAAGCTCTGGTGATCGATGCGCTCAAGGATCTGCTCCGCCACGCTCGAAGCGGAAGGCGAGCACCCCGAATGGGTCATCCTGCTTGAGCCCACCTGCCCGCTGCGCACCGCGGACGATGTGCGCGACTGTCTGCGAACTCATCGCGCAAGGCGGCTACGATTCGGTGGCCACCTTCAAGGATGCGGAACTGAATCCGCATCGCGCCTGGCGTCTCAACGACGGAGTCCCGAAGTATTCATTCCCGGTGCTGTTCCATGGCTGCCGCGGCAGAAACTGCCAAAGGCCTACCAGTTGAACGGCGCGGTCTATGTTTTTCGCGCCGCGTTGCTTGCAGAGGAAGCCAAATCGCTGCTGGTCGGAAAGCTCGGCGCAGTGCTGATGCCTCGCGACCGTTCCCAGGACATCGATGACAGTCTCGACTTCATGATTGTGTGAAGCACTTACTGAGGAAATCAAACACAATGAGTAAGTCACTGCAACAACTGCTTTCATTGAAAGGCAAAACAGCCGTCGTCACCGGCGGCGCCGGCTATCTCGGCACGGCCATCAGCGAAACGCTCGCCGAATTGGGCGCCAACCTCGTGCTCGCCAGCCGCGATAAGGCAAAGTGCGAAAAGAAGGCTGCGAGAGAACATCAGTTGCCGGTGGCATCAATGTGCCGTTGGCTTGGAGCTCGACTACTTAAGAAGGGGTCCGCTCCGGCCTTCATCGACGGGGTGCACGAGCACTTCGACAGCGATCGACATCCTCGTGAACAACGCGTGGTCCGGAAACAAGAATCAGTGGGAGTCCATCTCGGAAGAGGACTGGGAATATGACATCAACATGAGTCTGAACTCCGTCTTCCGGCTGACCAAGGCGGCTTTCCCTGATCTGAAGTCCACCCACGGAGTCATTCTCAACATTGCCTCGATGTATGGCCACATCGGGCCCGACTATCGCATCTACGACGGCAAGGAGTTCGCGAATCCTCCGAGCTACGGTGCGGCCAAAGCCGGGGTGCTTCAGTTCACCAGGTATCTCGCCAGCTTCCTTTCGCCGCATGGCATTCGCGTCAACGCGCTCAGCCCCGGCGCATTTCCGCATCCGCCGACGCAGAAGCACGAAGTATTCATGGAGAAGCTCGGCTCCAAGAATCCGATGAACCGCATTGGCCAGCCCGATGAACTCAAGGGCGCCGTTGCGTTGCTTTGCTCCGAACGCCGGGAGCTACATCACCGGCCAGAACATCTGCGTCGATGGCGGGTGGGCAATATGGTAAAGTCGATCGGCATCATCGGAATGAGCGAAGGGAACGGGCATCCGTTTTCCTACAGCTCCATCATCAACGGATACTCTCCGGAAGGGCTTGCGGCATCCGGATGGCCGGGCATCTACGACTATGTCCGCCGCCGCCACCCGTCGGAGTTCGGCATGGGCGACTGGAAGGTCACGCACGCCTGGACGCAGGATCCTGAAACCACGCAAAAGCTCTGTGCCGCCTGCCGCATTCCCAACGGCGTCGAAGACTATCGCGAGTTTCTGGGCAAGGTCGATGCTGTCATCATCGCGCGCGATGATTACGAAACACATTTCGAGATGGCGCAGACCTGTTCTCGAAGCCGGACTGCCCGTCTTTGTCGACAAGCCGCTAAGCCTGGACGTGGCGCAGCTTCGTGAACTCAAGCCTTATCTTGAAGACGGCCAGTTGATGTCCTGTTCCGGAATGCGCTATGCCCGCGAACTCGATGAGCCTCGCGCCGATCTCGCCGCCTACGGGCGGTTCAAGTTGATCCGCGGGGCGATTGTCCTCTCCTGGGAGAAGTACGGCGTTCATATACTCGATGCGGTTCTTGGGATGACACCGGCGCATCCGATTTCTGTGCAGGATGCTTCCGGCCGAGCACGCTTCGGCCACTATTCGCTTCGATGACGACAGTATTCTTCAGATCGACGCGTTGGGTGAAGCGCGCGCACATTCCACCTTGAGATCTTCGGCACACAGCGCAACGGGGCATTCGACATTACCGACAATTTCTCCATGTTTCGTCGTATGCTCTGGGAGTTCACAAATTCCATTCGCACGGGCCTGCCCGCCATTCCGGCCAAGAAGACACTTGAAATCATGCGCGTGCTCATCGCCGGCCGCATTTCGCGCAATGAAAAGAGGGAAGTGATTCTCAATGAAATCGCAATATAGAGATCTATTTGATCTCAGCGGGAAAACCGCCATCGTTACCGGCGCCGTCGGTATTCTCGGCCAGCGGCTTTTGCCGAGGGCTCGCCGAATTCGGCGCCCAGGTGGCGGTCGTCGATCTCGATCAGGAGCGCTGCACTCGATTCGCCGGCGAGCTGGAACCCGACTACGGAGTGACCGCACTTGGCGTCGCCTGCGATGTGGCCGACCCATCGTCTGTCGTCAAGCATGGTTGAGCAGGTCGTCGACCGCTTCGGCGCGATCCACATCCTGCACAACAATGCCGCATCCAAATCCTCTGACCTCGATGCATTCTTTGCCAGCACAGAAGAGTACTCTCTCTCCGAATGGCGGAAAATCATGTCCGTCAACGTTGACGGCATGTTTCTCGTGGCCCAGGCCGTGGGCGGGCAGATGCAAAAGCAGGGAACTGGCGGCAGCATCATTCAGACGGCATCCATTTATGGAATCGTTTCGTCCGACAAGCGAATCTACGAAGGATCGTTCTATCTTGGCCGCCAGATCAGCAATCCGGCCGTTTATTCAACTTCCAAGGCTGCCGTCGTCGGTTTAACCCGTTATCTTGCCGCGAATTGGGGCGATTCGGGGATTAGGGTCAACGCGTTGGTCCCTGCTGGCGTGGAAAGCGGGCAAAACGACACCTTCAAGGCGCGGTACTCCGCGCGCGTTCCACTCGGCCGCATGGCTAAGGCGGACGAAATGGTCGGCGCGCTTGTTTATCTTCGCTTCTGACGCATCGAGCTACGTCACCGGGCATTGTCTGGTGGTCGATGGCGGACTCAGCGCCTGGTAGTGGTGGGTTTATCGGTTTAACGATACCTCAGAGATAACTTTCAGAGTTCTCGTGATTTGTTTCAATTGCTCATAATTCAACCGAGTAGTGTCGCGATCGCATGTATTCGACGCCGGGGGAGTGCTTTGCAGCCTGCTCCGCGTTTGCACCCGGAGATCAGCCAGGAATGGTCATAAGCGAGACGCGGGAAGTCGCTTCAAACAGGGATGTTAGCGCAGTGTCCGAACGTAGATTGCTGCCTGTTTTGGCACTTACGCTGTTGCCATGGATCGTGGTTGTCCTTTTTACCGCAGAGATCTGGGCTGCGGTAAACTTTCTCGCCTACATACTTGTGGTTGTAGCGGCCGGCTACAGCATCTTGAATGCGGCGGTACCAGCCGCCGTCCGTTATCAGCCGATCGTTTTTGCGCCCGCAGCAGGCATCCTGGCAATATCCGGTCTTACTGCTCTCTGGGTGAGGCTTGGCCTACCACTGATTTGGTCGATGGGTCTATGGCTGGCGCTTGCGGCAGTTGGCTTGGTTGCACTTTGGCGTGACCGAGTAGGTTTGGCAAAAGGGACTGTTTCACGTGGCCTGACGTTAGTTCTTCTTTCAACGTTGATCTGCACAGTCTATTTTCTGCCGTCCGCGCGCAATGATCTCGTCCAAGGCCGCGATGGAAGCTTCAAATGGATGTTTATCGATTCGCAGCACTTTCATGCGATCGCTGCAAGCATCAAAGATAGCGAGGGCCCTCCAAGAACGCCCGGCACCGTCACCGGGGAACTCCTCTACCACTTCGGACCATACGCACCAGCTGCAGCTATTTCACTTTTAGACAGTCTCGATCTTGGAGACGCCGTGGCCCGTGTGACGCGAGGGGCTTCGCTTTGGGCGCTCGTCCTATCCTGCTTCGGACTTGGGACGCTTCTATCGATTAGAGCGACCGGCAAAGGCTTTGGCGGGATTATGTCTGTTGCTGGGCTGTTCTTCTATGGTTCGCTGCTGTCGTTACTCAACGACGAAACCACTACCCTCGGCCGTTCCGCGAAGGCGATCGTTTTCAACATCCCCAGGATGGAGGTACAGGGAGATGGTGGGCCTTTCAACCAATTGCTTGGTGGGCATTCGGTTCTTCACGGCCTGATCGCTATTACAGTGATCATGGGCCTGTGCCTGATTGGGCGTGACCGAAAAGTCTCGAGTAAGTGGGATCTCGCACTTCTAGCTCTGCCTGCTCTCGCCGTGCCGATGAATCTGGAAGTTTCCTTGTACTGCTTCGGTGTGACGGGAATTCTATTGTTTTGGGGGCGTCTTAGGAATCCGTGGTCCTGGGCGTCCATTTTGCTAATGCTAGGTTTGTTTTTCGCAGCCTGGAGCATTATGGGGGTCAGCCACTCTTCTGACGCCGCACAAGCAATCATCAACAGAAATCCATTGCAGGAATGGTGGTCGATCTCCGTCTGGTTAATCGTCGGGCTAGGTTTTCGACTCACAGGTTTCCGTTGGATATCGAGATCGTTCAAGGATCCAGTTTCCGTTCTAGTTTTGATTAGCGTGATCGGCTGGTTGGCGTTCGATCTTGGTTTTCAACTCAGAGACGAAAACCAGCGTTACGGCATATATTTCCTGCAAAGCGTTTTCAGCATACTGGCCTTTTCGCGCTTGAGCCCAGGATGCTGGCGGGGCGCCAAGCGTTCGCAGATGATTGCGGAATGGCTCAGAGATGCGCGAGGGACCATGGCGGTCCTTCTAGGTCTCGCAGTCATATTTCGAACCGTGGTCTTCTTGATGCATAGCCACGCATGGGGAGCATCCTTGCGGCTCCAGATCTTACCGCTCTTGTTATTGCTCTCACTCATAACGGGCACCCTGGTATACATGAAACGGAGTGCCGGCTTTTCAAGGCTCGCTTCCGCGGTATGTACGGGTGTGCTGCTGATAGGGTTCTTGGGGTGGCTTCCAACCTGGCTCAGATTTGGATTGCAGCTGGTTCCGACAGATGTGACTTATCTACCCGGTGAAGCATCCGGCCTGAGGCATCTCAAAGAAGTCATGGCGCCTAATGAGCGGTTTGCAACGAACAAACACGACATCGATAGACTAAACTCTCTGCCTCCCTTGGCGCTTTCTTATGGATACTCTGCTCTAGCCGAGCACCCCGTATTGCTTGAGGGATATCTAGCCAGAGGCGAAAAGTCGCTTCCATGGTTTAACAGTCTCTATCGTGACAACGAATTACTTTTCACCACAACGGATCCAGAGACATTGCGCGAGACAGCAAAGATCTGGCAAGTCCGCTGGCTCGTGGCCAAGCCCGGCACAGATATCGCGATCCCTAAGCCGCTTCCGCCATGGCTGGTCGAGCAAAAAGATAGCGGCACTCTTAAGGTGTATAGAATTGATTAGGCCGTAATCTGCTCAATGAAACCACACGTAACCATCATCATGTACCACTATGTTCGTGACCTCAAGCGGTCTCGCTTTCCTGCGATCAAGGGACTTTCGCTTGAGCGATTCCGCGGCCAGATCGAATATATTCGGGCGAGATACACGCCAATTTCGATTGAACAATTATTGGCGGCGCAGGAACCTGGTGGAGACGATCTTCCTCCCAATGCAATCCTGTTGACTTTTGATGACGGCTACACCGACCATTTCTCGAATGTATTTCCGCTGCTCGATTCGCTGGGGATTCAAGGCTGCTTCTTCCCACCCGCGCAGGCCATCCTTGAACATAGAGTTTTGGATGTCAACAAGATTCAATTTGTACTTGCCGCGACCCCCGATCCAAAAGCTCTGCTCGAGCACGTCTTCTCCCTTGTGAATGAGTTTCGTTCCGAGTTTGAACTCAAGAGCGAGGAAGAATTTCTTGCGGCCATATCGGGACTACATCGGTACGATCCACGCGAGGTCTACGTACTTAAACGTCTGCTCCAGTACGAGCTCCCGCAAGCAGTGCGGAGTGAGATTGTAAGTCGGCTATTTAGTGAGCGCGTGTCAAGTGATGAAAGTGCTTTTGCATGCGAACTGTATATGTCCATTGACCAGATTGCGTGCATGCATCGTCACGGAATGCATATTGGAAGCCATGGCCACACGCACGCGTGGCTGAATCACATTTCGCCTGAAGCGCAGGCCGTCGAGATTGAGCGATCTCTTGATTTTCTGCAGATGTTCGGTATGCAGAGAGACGACTGGACAATGTGCTACCCCTATGGGGGCTTCAACGAGTCGCTTCTTCGAATTCTGCGTGACCGAAAATGCCGGCTTGGATTTACTGTAGACGCGCGGGTGGCTGATTTAGGCACTGACGATCGACTGTTGCTGCCCCGCCTCGATACCAATGATTTGCCCTGCTCCGTTTAATCTGTCATGCTGGCAGACTGAAGAGGCCCGGCACGTGCCCTTCTTCTGGCTGGCGGAAAGACTTTCTTTCCCTAGCTCTCCTGGGGGTCGCTATTTCAGTGAAGGGAAGAAGGGCCAACTTTGGATGGCGAGTATTGTGCTGGCGATGTCGGGCTTCTACATCCCCTTGAGTTCATCCTGATTACTGGCGCAGCAGTTATCGTGGTCCTTTGGGCGCGCTGCAGCTATGCCTATTGGGTGCTAAAAGAACTTGACATGCGGAAAGAACTCTCAGCCATGATCTTCTGCAAAACCTGCTAGCGTGCCCGGGTGAGAATTAGCGACTGTCGGCGATCGAATCTTTCGGCAATACGCTTCAAGAAGAACCGACATCTTGGGAGGCTGTCAGATGTGGCATGAAAGCAAATCGGAACCTATTCCTCAAAAAGTAGCGGTCCGAGACTGCGCATTTTTAGCAGGCATATCGGCGATTGCCGGCCTCTTCTACATCAACAGCTTGGGGTTTTACGCTGATGACTGGTATGTCTGGTCACGCTTCGGTCTCTCTAAAGATCAGTCACTTGGGGCATTGTTACGTCGCTTACCCCTGTCGGGCACATTGCAGGAGGGACTCGGCGCGCGCCCCGCATCTGCACTAATGGGGGTACTGGCGTATTCCAAATTCGGGCTTGACCCGCTGCCATATCACGCGTGCATTTCGCTGATGCTAGTTGCCGTTGTGGTCGTGTTCTATCTAGCGCTTCGCGAACTCCGCCTTCCTCATTTCGTTGCCCTTGTTGTGCCCCTGGTTTATGGTCTTCTCCCACACTATGCCAGCGATCGTTTTTGGCTGGCGGGACTCCAAGCCTTTTCAAGTCAGGCACTGTTCTTTTTGGGGCTGTATGTCGCGGCTAGATCATTGCGAGCCGTATCCTGGGCTTCGTTTTATCTACAGCTTCTGAGCATTAGTTCTTTCATGCTAGTACTGCTTTTTTATGAGGTGGTTCTGCCACTCTTGTCGGTGGCTGTCCTTGCTGTCGGGTGTTGCATATATGCGAAGTCCTGCAGCAACGGTGTCAAGCGTAGCATCTCGGCTGGAAAGAGCCTCGGTTATCTGTTGGTTGCTGCATTGGGCCTGGGATCAGTCATTCTATATAAAGCGAGAATGACAAACCGGGTGAACCTGCGCTTCACACATCAATCGCTCAATTTCGGTCAGCTGACGTGGAACGTAATAAGAATGACAGCCAAGTTCAACTTTCTTCACTACGGAGTAGGCCTACCTAGGGTAGCTTTCAAAATGTACCTGTTTTCCGGATTGGAATTGTCGTCGGCGATCATTATCGTGGTTATTACAGTGTCGGTTCTGCTCTATTTGAATCTACTTGTTGGCCATGCTAAATTACCTCTGCTTGGCAGGAATTATGCTTTCTGTGTAGTTGCCGCGGGACTCTTGATATTCCTGATCTGTTACCTTCCTTTCTTTCTTCTGAATTCCAACTTCTCATATGACGGCACAAACAATCGCGTTACAATTGCCGCGGCAATCGGAGCGGCCTTTGTCCTCACTGGCGGGATAATGGCGTTGATTGCCATGCTGCCCGTGAAACTGCAAAGAGTATCAATATGTGGGGCACTTACGACTATATGCGCTCTAAATGCTGTTTGTATTGCGAGTCTGGGTCACTGCTGGGCGCAAGCAAGCACCCAGCAACGTGAAATTATTGCAGGGGTTCGTAAGAATGTGAATGTCTCTCCGGGCAGTAGCGTGCTATTGGATGGTTTTTGCCGATACGTAGGACCGGCGCCTGTATTCGAGAACGCGTTCGATGCTGGCGGCGCCCTGCGAAGCGCTTATAGGGATGACATGTTGCAGGCTGACGTCGTGTCTCCGGCGCTTATAGTAGGGGACAAGGCCATCGCGAACACATTTTATGGAGTCAGACGAGAGTATGTTTATGGAGATAGCTTGTGGCTATATAACGTCGGGAAAAATATCGCCCTTCGACTGACGAGTGCTCAAGTAGCTCGTGAATACTTCTCGACGGTAAATCCCGATAAAGATAGCGGGTGCCCTGCAGGTGTCGAGGGCATGGGATCTCCAATGGGCTGATTCATCATAAATATCGTTTGCACGCAGAATCTTGCCGTATTGGAGAATTGGGTTTCATGAAGACAATGATGGAGATGTTGCAAGACCTCACGCCTCTCAATCGAGCCGTCTGTTCCCGAGGGTACGATGAGGCTGTGGCATATTTGTGCAGTGCGTTTCCGTTCCGCGTGATCTCCGTACCGAGTTGCCACGAACACAACGGATGGGTAATCCCGCCTTCGTGGGACGTGAAAGAGGCCAAGATCATCAAGGATGGTCGCGTAGTTTATGACGGGACTGCTCATCCGCTTGGGGTGATTGCGCTATCTAAGAACTTCTCGGGGTCTGTTGACCTGGAAGAGCTGAAACGGCATCTCTATTTTGATTCACGCGACGATGATTCAATTCCATTTCATTATCGACAGCAATTCAGGAGTTGGAATCGAGACTGGGGATTTTGCCTGCCAAAGCGCGTGTTCGATCAACTTGCTCCCGGCAACTACGAAGTTGCGATTCGGACATTGGAAGCTCCGGGTTCGGTGAAGATTCTTGAGTATAAGCATACGGGATCGTCCGAATTCACCATAGTGCTGGGAGCGAACCTGGATCATGCTGGCGTGGCAAACGATGGTGTGGCCGGTTGTGTGGTCGGCTTAGAGGTCATGCGACGTCTGTTGGCGCGAAAGACGAGATTCAGTTATTCACTGGTCCTCTCTCCGGGGATTATCGGCTCGGAACTCTACCTTGCGGGACTTACTGACGCGGAACGCGGCACGATTCTGGAAGGTATTTTCCTGGAGATGCTTGGAACTGATACTTCGCTGGCGGTTCAAGAGCCACGGGGTAGCATGGCTAATACCTTGTTCTCTCTCAAGGCCAGCCTTGATCGGTTGGGCCTTGCCTATCGAACGGGACCTTTTGGGAGCATCATGATCAACGATGAATATATTTGGGAGAATTATGCGATTCCCATGGTCTCGTTTTCGCGATTCCCCTATCCGGAGTACCACTCAAGCAACGACTCTGTTGACATCATGCGTGAGGATCGCCTCGAAGATGCGGTTTCTGCACTGATAGGCGCCATCGATATCCTAGAGTCTTCTCCGACGGTCGTGAAACGGTTCGCTGGAAATATCTGCCTCTCTAACCCTCGCTACGACCTCTATATGGACTATGGACAAGTAGCGTTAGGCGATACATCTTCCGAACACAGACGCAAGATGCGCCACCTCATGGATTTCATCCCCAGCCTTGACCGTCCTGTTAGCGTGCGGGCTGTCGCAAACCATTTCGGGCTTCCCGAACCGGATGTGCTGGCTTACTTCGAGCGTTGGGCCGACAAGGGTCTGATTGATCTCTTTTGATTGCAAGACTGGTACTTGTCACGCGCAATGAACATCCCACTTTGGTCACTTGTTGCCAAGGAACCTGTACTCTGAGAATAGTCAAATGAAGATACTTGTCACAGGCGGCGCTGGCTACATTGGCTCGACCCTTGTTCCACTTCTGCTTGCCGAAGGTCATCGCGTTACAGTTTTGGATTCGCTCCTCCATGGGGGAGAAGCGCTTCTCGGAGTCTGGACTAACCCGGAGTTTAATTTCGTTCGCGGAGATATTCGTGAGCGCGATAAAGTTCGCGCATTGCTGGGTGAGACGGATTCGGTTGTTCACCTTGCCGCGATTGTCGGCGATCCCGCCTGCGCTCGTGATCCCGAGATATCTCGCGCCGTCAATCTTGAGGCTTCGCTGGCGCTCATCGACGAAAGCCGAAAATCCGGCGTCCGTCGCTTTATCTTTGCATCGACCTGCAGCAATTACGGGAAGATGAAGGATTCCGATCAATACGTTGATGAGGATTCGGAATTAAGCCCAGTCTCGCTCTATGCCGAAACAAAAGTGGCCGTTGAGAAGGCGTTGTTGCGAGCCCGTAGCAGGGAACGGATGGTGTCCCACGCCGCTGCGGTTCGCCACGGTCTTTGGCGTGTCGCCGCGAATGCGATTCGATCTGACCGTCAACGAATTCACCATGGAGATGCTGACCAAAGAAGCACTTGAAGGTATTCGGTGAGCAGTTCTGGCGCCCTTATGTCCATGTGCGCGACGCTGCACGGGGCAATTCGCCTTGTACTCAGTTCGCCAGTGCGAGAAAGTAGCCGGCACGGTATTCAACGTCGGCGCGACAGACCAGAATTTCCAAAAGCAGCAACTCGTCGAGATGATTCGTCCCCATGCGCCGATGCCGTGGTCGAGTTCGTGCACAAAGCAGAAGATCCACGAGACTACCGCGTGTCGTTCACGCGCATCAGTGAAGTGCTCGGCTTCACACATCACCGCACCGTTGCCCAGGGCATTGAAGAAGTGGCTCGACTTGGTGCGCGACAAATTATTCGCAATTTCGGAGACGCGGAGGTACCGCAATTGAACCCGACTGAAAAGCTCGCCCCGGGTGCACCGCCGCCGCCGCCGATTTCATCTCCGCTGATTGTTCCCGAGATTTGCGGAAACGAGTGGAAATATGTCAAGGAGTGCCTCGATACAAACTGGGTCTCATCGGTGGGCAGTTACGTCGATCGATTCGAAAGGATGGTGGCTGAACAGGCAGGCACGAAATATGCCATTGCCACTGTAAACGGTACCTCGGCTTTGCACATCGCGCTCATGCTTGCGGGCGTGCAGCCGGATGACGAGGTTCTCGTTTCATCGCTGACCTTCATTGCTCCTGCGAACACAATCCGCTACGTCGGCGCATGGCCCGTCTTTATCGATGCGGAGCCGCGAATACTGGCAGATCGATCCGAATGGCGAGTCGTCGATTTTCTCGAAAACGATTGCCGTTGGGATGGACGCGAGTTGCGCAACCGGCGAACTGGCCGGCGCGTAAAGGCCATCCTGCCCGTCCATATTCTCGGCCATCCGGTCGATCTGGATCCTATCCTGGCCGTCGCGGAGAAGATACTCGTTAGCCGTGATTGAAGATGCCACCGAAGGGCTGGGTGCGAGCTATCGAGGAAAGAGCCTGGGAGGTTTTGGGCATGCGGGATGTTTTAGCTTCAATGGAAACAAGATCATCACGACCGGCGGCGGCGGCATGCTTGTGACAAACAACGCGGAATGGGCTGCGCGCGCCAGGTATCTCACAACGCAAGCGAAGGATGATCCGATGGAATATGTGCATAAAGAGGTTGGCTACAATTACCGCCTGACAAATATGCTGGCGGCGATGGGCTGCGCCCAAATGGAGCAGTTGGACAGCTTTGTGGATGCCAAGCGAGAGATTGCGAGACGGTATCGAGAAGTCATTGAATTCTCTGTCCCGGAATCCGTGTACCGGAGGGAGGCGGAATGGGCCTTCAGCACCTATTGGATGTATACGGTGCTTGTTGACAAAATAGAATCGGGCATCGACTCGCGGGAACTTCTCCGCGAACTTGCTTCTAGAAAGATTCAGACGCGCCCTCTCTGGCAGCCCATCCATCGCTCGAAAGCTCACAGTCAGGCGGGCGTGTTTTCTTGCCCGAATTCCGATATTGTGCACCGTGATGCGATTAGTCTGCCTTGCTCGGTGGGATTGATGCCCGTCGATCAAGATCGTGTGATTGAGGCTATTGTAAGTCTTGTCGGTCGTCGGGTCGGCAACCTTGGTTGACTGAAATTGAAATTTCCAATTGGGTGAGAGCGGCGGATGCGATAGGGGCAAAACAATAATCCATATGAAAATTGATCATCTGTTTCACTCCTCGGCTGACCGGATCTCAGCCTTCCTCCAGGCGCAGCTGCATCTCTACCGCCATGACCCGAGTCTGCAGGATTACTTTATGATGCTGCAGTTGGATTCATTGAAAGGTCCGCGCGGGAAGTCCAGTTCCAGAAGCGTCTCAGACCGATTCGTGAAGTCTGGTGTTTGGACCTCCGAAAGGGTCAATCGATTCCGCGGCGTTCAGAAGCTTAAGGCTGACATTCTTTTTTGTCCGATGCCCGATTCAAGCCGCAAGACGGAGAGTCGGTTTCTCATCCGCAGCCTCCTTGGTCTTGTGCAGACAGATGCGACTATCCTGTGCCTACTGCCCTCCGGTGTGCCTTTTCGGGACAAGCTGGAAGCCGAGTTGACGGCGGTTGGGCGCAGGGGCCAAGTGACATTTGTGGATCCGTTCGCACATGTAAAACGCTTGGACGCTCGTTTGCGCTGGATGGCAACCAAGGTTCGGGCGCGAGAGGCTTTCGAGAAGACCGTGGAAATTCTCGAACCCTTTGGGCTTCATCCGGGTTTGGAAGTGCAAGAGAATTTCCGATACATAGCCAATAGTGTTGAAGCGTGGGAGAAGTTAGAGCACACGATCGACTTTGACTATGCAGTCGCTCGTTGCCATTGGCACGCATTGTGCAGCCCCGTGTGCCGGACCGCGCAACAGCGTGACAAACCTGTCATCACGTTTCAGCAGGGGGTGATAAGCCACACTCTGGATGTTCCTGTTACCGCTTCAACCTACGTTGCTTTCGGTCAATCGTCAGCATCCTTCCTCGATGCGATGAATCGCGAATTCTTCAGGGCGGCGGAAGTGGAGGAAAGCCCGGTAAACTATGTCAGCGGCGGCAGCCTCTACGATACGGTCTCTGTGTTGCCCGACCAGTTCGATAACCAGACCTTACTCATCGTCGATGTGCCTCAGCCAGAAGGGCAAGGTGACTTCTACGGCGTGGAAGACCAGTGCGCAGCTTTGCTGCAGCTGGCCGACAGATTGCTCTGCGCTGAGGTTCCTTTGCGGCGCCTGGTGATTCGGCCACATCCCTTCTGGAGTAATCTGAACCTTGAAAACTGCCAGCGCATCGTTCAGCGTCACTCTTCTCGTTGTGAGCTTTCGCATCCTTCGTGGCCCTTGGATTACGATTTGGGTCGCTCGTCCGTAGTGGCCGGCATTTTCAGCGGGGTGCTTACCGTTTCGTCGGCATGTGGTCTGCCGACGATCTTTCTGCAGACAGAGAACGGGTTTAGAACCGGAGATCTGGCTTGCTTCTCCCCGAGACAGACTTTGTTGCCCGATGCCGCTTTCAGCGAAATTAGGCATATCCTGACGGACAAGCGGGCATATTCAGAAGCACGCAAACTGGCGCTCGATAACGCGCGAGGATACTATGCCAACGGCACAAACCTAGACGTCAACGGAGCGTTGTTCGAGAGGCTGCTTCGACCCCGCGCCGAAGCAAAGCCATCGCAGACCGTACTGGCCAAATGAATCGAGACGGCCCAACAATGAGACCTCCGTTGGTCTCGGTGGTGATGAGCATCTTCAACGGCAAGCGTTTCCTTGCCGAGGCCGTTGAGAGCATTCTCGATCAGGACTTTCAGGATTTTGAGTTCATCATCATTGATGACGGCTCGACCGATGGCTCGGCTGTCGAACTTGATTCTTACCAGCGGCGTGATACTCGAGTGCAGGTTTACCACGAAGCGCATTCGGGTCTGGTGAGCGCATTGAATAGAGGTTGCGAACTTGCGAGTGGTAAGTACATTGCCCGCATGGATGCCGATGACGTCGCAATGAAAGATCGGCTGGCGCAACAAGTCAAATTCATGGAGGCTTATCCGCAAGTTGGACTTCTCGGGGCTTCAGTCGAGTGGATTGACGCGACAGGTAATCCGTTGTTCACATCCACCTACCCGACCGGGAACGACGAGCTCAAGGACGAGTTGCTCCTTCGTCGGCGCTGTGTGTTTTGGCATCCGACGGCGCTGTTGCGCAGAGACGTGCTTGCCAAGACAGCAGGGTATCGTTCCAACGTTATTGGTGCTGAAGATTACGATCTTTGGCTAAGAATTGCAGAAATCTCTGAGTTAGCGAATCTCGAGCAAGTTGTGCTCAAGTATCGAATTCATTCAGGCCAGGTTTCGATTCAGCAAAGGACGCAACAGACGCGAGGAACACTTGCCGCTCAGTTGGCCGCGAAGAGAAGGAAAGATGGACTTTTGGACCCTTTGTGTGGGGGTATAGAGATTACTTCCGACGCACTTGTCGCGTGGGGAGTTTCCGACTCGGAACAGAGAAGTGAAATATTTCGCGATTATCGGAAGTGGATACGAATCATGTGCAATGCAGCCGAATATTCTTCGGCACTGCGGGCTGCGCGCGAAGTTGTGGGAACGAATGCAGAAGGTGTCGAGCGATGGCAAGTTGCTGATGTCCACCTGACCATTGCCAGACTATTATGGCAACAAAGGAAATTCGTGGGGAGTGCCATCTGGGCCGTTCGAGCATTCCTCGTGCGACCTCTGGTAGTGGGCGGACCGGTCAAACGGCTTCTGATCGGTTAATCCTGCTTGGACACGCTTCCATAATCTGCGACTTCAACGCGTTGGGTCATGTCGAGAAATCAAGACTTTCCTGTGGAATAGATCATGCGATCGCTAATCTCACTGACGTTCGACGACGGGCTCCGATGCCACTTCGAAAAGGCGCTGCCCATTCTTACTGAATATGGTTTGCCGGCGACCTTCTTTCTAGTCGCGAACACAGACTGGAGTCTGAAAGATGGGCAAAAGCACCCTCGCTGGAGCAAGACCAATTGGAATAAGAGGGATATTCAGCTGCTTTCAAGCATGATTCGCGAAGGGCACGAAATTGGATCGCACAGCGTGCATCACAGGCATCCTTATCTTGATCAAGACCCAGTGTTCGAAGCAGAGTCGTCGAAGAAATGGATTGAGGACAGGCTAGATAACGAAGTTTCGTCGTATTGCTATCCGTTCTGTCACTTCAGCAACTCTATAAAGGAAGCCGTCATCAATGCGGGCTATGAGCAGGCACGCTGGGGCGCAAACGAAGCCTATTATCCATTCGGAGAGACCATAGATCTGTTTAAGGTCGACTGTCGCCTCATAAGCAAATTTGGCTACGAACGTACTCGGAGCAATTTTATTGGCAAGTATGGTGCTGAAGATGTTTCGGGATGGTCACAGCCCGCTTGCTGGCATGTACTCATGTTTCATGGTATCGGAGACATCAAGGACGGTTGGTGGCCAATCCCAGCGGCGGAGTTTGAAAGGCAGATGGCGGAACTTGCAGAGCTTCGCAACTCCGGTGCCGCCGAGGTTGTTACGTTTAAGGAAGGTGCTCAGAGATATCGTCGGCACGGTTGTCATGAGATGACGAGCGGCGTATATGGCGTTGAGGGTTCGACATGAACATTACGGTGATCGTGTGCACGTACAATCGCTGCCAAACCGTGACCAAGTCTATGGACAGTATCGCTGTCCAAAATGTGCCCACCGGAATCGAATGGGACGTTTTGGTTGTAGACAATAATTCGACCGACGAAACTCGTGAAGTCCTGGAGAAGTATTGTCTTCTGAATCCGCGATTCAGCTACGTGTTTGAGTCTAAACAAGGCCTTTCCCATGCCCGCAATGCAGGAATCGAAAGGGCGCGAGGCGAGATTCTGGCTTTCACCGATGATGATGTGACAGCAGATCCTGACTGGCTTTGGAGTCTCACGTCATCGCTCTGTGGAGGTCGATGGTCGTTCGCCGGCGGAAGAATCATCCCAGTATGGCCAGGTAAGCTGCCTGCCTGGCTGTCGGAGGAGGATTTCAATACGATCGGTCCGTTTACGGGATTTGACGAAGGCCCCGAACCTAAGCCCTTAACGCGCCCGTCTTATGGTGGAAACACCGCATTTCGCAGGGAGATGTTCGAGAAATACGGGGGCTTCCGTTCAGACCTAGGGCGCTCCAACAATAATCTGCTTGGGAGGGAAGACATTGAGATTGCTAATCGCCTCTTTACTGCGGGCGAGCAGCTACGGTACGAGCCTAAGGCCGTAATTCGGCATCCAGTGGAGGAATACCGCATGACAAAGCGGTATATCCTGAAATGGTTCTACTGGGATACCCGATCGGAAATAGTCGATGCCGGTCTGCCAGAAACGAGATGGTCCATCAAGGGTGTTCGCCTCTCTGATTTTCGGAGGTTAGCGCGGTGGGCACTTCAATGGTTGGTCTCGACCAGCCCGCGGAGCCGGTTCTTCTGTCAGATTCAGATGTGGAAGGTGGTTGGGACCGCTGTGGCAAGCTATCACGAGTCGGGAAGGAGGGGCAATCGATCCGCTGCTTCCCGACAGGTTCCCGCTGAGTGACTGGCTTTCGATCCAAGAATCTCGAACCCGGAGCCACGCAACAGGCATGACCACGTCGATGAATTACAGTCAGCGCCACCCCAAAATCCTCTTTGTCACATCGCATTGGCCCCAGGCGCCTGCCTACGGGGCACAACAACGGATATTGAATCTTGCGAGATTGATGACGAGGTTTGCCGAAGTATCCTGGGTCATCGCACCTACTGAGCGTGAAGATGAAGAGACAGCCAGGCGAAGTACGCGCGAATTTAATGTGCGCGCCATTATGCGGCCGAAGTCGGTTGGACCGAGAAGCAGCCTGCTCTTTCGGAGACTTCGCCATGAGTTTGATCGATCATTTATGGAACCCGATGATTACGTGGCGGAGGAAAGTGATCGCACAAAACTGCTGGAGTTGATATCAGAACATGATGTAGTTTGGATTCACACTATCAGGACTGCGCACTGGTTCCGGATTGATCGGTGGCCGCATTCCGTCCTCGATATCGATGATCTGCCCAGTGCGGTTTACCGCTCTACAGCACAGGGCCATGGCAACTTGACTCGGCGCATAATGGACTGGCGAATGGCTTGGGTTTGGGCTAGGCGCGAGAGTTTTTTGATGAATCGGTTCGACGTCCTGTCGGTCTGCAGCGAAGCTGACAGATCGTCTTTGAACGAAGCCGGAGGGGTCTATGTCATTCCAAACGGGGCGAACCCTCAGATGCTCCATGCACGAAAAGCATCTGAACGGCCAATCATCGGATTTATTGGGAACTGTGGATTCTGGCCTAACGAAAGCGGTCTCAAATGGTTCATTCGCGAAGTGTGGCCTTTGATCAAGCGCGAAGTCACCGGGGTGCAACTGCACATAGTTGGAGCCGAGAGTGACCGTTTCTTGTCGAAGAATGAGCCCGACGTGGTCGGCCTGGGATGGTTAGCTGATCCGGGAGAAGAGGTTGCATCCTGGTCAGCTATGATCGTGCCTATCAAGATGGGATCAGGGACGAGAGTTAAAGTCGCGGACGGTTTCGCGCGAAAGTGTCCGGTTGTCGCCACGCCCTTCGGGGCATTCGGATATGACGTCGCAAATGGCAGAGAACTTATCCTGGCCGAGACATCCGACGAGTTTGCTTCGGCTTGCCTTCGTCTGATTCAGGACCCATCGATCGGAGTGAAACTTGCGGACCGTGCTTATGTCCGCTTCGGAGAAAATTGGACCTGGGACTCGTTTGAGGGCACTGTTAAAGCAGCAGTCCAGGACTGTCTCGCGAGATCCACGATTGCTGCATCCACGACAACCCGGGACAACGCATTTCAAATACCGCCTAGCTTCGATACGTAATCCCGAGGCGTCCCTATCGGTTGCCAGCGGTAAGCACGCGGCGAACTTGAGATTTGCCGGGCGTCACTATCCGTTAGTACCTCTCCATTGAAATTCTGCGCAGAACGGGCAGGAAATTCTTGAGTTAAGCAACTTTGCCGAGCGCGAGTTGGGGGATGATGACGAGTTCGCGGAGTTTGAGTCCGGTGGCGATGACTTGTTTTCCGAATTGTGTCAGGTAGTACTTGTATCCGCGGGCGACCTTTCGAAGAAGGCCGTGGAGGCGCAAGCGCTTGAGCAGGCGGGATACCTGAGCGCTGCTTTTGCCGGATAGATAGCGACGGAGCGTTTTGTTCTGCAGCCCGGCTGATGTTGAATTCTCCTCTGGCTATGGCGCGGAACAGAGCATCGTCGTCGGAGTCGAAGAAGTTGAAGCCGGGATAGGAGCGGCCTTCATGGTGTTGCGGTCGTGACAACTTGTCGAGTTTGTCACGGCCATTGCGGGGGTCGTCGATGGTGGAGAGGAACTCCAGATAGCGGCGGTTGGCGGCGGCCAGCAGTTCGCGCAGCGCGGGCAGGCTGTAGATGGTCTTCTGCATGGATGCCCATTTGGTCTCGCGGGAGCCGTCGCGGTGTTCTACCTCGCGGTAGTGCTTGAAAAAGGTCAGGTCGTTGACCGTGGTTTCGATGCGCAGGATGAGGCCGAACTTGTCGTAGAGCTTGAGGGAAACCGGCCCCATGGTGTGTTTGATCCGCGTGCCTTCGATGCGGACGTTGAAACGGTTGCCCATCTCGCCTTCGAACTGCGGCACCAGCTTCTTGCCCAGGAAGGTGGCGATGTTGTCCGGCTTGACGGTGTGGATGGCGGTGCGGCTGAGGTTCTCATAGATGGGTTGAAGATCGGCTTGTTTGCGGAATACGATGTCGGTCGAGTATTCGCACTGGTCCACGCTCCAGTGATAGTCCGTTCCGAAGGAGCGATGGATAGGACAGAAACGGCAGCGCAAACGCGTCCAACCGGCGGTGCAGTCGCTTGATTTCCAATTCATCGGCGATTTGCTGCGCCCGTTTCCAGTCGGCGATGTGGACGAAGGCATTGTCCATCAGAGTGAAATTGATTTTCTGCTTGCGCAGCCGCGCGGCTAGCCAATTATGCCCGTTGAAGTAAATTTGCAGACGGCAGGGCAGCCAGGTTGGCACGCGCACGTAGCACAGACCCAGTTCCTCGTCGATAAAATAGAAATAGTAATGCAGGCATTTGCCGTCATCGGGCTTCAGGTACGTCCGGCCCGTTTGCTTGTCATGCCACGGCTTGTAAGTCGAGCACGGCTCCATGGCCGACAAAATACACACCAGCCCCGGATGTTCCCCGCGCCGGGCCAGTGCTGCCTTCACCCGGTCTTCTTTGCGAACTTTCCGCTTGCGAATGAACTCGATCTCGATGCCGCTCTCGGCCGCCAGCCGTTCGGCGTTTTCGCGCAACTGGTCGCGGAACGGCTCCGCGAATCGCGGGTAATCGAAAATCCGCACCTTGTGCTCGTACAAGTACGATGTCATTCCCCCGGCATAGCAGATCTTCGGCAACGTGCCGAAGACTCAGCACCCGGTCCCAACAGCTCAGTACTCCCGCTATCTGAGCCGCATACCGCTCGGTCAGAAGTTCGATGTCCACCGAGAAATGATAACCAACGCCCTCTTTGGTTCCGGGTACGCCGGGTTAGGAATATCCATCTGCGGCTAACGAGCCAAGCCCGCGCAGAGTGTCAAGCGGGCAGCGGTAAATACAACTATCGCGCCATGTCCGATGCTCCGGATTTGTGCTTCAATATGACGTCTCACATCAGGGTTTCAGATAGTGGAAAGAAAAGTCGCGATTATCGGTGGCGGAATTGTCGGTCTCGCGACTGCGTATAGGCTTCTTGAACGGTTCCCTGCGCTTCGAATACTGCTGCTTGAAAAAGAGAGGGGGCCCGGCCGCCATCAAACCGGACATAACAGTGGAGTGCTTCACTGCGGCCTTTACTACAAACCGGGTTCGCTCAAGTCTCGTCTTGCTGTCCAGGGAATTCGCAGCATGGTTGAGTTTTGTGCGCGCCACGAGATTCCGTTCGAACAATGCGGAAAGATAGTAGTTGCCACTAAGGAAGAGGAGATCCCCCGGCTTCACGCGCTGCTTGAGCGCGGCAAAGCGAATGGGCTGGAAGGTCTCGAGCTTCTCGGACCTGAAGGCATTCGAGAAATCGAGCCTTTCGCTGCAGGCTTGGCGGCGATTCGCGTTCCGGAGGAAGGGATTGTCGACTTTACGGCCGTTGCCAGTGCACTGACGGAAGAGATTCAGGCGCGCGGTGGAGAGGTGCGGTTCTCATCAGAGGTCATCAAACTTGAAGACAAGAACGGCTGGAGAATTCGAACAAACGTGGGTGATCACGAGGCGGAATTCCTCATCAACTGCGGCGGGCTCCAATGCGACCGGCTGAGCCGGATGGCAGGGAATCGTGATGCTACTCGAATCGTTCCTTTTCGCGGGGAATATTTCAAGCTCAAGGAAGATCGTCAGCATCTCGTTCGAAACCTGATCTATCCGGTCCCTGATCCGAAATTTCCGTTTCTGGGAGTGCACTTTACGCGCATGATTCAAGGCGGGGTAGAAGCCGGTCCGAATGCGGTTGTTGCCTTCTCGCGCGAAGGTTACCGCATGAGCGATATTTCGATTCGCGACATGATTGAGACGCTCACCTATCGAGGCTTTTGGCGCTTCTTCCTTCGCTATCCGCGAATGTGCTGGGAAGAGTTCAGGCGCTCGTTGAGCAAGGACATATTTTGCCATTCGCTGCAGCGATTGGTTCCCGACCTCCAGATCGAGGACCTTGTCCAAGGGGGAGCTGGTGTGCGGGCGCAGGCAGTGTCACCGTTTGGAGAACTGGTACAGGATTTCTATTTTGTCCGACAGGCGAGGGCGCTTCACGTCTTAAATGCTCCGAGTCCGGCAGCAACTGCCTCGCTGGCGATTGCAAACGAAGTGATAGATCAAATGAGAGATGCGATGGCGCTTGCCTAAGGCTACTTTGAAACTGGCTTGTGCTCGCGAATCTAGCAGCATATTTGCAAACTCTCGTTACTCCCGTACATTGCCGGCAAGGTTTAGCCGTGTACAAGATTTGGTAGGGACCCATTGTTTAAGGACGGAACGAAGTGAATCAACAAGCTTGCCTGATCGACTTGTTGACCGAACATTTCCGATGCCCTGAAAGCCTTATTGATCTGGCGATTAGCGAAGGTCTCTCCGGCGAGTCTGGCTATTTCCGCTTCGGAGAGGACGCCGTGTGCTTTGGCCAGTGTGCTTCGGCTACGCCAGCGCATTCAGCAGCAGCACACCTGTACGACTGCTACAGGGACGTTCGGATTGAAGGCGAGACCATTATCCTTCCTTTCGACCCCAGCCAAGTTATTCATAATCTACATTACGAACGGTATAGATCTCACCCTTCGTCCAACCAGAGGAAGGAAATCAATGCGAATGGAGCAGTTAGAAAGTTTTACTATTTGCTTCGACCGTTGATGCCGGTCGTCATACGGAAGCACCTGCAGAGGCACTATTTTCGCGGTTGGGAGAAGATTGAGTTTCCAACGTGGCCCGTCGACTTCACAGCGGAGAGGATACTGGGTCAGATTCTTCTGCTTACAATGAGAGCGCGCAACGTCGGGCGCGTGCCGTTCATTTGGTTTTGGCCTAAGGGAGCACCCGGATGCGCCATCATGACCCATGACGTGGAAACGGCCGCAGGCCGTGACTTCTGCGCCCAGCTCATGGACATCAACGACGCGTATGGTATCAAGTCTGCCTTCCAAATCATTCCGGAGAAGCGGTACCCGGTGCCCAAGTTCCTTCTTGAAGGTATTCAAGCGCGCGGATTTGAGCTGAATGTGCACGATCTCAATCACGATGGGCATTTGATGACGGGACAGGCGGAATTTCTGCGCCGTGCGGTGCAAATTAACCGCCACGGGCGAGAATTCAAAGCTTCCGGGTTTCGATCTGCGATGCTGCACAGGAATCTCGATTGGTATGGCGCGTTGGAATTCTCCTACGACATGTCTGTCCCGAATGTTGCGCACCTGGACCCGCAGCGAGGTGGCTGTTGCACGGTGTTTCCTTTCTTCAATGGCAATCTGCTCGAACTTCCAGTAACAATGATTCAGGACTATTCCCTCTTTCATATCCTCGTGGATTATTCGCTCGATCGCTGGAAGCAGCAAATTGCCTTGATCATGGAGAATCATGGTCTCATGAATTTCATCGTGCATCCGGACTACATTCTCGAGACACGCGAAAGGGGCGTATACGAATCCTTGCTCGAATATCTCAGAACATTAAAGGAGCGGGATGGCCTCTGGCTGGCATTGCCGGGCGAGGTCAACCGTTGGTGGAGACAGAGATCAGAAATGAAGCTGGTTGAAGATGGAGCGGGCTGGCGCATCGAGGGGCAGGGTAATGAACGAGCCCGCATCGCTTATGCGCGAGAAGAAGGTGGTCGCTTGGTATTTGATCTTGACGAGACGGCGTGAAGAGTCCCGGGAGAGACCTTATGGCTGTGCACGCCAGCCACTTTCTGAGGAATGCAGTTTAATCTGGCGGCACTTTGGAATAGATACGAAACAAGCATAAGCTGATCATCGGAATTGGGAAAAAGATCGCTAATCCGAATTCTAACCTTGGCAATAAGTGAGGCGTAGAGACTTTGAGCACTGCAACTGATTGCGACGTGACGATTGTTGGAGCTGGGCCCTACGGGCTCTCTGCCGGCGCACACTTGACTGCGGCTGGCGTAAACACGCAGGTTTTCGGCGATCCGATGGAGTTTTGGGATAAGGGAATGCCGGCAGGAATGCTGCTTCGTTCGCCCCGGGAGGCGTCCACAATCTCCGATCCAAGTTCCGGCCTGAGCCTGGAAGCGTACGAAGCTGCGAACGGCGTAAAGCCTGTGAAGCGGGTGCCAAGAGAGATTTTTGTCAAGTATGGCAAATGGTTCGAGCAGCGGCTCGGTTCCACAGTCGATCGCCGCAATGTTGCCGAGATATCCCGTAATGGTTCAGGCTTCAACCTTATTCTTGCAGATGGAACCTCACTCAAGAGCAGGACTGTAGTAGTTGCGACTGGGATTGGACTCTTCAAAAAGATCCCCAAGCAGTTTTCAGATCTTCGAACAGAACGTGTCTCACATTGTTACGACGGAAGAGATCTCTCCTCCCTTGGAAAGCGCGTCGCGGTTGTCGGAGCCGGCCAGAGTGCCTTGGAGAGTGCTGCTCTTCTGAGCGAAGCAGGCACGGAAGTTAGCGTGATTGCCCGCATACCGGAGCTTCGCTGGATCGGTATGCACAAGCGGTTGCATCAACTTGGTCCGATCTCCAAAATGCTTTACTCGAAGCACGACGTAGGTCCTATCGGAATCAGCCGCCTGGTTGCGTATCCAAAGGTGATGTATCACGTTCCACTGGGAATGAAGGACACGATTCGAACCCGGGCTGTTCGGTCTGCAGGCGCACCATGGTTAATACCACGGCTCAATGAGGTGAAGATCACGACAGGGCACTCCGTTGCTTCTGCAAAAGAGATTGGTGGCGAGGTTCAACTGGTCCTTGATAATGGCGTTGAAATGCGGGTAGACCACGTGCTTCTGGGCACTGGCTACAACGTGGATATTTCGAAGTGCAGCTTTCTGTCACCAGAACTCGTGAAGGAGATACGACAACTCGATGGATACCCAGATGTCGCCGCGGGCTTCTCGACGTCGGTTTCTCGGCTTCATTTCATTGGTGCGACGACCGCAAGGAAGTTTGGACCGCTCCTGAATTTTGTAGCAGGAACAGAGTTCTCATCGAGAGAGCTGACACGCTATCTGGTGAGAAGCTCGCCAAAGAGCACCGTGAATTAGCGAAATGGACAGCATGCTGCAGCCACATCAATCTCCGGCGCACGTCGTACCGTCAACTGATTTGACGAGGAAGATAAACGTCGGTGCACTGGTTGTTGGAGGTGACCATCCCGGGCTGGGAGTTGCAAGATGCCTAGGAAAGCGAGGAATTCCTGTATATGTCCTCGACGACCAGTACTGCATCTCGCGGTTCTCGAGGTACACAACCCGTGTTGTCAGGGTCGACAATCTGCTTGACGAACGGAAGACCGTCGATGCTGTTCTCGATGTCGGGAGGCGATTTGATCTTCGCGGCTGGGTGCTCTTTCCAACGCGCGATGAAACTGTTGCTGCATTTTCGAAGAATCGAGACGAGCTTGCGAAATTCTTTCGAGTAACGACGGGTGAGTGGAAAAGCGTCGAGTCAGCATGGGACAAAAAGAAGACCTACGAATTAGCGGAAAGGCTCGGCATCCCCGTGCCGAAGACATTTAACGTAGCGAGCACGGACGAACTGAGGTCGCTGTATTCACGTCTGCCACTCGCGATAAAACCTGCCATCAAGGAGAATTTCTTCTATGCTACGGGTGCAAAAGCCTGGCGGGCCAATACGCCGGAGGAGCTACATCGTTTTTACGAAAAGGCGGCGTTGCAGATTAAGCCCGAAGAAATCTTAATCCAGGAGATAGTTCCCGGGGATGGGCGTGAACAATTCTCGTACTGCGCGTTTTTTCGAGAGGGAAAACCCTTCAGCACATTGACAGCACAGCGCGCTCGCCAACATCCCCGAGAATTCGGACGCGCTTCCAGTTATGTTGTCACAGTTGACCTACCGCAAATCGAGGAGCTTTCCGAACGCTTCCTTCGGGCAATCAACTTTCACGGTCTCGTCGAAATCGAGTTCAAGCGGGATCCGCGAGACGGCAGGTACAAGTTGCTGGATGTGAACGCCAGGACATGGGGGTTCCACTTGATAGGGTCGGTGTGTGGCGTCGATTTTCCATATCTTGCATTCGCTGACCAATTGGGGTTGCACGTTGAGCAGACGCATGCTCCAGCGGGAACCGGGTGGCTCCGACTTCTCACAGACGTGCCGACATCGATCTCAGATTTTGCGCACGGCAGCTTGAGTGTTGGCGGATATCTACGGTCTCTGCGTGCCGCACGCGTGGATGCAGTATTTAGCTGGGCAGACCCCCTTCCTTTTCTGGCCGAAATACTGCTCCTGCCGTACATTCTTGCCAAGAAATATCCGATCACCACACCGCGTTAGTACTACTGTGTCATAAACGCAGACCGCCGCAGAACGGGCATTGGCAGAGCTGACGGAGCAGGGAGCGGGCGAGGATGATGCGTAAGGTGGCGATGGAGCGGGGGTTATGCAGTTCCGGACGGATGCGACCTCGGGGCTGGAAGTCAGGCGGGAGTTCGGGGACTGATAGTCCAAGATGGCCGCTTCGGGCCGAGGGGGAAAAGCGACTCCGCTCAGCCACCAAGAAGCCATAGGCGGCGATACAGAGTGTGGCGTGATGATGAAAGCCGCGCCAACCGCGGCCTTCGAAGTGCCCCAGGCAAAGTTCCTGTTTTAGAGTCCCCGATAGGGATAGGTAAACCCCTCGCCTTTATTGTGTCAAGAAGAAGTGTCTTCATGCTGTACGAAAGATGATGGTAGGTCCATTGAGGTCGCTCTGTAGGGGGAGGCTTCAAACAGCCATAAGCTGCTTTGGTCAAAAGCCACGGTGGTGAACGTTATGGTTAAAAGGCGCAACTTGATTGCGTCATGTGTGGTTGAGAGAGACGAGCGCAAGCGAACCTTTGATGAAGCATCGAAAGGGGTAGGCGACATCAGAACCAAGGTTTTAAAGGTACTTTGGGAAGAGCATGGAAGAAACCTACTTACTGACCATGTGGTGTCCGGTGTACAGAGGGCGTGAATCTCAACTTGGCTTTCGTATGGAACTTGAGAACCTGATCGAGGATGCTAAGGGAAAACGCACAAGCGGCAGAAACCGCAAGGCGGAAATACCGATGACTTGATCAGGGGCGGACCACCTCGTAGTAGCGTTGAAGCGGTTGTAATGATCGCGGAGCAAAGGGGGTGGGTCATCCAGTCTGGATTAGGCCAACTCAAAAGAGGATGAGCCTTCATATCTGGGCGAAAGACGCCGGTCTTTCAGGGATGGCACGAGCCGGATGACGCGAGAGTGTCACGTCCGGAATCTGTGAGAGGCTGGAGGTGAAATCCCTCCGGCCTACTCGGCGGCGACGGATGGGGCTAGGCTTGCAGGAATGGAAAACTATAACCTGAATTATGCACACCTGACTGCACAAGCGCGACAGGTCTGTTGAATGGCCGTATTGGTTTGTCCTTTTTATCGTCGGTGCCCGTGTTCTCCCATCGAAATCTCAAGGCCATGACGGCAAGTAGTTGAATCATCTGGTTGCGCGGTGCATAGAAATCTATGCGCGATTTGCGAAGTGGAATCAGGCGCGTAGCGGCGTGGCGAGAACGGGAGCAAATCCATCCGGGCCACGGGCTACGCTTCGCAGCCGCTCCATGAGGCGCTGAAAAAGATGTCTCTCCAGATAGTGATCGCTGTAGCTGAGGCCCACACGCCCGGCATGGCGCCAGATGCGGGCGGTCAAAAACAGGAAGCGCAGCCGCGCCGTGGCCAGAGTGGTGTGCTTCATGTTCTCAACTGTGGCGTTGTCATCGCGCTGAAAGAGTTGGAGCCAGCAGTTCAGGTTGTAGGCCAGCATGGCGATTAGGCGGTGGAGAATTCACTGACTTCGCTGATGCTCCCACTGGAGTCTTGCGATACCACTTCCGACGCTCAGTCTGCGCCAGATCAATGCCACCCAAAAGCAGCGCTATATAGTTCCTCATTACTCAGTACGAATTTCTTCACTCGCTGTCTCTCTGCGGCCAACGGAACCTTCCTCCGTCTAACTTCTTTGCACATACCCAAAGCCCGCTTCCGTCATATACGAGAAGCTTCACGCGATTGCGTCGCGCATTCGTGAAAACAAACACATGGCCACTTTCCGGATCGCAGCCCAGATGATCGCGTACCAGTCCGTAGAGGCCATTGAAATTCTTGCGCATGTCCGTCGCGCCGGCTGCAATATAGATCCGCGTCGCCGGTCCAAACCCGAACACCGATTACACCCTGTCCAATATGGTCAGCAGTCGTTCCAATGTCCCCGAATCAAATCCACGACATACTTCGATTCGACGTCCACTGCGTAATTCAACGACTAGAGCACTATCGTGCCTGGCGACGCCGTTCACATCCTGTGCCGTGGAGGAAACCACTTCGACGGGAACGAAAGCCCTGCCGCCCGACTGCCGTCCACCATGTACGCGTAGACGATATTTATCCAGCGTCCCGACGGCTAAGCTTCGCTGCTGGCAGAATGCTGCCCGCATCAATCCACTCACTTCATACTCCGCAACCATAGCCTGCACCTCGGCCCAGCTACGCCGCCTTTGTATCATTCCCGATTCGCTCATGGCTCCAGTGCAACATTAAACGCTGAGCATGAACAGGATGCGTTGCTCAGACGGATACGTTGAAGCGGGCGGTTTTGCATCGAAAGAACGCCTTGTTCTATCGCACCCTGCACGGCGCACAGGTTGGCGATCTGTTCATGAGCCTGATCCACACCAGCCAGTTATGTGGCGCCAACTCCTTCGACTATCTGATCGAGTTACAACGCCACGCCCGGGAACTTGCCGCCTGTCCCGCAGAATGGATGCCATGGAACTATCGCGAGACTCTGGGCGAAGCGCGCCTCTCCCCAATTAGGCAGAGTTATGATGAATCCCTGATGGCCGGAAAGGATAGACTGCGGCCATCGTCAGGGAGCATCGTGAAGTGCCCGTAAAACGAGAGTCCGTGATTAGGAAATCCGGGAGGGTTTTTGGCCAGGGGGAAAAAGCCGCGAAAACAATCCGCGCCGGCCTGTATGCCCGCGTCTCCACTCAGGATCAACAGACGCTGCCCATGCAAAACCGCGCCATGCGCGAGTATGCCGCGCGGCGTGGTTGGACCATCGCCATGCAGGTGAAGGAAGTCGGTTCCGGCGCAACTCAGCGGCAGATGCGTGAGAAGCTGCTGGAAGCCGCGCGGCGCCGTGAGATCGATGTGGTGGTGGTGTGGCGACTGGACCGATGGGGAAGATCGGTCACCGACCTGCTGGCTACACTTCAGGAGCTGGAGCATCTCGGCGTCGGCTTCGTATCGCTGACCGAGGCGCTCGACCTGACCACGCCCGCCGGTCGCGCGATGGCCGGACTGCTGGCCGTCTTCGCCGAGTTCGAACGCGAGATCCTGCGCGAGCGAGTTCGGGCCGGCCTCGCTCATGCCCGGCAGAACGGCAAGCGGCTGGGCCGGCCCTGTAACGGCTGCACTGCATGCCGACCAGGTCCGCAAACTGCGTCGCTCCGGCCTCAGCAAATCCGAAATCGCCCGCCGCCTCAACATCGGTCGCACTTCCGTGCGCCGTATCTTAACATCGGAAAAGGGCTGATATGGCAACGAAGAAGATCGCCAGATTCTCAGGACATCTATCAGATCAAGGTCACTCTGCTCGGCACCAAACCGCCGATCTGGCGCCGTCTGCTTGTTCCCTCGTCTCTGACGCTGGCGCGGTTACACGATGTGTTGCAAACCGCGATGGGCTGGTCGGGCGGTCACATGCACGACTTCCGCACTGCTGATCGACACTTCGGGATCCCCGACCCTGAAGACCGAAGCATGGGCATGCCCCATGTAGAAAACGAGCGCACGGTTAAACTCTCTAAGGTGCTGCGGAGGCCGGGCGCCAAACTAATATACACGTACGATTTCGGTGATAACTGGGAACACGCCATCGTTTTGGAGAAGCTGCTTCCCACCCAACTTGGTCTCGATCTTGAATATCCAGTCTGCATCGACGGGAAGCTTGCGTGCCCGCCAGACGACTGCGGAGGCATCCCCGGATACTACGAACTTATCGAGGCGCTCGCTGACCCCGAACATGAACGGCACGAAGAAATCAGCGAATGGATATGCGAGGACTTCGATCCCCAAGCCTTTTCGGTGGAAAGCGTCAATCGAATGCTCTCACCCAAACGCCGTACCGGCAAAGCCACCAAGAATTAAGTCCAGTTCCTTGATTGCGCAGGCTTGCCGAAAACACACGCAACACCTACCGAATGGGTGCCTTTTTCGGCAGGCCAGTATCATCGACGATCCAGGCAGTAACAGGGCCGGTGTTGGTCATCGCCGCCAGCGCATAGTCGCTTGTACAGCCCAACAGGGCCTCATCGCTCCACGCAGCATCGGCCACCACATGATGCAACGACTGGTGCATGCGCCGGACGTTCTCCGGAGCCAACCGCGCCGCCATCGGCTCGACCGACTTCCGCTCTCCCGGCAGCAGCAACCCGGTGCAATACAGCTTGAGCGGGACAGCACGATCGGCGTGCCCAGCGGCTTCTGCCAGACGTCCAAGATAGCCCGTCAGCCGTTGCTGCCGGGCGCCTGCGGTTCCCGACTTGGCGCTCATGCAGACAAAGTACAGCTATACCGGCACAAAAATACCGGAATCGTCTAGAGCGGAATCAACTCTATAACACAGTGGTATTAGGGTTAGGGCGTAAAATGAAGGGAGCGAGAGCCGCATCGAACGTTGCGGAACGTCGCTCCCTTTTTTGTACTTCAGCTTGATTCCTGAATCCGCATCTCGTCAATCTGCACTACCGGACCGGCTACAGGCTTCACCCCACCGACTGCTTCCGCTTCCTTGGTTGGCTCCATCTGCTACGCCTCAGCCTCAGAGGTCTCGCTCCTCCTGCTTGTACCAACCCTCACCGTCCAAGATCAAATGTGCGAAAGAAATCGTACGTTCTCCTTGATTAATGAAAGTCGCGGAGAACAACTTCGGAGGAGCTTTTATCGTCTCAAAATCGTATCTCCGTTCAGGGAATCGCCGCAGTGGTCGTGTTCGATGGAGCGCTTTCGGTGCCTGCAGAGTCGACGCTCTTTACGAGGTACTCGTAGGTTTGTCCCGTCTGGACTGATTTGTCGGTGTAGCTTGTATCTGGATCGACGGAGGAATTGAGCAGTTGGAAGGCCGAAGCGCCTGACGTCGAGCGATATACGTTATACCCGACAACGGGGAGGGATGAAGAGACTGGTGCGTTCCAACTTAATTGGACCTCATGCTGAACTGCGGGTGCCGACGAACTTGCCCCCTCAAGTTGAATCGAGTCAGTTTGGGTTACACCACCTGATGCGGCAGTCAGAGTTACCGTCACTGTTGAAGCGACAGTTGATACAGTCGCACCAAATCCAGCGCTTGCCGAGCCACTGGCTACGGTCACTGAGGCGGGCACTTGAAATGCGCTGCTACTGCTCAAAAGTTTAACTACGGTAGGACTGGTCGCTGCTGCACTCAGGTAAACCGAGCACACCTCCGTCGTCGGGCCAACCAAAGTCTGCCTCGCGCAGGAGACCCCGCTCAGGGTTGGTGTGACTGCCGGTTCGGGGTATAGTGTGATCACGTCCGCCAAAGACACACCACCTGAGGTCGCCCTCAGAGTCGCGCTTTGGGTTGATTTTACGGCAGCCGCGACTACATTGAAGCTGGCGGCCGTCTGACCAACTGCCACGATTACTGAATTAGGTACCTGCAGCGCGCTGGTGCTGCTTGAGAGAGTCACTGACGTTTGGCTCGTCGCAGCCGCACTCAAAGTTACGGAACAGGTTTTGGTCTGCGCTCCCGTAAGAGATTGAGTTCCGCATGAAATCTTGCTAAGCGTGGGCGCGGCTGTCCTGGCTGGGTAAAGCGTGATTACGTCGGTCTGCCTCACTCCGCCAGCGGTCGCGGTCAACGTCGCCTTTTGCGCAATGCTAACGGCTGATACCGTTATGTTGAAGCTGGCCGTCGTTTTACCTGCAGTCACATTCACCGAGTTCGGCATTTGCAGAGCGATGCTGCTGCTTGCGAGCAGCACCGCAGTCCGGCCTGTCGATGCCGTGGTGAGATAAACCGCGCACGATTCGGTTATCGGGCCAGTGAGCGTTTGCGCGCCACACGAAACTTTGCTCAGCGTGGCAACGGGCGCAGCGGCGGTAGATGCGGCAGGGTACAGAATTATCGTGTCCGACTTCGTCATACCGTCCATCGTTGCAGTAAGACTTACCTCTTGAGCAGTACTCACAGCTGATGCCGTCACGTTGAAGCCTGCCGACGATTTGCCTGAATCCACGTTTATGGATTTCGGCGCCTTGAGTGCGCTGCTGCCGGTTGAGAGCGTCACCACCCTCTGACTGGTCGCGTCTTGGCTTAACGATACCGAACACGCCATCGTCTCTGGCCCGGTCAACGATTGCTTTCCACACGAAATGTTTCTAAGTGTCGCCACGGGCGCTGGGGCAGTGTCGGCAACGGGATCTAGCGTGATGACGTTTGTCTTGGACACGCCTTCCGCCTTTGCCGTAATCGTGACATTGACTGACTTGGTGACTGCCTCAGTAACCACATTGAACTCCGCAGTTTTCTCGCCCACGCTAATTAATACCGAAGCCGGTAGCCTAAGCGCCGCATTGCTGCTCGTCAGAGACACTGTGATTGAACTCGTTGCGGATGCGCTCAGGTAGACTGAGCAGGTTTTCGTTTGCGGCCCAGTCAGCGACTGAACACCACAAGAAACCATGGTCAGTGTTGCGGCAGTTGAAGTGCTTCCCGAACCTTTCTGCGACGAACTCGAGTTGAAGGTCACTCCTCCGCAACCGGACAGGACCGAGATGATTGACCCCGCCAGCAGGGCAGATACGCTCCAGCGAATGCGTTTTTGAGTAAAAGAAGCTAGCAATAGGAAAGTAACGGTAGATTCTAGAAAACCTCTAACAACTTGACTTAGCTTTTGTTCACTTGCCGGTAGCCCGGCTAGTGCGTGGCCAAATCCCGGCCAGAACTTAAACTGGTACATCTACTTCTCCTCAGCAGGCGCGTGTGTGCACCTTATCTTCTATGGGCCAACTCACTCGCAAGCTGTCTGTCGAAGTAAAAGAAAAATGATCACAACTGCGGAGCAAGAAAGGCGAGCGGACTCATGGCGGATGGATTGCCTGAAGAGAAGCTAACTTCAGACGCTCAGGTTTGATGTCTCTCCTCCTCTTCACTTGCTTCTGTGAGCAAATGGACCAGAGACACAACTCTCCCGTCTGCATGGCGCCGATTGTTCCGGCGACAAACAGGGACCATTCGCGCATTATTTTGGGTCTTGTTCTTACAGATCGCGGGACATTTGAGCAGGCGATCGAAGCGCAAAACGACTGATTGGTACGATGAGCACAACCTGTGCGCCGATCAAAATGTCTCAACTTGATCGTTTGCTGCGCTCAGTCCATGGCTCTCAACTTTTGAAACTCTAGCTGAACCTTTGCAAGAAAATGACCAAAGTTGGGTGTTTGATTACTTTCGATGTAGGCTAATAAATCGTTAAACTTGGCCGAGTTTCAGCCGAGTTTTCAACAGGGTAATCTTTTCTCTATCGTAAGAGCTGTGTAAATGTTTCCTACTCTGGTATTATCTACAAGGTAAAAATTCAGATTAAGCGTTGTTCCCATTACCGTCCGCTTCGGTCGAGCAGTAGGCGAACCGGTCGAATCAGGTAGTACAGAGGTGCCAAGGCCCTGGGCAGTTTCACAACTGCTAGGTCATGGTCATTGGGACGAAGAAAGTCAAGGGAGACCAAAAACCGCAACCGATCCTGGAATCCCAGCAGGTGGATGTTGTACGGTACAGGGCCCTCCGGCGTTCTTCCCGGTTCTTCCGCGACATGCTCCGAAAGGAACTCCACAAGCCTGAGCACGCCCCGAATCGCTTCGAAGTCCTTCAGTACCTTGGCGGGTACGTCCGCTCCCACCATGCGATGCGCGAGCAGAACCCCCAAGGCAAAGCAGTGCAAGAGACCTACACGCTTCGCTTCTCTCCTAGTGAAATCCCAGTCCAGTCCTGACTCGCTTTCCAAGAGCTTCGCAACATCGCAAATCCAGACGAGGCGGGACCAAGCATGCTTGCTACCGTGCATGCAAAGCACGAGTAGTTCAGAAACCGCATCGAGCTGGGGCACAACGGTCCCCGCCAGCTGAGTTGTCTTCCTTCTCGGCCAGACCCAATGCATGCCAAGATTGCGCCGAAATCGCGGTCTGGTTAGTTCGAGCCGCCATCGAAGTTCGATTACCATGCCATCTGAAGGCCGTTCAAAGTCGAAATTCAAACGTATCGTCCTTTGCAGATGACTTATCATCGCGTACCTTTGTTTTCAAGTCGTAACCGCGTTCCTTTAACAGGGCGGTGGCTCGAAGCAAATCCTGATAGTAGACCAGAATGTCAAGATCGCCCGCGGTTCGTGCCGTTATGTCGCCGTAAGCCGACGCTCCCAGCACCACGCCTTTGAAGGGCATCGCAGGAATTCCTGCCACTTCAAACGCACTCGAGAACTCGAGCAATTCAGACGCATTTGCGTAACAATGAAAGGCATTGCGCTCGAACTCACTTCGAGCAAGGTCCAGCGCTCCAGGCAGAATAGCCGCTTCGTTCGCGGCGAGCGCGGAGTAAAGCATCGGAAAATGCCGTGCTGCCGGGCGCCCGCAATCGTATCTTCCCAGCGGCTGATTTTCGAGGCCAATTCCAGAATCGTTTTTCCACGGGCCTCGGAGTGCGGCTGAACCACGGCTCGCAGCAGGTTTCCCGTGTCGTGATCGAGAACCTTCATCCCCGTTTATCCAGAAGCTTCACCATCGGCACAATCTAACTTTCCAATTGTCGCGCAAATCAGGGCAATCCGGAGTCGGGTCTCCCTACTCACGCGAATCCAAAGTTTTTTGTTATCCCCGGAAAGTACTATGTCGGGTGGATTACCAAAATGCCCCCTAAGTGATTACTTAGGACAAGCTCGGCGTCACGTTAACTAGTATTGTCCTCTCGCATAGCATCAGATATTCTGCCTGTGAAGTCGCAGGAATACCGCATAGTCGGACAAGGAGAGTCCAATGCAAGTTGAGCGTGTGAATACGAAAGATCTGGTTGTCAACTCGATGCCTGACGGTTCTCGCGTCATACGTAATTCAAATAACGAAACGGTATTCGCTCTCAATGCGACAGCCGCGGCTGCCTGGGACGCTTGCTCTTCAGCTTCTACGGTCGCAGCAGTTGCGGAGGAGATGCGCCGGTCATTTGATCCCAACGTCACTGACGAACTCGCGGAAGCCTGCATTCTCCAACTTCAGAAGAAGAATCTCGTGGAGTTCTCGGGGGCTAATCAAAGGACGACACGTCGTGAAGTACTAGCCGGATTGGGCGCAGTTGCACTTCCGCTTGTGGTCTCACTCACGGTCGGAGAGCAAAAGGCCCACGCGCAAAATGCTGACTCAGTTGAATATCACAGTCCACGTGCTAATGTCCCTAAATCCCACAAACGCGACTTCTGATGAGATTGTGCTTTGTTTTCTTGATATCGCTCGTGAAACAAATTCGAACATAGATTTAGTCACCACTTTTCCCGGAGATGTGAGACATCGTTCCCTGCCTGGGTTGCGGAGTACGATGAAGTACAAATATGTAAAAATGGCGGCCGAGCAGGGCCGCCATTTTTGTTTCCACCTCGTTTACTCTTTTAGTCATGGCCCATCACGGCAATCTTGTTTCCGGTTCCACGCATTCGACTCCTCTATTCAGGTTGATTGCGCCGACTCCGAAATTCGCGACGCACTTGACCGGTATCTGTTCCCGCCTTTGCCGCGCAGCGAATCTGATCGGTCTTCCCCGGATATACATTTCGTGTTGAACGGGAGATGGATGGCTTTCGGTTCTGCTTGACAAGAAGGTTGTCGCAGATCGCCGTCACAATCCACGATGCCTCTCTTGCCGCCGTAAAGGCACTGGACGATGTGGTGATTCATCGCATGAAGACGTTTCGCGCCGTGCATGCGGGTGCAGTTCTCATCGAGGGCAGGGCACTCCTTCTTCCAGGCCCTTCGCACGCAGGGAAGTCTTCTCTGGTTGCGGAGCTTCTTCGTCGCGGCGCATCGCATTTTTCCGACGAGTATGCTCTCATCGACAGCCAGGGACTTATACACTCTTATCCCCGCCCACTTCTGCTTCGCAACGGAAGTCCGGTGCAGACGCTTGTTCTTCCCGAAGAACTCAACGCGAGTTTCGTGTCGCATCCTGCGGCCGTGGGCTGGATTATGGCCCTCGACTACAGTCCCGGGCGCGACGTGGGACATTCACGTGGTGTCGCAAGGTGAGGCTGTCATGCTTTTGCTGAGCAATACACCTCACGAGATGGCACAAAGTCCCGACATGATCGACTTCTTCCTTAGCGTTGCAGACAAAGCCGTCTGTTTTGCCGGAAGGCGAGGCGACGCCGTCGAGAGCGGCAACCCATGTTTTCGATTTGATCAGCCGCAAATAGACGCGCCGCCCGAATCTGGGCGGCGCGTGTTCGACGAAATGACCGTTCTTCATGGAATCGTAACAGTGGTCGTATTGGATGGCGCGCTTTCCGTGCCCGATGAGTCTACGCTCGTTACGTAATAGCTATAGGTTTCCTCCAGCCTGGACACCAACATCGGTATACGCAGTCTGAGAACTCATCGAATTCAGTAGCGCAAATGAACTGCTGCCGCTCATGGTGCGATATACGTTGTACCCTGCGACTGGAACGCTGCAGTTTGAGGGTGGCACCCAGCTCAAATCCACCTCATGCGGATTGCCTGTCCCGCTGAGAGCGACCGTTGCTGTTGGATTTGTGGATGAATTGCTTGTGACCGTCAGGTTTCCGGTGGCCGAGCCAACTGTTGTTGGATCGAAGGTGAGCGTAAGAGAGAGTGTCTTGCCCGGGTTGAGGGTGGCAGGAAGGGTAACCGATGACACCGAAAAACCATTGCCGGATATCGCAATTGTGTTTACCGTGACGGCGGCCGTTCCGCTTGAAGTAAGCGTAATCGTCTGAGTCGTCGCGTTGTTCAATACGACGCTGCCAAACGGGATGCTGCTGGCGTTGAGGGTCAGCACCGGTGTTGCCGCATTCAGCTGGAGAGCAACCGACTTGGAAGTGGTTCCTGTCGATGCTGTCAAGGTCGCGGTCTGCGCGCTCGTCACCGATGCCACACTTGCCGTGAATGCCGCACTTGTCGCAGTTGCCGGCACGATCAAGGAACTTGGCAGTGTCACTGCGCCGCTGGAACTTGCCAGGGCAACACTTGTGCCTCCGGAAGGTGCGGAGCCGGACAAGCCTACTGTGCACTGATCCGACAGCGATCCGGTGATCGATGTGCTGTTGCAGGTTACGGAACTGATAACTGGAGCCACTGTTGTCCCCGTGCCGCTCAAGGTTACCGTAGCCGAGGGCGCGCTGCTCGAAATTGTCAGCTGGCCGGTTGCTGAGTTCGCTGAAGTGGGATCGAACTGAACGGACAGAACGGCGGCCTGCCCAGGATTTAACGTTACGGGTAAACTTCCGCCCGAGACCGAGAATCCTGTTCCCGAAGCCGTAGCGGCATTGATGGTGACCGAGACGGTGCCGCTCGAGGTAACGGTTACAGATTTCGTGATTGAGGTCCCTACCGCGACGCTGCCAAAGGAGAGCGATGTGGCGCTCAAGCTCAGTACCGAGGTTGCCGAATTCAATTGGAGCGCAAGCGCCTGCGAGGTGCTGCCCGCCTTCGCAGTCAAGGTTACGGACTGTGCACTGGTCACGGAGGCAATGTTTGCCATAAAGGACGCAGTCGTTGAACCGGCGGGAACGGTCACCGAACCAGGAACCGAAACAGAGGTGCTCGTTGTCGAAAGGATGACACTCACGCCCCCTGTCGGTGCAGAACTCGACAAAGTCACCGAGCAGGAGTCAGCCATCGATCCGGTGATCGACGTACTGCTGCATTGGACGGCGCTCACTGCCGGCGTCACAGCTATTCCCGTGCCGCTCAGGCTCACCGCTGACGTTGGCGTGTTGCTTGATAAAGTCAACTGCCCAGTGACTGAACTTGCAGAGGTCGGATCAAATTGGATTGTCAAAGCCTTGGATTGCCCTGGGTTCAGAGTTGCCGAGAAGGATCCTCCTACGATCGAGAAGCCCGTTCCCGTGATCGAAGCGGAGTTGATCGCAGCCGGTGCCGTGCCGCTTGATGTCACCGTTATTGCCTTCGTTACGGCGGTGCCGACCGAAACGTTGCCGAATGCCAGCGAACTGGCGCTGAAACTCAGGGCCGGGCTCGCAGCATTCAATTGAAGCAGGAAGGTCTTCGACGATGCGTTTGCTGTTGCCGACAAGATCGCTGTCTGCGATGTGCTCACGGAGGCGACATTCGCATCAAATGACACCGCAGATGCGCCGGAAGCTACGGTTATGCTGGCTGGAACTGTTACCGAGCTACTGTTGCTTGCCAAGCTCGCGCTGAATCCGCCCGACGGAGCGGCCGAGGTCAACGACAGTGTGCAGGTTGTTGTGGCGGCGCCAGTGAAGGAGCTGCCTGCACATGACAGTCCGCTTAAGCCAATCGAAGACGAGGAACCGCTCAGACTGATCGTAGTTGTTTTTGAGACGCTTCCAAGCGTTGCGGTCAGGACGACATTCTGAAGAGCAGGCACGGCAGATACTTGTGCTGTAAAGGTCCCGCTCAACGCACCAGAGGGAATGGTAACCGAGGCTGGCACCGTCACCGCTCCGCTGCTGCTGGCCAATCCAACGACGACGCCGCTCCCTGGAGCTGCGGCCGTTAACGCTACTGTGCAAAGATCTGTCCCCGCTCCGAGCAGAGAGGCACTTGCACAACTGAGACGAGCGAGTGAGGCCGTGGACGAGGTGGAACCCTTGCCATGCAATTTCACGGCGCTTTCCACAACTTTCTTTGTGCTGGTCATCGCAGAAACGCTGAGTTGTCCCACGGAGTCGGTCGCCGAAGCGGGCTTGTAATTCACGAGTACGCTCATGCTTCTGCCTGCCAGGAGGGTTGTCTCCACCCCGTTAGAGTTCACTGTGAATGATCCGCCCGATACACTCAACTGCCCGATCTGCACAGAGGTCGTGCCAGAGTTTGTGATCGACACACTTCGAGAAACAGGTGCTCCGACGCTCACGTCACCAAAGTCGATCGATGAGGGGCTTAACGACAGCTGGGCTGAACTGGACGGCGAGAATGCGGCAGAGTTTGATCCACAGCCCGCAAGACCCGCAATCACTGAGACGGCTGCTACGGCAATCGCGCAGCAGATTTTGTTTCCTTTGAGGTGGCCACTGGTATGTCTGACATTTGGCCGAGCGGCTATGACTTTATCTTGAATAACAAAGAACGAAGTATTGCGAAATTTATACATCGACATCACCTATACCCAGATTTCTGAGAATCCAATCACCGCTCTAAAAGTCCCGCGGGTGCTGCGAGAAAACCTTTGAGGTTCACTGGGTGACTACATGAAGGATCGACTCTGGATGGGGCTAGGTACAGGTGACGATAGTCACGGATGTGCTATGTTGTGATTACCTTTGTACCATCTTCGCAAGATGTTGTGAAATCGAAGGTTGAATGACACAAGTGACACTAATGTGGTATGCGATTTCGGTCACTGCAGCTCAGAAACGGGAAGTAGATGATGACTAGTAACTTATTGAAGAGTTACCACGTTTTGGGTGAGATTGCGTCGGTTCTTCACGCAGACACAATGGCTCTTTTGGAAAGAGCAAAGTGCTTTCCAGGACTGGATGCTGGATGCGAGTATGGCCAGGCTTCTTCGAAACGTGGATTATGGGCCAGATTCCCGTTTTTTGGATGGTCATTTGGACGGACAGTAAGTATGCGTCGCTCGAGGCTCGTGAAAACGAGAAGAACCAGCATCCCTTGCCACGTCAAAGTCAAGATCATGCGGAAGGAGAAGAGCCTTGGCAGTCTCCAGTTTTCTAGTTTTGTCGGGGGGGGGATTGATTGTTACGACTTTAGACCGCTCAAAGAGCAACTCATTCCATGTTAGGAGGGGTCTTTCGACCGCCCGAACGATTGAATGCTCGAGAAATATCACCGTGCAAAAGCCGATGACTGTAATGAGCAGCGGATCTGGAAGAGATCTTCTATCAACTCAAGGCGCAACGAACCTGTTTCAACGGCTCATACGCAGGCGCGAATATGCAATAAAACTCCATGCAGCTCCGCAATGCCGCTTCTAGCAACCTTTAGAGCGCGGATACCAACTATCCCAACTCTTGGTCGTTGCGGCCCATTTCCACCGGGATCTGTACGGTCGTCTGCTGGAAGAGCCACTCTGGGTCGGAGCCAAGCACCTGGGCGATCTGTTCCTGTGTTTGCTTTCCGGGCACGCGAACTCCGTTGATGATCCGGCTGAGATAGGCCTCGTCGATGCCCACGAGTTTTGCCAGCCGGTTTTGACGCATACCTGTCGTATACACACGAAGTTTCAGATTCGGGTAAATCGACCGTTCTCTGACTCCAATTTGGTTTTCGCTAGTACTCACGTTCTGGGGAAGTGCAGCATTCGAATCCATAGTCACTTTTGTGCTCCGCTGCCATAGAAGAGACAGAACTTGACGGTAGGACAGCAGACAAGTAGTTGCCAGACCCATTTGGTAATCCGGTCGGACTTTGTAGTAATGGCGGTCCAGTTACTCATTGCGGCCGAGAGTCTCAAGGGGCGCACAGCGTCGATCTGAAGGCCTGTGAAGGCTGTCTTTTGTGATCGCCAGGTGGCTTCTTCGCCGGCGATCAAACAAGACAGATTGAAGCGAATGAGTGACCAGGCGGGCAATCGGGAGGGACTCGGTGCGTCCGTACATGTGATTCCTCGAAAGGGCAACAACCTCGGTATATTCGTCATCCCATGCAACTGCAAGCCACAACCCAACTCCAAGGGAGGGAACCTATGAGCGTTGACACGATCGAGAAACTGTTTATAGCGGAGTTGAAAGATCTATATTCTGCCGAAAATCAGATTACCAAGGCACTTCCGAAAATGGTAAAAGCGGCGACTTCAGCAGAACTGAAGAAGGCGTTCGAGAACCATTTACGCGAAACCGAGGGACAGGTCGAACGGCTGATGAAGATTTGCAGCGTCCTTGGGACCAATCCCAAGGGCAAGTCGTGCGAAGGAATGAAAGGAGTGCTAAATGAGGGCTCGTCAATGCTGCAGGAGGCGGAGGAAGGGGACCTGCGAGACGCCGGACTGATATCAGCAGCACAGCGCGTTGAGCATTTCGAGATGGCGGCCTATGGTACCGTACGGGCTTACGCCAAGATTCTCGGACAAGCGGAGGTGGAAAAGCTCTTGGAAGAGACGCTCGAAGAGGAGAAGGCCACAAATCAGAAATTGACGTCGATCGCTCAAAAAGTGAATGTAAAGGCGCAGCGACACTCAGGATGAACTGAGCGGGTTCGGATACCCTCCGAACCCGCAGAAAATTTCCGCTAATTGGTATAATGGTGCTGTGACTATAACCACGCTCGATTCCGTCCCCAAAGACATCCCAAGACGAGACTTCTTCCGGTCAGAAGCGGGTTCTTCTGCTCAAACCCCGTGGGTTTTGCGCCGGTGTTGTTCGCGCAATCGACATCGTAAAAATTGCTTTGGAGACCTTCGGCGCTCCTATTTATGTGCGGCGCGAGATTGTCCATAACCGCTATGTCGTGAACGAATTGGCCGAAAAGGGCGCGATTTTCGTACACGAGATCGATGACGTGCCAGATGGTCAGCGCGTGATTTACTCGGCCCACGGCGTTTCGCCTGCGGTGCGAGAGCGGAGTAAGGGCCGTGGTCTCAAGGTGATAGACGCGACTTGCCCCTTGGTGACGAAGGTTCATATTGAAGCGGTCAAATTTGCGAAGCAGGGGTATTCCCTGGTACTGATCGGGCATCGCGACCACGATGAGATCGAGGGTACGCTTGGCGAGGCTCCTGACGTGACGCAAGTGGTTTCAAATGTGGCGGAAGTTGCGACGCTCCAAGTGCCCGATCCGAACCGCGTCGCCTATCTGACACAGACAACTCTTTCGCTGGATGAGGCGCGGGACATCATCCATGCGTTAAAAGAGAAGTTCCCGAATATTGCGGGGCCGCACTCGCAGGACATCTGCTATGCGACGGAGAATCGCCAGGTAGCCGTGCGGAACGTGGCCCACAATGCGGACCTGGTGCTGGTGGTTGGCTCGACCAATAGTTCGAACTCCAACCGGCTGGTGGAGGTTTCCCGGAATCTTGGGACGATCGGGTACCTGATTGATAACTCCCAGGCAATCAACCCGAAGTGGCTTGAGAAGGTGTCGACGGTAGCAGTGACGGCCGGCGCATCCGCCCCTGAGGTGTTGGTAGAGGACGTGGTCAATTATTTGCGTCAAAACGGCTACACCAGCGTCGAAGAGGTTGAGGTGATGCCCGAAAATGTGCGTTTTGGCTTGCCTCCCGAGATCATTCAAGCCATTGGCGGGCCGGGTGGCACGCAAGCGGTGCCGGTTCGTTAAGGGTGCAATAGCGAATCGTTGCACTCGCAAATCTCAACAGCGCGAGTTCCGGGCCATTTGCCAATTCCCGACAGGTCGCTTGTCGGCCAGAAATAGCGAAGTTACTGGCGTCAATTCAGAGTAATTTTGATCGAAGAAGGATCAGTTATCGCAATGAGTAATCGGCAAGGACAGTCAGAATCCGCGGCAGTGAAGTTTGGCCGTCTGGATGCGGCCCTCGTCGACGTCGAATCGGCCATTGATCGTTCACGCCAATATCTACTTTCACTTCAGCACCCCGAGGGTTACTGGAGCGGAGAACTTGAAGCGGACGCGATGCTGGAGGCGGACTACATCTTCCTGCACACCCTTCTCGAGTCGGGAGATCCGGAACGACTGAAACGCGCCTGTACGGAAATGATGCGGTATCAGAAGGACGACGGCAGCTGGAGTCTCTATCCCGGCGGGCCTGGCAACGTGTCTCTTTCCGTGAAGTGCTACTTTTCAGCGAAGCTGATGAATATTCCGGTGAGCGATCCTCGGCTGGCAAAGTGCCGGGAGTGGATCCTCGCGCACGGCGGCGTGGTGGAATGCAACACATTTACCAAGATGTATCTCTGTGCGCTCGGGCAGTATGACTACGACGCGGTGCCCGCGATCCCGCCGGAGATTGTTCTGTTTCCCAACTGGTTTTACTTCAATATCTACGAAATCTCCGCGTGGTCGCGTTCAATCCTGGTGCCCCTTGCGATCATCTACGCGAAGAAGCCATTCAAGAAGATTTCGCCTCAGCACAGCATCGATGAACTGTTTGTAGGCGGCCGGGCGAATTCGAATTTGCGTTTGCACTGGGATCGCAAGAACTTCATTTCGTGGCGGAATTTTTTCATCGTTATCGATCGCATCACGCATTGGTTTGAAGCAGTGCATATCCGGCCCCTGCGCAAGCTCGCGTTAAAGAAAGCGGAGAAGTGGATGCTGGACCGGCTGGAGATGTCGGATGGCCTCGGCGCCATCTATCCGGCAATGATGAATGCGATTATTGCGCTCCGGTGCCTGGGATACTCCGAAGACGATCCGCAGGTGATTCGAGCCCGCGATGAGTTCGAGAAGCTTGGGATTGAGGAACCGGCCAATGAAGTGATGCCCGAGCCAACCTTCCGCATGCAGCCGTGTATGTCTCCGGTTTGGGATACGGCGCAGGCTCTCTACGCTCTCGGAGAGGCTGGCGTTCCGCGCAACGATCCACGGATGGTAAAGGCGGCGGACTGGCTGCTTTCGAAGGAAGTGCGACAAAAGAGGCGACTGGGCGGTAAAGGTTCCGAAGACGGAGCCGGGCGGCTGGTACTTCGAGTTCAATAACGAGTTCTATCCCGACACGGACGACACGGCGCAGGTGCTGCTCGCACTGAGCAAGGTGGACAATCCCCGCGAGCGTTATCAGCACCAGGTGGAGCAACGCGCAATTGAGTGGGAGTTTGCCATGCAGTGCCGCAATGGCGGCTGGGGCAGCTTCGACAAAGACAACACCAAGATGATCTTCCAGTACATTCCGTTTGCGGATCACAATGCAATGCTGGATCCGCCGACCGTGGACATTACGGGACGCATGCTGGAGATGCTGGCCTGCTATGGATACACGCGTAAGGACAAGCGGGTAGAGAAGGCCATCAAGTTCATCCTGAGCGAGCAGGAACCTGACGGAAGCTGGTTTGGACGCTGGGGCGTGAACTACATCTACGGCACATTCCTGGTGCTGCGCGGACTGGATGCGATCGGTTTTGAGCACAACGAACCGCAGGTGCAGCAGGCGGCTGAGTGGATTCGCATGGTGCAGAACGCCGATGGCGGATGGGGCGAAACCTGCGGAAGTTATGACGATCCAAATACGCGCGGCGAGGGACCGAGCACACCATCGCAAACAGCTTGGGCTTTGCTTGCGCTGCTGGCGGCGGGCGACGATCGGTCGGATTCGATTGCCAAAGGGTGTGCGCTGGCTGCTGGAGCGGCAAGTCGCGGACGGTAGCTGGGATGAATCGATGGGTGACGGCGCAAAGCGCGAAGGCATCATCACGGGCACAGGCTTCCCAAAGGTGTTTTATCTGGCATATACGATGTATCGGCAATACTTTCCACTCATGGCGTTGACCAGCTATGTACGGACGATTGAGCGCGCTTCTTAGTTGAGGAATCAGCTTCAAGCGAAACTTCAGTTAAACGGTCTGCATTACAGGAACGACAAAAAATTGAGCGGGGCTACTGCCCCACAAGGAATGAACAAGAATGGCTATTCCGATTTCCCAGGTGTGGACGGTTGCCACTTACGTATGGAAGAAGAAGTTCGCGGGGGTCAAGCGTTATCCGACCGTGCTGATGCTCGAGCCACTCTTCCGCTGCAATCTGGCGTGCGCCGGATGCGGCAAAGTGCAGTATCCGCCTCACATCCTGAAGAAGCAGTTGACGCCCGAGGAATGCTTTGCCGCGGTGGAAGAGTGTGGCGTTCCGATGGTGGCGATCCCTGGCGGTGAACCGCTGCTTCATCCGCAGATCGTCGATATCGTGAACGGCCTTGTTGCGCGTAAGAAGTATGTGTACATGTGCACAAACGCGCTGGAACTGAAGAAGCGGCTTCACGAATTCACGCCTTCGAAGTATCTGACGTTTTCTGTCCACCTCGATGGTCAGCGAGAGCATCACGACTTCTCAGTGTGTCGCGACGGTGGATACGACATCGCCGTGGAAGGCATTAAAGAAGCGGTGAAGCGCGGGTTTCGTGTCACTCCCAATTCGACGTTCTTTGATGGTACTGATCCGAACAGTGTGCGTGCCCACTTTGACGAGATGATGGCGATCGGCGTTGAGGGTATCGTGTTGTCGCCGGGCTACAGCTACGACAAGGCTCCTGATCAGACTCACTTCATGGGGCGGGCACGGGTGCGCAAACTTTTCCGCGCCATCCTTTCGAATCGCAAGAAGTCGTGGAAGTTTAATATGTCGCCGTTGTTTCTGGAGTTTCTGATGGGCGACCGCAACTACGATTGCACTCCCTGGGGTTCGCCGGCATACAACATTTTTGGATGGCAGAAGCCTTGCTACCTGCTGCAGGATGGCTATGCTGAGACCTTCAAGGAACTGATGGAGACGACGAAGTGGGAGGAGTATGGGGTCGGCAGTGGCAATCCCAAGTGCGCGAACTGCATGGTGAGTTGCGGTTATGAGCCGACGGCGGTGCTCGATGGCTTCCTGACGCTGAGCGGATTCTGGGGCATGGTGAAGGGAACATTCAGCAGCTACAAGAGCAAGCATGCACTGAAGCAGCTCAACGAGTGGAATACACATACGCATGCGCCGCTCGTACAGATTGAGAAGTCCGCACCTGCTCTCGAGGAGACCAACGCATGAGCGCGGAAGTGTTGAAGTATACGCGTGAAGAAATCGAAGCGCTGGAAGTTGCGCCAGGCGCTGTCCACGAGAATCTGGAAGGATGGATTCCAGAGCTTGCCAGCGACGATGATGTTCGTCAGGCGCTGGAAAAGGCGTTCGATTATCGCGGCGACGTGACGATCACGACGAAGAGTGGCGAGCGAATCGAAGCGTACATTTTCAATCGCTCGACCGGAGCTACGCGGGCGGACTCTTATGTGCAGTATTTTTCGCCGAAGTCTCCCGCGAAATTGAAGTTGAGCTACGGCGAGATCGCACGCCTTGAATTCACAGGCAAAGATCGCGCAGCCGGCAAACATTGGGAAGACTGGCTGAAGGCTTACAACGAGCGCAAGGCTGCAGGCGAAAGGAATATCGGCCTGGTGCCGGAAACACTGGAATAACCACACTCCTTCTGAAAATTCATGGTTGAAGGTAATACGCCGTTGCGGTGCGGACGGTGACCCCCGGGCGGTCTACCTTGACTTCGATCGGCCGCAGCTCAACTCCGTTTTGCGGGGGTGGGGGGGTGAAGGAAAGCGCGTAGTACCAGTCGGCGTCGTCGAGTAATTTGCCCAGGTCAGCGGAGAGGTCGTTGCTGTTTTCCATGACGCGACCGCCGCTCTGGTGCGCGAGGACTTGAAGCGCGAGACTACCGGGGGCCGCATTCTCCGGTGATGTTGTACCCGCTGCCGGTGCATGAAGATTGACCCTGCTGATTTCGACTTCGCGTGCAGGGTCGCGGGTGCTCACCGCATCAAGCGTGATTTGGGCAGCTTCAAGATCATGCAGCACGGAGACGGTCTCCCCGAAGTAGGTTTTGCGGGCTGCGGGCGTTAGCTGCTGGAATTCGACATCGGAGAGAAGGGGCCACCCGGGGCCTACCCAGATGAGGATGGTTCTTCCTCCGGCGGCGAGCTGCTGTTGCGCGATGCCGTCGAGGGCGGCAACGGAGTCTTTGAAGTGGACTTCGAGGCAGTGGACGACTGCGGCAGCGCGAGCGCCGATGCCGCTATCGCCAGGGGCGCCGGGACGGCTGCCTTCAACTGCCTGAGGCCTGGAGGAGTCAACGGGGGAGCAGGCATTGGAACTGAGCTTCTTCGTGATGCTGACGAAGGCGCGGCCTATCGCGTTGCGATCGGTGGTTGCAGCAGTTGCCTTGAGGTGGCCATTCGCCCAGAGGACGAATGAAGTTGGGTAGGGAAGCGGGCCGCGGCTTTTGGCGAGGAACTTGAAGATGCCGGCCTTTTCCGCTTCGAGAGCGGGGGCGGTGCTGTTGACTGCATCGAGGAGGATCACGATCTGGGTGGCGTCGTTCATGGCCTCGCCGTCGATGGGGTGGAACGCGGCAAGCTTGCGGGGTTGAAGATTGTCGAGGACGGTGAAGTCGTGCGGGTCGAGGTCGGTGACGGGTTTTCCGGCCGAGTCGGTTACCTGGACGTTAAGAGTCATGCGACGGCTGGCCTGATATTCGCGTTCGCGCTCCTCCCTGGTGCGCGTCTTGAGTGTCGGAGTCTGGGCAGCAACGATCTGAGTGGTGAGGGCAAAGGCGATCAGGCCCGCAGCGGCGGTACGCCTGCGAGTCCAGCAGTGCGTCATGCTGCAACCTAAGAGCATGCGCCTAGGATACTCGGACGGAGGCCGGAGTCCACCGGTAGCCAGAATGGCGCAGTGCTTACGCATTTTGTTGGTGTCTCGACTCCATGACTCGTCTGGACTCAAGTGGCCTCACGGGGGACCCCCTTGGATGCCCCCTCATCCGGCTTCAAGGGGCTGCTGCGCGATCACGAGATCGGATACAGGGGGCAAGAAAAGAGGATGGACCAGCTGGGGAAGTCTTTCTGCTTGCCTTTGCGGCCCAACAGACTCAGGTCGAGCCGCTTGCTTCAAGACTCTCCCTGCCACTTAAAGCATAGCAAGATGCGCGTTTCAGAAACAGACTGTTTTGTAGTCGCCTTCGCGCTACCTTCAGACTTCCAGACGGAATCCGACAGCAGAAGGAGAGAACCATGGCTGAGGTGGGGGATGGCTCAGAGTTTTTCGCGCAGCATGAGATGGCCACAAACGTAGGGCCCGGCGGAATAGACATTGCGTTCCAGCGCCTTGGTAATCGAGAAGCTCCAGCTCTTCTGCTGATCTTGGGTGTTGTGGCGCAACTGATTCACTGGCCCGATGAATTCTGCGCGGGACTCATTGATGCGGGCCTGCAGGTTATCCGGTTCGATAATCGCGACTCTGGCCTCTCCTCCCACATGAAGGATGCGGTTCCGCCGGATCTCGCCGCGGTCCTGGCAGGGGACCTAAGATCTGCTTCGTTTAACCTGACAGACATGGCAGCAGATGCGGTTGGTCTTATGGATCCTCTTGGCATCAGGAAGGCGCATATCGTCGGCGCATCTATGGGAGGTCAGATCGCCCAGATCATCGCCACTGATTTTCCCGATCGAGTTTGTTCACTTGTCTCGATGATGTCCACGACGGGAAACAAATCCGTTGGCCAGGTTTCCCCGGAAGCGCTTCGAGAGATATTCGGCGGTTCGCCTGGTACTAGCTGCGAAGAGGTCGTTCGCCACCGTATCAAAGTCGTGCGCGCCGTCGGCTCACCAGCCTATCCTGCTGACGAGAGCGAAATCGCAGCACGAGCCGGGCTCGCATACGACCGATCGCATGATCCGATTGCCATGGCGCGCCAGGCAGTTGCCACCGTAGCGTCAGGGGATCGCACAGAAAGCCTGCGCCGCATATCCGCACCCACGCTCGTGATTCATGGTCTGTCTGACAAGATGTGCGCCGTGAGCGGGGGGCGTGGCACTGCGGAGGCCATACCGAATGCGGAACTTGTTCTCATCGAGGGCATGGGCCACGATCTCGCACGCGGCTTGCGGTCCCGTATCGCATCCCTGATCGCAGAGTTTGTCTGGCGCGTGGAAAAGCCGAAGACGCCGCCGTCCGCTTCGCACCAGCCTTAGCGCTCGTGCGATGAGATTGCACAGGCCCAAGCCTGGGCACCCGGCTCTTTGATGATCCCGCTGATTATTCGCAGCGGATGGCGGTCATGGGCTCAATGCGTGCGGCGCGGAGGGCGGGGAGCAGGGATGCGGCGCAGGCAATCACGGCCAGCGCCAGAAGTGATCCGGCAATGACCCAGTGGGTCGCCTGTCGAGGTCTGATAGAGGAAGCTGGCGAGAGCGCGGGCGGCCATCAAGGCGGCTGCAAGTCCGAAGGCTGTGCCTCCGAGGACCACCCAGAGATTTTGCCCGAAGACCATCCGCGCCACCTGCGCGCGCTGTGCGCCGAGCGCCATGCGGATGCCGATCTCGCTGGTTCTTCGCGCCGTGGCGTAGGCCAGCGTTCCATAAAGACCAACTGCCGTGACTGCCAGCGCGCAGAGGGCGAAGAAGACCGATAACAAGGCCATCATGCGCTCCGACGCGAGCGACTCGTCGACGATGGTCTGCATCGAGGTCATCTCCGGAGCGGGCATCGAGGGCGCCATCTGCATAGCAAGGGTGCGGGCCGCAGAGGCGAGGGGCGCAGCAGGCCCATCGATGCGGACGACGGCGTTATAAGACTGGACGTGCTCCTCAGCCTGGGTGATGGGCACGTAAGCGGTGGGGGGCGCCGGCGTGCGCAGATCCGCGTACTTGGCGTCTCCCACTACGCCGACGACCTGATAGGAAATCAGCTTGTCACCATCGTGGTTCTTCACAGTGCGTCCGAGCACGTTTCCATCGGGCGCAAGCAGCTTTGCTGCCGACTGGTTGAGGATGATCTCGAGGCCTGCGGACTTGGTGTCGTTCCATGTGAAGTCGCGGCCCGCGAACTGGGGAATGCGCATGGTTTCGAAGTAGGCGGGCGCTACGCTGTTCATGAAGATATCGTGGTCTGTTCCGGCGGGGTCTGGAAAGTTTTCGTCCCACTGGAAGCCCGTCAACGGAATCATCTGCGCGAAGCTCACGCTCTTTACGCCGGGCTGATGCAGCAGCCGGCCGCCCATTTCGCGGTAGAAAGCCATCAGCGCGTCATTCTTCAGTCCGAGCTTGTCCATGTTGAAGGCGATGTTCTGGACGCCGCGCGGATCGAAGCCCAGTGCGCCGGTGTAGAGCCGTACCAGGCTGGATGCGAGAAGTCCCGCTCCAATGACCAGCATGAGAGCCAGCCCGACCTCCACGCCGAGCAGCACGCGCGGCAGAATCCTGCGGCGCTCGTGGGTCTGAGTAGCATGCTGACCATCCTTGATGCGATCGATGAGGTTGCGCGAGGTGGCCTGGATAGCGGGAGCGAGCGCGAACAGGAGCGTCGCGAAAACTGCCGCGAGAGCCGCGAAGGCAAACACGCGTATGTCGAGCGAGGTGTCGAGATGCATGTCGCCTCTGCCTCCGAGCAGCATCGCAGCGAGTGACTTGCTGACGATGGGCGCGATCGCGAGACCGGCGATCGTTCCGATCACGCCGAGCAGCAGGCCCTCCACCAACAATTGCTGAATGAGTCTGCGGCGGGAAGCTCCCATGGCCATGCGCGTGGCGAGTTCCCGCTGGCGTGCGGTGCCCCGGGCCATCAGCAGGCTGGCAAGGTTGAGGCAAGCGAGCAGGAGGATGCCACCGCACATCGCAAATACGGCGACGAGTGGCTTGCGAAAGCTCAATCGAACGTAATTGAAGCCCGCCGATCCCGGCTCTGCGGCAAACGTGAAGTGTTGCTTCTCGCGGTTCGCGATCCACTTCGCGTCGGGCACTCTCTCGCGCAAGACCGCATCGGTTACGGACGCTACCTGTGCGTTGGCTTTCTGCACGGTAAAGCCGGGCTGCAGGCGGCCCATCACGGTGAGCCACCAGCCGTGATATCCGGCCACCGTCATGCTTTGTTCCTGATTCAGGATCGGCTCGGTGGCAAGCGGCACAAAGATCTGCGGCCGCTGCAAGGGGTCGGCGCCAATGAATCGCCTCGGCATTACGCCTACGACGGTGAAGGCTACGCGGTCAATTTCGAGTTTGCGCCCGATGATGTCGGGAGCGCGATTGAAGCGCGTGAGCCAATAGCTTTCGCTGATGACGGCAGCGAAGCCGTTGGGATTTCCGCCGGTGCGGTCATCTTGTGTTGTGAGTGTTCGACCAAGGAGAGGCGCGGTCTTGAGCGCGGTCGAAAAACGATCCGCTGACATATTGGCCGGGGACTGTCTCGTTGCCATTTCCACTCTTCACCTGGAACTTCTCGCGATCAAAGGCAAAGACATCGGTGAAGGCGTCGTGCCGGGACTCAAGGCCGCGGAAGAGCGGTTCGGGAAAACTGTAGTTTCGCCGGCCGTTTACGTCCATGCCCAAAACGGCGAGACGATCGCTGGCCGGCACCGCAAGCGGCCGGAGAAGGAGGCCGTTGATCATGGAGAAGACGGTGGTGTTTGCTCCGACGCCGAGCGCCAGTGTGATGATGGCCGTACAGGTGAAGCCGGGCGACTTGCGCAACTGGCGCATTGCATAGCGGACGTCGTGCATCCACAACTCGAGCCGCAGCCATTTCCACTGGTCGCGTGTTACATCGGCAATCATGGGAACATTGCCGAGTTCGCGCATGGCCGACTTGCGTGCATCCGCGGGTGATTGGCCGCGAGCTATGCGGTCGGCAATGGCCAGATTCAGATGGCTTTCGATCTCCTCAGTCAGTTCCGATTTGCGCCGCAAAAATGAAAACAGTCTCACGCGCCACCTCATTTTGCCGTCATGATGCCTTCGATTGTCGCGACCATCTTTCCCCAGCGTTCATAGTCGGAGGCCAGTTGCTCCTTGCCGAGTTTTGTAATTTTGTAGAACTTCGCGCGCTGATTGCTTTCGCTCTTCTTCCATTCCGCTTTGACCCAACCTTGACGTTCGAGGCGATGGAGCGCTGGATAGAGTGAGCCGGTTTCAACCTGCAGCACCTCGCCGGAATTTGCGCGAATGGCCTGGCTGATGCCGTAGCCATGCTGCTCGCCCCACTGGAGCGTCTTGAGGATCAGCATGTCGAGGGTTCCCTGGAGGAGTTCGATGCGATTCTGATAACCGTCTTTTGTCGCCATAGGCTGTAGACCTTCTACATCAAAAAAATGATGTAGATACTCTACCCCCTTATGCTCGAGGGTGCAAGCGGAAGTTTTTCCGAAGATCGAATCTGGCCTGGAGGGAGAGAGACTGCGAAGGACTGTCTGGTCGACTTGAGACAGGGGGTGAACCGTTTTGAGGAAGCCAAGGAGCGAAGCTGCAGGGGGATCAGTTTGCCTGAGATCGATCAGAACTGGAGGTTAGGTTCCATTCGGGGCGGGATTTGCAGCCGTCGCAGTAGCGGAGATCGTGCTTGAATCCCAGGTCGCGGAGATACGCCTGATCGCGGATCAGAAACACCATTCCCGCGCGGCAGAAGTTACATTTCAGGTCGCGGTCCACGGGTTCCATGGCGACTCCGTTTCGATGGCGGATCAGATGGGGTTTGGATTGAGTGTGAGCCCGTTCTGGGCTGGCGTCAAATCAAATCTTTGATTGGTATTCAGGAAGCTCATTCGGAGACTCGTGATCTTCGTCACTGCTTGAATGCATGAGCGGAACTAGTTTCAAGCCGTCCATTGGAAGCGCCCACTCCTGCTGCGTAATATGCTTCCACCTCAATTGAACGCGCCTTTTACAAGCGCAATGCGAGGTGTCCGTATGGGTGAAGAAGCAAGCAAATCAAACTACCCTCCATCAATTGAATCTCAACCCTCGCGACCAGGTTCGGCCCGGTGGCTCAATGTGGCGTTACTGGCAGTTGGGCTGATTGGGTGGATGATCTTTGTTGTGGCATGCGTAGGCGGTCCGGCGTGGAGCCCGGACGGGTCGAAGGTCCTGTTTGGGTATTACGACGAGGCGAACTCGCGCGCAGTGGTTGCGGTGTACGACCGCAAAACGCACAAGACCAGAGACCTCTTCGCGCAACTGATTCCACAAGACGATAAGGACAAGGAGTTCGTTGTCGCACCCGCATGGCAAGCGGATGGAGCGCGTGCTCTTGTCGCAATGACGACGAGCGTGGGTGGAGATGACCCTCAATGCGCCGTCCTTTCGATTCCAATCGGGGCGGACGGAACGGTCGAAGCTTACAACTTCGGCAAAGATTCGATGTGCTACAGCACGGCGTGGGTCCCGCAAATTGGAGGCTCCTTGTATCTCGGGGGAGAGCACAACTTGTCGTGGCTGAATCTTGCTACCGGTCAGGTTGATTCCAAGAGGGTGGAGGATGGAACCGGCTTTATTTCGGAACGTAACGGGCAGCTCGTTTACATGCGCGAAGTGGATCGGCCCGATTCCGTGGCTGAGAACACGGATGCGAAGGAGTCGGGAATTGAGTTTGGCCAGATTGAGTTGAAGGGCGCGATTTTGAAGCCCACGTTTTCGATCTGGGGGCAGCAAGTCATTGATCTTGGGCTCAAGGACAACATGGGCGGATCGTGGGAACCTACTGGTACACGCATTGCAATGGTTGCGAATGGAACGGACGGCGGAGGCATCGTTCTGCTCGACGAAAAGAAGGGACTGCTCGGACAGTTCACTCCCGATCTCGGCGTGAAGACGAATCGAATGGGACCGCCGGTGTGGTCGCACGACGGTAAGACCCTGTACGCACCGGTGATTACCAACGGCGATAAGGAGAAGGCATATGTATACGCGCTGGCCGAGATTCCAGTAGCAGGAACGTCCGGGCGCTTGACTCGGATTGCGGATTTTCAAGCGGACTCGCTGTCGGAGGACGATGAGTCGAACATGCTGACTTTTGGCTTGCAGGTTGCGCTCTCGCCAGATGGCAATACGATTGCGGCGAGTACCGCGACATTGCAAAAGGATGTGGCGGCAAATAGCCGCGGGCTGTTTCTTATCGATGTGCAACATTCGGAGCATCGCATCACGTATATCCCAGCGCCCCGGAATTCAAAGGCGCACTGAAGGTGGGTGGAGCGCACGCCATGGAGTATCTTAGCGAGTTCTTCTCGTATGTTTGCGGGCAGCAGCATTGCTGGGTGCTAGACGGGGAGACGCTGCCATTTTGCCAGCGTTGTACGGGGCTCTATGCAGGCGCGTGCTTTGCGCTCGTACTTGTCCTGTTATTCAGGCCGATGCCCGGCGCTCTGACGTACTGGATCCACGGTGCTTTTATGCTGGCGATGTTCCCATTCGGTTTCCACCTCCTGGAGCACGGCGGACTGGTGAGGACGTTTACGGGCGCCCTGTTTTCGTCTGGACTGGTCTATTATCTTGCGCTGAATCCACTCTCTGCCTGGAACGCCTGGAAGAAAGTTGATAGATTGCGGACGGCGGTTTATCTGTCCTCAATCGGAGCGGCAATTGCGTTCTTGTTGCTCGCGGTAAATTTTGGGGGAGCGAAGAGTGCGGTGGTTCTCGCCGGACTCGGTGTTATCGGATTCGCCGCTCTCTCGATTCTCACCGTGTTGAATCTCATCGTGCTGCCCGGCATTCTTCGGCAGCTACTTTTTCGCTCACTTCCGTCTCATCGATGACGCCGCTCTTTCTGTTTGTGCGCCCTCCGCGTCCTCAGTGGCCGTTCAACGGACCGACTACAGCGTTCTGGCCTCCGCTGGCATTTGCATCAATGGCGGCAGCGCTGCGAGAGCAGGTGCCGGAGATACGCGTTGCGATCCTTGATGCACCTACTTTGTCGATGGGCTGGACCACACTGGCCGGGCAGATGCGGTCGTTGTCGCCTGCGCTCATTGGAATCGGGGAGGAGGCGGTGAGCTGCGTTGAGGGGTTACGCCTGGCTCGGCTCGGCAAGGAACTGGGAGCTCGCGTGATCGCAGGTGGCTGCTTCTTCTCGCATGTCGCCGACGAGGTTCTGGCCACCGGCCTGGTGGACGCGGTTGTGCATGGCGAGGGTGAGGTGACGCTGGTGGAACTGGTGCGCGCGTTGCTGGAGAAGGATGCGGCAGCGCTGCGCAGGGTTGAGGGAGTTTCGTTTCTGGATGATGGGGAGGTGGTTTTCACGGGGTATCGCGAACTGCTGTGCAATCTGGATGAACTACCATTTCCGGCATACGATCTTTTGCCGATGGAGCGGTATGGAGCGCGGAGCCGAAACCACCCGCACTTCGCCAGCATCGAGTCGAGCCGCGGATGTACGCACGGCTGCGCATTCTGCGTGCTTTGGCGGCAGATGGGCCGCTTCAACGCGCATCGCAGGGTGCCGTGCCTGCGCGTCAAGTCGCCGGAGCGGCTGTTGGAAGAGATCCGCATCCTAATGGATCGTTTTGGGCGGCGATACCTTGGGTGGGTCGATCCCTGCTTCAATGGCGCTCCGCAAACGAGCGCGCGGCTTGCAGAGCTGCTGTTGCAGGAGAACAGAAAGATTGGCCAGAGTGCCTGGATGCGAGCGGACTATGTGGTTCGCGACGATGCCGAGGATGCACTGAAGCCTCTTTATGAAGCCGGCTGGAATGAAGCCTATCTTGGCATTGAGCGGCTTGATGCCAGGGAACTCGCGCAACTGGGAAAGGGCAATCTCCATGGGGAGGTTGAACGCGCTTTGCAGGCGCTGCGTGCTCGCTACCCGAAAGTAATTACGTTTGGGAGCTTCATCTACGGCTTGCCCGGCGATACGACTCAGAGGGTGAAGGCAATGTTCAGCGCGGCGGAGAAGCTTCACCTTGACCAGAAGTTCTTCATCCCGTTTACACCGCTGCCGGGAACGCCCGCATGGAGATCGCAGATGTGGGATCCGACGGGCGAGGCGTTTCGAAGCTTTGACTTCATTCCGAGGTACAGAGATGACGGGGCGATGGCTAAACTCTCTCGAGAAATCGCAAGATGCTACCTATTTGATTGGTCAAGGGCGAGGTTTCGTAATGTGCTCTCTGACCTGCTGGATCGCAATGTGCGTCGCAGGAAAGTCTGCTGGCACATTCTTCGGCGATCAATGCCGATGATGTTTGCAACAGCGTTCAAGCTGAAAACAGAGGCATCGGGAGGCATGATTTATCCAGCGTGGTATGAGAGCTGATTTCGCGTTGGATACGGATCACGGTCCGCGCATGGAAGAACTTCGAAGATGAGGGGGTGAAGGAGCGTTCAACCGAAGAGGGCGGTGATGATGTGGTTTACGGCGAAGGCGGAGACGTAGGCCAGAACAAGCATGTATCCGAACTGGAGAGCGGGCCACTTCCAGCTGTTGGTTTCGCGGCGAACGACGGCCATGGTGGAGGTGCACTGCATGGCGAAGGCGAAGAAGATCATGAGGGCGACTGCGCCGCCTAGGGTCATATCGTGATGCAGGGCAGTCTGCAGATGCATAGTCTGCGTTGCAGGATCGGCGCCATAGAGAGTGCCCATGGTGGAGACCATGACTTCGCGGGCGAGCACGCTGGAGATGAGGCCGATGCCGACCTTCCAGTTGAAGCCGAGCGGAGCAATGACGGGTTCGATGAAGTGGCCGAGTTTTCCGATCACGCTGTCGGCAAGTTCAGGCGCGGCGTAGCGGCCGTTGTGCAAGGGCACGGGCGGGACGTGAGCGAGGAGCCAGAGAGCGAGGGTTACGCAGAGAATGACGGTGCCGGCCTGGCGAAGGAAGACACTGGCGCGATCTACGAGGCGCATGGTAAGCGCGCGGACGGTGGGCATGCGGTATTGGGGCAGCTCAAGGATGAAGGGTGCTTCGCTGGATTTGAGGATGGAGCTCTTGAGGAGGCGGGCCGTGGTCATGGCGGCAACGAATCCGGCGAGGTAGAGGCCGAGCATGACGATGGTGCGGAGGCCGAGGAATCCGTGAAGGAAGGCGATGTTGGGAATGAACGCCGCGATGAGCAACATGTAGACGGGCAGGCGCGCTGAGCACGTCATGAAGGGCGTGACGAGGATGGTGGCGAGGCGGTCGCGCTTGTTCTCGATGGTGCGCGTGGCCATGATGGCGGGCACGGCGCAGGCATAGGCGGAGAGCAGCGGGATGAAGGCTTTGCCATTGAGGCCGATGGTGCGCATGACGCGATCAGCGATGAGAGCGGCGCGGGCGAGGTAGCCGGAGTCTTCGAGGATTCCGATGAAGAGAAACAGGAGCAGGATCTGCGGGAGGAAGACGAGCACGGAGGAGATGCCCTTCCATGCGCCATCGAGAACGAGCGATTGGAGCCAGCCTGCGGGAAGGAAGGGCCGGACGAGTGAACCCATCCTGGCGAGGATGTCGCCGAAGCCGTCGCTCATGGGCTGGCCGATGGAGAAGACCACTTCAAAGACGCCGATGACGACGATGAGAAAGAGCAGCGGACCCCAGATGCGATGCAGCAGGATGTTGTCGAGCTTGCGGCTGTTTTCAGCAGAGAGCGGAGCGCGATAACCAGTGCGGCGGCTTACCTGCGCGGCCCAGGTGTGGGTGCTGGCGGCGTTGCCGAGCACAGGAAGCGAAAGCGGTTGCTGTGCCGCCTGGGGTGAATCGTGCTGATGGAGGAAGAGCGGGACGGCGTCGAGTCCGGTGCCGTGGACAGCGCTGATTAGCGCAACGGGAGCGCCGAGTTCCTTGGCGAGCTTGAGGGGGTCGATGATGCCGCCGCGCGATTCCATCAAGTCGCTCATGTTGAGCAGGACGAGGGTGGGCAATCCGAGAGCGAGGACGGGGGCGGCCAGCATGAACTGACGCGTGAGGTGCAGGGAATCGAGAACGAGAAGTACGGCGTCGGGTTTCGGCGTGCCGGGCATTTTGCCCTTGAGCACATCGACGGAGACGCGGGCGTCTTCAGAGTAGGGCGTGAGCGAGTAAACGCCGGGAAGGTCGATGAGGGTGAGGTCGTCGCGGCCGACGCCGGACATCAATCCGGAGCGCTGCTCGACGGTGACGCCGGGGTAGTTGGCTACTTTCTGGCGGAGACCGGTGAGGCGGTTGAAGAGCGTGGACTTGCCGGAGTTCGGGGGCCCGATGAGGACAACGGTCCTGAGACTCCCGGATGCGGGGGCAAGGGGCGCTTCAAATGCCGGTGTCTCGCAGCAGGCATTCATCTGACGGCACCGGCAAATTCGTGAATTTCAGAGGGAAGATCGGGCTGCAGTCCGGCGGCAATCTTATCGAGTTCGGCGTCGAGTTCGCCTCGGGGCGTGTCCGTTGTATTGCGAACGCGGATGGCTTGGGCGGTCTCACGCCGCAAGGCGATTTCCATACCGTCGATGCCGTAGACGGTGGGATCACCGGCTGGAGCGTGACGCAGCGCGGTGACGAGAGCGTCAGGAACAAAGCCCATGTGCATGAGGTAGTTCTGTACGGAGTCGGGCAGTTCGAGGGAGACGAGGGTGGCAGTTTCGCCGATGCGCAGATCCGTCAACACTGTCACTTGCGGCACTCCCGTGGGTTGCCGAAAACGCAGCAACCGATAACTACGACCAGAATGGTCTGAGTTCAGTATACGACCATTTTGGTCGGGATCGCAAATGCTAGTCCGGATTGGTGATTTTCCAGGGAAACCCACGGCCCGACCTCCAGGAAGGAGCGCCTTTGGGCTGCGCCCCTGATTGACTTATCGACCCCTTCAGAACGTGCATCATAGCCAGGTGAAATTGAGACTATTCTTATCCGTGTAGGCGGTTGGAAGATGTGATTTAGGTCACTTGATGGGCGGATAAATTTGAAGAGGCCAAGAGGATGTGGGAGGGTAATCGGATGAATGCGAGCGAGTTCCGCGAGACCACCAGGCAGCAGATTCCGCCGGAGGGTTTGTCGGCTCCGCTGGCGGCGCTGTGGTGGGATGCAAAGGGCGACTGGACGCTGGCGCATGGCCTTGTGGATGAGCTGGAGACGAAAGAAGGAATGGCGGTGCACGCCTATCTGCATCGCAAAGAGGGCTCGGCATCGAACGCGGATTATTGGTATGCGCGGGCGGGAAGGGAGTTTCATCGTCCGGAACTGGAGGATGAGTGGCGGGCGCTGGTGGCGGGGTTGCTGGGGAAGTAGAGTTGTGGATTGCGCGGGCTCAATCTGCGAAGGGCATGCGTGGTTGGCCGATCCAGAAGCGGTTGCTGCGATGAGTGAGGAAGCCGGGGGCTCGATGGGCGAGACGCGCTTGGGCTTCGCGATAAGGGCCGACGTAGCGCAGGGCCTTGGGGAGTTTTGCGTAGATGCGGGGGAGAAAGTGCAGAGCATTCTGTGCGCGTGATTGCTCTGATAAATCGAAGGGCAGATTAAACTCCTGACGGAAGCGGGGCGGAATCCAGTGTGTGGTGAGCGCCTGATACCAGCGGGGAATGGGGATGCTGGATCCTGCGCCGGTCATGATGCTGTGTGCCATGGCACGAGCGCGATCGTCGACGCCGAGGGCCGGTGACGCGGACATCTCGCTGATGTAAGCCTGAAAGGAGGGCCAGTCCATGGGAAGGGATTCCGGGGGGAGTCCGAAGAGGCCGGCGAGGATTTTCGATTCGGCATAGTAGGCTGCGAGTTCCGCGTCTTCGAGCGGCGGTAGAACGGAGTGGTATGCGGTGATGGCGCTGTCAACGAGGGTGGCGTAGACCCAGAGCAGTGCGGGAATGTGCAACGCCTGGTAGTGAGAATCTTTTGCGTAGGCAGCGACGTTGGCGGGAAGTTCGCCGGTGATGGCGGTGTGTAGTTGATAGAGCGAGCGTGCGGCTAGAAAGGCCTGCGGCGCGGAACCGAAGATCATGGTGAAGACAACGCGAAAGGTGTTGTGAAAGCGGGCAATGGGTTTGGCGAGCAGGGACGAATGCTGATCGAGCGCAACGGCCACCCAAGGGTGGGCAAGCTGCTGGAGGGCGGCGCGTCCCGCTCCGAGAAACAGCGCGGCTTCGCGATTGATGCGCCAGGTGAGGGAGTCGGGGCCGAAGATGCCGGCGTTGGGATTTCTCACGCATGCTTGCGCGGCGGCGATGCGGAGTTCGAGATCGTGGTGTGAGACGGCGGCGGAGGGATCGGCTATGACAGGAGACGACATCGGTTAATTAGATGATCGCCTGTTTCGGGCGGCTTGTCACAGAATGGCACTGTGCGTGTGAAGAGCGTGCGCAGGATTGAGTTCCCGCAGGGGCTAAAGCCCTCGGATTCTTTTACGCGCTTACGGCACGATTGAAGGTCGTGCCCTGACCCTTCTTTCCGATTCCGAGTTGGTTCTTCTGCAGAGTTTGTCAGGAGTCGTGCTTTGCGTCTTTGGAGATCCACCAGAGGACTTCGCCGAAGACTTTCCATTTTGTGGCGTTGCTGACGTCGAGGGGAAGGTATTTGGGATTTGCAGAGACGAGGAGGTCGGATCCCGCTACACGCTGCAGGCGCGCGACTTTGAAGCCGAGGTCACGATGAGCAACGACTACGAGTTTTTCATTGAGGTGGCCGCGCTCAGTAACGGCGGTGTCGACGAAGAGGATCGATCCGGAGGGAATGACAGGAAACATGGAGTCGCCGGAGACATGCATGCTGAGCATGTTGTCAGGGTGCGGGCACCAGGAGAGCGGGGCGAGAAGGACATCTTCGACTTTGGCCTGGGAGAGGCGCACATTTTCGTGCGGGGGAACGCGGTCGCCGAAAGCGGTGACGTTCATGAGAGGAATGGCCACGGCATTGGCTTTGCCGCTGAGGTGCTGCGAGACCTTTTTGGTCGTGATGAGGTTGAAGTCTTCGAGGGTAGTGCGTATGGAGGAGAGGGTCTGGCGCAAGCTGGCATCAGGGAGTTCGGAGGTGTCGATGCCGGCGCGTTCCCAGAAGTAGGCGCCTTCGGGTCTGCCGGCAAGGTTGCCGAGGGCGACGTAGGTTTCGGCTGTGGGCTCGTTTTTGCCCGCGAGCCAGCGGGAGACGGTTGCGGGCGAAACGCCAAGGCGGTCTGCGAGTCCGGCCTGGGTGAGTTTGAGCTCGTTCAACAGTCCCCGAATGCGGTCGGACCATTCGCGGGTTGTGATTTCTTGTTCAGCCATCGAAGGGTTTCTAAGCGCTCGGCAACTAATTTCATCAGTGCAATTGCTTCAATGAAATCAATGATTTATCGTCATCCGAGGTATACTAGCAGGCTTTCCTGCGCATCGTAAGTCAGCATGGGGAACGGGGTTATACAGCGAGGTTCCGCAGCGGAGATGAGCGAGAAGAGCGCGGAAACGGACGGCCAGGGGGGCCCGGGAAAAGACCGCGATGCCTTGTTCCCTGATTCTGACGCATCAGGATCGGTTCCGTCCAACATCGGGCAGGGATCAACGATGCCTGATTGGGGTGGCGTGCCGGGACTGTCGGAAGTGAAGGTTCGGCGGCGCATTTTGATCGTCGATGACGAACCGGCAATTGCCGATACGCTCCAGATGATCTTCAAGATGCAGCGTTATGACGCGCGCGTGGCCTACTCGGCCGAAGGTGCTGTGGAATTAATCGCGGAGTGGCGGCCGGAGTTGGCGATTCTCGATGTGATTTTGCCGGAGATGAATGGGATCGACCTGGCGATTGTGATCAAGTCCAATCATCCGAAGTGCCATGTGATTTTGTTCTCGGGTCATACGAATACCGCGATGCTGCTGGAAGAGGCGATCAGCAAAGGGCACAACTTCGCGGTACTGGCGAAGCCGGTGATGCCGGATCTGATACTGGAACGCGCATCTGAGCTTTTGAGTGCGCCCGACGAACCGGCATTTGACTGATGCAGAATCAGCAGCCGAGGTGATTGGAATGACGCCAGCTTTAAAGAGCGGACCGGCGGCCTGAGAAGAGTTGGATGACCAGCACTACAAGCGCCAAGATCAGCAAGATGTGAATGTAGGCGCCGAGAACGTGGAAGCCGACCCAGCCGAGCAGCCATAGTACGAGAAGAATTACGAAGATTGTCCAGAGCATTTTTTACTCCTGCCAAAAATTGCGACCAACTGTCCTGTTGGGATGAAACGCAATTTACGCAGGTTGCATGCGGTTCAGTGAAGTCATTTAAGGTCTCAGGCTTTGGCGTCGCGCATCACTTTGGCTGTGAGGCGCTGTTTGATGAGTGGCATCTCGGCCCAGGGATCGGTGTTGAGGCGTTTCTTCCAGGTGTCGAAATCTGTTACGTGGAAAGTTGGACGCGATTTGGCGCTGAGTTCTTTCCAATCCAGCGGAAGGGCTACGGGCGCGCCGGATCGCGCTCGCGTCGAGTAAGGGGCAATGGCGGTTGATCCGCGGTCGTTGCGCAGGTAGTCGAGATAGATGTGGTTCTTGCGGATGGCCTTGGTCATCTTGGTGACGTAGAGGCCTGGATTCTTTCGTTCGATTCCCAAAACAATGTTGTGTGCGAATTCTTTGATCGCAGGCCATTCGTTTTCAGGGCGAATGGGAATCACGACGTGGAGACCTTTGCCGCCGGTGGTTTTGAGAAAACTTTCCAGACCAAGGTCTTCGAGGCGTGAACGGAATTCCTTTGCGGTCGCGCCAAGCGTCTTCCAGTCGATGGATTCATCGGGGTCAAGGTCGAAGATGATGCGGTCCGGCTTTTCGAGGGACTCGTTTTTTGAACCCCAGGGATGGATTTCGAGAACACCCATCTGCGCGGTCCCCATGAGACCCTCTGCTGTGTTGAGAGTGATGTATTGCTCGGTGGAACCATTCTTTTTGTTGGGAACGGGAACACTGCCGATGCCAGGAGGAAGGCCCATGCCGATGTGCTTTTGAAAGAAGCATGGTTTGCCGGCACCCTCAGGACAGCGAAGAATGCTGAGCGGACGGTCGGCGATGTGGGGCAACATGTGATCGGCCACCGCGAGGAGGTAGTTGGCCAGCATCAGCTTGGTCATCCCGGATTCAGGGTCGAGAATTTTATCGGGATGGGTGATGGGGAGATCGGTTTTGACTTTGCCTATCGGGTGGGCTGCGGCTGTGTGTGTGGTTCGCCCTGCTTTTGAGTGCGCTGGGGATTTGGGAGGATCGGATTTCATCGATGTCGCGGACTGTGGCGGCTCGGCCTTTTCGCGGACGACTTCGTTGGCGGGCTTGTCTTCGCGGAGTCCTTTGAATGCTGCCTGGCGGACGAGATTGTCGCGGGTCCAGTTAGCGAAAGAGACTTGCGCGACCAGTTCGGGTTTGACCCAGTGCACACCGCGCGAGACGCCTTTGGGTATTTCGGTGAATGGTGATTTGGATTGCACGAGCTTGCTGAGTTGTTTGTGAAGGGTCTGTTGAGTCTTTTGCGTGAAACCGGTGCCGGAGCGTCCGGCGTAATGCAACTTGCCGTTTTCGAAATATCCGATGATTAAGGCGCCGATGCCGGTGCTGCCATTTGAGGGATCGGTGAAGCCGCCAATCACGAATTCCTGTTCCTGAAAGCACTTCGATTTGATCCACGAATTGCCGCGCGTGGATGAGTAGGAAGCTGACGCCAACTTGGAGACGATGCCTTCCGCACCGAGATTGCAGGCCTCGTTGAAGACTCTTTTGCCATCTGCCTCGAAGTGCTCGCTGAAGCGGATGGGCGCGTCGTCATCGAGACCGGCGAGGAGCTTGGCTAGAAGCTCTTTGCGTTTGAGGAGCGGCAGATTGCGAAGGTTGTGGCCGTCGAGATGCAGCATGTCGAAGGCAAAGTAGGTGAGGTTAACCTTTGCGCCTTCCTGAAACGCCGCCTGAAGGTCGGCGAAGCTGGTGGCGCCTTTCTCGTTGAGCACCACGGCCTCACCATCGAGCACAGCGCTTTCGCAGGGAAGCTGTTCGGCTGCGCGTGCGAGAGTCGGCATGCGATGCGTCCAGTCGAGGCCCTTGCGGGTGAGGAGGGAGGCGTGTTTTTTACGTGAGTCGCCGGAGGGGCGGACCTGAATTTGAACACGATATCCGTCGAGCTTGAGTTCGTGGACCCAGCCTTCTCCTGAGGGTGGGGCGGTGGAGGCTTTGGCTAATTGCGGAGAGATGAAGGCGGGGAATTTTTCGCTTGCGGCGGATTTCAGCGATGCCGTGAACGACGGTTTGGACTTTGACTTCCTCCGAGGAGCAATCGCTTCGGGTTGCTGGTCGGCAGGGCGATTGCTGTGCCATATGCGGTCGCTGTCTTTGCCGATCTGCTCTATTGTGCGGTTGCTGATAGCGCTATCGGGGAAGCGTTCCGTGATGGATGGTTGATCTTCGGTGCGGGCAAATTCATCGCGGTCTTTGATGAGGAGCCAGTTTGGTTTGCCGGGACGCGCGTCGCGGGTGTGCATGCGGACGAGAGCCCAGCGGCCATGCATCTTCTGACCTTTGAGTGTGAACTTGAGGTGGCCCTCGGTGAGAGCGCGATCGACGTCGGCGTAATCCTTGACCGGTTCCCATTCGCCGAAGTCCCACAGCATGACGGATCCGCCGCCGTACTGGCCCTTGGGGATGGTGCCTTCGAAGTTGCCGTATTCGATGGGATGGTCTTCTACCTGGACGGCGAGGCGTTTGTCGGCGGGCAGATCGCTGGGGCCCTTGGCGACGGCCCAACTCTTGAGCACGCCATTCCAGGCGAGACGGAAATCATAGTGGAGGCGCGTGGCGGCGTGTTTCTGGACGACGAAGGGCAGAGCGCGATTTTGCGTGGCGGCCTGGATTGCGCCTTTCTTTCCGCGGGGTTCAGCGGTGACCTTGAAGTCCCGCATCTCCCGGTAACGCTTCAGCTGGTCTTCCAGCGCGCCGGCTGGATCGTTCTTGCGAGAGGCGGTTTTGCCTTTGCCATAGTTATGCGGCCTTACGCGAGCGTTTGCGAGACTTGACCAGTGTAGGGCCATTCTTCGACGCGGCGTGAAGTGGCTGGGCCTGGAATAGTTTCTGGTCGTGGCTCGACTCGTTGACGCTGCGCTTCAGGGCGTCCATCAGGTTGATGACCTTGGCGCGGGGTTTGGATTCGGAGACAGGCAGAGGCGACTTGGTGCGCCTGGCCTCAATGAGCTCGTGGAGCGCGGCTTCGTAGTCGTCTTTGAAATCGTCGAGGCGAAAGGGTGCCGACTGGGCTCGGATGAGATCGTTGGCAAGGGCCAACTGCCTTTTGTCGACGGCGTGTTCTTGAATGCCGCCGAAATATTCCCTAGCGTCGCGCAGTTCTTCGGCATAGCGCAGGGTGTAGGCCATCAGGCCGTGTGTGTTTTTGCCCGGCGTAGGGGCAATGGCGACAAGGTGCTCGCGACCGCCGAACGCGACTTCTCCGATGGCGACTTTGTCGGCCTGCTGCATGGCCGCGCGAACGACCGTGAAGGCTTCGATGGATCCCTTGGGATCTGGAACGACGAAGTAGGGCCTTTCGAAAAGGGCGGGCGGTAGCTCTCCGGCGTCGACAAATTGCTCAACGTTGATCGTATGCTGCGTTTCGAGGCGGAGTTTTCTTATCTCTTCGGGTTCGAGGATTACGTACTTGCCTTTGCTGTACTCGTAGCCTTTGACGATGTCGGCGTTCTCGATCGGCTGGTCGCCGTTGATGACGTTGAGATGGTGCACGCGCTGATGGGTCTTGCGGTCGATTTGGTGGAAGGAGATTTCGGACATGGCGCTGGTGGCCGGGAAGAGTTGAATGCCGAAGGATACGAGCGAAATACGAAGTTGCCCAGACCAGAATGGACGGCCACCCATGCCTGCCTCCTTAGAGGGTAGGGTGCTCGCACGGGTAGCAACCGTTGGGTGATGCCCGTTTCACGCAGCCCCAGGTCGTTCGATGTTGCGGTGATGGAGCAAGTTGTCCCTGGAGAGACGCTGACTGGCGGGTTGGGTGAAGCAGGCAGCGCGTGTTCAGGCGGCGGCATCTCAGGGGGCATGATTCGAAAACTCAAATCCGGAGAATATCGTCTGTATTCGAAGAAGAAGGATGCTTCCACTGGGAAGCGGCGCAACCTGGGCACATTTTCAACGCTCGAAAAGGCGAAGAAGCACGAGCGCGACGTTCAGTATTTCAAGAGACATTAGGAGAGCAGAGGTGAAGAAGAAGGAAGATGGTCGCCGATCTGGAACAAAGCGTGCAGCCAAGCGCGCCTCCGGGACGGCATCGAAGCGGAAATGGGTGAGCAAGGTCAAGACGGTCTCGACATATCCGCCGGCGGGGCTGTTTACAAAGGATGCGGAGACGATCGCGCGTCAACTGGCGTCGAAGAAGGTTTCGCCGAAGGGGCCAGGATCGGGAATGCGGATGCTGAGCTACTTCATCAATCGTGCGGGGAAAGGGTTGAGCAAGACGCGCAGGGCGGAACTGGAAAGGGCGAAGAAGCTGCTTTCGAAGCGCGTGAAAGCTTCGCGGGATAAGGCTAAAGCGAGCTCCGGCTAGAAAGGCTGCGTCGACTGCTGTCGACGCAAAACGCAGGTGCAATGCTTTACCATGCGCTTGTACGTGCCGAATGAATACCCAACGACCGCAACGAATCGGCTGAATGGCTCGGTTCTTGTGCTGATCCAGTTTGACGTGTGCGAGGAACTGCGCCTGGATCAGCTTAGAAACGTGAAGCAGCGGACTGTTCAGCAACAGCCGAGCATGAAGCACGGCGCGCCGACGTATGTGCGCTATGAACGGCCGCCGGTGGTGGAGCCGCTGGAGGCGCTGCAACTGGACAGCGGTGAGCGGTTGGAAGCCGTCATCAAGTATTACGACTACGGCGTGGTCAGCGTGGTGTTTCAGCTGCCGTTTTCAGGCGATTGGGACAACCTGGTGCAGCTGGCGAGCCGGTGGGTGTGGGATATCGATTTTGCTTCGCGGGCAGAACCGCTGGTGAGGGCGAGGCTGGATCAATGCGCGGATGCGATGATTCGGCCGGCAACGCGGTGGTTCAGCGAAGACTACTTCATCTTTCATGTGAGCGAAGCGCCGGGATCTCCGGCGGCTGCGGAGATGGTGCGCGACCACGGGCTGCAGATTGCGCAGGTGGTACGCGGAGACAGGATGCAACTTTCCGCGGGAGAGTGCAACGAGGTTTTGCATTCTCAGATTTCGTACTATGCGAATGACCTGGCCGTGATCGGTTGGAATGCGGCGTTTCTTTACGACAGCTCGGCGGGTGCGGAAACGGCGATTCAACTGCTAGAGTATGCGAATTCGCAGCTGCTGGAGTTTAGGCACTATGACGAACTGCTGACGGCGATTCTGGACAAGGCGTACGCGCTGCTGGAACAGCGAACGGGGGTCTTCGCGCGATGGCGGCTGGCGAAGTCGGCGCGCACGCTGCACACCACGCTGCTGGATGTGGCGGAGCTGACGGAGCGGGCGGATAATGCGATCAAGTTTTTAAGCGATATGTTTGCGGCGAGGCTGTACAGGCTGGCCGCGGCCAAGGTGGGCGTTCCGGATTACAAGGAACTGGTGTCGCGCAAGGTGAAGACCGCCGAGGACCTGTACAACTATATGGTGGATCAGTTCAACCAGAGCCGGGCGTTTTTCCTGGAGTTCACGGTGGTGCTGATTCTGCTGATCGAATTGTTTTATCTGTTTCGTGGGAAGCCGTTGTAGCAGGTATGTGGGCACGAACGAGTGATGGTGTTGTGCTGAACGAATCTTCAATATGAGCTTATTGATTTTTACCGCACTTCTTTTTGTTGGTGCGTTACTTGCCGGGCTGCTGGGGGCACTTACGGGGCTCGGCGGCGGCGTGGTGCTTGTGCCGCTGCTGACGCTCGGATTTCATGTGGACATTCGCTATGCGATTGGAGTGTCGCTGATCTCGGTGATTGCGACGTCCTCAGGAGCGGCGGCGGCCTATGTGCGCGAAGGATTTTCGAGTGTGCGCATCGGGATGTTTCTGGAGGTAGCGACGACGCTTGGCGCAATCCTGGGAGCATACCTGGCAACGGTGGTGCACACGCAGGCGCTGGCGATCATTTTCGGCATTGTGCTGTTGTATTCGGCGTTTCTGTCGTGGCAGCAGGCGCGAAACCCGGTGCCTGAGTTGAAGAAAGGAAGCCCGTGGTCGGGCAGGCTCAGGCTTTCGGGCGATTATCCGGGCAAGGATGGCGTTCGCCACGCCTATGAGGTAGAGAACATTCCCGGCGGCTTCGGGATGATGTTTGTGGCCGGGGCACTATCGGGATTGCTTGGAATTGGATCGGGTGCGGTGAAGGTGCTGGCAATGGACCGCATCATGAAGGTTCCTTTCAAGGTTTCGACGACGACGAGCAACTTCATGATCGGGGTGACGGCGGCGGCGAGTGCGGGAATCTTTCTGCATCGTGGCCTGATCGCGCCGGGGCTCGCGTTTCCCGTGATGCTGGGAGTGCTGAGCGGATCGCTGATTGGCGCGCGTTATCTGGTGAGGGCGCATGTTGGAGTGCTGCGAGTTGTTTTCACATTCGTGGTGCTGGCGCTTGGAGTGGAGATGATTCTGAACGGGGTGAAGAAGTGGTTCTGAGACAGAAGCCGATGCCGGAGGGGCATGAAGGGCACTTCAATGACCGCACGATGGAAACCATCATGGGGCGTTTGCTCCAGGTCGGTGTGTTGCTGGCGTCGTTTGTGATGCTGGTTGGTGGGATCCTCTATGTTCAGGCGCATCACGCGGCGAAGCCGGATTACCGCGTATTCAAGAGCGAACCGCAGGCGCTGCGGCACGTGGGTGGGGTGGTGAAAGGTGTTGCGGTTGGCGATCCTGAGGCGGTGATTGAACTGGCGGTGCTGCTGCTGATTGCGACTCCTGTGGCGCGGGTGGTGTTTGCGCTGATTGCATTCGGAATTGAGCGAGACAAGCTCTATATCGCGGTGAGCGCGGTCGTGCTGGCGGTGCTGCTGTTCGGGTTCTTCCGGTCGCAATAACGGCACGTAAGCCGAGAAGCAGGTTTTTCCCTCACCACCCCCAAACTCCGCCCCAAAAAGCACACATCGCTTTTTGGAGACCCGAGAAGTACGTTTGAGGGCCCGGTTCTCTGAGAATGAGACGGCGTGAATTAGCCGACGATGGCGGTGAGATGAAATATGCGTTCTGCGAGAGCTGTATCTCCCTCCATCGATGAATGGGCAAGGGCTTCCTTGCGATTGATGCCTTTGGTGAAGACGCGCCAGGCGATTTGCTGCGGAATAACTGCGCGCGCTGCGGGCGGGGTTGCGGGCGGCGATGCGAGTGCCCAGCCTTGATCGTCTTTTGAGAGAAGCCATGTGCCTCCGCAGTCGCCGGAAATGTCGAGCTGTACCGTAGTTCCCACGGGCGAATCGACATCGCGAAAGACATATGGAAATCCGCGCACGAAGCAGTCGAGGACGGGATAGTAAAGTTCCGGGGTCATGATTCCGGGCCGATTGGTGGCGTGGCGTATCTGCTGCTGGTGGTGCCATCGCTCGGTGAGTTCGCGGGCGGTATCGAACCAGTTCAGCGATTGGGATTCTCCGGCCCAGCTTACGTTGAAGACAGCGGTTTCGAACGGATCGAGGGACTCGTGGAAGTCGGCGCTCTGGCGGCAGGCGCGTTCCATCATATCGATGAGAACGGGTGGACTGAGGCGGCGATAGACCGCGACTCCTTCGCGATTGAGTCGATTGACGAGGTCGAGGACGTCCTGTTGAGAGTGGATCTGCGGCTGTTCGACGAAGCAGTGATCGCGAACGAGCGAGAGCTTGCGGAGTGCCGTGTCGAGCAGGTGAGCGGCGACGTCGCGGACTTTCCAGGCGGGCGCAAGAGTCTGCAGGTCCCATTCTTCGGGGCGGAGGTCGCGCAGGAGCTTAATGAGTCTTACATCGACCACGCGAAGGAGCGGCGCGCATTGGATCGGTTTGGTGCCTGAGAATTTGCCGGACATGGATGAAGGCTATGGTAAATCGGCTTCGCGGAGTGGAGAGCTATAGTTTGTGTCTTTCCCACCCTTGACTTTGTCAAGGACTGAGTACCCGGCCGCTTCACGGCGTAGCGAGCTAGCAAGTTAGCTCTTTCATCGAGCTCTCATGCGGATTCTGATGACCGGATCAATTGGTTGAGGCCTTAGCGCGCATACACTTGTGCGCTTTTAACAGCATCAGTCGGAGTTTGCGCGGGGTCTGGAACTGCTGGCCTTTTGAGAGCGGGTCGCGGAGCTGGTGCTTGCATTTAGAAACAGGCACAGGGCACTCTTGAGCGTTGTGGCGCCGTCTTTTCTGCGGTATTTGGCATTGGGACCTTCGTCCGGGCTTTGAGTGCGGGCGCCTTCAACCGCTCCTTCGGTGATTCGGTCGTAGGAGCTTTGGTCGTCGCCGGTTGTGTGTTTCTGGAGGGAGTTTTCTTCTGCTTCTTCCTCCCGGCTTCTTCCTGTTCCTCTTCGGCGGGATTTTCGTAGACGATGCAGGTTGTCCGCTTGGTGCAGTTATGACAGTCGAGCGGAGGTTCGCAGACGGTCTTCTCGAGGGCGAGGTCGACGCCGGTGGATTCCTCGAAGGTGCGCACGGTGTCGGAGGGCTCGAGGGTGGCCTGTTTGACAAGCTAGGCCGCGATCTGGAGGCCATAGAGGAGGCCGGTGCGGGCGGGTATCCATATATGGCGAGTTGAGCGAGGCGAGGACCTTGGGAAAGGGCGATTTGTATGCCGCGGATGTCTCCGGTCGGGAAAACGGCGAGCTTGTCAGGATTGGCAGGATCGCCGTAGCGGTGGAGGTTCTGGCGGTTGCAGCAATACGGCTGGCTGCGCAGGCTGGGGAGTGGCATTTGCTGCCTCTCGGCACATAGGGACAGCAGCGACAGATGGGCAGAGCGACACGGTTTGGAACTCTGACTTGATTGTGCGCCGGAGGAGGGAAATTACCTGCAAATTGAAGGTTGGGGGAAGCGCATGAAATAGAAGGAGATAAGGGGAAAACATTTGAATTGGGGCGATTGACATTTGGAATCTCGGTTGCATTTTTTGGTTTTCTTCGTTAATTTACTAACCAGTTAGTTTAACTGTTTGGTCAAAATGGATTTTGGTACACAAATCGCAGCAACGACTGATCGGTCGGCGGAGACACGGGCGCGAATTCTGGAAGCTGCGTTGCGCGAGTTCAGTTCGCTGGGAATGGCGGGCGCGCGCATGGATCAGATTGCGGCGGCTGCCGGGGTGAACAAGGCGTTGCTCTATTACCACTTCGACAGCAAGGAGAATCTGTACGCGGCGGCTCTCGAAATGATTGCGGGGCGTGTTCGCGATCAGTCGATGTCGGTTTTTCTGTTGAAGGCTTCGGCTGGGGAGCGGCTGATTCGTTCGGCGTTGAATCACTTCGACCGCATTTTGTCGCAGGGTGAGTTTCAGAGCCTGATGCAGCAGGAGATGATGCGCATGCACCAGGGCGAGGCAAGCGCCATGTCGATTGTGGTGAAACGGGTGTTTGCGCCAATGCAAGCAATGCACCAGTCGATGGTGCGCGAAGGGATCGCATCGGGCGAACTGATTGATGCGGACTGGATGCAGATTCACCTGTCGACGCTGGGAGCGAATGTTTTCTATTTTCTGGCAGCGCCGGTGTGGAGGCTGCTGATGGACTTCGAGCCATTTGCGCCGGAGGTGCTGGCGGCACGGCGGCGGGCGATGGTGGAGTTTCTGGGGCAGGCGGTTTTTGCAGATCGCGCGCACGGCGCGGAATTAGCGGCGAAAGTTCTGGCCGATACGGCGATGCCGGAACTGCCGAGCATACGACATTTTGTTGGGAGAAGCGATGAACGCAAGAAATAGAGTTTTTGTGATCCTGGGGCTGCTGATGCTGGGGTCGTTTGTGTGGTATCTGTTTACGGCCCACACTTCGGGCGATCTGAAGTTGATTGGCACGGTGGATGCGAATGAAGTGCTGGTGAGCGCGAAGATTCCCGGGCGTCTGCAGACGCTGGATGTGGAAGAAGGGCAGAGCGTGAAGGCGGGGCAGCTGATTGCGACGGTGGAGAGCGAGGACCTGGCGGCGGCGGAGAAGGCGGCGCAGGCGAATGTCCAAAGCGATCAATCGAAGCTGGCGGAGACGGTAGATACGCAGCGGCAGAATGCGGGCGAAGTCTCAAGCGCGACGGTCAATGCCGAGGCACAGGTGAAAGCGAGCGAGGCTGGCCTGGCGCAGGCGCAGGCAAACCTCGCGCATCAGAAGGCGGATACTTCGCGGACGGTGGCGCTGGCCAAGCAGGGAATTGCGAGCGAACAGGCCAAAGAAGAGGCGGTGACCAGCCTGAATGCGGCTGAAGCCGCGGTGGAGACGGCTCATGCGAATGTAGCTGCGGCGAAGGCAGCGCTGCAGCAAGCGAAGGCGCACGAGTTGCTGGCGCAGGCTTCAGCGCGCACCGTGGCATCGACGCGGGGCATGGTGCAGAATGCGAAGGCGCTGGCGGAGCAGGCAAATGTTGAGCTCAAGTATGCGCAGGTGTTTGCGCCTGTAACGGGCAAGGTAAATGTGCTGGCGGCGCGGCAGGGTGAGGTGCTTCCAGCGGGTGGGACCATCGCAACCGTCATGGATCTTTCGCAGACGTGGGTGTATGCGCCGCTGCCGGAGACGCAAGCGGACGCGGTGCAACTGGGCGACAGTCTGAAGGTTGTGATGCCGAGCGGGGCGACGGTGCAGGGCAAGGTGATTGCGAAATCGGCCCTGGCGGATTTTGCGACGCAACGGGACATCAATGGCGGGCGGAAGCGCGACATCAAGACGGTACAGATCAAGCTGCTGATCGATAACCCGGAAGAGAAGTTTGTGCCGGGGATGACGGCGGAAGTCTATGTGCCGAAGGCCAAGCTGGTGAAGCAATGACGTCGCATGCACGCACCGTAACACCGACGCCGGAGCCTTTGCACCAGCCGGAGCCGGCGATTCGTGTGGAACACATTGTGAAGAAGTACGGCGACTTTGAAGCGGTGAAGGGCGTGAGTTTCGAGGTCGCCGATGGAGAAATTTTCGGATTGCTGGGGCCGAACGGCGCGGGGAAGAGCACGCTGATCCGGATGATGACGACGCTGATTCCAGTGACGAGCGGGAAGGCGATCGTGGGCGGGCACGATGTGAGCAAGGAATCGGACGCGGTGCGGCGGATGATCGGAGTGATTCCGCAGGCGCTGACGAGCGATCAGGATCTGACGGTCGAAGAGAATCTGAGTATTTACGCAAAGCTTTACAGCGTGCCACGGGTACAGCGGGAGAAGAATATTGCCGACGTGCTGGAGGCGGTTGACCTGACGAAGTGGAGGAAGGCGCAGACGAAGACGCTGTCCGGCGGGATGCGGCGACGGCTGGAGATTGCGCGGGGATTGGTGCACGATCCGCGGATATTCTTCCTGGATGAGCCGACTACGGGGCTTGATCCGGTGTCGCGCATCGCGGTGTGGGAGATGCTGAACAATCTGAAGAAGACACGCAACCTGACGATGCTGTTGACGACGCACTACATGGAAGAGGCGGACCGGCTGTGCGACCGCATTGCGATTGTGGATCATGGAACGCTGGTGGCTTTGGGCAGCCCGGTGGAGCTGAAGCAGAGCGTGCCGGGATCGAATGTGGTTGAAGTGCAATTCAATCGCGAGGATGCGGAGTGGAAGTCGCGACTGGAGGCGCTTCCGGATGTGACGGAGGTGCAATCGCAATCGGCGGGAGTGTATCGCGTTCTGACGTCGGATGGATCGCAGACGACCTCTGAGCTGGTGCAGATGGCGAACGGTCTGGGCGAGAAGTTGACGTCGCTGAGCGTGCAGAACACGTCACTGGATGACGTGTTTGTGCATTACACGGGAAGGCAGCTGCGCGATGAGCAGGTTAAGGCGGTGTTTCAAATGCCGCCGCGGCCGGGAGCACAACCATGAACCGATTTATGGCGATTGTGGAACGCGAGCTGCGGAAGTTTTTTCGCTCGCCGGTGCTGATGGTGATGTCGATGATGCTGCCGATTGTGCAGCTGATCATTCTGGGGCACGCATATGGCGGCCACATCGTGGGCGCGAAGGTAGCGGTGGTCGATCTGGATGGCGGTCCGCAGGCGGTGAAGGTGCACGAGGCATTTGATGCCGTAGCGGCAAACATTGCGACGTTCAAGACGATTCCTTACACGGACGAGGACCAGGCGAAGGAGGATGTGCGCACAGGGAAAGTGGATGCGGCGGTGATTATTCCAGCGCAGTATTCACGGCGGGTGTATGCGCAGGATGCGCCGCGCATTGGGCTGGTGGTGGACAACTCGGATCAGATCATGAGCGGGAGCATCGAGAGCGAGATGCAGTCGCTGGTGGATGCGCTGAATAAGCCGGTAATCCAGGACCGCGTGGTGAAGAATGTCGCGCTGAAGATCGTGGAGCTGTATCCGTACGTTGAGTATATGAAGTACCTGCTGTCGGGTTCGATTGCGCTGGCGATGTATATCTCGGTGATGATTGGCGGAGGGATGCTGTACATCGACGACAAGGCGCGCGGCGTTCACGAGGGGTACCTGGTAACGCCGATCAGCAAGCTGGAACTGGTGATGGGATTGAATGTGGCGGGGGCGGTGAAGGCGCTGCTGGCGGGGATTTCGATTACGGTGATCGGCTCGCTGATGGCGGGGCTGGGAGCGATCTTTCACATCGGGGCCGATGTGAACTTGCTGCTGCTGATTCTGGGGACATCGCTGGCGTTTAACGGGATGATGTTTCTGATGATGGTGCGGGTGGATGATCCGCTGGTGCCGCGCGCGATGTTCGGAGTGTTGAATACACTGCTGTTTTTCCCTTCGGGTGCGATTTCGCCGGTGGCGGCGTTTCCGAAGTGGCTGCAGGCGATCGCAATTATCGATCCGTTTTCGTACGCGATTCACGGGTTCAAGGCGATTCTGCTGAAGGATGGCGGGTTTGTTGCGATTCGCGGGGATTTGATCTTTTCTGTTTGCTTTTGGGATTGGGACGCTGTTGATTGCTACACCGCTGTTCAAGCGGACGCTGTGAAGATGGTGAAGAAGAGAATGAGGGACGTCGGGATGCAGTGACGGAGGGACAGAAGGGACAGAAAGGATTTGGGTTTCCGGCGGGTAGGAAGGTTAGTCCGGAATGCGATGAGGCGGTCCATTCCTTGTGGGAGGGTGGGCCGCCTCGGCGCGTCTGGGGAGTAGAAGCGAAGGCCTGGGGACAAAGCAGTTTCGAGCTTGAGTGGGTCGAGACGGTGTCGCGATGCTGCCGCTGATTTCGAGACACGAGGCGGGAACTCAGCGTTGGTTCAAGAACTCGTCAACGCTCGGCGACGAGGTCCAGCATGTCGAAGAACTCGGGGAAGCTGATGGCGGCGGATTCTGCGCCTTGGATTAATGTCTCGCCTACGGCGCGAAGAGCGACAATGCTGAAGGCCATGGCAATGCGGTGGTCTCCGCCGGAATCGATAACGGCGCCGTGGAGCTGCTGGCCCCCGGGGACGTCGAGGCCATCTTCGAATTCTTCGACTTCGGCGCCCATGGCGCGGAGGTTGCGTGCGACGAGGGCGATGCGATCGGATTCCTTGACGCGAAGTTCCTTGGCGTCGCGAATGCGGATGCCACCGCTGGTATAGGGCCCGATGGCGGCGAGGACGGGGAGCTCGTCGATGAGTTGGGCGGCGAGGGCTCCGCTGATTTCAGTGGAGCGCAGGCCTTCAGGATCGGTTGTGATCTGGACGGTGCCGACGAGTTCCGCGTGAGATTCCTCGATTTGAAGGACGGCGATGCGTGCGCCGAGGGTGGTAAGGACGTCGAGAAGCGCGGCGCGGGTGGGGTTGAGTCCGATGCCGTCGAGGATGAGGCCGGAGTTGGGGAAGAGCGCGGCGGCGCAGAGGAAAAATGCTGCGGAAGAAATATCGCCGGGAACGGCGGCTTCGATGGCGTGGAGGGTTTGCGGGCCGGTGATGGTGATGGAGTCGATGGAGCGGGTGAGCGTGGCACCGAAGGCACGGAGGGCGAGTTCGCTGTGATCGCGGGTGCGGAGAGACTCGCGCACGATGGTCGTGCCCGCGGTTTGAAGACCGGCAAGAAGAATGCAGGTTTTGACCTGGGCGCTGGGGACGGGCGTGGTGAAGTCGAGGGGTTGAAGTGGAGCGCCGTTTATGGTGATGGGGGCGTGGCCGTCGGTGAGGGTGAGGTGGGCGCCCATTTCGAAGAGAGGCCTGCGGATGCGTTCCATGGGGCGGCGCGAGAGAGACGCGTCGCCGGTGAGTGTGAAGGAGCCTTGCTGCGGCGCGAGGAGTCCGGAGATCATGCGCATGGTGGAGCCGGAGTTGCCGCAGTCGAGGGGATGATTCGCGGGAGTGACATGGCCGCCGACGCCATCGATTTCGATGCGGCCGTCGTCGAGGTTGCGGACTTTTGCGCCGAGGGCCTGCATGCAGGCGAGGGTGGATGCGCAGTCGGCGCCGGTGGAGAAGTTGGAGAAGCGTGAGGTGCCTTCAGCGAATGCGCCGAGCATGGCGTAGCGATGGCTGATGGATTTGTCGCCGGGGAGGCGCAGGGTTCCGAGGATGTTGCGCGCGGGGCGGACGATGCGTTCCTGGGCGGCGGTGGACAAGGGGGCTCCGGGGGATTGAGGTCGTTCTTAGTTTACTAGGGATGAAGGGACAGAGGGACACAGGGACATAGAACTGCTATCGGACGCGGAGGACGATGATGGTTTCGTCGTCGAAGCGGTCCTGGGCGCCTTGAAATTGAGTGACGTCGGAGAGGATGGCGGAGGCGATGTGCTGGGCGGGGAGGTCGCGGCTGCTGCAGAGAAGAGAGGCGAGGCGCTCTTCGCCGTACATTTCGCCTTTTTCGTTTTCGGCATCGAGGATGCCGTCGGAGACGAAGACGATGGCGTCGCCGGGTTGTGTGGCGACGTTGAATTCTTCGTAAGTGGCATTGGGGAACATGCCGAGTGGAAGGCCTTCGGCTTTGACCGTGATGGATTCTCCACTGCGGCAGAAGACGGGCTGGACGGCGCCGGAGTTGGCGACTTGCAGGGTCTGGTTCTCGTCATTCCAGAGAGCAAAAAGCATGACGACGTATTGGGAATCGAGGCGGCGTTCCTGAAGCGTGTCGTTGAGTGAGGCAAGCATCGCACCGGGCGCGAGTTTTTGCTGCGCGGCGGAACGCATGATGCCGCTGACGAGTGCGGCGAAGAGCGCGGCAGGAGCGGCCTTGCCACTGACGTCGCCGAGAACGATGGCGGTCTGGTCGGGTGAGTACTCGAGAAAGTCGTAGAGGTCGCCGCCGATGGTGCGGGCGGGGAGGAAGCTTACGGCGAATTCAGCGTGCTTATGGACGGGCGGCGAGGTGGGCAATAGGCGGAGCTGAACTTCGCGGGCCATGGCGATGTCGCGCTCGAGTTGCTGCTCCTGTCGTTTGACTCGTTGGTATAGGCGGGCGTTCTCAATGGCGATGGCGACCTGGGCAGCCATGGTGGTGAGAGTGCGCACGTGATCTTCATTGAAGAATGCGGTGCGTGTGTGTTCGAGATCGAGGACGCCGATGACGCGCTCTTTGTAGAAAAGCGGAACAACGAGTTCTGAGCGTGTTTCGGGGTTCATGGGGAGATAGCGCTGATCTTTGCGGACATCGGGGACGTTGATGGGACGCCACTCGCGCACGGCGGCGCCGACGAGTCCGCTGGTGACAGAGATGCGGCGCATGGGCGCCTGCGCATAGCCGAAACGCCAGGCGTAGCGGGTGATGAGTGTTTCACCTTTTTCATCGAGCAGCATGATGGAGAACATCTGGTAATCGATGAGACGCCGGAGAAGCTGGCCGACCTTGGCGAGTAGCGGATCGAGGTCGAGGATAGATGTGAGCTCGGTGGAGATTTCGTTGAGGACGGAGAGGGTTTCAGCCTGGCGCGAGACGCGGGCGTAGAGGCGGGCGTTTTCGATAGCCTGGGCGATGCGTGATGCGGTGAGGGTGAGCAGGTGGAGATGTTCGGGCTTGAAGAAGCCGGGCTGCTCGCTCTCGAGATCCATGACGCCGATGAGGCGGTTCTTGACGATGAGGGGAACGGCGAGTTCAGAGCAGACGTTGGGATTGGCGGGAATATAGCCTTCGACCGTGGTGACGTCGTTGATGAGCATGGGCTGGCGCGTGAGGGCAACCTGGCCGACTACTCCTTTGCCGAGCGGGAATCGCATGCGCTGCGTTTCAGGCGTATGACCGATCTGAAAGCGCATGCGGAGTTCGTTGGTGCGGTCGTTGAGGAGAAGGATGGAAAAGATGCGGTAGGGAATGATGGAGCGAACAAGTTCAGAGGTGCGATTGAGAAGGGTTTGGAGGTCGAGCGTAGTGTTGAGGGTGTCGGCGATCTGGGCGAGATAGCGGAGATCGGTGGACTCAATGCGGGCGTTTTCAGGGTCGATGTGGGCGTGCGGATTTTCGGAGTCGGCGGGGCGGTAGTCGCCTTCGTACTCGGGTTCTGGACGCGTCGTGGGAGGGGTAGCGGGCATGGGGAACTGAAGTCGATGATACTAGAGCGGGAGATAGGGGCCAGGGACATAGGGACACAGGGACAACCACGACGAGTGGATGGGGCATTGCGCGGAGGAACAGCAGGTTAAATGCTTGGCTCAGGATGATGCGGCGAGTTTATTCGGCGCCTAGTTCGCGGACGATGGTGACGGAGGCGGATGCGCCGATGCGGTTGGCGCCTGCTTCGAGCATGGTTTTGACGTCGGCGAGGGTGCGGATTCCGCCGGAGGCTTTGACGCCGCAGCGTCCGCCGGCTACTCCACGCATGAGAGCAACGTCGGCGGCAGAGGCGCCGCCTCCGCCAAAGCCGGTGGAGGTTTTGATGAAGTCGGCGCCGGCCTGGATGGCGAGCTCTGCGCCGCGAAGTTTTTCTTCGACGGTGAGCATGGCGGTTTCAAGGATGACTTTGAGGACCGCGCCGTTGTGATGGGCGACGGTGGCGGCGGCATGGACGGAGTGATGCACAGCGTGATGGTTGCCGCTTTTGAGCTGGCCGATGGGGATGACCATGTCGAGCTCTTTAGCGCCGAGGCGGGCGAGGGCAGCAGCTTCCTGGCGGAGGGTGGAGACGAGGGACGCTCCGAAGGGGAATCCGATGACGACGCCGACGGGGATGCCGGTGCCGGAGAGCATTTCTACAGCAGTGGGAACCCACACCGGATTGACCATGGCGCAGGCAAAGCGGTAGCGGATGGCTTCGTCGCAGAGGCTTTCGACTTGCTCGCGGGTGGCTTCGGGTTTCAGCAGGGTATGGTCAATGACTTGCGCAAGAGACTCCCATGAGGACAGGGCCTGCCGGGTGAATGCGGCTGAATCAAATGTTCCATGATCGAAATCAAGATCCTCATCCCGAATCGGGGTAATGGCTGGCATTTCTTGCTCCTTCTTATCCTGCGCCGCTCTATGCACGGGCGGCTTGGTGGTTGATTCCGGCTGTTGAGTATAACCCTTCGTCTTCAGTCGAGCCAATGGCAACCGGCACAGGGGGATGACGAAAGGAATACGGGCCGGCTTAAGGGCCTTTTGTACCGTTAGCTCCCCTTTTGTTCGATATCCATACAGGCAATGAGGCCGTCGCGGAATTGGTACGTATGGTAGACGGTGGTGTCGACGAGCAGGTTGCCTTGGGAGTCGTGGACAACCTGGTGTACTTCGACCACCCAATTGCCGTGCTCGTCTGGTTCGATACGGATTGGGTCGACGTGCGGATCGAGGGTGGTGAATTGACGTGTCCAGTAGGCGTGAACTTCATCCTTTCCATGGACGTGACCGCCTTCCATGCCTTTGGCCCATTCAACTTCAGGGTGCATGCGCGAGATTACCGCAGCAATGTTACGGGCGTTGAAATCGCGGTAAGCGGCGTGGAGGATTTCGGGCTCGTTGGTCATGTTTTTTGGTTCCCTGGTGAGTTTGGATGGTTGCGGGCGAGACAGGTTGCGGGCGAGACCGGGGCTAGATAGGTTGCGGGCGGAAACATCCCTCAGCGGCTAAAGCCGGTAATCATTTTGCCCCACTTGCGGCACGACTGAAGTCGTGCCCTGGCGCTTCTTGCTGATCTGAAATTGTTCATTCGCTGGCTGCGACTTCAAGGTGGGAAAGAAGACTCTGGTTCGGATGAGTCTCTCTGCGTCCGGTAGTCTATTCAGGGTGGTCGGGTGCCATGAGGCAGATGTCGGGGAGATTGCGATAACGCTCGGCATAATCCATTCCATATCCGATGACGAACAAGTTTGGTATGGGGAAGCCGACATAATCCGCGTCGATTTTCTCGATACGGCGCGAGGGCTTGTCGAGCAGCGTGGCAATGCGCAGGGTCTTGGGCTTTTGCTGCAGAAATATCTTGCGCAGGTAGGAGAGGGTGAGACCGGTATCGAGGATGTCTTCAACGATGAGAACGTTTTTGCCTTCGATGGGCTCATCGAGATCCTTGATGAGTTTGACGGCGCCGGAGGAGCGCTGGCCCTTGCCGTAGCTGGAGACGGCGACGAAGTCGAAGGTGGTGTCGACGTTGACGGAGCGGGCAAGGTCGGCGAGGAAGATTGCGGCGCCTTTCAAGACGCCTACCATCACCAGTTTCTCCTGATTGAGGTCGCGAGTGATTTCCGCGCCCATTTCGGCGACGCGGCTGGCAATCTGTTGACGCGTATAGAGAACCTCAAGTCCCTGGTAAGTGATGGTGGCCATGAAGACAGTATCGCGCGTCAAGACAGGGGAGGGATCGGGACCTGTGAAAAATGTGCACGAATCCTGTGGAGGATCGGCCGGCGGTTTGAGAACCATTTGAATCCTGTGGCCGTCTATACTGGTAGAGAATGATTCCCTACCTCCATCTAAACCTGCATTTCTGGCATCCTGAGATTCCCACTTTTGGGCTTATGTTATGGCTGGCGGCCGTGGTTGCAGCCTGGGTGATGGACCGTGGATTCAAGCGGGCGAGCATTGACGCCGATGCGGTGGGGATGGTGGCGATTGCCGTTCTGGCCGGGATTGTGGGCGCGAAGCTTTGGCATGTGATTGATACGCCCAGCGAATTTCGCGAAATTGGATGGCGCGTGCTGTGGGATACGGCGGGATTCGCGTGGTTTGGCGGGCTGGTGTTCGGGATTTCGGCTCTGCTGATGCAAGGCTGGTGGGCCAAGATCGGGGCTTTACGCACTCTGGACCTTGCTGCGCCCGCCGCGGCGATCGGCTATGGCATCGGGCGGATTGGGTGCTTCTTGTCGGGCGACGGCTGCTATGGAATTGAAACGAAGCTGCCCTGGGGGATGAGTTTTCCAAACGGAATTGAGCCGACGGCACCAGGTGTCCGGGTGCATCCCACGCCGCTGTATGAGCTTGGGATGGGACTGCTGATTGGGTGGTACCTGTGGTGGCGGGGCGGCAAGAGGCACGGGACCGGGGCGATAGTGGGCGAATACCTGGTGCTGAGCGGCATTGCGCGGTTCCTGGTGGAGTTTATCCGGCGCAATCCCAAGGTGCTGTGGGGACTGTCGAATGCGCAACTGGCAAGCCTCGGGTCCGCGGTTGTGGGAGCAGGCCTCGTGTGGTGGGCGGCGCGCCAGCCATTCAGCGATCCGGGTGCAGCGCGGGAGCGGCTTTCTAAGGCGGCTTAACCGGCAAGCGTTCGTCGAGCGGCTCGTGAAACTCCTAAAAACTATCTGGGTGGAAGCGCGATGGGATGGGTCGCTTTGTGCGCGATGATTCTAGTGGATCTCCTTGAGGCGGTCGAGGAGCACGCGCGGATGGACCGGCTTCATGAGCAATTCAAAGCGATGGCCGTCTGCCTCGGCGCGCTGGAGCAGGTCAGAGGTTGCTGCCTGACCTGAAAACAGGATGATGCGGCACTTGGGTACGATTTCAGTGATGCGGATGGCCGCGTCGATGCCGGTCATGCCGTCCATGATGACATCGCTGATGAGGAAATCCGGCAGGAGTTCACTGGCGGTCTTGATGGCAGCTTCTGCGTTGTAGACGGCGCGGGCTTCATAGCCGCTGCGGTTGAGAATGAGAGCCAGAGTATTGGCAATCACCCGCTCGTCGTCGAGGACGAGCACCCGCGGTGAGATGGGACTGGTCATGGTCGTCTCCGTTCTTAGTCGTGCTAGGCACAATGGAACCTCGAAGGGAAAAGCTCAGTGAGACATCGAATTTGGGCCGTCCGGCATAATGGCGCCGGTGGCTTGCGTGACACAGGAGTTGACCTGGTATTGAACAGGCGTCGTTTTCTGGCAGAGAGCCCACACGCAAGGTGTCTGGAATTGTCGAAATTCTCTTATCCTTGCATGAATGTCACAGCGCCTCTTATTGGTGAGGATCGTGCTTTTTTATTTGAGCTCATTTTGATCGGACTCAAAGAGCATAGAGAAACCTGAATTTTGTTCTTTCTTATAGACACTCGTTTTCGAAAAGAGTCTCGCTTGGGAATCGCTGGAGATAACGATCGAGAGCTTAAAGGGAAGGGACTGGTTAGGTAAGTCGATATTGGTGTGCGGGTTTCAGGGATTGATGAATGTAGCGGATCAGGGGTGGTTTGCTGAGGGCTTCGGACCGGGAATTGAGCAAGTTCTTTGGCTTCTTGGAGGAGTAGGAAGAAGGGAAGTTTCCGAATCATTCGGTTTGATGTCATTTGTGGCCGAATTGTTTGATTTTGAGGCTTGCACCATCAGGGCCTTCGGATCAGATGGAATCGCAGCGGGGGTTGATACCGAATCTTGTGAATGTACCGCAGAAGAGAGGACAAGCAAGGCGGCGAACGCAAGCGCGGACACATTCTAACCATCTCTGATCTCCGCATGCCGAAACAACAGCACAGCGCGCACGACTGCCATCAAACCATAATTAACCGGCCAAGATCCCCATATCCGACCGCGTCGGTCGGGATGACGCGGTTTTGGCGCGCGGTCTGTCAGACAAGCTTGTAGGGGGCGCGGTATTCGCGGGTCATCAGGGCGGTGGCTTCGGGGTCGTTGAGGATCTTCTCCTGCTTTACATCCCAGTGGAGTTTGCGGCCGACGAGCATGGAGATGAGTCCGAGGTGGCCGGGGATGAGCGAGTGGTGCGCAACGTCGACGGGCGTGATGGTGGGCTTGCGGGACTTGACGCTGTCGAGGAAGTTGCGGCGATGCTCGGAGGATTCGTAGAGCGGGATTTTGCGCTGGGCTTCGGGAAGCTGATCGATCTTGACCCAATCGGGGTTGGAGGCGTCGAATCCGCTGCGATCGACCCAGACCCATCCGTCGGTGCCGATCCACTTGGTGCCCATGCTGATGGCGGGAGAGCCGCCACCGATGGTGAGCGACACGTCATTGGGATAGCCGGTGACTTCTTTGCGATAGGTGCACTCGACGGAATACCTTTGCGCGACGTTCCAGACGGCGTTGGCGGGCGGGAATTCGCCGAAGCCCTGAACCTCGGAGGGGCCGGTGAGATCGAAGCCGAGGCCCCAGTGGGCGATGTCGCCGTGGTGGCCGATCCAGTCGAGAAGCTGGCCGCCGCCGGTGTTGTAGTTCCAGCGCCAGTTCTGATAGACGCGGGCGTCGATGTAGGGCTCCATTTTGGAGGGGCCGATCCAGGTGTCGTAGTCGAGATCGGGTGGTGGCTGCGTAACGGCGAGATCCCAGGCGGGCGTGCCGGGAACGACCTGCGAGGGGTCTTTGATTTTGTCGGGAAGCGCGGAGAGACGCTTGAGGAAGCCGGGGACGGTGTTGGGGAAGTCGTGCGGCGCGCCGGGGAGGCCGACTTCGACATGGGTGACGTTGCCGATGAGGCCGTTGCGGACGATCTCTGCTGCTTTGTGGAACTGCGGGACGGAGCGCTGCCAGGAACCGGTTTGCCAGATGATGTTGTTCTGGTGGACGGCGCGGACGATGGCTTGCTGTTCGGCGATGGTGCGGGCGAGAGGCTTTTCGCCGTAGATGTCTTTTTTGCGCGCGGCGGTTTCAGTGGCGACGATGGCATGCCAGTGGTCGGGGATGGCAATCATGATGGCGTCGATGTCGTCGCGCGCGATGATCTCGTGGTAGTCGTGGATGGCGGCGCAGTCCTTGTTGCCGTAGTGGGTGTTGACGGTGTCGACGGCGGTCTGGAGGTGATTCTTTTCGATGTCGCAGGCGGCGACGACCTGGCAATCGTCGAAGCCGAGGAAGGACTTGGTGTTGGCGGGGCCCATCATGCCCCAGCCGATGACGCCGATGGTGATGCGCTCGTGTGCCGGGACGCGGCGCGCGCGGGCGAAGGGCACGGCGGAGATAGCTGCGGCAGCGGCGGCAGACTGGATGAATTTGCGGCGGGTGATGGCTGGGTCGAAAGAGGGCACGGTTGTTGGCTCCCGGGAAATGGCTTCGAGGATGTCGGGGAGAATGATAGCGCGTTGGTTCGAGCTTTCCCACCTATGACTGCGTCATGGGGCACCCGGCGCTTGCTCATGATGACAGCACGCATGCGTTTTGGTGGTGCTAGAGGCGTTTGAGGAAGGCGAGGGCTTCGCGGAGTTGGGGAAAGAGGGCTTCGTCGGCTTTGAATTCGCGGGAGTGGACGCAGCGGCGTAGGCCGCGCATTTTGACTGGATGCTTGAGGTGGAGCATCTCGTGGTAGAGCAAATACTCGATGGCATAGCGCGGGCTGGAGGGGCGGTCGAAGACGCGGCTGACGACGATGGTGTTGTGGGCGGCGTCGTAGTGGCCGAGGGAGCGCTTGGCCATGCCCTCGCTCCAGGTAAGTTCAGGGCGGCCGAGGAGTCCGCCGAAGAAGCGGGTGTTGAGGGAGTCGAAGACTTCTTCCAGATTGTAGAAGTGACCCTGCGGGCCGGAGTAGCGCTTGCTGCCTCGGGCGTGGCGGATGAGTTCGGTCTGGCGGGCGACGGCGGCGCTGGTGGTGAAGCGCTTGAAGCGCACGTTATGCGACGGGTCAATGGTTTTCTTGTAGAGCTTGGCGAGCAGGATGTGCGCGATGGCGCGAAGGACGCTCACTGGAGCGCCTTCGATGAGGTCGGAGAGGCTGACGAAGATTTTGCCTTCGCGGAGGCGGATGGTGGTGTTCAGCGAGGTGAAACGGCGGAATCGAACCGCGATGGGAGGCATCGGGGCTCGCGGGCGCAAGGCACGATATTCCTCCTGAAAGATAGGGATAAGATCAGCAGCCACCAAAATCGAAGGTAGCACATTGGAAAGGGGGGACATCGGGACATGGGGATTCGCGGTTGGCGCGAAGGATTGTTTCAGCAGAGGGCGGGAACGATGAACTACGGACTGTCTATTGGGGTTTGGGTTCGGCGCGTTCCTGGCCTTTTTCGTCTTTATGCAGGGCGAAGTAGTCGGTTTGTTCGCGGAGGAGGCGCTGGGCCTGGTCGGCCAGATCTTCGCCGGATTCGATAGCTTCCTTGCGGGAGAGATCGAAGGGCTCTTCGCCAGCAAGCGCTTTGAGGGTAGTGAGCCAGTGCTGCGATTCGTCGGCGAGCGTCTTGAGCGCTCCACGCATGTCGGCGTGGCGATCGGAGTACTCGTCGAGATTGGAGCCTAGCTCATCCATCAGGTCTGCGACATCCTGCAATTCGCGGTCAAGATGCTGGGCGCGTGCATCGGATGGGCGGCGATTGGTAAGGCTTTTGACAGTGTTGACGTGGTCGTTGAGGTACTCGGTGTAGAGCTTGATGCGTTCGTTGGGGTCGATGCCGGCATCACGAATTTTTTCGATCTGGGCTTCGGTCAGTACGTCATGCTGCTGTCTTTGAGCCAGGGCGCATGACGGAACGAGTACGGCAGCGAACGGAAGAGCGAACAAGGCAGAGGAGAGGAAGCGGGGACGCATAGGCGAATGCACCTAGCATCTGATTGAATCACAAGAGAGCAGCCAGGGAAAAGCCGCAACAGACAGAGAAACACATGTATCGTGTGGGCAGTGTTGAGAGGAAGGCGGATTTATTTGCGGAAGACTTCGAGCATGGTTTCGTCCTGGGCCTTGTTCACCTGGGCAAGAGTGGCCTGGACAAGAGGACGATCTTCATAGTTGCTGCTGTGGAGCATCTCGGTGAGCCGGAAGGCGGTGTGGCGGAGGAGGATTTGTGCGTTTTTGAGGCGCTTATCGTTTTCGGCGACACGGAGGTGCATTTTGTGGGTCAGCGTCTGGATCTGCTTGAGGAGAGAATTCGCCTTTTCGACGTCGCCGGCTGCGTATTGCTTGAGGCTGAATTCCGTCATGTCGTGAATGAGCTGGGCATAGAGGAAGCACTGCTCGCGGGGCTGGGCCTGCGGAATCCGGGCTTCGAGGGCGGAAATAGTTTCCTGATTGATAGCTTTATCGTCGGGGGACGCGGCGAACGCGGGGATGGAGAGAGCTCCGATTGCCAGGAAGATGGTCGACCAACCTTGAAACCGCATAAGGAACCTCCGCTGAGGCGGAATTAGAGCAAAAGTTGAAGGTCCTGTTCTGTGCTGTAGTGCACACTCGCCGGTATTTTCTCAGAGATTAACAGTCCAAAAGTCCTTGTTGCTCCTACTTCAAGTGTGAAGCCCGTACCTTCCAATGCAGTTAAGCGACTATAGGAGTATTTTGAATGAACGTGCAAGTTAAAAGACCGTCCCGTTCGTAACTTTAATTCGAAGCGATCAAAAAAATGTCACGACATTGTCTTTGTGCTGCATGGGACCACTATTTTTTTTCAAGCACCTGGAGCCGTTGTCGGGCCTGCCATTCCTGGTTTGGAAATTTGCCGCCGGAGGAATCCAGGAAGTGGTGGTAGTACGCGATCGCCGCGTTCCGGTCGTTCAATGAGTCATAGGATGTGGCCCACAGAAAGTAAGTTGCCGGCACATCCGGAAGATATCTTGAGCGCATGGTGAGGGCGTGAACAGCGAGCGTGGGCTGATGGAGTTTGGAGGCGGCAAAGGCAATTCCGCTCCAGGCATCGGCGTCGGCGGAGTCGAGCCTGGTGGCTTTATCGAAGGAGGCCATGGCCTCGGCGAAGTGCTGTTGACGAATGAGATTCTGGCCGCGGGCGACGAGGAGTTCGACATCGTCGGGAGACTTGGCGAGGAGTGCGAGGTAGAGCCTGTTGGAGGCGTCGAACTCGCCGGCCTGGGCGAGAACGTCAGCAAGCATGCGGGTGATCGCGTGGTCTTGGGGATGGGCGGCGTGGAGCTTCTGAAGCAGAGGCAGGGCGTCGGCATTGTTCTGCGCGGCAAGCACGGTGGCGAGTTGCGCATTCAGGGCGGGATCGTCGGGTGTTTGCGCGAGGGCGATCCGGACGAATTTCTCTGCTTCGGGGTATTGTTTGCTTTCGATGAGCACGTGCGCCAGACCCGAGTTGGCGGGAATAGATTTTGGATCATTGGCCAGAACACGTCGATAGGCGCCTTCGGCTGCCGCGTGCTGTCCTGAGTCCTCTGCGAGATCGGCGGCGAGCAGGGTGTCGCTTGTGGTTTCGGGAGTGAGCTTGAGGGCCTCAAGCAATTCGCTGGAGGCCAGGGTAGGATTTCCTTCGCCGTCGGGGCCGGGAGTATCGAGGCGGGCGAGCGCACGCCAGGCACGAGCTTTCAGGGCGGGGCCGGCTTCTCCGGGATCAAGGGTTGTCGCGGAGAGCAGTTCGGTGTGGGCTTCGTTGCGTTTATCCTGGCGGGCGAGTAGGAGGCCGAGGGCGAGGTGTGCTTCGAAGGAATTTGGGTTGGCGGTGATGGCGCGGCGATAGAAGCCTGCGGCATCGTCGAGGCGATCCTGGTGATCGGCGACATAGCCAGCGTCGAAAAGGGCGCGCGCGTCGGTGGTGTGGGCGGCGAGGTAGGTGTCGAGCTGGGTTGCGGCGGATTTCCAGTCGGATCTGGCGATGGCGGATTCGGCGTCGATGAGTTCGGTTGGCAGAGACGGATCGGCGGCCTGCGAAGCATCGGGCGCGGTCTGCGGATGGTCTTGCGCAGCAGGAGGGATGAGTGCAATGGGGGAACAGAAAAAAGCTAACGCGAGAGCAAAATGACGCACAGGAACCTCATTGATTAGTTTATCGGGATTGCTGTGGATTAGACGGATGGATGAGAGGTTGGAGAACCGGAAGATGCAAACTAAACATGGAGGCGGGTTGTTCGGTGGAAATGATGCGCAAGTGGTTAAACGATTGACTACGGGAGATTTGTAGTGTTAGCTTGGGCGGCCTGGAGGGATTGGCATGAATCGGCGTCGATTTTTGAGTCGTTCACTGGCTGCGGCCAGCGGCGCAGCGCTGGGAATGCGTGCGGTGCGTGCGGGTGCTGTTGCGGGACGCCCGGCTGAGGTTTCAGAGGATTCGGCGCGTGTGCCTGGATCAAATTCGGACGCGGAGATTTCTGAAGCACGATTTCCCGAGGGGTTTTTGTGGGGCACGGCCACTGCCGCTTTCCAGGTAGAGGGAGCGTGGAAGGAGGATGGAAAGGGCGAGTCGATCTGGGATCGATTTACGCACAGGCCGGGCAAGGTGAAGGGCGGAACGACGGCTGACGTTGCGTGCGATCAGTACCATCTTTATCCGCAGGACATGGCACTGGCGAAACGGCTCAACCAGAAGAGCTATCGCTTCAGCATTTCATGGCCGCGCATTCAGCCTTCGGGAACTGGCGCGCCGAACATGAAAGGGATCGACCACTACAGCCGATTTGTGGACACGATGCTGGAGGAAGGGCTGCGTCCGTTTTGCACCATCTATCACTGGGACCTGCCGCAGGCACTGGAAGACAAGGGTGGATGGCCTAACCGCGATCTGGCTGGATACTACGCCGAATACGCGGGCATTCTGGCAAGGCATCTTGGAGATCGCATTACGATCTGGGCGCCGTTCAACATGCCGTGGTCGTTCGCCTACATGGGGTATGGTGTGGGGGCGTTTGCTCCGGGGCGTGCGAACTTCGATGATTTTCTAAAAGCCATTCATACCCTGACGCTGGCGCAGGCGCAGGCATTGCGGGCGATCAAAGCAGCGTCGTCGAAGGCGACGGTGGGGAGTGCGTACGGCATGTGCCCGGCGTATGCGAAGACGAATTCGGAAGAGGATCGCGCAGCGGCGGCACGGTATCACGCGATGAACAACGTGTTTCTGCTGGAGGCGGCGATGAAGGGGACGCTATCCTAAAGCGTTTGTGGGAGAGCCTCCGTATGAGCGGATGGGGATGAAGCCGGGCGACGAGAAGATCATGCATGCGCCGCTGGACTGGGTGGGATTTCATTACTACACGCGACGGATGGTTTCGGACGCGAGCCAGTGCAGGCGTTTAGCGGTGGAGGATTCAGCGGGACGGAGATCGAGGCCGATTCGGCAACCGGGCGCGATCCGTATACACGGTTTCGCGCGGAGATGCCCACGGAAGGGCCGCTGACTGAGTCTGGGCTGGAGGTTTGGCCGCGCGGAATCTACGACCTGGTGACGCAGATCTCGCGCGAGTACGACAACCCGATTATCGAGATTACGGAGAGCGGGTGCTGCTACTCGACGCTCCGTACGAGAGGAAAATGGACGAGTGCCGGACGACGCGCCGCACGAGTGGTTCAGGGAGGAGCTGGCCGAACTGGCGCGCGCGATTAAAGAAGGAGCGCGGGTGCGTTCATTTCATGCATGGAGCCTGATCGATAACTTTGAATGGGCGAATGGCCACACCAACGCTACGGGCTAATTTACGTGGACTATCGCGATCAGAAGCGGACGGTGAAGGATTCTGGTTTGTGGTACGGACGAGTGGCGGCGACAAACCGGCTTGTGTGAATGCGCATGCTTGAACATCGGGGTGCATCCGGGCGGAGCGGGCGGCGCATCCAAACTAGCTGGAGCGTAAACCCATGGCAAATGAGACGAATATGAATATCCCAGACCGTCCGGAGTCGACCCCGGTGGACAAACGCGTTCAATCCTGTGCCCGACGAAAAGGAAAGGGTGGAACGGGAAGCCGACAAACTGGCCCACAAGGGCGCCGAGCGGGAACATGAGTTCGATAACCTGCAGAAGCCGTTTACCAAGTAGTGTCGGCAACGGCGTTGGGTGGGCGGGTAGACAGGTTACCTGCCCGTCCGACAGGTGGGGTCGAGAACACAAATCGCCTGACAATAAATTGATTCGTAAAGTCGCTCTGTGGTTTGGCTTGCAGGGACTGCTAACCCGTTCGGGGCATCCTTCGACACCGGAAGTCTCATGTCCCTAAGTAACACTCGCAGATGGAGCAGTAACCGCAAAATTCCACTTTCGTGATTCTGCAATCACGAACAGGCGAAGCATCTGAGACCGATTCTGGGGCATCCTTCTAACAGTGCATGCTGGGTGCAGCAAGACCCCGCAAATTCCCAGAACACCAGGTGAACAATATGCTTCCCACCGCTTCAAAACGACCTAGCGATGCTGCATCGTACCTGATGCTGCAACACTTTCCGTTAAGTAGCGCGTACCTTTGCCAGGATTGCAATTCGATTGGTAATAATGCAAATCAATGTCCGGCGTGTGCTTCTGAGGTTCTGATGAACCTTTCGGCAGTGCTGAACCGGGATGACAAGCGCGATTGCAACGCGATACTCCTCTTTACCGGTACTTGCGATGGCCTCGGCGCACGCAGGACCGGCTTTGGCTGCCTAGGATCTTTGGCTGCGCGAATGCGCGGCGTTTCTCTTGTGGCGCGCGCCCGGCTTCGGACTGATTGATTGTTGGGTCTTTCCGGAATTTGAAAGACAGGGCGCGACTCCTTCCTTCTTTTTCAGGCAGTTTCTTACAGGGACACCGAAAGCAGTTGTGCCGCGCCAAGGCTTCGGGCGAAGGGCGCGGTTGCGTGCGCCTTTATAATGAAGAATGGCTGGTTGCGCCCTGAGCCTCTCTGAGGACTCCGTGACGCGGCCGGAACAATTCTTTATCCCGGTGTCTTCCCATTGACTTCATCGAACGACGCGATCGTCATCCGCGGCGCGCGGACCCACAACTTGAAGAACATCTCCTGCGAAATTCCTCACGGAAAGCTGACGGTGGTCAGCGGCGTGTCGGGATCGGGGAAGAGTTCGCTCGCCTTTGACACGATCTATGCCGAGGGCCAGCGGCGGTATGTCGAATCGCTTTCGGCGTATGCGCGGCAGTTTCTGGAGCGGATCGAAAAGCCGGACGTGGACGAGATCGACGGGCTGGCTCCGGCGATTGCGATCAAGCAGAAGAACACGACGAGGAATCCGCGGTCGACGGTGGCGACGGCGACGGAGATCTACGACTATCTGCGGCTGTTGTATGCGCGCTGCGGAGAGGTGCATTGCATCTACTGCGACGGGTTGGTGAAGCGGGACTCGATCGATGAGGTTGCGGAACGCGTGCTGGCGCTGGGCGAGGGAACGCGGCTGAACGCGTTGTTTCCGGTGCTCCACGAGATGCCGGCGGCGGAAGCGGCAAAAGCCGGCGAAGCGGGGCGCGAAGGTGAAGGCCGGCGGGAAAACTGTGCGCGGCTGCTGCCGTTCTTGATCCGATGAGCGAAGGGCTGAAGGCGCGGCTCGTGGAGCTTCGCGGTTCGGGATTCAACAGGCTTTATCAGAACGGCCAGATTTATGAATTCTCAACGCCGGAGTCGCTGATTGATATTGACTTTGCTGCTCCGCTTTTTGTGCTGCTGGATCGCATTGTTGTGGACCGCGGAGAATCGTGCGCGGATTGTGGATGCGGCGGAGATTGCGTATCGCGAGGCGGGGGAAGTGATTTTTGAAGAGGTGCCACGGCGAGGAAAACAGCGGAAGCTGCAGTCGGCTGCGGTTTTCAGGGGAGTACGAGTGCACGAATTGTCATCGGCCGGGGAAGGAACCGGAGCCGCGACTGTTCAGCTTTAACAATCCGTTTGGCGCTTGCCCGCGCTGCCAGGGATTTGGAAATACGGTGGACTACGATTTGAACCTTGTGATTCCCGACAAGGGACTGAGCCTGAACGATGGCGCGATTGATCCGTGGAACCGGCCGAAGTATCGGTCGTGGTTTACGGAGATGAAGAAGCAGGCGGCGGACGCTGGGGATTCCGATGGACGTGCCGTGGCGCGAGATGAGCGAGGCGGCGCGCGAGATTGTGCTGCGGGGCAAAGGCGCGTTCGAGGGCGTGCACGGATTTTTTGCGCAGATGGAGCGGAAGAAGTACAAGCTGCATGTGCGCGTGATGCTGAGCAAGTATCGCGGGTATGCGGAGTGTCCGGAGTGCAGAGGGCAGAGGCTGCGGGCGGAGGCGCGCGCGGTGCGGATTAACGGCCTGAATATCTGCCAGAGTGCGGCGCTGACGATTGCGAAGGCGAAGGATTTCTTTGCGGGGTTGAAGCTGTCGCCGATGCAGGAGGAGATTGCGGGGTCAATTCTGGAAGAGGTGCAGCAGAGGTTGAGTTTTCTGGATGCGGTGGGGCTGGAGTATCTGACGCTGGACCGGCTGGCTTCAACGTTGTCGGGCGGCGAGGCGCAACGGATTCAACTGGCGACATCGCTGGGATCGCAACTGGTGGGGACGCTGTACGTGCTGGATGAGCCTTCAATCGGACTGCATACGCGGGACACGGCGCGGCTGATTCGCATTTTGAAAAAACTGCGCGACCTGGGGAACACGATCGTCGTGGTGGAGCACGATGCGGACGTGTTGCGGGCGGCGGATCATCTGCTGGACCTGGGGCCGGGCGCGGGTGAATTTGGCGGCAAGCTGCTGGCGGAGGGAGTGCTGGCGGAGATCGAGGCGAATCCGAATTCGCTGACGGGGAAGTATCTCTCGGGGAAGATTTCGATTCCGGTGCCGACGCGGCGGCGTGCGCCGGGACGCGAGAAGCTGGTGCTGAAGGGCGCGGAGGCGAATAATCTGCACGGGCTGAATGTGGAGATTCCGCTGGGCATGCTGGTGGCGATCACGGGCGTTTCTGGATCGGGGAAATCGACGCTGGTACACCAGGTGCTGTATCGCGCGGTGGCGCGGGCGCTGGGGCAGACGGATGGCGGCGACCCCTCCGGGGTGTTTCGTTCGCTGACGGGAGTGGAGCGGCTGAACGATGTGGTGCTGGTGGATCAGACGCCGATTGGACGGACGCCGCGGTCGAATCCGATTACGTACATCAAGGGATTTCGACCTGGTGCGCGAGCTGTTTGCTTCGCAGCCGGATGCGAAGAAGCTGTCGCTGACGCCGGGACATTTTTCGTTCAACGTGCCGGGCGGGCGCTGCAATACATGCGAGGGCGACGGCACGGTGACGGTGGAGATGCAGTTCCTGGCCGACGTGGAGCTGCCGTGCGAAGACTGCAATGGGACGCGCTACCAGGCGAAGATTCTCGAGGTGCAGTACAAGGGCAAGAACATTCACGAAGTGCTGCAGATGACGGTGAAGGAAGCGCTGCGGTTCTTTGCGGGACAGACGCGGCTGCTGGAAAAGCTGGCGGTGCTGGATGAGATTGGGCTGGGATATTTGCGGCTGGGGCAGTCGGCGACGACGCTCTCAGGCGGCGAGGCGCAGCGGGTGAAGCTGGCGGCGCATTTGGCGCAAGTGCGGGCGGCGAATGCGAATGCGAAGCCGTCGCAGGCGAGCCGCGTGCTTTACATCCTGGATGAGCCGACGACGGGATTGCATTTTGACGATGTGTCGAAGCTGCTGACGGCGTTTCGGAAGCTGATTGACGGGGGCGGGTCGCTGATCGTGATCGAGCACAATCTGGATGTGATCAAGAGCGCGGACTGGGTGATCGACCTGGGGCCGGAAGGCGGCGAGGGCGGCGGGCACATTGTGGCGGAAGGAACGCCGGAGGATGTGGCGGGGAGTCTGCATTCGCATACGGGGCAGTGGCTGGCGAAGGTGCTGTGATGACAGTTGTCAGTGGCCAGTGATCAGTGGTCAGGGTGAGTTTTTAGCGAACTTGGAAGAATGAGGTGTGAACAGCGAGCCTGGTCCGCGGGCTCGCTGACTGCTGCGCTCACCACGAGAAGAGCTGTTGCCGATCTGCTCTGGATGCGCTGCCGTTCCGAACGCCAGGACAAAGAGACCGAACGAGACTGACGAGAGAAAGCGCGGATTGAAGCGCCAACGCGTGGAGTGCATGTTTCTTTGACCTGTAAAACAGATCTCGAAAGCATCGTGTTTACGCAAGCTGTTCTAGTCCTCTCAGTTACTCGAGCGAATGTTATTCTGGTTTGCCGTCGCGGAGGCGGGAGATTGCCTAGCGGGTTTTCGTCCTGGAGTTCGGGGGGGAGCATGGGTTGGGGGAAGTTCTGGAAGCAGACGGGGCGGGCGAAGCGGTAGATGGCGAGGCTGCCGACGGAAGTGAAGCGGGGGTCGGAGGTGGATGGATAGGGGCCGCCGTGGACCATGGCGTGGGAGACTTCGACGCCGGTGGGGAATCCGTTGAAGATGAGGCGGCCGGCTTTCTGTTCGAGGATCTGGATGAGTTCACGGTTGGCGGCGAGGTCGTCTTCGTCGCCGAGGATGGTGGCGGTGAGATGGCCGTCGAGGGCGCGTGCGGCGCGCAGATAGTCGCGCGAGGAATCGCAATTGACGAGCAGGGTATCGGGGCCGAAGATTTCGCCGGCAAGGTCGGGCTCGGCGAGGAGTTGATCGAGGCAGAATGGTGAAGAGCTTGGATCCTGCGTGATAGGGAAGCTTGCCGAGTTCTTGAACGCGGAAGCGTCGGGCTGAGACTCCGCCGCAAGCGGAACTTTTTGCGAACGAGATGCGGTGGCGCGGTGGTATTCGCGGACGATGCCTTCGGTCAGCATGGTGAAGGGCTGCGCCTGATCGACAAGCTCCTTGAGCTGCTCAAGGAACGAAGTGCTTTCGGGCGAATCGGCAACGAAGACGATGCCGGGCTTGGTGCAGAACTGGCCTGCTCCGAGAGTGAACGATCCGAAGAGACTTTGCGCGAGCGCGGCGGGGCCTTTGCGCAGATGCGCCGGGAAGGATGAAGACAGGGTTGCCGCTGGACATCTCGGTGAAGCAGGGGATGGGATCGGGACGGGCGGCGGCGAGATCCATGAGGGCGCGGCCGCCGCGAAGTGAGCCGGTGAAGGCGATGGCGCGGATGAGCGGATGCTTGACGAGTGCGGTGCCGATGGCGACACCGGAATCGAAGAGCATGGAGAAGACGCCGGGATGCAGGTCGTGGGCGAGGACGCACTCGGTGATGATGGCGGCGGCGAGTTCGGAGGTTCCGGGATGCGCGGGGTGGGCTTTAACGATGACGGGGCATCCGGCGGCGAGGGCTGAGGCTGTGTCTCCGCCGCCAACGGAGAAGGCGAGCGGGAAGTTGCTGGCGCCGAAGACGGCGACGGGTCCGAGCGGGCGCAGCATGGAGCGGATGTCGGGACGCGGGAGGGGCTGGCGGTCGGGGAGCGCGGGATCGATGCGGGCCTGGACCCAGGAGCCTTCTTCGACGACAGCGGCGAACATGCGGAGCTGGTTGGCGGTGCGGTTGACTTCGCCGGTGAGGCGGGGAACGGGGAGCGCGGTTTCAAGATGAGCGCGCTGGGCTAGTTCGTCGCGGCGGGATTCAAAACCGGCGGCGATGCGGCGGAGGAAGGCGGCGCGGGTTTTGCCGCTGGTCTGCGCGTAGCTTGCGAAGGCTTCCGTGGCGAGCCGCGCGGCGCGCTCCAGTTCCTGTGGGGTGGCGGAGCGAAAGACGGGCTGGATGGGCTCGCCGGTCTGGGGAGCGAAGGCCTGGAAGCTGGAGCCATCGCGGGAGCCGCGGTGGGAGCCGATGAAGGAAGTTCCGGTGAGTTCCATGACAAGGCCATTATGCAGGGTTCAGGGGTCCGGTGTCAGCGACGGCGGCCCTGGGACCGGAGGGTCCCAGGTCTCAAAAGCTAGACCTCGGCACCGACAATACGACATATTGAAAGTACGTAACCTAATTTCCGAATAGCAGGTGCGGTCAAAACCGTTTTTCGGACTCGATGAATGGCTTCACCATTTACCAAGAGTTATCGTTCTTCGATTTAGGTGAGAAGGTCAATTATCGCCCAGCACGCCTCGAAGATCCGGTTACGATTCTGGATGGTGACTCGCTCCAACATCCTGTCCTTTTCTCGCGGAGCCCCGCGGTTCCATTGAAGTAGCTCGGAACCTATCGGAAGCGCAGTGACTTGTTGCATGTAATCTTCAAAAGCAGCTTTCATCTCCAACCGGTCTTTTAGAAGCGGAGACCAAGCCCGAATCATGCGCTGACATCCGGCAGGAAGCCCAATCTGACACGTAACACTGCCGCGAAACAGCGTCAACTTTCGGGCCGACGAGGCTCGAATGCTTGGATTGGTCATATCGGAGTTGTCTTGGTCTCAAATCCTCTCCGCTGGAGGATACCTGTTGAGAAGATTCATTGCTTGACACTTAGGGAGCTTTCGAGACCCGGGCACCCAGACTTCAGGTCAATCCTGAACCCGAGACTTGTGTGTCGATGCTTACTGTTCGGCGACGACGGGGTTGGTGAGGGAGCCGAGGCCATCGATGGTGACGGTGACGGTTTCGCCGGGCTTGAGCCAGCGTTTGGGGTTGCGGCCGAGGCCGACGCCGGGAGGTGTGCCGGTGGAGACGATGTCTCCGGGGAGGAGCGGGGTGATGGAGGAAAGATATTCGATCAGCTCCGGAATTTTGAAGACGAGTTCGCGGGTGTTGGAGTTCTGCAGAGTTTCGCCGCCAATGGAGAGGCTGATACTGAAGCGCGTGAGGATCCGCGATTTCGTCTGCGGTGACGATGGCGGGACCGAGGGGGCAGAAGGTGGGGAAGCACTTGCTCATGGACCACTGGGTGCTGGAGAACTGGACGTCGCGGGCGCTGACGTCGTTGACGATGGTGTAGCCGTAGACGTGATCGCGCCAGGCGGACGCGGGGATGCGATAGCCGCCTTTGCCGATGACGAAGGCGAATTCGGCTTCGTAGTCGGGCTGGGTTGAGTTCTTGGGAAGGATGATCGGGTCGCCGGGTCCGACGATGGCGGTGGCGAGCTTGAAGAAGACAACGGGCGTGGTGGGGATTTCCATGCCGGATTCTTTGGCGTGGTCGCGGTAGTTGAGGCCGATGGCGAAGATGCGCGGTGGATTGGAGAGCGGCGCGTGAAGGCGGACGTCCTGGAGTGAGAGTCTCGAGGTTGCCAGCGTGCTGCCTGTTCCGCTCGCGATGACTTCAAGGGTTGATTTGAAGCCGTTCGGGGAGAGGTCGAGAACGGTTTTGGTGTCTTCGAAGAGGATGCCGGGGCGGACGGGGCCGTTGGCGGTCGAGAAAGAAAATAGCTTCATGAAGGCGATTCTCCAAATATAGATTTCAGACAAAATGCAGCAAGTCAGCACCGCTTCGCGGCAAGCGAGTTAGCACGTCAGCGGGTTCGTAACAAACAGGCTTTGGCAGACGTCAAAGCTCCTCATGCGGCGGTCCAGCCGCCGTCGATGTTGAAGAGGGAGCCGGTGATGAAGGCGGCTTCGTCGGAGGCGAGATAGCGGACCATGGATGCGACTTCTTCGGGGCGGCCGAGACGGCCGATGGGCTGGCGGGCGCGAAGTTCGGCGCGGACCTCTTCCTTGTTGTCCTTATGGAACTTTTCGAGATAGCCCTCGACGAATGGTGTTTCCACGGTGCCGGGACAGATGGCGTTGACGCGGAGTGTTTTTGGGATACTCGACGGCGAGCTGGCGCGTCATGGCGACGACGGCGCCCTTGGTGGTGCAGTAGGCGAAGCGCTGCTTAATGCCGACGAGGCCCGCGACGGAAGCGATGTTGACGATGGCGCCGGAGAGTCCGCCGGCCTCGCCCGCAGCGAGGAGCAGAGGAAGAAATGCGCGGGTGACGAGATAGACGGAGCGGACATTGACATTGAGGAGGCGGTCGAAATCTTCGGGCTCGGTTTGCTGGATGGAACCGACGTGGCCGATGCCGGCGTTGTTGACGAGGATTTCGAGTTTTCCGACGTGCGAAAGCGCAGAAGCGATGGAGTCGGGGTTGGTGACGTCGAGGAGGAGGGCCTGCGAGGAGCCGAGAGAACTGGCGAGCTCCTCGGCGGCGTAGAGATTGATGTCGGCAATCCAGACGAATGCTCCGGCGCGAACGAGTTCTTTTGCGGTGGCTTCGCCGATGCCGCTGGCTCCGCCGGTGACGAGGGCATGGCGGCCTTCGAGGCTGAAGGCGGCAGGCGAAGGTGCTGGAGGGGTCATTGGAAGAGGATTCCTTTGCTGTCGATCTCGCGCTGTGCTGATTCAAGAATAGCGGCGGAGGGTTCCGTCGTGGCGAGGGCGCGGGTGATGACGTTGTCGATGATGGCGGCAAAGGAAGCCATGGCGGGGCCGGAGGGCAGTTGGCGCGCACCGAGGGAGATGGCTTCGACCTCGCGGTAGACGGGGATGCGCGATTGGAGTTCTGGATTGCGCCAGGTGGAGAGGCGGGTTCCGACTGCGCCGTGGCGGGTGATGCCGAGATCGCGTTCGGGAGAGGCGACGAAGCGGAGGAATTGCCAGGCGAGTTCCTTGCGACGGGAGCCGCGGCCGATGGCGAGTGCCCAGAAGACCGAGAGGGAGACCGGTGCGGCATTATTCGCGGCGGGGATGGGAGCGATGGCGACTTTTCCAGCGAGCGGTGAGCCTTCGCGGCCGGCGCGCGCGGCGAAGCCGAACCAGTTGGCCATCATGGCTACTTCGCCAGCGAGGAAGAGGTCGCCGGACTGGGTGGAATCGAGTTGAGGAGAGCGCGGGTGGCAAAGGAGCGGGTCGCGAACGATGCGGCGATAGAACTCGAGAGCGGAAAGAGCGATGGGGGTGGTGAGGAAGGGGCGTCCGGTGGAATCGGTAAGTTCGCCGCCGCGGCTCCAGACCTGGAGGGCGAAGTCGTAAAGGGTGTTGTGGCCGTCAGGAAATGCGGCGAAGATGGTGCCATAGCGGCCAGAGGAGAGGTCGGTGAAGAAGCGGGCCGTCTGCTCGAATTCTTCCCATGTAGTTGGAGGAGCGAGGTCGCGGAAAAACTGCGAACGGAACGAGGCGCAAAGAGATGGGTCTTCGAAGAGATCGGTGCGGTAGACAAGGCACTCGGGGCCATCGTGCCACGGGATGGAGCTGAGGTGATCGCCGAAGAGGAGAGGCTGAACGAGTGAGCGCGGCCATCCGTTGGGCCAGTCGCGGAGAGGGATGAGCTGATGCCAGTGGTGAAGGTCATCGAGGGCGTTGGCGGCGTGGGCTTCAGCGAGCCAGTCAGTGACGAGGAGAGCGAGGTCGAATTGGCCGTCGCGAAGGCCGCCGTCGGTGATGGCGGATTTGTAGAGTTCATGGATGCCGACGGAGACGAGTTCTATCTTCGTTCCGGGATGATGGGCTTCGAAGAGTCGGGCTTCTTCGGTAAGGGCGTTTTCAAAGTCCGCATAGTTACGGAGGAGGATGCGCAGGGGGCTCATGCTGCCTCCGGTGGAAAGGGTAGACTTTTGTGGTTTTTCTTATTTGAATGGTCCATGACGGGACTCGATCAGATCGGGCAGCAGCCGCAGTATACCGCCTGGCGGCGCAATGAACGATACTGGAAGGTCGTTGTACAAGGAGGATGTGGTGGCGCTGCTGCACGAAGACCGGTTGTTTCCGGCGCATGAGCCCACAAGGGCAATTGCGAGACGGCTGTATGAGGGGATCAGGGACCTGCCGATTGTGAGTCCGCACGGACATACGCAGGCGGGATGGTTCAGGCGGAACGAACCGTTTCCTGATCCGGTGACGCTGCTGGTGCAGCCGGATCACTATATCTTTCGCATGCTATATAGCCAGGGGATTTCGCTCGAGGAATTGGAGATCGGCAATAAAGCTGTGAAGGATCCGCGGAAGGTGTGGCGGATTTTTGCGAGCAACTATTATTTGTTTCGCGGAACGCCTTCGCGGCTGTGGCTGGACTATGTATTTGAAAAGCTGTTTGGATTGACGGAGCGGTTGTCGGCGAAGACGGCGGACGCTTATTTCGACACGATCGAGGCGAAGCTGCGCACGAAGGAATTCTTGCCGCGAGCATTGTATGAGAGATTCGGAATCGAAGTGCTGTCAACCACGGATTCGCCGCTGGATTCGCTCGATGATCATAAGGCGATTCGTGAATCGGGGTGGAAGGGAAGAATTTTACCGACGTTCCGGCCCGATGCGACGGTGGATCCGGCATTCCCCGGATTTCCAGAGAATGTGGCCGAGCTGGGGAAGTTGACGGGCGAGGATACGGCTTCGTGGCGGGGATATGTGCGCGCGCTTGCGGCTCGGCGGCAGTACTTCAAGTCGATGGGTGCAACGGCGACGGATCATGGGCATCCAACGGCGCGAACCGCCGACCTCAGCGAATCGAACGCAGAATGGGTTTTCGGCAAGGTTTTAGCGGGCGAGGCCGACGCGGAGCACCAGGAACTTTTCAGGGCGCAGATGCTGACGGAGATGGCGCGGATGAGCCTGGAGGATGGGCTGGTGATGCAGATTCATCCGGGATCGGTGCGCAACCATAATACGCAGTTGTATGCGAAGTATGGCCGTGACATGGGCGCGGATATTCCGCAGGCGACAGATTATGTGCATGCGCTGAAGCCGCTGCTGGATCGATTTGGAAATGAGCCGGGGTTGTCGATCATTTTGTTCACGCTGGATGAAACGGCATTCAGCAGGGAACTGGCGCCGCTGGCCGGGCACTATCCTTGCCTGCGGCTTGGGCCGCCGTGGTGGTTCTTTGACAGCCCTGAAGGCATGATGCGTTTCCGCGAGCTGGTGACGGAGACGGCGGGCTTCTACAACACCGTGGGATTCAACGACGATACGCGGGCGTTTTTATCGATTCCGGCGCGGCACGATGTGGCGCGGCGGTCGGATGCGGCGTTTTTGGCGCGGATGGTGGCAGAGCATTTGCTGGAAGAGGATGAGGCGGTGGAGTTGGCGCAGGAATTGACGGTGGGGCTGGTGAGGAAGGCGTATAGGCTGTAGGTCGCGGTGGACAGTGATCAGTGGACAGTCAACAGTGCGGGTCTGCTGAATTTACTCCTGCCGCATTTAAGGGGTGCAGGCGGGAGTTGGTCACGGTGGTAAAGAAGAGCGACGGCGCGGCGCAGTTTGTTCCGATGGACCGTACGCTTGCGGTGCTTGCCGATGCGGTGCAGAAATGCAAGACGCGCGATCTTTTTCGCCATGCTACCCAAGCGGTATTTGGGGAGTTGGAAACGCACAAGAAAGCTGCACATCCAAGAGTTGCCCTCATGATGATCGGGGACCAGCCGGGCGACCAGGAAGACAAGCAGGGTCGACAGTTTGTGGGTCCGGCGGGCAAGCTGCTGGACAGGGCTCTGGAAGAAGCGGTGATCGATCGCAGCGAAGTGTATGTCACCAATGCGGTGAAGCACTTCAAGTGGGAGCCGCGTGGCAAATTCCGTTTGCACAAAAAGCCGAACATGAGAGAGATCAATGCGTGCCGTCCGTGGCTGGATGCGGAATTGGAGACGGTGCGGCCGAAGCTGATTGTGACGTTGGGAGCGACGGCGGCGCAGGGGCTGCTGGGATCAGGCTTTCGCATTACCCAAGTGCATGGGAAAGTGCAAGAGGTGTCGGGACTGCCGCCGGTGATTGCGACGTTGCACTAGTCGGCGATATTGCAGGCGCAGACGGATGAAGATCGGCATAGGGAGAGGCGGATGCTGGTTGAGGATTTGCGCAATGCGGCGAAAATCGCAGGGCGGTGAGAACTAGGGACCAGAGAGACAAAGGGGCAAAGGGACTGAGACATAGGGACAGAGGGCAGATCAGCCGTCTGATCCGCGGTTCTTTACGATTGCCGGTTCTGGGATTGTTCGCGGAGGTCGGCGAGGATTTTGAGATAAGCGCGGGCGGTGTCGGTGATTGTTTCTGGGTGGCCGGCGTCGATGGCGGCGAGATTGACCAGGTCGCTGCCGACTCCCAAGGCGCGTGCGCCGGCCTTGAGGAAGCTCGCGGCGGTTTGCAAGCGTGACGCCGCCGGTGGGGATCAGCTTGAGAAATGGGAATGGGGCGAGCAGGGATTTCAGATAGCTTGCGCCACCCATGGCGGAGCAGGGAAAGATCTTCACGTAGTCGGCGCCGGCGCGCTATGCGGTGATGACTTCAGTAGGCGTGAGCGCGCCGGGGATGGAGAGCTTGCCGGTGGCTCTTGGTGGTGTCGATGACTTCCGGGTGAAGGCTGGGGCTGACGACGAATTCCGCGCCGGCGTCGATGGTGGCCTCGGCTTCCTGCGCGGTGGTGACGGTGCCGGAGCCGAGCAGGAGCTTGGAGCCGTACTCCTTCTTGAGTTCGCTCAGCAGGTCGACGGCGCCGGGGACGGTCATGGTGACTTCGACGACGGTGACGCCGCCGGCGATCATGGCCTCCACACGGCGTGGGCCTGCTTCGCAGTTCTTGGCGCGCAGCACGGGGATGAGGCCGACGCGTTCGATGATTTCTGCGGTAGTTTCGGCATATCTTTGTTTCCTTGATGTGTTGAGTTTCCGAGTCGCCAGGTCTCAGAGCGCCGAGTCATGGTGCACTACAGGCTAATATAAGATGCTATCGCGCGATGCGCGCGCTGCCGCCTTTCATGGCGCGTTCCACTTCGGCCAGCGTGGCCATGCTGGTGTCGCCGGGGGTGGTCATGGCCAGCGCGCCGTGGGCTACGCCGCAGCGCACTGCCCACTCGATGGGCTTTGCCGGCGAGCAATCCGTAGATGAGGCCGGAGGCGAAGCTGTCGCCGCCGCCGACGCGATCGAGAATGTCGATGTCGCGCTGGGGGACATGGACGATCTTGTCCTGATAGAGCGCGATGGCTCCCCAGGCGTTGCGGCTGGCGGTGTGCGCGGTGCGCAGGGTGCTGGCGATGAGCTTCAGGTTGGGATAGGCCGCGGCGACTTCGCGCAGCATCTCTTCGTAGCCGGCGATGGGCAGTTCGGCGAAGTCTTCGCTGACGCCCTTGATCTGCGACGCCGAGCATGGCGGAGAAGTCTTCTTCGTTGCCGAGCAGCAGGTCCACTTTGCGGACCAGCTCGCGGTTGACTTCCTGGGCTTTTGCTTTGCCGCCGATGGATTTCCAGAGCGAGTCGCGATAGTTGAGGTCGTAGGAGACGGGCGTGCCGTGCGGCGCGGCGGCGTCCATGGCTTCGGCGGCGACTGCGGCGGTGGATGGCGGAGAGCGCGGCGAAGATGCCGCCGGTGTGGAACCAGCGCGTGCCGTTCTGCGAGCCGAAGATGGATGCCCAGTCGAAGTCGCCGGGTTTGACCTGGCTGATGGCGGTGTGGCCGCGATCGGAGCAGCCCGCGGCGGCGCGCAGGCCGAATCCGCGCTCAGTGAAGTTGAGGCCGTTGCGCACGGTGCGGCCGACGCCGTCGAAGGGAGCCCATTTGAGCAGGGAAGTGTCGACGCCGCCCTGGAGAATGAGGTCCTCGACGAGGCGGCCGACGGGGTTGTCTGCCAGCGCCGTGGCGATGGCGGTGCGCAGGCCGAAGCAGCGGCGCAGGCCGCGGGCTACGTTGTACTCGCCGCCGCCTTCCCACACGGCGAAGTGCCGCGCGGTGTGGATGCGGCCCTCGCCGGGATCGAGGCGGAGCATGACTTCGCCGAGGCTGAGAGCAGTCCCAGCGGCGTGGCGGCGTCGGGAATGCAGCAATTGGTTCCATCGTCGGTCCTCTACTGAAACTCGTATACCGCATTGCGCCAGCGGAGCAGCGCGTGGTCCTGCTGGCGAGCTAAGGCGGATCGGCTTCCGATGATACATTGCGAGGGGCGGTGGCGCGCGGTGAAGGACCGTTACCAGGCGATATGCCTGTTAAAGTGGCGGTGAATCGATTTACGGCGAGGAAGCTGGAATGAGTCAAGGGTCTTTTCGATTTGACGGGACGGGTTGCGGTGGTGACGGGCGGGACGACCGGGCTTGGGCACGCGATGCAGCTTGGACTGGCGGAGGCGGGGGCGGATGTGGTGCCGAGTTCGCGGCGGGCGGAGCAGGTGGATAAGGCGTGGCCGCGGAGATTGAAGCGCTGGGACGGCGGTCGCTGCGCGTGACCAGCGACGTGCTGGACCGGGCGATCTCTGCAGGCGCTGCACGATGCGGTGATCGAAGGAGTTCGGCAAAGTCGACATCCTGGTGAACGCGGCGGGCGTGACGCACAAGGCGCCCACGCTGGAGGCGGAGCGAGGCGGAGTGGTCGCGGGTGATGGAGACCAACCTGACGGGAACGCTGCGGGCATGCCAGATTTTCGGCTCGACGATGGTGAAGGCGGGCTACGGGCGCATCGTCAACATCTGCTTCGCTGACGGCGTTTGTCGGGTTCTACCAGGTGGCGGCGTATGCGGCGAGCAAAGGCGGCGGTGGCATCGCTGACGCAAGGTGCTGGCGGTGGAGCTGGCGAAGACGGGCGTGAACGTGAACGCCATTGCGCCGGGAATGTTTCCGACGGAGTTGAATGCCAAGCTGATTACGGGCACGCCGCGCGGCGAAGAGCTGCACATGCGGGTGCCGATGGGGCGGTTTGGCAAGGCGAGAGAAGTGGCGGGCGCGGCCATTTTTCTGGCGTCGGAGGCGGCTTCGTTACGTTACGGGAGAGATTGTTGCGGTGGATGGCGGATTTCTGGCCAGCGGAGTGAATCGATAAGACAGTGGAGCAGGGAACAGGGAGTAGGAAACAGTGAATTCGGAGCTGACGGCTGAAATATCGTTCAGCAGGAGCAGACGTGAAGATCACCAATGCATGCGTCAACATCACTTCGCCGGGGCGGAACTTTGTCACGCTGAAGATGGAGACCGACGAGGGAATTTATGGGCTGGGCGATGGCACGCTGAACGGCCGCGAGCTGGCCGTGGCGAGCTATCTCACCGATCATGTGATTCCGTGCATCGTGGGGCGCGATCCGTTCCAGACCGAGGACATCTGGCAGTATCTTTATCGCGGAGCGTACTGGCGGCGCGGGCCGGTGACGATGGCGGCGATTGCGGCGGTGGACGTGGCGCTGTGGGACATCAAGGGCAAGGCGCTGAATACTCCGGTCTACAACCTGCTGGGCGGCAAGAGCCGCGAAGGCGTGCTGGTGTATGCGCACGCCAACGGCAAGGATGTTGAGCAGCGCTCGAAGATGTGGCGCAGCACAAGGAGCTGGGCTACAAGGCGATCCGCGTGCAGAGCGGGATTCCGGGGCTGGCGAGCACATACGGCGTGGCCAAGGGCCCGGGCCGCTATGAGCCGGCCGAGCGCGGGCTGCCGTCACGAATATGAGTGGTCGACGCGAGCCGTATCTGCGCCATGTGCCGAAGCTGTTTGCGCGGGTGCGCGAGGAGTTTGGCGAGGAGTTGCACCTGCTGCACGACTGCCACCACCGGCTGACACCGATTGAGGCGGGGCGGCTGGGCAAGGAACTTGGAGCCATTCCACCTCTTCTGGATGGAGGACCCCACGCCGGCGGAGTTGCAGGAGGGCTTCAGGGTGATCCGCGAGCACACCACTACGCCGATTGCGGTGGGCGAGGTGTTCAATTCGATCTGGGACGCGCACGATCTGATCCGCAACCAGTGGATCGATTACATCCGCATGACGGTGGTGCATGGCGGGCGGGATCACGCACCTGAAGAAGGCTGCGGACTTTGCCGCGCTGTATCACGTGCGGACGGGCTGCCACGGAGCGACGGATCTTTCGCCGGTGACGATGGCGGCGGCGCTGCATTTCGATACGGCGATTCACAACTTCGGCATCCAGGAGCACATGCCGCACACGGACGAGACGGACGCGGTGTTTCCGCACCAGTACGCGTTCAAGGACGGGATGATGTATCCGGGCGATGCGCCGGGGCTGGGCGTGGATCTGGATGAGAAGCTGGCGGCGAAGTATCCGTATCAGCGGGCGTATCTGCCCGTGAACCGCAAGCTCGATGGCACACTTGACGGACTGGTAGGAACATGGCACACCCGACGAAGCCGGTGGAAATGCGAACGGATATAACGGACGCGCGGCGAACCACCGGCGCTGCCAGGGCGCTGGACGATCTGCGCCATGCTGTTTGTGGCCACCACGATCAACTACGTGGATCGGCAGGTGCTGTCGATCCTGAAGCCGATCTTGCATGGCCAGGTGCTTCACCTGCAGCCGCTGTTTCCGGGTTGGCCGCCGCTGGAAGCCACGATCAATCTGACCGAGCTGCAGTACGGAAACATCCTCGCGGGATTCCAGATCGCGTATGCGCTGGGAGTGGTCTTCGCCGGGCGGCTGGTGGACCGGCTCGGCTGCCGCAGGGGATATCCGCTTGTGACCGGGTTGTGGAGCCTGGCGGCGATGGCCATGCGCTGGTGCAGTCGGTGATCGGCTTTGGGGTCGCGCGGTTCTTTCTGGGCCTGGGCGAGAGCGGGAATTTTCCGGCGGCGATCAAGGCGACGGCGGAGTGGTTTCCGCCGAAAGAGCGCGCGCTGGCGACGGGGATTTTCAACTCGGGCGCGGGCGTGGGTGCGATTGTTGCGCCGCTGGTGGTGCCGTGGGTGGCGCTTCACTTTGGCTGGCGTGCAGCGTTTCTGGTGACTGCGTTCTTTTCAGTGCGTGTGGATCGTGTGGTGGTCGATTCGCTATCGCAAACCGCGGGAGACGATGGACTGGACGCGCGGCCAGGTGGTGGTGGCGCCCTCGGCCGATGTTTTGCCATGGTGGAATCTGCTTCGCTACCGGCAGACATGGGGATTCATGATGGGCAAGTTCCTCACCGATCCGGTGTGGTGGTTCTTTCTTTTCTGGCTGCCGCAGTATTTTCACTCCCGGTTCGGGCTCGATCTGACGCACATCGGGCCGCCGCTGGCCATGGTGTATGTAGTCTCCACGGTTGGCAGCGTGTGCGGCGGATGGCTGCCGAACGGCTATATGCGCCTGGGGATGAAGCTGAAGGCTGCGCGGCTTGCGGCCATGCTTACCTGCGCATGCTGTGTTTTGCCGGTTGTGATGGTGGGCGCTCCACTCTGAGTGGATTGCGGTGGGGCTGCTTTCGCTGGCTGCGGCGGCGCACCAGGGATGGTCGGCGAATATCTTTACCACGGCGTCGGACATGTTTCCCTCAGAGCACGTAGGGACGGTTGTGAGCTTTGGACAGGTAGCGGGCGCGCTCGGCGGCGCACTTTTTCAGCCGATCGCGGGCGACGTTCTGCAACGGGCGCACGAGTTGCACACGCAGTCGGGCTTCGTGCCGCTGTTTATCTACTCGGGCTGCGCATATCTGATTGCGCTGGTGCTGCTGCGAACGCTGGCGCCGGGACTGAAGCGGGCCGAATTGCCAAGCAATTGAAACCGGACAAAAAAAGGCGATGGCCGGACTTTCGTGACTATGGTCATGCGTTGGGCATGAGTTCAGGTGGAGGTTGCTGCATGGTAGTGCCCGTTCGATATAGAGACAGAACGCCCGTGTATTGACGCATTGTTCCGGTGGGATGAGACTCTTTTAACAGGCGATTGCAAAGAGGACCGAGATGAGCGGGCAGAGAAAACTGCGCATGGGCATGGTGGGCGGTGGGCCTGGAGCCTTTATTGGTCCGGTGCATCGGATAGCGGCCGAACTTGACGGCAGAATTGAACTGGTTGCGGGGGCGTTTTCTCAATCGGCGGAGCGGTCGCGCCTGGCTGGCGAGACGTACAAGATTGAAGCCGGTCGAGCCTATGCGGATTACCAATCGATGCTGGAGGCGGAGCGCAAGCGGCCTGATGCGATCGATTTTGTGGCCATCGTTACGCCGAACCATCTGCATTTGCCGGTAGCCCTGGCGTCGCTGGCCGCGGGGTTTCCGGTGATGAGCGACAAGCCGGCAACTGCAACGTACGACGAAGCGGCAGAACTGGAGAAGGCGGTTACAAGGAGCGGACTGCCTTATGGGCTGACGCATACGTATGCGGGCTACGCGCTGGTGCGCGAGGCGCGGGCGATGTGTGCGGCAGGGCAACTGGGGAGAATCCGCAAGATCGTTGTGGAATACCTGCAGGGGTGGTTGACGAAGCCGATTGAGACAGACAGGACAGAAGCAGGCAGCGTGGCGATCTGATCCGGCGCAGAGCGGGTTGGGCGGATGCATTGGGGACATTGGGGTGCATGCGTTTCACCTGACGGAGTATGTGACGGGGTTGAAGGTTGTGGGACTGAATGCATCGCTGCTTTCGGTGGTGGCGGGGCGCAAGCTCGATGACGATTGCACGGCGCTGCTGCGGATGGACAATGAAGCGCGGGGCGTGCTGGTGGCTTCGCAGATTGCGGCGGGCGAGGGAAATGGGCTGCGCCTGCGCGTCTATGGCGAGAAGGGATCGCTGGACTGGAGACAGGAAGATCCGAATCGGCTGCGCGTGAAATGGCTGGATGGGCCGGAGGAGATTCGCCATGCCGCGGGCGGCTATTTGAGCGAGGATGCGCGGGCGGTAACGAGGCTGCCGGGGGGACATCCGGAAGGTTACCTCGAGGCGTTTGCGGTGCTCTATCGAGAATTTGCCGATGCGCTGATCGCGTGGCAAAAGAGTCGAACGAATGAGACTCCGCCGACGCTGCCGGGGATTGAAGCGGGGGTGCGCGGGATGCGATTTATCGATCGGGCTATCGAGAGCAGCAAACGCGAGAGCTGGGTTGAGTTTTGAAGCATGCGGATTGATTTTGTGAGAATTGAAGTTGGGAGCGCGCGATGAAGACGATCAAGGGACCTGGAATATTTCTGGCGCAATTTGCGGATAACCAGGCGCCATTCAACACTCTCGAGGGAATGGCGCACTGGGCGGCGCAGCTGGGATTCGTGGGCGTGCAGATTCCGTCGTGGGACAGGCGTCTCTTCGATTTGAAACTGGCTGCGGAGAGCCGCGACTATTGCGAAGAGATTGTGGGGATTCTCGACGCCGCCGGTTTGAAGCTCACGGAGCTTTCAACGCACTTGCAGGGACAACTGGTCGCCTCGAATTCCGCATACGATGTGCTGCTGGATGGATTTGCGCCGGCGGAACTGGCGGGCAGGCCGAAGGAGCAACAGGCTTGGGCGGTGCAGCAGCTGGAATGGGCCGCGGTGGCAAGCAGCAGGCTGGGATTGACTGCGCATGCGACGTTCTCAGGAGCACTGGCGTGGCCGTATTTTTATCCGTGGCCACAGCGTCCGGCGGGGTTGATCGAAGAGGCGTTTGAGGAGTTGGGACGCCGGTGGACGCCGATCCTGGATCTTTTCGACGAAGCGGGTGTGGATGTCTGCTACGAGTTGCATCCAGGTGAGGATCTTCACGATGGCGTGACGTTCGAAAGGTTTCTGAAGGCTGTGAAGGACCACAAGCGCGCGAATATTCTCTACGATCCGAGCCACATGATTCTGCAGCAACTGGATTACCTGGAGTTTCTGGATTTTTATCATGATCGGGTGCGCGCGTTTCATGTGAAGGATGCGGAGTTCAGACCGAATGGACGGTCGGGCGTTTACGGCGGATACCAGGATTGGATCGATCGCGCGGGACGTTTCCGCTCGCTGGGCGATGGGCAGATTGATTTCAAGGCAATTTTCAGCAAGATGGCGCAGTATGACTATCCAGGCTGGGCGGTGCTGGAGTGGGAGTGCTGCATCAAGCATCCGAAGGCTGGGGCTGCGGAAGGCGCTGGGTTGATCAAAGAATGGATTATTCGAGTGACGGACAAAGCTTTCGACGATTTTGCGGGATCGGAAGCTGACGCAGAGAAGAACCGGAAGATCCTTGGGTTGACAGAGCCGGCCGAGTCTCCAGCGGAGACTCAAGAAACCGCCGCAGGGCTGAAGGCGCACGCTTTAAAGTTCTTTCAGCACAAAAGTGTTTGACGCACACGCTGCCTAACGGCGGCGTGTGCGTTTTTTACTGACCGTGGTGAGTTTGCCGAGGACGGCGTAATTGCGGTGTTCGACTGGCGACGAGAGAACCAGGCTTGTGACGGGATTGCCGTAGGGGAGCAGGGCTTCGATCAGAGCTTCAAGATCGGCGAGGCTGGTGGTCGTCACCTTGAGCAGGAAGTCGTCGCCGCCGGTGAGGTGGTGGCACTCGCGAACTTCTTCGAGGGTCTGAATGTATTCGAGCAGGCGGTAGTAGTTCTGCCCTCCGCAACTCATGCGGATGAAGGCGAGGACTTCGAGGCCGAGGGATTCGCGATCAATGTCGAGGGTGTAGCCGCGCAGGATGCCGGTTTCCTCCATTTGCTTGAGGCGCTCCGCGGTCGCGGTGGGGGAGAGGCCGATGCGGCGGCCAAGCTCTGCCAGGCTGAGGCGGGAATTTGCCTGGAGTTCATGGAGAAGCTTTCGTCCATAGATATCAAGCAATGCCGTGGAATCCATTGTCATAATGACCCATCATAGGCGAAACAGCTACCGAGTGGCATAGAGGGTGGCGGATTGGTATGTCGGCTTCCCGGGCATCAGCCTAAGATCGCAGCTATGGACAAGCTGATTCTGAATGGGCAGGCATTGACGCTGGCGGAGATTGAAGCCGTTGCGCTGGGTGGGTGCCGTGTGGAAGTGGCCGGAGATGCGCGCGGGCGGGTGGCGGAGAGCCGCGATCTTATCGAGAGCATTCTTGCTGCCGGTGAAACGGTGTATGGCGTGAATACAGGGTTCGGCAAGCTTGCCGATGTGCGGATTCCCGCGGACAGGCTTGCAGAGTTGCAGATCAACCTAGTGCGCAGCCATGCGGGCGGGGTCGGTGAGCCGCTGGCTGAAGCGGAAGCGCGGGCCATGCTGGTGTTGCGCGCGAATGTGCTGGCAAAGGGCTTCAGCGGGGTGCGAGTGGAACTGCTGGAACTGCTGGTCGGCTTGCTGAATGCGGGCGTGCATCCGGTGATTCCGGAGAAGGGTTCGGTGGGAGCAAGCGGCGATCTGGCTCCGCTGGCACATCTCGCTCTGGTGGTTGTGGGCGAGGGCGAAGCGTTTTATCGCGGCGAGCGAATCGCCGGCGGGGAGGCGCTGCGCCGGGCGGGATTGAAGCCGATTCAGCTTACGGCGAAAGAGGGTCTTGCGTTGCTGAACGGAACGCAGGCGATGACGGCGGTGGGTGCGCTGGCAACGTCGCGGGCGCGACGCGTGGTGGAACTGTGCGATCTTTCCGGAGCCATGTCGCTGGAGGCACTGAAGGGGACGCCGGCTGCCTTTGATGCGCGGATTCACAAGGCGCAGACCGCATGCGGGGCAGATTGCATCGGCGGCGCACTTGTTGCGGTTGCTGGAGGGATCGGAGATTCGCGAGTCACATCGCGAGGGCGATACGCGGGTGCAGGATGCGTATTGTTTGCGATGCATGCCGCAGGTGCACGGGGCTGTGCGGGGAGTTCTGGAGCACGTCGCGGGAGTGCTGGAGACGGAGGCGGGTTCGGCTACGGATAATCCGCTGGTGTTTCCGGGCGAAGATGCGGCGGTGATTTCCGGAGGGAATTTTCATGGAGCGCCGCTGTCGTATGCGTTCGATTACGCCGCGCTCGCGATGACGGATCTGGCGGGCATCACGGAGCGTCGTGTCGATCGGCTGCTGAATCCGGATATCAACGAGGGGTTGCCAGCATTTCTCTCTACTGATCCGGGGCTCTCGTCGGGCTTCATGATTGCGCAGATTGTTGCGGCGGCATTGATCAACGAGTGCCAGGTGCTGTCGCATCCATCTTCAACAGGAAGTATTCCGACAGATGGCGGCAAGGAAGATCATGTATCGATGGGCATGACGGGCGCGATCAAGCTGCGGCAGATCGTGGAGCATGCGGAGCGGGTGCTGGCTATTGAACTGATGTGCGCTGCGCAGGCGCTGGAGTTTCGCCGGCCGTTGAAATCGAGTGCGCGGATCGAGGAGGCGCACGATGAGGTACGCAAGGTGGTGCCGCGACTGGAGAAGGATCGCGTGCTGGCGCCGGACATCGAGGCGCTGGCGAAGGCGATCAGGGCGGGGAAGCTGGACGGGTGGCGGGAATAATTACTTTCCTATTCAAGACGCGATAATGCTGCGGCATGACTGGGGCACCCAAACTCTGTTTCCTCCGGCGCGTACCATGTAGGATGAAGACGAATGAGGGGGATGCGTGAAGCTTTTTCGCACTACGGGCGGGGTATTCGTCGAAGAGGATGGGCAGCATTACCTAATTGCGGAGCACGGATGGGATGCTCTGCTTTCGCGCGAGGATCTGCCGGAGTTTCTTGCTGGGTTTGTGGAGCGGGGGACACCGCTGGCTGGATTTCGCGAAGGAGATCTGCTGGCGCCGATCGTCGGGCAGGAGGTTTGGGCAGCGGGCGTGACGTACTATCGCAGCCGCGGTGCGCGCATGGAGGAGTCGAAGGATGCGGGGGGCGGGAATTTTTATGACCGCGTATATTCGGCAGAGCGGCCAGAGCTGTTTTTCAAATCGACGGCGAGCAGGACCGTGGGCAGCGGTGGCCTGGTGCGAATTCGCGGTGATGCGCACTGGTCGGTTCCGGAGCCGGAATTGACGCTGGTGGTGAGTCCGGCGGGCCGGATCATCGGGCACACGATTGGCAACGACATGAGTTCAAGGGATATCGAGGGCGAGAACCCGCTGTATCTGCCACAGGCGAAGGTGTACAACGGGAGTTGCGCGCTGGGGCCGGGAATCCTGGTGACAGCGAGTCCGCTGGCGCATTCGACTGAGATCGAGTTGGAGATATTGCGCAACGATCGTGTGGAGTTTGCGGGATCGGTGGAATTGACGGAGTTGAAGCGCAAGCCTCAATCGCTGGTTGAGTATCTGCTGCGCGATAATAGTTTTCCGGCGGGTGTTTTTCTAATGACCGGGACGGGAATTGTTCCGCCGAGTACGTTTACGCTGACAAGGGGAGACCGGATACGGATCACGATTGAGCCGATTGGGGTGCTGGAAAATGTGGTGGCGTAACAAAAGGCAACGCGCGAGGTTGTGCTCTTGTAGGATGGAACTCCTCAAGGATGGGGCACCCAGGCGAGTGAATTGGACGGATCATGGGCGCAGAGGCTGAAGCCCAGGCACACTTTTTGGGCTTTCGGCACGACTGAAGTCATGCCCTGACACTTCGTGCATGCGCACAATTTCACCATCACATCAAATTCAGGCTAGATTCTTGTTGAGGAATGCGAGAGCGCGGGTGCGGGCCAGCGCCGAGGCTTCGGGGTTGTAGCTGGCGCGCATGTCGCAATTGAAGCCGTGGCCGGCGTTTTCATACCAGTGAATTTCGACTTCGGGATGGGCATCGCGGACCTTGTTCACTTGCTCGGCGGGGATGTGCGTGTCGAGCTTGCCGAAGTGGAGTTGAACGGGAGTGGCGGGGGTCTCGCTGGCGAAGTTGCCGATGCGCCCGGCGTAGTATCCCACAGCTGCATCGGGATGTAGCCGCGTTGCGCTCAGCCACGCAAGCAGGCCGCCGAGGCAATAGCCGATGACGCCTGATTTTCTGCCGGCTTGCTGACGGACGTATTGAAGAGCCGCATCGATGTCTTCAAGCGCCTTTGCGTTGTCGAGCTTCTGCAGGATTGCCATGCCCTTCTGCGCGTCGGGCCCGTCGTAGGCGAGTTCGACGTTGCGTTCAACGCGATCGAAGAGTGCGGGGGCTACGGCGAGAAAGCCGTCCTGTCCGTAGCTGTCGGCGATGGAGCGGATGTGGAGGTTGACGCCGAAGATTTCCTGAATGACGACGAGGCCGGCGATGGGTTCGCCTGCGGGGCGCGCGACGTAGGCGTCAAGTTCGTGGCCGTCGGCAGATTTCAACTTCATTGTTTCGCTCATGAGGATTTTTCCGGGTTTTCGTTGTTATTGGCTTCAATTGTGGCCGAGCGTGACGAAGCCCAAGGGCTGTACAGGAGGGGAAAGCAGATCCTTCGCTGAGCCTATCCCACTGCGTGAGGTCCCAAACTGCTCCGCTCGGGGCGACGTGTTCTGATGGAGCACCTGTGGTTGGTTCGCGCCATGAGTTCTGGTTGTTTGACGGTTCATTCGGCATCGCGGACGCATCGGAATCCCACGCCACCGGAGCGGTCGTAAGAGGGCGCCAAGAGCAGAACCTTGCTGTGCTCGTCGTTTCGGTAGGCCTGCGGAAAGTACCAGATAGAACCTTGCGGCTGGTAGTAGCTGCCACCCCGAACGATCGCGGCTCGCGTGTGATCATCCTCGAACTCATCAGTCCACTGCCATACGTTGCCAACGAGGTCTTGCACACCGTAGGGGCTGGCGCCTTGTGGATGTGCGCCGACGGGTTCGGGACCGCGCATGGTGCGACCGATGTCGGGCGTAGGGACATTCGCAGGGTTCCAGTCATTGCCCCACGGATAGGTGCGGCCATCGGTGCCCTGTGCGGCGAACTGCCACTCCCACTCGTGGGGAAGGCGCTTGCCGGCCCATGCGGCGTAGGCGCGCGCATCTTCGAGAGAGACCCAGGTGACGGGGCGGTTGTCCCAGCCTTGGGGCATGACGCCGTTTTTCCAATCGCGGAGGAAGTTGCCGGCATCGCGCGGAGCATAGTGCGTGGCATCGAGGAACTGTTTGAATTGCGCGTTGGTGACAGGAAATTTGTCGATGAAGAAGGGCTTAATGATGATTGTGTGTTCGTGGAATCGACGCGCCGAATCTTCCCACGGATACTGCACATCGACACCGTTCATGGAGCCGCCTTCAATCTCGGTGCCACGCACTCGAAAATCGAACTTGCCGCCAGGGATTTTTACCATCCCGTCAGCGACCGCCGTGGCTGGTGTGGCGGGGGCGATTTCGACAAGATGCTGCTGCAGGACGGCGGGCTGGTGCGAGAAGGAAGCCAGAGGACTCGCCGTCATTGCGGACATGCTGTGCATGAGCGCCTTGACGGTTGCGGATGGGTCAGCGGGCGTGGCAAGGATCGCGCCGTAGCCATTGGCTTCGATGTTGAAGCTGAGGACGGAGACGGGACCGTCAGTTTCGGGCTTGAGTTCCACGCCGTGGTAGAGGTCGAAGTATCGCACGCCGAGCTGGGGTTTTACGTCCATCTGGCGGCCGGCAATGTCATAGGGATTTCGATTCACGATGGTCCAGACGGTTTGATCGCCAAGCGGCCAGCGGCTGGCATAGACGCCGAAGTTGTGCATGGAATAGAGCGGTTCCCAGTCAGGGCCCACAAGAAAGGGAGCGACGGCGCGCTCGATGGTGGCGATGCGGCGCGTGGCTTCGCCATCGCGCGGGTTGATGCCGTTCCAGATGCCCCAGATATTTTCCCAGCTTTCCCAACCGACTCCATTGAAGAAGGCGAACTGGAGGTCGTTGGTATGGTCGGTCGCCCATCGATCGCTGATGTTGACCATGTGGCGCGTTTCGAGCCATTTGTAGCGGTCGACCATGGGGATGAAAGGAAACGAATATTGACCCCAGGTCATTACGTTCCATGCGAGGGCTTCGTCACTCGGTCCGCCTTCAGGCTCAAATGCGAGAGGATGACCCATGGCATCGGCAGCGAGCGAAAAGCCAAGCGGTACGCCATCCTGCGTGTCGCCGTTGATGCCATCGGCATCAATCTGTTTCATCAGGCTTGCAATGGCCTGCGGCCACGGTTGCGAGGGCTGGTGTGTGCCTTGATCCCACATCATCATGGGGAAGAGGACGCGGATACCGCGGCGGTGAAAGTCGGAGACCATCTTTCGAATGCCATCCACGCCCCCGGGCATGGACTCGACCATTTCCAGCTGGTTGCGATCGTCGATCCCCATGTTGGGATAGGTCGACCAGATGAGAACGGCATCGATGCCGCCGTAACGTTTCTCGAGATCTTCGAGATAGCGATCGACGGTGTATCGGCCGGCGACGGGATCGTAGAAGTATCGATCGTGGACCATCATCTGGGGCTGGATGAAGCTGGATTGCGTCCACTTCAGGTAAGGCAGATCGTAGCGTGACGAATCGTAGGCAATGCGAATGCGGCGCTCGGTGCGCCAGTGCTGCAGGTCGGCGAGCCAATGTTCGTGAGAGAAAGGCGGGCAGGTAATCTGCGGACCTTCCCAGGCGTTGTGTAGATTCATGCAGACCGGTGGAGGGATCTGCTGGCCGCGCGGCTGATAAAGGGTGTCCTGGGCGGCGGCGGTTGCTGCCAGAGTTCCGAGTGCGACGAGAGGTAATAGCTTTTGAAACATTCGGCTCATCTCCAGGCGCGTTGTGCGGATGTACTTAATGGGTTGGCGCAGAAGTCAGCAAAACTCTTGGAAGTGCAAAAGCAGATTCTTTCCTCACTACCCCCAAACTGAACTATGTTTGGCGCCCTTTCACTGAGAATGACACTGTCACTTAGGTTGTGAATTCCAGCGACAGGATACTAGATGGTTTCGCCGCTGTTGGCGAGAAACGTGTTGAGATCGGCGCGCGTGGGCATGGAGGCTTGTGCGCCGCGGCGGGTGACGGAGATGGCGGAGGCGGCGCAGGCGAATCGGGCGGCCTCGAGGGGAGGTTTGCCTTCGAGGAGTGCGACGGCGAAAGCACCGTTGAAGCAGTCGCCGGCTGCTACGGTATCGATGGCGTCAACTGTGAAGGGCTTGACCCAGCCAGCAATTCCGCCTGCGATGGCAACGTATGCGCCTTCGGCACCGCGCTTGAGGACGACGCCACGGAGGCCGCGTGCGAGCAAGTCCTGCGTGGCAGCTTCGGGATCGGAGTCATCCATGAGATAGAAGGCCGCTTCGGTCTCGTTGGGCGTGAACCACGCGAGTTGATTCCAGGCCGGGTCGCTGATCGCGGCTGCGGGTGCTGGGTCGAGCATTACAGGGATTTCGAGTTCGGCACAGAGGGCCAAGGTGTGATCGATGGTCGCCATGGGCAGTTCAAGCTGGCAGAGGACCATTCCAGCGTTGCGAATGGTTGCGATGTGATTGTCGACGTATGCAGAGTCGACTTGGCCGTTGGCTCCGGGAACGACAACGATGGCGTTCTGGCCGCTGTCGTCGAGGAAGATGGGCGCGAGGCCGGATGATCCGGAGGTTGTGGTCATGGCGGACGTGTCGACTCCGCCGTTGGCGAGATTCTGGATCAATTGCGGTCCGTAGATGTCGTTGCCGACCATGCCGATGAATTGCACGGGATAGCCAAGGCGTGCGGCGGCGACGGCCTGGTTGGCGCCTTTGCCTCCGGGAGTAGTGGAGAAGCTGGTGCCGATGATGGTCTGACCGATGCGGGGAATTTGCGGAGTGCGGGTGACCATATCCATGGTGACGCTGCCGACGACGACGATCGGTTTGCGAGTCTCTGACATGAAGACCTCAGTAGAGTGGAGCGAGGGCAATGGCGCCCAGGCCAAGGATGAAGAACACGAACATGAGCACGAGGAGCATGTGCGCGGCGCGTGGTGCGCCGGCAAATTCGCGCCAGATGAAGACGCCCCAGAGAGCGGAGACCATGGTGGCCCCCTGACCGATGGAGTAGGAAACAGCGGGTCCGACGTTGACGTGCGCTTGAGAGGCGACGAAGTTGGAGACTGCGCCGCAGCACCAGATGAATCCGCCAAGAAGGCCGGCGATATGCCAGCTCATTTTGGCGCGGCCATAGTCAGCTCCATCGACGGGAGGTTTGCCATCGAGAGGCTTTTTCATCAGCAGCCAGTTGGCGGGAATGGTGGAGAGCAGAACGCCGATGGAGAAGAAGAATGCGATTGAATATGGACCGGGATAGAAAGGAGCGAGACCGCCGGGATAGACAACAACGGTGGCCATCGCGTGGGCGACTAATGGATAAAAGCTGCCCATCAGAAGGCCGGCGACGAGGCTGAGCAAGATGCCGCGGGTCGATGTCGCCTTCGCCGTACGCTCACGCTTGCGGTAGGCCATTGCATCGACAATGATGGCGAGCGTGACGAGGGTGACTCCGCCAAAAAGCAGCAGGGGATTTGCGGCGGGATGAACGAAGTAGCTGGAGACAGTGCCGACGATGAGTGCCAGTCCGATGCCGACGGGGAAAGCGACGGCCAGGCCAGCTATGTCGATTGCGGCAACGAGGAGCAGGTTGGCGATATTGAAGATAATGCCGCCGCAGATTGAATAGGCAATGGCTTCTGTTGATGTGTGCAGGATGCCGTTCCAAAAAGGTGTGCCGTTCCCAAGAGTTCCGGCAGTGAAGCCCCAGGCGAGCGCGCCCAGGACCACGCCGATGGCGTAGTCCCAATAGAAGAGCTGGAAGCGGAACTTCGGGCAGAGCTTGAGGGTGTTTGCCCACGATCCCCAGCAGAGCATGCTAAGGATCATAAGCGCGAGCGTAACTTGATATGTTTCCGGGAGAAACATTGCATGCCTCTGAGGTGTTTTGGTGCAACTCGAAACGATACGCGGGAGGGGTAGGACGAAGCAAATAGAGATCGTGCTTTCGCACCCGTTCGACGATAGCGTGGAATGGAGTTTGGTGGACGGAGGTTCGTTGCTTCCCCCTCCCCGAGCGTGGAAAGACCGGGATTGGATGGGTACTTAGTGGGAATGCCCCGGACAGACCTGTGGGTGCCCTGGTCTCAAGGACGAGACCGGGGAAACCGGCATGGTGCGCGAGTGAATTCGTGATTTTCCACCCACTCGACAAAGAACGCCGAATGGATGGGGCACCCAAGGTTTAATGGCAAGCGCGTAGCTATTGACGAGCGGTCTTGATGGCTTCGGTCAATGCAGGGACGACTTCGAAGAGGTCGCCTACTATGCCGTAGTCGGCTACTTCGAAGATGGGGGCTTCGGCGTCTTTGTTGATGGCGACGATGCATTGAGAGCCCTTCATGCCGACGAGGTGCTGAATGGCTCCGGAGATGCCGACGGCGAGGTAGAGCTTGGGCGCGACAGTCTGGCCGGAGCTGCCTACTTGACGTTCGATGGGAAGCCAGCCGTTGTCGCAGATGGGGCGGGAGGCGGCGAGTTCTGCGCCTAATGCGGAGGCGAGATCCTGTACGAGGGGCAGGTTGTCGGCTTCCCTGATTCCGCGGCCGACGGCAACAATCATTGGGGCTGAGCCGAGGTCGACAGTTTGAGCGGTGCCGCGGAAGGGCTCGCCGGGCTTGGTGCGGATTTGCGCGGCTTCGATCTTTGGAGTGAAGGCGGCGATTTCGGCGGGGCTGGATTGCGCTTCTTCGGCGCGGAATGCACCGGATTGAACGGAGACGAAGCAGGGAGCAGCGCCGGCGGATTTGTAGTTGCCGCTGAGACGGCCCTGCATGAGCTGGCGGGTAAAGACGGGGCCTACGCCGATTGCGGTTACGTCGCCGGTGAGTACGCGGCCGAGACGCGCGGCCAGCGCGGGGACGTAGTCGCGAACCTGATAGGTATGCGGAAAGACGATGTAATCGGGCGATTCGGCGGCGATGAATTGCTGGAGAGCCGAGTTGAATCCATCGGATGTGTACTGCCCGAGCAGCGGATGCTCGATGCGCACGACTTTGGCGACGCCTTTGGTGGCGGCTTCGTTGGCGAGTGCTTCGGTTTGCGCGCCGAGGACGATAGCGGTTGCCTTGGTGCCTGATTGTGCTGCAAGGAGATTTGCCGCTGCGACTGCTTCCCAACTGATGCGGCCGATGCGGCCGTTGCGATCTTCAAGAACAACGTAGATGCCACTCATAGGACGCGCACCTCGAACTTCAGTTTTTCAACCAGCGTTGCCGCGGCTTCTTTGGCGGAGCCGGGAATGATCTGAGTGGACTTTTGCTTTTGCGGGAGGGTGATCTTTTCGAGAGCTGCCGTGGGAGCAACGTCGGCACCGAGATCGGCCGCACTGATTTTGCGGAATTCTTTGGTCTTGGCTTTCTTGATGCCCATGAGGGTGGCGTAGCGGAGCTTGGTGCCTCCGGACTGGATCATGAGGACAGCGGGGAGGGAAAGCTCGATGTTCTGGAACCAGCCCTCTTCGAGTTCGCGCTTTACGGTAATGCCGATCTCAGTTTTTTCGACATTAAGGATGAGCGAGGAGTGAGGCACACCCATGAGCTCGGCCATGATGACGCCGGTCTGGCCGTAGCCGAGGTCGTCGGATTGCAGGCCGGTGAGGATCAAATCGGGGCTCTCCTGTTTGGCCGCTGAGGCGAGTAGCTGGGCGACGCCGAGTGCATCGAGTTGGTTGAGGTTGTCGCTTTCGACCTGGATGGCGCGGTCGGCACCTTTGGCGAGGGCTTCGCGAATGGTGGTTCCGGCGCGCTCAGGTCCGGCGCTGAGGACAATGACTTCGCCGCCGTGCTTCTCTTTGAGTTGAAGCGCTTCTTCGAGGGCGTATGCGTCGGACTCGTTCATGGCGAACTGGAGGTCGGACTCTTCAATCCATTTGCCGGAGCTGGAGATGCGGACTTGTGCATCGCGCTCGGGGACTTGTTTGATGCAGACGATGATTTTCATGAAAGGTGGCTCCGGTAATTGCCTCAGGGGCTAAAGCTCCCCGACTAAGATTGAGATCATTTCGGCACGACTGAAGTCGTTCGCGGACGCTTTATGGCTCCGGGAAAGTGCTCGGGAGGCGCGGCTGAGAACGTTTGAGTAAACAGCGTATAGATGGTCATGATTCGGACCTGGTGGAGACTTTGGCTTGATCTGGAAGCCGTCGAGCGGTGAGTTGGGCGATATCTAAAAGCTGCGGCGCGGCTTCTCCTTTTGATGCGAGGGCGTCGCGGAACATGGTGTTGCAGAAGGGGCAGGCGGTGCCGATGGTGGATGCGCCCGTGGCGATGAGTTCTTTGGCGCGGGTGTGGCTGACGCGGTCGCCGGTTTCTTCGCCGAGGAAGGCCAGACCGCCGCCTGCGCCACAGCAGAAGCTGCGCTGGTGTGAGCGTGGGGCTTCGACGAGTTCTCCGGCGAGTGAGACGACGGTGCGGGGTTGCTCGTAGACATCGCGGTAGCGGCCGAGGTAGCAAGGGTCGTGGTAGACGATGGTTTCAACCGTGGGCGCCTGGACCGCAGGGGCTAAAGTCCCCTCGGAATTGGTGCCATTTTCGGCACGAGTAAACTCGTGCCCTGATGCTTCGTGCTTTGCCGAAGGAGTCCTTTCGTCCCGCTCGAATACATGCGGTTTCAGCCGGGGGAGTTTGTTGGCGAAGCGGGCCAGGAATTCGCTGTGGTGCTCGATCTCGGGGGGAGTGCCGAATTCTTTCCAGTCTTCCTGAATCGTGCGCACGCAGTGTGGGCAGATGGAGACGATTTTTTTGACTTTGTTTTGAGCGATGGCTTCGAGGTTGGATTCGGCGAGCTGCTGGAAGAGGAGGTCGTTGCCGAGGCGGCGGACGGGATCTCCTGTACATTTTTCTTTCCGCAGGACGCCGTAGCTGGTGCCGAGATAGTTCATCACGCGGGCAAAGTCGGCGATGATTTCGCGGCCTTTGGGATCGTATCCACCCATGCAGCCCAACCACAGGCAATACTCCTGAGAACCATCAAAGAGCGGAAGCTCCTGTTTCTGGATGAATTTGTCGCGTTCGAGAGCGCCCATGCCGAGGGCGTTTGATCCGCGCTCGAGAGCGAGGAAGAGCTTGGCGCCGTGATCGTCTTCCCACGTGCCGGTATTGACCGCGCCGCGACGGAGGCCAACGATGATGGGAAGGTGTTCAATGCCGACAGGACACTGGTATTCGCATGCGCCGCAGGTGGTGCATTGGAAATCGGCGGTGATGGAGTTGAATTTGCCGATGATGTTTTCATTCGAGGCGGGGCCGTATTCATTGAGGTAGCCGCGCAGGCCGAGGATGATTTCTTTCGGGTTGAGTTCTTTGCCTGTGTTGTTGGCGGGGCAATGCTCGGTGCAGCGGCCGCACTCGACGCAGGAGTAGGCCTGAAGGCTGACCAACTGGGTGAGATCGGTTCCGGCGACGAGGCCAAAGTCTTCATCTCCGACGAGGGGCGGAATCTTGCTGAAGCCGCCGCGAGAGAGAAAGATAGTGGCGGGGCTTAGAACTAGGTGCAGGTGTTTGGTGTGGGGAATGATGGGCAGGAAGATGAGCAGGGACAGGGTGTGCGTCCACCAGAGGATGCGAATCGCAGGGCCGGAGTCACCGACAGCGAAGGCGGCGAGGTAGGTCACCATGAGGAGGAAGATCAGGAGCGCGATTACACCTGATTCGTAGGAGACTTTGCCGCCGAGCCAGCGGGGACGTACGAAGAATCTGCGGACGAAAAGGCCGAAGATCCCGACGGCGCACGCCATGGCGAAGGCTGCTGCGAAGTAGAAATAGAAGCGGCCAACGAGGCCCTGGGGGTCGAGGAATCCAACATCGAGGCCGACGGCAACGTGGTTAAGTGTGACGAGAGCGAAGGCACAGAATCCCCAGAAGACGAAGGCGTGCGCTAGGCCGGGGAGGGGGCGTTCGCGGATGACTTTGGCCTGGCAAAGCACTTCCCAGAGGAAGTCCCAGACGCGTTTGCCGACGGGCGCGAGACTGAAGTTCGGGTCTTTTCTTGATTTGAGGATTCGCTTGAGAATGGGTCCGAATCGACGCCAGAACATGGCGGCAGAAACAACGATCAAAGCCAGAAGGAGCAGCTTTTCCAACGGTGAGAAGCTTTGCGGTTCAGCAAGCGTGGCAGTGAGAAAGGTCATAACCGAACTCACTCACGATACACGATTAGACCCCCGGTCGGCAGGTCGAGTCGGAGCCGGGTTTGAGGGCATAAAGGCCTTTCCGCGTGGGAGGAGCAAACGAAGACAGTGCGTTGAATTGGCGACATGGCAAAAGGGCGGGATCCCTTGCGAGACCTCGCCCCAGTGCTTTCCGAATCTTGAGAATCCGTTTCAGTAACCGGATCACAACTCGGGTGTTACGGATAAGGCAGTTCATTCGAGCTCAGCCCGAGTTTCCCTCCCCTGGCCGGTACAACCCTTGATGCACGAGTGTACTTGCTGCCATTCGTGAGTTTCGTTGCCGATTCTCTTGAAGGCCATAGTCGACTCTCTCCTTTGGGGAAGATTTCTCTTCCGCTAATTACTTAGAGGCATGGTCGGAAGAGGAAGTTGTCGGCTGTGGTGCATTGGGTGGCAGAGGCTGCCACAATGTAGGACTCGGTACTTGCGTGGTCATGGTCGAAGTCCGACATTCAGGGGTGTGAGCGCCGTCCCTACGGGACTCAGGATGAATGGTTACGCGGCCCCCACGCTGAAGCGCGGGGCTAACAAACCACTGTGCCTGCGGCGCACAGACAAGGCTGCGGCGCAGAAGAGCGCGCATGGTGCATTACACAAGAAAAGCCTACGGCGCACGATGGTGCTTGCGGCGCGCAGAGATGCCTATGGTGCACAACCGTAGCTACGGCGCGGGCGGTGGGGATGCCGCGGGCATGGAGCACTTCGACGCCGGGCCTTTTGATGGGCCACCAACCTGACTCCGTCAATATCGGAGGATACTTATTTTTGGTTGCGGGCTTCGGCTTCGGCAAGCCAACCTCGGCGAATGTTCTCTGCCGGAATGCTTGACATGTACGGCTTTATGTCGAGGATCGGCGTTCCGTCAAGCATGTCTATCCCGCGGACGTGCAGCGACGCGCCCTGGCGATCGAGCAACTCAACGACGGTGAGAGCGATTGGATTGGGACGGCGGGGAGAACGCGTGGCAAACACACCGTGGGGCCGCTCGTCGAACGGCGGGCTGCCGATTAGTTCGAAGCCTTCAGATCGGTCGAAGGCCCAGATCACGAAGAGATGGGAAAAGCCCTCGACGTCCGTGAGACCGAGTTCGAACTCCGGGAGAATCTCGAGCACACCTTCGGCGTCGTGTTTTGCGCCGAGGCCTTTGGGAATGGACTTGGTGTCGGTGTAAGGGCTGCGGACAAATCCGATGGCTCTGGGAGTAAACACTGCGGTCCTGTTCCGGTGCCTTGATGCGAAATGCTGAACGTGGGGCCGTCAACGGCCACAATCTGATGGTAGCGCAGAGGGGTCTTCAAAAGCCTCGTAATCGAATTTGCGAAGATTGCGCAAACACTCGCCGAGCGCGCCTACCAGGGTTTCGCTCCATCCGCAGGGCTGGAAGCGCAGAGTCTTCTGATTGAGTTCGAGATCGGCAGTAGCATAGAACTGCATGTCACTGGTCTTCGCGGTGGCAAACTCTTTCACGGTGATGCGGGCTTCGATTTCGCCCTTGGAATGTTTCTTCTTGACGGAGAAGAAATGCAGGCGGGCGAGTGCTTCGGAGGAATCTTTCTGAACCAGTTTCCATTCGTTCACGCGAATTGACCTCGCTGGGAATTGGGTGTGTCCTGATTGGCGAGTTTAGCGGATCAATGATGGGCCTGGACAGGGAATTCTGGCGAGGCATGGGCCGCGATTGGAATTGCCGGTCAGAGATCCCGATGCTTCAGCGCCGTCTCTCAGCAGCGCACGATCTTGGGCGAGTCGATGCCTTTGGTGGCGTTGCGTGTATCGATAACTAATTGCGCATGCTCGACGATGGCGCGGTAGTTGTATGAGGAATGATCCGTCACAATCATGACGGCATCGTACTGTTCGAGGTTTTCGAGCGGGGTGTTGGTCATGTTCAGCGCATAATGGCGACCCTGGCCGACGATGGGAAAGTACGGATCGTTGTAGGCGACTTCCGCACCTTTTTCGCGCAGCAACTCGATGATGGTGAGAGAAGGGGACTCGCGCAGGTCGTCGATGTCGCGCTTATAGGCGAGGCCAAGGACGAGAATCTTCGAGCCGTTGATCGACTTGCGATGCTTGTTGAGTCCGTCGGCGAGCTGGTCAATTACGAAGTAGGGCATGTTGATGTTGACTTCGCCGGCGAGTTCGATGAAACGCGTACGGAAGTCGAATTGCCTGGCCTTCCAGGAAAGATAAAACGGATCGATCGGGATGCAGTGGCCACCGAGGCCGGGGCCGGGATAAAAGGCCTGGAAGCCGAAGGGCTTGGTTTTGGCGGCGTCGATGACTTCGTGGATGTCGATGCCCATGCGCATGCAAAGCTGCTTGAGTTCGTTCACGAGGGCGATGTTGACGCAGCGATAGATGTTTTCGAGCAGCTTGGTCATCTCCGCGACGGAGGGACTGCTGACTGGAATGACGCGCCTGAAGATGGCGCCGTAGTAAGCGGCTGCGAGTTCAGCGGCAGCGGGGCCGCAACCGCCAACGACCTTGGGGATGTCGTGACGTGCGACGGTTTCATTGCCGGGGTCCTCGCGTTCCGGCGAGAAGGCAATGTGGATTCCAGGATCGTCGAGAGTGCGGGCGGCTTTCAACCCGTGGTGATTTCCTTTTTCGATCAGGGGCACGACGATCTCTTCGGTGGTTCCGGGGTAGGTGGTGCTCTCGAGGACGACGAGTTGACCTTCGTGCAGATGCGGGGCGATTGACTGGACGGTACGGGTGACGTAGCTCAAATCGGGTTCATGGTACTCGTTGAGCGGCGTAGGAACACAAATGATGATGGCATCCATGCGCTCGATTTCGGAGTAATCCGAAGTAGCGCGAAAGCCGGACTTCTGTGCTTTTTGAATTGCGTCGGGGAGAATCCGCACGATGTAGGAGCCGCCCGCATTAAGGGTGCTGACTTTTCTTTCCTCGATATCGAACCCGGTAACGGCGAAGCCTTCGTCGCTGAACAGCAACGCAAGGGGCAGCCCGACGTAGCCCATTCCGACAATGCCGATGCGTGCCTGCCTGCTGTCTACATTCTTTTTCAGTTTCGAGAGGGTTGTTATTTGAGAGGTCATATTCTTCATTGTAAGACAGTTGTTGAGAATCTTGATCCGTAGGTAGAGGGTACCAATAGTACTCTTACTGTCGATGACACTAACGTGGGATGAGGAGGCTTTGGTTGGCGAGATATCTCGTTAGCGGCGCAGCGGGTTTCATTGGACGCTCGATTGCGGCGGCATTGTTGAAACGCGGCGAAACTGTTCGCGGCATCGACAACTTCATTACGGGCAAGCGCAGCAACCTGACCGGACTAGAAGGCATGGAGTTCGTGGAAGGCGATCTGACAGACCCGGAACAATGCGCGCGAGCATGCGCGGGCGTCGAAGTCGTATTCCACGAGGCCGCATTGGCGTCGGTACCGCGCTCGGTGGCCGACCCTGCGAGCACCAATCTGCATTGCGTGACGGCGACCTTGAATCTGCTGATCGCAGCGCGCGCAGCGGGAGTTCGGCGCGTTGTGTATGCGGGGTCGTCATCGGCATATGGGGATACGCCCACGCTTCCGAAGCAAGAGGAGATGCTGCCCAATCCGATTTCGCCGTACGCGGTGGCGAAGCTTGCGGGCGAGCAGTATATGCGGGCGTTTGCGCGAGTATACGGTTTGGAGACCGTGGTCCTGCGGTACTTTAACGTGTTTGGACCGTATCAGGATCCAACTTCGCACTATTCGGGGGTGCTCGCGATCTTTTGCCGGCGCATGCTGGCCGGCGAGCAGCCCACCATCTTTGGCGATGGTGAACAAAGCCGCGACTTTACCTATATCGACAATGTTGTTCATGCCAATCTGCTGGCGGCGGATGCGCCTGCGGAGAGCGTTGCCGGCCAAATGATGAACGTGGCGACTGGATCGCGGTGTACGCTCAACGAGACATTTCGCATTCTTTGCGAATTTACCGGCTATGACGGACAGCCCGCCTACGAAGCGCTGCGGTCGGGGGATATTCGTGACTCGCTCGCGGATATTCGGCTTGCAGGCACGCTTCTGGGGTACAGGCCGATTGTGGACTTCAGAGAAGGGCTGCGGCGAACGGTCGATTGGTACAGGAACGCCTCATGAGTTTGGATATGCACCGAGGCTAAAGATTCCCGGCTGTTTCCGCGCTTCTTTCTATGGGATGCTGCGCACTAACAAGCTACTTCGGATTCCTGGATTCACGGCTGGATTCGCTCCTGGATTCGAAGGCCAGTTCGCACAGAGGTTTCCGAATTTCTGCCCGAATCAGCCGTGCCTCGAAGCGAGAGACTTGCTTCTCGAGCGGTTTCAGCGGGATCTCTCAGTGCAGACTATTCCGCGCACACTTGTTCTTCAGGTCCGATTCCGTTCGCAAGATGCAGCACTGTCTGCTGGGGTTGTAAACGCCCTATTGGTTGCATATGACGAACGCGAGTCGGCAGCACGAATTGAAGCCACGAACGAGGCATCTCGGTCGCTGCATGCGCAATTGACGGACTTGAAGTCGCGTGTTGACCGGGATGATCAGCTTCTGGCGACTTGCCGACGCGCCTACGCCGAGCACATCTGAGCCCGATCAAGCCCATGGAGTTTGAGCACTCTCAATGCTGTGCGGTTCGTCCTGAAGCCGCTACCGGTCTGCCTGCTGCGCTGTAATTTCGGCGGGAACCGATGCGGGAGGTGGGGCTTGCAGGGTATGCGCACCCGACTCACTTGCATGGAGGATGTTTCCAGGGGCAATTCCCAGGACCAGCGTGGCGCCAACGGCAAACAGAAGCGCTGCACCGACTGCGATCCCGATCGGCATTGCCGGTGACGGGCCTTGCGCGGCATCTTCATCAGGGCGCTGCGCCGCCGTGAAGGCGAGGCGCAGATAATAGGCGGCGGCCACACCTGAGTTGAGCAATCCGATGATGGCAAGGACGATGGCGCCTCCGCCAACGGCGGCCGAGAAGGAATAGAACTTGCCGAAGAAGCCTCCGGTGAAGGGAATTCCCACGAGCGAAACGAGGAAGAAGATCAACAGGCTGCCGAGTAACGGGGAGCGGTAGATCAATGCTCTGTAGTCCTGGATGAGGGGCTTCTCGTCGTTGTATCCGCCAGCGAGCGTTACGACTGCAAAGATTCCCACGTTCATTGCGGCGTAGGCTGCGGTATAGAAACTCGCTGCTGCAATTCCGCTCGCTCCGAACCCGGCGAAGGCGGCGAGAAGATATCCGGCGTGCGCGATTGACGAGTATGCGAGCATGCGTTTGACGTTTTGCTGGCGGAGTGCGGCCATGTTGCCGATTGTCATGGAGAGAACGGCGACGACCCACAGCACGGGTGACCAGACGGCGCGCAGCGTTGGGAACATTTCATAGACGACGCGGAGCAGAAACGCGAATGCTGCGGCCTTGGGTGCGGTCGACATGAGGGCCACAACAGGCGAAGGAGCGCCTTCGTAGACGTCGGGAGTCCAGACGTGGAAGGGGGCAGCGGATACCTTGAAGAGAATTCCAACCAGCATCAGGGCGAGGGCGGCATGTACGAGCGACTGATTTTGCGCGGTCGAAGCGTCGCGGGCGATTTCGTAGACGGAGGTAGTTCCTGTCGCTCCGAAGATCAGCGCGATTCCATAGAGCAGGAAGCCGGTGGCGAACGATCCGAGGAGGAAGTACTTGATTGCGGCTTCGGGGCCTTTGCCGTTCTGTTTTCGATAGCCGGCGAGAATGTAGGTACTGATGGAGGAGATTTCAAGGGCGATGAAGACGACGAGCAATTCGACGGCGCTGGTGAGCAAGCACATGCCGACGGCTCCGAAGACGATCAACGCATAGTATTCGCCCTGGTGGTGGCTATCGGTGGGGAGTGCGTCGAGCGAGAGCAGCAAGGTTACGAGCACGATTCCGCAGATGAGGACATGGAAGAACACGGTGAACGCACTGGTCTCCACGGTTTCGGAGAAGCCTGTTCCAGCAGGGAAGTGAAAGCTGCCAGAGGCTGGCCCATAGTGCGACGGTTGCGCCGATGGCGGCCAACCAGCCGAGGCTGCGGCGTGACCGTGCGGGCGCTAGGGTGGCGTCGGTGAGCATGACGAGCACGCCGGTGATGGTGAGAACGACTTCAGGAAGGATGCGGTAGATGTCAGGAACTGGAGTCACCGCGGAACCTCCACGCCACTTTGGGTTGGAACGATGTCGGGCTGTCCGAACAACTCAATCGAACGCGCTTGCTGGAGCACGATCGGCTTGGGAGCCATCTCGATGGTGCGAAGCCAATAATTTGGCGAAACCCCCATAACCAGCATCAGCACGGCGAGCGGCCAGAGAACCAACTGCTCGCCAAAGTGGAGATCCAACGCTTCAGTAGCTGCCAATTTGCTCTCCTGACCGTAGAAGAGTTTTTGCACCATTGAGAGCATGTAGGCGGCGCTGAGGATCACTCCGAGGGTGGCGACAATGGCCCAGGGATGACTGACGCCTGCGAAGGTGCTGGACAGAATCAGGAATTCACCGACGAATCCGTTCATCAACGGTAGGCCAACCATGGCAAGTGAAATGACGACGAAGAGGGTTGCGAGGCGGGGGATTCTGTTGGCGAGGCCGCCATAGGCTGCGATCTGGCTTGTTGCGTAGCGAATCTCAAGCGCGCCAAGGAGCACAAACAAGGCTGCGTCGATAAGTTCGTTGTTCAGGATCTGATAGGTTGCGCCGGTCCAGCCTGTGAAGGTGAACCCGTAGATGCCGAGTGTGATGAGGCTCAGGTGGCTGAGAGCAGCGAAGGCGAGGAAACGCCAGAAATCTCGCTGAACGAGGGCAAGACACGCGCCGTAGAGGATGCCGATGACGGCGAGAGCGATTAACAGAGGAGCGATGGCTTTGGCCTGGGCCGGGAAGAGGCCGACATGGAAGCGAAGCATCGAATAGAGACCCAGCTTTCCGGCGACCACCATGGCCATGGCAACAGGTGCTTCGCCAAAGGTGTCGGCGAGCCAGCCATGAATCGGGAATATTGGAACCTTGACGGCGAATGCAAGGAGGAAGGCGAGAGCAACCCAGAAGAGGGCTCCGGCGGGAATTGCGCCGATCGCGATAGAGGTACGCAATTCACTGAAGTCGAATGTGCCGGTACGGGAGTAAAGGTAAAGGATGGCGACAAGCAGCGGAGCGGAAGGGATGAATGTGAAAAGGAAGAACTTTGTTGCCGCTTTCTGTCCTTCTTTACGTCCATACATCGCGATCAGGATGGCCATCGGAACCAGGGAAAGTTCCCAGAATCCGTAGTAGAGCATCAGGTCGAGCGAGATGAAGACGCCATACATCGCTGTTTGCTGGAGGAGGAAGAGAGAGTAGAAGGTCTTTTTCGCGGCGAGTGATTGACTTCCAGCTTGCGAGTACGCCGACAGGGCCGAGCAGGCCGACGAGGACTACGAGCCACATGCTGAGGCCGTCGACGCCGACGTGATAGTAGATTGCAGGGTTTTCGATCCATTGTCGATTGACGACGAACTGAAATCCGGATTGGTGCATGTCGAAGTGAGCGGGGAGATGCAGCGTCAATCCGAAGGAGACGAGGGTCGTGAGCAGAGCGATCCACGCGGACAACTTGCCGCGATCGGGCAGCAGGGCGACGAGCACTGCTCCGGCGAGCGGGAAGAGGAGAATCAACGTAAGTATCGAGCTATCCATTGATGTCATCTCCTAGTGTCCTGCTCCGAAAATGGTGAGTGCAGATGCACCGAAAACGTAAGGCGCAAGCACGAATGCAAGCAGCACGGCTGCGCCCAGAGCCAGCCATGCTGCGTAGGAGCGCAAATTGCCCGACTGCCAGCGTTGGAGAATTGCCCCGCTTAACATGGCAATGCCGGCCAGAAGCCAGGCGATACCGCCGAGGATTGCGACGTCGACGACCCATTCGAGGAGGTATTTCGAGAGAGCGAGGATGGGCTTGACGATGGCGAAGCCGTAAATCTCGTCGACGTAGTACTTGTTGGCGAGAAGGTTGTAGCCGATGGGCGATGTGGTGGCGAGTCCGTCCGCGGTTTGCGGTCGGTGGTACATGCGGTGGGCGATGTACCAGCCGAGGGCTCCGGCGGCGACGGCGAGTGCCATCAGCGCATACTGAAGCCCTCCAGCGGGTTCTTCAGGGCTGGTTCCCAAGGACGGAGCGAGGAACGCACCGAAGCGTCCGGCGCCGATCCAGCCGCCGCCGACCGAGAGCACTGCGAGAATCACGAGGGGTCCAAGCATCACCCAAGAGCTTTCGTGCGGATGGGCATCGTGATTGCGCGACTCGCCGAAGAAGGTGAGATACCAGAGGCGGAACATGTAGAACGCGGTGAGCGCGGCGGTAACGAGTCCGACGAACCAGAGGACTTTGCCCAGGCTGCCGCCCGATGTGAAAGCTGCTGCGAGGATTGCGTCCTTCGAGTAGAACGCGGACATGAAGGGGAATCCGGAGATGGCCAGGACCGCGGCGGTCATGGTCCAGAAGGTGATGGGGATCTTCTTGCGCAGGCCGCCCATTTTGCGCATGTCCTGCTCGCCGCCCAGGGCATGAATTACGGAGCCGGCCGCGAGGAAGAGAAGCGCTTTGAAGAAGGCATGGGTCATCAGGTGGAAGATGGCGGCGGAATAGGCCGCAACGCCGCAGCCGAGGAACATGTATCCGAGTTGCGAAACGGTGGAGTAGGCGAGGACGCGCTTGATGTCGGTCTGAACGAGGCCGATGGTGGCCGCGAAGATCGCCGTCGCGGCTCCGACGATCGCTACGACACTCAGCGCGAAGGGCGAGCGATCGAAGATGAAGTGGGTGCGGGCGATCATGTAGACGCCGGCGGTGACCATGGTGGCGGCATGGATGAGGGCTGAGACGGGAGTGGGGCCTTCCATGGCGTCGGGCAGCCAGACGTAGAGGGGAAGCTGCGCGCTTTTGCCGGTGGCGCCGATGAGCAGGCAAATTGCGATCGTCGTGAGCACGCCGCCTGTGACAGTTGGATTTGCTGCGAGCTTTGCGGAAATCTCGTTGAAACGTCAGGGTGCCGAAGTTGGCGAGTAAAAGGAAGAGGCCGATGAGGAAGCCGAAGTCACCGATGCGGTTGACGATGAAGGCTTTTTTACCGGCATCGGCAGCCGACTTCTTCTGGAACCAGAAACCGATGAGCAGATAGGATGCGAGACCGACGCCTTCCCATCCGACGAACATCAGCAGGGCGTTGCCGGCGAGGACCAGGGTGGTCATGAAGAAGAGGAAGAGATTGAGGTAGGCGAAGTAGCGCCAGTAGCCTTCTTCTTCGTGCATGTAGCCGACGGAGTAGATGTGGATGAGGAAGCCTACGCCGGTGACGACGAGGAGCATCACGAGGGAGAGCTGATCGAGGACCAGGGTGAAGTCGAAGTGGAGGGAGCCGACTGTGATCCATTCGATCACGTGGTGATTGAAGGCGAGTTCCTCAGCCGCCGGAAGTGATCCGGGGGTGCTTAAAACAGCGAACAAAGCTCGCACAACGATTAGAAACGAGATTAGCGGAGCGGCAAGCGCAATCGTTGAAACCGCTGCCTTGGGCAAGCGACGGCCCAGCAATCCGTTGAGCAGAAAGCCAACGAAGGGCGTGAGCGGAATCAACGGCAAAAGGAGCAAAGATTCGATCATAGTTTCATCAGGTCGATGCGGTCGACGGCCAGTGTTGCGCGCGCGCGGAATACTGCAATGATGATGGCGAGTCCAACGGCAGCCTCAGCGGCAGCGACCATCATCACAAAGAAGACAAAGATCTGGCCTTTCACCTGGTGCCACTGGTGGGCGAAGGTCACGAAGGAAAGATTGACGGCATTGAGCATCAACTCGATCGACATGAAGACGGTGATGAGATTGCGCTTGATCAGGAATCCGACCACGCCGAGGCAGAACAGGACGGCACTCAGAAGCAGATACCACGTGAGAGGGACTTCCTGTTGAACGAGTTGAAGGCTGTTCACTTGGTGTACCCCTTGTCTCCGTCTCCGTGGCGTGCCAGCGCGACGGAACCGAGAATTGCGATGAGAATCAAAACGGATGTGACTTCAAACGGGAGCAGGAGTTTGGTAAACAAGACGGTGCTCAGCTCAGCAACACTGGTCACGTGATCCTCAAGAGTCGCAGTGCCGAGGCCCTGCATCCGCAAAATGATGGTTGCGATGATGGCGAGGATTGCCGCTACTGCCGGAAATCCGACGGTGCGCGCGGCGCGGCTGCCGAGGGTGCGTTCTTCGCGGCCGGCATTGAGCAGCATGACTACGAACGTGAAGAGGACCATGATGGCGCCGGCATAGACGATGACTTGCGCCGCTGCCAGGAACTCCGCTCCGAGCAAAAGGTAGAGAACCGCCAGCGAGACCATTACCACAATCAGCGAGAGAGCGCTGTTGATGGGATGCTTCTGCAGCAGAAGATTGACGGCTCCTGTCAGGCAGAGTGCGGCAAACACGATAAACAGAATCAGGTGCATCGTTCCGTCACTTAGGGCGAGTGCCGGTTGACTGCTCCGGCAGGTTGAGGGGAGGAATTGAGCGAGCGAGCTTTCCGGCTCGTTGAAATCCCTTCCGATTCTAACTGAGTACATCCAGCACTACGGTGACCGATGAACAGTGCTTCAAAGTCGATCGGGCGGTCACGGTGCAGCGATACGCGAGCCAGAGGCTCGTTGCGACGATGTTGAGCATGGCGAGAGGCATCAGCCACCGCCATCCATAGTTCATAAGCTGGTCATAGCGGAAGCGGGGCAAAGTGCCGCGCACCCACACATAGAGAAACAGGAAACTGAAAACTTTAAGAACAAACCAGAAAATCGGGAGCAGCGCGCGCACGATGAAGATGTCAGGAGTGGGAAGGAGATTTCCGAAGGGGCTCGTCCATCCGCCCAGAAAGAGCAGGGAGGCAACGCAGCCGACCATGATCATGTTGGCGTATTCGGCCATGAAGAACATGGCGAATTTCATCGAACTGTATTCAGTGTGATAGCCGGCAGTCAGTTCGCTTTCGGCTTCGGGCAGGTCGAAGGGAGAGCGATTGGTTTCGGCGTAGGCGGCCATGAGATAGATGAAGAAACGCGACGAACTGAAAACCGCCGAACAGGTTCCAGCTCAGCAGGCCGTGCTTTGACTGGCTATTGACGATGACGTCAAGATTGAGCGATCCGGCGCGCAGCACGACGCCGACCAGGGAGAGGCCAAGGGCCAGTTCATAGCTGACGAGTTGGGCCGAGGAACGCAGCGAACCGAGCAGGGAATACTTGTTATTCGAGGACCAGCCGGCGAGGGCGATGCCGTAAACGCCGATTGACGTGATGCCCAGGATCACGAGAAGGCCGATGTTGACGTCGGCGATCTGGAAGAAATGGAAATTGCCCGGACCGACTACGCCGGGATCGCCGAAGGGGACAACGCCAATCGAGATGAGTGCACAGCTCAGGCCGATGATCGGCGCGAGCAGATAAAGGGGCCGGTAGACGCCGGACGGGATGATGTCTTCCTTAAGAAAGGATTTTGCGCCGTCGACCAGGGGCTGCAACAACCCGAACGGCCCAACGCGGCTGGGTCCCCAGCGATTCTGAATGCGCCCGACGAGCTTGCGTTCGAGCAGGACGGTGTAAGCGACGGCCATCAACAGCACCACCGTCACCACCACGACCTTTAACAAGCTCCAGAGGAAAAACTGCAAAATCGTCACGTGCCTTTAGCCTTTCTTGCCAATCGATCAATCTGCCGCTGTTGCTGCCACTTCCGCTGCCTGGTGCTGCTCCAGATCTTGCAGGCCTTTGCTGTATCGCCCTAGCGTTCCCGAGGTAAACAACCCATCGTGCGCCGGGTGCACGAGGTCGGGGCGCTGCGAAGTAAGGGTGGAGACGGGAACGAAGCCTGGCTCAGTCTGCACATCGTTGCCGCCGAAGAGATTAAGCCGGTCAAGTTTGTAGCCGGGCACCAGCCGTTCGATTTCATCGAGCAAAGCCAGCGGATCGAAGGGGCTGAGTTTTGGTTCGAGACCGTTGGCCGCAAGCCAGACTGCATGACGGTCTGCCTCGCCAGCCTGCGCGCCGCGTGACTGGCCAAGATCTGCGGTTACCGAGCCTTTGCCAAAGGGGACGAGCGATTTAATGTCCGCGCCCATGCTGCCGGCAAGGCGCACGAGGATTTCGAAATCGGATTTCACGCCTGCGTGGTCGGCGGCTTTTCGCGCCAGTTGGAGATCGCCGAAGGTGTTGGTCAAGGTGCCGGTCTTTTCGTAAAGACTTGCGGCAGGAAAGACGATGTCGGCGACAGCCGCTGTCTCGGTCATGAAGATGTCCTGCACGACGACGAAGGTGTTTTTCAGAGCACCGACACCAGCAGAGGCTTGACCGATGGGATTCGCGCCAACGACGAGCAAGGCACCGAGACTGCCATTTGCAGCGAAGGCGAGCATCTCGGGCTGCGATTTGCCAGGAGTACCGGGCAGGCCTTTGTATTCCGCGAAGGAGCCGGCGGCACTGACCGGTGTGTAACCGGGAAGGAAGTCGGGCAGGAGGCCCATGTCGGCTGCGCCGCGGGAGTTTGCGTAGTCGCCGAGATAGGCAAAGCGGACGTTGCCGCGCCCCAGTCCCCATTTGACGAGTTCGGCTACCGCCGCGCCGCGATATTCCTGGCCGAAGATGACCAGCAGCTTTTCTTCCGCCAGCACAGCATCGCGGAAGGCGGCGTTGTTGATCGCAGTGTCACTTCCGCCAAGATAGGCTGTGATGGCCGCATATCCACCGGAAGGAAGTCGCAGAGCAGCCTTGGCCTGGCGCTCGAGCTTGATCTGGTTTTCGTTCGCGACATAGAGACGCGCGCGATTCAGGCGGACATTGGTGCGCAGGTTCCACGCGAGCAGCGGATGCTCATTGCTTGGATCGCCGCCAATGAGCAGGATCGCCGGTGCGCTTGCGGCGTCGCGCAGGCTCGCGCTCTTTCCTTCGTGTCCCGCCAACGCTTTCGCAAAGGCGACATAATCCGTTGTGCGTTCGTGGTCGATGTTGTTGGTCAGAAGAATCGTGCGCGCAAATTTCTGCAGCAGGTAATTCTCTTCGTTGGTGGTGTGATTCGAACCGATTACGCCTATGGCATCGCCGCCGCGTGTATCGCGAATCTCTTTGAGCTTTGCTCCAGCCAGGCGAAGCGCATGTTCCCAACTCACCGGCTCGAGCTTGCCCTGCGCATTGCGCACGAGAGGTGTGGTTAGCCTTTCAGGGCTTTCGACGAAATCGAAGCCGAACCGGCCCTTGGCGCAGAGAAAATCGCCGTTGATGCCGCTCTTGTCGCGGTTGTCAGCGCGCACAATTTCGGAGCCGTCGTTTGCCTGGCGGATGCCAAGGGTGACTTTGCACCCGTCGGCGCAATGCGTGCAGACGGTGGAGACGTGATTCATCTCCCAGGGACGCGTCTTGTAGCGATAGCTTCCGCTGGTGAGTGCGCCGACTGGGCAAACGTCGATGCACATGCCGCACTGTTCGCAGTCGAGGCGCTCGCCTTCATTGGGCGAAATGACGGAGCTTACGCCGCGGTTCTGGATGCCGAGCGCCCACACGTCCATGCCTTCGCCGCACATGCGAGTGCAGCGGTAGCAGAGAATGCAGCGAGGCCGATCGTAGAAGACCGCAGGCGACCATTGCTGCTCGTCGCGGTGGCGCTTGGCGTCGACCATGAGGCTCTCGCCGGCGCCGTATTTGAAGGTCATGTCCTGCAGTTCGCACTCACCGCCGGCATCGCACACAGGGCAGTCGAGCGGGTGATTGCCGAGAAGGAGTTCTATGGTTGCTTTACGCGCCTGTGCGATCTCCGGTGAATCGGTGGTGAAGACCTGGCCTTCGGCTACTGCCGTAGTGCAGGCGGTCTGGAGCTTCGGTACTTTTTCCTGGCGGACGACGCACATGCGGCAGGCGGCCTGAAGGCTGAGACCGGGGTAATAGCAGAACGCAGGGATCTCGATGCCGGCTTTGCGGCACGCCTCAATCAGCAGCGTTCCTGCGGGAGCCGTGAGCTTCTTTCCATCGACAGTGAATGTTACGTCGGGCATTCGGTTTTTCTGTCCTCTGCTGCTCTGCCGTTCCTTTCGGGATCTTTCAGGGGTTAAAGCCCGGTCGATTTTTGGGCCTTTTCGGCATGACTAAAGTCATGCCCTTTAAAACTCTACGAAAACACTGATCACTGAAAACAGCTTCAACGCGGTTCTACACGATCGTTAGCTCCGGTGCTCCATGTTTGGCGAACGGGCAAGGTTTCCCGTCCAGGTGATCTTCAAATTCTTTGCGAAACTTCTTGACGAATCCCAGGGTTGGCATCGCCGCTGCATCGCCGAGCGGGCAGAAGGTGCGGCCCATCATGTTTTCGGCAAGGTAGCGGATGTTGTCGATATCCTTGGCGGTGCCGAAGCCGGCGTGGAAACGCGTCAAAGATTTTTTGAGCCAGTCGGTTCCTTCCCGGCAGGGGATGCACCAACCGCAGCTTTCGTGTTGATAGAAGCTGATGGTGCGGAGTGCGAACTCGACAATGCAGGTCTGATCATCAATGACGACTACACCGCCGGAGCCGAGCATCGATCCGGCCTTGCCGACCTGGTCGAAGTCCATACCCAGGGCCTCGATTTCTTCGGGCAGGAGTACGGGCGTTGATGAGCCGCCGGGAACGATGGCTTTCAGTTTGCGTCCGCCGCGGATGCCGCCAGCGACTTCATAAATCATCTTCTTCAGGTTGTAGCCCATGGGCAGTTCGTATACGCCGGGCCGCTCGACATGACCGCTAATGGAGAAAAGGCGCGTACCGCCGTTGCGGGGCGAGCCGGTTTGCGCGAAGACCGCTCCGCCCATGGTGATGACGTGCGGTACGGTAGCGATAGTCTCTGCATTATTGATGACCGTAGGTCCGCCGTAAAGGCCGACAACGGCTGGGAAGGGGGGCTTGATGCGCGGTACGCCGCGCTTGCCTTCGAGCGACTCCATCAACGCGGACTCTTCGCCTACTTCGTAGGCGCCGGCGCCGCTCTGGGTGATGATCTGAAATTCGAAGTCGGATCCGAAGATGTTCTTGCCGAGAAAGCCCCGGGCGTAGGCATCGGCGACGGCTTTCTCCATGATCGTCAGCAGGTACCGGTATTCGCCGCGCAGGTAGATGAAGCCCATTTTCGAGCCGATGGCGAGGCCGGCGATGATGGTTCCTTCGATAACTGCATGCGGATCGTGGAGGAAGATCAGGTGATCTTTGCAGGTGCCGGGTTCGCTTTCGTCGCCATTGACCAGGACGTACTTTGGCTTGGGCGATTGCTTGGGAACGAAAGACCACTTCATGCCCGTCGGAAAACCGGCGCCGCCGCGACCGCGGAGGTTCGAAGCCTTCATTTCGTCGATTGTCCACTCCGGCCCCTGGGCGAGACATTTGCGAACGGCTTCGTAACCGCCGAGTTCGATGTACTTATCGATGTTCGCCGCGCCCTGGCCGAAGCGTTTGGAGACGATCTTGACTTCATCGGGATGGGAGACAAGTCTAGGCATTGTTTTCCTTGTCTTGGACTTGGTTCCGGTACCGGTCGAGAATCGCTGGCACGCTGTTCCGCGTGAGATCGTCGTAGAAGTCGTAATTCACCTGGATGGCGGGGGCCCAGCAGCATGCGCCGATACACTCGACTTCTTCGAGCGAGAAGACACCGTCGGGTGTGACTCCCTTGTGGCCGATGCCAAGCTCTTCCTGGAATTTCTCGTAGACGTCGTAGGCGCCGCGAAGCATGCAACTGATATTGGTGCAGACCTGCACGTTGAATTTGCCTGCTGGTTTGAAGCGGAGCATCGAGTAATAGGTGGCAACGTTGCGGACATCGAGTTCAGTGATGCCGATGCGTTGGGCAACTTCGGCGATCACGGCGTCGGACAGGTAGCCGATTTCATCCTGCGCGTAGAGCAGCATGGGAACCAGCGCGGAGCGCTTGACGGGGTATTTTTCGACCAGCGCATCGAAGCGAGCGGAGACCCTGGGCGAGAAGATGCTCATGGTTTCAGGACTCATCGCATCAACTCCCGCGCCCATGCTTCAGCGGCCATATCCATTTCTTCCTCGCCGGTCGAGCTGCGCAATTGCCCGGCTTCTGTCAGTTCCAGCATTCCACTCCGTCCGTCGTCGCGCTTCCACATTACCTGCGCGACGTTTCGTTTCAGATCGAGCCAGGCATCCGCGTGACGCACTGTGATCTGTTCTTCCCCTAATTCGACTGTTGCCTGCCTGTCCCCATTCAGCCCGTGCGCCGCGGTGTAACTGCGGAGCAGGGAAGCAAGCGAAACCCAAAGCTCAACATACAACTGCGCCGTTTCCGGCATCAGCGGTCAATCTCCCCCAGCACGATGTCGATCGACCCAATGACTGCAACAACGTCAGCCAGCATGCGGCCTTTGCACATGGTTTCGAGGGCCTGCAGGCTTGCGAATCCCGGATAGCGCATGTGCACGCGGTAAGGCTTCGCGGTTCCGTCGGATACAACGTAATAGCCCATCTGTCCATGGCCGGATTCGATGCCCTGATAAACTTCGCCGGCTGGAACGTTGAAACCTTCGGTAACGATCTTGAAGTGATGGATCAGGGCTTCCATCTGCGTCTTCATCTTTTCGCGATCGGGCAGGACGATTTTTGGCGCATCGGCTTTGATGGGACCGCCGGGCATGCCGTCGAGTGCCTGCTGAATGATGCCGATGCTCTCGCGCATCTCGAGCAAACGCACTTCGTATCGTCCCCAGCAATCGCACCGATTCGAAACAGGCACTTTGAACTGGAACTTCTCGTAGCTCGAATACGGCATGTCGCGCCGCAGATCGAAGTCAACGCCGGAAGCCCGCATAGTCGGTCCTGTCACGGCCAGCGCAATTGCATCTTCAGCGGAAAGGTGCCCGACACCCATCAGGCGATTGCGGAAGATTGGATTGCCGGTGAGAAGGTTCGAGTATTCGTCGATCTTTTCGGGGAACGTTTTGATGAAGGCCTGGATGCGATCGAACAGATCGAGCGGCGGCTCCATGGACAATCCGCCGATGCGGAAGTAGCTGGTCATCATGCGCTGACCGGCCACTGCTTCAAAGATGCGGAGAATTTCTTCGCGTTCCCGGAATGTGTAGAGAAAGACGGTCAGAGCACCGATGTCCATGGCGTGTGTGCCAAGCCAGATCAGGTGCGAATTGAGTCGCGTGAGCTCGGTCAGAAGTACACGAATCCACACTGCCCGCTCCGGAATTTCAAGCTGAAGAAGCTTTTCGACGGCCAGGCAGTAGCAGAGATTGTTGGCCATGGGGCCGAGGTAGTCGACGCGGTCGGTGAGCGGGACAACCTGCTGGTAGAACTTCGCTTCGCAGGTTTTTTCAATTCCAGTGTGCAGGTAGCCGATCTCGGGATAGAGGCGGACGACGATTTCGCCATCGATTTCGAGAACGAGGCGCAACACGCCATGCGTCGAAGGGTGCTGCGGTCCCATGTTCAGGACCATGTGCTGGTCACGCGCACCTTCGGCCGGCGGCGCGGAAAGAATTGGAGTGCCTACGTCGAGCATTAGCGATAGCCCTCCACCGGGTAGTCCTTGCGAAGGGGATGCCCGACCCAGTCGTCGGGCATGAGGATGCGGCGCAGGTTGGGGTGGCCCTCGAAGCGGATCCCGAACAAATCGAAGACTTCGCGCTCGTAGTAATTTGCGCCGGGCCAGACGGAGGTGATCGATTCAATGGAGGGATCGGAACTACCTACCCAGGTCTTGAGGCGGATTCGCTCCTTATGTTGATGCGACAAGATGTGGTAGCTGAGCTGAAAGCGCGGCTCGGAGGGGAGCCAGTCGACGGCGGTCATATCTTCGAAGGCGTTGTAGCCTGCATCTTTCAGGGCGGCGGAGGCGGAACAGATTGTTTCAGGAGTGACGGTGAGGGTGAGTTCGCCGCGGTCGAAGAGTCCGTCGGTAAATGCGTCGGCATTCCAGGCAATAAGCGCCTGGATGGCCGGGTGATCCGGTAGACCATCGAGCACAGCTTGCCTTCCGACGAGAGTTTCCTTTGGAGCTTCCGCCATTCTTAGAGGTCCGCCTTGTCCATGCTCCAGTTCAGAATGCCCTTGCGCACGATGTAGTAGAGGCCCACAGCGATGAAGCCGAGATACACGAGCATCTCCCAAAAGCCGAAGAGTCTTTGTCCAGTGATGTGGGGGAGCTGGCGATAGATGACGGCCCACGGCATCATGAATACGGCTTCCACGTCAAAAAGGATGAACAGCATTGCGACCATATAAAAGCGCACGCTGAACCGAGCCCGGGCGTCGCCCACCGATTCAATCCCGCATTCATAGGCAGCGAGTTTTACCGGCAGATTGCGATGCTTCCCGACAAACCAGGAGGCGAGCACCATCATGGCGGCAAGTCCAATGGCAAAAAGGATTTGCATCAAAAGCGGAAGATATTGCCAGTGGTAGGGAATCATGAGCACCCAGTTCGCAACGATACCGAAAATGTGCGGTATTTCGCCGGGCTGAACTGCGCCCACTGCGACAGGCCGCTGGTTTGAGCTTAGGTTCCAAACCTCATCCCGTCAAGGCGCCTTGACGCGATTGAAATCCGTCAGATCGATGCAATCCTTCGGGGCAGGAGGGTTGCCTCATGTTTGAAATAACTCGAGCCTGCATCTCTGCTGGTGCGTAAGGTCACACTTACTTGCTTGAACTGGTATATCGTCTGGCTCTTTTGCGCATCTGTGAGATGTGTCACATGAATTCCGGTTGTGGAGTTCCATATTCATTTCTTAGATTCGAGCAGGTTTTCGAGATTTTCTAAAGTTTGTACGAGTAACTGCCGAACTAGAGAGCAAGGCTTATATTCCACCGACTCCCAAGGCGCGAAATCTGATGGCAGCGACAACGGGTCTATACACCTCTTCTGGACATGGTGAGACGCAAGAGGGCGCCGTTTTGGACCGAAGACGCCGCCGGATTGACGTCCAGTCAGGACGCGCGCTGGAAATTCTGGGCCACGCGATCGAATATCTCACGGATGAGTATGTTCACGAGGCTAAGGCGCTTTCCGCGCATGACCCGCAGGTGCAAGCAATTCAAGTCCTGATGGCGATCAATCGTCGGGTGTATTTTGAATGTCCGGTTGCGCCGAGTTTCACGGAGCGGTTAGGCGCACTTTTGCGCCTTCCAGCGCGCCTGGGGGACTCAGCACGAGACCGATCAGCTACTGGATCTCACCCCTGAGACCTTTGGCGCTCGGGACGCGCGATGGTAGCCTGAATTTGTGCAACTTATCTCTAGAGAAGCCATCAGGAGGCGTGCGCGAAGCTTCGCATTCTTCATTTTCGCGTGTGTGTTTTCTCTCGCCGCGTCAGCGCAATCGGCGGAGAAGATCGACGTAAATCCCACCTTCACGATCGCCAAATACCAGGCTGGCTCTCCGCTCCACATGGTGGGTTACGGCGATATGCGTTTCACCGACCCTTCCGTAAAGATCGGGACCAATCCGCGAATCCGCAAGTGGCTAGCCGAGCGCATTGCTCAAGAAAATCCTGAAGTGTTGCTGCTGACGGGCGATATGCCGTATGTCGGTGCGAGCGAGGCCGATTGGCAGGTCTTTCGCGACGAGACAGCGCTCTGGCGCAAAAACCAGACTCTGCAACTGCCCACCATCGGCAATCACGAAGTACGCGGGGGCACTCAGCGGGGAATTGCCAATTATCTCGAGAACTTCCCCGACATTCATGGTCATCGCTATTACTCGGTGCTGATGGGGAGTGTGGAGGTGATTTCGCTCGATATGACGTCGCCTTCGGGAGGCACAAATACCCAGGCGACATGGTTCGCGGCGCAGCTCGATCACCTGCCGAAGCAAGTTGACTTCCTTTTCATCCTCTACCACACACCTTGGGTCGTCGATGAACAGTCGAAACTCTTTACCAATCTGCCTTCAAAAGAAGCGCTCACGCTGCGCCATCTGCTGGAGATCCATCTCCACAAGATGCATGCCAAGGTGATTGTTTTCAATGGACATATTCACAATTACGAGCGCTTTGAGCGGAATGGGGTGGAGTACGTCACGTCCGGCGGCGGCGGCGCGGAACCTTATCCCCTTTTGTTTCGCGGAACCGAAGATCTCTACAAAGACAAGGCCTTCCCGGTCTACCACTACCTGACGCTGGACTATCGCAAGGGGCAGCTTCACGCCGTCATGTGGAAGGTGAAAGCTCCGGACGCTGCGACGCTCAGCGTCGAGAAGAAAGATGAATTCACGCTAATCGCCGAACCGGGAAAGATGGGTAAGTTCATTCCCTGAAGGCTATTGTCCTGCAACGAGCACGGCGAAAAGAACCATCCATGCCAGGCCCATGGCGTGCCAGTACCATGCCGTCGCGTCCACCGCGATCTGGCGAAGCTCGACGCGCTTGAACGTTCGCATAATTGCAAGGCAAACGGCCAGCGCGATGACGCCGACGATGAGGTGTGCGGCGTGGAGTCCCGTAATGATGTAAAAGAAGTAGCTTGCGGGGGTGGACCAATGGTCAAATGCGAACCCCTGCGCGGTGAGCTGTCGCCACGCCATCCACTGTCCTGCCAGAAACATGGTTCCGAGCCCGAGAGTTGCAGCCATCCAGGGTAAGGTTCGCTGGAGGGCAGGATGGCCGAGGCCGAGCCATTCTTCCAATACATCAATCTCGCGAAAGATACTTCGCCGCGCGATCTCCATCGTAAGGCTGCTCAAGAGAAGCAGAGCTGTATTGAGATACAGGATCGGCGGGAGAAGGACGGGGTGCCAGTCACCGATCTGCTCGTGGGTGCGGGGGTCCATGTGCGTGCCGGCCTGGCGCGCAAAGAAGAGCGCTACCAGGATCGCAAAAAACATCATGTCGGCTGCAAGAATGGAAAAGACAGAGAAGCGAATCTTGTAGAGCAACTCGCGCGGTCCCCGCCGTTCGTGCTGGCGATCGTCATCGCCGCCACCTCCCCCACCGCCGGTGGGTCGCCGGTCAACGGGAGGTTTGCCGCCAATTCCCGGCTCTTTCCGTTCCGTTTCCGCAGGGGAATGCGTAAAGGTAGCGGGCATTCAGAAGCCTCTGTGCAAATCAGAGTACACCACAAAGCGACTCCGCTATCCGGTGCCGACCTGACACGGCGATTATGCTGTCAAATTTCTTTGGAAAGAACCGAATCAGAAGAAGAATCTGACTGGGCCCTCCGGCAGCGGGACCGCTCAAGTCTTTTGACGCTGACCTCCGCGAACGGGATGGCTTTTTTTTGGAATTAGATCGGGCGTCCACACGGAAGCGGGCCTATTTTGGATCCGTAGCGTTCACGAGATCAACAAACGCCTTGTGAACCCGCCGGTCGACGGTCAGTTCCGGATGGAAGGTTGCGGCCATGAGATTCCGTTGTCGAACCAGTGTGGGATGTCCGTCACGCTGTGCCAGTACCTCCACGTCTGGTCCGACTTCAACGATGCGTGGAGCACGGATAAACACCATCTCAAGCTTCTCGCCCGGTAGTTTCGAATCAGAGAAAAGGATTGAGGAATGAATCTGGCGGCCGTATGCGTTTCGTTCAACGACGATATCGAGGAGGCCCAAGCACCGCTGCGCCGGGTTCCGCACCTCGCGTGCCAGTAGAATTGCACCCGCGCAAGTACCGAAGGCCGGGCGGGTGGAACAGAATTGCTTCAACTCGTTGAAGAGATGGCCGCGTTCAAGGAATTTCAGGATCGTGGTCGACTCGCCACCCGGAAGAATCAAACCATCCAGCTGCGCCAATTCCTCTTGTTTGCGCACTTCAACCGGAGTCGCGCCGACTTCGTCCAGCGCTTCGGCGTGGGCGGCGTAGTCGCCTTGTATCGCCAGAACTCCGATGCGCGGCCGTTTGACTGCAGCGTTCAATCTTTATTCCCCCATCGTTTGGTTTCCGGGTGCGATGGCGGCGCTTATGGCTCTACAGGTTGCCAGGACCATCGACGGTATGCTCCATGCAAAGTATAAAAGCCGGAATTGGGTCTCAATTCCGGCTTTAAACACTCAAAATGGGTGTGAAATGGCAGTGGTTACCAGCCACGTGTCTGCAGGAGCTGAGATTCCTCGATTGCTGCTGCAGCTAGACCCTTCATGGTGCCGGTGACCTGCTCGCTGACTTCGGCCAGAATCCTGGGATCATTGAAGTGGGTTGTGGCGATCACGATGGCCTTGGCCCGCGAAACGGCCTCTTCGCGCTCCTTCGGGTCGTTCTCGACATCCAGGGGTGTTGCGCGCTCCTTCATGAAGATCCCAGATCCCACAAAGACCGCCTCGGCGCCAAGCTGCATCATCAGCGCAGCGTCTGCAGGTGTTGCGATGCCACCGGCCGAAAAATTAGGCACCGGCAGTTTGCCCGCCTGCGCCACCATTCTGATCAATTCATAAGGCGCCTGGTGTTCTTTGGCTGCCGCGTATAGTTCCTGATCGCTCAGTACTGTAAGCGCCTTCATCTCCTTCACAATCTGGCGCATATGCTTCACTGCGTGCACAACGTCGCCGGTGCCCGCCTCGCCCTTGGTGCGAATCATGGCCGCACCCTCGGCAATGCGGCGCAGGGCCTCTCCCAGGTTCCGCGCTCCGCAGACGAAGGGAGTGGTGAATGCGTGCTTGTCGATATGGTGAGCTTCATCGGCGGGCGTCAGCACTTCGCTTTCGTCGATAAAGTCCACTCCGATCTCCTGCAGGATCTGGGCCTCGGCGAAGTGGCCGATGCGCGCTTTGGCCATTACGGGGATGTTGACCGCCACCATGATCTGCTTGATGAGGCTCGGTTTGGCCATGCGCGCCACTCCGCCTTCGGCGCGGATCATGGCCGGTACACGCTCCAGCGCCATGACCGACACGGCTCCGGACTCTTCTGCAATGCGGGCCTGTTCGACGTTCATTACGTCCATGATGACGCCGCCTTTCAACATCTCGGCAAGGCCAACCTTCAGGCGAAGACCGGTTCCAGCAATGCTCTTGTTTTCATTCTGTTGGGGCATGTTTCTTTGACCTCAAATCTTAGCCGTCGTTCACAAATCTCTCAGGCATTCTCTGTTTCTAGTGTAGCAGCGAAGCGATTGCCGATGGATGTTGCAGAGCCAGAAACGAAATTTCGCTTCATCGGGCGCATGTATGAGACCGTTCTAAGATTTCCCGCTTCAATCTGGTCACTCCAATGCACCTGTCCTCGGCATATGCCTGTTGAGCTCAACCCAGGTCCGCAGCCTGGCGCCAGGGGCGCCGTACTTCCCGAGATTGCGGGAGAAGTGGCCCTGGTTGAAACGTCCGGGGGCTCGGAGGGTGAAGGGGACGCGCGGATGAATGCGCTGGTCTACCGGCTGCCGGTCGAGATTGACGTTGCGGTTCCGATCCGAAATTTCCGGGTTCGCGATCTCCTGACATTGGCGGAGGGAGTTGTCATCGCGTCGCAGTGGGTTCAGGGAGATGACCTGCCACTGGCCGCCCCCGGTGCGCAGCTGGCCTGGACAGAATTTGAAGTTATCGATCAAAGACTTGCGGTTCGCGTTACCCGCCTGGTCTGAGGAGAAGGAACTTGGGAGCTTTTCAAAATGCGCTCGGTCTGGCCCTGGAGGGCAGCGGTCGAACTTCAGGGATTGTCCCGCATGAACGGCACGGGCTGGCGGCGTGGCTTCTCTCTCGGCTCCGCCGGCACGCCATCAAGGAACCGCGGCTGGTGGTTGTGGAAAGGATCAGTCTCGCGCCCCGGCAGATCGTTGCACTGATTGAGGCTGATGGGCAGCGATTGCTTGTTGCCATATCGCCGGATGGAGCGCCGGTTTTTTTTCACTTGAAATCTGCTGCCCATCGTTCCAATACGAAGCTCGCGGAGCCGTCCGATGTGGGAGGCGAGAGCTTATGATCGCGTTCCTGCTCGCGGCGCGTGCTGCTGCTCCTGCCGCAGCGCCGCTTCTGCCTGATCTCAATGCGCGGCTGCACCCATCGGACTCAACCCCCTGGACAATCCTTTTCGCGCTGACGCTGATCACGCTTCTTCCCGCGATCCTGATGTGCATGACGCCGCTGGTGCGGCTGATGGTGGTTTTTCATTTTTTGCGCCAGGCGCTTGGCACGCAGACAGCGCCGTCTAATCCGACGCTGCTTGGACTCGGATTAATGATGACCTGGTTTCTGATGACGCCGGTGCTGACCCAGGTCGATCAGCAGGCGGTGCAGCCCTACCGTGCCGGACAAATCACGGGCTGGGATGCGATCGATCAAGGATCGAAGCCCGTCAAACATTTTCTGTTGCATTATGCGCGCGAGAAGGATCTCGGACTGTTCGCCGCCGCGGGCCAGCTACCGCGCCCCAATTCACCAGACGACCTGCCCATGCGCGTCGTCGTGCCGGCCTACATTCTTTCGGAATTGAAGGCAGGCTTTTCGATTGGCGCTGTTTTGTTCTTGCCTTTTCTGTTGGTCGATATGGTGACGGCCGCAATTACCACGTCCATCGGCATGTTTCAACTGCCGCCCGTCGTTGTCTCCACGCCGCTCAAGATTTTGCTGTTTGTGATGGTAGATGGCTGGAACCTGCTTGCGCAGTCACTCTTGAAGAGTTTCTGAGGAGAATGTCATGACTCCCGATCTTGTCTCCGAATTGCTTCGCCAGTTGATGAAAGAAGCCATGATCCTGAGCGCGCCCGTGCTGGTGGCGGCAGTCGCGATCGGGTTCGTGCTTACGCTGTTCCAGACGTTGACGAGTCTTCAGGAGCAGTCCTTGACCTCGGTTCCGCGCCTTGGGGCGGTGGCAGTCATCCTGCTTGTCGGCATGCCGTGGTTTCTGGGGCGCCTTGCGGCCTACACAGTATTGCTGATGACCAATCTTCGCCGGTATCTGGGCTAGCCATCATCATGACAGTTTTCGAGGGACAATCCCGATGAACGCGTGGGCTGGTTTTCTCAGTGCGATGGTTCTCACCCTGGTGCGTGTGAGCGGACTTGTCGTCTTTGCGCCGTTCTTCTCTTCGTCGGCTCTTCCGGCTCGGACCAAGGCAGTGTTCGTGGCGGCGGTAGCGTTCCTGCTCGCGCCCGTGGTCGCCGCACTGCCGAACGCACATTCCGAAATCAGTCTCAACACGCTTCTGGGCGAGATCGCCGTGGGCCTTGTCTACGGAATCGTACTTTCTCTGCTGAACGAAATGCTTCTCTTTGCCGGTCAAGTAGTTGGTGTGCAGTTCAGCTTCTCGATGGTCAATCTCCTCGATCCGACCTCCAATATTCAGACTCCGTTGATGGGAGACCTCTTTCAACTGATGGGCACGCTGGTGGTGATCTCTGCGGGACTTGATCGCATCCTGCTGGCATCACTGGTGCGCAGTTTTCGTGCGGTACCGCTCGGGGCTTTCACCCTTGCGCCTCTCACCGCGCGGGTAATCGTTCAGGCCGCGGGCGGGCTATTTCTGGCCGCCGTGGAACTGGCTGCGCCCGTTCTGGCTGCGACCATGCTCATTGAAATTGCGATTGCTCTTCTCGGCAGGCTCAGCCCGCAGCTTCCGGTCATGTCGCTGACGGTGCCACTGAAGACTTTGGTTGGATTCGCCGTCTTGACTGGCTGCCTGGCTCTCTGGCCGCGTTTCATTGAGGCGCGTTTCGCAGGCCTCCTCGACATGGCCGAGCGGCAGATTCAGATACCAGCCGGTGCGGCCGGAGCGGGAGGATAGCCCATGCCGGGAGACCGCACGGAACAGGCGTCCGCGCATCGCCGCGAGAAGGCGCGCACAGATGGGGATATCCTGCACAGCCGCGAACTGGCAGCAGCGGCGGGAACGCTTGCAGGCGTCCTGTGTCTTGGATTTCTCGGGCAGAGAATCCTCGACTGCTTCCGCAGTTCATTCTCTTCCGCTCTCGACCTGGGTGCATCCGATCGATGGGAGTCTTCCACGCTGCAGCCCACACTGCTTGCGGCGCGCCGTCTCGCTGTAAATGCACTTGTCCCGGTTGGATTCGCCCTGGGGGCGATCGTCGGCGTCGCATTGCTGACTGGCGTCCTGCAGACCGGCGGTTTGCAAATCCATGTTGGCTCCATAGGCTTTCGCCTCGATCGGATCAATCCTCTCTCCAATGTGAAGAATCTGTTTTCGCTTCGCGCAGCTTCACGCCTTGGAAAGTCTCTTCTCCCTGCCAGCCTTCTTGCCGTTTTCGCAGTGCAGCGGATCGCGCGTGAACTCACTATTCCACCCTTTTCGACATCACGTCTCGACAGCCTCGCGTCGGATATTTACGGACTTCTTATTGCCGCGTCCTGGTTGCTGCTGGGGTGGGCGCTGGTCGATTACATCGTCGAGTGGCGCAGCCGGGAATCGCGACTCATGATGAGCCGCGAGGAAATGAAGCAGGAGTTCAAGGAGACCGAAGGAAGCCCGCAGACGCGCGGTCGCATTCGCGGCTTGCAGCGCCAGATGCGCCGCCGGAAGGTGAAGGCCGATGTTTCAAAGGCTGCGGTCGTGCTGATCAATCCAACGCATTACGCTGTCGCACTTGGCTTCGATTTTGTGGCGATGGACGCTCCGAAAGTTCTGGCCAAAGGCCGCAACCTTCTTGCGGAGGAGATCAAGGTCGAGGCTCGCTGGGCCGGTGTACCGATCATTGAGAATCCGCCTCTGGCACGTTCCCTGTACCGCTCCGTGGAGGTAGGCCATGCCATTCCCGCCGACCTCTATGCTGCCGTAGCCGCGATCCTTGCGTATCTCTACCGCCAGCGAGTTGAGGGCGAGATGCGCGAGCGCCGTGCGCGCCAGCAGGCATCGGAAGCGACGACAGCTTCAGCGCATCATGCGCAAACTGCGAGCGGTGCTGCCCGTATCGCCCCTGACCGTCTGGAAAATACTGCCTCGAATATCAACCGACGTCCCGATGGAGACCACCAATGAGCACCGCCGTAATGCATCCTGCGCCCTTCGCTCCCGGCGGCATTCTCAACCGTTTGCGCGATTATGTGTTGCCCGCCGGCGCGATCAGCGTGATCTTCGTCATGCTGATTCCGCTTCCCGCCGCGGCATTGGATTTTCTGCTGGCGCTGTCCATGGCCGCGTCGATCATTGTCTTTCTCTCCTCGGTACAGATACGTCGAGCGGTTGAGCTATCGGTTTTCCCAACGCTGCTGCTGCTGCTGACACTCTTTCGCCTTGCTTTGAATATTGCATCCAGCCGCCGCATCCTGCTGCACGGGTCGGAAGGCACTGCGGCGGCCGGAAAGGTGATCGAAGCATTCGGGCAATTCGTAGTCGGAGGCAACTACATCGTCGGGTTCGTGCTCTTTCTCGCTCTCGTCGCGATCCAGTTTCTTGTGGTGTCGCACGGAGCCGTCCGAACGGCGGAAGTCACCGCGCGTTTCACGCTCGATGCGCTGCCGGGCAAGCAAATGGCCATCGATGCGGACATGAACGCCGGCCTTATCGACGAGGCAGAAGCGAGACGACGCCGGCAGGCAATCGCACGCGAAGCTGAATTTTATGGCGCGATGGATGGGGCGGCGCGTTTCAACCAGCGCGACTCGATGGCGACGATTCTCATTACCGCGATCAACATTGTAGCCGGCCTGCTGATTGGCACACTTCAGCAGGGCATTGAACTTGGCGAAGCGGCCCGCACCTACACGGTGCTGACTGTCGGAGATGGCCTGGTCACGCTGATTCCTTCGCTCCTGGTTTCGGTGGCGGGGGGTATCACGCTTACGCGGGCGAATTCAGCCGGAATGCTGGGAACTGAAATTCGCCAGCAACTGTTTGCGCGCCCCGCCACACTGTATCTCGCGAGTGCTGTATGTGCGGCGATGTGCCTGATCCCGGGGCTGCCGAGTCTGACGTTTCTGCTGGTGGCAGCAGCGCTGTTCTGGATGGGGCGCCGTATTCCTGTGACCGATGTATCGACGTCGGTCAGCGAGATCAGCGCAGTTGAAAAGAAGAAACAGGATCACGCTCCTTCAGCTGATCTGGCCGGATTGCTCCGTCTCGAGGAACTCTCCCTCGAGATTGGTTTCCAACTCATTCCCCTGGTCGATGAGAAGCAGGGAGGCACGCTGCTGAACCGGGTGCGCGCATTGCGTCGTCATCTGTCGGCAGAGATGGGGTTTTTAGTTCCTCCCGTGCACATCTCGGATAACCTCCGCCTGCGCCCCCGGGAATATCTTGTTTCGCTGCGGGGTATGGAGATCGGCCGCTGGCAGCTTGAAGGGACGCAGATGCTAGCAGTCTCCGGCGACCCGCAGCGTCGACCGCTTCCCGGCAAAGAGACGCGTGAGCCAGCCTTTGGTGTGCCGGCAGTGTGGATAGCTTCAGCCTTCGAAGAGCAGGCGATTGCCGCTGGCTATTCGGTTGTGGACGCGGTGACGGTGATGACGACGCACCTGGGAGAGTTGGTTCGACGCCACGCGCACGAACTTCTGGGCCGGGCAGAGGCCAAGCGGCTAATGGACTCGCTCAGCGACAGCCATCCCAAGCTTCTCGAAGAGCTGGTACCGAAGCTTCTGACCCTTGGAGAAGTAGAGCGCGTATTGGAGCAGCTTCTGCGGGAGCGCGTTTCGATTCGCGATCTTGGTGCGATTCTCGAGTCGCTGCTCGAAGCCGCGCCTTTGAACAAGAGCCTGGTTGCGTGCGTGGAAGCATCACGGATGGCGCTGGGGCGTCGACTGATTGCGCCGCTTGTTGACGCCGACGGACAATTGCCGGTCCTGCTTCTGGACGTTGCGATGGAGGAGGAGATCGTTGCCTCGCTGTCTCCGGAAGGAAGCCAACGGCTGCTTTCATCTGCCTCGGTTCCTGGGGTTCCCGTCGTTCGTCGTCTGGCCGATTCTTTGAAACATCTTATTGGTTCGTCCAGTTCTTCGGCCCTTCCCGTGCTCCTTTGTCCGAGTCCGGCCCGATACCACGTCAAACGATGGCTCGAGCCTGTGATGCCAAGGCTTTCCGTGGTTGCGGCGGCTGAGATACCGCCGGAGATTCGCCTGAGGCCGATGGGCACGGTTCGGTGATGTGATCCGAGCCTGGCCTTGGGGCGAACCCGAGAGAACGAAATCGCGAAAGAGGAACACCGCATGGGATGTGATATCGGACCAAGTATCGGGACAGGGCGGAAACCTGTGGCAATGGGCAATTATCCGCCCGAGGTTTCGGCGGAGGTGCTCAACGGCGAGCAGGAACGATTGCTGCTGGAACATCTGCCCATTGTGCGTTTTCTCGCCAGGCGCATTCACGAGCGGCTGCCGCAGCACGTTGATATCGAGGATTTGGTTTCCGCGGGGGTTGTTGGCTTGATGGATGCCTTTAGCAAGTTCGATCCGCAGAAGAAGGTGCAGTTTCGCAGCTACGCACAATTCCGTATCCGCGGCGCCATTCTTGACAGCCTGCGCACGCTTGACTGGAGCCCGCGCGATCTGCGACGCAAGGGACGGGCTGCGGAAGAGGCGGTAAGGGTTCTCACCTCACGTCTCGGTCGTACGCCGGGCGAACTTGAAATTGCGGCGGAGATGGGCCTGGGACTTGAGGAATACCAGTCCCTGCTGGGTGATCTGAAGGGACTTGAAATCGGCACACTGCATGTGGAACACAACGAGGACTCAGGGGAAGAGGAGATAGCCTACGTCCCCGGACGCCCGGAGGACGATCCACTGTTCTGCTGTCTTCGCGGGGAACTCCAGGAAAAGCTCACGAACGCCATCGAGCGACTTCCCGAGCGAGAGCGCCTGGTGATGACGCTCTACTACTTCGAAGAATTGACGATGCGCGAGATCGGGTTGGCGCTGGGGGTTGTGGAATCCAGAGTCTCACAGATCCATACGGCGGCCGTTTTGCACTTGAGGGTTGCGCTGCAGGAAGTGGGATTCCAACGAAGAGAAGGCCGAAGGAGCACGCGGGTGGTTTCTGAAAGCAAGACAGCACCCAGCAGAATTCATGAGGGGCACTTTTAGGGGCGCGAGTTGATGCTATGGACAAAATGCTGAAGCAGGACGAAATCGATGCGCTATTTCAGGCTGCAACCAGCTCAAAGGCTGTGCCGGCACCGACGGGCGTGAAAACCAGCGCGGTGCCGTATAACTTCGGAAGGGCGGGCCAGATTTCAAACGAGCAGCTGCGGGCCATCAGCATGCTGAACGATCTGTTTGCGCGTAACCTGACGCACAATCTTGCTGCCTGGCTGCGTTGTCAGTTTCAGGTCAACCTTGTGTCGGCGGAACAAATTCCCTTCAATGAGTTCCTCATGCGCATTCCCGACATCAGTTATGTGGCCTCGGTGCGTCTCGAGCCTTTGGGGGCGCTTTCGGTAATTCAACTCGACCTGGCTCTCGCTCCGCCGATCATCGACCTGCTTCTAGGTGGAGAAGGCGAAGAGGGGCCGTTGCGCGAACTGACGGATATCGAAGAGGCCATCCTGGCGAGTGTGGTGGAAATGATTTGCCGGGAGCTTACGGCGGCCTGGCAATCGGTAGGGCTGACCTTCAACTTCGAGCGGCGCCAGATGCAGACGCAGGTGGCACGCATCATGTCAGTCACGGAAAAGACGCTGTGTCTCAGCTTCGAAGTGCGTATGCCCCAGGGCTCCGGCCTCCTCAATCTTGCGTTTCCCGCAGTTGTGGCCAACACCATTCTTCGTCGTCTGACCTCAGATTGGGGCGGACACCGCCGTCGTGCTCCGGAGACGCGCGATCGGCTCGAAGCCACAGTAAGGAAGGTCCGTCTTGGTGGCTGCCTGCAGTTGCCATCTGTCCGCATCGCTGCGCGGGATCTTCAGAGCATTGAGCCGGGCAGCATTCTGCGGCTCAACCTATCCGCGGCCAGATCTGCAGAATGGCGCGTCGCCGGCCAATCGATGGCCTTGGCGGAGCCTATCCGGCATGGCGCGCACCGCGCGGCGCGGCTTCAGAATCTCGCGGAAGAGGAGACCGGATGAAAGCCTACGTCGATTGCTGGATCTCGGCGGCGGAAACGCTGTTTTCGCAGGCGCTGGCGGGCGAACCGCAGCTGACCGAGTTGGAATCTCTCCCCGAGGACTTCAAAGGGCACTGTTTTGTTGCGGAGATTTCCGGCGCGGTAAGCGGACATTTCACCGTAGTCCTCGACCCGAAAATTCTGGAATCTCCCCTGCACGGGGATGGCATTGACCAGTCGGCGGCCTGGGCTGAATTACTGCGTGAGGTGGCGGAGGCAGCAGCCGGAGAGTTCCTTGCGGTGTCGGGAAAAGTCTGCCGCATCGACGCCTGCAGCGGACGCGAGTCAAACTGCGCCTGCGCTCGCGGCTTTCTTCTCAGTTCGCCCGGCAACAGCTGGACGGTCGGTGTGCAGGACAACTTAATGGAAGCCGTAGAGAATCCATTGCCTGCGCAGAATCTCGAGGTAGGAACGAAACCTGGAATAGCTGGTCCGATCAGTCCCGGAGTCGAGTTGCTGCTCGATGTGGAACTTGAAGCCGCACTTCGTTTCGGTTGTCGCGAAATGCTGCTTGGCGACATTCTCAAGCTAGGTCCAGGCGATGTCGTAGAGCTGGATCGTCACATCACCGATCCGGTTGATCTGATCGTCGGCGACAAGATTGTTGCCCGAGGGGAAGTGGTGCTGATCAACGGTAACTTCGGCCTGCGCGTTTCCGAAGTGGCTGCTCCGCAAAAGCGCCTGGAGAGCATCCGATGTCTTTTCTGAACCTTCGGCCCGCGGAGCGGCCTGCTGAATTCTCGAGGAGTTTCATAAACCCGCCGAATTCCGACACCGGGACTGTTCGAGTCAGTTTCGGCGATGCCGGTCTGATCGGCCGCTGTGCAAATGCGGGATGCAGTTCCGGCTGGCTACATCTGTTTCGAAGACGCTCGACACCCGTATTCGAGGGGGGGTGGACATGTTCTTCGCAATGTACCGAATCACTCATGCGCGCAGCTCTCAGACGCGAACTCGACGATCGTCAACCGGCGCACGAGACTCATCGTCATCGGATCCCGCTCGGGCTGCTGATGCTTGAGCAGGGGTGGATTACCGGCAAGCAGCTGCGCGCAGCGCTTGAGGCCCAGAAGGCAGCAGCGCGCGGCAGGCTGGGCGACTGGCTTGTAGAGCAGCACGCGACCGATGAAGCCACCGTGACGCGCGCGTTAGGGCTGCAGTGGTGCTGTCCTGTTGTTCCCACAGGGTCCGCCAGTCCGTCAAGTCTCACTTCTGTAATGCCGCGGCTCTTTCTGGATGCTTTTGGCTCATTGCCTTTACGCGTCGCAGCGGACAGACTTCTGTACCTCGGATTCGAGCAGTCCCTTGATCCGGCGCTTGCGTTTGCAGTCGGCCGGATGTCGGGGTTGCGTGTTGAAAGCGCAATGATGCCCTCATCGATATTTCGCAAGGCCCATGAGAACATGCTTGCCGAGAAGTTTCCCGCGGTACAACTTGCTGAAGCCGTCTCGGAGTCGGCGGCGGTCCACCTTTTGTCGCGTTCCATCGAGCGGCATTCGCCGGCGAATGCGCGCCTGGTCCGCGTGCACGATTGCCTTTGGCTGCGCATGTGGCTCATTCCGGATTCCCGCGCAGTCCCTCACGTTCGTTCGGTCTGCGATGTTGTTTGTTCGATCGGGGCATTCTGACCGGCTGCGGCTAATCAAGAATTGTGAGCATTGGCCGATAGTGAAAAGAGGTGAGGGCAAAGGGATGAGCGAGATTCGCGCCTTGATCGTTGACGATTCTTCGGTGATGCGCAAGATTGTGGAGAGGTCGTTGCGCCAGGCTGGCCTGGATACTTTGGTTGTCTTCGAAGCTGCCTCCGGAATTGACGGGCTGGAGATCCTGAGATCAAAAAAGGTGGACCTGATTCTCTCGGATATCAACATGCCGTCGATGGATGGTCTCGAATTCGTACGGCAGCTCAAGATTCAGGAACTCGCGGACGGGGTTCCAATTGTCATGATTACCACGGAATCGAGCGAGGCGCACGTGAAACAGGCGATCGAGGCCGGAGCCAGGGGTTACATCCGGAAGCCCTTTACTGCGGACCAGGTGAAGCAGCGCATATTGTCGCTGTTATCCGCAGGATGAGGAGCAGGATTACGCAATGTTACTGACTGGCGTCAGAGGGTCCGTTCGGGGATTTCGTCGCAACCATGCCTCAGTTTCCGGGGAGAAGAGAATGATGCTTACTTTGCGCGATTCGATAAGCCTGGTGTCGTCCCCGGGGAATCTTGATGAGAGTGTGCAGGAAGTTTTTCAAACGATGCTGGGGGTTCAGTGTCGTCGCGAGTCCACGGATCTTGACCTTGGAGGAGAAATATCCCAGGAGTCCGTTACCGCCGTTGTGGGGTTCGGCGGGATTCTCAGTGGAGCCTGCGTCTTGCGCTGTGGCGCTGCTGCAGCCTGCCGCATTGCCGAGGGTCTGGCGGGTCTCGAATTGAACTCGCTCGACGAGATTGTGAAGGATGCGATTGGAGAAATCTGCAACATGCTGGCCGGATCCTGGAAGACGAAGATACCCGATCTTGCGGCGAATTGCGGCCTTTCGGTGCCAGCCGTGATTACGGGACACGATTACAAACTGCATGTACAGGCTCCTGAGTTCAGGATTTGCCATACATACGCATTCGACGACGTCCGATTCGAATTGATAATTGTCTGTGACGGCCTGCAGTAGGTTGGATTCACGACCTGACTCGCCCGCACAAAACCAACTTCGGTGAGTGAGTTGGTTTTGCCTGGCTTGTTGAAGGTTCTCTAATCTTCTCTCCTGAGCGTTGGCTTCTCTCGTGCATCCTCCCGGTGCGAGGTGATAACCGGATGGACAGCGGGTACTACGCGGCAATGACCGGCCTGATTGCCCGGACGCAGGCTCTCGATTCTGCGGCTGCCAACCTGGCCAATGTGCAGACTCCCGGCTACCGTGCCGAACGAGAGTATTTTCGTTCGTACATGGCGGCACCCGGCGGTGAAGCTTCGCAGCTGGGGGAGGCCGTCAATCATTTTGGCCTGCTTGGCGGCGATCGACTCAGCATGGCGCAGGGCCCTCTGCAGAAGACGGGGAACCCTCTCGATCTGGGCATCGAGGGCGAAGGATTCTTCGCAATCAAAACTTCAAACGGTGTTCGCTATACGCGCGACGGCAGCTTCCATCGTTCGCAGAGTGGCGATCTGGTCACTGCGGCGAACGAGCCAGTCCTGTCCTCAAACGGCCAGGGCATCTCGATCCCGCCCGGCGATGTATCGGTCGGGGCGAGTGGAATGATTTCGGTAAGCGGGGGCGCAGTCGCCGCGGTTGGTGTTTTCAATTTTCCAGACAATTCAGATCTCGAACCGGAGGGCGCGAATCGGTATGCGCCGCGGGGTGGGGTCAAACCGACGCAATCGCAAGACGCTTCTGTTCACCAGGGAGCGCTGGAAGGAGCAAATGAGGATGTCGTTCAGGGGACGCTCAATTTGATCATGATGCAGCGCCAGGCCGAGATGATGCAGAAGGCGCTAACCGTCTTTCATACCGAATTTAACAAGACCGCCACAGAGGACCTTCCGCGGGTCTGACCCTTCATTGTCGGCGAGGAGAAGCGATGATCCGAGCACTATATACCGCAGCAAGCGGCATGACCGCCCAGCAAATGAACCTGGATACGATTGCGAATAATCTGGCGAACTCTTCAACTACCGGCTTTCGTCAGCTTCGCCTCCAGTTTCAGGACATGATTTATCAGAACCTTGTGACCCCCGGCGCGGCCCAGAGCCAATCGACGGTGTCCGCCGGACTGCAGATCGGTCTGGGGACCAAGTCAGCGGCCACCGAGGTCATCATGACGCAAGGAGCTTTGAATCAGACCTCGAATCCGCTCGATGTTGCAATCGAAGGCCCGGGATTTTTTCAGGTCCAGCGCCCGGACGGCACCATCGCCTACACGCGCGCCGGACAATTTCATCTCAACAACCAGGGAACGATCGTGACGACGGATGGAGACCCGATTCTTCCCAATATCACGATTCCATCCAATGCCACGGCAGTGACTATCACGCAGTACGGGATGGTGAACGCCACGCTTTCAGGACAGCAGAATCCTTCGCAGCTCGGCCAGCTTCAACTCGCTACATTTCCGAATGCCGGTGGCCTTGAGAGCCTGGGCTCAAACCTCCTGCAGGCAACCCTCAGTTCGGGCGATCCGGTGCTGGGCAACCCTGGTGGCGCGGAGGGTCTCGGCACGCTTCAACAAGGTTATCTGGAGAACTCCAACGTGGACGTGGTGACCGAATTCGTTCAGATGGTGCTCGCGCAGCGCGCCTATGAATCGAATTCCAAGGTTATTAAAGCTGCGGACGACATGTACTCGCAGATCAACAATATGACCCGGTAGGGGAGCGGTGGCAAATGAAGAACTCAGACTGGTTTCGCTCACACTCGCTCGCTGGCGTTGTTATGGCCTTTATCGCACTGTCGGGGAATGGAGAACGTTTAGCACCCGAAAATCAAAATGCTGCGGCCCGATGTTTGCAGAGTCTCGGAATCAACTACGAGACGGGGTATCGAGCCATGCGCATCATCGATGATCACGGCACGGACCGAAGCTGGTTGATGGTGCAGCAGTCCGCTCATCCGGAAGCCCCTGCGTTGCTTCTGCAGATTCGAGACAATCGCTCTTGTGCCGGACTCTCCATCAAGGGCTCGGAAAGGCGACCTCCGACTGCAGATCAGAAACAGCATCCGCCAGTCATTCGCCCGGGCGACTCCGTCGTCCTGTCAGAGAACTCCTCGATCGCAGAGGGGCGTCTTGAGGCCATCGCTCTCGAGCCAGCGGCAGCCGGCAAAGTGCTGACAGTGCGGCTCAGACTCGGCGGCAGTCTTCTTCACGCCGTCGCGACTGGTCACGGAACCGCGCGTCTGGTCGAAAGAAACGAAGTGTGGCGATGAAATGTCGGCAACCTGTTCTTTTCCTACTTGCCTCCATCCTTCTGGTCGGCTGCCCATTCCCACTCGAAGCTGCAGCAAAGGGGAAGCCATCTGCGCCGGCCAAGACTCCGCCCGAATTAGCGCTGCGCGCCTACATTGATCGCGTGCATGCGCAGCACGCGGCAGAGGTTGTGACTGCTGGATCAATCTGGAGGGCGGAGGGCAGGCTGGTGCGTCTCGGCACAGATGCCAAGGCGGCCCGCATCCACGATGTGATCTCAATTGTTGTCGTCGAGAGCCTCGCCGCGTCCACCGACGGCCAGGTAAAGAATGTTCGCGCATCGAACGCAAGTTCCAGCATCACCGCACTATTTGGCGCGCTCAAAGCCTCAAACAGTCTGCAAAACCTGGTGGGACAGAAATCCTCTTCGGGGCTCACCGCGCAGGGGCAGAGCACAACAAACTCCAGCCTCTCGACGACATTCGGCGGCGAAGTGGTGGATGTCTTGCCCAACGGCATGCTCGTGGTGCAGGCAACACGCCAGCTCACATTTTCACAGCAGACCCAGGTGATTAAGCTCAGAGGCCTTGTGCGTCCTGAGGACGTTAGCGCACAGAACCAGGTTCTCTCAAATGCGATGACCGATCTGGAACTCGAAGTCACCGGCAAAGGAATTGTGAGCGACTCGACTTACCGCCAGAATCCGCTGGTGCGCTGGCTGGAGAAGCTGCTTGTATTTTAGGAACGCGATCAGGAAAGCGGCAAATTATGGATCAGATGATGGATTTGATGAGCGATCTGCAGGAAAACCCCGGGGCGATTCCATTAGATAGAAAGCCGCATTGGTTCAAGACCTCCGCGGGAATGCAATGGAGTCTGTTCCTGTGGTGGATTCTCGTAGCCGCCGCGATTGCCGTGTCGGCGGGACTGTCCCGGAGCGAGACGCCGGGCCAGCGTGCTCGTGTGAAGGATGTGGCCACGATTGAAGGCATTCGCGACAACCAGCTTGTCGGCTATGGCCTCGTGGTCGGTTTGCGGGGAACAGGCGACAGTTCTCAGACTGTGTTTCCCGCGCAGAGTCTAATTTCAGCGCTCGAGCGCATGGGCGTCACGGTTCCGCAAACCGGCTCAAACAGTGCCAGCAACATGCAGGTCAAAAACATGGCAGCCGTTTTTGTGGTGGCCACGCTGCCGCCGTTCAGCCGGCCGGGGTATCGCGTTGACATCACGGCATCGTCGGCCGGAGACGCTCGCTCACTGGATGGCGGCATTTTGCTGATGACGCCTCTTTACGGGGCGGACGGGCAGATCTATGCACAAGCACAGGGCGCCTTGGTTCTTGGCGGGTATATGAGCACCGCTGCGGGGAACACGCGTCAACTGAATCACCCTACAACCGCAAGGATTCCTGGCGGTGCTCTGGTGGAGCGGCCGGTGCCGTTCGAACTCAAGCAAATGCAGACGGTCAGTGTGATCCTGAACGATGCTGATTTTCATACCGCGGAGCGTCTGGCTTCAGCAATCAATCTGTCTTTAGGGAGCACTCGCGCTCATGCCGTCGACAGCAGGCGCGTTGAACTCATTCCCTTGACCAACGAAGATATCCCCTCGCTTCTCGACAAAGTTGAGGGTGTGGAAGTCGAGGTTTTCCCTCGCGCCCGCGTTGTCGTCAACGAGCGTACCGGCACCGTGGTCATTGGGGGTATGGTGCGCCTGCAGCCGGTCTCGATTCTGCACGGAGGCCTCTCTGTCAGCGTGATTGCGCAAACCGAAGTCTCGCAGCCCGGGCCGATGTCTGGTGGGACGACGCAGGTGGTGCAGCAAACATCAGTGCAGGCGCAGGACAAACCAGTCAATCGCATCGACTTGAAGGAAGGCGCCACTGTCGAAGACCTTGTGCAGGAACTGCAGCGGATCGGCGCAGGCGCTCGCGATGTCATTTCCATTCTCCAGGCGATGAAGGAAGCCGGCGCGCTGGAAGCCGATCTTGAGGTCCTATAAATGCGTACACATGAAATTGTTGCAGTACCGAACCGATCCGTGAGTCTTCCGCAGCCGCGTCTCGTACAAGCGGCGCATGAATTTGAAGCCCAGATGATGAAGGAACTGTTGAAGCCAATGACGAGCAGAACCAATATGGATGGAGATGAGTCCGACTCCGGTTCAGGAGGCGCACTGGGGGATTTTGCCGCGGAAGCTCTCGGACAGTCCCTGAGCCGAATGGGGGGGCTGGGAATCGCCACAAGCATTCTCCGCAGCATTTCCCCGCATGAATCGACTTCTCAGATCCCTCCCGAAATGGGAGCACTGTCGCAGCGGGTTCCGTGAAAAGATGCAGATGGACTCATGTGAATTCCTGGAATGCCGATGAGCTCCCTAAGGAGTGTTGCGTATGGAAATCCGAAATAATGCTGAAGCTTTAAAGGCCTTTCTTGGAGTGTCCCCCTCGGGAGCGGCGCAGGCAACGCAGGTCAGGCCCGGTCAGGGAGCAGGCGGCCATGCGGCGCTGGATGGGGACCTGGCCACGCTGAGTCGAGCCGGTACCGAGGTTTCGCAGTCTGCTTCCCTGGAAGGTGTCCGCGCCGACAAGGTTGTGGCGATCCAGAAGGCGCTGGCGGCGGGTTCATACAGCGTTCCAGCTGCGGCGGTTGCAGGCAAAGTAATCGACACGATGCTCGAAGGCGGGATTGGTCGCGGAGCTTAGTGGAGTTTGATTCTGGGGAGCGTGGATAGCAGGGCGCCTGGGATTAGTGGGCCAGCGATGGAATCGATTGGGACGATGATGGTCAATCAAGACTCTCGGCAAGCAGAATGGAATGACACGCTGGTGAATGCCTCGCGGGCGTTGGCACTACTCGATGCCGACCGGCTCGAAGAGATGGCTCTTTCCTGCGCAGCGCTGATGCGCGAACAACCTGCAGCGCAGTTCCATGCCAACCGTCAAGGGAAACCAGGTTTCGAAGAGATGGGGGAAGAGATGGCAATCTTCGCGCGAGTCCTCGAGGCTACCAGGGTCAATCTGAATGTGATGCGCAGGCTTCGCGCTGTGCGCACACATCAGCTTGAGTACGGCCAGGGATGCGATCCGTGTCGCGTTTCCGGGGAGGCCGAAAATGGCGACCATTAATTCTGCCTTCAATCTGATATCGGGTGCGCTCGAAGCAGATCAGTCGGCCCTCAATATCGTTGCGAACAACGTGGCCAACGCGAACACGCCTGGTTATACGCAGCAGGTTCCGAACTGGCGGGAGAACCCGCCCGTGGAGATTAGTGGAGTGAGCTACGGAACAGGCGTCAGCGAGACGGGAGCGACGTCGGTGCGGGACCGAGTGCTGGAGGAGCGGCTCCAGCAGCAGCAGCAGGCGGCTTCAGCGTCAACAACGCGGCTGGCGGCACTTGGATCCGTGCAGGCGCTGTTTCCGCCGGACTCCGGTTCGGCGAGTTCAGCGGCGGGAGATATCGGGAGCGACGTCACCAGCTTTTTCAACACTTTTGCGGCGCTTGAGGCCAATCCCACAGATAATTCGTTGCGCGAGGCGGTGCTTTCGTCTGCGCGTACCCTGGCAGGCGATGTATCGAACGCTGCTGCGAGCCTGAACGCGCAGCGAACATCACTCGACCAGGAAGCGGCGAGCGTGACGAGCCAGGTGAACTCGCTGACCTCGGCGATCGCACAGCTCAACCTCCAGATTCAGTCGTCTTCGCCAGACAGGGATGCGGGCACGCTCGAGGATCAGCGTCAGCAGGATCTGAGCCAGCTTTCGCAACTGATCGGCGTCAACCAGATCAAGACAGAGAACAATGGACTCTCGCTTACGACAACGTCGGGAGCGATGCTGGTTTCGGAAGGCACAAGTTATGCGGTGACCGGCGGCACGGTGAATGGGGAGACACATTTTTTTGTTGGGACGGGCGATGTGACCTCATCACTAACGACAGGCGGCGGCGAGTTGGGCGGATATCTAATGGCGCGGGACCAGGACATTCCTCAGGTACTGTCTGCGCTCGACCAGTTTGCGTATGACATCTCGACGCAGGTGAACGCGCTAAATAACTCGGGAGCGGATCTATCGGGAGCAACGGGAACTGTCGGGAGCCCTCACTATATCTTCAGCCAGCCGGGCGCCGTCTCGGGCAGTGCGGCCGGAATGAGCGTGACGATGACGGACCCTTCGCAGATTGCGGCCGCGGCCGCGGGTGGTGGAAGCGGCGATAACGCGAATGCGATCGCGCTGGCGGGATTGGCGACCAGGCCAATTGCGAACGGGCTTACGCCTTCAAATTTCTACTCCAATTTTGTTACGGCGCTGGGGGCGACTGTCTCGCAGGTGCAGATCGAAAACACGGCGCAGCGCGCATCGGTAACGCAACTGCAGACGGCGCGCGATTCTCTTTCGAGCGTGAATCTGAATGATGAAGCGGCGTTCATGCAGCAATTTGAGCGAAGCTACCAGGCGGCTTCGAAGGTATTCGCGATTCTGAATACGGTGATGTCGTCGGCACTCAATCTTGGTGTACAGACGTCGGTGTCATAACGGCGATGAGGTGATGCAAATGCGGGTTGATCCGGCGTATGTGACGAACCTGGTGAGCGCACTTGACGGTGCGCAGGGCAGGGAGCAGCAACTGAGCGAGGAACTCTCGAGCGGGCTGCGATTCAATGCGCTGGGCGACGATCCAGCGGCAGCGGGGCGCAATGTTCTGCTGCTGAACCAGATTCAGCGGGACGACTCATTTACGCAGAGCGCCAGCCTGGTGACAGGGCAGTTGCAAGTCGCGGACTCGGCGCTGGGCAGCGTGGTGTCGCAGTTGACGCAGGCCATCGCGCTGGCCACAAGCGCGAACAACGGCACCATGAATGCGAGCGATGTGCAATCGATTGGAGCGCAGATCGCCGGCATTCTGAGCGAGGTGGAATCGCTGGCGAACAGCAGCTACCAGGGGCAATATATTTTTGCCGGTGGTCAGACGACAACGGCTCCATTTACGACCTTGAGCGCAACATCGCCGGCGGTGACGACCTACAGCGGCGATAGCGATGTGAATTATCTGGAGACACCGAACGGACAGAAGATCCAGCTGAACGTGCCGGGGAACCAGATTTTTCTTGGTGCGAGCAGCGTGTTTGGCGTGCTGAACAACCTGGTCGCCGATTTTGCGAGCGGCACGGTGAACACGGCGCAGGCGGCGCAGGATACGCAGGCGCTCACAGCGTCACTGAATTATGTCTCGCAGCAGCGGGTGACCATCGACAATGCGATGACGCAGCTATCCTCCGCGTCAACGGCCATCACGACGGAAAAGATGCAGCTTACGGCGGTGCAGACGAACCTGATGCAGGCTGATCTTGCGACCGTGGCGACACAACTCTCGCTCTCAAAGACACAGGAGACGGCGCTCGAGTCTGTGATTGCGCAACTCGGGTCCGGGAGTCTGTTCGACAAGCTGTAGGGATAGATTCTTCTATCGGATGGACCATGGGACGCGACTCCTTACCCCCTCCCCTAGTTGTCTTCGCTTCCATCCTAATCGCTGGTGCCAGCCTGCCGCAGCTCCTCGGCCAGGACACGCCCCGAATAAAAAGCCATAGATACGCCAAGCTCGCCAGCCAATACGTGGTGGGTTGATAAGGTCCCGGTTCTTCCAGGTCTTAGAAGCGATAGTTGGGGCGGCCGGTTTCCGCTAGCCCAGTGAAGCCGGTGCGGTCTCCGCTACCAGCCGATGACGGCGATCTTGTAGGCCAGGAGAATGACTACAGTCGCGAGTGCGATCGAGGCGGACAGGACATAGCGCCGAAAGAAGTACAGGGTCACGCAGAGCCAGCATAAGCAGGCGGCGATGAGGGTGCCCGTCACATAGGGCATCGCGACCGCAGCTGAGAAGGTGGAGCTGTGAAAGTGCCTCAGGCGGAAAATCTCGCCAACGGTTCTGACGATGATCAGGAATTGAATCGAGATTCCGAGCTGCGCCCAACGTTCTCTGGTCACGGGGAGATTGTAAGGGGTTGCCCCTCGACAAGTTTGTGGGGATTGTGACCGGGCGGTGCGGTCGTTTTCACTTTCCCACCCTTGACTGCGCCACGGATAGGGCACCGGCGTTTAATCGGGAGAGAGAACAGGCTGAAGCGCGGATCGGAGAGATTTACACTCGGAGGGAGGATTCGAGAGTGTTTGGAGCGGTGCGGTTTCTTTGGAATGCGACGCGGGGGCATCGGCTGACGCCGTGGCGGAGCGAGTTTCTGCGTTGGCGGGTGGAGACGTATTCGGGCAAGCCTGCGGAGAGTTTGAGGGCGCGCGACGTGTTCGGGTTTATGTGGGAACAGAAGTGGGAGCTGTTGAGTTTTCTGTTCTGGACGGGAGATCTGCAGCGGGAAGCGCGGCGAAGGCCTTGATGCGGCGGGCTCCTGCTCCCGCTCATGCGGCAAAATGCGCCGCATGCGTGGGGCACCGCGGCAACCAACACACGGCGTAACTGTGGTGCGTGAGGTTTCGAATCGCCAGCAGTCCATCTATATAGAGGAGCGATTTCGAATTGATTCGTATGATGAAGCTGTTGGCTGGGGCGACCTTGTTGTGCGGGGTGGGGGCGTGGGCGCAGCAGTTACCTCCGATTGAGCCGCCGAAGCCGATGCCGAGTGCGCATGGAGATTCGCCGACGATTCGCGTTACGACGAATGAGGTGCTGGTGCCGACGCTGGTGGAGAAGCCGCACGGGGGCGGGATTGTCTACGGACTGAAGCAGTCAGATTTTGTGGTGGAGGACAACGGGGTTCCGCAGAAGATTCATGTGCAGGAGGAGTTGGATACGGCTCCAATAGCGCTGGTGGTTGCGATGGAAGAGGGAAGAGCAGGGTGGCTGGAGTTTCAGAAGTTGGGAAAACTGGGGCCGCTGCTGGACACGTTTCTGACGGATCCGCGAAGCCAGGCGGCACTGGTGGGGTTTTCATCGAGGCCGCGACTGATACAGGATTACACGCACTCAGAAGAAGAACTGGCCGCAAAGCTGCAGGAACTTGAGCCGGGGGATGGCGGGGCGGCGATTCTGGACACGATCAGCTACGGAGTGGATCTGCTGGAGGATCAGCCCAAAAATTATCGACGGGTGCTGCTGCTGATCAGCGAAGAGCGCGACCACGGGAGCAAGCATACGAAGCCGGCGCAACTGGTGAGCAAGATTGGGCGATCGGATGTGCTGGTGCTGAGTATTGCCTATTCGCCATCGAAGGCAGAGCTGGCGCACGACATCAAGGACAATGGCGAGGATCGCACGCTGAACATGGTGTCGACGCTGGTGATGGCGGTGCAGGCGTTCAAGAAGAATGTAGCGAAGCAGATTGCGATTATGAGTGGGGGCGAATACACGACGTTTGTGGGCGACCGGCGATTTGAAGTGCGGGTGATGGAGGCGGCGAAGGACGTGCGCAACCGGTATCTGATCACATTCAGCCCATCTGACCCTTCGCCGGGACTGCACACGATTCGCGTGCGGACGGTGGAGGATTACGGCGCGAAGATTGTGGCGCGGGCAAATTACTGGTTGCAGCCGGCGCCGTAGGGGCTGCGCTCGGTGATGTTGGTTCAGACGGGACGGATGGATTTGCGGATACGGTCTCGCACCATGCCGTAGAGCACAATCTGGAAACAGAACACAGCGATTCCTGTAATCGCACTGATAGTCATGAAGCGCTGAGCGCCATGCACTCCGTCGGGGAGGCCGAAGGCGACGGCCCGGACGAGAGCGACCACGAGCGCAATCATGAACGAAGCGGCAATCGCAACTCTGTCGGTCTTCAAGAAATTGTGTTTGGAGGGGCCTGGAGTCGCGTTGCGATACCAGTGAAGAGCCCAAAGCAGAAGAACGATGATACCGAGGGCGGAACTGAAGTATTGGAAGATTCCGAACCAGGGGCGAGAACCGAAGACCGGAAGCATAACGTGACCGTTGAGAGCGGGGAATAGAGAGCCGAGCCAATGTCCGGAGTGAGTACATGAGTCCCAGAGGATGTGGGTTGAGATGCCGACGAGAATGGACAGCACGATCAGGCCGAAGCGGGCGGGCGAGTGGATAGACAGAGTCCGGGGGCCGAGTTGGAGTCGGGTACGCGCACGCGCAGGAAGACAGGCTGCGAGGGGTTCCTTGGCATAGCGATGAAAGAGCCATAGTACGACGAGGCCGAGAGGGAGATCGAGGGTAAAGACTCCGAGCCAGTCGTGCCCGAAGGCGCCGTGGTGCTGGAATGGAATAAAGTACTCGAAATCCGGAGCCATGCAGCCGATGATGAGGGCCGACATGATGAGTCGCGTGCGTCGAAACGGCCAGGCCGCTGCGGCGTGGGAGAGGGTAAAAGGCATTGTCTAAATTATGACGGGTTTTGGGGCGCGAGTCGAAGTGGCTTAGTGGACCGGGCGGAACTCTCTGGGACGAGCCAGGACACCGGCCTGAGATAAGGAAAGGGACGGCTACTCTCGAATCGCGCTTTCATTTCCCACACATCGGTATTCCATTTCTCGCCAATCTTCTCGAAGGCCGGGGGGCGGTTTCGCGATCGCCAGCGTGCACGGCGAGAAAGACATATCCATTCATCTCAAAGTTGTTTGTACCCTAAAAGCGTTGTACGGCGGCGTAGCCTCGACGAATGCGCGCCCATGACATGATGGGCGGCGCACACGGAATACACTTCTCTGCTTGAGAAAGTAAGTATTCGGCGACAAAGAAGTGGGTCGCATCGCCATCCGCACCGCCTATTCGATCGGCCACTTTTGCGACGAACCGTTCTGTGTCGCCGGTCTCGCCGTACCACTTCGGCAGGAGATTATCGGCCTGGATACGCGCAATGTAGAAGTATCCGGGCTCCTCGTTCAGAGACTCGTCAACCAACGCGTCGGCCTTATCCCGGTTCCACTCCAGGGCCGCGGAGGCAACCAGCGTCGAGTTGTACCACTCGGGATCGCCGTTGCTGATCTGCTTAGCTTGCTCCAGCGCTTCTCGCGCTTCTTGCATTCGCTCGGCAAACAACTTCCAGTCTTATTCAGTGACCTTGTCGGCAAAGTCACCGCCCGAGCCTTCCATGCGAAGTTCTCGTATGTATCTGCAAGCACGATATGGTGGTCTGTCCCAAGGCTTTTGTCGGGGCAGTTTCGATGGGATCTAGCGTTTGTAGGGCTTAAGGCGACTCGAATTGCGGCATCCGGTTTCGGAAATCGCAGGAATTCGAATCATCCCCTTCAGAAATCGAGAGAGCTGCGGAGGAACCATTTGGGGCGCGCGTTGGCGTGGCGCAGGTCGGCGGCGGTTTTGCCGGTGCGGTGGAAGAGCTCGTTGACGGCATCGAGGAATCCCCATGGTCCGGTGGGGGCGACCGGAAGGTAGCGATCGAGTTTGCCGGCTGCCGCGAGGGCCGCCTGTTCGCCTTTCGGGATCGGATCTTCGAGCCAGTACCAATCTTCGGGTGCATCTTCGCGGAGGACGAAGCCGGCTTTTCCGTCGGGGTGGTCACGATCCCAGTCTGCGTATCGAAACGCCTCGTTGATGCTGGCGCCGTAGAGGCTGCGGATCAGGGTTGCAACGGAGATGCCGGAATCGGGGACTGTATATGGCCAGGAAGTGAGCCAGCAGCAGTCGTACATGCGGCCGAGGACGGTGAGTTGGGTGATGACGCAGGGGCGAAGATCGTAGCCGGATCCGGGCAGGACCTGGGCGATGAGGGTGTCGTCAATATCGATGTAGAGGGTTGTCTTTCGTTGCACTTGTTGGAGCTCCGCAGCCTGATATCACTGTAGTTCAGGGATTGGTTCGATGGCACGAGGCATGTTTCCTGAGGGGATAGAGGGAGTGGGGTTCCTCGTGCAAGTTATTCATGGTAATCTCTATCTAGACACTTGAGAGTGGACTGAGAACGCAAGAGGAGTAATACCGCCGTGCTGGCGACTGCCAAGAAAACTACCCTAATCGAACGCTTCCGCACCCATGAGAAGGACACCGGTTCCCCCGAAGTCCAGATTGCAATTCTGAGTGAGCGGATTGGCGAATTAACTGAGCACTTCAAGACCCACAAAAAGGATCATGCATCCCGCCGTGGACTTTTGATGTTGGTCAGCAAGCGCCGCCGCCTGCTGGACTACCTGAAGACGCATGATTCCGATCGCTATCGCGACGTAATCGGCAAGCTCGGTATCCGCAAGTAATCAGAAAGCAAACGTTGACCCGGAAGCGCCCAGACCGGATTTTGGTCACGGCCCTGTTTTTCGTTGAACCTGGGGCCATGGTGTACCTGGCTAATCAGAGATGCCGCCAGGGCTCACGCAGAGCTGTCGCCTTTGGGCGACAAGTAAGCTCGGCGCGGCCCAGGCATTTTGTATCGATGCAATTTGTTTCGGTTGAGTCGCGTCCTGCGACTTCCGCGCATCGGCATACCTACGGCAATTCCGGATCTACCTACCCACAAGTTTCCCAAGCGAAAAAAATGAAACGAGGACTCTATGTCTAAACAAGAAGTGACAGTCGAGCTTGCTGGTGGCAAGCGGTTGGTCTTTGAGACCGGGCGCATTGCAAAGCAGGCATCTGGTGCTGCACTGGTCACCACGGGCGAAACCGTGGTTCTGGCCACCGCGGTCGCGTCTCCTGACCCACGAGAAGGCATCGACTTTTTCCCCCTCACGGTGGATTACCGTGAATACACCTATGCCGGCGGACGCATCCCCGGCGGATTCATCAAGCGCGAAGGCCGGCCCAGTGAGAAGGAAATTCTGACTGCGCGGCAGATCGACCGCCCCGTCCGTCCGCTATTCCCCGATGGATTTCGCAACGAGACACAGATCATTGCACTGGTGTTTTCGGCCGACAAGGAAAATGATCCTGATGTCGTCGGCATCAACGCTGCCGCCGCAGCGCTGGCTCTGAGTGACATTCCCTTCAATGCAACTGTTGGCGCTGTTCGCGTAGGCCGTGTGAATGGAGAGTTTGTCATCAATCCCACGTATGCCGAGCGCGCGGAGACCACGGTCAACATCATGGTCGTCGGCCACAAGGACGGGATTGTGATGATCGAGTCGGGCGCGAAGGAAGAGACGGAAGAGGTTATTCTCGCTGCCATCGAATTCGCCCACGTGCAAATCAAGAAGATCGTGGCCGCGATCGAAGAACTGGTTGCGAAGGCGGGAAAGAAGAAGCGGGAGTTCGTTGCGCCCACCGTCGATGAAGGCTACTTCGATGAGCTCAGGTCGAAGATCGGCGATCGCCTCAAGGATGCTCTCGACACCAAGAAGTACGCGAAGACAGACAGCTATGCGCTGGTGAAGAAACTGAAGGACGAACTGGCTGCCGAACTGCCCGCCGACGATCCGACCGCGAAGAAGAAGCTGGCTACGTATTACGAGCTGCTGCGCGAGCGGACCTTCCGTGAGCAGGTAACGAAGGAACGGATTCGTCCCGATCGCCGGGCTTTCGACGAGATTCGTGAGATATCGATCGAGACCAGCGTCCTTCCTCGCACCCATGGCTCCGCACTGTTCACGCGTGGCGAAACACAGGCGCTGGTGACGGCAACCCTGGGAACCGCCGACGACGGACAGCGCTTGGAGAGTTATGAAGGTGAGAAGAAAAAGAACTTCATGCTTCACTATAACTTTCCCCCGTTTTCTGTTGGTGAAACAGGACGTATGACGGGAACGGGGCGCCGTGAGATTGGTCACGGAGCGCTGGCGGAGCGTGCAATCAGCGCGGTACTGCCGAGTGCGGATGAATCGCCTTACAGCATTCGCATCGTGTCAGACATTCTGGAATCAAACGGCTCTTCGTCGATGGCTTCGGTTTGCGGCGCGAGTCTTGCGCTTTACGATTCCGGCATCCAGCTGAAGGGCGCAGTGGCGGGTGTGGCGATGGGCCTGGTGAAGGAGGGCGACGATTACGCCATCCTGACGGACATTGCCGGAGCCGAAGATCACTACGGCGATATGGATTTCAAAGTTGCCGGAACGCGGAAGGGCATTACCGCACTGCAGATGGACATCAAAATCGGTGGCCTGACGCGCGAGATTCTGCAGCAGGCAATGGAGCAGGCACGCCGCGGGCGGATTTTCCTTTTGGACAAAATGGACGCAGTACTTGATGGACCTCGCACGGAGCGTTCGGCGTATGCTCCGCGTATTGAGACCGTCATGATTCCGACGGACAAGATCCGCGATCTGATCGGCAAGGGTGGCGCGACGATTCGCGGCATCATCGAACAGACCGGAGCCAAGATCGATGTGGACGATACAGGCAAGGTCAGCGTGGCCTCAAGCGACGCCGACGGCCTGAAGCGCGCACTCGAGATCATTGGCAACATCACGGCTGTTCCGGAGATCGGCAAAGTCTACCTCGGCAAGGTTGTTCGTCTGGCCGAGTTCGGCGCATTTGTCGAGCTGTTCCCCGGTACGGATGGCCTGCTGCACATTTCGGAGATCGCAGAGCATCGCGTGAAGGAAGTGAAGGACGAGCTGCGCGAGGGTGACCAGGTGATGGTGAAGGTGCTTGCCATAGAAGGCAATCGCATCAAGCTGAGCCGCAAGGCGCTGATCCGCGAGCAGAAGGCAAAGCTGGCGCAATCGGCACCCTCAAGTGAAGCTCCCGAAGCGATTGAAGCCGTCGCAGAATCTGCACCGGCAGCGACACCAGCGCCGGCGCGTCCGCGCCACGAATTCGACGAGCGCCAGCCTCGCTCGAATCAGAGCACGATTCTGATCGAGGGCGGGGAAGATTTCGACGATGATGACGAAGAGGGTGAGGAGATCGACGAAGAGAACGAGCCCAACTTCAATCGCGCGGATGGAGCACCTGTTCCGGCAGGACAAGTTGCCGGTGGAGGACCGCGGCCAGCTGGCGGTGGCGGCCCTGCAGGAGCTGCAGCCAACAGGAACCGCCGGCGTCGGCGTCGCGGCGGACGCGGCGGCGGACAGGGCGGCGGCGGCGGAAGCCGTTAAGCGCGTCAAGACCCACTGAAAGCAGACAAGGGAAAATGCCCGAGCCTAACGCAGGCTGTTAAGAGACGGGTTCATGGGTTGCTGAATGTGGCGACAAGGAAGTGAGTAAATGGGAAGATGCCCTTGCGAAAGCGAGGGTATCTTTTCATGGGTTAGATCCAGGGTGAGGCGCGGGGATAGCAGCAGAAGCGGCTCAAATGGCATTGGGGGATCGATCAACACGGAACGTGGTGGCCGGCGGGCTATTCCAACGGGCCACAGGCGGAAGCCTGTGAAGCCAAAGGCATCCTACCCCATACGCCCTGCCAATCGCGCCATCAACAATCCAGTCACACGTTCCGTTGTCCTGCCGGGCAGATCCTTATCCGCAAGGATGTTGGATAGGCGGAAACATCGAGTGGCTTATACCGCCCCCGCCGAGGTCTGCGGAGCCTGCGCCTTAAAAAGCCGCTGTGCGCCCCGTCTCCACAACGCTTCGTGCACCTTCACCTGCACGAAGCTGCTCTCGTGCGTATGCACCAACGAGCCACAGCCGCCGCGATGCAACTGCGACGCTCCCCACCGTGGAGCATCCCTTCGCCACCCTGAAATACCAAGTCTTCGGATATCCACGGTTCCTTCTACGCGGAGTTGCCGGAGCGCAGACAGAAATCAGTCTGGGGACCTTGGCCTACAACATCAAACGCATGATCAACGTCCTCGGCGGCCGCAAACTGGCCTGGCCCTCAGCACTTGAACCCTCAGCTACTGCCCTACCTTCACCGAAAAATTAGAAAGCGGCATCCCGGAAACAGCCGGAACACCGCTTCTACTCATTCCTTCAATCGCAAGCCTCGTAACAGCAGGCTAACGGCCCGGGCATGTTTATTTACGAATAGTGCGTCTAGGTCTTAGGCGCGTTGGCGATCATCTTGAAGCCTTCGTTTTCCTTGCTGTGAAACTCAGGCAGGGGTTCGGACTTGACCGGGAGTCGCACAGCATCGGTTTCTCGCGAGACATTTTTGTCGTCGTACATGCGGAGGTCGGCAGCGATGCAGAGGGCTTCAATGTCGGCTGCGTCGTCGGGGTAAACGGCGACGCCGATGCTGGCTCCGACCTTGACGGTATGATCGCCGACCTTCAGGGGCTGCATCGAGCATTTCCATCAGCGACTTGGCGACCCACTTGGCGTTGGAGCGGTTGGTGGGTTCTTCGAGGATGAGAGAGAACTCGTCGCCGCCGGTGCGGGCCACTGTATCGGAGCGGCGGACGCGGCTTTGAAAGATGGAGCTGACTTTTTTGAGGAGCAGGTCGCCGGCATGGTGGCCGAGAGTATCGTTCACCTGCTTGAAGTGGTTGAGATCGATCACCAGCAGGGCGGCTTTGGATTCCATACGGCGGGCGCGCTCGAGCGAAAGGGCGAGGCGGTCAAGGAAGAGGCGGCGGTTGGGCAGGCCGGTGAGCTCGTCGTGGAGGGCGAGGTACTTGTTGTGTTCGATCTGGTCTTCGAGGAGGAGCAGGATCATGCCGACGGCTACGACATACTTGGGGAGGTTCCAGACCTCGTTTTCGATTTGCGCATGGGGCGACAAGGAATCCGGCAAGGGGCGCGAGGACGAAGACCATCGCCCAGCCGAGAAAGCCGATGACGGTGATCAATGAACCGGCGCTCACGCGTTCACGATAGCTATGCCAGACGTGCACGCAGCATCCGAAGAAAGACGGTGAACAGGACAGCATTGGAGGCGAAGTAGAGTCCATTGCCTGGACGATTCTGGACGGCGAGGAGGAAAACGGCAAGCACGCAGTAGAGACCGACGAGGAGCCAGCGGAGAAGATGGGTAAAGTCGCGCCGCGCGGTGAGGGCGATGGTAAGGGGCGCCGCTCCAAAAAGAATTGCCGCGGTGTTGAGCGCCCACGACCAGGGATGATCGAAGCCCAGCAGCACAACATAAATCGCGTTAGTCGCGAGCACCGAGATCAACATCCATTCACTGGAGCGCTCGGTGCGGTAGGGCACGGAGGCCCACATGAAGAGCACGCCGGCCGAGATGAGCGCGATCAATCCAATGTCGGATGCGATGATGCCCCAGATGCCGGGAGCGGGAGAGAAGATGAAGGCGGCGAAGTGGACTGCAATGAGGACCCATCCGGTGAGCCAATGGCGCGAGGCCGTGGTCTGGCCGCGCCGCGCTACGGACGCAAATGCGCACGTGAGCGCAGCCACCGCTGCGAGGTCGGGGAGTTTAGTCCAATCCACCCAGGGGCCTCAGTTCCACAAACCGTTCTGCACCAAGTTTAGATGCGGTCTTGTATTGAGAGATGAGCCAGCTGGTGCTTTTGTTGTAAAGGTACCTGGGGCCGATATCAAACTTGCGTAATCTTGCGCTCAGGCGCGGACCATTAACACTGTGGATTACCTGGGGGGAAATTGAGTGTTTGCTTCAGTTTCTCCTCAACTATGCTCAAAGCGGATGGCTGCGAGTTTATACATTGTCGTTGAAGGGGAAGATCCCGGCTTCGACATCTTCGTGAACGGGCACGCACTGGCCCGGAATGAGGATGCGCTGGAGCGTTTGGCGGAGTCGTTGAATGTGGCGCCGCTTGCTGCAGTTCTTCTCTGCGGACGAGAACTCGATGTGCCTGCTGCTGGACCAGGGAGCGGGCGATCCGGAGTGGGCTCGCAACCTGCCGGAACCGCAGTGGTTCAACCCGGCGGATGGACTTGGTGAGCGTGCGCGCGCTGATTCGCTTTCTCGCGGATACGCCGGTGGCGTTTGGGTCGGAGACGCTGCCGATTCTGGGGGAACTGCGGGAGTACGAGCGGGTGCTGGAGAAGACGGCACAGTACAAGCTGCGGTGGCACCTGGCGGTTAGCTGGCGGTAGGGCGAGACGCCGGGCCCCCGATTGTCTTTCATTGTCCGATCTGGCGGGGAGAGATCGCCTCGGCCCATGGTGATCCTGGGCGAAAAGTTGAGGCGGCATCAAGGCAATCGCCGTAGAGCCCAACGCTCAACATGACATCGCTTGTGAGCAACTGCGAGGGGCGGCGTCAGACTGCGGCGGGCTCGGGCTCGGAGTGAAGGACGAAGGGCACGTGATCCTGCTTGCAGATGGCTTTGACGGCGGGCTTGGCAGTGATGGGGCCCGAGGGCAGGCCGCCGCCGGGCATCACCCATTGGCCGACCATCAGGAAGCGGTGGAGCCCGGGAAGGGTGTTGGGCAGCATTTTGAAACCGGCGCCGGGCTCGACGAGCCATCCTTCCTGTGAGCCTTTCCAGTTGCCGGTGTAGCGAATGACCGAGGCAGGAGTGGAGACGTCGATCACTTCGATTGCTTCGCGGAGGCCCGGCAAACGCCTTTCGAGCACATTGATTACGAAATCGGCGAGGCGCTGTTTCTCGAGGCGGTAGCGAGCGGGATCATGCTGGCGCAGGCCTGTCCAGTAGCGATGATTGCGGGTGGGCAGGATGCTGGTGACGGCGGTTTTGCCCGGCGGCGCAAAGGTGGGATCAAAGTTGAAGATGCGGAAACCCACCTGGGCGTGTTCGGTTTCGGGGTCCACCTGGATCGGCTGCTGGAGGAGGCGCGTCAGCATCGGCGGCTGATCGCTGAGATCCATTGCGACACCAAGGGAAACCTGCAGATAGGAGGCAAAGGTCGGCCGATCCTGATAGGTCTGCAAGAGGGACGCATCAACATATCGGGCGGAGAGCATGTCGAAGATGGTGGCATGACCATCGGCGGCGGAGATCACCCAGTCGGCCTTGATAGTTTCGCCGCTATCGAGTTCGACGCCGACGGCGGTATCGTTCTCGACGATGATGCGCTCGACTCGCGCTTTGTAGCGAATGGAACCGCCGAGACCGCGAATCTTCTCTTCGATCAGGCGAATGATGGCCTGGGCGCCGCCGATGCAGTAGCCGGCGTTGTTATCGTTCATCCAGCCGAGGGAGAGAACCATGGCTATAGCAGAGAGCTTGCCGACATCGCCAACGGAGAAGAAACGCCGGAGCAGGGGATCGGCGAAGCGAGCCCCATATTCTTCGCCACTCATTTTTCCCAACTTTCGCAGCAGGGGAAGAATCGGCACATCCTGTAGGAGATGCAGCCAGTTGTCTCCGATACCGCCAGCGGGATCGAGCATTTTGAATTTAGCGAGAGTGCGCATGGAATGGATGAGGTCGTAAATCGCGGGTGCGTCCTGGGGAGCGCGACGCAGGAGCTCCGCTTCGAGCATGTCCGCGTTGGTGTAAATGCGAAGTTCGTCGCCGTCTTCAGCTTCAATGCGCACAAACTCGTGGGGATTGATGAATTGAAGCCGATCGATGTCGAAGACCTCCTGCCATTGCTCATGGAATTCGCCGTGAGGATTGGAGCCGATGAGCCAGTGGAGGCAGGTTTCGAAGGTGTAGGGACCTCGGCGCCAGCTCATGGCGAGGCCGCCCGCCATGTCGTGCATTTCGAGAACCTGAACCTTGTAGCCGCACCGGAGTGCATAGACGGCCGCGCAGAGCCCGGCGATGCCCCCGCCGACGATAACGATTTGTTTGCCATTGGATTTCATGACAAGATCCCCCTTCAGTGCGCTCGGATGGGTCCGGGTCGGACAAGTTGCGCTGACGCATTGAGCGACCGTGCGGGGTGCAGTCAAGAGGGGTTCGATGTGGTTGAGCAGGGGAGCGACACACGAATCGCCTCTTTGCGAACAGGCCCGCGATTCACGGCGAGGATAGCGCCGGGGTGATGTCGAAGCGGTGACACGAGTCACAGGGCGGGGTGAGGAGAAGTGGGCTAGTAGGGTCGGCGGCGGTTCGCCGCGACGAGGAGTTTCGTCAGGCAGTCGCGCGTCCGCCTTGAGAAAGCTTTCTGGTTTATCGACGCAATGACAACCTTGATCATTAGAGGAGTCGATTCTGACCGAAACAGCTTTTGTGCACAAGCATATGTTTGCCGTTTGGCAGGGTTATGGTTTAGGTGAAATCTATATGTGCGACTGCAATCAGAGGAGTTGTCATGCGCATCGCTGCCATTTATGACGTTCATGCCAACCTACCTGCGCTCGAGGCGGTACTCCAGGAAATCCGTCAGGCGAAGGTGGACTCAATTGTCGTCGGTGGCGACGTTGTGCCCGGTCCGTTACCGCTTGAAACTATCCAGTGTCTGATCGACCTCGATATTCCTGCGCGGTTCATCCACGGCAATGGCGACCGCGAGGTGCTAGCGCGGATGGCAGGTGTCGAGACAGATTGGTACCGCGCTGCTTCGGAACAGTGGCGAGAGCCCGTCCGATGGACCGCGCGACAACTAGACACCCAGCATCTGCGGTTGCTAGAAGGCTGGCAGTCAACTTGCCGTATCACAATTCCTCGCCTCGGTGATGTATTGTTCTGCCACGCCACACCGCGCAACGACACCGAAATATTTACGCGCCTGACGCCCGATGACCGGCTCCTACCGATCTTCGATGGACTCGGTGTCTCCGTAGTCGTCTGTGGTCATACCCACATGCAGTTTGACCGGATGATTGGCACGACTCGCGTCGTGAATGCAGGCAGCGTTGGCATGCCATTCGGAGAATCCAAGGCCGATTGGCTGCTGCTCGACACCGATGTTCAGCTCCGGCACACTCGCTACGATCTTGCCCGAGCCGCCGATCGTATCCGCAGCACCACATACCCACAGGCCGAGGACTTTGCCTTGCGCAATATCTTGCATCCCCCATCCGAAGAAGAAATTCTCGCGGCGTTCAAGCGAGCCGAGTTGGACTAGGGCTTCACACTCTGAGACGCGGGTGCTTCCTCGATCTTCCGCTCTCGCGCTGATCTTATGCTTTAAGCCCCAGAAGCGAGCGGTTTGCCCTTCGACGTGAAATGAGCTATTCGCGGAGTGACAGCGCGACGGCACTATGCTTTAAACGCGGCCAAGATATGTTTCAGGGCGCACTTGTGCGTGCGTCATCGATTTGAGGAGGGTCAGCAGTTGGCGAGATGGCTTGCCCAGTGGCGGAGCTGGATTGGTGAGGCTGTGCTGTCCTGAGTTTCGTTTGCGGCGAGTTGCGCGGCGAAGTTGCCGATGGTGGAGCTTTCGGGGTGGCCACACTCGACTGGCAGGCCATTGTAGCGGCGCGGTGAGAAGGGCGAGGAGACGGTTGCGGCTGGCACCTCCGATGATGTGGATTCGAGTAAGTTTTCGATGGAGTATCTGCTCGAGGTCGGAGATTGCGGCGGCGTAGCGCGCGGCGAGGCTTTCGAAAATCAGGCGAGCAAAGAGTGGCTCGTTGCCGGGAATGTCCGCGATGGGAAGATGGCCCGCAGCGGCGAGCTGGTCGTTGATGCGCGCGGGCATATCGCCGGCGAGGAGCAGCGGCTCGGCATCGACATTGATGATTCGGAGCGGGTGCGCAAGCGGTGGCTCGTTCGATGAGCTCGGGGATAGTGAAGCTGCGACCGGCTGCAGACCATTGCCCCATGCATTGCTTTAGAAGCCACATGCCGTTGACATTGGTGTGAAAGCAGAATCCGCCTGCGGCTGCGCCTTGATTGGTGTAGCGGGCAGCGAAGGCTTGTGGAGTTGTAATGGGCTTGGAGACGAGCGTGCCGATCAGCGACCACGTTCCGGAACAGATGTAGACGGTTGATTCGAGGTCCGCGGGAATGCCTGCGATGGCGGATGCTGTGTCGTGGCAGGCGGGGGCGATGAGTTCAGTGTCGCGGAAAGCTGGGAGCGCGGACAAGGGACCTTGAAGCAGACCGAGTCGCGTGCCGGTAGGAACGATGGGCGGCGCAGATTCGATGGTCAGACTGAGCGCCGCGAAGATATCGGGCGCCCAGTTCCCTGTAGCGAGATCGACGAGGCCGGTGTGGGTGGCATTGGTGTACTCGGCAATGCGTGGCGCTCCAAGATGATGCAGCACGTACTCGGGCAAACATATCCAAGGCGCGCCGGCAATGTCCGGCCCGTCTGCGAGCAGCTGGTACACGGTGTTGATGCGCAGCGGTTGTGCTCCGGTCCGGCGAAAAGCCTCCTCGGGTGGAAGAAGTGCGTCGGCTTTTTGTTTTGAGGGGATGGTGCGCTCATCGCGATAGCAGAATGGATCGTGCAACGGCTTTCCATGCTCATGGAGGCGAACGTAGTCGACAGCCCAGCCATCGACGGCGATGGAGGCTATGCCCTCTGTCGCCTGACAGGCGGCCCTGCGCAGGCCTTCATCGATGCCGACAAGGATGCGTTGGAGCGGCCAATGGAGAGAAGAGCCGTTAGCGACGGGGCCGTTGGGGATGCGAAGGACTTCGGAGATCGCGGGATGGCCATCGTTCCAACGAAGGAGGGAAACGCGGCAGCTTTCGGCGCCGAGGTCAATGGCGATGCGTGCGCGGGGATCACGCGCAAGTTGGCTGGAGCGGCCTGATTCGCTCCTAGGTTTCAAATGCGAGACCTGGGGCACCAGATCCGAGTCTCCCCGGAGAGCTCACCGGAGGAATGCCTCGGGTAATCCTCCGTCGATGGGGAAGATATGACCGGTGGTGCATTGGGTTTTTGGGCCGGCGAGGAAGAGAATGGCCTCTGCGCAATCAGCGGGATCGATGGGGTGATGGGTGAGTGTTCGCTGGGCGTAGAAGTTGGCGAGGAGCGAGCGCAATTCGTCGTCTGATTTGGATTCGTCGAAGGCGATGTTGTACTTGGTGAGCGAGGCACGAACGCGATCGCGCGGAAACATGGTGCTGCCTTTGACGACGGTGGCGGGACTGACGGCGTTGACGCGCACTCTGGGCGAGAGCGAAACGGCGAGTTCGCGGACGAGGTGCGAGAGAGCTGCCTTGCTGACGTCGTAGGCCTCGCTGCCGCGCTTGGGCACTACGGCGTTTGCGGAACTGGTGAGGACGATGGAGCCGTCGAGATTCTGCTCGGCGAAGATTTTTGCTGCTTCGTCGGCAAGGATGTAGTTGGCGGTGACGTTGATATTCAGCGTCGCGGACCAGAGATCGTCGCCGATCTTTCCATCGGGCGAGGACGGAAACAGCGCGGCGGTGTTGATGAGGATGTCGATGCCGCCGAATGCGGCGATGGTGGCGCGGATAGCTCCTCGAATGGCATCGCGGCTGCGGATGTCGACGGCGGTTGTGGCGACGAATTCCTTTTGTGTGATGTGCGCGAGTTCGTCGGCGACGCGTGCGGCAGCGGCGTTGTCGTAGTCGGCGATCATGACGTGCGCTCCGCGGGCGGCGGCGAGATGCGCGACTTCGCGGCCAATGCCGCTGCCTGCGCCGACGATGAGAGCGATGCGGCGGCTGAGTTCTTTCTCCGGCGGCTGGCGGCGAAGCTTGGCTTCTTCCATCGCCCAGTATTCGATGCGGAAAGCTTCGATGGGCGGAAGGGCGACATAGTTGCTGAATGTCTTGAAGCTTGACGGCTCCATGCCTTCGCCACACTGAGGAAGGCGTGCCGCCGACTTCGCCTTCGGACAAGAGGGTTGCACCTTCGATCACGTGGATGGCGTTGGTGTAGAACTCGCCAACGATGCGGGCTTCGGTCTTGTTTTTGCCGAAGCTGAACATGCCGAGGCCGGGGATGAGGACGACGGTGGGGCTGGGATCGCGCAGGGAAGGCGAATCGGGTGTGGCGAAGTAGTGGTAGTAGGTGCAGTACTGTTCGCGATATTCCGTTAGCGATCGATCGATCTGCGCCTTGAGATCGGCGATGCTGCCGTTCTTCGGCCAGGGGACGAACATGGGACGAATCTTCGTGCGAATAAAGTGGTCGGGGCAACTGGTGCCGAGGTAGGCCAGTTCCTCAGCGTGCGCGGAGTTGACGAACTGGAGGACGTCGGCGGCGTCGGTGAAACTCGATACCCAATAATGTTGTGAACTCACACGACCGCGAAGATACGGGGCAACTTCGAGGGCCAAGGCATGACGATCGTTGCGCGCGGGAACGGCTTCGCCACCGAAGCGGACTGACCCTTTGGTTTCGCCGTGTCGCGCAATGAACTGGCCGATCTGGTCGATGATGGTGATGGTGTTGAGGTAGCACTCGCGCTGGGTCTGGCCCCAGGTGAAGAGGCCGTGGCCGCCGAGAACAATGCCATCGCAGCCGGGGTTGGCGCGGAGGGCATCGCGCATCATGAGGCCAAGTTCAAAGCCGGGGCGCTGCCACGGAATCCAGATCAGCGTGTGGTTGAACTCGCGATTGAATTCGTCCATCTTCGTTTTGCCGTTGGCAGAGGCGGCGAGAGCAATGCCCCAGTCCGGATGGAGATGGTCGACGTGCGGGAAGGGAAGAAAGCCGTGCAGCGGCGTATCGATGGACGCGGCGACGGGGTTGTTGCGGAAGGCGCACATGGGATACATCGCCACCATGTCGTCTTCGGTCTCGACGCCTTTGTAGCTGCGCTCGAGTGCGAGGAGCTTGTCCTGGTAGAGGGTGGCGAAGCCGGTGCGCTTGATGCTGCCGAGGTCGCCGCCGGAGCCTTTGACCCAGATGACTTCGACGGGTTCGCCGGTGAGGGGGTCGGTCTCAGTAACTTTGGAACTGGTGTTGCCGCCGGCAAAGTTGGTGATGCGCAGGTCGGAGCCGAGCAGGTTGGAGCGATAGCGCAGAAGCTCGGGTTCGTCGAGCGAAGCGGCGACGGCGGGATCCCAGCGGTCTTCAAGGAAGCGGAGGGTTGCGGTTGCGAGAGTTGCCTGCGTCATAGTGCACCACCAGAGGGGCCGTTGATCGACAGCCCAGAATTCAATTTTACTGCTCACGACGACGTTTCAGGCGTAGCTGCCGACGGTGGACTGCCGGCCGGCGCGTTCGCGAGTGATTCGCTCGACATATCCGTCTTCGCGAAGAGCGGTGAGCGGGTCGGCGGCGAGGCCGCGGGACTGACGCCATAAAGCCAGGAGCGGACGGACGTCACGCCAGAAAGCGCCGCGGAAAAGCTCCTCTGCCGCGACAAGATCGCAGGAGTTTTGCAGGACTGCGAGTTGTTCGCGATCGATGAGCGCAGCCTTGAGCCACAATTCCTGGGCCGTGGCGACGGTCTGGACCATGGCTTCGATTTTGCCTTTGAGGTTATGACTCTGATCGATCATGAACGCGGCTCCGCCGTTTGACTCTTTGGACTGGCTGGAATGCAACTCATGGAAAATGCGGAAAACCTGGTACGGGTCGATGGAGCCAAGAGTGAGGTCGTCGTCGGCATAGCGGCGGTCGTTGAAGTGGAATCCGCCGAGCAGGTTCAGATGAAGGAGCCAGGCGACGATTTGCTCGATGTTCTGCGAGAGGTAGTGGTGGCCGGTATCGACAAGGACGAATGCTTGCGGCCCTGCCGTGCGGCAGAGATGCGATGCCATGCCCCAGTCGGCAATGTCGGTGTGGTAAAAGGCGGGTTCGAAGGGCTTGTATTCGACGAGGAGGCGCTGATCGGGAGCGAGGCAACTGGTGTGCGGCGAGGAGTGCTTCTTCAAGCCACTCGATTCGGCGGGGGATGGACTGCGTGCCGGGATAGTTGGAGCCGTCGGCGAGCCAGAGGGAGATGTCGCGCGCATGCAGATGGCGTGCGATTTCGATGGAATCAAGAACGTGGCGCAGTGCGTTTGCGCGGATTTCTTGAGAGGGATTGCAGAGCGAACCGAATTTGTATTGTTGATCCTGAAAGAGATTGGGATTGATGGAGCCGGCGCGGATTCCGGTGGAGCGCTCGAGCGCCTGAACCTGTTCCACATCTGCGAGGCCGCGGGGGAGATCCCACAAAACGTGAAGGGCGAGTGTGGGGGTGGCACCGGTGAGGCGATGCACTTCGGCGGCATCGTCGAATTTTTCTTCTAGCGTGGACGCGGCGGCAGGCTGAGCGAACTTGCCGAAGCGCGTGCCGGTGTTGGCGAATCCCCAGGAAGGGATTTCGATTTGGAAACGATCGAGGATGTGTGCTGCGGTCTCGAATAGCGCGGAATCGGATGGGCTCATGTCTGCCTCTGCTTTGCAAGTGTAGCGCCGGAAACGGCGGGGCGCGCGTTTCGAAAACCGAGTGGTGGTCTTCGAAGCGGACTTGATATGCAAATGGCAGGGGTTCCAGCCCTCAGATCACCGGCACTCTTTGGCGCGACGGAAGTCGTGGCCTGACACAAAGCTGCCTTCAACAAGGGTATCCGGCTGGGCTGAATCATCCTTTGCGACAAGGCTGCCGCCCGTGAGGTGGTCCGCGGATCGCTAGCGGTCATCGCGGACGAGGATTACGCTGAGGAAACGGGGGCCGTGGACGCCTTTGATACGGGTCATTTCGATGTCGGCGGTGGCGCTGGGGCCGGAGATATAGGTAGCGAGGCGCGGGGGTGCGGGACAGCGGGCGAAATACTCGGGCAATGTCTCGACGATGTCGGAGGCGCGGAGGATGCAGAGGTGGAAGTCGGGCAACAAGGTGAGGACGCGGCGACCTTCGGTGGGCGAGTGGTGTAGGACGATCGTGCCGGAATCGGCGACGCCTGCGAAGGAGGCAGTGAGAACGCCGTCGCAGCGCTCGATGCGGTCGAAGGAAAGATCGTTGTCGAGTTTCCAGTGGATGTTGGGAGCAAGCCAATCGGAGGGAGTGGCGATTGGTGCTGCAAAGGTTTGGCGGCCGCTGGATTGAAGTTGATGCGCGATGGTGCCGGGGAGGTCGGCGGTGGAGGTTTCGACAACTTCAGCACCATATTCGAGGAGGCGCTCGGTCATCAGGCTGAGGCGGGCTGGGGGATCGAGCGTGCCGTGATGCGTGTAGTTCCGCGGGAGATCGGCGTAGGCATTCGCATCGGTGCGCGTAGCGGCGCGAACGCGATCGAGAATTGATTGGCGCGAAGGAGTGAAGGTCATCGGCTCTCCTTCGGTGGGGCGTGCCGCCCACCATTCGCGGAAGGTTTGTTTTGGGAGTTCGCGGAGATCACGGGAGAGAGTCCAGCGTGCGCCGAGCGAGGGAAGACGATGGATCCAGCCGTCACCACCGGTGAAGAAGCGGAGCCCGATGCGGCCGAGGCGCTGTGCGGATCGGAAGCGCGATGCGTTGGCAAAGGCAATGTTGGCGGCTTTCATGCCGAGGAACATGGGATCGAACCAGCGCCGAGGATGTAAGCGCTGCTGGTCGATGACTTGCGCGCGGAGTTCGATGAGGACTTCAGGGATGTTGATTTTGACGGGGCAAACTTCGTAACAGGCGCCGCAGAGCGATGACGCGTAGGGAAGAGACTGTGCGTGTTGCATCTGCTGAAGCTGGGGGGTGAGAATTGCGCCGATGGGGCCGGCATAGGGAGAGCCGTAGGCGTGTCCGCCGGTCTGGCGATAGACGGGGCAGGTGTTGAGGCAGGCGGCGCAGCGAATGCATTGCAGGGTTTGGCGCTCCACTTTTCGGGCGAGAATGCGGGAGCGGCCGTTATCGAGAAGGACGATGTGGAAGCGCTGCGGCCCGTCCCCGGGAACGACGCCGGACCAGAGCGAGGTGTAGGGGTTCATGCGCTCGCCGGTGGCGGAACGTGCGAGGACCTGCAGCATCACTTCGAGATCGGCGAAGCGGGGCAGGAGCTTTTCAATGCCGGCAAGCGCGATGAGGGTGCGGGGCAAGGTGAGGCACATGCGGCCGTTGCCTTCTGACTCGACGATGGCGACTGAGCCGTTTTCGGCGATGAGAAAGTTTGCGCCGCTGATGGCGGTGGGGACGCTGAGGAATTTTCGGCGCAGATAAGTGCGGGCGGCTGCGGTGAGGGCCTGGGGATCGTCGGAAAGCTGGGGCAGGCCCATGCGCTCGGCAAAGATTTCGCGCACCTGGCGGCGATTGACGTGGAGCGCGGGCACGACGATGTGCGAGGGCTCGTCGTCGCCGAGTTGGAGAATGAGTTCGGCGAGGTCTGTTTCAATCGCGGCAATTCCGGCGGCCTGGAGGGCGGGGTTGAGCTGGATCTCAGCGGACGTCATGGTCTTGATCTTGATGACCTCGCTGGCATTTTCTTCGCGAAGGATCTGGAGGATGATGGCGCGCGCTTCGGCGGCGTCGGCGGCCCAGTGGACGGTGCCACCTGCGGCGATGCAGTTGGATTCGAACTGCTCGAGGTAGTGGCCGAGGTTGGCAAGCACATGAGCGCGAATGGCGGAGGCGGATGTGCGGAGTTGCTGCCAGTCGGATTTTTCGCGGACCAGATTGTCGCGCTTGGCCTGAATGATGTCGGTGGCGTGGGCGACGTTGGTGCGGAGTTGGGAGTTCTGGAGGATCGGAAGCGCGGCGGTGGGAAAGGGTGGCGCGAGGCGCGGGTCCATGATGGCGGGCGTTCGTGCGCGGGCAGAGTCACAGGCCGGCCTCGTGGGGATGCTGCGCGGTGCTGGCGAGAATTCCGGCGAGGTGGATGGTCTGGACAGTTTTCTTCTGGCGATGCAGCGCGCCGCCGAGATGCATCAGGCAGCTGTTGTCGAGCGCGGTGCAGTAGTCCGCGCCGGTGGCGAGCACGTCGTCGAGCTTGGCATCGAGCATGGCGGTGGAGACTTCAGCGTTCTTCACGGAGAAGGTTCCGCCGAAACCGCAGCAGCGTTCGAGGTTGGCGAGGGGGAGCAGTTCGAGCCCGCTGACTTTGCGGAGGAGGCGGAACGGACGGTCGCCGACATGCAATCCGCGAAGGCCATGGCAGCTGGCGTGATAGGTGACGCGGTGCGGGAAGTGTGCGCCGACGTCATCGAGGCCGAGCTTGTCGGTGAGGAATTCGCTGAGCTCGAAGACGCGGGGCAGGAGTGCCGTGAAGTCTTTCGTGCAATTGTTCACTTGCCCAGCTCTTCAAACAGGCCGGGGTACTGGTCGCGGATCATGGCGACGCAGGAGGAGGAGGGAATCACGACGCATTCGGTATCGCGGTAGAGCTGGACGAAGCGTTTGGCTTGCGAATAGGCTTCGCCGCGGAAGCCGGTGTTGGCGTGCATCTGGCCGCAGCAGGTTTGTGCCGGCAGAAAGTCGAGATCGACGCCGAGACGCTCGAGCAGCCGCACCACGGCGCGCCCGGTTTCAGGAAAGAGCGTGTCGTTGTAGCAGGTGATGAAGAGCGATGCGCGCATCCGCGAGACCCATCGAGTAAGAGCGTGTGAAAGACGATGATATTTCGCTGGGAGAGGCTTGTCGAATACAGCCGGAGGGAAAAGGCAGGGGGCGTGAAAAGGTGGGGAGGATCTGCTCCTCCCCCAATTTCCAGGGGAAGCCTATTTCGAGATCTTGTCGAGAGCGAGATTGAGTTCGAGGACATTGACGCGCGGTTCGCCGAGCAGGCCGAAGGTGCGGCCAGCGGTGTGCTGCTGAATGAGTTGGTTCATCTGCGCCTCGGTGAGTCCGCGAGCTTTGGCGATGCGGGGCGCTTGGAAGTACGCGTTGTCGGGCGTGATATCGGGATCGAGGCCGGAACCGGAGGTGGTGACCGCGTCGATGGGGACGGCGTTGCCGGGGTTTTGCGCATCGAGTTTGTCGATGTCGCCCTGGATACGCTGGACGAGCTTGGCGTTGGATTGCGCGAGATTCGATCCGCCGGAGGAGGTTGGATCGTACCCGTTGCCGGCAGCGGAGGGACGCGGGTGAAAGTAGCGATCGGAGGTGAAGCTCTGGGCGAGAAGTTCAGAGCCGATAACCTGGCCGTTTTTCAGAATCAGGCTGCCCGCGGACTTGTGGGGAAACAGCACGCCTGCGATTCCCGTCACAAGGAGCGGGTATCCGATGCCGAACAGCAAGGTGGCAAGCAGCGTGAAGCGGATGGAGGTGCGCCAGACGGAGTGCGTGACGGTGGCGGCTTGAGCCGGTGCGGATGGAGCGAAGGTCGTTGTTGCGTGCATATCGAAATCCTCAGGGGCTAAAGCCCCCCTTCTATCTGTGGCCTAACGGCACTCGACCCAGAGGGTGCCCCGAGTCGTGCCCTGACGCGGGTCTTGCTTCTTGCTCGACTGGAAGTCGTGCCTTGACTCTTGCTCTGAGTTCACTTCTCATATCGATTCTTCATGCCATGTGCATGGCTACGAGCAGCATGTCGATGGCCTTGATGCCGATGAACGGAATGATGACGCCGCCGACACCGTAGATGAGCAGGTTTTGCCGGAGAAGCGCTTCAGCGGCCTTGGGTTCGTATTTGACGCCGCGCAGGGCGAGCGGGATGAGCGCCACGATGATGATGGCGTTGAAGACGACCGCCGAAAGAATCGCCGACTGCGGCGAATGGAGGTGCATGATGTTCAGCGCGTTGAGTACGGGAAAGGCGACGGAGAACATTGCGGGAATGATGGCGAAATATTTTGCGACGTCGTTTGCGATGGAGAAGGTGGTGAGGGCGCCGCGGGTCATGAGGAGTTGCTTGCCGATCTCGACGATCTCGATGAGCTTGGTCGGATTGGAGTCGAGGTCGACCATGTTGCCGGCTTCCTTGGCGGCCTGCGTGCCGGAGTTCATGGCGACGCCTACATCGGCCTGCGCGAGCGCGGGAGCGTCGTTGGTGCCGTCGCCGGTCATGGCGACAAGTTTGCCTTTGCCCTGTTCGCGCTTGATGAGGTCCATCTTGTCTTTGGGCTTGGCTTCGGCGAGGAAGTCGTCGACGCCAGCCTCGCGGGCGATGACGGCGGCGGTCAGGGGATTGTCGCCGGTGATCATGATGGTGCGGATACCCATGGCGCGGAGGCGTGCGAGCCGCTCCTTGAGTCCGCCTTTCACGATGTCTTTGAGGTAAATGACGCCGAGGGCGGTGGAGTTTTCGGCGACAACGAGCGGCGTTCCGCCGGCGCGCGAAATCTCTTCAACGGCGTCGCGAACCTTTTTCGGCAGCGATGAACCCTGGTCTTCAAGGAAACGGGCGATGGCGTCGGCGGAGCCTTTGCGGATGCGCATTCCGGGCAGGTTCACTCCGCTCATGCGCGTCTGCGCGGAGAAGGGAACGAACTCCGCGTGAATGCCGCCGAGATCGCGGCCGCGCAGGTTGTACTTCTCCTTTGCGAGGACGACGATGGAGCGGCCTTCGGGAGTTTCGTCGGAGAGTGAGGCGAGTTGCGCGGCGTCGGCCAGGCGTTCAGGGGTGACGTCGGGTGCGGGAATGAACTCGGTGGCCTGACGATTGCCGAGGGTGATGGTGCCGGTCTTGTCGAGGAGCAGGGTGTTGACGTCGCCGGCGGCTTCGACGGCGCGTCCGCTCATGGCGAGCACGTTGTACTGGACGAGGCGATCCATGCCGGCGATGCCGATGGCCGAGAGCAGGCCGCCGATGGTGGTGGGAATGAGGCAGACGAGCAGCGAGACGAGTACGAATACTGTCTGCGGCGCCTTGGAGTAGATGGCGAAGGGCTGCAAGGGTCACGACGGCGAGCAGGAAGACGATGGTGAGGCCGGAGAGCAGAATCGAAAGCGCGATTTCGTTTGGCGTCTTCTGGCGCGTCGCGCCTTCGACCAGGGCGATCATGCGGTCGAGGAAGGTTTCGCCGGGGTTGGAGGTGATGCGGATCTTGACCCAGTCGGAGAGGACTCTGGTTCCGCCGGTGACGGCCGAGCGGTCGCCGCCGGCCTCGCGGATGACGGGGGCGGATTCGCCGGTGATGGCGGATTCGTCGACCGAGGCAACGCCTTCGATCACTTCGCCGTCGCCAGCGATGTAGTGGCCTGCGGGGACGTAGATGATGTCGCCGGCGCGGAGCAGTCCGCTGGCAACCTGTTCCAGAGATCCGGAAGCTGTGTAGCGCTGCGCGATGGTTTCGCCCTTGGCTTTGCGCAGGGTGTCGGCCTGTGCTTTGCCGCGGCCTTCGGCCATGGCTTCAGCGAAGTTGGCGAACAGGACGGTAAACCAGAGCCAGAGGGTGATCTGGAGATTGAAGCCAAATCCGGCGCGGTGGTGAACGGTGTTGTCGATGAGCAAGGCCGAGGTCAGGACGCTGCCGACTTCGACGACGAACATGACGGGGTTCTTGACCATCCAGCGCGGATCGAGCTTGCGAAATGCGTCGATGAAGGCCTGGCGCATGATCGCGGTATTCCAGAGGCTTTTCTGTTCCACAACGCCGGCGGTCGATTTCTTTTTGCGATGCTCGTGGTGCTCGGGCGGCAGCGCAGAGGAGCTGCTGAATTCCGTCGAAAGAGCAGGCGCTGCTGAATCGAATGAGCTTCAGCCTGTGCGGGAGAGTTGAATTTGCCGTAAGAACTCATGTCAGATCTCCTCAGAAAAGCTGTCCGGATTTCAGTAGCAGGTGTTCAAGAATCGGTCCAAGGCTCAGGGCCGGGAAGAAGGTGAGCGCGCCGAGAATGAGGACGATGCCGATGAGCAGAACCGTGAAGAGCGGAGTGTTGACGGGGAAGGTGCCTGGGGAAGGCGGAATGCTTTTCTTCTGCGCCAGATTCCCGGCGAGAGCCAGAACGGGCAACATCATGAGGAAGCGCCCGATGAGCATGTCCCAGCCCATCGTGATGTTGTACCACCAGTTCGGGCTGAGACCGGCGAAGGCTGATCCGTTGTTGCCGGCTCCGGAGGTGAAGGCGTAGAGGACTTCACTGAAGCCATGCGGGCCTGCGTTGTTTGTGGTGCCAAGGCCGACGTTGGGCATCAGAACGAAGATCGCGGTAAGCGAGAGGATGATGAGCGGGAAGATGAGCACGTAGAGCATGGCCATCTTCACGTCGTAGGATTCGATTTTCTTGCCGAGGTATTCGGGGGTGCGGCCGACCATGAGTCCGGCGATGAAGACGGCCTGGACGACGAAGATGAGCATGCCGTAGAGGCCGGCGCCGACGCCGCCGAAGATGACTTCGCCGAGCATGATGTTGGTGAGGGGAACGAGGCCGCCGAGGGGCGTGAAGCTGTCGTGCATGCCGTTGACGGCGCCGCAGCTTGCGTCGGTGGTGATGGTGGCGAAGAGGGCGGTTTCGGCGATGCCGTTGCGGACTTCTTTGCCTTCCATGTTGCCGCCGGGCGCGGTGGCCGTAGCCGTTTGCGCGGCGCCGTGAATGAGCGGATGCGGATGCGCTTCGGCCCAGTAGAGGGTCGCGAATCCTGCGGCGAAGAGGATGTACATGGCTGCGAAGACAGCCCAGCCGTGTCCCGGGGAGCCGGTCATGCGGCCGAGCATGTAGGTGAGTCCGGCGGGGATGATGAAGATGGAGAGGATTTGCAGGAAATTCGAAAAGGGGGTTGGATTCTCGAAGGGGTGAGAGCTGTTGGCGTTGTAGAATCCGCCGCCATTGGTGCCGAGCATTTTGATGGCTTCCTGCGAGGCTACGGGTCCTTGCGCGATGGTCTGTGTCTGGCCTTCGAGCGTATGCGCGATGGTGTAGTTATGGAGATTTTGCGGAACGCCTTGGGCGACAAGCAGGAGTGCGTAGATGAGTGAGCCAGGCAGCAAGGATGTAGAGCAGCGTTCGCGTGGTATCGACCCAGAAGTTGCCGATGGTGGCTGATGAGGTGCGCTTGATGGCGCGCACGAGCGCGACGGCGACGACGATGCCTACGGCGGCGGAGAAGAAGTTGTGCGTGGCGAGGCCGGCCATCTCGGTGAGATAGCTCATCGTGGATTCGGGCGTGTAGAACTGCCAGTTGGTGTTGGTGGTGAAACTGACGGCGGTGTTCCACGCGAGATCGGGACCGACTCCGGCGAGGTGCTGCGGGTTCCAGGGAAGCAAGGCCTGGGCGCGCTCGATGATGTAGGTGAGCACGAGGCTGACGGCGGAAAATCCGAGCATCGCGAAGGCGTACTCGCGCCAGTTCATTTCGTGATCGGAGTTGACGCCGCAGAGCCTGTAGGTGAGGCGCTCGCAGGGGCGCAGAACGGGGTCGAGCCAGGTGCGCTGGCCTTCGAGGACGCGCGTAAGGTAGATGCCGACGGGGCGCACAGTCAGCAACAGGACCAGGGAGTAGACGAGAAACTGCAACCAGCCATTGGCGGACATGTCAGAATTTCTCCGGGTAAAGCAAAGTGGCTGCGAGGTAAACGAGCATCAGGACCGCGAGCAGGAGCGCGATGACGGTGACAGGGTCCATGGCTTACCTCAACTTCTGACAGGCCTTGACGTACAGAAAGGCCACGGCAAAGAAAATGACGGTGTAGAAGAGCATGGTGAGATCTTGCATGCGAAGAACCTCGATTCAGAACGGCACAGCGCCACACAGGCCGCTGAGATTCCAAAATCGATTTTGCGGGGAGGGGCGTTGTGTTGGCGGAAGGGAAATCTAAGGGAAATATAAAGACAGGTTGATTGGCTACTTCGGTGAAAACAAACGCTCGCCCGTTTCATGAGCGGATTTCCTGAAGGCGAGTAACCGCGAAAAAACGCTTGACACTACTTTCCATGGAAACCATAATGGTTTCCATGGAAACAATACGCTCTCACCCGTATTTCCGTCTCCGAGCTGGAAAGTCACCTTGGCTTTTTGCTTCGGCAAGTATCGAATGCGGTCTCGGAGCGATTTTGCCCGCTCCCTTCAGTTGAGGCGAACATCCGTCGCCGAGTGGGTTCTGCTGCGTCACCTCTGGGACCTGGATCAAGCAACGCCGGGAGAGATGGCCGAAGCACTGACGATGACCCGAGGTGCGATCTCAAAGATCGTCGATAAGCTTCAGTCGAAGGGATGGATCAGGAGCAGGATGAAACCCGAAGACAACAGGGCGCAACTGCTCACGCTGACAAGTGCGGGGCGGCGCGTTGTTCCTGAACTGGCGGAGATCGCCGACAGAAACGACGAGAAGTTCTTCACCTGTCTCGATGGCGACGAAAAAACAGCCCTCCGCCAGCCTGCTCGGTAAGATCGCAAGCCATCATAGAATTCGCGAAATTCCCGTTGAATGATATACCAAGCGACCATTTACCCGGAATCAAAAGGAGAAGATCTCATGAGCATGGCAATCGATACCCTGAACGCGGCAATGAAAAAGGCGGCCGCTATTCGCCCGAAGGTGGGAGGCTTCCCCTATCTTGCAGAGACTCTGAGACAGGCCGGAGTCACTCGCAATACCTGGTCGCTCCCCGCTTGCCAAAGCTTATTTCTGACTAACCACGGGCCTGTCGTGATGCAAGGAGCGCCTCTTGTATCGGGCGCGGAGGATGTACCGGCCTTCGACCAAGAGGCACTGATTAAGGCTCTACGAACCGATCAGGCCGGCGAGAGCACATTTCCTGAGTTTCTCGCGGCTACGTGGCAGGCGGGAGTGGTGCGCTATGACGTAGACTTTGCTGCGCGCACAGTAGCCTATATGGGCTGCAACGGCGAGGAGTACATCGAAGCTTATCCGGCGGTCGATATCGATTAGTCCGCATCACCGATATTCAAGAGAGAGTGAAATGCCTAGTTGTCGTCTTCCTTCAGACCCTCGGGGACGAAGCGATAGCCGACCCAGGGTTCTGTCTGAATGAATTGCTTTCCGGTTTGGGCGTCGAGTTTTTTCCGAAGCTGTCCGACAAAGACGCGGAGGTACTCCGGCTGGTGGGCGGATTGGGCACCCCAGACAGCGGTGAGCAGGGCGCGATGGGTAATGACCTTGCCGGCGTGGCGCGCGAGGTGAACGAGAAGCTCGAATTCCTTGGGTGTGAGGTGAATCGGCTTGCCGGCGATCTCGATGCTGTGGGCGGCGGCATCGATGACGAAGTCGCCGGCGACGATGGCCGATTCAGTCCTTTCGGGTGCGCGGCGCAGATGGGCACGGACGCGCGCGAGCAGTTCCTGGATGCTGAACGGCTTGGTGACGTAGTCGTCGGCGCCGGCGTCGAGCGCCTCGATCTTGGCGCGTTCGTGATCGCGCACGGAAAGCACGAGAATGGGCGTGGACGAGGTGGCGCGAATGGCGCGGCAGACTTCGACGCCGCTGAGACCGGGCATCATGAGATCGGTAATGACGAGGTCGGGCGGCCACTCGGCGAAGAGGCGAAGGCCTTCTTCAGGGTCGTTGGCGGTGCGCACATCAAAGGACTGCGCTGACAGGGAAGCGCGCAACACGCGGGTGATTTGCGGTTCGTCGTCGATGACAAGGATTCTGCCGGGCATCTTCGTTCTTCTTCCATCGGCAGCTTACATCATTGGGCAGGCCGGGTATGATTCCGGTGGAGACCTGCATGCAATTGAAGCCGAAGGCGCGCCATTATGTTCAGTGGCTTGGCGCCACGCTGGCGGCGGTGGCTAACCACGGTTGGCCTGGCGGTGACCCACGCGCGCGCCACCACTGCAGGCATGGTCTTTCTTGTGGTTGTGGTCGTGACCGCTTCGCAAGCCGAGCTTGTGATTGCGCTCTACGGCGCGCTGCTCTGTGCGATCTCATTTGACTATTTCTTTCTTCCGCCGATGCACACGTTTACGCTGGCCGGTCCGCAGGAGTGGATTTCGATGCTGACGTTTGCGGTTTGTTCGGTTGTGGCGGGCCGCGTGGCGGAACGAGCTCGAAGGCAGAAGGATCAAGCGGAACAGCGCCGCGAGGATGTGGAGCGGCTATACCTGCTGAGCCAGGAGATGATGCTGCATGAGGATGCGGCGGCGCTGATGCGCGACTTGCCGTCGCTGGTGGCGAAGATATGTGGACTCGGGACCGTGGTGTTGTTTGTGCAGGAACGAGACCAGTATTTCGCAACCGAGGTCGGAACTGCCGGAGATGCTCAAGGCGAATCTGCGCGAGGTGACAGGCGGCGTGAATGCCGGCCAATGCGGCTGCAGGATGGATTCGAAGTTCATGCGCTGATGGTGGGGATGCGCGCAGTGGGTGCAATGGCGTGGAAGCCTTCGACCCTGTCGCGGGAGGCTGCGACCGCCGTATGCGCGCAGGTGGGGATCGCCATTACGCGAGCAATCGCGATTGAAGCGACGGCGCGCATGGAGGCTTCGCGCGAGGGCGAACGCTTGCGCGCGGCGCTGATCGACTCGCTCACGCACGAGTTGCGGACGCCACTGACATCAATCCGCGCGGCAGCAACGACGTTGACCCAGAATGAAGGTCTGGACGACGAGGTGCGCAGGGAACTGGCAGCGGTGGTGGACGAGGAGTCGGCGCATCTGGATGCATTGATCGGCGAGGCCGTGGAGATGGCGGAACTGGATGCCAAGGTGCTCCGGGTGCAGAGTGCGCCACATCACACGCGCATGTTGGTGGAGCATGCGATTGAGGCTTCGCGTCGCGCGCTTGCGCGGCACAAGGTCACGGTGATGGTGCAGGAGCCCGACACGCCGGCATGGTTCGATGCCAAGCTGCTGGGACGCGTATTTCGCCACCTGATCGAGAATGCGGCGCAGTATTCGCCGCCGCAGGGCCGGATCGTGCTGCGAAGCCGGCGCGTGGAAGGCCGGCTGGAATTTGAAGTGGAGGACAGCGGTCCCGGCATCGACAAGGGCGATTTGCCGCATATCTTCGAGAAGTTCTATCGCGGCAAGAAGGGCGCGAAGCTGGGCAAGGGCACTGGCATGGGGCTGGCGATTGCGCGGGCCATCATGCTGGCACACGGGGGCGGGATTGCGGTTGAGAGCAATCCGGAACATGGAAGCGTGTTCAGGTTCTGGGTGCCATTGGTCGAGAAGCAGGTGGCGGAAGCGCTACAGTGACTACGCTGGCTCACCTGTCCAGTCACATTCGATGTCCCGATATTCGGCGGAGCTTTGCTTTGCCATTTCGAGAACGCGGGCTACGCGCCAGGCTTCGGCGGGAGTGACGGGCGGTGCATGTGTGGTGCCGAGCAGAACATCGCGGACGCCGGCATAGAAGAGACGGTAGTCTCCGGTAGCTGAGGGTTCCGGCCGCGTTACCAGATTGCCGTCGGTGTCGATGCTGAGCGTGCCCGATCGATCCGCGGGCTCCTGTCCCCAGTTGGCATCGGTGATTTTGGTGATGGCATTCAACGCGTCTTCCTGCGGGTCGAGTCCCCATTTCCAGAAGTTGCCGCGGGTTCCGCGAAGGTGGAAGCGAGGGCGGGCCAGTGAGGAGAGGCAGTTGGCTCCGAGGGTGACGGAGAAGCCTGTGAGGTAGTGGAGGCGGATGGTGATGGCGTCGTTGGAACCTTCGCCATCGCGTTCGCGCCGGATCTCGGCGCCGACAGAGGACGGCTGGCCGAAGAGTGCAAGCGCCTGATCGACGATGTGCGTGCCGAGATCGTAGAGAACGCCCCCCTCGTCGGTCTCTTCTTTCCACGCGCGAGTGGAGAGGCCGGGACGCCAGCGGTCGAAGTTCGATTCAAAGTGAACGAGGCGGCCGAGCGTGTGTTCATGTATGAGTTTCTTAATTGTCAGGAAGTCGTTGTCAAAGCGTCGGTTATGAAACGGGAAGAATTGCAGCCCGATGCCTCCGGCGAGGCCGGCAAGCTGGACAATTTCATCGGCGTTCAGGGCGACCGGCTTGTCGACGACGACACTTTTTGCGGCTTCAAGAGCCTGCATGGCGATGCGGAAGTGCGTGCTGTTGGGCGTCGCGACGACGATCAGCTTGATGGTGGCGTCGGCGAGCAACTCTTCGACGGAACGATAGGTGGTGATGCCGGGGTAGCGCTCGGCCGCGTTGTTTTTGGTGCGCTCGACGACGGCGGCAAGTTCTAGGCCATCGACGGAGGAGATGAGAGGCGCGTGGAACACGCGGCCCGCCATGCCGAAACCAATCAGTCCAACGCGAATCATATCTTTCTCCGATCGCGGCTATCTGTGGATTGTTTAGCCTTCGAGTTTATACCGAGTTTCGGCGAGGCGATAGAGGCGCCGCCAGACGAGGCGGTTCATGGTAACGACCATGAGGGAGATCATGATGGTGGCGAGCAGGATGATGGGGAACCGTCCGCTGTCGGTTGCGGCGCTGATCTCGGCGCCGAGGCCGATGGTCTGCAGGGTGCTGTCTTTGAGGTGGGAGTATTCGGCGTAGACGGAGGCGTTCCACGCGCCGCCGGAGGCCGTCACCATGCCGGTGATGAGGTAGGGGAAGATTCCGGGAAGGATGAGCCTGGTCCAGCGCTGCCAGCGGGTGAAGCGATAGAGCGAGGCGACTTCGCGCAGGTCGGAGGGGATGGACATGGCACCGGCGATGACGTTGAAGAGGATGTACCACTGCGTGCCGAGGAGCATGAGGGCGATGGAGCCGATGCCGAGGCCGCCGCCGATCTTGACCAGGCCGATGAGGATGAGGGGAAAAAAGGCGGTGGCGGGAATGGAGGCCAGAACCTGGGCGGTGGGCTGAACAATGCGCGAGAGGCGCGGATTGAGGCCGATGGCGACGCCGACCGGGATGGTCCACGCGGCGGAGATGAGGAGAGCCGCATTGACGCGGCCGAAGGTGGCGGCGGCGCCTTCGAAGAGCAGTTTCAGGTCGGGCCAGCTGACCGTTCTGAGCATGATGACAGCCTGCAACGCTCCCCAGCCGACAACTCCAGCGGCCGCGACCGCCAGCAGATAAAACCAGACCGAGTTCCGGGTAGATTTTTCTGCGTCGACGGGTTGGATAACGCGGCATTCCCTGGTGCGGGAGAGGCGACGGTAGATCGGCTCTTCGATGCTGGTCCAGACACGGCTGGGAAGTGAACTGAGGAGGCTGGAACGGCGGAGAAGAGCGAGGATCGGCGAGCGGACACGATCGGCGGACTCGACCTGTTCGAATTTGAACTTGTCGCTCCAGGCGATGAGCGGGCGCCAGACGAGCTGGTCGGTGGCGACGACGATGAGGATGACGATGACGATGCCGAAGGTGAGCGCGCGGTAGTCGCCGGTGTTGGTGGCGACCTGTAGATAGCTTCCGATTCCGGGAAGCTGGTAAGTGTAGTCGGCGAACGGCGAGATTTCGCACGCGATGAGGGCAAACCATCCGCCGGCGACGGAGACAATCGAGTTCCAGACCAGGCCGATGGCTGCGTAGGGCATCTCAAGCTGCCAGAAGCGCTGCCAGGCGGAATAGCGATAGATGCGCGAGGCCTCCAGCATTTCGCGAGGGATGGATTTAAGCGAGGAATAGAAACTGAAGGCCAGGTTCCACACCTGCCCGGTGAAGATGAGGAGGATGACGGCCATCTCGATTCCCAACTGGTGGCCGGGAATCAGAGCGACCATGAAAAGGACTACCGGGGGCAGGAAACTGAGAACGGGGATGGACTGCAGAATGTCGAGGACGGCGACCATCCAGGGCTCAATGCGCGGGTTGTATGCCGCGATGTAGCCGTAGGCGATGGCGAAGACAAGGCTGAGCAGGTACGCGATGCCGATACGGACAATGGAGTAAAAGGCGTAGATGGGCAGAGCGCCGATGGAGTGAGAGATTTCAGCGATGGGAGCAGGTTTGCTGAGCCAGTATCTTCCGGTTCCGACGATGGCAAAGAAGATGGCAAGGCCGCAGGCACCCACGCCCACGTCGATGACGAAGGGCCAGGTGCGGGCGGTGACGAGCGACTGCGCGAATGTGCGCTGCAGGGTCACTCGTCGCCTCCTGCATCGGCGGCCTCTTCAAGGGCATCGGGCATCACGAAGCGGCGTCGCGCGGCGTCGAAGTCGAAAAGTTCTCCATAGCGGCCCCAGTTGACGGCGGTTTCAATCTGGCGGTGCGATTCTTCGTCGCTGAACTGCTCGTCGAGCATGTCAAGGAAGAATTCCTCGGGGACCGTGTGATCGCTCTTGGCATCGAGGGCGCGGCGAATCTGGCGCAAGAGGAGCACGTTGACAAGGGCTGCGTCGCGGAAGAGTTCCTTTTGACGGAGGATTTCGGAATTGGCAAATTCGGTCCCGGTATCGGTGATGGAGGCGTCGCCTTCTTCCACTTTGAGGAATCCGAGAAGTTGCGCGGCGTCAACGATGGGGAGCAGGTCGTCGATCTCGAAGGCGAGGTCGTCGGCCAGGCGGTAGATGTCGTCGCGGCCCCCCTTATCGAGCAGGAGTTCGAGCAATCCGGCGACGCCGCCGGGACGTGCGTGGGGCAGCATCTGGTACTTCATCTGGCGCTGGTCGCGGATGCGCGGGCCGGGGTGCTGATGTTCAGGTGCCTCAGTGGGAGCGACGTCGGGCCGTGTGAGCACCTTGTAGATGTAGTCAACCAGTTGCGTGAAGGACTCGGATTTTCGGTCGCGGGGTTGGGGAAGCTGGTTGCGAAAATCAGTGCGGATATGCCCGGGATTGCGGCCGAGAACGATGATACGGTCGGCGAGCAGAACTGCCTCTTCGATGTTGTGGGTCACGATGAAGACGCAGCGCGTGGGCATGGTCTTTTTTGCCCAGAGTTCGAGCAGTTCGCTGCGGAGGTTCTCGGCGGTGAGGACGTCGAGGGCAGAGAAGGGCTCGTCCATGAAGAGGACTTCAGGCTCGACGACGAGGGCGCGGGCAAAGCCGACGCGCTGCTTCATACCGCCGGAGAGTTCCTTTGGATAGGCGGATTCGAAACCGTCGAGACCGACGGTATCGAGCATGCGCAAGCTCCGAGTGCGGCGTTCTTCGGGGTCAATGCCGCGGGCCTGCAGGGGGGCCTCGACGTTTTCAAGGACGGTGAGCCACGGGAACAGGGCAAAACTCTGAAAGACGATGGATACGTTGACTTCGGCTTCGGCGATTGGTTTCTCGTGCCAGTAAACCTGGCCGGCGGAGGGCCGCGACAGACCGGAAAGCATGCGTAGCATGGTGGACTTGCCAGAGCCGGAGGGGCCGAGCAGAGCGACGATCTCTCCGGGAACGATGGTCAGGTCAGTGGGTGAAATGACCTGGATGCGGTTCTGGCTGGGCTGCGCATAATACTTTTCGATCTTCTCGGCGCGCATGATCGCTTCACCGCCGGAGAGTTTCGCCGCTTCAGGGGAGGGGATCGGTGCCTCGCTTTGAATGCCCGAAGGTTGCATGCGTGCCTCTTCGCCTCAGATTCGCCGGGACCGCCAGCGGGGAATTGGTGTTCTCAAAAAGCTTATGAGGGTTGCGTTTCTTTCCGATGAATTCCTGCCGCATGGGGGAGTATCCGCCGGTTTAGAGTAACGCAGCCCCATGAAATCTGCGTCAGCCACGGGCTGAGTGGGCACTCCAAAAGGAAACCGGATCGAACCGGGAACTACTTTCATTCGGGGAGCGTCAAAGGAAGAGAGCAAAAATTTGAGAACTGGCATCCATCTTGCGGAAGGCCGGAAGCATCCGTAAACTGAAGAGCCGGGCCCCAGGGGTTGCTCGTTGTCTCTTCCCCAGGATGTTATCCTAACAAGGTGTTTACCGAGCTGATTGTGCCCTGAGCGGTGCTAGTCGGCTTCGCTGTGCGGCGCGTTCGACTGCAAGGCTTTTGCGCATCCCCTTTGGCGTCCAGGAGTTTATGCCCGATAATCACGTTAAGCCCAAAGTTCTAGTAGTAGATGACGAGCGCGTCATTGCCGATACGCTGGCGATGATTCTCAATCAGAGCGGTTTTCAAGCGAGGGCCGTATATTCCGGAGAGACCGCGCTGGAGACAGCCTCAAGCTACGAGCCGGATATGCTGATCGCCGATGTGATTATGGCCGATCTGAACGGCATCGATGCGGCAATCCAGATTCGCGCACTGCTGCCGAAGATCAAGATTCTACTGTTCTCAGGGCAGGCAGCGACGGCCGATCTGCTCGAGAAGGCACGCGCCCAGGGCTATGAATTTGAGATCCTGGCCAAGCCGGTTCATCCGCAAGACCTGTTGACTCGACTGCGCAGCTAACCTAGACAACAATCGATCAGAGTTTCATCTCGTGGCGGCCTTCGATGGCGTGTGCCATCGTGACCTCGTCTGCATATTCAATGTCGCTTCCGGCTGGGACACCCATTGCGATCCGGGTCACGCGCACTTTGAATTCGCGGAGCGCGCTGGCCAGCCAACCCGCTGTGGCTTCGCCTTCGAGGGTAGGGCTGGTGGCAAGTATGACCTCATCGACCTCTCCGCGTTCGACCCGTTGCATCAGACCTCGACCGCGCAACTGGTCCGGGCCGATGCCATGGAGCGGCGACAGCGTTCCGTGGAGCACATGGTAGACGCCGCTGTAGCGGGAACGCTCAATCGCGTCGATGTTGGTGGGCTCTTCCACAACGCAGACGAGGCGCTGGTTGCGCGTGGGACTGGCGCAATAGGCGCAGGGGTCGACGTCTGTGATGTTGTTGCAGATCGAACACAGGCGCAGGCTCGCCTTGAGCCCGCGCACGGCTTCGGCGAAGGCGGAAGCATCATCGTCGCTGGAGCGGAGAATGTGAAAGGCGAAGCGCTGGGCAGTCTTGGTTCCCACCCCTGGGAGCTTCTTCAATTCGTCAATGAGCCGGGCCATGGGCTCGGCATAGCGTGCCACAGCAACCCCTCCTAAACGGTACGATAAACAATACCCACGAACATATCGGGCGAGCCGCCATGGAGCCAGTCGGAATCGAAGGCGGACGTGGGCTTTTTTGCGATTGCTTCCTGCTCGCTGGCGCCAGCTTTCTTGACTGCGGCTACATTGTCGCGCACCGCGGAGAGCATGTCGGCGTACTTCTTCAAATCGGCTTTATTGCCCAGGGGGCCGTGGCCGGGAATGACTTTGGTGGTGTCGCCGGCAAGAGTAAGAGATTTGTGAGCAGCGTCAATGGTGCCGCCGATCGAACCGCCGGAGCCTTCATCGATGAAGGGGTAGGTCTTGTTGAAGAAGATGTCGCCGCAGTGAAGGACGTCGGCGTTATGGAAGTGAATGTAGATGTCTGTGTCGGTATGAGCGGGGTCGTAGTGGACCAGATCGATGCTGTCGCCGTTGTGGTTGTGGTGCATTGAGGTGGCAAAGGTAGTGGCGGGAAGAGCGCTCTCAGGGTATACAGGCAGAGACATATGAAAGAGCTTCATCTCGGCAGGCTGTGCCATGCGGGCTTTTGTTTTTTCGTGGGCGATTACGTGGAACCCGGCAGCGTGCATGCCTTCATTGCCGTCGACGTGGTCGACGTGCCAATGGGTGTTGATGAGTGCGTGAGGCGCATCGGTGCTGACCGCGGCAATGGCTTCGCGGATGTGAGGAACCGCAGTGGCGAAACTGGAATCAATGAGAATGTTGCCATCTTTACCGCTCTGGATGGCCATATTCCCACCGGCTCCCTGCAGGAGCCAGAGGTTGTCGTAAAGCTTGGTGGTCTTGATCGGCGTCGACGCCCCCGCTGCGCGCATTTGCCCGAGGCGGTCGGCGGAGGCGGCCTGAGCAAACATCCAGCGGGGAGCAAGGAACGCGGCGCAGGCCGCTGCTCCCAGATGCAGGAAGCTTCTGCGATTCAATTCGGCTGACATCCTTACCTCCTGGTTCTGCACAATTGAGAAAAAAGTTCACCGCACGCAGGGAAGAACTTGAGTTCAACCGAGCCCGGGAATGTTGAGGTTGAGCCCGCCGAGCGCGCCCTTGACGCTGGACTGGATAGCTTCGTCCGCTTTGTGGCCAGCATCGTTGACGGCACCGACGATCAGGGCTTCGAGCATTTCAACATCGGGGCTGGGACCGCTGAAGCTGGCGACGGCGGAAGGATCGATCTTAATCTTGAGAAGCTCTTTTTTACCGTTCATGGTGACCGTGACGGCCCCGCCGCCGGTCGAACCCTCGACCACCGTTTCCGCAAGCTTGCGCTGCATCTCCTCCTGCATTTTGTTTGCCTGAGAGAGCATTTCGGCAATCTTGAGCGGATTTACCATGACGGCCTCCTCGGTTCTATTTGGTACGCAGGTCGACCACGCTGCGCACTTCGGCTTTGAAGATTTCCTTGGCCCGCTGCACCATGGGATGTTCGAGCGCGGCCTGCTGGATGCTGCCCTGGACCGGTGCTGCGACTGCGGATGTGGCGGCCACACCTTCGCCCGGAATCACCATGAAGCGCACAGGAGCGCCAACACGCTGCAATTCCTGCTTGATGATTTTCTCCGCGGCGGCATTGACAGTGAGGGCCAGCATCTTCTTGCCGATTCCCGGGACTTCGATGCGCAGGCTAGTAGCTTCAATCGTGATCCGCGCCGTGGACAGGAGCGTTGAAGCGGATGCGTGACCGTTCTGAGCCAGACCGGAGACGATGGCTTGCTGCACGGATTCGGGAGTCAGAGAGGGAGGCGTTTTCTGACGCGGCGCCGAGACTGGTGCGGGGGGCCCGGGGTCAGGCACGCTGTCAGGATCGCCTGCGGCTTCCTGGGGTTCGAGATCGCTGGGCCGCGGCTGAGGAGTGCGGAATGGGATGACAGCTCCCACGGGCGCAACCTCGGGGCGCGGCGATGCCAGCGCCACAGAGCCGCTCACGGCGTGGCTCTCTGCGATGGGTGCGGACTGCATCACGGACCCGGATCCGAATGGCGAACGCGGAGGCGGCGCGCTGGCGACTGGCGAAGAATGCGATGGAGGTGACGAGCTTCGTGCGGGCGCGGTGGATGTGCGCGGTGCGGACGATGAGCCGCTGCTAACGGGCTTACCACTCGCCACGGAACTGAGCAGTTCTTCGAGCGGGAGGAGGCGCTGCGCGTGCACCAGTTTCATCAGGCCCAGTTCAAGATGGAAGCGCTGTTCCTGCCTGTAATTCAGATCGTCGAAGGTGCGCAGCATGATCTGAAGATTGCGGGTGATCTCTTCTTCGCCGAACAGCAAGGCAGTGCGCGCGGCGCGGGCACGCTCGTCAGAAGAGATTTGCAAGAGCTCAGTCTGCTCGCCGCCGAGCTTGGCCATCAAGGTATTGCGCAGGTAGCGAACGATCTGCCGCGCCAGGGATTGCGCGCTGTGTCCCGAGTTGAGCAGATCGTTCAACTGCGTCATCACGGGTGCGCTTTCGCCTGCGGCGACTGACTCAAGCAGATGCTCGAAGATGGTGTTGGGCACAGACCCCATCAGTTCGCGAATCTGGGCAGTGGACAGGACCGGGCGACTCTCAGCGTCGACAGGGGCCGATGCAATGGCCTGGTCCATGATGCTGAGGGCGTCGCGCATCGATCCGTCGCCTGCTTCGGCCAGTAACGCGAGAGCTCCCTCTTCGGCCTCGACCTCCTCCTGCGCGGCGATCATCTTGAGCTGGGCGAGGATGTCGTCGAACTTGACCGCGTGAAAGCTGAAATGCTGGCAACGGGAGCGGATGGTTTGCGGAATATTTTCCGGCTCCGTCGTAGCCATCATGAAGATGACGTGCGAAGGTGGCTCTTCGAGAGTTTTGAGCAGGGCGTTGAAGGCGGCCTCGGTGATTTGGTGGGCCTCGTCGAGGATGTAGATCTTGTAGCGATCGCGGGCGGGCGCGTAGCGGGCGGCGTCGCGCAGCTCGCGAATCTCGTCAATGCCGCGATTGGTGGCGGCGTCGATCTCGATCACATCGACAGCATTGCCCTGGCGGATTTCAACGCACGAGTCGCAGACGCCGCAGGGCTCGGGCGTAGGGCGCTGCGCGGAGCCGATCTCAGTGCGGCAGTTCAGCGCCTGGGCCAGGATGCGGGCGATGGTGGTTTTGCCGATGCCGCGATGTCCGGAAAAAATGTAACCGTGCGCGATCCGGTTCTGGGTGAGCGCGTTGAGCAGGGTGCGCGTGACATGATCCTGGCCGGCGACGTCGGCAAACTTTTGTGGCCGATACTTGCGAGCCAGAACCTGATAACCCATGCGAGCGAAGACTCCCTGGCCCGCTGGATTTGGAGGCGGGCACTAAATGGGATTGTATCGTTCCGGGGTGATGGGGGATGGGCGTGGAAAAGGTGCTTCGAAACGCTTCAGATTGTGGGAAAACCGCTCAGCCAGCATCGAGGTTGAAGCTGATGTCGTTGAGCCACTCGGCGATCAGGTCTTCGTCGCCGGGATCGAAGACGTAGGCGTCATTGAGGAGGAGAATCGTGGCCCAGTAGACGAGGTCGCGCTCTGAGATCATTTCGAAGCGTTTGTGCTCGAGAGCGTTGGAGATGTGTTCGCGGGTGATGACGATGCCGGGTTCGGGGATAGGGAAGCGGTTGTTGGCGGAACGGCGCTGGGTGATGCCTTTAGCGGTCTCTTCCCTGGGATCGAAGTTGATGTCGAAGGCTCCGGCAAGCGCCTTGAGCATATCGTCACGACTGACCTCGAAGAGCGCGAAGCGGCGCAGCACGTCGAGTTGCAGATCAGTGAGGGGCGGCTGGTCCGGCTCTTGCGTCATCCTGCCCTATGCTATCCCCCAAAGCGCCCGGATGTGTATCGGCTTTCGCTGACGCGGGATCTGGTCAGGCTGCGTCTTCTTCTTCGACGACCTCGGGTGGGCGAGGAATGGGGATGGCCCTGGTGCGCAACCGGCGTTTTGCGGCCCTTTTCTTCTCGGCCCTGCGCGCTGCGGCCTTACGGCGGCGGACTTCCTCCGGAGAGTACATGGTGCCGCGGCATTTCTTCGCACCGCAGTTGCAGATGGCCTCGTCTCCACCTCCATCGTAGAGGCAGTAGTCATAGGTAATTTCTTCTCCGGGCTTGATATTGCGGATGGCCGTGATCCAGACACGGCCGCGGATCTCCTCGGTCTCGCAATTGGGGTCGCAACTGTGATTAATGAACATCGCCATACAATGGCCATCGATGACGATGGAGCCGTCGCCAAGTCCAAATAAGTAGGTAATCGGCGAGTCTTCGTTGGATTCGTCGGCTTGGTCTTTACTGAGGCGCGGTCCGGTGTACTCGGCGACGCGCGTGCCTTTGCGAACCGCAGTGGTGCTATAGCAGCCGGCGGCATGAATGGCAGAGGAGCGGATGATGAGTGCCATGGGGAATGCGGCTTTTTCCTGGAGTGGGTTGAAGTGCTGTATGCATCGCATCGTAACATTGATGTGATGAGAAATGTCGCCGGGACGCGAAAAGAATTGAGATGAAGTTGAGATTTCACATGGCGCCGGGGGTGGGATGCTGCTTGCTGGCGGCTGTTGTGCTGCACGCGCAATCGTCACCACCGCAGCAGAAGCCGAGCCCGACGCAGCAGCAGCCTGCGCAGAAGCCGGCGGATACTTCCAATCCGTTTCCGGAAGATACGAACAGTGTGCCGGTGGTGCCAACGAGCGAAGAGCCGGCGACTCCGCAGCCTGTGCCGGGCACGGGCGAAAGCGCTGGAACGACAAGCTTGCTGCATGACGATACCGATCCTGTGCATAGTCCTGATGATCCGGTGCCGGGCGCGTCGGACTCCGACAGCGGCTTTAGTTCGAGCCTGACGGGAACCAACGATGTGAACATTCCGGATGAACCCAGGCCGGGGAAGCACGGGAAAAAGAGCGACGAGCCGGTAGTGCACCAGGTCACGGCGAAAGAAGACGAAGATGTTGGTGCATTCGAGCTAAGCCGGAAGAACTGGCGGGCGGCACTATCCCGCTATCAATCAGCCTTGATCACTGATACCGAGAATCCCGATGTGTATTGGGGACTGGCGGAGGCGCAGCGCGAGCTTGGCGACTATGCGCATGCCAAGGCGAACTACCAGAAGGTGATGGAGTACGACCCCGACAGCAAACATGCGAAGGAAGCGAAAAAGTGGCTGAAGGAGCCGGAACTGGCGAAGGCGCCGGCAGTGGCGACTCCGCAGCAGTAGTCGATTTCTGCGTGATCAGCGCAATCCGATGAGTCGCAGGTAGGCGGCGATGAGTGGCTGGCCCCAAAGGACGCTGATGATTCCGCCGACGCAGAGGAAGGTGCCGAGAGGCATCTTCGACAGAAGCCATGTGTCGGATTCGCGCCGCGCCTTGGGAACGGCAAGGACGACGAGCGCAAAGACTGCGCCGATCATGACGCCGATGGCGAAGGAGAGCAGAGCGCCGGAGAGGCCGAGCCAAGCGCCGAGCATGGCCATGAGCTTGGCGTCGCCGAGACCGATACCTTCGCGGTGGCGGATCAGCCAGTAAGTCCAGCGGATGAAGAGGATGATGCATGCGGCGGCGAGGATGGCAACGAGTCTGCTGAGCCCGGGTGTCCAAAGTCCAAACCGTTCATGCTCGAATTCCTCCGTGAAGGGAATTCCCGTTCGTGAAGTGAGTACGAGCAATATAAATGGATCGCCTGCGGTACTGATAAATCCGATCGCCGCACCAGCGAGGGTTAAGAAGTTGGGGAGCCAGAAGTTTTCCGCGTCGAGAATCGCCAGAGCCAAAAGCAACCAGGTAAACATCATCACGAGAGCTTTGGTCGCAAGCGTATAGACCAAAACCGAGACTGGTAGATGATCTGTGGGTACATCGGGAAATGGCCCTGAGGCGATATAGGCCCAAATGACCCCGCTCGCCAACTCAACCAGCGGATATCGGCAGCTGATCTTCGTCCCGCATGTGCGGCAGCGGCCGCGCAGCGCGAGCCAGCTCAGGAGCGGGATGTTCTCCCACCACGCCAGGGTGCGTCCGCAACTGCGGCAGTGGGAGCGCGGCTTGACGACGCTTTCGCCTTCGGGCCAGCGGCTGAGGCACACGTTGAGGAAGCTGCCGAAGGCCAGCCCCAGCAGCGCCGCCAATATCGTGCCGAGAATGCGGATCATTTAAGAATCACCGGGAAGGTTGAGTATACGGCTCAACAGACGTCACATTGGGCAGTATCGTTTGTGGTCCATTGCATCATGCGAACCGCGGCGCATGGGCGGGCGGTACACTGGTTGCGATGGACGGCGCGAGAGACGCACAGAGTCCTCAGTTTCCAAAGCCTGCCGCGGTTTCGACCGATCCCAAGCGGGCTGCAGAGCTATTTGAGCAGTCGGTTGGCATCATGGCGCGGCTGCGCGCTCCGGGTGGATGCCCGTGGGACCGCGAACAATCCTTCGACACCATTCGCAAATACACGCTTGAAGAGGCCTACGAGGTCTTCGACGCGATCGAGCGGCGGGACTTTCCGCACCTGGCGGAGGAACTGGGCGACCTGCTGCTGCAGGTGCTGTTCTACGCGGAGATGGCGGCGAACGAAGGGCACTTCACGATTGCGGATGTACTCGATCATCTGAATCGCAAGCTGATTCGACGCCATCCGCATGTTTTTGGTGAGGAGGCATCGCGCGCAGCAGGCAATGAGGCCGCGGTGGATTCCGCAGTCGAAGGTTCGTCCGCCAAGGTGCTGCGCAACTGGGAAGAGATCAAGGCTGCCGAGGCATCGCATGGAGCCGCCACCTCTAGTTCGACTTCGAGGTTAGATACCGTGCAGCGCGCGATGCCAGCGCTGGCCGAGGCTGCGAAGATTGGCGGGAAGGCGGCCAAGGCCGGTTTCGACTGGCCGCACTGGCGCGATCTGCTGCCGAAGCTGGCGGAAGAGACTGCGGAGTTGGAAGCGGAAGCTGCGGCGGCGGAGAAATCCCACGATCCGGCAATCAGATCTGCGGTAGAGGCGGAGCTGGGCGATCTGCTTTTCACGGTTGTGAATCTGGGACGGCATCTTGGCGTGGATGCGGAGATGGCGCTGCGCGGGTGCAATCTGCGATTCAGACGGCGATTCAAGCAAATGGAAGTGGATTCTAAGAAACCGCTTGAGGAATTGAAACCTGAGGAGCTCGAAGCATTATGGGTCGAAGCAAAGAGGAAGCTGGGAGCGAGTGAGGAGAGCGGAGCGTGATGTTTCGGGATGCAGGCTTTGCAGGGGCTAAAGCCCCCTTCTTTTTAGCGGCTGTTTCGGCATGCGACCCACTACGCGGGTTCCCCGAGTCGTGCCCCGACACGGAGCCCTTGCGCCGGGACACCGAGCGATCGTGCGGTGAAACTCAGCCGTTGTGGATCGGGCGTGAACGAAGGATGGATCAACGATGATCCTGATCCGCGCGTGTTCGGGACACGATGAGTTGGAGGCCTGCGTCCAGATGCAGATTGAGACGTGGGGCTACGACGACAGCGACATTATTCCGCGCAAGGCGTTTCTGGTGGCGCAGAAGATTGGCGGGCAGGTCCTCGGCGCGTTCGATACCGATTTGCCGGGAGCAGGGCCGGAGGGGACGCCAGAGTCAATGGTAGGTTTCGCCATGTCATTGCCGGGTGTGAAAACGGGCAAGAAATCCACAGACGGAAAAAATCCAGAGCCTTATCTGCACTCGCACATGCTTGCGGTGCGGGACAACTACCGTAATCGCGGTCTTGGGGCGCAACTCAAGCTGGAGCAACGACGTGAGGCTCTTTCGCGGGGCATCCGGCACATGGAGTGGACGTTCGATCCGCTGGAGATCAAGAACGCGCATCTCAACATACACAAGCTCGGCGCAATTGTTCGCAGCTATTATGTGAATTTCTATGGTGTATCCTCTTCTCGACTCCAAGGTGGACTTCCGACGGATCGTCTGGTTGCCGAGTGGTATCTCGACTCGGATCGAGTCACGGGTATCCTCGAAGGTCGCCCCCCGGTCGAAAATGAAATTGAAGAACGCATCCAGGTCCCAGCCGCCATCTACCAATGGAAGGCTTCCCCCGGTGGCCGAGAGCAAGCACTTGCTGTCCAGTCGCAGAATCGCGAGAAGTTTCAAGAGGCCTTTTCCAGAGGATTAGCCGTCGTCTCATTTAACCGGGACGCGGAAGGTAACGGAGTCTTTGAACTGGGTCGCTGGGCCCAACCGGTGCAAGTCTGAAAGGGTTTTCAGAGCCGGATCATGGAAGTGCCAACATCTTCATAAGCTGTCATCTGAAGGAAACAGGAATTTATGAGAATCGATGGAATCGTTCTCCGCGAGTTGCACCTGCCCCTGGTGCGACCCTTTGAGACAAGTTTTGGTGTCACCCGCAACCGCAGAATCCTCCTGGCCGAGGTCCGATCGGAGGGCCTGGTGGGCTGGGGCGAGTGCACAGCTGGCGAGCGGCCGCATTTTTCAGGCGAGTCGACGGACACGGCCTGGCAGGTGATCGTGAACGAACTGGGCCCGATGCTGGCGAACGCCACTGTGGACCACGGAGGCGATTGCCCCAAGATTTTCAACCTTGTGCGTGGCAATCCGATGGCGAAGGCGGCCCTGGAAAATGCAGTCTGGGATCTTGAAGCGCAGCGCGAAGGCACTTCGCTGTCGCAACTGATCGGGGGCGTGCGCGACCGGATCAATTGCGGCGTGTCGCTGGGAATTCAGAAATCGATTCCTGAATTGATGGACATCATCGAGCGCGAACTGGCCGCGGGATACCAGCGTATCAAGCTGAAGTGCAAACCTGGCTGGGATGTCGAGGTGTTTGAAAAGGTCCGCAACCAGTGGCCTGACATCATGCTGAGTTGCGACGCCAACTCAGCGTACAAACTGCGCGATGCCGACCACCTCGTCACCTTCGACGGGTTCGACCTGCTGATGGTGGAGCAGCCGCTTTGGCATGACGACTTCTACTATCACTCGATGCTGCAGAAGCGGATGAATACGCCGATCTGCCTGGATGAATCGATTCGCAACCGGCGCGATGCGCTGGCCGCGATCGAAATGGAGTCATGCAAGATCATCAACATCAAGCTGGGTCGCGTGGGAGGATTCTCCGAAGCGATTGCCGTGCATAATGCCGCGCAGGAACGCGGGATTCCGGTTTGGTGTGGCGGGATGCTGGAGTCGGGTGTGGGCCGGTCGCACAACATTGCGTTGTCGACTCTCGAAAACTTCCGACTGCCGGGGGATGTGTCGGCCTCAGCGCGGTATTGGAGCGAGGACATTATTGAACCCGAGGTGACGGTGACAGCGGAGGGCGAGATTCTGATCTCCGATGCTCCGGGACGCGGCTACGAAGTGCGCACGGACTTTGTCGAGCAATTAACTGTCCGCAAAGAAGAGATTCGCGCCTTCGAACTGGTGGGGCAGAACTAGAAAAGTTTCAGGCAAGTATGAACGAAGCCATGGAGGAAGCCAGCGAGGTCGTGCGGTCGCTGAAGTTGCGGCACGGCGACCTCGAACTGCGTTTGGCGGATTATTCGGTGCATGCCTATCACCGGGTTCCCACGTATTTCTTCCGCATGATCAGCGTCGAGCGAAATGTAGAACTGGGAACCATCAATCTGCGGATTGGCTCAACACCGCATCTGGAGCGCTACGCAGGGCACATCGGATACGGCGTTCATCCGGCGCACCGGGGCCATCATTATGCGGCGCGTTCGGTTACGTTGCTGCTTCCCCTGGCGCGCGGTCTGGGCATCGATCCGTTGTGGATCACGTGCGATCCGGAGAATCAAGCGTCGCGGCGGAGCCTGGAGATTGCGGGAGCACAGATGATGGAGATCGTGGATGTGCCGGAGGATTGCGGGATCCGCAGGTACGGGGGCAAGGTGCGGAAATGCAGGTACCGGTTGTAGGGTGTATCGATGAGCGGCGGGGTCGGTTCTAAGCGCCCGCCCCTTGAAGCGCGGGGATGGAGCATTCGTTTAGTGATCTCCTATCCGCCCTCGGTCGTGGTGGCCCCAGTCGAAACGGCGGCCGAGGATGCCTTTGACGATCCAGTGGTCGGTGGATGCGGTTGGTCCGACGCCGACGCCGAAGTTGATCTCCCATTTGGGAGAGACGTTCAGGTCGATGGCAGGGAAGATCTGCTGCTGCTGGTCGTGGAGGCTGGCGATGTCGGTGATGCTGCCGTAGTCGGCGTAGTATTCAACGCCTCCGGCAATGACCTTGGTGAAGTTCCAGCTGACTTTGGCGGCGGGCGCGAAGTCGAGGCCGAGTTTGACGTCGGGACCGTGCCATGTGCGTTCGAGCGCGGGGTTGACGGCCCAGTACGAAGCGGCCTAGCTGGCTGGTCGACGATGGGGCGGATCTCCCACGTCCAGGTATCGCGGTCGAAGAAGGCGCGCTGATATCCGGCCTCCATGGAGAGGCTGACGCCGACGGGCCAGTGCCACGCCTCGGGCACGCGGACGCGGGGGCGGATGTGGTCGCCGACCCACTGTACGCCGGCGCCGCTCTGCTCGCTGGTGAAGATGTAGAAGCCAACTTCGGCCCAGTCGTTCAGACCCTGGGTGATTTCGATGGTCTCGTGTTCGGCGTGGTTGGTGGGATCGACGCCATCGATGAATCGCTTCTGGCCGACGGCGGTGTAGTTGGAATGCAGCTCGACCATGGTGCTATGCGGAGCTTGCGTCTCCGAGCCATAGACCTGGATCTCGTAGTTGCCTTGCGCGTATGCAACACCTGTTCCAGCAGCGAGGACGAGAGAGAGAACAGAAAGAAGGCGCTTCAAGCAGTCTCCTGAGATGGGAAGGGTTTAAGGCGGGTCAACGCGAGCGATTTCTTTCTTTAGTGCTGGCTCTCTCGAAATTGTAAGCGGTCGCAAAGCGGAACGGCCGAATCCTGCAAATGAACCTTTTTTCATTTTTGAATGCGGCGAACGAGGGAGACGGCGGCTCATGTACGTGTGAATCGACCGGATTGTCGAGGGATTTCCAAAAGCCTGAAGGGCCCCGATTCGACCTGGCGCGGCGATTTTCGCCGTACCTTCCCGGTGGTATACTCACATGGGCGGTGCGCCTGCTGCGCCCGCATTTTAACGTTTACTGAGGTTTCCATGTCCGGCCATTCGAAATGGGCCACAATTAAGCACAAAAAGGGCGCGCTGGATGCCAAGCGCGGCAAGATCTTCACCCGCCTGCTGAAGGAAATTGCCGTGGCCGCCAAGGGCGGCGGCAATCCTGACAGCAACGCCCGGCTTCGCACGGCGATTGCCGCAGCCAAGGCCGAAAACATGCCGCAGGACAACATCAAGCGGGCCATCCAGCGCGGTACAGGCGAGCTGGAAGGCGTGAGCTACGAAGAGATCACCTTCGAGGGCTACGGGCCAGGGGGAGTCGCCATCATCGTAGAAACCCTCACGGATAACCGCAATCGCACCGTTAGCGAGATCCGTCATGCCTTCTCAAAGAATGGCGGCAATCTGGGCTCGACAGGTTCGGTTCTGCACATGTTCTCGAAGAAGGGCGTGATCGCCATCGAGAAGGCCAATGCTACCGAAGAACAGCTCATGGATATTGTGCTGGAACACGGCGGCGAAGACCTGCGCGACGAAGGCGAAGTGTGGGAGATTGTGACCGATCCGCATGGCTTTGAGGGCGTGTTGAATGCCGTTAGGGCAGCGAATATCACTCCAGCCTCGAGCGAAGTAACGATGCTGGCTTCGACCTACACCAAGCTTGAGGGACCGGCGGCGAACCAGATGCTTCGACTCCTTGACGTGCTCGAGGACTTCGACGATACGCAGAATGTGTACTCGAACTTCGACATGGACGCCGAGCAAATGGCGCAGATGGCTGGATAAGAGCAGGCTGGCTGGCAATCCGAAGGCCGCCGAAAGAGGGCGGCCTTTTTCATGGAATGCAGAATTTCAGATAGAGAAAAAAGGGAAGAGCATTGACCCCAACTGCGAAGATTCTCATTTTGGCATTATCGATAGCCGGCACAACCATTCCAGCGTTCACCCAGTCGTCATCCTCTTCTTCGGGAATGGCGAATGATAGCCATGTTGCGAAGAAAGTGACTCTGAATGAAGAGTCGCCTGTTGCGCAAGTTCGCAAGGAGCGGAGCTGGGCGTATGCGCCTTTTGTGAATTACGGCAACGGCATTGGCGGCGACCGCTCCAACTATCATTTCCTTTCGCTGGGTGTTGAAGCGGGCAAAATATTGACGCCGCCGATTCATGCGGGGATCTTCAGCGGCCAATTTCAGTTTGCGGTAAATGTCATGCCATTCTGGCAGGCATATACGCCGGCGCCCCATATCCAGACATTCGTCTTTCAGGGTAAGACCTACGAGGAGCCGATCGGGGGCGGAACTTACACAGGCGCGAGCCTCACGCCAGTGATCTTCCGGTGGAATTTTCTTACGCATTCAAATCGGGTGCAGCCATGGTTTCAGGGGGCAGGCGGACTTATCTACACATCGCACAAGTTTCCGCCGGATGTTCTGGTGCCTCATGGAACGCCGGGCGCGACGTCGGTTTGGAATTTCTCGCCGCAGGGTGGAATCGGAATTCACTATTTCACGCGCTCGAAACGATCGATTGATCTTGGCGTGAATGCCGTTCATATTTCGTCGGCGTCGCTCGGCGACCACAATCCGGGCGTGAATGCCAGCATCCAGGTGCAGGTGGGATACACGTTCTGGAAGTAGCAGGGGAGCTGTGCGCGAATTTTGTCCTGGACGCACGAGCAGGTTGAAAGATGAAAGATGCGGTTGTTGAGTGCGTTCCGAACTTCTCTGAGGGCAGGGACGCCCGGCGTGTAGAAGCCATTGTCGCGGCTATGCGCGTGGAAGGCGTGCGTCTGCTCGATTGGTCGATGGACGCGGACCACAATCGCTCGGTGGTGAGCATTGCGGGCGCACCGGCTGCGGTGCTTGAGTCCGCAGTGCGCGGGGTGGGCAAGGCTGTGGAGTTGATCGATCTTACCAGCCAGCAGGGCTTGCATCCTCGCATCGGCGCGGCGGATGTGGTCCCATTTGTTCCGGTTTCCGGCATCAAGCTGGAGCAGTGCGTGATGCTTGCGCGGCAGGCCGGTCTCGAGATCTGGCGGCGTTTCGGGGTTCCGGTGTACTTCTATGAATCTGCCGCGTCGCGTCCTGATCGCGCGAACCTTGACGACGTGCGCCGCGGACAGTTTGAAGGATTGCGCGATGCCGTGCGCAAAGAGGCTGCGCGTCGGCCGGATCTTGGCGGGCCGGGGCTGCACCCTACGGCAGGGGCTTGCGCGGTAGGGGCCCGCAGATTTCTGGTAGCGTACAACGTCTACTTCGATACCGCCGATGTCGCAGTGGTGAGGGCAATCGCGCGCGAAGTGCGGACGGCTTTCGGAGGTTTGCACAGTGTGAAAGCACTTGGGCTGCTGGCTCATGGACGTGCCCAACTGACCCTGAACATCACCGATTTTGAGGCAACGCCGGTATCTCAGGTCTATACCAAGGTTTCAAGACTGGCATTGAAGCACAAAACAGCACCTGTCGCGGGAGAGGTAGTCGGCCTGATCCCTGAAGCCGCATGTGAGCGGGAAAGCGAGTGGATGCGTCAATTAAGTGAGTTCGATGACGAGACCAGGATCCTGGAGCGGCGGCTTGAAGCGCCGTTGTCCTGGCCTGGTGAAGGTAACGGTACCGATACCAAACTGGTCAACGTCTAAAAACTGTACAGAGGTAAAATGGGGTGCAGGGTAAGGTACATTTTTCCGGCTCCCACATCATAAAAAACGGGAGCCATGTGGCTTCCCGGAGGATTAAGAGTGCTCAAGTTTATTGCCAGGATTTCGGTGCCAGCGCTTCTTGCGACGATCACGGTTGCGGCTCCGGCGGCGCAGCTTTCCGGCGATGCGCGCGCGGCCATTCCGCACGATGTACAGCAGTTGGTAGTGATCGACTATCGCGCCATGCAGAACTCCACCACTGCGATGGAACTGCGCGACAGGGTAATGCCTCCTGATCTGAAGCAGTTCGACGAGGCAATCCGCAAGTCCGGCCTCAACGACAATCACGATGTGGATCAACTGGCGTTTGCGCTGTTTCGTACTGCCGCGTCCAGTGACAATCTGGAGACTGTCGGCATTGCGCAAGGGCAGTTCGACGTGCAGGGCATCATGGCCAACTTCCGCAAGGAGAAGATTCAGCCCAAGCTCGTGCGCACCAACCGCGTCTATCCTCTGGCGCACACCGGCATGGTTCTGTGCTTCTTCGATCCCTCAACGATGGTCTTCGGAAGCATGGAGGCGGTGAGGGCTGCGCTCAACGTGCGCGACGGATATGCGCCGGGAATGCTGACCAACAGTCCAATTATGGATGCGATGCAGTCGGTGGATTCGGAGCCACTGTGGAGCGTGCTGGATAAGGCCGGAACGCAGATCATGATGAAGTCCGTACTGGGAGAAGCGGGAACCGTAGCGGACTTTGAATCGGTGCGCAAGCGTCTGGATTCGTCATGGTACGGCATGGATTTTCAGCATGGTGTGAAGTTTGACCTGACCATTGCCACGGGGGATGCGTTTGCGGCTGCTACGGTCTCATCTCTGCTCTCGGCCGCCATTGTCTACAAGAAGATGAGTGGTGACGAGACGGAAAAGGCAGCGCTCGCAGCGACGGATATCAGCTCGAACGCCGGACAACTGAACATCCACTTTGCCACTTCAGACAACGACTTCAACAGCCTTCTGAAATCCTCGATGTTCCAGAGCATGGTGCACTGATCGTCGCGATTCGAGAACCCTGAAGGAAAAAGCAGTTTGAAGACGGGAGCCTCGGCTCCCGTCTTTCTTTGGACTCACGGTCAGCCAGCCTTGAGTGAGACTTCTGGCTGCATTTCAAGGGGAGCACTGCAAACCTGGTTACGGCCCCCGTGTTTTGCCATGTAGAGAGCCTTATCCGCAAGGTGCACCAGGGTTGCGGCAGTGAGGCCAGCGGACGGAACAATGGTGGAGCAGCCGATCGAGATGGTGACACAGCCGATCGGATTGGTGTTATGGGGAAGTTTTTGGTGCCGCACCGCCGAGCGGATTTGTTCCGCGACCTCAATGGCGCCGGCGGCGGGCGTATTGGGAAGAATGACGGCAAACTCCTCACCCCCGATGCGCGCCACCAGATCGCCCGGCCGGAACACAACATCCTGCGCTGCCTCGGCAATCCGCTTGAGACATCCGTCCCCGCGCGGGTGTCCGTAAGTATCGTTGTAGGACTTGAACCAGTCCACATCCAGCAGAAGCAAAGACAGAGGCAGTTTTTCACGCAGGCCACGGCGCCATTCGTCTGAAAGGCCCTGATCGTATCTGCGGCGGTTTGCAACATGTGTCAGCGCGTCAGTCAGGGACATCGCTTCGAGCGCGGCGTTGGCCTCTTTTAACGCCAGTTCTGTCTCTTTGCGGCGCGCGATATCGCGGACTATGTTCAGTATCCCGACAACAGCTCCGGTAGCGGGATCGCGCACCGGGCGAATATTTGCTTCGACCCAGACAAACTCCCCCGCTCGATTTCGCACCCGGCACTCCAGCAAGCCACCGCTGCCGCCGGACCGCAGATCGCGAACCAGGTTCTCGGCGCTTCGACGATCGTTGTGATGCACTAACGAAAGGCTGGTCATGCCCAGCAGCTCTTCTTGCTGCCAGCCACCCCACTCCGCGGCAGATGCCGATACATAGTTCCGCTTGCCATTAAAGTCGGCGAGGATGATCAAGTCTCTCGAATTCTCGGTGACGAGATTGTGAAGCGACACGATCTCGCGCAGGCGAAGCTCGGTGGCGCGCAGCGTATCCAGCACCGAGGCAGCGGCGAGGACAAGAAACATTCCTGAGGCGATGTAGAGTTGTAGCAATGTGGTGGGCGCAACGGGAAACGCCGAGCCCATTCTCGCAAAGGGACCAAGTCCGTGGAGAGTGAACCAGCTTCCCACCACATTCACAAACAAGGTGCTCACCGAGGCCCATCCCAGACCAAATCGGAAAAGGATCAAGGCGACGCTGGGGTAGATGAGAAAGACGACGGGAACGCGGGCCTGGCAAAACGAGGCGAGTGTGACCGGGATTAATGCGATCAAACACCAGCGGGTTCTCGAGCGTCCTGTCTGCCTCAGGTGTGACGAGAAAAGAGAAACACATGCTGGGGCGACGATGGCCGTTCCAAGAGCGTCTGTCGTAATCCACGAGAGCAGGGGATGCCACGGTGACACGCGCAACCAGAGCCAGTAGGTTGTCGCGAACAAAAAGGCGGCAGCAGTCGGGGCGGCCAAAACAGCGCATGCGACAAACCGAAACAGATAGCGCTGATCCGTGAAGCGAGGCAATTCTGTCGAGCGTCTGCGCAGAAGGAATGCGGCCACCGCAACCTCGGCTATATTCAGGGCGCTCAGCGCGACGCATTTGGTCCAATTGCCGGGCTGGACTGCGACGCCACCTAACAGTATGGCAATGAAACCTATGGCGAAGTAGTGTTTCCATAGCCATCTGGGTGCGAGAAGCAGGTAAGAAAGCAAGAGGCCGTTGGCTACCCAGACGAGGTTGCGGGTATCTTCCAGCCCTACAGCGAGTGTCGCGGTGAAGATAGCTGAGAAGCATCCGGCGAGGCGCAGAGCAAGACTATTGCGACGCAGGAAACGCGCAGCACCCGGACTAATGCGAAGCTTTTGCTGCCAGCTCAAGGTGATCCCCATCTGACTTATCGGCCTTAGTCGAGTGGGAATGAATGAGGATGCGATGACGAGCGTCGAGTGTCTTCCTCAGTGTTGAGGAGTCAGGGATGGATGAAACTCGGCTTTGCCGTTCGGGAGGAGATTGATCTCGATGGCGCCCTCCTGCTTTTCGTAGAGCGTCGGTCCCTTGACCTGAACCTGGCGGCCGTGGGCAGCCGTGTATTGCACGCTGATTGGACCGCTGTCGCGCACCTGAATTCGGTGGTGATAGACGCCGTCCGTGGCCAGCGTATCGGACCCGAAACTTGCGCTAGGGTAGTCCACTTCGAGCAGCGTGATGGTGCCGCCGGTGTGGTTTTCGACGGTAGCCTCAATATGGTAGGAGTGGCATCCGCTGATCAGGCTTAGACCAAGCAGGCTGAATGTTGCGGCGATAAGCTTCTGCGTCAGGCGTGCATTCCTGTTCATCCCTTGTCCTTGTCTTCGGTGACCGGTTCCTCGGCTGGAGTTGTTGCCACGACGCGTTTTTCAAGCCGGTCAAGGCGCTTCAGCAATTCCGGCAGTCGCTGAAAGATGGTGACGGCGCGAAGCCAGATGCGGTTGTCGAACCCGGGAGAACCAGAGATCATTTTGCCTGGCGGCACATCGTGGCTCACGGCCGACTGCGCGGTCAGAATGACGCCATCGCCGACGATGCAGTGGCCGGCGATACCGGTCTGTCCAGCAAGGATTACGTTGTTGCCGATGATGGACGAACCAGCGAGGCCGGTTTGCGCGCAGACGAGCGTGTCGTTGCCGATGCGCGACCCGTGGCCGACCTGGACGAGATTGTCGATCTTGCTGCCGTCACCGATCTCGGTTGCGCCGACGGTGGCGCGGTCCACGCAGGCATTGGCCTGGATATCGACGCGGTCGCCGATGCGCACCGGGCCGGACTGCGGAATCTTTTGCCAGTGACCTTGATCGTTTTTAGAAAAGCCGAAGCCATCGGCGCCGACGATGGCGCCGTTTTCGAGGGTGACGTTGTCGCCGAGCTCGCAGTATTCGCGGACCACCGAATGCGCGTGGGCGAAGAAATGGCTTCCCGTCTTCACGCCGGGGTACAGCACGACGTGGGGAAGCAGGGTGGCATGCGGGCCGAGCTTTACATGGGGGCCGATGACAACGTAGGCGCCGATGTGAGCTCCTTCGCCAATCTGCGCCGTGGGGTCAATGACGGCAGTTGCGTGAATGCCGGCGGGGTAGCTGGGAGGCTGGTAAAAGAGTGCCAGCGCGCGGGAGAAGGCGTGGTAGGGATTCTTGATGCGGATGGTTGCCGCTGCGATCTCGGGGAACTCCGGTTCGACCAGGACGGCGGCGGCGCTGGTCTTGCGCGCGAGGCCGGCGTATTTGGGATTGGCGACAAAGGTGATTTCATTTGGGCCGGCGTCGTCAATCCCTTTTACGCCAGTGATTTCCAGTTCCGCGTCGCCGCGCAGTTCCGCGCCCAGCCGACTTGCAAGCTCGCCAAGTTTCATCGAGGAGATTGTAACGGAGCGGGGGGTGATTGTCCCGGAATCACCCTTCGCGCACCGACCTCGGGTCTGAAGCAGGCCCTCAATGGTCTTCAAGACCTTTCTCTCTCCCAGCGGCTACCAAGCACCCATGACAAGCCGGCAAGGACAAGTAGGGGGGACAAAGACGCCTTCCTCTGAACGAGCCTTCGCCATGGCTGAACGTGCCTTTGATGCCTGCGCGATATCGTGGTTCAGATACGCTCGTGCCCACACGTTGGTATCCGCCGCCAGCATTACCATTCCCTCCGGGATTTCGCAGCATTCATTTCTTTGAAACTCAGGGGACGCTGTGGTCTAGCGTTTTGATCGGCCATCTTCCACAAGTCTTCCAACTCGTAGAGCACCGGCTCGACCGTGACGTTCTGGGCTTCTTCTGAGCGGCCAGCTTTCTGCCGTCTGGGCTGAATAGAGGCAAGTTCGACCCTAAGGCAGCTGAGCGGTCTTAGGCTGCCAGCAGTGGGCAGAAGGCCGACTCGACGCTACTCCCCGTCAGGCTCAGCAGGGAAGAGTTCGGGCTGGCCTTCGGTGCCGGCTGCTGCTGGTCGACGCTTGCGGCCCGTTGCCCCAATCAGGCTCACAACTTCAAGCGTCTGGATGGCCTGGCGGGGGACATAGATGCGCTGGGTATTCGACCGCGTATCGGGAGGCGTGAGCAGGAGGCCGGCGCCTGAGACCAGGGAACGGTCGTTGGCGGCAATGCCTTCCAACTCGTCTCCGTCGTTGAGGGTCACGCGGAGCCAGAGGCCGGCGGCGCGGGGGCGGACGGTGAACTTTTTCTGGAGGAGGCGTTCGGGATTGTTCTGGTCTGAACTTGAGGAAAGATCACGGACATAGCAGACCCACTTCACCGCGTCCCAGGCAACGGTGAGGACCTTTCCGGAGAGGTCGAGGACCTCAAGGGCGGGGGAGTCCTGCCCGAAAACGGCGCCTGCGTAGCCGGCATACCACTCGCGGGAGAACTTGCGCACAATCACCGGCTTACGAGCGGAGCCCATGGGATGGATTGTCGCACGCGTGGGCGAGTCCGCGCCCCGAAAAGTCGCAAAACTGGTGCTGTTCATGCTGGTCAATCGATGAAGATTGTGATAAGGTACTGGTTTGCAACCTCTACCGTGGCCGCCGTAAGCTTAACGCCATCAGAGACTTGCCTTGGGTTTTGCATGTGGAAGCAGGAACGGAATGCCCGACTACATTTACCTTCTTGAGAACCGGCTTTCAGCCGACCAGCAGAGTGCTCTGCGGCAGTTGCGCGAAGTGTGCCGGGAAGCCGGAAATCTACTTTTTCTAACCGGGGATGCGGTGCGCGACCTGACCAGCGGTCACGCCGTGCGCGACATCGAAGTCGCGGTCCAGGGCAACGCGCTGAAGTTGAAAAAGGCGATTGAAAAGCTCGGCGCCAAAACCTGGGGCGAAGACGACGCTTCACACTCGCTTTACCTTTGTTTCCCGGGAACAGTCCGCGTGGACCTGGTGAGCACGCATCGGCGCGAGTATCCCAAGCCGGGCAAGCCCGCCTACCACTTTACGTCGATCCAGGACGACCTGCGCCGGCGCGATTTCACCGTCAACGCCATGGCGATTTCTCTGAACGAGGGATCGTTCGGCCTGCTGATGGACCCGTTAAACGGAGCCGCCGACATCGAGGCGCGTACACTTCGCCTGGTTTCGAATTACGGATTTCTGGAAGAGCCGGTGCTGATGATTCGCGCGACGCGCTACATTGCGCGCCTCGGCTGGGACCTCGATCCGCGCACGCTGCAACGGTATGAGAATGCCAAGGCTGAAAATGTGATCGAGTTGCTTATCGGCGCATGACCACAGCCAGGAACTCGAGCAGATCGGACACGAGGATGAAGGGCTCAAAGTGCTGCGCGCGCTTGAGGCCGAAGGCTGGATGAAAATCCTGTGCCCCACGTGGACCTCGGCCAAAGCGGATGAGGAGAAGCTGACGGCCTTGCACGATCTCCGTGCTCAGCTACAGATGCAGGGCGTACACCCTGACATGTCGGCAGGGCAGATGCAGTTGCTGACGGCAAAGATGTCGTCGAAAGATCTAGCGGCATTGAAGAAGCAATTGCTGCGGCCGGGATTCGTAGACGAATGGAATAGTCTGGACTCGCTTGCAAGCGGCTTTGCCAAAGTGCTGCTGCACAAGGCCAATGCCACACCCTCAGCGAGCTACAAGCTCTTCACGACGCACGACCCCGAAGCTGTGCTCTGGCTGGGGTTCACCAGCAAGGACAGTGCCGTCAAGGCTAAGTACGAACTGTTCCTCAAGACGTGGCCTGAAGCGCGGCAGCGGATCCCGTATGCGCAGATGCAGGAGATGCGCATTACGCCCGAATTGGCGACCTACAAGGAAATTCTGCATCAGATCTTCTTGCAGTTGATCGATGGCGGTCTGAATACGCCGGAGGAGATTAAGGCGTTCCTTGAACCGCATTCGCCGCCCGCCCCGCCTCCGCAGGTCACAATCAAGCGCACGCGTGCGAAGCGCAATGCAGAAAAGATCAAGGAGAAGTCTTTCGACGACGAAGACGAGGCCGAAGATGGAGCCGATGAGGATGACCTCGACGACATTGGCGGCGGCGATGACGAAGAGATCGATCTCGGGATACCGATCCCCAAGGGCGATCTCGACGAGGAACTGGGCGACGAGGACGAAGGGGAATTAGACGAAGCGGAAGCCGGCGACGACGAAGACGAAGAGCGTGTGCGCAAGGGACGAGGCAAGCAGGCTCCAGCCGCAAAACCGGACAAGGCAGCGCACAAGGCAGAAGAGGCGAAGGGCAAAGCGGGCAGTCAAAAAGTTGCGGCTGCGCCAAAGCCCGCTGCAGCTGCCAAACCGGCACCAGCAGCGAAAGGGAAGCCTGAGCCGCCGAAGGCTGAAAAGGCCAAGGCAGCCGCACCTGCGCCGGCCGCAAAGAAGGCTGCGGCGGCACCAGCCAAAGCTGCGCCTGCGGTGAAACCGGTGCCTGCGGCCAAGCCGCTGTAAAGGCTCCCGCAAAAGCGGCGGTAAAGGCGGCACAAGTGAAGGCGCACGCCAAGCCGGCGCACAAAGCGGCTCCAGCGAAGAAGGCTGCACCCGCTGCCAAGGCAAAGCCGCACGCAGCGGCCAAGCCGGCGAAAGCTGCACAGAAAAAGCCGGTGCATAAGGCCGGCAAAAAGCGCTGATCACAAATGACGCGGGCATGCGACCAAGCTTGCCCGCGCATCCAACTGCTATTCTCGATGCACAATCCAGACATACGGAGAACCCGCATGGTCCGACTGCTTTCCCGCGTCCCATTTATTTGCCTGCTCTGCATCCTTCTGACGTCTGCTGCTCCGACGTTTGCGAAGCGCATCGTCCCGCCCGCTTCATCTGTCGAGAGCAGCGGCGCCGGCTACCGTTTCGATCGCGGCGGGTGGAAGTATGTACACCTCGAAGGCACTCCCGAAGAGATTGGGTTTCAACACGGACAGTTGCTCGCAGCCGAGATTGCCGACCTGATCGACGTTCAGAAGCTGGAGACGAAGCACGATACGAAGCGCGACTGGAACTTCTATCGCGAAGCGGGCCGCAAGATGCTGTGGCCGCATATCGGCGCCGAATATCAGCAGGAGCTGACGGGAATTGCCAAGGGAGCGCAATCGAAAGGAGTGAAGCTCGACGTGTGGGATATTGTCGCGCTGAATGGCAGCATCGAGCTTCCTGACTATTACGTTCCGTGGCTGAACAAGAACGAGCACGCGATGAATGCACCGCTGATTCGTCCGGAGGGCCACTGCTCCGCTTTCATCGCAACGGGCAGCTACACCAAGGGCGGCAAGATCGTGATTGCGCACAACAACTGGTCGAGCTACGCCGACGGTGAGCGCTGGACGGTGATGTTCGACATCAAGCCGGAGCACGGACACCGCATGGTGATGGATGGGGAACCGGGCGTGATCACCAGCCAGGACGACTTCGGCGTGAACGATGCGGGCCTCATCATCAGTGAAACGACGATCACGCAGTTTATTGGATGGAATCCTGACGGGGTGCCGGAGTTTGTGCGGTCGCGCAAGGCGATGCAATACGCGAGCTCGATTGATGAGTATGTGTCGATCATCAAAGAGGGCAACAACGGCGGCTATGCCAATGACTGGCTAGTGGGCGACCGCAAGACCGGCGAGATTGCATACCTCGAGCTGGGGTTGAAGAATACTCCGCTATGGCGGACAAAAGATGGGTACTTCGTCAGTTCGAATTTCCCGCGGGATCCGGCACTGATCAAGCAGGAGACGGATGGTTTTGATGTGTTGGACAAGTCGTCGTCGATGAACGCGCGGCATGTGACTTGGGAGCGGAAGATTGCGGCGAACAAAGGACAGATCGACGTCGACCTCGCGGAGCAATTTCTTGCGAACCACAACGACAGCTTCACGGGCAAGGCGAGCCCGGATGCGCGCACGCTCTGCGGCCACATCGATGTCGATCCCAATGGCGTTCCGGAATGGGGCGATGCGCCGTACTATCCGGATGGAGCCGTAACGGGGAAGGTGACGGACTCGGACCTGGCGGCGAGTCTTTCGCTGATCGCACGTGCGGGGCATCCATGTGGTGAGGATTTTCTGGCCGCTCCGTTCTTTGCGGCGCATCCACAGTTCGACTACCTGAAGCCGATTCTCAAAGATATGAAAGCAGGTCCGTGGACGACGTTTTCGGCAGGCGAGAAGTAGTTTCGCGTTGAGATTCAGGCAGTCATCGAATTCTGACCGGGAAGCGAGACGGGCGCAAGAAACGTTCTCAAGAAACAGCGAAAGAGACCGGGGCGGTCCAGCTGTTTGCAATGTGTCTCAACTTGCGTTGTGGTGCGACTGAGGAACCCGGCTCCGAAACCCCAAAGAAGGCATCGAAGCCGGTATCACTCTAATAGCGGCCTGAGCGCGCGCCGCTGCTGCTGCCTTTGCGTGCCTGGTAGCAGTCCCGGCAAAATACCGGACGATCGCCGCGTGGTTCAAATGGAACAGTGGTGGGCTGGCCACAGCCGGAGCAGATGACAGGTGTTCCATGGGATGGAGCCGGACGATACCCGGAGCCTCCCCCACCTTGTTCGCTCTTCTTTGCCTGACGGCAAGGCTTGCAGCGTTTGGGGGTCGAATAACCGCGTTCCTGGAAGAACGCCTGATCCGCAGCGGTGAACGTAAAGTCTTGTCCACAATCACTGCACGTAAGTTGAATATCTCCGGCCATGGGTGTCCTCTGAGTGTTGTCCTCGTCGCGATTGTACATACGAGCCGGTAAATTTTATATAAGAATCTTCCTGAATAGCAAAAACTTAACGTTGCCATTTAAACGATTTAGCGGGTTGGCGCTGCACCCTGCCGCGACCGGCTATAGTGGCTGTGCCAGCCGCAAGTTTGCGCAGGGATGAACGGATGACGACCAGGGATGACCTTGCCAAACCCGGAATTCGAAGCCGAGTGCATCCGCAGGATTCTTGCCGGCGAGAAGCACCTGTTTCATGACCTGATCCGGCCCTGTGAGCGCTCGATCTACTTTCTGCTCTTCTCGCTTCTCAAGAATGAGACCGACGCGGAAGACGCGGCACAGGAGACGGTGATCAAGGTCTATCAGAACCTGGACAAGTTCCGCGGCGACGCGCAGTTCCGGACCTGGGTGCTTTCGATTGCCCGGAATGAAGGGCTGGGAAAGCTGCGCAAGATCGGCAGCCGGCGCGAAGACTCCCTCGACGCAGAGACCGATGAATCGAGTGGCGACTACACCCCGGCGATCCTGACCAGTTGGAAGGAGATCCCTGCCGAGGCTCTGGAACGGAAAGAACTCGGGGCGATCCTGCGCCAGGCCATTGAGGGGCTGCCGGAGATTTACCGTAACATCGTCCTGCTCAGAGACATCGAAGAGATGGATATCCGCCAGACGGCAGCGGTGCTGGGGATCAGTGAGGCAACGGTGAAGGTTCGGCTGCACCGGGCACGCGCCATGCTGCAGCGTCGCCTGGCTCCGCAATTGAAAGGGTATGCCCCCAAACGCAAGGGCTGGTTTGGGGGACGCACATGAGGATCGACTGCAAACACGTCTGGGAGCACATCTCCGCCTACATCGACGGCGAGGTGGATGCGGCTCTGCGCGCCGACATCGATCGCCATCTGGAGACCTGCGAGATCTGCTCGGCGGTGCTCGATTCAACGCGCAATGTGGTCATCCTTGTAGCGGACGATCGCGTTTTTGAGTTGCCCGCGGGTTTCAGCGAGCGGCTGCATGCGCGGATCGACAGGGAACTGGAAGCACCCGGCGGTTGAGGCTTCATCCCCGATTCAAATGCAGTTTCCGGCGATCCTGCACGGCGGCGGAGGTCCCTTGCGATGCACCATGGGGTGCGTCCAGGTCTCAAGACCAACCAGAAGCAGCGTAATGATTGCGAGGGCGACCTGGAGCCGCTCTGAGCGTTTTTGTTTCGGGGTCAGTTCGCGACGGCGCCACTGCGCTGACGGCCGATTGCGCAGGTGGCGAATCCAGGCGAGAACAGCGAGATTCACCACGCGCTCCAATCGTGGCCACGATCAGCATGGGGATGCGAATGGCGTCCTGGTGCCAGCCTTTCGCCGGCGCATAGATTCCGCTGGCTGCGGCGAGTGCGGAGAGTCCGATGGCCACGCGAATCCCGCTGATGGTCAGAACGGCGGTACACAGGCTCTGGAGCAGCGCGAACATGGCGCTGGTCCAGCCGATTGTCCGGATGCCGTAGGCCGACGATGAGGCCGGAAGGCTCGGAATTCGGCGCTCTGCGGATCCTGTTTCTGTTCCTGAATCTGCATTGAATTGACCTCTGACCTCGGATCGTTATGGGAATGTTAACGCCCATTGGACGCGCGCAATTCATCAGACTAAAGCAACGCGTACCCCTGGGCCAATCCAAACATCCCGCCAGCCCGTTCATTGGAGGAGGGAACCGGGGCGAAGATTTTCATTTTCAATTTAGCCCCTTTCCTTGTAACCTTTCGCGCATGCGTGCACTCATAGAGTGCGTGCAACGGATTGTGCGGCATCTGCGCATTCAGCCAGACGCCGCATGGCAATAAAAACTGCGGCTTCCCCGCCCCAACCCCCAGCGAGGTCAATCTCACATGAAGAACCAATTCAGTGCAATGCTGCTCACCGCTGCTCTCACCGGTCTGATGGGTGGAACCGTCGCGGCTCACGCGGCCACCACAAGCTCGAACGCCAACAACCCGACCGTCAAGGCAGCCAAGGCCGGACTGCGCTATACCAATGCCGACAAGCCACCGAAGCACTCCTGTAAAGGCAAGAACGATTGCAAGGGACAGGGCGGCTGCAAGTCCAGCGACAACGGCTGCAAGGCCAAGAACAGCTGCAAGGGAAAGGGCGGCTGCGCGACTGACGGCTCCAAGATGCCGAAGTTCGTTTAATTCGAGTGAACAGTAATCAGTGAACGGTGATCAGTCCCCGGACTTGAGCGATTCACTTCGGAGAGGTTTGCCGGTGAATTCGCACTTGCTGAGGTGGTCGCTGTTCACTGACGACTAAAGAACTTAGAACTGAGAAACTCGTCCAATGGCCGGTAATCGATTCAATGCATTCCAGAACCACGGCGTGGGGATTGGTTTGCGCATTCCGCATTACCAGCATATTTTTTCGCGCAAGCCGGTGGTGGACTGGTTCGAGATCATCTCGGAAAATTTCATGATCGATGGTGGCCGACCGCTGGCCATGCTCGATCAAATACTTGAGCGCTATCGCGTGGTGCAGCATGGCGTTTCGATGTACTTCGGCTCGGTGACCGAACCCGATCCGGAACATCTCAAGCGGCTCAAGACCACTGGTGCGGCGCACCGGCACTCCGTGGCTCAGCGATCACCTTTGCTGGGGCTCGGTGGACGGCACATACACGCACGACCTGCTGCCGCTGCCTTATACGTGGGAAGCCGTGGCGCGGACCGCGGAGCGCGTCCGCATGGTGCAGGACTACCTCGAAATTCCCGTCGCCGTTGAGAATGTGAGCTCCTACGCGGCGTTCACTGCTTCGCAGATGACGGAGTGGGAGTTTCTGAACGAAGTGGTGGAGCGGGCGGACTGCGGCATTCTGCTCGACGTGAACAACATCTACGTCTCGTCGGTGAATCACGAATTCGATCCGATGGTGTATGTGAATGCCGTACCGGCACATCGCGTCGCGCAAATTCATATCGCCGGGCATTCCAAGTACGAAAAGTATATTCTCGACACGCACGATCATCCGGTCATCGATCCGGTGTGGGAACTGTATGCGCGCGCGATTGAACGCTGCGGCCCGACTCCGACGCTGCTGGAATGGGACGACCACATCCCGAGCTTCGATGAGGTGCATGCGGAAGCGCTGAAGGCCAATCGTTACCTGCAAAGTTCGCGAACTCCCAGAGCTCTGTTGTTGTTCACGCGCCGGATTCGAGACGACCGAAGCGCACGTGGAGGCGGCTCGATGAATTCTGAAGCCATGAGCCTGGCCCACCTGCAGCGCGAAATGGCGCGCGCCGTGATGATGCCGCTGACGGCCGATGAGAATATGCGCCCCGAATCGCCGGATGGCCGTCCCATGGGCGCAGGTGGCGGCAGTCCTTCATTGCACCCAACAGCCGGCTCAGTTCGTTTGAACGCCTGGAGATTTACAACCGGCAATACTGGTACCGCGTGCTTGGCGCGCTGGCCGAGGATTTTCCGGCGCTGCGTTCGGTGATTGGCGCCCGTGCTTTTGAAGCGATGTCGGTGGCCTATCTCTCCGAGCATCCGAGCCGCTCGTTTTCTCTGCGCAACCTGGGCTCGCACCTGGCGGAATGGCTCGAGAGGAATCCGCATTTCGCAGGCAGGCGTGCACGCCTTGCCGAAGACGTAGCCCGGATCGAGTGGGCGTTCGTGGAAGCTTTTGACGGCGCGGAACGAGAGGCGCTTACGCTGGAACAGATCTCCACGCTCGACGGCGATTCGCGCCTTGCGCTGCAACCACATCTGCGACTGGTCGCGCTCGGATTTTCCTGTAGACGAGCTGGTGTTGAATCTCCACAAGGGCGAAAAGCGCCAGACGAGCGAAGCGGGCGTTCGCCACGAGGAAGAAGAACAGGCTCCCGCGAAACTACCGCCCCTGCGGCGCAAGGAGACCTGGCTCGCGGCGCACCGCGTGGATTTCTCGGTCTACTATCTGCGGCTTCGGCGCGATGAGTTTCTGACACTCGCCGCGATCCAGGACGGCGTGCCGCTTGCGCAAGCCATTGAGACGGGCGTAACCAGTTCACGCGTGCCCAGCGGAAGACGGCCACAACTAGTGCGGGAATGGTTCACGAGCTGGTCAGAACTTGGCTGGATATGCGCGCCCGACATTGAAGCACTGCATTCGTAAGTGCCTATCCCGCACGAAATTCTCTGTAACGCATCTATGGCAAAGATTGTCTTAAGAGTGGAATGACGATTGCACGGCAACGCACGTTCCTGACTGCAGAATGGAAGAACCTGCTGATGCTGAACTACGCCGTCGATCCAGCACTGCTGCAGCCGTTCGTTCCGGCGGGGACCGAGCTGGATGAGCATGACGGCAAGACGTGGATGAGCCTGATCGGCTTCGAATTCAATAAGACGCATGTGCTGGGGATGGCGATCCCATTCCACCAGTCCTTCGAAGAAGTGAATCTCCGCTTCTATGTGCGGCGCATGGAAAGACGAGGCGTGGTCTTTATCAGCGAACTGGTGCCGAAGTATGCGGTGACGGCAATAGCGCGATTCGTGTATGGCGAGCGTTACTCGTGCGTGAAGATGGCCCATCAGATCGACTCGAACGGCGGCACGACGACTGCTCGAGTTCTCGTGGGGATCCGGTTCAAGTCGTTGTGCGATTTCTGCCGAGACTTCTGGAGACCGCTACTTGCCACAGGAGGGTTCGCTGAGCCAGTTCATCACCGAACACTACTGGGGATATGCTGCGCAACGAGCGGGCGGCACGGTGGAGTACCAGGTTGAACATCCACAGTGGATGTGAGTGACACAGAGCAGTGCGCACTTTACCGGAATGCGGAGAAGTATTACGGGGCGAAGTTTGCGAAGGTGCTGGAGAGGCCGCCTGATTCTGCGTTCCTTGCCGAAGGCTCGGCGGTCATGGTCTTTAAGGGAGCCAGGATTAGGGGAGCCCAGACCGGATGAGCATCGTGCTCTTCTCTGCCACACACGGGTCTTCGAGAAGAAATGAAAGGGTACTATGAACGGGATTGTGAAAACTTACAATGTTGTTTCTTCTGCCCTCAGCCGGCTGCAGAGCCCGCTGCTGCTGGCGATTCGGCTCTACTGGGGATTCCAGTTCATGCAGGATGGCTGGGGCAAGCTGACGCATCTCGACAAGGTCACGGAATTCTTTTCCAGCCTCAACCTTCCGGCACCGCACATGACGGCGCTGGCAATTGCACTGATCGAGCTCTGCGGCGGATTCCTGTTCACGTTTGGCATCGCGGCGCGCCTTACATCACTGGTTCTGTGGGTCAACATGACAATGGCCTACCTTAGCGTTCCAGACGACCGAGTGAATTTCTCGCATATCTTTTCAAAACCCGACGACTTCTACGGAGCTTCGCCCTATACGTACTGGTTCGCCGCACTGCTGATCCTGATCCTGGGGCCGGGATTGTTTGCCGTAGATACTCTGCTGAAGCGATGGATCGGCACACAGGGTGAGCCCGTGCACAGGGTTTCGTAATCGCATCGCGCTATCATCTCTTGATTCAACCCAGGACGGAATCAAGAGCCCATGCACATCGCCTCATGCTTTCATCGCTCGGCATTGGGGGTGCGGAACGGCAAGCCGTCGCGCTGGCCGAACGCATGGAAGCGCGGGGACACTATGTCCTGCTAATCGTGCTTCGCGGGCGTGCGGAGCCTGTTTGGCCGACCAATGTTGATGATTCATCTGGAGACAAGGAGAAGCCCAGCGGGTGTTGGGGGTGGCCTGGTCCGTGCCGGGCGTGTTCTGCATGAGCTGTCGGGCGATGCCGGGATGATTGTTCCGTCAAACGATGGCGACAAGCCTGCCGAGGAATGCTCCACGTGATGCGAATCGCGCCCGCAGAACGCAATGCCATCGGCCGGCCGACGCGTGCGCGGATCTGCCAATACTTCGACATGAATGCAAAGACAGCAGAGTGGGAGGCGCTCTGTGCGCGCCTGCTCATTGACGCCCGTCAGAATCTCGAACGCCTGGCGCACACAAACGTAAGGGCCGAAGCAAAGCCGCTCCGGCCCATTTGTTGTGCTTCGCAACTAGAACGCGAAGACCGCCTGAAAGAAGACACGCCTTGAGGTCGAGCCGCCTGGGCCAGAGAAGGGGCCGTTCGCGAGGCTTGTTGAATGGCCAAACTGACTCGATCCCAAAGTTCCAATGGGCGTCCCGTAGTTGACGTTATTGAAGAGGTTGAGTGCCTGTGCGCTAAAGGTCAGGTTGAACTTGCGCCCAGTGCCCGCCGGTCCCATCATGCCGCCCGGGCCACCGCCGCCGCCCAGACCGCCGGGGCCAAGTCCGCCGCCGGGGCCGCCGCCGACGCCCGCCGTGGGGGCCGCCGCCCGGACCTCCATGTGGGCCGCCGTCGGCAACGCCGCCTGCCGATTCTGTCTTCGGTCCAACGCCGATTGTCTTGCTCAGTCGCAGGTTGAAGGCAACGCTGGAGGGCGCAGTTCCGAGATTCATGGGAACGAGAGAATCACCCTGCCCAGGTTCCGCATTCAGACAACCAAATTGCGTCTGGAAGTACTGCTGGCTGCCTGCCGTGCACAGCGAGGCATCGGCATACGAGGGGCGGTTGTTGAGGAATTGATCGCCCGTCAGATCGTGGCTGGAGAGGATGTTGTAAGGACGGCCGGTGTGGGCAATCAGGAATGGATTGAATCGGAGGTTCCATGGGCCGGTGTAGTTGCCCATGACGAAGATCATGTTCCGCGAAACGAAACTTGCGCGGCCGTAGTCCTGGCTGAGGTTATAGGAGTTCGATGCCATTTCCGCCGGCTGCGTCGGTATTGGCAAACGAGAGGTTGTAGAAGCCGAAGAACCCGAGCTTCGGCGAGATACGCGCATTCACATTGAGAATCATCTGATTCTGTTTGAAGATCGGCCTCGGGATAATATTCTTCGACGATGCCTAGGCTTGGGTTCAGCCGCGGACCGGTTGAGCTGTTGTAGAAGGTCGTTCCTGGCAGCGGCGTGTAGGGGTTGGCGTTGCGGGTCACCATTTGATGCACGCCGAAGGAGCGAAGGTAGGTGCCGGTCATCGTCACCGTCTTGGTGACCTGGCGTTCCAGGCTGGCGCCTAACTGCTCCGTATAGGGAGAGTGGTAGTTGGGCGAAATCTGCACCAGCGTGGTATCTGGAGTTGGCGCATAGGGAGGAGCCGCTTTGCATGCGGTGAAGTCCATGTTGTTCAGATCTGTGCCGCTGAGGCACGCCGGAGAATCGACGGAGGTCTGTACCTGTCCGGAATTCGCGCCTTTCTCGGTCGCCGAGAGAAGGCTGCCCAGGGAGAGGCGATCATAGAAGATGCCGAACCCGGCGCGCACCACGGTCTTGGCAGGCTTCTTTCCTTTGGCGTCGAGGGCATAGGCCACGGCAACGCGAGGAGCCCAGTCGCTATGGTCTGCAATATGGTTCTGTGTCTCCCAGCGCAAGCCGCCCGACAACGTAAGGCGCGGATTGACCTTCCAGTCGTCCTGGAAGAACAAGGAACCATCGAACAAGTTCGAGGTGTATGCGGTGCGTCCGGCAGTCACGCTGAGGTTTACAAAATCGCCTGGCGGCAGCGTAGTCAGGCTCTGGCCCTGCGCCAGAGCATTCAGAGCGTCCACATAACCCGTTTGCGTGAAGATCATCGAGCCATTGCGATTTGCGAAGGAGGCATTGGCATCGCGGTTGTCGCGCAGCCACGCGCCGAACTTGATGGTCTGCGCTCCTGCGGTCATCGTGGTGTAGTTCTGCAGCTCAAGATGATCCTGGTGGTCATTCGAAGACTGCTCAAAAGCGCCGCCGTCCGTGAAGTCGCCGGCAACGACGAGCGTGGGTGCTGTGCTGACGGGCGAGACGGAATTGAGACTGTCGCCGGTATTCGAGGCGAGTCTCGTTGACGATGTGATCATTGATGATCTGCGAATCGCTCAACTGGAACGAATGCTCTGTCCTTGTGGTTGTGACCGACTGGGAGGGAAGTTCTGTAGAGCCGATGTCGCCGGACTCGGAATCGTAAAACCACTGATACCGCAACGTGATCGTGTTTTTTTGTCCGAGCTGCAGGTCGAGACGCGGAGAAATGTTGATGTGGTTGTGGGGATTTGAAAGCGCCCCCGATGCGCGTGTGCTCGAGATGGAATAGACACCCGTGACGGGATCCTGTACGGCGGGGAAGTAGTTGTAAATTGCCTGGTCGTGATTGTCGCGCTGCTCCATGCTCATGAAGAAGGAAGAGGTCTTGCTCAATGCGCCGCTGATGGTTCCGTTGTATTGGATCCGGTAGTATGCGGGGACATTCGGCAAAAATGGGCTGCCGGTATTGGTGGCGCTGTCATTGCCCATGAGGAACACCTGTCCGTGCAAGCTTGTCGGTGCCAGGCTTGGTGAGGATCTCGATGCGGCCGTATCCCAGCCTGTCGAACTCTGCTGAAAACGGATTCTGATTGATGCGAATTTCGCGGATGGCCGACTTGGGCGGAAGCTGGCCGCCGGTGAAGCCGTCGATATAAATCTGGCCGCCGTTTGGCCCGGCGGAGGGACCGGCCAGCGCCGTGAGTTCATTGGAAAGCTCGTCGGGATCGTCGGAGAGCGCATCGAGGTCTTTGTCTTTCAGAACGAGTGAACTGGCGTTCGCGCCGGCTTCCACGCTCACCGTGGGGGTTTCATCGCTGACGGTAACGCTTTGCTGTTCGACCTCAATCGCCATGGCGATATCGACGCGTTTGACTTGACCCGCCGCTACGGGAATGGCCTGCGACTTGAATGCCGCAAATCCGGAATATTCCGCATTTACGATGTAGTCTCCGGCCGCGAGCCCGGTGATTTCGTAGGCGCCGCCGGCGTCCGCCGTTGCAGAGCCGGCCGTTTGTCCACTTGTGGTGGTGACGGTGACTTTGGCGCCGGGAATCAGCGCGCCGGTCTGGTCGGCGATGTGGCCGTGAATGGTTGCCGTTGCAGCCGGTGCCGCTTGCGCGTGGGCTGCGAGGCTCGCCAAACCAAAGGCCAAGGCCATCAAAAAATGAACAAAATGAAATAAACAATGATGTCTTGAATACACGTATTCCTCACTCTGTTTCTGCTGATTGCAAAAGTGTCTATTGGGTTCCCGCGTCTTCGCCGCCGCCGCCCGAACCCATGCTCCAGTTGGCGAGCAGGTCGCGGGAGGCGGCGGGGCTTTCAAGCAGAGGCTCTACGCCGGCAAGTAATTTGATGGCGGTAACATCGTCCGTGCCCTCGGTAGATACCAGCATTACCGCGTCGCCCTTTTTCAAATCGCCAAGTTGCACGGTGGGGGCCCGATCAAGAATCTGCGACATGCCGCCACTTCCAGCACGGCGACCCTGTCCGGCTCCGTTCTGCGCATATGTGCCCTGCGCGCCGCCGCCCTGAGGACGAGTCGCCATTGTGGCGCCGGCGGCCGGCGCGGTACCTTTCAAGCGCGCCGCAATCATCTTTGCCATCATGTCGGGCAACCTGCGCATTTCCGCATCCGGCGTAATGTGCACTGTCACGTTTTTCTTTGTGACCAGATCTCTCACCGTCAAAGTAGATGTACCTGTGTCGATCGCGGTCACTAATCCTGAAACATTCCTGAAGCTGCCTGAAACTACTTGAGCGGCCGTGATCTCTGTGCCGTCTGCATTCTTCTTTCCGAGCACCTGGAATTGATCGCCCGCATGAATTGCATCGAGAGGTGCAGGCTGCGCATCGGCGAAGCGAACAGAATTTGAGGCGTAGCGCTTGAGAACCGTGTCTTTGCCGATGTGGACCGTAACAGTCTTCGCGGTGGGCCCCGCGCCAGTCGTCAACAGAACGACGTCCGTGGTGGGATCGACGCTCTTCACCAGCCCGCCGGTTCCGTTGCGCTGCCATTCTTCCCGCTCCTGCTCCTGGCGCTGAGCGATGTCTGTCTTCTTCATCGCTACGATCTGAAGTGCCTGCGGAGTGGCGCTGTTCGGATCGAGTTTCACGAGGACGCGATCACCGGTGGCAAGGTCGGTCAACTGGATCGGTGCCGCCGCGCTCAGGTCTTTCTGTCCCGGCTCCAGCCGCTTGATGATCGCGGTTGTGGGGACCTCAACCTGCTTTGACTCGCCGGCATCGGTCTTCACAGTGATTGTGTTTCCGCTTGACGCCGTGATCGTACCGACGAACCGCGCCGGGGCCTGCGCATCGAGACAGTTGCATGCTGCCGCCAACGCGACGAGAAGTAACAAACGCCCCATCGCGACAGCAAATCGATTCCAGTTCCTGCTTTTCATCTTTCTCTCCGCGCATACCCAGCCAAGTCGCTGCGCTGTAATCGTTATCTGTTTCGGTAGACGAGCCAGCCCCGCAAAAGGTTGAGAGTTGGTGCCAAACTGTGAACCCATTTTTGCGAAGATAATGACGGGGCCTAAATAGAACCAAACAAGATACTTATTTGGCAAGACTCTTAAGGGAAACTTAAGCTTCAATTCGTCGCGGGCAGAGTCAGATCAGTGTCTCAAGAAACGCGAAGCTGAATATACGTCTGATGAAAAGTCAGCACCACAAACCAGAGAAGCTTATACATAGCTGATTTGGCCCAGAATCGCGGGTCGCTTTGCCCCCGTCGCGCTCGGTAAATTGCCCGGAAGATGATGCCATGTCATCCAGGCCATCAGCGCGAATGCAGCTGCCTCTTTGGCTTCAGCAGGCATGCCGAAGTGTTCCGTCGTCGTCAGCGTGCAGCCCAACGGCTCCAGTTGTGCCGCGAGCATACTCATCAGCGTTCTATTGCGCGCGCCGCCGCCGGAGACGATGTAGTCGATGGGAGCGAGCTTCATCTTCGGCAGTACAAACTGTCTGAAGCTTCGCGCAATACTTTCGGACGTCAGGGCGGTGGCTGTAGCCAATGCGTCTTCCGGCTTTCGGCTGATGCGCCGGCAGGCCGTCAGAAGCTTGGCCGCATACTCGCGTCCGAACTGCTCGCGTCCCGTTGTCTTCGGAGGCTTGAGGGAGAAGTAGGGATCGCGCAGCGCCACCGTCAGCACAGGCGCAAGAACCTGACCTCTCGCGGCGATTGCACCGTTGCGGTCGTAGCTCTTGTTAAAGAGCTTCTGCGCAAGCGCATCGATCACCATGTTGCCGGGGCCGGTGTCGAAGGCAAATACGGCTTTCGCTACCGGCAGCGGCGGGAATGGCAGTCAGATTTGCGATGCCTCCGATGTTCTGCAACACGCGGCCGCGCCTGGGATCGGCGAAGAGCACGTAGTCGAGGAGCGGAACAAGCGGCGCGCCCTGGCCGCCGTTAGCCATATCGGCGGGGCGGAAGTTCGAAACAACGGGAACGCCGGTTGCTGCAGCAATCAGCGCGGCTTCGCCAGCCTGCCATGTGCAGGCGAAGTCTCTGCCAATGTATGAGGCGGCTCGCGCCTGGTGATACAGCGTCTGTCCGTGGCAGCCGATCAGGTCGATTTTGATCTTGTGCCGCCTGATCGTCGCGGCCACTGCTTCGGCATAAGCAAGGCCAAGCCGCCAATTCAAGCGCGCAAGCTCCGCGGTCGTTGTCGATTGGCATTCATCGCCGCCAGCACCGCTCGGCGCAGCGCAGCGAGGGTAACGAAAGCCTTCGTGGGCCAGCAGAGTCAGCCGCGGACGACTCTTCCCAGGCGCGATCTCGACGACAGCGACATCGATTCCGTCGGCGGAGGTTCCGCTCATGACGCCGGCCACGATCATCGGCTTCGGTTTCACGATGCCTCCGCGGGAGATGCTGCTCGCGGTGTGGCATCTGCAGCAGCGTTCGTTATCTTTGCGACCGTGTCATTGAACTCGAGAATGTTCTTGCGCAGCGCTTCGAGCCTGCTGGCGTTGAGTGCAGGCGATCCACCGTGCGCATAGAGTCGAGCGCGTTTGCGTGCGGCATCGCGCGCTGTAGCCATCAGTACCCTGCGAAAGGCCGCCGACCGCTCGCCCTCTGAAACAAGAGCCTCATAGCTGCGCAGGATCAGCTCGGGGCTGTGGCAGATCTCCAGCAGATCCGATCCTGCGCGAATCGCCGCGATGGCGGCTTCCTCGACGGGCAGAACTTGAGAATGCCGCCCATCTCCAGATCGTCAGAGAGAATGATCCCTTTGTAGCCGATGCGCTTGCGCAGAGTTTCCGTGATCCAGAATCGCGATGCGCTGGCGGGCTCGTTCTTTCCCGGTGTTTTGGGATAGGCCGCATGATTCATCATGACCATCGGCATCGCGCGATGCAGCTCGCGATAGGGAACGAGATCCTCATCCCAGATCTCGCGGCCATGTGCGCTCGATCTCAGGCGTTACAAAGTGCGTATCGCCCGCCGCTCCGCCGAGCCCCGGAAAATGCTTGCCGCATCCCACGATGCCCTGCGCCGCGACGCCCGGCCAGAAAATCACGCGCGTAATCCATCACGTCCGCGGCTTCGCGCCGGCCGTGCGCGAACCCAGAACTTCGGCCGCTTCGGGCAATGCAAGATCGACAACCGGCGCGAGCGTGGTGTTGAAGCCGAACGCCTTCACCGCGCGGGCAATCAGCTCGCCGTGCTGTCGCGGCAAGGAGCTGGAAGTGCGTGCCTTTTCGGACGAGGCACTGGCGATACGCGCTGCTGCTGCCACGGCCTGCGCCGAGGCAATCGGCGCGAGCGCATCGCGCAGACGATTTACCGTTCCGCCTTCGACATCGACGCAGCGAACGGCCCTGGGGCAGCAGAATCCGGTGGCTTCTTCAAGCAGCGCGCGCGTCTGCTGCGCGTCTTTGATATTGCGCCGGAAGAGGATGATGCCCGCCGGGCGCACCAGTCTGAGCCAGGCGCGCTCCAGGCCGGTCAACTCCGTGCCGCCGAGCCCCACCACCAGCAGGCTTCCTGCCGCCTGCCGCACACGTCGTCGTCATGATTTTTCCTTCAATTCCTGTTGCAAGCTCTTCCAGCAGATTCAGCGCCTGCAACGGAGTGAGCGAATTTACATCTATTGCCTCGATGCGATCGACGATGCGCTGCGAGAGCGGCGTGAAGATGGTCAGCTGCATCGGCTCCGGCGCAGTTTCGACCTGCACGCTCTGGCGCTCCTGCTTCTCGTGCTGGCGCAGCACATGCTTCGCGCGCTCGATCACGGCGGCGGGCAGTCCCGCGAGCCGTGCCACTTCGATGCCGTAGCTCTTGCTGGCCGCGCCGGGTTCAATGTTATGCAGAAAGACGATGCCGCCGGCGGCTTCTTTGACGCCCACGCGCAGATTGCGCACGCGCGGCAGTTTTTCGGCCAGCATGGTCAGCTCGTGATAGTGCGTGGCAAACAGCGTGCGCGCGCCGGTCTCGGCGTGGAGATACTCGACCGTGGCCCAGGCCAGCACAGGCCGTCGAAGGTTGCGGTGCCGCGGCCCATTTCATCCAGCAGAATCAGCGAGCGCCTCGTTGCCGTGTTCAGAATGGTCGCGGTCTCCGTCATCTCCACCATGAAGGTGGAGCGGCCCCGCGCCACGTTGTCGCTGGCGCCGATGCGGGTATAGATGCGGTCGACCAGCCCAAGCCGCAGGCTCTCGCGCCGGAACAAAACAGCCCATCTGCGCCATCAGGACCAGCATCGCGGCCTGGCGGAGATAGGTGCTCTTGCCGCCCATGTTCGGGCCGGTGATCAGCAGCAGACTTGGGCCAGATTCGCTCTGCAGCTCAGATAGAGATCGTTGGCGATGAAGCGGCCTTCGCGCGTATCCTCCATCCACTGCTCGATCACCGGATGGCGGGCAGCAACAGCTTCAAGCACCGGTTCCTCGGTCAGCACGGGCCGCACGTAGCGGCGCAGCGCGGCGAGATGCGCGAAGTTGGTCAGCAGATCGGCCTCGGCGACGCGCGGACGATGCGCCGGATGCTGCCTGCAGCTTCCAGCACGCTTCGCGCGAAGTTCCGCAAAGATGCGCTTCTCGATCTCGATGGAGCGGTCGTGCGCGGTGAGAATCTTGACGCTCGTACTCTTTCAGCTCCGGCGTGGTGAAGCGCTCCGCATTCACCAGCGTCTGCTTGCGCTCGTAATCCGCCGGGGCCAGGGCGAGGTTGGACTTGGTGATCTCGATGTAGTAGCCGAAGACGGAGTTGTAGCGGACCTTGAGCGAGCCGATGCCGGTGCGTGCCGCTCGCGCTCTTCGATGGCCGCGATCGACTGGCGGCCGGTGGACGAGATCGCGCGCAGATCGTCGAGCTCGGCATCCACGCCGGCGGCAATTGCGCCTCCATCGGCCAGGGTCAGCGGAGGCTCGGCCACGAGCGTTGTCACGATGCGCGCGGTCACGTCTTCAAGCGTGTCGAGCCGTGCCGATCAGTTTTCGCCAGCAGCGGAGACTGCATGGCTTCGAGGGCAGTCTTCAGTCCCGGCAGATGCGCAAGGCTGGCGGCCAGGGCGCGCACATCGCGCGGACCGGCCGAGTCCAGGCTGAGGCGCGCAAGCAGGCGCTCGAGGTCGAGGATGCCATCGAATGCGCGCCGCACTTCTTCGCGCTTGAGCAGATCGCCGTGCGCCTCGGCAACTGCCTCATAGCGCGCATTCAAGAACCTCGGCGTCGATCAGCGGCCGCAGGATCGTGGCGCGCAGCAGGCGCTTGCCCATCGGCGTTAGGCAGCAGTCGAGCGTGTGGAAGAGCGTGGCGCGGTCGTCCTGTCCGACGAAGAGCGGTTCGACGCAGTTCGAGATTGCGCACCGTCACCTGGTCGAGTTCGAGCGCGGTCGAGTGCTCCTGAAACTTCAGCGAATCGATGTGCAGCGCTTCGTTCTTCTGCGTGGTGCGCACGTAGTGCAGAACGGCGCCGGCTGCAATGGCGGCGGCCTCATGCCCGACGAGCCCGAAGCCTTCGAGCGAGCGCACCTGCAGCTGGCGCTCGACCAGCGGCACGGCAAAGTCGCGGGTCCAGACCCAGTCTTCGACGCGCGTGCGTGCGGCGATGTTTTCCAGAGCCGCGGGCGCCTCGGCGCTGGAACGCAGCAGCACCTCGCTGGGTCCGGCCAGCAGGAGTTCTTCGAGGGCCTGTTGCCGTGCGTTTGGCCTTGAAACTCGGCAACGCGAAACTCTCCAGTCGAGACATCGAGCAGCGCGATTGCGCATAGGGGCTGCTTTTCTGAACCGCTCTCAAAATACGCACCCAGAAAATTGTTTTGTTCCTGCCCAAGCGCCGCGTCGAGCGCGGTGCCCGGCGAAAGCACCCGCGTGACTTCGCGCCTCACGATCTTCTTGGTGAGCTTCGGATCTTCCATCTGATCGCAGATGGCGATGCGGTAGCCCTTGCGCAGCAGCCGTGTGAGGTAGCCTTCGACGGCGTGATAAGGCACGCCGCACATGGGCAGTTGTCGTTCGCGGTCGCGCGCAGTGAGGGTCAGTTGCAGTTCGCGGCTTACGGTGATTGCGTCGTCGTAGAAGAGCTCGTAGAAGTCGCCCATGCGGAAGAAGAGCAGCGCATCGGGATTCTCGCGCTTGGCAGCCGTCCACTGGCGCATGAATGGAGTCGGCTCCAGCGACTTCGCGTTCGCCTTTAACTCTGGCGCATCCGGAGTCGGTAATTCCACGACTTCAGGAGCAGGGGGAGACGGCGGCGCCGCCGCGGATTGGAGGTCAGCGGGTTGCACGATTCCCTCCAGATTATCGTGCGGTCGCTGCTCCGCGCCCTGTGCAGAACGAGGGCATTTTCTGGGGTTCCGTTCCGGCCACACAATCCATTCCGTGGCCCGCTTTGGGCGTGTATGATCTTTCGCACCCACCAATCAGATTCCGACGTATACGAAGGAAACCATGGCGAATAGCTTGAGCATAACTTCGGATGTCGATAAGCCCAGGATCTTCGAATGCCCCAACTGCAAGCAAACGATAGACACTTCCTCGGCCCCTTGCCGGTTTTGCGGTGCAAACATCGATCCTGCGGCTGCCGAAGCCGCCGCTGCGAAGATGGCCCGTGTTAACCGCGCCTGCAGCGACGCCAGTTACCTCAAGATCGCCGCTCTGTGCGCGCCGGCATTTTTACTGATCTTTTTCATCCCGTTCATGACCTTCATCGGTGAACTGGGGCTGATCTTCCTTGAGATTGCCGTTCCTGTCTGGATCATTCTCTGGTGCTTTCGGTTTCTCAATATCGAAATCGACGATCCCGACTTTCGCCGTGCGAAGAAGACCGTCATGATTGTTGCGATCGTGTGGGCGGTTCTCGTCGGTTTAAGATTCTTCGCATGACGGATGCTGCCGCCAGCAATGCTGCTCCACGGGCCAATCAGTGCCGCAAGCCGAGCGGATGGCTTGGGCGCATGGTCCTGCGCAACATGAATTCACGGCACTCGGGCGTCACGGACTGGGGACTCAGTCACATCACGGTTGGCGGGCGGTCCATCGTCCTTGACGCAGGTTGCGGCGGCGGGCGCACCATCAGCAAGCTTGCGATTGCTTCGGAAGAAGGCAAGGTTTACGGACTCGACTACTCCCCGGACAGCGTCGCCGTTGCTACAAAGACCAACAAGGACGCGATCCAGGCGGGAAAGGTTGAAATCGTAGACGGATCAGTTTCGCAAATGCCGTTTCCCGCGGACATGTTCGACCTCGTAACCGCTGTCGAAACCCACTTCTTCTGGCCGGATCTGCCCCACGATGTCCGCGAAGTTCTGCGCGTAGTCAAACCCGGCGGGATGTTCGTGGTGATCGCCGAAGTCTATAAGGGCGCTGATACCGTTACCGCACGCTTCTGCGAAAAAACAGCTCCGCAGACGGGAATGACCCTGCTTACTCTCGACGAGCACCGGACGCTGCTCGAAACCGCTGGATTTCGCGAAGTGGCGGTGGCGAGCGAGCCGAGCAAGGGTTGGGTGTGCTGCACGGGACGGAAGAGTGCCAACGCCGGCTGATCAGCGGCCCGACAAATGAACGGGGATCCGCCAGATCTTTCCGCCCTTCAGATCGGTGAGCCAGACTGTTCCGAACGCATATCGGACGCTATCTCCGCCGTCGCCATGCCACTGCTCGACAACTTTATTAGTCCTCGCGTCGATCCGCGTCAGAGGGAACTCCATCTCCGTCGCCCACGCCGATCCAGCGCCAAAGGTGATTTCGCCGCCATGCACCTGGAATCCCAGCCGAATTGTCGCGAGCAACTTGGCCGTCTTCGCATCGACACGCGAAATAGATCCATCGCCCTGGTTTAGAACCCAGATCGATCCCGCACCGAAGGCAAGGAACCGCGGCTCTGGTCCAACCGGCGTTGAACTCACGATTTTGTTTGTCGCGGGATCGACGCGTACCAATGCGTTGCCGGCATTCGCAGAGATCCAGACCGCGCCAGCCGCGAAGAGGGGATTGAACGACCCGGCAGGAATGGCGATGGTCGCAACGACCTTGTTGGTTGCGGCGTCAATTCGCGACAACTCGCCTTTGGCCGAAGTCACGAGCCAAACGCTTCCTGCGCCGGTCGTGATGCCGCCTTCCGAATCCGCCGGCCCGGCCGAAATGGTCGTCTGTGCCGCTCCGGTTTCCGCATTGACGCGGACCACGCTCTTGTCGCCGCAACTGGGAATCCACACGCTGCCAAAGCCCACAGCCAGCCCCGAACAGGGCTTGTGCACCGTGATGGATATTCCTGGCCGGTTCGTTTTTGGATCGAGCCGAACCACGCTGTCGGTTTTCTCGCTGGTCACCCAGACGGCATCCGATGTCGCTGTCAGCCAGTCAGGCTCCCCTTCCACGACAATCGTGGCGGCTCGCGGGAGTTCCGCCATGGGGTGCTGCACCCCCGGCGTCATGCACCCCGGTCTTCTTGGGAAAGGCGGCCGCCTGTCCCGCAACCGATTCAGCCGCAAAGGCAAACAGGCAAACCGCTGCGCCGAGGCACGATCCCGCGCATTGCTCTTCCGATCACTTTCAGTCCTTTGGGAACAGATCACAGCCCTCATGGTTCGCCCGATCCGTTACGGTGATTTGGATCACAGTATACTGAGACCTAAGGCTTTAGATTTGAGTTCGGCATGCATCTCCTCTGGCTCCGAGTCGCGACGATCCTATATGCGGCTGCAAGTTTCACGATCTTCCCCGCCGTGCTCAATTCCTCAGAGCGAGCACGAAGGTGGTGCGTGCACCTCGGGCGGCATGGCCTTCTTCTTTCATTTTGTTTCTGCGGTAGAAATGCTGGTGCAGGCCCACCGGTGGGTCCCGGTCGGCGCACGCGAAGCGGAATCGCTGCTTGGGTTTGCCGTTGCCGGGCTGTTCTTTCTGGCGTGGTGGCTGTATGACGCCATCTCGCTGGGCGTCTTCGCCCTGCCCATTACATTCTTTCTGGTCTTTGTGCCGGCGCTGGGGATCCGAGGATATGCCTTCCCCAGCGAAGGCGTCAGAACAAGCTGGCTGATTGCGCACATCACAGCGCTTCTGGCGGCCTACGCCGCACTTGGATTCAGCCTGCTGGCCTCGCTGCTCTACCTGGTGCAGGAACGCCGCCTGAAGGCCAAGATCAAGTCCACCGGCGACTCGTGGTGGATTCCGCTGGACTGGCTGCCGCCGCTCGACACGCTGGAACGCATCGCCAATGCCATGCTGCTGTTCGGATTTCCGTGCATGACGGTTGGCTTGATTCTCGGTGCGGTGCTGGTGCAGGAGACCTCGCTCGGCGCCGCGTACTTTGTCGATCCCAAGGTGATTGCTTCCTACGCCATGTGGGGACTCTACGTCCTGCTCATCTACCTGCGTCAGTCAGCCGGCCTTCGCGGGCGCAAAGCTGCCTACCTATCCGGCGCGGTATTAATCGTGATGCTTTGCGTGTGGGCGGCCAATACTGTCAGCCACGTGCACAGGTTCGGTGCCCCATGAGCCAGATTGTTCTCATCGGGGTGAACCACAAGACCGCGCCAATCGAATTGCGCGAGCGCATCGCTATCTCTCGCGACGATCTGGCGGAAGTCACACGGGCACTTGCTGCCCGGCCCGGCGTGAGCGAGTGCATGATCGTTTCCACTTGCAACCGCGTCGAGATGCTGGCCGCGGTCGAATCGCCTGAAACCGACCTGACCGAATTTCTCAATCATCATTTCGCTCTCGATCCCGCCGTGCTTGCGCCGCATATTTACGAACATCGCGACCAGCAGGCGGTGCGGCACCTCTTCCGCGTCGCGTCCAGCCTTGACTCCATGGTTGTCGGCGAGCCGCAGATTCTGGGCCAGGTGAAGGAAGCCTTCGCCACGGCGCGCGCTGCCGGCACCGTCTCAGGCCAGCTCGAGCACCTGCTGCAATCAGCCTTCGCCGCCGCCAAGCGCGTCCGCACCGAAACAGCGATCGGTTCGAACTCGGTTTCCATCGCGTCGGTCGCGGTCGAACTTGCCCGCAAGATTTTCGGCTCTCTGCAGGGGCGGACCGTGTTTCTGGTCGGCGCCGGCAAGATGAGCGAACTCGCTGCCCGTCACCTGGTGCAGCAGGGTGCAGGGGCAATTCTCGTCACCAACCGCACTCTGGAACGTGCCCGCCAGCTTGCGGAGCCGTTCAATGGCCGCGTGATTCCTTTCGAAAAGCTCTACGAAACGGCAACCGACGCGGACATCGTCATCAGTTCCACGGGCGCGCCGCATCCGATCTTCCGCCGCGAACACGGGCAACAATTCATGCATCGCCGCCGTAACCGGCCCATGTTCTTCATCGATATTGCCGTTCCGCGGGACGTCGATCCAGCGATGAACAAGGTGGAAGGCATCTTCGTTTACGACATTGACGATCTGCAGGCTGTGGCCGCCTCGCACATTGCAGAGCGCCAGACGCAGGCCGGCGACGCTGAATCTCTGATCAACGCCGAGGTCGAGCGATTCCACCAGCGCCGCCGCACCGTCAACGTCGCGCCGGCTATCGTTTCGCTGCAACACCAGGCAGAAGAGATCCGCCAGAACGAATTGAGGCGCATGCACGCCAAGCTGGGTGTGCTCAGCGCCGAACAACTTGCCGCAGTGGAAGCGCTCACCCGCGGACTCGTGAACAAGTTTCTGCATCCGCCGATGCAGGCGCTCAAGCAGGCGGCGCGCGAAAACGACTCGACGCGCGTGGATGCACTCTGCGAAGCATGGTCGTTGCCGGCGGTGGCTGAGCCGCTGCCGGCGTCGCAGGAAATCCCTTCGCAGCAGGATGCATCGAATACCAGAGCATCCGAAGCTGGCGACACCGTGAAGTCCAGCCGTCAAAGCGAACCCAGTGCCGTAGGAGGCAAATGAATCTGCGCATCGGCAGTCGCGGCTCGCAACTCGCGCTCTGGCAGTCCAACCACATCGCTGCGCTCTTGCGCACGCATGGTCACTCCGTCGAAATCGAGATCATCAAGACCACCGGCGACCGGCTGCAGGAAGTAACTTTCGCCCAGGTCGGCTCCAAGGGCATGTTCACCAAGGAAATCGAAGAAGCGCTCGCCGAGGGTCGTGTCGATCTGGCGGTGCACTCGCTCAAGGACCTGCCGACCGAACTGCCCGCACCTTTCACGCTGGCTGCCACGCCGCCGCGCGTCGATCCGCGCGATGTTCTGGTTTCAGTGAAATATCACAGCCTGCACGCGCTGCCGCGAGGCGGAGTGGTGGGCACCAGCAGCCAGCGACGCCGCGCCCAGTTGCTTGCTATCCGGCCCGACATCCAAGCCGTCGAATTTCGCGGCAACGTGGACACACGCCTGCGCAAACTTGCCGAGGGACAGGTTGACGCGATTCTGCTGGCGGCTGCCGGCCTCGATCGTCTCGAGAAAACCGAGTGGGTGCGCGAACGGCTCGATCCGCAACACTTCTGTCCTGCCGCAGGCCAGGGATCGCTTGGCATTGAGACACGCAAAGACGATGCCGGGACCATGGGAGCGATTGCCTTCCTGGACGATCCGGCTACGCGGTTCGCAGTCACGGCGGAACGCGCTGCCCTTGCCGCGCTTGGCGGAGGCTGCCAGGTTCCGATCGGCATCCATTGCCGCGTAGCCCCGCAGGACGAAGCCGGGGAGTGGCAGGAGATTTTCGCTGTTGTGGCCGATCCGGCGACGGGTAAAGCGGTTCGCATCCGTCATGAATCGCGCCGCTCGGAAATCGGGCCTGTTGCTCTGGGCCAGCTTGCAGCAGAAATGCTTCTCGAAGCCGGAGCAGGTCCGCTGCTTGAGGCCACCGCACATCCTCCCGCCGGCGCTTCCGCGTAATATTGTTCAGGCACAGGGCATGAGTCGTTTGCAGCCTCAGGTCTTTTGAGGGAAATGGGCGGTTGCCTGGAGAGAAGATAGAAGACCGGATTCGAACCCGCTGGAGTTTCCGCGTGACAGCACAACCGCTCGCAGGACGAAGGATTCTCGTGACCCGCGCCGCGCATCAGGCCGGCAAGCTAAGCGAGGCGCTTCGCGCCGCCGGTGCTGAACCGGTCGAGGTCCCCGTCCTGGAAATCCAGCCACCCACGAACTACGCACCGCTTGACATGGCGCTCCGAAGCCTCTTCAGTTACGACTGGCTCATCCTTACGAGTGCCAATACTGTTCGCGTCATCGCCGAGCGTGCTGCGGACCTCAAAATTCGGCTACGCGATCACGGGCCGCACATCGCAGCGATTGGCCAGGCCACCGCAGAAGCGGCGCACCAGTTCGGTCTCCACGTCACCCTCACGCCTGATAGCTATGTCGCGGAAAGCATGGTTGCCACGCTCAGCAGTCGGGTGCAAGGCAAGCATGTGCTGCTGGCCCGTGCCGCCGTTGCCCGCGACATCATTCCAGACGCGCTGCGAAAAGCCGGTGCAATCGTCAACGTTGTGGATGCTTATCAGAACGGGATCCCCGCCGGGGCGCCGGATCAGTTGCGCGCCAGCCTCGGTTCGCAGCTCGATGCAGCCGCCTTCACCAGTTCCTCCAGCGTCACCCACCTGGCCGAAGTCGCGCGCGTCGCCGGGATTGCGTTTCCGCTTTTGGGTGTCAAAGCCATCTCCATTGGCCCGGTTACCAGCGGCACGCTCCGCGAATTCGGGTGGGATCCTGCAGCGGAAGCTACGCCGCACGACATCCCGGGATTGATTGATGCGGTCGTCCGGGCGCTTGGATAGCTGGCTGCTCCGCTCAGTATGCTCAAAGCCTTAAACTTAGACATGCGGTTGCCGGCACTTCGCAGTTTTCTGTTGCTGATTCTTCTTCGCCGCGATAGCCTCGTTTTCTGACGGCCAGCGAAAGCATTCAGTCGCATACGCGCCGGGCAAGTCGATCACGCTTGCATTACCAGATGGATTCGACATCAGCGTAGCCGCGACAGGCCTCAAGCGCGTTCGCTTCTTCGCGCAAGTCTCCCGACGGACGCATCTTCGCCACCAGCATGTATGACCTTGCGGACAACCGGCGGGGCGCCGTGGTTATCCTCGACGGCTGGAACGAGCGGACGCACAGTTTCGCGAAAATCACGCACTACCTCGATCATCTTCGCAATCCGAATAACGTCGCCTTCTGGACCGATCCGGCAACGAAGCAGACCTGGCTGTATGTGCCGCTCACGGACAGGCTGGTGCGCTACAAGTACAAGGCAGGCGATGACGCGCCGGCTTCTGCCGCCTGAAACGCTGATCCGTTTTCCCGACTATGGCCTTCACTACAAATACGGTGGCTGGCACCTGACCCGCACCGTGGCCGTGGTTGACGTGCAGGGTGCGCCGCGCATCTTCGTTTCCGTTGGGTCTTCATGCAACTACTGTGAGGAGGACGAAGTGCTGCGCGCTTCCGTCGTCAGCATGGATCCCGACGGCAAGCATCAGAAGATCGAAGCACAAGGGCTGCGCAACGCGGTCGACATCCACCAGGTGCCTCAGCTCGATGCCGGCGCGGTCTTCGCGACGCAATATGGGCGACGATCATCTGGGCGACAAACTTCCCGAAGACACTTTCTTTGACCTGGATATTTCGCCGACGACTGCCGCCCAACTACGGCTGGCCGACCTGCTACTTTGCCAACGGCAAGCCTGTACTGGACACGACCAAACTGCCAACTCTGGACGATGCGCGCAACGCCGGTCTCACCGTGGCAGGCCCGGCGCAGAAGAAGAAGGCGGCCGACTCCGGCGATTCAATCTATGGAAAGCAGGCCGGTGTAGCAGAAGCCGGCACCAATCTGTCCGCGGGAGGCGGACACGCGGCCAGAGATCCCAACGCCGCGCTCGGGCAGGTTCCCGCACCGCTGAAATCGTGTGACAAGGTTCCAGCAGCCTATACCACTTTTGCGGCGCACAGCTCGCCCCTGGGTTTTGCATATTTTTCTCAGGATGATGGGGTGTTGCGCGATAGCTTTCTGGTTGCGCTGCACGGCGCCAGCCATCCGAGCATCGGAACGGGTTACAAGGTCGTTCGCTTCACGCCTTCCGATCGCAAGCCCCGCGATTTCATTACCGGATTTCTGACTATTGAGAATGGCAAGCCGGTGGTGCACGGGCGTCCCTGCGGCATTCTGCGCCTCGGCAAAGACACCTTCCTGCTCAGCGACGACTATCTCGGCGTCATCTACTACATTCAGCCCGCAAGACGTGGTGAACTAGTCCCATGTCCATTGGTCCGCTGGCTTCTTCAGCTCTGCCAGGTTTTGTCTTTCGAGTGGCAAAGCTGCTCGAGGTTGCACTTGTCGCACTTGGGATTGCGTGCGATACACACCTGCCGCCCATGGTGAATCACCTGGTGCGAAAAGCGAATCCAGTGATCCTTGGGGAAGACTGCGCATCAAGTCCTGCTCCACTTTTTCGGCGGTGTCGGATTTGGTGAGATCGAGCCGATGCGCGATGCGGAAGACATGCGTATCGACCACCACGCCTTCGGCTTTGCCGAAACTCACGCCGAGGACCACATTGGCCGTCTTGCGCGCCGCGCCGGGAATGGTGATCAGCTCCGCCAGCGTCTCCGGAACCTTGCCGCCGAACTCCTCGGTGATCTTCTTCGCCGCGCCCTTGATCGACTTGGCCTTGTTATTGAAGAATCCCTGTGGTGCGGATGATTTCGATCAGCTCCGGAATTTCCGCCTTCGCCATCGCCGCCGGAGTAGGGAAGCGCTTGAACAGCTCCGGCGTCACCATGTTCACGCGCACATCCGTACACTGCGCCGAAAGGATGGTGGCGACCAGCAGTTCCCACGGAGAGCGATGCGTGAGCGCACAGACGGCATCCGGATAGGCCTCGTCGAGGGCTTTCAAGATTGCCGCGATACGCTCCGGTGCGAGATCGCGCGATGTTTGCACGCGCCTGGCGGATTTCTTAACAGGTTTCTTCTTCGCTGCAGATTTCGTCAAAGCCATAATCGTCTAGAGTTTTCCATGAAGCCAGTCTGAGAGCTTCTCCACCGGCAGCCGCACTCCGAGATAGAACTGCCCGAACAGCGCATACACCGCGCTGACTTCGTCGAAGCGCATCTCGTAAATCAGCTTTTTGAAAACGACCGGATCTTCGGCGAACAGATCGACGCCCCACTCCCAGTCGTCCATGCCGATTGAGCCGGAGATGATCTGCTTCACCACATCGCCGTAGCGCCGGCCGATCATGCCGTGCTCGTGCATCATGCGCTGGCGATCGGTAAACGGCACCGTGTACCAGTTCACCTGCTCGCCGCGCTTGCGGTCCATGGGATAAAAGCACAGGTACTTCGCATCGGGAATAGAAGGGAAGAGACGCGGCTTCATCGCCTCCGCGCCGCGTTTGAGCGAGGCCTCGACCTCGGCGTTCCATTCCGGCGTGTGGTTGTCGAAGCCCTTGGCCGATGCTGCCTCGTAGGTCTTGCGGCTCGACTCGTAGAGTCCAAGCTCGACGACGGAAACATAGGAGTGCGTCGGGATCAGAAAGTCAGAGAACGCGGTCTGCGCCAGATCCAATTCCACCTGGTTCAGCGCTTCAAAGGAGTCGCGGAAGTGGACGAGGATCAGGTCGCCTTTGTGTCCCAGTTCCGAGAAGAGTCCCGACTGCACCTTTCCATCGCTCGTGCGCTCCAGCTTGCCCATGCGTCGCGGTAAACTCGGCAACCATCTTCGATCGTTCTGCGTCGGCGCAGGCTCGCCACGCTTTCCAGTCAAAGCGGAAAAACTGATGCAACAGGGCAGACCCTTCAAGGGTAAGCGGAACAGGAGGAAACTCAGCCAACGGAAACACCTCGGACGTGCGTCGAAATCAATTCAATCCTAGCAGGGTCAAGGATCCTTGCCGTCTTGAACCTATATACTGATCCAAGCCCATGACCGAACGCATTTTGCCCTTTCTGATTCACTTCGTCACCCAGGTCATTGGCTCATTGGGATACGCAGGCATTGCCGCTTTGATGGGCATCGAATCCGCCTGTGTCCCGCTCCCCAGCGAAATCATCATGCCCTTTGCCGGCTACCTGGTCTACACGGGGCGCTTCAGCCTTTTCTGGGCTGCGACGGCCGGCGCCATTGGCTGCAATCTAGGGTCCGTGATCGCCTATTGGGTTGGCGCTGCCGGCGGACGTCCGCTGGTGATGCGCTATGGCCGCTGGGTGCTGATGAGCCACCACGACCTCGACCGCATGACGCATTTCTTCGAGAAATACGGCACCATCACGGTTCTGCTGGGGCGTTTGTTGCCGGTGGTGAGGACCTTCATTGCGTTTCCCGCCGGACGTAGCCAGAATGCCGCAACTGCGGTTTCACATTTACACATTTATCGGATCGTGGCCGTGGTGCTTCGGCCTTGCCTATGTCGGCATGAAGCTTGGCGAAAAGTGGCACACCGATCCGAGATTTCAGCAGGCTTTTCATCGCTTTCACCTGGTGGTCGAGCTGGCTCTTCTGGCGGCGATCATCTGGTTTGTCTGGACTCATATCAACCGCTTTCGCAGAGAGAGCGAGGCTTGACGGGCTCGGCCGGGAAAGTTCCATGGTCGCGGGAGTACACTGTTGCGTCTGCGTGGTTTGAAAGTTTTTGGATTTGTAAAGCAAGCAAAGGAAGGTTAGGAAGAGACAATATGAGCACTACAGAACAAGGCGGCCCGAAGACCGCTATCACGAAACCTGAGCCTGCCAAGGGCAAGCTTGGAGTCATGGTTGTCGGGCTCGGCGCCGTGGCCACCACGATGATCGCCGGCGTTGAAGCAGTCCGTCGCGGCATTGCCAAACCGATCGGTTCGCTCACCCAGATGGGCACTGTCCGCCTCGGCAAGCGCACCGATAACAAGTCGCCGCTGGTCAAGGAATTTGTCCCGCTGGCGGACCTGAACGACATCGTCTTCACCGGCTGGGACATCTTCGAAGACAACGTCTACGAGAGCGCCGCGCATGCCAAGGTGCTCGACAAGGATCTGCTTCAGCAGCTCAAGCCCTACCTCGAAACCATCAAGCCTCTGCCCGCCGTCTTCGACCAGTTCTACGTCAAGCGGCTGCATGGCACACACGTGAAAAAGGGCAAGAACAAGCGCGACCTCGCCGAACAGGTGCGTGCCGATATCCAGGCCTTCAGGAAGACAGTCGACCGCGTCGTCATGATCTGGTGCGGATCGACCGAGATCTTCCTCGAGCCGTCTGCGGTTCACCAATCGATCGAAGCATTTCGAGAAGGGTCTCGAGGCCAACGATCCCGGTATTGCGCCGTCACAGATCTACGCGTACGCGGCACTTACCGAGGGCGTACCCTTCGCAAACGGCGCGCCGAATCTCACCGTCGACGTGCCTGCCATGATCGAGCTCTCAAAGAAGAACGCCGCGCCGATCTGCGGCAAGGACTTCAAGACCGGCCAGACCTTCATGAAGACCGTGCTCGCACCGGCCTTCAAGGCGCGCCTGCTCGGCGTTTCCGGCTGGTACTCCACCAACATCCTCGGCAACCGCGACGGCGAAGTGCTGGACGATCCTGAGTCATTCAAGACCAAGGAAGAATCGAAGCTCGGGTCGCTTGAATATATTTTTCAGCCTGAGCTCTATCCCGATCTCTACAAGGACATCTTCCACAAAGTCCGCATCAACTACTACCCGCCGCGCGGCGACAACAAGGAAGGCTGGGACAACATCGACATCTTCGGATGGCTCGGCTATCCGATGCAGATCAAGGTCGACTTCCTTTGCCGTGATTCCATCCTGGCCGCGCCCATCGCGCTCGATCTGGTTCTGTTCCTCGATCTCGCCAAGCGCACGCCGTCGCTCAAGTCCATCGGCATCCAGGAATGGCTGAGCTTCTATCTCAAGTCACCGCAGACGCGCGAGGGCCTGTATCCGGAGCACGATCTGTTCATCCAGTCGATGAAGCTCAAGAACACGCTGCGCCACATCATGGGCGCCGATCTGATCACCCACCTCGGCCTCGAATACTACGATTGACACGCCGCAGGTGCGGTCATCCGCTCTTACTGCGGTCGGCACACTCGGGCTGAGCAAAAGTCCCATCCGCGAACCAGGTGGGGCTTTCTCCTTTGCATCGAATCTGCGCCTTTTCTGACCCAGGGAACTAAGGTCCATGGACCCCCGTCATCTGTGTCGGGGCGGGAGGCGTTTAGTTGATCCATCGAGGTATGCAATCGAGTGCCAACTCGGGCAGACCCACGCCCGATCGCATCAAGGGCAGGGATAAGAATGCAGAACTCGCCTGAAGAGCTATGGTGCCGTAAAGTTCGTGCTCGATCGCACCGAAGGCCAGGGCATGACCGAATACGCGATGGCGTTGGCCTGATCGCATTCGGCTGTATCGCGGGCGAGGCCGCCATCGCCACTAGCGTGAATCGCATCTTTATTTCGATGGGAACGACAATCTGAACGGCGTGCTCCAGTAGAAACTGGGTCAGGCTCCTCGAGCTGACCAATTCATCCTGGCGGCGTCGTGCCCCATTCCGATCCCCTTTCCCGTGCGTGAATGGCGGTGTTGCTCCACCTGCAATCGGAAGCACTAGCCAAGCCTGATTCGGCATCGCTTTTTTGCTGCGTTTCCACGGCTCTTTTCCAAGCGGGTCTCGGGTATCTACGAGATACGAGAGGATTCCATACCCGCTTTTGCAATTTTTTGCAAATCACTGGAAATTTCTCGATGTCGTCAGGATCTGTTGGTATTACCTTTGCTCCCTTGGAAGCGTCGCTGGATGACGCCATGCTCGGGTTGAACGGCGTTTCGCGGTAATTGTGACCAGCGAACCGAGGGAATCCCAATGCCCGAAGTGTTATCGATTGGACCCGTCCATCAAGTTTCCATCGCTGAGCAATTTCAGCGCTCGTCCCCCCACAATCACCGACAGCCCACGAGCGTTCTCTGTCAAAGGGATCGGTGATGTTCTCGGTATCGACCACCTGTCGCCAGGTTCATCCTCGGCGAGGGTGGCAGTTTGAATTCAACTCCCTGATCCGCGGCGTTTATCAGAAGCAGAAAACTGTCGTCGATGATCGGCTTGCCATCTTCGTCGGAAACTTGCAGCGTGCATCCGTTGAGGAGCAGGGCGATCGCCCGCGTCCAGCCGGTGTTCCAATCCTCGTCTGATACTTCGTCGCCGTCTGGATTGAACCATGCCGCATCCTTCTCTAAAAGCACCACCGAGCCGTCTGAGCGCCTGCGAACTTCACGATCCTGAAAGAACTTCCGCCGGTGAAGGTTGGGATGCGCAAGGCGAAGTTCGATAATGCGGCAAGTAAATTCGCGCAGGCGCATGCGGCTCTCATCGAGATTCCAGTCCATCCACGTCAGTTCATTGTCCTGGCAGTAGCAGTTATTATTGCCCATCTGCGAGCGCGCCACCTCATCTCCGCCTGCCAGCATCGGAACGCCCTGCGACAGCATCAGGGTGGCCAGAAAGTTGCGCATCTGTCGTTCGCGCAGCGCCTTGATTTTTGGATTATCGGTGGGCCCTTCTACGCCCATGTTCCATGAGTCATTGTTATCCGATCCGTCTCGGTTGTTTTCGCCGTTAGCTTCGTTGTGTTTCCGGTTGTAGCTCACCAGGTCGCACAGCGTGAACCCATCGTGCGCGGTAACGAAGTTGATGCTGGCGTACGGTTTCCGCCCATCAAACTGGTAAAGATCGCTGGACCCAGTCAGTCGATACGCAAAGTCGGACACCTGTCCCGCATCGCCCTTCCAGAACCTGCGCACGGTGTCGCGATATTTCCCGTTCCACTCTGCCCACAAAACAGGGAACTGGCCGACCTGGTACCCGCCTTCGCCCACGTCCCATGGCTCGGCAATCAACTTCACTTCTGCAAGCGTCGGGTCCTGGTGGATCGTGTCGAAGAACGACGACAGCTTGCTCACGTCGTGCAGTTCGCGTGCCAGCGTGGCCGCCAGGTCGAAGCGGAATCCGTCCACGTGCATGTGCGTCACCCAATAGCGCAGCGAGTCCATAATCATCTTCAGCACTTGCGGATTGCGCACGTTGAGTGAATTACCCGTGCCCGTGTAGTCCATGTAGAACTGCGGATCGTCCTGCATGACGCGGTAATACGTCAGGTTGTCGATGCCCTTCCAACTCAGCATCGGCCCCATATGGTTGCCCTCGCAAGTGTGGTTGTAGACGACGTCGAGAATGACCTCGATACCTGCCGCATGCAGAGCTTTCACCATCTCCTTGAACTCGCGCACCTGCCCGCCCTGGTCACCGCAGGAACAGTAGCGTGACGCGGGAGCAAAGTATCCCAGCGTGTTGTAGCCCCAGTAGTCGCGCAAGCCTTTCTCGATGAGATCTCCTTCGTCGATGAACTGATGAATTGGTAGCAGCTCGACTGCGGTAATGCCGAGATTCTTGAGGTATGCGATGCTGGCAGGATGCGCAAGTCCCGCGTAAGTGCCACGGAGATTCTCGGGGATGTCGGGGTTCCGCATGCTGAAGCCCTTGACATGCACTTCGTAGATCACCGAGTCAGGCAGCGGGGTTTCGGGCTTGCAATCGTCAGACCAGTCAAATGGATCCTGAATGACAACCGACTTCGGCACACCGCGCGCGCTGTCCTGCTCGTCGATTTTGAGAGGGTCGCCGGACGCAACGTCGTAGGGAAAGATCGGCGCTTTCCAGTCGACTTGTCCCGCGATCGCTTTGGCATAGGGATCGACGAGCGATTTGGCCGGATTGAAACGCATCCCGTGCTCAGGGTTCCACGGGCCGTGCACGCGGTAGTTGTAAAGCTGCCCCGGCTTGATGCCGCTGACGAATCCGTGCCAGACAAATGCGGTGCGCTCCACCAGTGTGACGCAGTCTGTCTCATTGCCGTCGGCGTCGTAGAAACATATATCCACGCGTTCGGCGCATTCCGAGAAGAGGGCAAAGTTTGTGCCTTTTTTCAGTGCGGTTGAACCTAAGGGATAGGGCTTTCCGGGCAGCAACGTTCGGCTCATTACGCTTTTCGATGCAGGCACTTCACGGGCCGTTGTTCGCCGCCGTCATGGGAAGGGAAGAACTCTTAAGCCGCCATCGCCTTCGCGAGCCGCCGAATGGTGAGGACCGTAATGTCGTCTTCCTGACCGAATGCTTTCGCTGCATCGGCAATGTAAAACGCCGTCTGGTTGCTCAGATTGTGCACACGATCGAATCCAAACAATTCGCCCGACCCATGTCGAGCCTCAACCACGCCATCCGACATCATCAGCAGCCGGTCGCCCGGATGCAGATAAAGCCGCACCTCGTCGTAGGCAACATCGCCAAGCACGCCAAGCGGCAGTCCGCCCGGCAAGCGAACTTCCTGCGTATTCAGGTAGGGCGGCAGATGCCCGGCATTGGCGACCACGACTTCGCCGTCGGGCCCGAACCATGCCACCTGGCAGGTCGTGAAGCTATCGCTCCCGATCAGCACACGATTGAGCGATTCAAGAATGCGCGACGGGCTCTTCTCTTCAGAGCGGCGCAGCGCACCCATCAGCATGGAGACATTCATGGCGGCCTGCAGGCCGTGGCCTGCCACATCGCCGAGGATCACCAGCAAACCGCCGTCCGATGTAGGTTCGATATGGAAAAAGTCGCCGCCCACTTCAGTCGCCGGGTTGTACACGGAGTCGACCTCGTACCCCGGTGTCTCCAATTTCTCGCGCGGAATCATCAGCTCCTGCACACTGCGCGCGGCGGCCAGTTCGCCGCTGGCACGCTCCTGCTCGTGGTGAATGCGCAGAAAGCGCACGAAGATGATGACGATAATTGCGAGCAGACCGGTAAAGTCTGCAATCGCGGCAAAGTGGATCGGAATCGGCCCTGCCTGGATCGTCAGCGGGGATTTGTAGCTACCGCCGCCAAACTCGCCCCATCCGCCGGTCAGGATTGGCTCCGCAATACCCACCATGGTCAGAAGCAGGGGGATCAACAGCAGACCTGCCTCGAAGTTACGCTTGATGGTGGCAACGATCAGCGTGAGAAATACAAAGATCGCCCAGCCTATCATCCAGAAAATCGCACAGACAAAAACGATAACGAGTGCAACTGCGATGACCTTGTTGTGACCCACCAGCAGAATTGTCGGTGCGATAAAAGCCAGAATCGGCGACGAGTAGCGCAGCCCCTTGATGTACCAGCGCCGCTTCAGCGCAAGAAACGCCACCAGAAATTCGAAGTAAAGATAGGCGGAGATGAAAAGCAGTTGTAGATAGAGCGCACCGTACCAGATGTTGTCGAGACGCGCAGAGCTTCCGGCCTGGTCAATAATGCCGATCGGCACCTGGACCAGCTCGTGCAGCGCCAGCCACAGATACTCAGGATGGCCCTTCTGCGTGAAATAGAGTGTGACTAGAAAGACGGACATAAAAAGAAGCAGAATCGCAATTACCAGTCGCGGCAGGCGCTCAAACAGCGTTCGTACAGACCAGAGCTCAAGGGTCTTGTCGAGGTCTTCAGGATTGCCGAGTCGGAAGGTCCGGTTATAGAAGAAGTTGGTGTAACCCGTGAGACCAACCGGGATGTACAGCGTGCGAACCGCAAGCGTAAGGGAGGTTTCTGAGGCCGGAATGTTCAGGTTGTAGAGGCGTGAGATCTGTTGATAGTTGAAGCTGTCGCTCGGATGCGGACCCTCGGGCAGGATGAGCTTGCCGTTCGCAAACACGTCGGCGCCCGGTCCCGTGTTGGTAAGGTTTGGGGCGGTACTCTGCGTTACCGGCAGCTCAATCAGCAGCGCGATGGGTCCATGGTTCAACGCAAGCTTCACGTGCAGGCGGAACCATGCGTACTTGTCTTCGCGGTCTGGATGGTCAGAGTGGTCCGGTTCGTCTGTCGGCTCGTTGACGTCGGCGATGGTCCCTTTTCCGTTGCGGATCGCCCAGCCGGAGTCGTCAAACGCGGGATTTGCTGCCGCAGTGTCTGAGGTGATTCCAACCCGCCAGTCCTTGTCCAGAACGATCGGCGATCCCAGTCCGGTGGCGTCAACGATAGAGGAAACCTGCGCCGGCTTAGGTGCGTCGGCTTTGTGCGGGTGGCCAGGTTGCTGGGGATGGGCGGGCGGATGCATTTGCAGCGCAAAGATTTGCACCGTTGCGAGTATGAACACAGCGATCGCCCAAAACAGTACCCGGCGCACAACTCCTCCAGAAATTCTTCGTGTTCTTCAATCTAATGCAGCGGGGTGCGACAGCCCAAACAAAGTGAAATTCTGAACCATTTTGACCCCTGCCGGCTTCCCTGGGAACGGGTGGGGAGGTGGGGGCAGGCATTTCGGCAGTGTTCACCCTGCGAAAATCTTATAAACCCGGCTGCCAACTCAGCGCATACTAACGTCTAATAGCTAGAGCGAAGCGGCAGAACTGCGGGCAATTGCATCGCAAGGAACAGGGCAATAAGACGGTTCAGGAAGTCGGATCCAGAGGTGAGGTCATGACGGCAGCATTCAGCAGTTTCAGGTCGAGCATTCTGGCAGCATTGGCGTTGGCCGTGGCCACCGCGGTGAGTGCGCAATCCACACCTCAATCGACGCCCTCGAGCGACCCGGCAGCCGCCCCTGCGCAGTCCGCCCCCCAATCGAATCCTCCGGCGGCCACAACGCCCCCCGCGACGGAACCGCAGGCGAAGCCCGCCCCCGGCACAACCCCGGTAGCCGGTGACACGCCCGCCCAGCCAGATGCAAAAGACGCGAGCAAAGATACTGCATCGTCAGCGAGTGCGGACACACCGGATTGCGTTCCTTCCGAAACCAGCGATAAGAAGGAAAAGCACAACAAGAAGAAAGATAAGGACAAGGACAGTCCTTGCCCTGCGGGAACCGAACCCGTCAAGGGTGATGTAGCTGCAACCAAAGTGGACCTTGAGAAAGTGGTCGATGTGGGTAGCGATCCCATCAAGGTCAAGCCGGGAAGCATTGACGACGTCAGTGCCGTCGGCAATCGCGACATTGGCGGGCGTGGTTTGGGCAACTGGTACTCCACTGACTCAGAGATCAAGATGGGCAAGATGTACGCCAGCGAGATCGAGAAGAGCACTCGCTTCATCACCGATCCGGTCGTAACCGAGTACGTCAATCGCATCGGTCAGAACATCGTGAAGAACTCCGATTGCAAGGTGCCTTTCACCATCAAGGTCATCGATTCAGACGAGATCAATGCGATGGCGCTTCCCGGTGGCTTTTTCTACGTGAATTCAGGTCTCATCCTGAACGCCGACGAGGAAGCAGAAATCGCAGGCGTCATGGCCCATGAGATCGCCCATGTGTGCGCTCACCATGCAGTCCGCGAACAGACGCGCATGAATTACGCACAGCTCGGCACCATCCCGCTGATCATGATGACTGGCTACAGCTGGACTGGATACGGCATTTACGAAGCGACGCAATTTGCAATACCGCTGACATTCCTCAAGTTTTCGCGCGACTTCGAGGCGCAAGCCGATTTCCTTGGCATCGAGTACATGTACCGCGCCGGCTACGATCCGCAGGCCTTCATCACGTTCTTCGAGAAAGTGCAGGCACTTGAGAAACGGAAGCCCGGTCTGGTTGCCAAGGCGTTCTCAGACCATCCACAAACGCCCGATCGCATCCTGCACTCCCAGGAAGAGATCGCGAGGATCTTGCCTGCACGCGATGAGTACACCGTCACAACGTCGGAGTTCGACGACGTAAAAGCCAGGCTGGCGCGCATCGAAAACAAGCGTCGCCTGCTCGACACCAAGGATAAAAATAAGCCCTCCCTGCGCCGCGCCAGCACCTCGGGCGACAAGAATGGTCAAGCCGGCGACGGCACCGGCGACGACAGGCCGACCCTCCACCGCCGCGACGATCAGAATTAGCCTGAGCACCACTTCTTGCTGGGCAGAGACGCCGCCAATTCACTGGCGGCGTTTCTGTTTTCCACCGTGCCGCTGAGAAATTATCCCAAGTGGGCGAAAATGCAATTGCATTCCCTTCCGTTTCCGGAGTAGAGTCCTCCAATCTCACGGAATTCAAGTCCTGTAATCGTCCCCTTCGATGCGGGCAAAGCAGAGTGCTGGAGGCCGGTCAATGCGCACGCCCGCCCACGCCTCACGTTGGGCAACCACCCTGGCTGTGGCGGTTGTTGTCTACTCTCTTGCACGCACCACGCTCGCTCAGGCGCAGGATTTATCTCTTGCGCCTCCAGGTGGCGCTGCGTCGATTGAGCTGGCTCCGGAAATCAAAATCAGCCTCGGCGAATTTGAGGCCAGCCTTAAGGCAGCCGTTGAAGCGAACGACCTGAAGGCACAAGCACTTGCACTCGATCGCATCGGGGCGCTCTATTTCACGCATGGTGACCCTGCTGACGCGCTGAAGCATTTTCAGCGAGTATTCGCAATCGTGCACAAACTCGATGAGCCGACCGCTGAGGCAACAGCTCTGTCTGACATGGGTGCCGCGAATTTCGCGCTCGGACGTAACGAGGAAGCGCTCGACGCCTTTAAGCAGGCGCTCCCACTCTGGCGCAAGCTAGCGAATTCAGATCACGAGGCAGCGACCCTCGGCGATATCGGAGAAGTCTTTCGCGCCCTAAGCGATCCTGACGAAGCGTTGCACTTCGACCAGAAAGCTCTGCCGCTGTATGAACAGGCCGGCAACCGCAACGGCCAGGCCGCGGTACTCAATAACATCGGGCTTGTCTACTATGCCTCGAAAGACAAGAAGCGAGCGCTCGATGCATTTCACCAGGCATACGAGATCTATCGCACTGACATGAATCTGTCCGGTGAAGCCAACGCACTGAACAATATCGGCGGCACGTGCAACGCATTCGGCGAAACCCGGAAGGCACTTGAGCCGTTTCAGCAGGCCCTCGTGATCCAGCGTCAGCTGGGCGACAAAAAGGGGGAAGCTACAACCCTCAATAATATGGGCACCGCCTATTCACATCTGGGTGACGGACGGCGCGCCCTTGATCTCTACGAGCAGGCAGTCTCCGCCTTCAGGGCCGCCGGCGATGCGGCTGGAATAAAAACCGCGGCGAGGAACATCGAGCAGCTTTATGCCGATCGCCGGTATCGCTCTTCGCTCGGCGAAGAACCGGACGGTCGGTAGACTCCGGCCACCTTAGCCGACGGCCCGGCTACTGCGCCCTGGACCATCCGGTTCAACGGTCCAACCCTTAGCGGACGGCACCTCAGGCAAATACCACAGGTTGCGGTTTCACTGCCTAGCAATGACTCCCTGAAGCTGTTAGTACCCGTCGGTACCCGACAATTCGCGGCGAATCCCCGAAAAATCCTTGAATTGCCGGGCAAAACCGCGATATAAACAGGGACACCGGCACTCCTGCCGGAATCCCGTCTGGGGTGCCAGCATGCGAAACTCCGCCGCCCGCAACAATCTACTTGTCCCTGAAATCCGCGAAGTGATGGATATACGCCAGGCGTCGGATTACCTCGGCATTTCTCCCGACACGCTCTACAAGTACGCCTCCGAAGGCTTCGTCCCGGCGTTCAAGCTGGGGAATCGCTGGCGCTTCAAGCGTTCGCGCCTTGACGAGTGGATGGACCGGCAATCGGAAATCCAGGCCGCCGAGTTCGATCCGGAGATGAAGAAGCCCGTCAAGCCGGCGATGTGAAAGAGCAGCGACAAAGGGAAAAAGGACAGAGGGACAACTGTCGCAGCAACTTCGTTGAGCTACCAATCATCCGACGCACGTCTGTCCCTCTGCCCCTACTTCCCTCTGTCTCCTCGTTCTATTCGTCTTTAGTCCCTTCGTCCCAATGTCCCACGCGTGATATACCTTTCCGGATGGACCACGCACGTAGGATCGGGCTGTTACGCCGCCGCATAACCAAGGCCGGACTTTCCGGCCTTCTTGTCACACATCTTTCCGATATCCGTTACCTTTCGGGATTTACAGGCTCTAGCGCAGCGCTTGCCGTAACGCGCCGCAGCGCCCGCATGTTCACTGACGGGCGCTATAAGACGCAGGCTGCCGCACAGGTACAAGGCGCGCAAGTTGAAATCGTCACCGGCCCTCCCGCCATCGCGGCCGTGCAATGGCTTGCCGCGCAATCCGGCGCTGAGTTCGCGGGCTTCGATCCCGCACACACGACCGTAGCTGAACTCACAAAGCTTCGATCTGAACTTCCTTCGAAGCTGAGGCGCACCTTTCTCACCGAAATTGCCGCTCCCCTCATTGAACCCCTGCGTCTCATCAAGGATGAACATGAATTGAAGCTGATGTCGCAGGCGGCCCTGATCGGCTGCAAACTCTTCGAACACATTCTGTACATGATCCGGCCCGGCATTCGTGAGGTTGAAATCGCGGCGGAACTCGAATACCAGGCGCGTCTTCACGGCGCCGAAGGCATGAGTTTCGAAACCATCGTTGCCTCCGGTGAACGCTCCGCCATGCCGCACGGAAAGGCCTCGACGGTCAAGGTACCGCGGCGGGGTTTCGTGACCCTCGACTTCGGTATAATCCGGGAGGGCTACTGCTCCGATATGACTCGTACTGTCTGTCTCGGCAAGCCAAAGGCAGAAGAACGAATCGCTTACGAAGCGGTGTTGGAAGCGCAGGAGAGCGCGGTTTCCACTGTCGCCGCAGGCGTTAGTTGCGGAGAAGTGGACGAGGCGGCGCGCAGCATACTCCGCAAAGCGGGAATGGCCGACGCATTCTCGCATTCGACCGGCCACGGCGTCGGATTGGAGATTCACGAGTCGCCGCGAGTCGGCGCGGGACAGAAAACAAGATTGCAGGCGGGCATGGTTGTTACCATTGAGCCTGGAGTGTATTGGCCGGGCAAGTTCGGCATTCGCATTGAAGATATGGTGTCGGTGTTGCAATCCGGCGGCAAGGTTTTAACGCCGGCGCCCAAGGCTCTGATCGAACTTTGACTCGAAGACGCACAAACGTGCGCAGGCAAAAAGGAACGAATGAAACCACAGGACATCAAGGATCTTCAAGAACTGATCGAGTTCCTCAAGCAATACCAGGTTGCCGAATTCGACCTCGAACGCGGCGATATCAAGATCCGGCTTAAATTCGCACAGGCTGCGACGCCTGCAGCGAGCGCGGCCGACCTGGCCCGGCATGCATCCGCGGCGCAGGCGGCGCATTCTGCCGCAGCTCCTCCGGTGGCACAGCCAGCTGCAGTGCCGGCCGCGGCCGCCGTCGACCCCGACGCCGGATTGCACATCGTCAAATCGCCCATCGTCGGAACGTACTATGGCTCTCCTTCTCCCGGCGCACCGCCCTTTGTATCCCCCGGTGATCGGGTTGAGAAGGGCCAGGTTATCTGCATCGTTGAAGCCATGAAATTGATGAATGAGATCGAAGCCGACGCTTCGGGCGAAGTGGTGAAATGCTTCATCAGCAACGGTCAGCCCATCGAGTTTGGCCAACCCCTGTTTTCCATTCGCGAAGGTTGAACCAATAGCGGAGTGAGCAGTGCTAGCGCGGTTAGCGGTGTTGGTACCAGCGTCTCCGTGACAAGTCACCAGCAAAGCAATGAGCTGAGCCAAGTAGAAAACAAACTAACTCTGCTAGCTCCGCTAACTCCGCTTTTAAAGGTTCTCAATGTTTCGTAAGGTCTTGGTTGCCAATCGCGGCGAAATTGCTCTGCGCGTGCTGAATGCGTGCCGCGAACTCGGAATTCGTACTGTCGCCGTCTATAGTGAAGCCGATCGCAATTCGCTTCACGTGCGCTTTGCAGACGAAGCCATATGCATCGGTCCCCCGCGCCCTGCCGACAGCTATCTCAACGTTCCCGCCGTCATCTCCGCCGCCGAAATTGCCAATGTCGACGCGATCCATCCCGGCTACGGACTGCTCAGTGAAAATGCAAATTTCGCCGAGGTCTGCCGTGCCTCCAACATCAAATTCATCGGACCGCCTCCCGAAGTAACACGCCTGATGGGCGAAAAAGAAAAAGCTCGCCAGGCGATGAAGGAAGCCAAAGTCCCCATTCTTCCAGGCTCCGACGGCGTCATTTTCACTTCCGAAGAAGCCCAGGAGGTGGCTCAGCACATCGGGTTATCCCGTCATTCTTAAAGCCAAGGCCGGCGGCGGCGGACGTGGCATGCGCATCGTGCGCACCACAGAAGAGCTGCCCAATCTTTTCCATGCCGCATCCACTGAGGCCGCTAACGCCTTTGGCAACGGCGAACTCTACATGGAGAAGTTCATCGAGCAGCCGCGCCACATTGAGTTTCAGATCCTGGCTGACGAGCACGGCCATGTCACTACTCTGTTCGAACGCGAGTGCTCCATTCAGCGCCGCCATCAGAAATTGATTGAAGAAGCGCCCTCGCTGCAGGTTACACCCAAAATGCGCGAGGAGATCAGCAAGACACTCTGCCATTGCCTCAGCGAAATCGGCTACCAGAATGCGGGCACCGTAGAATTCCTGATGGACGAAGACGGCAAGCTCTATTTCATCGAGATGAACACGCGCATCCAGGTTGAGCACCCCGTCACCGAGTTCATCACCGGTATCGATCTCGTGAAAGCGCAGCTCCGCATTGCGTGTGGTGAGCGGCTCAGCGCCATCCTGCCGGCGAAGGTTGAGATTAAGGGCCACTCCATCGAGTGCCGCATCAACGCCGAACACCCCGTCAAGTTCACCCCGTCTGCCGGCAAAATTACAGCGTTCAACGTGCCCGGCGGCAACGGCATCCGCGTCGATACCGCGCAATATGCAGAAGGCGTGGTGCCGCCGTACTACGATTCACTCATTGCGAAGCTCATTGTGCACGGTGTCGATCGCGAAGAGGCCATCGCCAAGATGGAGCGCGCGCTCAAGCAGTTCGTAGTGCAGGGAATCGACACGTCCATTCCTCTCCACCAGGAGATTTTTGCCGACGAAGACTTCCGCGCAGGCAGATTCGACACCAAGTTTATGGAGCGGTTCCTCGCCAGGCGACTGGGCTAAGGTTGAGTTTTTCGGCGACTCGTTCAGCCCTGGAGAGAATTCCGACACTCCAGCCGTAGCAAGTCCAGCAACTGCTCCATATGTTCCGCACGCGTACGGAAGTTCACCGGGTTAATACGGAACCACATCCTGCCCTTTAGCTCTGTCGTCCCGATCCAGAACTTTCCGCTCCTTTCAACCCGTTCAGCAACTTCCGCGTGCAGTCTCAGCGCATCGCCTTCCCGTACCGGCCTATACCGGATGCATATGGCCGACATTGGCGGATCACTTGCTGCTTCAAACTCTGCGTCGTCCTTGACGAGTGCATAAAGATGATGCGCCTGGCGAACGTTGTTATCGATCCACTTGCCAATCTGCTGCGCGCCATAGCGCTTGAAACTCATCCAGACTTTCAGGCTGCGGAATCGTCGCGACTGCTCGAACCCATGTACGTAGTACTGATAGCGTTCCTTCGCCCCCTCCATCTCATCGGTCAGGTAAGCCGGCTTCATGCCGAACGAGGTTGTCAGTCTTGACTCATCCTTCACCAGGACAGCTCCAGCATCAAGCGGCGCGTAAAACCACTTATGAGGATCGATTGTGATTGAGTCCGCCAGTTCCAGCCCCGCATTGCGCATTGCGAAATCACGCGACAACAGCATCCCGCCGCCGTAGGCCGCGTCGGCGTGAAGCCACATCCCTTCGCGATCGGCAACTTGCCGCAATGCGCGTATGTCGTCAACTGCACCGGTGTTGGTCGTTCCAAACATGCCAACGATGCACATGGGCTGAATTCCGGCCTTCTTGTCCTGCTCAAGCGCAGCTTCAAGCGCGTCGATTCTGACGCGAAACTCCGCGTCGGTGGAGATGGCGCGATACGCGGTTCTCCCCAGCCCGATGGCGTCGACCGACTTGTCGACCGAGACGTGCCGCTCTTCCGAACCGTAGACTGCCCAGCGCTGCTGCACTCCGTTGTGCTGCGCGCGATCTCCCGAGGCCCAGTCACGTGCCAGCTTCAGTGCGATGAAATTCGCCATCATGCCGCCGCTTGTCAGGTTGCCGCCTGCCTGCTTGTCGTAACCTGCGAGATCGGTGAGCCACCGGACGGTTTGTCTCTCCATGGCAACCGCCGAAGGCCCGATTGAGTAGACGCCAAGGTTTTGATTCAGCGCAGAGCAGATGAAATCCCCAACTATTCCGACAGGATTCGGCGATGGCGTAATCAGTCCCATGTAACCGGGGTGCCCGACGTGCGTGCAATAGGGAAGAAGCTTCTCGCGGAGTTCCTGCAATAGCTCTTCGAAGGTCTCAGGGCGGTCGGGCAAAGGTCCTTCAAAAAGTCCATTGATGAACTTCGGATCTGCATTCGGGAAAACGGGCTTGTCCTCGATGCTCTCGAGATACTCCGACAACAGATCTACGACCTTATGCCCGAACGTCTGGAATTCCTTCGCGTCCATTGGTCCTCCTGATCTTCGAGTTTAAAGGAGGGCCAAACACCACTGCTCGACTCTGCGGCCAGGCACGTACACTCCCCACCTGTCCGCGTCAGGCGGCCCGAGAGTTGTATTCTTGACCTGCCGAGCCGATTGGGTCTGTTATCCGAATGCGTCCTGTCTCCGTTCTTCGATCTGTAGTTCTCTTTGAGTTGGTTGCACTTGTTTCTGCGCTGCCGTGCATTGCCCAGAAGCAAACCGACTGGCCTGTCTACAATGGCGGACTTGACGGCGACCATTACTCAGGGCTATCGCAAATCAACCGCGACAACGTGCACCAGCTACGGCGTGCGTGGATCTATGACACCGGGGAGCAGGGCGGCATTCAAACGAATCCGCTCATCGTTGGCCGGACGCTTTATGCCTACTCGCCGAAGACTGAGGTCATCGCGCTCGACGCCGTCACCGGCAAACTGAAATGGAAATTTGATTCCGGTATCGTTGCAGGCCAGCCTGCGCGCGGCGTCACGTATTGGAACGACGGCGGACATGGCCGCATCTATGCCGCTGTGATGAACTTCCTCTTCTGCCTCGACGCCGACACGGGCAAGCTGATCACAAGCTTTGGCGACAATGGCCGCATCGATTTGCGTAACGGGCTCGGGATCGACGGCGTGAAGACCGACTTCAGCGCGCTCTCCATCGCACTCACTACACCGGGCCTTATCTACAAAGACATGATCATCGTCGGCGGCCGGGAGCCGGAAGCACATCCCGCTCCGCCGGGCTACATCCAGGCGTTCGACCTGCGCACCGGCGCTCTGCGGTGGGTTTTTCACACCATCCCGCTGCCCGGCGAGCCTGGCTATGAAACATGGCCGAAGGACGCTTATAAAACTGCCGGCGCTGCCAACAACTGGTGCGGCATGACGCTCGATGCCGAACGCGGCATCCTCTACGCGCCCACCGGCTCCGCCGTGATGGATTTCTACGGTGGTGATCGCCTCGGCAACGACCTCTATGCCGACTCGCTTCTCGCCCTCAACGCCAACACCGGAAAGCGGCTGTGGCACTTTCCAGGGCGTGCATCACGACATCTGGGATCGCGATTTTCCGTCGCCGCCCGCGCTTTTCACCATTGAGAAGAACGGCAGGCACATCGACGCTATCGCGCAAACCACAAAGCAGGGTTATCTCTACCTTTTCAACCGCATCACCGGCGAGCCACTCTTTCCGATCCACGAGCTCAAGTATCCGCCCAGCACGGTTCCCGGCGAAGTGACTTCCCCTACGCAGCCCAGGCCCGACGCGCCTGAACCCTACGCCCGGCAACAACTCACGGAAGACACACTCACGACGCGCACGCCCGAAGCGCACGACTGGGCGCTCAAGACCTTCCGCACTTTCCGCAACGGCGGACAGTTCTATCCCATGGCCGTCGGCCAGCAGACGGTTGTCTTTCCCGGCTTCGACGGCGGCGCGGAGTGGGGCGGTCCCGCCATCGATCCGGTGCATGGCGTGATCTATATCAACGAGACAGAGATGGCCTGGACCGGCGGGCTCCTCCCCAGCAAGGCAGGCAGTCCAGGCGAAGCGGTCTATCAAAGCCAGTGTGCCATGTGCCACGGCGTGGATCGCGCGGGCTCGCCTCCGACGTTTCCATCGCTGGTCGACATCGGCAAGCGCATGCCAGCCGACAAAGTGATTGACAAGATTCACCAGGGCGTCGGGCGCATGCCTTCGTTCCCGAACATCGAAGGCGAGCGCCTGGACTCGCTCGTGACGTACTTGCGCAGTGCGGGCGCTGCTGCTCCGCCGAAGGAGTTGAAATCGGTTCCTGCAGCCGAAAGCGCAGCGAAGCCCAACGCCGATCCGGCGGGCGCGAAGGTCTACAGCGAACAATGCGCCGCCTGTCACGGCGATCATCTCGAAGGTATCGCGCCGTCTCCGCCGCTGATCGGCCTGGGCGCGCGCATGAACGCCGCGCAAGCCATAGACATTGTTCAGAAGGGCAAAGGCCAGATGCCGGGCATGGACCTGAAGGGGCCGGACCTTGATGCGCTGTTGCGTTATCTGCAAGTCGCACCAGCAGTAAAGTCGCAGGATTTGAATCCCGAGGAATGGTCGAATAAGTACATCTTTACCGGATATCGAAAGTTTCTCGACCCGGATGGCTACCCCGCCATCGCGCCGCCGTGGGGAACGCTGAACGCCATCGATCTCAAGACGGGGAAATATCTCTGGAAGGTTCCCCTGGGCAACTACCCAACGCTTGCAGAGAAAGGAATGACGAACACTGGCACGGAGAACTACGGCGGACCTGTAGTCACCGCAAGCGGCGTCCTCTTTATCGGCGCGACTGTCTACGACCATAAGCTGCGCGCTTTCGACACTAGCGAACGGCAAGCTGCTGTGGGAAGGCCGATCTGCCCTTCGCCGGCGTGGCCACACCCTCGACATACATGATCGACGGGCGGCAGTATGTCGTGATCGCGGCCAGCAATGCTCGCACACCCAACGCTCCGAAGGGAGGAGCGTACGTGGCCTTCGCGCTGCCGGACACGACCGCGAAGCAGCCTTAAGATTCGATGCTGACTGTTACGAAAATCCGATGCTAGACTCGCAAGAACGATGATCCTGAAACAGTACTATCTCGGCTGCCTCGCGCACGCTTCGTACCTGCTCGGCGATGAACAAAGCGGCATCGCAGTGGTGGTCGATCCGCAGCGCGATATTCAGCAGTATGTTTCTGATGCCAAGAAATTCGGACTCCGGATCCGCCACGTCTTTCTCTCCCACTTTCACGCGGACTTTGTCGCCGGCCACCTCGAGCTGCGCGATGCATGCGGGGCTACGATTCACCTTGGCTCGCGCGCGCAGGCGGAGTACGCCTTCGTTCCGATGAACGATGGCGACACGCTCGAATTTCCCGGCATGCGTTTGCAGGTGTTGCATACGCCCGGCCACACCATCGAATCCATTTCGATCCTGGTCTTCGATCTCGCCAAAGACAAATCGAAGCCATATCGCCGTGCTCACCGGCGACACGCTTTTCATCGGCGATGTAGGACGGCCTGATCTGCGCGCCTCGCTTGGCTGGACCGCGAATGAACTCGGCGGCCATCTCTACGACTCATTGCATTCCAAACTGCTTACGCTGCCTGACGAAGTTCTCGTCTATCCCGCGCACGGAGCAGGTTCGCTCTGCGGCAAAAAGCTTTCGTCTGACACGGTGTCAACGCTCGGCGATCAGCGTAAGTTCAACTACGCGCTCAAGCCCATGAGTAAAGACGAATTCATCCGTCTTGTTACCGCCGACCAGCCGGATGCGCCACCCTACTTCACCTACGACGCCATTCTGAACACGCGCGAGCGCGCCACGCTGGACAGGGCACTGGAGGAAGGACTCAAGCCTGTTGAACTCGAAGAGGTTCTTCAATTTCGGCGACAAGGGCGCGCAGATTCTGGACGTGCGCGAGCCGGCCGAATACGCCAAGGGCCATCTTGCGGGCAGCATCAACATCGGTCTCGGAGGACAGTATGCCACGTGGGCGGGCACAGTCCTCGATCGTGCCAAGCCAATCCTGATCGTTGCCGAGCCTGGCCGCGAACAGGAGGCCGCATTGCGCCTTGGGCGGATTGGGTTCGATCACATCATGGGCTATCTGCGCGGTGGCATGGCTGCGCTCGCCGAGCGGCCCGATCTTGTTTGGCCGACGGACAGAACTGGCGTCTTGATCGCTGCTGAAGAGCTTGAAGCGAGCGCCCCGCCGTTTTTGCTGGACGTTCGTACACCGGGCGAATGGGGAATGAAGCACATTAAGGGCAGCATCAACGTCCCACTCAATCATCTCCAGGAGCGTATTAATGAAGTGCCGCACGACAGGCGGATCGCAGTGCATTGCGCGGGCGGCTACCGGTCGTCGATCGCGGTCAGCATCCTGCACCAGCACGGGATTACCAACCTGATCGAGATCGCAGGCGGTCTGGCGGCATGGGACGCGGCCGGGCTACCGGTGGTGGCTGAAACAGTGCAACCGTTCTAAAAAGCCGGTTCACCTTAGCAGCGAACCAGGCCCAAATAATTATCGCTTTTTGTTCGCCTTTCCACAGAAATCCGTTGTATGCTGGCCTTCGCAACATGGAGGTTGCATCATGGACTTTCAAAAAGAACTTATTGCTGAATACGACCGCGAGACCGACCGCACGCGGAAAACCCTCGAAGCAATCCCTGAGGACGCTGACTTTGCCTGGAAGCCCCATGCCAAGTCGATGGCCCTCGGCGGTCTTGCCGCGCACGTGAGCGATACCAACGGCGACTGGGCCATTCACACGATCACCCTGACGGCTGGAATGGACTCCAGAAATGAACCCGAAAGATCCAACCACGAAAAAGGATCTGCTGGCGCGCTTTGAAAAGCAGGTCGCCGAAGCCAAACCTGCGCTGGCTGCCATGACTCCTGCGAAGTGGGATTCAAACTGGAAGTTTGTCGCCGGCGATCAGACATGGATCGATGACACCAAGTACAACGTGTGGCGCACCTGGGTGCTGAATCACCTTGTCCATCACCGCGCGCAACTTGGCGTATATCTGCGCCTGCTGGATAAGAAGGTTCCGGGGATGTACGGCCCATCCGCAGATGAAATGTGAGAAGTGCAGGGACAAATTCGCGGCCCTTTATGCTTGAAGCATGAAGTTCGTCTTTCCGAAGGTCTATCCGATTCTTGATTCCTCCGTGATTCCAAGTGAGCGCCGCGCGGAGTTCCTGCACGAACTTGGTTGCTCTCTGGCCGACGCTGGCGTCACGCTGCTCGAATACCGGAATAAGAACGGCACAGAGGAAGCGATCGTCGCTGACGCGCGTATTCTGTGCCAGGCGATGCAGTCTGAGAAAGTAAAGTTGATTCTCGATGACCGGGCCGATCTGGTTGATGTAGCGGGATTTGATGGTGTACATATCGATGCGGGGGATATCGTTCCTGCGGCGGCTCGTCAACTCCTCGGACGCGACAGAATCATCGGCACGTTTGCCGGCAGTGACGCGCTGCTGCCAGGGATTCTGGCCGAACCCGCGGACTATTTCGCGATTGGTCCGGTGTTCACCACCAGGACCAAACAAACCGACAAGCCGCCCATCGGCGTGGAGGGCGTCCGGCGTCTGCGCGAACAGGCCGGACCGGATGTTGTTCTGAGCGCTGCCGCCGGAATCACGCTCGAAACCGCAATGGCAGTTCTCAACGCTGGTGCAAACATGGTCGCCGTTTCGGAGGCGATTTTTCGCGCGCCGAGACCCAGCAGCCGAGTTCCGCCGATGGATGGATCGGCTCGGTTGAACGGGAATGGGCCGAACGCTCTTGCTGAACCCGTAAAAAAAATACGCGAGACAATTGCTTTAAATTCAGATAAAACAAGCCCAGTGGCAACTCCCAAACTCACCTCAACTGAAGACTCCGCCGCGGCGACCCACGAAGCGCCCAAAATGGTGCAGACCCTGGGACTGTTCAGCTCCACCGCGCTGGTTGCGGGCTCGATGATCGGGTCCGGCATCTTTCTTGTGAACGCGGATATCGCAAGGACCACGAACTCGCCTGCACTGGTGGTGGGCGCGTGGGTGGTGACGGCCGTCCTGACGATGATCGGGGCGCTGAGCTACGGCGAACTGGCTGCCATGATGCCCAAAGCGGGTGGGCAATATGTCTATTTGCGCGAGTCTCTGGGGCCGCTTTGGGGATTTCTGTATGGCTGGACGCTGTTTCTGGTCATCCAGACCGGGACAATCGCGGCCGTCTGCGTTGCTTTTGGCAAGTTTCTGGGCGTGTTTTTCCCCACGATTTCGACTACGCACTGGCTGTGGCACATCGCGCATGTTCCGTCGATCACCATTGGGCCGATGGTGCTGGGCAACATGGAAATCGGGGTCAACACAGCCAACCTGACGGGCATCATCATCGTGTTCTTCCTGGCCATCGTAAATATGTTCGGGCTGAAGCTTGGGGCGCTGATCCAGAACGTCTTCACTTCGGCAAAGGCTCTTTCGCTCGCCGCGCTGGTGCTGATCACGCTGACGGTAGGCCGGAACGCTACGGCCATGGCGGCGAACTTCGGGCAGGGCCTGAGCGAGTTCTGGAAGAACGCTGGCTGGAAGTGCGCTGCATCCGGTGCAGGTGGGCGTCGGCGGACCCATCGTCCTGGTGAACCTGGTGGTGATTCTGGCCGTGGTGCAGGTGGGGTCGCTGTTTTCATCCGATGCGTGGAACAACATCACTTTCACCGCCGGCGAAGTGAAGAATCCGCGCCGCAATATTCCGCTGTCGCTGGTTCTGGGCACGGGCTTCGTGCTCACGGTCTACATTCTGGCGACCATCGGCTACATGATGGTGCTGCCGATGCATGGCGATCCGCATGGCGCAGATGCCATGGCGCGCGGCATCCAGTACGCGTCGGAAGATCGCGTTGCGACGGCGGCGCTGGCTGAGATGTTTCACTCCGCCGGCGCTTACATGATGGCGGCGGCGATTTTGATTTCTACCTTTGGCTGCGCCAACGGGCTGTCGCTGGCGGGTGCTCGCGTTTACTACGCGATGAGCCAGGATGGGCTGTTTTTCAAGTCGGTGGGCAAGTTGAGCCGAAGTACAAGACGCCCTCTGGCGGGGCTTTTGGTGCAGGCCTGCTGGACGGCGCTGCTGTGCGTGTCCGGCTCCTATAGCCAGTTGCTCGACTACATCATCTTTGCGGTGCTGGTCTTTTACATTCTCACGATTCTTGGGTTGTTTGTTTTGCGCTTCAAGCGGCCCGGCGCGGAGCGCCCCTACAAGGCCTTGGGATACCCGTTGCTGCCGGCGCTCTATATCGTGATGGCTGCATGGATATGTATCGTATTATTGCGATACAAGCCCCAGTACACATGGCCGGGCCTTGTTCTCGTGCTGCTCGGGATCCCGGTATATTTCTTCTGGTCGCGGCGTTCTCAACCCCGAACGCAGGAATAACAAACCGTACCTAAAGTCGTCGCGGAGGATGTTCTCTCACTCATGTCCAATCTTTGTTGCAATCACAGGAACTCGGCGCTTCGCTCTGAGGGGCGCCATTGCGTTGCGGAGGAGATGCATGGCTAACCGGCTATTCGCAACCAAGCCCATCAAGCAGATTCTGGCGGAAGCAGCCGGAGGCGGCGAACACGGCCAAACGCTGAAACGGGCGCTCGGCCCCATCAATCTGATCACGCTCGGCATCGGCGCGATTATCGGCGCTGGGATCTTCGTGCTCACCGGCACGGCTGCGGCGCAGTTCGCCGGCCCGGCCATCGTGATCTCCTACATCATCGCGGGCATCGGCTGCGTCTTCGCCGGTCTTTGCTACGCCGAGTTCGCTTCCATGATTCCCATTGCCGGCAGCGCGTACACCTACGGCTACGCGACCATGGGCGAACTGGTGGCGTGGATCATCGGCTGGGCGCTGGTGCTGGAATACGCTTTCGGCGCGGCGACCGTGGCTGTTGGCTGGAGCGGCTTCGTCAGCAACCTGGTGAGCTTCTTCGGCGTAGCCATTGCCGTTCAATCCCAATCCCCTCATTCGCTGTTTGCGCTCTTCGGTCACCCGTTGCACGCGCAGGTGGACATCTTCGCATTGTCTGCGCTGGTGATCATCACCGTCATTCTGGTGGTCGGCGTCAGCGAGTCGGCCAACTTCAACAGCGCGGCGGTCATGATCAAGGTTTCGGTGGTGCTGATCTTCATCGGCCTGGCTGCATGTTCGCCTTCGGACACTGGCACGCACATGATGGCCAACTGGCATCCGTTCATCCCCGAAAACCTAGGCCACTTCGGCCAATTCGGATGGTCGGGCATCATGCGAGGCGCGGGCGTGGTCTTCTTCGCCTATATCGGCTTCGACGCCGTCTCCACCGCCGCCCAGGAGGCCCGCAATCCGCAGAAGGACATGCCGTTCGGCATTCTCGGATCGCTGGTGATCTGCACAGTCCTCTACATACTGGTGGCTGGGCTGCTGACCGGCGTGGTCAACTATCACGACCTCAACGTTCCGGCCCCGGTAGCCGATGCGAGCGAAGTGATCGGCGTGGGATGGGCAGTCGTTCTGATCGATCTGGGCGCGATTGCCGGCCTCGCATCGGTGATGCTGGTGATGATGCTGGGCCAGTCGCGCGTGCTCTACACCATGTCGCACGACGGACTGCTGCCGAAGTGGGTGGGCAGCTGCATCCGCAGTTCTGCACGCCCTGGATAGACCTCCATCGTCGTGGGCATCTTTGCCGCGACTCTGGCCGCGTTCTTCCCCATCACGCTTCTGGGGGAGCTGGTGAGCCTCGGCACGCTGCTTGCGTTCACCATCGTCAGCTCGGCGTCTGGGTGATGCGCGTGAGACATCCGGAGATGCCGCGGCCGTTCCGCACCCCGTTGGTGCCGCTTGGTGCCGATCTGCGGTATCGTTGTCTCCTTGTCGCTGATGTTCTCGCTCGACGCTGCGGCATGGATCGGTTTCGGAAGCTGGCTGATTTTCGGCCTGTTCATCTACTTCGGCTACAGCCGCAAGCACAGCAAGGTGCAGCAGTCTCTCGCAGGGAAGGCCGTCGCAGGAGATTGATCCTGAATCCGGGCAGCGCTTCGAAACGAAAACAGAACGGCCTCCTTCGCGGGAGGCCGTTCTGTTTTGAGAAGGGAACCGCCAGCTACTAGGCGGGGGTCTTGGCGCAGAATTCGTCGAAGGCGCGAACCAGTTCGCCGGCAATCTGCTGTGCGGTGGCCTGCTCGATCACAAAGCGCTGCATCAGGTAGACCAGCTTGCCGTCGCGCAGAATGGCGACTGCCGGCGATGTAGGCGGATGGCCTTCAAAGTAGCTGCGCGCCTTCTCGGTGGCTTCGCGGTCCTGACCGGCAAAGACAGTGATCTTGTGATCCGGAGCATTCGCGTGTTCTGAAGCGCGAGCCGGACGCCGGGGCGCATCTTGCCTGCGGCGCATCCGCAGATCGAGTTCACGACCAGCAGGGTTGTTCCGGGCTGCGCGAGAGCTGCGTCCACGTCTTCAGCGGTGCGGGTTTCGTTGATGCCGGCGCGGGTAAGCTCTTCGCGCATGGGGATGACCATAATCTCTGGATACATGTAACCTCCGGCAAGGGATCTGGCGGCCTGAGCCGATTGCCTGTCTCCATTCTACAGAAGAATCGTTGTCAATCCGGGCAATATGCGCGTTGGTGTAGCCTTGCATCGATGCGCATTGAAGAGAACAAGCAACTTGCGCCGCTTACGACTCTTGGCATTGGCGGCCCGGCGCGGTGGTTTGTCTCGGCGGAGTCCGAGGCGGATATCGCCGAAGCGGCCGCATGGGCGCGCGAAGAGGACGTACCGCTTTTTGTGCTGGGCGGCGGCAGCAACCTGCTCGTGGCGGACGCCGGATTCAACGGCCTGGTGTTGCACATTGCGCTCAAGAGTATTCGCACTAAGAGGGAGTCGCTGATCGCTTCGGTGAGCGTGTTTACGAGAGTCGCGGCCGGCGAGGACTGGGATCGGTTTGTGCAGCGCACGGTCGACGATGATTGCGCCGGTCTTGAATGCCTCGCCGGCATTCCCGGTACGGTTGGTGGAACGCCGGTGCAGAATGTCGGCGCCTACGGCCAGGAAGTCTCAAGCGTGATCGATCGTGTGCGGGCGTTCGACTTGCAGGAGCAGACCTTTGTGGAGTTCAGCGCCGCCGACTGCGCGTTCGCGTACCGGCACAGCCGCTTCAATACGACGGATCGTGGACGGTACGTGGTGACGCGCGTTGATTACCGGCTCAAATTGCATGGTGCTCCAACACTGAAATATACGGATCTACAAAAAGCTTTCATCCCTGACTCCAATCCGACACTGCCAGAAGTCGCAGCCACCGTCCGCCGCATTCGCCAATTCAAAGGCATGCTGATCGTCGAAGGCGATCCGGATTGCCACAGCGCGGGCAGCTTCTTCAAGAATCCGATCGTGGGTGCAGCAGCAGGTGGCTGCCGTTAGCGGCGGCTGCAGGTGCTGCAGCCTCCGCATTTTGCCGCCGGCCCCGGCAACGAAGAATGCGTTAAATTGCCCGCCGCATGGCTGATCGAGAAGGCCGGATTTACAAAAGGCTATACGCTCGGTCGTGCGGGCATCTCAAGCAAACACACGCTGGCGCTGGTGAATCGCAGCGGCGCTACGGCGGCTGAGATCATGGCTCTTGCCGACAAGATTCGCGATGCCGTCGACGAGGAAATTTGGAATTCAACTTCAAATGGAGCCCGTGCTGCTGGGATTTTAAAAAGCCTGATTTGCCGCGATTCTCGCGATGCAGGATGCTGCAACGATCAGCAGGGTATGCGCAACGAGCACAAGCCGAGGCTCTGATACGCTAACACCAAGGCATGAACGACAATCTGCACACTTTACGTTGTTTCGGATGCGGCGCGCGCATCGCCGGTCCGGAGGCTCGACCCGACTTCCGATGCGCGGAATGCGGCGATCTGTTTGAAGTGGAATATGCGGGCTGGGGACATCGGCAAGGGCATGACCGGCCCAATCCCGGGGCGCTGAAGTGGCTATGGCGCGAGAGGCGCTGCTCCAGCGAAGCACTGGACCAGAGCGGCGTCTGGCGGTTCCGCGAACTGCTGCCGATCCTCGACAACTTTGGCAACGCGGTCAGCCTGCACGAAGGCAACACCCCGCTTTACAAATTGAAACGCGCAGCCAGTGCGCTGGGGATCGATCAGCTTTTTGCCAAGCACCAGGGCATGAACCCAACCGGGTCGTTCAAAGACACGGGCATGACCGCGGCCCTGAGCGTCGCCCGCGAGCGCGGATTCACGTGGGTGGCCTGCGCATCGACAGGGAACACCTCCGCGGCCATGGCGGCCTACGCGGCGCGCGCAGGACTGCGCAGCTTGGTGTTGATTCCCGAGGGCAAGATTGCCTGGGGCAAGCTTTCGCAGGCCATGGACTACGGCGCAATTACCTGCCAGCTCAAGTCGGATTTTGATGGATGCGTGCGGGTCCTCACGCAGATCGTGAAGGAAGCGCCGATCTACCTGCTGAACTCCGTAAACCCATACCGTCTCGAAGGACAGAAGACGCCGGCATTTGAAATTGCCGAAGCCTTCGACTGGGCCGTGCCCGATCACCTCATCGTGCCTGGCGGAAATCTCGCCAATAGCTCGGCTCTGGGCAAGGGATTCAAGGAACTGCATGAGCTTGGGCTGGTGGCGCGTGTGCCGCGTATATCGGTCATTCAGGCGGAAGGTGCAAATCCGCTGGCCCGCAGTATTCGCCGCAAACAATGGCGAGCGCATGGAGCCGGTGGAAGCGCACACGCGCGCAACGGCTATTCGCATTGGGAATCCGGCATCGTGGCGCAAGGCTGCGCGCGTCATCAAGGATACGGGCGGCTGGTGCCTGGATGTCACCGAGGCAGAGATCGCTGTTGCCAAGGCCGAACTCGGGAGCGGAAGGACTGGGATGCGAACCGGCTTCGGCGGTAACCCTGGCCGGCCTCAAGAAGCTGCGCGCCGAGGGCAAGGTGGCTGCTAGCGATACCGTGGTGCTGCTGCTTACGGGGCACACATTGAAGGATGCGGATTACACCATCAAGTTTCCATCGCGGAACCTTGCTCAGTGAGCAAGAGGTCTCGGGTCTTCAGAGCGGAGATCGCAGCATTGCAGCGCAATGCGGTGGTCGTCGATGCCACACCATCCGCCGTGCTCGCAACACTGAAGGGATTGGCGGGATGACCGGCATTGCACAGCACCTTCAAAATGAGGTTGCCGGCAACCTCGGCCAATCTCGGTTCGGGATTCGATGCGGCAGCGGTTGCGCTGAGTTTCTCCCTTCAAATCGAAGCAGAAGCGGCGAACGAATTCTCAATTGAAGCGAGCGGCCTGGACAGCGATCAATGCTCCCGAATCGAGAACAACCTCATTCTTGATATTTACAGGCGCGTTCTTGAATCAAACGCAAAGCCGGCGACGCCGATCGCGATCCGGATGCACAATGAGATCCCGCTGGGAATGGGCTGCGGCTCCTCGGCTGCCGGCAGGCTTGCTGCAATTGCCCTGGCCGTGCATTTCGGAGAACTGAATTGGAAGCCCGAGCAGATTCTCGAGGAAGCATGCGCACTGGAAGGTCATCCGGATAACGCAGCTGCTTGCTGGCTTGGAGGATTTGTCGCGACTGCGCATGTGGGCAGAAAAGTGCATGTGGCTCGCGTTGAACCTCCTGCAGAGTGGCGTGCCATTGTCGTGCTTCCGCAGGACGCCCTTGCGACCAGCAAAGCTCGGGCTGTGCTGCCGGCAATTATGCGAGCCGGGATGTCGTGGCGAATATTCAGGCGGTTTCGATGCTCGGGCTGGCATTCGCTCAGCAACGCGGAGATCTTCTTCAGGTGGCTATGCGGGATTGTATTCACCAGCCATACCGGGCTGAAATGTGCCCGATGCTGCCGAGACTGCTCCCGCTGGCCGGGATGAGCGGAATTCTCGGGGTAGGCCTGAGTGGCGCAGGCCCGTCTGTTCTCGTGATTGTCGAGAGCGAGCAGAAGCTCCGATGCAGCGTCGGAATCCATCCTTCGCACGATGTCCGGCCTTCCCGAGCCCAAGCTGCTAACCTGCTGTTTTGAAGTGTCGGGTGCCCGACATTCCATTGATCTTGAACGTGAATTACTCGCAATTATGAAGGTTAGCCTTGTTCACTGAGCAGTTACTTTTCAGACTCTGTGATTACTGTGAGGTAAATCACCTAATCTGAAGATTACCGAAGCGATTACCTAAGTTTCCTTGATATTGACCTCCAGACCACCTAAATTCGCACCGTGGGCAGTTCTGGGGGAGGGCTGCTCTAGCGCCCGTGATCCGTCAACGGATCCGGGCGCTTCTATTTTGATTTGAGATAAAACGATTGGCCTCGTCGGCGGAATGTCGACAGACGGTTGAAGTGGCGCAAGTTTTCAGGGCTCATCCGCCCGTTGGCGCAGCCCTGCGGACCGAATTGCGACTTTATCGCCCCCAAAAGCATCCTATAGAGGCATAGTTTCCGTTAATCTATAGAGATAGCGGGCACAACAAGGAGAACCATGGCAGGTATGGGTGTTTTGGAAGTAAGTGATGCGACGTTTGAGCAGGAAGTGCTCCAGAGCGAGCAACCTGTTCTGGTTGATTTCTGGGCGGTCTGGTGCGGCCCATGCCGGGCGATCGCGCCCATCGTGGACGGCGTTGCGCAGGCATATGCCGGCAAGCTGAAGGTGGCGAAGGTGGACGTGGATCGCAATGCGGCCACGCCATCCCGTTATGGAATTCGGGGAATTCCGGCGCTCTTGTTTTTCAAGGGCGGCAAAGTGGCCGACCAGGTGGTCGGGATACGCTCCACAAAATGTGATCGAAGAGAAAGTGCAGCGCCTGCTGGCCTGATCGGCATGCTTGTATTTCAAGTGCAAAAGCCCGGCATTTCGCCGGGCTTTTCGCATTTAATTGCAAGTCATTCAGCGGTATTTGCGCAGAACGCCAAGTACCCGGCCCTGGATGGCCACATGCGCTGCCGGGACGTAGATGGGATCCATCTCGACATTCGCGGGCTGCAAGCGAACCATCTGCCCTTCCGCGTAGAACCGCTTCAGGGTAGTTTCTGAGCCATGGACAAGCGCGACCACAATCTCGCCCTGGCGCGCAGTGCGCGTGCGCTCCACCAGCACATAGTCGCCATTGATAATGTGCTCATCGCGCATGGAATCTCCGCGCACTTCAAGCGCAAAAACATCACGATTCCCGACAACATCGTGAAGCGAGATGGTCTCGGGATTCTCCGAAGTCTCCACTGGCAGCCCGGCGGCAATCCGACCGGCGAGAGGAAGCCGGTCGCTGGTGCGATTGCGTGCACCGGGCGGCAGCAGATCGATGGAGCGGCTGCGATTGTGGACCCGGTCCAGCATGCCCTTCTTCTCGAGGTTTGTCACGTGCTTATGCACCGTGGCCAGGCTTTTCAAGTTCATTCCCCGCGCAATTTCCTCAAAAGAAGGGGAATAGCCATTGCGGGATACGAACGATTCCAGAAAATCGATGATCTCTTTTTGCCTTCGAGTGACTGCCATGGGCGGATTATAGCGAAGAAAAAGCGAATTGCAAGCAAAGTTTCTTGCCTTCCTTCGCCATGGTGTCTTTTCTGGCACCGAGAGCCCGGTTTCGAATTTCGAGGCGTCGGGGACCGTTGCATGGGTTTGGCCATACCTGCCGGGCACTGATCAATTCACCGAACTTTGCCGATAAGGCCATCAACGCAAGATTTGCGGACTTGCCAACCGAACGTTGCCCTGGGGGCTGCCTGGTGATATCGCTGAAAAAATATCTCGATTCCGATTCGGCTCGGAGTCAAAGCGCGGAGAGTGAGTCCGCACCGCGTCCATTTTCGATCCTTCTGTCAACGTATCGCGCACTTCTTGCGGACGTTGGAGAATGCAGCGAGAGTGTCTGTCCAGACCTCAGTGCGGAGCTGAAATCGAACCTCACTCGAATCGACGAAGAGTCTCGACGCTTCATTCCGACGTCCACGGGATTGCACGCACCGGGGCGATGGTCGATGACCTGCTCCAGGACTGGAGTAAGAAGACTGCCCAGCACTATCTCGACAAGGCAGGCGAGGTGAAGGACTTGTTGCTGGTGATGGCGCGAACCGCCGAGTCTCTCGGGCACAAGGATGATCGCTTCGCACAGCAACTCGATTCCGTGACCACCCAGCTTCAGACCATCGCCAGCCTCGACGACGTGTCGAAGATGCGCGTCTCGCTCGAAGAAAGCGCTCGGCAACTGAAGAGTTCTGTCGCCCAGATGTCGGCCGAGAACAAGTCGGTGATCGAGCATCTGCGCGTGGAGGTTTTGACTTACCAGGCAAAACTGGAAAAAGCCAATCACCTCGCTTCATGCGACGCACTGACAGGGCTCGGAAGCCGAGTTTGGATAGAAGCCCAAATGCAGCAGCGCATCGATTCCGGAGTCTCCTTCAGCGTTCTGATGATGGACATCAAGGAATTCCGGCGCGTGAACGACGAAGTTTGGACGCATGGTGGGAGATCTTCTTCTGAAGGAGTTTGCAAGAGAATTGCGCTCCTCCTGCCGCCTGTCAAACCTTGTTGCCCGTTGGTCCGGCGATACGTTTCTCGTGGTTCTCGATGCTGCTGCCGGCACGGCGGTCGAGCAAGCGGAGCGGCTGCGCGTATGGACAAGCAGGCAATACCTGATTCCGGGGAGACCGGGACATGCAAGCATCCAGCTGGACGCTTCAATTGGACTCGCCGAATATCGCGAAGGCGACTCCGTGCAGACGATTTTGGAACGCGCGGATGCGGCGCTGTGTGCCAGCTCGCGAGCTGGCGCAACAGAGCAGGACGGCGTGAGCACAGTCAATCGACGTTGAGGGAGATTCAGCGGTTTGAATCCGCTTCCGTTCGCGTCGGCATTCCTGCTGTGTCCGCCATCACTCATCAACGTTCACAATCCTCTCTCGGGAATATCCCGACTTCCTCATCCGTTCTGAAACTCCTTCCGATTCTTCTCTCATTCAAATCTTGAGTTCTCTCTCACTTCGGGCGACCGTAGAGATGTTCCGAAGGTTAGCGCCTTCTAAGTCAATCGGCGCGGCGAGTGTTCGGAGCAGGAAAGCCGGGAGAAGCGAAGATGAGGCTGCTGATCGCTGAAGACGACAAGGCATTGAGTCTCTTTCTGGGACGAGGACTCGAGAGCGAGGGCCATCGCGTGCATGCCGTTCATGACGGCGCCACGGCTGTCGCTGCCTTCCGCGATGAATCTCCCGATCTGACCATTCTCGATTTGAATCTGCCCGTCAAAGATGGGGAAACTGCACTGGCTGAGATGCGCCGGCTGAATGCGGATTTGCCTGTGCTCGTACTTACTGCGCGGCTGGAATCGGATACGCACGTCCGCTGTCTCGACAGCGGAGCCGACGACCTGATGACGAAGCCGTTCAGCCTTTCTGAGTTGCGAGCCCGCTGCCGGGCATTACTGCGTCGCAGACGGGAAGGGAAGCTTCTTTTGCGAGCGGGCGATTTGGAGATCAACCGACTTGATCACGTTGTGAGTCGCGCCGGACGGATCTTGAACCTTACGAACAAGGAGTTCGCTCTCCTGGAGCACCTGATGCTCAATCGAGGCCGATGCGCATCGCGCGCGGAACTGCTGGAAAGCGTCTGGAATATGGAATCGGCACAATCGACAAACATCGTCGATGTTTACGTCAACTATCTGCGCAAAAAGCTGGACGATGTGCCGCCGCGTCTTCTGATTCGAACGGTTCGCGGCCAGGGATACGGGATTCCTTTTGAGGCAGAGATCGCCACAGGGGGCGCGGCATTCTTGAGCGCCGCGTATTTACCGCAGATGGCAGCTGCACATGCATAAGCAACGGAACCGAAATTCTAGTAACAGGGGGATTGGAAATGGCGGCAACAGCGGCAATTGCATTACCGGCGAGTTCACGCATGCGCGCCCGCACCGCGTTGGTGACAGGTGCCGACGGCAGCTTCAGGCAACGGCTAAGCACAATCCTCACGGGATTGCGGTGGCAGGTGCGCGAGGCAAAGAGTGGCGCAGAGGCGTGGGGAGAGGCAATGGATGCAGTTCCAGAGACGATCATCGTGGATTCGTGGCTGCCCGATCTCGATCTCGGTGAATTCCTGCGCGAGTTCCGCACGACCTTTCCGCATGTGGACGTGGTGACTTCGAGCAATGCAATCGGCATGGAAAGTGCACCCGGACCACATCGCCAGGAAATTCTTTACGCTCTTCGCTGCATCCAGGAGACGGATACCGCGGCCTGGAATACAGCACCCATCCTTGAGGAGGCCGCAGGATTGGAGCAGCACAATTCCGCAGCGAGCATCCGGTCGTCTGGTGGAAACAAGTTCTGCAGTGCGGGACGGAAAGTTGTCCCGCAATCTGAACAGTCGAGAGAACCTCTCCGTAAATGAGAATGACGGCCGCCCATTGCCACCGCGGAAGGCGGTTACTCCGTGCGGACGCATTCCGGAGCTGATTGGCGATTCGTCCTGCATGCTCGACATCAGCCGGCGCATTCGGCTCGTTGCGCCCCGGACAACACCGGTATTGATCGAAGGGCCAAGCGGCACAGGAAAGGAATTGGTCGCCGAAGCGCTGCACAAACTCTCTACGCGCAGTCGCCGCCCGTTTGTAGCCATTAATTGCGCGGCCATTCCAGAGGCATTGCTCGAGGCCGAGTTGTTCGGCCACACACGCGGCGCATTTACCGGTGCGGTTCACGGGCGCATCGGACGCATCGAATCGGCCGACGGCGGAACTTTGTTTCTCGACGAGATCGGAGAAATGCCTCTCGGCCTTCAGGCAAAGCTGCTGCGATTCGTCGAGTGCGGAGAGTTGCAGCGTGTCGGGGATAACGAAAACGCAAAGGTCGACGTGCGGATTATCGCGGCCACGCACCAGCCGCTTGGTCAGCTCACCGATACGGGAGGTTTCCGCGCCGACCTCTACTACAGGCTGGCAGTCTTCCTCATCCGCACGCCAGATCTTTCGGATCACCTTGAGGACTTGCCCTTGCTGGTTGATCACTTCCTGGAGCGTATGGGCCGCGAGCGGCCGGTCAAGCGAATCGACACGTCGGCGATGGCGAAATTGAAAGCGCATCCCTGGCCGGGAAACGTGCGTGAACTGGAGCATGTACTCGAACGCGCAGCCATTCTCGCGGGGGATGAACCGGTGCTGACCGCGGATGACATCGACTTTGGGCGATCTACGAACCGCATTGCTCAACAGCGGCAGGCCAGCTAAAGCCAGGCACATCGGAGGGGAATCGGATATGCAGATCGAGACACGCTTGAGCGACCAGGTGGCTCACTACCTTGACCTGGCGGTGAATGAAGCTAAGCTGACCGCCGCCAACATGGCCAACATCGACACTCCGGGTTATCGAACGCAGGGGTTCGACTTTGAGACGGAGATGCGCAATGCTCTTGCGGGCACAGACAGGCAGAAGTCCCAATCCATTCATGTGAAGGAAGTGGACGGTCTGATTTCGCGACCGGATGGGAACAATGTATCCATGGATCGAGAGGGGCTGAACCTGGCCGAGGCGCAACTGAAGTTCAAAACCGGCGTCGCGTTGATGCGCCTGGAAAATCAGCGTGTGATGGATGCCATTCATGCGGATAAGTAAGGTGCAGATCGCGAGCGAGGTGCGGCAATGAATCTCTTTGGATTGATGGATGCTTCGGGTTCCGCGATGCAGGCCGAGCGGGCGCGCGCAGAAGTGGTGGCCGCAAACATGGCCAATGCCGAAACCACGCGAACCGAGTCCGGTGGTCCTTATCGACGGCAGCATGTTGTGTTTGCCGCTAATCCTGCCGGCGAGAATTTTGCAGGCTCTTTCGGCGTGGCGGCTGGTGGGGTGCTGCAGGAGACAAATACGAGCGAGCCGCCGGGAGGCGTGCATATTGCGCAGGTTTTTGAAGACAACGCTCCACCGCTGAAACGTTATGATCCCGGACATCCCGATGCCGGACCTGATGGCTACGTGTCGTATCCCGACATTAACCCGCTCACAGAGATGGTTGATCTTATGGGAGCAACACGTGCGTATGGGCTCAATAGTTCGGCGGTACAAGCGGAGAAGGGCATGATCGCTTCTGCTCTCGATATCGCCAGATCCTAGTGGGAAAGCTGGGAACAAGAGGAAGTCATGATTACAGCCATTCAGACCGCCAATATCGCAAGCGCGAACTTATCGGGCGCCAATTCGGCCATTACACCATTGCCCGCACCGGGAGCCGCTTCATCCACCGCCGCAGAATCTCCCTTTTCGGATTTGCTCACCGACGCCGTTCGCAACGTCGGCAACCTCGAAGACCAGGCGCGCCATGCAGTTGACGGCTTGATGACGGGTTCCGGCGTAGACGTGCACCAGGCTATGATCGCGAGCGAGAAAGCCAGCATGGCATTCGAATTGGCTCTGGCTGTCAGAAACAAGGCGATCCAGAGTTACCAATCCGTGATGAGCATGCAGTTCTAAGACATTTGCGCAGACCCATCAAGAGCGCCGTGCAGGTACGACGTCCTAAGGAATCCGCAGGAAAGGGAAGATGACGCCTCCAGGGACACAGTTGGAAAAACGGGGAAATGGCGGCGACGCCGGACCGTTCACCGCCGATGCTTCGGCGATGTGGAGGCGAGCGCGCGCAAGCTGGGCGGCCATGGGCCCGCAGCAGCGTCGGTGGACGATCACCGCCGGCGTGATGCTGGCTGCATTGCTGGGAAGTCTGCTCTGGTATGGCCTTCGTACCGACTGGCGCACCCTCTATGCGGGCCTGGATCCTGAAGACGCACGCCAGGTGGGACTGACGCTGACGCAGGGTCAGATTCCCTATGATGTGGCGGACAACGGCACTACGTTGCGCGTGCCTGCTGCACAACTGGATAAGGCGCGTCTGGCCACTGCGACCAAGGGCGTGAAAAGCGGCCGCATGGGATTCGAACTCTTCGATAAGCCCAACTGGGTTGGATCTGAATTTGACGAACAGGTTAACTATCAGCGGGCACTCGAAGGGGAATTGGAGCACACGGTGGGGTCGCTCGCCGACGTGGAATCAGCACGAGTGCATCTGGTTCTTGCCCACGATTCGCTGTTTCGCGACCAGGACCGTCCGGCCAAAGCGTCCGTGGTTTTGAAGCTTCGCCGCGGAGCCCTCGCGGATGGCGAGGCGGCCGCAATACGCAACCTTGTCGCGTCGGCCGTGGATGGGCTCGGATCCGATCACGTAGTGCTCGTTGATTCCGCGGGACGTCTGGCCCTGGGTCCGAAGACGCCTGAGGCATTGCAACTGAGTGCAGAGCAGGCGCTCGAAGAGAAACTGATCTCTACCCTTGAACCCGTGACGGGGTCCGGGAATGTGCGCGCCGCGGTGACCTTGGATTACGATCCCGATGCGCTGGAGGAAACTAGGGAGAACTACGATCCCACGCAGTCGGCGACGCTTTCGATGGAACGCACCGAGCAGACAACAGGAGGGCAGCCAGTCGCCGCCGGGGTTCCGGGAACCGCTTCGAACGCGCCAAATTCCCAGGCTCTTCCGGTATATCCGAAAGCGACCTCGCAGCCGCAGACATCGAAGACCGAATCGGGAACCTATGGCGTCACCAAGACGGTTCGGCACCTTGTTGAAAATCCTGGCAAGGTGCGCAGACTCACCGCAGCAATCGTTGTGAATGACCGGATGATGCAGGACTCCGGCAAAGGAACAGCAGTTCGCTGGCAGGCACGCTCTCAGGACGAGCTGAGAAATCTGACGGCACTGGCGCAGGCTGCGGTAGGGTTTGAAGCATCCCGAGGCGATGTAGTGACCGTGCAGGATTTGGCCTTTGAGGAAAATCGCGCGCGGCCCGCACCCTCCATGCCGGCGCAGGTGTTGTCGAAAGTGGAGGCTTCGCCGCTGCTCGTAAAGTACCTGAGCCTGTTGATCGGCCTCATGTTCGTGCTCGCCTTTGGCGTTCGCCCGCTGCTGCGGAAGGCCCTCGAGGAGGTGAAAGGCCGCTCTCGAGAACTCCCCGCATCTGGAGGCGCCGCTTACTCCGCTTTGCCGCAGCCCGAGGTTGCTGCACCCGATGCCGAGCACGTCCGCGCGCAGCAGGTCTTTCAGCAGGTTACCAGCCAGCTAAAGCAGGAACCTGCGCAAACTTCACGGCTCTTGCAGAGTTGGATTCATTCAGAGTAGCCGAGGCCGAAGTCCGGCTTCTGCGATTCGCTTGCCGATGTGAGAGAGAGAACGAAGTGAGGTTTCAATCCGCCACGAAAGGAGATGAATCTTGACTGGAGAAGATGCCGATTTCGCAAGAGCTGCACCGGGCAAAACCGTGAACCTGAGTGGAGCACGAAAAGCCGCGGTGCTGCTGATGGCCGTGGGGGAGGATCTTGCCAAGGAGGTCCTCCGCACTCTTCCCGAATCCGACGTGGAACGCTTGACGGAAGAGTTTGCCGATTTGCGAGGCATTACTCCGGAAATTACCGCCGCGATTCTTCAAGAATTCTGGGAACTTCTGGAGACCCAGGGGTTCATGGTGCATGGAGGCCTGGACTACGCCAGCCGGCTTCTCGCGGAGACGTTTGGCAAGCAGCGCGCTGACGATCTGATGATGCAATTGCGCCGCGCGCAGGAAGCCGAACAAGGCAACCTCGCCAAGCTGCAGCGCACCGACCCTCAGCAACTTGGCAAACTGCTCGACGCAGAACATCCGCAGACCATTGCACTGGTGCTGGCCCATCTCGATCCCAGGCGGGCGTCGCTGGTGCTGAGCAACCTGAGCGAAAAGCACAAAGTTATAGCCATACAACGTCTGGCAGCGATGCGGCAGTTCTCTCCAGAAATGGCGCAGAAGGTGGCGCACATCCTTCATCGGCGACTCGAAACGGTCGGGGACAGTGGCAGGAAGAGCTATTCGGGCTTCAAGGCCGTGGCTGACTTGATGAACCGACTCAATGCCGAGGATTCGAAGCGCATTCTCGAAGTCATTGAGGACGGGCAACCCGAGCTGGCCCTGAGTATTCGCAACCTGATGTTCACGTTTGAAGACCTCGTTACCGTGCCACCTGCGACCATCCGCGAGATTGTCTCCGGCGTCGACAAGAAGCAACTGGCAATGGCGCTGCGCGGCGCCAATGAAGAACTGCGCGCCGCCATCTTCAAAGCGATGAGTGCGCGTGCTGTGGAAATGCTTAAGGAGGATATGGAGGTTCTCGGGCCGGTACGGTCGCGCGAGGTGGCACAGGCGCAGCAGGAGATCCTGAATCTTGCGCGGCGTCTGGAATCGGAGGGCAAAGTGATTCTCAAGCTTGAAACCGGCGACGAGATGCTTGCTTGAGAGGGAATCGATTGAAAGGGAATGTGCAGCATGTGCGGCGGAACAGCATTGCGAATTGAAACATTCGATTATCCGGCGAGTTCCATGCCGCTGCCGATGCAGTGGGAGGGGCTCGCCGAAGTCGGAGCAGCATCATCGTGCACTAATAGCAATTCCGGACTCGCTGGCCCTGACACCTCATCCGTCGAGTTACCGACAGCCGCCGAAGAGGCAACACGAAGTTTCGAGGCCGGCCGGGAGCAGGGGATTCTGGAAGGTCGGGATGCTGAAGTTCTGGCGCAGCAAAAGTTATTGCGGGAGGCCGAGGAGCAAGGAGCGAAGCAGGCGGCACTTCTGGCCGACCAGTTTGCCTTCGAAAGAGATCGATTTCTGCAGACCGTGGAACATGAGGTCGTTAAGCTGGCACTGGCGATCGCGGCTCGCATTCTGCGCCGTGAAGCCCAGACGGATCCTCTGTTTCTGGTGGGCGCGGTACGCGTGGCGCTAGGACAGCTTGCCGCAACCCTAAAGGTGCGGTTGCGCGTTCCGTCTACGGATGCAGACCTCTGGGTCGAAACGCTCAATCATTTGCCGAATCTCAAGATAAAGCCCTCTGTAGTGCCCGATGAATCCATGCAGGTGGGAGATTGCATCATCGAAACCGAGATGGGCTCTGTTGATCTTTCTCTTCCCGCACAACTTTTCCAGCTCAAAAGTACTCTCTGCGATGAAGGGCCTGCCCGAGAGGAAGGACCGGCAAAAGAGCGCGAGACTCCACCTGAAGTGGATCGACTGGACGTGCAGCTGTGAGTGGAGTTCTGGATCGCTATGCGTCTCGAGTGCAGTTGCGGCAGCCGTGGCGCTGGCGTGGGCAGGTCGTGGAATCGCTTGGCCAGACCATCGAGTCGATCGGACCAGTGGCATCGATTGGAGAATGCTGCGAGATCGAAGATCGCCAGGGGACAAGGCATCTCGCGGAAGTGGTCGGGTTTCGAGGATCGAGCGTTCTATCGATGCCACTGATGACTGCCGAAAACGTGCGCTTTGGAGACGCAATTTATGCTCTCGGTGCAGGTCCCGAAATTACGGTTGGCGATGGTGTGATCGGACGGATCGTTGACGGCATGGGCATTCCGATGGACGGAGAGCCCATTTCCGGCAAGACGGAAAAACTGGCGCTTGCAGGACTGTTGCATTCTCCCCTCGATCGCGTGCCCATTGAGAATTCCCTTGGAACAGGAATCAGAGCGGTAGATGGTTTGCTGACCGTGGGCCGCGGACAGCGTGTCGGCATTTTTGGCGGATCGGGTGTGGGCAAAAGCACGTTGATCAGCATCATGACGCGGAATACCGAAGCGGACATTACGGTCGTCGGTCTCGTGGGCGAGCGCGGACGGGAGGTTCGCGAATTCGCAGAGAGCACGCTTGGCGCAGCGGGACTTTCGCGATCCGTGCTCGTAGTCTCCACCTCTGATCAATCGCCGCTCATGCGCGTGCGAGCCGCCATGGCCGCGACGGCCATCGCCGAGTATTTTGCCGGTAAGGGAAAAGCCGTTCTTCTCGTACTGGATTCTTTGACGCGCTTTGCGATGGCGGCGCGAGAGATCGGACTTGGCAGCCGGCGAGCCACCAACAGCGAAGGGCTACACTCCCTCTGTGTTCAGCGGACTGGCGAAGCTCGTCGAGAGAGCTGGAAACTTTCGCAACGGCTCGATCACTGCTTTTTACACTGTGTTGATGGAGGGAGACGATCAGCTGGATCCTCTGGTGGATGCAGTGCGCTCGTTGCTGGACGGCCATATTGTCCTCTCACGAAGACTGGCGGCTGAAGGCTGGTATCCTCCGATCGATTTACTCGACTCCATCAGCAGGCTCATGCCCGCGGTCACTCGGCCGAGTCATCGCGAAGATGCGGCTCTTATTCGCCGGATGATCGCGGCATATGCGCGATCGGAGGACCTGGTGCGGATTGGAGCCTATAAGCCAGGTGCCGACCCAGATTTGGACAGGGCTCTCCGTGCACGTGCGGCGATACGGAGTTTCATGATGCAGACGCCTTCGGACGACGTTTCCTTTGCGGATTGTCTTCTTCAGCTTTCGGCATTTGCAGGGGAGATTTAGCTTATGGACAATTCCACAAGCCTACAGCGACTGCTTACGATCCGAAGGGCTGAAGAGGGATGCAGCCAGTCGGAGATGGAAAGGGCTGTGAGAGAACAGCAGCACCTCGAAGCAGCCCAGGCGACCGCGCAGGAGAGGCGCAGGTGCGCAAGCGCACTGGTGTCTTCGAGCGCACAAACCGGTGAACTTATGGACAGGGTTGCCGGCTTGCAGGAGATGAAGACTTCCGATCGATTGCGGCGGATGTTCCGTGAAAAAATCGACGAGGCAAGAATGGATACGCAACACAAGCGACAGGAATTGCTGGCCAGACGACTTGCGCGACGGCAAGTTGAAACGCTGATTGACGCAAAGCTGGCTCAGAGCAAGGTTGATTCAACCAGGAAGACACAGTCCGCACTCGACGATTGGCATCGTTCGCAACGAGTCGCTGCGAAACGAAAAGCAAATCCATCGCGATTCAAGTCTGATATTTCTCTAACCGATTGACAAAAGATATGGCATCTCATTTGCACCACGAACGGCATGAGTGGCGTGGCCAACTTGGATGTGATTGGAATGCGGAAGGAGAGCCGGGATTCCGACGATAGAATCGCCTCAATTTCACTCCAACGCGATGCTTCGTCTCCTCCCATCGCTTCAAATACCGGATTACAGGAGCTCGACCAGACCTTTCGTCAGAGATGGCAGGAAATCGTCGAGGCGTTGCATGCTCCTGAGAAAGCCACCGAATCCGATGCATTGACGGCCGATTCATTACGCGATTCCGGCACCGCGATTTCAGTGAAGGGGCCCGCCGGGGTTGTTGAGAAAAAAGAACGCGCGCATGAAACAAAAGTCGAGCGACGGACAGCCAAGATAGTATCCGAGTGTGATTCAATTGCGATTTCGAAAGCGCACCATCCCGAAATTGCCTTTGCAATTCTGCCGTTTTCGGATCTAACTCCTGCCGAAGCTACTTCCGCAAATGGCAGCAGGGCGCAAGCCGGCCTTCATTCAGCCAAGCGGTCGCGCGAGAGCGATCAGCCCGTCAAGCAACAGGTTTCGGACCGTCAAGGCGCGAATGTGAGCGCGCCAAATCTGGAACTTATGGTCCCGAAGCCGAGTTCGGTGCAGATGGGAGTTCAGCCGGTAGCGCTGGACCAGTCGCACGTGCGGATCTCCGCCCCAGAGCACCATGCGAATATGCTGAGAAATCAAGCTGTTCAATCGACGGAGCCCACGGCCACTTTACTGTCACCATCTTTCGTGGTCGGCCGAACACCCGATACAACAGCGACCAACTTCACAAGCGAAGAGGAGACGACGCCGGCATCTCCCTCATCGCACGCTTCGCCGAAGGACCTAAACGAAGAGGCGGGCGGTCCAGGCGCATTTGCCTCGGCGCAGGAATCCAGCGCCGAACACGAGAAGATAATGCCTCCGGTGTCCGATCAAAAGACAATTCCGGCTGCCTTCAAAGACCTACCAGGCGCGGCCTTCCCGAGCGAGAGTTCGGTGATGTCGAGTAAGGCTACACAATCGACACCCGACCGAGAGGCGCAGATCCAGGAGCCGTCAACCCTACCTTCGAAAACGGATGCTGCGCGGCGTGATCGAACTGCTGTCCCTGAAACATCGCTGAATTCTCACTCGAAAACTTCGGCGGTCATTAACACCGCGAATCTTCCAGTCTCAGAGGCGGACTTCGCTGCAATGGGGAGGACGCGCGGCGATCTCGTTCCGCCACCCTCATCCACTGGGATGATGGCCTCATCGGTTCTTGAGAAAACCGTGGCGACGGGAGTAAAGGCGGCACCGATACGCGAACCGTTTGCCGCTATCGATGCTGGTATGAACGATGGCGCCGCCCGGTGGATTCATGCCGACAGCCACCAGGCGGAAGCCGGCTTCCAGGACCAGTCCCTGGGTTGGGTCAGCGTGAGGGCGCAGGCAGGTGCCGGAGGCATCCACGCCGCGGTCATGCCATCGTCAGATGCCGCGGCTGAAGTGTTGAGCGGTCATCTTGCCGGACTGAACGCGCATCTGGCCAGCCAATACGAACATATGAATGCGGTCACTCTTTCAAATCCTGCTACCGGCTGGAACAACCACGAAATGGGAAGAGAGCCGGCACAGAGAGACGGGAGAGGCCCGAGCGATGGCGCTCAGCAGCAGTCGCCGGAGTATTCCGGCCCTGCTTCGTCCAGGCCGGTTCGGCAGATCGCAAACCGCTTTCTGGACGAGCGAACGAGTAACGAACTGCCCATTTTTACCGCAGGAATGAATCTGCGGGATCGTCACTTCTCCATAGTCGTGTGACACGTGAAATTGAAACGCAGGCTGCGATGAATAAACAAGCGAGAGTCAGGAAAGGAAGAAAGCAATGGCCGCAGGGATAAACCCAATCTGGAACCAGATTTTGACTGCACACGCAACGCAAAATGCGCTGCCCGGCAAGGAACGGGAGATGGTCCAGGACACGAATCAGGATTCCAATCCAACCGGCAACTCAGGGAGCGACTCGGCAACCATTTCGGCAAACGATTTTCTTACATTGCTGGTAACCGAGATGAAAAACCAGGACCCAACAGCAAATACCGATCCCAACGAATACATCAATCAACTCGTACAGGTGAACAGCCTGGAGCAACTCATCTCCATCAACCAGACGCTCACCACGAATTCTGCCGCAACACCTTCTGGCGGTGCGGTCGAGGCAGTCGGCCTTCAGCAGCCGTCAACGAGCCACGCAACGGCGTCCGCAGGAGGCAATCTTACGATTCCGGAAACCAATCCAGCAGCTCAGCGTGTTGCTGGAGCGTTAGGCGTTCAGGCCCACCGCTTGTAAAGCGCATTGGTCTTCACCGTCCACCATTCACGCTCGGCACATGAGGCCGGAGTTATCGCAGAGGAGAATCAACATGGCAAGTTTCTATATTCCGCTTACAGGCTTGAACGCGGATTCGACTGCATTGAACACGATCGCAAACAACCTGTCGAACATGAATACGACTGGCTACAAATCACAGTCGGTGAACTTTTCCGATCTGTTCTATCAACAGATTGGGGAAGCAGGCTCCGGCGATCCGATCCAGCGTGGTTCCGGGACACAAGTCTGTTCTATTGAAACCGACTTTTCGAACGGTTCGCCGAATACGACGAATGTGGATACGAATGTCGCTTTGCAGGGTTCTGGATTCTTTGTAGTCGGCAGCGGGAACAACACTCTTCTGACCAGAGATGGCGACTTCTCGCTCGATCTCAAGGGAAATCTGATCACATCCAATGGACTCAGTGTGATGGGCTTTCCAGCCGCGAATGGGATTGTAGACACCAACGCTCCTCTTGCCCCTGTGCACATTCCCGTCGGAGAGGTCGAGCCTCCCAGCGCAACAACCAGCTTCGGAATGACCGCGACTCTTAATGCAGCTGCCAACGTTGGTGACAGCCTCTCCAGCAAGATCCAGGTCTACGATTCACTCGGCAATGATTATCAAGCCCAGGTCACCTATACCAAAACCGCAACCAACACTTGGTCGTACGACATCACGCTGCCCGACACGCTCGCCGCTAGCAGGAGCGTGGGAGCCGTAAACACGCAGACCTACAATTTCGGTTCAAGCGGCGGAGCCATGGCGACTGTCGATCCGGCCACAAATCTGACGATCACGGGGCCAAACGCGGGCGGCGTCTCGACGACCATCAACGCGCCAGTTGTCACTCCGGGAGAATCTGTCGCCGCGTATGCTACCGATTTGCAGAATGCGCTCGGCGCGGCAGGCATTACGGCCACAGTGACTTCAACGGCTGCGGGGCAGTTGACCATAAGTGGCACCGGCATTACTTCATCGGGCAGCGTCATTCAGGATCCGGTCCCTTCAGCAACGGCCACAGGCTCATTGACGTTCGATTCAAATGGAAACTTGGTCAGCCCTTCGTCAGACGTCACCGGCATTACCTTTTCAGGACTGGCAGACGGCGCCACAAACATGGGCATGACGTGGAACCTTTTCGGGCCCGACGGCGCATCCACGTTGACGCAAGTGGTGCAACAGACATCGGCTGTTTCCGCCTCAACACAGAATGGCTATGCCAGCGGAAACTATCGAGGCTTCACCATCGGCTCGGATGGAACGGTGACTGCAACCTTCAATAATGGGCAGAAGCTCAACGTGGGACAGTTGGCCCTAGGGAATGTCGTTAACCTTCAGGGGTTGCAGAATATGGGCAGCGGCGACTACGCAACCACCCTAGCCAGTGGCACGGCGACAATCGGAGTGTCAGGAACGTCCGGACTTGGAAGCATGCAAGGCGGAGCATTGGAAGCCTCGAACGTGAACATCTCAGCGGAGTTTTCTGAACTGATTATTGCCCAGCGGGCATTCGAGGCAAACTCCAAGGCGGTGACAACCTTCGACACAATTACGCAGGAAACGATCAACATGATTCACTAACCCTTCCTGGGTGGAAAGGTACGTACGTGAACACGCCGGTCCGCAGAATCAACCAATTCTGCGGACCGGCGTTCCTTTGTGCGCAGCTTGCGCGCTTCTCGCGGGATGGAAAATGTACACTGGCTTTGTTTCGATTGCTTCCCATTTCCTATCTGCGTGGCCTGCCGCGCTTCGTGTTCGATGCGACGCTGTCCTGCCGATCAACTGGAGGCATGAAGCTGTGGAGGATTTCTAGATTGCGCGTCCTTTGTTTAGCCGCCCTGGTTCTGATCTGTTCAGCTGCAGCATCTGCACAAACCGTGCCCTCCGCGATCTACAGCGACCCACCAGCGAATACCCAACACCCGGCGGCGATGACCGTGCTTCATATTCCCAGCCACGGTCTGCTGATCAATGGCATCGTATATTCTCCAACCGGCGCGGGACCGCATCCCACCATCGTGATCTGCCACGGGCTGCCGGGAAACGAAAAGAATCTCGATCTGGCACAGGCGGTCCGTCGCGCGGGCTGGAATGCGGTGACCTTCAACTATCGCGGGTCGTGGGGCAGTCCCGGATCGTACCGGTTCGCACAGAATCTCGAAGACGCCGACGCCGTCCTTGCCTATCTGCGCGAGCCGGCGAATGCAACCAGGCTGGGAATCGATACAAAACACATCGTGCTTGCGGGGCACAGCATGGGTGGATGGGTAACCGTGATGACCGCGGGGCACGATCGCGGTCTGGCCGGCGTCATTCTCATCAGCGCCGCCGACATGGGGCAACTGGGCAAAATGGAGCACAAACAGTTGGTCGCGGAGATGGCCGACAACATGGAGGGCCTTGCCGGCGTTACCGCAGAGTCGATGGCGAATGAAAATGCGCAGAATGCGAAAGCATTTGAATTTGCCAATGCCGTGCCGGGACTCAAGGATGCGCCCATGCTTGTTCTGTCAGCCAATGATGGACTGGCTCCGCAGACGGATGCTCTTGTGAAGGCCATTCAAACCGAAGGCAACCATCACGTCAAAGCAGTCCACGCCGCGACGGACCATAGCTGGTCCGATCACCGCATTTTTCTGGAGAGCACAGTCATTGAGTGGCTTTCGACGTTGAAGTGAACCGGTGGCCGAGCGGAATCAAGCTGGTTTTGCCGGCCGCACTTCGATAAACAATCCTTTGCCATGCGCGAGAGGATGTCCGTCGCTGCCGAAGATGGTTGCTTCAGCCCAGTGCTTTCGTCCTTCGTCTCCGACGACACGCCCCTCCATGCGAATCTGCGCGCAGGATGGGACCGGACGCTTGTAATCGACTTCCATGTGGCGTGTCATGGCGGTGAGTCCACGGGCTCGAACGGCCTTGCTCATTGTCTCGTCAAGCAGCGTGGCGATAATCCCGCCATGAAGGTACCCTGGATGACCTTCGAAATGCTCCGGAATGATGGCAGGGCAAACAACGGTTCCATCCTCCGCAAGCAGAAATTCCAGTTGAAGACCTTGCGGATTGGCTTCGCCGCAGCCAAAGCAGCGATTTTGCGCGGCATGCGCGAGCGGCGTCAGGTTGTCGAAGTGCGGTTTCATCATTGCATCTTCTCCTCAGACAGCACGCGCGCAAAAACGCCGGCATCGACATTGCCCCCGGTCAGCACGACGCCGATGCACTTGCCACGATTCACTTCCTGTTCCTTAAGCGCTCCTGCAAGGGCCGCTGCGGCCGCGCCTTCCGCCACGTTGTGCGTGTCTTGATAGATCGCTCGCATGGCCGCTTCGATTTCGGCATCGGAGACCTCGACGATGCGCGCCACATTCTCCCAGATCGTTTCCATGGCCACCGGATTCGGCGTGCGGCACGCCAGGCCGTCGGCAATCGCAGTTCGCGAAGGAGCCTCGACGATCTTTCGCTGCCTGAAACTAAGCGCGTAAGAGGGAGATCCGGATGCCACCACTCCAACGATCTCCGTCGTTAATCCCAGCGCGTTGCGCGCAGCCGATACGCCGCATATGGAAGATCCGAGACCGATGGGCACATACACGCGTGCCAACGGTGGGGCCGATTGCAAAAATTCCAGCGCGTACGTCGCAGTGCCCATCACCAGGCGTTCGTGAAACGAGTCGACCATTGCGAATTCGCGCTCGGCGGCAAGCGCCGCGCGCATATTCGAGCGACTCCTGAAAATCCTGGCCGTGCTCCAAAAGCTCCGCGCCTTGCGCGACCATGGCGCGATTTTTCTCGACGCTGTTGCCATGGGGCACCACGATGACACAGGCGACTCCGTGCAGCCGCGCAGCCATGGCAACACCCTGTCCGTGATTGCCGCGTGTTGCCGCAATCACGCCCTTCAATTTTGGTTGCGTCCGCGCAATCCATTCCATGTAGAGAAGCGCACCGCGAATCTTGAACGCGCCCACCGGTGTGTGATTTTCATGCTTTACCCACACCTCCGCACCCAGACGCTGGTTCATCAGCGGCCAGCTGTACTGCGGGGTCGGCGGCATGTAACGGTAGAGGACACCCTGGGCGTCGCGGATCTGTTCCAGAGAGGGCAGCGTCATAGCTCCAGCATATCGAACCATGCGCCGTAAAATGGGATGGGATGATCCTTCGAATCGCTGCTCTTATACTCCTGATATCCGTCGGCATCGCACTCACCTTCACAGCTTGTCACAGTTCTCAGCCGCTCACGCCGCAGCAGGCGGAAGGGAAGCATCTCTACGAAGTGCGCTGTGCGCACTGTCATCGGGACAACGACCTGGCCCTCAAGAAAGTCCCGCCAGATCTGCATGGAGTCTTCGGCAGATCCACGCTGCCAAGCGGATCTCCCGCGACAGATGCGCAGGTGCGCTACGTCGTGCTTGCCGGCAAGGGAATGATGCCGTCCTTCAACGGGCGGTTCAACGAGGAGCAAATGTCAGCGCTGCTCGCTTACCTTCACACCGGCCTTCGCTAGTCTGAGGCGGCAGCTTGCTCAACTCAGCGCGTCATTCATAGCGAATTGCTTTCATCGGATCGATTCCAGCCGCACGCCAGGCTGGAATCATGCAGGCGATGGTTGCCACAAACGCGAGGACGCACGTGGCGCCGAGCAGTAGAAGGGGATCGCGCGAACTCTCCGCAGCCCAGGCAGCCATCACACGGTTCAGCGCCAGCGTGAGCACCACGCCAGCTACAATTCCGGCGCCGACACTGACCACCGTTGATCGAAACACAATTCCGAGGACATGCCCGCGGTTTGCGCCCAGCGCGATCCGGATGCCGAATTCATTGGTCCGCTGCACAGCCGTATAGGCAACCACGCTGTACAGTCCCACAGAAGCCAGGGCAAGCGCCAGGGCAGCAAACGCGCCAAAGAGCCACGCCACAAGCTGACCGCGCGCCCATTCCGGCTCACGCTTGATCCAATGCTCCAGGTCGCGAACGTCGTTGTTTGTCTGCTGATCGGGATCGATGGAATTCACCGCGGTACGAACTGCGTGAAGCAGGGAAAGTGGCGGCACATCGGACCGTACAAGAATCTGCGTGTACATCCCCATCGCCAGCGTATACGGCACAAAGGTCTCCGGCAGAATCGGCTTGGACAGCCCGTCGTCGAGCTTGTCCCCTACGACACCGATGATGAGCATCCCATTCTCGCCGCCCGGAGCAATCAGCAGATAGGGCGGCTGCGGCTTCATCTCAGTAACTTTGATGGTGTGCCCGATAGCGTCGCCGGCAGGGAAGTAGCGCTTCGCAAACGCCCGGTTCACCACAACCACTGCCGCGCCCCGCTGTGTCTCAGCTTCGTCCCAGATTCTTCCTTGCAGAAGGGGGACACGGAGCACCGGGAAGTAGTCCTTGCTCACCATATTGAAGCGGAATGTCTGTTCGGCATTTACCGGCTTGCCCACAATCTCAAGATGCGCGTTGAAACCGTTCGATGGAGGCGTGGCGTTGCTTGAAACGGCAGCCATCTTCACACCTGGAACCTCCGCCACTTTGGCAAAGAGCCGCTCGAAATATGCTGAACGCTCCGGCCATGTCTTGTAGGTTCCGTCGTGGATCGGAATCCCAACCGACATCACATTATGCGGATCGTATCCAAGCGGTGTGCGCGCGACTTTCAGGAAGCCCTCAATAGCTGCTCCCGCTCCAGCCATCATCAGAAGTGTCAGCGCAATTTGCCCGCCGATAAGCACAGCATGCGTTTTGCGTCCCTTTACGTCTCCGGTTGTCTTGCGCGTATTCGCCTGCATCACCTGGCTTACGTCAGGCCGCGAAAGCTGCCATGCCGGCCACAATCCGAACAGGATGCCGGTGCCGACCGCCACCACAACGCAAAATATGAGCACCGGCAGATTCATCTGAATAGCCGCTTCGTGCGGGAAGGAGTATTCCGGCAGGTTGGCCACAATCACTGCAATCGTCTTGTAGGCCAGCAGCAACCCGAGTCCGGCACCGGTCAGGCTCAGGATCACCGACTCCGTCAAAAGCTGTCGAACGATCCGGGCCTGGCTTGCGCCGATGGCCGATCGAACTGCAAATTCATGTTGACGCGCCGTGGCTCGCGCCAGCAGAAGGATAGAAACATTGCCGCACCCGATCATCAGCAGCAACGCCACCGACCCGAAGAGCAGGTACAGCGTCCCGCCAAGCTGCTTGATGAAGTCTTCGTTGAGCCCCACCACGTGCAGATTCCTGAAGTCGGGAGGGAAGTGCTCCGGCGTCTCTTTGGCGAACTGGCGAATCAGCGGCTCGAGCGCGGCATTCGCCTGCGCGTGCGTGATGCCCGGCTTAAGGCGAACGCCGGCATAGAAGCCCTTGACCTGGTCGCCCGTGATCTTGAGCGGCAGATACACATCGCCGTCACCCCACGTAAATCGCGATCCCGCAACGCCAACGACGGTGTAGTTCTTGCGCATCAGTTGGATCGTCTTGCCCACCACCGACGAATCACTGTTATAGTGCCGCTGCCAGAACTTGTATCCCAGCACGACAACCGGCTGGGGATCCTGGCCATCAATCGCATCCGAGGGAACCAGTCCGCGCCCCAGCGTAGCCGGAACACCCAGAAAGTTGAAGCCGTTCGAGCTGAGATACACGCCCTGCACATCTTCCGGCAGATCCGCACCGGTGACCGTCAGGTTCCAGTCGTCTTCGAGAAACGTATCCTCCACAACCGGTGATTTGCGCAGCACCTGCCATTGGGTTCCGGTCACGCCAAATCCATTCAGTTCGCCCGACGGCATGGTGAGCCGCATGTGGATCATCCGATCCGGCGCCTTGTAGGGATACGGGTCCATCAGGATCGCGTAGACCACGCTGAAGACCGCCGTTGTCGCGCCAATACCCAGCGCCAGCGAAACGATCGCCGTGAGCGTGAAGCCGGGCATCTTGATAAGTTGCCGAAATCCGAAACGAATGTCCTGCAACACCGTCTTCATGTGTGCTCCTTCATGCGAAACGTCAGGCGGACCACTGAAAGCAAATGCCAAAACCGTCGGGATCGTTGAGGTACAAGCTGCTTCATCCCATACCAGGCCACCTTGGGCGGGCTGACCTCCAGGCCTTGCGCAACAAGGTGCTGATATGCCCCATCCACATCAGGGCAGCCGAAGTAGAGGCAGGTATCCTGGTGGCCGGACCAGCGGCCGGGCTCAGGCGCCTCGGGTACATCGTCAGGGTCGTAGGCGGTGTTCAGCATGATCTCCGCGTTGGAAAGCCGCAGAAGCGCCCAGTTCACATCATCCGGATCGGCCGACATCGCCTTCGAACTGGACACCACCTTGAATCCGAGCAGGTCGCGATAGAAGTGAATCGACCGCGGCATGTTGAACACCTGGACCATGGGGGCGACGCCGTTGACTTCAATCGCCATGGAAGCAACCTCCGGGAACGCTGCGCGCTGGCACAGACTGGGGCCTCGGCCACAGGGAAGCACGCTCAGGTCCACTGCTGTGTCTACGTAAGTCATTGATTTAACGTTCCGTCGATTCCACCACGGCCCAAATCGATGTGCGCTTCCGTTTCTTCGTGTTCACAATTGGACGGCTTTTTCCGGCCACTCGACAGGGCGCGCCCCCCAAATGCACCTGAAGATTCGCAACTTTGACATGCCTTATACTGAGACTTGCCATGGCTTCCGAAAAAACCTTCTACCTCGAGACTTTCGGATGCCAGATGAATGCCCATGACTCCGAGAAGGTCATCGGCACATTGCTGCATGAGGGCTACAGCCAGGTCGAAACCGAAGAGGAAGCCGGCCTGATCCTCTACAACACCTGCTCCATCCGCGACAAAGCCGAACAGAAAGTCTTCAACCGCCTCAACGACTACAAAAAGCTTCACAAGGCCGGCAAGCGCTTCGGCGTGCTCGGCTGCGTGGCGCAGCAGGAAGGCGAGAAGATCTTCGAGCGCGCGCCCTACGTCTCCCTCGTCTCCGGTTCGGCCTCCTATCGAAAACTGCCCGAGATGCTCAGCCGTCTCGAAGCCGGCGAGAATCGCATCACGGGCCTCGACGACCGGCAGACCGACGAGACATTCGAAACGGAATTCACCTCGCGCCAGAATCCCTATCGCGGATACATCACCATCATCGAAGGCTGCGACAAGTTCTGCGCCTACTGCGTCGTCCCCTACACGCGCGGCAAAGAGCGCAGCCGCGGATCGGTCTCCGTGCTCGCAGAAGCGCGCCGCATCGCCGACCAGGGATACACCGAGATCCAACTCCTCGGCCAGAACGTCAACAGCTATCGCGATCCGGAAGGGAAGTTGAGCTTCGCCGAACTGCTCGCCGCCGTTGGCCAGGTGCCCGGCATCCGGCGCGTTCGGTTTACCACCAGCCACCCGCGCGATTTCACCCGCGACATCGTCGAAGCCATCGACGCCTACCCGACCCTGTGCGATCACGTGCATCTGCCCGTACAGTCCGGCTCCTCGCGCGTGCTCAAGATGATGGCCCGCGAATACACATCCGACTGGTACCTCGAACGCATCAGCTGGATCAAGGCCGCAAAGCGCAACATCTCGCTCTCCACCGACATCATCGTCGGATTTCCAGGAGAGACCGCCGACGATTTCATCGAGACGATGGACTTGCTCGACAGGGTCCAGTACGATTGCGTCTTCGGTTTCAAGTACTCGGGCAGGCCCAACACGCCCGCCCTCACCATGATCGACTCCATCCCGGACGCCGAGAAGGCAAAGCGCCTGCAGCACGCGCTTGATCGGCAGCGCGAGATTCAGAGGTCGAATTACGCCAAGCATATAGGCGAGGAAATGGAAGTGATGGTAGAGGGAACGAATCCCGCGCGCGGCCAGATCGCCGGCAGAAGCTCGCAGAACAAGCCGGTCAACTTCACCACGCCCGTCCCCATTGCCCCGGCTCCCGGTTCATACGTGAAGGTAAAAATCACAAACACTTTTCCCAACAGCCTGGTCGGCGAAGCCGTCTAAGCTAGCGAAGGGGGAACCATGGACATCGAAGTTCGAATCCGCGGTTTGATGATGGACCCATCCACCAATATGCCGATCGTCGTGCTCAAGGACGTAGGCTCCGATACCGTCATGCCCATCTGGGTTGGCATCTTCGAGGCCAACGCCATCGCCATCGAGATTGAAAAAGTGTCGGCCTCCCGGCCTATGACGCACGATCTCGCCCGAAATCTCATGCGCCACATGAATGGACAGCTGGATAAGATTGTCATTACAGAACTTAGAGACGATACGTTCTTTGCGGTTCTTTGGGTTCGCCAGGGGGATGAGCTTATGACGATCGACGCCCGCCCCTCCGACGCCATTGCGCTGGCCCTGCGTTCCGATTGTCCGATTTTTGTCTCGGAGCAGGTGATGCAGTCCGCCAAGCTGAACACCGCCGGACCGCCCGAAGGTCCCACCGCGGAAGAACTGCGCGGCTGGCTTGAAGGCCTGAACGACGAAGATCTCGGCCGCTACAAGATGTAGGGAAGGGCGTCGATTTCCGGATTCATAACCTCATATGCAGGTATTATGTCAGGAACACAACTCCTTGCGAACAAATAAGCAGCAGGGCGCCATAACACATTGCGACCGAAAGACACAACTCCTCGCGACCAAGCTCCAAAACACACGACTCACTGAGACTGGTTGACTTCAGCTTCCCTGAAAGCCTCAGAGAGAGATTCCTGCAAGGCAATTCAGGGGAGCCAGCGCACCAACAGAGTCTCTTTCGTCGCCAGAAACCTAACCCAAGGGTAGGTTCGATGCTTTTCCACAGATTCCGTGCGTTATCCGCAGTCTCTCAGGTTTTTTCCCCTGCAATCTAAGGTGTTCACCTTATTGTTCTCGGACTTACATGGGCGCATATTCGATCCAAGGCGGCAATTGGCGACTGAAAGTTGCGGATTGAAGCCAATTCGATGGGGTCAGTTGCTTGCCAATACGAAGGCTCAAGAAAAGCTTCATCAGCGTCACCGGACTGTTCTTCAGTCAGAAACTGGGCAGACTCGTCCAGTTCGATTCAATCCTTGAGCGCGATTTCACCCTTCTCCTGGACATGCATCCTGCTGTTCGATGGTTTGAGGAGCAGCCGCTCAGGATCCGCTGGATGGATGGAGCGGGCGGGGAACATTCTTATGTGCCCGACTTCCGATTGGATTTCTTCCAAGAAATCAAGTTCCTTGGGAAACGAGTTCAAACCCATTGGCTGGTCGAAACCAAGTACAGAAGCGACCTAGCTGAGAACTGGAGTCAGTTACGACCGAAGCTGCGAGCCGGAGTGGCCGAAGCACGGCGACAGTGTGGGGCATTCCATGTCATCACTGAATTAGAAATCCGTGGTCCTGCGCTGGCTAACGCTCAATTCTTAAGGAAGTTCCTCAACTCGTCTCCAGATCCTGACTTGCTCCATCGATTGGCGGCTGCCGTAATAGAGCAGGGGCCAAGTACTGTCGAGCACCTTGCCGGCGCGTTCGCGAAGGAACTGAAGAGCACAAATGCGGCCTACCAAATACTGTGGAGCGCAATCGCAAGGGGCCTGATCAAAACCGATTTTGAGACTCCGCTGAGCCCGACGAGTTGCATCTGGGCGGAGAAAAAACGATGAGAGATGTGAAATTGACTCCGGGCGCCTTGGTCAGCTACCAGGGCACCAACGCGAGAGTTGTCGGTGCGGTCAGCCTGGAAACAATCGTCATCGAACGACTGAGTGGTGGGAAAAGGGAAGTAGCAGAGGTTCGGGAACTTGGTCCGGAAATCATTCCGGAAGTGACCAAACCAGGAGGCTTTGTGCCGACCGTAGCCGGCGCCGAGCTCAAGGAAGCGACGCGCCGGTTTGAGTGCATAAAGCCCCTCTTGAACAGCCGGACCAAAGCTGAGGTGGAGGCCCGAGCTGCCAAGTACGGCTGCCATCGCGCAACTGTCTACCGTTGGATTGGGTCTTGGGAGCGAAACGAGCGCCTACATTCTCTCGAAAAGAGAAAGTCGAGCGCCGGTAGGGGCAAGGGACGGCTGCACGCGCAACGTGAAGAGATCATGAGCCGCACCATCACCACCGCTTACTTAACTAGTCAGAAGCACACGATGAAGGAAGTTGCATCGCAAGTTAGAAAGGCCTGCGATCTGGTCGGCGTTCGTCCGCCGCACCCAAACACTGTGCGAAAACGCATTCAGTGGCTCAAGCCGCAGCTCATCGCAAGAAAGAGACTTGGACGAAAAGCCGCCGAGGCTTACGAGCCCCATCCAGCCCAATTTGGATCCGCCACGTACCCCCTTGCTGTGGTGCAGATGGACCACACGAAACTCGACCTGATGCTCGTAGATGACGTTCATCGTCTCCCGATTGGGCGCCCTTGGCTGACACTGGCGATCGACATCTTCAGCCGGATGATCACCGGGTACTACCTCTCCCTCGACCCGACTGGGGCGTTAGCCGCTGGCCTTTGCATTGCAAACTCGATGTTGCGCAAAGACGGTTGGCTGCAGCGGCACAAAATCAAGGCCCCCTGGCCCTGCTGGGGCCGAATGGATTGTATCCACGTTGACAATGCGATGGAATTCCGCGGCAAGATGCTCGCACGATCGTGTCAGGAGTACGGCATCGAGCTGGACTTCCGGCCGGTGGCTAGACCCCACTTTGGCGGACACATCGAGAGGCTTCTGGGAACGCTCGTACGAGAACTGCACAAGTTGCCGGGCACAACCTTCTCAAACGTGAAGCACAAGGGCGAATATGACTCCGAAGGCCGCGCATGTTTCACATTCGACGAACTTGATGACTTCATCGGGTATTGGGTCACAGAGGTATATCACCAAACAAAGCATCGCGAGATTGGTATGACGCCGCTTGAGAAATACAAAAGTGGGTTTGAGGGGCCGAACGGACGTCCATTGCTATCGATCCTGCCCGACAACCAGAAGGTTCTGCTTGATTTCATGCCATTCGTGGAACGGTCCGTGCAGCGCCAAGGCGTCGTGATCGATGAGATTCACTACTATCACCCGGTCTTGGCGCCTTGGATTCATGCAATGGACCCGGCAACGAAGGGTCCCCGAAAACTCATCTTCAAGCGAGATCCACGCGACATCAGCCGTGTGCATTTCTTCGATCCAGAGAATAAGGAGTATCGGGAGATCCCATATCGGGACACGTCGCGCGGCGTGATTAGCTTATGGGAACTCAAGCTGGCGAAGTCGAAGTTGGCAGAGCAGGGGACTGCTGCAGACGAGGCCGCCCTGTTCAAGGCAGTTGATGATCTCCGTGAAAAGGCCAAGTCGGCGGAGAGGAAGACTCGTAGCGCCCGACGGGCGTTACAACGAAACCGGAATCAATCGAAGAGTGTAGCGAATGCTCCGATGAGCGCGCCTGTGACGATTCCGCCCATCGACTTGACCGAAGGAGATGAAGAAATGGGCCCGGTGGAGCCTTATATGGAAAGGAAAAAGCTTTGATTCACTTGGATGAGGCTGCGCAGGAAGCGCTGGGGCTACCAATCGAAAAGAGGATCGAATACATTTTAGAACCTCGCTGGCTAGGTTATGACGCCGCAGACCGGGTATTGAACAAACTCGAACGATTGCTGATTCACCCCAAGATTCACCGGATGCCGAACCTGCTAATCGTAGGGGAGACAAACAATGGAAAGACCGCGCTCGTCGGTCGATTTCTTGGCCTCCATACTGCCTCGCACTCGGATGACGTCATGACCATCCCAGTTGTGTACACACAGGCGCCGCCTGAACCGAACGAGCGGAGATTCCTGGCAGAGCTCTTGGATCAATTAGGAGTGCCGCGCAAACACAATGAACGTGTGGAAGGTCTGATGTTTCAAATCAGGACCGTGCTTCCAGTGCTTGGCGTTCGGATGATTATCATCGACGAGATCCATCACCTCTTGGCGGGTAGTTCCGTCAGACAGCGAACCTTCTTGCAGGTGATCAAGTATCTCGGAAACGACCTGCGCTTACCGATAGTGGCGGTCGGAACTAAAGAGGCGTTTAACGCGCTGCAATCGGACCCACAGCTTGCCAATAGATTCACGCCTGCAGAGCTACCGAGATGGACCAACAAAACGGCTTTTCGAAGGCTGCTTGCCACGTTTGAGCGTTTGCTTCCTCTTCGTCACCCGTCGAACTTGCAGGCACCAGAGATGGCCCTCCGGATCAGCTTGATGTCAGAGGGCTCTATCGGGGAGACATCACTTCTGCTCAATGAGGCGGCCGTGGAGGCGATTCGGGGCGGGGAAGAGCGCATTACCGATCACGTCCTCAACCGACTTGGCTGGCTGCCTCCATCAGAGCGGCGGAAATATGCGATCTCGGTGATCTGAATGACACCTCTGACAATTCATCCAAAGCCCTTACCCGACGAACTGTGTTCGTCCTGGTTGATTCGCTTCGCCGCCGGACAAGGCCTCAGCCTTGGCCAGTTCCGCCGGCTCGTTTCACCCCGCATTCAAATAAACAAAGAGGATTCAGATCTAGCGCTTGGAGCACATCAAATTCAACCAATCGCGGATGCAACGAGCACGGATACCGAACTTGTACGTGCAACGCTTCTGCGCTGTGATCCGGCATTCGAACGAGGGGGACTCGAACTGGAATCCTGGATTATGCCCATCGGAACAGACCGGAGAACCAACCGAAGAATAGGCTATCAGTATTGTCCAATCTGTCTTTCGACTGGAACTCCGTATATCAGGAAGAGCTGGCGTCTCTCACTGTTCGCAGCGTGTACGGACCATCAGTGTTTGCTTGTTGACACCTGTTTCAGATGCGGCGAGCCAATTCACGCCTACAGTTCTGGCCTGGCTGGGATGAGTGACCTCGTCGTTGCGCAGCACGGGCTTTCTCCCTTGACGCGCTGTGGGAAGTGCGGGTGGGATTTGCGGAAAACGCAATCAGCGGATGCGCCGGATGAACTGATTTCGCAGCAGAAGAATCACGAGGTAGCGATAGGGAATTGGAGGACACGCGGATGGGATCCTTTTGATTACTTCTGGGTCTTGCGCCAAGGCACAGCAGCTTTTGCGCGTGAACTAGCACACGTGCCGTTTCAAGTCGCCACTGTAGGTGAACGGACCGAAGTCCTGCTGCGTGTGCGGTGGTTGCTCGAAGACGAAAGGTGGAGATACATTCAATCCGTCTGTTCGATCCCTCGCTCAGTCGTGGCCCAAAGGAAACCGCCAGTTTCCGAGCTCCTTAAGGAGGACAGCATTGAAACATCCGGCACTTGACCTACAGCAAGGCTGATGGTCGAATATGACAGGATATGCAAGAGGCGCTTGACCAATTCGCCAGCGAAGCCCAGAAGATTATTGGAGCGTTTGTCGAGGCGGTGAGATTGCGGCCTCGCCCGGAACGCATTTACCATTACACAAATGACGCTGGGCTGAAGGGCATTTTGGAGTCTGGGAAGCTCTGGCTCACGGAAATATGTAATCTGAATGACCCTTCCGAGTTGAATCATGGGTTTAAGATTGCAACCGATGAGCTGAAGGACATGGTTGCTGGCCGGTCGCCGGTGAGTCGGAAGTTTTCAGACGATCTTAAGTTCATCTCCGAGCAAAAGCGAGTCCAAAAGTCAGCAGACTTTTTCGTGTGCTCGTTCAGTCTATGCGGCAATGATCTAGGGCAATGGCGTGCCTACGCGGACAACGGACGCGGTTTTGTTCTGGAGTTTGATACCGGTGCCCTTGAAAATGAGGGAGCTCCGGATTCGTTTCCTCTCACATATAGTGATTCAGAACTCGCCAAACTTGACCATCAGATCATCGACAAAATGCTTCACCTTACCGAGCTACCGAGCTGTAAGGATGACCTTTCCATCGCCTTAATGACCTATGTGACACAGGCCGCAATATTCTTCAAGGATTCGGCCTACAAGTGCGAGAAAGAATACAGATTCCTGGAGACATTCAGCCTAGATAATCCACCTTGCGTAAAATGGAGGTCCCGCCGTTATTCATTGATTAGATACCGGGAATTTGCTTGGAGAAACGGTACATCTAATGCGCTCAAACAGATAATCGTCGGACCCGCAGCAGACCAAGAAAGGGCATCTCAGTTCGCGAGAAAGTGTTTAGATTTATATCCAGAGTCCGGAGACGTACAAATAGACCTCTCGAAGATCCCGTATAGGGCGGTATGACGGATCTGATCCCTTTGATCTTGCGCGAGAGCGAAGGCAATGAGGCCTAAGAAGCAGCGCATTTCAGATGAACTTCCACGAGGGTATGATGGTGAACCTCTTTAAGGGTTTCGCAAAGGGAATGCGTGTTGCGGCCTTTGGTCATGGAACGGGGAACGCGGACGTGATGAAGGACCTCTTGCCGGATAGGCCAGAAGAGATTGGAGGAGCAAGAGAGTATGTTTCTGGCCTTCAGGTCAAGGCAAGGGCCGGGGATGCGGAATCCATCTTCGAAATTGCGACGGAATACCATTCAGGGAAGATTCTAAGAGCCGATCCAGTGAAGGCAGCACGTTGGATGCGACAAGCAGCGGAGAAAGGTCACGCCGTGGCTCAGATGCTCTTTGCGTCAATGTGCGCGAATGGAGCAGGAGTGCCAAAAGATGATGCAGCGGCTGCCGGATGGCTCCGCTCCGCTGCCGACCAAGGGTCTTCAAACGCCGCGCTTGCTCTCGCTGAATTGTACGATTCAGGCATCGGAGTACCACAAGATCCTAAGATGGCGACTTATTTGATCGGATCAGTAGCTGCCTCTGGAGTCGCCAAAGGACAGAATGCCCTAGGGATCAGGCTTGTTCGCGGAGTAGGAATAGAAAGAGACTACTATGCAGCGAAACGGTGGTTTGAGAAGGCAGCCGAGCAGGATAGCGCGGATGCCCAGTTCAGTCTTGGCGTTCTCTATGATAATGGCTACGGTGTGCCGCGGGATGCAGCGGAAGCTGCGGATTGGTATCGTAAGGCAGCTGACCTGGGGCATGCAACCGCACAGTTCAACTTAGGTAACGATTACGTCCGCGGCCAGGGGGTCCCTCTAGATTATGTCCAAGCAGCCGGCTGGTTTGAAAAAGCAGCTGAACAAGGGCATGGCGGCGCACAAGCGTTGCTCGGCGTTCTTTACGCAGATGGCTTAGGTGTAAAGCGAAGCTACGCTGAGGCGTATTTTTGGCTCGAGCTGAGCCTAATTAGCCTTGATGATTCAGAGCGGAAGGCGGCCGTCATCGAAAGTCGCGACCGTGCCGCTGCAAAACTGTCTCCCGCTGCGATGTCTAAAACGCGGAAGCGATTGGCAGAATGGCGCGCCGATCATCCTGCTCAGCCATAGAAAGATTGATCAACAGAGAAAAACTGGCGCTGGAGGAGATGGATTTCTGGTTTCCGACAGGAGGGAAGATTCGCAACGTTTTCTGGTTAGTCGCAGGGAATTGTGTTACTGACATATTAGATCCTCTCTGTATCAAATCATTTACTTGTACTATACAGAATATCTGTTATCAGACATAACATATACCCTGAGATATCTGTGCCTAGGGTTGCCCAACATCCTGTCATCTAGAACCAACCCACCGCTCGCACTACCGAATCGTTGCATCATCGCACCGACCGACCGGAGACACAAGGAATGAGGAGCAGTCAATCGATATCAAGGCGGGTGGAATGCGTAATCTAGTTCCTGATCTCCGCCAGCAGCGCCTCGACCTCAGCCTTTTCTTCCGCGGTAAGGGGAAGCAGAGGCTGTCGCGGGTATCCGCCATAGTAGCCGTTGAAGTCGCAGGCATATTTCACTCCTGCGATGCCCATCTCGGCAACGATCTTCTGATTGGGCGTGGCGACCCTTGCCTGCTTCTCCGCAGCCAGCTTTGCGTCGCGATCCTTCCAGGCAAAGTAGACCTGGTAACAGGCCTCGGGTGCGCAGGCAGCAAAACCCAGAATCGCGCCGGATGCGCCGGCTTCAAGCGACGGCAGAATGTTTGAAGCGGAGCCGGTGAGCACCTGGAAGCCTACTTCCCTAGTGCGCGTCTTGATGGGCGCCGCCGGAGGAGCCACTGCAATTGCGGGGCCGCCGGCCAGATCCGTCGCCGACACAAACGTGGCCGAGAGTGTTGAAACTGCGTTCAGCATGCGCCCAGTCACGGCTTCAAAAATAGGGGTGACCGTCACGGTGCGCTTCGACACTGCGCGGGTGGATTCCACGATGCCCTTGATGCGGTCGAGACTTCCGCTCGAATCCTTGATGGCGATGATGTTGGGGTGATGCGCGAGTTCGGCCACCATCTCCACCGGGATCTGGTAAGGCACGCAGCGGGGAATGTTGTAGAGCACGACAGGCAGCGGCGAACGGTCCGCAACCGCCCGGAAATAATTCGCAACCACCGAGGGCGTCATCTGCGTTGAGTAGTAGGTTGGTGTCCGCACCAGCACTGCGTCGTATTCAAACTGCGCCGCGGCCTCTGCCAGCTCGATGACTGCATGCAGGCTTTCGCGATTCACACCGGCAATCAGCACCTTCTCCGGCGCTGCCGCCTCCGCCGCCGTCCGCAGCACGTCGCGCGTTTCCACATCATCGAGCGCCGGCGCTTCGCCGGTCGAACCCAGGACCACCATTCCTGCAAGTTGGCTGCGGGAATATCGCGCAACGTTGGCCTCGAGCTTGCGGTAGTAGACACGCTCGTCGGGATAAAACGGTGTCGTAACAGCTGCGAAAACGCCTTCGATCAACATGGTTCTATTCTAGGTGAGGCGAGTCAGTTCCCTTCTCGCTCCCTCTCCGGATTCAATCGACCTTCATGGCGTGCAGGCCCTGCAGCGCATAAACCGTGATGTTGTGCTGCTGCATTGCCGCGATGCCTTCCACCGCGGCTTGCGCTGCAGCGATGGTTGTAATAGTTGGCACACGCGCCAGCACCGCGGCACGGCGGATGGCCTTCTCGTCGAAGAAGGTGTCCTGCCCGCGCGGCGTATTGATGATGAGCTGGATGCGATCGCCTTTGATCAAGTCGACGACATTGGGCCGCCCCTCCTTCACCTTGAATACGCGCTCAACACTCAATCCGGCGCTCTCCAGTGCGTTGGCCGTGCCCTCAGTCGCAACCATGTGGAAGCCGAGGTGCGCGAATTGCCGGGCAAGTTCGATCGCTGCAGGTTTGTCGTGATCGTTGACGGTGAAGAAGACAGTGCCGCGCGCCGGCAGAACCTGCCCGGCCGAAAGCTGAGCCTTGGCAAACGCCTCGCCGAAGGTCGCGGCCACGCCCATCACTTCGCCGGTTGACTTCATCTCCGGCCCGAGCACGGTGTCAACGCCAGCGAATTTCGACCATGGGAATACCGGCGACTTCACATAGAAGTGTGTTCCAGTTTCGAGATCCTTGCCGGAAGCCAGTTGCTTCGGCAGCAGCTCGCGCAGCTTGCGCCCGGTCATCAGGCGGGCACCAATCTTGGCGAGAGGAATGCCCGTCGCCTTCGAAACGTAGGGCACGGTTCGCGAAGCTCGCGGATTGACCTCGATGACGTAGACATGATCGTTTCCGTCGCCATCGCGCTGAATGGCGAACTGCAGATTGACCAGGCCGACTACTTTGAGCGCGAGTGCGAGTTTGCGCGTGTATTGGCGAATAGTATCTAGCGTCTCGTCACGGATGCTCACCGCCGGAAGCACACACGAGGAATCGCCGGAGTGAATGCCGGCCTCTTCGATGTGCTGCATGATTCCGGCGATGATTACGTCTTCGGAATCGCAGAGTGCGTCGACGTCCACCTCGACTGCATTCTCCAGAAAGTGATCCACAAGCACCGGACGATCCTGCGAATACTCGACTGCCTGCTTCATGTACTCACCCACTGCCTGCGCGTCGTACGCAATCACCATCGCGCGGCCACCAAGCACATAACTGGGACGCACCAGGACCGGATAGCCGATGCGGTCGGCCACAGCCAGCGCCTGATCTGGGCTTGTCGCGGTGCCGCCAGCGGGCTGCGGAATATCGAGATGTTCGAGCAGCTTGCCGAATTGCTTCCGATCTTCGGCCAAGTCGATTGAGGCCGGCGAGGTGCCAATGATCGGCACGCCCGCAGCGAGGAGGCGCTGGGAAAGATTGAGTGGAGTCTGTCCGCCGAACTGCACGATCATACCGATCTTCGCGCCCGACTGCGCCTCGTGGTGGTAGACGGCGAGCACATCTTCGAGGACGAGGGGCTCGAAGTAGAGGCGGTCGCTTGTGTCGTAATCCGTCGAAACGGTCTCGGGATTGCAATTCACCATGATGGTCTCGAAACCATCATCTTTCAGCGCGAAGGCCGCATGGCAACAGCAGTAATCAAACTCGATGCCCTGCCCAATGCGATTTGGGCCCGATCCAAGAATGATGATCTTCGGCTTGTCGGTCGGCGGCGCCTCGTCTTCTTCGTCGTACGTCGAGTAGAGATATGGCGTCATCGATTCAAATTCAGCGGCGCAGGTGTCAACCAGTTTGAAGACGGGCCGGATGCCTTTGCCCTCGCGCAGTTCCCTCACCTGCTTGATGCCTTCGTGGCCTTCGAGTTTCCATTCTGTGGCGATGCGCTCGTCGCTCAGGCCGTAGCGTTTGAGTTTGAGCAATTGCTCGGCGCTGATCTTTTCAGGCGAGATTTCCTGGAGAGATTGCTGCGCGAGCGTGACTTCGCGAATCTGATGCAGGAACCACGGATCCATACCGGTAAGCCGCGCAACATCGCGCACGCTCATGCCGCGTTCAAAGGCGAAGCGGATATAGCCGAGCCGTTCCGGCCGAGGCGTTACGAGCATTTGTGTCAGGCGGCGCGGTTCGAGCACTTCGGTGCCAGTCTTCTTGCCGGTTTCGAGCGCGCGCCACGCCTTCATCAGGGCTTCTTTGAAGGTGCGGCCCATCGCCATCACTTCGCCGACGGACTTCATCTGCGGACCAAGCGTGTCGTCGGCGCCGGGAAACTTCTCGAACTGCCACTTAGGAATTTTCACTACGACGTAATCGATGGTCGGCTCGAAGCAGGCAGGCGTCTTGCGCGTGATGTCGTTCGGAATTTCATCGAGCGTGTAACCGACAGCAAGTTTTGCCGCAATCTTTGCAATCGGAAACCCTGTCGCCTTCGACGCCAGCGCCGAGGAACGCGAGACGCGCGGATTCATTTCGATGACGGTCATGCGGCCGTTTGCGGGATTGACGGCAAACTGCACATTGGAGCCGCCGGTCTCGACTCCAATCTCGCGCATGACGGCGATGGCCGCATCGCGCATCTTCTGATACTCCCGATCGGTGAGTGTCTGCGCAGGCGCCACGGTGATGGAGTCGCCGGTATGCACACCCATCGGATCAAAGTTTTCAATGGAGCAGATGATAATGACGTTGTCGGCGAGGTCGCGCATCACCTCGAGCTCGTATTCTTTCCACCCGAGGACGCTCTCTTCGATGAGGCATTCGTGCACGGGAGAAAGATCAAGACCGCGCGCGAGGATCTCCATCAGCTCTTCGCGGTTGTAACCGATGCCGCCGCCTGAGCCGCCAAGCGTGAAGCTCGGACGAATGAGAACGGGAAAGCCGATCTTACTGGCGAAATCGAGACCGTCGCGAAGATTGTTGACGAGCGCGGACTTTGACACTTCGAGTCCGATGCGCAGCATGGCGTCCTTGAATAGAAGCCGGTCTTCAGCCTTTTTGATGGCTTCGAGCTTGGCGCCGATCAGTTCCACGTTGTAGCGATCGAGAATTCCGGCGTCGGCCAGATCGACGGCAAGGTTCAGCGCAGTTTGTCCGCCCACGGTGGGAAGCAGCGCAAACTTGCCCGAACTGTCGCCGAGCATTGCTGACTCGATGCGAATGATCTCTTCGACATAATCGCGCGTCAGTGGCTCGATGTAGGTGCGATCGGCTAATTCGGGATCGGTCATGATGGTGGCGGGGTTCGAGTTGACCAGCACCACCTCGTAGCCCTCCTGCTTGAGGGCCTTGCAGGCCTGCGTTCCGGAATAATCAAACTCCGCCGATTGCCCGATCACAATCGGCCCCGAGCCGATCACGAGAATCTTCTGAATGTCATTTCTGCGTGGCATTCTCTTTTTCGCTTCCCTGGCTTAGTGTCTGTTTCGTTTACGAATTTCGCGATCGAAATCGCGCTTGCTCGTTAACACCGCCGAACACGCATCCTGGCAGGCGCCTGGCCCCAGAATTACGTACAGCTTCTTCCGCTCAAGAGCAGTCACGACTTCATCGGTGACGACAATCTCGCGTGCTGCAGGCGCATACTGTGTGCGCGCTACCTGAAACGTGAACTGCCCTTTTACATGCTCAAATCGGAACCATCCGCGTTGGTCGGTCTGCGTCTCAAACGCGACTTTCCCGTCGCGCGAAAGTGTGACCCTTAGATCCACCGCGGGATGCCCCACCGGATTCACGACGTAGCCCTCAACATGCCCAAGCCGCTCCGGCCCCGGAATATCGACCTGCGCACTGGAAGTTGCGACAAGAGCCACACACATCAGCATCCAGAAGGTCGCGCCCAAAAAACAGCGGAGCCACGGCCCCGCTGGTCTTGCCAAAATCGTCGATGAATTTACCCTTCGCTTCATCCCTTCCACTCCTCCATCATCTTGCGGAAGTCGCGGAACAGATAATGCGAGTCGTGCGGTCCCGGGCGCGGCCTCGGGGTGATACTGCACGCTGAAGAGCGGCAGTGTCTTGTGTCGCAGTCCTTCAAGGGTGTTGTCGTTCAGATCCACGTGCGTCAATTCAACGTCGTTGGCGTTGATCGAGTCGGGATCGACGGCAAAGTTGTGATTGTGCGCCGTGATCTCAACTTTCCCTGTCGTGTTATTGCGCACGGGGTGATTGCCGCCGTGATGTCCGAACTTCAGCTTGTAGGTCTTGCCGCCGAGCGCCAGTCCGCAGAGTTGATGCCCGAGGCAGATGCCGAAAACCGGCACGCGTCCCATCATGCCGCGAATGGCCTGGACTGCGTAATCCACCGGCTCGGGATCGCCCGGCCCGTTCGAGAGAAATACGCCGTTCGGCTTCAGCGCCATCACGTCGTCGGCCTTTGTCTGCGCCGGAACCACCGTCACATGGCAACCCTCGCGCGCGAGCATGCGCAGGATGTTCTGCTTGATGCCGAAGTCATACGCAACGACGTGAAGCGAGGGCTTGTCTACTGCGGAAGGCAACAGCGGATCATCGCCCTGATAACGTGGGTCTGCAGCATCGAAGGTGTAAGAGGCCTTAGTCGAAACCACCTTGGCGAGGTCGGTCCCATCCATCTTGCGAATGTTTCTGGCTTTTTGGATGAGAGCATCGGCATCCGACGTTTCCGTGGAAATCACGCCACGCATCACGCCGTGCGTGCGGAGATGCCGGACCAGTGCGCGCGTGTCTATCTCGGCCAGCACAGGAACCGAATAGCGCTCCATGTACTCGTCGGTCACTTGCTCGGAGCGCCAGTTCGAGCCGATCGCTGAGAATTCGCGAACGATCAGGCCCTCAATAAAGGGCCTGGCGGACTCGTTGTCTGCCTGGTTTGTACCGTAGTTGCCGATCTGCGGATTCGTAAGAACGACGATTTGACCAGCATAGGAGGGATCGGTAGCGATTTCCTGATAGCCGGTTAGGGAAGTGTTGAAGACTACTTCTCCCTGGCATTCGCCGGGGTGACCGTAGCCCTCGCCGCGGAAGACGCGCCCGTCTTCGAGCGCAAGGATCGCCTGCATCGCCTCTCCGAGGAGTGGATTCAATCGATTTTAGCAGGTTTCGGTGTGCAGCGCCGCGCGTGGAAAACGCGACGCTATCTCACTTCGCCGACATCTTTCGCTGGCCAGTAGACGAATACAGCTTTCCCGTAAATCAGGTCGCGCTCCACGACTCCGAATTCCCTGCTGTCTGATGAGATCGATCGGTGGTCGCCCATTACAAAATAACAATCATCGGGAATGATGGTGGATGCATACGAGCGCGTGTCGCGGTACATGGGGGGGACGTACTTTTCGGCGAGGGCTCTTCCCGTTCACCCAAACCTGCCCGTGATCGATGCGCAGATTGTCGCCCGGCAGCGCAATCACGCGCTTGATGTAGCTTTTCTCAGGGTCTCGCGGGTAGTGGAACACGACCACATCGCCGCGGTCGATTGAGGAGATGTGGTAGACAAACTTGTTGATGAAAAGCCGGTCGTGATCCTCAAGCCGCGGAAGCATGCTGGTGCCTTCGACGCGGACCGGCTGATAGAGAAAGAGGATGATCAGAACCGAAACGCCCGCGGAGATCAGCAGATCGCGAAGCCACAGGCCGAGGCCCAGGCCGGCGTTTTGCGGTACGACACCCGATTGCTCTGCTGCTTCAGGCGTTGCAGTTGGGGAAGAAAGCTCGGTTACAGCGGGTCTTTGAAGGTTTGTAGACATCTCTATCTCGAATTATTAAATGCTGAGGAGATTAACTGCAACCGAGGCCTCCGGGCGGACAAATGAGTTGCGGATGCCCGGGCTTCTCCATGGGACGTGGCTGGTTGGGAGAAGGAACCATGGCGGGCGCTGCCCCCTGTGCCGTTCCTTCGGCGAGATTCTCTTCTTCGAGGATCAACGGCCTCTGCAGCACCATCTCCACTTGCGTTCCTGCCTCGATATTGACGTCGGCTCCCCGGGTAAAGAGCGAAACCAGGCCGACTGCAGCAAGACCCGCGCCGAGGCCTCCAAAACTACCGGCAAGCGGGTGTCCGCCGCCGAGACCGGCAATCGAGCCGACGGTGGCGCCTGTCGGCAGCGCAATTTCGGCGGTCTTGCCGGCGTTGCGGGTCTTGTCTGAGTCCTGCTCAATCGTACCTTCACCGCCCTTCACCTCTTGCTTGCTGGCGCCGGGCAGGCCGCTTACAACTCCGGGAATTTCAACCACGGTGCTGTTGGGAAAGATGATGGAGGTGAAGTGCATATCAAGTTGCGCCTTGCCCTTCACGTGCCCCGCGCGTGTCACGCGGTCAACCACGCCTTGTACAAAGACGCCTGCGGGAATCATTACCCGGTCTCCTACCACGACCGGAAACGCTGACGCCAGGTAAACACCGTCACCGGGTCTGGCGCTTTTTGAGTTCAGCGAACTGCGCAATTGCAGCAGGACCTTGGTCCCGGCGGGAACTGTGTACGTCTTCTTCGGCGCTGTTGTGGAACTTGGAGTCCCAGACTTTGCCGGGCCGGGATCGGTCGCCGGAGTTTGGGAAGTGGTCTGCACGCTCGCGGCCGGCGAAGGCTCTTGAGCCAACGATGTTCCCAACATGCCGAGCTGCATGGCCGCGGCCGATAAAAGCGTCGCTGTCAATCTCCCGCTTCCCAGATACATCTGTTCCTCCCGATATCCCCTACAGAGATAGACGGAGCGTTTCGCCGCAAAGATAGCTGACCAATCTTTTTTCCACGAGCGCAATTTCAGAGTACGCTAAATTCGTGAGCATTGGAGATGCGAACCATGACCGTCGAGAGCACACATTCTCATTCGAGCGTCGCCGATATGCCTGAGCAGTCCGAGCGTTTTGCAGGCGTTTACAAGGTACTTCAGAATGGTATTGCTGCGCACGCTTTTCCGGGATGCGCATTCGGGGTATTTGCCGGCGGTCAGATCGTTATTGAAGATGCCCTGGGGCGTTTTACCTATGAATCGGACTCCCCTTCGGTCGAGACCGCATACCGTATTTGACGTAGCCAGCATCACGAAGGTGGTTTCAACGACGGCGGCCGCCATGCTTCTTTACCAGCGCGGGCTGCTGGACCTGGACACACCGCTTGGCGAATTGCTTCCGGGCTTTGTTGTTGGCCGCGAAGGCGCTAAGCTCGCGCGCCTTGTCACGCTTCGTCACCTGCTGGCGCATAACTCCGGCCTGCCGGGGTACGTCGAGTTCTTTCGCACTGTCACCACTCCCGCAGAGCTGTATCGCGCGTGCCTGGAGTTGCCGATCGAGGCCGCACCGGGCGAGCGCGCTGAGTATTCCGATCCGGGCTTCATCCTGCTGGGCAAGGCGCTGGAGGTTCTCACGGGGGAGAATCTGGCAATCTGGACACATAAGGAAGTATTCGAGCCACTGGGCCTAGCCGCGACACGATTCTCTCCATCGAACGAGCAGAGAGCCCTGATCCCGCCAACCGAAATTGACAATACGTTTCGGCACCGGGTAATCCAGGGCGAAGTGCAGGATGAGAATGCTTGGATTCTGAATGGCGCCGCAGGCCACGCTGGCCTTTTCTCCAATGTGGCTGACCTGCTCAGATTCTCCGGTGAGATTCTGTCGGCATTCAGTTCCCGTGATAGGCGGGATCATGGTCCGCTGTTCGATCGCGAAACCATCGAGTGCTTCGCCCAGCGGCAAGGTCCAGAGGGGAGCTCTCAGGCGCTGGGATGGGATACGCCCTCGAAGGAGTCCTCTGCCGGGGCTTACTTTTCACGTCGTTCCATCGGTCATCTTGGATTCAGTGGCTGTTCGCTCTGGATCGATCTCGATGCCGCTGTGGCGGCAGTGCTGCTGACGAATCGCACCTGGCCGGATCGCCAGTGCCAGCTAATCAGGGAAATACGACCCTCGTTCCACGACGCTGTCCGATTGGCGTTGCCCGGCAGAAGCCTCTGACAAGCCCTCTGATTTGTGCGATCAAATGACATTAAAGTGACATCTGTCTTGCGCCGAATTTCGACCCGAGTTGCTCGGAATGCAGATACAATAGAGGCTGGGGACTGATTTTGATGTTAACCAGTACGACGACGCATGAAGGCGCCGGCGCTCACGGGAAAGAGGAAACCAAGACGGACCCGGCTTCCCTCCTCCAGCACCTGACTACCGAAAGCCAAAATGAAGCATCTCAAGGCTTTGACACCAAATCGGCGCTGGAGATTGCCCGCATTATCAACCACGAAGATGGCAAGATCGCAGCGGCAGTCAAGAAGGCGCTACCAGAAATCGCTGAAGTGATCGATCACGTTGCGCGCAGCCTGCGCGATGGCGGGCGCCTGATCTATATCGGTGCCGGCTCCAGCGGCCGTATTGCTGCTCTTGATGCTTCAGAATGTCCCCCCACATATTCCACCGCCCCTGGACAGGTGCAGTACATTATGGCGGGCGGTCCGAAGGCTCTGGCTTCCGCGGTCGAGGTCAATGAAGACTCGGAAGAATTAGGCCAGCGCGATATTGCGCGCCGGCGTCCCACCCGCAAGGATGTGGTAATTGGTCTTTCGGCCTCCGGCCGCACACCGTATGTTGTCGCAGCGACGGCTTATGCCCGTGCGCGCGGCGCGTACACAGCAGCGGTCACCTGCAATCAGGGCACCCCGTTGGCTGAGGTTGCCGATATCGCCATCGTCGCGGAGGTCGGCGCTGAAGTAATCTCAGGTTCCACCCGCATGAAGGCCGCCAGCTCGCAAAAGATGATCTTGAATATGATCACCACCGGCGCGATGACGCGGCTTGGTCACGTGTACGAAAACCTGATGGTCAACGTGCACATGCAGAACTCGAAGCTGGTGGAACGCGGCATTCGTATCCTGATGAGCGCCTGCAAGATCGATCGCGAAACCGCCGTGCAGACAATCAAAAGCGCGGGGCGCAGCGTCCCGGTCGCACTGGTCATGCTGAAAGCCAATGTCGACAAACCTGAAGCTGTTCGCCGCCTGGCCAAATCCGACGGCAACGTCCGGCTCGCCATCGAAGACAACGTTCTGGAACTCTGATTCCCTCTCACGCAGGGTTTTTTTGCCGTTCCTCTGGTGGGCACCCCGATGCGCGGACAGGCATTCCTGTCCACGGCGCCCCATCAAATCCCCCCCCCCGTCAACCACGCAAGATATTTCGAGTACCTAGGTTGTACGCCGAGGGAGCGAAGTTGTATTTACGGTTCAATGACGGAGGCGTGTACTGATGCGATCAGCAGAGGTTCGGTGGCTCGGCGTTTTTTGATCCGGATGGATTCCCTTCCTGCCATCGCCTCGCACGAAGCGAAGGTAAGGAGGTCATCGATGAAAGCACGCATCATTTTCCATGGGGTTGCGATTCTGGTGCTTCTGACCACTGTGGCCGTAGCGCAGACACCCGTGAAACCTGCCAAGCCGGCACCCGCAAGCCAATCGGCCGATCGCGAGTCGAGTGCCCCATCGGTATCAGAAGTCACAATGGGCAACAAGCAGACCACCGACCGCAAATCGGGCAGCGTGATTGTGCTCGATCGTGAAGCGGCAAGTGGGCATGCCAGCGGCCGCGAAGCCTCCAGCGGCATGGCGACCGGACGTCGCCAGTACCAACCGGTGGTAATTTCCAACGACAAGTCGCTGGGTTCCGCGCACGCCACAGAACCCCTTGCCGCTCCAAGCCAAGGGAGGCCAGATGCAGAATGCGTCGACGAATCCGATGTACAAGGACAACAAGAGCACTGGCAGCAACCCGCTGTATGAGTCGAAGGAAAAGCAGGCTGCTCCTAATCCCGGTGCGAGCCATGAGATTGTCGAGTACAAAGATGGCGAGGATATGACGACGCGCTACCGTCCAGGTAACAACAAGACCTCGAAGATCAAGCCGTCCACGACCAACTCACCGAACAAATAGGTTCGTCGGATTTGGCCTCAAGAATTGCGCCGGACCGGAAAGTAATCTGATCCGGCGTTTGTCTCTCTGCGGTCAAAGGATTTTGAGCAAGGTGTTTATGAATCCTTGCACCTTTGTGGGAGAAGGGGCTCCGCAGGTTGTATTTACCATGCCCCCTTGCGTCAGTTGTACTAACACCAAACAACAGGGCCGCGTGAATAGTTCGGCCCCACGTCATCTGTCGGGTCTTTCGGGGAGTTCATCATGAAATCTCGGATTTGCTTTTATGCTGCCGCTATCATTGCCTTGGTTCTCTTCGTCGCTTCCTTATCCTCACACGCCACTGAACGCCGCGATCCGCTGATTGTGCCGGAAAGTCAGCAGACGCAGAGCGCGAAAACAACGCACTCCCATCACGCTAAGGCTTCGCGCAAGAAGCCCGCGCCCCGCAACGGGCAAAAGCGGAACTCGTCGAGCGCGACGACGGCAAAAAGCAGCGCCCAGGGCGTGAACCCGATGTTTGAAGGCAAGGACCAAATTCTTTCGGAGACTTCGTCCGGCTCCGGCAAGAGCGACCGCACAGACACGGGCAAGTAGCTCTTCGGCAAAAGCAGGAAGCTTCCCTGCGTGAACTCCATCTGATCGAATCAATCAGTACAACGAGGCCGATGCGCGCTTCTACTTCGCCGGTTTGTCGAACGGCTGCTTGTTGGTAATGCGCGGACGATTTTCTGCCTGCAGTTGCTTGCTGACCGATTCAACTTCGCGGAAGACGCGGAGCAGATTGCCGCCGAGGATCTTGCGGCAGTCTTCAGCCGAGTAGCCGCGCTGCATGAGCGCAGCGGTAATTTTAGGAATGTCAGCGGGCGAGTCAATGCCTTCGGGAAGCTGGCCGTTGACGCCGTCGAAGTCCGACCCCAGTCCCACGTGATCGACGCCCGCAACTTTGGCGATGTGGTCAATGTGGTCGATGAGATCGGAGAGCGGTGGACGCGGGATGCGATCGGCAAACTGGCGCTGCAGCTTTTCGATTTCATCCGCAGGCGCCTCTTTGCCCTCCGCCCTGTATTTATCCTTGAGCGCCTGCACGGCCTTGTCGACTTCGGGCTGCTGCGCCTTTTGTGCGTCGCGGTACTTCTGCGAGATGAAGGCTGAATAAAAGTTGACTTGCACCACGCCGCCCTTGGAGCCGGGACCGCCGGAGTTGGCGACTGCACGAAGCATGTCGTCGGTCATGTTGCGCGGTGCATCGCAGAGAGCGCGAGCGGCGGAGTGCGATGCGATGACCGGAGCGCGCGTAATGATAAGCGTTCGATAGAAGGTGCGATCGGAGACGTGGGAGATGTCGACCATCATGCCGAGCCGGTTCATCTCGTAAACCACGTCTTTTCCAAACTCGCTGAGGCCTTCCTTGGTGTGAGGGATCGATGCGTCGTTGATGTCACCGGAGGAATCGGCCCAGCCATTGGAGTTCGACCAGGTAAGCGTCATGTAGCGTACGCCTAGTGCGTAGAACTGGCGCAGTAGGGCGAGAGAGTCTTCGATGGAGTGGCCGCCTTCAATGCCCATGAGCGCGGCGATCTTGTGCTCGCGGTGCGCGAGTTCGATTCCCTCCGGTGACGCCACGAACATCATCTTGTCCTGGTGCTTTGCGACCTGCTGCTTGACGCCATCAATCAGGATGAGGGTGCGACGTGCGAAGTGGCCCTGGTTCGCCGCGGGATCGACCCATATGGAGAAAAACTCCGCACCGAGGTTTCCCTTCTCAGCGGACTCAAGGTTCCAGTTGCCGCCTTTCAGCGGATCGCCAAGATCGTAATTCTCATCGACGAAGCGCTGAGGTGTGTCGGCATGCGTGTCGATGATGATGGCAGAACGTTCGACTTGCTGGGGAGAAGGTTTTGTAGTCATTTTCGAGGAAGGTTTGGGTGCAGTTTGTGCGCACAACATGGCCGGAACTGCGACCACAAGGAAGGCAAGCAAAGCACGAGTCCGCATAGGCTTGGGTTGAGTGTACTAAGGAACAGGGCTACGGGAACAGGGATCAGGGAATGTGGATGAGGGAACGGGTGTTACGCCATACGAGAATATCAAAATGTGCGATGGACCGGAGCTATGGCGCCTAAGGGGCCCATAGCACTTTGCGACTGATTTCAGCAGCCCTGAAGGCTGCTGCTCCCTCCCTATTCACTACTTCCAAGCGCGCTCTCCATTGGATTTTTCAGGGCAGATTTGGCGCACGTTGGACTCCTTATGCAACCACTTGGTAACGTGGGCGGCCTGCCGAAGGGGCGGAATTTTGTTTTTCCGGGAGATGGAGGGTGCTAGAATTCACCCCAAATCGTTGCTTATTGTACCGAAAGGGGTTAACGGGGATGCGTTCTCTTCGCCACCTGTCCGTATTGGCTGCTGTTGCCGCACTTGTGTTCGGTTCCTCGCTGCGTTTGGGAGGTCAGAGCGCGGACTTGCCGGATAGCGCTCCGATTGCCACCATCGGGGCAGGATCGACCGTTGCCGTAAATACAGAGGTAATTCTGCCGGCAAACCAGGGCACGATTTACTTCCAGGGAGGCGCGATAACGACCTGGGAGCAACTCGACAAGAAGTCCCCCAGCTGCCGGCTTTCAACCGTCGAGAGCCCTGTGGTCCGGCGTCTGGTACCGGGACGGAAGATCGTGATTACAGGGACCCGCCAGAACAATGCGAGCGTGAACTTCTACGGCGACGTCCTCGAATTTGATGAGGACGCCACTGTCAGCGAAATGCAATGCGCTCCCGGTCACAAGGGACCGATGTCGATTGGCGAGCTGAAGCAGGTTTTTGGCGCAATTTTCTCACTCATTCAAGCGCCGCCGGTCGTGGGATGAAAGGCGTTGTTAGTTCGAAGTTCAGAGTCTAATCGATGAACTTGAAAGAGTGGCCCGGCTACTGAGTCGGGCCTTCTTGCGATTGGCTGGCTCGTTGAGTTTCGAGAGCAGTGTGGTTTGCCCTACTTTTCCGACGTGAAAGGCGAAGCGGGTAGGCCCTCGCTGTTGAAGAGGCCGCAGTCGGGGCTGTTTGCCCAGCCGTAGCGGACACGAACGGGAACCGGAACGTCAGGACTGGAGGCGACAACGGTAGTGCCATCGATGGTTGCGGTGGCAGGAGCGTAGGGGCCGTCTCTGCCTGCAATCTCAAATCCGGTAACGGTGCCGCCTTTGGCCATGAGGCCCTGAGCGTGATCGAAGTAAGCGCGAATCGATCCGCCCTCGGGCGAAGCCTGGCGGAACATGGGGCCGGAATATTCGACCGCCTCGCCGTAGGCAAGTGCACGAGCAGCGCGGGCGAGGCGCAGTCCGACGTCAAGCTTGTCAGTGGGATGCACGTCGGTCGGATTTCCGATGTCGATGGTAACAGCCATGGCGGTATTGCGCATGGCAAGGGTGCGCACCTGCTGTTCGCGCAACTCGGCCCAGTCTTCGAGCGGCGTCGAGGTGAAGTTGGAGATCTGCACATAGAGGAACGGAAAGGCGCCAACACCCCATTGTCGACGCCAGTCTTCAATCAAGGTGCGCATGATGCGGTCGTAGGAATGTGCGCGGGCGAGGGCGCTGTTGCTTTCGCCCTGGTACCAGATAACTCCGCGAATCGGCAACGACGTGAGCGGCGCAATCATGCCGTTCCACAGCAGACCCGGTCCCCAGCTGTTAAGCGGTGGGTGCCAGGGAAACTGCGGAATGGGCTTGCCTGCGGCTTTGGCTTCGGCGATCTGGCGCTGCTCGTCCTTTTCCTCGGCGACCGCATCGGCGGCCTTGTCGGTCATCTTGCCGCGCGCTATGAAGATCGGCGCAAGCGATGCATCTTCACCGAGAGCCGTCAGGCGAACCCAGGACTCGCCGACCGTGCCGCCCCACGTTGCGTCGATCACGCCGACGGCAACATGCTCACGCGCGGCAATGTCGCGGGCAAAGTACCATGCAACGGCGGAGAAGTCTTTTGCGGTTTCGGGTGTGGAAGGCGTCCACCCGTCGGTATCGGCGTCGGGCATGGCGTAATCGGAACTGCGCTTCCGGATCATCAGGAGGCGAATCTGCGGATTTGCGGCGTTGGGCAAATCCTGAGCGGCGGTGGCGGCGCGATTCAGAGGAAACTCCATGTTGGACTGCCCGGATGCGACCCAGACATCGCCGACCATGATGTCGTCGAGCGTGAGGGGGTGTTCAGGGGCCGCGTTGGACCCGGCAGAAGGGATCCCCTTCACAGCGAGCTGAAATGGTCCGCCGGCGGGACCGGGCTTGAAGTAGATGCTCCAGTGGCCGAGTGGATCGGTTTCGGTTCCGCGCTCCTCGCCCCGAAAGGAGACGGTAACAGGTTCGCCTGGAGCAGCGTTGCCCCATACATGCACGGGCAGATCGCGCTGGATGACCATATGACTGGAGAGCACTCGAGGCAAAGTCACTTGTGCTGAAAGAGCTACGGACGAAAGCAAAAGAAACACAGGAATAACGCGAATATGCACGAAGGGCCTCACTCTATGAGGATTGACCGAAAGCCGGGAGCACGCGGTGCCCACATTTTTCGTGAAAGAGAACGTTATCAGAGCAGGCTGGAGTTGGCCAGAAGCCAACGGTCGGCGCGACATTCATTCGTGACACGTGTCTAAGGAATCGACCCGCCGGTTCGCGTGCTTGTTGCCACGTCTGGGTTGGCTTCAATGCACCCGAAAGCTGGCGGATTACAAACGATTGGGACAGAATCACAATCTGACACACATCACATCCTTTTCCCACGGATTCGAACATACTTGAAAGGAATACAACCCGACCAGGAGTCAAAATGCCCTCGATGCGCTCCTCACGCACATTTGCATTTATCCTCGTGGCCTTTGCATTTCAACTTTTGCTGTCGATCCGCTGCCCTGCACAGGCTGCTTTGTTAATGGAAGAGCCATACGGCTTTTTTGGGACACTCAACCCAACTGGTCATACTGCGATTTATTTTGCGCACATCTGCGCCGAGACACCCACGAAACTTCGCCGGTGCGAGCCAGGGGAGATGGGCTCCGGTAATCTCCCGCTACAGCGACGTGAACGACTACGACTGGGTGGCGATTCCGCTGATTCCCTACCTTTACTCCACGGAAGACATCTCTCAGGTTCCGGAGCGCGTGAATCGCGCGACGGTGAATCGGCTGCGTGATGAGTATCATGAAGCGCACCTGCTCGGTCTGGGCGAGAAGGTGAAAAAGGGAGGCTTCTGGCATGGAGGCTGGATGGAACTGATCGGCGTGTCATACGAAAGGCGCATGTATGCCTTCCGCTTCGACACAACAGAAGCGCAGGACGATGCATTCATTACGCGCATGAACAGCAGAAAGAATGAGTCGAATTTTCAGCTGCTGTTTAACAACTGCGCCGACTTTTCGCGCGAGGTGTTGAACCAGTATTTTCCGCGGACGTTCAGGCGCAGCATATTTCCCGATGCGGGGATGACTACACCGAAACAGATCACCTACAAGCTGGAGCGTTACGCGCGAAAGCATCCTGAGGTTCACCTGGAGATCTTTGAGATACCGCAGATTCCGGGGTATCGCCGGATGAGCCGGTCGAACAAGAGCATTTCCGAGTCGCTGATTACGACCGCTTACGCGGTACCGATTGCCATTGTGAATCCCTATCTTGCCGGTGGGCTGTTTGTCGATTACGTCGTCCGTGGACGCTATCACTTGATTCCGAAAGACCTGACTAAGCTGGAGCCAGACGATCTTGCAGCGTTGACATCTTCCGGCTTTTCCACTGAGAATCGCCTGAGCGCCAGTGCACAGGTCCACAGCGCCGCTGAAGCCGGCGATAGAGCAGATAAATCTCCCGTGGCGACAGCCAACTCCGGCCTGAAAGAAATTGTGGCAACGCATGAGTAAGACGCAGAGCCTGAAGAATCACGCTCGCTTCGACCCGCTCTATCACTTTTTTATCGTTGCCCTGTATACGCTTAATCTTGTGTATGCGGGTTTCCATCTCTATCGGCAGCCCAGCCTTTCATCAGGTTGGTACCTTGTGCTGTCTCTGGCCGTAGTTGTGCCGATTTTGAAGCTCCGCACCTACCCGCTGAAAGTACAGGACAGAGTGATTCGACTGGAGGAACGGCTGCGCTTGCAGGCACTGGCTCCGGAGCAATGGCACGCGCAGATTTACCGCCTCAACGAAAGCCAGCTGATCGCGCTGCGCTTTGCCGCCGATGACGAAGTGGTAGAACTCGCCAAGCAAGCACTTGAACACAACCTCGATCGAAAGCAGATCAAGGAACGGATCAAGAACTGGCGGGCTGATGAGTGGCGCGTGTGAGGACGAGAAAGCAGCGGCCTTCGTTCGCTCCTTGAAATTGAACCTCGGCGAGCAAAGCGATTCGGGCGTAAAATGAAGTGCATGAGGCTGTGGGTTGCATCCGCAGTTATAGCCGTTTCGCTGGCGTTGCCAATATATGCACAGCATGGCAACGCGCGAGGTGGATATGCAGGGCTCGGTAGATCCTCTGGACACAGTGGATTCGCTGGTCACGCGGGATTAGCAGATCCCTCTGGTTTCACTGGTACTCGTGGGATTTCACGGCCTGAAACCCATTTTGGCCCTGGCGGATACGGGCGGCCAGGCATCACGCGGGGGGGATTTGCCGTACCTGGTTTTGCACGGCTGCCTTTTGCGCGACAAACGCCCGGGATGCGTTCGGAGCAGCGAGTTCCCTATCGCGGAGGCGCTGAACACCGTCGGCCCTTCAGGCCCGGTTATGACGACCATCGGCGTAATCGTGACCGCGATCACGATCGTTGGCGCCGCGGCTGGTACGCCGGTTCGTACGGCTATGCGTACCCGGGATATTTATATTCGTATCCATACGTGGTCGATCCAGGTTTCTACGACTGGGGAGATTCTGGCGACTCAGAATATGGATCGGACAGTTCCGCATCCCAAGGCTATGCTGAGGCAGTTCCCAACCCTGGCTACGATGCGGGGACAGAACCGATGCAGGGGCAGACCTACTCTCAAACTCCGGTCGCCGACTCTCGGATGGCACGGTCCGCGTATGCCGGGATGTCGACGGCTTCGCCGGAGCCGGAACAGCCGATCACCGTAATTTTCAAGAACGGCCGCGCTCCGAAGACGATCCAGAATTACCTGATGAACAGCAGGACGCTGACCGATCTGGACCAGCAACACTACGAGCAGATTCCGCTCGATCAGATCGATATTGCAGCGACCGAACAGACCAACCGCACTCGCGGATTGGAGTTCCAAGTTCCCTCCGCATCGCGCGAGTGACTGGCTTTTATTCGATTTCTTCCGACCGTAGACAACTAACTGGGAGACTCAGAGATTGAAGAGCGCGAAGGGATGTTTTTCTCCCTGCTGCCGCAAAATAGGCAGAGCAACATTGCATACGCGGATGCCCGATTTTGTTCGACCGGAGAAGGTTCCTTTGTGCGCGTGACCGTGAAGAGCCAGCACGGGCGCGTGCGCCTCCAGTGCGCGCTCCAGGCGTGAACTCCCGAGAAAAGCGAAGATAGGTTCCGGCTCACCAGCAATGGTTCCCTTGATGGGCGCGTAGTGGGTGATTGCGACTTTCTTGTGGGCAAGCGTCTGCGCAAGGCCGTAGTCAAGCTTGATGGCCTCACGCTCTGCAATCTCGACGAACGTCTTGATTCCCTGCTCGCCAAACGGCATCAATTCGTACGGTGCGAAGCCGCCGCAGAAACCCTTCGTGCCCGCGAACCCGACGCCGTCGATTTCGTGGCACTGCCCGTCGAGCAGGTGTACGCCGGCGACGCGGAGCATTCCTGCAAGCTCGTCCTGGTGACCGCTCTCGTGATCGTGATTCCCAAGAACCGCGACGATGGGAATGCGAATATGTTCAAGCACAGCAAGGACGGCACGCATTTCCTCGGGCATACCGTGGTTCGTAAAGTCGCCGGCGATGACAAGAACTTCGGCAAGATCATTGACCGGTAAGAACCGGTGCACGTCGCGTTCATGGTCCTCTGCGACGAGATGAATGTCAGCTACCGCCGCCAGTTTCATTCCTTGCTCCTGGTTGTGTTGATCTCCTGCAATCGATGCGGGTAACTCTCGCAGAGTTCACGGTAGAGATCGCGCTCTCCCCATTCGTTCACGTCGATTGCGAACATAGAGGGGTCGACGAGAGTGCCGCGGAAGGGCTGGCCTGGCTGCGGCGCGGCGATGGATTTCTGAAATCGGGAAATGAACTCGCCCCAAATGGATTGCGGGATGTCGCCGGCGTGTGCGGGATAGATATACGCGAACAGAACCAGCTCTCCAAAAAGCATCTGCCAGTGCGGATCGGTCAGCATTCGGAGGCGGTTCCAGTCCAGCGCGCGTCCGCAGGCTTTGAGCAAGTGCGCGATGTCAGCGCCGTCAAAGCGTTCTCGACGCGTGACGAAGAGCTTGGAAGCGATCATCTCTTCAACAGGAAGAATTTTGCAGCGGATGCCGAGGACTTCGTCTTCCTGAGCGCGGTCGATCCACGATTGCTCGACGGTAAGGGTCGCGTTGCCTACTCCGGTGATGAGGTCTACAAAGTAATCGCCGCGCCGCGCTTTGGCCAACCAGACGGGATCCTGTATATAGGTCTCAAAGCCCTCTTGCACAAGGACCTCGAAAGCCCGGGGAACTGCGTCCGGCGGCGTCACCAGATCGAGATCCTTGGTGGTCCGCCAGATTCCGGTGTGATTGTGGAAGGCGAAGCCACCGCTCACGGCGAATGGAACGCTGGCCCCCAGCAGCCCTCGAACGACGCCCTGGTAGCACGCGTAGGCATCCGGCGCCCAGGCAGGCTCTTTTGAGGATGTTACCGGTAACTCTGTCCTGTCGTCCGACATACGATACTTCGATGCAGACTGTGGCGTTAAGCCAGGAAAAAATGTAACGGTTTGTATGAATTGCACCTCACAGAAGTTGGCATCCAAAGGGGCTATGATTTGCTGATGGCTGGCCACGCTGCGCAGGCGATTGCGATGAACGGGTTCAAGATCGTTGCCGCGCTCTTCTTCTCGTGGACAACGACCGGATTATCTGCCGAGAATCCTGCATTAACTGCCGAACAGGTTCGCGCGCTCGATAACGTGCGTGCTTCGGCACTCGCGTACACACATAACCTTCCCAACTTCATCTGCACCCAGATCACGCAGCGCGAGACTCAGGACCAGGTGAACTTCGGCACGTCTTTCAACGGCGCAAGTTCTTCGCGAGGCCCAGCGGAGTTGGCCGGCGCGACGCATGCCCCGGGATCAACGCATGATGTGATCGAAGAGCGGCTATCGTTCTTTGACGAGATGGAGCACTACGAAGTGGTCGCGGTGAATGGCAAGAGAGCAGCCGGGCAGAAACACATGCAATTTGCAGGCGCCATCAGCGCAGGCGAATTTGGCAGCGCTCTACACAGTTTATTCAATCCGAGGTCGCACGCAGAGTTTTCGTGGGAGAAGGCGACGAGTTTGAACGGTCGAAGCGTGGACGTCTTCAAGTTTCATGTGCCAAGCCAGAACGGCACAATCGTTATGGACCGGGACACGGACCAGAAGATCCTGGTGGCTTCTTCGGGAAGACTCTTCGTCGACAGCAAGACATTCGAAGTCGTGCGCATCAGTTCTGCGCTGGAGTTGCCGGTCGATTTCCCGATCAAGATCGCAACAATTGAAGTCACGTACAGACCGATTGAGATTGCCGGCAAAGCCTACAATCTACCCAACCGTTCCGAGGTGCGCATGAAGGATAGTAAGCGCCTCTACATAAATGAGATTCTGTTTCGCGACTACCACAAGTTTGCTGTCGAATCGACAATCCAGTTCGACAGCCAACCACCGACGCCGAAAAAGTGATCAGTGGACTCAGTGCTTCGGGGCCCCTGAACCGCTTCCATTCGTCGCCTCGGGTGAGTCTGCGCCGCGCACGGATTCCGTATCGAGCGGATGTTCTTCACGATAGTGCTCTACCGGCATCTTTCCGTCCCACCACGCCCAGTTCATCGGGTAAACATCGGGATCAAAGAAGACTTGGTAGAAGTGCCAGACAAGGATCGCAAGGGTTGCCAGGATGGCCTCATAGAAGTGCACGGCGGTGGCTACATCGACCCACCAGCGGGCCAGCAGGTTGCCAACACCCACCTTGGCCCACATCATGATGCCGGTGACACCCATAAGCCCGGTGCCCCAGACGAGCGCCCAATATTCAGCCTTTTCACCGTATGTGAATCGGCCGAATTGCGGCTTTTTCTTGCTCAGGCCGAGGTAGTAAAGCATGGTGCGCAAGGCGTCCTTGGCGTCTCGCGGACGCGGCGCAACGTCGAGAAGAAGCCGCCGGCCCTCCCGCGCGATGGCTAGATAGAAGATGTGGTAGAAGCCGGCGGCAATCAGTACGACACCAGCGATGCGATGGACAATGCTGCGCACATGTTCGCCCATGCCGAGAATTTCTGCAAACCAGGAATTTGGGAATTTAAGCGCGAATCCCGTAATCACCAAGATGATGAAGCTACTGAGAAGAATCAGGTGCTGCCAGCGCTGGTTGGTGCTCATGCGCTGCATCATCGGGTTTTGCATATGCCGCCGCGCCGCGGCCTTACTGCGCCAGATGATGAAGTTATGTATGAACATAGCGCCTATGACGGCGAGGATCAGAACGATGTAGACGATCCGTACCCAGCGCGTGATCAACGATCCGATGTCCTTCGGATGTACGCCGTCGGCCATATGCACCGGTGTCAGGGTGAATTTCAGGGTGACCCCTTTGTGACACTTGCCGCAGGTGGCGTCGAGATTGGCCCGGTTGACGGTGGAGTGCGGATCGCTCGAAGGCAGGATGTTGTGGACGCCGTGGCAACTCGAGCAGTTTGCAGCAACCACGGAGCCGCCTTCTGCCGCTAGGCCGTGGTAACTGTCCATGTACGTCGAGACGCGGTTGGCAGGAATGCCGAATTCGCTGGAGAGACGTACGCCTTCGTGACAACGGGCGCAGGTGTCGCGCGAGAGATTTTGCTCGGACACCGGCGAATTGGGATCGTTATGTGCCTTGATGGAATGGATGCCGTGGCAATCCGTGCAGACCGGCGAAAGAGTGTTGCCCCGCGCGATGGCCTGGCCGTGGATGCTCTGATTGAAGGTTTGTGTAATCTCGGCGTGGCACTTGCCGCACGTGGCGGGAACGTTGAACTTGGAGATTGCAGACTTGGCGTCGTTCGCGGGGCTAATCGCGTGTGCGCCATGGCAGTCCGTACAGACGGCTGCACTTGTCGATCCTTTTTCCGTGGCACGACCGTGCACGCTGTCCTGATACGAAAGGAAGGGCTGCGTCGTCTGGCCGTTCGACTCCATCAGGAATTTCTGACCGTGGCAGCGTCCGCAAGTATAGGGAATATTGGCGTGATTGACCGGTGAATCAGGATCTCCGCCGGCCAGCACCTGGTGGGCGTTTCCGTGGCAGTCCTGGCAATTGGCAGCGGTTTTGCCCGCGGAGGTGATCTTCGCGTGCGTACTGTGCGCGTAGGCTTCCTTTGCGTCGCCATGGCAATCGGCGCAGAGCACCTTTTGAGGCGGCGTCTCGTGCGCCAGGCTCTTCACGTCCTTGTGGCAGTCGACACACGTCAGCTTCATCGAGCTGTGGATGGAGTGCTTGAGCTTTTTTGCATCGACGAAAAGCGAGACGGTCTTGCCGTTGATGTCGGTCGTGAGCGTTGAATCACCGTGGCAGGTGAGACAGTCTTCATCTTTCAGCTTGTGTTGGGCGCGAGTGGGGAGGACCGAGCCTAGCAGAAAGAATGCGAGCGTACAGAGCAGGATTCTGCTGGAAACTTTCACGTCCTTGAGGAGACGCTCCTAACGAACTGCGCGCCGTGACAGGAGTCACAGGTCGATAGGAAACGCATCACAGCGGAAACTTTCGGCCCGATGATCAGGGCGCGACGGTGGTCATGCCCTTTTCCCAACTCTGCCAGATGCTCTCCTGCTTATTCGAAATAGGCAGTCAGCGTCAGAACAAGGAGCGTGAGGCCGATAAAGATCGCTGTGAAGCCGACGATGCGGGAGCCGTTCACAAACCACGGGGCCGGTGCGGTACCGAGGCGCTGCTCAAGCTTGCCTTCGCGCACCATGCGGGCGTATTCCTGCGGGCGCTTGTGCTTGAATTCCTCTTCGCTCTCGACGCCGGTAAAAATCACCATGTCCATTGGGAAGGTATCGGGGCGCAGATGCGTGTTCACGAAGTGAATCGAAAAAATAAAGAGGATGGCAAGCAGGCCTTCTTCGCTATGGATGACGAGCGCCGCATTGAGCGCCCAACCGGGCAGAAAGCGTGCAAAGAACGGCGCGAACCACATGGCGTAGCCAGAGAAGCCGATCACGATCATTCCCCAGAACACCGCCCAGTAGTCAAACTTCTCCCAATAGGCATAGCGCTCGAATTGCGGCTTGGGGCCAAGGCCGACCATCCAGCGCATGTGGTTGAACATGTCCTTCGCATCTTTCCAGTTGGCGACCATCGAGGTCGCACCCCAGAAGATACCCTTTTCGCGGCGAACGAGACCGCGCGTGACGATCTCTTTCACGTGAATCAGGAAGGCAACAGTGAGTACGAGGGCGCAGAACTTGTGAAAAAAGAGTATGGCTCCAAAGCCGCCGACAGCACCGGCCAATCCGCGCGCCCAGATGCTCTCGCTGAAGCGAAGAGGCAATCCCGTCCCAGCGAGTCCAAGAAAAGTGCTGAACAGAACGAGATGAAGGTACCGCTGCTCGCGCGTGAAACGATTGAAAAAGCGACCAGTGGACGTTGGTTGCGCCTGGTTGTCGACGGGAGCCAGTTCAAGATCAGGCATCTTTGCCTCCATTTGCCGACTTTTTCCTGACCTGGTCGAATCGGGAACGAATCAGCCACAGAATGGTGTGAATCACGAAGAACGTAAGCACGCTGATCAGCAGCAGGTTCATAAACAGGCGCACGAAGTAGAGAGCCGGATTAAGGTGCCGGTCATGCGCATTGGCGTGCGGCTGATATTGCACGAAGCTCAGGTTCGCGCCAGCGTGGCAGCGGCCACAGGTCTTTACAAGGTTCGCCTTATTGACGGGCGAGCGCGGATCCGACGCAGGATAGATCTCGTGCGCTCCATGGCAGTCCCAGCAGCGCGCGGTTTCAACGTAGCCGCCGAGCGAGCCGAGTTGCGAGTGGAATGTGTCGTGGTAGGTGGAGAGCTTTTCTTTGTGGCAGGATCCGCAGATCGGCGTGGACTGCATGCGGAATTCAGATTCTGTCGGCTGCAGGATTGCGTGCGCGGTGTGGCAGTCGGTGCAGACAGGAGCTTTCAGATTGCCCGTAGCGACAGCGTGGCCATGGGCGCCGCCCTGGTAGTCATCGTTAATTTTGGCGTGGCATGTGCCGCAGGTCTTGGGGATGTTCGCCTTGTAGGTGGGGCTAGCTGGATTGTTATGACTCAGAATTCCATGCGATCCGTGGCAGCTCTGGCAGTTGGCTGCAACCAGCAGCCCTTCCTTGCTCAGGGCGAAACCATGGATCGAATCCATGTAGTGCGGATAAACACTGGAAAGGCCCTTCTTGTTGGCCATGGCGCCATCGCTGTGGCACTGGCCGCAGGTCTTGGGCACGTTGAGAGGGTAGACAGCGGAGCGGCTGTCGGTCTTGGAAAAGATCTCGTGCGCATTGCCGTGGCAGCTCGTGCAGGGATGATCCTTTGAAGAGGAGTGCACGCTGCCGGTAAGCTTTGAAGCTTCTTCCGCATGGCAGGTTTTGCAGTCGACCTTTGCGACGTGATCGGGATGCGGGTATTGCTTGATATCTGCATGACAGTTGTTGCATTGCAGGCTTCCGTGCATACTGGCGCTGAACTTGTCGCCATCGACCGCAATGCTGTGCCCGGCGGCGTCCTGCATGGTCTTGTCGCCGTGGCAGGCAAGGCAATCCGTTTGCGCAGCCAACCGGTGCGGCATGGCTAGCAGAAACAGGGTCAGGAGGCTGAGGGCGAGAGCCCGGTGCCGTCGAGTGATCTGGAACAAGCCGAAGAACCACTCGGCTGGACCCATGAAAATAGCAATGATCAACGAAACAACTCGTGCGGCTTTGGTCATGCGGCCGTTTCTTCCTCCATGGTGCGTGAGCAGTTGCACTTGCACACATGGCTTCCCCAAAGCAGATTTCTCCTCTTGTTCGGAAAACTCTGACGGGGATTGCACCTACGAGAAGACGCCTTTTGCTTCCCTACTGGCAGTGATAGTTGTCACAACTGCAGCACTTATGCGACACAGGGGAGGCGTTCCCAGTGTGACGCGAGCCACTTCACGGTGACTTGCGATTCCTTTATGTCTGTGGTTGGTTTGCGCCCAGGATTCTTCAGCGGAAAATCCAGCCGAAAGAGTGATCGCTGCATATCGAAGCGGGGTACGATTGAGGTATGCTCCACTCCGAGATCGCTGCCGTCCCTGCTGAGGTCGCCGAAGCCATGAAGACCAACCCCATTGAGCTTGCCCGTCAACGTCTGATCGTCGCACTCGATGTGCCCGATGCTCGGTCCGCGATGCGACTTGTCGCGGAGCTTGAGGGTACGTGCTCGTGGTTCAAGATAGGGCTGGAGCTTTTCGTCGCGGCTGGTCCCGCCGTACTGGAACCAATCGTTGCACGCGGACACAACGTGTTTCTCGATCTCAAGCTGCACGACATTCCTAATACGGTTGCCGGAGCGGTTCGCTCCGCGGCGGGTCTTGGTGTCCGCATGCTGACCGTGCACGCTGGCGGCGGACCAGCTATGCTGGCAGCGGCAAAAACTGCGCTCGCCGGTGTCGCACATCCACCGGAGTTGCTGGCCGTGACAGTCCTGACGAGCATGGATCGCGGGCAATTGGAGGCATAGGCATCGATCGTGCACCATCCCGGCAGGTTGAAGTGCTGGCGAACATGGGCATCGATGCTGGAATCCGCGGTTTTGTCTGCTCGCCGCAGGAAGTGGCGGCGGTTGCGATCAATCACCGGTCCCGAAGGCGTGCTGGTGATCCCCGGGATTCGACCGGCAGGAGCCGCAATCGGCGACCAGAAACGTGTCGCGGGCCCTGCAGAGGCACTGCGGATGGGCGCCAGCTACCTGGTGGTGGGTCGGCCGATTACGCAGGCACCAAACCCGGCGGAAGCGCCCAGGCCATCCTGGAAGAGATGGCTGAGGCGCTGTAGGCATCGATGCGTCGGCCCCCAACGGGCTTCTCAACATGCTGGGATCCAAGTGAAAAAGCCGGCGGCTAGCCAGGCTCGGACCGCTGACGGAAGCCTGAAGCATCCCTGGTGGCAAAGCGCTTGATCGTTGCTGCTTATGCGAGGATAAACTTGCCTTTCAAAACTTAATTTTCATCGAAATTGGACCAAGAAAAGCCCGGTTCGCGCCGGGCTTTTCTCAACCAAGACTTATTTTAGAACTTAAAGTTTTTCATAGAAGTCGCAGGCTGAGCAGGAGATATAGACTCCGCCCGGTACGCCGCGTTCGCGGTCCTTCACGCGCTTGACGATGCGCGTCGGTTTGCTGCACTTCGGGCAGTCGGTGGACTTCGTCGTGTCCATTGTCTTCTTACGGTCGCCTGTTTTGGCAATTTTGGCCATGGGTCGGGTGTTTCTCCTTTGAAGATTGTCTCTGCACACACGCGCAAAATTGCTGCACGCGGCTTCAACGGCGCGGTCGATGAACTCACCCCTGCTTGCAATTGTTTGCGGGAGGCAGCCGGACTCGCTGCCCCTTAGTTTACATCAGGACTCAGTGCGGCTGGGTCGCCTGAGGAGGTGCCGGTGATGTTGACTGCGAGTTTGCCGGGGACTGCGAAGTTCCGCTTCCCTGGCTCCCGGAAGATTGCGGTGTGATTCCACTGGCATCTGGGGGCTTCGCTGTATCCGGTGGCGCATCATCTTTCGCCTTGTCGGCTGCCTCAGCCGCCCTGGCCTGGTCGGCGCGTCGGGCCGCTTCGACATCGGGATAGTCATCCGGTTTCTGCTTGGGAAACTCGACCGGCTTCATCGCGCCAGGCTGGTTCTGCCCCGCATAGTCTGGCAACTTCTCCCCTGGAGCCGTGAGCGTAGGCGGCGGCGCGGGGGCCTGCGTATCGGGATCACGCTGTACGTCGCCCATCTTGACGGTGCGGGTCGCTGCATCAGACGCGACGAGGGGCGAGCCGTCTGTTCGCATCATCCCCTCGACTTCATCTTTGGTGAAGACAACGGGTTCTTCGCCAACCTTGGCGATCTCAACGCGGATGACACGATTCCCATTAATGCGAACAAACTCAACTGGCTTGGGCGGAGCGCCGTAGATCCACTCTTCGAAGGGCATTTGTCCTTCGATTTCGCGCACCTTACGCTCGGGCTGGCCGAGGGCAAAGAGAACCATGTCGGTAGTCATGCCAACCATCACGTCGTGATTCAGAATTGCGCTCTTGAGCTTGGCTGGAAGCGTATCAGTGAACGCCTCGATGGGCGTCTTGACCCCGAAGGAGATGAGGGGCGCGAGAAGCGCCTCAACCTCGGTACCTGTGAGTTCGGGAATATGGCCCTTGAATTCCAGTGTGAGACGGGCGCCAGTGGCCTTCTGTCCGTCGTCCTGCACAATGGGATTCATCATGCCGCCGCCGCCCAACTCGATGTGGCGCAGTAAGCGATGCTTCAGATCCGGCCCGCCATTCAATTCAAAGATGATCTTGTTGTGATCAAACTTGACATCGGTAAGCACCACTCGGTCGCCGGGCTTTGCGCAGATTCCGAATTCCGTGGCCATGTCAAGGTAGCGCTCACCGGCTGGAACCAGCTTGCCGTTCGCCTCCAACTTCAGGCCCTTGTGCCCCATGGGGAAAGGACGCATGGCAAATCCCTGTTCAGCCTGAAGCACCCGGATGAGTTCGCTGCGTGTTTTGGCGTCCAGTTCAGTCTGCGTAAGGGGAACATTGGTGGGCTTGATCTGGGCATAGCGCCGGTCGACCGTTCCGCTTCCATCTCCGTGGTTTGCCCCGCTGTGCGTATCGATTGTGATCGCTTGTGCCGGATGCCAGGACCCCGCCGAGGGCAAAGGTCAGCACACAAACGCCAGCCATGACTTGGCGACGAATTCCTGCAAAATGACGAGGGGTAACTACCGAAGAGGGGAACATCTGCAATGGCCTGATCATGGGCGTCCTCCCATGGCCGCGGGTGGCGTTGTGCCAACAGTAGTTCTAATCAACCACAAAGGTCAAATCGAAGATTCGAACTGGAGCGCAGGTCCCTATGAGCCGGGAGCGATTCAGCGAGTGATCTTCGGGGCCGGCTGCTGGAGACTCAGATGCGGGCGGGGCGGGCGCGGGTGGTGCGGCGGCGGGAAGAATCTGGACCAGAGAGGGCGCAGGCGGTTGAGCGGCAGGGGCCCATGGCCGTCTCATGCTGGCGGCGGGCAGCTGCATCCAGATCGACCGGTAAACCACCTGGAACGATGACCGGCGCGTTGTAACGGAAATCGAGATCGCGCGTCACGCGGTAAACCACGGGAAATGCAGCCAGAAGGACTAGGCAGGCGAACCAGCTTGCATCGAGGCCGAAGCCACCGCCTGTCAGCCAGAACGGTCCCATAGGGTTTCCCTCAATCACCGGCGAGTGGCTGCTGACGCCGCTGACCGCCAGCCCAAAGATAAGTGCCTGCGACGCCTTCCAGGCAAAGTTGAGCCCCCAACTCAGCCAGAGGGCGCGCGTACGCAAATATGCCGTTGTCAGCAGAAAGCTGAAGACGACAGAGATGGCGATGCTGGCATTCGTTGACCCCGGTTGCAAGGCGTGAACGATGGCATAAAACAGGGCGAAGCCAAACGCGGCACCCGACGGAACCAACGACAGCCGCGAACCGCTGAAATCCGTACCCGCGAAAAGCGACTTCCTCTCCGAGAGCGAGGAGTGCGAAGTAGCCCGCGTCCGCAATCAGCCACGGCCACGCGGAGGGCTGGGTAGTGACGACAATGGCAATTCCGCCTATGACGACCATGGCGAGAACGCAAACGACCACCGCACCCCAGCCAACAGCCATGCCGATGCCGGCCTCGTGGGTCCAGCCGGAACGAAGCGGAAGGCCCTGCGCAGCGATTGAGCCCGTCTCGCGATCGAACAGCGAGCCAAAGGCCGCGTAACCGAGAATGAGGAACGTTGCGAACAGTAACTGTTCAATCAGCGGTTCCCAGGCATCATGATGAATGCGTACAGCCAACCCACGAGCGAAGGACCGCGCCACAAAAAAATAGAGAACCGCTGCGATGAATTCAAAGTAGGCGCGCATCTTGCCGCCGCGTGCTGGCACACTCATCGCGGTCTCCCATGATCAAGCGCAGATGCGTGGACGGCGGACATTAAGGATCAGGCAGATGACGTGCTCGATGGATTCACGAAACGGCACGCGCACTAACTTTCTGTGTAGCACTGGGCGATGTTGCGGAACTTTCGCTGCCGCGCTGCAATCAGCGCGTCGACCGGCATGCCTTCAACTCGGCAAGATGGTTTTGGATTGCAGCGCCCACGAGCCCGGCTCCTACAGGGTGATCGGTATGTGCGCCACCGGGCGGTTCGCTGATGATCTCATCCACACAGCCAAGCGCTGCAACTTCAGGCGCAGAGATGCGCATGGCTTCCGCGGCCTGCTGCTTGTGGGCGGCATCGCGCCACATGATGGCCGCGCAGGACTCCGGTGTAATGACGAAGTACAGCGCGTTTTCGAGAATAAGAACGCGATCGCTGACGGCAAGGGCCAATGCTCCACCAGATCCGCCTTCGCCGCTGATGATGGAGATCGTGGGGACGCGGAGACGTGCCATCTCGAGAATATTGCGCGCGATGGCTTCGGCCTGGCCGCGTTCCTCCGCCCCGAGTCCCGGATATGCGCCGGGAAGATCGATCAGGCTGATGACGGGGCGGTTAAATTTCTCGGCGATTTTCATGCAGCGCAGCGCCTTGCGATAGCCCTCGGGGTGCGGCATGCCGAAGTTGCGCTTGACGCGCTCCTTGGTGCATCCGCCTTTGCGGTTGGCAATCACCAGCACTTCGTCGTCGCCAAGCCGTGCCATACCGCAAGCGATCGCAGCATCGTCGCCGAAGGCGCGATCCCCGTGAATTTCGCTGAAATTCGTGAAGATTCGCTCGATAAAATCCATGGGATAAGGCCGCTGGGGATGGCGTGCCGTCTCAATTCTCTTCCACGCAGGTGAAACCGGCTGCGGGGCGTTGGTGGAACCTGAAGGTTGTTCGCTCATCGCTCGTCGGCAGCGGCTGGGACACGAACGACCCTCCTGCCCCCCATGCTGCTCATATTGATTCTACGGGGCGGCGCTGCGTTGGACAAATCTTTGCTGGAATCAAAAGGTTAGTTTCAGCGAAGGATATGCCCATTATTTCGAGGTGTGCGCAGGGTATATTGCTTCTAGCTTTGACGTATCCCTGATTCACACCGATTTCGAACGAAGGAAGAATGACACAGACACGTAGAGATTTCCTTGCTGCCGGCGCGCTTGGAGCATTGGGCGCAGCCCTTCCGCTTGATGCCCAGAATGGCACACAGACACCCCCGCCCCCCGCCAATCAGCAGACTCCCGGAGCCCCAACGGCGTTCGGCACGGCACCTCCGGTTGGTCCGGAAGTGACAGCTGTGACCTTTGCCGAAGCCGAGAAGCTCGTGCAGATCGAGATGTCGCAGGCCGACCGCGCTGAGGCTGCAGGCAACTGGCGAGAAGCGATGGCTCCGCTCTACGAACGTCGGACAGGCCCGCGCAAGTTGGCACTCGAAGAAGGGCTGGCACCGGCAACGGTTTGGAACCCGATGCTGCCGCGGCGTGCAGGCCGGAAAATCCGGCACCGAAGGAAACCATTTCGTGATCGGCGAAGGGGTGCATGTTCCCTTGCCTGCCAACGAGGAGAACATCGCCTATGCATCCGTTCCCCAGCTGGGGCGATGGATCAAGTCGCGCGTCATCACGTCAGAGCGATTGACGCAGATCTATCTGGACCGGCTTGAGAAGTTCAACCCGAAACTCCGCTGCGTGATTACGCTGACGAAAGATCACGCACTGGATCAGGCGCGGCAGGCGGACGTCGAGATTGCAGCCGGGAAATATCGCGGACCTCTGCATGGCATTCCGTGGGGAGCGAAGGATCTGCTCGACACAGCCGGCATTCCGACCACGTATGGCGCGGAGCCGTATCGCGATCGCGTTCCGAAAAAAGACAGCGCGGTCGTAGAACGACTGAATGCGGCGGGCGCCGTACTGGTGGCAAAGCTGAGCATGGGTTCGCTGGCGCTGAACGACATCTGGTTCGGCGGGCAGACCATGAATCCATGGTTGCTTGAAGAAGGTGCATCCGGATCGAGCGCCGGGCCCGGCGCGGCCACGGCTGCAGGTCTGGTCGGCTTCGCCATCGGCAGCGAAACCGGCGGCAGCATCGTGAGCCCTTCGATGCGTTGCGGTGTTACAGGACTGCGTCCGACCTACGGACGCGTTGCGCGCACCGGCGCGATGACACTCTGCTGGTCACTCGACAAACTTGGGCCGATGGCGCGATACGTGGAAGACACCATCGTGGTGCTCAATGCAATCTCCGGGCCCGACCCTGGAGATGTGGCGAGCGTACCCAGCACGCTGGCCTTCGACGCGAACGCAAAGGTCACCGGCCTGCGCGTGGGCTATTTCCCTGCCTGGATGAAAGAGACGCCTGCAACGGATGTGGATCGCGCGGCGCTGGACATCGTGAAGATGCTCGGGATGGAACTTGTGGAAGTTTCCCTCCCGGACTGGCCTTACGATTCGCTCAACCTTATTCTTTTCGCAGAGAGTGCGGCGGCATTTGAGGAGCTGACGCTCGCGCACAAGGAGGCCGAACTGCGGGCGCAGGTGCCCGATGCATGGCCAAACACTTTCCGCCAGTCGCGCTTCCTATCGGCGGTCGATTTTGTACAAGCCGACCGTATGCGGCGCAAGGTGGCCGCGGAGATGGCGCAGATATTTTCGCAAGTAGACCTGCTGCTGGTGCCATCATTGCGCGACGAAATGCTCGTCATTACCAACAACACCGGGCATCCATCGCTCACAATACGCGCCGGGTTTGTCAAAGTGTCGGAAGCGCGCAGCGACTGGGCTCCGGATCCGCAGCATCCGCTACCGAAATTTTCGCCCCCGCGCAGAGTGCCCCACGGAGTCACGCTGATCGGCCGGCTCTTCGATGAAGGTACGTTGTGCCAGGCGGGAATCGTGCTGGAGAGAGCTTTCGAAGTTGCGGGGGAACGGCCGACCGGATTCTGAATACAGCGTTTGCTTTCACCGGTCTGCCTTCAGGTTTTTTTCTTGCGCTCGCTGCGCGGCGGCTTGATGATGCCGGCCTTCTCGATATGTTCTTTGCGCACTTGGCTGTATGCACGCCAGAAGGCGTGGGCCGTCACAGGTCCCAAGGTCAGGCTTGTTTGCTTGCTGATCTTTGTGGAAGACATGCGCGTAAAGCATGGGGCCGAGCAGCAGTGCCATGGCTGACTCGAGATCGAGATCATCTGGTAACAAGCCGCGTGAGATGCCGCGACGCAACACGCGCTTGAGGCATTGACGTGGCGGCTCCATTACGCGATGCCGCCATGCCTTGCCAAACTCGGGATGCACAGCGGAATACGCGATGAGGGTGGGCATCATACGATTGCGCGCGTCATCGAATTTGTCGGGAGGTTTGCGCGTGAGCACCGTAGTCAGGTCAAGTTGCAGATCGCCGCTATCTACATCCTCGGGCTCACGATCAAGACCGTTGACCATCAGCATCACTTCCAGCAGCAGCGCTTCTTTGTCGGCCCAATGATTGTAGATGGTGGCCTTGCTCACGCCCGAAGCCTGTGCGATGGCATCCATACTGGTGGCCTCGATGCCGCGTTCAGCAAACAAACCAAGCGCGGCATTGAGAACCTTTTCGTGTGCTTCGGTGCTGCGTGATCGGGCCATAGCTAGGCTTCAATCTTCGAGAAGCGATACGCCCCAAACACCATCAGGATGGCGCCCACCGCGACCAGCACGATGAAGTCAAGGCGCGGATCGAAGGCAGCATTGGACGCACCCAGCACATTCCGCATTCCGTCAATGCCGTACGACAAAGGATCGGCGCGCGTGATGTACTTCAACACGTTCTTTGTATCATTCAGCGGAAACATCGCTCCGGAGAGAAAGTAGATGGGCAGAACAAGAAAGTTCATGATCAGCTGAAAACCCTGCATGTCCTGCAGACCAGAGCCAATGGCCATGCCGAGGGCCGCAAAGAGTAGCGCGATCAGCACCATGAATCCAAGAGCGAGTGGGATGGCTGAGAAGTGCGCGGGCCTAAACCCGGCGACCAGACAGATCACCATGACCAGCAGGCCCTGGATGCATGCGACCGTAGCTCCACCCAGTGTGCGACCGATCATGATTTGCAGTCGCGACACCGGGGCAACCAGTGTCTCTTTGAGGAAACCAAATTGACGATCCCAAAGAAGGCCAAGGCCCGAAAAGATTGACGAGAACAAGACGGACATGCCGATCACACCGGGCGCAATGAACTGAAAATAGTCGCCATTGCCTGCGCGTTTAAAGACAGGCCCGAGTCCGAACCCGAGCACCAGCAGGTACAGCAGGGGCTGGCCTAGCGACGCGATAATCTGCGCGCGCGAACGCGTGTATCGCTTCAACTCCCGAAGCCAGAGAATATAGATCGCACTCATCGGCTACCTCCTTTGTTGTTGCCACATTTTGGCGAACTGACGCATCTGGTCAGTTGAGTTGGCGCTCTCGTCACGGATAGTCGAGCCGGTCAGCTTGAGAAATGCGTCTTCGAGCGTCGCAGTGCCGGTCTGCTCCTTAATCTGCGCTGGAGTTCCCCGGGTGACCAGCTTGCCGTGATCGATAATGCCGATCCGATGAGCTACGCGATCCGCCTCGTCCATGTAGTGCGTGGTGAGAAAGACCGTAACATTCTCCGCCTCGTTCACTTTCTTCACGTGATTCCAAAGCTGGTTACGGCTCTGAGGGTCCAATCCGAGCGTGGGTTCATCGAGGAAAAGAATCCGCGGTGTATGGAGGAATCCACGAGCGATTTCGAGACGCCGCTTCATGCCTCCGGAGAACTTCTTCACCTGGTCGTTGCGACGTTCCCACAATTCGAACAGGTTGAGCAGTTCTTCCGTGCGCTGCTTCCTGACCTTGTGCGGGACGTGGTAGAGCACACCGTGAATCTCCATGTTCTCGGCCGCTGTAAGTTCGCCGTCGAGGCTCGGATCCTGGAAAACGATACCGAAGCGCTGGCGTGCCTCGTTTTGCCGCTTCTGCGGATCAAGGCCGTCCAGTTCAATCGTGCCGCTGGTGGGGTGCAGCAGCGTGGTCAGCATTTTGATGGTGGTCGTCTTCCCTGCTCCGTTGGGGCCAAGGAAGGCGAAGATCTCGCCGGCCGCAACGTCGAAAGAGACGTCGTTAACGGCAGTAAACGTGCCAAATGTCTTTACGAGGTTTTGCACCCTTATCAAAGCGAGCGACCTCCCGGGCGCGAGATTCTATACTGAACGGTTCAGTTTAGTTTGTCAATAGTTTTTGGCCGACTAATTTCATCATCATCTGTAGGGCGTCAAAAATAATGCAATTCGCGTCAGAATAAATGCAATTTTCCCGTCAAAATAAATGCAACTGACACATCTTGAACTTCTTCGGACCTGTTTAAGCCAAAGCTTCCCCGCTCTTGAAATGGCGCGTTCAGATAGGGCTCAAAGAAAGTATTGCCGGTCCATCGAGTTCGAGGTCGATGGAACTGGAATCTGATATGGCGCTGGAATCGGCTAATCCTGAAGTCGCGACTTGCCACGAATGGCTCGAACGCATAGCTAATGCGGCAGGCTTATCCGTGACCCAAAACGGATTGTTGAACGCCCTTCGTTGCCAAATGGAATTGCAGCGCATCCTCTGACCTCGCCATTCGTTTGTATTGCCCAATCATTACCACTGATTTGCCGATCAATGACAGTTCTTCCAGAACGCCGAACATATCCGTCTTTCGGCACGAACCTCGTGTGCCAAATATGTGCTTGAGCCGAACGGTATGCCTCACGATTCTGACGGGCAATGGCAGGACAGGAAGTCGAGGGACCAGGCAATTCTCCGTGTTTCCGGCCATCAACTTAGGCATTGGCTGGAGCAGATTGGTGATAGTAGTCAGGTCATGCACTGAAACCGTACCCTGTTCAAGCTCCAGTAAAGCGAGGTCACGGTGATGCGAGTGGTGCGTAAACAGCAGAACCTGCGTCTTCTTGGCCAACTCGCCCAATACTCTCAAAGCGGCAACGGCTCTGTCGTTGTCGAAGGCCATCAGCACATCATCGAGGATCACTGGGCACGGTCCGATTCGGACGCAATAGTCCTCAATGTACGCAAGTCTCAGGGCAAAGAACAGCTGATCGCGAGCACCGTCACTCATTCCCGTGATGTCAACATGTTGTCCTGAATCGTGACGTAACGCCCGCAGTACGCGTCTATTCCCATCCTCAAAATCAACCACCAGTCCCGAGAACGAGCCGCATGTGAGGTTCTTCAAATACTGACCCGCGCGATCAAGCAGCGGATCCTGGTGATTTCCACGATACCGCTCTATGGCTGCGCTTATGAGACGGGCGCCGATTTCTTGTTCCAGGTATTGCTCCGCGTAGTTTAATATTCTGGCCTCTGCGTCTTGTTTTTCGGCTGCAGCTTGGCTGAGAGCTGCGGCGGATTCGTGAAGCTCGAAATCCCTCTCTAGCTCAATAACACGTTGAGCGTATTCTTCTTTTTGGTCTTCGTGTTGCCGCTGCCGGTCCTCGATGTCTTTGAGCTGGCTGGCACCGCATCGAGATCTAAGCAGTGAACTGCCTCCACGAGTTCATCAAGACTTCCCCCGCGCAGGCGCCAGTCAGGGATCGCTTCTGATCGTCAATCTGGGTTTTCAGTTCACGTTTTCTACTGGCGCCTCGATTGCGGATCTTAAGAAATTTGAGTCTTCTACACCTGCCTCCGTGCAGAGCGCTGCAAGGGCCCTCTCCTGCTGTTCCAATTCCAACTCGGCAACCCCCAAGGCTATTTCTTGTGCGATCGATGTCCTGATTCAACTGCGTGGCGGTATCTTCCTCACGTTTGGCGGCACTTGCTGCCTGATTGAGATGAATAATCACGATGACAGAGTCGGATTCTCCGGTTCGGTATTTCAGCTTGCGTGGATATCTTTATGACCTCTGGCAGAAAACTCTTGTTCGTCACGCTCCATAGTCTCAATGCGATGGACAAGCCCGCTTATTTGCTCAGCGTCCGCGGTTACCTCATCAAGGAGGCGCACAACTTCCAGGACTGCGTCTGGGAGTGCCTCAGATGTGACCGGTAGCCCATCGATTGCGTCTGGCCCACAGTTTATTCCAGTCAGCGAGTTCCCGTTTAAGCTCAGATAAATTCCGCTCGGCTTGCAGATTTCTCGCTATTAAGTCTGCGCTTGTCTATTTCCAGATCGCGTTTTTTTGTCTTCATTTCGCTTGCACCCTGAACGAGTTTTCGCGCTCGCATTGCCATCTCGTCGCGAGTGCCGCCATCTGGCTCGCCGAATGCTAGAAGTGCCACCTTCAAAGCTGCGCACCAAGAATCGACCTGACATTCGCTTCGGGTCAGTTCGCACCTCAGAGACGAGGCACCCTGCAACTGTTCGACCACCTCTCGGCGCGTTTCGAGCCAATCGAGCATTTCAACCGGTGAACGCGGATCAATGAAGCTCGGGGCCCAAAGTGCTGTCCATTCTGTTTGCCGGTTCCACCGCATGGACCCAGTCTATTCGCTTGAGCGATGATCTCCGGCTTTCCGTCGCCGTTCAGATCAACCATCTCGACTCGCGTTTCTTCTGCAAGGGTCCGCAGTTGCTGCTCCGTCAGGTCCTCTGAGACGTCTTTATCCCGCTTCAGTTGCTGCAGTATGGCTCGAACTGTAGGCCGTATCGCCAGAGACCTCTGCGATCTTGAAATTCTCTGCAGTGGTAGCCAGCATCGGTGGCAGCATCCTGTTATCGCTAGCGTTCGGCTCTCCGCCATGCCTTGGAAAGAGCAACGCAGGCCAGACCTGTCCCTATCTTCCACCCGGTAATCTTACTTAGTCAGCCGCAGCCGAAGCTGTGCGCGGATTTTGGAGCAGGACAAGGTTCAAGACCTCGTTCGCCTCGTACAGGAGGCTGACTGTTTCAGCTTCGGCGTGCTGCGAGCCTCCCAACCGAAAAAGTCCGCGTTGTCGAAAGACCTGTTTCGTGCGTTTATTATCCAGGCACGTCGTACAGTATTTTTGTCTGCTCAGGGTCTAGGTGCCACAGTTGCAAAGCAAGACCATCCCAGTCTTTGGGATAGTAATTCAGGTATTCAAAGGCCCAGATATTGCGTATAGCCTGCGGTGATAGCCGCTTGCCTGCGTAAATCAATGTGATCTCATTGACGAGCAGATTTAAAGCGTCCCGATCGAGTGGTCTACCTAGACGATTGACGAACAAGGTTTCGGTCTTCAGTTTTCCGATGAGATTCTTCCGAAAAGAAAGATATCGGTTAAGAGGCCGGATTAAACATTTGGGAAGTACCGCATGCACGAAGGCTCCATTTGGAGATTCCGATGGATCAAAGCGATACTGCCATAATCTTTGGTTCTGATTCCTGCTCAGTGTTTTGGCGGCCCATGGCGGCAGATTGAGGGTTCCGTCCTGCTCTACTGTTTCATAGAATAAATTGCGCTTTTGGCCGCTGATTCGGCACCCGCAGAGAGCTAGTGAAGTCCATGGCAATATAAGGAGCCAACTACTTAGGAATTCCATTAATGCCAATCGGTCTGCAGCGGCATCCATATGTTTTCGTGCATAGAATCCTTTCTTGTCTGAAGGTATCCTCCATTTGATCCGAAGCATTTCTTTGCGAATTCTGCTCGGGATTGGCTCCAGTTCCTTGTAGTGAAGACACGCCCGTTCTCTTCGACGCCTCTGCTGCTCGGCAATTGCTTCTACCTCTAACGAACTCAGGATTTTTACGTATGCTTCTCGATTTGATGCGAGTGAAGGATACTGGTTCGCTGACGCAAAAAGTCTTGAAAAGAGACGGTGAACAGAATTGACGTCCACGCCGCGCACTGCTATGAGCCACTTCTTGTAGTCGTCGAAGGCTCTCGGACGAAATAACTGTGATAGAGAATCCACTTTCGTATATTCGCCAAATTTAACTTGATAACCGTAGAAGCGGCAGATGCTTTGTTCGAGGCTCGCTGGATCACTTAGCAGTCGCGGTCTCGACAGTTCGATTGTGTTGTTATAGTCATCGCGATCTTCTCCCCATTCATCGTCATCTGGCCTTTCCCTCAGCGATGTTTCTGGGACGGGAACGCGAGACGCGAGCATTGCCTTAACCTCGATCATGAGCTGGCCGTCAGGCTGAACTGAATAAGAGCTCGGGGTATGCTTGATGGTCGGGTGCACGCCGACTTCTTTCTGACTGCCGAGGAATGCGATGAAGCGAATCTTTTCATTCAGAGCCCCACTGAAGGCCCGTTCCCTACTGATTGTCATTGTGTCTACCCATTGGTCAATGTGTTTCCTGGTAACCTCCTCTACTCGGAAACGCCTAATAGCGAAGTATCGAAGCACGCATAAGCATTTCGCTCTTCTAGCCGGGTTCAAAAGCGTGCGCCATTCGTCAGAGAAATCGCTATCCGGATTCCACCCCGAGAGCTTTGCTATTTTGAAGATGAGTTGTATAGATAAGGAAGCTTTCACGAAGCTTTTCCTCGATCTGTTTTTATCGCGGAGATGTTTCTTGAAGGCCTTGAGCTTCTCATCGAGCAAATCCACCGGAATCTCGCCATAATCCTTCTGCCAGCCAGAGAACTTTGCGAACTGCCTGATCACGGAGGTCAGGCGTTTCGTTTGTCGATATCTATCGCATTGTTCAATCACTTGGCGTAATGCCATTTTCTGGTCAGACATTTGGATCTTCTCCGGCAGTTGGAAGCAGCGAATTTGCGCGATAAAAGAGGGTGAGTGAGATCGACCCTAGTGGGGGATCCCTCGGATTAAACGAAGTAAGGTATGGATGAAAGCGTAACCACCAAATAGCGCTGCACACCCGATTAAAATGACCGTAAGCGCGTACTCAACAAGATCAGGGCCCGTGTCTTCAGGTTCTTCGCGACAACCTCGGCGCAAGCTCAGGTATCTCTCGAGATACTCCGTGGCGAGACTAAAGTTATATTGAGTCGCGTAGTATTTGCGAGTCGTCCTCTCGTCCGCGTGCCACAGATGACGTGAAAGCCGGGCAAAGCAGTCAGGGCCCGGGTAGGTCCTTATGTAGTGGAATGCGAATACGTCACGGAGCACTTTTGCGGAGCTGCGTTTGTCCGCGTAAACTAACGTGATCTCGGAAAGGAGAAAGTAAAGTGTAGAGTCATCCAGGGGGCGCCCCTTACTATTGAGAAATAGCGCATTCTTGTGCGCGGGAGAAATGAGATCCTTGCGATATTTCAGGTATGTTTGAAGCGGATCGATCAGTTCCCGTGGGAGAACACGTTGGATACGTTTATCGCCCTTGCACTCACCGGGGCTGAATTTGTATTGCCAGATTTTGGTTGAAGCGTCATCATCGGTTTTCAATTTGACCCAACCGGGTATCCGCATTGGCGCGTTCGGCAGAACTATATCGCAGTAGAGATTGTCTAGCGGATCCGGAGCTTTCGGGTCTTCAATCCGGCATTCACAGATGTTCCGCGCCCTCCACGGTAGAACCAGCAACCAGCGGATCAAGAATTCCTTCATCGCCAATGTGGCGATTTGTCTGGAATTTGAGGGTGTTTCCGGAATCAGAAGTCGTTCTTTCAGGATTTGATCAGGGATGTCTCGAAGAAGATCGTCGGATAAGGTCTTCCTTGCCATCCGCCTTCTGCGCTCTGCATTGGGTTCGCGCGGAATGGAGCGCATGAAATTTGTCATCCAGATTCTTCCACCGGCAAGTTGTTGGTATTGAAGAGCGGATCCAACCAGCACGGCGAAGACACCTTCTACCGCCCAAGGCTTTAGCTTGCGATCACGGACGAGCCAAATCCTATACTTTTCGAAGACCTTCGGCCTGAAGAGCTGCTTGAGCGATTTGGGATATTGCTTTTTCTCCTTAAGGAACCCGCAGATTCGACATATGACGGCTTCGAGCTGCTTGGCACGAATCTCTCGTACCTGTTCTCTTTTCTTGACAGGGGGGAGATTGACATAGTCGTCCCAATAACTCTGATCGACCTCGTCGTCGATGCCGTCAGTGCGGTTCCTGCGAAAAGTGAGTAGTGCCCTGACCTCGCGTTGAAGTACAGGGGGCATTGAGTCGATCTTGCTTGCGTAGTCGTCTAGCTGCGCTGCAGAGACTGGATTCAAGTCTGGATAATCCCTTAGAAGCATGGTGGTAAAACGGGAGCCGATTGTCCAGGCTGTGGCGAAGCTTTTGTCACGATTGATTGTGCGTTGATCGACCCAATTGTCAATCTGAGCAATTGTCAATTCTCCCGGTTTCACTCCTAGCCTTGCAAAGTGCCTTAACAACTCCAGGCAGCCCTCATCTCGCGCCTTGGTGAAGTAGGAACGCCACTCTTCCGAAAGAAACTGATCCGGTTTCCAACCTAGTTCGTTCGCTTTGGTGAGCAGATCCTTGATGTGGTCGGAGTATCTCCGTCTTTCTTGGGGTTCGATTCCAAGCCTGGCCAATGCGACTATGAATTGCCTCCTGCGCTCGAATAGGTCGTCGAGATTAATAGAATTAGGTCCTTTTAGCCGGCATTGCTTGGCGAAGTATTTGATTGTCGCGCGCTGCCGATCGCGTAGACCTAGCGAGGTCGAATTGAGCACATCTCCCACCGTCATTGGGTGGGCGGTGCCGCAATCGGCAGGCGGTGAAGCTGGTCCTTGCATTTGCAGTGTCGATTCGCCAATTACGTTGTCCGAGTTACGCTTACGAGTAGAAGGTTCGGTCACGGGCAACCACCCAATAGAATTGCATCGCTTCCGGAATGTCGAGGAGGGCTTTTGGCCACGGCGAGTCCAGGATTTCCCGCGCACGGCGGTGTCATATATATCGGCTATATTCGCGACTTCTCTACTCTCTCAACCCCTATTTTGTAGGGCTGTTCCATTCTGCTCACCTGCGATGTTTGGTTGACCGCTTTGAGTTGGTTCCGTTGAAGGAGTTCTCTCCGGATGCGTTGTCAAGAGCAGCTGACCTCTTCCCCTCCCAGAAGGAAGAGAATCCTGCGACCGCTAGGCGGCATTTTTCGGCGGGATCCTGTTGTTGACTGCTTACATTTCAGTTCACTTCACAGGCGATCCGGGCGTATCCCGCCCTTAGAATATCTACAGCTGCCACCAGGTCGGCATTTTCGCTGGATACGCAATCGACACAAGCGAAAAGCGCCTGTGATCTGCGGTTGACTTTCGAGATCAGGCCGCACTGCAGGCAGGCTCTGGAAAAGCGCATGGCGGGGACGGCGAGTAGGTGGCTGGCGGCCCAGAGCATCTTGTACCGCAGTTGGCGCCGAAATTCACTCCAGCACTGATCGAAAATCGACCTGTTGAGTCCGGCCTTCTGTCTTACATTTCTACCGGGTTGTCTACCGTGCCGCCAGCTGACCGGCATAGGTTGCGCGACAGGCTGATTCACTTCTCACCTGGTCTGAATCGAAATGAACCGCTTGCAGTTGTTCGCGCTGATTGTCACGTCCTTAAGATCGCCGAGAATCTCGCCTGTTTCTGTGTCGGAGCCAGACGAGTTTAGGCAGCAAGATGCGATCGTTGGCCTGATCCAGCTTGATTTGTTTCCGATCTAGATTGCGAAAGCTGTCGCCTCGGCCCATCTTCCTGCGGGCGGACGGACACAGATTGCTCTTCTCGCCCTCAATGCGCCTTGCATTCACCCGGTGGACAATACATTGTTCTCGGGTTTTCGGAGACCTCATTATCAGTTGGAATTACGCCTCCGAAGATATTTACATGCATTTGTCAGCGGCACTCCGGATCGCACCTGAGCGCCCGTAACACTGGGTTCATATAATCATTGGCGCCTCGTGTGACAGAGTATAAAGCAAGCATCTTCAGATCCTCGGCTTCGATCCGGCGGTAGCCGTGATGACGCTTTCTCCCTGGCCGACTGTCGCTTCACTTGTTTGCGGTGCAGCCGCTTCCCTGCTGACTCCTTCGACTTCCTGCGTTGGGTTTGCGCGCTCATCGGCATTCCTTGCATCGATACCGAGCATCGTCTGCAGGCGGTAGCCTGCCTTATTCGCTGCGGCCGAGGCTCCATGGACCTTTGCATTCAGTGTTCGGATTTTAGACTTGCTTGGCGAGGGTTGGCCGGCAATGCTTAGTAACTCCGGCATTTGCAGCCACCATAACAATTCTTCGTAGGGCTCGCAGACCACGTAGGCGCTCTCCCCAGCATCGTGCACTCCCGTCAGCCAACGGACATCCGAATCAGTCCAGAGTTCGCGCGGAATCCCACACACAATGGGCTCCACAGTCTCCGGCGCGGAGGTCTCCTCCGGACGACCTGCTTCCTCCAGCACCTTCGCCCCTTCAATTGGTTTCAAATCCAATCCAATTGGACTCAAAGGCTCCTTTGCTGTTTCGACGGTCTTCTCCCTAGCCATCCGGGCTTGCGCCAAAAGCACGACTTTGATCCGCGCAGCCGCACGCCAAGCGGCTTCGCCTTCGAATCCCAGGGCATTGAAAGCTTCCCCCAGCGGCTGGCGGAGACGCAGGCGGTCGAATGCCTCGAGCGCACTCTCCTCCGGCTTCTCAGCGTTAATCGATTCAGCCAGCGTTTCAAGCGCACACCACGCGATAATCGGCGCCCACATGGCCGTCGCCGTCAACTGTGGACTGGGGCTGGGCAGCACGCGCCGCGCGGCCGCCGTCCACGGCTCCGGGAACAAGGCTTCTACGACAGGAATGTGCATAGCGGCGGCCAGCCGTTCGCGGAACGCGGGTCCAAGCAGTCCAGGCATTGTCATTTCCGTTTGTCCGCCGGCACGCGTGCGCCACGCCTGTTGCGCAATCCGCACGAAGGCCTCGCAGCGCTTCCACGCGACATTGAAAAGTTCACTGCGCTTGCGATTTGCCTTGCGATCGATGGCGGCGCTCACGCTGCCGTTCCCCGCAGTGGTGCGTGGATGGTCAGCCATGTCCGTCAACAGGCGAACAGTGTCCTGGTCGAGAAGCGAACGTAGCGCCTGGTACATTGGCTGCAATTCCATGTCGATAAGTGCATCTTCAAGGCTGGGTACGCCACGGCCATTAAGCTGATCGCAGAGCCGGTCCCACGGGTGCTCGGCCGTAGCCCACTTCTCATGCCAATCCATCAGGACGTGGCATTGATAGGCATGCAAATGGAACGTAAGGCCGTGGTCTGCAAATTCGTTCGCCCGCCGCAGGTACTCCAGGCCGGTAAGCACATCGCGATAAGCCAGGATCGCTCCAGAATTTCCCGCGAACCCAAGCCCTTCGCCGATCTGTCGCTGACGCAACTGCGCGTTGCCCTTATCTGCATAAGCGGCGGAGTTGTGAATGGTGCCGTGCGCTTCACCGTACCGGTTGTTGTAGACAATCAGCGCGCGCTCGTTCCCCGTGCGGTTGGAATAGGCGAAGACATTCTCGTCCACCGAGCCGGACGCTTCAAACAGGTCGTAGAGCAGAAAATTATGGCTCTCCGCGAAGACCCAGCGTCGCTTCAGCAGCGGAGCGATCTCGCGCTCGTGGCGCTCCACAAGCCAGTGGTCCGGCGTCTCATCGTAACGAGGACGCTGATACTCCATGCCGTACTTCTCGGTGAAGCCTTCGATCTGGCCGTGACCGAACATCGGCAATCCTGGCAACGTTGCCATAAGGGCTGTCACACCGAAGCATTTATCGCCCTTTCCGAACTGATCAATTGCCGTTCTTTCATCGGGATTGCTCATGAAGTTCACGTAACGCTTCATGATATCTGGATCGAACTCCAGGGTGTTCTTGATGACAGAACGATATTCGGCATTCTTCTCGTCGCGCAGCATATTCATGAACGCACTGTTGTAGACCCGATGCATTCCGAGGGTGCGGACAAAGTAGCCCTCCATAAGCCAGAAAGCTTCCGCGAGCAGTAGTGTTCCGGGGACCTCTGCGGCCACACGATCGACAACTTCGCGCCAGAATTCATGCGGCATGAGCCGGTTGAATTCTGCCTGGCTCATGCTGTATTCGGCGCGCGATGGAATGGCGCCGCTCGATCCTGGCCCCGGAAACCACAACCGATGAAAATGCCGCTTGGCCAGCGTCATCGCGGCGTCAAACCGGATCACGGGAAACAGCCTCGCCACATAAAGGATGGTCTGGATCACCTGCTCGCGCACTGCGGCATTCAAGTAGTCGAGCTGCGCGGTGTCGTTCCACGGAAAGCTAGTGCCGTCGTTGCCGTGATAGATGTAGCTTGTGTTCGCCGGTCCACTTATCGCGGCGGCGAAAAACCACGGCTGCGTCTGTCTGTTCGAAGTAGTGGTCTTCGATTTTGATCTCGACGCGGCTATCGTGCGAGAGGTCGGGGCCGTTGAAACTGTAGGCCGGATACGGCGACTCATTGCGCGAGATAAACCACTCCGGGTGCTCGATCACCCACGGCGAATCGATGCCCATGTGGTTCGGCACCATGTCGCTGGCGAGCCGAATTCCCTTGTGATAACAGCGGTCGCGCAGCGTGATGTAGGCCGGTTCTCCGCCCAGATCTTCGGCAATCTTGTAGTCGAAGAGCGAATAGGCCGAAGCCACGGCATCCTGATTTCCGCAAAGCTGCTTGATGGTCTTCGAAGCGCGGCTGCGCTCCCACACGCCAATCAGCCAAAGCGAGTTGATGCCGCGGTGAGCCAGCGTAGCCAGCTCTTCTTCGGGAATCTCGTCGAGCCGGTGAATATGCCGGCCATATTGCTTGCTCAGCTGCGCCAGCCACACATAGGTGCTTTTGGCGATCAGCACGGTGTTCGGCATCCACGCCGTGTCCGGGCTGAACTTCTCGTACTCGTTCGCAGGATCGCCGAATGTGGGTACCTGCGATTCGCTTACGATGGAAGGCCACTGCTGCGTTCCGTGCTCGCGGCGTCGGCGTGCGGCTTCTTCGGCGGCGGCTCGCGCACGCGCAGCATCGGGGTTGAACTGCATCCAGATGGCCAGCTCTTCTTCATGCAGCACTTCGCCGCCCATCATCAGCAGCCGGTCCATCGCGTCGCCCAGCAGCGGCCGCCACAGTTTGCGAATCAGTGCCAGTTGATCGCTGAGCGAAGCAGGCGCGCCGTTTGCCGGCGCACGCAGCAGGTCGAAGAGGCTTACCGCGGTTGCTCCCTCGACGGGAATCAGCGGACGCGTGGCAAAATACTGCGGAAGTTCCTGCGTCACTTGCCGGTAGACAGTCTTCTCGGCCAGCGGCTTGTCTTCAAACAGCTCTTCAAATTTCTTGAAGGCTTCATTACGATTCGCCGACCACAAGCAGCAGCAACTCTTCAAGCGCCGCTTCGCGATGCGTTGTTTTGCCTGTCTTGCCCTTCAGCCATTGCCGCGGAGTTTCCTCGCCGCGCATCACGCTCTGGCCGGGAAAATGCTCCACAAATGTCAGCAGCATGTTGTCGAGTTCGCGCGTTCCCACGCGGCCGGCAAACCAGTCCAAGCGCCGAAGTCATCACCTCGGGGTCAAACTGCTCGCGGTAGCGCGCCATCAGCACGTGGCTGGCCTCATCAATCAGGCCCATCGCAAACAGCTGCCCCGCGTGCACCGCCAGTTCGGGATGCTTATCCGATTCGCGCACCAGGTTCATCTGGTGGGCAAAAGCACGGCATGCCGCCACGCTGGCGAAGACCACATTGCCGTTATAGGAGAAAAGCGTCTCCGCGAACCTATAGCGATCCCGTGCCTTTCGCGAAATGTGGAACTCCATCATTTAAAGTTCTGCTCCCTGCGAAAGCTGTGCTAGACGTGCAATCTTGAATTCCTGCAGACTGTTCTATCCGTGGCTTTTCGTGCTATCCGAAGGGATAAACGAGACCAGACAGTAAAGTAACACCTCGCGGCGGCTCATGGCTGCCGCGCTCCATGTAAACCTATCCCGCTCAGTGTTTCACCGATGTTGCATCGCTCCTCAGGTCTTCCGAAAGCGATCGCCGGCCCTTCCATTGCTATGAATTCGAGGCCCTGCCCCGTCGGGAATTGCCACCGCGGCATCTACACCGGTAGACTTAAGATGCAGAATCGCATCGCAGCCGCGACTTAGCTTTCTGGAGATTCTTCCAGCCCGTGAAATCCGGCCGCGAGAATTCGCGGTTGCTGCAGCTTCTCGCCATCGATCGCCGGTCGCCGGGCCCTAGCGCTTCGCTCGAGAATTGTCGTATACAAATGCGGAGAGGTGGCAGAGCCCGGTTGAATGCACCTGACTCGAAATCAGGCATACTCGTAAGGGTATCGGGGGTTCGAATCCCTCCCTCTCCGCCAGCAAGTTGATGATCCTGTTATAGATTAGCTCCCGAACCTCTCTTTCCTCCCAAATCCCACCCTTTGCACTTGTGTCATAGCACCCTTCCTCCGCTGCGCAGCATAGCATTGATGTAGCTCCGAATCAGCTTGTGCAAAGTCAATGCGGCCGATGTAGGTGATGCCACCCCGACCAAGAGCTGACCAGTCTGAGAATTCAGCATCAGTACGTGCACATAAGGAATGCGCCTGCCCGCGCTGTCCCACCAGCCACGCGGCACGCAACGCGACCAGCCGACGCAGCGAAACGAGCAGGGGGACCTATTAATCCATGGCAAAGGCTCTAAAGATCGCTTCTGCCCGGTTACCGACATGGCGTGCGATGCGGTGAGCTTTTACCTGAAATATGGGCGGCCTAAATCTGAACACCAGGACAATGACAAAAAGGATCCAGCACTCTTCCTATCGATAAAGGGGAGCCGTCTCAGCGTGAGTATGATCAAGAAAATCGTAAAGCAAGCCGACCCCAATTTGCATCCTCATATGCTTCGCCATTCCTACGCCCAACACCGGGTGGACCACAACGAACGCCTAGAGGATCTCCAACCAGATTTAGGTCATGCCGATCCGAGGTCGACGGAAAGGTACGCTCCCGACGTTTCTTTCGATCAGATGCAAAGCGAACACCGGCGCTATCATCCTCGGGGGCCCGAGTTCGTGAGGCTCGATGCCCGACCCAACGCCAATCATCTGCCTCCGGTCAATGGTCGGAGGGGTATTCCAAATATTCGCGAGGTGCAGCCATGAAACGTTTGCCCAAAACCCCTGTCGAACAGCTGATTGAAGTCTTTCTTTCAACATGCAACTCCCGCAGAACAGCCAAACCTTATCGTTGGGTGCTCTACGAGTTTTCCGACTGGCTCGGTGAGCGACGGTGCACTGCAGTTGATCAGCTCCTCACCCTAACGCCCGACGATATCCTCGCATATCTCGACGAACTCCGGCGTCAGAACGCGCCCTCGTCAAAGAAAAGAATGGCGCTCGTGGCAATTCGCAGTTGGTTTATGCATCTTGGACGCCAGGGCACATTCGTGACAATCCCGCTTCCCGAATCAAAAATCCAATATCGCCTAAACGTCTCTACCGGCCACTGACACAGGAGCATGTGCTGAGCGCCTTCGATTCGATCAATGTTAAGAACTCTAAATGGCCTGCGCGCGACAGAGCAATCTTCGAGACGATCTACGAGGACGCGCTGACCACAGATGAAGTCTGCGCTATGAACGTGTCAGACATTCTATGGGATGGCCCGGCAATCTCTATCCAAGGAAAGAAGGTTCCGATGGAAGAGACGTTGGTGAAAGCACTGCGCGATTATCTCCCTGAACGAAACGACATGCTAGTGAGATTTAATACAGATCCCGAGTCCACACCGGCGCTCTTCGCTACGATAAAAAAAAGGAATGCCGAACGACGTTTGGGACCACACCGGCTCGGGATGATTCTTAAAGGAATCGACCCTCGGATCAATCCTAGCAAGCTTCGCGATGCTGGGGGCATTCACATGCTGAACCACGGCGCAACTCCTCGTATCGTCGCAGCACTGTACAGGGTTGGGATTCATGCCATCAATCGTCTGCAGGATATGTCGAGCACCAAGCCTCGCGAACGGTTGATGAAGAGCCACCCGCGGGCAACGCTTCCACAGACCGGCGATACGACTGTCCATTGAGTCCTGCAATGCCACCCTCGCGAGAGGGCTTCGTCTCTTGACTCAGGAGTGCTCCGATGATGCGGGCAATGCTCAGGAACTGGCCTCATTGCGGAACGGAATTACTTGCCGGCAATAACTCCGCGATCTTCTGAATAAGGCCCTCGACATATATGGATTGGAACCCTGGATGAGAACTCCGACTCATGAATCTCGTTTAGGAAATCGCGTTTTCGCTGGAGCACGGAGCGGAGAGGTCAAGGAACACTATTGTCGGGAATCCTCGTCCTACTCAACTCATTTCCCCGCTCAGGTAGACTCGAGGCTCAACTCCTCAGGTAGACTCGAATCTTCAACCCTTCAATTCGGAACTGCATGCAATGCAGTTGTCACGACCCGGATGAAACACACGGCAATGGCCCATGGACGGTAACGGTAACCCGATTCCTTGCACTGCTGGTCTCACCGACATTGCTGATTCTCTGGCCCATTGTGCTCTATGTGTGGTTTCTCAGGTCACGGGGAATCGGACCGGACGACCTGGACTTCTTCAACGGCAAGGCTCGCTACCTGCGCTCCAAATTCATCCATCTTTAGAATCGGGCGGCGGCCATCTCCTTGGTTGCAACCCGACTGGTCTCGGGGCACCTGCGGACACGCCGTAGTTTGCGGAATTATGCTATCATTTCTTGTATTATGGCTACCGAGCAGGTCAAAACTGTTAGCTTCCGAACTCCGCTACCGAAGGTCAAGCAAATCGATATTGTGGCGGCCAGCCAAAAACGTGATCGCACCTTCATTATCAATGAGGCCATCGACCAATACCTGGAAACTCGGGCTTACCAAATCAGCCTGATCAAGGAAGGCATTCGTCAGGCCGATGCTGGCGAGGTTGTATCTCACGATCAAGTTAGGCAGGATCTCAACACGCACCGACTCGCGAGAAAGACGAAAGCGCGTTGACGATCGACTGGACCACGAACGCAAAGGCTCAGCTGCTCAGGTTGGACGACTACATCTTTGAACGCAGCCCAAAGGGAGCAGAGCGCGTAGTAGATGATATCTACGATGCTGTCAACCTATTACAGAATCTCCCATTCCTCGGTCGTGAAGGCCGGGTCAAAGGAACCCGGGAGATTGTGATATCGAAAACACCCTATGTCGTGGCCTACCGCATCCAGCGTGAAACGATTCAGATTCTCGCGGTCATCCACGGCGCTCAGCGTTGGCCGGAAACATTTTGAGCGAACAGGTATGGTATGGCCTAACAGCCGCATCCTGGAAGGCCGAATAGATTCGCGCAGACCAATTCTGTCACCCTCACTTTTCGCTTGCAATACGGCGGCGGACCATACATTCCCCATGGACGACGATGCTCCCGGAACGACAGTTTCGGCCTTCACGGTCGATCAGATTTCGATGGCACTCCAGGTAGCACCGCAACAATGGGTCCCTGCAACTATCTGTAGATACAATTGTTGCAGACGATGCACCTGACTCGAAATCAGGCATAGTGGTAAGGCTATCGGGAGTTCGAATCTCCCCCTCTCCGCCATAAACCCCACAAAATAAACGCGAAGCTGTGCCAAAATAGCCCACACGCCGGGCCTGTGCAGAACCCGTCGTTTCTGTGGAAAAGTGCACAGAAATGCACAGAAGTACACCCTTTACCAATCCGAGGTGGCACCAAAAGGTGACACCAAAACAGCTACTCCGTGTATTGACCGGTTGAAATCCGGTTGAAATCGGATTGAAGCAAAAGGTACCCCGAATACCACCCTGTGTTCATCCTGCTCATTCACACGGGCGCGCGGACTTCGGAGATGTTGCGAGCCCAGGTGGGCGATTATGATCCAAGGACCGGACTGATCACCATCCATCAACGTAAAGACAAGCGGAAGCCGAAACGCCGCTATGTGCCTGCGACTGATTCAAATCAAAGCATCTGATGACGGTGACAGATTTAGAACTACGGCTTCGCGGTAAGCTTGGGAGCATGTCTTCTCGTGTCGAAGTGGTCAAGGCCGGCCCGGAGTATCAGCGCAGTCTGGAAAACCTTCTGGAGTTGTACATCCACGACTTCAGCGAGTTTGTCCCTGTCTATGTAGGTGAGGATGGCCGGTTCGGTTATCCCGATCTTCCTCTCTATTGGAGCGAACCTCGCCGCAGGCCCTATCTGGCAAGAATCGAAGGCAAACTCGCGGGATTTGCCCTCGTCACCCTGGGACCGAGACTGCGAGGAAATAGCGAGGTGTGGGACATGGCGGAATTCTTTGTATTACGACGTTATCGACACCGAGGAGTTGGCGTCGAGCTGGCCGAAAAGATCTGGCATCTGTGTCCAGGAGCATGGCAGATTCGCGTCAGGTCGAAGAATCTCCCGGCACGAAGTTTTTGGGGTTCAGCGATCGCTAAGTTCACTAATGGGCCAGTCTCTTCACAAGACGTTGAGATTGAGGAGGTGGCTTGGAGTCTCTTCTCATTCGAATCCTGCGGCTTGTGACACGCTGTCATGTAATTGAAGGGTAGCCCGACACGGGAATTAGGTGTCGTGCTACAGTGTTCGAGGGTTGATTATGATCAAGCACTTCCTGATCTTTTCCCTCGCGATTCCCTTGAGTGGTTACTGCCAGAGCTATGGCGACACGCCAACCTTCCGAAGAGTTTCTGATGTTCCGTCGACTGCGCGTACGGAGGGGTATGAAGCATGGCGCATGGCAGGACTCCCCGTCGAAGTTGATCTCTCCAGATGGATGGATTGGTCGTCCCCTGATCGACATGACGGAGACGGTCGAGTCCAGCCGTGGGTAGACAGGAACAAGCCAGATCACGTTTTGCATTACTATGTCCAGCACGACTCTCTGAAAGTGGTCTATGCATTCGATCTGAAAGTTGAACCTGTCCAGGGCACGGATGAAATCCGTTGTACCTTCAGTACGTTCACTGATCCAGATGAATTACCCGAAAGAGCCTGGCGCCGCGACAAGTCGTTTCCCATCGTTCCCCTCCCTGGCGATCTGGTTCCCATTGTTATCAAATCTGGCGAGGCTGTCGCGATCACGACGCTTCCGCTTGGCAAAGGCCACGCGCCAACGGTCCATTACATCCGCCTTACTCGGACAAATCTTGCGAGCGCCTCAACCCAACAGTCATTGGCTTTGTACGGTGTTTAGCTATCTGCGCCGCTCCCAGTTGACCAAACTAAATTGTGTTCTTTCATCCAAGTCAGAAAAGTGTGTGAGCCTAATGCGCATGTTTACCCGTTCTAACCGGTTGGCCTACATCGGCGCCCTGTGCGCCGTCACCTGCCTACTTACGGCTGGTGCCTCCTCCAATTGTCAGCAGCCCTCAAATGCCCCTATGACTCAGGGTGGCGCGCCGACGCTCGCGGCCTTTGACAAGGTCATGTTCCATCCCGACACCACCGCCGATAATGGCGACGGTTTCCTGTGGTGGGGCATCCCCAACTATTGGACGTTTTCTAACGTGTCCTCGTTGAACCTGATCGCCAACGCATACGGTCTTGGCATGCACCAGGTAATTGACCTCCCAAAGTGGGGCGAGACCGACCGGTACCTTCTTGAGGCCACGATGGATCGAGAAAAGTTGGAGGCGTTCAAGACGCTTCCAGTGGACGAACAGTTGAGACAACAGCGGTTAATGATGCAAGCGGTTCTTGCCGACCTGTATCAGCTCAAAGCGCACCTCGAAACCCGCGAAATGCCCGTCTACGAGCTGGTCGTCGCAGATGGAGGACCGAAGTTGAGGGAGAAGATGCTCGAAGCCCGCTCAGGGGCATCTTTCTTTATGCCTCGAAATTGGACCATCAACGGCACAATGAACGACCTCGCCAGCAAGCTCGCCGGACCCACGGGCGGTGTCGTTATCGACAAGACGGGACTGGGGACGAGGACGTTTAGTTTCGATCTAAAATGGACATCGGACAGCCAGAGCGACTTGGCAGTCGGCGCCCCCTCGCTTTCCACGGCTCTCGAACAACAGCTCGGACTGAAGTTGGTCCCCGGCACAGATCAGGTAGAGGTTCTCGTCATTGATCACATCGAGAAACCGACTCGCGAAACCTACCTTCTCACGCCCATTGGGATTGGATAGGCAATGCGAGACTGCACGCTTTCGATCATTGGTCCCGAGTGACCGTAATTAACCGGCCAAACTTCCCTTACCAATTGTGGTGCAAAACCCAGGTAGTGGGAGGGATCGTCCACGACTTGCCCGGAACGCCCAAAAGTAGCAGTCAGCGGCCTGGAAGTGTTATTTATCCAGCCCGACTGGAACTTCATACTGATGAGTTCAATAATGGCTGGCGATGATAGGTGATGTAATGAGTCTGCCGATCCTCCAAATCGCTGCAATCGCTTCCGTGGCAATCTACCTCGCACGCTGGAGAGTTGGTCTTCGACGCCGCAACGCGCAGAATTGGGACTCGCTCGTGGCCCGTCTCCAGCCCGACTGGAGCGGACTTGAATTGAGCATTCATTTCCTTTCCAAGGAAGGGCTAGATACCACCCCGGAAGAGACCTGGGAACGCATGCACGGCATTCGTGGGATTCGGGCGATGTACCTTAACGCGGGTGTGATGCTGGAGATGGTTGATTTTGCCGCACGAAACATCAAAGTGAGCAACTCAAATGACCGAGTGATTCTTGAAACGCTCCGCTCTGAGGCCATGCAGATTCGCTCTGAGGCCCTGAGGGTTCTTGCACGCGACGCCTTCAACCAGGCGAGCGAGAGTGTGCGCTTCAATGCTTTCCATGTTGCCTCGATGTACACCGGAATGGCGGCGCGGATGGCGCAGCTTTTGCAGCTAAGCGCACCTGAAATGCTTCCCGATTTCGTCGCCGCAATGTAACGTTATCCTTCCTTGCGACCTTCCATTGACGGAACCGTGGATACGGCGGAGCATGCGGCATCCTGACCATAAACACATGCAGTCGTTCTACTCAGGCAGTATTATGGCCAAATGCAACGACGGAGCATCCTGAAAACCCTCGGCCTCGCCGCCGCAGCGCAGTTCACCCGCGCCAGCCTCCTTGCACAAGACCAGAGATCCGCAAGATCCGCCATTCCGGACGCATTCTTCGACCAGGTTGGTTATCGTCCTTCCGACGCTAAAGTCGCCACTATCCGCGGTGCCGCCACAGCAACGCAGAACAACTTCCGCGTCCGCGACGCAGCGGACAACAAGGTTGTTTTTGAAGGTGACCTCACCTCGCCGCGGACCGACGAAGCATCCGGCGATCTCGTGCAACAGGCTGTGTTCACCAGCCTCCGCAGACCCGGAATCTACCGCATCGAGTTTGGTGCCCAGAGCACGTTTACCGTTGCCGTATCAGATCACGTCTACGCTGAAGCCCTCCGCACGACTATGCGCGGCTACACCGGCCAACGGTGCGGCTGCGACGTCGACCTGGGGAACGGATATACGCATCCGTCCTGCCACGCGGACGGCGCCTATGGCGTTTCGTCGGGCAAATCAGGCACTCTGCCCAACCACGGTGGATGGCACGACGCCGGCGACTACGGCCGTTACATCGTCAACTCAGGCATCACCTGCGGCACCCTGCTTTGGGCATGGGAAATGTACCCGCAACCCCTACACGATCTCCACCTTGGCATCGCTAAACACCACGGTGGTCTCCCGGACTATCTCGAAGAGGTCCTCTGGAACCTGAACTGGATGCTGCAGCTCCAGCAGCCCGACGGCGGCGTCTTCCATAAGCAGACCAGCGATCACTTTTGCGCGTTCATCCTCCCTCAGGACGATCACCTCGTCAGCAACGTGATTGGTACGGGCACTGCACCTTTCAAGAGCACTGCTGCCACGGGCGACCTGTCCGCCGTGATGGCGATTGCCGCTCGCGTCTACGCCCCCTATGACAAGGTCTTGGCAGCGCGCTTCCTCGCCGCCGCGCGTAGCGCCTGGAGCTGGGCCACCGCGAACCACAGCGTCATCTTCCACAACCCTTCGGGCGTCGGCACGGGCGACTACGGCGACAACCAGGTCGCCGATGAACCCCTCTGGGCCTCCGCTGAGCTATGGCGCACTACCGGCGAGCGTCAATACGAGCAGCAGTTCCTCGAAGGCCTCCCCAAGGACCTAAGCACTCTGAAGATCGATCCGCCATCGTGGAGCACGGTCGCCTCCATGGCCTGCTGGACGTACGCGATGGCCCCGCAGACTGGCAACTTAGAGACGAAGGCTGCCATTTGCCAGAAGACGCACGAAACCGCACAGTCCCTCAATCAGCGCAGCCAGAGCAACGGCTACGGCAACACCCTCGGACCCTATGACTACATCTGGGGATCAAACGGCGTTGCCGGCAACCAGTCGTTGCTGCTCGCCATAGACCACCACTTGAGTTCCAATCGTGCTGCCGGCGATGCAGCGCTCGCCAACCTTCACTACATGCTTGGCCGCAACTGCTTCGGCGTGTCCTGGGTCACCCAGATAGGACAGCATCCTTTCATGAACCCGCATCACCGGCCCAGCGCGTCGGATGACATTGTCGCGCCCTGGCCCGGCCTGCTTTCCGGCGGTCCAAACCGACACCCCGCAGATGCCGTCGCCCGGAAACTCTCACCCGTGCCGCCCATGCGCATGTGGATCGACGATACTCAGGCCTACTCCATGAACGAAATTGCCATCAATTGGAACGCGCCACTCGTCTTTCTGCTCGCCTTCGCAAATAGCCCAGTAAGTCTGGAGTAGCGAGCCAGCAGCTGAGTGCGAATCAGGGTTCCCTAGCAGACAGCAGCTAACAGGGAAGGTGCACCATTTTGGGTAATGTCTGGATTGTCCACCAACCCGGAACTCAGAGAACAGGTACTTTGGCGGCACGTGCACGTCAACGTCGCGTTCAAGGAGCAGCGGGCCGTTGGACGCGGAATGAATCGCCATAGTGAGCGTTGGGTAACGGGCCCTGAGGATCTGGTACGATTCTCTGAGGCAAGGCTGGCGTGATCCCCAAGAACGCATTGAAGGCGTTTCGGCTCGGTATCGGCGGACTGTCTACTATGAACCGGTTCAAGCGTGTAGGAGAAGAATTATGCCCTTCGCTGCGCAGCGAATACTGTGCCTGGTTCTTGCCCCGGTCGCCGTACTGCTGTGGACGACGGCTGCATTCGGTCAGACCGCGACAGTGACCCGCAACGTCAATCTTCGCCCCGAACAGTCCACGGTGGAACCGGCCATTCGTCTGCTCACGCCAGCTGAGCCTCCGCTGACGTTGCTTGAACCGGACCTTCAAGACGGCTATTACCACGTGCGAACGAGCGCGGGCGAAGAGGGATACGTGTACGGGCGGAACGTCAAAGTGTCCACGACTCCCGCCACGCCGCCGACAGGTACGGCCACCATCGCGCTCGGGCCAGGGGTGCCGGGATCGTCGAGCATGGCTGGTTGCGGCGACGGCCGCTGGCAGCACGTGTACCACCCGACCCGCCTGCTCGTGAGACAGGATTGTGTGACGGTGACCGGCACGATCGTAGATGCGACGGCCTCGCAATCGCACCATCAGCCGGACGGCGTCCGGCATGAAGGCGACGGCGACACGCACGGGTGGTTGCAGCTCGACCCACAGTTTGCGACTTTGATCAACGCCGGGAATACATCAGACGAAGGCGGGAATCTCGTATTTGAGATCGTGTGTCACTTCAACGTTACGCAGGCCGACGCTAAGCCGTCCTGCGCCGGTTTCATTGACCACACGACGATTCCCCCGGTAGGTACGCACGTCGCCATCACCGGGACGTTTGTCACGGAAAAGAATCACGCGAAATGGAATGAGATCCATCCGGTGTCGAGCATCAAGGTGCAGTGACGAATCGAAGTTCGCGCGGGCTCATAGAGCTTCGTGAGAAGCCGTCATAATGAAAACAAAGGACTCTCCGCCCGCCGTCTTGCAAGCAGCTAGGCGAGCCAGCTAGCCAGCGTTTGCAGCCGTCGGCGTTCGTGTTGCACCCCCATCAGGGCGGCTGCTGAGCATTCTGCTCGTTCGGCTCAATTAAGTGCTCACCGATGCAAAGAAGACACCGGTGCTGCGGATAGAGGGTGGATCACCGCCATCTGGGAAGTTGAGGCCATTTTTCTTGCCAGCCTCCCCTTTAAGCGACGACTCTCCGACTCTCCCTCGAACCCCAAAATCCGTATGGCTGAGCTTTGCAGACGGCGGATAGGTGGGTCGGCCTGTACGCAACAGCGGAGGCTTCATTTTCCGGCCGTAGCATCAGCCCTAACCACAATCGGAACGAAATACTTGGGCACGATCACTTCTGTGCGTGGAGATGCCGCCTTCACCTCTGCAATGAAGGACTGGAGCCTGTCGATAGCGGGCTGTTGGGAGACGTCATAACCTACATTGAACCGGTCCCAATGGGTCGGCATCACCACGGGTGGATCTCCCAGCGCGTGAAGCAAGCGTTCCGTGTAGCGGTAGATCTTATGACGTTCGGGCATTGCGCCGATCAGCGCTACATCTGGCCGCAAGCCTTCCAATTCGTGCTCGACATAGTTCATCGATCCAAACACGATGATCTCGTGACCAGCGATGCGGATAAGGTAAGCAAGCGTTCCTCCCTCGACGAAAAGTTGGCCGAGCCGGAACGGAGGTCTTGCATCTGCAGGAAAAATCGTTGACGGAGGCGAAAAGCTGCTGGGAAGAATGCCATGCAGGCTGGGAATCACCTTTACGGAACAGCCGCGCAGCTGCAAGTCGTCACCTCCCTGTGCGATCAGAATCTGAGTATCGGGCACTCCGTTGTCACGGGCGAAATTGGCAGTGCTCTCGGTTCCGATTACGACCGCGCCTGTCTTGCGTGCGATATAGGGCATATCCAGCGCATGATCCATATGAGTGTGCGTAATCAGGATGTAATCCGCCTTGCTGATGTGGGCGTCGATCACTGCCCGATCAGATAGAGCGAAATCGTTGTCTGTGACCAGCGGGCGCGGATCAGAAGCAAGTGGCCGATCATTTGGAGTCTCGGTCTTGAGCCGCGTCAAATAGGGATCGACCAGGATCACGGTTTGCCCATCCGTGATCTCCCATCCCGCCGTTCCCGTGTAGGAGAGCTTCACAGTTCCCTGCGCCAGCGCGACAACGCAGGAACACCACATAAGCAGCACTAGAACGCAGGTTCGAGTACGCACCACCATTTTGTCCTCCGATTGTGCGAGACCGCTCCAGATAATAATGCCCTAATCGAGAATCGCACAGAACCCAAATCAAAACGGATAATGGCAGGCCGCTGATCTACGCCAGGCACCGAGCCGAATTCGAATCTCAGTAGCGAGTGACCGGCCATACTCGCTTTGAGAGCAAGAACTTGCCAACTTCACCATCGACCACCATACGCCCGGAGTTCGCGGTTTTGATTTTGCGTGACCCGAAGGCATGGATAGTGTCAGCGAGGGATGATCCGGAACTGTACAATTGCGATCTTTGGGGCAACGAATTCGTGCTCTACATCCGGAAGCATCTGAACTGTCAATTCGTTGAAAATTCGCGTCTTCACGTTTTCCGGAACGTAAAATCGGAGAGTCTCTGTCACCGGCGAGGGCTTGAAATGAAAAAGCCCCAGTTCCGTCGATAGGATCGGTTGCTGGCCGACGTAGATAGTTCGTGAATGAGACGACGTTGCATCAGTCAGCAACAGGGCGAGTGAGATCGCACCCGCTTTGTTATCGCGATTCTTAATTTCAACTTCGATCTCTCGGCAGCGTGCAATAGGAATCGCTGCGGTTAAATGTTGATGCGCGGCCATGACCAAGGGGAGTGTATTGCTCGACTGGATGTTCACAATAGTCGGATTACCGTGCGCCTCGTGCGCCATCCGCCCCGGACGTTTATCTGGTGGCTGAACGAACCAGTAAGGGCCGTCGAAGCGAATGATCAAGGGTTTCGTCGTACCCGGCGCCAACAAGGTGCGAATCATTGGAATCGGTGCAATGACGGTGCGTCTTTCCGGGTATGGCCAAAGGATCAAGCTTTCATAGCCGTCAAATCCGTAGGTCGCGGTTCGGGATCCCGGTTTTTGGACACTGTGAGTAGCTGCGGAATTTCGATCATCAACAGGTGTTGGTTGCATTCGGTGGGCAACACCGTCGAGCAATGCCCAGGCGGTCACCAGCACAGCTGGAATAGCCACTCGGGCAAGACGGGTCGCCGCGCGATGAACTTCGCGCCGACTAATCGACGCTCCCGAATCGCTTTGCGGAACAGGGCGCTCCCACGCAAAGAGACATGCACTCAACGCAAGCAACGCTGCAGCGGAGTAGACGGAATGCGTGACTAGCGCTGCAGTTGCCGCGAACAAGGTGAGCGCAATCGCATAGCCACGCATTTCAATAGGCGGCTGATAAAGAGATTCGGCAAACAATTCTCCATCGTCCACTCTGCAGCTTGACGAGCCGGCCAGCGCAGGCACGCACGTAAATTCTGCAGCCCAACGCAAGCTCGAGAAAAGCACAAATGCGCCGATCATCGCCATCAATGCAGTCAGCAGCGAAAGTTCCTCCGAGAAGATCACCATGGATGGTACCCAGACCCATCCCGCGGCGCACACCAGCGCAAAGAACTTGAACGGCAGCGGCGCAGTCTCTCGAAACGGACTAGATGGATTCCTCCAGTAAAGCCAGGTGCCAGCAACGCCGCCTACTGCGCCGACGACAACATACACAAGGGATCGACCGAGCACAGAAAGGAGATCCGCGTATTCGACTGTGGCAGACGACAGAGGAGGAGGCTTCCGAGCATTGAGTTCGTCAACCCCATAAAGATCAGGAATACGAAGAATCGCCAGAACTCCGAAGGGACAAGCGGCGGAAGGAACGAGTGCGCTTCGGGGTCGGTTGATACCAACTCCGACGGAAGGGTTTGGGCCGTGCGCATCGATTGTGGAATGAGACCCCAAAGCGCGGATACCAAAGCGATGAGATACGGCAGGCGGACAGCATCCGCGAGTCTTCCAATATCCGCTATCTGACCCAGTGGCGTAGCTGCGAACTTTGCGTTCGGAAAGGCGGAATACCAATACAGGTTCACCAACAGAAACGTGGCGCCAAAGACCGGTGCGAATATGAGCGGCGCCAGCAAAACTGCGCGCCTGGCCTGTTCTGGATGAAACCGCTTTCCCAAGCTTCTATTAACGAAGACATAAAACAGCACCCCGGCCCACAAAAAGCACGTATGAAGTGCTAGCCAAATGGCGAACGCAGGGAGCACCCAAAAACCTCCGGCCATCTGCCAGAGATGTTCGAGAGACGGAGAACCCTGAATCCGGTCGCAAACGACCTTCCATGCAGGCGCGAGCATAGACCAAAGCGTCGCGAGAAACAACACTGATGCACGCGCACGCAACCCCTGCAGCCATGAGATTGAGCACGCAGCCAAGACCTGCCGCCAATACCATCCTTCGGAGCGGCCAATTCGGAAATCCTCCAGCAAATCTCCGCCGAGAGCTTCATCACGGTCGCCGGGCGTCAGGTGCTCCAGCATCCACGTTGCGAGCGGAGGTGGTTCTCTGCGTCTCATTAGGTTGCCTGCAGTAGGTCTAGCTTCAAGTCGGGTATTGCCTGCCAGAGCTTTGTCAGAACGCGCCGTGTTTCATGCACCTGCCGCAATCCTTCTTTGGTGATACGGAAGTAGCGCTTTGCCTTGCCGCCGCGTTCCGGGGTTGGCTCGCCGAGACTAGAGATTACGAGTTGCTTTGCCTCCAGCCGCTCCAAGGCCGCATACACGCTGCCCACAGCCACATCTCGGCCTCGATATTTCTCAAGCTCGCGACTAATGGGTACACCGTAGGCCTCGTCGCCTAGATGAATGACAGCGAGGAGAAGCATGATCTCGAACTCACCAAGGTAGCTTCGGTTCTTCATTATGTCAATAATAGAGAAGAAATAGACTCTGTCAAATCCAAGTCGCTGATCAATTATCGAGAAATGGTACGGCAGATGATGGCATGACCATCGGCGATTTGCCGAGAGTTATCGGCTTTGATCTTCAGATAAGCTTCTTCGCGGCGGCGCGTTCGCCATGTTCGAATGCGTCTGCGAATGGCTCAAGATCTTCTTCACTCATGCCAATACTTTGTCCAGTCTTGCGCCAACTCATTCACGGCTTGCATAACGTCGCTCAAGATCTCCTTGGCCCGCGAAGCCGTGATGCGGAAATATGCAATCACGGACATGAGCGCATCGATGGTCATGTCAGGGCCAGCATCTTCGGATATCCACGTCTTCAATTCACGCACACGCTCGGGCGACGGGTTGATGTCGAAAGCGGGCGACAACCGCCAGAATTCCCTATCTACATGCAGGAAGCCGTGATTCCGCAAGTGGTCGTCCACATTCGTAATCAAAATCGAGAAGGCAATTCGCCTCCACAACTCTTCGATATCGGCTCGTGCGTCGGCCCCGTGTACGCGGATTGCGTCCACGATCTCGGTGTAGGTATGTTCCTCGGGTTCCGTCGCCTCAACACCCAGCATGGTCGCGGCGGAGACATACATGACGCGATGGCCACTGCTTTGACGGTCGAAGCGGCGGACGAGCGCGACCGGCAAATCTTCGCTCTGGACGATACGCGCCGTGGCTGCATCGATCCCGGCCTTTCTGGCAAGCGTCAGAGCGAGCACTTCTCCCTTGGTAACGGCGCGCTCGTCTGCGATGCTCGGAAACTTGCCGATGCGAGAGCGAGCCGTCTTCGTCAATGACCGTGCATTTCGGGCGCATGCCGCCAAGCGACGTGCCTCGGCCGCGCAAGTATGCAAGGTCCGCTGCCGTCTCTTTGTTCGCCTCGACAGCGCGCGACGCGCTCAGCAAATGTCCAAGCTCGATGAGTGGCGGAGCGGTCCGGCGCCCTTCTTCCTGCGCGCGCTGAAACACGCCCTCTTCGTCGCGAAAACGAAGCGCGCCGACACGGCTGAAATCATCCACAGCCAGTAAATAATCAAGCGCGTTGAGCGGCTGCGCTTCTTCTTTTCCTTCACGGCGCAATTCTTGTCTGCCGCTTGATGTGGTCGCGCATGATGACACGCTTTGCCCACCCATCGGGCTCGGTGTCAGAAATCGCGGCATGAAATATAGAACCGTCTTTTGACTTGCGATGAAACTGTGGTCCCGCCTGGAGCGGAAGCGTCGGCCCCAGCGCGAAACGCGCGGGGGCGCCGAGCCAGCCCGCACCATACTCAAAAGCCGCGCTTTCGCGACGCCCTTGCAGGTCGTAGCGCAGCGTGCCGACCCCAACCCCGCCCCTGCCCCCATCGCCCAGCATCACGTCGATCATCCGCTTCATGATTGCGGCACCCGTGCCTTCTTCATGCGCACGCGCTTGGGCAGACGTTCTTCATCGAGCAGAAGGCCGGTATCGTCGCGGCTCACGTCGATAAGAGCGCCAAGAGGATCGCCAAAGCCCAAGACGAAAAGCGCCATCGCATACACGCCAAGGCCGACTTTGGGGTCTCCCTTCTCTGCGCGGAGGTAAGTATTCTTGGCAACGCCCATGCGCTCGGCGACGGCAAGGATTGTGAGCCCACGCTTTCGCCGGGCGGTGGCTAGGTCGCTGCCGAATTTGGTCAGCGACCGCTTGACGGCGGGGGGCAGAACATCTGATACATTCGATCTCACTTATAAGCTCCATATATAAAGCCATAATGGCCTTATATGGACCAATATATTGGACTTTGTTCGGAATTGTCCAGCTCGAATGAATTCAAGGAGCAAGGTCTTGCGTGCCGATCGAGTCGCCACGGAATCCTAGCTCGGAGATTTGGCGGCATCTCTTCCCAGCCCTGTCGAGCTGGCCTCCCGGTCTTTTCTTGGTCCCAGCGTTCGGAAAGCGCGATGCGATGACGCTCACCCGCGAGGAGGTCGTCGACTGGCTCGATGAGCAAGCCGCGCGTTACGCGACTGGAGTGATGCCACCTGGCACGATAGACTCGGACCAGTTCCCTCTCGACTGCCATCTCAACCGAGACCATACAAATCATTAAGAAAGGGCACGACTGCCATGCCTGTGCAATTTGAGATCGACCAACGGAAACGATTGGTGATTTCGACCGCTTCAGGCGAGGTCACGTTTAACGATGTGAGGAAGCACCAAGATGCTTTGCTCGCTCATCCCGATTTCAATCCGGAGTTTGACCAGGTTTTTCATTTCACCGATACGGCATCGCTCAAGGTATCCTCCTCAGCGGAAGTTCGCGAGATTGCAACGCGTCAAGTATTCGCCGAAACATCACGTCGCGCACTCGTTGCGCCCACGGACTTCATCTTTGGAATATCACGGATGTATGAGACTTACTACTCGATGTTGAAGAATCCGGCGCAGACCCGTGTTTTCGATAACCTGAAGACAGCTCTGGAATGGCTCGGAAAGAAGTGAGCGACTGTTGGTTGGGATGCTTGTTTAGATCAGTTGCCCACTCTTGTCCGGAAGGCAATAGTGTCCCAAGCTATCGCTGCGCACAGCAACTAAACTCACCTATCGCGTAAACGTTGACGATGATCATCCCGCAGCGCGATCACTTTTAGGCTGTTTGAGTGAGTAACCGGCCACTGTCACACTTTGAGAGCAATTCCTTGCCCGTTTCCCCATAGCCTACGATCCAACCCGACCTTGGGGAGCGGTCTTAAGACCTTGGTATTGCAAACGGGAGACGAACTTCTCCAGTTGGCACAACGGCAATACCGATTATCCCGTTCTTCAGGTAGTCTACCCAGACCTACAGAACCGATCCCCATGGGATGTCGGCTTCGAGAACCGCTTCATTCAACCACTATTGCAGCGAGATATGCCAACAACTCCACTCCCGTTGACTAGCAATTCTGGGATTCGATCAGAAAGAATGAAGAGCGCTTTCCTGATTGGAAGTTTCCTGACCAGCCTCACACCAAAGCGTTTGTCTCGACGGCAGTCCAGGAAGGCAAGGGGTGGATCAGGTACGTGACTCATGATCGCTCTGATGGCGCCTGGCAGATTCTCGGTGAATCTGGCATCGAGGGCGGAGGACCGGAACTTGCCTGCCTGCACCACATCGTTGAGAAGGACCCAACTCTCGATGAACTCGCCGATCTCCCGAAGGGCTGGTATCCAGAGCGAACGGAACCGGAGAATCTTGGGAACGGTTCGAGAATGGGCCCGAAGAAGCGGACGAATGAGCCAATGTATCGTTCCGGGCGAGTCAACTCGGACCCAACGTGAGCGAGATCACGCTACTCCCGTTTCACCACCAGAAGCAGACCTATTTCAGGTTCAGTCACATCGCGGAAAGTGCGCCTCGGAGTATCATGTCTCCGCATCTTCCGACGAGCCTACAGGATCTCCCCTGCGTATTCATGCTTACGCACCTGCAATCGACGTGAAAGCAGTAGTACGAAGGGGTTCGCATGGCAAGGTTTGGCGAGCAATTCAAACAGGTTCTCAGGAGACTGGCCCGGGCGCCGCTCTTCACCGCCATTACTCTCCTCACGCTGGCGGTGGGCATCGGCGCCAACACGGTGGTATTCAGCGTAGTGGAAGGCGTGTTGCTGAAGCCGCTGAGTTATCCCCATTCGGAGCAACTGGTGGGCGTATGGTACCACGTGGACGGAATTCCCATCGACAAGTTGCCCATGGCCCCTTTCCTCTATTTCATCGAGCGTGAGCAGGGCACGACCTTCCAGGATATCGGCGTGTATAACTACGACGGCTTGAATGTCACCGGTGCGGGAGAACCCGAACACGTACTGGGTTTCGATGTCACCGATGCCACTCTGCCCCTCCTGGGAGCAAAGCCGGTCGTTGGCCGTCTGTTCACAAAGCGCGACGACACCGCCGGCGCTCCCCAAACCGTCATTCTTTCGTATGCATACTGGCGGAAAAAATTTGGCGGCAGCGATTCCGTGATTGGGCGCTCCATCAAGATTGACGGGAAAGCACGCGAGATCATTGGCGTGCTGCCCAGGGATTTTCAGTTTCTCGACAGCGAAGACGCGGCGCTCTACGTGCCCTTGCAGTGGGACCGCAGCAAGACAAAGTTGGGTAATTTCAGTTACCAGGGCATTGCCCGCCTGAAGCCTGGTGTGACCCTGGCGCAAGTCCGGGCGGATATGACCCGCCTCCTTCCGATCGCCGTCCGCAGTTTTCCCGCGCCCGAAGGATTCCCTCTCAGCCTGTTTGAAAAAATACAGATACAGCCGGTTCCACGCCCCTTGAAGCAAGACGTCATCGGCGACATCGGCAATATCTTGTGGGTCTTGATGGGTTCCATCGGCGTCGTGCTGCTGGTGGCCTGCGCCAATGTGGCCAACCTGTTGCTCGTGCGCGTGGAAGGCCGACGGCAGGAATTGGCAATTCGCACTGCCCTGGGCGCCGGCCGCGGGCGCATCACTGCTGGATTGTTATTCGAAAGCCTGGTACTCGGAATCGCCGGCAGTGTCATCGGCCTGGCCATTGCTTACGCGGCCCTTCGCGCTCTGATCGCACTCAAACCAACCGGCGTTCCGCGCCTGAACGAGATCGGCATCGACGGCCCGGTGCTGCTCTTCGTCCTCTGCCTGTCGCTGTTTGTCAGCCTGGTCATTGGTTCCATTCCTGCAATCAAGTACGCCGGCGCCGCCCTGCACAAGGAGCTCCGAGAAGGCGGACGAGCTTTGAGCCAAGGCCGGGAACGCCAACGGACGCGCAAGGCGCTGGTCGTAGTGCAGGTGGCTCTCGCCCTCGTGCTGCTGATTTGTTCCGGCTTGATGATCCACACTTTTCGGGCCTTGATTCACGTGTCACCTGGCTTTGCCGATCCGCAAACCTTGCAGACGTTTCGTCTCTCCATTCCGGAGTCGCACGTTCCCGACACCCAGCGCGAACAGGTGGTCCGCCTCGAACAGGAGATCGCGGACAAACTCGCCACCATTCCAGGCGTCTCCTCGGTCAGTTTTGGCACCAACATTCCTTTTCAGGGATACGGTTCCAACGATCCCGTTTTCGTGAAAGACCGTGTCTACAAGCCCGGCGAGCTCCCGCCGATTCGCCGCTTCAAGTTTGTCTCGCCAGGGTTTTTCGCCACCATGGGAACCACTCTCCTGGTCGGACGCGATCTCACTTGGGCGGATACCTACCAGAAGAGACCTGTCGCTATCCTCTCGGAGAACCTGGCGAGAGAGTACTGGCACGACCCGGCCGCCGCAATTGGTGCACAGGTCCGCGTGGGCACTACCGACGACTGGCGTGAAGTCGTGGGCGTGGTGAGAGATACTCATGATGACGGCGTCAACAATCCGCCCCCATCATCCATCTACTGGCCACTCTTCCGAGATCACTTCGAAGGCCAGCCCGAGCAGGTCGAACGGAATGTAGGCTTCGTGATTCGCTCCCGCCGCGCGGGCTCCGCGACCTTCATGAATGAAGTGCAGCGGGCCGTCTGGTCGATCGATTCCGATCTCCCCCTCGCAGATGCGACCACCCTCGGCACCCTGTATACCAAATCGATGGCGCGCACTTCGTTCACACTCATCATGCTCTGCGTCGCCGGAGGCATGGCCCTGCTGCTCGGCATCGTCGGAATTTATGGAGTCATTTCCTGCGCAGTGTCGCAGCGCACGCGCGAAATCGGCATTCGCATGGCGCTCGGTGCGGAGCGGCGGACGCTGACAGCCATGTTTGTGCGCCAGGGGCTGTGGCTCACGGCCATTGGCATCGTCATTGGCCTTGCCACCGCGTTTGTCTCCATGCGTCTTATGGCCTCGCTCCTGTTCAATGTGAGCCCCCTGGATCCTTGGAGTTACGGTATTGCGACTGTATGCGTCGTCGGGATCGCCTCGGTGGCGTGTTACCTCCCGTCCCGCAAAGCCGCAGTTGTGAATCCCGTAAATGCGCTGCGGGCGGAGTAGCAGACCCAGCGGACACCGCGTTAATTCCCAATGGTCTGACTAACTACCCGGGGCGTGGCAATTCCGCTGACGACCTATTCCTGAGATATGACGTAGGGAGAGTCCACATGCTCAATGTCGGATCAGGGGACTTCAGCCTCATCGCCGATTCGGTCCTTGAGTTCACAGAGCTTGCCATGACTCCAGAAAGGCGAGAAGAGTGGTTTGCGGAGCGCGAAGCGAAGTTCCCGGTCCGGGGCAGTGTATTAGCTTTTACCCTCCCGTCGCCCTCTTCCCTGCTTCTACCGGTTGCTATAAGCTCCTATCCTTTGTTTGGATTACCGCTCCCCTCCTCTGTTAAATTTACTCTCAATACACCCCAAATTATGACCGATCTTGAGGTCGGGTGGGCACAAAAATGGGCACAGTTGGGGTGATATTAGAGGTTGCGGAATGAAGTTTTCAGGCTTGGATTGCGATCAAACCATCATTTATCTTTGCGGCCCGCCCGTGGATCGACGCCGGATCCCAGTTGTGTCTTGGCTGACCTTATAAGGTACATATGCTCTATTCATTCTGATATACCTTGGTCGTTCCCCCAATGCCTCCGGGCAAGTTAGCACCGGTTTCCACGCTCTTCGGATCGAAAGATAAGGAGCCCAATGGCAGGCGATGCTCGAGAGCAGCAGTTCCTCGAGGCAGAACATCTCGTCGAATTACGTAGTAGTTCGCTAAAAAGGAGCTTCGGCTCGGAGATCTCATTCTGTCCCAGACCCTCTATATTGTTGGAATCCAGTGGCTCGGCACAGCTGGAAAGCTCGGCTCCGCCCATGTGATGTACTGGATTCCCGCTGTCCTGCTCTTCTACATTCCCTCCGGCATCGTCGTCACTCATCTCGCCTCAGAAATGCCGCTCGAGGGCGGTCTCTATCAATGGGCCAAGTTGCGCTTTGGCGAATTGATAGGATTCCTCGTTGCAGTGAACCTTTGGGCTACGGTAGTTCTGATCGTTGCTTCCACCATGTCTATGCTCGCCGACAACGTAGCCTATGCTGCGGGACCGTCGGGAGCTTGGATCGTGGAAAGCAAGGTGATCACCGCTGCTCTCAGCGCCGTTGTCATCGGTGGACTTACCCTCATCGCAATTCGCGGCATGTCCATTGCAAAGTGGCTTCACAATGTCGGGGGCATCGTTCTCGTCCTCATGCTTGGAGCCATGCTTCTCTTCGCATTTCCACGATGGATCCACGGCACCTTTGCCACGGCGCCAGTGGCCCTTGCCTTTCCCGCCGTCACTCTTCTCAATCTGAACATTGCCGCCAAAATGGGCTTTGGAGCATTCTGCGGATTCGACGGGTGCTGCATCTTTTCAGGCGAAATACGCAACCGAAATGTTGCGCGAACCATCCGACGGTCCATCTTTCTGTCGGGGCCAGTAATTGCGCTCATCTATATCGCCGGCACCTCCTCCGCTCTCGCGTTCACTCAGCCCGCCGACCTGGATCTCATCTCAACACCCATGCAGGCGCTTACGCGGGGAGCGCATGGAACGTCGTTCGCATTCATCGTTGGTCCAGTGGCAGCTGCCCTCCTGATCGTCAACATCGTAGGCGGCACTAGCATCTACTTCAACGCTGTGAACCGACTGCCTATGGTTGCCGGATGGGACCACCTCTTACCCGCATGGCTCAGCCGCCTCCATCCTCGATTCAAAACCCCGGTTGGCTCTATCGTATGCGTGGCGGTTGTCACATTCGGCCTCACACTATTTGGAAACTTCGGGGTTGGCGCACAGGAAGCATTTCAATTCCTCAACAACGCCGGCATCATTTGCTGGGCACTTACTTATCTCGTGATGTTCAGCATCCCGCTCATAGCCCGCGGAGAGAAGCCCTCGATTGGAGTGCGCACCGCGGCCGCTTCCGGACTTGGAATGACGCTGCTGTATGTGGTCCTGTCTATCTTCCCCATCGTCGATGTTAAGAACCCGGCTCTCTTTACAGCGAAAGTTATCGTGCTGATCGTCGGAATCAATGCGGCTGGTGGTTGGTACTTCCGGCGCGCTTCTAAATCTCGAAAAGAGCTTACCGGAGTCGCGAGCATTGAATAGTCGCAGCTCTCAGCAAAACGGCTGTTGGGCATCCGTAAAGAATTCCTTCGCTATATTTACTTTGATTCCAAGCGAGTGATGGCCTAACTCTGTTTTTCCGAAGTGAGCCTTCCTGGATTTTTGATACATTATTCGTTCACTGATTCCGACTGGGAGATTCTCCACATGGCCGAATGGTCGCCATCTCGCATACCTGCCAAGACAGCAATGATGGGATTCACGTTGCAGGTTGGGGGCTTGGACCAATTGCCGAGATCGCTGATCGACTGGAATGACTCTAACCAAGCCACAACAGCAATTTCGACCACCAAATGACTTTGGGTGCCGGACAGTTATGGTTTCGTCTTTCCCGATGCAGCAGTTGCTGATTCCCGAGCACGAGCCACGATGTATGCTTGCAGGGCCTTCACGTCCTGCGGCTTGAGTATCTTCTTATAGGATGGCATCCCCACCGGGGCAAACGCGCCATCCATCAATATCTGGTCGAGCGACTCGATCATATCCTTGCTGGAGTAGCGGAGATCAGGCAGCGGGCCGCCGACCGCGTTAATGCCATGGCACAACATGCAAGTCGAATTAAAGATCTGCGCTCCGCGGTGGACCAGCTGGGGTGAGGAGTCATATGTCAGCTCCGGCATCGGCGGCGGACCCTGCGGACCGAACGGCAGCACCTTTAACTTCGCCTCACCACCGATGGCAAAGGTGAGGATGCGCCCACTGCCGGGCTTGACCGGGCCACTCCCAGGCGCGTTAAACAATCCGGGGCCGCCACCCCATCCTGCCATGACAGTCACATACTGCACGCCATTCACCATGTAGGTCACAGGCGGAGCCATGATTCCTGTGCCGGCGTCGAAGTGCCACAGCTGCTTTCCGTCTGTAGCGCGATAGGCCAGCAGCATGCCGTCAGCGCGGCCCTGGAAGATCAGATTGCCTCCTGTGGAGAGAACTCCGCCCGTCTCGACTACGGGAGAACTTGCGTGCCAGGCTTCCTTCTGCGTAACCGGATTCCAGGCCAGCAGTTCTCCAGTCTGGGCAGGCATAGCCGCTGCCTTTACATAAAGAGCTCCGTCGTAGGAGTCGTCCATGCCCTTATTCTCTGCATTGGGGTCATATTTCCATTTTGAATTGGGTACGTGAGCCATTTGCCCGCCGGTCTTTGCCGGAACGTACACCAAGCCTGTCGCCGGATGGAAGGCCATGGGGTACCAGTTATGCGCGCCGAAGGGATCGGGCGAGATGAGCGTAGGCTCGGCTCCGCCGATGCCGGGAATCTCAAGCGGGCGACCGGTCTTGGGATCGAGCCTTGTGGCCCAAGTGATGCCATGGACAAAGGGAGCACCGGAGATGAATTTGCCGGTCTTGCGATCAAGCACGTAGAAGAAGCCGTTCTTGTTGGCCTGCATGAGAACGTTGCGGACGCGGCCACCGATCTCCAGGTCGGCCTGCATCAGCGGCTGCGTAGCGTCGAAGTCCCAGTTATCACCCGGAGTAGGTTGGAAATACCATGCCAATTCGCCCGTGCTTGCATGCACGGCCACGATGCAGGCGGTGTAGAGATTGTCGCCGCCACCTCGGAGCGCGCGGTACCACGCAGTGGCATTCCCTGTACCGAAGTAGAGGAGATCGAGTGCCGGATCATAGGCGATGCTGTCCCAGGCAGGGCCGCCTCCGCCGTTCTTCCACTTATCTCCGGTCCAGGTTTTCGCGGCGCGAGCGACGTCCTTGTTCTCGAAACCGCGCGCCGGATCGCCCGGAACGGTATAGAAGCGCCACACCATCTTGCCCGTTTCCGCGTCATAGGCCGAAACGTAGCCGCGCACCCCGTATTCGGCCCCGGCGTTCCCGATTACGACCATTCCCTTTGCGATCCGTGGCGCGCCAGTGATCGAATAGGCCTGGGTTCTATCGGTTGTCTGCGTGCTCCACAAGATTGTTCCGGCGCGTTTATCCAGCGCGATGAGGCGACCGTCCAACGTGCCTTCATACAGCTTGTCTCTATAGAGCGCGACACCGCGATTGACCGCATCGCAACATAGAAAATACGCCCGGCTGCGATCGATCGCGGGATCATACTGCCAAAGCGTTTTGCCCGTCTTCGCATCCATCGCGTAGACGACGTTCCACGATCCGGTGGTGTAAATGACACCGTCCTCCACGATTGGAGTCGCCTCGAGGCCGCGGGTGGTGTCAAGTTCCTGGCTCCACACCAGTCCTAGATTGGCAACGGTCTGCTCGTTGAGCTGGTTCAGCGGACTGAAGCGCTGATCGTCGTACGTCCGGCCGTACATCAGCCAATTCGCAGTGTCCTTCGCGACCCCAAGAGTGCTCGAACCGTTTCGAGGCTTGGTGTCAGTGAATCCCGCAAACAGGAGCACAGCGGGCAAAATGGCCCATGTCAATGCCGGACGATTCACACGGATACCTCAAATTGAGATTTGCTAGTGATTGAGACTAACATCAGACCGCGGTGTCGTGAGCAACAGAGTTCATTAAAGATCTCTGGGACTTAATGGGCGCCCGAAAGCATTTGCCAACAGCTGAATTCGACTAAAGAGTCGCAGATAAACCGCGCGCAGCCCCTGATCTCAGTTCAAGTTCATCGTCTGTCTCAACCCTGGCCAGCGTGAGTTGGAGGCAAAGAGATCACCAAACTGCAGAGGAAAGAGCCATGGTGCACGGGGATCGCGCTGCTCAATGGCCTTCTGATACCAGTCAGCGGCAGATTCGATATTCGCGAGAACCGCGTGATAACAAAGAAAACCGCCGGGAGTCCCAAATGCCGTGCCGTCACCAAGCTGCTCGAGCAAGGCTCGCGATCTGCTCGTGTTTCCGCCGCGCTCATTCATTGCGGCGAGCCTGCCTATCACGGTCGGATTCCAGGACGCCAGTGATCGTGCCTTCTCTTCGTGAGCGATGGCTTCGGTCAGCCGATTCTGCTTCAGACAAGAGAAGCTCAGCCATGAATGGGCAATCCAAAAGTTCTCATCGAGTTGCAGAATTCCCCGAAGAATGCCTTCGCCATCCGCAAATCGACCGGATGTCAGGCAGAAGCTCCCCAGGGCTGAGCGGCACAAAGCGTTGAGTGGATCTTCCTGAAGTGCGCGCTCAATCCCCGCTTCGGCCTCTTTCATTCGCCCCAGAGATACGAGGTAAAACGAACTATGGAGGTAGCGAACAAACGGTTGAATCTGCTCGCCGGCCATGACGAGCTCGAAGTTCCGCCCCGCCTCATACCAGTCGTAATCGAGCACTGCCGCCATTGCCAGAACAGCGTGAATATCCGGTAGCGATGGCTCAATCTGCAGTGCCTTTTGTGCCGTAGATCTCATTAGCTCGGCTGCTTCCCTTGGAGGGATCTGATTCTCGATCGCCAGGATGTAGAAGCACCATCCAAGATCGCTATGCGCAAGTGCAAATCCACCATCGAGGGTAACTGCTCTTTCAAGACATTCTCTAGCCCGTGCCGCCGACTCCGGCGTCCACCGCTGCAGATGATGTCGGGCCTTCAGAAACTCTTCATATGCAGCTGGCTTGGGCACGTACCTCGGAGTCGACGCCGAAAGCTTAACCTGCAGCTTCCCTGCGATCACCGCGGCGATTTCGTCTTGCACTGCGAAGACGTCGGTCATTTCGCGGTCGTAGCGTTCTGACCAGATGTGTGCGCTGTCAGCCGAGTTGATGAGTTGCACGGTGACGCGAATTCGACTGCCGGATCTGCGCACGCTGCCCTGCAGAATAGTGGTTACGCCAAGCGCCTCGGCGATAGCGCGGATATCCTGCTCTTTGCCGCGAAAAGCAAAAGCCGAGGTTCGTGCAATGACCTTGAGCCCTGGGATTTGGGCGAGCAGGTTGATGATTTCTTCGGCCAAGCCATCGGAGAAGTATTCCTGATTTTTCTCCGCGCTAAGGTTGGCAAAGGGCAGGACAGCGATCGAGGCCACGGTTGCAGCAATGTTGGCTCCGCTGTGCGTCGCTGGTCTCACCCGCGCCCCTTTCTCCTCGTCCGCAATCTCAAGACCAGCATTGCGGAGTCCGTCGAGGAAGCGTTCGCCGTATTCCGAGTTCCAGACTTTTGCTGCCTGCTTGCGCATCAGAGCAGGAAGTTCGGGGCGGAACTTTATCAACTCTGCTATTGCTTTGGCGGCGGTGTCGTGATCACCAAGCTGCCCGGCTGCGGATGCAAGCATCATTGAAGCCAGCGGGTTGCCGCGCAGCTTGGCTTTCTGTGCGAAAGCGACCGCGCCGCGATAGTCGCCTTGAGAAAATGCGTGGTAAAAATCCGAGAACCAGTAGAAGCCGGGATGATTCGGGTTCAGTTGCTTGGCGCGCTCGGCCAGTTGCATGCCGCGCTCCGCATTGCCGCCATATACGAGGAACTCGCCGAGAAAGGCGACCGCATTGCCGTCCATCGGGTTAAGCGCCATAACGCGCTCGACAGCATCCTGATACGAAGCAAAGTCCTTCTGGTGCGCGAGGACATGGGCCAGGCTGAAATACGCCAGATGATTTGTCGGGCCCAGTTCAACAGCCTTGCGTGCGGCTTTAGCTGCATTTTCGAGAGCGTTGGCTTGCAGCTCATATCCGTGCAAATAGTCCTGGGCGCAGAGGATACCGAGCATTGCCCAGGCATCTGCGTATGCCGGAGCTTTGCGCACGGCAACTTCCAACCCAGCCCGAGAAGCCGACAACTCCTCTGGAGTGTACCGCTCAAAGTAGGCAAAGCTGCGCAGCACGGCTTCATAAGGGCTCAATTCTTCAGGGGCTTTGCTATGCACTGCCTCACTCATACTGCGCGGCAATGCGCCGTTATTGTCGGCGACAGTTGAAACGATGCGGGGGACGAGGTCGTCCTGCAGTTCGAAGATGGCCTCTGGGCTGAAGGCGCGTTCGTAGTTCTCGGCCCATAGGTGAGCGCCGGTGACGGCATCGACGAGTTGCACGGCAAGACGGAGCTTTGCGCCAGCCTGGCGCAGGGTGCCTTCCATGACGTAGCGCGCACCAAGCTCTTTGCCTGCTACGCGCAGGTCTACAGCCTTGTCGGCGTAACTCAGCGTGGAGCCGCGTGCGATGACGCGCAGGTAAGAGAAGCGCGAAAGCCCGGTAACGATGTCTTCGGTGAGTCCTTCAGCAAGCGCGGCGAGGTCAGGGCTTGCGCCCTGCGCTTTGAAGGGCAGGACGGCGACCCAGAAGCCTTCGTCGGCGCGGGCTGCGCCCGAGTCGGCTGCGGAGATGGTGCGTGAGGGTGTGCCTGGGGTTCGGTCCGGGCTTGAGGCCGCGGCTTGGGCAGGGATTTGGGGCACAGCTTTCTGCGGCGACTGGCGGGCCATGTCGCGGAACTCGTTGGAGACATCGCGGGCGGTCTGGATACGGTGGCGCGGATCCTTCTCCAGGCAGCGCCGGACGATTCTCGACAGATCGCCGGGCAGGTCCGGACGGCTCGCGCTAATCGACGCGGGCGTGTCCCGCAAGATAGACGAAATCAACTCCGCAGAAGAGCTGCCCGTAAACGGCTTCTTGCCGGTGGACATCTCGTGTAGCACTACACCCAGCGAGAAGATGTCCGTGCGGTGATCGAGCGGCCGCGCCGAAATCTGTTCCGGAGACATGTACGAGGGTGTTCCCATCACCATGCCAGCCTGCGTATTGCCCAGCAAAGTACGTGTTTCGTCATCGGGGCAGGCGCAACCAACATCTTTGGCCAGCCCGAAGTCCAGCACCTTGACGCGGCCATCGTGTGTGACCATGACGTTGGCGGGCTTCAAGTCGCGATGCACAATGCCCTTGTCGTGCGCGGCAGCCAATGCGTCGGACAGCGCTTGGGCAATCTCCAAAATCTGATTGGCAGGCAGTCCGTCCATACCGATCAACCGATCCAGGGGCAGCCCTTCAATGAGTTCCATGGTGAGGAAGTGAATCCCGTCGGCTTCCTCCACGGAAAAGATGGTGACAATGTTCGGATGACTGAGAGCCGCCACTGTACGCGCTTCGCGCTGAAAGCGAGCCAGGCGTTCCGGATCGTGCGCCATCGCTGCCGGCAGCACCTTGATAGCAACTTCGCGGCCCAGGCGCGGATCCCGGGCGCGAAACACCTCTCCCATTCCGCCGGCACCAATGGGCGCGAGAATTTCATACTGACCGAGTTTGTCACCTGAGGAAAAGGGCATGGAAGTGGCTAACCAAGTCTACTCGACGAAGAACTAAGTATGCCGAGACGGCTTGCACCAACGGGATGTTGCACCTCAAATGAAGTTATCATTTCACTCAGCGAGCAGTTTCTCTCGATCCTGCTTTTTGAGTGCAGGATCGCGCATCAAATGGAAAGATGTATCCCTCGGTCCATCTTGAGTCGAGCGGGGGTCGCTCGCGGATCACTGAGCCGCGAAGAATTCGAATCGCCGCTGGCTGGTTCTCCATGGGATCCGAGACTGGTCAGACAGCGGAAAGCCCTGTTCATCACGTCTGGCTAGATTCCTACGCGATGGCGGCAACCCAGGTCACCGTCGAGGAGTATACCCGGTTCTTGGACGCGACCGGGAACGATCGGCCCCCGAACTGGGGCGATCCTGACTTTTCTCATCCTCAGCAGCCGGTGGTGGCGGTTTCGTGGTTTGACGCTGTGGCATATTGCGCGTGGCTATCGTCCATGACTGGCTCGCAATATCGGCTTCCTACAGAAGCCGAGTGGGAGCGGGCTGCGCGAGGCGGTGCCGAGCAGATGCTATTTCCCTGGGGCAACGACCCGCGGAATCACGTCCCGGCTACCACAGCCGCTGGAAGACTGGCCCTGAGCCGGTCGGGCAATCACAGCCGAATGCCTACGGCCTTTTCGACATTTGCGAGAACATGCATGAGTGGTGCAGCGATTGGTTCGAAGCCAGCTACTATGCCATATCACCCGATCGAAATCCGCAAGGACCAGAAGAAGGCCAGAGAATCGATGGATGGACGCTTTAGCGATACTCTCAGTGTCCGGAAAGAAGACGAAATAGTCTGAAGAGAGCACAGCAAATTCCTACCGCAATGCCCAATGAACGCTGCCAAGTGGTTGGAGCGGTGGGGTGCTTCGAATTGCTTTCAATGCGCGGCAAGTAAGAGAGTATGCTTTCGCCATGCTTCCCCGGGGGTTGGCATCTCCACCCAAAACCAGATCTTGCATGCGCAGGGTGGCCGATCACAGCGCATGGAATATCCCCGTCATCGGCCTCTTGCTTGCGTTCTCGTCATGCCTGAGTCTCCCGGCGCAGACCTTCAGCTTGATCACCGACCGCAAGCCCGTGGTCTCGCTCGACGGCAGCTGGCGTTTCCATAAAGGCGACAATCCCGCCTGGGCCGATCCCAACTTCGACGACTCAAACTGGCCGCTCATTCGCTCCGACAAAAGCTGGACGAAGCAGGGATATCCGGCCTTCAACGGATACGCCTGGTACCGCTTCAAGGTGGAGGTCCCCGCCGGCGGCCGACCCGTCGATCTGCTGTTGACCGAAATTGCCAACGGCTACGAGGTTTTTGCGGATGGCAAGCTGATTGGACGCGCCGGCTCGTCCGAGCCAACCGGCGATCCCGTATTCGTAGGGCGGCGGGCGATCTTTCAGCTCCCACCAGTGTCGAAGGGCCCACAAGCCATACATATAGCCTTGCGGGTCTGGAGTTATCTACCAACCGCATTCTGGGCTGGCGCTGGAACCCGGACAAACGGTAGCGAGGCTGGGGATCCAGCACTGCTCCTGAGCCGGCTGCGATACGATCAATCCGCTAGCGCGCTGTATTTCGTAAACGAATATGCGTATGGCCTGTTCGCTGGGCTCATCGGTCTGGCGATCTTGGCGCTCTTTCTGCTTCATCCGGCGGACAAAGAATACCTTTGGTTCTCCATCCTGCTCCTGGCCCAATCAGCCAATGCTGCGCTCCATCTCATGCTCAATTTGGGTTCGCTTCCCATGCCGCTCTGGGACGCACTGCGCTGGATTGCTGAGGCGATCTCGACGTCGGCCGCCATGGCATTTTTCTCCATCGTCCTGAGCGAGCGACGGTCCGCTCTCTGGTGGGCAATCTGCTACCTGATTGCTGCGAGCCCCCTGACGGCCGGGCTGATTTACTTCCAATGGACGGGAATGGGGATCTCCTTTGCTGTTGCCGAGGCATGTATCTTGCCCGCGTATTTGTGGATCATTGCGAAGCTCTTACTCGGCGCGTTCCGCGGGGATGCTTCAGCAAAGTTGCTGGTCGTCCCGGTCACGTTGTCATACGGCATGTCTTGCGCTGGTCTCACGGCTCGGATCGTCGCACAGCTAAAAGGATCGTTCGACATTCCATCGATCGATATCAACTTTGTAGAACGGCCGTTCGAGATTTCTCTGAGAACCATAATCGATCTCATCTTTCTGCTTGCCCTGCTGATCTTCCTCATGCGCCGCTTCTCCCTCGCCCGCAAGGAAGAGGAACGAATGGCCGGTGAATTCGAAGCGGCAAAGACCGTCCAGTCGCTGCTGATTCCAGCCTCACCGCCAGCGACTCCTGGTTTCGCGGTTGAGAATGTGTACCTGCCCGCTCAGGAGGTCGGCGGAGATTTCTTTCAATTCCTGCCTGATGGGGACGGCTCTCTGCTGATCGTGGTCGGCGATGTCAGCGGCAAGGGCCTCAGAGCGGCGATGACCGTGAGCGCCATCGTTGGCGCGTTGCGCGGCTGCGCCTTGCGAGACCCGGCCCAGGTTCTCGCCTTTCTGAATCGCACTCTCTACGGACAGGTACATGGATTCTTCACCTGCTGTGCGGCACTCATCGCCTTCGACGGAAAACTGGCCATCGCCAATGCCGGCCATCTGCCGCCATATCTGAATGGCGAGGAGTTGGCCGTTGATTCTGGCTTACCGCTGGGTATAGACGATGGGAATACGTACGCCGAGAGAACATGGCAACTCGGGCCCAACGATCGTCTCACCTTCGTGTCCGACGGAGTCGTCGAAGCCCGCGATCCAACCGGCGAACTCTACGGGTTTGCGCGCACTAAAAGCATCAGCGCGCAGCCCGCCGAGACGATCGCCCGTATCGCGCAGTCCTTCGGCCAGGAAGACGACATCACCGTGCTCTCGATTGTGCGAATGCCGCTGGTTACAGAAGCAGCGGTGTAAATCCTGGCGCGCATCACGCCACACAAGTTCCGAAATCAGTTCGAGCAGAAGCGGATTCTAGAACAGAAGTTGATCCTTCGCCTATCTCCGCCAAAAAACCAGACCGAGTGCAGCTCGCGTATTGAAAATAACTTTCGCCACACAAGTTGGATAGATCCCCTAAAACGGAGTTGTCGTCAACTGGCGCAAAATCGCCGAGTAGCGTTTCCGCGCCCTAGACGTCTGGAAACGTGATTTGGAATCGTGCCCAGGCTCCTCACCTCACCATCCGGTTCCGCAACTGCTACGGCGATCGTCTCGGCATGGACATCCAAACCCAAGAATCGTACCTTCTCCTTCATGACCGGCTCCCTTCCGCTTGTGGCTCTGAACTGTGTGTCCTGATAAACACACAGCCTCGTCTTGAAGAGATCGTCAGTCAGGTGGTTGCAATCATCCGCGCTGAACGCTCAAGGCGAGCCTGAAAGAGTGCATCGCGGTCGCCGGATTGTCACCATTCGACTAGAACCCAGAACCGGGAAGATTCCTGGGCGCGCCTCGATCTTAACGAAGGCACAAAGGAAAAGACAAAGGTTGAGATTCAAGTGAAACGCTGGACGAATCTGCTTCACCATTCCGATATATGCCCCGACCTCGGATGAGATAGTCGGGAACGCTCAATTGAAGTTCACGCTTTCTGAGCACAATCGGAGTTCGCGCTCCGTATTGCGTTCTAGCTGAGAGAGGCTTATTGAGAGGTACAGGATGACAAGGAGGAACGATGACAACCTACAACATTCAGGCGTTGCGGGGGCCGAGCGACAGTGACTGTCAGGTCTACGGACTAAACGCCAATGGCGAAGTCGCAGGAGTCGCGTTCCCGGAGACTCCTGAAATCGGTATCGAAGGTGTCCTCTGGCTCGGCGGTGGGCCGATTTTTAACCTGCCTCACGACAGTGAAAGCATTCTTTACAGCGTGAACAAGGCGGGTGATGCCGTGGGTGTTCGGGGTATTGACAATACTCCGACTGAGATCCCGATTTTGGTTCGCGGTGGAGGGAGTAACGATCTCTCAGGCGCGTTGGGTGTTGGCGCCCTCTGCACGGATGTGAATGACAGTGGCGTCCTGTGCGGATCCAGTTTCAATAATCCGAATGCGTTCACGTACGACACATTCGCCAACAAACTGACGCTGATCCCGTTGACCGCAAACCAACGTCACAACTACGCTACGGCGATCAATCAGGCAGGACATGTCGTTGGTGCCGCTCAAAACAATGACAATAACGGAACCTCGAACGGATTCTTCTACGATGGCGCATTGCACGACCTGGGGCAGGTGGCGTTCGTGGAGGATATCAACGACAAAGGTCAGGTCGTGGGATCGGTGGGTGCAGCTTATCCGGCCAGTTTCTCACCGAGAATTTGGGACGTTACACAAAACCCACCAGCGGCTCAACCGATTCCGCTTCCCACGTCAGACGCCTTCATCGGCGCGCACGCGGACAGCATCAACAACGCGGGAGCTGTCGTGGGTACGTGCTGGACGGCAGCCTCGTATGACGGCGATCAAACGGCTTACATCTGCGCCAATGGAGTAAGCACGGATCTGAATACTCTGATATCCGCGCCGGGCTGGCATTTGCAATTTGCGACACGCATCAATGACGCCGGAATGATCTCCGGGTTCGGCACCCTCAATGGTCAGCAGACCTCATTCTTGCTGACCCCGGTTCACTCGAGGTGGGGACGCTTTATTGATCTTCCGGAACTGGTCGCCATACTGATCTTTGGAGGCGTCACGGTGGGCGGTGGTGGTTGGGTAGTTCTGCCGGGGGGAGGACCGCCGATTCCGGTTGGGCCATGGGCCGCGGAGGGTTGGAACATGCTCTCCAGCTCAAAGCGAGACGCCCTGATTGCCATGGCTCTTGACGAGGTGGCGAAATACATTGCCGACGCTAACGTGCGGACCGACGTGCGGAATGCGATTCTCGAAGGAATGCGGACAAGCGTAGGACAACTGAGTTCGGCGGGCGCAAAACAAGTCGAGATGGCAGTTCGCAGATTGGGGACCGTGCAGATGACGATGGGGAAAACAACCCATGCCCTTCGGCGGTTCGGAATTGCGCAGCCTTGACAGAGCCCTAGCGGAGTGACAGAGGCATTTGGGTCGGGCTAACCTCCGGTTGCCGCATTTGAGCCGGCATCCGAAATCCTGACCTTGGCAGTGCTAAGACAACTTTTTTGGCCATCCAGGGCGGTTAACCGGCGACTGTCACTTTGAGATCAAGGATTCCGAGAATCTGTTCTCGCGGATGAAGGTATTATTCACATCGTGAGCAGATTTAAACGATGGCTGGTTCCCATATTGTTAATTGTGGCACTGATGGTCACCATATATGCCAGCCGCCTGCAGCTTCGACGAATAGCCATTGCGGCCTCCGTTTATCGGGCAGGCATATTCACTGCACCGCCCCCAAGCGCTAATGAATCACGATGGCATAGGGTTAGAGACGCGGCTCAGTTTTACTGGGATTTTTCGCAAATTCCCGCCGCAAGACAAAAACGACTTGAACGGGTAAATCCAACCTTGCGACCGCTTGTGAAAGAGATCAATCGGCGCCAAGCTGCAGGCGAAGACATGCACTACTCAATGCATATCTATCGCGAGGTCCGTTGGTTGTTGAACTTTACTTCAGATATTGCAGCGACGAATGCCAGGGTCTCCGATCTCCGCCGGAGTTTGACGCAAACTGAAGAGCAGAAACTCGCCCGCGAGCAGCAGCCCTCGGACGGAAGCTGGGGCCTGGGAATCAATGCGTGGTACCTGAGGTTCTATTATTCGGTCGATGACGTCCAGGAATGCCGCTCTGCTCCCCGCTATCCACTGATGTTCCTGGATCGAATTAACTCTCCTGCAAAGCTCGACTCCCAACTCGATTCGGATCTCTTCGATAACTTCACAAAGACCGGCATTTTTAACCGCGAAGAGCTGGACGAGACCTTCTCAGGAATTGCACGTTTGCTGTTCCAGACTCGGCAAACTGGATGCTACTCATTTCATCCCCAACTCAAGGACGCGTTGCGTGCGTTCGTGGACCGCTGGCAGAACCCCGAGACAGGGTGCTGGGGACAATGGATGGTGGATCGGGAAGGCAAAGTCTGGAAGATGGACGACATGGGAATTACCTTCCATGTCATTTCCGATCTCAAGGGCGAGGTGCAACACAAGGACAGGATCGCTCGACGCCTGCTACAACTAGACCGCGTTAATTTCCCCGCAGGAATCCTGTTCGATGGCCATTACGAAAACCACCTCAATTGGGATGCGGTGAAAATCTTTAGATCGGCATGGCCGGATCTCGACGATGCCACCCGCGAACAAGTGCGTGGAGAGATATCTCGCATGCTCAAGTGGTGCCTAACCAAGTCTTACCAGCCGGACGGTTCGTTTAAGGTGAGTGATCTGGATGACACCCAGGGAGACGCCTTCAGATACGGCATTTGGTTTCTGCAGGAAGCCGGATACTTTCAGCGCAAAGACAGGTTTTGGACCGATCAGGACTTTCCTGATTCCAAAGGTGTCCACGATCAGATCGAAGCCATGCTGAGGTCGATCGGGCTTAACGATCCAGCGTTGAAGGAAGCATATGACACATTGCTCGCCATGGATTGATGTGGCGCCGACCTCTACAGTTGGACTCTGGCCGACTCAATATATGGCGCTCCGTAGCAAGTGAGGCTTCGATTTTGGGTCTCTGATAAGGCAATTCTGCGGATTCCGGTTGTATCACGGTCAATGATGAAGTAACCAGGAAGATGGCAAAACGGGGGTTATTTTCGTATCGGCCACCACACTCTCGGACCTCTACAACTCCGGATAGCCGTGAGCGCCGGCCCTCAAGTCACGACATGGTTCGTTTTTTTGGCTACGGAGGTCTCCACCGCTACATGAATGTTCCGTGGAATCGGTCTTTGGGCCTTCGCGGTAGAATCATTTCGTTCCCACCTTCCTCTTCTCAACTTGGAATCTAAGGAGCAAGAATGCGCTTGCAGGGCGTTGCACTCTTCATCGCGATTGCGGTTATTGCGCCTTCCGCCTTCAGTGCGCGTCCGACAGCTCTAACCATTCCCCTGCAGGGATGCGTGTGGCACTCCGGCGACAACCCTGACTGGTCGGCTCCCTCGCTCGACGAGTCCGGCTGGCAGCACTACGCACTGCGCCAGCAAGTCTCTCAATCTCATCTCTGGATCCGTTGCCATGCCGACCTCTCTCCTATCGTCGACTTCGACGAGCCCGCGCTTCAAGTCAGGCTCTACGCCGCCTATGAGGTCTGCGTAGACGGTCGTCTCATCGGAACCTTTGGCAATCTTCAGAGCGGCAGTTTTGGGATGAACCTCATCCAGCAATGGCCGCTGCCGCGCGATCTCCCGCACACCTCATCCATCGCCATTCGTTCCGCATGGCATTTCACGTCTGCCATTCCCTTCGCCCCGTACCCCTCTCTCGAACTGCGCGCTGGCAGTGAACCTTCTTTGCGTGATCGCCGGAGCACGGTGATCCTTGCGGAGGGCGAGCGCCATCTCATCCCTGCCATCTGTTTCTGCATCGTCGGCATTCTCGGCCTGATCGTGCTTGGTCTCTGGATCAACGACCCCGGTCGCCGCGAGCTGCTTGTCCTTGGAATCAACTGCGTTGCCCTCCCGCCCATCTACATCAACTACTTGGGAGCCGCAGCACTTCTCGCCTATCCTGCTTCGGCGTACTTCATCGTCTGGGCTGTGCCGGCCTTCCTCACCAACATCTGCCGCACCCTCTTCTTTTTCCAGCTTGCCCATCGCAGGGTTCCATTCCTCATTTGGGCGCTGATCGTTTTAGCGACGGCGATTCATCTAATCTCGTTCGCCGTTGCCGTTCTTCCTCCATCGCCTGCTCTTTGGCTCGATGGCTTGCGCTATGGCCCGCTTGGCGCCATCTCCCAATTTGCATCTGTTCTCGAGTCATCGGCGCCTTTCTTCGCATTCCTGCCTTGGCACCGCCTCTCTCGTCGGATGAAACCCCTGGCCGCTCTGTGCATGATCTGGGGCGTCACGATGATGCTTTTCTTCTCCGTGCGTTTCACCAGCGCCCGCGTGCCTGGTCTGCCCGATCTGCAAAGCCAATGGACCAACACCGTCTCAGACTTTGAGGCGATCGCGACGCTCGGTGTTCTCGTCGCCCTTCTCACGTTGCTCTCCCGTGAACAGCAACAAGTTGCTCGCGAGCGGGCCATCCTCGCCGGAGAACTCCAGGCCGCCCAGCAGGTCCAGCGGCTTCTCGCTCCCAGCACTCTCGATACGCTTCCCGGTTTCCGCCTCGCCGTTGCCTTCCATCCCGTAAGCGAAGTAGGAGGCGATTTCTACAACTGCAGCATTCTCCCAGGTAAGCGCCAGCGCATCATCATCGGCGATGTAAGCGGCAAGGGTGCCGCCGCCGCCATGACCGCCGCGGTAATTCTTGGCGCCGCACAGCGGCGTGAGGACGGATCGCCGGCCGCATTGCTGCATCACCTCAACTTGGTGCTGGCCAATATGCGCGTCGGTGGGTTCGCCACCTGTCTGTGTGCCGAGATCTCCTCGGGCCGTGAACTTATCCTTGCTAATGCCGGCCACGTCGCCCCGTATTGCAACGGACAAGAACTCTCCATCCTGAACGGATTACCACTCGGCATCGCTCCCGAAGCCGAATACGTTGAAACAACACTCCAACTTTTCCCCGGCGATTCACTCACGTTCTTCTCTGACGGGGTGGTGGAAGCGCGCAATCGGGCTGGCGAACTCTTCGGCTTCGATCGCGCAGCGGCAATCTCTACTCAACCGACTGAGTCGATTGCTTCCACTATCCAGGCATTTGGCCAGGAAGACGACGTCACGATTGTCAACCTCGCTCTATGACTGTCCCAGCGGTTGATACCGTGTGAATCACTAATACGAGAATCGCGTCTCGTTTGCGCTTGGCATCTTGTTTTTGCTGATTGTTGATTGTCCAAGGCGTGTCACCGTCGATACTTCCTTTTCTCAATATTCGCTTGGACAAGGCGAAGAACTGCCAAAGGTCCGGATCGGCCACAAACTTCCCGGAGTTCAGAAAAACGCTCGATTCTCTGCTCATGAATGCGTTGGCCTGAGGGCCATGATTAGATGCCCTTGCCCACCTGTCCGAGTAGGCGACTATTCGGTCATGTGGAGAATCTCCCAGTCGGAATCAGTGAACGATAATGAGTCAAGAAACCACAAAGGGGTTCACTACAGAGTAACGGAGTTAGACCATCACACGCTCGGAATCACAATGAATATATCGAAGGAATTCTTTACGGACGCCCAACTGTGCCGAGCCACTGGATTCCAACAATATAGAGGGTCTGGGACAGAATGAGATCGCCGAGCCGAAGCTCCCTGTTTAGCGAACTACTGCGTGATTCGACGAGATTTTCTGCCTCGAGGAACTGCTTCCCTCGAGCAAGAGAGGGCAAGTACTTCTATCGACCTCCGGTGGCGAATCTCGACCAAGCACAGCATTCCCCGATCTCACTTCTTCTGGTATCTCTCGAAAAAGACCGTAGTAGATCGGAACGACCAAAGCGCGTGAATAGCATTGGGGGCACTTCTGTCTTGGCGATTTGGATTCATTCTCGTTCGCGTCTTGGATTTCCCTGCTACTCCTTCTTGGAACGCTACGTTGGGCTACCAACGTCAGTTTGAGCAAAATCAAGCAGCCTGTCTACGAATTACTGTCACCGATTGTTCCGTTCAAGTAATTGTTCTCGTCTCCAATGCAGGCTTGGCGCTATTGCGGCCTAAGCAAGCCCCAAAGAGGCAATTTCTCAAATGAACGCGCATATAATCGCCGCATGACTTCCCCGTCAGATCAAGACTGGTACGCGGCAGTTAAGGATGTCGTTGAAGCCATCGTGCGACAGAAGATGAGAGTAAGCCTTTCTCCGAACGACAGCAGCCGAGAAAACGAAGACGCTCTGGATCTGGTGCAAAACGTGTATTCCGAACTGACTCAGGCCTTGCAATCCCAACACATCGAAGTCAGAGATCCTAGGTCTTATGCAGCCGTCGTTACATATCACGCTTGTGCTCAGTATTTTCGTGAGCGCTATCCTGAACATACGCGACTGAGCAACAGGGTACGCTATTTTCTCTCTCATGAGCCGGGCTTTGCCGTGTGGGAAACACCCGAGGGAGACGTGCTCTGCGGCTACTCAGGCTGGCAGCAAGAATCGCGCACTCAGAACGTGGTCAATGTACTGCCCGAAGAGATCTCCGAAAGGCTGTTCGTGCGGAGATCCGCCTCCTATGCAGCGGTCAAGGCTTTGGACGCAATGCGGTTCGCCGATTGGAGGATGCTTCTCGAAGCAATCTTCGAGGATGTCGCGGGACCCTTTGAGCTTGACCAGCTCATCTCCATTCTTAGCTCGCTATTTCGTGTCAAGGAGGATCAAAAGGAGTCCCCGGAACGTGGACGAAAGAGCTCGGAGTTTGATCGCCGCATTCATCAACAGGAACTCATGCGGATGCTCTGGATGATCCTCCAGGATTTCAATCATCGGTGGCTGATGGCTTTCTTGCTCAACTTGCCCGGCGTGACTAAAGACGCCCGTGGGGAGATCGAGGCTTTCGAGACGAGCGGCGTCGCAACCCGCCGTGAAATCGGGCGCCTCCTCGCAATCAGTCAGAAGGAGTATTCCGAACTCGGTTACGAAACCCAGGGTTGGCCGCCGGATCCGGACTTAATCGAGGAGCGAATTTGCGCAGTATGGCCATTTCTGCCGCGCGAAGACCTGCATATCGCCAGAGCGCTGGGATGCAGGACGCAGCAAGTCGTCAACTTAAGAGCGGTCGCCCTGCAAAAGGCCGCCCTACGGCTGAATCAGTCTATGAGGCCAAAAAGAATTCTCTGAAGCGAGCCAATCTGCTCCGTCAGTTGGCGCCTTCTTATTTATGACGAATGGTGTAAATGCGAGGACAACGTGACTGATCCTTTTGAGATACCGTCAAGGCTTTTAAGAGAGCTAAATGAAGCCGAATCAAAACACTTGACCTATGCACAACTCGAAGGTTTCGTTGACTCCGGCCTTGAATCCACTGAGGAAGAATTCGTGCGCGCCCACCTTGAGTTGTGTAGCCAGTGCGCGAGGGAAATGCGGGATCTGAAATGGTTTAGTGAATCGTGCCGCTTTCGGGAAGTTGCAGCTGCGTCAGCCGCCCCCTCCCCGCGGCCGGGTTTCTGGGAGGCTCTGGGGCAGTGGTTGAGAGTTCCCAGTCACGGGTTGATTCTGGCTGGGGCGACGATGGCGACAGTAGCAATGGTCGCCGTTCTAACCAGGCTCCACCAGCCATCCACCAGCTCACCAATCGTGGCGTCTAATGCCGCGCCGACGAGTTCACCCTCGACGGCTGTCGCGCCCCAGCAAGAGAGTACGGTATCTCCTCCCAGGCCGGAAGCAAACCGCAAGGCGTCCGCGAAGCCGGAGACGGTTCTGGAAGCGCCATCCAGCGTTCAAGGAGCCATGGGATCGAAGCAACCCAGGTATGGCCCCCGGGTCCTGTCTGCAATCGAGGCCCTCTCCTATCGGGAAGAACTGGCTCAAGCACCCGACGATCCTGAAACTCGGGCAGCAATCGCAATTAAGTATGGGCTCTACGGCGAAGCCGAGAAAGAGTATCTCAGGATGGAAGCAGCCGGCGGCCAACAGGCCGAAAAAGCTCGCGAGCTTCTGAAGAAACTCAAACTGTTGCGCGGCCACTAAGAAATATTTAGCAAACTTACCAATCTGCAGTCCTGCTGCTCACCTTCAGTGTATGTAACGGCAAGGGGAACAACCCCAGCTAATGCAAACAACTAGGAGGATGAGAGATGAATCCGGTCAATCAGATGAGCAATGAGAAGAGGGCGAAGGTCGCCCTGGCTATTGGAACTGCGTGTCTGGCGATGTGCGCGTTGGCAGCAACCGTCCCGGTGCTTCGCGTGATCGCATTTGAGGCACTGATGCACGTTAGCGGTATGGTAATCGGCTTCTCGGTCATGTCTGTCGGCTTCGCGATCACGACGCTGGCAAAAGATTCGTCTGTCCCGGTATGGTTGCGCATTCTAGGCGGCGCTTCCCTGATTCCTGCGTGGGCCGTGTTTGTGCTGGTGTTGGGATTGGTGGGAGGCTGGATTCTGCTGGCTCTACCGCTCCTTTTCTTCGTCGCCTGGTTTGCCGGCGGACGTCCGACGTGGAAGCAGATTAATCGCGGATGAAGATGTTGATTCAAGGCTTGGCAGTAAACTCATACGCTGCTGCCAAGCACCCCGAATCGATTTCCCAAACTCACTAGCGAACTCTCCGGTACGAAAACTCTGAAGGTCGAATGGAGAACAGGTTCACTATGAAACACCCATCAAGTCGCGCCGAAAGAAGACATCAGAGATTGAGGATAATCGCGCATCGTCGCTCGAAGAGAGTGAGCGGGGCGAGAGTTCCATGGACAGGACATGTTTGGGGAAAATATTCAAAATGGAATGGCAATTGCGGCTCCACAATGTGTCATGAAATGAAGTACTTTAAGCATAAGCGCAAGCGCAGAGCAGCACTGAAAGGTGCAGGAAGAGACGAGGAGAAGGTTAATACGTCTCTGTTAGGTTTTGGGACCAACTAACGACTACCGGGCCGCCAGTGCGATCCGGCAAAATAGAAGTCCGAAACAGATTGCAATACTGTTCGATACGGCGGGCGGTTATCACCGTTGGCGGAAGTTTGGAAAATCAAAGCCAACCCAGTTGAAAGGCGACGGAAGGCACATGATCCTGAGGATTGTCAGCACAACTCTGGTTTGCCTCGCAATTACCGGTCCGGCGGGCGGCACTGCTACCTTTCAGCCGCGACCTACCGATGCCCAGATCCGATCCGACGTTGGCAATGCGCAGAAGTACTTCATTCGTGCGTGGACGGCAACTCTCGGATCCGGTTTTACCCCGCCCAGGCTGGTCTATTACGATCGCCCCAGAAAAACCGGCTGCGGAGACATCAAGCTTGGTAATGCGTTTTTCTGCCAGGAAGACAACGCTCTCTACATCGACACCAGCTTCATCGCTGAAGTGGACGAAGCTGCTGCTGAGAAGCTCAAAACGCTGGGTGACTATGCGGGGCTTGCAGTAGTGGCTCATGAGTTTGGCCATGCTGTTGAGCACTCGGTGTCTCCGCTGCCTGGGAGCGAGGGCGGTGCGGATTGTTTTGCAGGTGTGGCCCTTGGGTACGCGCTCGCGGACAAACGCTTTCCCGACTATGCGTTCGACGAAGCGATGTTCTTCATGGAATATGCAAGCGACGACACGGTTCTGGGTTTTAATCCAAAGAATCGAGACCAGGTGCTCTTCACGTCGTTCATCCTCGGCTCTCTCGATCACGGAATGGTGGCGCAACGGCAGGCGGCGTTCCTGCGTGGATTTTACGGCGGACCTAGTTTCTGCACTGCCACGCTGCAAAAACCCGTTCCGCAGTCGGGAAAGAGCATTCTGGCGAGCCAGTCTCTGGCCTTGTCACAAACCGCGCCGAGTTCTTCGCCAAATTGCCAAGTCTCCGCGGGACGTGACGGTGTGCGCGTTCACAACAATGGAGGCGACTGCGTCATTAATTTGCTGCCGTCGACGACATTACTGCCCGAGCATGTACGGATTGAGCTCACCGTGACCCTACTGCCGAACCCGGCCCATCCTGGCGGCACGGCAGGCATCTACTATGGCGATAATCGACCGACCTCGCATCTCGTCCGCTTTGCATACGCGCCAAAGGGTCCGACCGATGCAGAGGCGTTGAACATCGATGGACTGCCGCAGGTGGAGGAGCCTGATCTGAAGGGGTTCTGGTTCATCGGGAGACTCCCGCGCCCCACCCCGGGAGCGCAGCGACTGACTCTGGACGTGCATCACGAAGGCAAGAATGTCTACTTCATCGAGTATCTGAACGGTGTGGCTGTGAGTCACAACGGCCTATGGCGGCACGGAACCAAAAACTTCCGGTTGAACGTTGCAGAGTTTCATTACGATGGCGATCAGGCCGGGTTGTGGGTGCGCGGAGCGGGTTCCGAAGCCGTCTTCTCCGATTTTCGCGTGGCCGCCATTGATCGCTAAGAGTTGACCCGTCTACTGTAATTGTGATGGGTCGGAGCCTAGCCATTCGCGAGCCATTTCAGCGTAACTCCGCACGCGATCACTTTCGTCGGTTGCCAACTTCAGCAGCGCGGGAATGGCCGTTTTCGCAGCCGGCAGGCCCATCTGAGACAAGCACTCGGCAGCACAGTATCGCTTGTATTCGTCGGTGTCGCGCAGGCGGTCGATCAATATCTCCACCGCAGTTCTCGCGCTTTCTGGTCCGATCGCTGCGAGCGCCACGGCTGCGGGGGCTTGAGTATCTTCATCCCACTTCTGCAGCATCTGCAGTAGGTCGGGCACTGCGGCGCTCGCCAGCGGACCCATGCGAGCCAGGGCCGCGGCTGCCGCATCCGCCACAAAGTAATACCGCAGGGCATCGATGATCGCGGGAATTGCGACCGCCGCTGCGCGCCCGCTTCGGGATAAGCCCCAGATCGCGTCCCTCATGCGATGCGAGCCTGTAGCTTGTATAAGCGCGGAGTGCAAGATCGGCACCCCGCGCGCGGCAAACCTCGGTGCGATGATCGCCATGGTCAGCGCCGCCTGAAAACGTGCTTCCCCGTCCTCGTCCTCCATCGCTGCAAGCAGCCCTAAGACCAGGGGGAACATGACGGGGACATCGATGCGCCGCAACAGATCGGCGGCAGCTGCTCGAATGCCGGAGTCCCTGTCGGTAAGCGCGTCGATCAGTTCGTCCTCAAGGCTTGCGAGCGTGTCGATCAGTTCAGGTCCGAGGCCCTCTTCGGAGTATCGGATCCATTGCAAATCCGATGCCACCACCGGAAAGGTCAGCGGGTTCCTCTCCCGAAGGATATTGAGAAGTACGGGAGCCGCCGGATTGATCTCCGGTGGACCGATTATGCTCAGAGCGTTGGCGGCAGCGCGCAGAACTTCGACACACTCATCACTCAATGCCTCGACGAGAGCAGGCACAACGCCCAGGTCGATATAAGGTTCGCGGTCCGAGTTTACTTTGCGGCCCAATTCGATCATTCCCAGCGCGCATGCCGAACCGGCACGAACGCTCCAATCGGAAGAGCGCAGAGAGTTGAGCAACTGAGGGACTGCCGCGACGCCAAAGAACTCGAGTACCCAGATAATGCTCGAGCGGCGGTCTTTGTCTTCCTCTTTGAGGGATTTAATCAATGGCGCGATGGCCTCCTCAGGCCGGGGTTCAGCGTAACGGAGTACTTCCGCAGCACCTTTGCGCACGATCCAGTTATCCTCGTCCATCGCTTTAATCACGGCCGGCATTACCGAGGGGTCTACCTTGGCGATCTGCGCGAGAGCCTCAGCCATCGAGCTATAGATAGTCTTGTCACCCTGGGTAAGCAAGGCCAGGAGGGGCGCAGTTGCGGCACTTCCAAAATTCACCAGCGCCCGAGAAGCCGGATCGGAAGCCTCCGAAAAAGCCAGTGCCGCCTCGATCAATGCGTCAGGACTTTCCCCTGGGAAACGCGGTTGGATCGATGCGAGCGTGCCGCGGGCAAACGCCATAGCCTCCTCCGGAATCAATTCGGAATCAATTGCCTCGGACAGAGCCGGCACCGCTTCCACCCCACGTTTCAGGATCTCTTCACGCGCCCTCTGCCGCACATCCTCGCTCTCGCTACCCAGGCCTCCAATGAGGTCCCAAATATTCTCTTGATCTGTCATTGGTCATCACCTCGATTCAAAAATCGCCACCGGAAGCAGGTCTAGGGGGATCAACCGCCAATTCTCGCCTTCCCTCGGGTGCAACGAATACAGGCGCGCGTATGCTCAGCAGATTGGTAAAGAAGAAATTTTCTGCGAAGACCAATCTGCGCATTCCGCCAGCGCCTGAATCAGAAGAGGACTAGAAACCATGATCTCCAAACAATACCCCTTCTACACATACTGCTTCGGGAAAATGGGCAGGACGCTAATGACGGCGCGCAGCACTGGTTTCTTTCAGTGGTTCCATCTCGTCCAGGCGGAACAAGCCAGTGAAGAACCATGTCAACTGACTCGCTTTCGTCCCGAAGGCGAAAAATTTCACGAACTTTGTTATCTCGATGTCCTTGAAGCCTCAGACGGCGCAATGGTGCAAATGGAGCTTGTGGTCTCACGTCTTTTCATCGAAGGAAGGAACCGGCTCTTTGCTCAGGATCTGGTCAAGAGTTTTCTGATTGCGGCCTTACCTGATGCATGTCAACATCTGTTAGCGGATTTTATGAGAGAAATCAACACACCGGGTGCGCGCGGAATAACACCGGGGTCTCTCGTTTTGGCGGGGCAACGAGACGCGTGGGCTACCCAGACGGGATGGTCAAGATTGGCTTTGAACAACGTCACTCACGACAACGAACGCGTGTTCGTTGTGCGGGTATGCCCGAATCCTGAGGCGCCCAATGCCACCCTTGTTGGAGGCAAATCGAGCCAGAATATGCGTAAAATTCTGGCGCTCTTCGGATTTACAATGTCTTTGTTTGCATGCCACAAACCACCCATTCAGCCAGAGGTTTCGCTCAAGGGCACCTGGGATATGACGTCGCAGCAGATCTCCAACTGCGGTAAGCCGGTTCCGGTGAGGATTGAACGGATGAACTTCACGGTGCAGGATGCACCTTTACTGAATCGTGCCGAGTCTTCATTCGACCTCCAGAAAGCCAACGTAACAGGAAGCGTTTCGATGGCACTCCATCTGGAGGGCGCGCATCCCGGTATGGCCGACTCCGGAATTCTGGTGGGTGAAATCGTAAAAGACTCAGCTGCAGGGGCAGCCGGAACCCGGCTTCAGGGATACATTCTGTCGGAGGCGGAGTACGGAGCCTGGGTCGCAAAAAACAAGCAAGGTTTTCCGCCCGCCGACGCCGGCGAAGTGGACTTGGCAATCCAGGGCAATGCCGCGCAGGGCTATACCCTCAACGGGGAAATTCGTTCCAGCGAAGCCTGCGCAACTTACACGCATCTGGACGCTGTTGCGGGGGACCTGACAGGTCATTTCGGCCGCAGCGTTCCCGCTGAATGGTCGGCCAAGGTTTTACTGCAAAAGAAGTAGATCCTATCGCGGGTCGCCGGGATTGGCGCTTACAACGGAGCACTCGGCCTCGAATTGGCCGGCTTCATCGAGCAGTTGCGCGCACTTTGATCGCTACAGTGGTTCTCCAAAAAAATGGCTAAGAGCCACCAATCTGCCGCCGCGTTCGCCGCCATTTCTTTTTGAAAGATTAAAGGGAGGAGTGGCAGGAAGATGAAACTCACAGTCGCAATCGCATTCGTTGCTGCTTTGTTCGTTGTGCTGTCCCGCGGGGTGGCACAGTCGGTCGATCCTTCGCTGGTTGGTACCTGGGAAATGACGGTTCCAAACGAAGCCGGAGCCGCCCTATGGGTATGGGAGGTTCGGGCAAACGGAACCTACGATTTTCATGCCGAGGGGCCGGGCAACGTTCCTTCCCATCATGGAACTTTCCAGGCCGCCAAGGGAAAGTATGTGCTGAACGCGGCTAACCTGGATTGGCATGATACCGGCACCTACGACCCGCCCGCATACACCATTGTTCGAATGACCAGCAATCGTCTGGGCACCGGCTATTGGACGCGTAAAACAACGGCTGTTCAGCCCCCAAGCAAGAGTTCTAAAGAATCTGACAGCGTAGATGACATGATTAAGGGCCTCGAACAAAATGGCATTGGAGAAGATGCAGAGTTCGGCCACTACGATGCGGCCGCGGCTGCCAGGACCAAGGCAAGAAATCAGGGCAAGATAGAAATCTATCCGGGAATTGCGGCCGTATTGGCGGCAATGGGATCAACCAACAAGAAGCCGGTTGTCCTGTTCTATAGCGGCGGAATGAATATCGACTCTCTGATCTACAGTGATGCCATGGTGGCGCTGGGTGGCAGGGCAGAGTTCGGACTGGTTACGGATAAGGAGCCAGACATATTGATGATAGGCGAGCCTCAAAAAACAGCGCTTCAGGAGCATGTTTATCCTCGCCTCCTGATTGTGAAGCCACGATTCACAGTCGATCAGTTCGCCAACATCGTCACGCAAATGCGCCCAAAACCTGGGGAGACAGTGAAGGCCCCGCCCATGGTCGAATTTGAGTGGGAATATCTGGGCGCAAAGTCGGCAAAAGAGTGGGCCGCGATGATCTCAACGGAGTTGCGCAAGCTGGGTTATTGAGGCGAGCGATTACTGCGCAGTGCTCATCGGCGCGGAAGGTCCGCAGTGTGCCTCGTCGAGGGCGCCTTCGGCTAGAAAAAGGTAAGCGATCGAGCGAGGATTCAAATGATCAGAACGGTGACGATCAGGGTGGCCGGCTACGCATTGAGTTCCGCAGTGGCCGCCGCCTTTTACATCGGTTGGATCATGGTGCAAGCTGGTCCCGGAAACTTCCAGACTCGCCTGATTGCAGCCCTAATCCTTTTCGGGTTCGGAGGTTTTTTAGTGGCGCTCATACTGATGGTTTTGCCTTGGGCCCTGCTCGTCTGGATATCCAGCAAGGCACAATCGCTCGCGGCACTGTACTTCGCCTGTTCAGGTGCCGTTTCGATGATCCTTGTCGGCTGCGCAGCATCCTCGGCATCACCCAAGCCGCTCTTCGTTGAAGACCAAACTTTCTGGGAAGGCTTCCTCATCGCTCTCGAACGTCAGGGAGCGTGTCTCGCCCTCTCCGGCATGATCATCGGCTTCGGATACTGGTTTTTAGCCGAGAAAAACCTAAAGAGAAAGAACTCTTCCCGCCACACAACGAAGTGAATCTGATCCTGATATGTAATCGGGTCCAAGTTAGTCGAATCTCAGTGGGGGGGGGGCGATCGGCCCCGATTCTGCGACGCGAACAAGCACATGCTTTTTTATTGTTTGCAAATCCGTTTGCTTCACTTTGACGTAAAACGGGCGACGCGCTCTTTTATCGAACGCTTCACGGGCCGCTCGGCAGAAGGGTGCGTAGGCGACTACGCGTCAAGGTGAATCGCGGAATCTTGTCCGGTTCGGAGACTTATCAGGGTTTTGCCGCACACGCCGTTCTGGATGACTGATTTGGTCTGTCAACAATTGAGGATCCCAACTCCGAGATCGCTCAACTCTGGCCCGAGTTGTCGTTACATTTACTGGACGACGGGGTAGAGCGGCAGCAGCACGAAATCTACGCTTGTAAGACCTCAGTTTGCGCGAAAGTGAGGGTGAGTACTGTGATGTCGTCTTCCTGCCCAAACTCTTGCGCGGCCTGGGCCACATTTTGCGCGGGTTGCTTACTGATGGCGACGGCGCGGTCAAATCCGAATAGCTCGCCGGAAGCTGGATCTCTGGCTTCGAGGACACCATCTGTAATCAGGGTAAGCCGGTCAGTGGGCGCGAGTCTGACTCTTGTTTCAGTGAACTCCGCACTGGGAAGAATGCCGAGCGGCAGACCACAATCGAGTTCGATCTCTTTCCCGTTGCAATAAGGCTGCAGGTGGCCCGCATTGGCAATCACGGCTGCTCCGTCTGCGGAAATGGTGATGGCGCAGCAGGTGACGAATCCGCCGCCAAGCTGGCCCGTCAATCCGCGATTGAGCGCCATCAGAATTCGAGAAGGCTCGAGATCGGGCATGGTGCGCAGTGCCCCCATAATCGCCGAAACCGTAAGCGCCGCGCGAAGCCCTTTTCCGCTGACGTCGCCGACCACAATAAACGCGCCGCCGGTGAGATCGCGATTGTCTTGATAGGCGCCGCCGTGACCGGCACGGACGAAAAAGAAATCGCCGCCCACATCCTTGGCAGGCCGGTACACGCTTTGAATTGCGAAGCCGGGGATGTCAATGGCTGGAGGCACAAGCCGCTCCTGCACCTCGCGGGCAGCATCGAACTCGCTGCGCAGTTCTTCACGGGCGCGCCACTCACGCCACCCCTGGCCGCCCAGCATAACGAAGACGGCCAACTCGCTGAAGAAGAAGCTCAGTTCCACCACGCTGAAACGGAGCGGCCCGACGGCAAGCGAGGGCAGCATACCTGCCATATCTAGCGGCACGACGACGGTAAAGATTACGATGGCGATACAAATGAGGCGGTGTCGACGCCGGACGAAGAATTGCCAGGTGCAGATGGCAATTTGGACCCCGCAGTAAATGTAAATGAGGGGGAAAGATGCTTTGACTCCCCAGAGTGCCAGGGCAGTTGCGGGCGGGGCGATTACCCCCACCGCATTCGCGCAAGATCTTGCAACCCATGCAGCAAAGTAAATCCTGTGGATGGGAGTCCCGTAGAGCCCGAAAAGGCTGCAGACCATCTCCAGAGTGAATCCCATTCCCACCACAGACATGATCCAGAGCACCAACAGATACCAATAGTCCCCGATGGGAAGAGCCCCGCTGGATGCCAGTTCGAGAAGAAGGAGCATGGGGGAGGTAGAGAGGAGCCAAATGGAGCAGTTGAGCAGCACCCGCCCCCGGGTCTTCCGCCACAGGAAGAGAAGGAATCCGGTGAGCGCGATAACGATGCAGTTCATGGCGACGCCCGGGCCGATGGCCACGATTGCCTTGAAACGATTGGCCTCCGCACGCGACCGGAGCCGCAGGCTGTCATCGATTTGAAAGTGGGTATCGTTGGGGATCGTTACAGAGCGCGCGGATGGTGGGTACCAGGCGCGATAGGCAACGAGAGCGGAGTTGGCAGGCTGAACCAGTTCTGACGGAAGGTCAAAGACAACTTCATGCCCGATGAGGATCGGGTCGGCGCGCGGCGGCAGGCTGCCGCGACGGCCGACCAGCGTGCCATTCACGTTGATCTCGTCGGCCGCAGCGAATTGGATAAACTCCGAGCCGGTGCTACCGCCAACCAGGATGGCCGGTGGCGCGAGTTGGGGGACGCGCGCCGACGGAGGCACTGGAATGCGGACGCGAATCCAAAGGAAGCCGTCCGAGTTCGGCGCCGGAAAGGGCCATTTGCCGTCGGGCGCGACCGGCCACGTGCTGTCGTCGAACTTTGGATTGGCCCAGGCGGGATTGTCGCCGAAATGGTATCGGACGATAGGGGGCACAGCGGACTGCGCGAAGCCGCACACGGGTAGGTAAGCGAGCGACAACCCGAGCAGTGATGAGAGCAGGCGCATGGTCTTGCCTTCACAAGAATTACTGAGGTTCTGGGCTAGGCAGCGAGGGAAACGAGTGTCGTTGAAATCATTGCACACTCCGCCTCTCGCAAGTCTATTTCGACCCTGCAAATCAGCCTGCAGCGCGAAACATCAGCCCGCTGCCACGTTTAGGTCGCTCGACGGTGTTACAAGCGGCCTGTGCCGACGCCGGAACTGAAGGCACTCTGATTTACAAGAACCTGGTGGGCTTCGGATAATTCTCAGAATGAAATTCTTTTTTCTCCTCGCTCTTGCGCTCGGATCCTTCCTAGCAGTGGCGCAAATTCCCGCAGCCCTCACGACCGATCCGCCGGCCAGCAGAACGGCCCCGGCAACCATGGGCGACCTGGCAATCTCCAGCCACGGAGCGATGATGAACGGCATCATCTATGTCGCCGAAGGTGCGGGACCACACCCGACCGTAATCCTCCTGCACGGATTTCCCGGCGGCGAGTCGAATCTCGACCTGGCGCAGTCCATCCGCCGCGCGGGATAGAACGTTCTTTTCTTCCATTACCGCGGGTCGTGGGGAAGTCAGGGGGCTTTCTCATTCGGCAACGCCATCGAAGACACACAGACCGTACTGGCTTGGGCCCGCGATTCGCAGAACGCGGAGAAGTATCGCATTGATCCGGACCGAATCGTCCTTATCGGCCACAGTATGGGTGGATTCATGGCGGCTGATGCCGGACGCGACCCCAAGGTGGTGGGAGTGGCCATGCTCGCCGCCTGGAATATCGGCGCCATCGCCCGGAACGTCCACAATCCGACGAAGACGAAGAGGCAAATCCAGTCCAATATTCTGCCGCTCTCCGGCTGCACTGCCAACGGGCTGTATGCCGAGGTACAGGCGCACAAAGAAGATTGGGACTACAACCTCTTCATTCCCCAACTGAAGATGCACCCCGTGCTGGTGATCTCTGCCGACGACAACTTCCATGACGACAACGATGCCTTTGTCTCCGCAATGAAAGCCGCGGGGGCGACGCGCATCACCAGCATCCACCTTCCGACCGATCACCTTTTTGACGATCACCGCATTGCACTTCAGATCGCGGTATTGGACTGGTTAGCCAGCTTGAAACGGTGAGAGAGCTGCACGCAGTCCGATGTAAATCGCCAAGTCGCTCACCGACGCCGCGACCTTGAGCGCACAATTGCAGTCACATGCCCGTAGAACGGGCTTCTCGGAAAGGTGGTTTCTGCGATTCGACAGATGCGGCTTTTTTAGCGGGCGCGCTATCGCTGATCTATTCATCGATCTGTTGTTCTTCGCTGGAATTCCGGGTTCCGAGTGTGTCACCGTCCAACCGGAACTTGAGGACAATTCCTTGACCTCAGATTCCCAGTTGCCGACAACACTCTCACAAAGACGAAAATCGTCCCATCTGAAATAATCTTCACGGAATCGCTCGTGTTTACGCTAAAGGTCATCAACGGGTTTCATATCCACTCTTCGGCAGCACTGGAGATACCTGCCATGCATCCGGGCCTTCGTGCGTTTGTCGGTGTTCACCCACCGTGGCCTGAAAAGCACGTTTCCAATTGGTATGTCCGCAGGTTTGAGATACCGGAGGAGAAGATAAGGGTATCCGTCTGAGCAACGCATTCTGTTCATGCTCCGCGTTTAATGTTGCACTGGAGCCATGAGTGAATCTGGAACGATACAAAGGCGGCGTAGCTGGTCCGAAGTGCAGGCACTGGTTGCGGAGTATGAAGCGAGCGGATTGATGCGGGTAGCATTTTGCCAGCAGCGAGGCTTGGCCGTAGGGACGCTGGATAAATATCGTTGACGCGTACGTGGTGGACGGCAGTCGGGCGGCAGGGCTTTCGTTCCCGTCGAAGTAGTTTCCTCGACGGCACAGGATGTGAACGGCCTCGCAAGCGCGATGGTGCTCTAGTCGTTGAATTGCGCAGTGGACGTCGAATCGAAGTATGTCGTGGATTTGATTCAGGGACATTGGAACGACTGCTGACATATTGGACAGGACGTAATCGGTGTTCGGGTTTGGACCGGCGACGCGGATCTATGTTGCAGCCGGCGCGACGGACATGCGCAAGAATTTCAATGGCCTCTACGGACTGGTACGCGATCATCTGGGCTGCGATCCGGAAAGCGGCCATGTGTTTGTTTTCACGAATGCGCGACGCAATCGCGTGAAGCTTCTCGTATATGACGGAAGCGGGCTTTGGGTATGTGCAAAGAAGTTGGACGGAGGAAGATTTCGTTGGCCGCAGAGAGACAGCGAAGTGAAGAAATTGGTACTGAATAATGAGGAGCTGGCGTTGCTTTTGGGTGGCATTGATCTGGCGCAGACTGAGCGTCGGAAGTGGTATCGCAAGCCTTCGGTGGAAGCATCAGAAGAGTCACTAAAGACCGCATAAACACTGCATATATCGCATACATATCCACAAGAAAGTCTGTTATCAAATAGACATCGTGAGCACGCCTTCTGAGCCTACTCTTCCTTCGCATTCGGAACCCTTGATGGCTGAGGTTGTCGCGCAGCTGAAGGAGCAGGTTGCGTCGCAGAACAGAGAGCTCGAGTACGCGCGGTTGAAGATACAGGTCCTCGAAGAACGTCTTCGTTTGGTGCGGATTCGAAGTACGGGCCGAGCAGCGAGAAGCTGAGCAATTTGCAACTGGAACTACTGGAGCAGGAGCCCGGGGTTAGCCAGGAAGAAGTAGCCGTCGAAAGCGAGCGCAAAGCCCCGCCGCATGTTCCCGAACAAAAGAAACGCAAGCATCCCGGACGTCAGACTCTGCCTGCGAATCTTCCCCGTGTGGAACGGGTGATTGCCTGCACGCCGGAGCAGTGCTTGTGCGGTAACTGCGGCGCTGAGACCGAGTGATCGGCTACGAAGTCAGCGAAGTGCTGGATGTGGAGCCAGCGCGGTATTTCGTGCAGGTGACCAAGCGCGAGAAGCGGGCCTGCAAAACCTGTCCCGAGCAAGGCGTGACGGCGGCGACTCTTCCTATGCGGATCATCGATAAAAGTCTGGTGTCGGATCGAGTAATCATCAATACGGTGGTGAACAAATACTGTGACCACAGCCCACTGTTTCGGCAAAGCGTAGCCTTGTTGCGGGACGCGGGCATCGATATCAGCAGGGCAACGATGTGCGGCTGGGTAATGACCATCGGAGAGATGTTGATGCCGGTGGCCGGAACGATGCGGAACGAGTTGCTTGCCGGACCTACATCCAGGCGGATGAAACCCGGTCGATGTACAGACACATGACGGAAGCGGCACGAACCATCAGGCTTACCTCTGGCAATACGGAACACCAGGAGGGATGACGGTTTTTGATTTCCGCATGAGCCGCAAGCGCGAAGGCCCGCTGAACTTCCTGGGCAACTTCGAAGGACTTCTGCAAACAGATGGCTACGCTGCATATGATCGTGTGGGTGGTCCGAAGATGGTGCATGCCGGATGCTGGAGCCATGCAAGAAGGTACTTCGTGGATGCGGTCAAACTCAATAAACAGGATGCCGCGTCATCCGCGCAGTTGAACTGATAGACGAGTTGTTCGCCATCGATGCTCAGGCGCGGAACGAAAAGATGGACCATGCTGCGCGCCATGCTCTGCGCCAGGACAAGAGTCCGCCGCTGCTCGACGAAATCCGTACTCACATCCTGAAAATGAGCAAGACGGTGTTGCCCAGGAGTGCCGCCGGTCGCGCATGCAACTACACGCTTGCCATTTGGAAAAAGCTGATTCGCTTCCTCGACTATCCAGAACTGGAGCTCAGCAACAACCTTGCAGAGAACTCGATGAGGCCAATCGCACTGGGCCGAGGCAACTGGATCCACATCGGGAGCGAACAGGCGGGCCCACGCGTTGCGCCATCTCTCCGTGATCGAAAGCTGCCGCCGCTAAAAATCCCGGTGCGCGATTACCTGGCCGACATCCTGCGGACTCGCAAGCGCCCTCAGCGATGCAGACTACCCTGCGCTGGGCGAAGAAAGAGATCAAGGAGTGGTTCGGAGAGGACGACTTGGTCGATTCGCAACGGATCGAACTCGAATCTCTTCAGAAAGTCGAAGAATTAGTTAAGAGCTGGGGCTTTGAAACAGCTCATTTCAACCAATCTCTGACCACCGATTATCCGCTGTAGAATCTCGTAATCCTGATCTGATTCGACGTGTGAATTGTGGCCGCGGTTGAGTCACCATGCTGAAGTAACTGCAAAACGGCAAAACAGGGGTTACTTCTTAATCGGCCACCACTCGGGAGTAGACTGATTCCGTCCTCAGAACACAGCAGTGGAACGTCTCGCGGAAGTGCGACCTGGGTAAGAGTTGCTGCCGCGAAGCACCCTGATTTCAGAGGACATTGATCACTCGGTGGTGAACGGCATGGAAGAGTTATTCGGGGCGATTCTGGCTGGTATCGCAGAACTTCTTGCCGAACTCCTTCTTGAGTTCGCATTCGCGGCAGTCGCCGGAATTCTGTCGCGGGCATTTCGACTTTTCAGAGTGAAGGTCCGGCGAGCGGACCCAGTCGTGGCCACCGTGATGTTTGGGCTATTCGGGGTAAGCTGCGGCTTCCTAAGCGTATGGCTTTTCCCTCATCATCTTGTCCATCCTACGCGGATACACGGAATCAGCCTGTTAGTTAGTCCCATTCTTGCAGGGCTGTTAATGGCGCAGATCGGACGCACCGTGCGAAGGTGGGGTCGGGAGTCTGTCAGAATCGAAAGCTTCGGATATGGTTTCGTATTCGCGTTAGCGATGGGCTTGGTGCGCTTCTGGCTTGTTCGCTAAGGGCGCCGCTTGAGTGCGATGCGACTTGGCAGTCTAGAACCCGGCTGGATTCGTCTTTCCCCTATTACCGCCCGTGCTGAGGTTTGGAAGCTGGGCCGATTCCGGTGATCTGGTTCACGATAAGGGAAGAGTCGGCCACCATCCTACCGGACCTCGATTGTGATCGCCATCATTGCCGATTGAAATGAAGCGAAGTTAGGGTTTACCGATGATCTGGCGAGTGATACATGAGAGCATCAGTCTCCTGCTCGGATGCGTTTGAAGTGTGATCGCAAGGTTTATCCAATAATTGGGGCAATTAAATCAAAGGAAATTCCAGTGACTCTTCGCGAATCTGAAGGCTTGGCGGTCAACGCGTCCGTATCTCATCACAGGATTTTGATCTCAACAGAGGCGATCGCAGGACCTTGTACGGTACGATTCCGGCCAGGGCTCCTCTGTTTGTTTGCGCTGTTCTGCCTCCTGCCCGCGTCCACCTCTGCGGCAGATCGATCGGTGTATCTGCCCTACGACACGAACTGGATGTCTGGGCCCGTGTCGAAATGGATAGCGCTTGATACGATTCACCAGCAGATCTTTACGGCATGGCCTTTCAGAGATCGCGTCGATGTGCTCTCGACTGTTGACTACCACCTCATCCGCTCAATCAACGTTGCTTCTCCCTCGACTCTCGACATCTCTCCCGACGGAACTACCCTTGCCGTCGGAACGAGTTCTTCGCATATCCTGTTTTTCGACACAGGCACCTTTGGCAAGACTAACGACGTCGTTTTTCCTGACGCTGCGCTGGGAATCAGCGCATTTCTGTATACCGCCAATGGCAATGGCATGATCCGCGCGGAGAAGGGTCTCTCGACTGGCGGAGGCATCACCGCTTACTGGAATCATGCTTCGAACTCGTTCCAGAATATTTCCTTTGCAGGGGCAATTTCACCGACGGCTTATAGTGCAACCGGCCCGATGGCACGCAGCGGCGACTACACGAAGATTATGCTCGGTGACGCTTCAAGCAGAGGCGAGGTCCAAGTGATTGACGGAAACACCGGTCAGATTATATGGGACACCGGAGCTTTCGGTTTCCAAGGATATATCTATAGTCTGGCTGCAAATCGTGACGCGAGCCGCTATGCCGTTTGTGCTCAAACTCCGGGCTCCTACCAGACGCTCGTCATTCTGAACTCCACCTTTGATGAAATCTTTCAGGACAACGTCAGCGGATGCCTGGGCATCACGTTCAGTGCCGACGGCACGAAGCTCTATCGCGATGTGTACCAGAACTCCACCAGTTATACACAACTGCTGGATATGACTTCCTTCAGTGCAAAACATGTGCCGAACTTCTTTACTTCCCTGGCTTCGAACTGGAGAGGTTTCCCGACCTTCTGGCAGGCAGCGGACGCCAGCGGGATGTTGTACGGCGTGAATTCGGATATTTCAACAACCATCGGCGCAGTCGTATGGATTGGGCTGGATACGACCGCAACCACAGCCCCACAGATCCCTTCCGCCGATTATCAGCTCCAGATTCTTCGCGTCGTTGACAACGTCGGCTCACCCCAGGGTGGCGATACCATCCGGCTGCTTTGCACGGGAGTCTACACCAGTGCATCGGTCAGCGTAGGCGGAAGGGCTGCGACGAACGTGCAGCTCACCGCTCCCGGCGCCCCATCCGGCAGTATCTACATCACTGCCCAAACTCCTCCCGGCACTCCAGGATTCGCTGATGTGACGGTTACCAGCAGCGGGGGTTCCGCTACCGCGTCGAAGGCTTTCCAGTACGCTGCCAGCCGCACGATTATCCCTTTCGCCACGAGTCCGAATTATCTGCTTTACGATCCGCTGCGCAACCGCCTCTATGCCTCACACAAGGATCAAGTGGAAGTGATCGACGTCGCGACAAAGACTTTGCTCGAGCCGCTCATTCCCGCAGGCGGCAAGCTGACTAATTCGCAGTTCGCGGGCCTCTCCCTTTCTCCTGACAACAATCGCCTCTACATCGCAGATTTTGGTGCGGGTCGAATCCACATCCTGAATCTCGCCAATCCCGGAACCGGCTCCAGCATTGACCCTGGCGGAGCGCTCGGTTTGTCGACTCCCATAACGCCTGGCCGTGTCTTCGAACTTTCCAACGGAATGCTCATAGGCACTGGCACCAATACAGGTATCAGTCCGCCGGCTGCTGATCTGTTCCTTGTTGATCCCGTGAGTCAAACCGGCCAATGGGTACAGGACGCCGATGGCAATAGCATCAAAGCGCTTGTCTGGAACACAACCAACCACGGCGAGAAGGCGTTGCTCAACGGGGCGGGCGCCGCCGTGGCGATCTGGAGCGTCAATTCAGCGACGAACGCTGCTCCTGCCGATGAAACTGCGGGCTACCAGGAAGCCACCGCCAATGAAGACGGCACCATCATCAGCACCGGCGGTTCAACGCCAGGCTTCAATAACGGAGACCCGGAGGTCTTCGACTTCAATCCCTATTCCATTGGCTATATTCGAGAGCACTCTGGTGCGCCCACACCCTCTGGCACTGCCAGCTTTTTCCTCGACCCCACCGGAGCGCTCCTTTACAAAGCCGGGTTATACGAGGTCAATGGCGGAAATTGTCTGTGTGGTTCTGGACTTCCCAATGGCGGCGTGGAGATTGACGATATGCACCTTTTTCAATCCGCCGAAAAGATTGCATTTCCAGAAGCTTTCGTCACATCGTATTCGCCATTCACTGACCACCAGCTTACCGCTGATCCCACTGGCCGCTACCTTTTTGGCGTCACACAATCTGGCATCACGATCATGCAGTTATATTCGGTGCCATTGTCGATCGGCAACGTGAGGCCTGCAGTTCTCGATGCCCAGTCAACCACTCTAACCGTTCGTGGGACAGGCTTCGTTTCCGGAGCCGAGGTAACCATCGGCGGCGCAGAGGCCGCCACGACATACGTTGACGCCAATACCTTGATGGTCGCTGTTCCACAGGTCGCTCCCGGGTGGCAGGACGTAACTGTGAGCCTGCCTGGAGGAGCAACCTACACCGCGTCCGCAATGTTGCAGGTTGCAGGAAATCAACCGACCCCTGTGATAAGCGGGTTTTCGCCTGCTTCCGTAACTGTGCAATCTGGAATTGCCGGTTTCGACGAATCAGCGAACGTCACAGTACTTGGATCTAATTTTGATGTTCGTGACACCGTTGAGATTAACGGACGACCCGTTGCAAGTGCGTTCCTCGATTCGAGCCACATGGCGGCTACCATTCCATCCACTCTCACCGGCCAAACAGGTTCTATCTCAGTCTCGATAGTCTCGCCATATGCGGGTTCGTCCAATTCGTTCGCACTGCCCATGATTAATCCCGTTCCGGCGCCTCAAGACAACGCTCCCATCAGTTTTGGCCTCGATTCCCCGTTGAATCTGAGTATTTACGGGACCGGTTTTGTCGCCGGCTCGATCATTCGATGGAATGGTCAGAATCTGCCGACGTATCTCGAAGAAGGGGAGACAAGTTCGGGATTGGAATTGCTTTCTGCAACAGTGCCCGGCAATCTAACTCAACTCAACGGAAATGCGACTGTCACCGTTTATAACCCGCCACCTGGGGGTGGCGTATCGCCTGCTATAACAGCCACGCTCGGGCTCCAACCTGTCCCTGTCTATACTCTCTTCGGACCCAACAATGCGCTTATAGCAAACTACTTCTCCGTTCCGCCGTCGATCGATTTCGGCACGCAGGTTCTCAATACGACAACCACACTCTCCCTCGTTATACAAAGTAGAGGTTCGGTCGGATATGGAGTCTCGTCGATCGTGGTGTCAGGAGGAGCATTCTCTACAACCGTCAACGCCTGTCCGACGCTGGGACAAAACTCTGCATGTGATGTGCCGCTCACATTTGCACCCACGGCGACCGGTTTCGCGAACGGAACTCTCTCGGTAGTCGATAACCTTCCCGGTAGCCCGCATTCCATTCCGCTAACCAGCAACGCCATCCAGACACCTGTCCCCGTTGTTTCCATCACGAACATCAATGCGTTGGACCAGACCATTACCGCCAGGTTTCAGGGGAAGGCTGTTGTCGGTGGACCACAGATTCCTGTGACCGCTTGGATTGAGTACGGAACTGATCAGTCCCTCTCCACGTATGCGCAGTCTGCGACCGTGACATTTACGGGGGATGGACTCTTCTACGCCGATCTCACCCAGCTGACGCCCAATACACTGTACGCCGCGCGCATTGCAGTCCAGACCTCCGGTGGGATCGGAAGATCTCCGATCCGACTCTTTGCGACCATTGCAGCTCCGGCATGGCTAGTGATTTCCCCAGCCCCGGGAGGGTCTGACTCGGCAACGATCACTGCGGGGAAGACGGCAACATACTCTCTTGTCGCCGTTGGCTCCGGAAGTGGTTACGTGGGAATCGCATCCTTGACATGCACCGGCTTTCCCCCCGGAGCAACCTGCACGGTCAATCCTTCGCAGGTTTCGATCGGTCCCAATCCGAGCCCATTCACCGTTATGGTCACAACGACCGCGGCGCAAGTCGCTGCCGAAAGAAGGCCGGGACCTTCAGGCCCCAGCTGGCCGTTGTCCTTTGCTTTCGCGGTTGCCATCATCGCAAATCGAAAACGCTGGCGTCATCCGTATATCTTGCTTTTTTCAATCCTCCTCACCTTAGCTTGTGCCTCATGCGGAGGCGGGGGTTCTGGATCAACAGGGGGAGGAGGAATGCCGCCGATGACAGCAACCCCGCCAGGGTCCTATTCTCTGACGATTAATGGAACTACTGGCGGCGTCCAAATCAGCTATTCTCTCGTGCTAACAGTCAAGTGAGAACGGCCCGGCGATTTATCGATATGGAGGTTGATTGACCATTGCCAAATCTCTAGTGCGCTCATCGCGCATCACCAATCTGAAGCATCTCAATTTGCGAGTTCTTGGCGTGTTACCGTTAGCCACGAAGTTATGAATTAAGCAACAGTGGCGAGATTCTGTTGCTCAACTTGCAACTTCCGGTTGGCCCACCACTCGTTCGGAATGGCTACCCGCGCTCATCACAGACCCGAAAATGCATTCGGAATAGGATGATTCGATGGTTACAGCAACCATCCATTGGACGCTTTCAATCCTCTTCTGGATTGCGTTGGCTTCGGTTATCACTGCCATCATCAAAAGGAACCAAGGCTCTGCCAGACTCCTTCCAAACGGTGACGTTCATTTCATACCGCGCTGGTGGTTTGTGTGCTCGTGGTTGTTCATTATGGTTCGGTTCGGCTTGATAGGTTCCGGCTACATTCGCGCCGGTCTGACTGAGCCTCTACAATTCGCGACTGGTGTTCTGATATGTGTCGCCTTAGTTGGGTCCTTTTTGGCAATTCCCGGACCCATCAGAGCGACCAGCGAAACTCTCGAACAGGTCCGTTGGCTTTGGTGGAACAAGAGAATCCGATGGACCGAAATCGAAGAGATCGATAGCGAAAAGCGAAGCAGCACGATAACCGTGATCGGCTCTGGCCAGCGCAAAATCAGCTACACAAATCTGTACCCGGATCGTCCGCGATTCCTGCTTGCAATTAGGCAGCACTGCGAAAACGAGCTCCCGCCAAACTCCCCCGATGAATCGGTCAGCACCGGCAGCGCGGGATGAGAAATCAGGTAGCTGGGAAAGATCGCGGGAGTATCACCGGCCATTGTCGCTTTGAGGCCAAGAAGTTGCCTATTCCCCATTGCCACAACTCGCCCGGAACTTTGACGGACCGCTGTTCGGTCCAATTTTGGCCGGGCCGCACCGGTTCAGTTCGCCAGTACTGTTCGCTGTAGCCGGTGGTTGGGCCGCTCAGTCAAACTTGTGGGACTCTCTTGTCCGCCAGATCAGAACGGCGCCCAACAAAAAGGGCATGAGCCATGGAACCGCCGGTATGCCAGCGATGACACCAGGTCTCGTGTACCACGGCGCGGTATTCGCGGAGATCTCTGGATACGCGAGCCCCCGCACGATAATCAGCTGCACGAGAACTGCGGCCATGGAGACGTAGGCGGTTGCGGCACCGCGGCCAAGAAGGCGGACTCGTCCCATTCCTGTTGCGAAGGCGGCCGTGGTCACGTAGGTCATGAGGCACGCAACGAACTCGATCGCGCTGTAAAAGTCTACGATTATTGCGGGCGGAGATGTCCGGTTTCCGTGCAACGCCAACGCCGATTGCGCGAGGCTGAGGTTGAGGCAAATCAAATAGGCAGCTCCGGCGGTCAGGGCCGTCGCGAGCCCGAGAGTCGAGCAGACGCGCTCGCCGGCCTCGTTCAGCACGTCCCTCGTGACCACGAATCCAGTTGTGACGAGAATCGAGTTCCATACCAGCACAATAAAACGCATGTAGTTCTCTGAAAGCGTGGCCTGAAATGGCGGTCCGATCCCAACCCAGAGGAGCGAGATGATTGCCGTCGGAGCAATCAGTAAAATCCCTGCCAGTGCCTGTTTCCCCCGCCCTGCCTCTTTCAAGTCCACCTTGCGAGGACCAGCGAGCCAGGTTGCGATGACGACAGCCGTGAAGAGGACGACACCGAGGATCCGAGAGAGCCCGGTGGTGCGAAGCGGACGCGCGCTGGCGAACGCACCAGCGACAAAGGGGAACGCGCAAAGGAAGATAAACGCTGTGCGGCGGACGCTTTGAGTCATCGAAGCCTCCTTCGAACCAAGCTGCTGTCGGGCCACGACTGTTGGATTAGACTGCTGATGCCGAATCATACACGCGACTGCGGGCCTCGGTCCGCCGTGACGGCGGAGGCCTCCATGAACTTGTTCGCCGGGCAAGTCACCGGCAACCCTCGCTTTGAGGTCATGAAATTGTCCCATCGCCCACGACACAACCGGAGCTCTGGAATCAAGGACAACCTTCGGTGATTCCTTTGGCCAGCCTGCCACAGTTGGGGAATTAACTCGCCCGACGGGCCTCTTAGAGAAACTGGTAGAATTCGTCCCTCATGGCGTTCCGATTCGAGTTCGATGCGGTGAATAAGGTCCTCCTTATGCGATTCGATGGGCAACTCACGAACGAATCGTTGACAGAGGCTCTAGCGGCGATTCGAGAATACTCGATTAGGACAGATGCCAGCGCCGGAATTTGGGACTTCACTCCCGTTACCGAATACGGAGTGACTCCGGATTTCCTGAGTTTCACAGCAAGTCTAGAACCAGCCATGCCTAACCCAGCCCAACGCCCTCGCTATGTCGTTGCCCCGGTCACATTTGGACTCGGTGTGCCTCGCATGTTTGAAATCGCGGCAAAGGCGACGAACCCACTGCTTAGATTTGTACTTTCCGTGGACGAGGCGCTCGCGGCACTCGGCGTTCAATCCCCACACTTCGAACCGTTAGGGTAACCGTCCGTTGAAGCAAGTCAGCGGCATCGGGACTTTTGTCTAACCCAAACCGTGTTGAAGTTCTCTGGATCGCATCAGAGCTCCAGAGTTGTTGCGCAAGTTGCCAAAAGGGGACAGTAAAACTAGGTGCTCTGCTTCAGGGCAAGCCATTCTAGGGCCAAATCGAGGTTCGAGAAGACATTAACCTCAGAGCCTCCCTCTATCAATGTCTGGTTTGTGGTTATCAATCTTCCCAATCCAAAAACGTGTGGATCCTTCGCGACGAAAGCACGCTTGGATGCCGAGGAAAAGACGCTGCGAGAACCAAGCACCCTCCCCTGTTCCCCAGTGATATCGAGGTGCGTTACCGCGATCGCGTCGATCAGTTGGTCAAAACTAGGATCTAAATGTGGATCGCTCAACATTCGATCCCGCTGGGCTTCGATCTCAGCAAACGTTACTCGGCCCTGCGCACTAGTGATTACGAGTCGTCGCGAGTCTTCAATTCTGTAATCGACCGGCATAGGCGGTTGGGAATCTAGTGTATGTATTATCCGATCGGTTGCGGCATGTTTGTCAAAGGCACCAACTCGCTAAATCCAGCGGCTACTGCTTTCTGGGTCTGTGACCGGCGATGGAGACACTGAGGTCAATTCCTTGCCCAATTCACAATTGACGAGGCACATTTCTGATCTGGATTGCGTCACCAAAGAACTAAGGCGCTGTCAAGAATCGCTCAATCTCTTCCATTACTCGAGCGCTTTGGGCCGATTGAAACAGAAACTGAGCATGCGCAGAACCATCGAGCACGATCAATTGTTTCGGCTGAGGAGCTTTTTCGTACTGCGATCGGATCCTGGGGAGTCGTAGTTGGCCGCCACCCTCACTGTCTTCGCGCGCCACTATGAACAGGGCACGAGATTTCAAGCCGTTTGCCGGAAGGTTTGGTGCTGCACCGAGAAGGACGATTCGATCAATTTCACCCGGCCTCGACTTGATCGAGGCGTCACCCGCCGCCGCCCCACCAAAACTCCCGCCTACGACCGACACCTTGCTCGCACCGTGAGATCTCAGGTAGCGAACCGCTGCCAGTACATCTTTCTCAAACGGAGCACTGAAGAAATCCTGCTGTCCCGGACCTTTCGAACAGCCGAAACCTCTGAAGTCGATGGCAAGCACTCGAAACCCCTTCGACGCGAGCGCAGAAGCCTGGCTCTTCCAGCTCTCCTTGTTAAACTGCCCGCCGTGAGCAAGCACCACAGCGTTGCTGGAGTGGCCATAGAGATCGGCACATAACTGGCCGCCGTCGTCAGTGGCAAATGCGACCGGCTGTTGAGCAGGAGTCGCGATGGTAAGAGCCAACATGATCAGAAGGATGCGGAGAAATTGCATGCGGCGATTATAGGTTTACATTGCCCCGACCTTTTCAACTTCTCGTCATTTGGCTCTGGCAGGGGCGAGCGACCGGCCACACTCGTTTTGAGGGCAAACAGTTGCCAGTGTCTCAATTGCCGATCAACCACTCTGGATGTCTAGCTGAAGAAACAGGTGCTTATGAGTCTTGGCAATCGCCTACAATCTGACGTAGTGCAAGCCAATGCTCGTATTCAAAATTGTGCTGTACATTGTGACCCTGGCAGCCACGTTCTTCTTCGCAATCCGCGAACGGAAACTGAAGGAAGAGCTGACTGACGAAATTCTAAGGCGCCAGCGCGAAAACGTGAGCGACTTCGATAGCTTTTACGAGATTAGAAAAGACATCAAGCGTGAACGCATCTTGAGAGATCTTCCTCGTAGAGCGAAATCGAAGCTCAACATGGCCATCGGTCTCAAGTTTCTATTTGGTTTGGCTTTTTGTATCGAAATACTGATCTTGCAAAGGTAGAAAAATCGCTCAAGTCCAGAGTCACCGGTGACTGTCACTTTGAAGACAAATTCTTGCCAATGTCCCCATTGGCCACGACACGCCAATTACGCTATTCCCGGCGTGATAGGCATACGGCTTCACATGTGCTAACACGCGGCATGCGCTACCCGATTAGCGCGTTCCAGTGATTCGGCGCACATCACGCCCACGCTCAGATGTTGTTAGATTGTTCGGCTACATTTGTTCAATAACATTTGGACCGGCTACTTGAAGGATCTGTCTAAAATGCGCATACGTCTTTTTTCCTTGCTTCGCGGGGGAACAGTTTATCTCCTTGCTTGGGCGATTTTGCAAATTCATTCACAGGTGCCGGCTAATGGGCCCGCACATCAAGCACCTGATCCTGTCCGGCTTAGTGCTCTTGCACACAAGCTTCTCGATGCAGCAGTCAAGGTGAATGGGCTCGGAGGAGCAGATCTGAAGGCGTGGCACATGAAGGTGGATTTCCAAATGCTTACAGGCGGTGCTGAGAAGCTGAAGAGTGGCACGATGGAAGAGTGGTATCAAAGCCGGTATCGTTGGCGGCGGACCTATACAGGTGCTGAATCGTATTGGAACGGAACGGAATGGCGGGTCTCCAAAGCCGAGCGCAGCATCAGCAACCCTCGCCACAGCCAATTCAATCGCGACTGGATGAACCTGCGCGTTGGCAGGCCTCTAATAGATCCCCTTTACCAAGTTGGGAACATCAGACCTGATCAGGACCTAAAAGTGGAGCGCCTAGCGGCGAACGGAACTGCGCTGAACTGTACCTCGCTCGCACATCCATCGGAGGAAGAATACGGCAAGAAACCGGAATGGGTTGTGCCAATGATGTGCTTCGATTCCGACCTGCGGCTTCGTGCGGTGCATTCCGAGGAAACGATGGTGCAGTTTGATGACATTCAGATGTTTCAGGGCCGCGCTGTTGCACGCGATGTGAAGATTGTGTATGAAGGGCGGCTCTCAGCGGAGATGAAGGTCACACAGCTTGAAACGGTTCCCGCTATCGACGATTCCATCCTTCGCCCGGAAGCTCCGTTTGAGGAACAACCTTATGAAATCGAACCGAGCGATCCTCAGCCCGAATCCATTTACGAGGTTGGTACGATAGTCCCAGCTGTGCCAGCGATGACGCAGCCTTACCGGGGCATGTTGATGGTACCTATCATCATTCGCAAAGATGGGACGGTGAAGGTGTCGGGAGGAGTGGGACCAGGGCCGGGACAAGCTCTCTTCGATGCCGTTGTGAATACGGTAGGAAAGTGGAAATACAAACCATACCTTGTGGACGGGGTGCCTGTTGAAGCTGCTTATACCGTCAGGTACCGCGTCGATGGCAAGCCGTTTGTTCCTTCCTATGAGCGGAGAGATCTCTCTTTACATGCAAATTGATTGATTGCTAGCCCTATTTCTTCTGTGTTGCGTGAATTCTTCGATCGAGAGCGAATAACCGGCAACACTCGCTTTGGGGGCAAGAAGTTGCCAGCTTCATCCACGTTCATTCGTGGAGCTTAGTACGTCGCTGCGTCGAGCACTGCGATGACCAGATCGAAGGTGGAGGTTAGGAGACCGTCCTTGGACTGCGCTTACCTTCGAGGGCAAGAAATACACCTCGCACGCTCACAATCATCGTGATGAAGAGGTATTCGGCTCAAGCTGGTCGTAGGTTATTGTTTCGGTCTTGAATCCGTTCCACGTCTGCAGTCCTGCTGCTCGTCACAAACCTCTTAACAATCGCATCCCTTTTCGCCCATCTTTGCGTAGTGGTCATCAATGCGGTAACCGCAACGTGCGCCTGCGTGCGCCAGGAGGACGGTACTTGAATTCACTCGGCCGGGAACTTGCGCAAATTGCACGGCGTCTAGTGCGTGCCCCACTTTTCACGGTTGTTACTGTGCTTACTCTTGGCGCAGGCGTTGGCGCTAACATTGCTGTTTTCAGCGTAATTGAAGGTGTTTTGCTGAAGCCCTTGCCTTATCCGCATCCTGAGTCCCTTGTCGGAGTCTGGCACAGTGCACCCGGGCTCAACCTCGACAGCGTCAATATGGCTCCTGCAAATTACTTCATCTATCGCGAACAGGGCCGCTCATTCGAAGACATCGGAATGTATCAGGGCGATTCGGTCAGTGTGACTGGCAGGGGAAATCCGGAACAGGTGCCGGCACTCGACGTGACACAAGGGGTGCTACCAATTCTGGGCGTCATGCCGATGTTCGGTCGGTGGTTCAACCTCGCAGATACGCAGCCCGGAAGTCCTGAAACAGTGATGCTGAGCTATGCCTATTGGCAGTCACATTACGGATCGGACCGGTCTGTGGTAGGAAAGGTGATCAAGGTTGATGGCAAGCCTAGGCAGATTATCGGTGTGATGCCGAAAGAATTTCGGTTTCTTGACTGGGAGCAGCCGGATCTGTTTTTGCCCTATCATTTTGATCGCAACAAGACGACCCTGGGACAGTTTAGCTATACGGGAGTTGCTCGCCTTCGCCCGGGAGTGACAATTGATGCTGCTAATGCCGACATTGCACGCCTCCTGCCCGTCGTGTTCAGCAGTTTTCCAGCCCCACCGGGGTTCAGCTTAGATCTTTTCCATAAGGCGCGGATCACACCGAAAATCAGACCGCTTACTCAGGATGTGGTCGGAGACATCGGACAATTGCTGTGGGTACTGATGGGAAGTATCGGTGTGGTGTTGATGATCGCATGTGCCAACGTGGCGAATCTTTTATTGGTCCGTGCTGAAAGCCGTCATCAGGAGTTGGCCGTGAGGGCTGCGCTAGGCGCGAGTCCGTGGCGTATTGGCAAGCAGTTCCTTCTGGAAAGCGCAATGATCGGAACCCTGGGTGGTTTCGCCGGCTTGGCGCTAGCTTGGGGAGCGCTACGTCTGCTCGTACAACTCGCTCCCAGTGGTCTTCCGCGTCTGCAGGACATCAGCGTCGACTGGAAAGTGCTTCTATTCACGCTCGCCGTATCGCAATTTTGCGCGCTTCTCTTCGGTTCGATTCCAGCTCTGAGGCATGCGGGAGCGCGCATTGGCACCGGCATGCGCGAAGGAGGTCGCACATTGAGCCAGAGCCGCGAACGACATCGTACTCGGAATGTATTAGTGATCGTTCAGGTTAGTCTGGCGTTCGTGCTCCTTATCTGCTCCGGGCTGATGATCCGGACGTTCATAGCACTCGTCGGTGTCGATCCAGGATACGACGCCAAGGCCAAGATCCAGACCTTCCATCTCGCCATCCCTGAGGCCGATGTCCCGAAGCCGGATGACGTCGTGCGTGTGCAGGAGAACATCATGCGTAACATAGCGGCCGTGCCTGGAGTCTCCGCCGTAACATTCGGCGCCTCCGTTCCACTGGAGGGCTTTCAGTGGGGTGACCCCGTCTTCGCTCAGGATCGAACCTATGCAAACGGAGCAATGCCTCCACTGCGGCAATTCAGATTCATCACTCCGGGATATCTGAGCACCCTGGGCATCCCCCTGAAAGCAGGACGCGACTACACGTGGGATGAGGCGCATCAAAAGCTGCCGGTGGCCATGATTTCCGAAAACTTTGCGAAGGAGTATTGGGGCAGCGCCGCAAACGCCATTGGGAAGAAAATCCGCGTCAGCACCAAAGATGAGTGGCGTGAGATTGTTGGTGTAGTCGGCGATGTTCATGAAGAAGGCATGAACAAGGAGGCGCCTGCTCTTGCTTACTGGCCGACTCTAATGAATCATTTCGAAAGCGATGACGTGAATGTGCGTCGTTATGTTGCTTTCGCGATGCGCAGTCCGCGAGCCGGCTCAGAGAGCCTGATGAAGGACGTCCGCCGGGCTATTTGGTCCGTTGATGCCAATCTGCCATTGTCTGACGTTAGAACCGAGGAGTATTACTACGGCAAATCTGTCGCGCGTACCTCGTTCACGCTCGTCATGCTGGGAATCGCAGCTTCACTCGCGTTATTGCTCGGTGTTGTGGGACTCTATGGCGTGATCGCTTATTCAGCAATGCAAAGAACCAGGGAGATCGGGATTCGCCTCGCCCTGGGCGCACAACGCAACTCAATCACCGCCATGTTTGTGAAGCAGGGGCTGGTACTGGCTGCTTGCGGTATCGCGTGCGGAGTCCTGTTGGCACTTGGCGCGACACGCCTTCTCCAGTCGCTGCTTTTCCACGTCAGCTCAACCGATCCCCTCACGTTTGTGGGAGCATGTCTCGCGCTGTGCGGAGCTGCGGTGATAGCGAGCTACCTGCCTTCGCGCCGAACCTCCGCCGTCAATCCTGTAGAAGCGCTGCGGTCGGAATGATCCATCCGGACTCAGCTGTCATTTCGCATTGGTGTGCCTGCACTGATCAGCTTTTTGACCTCAGTGTCCCGATAGCCGACTACTCTCTCACGGACTCAATTCGGAGCGGTCCGTCTCGAGGGCGGCCAGTGTAAATTGAGCGTGAGCAGCAGCCTGTCCGCCGTAACGTTGCGAGTCTATAGGGAGTGATTCCGTGGATGTCACTACCAGAGATGGCAAGATCACGAACACATGGATTGTTGCGGCGATCTTCCCAGGTGTGCTGAATGACATGTCCTTCACAATTTCGCTTAGTTCCGCGTCGGTTGCCGTACTCGCAGGAATCTTCCTTGCAAATCTGGCCGCCGGACTACAAGCAAGGGTTGGTGTCCTTGAGTTCCCAAATCGAGATAGACTCACTGTTGTACTTTTAGTGGTCATCGCCCCCGTAGTCGAAGAGCTGTTCGTACGAGGCATCGTCCTCACCGCGCTTCTTAGGAAGTATTCAGTCGTGCCTGCGGTGCTCGCGACAGCAGTGCTGATAGCGGGTGTCCACGATTCTTTCTGGCCGGCCTTCGTCGGGCAGGTAATTCTCACAGCAGTTTTCCTAGCGTTCCGACGTTCGTTGACAGCATCGATGATCACTCACGTCGTGGGAAACCTCGCAACCATCATTCCAACGACGCTGCTGTGGCATCGGCTGTATATGTCGTAATGAGGCAATAGAATCGTCCGGCACTCAGTTTCTGGAGGTAGTCAGCCTATTCTGGTCCAATCACCGGCAACCATCACTTTGAGAGCAATTCATTGCCAGTATCGACATTGGCGACCACCCGGGACTGACGCTCAGAATCCCTTACAATTGGTGCCGTCTGATTCCTTGAACACTGGCCTGTCATGAGGAGAGCGGATGCCCTTGCGAACTAAATGGTGGATCGTCTCGTTCGGTGGCAGCGTCGTGATTGCAGTCGCTCTTCTACTGCTCCCGGCACTCTTATTCGACGAACCACCGCAGTACCTTGGCTACCTGCTGCTCGTCATTTGCTGGCCTGTGATCGTTTGTGAACTTCTCGTTGGCCGGGGACCGTCAATTGGTTCTCCCGACGCACATATGTACGAAGGGACACCCGTTCACATATTGGCTGCTGTGATTGGCATCGCTCTCTCGTGGATGTTCTGGTCGAGTCTGGTCTTCTTCATCGTAAGCGTACGCAGGTCCCCTCTGGTATGAGAGTGGCAGCGGACTGAAGATCGGCACATGTCTGAAGAAGTGGTATGGAACGCTGGTCGTCGTTATCGGCAGCGATGGCCGCTTTCCAAGAAGCTAGAGCTGGTGCGGTTGGCGATGATGCCGGGTGCCAGTCTTTCGGAAGTGGCCCGCACTCACGGAGTGAACGCGAACCAGCTATTCGGCTGGCGGCGTGCCTATCGACAGGGAGAGCTGAGCGAGCCGAGTGGAGGGCTGATTCCGGTGCGAGTCTCGGGGACGGATCGGTCCGTCCCGGTGGAGCGGATTGCACCCCCGTCGTGCGGTTCGATTCACATCGAGTTTCCTGGCCGTGCATTGATCAGCATAGAGAGCGGCGCTGATCCAACCCTGTTGCGGTCGATTCTCGAGAGTCTGCGCAAGTGATCCAGCTACCGGTTGGAACCCAGATCTGGCTGGCGGCCGGCGTCACGGATATGCGTCGCGGGTTCGATGGTCTGAGCGCGCAGGTGCAGACCGTTTTGCAACAACAACCATTTTCTGGACACGTGTTTATTTTTCGTGGCCGGCGCGGTGACATCGTGAAGTGTCTATGGTTCGACGGCGATGGTCTTTGCCTTTTCGCCAAGCGTCTGGAACGCGGCCGATTCATCTGGCCGAAGGCCGACAGTGGAGTTGTGCATCTCAGCCGCGCACAGCTTTCGATGCTTCTGGAGGGGATAGACTGGCGCAGAGTTGAACGCACCTGGGCACCGGAGATTGCGGTCTGATGATCATGCTGATTCCCCTGTATTCATGCGGTTTTTCCACGGTTGCAATGTCTTGAAGTGATGGCATACTGCGTCTATGGATCAAGCCTCACAGAAGGGTCTGGAATCGCTCGATCGCGAGGCCCTGGTAGCGCTGATCCGCGCGCAAGAACAAGAGCGGGAGAAGGTCAGTGTGATCCTCAGAGCTCAAGAGGAGCAGTTGCGTCGCCAGGAAGAAGAAGTGCGTAAGCTCGAAGCGCAACTTGAGTCCCAGCTCGAGCAGCTGTCAGCACAGGGCGAACAACTGCGTGACCGAAGCGAGCGAATCGAGCACCTGAAGTTGATGGTGGAGAAGTATCGTCACATGATCTTCGGCAAGAAGAGCGAGAAGATCGTCGTGAAGCTCGAGCAGCTGGAGTTTGAGCTGGAAGAGGACGAGACCACACAGGCGGAAGCCGAAGCGATCTCCGAACGTGTCTCTCCGCGCAAGGAACCGAAGCCTCGTTCCGAACGCAAGCCGCTGCCTGAACATCTTAAGCGCGAAGAGAAGATACACAAGCCCGGCACCGATTGCTGCCCGGATTGCGGTGCTGGCCTACGACATTTCGGAGACGACGTCTCCGAACAGCTCGAGTATGTTCCTGAGAGCTTCAAGGTCATCCGCCATGTGCGGCCGAAGTTCGCCTGCACAGGCTGTGATCGAGTGGTCGAAGCGCCGGCGCCATCCCGGCCGATCGAGCGTGGTCTGGCAGCACCGAGTCTGCTGGCGCATGTGATCGTCTCGAAGTACGCGGATCATCTTCCATTATTCCGGCAGTCGGAGATCTATGCCCGTCAGGGGGTCGAGATCTCGCGCTCAACCATGGCCGGCTGGGTCGGTGCAGCCAGTGACCTGCTGGCACCGCTGGTCGAGGCTATCGGCAAGCATGTCTTTGCCGGTCGCAAGCTCCATGCCGACGATACACCTATGCCGGTGCTCGCGCCCGGCAACGGGAAGACCAAGACCGGACGGCTCTGGACTTACGTTCGCGACGACAGACCAGCGGGTGAACAGGCTCCTCCCGCTGTCTGGTTCGCCTATTCGGACGACCGCAGAGGAGAACATCCGCGCGAGCATCTGAAGAACTTCAACGGCGCCCTGCAGGCCGATGCCTATGCGGGCTTCCATCATCTCTATGGCAACCATATATATGAGGCAGCCTGCTGGGCACATGCCCGGCGCAAGTTCCATGATATCCATCTGGCGCACGCCTCGCCGACCACCACCGAAGCACTGGCCAGGATCGGCGCTCTGTATGCGATCGAAGACCAGATTCGCGGGAAGCCAGTTGATCTCAGGCTGAGTGTTCGGCAGGCTCGTGCCATGCCACTGCTCGATGACTTGCGCAAATGGATGGAAAAGGCGCTTCGCTCGCTGTCCTCGAAGAGCGAGACTGCGGCTGCGATTCGATATGCGCTCTCACGCTGGCGGGCTCTGACTCGTTACACCGACGACGGCTTACTCGAGATCGACAACAGCGCCGCGGAGCGGGCGCTCAGAGCTGTCGCTCTCGGACGCAAGAATTTCCTGTTTGCGGGATCGGACTCCGGCGGGGAACGCGCCGCAGCCATGTACACCCTGATCGGCTCGGCCAAGCTCAACGGACTCGATCCGGAACTTTACCTGCGCACCGTGCTGGCCCAGATCGCTGATCATCCCATCACCCGGCTACAGGATCTGCTGCCCTGGAACCTGGCTCCCTCACTTCAGACCCACTCTTCTCAGGCTGCTTAAAACACACTCTTAACTCTCTTAACAAGTGTCCATCAAAAAATAAGTGGACACGACTGGTCTCTGCTAAGTGTCAAGGTGGGGTTGCCGTACGCTTACAGTGAAAGCATGAAAACCGCCAGAAGGGCTATCCGCAAACCAAAGTTGATCCCGCCGCAGATTCTCCCATCGCAGCGGGGAACGGTCAGCTCAGATGTCGACTTGGATAACGGGAGTCTGAGAACCGGGACCGAAACCAATCACGTCACTCAAGACACTCAAAGTGCCAAGGTGCGTAACGTTCTGCGAGGACAGCGCATCCGTGAGCTGCAGTCTTTATCGCCTCTCGAGCGATACATAGACATAGCAACGATGCAGATTCGCATCAAACCTCGGCGCCCGCGGGAAACATTGGAGATCCCATTCTGGACGAAGATCGGAAAGTCAGGTCGTATCCTTGACGATTCAACACAGAAAGAATGGCTAGACGATGCGGAGCAACGCCTACGCAGAGTCACTTCGCGGGTTGACCCGTCTCCGCTGTGCTACGGGTATGTCGTAGAGCGTGACGCAGATGGGCTAACCATCCAAACGGTAACCGGCCTGAAGGTAGCGAAGCACGCTATTGGACAGCTCTCATCCGGCGAGTGGCCGTGTTGGAACGAAATCATTGAAGCCGTTCCAGAGTTTGACACGACTGTGGTTATGTTCGACGCAGTGTCACGGCGAGAGTGGTCGCGGCGATGGGATATACGCTTGCAGCAACATCGGATTCAACTCGAACACGGCATCTTCGCTTAGGTGGCAAAAAGGCCGCGTCGGACGCGATGAATGAAAACAAATTGACATGCGAGCTCTCGTCATTTCCGACATTCACGCGAACCTCGCGGCTCTCGAGGCCGTGCTTGCCGCTGCACCCCTGTATGACGCAGTATGGAATCTCGGCGATATTGTTGCTTGCGAGACTCTACGCCGAGAGTGGCGAGAAGACTCTGCGTGATCAAATCGACAGGCGATTAGGTGCAGGGGTTCTACGACTGGTAGTACAAAGCGCGTATCAAGCGACGATACGAATAAAAGCTGGATGAACATGCTCAAACTGGCCCACTGGGACTTGAGCGACGATCTTTCAAAGTTGCTGGAGGAAGATGCGGTCGCACAGGCGCATTGTGGCGAGATCGTCGGGATTGATTTTGATCCGTTTCTTCTTACTCAAGACCCAGCTGAGAAATATGAGGTCGGTGCAATCGGGCAAAACGGTCGTCACTACATGGCAAAGGTCTACAGATTTGAAGGCCGGGGAGCGCAAAGCAACGCCGGATGTGATCGCCGAAATTGCCCAAGAGTGCGATGGACGTTGGTACTTTGTGAATTTCTTCAGCGCGGAGATCAACAAGGGCTTGCTAACGATTCCGAAATCGCCTTTACCGAAATGCTCGGTGCCGAAATAACTGTGGCAAAAGGGATCCCGGAGCGTCTCGCGCCTGTGTCACCGGCTGCTCGGACCTTTGCCAGGTTTTCGCCTCAATGCGACAGTCGCCGACCACTCGGGCCGAAGGCAAAATTTGCTCAATCGCTACAATGGAGGAAGGGAGTCAAGTGAGCTATATGGAGCAGACATGGGGAATGGGTCGCTGTACGGATGGGTGGAAAGTAATTGCGGAATGAGAGTGAACGGATCGGCCAAATGGGAGGCACTGGAATGAGGCGGACTCATTGAATGATTCGCTCTGCAAACTCGGTCCTAAAGACAGCAACAACGACATTCGGCAACGTGATCGGGATCACAGAACTGCACTTCTCCTTACAGCCACCATCTTTGAATGGATAACTACAAGGCCGTGGTCATGGACTACCTGCAGTCAGACAAGGCCATGTTCGTTAACATGGAGTGCCGGATTCAGCTCGATGGAGGAGGGAATCTGGACCAGCCCGGGCAACGCTGTTCGTGTGATGCGGTCGCGATTGACCTTCGCCATGGCTCGGTGTACCTGTGCGAGACCGCTCTTGAGCATCATCTTCAGTCGCTGCTCAAGAAACTGTCCACCTGGACCAAGAATTGGGACTCGATCCAGACCGCCCTGCGACGCGATTGTATGGCACCTGCCAATTGGCGCATTCACGTGTGGCTGTTTGTCCCCAAGGGTTCGATAGAATTGCTTGACGCAAAACTGGAACACCTCCGGCAAACAGTCGGTTCGAAGTTCAAGGTCAAGATCACGGCCCTTGAGGACGTACAGCCCTGGCGCTTATCGACTTGGGAAAGGTGCGAAGCCGCGTGGGAAAGAAACGGACAGCGGACTCTTATTTAAGTATTTCTACTTGGCAAGATGTCTTTGCAGTTCGAAGGTACTTTGATGCGAATCTTCATCATTGGGGAGAATCTGAAAGATCTCCATATTGCCGCGGACGCGGCACGCTCCGCAGGCTTTGACGACATTGAGGCGTTTGTCGACGTCGATCCCGCCATGTCCTCGCTGAATCGAGCATTGCGAGGCGAGAGCCCCTTGCCCACCGCCATCATCCTCGATCTAAACCAAGGCCCAGGTAACGGATATGAGCTCGTGCGCTTATGGCACTCGACGCGCATTCAGACGAATATCAAAATGATTGTTTGGAGTGGACTCGCGGAGCAAAATCGCGAGATGTGCAACCTGTTCGCGGTAGATGCCTACGTGTGCAAGCAGGAAGGGGAAGGCGCCCTCCGCGAAGCGCTCCAACGCCTAAATGCGTCTATCGGGAATTAGCCACTCACCAGCCGGAGCAGGCGATCCGCGCATTCTATGGCTGTTTGCGGAACCAGAGTGGAGGATGGGAGAACGCATCCTCGCCCGGATCGCCAAGGTCGTGGACCGGGGTAGCTCGAGCCAACATCGAGCGGAGCAGTGATGCGTCAAAGAGAGCAAACTGCCCGTCATTGAAGTAGATGATGAGGTCTCCCTCGAGCCGGTCCACGTCAATGACCCTGTAATCTGGCGCCGTTTCCATCCGTTCTCCGAATCGGTCCGCCTGCGCGAACAACATGCGACATGATACCTAAGACACAGCAAGCGAGAACGAGTCTGCCTGCCGCCTTACATAGAAGACTCTTTGAATGCCCAGGTGCGCTCAAGGCTTCGTTTCCAAACATATAATTCTAATCGCGATGATGGATGAATTGATTCTCCATTACGAACTGCACTGCAAGAATTGCGGTGCGCCTATGCTGCTCCCGGCAGGAATGATCGAGCGGCTGTTTGCCGATCCAGATGCTCAACCCAATCACTCTCACGCGATTGCCGTGGTATGCCATCTATGCAAGAGCGTAGCCACCTATTTTCCTGAGAGGACTTCCCCAAATCACAGCCATCGCGGTCTCGTGATATTCGCAGACCCAATCCGCGAAACGATGGACGGCCCAATACTCGCCAGTGGACCCAAATTCAGTCGGCTTCGGGCATTCCCAACAATAGGACTTTGCTATTCCAATTGCCGCAATCCGAGTATCAACAAAAGAGAATATGAGGTCGCCTGGAGAGACCTCGCGCATAGACTCATAAAAGGGGTTTCTTGCACCGTTGGCATTTCGCTTTGGGGACCAGAGGTATCCGCCCGCAATTTCATAGCGATACGTCTGATTCTGATTGACCCACCAATAGCGCATGGTTGGACCCCAAATAACCTTGAGTGATTACGCTTCAGCGTATCACTGAGTCATCCGAGATCGCCGAATCGGAACTGCGCACGAAAATCCGAGGATTTGCGGAACTTTCGAGCCTGCTGGTGTGTCTCAGATAAAAACCTGCCTTATGAAGTCTTCCATCTGCTTCAGGCTCCTCTTTTGATTCGCGTCGAGGGGGTCGGGACCAAAGTGCATGACCTCATTGCGGACGTCGCGGATTCCGATTCTCTCTGTTCGCGTATTTCGAGCGAGATACCAAGTTTGGTTCGAGGGAAATCTCGCTCGGCTGCTCGGGTTTCACCTGACCTTTTCGACGAACTTCAAGCGCTAGACTGCCCTTGCCCACGAACTTTTGGGCAGCGAGAAGAACGGGTTGATGTTTAGCTTGCCCGCATTCTTGCAAAACAATCCATCATCGCGCCCACTTCTTCTATTCATTGCTGACTTTGATTCGGAGCTGGTCATACTACAAAGTCTAGCGCGAGAGATCATTCCTTTCGTTCCCTGAATGTTTCTTTGGTCGTCCAGTCTGGCCAAGATCCGGATTCATTGTTGTACGAGATATTTCCATTGCTTTTTCATCTATCTGCTTTTTGAATTCACTCAGGATTTCAGAATGGTGTTTTGCGAGATATCGATCCACGTTCTTGTTCGATATTAGCCGCTCTATATACCCCAAGGCTAGTGTCAGATCCAGCGCCTGTGTCGCGTATGAGTCTTCAACCTTCTTGAGGTCGCCGAGTAACGTTTCTGCTTCGCTTTGCAGGAGCTCTAACTTCGCGGTCGTTCCAGGACTCGACCGGCCTGGCTTCTCAGGATTCACTAGAGCGTGTTTCATAAATAGGTTCGGCCTCAAAGCGGTGACTTACGTGTGAGGCGGGTGAGTTGTAGATCTTCTGTCATGAGGAATCGGCAGAAGCTGTTGACCGACGAGCAATGGGAGTTGATCGAGCCGCTGTTTCCTAAACCACGGCGGCGGAAGGACAATCGGGGCCGACCATGGGCATCCAATCGAGCGTGTTTGGAAGGCATCCTATGGATACTGCAGACCGGGGCAGCATGGCGATTTCTACCCACCGACTTTCCTTCACCCTCGACGTGTTGGCGTCGACTGAAGCAGTGGGAAGAACAGGGCGTATGGTTGCATGCTTGGAGAGCGCTGCTTGGAACGCTCGATGGTAGAGGGCTGTTGCGATGGGACGAAGCCTTCTTGGATGGGAGCTTCGCTCCCGCCAAAAAGGGGGCGCCGCAGTCGGCAAAACCAAGCGCGGCAAAGGCACAAAGTGGATGGTACTGGGAGACGGTCAAGGTATTCCGCTGGGAGTTCGGCTGGAAAGTGCCTCTCCGGCAGAAGTTACGCTTGCGGACGCCACGCTCCAGCAAGTCCGCGTCCCCAGACCCAAAGGACGGCCGAGGCAAAAGCCAAAGAGGGTGATCGCCGATCGTGGATATGACTCCGATCCCCTGCGCCAAAGATGGAAGAGGCGCGGCATCGAATTGATCTCCCCATACAGGAGCAACAACAAGGAACGGAGATATCATGACGGCCGCAAATTGCGCCGCTACAAACGTCGCTGGATCATTGAGCGAACCAATGCTTGGCTCGGCCAATTCCGACGTCTGTTGGTCCGTCATGACCATCTCCTCTCCATCTACCGAGCGTTCTTCTACCTCGCCTGCATGTGGATCACGCTACGAAAATGTTTATGAAATACGCTCTAGGTCTGTGACCGTATAAAGATGTACCTTTGCAGTGACTCCTCTATCGACAAGAACGGCCTCATAGTAGGGACATGCAAAGCTACCATCGTGTGCATGTTCAGTTGAAAAGGAAGGATCGGCAGCAGGTTGCGGAGATGCTGACGAAGGGACGGGAATCGGCGCGCGTGTTGCGGCGTGCTTCGATTCTGCGTCAACTCGACCATGGGCAGAAGGCGGCGCAGGTGGCGGCCAATCTGGGCGTGGCTTCGAAAACGGTGCGAGCTATTGGCCGGCGCTATGAGGAGGAAGGGCTGGAATCGGCACTGTACGAAAAGTCGAGGCCCGGCAAACATCGAGCGCTGGACATAGGCCAGAGCCAGCGGATCATCGCCATGGTGTGCGGTCCGCCGCCACGGGGCTGGGCACGGTGGAGCGTGCGGCTGATCGCTACCGAGGCGGTCAAGCGGAAGCTGGCGGCGCAAGTGGGCCGGGAGACAATCCGCATCCTGCTTCAGAGCCACGAACTGAAGCCGTGGCGGGAAAAAAATGTGGTGCATCGCGGAACTGAATGAGGAGTACATCGCCCGCATGGAGGACGTGCTTACGATATACGAAAAGCCGTTGTCGGAAAGGGAGCCCGTAGTCTGCGTGGATGAGAAGCCTGTGGTGCTGCACGCCGATGTCCGGCCGCCGCGGCCGATGCGACCGGGACGGATTGCACGGCGTGATTCGGAGTACGAGAGGCGCGGGACGGCCAACGTTTTCTGCGGTGTCCAGCCCAAGGCCGGGCGGCACTTCACCAAACCAACTTCGAACCGATCCTCGTCGCAGTTCGCCGATTACCTGGTGGAGATCGTAGCCAGCTATCCGGAGGCAGACACCATCCATCTGGTGATGGACAATCTGAGTTCACACAATCGGAAAGCGCTGGTGGAACGGTTCGGCGAAAAAATCGGCGGCCTGTTGTGGGAACGTTTCACGGTGCACTATACCCCGAAACACGGCAGTTGGCTGAACCAGGCGGAAATCGAGATCAGCCTGTTCTCCCGTCAATGCCTGGGCCAGCGGAGAATCCCGTCCCTCGATCAACTCCAGTGCGAAGCAAGGGCATGGAACCGGAAAATGAACCGCAACCAAGTCACCATCAACTGGCAGTTCACGCGCAGGAAGGCTCGTAAGAAGTTCGGATATAACAGAAACAAAATCACGCGGTCAGAGACCTAGTTGAGTAACACTCGCGCCGAAATGAGCCTCGGTAATAGCGCTGGGGTTGTTTGCATGCGTTTTCGATTTCACAACGCAGCGGGCATTCTTGATCGCTACTCCAAGCAACATGAGTGGTGCTTGGAGCCTGCCCATGCCGAAAGGTCTAGAATGATCTGCTTAGCAGATAGCTCGCACGGAGACCCATGCCCGACCTTACGCGCCGTGAAATCCTTGCCATGTTGCTCGCCGCGCCGGCAACAACCTGCTGCTGGTCGCAAGAGTCCAGTGCCTGGATTCCCCTATTTGATGGCAAGTCTCTCAATGGCTGGAAGACCAGTGAGCATGAGGGCACATTCAAGGTTGTTGATGGCCAGATCGTCGCCCATGGCGAACGTTCCCATCTCTTCTACACCGGGCCCGTCCAGGGCTCCGATTTCCGAAATTTTGAACTGGCTCTCGAAATCAAGACCATGCCCGGTGCGAACTCGGGCGTCTATTTCCATACTGCAATTCAACCCTCGGGATTTACTTCGGCAGGGTTCGAAGTGCAGGTTGAGAACAACGAGCCAGCCCCAGCAGCCGGATACGTCGAGCGCAAGAAGACCGGGTCGCTCTATGGCGTCCGCAACGTCTATAAAGCATTTGTCAAAAACGGCGAATGGTTCACAATGTCAATTCTGGTCCGCGGCAAACACGCACAGACCCGGATCAATGACATGCTTGTCGTCGAGTATGTAGAGCCCGACCATCCCTTTCAGGCCGATCCCAAGTTTCAGCGCATTCTGAACCATGGAACCTTTGCGCTCCAGGGGCACGATCCGGGCAGCACTACATATTTCAGAAACATCCGCGTGCGTCTGCTGCCCGATGCGGCCGGGCCATTATCGGTCGAGCGCCCGGATGTGGACGACCTTTATCGCGAGGTGATTCGTCTCGGCACTGAGAACTATCCAGTAGTGGACTACCACGTGCATCTGAAAGGGGGCCTCTCCATCGAGCAGGCGCTCGAGAACTCCCGCCGTCTCGGTATCAATTACGGCATCGCCGTCAATTGCGGCCAGGGCTTCCCCGTGCACAGCGACGACAGCGTGCAGCAGTATCTCGACAGCATGAAAGGCCAACCCTGTTTCGTTGCGCTGCAAGGGGAAGGACGCGAGTGGATGACGCTTGTTTCTCCCTCCTCTGCAGGCCGCTTCGACTACGTGTTTACGGATGCGATGACCTTTACCGACGATCACGGCAAGCGCATGCGATTGTGGATCGACGAGGAGGTCGGCACCATATCCGATGCGCAGGTTTTCATGGACATGTACGTCGATCGCATCGTGGGAGTTATGCGCGAGCCCATCGACATCTACGCCAATCCCACGTTTCTTCCTCGCCAGATCGCGTCCGGGTACGAAACGCTCTGGACGGCGGAACGCCGGCACAGGGTGATCGCCGCCGCCATCGAGAACGACGTTGCCATCGAGATCAACAATCGTTACAAGATCCCCAGCTCGTCCTTCATCAAAGAGGCAAAGGCGGCCGGGGCAAAGTTCTCTTTTGGCACCAATAACGCCGATGCAAACCTGGGCCGTCTCGAGTACCCGATCCAGATGGTGCGAGAATGCGGTCTCGTCTGGCAAGACATATTTGTATCCAGACCGAACGGACAAAAGAAGATCCAGACAATGAAGTGATACCGGAATGATAATCCAAACACAACCGGCCGCATGACTATGAACAATGCTGAATGTTCACTTTGATTCGGCGATAGGCAATGGCGTAAGGCAGTCATCAGCGACGGCGGCAAAGCTTCTTAGGATATTTGTGGTGGAAGTGAGGTCTGCTTCCTGGTCTGACGACTGCGGTTGCTTTTCTGCTCCCGCTGCGTCGCGCTATCGCGATCGTGCAGCGGACGATGGTGCGGTCGGCTCGGGTTTGCTCCAATGGAAGCGGGACCTTGAGCGGCATTGGAGCTCGGTTCGTTTCGTCCGTGTGCGGATCAACACCCACGATGGGCAACACTTCTTTCGAGCCGACTTTGCTCCGGGTTCCCTCACTTCGGATCACCTGAGAGTTGAGCTATACGCAAATTCCGTTTGTGGGCATCTCGTTTGTTTCGAAGTCATGGATCTATCCGGACCCTCCGCAGATTCGCCAGGCGCATTCACTTATTCGGCTCAGGTCTCCGCAACTCGCCCAGCGAGCGACTGTACTCCGCGAATCGTCCCTCACCATCCGAATGCTCTCGTACCGCTGGAAGCGAGCCAGATCATTTGGCAACGCTAGCGATTTAAACTTTTGACTCCGGCGCGTCTGCGACTGCCCCCGCCAGTATCTGCTCCGGCAAGTCGAGGCGCGCCACACCAATCCGGTTGTCCGCCATCCCGTAGTAAACGTCGAGCCGATCAGGAGTTCCAAGATCGTCACGCCGGTCGATGCCAGTGGGGAACACGACATTAGCAACCATCCCATCGCGTTCCTGCGCAAGCACCGGGGTCAACACCGGCTCAACCGAGCGGTATCGGATCAATCGCGGATGTTGTGTTGAAAGCATCATCACTCCGGCCGAGTAACACAGATGATGACCGCCCGTGCCATCCCCCATCTCACTCACGCCGTGGTAAACGATCAGCCATCCGTGCTTTGTCAGGATGGGCGGAGTCCCGGCACCGATCTTGAGCCGCTCCCAGGGCGACACTGGAGTAGCCAATCGGTGATGAGAAGTAAACTGGCCCAGGCGATCCGGTACGTGGCTCTTCAAGGCTGCCGGGCAATAGGAAATCCAGATGCTCTCCCGGTCGAGGTCCACTTCACGCATTCCAGGGTGGCGCGCAGTCTCCTTCGGCCCCGTGCCTGCGAAAAGAGGACGATGGAGCATACCCAGTTCCAGTTTTCCGGTCGAGTCAGGTATCGCGACAGGAAAGAGGCTCGCATCCTTATCGTCCACACCATCCAATTCGATGCCGTGCCACTGAGCATAAGTTGCGAGTCCCAATCGCTTCCAGTGGAAGAGATCCTCCGATTCGGCCATCGCAATTCTTGGCCCCGCCGCGGAAAACGCCGTGTACGTCATCATGTAGCGCTTCAACGGTTCGACGAACGTGACCCGAGGATCCTCACACCCTCCGCCCCCCGGCCGCAACTCATATTGCGCTTCCGGCTCCAGGGCGATGCCAAGCCTGTCGACTCCTGTTGGATCGCCGGCTTCATTGAACAGCACACGCGCTATTCCGATGCGAGAATAATTTCCTTTCGCGACCAGCCGCGGGAAGACGTAGAGTTCGCCGTCAGGACCACGAACGGCGGCCGGATTCAGGACACCTTCGACCTCTTGGGGATTGCCGGGCTCCGGCTCCATCAACATACCCAGGCGGCGCAGCTTGAATTCGCTCACCCATCCACCTCGAAGGGTCGCACGTGTTGGCCGTCGTCTAAACAAGCAATAATCGCTTCGACAACACGCTTAGTCTCTCTGGGGCCTCGAACTGGAATGGAGATGACACCTTCCTGTTCAGCTGGGTAGTCGTTCCCTCCCACAAATAAAGCATCTCCAACGTAAATCATTTCTTGCAAAGAAATGCCGAGAGTCTCTTGCAGCTTTTTTATTCCGTAAGCTTTGTCAATGCCTGGTTTGGTGACATCAATGGATGTCGCACCACCGAGCCGCACCGAGAACTCGGGAATGAGAGTGTCAAGAATCGCTTTGATCTTCTTGCGCTTGGCGAAATCCGAATCCCATTTCTCCTTCTCCTCCAAGGGAGCCTGCTGGCCTAGTGCGGAATACGTTACCTGGCTTCCACGATCTTCAATGGTCTCGCCCCACGTCCTTTCGACAGAGAAGCCTGCGTCTTCGGTTGCCTTCTTCAGTGAGCCGACGATCTTCTGTTTTTCTTCCGCGGTAAGATCTTCTGAATAGAGCTTCTTCCACTCACCCGTGTATTTAAAGAACTCTGTTCCACAGGTTGGTAGAATCGACAGCTTTGCAAGCCGGTCATCCTGGTGAAAATTGGAGAGCACCTGTTTTTGGAACTGCGGCCAGGCACCTCCGGAGATGATCGCAACCTTGACGACACCGAGCAGCTCGTAGAGCAAGCTCGACATCTCGGCATCGAGTGATGATTTGCTTGCGGCGAGCGTTCCGTCGAGGTCAAAGACAATCAGCTTCTTTACCATTCATCCACCTCACACTCCATGCGGTCTCAAGTGAGATTCCCCGCCACTCTGACTCTCTCGATATTGACCGGTTTTAGACGATTCGGGCAGAGCGATTTCCAACAAGGTCACAGCGTTATTGGGGTGAAATTCACATGCCCCAAGTACCGCAGGCAAGAGCCATACTTCGCCCTTATCGATGCCATATGCACAGCCCCCACCTTCGAACCACCCTGAGCCCTCAATGCAAACGAGAACGCGCGGCACTTCCGCGGCGCCGACGATAAACGGTAATTCTCCGCGCAAGCGCCACAGCAGGAAATGTTCGCAATCAAAGAGTCTTTCGCGCTCCATTGGGCTGGTGCTCACCACAATGGGAGTCACGAGCCCGCCATCGTTGTCTGCAAAATCAATACTGGCAAGCGCGTGATCGACTTGGAGGGGCCGCAGCCGGCCGGTACTTGCGTCGATATGGCCCCAATCGTAAAGGCGGAATGTCACATCGCTGTTCTGCTGGACTTCGAAAACCACGACATCGTCACCCAGAGCGTGAACCGTTCCCGCAGGGATGAATACCGCATCACCTTGCTTCGGGGCTATGCAGACGAGGTGGTTCGAGATAGTCCCGTCATCAAGAGATTTCCTCAGATCGCCGGCAGTCGTACCAGGTTGCAGGCCAACAAAGATACGGCTTCCTTTTGCCGGCTCAATCACGACCCAAGCTTCCGTCTTTGCCGAATTGCCCACAGGAATCAGCTCTGGGTACGCTTCGCTTGGATGCACCTGCACAGAGAGCATCGCGTGCGCGTCCAGAAACTTGAGCAGCAGTGGAAAGTGGCTGAAGCGCGAAGACAGCTTGCCCATCAGCTGTTCTCGGAATTGCTCCATCACTTGCCCAAGCTCTTGGCCCTTAAGCGGTCCATTCGCAACCAGACTTTGGTGATCCGTGCGGTCGCTCAGCACCCACGCTTCGCCTATTGGTCCGTCCCCCGGAAGCGGGACGGAGAGCAAGCCAGACAAGCGCCTCCCACCCCACAATCGGTATTGATAAATAGGCTCGAACCGCAAGGGGTACAACATCTGATCCACGGGTTCACACGGCTTTCAGGGTCGCGTGCTCTTGATTGCGTTAAAAGAGGCTGCCCCAGTGGCGTATATGGCAGCGGCCTGCGTATAACTCAAGGAAACCTGTGACCATGTGGAAGCCATGCTAAGTCGCCGCTCAGAATGTAAACTGCGAGCGCTCCGGCCATAAAGGACGCACCCACCCAGGAACGCCAATCGCGATGCATCCGTTTCCAGTAAGGTCCGGGCCCCGGTTCGCTTCCCTCGCCGCTATTCCCTTCCCGATTGTGTTTGCTTCCAGTCATCTCATCTCCTTCTCGGCAGGGTACTCACCGCGCCAGCCCAGTCTGGATGTCGTTGACGCGATTTCCGCTCCCCGATGAGTCATCTACTGGCTGGAGCCTAGCGGCGCCCGTTTTGAGACCCAGCAAGAGGGAGCGCGGCCTCTTCCGGTGCCAGCACGGGATCACTAGCGATCTTGTTTTTCGCTTCCTTCTCTTTGCTCGCTCGTTCCTGGCCAATTCCCATAGTGAGCGCGGTCATTCCGGCAAGACCGCCCAGTTGCATGGTTTCGATGGCGGAGCTGGGAACGATGACGATCGTGGAATTCTGCTTCAATCCTTCATAGAGCATGTTCATGCCTCGCAAATGGAAAGCGATGGGATCGTCGGCATAGATTCTGGATGCTTCAACAAACTTCTCCGCAACTTGACGTTCCGAATCCCCCAGAATCACGCGGGCCTGACGTTCTCTCTCCGCCTGAGCCTGCATCGACATCGCATTCTCCAATGCCTGCGGAATTAATACGTCCTTCACCTCGACCGAAATCACATTAATGCCCCATGGCTCCGTACGCTCATCTATGATCTCCCGCAACACGCTGCTGATCTTGTCTCTTCCTTCGAGCATGTCGCAGAGCATCGTCTTGCCGATCACGTCGCGAAGCGCCGTTTGCGCTGCCCAATTGATTGCGCTTTGGTAGTCGGCAACATCAAGAGCGGCCTTCTTGGGATCGAGGATCTTCCAGAAGAGCACCGCATCTACATCGACGGGAACCGTGTCCTTGGTGAGCGTCTTCTCTGCCTTGAAGGAACTTGTGAGGACGCGGGTATCGATCCAATAGGGGATGGACTCCACGAGCGGGATGATCAGGAATAATCCCGGCCCTTCAAGCGAGCGGAATTTGCCAAGCCGCAGCACCACCGCCCTGTTCCATTGGTCGGCAACCTTGATTGCGGACGCCGCAATATAGGCGAGAACCACGGCACATGCGAGCACGACGATAGCGGCCACATCAGCCGACGCTCGATGAAAACCAAAGGCAATCGCTCCGCCCGATCCTAGAATGACGACAAAGATTAAACCTGCAAATGAGTTATTTTGTCTCATATCGACTTCCTCTCATACCGCGCTGGGATAGCATCAGCGCACTGCGGCAGCGCCCTCGAAAGCAACTACAACTCCTCTTCTATCGAGATCGCCACATGCGGTTAGGCAACACTTTCTCGTCATGAACGGTGTACGAGCGATGTTCAGTTTCAGCAATGATGTTTTTCGCTTTGGAAACCGCGTCTTGGTGCCATGGACAACGAGCAGAAACTTGTCCGTCTCAGAGCAACCTCGTACTTGAGCACGCTATCCTTCGGGATGCCGATACTGACCAAGCCCGCCCCAACAGCGCTAACTCCTCCAACTACCGCTGCTCCTTCGAGGCCGGCGATAATCCACGCCACCAGCGGTCCCGCTACGAGAATCGGCCCCAGACCGGGTATCAGGAAGAATCCCGATCCGAACAGAAGACCCCAGAATCCGCCCCAGAATGCTCCCATTTTGCCCCAGTACTTCATGCGGTCACCGGCGTTGTAGTAGCCAACTACATGCTCGCTCGTGTGCGTGTCTTTCGCTGCGATTGAGAGGCTCCTCATATCGACACCGGCCTCCTGCAGTTCCTTAACGGCGTGCTCCGCCTGCGCGTGGGTATCGTAGATTGCCACCACAGAATTTGTAATACTCATTGCCTTCTCCATCTCTAAGCGGTTGAATAGGGGGGTCCATCGGGAGAATTGCTCCCGATCAGACGATGGGCTGACGAAGGAAGAAAGTCGTCAAGCCGGCGTCGGTTTCGCACGGAATGCATGAGATCCGCTCGGAATCGTAAAGCGAATTCTAGCCAAGTCTCACACCTTTGAAGTGAGGTGCTGAGCAATTAGGAACACGCATGGAAGCCAAATCCGGTGTCGCCATTGATGCAGCCACTGAACTTACTGATCGCTCCGTCAGGATGTCCAGGATTAGGTCCGCGATCCTCCCGGGACCCTCATGGATGTCGAAGTCTTGCTATCAACGAATCCATAGCATTCAACTCACCGCTCTCTTATCCTCCGCGTTTCTTGGCGTGCGGAAATCGAGAGAGGCCGTGGATCCAACCGTAAGATGTCAGCCTTATCGCTCTGGTCGAAACGAAGCAGGCTGACGGATATGTATAGTTTCCTCAGCGTCTTCACAGTCAACATGCAAAACTGCAGATGCAGGAGGCAGATCGTTACCTCGACGATGGTGAAGACAGTATCCTCTCGCCAATTTGGCTATCCAGTGGACCAGCATATCTACCGCAGCACACGTCCACCTGCCGCCGCTGCCGCACGTAAACGCGGCGATCACAAGTTGCACGGAGCTTACTTCTAGGTACTCGCTAAACTCGTTAGCAGCTTCTGTGAAACGCTTGAGATTACGAAGCAAATTCACGTGATTTGAGGGCTTAAATGGTTTTCATACACATCCTTGCGATCATCGGAACAAGTTGGAATGGCCACTCCAGGTAGAACTCCGAATTCACAATTAAGCAGCCTGGTGCGTCGTCCCGAGGCTCGGCATCCGGCATTCGGTGTTAATTCAGTATCCTCTCATCAACTGGTGCCTTACTGGGTAGCTCCGGTCCGGATAGCGGTGATTGGGAATCACCTTCCGAGGCGGTGCGGAATTGCGACCTTCACGACCGATTTGTGCGATGCGATCACCGCCGAGTACGGAGCGTCACAATTGTCGGTTGTGGCAGTCAACAACGGGCAATCACCTACATATACCCGATGGGTGCGATTTGAGATCGGCGAAGGAGATCTCGCGTCCTACAGAGCTGCCGCCAACTATCTGAACGCGAGCAACGTCGATCTGGTGTGCTTACAACACGAATACGGGATCTTCGGAGGCAAGTCCGGAAATTACATCATGGAGTTACTGAAGCACCTTAGGATGCCGGTAATCACAACTTGAACGGTTCTTCGTGAGCCTAATCTGGATCAACGGGTTGTAATGCACAAGATTGAGCCCGCTCCGAGCGCCTTATTGTCGAGCCAATACTCCTACGGGTTCTGCAGAAGTACGGGGTCCCGGCCGAGAAGATCGATCTGATTCCTCATGGAATCCCCGACCTACCCTTTGAACAGCTGGACTTGTATAAGAATCGCTTCTCTTGCCAGGGCAAGGATGCCCTTCTCACTTGGGTGCTCTCCCCTAATAAAGGGTTCGAAAGCGTGATCCAGGCCATGCAGAGTATCATCGCCAGTCACAGTAATGCTGTCTATATGATCGCAGGTGCCACCCATCCGCAGATCCGAGCCCGTGAAGGAGACCGATACAGACTCCAGCTACAGGCCCTGGCTAAGAAGCTAGGAGTGGAACGGCAGGTCCTGTTCGTCAACAGGTTTGTCAGTTCTCAAGAGATGGCTTCGCTGGTCGGGTTGGCTGATATTTACATCACACCTTACTCACACGAGGCGCAGGCAGTATCGGGCAC
>CAWKNV010000002.1:0-389687 GCA_963851155.1 uncultured Acidobacteriaceae bacterium
TCTCTGACCGCGTGAATTTGTTTCTTTTGTAGCCGAACTTCTGGCGTGCCTTTTTGCGCGTGAACTGCCAGTTGATGATGACACGGTCGCGGTTCATTTTCCGGTTCCATGCCTGTGCTTCCCGCTGTAGTTCCGCGAGCGACGGGATTCTGCGCTGGCCCAGGCACTGGCGGGAGAACAGGCTGATCTCGATCTCCGCCTGGTTGAGCCAACTGCCGTGTTTCGGTGTGTAGTGCACGGTGAACCGATCCCACAGCAGGCCGCCGATCTTCTCTCCGAACCGCTCCACCAGCGCCTTGCGGCTGTGCGAACTCAGATTGTCCATCACCAGATGGATGGTGTCGGCCTCTGGATAGCTGGCTACGATCTCCACCAGGTAATCGGCGAACTGGGGCGAGGAGCGGTTCGGAGTTGCTTTGGTGAAGTGCCGCCCCGCCTTGGGCTGTACTCCGCAGAAGACGTTGGCCGTGCCGCGGCGCTTATACTCCGCAATCGCGCCGGGCAATCCGTCCCGGCCGCATGGGCCGCGGCGGGCGGACATCGGCGTGCAGCACCACCGGTTTCTCATCCACGCAGACCACCGGCTCCTTTTCCGACAGCGGCTTTTCATAGAGCGCCAGCACATCTTCCATGCGGGCGATGTACTCCTCATTCAGATCCGCGATGCACCAGCATTTTTTTCCCGCCACGGCTTCAGTTCGTGGCTCTGAAGAAGGATGCGGATCGTCTCCCGGCCCACCTGCGGCGCCAGCTTTCGCTTCACCGCTTCCTCGGCGATCAGCCGCACGCTCCACCGCGCCCTGCCCTCCGGCGGCGGGCCGCACACCATGGCGATGATCCGCTGACTCTGGCCGCGTCCAGCGCTCGCTGCTTGCCGGGCCGCGGCTTTTCGTACAACGCCGACTCCAGCCCTTCTTCTTCATAACGCCGGGCAATGGCCCGCACCGTTTTCGTGCCACGCCCACATTGGCCGGCCACCTGCGCCGCCTTCTGTCCACCGTCGAGCTGGCGCAGAATCGAAGCCCGCCGCAGCACCCGCGCCGACTCCCGCCCCTTCCTCAGCATCTCCGCAACCTGCTGCCGATCCTTCCTCCGCAACTGAACATGCACACGATGGTAGCTTTGCATGTCTCCACTATGCGCGCCTTCTTGTCGTCAGAAAAGTGACTACAAAGGTACATCTTCATACGGTCATAGACCTAGGTGCCGCGTAGTTAACAAGTATCAATGGATGGACTATAGGAAACTCTCTCAGTAATGAATGCATTCTTGGCATCCCGCCACACACGCAACTGTAGTCTCTGTTGTCACATCCAAGATGCCGGTTCAAGTCTATTAGCGACTTGACGTAACCAGCAGCGCGTCTTGCCCAGCGCTGCTTCAGCCTGGCGGCCAGCAGATCACGCGGGTCAGGACGGAAACTGGGCCGAAGTATGACCCGCACAGCAAGCGAATTACGAATCGCATGAACGATCCTCGTCTCCCTGTGGCTGCGTCAAGCAGAATACGAGTGTTAGACTGTGCCGGAGGTTTGCACGATGGACTTCCCCTGGATAGCCTCTCCGGTTCAGCCTGGATCGCTGGTGTGGAATCGCCGCGAGTTCTTGCGTCTTGCTTTATTGTCCGCAGCAGGTTCCACCTTCTTCCCTGGACTCCGCGCTTATCCCACAAGCAATTTCGAACGCAGAAAGGTTGTCATCGTTACATTTGGTGGCGGCGCGCGCGATGAAGAAACGTTTGCGCCAGACGGTCAGGAGAATATTCCTGGACTGATCAAGACCCTGCTGCCGCTAAGCACATTCTTCGGGCAGGTTATCAATCACGGAATCCTCGGCCACTATGTTGCAACGACAAGTCTGGCCACCGGCGTATACGAAACCTTCAACAACTTTTCCGGTGTTGCACCGCCGCACCCTACTCTTTTCGAGTATTTCCGCCGCGATCTGAGTCGGCCTGCACAGGATGCGTGGGTGATCTCGCCCAGTAATGGTTTTCGGAATATGGGCGGTAGCACGGCGCGTAGATACGGCCCGGAATTTGGAGCAGGAGTTATCCTCCCGAAGCAGTTGCTGCAATCCGCTGTTCCTGGTCGAGCCACTGACGGATTCGATCGCCTGCTCCGTGACACATACGAAGAGCCACATTCGATAGGTGCGCAGGCAAGCGCAGAAGCAGATTTGCGCCAGATGGAGGATATCCTGCGCTTGTCACGCGACGAGTTTGTGCACCATGCGCTCAGTCTCGATAGTGCGGACGAGCTTTCGGTGTACGTGGCACATCAGCTCATGCTGCAGGTCGCGCCCAGTTTGCTCTGGATCACGCTACACGACATCGATGTTGCGCACTCCGGAGCCTTCTCGCTCTATCTTGACGGCATCCAGCGCACCGACCGGCTCTGCGTCGAGATTTGGAACCAGATCCAGTCGAACCCTGAGTACGCCCACAAGACCACGATGATTGTTCTGCCCGACTTTGGCCGTGATTCCGACACCGATGCCGGAGCCAATGGATTTCAGCACCATCGCACCGGCGACGCTGCCTCGCGCACCACTTGGATGATGGTACTGGGTCCACATGTTCGCCAGGGTGTCTTTGTGCAGCGCCCCATTGAATCCATCGACCTTGTGCCCACAGTCGGCAAACTGCTCGGCTTCTCTACACCACTGGCGCAAGGCAGCGTTCTTCCCGAGGTGGCCTGATGGATCCGCGAACGCTCACCCCGGATCACTTCAAAACATACGCGCCAGAAGCTCGCCGTGTAGCCATCGATCATCTGGAACTTTTCCGCGATTTACCCCTCGTGCTCGACGCGGCCTTGTTGCGGGAAATCATTGATTACGACAAACGCTTTCCGCGTGAGCGGGCAACCATCGACGCGCGTCTCGCCTTTCTAGCCGGACTCTCGTCCGGGGAGCGTCGTAGGCTCACGAAAGGTTTTGCTGGTCTCTCGCTATCGCATGTATTAGTCGCTGAAGACTGGGTGCGCTTCCCGCAACAGTTTGAAGAAGACCTGAGCGCCCATCTCTGGGCATCGAAGCAGCAGGATGCTTTCCGTGTAGCCGCGATGGAATTCGCCGACGAAACCAGAAAGGCGACCTCACCCATGCCGCCGGCGGTTCCGCGGTGGGTTGTTGTGGTCATTGGACCCGAACTGCGCAAGGATGGCTATCCACTTTTCCGCAAGCTCCGGCCTCACGGCGTTTTCTACCGGCAGATCGATGGAGCCGGCGGAATGGAGGCGGTTCTGACGCAGCTCTCAACGCGCGCTTCAGCGACGCGACTGCCGTACGGGCACTGGTATGTCGATGGCGGCAGCCCCGCACCAAATATTCCCGCGAGTGTGAGCCAATGCAGCTGGGCGGGCTCAACTCTGTTGCGGAAGGAAGTTCTGAAAAAAGTGGAGACCGTCATCGGAAGTGGGAGCGGCGGTCCGGAAATGCTGCGATCGATCATGGCGAACTGGGCGCTCGAGCCGCGCAATGCACAAACCGGAGATGCCCTTGCAGATCAGTTTGTGATGAGCATCTATGGAAGCGGATCGGGAACCCAGATATTCAGCACAACCTTTGTGCAATGGTCGGCCCGCGAGCTTTTACGACGCGCTGAACCAGTCAGCCTTGTAACGCGCTTCGGTCCGCGCCAGAAGCAGCGAACGATGAATGAGATGTTTTGGCTGGCGACCTCGGAGTCTGCGCCCGACTTTGCCGGCTCGCTCGTTGACGCAGATTTCGCGGCGTTCTACACCTGGATTAATCTCACGCGGTTGACTAACCCTGAGCCGGCAAGATTCATTGCCTGGTCCGAGGCCCACGGTCAGGCGATTGCGATCGGGCCGGATTGCCCGCGCGGCACTGAAGCACCCAACCGCACCCCGTTAGCACTGTTACTGCAAAGTTAATTCTTGTATTCGTATACAATTTGAAGCCAAGCGTCCGGCTGTGCTCCAGGCAGGTGCGTATCCCTTTTCTTGAATTGGTACGTCCATCATCAGGTACTCAGTACCACGGGGATTCTGCGCTGGGCGCTCGGATGGGCAAACGTTAAGAGTATGTTGCATTCGAATTCAATTCTTTAGGCGAGACATGGGCCGGGTAGGTTTTGCCCTGGAAAGCAGCTGGGTCATGAAGACAGTTCGTGAAAATATGCGGCTCAATCAACGAATCGTTGCGAAGAAGGCGGGTGTATCCAGCGCGACAGTTTCACGGGTCATTAATGGCTCATCTGCGGTCAGAGAGGAAACTGCAAAGCACGTTCGCCGCATTCTCGAAGAGCTCGATTTCATTCCCAACCCCATCGCAACGGCACTCAAATATGGCCGCAGCAAGACCTATGGCGTCATCATCCCCGACATCACAAACCCCTTCTTTCCTGAATTTCTGCGCAGTTTTGAAGAAGCGCTCGTCGAAAACGACTTTGAGCTGCAATTGGCCACGACCGAAGCGAGTGAACCCAAACTGGTCAACTCCGTGCGACGGATGATCATGCGCCAGGTGGATGGGGTGGTGGTCATGGCGTCGGAGTACGAGACGCGCGCGATCGAGCCACTCTTCAATCACCAGATCCCGATCGTGACCGTCGATCGCCGGCGGGTGCAAGTAGGATCGAGCGACGTAGCCATCGATTTTGAAGATGGCTACCGCAAGGCTGTGCTGCACCTTCGCGAATTGGGGCACGAGCGCATCGGCTTCATCGGCGGATTGGTGGGCATTCACACGTCTGAGGTTCGACTGGACGCATTCCGTCAAGCCCTCGAATTCGCCGGCCTTAAATACGAACCGAAGTTTCTGCGCACCGGCGACTATCGCGTGGCGGGAGGCGATGCCGCCACGCGTTCATTGCTCAAGGAATCCCGGCTGCCTACAGCGATTGTTACTGTGAACGACTTGTCAGCTTTCGGTGTGTTGCGCGCGCTGCACGCCTCGGGTATCGAAATTCCCAAGCAGATGTCGGTTGTCGGTTTCGATGGAATCCAGCTGACAAGTGCGGTGTATCCCGCTCTGACCACGGTCCACGTCCCGGCTCGCGATCTCGCGCAGGCATGCATCAAGGCGCTCGATTTCTCTCGGGCGAACGTCTCGCGAAAGGGATTGCAGATTTCTGTGCGCGGTTCGCTGGTCGTGCGCGAGTCAACGGGCATCGCGCCGAATCGGGGTCGTGGCTAGAGCAATTGGCGCGGGAACCTTCAGCGCCACCAATAGTTCAAAAACGCGCACACGCACACGAGAATCGTTGCGAGTGTCCACCAAAGCGGTGAAGGGGATTCCAACCCGTCTTTGCCTCGCCGCCGATAAACCAGCAGATCCAATTCAGCATCGCTCTTGCGTTCTTCAGGGCGGCTGAATGCGAGTCCCGCTATCATCGCGATAATAAACGCCACCATCGCAATGTAAAAATTAGCACTCATCATCGAGCCGTAGAAGATGCGTCCGGTTGTTGCCAGCGCAAAATGCAGCAGAGCAGCAGCGACCCCAACGACAATGCCCATAAGCGCTCCGCGCGCTGTCGTTCTTTTGCCGAAGAGTCCCAGAAGAAATACGGCGAAAAACGGCGCACTGAAAAGTGAGAAGAGGAGCTGGTTATATTCCATCATGTCACGGAAGCGGAATGTAGCGTATGACGTTGCGAAGCTGAGGGCGACGGCCGCAGCGATCGATGTTTTTCCCATGCGTAAGTAGTGCTGCTCCGATGCACCGCGCCGAATACTGCGCCGATAAATTTCTTCAGTCCACAGCGCCGAGAACGCCGAAACGTTGGCTCCCAACGCTGACATCAGGCTCGCGATCAGGACGGTCAATCCCAACCCCATCAGCAGCGGGCTATAGGACGCTGTCATCAGCATTGGAAGTGTCTGATCGAACGTAGCCGGCATGCGTCGGCCAAGATATGCTGCCGCTCCGAGTGCAGGACAGATGACGAGAAACGAGAAACCGAGCTTGGCGAATCCCGCGAGCAAGGGCACCAGCTGGCCGGATTTCACGGTGCGTGCGGTAAGTGCACGTTGTACCAGGACAAAGTCCGTGCACCAGTAACTGAAACTCAAGACCACGCCCAAGCCGCCGATCACTCCGAGACGATCGAGTTCTGAGGCCGGAGAAATTGCAGGAAGACCAAGCCAGAGATGCGCATGGGAGCCGGAGAGAGAAGCGGCCGGGTGAAGCGACGTTGTTGAAAGACCAAGAAGAGGCAAGAGTCCCAGGACGATGATGACGACGCGAAAAACCTCATTAAAGATAGTGGCGCGGAGGCCGCCCACGAGCGCGTAGATTAGCACCACTCCTCCCACAAGTACTGCGCTCGCAAAGAAGGACCATTTGTAAACGGCATTCAGCACCTGGGCGACGGCGTAGATTCCTATGCCCGCGATCGCGGTGCCGATAATCAGCAAAAGCCATGCATTGATCAGCCGCACTCGCGCATCGAATCGCCGCTCCAGGTATTCAGGCAGGCTGTGCACTCCACTGCGCATGTAGAGCGGAATCATCACTGCGCCCATGAACACCATGCCGGGGATTGCACCAATCCAGTAGAAGTGAAATGCCTGCACGCCGTATTGGGCGGCCGCAGCACTAAGCCCCACGATCTCGAGTGCCCCACAATTCACAGAGAAGAAAGCCGCGGCAACCACCCACAACGGCAGTGATTTGCTCGCATTCAGGAATTGATTGGAGGTGGAAGATTTCCGACGGGCGGTCCAGCCAATCAGAAGGGTTACGGCAAGATAAATAGGCAGAACAGCCAATCCAAGATAGCGTGCAAGGGTCGTGGCCATTCTTTCCCTTTGAGGTTTCTGTCGGTATCCCGGACTGAAACATCATTCTAATTGCCCTGGTCCCACGTTTCAGCGACCTTCGGCAACTATTGAAAAGGCGATTCGAGTATCCTGCATACTCGTTGGAGATGACTTGTCGAAAGCGATTGTATACGAGTACATTTTCTGTCGGGGTTATTTTTCATGCATATTGCTTCGCCGAATGGACGCCTGCTGCGGTCATCGCTTCTTGCAGCACTCGCTTTGCTTCCTCTTGTTCCCTCACGCGCATATCCAGCCGATGCGCCACGCATCGTGGAGAAAGACGGCCGCTACGCGTTGTTGGTGGATGGGCGTCCCTATCTCATTTTGGGCGGACAGATTCACAACTCCAGCGGCTGGCCGAGCGAGTTGGCCCAAGTCTGGCAGTCCACGGAAGCATTGCACGCCAACACCGTCGAAGCTCCTGTCTACTGGGAGCAGCTTGAGGCACGGCCCGGTCAGTTCGACTTCACCAACGTTGACCAGATCGTGGAGGGGGCTCGCGCGCACAATCTGCACGTGGTCCTGCTCTGGTTTGGCACCTGGAAGAATGGCAACATGCATTATGTTCCGGGATGGGTGAAGCAGGATCCCAAGCGTTTTCCGCGCGTGATTCGCCCTGATGGTGAACCCATTGACGTGCTTTCGCCGCTCGGGCACTCAACGCTCGAAGCCGACAAGGGCGCGTTCGTGGCCCTGATGCGCCACCTCAAGTCCGATTGATAGCGAACGGCACACGGTGCTGCTCGTGCAGGTCGAGAATGAATCTGGAAACATCGGCAGCGTGCGCGATTTTTCTGAAGCGGCGAATCGCGAGTTTGCCGGCCAGGTTCCCCCCGATCTGCTTGCCGCTGCTCAGAAATCTTCGGGCACATGGGCACAGGTATTTGGCGGCGATGCGGACGAGGTCTTTCAGATGTATCACCAGGCGAAGTACATCAACGAAATCGCTTCTGCCGGAAAGGCGGAATTCCAAATTCCTTGCTACATCAACGTGTGGGTCGACTACCCTGCGGCAGAACTCCCGCAGCGCCAAATCGACACGCCGGGCATTGGGTATCCCAGCGGCGGAGCAGTGCAGAAGATGGTGGGTTTCTGGCGGAAGCTTGCGCCTGCGGTCGATATGGTCGGACCCGACATCTACACTTCGGATTCCGGGTTTTATCGCGAATTGTTACGTGCTTACCACCGCCCTGATAATCCGTTGTGGATCCCAGAGACCGGGAGGGGAGAACCATTCGGCAAGCTGTTTTACTATGCGCTTGGCGCTGGCGCCATGGGCTTTTCTCCCTTCGGAATCGACCATCCCGGAGAGACCAGACAGGCGGACTCAACGTGGCCTTGGCATGCGCGAAATTTTGCACTCATCGGCTCGATGGATCGCGAAATTGCCGAACTGGAATTCTCCGGCAAACTGAAGACTGCTGTGGAGGAGCCTGGCGAGGCCACCCAGCAACTCGATCTCGACGGGTGGCAGGCCACCGTTGCGTTCGGGTTTCCGCAGTTTGACGGACGCAGAGCGCCGGGCACCAAGGACGCGCATGGAACTGCCTTGATAGCACAACTCGGTCCCGATGAGTTTCTTGTCACCGGCAGCGACGCCAGCGTGATCTTCCATCTTCCGGGAAAACTGCCATGGATGCACAGCGAGTTTCTTTCCGTGGAAGAAGGCAGATACGAAAACGGCGTATGGAAGCCATCGCGTCTGCTCAATGGCGATGAAACCGATCGTGGCATTCAGTTTCACGGCGACCAGACAGTGGTACGCGTGACGTTGAATCGCTTTTAACGTGAGTCTGCAAACGGGGGCGAGAGCGCGCTCGAAAATGTAGAACAAGGCAGCGGTCGGGGCGATAGAACCCGGAGCTGAGGGCCGGAAATAAAACAGCAGCAACGATTTCCGAGGTCTGCAAAAAAGCACTTGACAACGTTTACAAATGCGGCGTAATCTTCGTCCGTTTTAAGAAATCCCCGCCGAAATGTATCCGTATACAGAGCCTGTATACATTTCGGCTCCCCGTATCAAGCAAAACCGATTTATTCGCAGTTCCCAGTCTCATGGGAGCCCATGTAAGCCATTTGGAGGCACGCGATGTTTATCAAACAAAAGGTGTTAGCTGTTCTCGCCGTGTTGGCGCTGCTGTTGGTGCCTGCGCACGTTCTTTTTGCCCAGGTTGATCAAGGCACCATCACTGGCGTGGTCCAGGATCCCTCGGGAGCCGTGATCGCCAACGCCAACGTCACCCTCACCAACACCGACCTCGGACAGGTGCTCAAAGCCAAGTCCGACGGGGCCGGCATCTACGTCTTCTCGCCGGTTAAAATCGGCAACTACACCGTGTCGGTGAGCGCTCCTGGATTCGGAACGACGACCCAGACAAACCTGCACCTCAATATTCAGCAGCGCCTGAACGTCGTGATCGTTCTGAATCCGGGAGCAGCGACGGAAACGGTCACGGTTTCCACGGAAGCTCCGCTGATGCAGACGCAGGAAAGCTCAGTGGGACAGACAGTAGATACGGCTACCATCAACAGCGTTCCGCTCAATGGACGTAATTGGGTTTATATCGCACAGTTGTCAGCCGGCACCGCGGTCGCTGACGGTTCTCGCGGCGGTGGCAAGGGCGACTTCGAGTCGAACGGTCAGCGCGCCGAGGAGAACAACTTCATTCTCGACGGGGTGGATAACAACGCGAATGTTGTCGACTTTTATAACGGCGCCAGCTTTGTGGCGCAGCCTCCGCCGGACGCTCTGGCAGAGTTCAAAGTGCAGACCAGCGACTACTCTGCCGAATTCGGTCACTCCGCCGGCGCGGTCGTAAACGCCAGCATCAAATCTGGCACCAACAATCTCCACGGCAGCATGTGGGAATATATTCGCAACACGGTTTTTGATGTGCACGACTGGAACCCGAACGGCATACAGCCGGTTCCGCCATACCACGAGAATCAGTTTGGTGCCACGCTGGGCGGCCCAGTCATCCGGAACAAAATTTTCCTGTTTGGCGACGCCCAGGCGAATCGCATCTCTTACAACAAGCCTGGAACGTACACGGTTCCCAGCGCGCTGGAGCGCCAGGGCGACTTCTCGGAACTGTTGAGCCCTTCTCTCACCGGCAACCCTGCTGTCCAGCTATACCATCAGAGCGCTTCTGCTGCGCCGGTGGCCTATGACAATAACTGCCTGGTCACCAGCGCGACCTGCACCAGCAACATTTTGAACGCTCCGGTCAATGAAACCGCGCTGAAGATGCTGAGCTATTATCCTCAGCCGAACGCCAATAACGGCCTGCTCTACAACAACTACGTGACTGAACGCCCGATTATCGACAACACCTTCCAGTGGGATATGCGTGCAGGACTGGACGATCGGTGCGAAGGACACGACATATTCGCGCTACAGCTACTGGAACCAGGTCGGCCACAATGCTCCCCCACTGGGCAACATCCTAGACGGCGGCGGTTTCGGTGACGATGGCAAGCAGAAGAACTACGGCGCTAACTTCATGTGGTCTGAGACGCACGTGTTCACCCAGTCCCTCACCAACGAAGCCCGCTTCGGCTTCAACTATCTCCACACCGGCTTCCAGCATCCCAACGCTGCCAATCTCGGCTTCGCGGAATCGGTCGGCTTCGGCGGCATCCCACCGCGCCACTCAATGGTGGACTTCCCGCGGTCAACCTCAATAGGCGCTTTCCGGCTTCGGCAGCCCCACTTGGTCAACCACGGACGAGCACGAGAACGTGTACCAGATCATCGACAATGTGACCAAGATTGCCGGCAACCATGCCCTCAAGGCGGGTGTCAGCTTCCAGAACATCCGTTTCTCGACACTGCAGCCGCAACAATCGCGCGGCAGCTACAACTACAACGGCGAGTTCACGTCGAACTTGACCGCCGCGGGTGTAACGGTCAGCAACACCGGATCGGGTATTGCCGATTTTCTCCTCGATCAGCAGCACGACGCCGGTCTCTCCAACGAAGTGACCAACGGAGATCAACGTGCGGACAACGCCGCATATTTTCAGGACGACTGGCGCCTGAACCAAAGGCTGACGCTCAATCTGGGCGTACGCTGGGAGTTCTTCCAGCCCTACCAGGATGTGGGTGGATACCAGGCCTCGTTCAATCCAACCGGAGGACTAGCGTTCGACGCCACTACCGGCAAAGGCAGTGGCAAGGGGCAGTATCTAATTCCGAAGGAAACTTACGACTACGCGCTTGGCATTATGAACAGCCCCACCTACAGCCCGAACTATTCGCAAATTCTGGCTGAGGACAACATCAACGTTGTGTCGGTATCCGATCCACACCTGCTCAAGGCGCAGAAGACGAACTTCGCTCCGCGCGTGGGGATCGCCTGGGCTCCCGATGGAAAAACCGCCATTCGTGCCGGCTATGGCATCTTTTACGGTGGCCTCGAGAGTCTGGGATACTGGCCGAACCTGGGTGAAAACTATCCTTTCCAGTTCACTGGATCGTTTATCCCCAGCGGAAGCTGCACGGCTAACAGCTGCCCAACGGACAACATCGCCATCGGCAGCGGCTTCGCCAGCATTATCGCCAGTGGCTTCGCATCCAATGTGACCAACTTGACCATGCGCGGGGCAGACCCTGCACCGAAGACTCCGTACACCCAGGACTACAACCTGTCGGTGGAGCGCAGCATTACCAACGACATCGTGGGCACGCTCAGCTATGTGGGCAACAATTCGCGGCACCTGCAGATCAACGTGGACGCTAACGCTCCGCTGGCGCTCGCAGCTCCGGGCACGGACTCGCAGCCATTCCGTCCGTTCCCGCACTCAGGTGGCACTGCTTCAGTCGTCTATGGCGCAATGAGCGACTACAACGCGCTACAGGCCAAGATTGAGAAGCGCATGTCCAACGGCTTTAACATGCTTGCCACCTACACCTGGTCTCACGCATTGGACGATGCCAATACTCCTCTTGGCTCCTCCGGTGATAACGGCCAGCAAAACTACAACCTCATCCCGATTCGCCACGACTACTCACAGTCTCCCTTCGACACGAGGCAACGATTCACGTTCAATGCGCTGTACCAGCTCCCGTTCGGTAAAGGCAAGGCCTATCTGAATCAGAGTGCAATCACAGACGCCATCCTTGGCGGCTGGTCAGCGAACGCAACCTTCATAGCGCAGACGGGCAACTTCTTCACGGTATTCCCGAGCGGACTGAATACGCCTGCCGGCCAGGGAAACACGCGCGCAGTCATGGTCAGGAACCCGTTCTCGCCTGGAGGCACGTCCGCAGTTTCAGGCGGTGCCTGTCCTTCGTCGACCAAGAACCACCATAACTGGTACAACCCATGCTCGTTCGCGAATCCCTGGGATGCAGGTAACGGCCCGCATGCGTTGGCGCCCGGCCAGTATGTCACCGATACTGCAACGGCACTCGAGTACCTGGGCGGTCGCCGCGACGTCATTCCCGGGCCTGGCTACCAACGCGTGAACATGTCAATCTTCAAGGCATTCAAGGTCTATCACGAACAGAATCTTGAGTTCCGCTCCGACATCTTCAACCTGTTCAACTCACCAGCACTGGCGAACCCCAGCAACACCGGTATTGCCTCGAACGGTGGACAAATCTCGGGCACGCGCACATTGCAGAACAATGCGCCTGACTCGCGGTTCATCCAGCTTTCGCTGCGGTACGCTTTCTAATCTGGGAGAGTTTCAGGTTGCTTCACTAAGCCTCTTTTGGGAGATCTGCATCAACGAGATGCAGATCTCCTTTTCTTTTCTGGAATACATTAGGATTGTCTCGATGGGATCCCAGCTGATACGAAAACGCCTGTCTGCTTTGCATGCACCACGATTGATCGTGTGGTTTTCCCTGCTGATTGCGGCGGTCCACTTATCTGCCCAGGTGCTGCCGGCTCCCGATCCGACGAGTCTCGAAAAGGAATTTCAGTCAGCTATCGCAGCTCGCGACCAGGGTGACTTCGTGCGCGCCCAGGCAATTCTGCTCGATCTCCACCGGCGCAGCCCCGGCAATTTCGCCATCAATGAATCCCTCGGCCTCCTCTATGTCACTCAGGAGAAGTATGTGGACGCACTTCCATTGCTTCTGGCGGCAGTCCGCGAGCAGCCTTTATCAGACGCCGCCCACGCCAACCTGGGTGCAGATTACTTCAAACTCGAACGCAACAAGGAAGCACTCGAAGAATACAGAGTAGCCGCGCGCCTGAATCCGAAAAATCCTGCCACGCAGCAGGGACTGGGCGAGCTTCTGTTGGATGCCGGCGAGCCCGCACAGGCCGCGGAGGCATTCACTGCAGCTCTTGCAGCTAACCCCGACGATTCCGATCTTGAATTGAGTCTCGCCACAGCGCTCGTCGCCGCGCACAACTTCGATCGTGCCAAGGCGGTTCTTGATAAACTTCCAGCCGGCGATGCGTCCGCTGATACGCAGGTGCTCCTCGGCCAGGTTGCTGAAGCGAGGGGGAACGCGCTTGATGCGGCCCATCATTTTCAGCGCGCGGTCGAACTGCAACCCACCGAGGAGCACGTTTGGATGCTAGGCGTCGAATTCTTGCGTCACTGGACCTTCGACGCTGCGATTCCCGAGTTTGAGGCAGCAACACAGACATTTCCCGCCAGTACACGCATGAAGGTCGCGCTTGGTGCGTCTTATTTCGGCGATGCGAAGTACAGCCAGGCGGTTCCGGTCTTCGCCGACCTTCTCGACAATGACAAGGACAACGCGCTATACGCCGAGCTCCTCGGCATGGCTTGCAACGCCGTCACCGAATCAGCAATGGCGCGGTGCTCGTCTCTGATCGCCTATGCCGAAAACCATCCGCGTGACGCCAAAGCTTCAACGTATGCTGCTTCGATGCTGCTGACCGAGACGGCGAGCGAACACAAAACGGATCAGGCGCGCGTATTTTTGACCCACGCGATCGCCGCCGATCCCCATTTCGCCGATGCACAGTATCAGATGGGCCTGCTTAAGCAGGAAGAAAGCGATTGGAGTGGGAGCATTCGAAATCTTGAATCGGCTGTGAAGCTGAAGCCCGACCTCGCCCAGGCACACTACCGCCTGGCATTAGCGTACTGGCGGGCGGGGCGCAAAGATGAAGCGCAGGCCCAAATCGCGTTACAGAAGCGCTACTCGCAGGAGGAACGGCAGGAGTTAGACCAACGCTTGCGACAAATCACCACCTTCTTGGTGAATGTAGAGAAACGCTGAATAACCTGGAGAGAGACCGAGTGCCATCGCAGCTGATCCGGGCAACATCTCACCCCGTTACGAGAGTGCACGGAACTTGATCATAAGGCGGAGAGTCTTCGAGCGAAAAGTCTCTCCGGCGCCAACCTCAAGCCGCCATCTCCGATAGCTTCGTCGGATCACAAAAAGGGGACAGCATTTCGACGGCCACAATCCAACGCGTCCTTAGAAAGACAGCTTGGTGGGTGCATTGTAAAAGCAATTGATATTCTCCAGAGGCTCCCTGGAGTTAGTTAGAGCTTTGCGAGCGTTTCCCTGGCGCGTATGGCACGCAGTGGCATCTTCGTTACTTCGTAGAGAGCAATGGCTTTGTCAAGAAGCTCGTTGGCTTTCGAAATGTCGGATGGTGCGTTCCGGTCGAGGAGCATCATCGCATGCCACTCCCTTGCTACAGGTTGCAGGTGGACGTAAGGGGCAGTATCGGCCTGATGAATGGCGATAAGGTGATGTTGTTCGGCGGCCACCCAATTGCCGGCACATGCAGCAGCGATGCCTGCAATAGTGTGAAACGGAGAAAGCAGCGTGTAAGTCCAGGCGCCTGTTTGAATCAATTCCTCTGTCAGAGAATATAGAGAAGCCACCTCTCTTTTGCGCCCCATGCGCGCAAGGCCGATCACGGAACGTTCAAGTGCCGTCCATGCGCCAAGAGAGTTAAGTTGCCCCGAAACCGGCAATCTCCAACTGCGATCTCGCCAGGCCTTCGATGCACGTGGATCATTTCTCTCCGCATACGCGGCGAATAAACAAGCCTCGGAAAGGCCAGACAAATAGGATTTGCCTTCCACCTTCAAGCCTTGGGAATACCAGCTCTCAGCCTCTACCAGATCGTCAGACCAAAGCGCGAAGTGACCTCGTTGGATGCTCGTCGCAAAGTTCCAGCCAACCTCGTGGGCAGCTCCAAAGTTCCAGGTGTCGATGGTTTTCATCCGTGACTCTTCAAGGTCACCTCGCGCCGCACTTACGACGGAGTCAGCGATTTTGAGCGCCCACAGGGCACCATAGTGGCCAATTCTTTCGGCTCGCATGATCGCTTCGGGGAGCGCCGCGGCGCCGGCGTCAGGTCGACCGCAATAGATTTCAGCCCAAACTCCATAGAACTCCACCGATGAGGCGTTCCACGCATTTCCGTTTTTGCGGCAAGCGGCAGCGACGCGCGGGCACGTGGTTCGCACCTTTCCAAGTTGGAACGATTGGTAGTAATGGATGGCCTCCAGCATATCTGCTGGCTCCGGAGATGGAACCCCTGGTGCGTCGTGGAGACTTCTCGCCTGCTCGAACATGCGCTCCGCATTTTCTGGGTCGCCGCCGGCGCTCATGATGGCGGCGCGCATTGAGAGCACGCTCCGCAACAATTGGGGATCCTGATCCGACACCAGGCGGTGTGCTCTCTCCATGCTGCGATTTGCCGCATCGGAATCGAGGCACCATGCCTGAAGGTAGCTCAGTGCAATGCTTGCTTCAGCAACCCTAGCCACTGCGCCAGCCGATTCAAACAGGTCAATTGCCTTTCGATAGGTCGTCAGGGCTTCATCAGACCGACCAAGGCTTCGTAGTGTGGTTGCCTTTTGATACACGATCTCAGCTGTTTGGGGGTCAGGCTCGCCCTCCCACAGGGATAATGCGCGGTCAAGGTGCTCGAGCGCTTCTTCATGCGCTGAGCCGGCGATGGCTTGCCTCGCGGCTATCAGAAGATAGGCGGTCGTCTTCTCCGGATCCGCAATGGCACCAGCCTGGTAGAGATGGTGTGCCAACTGCGATGCCTGCGACTCGAACCTTCCAGCAGAGACTTTCTCAATACCTTCGGCAATCTGCAGGTGGAGGCGTTGTCTTCGTGGCAACGAGAGGGACTCCGCCAATGTCTGTCGAACAAGCTCGTGAACGAAACGGTATCGAGTGTCGCGGCCTTCAGGTTCGGGAATAACCAGATGCGCACGCTCTGCTTCCTCGACGGCATCGAGCGCGGCATCCGTGCGCTGATTTTCAAGTTGTTCGAGAAGACCTAAGCTAAAGCTTCGTCCAATGACGGCTGCAGTGGTCAGCACTCGACGCGCGTCTTCACCCATTCGATCTAATCTTCGCCCGAGAACCAGACGGACACTTTCCGGCACCTGTAATTGATCCACTCGCAGGTTTTGAAGCCATATCCCATTCTCATCAAACAGCTTTCCCTCTTCAGAGAGATGGCGAAAGACCTCCTCAACGAAGAATGGATTTCCGTCGGTCTCCTCAAAGATCACGCGAACGAGAGGCGGCGGGGGCGCCTGCCCACTCATCGCGGCAAGCATGGCTTTTACGCCACCCTGCGGCAGTCGGCGTAAAGGCAGACGAACGGCCAGTTTATCCCGCAACACTATTTCGAGTGTCTTGGCGAAAGGACGACTGACCTCGAGTTCCGTATCGCGATAGGTACAAATCACCAGCATCGGCGTTGTAGAGAGTGTTTGCGCATGGTGTTGCAAGAGGAGCAACGTAGGTTCGTCGGCCCAATGCAGGTCTTCAAACACAACGACCAGAGGGGTAACGCTGGCCGCTCTCTCGACGAATGAGCGGAATGCGTTGAACAGAAACCTTCGTTGCTGTTCCGGCGGAAGCTCGATGGCCGGCGGAATATCCGGATAGATATTACGCAATTCCGGCATCAGCTTCGCAACCTCGGAAGCGTGATCACCAAGGGAATAGCGCAGCCCCTCACGAGGTGCCATGCGCTTGATAAACTCCAACATCTCTATGAACGGCACGTATGGCGGTGCACCTTCCATCTCGTAGCAGTGTCCGATCACGCCGAGGGCCCCGCGTCGTCTCGCCTCTTCAACAAGTGCGCGCGCAAGGTGTGATTTTCCAATGCCTGGTTCTCCACCGATCATGACCATTGAGCCTTGTCCAGCCAAGGTTTCGGAGAGTCTGCGCCTCAACGCCGCAAACTCATGTTCCCTCCCGATGAGAGGAATCTCTGGCGATGGCGAGGTGAGCTGAGAATCTGACAGCGACTGCACAATCCGATCGAGATCCGCGCGGACTTCATCGACCGTCTGGTAACGCAGATCCAGCGGTTTAGCTAGAAGTCGGCGGATTAGCACAACGAGTCCTTGTGGGAGGTCGCTGCCGACTTGTGGCGGTTCGTGGAGGAACAAACCACGCTCATCACCAGATTTGCGCAAAGAAGGATTTCCGACGCCAAACAGCTCGGCCAGTAAAACTCCAAAAGAGAACAAGTCTGATCGCTGATCGAGCTTTCCACCTTCTGTTTGTTCCGGGGACATATAGTCGAGTGTTCCCGAAGTAAGTTTGCGCCCGCTTTGAATTCGGCCCGCCCAGGACGAGGCACTATTGCTCTTTGGCAGAACTGAATCGAATTGCTTGGCCAAGCCAAAATCAAGAATCTTAACGATTCCGGCCGTCGTGACAAAGACATTGGCCGGCTTAATGTCCCGGTGAATGATGCCTCGAGAGTGTGCGGCGGCGAGCCCCTCGGCGATTTGAGTGGCATACCCGAGAAGGCTGCGCACTGGAAGCGCATGCTTTTCACGCTCGCGGGAAGTGCCGAACTTAGATATCAACTCGCGCAAGGTCTGGCCTTCGAGAAACTCCATGACGATGAACGGTTGTCCCTCGTGCTCTCCGATCTCGTAAATGGTGCAAATATTCGGATGATTTAGTGAAGAGGCGGTTCGTGCCTCTCTCTCGAGGCGTTGAAGTGTCGAGGACCTGTGAGCCAGTTCTTCAGCAAGGAATTTGAGAGCGACGGGGCGATTCAACTTGAGATCTTCGCCCTTATAAACGACGCCCATTCCGCCACCGCCGAGAATCCCCAGCACGCGGTAGTGCGAGACTCTCTGACCAATGAGTGAGCCATGGCTGGAGGATGGTTTTATCTGAGATTGTGCAGTGTCAGGCAGTCTTTCTCTGCCCTGCTCTATTGGGAGCATGAACCGATAGCCACGACGGGGCACTGTCTCTATGTAACCGTCATCGTTTGAAGTTTCGCGGAGAGCGGCACGCAGCTTCAAGATCGCGGCATTGATGCTGCGATCGAACTCAACAATCGTGTCGTTGGGCCAAAGCCTTCTGCGAATCTCTTCACGCGAGACCACTCCGCCTTCGTGGCGAAGTAGCATTTGCAGGATTTGGAACTGCTGATCGGGTAAGCGAACGGTGCGGTCGTTTCCTCTTAGGTCGGCTGTCTCCGGATCAAGAGCAAACACGCCAAATCGAACTAGGTCAGACATCAGCCACTCCAACGTCCATGGAAGCGGGCCTGTTGCCAATAATCCTACAACACACTCGCCTTTTCAATCACTTGCGAGTAACCCCGAAATCACATCGAAATGACATTCAGACGATTGCTCTCTCGATCGGCCTGAGTCAAAGTGTGCTCAATCCAATGAGCTTCAGCCCACAGAAAGGGCTCGGAAGAGGCAAAAGGGAGGACTGCGATGCTTACCAAGGTTGATAACGGACAAAGCATGGTGGCCTGGTTGGCAGGTTTAACGGTTTTGACGGCCCTGACGCTGACCCAAAATCAGTGTTGCCGGGGGCAAGGAGTCCCTCACGAGCAAAAGACTAGGAATGTCATTGTTGTGATGTTGGATGGGGTGCGCTGGCAAGAAGTTTTTCGCGGCGCAGATCCAAAACTTATCAATAAACGCAGTCCTAAACTGCTTGGTCACTCCGCAGAGCGCACTTCCCTGGCCAAGGAACTCTACTGGCGGGACACCGCTCTGGACCGGCGCCAGGCATTGATGCCATTCATGTGGAGCGTTATCGCAACGCAAGGCCAGATATTTGGAAATCGGGACCTCGGTTCGGATTCGCACGTGACCAACCGGCAAAAGTTCTCTTATCCCGGCTACAACGAAACCCTGACCGGGTCTCCGGACAATCGCCGGATCGCGTCCAATCGCAACATCCCCAACCCGAATGTGACGGTCATGGAATGGCTCAATAATCGACCCGCCTTTAAAGGAAGGGTTGCGGCATTCGGAGCCTGGGCAGTCTTTAAAGGGATCTTCAACTCTGAACGCTGCGGCTTTACGGTGAACACGGCTTACGAGCCCCTCGTAGATATCCAGCCGACACCCGAGCTTGCCTTGCTCAACACGCTAAAAGACAAGACGCCGCGGGTTTGGAGAGACGAGTCGTTCGATCCCCTTCCGTTTTACACCGCGGTGGAGTACCTGAAGGTGAAGAAGCCAAGGGTGATGTTTATTGGTCTCGGTGAAACCGATGACTGGGCTCACATGGGAGCCTATCCCGAATATCTCAACGCCGCTCATCGAGATGACGAATACCTGCGTGAACTTTGGACCCTGGTTCAATCGATGCCGGAATACCGCGATCAAACGACCCTGATCGTACTGCCGGATCACGGCCGGGGAAGCGGCCCATTGTGGGTGATTCATGCATGGCCGGTGCCTGGGTCGGGTCAGACGTGGATGGCATTTATCGGACCGGATACTCCAGCTCTGGGTGAACGAGAATTCGCACGGACCGTGACGGAGAGTCAAGTGGCAGCGACAGTCGCTGCGCTGATCGGAGAGGACTACAAGGCAGCAGTTCCAAAGGCCGGCATACCAATCATGGATGTGCTCGGAAGCCAGACGCAAATTGCGATAGATGCTATCTCTCCGGGGTTCAGACAGCAGGGTTTGAAGCCAGAACAGCTCTGGTGATCGATAGTGCCTCTCCAAAACGAACCTGGAAAGTTTTGAAAGCGAGGATGTGACATGAAAAAAGCAATCACGTTCGTTGCATTGCTGATGTTAATGATGAATTGCTTTGCGTACGCAGAAGAAACAGCCTTCAACAGCTGCAAATTAGCCGACGCTAAAGGCAAGCAAGCCGATGCCAGACTAATCTTCAGCGACACCAACAAGAACATTGTCGTTCGGACGTTGGACCGGGACTTGCTCACGATCCCGTATGAAAATCTGGACAAATTCTCGTATGAATACACCAAGAAGCACCGCGTAACACAGGGCGCAATCGTGATGCTCGCATCGCTGGGTGCGGGCGCAATCGTAATGTTAACCCAGTCGAAGAGTCATTGGCTCTACATCGACTATCGCGAGCAGAGTGTGCCGAAGACCCTGGTGCTTCGCATGGACAAGAGTGACTACAAGAAGATTTTCGACGCGATTCAGACACATACCGGTAAACAAGTGGAGTTCTTCGGAAATGAGAAGGGAGGCAAATCCCAAACAAAGGAGCGTGAAGCCGAGATCAAAAACGTGAGTCGGACCGAATAGCAGGTACGTCGCCGGCCCGGCACAAGCGCGGCTCGCTCGTGCCGGACAGGTGGCTAACAAGAACTTCGAGAGGCAGGAATATGAAACGCGTGGCGATGTTTGTTGGATGCGTCATCGGTTTTTATCTTCTCGCACCGGCGCGAGCCTTGCAGGTCAAGCCGGCAAAGACACAGTTGGATGGGCCATGGTGGGTGTCGGCCGAATTCGGGGAAGGACAACTCAAGCTCAGTTCCGATAAGCAACCGGGAGATCGCGTGCCGACTTTCGCACTTGGTTTTGCCGGAGGACGGCACATCGGGGAGAGCATACGGTTTGGTTTGAAGCTGAATGGCTGGAGTTTGGAGGCCGCTGATCTCTACAATCCAACGGTAGGCGAGAGCGTGAGTAACGTGATGGGCATGGTTGATGTATTTCCATTGCGGCCGACGCGGCTATTCGTTCGGGGAGGCTTCGGGTGGGCTTCCTACACGAACAATCACTTAACCGCTTCTGGCGGCGATGGAGTGGGCTGGGAGACAGGGGTCGGATACGAAATTCCACTGCGAAGGAATCTCCGACTCGGACCGATGGTGGAATACGCCTCAGGCAATCTTGGCAAAGCTCGCGATACTGCGAATCAAACGGTGCCTAACTACTCCGTGCTCGAATTCAAGTTGGAAGTTATGTATCGCTTCGGCCACGGGAAATACGGGCGGCCGTGATTCTCGAATCGCTCGAGGTGCCGTGGCGAAACCGAATGCGGTCGCGCGCCAGAGCATCTTCCCTGGGGGCGCAGCATGGATGGACCGGGAACGAAACCGGCCTCGACAGCCGACCACTCCGATGCCTCAATGCAGGCTAGGTGGACCGCTTCCGCCGCGGACCGAGCGACCGCCCCGCGGGTGCAGCCAGCGGGTCTGTCCCCACAAGGAAAGAACGTCGGGGAACCGCCACGAGGCTGCTCCTTCCGAGCAATGGTGGGTGAAATAGCCAGAGTCCACCGAGTGATAGTTGCGTGGCTGACCATCAAAGTCTATCTAGACCGGCCAGTAGTCTTCTTGGGGGCAGCACGGGTCGCGCCTCCGTTGGGCCGCCCATCAGCACGATGCCCGCGCTGACTTCGCTCTGAAGACCCCTCCGACAATCCGAACAATTTTGACAAATACCCCCAGATTGATGCCTTGATTCGAGTCTGGCATACGTTTCGCGGCACTGCGAGAATTGCTTCTGCATGCAGATGGAACATGGGCGGCAAGAATCCCTCTCGCGTCACTCCCGACTGTCGGCGAAGTATTTGATCCGCAGGTCCGCAGAGGGATCATCTGCCTCGAGAATCGACGTCAGCTGGAATGTCAAAGTGACTTCCTGAAATATTTCGTGCGCGTCTTGTAACAGAATCCTCATTGCAGGACTTTATTCCTATGAACGTACTGCCCAAGGACACTTCGCCAAATGAATTTTCGCCTTTATCGAGTTCTAGGCTTTCCTCTCGTTCTGTGCTCGTGGGGATTGGCTGCCGTTGCACAGGAACCGCTTACACTGCGCGAAGCCATCAATGAGGCCCTTGGGCAGAGTCCCCAGTCTGCAGTCGCGCGCGCGGACAACGAAGATGCCAAAGCAGGCGCGACTTTGGCGCGAGCCCAACTACTGCCGCAAGTCAACTTCACGGAGGATATCTCCCGAGGGGACGACCCTGTGTATGTATTCGGTACACGGTTGCGCCAACAGCGTTTTACGGCAGCGGATTTCGCAATTGACGCTCTGAACACGCCCAACCCTATCGGCAATTTCGCTACGCGGGTTTCAGGTTCGTGGATGGCGTTCGACTCGTTCAAGACGCAGAGGGAGATTCGTCGCGCCGATCATTTCAGAGAAAGCTCTTCCTCCTCAGCCAAGGCAGTTGACCAGCTGATTGTGTTCAGGGTCATCCAGGCATACCAGTCCGCTCTGTTTGCGCAGAGAGAAATTGATGTCGCCGAGCACGAGCAGGAAACTGCGGCGGCGCTTCTGGACTCCGTAGATGATCACGTGAAGGCGGGTCTTGCGGTGGAGTCGGATCGGATGTCGGCTCAGGTGAACGTAGCCGCGCGCAAACAAGAACTTATCGCGGCTCAAGGCGACCTGGAGTTGGCGTGGGCCCAGTTGCGCGAGGCCATGGGATCTCCGGACCTGAAGGTCTCCGAGTTGAAGCCGATTGAGCCTCATTCGTTTCCTCAGCTTCCGCTGGATCAGGAGATAGCCACTGCAGCAAAGACGCGGCCCGATTTGATGGCGCTTGGACAGGCGCAATCAGCGCAGGCGGACGCTGTGGGAGCGGCCAGATCGAGCTTTGGTCCTCATGTAAGCGCGTACGGCAATTGGGAAGATGATCGAGCATCATTTGCGGGATCAGGCGGGAACAACTGGGTCGCGGGCGTTCAGATCACCGTCGACATTCTGCCTATCGGCAAACGGGCTCAGCTGGCGCGGGAGAACGCTGCAAAGGGGAAGATCTCCGCCCAACTGGCTGCCTCTGAGCAGCACGTGCGCCTTGAAGTTAGCCAGGCACATATTCATCGACAGACGGCGGCACTTTCTCTTGAAACAGCGCGGGCTGCGATGGATCAATCGGCAGAGAGTCTTCGAATCCTGAAGAATCGTTACGGCGCAGGCCTGGCAACCATCACAGACCTGCTGCGCGCAGAGGACGCCGAGCGGCAGAGCCAGTCAAATTACTGGCATGCCGTTTATGGCAACTCCATGGCTTATGCTGAACTGCTTTTTGCTACAGGGACATTGACTCCCGATGCGGCGGAGGAATTGCAATGAAGTTATTTTGGTCTGGTTGTTTACTCGTCGCTTCTTCGGCGATGTTGGCGGGATGCAATACGGGAGGATCCGCTCCTGCGGCAGCTACTCAAACCGTGCAGGCGCGAGTCGTGGAGAGTCGACAGGAGCAGGCACCGGCATTTGTTCGTTCCACAGGAACATTGCACGCGCGGGAATCGGCGATTGTTTCTGCACAGGTCGTCGGGCGCATTGAGCAGGTGCTGGTGCGAGAAGGCGACAGAGTGCGCACTGGGCAGACTTTGGCAGTGCTCGATGACACCACGCTGCGCGCATCTGCACACCAGGCGCAGGCGGGACTTGTGGCGGCACAAAGTCAACAGGCCGCGGCACAAGCCGATGCCAATCTTGCATCAAGCACGTTTGAACGCTACAAGCAGCTACAGGCCCAGAAGAGCGTGAGTCCGCAAGAATTGGACGAGGTAGGGCGACGGGCAGAAGCCTCGGCAGAGCGCGTGGAAGCATTGCGTGCGCAGACCGAAGCGGCCAAGGCGCAGGATAGCGGCGCGCGCGCCATGTTGGCTTACACGCGCTTGCGTGCGCCTTTCGCAGGTGTTGTGACAGCGCGACTCGCCGATCCGGGAACCCTCGCTTCTCCGGGCGTGCCCCTGCTGCAAGTGGATAGCGCCGGGCCATTGCAATTGCAGACATCCATCGATGAGTCTGCAATTGGCACCGTGCGCAAGGGAATGAAGATTCCCGTCTCAATCGGCGGCGCACAGACCGGGAATGTCACGGGCACGGTTGCGGAGATTGTTCCCGCCGCCGATCCGGCAAGCCACAGTTTTACAGTCAAGATCGATTTGGTTTCCTCGGACAAGTTGCGCGCCGGCATGTATGGCACTGCAGCATTTGCCACCGGCACACACCAGGCAATTCTTATTCCGCGCTCTGCGGTAGTTATGCGCGGTTCGCTGGCCTGCGCCTACGTCCTCGACAGCAATGGAATAGCGCAGCTCCGCTACCTCACCCTGGGCGCAGAGCAGGAGAACAAGGTTGAAGTGCTGTCGGGCATTTCGGCAGGCGAAAAACTGGTGGACGATCCCGCCGATCGCGATCTGGCCGGCAAGCGTATCGAGGCTCAGTCATGAAGCAGGACCTTGGAATTGCCGGGCGCCTGGCGCATGCTTTTCTCAACTCCAAACTGACACCGCTGTTTATTGCGGCATCGCTGGCTCTGGGAATCTTCGCGGTTGTCATCATTCCCCGCGAGGAAGAGCCGCAGATTCTGGTTCCGATGCTGGATATCGCCACGGCGATGCCGGGTGCATCTCCAGCCGAGGTGGAAGAGCGCGTAACTCTGCCAATCGAGAGCCTGGTGCATGAGATCCCGGGTGTCGAATACGTGTATTCCACTTCAGCCCCAGGGCAGAGTTTGGTCATCGTGCGCTTTCTAGTGGGAACGCCCCAGGAAGATGCGCTGATCAAGGTGTACAGCAAGCTCTACTCGAGTTTTGATCGGATGCAACCGGGTGTTTCACAGCCACTGATCAAGGCGCGCTCGATCGACGATGTACCGATCCTGGCACTGACGTTGTGGGGCGAGCATTACAACGGCTATCAACTTCGCGCCATCGCGGCCGAGATGCAACATAATTTTGAGCAAGTTTCCAATGTGTCCGAAACCACGATTATCGGCGGGCTTCCTCGCACCATGCGCGTGGTCCTGAGCACAGAGAAGCTAAATGCCTACGGCATATCACCCATGGCCATTGTCGGACATCTTCAAGCTGCAAACGCCACTGTGCAGGCGGGGAATTTCGCCGAGAACAACCAGGAAGTCCGAGTTGACGCCGGCAACCTCTTCACCCGCCGCGAGGATCTGGAATCGGTCGTGGTGGGCGTGGTTCGCGGGCATCCGGTGTACCTGAGGGACGTTGCCGAAAAAATTGTCGAAGGTGCCGCCGATCCAGCCAATTATGTTGTCTACGGAACCGCAAACTCGGGTGCGTCTGCCGCAGGCCAGTATCCGGCGGTCACCATAACCGTTGCCAAGCGGAAAGGGACCAACGCCACAGATATCGCCAATGCTGTTCTCAAGAGCGTCCACCGCATGCGGGGCGTGACCATACCGAATGATGTGACGGTTACCACTACAAGGAATTACGGCGAAACGGCAAAGGACAAATCAGACGAACTGCTTGAGCACCTTCTGCTCGCCACACTGTCTGTCACCTTGCTGGTAGCACTCTTCCTGGGATGGCGCGAGTCGGGAGTGGTGCTGCTGGCTATTCCCGTCACGCTTGCGCTCACGATGGCAGTGTTCTATTTTCTTGGCTACACCATCAATCGCGTAACTCTCTTCGCTTTGATCTTCTCGATCGGCATTCTTGTCGATGACGCTATTGTTGTCGTCGAGAACATGGTGCGTCATTTCCGGCTCAGAGAGAATCATGGCAGGCCGATGAGTGAAGTCGCGGTCGAAGCTGTCGCCGAGGTCGGCAACCCCACGATTCTGGCCACTTTCGCTGTGATCGCAGCCGTCCTCCCAATGGCCTTCGTTCGCGGACTCATGGGTCCATACATGCGGCCCATACCGGTGGGTGCTTCGGCAGCCATGCTCTTCTCATTGCTGGTTGCATTTGTGGTTTCGCCGTGGGCCGCCCTGCGACTTGTTGGCAGGCATCTTGAAGGGGCGAAAATACTCGAACCAGAGACGGAGAACTGGCGCACCAGACTCTATCGCCGCATTATGACGCCGCTGATCGAATCTTCGCGCAATCGCGTGCTGTTTTTTATCGGGGTCGTGGTTCTGCTTCTGGTTTCAATGGCGCTCGTTCCCCTCGGATTGGTCCGTGTAAAGATGTTGCCGTTCGACAACAAGAGCGAGTTGCAGGTCGTAATCAATATGCCCGATGGAACGCCGCTCGAGCAGACGGCACGAGTCGCGCAGGCCTTAGGCCAGGAACTCTCGCGACAACCGGATGTGCTGAACTACCAGACGTACACCGGAACCTCCGGTCCCTATAACTTCAATGGCCTGGTGCGGCATTACTACATGCGCCGTCAGCCAAATCAGGCTGACATCCAGGTCAACCTGCTGCCAGCCAAGCAACGCAGTGTGCAGAGCCATGCGATCGCAAAGCGGCTTCGTCCGTTACTCGACGCGATCGGCAACGCATACGGCGCGAGGATCCAAGTTAGCGAGGTTCCTCCGGGCCCACCTGTCGTACAGACCCTGGTAGCCGAGGTGTACGGTCCGGATCTGGCTGGTCAGACGCAGGTCGCCCAACAGATCAAGCAGATTTTTCAGCACACTCCGGGCGTTGTGGACACTGACTGGTACGTCGAAGACCCGCAACCAAGGCTGATCATGCGCGTGGACGAGGTCAAGGCTGCGCAGCACGGCATCGCTGTCTCCGACGTAGCCAATGCCCTGGCTCTTTCCATTTCGGGAACCCAGGTCGGCCTGATTCACGATCAGGCTGCACGTGAGCCGGTGCCTGCAATCGTCGAACTTGACCGTGCGGACCGATCTTCGGTGCAGGGCCTGGAGAATATCCGCCTGCCCGGAGCAGACGGCACGATGGTTTCCCTGCGCGAGTTGGTGACTGTCGAACGAAAAACGATTGAGCCCAGCATCTATCACAAGAATCTGCGCCGTGTTGTTTATGTAACGGGAGACGTTGCCGGGCAAGAAGAAAGCCCTGTGTACGCCATCATGAAAATGAACAAGAGTCTCGACCGGCTCAAGCTTCCCGCTGGTTATACTCTGACACGTTACAACGCGTCGATGCCCGACTCAACTGACCACTACTCAATGAAATGGGATGGCGAATGGCATATCACGATTGAAGTCTTTCGAGACATGGGACTGGCTTTCGCCGCAGTGCTCGTCCTGATCTACGTTCTGGTAGTCGGATGGTTCCGGTCGTTCATTGTGCCTCTGATCATCATGGCCCCTATTCCGCTGACGCTCGTCGGCATTATGCCGGCGCACGCGATCCTGGGCGCTTTCTTTACAGCTACGTCGATGATTGGCTTCATTGCGGGCGCCGGTATCATCGTACGCAACTCGATCATCCTTGTTGACTTTATCGAGCTCCGAATTCGCGAAGGAATGCCGTTGGCTGAGGCGGTCATCGATGCCGGAGCCACACGCTTTCGCCCCATGCTTTTGACTGCCGCGGCTGTAGTTGTCGGCGCAAGCGTGATTCTCACTGACCCCATCTTTCAAGGGCTGGCTCTCTCACTGATCGCGGGGGCAGTCGCGTCAACGTTCCTTTCATGGCCGACTATCCCTGTCCTCTATTACATGGTCCACGCCAAACAACAGTCGAAAACCGAGTCCCAATCGGAGATCGAAAAAGGAGTCCTAATCCCATGACAGTTGAACGCGGTGTACGCCTGATTGCAGGCGTGATGGTGCTGCTATCTCTCGCGCTGGCACACTTCCTTTCGCCTTATTGGCTCTGGCTGACAGTGTTCGTCGGACTCAACCTATTGCAGTCGGCCTTCACCAACTGGTGCCCCGCAATGAAAATTCTGCGCGCCATGGGTCTTAAGAACGCTGACTCCGTTTGATTAAATGAGGTTGACATGAAGGATAGGCGTTTGCCTGCGTCCCAGGCCCGGCTCGACAACCCTGAGCGCCCGCTCTGGCTTCCACTGCAACCGGGTGAAACGATCGCCGATGCTGGCGCCGGAACAGGGTACTTTTCCATGCACGTGTCTAAAGCAGTCGGCACACGGGGAAAACAATGAATGCGCGAAAAAGTGTGGCCAGGCTCCACGGTTCGCGACCTGATCGCGGTAATCGCCTCAAAGACGAGGTCTATCGCCAGATGTTCCGGTTGGAGGAAAGCCGCCCTGGAGCGGAAATGGGTCTTGCACTAGCTTTGCTGCGCGCATGGGTGTCTACGATCAATGAACCTGAAACTGGCAAAGAGCGTGATTGGCTGCAGAAGATCTCCCCCTTTGTCTGCACATGATCGAGAACTCCCTGCAGAAGCCTGATTCCACGAGCAGCTTTACGCAGTGAGTTGCCTCTGGATTGCGCGAACGTGAACAACGAACATCCGGTGGAATCAAACCGGCGGCACACGTGGTCGAATATACTGGACTTGTTCTCGATGACCCCACGCGATGCGACCTGAACTGATCCGAGCGGCAGATCTTTTGCGCCGCAACACTCCTGAAGCTGTTGAAGAGGCGATTGGGTTACTGCAGAATACTGTCTATTCCTTCAGCATGAAGGTTTGTGGGCATTCCGAGGATGCGGAAGACACCATGCAGGAAGTGCTCTACCGCTCGCTTGGCCATCTGGCAAAGATCCAGAACCCTCAGGAATTGGCGGTCTGGTTGTATACCGTCACCAGAAACCGCTGCTGGCGCATGCGCCGCAAGAGTGCTCATGCCCCAGCTCACATTCTCTCTCTCGACCAACTGATTCCGGACAATGACGAATTGGGGAGATTGATGCAGGACGCCGCAGAGGGTCCTGAAAGCAACCTGCTCCACGCCGAACAGCACTATATGCTTCATCAAACCATCCTACGCATCCCCGCGGCCTTGCGCATCGTTCTTGTGCTTCATGACATGGAAGAATTGACAACCGAGCAAGTCGCGCAAGTGCTGGATCTAAAGCAAGGGACAGTGAGGATTCGCCTTCATCGTGCCCGTTTATGGGTACGAAAGGAGATGCACCAGGCTCTCAGTGACACTCCAGCGCCCTCGGAAAGCGCTCACCCCTCCGCCAAAAAGCCAAAGGCTACTCGCTCCAAGGGAAGACAACGCCCCGCGGAATGCCGCGATCTGTTTGCCAACCTCTCTGAATATCTGGATGGCAGGGTAGAACCTCTTACCTGCGACCAGATGCGAGGCCATATCGAGGCATGCCCATCTTGCGTGGTCTTTCTGCGCGACTTGCGCGCCGCTATTGATCGCTGTCGCTCGCTGGAGATTCCATGTGACCCGGCAGTCGCGCCTCGCTTGCGCGCCATCCTGACACGGGAGTACCTCCGCATGCTGGTGATCCCGCGCAACCAAAATACCCCCGCGGCCTTGTAACGAATTGGCGCAGTTGCTTTCCGCAATGACCTTATCGAATGAGAAAGCGCGTTCTATCTCCGCCAGCCCAGTTTTTGTGCCTGCTCCGCGGTCAGATGTAGAAGATAAAAGAAGCCATCGTTACATTCAATATGTCCGAGGACGTCTCGAAGATCAGAGCCAGGGGGCAGGAGAGGATTCATGACTTCAACCAGCTCGCATTCATCCCTGAAGACGCGCTCGCGAATTTCATCCATTCCTTTGACGCGAGATGTCCAGGGTCGAATGCGAACTACATAGCGGCGACGGTCGCCACCTGCTTCAGTGGCGCAGGCAAGATGGATCAGGTACCGGCGCCTGCGCGTGGCAGAATCGAGTTGGCGTGATGGATGGCTCATGCGTTAGCAAATACTCGACACCGGCTCTGCGTCACGCGCGAGAGCGTGATGCGGTTGTAACGCTGCGCAAGTATGCAGGGAAGATTGGCGGCGACCGCGTATGCGGTCATGACCCAACATGCCCAGGGCGGATTCCACAGAAAGAAAACAGGAAGGCAGCCAAGCATGCACCAGTGGGCAATCTCGGCGCGACGCGTTTCAAGCATGAAGCGCTGAAGATATTCCGTTTCCCACGCAAGCAGCCTCTTCTTTGCAAAGCCTCCAAAGCGGGGCGCTCCGTCCGGAAGCAAGGACTTCCATTTCCGGATGCCCATCCATTCACGGTAGATTCGTCCGCCGTCCTCCCAGCGTCGTGGGGCCGTTAACCAGTTGTCACGTGCAAAGAGTTGAGCAGGCAGGCGTACAGACACAAAACCGATGGTGAGATGCACGACCGGCCAGCCCAGAATATTCGCCATCCAGACCAGCGGATTCATACTTCGCGACCTCTCCAGATGGTTTTCTGTCCGGCAGCACGCCGCAGTGCCGAGCGGGCGAAGATGACGCAGTAGTAAGCAAGGGGTAACGGATACAACAGGCAGGTGACGAAATGATAGTTTCCCAGCTGGCGAGCAAACCAAAACAGCTGCAAGCTGAAGAGGAGATACGCGGAAATAAAGGAAACTACCGCTAACGGCGGGGGAACGATCAGCGTGATCGCAGCTACCCAGAATGATGCAATCCATACCGCGGAGCAGGCAATCACCGCGCTGCCCGATTTGGCCGCACCGTGGACGAATGCTTTGGTCCAGCTATCCGACATTTGGCGGAAACCTTCTGGGAACATGCGCATTTCGAGCGTGTCGCGACCACTTAGACACGTCATATGGCGTCCAGCATCGTGCAGAAGACCGGCGAGGTTGAGATTCTCAAGAACAAAACCGCGAACCGCTGCATGCCCATTCACTGCGGAGTAAGTCACTTTGGGAATGAGAAGGGACTGCCCAAACAGCCTGGCTCTGCCAAACGCACCAAAGCCGCCTGCTCCGGCTGCCATCAGAAGGTAAAACAGCAGTGAGAGCTGTTCGTACGCCGTTTGCATCACGTGATACGGAAGCAGGGAGATAGATAATTCCGGATCGTCTTCGCGTACCCAGCGCGCGACAAGACGATCAAGACCGCCTGATGCGAAGTAGGTATCGGCATCCAGAAAGAGCAACAGATCGCCTGAAGCATGCCGCGCACCCTGGCAGCATGCCCATGCCTTTCCGGTCCATCCCGCAGGCAGCGGCTCAGAATAGATCACAGTAACTCCGGCCTCGCGCGCAACGTGTGCAGTGCGGTCGGTTGAGTGGTCGTCAACGACTAGAACCTCAACCTTAAGTGAAGTGGACAGCGCAATCGATCGCAACAATCGGGGAAGATTGCTCTCTTCATCTCTTGCAGGGATGATGACAGACACACTAACCGCAGAATCCAACTGCGCGTCTGCACACGTGGGTATACGCCACAGGAGGAGAAAGCCCGCAAAAAGCCCCACAATGCACAGCAATGCTGGAACCATCATCACTCTCCTGCCTCGGCCTGTTCGGTGATCATCCGCGCCACGTGTTGTCCACTGAGCGACACCATCGGCATGCCTGCGCCTGGATTTACACTTCCGCCGACAAAGAAGAGGTTGTGAAACTGCGAGCTCCGTTTTGGCGCTTTGAATGCGAAGTTGCTGCGACGGTCGCATACGACTCCGTAGATCGATCCCCGATTCGAGCCGTAGCGCGCTTCAATATCTAGAGGTGTCCAGAAGTCCTCAACAACAATATGCTTGCGAAGGTCCTTGAGACCCATACGCTCAAGCTTGCTGATGCAGGCTTCTTTCAATGCAACGTAGTCCTCGCGGGTATATGGCTTTTGCTCGTCGATAGCGGGGATGTGAGGGAGAATCTTGATGTTGTCGCAGCCTTCCGGCGCCTGCGAAGGGTCGGTGCGCGTTGGAGCAACAACGTAAAGAGTCGGATCGTCGGGAAGCTTGTTCTCGCGAAAAACACGCCGGAAATGGGCGTGCAGATCGGACGAGTAGAAAAAGTTGTGATGCGCAAGCTGAGGATAAATGCGATCCAGCCCGAGATGCACGACGATGCCCGAGCAGGACGGCTTGAAGCGCTTGAACTTCTTCGTCACGCCTGCCGGCGACTTAAGAATCTTCTTCATCGCCGGAACGATTTCCATATTAGACACGACGTAGTCGGCTCGCACAGCGCACAGCGCTCCGCTCGCATTTCTAACCTGCACGCCTGTAACGGTTTTGCCGTCTCGATCAATCTCCACGACCTCGTATCCCAGCCGCACCTCCACGCCCGTTTCTTCAAGACGCTTTCTGAACGCGTGCGCGAGTTCAAAGAGACCGCCAGAGACATACCACATGCCAAACTGCATCTGAATATTCGGCATCAGGTTCATGAAAGCGGGCGAGTCGAGCGCGCTAGAACCGACATACTTGATGAAGTATTCGAAGATGTCGCGCAGATACCGATTGCTCAGGCGCTTGTAGATGCTGCCCGACATGGAACGCATGTAATCGAGATCGCGCGCATCCCGCCAACCATAAAAGCGAAGGAACTGGCCGAATGTATCCAGGCCTTCGTTCAGATATCCGCTCTCCACGATCTCGTACTGACGTCGAGAATAGGTGAGGAATCCCCTGTACTCTTCAAAGGCCTTTGGCCCAAAGGGAGCCAGTTCCGCGCGCATCTTCTCGACATTTTCCCAAAGATCCAGAATAGTCCCGTCTTCGAAAAAGTTGCGCCACTGCAGATCAAGCCGTTGCAGCCTGATATAGTCCTCCAGCCGCTTGCCCTCACTCTCAAACACGGGACGGAAGATATGCGGCAGGGTGAAGATCGATGGACCAAGATCAAAGCTAAATCCACCGACCTGAAGTTGATTCAGTTTGCCGCCCACATGATGATTCTTCTCAAAAAGAGTTACAGCGAAACCTTTGCTCGCAAGCATAATGGCCGCGGACATACCGCCCAGCCCGGCTCCGATAACGACGACCTTCTTCCCTTTTTCCGCAGCTCTCATAGTCCCTTCACAACGCTGATCGCAATGGTTTGGGCGCTGTTTCCCAAGCTGAAGGCACACTCAGAAAATCGAGGCGGTCCGAATCGTCCCTTCGGATTGTTCGAAGCCCCCACCGGTTCGCGAGGAATGCCGATTAAGTTGTGATCGAGTTTGTGATTGCCGTTCAGGTCCTCGTACACAGTCATCGCGTACGTTCCCGGCGGCAGATCCACGTCAAATGTCATCCGCTCCTTACGCGGCGGGATAGGAAGAAATCCATGACGAAAGGCCTTGCTTCTCTCGCTCGGAAACCCCGGCGCTGATGCAAAAATCAGGTAGGCAAGCTCGCCTCGTGCATCACCCGTGAGTTGCACATCCACGGTCAGGCGTGTTGTTTGCGGCGCTTGCGCTGCGCTCTGGAAGGAAGCCAGTGCCGCCAGCGAAGCGAGCGGGAGGATCCTCCGGCTCATCTCGGCAAGCACACCTCCCATGCCATGTCGAAATCGAATGAGCTGCGTCAGCTGCTTGCGGGTGTGCTGCGTAAACGGGAACCAGTTGATTTGTGCCGCACTCCGGCTGCTCATTTGCATCACCGTCTTCGTTCGTGAAAACGACTTAAGCCCTTCAGGCCCGTGATAGCGCCCGTAGCCGCTCTTGCCATTCCCTCCGAAAGAAACGTAGGGGTTCGCAATCACTCGAATTACGTCGTTCACCGCGCAACTTCCCGCGGAAATCCGCGCTGCAATGCGCTTTGCGCGCGCTGCGTCTCGTGTCCAAACGCTGCTGCTGAGAGCAAACGGGCTTGAGTTCGACAGTGCGATTGCCTCGGCCTCATCGCGAAACGACTTGACAACCAATGCCGGACCAAACGACTCCTCAGTGAGGATGCGCGCATCTTCCGGCACATTGGTCAGCAGCACGGGACCGCCTCCCGTAGCATCGTCAGCTGGAAAACACCGCGTTGCTCCTCGAGAAAGAGCTTCCCGTAGCTGTTCGAGATGCTCGGAAAGCGCAGTTGACGACAGTGGAGATAGGTCCGAATCAGGCTCGACTCCAACACGGATCGCGGCAATCCGAGTCTTCAACTTTGCGACAAAGTTCTCATAGATGGATTCATGAACGTAGACGCGCTTTGCGGCGACGCATACGCGCCCGGCGTTTGAGAATGCGCCATAAGCTATGCCTTCGACTGCCCTGTCAAGATGACAGTCGTCAAAGACCATGCTGGCATCCTTACCTCCGAGTTCAAGAACGATAGGAATTAGATAGCGCGCCGCTCGCTGCGCCACCAACTGCCCATGGCGGCTGCTTCCTGTAAAAAAAATAAAGTCCGGCATGGCGTCCAGCAAAGCTTCAGCTTCCTCCGGTCCTCCGTGCACCACCTGCACCAGGTCTTTCGGAAAATTGGCGCGTGCGCACAACTCCGCAATAAGCTCAGCGGTTTCCGGCGCGTGCTCTGAGCATTTCAGAATCACCGCATTGCCGGCAGCGAGGGCGGTAATCATGGGAACTACCGAAAGTTGAAACGGATAATTCGACGGGCCACAGACCAGTACCACGCCGTGCGGTTCAAAATAGGTTTCGAAGCGTGCTCCGTGAAATAGAAAGAGTGGCTTGCCATTGCGCCGGGGTTTGAGGATCTTTGCTGCGTGGCGCTCGTAGTAGCGAATCTGCTCGAGAGTCACCAGCACATCACCGGCCAGTGCATCGAGCAGCGGCTTCATGGCATCACGCGCAATGATCGCGGAGATCGAATCGCAGCGCCGTGCGATTTCACGCCGCAATCTCGCAAGATAGGCACAGCGCTCCTTTACCGGCAGAGCTGCCCATGCGGATTGCGCGGCCCGTGCGCATTCCATCCTCCGCTCGGCTCCGTATGAACTCACGCGAGTGCCAGCTCCAATGGCTTTGAAACGGGAAAAGGAATCTCGTTCTTCTTGCAGATGAGATTGGCGGAAATGCGCGCCGATTCGAAGATCGTCGGGAGACCGCTACCGGGATGTGTGCCTCCACCAACCAGATAGCAATTCTCAAATTCTTCAAACTCGTTATGCGGACGCAGGTACATCATCTGGTCCCAGCTATGCGCCATGTTGAATGTCGCACCCAGAAACACTGACTGCCTTTTCTCCCAATCCTCGGGTGTGATGATCAATTCCTGTTGAATATGTCGTGAAACGTCGCCATACGGTGTTCGGTCCCGCAGCAGTTGCAGCACTTTCTCGCGGTAGGTCTGCTTGTATTCCGGCCACGAAACACCACTCGTGTTATTCGCCACCGGCACTAGAATGTAGAGCGCAGAATGCCCGGCAGGTGCACCGTATGGATCATTCCTCTTCGCATTTCGGATATACAGCGATACATCTTCCAGGTCTGTCTGCCCGTTGGTGATTGCCTGGATGTTCTTCTTATAGTTCCGAGCAAAGACAATCATGTGGTGCTCGGTGTCGAACATACGGTCGAGACCGAGATACATCATGAAGGTGGAGCAGGAGAATTTGCGCTTTCGAAGGGATGAGGGCTTATGGCGCCGAAGATCCTTCTCCTCGAAGAGTGTGCTCATCGCATGACCAAAGTCTGCGTTGATCACCACGTCGTCGCAGTGAATCTTCTCTCCGTTTTCGAGTTCAAGCCCGCACGCGCGTCGCCCATCCAATAGAACGCGCTTCACGGGCGTCGAAGTGTGAATCTCGGCCCCTTCCTCGCGTGCCACCTGAGCAAATGCTTCGCTGATGCGACTGAGGCCGCCCATCACGTGGTAGACGCCGTGCGCATGCTCGGTATACGGAATCATGGTGAACAGCCCAGGGCAATCCCATGGCGACATGCCCAGATACTTTGACTGGAAGGTGAACGCCAGCCGCAGCTCTTCTGATCGGAAGTAGTCACCCAGCACGTCGTAAAGCGATCGCCCGGCCGCAATATGAGGCACTGCAGCGAGCAGCGTTGGGCTGATCATGCTGGCGAGCGTTCCGTAGGGCTTTTGAAGGCACGGATAGAGCTTTTCAAAGCGCTGACTCTCGCGCGCTAGAAAGCGATCCAGGCCCGATCCCTCCCCTGGGAAGATCCGCTCAATCTCCGCCTTCATCGCCTTCGGATCAGAGTGCACCAGCATGGTCTTGTCATGGAACCGGAGCTCATACATTGGATCGAGCTTCTTAAACTGCAAATAGTCGGTGGAGCGGCGGCCTCCCTCTGCAAACAGCTCGTCCAGCAGAAACTTCATCATCAGAAACGTAGGACCGAGATCGAAGCGATAGTAGCCCAGACGAACTTCGGCGTTTCTTCCACCAATCACATCCTGCTTCTCGAACACCTGTACGCGAAAGCCGCGCTGTGCGAGGAGCATGGCTGACGCGAGTCCCCCCGGCCCCGCTCCGACAATCGCGATATTTTTCTTGTTGCTCGCGTGAACGCTCATAGACTCACGCTAGGCCGAATTTGCAAAGGATCGATGGATTCGCGCGGATCGGCGCACAATCAATTGCTTCGATTGCAAGAAAGTTCAGATTTATTGCAATGCAGTAAAGAAGGACCTCGCGGCGGTGCGGAGAGCTCGCACTATGAAGGTGAACCCGTAGTGACGACCATTGCGGTGCAAGCCGACTTTACCAGACTTCGGTAGGAATGCCGCTGCATCGAATCGAAGTAGATGGCGTCCCCTTTGGCGAGTTGGTGCTTTTCAACGCCAACGGAAATCTCCAACTTGCCCTCAATCAGATAGAGCAGCTCAACCCCAGGATGATGGTGAGATACCACCTTTTCCGGCGACAGTGGGTGGAAATGCGCCAGATAGCCATTCAGCTTCCTTTCATTCACACGAAAGTCAAGGCTTTCAAAATGCCACGGCACAGTCGTGGCCTTTGGATCGGAAGGAAACTGTTGTCGCTCGCTGCGACGCACCACGGTAGTGACGTAACGCTTTCGCGGATCGGTGAAGAAGTAGTCCAGGCCCACGCTGAACACCATGGCAATCCTTGTCAGCGTTGGCAAAGTCGGCACCAGCCTGCCGTTCTCAAGTCGCGAAAGCATAGCTTGAGAGAGGCCCGTGTGCTCCGCAAGCTGAGCGAGCCCCATGCTCTTGCGCAATCGCAGGGTGCGCAGCTTATCGGCAATGGCGTAGGGCCGAAGTGATTCGGTCACCACAGATCGATCGGTGGTTTTCGCAGTCGATTCCTTCTGTCTCAGGAAATATGCCTCCTGACGCTGCAAACGGGCGCAGTGCAACTGTACAGCTTTTGTTTACTCACAATCAAATGCCCTTGCATGCTTGTCAAGTAAGTGACGTATCGGCATCAAGATGGATGGAGGAGCCAGTAGCTTTCCTCGCCACGCTTTCAGTAGTGGTCGCACTATGATGGAGCTATGAACACGTTCACGCTCGGGCAAATTCCACGCCGAACGATGGAGTATGGAATCAAGCCGATCTCGATCGCCTCCTGCTTCGTCCTGGTGGCGTTGCTGTGGACTTTTCCCCTGCAGCGCGTGATTGCGTACCCATTCGTATTTCTCTTCTTTGGCGCTGTGATGGGTAGCGCATGGTTTGGCGGAGTCGTAGCAGGGTTCGTGGCTGTAGTGCAGTCTTCGATGGTCATCACCTATTTCTTCATTCCGCCGCTCTTTTCAATATCGGTGGCAAAGGGATCGCAGAGTTTTCTTGCGGCCTTCATTCTTTGCTCGATTGCGATCTGCATTGTAAGCTCGGCGCGGAAACGCGCCGAAAGCGCAGTACGAACGGCGAGGGATCAACTGGAAGCCAAGGTGCGCGAAAGAACGGCCGAACTGGAGCGCTCTAATCTGGAAATCCAGGAGAGCGAGCGACAACTACGCATGCTGACGGAGGCAATTCCACAACAAATCTGGCGTGCAGATTTCTCGGGTCGCATTGAATACTGCAACCAGCACCTGCGCGATTATGTCGGTCGGGGAAATAGCTCGATCGAGGGCGATTTCTTCTTCGACATTCTTCATCCGGAAGATGCTGCACTCTTCCGGCAAGGTTGGGAGTCGGCACTGGCAACGGGCGGCCCATTCGAAGTTGAGGTGCGAGTTCGCGGTGTGGATGGTGATTTTCGCTGGTTTCTGGTTCGCAGCATTCCCCAGCGCGCTGAAGACGGCGCGATCACACGATGGTACGGGATTCATATCGATATCGAGGAGCAACGCAAGGCGCAACAGAGCCTGATCATCGCTCAGGACGATCTTTCCCGTCTATCGCGCACCTTGAGTATGGCCGAAATGGCCGCATCGATAGCGCACGAACTCAATCAGCCGCTAACCGCCGTGGTTACGCACGCCTACGCTTGCCGGGAGTGGCTAAGCAGCGAACCGGCCAATCTTGAAAAAGCGTCAGCGACCGCCGAGAAGATTGTTCAGGAGAGCACCAGAGCGAGTTCCGTGGTCAAACGTGTCCGGGCTTTGTTTCGAAAAGAGGGGACAGAGAAACAGACCGTGTATTTGAACCCGCTCATTCAGGATTTGGCTCGACTCCTGCGCGACGAAGCCATCAGGCGGGGAGTTGGCATTCGGATGGCGCTTGATCCTAATCTGCCGAAGATCCAAGCCGATTCAGTGCAGATTCAGCAGGTTTTGCTCAACCTGGCGACCAATGCGATGGACGCCATGGTGACAGTGACAGCATTGCGAGAGTTGACCATCCGCTCAGAGAGGCATGGGGGTGACGAAGTGCTCGTTATGGTAGATGACATTGGTCCAGGTATCTCGCCAGAGATTGCTAGCAGGATTTTCGAACCGTTTTTCAGTACAAAGGAACAAGGGACGGGCATGGGGCTCGCTATATGCCGCAGTATCGTTGAAGCACACAATGGGCGCATTTGGGCTGAGAACCGCGATCCTGGCGGCGCTCGATTGCTTTTCACGCTGAAAGTCGCCCCCTGAAATATTGCTGGATTACGCGCCCTAATTCCCGACCACAAGAACCTGAAAGCTTCCGTCGACAGCATTTATCTTTAGCGGCGCTCCGTTGATGGGTGGGTGATTCAGTTCCGCGCCATAGATTACGGTCGTAAGATACACATCGCCATCGGCGGGATCAATCGCCAGCGTCCGCGCATTCTGGCGGGTTGGCAGAGTCTGAATCACGGAATAGGTGTCGGTTACGTCCTGGCGAATAATGGTAAGGCTACCGTCGCCGCCGCCATTCGCCGTAAAGATCAGCCCGCGATCTGGATCGTAACCAATTGCATCTGCGCCCGGGCCGATCGGCGAGGCAGAAATCAACTGACCGTTGGCGGGGTTCAAAACCACCATGCGCAGGTTGCTGCAGGCTGCGAATAGCCGCTCATGGGCGGTATCGATGGCAAGTGCGCGCGGATGCTCGCAAGTCGAATCCAGACGTATCGACATAGGATAAGCATCTGACGGCACATTCGCGTCTTCACCCGAAGTCCAGTCGAGCACAGGAGGCTTTTCGCTTGGTCTATCGCGGCTGGACTGCGTTGTCGCCGCTTTTGAAGGGTTCAGGGCGCGCTGCGCGTCAATTGCTCTGCGTACTGCTGCGCCAATCGCCGCCGCATCGAGGCGCAGAATCTGGTCGCGGTCCGAGACCGTGATATACACTCGCCCATTGCCGTCGCCCTGCGCAAATCCGAGACTGCCCGGCAGCAGAATCTGCGCCAGTTGCGCTCTCCGCCCGACATCGATCACAGTCACTGTGGACACTGCACCGCCGCGCGCCATGGTACGCGGACTGCTCGCGCGGGGAGATCCTGTCTTGTGCGCCAGCGCAGTCCGCGCTGTCCCGGCCGGCATGTTTGCCGTCGCGGTCGCCTGCGATCCCACGACAAACAGCAGGCCGGTTGTTGGATCAAGGGCCATGGAACGCGGCGATGGTCCGGTCGGAATGTTCGCAATCACCTGAAAGTCGCGGCGATCGAAGACTCGCACCAAATCCGCCGGGCCATCGCTGACATAGCCATATGTTCCTTCTGCGTCCAGAACAAGGGAGTGCGCCTCGCGCAGTCCCCTCACCACGCCGGTCACCGACCCGCGTCTCAACGTCGATCACCTGGACCGCAGGCCCGTGCGCGATAAACAACTGATGAGCCTGCGGGTCCATCGTCATCGTGTCCCAGTCGCCAATGCCGCCCACGACCCACGTCTTGGTAATGAAGAACGGATGAGATGGCGTACCCGTGGAAGGAGGCGGGACAGGCGTCATTTGCGCGCATGCAATGCTGCACACTCCAAGCCAGAGGCTCAGGTACATCCTCATCTCGCCAGCGCTCCTGCCTGCTTTGACGCACCAAGTCCTTCCGACGTTCAGCTTTTTTTGGTACACATCGCGGATTGTTGTTCATCCGCCTCAAACAAATTCACAACTCGGGAGCGTCCAAGGCATCAGAATCGATGTAGCATGAATCGGCATTTCGCAAACGTTCAGGCAGCCCGGCGGGCCTGCAACCCCAACCCCAGAAAGGAAAAAGCGATGGATGCCCGTAAGCTAAACGAAACGGCAAAAGGCATGGTGGCCGGCGACAAGGGCCTGTTGGCTATGGACGAAAGCACACCCACGGCGAACAAACGCTTTGCCGCCGACGGCATTCCCCAGAACGAAGAGACCCGCCGTGCCTACCGCGACATGATCGTTACCGCTCCCGGCCTCGGCGATTGCCTCAACGGCGCCATCCTGGTCGATGAAACCATCCATCAAAAGACCACCGCAGGGGTCTCCTTCGCCCAGGCGCTCCAGAAAGATCGGCATCATCCCCGGAATCAAGGTTGACGCGGGAGCCAAACCGATGGCCGCCCATCTCGACGAAAAGATCACCTATGGCCTCGATGGCCTGCGTGAGCGCCTCGCCGAATACGTCAGACTCGGGGCGCGCTTTGCCAAGTGGCGCGCCGTCATCACCATCGGCAACGGGATTCCCAACCCAGGCATGCATCGATGCCAACGCGCTCATCCTCGCTCTCTATGCAGCCCTCTGCCAGGAAGCCGGGCTCGTTCCCATCGTCGAGCCTGAGGTGCTGATGGATGGCGACCACACCATGGAGCGCTGTGCCGAAGTCACCGAACGAACCCAGCACGCCCTCTTCGCCCAGCTCGTCGCCCAGGGCGTTCTGCTTGAGGGCATGATCCTCAAGCCCAACATGGTTCTACCCGGACTGAAGTGTCCGCTACCAGAACACCAATGAAGAAATCGCCGACGCCACTCGTGCAATGTCTCTTGCGCACCGTTCCCGCCGCCGTTCCAGGCGTTGCGTTTCTTTCCGGCGGTCAATCGGGGGAACTGGCCTCTGCCCGGCTCAGCGCCATGAACGCCCGTTTCAAGGGCCGCATGCCATGGGCTCTCGCGTTCTCTTTCGCGCGCGCCATTCAGGAACCGGCCATGCAGATCTGGCACGGCGAAGGCGCAAATGTTCTCGCCGCGCAGAAGGCTCTCGTCCATCGCGCCCGCTGTAATGTTGCAGCTCGTCGCGGCGAATACACGCCCGCAATGGAGAAGCAATGACGGGGAAACGCTACGTCGAAGACTTCCGCATCCCGCCCGGCAGCCATATGAGGCTCAGTGACTTCGACCCCGACTTCAAAGGCAAACACAGCAAAGAAAAGGCGCTCGCCAAGATCGAGACACTGCGTGAAAGGATGAGCGACCTGCAGCAGAAGCTTTTTGCAGAACGAAAACGCTCGCTGCTCATCTGCCTGCAGGCTCTGGACGCCGGCGGCAAAGACGGCGTGGTCAAGCATGTCATCGGCTCCATGAACCCCGACGGTTGCCACGTCGCCAACTTCAAAGAGCCAAGCCAGGAAGAACTGGCGCACGATTTTCTGTGGCGCATCGAGGCGCAAATGCCCAAACGGGGAGAGATTGCCATCTTCAATCGCTCCCACTACGAAGATGTCTTGGTTGTTCGCGTACACGATCTTGCGCCGAAAGCCGACTGGTCACAGCGCTATGCGCAGATCAACGACTTCGAACGCCGTCACGCCGCCAACGGTACCGTCATCCTCAAGTTCTTTCTCCATATCAGCAAAGATGAGCAGTTGAAGCGATTCGAGCAGAGGCTCGACGATCCCGCTAAGCGCTGGAAGATCAGCGAATCCGATTACACCGAGCGTGATTACTGGGACGACTATGAACGGGCTTACGACGATGTCCTCGCCAAGTGCAATACTGAGCAGGCGCCATGGTTCGTAATCCCCGCAAATCACAAGTGGTTCCGCGATGTCGCAGTCTCTGAGATCATCGTCACGACGCTGGAATCCATGAACATCCAGGTGCCGAAACCGACTATCGATATCGAAGAGATGCGGCGCAAGTATCACTCCGCGTTGGATGAAGACAAGCACGCAAAGGCCGGCCAGAAACGTCGAGGCTACGCCGCGCATCGATAGCTCTACAGCCCATCACCGATTGCGCTATCCTTAACCCGGTGCCGGCCCCTCCGGCGCTGTTGGGAGTTTGCAATGGGCGAACTGGTTCTGAACGTCAATGGCAAACCTTATACGGTAAACGCTCCGGCAGAAGAATCCCTGCTCTCCGTTCTGCGCAACCGCCTGAATCTCACCGGAACAAAGTATGGCTGCGGCGAAGGTCAGTGCGGCGCATGCACCGTTCTGATGGATGGCGTCTGCAACGCGATCCTGCTCAATACCCGCGGCAGCAGCTGCGGGCGCGAAGATCACCACCATCGAAGGCCTCGAGCAGAATGGCAAGCTCACCGCCGTCCAGCAGGCATTTCTTGACGAAGGCGCATTTCAATGTGGCTATTGCACCTCCGGCATGATCATGAGCGTTACGGCGCTCCTCCGCGACAACCACGCGCCCAAGGAAGAAGAGATCCTCGGCGCCATGAACGGCAACGTCTGCCGCTGCGGAACATATCCGCGCATTCTTGCGGCAATCAAACGTGCATCCGGCCACGCAACCAGCGGAGGTGCGCGATGAGGCCCCATGAATTGCAGATGTTGGACCCACGATGCGAACTCCGGCGCGAACGCGGAAGATTTCGACTCGCAGCAGATACCCAACTCGATCGCCGCGACTTCCTGAAGATCCTCGGGGGCGGGATTGCTCGTCTGCCTCACTCCGTTGCCATCGCGGTCGCAGGAATCCGGCCGCACCTTTGGCTCTCACGAGCTGCCTACCGACATCAGCGCCTGGCTGCACATCGATGCCGACGGTCGCGTCAAAGTCTTCACCGGCAAGGTTGAAGTCGGCCAGAACATCCGCACTTCCCTCGCACAAGCCGTCGCAGAAGAACTCCGCGTCCCCTTCGAATCCATCACCATGGTCATGGGCGATACCGACCTTGTCCCATGGGACATGGGCACCTTCGGCAGCCGCACCACGCCCACCATGGCCCCGCAACTGCGCAACATGGCGGTCGCCGGCCGCGAACTCCTGGTGGAGATGGCCGCGCAGCGCTGGAACACCGATCCCTCAAAATTGATCGCCGCAGCCGGAAAAGTCGCTACACCCGATGGATCGAAGTCGCTCACCTACGGCGAACTCACGCGCGGCGAAGCGCTGGTGAAGAGCGTCGCCGGAGATCCGCCACTCACACCCGCAACCGACTGGAAGATTGCCGGCACACCCGTCCCGAAAGCTAACGGCCGCGACTTCGTCACCGGCAAACATCAGTTTCCCTCCGACATCGTGCGTCCCGGGATGATGTTTGGCGCGGTCCTGCGTCCCGACGGCTTCAACGCAACCCTCGCTTCCATCGACACCAGCGCCGCGGAGAAAATGCCGAATGTAAAAGTCGTCCATGAGGGCGACTTTACCGGCGTCGTTGCCGATGATCCATTCACCGCGGAGCGCGCGCTCAAATCAATCAAGGCAAAGTGGAACGTTCCCGATCAGCAAGGCAACCAGGGGCTCTTCGAATATCTCAAGAACAATCCCGACGGAAAGGCTGAAGGCGCGGACCATGATGCTGACGCCGTGGCACAGGCAATTGCCGGCGCCGATGTGCAACTCGAAGCCCAGTACACCGTCGAGTACATCGCGCATGCTCCGCTCGAACCCCGCGCTGCCGTTGCCGAGTGGAATAACGGCAAGCTCACGGTCTGGACCGGAACGCAGCGGCCCTTCGGCGTGCGCGACGAATTGATGCAGGCATTCCAACTACCCGCCGATAAGGTGCGCGTCCTGCAGCCCGACATGGGCAGCGGATACGGCGGCAAGCACACCGGCGAAGCTGCCATTGAAGCTGCCCGTCTCTCCAAGGCTGCCGGCAAACCCGTGAAGGTTGTGTGGACACGCGAGGAGGAGTTCACCTGGGCTTACTTCCGCCCCGCCGGCCTCATCGAGATCAAGGCCGGCGCACGGCATGATGGAACGCTCGTCGCCTGGGAGCATCACAACTACAACTCCGGCCCCGCCGCTATCGGCACGCCTTACGAAGTCGCGAGCAAGCTGATCCAATACCACCCTACAAAATCACCGCTGCGACAGGGCTCCTATCGCGGACTCGCCGCCACGGCCAATCACTTCGCCCGCGAATCGCACATGGACGCCCTTGCGCACGCGGCAGAGATGGACCCGGTCGCATTCCGCATGAAGAACCTCAGCAATCCGCGGCTGAAAGCTGTTCTTCAGGCTGCTGCCGACAAGTTTGGCTGGGGAGCCGCCAAATCCACACCAGAGCGCGGTTACGGCGTGGCCTGCGGAACCGACAAAGGCGGCTTCGTCGCCACATGCGCCGAAGTGGCCATCGATCCGACAGCTAAACAGGTAAAAGTTCATCGCGTCGTTGAGGCTTGGGAATCCGGCGCGATCGTGAATCCCGACGGACTGCGCAACCAGATGCAGGGCGCGATCGTGCAGGCTATCGGCGGCGCACTCTTCGAGCGAATTCTCTTCGGCAATGGCCGCATCGAAAATCCGCTCTTCTCCAAATACCGCGTGCCGCGCTTCAACGACACGCCGCAAATCGAGATCGTATTGCTCGACCGCAAAGATCTACCCTCAGCCGGCGCTGGAGAAACCGGACTCGTCGGCCTTGCTCCCGCCGTCGGCAACGCGATATTTGCTGCCACCGGGAAACGCCTGCGCAGCATGCCGATGACGCCCGACAACAATAAGCTGCCAACCTGAACGGCACCGCGACGGTTCTTCCCTCTACTTCCCGGGCGCTGCCTTCAGTGTCCAGGTATTTCCGTCCGCGCTAAGCCACGTCTGAAGATCGCGAGCTCACCAGCTCGAACTTCGCCGTCGCCGACACCTTCAGAGCGCCTGACCGCGCCTAGAGCGTTGCCTTTCTCGGCCGTATTAACGCTGCGAACTAAAACGGCGCGCCCGGTCCACTGGGTTCGAACCGGCTTCCAATGCTTGCCGCCATCCTCGCTCAGGAACAACGCGCCCTTGGTATCGAGTGCAATCGTACGATCGCCGCCGCTCGTCACAGAAAGCGCCTGAAGACCATTGGGCAGCGATACCTTCTCCTTCTTGATGAGCCCTGCGGCCCCGGCCAGGGAGACTGCTTTGTTTTGTTCGGTCGTCGGGATCGCGCTAAATTGCGCCGCTGCCGCTGGCGGCTGCCAGGCTGCGTCGGAATCACAGTCTGCGCCTGCACCGTCACCGTTTCCGATTCTGCTCGCGGAGCTGTTGGCGCATTGGCTGTTCTGTTGGCTGCGTCCAGCTGTGCCGCGGCCAACGGCTGCAACACGCTCTGCTGATTCGCCGCGCTCTGCTGCTGCAACTGGTTCGCAGCCGAGGGCCCACCGATCGGCGAAGCTTTTGCCCTCGCTACCATCATGCCGTGCATCGATCCTCCCGCAACTCCGGGAGCCAAGGTAACCGGCGGTGCGCCTGCTCGCGAGCGCCAGGTCCTTCTGGCTTGCGGACTTTTTCTTATCGAGCGCTTTTAGCCTCGTCTCGCGTCGGCATCTCGGGCACCGCTTCCCGCTCCGCGACCATGCCGGGTGACTTCGCCGGTTTAGCCGGCTTCGGCTCATTCTGCGACACCGGTTTCTGTATCTCCGTCTTCGGTGCTCCCACCGCCTGCAATGAGTCCGCCGGCGCCACGTTGACTGCAGTCTGCGTCTCGTTCCCTGCTCTTCGAGAATGCTGCAATACTGCAACCCCAATCATTCCCGCGCACGCCGCTGCCGGAATCCACGCCCACCTCCAGGTAAACCACGAAGCACGCGGCTTGCTTGGTGCACCGCCCGCAGCAGCAACGGGCGTTCGCTGATCTTCCGCCGCCTGCTGTGCCAGAAAGACCACTTCGCGGCATCGACCGCACTCTGGACATATGCGCGAGAATCTCCTCACGCTCGGCCGCGGGGAGCATTTGCTCCGCGAAAGCCATCAGGCTCTCCGCATCTGGATGCTTTCCGGGTTGAATGGTCGGGTTCATCCTGTTGTTTTCGCCTTATCCTCAAGCGGTTCATTCGCATCGGAGAGGATCGCATTTGCAAAGCTATCCTCCGCAGCCGCCGGAATTGCCGGCGCCGGCTTCGACGTCTCCTGCTCTTTGAACGGACCCCGGTCTTTACTTTGCAGAAGTTTTCTCAAGTCCATCTTCAAATCAATATCGCGAGGATCGGTACCTAACGCTTCCTCTGCCGCCTTGCGGCTCATCCCTCCTTTTTCAAGATTGCGCATCAGTTGCTTGCGAACCGTATCCGTAACACGGCGCAGCCTCCGGCTGATGGTCGCTTCATGCACATGTAGCACCTTGCCAATCTCCGCCAGCGTTCGCTCGTCAACGTAATATGCCGCCAGTAAAAATCGCTCCTCTGCCGGCTGGTCACGCAATGCGGCATTCACCGCTTCGCGAAGGGAGACCAGCACTCCCGGCTCGGGATCCATCGCGACGTCGAACGAAGGCGCGTCGTGTACCTCCTCATCCAGCGCCTGTTCGCGATACGTGCGCCGATAGTGATCCACGAAGCGCTGCGCCAGAGTCGTCCGCAGCCAGCCCAGCAGCGAGCCCCTCCCGCGATACGAATCCAGCGGACATTTGCGCTCGCCATCGCGCGATATTCAGCCCATAAAGCTCCGCATAAAACGCGTCCGCTAGGTCACGGCCCACTGTTTCGCTTCCACTGATCGCGATGGCCGCGCGCGTAAGGGGCTGGCCATATTGCGCCATGAATTGTTCCCATGCGCGATCGTTTCCTGCGGCACACGCCTTGGCCAGCACCAGGTCTGACAGCTTCAGACTGCGAAGAAAGGTTCCCTGTTGCTCTTTGAGGGCCATTCCCACTGGTGCCGGCGGAGGGTTTTGAGCTCGTGCGGCAAGCAGAAGAATGCGATCGAACTCTGCCCGCTCCAGCCCCCATGCGCCGGCTCCGCACTCCTCGCCAAAGCTCGTCGAGCAGCGCAGGATGCACCGCAATCGGAGCTGCCGAAGTCTCCGCGTAATCTCGATCTTCCCTGGGCTGGATGGGCGCTGCGTCCACGACTCGAAGATACGCCAAAAAATCCCTGCAAGAAACCTCTGCGCCCCCGTTCTCGGCCTGTAGCCGGAACTAAAACAACCGGCGGAGGGTCCACATGAGCATTCCAATCAGGTCCGAGCTTCTTCCGCATCACGCTTCTGGGGACGTTGCTGATTGCGGCATTTGTCCTCCATCGCGTCAATTGCGTCCGCGCCGCCGGCGGCCCGATCGGACCGCTGCACAGCTCCTACCGGGTCCTCGCCCCCATCGTGAGCGGCAATCTCCTTCTCTTTCCGGTGGTCGAATCCGGCAAAATGCCCGCATCGCAATTCATCACCCTTGATGAAGGCATCAAGAGCGGTCAGGTCGAAGTCACCGAGGCAGGCAATGTTCGCGGCCTCGTTCGCCCGCGCCCAACGCACGGCAGAATTGACGACGATGTTCTCCGCTCGCGTCCGCTGCCGACTTATCGCGGCGACCAGGTCAACACCCTCGTTCTCGTAAATAGTTCTGACAAGCCCCTGCTCCTGCTGGCTGGCGAGATTGTTACCGGAGGCAAGCAGGATCGCATCGTCGGCAAGGATCGCATCGTGCCGGCGCAAAGTGATCCCATCGATCTCGGCGTCTTCTGCATTGAGCACGGCCGTTGGACTGAAGACTCCGCCACTTTCCGGCCATCTGCCAATGCCCCCGCGCAGAGCCTGATGGTCCAGCCCTCGGTCCGCGCCAAGGCAATGGTCGATAAAAATCAGCAGGAGGTCTGGGACTCCGTGCACGGCGCCATCGGCGGAGCACTCGCCGCTCCGAGTCAGGGGATCGCTGTCGCCGGACCGCGTCACACAATGCCCGACTTTAATAGCCTTCAAACCACCAGCTACGCCCGTGCCATGCAGAGCACTGCGATCAACGAAAAGGTGGATGAGGCCGCCGCGCCGTTGATGAAGTCGCGTCAACAGGTGCTCGAACAACTCCGTGAAGAGCACGCAGTAGGCGTGGTTGTCGCCGTGCGCGGCGAAATTGTCTGGGCCGACATCTTCTCTGATACCGACCTGTTGTCGCGCTACTGGACCAAGCTGGTTCGATCCTATGCCGCCGAGAGCCTGATGGCGGATCAAACGCGTCCATCTCCCTCGGTCGCGGACGCTCAACATTTCCTCGATGCACCGTCAGGCGGCACCGAAACCAGCATTGGCACTGTCGACGTCTACCGCTACAGCGAGCTTCGTTCCGGCGGGACTGAAACCTTCGTCCTGGAATCGTTGTTGTCTGGAGCGGACTATGACGTGCATATCAGCAAGGTCAAGATGCGTGGCGATATACAGCGCATCGGTACGCCATTCGGAGACCTCTAATTCCTTCGTTAGAGCGGAGATGGCGCCTCTGTTACCAGCGGTTGTCGGCCCTGACTCCGCCTCGAACGATCAGTTCCCGACGTGTGCCGGAGTCTTCGCGTGCGAATCCGCACAGGCCTTAGTTCCCACGCGCACCAGTTTCGGCACAGCGATAAGCGTGATAGCGAAAAGAAAGATCGAGCCCGCAATGAACACCATATGCCCATGCCGCAGGTCTTCAAAGATCAGCTTTGCCGCCACAAACGCCAGGGCGACGTATGCCAGTCGGGTCATCGTAATGCGTCCCCACCGCGAGCCTGTGAACGCAAGAACCAGCGAAACCAGCGAAATCGCGAGCGTACGGAGGAATGCGATGTGATGCGCGTCCAGAACGATCACAAATTTCGCTATGGTCAGCACGCCGTGCACCGTAAGCGCCGCTGTCGCCGACGCCCCCAGAAACGCAGCCATCAACTGCAGAGCCTGCCGCGCCCAGCCGACATCCCTGCTGTCTTTGCCAACAAAGTACGCAGTCGTGGCGGTTCCCGCAATAATCCACGCGGCCAAAGCCGACCGCTCTGGTTGTGCGCCAGCAAGAGCTCCGAAAACATAGCTCGCCACCTCTGAAATAGATGCAGCTGCGCAGAAGAAGACGGCACCCTGCAATGCAAGGATCGGCAACTCCATGCGCTCCGCAATGAAATAAGCGGCCAATCCCACGGCCGCAAGCACAATGCCCGCTGCTGAAAGCGGTAGAGACCACAAGACTCCGGCGATCAGCAGTGCAGCGCTCCAAGTGCTGAACACACGAAAATCGTGGCGCTCGGCACGTCGACGCAGATACCGGTAACTCGCCCAGTACATCGCCGAAGATAACATGAGGCAAGCGAACCCGAGAATCATCGCCGCTGCATGCGCAAAATAGAGCACACTCGAGACCGCGAGTCCAAATGCAATTGTCACCTGAACGATTTCAAAGGCTGTGATCCTGGATTTCTGCATGAACACGCGCCCGATCACACTCGAAGCGCCGATCGCAAAAAGCAGCAATGCCGGAAGCAGCACACCTGCAGCGCTCAGCTCCGGATAATCGGCACGCGCATTCGCCGGCCCGCTGTAGATAAAGATCATTCCCCACACGGATAAGTCCGCTGCCAGCGCGACAAGCGGCCATATCGGACGCGAACGACCCAGCGCTCTTGCCCATTCACACAGCAGAACGACCAGCAGCAACACAGCCACGAACGGCAACATTGCGTGTGTTGTAACAGCGAGTGCGATCGCAGCAGCAGCCGAAGTGCCATAGACGATCCACAGTACCGACGAAGTGTCCCGCCGCCACTCCAAAAGCGCCGCAATAACTGCAAAGGCGCCCAGCACTCCCGCCGTCGCCGCCGGTGGAATCACGCGAAAATGCAGTGTCTCTTCCCATAGCATCGGCACCAGGATCATTGCCGAAGTGCTGGCATACACCAGCGGCACGATCACGGAGAGTCGAGGCGCACGGACGGCCCACAGCAGCCACCCCACCGCATAGGCAATCGCGACAGCGGCGGCGACGCCCTTTGGCATTACACCTGCTTCGGCAATTGCCCGCAGAACATATGCTCCGGCGATACCAAGCATCGCGCGGCCCAGCAACGGAAAGATGTTCGCAGTTTGAAGAGACTCCGCTCCGTCCTCAGGCTGGACGCTCGCAACTGTAAGAGCTGGCTTGATTGCCGTCGCCGCCGCCGCGTCCGGATGTTCTAGCGCATGGACGCGTTTCTCCAGCTCATCGACGCGATTTGAAAGCAATTCCAACGCACCGGGAGACTCGTTCATATCTCACCCGATTGGCTTTTCCCGTTCCAACAATCCTGCGACAATCCCGCTCAATCGCCCGCTACGGCTTGCGTTGCCTCGTCGCGCGACCACGGAGGTAACAGCTTGACCAATGCCCAAAGGATGAAGAGCGGAAAAATGGTTAAACCCGCAGCAACCAACGAGCCCTCGCGCGTCACCAGCGCCATTTTGTAGGTCGTGTAACCCAGGAAGCTCTTCGAGAAGAGCTGCCCGCCAATCACCACATTCCAGCGCATGGCAAAAATGCCTACGAGCGCCAGGCTTCCTGCTGTCACGTACATTCTCTTGCGGACTTGTTCGGGCAGCTTCACCACCTGCGTGATGAACAACAGCACCAGTGGAGTCAATGTTCCAAGGATGATCTGGACAACGATGTGCGAGAAGTACAGCTTGGTATGCACCATGAAGTTGAGGCTGCGGAAGGATTCATCTGCCTCGTAGACGCGGTGAATCAGGTCCAGCATTTCCAGACTGAAATCGATGATGAAGATGTAAAACAGGTACATCGCGATCGAGTCGACGCAGCGGATATCGATAGCTTGCTTCCGCAACTTCGTCACCGCCATGTAAATCAACATGACAGCCGCGATACCCGATACCATCGCGGAAAAGATAAACACCACGGGCATCAGCGGCGACGACCACCACGGATTTGCCTTGATCGATCCGAAGATAAAGCCTACATATCCGTGCAATAGGAATGCCGACGGGATGCCGATAAGGGTCACGATCCAGCCGACCTTGTCATCAATATGCAATGAGCGGGGGCTGATGTTGTCCGAGCCCAGAGTCATCACTTTGTAGATCAGCCGCAGCAGCCCCTTGCTTGACCGGGCCAGCAACACGATGTCGCGGCGGTAATCGAGCCATATTTCGAAGACGAGCACGGCCATCAGGTACCACAGATACACATAACCGAACATTGCCATCGCTGACGTGCTGTGCGGTGTGAAATACATCTCCGGCGAGCGCTCTGGATGCCCGAGGTGCAATTGCAGCGGCAGCGGAGCAACGATCAGAAATGAGAGCGCAGTCAGCAACGCCAGCCGGTACGTCGGCTTTACGGCTTCAACGTGAAACACACGCTCCAGCGAGGCCAGAATAAATGCGCCCGCCACCAATCCAGTAATAAACGGATACAGAACAATCAGCACGCTCCACTGCAGCCCAACTTCGTTGGGATACATGAAACCTTCAACGCCGCTCATAATCTTTCCCTGCTCCAGGAGGAACATCGCGAGATTGCACATTAGCGCACCGACCCATCCAGCCCGTTGTAATAGGCTTTTGCACCTGTTGCCATTTGTGGCTTGAGCACCTGAACACTATGGGTTTTAAGGAACTCGTGAATCGGGTCCTTTGGATTTTTGAGATCAACCAGCTGCCTTGCGCCGGTTGGACAACTTTCACAACACGCCGTTGTGAGGCCCTTGGTGATGCGGTGATAGCAGAGCGTGCACTTGTCGGCGACCTTCTTCTCCGGGTGAATGTAGCGGCATCCGTAGGGACACGCCTGCACGCAGTATGCGCAGCCGAGGCAATACTTTTGGTCGATCAGCACCACGCCGTCCGGCGTCACAAACGTCGCTCCCACCGGGCACACCTGCGTGCACGGCGAATCTTCGCAGTGGTTGCACATCTTGGGCACGAAGAAATACTTTTCGGCATCCTCCTTGGCAACCGGGAAGCCTTCCTTACCGCCATCCGGCGAAATGACCTCGGGATTAGTCATGTTTTCATCGGAGACGTGATAGCGCTCCACCCACGTACGGAAGTTGCCATCAGGAACATCGTTCTCGGCCGCGCAAGCGCGAACACAGTTGCCACAGCCAATGCACTTGGGCACATCAATCAGCATGCCCCACCAGTGCTCAGACATTTTGTAGTTCTCAGCCTGCTCCGGGGTTCCCGCCAGAACTGACTTCCAAGCGATCGCAGCCGCCGGCATCAATACGAGAAAATGACGTCGCGATAGGTTCACTTCGCACCTCCTGCAGCTGCGGCCGGTGCGCCCGTGACTGGCGCTGTGGATCCGTCGATAGCCGGGCTATGCGGCTGATGGCAAGTTTCGCAGGGAACGCCGTTGGAGTGATCGGCCGGATCGACCTGCGGAAATCCCTTCGGCTTGGCGGCACTTGCCGTGTGGCATCGTGCGCACAACACTGCGGTATCCGGCTTGACCGGCGTTACGGACGATGGATCTTCCGCATGTTTCGCCAGCGGTCCGTGGCATGCTTCGCAGTTCACATGCGCATGTTTACCCTTACTCTTCACATCGAGAATATCGCTGTGGCAGGTCTCGCAAGTCTCGTGGCCGGCAAACTTCACCGGTCGAGCTGCAATCTCGCTGATCGCAGCGCCGCGATAGTGACCGTACTGTCCAAAGCTCCGCGGAACGACGTAATGTCGGACCACGAGAAAGATAATGAAAGCGAGAACGAAGAGTCCCGCAAATCGGAAGAGATGCCCCGCATCCTTGAAAGCGCTCATTGCAACCCAATCTCCTGACACTTCGCGCACAAGGCCGATGAAAAGGGCCTCATGTGATCCAAATCATGCTCGACTCTGAGATTGGCGATTCGAACCTACTTGTGTATGTGAGACAGATCACGATGACGTGTGACGGCGACCGCACCGTCGATCGAAGTCGCTCAGGCGCAAGAGGTTATATTTTGCTGGATATAGCCACATAAGCCGGGATGCTAGCTCAATGTGATACAAATCACGATTGCAGGGACGGCGTCAGGTGGATCGCCACCGACTCCTCGCCCGCAGTCAGGCGGGTCAATGTAAGCACCGTGATGTCATCGTCCTGTCCGAAGTTCACAGCCGCATCCGTCGCATCCGCCGCATTCGTTGGCGTTGAAAAAAGATAGTCCAGCCGCTCGAATCCGTACAGTTCGCCGGTTCGGTTGCGTGCTTCGAGAAGGCCATCGGTGTAAAGAGCGAGGTGGTCACCCGGACGAGTGGTGACCTCGCACTCCGCATAAGAAGTATTTTGCGAAACGCCCAGCGGCAGCGCGCCGGGAATCTCGATCTCGTACTTGTTGAGATATGGAGCCGGATGGCCGGCGCTTGCGACCACGCATTTACTGTCAGGCCGCAACAGCAGGATCAGGCAGGTCGCAAATCCCCCCTGCAGCCGCCCGTAGAGTCGCCGATTGAGTTGCGTCAGCAGCCGAGCCGGCGCGGGATAATCCTCGGCAAGCGCGCGCACTGCTCCCACGATCAGTGAAACCGCCATCGCCGCGCGCAGACCTTTGCCGCTTACATCGCCGAGAATCACCAGCGTCGAGCCGCCCTCAACCGGAATGATCTGGAAGAAGTCGCCGCCAACCTGCTGCGCCGGCTTGTAGGAGCTGGTCACCGTGAAGCCAGGTACCTTGGGCAACATTTCAGGAATGAGTACCTGTTGCAGTTCGGCGGCGTTCTTGAACTCTTGTTCCAGCGCCGCCTGCTGTTTGCGGTTCTCGATGGAGAAACGATACACCGCGTAGACAATCGAAATCAGGAGCAGAATATTGGCAAGCTGCCGCGAGCCGACAGGATTGCCGTTGATGGTGAACAGTGGTGCGGCCAGTTTGTCGCCCAGTGTCCAATGCGTGAATCTCACGAATTGAGTCGCGCCATTCCGCACAACGAAGATCATCTCCGTTGTAAATGCTGCCGCGGCAACCGCCCATCGCGCGGGGTCAAGTCGTTTGCGCTTCATGAGTGCTGCAATCACCAGGACAATGGGAAACGTCTCAAGCGGCGTAAAGATGCACGTCAGCACCGCGTCGGCAAACTGCATCTGCCTCCCCCATGGAGAAGCCCACCAGATTGTGACGACGCCATCCAGTCCAAACGCGAGCACGAAGGCGAAGATCCACAGCCGTGCGAGGCGTACGATTCGCTTGCTGTCTTCGAGTTGCAGCAGCAGGAGCACCAGGATCCACAGGCAGATGTCCTGCAGCATGAGCACCGGCTGCAGCATTCCGAGCGCAAATATGTAGGGGAATGGGATGCGCATCTGGCTCAGAAACTGTCCTGCGATCGGCATCAACGCGTACCCTGCCATGGCCAGCAGCACCCATTGCTTCCGGTCGCGGAACCAACCCAGCAGGCTTAGAAGGGCCACCAGCGCGTACAACGAATCGAGGCCAAACGTGAACTGCTGACTTCGCAACCATTTGTAATCGATCTCCGTCTTGCGGTTGGCGATCGCCACCGAGCCGCCAAGATAAGGGATGCTCTCAAAGCCACCGAGTGTTCCCGGATCATTTGAGGCAAGTAGCGACTTCCAGACCCGAATCGCCAGCACGCCCGATTCGATGTGCCCCATTCCGAAAGTCTGCGGAGGCTGGCTGATATACCAGACCGCGTGGGGCGGAAGTTCCCCGTCTTTCCCGATGAGCCGCCCGTTCCAATAGAGCTCGTAAGCGTCGTCGATCTGCGGAATCAGCAGCGCCAGTTCCTGTGGTGTTCCCTTTCCTGGGTCGATGGTCAGGTGATACCGGTACCACGCGAACCCCGTGTAGCTGTAGTAGCCCTGCGAACCCCATGTCTCTTCGGCCGTGATCTGGCGCCATGAGGAGTCATCGAACCTCTGTGCAGCCCACCCTGAATCATCGCCAATCCGGAATTGCCATGCACCCTCCAGCGGCACAGCATCCTTGCCCACACCTTCAATCGCGTGGATCAGCCGAGACGAGGGTGCGGGCGCCTCAGCGGCGCGCGCAAAGGAGGCCACAAAGACAAGACAGACAGCGATCCCGAGGACGGGGAAGAGCGACTTGCGTGGACGCATTGCGCAAGAATACTCTGCCAGAGATATTGAAAGTAAAGAGGATTCTGCAGCATGCACCATACTCCAAATCCCTCCTTGTCGCCCGAAGCGATACGATTGGAAGGGGGAGATCGATGGCACGAATTCTCGATGGAGTAGCGATCGCCGCGGCAATCAAGAAGGAAGCCGGCGAAGAAGTTCAAAAGCTCGCGACGCAGGGCATTCGGCCCGGGTTGGCCGCAGTCCTGGTGGGACATGTGCCCGCATCTGAAATCTACGTCCGCAGCAAGGTACAGACCTGCGCAGAGCTTGGTCTTTTCAGCGAAATGCTCACCCCGCCCGACACTGTCACCACCGAGGAGATGCTCGACCTCGTGCACAGCCTCAACGACCGCGACGATATTGACGGCATCCTTATCCAGCTTCCCCTTCCGAAGCAGGTCGATACGAAAGCTCTGCTCGATGCTGTGCTTCCCTCGAAGGACGTCGACGGCTTTCATCCCGTAAACGCGGGCAAACTGCAGGCGGGACGTCCCGCGCTCGCTCCCTGCACCCCGGCGGGAGTCATCGAAATCCTCAAACGCAGCCACCTGCCGATCAGCGGGCAGCATGCCGTGGTTGTCGGCCGCAGCGACATCGTAGGCAAGCCGGTCGCCATGCTTCTGCTTCACGAAAATGCTACAGTCACGATCTGCCACTCCAAAACGCGCGATCTCGGCGCAGTTACGCGTGAAGCTGACATCCTTGTTGCAGCCATCGGCCGGCCCGGCTTCATCACGCAGGAGATGGTGAAGCCGGGCGCCACCATCATCGACGTCGGCATCAACCGTATCACCACGCTCGAAGAGTTCGACCGCTACTTCGCCGGTGACGCCAAGCGCGAATTGACCTTCGCGAAGCGCGGTTCCACGATCGTGGGCGACGTACATCCCAAAGCCTTCGAACTGGCCGGTGCCTACACGCCTGTCCCGGGTGGCGTGGGCCCGTTACCATCGCCATGCTGATGTCCAATACCGTCCGCGCCGCCAAAATGCGCAGGGGCCTCTAACTTTGCTTCGTGTCGGCCTTACCGGCGGCCTCGGTAGCGGCAAAAGCACTGTCGCCGCGATGCTGCGCGAGTTCGGCGCCGAGGTCATCGAATCCGACGAGCTCGGCCGCACCCTCATGGAGCCCGGCCAATCCGCCTTCAGTCAAATCGTCAGCGTGTTCGGCGATGCTGTTGTCATGCCGGACGGCCGCCTCAATCGCCCTCGCCTTGCTGAACTCGCCTTCAGGGGCGGTCGCGTCAAGGAACTGAATGCCATCGTCCATCCCGCGGTCATCGAAGCGCAGCGCCACTGGATGGACGAAGTTTTCGCCCGCGATCCCGCAGCGGTCGCCGTGGTGGTTACGGCTCTTCTCTTTGAAGTCGAACGCGATGCGAAAGCTGGCGGTGCATCCAGCATCGCTCTTGCAGAACTGCGCGAGCGCATCGACCGCATCATCCTCGTTACCGCTCCCGACGATGCAAAGATCGCCCGCTACGTCGCCCGCATCTCCCCTGCCGCCATCAATCGCGAAGTCGCCGAAGCTGATGCCCGCTCCCGCCTTGCCCACCAGATTCCCGACAGCGAAAAGGCCCCGCGCGCCGACTACCTGCTTGAAAACACCGGCGATATCGCCGCGCTGCGCGCCCAGGTCGCGGAGCTTTGGCCCAGGTTGAAGCAGGAGAGCAACTTAAATCTCAAGCCCCGGTCATAAAATAGAAGCTGGAACAAGCCCGTTGCCAACGCCGTACTGCTTCCTCAGGATGTGCGAACCGGCATCGTAACCATAGAGAAAGGTCTAAAGGTTTTAAAAGAGCTATGAAACTGCGCCAGTTTGCGTTGGTCGTCTTCCTGGTGGGTGGATTCTGGTTCGTGACCACCCACTTTTCCTCTGATTTGAATCCGCTGAAGTTCATAGGCGCGCGCAGTTCTGACTCGCCCCTGGAACTCTCCGAGGCCCACGCGGCGCCGGAATTCGATGCCGAAGAGCAGAACAATATCTCCGTCTACCGGCGGGTGCTGCCCGCAGTTGTGAACATTACATCGCGCGCGGTCACTTTCAACTTCTTCTATGGCAACGTTCCGCAAGAAGGCCAGGGTTCGGGTTTTGTTCTGGACAAGGCCGGCCACGTTCTGACGAATTTCCACGTAATCGAGGGCGCCAACCGTGGCATCGAGGTCAAGCTGAGCAACAAGCGCAGCTATAAAGCGACCGTGGTCGGAACCGACAAAGTGCACGATTTGGCGCTGCTCAAAATTGACGCCCCCGATCTGCAGCCGGTTGATGCTTGCAGACTCGAGCCAGCTCGCCGTCGGCGAAAAGGTGTATGCAATCGGCAACCCATTCGGCCTCAGCGGCACCATGACCCAGGGGATTATCAGTTCGATTCGCTCCATCCGCAGCAGCGACGGTGCGCCGATTGAAGACGCCATCCAGACTGATGCGGCCATCAATCCCGGAAACTCCGGCGGACCGCTGCTCAACTCGCGCGGCGAAGTCATCGGCATTAACACCATGATCCTGTCGAACTCCGATCAGAATGCGGGCATCGGCTTCGCCATCCCTATCAACACCGCCAAGGCCGTGCTCTCCGATCTCACGCATTATGGCGAGGTACGGCGTCCATCATTGGGCATCGTCTCGTACGCCATCGGACCGGATCTTGCTGACCAGATGGGCCTCGCTGCGGACTATGGTGTGCTGATTCAGAAAGTAGTCCCCGGTGGCGCCGCCGATCGGGCCGGACTGCGCGGTGGAAACGAACAGGCGTGGGTTGGCAATCAGCCTGTCATGCTCGGCGGTGACCTGATCGTCGCTATCGACGGCCAGCAGGTCACCGATCCCGCAGGACATCAGCGTCATCATGGACAAGCACCAGGCCGGCGACACCGTTACCGTAACGGTCATGCGCGGGCGCCGCCAGATGACGGTGAAAGTCGTCCTCGGCGAAGCACGGTCCGTGAATACGTAGGGCCTGAACGTCTCGGATTGAGGCCGCTTCGAAGATCAGAGCGGCCTATTTCTCATCCGCCGATGAGGTGGAATTGGATGCGATTCCGCGCTCCAGCTTCTTTGACAGAATGATGCTCGACAGGCAGAAACCAATGAACAGGTAGTAGCCGGGCAGGATCCTCGAGGCATTCGTCGGGATTGACACTTGCTGCACGTTCGGCATGTCGCGCAAGCCATCCCACGCACTACCGATGACGCCGTTGAATGCCACGAAGGACATGAAGATCGCGAGGACCATCACATCGGCCATGGACCACTTGGACAGCTGAAAAGCCAGGATCTTCACGACGCGGCTGGTGCGCAACAGCGCCGGCCGGAAGAGACAAGCGGCAAGGGCCAGCATTTTCAGCGCCGGGAAAACCACGCTGAACAGGATTACCAGCACGCCAACCAGCATCATCTCCGGCCGGCCCATCTGGATTAATGTCTGACACACCTCAAGTACGGTCTTGCTGCGGTAGTAGAGCGACTGGTCGCGAAACTCGATGGGCGTGCCGAGAAGGGTGGCGTCCAGCTTCGTGACCCGGACCTCCACCTCCAGCATCGGGCTCAGCACTCCGCCGGCGAGCATCGCAATCGAGAACAACATCAGTACCAGCACAGCGCCCCGCGAGAGTGTCGGCCTGCCGGCCATCAGCACAATGAATCCCAGCGCCGCCGATGCCAGAACGATGAGATAGTCGCGCGTCAGATTTTTGTCAGCCGCCGCAATCTGTTTGCTGAGCGTCGCCTCGCAAGCCGTGCCGTCGGCGCAACCGTATCGCCCCAGGATGGCGTTATACGTGGTCATGTCCGTGGTGCCGAACGTGTTCCTGACCGCATCGGCCAGGACGCCGCGGATGGAGTCCTTGAAGCTCTCTTGCGTTTGTGGCTTGGTGAGCTCCGCCATTACCACGCTGGTGTACTCCGGCACATGCGGGCGCAAGGAGGCGACGATCATGTTCACGAGGAACGGATTGGCGCCGGCGGGCTTAGCGGATCCCTTAGGGCTGGGAGCCGTCATCTGCGTCTTGATGTTGTCCAGCAACGCATAGAGCGACCGTTCAACCATGGGCCGCAGACTCTTGCTCTGTCCCCTGAGATCGAGCTTGTCGATTTGCGCAGTGAGCATCGGGCCGATGATGCCGCGCCATTGATCGGCGCTCAGGATTCCGTAGCGCGCATGGGTGATCTCGGCCAGGTCCGTGCGCATCACTCGTCGCGCAGCCAAGCCGTCCATTGTCTTCCAACTGAACCAGATGACCGGCAAGAGCAAAAGCACGCCTGCGGCCAGGCGGAAGTCGAACGATCGCGATTGTTTGCCTGGTGTCGAATTCGTCGGTGTCTCCGCGTCTTCCACGATGGTGATAACGAGTATAGAACCGGTCACGACTGCTGGAAAATGCAATCACCGACCACACCTGCCAGATGATCCGTGGCATCGGTGTGCGAAGAAGCTGCTGTCCGTTTAGAACTTCACTCCCAGCGAAGAGGAAAACGCCTTCACGTCCGGCCATACGGCTTTCAGGTCCGTTGCGATCTGAATATCGAGAGCGATATTCAGAGGATTCGCCGCCGCGCCAGCCAGCTCTGCCATGGCTTTTCAACCGCGGAAATCAGTGTTGCGGTGCCGCCTTCAGAGCCTTGTTGGCGCCCGTGAGCCATTTTAGGACGTCCTCGGCTCCGATTTCCCTTTTCGATGTTGAGCAGGATATTTGCCATCGCGATAACTCTCTTTTCCGGCCGGGCGAGCAGACCGTTTGAAGGCGCTCGCCAGCATGATTGTGCGGCGGTGCCCATCACAAGAACGGCCGTGGTTGCGGTTGAATCGGTGAAGGGCATCGCCTCGCGCGAACAAATGCGGGCGCGCGGCGTACTAGGTCCGCACGAGATTCCGATGAGTTGTTCGGCTATGTGTCCCAGCTTAAACAGATCGCGGAAATAGACTGCAAATCGGCAGACAGAATCTTCGTTGCAGAACCAGACACTTAGAGAGTTTATTGACCGTAGGGTGCTTGACATCCAGAACCGCGCGCCGTCTCAGTGGCAAACCCTCAAGCTTCAGCGCCTGAGGTAGCGGCGCCCCTGCATCTCGTAATCGCCGCTGGCGACGCGGGCAATCGCCTCGCTATAGGCGATGTGCTCTTCCGCAAGGATGCGCTCGGCGAGCGAGTGCGGGTCGTCGGTATCGAGGACCGTAACAGTGCGCTGAAGAATGATTGAGCCATGATCGAGGTGTTCGTCAACAAAGTGCACCGTGCAGCCTGCGACTTTCACTCCGTAGTCGAAGGCTTGCTGCTGTGCATCCAGTCCCGGAAACGCCGGCAACAGCGAAGGATGAATATTGAGTATGCGGTTGGGAAACGCCGCGATGAAGGCGGGGGACAGCAGGCGCATATAGCCGGCCAAGCAGACAAGGTCTACTCTGTGTTCCCGCAGGCAGGCGATGAGGTCCGCATCATGCTCGGCGCGCGGTCGCCCCTTCGAAACAAGCACCGTGTGCGGCAAACCGAGCTGCGCTCCAGCGGCGATGCCCGCAGCTTCGGCAACATTGGAAACGACAATCGCGATCTCGACGCCGGGCAAGCGGCCTTCGCGGATGGATTCAGCGATAGCGAGGAAGTTGGAACCGCGTCCGGACAGCAGAATTCCCAGCCGAAGCGGCGTGGCCTCCGTGCTCATGTGTAGTGAACCCGGTGGTCGCCTTTGAAGACGCGGCCTATGACATAGAACTTTTCTTCGGCTCGGTCGAGAAGCGTTTTAGCGCGCGTGTACTTGGCCGCCGGAATGACAGCGATCAGGCCGATGCCCATATTGAACGTGCGCATCATCTCTTCCTGCGACACCTGGCCGAGATCCCGCAGGTGATCGAAGATCGGCAGTACAGGCCACGAACCCAATTCAATCTGCGCAGCGAGGCCCTTGGGCAGGATGCGCGGCAGATTCTCTGTAATGCCGCCACCGGTGATGTGCGCCATGCCGGCCGTCATGCCGGAGGCGACGAGCTTCTGGATCACGTGCAGATAGCTGCGATGCGTCTTCATCAGCGCCGCGCCGGCCTTCTCTTTAATTGCCGTGACGTATTGGCTCGGCTTGTAGCCCGCGACGTCGAACATCAGCTTGCGCGCCAGTGAATAGCCGTTCGTATGCAGGCCCGTTGACGGAAATCCCACGAGGACGTCCCCCGCCTTGATTTCGTCGCCGGTCACCAGCTTTTCGCGATCGACGGCGCCGACGATGAATCCGGCCAGATCGTATTCGCCCTCGGCATAGAAGCCGGGCATCTGCGCCGTTTCGCCGCCAATAAGGGCGCAGCCGTTGGCCTTGCAAGCTTCGGCGAGCCCGGAGATGACGGTCTCAGTGACTTCAGGGTCTAGCTTGCCGCTGGCGAAATAGTCGAGGAAAAACAGCGGCGTGGCACCCTGCACGGCGATGTCGTTGACGCAGTGGTTCACCAGGTCGGCGCCGACGCTCGAGTGCAGACCCATTTCGAAGGCAATCTTCAGCTTGGTTCCGACGCCGTCAGCCGAGCTCACGAGAATGGGGCTTTTGAACCGCTGCAGGTCGAGCCGGAAGAGGGCTCCGAAGCCGCCGATCCCCCCTAAAACATTGCGGTTAAAGGTCTTCTGCGCCAGGTACTTGATGCGGTCCTTGGCGCGGTCGCCGCGGGAGATGTCAACCCCTGCGTCAGCATAGGTCACGGGCTTGGATTTGGTTTCTTCGGGCACTCTGCGGCCTCTGCGGTCAGATTATTGAAGCGGGCGCTGCGGACCGGAAAGGTCGATTCTAGCAGGCTGGGCGCACAAGGTCTGTGAACCGCGAAATCGATTTGCTGTTCAAAATGTGGAGAAACAGATTGTGGAGTGACCAGCCTCACGCCGCGGCGGTTGCGACTTCTATACTGAAGCCACGATGAGCACCAAGGCCGCCTCACTCGTACATACCCGTTCCCACGCACTGCAACAGCGCGCCGAGCGCTACTTTCCCGGCGGCGTCAATTCGCCGGTCCGGGCCTTTCGCGCGGTCGGCGGAGCTCCGCCGTTTGTGGAGCGGGCCGAGGGCGCATACGTGGTGGACGCGGACGGCAATCGCTACATCGATTACGTCGGTTCCTGGGGACCGATGATCCTGGGCCACGCATTTCCGCCGGTCGTCGAAGCAATTGAACGCGCCGCACGCAACTCGGCGAGCTTTGGTGCATCGACGGCAAGCGAGGCCGACCTGGCGGAGCGCATCGTTGCGTGCTATCCGGCCATCGAGAAGATGCGCTTTGTGAGCTCTGGAACCGAGGCGACCATGTCGGCCATCCGTCTGGCGCGCGCGGCCACAGGGCGCAAGATCATCATCAAGTTTGAGGGCTGCTACCACGGCCATGCGGACGGGCTGCTGGTGAAGGCGGGATCAGGTGTAGCGACGTTCGGCATTCCTGGGTCAGCCGGCGTTCCCGAAGAGATTGCTGCGCTGACACATGCGCTGCCTTACAACGATGTGGCTGCGGTAGAGTCGGCCTTCGACGCCCATCCCGACAAGATCGCGGCGATCATCCTGGAGCCGGTGGTAGGCAATGCAGGCTGCATTCCGCCTGCCCCGGGCTATCTGCATGCGCTGCGCGAACTGACGAAGCGCGAAGGTGCGTTGCTCATTGTGGATGAAGTAATGACAGGCTTCCGCGTAGCGCTGGGCGGTGCCTGCGAGCTGTACTCGCTCGACCCAGACCTCGTGACGCTGGGCAAAATTGTGGGGGGCGGGTTGCCGGTGGGCGTCTTCGGCGGCAAGCAGAAGTATATGGATATGCTGGCGCCGCTCGGCCCGGTTTACCAGGCGGGAACGCTGAGCGGGAATCCGCTGGCGATGGCTGCGGGTATCGCGACCATTGGCTACTTGCAGGAACACAAGAGTGAGGTCTATTCCAGAATTGAAGCGACGGCCAAAGCCGTATTCGAAGGTGTTTCCCAGGAAGCCCAGAAGGCGAACATGGTCCTGTGCGGCAACAGGGTGGGCGCCATGTGGACGTGGTTCTTCACAGGCGGCCCGATACGGAATTACGAAGATGCCGCAAGGTCAGATACGGCGGCCTTCGGGCGTTTCCACCGTGCCATGCTCGATCGCGGCATATGGCTGCCGCCTTCGCAGTTTGAGGCGGCTTTTCTGGGAACGGCGCACGGAGAAGCCGAAGTGCGGCGCAACGATCGAAGCGGCGAAAGAAGCATTTCGAGCAGCCTGATTGGTGGAGCTTGGCTCTTGACGCAAAACGCTAATCTGCTTTCGCGCAAACGAAGCCGTTTGCCGTCGCGATTGCTGCGGCACCATCTTCCGCTCCTGGTCTTTTCCTTCATGTCGGTTGCGGCACTCTATTTCACCCGGCCCTATCCGGATGTGATCAGCCGTGCCAGCTTTGCTACGGCGTATCCAGCGCTGGCGATGCTGACGGCGACGTTGCTGGCGGGTCCGTGGAATGTGCTGCGCCGAACGGCAAATCCGGTGTCAAGCGATTTGCGGCGGGACCTGGGAATCTGGGCAGGGACTCTTGGCGTGGTGCATGCGGCGGTGGGGCAGTTTGTTCATCTGCGCGGGCGCCCCTGGCTCTACTACGTCTACGGGCCAGGCGAACATCATCATGGAATGCGGCACGATCTTTTCGGGCTGGCGAATTACACCGGGGCTCTCGGAGTACTTTTGCTCGCAGCGCTGTTTGCAACTTCGAACGATACTCGCCGACAATCCAGCGTGACGAATTTGTGGGTGCGATCATAGCGCTCCAGCAGTTGTTGCTGCAGCGGCGATGGACGGCCCGCGATCGGCACCGAGGCCGCGATGGCCTCCGTCGTGAAGAACGATATTGCGTGGCGAAGCCGTCGCTCTGATTGCCGTCGATTTTTCTGATCAGGCGTTGCGCGATCTTGTCGGCTGAGGGTTCCTTCCAATCCGTCGTCATCGCATTCCAAGTGACGGGGATGAGGCCGAGCTGACGGGCAAGCTTCAGCACATAGGGCCGGCGTGCTCCGAAGGGCGGGCGAAAGTAGCGCACCGGCTTGCCTATGATCTGCGCAAGCAAATCGTTAGTGCGAGTAAGTTCTTCGAGAACATTGGCCGCCCGCGTGCGCGAAAGATCGGGATGGCTCCAGGTGTGGTTGCCGATAAGGTGGCCGGCGTCGGCGACGCGTCGAGCGAGTTCCAATTCAGCCTTGGCGAATTTGCCGACCATGAAGAAAGTTGCGCGCACTTTGTGCTCGGCCAGAATGTCGAGAAGGCGCGGCGTCCATGCGGGGTTGGGGCCGTCGTCAAAGGTAAGCGCGAGTTCGCCGGGGCGCCGCGGAGCCGTCAGCGTGCGGCCGAAAATCTGCGAGGTGGGCCAGTGCGAAGCATAGGCAAAGCCGGCGATGCCAAGGCCGATTGCACCGCCCGCACCGAGCACGCCGTAAACACTCGCAGCTAAAGGAGAAAGCATGGTTGAACCTAGTGTGCGGCGCGGAGCCTGAGAACGGCAAGCGATCTGTGACAGACCGGCGTATACTGTTTCTGTTCGGGCCGCATCCTGAGTTGACGGAGCGGCACTGGAGACAACATGAGCCTTACCAACTTCCCCGGCAGCGTGAGTTTCTCGCCGCTCGACCCTTCCATCACAAAAGTCACGATTCCCGCACTGGCCGAAATGAAACGCCAGGGCAAGCCCATCTCTGCGCTCACGGCCTATGACTATGCAACGTCGCGCCTCGTGGACGAAGCCGGCATTGACCTGGTGCTCGTTGGCGACTCGTTGGCCATGGTGGTGATGGGTCACGACAATACCCTGGCCGTCACTGTGGATGAAATGTTGCACCACACCCGCGCCGTGCGGCGTGCGGTTCGCCGTGCACTGGTGGTGGCCGACATGCCTTTCGGCAGCTATCACGGCACCGTGGCGGAAGGGCGTGGCCAACGCGGTGCGTTTCATTAAGGAGGCCGGCGCCGAGGCTGTAAAGATCGAAGGGCCCCGCTTGGCGCTGGTGCAGGCACTCACCGATGCGGAGATTCCGGTAATTGGCCATCTCGGGCTAACACCTCAAAGCGTGCATCGCATGGGTGGCTATCGTGTGCAGGCTAAAACATCAGACACCGCTCGGCAGATCAAAGCCGATGCGAGAGCTCTCGAAGAGGCTGGTGCGGGACTGCTCGTGCTCGAAGGCATTCCACGCGAGGTTGCCGCGGAGATCACCGGCGAACTTAAAATTCCCACCATCGGCATCGGCGCGGGACCGGATTGCGATGGCCAGATCCTGGTCTTTCACGACATGATGAATCTCAGCTTCTCTCCCAAGGCCAAGTTCGCGCGTCGCTATGCGGATGCAGCGGGCCTGTTTCGCGCAGCCATCGAACACTATCGCGAAGATGTGGAGCATCGTGCCTTCCCATCCGACGAGGAGAGCTATCATCTATCTTCGGCGGTGCGCAGAGAACTTGCCGCTGAGCACGTCGAGACCGCGCCGGTAAAGCAACTGCGCAAGGCCTGATGCAGATTCTCACGACAGTAAACGAGTTGCGCGCGTGGAGCCGCGAGCAGCGATGCAGAGCGACCAGCGAGGGAATGGCGCTGGTTCCAACAATGGGCGCCTTGCACGCGGGACACGCGTCGCTGATTCGTGCGGCCGCGAAAGCGCGGCCAGGGCGCGTGGCAGTGACCATCTTTGTAAATCCCACGCAATTCGGCCCCAATGAGGATTACGCCCGCTATCCGCGAACATTCAAAGCTGACTGCGCACTGGCCGAACGCGAAGGTGCAACCGTCGTCTTCGCCCCCAGTGTCGAAGAGATGTATCCTGCCGGTGCATCCACGTTTGTCGAGGTCGAGGGCCTCAGTGAACGCCTCGATGGCCAGTCGCGCCCAGGGCATTTTCGCGGCGTCGCAACCGTGGTCGCAAAACTGATGATTGCTGCCGAGGCTGACCTCGCCTTCTTCGGACAGAAAGATGCGGCACAGGTCGCGGTGCTCCGGCGGATGGTTGCCGACCTGCGGCTGGGCACGAACATTGTGGTTTGCCCGATCGTGCGCGAAACGGACGGATTGGCTCTCAGTTCGCGCAATGCATACTTGAATCCCGAGGAACGGAAGCAGTCGCTGGTTCTGCATCGCGCAATTCGCCGAGTGGAAGCGCTTGTCTCCGACGGCGAGCGTTCAGGCTCGGCCTTGATCGCTGCAGCCCGCAGCGTCTTTGCGGAAGAGCCGGATGTGCGTGTGGATTACATCGAACTGGTGGACTGGGAGACTCTGTGGCCCGTGCTCACCGCCGCACCGGGGACGCTGTTCGCAGTTGCAGCATGGGTGGGAAGCACGCGGCTGATTGATAACACGATGATCGGATGAACCAGTATTACATTTGAAAGTTTCTGAAGCGGTCTCCCCCACGAAGGCCTTGCGTTGAATGCGCGTCTAATCGCAATCTTGTACACATGCCTGAGCTTCCTGACATAACTGCGTACATCACCGCTCTCGAAGCGCGCATCGTGGGGCAAACGCTCGAACATGTGCGGCTTGGATCGGTGTTTCTCCTGCGGACCGTGGATCCGCCAATTTGGTCTGTCGAAGGTGGCGTCGTACGCGAGCTTCGGCGGATCGGCAAGCGGATTGCGATTGGCGTCGATGGACAATTTTGGCTGGTATTGCACCTTATGATCGCGGGACGGCTGCACTGGAAAGCTCCGCAGGCGAAGCTCGCGGGAAGGAACGCACTCGCAGCGTTTGACTTTCCGAATGGATCGCTGGTGTTGACCGAGGCCGGATCGAAGCGGCGAGCATCACTTCACATCGGGCGCGGCGAAGAGATGTTGCGTGCGATGGATCCCGGCGGCGTGGAGATATTTGAAACCGATCTCGACGGATTTCGTGCGGCGTTGACTGCAGAGAATCGAACGTTGAAGCGCGCGCTCACTGACCCGCGACTGATCAGCGGTGTGGGCAATGCGTATTCGGACGAGATTCTGCACGGCGCTCAGCTGTCGCCTGTCGCGCTGACCCACAAGCTGAAGCCTGACGAATGGGAGCGTCTGTTTGCTGCGACGCGCTCGACTTTGACGATTTGGATGGACCGGCTCGGTGCCGAGGCAGTGAAGGCATTTCCCGAGAAGGTAACGGCATTTCGGCCAGATATGGCGGTACACGGACGGTTCAATCTGCCTTGCCCGCGATGCGGCGAAAAGGTCCAGCGCATTCGCTACGCCGATAACGAAACCAACTATTGCGCGAAGTGCCAGACCGGGGGAAAAGTCCTGGCAGACCGCAGCCTGTCGCGACTACTCGGCTCAGACTGGCCACGCACGCTGGATGAGCTGGAAACCCTGAAACGAAAATGATTTGTCGGCTTCTGGAGTAGTCAGATTTGACGGGATAGGAGACAGGGGCCGGGAAAAGTGCACCCCCCTTGTGCCAGCAGAAATCCCAGCCCGATTTGGATTTTGGAAGAGGGGGGACAAGAGAGGTCCCTCCCTCGTTGCTAATCACTTATACTTCTCTGTCCGGTCCTCGATGAATGATCCGATTGGGTTTCTTAATTCGTTGTTCAATATCGTTGGCGACCTGCATAAGCTCCTGAGGACCAGAAACTTCTTTCCCCATTGTCTTCAGTAGTGCGAGTTCCAAGGCTTCAAAGCTGTCGCGGTCCGCGCTTTTCCGTAGAATAGCCAAGAATTCTGAGGCAAGTCCTGCTTCGGCAGCACGAATTGCCAAGTCAATGGTTCGGGAAAGATCGATTGAACTTCCTATTGGGTGCTCCATAAACTTCTTGCTATTGGACAATGCATTTGAGATATCCCCTTTATCTAGATCGATCCAAGCAAGGATGTAACTAGCTGCCTTAGAGGTAAATTTCCCTCCAACTGCTTCTTTGACGAGCGACTCCGCTAGCTCATTTAAGTCGCTTCGCCCGTCTGTTATCAACGCCTCAGCAGCATCAATAAGCGCCTCGGGTTTGCGATGCCGAGAATTCACGAAATTCATCGTTGCCGAGATGATTTGCGACGACTCATCGCCATCATATGCCATGAGACCAATTAGCCGTGGCCAAGCATCCGAGCTTGCTCCACTGATTCGTACGACTCGTTCAAGAAGGCTCTTGGCTTCTCTGAGATTCTCAGCTGTTTCAGATCTCAACAGTACTCTACTCAATTCTGTCATCGCTTCCACGTACTGTGGATCAATTTCGATTGCTTTTCTGAGCGCTGGGATTGCATCTGAGTCCCGCCTCATTTGCGCATAAACCCAGCCCAAGCGCCTCCAAGATTTGGCGTTCGGAGAGCTCTTAAGCGCCGATTGGGCCACAGCAACTGCTTCATCAAATCTCTGCTGAACTGCCAAACAGTCCATCAACGAGTTCCAATAGTTGGCCATTGTGGGATCCAGTTCGACAGCGCGACGAATTGCAGCCTCATATTCTGAAACTCGATCAGGAAAATTACTTAGCACCCCACTTAACGCAAACCAGGCTCCCGCATTGTTCGGTTCCTTTTTCAATCTCTCCCGAAGTCCATTTTCGGCAATCTCGAAATATGGCTGAGCCTCCTCAAGGCCTCCGAAGTGGTCAGTTACCAACTCGCCAAGTTCTGCGGCAATTTGTTCATTGCGTTTTGGAGCTAGCCGAAGGGCTTCTTCCAAATACCGCTTCGCATCATCAAAACGATCGAGATGACGATGGTACAACTCTGCCAGATCGGCGAGTAGTCTAGATCGTGATGGTTTGTCAACTACATTGAGCGCGGAAACTAGAACGTCCTCAGCTTCTCGAAAGCTCTCCCTATCGTGAAGGATATTGGCAAGTAAGTGATATCCCCTGTCGCGCTTCGGGCTAATTGCGATTGATTTCTTTGCAGCTTCAATTGCGTCCTCATCTCTATGCAACTCAAGAAGGACGCGACCATACTCAAGCCATGCCCAACCATCATTTGGAGATTTCGCCACCGCAGCCTGCAATAGTGCAGCCGATTCATCAAGACGGTCAGGAAAATCTCCTAAGAAGCTGCCTAAATGCGCCAAGATGTGTCCGTTGTTAGGATCTTTTTCAATTGCTAGGTGGTAGGCGTGCTCAACTTCTTTCGCTGGCCGATTCTTAAGTTCCAATTTGTAGGCAATACTCAGTGGCGAAGGAGGAGGGGTTTCTTCGTTCTGTACTGCCCGTAACTCTCGCGTAAGAGATTCGCGAATGTGATCTCTTATAGAAGAAGGCAAATCGTCTAAGTTTAAAAATTCATCTGGCGTGTGAGACAGAATTTCCCTTACTACTTCAAATTGTTCGTCTTGTTCGGATTCACGAAGAATTTCATCATAAGCGAGATAATGATCTGCTCTCGAGATCGGCTCAAGCTTGCATGCATCCTTCGCAATCTGGAGCGTAGAATGCACCAGATCCTGCTTCTCGTAAAAAACTGTCATGAAGCGAACAGCAGCCCTTATCCTTTGTGAAGGATGTCCTCCTCGTCTCAAAAGGTAGTAGATATTGAATAGTCGTTCAGCCGCCTGGTACCTTTTTCGTCGAGGGTCATCTGACGCAACGACAGCGCCTCGGGCAATGAGCCTGTTAAGCAGCGAACTACATTGTTTGCTGGATATCCTGGAGAAGGCTGCAACTTCGCTTGTTGTCACGGGTTTCCATGCATCGAGTACCCCGACAAAGACTTTCCTTTCGGATACTGGCAGTGTATCCAACTGCGTCTTGAAGTACTCAGTGTGCTCATCGATGAGTTCCACAAGACTGTTCAATAGCAATTTGAGGGAATTGGTCTTGTTGAATTCCGCGAAGATTCTTATGAGTCGAGGGTTGCCTCCGGTCAGGATTTCAATCGGTCTCAACTGATCTTTGGCAGTATCTGCTCCGGTGATCGAACTCCATAACCTTGAAGTATCGGCGAGATCCAAAGGGCCCAGATCGTAAACCGAAAACATCTCAAACCAGGCATCTTCACTCTGGCGACTTCCCGAAAAAATGTTTCGAAGGGACGTCCCGATCATGATCACCATTGGCTCATTGAGCAACGTGTGCCGAAGCTCCCAAGCAGATTGTCGATCCATCTGTTTAAGAAGCATCCCAAGGTTCTCAACAAGTAGGACCAGACGCACACCATTGTCCCGAGCGAAGTCGAATAAGTGAGAGAGGGCTTGTTCGCGGAGTTGCCGGTCATCAGAGATTTTGTTTAGCTGTTGAGCTGTTTCGCGAAGTGCGACGTCTCTCCGTTCGTCCGCTAACCTTTGTATAGCTTCCAACCAGAATTCTCCTGCTGTTGTGACGGTGTACGCCTCCTCAGGAAATGGCACCGGTAGGAAAAAGTTTTGGAGGTCAGCTGCCGTGCGAAGCTCAACGGCAATTCGACGAAGCATGGTTGTCTTACCCGCTCCCCGGGGACCCGTAATCAGAATGTGCTGGTTAGATTTTCGCTGGCGTGTTTCACGAAGCGCCTCCAAAATCAAGTTGAGCGTCATCCGGCGAGCAACGAACTGCAACCTAATCGCCTCGTCTGAAGCTAGACTCGGGTTGTACTTTAAGACGCCAGATTTCACTTTTCACCTCTCTTCAGAGCAGGTATGTACCCAAACGAAAATCGAGCTTTCCACCAGTCCGTTACGAATTTAGATACAGGCCTATAAGATCCTTCCTTATCGAGCTCGATATAGAGATCATGTTCTAAGATTCCTAGGATTTCATTCAATATAGCGTCGAGAGAATTACGTTCCCACGCGTATCGCTCGGCAATAATCTTCGTCGATTCCGGAGTGAGCCGTCCGACAACGGCCAATTCAGTTAGGAGTTCGATGGCAAGTGCGGAGCGTTCTGGACCCAAAACGGTCTTCAAGCGTTCCTCTAAATGACTCATCTCGGAGTGTCCTCGGGCCCCTAGCATTTCGCGATCGTAAACAGTCGCGGCCAGTTCATCGGTCACTTCAGTGATGCCGTTCATCCTACACTCGCGATAAATATATTCGAAGTAGACTTGAACATAATGAGGAATGCAGTAGCCCAACCTCGTCACAATACCCTCAGCAACTGAGCAAGACAGATTCAACCCGTAGTTCGCCGATATTGCAGATAGAAATTCCTTTGCTATCTTGTGCGGCCATGCTCCCAACGAAAAGGGTGTAAAGGTATTAAGTGTCGCGTTAAGTCCGGCGAACCTCAATACCGGTTCAAGGCCAATTGAGCCGGTCAGAACGATTGCTAATTTGCCTTTGTGGCGAATCGTATTTTCGCGAAGCCAAGACATGAACTCATCTGTGTTTCGCCGCCGTTCTTCCGTGATTTGATAATCTCCCCCTTGCAGGATCCGATTCACTAAAATCGGCACTTCGTCCAGAAAGAGCACTACAGGCTTATCTGATTCAGCCAATATTTCGAAGAGGCGATCCCCTTTCTCTCGCCAATTTTTCTCTGAGACTTCCGCTCGAAGTTGAAACCCGAGTTCATAAATCTTCACCGATTCAATCGATCCGGCTATGCGCTTCCAGAATTCTGAGAAGAGCGCTGCTGCCCTTGAAAGCAGAGGACTATGAGTGTGCATCGCGACAGTAAGATCGACGATTGCATCGGCTGCACAATGCGACTTCTGAAAATCAACTTGAATGCAAACCACATCCTCGCCAAGGCGAATTTCGGCTTCACGCATGAGACTTGTCTTGCCGATCCTTCGTGGCGCGGTCAACAGAATATTTGCGCCGTCGCGAATGTATTCAATGAACATTCGCAATTCCTCATCCCGATCCCAAAACAAGTCGCCGGTCACCCAATTCCCCAAGGCGCGTTGCATCGGCCCTCCTTGAACAACAGATCTGTTGTCAACGAGACAACAACCTTGTTGTTCTGACTGACAACAGTATTGTTGTCAGAAGCCGTTTGTCAAGTATAGTGTCTGGATTCTCTCCTGGAATCAGGTGACTATGCCATTTTAAATCTGTTAGATACCAAGTTATTCTGCACTACCATGTTCTCCGGTTCAAAGGGCCAGAACAGAGTATGCATTTGCCTTCCAGTTTTAATCTGCTTCCAGGTTGTTTGTTCCCTCAACAAGCTTCGCCAGTCTCTCCCAATGTCTTGGATGTGGTGAGCGCCGCCCTTTGCGAATGTCACGCGCATAGCTGTTCGATACCTTGAGCGCTCGCGCAATCAATGAAGCACGTACCGAAAGAAGCGCCGGCTGGATTTGCTCAGAGTAGAAAGTTGCCGTGAGCCAAGCGGGTTGATCTGAAAGATTCCAAGCATGCTGCGCAAGCGCGTTGATCTGTTGCGTTGCAGCTCTTTTTTCCTGAGCTTCGGGGCTGAGGGCAACCGTTCGCGCGATACGCCCAGCAGCGTCCCTCTGATCGGTCATGAGTTCCGTCGAACAAGATTTGCAATGAACCGAATCGCCGATGATCTCTTTCCCGCAATTGCGGCAGAGCGTTTGTGGGCTTTACGACTGGCTTTGGTCTTGGAATTGGATCGCTGCCCTTTGCGACCCGTTTGTTTCGCTGCGTGAGCCTTGCAGGGAGATGATAGTGAACGTTCCTTCTTTGGAGTGCTGATTTCTTTTGCGAACCACTCAGCAACAGGCGCAACCAACTGCGCCCACCTGGAAGAGGTCTGCGAAAGGGTGGATGCGAACTCTGCCATCAGTCGGCAATTTCCGTCTCGCTGCTCGAAGAAGTGGTTGCGAGAAAGTGGGCCGCGCTTAATCCAATTGAGAACGAAAGCATCCACATCAGGCCGGACGGGTTCCATCAAATCAAAGTGCCAGGCTGTCACGATACGGGAGATCGACGTGCATTACGCCAATTCCGGGATCGAGACCTAAGGTTGTCGCGGCAAGCCGCGCCTCCGCCTCTAGGAGTGCGTAGAGATAGTTCAGAATTGCATTGACAGGATTTGTGGCTAGACGCTGAGATCCAGTGAGGACAGAAATCCTCGATCCGAATGTGTGCCAGTGCGCTGGGACACGCGGCAGATCTTTCTGAGGAAACTGAATGGGTAGGTCGCGCCAGGCAGACCAATAGGCCCTTGCTGCGTGCGCTTCGATGACCCTGGCCGCATCGATCGAGAATGCTTCTGCCAAATCAGTTCGGAACTGACGAATCGTGTTTGCCACTTGCTCGTTTGAAAGGTCACGCATCGCAACCCGCTCTTGGGCTGCAAGTTTCCGATCTACGATTTCGCGACTGATACGGAGCGCCTCCCCGTTCTGCAATGCCAGAGATTGTGCGCGCCGAAGACGGACGTCGGAAGAGCGCACCGGGCCTGCGGTAGCTAATACCGATCCGTCCCGATCCAACATGACGAAGGATGCTTTTTGATCTGCAAGCCAGCGCAAAGCTGCGAGTGAGATTTCGCCATCGTTGCCAATCACTACCAGCCTTTTGAGCCCATGCCCAACTCGCGGCAAACGGGCTGAACTTCGATCCGAGCCTATGCCATCTTCAAGCATCAAGTGACCGCGATCGACGCGCACAACGATGCCATAGCCAGAGAGGGTAATCACCCCGTGTCTCGACTCTAATTTCGAACGGCACTGTGCGGATTTGCGCAGCGAAGGTAGCTGCGCTACGGTTTGGTTAGCTGCCATTGGAGTTCGCGCTCCCTTGGTGGTTAGGGCTTGCAGCCTGCTTCGAACAGGTTGCGAGCCCGCTTCACTATTATTTTAGTCCTTCTTTACGCTCCTTTTGTAAGTTCTGCTCTTCGATCCCAGGCTTTTGTTTTTAGTGTTCGCTTGCCCACTTTCTTTCCCAGCAGTTCAACACTTCGGTCTGAAGTCTTAGAGATCGCCTCCGCTTCCGAGCATCCTAGTCGAATGAACTCGGAGATTTTGTCGCACGCTTTTACAGCTTTCTCCTCACTGAGAAGAGGTTCACGCCCAGGTCCACCGCGTCTCCGCAGTTGCGTTCTGATCTGATCCATTGTTTCTCGTGCTAGGGTTGGGCCCCGTTCCCCCACTGCTTCTAGGGCTTCCATAGCATTATGAATATCTCCCTTAGTTTGAACCTCTGAAAGCAATTGATCTATCCCTCGGTCTAAGCCAATCTGAAGCCCCTTCGCCATTGCCAGTTTCAGTTGCTCTTTTGCTGACAGATTGCTTTTTGCCCCAAACCTGATCTTTTGATCTGACAAATTTGGATCTAATCCCATCTTCTCGAAGAACTGTCGCTTGATGGCACTGCGAGCTTCTTTCATTTCCTTGCGGGTCAACTGTTCCGGATTTGGTTTGTCAGTGGTCATCTGAGGGTCAATGCAAAATACATTTGCAGATCATTTTTGCACGCCCAGCGCAAAAAACATCCGTCGAAGTCTATTGATGCACAAATACATGAAACTAAAGTAGTTGACGCCTGTTATCGAATGAGCGAAAACAAGCGCATGAAGAAGACGACGCAAACACTTAAAAAGAAGACAACCTCACTTCAGCAGGTCTCTGACGGCTTCATAGCTAAGACGCCGTCGAGATCCACCAAAAAACAAAAGAAGGTCATTCGACCGAGAACCTCGAAGCAGTATTTCGCGCTTCCAGATTCCCAGCAAGAAACCTGGAACCGCGTGGCTCACGTGATCGCGAAAATGCGATCGGACAAAATATCGCTCACAAAAGCATCACGTGAGTTTGGCCTTAATCCAAAGACAGTCCAAGCTCGTGCCGGATCTGCGTTGCGTAAGACGAAGGCCGGTCGCTATGTCGCGAGACCCAGTGACAAACTACTCAGGGTTCTCGTGGTCCCCGGCCCCCAGGGCCTGACGGAGATAGCCGTCCGGGGCTCAGAGACCGCAAGCAAAATTGCCGAATACAGTGACGCGGTGCAAACGTACCTTCGCACCGGCGATTCCTCCAAACTCAAGAAGTTTCGACGCCTCAAGCTCCTCGACGAGAAAGGCAAACGGATCAAGCTCGTTACCGATCTCGCGAAATTGCGGGAGCTGGGCTCGGCAGGAGTGCTTTCGTTCGAATCCCTGTACCGGAGGGCTGCTTAATGTCGAGGAGACTCCCATTGCGAGATCCAATTGGCTACGAGCTGCGCCGTAGCCGTGCACAGCGGCGTGTTGGCTTCGGAGCGGTATGCAGCTGGTGCGGCGAAGATAGGCCGGAGGCGCTGATCCCTGGCTCGAAACCATTGATTTGTGCTGAGTGCAAACGCGAAATCGAAGGAAAACCCATCATTGATCTTCATCATGTCTCCGGACAGGCAAATGACAGTCTGAGTACCCCTGTGCCGGTAAATGACCATCGAGCCGAGCTGTCAACAGCGATGATGGATTGGCCAAAGGAAACGCGCGAGAATCCGGAGGGATCTCCGCTGCTGGCAATTGCAGGGCGCATCCGTGGCTTCTGTGACATGCACATCTACCTGATAGAAAGTCTTCTCTTGCCGAGCGCAGAACTTCTTGAACATCTGCATTCCCTGTTCTCTAAAGTGTTCGGCGAGAAGTACTGGATTATGCCTGGTCGGCGGCGCAATCGACCAAGAAACTAGTGGGGGCTGTAGCTTGTGCACGAGCCCCGTCCCATCGATCTTGCCGTGCGCGTATATCCCGAGATCGCCGGGACGGAACGCAAGCCAAAGTTTAAGAAGCATCGGCCTCGTCCACACGCCATGCTGGTCCTTGATACCGAGACGCGAACAGACGCAACACAGCGTCTCACATTCGGGTGCTTCCGGTTCATCGTTGATGGTCGATGCTTGCGTGAAGCACTCTTCCATGCCCCGGATCTAACTAACACCGAACTCACGGTTCTAAAGAAATACTCCGCCTCGCACTCCGCTGCAACACAAGAAGGCGGACGCAAGGTGCTCGATCTGTTGACGCTTGACGAATTCTTGAATGAACTTTACCGAGCAGGCTACAAGGGCAGATGTTTGATTGTAGGCTTCAATCTTCCCTTCGACCTATCGCGGCTCGCTTTTGATGTCGCGCCTGCGAGGGGGAAGTTTGCAGGCGGATTCTCGCTCGGGATGTGGTCCTATGCGGATAAGAAAGGTCGACCGAAAAGAAATTCATTTCGGCCAAGGATTGCGATCAAGCATATTGACAGCAAACGCTCGCTCATTGGTTTTACTGCACAAAGAGATCCAGATGCCATTGACCTCAAGTCGGAAGACGGCTCGAAGGAACCAGTGACCTTCCGCGGTAATTTTCTCGATCTGCGGACTTTGGCATTTGCGCTCACAAATGGATCTCACAGCCTCAAGTCAGCATGCGAGGCATTCGGCGTTTACAGGGAAAGATCGAAGCATCGGAACATGGCAAAATCAATTCAGAATATATCGAATACTGTCGAAGAGACGTAGAGGCTACTTCAGAACTCGCGGAGAAGCTGCTAGCAGAATTTGATCGGCACCCGATTGATCTTCAAGAGACGAAAGCGTTCTCTCCTGCCTCCATCGGCAAAGCATACCTTCGCGGGATGGGCGTAACGCCAGTACTCGAGAGACAGTCAAGCCTTCAGCCGTTCGTTGGCTACGCTCAATCCGCATTCTTTGGAGGGCGAACGAGTGCTCACATTCGACGGATACCGGTTCCAGTTGTATATACGGATTTTCTGTCCATGTATCCAACAGTGAATAGCCTGATGAATCTCTGGAAATTTGTGATTGCCAAAGACATCAGAGTGAGATCGGGATGTAGAGATGAAGTAATCTCGCTTCTTCAGACGATCTCTCTCGAGACAATGTTCAAGCCCGACACTTGGTGCAAACTGACAGGATTCGCCCGAATAGTGCCGGATGGCGATGTCCTGCCCGCGAGGGCTAAATACAATCCCGACACAAACGACTGGCAAGTGGGAGTTAATTATCTCTACGCCAACAACGCGGAGGATGCGCTGTGGTATTCACTCCCAGATCTCGCTGCCTCTGTACTCCTCACCGGCAAGATCCCTCGCATTGTCGACACATTCATGCTTGAGGCTCATGGAATACTTCCGAACTTATGTTCAATCAAGCTTCGGGGAATTGTCGAGGTCGACCCGCGCACGCAGGACTTCTTCAAGGTTGTAATCGAGGAGAGGAAGCGTCTCTCTCGGAGGCCTGACTTTTCAATTGCAGAGCGAGAGCAGCTTGATGACTTTTTGAAGGTCCTGGCGAACGCGGCCAGCTACGGCATCTATGCCGAGATGAATCGCTACGAGACGAAGGAGCGTGTGCCCGTTCAATGTCATGGCATCGACGAAAAACCCTTCTTTACTCGGGTGGCAAACCCCGAGATCCCCGGAGAATTCTGTTCACCTCCGATCGCGTCCCTGATCACTGGAGGAGCCCGGTTGATGTTGGCCCTGCTCGAAAAGTGCGTCACGGATCTCGGCGGGACCTATGCAATGGAAGACACGGACTCGATGGCGATCGTGGCCACCCAACACGGAGGATCGGTCGAATGTCCCGGCGGCCTGTACCGAACACTTAAGGGCAGTGCAGCAATAGAGGCACTCTCATTCCAGCAAGTGAAAGCAATCTCAGATCGGTTTAGATCACTCAACCCGTATGATTATCAGGCCATCCCAGGGTCGATTCTCAAGATCGAGGATGACAATTTCGATCCAGTCACGAAGAAGCAGAGGCAACTCTGGTGCTATGCAATTTCAGCCAAGCGGTATGCCCTCTTCAGAATGGACGGCACTGGCAATCCTGTTCTTCTTCGAGCGGGAGTAAATAACGAGCAGGACAGATGGTCGGAACATGGGCTCGGGCATTTGATGAATCCTACGGACCCCGCTAGCGATGACCGAGACTGGATTCGCCAGGTGTGGGATAGGATAGTGGGCTCAACCGGGGCAGAGAAACCAAAGCGTGGTGGATTCGAGCATATTCCAGCTGTTGGAAAAGTCACCGTCAGCAATCCCGCTATATTGCAGGCATTGCATGAGATCAACTCGGGGAAGCCCTACACACAACAGATCAAACCATTCAATTTCCTTGGTAGCTGTCAGGTGCTCCCGATGGGCTATCCCCCTGGTGTCGATCCGGCGCATTTCCATCTGATTGCCCCTTACGAGACAGATCCGCAGAAATGGCCAAAGACATGGTGGATTGACCAGCATTCTAGCAAGCCGTTTCAGATCTCAACAGCCGGAAACTACTCAAGCAGGCGAACGGCGCGAGTAAAGACGTTTGGCGATGTGATCTCTGCCTACGCTTTTCATGCGGAACCAAAGTGCGCTGATTGGAAAGGAAAAGTATGCGGCAAGCAAACGGTCGGGCTTCTCCAGCGTCGGCATGTGAAGGTAGATCGCATTCGGTTCATTGGCAAGGAATCGAACTTGATCGAGGAAGTAGACTCCGGACAGATTCAATCCGATAGCGGTGCTTATACCGAGTACATGGATAGAAGTCGAGATGAATGGGAGACTAAGATCCGACCGGCGCTAAGGAAGGTCCACTTGTCCGCCCTATGCAAGGAGACTGGGCTGTCGCGTCGGATGCTGATCAATGCGCGGACGGGGAGGTCACGTCCGCACCAGCGAAATCAGACTCTGATCCGGACCTCTCTACAGAAACTGTGCCGCAGGAAGGACACTTAAGGTTTCTCCTCACCATCAGCATCCGACAAGAAGTCGAACTCCTGAGGTTTCTCGATCGTACCGACACCGCTGCCATTCTGATCTTGAGGTGTGGGGGCGAGATCCCGCTCAGCGAGAATCTTGCACTTGCTAGCATTCTTGAAGAGCGTGGGAATCACGCTTCCAGGGTACTTGGACTCCAACCGAGCGAATAAACGATTGTGGGCGGTTACAACGAGTGGATCGATGAATGCAGGACTACATACATCGTCAATGCTCGCTGCTGGATCAACCAACTTCTGTTTTGGAACCTGCTTGAATATCTCGGAAGCTATCATCCTATTCCCATGAACAAAAACGCTGTATGACCTTCCTCGCACATCGGACAATGCCGCGATCGATTTATCAATTGATCGATCAATTTGCCTTTGAATCAAAACACAGCGCCAGAGTTGAAGCCCTGTGACCGATGGATTGAACAGCGCGCGATATGGCGGTTTCTCTAAATCCTCCCAGAGCTTACCTATCTCACGTTTCAGTTGGACAGCCATCCCGGAATCGCAAGCAGCGCAGGCGAGAGCTGTCGTACTTTCAATAAGGTCAGTAGAGGCTTCTGATCTGGTGGCTGCCTCAGAGCGAAGCAAATGATATTGGATACCGTCAATAGCGAGTTCATTCTGAAGACGAATCTGCTCTGGGTCTAGCGAGACGAAGTCTCGATTTTCAATTCTGTTTTGCCGATTGTTTGCCTTGGTAATATTCTCGCCGAAGTCTACATCTTCATCGATCGCGATCACGCGAACTTGAAGGCTCAGCTTTTCGAAGTTTGGATCCGAGAGTTTTGCAAACTTTCCGATTGTTGAGACAGTTTGAGCGCCATTTACCACGCTAACTCCAACACATTGGAATGTCGTCTGTGATCGGTCGCTGCCACCGGCCATAGCCCTTTCGATTGTCTTGCTAGTTAATGTAATTCCGTTGTTGTAGTACCAGAAAAGCTCCGGAGTATTGTCAAGCGTAGCTTTGATCTCATCGTTTACCTCTGTATCTCCTAAGACCCCCCGAAGATTTTTTGCAAACAGCAAGGAACCGTATTGGTTCCACCAATCACAGATCTGCCTTCCGCTGACTTGCCCATAGTAGCCCAACTTCGGAGATTCGACCTTTCCCCAATGGCTGAGCGTAACGCTGAGTGTAATTGGGTCGCCAGCGATTGCTGTGATCAGGGATGCATGGAGTTCTCGCTGCCTTAGAACACTGATGTAGACAACCTCGCTCGTGTCGTTCATTTCTGACGCGAGATCAGATAGGTCACGAGACGATGGTTCAGCTAAACCGTCGGAGCCCGTGTAAGCGAGGATTATGTAATATCGAGTGCTTGGATCTAGCAGAGCTTGATCGATGGAGGACTTCTTCGCCACAATTTTCGAATTAAATCTGTCGAATGATTGATCAAACAGATCGCGAATTCCGGCGACGAATTTCTTTACGTCGCCATTCTCCGGCTCGCCCCTCCCATCATTGATCCATTTTGATTGAACAATGTACAGACGCTTTTCTCGCTCGTCATAATGAATAGCATCGATGCCGTTATCTGCTCCACCGTCGGTTACGGCAGCTGCAGTAATGTCTGCATCTGCATGTCCGAGAATATGAATGGCATACGCAGCTAGAGCTCGCGTCAAAAGGAACTGTTCCTTAGCTGCTGGGGTAAGGTTCCCTCTGTCAACGTCGCTGAGGTCGATCTTGTTAGCGTAAATCGCTTGGATGCGATTCTTGATTTGGTTAACGTGAATGATGCTCATCGATCTGATTCCTCAGGCTCTGGGATCGCCGCCCTCTATTATCAGCTCCGAAATCTTCCATTCATTGTGCCGAGAAGATTTTACACGGAGCGCCGAATCGAAATGATTTTTTTCGCGCGATCATCAATGCGAGCGGGAACGCAAGAAGAAATGAGCTCTTATCGCGGCGAGGCATTCTGCTTTGCGCCGCCGCCCTTCCGAAAGAGCTTGTTATATTCTTTCAGTAAGAATCGATCCTGTTCGTCAGGGCTCAACTTCGCAAACATCTTCGATTCTATTTGCTTCTGTGAATGCACTTCGGCCTGTTCGCTAGCTTCTCGGAAGAAGTTCTGGGCCTTGTGAATCTCCTCCATCGGCAATGTCGACGGAGAAAGCATGATGTTGTCCCACATCACCAAGCGTTTTCCGACTCGCATAAACACGCGGACACCACCGTCTTTGGATATCACAAACCCGATACTACCGGGGTTACGCGCACAATGAGCGGCCATTGAGCGATGTCTGGTTCCAAAGCTTTCTAGGTTTAAAGGTGTGATCGATGATTTTAGCAACTCGGCGCTGCTCGCCTGAAAGGCTTTGACTCCTGAGGGCATCTCAGTGCTATTCAGAATGACGCCGAAGCCACGAACAAACAGGTTGTAATCCATCAGTACGAGCCCATCCATCCGGCTGAGCAACGCCGTAAACCAGATAGCACCATCAAGAATTCTCTTGCCCTCTCGCAGCAGAATTTCCTGTTTGCGTTCTAAGGTCCACAGATGTGCTGGAAGATCACCACCTGCTTCAAATATGCGAAGAGCGAGGAAGACCATAGAAGACCAAGTTGCCTTCCCCAGCACGCCAAAAGCTACCCCTTGGAGAAGTCGTGAGTATTGAAGTTCATTTGTTATTTGCATCTCTTCGTGAGAAAGTTCTGGACAGATGAGAAAAGCCCCCCATGCCGAAATCTGTCTGCGCGGATGAGCAAGTTACATAGAGTGGACTGAACTTCATTCTCAACTTGATCGCGATCTAGCGTTCTTGGGATCCAGCCATTGAGCATTTGTTTGTAAATCTTTGAACTGATCGTGTTCAATGCCGAGCAAACCGGACCACGAGCGAATACATCGATCGGAGGTGGCAGCAAGTCACCCCCTCGTAGTTCCGCAATCCGCTCAAAACCGATGAAGACACTGAGATGTCCAACTCCTTCAACGTGGACCTGAAACAGGCCTGGTCGATCTGGCACCTGATCGCGAGGAAGATCATGCGTCTCGAACCGAACGAGATCATCTTGCATATCTGCGAGAGCCCAAATCAAGAGCTGATGCTCAAACTCGTAAACCAGAACTGATGTACTGCGAAGGTCCGTACTTGCAGCAAGCTTCACAAGAGTTCTCGGCGAGAACACCAATCTCTTGCCTAGCGGGACGCTCTGCCACCGATCATGTCCGACATCAAGGGAATTCGCAATCTCGTGCATTACCGAGTCGTTTGGAATCGAACTTGCTTTTGAAGGATCTGCATAGCACACATGCACACGCGTCGGAGCCCCTTCTTCCGTTTCTTGGCTGGCTAGATACATGGTCTCCAGCATGGGTAGTAGCGAAGCGGGTTTTGGGATTCTCCGCCTCTTGAACTCATCCTTTAAGACAAGGGCCAAATCATTGACTGTTTTCACGATGAAGCCAATTTACGATTTGCATGGTCGAAACTGCAACACAACTGAGACAACAAGGAGTTTGCTGATGCCTCGGGGTCAAAATTTCCCGGATGAGAGGGGGGTGCACTTTTCCCGGCCCCTGTCTCCTATCCCGTAGTCAGATTTGACACAGCAGACCGCTTTTGCGAGACTCAAAGATGCTGCCGATCCAGCGAAAAGCGCTGGGTTTGTGTCTCGTGCCGAAGTGGCGGAATTGGCAGACGCGCGTGGTTCAGGTCCACGTACTCGCAAGGGTGTGGGGGTTCGAGTCCCTTCTTCGGCACCAAAGTATTTCCCATCTCATTCAAATCAAACGTAAATACAATTAAATAAGTATCTTATAGAATCTAACTTCCCTCACATGTATCACCTGAATACGCCTTTATAGACCTAAATTTGGCCAAAAACATTAGCAACCAAATTCAGTCTAATCACCTCCCGCGAGCCCCGGATTTCTATTCTCAGTTCGAGCGACGGAAGTCAGGCTCGTCGACTCCCTTATCTGGAATAACGGCGAGGCCATGGCGCCCTATCTTATATCCAAGATCACTTCGCGATAGGCCCAGCTTTCTTGCAGCCTCCGCCTGCACTCCCTTGGCGAGATCAAGCGCGCGATTGATCAAAGCTCTTTCAAGCCGTGTGACAATGTCACGCAAGTTAATTTGACTTGGAAGCTGATCGGCAAGTATCTCGATGGAATCCTCTCCTCTGACTCCTTGAGTCGCGAGAAGGGGTGGATGCAGATAGAAATCTTCAGGCTGAAGCTCAGCGGACTTCCCGAGGATGAGAGCGCGTTCCAGCAGATTTCTCAGCTCCCGAATGTTTCCCGGAAATGGGTAGCCGCATAGCTTCTTGACGGCTGCCGGGGTTAACCGCTTGCCCTGAACCTTCATCTCCGCGGCAATTCGAAGAACCAGACTCTCGCACAACTCGACAATATCTTCAGGACGCTCTCTCAGGGGTGGCAGGTGAACGGGCACAACCGCCAAGCGGTAATAGAGATCTTGGCGAAACAACCCATCCTTGACTCGTTCTTCAAGATTCCGATGTGTTGCTGCAAGAACCCGGACGTCAACTCGTCGGGTGACGGCAGATCCGACCCGCTGAATCTCGCCGTCGGCGAGCACGCGCAACAACTTTGCCTGTGCTGCTGGAGTCATTTCAGCAACTTCATCGAGAAAGACTGTTCCCTCATGCGCCGATTCGAAAAGTCCCGGGCTCGATCGGTCAGCTCCGGTGAAGGCGCCTCGCTCGTGACCAAACAGTTCGCTCTCCAGAAGAGTTTCAGTAACGGCAGCGCAGTTGATAGGGAGAAACGGTTTCCCAGATCGTGAGCTATTCCTGTGAATGGCTCGAGCTACAAGCTCCTTTCCAGTTCCGGTTTCACCGGTAATTAAGACTGTGCTGTTTGTGGGTGCGACACGCCCTATAAATTCCCGAATCGCACAGATGGACGGACCACTTCCACGAATGTCATCTGCTCCCTCCAGTTTGCGGACCGTGGTTTTAAGGACGGCATTCTCCCGAAGCAGAGCGGTGCGTTCAGAAGCTCGATTGACAGTGGCGCGGACAACCTCGGGATCAAACGGCTTGCTGAGAAAGTCGAATGCTCCACGACGCATGCTTTCAACGGCAAGTTCGAGCGTGCCGACCGCGGTCAGAACTATTACGGACGTGGTAGGGTCGTCGTCATGCGCAGCCTGAATAACATCCAGGCCGCTCCCGTCAGGCATTTTTTGATCAGTCAGGATTACATCGAAGTCTTCGCGCTTGATGAACGCAAGCGCCTCCGCGGCACCTGATGCCTCCACAACCACATGCGCATCTCTGCGCAGGTTGACGTTCAAGATGCGCCGCATCCCCTGCTCGTCGTCAACAACTAATATCTTCGCCATCTGACATCTCTTTCGGATCAAGACTTGTAGGATTTTTCACTAGAGTCATCAAGAAGGCGACATCCCCCTCTTCGTTCCTGCTTACATTAAGGTCTCCGCCATGCGCAATCGCCACTCCACGAGCGAATGCCAACCCCAGTCCCGTGCCTTCTGGCTTTGTTGTAAAAAAAGGCTCAAAAATCCGTTCCAGGTCTTCTTCGTGGATTTTGTGACCGGTATTTTCGACCTCAATGTACAGCTTCTCTGATCCGCTTCTCGACCTTAAATCTATCCGCCCTCGATCTGGAGTTGCATCGATTGCATTCAAACAGAGATTGAGTAGCGCGGCTTCGATCTGAGAAGGATCGACGACAGCAGTTGGATCACCGGTCACAGTGGAATTGACTTCAATGGCTCGATTGGCAGAGTGCATCCGCGTCACGTCTGCAATGTGTCCCAGAATGTCATCGATTGAAATTTGAGAGAGCTTTGGCTTCACCGGTCGAGCGTATGAGAGGAATTCTCCAGTGAGCTTTTCGAGCCGCTTCGCTTCCCGCGCAGCAATGGCAAACATCTCTTCTCTCTCGGCTGGCTCGGATGACGAGTGTCTTGCGGTCGCAAGAGAACTCGTGATCATGGCTACGGGATTTCGAATTTCGTGGGCGATTCCGCTCGCTAACCGTCCGATCGCTGCAAGCTTTTCCTCCGCAATGAGTCGTTCTCGAGTTGATTCGAGCTCCGACATCTTTTCATAAAGCCGGGCCTCCTTCTGCCTCAGTTGGTCGACCAGGTACCATACAAGCGGTCCAACCAAGCTGTAGATGACAGCGATCATCCCGTATTCCAGATACTCCGTTGGCCGCGCCGGCGGATGCACATTGAAAAAGTGCTGTAACCATGCAAACATCATGCTGACTGCCGTGATGTTTGTCAGCAGCGTGGCAGCCAGTCCAAGATGATAAGCACATTGCAGGATGGGAATTGCAAGCAATACAAAATACGGCGGATCATCTCGATTGGTGTACACCACGAGTAGAAAGGCCAATACGAAGATCCCAACGATCGAAACCAGTGTTTCTCTTTGCGCTATTCTCTCCGTAAGTCCATCTCGTTTACCCTGAAGCCAGATGATCTCGAGCAGCTTGAGCGAAAAACTCAAACCGAGTAACAGCACAACTGCAACAGACGGCTCGCCAAGGAGCGAAGCGAATAGAGTGTGCAATAGAAGGAGTACAGCGAGGACAAAGAGAGTGAGCAGGCCGAAGGCAGTCTGCTGCCGTCTGAAGGCCTGAGCTTCCAGCCTTTCGAGTGAAGGAGCGCTCCAGTTCATTGATCTAGCTTTCTAACTCGTCCCAAAAATTCTACGCTGTCGGCCATTTCCTCTACCACGAATGAGAAAGTCAGTGAGCTTCGATCTTTTCGCTCACCGCGGATAGATTCTGTGGCGGAGATTGAACACTTGCTGCCGGAATTACAGCGTGTATTCCGAACTCATGGACAAGCCGCCCCCCAGCATGGGCCGTATTGACCAGAAATAGAAACCCAACGCCATAGAGGGCAAGGAACGCCAACGGGAGAAAGGTTGAAAACACCCGATTTTCCTGGCGGCGGAGAACCAAAGGAATCACATACATTCCAAGAAGAATTGCAGATAGTCCGGCAAAGACAATCTGGGTTTCCGAAGCCAGATCTTCATGGGTCTCGAGCACCGCATCCACGGCTCCTCCGCGTTCGGCAAGCTCAGACGCCGCGTGTCCGGTTAATCCAGCAAGAAAAAGGCTGCCCGTTCCCAAAAGGAGGATCAGCAGAGCCGCAATCATAAACGGTTTGCCTTTTGGAGGTGGAAGGATTGCACTTATCAAAATAAACAGGGGACTCAACAGGAGAAGCGCGATCGGAAAATGAATGATCAGCGGGTGAAGCGAGTCCCATGGCGGCAATGGCGGAAATTGAAGCATATTGTCCTCTCAGATCTGCAACTCAAACTTGCAAAGAAGAACGGTCGGCGGCCAGACGAAAATCAGGCCACCTTTTCAAAAACTTCCCTTGTCGTGAAGCAAGAAGGGCACTTGGAAAACTTTGCATCACTTGAGGTGTAACCGCACACAGGGCACACGTAGTAGGTGGCTTCCTTCGTTCCCTTCAAGTGATCGAGATTGGCAAGGGTCGCGGCATACAACCTGGCGTGTTCTGCTTCGGCAGTCTTGGCCAGATTCAACGTTCTCACTGCATGTGAGTTGCGATCTGCTCTCGCCTGTTTTAGGAAATCCGGATACATCGTATCCCGTTCATACGTCTCGCCCTTTACAGCGGCTTCAAGATTTTCTCGGGTTGTCTTCACAGTCGGGGCATCAATATGCGCTTGAGGTAACGCGCCCAGTTCCTCGATGACCGCGGCATGATTTGTGGCATGGATCTTCTCGGCTCGCGCTGCAGCTCGAAACAGGCTGGCGACTTCGCCATAACCCTTCACTCTGTGCCTGTTTGGCAAAGGCCAGATAGCGTGCGTTTGCGTTGCTTTCCCCGTTGAATGCGGTCTGCAGATTCTCCAGTGTCGTGGCCGGGGCGTTTACTCCGGCGGCTAGAGCCAGAGTGAGGACAGCTGCAAAAGAAAACTTTGAAGCCGCTATGGCAATTTCTTGAATCGTTGACATTCGATCTCCCTTTACGTGCAGGTGATGTGCACGTTCTCTTCAAGGACTTGCAGCACGTGAATGACCAACCCGAGGTCGATTTGAGTTGGCATTACCGCACATCTGCCCGTCAGCGAGCGGGAGTATTCAAGAACGTACGAGCATTTTGACATCTGTGTCCAATGATTCGGACGCAAAGGGAGCCGGACCGGTGGCGGAGTTTTGGAAGATCCTCGAAAGGGGATGGCATCGACCCCAGATAAGTGGCCTTAAACGTGCATGGATGTGCCTTGATGGAGTTGTTGAGGGCTCGGGACGTTCTGCGCGGCAGAGATTGTTCTTTGCCGTCCGGAGTGGCCGTTGACCCGGCAACTGACTCCACAAGAGGAGCCGTGAGATATGCTAGCCAGCCAATTCGCAGCAGTTGATGCTGAACCGACGTTGCACCGCGTCTCGGCGAAGACCCTCCGGGAATGGTGTGCTCCCGAAGTCATTCTGGCGCTTACCAGCCTTGATGACGAAATGGTGATCCTTCCCCATGCAATCCAGCAGGCAAGGCAGAGCCACGCAAAGATTGTTCTCGCCCATGTGGTTGCACCCCCCAAGGCTGTTTCGGTGCACCACAAGCCTCTTATGCGGCCGAAGGATCGGCTGCAGGAGGCTCGGGTGATTGTTGATCGCATGGCGCGGCAGCTGAGATGGCTTGGATTCACCTGCGACCCCTTGGTGCTGACCGGCAATGCTCACGCGGAAATCCCGTTGATCGCGAGGAGTTACTGCGCCGACCGAGCGATCATCACTCTCGATCACCACCACGATCTTGAGCGAACCCGCACTACTGCTCTTGCAGAGCAGCTTTTACCGGGATTGGATATCCCCACTTGCGTTATCGGTAGAAATGTGAGTCTTGCTTCGCGAAGCAGCCTGCTGACACGAAACGTTACGCTTGCCGTGTCGCTGGATTCGGATTGCGATGTTCCCTTAGCGTTTGCATGCCGGTTCGCCCAGGAACTTCGAGCGAAGCTGACGGTCCTTCACGTCTCCGGTTGCGGGCGCCATCCCGATGCGATTACTCCGATGGCGATAGCTTCGAGGTTTCCGATTCGGACGTGGCGCGAAGCCGAGCTTTTTTGCCCTGCTGAAATCGTCGTTCATGAAGGCGATGCAGCCACAGGGATTCTCAAGCATGCCGCCTCAGCCGAGCAGGACTACTTGATCCTTTGTTCCCCTGGAGCGTCATCGCCCGGCCTGGACTGGAAAGCGAGTGTGACCTACAACGTGGTGGCACGAGCGAAATGCCCCGTTGTTGTCCTGCCAAAGCAACCTTCCAGCAACGGCGAGAACCTTCTCAAAGTGACGCTACCGACAAAGGTCGGCGCATTCGGCGAGAGCGCCGAGGACGACACTCGAAATGTGCATGTTGCGTAGCGGTCTCTATCCGGAATGTCGCTTTTCAATCAGCCTGGGGGGCCACAAAAGAGCTATCGTGCGGCGAGCGTTTATGAACCTAGAAATTCTTGAATAGCAAATCTCCAGGAAGAATCCCTCGTGCGCCGTTCGCGAGACACACGAGGGTTTGCGTTGACTATTCCTTCTCAAGCGCTACAGTGGGCAATTCCAGAGTTTTCTCGAGGTTATCTGCCCTCGTCCTGGCATCTCCGTAGTCGACAAAGTCGGAGATCATGCGATTTGTCCGGCTCATCAACTCCAGATTAGCTTTGGCGTATTCACGGTACGGAGGCATTTGTATCTTGTTCTTGTTGTCGTTGAAGTGATCGATCATGGCCCCAAGATGCTCGGCCATGTCCCGAAGCAGGGGATCAATGCGATCGATCGCTTCCTGTTGCCAGGGTGATCCTTCAGATCGCATTGACTTGAGCTGATTGAAGTCGCTGAGGAGATCGTTGGCATGGATCTTCATTTCGGTTAAGTGGTTTCCGTGCGTCTGCCACGACATGGTTGAACGCGTGTAGGATTCCAATGTTGCAGCGTCGTCTTCGGCGACTACCGCATGCGCCTTTGCTTCTTTGAGAAGGTCTGTAATCGCTTCGGAGTCGGCTGGTTGCGCTCTTCCGAAGGTGGGCACCAGCAACAGCAGTCCCAGAAGCGCAGTCTCTTTCAAAATGTTCAGAATCAATGTTCCACTCATGCTTTTCCTCCAGGGCGAGATCTATTGATTCCCGACGCGAAGCGGTGCTGAATGACCTCGCCGGTTCGCATATATGGCCGAATCAGGATTTTGGGCGAAAACTCCTGCGCGCAAATGTTCGGCGTTCATTTAAGCGCTCGCACGGCGCGCTTGACGCACGTGAAAGACTGTCCGCACGCGTGCACTTGCCCGTTTCATTAGCACCTCGGGTACCATTCTCCGCAGGTTCGAAGAGCGCTAACTTCTTTGGAAGATCACGCATTGCGAGCGGTCGTCAAAGAGCTTGAACATGTTGTGGCAATTCATGAACGGAGGCACTTTGCGTAGGCTGTGATTTCTGAGGGGGCAACACGACGCCCAGAATACTGAGCGTTACAGCCGTAAGCGGAGCTGCTAGCGCCACACCCAATGCACCTGCAATCGAGCCCAGCAGAAGTTGTACGCTCAACGTTAGCGAGGGCGGAAGCTTCACGATTCCGCGGTCTGCAAGCGGAGAAATGAGATTTCCCTCGAGGAAGTGTGCCGAGCAAAACAGTAAGATCGCGATGAAGCCCTTGGTTGGGCTAATCGCGAAAGCGAGCAAAGCCGCAGGAACTACAGACAGAATTGGTCCGATATTGGGAACGAATGTGAGCAGCGCTGCAATGATGCCCAGCGTGCCTGCTAGCGGTACGCCGATCAAGAAGAGCCCACAGGAAATCAACATTCCAATCACAGCCATCGATAATAATCTCGCAAGGAGCCACGCCCGGATTGTCTTCGTCAGTGAGGTTAAGCATTCTTCAAAGATCGACCTATATGCTTCGGGCACAATCCGTCGTATTCCGCGCAAATAAAGATCCGGCTCCGCCCCAAAGTACAAGCTCGAGACAGTGACAAGAAACATTGCCGCCACGGCCGCTCCGGTCAGATACATCGCGCCCCGAATGCCAGAGAGGACAAATGACGCTCCGAGTGCCAGCTGCTCAGAATCTTCAATTTGGACGAGGAACCAACGACCCCAGGTTTCAGACAGGAGTCTCGAATGTATCTGGCGGAGCGCGGAGGGAATAGATGATTGCAGGTCGCCAAGCTGTTGTAACAGAAGAGAGCCACGCGTCCAGATCAACAGCACGGTCATCAAGCAAATGATTGAAATTATGATTGCAAATGCGATGCCTCGCCGCATCGGTATCCATGACCTGAGCCAATTGGTAAACGTGGAGAGGATCAGCGCACCGATGCAAGAAGCAAAAAGCAGAAGAAGAACATAACGGGCAGTCCATGTTAACCAGAGAAGAAGGATAGCAACAACACTGGTCAACACAACAAATACGGCGCGCTTTCTGAAATCATCCATGTTGAATCACGGCAGGTGCCTTATGCTTTTCGCCGGCTGATCGAGACAACTCTGTTTCAGCTAGCTGCTCAGCCGCCCTGGCGTCAAAATCACTCAGCGGACCACTCGGCAAGATCATGCGCAGTGAGTTCAGGATCGCTGCCAGGTCAATGAATTCCTGGAGAATTGCACCCTCTATTGGAGCAAGAAGGCCGAAGAATCCAGCGCCCATGCCTACTCCACTAAGGACCATGCCCCCGATCGCACTCGTGAGAGCAATGCGGCGCATCCTGTTGCCGATGTGAATGAGTTCATCCACACTGGCCAGGGAGGACTGAAGGACCACGGCACCGGCAGCTTCCGATGTAACGTCGCTGTTGACGCCAAGTGCAATTCCAACAGTCGCGTTCATCATCGCTGGAGCATCATTGATTCCATCGCCGATATAAAGCGTGTTTTCCTTTTCTGTTAATTCCCTTACCAGCGCGAGTTTCTCTTCTGGACTCTTGCCCCCAAAGATCTCGGAGATCCCCATACGTTCGGCAAAATATTGGACCTCAGCTGGCCGATCTCCAGAAAGAAGTACGATCTTGGACAGGCCGTGATGAGACTTCACATGTCTCAGGAACGGCTTGCTTTCAAGCCGAGGTTGATCACGAAAGCGAAGTAACCCTGCCAGTTTGTCGTCGATTAGGAGGACGCATTCCATTCCCGTCGGGAACGCGCCGAGCTGCCTCTGCACCGCCTCCGGCAGCTTCTTACGGCTGGTTAGCATTACCACGTGACCGCCAATCCCGCCAAGCATGCCCCGCCCCGGGGCTTCTTGAATCATCTGTGGATTTAGTAACGGAATCTGCTCCTCTTCAGCGGTATGCAGGACTGCGCTTCCCAGCGGATGTTTCGAATACTTTTCGAGACTCGCCGCCAGTTGGACCAATTCCCGTCGCGGCCAATCGCCGAGGCAAAGAACTTCAGTAAGAATAGGCTTGCCGTACGTGAGCGTTCCAGTTTTGTCGACGATGAGAGTGACGCAAGAGTTGATCTTTTCGAGGATAGAAGGGTCTTTCACTACGATTCCGCGTCGTGCTGCTACCGAGATCGCGCCCGTGATGGCGACGGGAATCGCAAGAAGCAAGGGACAGGGAGTGGAAATGACTAAAACAGCCAGGAAGCGCTCTGGATCCCCGCTCACGATCCATGCCAATGTAGCGACAAGGAGGGAGAGCGGGGTATACCAGATTCCAAGTCGGTCTCCGAGACGCTGAATGCGCGGACGATTTTGTTCCGACGCGTGCAGAACCTCCACGATCTTCGCATACCTCGAATCTTTTGCAACTTGCGTGGCCCTGATCGTCAGCGCCGAATCTCCATTGACTGCACCAGACAGGACGAATGCTCCTGGCGCCTTTTCAATCAGAAAAGGTTCCCCTGTCAAATAGGACTCGTCCATCCGTCCGAGGCCCTCCAGAACTACGCCATCTACGGGACATAGTTCATGCGGATAGACGCTTAGCACTTCGCCTATGGCAACTTGTTCGATCGAAACATCCGCGATGTTACCTCCGGCTTCGAGCCGGTGTGCAATTTGCGGCATTCGTCGCGCGAGAGCGCGGAGCACAGAGGATGCGCGACGGGTTGCGTGTTCCTCCAGCGCCTTTCCGCCTGAAAGCATGAGGATAACGATCGCAGCAACCCAGTACTGACGAAGAAAGACGCTACTCACGATCGAAAGGAACGCGAGGATATCGACGCCGAAATTGCCGCGTGCAAGTTGGATGAGAAGTTCGATGCACAGAGGCAAACTAGAGATGATGACGGTCACGAGTAGTACAGTGCTTCGTGAACTCGCGTTGGGAAACACAATCGGCGCGCTCCAAGCGGCGAGCATGCTGCCGAGCATGAAAACGGCCACCAGGCCGTGAGAGGACGAGCCGAACTGCCCGCGAAGCTTGTTCAAGATCGCCACGATACGCCGCCCCTCTGTCACGCTGTTCTTCTTATTAGGAGCTGCGGTCCTCGCGGGGTGCTCGTCACCGGCAGACCAATATCCTGCACTGCCTTTCGGAGCGATGATTCGCTCTTCCGGCGTTCGAAAATCAGCTCGTTCTCAGTCCAGCGCAGGATCCGCAAGACATCACAACATTGCTCGCATAGCCAGAAGTAGCGCGACCTAACCGCGCAGATCGGGAACCCCGAGTCGCTGCGCGTTACGCGTTGCTCGGGAGGAACGTCGAGCTCGATCAAACGTAGAACGCCGATCGTCAAGTCATCCGCAACACGACCGCACTCTGGATTTGCACAACGCATCTCAGAAGTTCCTTTCCGGCGCGAGAACCTAGACTTGAAGTTGTCGGCCCTCGGCGGCTCGAACTGGGTATGAAGCGGCCAAATCGGGGCAAGCACCGGAGTCCCTTGCCATTAAGACAAGCAATTTCTGCTCCATTTGGGCCTAGCTTTTCGCATCGGAAATTGGGCACTCTGCCACAGACCGCCGATCTGTCTCAGGTTCTGTCAAAAGATTGCGACGACAGTGTCAGAATTCTTGTCGTGATGACGTGCGAAATTCGATCGACCCTGTGACGTCGGGGGATTTGCTACTCTCGTCTCTCATCCGGCTGACCAGCGATCTGCAGGTAATTCTTTACGCTGAAGACGCCAGGAACGCCATTCGCTCGGATAAAGGCCACGTCCTTATCTGCTCTAGAGTCGACAACGCCGTAAAGTTCCACATGGCCATTTTGTACGGAGATGCGAATCGGCTTTGCAGGGTCAATGGAGTATCGATTGAGCGATGGATATCCGTAGATTGCACGAGCCACTGCCATGCGAGTCTGGTCGTCCATGATCGAAACTGGATCGACTTCGATCTCTTCAATCACGTCTTTCACGCCAGGTTGGGTGGAAACCAGCGCCAAAGCGGAATCCTTATCCACATCAGTTCGGGCGTGGCCTCCGAGAGTCACGATTCCGGATTCGACGGCGAGACTGATCGCGTTAAATGCGTTGCCATAGCCAACCCGATCATAGGTCAGCGTTTCTTGAAGTTTTGCCTGAAGTTCCTGGTCCGGAATACTTGGGCCGGCAACGTCGATGAGATTACGAACCGCGGCAACTCCGCTCACATTTCGTACCCTCTTGTCGGCATCTACTTTGTACTCGTAGAGATCGACAGTGCCGGTCAGTGTCGCGATTCCATTCTCCACACTCACCTTCACCCCGCGGTATTGCTTTTTGCCCAGTCTGGCCGCCGTTGCGGTTGCCACGGGGTCGCTGTTTTGAGTTAAAGCACTGCTCCCTATCTCATTTGTCGCACCCGCGGAGAGTTGGGGAAGAGAAAAAATAGAAATCACAACAGCAAACACAAACAACATCGAAATACCCGCTTTGTTCATAGTCTTGGTCATGTCAGAATCCTTGTCTTCGCGAAGAGCTTTCGCGATGGTTCGAATGGCCATACAATCGACGCACAACTGCCGGTACTACTCATGATCATCTCGCCTGAACAGTTCACTGCCTGCAGCATGATGACCGATATCGCTGCGACTGGAAGACCCTGCCCACTCTATTGCACGTTTTGCGCCAACGCTAATGGCACTTTGGTTCGCTCGGTGCGCCGCAGCCGATTTGGCATTATTCGCGGATGTGAATTGGTGATTGCACAGGCATGTTGGCAATTTGTATTCGCGGAAAGAGCGACCTCTCTCTGACAGGCATCCTGAACAAGATCCTGAATTCGCGGCTCAAATCTTCAGCTCCAATCCAAAAACTCGAACGAGGCGTCAGAATCTTTTGACGATGCTCCACGGTGGTCCGCATCAGGCACCGCTCCGAGTCCTCGATTCCCGTGCAAGCGACCTGGCTATCAAAGAATCTTCGCTCCATCTTTCGCTTTTCGGAAGCAAGGGACGCCACAGCACCTTGCATGTCGGACAAGTGACTCACAGAGCCGTCCCCGTTTTGGGGTCATATTTTGCCAATTCCGATTGTTTTGTATCTTTCAGCCGGAATTGGTGTTGTGGCGTTATTCATCGCATCAGTCGCGGAGCCGCGTTGGCGGTTTCGATTCGCGGGTTCCAACAACCGAGGAGCTTTTGCCAGGGGACATATTCTTCCCTCGGACCACTCCCGGTGGAAGGAATTAAATCGACTGATTGAGTTTCATTGTCTACCCAAGCGACAACGAAGACCCCCCTATGTTCGTCCACATAAACCTGTTCCCCCACTGTAGGTACGTACATGTTGGCCTCACGACTCTGTGCAATAGCAGAGAGATTCCTTGCTAACGTTTGGAGATGATGCCCAGCCCGACGTTAAAACGGATGTGACGAGGGTCACGCCTCAGAACCTATTCCTACCAGTAATAGGGATTTCAGCAGATTCGAAGGCAGTCGAATGGTGTCGGACGCGATTCCTATGCAGCCGTCGCCAATTCATGCCCTCTAAAACAACAGTGGCCGAGGCAATACGCCTCGACCACTGTTGTGAATTGATTGTTGAACCTAAGCACATCGCGCCTATGCGATTGCCCAGACATCTTCACTTATGCTTCCAATCCGCGATTGCTACGTGGCGATACCCGCTAACGGGCTTCTTGGGCGATGAGGTCGGCGCTCCATTTGAAGAATTGCCACGCTGCACATCAGGTCGATGGGTGCACTACAACGTGAAAGAATGCGGTCACGTCCCAGCGAAAAAATTCTTACGTCGGGGCGACCATTGGGGTCAGGGCACGATGACTTAAAGTTCCGACGCCTCGTGTGAAGTACTGCTCAAGGAGTATTTCTGCATCTTTTGGATTGTCCCCCTTCCCCGTACGCAATCAACGTAGTCCTCGATGCTCACGGCGTCAATCACAATTCTCTACACCTTTCGTCCGCAAGTCACCTACCGTTCCCTCGCTAGCCGGGCAAATCGGCGATGAGGAAGAGTCTGACTGAAGTCAAGAGACGAATGTCGCATTCGGAATTCATTCTAGGTCGGCCATATCTTGACTCAATTCATCGGCGTTGGGAAACATGGCGTACAGGAGAGCCGGAGTGTATAACGCGCACTTGCCGTCCTCAAACGTGATGACGACACCATCTCTGAAGCGCAATGCTTCAATGATGCAGGGAACGGGTTCAGCGTCTTCCATCTCTTAATCATTAACAAATAGGCCAAGTGCAATCTGCCTCCCATCTGACACAAGAAACGCAGCGTTGGAATTGCATAGGCGATGCCGCATTCGATGAAAGCCAAGAACGGCATCCTACAAACCGACGATTCTGGATGCCACATGGATTTTTTATCTATAGTGGCGTTCGGAACGAGTTTTCGCGACAATCTGGAAAGATATCCTTTGTGGTGACCATGTGCTCCAATTCTGCTCTTCCGGAGCCTTCCTAAAGCCTTCCTAATTCCTAAGGCTTCCTAAATCGTCCTGAGGGAGGAGTGTCACCCTAACCAAAAATTGCGGTTCTGATGCAAAGACTCATATCGTCCTAAAACCTTGCGTTTTTAGAATCGAAGTTCCAGCATTCTTCTTGGGAAAACTCGGCTCAGCCTTCCCAATCCCTTCTTCGGCACCAATAAAATTTATCCAGATTGCGCTGACTCAGGGTCAAGACGGAGCTCGTCAATTCGGCTTCGCAACAGGCTCTATCGCGCATTCCATCAGGCTCTCCGGCTTGCGACGGTCATGGCAGCCGTTTACACTTGCTCGTTCAGCCGATTACGAGACTCGTTGCGCCGACGCCGAGACACGTGTGATTGTGTCGATCGCGTCCAGGATCAAATGATGAAACGCTTCGCCCTCCTTCTTGCTTGCGCCACCTTTGCAGGACACGCCCAGAACTACACGCGGGGCATCGGTGTATACCCCGGCGACCCCAGGGAGTATACGGGGCCCACACTCGTCGCGGACACGCATACCTATCGCAACCTGGCGCTGCATCGGCCAGCCTATCAGTCGAGCGCTTATGACTATAACTTGACCGCGCAATTGATCACCGACGGCATCAAGGAAACCTCCCTGCCGCAGTGGATCGAGACCTCGACCAGTAGCGCGGGAGTCCTGCCGAAGACTGAACGAGAAGTCTTTCTGGATGGCAATGTCACATCATCAATGGACGTGTCGGGCGATTCACAATGGGTTGAATTCGACATCAAGGGTGGAGGCGAGGCCCCGGAGATCGACCGGATCGATCTCTATCTGCGCAAAATCTACGGCAGAGATCTGTCGGGCACATGGACGTACACGGTCCTCGGTTCTGATGATGGCGTGAACTGGAAAGCAGCGGGCCAGGCCTCGGGTTCGCAGTGGCCCGACATGCGAACTCCGGGGCCAAGCTTTATGGAGTCGATTCCCTTTGCCACGCCGGCAAGGTTTCGTTCTTACCGCGTGCGACTCTCGGCGCAAAATGTGACTTCGTGGGGCGTGGCGGAGCTTGCGCTATTCGACAAGAGCCTGACGGTTCATGTGGCGGGTCCCGATGTTTTTTCGAGTGCGTGGATGAGCGCGGGGAGCGGCGAAGAGTGGGTTTATGTGGACCTGGGTGCGGTTTGCACCTTCGACCGCGTCGCGCTCAGTTGGATTGCGCGCGCCGCGGAAGGCAAAATCCAGGTGTCGGATGATGCAAGCAACTGGAGTACGCTTCAGGTGATTCCCGCATCCGGAAGCTCAAACGATCAAATCCATCTTGCACAGCCGGCGCGCGGCCGCTACGTGCGCCTGCTGATGACCAAGCCTGAAAAGCCAGGCGACCGCTACATTCTGAGCGAGTTCGAGGTCTATGGGCACGGTGGACTCATAGCACGGCCTCACGTGACCTCTTCGGTAGACACGGATGGCACCGTACCTCTCGCCGGTGGCGAGTGGCGCGTTCAACGGGCATCTCTCGTGCTGGCGCAGGGCGACAAGCTCTCATTACCCGGATTTGTCGACAACGATTGGATGATCGCGACTGTTCCTGGAACTGTGTTGACCAGCTATCTGAACGATGGTGCAATTCCCAACCCCGACTTCAGCGACAACCAGTATGCGATCTCCGACTCGTTCTTCTGTGCAGACTTCTGGTATCGCGAAGAATTCAATTTGCCGGTTGAGCAACGGCCCGACGAGCATACATGGCTGAACTTCGATGGAATTAACTGGAAAGCCGAAATCTTTCTGAACGGCCATCGCGTCGGGCGCATCGACGGCGGATTCATGCGCGGCAATTTCGACGTGACATCCCTTGTTCATCACAATGGGGTGAATGCCCTGGCGGTACATGTTCTTCGGGTGGCGAATCCAGGCAGCACTAAGGACAAGGCCGCACCGACGGTAAACGGCGGCGCTCTGGGCCGCGATAATCCCACGTACCATGCCTCCGCAGGGTGGGATTGGATGTCGACGATTCGCGGGCGCGACACCGGCATTTGGAGCAACGTCACGATCACCCGCAGCGGTCCAGTGAAAATCGAGGGCCCTCTCGTGTCAACCACTCTGCCGCTACCCGATACCACGCAGGTAGACGTGACGATGCAGGCCACTCTGCGAAATCTTGATGCAAAGACGGTGACCGGAAAGTTGCGGGCTCGCTTTGGAAATGTGGATGTTGAAATGCCGGTAACGATCGCTGCATGGTCGACAAAGACAGTTGAGTTCTCGCCGACATCGCAAAACGCGCTCCATCTCACAAATCCGAAGCTTTGGTGGCCCGTCGGCTATGGCGAACCCAACCTCTATCCGGTTTCATACGGGTTTGTTATCGATGGCGCAGTATCCGACCAGATTTCATTCAACGTCGGCGTGCGTCAATTCACATATTCAGAAGATGGCGGAGTGCTCAAGCTCTGGATCAATGGGCGGCGTTTCATTCCGCGTGGCGGTAACTGGGGTTTTCCCGAGTCGATGCTCCGTTATCGCTCGCGTGAGTACGATGCGGCATTGAGCTACCACCGCGACGAACACTTCAACATGATTCGCAACTGGGTGGGCCAGACCGGTGATGAGGCATTCTATGACGCTGCAGATCGCTATGGCGTAGTGGTCTGGCAGGATTTCTGGCTTGCCAATCCCTGGGACGGACCCGACCCGGATGATGACAACCTGTTCCTCGCAAACGCACGTGACTACCTGCTGCGCATCCGTAATCACGCATCGCTTGGAATCTTCTGCGGCCGCAATGAAGGTTTGCCGCCACAGCCCATCGACGACGGACTCCGCGAACTGGTGGCGACGCTCGAACCCGGATCCCATTACATTTCGAGTTCAGCGGATGGGCCGGTCAGCGGCCATGGACCATATCGGGTGGAGCCCCTTCGCTACTATTTTGAGCACGCGCCGACAAAACTGCATAGCGAGATGGGCTCGCCAAATGTCGTGGAGATTGATGATCTGCGCCGGACAATGCCGGAATCGGCGATGTGGCCGCAGGGTTATCAGTGGCCGCTGCACGATTATCACGAGCACAATCCCTTCACCACTGCGATTGAGAAACAGTATGGCGGAGCCACTAACCTAACCGGCTGGATGAATTTCGCGCAGTTTGTGGATTACGACGCGTACCGCGGAATGTTCGAAGGACAGAGTAGGAATCGGCTGGGTCTTTTGATCTGGATGAGCCACCCGGCGTGGCCCTCGCTCTTGTGGCAAACGTACGACTACTTCTTCGACACCGATGCCGGATATTACGGGGCAAAAAAGGGCGCCGAGCCTTTGCATATCCAGTGGAATGCCGCCACCGACGCAGTCGAGATTGTGAACTACAGCGCCCGCGAACAAACCGGACTGAAGGCCCATGCGCAAGTCATCGACATCGATGGAACGGTGAAGTGGGAGAAGAGCGAGGTGTTCGATAGCCACGAAGACAGCACTGTGTCTCCGTTGCAACTTCAGTTCCCCGCTGGGCTGGCGCGAACGCATTTCATTCGCCTGGAGTTGAGGCGCGAAAATGTAATTCTCTCGTCGAATTTTTACTTGCATGGACTTGCGGAAGGCGACTACGAGGGAATACGGGATCTGGCCACCGCAAGAGTCGCCGCACGAACACTCATTGTGCGCGATGGCGCGGCGTGGAAGATCACAGCCGAGTTGCATAACCTTTCCAAGACTCCGGCCCTCATGGTTCGCGTGAAAGCGGTACGCAGTAAGAGCGGCGACCTGATAGTGCCTGCGCTCTACAACGACAACTACATCGCGCTCATGCCGGGAGAGAAACGAACCATTTCTATTTCGCTCGCAGATGCGGATACGCGCGGAGAGAAGCCGGGCGTCCGTGTGGAGGGCTACAACCTTGCCGCTTCCACGCCTCGCTAGATTTCGCCATTGATTCAGATTCGAACGTCGCGTTCCAGGTTTTCACGGTCCCACTTCGCTGCTGTTGCTCCCGCTTCGTAAGTGCTTTGGCAGAAGTCCATCAAGGCTTCTGTGGGAGATGCGGCTGCGCGGATGTCGTCGTACATAGCGATGAATTCGCCGAGCCCCTCGTCATAACGCGCACGTGTTGGCGAGACTCGCGCGTCGCGAAATCCCGCAGGCGAGGGAGCCATGTACGAGTAGAATGCCGGTCCTGAGAAACCGGCTCCGGGCCAGAAGCCCACACTGCTGACTTCGTGCGAATACGCCTCGCGCGTGATGGCATCTGCCCCATCGCGAGGCGGCGCTTTCCGCCCGGAGAACCGAGTGACCGCGAGATCAAAGCTACCCCAGAAGAAATGCACGGGGCTGCACTTCCCGATGAATCGCGCTCTGAATCGCTCGAAGACCGCATGGGACGAGAGAAGTACGCGCCAGAATCGAGCCACGGCGTCGGAATCATAGGAGCGATGCTCACGATCCTGATCGAATCGGATTGGATCAGGAATCTCGACCGGCATAGGCCAGATTCTTACGTCGAAGTCGGCGGATCGAAGCATATCAAAACATTCCCGATAAAAATCCGCAACACTGCGCGACGCAAGCAGGAGCGTCTTCACGATCCCATCGCTGGTTTCAAGAACAAGTTTATGGCGAATGAAGTCGAAGTAAAGTTCGAACGATCTCTCTCCATAGGGAATGCACGAAGTGGTCAGTCCGCGCGCCGTCACGTACAGCGGCACGTTCCACCAGTGATTGACCAGGGGCGTCAGCCGCAAGCGGATCTTGCCTACGATCTGCGTCCACATGTGGAGAGTGGCATACGTATCTTGCCAGGACTCGAGCGGGAGAGCCGGCCAGCAGTCCGGACGATCAGGAGTGTTGTTCACTTTTTCTTAACCTCGGAGGCATCGACTCGACCGGGAAGGTTCATGCCAATAAATCCGATTATGCCCCATCCGCTCGTGCTGTGGTGAACCGTCTCATCTCCCATGCACCGCGAATTCTCTTAGAGACCCCTCTTCACCCGAAACTCGCGGACCACTTCTGCCGGCTGGCGATGCTGACCGTCGACGGCTTCGTTCATGGCCCGCATATCCTCCGCGGTAATTCTTCCAGCCAGCGCGTGAAGTGCGGTCGCGATCTGCGGCCAGCGCCGAAGGGCGGCCGCTCGCACCAGCGGGACAGCCTGATAGGGCGGAAAATAGTGCCGGTCATCCTCCAGCGCCACCAGGCCCATCGCCAGGATAGGGCCGTCGGTAGAATTCGCCGCAATCATGTCGACCTGATGCGCAGCGAGCGCGCGATAGAGAAGGCCCAGATCCATGGTGCGCGGCGGACCTGAAAAATGCAGATTGTAAGCGCTGCTGAGTCCTCGCAAGCCGTCAGGGCGCTGCTCGAACTCATATCCGACACCAAGACGCCACTGCGGGGTGTACGGTGCTGCCTGGCTCAGCATCGTCAAGTGCAGGCGTCGGGCGTCGTCACCGCGAATCACCATGGCAAAGGTGTTTTCGAAACCCAGCGGATCAGCTACGGTGACGCCTTCGCGTGATGCGTAAAGTTTTCGCACCGTCGCGAGAACCGCCTGGGGATCGCGATCGACCGGCTGCTTGAGAATCGCGGTAAGAGCCGTACCCGTATATTCCACGTAGGCATCAATGCGTCCAGCGACGAGCGCCTGGTTGCAGATGTAGCTGCCGGCAAGGTAGAACCGTCGCTCCACCTTGAGGCCGGATTTGGCTTCTAGTCTCCTGCGCAAGAAGCTCGCCGAGAATCACCTGCTCCGTAAAGTTCTTCGCCCCGATGACGGGGTGGTTGGGGCGCGGCGGAGAACAACTCACGAGAATAAGCGCAGAGCAAAACGCTAAGTGCAACAGGCGACCGATCGACTCATCTGACGCGGCTTTCAGCGTTGGGGATTTTGAATCTCCGTTCGAGCAATCCCAGTGCTGCGTCCGCTGCAAGTGCGAGCAGCGCAGCAGGAATTGCCCCCGCCATGACTAGACGGTTGTCGATGGAAGCAACGCCGCGAAAGATGAGTTCGCCGAGGCCGCCAGCGCCAACCGCGGCCGCAATGGTTGCGATGCCGATGCAGGTCACCGTTGCCGTCCGAAGCCCTGCGAAGATAAACGAAGCCGCGAGCGGAAGTTCGATCTTTAGAAGTCGCTGCGAATCGGTTAAGCCAATCGCGCGAGCTACTTCAATCAAAGTTGGGTCGATGCCGCGAATTCCCGCATAGGTATTGCGGAGAATGGGAAGAAGCGCGTAGGCAGTGAGCGCAACGATGGCGATGCGTGCGGCGCGCTCGCCGAGCCATGGCAGCGGCAGAAGAAATCCAAACATCGCCAGCGAAGGAATGGTCTGCAGTACATTGGCCATACCAATCACTGGCTTGGCCCACCGAGGCGACCGCGTGAGCCATATGCCAGCTGGCACCGCAATCAGAGTCGCAAACAGCATGGCCGCTCCCGTGAGCCAGAGATGCTCGAGCGTAAGCGTGCCGATTTCGCCGCCGTATTGTGAGAAGAAATGAATTCATCCGATCCCGCTCCCTGCAGTCGGATTCGCAATCGCGGCAGATTGTCCACGGCGGAAAGCGCCGGACATAAGCAACGATCTCCGGCAGTTCCGATTGAAGAAATTCGTCGCGGGCAAGATTCGCGACAACTCTGCCCTTCGCCAAGCAACACGATGCGGTCTGCGAGATAGAGCGCTTCATCCAGGTCGTGCGTTACGAGCAGCACGGTGGTGCGAAGACGTTTGAGAAGATCGCGAAGCATGTCCTGCATCTCCGCCCTTGTCAGTGGATCGAGCGCGCCAAAGGGTTCGTCCATCAAGAGAATGGTCGGCTCTGCAGCGAGCGCACGGGCCACACCGACGCGCTGCCGCTGTCCCCCGGAAAGCTGATATGGATAGCGATGCGCAAACGCTTCAGGATCGAGGCCGACCAGTTGCAATAGTCGGTTGCTGCGTTGGATTCGCTGCGGACGCGGCTGGCCTTCAGCCTCAAGAACGATCCCGACATTGCGCTCCACATTGCAAGTGCGGAAACAGGCCCGTCTCCTGAATCACATAGCCCATCTTCCTGCGCAGATCCACAAGCGGCAACTCGTTGATGTTGGCGCCGCCGATCAGGACTTCGCCGCCGGTGCGCTCCATCATGCGATTTGCGGTGCGCAGGAGCGTAGTCTTTCCCGAGCCGCTGCGTCCGAGGATCGCCGTGACGGTGCCCTGCTCGAGAGCAAGAGAAACGTCTCTTAGGAGCAGACGTCCCGACGCAATCGCCACGGAAACATTTCGGAATTCGAGTGCAGCACTCATCGCAATGACTTGAGGTGCAGCTTACCACGGCGGTCGGGAGAGATCGTGCTCCGGATTGTTCGATTGCTCTCGAATTGCGATCTCTATTGCTTGGTCACGTCCGTCTCGTTATCATCCGCGTCGCGATCGATAAGCTTGTTCAAAGGGTCGATTCCCGCACGATCTGGTATTTTGTCCACCACAACTTCGAATGTCTGCTTGCCGTCATGCACCCACTGCTTCTGCAGGTAAAGCGGCTTTTCATTGTCGCGTGGACCCGTGAAAACGCCTATATCGACAAGATCATTCATCTTCATGGGCGTTTCATTCCCGCTACCGTCCGACTTGATCTTGTGCGCCTCCACAACCAGCGTGACCTTGTATTTGTGGTCTGGCGTCTGCGTCACGGTGGCTGATTCCACACGATTGTTATAAAGCACAATATTCTCGAACGAGTCGTCGATGAAGTACTGTAGATTGGCGGGAGTTTGCGCGCGCAGAGCCGCAACCAGTTCGCGCGTGTCGGGATAAGGACCCGACTGACTGGTGCCCGCATTTGCGTAGCGGTACTGCATCAGGAAGTTGTGCAGAGCCAGGTTCACCTTGTCTTCCCCGATGTAATCAGACAGCGCGTACATAATCTGGCCGCCCTTCTGGTACCAGACATACGCTTCCTGCTGAACCTGGGCGAGGGGCTCCTCACGGCGGACTTCCGTGCCTCGCCCACGCAGATACCGGTCGAGCTCATACTTGAGGAACTTGTGCATGTGATCATCGCCATAACGATGCCGCATCGTCATCAGCGCTGAGTACTCAGCCAGCGTCTCCGACATCATGTTCGACCCTGCCACCCGGCCGCCGATAAGCTGATGTGCCCACCACTGATGACCTAACTCGTGCGCTGTAACAAAATATGTGAAGTCGATATCAGTGGGCTTTTCCATCCGTTCAATAAAGCCAATCCCCTCTGAAAAAGGAACGGTGTTCGGAAAAGACTGGGCGAAAGTGCGATACCGGGGATACTCAAGGATGCGATATTGCCTGAACTGGTACGGACTGAAGGCCTTTTCATAGAAGGCCAGTCCCGCCTTCGAAGCGTCGATCATGTCCTGCACGTCGAAGGTGTGCGACGGCAGGTGATAGATAGCGATCGCGATTGGGCCGTTTGCGCCCTGAAAGGTGTCGCGAGTGACTTCATATTTGCCCGAAACAAAGGCAAAAAAATCGAGCGTCTGAACGTCACCCATATCGTAGGTGAAGTAGTGACGTCCGTTGGCCATCCAGTCTTTCGTGAGGTAGCCTGGCGAAATCGCAATCTGATCGGCCGAGGTACTGACCGTGGTGCGGTAATGAACCCAGTCAGATTGCGGCGTAAAAAGGTTGGTGACGCTACCGACAGGATCTCCACGCTTGGGCAGCAACTCTTGCGGGCCAAGATGTTCTTCGCGACGGCGACGAGGATCGCCCAATTCGTTATCAGCGCTATAGCCGATGCTGGGGAAATATCCCGAATCAAAAAATGTTCCGTTGTAGGCGAGTTCGGCCCGCTCGTGACCGTCCATGAATCCGCGGCTTTCCTTGCCCACGTTGAACGTCATGTTCATCGTCTCGCCCGGTGCAAGCGGCTTGTCGAGCGCATAAATTACATAGAGATTGCGCGCACTTGCTGAAACGACGTGAAAAGGCCGGTCAAAAGCCACGTTCGTGACTGCTTGTTGCGCATCCGTAACATGGATCTGCGCGATAGGCTGCGGCGTTTTGTTTTCCAGCACAAAGTGCCCCGTCCCGCTGAAGGAGCGGCGCTCAGGATAGATGTCGATCTGTGCATCGACTGAAATGACCTTCGGCTGCGGCAGGTGCTCATATTTCTTGAAGTCTTTTTCGTAGTCTGCCTGGATGACGCGGCGGTCCTTGTTGGTCAGGTATTCATTGAGAACATGAGTGTTGTAGTAGAACCACCATCCGCTGCCCACCGCCATCAGGCAGAAGACTGCCGCCGCCGGGGCAATCCCGAGCGCGTTCTGGCGCAGAAGGTGTAACCGCGCACGGAACGAATCTTCCGCGCCTCGACGAGCGAGCCCGATGGAGAGGACGCCGAGAACCCCGCCTATGGACAGCCAATACGTAATCGACCAGAGCAGCGGCTGGACAAAGTGTCCGTAGCCATTCATGTCGGAATAGGTATAGGGCGGCGTGGCTCCGAATAGATAAAGCGTGTTCTCCCATCCAAAGTTGAAGAGCACGGGCTGCATGACGAAGATGCCGATGACAATCCCGTGCCCGATGAATTTATTGGACACGATGGTCTGCACAAACATTGCAAAGAGAACAAAGGTGAGCACCTGGGGGAAAGTAACGATGTAGAGTTCCTTGGCGTACTGCAGCAGCTCGTAGTGATAGTAACCGGCGACGGTCTGCATGATTATCCCGCAGAGTCCTGCAACCGTGAGCAGCGCGAACTCCACTATGCAAAGCGCCGTCAGCTTTGAGAGCCAGTCAGTCGATTCCTTCATCGGAAGCGCGTCATGAATGCCTTCGAAATGCGTATCGCGCTCGCGCCAGATAAGTTCGGCGGCATAGAAGGTCGCGACGATAAAGAAGAACAGCATCGCCCCGCCCTCGACTGCCTGCAGCATGAGGTAGGTGACGGGCCAGACATTCACCCCCTCAAGGCGCCCCGCGTAGTGACCGTTATTCAGTGCCACTCCGGCCATCAGGACGAGAAGAACCCAGAATGGAACATCGCGCACAGTATTGCGCACGCGCATGCGGGTGAGCGAAACGTACTGCGCCAACGATGTGCCTATGCCGAAAGCCTGTTGCACGACTGGGATTTTCGAAACGGCTCGGCTGCGCACCGGCTGCAATTCTTCGTCCTGCTCAAGTGCGATTCGTGCACGCTTGCTGCTGGTGCGGGCCGTCAATGCCTCGAGCGACATGGGGAAGAACTTCCACAGAAGCCCGAGAGTCAGAAAGCCAACGCCGATCCAGAGAATCCGGTTGTAAAGGAATACTCCGCCGGCAACGTGGAGCGACCATGAATAGAGAAGCGTATTCTTCTCCACTACCGTCCAGTAGCGCGTGATCGAGTCGTTGAGAATGACGCCGACAGGGTCGAAGACGCCGGGCCAGAAGAGTGCCGTGCTCCGAGTGGCTGAAAACGCGCCGAGACCGATCAAGTACAAGATCAAGAAAGCAGCACCCTGCACGTAGACGATGAAGATGCGGCGGGTCAACGCTGCCACCATGAAGAACAGTGATCCGATAAAGAAGACCTGCACCAGGATTGTGGAGACAAACGGCGCCAGATACCACGACAAATGGGTTGGCGCGATGCGCGTGTGGTCGGCCCAGGGCGCCAGCGTGCCCATCAATTCGCCGAAGACAAGCCCGGAAAATGCAAATGAGGTTGCGAGGAACGACCCTGCCCACCGGCCGCCAAGATAGGCGAACTTCGTGATCGGCTTTGTAAACAGGATCTGCGTAGTATCGCGCTGAAAGTCGCGTAGAATCGACGTTCCGAAAATTGCGCCGATAATGATTAACCCGAAGAACGAGGCAAATACATCGTTGTAGATGTTTGCATACGGCCCGTTGAGCAGCACCTTGCCATTGCCGGATGCGATGGGGCCAAAGTTCTCTGAGGCAATACAGAGAAAACTGAAGGCAAACCAGATGGCAAAGTAGACGTACGTCGAAATGCTTTTGAAACGAAACTTCAGCTCAAAGTAGAAAAATTCCAGAAACAATCGCATGGCGCTCTCCGGGCTCTAGTTCTTCGCGTGACGGGAAAGGCTGAGGAAGTAGACGTCTTCCAGTTCTGACTCAGAGGGCTTGAATCCATCTCCAGGATCGGCGTCGGAGAAGACGCGAACCTCGTGCTGCCCCGCAATCAAGTGCGTCGAGATCACCTGCAGGCTCACTTCGAGCGCCTTCAATTCATCGTCGCTGGCGACAACCTTCGACCAGATCTTTCCACGCAAAGCGCTGAGCGACTCTGTTGGAGAGCCTTCGAGCAGAACCGTTCCATTCGCAATGATGGCCATACGCGGGCAAAGTTCGCGGACATCCTCAACGATGTGGGTCGAAAGGATCACGATGACATCGCGGCCAATGGAGCTCAGCAAATTGAGGAAGCGGTTGCGCTCCGCGGGATCGAGGCCCGCCGTTGGTTCGTCTACGATGATAAGTTTGGGCTTGCCAAGCAGAGCCTGCGCGATTCCAAAGCGCTGTTTCATACCACCGGAGTATGTGCCCAGCGATTTCTTGCGCACGTCCCAGAGATTAGTTTGATTCAGAAGGGCGTCGACAATCTCATTGCGCTCGCTCTTTTTCGTGATGCCTTTCATCACGGCGAGATGATGGAGCATATCGAGTGCCGAGACCTTCGGATATACGCCAAATTCCTGGGGCAAATATCCGAGGATCTTGCGAACTTCCGTCTTATTCGATAGCACGTCCAGACCGTCAAGGCTCACAGTGCCGGCATCGGGCGCTTGCAATGTGGCCACGGTGCGCATCAGCGTGCTCTTCCCGGCGCCATTGGGACCGAGCAATCCAAACATGTTGTTCCCGATTGTCAGCGAAACATTTTGAAGCGCTTTCACTCCGTTGGAGTAGGTCTTCGAGAGACCAGAAATGGTGAGAGCCAAGGCTGTGGACCTCCTGCCTGATATTGTGAATATGCCTGATTTTGAAAAAGGACGGGAAACTTAGCGGCCATGCTATCACACGGACAGGTCAGCTAGATATCGTGCGCCCTATCCCATTCGCTGCGGCTTAGTGCTGATTTGCCATCTCCGCGATCTGCATCCGGCGCCACATCAATGAATAGATCGCGATCACGCAATAGCAGATCAGCGGCACTCCGTAGGCCAGCGAAATGCGATGCGTCTCCTGCGAAATCCAACCCATCAGCGGGGTCAGCACACCTCCCCCAACGATGGACATCACAATCAGCGAGCCGCCGATCTTGGTATTTCTGCCCAGGCCTTCAATGCCCAGCGCAAATATGGTTGGATACATCACGGACATGAAAAAGCTCGTGAGAAAGATAGCCCAGAGTCCAACCCAGCCGGGAAATGCCACACCGATAGCAACAAGCGCGATGTTGATCAAGCTATAGAGCGCCATCAATCGATCGGGACGCACATAACGCATAATGGCCGATGATCCAAACCTGCCCACACCAAACGCTCCCAGTGTTCCCGTCAACAGGTAGCCCGCGATCTTCTCATGTTGATGTGTCGAGTCCTGGACGTACTGGATGAAATAACTCCACGTGCCCACCTGCGCTCCCACATACATGAACTGAGCAACGATGGCGAACAGGAACGTCGGATATCCGAGGAGTTCGCGGAATTTTCCGTGGCTTTCGCCAGTCGCCTGACCTTCGCCCGCAACCACAGGAAAGCGGGTAAAAGCGATCAGCACCGCCCACAGGATCGTTACCACGCCAAGTACCATGTACGGCGCCACAACGCGCATCGTCTCCGTTCGCAGATACGTCGTGTACGTATGCGCAGCCTGCATGGCTGTTACCTGAGGTCCGCTCAGTTCGATTCCAGAGAAGATAAATACGGTTCCCACCAGCGCCCCGGCAATCGAACCAAGCGGATTGAACGCCTGGGCAAAGTTGAGCCGTCGCGCAGCGGATTGGGGATCGCCGATCTGCGCAACGAAAGGATTGGAGGCGGTCTCGAGAAATGACAGCCCGCTCGCGATCACAAAAAGTGCAGCGAGAAAATAGGGGTAGCGACCGATGATCGCTGCTGGCCAAAATAAAAAAGCTCCAGCGCTGAAAAGAAGCAATCCCGTCACAAAACCGGATTTATACCCAAACCGCCGCATCAGCAGCGCCGCCGGAGTCGCCAGAAGAAAGTAGCCCATGTAGAAAGCTGACTGAACCAGCCCAGCCTGGAAACGGGACAGTGCAAACGACTTCATGAACTGGCGAATTAACACGTCGTTCAGGTTATTGGGAACGCCCCACAAAAAGAAAAGCGCGGTCACCAGCACAAAGGGAATCAGCACACCGTTCGGGATCAGTCGAGGCTGAACTGGCTCTGCCGGCTTCTCTTCTGTAGAACTGGCGGACACTAACGCTCCCCTGTTGCGCTGATTGTCCGAATTCGCGGTTGGAAGACATTGCCTTCCGCGTCAGCGGCCGCGAACACGAAACATCAACTCTGCCATGCCGGCGGCACGAAGATCAAGTGGGGCTGCACTTCCAGGTTGTCGAATGCATGGAAATTGGTGGTCGAATGCCGCCGCCTGTGCAAACAAATAGATCTAACTCGCGCCGCTACGAGGACTCATGTGACCCTACTCCGCATCGCGCACTTCCGGGCTCTCATTCACTCTCTCGACGCGGCCGATCATAAAGGTCGTCTCACTCACATCGCCCGCATTCTGGCGTAGCGACGGATGTCGGGTGCGAGCGACATTGCCGCGCTTCCAACCACAAATACACCAACCGCGATCAAGATCCATTTGAGGTTTTGCAATCCTTCTCCTTCTTGAGTTTCTGCGATTTCAACCCGGCGCCTTTCTGGGAAATCATCGATGGGAAGCTTTGGCACACCTACTCCTGCGGCAAAAGTTTATCGACGACAATCGACAAGAAACAGCGATGTTTTCGTCGCATCTCTCGCAACTGCCAACTCGCCGCTTGGATGCTGAAGTTTCTTGAAGGGGATGCCCGGCCTGGACCCCTTGATGCCCTCAGGGAACGGATGCGCCGTTTGAAGCCAAAGTTCTGCTCAGTTAATTCCCGAATGCGAACCGCGACTGGCCCACTTGCTCCACAACTCCGGGTCGGCCAGCATCTTGATGTACACGCCCCCCACCACTGAACGCGCTTGAAAACCAACATGCTTCGCCGTCACGGTGTCGTACCAATCCGTCATCGGCACCCGGTCTGGAGTCTTTTTCAGAAACGCAGCAATCGGAGCAACGATATCCCGAAAATCCGAGGCATTCGTCGCCAGCGTCGCCGACCAGACCGTCCAGTCTAGCTTGGTATATGTAGCGCGATTGTCGAGAGGTAGGCCGTAGGCGTTCAGGTGTGCCTTATAAAAGGCGACTTCCTTTTCAGCTACTTCCTGCGAAAACATGTGAAGCCCCAGAATGCCATCCCACACGAGGTTGTATTTCTGGCTCCAGGTGCCCGGCTTATCAAACGCAAGCCGGTAGTGATCTCCATCAACGGCCATCTTCACCCAATTGGCCGTCATGCTTTTCGCCGCACTCCCGTACTTCGCAGCCGCTGCATGGTCCCCCAGTTTGTCTGCCAGCTGCGCATAAGCCGCCAGCGCCTCAATCGCCTTGATCGAAAGATTGGTGTTGTGCGCCAGGTGTCCGGCAAAGTCGTCCGTGCACAATTGATTTTCAGGATCGAATCCCTTCTCCATCAGGAATTCCGCCCACTTGGTCAAAACAGACCAGTGACGCTTTGCATACTCCGCATTGCCTTCAGCATGTGCCAGCGCGGCGAACATCAGAATCATGTTGCCCGATTCCTCCACGGGCATCTGGTCCACTTCGCTCACTTCGCCGCCACCATAAAGCTGTCCGTTTGCCAGCGGATAGACTCCCAGGTCATGCGGTGCAAATGGAAACTTCCAATGGCTGCTTTCTGCGTATCGCACCACAGGCTCAAGCTGCGCCTCAACCAGCTTTGGATTCAAAAGCAAAAACATGGGCGAAGAAGGATAAAGAACATCGACCGTCGAAATCGAACCGTTGCTGAAATTCTCCTTGGGCATGAAGAACGCGACACCGGCATCGTCCTCCACAAGTTTGTGAGCCCCGATTGCCTGCCGAAATGCCAGCGTGGCAATCGCCGCATATTCCGGTCCCCCGGCTCGCAACAGGTCGCGCGTTAGATCCGCGTCGTATTGCTGGGCACGGCGCTGCATCGATCGGTAATCACGCTCGACTCCTTCCATCAATGCGCCGAAGCTCGAGAACTCCTTGCGCCAGTACGGCAGAAGCCTCTGCCGCATATATTCCACCGAATACACATCGTCATAACCCAGCAGCATATGGCGCGTCACGGTTGTGGCCCCCACGGCACCGAGGGGCATCACGACATTCAACGCCGGCGGAGAAGGATAGCGGCTCTGCGGCATTCTCGGCTGATCGAGATCATCCTCCGTTGGAATCTTTCCGGTCTTGGAGAAGTCGTCACGATATGCCTCGTTCCCGGCGACACATTCAGTTTCTTCTTCGGTTGGGACCCCTAGGTAAAAATAGCCCCAGTTGATGCGAACGTTGTCGCCCCAATCCTTGAGGACCGGCTGCTTTGAACTCCCGACCCGCAGCAGATGCAGCCCCTTGATCTCGGCGCGCGACCACGTCACCGTCTCGTCCGCATGATTGACGGCTAAGTTGCCGTCCGCATCCAAATAGAGCGCGACATTGTGCGTCGCACCATCGCGTGACTTCACATCCCAGGTGAGATAGGTGACCGGCCGCGCCATCACGGCAAGGTCGTCGGGAAAGGCTGGAGTCAGAAACGTCAGCTTCAACTCGATCTCTGGTGACTGCAAGGTCACCACCGTGCGCGTGGGCGTGATCTCGTGATCTGTCTCCGTAAGCGCCGGAAGATCTCTGTCCGCATCGCCCAGGTAGCGATATGTTTTCGCGTCAATCCTGATCAGCCCGTTCAGCGGTTGCCGTACGCCCGTCCAATGTCGAGTGGAACTATCCGTGAGATGGTCGCTCATCGACCAGATGCTGAAATATGGATCGTGAACAATCAGTGGCGTCGCAGGAGCCCGCAGGTCTGGAACTCCATCCTGCGCTTTCAAGAACTGACCCGCCATACCACATAGCACAACGCCCGAGACAGCAATCGAAAACAAGCCCCTCATCGATTTCTCCCTAAGCCTGATCCGACTCAATGGGATTGGCTTGCCGGCAGAGACAGTTCGTCTAGATTCAGGGGCTGTGTCACCAGTCTCTTCGCCGCATCTGGCAGCGGCTTGTCCGCATTTGCAAGCAGAAGGGCCACCTGCCACATCTCGGTTTCGCTTAGAGTTTTGCCAAAAGCGGGCATCCCGGTAAGACGGATGCCATTGGCGACCTTCCAATAAGTTTCTCCTGGGGGATCATCGCTCACGCCCACTACTCCCTTGCGGTGCGACGACCAGAGCTGCGGTGTCGAAGGATACATGTGCGGCGCGATTTTCGACGGCTGGCCCATAAGGCCATGGCAGAAGGCACATTGTTCCCGATAAATATGCGCCCCGGCAACGAGGTTTGTCTCGCTTGCGTCAATGGGCGCCTTTCCGGGCATCTCCGAGTCGATGCGCGCATTCAATGGAACGCGAACAATCTGCTTCTCAAGTGGGAATGGCTGGTCGGCCACTGCGACCGGCGGATGACCGAAGTGAAAATAGAGGAAGCCGGCGACGGGAATCATCAATACGCCAAGCAGGAAAGCCAGAATCGCATTTCGCATCAATCCAATCCTTCAATGTCAGATGACTTCCAGTATGCACTACCCTAATCATTCACATGGCTCAGGCGGGATAGAACCACCGCAGTGCGAGGACGCTTGCCTTGAAAAAATATCTCCCGAAGACTGCAAAACGACTCGTAGAAATATACAGTGACCGGTCTCCGCACTCGGCGCGTAGTCTCTCCTCTGACCTCCTCGAACATACGGTCAGGCTATCGAGAGTCCTGCGCCTCGCCGGCGGAATCATTCCTTTCGTAACCGTCGTTCCACTCAAATAACCCCAAAAACCATCACCCTGCCACGCCCTTGGTCTAGAGTCATCTCAGTGCATGTGTTGTGTAAGTGTTGGAAAGTTCAAGCAGGCAAAAAAGCTCATCGCAAGGTGAGCTTTTTTGTTGCCATCGTCACGCATCATCGGCCCTTTCCGTTGGGTTCTTCAGCCTTTCAAATGACTTCAACCGCATCGTTCCCACTTACACCCCTAACCCTTTGAAAACACGAACCAAATAGCTTTCCCGCGTTTGCAGATTATTTCGCCGACTGGCGTCGGCAGAAACCATGCAGCCGACCCTCTCAACCTTTCAAGCATCGTGCTTTTCCACCCTTTCATCGGCCACTTAAGCCCTTAAAAATGCGGCTCAAAAATCAAAGCGCGCCAAACCTCCCGTAAGTCCAATGCTGAGACGACACTGCGCCCAAGCCCAATGAGCCGAGGAACCTGCAGCCAAGGGGGACCCGGGGACCCCTCAACGCACATCCACTGATCGGTCGCCTTCATATTCCATGATGTGGAAGTATGCCTCCCACCCGCTCCATGCCACCGGCGCTGGCAGCTTCGCCATCGGATCTTTCAGATGATCGGCGTACGCCTGCACCAGCTCGCGCGTCCGGTAGACGCCCGTTAGCCAGTCGCCGCGATACCAGTTTTTCCATTTGCCATACTCCGACGCCGTCATCGAAGCCTGAACCGCCTCGAGTGCCTGCAGCGCTTCGCCGGCCTCATTCCGCGCCTTTTCCGAATCGCCGGCTGCATCATCCTGCAACGCCCGCGCCACCAGCAGCAGCGCGCGGTTGCTTTCGCGATTGATCGTGATCATCGTCAGCACTGCAGCCTGGTAATAATTCCATCGATCGGGATCCACCAGCGTCTTTGCCGCCACCGCATGCTGCCACACCGCATCCCACCGCGGCTGCGCATCTTCACAGTCCCGGATGTCCCGCTCCAGCCGCGCGGCCCGCTGCTCCGCCGTGAACTCCGGCATCAACCGCGGCGGCGTCCACTTCGGCGACTGGCTTGGCACCGCCGCCACCTGGTGTTCGCTCAGCCGCTCCAGCAGCAGCAGCCGCATCTCCGAGTGGTAATGCTGATCGCCATCCTCCCGCGGAACGCTGCTCAACCGCGGCGGAAAAGGCGGCGCATTCCCCGCCGACGTCAGTCCCATCGGCGGCATCGAACTTCGCAGAGACGGCGCCGCAAAGTACTCCTTGTAAACGCCGGCCACCCCCTCGGCCGACTTCGCTCCAAACTCCTCGGCAGCCCACCGCCGATAAAACGCATCATCCTCACCGGGACCTTCCGGCACGCCGCCCCACGCTGCCTCCATCAGCGCCCGCGTAGTCATCGCGACGGGCCGAATATCGCTGGTGTTTACCAAAATGTACGAAGTCGCTCCGGCCTTGATGTACCGTCCCAGTTCCTCCTGGATCACCGCCACAGGAACCATCTCCGAAAGCTGGTTTGCATTGCCGTTCATCATCGCCACGTGAAAATAAGCGCCTTGCCCCGCCGCCACCTTGCCCCCATCCTGCATATCGCCGTAGCCCGTGTCCGCCCACACCAGCTTCACCTCCGGCGGAATTCTAATGAGACCTTTCTGCATCAGCCGCGCGCCTTCCTGCCACAGATCCGTCACGAACTGAGCCTTCGGATACCTCGCCCGCACGATCTTCATCTGCTCCGCGATCGCATCGCTGATGCGCTTGCCCAGCAGCGGATCGTCGTCGCGCACGCTCGGATCGAGCGAAGCGTAGCTCGAGTCCGACAATCCGCGCAGTCCAACGCTCCACAAGATCTCTTCATCTGGCTTGTACGTCGCCACCGCGTTCGTCCACGCCCGCTCCAGAATCTCGGGATGCGTCGAGAAGTTGTACGGAACGTCCTTCGGCCATCGCGCCACATTTACACCCAGTGGAATCGCATGATGCTGATTCACAATCAACCCGCGCTTAGCTGCCGCTTCCACTTGTGCATCATCCGGAAAGATCCACGTTCCGGGCACAATCATGTTTCCCTTCAGCCGCAGCGTCGTTTCGAAGATGTTATCCCACACCTTCAGCGAGATGCCGGTGTGCTCACCCCTCGCCGCCGGAATCCACCCTGTCAGCAAGTCCTCATCGTTGGGGAAGAACCCGCGATACCTGAACACCGGCCCCGGAAACACATGCGCAAAATCCGCCGGCAGCGTTATCGAACTGTGCTTCATCGGCTCCTTGTCCGTCCATAGATACATCGGGTCCACGCCCAGCACCGTCTGCGAGAACTGGTAGATCGCATAGATGGTTCCCCGCATATCTGCGCCCGTCAGGCAGACCACATCTCGAACAGGACCTCCCGACAAATGAACCACCGAGAATGCAAACGACTCCGCGCCCCCCGTCGGCTCCGCGCATTTGATCCCGGCGTACGGCCTCTGCGGTCCCGAAATCAGGATCGCCACCTGTCCCGATCCCTCCATGTGATTCGCAATACTCGGCGTCTGCCCAAACACTTTGCCTAAATCGCTCAACAGATCTTCCGTCGCTCGACGCACCGGCGCCGGTTCGTCGGCGCTTTCCACGATCGTCACCGAGCTATCGATCACCACGTTCGATCGGCGTACTGCCGGTGCTGAGATCGCAGATGCAAAGATCATTCCCCAAGCCACGAGGAACGCAAATGGATGTTGCCTGTTTCGAAGCACTGCGCGCTGGAACATGACGTCTCCTTGGTCAAGAGAGTCTTGCTTTCAATCGAACTCGTAGGAGTGGAGATTGCGGGAAACAGAAACGCGGGATCACGTTTTGTTCGCGTCCCGAATTATACGGGACCCTTCGCTCCTGCCGCATCCGTGACCATCGTGACTCCAACCTCACTAGCCGCGGTGCTACAGTGGACAGGTCTTCACTTCACTTCAGGTTCTTGCTTCTTGCGTGCATCCCACGTTTTGCGTGCCCCTGTCCTGCTTTTGGCGGCTGTGCTCGCGCTCTCCGGCGCACTCTTCGCCGCCTCGCGCGTTCAGCCCGTTCCCGTTCCGCCCGAACTGCGATCCACCGCCTTTAGCGTTACGGTCAACAACCAGCCCGTCGACGTAGCCCACGCCGCGGCCAACTACGACTTCGTTAATCTCGACATCACTGGTCCGGTCTCCATCGCCATCACCGCCGCTGAACCCGGCTTTTGGGATAAGGGCGTCGACATCGAACCGTGGCGCCTCGGCATCCGCCCCGTCCGCGACGGCCAGACCATCCGCTTCAAGATCGCCGGACCGCAGAAGCTCTCCATCTCCCGCCCCGGCGACTTCCTCAACCACGCCACCATGCTCTTCGTCTTTGCAGGTGAACCTCCCGCTCCTCCTCCAACCGCCGCCCCTTCGGTGCATGTGATTGCGCCGGGCGTCTACCACCAGAGCATCAACCCGCAAAGCGGTGACACTTACTATCTCGCACCCGGATCCTACTTCTACGGCAGTCTCAATCTCTGGAAAGTCACCGGGGTCAAAGTGCTGGGTCGTGGGACCATCGTCTACGAAGGCACCCAGGATCCCAATTCCGATCAGGGTTGGATGCAAAAGCCCGACTGGCACTGCATTGGCGCGCTCGAAGCCCACAACGTCGAAATCGAAGGCGTCACGTGCATCGTCCGCGCCCGCACCTGGTCCATTCAGATGAAAGACACTACCGGTTTCGTCTACAACGACCTTCGCGTCATCGGTGGCAATCCCGGCAACGCTAACCAGGACGGCATGGACTGGCTCGGCGGCGGAGACGCTCTGGTTCGCGACGCCTTCCTCCGCGCGTCAGACGACGATTTGGCGATGGAAGGCAACTGGGACGGCTACACCGATGAAGACATGCTGCGTCCCGGCCAAGATGTCCAGAACATCACAATCGAGAACAGTGAACTCTCGACCTCCATCTCCAACATCGTGCGCGCCGCGTGGCCGCGCAAGATCTTCAACTCGCGCAACTTTACCCTCCGCGACTCTGACATTCTCCACGGCGGCATCGGCGCCTGCGGCCAGACCTTCGCTGTTCTCGGCCTATGGGGCGCCAACGGCGCCAAGGGCGACCACTCCAACTACACGTTCCAGAATCTCTGGCTCGACAACTGGTATTCCCTCGTGCAGATCGAACATGAAGAACCCTCCGTGCGCGGTGTCCTCTTCAAAAACATCTGGGCTCTCGATCAGCCGCCGCTCGCCACATCCACCCTCACGGGCAACGTCTCCGGCGTCACTTTCGACAACGTGAAGTACGACCAGAACCGCACCACCAACGACGCCGAACTCCAGCTCGTCACCAGCGGCGGCGCTGAGCAGCCGAAATTCCCAGCTCCCACCGGCCCGGTTGCGCACTTCACCATATCCCCGCCCGTTTTCGGCCCTGGCGATCAGGTCACCTTCAGCGCCGACGCCTCGCCGCACGCAAAATTCACCTGGCTCTTCGGCGACGGATCAGAAGCGCACGGCAGAAAAGTGAAGCACAAATTTCCCGATGCTCTCGGCACCGCGCTCGACGGCATCCAACGGCGCAGGCCGCTTCCGCATTCTCCTCAAGACCGAAGACAACCACGACCAACAGGATTGGTCCGCGCAGGGAATTGTTTCCGTCGCCAAATGGCATGACCCTGTTCCCATCGCCGGACCCACCGTTCCAGGCCTCCACTGGCGAATCTATCCCGGCACATGGACTGAGTTGCCCGATCTCGCCGCCCAGACCGCAGTCTTCAAAGGCGATTCACCCAACCTTCATGCCGATCCGCAGGGCTTCACCCGCTACGCAACCGCCTGGGATGGCTTCATCGACATTCCCGCCGACGGCGGTTACACCTTCCACCTGATGTCGCGTGATGGTGCGCGTCTCGTCATCGATGGCATGCCGATCGCCAAGACCGGACCGCCCTTCGCCCAGGTTTGCGGATCACCCGGCAATGCCATGCGCTACGACCATGGCTCCATCGGCCTGCGTGCGGGTCGCCACGCATTGCACGTCGAAGGCCTTCACTCTGTCAGCCAGGGCGCGCCCCGCATCCTCTGGGAAGGTCCATCGCTCCCCCTCACCGACGTCCCACCCGACGCTTACACCCACCTCCGCGTCGATACCGTTTCCAATACGAAATAGCGACCAGAAAGGTACGTCCGGCAAGCTCCGCTAATGAGGCAGCTGCGTCGCATCCCATCCGCCGCCCAGCGCGCGCACAAGGCCTACACTCGCCGCAAACTGGCGCGTGATCAGATCGGTCGACGTCCGCTGATTTGTCAGCAGCGTGCTGTCGGCAATCAGCACTTCCAGGTAGCTCGTCGCTCCGCCTTTGTAACGCTGGTTCGACAAGTCCAGCGAGTGCTGCGCGGCAGCAACGGCGCGCTGCTCCGCGACAGACTCTTCGTCGAGCACGCGCAAATCCGACAACCGGTCTTCAACCTCGTTGAAGGCTCCGAGCACCGTCGCCCGATAGGTCGATGCCTGCGCCTCGTAGTTGTGCCGTCGCCTGATCGGTGATCGCATGCCGCCTGCCGGCATCGAACAGCAGCTCGGTCGCCTGCGCTCCCAGGCTCCACAGCGCGCTAGGACCCTGGATCAGCGTCCCCGCATTCGTGCTCTCAAAACCTCCACCACCGCCCAGCACCACGTTCGGATAAAAGGCGCTGATCGCGATCCCGATCTGCGCATTGGCTGCAGCTGCGCGCCGCTCCGCCGCGGCAATATCCGGACGTCTCTCGATCAATTGCGATGGTACGCCCACGGGTATCTTCGGCAGCGCAAGATCCAGCGGCGCTGGAGCCAGCGACACATCGCGCGCCTCCTTGTTGATCAGCGTCGCGATCGCATGTTCGTACTCACTCCGCGCCTGGTTTACATCCACCAGTTGCGCGCGCGTCGTTTCCAGCTGGGTCAGTGCCTGCGCTACCACGACTTCCGTCGCCAAACCGCCTTTCACCAGCTTCTGATTCAGATCCAGCTGGTTCTGATAGTCGTTCACTGCCTTCGTCAGCAGCCGTGCGTCCGAGTCCAGCCCGCGCAATTCAAAATAATCCAGCGCCAGCTCTGCATGCAGGCTCAGGTCAAGATTGGCCAGGTCTGCCGCGCTTGCCTGGGCATTCTCACGCGCAGCCTCAACGCTTCGCCGCACACGCCCCCACAAATCAGGCTCCCAGCTTGCCTGCCCTTCCAATTGAAAGTCGCTGTAGCCGGTCTTTGTGCTGTTCGTGATCAGCGGTCGGTGCGACGATACCTGCGCGCGGCTCACATCGGGAGTGACGGAAAGCGTCGGATAGAAGTCCGCCCGTGCCACCCGCACCTGGTCGCGTGCCGAGAGATACGCCTCCATTGCAGCTCGCAGGTTCTGGTTCTGCGGCGCAATCTGCTCTTCCAGCGCATTCAGTTGCGGGTCCTGATAGACCTCCCACCACTTGCCGCGCAGCATGCCATCCGAAGGCGATGCCGCCTTCCACGTCCCCCCCGCAGGATTCACAGGCGGCACGACCACACCCGCCGCTCCAGTCTCGGAAGTCCTGGCCTCCTTGTAATCCGGAGGCGCCAGCGTATCAGGACGTTGATAGTTGGGCCCCACCTTGCATCCCGGCATCAAGCTCACCAACCCCAGCAGGCAAACCACCAGCACGCGCTCGTTCAGAGTCCGCGCCGCACGCTTCCCCGCCCGCGACGGAGCCAAAACGATTCGACCCGCAACCGCACCCATCGTCATTTGCCCCCTGGTCCAGGCTGCCCGCCCTCACCCTGGCTCGCGGGATTCTCCGGGCTCACCTTCTCGCCCTCGATCAACGAGTCCGGCGGATCCTGAATAACGCGGTCTCCGTCCTTCAATCCGCTCACGATCTGCACGGTTGCTCCATCATCCTGGCCGATCGTCACAGGAATAAGGTGCGCAACATTGTCGCTGCCCACCGTGCCCACCTGCGTTCCGTCGCGCCGGAAAATGATTGCCGAAACAGGAATGACAAACGTGGGTGTTGCCGATGTCTTGAAGTGCACCTGCGCCAAAGACCCCGGCAGCAGTTCGCCCTTGCGATTGTCCACGTCAATTTCCACTAGCAACGTTCGGCTCGCCGGGTCGATCGCGTCCGCGGTTCGCACCAGCGTCCCCTGAAAAGTTCTCCCCGCATACTCAGGAAACGTGATCTCAATCTTCGAACCGCGCTTCATGTTTGTCGTGTACAGCTGAGGAACGTTTGTGTAGACGCGCAGTGTATTCAGCGCCTGCATGTGAAACAGCTCCTTCGCCGCTCCCGTATCAATCAACTGCCCGGTATCGATGGACCGCGCCGTCACCACTCCATCAAACGGCGCATAGATCTTTTCGAACGATTGCAGTTCCTTCAGCCGGCCCACGTTCGCCTGCGCCGACTTCACCGCCGACGCCGTTGCCGATGCCTGGTTCGTAAATGTCTCCGTATCCTGCTGCGACACAGCATTCGAGGGCGCCAGGTCCTGGTATCGCTGCGCCTGCGCGCGTGCATTCTTCGCATTCGCCTCTGCGGTTCCCAGGTCGGCCTCTGCCTGCGCCAGTTGCTGATCCAGTTCCGGCGTCGCAATCTCCGCCAGCAGCGCACCCTTCTTCACATGTGAGCCGATGTCGTAATACCACTTCGTCAGGTAGCCCGACGTGCGCGCGTAAATCGGCGAATCGGTATATGCAGTCACATTCCCCGGCAGCGTGAACATGTCAACAGGCGCGCCCGGTTTCGGCGGCAGCGCAATCACCGCCGGTGCGGCTGTCTCCTGAGTCGTTTTCGCCAGAACGTTGTTGTGGTGAATGCGGCTCAGAATTCCAAATGCCGCCAACGCTGCAAACACCAGCAACACAATCACCGCTCCCGTAACGGCAATTCCCGGCGCAATCGGTTTCTGTGCGGGCGCATGCTGCGTGTCGTGCCCTTCGTGAGGAATCTGCTTCTGGCTCGGGTTGGATGTTTCACTCATATCGTTACTCCGAAATCTCTTGGAACCCCGTCTATCTAGTCGAACTCGTCGAAAGTTGCAGCCTGCGACTCGTGCCGCTTTGACCGGCTGCGCTTCTCGGCCCATCCATGCACGACGGAGAAAAATGCCGGCACAAAAAACAGAGTGGCTACCGTGGCCAGCAGCAATCCGCCGATTACAGCCCGGCCTAGCGGTGCATTCTGCTCGCCGCCCTCGCCCAGCCCAAGCGCCATGGGCGTCATGCCCAGGATCATCGCGAGCGCCGTCATCAGGACCGGCCGCAACCTGACAAATCCTGCATTCAGCGCGGCCTGCCGCGCATCTCCCACCAATTCTTCCAGCTGTTCGCGCGCAAAGCTCACGATAAGGATCGAGTTCGAGGTCGCCACACCCATGCACATGATGGCGCCCGTGAGTGCCGGCACGCTGAGCCGGGTCTCGGTCGCGAAAAGGAACCACGCAATCCCGGCCAGCGCTGCAGGCAACGCCGAGATAATCAGGAAACGGATCGAGCCACGACTGAAAATTCACCACGATGAGCAGGTAGATCAGCAAAATCGAAAACACCAGCCCGCTCAGCAGGCCGATATACGACTTCTGCATCGTCTCACTCTGTCCGCGCAGAATGATGTGCGAGCCGCGCGGCAGCTGCTTTTCGTATTTCGCTTTGATCCTTTCCATCTCCCGCGTTACGGTCCCGAGGTCAGTGCCTTCGACGTTGGCATAAACGTCCAGCACCGGTTGCACGTCGTAGTGGCTCACCGTACCCAGTTCCGCCCCTGGCTTCAGTTGCGCGAGATTGCCGAGGATCTGTAAGGGCTGTTGCGCGGAACCCGGCGCATTCGTCTTCATTGGCGCAGTACTCATGCCCACGCCGGCTTGTGGCGAACTCGTTTCCACTCTTGCTTGACGAGGTTACCGGCAGGCTCTTCAACGCGGATATCGAGTCGAGCTGATACTGCGGCGCCTGCACTATTACGCTGTAGCTGACTCCATTTCGCGGATCCAGGTAAAAGCTCGGCGTGGTCTGAAAGCTGCCGCTTAGGGCCACCAGCAAACTCTGTGCGACATCAAGTTGCGTTAGCCCGATAGCCTTGGCGCGCGTCCGGTCCACATCGACCGTGAAGTTCGGATAATCAAAGGGCTGTTGAATGCGCGCATCCGCCGCACCCGGCACATAGCGGACCTCGTTCAGCATCCTTTCTGCAACCGCACGGTTGCCATACAGATTCGGCCCCACAATCTGAATATCGATCGGCGCCGATAGCCCAAAATTTAGAATCTGCGTGACGATGTCTACCGGCAGCACATAGAACGTCACACCCGGATACTCCCGCGCCAATACGCCGCGCAATTCATTAACGTACTCATCCGTCGGATGATGCTTCGCCGTCAGCTGTACCTGGATGTCCGCGTCTTCCGGTCCGATCGGCGCTGAAGTCGAATAAGAAAGGTTTAGGCCCGAGTAGGGAACGCCGATATTGTCGACGATTGTCGCCATCTCGTTCGCCGGGATGTGCTGCGCGAATGGTTGCGTCAATGTGATCGCACAGCGCTGCCGTCTCCTCAATGCGCGTGCCCGTACGTGCGCGCACATGAATCTTGAATTGCCCCGCATCGACCGTCGGAAAGAAGTCCTGCCCCAGCCAGGGCACCAGAAGCGCCACCGAGCCAACCACGAAAACCAGAAAGGCGATAAGAAAAACTCTGGCGTAATCCAGGCAAAACGTCAGCAGCCGCACGTAACCGTTGCGGAACCGCGTGAATCCCGCCTCAAATCCGCTTTGGAAGCGAACGAACGGATTCCGGCTCATCTGCTTCCGCGCCGCCAGGGCGTCATCGTGCTCGTGCAGCAGATACTTCGCCATCGTCGGCACCACGGTGCGCGACAGCAGGTAGCTCGCCAGCATCGCAAACACCACGGCCTCCGCCAGCGGAACAAACAGGTAGCGCGCCACTCCGCTCAGCAGAAACATCGGCACAAACACAATGCAGATCGCCAGCGTCGACACCAGCGCCGGCGTGGCAATCTGTGCGGCGCCATCCAGAATCGCCTGCTCAATCTCCTTGCCCTGCTCCAGGTTGCGATTGATGTTTTCGATCTCCACCGTGGCGTCGTCCACCAGGATGCCGACCGCAAGCGCCAACCCGCCCAGCGTCATGATGTTGATGGTCTCGTGCAGCAGGGCCAGCACCGTGATTGAACACAGAATCGAAAGTGGAATCGATACCGCGATGATCAGCGTCGATCGCCAGCTCCCCAGAAATACCAGGATCATCACCGCCGTCAGGCAGGCAGCAATAATGGCCTCGCGCACGACCCCATTGATCGACGCGCGAACAAAAATGGACTGGTCAGAGAGAGCATTGATCTGCAGTTGCGGCGGCAATTGGGTCTTGACGTATTCGATCCTGTCGCGGACATCCTTGATGATTTGCAGCGTCGACGCCGAACCAGTCTTCATGATCGCCATCATGATGGCGCGCTTCCCATCCACGCGTACGATATTTGTCTGCGGCGTGATTGCCGTCGCGCACATGCGCCACGTCGCGCACGTAAATTACTGCCCCATTTACAGACTTGATCGGAAGGTTGTTAAGCTGCTCCACCATCGTGGGTGCGGAGTTCGTCTCGATCGCGTACTCGAACCGGTCCATCTTCATGGTGCCCGATGGAACAATCAGATTCTGCGCCGAGACCGCGTTCACCACGTCGGCCGGGGACAGCCCATTTGCCTGCAGAGCCTTGGGATCGATGTCCACCATGATGTCGCGCTGCTTGCCGCCGTAGGGGTAGGGCGTCTGCGCTCCTTCGATGGTGGCCAGCTGCGTGCGGATATTCTGGGTTGCGAGATCGTTCAGCTGCTGCTCGCTCAGTCCCTCTCCCGACAGTCCCAGCATCAGAACAGGCACGCTCGATGCGTTGTACTGAATGATGAACGGCGGCGTGGCCCCCGGTGGAAGCTGCCGCAATTGCACCTGGCAGATCGCCGTCACCTGCGCCACGGCATTGCCCACATCTACATGCGGCTGAAAGAAAATCTTGATGATGCCGATTCCATTCAGCGATTGCGACTCGATGTGCTCAATGTCGCTCACCGTTGTCGTCATGCCGCGCTCACTGTTGAAGACGATGCGCGTTGACATCTCCTCCGCCGAAAGACCGGAGTAATGCCAGACCACTGTGACCACAGGAATGTCGATGTTCGGAAAAATATCCGTGGGCATCGACACAATGCTGTATGCGCCGAGAATCAAAATCAAGAGCGCAAAGACGGCAAACGTGTACGGCCGCCGAAGTGCAAGCCGAACAATCCACATCATAGGGCTGGTACTCGCTCCTGAGGCGATTTGCCCGTCAACAGCGTGACGTCTGAGAGAAAGGTCGCCGGCAGCATTGCAGGCGGTCCGGTCAAGGCAAACAGCGGCTCAATGGAATCCGGGTCTGAGCGGAATAAAGCCGCCCCTCCCCTGTATGAATCAGAAATTCAATGTTAGACGATGACACGCGGTCCGGTACCGCATGCCTTGCCCAAAGCACATTTTCGCTCGTCTATTAGGACGTGCCCTTGCCCGACAGGGCCTCATTGATCGGGCGCCCGTATCTCAATATGCGATTTCTTTCGAGTTGCTCTAATGTCCCTCGTCTCAAGCCTCCAGGCTGCATCTTGCGTCTGCTCCGCCCCTCGAATCCTGCCTTCCGTTCGCTACAATAACTGCTTGCTCGGCTTGCCGTCTGCAAATGGCTCATTTGCACTCGGAAACACTGGACTGCTGGAAACCTTTCAGATTCCAGGTTCGTCCCTAAAAGGAGTGTTGCCGCGGCAATAGCACTGCACGACCACGCCTCTTCGAGGAGCAGAAGCCGCCGGGACTTTATCTCGAACTACATGTGATTGACGGGAAGCCTGAACATGCCGATTCAAAACGCCACGGAGCCCTCCTTGCCTAAAACCGGCGAATCCCAACCGCCCGGCCACAAGAACGTCTGGGTCAGGGTCGTTGTCTACCTCGTCCTCGCCGTTGCTGTGGGACTCATTGTTTGGCGCGTCTATCAGAACAAGCAAAAGACCGCAGGCGAATACCGCCAACCAGGCTGCCGCTCTGCAGGGGCGTCCCGTGCCAGTGCAGGTCGTTCCCGCCGAACAAAAGCCGATGCCCATCTATCTCACCGGCCTCGGCACTGTCACCCCCTATAACACCGTCACCGTCAAGGCCCGCGTAAGCGGCGAGTTGCTCCCCGTCAAGTTCACTGAGGGTCAGGAAGTCAAAAAGGGCGAGACCATCATGGTGATCGACCCCAGGCCCTATCAGGCAGCGCTCGACCAGGCCAAAGGCACGCTGGCCCACGATCAGGCACTTCTCAAGAATGCCCAGGCCGAATTCAATCGCTATAAGGCTCTTTTCGCCGCAGGCGTCGTCTCCAAAGAGTCGCTCGACGCCAATGAAGCGCAGCAGGGCCAGTACGAGGGCGCCATCCAGTCCGACAACGCCGCCATCGAAAACGCCCAGTTGCAGTTGAACTGGTGCTATATCCAGTCGCCCATCGATGGCAAAATTGGCCTCCGCCTCGTCGATCCCGGCAACATCATCTCCGCTAATTCCACCAATCTCGTCGTGATCAACCAGCTCAGGCCCATCGCCGTCTACTTCACTTTGCCTGAGAATCAGCTGCCCCAGGTGCTAAAACGCCTCTCAACCGACAAGCGCATTCCCGTCGACGCCTACGATCGTAGCGACACGCAGCTAATCTCCAGCGGCAGCCTGCTCACCGCCGACAACCAGATCGACACCACCACCGGAACCGGCAAACTCAAAGCCGTCTTCGACAACAAGGACTCCGTCCTCTTTCCCAACCAGTTCGTAAACATCCACCTGATCCTGGAAAACCGGCCCAACGCCCTCGTCGTCCCCTCGGCCGCCATCCAGACAGGCCTCAATGGTTCGCTCTTCGTCTGGGTCATCAACGACGACGGCAAAGGTGGTCAGGTCGCGCAGATGCAGCCCGTCAAAGTTGCGCTCGCCGAAGGTCAGAACACAATCCTCGACAGCGGCCCTCAGCCCGGCGCCAAGGTCGTCATCGACGGTGCTGACCGCCTGCGCCCCGGTCAGCCGGTGAGCGTTGCCGCCGGTCGTCAACACCAGGCCCCTTCTGCTCCGCCGACCGCTCAACCCGTAGGATCCGGTACACCCCGTCCGGGCAGCGCTAATACCGGTCAGACCCCGCATAACCCCAGCTCGAATAAAAGGCAGCACCAGTGAGTCTCAGTCCATCCCGGCCGTTCATTCTGCGCCCCATCGCCACGTCGCTGCTGATGGCGGCCATTATGATTGCGGGCGGCATTGCGTACCTCCAGCTGCCCGTATCCGCCCTTCCCGAGGTGGACTACCCCATCATCCAGGTCCTCACGTTTTATCCCGGCGCCGGACCAGACGTCATGTCCTCGTCCGTCACCGCTCCGCTCGAGCGCCAGTTCGGCCAGATGCCCGGCCTCAAGCAGATGACCTCCGTCAGCTCCGGCGGCGGCTCCGTCATCACCCTGGAATTCAACCTCGACGAAGACATTGATGTAGCCGAACAGGAAGTCCAGGCCGCCATCAACGCCGGCAACAGCTTCCTGCCTCCCGACCTGCCCAATCCGCCCGTCTACAGCAAAGTCAACCCCGCAGACGCGCCCATCATGACACTGGCGCTCACCTCCGATTCGCTTCCTCTCGACAAGGTCGAAGACTCCGCCGACACCAACCTCGCCCAGAAGATCTCCCAGGTTACCGGCGTCGGCATGGTCTCCATCGCCGGCGGACAGAAACCCTCCGTGCGCGTACGCGCCAACCCGGCACAGCTCGCCGCCTACAATCTCAGCCTTGAAGATCTCCGCACCGCGCTCGCTGCCGCCAATGTCGACCAGGCCAAAGGCACGCTGAATGGATCGCGGCTCTCCTACACCATCAACGACAACGACCAGCTCGTCTCCAGCGCCGACTATCTCCCCGTTATCGTCGCTTACAGAAATGGTGCTCCCGTTCGCACTTCCGACGTCGCGAGCGTCGTTGACGCCCCCGAAAACTCGCAGCAGGCCGCATGGATGAACCGCCAGCCTGCCGTGATCGTCAACGTGCAGCGCCAGCCCGGCGCCAACATCATCGCCGTCGTTGACCGCATCAACAAGCTGCTCCCCCAACTCCAGACCAGCCTCCCGGCAAGCGTCCAGGTCCACGTCCTCACCGACCGCACCACCACCATTCGCGCCTCCGTGAAAGATGTCGAATTTGAGTTGATGCTCACCGTGGCCCTGGTGGTCATGGTCATCTTTCTCTTCCTGCGCAACTTTGCCGCCACCATCATTCCATCGGTCGCGGTGCCTCTCTCGATCGTCGGCACATTCGGCGTGATGTACCTGCTCGGTTACAGCCTCAACAACCTGACCCTGATGGCGCTCACCATCTCCACCGGCTTCGTCGTCGACGACGCCATCGTGATGATCGAGAACATCTCGCGGTTCATTGAAGAAGGCGATTCTCCGATGCGCGCCGCCCTCAAAGGCAGCGAGCAAATCGGCTTCACCATCATGTCGCTCACTGTCTCACTCATCGCCGTGCTCATCCCCTTGCTGTTCATGAGCGACGTGGTCGGCCGCCTCTTCCGCGAATTTGCCATTACCCTCGCCGTCACCATCCTCGTCTCCGCGGTCGTCTCCCTGACGCTAACGCCCATGATGTGTTCGCGCATTCTTCACGACAAGGCCCATGCCAAAGAGACCCGCTTCTATTACTGGTCTGAGAAAGTCTTCAACTCCATCATTGCCTCCTACGGCCGCGGATTGAAAAAGGTCCTTGAGCACCGCTTCATCACCCTGCTGGTCACCATTTCAACGTTCGTCGCCACCGTCCTGCTCTTCATCGTGATCCCCAAGGGCTTCTTCCCCGTGCAGGATACCGGCGTGATCCTGGGCATCAGCGAAGCACCTGAAACCGTCAGCTTTGCCAACATGGCTCTCCGCCAGCAAAAACTCGTCGACATCGTTCTCAAGGACCCCGCGGTCGACAACGTCTCCTCTTTCATCGGAGTCGACGGCACCAATACCACGCTCAACTCCGGCCGCATCCAGATCACCCTCAAGCCGCTCGATCAGCGCAAAATTTCTGCCACGGAAGTTATTCGCCGCCTTCAGCCCAAGGTCGCCGACGTCGATGGCATCCAACTCTTCCTCCAGCCGCTGCAGGACCTGAGCGTGGAAGATCGCGTCAGCCGAACGCAGTTCCAGTACTCCCTCGAAGATCCGAACTCTGCCGAGCTTGCCACATACACTCGCAAAATGGTGCAGGAGTTAAGCAAGGAGCCAGCCGTCACCGACGTCGCCAGCGATCTGCAGGACCAGGGCCTCGGCGCAATGCTTGTCATCGATCGTGATACAGCCGCTCGTCTCGGCATCTCCATGGCCGACGTCGATAACACGCTTTACGATGCCTTCGGCCAGCGCCAGATCTCCACCATCTTTACCCAGCTCAACCAGTACCACGTGGTCATGGAAGTCGGTCAGCAGTTTCAGACCAATCCCTCCGCGCTGAACAACTCTCTATGTAAAGTCAAGCAACGGCATGCAGGTGCCGCTCAGCACGCTCGCTCACTGGGAGCAGACAAAAGCACAACTCGCCATCGGACACGAAGGCCAGTTTCCATCCACCATCATCAGCTTCAACCTCGCGCCCGGCAAAGCTCTGGGCGATGCCGTTAAGGCGGTCAATGCTGTGGAGCAGCGCATCGGCATGCCCGACAGCATCAATGCCAGCTTCCAGGGCACAGCCGCGGCCTTCCAGACTTCGCTGGCCAACGAGCCGCTGCTCATCCTCGCGGCGCTGGTCACTGTCTACATCGTGCTTGGCGTGCTCTACGAAAGCTATATCCATCCCATCACCATCATCTCCACCTTGCCGTCAGCCGGCGTCGGCGCTCTGCTCGCGCTCATGATCACGCAGATGGAATTCAGTGTTATTGCGCTGATCGGCATCATCCTGCTCATCGGTATTGTGCAGAAAAACGCCATCATGATGATTGACTTCGCGCTCCAGGCCGAGCGCGAAGAAGGGAAATCGGCAGAAGAAGCCATCTTCCAGGCCTGCCTTCTGCGCTTCAGGCCAATTTTGATGACTACCCTGGCCGCGCTTCTCGGCGGACTTCCACTCGCCCTCGGCGGCGGCGTCGGCGCTGAACTGCGCATGCCTCTCGGCGTCAGCATCGTCGGTGGACTCATCTTCTCCCAGGTGCTCACGCTCTTTACAACTCCTGTGGTGTATCTCTACTTCGACCGGCTGGCGCAGCGACTTGAAACCGCGCGACCTTCAGATAAACTCTGAACATCACATGGCTTCGGCGGACTGAGGCAGGCGACAATGCATATATCCGCACCTTTCATCAAGCGGCCCGTTGCCACCTCGCTCCTGAGCGTTGCCCTCCTGCTCGCCGGTTCCGTGGCCTATTCGGTCCTGCCCGTCGCCTCGCTCCCGGATGTTGACTTCCCCGTAATCGGCGTTGGTGCAGGACTTCCCGGCGCCAGCCCCGAAACCATGGCCTCGGCCGTCGCCACTCCGCTGGAACGCCAGTTCGGCCGCATCGCCGGGGTCAACCAGATGACCTCGACCAGTTCGCTTGGTTCGGCCTCCGTGACGCTCCAGTTCGATCTCAACCGCAATATCGACGCCGCATCCCGCGATGTCCAGGCCGCCATCAACGCCGCGCGAAGCCAGCTGCCCTCGTACCTCCCGCAGAACCCGAGCTATCGCAAAGCCAATCCGGCCGACGCGCCCATCCTCATTCTCACCCTTACTTCCGACGTCATTCCCAAGCCCCAGATCTACGACATGGCCGACTCCATCCTCGCCCAGAAGATCGCGCAGATCCAGGGCGTAGGCCAGGTATTCGTCTGGGGCAGCGCACAGCCCGCGGTTCGCGTCGAGCTGAATCCGATGCAGCTGGCGAATAACGGCATCGGGCTGGAGGCAGTGCGAACCGCACTTTCAAATGCAAACGCGAATCGCCCCAAGGGCAGCTTCAGCGACGGCCAGCACCGCTGGCAGATCGACGACAACGATCAAATCTTCAAGGCCTCGGAATATGCACCGATTGTCGTCGGCTACAACCGGCAGACGGGCGCGACCGTGCGCCTCGGCGATCTGGGCACGGTGACTCGATTCCGTTTCAGACATCCATAATGCAGGCTTTGCGGGCAATAACAACTCCGGCCATAGCGGCGTACTGAAAGATGCGATTCTCCTCGCAATCTTCAAGATTCCTGGCGCCAATGTCATGGACACTGTCGACGCGGTTCTCAGGGAGATACCCCGCCTGCAGACGGAGATTCCGCCCACGATCAGAATCAACGTGGCAAGCGATCGAACCACGACCATCCGCTCCAGCGTGCACGACGTCGAAATCTCGCTCATGATCAGCGTCCTTCTCGTTGTCCTGGTCGTCTTCCTTTTCCTGCGCGAAATCTGGGCCACCATCATCCCGTCCATCGCGGTTCCGCTCTCGCTCGTCGGCACCTTCGGCGTGATGTATCTGCTCGGCTACACCATCGACAATCTCTCGCTGATGGCGCTCACCATCTCCACCGGCTTCGTCGTCGACGACGCCATCGTGGTCATCGAAAACATCACGCGTTATCTCGAAGAGGGCATGAAGCCCTACGAAGCTGCGATGAAAGGTTCGAAAGAGATCGGCTTCACCGTCCTCTCCATGAGCACATCGCTAATTGCGGTCTTCCTTCCCATCCTCCTCATGGGCGGCATCATCGGCAAGCTCTTCCGCGAATTTGCCGTCACCCTCAGCGTTGCCATCGCCGTCTCTCTGCTCGTTTCGCTCACCACTACACCTATGCTCTGCGCCAGGTTCCTCAAGGCGCGCGACGAGAGCAGGCATGGCCGTCTCTACCGCATCTTTGAGAACGCCTTCGACTGGGTTCACTACGAGTACAACTCCGCCTTACGCTGGGTTCTGCGCCACCAGTGGATCACTCTCGGCGTCGCAGTCGGCTGCGCCTTCCTCAATGTCTATCTCTTCAAAATTGTTCCCAAGGGCTTCTTCCCGCAGCAGGACACAGGCAGGATGGGCGGGCAGACCATCGCCTCCCAGGACATCAGCTTTCCAGCTTTGAAGGAGAAGCAGCACCAGCTTGCACAGATGGTGCTGGATGATCCTGCCGTCGCGACCGTCACCGCTTTTGCCGGGGGCGGCCGCGGCGGCGGCAACTCTGGCTTCATGTTTGTTGCCCTCAAGGACCCCGACAAGCGCCCTGGTCACGTAACCGCTGATCAGGTCGTGAACCGCCTCCGTGGCAAGCTCTCCAGCGTTCCCGGCGCCCGCCTCTTTCTTCAGGCCCAGCAGGACATCCAGGTCGGCGGTCGCGGCAGCGCCGCTCAATATCAGTACACGCTCTCTGATCCCGATGTCGACGAACTGAACACCTGGGCGCCTCGCCTCGAGGCCCGTGCGCGCGCCATGCCGGAACTCCGCGACGTCTCCACCGATCAACAGGATCAGGGATTGTCTGAAACCCTGGTCATCAATCGCGACACCGCTTCGCGTCTGGGCATCACCATGTCCGCCATCGACCAGGTCCTCTACGATGCGTTCGGCCAGCGCCAGGTCTCCACCATGTACACCGGCCTCAACCAGTACTTCGTGGTCATGGAGGTCGATCCGAAATATCAGCTGAGTCCCGACTCGCTCAAAAATATCTACATCAAGACAGGTTCAACCGGAGCACCCGCGTCCGTGCCCAATCTCGGCTCCACCGCCGCATCCGCACCGGCCGCAACCACTTCTGCCGCCGCGCCGCCGGCGGCCGCTGCGAGAACTGCCTCCGCAGCGCCGGCATCCTTCGTAACCGCCAGCGGAGCACTCATTTCCACCACTACAGCTTCCAGCACGAGTACCACCTCTGCGTCGCCCAACACAAGCTCCGTCGCATCCAATATCGCTGCCATTGCCGCATCCAACGGTGAATCGACCAATGCGGCGGCGATTCAATCAGGCACTCTCTCCGGCACGAGCGCCTCCTCCTCAGCATCCACCACCGCTTCCAGCGCTGCTGCTGTCGCCCCTGCCGCCGGCACCACTGCCGCGCCCACAACCACCGGCGCCATGGTGCCGCTCTCCACCATCGCTCACTGGGAAGAAAAACGTACCTCCCTCACCGTCAATCACCAGGGCCAATATCCCGCGGTGACGCTCACCTTCAATCTCGCCCCCAACATCGCGCTCGGCGATGCCGTCACGGCGCTCGAAAAGGTCGAGAGCGATATGGGCATGCCTGCCTCCATTCACGCCACCTTCCAGGGCACCGCACAGGTCTTTCAGGAGTCGCTCAAGAACGAGCCCTACCTCATCCTCGCCGCGCTCGTCGCCGTCTACATCGTCCTCGGCATCCTCTACGAGAGCCTGATCCACCCGCTTACCATTCTCTCCACCCTGCCCCCCGCCGGGGTCGGCGCCATTCTTGCTCTTCTCATCACCGGCACCGACCTCAGCATCATGGCGCTCATCGGCATCCTCCTGCTCATCGGCATTGTGAAAAAGAACGCCATCATGATGATCGACTTTGCCCTCCAAGCAGAACGCGAACAGGGCCTTCCTCCTGTCGAGGCCATATACCAGGCATGCCTCATGCGCTTCCGCCCCATCATGATGACTACCCTCGCCGCCATGTTCGGCGGACTCCCGCTCGCCATCGGCATGGGCGTCGGCTCTGAGCTGCGGCAGCCCCTCGGCATCACCATCGTCGGCGGCCTCCTCGTCTCTCAGGCGCTCACTCTCTTCACCACGCCAGTCGTCTACCTCTTCTTCGACAAACTCCAGTGGCGCGTCATGAAACTCCACCGCATCGGTTCCGAACTCGAAGAAGCCCCCGGGGACTGAGCGGTCTTCTCTCAAAGCAAGTTAGGTGCCCGAGACTCGCCTCTATGATCTCGAAGATACAAACAACAAGAGCGGCCGTAAGGCCACTCTTGTTGTTCCTTCAGTCCAATCAAGTCTATGGATAAGACAGCACACACCCGCCCGCGCCGCTGTTGAAGGCATTGCTCCACAGGGACTGCACCGGGAAGTTGCCAGTGGACAGCGAGATACTTGCCGATGCGCCCTGACCAGAGGAGATCCACGCGCATTTGTCGCCGTTCTCCGCACCGCCTGAATCCAGCCATCCGCCATTCGGGAACTGGTCGGTAATGGTCTCGCCCATCTCATGTCCGCCTACGATGGTGATACCGGCTTTGGGGCCGAGGCCGTTGAAATTCGCGCCGCAGCTTGCGCCCGCGTCGGTGATGTAGGGCAGGTTGGTGTAAGCGACATTGCCCACCGTCGAACTGGTGGAGCTGTGGTACGCACAGTATTGCGTGCCGAAACCGCTCGAACTGTGCCCAGTTGATGTCGCGATCACGTACTGCACACTGGCGTTTCTTGACGCACTCGTGTTGCCAAAGTGCTGGGCAGCTTTTACAGCTTCAGCCGCGAGCTGTGACTGACGCGGTTTCGACGGAGCGGTACCTGCATTGTCAACCCAAAAGCCGGCGAAGATGCTGGGTGGGTTGCCGGCAGCCGTGCCTGCGCCATTGCAGAAAATAGTGCCCGACGCCACTCCCTGGCAGTATTGAGTGACGGAGTTCAACCAGGAGCTGCCACCGACGCCATTGTAGAAGCCTTGGAGAATCGCCGATTCGCCGCTCGGGTCATTGTTGTTCCACTGCGAACCCCAGAGCACCAGGTAGACTCTGGCCGTTGTCTCCACACCGATGCCGCCGACCCCACCATGGTAAGAAAGATCATTCGAGGTGCCGGCTTGCTGCGTGGGACGAGCCGCTTCGCGGGCTTGCCGCGCCGCTTCTACGGTTGGATGGATGACGACCGGGGGCATGCCTTGCTCGATATACCGCAGGCCTCCAGCCGCACCTTCGTTATGCGCCGCCGACTGGCCCTGCCCTTGCGCCTGGACGACGGACAAACCACTGGCCACAAATAATCCCAAAAAACACAGACCGGCTTGGGGGACACGTATGCGTCTGCTCATTTTGCACTACCTCACTGGCTTAGATTTCTTCGATCAACAAGGGTGACGAGCCTGAATATCCGATTGGGCTGAAGTGCCGCCGCTCCTCGACCTCTCGGGGGCAGCGCAATTTTACAGACAGTAGTATCCGCTGTGAAAGAAGTCAAGCAAATAGGGGAAGGCCAATGTAATCTGACGCGCGCCGAAGGCCGGACCTTGAAATATCTTGTCACAGCGCCTCCCCCGCTCGAGCGCTATACTCCCTCCGGCAATCCAATGCCGGAGGTGAACCATGCTCACCACTGAAAAACTTGACCTCAAAAAGCAATGGAAGCATCTCTACCAGCCACCCATTGGCGAAATCTCCACTGTCATCGTCCCCCCGCTCACCTACCTCATGGTTGACGGCCAGGGCGATCCCAATAGTTCCAGGTCCTTCGAGCAGGCTGTCGAAGCTCTCTACTCGCTCTCCTACACCCTCAAGTTCTCGCTCAAGAAGAGCCCCCGCGCTATCGACTACGGCGTTATGCCTCTTGAAGGCCTCTGGTGGGCCGACGATCCCCGCGTCTTCATGGACGCTGATAAATCTGCGTGGAAGTGGACGGCAATGATCCTTCAGCCCGAGTTCATCTCCCGAGCGAACATCGACGCCGCCTTCGATGAAGTCCGCAGAAAGAAACATCCCGTAGCACTCGATCTTGTCCACTTCGAAACCCTCGAAGAGGGTGAATCGGTACAGACCCTCTACCTCGGTCCGTTCTCTGAAGAAGGCCCCGTCATTCAGCGTATGCATGATGCTATTCACGCTGCCGGCAAACAGCTTTACGGCAAGCATCACGAGATCTACCTGAGTGATCCGCGTCGAACCATGGCCGCCAAACTCAGAACCATCCTGCGTCAGCCCATGCGTTGACCGCGCGGCCTCGCCTCCTCCGCGGCACTGCGCTCGGGGCGTGTCCATGCACCTCCTGTGCAGAACACGCCTCGAGCCACCTAGGTCCCATCGCCATTGGCGAATACGCCCGGACAAGTGGTATCGTCAAAGCAATTCAGATTCACGCGCGACGTTTTCTTTAGCCATTTTTCCTCAGGCTCTTGCATTTTCTCTGAATCACATTTCGCCCTCCGGCCTGTCGTGCTGACACCGCTTTCACCCACAGCCCATCGGCAATTCAATATGACGCGGAGGTATCTCGATGAGCATTTCTCCTGAAGCGATGGACGAAAACCTGGTCTTGACCCTTGAAGAAATCACCAGTCTCACGCAGGATGGCGGCAAGCCCTCCGACACGCTGATGAACGTCGTCGCCCTCATCGCCTCCCGCTTCCGCACTGACGTCTGCTCCGCCTACCTGCTCGAGCCCGACCGCTCCAATCTCGTCCTCGCCGCCTCGCTCGGCCTCCATGCCCGCTGCATCGGCGCTCTCCGCATGCCGCTCCATGAAGGGCTCGCCGGCCTCGTTGCCGAGCAATGCCGCCCGGTTGCCGTCGACGACGCCAGCCGCCACCCTCGCTACAAATACTTCAAGGAATCAGGTGAAGAGGAGTACCATTCCTTCCTCGGTGTCCCCCTCATCGATCGCGGCATTCTCCAAGGTGTTCTGGTCGTTCAGACCAAGGAACCCCGCATCTTCCGCGACAGAGAAATCCGCATGCTCGCTGAAGCCGCAGACCAGGTTGCTCCCATCGTCAGCGAAGCCCGCACCCTCGACCGCTTCGTTGCTCCGGCACAGGAACGCCTTTGGGCGCTCGCCCGCAACGTCTGGTGGTGCTGGGATCATGACTGCATCAATATCTTCCGCGACTTGAACCCAGTCCGCTGGCGCGAACTCAATCAGAATCCCATCGCACTCCTCAACGAAATGCCGCTCAGCGAAATCGAGCGCCGAGCCACCGAACTCGTCCTTCACAGCCGTATCAACTACGTTTACCGCCGACGCCAGGAGTATCTGCAGGGAGACCGCACCTGGGGCGCAGCCAATGCCGGCATTCTACGTCCGCGCCCCGTCGCCTATTTCTCCGCGGAGTTCGGCCTCCACGAATCGTTCCCCATCTATTCCGGCGGCCTCGGCGTACTCTCCGGCGATCACATCAAGAGCGCTTCCGATCTCGACATCCCCCTCGTCGGCGTCGGCCTCTTCTATGGCCAGGGCTACTTCCTTCAGCGCCTCGACGAAAAAGGCTGGCAGCGCGAAGAGTATCTCGAAACCAACATCAACCAGCTCCCCATGCAGCCCGCCATCGGACTCGACGGTCAACCCGTCGTCGTTGAGATCGCCACCCGCGGCGCCGCCATTCGCGCCAAAGTCTGGCAGGTCAAAGTCGGCCGTTGCGATCTCTTCCTCCTCGACTCCAACGTTCCGGGCAACGCTCCGGAAGATCTCGAAACCACTTCGCGCCTTTACGGCGGAGACTCCCGCACCCGCATCCGTCAGGAACTTCTCCTTGGCGTCGGCGGATTTCGCGCTCTTAGGGCGATGGGCATCTCTCCCGGCGTCCTTCACCTCAATGAAGGTCACAGCGGTTTCGCCGTCTTTGAAGCCATCCGCACCCGCATGGAAGACGAAGGGCTCGACTTCTATGCCGCCGCCAGCCACATTCCGCGCGAGGTCGTCTTCACCACCCACACTCCCGTCCCTGCCGGCCACGACCGCTTCAGCCCCGAACTCATCGAAGAACACCTCGGACCGCTGCGCGATCAACTCGGCATCTCCCAGGAAAATCTCATGGGCTTCGGTCGCGAGCATCCCACCGACCACGGCGAGACCTTCTGCATGACTGTCCTCGGTCTCAAACTTGCCCGTCGCGTCAACGCCGTTTCCTCGCTCCACGGCGAAGTCTCCCGCGCTATGTGGAAGGGCCTCTATCCCGGTCGTTCTGAAGACGCGGTCCCGATTGGCCACATCACCAATGGTGTCCATGTGCCGTCATGGCTGGCTCCGCAGATGTTCCGGCTCTACGATCGCCACCTCGGCGTGGACTGGCAAAAGCGCAGCGGCTCCAAGAGCACCTGGGAAGCCATCGAGAATGTTGACGACGGCGAACTCTGGGAGACGCATCTCGCCCTCAAAGCGCGCCTCCTCGACTTCGCGCGCAACCGCGCCGTCGAGCAGGCCGAACGCCGCGACGAGTCCGCAGAATCCACTCGACGATTGCGCAAGACCCTTTCGCCGGACGCCCTCACCATAGGCTTCGCCCGTCGCTTCGCTACCTACAAGCGTGCCAACCTTCTCCTCAAAGACATCGAGCGCCTTGCCTCCATGGTCAACGATCCCAAACGCCCCGTGCAGTTCCTCTTCTCCGGCAAAGCTCATCCCCACGACGAACCTGGCAAGCGCGTCCTCCAGCAAATTGCCGAAATGATGCGCGACCCCCAATTTGCTGAGAAGTTTCTCTTCATCGAGGACTACGACATCAATGTCGGCCGCCATCTCGTCCAAGGCGTCGACGTCTGGCTCAACAACCCGAGGCGGCCCCTCGAAGCCTCCGGCACCAGCGGTCAGAAAGTCGTCCTGAACGGCGGCCTCAATCTCTCGGTGCTCGATGGATGGTGGGCCGAGGCCTACGACGGCCTCAATGGTTTCGCCATCGGCAAAGGCCGAACCCACTCCAACATGGATGTTCACGATACCCGCGATGGTGAAGATCTCTACCGCGTCCTCTCCGGCGAACTCATCCCGCTCTTCTACGATCGCGACCCCGACGGCCTCCCCAGGGGCTGGATCAAGCGCATGAAGCGTACCATTCGTACCCTGGGCTGGCGATTTAACGCAGACCGCATGGTGATGGACTACACCCAGAAATGCTACGTGCCTGCAGCCGGAGGCACCTCCAGCGATATTCGCCCTCTCTCCTGATATCACCCACAATATGAGTGCTTTGCAGCAATAATTGGCCGCGTCGCGAGCCCTATCCCACGGGATGGTTACCGCGCTCGTATACGAGATCAATTAATTTCAGAGACTTACAGAGGCCCGCTTATCACCAAAGTATCCACACCTACACAATTCGGGTAATGTATCCGGTGGTTGACCTCGGTCTAGACTTCCGTCCATAGCATTTTTCGAGATTGCTTCTTTACCGCATTCCCAAGACCGTCCCCAGTTGACCTTCATGGCCCCTGCCGTGCGGTCGGTTCCTCGAAACTTGCTGAAGGAGAATTCCATGAGCTCACAGGTCTACCGCGAACATTACTTGGCTGCTCTCGAAGTCGCGCACTCCGAACTCGACAACATCCTCCGGGAGTTTGAAAGCATTCAGCTTCGTAAAGAGCAGATCGAGCACGCGGTGGGAGCCCTCGAGCCCTTCCTCCGTTCTGCTCCCCCGGCAAGTTACGAATCCCCTCAGCCGAACCCCGTCCATTATGAAGCCCGACAGCCCGAGCAGATTCACCTCGAACCCGCTCGTGTGGCGCCGGTGCCCGAGATCATTCAACCGTCCTTCCGCGCTACGCCCGCTCCCGAACCGGTCGCACCCGCAGCGTTCGCACCTGCGTCCGAGCCGATGGATCCGATCCAGAACCGCATCAATCGCGCTCTTGGCCTCGCCGTCGCCTAACCGTTCCTGCCGCCAGCATCGAAAAGCCCCATGCCAGGCATGGGGCTTTTGATTTCCGTTTTTTCGAAACAGGAAAACCCGGATTCCTTGCGGCTACTTCATCGCGTACGAAGGAGCCGTTTCTTCTGCGTTGGTCACGGTCTCAATGAGCTTCACCGGGTAATACGCATTTCGCGTGTACTGCTTCACCATGCGATTGGTGTTGAAGTACGAACCGTTGAACGCCAGCGTCGTCCGCATCAAGCGCGCCCAGAGCTCCGGCTCGCCGCAATACAAGGGCACCACCGCGTTCTCGAGCTTCCTGTAAAGATTCTCCGCTTCCTCCGCATCATTGGCGCCGTCTTCAATGGCCCACCCAGTCACGCCTTCGATGCAACCTTCGATCCACCAGCCATCCAGAATCGACAGGCTCGGCACGCCGTTCAGGGCAGCCTTCATGCCGCTCGTGCCAGAGGCCTCATACGGCCGCCGCGGTGTATTCACCCACACGTCCACGCCCGCCGTCAGGAGCGCCCCCAGGTCCCAGGCATAGTTTTCCAGATATACAACGCGCAGCATTTCGTTCGACAACCTGCTAGCCGTTTCAATTACGTTGTGAATCAGTGCCTTCCCTGGATCGTCCGCCGGATGCGCCTTCCCCGCATACAGTATCTGCAGCCCGCCCGCCTGCGTTGCAATCTTCAACAAGCGCTCCGGATCTGCAAACAACAAATTCGCGCGCTTGTACGTTGCGGCACGTCGCGCAAATCCCAATGTCAGCACATGCGGATTCAGCACGAGACCCGTGCGCGTCGCCACTTCCGTCAGCAAGGCTTCCTTGGCGCGGTGATGTGCATCCTGTAGTTCCTGCTCTGGAAGATCGATCGCATTCCGCAGCGTCAGATTATCCCGCCGCCACGACGGAATCTGCACATCCAGCATCTGCTGCACCGGCTCTGAAATCCACGTTGGGGCATGCACGCCATTCGTAATCGAATCGATCCGGTACTGCGGAAACATCGCTCGCGACACCTTGCCGTGCTGCAGCGCTACGCCGTTCGCATAGCGCGAAAAACGCAGCGCCAGCATCGTCATGTTCAGCAGCCCGCCTTCGAATACGCCCAGTTTCTCCAGCCGCGCAGTCCGATCGCCACCCAAAATCCTGATCGCCTGTTCCGTCGAGAAGCGATCGTGGCCCGCCGGCACAGGCGTATGCGTCGTGAAAACGCACTTGTTGCGCACCTGCAGAATGTCGGCCTCGGTCGGTGAGTTCAATGGCCCCCCGCCCATCTCGCTCTCCAGCAGCGCCAGCGTCAACAACGCCGCATGGCCTTCATTCATGTGATAGACATTCACCTTCAGACCGAGTGCATTGGCCATCCGCACGCCGCCGAGGCCCAGCACAATCTCCTGCTGCAAACGGTAGTTCGTGTCGCCGCCGTACAAGTGATCCGTCAAACCGCGATCCCATCCCGAATTGCCATCTAGATCCGTGTCGAGAAGATAAATCGGAACCACGTGCCCGTAACGGCCCCGCAGGTCGTAGCGCCATGCACGCACCATCACATCGCGGCCTTCGACTGACACCCGGATGCGCGCTGTCTCTTCCGTGCAGAAGTCCGCTGGATTCCACGGCTGCACTTCTTCCGTCTGGTCGCCCGATGGGCTCAGATGCTGCTGAAAATATCCCTTGCGGTGCGCCAGCGAAAATGCCACCAGCGGAACGCCAAGATCCGCGGCCGAACGCAGTGTGTCTCCGGCCAGCATTCCCAGGCCGCCAGAGTACGTGGGCATCGCGCGGTCAATCGCAATCTCCATGGAGAAGTACGCGACCAGTCCACTCGTTGGGGTTGTTTCGTAAGAGAAGGGTCTAGTTGAATTCAGTTGCATCCTCTACATCTCTCTGCGGGCTCGCAAAATGCCAACAATCTGAAATCGAAAAACTCAACATGCCGCGCAGGCGATCCAAATTGCCGATGCGGTCTTGTGTGCATGAAATGAATGAAAACCTGTCAACGATTCTAACAAGGAAAAACGTTTGGCTATAGCGGTTCAAGTGGGATAGGGGTAACTTCAGAGAGCCGGTTTCCACCTCATGGTAATGAGATGCAGTTCACCCGAATCGGGAAAAACCCGATGTCTTTCAATGCGAGAGACTCGCGATCACCTTGTGCGCTCCGCTCGATGCATGACAAATGTGTATCTGTGGAACGATTCCCGTTTCACTGGCGTAACTTGCAGCCAGTCCATCCCGAAATTCATTGGCCTTCCCTTGCTCCACAAGGTTGATCGTGCATCCGCCAAATCCGCCGCCCGTCAGCCGCGCGCCAATCAAACCCGGCTGATTGTGCGCCAGCGTTACCATAGTGTCCGCTTCAACGCAGCTTGCCTCAAAGTCACGGCTGTAGCTCACGTGCGCCTCGGCCATCAGTCTTCCCAGTTCCTTCAGATCGTGACGGATCAAAGCCTCCGCCGCGGCCACGGTTCGCGCATTCTCAGTGATCACATGGCGTGCGCGCTTCAGAGCATTTGCGCTCATCTCCGTACCCCACTTGTGGAGGTCCTCCACCGTCGCGTCGCGCAGAAACCGCACCTCTGGCCGGTGCCGCGCAATCACCGCCGCGGCTTCTTCTACTTCCGCGCGCCGCGTTGTATATTCACCGCCTGCCACCGAGTGCTTCACCATCGTATTTGCAATCACCAGCGCAACATTCGCCGGAATCGGCGCAAGTTTGAAACTCAAATCGCGGCAGTCCAGCAGCAGCGCGTGATCCTCCGCACCGTTCGCTGAAATGAACTGGTCCATGATGCCGCAATTGGCGCCAACGAATTCGTTCTCCGCACGCTGGCATAACCTCGCCAATTGTGGTCGCGGATAGTCGACGCCTAAAAGAGAAGTAACAGCCAGCGCCGTGGCAACTTCCACCGCCGCCGAACTCGACAGCCCCGATCCCAGCGGCACATCGCCCAACAGACTCAAACTCAATCCCGGAATCCGATGTCCCTCGCCAGCTAGAGTCACCATCACGCCCAGCGGATAATCGCTCCAGTCCTTGCGCCCGCTCTTCGGCAGTGATGCCGCATCGGACACGCGTTCTTCTTTGAAGTTCTCAGAGTAAATAACAATCTTGCCGTCATCCCGCGGCGAGATCGCGGCCAGGGTCGCAAAGTCAATTGCAGCCGGCATCACAAAACCTTCGGCATAATCCGTGTGCTCGCCAATCAGATTCACACGCCCCGGAGCAGCAAAAATCTCCGGTTCACTTTTGGTACGGCTCACATGCAGAGAACGCAAAACTTCAGGGTCATACATTGTTGTTCATCTCTCGATTCGTTCGATCTCAACTTCCATTGGCCAGCTGAAACAATCGCCCGGCTCAAGCGCGCGGGACCATGGCCCCGTTACGGCGAGTGAATCAACCGGCGCCGTCGACGGTTCCATCGCGACACATACCTGCTTCGGCCCCAGCCTATCCGGCCATCCGCCATAGCAAATCCACAAACCTAGATAAGGTGTCGCTTCAACATCAAACGTGACACGAACCCGCACGCCGGCCGAGAGCCTTTCCAATGCACACCAGTTTTCCGATGCGCTGAGATGCCCCGTAAAAAGCTTGTCGCCGACGCCCGAGTCCGGTGAATCGGTAATACTCAGGTTCACCGTACTTCCATCCGTCAAACGGGCCTTCGGCCACGCCACCGAATCGCCGACTTTGCCCAGCCGTCCCCCGCCCGAACCCTCCAGCCGCAAATGCGTGATCGACTCCGGCAACACGATCCGGTCCCCCTCCTCGACAGCAAACAAAGCATGCGCCGCCCACGACCAGGGCACGCGCTCCGAACTAAGATTTGTAACTGAATAACCAATATTCAAAATCCAACCCGAACTTCGTTCGGTCAGCGTCAACGTGCGCTCCAGCCGGAGAGGTAATGAAAAACACTCTCCTCGAAGCGTCATTGAATTGGCTTCTGTGATCATCGGATGCCATTCCACCCGCCACAAATCCCCATGATCCGGAATTCCAGCGACTCCCGCTTCCGTCATAACCGCGCAAGCGCTAACTGAAGGCAAACACTCATCCCACCCGCTTGCATCGCTCTCGTCAAATCCCATTGTCGGAGTGCGGTGCGCGATAGGCACAAGCGGCGACTGCAGCAGCTCCCGTTCTGCCAATCCGAATCGAAGCGATCTTGCCGCCGAACTGCGGAAGCACCGTCACCGTGCATTTACCGGCCCGAATGAGAACGTTTTCAGTTTGGACGGCGCTCATCTCAAGTTCCGACATTCTCACCCCATCTCCACATCTGCACCTGCCGCGCTCAGCTCATCCCAGATGCGCTCCAGCCACACCTCGTGTTCCGGCTTCATCAGTACCGACCGCAGGCAGGTTACATGCCCTTCAATCGCACTCGAATCGTCCGCCGAGCCAAACCAGAATTGCGGCAATTGTACTAGCGCCAGATGCAGGTTGCGTTTCGCAGATGCCGAAAAAATCGATTGTGCCAACTCCGACGCGCGCTCTGCCGTCGCTGCCTTCACCTTCCAAACCACTATGTCCAGCTCTGGCCCCCCGGCCCTCAGAGCCACAAACCGTCCATCGTTCCGCAACCGCCGATCCAACTCCACCGCCGCTCTTCTACTGGCCGATAATCCCAGTGCAAATTCCCCATCCGGCTTCAATGGCAACAGCCTCTGCGTCGCCCACAGAGCCACCGCAGCCGCCCCGGCCCGCGAACACTCCAGGCTGATTTCTCCCAGGTGTAATTCCTTCGAAGTGAAATACGTATAGGGTGAATCGTGCTTGTAGAACCGCCCTACGCCCGGCTCCCGGAACAGCACGCACCCGCATCCATACGGCTGCAGTCCATGCTTGTGCGGATCGATAACAATCGAATCTGCCTGCCCGATCGCCTGCAAACGCTCGCCGCGCCGCCTCATCCAGCACATCGTCGATCAGCTTGAAATACCCGCCATACGCCGCATCCACATGCACTCTGAACCCATACCGCTCCCGCAACTCCAGGATCTCCGGCAGCGGATCCACCGCGCCTATCGCCGTCGTTCCCAGCGTCACCACCACAGTGCCCACGCCGCCCTTGCGCAGCTCATCTTCCAGCGCATCAAGCTTCATCCTGCCTCGCGCATCTGCTGCAACCGATCCATATTCCAGCTTCAGCACGCCCGAAATGCGGTTGTGCGTATAGTGCGCCTGCTCCGACCCCAGAATGCGGCGTCTGGGCGCAACCTGTCCCGCCACCCACAGCGCCTCCAGGTTCGCCATAGTACCGCCTGATGTCAGGTGCCCCAGGTACTCACTCCAGCCGAACATCCCCGCAATCTCCGCCACCACTTCAATCTCCATGGCAGAGCTCGCCCGCCCTCCGTCGCGCGCATGATTATTCGGATTGATCGTCATCGCCAGCGCATACGCCGCTCGCGCCACTGGATGCGGCGGCTTCAGCATCTGTCCGGCATAGAAGGGATGAAAGTAGGGATAGTTATCACCCAGCCGCCGCGTTGTCTCATCCAGCACCGCCGCCATAGCCATGCTGTCGCCATCGCTCGTGCGTGCCGGTTCAAACGGTGGCAGCGAGCCAAATTCGCGCTCCAACTCTTCCGTGGCGCGCCTCAGCAATTCAGGGATAAGATCATCGGCCATAACGACCTTTCACCCTATCACAGCCTGGGTTTGTTCCAGTAAGTTGCTCATTTTAAACATCATATAACTCGCATGTTGCTGACCAATTCATCCATTCCGCCCCATTTCGGCTGGAAAGTTTGGTGGAGAATGTTACACTGAGGGCAGCGTTAGAGTCGAACCGGGCGTGTGCAGTAGCTCGCCCAACCAAGCAAGATTCTGCCAGTGGTCGCTCCGATTCATCCAGCGCAATTCAAATCCAGGAAATACGAAGAAAATGGAACAAGGTACTGTGAAGTGGTTCAATGACGCGAAAGGCTTCGGCTTCATTTCGCGCCAGAACGGCGAGGATGTCTTCGTGCACTATTCTGCAATCAACTCGAGTGGTTTCAAGAGCCTGCAGGAAGGCCAAGCCGTCCAGTTCAATGTTGTAAAGGGACCCAAGGGCTGGCAAGCCGCGGACGTTCAGCCTCTGTAAGCCACAGGATTTTGGCAGAATCTAGCAGACAGAAGCTAGGGCTGGGAGCAATCCCGGCCCTTGGCTTTTTCGGTGCATTATCAATTAACCTCCAACCCATTCAAAACCGAATTTCCATCTCCCGCTTTTGAGACCTGGGAGCAAGGCGATCTATCCCGACTCCGTCAGAACTTTCAGATCCGCCCACGTATACGCGACCTCCATTAGTTTTGCGCCTCCAATCTCAATCACCTTCGACATCGCCATGCGCGCTCCCGTCTTCTCATAGAAAAGGCGCGAGCGATTCTGCTCCAGCACCCACACCGCCATGCTCTTGAAATTCCGTTCCAGCAGCGCATTGGCCATCGCCCCCAAAAGCTCCCCGCCGATCCCTCGCTTTTGCGCATCCTTCAGTAGATAGATCGCGTAGAGCTCCGCATCGCACGCCTCCAGCGGCTCACGGGTCGCCCCGCCATGCGCGAATCCGACGACGCGCCCATTCCACTCTGCAACAAGCACCAGCGCCTGATTCCCCAGCCACTCGCTCCACAACCTTGCCCGCAATATCTCGTCCAACCCCGCAAGATACGCATCCGGCACTATCCCCGCATACGTCGTCCGCCAGCTCTCCACGTGCACATGCGCGATCGCAACAGCGTCCTCCATTTGCGCCGTTCGAATCGAGATCGTCATCCGCACACCTCATTCCGCAGCCAGTCGCTCCGAAAACTTCCGTCACGAATGCGGCGCAAAGTCTCCGTTTTTCCACCGGGAACTCCGGGTAGTATGAATCAACCCGCATTGGAATACAGCGGCAAAGATTCTCAGGTGTCTAGCCGGTACGACCCGGAAAGCTCAGATGGGGGTGGCTAGCGTCACGGGCTGTGGTGCGAAGATTCCACCCAGCCCGTGATCCATACCCTGCAATCGCTGCTACTTCCAGCATCCCTGTACACGTAGCCAGATCCGAAATGCCACCCATTACTTTAGGATGGCTAACTCCGCCGTACCTTTGATTTTCTGCGGTTTTCCGATGCTACACTTCGCCAAGTGGAGAAGATAAACATGGATCCCTATCGCGTCGCATACGAACAGGCAATGACAGAGCTGAACGAGATCACCCGGAAGTTCGATCTCCTTCGCCTCCAAAAAGCTCAGGTCGAAAACCTCATCAACGCCTTCCGCCCGCTTGATCGAAAGCAACGACCAGACCGCAAACGCCATCGCCGGCTAATCCCGGCCGTGGTTGTCGCCACCGTATGCCGGCGCAAGCCGGCATCTCAGTCTTGTTTTCCTTCAGCTCAACCTTGCCATCCGCTTCAGGCTCACTGCGTCCGGCGATCGGTCGCCTCTGCCTTGGGTAATTCTTGTTCTTTTTTCGTCGTGGGCAACACTGCTAAGTCGAAGAGCCGACAAAGCGCATGATGTTGGCCGGCGGTCTACCTGCTCGCAACTCTGCGGCCATGAATTGCATGTATGGATCAATGTGATGAAAGAAGTGCTTGTAGCCCGCGCATAGGTAGTTCAAACCGGCTTCGCCATCCGGCGTGTTGAGAAACCGATGCTTGGGGCATTCTCCATTACACGCAAATCGAACATCGCACTCCCGGCACATGCGCGGCAGTGAGTCGCGCTTCGCGAGGCCAAAGTGCTTCTGCTGCTCCGAATCAACCATGCTTTGCAAATCTTGCTCCGCGACATTCCCAAGTCTGTGTTCCGGATAAACAAAGTGATCGCACGAGTAGATATCCCCGGAATGTTCCATCGCCAGCGCCGAGCCGCAGGTCTTGCGAAATACACACAAGCTCGCTTCCATCCCCAGCCAGCTCTCAAGAGCCACATCGAATTGCTGAACGAACGTGCGGCCGACGTCCTTCTTCACCCATTCGTCAAAGATGCGGGCAAGAAACTTGCCGTACACCAACGCTTCCACTGACCACTCGGTCACCTCCGCAGTGCGATCAGAAGTCGCCTGAATCAGGACGAGACCATCAGACGCAGGCTCTGTGGCCCGCCGCTCCACCACCGGGATGAACTGCATGAATCCGCTGCCAATCTCCTTCAGAAACCTGTATACCTCCCTCGGAAACTGCGAGTTGTGCCGGTTCACGACGGTAAGGGTATTGAAATCGACTTTTTGTTCCTTCAGCATCGTGATCCCGCGCATCACGCGGTCAAATGTCGGTGCGTTTCCCTTGTCGACCCGGTAGCGATCGTGCAGCTCTCGCGGTCCGTCGATCGAAACCCCGACCAGGAACTTGTGCTCTGCGAGAAATTCTCCCCACTCGTCGTCGATCAGCGTGCCATTCGTTTGCAGCGCATTGTGGATTCTCTTACCGTTGGCATATTTCTCCTCGAGCGCGATCACCGATCTGAAGAAATCCACGCCCAGCAGAGTCGGCTCTCCTCCTTGCCACGCAAATTGAACTTCATCCCCCGGCTGCGCCGCAATATATTGCTCGATGTAGCGCTCAAGCACTTCCGATGACATGGACCAGTGCTTCGTTTGGGGATAGAGGTTTTCTTTCTCAAGGTAAAAGCAGTATTTGCAATCGAGATTGCAGATCGGCCCAATGGGCTTGGTCATGATGTGAAAGCTATTCTTCCCCACAGGCGACCTCGCTGGACTTCGATCATACCTTCAACAACGCAGACACGCTGTCACTCAAGATTCTTGACAACGCAATGCCGAAACAAATATCAATGCACCTTCACATCTCCTTCGTGCAAAAGACAAGTAAAGAAACGCGCGTCATGCATCCACCGGGGTTCCAAACAGGAATGAGACAATGAAAACCCGCAGAACCGTGTTGAAATACCTCACCGGTGCCCTCGGCGCCTCGGCTTGCGGACTTAACGATCTCGACTCGTTTGCCAGCCAACTGAACGGGGACGGCAAAAAGCCCAACATCGTTTGCGTCGTCGGCGAAGGTCTGCGCTGGGACGAGCTGTCTTCGACAGGTAACAAGCTCATTCACACCCCCAACCTCGACCGCATTGGTCGCGAGGGCTGTACATTCCGCAACGCCTTCGTGGTAAACGCGCTTTGCCTGCCGTCGCGGGCAACTATGTTGACCGGCATGTATTCGCACACCACCGGCGCTGTCTCTAATGTCGAGGGCAAAATACCGGCGCGATTCCCGTTGGTTTCCGATCTCCTTCAAAAAGCCGGCTATGAGACAGCCTTCATCGGCAAGTCGCACATTGAAGGCGCGCTGATGGAGCACAAGTGGGACTACTATTTCGGGTTTGTAGGGCAGGCCGACTACTACCGCCCGAGGATCACCGAAGGGGTTCGCGGCAAGTACGGACCCGCCAAATTGTACGAAGGCCAGTACGTGGACACACTGCTCACGCAAAGAGCTATTGAGTGGCTCAAGCAGGAGCGCACCAAACCCTTCTGCCTCTTCCTCTGGTTTTATGCGCCGCATGCCCCGTTTTACCGGCCCAAGGATCTGGTCAACGACTTGAATGGCGTTCCCATTCCCAAGCCGAAAACATTCGACGAGAATCTGCAGAACTATCCCGGCAAGCCGCGCGCCGTCGCAGATGCCGACGACAAGATCGGCTACTCGGAAGTCTTCAGCGACGATCCGCGCTCGCTCGAAGAACTGGTCAAAGACCACTACGTCGGCGTCGAGGATAACGATCGCAATATGGGAGCAGTCTGGAAAGAACTGGAACGGCAGAGAATCGTGAATGATACCGCTGTGCTTCTAAGCTCGGATCACGGCTTCTTTCTCGGCGAACATCATCTCTATGACAAGCGGCTGATGTACGAGCCATCCATCCGCGTGCCCATGGCGATCACTTGTCCAGGCCGCGTGAAACCTGGCGCCACTTCCGATCAGATGGTGCTCAACCTCGACCTTGCGCCAACACTCCTCGAGATTGCCGGTGTCGCAATCTCCACTGAAATGCAGGGCAAGAGCATGATGCCGCTTGCGGAAGGAAAGCCGAACCCGCGTGGCGAAAGGACTGGCTCTACGAGTACTACGAGTATCCCGGCTTTGAGAATGTGCGTCCCTGCCGCGGTGTGAGAACCGAGCGCTACAAGCTCATCCACTTCTTCCTCGAGCCGCAGGAGTTCGAACTTTACGATCTTCGTACCGATCCCGATGAGATGCATAACCTCTACGGAAAGCCCGAATTCGCCGAGCTGACCGCGCATCTGAAAGAGCGGCTTGCGGCCCTGCGCGCTGAAACCCACGACAGCTTCGAGTACAAGCCCAGCGGCATCCCGCTTCACTGGGAACTCGGAGTCCAGACCGAATCGGGGCTCAAGCGATCGAACTGATACACGGTTTCTGAATCACTAAGCCGCTCTCGCTCGCAGCAATCGATCGCGGGCGCAGGCGGCCCTCTCGACCATCGTCAGGTATACTCCGTGCACCGAAGAATAAATCCCTGGAGGTCCTTTTCAATATGCCGCATCGCGCTCGCACTCGCTGGCTAGCCACGCTTTCGCTAGGTTTTGTTGCCGCCTCTCTCGCCTTCGCCCAAGACCACTCTGCGTCCTCTCCTGCAAAATCCGAATCCAAGACCATCTCCACCCCCGACGTTCCGCCTGATTCCACCACCGAAGGCTCCGTCAAAGTCGGCAGTACAACCATCGACTACCGCGCCGTGGCTGGAACTCTCACCGTCGGATCCACCGATTCGCAGGACGCCATGATCGGCTTCGACGGCAAATACCTGCCCGACGCCTCCATCGACTTGAATGCCAAGCCTGAAGATCGCCCTGCCACCGCGCGCATCTTCTACACCGCCTACTTCCAGAAAAATCCTGCCAAGAACCGGCCCATCACCTTCCTCTACAACGGCGGCCCCGGCAGCGCCACCATGTATCTGCACATGGGTGCCTTCGGACCCGAGCGCCTGGTCCTACCGCAGGATTCCGCGCACCAGGAAGGCGCACCCTACCAGATCGTTCCCAATGAATACAGCCTTCTCGATGCCAGCGACCTTGTCTTCATCGATGCTCCCGGCACTGGCTTCAGCCGCGTCTACGGCAAAGACGCTGGCAAGGCCTTCTACGGAACTGATCCTGATGCCCACGCCTTCGATCGCTTCATTCGCCGCTTTCTGTCCAAATACGATCGCTGGAACTCGCCGAAATATCTCTTCGGCGAGAGCTATGGCACTACCCGCACGGCGATACTGACCAACCTGCTGCAGCGCCACCTCGATCTCAACGGTTCCATCTTCCTCTCGCAGATCCTCAGCTTCGACGACAGTGCCGACGGCCCGCAGGGCAATCCCGGCACCGACAACGGCTACTTCCTCGCCCTGCCATCCATGGCCGCGACGGCGTGGTATCACCACCGCGTTCCCAACCAGCCCGCCGATCTCGAGCCCTGGCTCAAACAGGTGGAAGCAGTTCTCTCTCGGCGCCTATGCGTCAGCCCTTATCCAGGGCGCTGATCTTCCTGAAGCGCAGAAGAAAGACATCGCCTCCAAACTTGAAAGCTACACTGGCGTTCCCGCCGCTTACTGGATCAAGGCCAACCTCCGCGTCAGCGGCGGCGAATTCTCGAAGGAACTTCAGTCGGAGATGGGCATCACTACCGGCCGCCTGGACACCCGCTACGAAGGTCCAGATATCGATCCTCTCAGCGAAGACGCCGAATACGATCCCTTCGGCTCAGCCACATCCTCCGCCTACGACACCGCCATCAACCAGTACGCCCGCGATGTGCTCAAGTATGGCGAGAACATGACGTACAAGCCCTCAGCGCACGAACCCGGCGCATTCAACTGGAATCTCCACCACACGCCGCCCGGCGGACAGGGCTGGGACGACTCCAGCGTCAACGTCATGCCCGATCTCTCCATGGCCATGAAGCGCAATCCCAAGCTCAAGATCCTGCTCATGGGCGGCTACTACGATCTCGGCTGCCTCTACTTCGGCGCGACTTACGAAGACAAGCACCTGCAGATTCCGCAGTCGCTCCAGAGCAACATCAACTACAAATTCTTCCAGACCGGCCACATGGTCTACGTCACCACGCCCGCTCTCAAACAACTCCACGACGCCACCGCCGACTTCATCAAGCAAACAGAAGACGGCGCAAAGTAGTCCGAATTTCCAGTGGCCCGCCGGTCAGGGGGCCACTGCAATCACGAAAGTTCTCCCAATCCACGCCAACCGGAATAACTGCCCGGACCCTAGCGAGTCGCCCACCAATACCTGAAGGTCAAGAAGATGGCGCTCGTGCCGATAATGAATATCATTGGGCAATGTTGCCAGAGAGGATCTCTGCAGTAAGCGTCCGGATGCGACCTCAACCCACCCAAGACGAGCTAGCGCCCGTTGAAACTCCGAAAGAAAAAGAGCGTCGGCGCCGCACTCGACATAGCTGTAAAGGATTCGCAGAAGGCGCACTTCTGCATCGCAATCTGCTGTTTCGCGGAGAAATTCAGAACTTCAGCTGGACGGGATGCTTCATAACGACCAAAGCCCGATTACAGTTGAAGCGTTTCGACAAAGTAGACATTCGTTTCGCAATCGACCAGATCCATTATCAAGCCATTGCGCGCGTCATGAGGATCCTGCCGGGTGAGGGTCTTGGACTCGAATTCCTGTTTGCTGACATTCGGAACGAAGAATTGTTCCGAACTTTGAATGATAAGCTCTGCGCTCTGGCATCACCGAAATAGAGGCATCCTATCGATTTCGATCGAATCCCATTTACTCTCTCTCACTGCAGAGATGCACTGGAATGGAATTCTGAGCGGCTCTAATCTCGGCGCTTGCCAAAATCCTCTCGTCCCTCACCGACGATCTTGAATACGATTGCGGCGAGTTGCAGAACGCGCCAGGTCCCGTCAGCGATTCCGCTCTCGCGCAAGCTCGAATCTGGGCCAATGTCCGGACCTTCAGCGCCGGATTGACGCCGCTGAATCCGCGCCCGTATCAGGACAAAGACGCCAACCAGCTCGAGCACATCGGCCACGGCAAGAGCCACGCCATGACCGGGTCTTCAACGTGGAGTGCGCAAACCGGCCTGCGAAATCGCAACTCGGCAGTAGAGGCCGTCACCGGCACCCAATCCTCATGATGTTCTCATCATGCCCTCATCTCGGGACGTTTCAGAACTCCTAGACTCACCTTTATCTGCCACAGATGCAGATATCAACATATGGAGAAACGAAATGTCAGAGAAAAATGCAACCACTTACACCGTCTTGCACCTGCGCTTGAAGTTGCGGGTGCCGCCGGATGTCTTGCTTTCCGAGAGCCGCGAAGCCGCTTCTTTCATCGCTACCCTTGAAGGTCTGATCTGGAAGATATGGATCTTCCAAGCCGAGACGCTTGAGGTGGGAGGCATGTATCTGTTTGCCAACCGCGAAGCTGCCGAAGCTTACCTGAATCACCCAATAGTCCAGGCCTTGCGCCTCAATCCCAACGTAGTGTCCACCCATTCCCAGCTATGGGATGTAGAGAGTTCGCTCTCGGCTCTCACGCGGGCTCCTCTGGGGGGACTTCCCCTGCAATCTGAAGAATCAGAAGCCGTAATGGCAGGAGGCCGGTAATGCAAACTTCAGTTACAACGCCCAACGGGGAAGGTATGCAGCAGAGAATCGAGCAGTTTGCCGGACAGGTGGTAACAGATCTCGCAGCCGCCATGGCCGGTGTCATGACCAACCTTGGGCACAAGCTCGGCCTATACCGCGCCATGGCAGATAGTGGCCCCATCACTTCGGCTGAACTGGCGCGCCGCACCTCCACCAATGAGCGATCTGTGCGAGAGTGGCTTAACGCGCAGGTCGCGGGGGCATATGTGCGGTTCGACGCGAATACTCACCAGTACTCGCTGCCACCTGAACACGCCTTTGTGTTGGCGAATCCGGATAGTCCCGCATTTCTTCCCCCTGCTTTCGACGTAGCGGCCTCGTTGTGGCATGGCGAAGACAGAATCCTTGACGCTTTTCGCACCGGCAACGGAGTCGGATGGCACGAGCACAATTGCCGCCTGTTTACCGGAACGGAGGCCTTCTTCCGCAACGGATACCGCGCGCACCTGACTCAAACCTGGATTCCATCTCTCAGCGGCATCCATGAGCAGTTAGCCAACGGCGGCCGTGTAGCCGACGTCGGCTGCGGTCACGGCGCGTCGGCCATTCTGATGGCGCAGGCGTTTCCGAAGTCTACGTTCGTGGGAATCGACTCTCACGAAGCCTCGATCATCGTGGCGCGTGAACGAGCGAGGCAGGCGGGAGTAGCCGATCGGGTTCGCTTTGAAATGGGAACTGCTCAGGTGCTTGCCGGCAGGTCGGAGAAGTACGACCTCGTCTGCTTCATGGATTCACTACACGACATGGGCGATCCGCTCGAGGCGGTCTGGGCTGCTCGTCAGGCAATGGCTCCCAACGGCGCACTCATGCTGGTGGAACCGTTCGCGAAGGACAGGTCTCACGAAAATGTAGGCCCGGTCGCAAGAATGTATTACTCGGCTTCCGCCGGTCTTTGCACCCAGAACGCACTCTCGCAAGGAGGGCGCTATTCACTGGGAGCCCAGGCCGGCGCAACTCAACTGCTTGCAATCCTGAGGGACGCTGGGTTCCGGACGGCGAGGGTGTCCGTGGAAACACCCTTTAACCTGATTCTTGAGGCTCGGCCCTGAAACTCCATTGTGCGGGGAGCGCAAACTCACGCTGTTGGCCGATATCGGTATCCAACTCCCCGCACCGTCTCAAGCGCGTTTCGGTGCGCCCCCAGCTTTTGTCGCACCGAGCGCACCACCGTCTCAACCACATTGCTGGTCGACGCTTCCTTTCCATATCCCCATACCGCCTCTACCAGTTCGTAGCGAGCCACAGCTTTATTCGGCCTGGCCACAAGATATGCGAGCACTCCGAACTCAAGCGGGGTCAAGCCAATTCGGCTTCCGTTCACCACTAACTCACGCGCTTGCTCATCCAGCAAAGTCGAGTTAGTCGCAGCCTCGCGTGTTGCCGTTCCAACTTCCAGAGCAAGCAGGTTGCCAAGCCAACCGTCTACGGAGTCCACGCCCATGTCGAGACGAAAGGTGTGCGCCAAAACCCCGTCCACGACTGGGCGACCCTCATCTATCAGCCGAAATCCCAATTGCTCGAAGGGGCGGCGATAGAGTTCTGCATCGCAGTAGCAGGTATAGACCCATCGCAACCGCGGACGCAGATCCAAATACGTACGCTTGATGTCGAGCCAGCAGGCCGCCTGCCCAGTTGACGGACCTTCGCCGGTATCACGATCCAGCGTGCGACGCAGCCACAGAGTCGCAGCCCTGTCTTCTAATCGCGGCAGGTCTTTGACCCAGCTCGCTGCAAGCGGGTCTTTTCCCAACACATTTTTGTGCACATCCGATGCCACAATTGCCTGGTAGAATCCCTTCACTTCACCATGTTCATTCCGCACCACAAAGAATGAATTCGGGTGGTAGTGCCACCACTGCTCCAGCGCTTGTCGCGATTGTGGTCCATCGAACTTGTGAACAATCGCTGAAACGGATGCCCTGTCGCCGGTGCGGGCCGGTTCGACAGAAAGTGGGCTCTCCGTCGTGGGGAAAAACCCTTCGCGCAGGTTCTCGTTTTCAAGCAGGTAAATCACGTCCGCTGTACAACGCCAGAGATCGGATCGCGGAGCCTGCCTATATTGATCGCGCACAATCTGCGTAGCCGCGCGCCGGTATGCCTGATATCGCGCCGGATCACGGGACTTGAATGCAGCCGTCACGGGTCCACGAACGGCGTCATGCACCAGCAGTCCGTGAGGACCTGCACTGACAAATGGCAACGCACGCAGCCGATCCAGCGCCTCATCAGCTGGAATATGCGGCAGCATGGCGGCCAGCAGTGGGGCAGTAACAGTTCGGACCAGGCACGCGGCCTGTATCACCTGGATGGTTTCCGAATCGGCGTCCTCCAAAAAGAGCGCTGCCATGTGCTCCAGTACCTGGTGAAGAGTGGCCGCGCTTCCCCGCACCTGGCCGCCCGCGGAGTGGAGTGCTAATCCCAGCGAAAGTGCCAGGGGATGACCGCGCCCAACCCGAGTCAACTCGCGAGCACTACTCTCAGGCATGCCTTGCGAAGTCAGATACTCCACAGCCACTTCCGGAGAAAATGTCTCCAGGAGCATCGAATCAAACAGACCTCTCCATTCCGGGGCAATACGCCACGCCGGCCGGGGTGCCTCCCGACTCGACAGGATCGTGCGCACACTGTCGCCGAGCGAGGGCAGAAAAACCTGCCTCAACCAAGAGTCAACCAAACGAAAGGATTCATAACTGTCGAGCACCAGGAGAGTTCGATTGGCTTTCTCCGAAAGACTGGTCGCCGCGACGGCGGAGTCTTCGGATTCCGCTGCACCGATTTCCTTCGAGATCGCTCGACACAATGCTCCTGCGGAAGGCTCGCACCAGCGCGCGTCCAACCGCACAACCGAAACGTCCTTTCCGCCGACACTTGCCGCCAGCGCATTCAGCAAGTGAGTTTTTCCGATGCCCGGGATGCCCTGTATGTGCATCACCAGCGGTTCATCCCCGAAGGCAAAAGCCTCCAGCCGCTCGAGCTCTGCGCGCCGGCCTGCGAGCGCTTCAACAGCCCGCCGTTCCAATCTTTCTCCCAAGTGCATTGCGACAGTTTAACGCTGGCTCGTGGTAGCCAGGCAACCTTCGAGCGTAGCAAGTTGGAAGTCCCGTCAGGCAGCGCCCGGCAACTCAGAACCGCGAACTCACCCCGTGTTCCGCAGCCCCGCCGAAATCCCGCTGATCGTCGCCGCAATCGCCCGATTTACCTCCGGCGTATCCTCGCCCGCCCGCTTCCGCCGCAGCATATCCACCTGGATCAAGTGCATCGGATCCACATACGGATTCCGCAGCCGGATCGAATGCGCCAGCACGCGATTCGACTCCAGCAATTCCTTCTGCTTCGTAATCGCCAGCACCGCTCTCTCCGTCCGATGAAACTCGCCCTCGAGCATGTCAAAGACACGCTCCCGCAGCTTCGTATCCTTCACCAGTTCCGCATATAGGCGTGCCGTCGCAAGGTCCACTTTTCCAAGCGCCATCTCCACGTTGCGCAGCAGGTCGATGAACAGCGGAAACTCCCGCGCCATCTCCTGCAACAGTTCGAGCGATCCCGGCTTCTTCGTAAACTCTTCGATCGCAAATCCCACGCCAAACCATGCCGGCACCAGCAGACGCGATTGCGTCCACCCGAACACCCACGGAATTGCTCGCAGATCCGACAGTTTCGGAGATTTATTTCGCCGCGCCGGCCGCGACCCGATCTTCGCGTGCTCCAGCTCGCCCACTGGCGTCGACTGCTCGAAATAAGTCACCACATCCGCATCATCCAGAATGTGTTTGCGATAAATCCCAAACGAAATCGCCGACAGCTCATCCAGCGCGGCTTCCCACTCCGGCTTCCAGCACGCCCGTAAAATGCCCTTCCGGATCGCGTGCATTCGGCCGCGCCAGTGCGTCCAGCGAAGCCGCAATCATCAGCTCCAGATTCCGCTCCGCCAGCACCTCATCCGCATATTTGAAGTTCAACACCTCGCCTTGTTCCGTAATCCGCAGCTGTCCTTCAAACGCATCCATCGGCTGAGCAAAAATCGCGCGATGCGTCGGACCGCCCCCGCGTCCCACCGTGCCGCCGCGCCCATGAAACAGCCTCAACTTCACGCCGCATTCCCGCGCCACCAGGTGCAGATCGCGGTGCGCACGAAAAATCTCCCACGTGCTGGTCAGCATCCCTCCATCTTTATTCGAATCGGAATACCCCAACATCACTTCCTGCCAGTTATCCCACGAATCCAGCAGCTTGCGATAATCCGCGCGGCTCCACAACTCCCGGCAGATCGTCGGCGCTCGCCGCAGATCGTCAATCGACTCAAACAGCGGCACAGGCATCAACCCAGGGTCGCGCCCAGCGCCTTCGACGGTCACTCCTCCGAGCCGGGCCAGCCGCACTACTGCCAGCACATCCTCCACGCTCGACGCCCCGCTGATCACGTAGTGTCGAATGCCCTCCGGCGAACATCCCTGCTTCGCCTCCGCCACCACGCGAAATGTCTCCAGTACCGACGTCGTCTCCGCCGACATCCCCGCCGGCAACTGCGGCGCAATCGTGTCATTGATCGCTTCTTGCAGCGCCGCCGCATGCACGCGCGCGTGCTGCCGGATATCTAGCGTGTGCAGATGCAGCCCAAAGGTTCGCACCTGCAAAATCAGCGGATCAATCAATGTCCGCGCAATGCGCAGTCCCGCATTTGCCGCTAGCGAACTCCGCAGCATCTCCAGGTCATCCTGGAATTCTTCAACCGAGCAATACGCTGGTAGCACCTGCGCAAGTTTGGCCTGTCCCTGTGCCAGCGTGTACGGCATCACAGGCATCGTCGGGCCATGCTTTCCCGTCTGCTCAAGCGTTCTCTGGATCCGCGCTTTCACGCAGATAATGAACCGCCGATAATACTCAAACTCGTATTGAGCGCCGAATACCTGCGCCTCAGGGGTATGCACCAGCTCCACATACGCATCCAGCCGCGTGCGCAGTTGATCGCTCACTGGCCGCTGCTGCGCGCTCGTCGTCAGCAGATCGATAATATCGTCCAGCCGTGCCTGGTAGTAGAGCAGCAGATGTCCACGCGCAAGCTGAATCGCATCGCGCGTCACATCCGGCGTCACAAATGGATTGCCATCGCGATCTCCTCCAATCCACGATCCGAATCGCAACACCTGCGGCAGCTCGTGCGGCTCAATCTCCAGATCGTACGCCGCCCGCAGCGCCTCCGAAATCTCCTGGTACAACACCCATAGCGTTTCAAAGATGGAGACATCGTAGTAATCCAGCCCCATCTTCACTTCGTCGTACACCGTCGGCCGCCGCGACCGCACTTCATCGGTCTGCCACAGGCTCGTGATCTCCGCCCGTATCGCCTCTTCCAAGCCGAGCCAGATCCTGCTCCGGCACCGGAATCCGATCCAGCGTCGCCAGAAACTCCCCGATCCTTCTGCGCTTGAACATCACCGATCGCCGCGCGACTTCGGTGGGGTGCGCCGTAAACACCGGAACCACCAGGATCCGCCGGAGCCAGTCCATTGCCTCGTCCGCGCTGATCCCCACACGCCGCATCTCGCAAAGAGTTCCCGCCAGCGACCCACGCTGCCTGCCCGATGCACCGCTGAGTTGAATCGCAAGTCGTCGCCGCTTGCGGTGATTCGTCTCCGCCAGGTTGATCAGCTCAAAATAAAACGCAAACGCCCGAGTCAGCAAGATCGCCCGCTCCGCCGGCAGCGATTGCACCAGTTCCAGCGCCTTCGCGCCTTGCCTCTCTGCCTCTTTCGCGTCGCCCCGCGCCTCTGCGTCCCGCCGCCGGATCGTCCCTTGCCGCAGCGCCTCCACGTGCGCAAAAAGATCCTCGCCCGCCTGCTCCCGCAGCACCTCGCCTAGCAGAGTCCCCAGCGATCGCACATCGCGCCGCAGCGGAGCCTCCTTCAGCTCGCCCGAACGCGCCTCAAGCTCTGCCAGTCGTTGCGACCAGCTCTCCGGATTCCACAAAAGCCCCATCGTCTCTTGATTATGCACGAGCAGAAGTAAAAGCCGTCTCAGGACATCAATGCATGAACCCTTTTGTCTTCAGAAGCAAAGCGCAGATAATGGCGCAGCAGAGCGACAAAAACGACGCTCTGTGCGTTCAAAATTCGCAGGGCTGATTACTTGTGCCTTGCCCGTCGGAAGAACCGCCCGGTACTCCATCCTTAGGGTGCCGTTCCATTTTGCCGCCAAGGCATGACCAATTCATCTTGCAGGGTCCCGCCCTGCCCCTCACTTGCCCTCAACCGCCCGCACCGAACCCCGCAGCGCCTTCTTTACCCCGCGATACGCTCTCGCCAGCGCATTCCCGGTCTTGTCCGAGGCCGTATCCAGGGCCGCACCCGTATTCGTGTCGGCGGTCGTCAACGCCATTCCCACGCCCGCAATCGCATCATCGCCGCCAAGAATCGCCGCCTGCGCTGGTCGTTTCTTCGGGCTCGCCCACGCAATATCCTCTTGCCCCATCCGCTCCAGCCGCGCAATCCGCGCATCCCCAAAGTCGCTCCGCCGCAACTTGTCGGCCAGCGGCCACTCCGACGCGCCAGCCCAAGTGGCGCCGTTCATTGGCGCGGAAGACTCACCGACATTGATGAGATTGCCTATCGACAACTCTTCTTCATCGCCACACCGGTCGGCACCGCACCCGCTCGAACAGATTCTCTGACCCAGAAAAGCCGCGTGCTTCCCACTTGAGATCCAGATCTCCGGCCCATGCGTCTCGGCCTTCAGTGTCTTCGCGCGGGCAATCTGGCTGGCATCGCACAACGTGTCCTCATGCGCCGCCGCGTACCAGTAGCGCGCGTTCCAAGTCCCATCTTTGTCGCGTTCCAAAAGAGCGGAAACATGCTCCGCGTCGAGATCGTGTCCCCGCTGCCCGCAATCTTTCCTCCACAGATCGTAGTAGTGCAGCTCAACCTGGTCAGGATGCCCAGCGCGGGGAAAAGCCTGCCCGTAGATTGTATTGTTTTCGGCCGCGACCACCGGCTTCGCAACAAAAGGCACAAACTCCGCTGGCTCCGATGAACAATCATTGCGGCTGATCAGGAATTGCGGCGCGAACTGCCGCAGCAGAGCCTGCTCGTGCAAATCGGAAAGCCCATCGTGATCGCTGTCGAGAGCCGTGCCGTTCGCCAGCTGCTGCCCGGCAGCACTCACGCAAGCCGACACCATCAATCCCGCAAGAATCAAAAACCGCATTCGCTCATCCTACGCCCCAGGCTGCTCGCCAGCCTCAGCTCTGTTTCTTCCCATCCCCCATCTGCCAGTACACCGCATACTTCTGGTCCTTCACCGCGTACATCGGCAGCACATCCAGATTCCCATTCTCTGCCGTCGCCTTGAACCTCAACTCCCCGGCTGAATCCACCCTCACCCAATCCGACCCCGCCGCCTTCGGCAATGCATCCGGCTTCGGCAGACCATTTCGGTACCGTCGATCTATCGGGAATGATCTTGCTCGGCCCATCCACCGGCCCCGCTCCCAGGTCCGCCGCCAGCACCAGCGGCCCATACATCGCCGCCGCGACGGTGTCATCTCCCGCCAGCGCTTCCGTCCGCAACGTCATCGGCAGACTCACGCTGATCGTGTCGCCATCCTTCCACACGCGCCGGATCGCGAGATACGATCCCGGATCCGCCACAGCCTCAAGCGGCCTGCCCATTCACCTTCACCTCCGCCGCATCCGTCGTCCACGCCGGAATCCGCACATGCACCGTCCGCATCTTCGGCTGCGCGCTCGTGAACTTCAGCGTCGTCCCCTGCTCCCGCGGGAACGTCGTCGTCTGCTCGATCTTCAATCCCTCATCCTTCCAGTCCAACGTCGACGCGATGAACTGGTTCACATACACGTCCCCGCCGCGATGGAAATAAATCGTGTCTGTAAACTTCGCAAACTCCTCGACGCCCGTTCCCGTGCAGCACCAGAACGAATCCTCCGCCGAGTGATACGCGCGCCAGTATCCCGCCGCCAGCGGAAAGAAATACTGCTTCAATCCCTGCGCATTCTGCGTTCCCAGCCTGCAGTTGAACATCGCCCGCTCATACGCATCCATCCAGCGCGCATCGCCCGTCCAGCCAAACACCAGCCGCTCCAGCTTCATCAGGTTGTAGGCCACGCAGCACTCCGCATTCGTCCAGCCCAGCGATCCCTTCAACTCGCCCGCCGGCGTTGTCCAGTGCTCGTCGAGACTCGTATTCCCGATCGCATAGCTCCGCGCCGTCAACACTTCTTCGAGGAAATACTCCGCGATGCGCCGATAGCGCCGGTCTCCTGTCACCTCGTACATTCGCGCCGCGCCAATCATCTTTGGAACGTTGGTGTTCGCATGCAACCCGGTCAGTTCATCCCGCCGCCCCGCCAGCGGATCGAGAATGCTCGGCTGTTCAAATAACTTCGCCGTATCGATGTACTGCTGCTTCTTCGTCAGCGCCGCCAGGTTCACCAGCGCTTCGTTCATGCCGCCGTACTCGGTGCGCAGCATCCGTTGCCGCTGCTCGTCGCCGATGCCTTCGAAATAGTGGTCCACCCACTGCGCCATCCCCTCGGCCACTTTCAGCGCGTCCGTGTTCCCGGTCAGCACATACATGTCGAGCAAGTCCGGCCATGATCTTGTGATACGTGTAGAAAGGCGCCCACACCGGCTTGCCCTCCTGCAGGTGCTCGAACAGCGCAGTGGGAAACGCGCTCACATAGCCGTTGCCATTCTTCTGCTGGCATTGCGCCAAGCCCGCCGACAACTTCATCGCCGCGCGCTTTCAAAACAGAGTTGCCAGCCGTCGCTGAAGCCAGCGCCACCGCCGACAGATAATGCCCTCCATTGAAATGCCCGCGCAACTCAACCGTCGGGCTCTCCCAGCCTCCGTATGGCTTTGCGTTCGACGTGATTCCCGCCGTCAACCGGAACGAATGCAGCAGCCGATCCGTCGTGAGCGAATCGAGATACTGCGCGTTCGTTTCCGCCTGTTCGGCGAAAATCCCCGGCCCCAAGCCGCACCGCGCTCAACGGGAAGGGAACAATCCTCTCCGCGCCGGTCTCATCCGCACTCGCGAGCAACGAACTCGTGAAAGCCACTGGCGGCACACAGCCGCAAAGCCGCGCCCGCTGCGCTCATCTTCAGAAACCTGCGCCGCGAATGTTTTGTCATCGAAATCTCCTCGTTGCATTCCGGATTCGGTAAACGTTTGCCGCCGAACGCAGCGCTACTTCGTGGATATTGCGACTGTAAAGAACCGAAACCGGCAAGCAAACCGGCCACTATAACGTCCCTTGGTTAAGCTCCTTCCAGTTGCAGCATCAGCTCTTCCCACTCGGCCGTGAGTCGCTTCAATTGCTCGCGCAATCCTGCCGCCAGCTCCGTCAGCCGCTGCGTCTCCGCCGCCGAAACATACACGCCCAACTGCTCCTCGGTATGCGCAATGCGAAGCCTCAACCCGCGGAATCTCCTCTTCCAGAAACGCGCACCGCTCCTCCATCTGCTTCTGCTTGATCGGATTCAGCCGCCGCGAACGACTGTCTTCGCGGGCCGCCCTCAATCACAATCGTCGTGCCGGTCGCCAACGATCCGGATGTCACGGCTGTCGTGCAGCTCGGAACGCTGCGGCGCCCCGTGTCTCGATTCTGAGACATGGCTTGGAACTTCGCGCGTCGAGACCTCGCTCATCGAGCGCCGACGCGGCCGCCAGCTCCTCCTTCTTCCGCAGGTAGTCCTCGTAGTTCCCCGGGTAGCTGGTGATCACCCCGTTCTCCACCTCGATCACCCGCGTCGCCAGCCGATCGATAAAGTAGCGGTCGTGCGAAACAAACACCACCGTGCCCGAAAACGCCGCAATCGCCTCCAGCAGCACGTCCTTGGCCCGCATATCCAGGTGGTTCGTCGGCTCGTCCAGCAGCAGAAAATTCGAAGGCGACACCAGGATCCGCGCCAGCGCAAACCGGTTCCGCTCACCGCCCGAAAGCACGCCCAGCGGCTTGAACACATCATCGCCCGAAAACAGAAAGCATCCCAGCAGCGACCGCAACTCCGCTCTCCGGCACCTTCAGCGCCGCGCGGCTGATGTCGTCCAGCATCCGCGCCTCGCGGATCGAGCACCTTGTACTGGTCCTGCGCAAAATACTCGCTCACCACGTTGTGTCCCAGCTTCACCATGCCGGCCGTCGGCGTCTCCGCCCCGCTCAGCAGCTTGATCAGCGTCGATTTGCCCGCGCCGTTCACGCCCACCAGCGCCACGCGGTCGCCGCGCTCGATGGTGAATCGCGCATTGCTGAACACCTGCTTTTGGCCGTAGCTCTTCGCCAGCCCCTCGGCCTCCACCACCGTGCGCCCCGAAGGCGGCGGCTGCGGAAACTTGAAATGAATCACCGGCTCTTCTTCCGGAATCTCGATGCGCTCGATCTTCTCCAGTTCCTTGATGCGCGACTGCACCTGCTTGGCCTTGGTCGCCTGCGCGCGGAACCGGTTGATGAACGCTTCCAGATGCTCAATCTGGTCGCGCTGATTCTTGTACGCCGCCTGCAACTGCGCGCGCCGCTCATCCTTCTGCGACAAGATACTTCGTGTAGTTGCCCTGGTAGATCGTCAGCCGCTTGTTCCAGATCTCGACCGTGCGATCGATCGTCACATCGAGAAAGTAGCGATCGTGCGAGATCAGGATGTAGCCGAACGGATAGTCATGCAGATAGTTCTCAAGCCAGTTGCGCGTCTCCAGATCCAGATGATTCGTCGGCTCGTCCAGCAGCAGCAGGTTGGGCTTCGCCAGCAGCAGCTTGGCCAGCGCAATGCGCATCTGCCAGCCGCCGGAGAACTCGTCCGTCTGCCGCGCCCAGTCCTCCTTGCCGAATCCCAGCCCGGTCAGAACGGTGCCCACCTGCGCATCCAGCGCATACCCGTCCAGCGCATGAAACCGCTCCTGCACCATCGAGTAGCGCTCCGCAGCCGCTTCATACTCCGGGCTCGCGTGATCCAGCTCGGACAGCTGCGCCGGCCGTTCGCTCGATCTCGCGCTTCCATCGCGCGCAGCTCGTCAAAGACGCTCAGGCACTCCTCGAACACCGTGCGCCCGCTCAGCCGCAGCCCCTCCTGCGGCAGGTAGCCGATGCTCATGCCCGCGCGTCTGCTGCATCGTCCCGTAGTCCAGCGACTCAAGCCCGGCCAGCACCTTCATCAGCGTGGATTTGCCGGTGCCGTTGGCGCCCACCAGCGCAGTCTTTTCCTTGCTGCGGATCAGCCAGTTGGCCTCAAGAAACAGCGTGCGAGGGCCAAACCGCTTGCCGGCATTTTGCAGAGAGAGCATTCCTCTCTCATTTTCGCAGAAGTATCGCTAGTGCAGGTTGCCCGACGGTGCCGTGCTGCGGGTGCGGCTGGCTGCTGCGGGGCCTGGAGTGAAGCCCTTCAACGCCTCGAGATTGGCCTGCACCTTCTCCCATTTACCCGGATCTCTTCTTCGTCTCGTTCGGCGCCGACGCATTTGCATAGAAACCAAGAATGTTCTTCTGGAGCGCTGGCGTCGTCGCATCGAACTTCTTGTCGGCCAGTTGCGACAACAGCTTCGCATAGGTGTCGTCTGCGAGCGTGTACTCTCCGGCGGCAGTCGGCCTCCCGCTGTCTAGATCGTCGTCCGGCAGTTTCACCCTCCGGGCACGCACTTCGTCCAGAAAAGAACCGTAGCTCTGAGCCGTCAGGTTGATGCTCGCGAAGTACATGCTCTCTGTCTTCGCCGTCGGAATCTTGAAGTCGAGCGCCTTCAGCGGACCGATCTTCGGTAAAATCTTCAACAGAACCGCCAGCAAGCGTTCGCCAAATCCGGCGCGATGGTAATTCTTGCCCCATTGCTTCTCATAGTCCGCTCGCGAAAGCCGGTAGAGGAACTTCTTCTTCTGGAAGTTCGGAATTTCGCGCATGATCTCTTTCTTGTGCGTTCGCAGCGCCACCTGTGTCATGTGCGGAATCATCGTGCTCACTGAATACCGAAACGATCCAATTGCAAGATCCTCATGCGGCAGCACATCCTTCAACTGCACTCCATACACCACAGGGAACACCCGCTCGAGCAATTCTTTCGAAACTTCGAAACCGATAAAGTCGTGATACTGCTGCGGCGCGTAGCGCTCCTTCGCCACCTGCGCCATGTCGAAGCCGAACTCCGTGCGAATGTGGGCGGTTGTGTCTTGCGCATAAAGAACAATGGGACCAAATTTGGCGCGAAGCTTGGGATACGCGATCGCGACGGCCTGGTTCACCGCAGGATGGCCCGAGATGTCTGAAGCGTAGTGCGACAATGCGCCTAGCGCAAAGGCGTACTCATCCGCGTCCTGGCTCTCCTTGATCAGCTCCATCACAAAGTCGCCGCTGCGCACATAGTGCACTAGGTCGCTGAACTCCTTGTTCCCGAATGGGTAGTACCCCATGTCCTGGATCACCGCTCCGCCATACGCGTAGGCATGCGCCTCCCGTATCTGGTCGTCCGTCAGCCCCGGGTAGCGCGCCAGGATCATCGGCCGCAGATGGTCGTTCCATAGCAGATCGATAATCTCTTCATGCGTCAGCACGGAATAGGCGTGTGAGGGTCTGCTGCCGCTCAACAGTAGAAACACGATCGCAATACTGCCAATAATCGAACGAAACTTGATTCTTCCTGAAAGTACGCGAGACCTGAATAGTTTAAGCATGAATCAAACTTTCTGTAGCCGGGACTTCAAGCGCTGAATTTTAGCGAGAGTCTTCTCACTTGGATGCCCGCCAACGGGTTGGCGTTGTCCCGATTGCGCCTGGGCCTCAGACAATAACTTTGTTCCTCTTGGCGGCAGTGAGGCCATTCATGTAAAACAAGCGACGGGAGCCAGAAGCTAGAACTCCCCTCCGATCCACAAGACACCCGTGAACAAGCTCTTCCCCAACCCGAAGGCCGCCCTCGAAGGCATCGTCCACGACGGCATGCTGATGGCCATCGGCGGATTCGGTCTTTGCGGCATCCCCGAGGAACTCATCCTTGCCCTGCGCGACTCCGGCGTCCGCAATCTCACTATCGCCAGCAACAACGCCGGCGTCGACGGCGCCGGACTCGGCCTCCTTCTCGCCACGCACCAGATCAAAAAGATGCTCTCCAGCTACGTCGGCGAGAATGCCGAATTCGAGCGCCAGTTCCTTTCGGGCGAAATTGAAGTCGAGTTCTGTCCCCAGGGAACGCTCGCCGAACGCATGCGCGCCGGAGGAGCAGGCATCCCCGCCTTCTACACCCGCACCGGCATCGGCACCATCATTGCCGAAGGCAAGGAGCACAAGGATTTCGACGGCAAAACCTACATCCTCGAACGCGGCTTCGTTGCGGATCTCTCCCTTGTGAAAGCCTGGAAGGCCGATCTGCACGGCAACCTCATCTATCGCCGCACCGCGCGCAACTTCAATCCCAACGCGGCCACATGCGGCAAGATCACCGTCGCCGAAGTGGAAGAAATTGTCCAGCCCGGCGAACTCGATCCCGATGAAATCCATACGCCAGGAATCTTCGTTCATCGCCTCGTCCACGTTCCTCATCCCATCAAGCGGATCGAGAAGAAGACCACGAGGGAGGGCTGAGGGCGATGCCCTGGACACGCAACCAGATGGCTGCACGAGCGGCGAAGGAGCTGCAGGACGGCTTCTACGTCAACCTCGGCATCGGCATTCCTACGCTCGTCGCCAATTTCATCCCTGAAGGCATCACCGTCACGCTGCAATCGGAAAACGGCCTGCTCGGCATGGGGCCTTATCCCGCGCGAGTCCGAGATTGATGCCGACCTCATCAATGCCGGAAAAGAGACCGTCACGTTTGTCCCCGGCGCATCCACGTTCTCGAGTGCCGATTCCTTCGCCATGATTCGCGGTGGCCACATCGACCTCGCGATTCTTGGCGCCATGCAGGTTTCAGAGCACGGCGATCTCGCCAACTGGATGATTCCCGGCAAGCGCGTCAAGGGCATGGGCGGGGCGATGGACCTCGTCTCCGGCGTCCGCCGCGTCATCGTCCTCATGGAGCACACCACCCCGGACGGGGGCCACAAACTGCTCCGCGCATGCACGCTGCCTCTCACCGGCAGCGCGGTGGTGCATCGCGTCATCACGGATCTCTGCGTCCTTGACGTAACGCCTTCCGGCTTCGAGGTCGTTGAAATTGCCGAAGGCGTTCCGCGCGACCAACTCGAACAGCGCAGCGGAGCGCCAGTGCACTTCAGTTGAATCGCACAACGCGTCGTCACTTCTTCCAGACAGGCTTCTCTTTTCAAGGAACGCCGACACGCCCTCACGGAAATCCGCCGTCTCCCGCGACTCCGCATTGGCTTCCAGGGCCGCCATGATCGCCGCATCGAGCCACGCGCGGTTCTGAGTCGCCAGCAACCGCTTGGTTGCCCGTTGCGACTCGGGACTGTTGGCAATCAACGAATCCGCCAGCGCCTGAACTCGTGCCATCAGCTCGCCATGTCCCACAACTTCATTCACCAGTCCCAGTCGCTGCGCCTCTTCCGCTCCAAAGATCCTGGCGGTCAGCAGCAGATCGCGGCATTGCTTGTCTCCCACCTGCAGCGCGAGAAACGCCGACACCAGCGCAGGAACAAAACCGATGCGCGCCTCGGTAAAGCCAAATTTCGCTGCAGGCGTCGCCAGCGTGAAATCGCAGATCGTCGCCAGTCCCGTGCCGCCGGCGATGGCCGGTCCATGCACGGCCGCGATTGTCGGAATAGGCAACTCGCTGAGCGTCACAAACAGCCGTGCGACCCGCTCCGCATCGGTGCGATAATCGGCCGCGGTCTTGTCCCGCATCGCTTGAAGTTCGGAAAGGTCCAGCCCGGAACAGAACGCCTCCCCCGCGCCGGTGAAGACCAGTACGCGGCACCCACTCGCGACGGCCTCTTCCATCGCGCTGATCAACTCCGTCTGCATCTCCTGCGTCATCGCGTTGCGGCGCTCGGGACGATTCAGCGTAATCGTCCGGATCAGCGGTTCGTTCGTGATCAGGATTGTCTTGTAGTTCAAGTTCAACGTCCTCCGGCTGAATGGGAGTCCTATTGAACCAGCGATCCAAACCGGCTCGAAATCTCATTGCTTGCTTCGATCAAACCGTCGAGAGATTTGAATGCCGGCAACTGCGCGCCACATTGGCGTAACTCGGCGATCAGGATCTCTGTCGGAATATTGCCGACCAGCACATCCTGCGCAAACGGACATCCGCCCAGCCCGCCAATTGCAGCGTCAAACCGCCTGCAGCCCGCCTTGAATGCAGCCCTGATCCGTTCCGCTGCCTCTGCAGGACGCGCATGCAGATGCACTCCAATCTCAAGGTCCTCGATACTCGCCGATCGCAGCCGCCAAGTACCTCCTCGATCTGCACCGGCGCCGGCGACGCCAACCGTGTCCGCCAGCGAAACCTGCGTCACTCCGCACTCGGCAATCAGATCGCAGGCCTGCAAAACCTCATCGATGTCCCAGGCATCGCCATACGGATTGCCAAACGCCATCGATACATACGCGACCACGTTCCTGCCCTCGTCTTCAGCCAGCGTGTAGATCGACTGCAGCGTATCGATCGACTGCTCCAGCGTCTGATGTTGGTTGCGGCGAAGGAACTCCGGCGAGATCGAATACGGAAACCCCAGAGTCTTCACGCCTTCTGCGCTCACCGCTCGCTGCGCGCCCTTCTCATTCACCACAATACCGATAATCTCGACATCGGCCGGCAGTGAAAGCCCCGACAAGACCTGCTCTGAATCCGCCATCTGCGGCACTGCCAATGGCGAAACAAAACTACCGCATCAATGTGCTTGAATCCCGCGTCGATCAGCTTGCGAAGGTAACCAGCCTTCGCCTCCGCCGGAATCACTCCCGGCAGGCCCTGCCACGCATCCCGCGGGCACTCGACGATCTTGACCTCATCACCCATTCAATTCGCAATCCTAATCGCCGGCACCAAATGCTGTCTCTCCGCCAACCTACCCGCGCGACGGATAAACCTTCAGAATCTCCCTCGCAATCACCATGCGCTGAATCTCGCTCGTCCCCTCGCCGATGGTGCACAACTTCACGTCACGATAATACTTCTCTGCCGGATAATCCTTGATAAAGCCATATCCGCCAAACAGCTGCACCGCCTCGTCGCAGATGCGCACTGCCACTTCACTCGAAAATAGCTTGGCCATCGACGATTCGCGCGTCACCTTGCGTCCGGCATCCTTCAGCACCGCGGCCCTCTGCGTCAGCAGCCGCGCCGCATCGAGTTCCGTCGCCATATCGGCCAGCTTCCACTGGATCCCCTGGAACTCCGCAATCGCCTTGCCGAATTGCCTCCGCTCTTTCACATATTTCAGCGCGGCATCCAGCGCACCGCGACCAATCCCCAGCGCCAGCGCCGCAATCGAGATGCGGCCGCCATCCAGCACCCGCATCGCGTCGATAAAACCCTCGCCTTCCGCGCCCAGCAAATTCTCCTCGGGAATTTCGCAGTCTTCGAAGATCAACTCGCTCGTGTCGCTGGCGCGCAGCCCCAGCTTGTTCTCCTTCTTGCCCGGACGAAATCCCTTCGTCCCCTTCTCCACGACAAACGCCGACAGACCGTGCGTGCCCTTGCTCTTGTCCGTCAAGCAATCACCACAGCCACATCGGCATAATGGCCGTTCGTGATGAAGGTCTTGTTCCCGTTGAGGATGTAGCGATCGCCCTTCTTTACAGCCGTCGTGCGCGAATTGCTCGCATCCGATCCCGGCGCCCGGCTCGGTCAATCCCCAGGCTGCCAGCCATTCGCCGCTCGCCAATCTCGAGACATATTTTTTTTTCTGCGCTTCATTTCCCGCGAGGAAAATATGGTTCGTTCCCAGCGAATTATGCGCGGCGACAATAATCCCAATCGACCCATCCACCGACGCCAGTTCCTCGATCGCCAGAACATAATCCACATAGCCGAGCCCCGCGCCGCCATACTCCGGCGGAAAAATAATGCCCAGCAGACCCATCTGGCCGAGCTTCTTCACCACGTCGAGCGGAAACTCGCTCGTCTCGTCCCACTTCATCACGTTGGGAGCGATCTCGCGCGCTGCAAATTCGCGAATCTCGCGGCGAAGTGCTTCCTGCTCCTCGGTCAACACAAAGGGATACAGGCTTTCATTTGTTTCAAGCGCTACGCTCATTCTTGGCTCCTTTACGTCCGGGGGTTGACGCCAGCCGACGCCGCTGACTGGATAAGATGCCGGTTTATGAATGTCAGATCACGGCCCTTGTTGCTCCTCAGGTCTGCAGCACTCCGGGGTTGAACTTCGGTACGTCCGGATTCAGCGCGCACGCCTCAAGCGCGGTGATCAGCACCTCTCTCGTCTTGGCCGGATCAATAATCGCGTCAATCCACAGCCGTGCCGCCCCATAGCGCGGATCGGCCTGCGCATCGTAGGTCGATCTTGATTTCTTCGTACAATAGCCGCTCTCTCCGCCTCAGACAAGACCTTCCCGCCGCGCTCCATCTGCTTCGCGCGAACCTCGGCCAGCGTGCCCGCAGCCGACGCCCCACTCATCACCGCATACCGCGCCGTCGGCCACGCAAACAGAAACCGCGGATCGTAAGCCTTCCCGCACATCGCATAGTGGCCCGCGCCAAAGCTGCCGCCGATGATCACCGTAATCTTCGGAACCACGCTGGTGCTGACCGCTGAAACCATCTTCGCGCCCGCCCGAATAATGCCCGACCACTCCGCATCCTTGCCCACCATGAAGCCATTCACATCATGCAGAAACACCAGCGGCACCAGGTTCTGATTGCAATCCATGATGAAGCGCGCCGCCTTCTGCGCTGCTTCGGTGTAGATCACGCCGCCCACTTCAATCCGCTTCGCCCCTGCCTGCGGCCCCATCGCCACGGTCTGGTTCTGGTTGGTCTTCTGGTTCGCCACAATGCCTACCGCATGTCCGCCAATCCGCGCATATCCGCACAGCACCGTCCGCCCAAATTCCGCCTTGTACTCATCAAACTCGCTGCGGTCCACGATCCGCGCAATCACTTCGCGCATGTCGTAGACATTGCTGGTTCCGGGTGCAGGATTCAGCAGCCCGTAGACATCCTCGATCGAATACTTCGGCGCATCACGCTTCGCGTCGAACGCCGTCCGGCTGAATCGCTGTTCCGCACCCTCGGTCTGCTTCCTGCTGCCCAGCTTGTCCACCAGCGAACGCAGCCGCGCAATGCAAAGGTGATCATCCGGCTCCTTGAAATCCACCGTGCCCGAAATCTCCGCATGCATCGCCGCGCCGCCCAGTTCCTCCGGGTCCGTCTTCTGCCCAATCGCCGCCTGCACCAGCGAAGGCCCCGCGAGAAACAGCCCCGAGCCCTCCGTCATCAGCACCGTATCGGTCATCACCGGCAGATACGCCCCGCCCGCCACGCACATCCCCATGATCGCCGTGATCTGCGGAATGCCCAGCGAACTCATCACCGCGTTATTGCGAAACACCCGCCCAAAGTCATCCGTATCCGGAAACACATCCTCCTGCAACGGCAGAAACACGCCGGCCGAATCCACCAGGTAGAGCGTAGGAATCCGATTCTCCAGCGCAATAGTCTGCGCGCGCAACACCTTCTTCGCCGTCATCGGAAAGAACGCGCCCGCCTTCACCGTCGCGTCGTTCGCAATGATCATGCAGAGCCGCCCGCACACGCGGCCCAGCCCCGTCACCACGCCCGCCCCCGGCGCGCCGCCATACTCGGCGTACATCTCGTATGCCGCCCACAGCCCCAGTTCGAGGAAGTCGCTGCCTTCATCCAGCAGCAGCTTCAGGCGCTCCCTCACCGTCAGGCGCTTCTTTGCGTGCTGCGCGGCCGCAGCCTTCGCCCCGCCGCCAAGGCGAATGGTCTCTTCCTGCGATCGAATGGTGGCAAGCAATTCCAGCAGCGCGGTCCGGTTCGCCTTCGCGCGCGGCGATTGCGGATCAAAGCCGGATTCGATCACATTCTGAAGCTTCGAGCTTTCGGCCATTCCTCACTCACACAAACTCGCAGACTATAGCACCTTGGATGGTACCGGCGTCCACAACGTCACCAGGCGAGTTAAACTTTGCCAAAATCAACCGTCTTCTTTGAACGGGCGCCCCGCCAATAAAGAACAAGGCCAATCAGGATCGAGCGAAAGTTCCACCCACCAGCTGCAACTCGAAGCTGATCACGCTCGTTCCCCCTGGCGGGAAAAACGACAAGATAATGCCGACCAAGACCACCAGAAATCCAAGCGCGCCGCAAATCCATACACCTGCAGTTCCTCCGGGAACAAGCACTGCATGCGGATTCTCCTTGCGATCCTTCCGAGTCGCAAGCCGGATCACAGCAGCAAACATGTAGAGAAATGGAATGAAATAGAGAATGATCGCGGCACTGACAACAAGTTGGTAGCCAACGATAACGCTCTTCTGCCTGTATCTGGCTCAGCACAAGGATCGTGCCGGAAAGGACGGCCTGCACCAGTATCGAGATATAGGGCGTCTTCCACTTCGGATGAATCTTGCCGAATGCCGCGGGCAGATACCGATCGATCCCCACCACAAACGGCACCCGCGCAATTCCCGCAACCGTGCTGCCCACACCGCCCGCATTGCCTACCGTCACCAGCATTGCTGCCAGCACACCGAGCAAGCCGATTTTCAGGGCCACTGATCCAACTGTGATCGCGCTGAACACTCCGCTCTGCGGGTCAATGCTCGCCGCCGGCAGCAAGGCAAGAATCGCAAAAGTGCCACCGATGTACATGAGCGCAATCAACGCCCCCGCTCCAAATACTGCGCGCGGCAGCGTCCGCCGCGGATCGCGCACCTCTTCACTCATCGCCGATACCAACTCAAGCCCCGTGAACGCAAACGCAATCTGCGACCAGAAATTTACCGTGTCCCAGTTCCACGCAGGCATCATGTTCCGCAACGTAAAGTGCGTCGCCGACCCATGTTTGAAGACGACGATCACGGCGACAACCGCGAGGATCAAAAGCGGCAGGTACGTGCCGACGCCTCCAGCATTCTGCAGCCACTTGCCGATATTCAGCCCGATGATGTTCAGCACCACCGCAACCAGCAGCAATCCCAGCGAGACGCTCAGCAGGAATGTCCTGTCCTGCGCCAGTTGCGCTCCGCGCCCACCCAGGATGTATCCGGCCATCGACGCACTCGCCAGCAGCAGCCCCGGAAAATAAAAGACGGTGTAGATCCAGTACGTCCACCCGGCAACAAACCCGTGAAAATCGCCGAATGCCTCTTTCGACCAAGAGTAAAGTCCGCCCTCCTCAGGAAAGCGTGACGAAAGCTCATTGATCACCAGCGCGCCCGGGACAAAGAAGAACACCGCCGCAATCACCCACAAACTGATCGACGATGTCCCGTTATGCCCAGCAGCCGCAATCCATCGCGGCCCCAGCACCGTCGCAATGTTGAACAGCAGCACATCCCAGAAGCCCATGGTTTTGCGCAGCTGCGCTTTGGGGTCGTGCGATGGCGGAGCAGGGAAGGTCATGGCGTCACCCTGGCGTCCGCACAGTTATGGTGTGGTTGCATTAGCGAACATCATAGTGGCGCATCGATCAAACCCACAAATCGCGCAAGGCGCCGCATCAGACATGTCCGAGCCCAAAAACCTCTCGGACCTCGTAGCGAGACCCTCCCGCACCAAGAAACACTTGGTAGAGCAAGAACTCCGTCGCGATAAATGCCGGAAGAATCACCTCTTCGCTGATCGCCTGCTTCAGCCTCCGAAGCGCCTTCACGCTATTTTCGCCCTTCGCCCGCGCCAAGGTTACATGCGGATGAAATGGCCGCGTCTCGCCGACAAATCCGCATAGCGACGTCGCCGCAACCACGCGTTTCTCCAATTCCAGCATCTCCGCCGAAACATTAACGCCAGCGAAAAAGACCCCAGCTCGTTCGAAAATCCCGGTCCGGTCCAGCCGAACAGGCGCTGCCGCCGCCCGCACTTCTCCGAGCCGCTCCAAAACGCACCCGAACGTCGCCTCCGACGTCTCCCCGAGAAACTGCAGTGTAATGTGCCACGACTCCGGCGAGCTCCAGCGCAGTCCATCCTCCGCTGAGCCCAGCTTTCCGAAAGTCCCTCAAGCGCATCTCTGACTTCAGGGGCCAGCGGAATTCCGATAAAGAGCCGCATGGTTCGCCGACCTCAAATGAATTTCGCGAACGACTCGATCTGCTTCGCCTGGTGGTCCCGCCGCTCCACAGGCGAGGACAGCACCGTCGAAGTCGATGTCGCGCCCAGCGCCGACAGCCGGTCGATCAGCGCCTCCAGGTGCCGGATCGAGACCACATCGGCTTCAATCACAAACGACTCGGCGCCCGTGATGCGATGACAGCGGCTGATCTCGCTCAGGTCTTTGATCGCCGTCACCGTGCGGCTGATCTGCAAATCGCCGCCCGGAATGGTGAGCCGCACCAGGACGCGGATGGGCACGCCAAGCTTCGTGGCAGTTGAGCGACGCATGATAGCCGGTGATCACGCCGGCCTCTTCAAGTCGGTGAACGCGCTCCGCCACTGCCGGCGTGGAAAGCCCGATCTTCCGCCCCAGTTCCGCAAACGACAGGCGCGCGTTCTGCTGCAGGCCTCCAGGATCTTCCAGGCGATGGCATCCAGGTCAATCGTGTTCGGTCATTGTCTTGTGAGTCATCTGCCATAAATCCTTAAGCTGCACTCCCATTATGCTTAATGTCCTTAGGTTTTGGCCCTTGTTTTTTAAGCGATACCCATTTTCAGTGCCTTCGCCGCGCCTACAGTATGGGTCAGCCGGGAATGCTTCCCCTTTCAGTCCCCCTTCGTCCCGGCACAGGAGGTACCGCATGAGCGCCACCGTGCACTCTGCTCCCGCACACATCGGTTCACAGCCGATCACCGAGTCGATTCCGACCGGCAACGACTTTCTTCCCCTCAAAGGCACGGACCACGTCGAGTTCTACGTCGGCAACGCGCGCCAGGCCGCGTACTTTTATCGCGCCGCCTTCGGCATGTCGCTGGTGGCCTATGCGGGACCTGAGACCGGCCAGCGCGATCGCGCTTCCTACGTTGTGCAGCAGGGCAAGAGTCCGCTTTGTGCTCACCACGCCTCTGCGCGGCGGCAACGCCATCGCCGAGCACGTCCACCGCCACGGCGACGGCGTCAAGGTGATCGCGCTCTGGGTCGACGACGCCCGCGCCGCCTGGCGCGAGACCACCAGCCGCGGCGCAGTCAGCGTGGCCGAGCCCTACGTTCTGGCAGACGAGCACGGCACAGGTCGTCCTGTCCAGCATCCGCACCTACGGCGACACCATTCACACCTTTGTCGAGCGCACGCGACTACACCGGCGCCGTTCCTGCCCGGCTTCCGCGCCGTCGATCACGACACGGTCGCGCGGCCCGTCGGCCTGCTGCACATCGACCACATGGTGGGCAACGTGGGCTGGCACGAGATGGACGAGTGGGTGGAGTTCTACGCGAACATCATGGGCTTCTCGCTCTACCAGCACTTCGACGACAAGGACATCTCCACCGAGTACTCGGCGCTGATGTCGAAGGTGATGGCCAACGGCAACGGCTACGTGAAGTTCCCCATCAACGAGCCGGCCGAAGGCAAAAAGAAATCGCAGGTCGAGGAGTATCTCGACTTCTATCCCGGCCCCGGCGTGCAGCACATCGCGCTGGCCACCAACGACATTCTGCACACGGTCAGCAAGCTCAGCGAGCAGGGCATCGAGTTTCTGCGCGTTCCGCACACCTACTACACCGAACTGCAAGGCCGCGTGGGCAAGATCGACGAGCCGATCGAGGAGCTGGAGAAGCTCGGCATCCTGGTCGATCGCGACGACGAAGGCTACATGCTGCAGATCTTCACCCGGCCCGTCGAAGACCGCCCCACGCTGTTCTTCGAGATCATCCAGCGCAAGGGCAGCCGCAGTTTCGGCAAGGGCAACTTCAAGGCGCTGTTTGAAGCCATCGAGCGCGAGCAGCAGGCGCGCGGCAAACTCTGTAGGCACGGACGGAGCAGAAGATGAATGGACCGCAACGCTTTCCGCCGCCGCTCCTTACATCATCGAGCAGGACTACTCCGCCTACACCGCCGAGCAGCACGCCGTCTGGGCGGAGCTGGTGGGCCGCGTGCTGCCTGAGCTCGAAAAGCACGCCGCGCGCGAGTATCTCGAAGGCTTTGAGATCATCGGCCTCCAGCGCGACCGCCTGCCCCGGCTTTGCCGCGATCAGCGCGCCGCCTTGAGCCGCGCACCGGCTGGAATTCCACGCCGGTGAGCGGCTTTCTGCCCGCGCCGGCATTTTTTGAAATGCTGGCCGCCCGCCGCTTTCCCACCACAACCTGGCTGCGCAGCCGCGAGTCGCTGGAATACACGCCCGAGCCCGACATCTTCCACGATGTCTTCGGCCATGTGCCCATGCACGCGCACAAGGTCTTTGCCGATTTTCTCGAGCACTACGGCCGCGTTTGCGCCTCCATCGAACGATGAGGCGATACTGGAAAAACTGGGCCGCCTTTTCTGGTACACAGTGGAGTTCGGCGTGATCCGCGAGGACGGCGAAATCAAGGTTTACGGCAGCGGCCTCATCAGCTCGCACGGCGAGTGCCTGAACGTGATCGAAGGACATTGCGCCATCCACGATTTTTCACTGGACGAAGTGCTCGCAACGCCGGTAAAGGTGGACGAGCTGCACAAGCTGCTGTTCGCAGTTAGCAGTTTCGACCAGATCTACGAGGCGATGCATGAGGCCGAACAGCCGCGCCACGGCAAAACCGCTTGTGAAAGGTGAGTACGGCATGGCTGATGTTCTTCAGTATCAGTCCGGCTTTGGCAACGAGTTCGCCACCGAGGCCGTCGCGGGAGCGCTTGCCGCAGGGCCAGAACGCGCCGCAGAAGCATCCCCTCGGCCTCTACACCGAGCAGTTCAGCGGCACGCCGTTCACCGCGCCGCGCGCCACCAATCGCCGCACCTGGACCTATCGCATCCGTCCCTCGGTCACGCACCGCCCCTACGAAGAAATTCCGGCGCGGCTCATGCGCAGCGGACCGTTTCAATGAAGTTCCGACCACTCCCAATCAACTGCGCTGGGATCCGCTGCCCGTTCCCGAACGAGAAGACCGATTTCGTCGACGGCATCGTCACCCTTGGCGGCAACGGCGATCCGGCCATGCAGACCGGCGTCGCCATCCATCTCTACGCCGCCAACGCCTCCATGCAGGACCGCTTCTTCTACACCGCCGACGGCGAGCTGCTGATCGTTCCGCAGCTGGGCGCGCTGCGCTTTCACACCGAGCTCGGCATTCTCGATGTCGCTCCCGGCGAAATCTGCGTGATTCCTCGCGGCATCAAATTCCGCGTCGTGCTTGCCGAGAACCAGGCGCGCGGCTACATCTGCGAGAACTACGGCCTGCCCTTCCGCCTGCCCGAGCTCGGCCCCATCGGCGCCAACGGCCTGGCCAATCCGCGCGATTTCAAAGCGCCCGTCGCCGCCTTCGAAGATCGCGACGGCGAGTTCCACATCACCGTCGAAATTTCTCGGCCGCCTCTGGTCCGCCGTTCATCGATCACTCGCCGCTCGACGTCGTCGCCTGGCACGGCAACTACGCGCCCTACAAATACGACCTGGCGCTCTTCAACTGCATCAACACCGTCTCCTTCGACCACCCCGACCCGTCCATCTACACCGTGCTGACCGCGCCATCGCACGTTCCCGGCACAGCCAACTGCGACTTCGCCATCTTCCCTCCGCGCTGGATGGTCGCCGAGCACACCTTCCGCCCGCCGTGGTTCCATCGCAACCTGATGAACGAATTCATGGGCCTGGTCTTCGGCGCCTACGATGCCAAGGCCGAGGGCTTCGTCCCCGGCGGCGCCAGCCTGCACAACTGCATGGCCGGCCACGGCCCCGATGCCGAGACCTTCGAGAGCGCCGCAACCGCCGAACTCAAGCCGCAGTATCTCGCCAACACGCTGGCCTTCATGTTTGAGACGCAGCTCGTCGTCCGCCCCACTGAGTTCGCCATGAACACGCGCATCCTGCAGCACGAATACTTCGAGTGCTGGCAGGGCCTGAAGAAGCACTTCAACGCGGAACTCAAAGGCCAAGTCCAAGAAGAAATGACCGCCATCGAAGCCGTGCTCGGCGGGCTGATTGACTACGCAGGCCTCTATCCGCCTGCCAGCCTCGACATGCGCGCCGCCGTGCGCAATTACCTCGAGTACCGCGACGGTCCGCACGCCTTCGCGCTGGGCCGCTTCATCGTAGATATCGCGCGCACCGATGAGTTGCGTGAGGCCGCCGGCAGTGCGCTCACTGCGATATGCCGCTCAGCGTGATCGCACCGCCTGAAGTTGATCCACAGTACACTCTCACGAACTCATCGACGCCGGATTCCGCATCGAGTCCATCGAGATCAAGTGCGCCGAACCCGCAACCATCGAAGAGCTTCGGCCGGCGATTGCCGAAGCACCTCGAATGCTACTTCGAAGTGCCGATCGATGGCATCGCCGACGCCAGTATCTCGACGCTCTGGCCGCATCACGCGATGCGCGCCAAACTGCGCATGGGCGGTGTCATCGCCGAGGCCTTTCCCGCACGCCAAATCGGTTGTCGCTCATCTTGAAGGATCTTGCCAATCGGAATATCGCCTTCAAGGCCACAGCCGGCCTGCATCATCCCATTCGCTCGCGCCATCCCCTCACCTACGCGCCGGACAGTTCAACGGCGTCATGCACGGCTTCTTGAATCTTGCCTGCGCCGCCGCCCTGCTGCACTCCGGCGGGTCGGTCGACGAGGCCATAGGCACGCTCCAGGAAGAAGACCCCAGCGCTTGGCGATGTCGCTCCGGATATCATTCGCTGCCGCAACGTTCGCGTGGAACAGCGCGCCAACTGCGCGACATGCGCAGCTTCTTCATGAGCTTTGGATCGTGCTCCTTCACGGAGCCAATCAGCGATCTGGAGGCACTGGGATGGCTCTAACAAGCTGGGTCGAAAGCGCGAACGAGCCGGACACCGATTTCCCGCTCGCCAATCTGCCCTACGGCGTCTTCAGCCACAACGGCGCATTCCACGCGCATCGGCGTCGCCATCGGCGACCAGATCCTCGATCTGCGCGCCTGCGCCAGCGAGGGCCTTCTCGGCGAACTTCTTCCGACGCCGTCGACGCCTGCACGCAGCGAATCCTCTGAATCCGATCTGATGGCGCTCGGCTCCGCAGCCTGGTCTGCGCTCCGCCGCCGAATCACGGCGCTGCTCGCCGCGAGCGCTCGGAATGCCGCCACAAAAGCGCGCCTGCAGCCTATGCTCGTTCCCATGCGCGATGTGCAAATGCAGCTTCCCGCCCAGATCGGCGACTACACCGACTTCTACGCCTCCATCCATCACGCCACGCGCGTCGGCAAGCTCTTCCGTCCCGACAATCCGCTCCTGCCCAACTACAAATACGTCCCCATCGGCTATCACGGCCGCGCCTCGTCGATCGTCGTCAGCGGCACCGACCATTCGCCGCCCCAGCGGCCAGACCAAACCACCGACAGCCGTCGAGCCGACCTTCGGCCCTGCGCGCTCCCTCGATTACGAACTCGAAGTCGGCATCTTCATCGGTCCCGGCAATCCCCTTGGCCAGCCCATCCCCATCGACGAAAGCCGAGCAGCACGTCTTCGGCCTCTGTCTCGTCAACGACTGGTCCGCGCGCGACATTCAGTCCTGGGAATACCAGCCCCTCGGCCCCTTTCTCGCCAAGAACTTCGCCACCACCATCTCGCCCTGGATCGTTCCCCTGGAAGCGCTCGCGCCCTATCGCGTTCCCGCTGCACGCGCGCCCCGAAGGCGATCCCGCGCCGCTCCCGTATCTTGCCTCGAGCCATCCACGCCGCGCCGCGCCATCGACGTCACCCTCGAAGTGTTCCTCGCAATCGCGAGAGATGCGCGAGGCAGGGCATCGCGCCCATCCGCGTCAGCCACGGCGAATCTGCGCGATCTCTACTGGACCATCGCCCAGCTCGTCACGCATCACGCGAGCAACGGCTGCAATCTCCGCCCCGGCGATCTCCTCGCCACCGGCACCATCTCCGGCCCGGAAGAAGGCTCCGAAGGCTGCCTGCTCGAGATGAAGCACCGCGCCGAACCGCTCCAACTGCCCACCGGCGAAACCCGCACGTTCCTTGAAGACGGCGATCAAGTAGTCTTTCGCGGCTATTGCCAGGCCCCCGGCCTGCCCCGCATCGGCTTTGGCGCGTGCACCGGCAAAATCGTTCCACCCGTTTCTTCTCAGACCTGAACTAGATTGTGGTCTGTCGCTCAGGCCCCGAATCGCCGCAGCGTCGGCGCAGATGACTCCATCCATCGCGTATGTCAAACTTAAGCAGCGCGATAAACCGCTGCCAGCGGGCCTGTAGCTCAACGGTTAGAGCAGGGGACTCATAATCCCTTGGTTGGGGGTTCGAATCCCTCCGGGCCCACCAGAGCGATTCACCGTATATTCTTCCACGTGCGAAGCAGATTTTCTCAACCGCTCACTTCGCCGGGCCAACCTCTCCGCCCCGTATACTCAAGCCAGCGCATGTCGACCCGACTGGACAAGATTCTCGACACAACGCGAGCTACCCTTGCCGCGGCCAAAGCGCGTATGCCGATCGCGGAACTCGAGCGCCAGGCGAGCCTGCATCAGCCGCGCGGCTGGGCCTCCGCTCTGCGCCGGCGTTCCCAGTCCGAGCCGGCCATCATCGCTGAAATCAAAAAGGCTTCGCCATCAAAAGGACTGATCCGCGAAGACTTCGATGTGGCGTGGATCGCCCGGCGATATCAGGATGGCGGCGCCGCCGCGCTCTCCGTCCTGACCGACGAGCCATACTTTCAGGGAAGCCTGCGCAACCTTGAGATTGCATCCTCCGCAGTTAGCCTGCCCTGTCTGCGCAAGGACTTCACCGTCGACGAGTATCAGATCGTCGAAGCGCGCGCCCACTGCGCCGACGCCATTCTGCTCATCGCCGCCGCGCTCACCAGCGCAGAACTCAAGCGGTTCGCACGCGCCGCCCACGACGCATGCGCTCGATGTCCTCGTCGAAGTTCACACCGCAAACGAACTCGACGCTGTGCTCGACGCTCTCGGCGAAAACGGCGCCGACGCCATCGGCGTCAACAATCGCGACCTGCAAGACCTTCGAAGTGCGCATGGAAACCTCCCTCGAACTCGCAGACCACATTCCATCCAGTGTCGTTCGCGTCGCCGAAAGCGGCATTGCAACTTCAGCAGATCATCGATCGCCTGCGCGCCGCCGGCTTCCACGCATTCCTCATCGGCGAAAGCCTGATGCGCCAGCCCGATCCCGGCGCTGCGCTCTCTGCTCTGCTCGCCGGTTCCAAAGTCATCCGATGAGCCTCTGGATCAAAATCTGCGGCAATACTTCGCTCGAAGACGCCATGCTCGCCGCTGAAGCCGGCGCCGATGCTATCGGCTTCGTCTTCGCGCCCAGCCCGCGTCAGGTCACGTGCGAGCAGGTCGCAAAATTCCTTCCCCAACTGCCGGCACCGACCGAGAAAATCGGCGTCTTCGTCGACACGACGTTTGACGAGATCGAAGCAATCGTCAGTGCCTGCAACCTCACCGGCGTTCAATTGCAATTTGCAGCGAACCCGGATCTTCGGTCTCAATTGCGCGATAGAGTTCGGCTCCAGTCTCCGCATCCTGCAGACGCTTGCACTTCAACCCGGGCTATCGACGCGCTGGCCGCCTCTCTCGCTTCCGACACAAACATCGACGCGCTCCTGGTGGACTCCCGCACCGCCACCGCCGTTGGCGGAACAGGCATCGCTTTCGACTGGAAGTGCCGCCGCCTCGACCCTCTTCGGCAGATCCCGACTTCCCCCATAAGCTCATAGCCGCCGGCGGCCTCACCCCGACAATGTATCCGAAGCCATCGCGACGCTTCGCCCATGGGGCGTCGATGTCGTCACTGGCGTGGAATCGGCCCCCGGCCGCAAAGATCCCGAAAAGGTGCGCGCCTTCGTCGCTCAGGCGCGCGCCGCACTCGCCAAAACCAAACGGCGAATGCCGATCAAGCCTTCGATTTCGGACCTCTTTCACTGCCGCCTAGTAAACTGAAAAGATCGTCTCACCCCCAGGAATCTGCAGGAGGCCGGCCCCATGGCATCAGTGATCCTTCCATCCGCTCCATCAGAGTCGCGTCCCGGGCGCTTCGGCATTTACGGCGGCCGCTACGTGCCCGAAACATTGATGGCCGCGCTGCTCGAACTCGAGCACGAATACGACCTGCCAAGGCCGACGCCGCGTTCCAGGCCGAACTCGCTGCCCTCCTCAAGGACTTCGCCGGCCGTCCCACGCCGCTCTACTTTGCCAAGCGACTCACCGAGGAACTCGGCGGCGCGAAGAATCTACCTCAAGCGCGAAGACCTGCTCCACACCGGCGCGCACAAAATCAACAACGCCCTCGGCCAGGGGCTGCTCGCCAAGCGCATGGGCAAGAAGCGCATCATCGCCGAAACCGGCGCAGGCCAGCACGGCGTCGCCACCGCCACCGTCTGCGCTCTGCTCGGCATGGAGTGCGTCATCTACATGGGCGACGTGGACATGGAGCGCCAGGAGCTGAACGTCCTGCGCATGCGCCTGCTCGGTGCAGAAGTCCGCGGCGTTTCCTCCGGATCGAAAACCCTGAAAGACGCCATCAGCGAAGCCATGCGCGACTGGGTCACCAACGTCCGCACCACTCATTATCTCCTCGGCAGCGCGCTCGGCGCGCATCCCTACCCCACCATGGTCCGCGATTTTCATCGCTGCATCAGCCGCGAAATGAAACAGCAGATTCTCGAGAAAGAAGGTCGCCTGCCCACCGCGGTCATCGCATGCGTCGGCGGCGGATCCAATGCAATCGGCGCTTTCTACGAATTCATTCCGGATCGCGATGTGCGGCTCATCGGCGTCGAAGCCGGCGGCCGAGGCACAGGCCTTGGCGAGCACGCAGCGCGCTTCAGCGGCGGTGTGCCCGGCGTTCTGCAGGGCACATTCTCCTACGTGCTGCAGGATGAAAACGGCCAGATCGCCGAAACGCACTCCGTTTCCGCTGGATTGGACTATGCCTCCATCGGCCCCGAACACGCCGCGCTGCACGACTCCGGCCGCGCCGAGTACGTCTCGCAGGATGACGCGGCCACGCTCGATGCCGTGGTCAAACTGGCGCGGACCGAAGGCATTCTGCCCGCACTTGAAAGCGCCCACGCCGTTGCCGAGTGCCTGCGCATCGCTCCTTCGTTCTCGACCCGCGTGACATACTGGTAGTGAATCTTTCTGGCCGCGGCGATAAGGACATGGGCATCATTGCCCGCGAACTGAAAATCCAGGGAGCCTAACCGAATTCAATGGCGCTCAGCTTCAATCACAAACCAGGCCTGGTCGTCTATTTGACGGCCGGCGATCCCAGCTCGAAATCACGCGCGACATCGCGCTCGCCGCAATCGATGCCGGTGCTGACGTGATTGAGCTCGGCGTCCCCTTCAGCGATCCCCTCGCCGACGGCCCTGTCATCCAGCGCGCCAGCGAACGCGCTGTGGCCCGCGGAACCAGCATCGCCGATGTGCTCGCGCATCGCCGCGCGAGATCCGCGCCGCACGTCCCGCCGCCGGCCTCGTCATCTTCACTTATCTCAATCCCATCCTTCGCTACGGCTTCTCTCGATTCGCCGACGACGCTGGCGCGGCAGGCGCAGACGGCGTTCTCATCATCGACATGATCGTCGAAGAAGCCGGCGAATATCTTTCCCAGATGAATCGCGTCGGACTCGCTCCGATTTTTCTTGCCGCGCCCACCAGTCCCGACGAACGCCTCGAGGCCATCGCCGCACACGCCAAAGGTTTTATCTACGCCATTTCGCGCGTCGGCATCACCGGCAAGCAGCAAAGCATGACCTCCGATGCCGCCGCTCTCGTCGCCCGCATTCGCCGATGGACCACGCTGCCGGTGGCCGTGGGATTCGGCATCTCCACTCCCGAGCATGTTGCGCAGGTGGCGGAGTTCGCCGATGCCGCGGTCATCGGCAGCGCTATTGTGGAGTTGATCGAGCGGTCTGATCCTGAAGCGCGCCCGAAGCAGTGGCCCGATTTATCAAGGGTCTGCGTCTGCCCCAGGCGGCGCTGGCCCGGTGAAAGGAGCAGCTTCAGCTGTCAGCCTCAGCTTTGCGTAGGCCGCAGATTCGGTTGCAACTCTCTGCTCCCACGACCGGGGGTAGGCTGATAGCTGAAAGCTGGAGCGCTATACGAGGATCGAATGACGCTGGAAGAATTGCGAAATCAAATCGATATTCTGGACCGCCAGCTCGTGGAGTTGCTGAGCGAGCGGGCCCGCGCCGCGTTGATGATCGGCCATCTGAAAGTCGCGACCTCCCTGCCGGTCTATGAGCCGGCTCGCGAAAAAATCATCTACGCCAACGTGCGCGCCGCCAACAAGGGCCCGTTGCCCGACATCGAGTTGACGCATATCTACGAGCGCATCATCGACGTGATGCGGGCATTGCAGAGGAACGAGTTGGCTTCAGAAAGAAATGCCCTCAAAGGCCAAGGCACCGGCGCAGCAGCGCCCGAGACAGGGAACGAAAAATGATTGTCGCAATGCAGGAGAAAGCCACCGAAGAACAAATTGACTTCGTCATCGAAGTCATGGTCGAGGCAGGAGTCGGCGTTCATCGCACCACGGGCGCGACCCAAACCATCCTCGCCGGCGTAGGCCCCACAGCCACTATCGAACTCACCAAAGTTCGAGAATCTGCCCGGTGTGCTTCACGTTCACCGCATCAGTTCGCCCTACAAGCTGGCCGGCAGAGGCTTCCGCCCCGAAGGCACCGTCATTGAATTCGCCAACGGCGTCAAGCTCGGCGGCGAAACGGTCGTCGTGATGGCCGGTCCGTGCTCCATCGAAAATGAAGCGCAGATCGTCGAGACCGCAAAGCGCGTAAAGGCCGCGGGAGCCAGCTTTCTGCGCGGTGGCGCTTACAAGCCGCGCAGCTCGCCGTACTCCTTTCAGGGCATGGGCATTCCAGGCCTCAAACTGATGCGCGATGCGGCCCGCGCCCACGGATTGCTCGTCGTCAGCGAGGTCATGGAGATCGCGCAGATCGAATCGATGCTGCCCTATGTCGATCTGCTTCCAGGTGGGCGCGCGCAATATGCAGAACTTCAACCTGCTTCGCGAATTAGGCATCGCGCGCAAGCCGGTTCTGCTCAAGCGCGGAATCGCCGCCACCATCGAAGAACTGCTGCTCTCCAGCGAATACATCATGTCCGGCGGCAACTACGACGTCATCCTCTGCGAGCGCGGTATCCGCACCTACGAAACCTCGACGCGCAACACAATGGATATCTCTGCCATTCCCGTCGTGAAGAAGTTTTCGCATCTGCCCATCGTCGGCGACCCGTCGCACGGCACCGGCCATCGCGAAATGGTTGCACCCATGGCGCGCGCCGCCGTTGCTGCCGGAGCCGACGGCATCATTGTCGAAGTTCATCCCAACGCCGATAAAGCCGCCTCCGATGCCGCGCAGACGCTCTACCCCGATCAGTTCGAAAAACTAATGGCTGAGCTGCGCGTCATCGCCAAGGCGGTCGGAAGAACGCTCTGAACCGGAAAGAGTTTTCATGATGGAACGAGTCGCGATCCTCGGGACCGGCCTGCTGGGTACATCCGTGGGCCTCGCTCTGCGCGCGGCCGGATTTAGAGGGTCGATCATCGGCTGGAATCGCAGAGCAGAAGGCGCACAAGTCGCCTTGAAGTCCGGCGCCATCGATTCGATTGCGACCGATCCGATCTCCGCGGCGCGCGAAGCCGACGTGACGATCCTCTCTGTGCCCATCTACGCCACGCTTGACCTGATGGCGCAAATTACCATGCATGTCGGCGGCGGACCATCTCATCACCGACGTCGGCAGCACCAAAGCTTCAGATCACCAAAGCTGGAACTGAGTACTTCAACCAGGTGGGCTGCGCTGCTTTTCTCCCCGGTCATCCCATGGCAGGCAAGGAGCGGGGCGGCGCAGAGCTCGGCGACGCGAACCTTTTCCGCGGCGCAGCGTGGCTCTTCACCGACGCGCCCGGTGCAGTCCGCACACCTCGCGGCGAAGAACTCGTCGCTAAGTTGGCGCGAATGGGTTGTCGCCATGGGCTCCAAAGTCATCGACATCGATGCAGCCCGTCATGACGAACTGGTCGCCTGGGTCAGCCACCTTCCCCAGTTCACTGCCACCGCCCTCAGTGCGCTGCTCGAAAACGAAGTTGGCGATGCCCCTGAATTAAACGATGTGGGTGGCCGCGCGCTCCGAGAGATGACGCGTCTTGGCGCCAGCCCCTTTTCCATGTGGCGTGACATCGCCCACACCAACACCGACGCAATCGCCGCCGCGTTGCAGGCTCTCGAGCAGACCCTCGCTCACATCCGAGAAAATCTGCGCACGCCCGAATTGCGCGATGAATTCGAAAAGGCCAATCGCTTCCGTCGCGAATAGCGCTGTACACAAGCACCCCGTTCTGCTCATCCCCTATAATCCAACGGCATGCGGCTTCTCCTTCGCGACTTGCGGTTCGGCGTGCGCACTTTAGCTAGAACCCCGCTATTCACCCTCGCGGTTGTTCTCACTCTCGCCCTCGGCATTGGCGCGAATACGGCGATCTTCACCGTCGCCAATGCGCTTCTCCTGCGTCCGTTTCCCTATCACGATCCCGAGCAGATCGTCAGCCTTACCTCGAAAGACGCTACGAAAGACCACGGCGGCACGCTATTGCGATATGAGCTGGTTCGCGATTACAACCGGTCATTCCAATCTGTTGCCGTGTGGACCAGCGACAACCTGAATCTCACCGGGAATGGCGAACCCGTGCAGGTTCCGATCGCGCGCGTCTCTCCCGATTTCCTCGGGATGCTCGACATACATCCGCAACTCGGCCGCACCTTCACCAGAGAGGAAGGCACGCCGTCCGGCCGACCTGTCATCATCCTCACCGACGCCATCTGGCGCTCGCGCTATCATGCGGACCCCAACATCGTCGGCTCCGACGTCAACCTCGATTCGGTTTCCAGCACCGTCGTAGGCGTCCTTCCCGCAGATGCTCTATTTCCCTTCATGCCCAAGGCCAGCATCTTCACCCCGCGATACTTCGAGCTCTCCCTGATGACGCCGCAGCGGCTGCGGCTTGGCGTCGGATACCTGAACATGATCGCGCGCATCCGTATGGGTACTTCGTTAGCGGACGCCAACAACGATCTGGCCATCCTCAATCAGCGCTATCACGAACAGAACCCAACGGCCCCCGATGCCTCACCTGGCACAACCATGATGGCATCGAGCCTGCGCGATGAGGTCGTCGGCAACGTACGGCCCAAGATACTCATTCTCTCCGGCGCAGTGTTCGCAGTTCTGCTGATTGCATGTGCCAACGTCGCCAGCCTGCTTCTCTCGCGCGCTCTCGGGCGCAAACAGGAGATCGCCACACGCGCCGCCATCGGTGCGAGCCGCAGTGTCATCGTTCGCCAGCTCCTCACCGAGAGCATGCTTCTCTCCCTTACCGCCGGCGCACTTGGCGTGGGCATCGGATGGGCTGCCACACGCGCGCTCGCCACGTGGGGAGCGTCTCAGATACCACAGGGTTTTCCTGTCGCCCTCGACCTGCGCGTCCTACTCTTCACTTTGGCGATCTCCCTGCTCGCCGGCATCGCATTCGGCATCTTTCCCGCAATGCAGCTGGCCCGGGTCGATTTGAATGCCACGCTGCGCTCAGAAGGCCGATCCGCCTCTCCCGGCCGCTCCGGCTCTATGACGCGATCCCTGCTGGTCATCAGCCAGGTTGCTCTCTCTCTCGTGTTGCTCATTGCTGCCGGACTGCTCCTGCGCAGCTTGGACCGGCTCATCCACGTTGACCCGGGGTTCGACGCGCAAAATCTGCTCACCATGAATCTCTCGCTCTCCACCACAAAATGCGCCGAGCCCGATCAGCAGATTGCTTTTTTCGACGACGTACTTCAGCGGGTAACTTCCGAGCCCGGCATTCGCTCCGCCGCCATCAGTGCAACCCTGCCGCTAACCTTCAAGCGCATCACTCCTGTGCTTCCGGAGGGCCAGCCCGACGTCCCTCTTGCCGAGCGGCCCTTCATCGATATCGAGGCCATCAGTCCGCGCTGGTTTGAAACCATGCGCGTCCCCCTGCGCGCCGGACGCACTTTCACCAGCGACGACAATGCCACCGCTCCCCCTGTTGTCATCGTCAATGAAGCCTTCGCCCACCAGTTTTGGCCTGGTCAGTCCGCAGTCGGAAAGAAGGTCGTCGTCGGTCGCAGGCCACAGGCTGCGCTGATTGTCGCCGTCGCAGCCGACGTCAAAAATCAGGGCCTCGAAAAAGAAGCGCAGCCGCAGCTCTATCTGCCTTATCCGCAACTTCCCTGGAGCGACATGAATTTGTTGGTGCGAACGGATGTTCCTCCCGTGACGGCGATCTCCACGGTCCGTGCACAGATCGCCGCCATCGACAGCAATCAGCCAATCGATGAAATTCAGACCGCGGAAGACCTTATTGGCACGTCGCGCGCGCAACCTCGCTTCACCATGTTGCTCGTTGGTGGATTTTCAGCAACAGCCTTGCTGCTGGCCATCGTCGGCGTCTACGGTGTCTTGTCCTATTCCGTCGGTCTTCGCCGTCAGGAGTTCGGCATCCGCCTCGCGCTCGGCGCCAATCGTTCTGACATCCTGCGCATAGTCATGCGTCAGGCATTGTTTCTCGCAATATGTGGAGTCACCGCTGGACTGTGCGCCGCATTCGCGCTCACCCGGTTTCTTGAGCATGTTCTCTATAAAACCGGGTCGCACGATCTGGCAACCTTCATTCTGGCGCCATCGATATTTCTGCTGGTAGCGGCGCTCGCAAGTTATCTTCCCGCTCGGCGCGCCATGAATCTCGAACCCGTCGAAATCCTCAAATGATTCCGCAGTCGAATTCAAGCCGTGTGTTGAACGGCCTCCACATCGTCTTTCTCTGGATCGAAAACCTGAAAGCCCTCAGCCCGCGCCGTTTCCATCAACGCCGGCGATGCCGAAACAAAAATGATCTCGGTCCCCCTGAACATCTCGCGAGCCACCAGCGCGGCGCCCAGTTGCAGCGCATCCGTCCAGCGTAGTTTCGTGCGGTCCAGCAGTTGCCGCGCAGACTCCAGCACCGCCGGATTCAGCGGCTCCTGCACCATGCGTGCTGACTCAATGCGCAGAATTTCGAATGCCGCGGCGGCATCCGCCTGACTAATGTCCCCGGCCCGCTCCCGCCGCCGAATTGCCGCATACACCTCTAATGGTGCGCTGGCCGCAATCAGTTTGCGATTATCTTCGACTGACTCCATCAGCCGGATCAAAGTATCCGTGCCCGCTTCCTGCACAAACAGCTTTGCAAATGCCGTCGACTCGAGGAAATAGCAGCTCACAACTTTCCTCGTTCCTCTTCGATGATTTCCGTGATCGACTCGCCCTGGATCACCACCGGATGAAACCGCTGTGCCTCCTCGGGAACCCCTGCTTCCGCCCGATTCAATCGAATCGTCGTCGTCGGATATGCGGGAGTCTTCGGATTCGCAATCTTGCTGGTGAGCACTACCCCGCGCTGTATCGCCTCCGCCAGCACCGCCTGCCTCGACTCCGGATGCTGGTTCCAACGAAATGCCTTACGCGGCAAAAACGAATCCCGGAACCACTTCAGCGCGATAAATGCATGCCCGCCGCGCTCCGCTTCCGCCAGCGCCGCACAAAGTTCCTTCACCCGCGCATCCAGATCGGCCGGTACCACCGACTTCATCGTCGGGTTCCTCTTCAAAACTCGCTTCGATTGGCGGCTCGCGATCCGCGGCTTTGCCTCACCGGCGTCGTGCCATCATCCAGGCGTTCGAAGTAGATGCGAACCTCGTCCTCTTCCGGCGACCAGCTGTCTGCCGGCGCATTCCGGCGCTTGCTGCGCCCGTTTTCGCTGCACAGTTCCACGATCACCTGGTACCCCGGAGGCGCTAGAAACCGCAGCGCGCGCGCCAGCCCGGGATCCTGCGAAAATGCCAAGTTCGCTCAGGGCTTCTTCAATAATCTCTTCAGCGTCCGGAACACTCAAATTGCTGATGTCTACGCTGCTTTGCGCAGCCCGGTTCGACTTCATACCATTCTCCATATAGAGCTTCTTTACCCTGCCCTCATCGCGCTTCGCTTTAATCGAAAACCGCGAATTGTCTCTGTTTTGCGGCGGGTGACAGGTTTCCGATCTGGATCTTACTGAGCCATCGGCTTTTTCGTGCACTTGTAAGGTAATCAGAGCCGGTTTAGTCTCGCCGAAGCAGCCTGGTCGACACCCCTGCTTCTATCTTGATACCCCACAGGGCCGAGTAAAAAATTTAAACTAAAAAGTACTTACAGACTAACCACGCACCAGTGTAAACGATTGTGCTGCCGAACCCCATACCCGTGCAAGAGATACCCCTACCCTCCCGACGATCCGGACCCCTTCCACCCCCTCAAAAGCCCCCGAACAGTTGTCATATTCTTCACCCCCTCAACTTCGTACAATAGAAACATGCGGCGTTGTTTTCTTTTACTGTTGTTCGTTTCGCTGGTTTTGAAAAGCACACCTGCACACGGTCAGGCAGCTGCACCGGCATTTGACCTGGTCGGACCTAAAGTCGATGTCCACGTCAAGCGGGGCGAGGTCACTCTCCCAATTGGCCAGGTTCCCAATCTGCTCCCCGGCGACCGCCTGTGGATTCACCCCGATTTCCCCGAAAGTCAGTCAGAGCGATATGTCCTGATCGTCGCCTTCCTGCGCGGCGCCACAAACCCGCCCCCCACTGACTGGTTCACCCGCGTCGATACGTGGTCAAAACATGCCCGCGAAGAGGGCGTTTTCGTCACGGTTCCCAGCGAAGCCCAGCAGGCCGTGGTGTTTCTTGCGCCGGCAACGGGCGGCGACTTCAGCACCCTGCGCAATGCCGTCCGTGGCCGGCCCGGCGTCTTCGTCCGGGCTACCCAGGATCTGCAGGCCGCCAGCCTCGACAGAATGCGCCTCGACGCTTATCTCGCCGAGGTCAAGGTCACCTCGCAGACCGACCCGAAGTCGCTCAAAGGCCGGGCGCAAAAGTCAGCCTCCGTTCTCGGCATCCGCCTTGAACAGCAGTGCTTCGACAAACCCACCGATCAGCAGGCCCCCTGCCTCACGCAACACACCGAAGGCATGGTGCTCGACGACGCAAATGTCTCCAATCGCGTATCGCAACTCACCAGCGGTAGCGGCGCCGACCTGATGAACCAGCTCAGCTACTCCGCCGTCGGCGGAGCAGGAATGTACAGCCCCTACATCGGCGCGATTGTCGATACCGCCCGGATCCTTGCCTCCCTCCATACCGCGCACTTCCAGTACATCCCAGCCCTCGCGTTGCCCACTGAAGATACGCTGAACCTTCGCCTCAGCGTGCCACCTTCATTCCGCGATCCCAAGTCCGTCGTAGTCGTCGCGATGCCTCCCGTCGCGCCTTCAAAAATGCCGCCGCTGCATCCCGTCAACCCCGCGGAGCAGTTCTGTGCCCAGAAGACCGCACTCGTCCTTCCAGCCGAAGGCGCACCCATGGTGTATGCCTCTCCTGAAGCGCACGACCTCAAGTTGCACATTGATTCGAAGGCCGGCCCCATCGATGTGCCGCTCAAGGCGGATGCTGCCGAAGGCGGCCTTTTGCCGTTGCATACCATTCCCATGCTGCCCCCCGGCGAAGTCACCGGGGTGGTCCAGGGCAAATGGGGATTCGATGACTGGGTCGGACCGAGATTTCACCTCATCAGCGCCGAGGCTGGCAAGTGGACCGTTTCGCCCGGCGACCAGTCCGCGCTCGTGGTCGGACGCGAAGATCAACTCCACATCAACGGCGAAACGACCTTGTGCATCGAGAAGGTCGAGGCGCAGTCGACCGGAGCGAATCCGGTAGCAATCCAATGGAAGTCACCCAAGCCCGACGCATTCGAAATGGGCGTGCCCCTGAAAGATGCGGCGCCCGGTCCCGTAACGATCAACATTCACCAGTACGGCCTGGATAAGCCCGACAAGATCACGCTCATGGCCTATTCCGAAGCTGCATCGCTCGTCCGGCTGAAGCTAAGCGCCGGCGACAGCAATGCATCCCTCACCGGAAACCGCCTCGATGAAGTGGCCAAAGTCTCCCTCAACAGCATTGATTGGACGCCCGCCGACCTGAAGCGCGTGCAGGATCAGGACCAGCTGCAAATGAAGGCAGACAAAGCCACCGACAATCTGGAGCCAGGAAAGCGTTACATCGCCAAAGTCGAACTGCGCGACGGACGCGAGCTAAAGGTCCCAGTAAGCGTCGATCCACCACGACCGGAAGTTACCTTGCTAAGCAAAGGTACGCAAGATGAAGCATCGGCGGACCCCTCGCCAGTTCACCTCGGAAGTCCCAACGATCTTCCAGTTGACGGCAGGCTGGTGTTCTTCCTGAAATCGAAAACGCCTGTAAACTTTCCGCGCAACCAGAAAGTGGAGGTGGCAGCGGCAGACAACAGCTTCCACACCACTCTTTCCGTCAGTGACGGTTCCCTGATGTTGGAAGATGCGAACACTGCCCTCGGTGTCGTCGAACCTCTGGCCAAGTTCGGTTCCTCGGCATTCGGTCCTTTGCAGGTACGCGCCGTCTCCGCCGACGGCGTCGCTGGCGACTGGCTATCGCTCGGAACACTCGTGCGTCTTCCGGGCTTCAAGGAACTGCGCTGCCCGCATAGCATCTCGCGGCCCTGCACGTTGACCGGCACAAATCTCTTTCTTGCCGATTCGGTCGCATCGTCGCCCGATTTCGACAACGCCGTGAACGTCCCTGCGGATTTCACTGGCACCCAGCTCACCGTCCCGCACCCCGTCAATGGAATCCTCTATCTGAAGTTGCGCGATGATCCCGATACGGTCCAGACACTGTCCCTTGCAGCAATGCCGATGACTCCCGGAATATCGGCTCCTGCTGCCATCAAGACTCCTGCTTCCGCTCAGCCTGCCGAACAGCAGAGCGCACAATCTCCCACTCCGCCGCCGACGAAGTCTGAGCCGTAGTTGCCCGTCGAGCAACTTGAATCGCGTCCTTCCTTGTCGGATGCGCCTGTCGTGGATTACAAGTATTTCTGCAGTTCTCACGCAAACTCTTTCGTTCGAGGGGAAAACGCATGAAGAGCGTCAACCGCCGTCAATTCGCACAAGCAATCGCCTCAACCGCAGTCGCCGGCGCCCTCCTGCACGCAGAACCAGTGCACGATGCAAAGACTCCTCCCGCGGCCCATGCGCCGTTTCCGCTCTCCATCATGCTCTGGACAGTTTGGAACGACCTGCCTTTTCCTCAGCGCCTCGCCAAGGTCGCCGAGGCCGGCTACACCAATGTCGAACTCGTAGGCGAATATGCCAGGTGGACCGACGCCGACTACGCCGCTGCCAACGCAGTGCGCCAAAAATTCGGCATCCGCTTTGATGCAACTGCCGGGTTGCATAATGGAATTGGAAATCCTGCGTTGCTCGATGCTTTCCTCGCCGAACTCACGCAGGCCTTCATTCCCATGCAACAACTCGATTGCCCAGCGATGATTGTCCTCTCCGGCAACGTCGTTCCCGGCCTGTCGCGCGAACAACAACATCAGAGCTGTATCGACGGCCTGAAACGCGCCGCCGAACTCATCGAAGGCAAACAGTATCGACGGCCAACCCGTGCGCCTATTGCTCGAGTGCATCGATCCGGAGGAGAATCCCCGCTACTTCCTGCAATCAGCCGAGGAAGCCATCGACATCGTCCGCGCCGTCAACCACCCGCAGGTCCAATTCCTGTACGATCTTTTCCACGAACAGATCGCCGAAGGCAATCTCATCGAGAAACTCGACAAGCATATCGACGTGATCGGGTTGATCCACGTCGCCGACGTTCCCGGCCGCCATCAACCCGGCACCGGCGAAATCAACTACGCCAACATCTATCGCAAACTCGCGGAACTCCGCTACCGCCACGCGATCGCCATGGAGTTTCACCCCACCGGCGATCCTGTCTCAATTCTCCGCGCGGCACAGCAAATGGTTTCGAACTCCATCGCCGCATCTTGATCAGCGGCCATGGAGTTCGACTAAAACGTCGTTTTACGTAGTTGGCGTCGCAGGCTTCGGCAACGCAAACACGGATGGATCGATCGTCTTGTTCACTTCTACTTTCTTCACCGCGATCGATAAGGCGAACTGTCCGAAGTCGATGTCCATTGCATATGGAATCAGATACCCCACGTCCGTCTTCCGATAGTCAGAGAGCTTTGTCGTGATGTCGACGTCCTGATCCTGCATTTTGCCCTTCGACTGGACCGTCGTCACCAGGTAGGTGGTCCCATCGATAAAGTACGTAGATTCGACACCTTCCTTCGAAGTCAGCTTGATCTTGTAGGCGTTGCCGTCTTTCCCCATGAACTCGACTTTGCTGCCCTTCGCCGCATAGTCATAGAGCGGGCCGCCCACATAGATCTGGCCTTTTCCGGCGTTATAGACGTCTTCCGGCATCGGCGCAGGATCGTTCTGTCCCGCCATCGGATTCACGTTCCATCCGCCCTTGTCGGTGTAGCACGTCACGATCTTCGTTCCGTTGATCTCCGTCTCGCTTTTGAAACCGACCCCATCAACAAGCATCGTGGTGCTCGGATTGTCACTTCCCATCACCTGCACCGAAGCTTCCGAATAGATCGATTTCACTTGGCTGATCGCGTCCTTGCCGCCGATCGCCGCCACATACTTGCTCACAATCTCATCTGCACTGGGCGCAGGTTGGGAACTCGCCGCTGCAGGTGCACTCGGGGCTGCCGGCGTAATCTGCTCTGTTTGCGCGCTCAATTGAACCGCACATGTCAGTGCGGTCATTGCCAATATGCCATGGAGGAGTTTCTTCATCTTGTTTCGCCTTTCGCGTGCCGGAAAGCACGGTCATTGATGCGGAACCAGTGTAGCCCGCAAACAGCTTTTACGCCGTGCCTTCGTCGAATGTTCCCGCATTCCCCGACTCCCTGCGGACGCTCAACCGTTGAAAGGCGACCGTCGCACCAGCTCTATATTAAGTCGGCGCCAGAAAGCAGCGTCTTCCGTCGGCGGATTCCCTGAACCGCAACGAAATTCAAAATCAGAATGCTAAACTTCCGCCACTGGAGGATCTTGTGAAGAGAATCACGAGTCATACAATCGTCGCCGTCCTGGTCTTTGCCGGGACCGTTCTGTGATGCGTTCGCAGCAGGCGGGCACGCAGCGGATTCCGCAATTCGAAAACGCAGACGTCAAGGTCTGGAAATCCGTCGTCTATCCCGGCGCACCGTTGACAATGCACCGGCACGACCATCCCCGCGTCATCATCGCACTCAAGGGCGGCACCATGAAGATCGTCGAAAAGACCGGTGGCTCCGAAGATCACGCTATGGGAGACCGGCCATGCCTACTGGCTTCCCGCCAATCCCCCCGGCACCCAGCATGCCGACGTCAACGCAGGCAAAGATCCAATCGAAGTGATGGTCGTTGAACTCGAGAAGGAACATTGAAAGACTGCATCAATCTCCATTGGTCACTCGGTCGCTGACCTTGACAGGAGCACAGCCCGGTTCTGATCACTGACCACTGGACACTGACCGCTCGCTTCTCACCCCACCGGAACCAGCTTGCTATCCGATTGCTGCCGTGGCGCATTGAGCAATTGCATGGTGGCCGGTGATGCATCAAGTCGCAGCGTATCTTCTCTTGAGTACAGGCGCACCAGGTCGTTGACTTGATCGAATGTAATGATGAAATGTTGCAGAGGCGTCGAACCGATGTTCACTAGTGGGAATGCCGCGTTGATCTCGACAAATGCCTGCCTGAAGGTGTATCTGCCAAGCCTCACATCCGCCTGCAGCCGTGCTGCCTTGATCTCAAATTTTGTGGAGAGCGACTCGCCGCTGGCGAACGCCACGGGCGCCTCCTCAAATTTCAGTTCTCGCGAGTCTTTCTGAGGCACGCTCAGCCCAGTTCCCCCCGAATCAATCTGCGCCTCCAACTGCCTCTCGCCTATCTTGAGAGACACGACGGGAACCCCCTCCGGCATCCGGAACGGCAGCACCGAACCGCCTGAATCGTCCTCGATTTCTCCTGGCGTCAGCATCATCCGGCGCGCCGGAAAATCCAGCGTCAGCAGGTAGTCTTCGAAGAGCGTAAAACCAAGCACGCCTTGGCAATTCGCATCTCCATACAGGTTGTGGACCACCGCCTCCACATCTGAAAACTCCACACCAGCAAGGTTCAAGGATTCGATCCAGGTGACCTCGGAACGTTGTTCGCCGAGCCCGCTCGGGTCTGTCAAATGCGCATGCCCCACAACCGACAGGTGAAGTTCTTCCGCCAGCGCCGGCGTAACCAGGGCCTGCCCCCCCGTTCCCGTATCGATGAGGAATCGGAAGGGCCCGCGACCATTCAACATCACCGAAACATAAGGCTTGTCGTTGATGAGTTCCAGTGGGGCGGAGTAACCCTCGGACTGGGCCATGAAAAAGCCGGGCACTGGAGCCTGGCCGCTTGCGCCCCGGGGGGCGCAACACAGGAGGAGCGCAAAGCCGCATAGAGCGAGGCCGAATGCGAACTTGCCCGGGGAAGGCATGGCGTCCTCCTTTCGCGCGGCGGTCTGCGCGACCTGTGGATGGAACGCCCCCATTCTACGTGTATTCTTCCGCGCTGGTTCCTCTAAGTTGCGGCCTAGGACGGGCGGAATGCGGGACGGCCCCGCTCTACAATGGACCGGTATGCCCACCACCGTCCGCTCGCACGCCAAGATCAACCTCGGCCTCTATATTGGTGCGCCTCGACCGGACCGTTTCCACGCACTCGTCACCGTCTATCAGACCCTCGAACTCCACGATTTCGTCACCGTTTCGGCATCTCTCGCCCCCGAGACGTCGATTCACGTCTCCTCCAACGACCTCCGCGTTCCTACCGATAACCGCAATACTGCTTATAAGATGGTTGCGCTGGCGTTGGAAGCCCTTGGCACTCCGGCCCAGGTATCCATCTATATCGAAAAGCGCCTTCCCATTCAGGGCGGCCTCGGTGGCCGGTTCAGCCAATGCCATCGCCGCTCTCGTCGGCCTTGAAACAGAACTGAGCCGTTGCCGCGAGAACGTTCTTCCCAATCGGAAGCGGCAGAACAAGCTGGCTCGATGTCGGTCAATTTGCTGAAAACATGGGAGTTCCCTACCAGGATTCCGTTGCCTTCAACACCGGAAACTGGCCCTCATTCGAGCTGAATCTCGCGGCCAAGGTAGGCTCCGATGTCCCTCTTTTCCTCGTCGGCGGAGCGGTCCTCGGGCGAGGACGGGGCGAAAATGTCTACCCCCTCCCCGACTTCGAGTCCCTCTGGTGCGTCGTCGCCACTCCGCCGATCGGCGTCTCCACCCCCCAGGCCTTCCGCGACTGGGACACCCTCTGCTCCACCGAAGGTTTGACCGCTGATGCGTCAGAAGATAGACTGGAAAAGTTGAGCCGCGCCTATGCCAGCGCCTTCGCAGGAGCAATCCAGCAAGGTCAGCATGGATCAGGCTCCTCCGGTGTCTCTGCCTTGGGTGGAGACCTCGCCGGACCTCAAGAGTCCGCGCTTGTCCGCACCGGGATCAGTAGCTGGATCCAAAACGACTTCGAACGCGTCGTCTTTCCCCAGCATTCCTCCCTTGCAGAAATCAAGCGTATTCTTGCGGCCACCGGCACTCCGGAGGCAGCCCTTCATGCCTCGCTGTCCGGGTCCGGTTCAGCGCTCTTCGGGTTGTACCTGACCCAGAGAGATGCACAGGCAGCCCACGAACGGCTGACTGCGGCAGGCGTCGAGAGCCAGATCACTCGCACCCTCCCGCGCTCTGAATATTGGGCCAATATGCTTGTGCAGCAACAAGGTTGACAGCCAGCCACGACGTCGGAGAGACTCGCGGACGGCTATCAGCAGGCGGAAACGAAAGCGGAAGTTTGGGCGATCGTCTAATGGTAGGACAGTGCCCTTTGGAGGCACTTGTCTAGGTTCGAATCCTAGTCGCCCAGCCAACTTTCGCAATCGGCGAGAACCGGAATGCAGCCAAAGCCAACCAGCTTGGAGGTACCTCGGAAATGGAAGTAGGAACGGTGACAGTAGCGTTGGAAGACAAGCAGACACCCGGTGCGGGCGACGCCAATAAGCAGCCCAGCTCCGGCCAGAACCCTGCCCAAAATTCGGATCAGAAAGCGAAGGATGCCAAACCGGCGCCCGAGCGCAAGCGGACCCGCAATCTCAGCGAGGACCGGCGCTTCAAGCTCTTCAGCGGCACCGCCAACCGGCCCTTGTCCGAGGAAATCGGACGCCACATCGGCGTTCCCGTCGGTGAGGTCAAGCTGCAGCGCTTCGCCGATGGCGAAGTCTACTTCCAATTGCTCGAGAACGTCCGCGGCGTCGACGTGTTCGTCGTCCAGCCTACCTGCTATCCCGTCGATCAGAACCTCATGGAACTTCTCGTCATGATCGACGCCCTCAAGCGCGCCTCCGCCGCCCGCATCACTGCCGTCGTTCCCTATTACGGATACGCGCGCCAGGATCGTAAAGACCGTCCGCGCGTCGCGATCAGCGCCAAGCTCATCGCCGATCTGCTCACCACCGCCGGCGCCCATCGCGCTCTCTTCGTCGACCTGCACGCCGCGCAGATTCAGGGCTTCTTCAACATCCCCGTCGATCACATGTTCGCCAGCCCCGTGCTCGTCAGCCACTTCCGCTCGCTCGCACTGCCTAACCTCACCGTGGTTTCACCGGACGCGGGCGGCGTGGAGCGTGCTCGCCACTTTGCGCAGAAGATGGGCGCACCGCTGGCCATCGTCGACAAGCGCCGCACCGACATCAATGTTGCCGAAGTCATGAACGTGGTCGGCGATGTTGCCGGCAAAACCGCCCTCATCATCGACGACATTATCGATACCGCCGGCACCCTCGTAAAAACCGTCGACGCGCTCTACGCCAATGGCGCCAGCGGCCGTTTACGCCTGCGCCAGCCACGCCGTACTTTCCGGCCCGGCCATCGACAGAATTGCCAACTCCCGCATCGAACAGGTGGTCGTCACCAACACCATTCCCCTGCGCGAAGCGGCCCAGAAGTTGCCCAAGATTAAAGTGCTCTCCATCGCCGGCCTGTTAGGCGCAGCCATTGAGAGCATCCACATGGAGACCAGCGTCAGTACGTTGTTCTCGTAAGAAGTGATCAGTGATCAGGTGATCAGTGATCAGAAACCTAAACGAGCTGAGTAGGCTTTAACCGGTTGTCGTCGTCGGGTTTTACTGACCACTGACCCCTGTTCATTGTCCACTGGCACTCACAAAGGGAGCGGCGCTCAAAACGCCCGTGCCCGAATACAGAAAAGAGAATGGAATGCCTGAAGTTGTCGTAACCAAGCCCCGCGAGGGCAAGTTCAATAAGAATGCCGCGCGCCGCGTGCGCGTCGCTGGAAAAATTCCTGCAGTCCTTTATGGTGCGGGTCATGATGCTGTCGCCGTCGAAGTCGATCCCAAGCAGATCTCGCGGATCCTCTTCTCTGAGACCGGCCAGAACACGATCTTCGATGTCGAGGTCGCCGGCTCTCCGGCAGCCAAGGCCATGATCGTCGACACCCAGCGCGAGCCCATCCAGGACAAGCTGATCCACATCGACATGAAGCGCATCGCGCTCGACAAGGTCCTCCGCGTCAGCGTGCGCGTCAAGCTGCTCGGTATTCCCGTCGGCGTCAAAACCGAGGGAGGCATCCTCGACCAGGTCCTCCGCGAAGTCGAAATCGAGTGCCTGCCCGCCGACATTCCAAACCACATCGACGTCGATGTCAGCGGACTCGCAATGCACGGCGTGCTTCGCATCAGCGATTTGCCGCACTCCGACAAAATTAAGTACCTGAATAGCGAAGACGCCACCGTTGCGCACGTCGTTTCGATTCGCGAAGAAGTTGTCGCTGCTCCTGCCGAGGGCGAATTGCCCGTCGCTGGCGAGGCCGGTGCAACACCCACAGAACCAGAAGTGGCCAAGAAGGGCAAGACCGACGCTGCCGCGGCAGAAGGCGCTGCCAAGCCACCCGCTGCCGGGGGCAAGAAGTAAGCACCGGTGGAAGACACGAACGATTCCGGAAACCGGCCCGGGCCCTTCCTTGTGGTGGGCCTCGGCAATCCCGGACTCGAGTATTTATGGACGCCGCATAACGCGGGGTTCATGGCAATTGACCGCATCGCCGAGCAACAAGGCGTTGTGGTGCAGAACCGGCGATGCCGGGCCGTTACCGCAACCTGCCGTGTGGCAGGACGCGAAACGATCCTGGCCAAGCCGGAAACATTTATGAATCTCAGCGGGCTCGCACTCGCCGCTCTGATTCAGGAGTTTGAAGTGGACCCGGCACGAGACTTGCTCGTGATTTACGACGAGCTCGACCTGGTGCTGGGGACATTCAAGATCAGGGAGCGCGGTTCGCCCGCGGGACACAACGGAGCCCGCAGCGTAACTTCGGCCCTGGGCAGCCAGGAGTGGCTGCGCTTGCGTATCGGCGTAGGTCCGGATTTGCCGCCCGAAGCCATCGTGGCAGGCAGCAAACGACCGGGCAGGGATTACCTTCTTTCGCCCATGCGCAAGACGGACCTGGCCAAACTCGATGAGGTGCTCGACAAGGTGGCAACCGCTACCCGGCGCATCATCCAGGAAGGACCGGGCCCTGCAATGAACGAATTTAACCGCAAGGAACAGTGACCAGTGGTCAGTGTTCAGTGGTCAGAGTAAACCGGCTTGACCGGCAATTTGCGGTGATAGGAAATTCAGTGGCAGGATCAGTAGCATTTCTGATCACTGTTCACTGACAACTGATCACTGCCGCGCAAGCGGCGAAAGGAATACGGATGTCTCGTTTATATGAGGTTATGTTCATCGTTCGGCCCGATGTGGCCGAAGAAGACGTCGACAAGCTGATCGCGGGCTTCACCACCAACGTCACCAATGGCGGCGGCGTGGTCAAGAACGTTGAGAAGATGGGCCGCCGCAAGCTCGCCTACCTTGTTCGCAAGTTCAACGACGGCAATTACGTCTTGATGACGGTTGAGGCCGGCGGTCCCGTGGTGCTTGAACTCGAGCGCCGTCTCCGCGTCTCTGAGCCGATCATCAAGTTCATCACCGTCCGCATCGACGAGGAAGAGAAGCGCCTGGCGAAGGTAAGGGCTCTGCGCGGTGTCCGCCGCAAAGTAAGTGCAGAAACCCCCGCCGCTGCACCGGCCGCTCATGCCCCGGTTGCCGCCGCCCCGTCGCCGAGGCTCCCGAGTCCGTCCCTGCGAGCGCTTAGCCCACGGATTTCGCCGTCTTTGTGTCCGATATGGGACATCCTGCCGGCGGTTCAACACTGCCTTTCCGCACCTGGCTCAGGCCCCGGAAGGCTAACAGAATAAAGAGGAAACAAAAATGTCTGATGAAAATGTAAAAGCGCCCGAAGCGAGCGCACCAGCGGCACAAAGCGAACGCCCCTCCGGTGGACCCGGCTCAGGACATGGCTCCGGCCCCGGTGGACGTCCCGGTGGACGCCCGGGCGGTTCCGGTGGACCCGGCGGTCGCGGCAAGTTCTTCCGCCGCAAGAAGGTCTGCAAGTTCTGCACCGAGAAGATTGACGCCATCCCCTACCGGGATGTACGCCTGTTGCAGGGATTTGTCGCCGAGCGCGGCAAGATTGTGCCCCGCCGTCTCACCGGTGTCTGCACCACGCACCAGCGCCGCCTCACAAAGGCTATCAAGCAGGCACGCAATATCGCCCTGCTGCCCTTTGCAACAAGGCACTAATTTGCACGCTCTCAGGCGCCTCGTTACCAATGACGCCTTAGTTGTAGTGACGGAACAATTTCGCAGGCGACGTCCGCGCAAGAATCGCGATAGAATCTGGCGCGGCGCAACTGAATGTCAGCCGCCTGTGTCTAACACAACGGACGGACAGCACGATATCCGGCTGTCCGTAAATCTGGAGAGTTTCACATGGAAGTCATACTGAAAGAAGACGTAGCCAACCTCGGCCACCGCGGCGATGTCGTGAAGGTGGCGGACGGCTACGGCCGCAATTTCCTGCTCCCCCGCAAGCTGGCTCTGCAGGCAACACTGGCCAACAAGGCCGTCATTGAACAGATGAAAGAAGCTGCCGCGCGCCGCTCCGCCACCGAAAAGGTACAGGCGCAGGAACTGGTCGCAAAGCTCGAACCTGTTGTCCTCAGCTTTACCCGCAAGTCCGGCGAGAACGGCCAACTCTTCGGCTCCGTCACCTCCTCTGACATTGCCAGCGAACTCGCTGCCAAAGGTCTCGAAGTGGACCGCCGCAAGATTCAGCTCAATGAGCCGATCAAGAGCCTGGGCGACTTCACCGTCTCCGTCAAGCTGCACCGCGAGGTCACCGCGCACCTCCATGTAACCGTAGCGACCGACGCGACTCAGGAAGTTCCCGAGCCAGTCGCCGCGACCGCTGTCGCTGACTGACAGCACAGCCTTTCTGACCAGCCGCCTCCCGCCGCAAACGGGGGGCGGTAGTGTATCTGCCCGCTTCCCCTCTCGTCACAAATGCTGATGCCCCCATCGACTCGGGTTATGCAATTCAGCCAAGCCAAAAATCAGTCGAAGACGCCCCGCAACCAGCTCAATTGAGAACTTCGTCCTACCCGACAGAAGTTGTCATCTTGACTCGCGCCATCGCTATCTGGCCCGCGCTCTCAGTTCCCCTTCTTCGCCTCCGGCCCAGGCGTTTCAATCCGCGGCAGCATCTCCGCCCGCGTGGCCGCGTTATACGCAAACCAAGCCTCGATCATTGCTCCCTGCATTACATCGCCCTTCTGCACGCGGTCATACAAATCCATATTTGAGTGATGCGTCCGCGACCCATACTCCAGCGGATCCTGCATGAACCCAATCCCATCCAGTCCAATCCACGAGAAGCTCGTCGAGTCCGTTCCACCCGGCTCTCTTGTCGGTCCGGCCGTCAACCCGACCACTTCCTCCATACCCAGATCCTTGATCGGCGTAATCCACGACTGGAATATCGCTGCAAGCTGAGCATTGCCCAACGCCGACACCGCGCGGAACTTCCCCGAGCCCGAGTCGTCGTTAAAATAAACGTCCAGCTTGTCGTACTCCGGCGTCTTCTTCATCGTGTCGCGCGGCGCGAAATGCTGTTGCACGTAAGCCAGCGATCCGTAAAGCCCCTCTTCCTCTCCACCCCACAGCGCCACACGAACCGTCCGCGCCATCGGCCTGTGCGTCGCGGCTAGGATCCGCGCCGCCTCCATCGCCACGGCCGATCCCGTACCGTTGTCGGTCGCCCCCGTGCCACCCTGCCAGCTGTCGAAGTGGCCGCCCACCATCACCACCTCATCGGCCTTGGTCGTCCCGGGAATCTCTCCGACCACGTTGAAGCCCATCAGGTCATCCTTCTGGTATTCGGTCTCAATGTCGAACGTCAGCTTCGGCGTGATGCCATGCTCCAGCAGCCGGCAGATGCGGTTGTACTGCTCCGGCGTGATCGCTGCCATCGGCGGACCAACCGGATCCTTCGGATCCTGCGATCCGCCATACGACGCAAAAACCGTTCCGCCATCGCCGTTGTAGCCCGGCGTCAACGCCACCGCCACGCCTTCTTCCTTCAGAAAAGCGTTCACCTGGTTGCGTAGAATGCGCCCGCTCGGCGCAGCCGTCGAGAGTGTTGCCGGCGTGTACTCGCCCGGCCGCGGCGCCGCTCCCGCCCGCATCGGAAAAAAGAAGCCCATATGCGATGGGTCGGGAGTCTTTGCACGCGCCGCAACTTCCTCATCGGTCAGGCGCCGCGCTTCCGCCTCCGTATGCAGCGACAACTCGCGAGGATCGAAGATCAACACAATCTTCCCCTTCAGCTTGCCTTTATATTTCGCAAAGTCTGCTTCAGAGTGCAGTGGCGCCAGCACAGCCTCCGCCGTCACCGGTCCGTTCGTCCCCGGAGTCCACGCCAGCGGAAAGCCGATCAGCGAGGCATACGCCGGCGTCTCCAGCGCGCCATAGTATTTCTTGATCTGCCAGCCGTCCCCGAATGGCCCCCACTTCTCCAGGTGAACATTCTGCAATCCCCAATCCTTCATCCGCTGCATCGCCCACTCGGCCGCCGCGCGATGATTGCGGCTGTTGTTCACGCGCGGTCCATACACCTCTGAGATGTAGAACAGGTTCTCCATCACCTGCGAATGCTGAAAAGCCTCATTCTTGATCTGCGTCAAAGCCGCCAGATCGACGTTGTCGCCATCCTGTTCCTGACCCGGCGCGACGGACGTGAAAAGCAAGGTGATGGAACACGCCGCAGCCGCAGCCAACCTCAAGCGAAGCAGGTTCACGATGTTTCTCCTTTTCAAGCAATGTTGGTTTGACGACGGTCGGAACATGGAAGCGATCGGTCCACGCATCCGCAGGAAGGCCGCACGTCACACTCCGTGAATTCGAGATGTGACAAACCTATTGAATTTGCGCCGATAATGCAACACAAACTCATCGCCGAACGCAACTTTAACCGCCACCTTTTGAGTCTGTTCTCGCGGACCCCTGATAGAAGTTTCCTCACAATTGTCGTTGGTGAACTGCGAACAAGTCCGGGTTCACATCACATCCGATCCTGAGGAAGATTAGTATCGTTAGCTGTACAGCAAGCGGCCTGGGAGATTCACTGGTGAATCGGGCCAGTAGAGGAACGAAGCATGGAGACGGCATTGACATTCGTTGATGCGAAGACAATCAGGAACATTGGTGTCGTCACGCTCAACAATCCTCAGAAACGCAACTGTCTTAGCACTTCACTCATCAATGAACTTTGCGCGGCTCTTGAAGAAATGCGACGGCAGGAAGTTCGAGTCGTTATTTTGAGAGCTCCTGCCGGTTCCAAGGTCTTCTCTTCGGGACACGATGTTCGAGAGTTGCCAACCAACGGGCGAGATCCAATGACTTACGACGATCCGCTCAGGCGTGTCGTCAGGACGATTGAGCTTTTTCCTGCGCCTGTTATTGCGATGATCGAGGGAAGTGTCTGGGGTGGAGCTTGTGAACTGGTGATGAGCTGCGACGTGATTGTCTCTGCCGATGACAGTACGTTTGCGATTACCCCTGCAAAACTTGGCATGCCCTACAACATATCCGGAGTTCAGAATTTCCTGACGACAGGCGGAATGTCGCTCAGCAAAGAAATGCTGTTTACCGCGCAGCCATTACCGGTGCAGCGTTTGGTGGACCGAGGAATTGTGAGTCAGTCAGTTCCAAGAGACCAATTGGAGCGCCTGACGATGAATCTGGCGGATCAGATCTCGAGGAATTCACCCCTCGTTATCAGCTTGCTAAAAGAAGAATTGAGGCTGCTGTCGATTTCGCACAATCTCGGCCCAGAGACGTTTGAGAGAGTACAGGCAATGCGTCGGCAGGTCTACGATAGCGCCGACTACCAGGAAGGTATACGGGCTTTCCTTGAGAAGCGCCTGCCCCAGTTTCAAGGGAAGTAAGTTTGAACGTTGCTTCTTTGGGGGGTGGCATTTCCTTACAGTCTGGAAGTTGATCCACCTTCGGCCAGATCGCCCAAATCTCCAGGGCGCCTACTTGAAGATATCTTTGGCCGGCATCCCGCCGCTTAGCTTGATCAGCTTTTTGAAAGCCTTCGTGAACTTCGTCTGGAATCCCGACCCATCCGGAATCAATGCCCACGAAAACAATATCCGCGCTCGCGTCGTGGGAATCGACGGATCGACATTGTTATCGGTGTCGTAGCAGGTCCGGGCCTTCTTGCCCGCCACCGCATCCACCGTTAAGCGCGCCAGCGGCGCTCGCGTCTGCATCGAATCGCTCGCATCGTACACGTCCCACACAATCGTGTTGGCATCCAGCGCATCGAGAAAAATGTCGCAGTGCCCATCTGGCTGTCTCACGGTCAGGATTGTCGCCGTCGGATCGATCGAGATATCCAGATTGTCGTTCACCCGGTCTTCTGGACTGTACGCCAGCATCGACCCATGAATGTACTCAAAGAGCTCAGCCGAAGTGGGCTCGTGCCTCGGCGCAGCTTTCTTCTTGTGCGTTGTCGTTTGCCCGACGCAAAGATGCACACCGATCGCCACCACAGCGGCGAAAATTCCCGTCGCCAGTCGCGAACCGGCCCTTCTCTCGACCTGAATCATGAGGCTTTCAGCCATCATAGGGGAAGGGTGGCTTAAAATCATCAGCCCTCCCACCCCCACGACACCCATCCGTAACGGGGCAAATTCCGGTCCGCAAGGAAGTGAGAAAGTCTTTTTCCTGATTGCCGAGCCGTTTCCCCACCAAAACACTGTCAATCCTCTGAGGAGTGGTGCGGAAATTATTCGGGGGAATTCCCGCAGTCGCCCACCCCCGTTCCGGCCGAGAAGTCAAGCCACAAACCCGACTCTCCCGTCTAACTCCATCAAAACAAAAGGTAAAAGAGTGCGCCAGCTTTTGCAAATTACTTCGATGGGGCTCTAAGACAGTGCGAGTTCTCCCGTGAGCCACACATTCCAGTTAACTTCCTCGATTGCGCCTAAGGTGAGAGGGGGTACACCCGAGCTGTCCAATCGTCGGTTGCATATCGGCGGCGTTCACGTTTCCCATCATCGCCGGCCGCTGTTCGCGGTCCATGCGGGGCCTCGGTACAGCCTGGACTAGGCTTTGCCTTGGCGACATCCATTGCAAAGGACTTCGAAGGAACGGTACAAACTTCAATGCGTCGGCGAACCTTCCATGGGCAACGCCGCTGGTGCCGTTCACATCTCTACGCCATGAACCAGGAGGTTCCTTCTTTTATGAACGAAATTAAATGGCTTGCACCATCCCTGCTTGCTCTCTGCTTCTTGTCGGCGGGCGCGCTCAAGGCGCATTCTCTTGAAGCCCGGGCAGTCCCGAACGCATCCCTGGCCCAGGACCATGATCACGATCAGAACCGCTGGGACGAACCGCCCTCGGATTACCGCGATGCGCAGCGCCGTGGCTTCCACGAAGGCGTTGAGGCGGCCCGGAGCGATATGAGCGAGAACCGCCACGCTGATGCCGATGACCACGAAATGTATAAACGGCCTCCTGTCGATAGAGACGACCGCAGTGCATTCCGCGAAGGGTTCCGCGAAGGTTACAGGCGCGCGATGGACCACATGAGGCGCGATCACTACGATCGAGACGATCGCCCGCATTTCTAAACCATTTCCGCACAATCGTAATGCCCGGCGTCATTGCCGGGCATTTCTGTGTCGACGTACTCGGATTACTTAACAGCAACTGTTCCCGGCGTCAGGTGTTCACAGAAACATGCAATACTCCCATTGGCAGGCCGAGGGTGTTACAGCAGGACGATTGCGGCCTGAAGTCTCGCAGGCGTGTCGCCACTCACGAAAGGAGCATTCGTAAGATGAATCTCAATAAGCTTCAACTCACAGCACTGATTGGATGTGCTGCTTTTATGCTGCTCTCTGCGCCGCGCATGTACGCGGCAACTCCCGGGCCCCAGCCTCAAGGCTTCGGCCAGGATCGCGACGACTGGCAAAGACCGCCGGACGCCTGGAATGATGTTCAACGGCGGGGTTTCCACGACGGAATCGAAGGAGCCCGAAAGGACTACGAGAATCACCGACAGCCCGACGTGAATAACCGCGATGAGTATCGCCATCCGGATGTGCCCGGTGAGCTGCGCAAGGCTTATCGGGAGGGTTTTCGGCGTGGATACAGCGTGGCGATGTCGCACATCATGAACGGACCGCCCATGCAAATGCGCGCACCTGTTCGCGCCTGGGATGCTCCTCCGGATGAATTCGACGCTTTGCGCCGCCAGGGATTTCAGGATGGCATTGTCGGCGCCAATAGGGACTTCGAGAATCATCGTCGGCCCGATGTCAACAATCGCGACGAATATCGTCATCCTCATCTTCCGCCGGAGCAGCACGAGGCTTACCGCGAAGGATTCCGCCGTGGATATCATGTTGGCATGGATCACCTGATGGGCGTTCGCGATCGTGACGATCATGATCGCGATCACCGTTGATGAGCAACTACCTTGAATAGAAATGCCCGGCGCATTCAACCGCCGGGCATTTCATTTGTTGAAATTAGAGATGAATCCAGCCCGCACGAATCAACGCGAGTGAGCCGGTGGCCACCACTACCCACAACAGGATTCCTTGCAACAGCGGCCGTGCTCCCACTTCGCGCAACGTGCGCTTGGAGATTCCAGTGCCAATCAGAAACAATGTTACGGTCAGCCCGAGAATTCCAAGGTGCCGCAGAACCGGGTAAGCCGTCTGAAACAAGGGCACGTAGGTGTTCGCGACGGAAGCCAGGCAGAAAAAGAGAATGAACCACGGCCACTGGATTCTTGTCTTCTTTTTCTCCACCAGCGCGGTTCCTATTGACATTGGCACGATCCATAAGGCCCGAGCCAGCTTCACCGTCGTGCCTACCGCAAGCGCGACGATGCCATATTTTGCCGCGGCGCCCACGACGGAACTGGTATCGTGAATCGCGAGTGCCGACCATAGTCCAAATTGCGTCTGCGTCAAATGCAGCGCCGCTCCGATTGCCGGAAACACAAGAAGGGCGACCGAGTTCAGTGCAAACACGGTCCCGAGTGAAACTGCGATTTCTTCGTCATTGGCGTTTGTTACCGGCGCAACCGCTGCAATCGCGCTTCCACCGCATATCGCTGTGCCGGTCGAAATAAGAAATGAAATCCTGCTCTTCACGGAAAGCAGCTTGCCCAACCCCCACCCCAGCAGCATCGCAAACGCGATACCAGCTGCGGTATAGATCAGCCCGCTCCGCCCAACCCGCAGCACTTGCTGAAGATTCATGCCGAACCCAAGTCCAACCACCGAAACCTGCAACAGGAGCCTCGAAAGCTTCCTGGCATCGAGATGATAGGGATGCTCAAACGTGAAACCGAACACCAGGCCCGCAACCAAGGCCAAAGGCGGCGACAAAAGGCCGCTCGCCGCAACAATCAGTCCACCAAAAAACAGATTCTTCGACACACATCAAGCTTTACGGATGCCGAGCCGCATGTCCAAGCAGAAGTTCTCATCCCTCATTTGCGCTGCTTATCGGCGTCGATCCCATTCTGGCAATCGCTGGAGTCATGAGCTGCGTTTGCGCTTGCTATGCAATGCACCACGCATCATTGCTGCCTGGTCTACGACAAACCGCCGGAACTCCCGGACCAATCCCTGAGGCTCTGGGCCGGCCGTGTAGATCATCAGGAAATCCCGCTGAACTCGCAGCCCTGCCACGTCAACAATTCGAAAACTTGCGCCCGCCCGCAAATCTTTGGCGATTGCCCACTTCGAAACGAAGCCCGCTCCCAGGCCAGCTTCCACCGCTGACTTGATTGCCTCCGTTGAGTCAAGCTCCATTGCGAACTTTAAACTCGAGAGCTTCAGTTGATGGTGCTCCAAAGCCATCTCCACCACATGCCTCGTGCCTGAACCCCGCTCCCGCATCAGCAAAGGAACGCTCTTCAGTTCCTCCGCCGAAATGTGCGCTCGCTCCGCCCATTCATGGGCCGCCGGCACAATCAATACCAACTCGTCTACCAGAAAAGGCTCGGATTTGACATCCCGGCTTCGCGATGGCCCCTCGATGAAACCAAGACCGATCTCGTGCTGCGCCGCCGCCTCGACGATGCGCTCGGTATTTCCGCTGATGAGAGAAGGCTGTACCCGCGGATGCTCAGTGAGGAACTCGCCCAGCATACGAGGTAAAACATATTGAGCAATCGTGGTGGAGGCCCCGAGCGCCAGTTGTCCTGCAAATTCTCCGCCCATTGCCGCAATCGCATGCTCGGCCTGTTGCAGAAGCACGTTTGCCCGCTCGGCATATTTCAGCAGGACTTTTCCCGTGGCCGTAAGCGCAACTCGCGAACCGGTCCTGTCAAAGAGCTGCACACCCAGATCTTCTTCGAGAGCCTTGATCTGGAGACTCACAGCCGGCTGCGTCAGATACAGCTCTTCCGCCGCCTTTCGGAAACTCAACTGTTGCGCAACGGCTCGAAACACAACCATCCGCGCATTCTCGAGATGGGCCATGGCGGTATTAGAACACCGCAAAAGCGCTCTGCTCTGCCAAAACTGCCTAGAGCAAGGCAGGCTCGCCGATTGCCAGCTCGATCTCGACGCCCGGCGCGGACAATAGCGTGTTATGAATCAGGCAGTGATGCACCGAGCGACGCAATCCTTCGGTCTGGTCTACGTTAAGCTCGGTCGGGCATGTAACATGAATGCGAAAATTTCCCAGTCGAGCCGGTTGCATCAGCTTTTCTGCCGTCACGGTCACTTCCACGCCGCGATCTTCCAGTTTGCGTGTCCGCAGATATTGCACTGCGTAGAACTCCGCACACGATCCCAGCGACGCCAGCATCAACTCCGGTGGAGTCATTCCTGCATCTTCGCCGCCGTTTTCTTTCGGCTGATCGCTGATCACCGAGTGTGTACGCGCCTCAATGTTGAACTTGAACTTATCGATCTGTCTGACTTTGACTTCCATGGAAACCCTCGCCCTTCACTCTATGAAAGACACGAACACAGCAGTTCGTTACAGAGTTTCTATGCCTATTTACCGAGAGGTGCAGTGATCAACCGCACGCATTCGCGCGCGAGCACTGCCTGGAGTCGGTTAGCCACTGCCCGATCGCATTGCACATCCGGCAGCGCTCGGCCTGGACCGCGTGACCCTCGGGTGATCTGGAGGTATCCTTCAGCAGGATTGCAAGCTCGGAGCCTTCTGAAAACCGACGTTGGGGGAAACAAGCCCTCATCCGTCTTTCCGGTAGAGGAGATCTCGGATCACTTTGCGTCGCTCTGCGTTTACTTCACTGAGTGCTTTGCGCTCCTCCGGGCTTAGGTGCCGGTCGTCCGCTCGCTCTTCTGTTTCGGGCGAACTGCACTCTGGACATCGATTAGCAAATCCAGGCTTATCGGGCCGCAACTCGAACTCTTCCCCGCAGACAACACAGGTTTTGATAGGAAAACTCATCCCTTCTATTTTAGCGAAGCCAAGACTAGGGCGGGCCTTTCTGGATTTCTGTTCTGATCTAATTCCTTTGACGTGAATTCCATTCGTGATTATCCTGAGTGCTCACCTCGACTTCCCGGGAGGGTGCAGTGCAAGCGAGTCATCCGAAGGTATTGATTCTCGATGATGACCCGATGCACCTTGAGATATATGCCCTGCTTATGAGACAAGGGGGCTACGATGCTCTGCCCACGCTGGTTCGATTTGTCGGAACGGAAATTCCATGCGGGGAGTGCATTGGACTGGTTCTGCTCGACTACCGGCTCAACTCCACCAAAACGTCGCCAGAATTTGCCAGCGAGATCCGCACGCTCTACCCCACTGTGCCGATCATTGTCCTCTCTGATTTGTGGTCGCTCCCCACTGATATTGCCCCGTTCGTCAACGGCTTCGTGCGGAAGGGCGAGCCGGCCAAACTGCTTGAGACCGTTTCGCGGTTCTTTGCTGCGCCCGCGAATCCTGCTAATGACGACGAGAGCCGCCAACATTTGAATAATCTATAGCTTCCTGCGGCAGGCATTGCGCCTTCGGGCAACCAATCGCCGCAAATCCGCCTCTAATGTCCAATCTTCCTCCTTCCGCACATTCGGAAGACTTGCATAAGACACATGTTTTCTGCACGTTCAATAGCCCTGCTTTTTCTCCTGCATGCTGGCCTCATTCAGGCCGCTACGCCTCAGACGCAGCGTCGCGCTGAGAAGCTTAAGTCTCTTACTTTACAGCAGCTTGGCGAGATTGAGGTGACCACCCAATCCAAGGAGCCCACTCCTGTTTGGGCTACTTCCGCAGCAATCTATGTCCTAACCGGCGAGGATATTCGCCGGTCGGGCGTAACCAACATCCCCGACGCCCTTCGGCTCATCCCAGGAGTCAATGTCGCCCGCGTGAACGGCTCACGGAATTGGGCTGTCGGCATCCGCGGTTTCGGCGATCAGTTCTCGAAGTACGTCCTGGTCCTCATTGATGGCCGCAGCGTGTATACACCCCTCTTCGGCGGAGTCCTGTGGACGGTCGATAACATCATGCTCGAAGACATTGATCGAATTGAGGTCATTCGCGGACCGGGCGGCACCATCTGGGGAGCCGACGCCGTCAACGGAATTATCAACATCATCACAAAGCACTCGCGGGATACAAAGGGAACGCTCCTCTCCTCCGGCGGTGGGAATGTCGATCAAAACACCGAGGACGCCCGCTATGGATCAGTCCGCAAGAATTGGACATGGCGCGCCAATGCCTTCGGCTTTGTCCGCTCACCGGAGTTCCACGTGGATGCTCAGCCAAATTACGACTGGTCGCGATTCGGCCAGGTTGGGTTCCGCGCCGATTGGGCAAAAAGCTCAGCCGAGTTTACTGTGCAGGGGGATGCGTATTGGGGGAAGTTCGGCGATGCACAGAGTCTCTCAACGTACATTCCGCCCATCTCGTTTATTTCCTACAAGTCTACGGATGTTGTCGGTGGCAACTTGCGAGCCCAGTGGCGACAGAAGTTCAGCAACCATTCCGACATTTACCTTCAGACGTTCTGGTCACACGACCACAGGATCGGCTCGAACTTCGGCGAAGATCGCGATACCTTCGACGTCGATTTTTTGCATCGTCTCGCTGAGACTCGATTTCAGCAATTCACCTATGGGCTTGGGCTTCGTCTGAGCCCCAGCACGGTCACGCAGACTGTTCCAACAGATCTGTTTAACCCGCTGAGCAAAACGGACAGCGTCTACAGCGCATTTATACAGGAAGAAGTGCGTCTGGTCCCCGAAAAGCTTTCGCTCACGTTCGGTTCGAAACTGGAAAACAACAATTACACCGGTTTCGAATATCAACCGAACGGCCGCATCCTCTTTACACCGACACACCGGTTCTCTGCGTGGGCATCTGTCTCGCGCGCTGTTCGTACGCCCGATCGCGTCGACGAAGATATCCAGGTCGATCTGTTCGCAGTTTCGTCCCCACTGATCTTTGCGCGCGTCGTGGGCAACCACAATCTAATTGCGGAGCGACTCATTGCTTATGAGGGTGGTCTGCGCACGTTGATTCATCCGCGCTTCTATATCAGTGCCGCTGGATTCTACAATGCCTATCGCAATCTAATTGCACAAGGTTCACCGATCGTCACGGCCGGACCGACACCGACGTTTCCACCAGGGAGCTACTTATTCACCTTTCAATACACAAACGGGATTCACGGTACGACCGATGGCGCCGAGATTGCGCCTGACTGGCAAGCGACATCATTTTGGCATATCCGCGCAGGATATTCCTACCTCAACATCGATCTCAATGATGAGCCGGGATTCAGCGACAAAGTGACCTTGACGAATCTACGCGGCTCAAGCCCAAGCCATCAGGCATTTCTCCAATCGGAGATTAATCTTCCCGAGCACCTTGAATTCGATCAATCTTTCCGCTATGTCGATTCGCTGCCGGCTCAATCCGTCAGGGCATACACGACTGCCGATGCGAGAATTGGGTGGAACCCGACAAAGAGTCTCAATCTCTCTGTGACCGGCCAGAATCTCTTACAGCCGCATCACGCAGAATTTGGAATTGATCCACCGCCTGCGGTTCTCATCAAGCGCGGAGTCTACGCAAAACTCGTTTGGAGCCATTAAGACGTGAACGGTGGCAGGAAGATGAAGCACTCAGAGCCAAACGAGCCATCATCAAGAAGCCGACTCCCCTATGCAGGTTTCATCCGCAGGCTTGCCGCTTCGCTTTTCTTCGCTGGCTTAGTCATTCCATCCGCAGTCGCCCAGAAATCCAGACCCACCGAATATGACGTTAAGGCGGCTTATCTTCTCAACTTCGGTAAGTTTGTTCGCCAGACAGAGGCGCAGGCACCCCGCGTCTCTTTCGACATTTGCCTGATCGGACATGATCAGATGGGCCAGACCATCGACGACCTCGCCGCGAATCAGACTATTGACAATCTGCCCGTACATGTTCGCCGCATTCCCGATGTGGCTCAGTCCAAAGGATGCATGATTCTCTTCATCAGTGCCGATGAAGACGAACATCTCCGCGAAGACCTGGCGATCTTGGCTTCATCCGATGTGCTTACGGTGAGCGACGCTTCGGATTTTCTTGATCGCGGCGGCATGATTCAGTTCCTTCTCATTCAAAATCATGTGCGCTTCGCCGTGAATCTCAACGCCGTCAACCGCGCACATCTCGTCCTGAGTTCGGAACTGTTGCGGGTCGCATCATCAGTCATCGGCAAGCCGCCTGCGGGGGATCGCCCATGAGCATATGGCACAGCCAATCCATCTCGGACAAGTTCATGCGCATGACGATGCTGGTGAGCGGAGTCGCGCTGCTTCTGGCCTATCTTTCATTCCTGGTCTACGATCTCTACAGTCTTCGGCAGGAGTTGATAAGCTCCATGGCGACCGAAGCGAACATTGTAGGCGCAAACAGCGTCACCGCACTCTTGTTCGATGACAAGCAGGCAGCTGAAGATACTCTCTCTGCCCTGCGCAACGCGCCACAGGTTCGCTCCGCCTTGATACTTCGTCCCGATGGCAGCGAGTTTGCGCGCTATCTACGCAGTTCTTCGATTCAGTTCGAATTGACGAACCGTCTTGCACCTGGTGAAATGCAGCGCTATTGGACGAAAGGTCGCTACATACTCGTGGGAAGTAGAATCCGATTTCAGGGTGGACAGGTGGGAAGCGTCTATCTTGTCGCTGAGACTGGAGACGTGGCGCGGCGCGCTGAACGCTTCGGATTGATCTCGGCGGGCATGCTACTCATTTGTTTTGCAATTGCCCTTTTCGCGACCTCAGCAGTTCGGCATCTGGTGACTGACCCTCTCACGGGACTGGCAGAGACCGCCCAGATCGTCACGCGCGAACGGGATTACTCCGTGCGCGCCACGATTCCAGCGAGCAGCGATGAGCTTTCTTTCCTCATTCAATCTTTTAACGAAATGCTTGAGCAGATCCAAGCTCGCGATCGTGCGCTGGAAGCAACACGAAGCGATCTTGAACGGCGAGTTGAAGAGCGCACCGCCGAGCTTTCTGCAACCAACAAGGAACTCGAGGCGTTCTCGTACTCCGTGGCCCATGATCTTCGCGGACCGCTGCAACACATCAATAACATTGGATTTCTGCTGCAGCGTACATCTGAAGGGCTTAATGAGGAGGGACGAATGCTGGTCGACCGACTGCTTGAGGGAGCCGGCCGGATGTCTGGCCTCATCGACGACCTTCTCAATCTTTCGCGCGCGTCGAGCCACCCGTTGCATCGCACGCTCATCGACCTCAGCCATATCGCCGAGTCGGTTGCTGCGCGCCTGCAGGCAGACAGCCGAGAGCGTCAGGTTCGCTTCATCATTGCCAAGGGAGCGCGCATCTTTGCAGACGACGGGCTCATGCAGGTCGTTCTCGACAACCTGTTGGGAAATGCATGGAAATACACTTCGAAAATTGAATCGGCGGAGATCGAGTTCGGTTACATCGAAGAAGCGTCTGGAACCGTGTACTTTGTGCGCGACAACGGGGCGGGCTTCAATCCCCGCTATGCCGACCGGCTATTCCGGCCCTTCCAACGTCTCCACTCGCAGAGCGAATTCACCGGCACCGGCGTAGGACTGGCCACGGCCTACCGGATCATAACCCGCCACGGCGGCAAGATCTGGGCCAAGGGAAACATAGATCAGGGAGCTACATTTCTCTTCACGGTGCCATATACCGAAGCATGACGCTTCGTATTCAACGAATCCAATATTGCCGGTTCAGCCCTAGACGATATTTCAGGCGCGGCGAAATCTTGCTTTCACGTCGGCCAATCCTATATCCAAGGTACTTGGCAAACGTACGAATAATTGCCGATGGTACATAATGAGGCGCGTGCTTCAATAAGTGCTTGAGCTCAGACTCAACAAAACGCAGGCCTTCTCCTGAGGCACTGCCAAACTGCTCAATAAGCCAACGTTCGCGCGCGTGCAACACACCGATGTCGAAGTATCTCCGGAATTCCTCACCGATGGAATAAGCGTGCGAGTGCCGCGCCAACGCATCGGCCACGTAAGCGGTCTTCCACTGGGCGCGATGCAGGCGCGCCACGACCAGCGTGTCTTCACCAAAGATTACATCGCGTGAAAAACCCCCGACACTCATGAGTGCGCTGCGCCGGTACGCCCCGAATGCGTTCGAAAAGAAGATTGATTTGAATCCATGCGTCCTGCGGCTCTCCCATGAGCGCACACGGGATACAGGCGGATAACTGAAGTGTCGTGCATGTGCCTCAATCGGTCCTGCGCTTTCTCGCGGAAGCTGCCGCCCATACGCCGCACCGATTTCTGGATCCTCGAAGCTATGGACGAGATTTGCAAATGCATCCGCGCCAAAAGGTACGGCATCCTGAGTCAGATAAATCAGGATCTCTGCATCTTCTGCAAGTTCGGCTCCCAACTGCCGGGTCCCGCCATGATTGAAATCGCTGGATGAAATCTCGACAACCGTGAATCCATCGCGCCTCGCCAAGTCCCGTGTACCGTCAGAAGAGGCCGAGTCAATCACGATAACTTGATTGGGCGCAAGGCTCTGCGCTCGGACTCCCCGAGACAACTCTGACCAGTGGCGCGCTGCGTTGAATGTTGGAATGATCAGCGCGAAGGGGTCGTGTACGGCGGTCTCACCCGGTTGCTTCATAGAGACTCTCTCTCGATTCAAGTCAGGAGTTCAGGACGGATTCGTGCAGGTGAGTGTCTGCTTTTGATTGACGTCAAGGTTTTGAGTTTTTACTGAGCAGATTGCGCGTCAACCGCGGGGACAAGCCGAAGAAATGGACGAGGTGCGCGAGTAGGAGTTCGGTCCGCGTTTGGATCTTTTGCAGCGGAGATTTTGCTTGGCTCGCGTTGTTGCCATGACGCCTGTAGAACAGAAGATCTTCATCAATGAAAACGAACCTGCCGCCCGTCCAGTCGTTTCGTGTTCCAATCCAGACATCATGAAGGAACGACTTGCTCGCCGGGAATGGCAGCACTCGACCAAGTAACGACGCGCGCAGAGCCATTGCCGAACCCTGATAGTGATTGATGAAAATATTCCGCCAGAATCCCGTGGAAGAACGGCCGTGCCGGTTAATTCGTGAATCGGGAATTGGCCGATCACTTTCGTCAATCATGCGCACTCGGCTCTGGACGATCCCGACGTCAGGCGCGCTCTCAAATACACCGAGGCATCGCCGTACTTTTGTCGGCGCCCACAGATCGTCATCATCACTCAGGAACAGGATGTCGCCCGCAGCCAGGCGCAGCGCATCTTCGAACGTTGCAACGACTCCCGCATTGCGCTCGTGCGCGAAAAGCCGAATACGCGCGTCGCCCATCCGTGCAAGTCGCGCAAATGTGTCGTCTTTGGAGCCATCGTCGACGATCACGACCTCATCCTGTGGCTTCAGCTGTGCAAGGATCGAGTGCAGTTGCGCCTCGACGAAAGCGCCGCCGTTGTAGGCTGCCATGCAGGCTGACACTTTGAGTTCAGAGTCGGCTGTCTTCTCCGAGTGTTCGTGCTCTACAAACTCATCGGTGGATAGCATCCACTCGTCGATCCGCTCCCGGCGCGACGTGAACAGACGCCGCCCGAGCGCATGTCTGGTGATCCGACACAGTTCCGCGGAATCCTTCCGCCACCATTGCTTCACTAGGCGCAGCGCAAGCCGGAGTGTTCGCTCCCACCCTGCAGCACGGCTCATACGCATGTCCCAGAAGGCCGTTTCGGCCATCAGAGCATTGCGGTAACGCTCGGGGCTCATTCTTCGTTGCATGTCTTTCATTGAGAACTCATGCACGAGTTGGATGTCACCCGCCACATAGATGCGCTTGCCATGCTCGTGCAGCTTGCTGAAGATCATCGCGTCACTGTGGTCGAGCCAGAAGCGCAGATCGTATCCGCCAATCTGTTTGAGGGCAGCAATACTCAGCAACGCCCCGGAGTTAAAGGCAAACACGCGCTCGGCGGGCACGCCGACATAGCCTGCCCGGTACCACCGCGGGATCGCGCCAAATTGGAAGCGATTCGGCGAAAGCTGTTTTCCGCCAGCTGCGATCTGCGGAACAATCGCACCTATCCCCGCATAGCGGGAACTTTCGCAAGCGGCCGCAGCCATCTTCACAAAGAAATCCAAAGGCACGGCCGTATCCTGATCGAGCGTCAACAACCAGGTTGAACCCTGCTCCACAGCCCAGGCGAGCGCCTGATTATAAGCCGTCGCCAATCCAGAATTGCTTTCATCCGCGAAGTAATGCACGCCTTCCGGAAGTTTGTGACTTGCATCCGAGCTTGGGCTGTTGTCCCAAAGCATCACCCTTACATCACCCCTATCCCAGCCGATCTCTGCACGAGCAGCCATTACGGTTTGAAATGCGGGTGACTCCTCCGATTTCATGCGGAATAATACGACCACCGCCGTGACCCTCAGGCGACTCTGCTGCGACGCAAACACTGGATGCACTTTGCTCACTTGGGCGCCATACCTTCCCTTTCCGTGCCTTCCCAATGGAAACATTTCCGTTGCACTGTGCTTTGAATCGCAAACTCCAGGATCGTAGAGAGAGGCGTGAACATGTCGCTGAAGAAGATGAATGAGAGACAACCAAGGAAGATGCCGGCCACGAGAATATTTTTGGGCAGAGAACGTTCCATTAGCCAACCGCATCCTACGCCGAGCACCAAGTTCGTAAGATAGACGCCCAGATAGGAGAAATCCAAGGCGTAAGCGGCGAGATAGGTGCTGGCCCCGTCGATAATGCTCAGATCATCGTGAATGGAGGCATGCGGGTTGGCGGGCGTTAGAAACGAGGGTAACAGTGGATACAGGAACGACAGCGTTGGTCCGTGAAAGTTGCCCTTTGCAAAGAGCCAGCACAGGTTTGAAAAGGGGATTGAAATGTAGGACGTGAGCCATAGATACGCCATCGGCCAGTCAAAATATTTATGCCGTATCTGGAGATAGTCAAGAAACACTCCTTGCGCCGTTCGCGCATTCCCGATCAGAGTGATTGCAACGATCGCGAGGGCCAGACAGCCGGCCGCAATGGAATACAGCTTCTTCCTGCTCATCCGCGTTTTCAATGCGAAGACGAAGAGCATCTGCAGCAGCGCGACCATGAGCAGCCCGCGCGTAATGTAAAGCGCCATGCCGGCGATGCCGAACATGGCAAACAGGACTTTGCGCCAGCGCGAGGCGTCGAACATTGAGTTGACTGTAATCACAACCAGGAGCGGGAACAGAACCTGCTTGAATCGGCCGTAGGTGAGATACGACGCTGGATCGCCGAGCGCGGGTGGGGGACCGGACAATGTCCAATTGAACGCAATAATCAAAAGTGATGCGGCGCAGAACAGCAGATTCATCTGCCAGAGTCGCGTCACATCCAATGAGTATGCTAAGTGCTCTGAGCGCGTCGGCCAGCGGTGCAGCACAGTTCGCGCTACAAGATATCCGAACAAAAACGAGCCCAGTGAAAGAGTAAAAAGCAACGCCGGCATTCCCATCTCCGGATACGAAACATAAGTGATCTGAAAGCTCAGCGACACCAGCATGAGCACCCAATTCAGCGTGAAGATAATCAGCGGATTACAGAAAAGTGGCAGCTCGCGCCGGCCAAGCAGGACGTTGTGTACGAATTTGTGTTTTGTCAATCTCTCAGACAGCTTCGGCCACAACGCAGCTGGCGAACTGGAGGCTTGGGGAGGTTGAAGCGCAGTGAAATTGGCGGTATGAAGCGGGTCGTTCATGACGCCTCCCGTCCGAGAAGGAGATCGGTGCGCAGGGTTCCGAGACCTCGGCCATAGTGCGCATAGCGCGGCAACTGACCGACCATCTGAAGTGTTCGGACACCAAGGCTAGGGGAAAGGGCCGATTGCGCATTGAGGAAAGCGATCTTTTCGCGTAACTTTCCGACCAGCGCATCGTGCTCATTCCAACCCTCAGCCAGTACATGATTCAGCAGGTCTTCAAATTGGCGCGCAACTCGGCTGTAGAATTGGCGCCTTGTCTCAATCCCGGAACTCGAGCCATGCGCGCTCGGCGTAGCGTCTACACCGAGTTGCTGGCCGCTGTGGATACGGTAATCAGTGAGCGGCTCAGGAATGAGAGTCAAACGCGAGTGGAGCGCAATCATCCATGCCAGCCATCCGTCATGCACCCAGGTGGCGGGAATGGGCGAGCAGTGTCGCCGGATGGACGCGCGAAACATCAAAGTGGCACCGGTCACAACATCGTGCTTAAGAAGCGTTGCTGTCGGGCAACTGATGAATCTCCGTTGCTTTCTAGCCGTAAACTTGTGCCGGGTAAAGAGTCGCGTTCCCGTAGGTCGACCATCGCCATCGATAAGGTTGGCATCAGAAAACGCTCCGCCGAGAAATGGATCCGCAGTCAGCGCGTCTGAAAGCCGTTTGAGCTTTGTGGGCGCCCAACGGTCATCCTGATCGCACAATGCAATGAAGTCGCTCTGAGCCATGCCAATTGCCTGATCGAAATTACGCGTAGATCCAAGCCTTCGGCTGTTCTGAATGACCCTAACGGCAAAGGGTGCAGACGCCTCAAATCGATTCAGAATGGAAAGCGTATCGTCGTTCGATCGATCGTCACAGACAACGAGTTCAGAGGGTGGCTGCGACTGCAATGCGATGCTCTCGAGTTGCTCCTTAAGATACCGGGCACCGTTGAATGTGCACATCGCCACCGAGATACGCGGCGGGGAGGCGGCTTTGGCATTGGTTATCACAATTCAAATCCCCAGATGCGCCCACTGGCGTCTCTTTGTCTTGAAGATCGCCGTAGCTGAGATTATTCCCGCCAAGCCGAGCACCACGAAGTAGGCGAGTGAAACACCCAAAGCCCCCGAGGTCTTCGCGAACACAAAGACGCTGCCTGCAGTACAAAGGGCGATCACAATAGACTGCAGCAGAAATGGCTCACATTTGTGAGCGCGAAGGTAAATCGCTTCGCTCTGGACCACGTGACTGCTCAGGGCCGTCAGCAGAAGAAGAAGAAAAATGGGCCATCCTTCAATGCGCCGACTAATGTTCGGCATGATGGACGGCGCTGCCAGCACGCCGACGAGCACGAGCACAGCACAGCCTGCAAATAGAGATATTGACTGCCGCAACGAGCGAAAAAACATGCGGTCCAGCTCTGGAATCTCCTTTTTCGCTATCAGGCTTCCGAAGGGCGCTGCTTTTGTTGTCATCCATGCCAGCATCATGGCGCTCATTTGCATCACGATGCTCATTGAGAGGCCCATCTTGCCCGCTTCTACCGGGCCGCGAAACGCAAACAACACAGGAGTGAAGAGTTGAAAGATAAAGTAATCGCAGAGCCAGCTCACGGCAATCTTCCATTGGAAGGGCCACACCTCGCGCCGCCAGTTGATTCCCCGGTCGGCAACATGCATTTTTAGCAACGGGAAGAGTAGCTTGCGGCGCGAGTACAGCAGGATGGTCGCCACGGTTCCCTGCCCGAGCAGTACCGTCGCGGGCGCAAAAAGACCATGATGACTCAGCATCACAGTCCACGCAGCAGCCACACTAACGGCCGACTGAAAGAAGCGCATGCGGGCCACTTGCGCTACCTGGCCGCATCCTTCCAGAAATGAAAGCACTGGACCAATTGAGAACGTGATGGCGCAGGCAAGCACCGTAATCCGGAGCGGAGCGATCCAGATCTCCGGCGCGTGCACCTCCTGATGCAAAGAAAAGAAACGCGTCCCTCCCGCCATCAACACAATTCCCATGATGACTGCTGCGCTTGTGTACCAGCGCACCGCGCGTTGAAGAAGTGAGGCAAGCCGGAAGTGGGCAGCTTGGTTACCGGTAATACTGCCATCTGCGTGGAACTCCAGGAGCGCCCTTTCATGCGCAGCCACCTGCAAAATCACGAACGAGAATCCCAGTTCAAATACGCTCTGCAGAGCAACCAGGCTCCACAAGGCATAGTAGTAACCCTGTTGAGCAGCGGAAAGAAAATGCACAATCAGAAGTACGCTTCCCACGCTCCCCAGTCCCTGCACCACGCGGCCAAGAACCGTGAAAGCTATCGCCCGGTCGAGGCCGATCGAATGAGGCAATTTGTGGCGAAGGAAGTTACGCATCGTCAGCCAGATGCTTCCTGTGGGCCTCGGCGATGTCGTTGTCTCGGTCAGCATAATTCTCAGATAAGCATTGGACGGCTGTGGGATGGGTGAAACGAAGCGCAACAGAAGAAGAGCGGACCTCTTCAGCTAGTGGCCTCGGGCCGTGCGTGATGCAGCGTGGTAACTTCCTCTTTGGCTTGCAGAGTCGTTACTTCCTCCTTGACTTGCTTCGGCCTGACTTTGCGGCCCCTCCATAGAGATCGTTTCAGGAGGTCTAGCTTGTCCTTGGTAACGGGATTTTGCTGCATCCTCAGGAGACCTCCCTGCAGCAGGGCTAGCATGATTCCGAATGTAAAGCCGACGGCAACCCCTGCGACTGCAAACAGACCGCGCTTTGGGAAGGACTTCTCTTCGGGCGGCACAGCAGGATCCACAACCTGGATAAATGCACCCTCTCTTGCTTCGTCCAGCTTGGCAAGTTCGAGTTGGCGGGCCAGGACGTCGAAGATTGCTTCGTAGTACTTCACATCGCGCAGGCGGCGAACGTACTCAAGTCCGGCCTCGGGAACCGCGCCCTTCGGAAGGAATACGTCGCCTGTAGAATCTCCCTTCGATCCAACCAGCTTGTTGAATTGTGCGCGGAGGCCGTCAAGTTCAGTCTGTGCCTGGGTCAACGCGGGGTTCTCATCACCGGCATAGGACCGCATAGCTTCGATTTGAACTTCCTTGGCCACAATCTGGGCGCGTAAACGAGCGGCAGAATCGATCATGGCACGCGCCTGGCCGTCGACTTGCACCATGCCGGTGGATAGCTGTGTCTTTTTCAGAGCCTCATCAGCATTCTCGAGATCGGTTTTGGTCTTATCAAGTTGAGCCTGAAAAACAATCCTGCGCTGCGATGCTTCGGTAATGGCGAGGTGCTGCGACAGATCCCTGAACTGGTTTATGTAGCCGTTCGCAATTTCTGCAGCCCTAGTGGGATTGCGATCCCAGAAATTGAGACGGATTAATCCATCCTTAGTCGATCCATCGATCTTGGTATGTTTCTCAAGTGCCTTTCGCGCGTCGGCGACGTAGGTCTTCCGATACTCCGACTGAAGCCTGAAACGTTGAATAACCGCATCTTCAACCGAGCGGCTCTTCAGCATCGAGACGTACATGTCGTTGACATTCTTCATGCCAAGCATGCTGCCGGCCATCCCGCTCACTGCGCCGCCCATACCTTCTAACTGGCTGGCAAGCATCGAGCTCATCGACGAATTCCCTTGTGGGGGAAGAATCGTCACTGTCGCCGTATACTCCTGCGGCAGCGTGAACGCCAGCAGCAATGCGGCCACTGTGCATATTGCGGTCGCGATTCCGACCAGCTTCTTGCGTTCCGTAATGATGAGGAGAACGTCAAGAAATGTGAGGTCTTCCTGTTCGCCTGGATGAATCGACGGGATCACAAGGTCCTCAAGCGGATCTTTTGCTGTGCCGTCGCTTCGCATATTCACCATGGTTCCTATACTCCAATTGACGCTTTCGCCTTTCTCGATTTCCCTCTAACGAATGACGTTGATTGCCGCCGCTCCAAGGGCGAATTGTGAAAAGACGGCCGACCAGTCGGTCAGGCCTCGCAGGATTGTCGTTTTGTTTAGTTGCTCTGGGACGACGATCGTATCGCCCGGATAGATGACTTCGCGGCTGAACTTATCGTCAGCCCAAAGCGTCCGGTTGAGGTACTGCCGGCTTACCACCGATCCGTCGGCACGAATGATAAACATCTGGCGCCGGTCGGCATTCCGGTTTGGGCCTCCGGCAGAGCGCAGATAATCTCCGGCCTGTTTGTGCGCCAGATACACAAACGAATTCGGGTCGTAGACCGCGCCGACAATTCCGATCGTCGAAGGAACTGGAGGCACGACGAAGCGGTCCCCATCCTCCAGCGGAAGATCGGGAAGTGAGTTGACATCCGACTTGAACGGATCAATGTGAAGGACGATGCGCCCTGTGGCGCGCATCTCTCTCAAACGATTGACAAGCTCGCGCTGGCTGGCCACTGATGCGCCAACTGTCGCCGCCTCTTGAGGACTGACAACCGAGCTGGCCTTGTTTGAAGCAGAAATCTCGATCTGGTACGACAGAGCGGAGACATATTCATCAAGCCGCTGCTGCTGCTCGCGCCTTGTGCTTTCCCGGCTGAATTGCGACCCGTACAGATAGGCCTGCGGGGTCAGTCCACCCGCACGTATCACAAGCTGGCGCAGTGTCTCGCCGGGCAGAGCGCTATATACACCGGAGTGCACGAACTCGCCCTCCAGTCGAATGTATTTCGTCTGTTGCGCACGCGGCACGCGGATATCCGCGTCGGAAAAGATCGTAATCACGTCGCCCTGCTCGAGCGCGATATTGGCGGCGTCATCGTGCCGCAGCACTGCTGCACCCAAGTCGAAGGGAAGTAGACGGGTAGTCAGAGTCTTAGGGTCAATGCGCTCGACGACCGCATAGCTCCAGTCGATGTCGGGCGACGTCCTCACCACCTGGGTTTCGATTGGAAAATGTGGCGTCGTCACCAAATGAGGGCCTGAACCGAGAGTTTCAAGTGCTGGCGCCTCGTTGGCGGGGCGTGCGTTCTTCGTTTCGTTCTCATCTTCGCTCGAAGCTGCGAGTGACTGGAATTGCGCCGTGTTGCCCTGAGGAGCAGCGGCGTCCTTCGGGACTCCTGCGGTCAAACCAGGGAACAGTCCACTGCCGATGGTCTGTGCATCCTTGGGAGTGGCGGGATGAATGATCGTCTGTCCGGAATTCGTCGTCTGACTCTCCATCTTGACCGGCGGCAGCATCGGTTGAAAATCCGCAACTGGCAGTCCGAGCTGCTGGCGACGAAGCCAATAGTCTGGCGTCAACAGAGATTCTTTGTTCGGGATCAGATCGCTGACGCGCATTCCTTCGTGCCATGCAAACCGCCCCGGCGCGGCTACATTCCCGCGCAGGGTTACGGTCTTAGCGAAGCGCGGTGGTTCCGCGCGAACGCGGATGATGTCCGCATTCCTGAGGGGAGCACCCAGTGAAGTCGCATTCATTGTTATGTCGACGGCAACGCGCGCGGTGCCGCCGTCTGATTGCTTCTGCGTGCGCTCGACTTCCAGCGTCGATGTTTCTGCGGCAGCTGACACGCCACCTGCAAGGGCAAGTGCCTCTGCGATATTCTCGTGCCCTCGCACCTCATAGATGGCGGGCACATTGACACTGCCAACGACGGCAACCTGGGGCCCCACGGGCGAAAAATAGAGAATGTCGCCCGTCTCCAAGTTCGTATCTTTTGATTTGTCCCCCTTTAAAAGGAGATCGTAGAGATCGAAGTCCGCTATCGTCTCTCCATTGCGCCTAAGGAGAATGTGGCGGAGTGATCCGTGCGGACCGGGCCCCCCGCAGGCAAACACAGCGTTCACAAGCGTGCTAAGAGAACTGATGGTATAGCTTCCCGGGCGGCGCGCTTCCCCGGTAACAAACACTTGGATGGAGCGCAACTGCCCAAGATTCACATTCAGGTCGTAATTCCGATATACGCGGTCGAAACGCGCTTTCAGGAAGCCCTGCAATTGGCGAAAGTGCAGACCGGCTACACGAAACTCACCGACCTGCGGAATGTAGATAGAGCCTGAGCGGTCGACAGTCAGATGCAGATTCTGCGTTACCTGTCCCCAGGTGCGAATCAGGAGTTCATCTCCGGGGCCGATTACATAATCAGGCGTAACCGGGAGCCTCTGCACGGGGGCAAAAGTGTCGGGCACGTTCGCAAACAAATCGGCGCCGTATACGGGCACAATATGGCCGACTGAGCCGGCGACCAGCATTTGAAATTCAGTCAATGGTTGTGTCTTGACGGGACCGGGGGGACGCTGCCGAAGGTCCGGCAGTGCGGTCGATTCCGTCCGCGTCATCCCGATAAACCGACATCGGCGCATTAGGCGCGCCCGGACTGGTGTTGGGAAACGACCAGGATGATCCGACCACTCCGTCGCCGAAAGGGGATGAATCGGATGGCGCCATCGACCCGCAGGTAGATAGGTCTCCATTGGCACAGTTCGAACTCGAACCCTGCTGAGCGCTGCCGGGATTCACGGCGGTTGGCTCGGTCTGCGCTCTCGCTGGGGTGAAAGATAGGGCAACTGAAAAAGCGATCAATATCCGCAAGCAGCTTACTCACGCACGTTCTCATACCGTTCGTCTTCCGGTCGTAGATTTGTGGAGCCAGGCCTCGCGTGCCTTATGACGAGCGATCCGCCCGGCCCCGGTTTGATGCAAGCTCAATACGCTCCGCGCATGGTGACAACAGCGGGAATGGTCTGAGTGAGAATCTTGAAGTCGAGCAAACAACTCCATTTGCTCGCGTAGTCGCGATCGAAAAGTACGCGCCGTTCAAAGCCGACGTCGCTTCGCCCCGAGACTTGCCACAGGCCCGTGATGCCGGGGCGGAACAAATCGTAGTAGGCGAAGTGTTGGCCGTAGAGCGAAACCTCAGCCTCGACAATCGGCCGCGGTCCCACAAGCGACATATCGCCAAGCAGCACGTTAAACAACTGTGGAAGCTCATCGAGGCTCAGCTTGCGGATAATGCGCCCCACTGGAGTGATGCGAGGATCTGGCGCGTCCTTGTTCAGCGGATACGCCGCATCATTTCTGCGGTCCGCATCGCCTCTGCGAAGATGACCATTGATTTCGAACACGTTGTCTTTATGCTTCCGCGCGTACATGGAGCGGAACTTGATGATGCGGAAAGGCACGCCGAATCGTCCCAGCCTTTCCTGGTAAAAGAAGATCGGCCCTGGCGACGTCAATGCCACTGCCAGTGCCACCGCAAGCATCACGGGGAAAAGCAGGGCGATGAAAATGCTCGCCAGCACAATATCGATCGTTCGTTTCAATACAGCGTAGCGCCACGAAAAAGCCCGTCGCACTGCGGCAGAAAGATAAGGTGTCGGTCGTCTTGGGATTGAGCGCCGGAATTGATTCATGCAACATTCCGACTGCTGTAATGGCGCTAACTCCGGGTGCATCGGTTTCATAAATATTTAAGGCAGTACTTTTCCCTTGCATTCGCGATACCCTCGCTTTGTGTGTTTCCATGCCCTCGCGAATTCTTTAAAGATTGAGTTCGCTGCGGCGTGCGCATGGGCGTGCGATATAGATTTCCTCCGATTGCCTCTGACTGCGGAGAACAAGAACCGCGTAGGAACCGGAGAACGATCAGGGTAAGGGCCAAGGCAGTTCAAATCGTACAAAGGGCTTCGATGCGTCTTTTATGTGTTTATATGTATCTGCAAGAGCCGCCGATTGAATTTCCGGCAATTTCCACGTCATCGCCGTTTATTTCAATGGCGATACTCTGCATGAGCAGGCTAAGGGTAACTACTACCTGTAGCCCGGTCCTCTTGCGAACAACAATTCCTTCCACTCCGGCGAGCGCGCCTCGTTTGATGCGCACTCTCTGTCCGACCGTGAGCAGCGGGTGGGGCTCTGCTTTTGTTGGGTCAAGACCGGCTTGCAGTGCTTCGACTTCCAAGTCCGGCAACGGCGCTGGTTGTCTCACCGTTCCGATCATCGAAACCACGCCGGGAACCTCAAGTACTCCAACTCGATCGCGCAAATCGATATGAACAAATACGTAGCCGGGAAACAGCGGCAGATCGAGAGTGGCCCTAGTTCCGTCTTTCCACGTATGCTGCGTGCGATAGATCGGAAGGAAGTGTTCTATCTGTCTCTGACCCAGATTTCGAGCCACTCGTTTCTCGTGCCTACAGGTTGTATAGACCGCGAACCAGTGTCTCGCCTGCTCCTGCGATCTGGCGTGCGAAAGAGTACTGCCATTTTTGAGCAAGGCTTCGCCCTCCTCACTTGGCGGAGAGTTTTTCAATTTCGCCCCGCAGCGAGTCGATCGTCTCCACTGAAAGCCGTAAAGCTTCGAGCGGCCACCTTCAAACCTCGTTGAAGGACACTTAGACACTCGGCTCTTCTGAGATGCAGCCGTTGGTCATCCTTTGCATACAAGGCATTGCGGACACTAATCCCGCGACGGGCGCCTTCACGCACATCCGGGAATTTACTTGTCTGTCATTCGGGCAACAAGTCGAGCAGATCCTTGCAGCTATGCGAACCTTAAGGGCGTGTGCTTACTTCTACTCTTCGGTTAAAGTCCAGTGTTAAGACGCTTTACGCAGCCAGTGTCGCGTTTCCCGGATCTAGCGGGAGTTCTCCGGCTACAACACAAGAGACGCAAAAACCGGCCGAAGAGTTATCTGGCGATTGCCGAACGCAGCGATATCTTCTTACTGCTGACACATTCGCTGTTCTCGGTTGGGAACATAGCGATAATGGATTCACGATGCTGCTTGACTGGAGAACGGGGTCCTTGGCCGAAGGGCTGCGCTGTTATCACGAGCGAGAATTTTTCGATGCCCATGAGCACTGGGAGGGCGTTTGGCTCACCTGCAAAGAGCCCGAGAAGACGTTCTTGCAGGCCTTGATCCAGGTCACCGCAGCTTTCCACCATCTGAAGCGCGGGAATCTCGCGGGGACTGCATCCTTATTGCGGCGCGCCTTGCAGCGCCTCGACGGCTTTCCGGCAGAGTATGAAGGAGTTGAAGTAGAAGCGCTGCGCGGGAGCATTCGCCGATGGCTTGTACTGTTGGAACTGGAGGAAGGAGCGATTCGGCTACCGTTCCCGCTCATCCGGTGATCTTTTCGAGCTCGGGATGAACCTCTAACAGGGGTTCCCTTAGGCACCATTGAGGAAGTTCACCGGATTATGCGGCTTACGGACGGGGCCCCCCGGCAGATCTTCTGCTGATGGTACTTGGCTGTAGATGATCCTCGGCACTGTACTTACAGGAGAATTTGCCCGCTTTACAGGCCCATTACTTAAGCAGAGGTTTTGCAGGCCATGTAAAGCGGGCGTTGAGCGATGATTGGAAAAATGCAGGAGGCGTACCTGCATCGTTTCAAGCCTACGCCTGTACGCGAAATAATCTGCAAAAGCAGGCACACTTCACTGCGTTTGGGGAGCCCGCTGATGAATTACGGATCCGATGATCCGGCTAGCTAATCTGCGTTGTTGACGTAGCACTCGTGGATAGCATCGAGGGGGGCGTTGGGCCAGCGGCTCTTAATCAGATCGTCCTCGGACAGTTCGTGCAGCAGGAAATCAATCTGGCCGTCAGGCTGCACCAGCCCTTGCACGTAGCCGTAGATGTGTGTCTTCGCAGACTTGTCCGCAGCGCGGGGCAAAGCGTACCGCCTTGCGCCGGCCGATCCGATGATGAGCCCCGGTACCACGCGGTTGGAATGCTGCTTCCAGTAGGACGTATTGAATATGTTGGGAGAGTAGTAGTGGGAATGACTGGCAATCAGGTAAACGTGCTTCCCCGCGGCCTGCGCGTCGTAGAACCAGGTATAAGCGAGATCTCCGCTGCGCTCGCCGAGTTCCCAGTCGTCCATTGCGTGCTCAGAGCCCTTCGAGTGGGGCAGCGCCTCGTGCATCCCGGCAACGATGGTGTGGATACCTGAGTCCGGGGCGAGGTCGCGATCGAGAACGCCGCGAAGCCACCTCATTTGTTCATTTGAAAACTCGTCCTTGCTGGCATTGTCGAGGGTGATGAAATCAACACCGTTGTGAGTCCAGTGATACCAGGGACCTACCAGTGCGGCGCTGGCGCCATCGGCCTGTCGCTGGACTGCGATTTCGGGCCGGTCGAGGAAAGCTGAGAACTTCTTGATATAGCTATCACGGGTCATCGGTGCGACTGTCTCATGGTTGCCGCGGCCGAGGAAGACAGGGAACACTCCGAAGGACGCCATCTGATGGGTAAGGAAGTCGTCCCACGCTATACGGTGGTACTCGTCCATCGAAGGTTCCTTGCCAGCGAACTGCATGGCGACCAGGTCCTGATCCGGATGGGACAGCCAGCGAAAATCGCCCAGGTGCCAATAGAACGCGTCGTGCTCTGCCTTCACACTGGCGGCAAGGGCGGGCATGACGAAGTCACCGCAATTGCGGCTGTCTCCCGAAACAGCAAAACTCCAGGTTGCGTCGGAGGTCTGGGCGACGGCGGATGCGGCGGCGCAGGCAAACAGAGCGAGCAGGGATCGAATCGGAAAGGCCAGGGACATACTTCCAGCATAAGCGTGCCATCCGGAGAAGGCTTCATCAACAGTTCGTTAAACATCTTGAGCATGGTCCACTCGGACAGAGGCGGGTCAATCAGGGCGAAAGGCAAGATTCTTGGCTCATCACCGTTTGTGGCCCCGTTCACTGAGAAGGACACCGCGAATGATGGGAAGGATTTCGGGCTCGGGATACCGAGTTTCGGCGCGTTTGTCCCCGATGTGATTCGAGTCACCGAGCGTGCTGCATTGTGCCGACTAAGCTCGAAAGAGCGCGTGGCGCAGCCATGCAAACTGCTATCAAGGAGCAATATTTAATGGCTTATGTCATTACCGATGCCTGCGTCCGGGATTTTGTCTGCGTCACCGAATGCGCAACCTCCGCCATTGCGCCACTGCCCGCGGATGACGCCGCGGGAACCGGAACGCAGTTGTACATCAACCCTGACGAGTGCATCGACTGCGGGACGTGTGCGAGTCTCTGCGCGCAAAATGCGATCTATGCAGAAGCCGATCTTCCTGCGGACAAGGCCTATTTCGCGGAGAAGAATCGGGCTTATTTTCAATAGCTTTCATCTTCGCGGTACAGATGAAGACCGGGAGAGGCTCCGTTACAAGTTTGTGGCCGGAGCCGCGGTCTGTACAAACTAATCTCATTTCGTTTTAACTTTGCCGGAGCGGCGGAGCGCTTGCCAATCCTTTTCGGTTTGGTCGGCATAGAGAACACCGAATTCCGCCAGAGATTCGGCGAAGGTTGCGCCGTTTCCCAAATAGCCGGTGATGACCTGTGGATCTCCAGAGCGTGCGTGGCCGCGCGCGAGAAGTTCGCCGCAGACTTCACCAAAGGCAAACAGCCCGGAGCCGGCGAGGTCGGCGAGGTCGATGGCTCCCTTGTGGTCATTGAGCTGACGGACGAGGTAGTGGCGTGAACCGATGTGCGTCCAGCCAAGGAACGGGTCGGACTGCAACTGCATGGCGCGCTGGCCGATGACGACGCGCTGGCCGTTGTGAGGACTTGGATGGGCGCCGGACAGATAATGTGTGTAGGCTGACGGGGCTTCTTCCTTGATTTGGAGAAAGAGCGGATCGCTAACGCCATTGCCTTCAAAGTAGATGCAGTAGTCGCGCAGGCCGACGGAGCCGGTTCCAACCACTTTGAAAGCTACGTCGACGGGGCGGTAGAGCGAGAGCAGGTGCTGACGCTGCGACTCGAGCATTTCGCGATAGGGGTCGAGCGCGCCGAGGACTTTTTCTGCCTGCGAACCGGTGATGCGCGTGAGATTGGGTTTGATCTCCCTGAAGCGTCGCGTGCCAGGTCTGCCTGGAGTTGGTTCTGTGAGCAGTTCGAGATTGTGCTGGGGAGTGGCGCGCTCTGCCTTGAGGAGTGCCTTCTGGACGGGCTGAACGCTGCCGAGGCGATGCACCAGGAAACGTCCCACTTCGAGGAGCGGCATCTTTGCGAAGGCGCGCATTTGCTTGCAGTAGCGCAGTATGCATTGTTTGGCGGCTTCGCGCGCGGAAGACTCCTTGTGCCCGGACTCACGCGCGGCGAGAACGAGCGAGGCAGCCATGCGCTTCAAATCCCACTCGAAGGGGCCACGGATGGTTTCGTCGAAGTCGTTGATGTCGAAGACGAGCCGGCCATCGGGAGCGGCAAAGGCTCCGAGGTTGCGCACGTGGGCATCGCCGCAGAGTTGCGCTTCAATGCCGGTGTTGGGCAGCACGGCGAGATCGGCGGCCATGACGGGCGCAGCACCCCGAAAGTAGCTGAAGGGCGACTGCGCCATGAGCTGATGTTTCAGCTTGAGCAAGGCGGGAACTCGTCCGCGCTCGACGCGCTGGAGCAGCGAGATCGGCGTGGCTTTACGCGCCTTGATGTTGAGTTGATCATTTTGCTGGCGGTGCAACTGCCTGCGCCGCGATTGGCCCAGATTCCGTCGTTCCTCAGGCGTGGCCCAGTTCATGCTTGCGATACTCCCTCCGCTCGTCTATCGAAGGATAGCGGTTGCAGCGGCGAATGCAATGGTGTGTTTCCTTGGAGGAGAGACGATCTCGGGGGCCGTGACGGCTCGTTTACACTGGATTTTCGGCACACGATCCATTCCGCTCATGCTCATTGAGTGTGCCCGCCTGGAGGGGATCCCCTTGAAGCGTCGCTGCGTTCGTCTGTTGACGGTTCTTGCTGCTGTGATGCTTGTTTCCGCCATTCTGACGGCACAGGAGAACGCGAAGCCGCTGACGGTGGAGGGTCTATTCGCGCACAGCAACGTGCTGGGTGCGCCGCCGGAGGGTCTGGCCTGGTCGCCTGACGGGCAGCACCTGACCTATCTTGATGGTGGCGAGCTGATCGATCTTGATCCGGGACTGCGAAAGCCTCACGTCCTGGTGAGCCGCGCGAAGCTGGCCACGCTGGTGGGCGGAAAAGAGACGGAGCAGGATCGCGATCACCGCGAGCGCTACGGAATGGCGAATTACCTCTGGGCGCCGGATTCGAAGCACCTGATGTTCGACTCGAACGGCAGCCTGTGGATCTACGACTTGCGAAATGGAACGGGAATCGGAATTGGCTTTTCAGGGGAAAGATCGGGCGACGATCCAAAATTTTCGCCCAACGGCGAATACATTTCATTTGTACGCAATCACGGTTTGGCGGTGGTTCCCCTACGCGAAGCGGGAACGCCGACGGTGATGGCGGCTCCAGCACCAAATCCGGCAACGCTCAACGGCGAGGTGGACTGGGTTTACGAAGAAGAACTGGACACGAAGAGCAACTACTTCTGGTCGCCGGACTCGAGGAGCCTCGCATTTCTGCAGATGATTGAAGCGGATGTTCCGGAGTATCCAATCACGGATTGGATTCCGACCCACGCCGCAGTGGAGAAGCAGCGGTATCCGCAGCCGGGCGATCTGAATCCCGATGTGCGCGTGGGGGTAGTGAGCGCGAAGGGCGGCAGGGTCTCGTGGGTGCACGTGCCTGATCCAGCAAGGGCAGGACTATATTCCGCGATTCGGATGGGTGGATCACAAGACGCTTTGGGTAGAAACCCTGAGCCGGGATCAGAAACATCGAAGGATTTATTTTGCGGATCCGGGTACGGGGATTGCGCACAGTCGTGTTGGAGGTTTCGGACGAGAAGTTTGTCGATGAGAATTTCGATGTGTCCGTGGGGCACGGATACATCGTGCTGAGCAATTGGACGGACGGCCACAACCATCTCTATCTCTACAAGTACAACGAAGACAAAACCGACACGACGAGCGCTACGCTGGAGAAGCAGTTGACGAAGGGGGACTTCGAAGTCGGCCAGGTATATCGCGTCGATCCGGAACGGAAGGAAATTTATTACGCGTCGAATGAAGGCTCGCCGCTGGAGCAGCAGGTGTGGCAGGTAACGTTTGACGGACGCGCGCAAGCAATTGACGACCGGCGCCGGGAATCATGATGCCGACTTTGCGCCGATGGGAGGCAGCTTTACCGACAAGTATTCGTCGCGCATGGAGCCGCCGGTGCTGGAGCTTTGCGCGATCGGGACCAATTGCATGGCGTTCTGGGCGTCGCATGCAATCGATGCGTATGGTCTTCATGCTTCGGAGCAGCTCGAAGTGAAGGCGCACGACGGAACGACGCTGTATGGAACGCTGCTGTTGCCGGCGAACGCGACGGCGGCGGCAAGTGTGCCGCTGATTGTGAATCCCTATGGCGGGCCGGGGGTGCAGACGGTGCTGAACCGGTGGAGCGACGGGCTGCTATTCGATGAATTGCTTGCGCAGCACGGATTTGCCGTGCTGCATGCGGACAATCGCGGCATGGCGGGTCGGGGGCGCGACTTTCAGGAAGCGGTGTATCACAACTTCGGCCCGGTGCAGCTGGAGGACCAGTTGACGGTGGTGGATGCGGTGCTCCAGAAGATATCCGCAACTCGATGGGAAACGGCTGGGGTGGTGGGGGTGGAGCTGGGGCGGCACGTTTACGTTGTATGCGATGACGCATTCCGATCGCTTTCGTGCAGGTGTGGCCGTTGCGCCGGTGACGGATTGGCGGAACTACGACTCCATTTATACGGAGCGGTATATGAGCCGGCCGCTGGACTTTCCGGAAGGCTACAAGGATTTTTCGGTAGTGAACGCGGCGGCAAATCTGAAGGGGCGAATTCTGCTGGCGCATGGGACCGGCGACGACAATGTGCATTTTGGGAACACTGTGCAGTTTGTGCAGAAGCTGATTGACGCGCATATTCCGTATGATCTGCAGGTTTTTCCGCGCAAGACGCACTCGATCTCCGGCCCAGAGGCGCGCACGGAATTGTTCACGCGCATTCTGGCGCAGTTTGAGCAGTATCTTAAGCCTGCAGTGGAATGAACGATGGAAGCAGAAATAGGTCAGGCTACACAGGCCGAACTGGAGCGGCTTGAATTGCTGCTGATGGATCCGGCGGTGCGGCGCGATACGCGAACGCCTGAGCGCACTGCTCACGGACGATTTTGTGGAGTTTGGATCTTCGGGGCGGGTGTGGACGCGGGATGCGACGCTGGAGTTGTTGGCGACCGAGAAATACACACCACCGCAAGCAGAGAATTTTTCATTTCGATTGCTGGGTGCGGATGTGGTGTTTGTGACTTATCGGACATCGTGCGAATGGATGCGGCGGGTGAGAAGACGATCACGCTTGCGAAGTTCTATATGGATCGAGAAAGTCGGGAAGCTGGAAGATTTGTTTCCACCAGGGGACACCGGGCGAGTCTAGCGGCGATCAGCCGAAGCTGCTCAGCTACATTTCGTGACGGCTGAAGATGTCATCTTTGTCGCGGCTGGGGCAGTTGGTGCACTCAAGACAGCAGACGAGAAGCACTGCCACTCCCAGGGTGACCAGGATGGCCAACACACTTGCATACGAAGAGATCCAGTGAAATAGATTATGCATAAGCCACGGCGGCCTGCGTTCCCACCCAATTCCGCCAAGGATTCAGAACACCAGTAGCGGCAAAAAGGCTCGGTTTCGGAGTGAACCCTTCCGGCAGGCCAAGTCTAACACTTAATAGGATGCGTGTATTGAGCAAAACGTGCTTGCAGATGGGCGAATAGAAGACGAATATTGAGGGTGCAGTGGAAATCGTCCGATCGCAAACCCGATAGACGGGCCCGAACCGGAGGATTGGCCGGAGGGGACAGTTGCGCCCGCAGGCGCCGCAACCGATGGCGCGGCGGTAGAGATGAGGGTCCTTGCCTGAATTGGCTTTTCGTTGACTTGAACTCCTATTTTGCTTCGGTGGAGCAGCAGGATCGCGAGGAACTGCGCGGCAAGCCGGTCGGTGTCGTGCCGATGATGGCGGACACAACATGTTGTATTGCTGCGAGTTATGAGGCGAAGGCGCACGGCGTAAAGACGGGGACGATTGTTGCGGATGCGAAGAAGATGTGTCCGAATATCGTGCTGGTGGAGGCACGGCACGAGATTTATGTGGACTATCACCACCGGATCGTGGAGGCGGTGGAGAGCTGCCTTCCGGTGACGGCGGTGATGTCGATCGACGAGATGGCTTGCCGGCTGATGGGGCGGGAGCGGCCGCTGCTGGCGGCGCCTGGAACTGGGGCGCAAGGTGAAGGCGCGTATCCAGGAGCAGGTGGGGCCGTTCCTGCGGAGTTCGGTGGGGCTGGCGACGAGCCGTTATCTGGCCAAAGTGGCGAGCGACATGGAGAAGCCGGACGGGCTGGTCGCGCTGCCGCTGGATGTGCTGCCGGAGGCGCTGCGGCGACTGACGCTGCGGGATCTGCCGGGGATCGGGGCGAAGACCGAAAAGCGGCTGAACGAAAAAGGCATTCATACGATGGACGACCTGCTGAAGCTGGATTGCGAGCAGGCGGGGGAACTTTGGGGATCGGTGTGGGGCGGGCGGCTGTGGCACTGGCTCAGGGGCGAAGACTTCGAGATGTCGGAGACCGAGCATCTGAAGTCGATCAGCCACTCGCACGTGCTGGCGCCGGAGATGCGGACGGCGGAGAAGGCGTGGGCGGTGGCGCACAAGTTGCTGCACAAGGCGGCGATGCGTTTGCGGACGCATAAGCTGTGGGCGAGTTCGATCGGGCTGGCGGTGGGGTTCTCAGTGCCGCGGGGGCAGAATGCGCCGGTCAGCAGATTCGGAGTGCCGACACGCGGATGGCATCACGAGATCCGGCTGAGCGAGTGCCAGGATAATCAGACATTGATTGGGGCGCTGTGCCGGTTGTGGGCGGAGAAGCCGAAGGGGCAGGGATACGACGAGCCGTACTTTATTGGCGTGAGTTTGAATGGGCTGGTGCCGGACCGGCTGCACTCGCTGAACCTGTTTGATTCGCTGGATAACGCGAAAAGCCGGGCGAAGCTGCTGGAGGCGATGGACCAGCTGAATCAGAAATATGGGATGAGCACGCTGGCGCCGGCTACGATGCTGGCGGCATACAAGGCTGCGCCGACGCGGATCGCGTTTCACAGTATTCCGGATTTGTTTTGAAGGCTGTGCATGCTGGAATCGGACGCCCGGGAAGCGGGCTTGCGGAGAAGTATCTGATAAAGGTGAATGCGGCCGGTGCGTAATGCGCGCGCCGAAGCGCTCATGTAAAGTCTCCACGTGCGGTAGGTGACGTCGTCTGTTGCCTGCCGAGCTTGGTCTGCGTGCTGTTCCAGCCTATCAACCCAGCGATCGAGAGTCAGCGCGTAATGCTCACTATGGTTCTCAACATCCTGCACTTCGAACCCATTCAATTCGGCATGCCAGCCTGACAGAGAATTCACAATCCACATGTTCCGCGCTGAACCGATGAAAGAACTTCGATGCGCAGTGTTTCGTGAGATGCAATTGTGCCGGTTCAATGACAGACGCAAACATGATTTCTCCGCGTCCAGCGATTTCAGAATCGCTCAGAAAGTTCAGATACTATTGCGCGGAATAGAGGATGCCTATCCTATCTGGACCATACCGTCCGGGGCGCCGTCGAACCCGGTGCGATCGCCGTATCCGGCCCCGTAATGCCACTGACCTGGAAATCGGAAGCTGACGCAATTTTCTCTGTCGACGCATAGGCTCCAGTCTTTTGTGTCCTGGCACTGGGGTGGGACGAAAAGAAGAACAAGAGAGCAAACGGAAACTCCAAAACGACGAGAGGGCGCAACGCTCTTCATTTTTAAAGCCGGATCGGGCCAAGCTTACTTCATCGTTCAAGAAGCCATTCTGGAGTCGCCCTGAACTTTTTTTGCTCAAATTCGTACCTTTTGCATCCCGAGCCGCGTTCCCCTGCGGATAAGAGAGTAGAAGCGAAACCCATGGCCGAGAAGTGGCACCCGGATTTCGAACGACTGGTGGACGAGCATCAGTCCATGGTGTTTTCGCTGGCGTGGCGCATGACCGGCGACCGCGGACTGGCGGAAGAGGTTGCGCAGGATGTTTTTCTGGAGCTGGACAGGCATATGGCACGGATTGAGAGCCCCGAGCATGCGATGTTCTGGCTACGGCGCGTGGCGATCAGTCGTTCGGCCGATGCGCTGCGGCGGCGGAAGGTGCGGGGCGTGGACCTGTGGGTGGAGATTGAAGAGAATCACGGGGCGCCGGCAGAGGAGCGGTCTTCACCGCTGAGTGCGCGGCTGGAGCAGTTGCTGTCGACCTTGCCGGAAGCGCAGCGTGCAGCGCTGGTGCTGCGGTACCAGGAAGATTTGACGCCGGAAGAGATTGCAGCCACGGTGGAAGCGCCGGTGGCGACGGTGAAGAGCAACCTGCAGCGGGGATTGAAGCTGCTGCGAGCGAAGGCGACAACGCAGTTGAAGGAGTACATTCGTGGACTTTGAGTGGCCTGGACAGACTGGAAAAGAGGACCAGCCAGAACAAATCGACGAGTTTGAAAAGGAATTGCGACAGGCAATGGAGCGCCGGCCGGCGCCTCCGAGCCTGAAGCGGAGGATTCTGCAGCAGCGCGCTATGCGCCGGACAGAGCGGATTCATAGTCGCACGCATCTGGTGGCAGCGGCTGGCGGCATCGCTGTTGCTGGCGGGAGTGATGGCCGGCGGGTATAGCTGGCGGCAGGTGGAAGACCGGCGCAAGGGCGAGGAAGCGGCGCAGCAGGTGTTGACGGCGTTGCGGATTACGAATCACGCATTGAACGACATGAACCGGCGGCTGGCGCACGCAACCGTGTCGGACGAGACAGTAAGGGAGAGATTGATGAAGAACCGAATTGTAGCTTTGTTTCTGGGAGTGATGGCGCTGTCCGTGCCGGCTGTGGCGCAGAATTCGCAATTGCCGCTGCCGTCGCCCGTGGAGAAGGAACTGGCTGCGAAGGCCTCGAACGTAACCGAAGTTACGCTGGGCAAAAACATGCTGGCGTTTGCCGCGAAGTTCATGGACGGCAAGGACAAGGACAATGAGGCGACGCGGCATCTGATCGAGGGCCTGGATGGGATCTACGTCCGCGACTACGAGTTCGACAAGGAGGGCCAGTACTCGATGGAGGACATCCAGAGGCTGCGCTCTTACTTTGAAACGAGCGAGTGGTCGCCTATCGTGCGCGAGCGCGACAAGAGGAGCGGCGAAAGCACAGACGTGATGATGAAGATGGTGAATGGCGAGACGCACGGCATGTTCATTCTGGACGTGGAGCCGAAGGAGTTGAGCATTGTGCTGATTCTGGGGCCGGTGAAGATGGAAGATCTGCAGCAAGCTTGTCAGGCATGGGTGGTCTTGGCTCGCTGGGCGATATCGAGCGGGATCGCACGAGAAAAACAAGGACAAGGCGAAAAGGACAAGACCAAGAAGGACAAGGGGTGACCAATGAAACGGTTCATTCTTGTTCCCATTTGCTTTGTGGCTCTGGCCGTTCCGGTGGTGGTGCTGGCGAGCGGCGCGCAGGGCGGCTTTGATGGCGTGGTCAGTTCAATCGAGACGCGGTACCACGTGCATGCGCAGCGCATTCCTTTTATCGGCCTGATCAGCTTTATCTCGCATAAGGCGACGAGCGGCGGGGTGAGCGGGATGCATGTCGCCGAGATTGATGACTTTCATGCGGACGTGGACGGTGAAGAGCTCAACAGGATGGTGGAGCAAAAGCTCGGTGCGGAGTGGGAGCGCGTGATTCGCGAGACCAGCCGCAAGGACAAGAGCCAGACGCTGATCTACATGCATCCCGAGGGCCGCGGATGGGTCTGTTTGTGCTGGATCTCGATGGGCAGGAGATGGACGTTGTGCAGCTCTCAGTGGATCCGAGGCATTTGAACGAGAGCATCGGGAAGTACGATCACCATCATGGAAATGACGATGCCGATAGATCAGAGCACGAAGAGGGAGATTCGAACTAGATACTGTTCACTGCGCCGTCAGTTCCCGGTAGACTGAGCGGTAGAAGTCTACCGGGAACTGCGGCGTTTGCCTGTCTGCCCGTAGTCGAGTGGGTTGGGCCTTCCCCAGCGGGCGGCGATAGATCGGCTCCAGTCGACTGCCTGGTACGGAAAACGTCGGAATTCGTCCGTTTCGATCAGAGTACTGGGATACATGATGGAGAATCCAGGCGCGGCCGCCGAGGAACTGTTCAGGGAATCTCTCGCGTTGCCGAAAGAACAACGGTCCGCATTTCTGGAAGGCGCCTGCCGGGGAGCTCCGGAGCTTCGCCGCCGGGTCGAGAGCTCTGCTGGCCGCAAGTGAGAGGATGAACGAGTCCTCATCCGGATCAGGCGCTTCTTCAGGAGATCAATCGACAACACAGGTACCTGGTTTTCATGCTCATTTCTCGCCGGGAACGAAGCTTGGACGCTACCGCATCATGGCGTCGCTGGGCGCTGGCGGGATGGGCATCGTCTATCGTGCGCACGATGAAAAGCTGGAGCGGGATGTTGCCGTCAAGGTCCTGAACTCCGGCATGCTGGTCTCAAATGAAGCGCGCAGGCATTTTCGGACGGGAAGCCCTGGCGCTGGCCAAACTAAACCATCCCAACATCGCCGCGGTGTATGACGTGGGCGAACAGGATGGCATCGATTACATCGTGATGGAACTGGTGGCGGGGGAGTCGCTCGCGGCCAGGCTGCGGGCGGGCGCTCTCGGGGTGCAGGAGGCGACTTCAATTGCACTGCAAGTTACCCAGGCTCTTGAAGACGCGCACGAGCGGGGAGTGGTTCATCGGGATCTGAAACCCGCGAACATCATGATCACGCCGCGAGGCCATGCGAAGGTGCTGGACTTTGGGTTGGCGAAGTTGCTGGCTGTTCCGGGCCAGGACACGGCAGCGACGATCATGGAAACACAGGGGCTTGTTGGGCACGCCCGTCTATATGTCGCCGGAACAGGCGCTGGGCAAGCCCGTAGATGCGCGCACGGACCTGTGGAGCCTGGGTGTGGTGTATTACGAATCACTTGCCGGACGTCCGCCGTTCAAGGCAGAGAGCAACCTGGCGACTCTTCGCGCAATCGTAGATGAAGCCGCCTTCGCGGCTTCGCGAGTGCGACCGGATGCGCCGGCGGAGGCGGAGCATCTTGCGGCGCGTGCACTTGAGAAGGATCCGGCGCGACGATACCAGACGGCTGCGGAGTTCGGTAAGGACGCACAGAAACTTCTGGATTGGTTTGAGTGGGGCGATCCCGTCGACGGCGGAGCCGCCATCGCACAGATTACGCAACCTGGCGGTTGCGATTGTCCTGCTGATGGCAATCGGTGTAAGTGGTTACTGGCTTTATCGCCGGGCGGCGGAGCAACGTTGGGCGCGCGAAGATGCGCTTCCGGAGATGCAAAAGCTCGAGGAGGCACGGAAGCCGCTGGCGGCTTTCCTGATTCTGCAAAGTGCGGAGAGGATTTTGCCAACATCGGCGCCGCTGAAGGAGTTTGCAGCAGCAAACACGAGCAATGTGGCCATTGACGCAGATGTGCCGGGCGCGCGGATTGAGATGCAGGACTATCTGACGCCGGATGGGAAATGGATGGATGTGGGAACGACACCCGACAGGAACATCCGCATACCCAATGGATATTTCCGGTGGAAGGTAGCGAAGGACGGAATTGGGACGGTGATCGTCGCAGCGCAGACGGACGCCACCATGAGCTTCGCGCTCGACGCACAGGAAAAATCTCCGGCAGGGATGGTGTATGTTCCGGCTGCGTCGTGGGTGAGCTACATTGCATTTATTGGTTGGGTCGGGCCCTACAAGCTGCCCGCGCACTTCGTCGATCGATTTGAAGTGACGAACCGCGACTATCAGAAATTTGTCGACAGCGGAGGCTATCAGAAGCCGGAATACTGGCCGGCGGAGTTTGAAAAGGATGGCCGCAAACTGTCGCGCGACGAGGCAATGGCGATGTTCCGCGACTCGACGGACCGCTCGGGGCCATCGACATGGACGGCAGGGCACTTTCCGGAAGGACAGGCGGATTATCCCGTAACGGGGGTGAGCTGGTACGAGGCCTCGGCCTATGCGAAGTTTGCCGGCAAGAGCCTGCCGACGATGGCGCAGTGGTACGAAGCGACTCCGCCGGACGAGTCGGAGTACACCGCGCCGGAGAGCAATATCAGCAGCAATTCCGCCGCGGCGGTTGGAACTTACCAGGGTGTGGGGCCATTCGGGACCTACGACATGGTCGGCAATGCCCGCGAATGGATCGCCAACACGGTGGACGGGGACGATCGACTCATCCTGGGCGGATCGTGGATGTCGCCAAACTATTTATCCATGAGCCCGGAGGCACTGTCTCCCTATGATCGCGCGGCTGGGAATGGATTCCGTTGTGTCGTAAACACCTCACCGCTTCCCTCCGCAGTGACAGGGCCAATCCGCCGGGTTTCGCGCGATTTCAGCAAGGTGAAACCTGTGAGTGACGAGGTATTCAAAGCCTACGGACTGCTCTACGCGTATCCGAAATCTCCGCTTAACGCAAAAGAGGAAGGAGTTGTTCACGAGACTGCGGATTGGCGCGAGGAAAAAGTGTCATTCGATGCAGCGTACAACGGCGAACGAATGTCAGCATATTTGTTTCTGCCGAAGCGGGCCAAGGCTCCGTACCAGACAGTCGTGTTCTTTCCCAGCGCACGGGTAATGTTCTTGCCGCCCAACAGCAATGAGCTGGGAGACGTGAAGTTCTTCGACTACATTCTGCAGAGCGGGCGAGCGGTCATCTATCCAGTCTACGAAGACACCTATGAAAGGCGGTTGAAATACAGCCTGCCCGGCGGTGCGCAGAACATTACGATGACGGAGGATTGGTACAAGGATGTGTCGCGATCGCTTGATTATCTCGATACGAGGCCGGATATCGACCAGAAGGCCATGGCGTATCTTGGCGTGAGCATGGGGTCGGCCGCTGGCGTCATCATTGTCCCCCTGCTGCAGGAACGGTTGAAGACGGCGATCCTTCTGGACGGAGGATATTTCCTGGATGCACCTCCGCCGGGCGGCGATCAGGCCGATTTTGCTCCTCGTATCAAGATTCCGGTGCTGATGGTGAACGGACGCTACGATTACACGTTCCCCCTGGACAAAGCGCAGGATCCGCTCTTTCAGATGCTGGGGACTCCGCCTGATCAGAAGAGCCACGTAGTGCTCGACACCCCGCACGATGTAACTGAGCAGCGTCCGCAGCTCGTGAAAACAGTGCTCGTCTGGCTTGATCACTACTTGGGGCGCGTGGAGTAGCGCAATGGTGCGAGCCGAAGCCTGAGCTGTGCGGCGGGTTCAACTGAATCCGACTATCGTCGACTGGATATTGCGGACACGGCGCACGCTCGATGTTTGCGAGGGCGTCGCTGCGAGGGCCCTACTCCGCTCGCAGCGTTGTCATTGGGTCAGAGCGCGAGGCTCGCCGCGCGGGCACATAGGATGCAACGAGTGCAACGGTGAGCACCAGAAGAACGACAGCCGACAGGATCATGGGGTCCGTCGGGCTCACGCCGTAGATGAGGCTTTGCATCACTCGCCCCATGCTCAGGGCAAGCACCAGCCCCAGAACGATTCCCGGCACCGCCAGTGTCGCACTTTGCACCAGAACCATGCGCAGCAGGTGATTCCGTTGGGCACCGAGCGCCACCCGCAACCCGAATTCCGGTGTCCGCTGGCTCACAGTGTAGGCAATCACGCCGTAGGCTCCGATTGCTGCCAGCAGAATGGCCAGACCTGCGAACAGGCTCACTAGCGCTAAGGTGAAGCGAGGCGTGGAGACCGAGGTATCCACCACGCTCTCCATTTGCTTCACGTCGGCAACCGCGAGCGCGGGGTCGAGGCCGTGAACCGCAGAGCGAAGACCGTCGGCAACCTGTCGCGGATCGCCCTGGGTGCGAATGGCAATCGACATATCGGGTTCCGGCGCTTGATACTCAGACCACCAATATGCGTTCTCCGTGCCCTGGCTGTTGGGCTGATCCTTAATGTTGCCGACAACGCCGACAACGGTCATCCAGTCAGAATCCTTTTTAGGCTCATCCTGGAAACTGACGCGCCTTCCCAGAGGATCTTCGCCCGGCCAGTAACGCTCTGCCATAGCGTGATTGATGATGAGGACCCAGGGGGAATCTTTTCTGTCCGCCTCGGTAAAGAATCGGCCTTCGAGAAGCGGGATACCCATGGCGGTGAAGAAACCGGGAGTCGCCATGTGGTAGCGAGCATGAAATTCCTGATGCGGCGGCGGCTTATGACCTTCGATGATAAAGCCGCCGTTGTTTTCGTCATAGCCGGTCCAAGGCAGGTCGCTGCCTGCGCCGGCGCTCACTATACCGGGCAGTGTGTTCAGTCTCGACGCCAACTGATCGTAGAACTGCGCGATCTGGTCCCTTGTTTTGTATTGTGCGTGTGGCAGAGACAGGCTCGCAGTCAACAGATGATCCTGCTGGAAGCCGGGGTTGAGATGAATAAGGGTGAGGAAAGTGCGCAGCATGAGTCCAGCGCCAATAAGCAGCACACTGGCGAGACTGACTTCGGCAATCACCAACGCGTTGCGCAAGCGGCCTTGATTGCGGCCTGCTGTCGATGTTCTGCCTGACTTTTGCAAACCTTCCTTTGGATCGGTTCGCGAAGCCTGTAAGGCGGGCGCAAGCCCAAACAAGATCCCGGTCAAGAGACTTACGCTGAATGTGAAGGCCAGGACCGGACCACTCACGTGGATGTCGTGCGCGCGCGGGAAATCCGCCGGCAGCAGCGAGACGAGCGCCTGCACTCCGCCATATGCGAAGGCCAACCCTAGTGCTCCGCCGGTCAGCGCGATCACGAGGCTTTCGGTGAAGAGTTGACGCATCACGCGCGAGCGCGGGGCCCCCATTGCAAGCCGGACGGCAATTTCACGCTGCCGTGCCGAAGCCCGTACCATCAGTAGATTCGCGGCGTTCGCACAGGCAATCAGCAGCACGATGCCGACGGAGCCTAACAGGACGAGGAGCAACTGGCGGCTTGATCCCACGATTTCCGCGTACATGGGTATGACCAGCACAGTCCATCTCGAATCATAGGAATGTTCGCGGCCAAGCTGCGCCATGATCGCGTTCATCTCGGCACGCGCGCGCTCGGCGCTCACGCCGTCCTTGAGGCGTCCGATGCCCTCGATGAAGTGTGATCCGCGGTCGTTTGAGCTTCCTGCAAAGGAAAAGGGCCACCACACGTCCACGCTCTCGCCATACGCGACAGCGTGGTATTCGTTCCCCGGATGCTCGGTGCCTGCCGGCATGACGCCGATCACGGTGAAGGGCTGCATGTTCATCGTGATCTTGCGGCCAATGATGTCTGGGTCGGCGCCAAAGCGCGTGCGCCACAGGCGATCACTGAGAATCACCTGAAGTCCGTTGCCAGGAATCTCCGCTTGAAAATCGAATTCGCGCCCCAGCTCTGTTCGCAGGCCAAGGACGCGAAAGTATCCCGATGTAATGCCAAAACCATTTAGACGCTCCGGTTCGCCATCGCCCGAGAGCTGGACGTCTCCCCTTGTGAATGCGGCCATGGACTCGAAGGAATGGTTGCGAGCTCTGAAGTCAAGAAAATCGAAGGGATTTAAGGGAAACTTCGGATACTCTGCGCTGGAGAGAAAAATGCGAACGAGGCGATCAGGCTGGCGATAGGGCAGCTTTTTTATCAGGACCCCGTCAATTACGCTGAAGATCGCGCTATTAGCGCCGATGCTCAGCGCCAGTGTGAGAATCATAACCATGGAAAAGGTCGGATTGGCGAGAAGCTGCCGAATTGCGTACTTTATGTCCTGCAGCGTCAACTCGATGAATGCTGTGCCGCGTGCCTCGCGGCAATCTTCCTTGACTTGCTCGTGGCCGCCGAACGCAATGCGCGTGCGACGTTTGGCTTCTTCCTCAGTCATGCCGGACCTCATGTACTTTTCAACCTGGTGGTCGAAGTGAAAACGAAGCTCTTCGTCCAATTCCTCTTCAACGGCGCGGTAACGAAACAATGCGCGCATGCGATATCGCAGATCACCCAGCATGGCTCGCTCACGCTCCTTCCAGAACTTGCGCGACGGCGACGGTTAGTTTTCGCCAGGCTTCTGTCTCCCGCTCCAGTTGCTTCTCGCCGGTGCGAGTGAGCTCGTAGTACTTTGCGCGGCGGTTATTGTCAGAGGTACCCCACCGCGCCTTGATCCACCCGCGTCGCTCAAGGCGATGCAATGCGGGATATAACGATCCCTGCTGAATGCTGAGCACTTCACTCGAGACCTGTTGCACGCGCTCTGAGATAGCCCAGCCGTGTTGCGCACCGGTGAGGAGGGTACGCAAGATAAGCAAATCCAGAGTTCCCTGCGGCAGTTCGATCTTCCCCGGCATTGTTCCCCTTCCGCTTCGACAAGAGAATAGGCCGGTTGTTGTAGAAGTGCAAGGGGAAAGTATGAGTGTTGTTTTGGACGCATTGAAGGATCGAAATGAACGGTGCAATTCCGCTTTGATTCCGGTGGCTACACTGGACGTGTCGTGCATGGCGGGTTTCCATCGACGGCGGTAGGTTATCGAGGCAGGCTTGCGCCTTCGCCTACGGGGTATCTGCACATCGGGCATGCGCGGACGTTTGCGACGGCCTGGCGACGGGCGCGCGAGGTGGGCGGCGACCTGGTAATACGGATGGAGGACCTGGACCGGGATCGCAGTCGGGCGGAATATTCGGTGGCGGCGCTTGGGGATTTGCGCTGGCTGGGGATCGAGTGGGATGAGGGGCCGGATGTAGGCGGAGCGTTTGGGCCTTATGCGCAAAGCGAGCGAGGTGAAGTCTATTTCGACGCGTGGAGGCGGTTGCGCAAGGGCGGATTTATTTATCCGTGCCGGTGTTCGCGGAAGGATCTGGCGACTGCGCTGAGTGCTCCGCATGAGGGCTCGGATCGAGGAATGGTTCGGGGGCCGGACTCAGAAGATGAGCCGGTGTATCTGGGGACTTGTCGACCGTCGCGCACGGGCGAGGGCGTGTTTGAGATTTCAAGCGAAATGGCTAATGGGCCAAACGGGATGAACTGGCGATTCCGCGTGACGGACGGGGAGGTCGTTGCGTTCGAGGATTTGAATCTGGGACCGCAGCGGTTTGTGGCGGGAGTGGATTTCGGGGATTTCCTGGTGTGGCGGCGAGACGGGGTTCCGAGTTATCAGCTGGCGTGTGTGGCGGATGACGCGGCAATGGGGATCACGGAAGTGGTGCGGGGAGCGGACCTCTTGAAGTCAACCGCACGGCAGATGCTGTTGAATCGAGCGCTGCGTCTTCAAGATCCGAAGTGGTTCCATTGCGCGTTGAGTGTGGACGAGCAAGGGCGTCGGCTGGCGAAGCGGCATGATGCGTTGAGTATTCGAGAGTTACGGCGGAGGGGGATGACGCCGGCGGAGATCATTGGAACTTGACGGTTGTGCAGCCAAACTGCAGAGATTCGCTGATTGGCTCCGACGTGTCTGGAGTACCCGCGCGGCGATGACTATTTTGGTTACCGGCGGTGACCATCCGGGGATGGTTCGAAAGTCATGTCGGTGTCAAACTCTTGATCTACAGTGAAGTCAAGGCAGCATTTTGGGCCAGGATCTACCCGGCGCGGGTTTAGCGCATCGACACCGACTACTTCCCCCAGGAGTCCGCAGGCGATGGCAAACGACAGAAAGCAAGGCTTTTTTTCGACACTATTCGGAAAGAGAAAGCCCACCGAAGACGAAGAAATAGCTGAGCAGGAATCGAAACAGAGATTGGAAGAGCGCATCAAGCAAGCGCTTGCAGAGAGGGCCGTGGTCCCAGCACTGCTTATGGCGGAGGAGAATCGCGCTGAGCCGATGCCCCAGGAAGTCGAAGCCGAAATCGAAGTTGAGCTTTTCCCGATCTCCGCGAGCGTGATCCCCATTCGGAAAGCCCCTGTACAGAGTGCCTTTGAGCTTGCAGCCTTTGAGTCTCCGCGGTCTTACGCGGCAAACGTTCGGTAATAAGCCGCCTGTGGGCGCATTTGCGGGCGAAGTCAGAGCAAAGGAGGAAGGCCTAAGTTCAGGCCTTCATTGCTTTTTGGGGGCTTTTGCCGCGGTCAAAAAGCCTCATTTCTCGAATGAAATCGTCTGCTCCAAGGGGAGATTCCGGGACGATGATCCCGCCCGGAGGATGTATTGCCCGGCAGGCAGCTTCCAGGAATCTGACTCTTCATCAAAAATCATCAAGCGATCGCGGTCGATGGTCAGGGTGGCCTCCCTCGATTCGCCGGGCGCAAGATCGATCCGGGTCCAACCAACAAGGCGGTTCGGCGGCTCTCCCGCCGACTCCGGCAACGATGCATAGACCTGAGCGATCTCACTTCCAGCGCGCTTGCCGGTGTTTTTTACGGTGAATGAGACGGTGGTGGCATCGCCGGGTGTGATTTTGAGTCCGGAGTAGGCGAACGTGGTGTAGGACAGGCCGAAGCCGAACGGGAAAAGGACGGGCTTCTTCTCCGCGTCATACCACTTGTAGCCCACCTTGAGGCCTTCGTCGTAAGGCACGTCGAAGGACGGAGCGATACCCATTGCCATGCCGATCAACCCCGGAGCGCCCGCAAGCTTGGGAACGGGGTGGTTGGCGTCGGCTTTGGGCGGATCGACGTGAACCGGGTGGGGCAAGTCAGACTCACTCACCGGAAACGTGATGGGAAGTTTGCCGGAGGGGTTTACGTCTCCGAAGAGGACATTAGCAATCGCCTCAGAGCCCCGAATGCCGGGATACCACGCTTCGACGACGCCTGCAACCTTGTTGATCCAGGGCATGAGAACGGCACCTCCGGATTCGAGGACGACGATGGTGTGGGGATTGGCAGTGGCAACAGCTTCAATCAGCGCATCCTGGTTGTCGGGCAGGGAGAGATTCTTAAGATCCATGCCTTCGGACTCGTGTTGAACCGCGAAGACGATTGCGACTTGTGAGGATTTCGCGAGGGCAGCAGCAGAGGCGGGGTCAGTGCCGGGATCGAACTTGACGATTGCGTGGGGCGCCTTCTGTTGGATTCCTAGTAGAGGAGGCGAGCGGTGGTAGACCTCGATCAACATGAAAGCCGTGAATGGATTCTTTGCCAACTCGGCCGGAGGGGGAACGGGGTTGCCGCCCGCGGGCGAGACCTGCGAAGAGCCTCCACCAGAGAGCACTCCTGCGTCGGCGTGTCCGCCGATGACGGCGATGGACTTGATGGAAGCGGCATTCAACGGGAGAAGACTGGCGGCATTCTTCAGCAGCACTGCGCCGCGTTCTTCGGTTTTTTGTGCGACCTCAAATCCGCGCATGACATCAGGAGATTCAGGCTGGGGTGGATCGTCGACGATGCCCGAATCGAACTCAGTGCGGAGAACGCGGTGGACCATATCGTTGAGCCGGTCCATGGGTACTTCGCCGCTTTCAACGGCTTTTTTGAGCGGTGCGCCGAAGGAATCGCTGCCCGGCATTTCGATATCGAGTCCTGCCAACGCGGCCTTCACGGTGCTCTGCGTGCCTCCCCAATCGGAGACCACGAATCCCTTAAAACCGAAGTCCTTCTTCAGGACATCGGTGAGGGTGTAGGAGTTTTCGCAAGCATAGGTTCCGTTGATGCGGTTATAGGAGCACATGATGGCGCCGGCTCCGGAGTCTTTGAGGGCAATCTGGAAAGCCAGCAGGTCGCTTTCGCGCATGGCGCGCTTGCTAATGATGGAGTTGGCGACGATGCGGCCCGCATCCTGATCGTTGACGGCATAATGCTTCAGATCTGTGATGAGGTGGAGCGCTTTTTCGGCTTTGAGTTCCTGGCCTGCGAGGGTGCCGGCGAGCAACGGGTCTTCGCCTTTGTATTCGAAGGTGCGTCCGTCGCGCGGTTCGCGGATGAGATTGATGCCGGAACCGAGCGACATGTTGAATCCAACCGCGCGCATTTCTTGCCCGAGCATGGTGCCGATCTCGTAGGAAAGCGCGGGATCCCAGGCAGCGGCCATCGCTTCATCGGAAGGCAGATGCGGTTGCATACCGGCCTTTTGCGCCGGCCATCGAAATACCCTGGTTTGAATCGGTCATCTGGAGATCGGGAATTCCGAGGCGGGGGATGCCGGGGATAAAGCCGAGGACCGCGATGGCGCGGGTGAGGGGCCCGGACTCTTGCGGCGCGAAGAGCGCCTGCCAGCCGGGGCCGTGCAGGAGCTGGATCTTTTCGTCCAGGGTCATCTCCTTGATGACCATGTCGGCGCGCGCATCGGGAGAGAGGCTTTTGTCGGACCAGGGATAGTGCTTCGGAGCAGCCATTCCTGGAAATTGAGAAAAAGCCCCGATAGAAACGAAGAAGACGAAAGCAAATACGAGCCCGTAAGGAATGCGTTTCGACATGATCTTGAATGCCTTTCTGAGATCGTCGAGGAGGTTAGCACACGCGACGCAGTGTGAAAAGTCGCGAAGGCTGTGCGCGCAGGGGAGATGTAGTATGGGAGCGGTTGCAGGGATGCGAAAGCTGGGATTGGAAGACGCATCGGAAGAGCCGGAGCGTTCGGCTGAGAAATCTGCGACCAAATGAGGGCACAAGACACATGGCTATGAACAGGAATGTGGATGTGGCTGCCGCCGGCATTACAACAGGTATCGGACGTCGATCGCTGTTGAAGGGAGTCGCAGCGATGGTTGGCGGAGCCGCAGCGGTTTCCGCGATGCCGTCGTTTGCCTCAGGCGCGCCAGCGAAGGGCAAAGCGAAGGGGACCGGGGAGAGGCCGCTGATCGCGTCGTCGAAGGATGCGATCGTAGCCACCAGCGCGGGTAAGGTTGCGGGATATGAACGCAACGGGATCTACACGTTCAAGGGAATTCCGTACGGCGACACGACGGAGGGCGCGAACCGATTTATGCCGCCGGCAAAACCCAAGCCGTGGACTGGAGTGAGAAGTTCGCGGCAATTCGGATACGTGTCGCCGCAGGGGCCACGCGCGGGCTGGGCAAATGACGAAGAAGCATTCATGTTCTCGTGGGATGACGGAATCCAGGGGGAAGACTGCCTGCGTGTGAATGTGTGGACTGCCGGTCTGGGCGACGGGAAGAAGCGTCCGGTGATGGTGTGGCTGCACGGTGGTGGATTTACCGCGGGGTCGGGGCAGGAGCTGCTCTCGTACGACGGAGAGAACCTGGCGCGGCGTGGCGATGTAGTGGTTGTCACGCTGAATCACAGGCTGAATATTCTGGGGTACTTAAATCTCGCGCAATACGGCGAGAAGTATGCAGATTCAGCGAACGTGGGAATGCTGGACATTGTTGCGGCGCTGGAATGGGTGCGCGACAACATTGCCGCGTTTGGCGGGGATCCGGGAACGGTGACCATCTTCGGGCAGTCGGGCGGCGGTGGCAAGGTAAGCGCCCTGATGGGGATGCCGGGGGCAAAGGGTCTGTTTCACCGCGCGATCGTGGAAAGCGGATCGATGTTGAAGATGGGAACGCAGGAACGATCCCGGCAGCTCGCCGGCCTGATTGTGGCGGAACTGGGACTTGACGCATCGAGCATCGACAAGATTCAGACGATGCCCTATGCGCAGCTTCTTGAGGCGAGCACCGCGGTGATGCGGAAGAACAATCCGCGACCAGCAGGAGGCGTTCCCAATTTCCGGCGGATGGCGCAGATGCTGGGTTTCTCCCCCGTGATCGACGAGCATGTGCTTCCGGCGCATCCGTTCGATCCGAAGGCTTCGGAGATATCCGCTGACGTTCCGATGATCGTGGGGACAACATTGAATGAGTTCGTTTCGGCAATCAATCATCCCGAATACGAAGAGATGACGGAAGCCGAAGTGGCGCAGAAGGTGGAGAGCCTGTTCCCCGGAAAAAGCGCAAGTGTCATTGCGGCGTTCCGCCAGCGCACACCTGATGCGAAACCGTTCGATATCTGGTCGCATGTTGCGGCATCGACGGTTCGCGAGAATGCGATCAAGCAATGCACGGCGAAGGCCGCACTGGGAAAGGCTCCGGCATACCTTTACTGGTTTACGTGGCAGACGCCGATCCTGGATGGCAGACCGCGGGCATTCCATTGCTCGGAGATTGCCTTTGCCTTCGACAATACCGAACGATGCGAAAACATGACCGGGAGGCGGCGAGGATGCACGAGCGCTCGCAGCAAAGGTGAGCGATGCGTGGATCCATTTTGCGCGGAGCGGCGATCCGAGTCATCCGGGAATTCCGAAGTGGACCGCGTTTACGCCGGAGACGGTTCCGACCATGATCTTTGATAACAAGACAGAGCTCGTGAACAATCCAGACGGCGGAGAACAGAAGAGCATTGCTGAGGCGTAAAAAGAAAGGCCGGGCAATGGTCCCGGCCTTCGATGTTCCAACCTAGCAGGACCTTTTACTGGTGCTTGATGAACTTGCCGGTTTGCAGTTCGTGCATGGCCTGGTTGAGTTCGGCCTGGGTGTTCATCACGATGGGGCCGTACCACGCTACCGGCTCCTCAAGCGGCTTGCCGGAGACGAGCAGGAAGCGGATGCCTTCAGGGCCGGCCTGGACGACGATCTCATCGCCGCGATCGAAGAGGACGAGCGAATGGTTTTTCGCGTCGTACTTTGCGGGCGCGTTGGGATCGACGGCCGACTCGGTCAGTACGGCTTTCGGGTCCGATGCGTCGCGGAAGGTGCCGGCGCCGGCGAAGACGTAGGCGAAGGCATTGCGCGTGACGTCGACCTTGATGCGGCGCAGCTTGTTAGGCGGGACTGAAATGTCCACGTAGTTCGGGTCCGCCGCCACGCCTTCGACCGGTCCGCGCTTGCCCCAGAACTCTCCGACTATGATGCGGGCCTTGGTCCCGTCGTCCTCGGTGACCTCGGGAATCTGCGCTGCCGGGATGTCCTGGTAGCGCGGGTCGGTCATCTTGAGAGAAGCGGGCAGGTTGGCCCACAACTGGAAGCCATGCATGCGTCCGCGCTCGTCGCCCTTGGGCATCTCCTGGTGGAGGATGCCGCTGCCGGCAGTCATCCACTGGACGTCGCCGGCGGTCATGCGGCCCTTGTTGCCGAGCGAGTCGCCGTGTGCAACTTCGCCCGCCAGGACGTAGGTGATGGTTTCGATGCCGCGATGCGGATGCCATGGAAAGCCGGCGAGGTAGTCCGATGGGTTCTCGTTGCGGAAGTCATCGAGCAAGAGGAACGGATCGAACTCCTTTGTTTTGCCGAAACCGAAGGCACGCTGGAGCTTAACGCCCGCACCCTCGATGGTGGGCTTGGTTTCAAGAATCTGTTTGACCGCGCGAAGCGACATGGTTTGACCTCCCGATTGCAACTGATGCTTACAGATAATAGATGCGCGAGCGAGATATTCGTTGCAACAAGTAATTCGCCAGTGATCGGTGCACAGTGGTCATTGGTCCGGAGAGTAATCACGGCATTGTGCCTGCAATCAGACTACGTCTTCACTGACCACTGACTACTGCTTTTACGCCTTGATGAACTGGATATCGAGGGAGATTGCGATGTCTTCGCCGACCAGGACGCCGCCGGTTTCGAGGGCCGCGTTCCAGGCGAGGCCGAATTCCTTGCGATTGATTTTCGCGGTGGCGGAGAGGCCGATGCGGGTGTTTCCCCAGGGATCTTTGCCGGGAGCCGAAGGGCCTTCGACGGCGAAGGTGACGACCTTGGTGACGCCGTGGATGGTGAGTTCTCCGGTGACTTCGTGCTCGCCGGGGCCGGTGATGCGCACCGAAAGGGACTTGAAGGACAGCGTGGGGTATTTCTCGGCATCGAAGAAGTCGGCGCTCTTGAGGTGTGCATCGCGCGCATCGTCTTGAGTGCTGAGAGTGGCGACAGGGATTTCGGCCTCAATGGTGGAGCGGGTTGAATCGGATTCGTCGAGGACGAGTTTGCCGCTGATTCCGGTGAACTTGCCTTTTACGTTGGAGATCATCATGTGCTTGACCTTGAACTCGGCGGCGGAGTGCGCGGGGTCGATATTCCAGGTGGTCGTGGCGGTGGGGGTCGATGTTGTGGTGGCCATGGGTGGGCTCCTTTCACCTGTCTTGGATGCGGCAGGACGATAGTTGTTGCAACAAATATTTCGCAGATCCAGAGGTTGGGAGCTCGTAGATCCACTTTTTCAGGCGTCAGTCTTCACTTGTCAGGACAACTTGGCGCAGGCGCAGGCTAGCGAGGCAATTGTTTTGTGCCGGAGACGATGAAAACGGTGGTTGCGGTGGCGGCTCCCTGATCACCGTCGGGTTGAGAGCTGCCAATGGAGATCTTGTATTTGCCGGCGATTACGGCACGAATTCCCATTTCATCGACTTGCGACATGGTACGCGGGTCAAGGTGGAAGACGATGTGTTTCTGTTCGTGCGGCTGGAGGTGGAGGCGCTGGAAGCCTGCGAGGGCCAGTTTGGGTGCGAGGCCGGATTGAGGTGGCGTGAGGTAGAGTTCCGCGACGTCGTCGCCGGGGACGGTGCCGGTGTTGCGGACATCGGCTTCCACGGTAAGGGTGTCGCCCGCTTTGAGGGTGTGCGGTGAAAGCTTCAAGCCGGAGTAGGCGAAGGTGGTGTAGCTCAGGCCGTCGCCAAATGCGTAGAGCGGTTTTCCTTTGAAGTAGCGGTAGGTGCGGTTGGCCATGGAGTAGTCGTCGAAGGCGGGCAGCTGATCGACGCCGGTGTAAAAAGTGACGGGAAGACGGCCGGCGGGATTGTTTTTGCCGCTGAGGGTTTCGGCGATGGCCTGTCCGCCGGACTGGCCGGGATACCAGGCCTCAAGGAGAGCACGGGAGTTGTCTTTAACCCAGTTGACGGCGAGGGCGCTGCCGTTGAGCAGGACGATGACCATGGGTTTGTCGGTTTCTGCGACGGCTTCAAGCATTTGCTTCTGGGGCTCGGGTAGTTCGAGGTCGGTGCGATCGCCGCCTGAGAAGCCTTTCGCGTTCACCTTCATCTCTTCGCCTTCGAGCCGCGGAGTGAGGCCGACGAAGGCAACGACTACGTCGGCTTTCTTTGCAGCTTCGATGGCTTGGTCCTGTAGGAGCTTCTCGGATGGAGTCCATTCGAATGCCAGACCAGCGCCGGAGATGCGGCCGGTTTGCACATACTCAATGCGGAGGTCGTGTGGGCGCGTGTCGGCGAAGGGAATGTCGAAGTGCTGGATGGCTCCGTAGTTGCGGCCGGAGGGCGGAAGCTTGTTGATTGTCGGCGTTGGTGGAGCGGACGGCTCGAGCTGTTTGCCGTCGAGGTAGATGGCGAACTTCAGTTTGTCCTGGCACGGGTAGCAAATCGGAAGACGGAACTGGAGGTTCAGAGTTTCGGCGACGGGAGCGCGGATGGCGCCGATCCAGCGGACGGCGAAGGCCTGGGTGGTGGTGTCGCGGGGTTCAACGGGATTAGCGAAGGCCCAGTCGAAATCGATCTCATTGTCGATGCGGACCATGGTGGGAGCGCCGTCGAAGCCGGGGTGGGAGAAGTACTGGCCTTCGAGGCCTTCTACGGTCGAGTCGCCTGCGGCGCGAAGCATGGTGCGCGGGACGGGGAGTTCGCCTCCCGGGATGTACGGCGAGCCCTGGGCGTAGACGACGTGGTCGTAGCCAAATTCAGATTGCATGCCGTCGATGGGGAGTACGGGATGGAGCGGGATCGCGTTGTAATTGCCTTCGAGCGCGATGCGCGAACCGGCGAGAGGACCGACGACGGCAATGGTTTGTTGCTTCGCAGGATCGAGCGGGAGGAAGTGGTTCTCGTTCTTGAGCAGAACCATGGATTCGCGGGCGGCGCGAAGGGCTAGCTCGGCGTGTTCGGGCGAGTCGACGGTTGCATAAGTGATTTTGGAGAACGGGACTTGCTCTGGCGGATCGAACATGCCGAGCTTCATGCGGGCGGTGAAGAGGCGCTTGACGGAGACATCGAGCTGGGCTTCAGTGAGAAGGCCTTTGTGAACGGCGTCGGTGAGCTTGAGATATTCGGTGCCGCAATCGGTGTCGGTTCCGGCGAGGATGCCCGCGGCTGAACCGGCGGCGAAGTCGGCGGAGTAGTGATGGCCGTAGGACTCGGAGAAGTCGCCGATGGCGCCGCAGTCAGAGGTGACGAAGCCGGGAAAGTGCCAGTCGCCGCGAAGGATTTCGCCGAGGAGCATCTTGCTGGCGCAGGCCGGGACATTATCGACAGCATTATAGGAGCACATGATGGAGTCGGCGTGGCCCTCAGTGATGGTGGCGCGGAAGGCGGGGAGGTAGGTGTCCCAGAGATCGTGTGGAGTGGGATCGATGTTGGCCTTGTGGCGGGTGGATTCAGGGCCGCTATGCACGGCGTAGTGCTTGGGGGTGGCGATAGCGCGGAAGTACTTCGGATCGTTGCCCTGAATGCCTTCGACGAAGGCGGTACCGAGGCGGGAGGTTAGAAACGGATCTTCGCCGTAGGTTTCCTGGCCGCGGCCCCAGCGAGGATCGCGAAAGATGTTGATGTTAGGTGACCAGATGGTGAGGCCGTAATACCGATCGTGATTGCCGTGGGCGATGGCGTCGTTGTACTTCGCACGCGCTTCAGTAGAGACGACTTCACCGATGGAGTGGACGAGGGACTCGTCCCAGGTGGCTGCGTTGCCGATGGCCTGGGGGAACATGGTGGCGAAGCCGGAACGCGCAATACCGTGAAGACCTTCGTTCCACCAGTTATAGGCGGGGATGTCGAGGCGCGGGATGGGCGCGGCGCGGTCGATGAGCTGGGAGACCTTTTCTTCGAGGCTGAGGCGGCCCACGAGATCATCGACGCGCTTGTCGATGGGGAGCGAGGGATCGCGGAAAGGCAGCGCGGCTGCGGTCTTGATCTGGTCTTCGGTGGGCGGCGCAGATGTTGTAGAAGGTGCCTGAGCCATTGCGGTGAAGGGAAGGAGGACAGCGAAGGCGAGTAGGGCTGGAAGGACGCGCATGAGAAAAGATTCTCCCGAAAAACCATAGTAAGCGTCGAGGACGCTTCCACAAAGGGTTCAAGGCGGCACGGTCTCTTCATTGCCAGCGATCGGGCTGGGGTGCTGGGAACCTTCGCGATATTGACTTCAGTTTTCGCGATCCACGGACTGGGAATCCACAAATTTAAATCTCATGTAAACTAGCTGGCGCTCAACAAATCCAAACCGCGGTGACTTCAATCTGGTTCATCCCAGCGTTCGGCTTGTTCTGTTCCGGGGCCAACTATGAAAACTGAGCTCTTGTTCCTTGTTCTTTGCCAGTTGCCTGCTGATCTTCTCTGAACCGTTCACCGCCGTCTCTCAGGCACAAACCAGCGCGCCGAGAATCAGGTCTCAGATAATTGAGACCTCACGATTTACTCTCCGTGGAAATACTCTTCCCGCGCTCCGTTTCGGAAAGGGAGCGGGGGCTGCAGATCCTGCTGCTCGTGCGGATCGGATGCTACTTGTTCTACAGCGAAGCCCTGAGCAGGACGCGGATCTGCGCTCATTTCTCGATTCAGTTCATCTGAATGACATTAAGCCGCGGTCGGAGACGTTGCGATCGTGAATGACTTCTCAGGACCTTCGGCAGCGATCACCGTTACATGCACCGCGGGGTGCTCGAATGGCACCGGGCAGACGCTTTCATTAGCGTTTGAAGCCACGACACCGGCTGGGCCTCTTTCGCCGGGGCAATCAAGCACGACGCTTGTCGGCGTGGCGGGTGGCGGAGGATTCATGGGCGCCGTCAATTTTACCTGCACCGTCACCGGCAAGAACGGGGCGGACGTCCACATCCCCACATGCAGCTTCAATCCAGCCCAGGTCACCATCGGTGCAACAAGCGGAGCGCAGTCGACACTCACCCTGAAGACGACTGCCGGAGCCTCCGGTTCAGTCGTTCATGCAAGTTCTTCATGGAGGCCCGCAGCGACTGTGCTCGCCGTCCTTGTCTTTTTTACTCTGCCAAAACGCAGGCGGAAGATGGGCAACTGGATTGGCGTGTTTCTGCTGATGGTGATGGCGAGGTGGACGTCCGCGTGCGGAGGAGGCGGTTCCCCGTCCTCTTCGCCACCACCAACAGGCGGCGGAACTCCGGGCACGACACAGGATACATACACCGTTACCTTCAGAGCGGCCGACGCAGCAACTGGAACCGCTACAGCACAGGACTATTTTAACTTTACTGTGCAATAGCAGACTCCAGTTTATTGACACCTCGCCCGCGAACAGCCGGCGGACGTTCGAGCGACGTTCGCGTGTTTTTCAGCGAGCACTGGTGGCGGAGCGTTAGCGCGGGCTCCCACGATTCTGAAGCTTACAATTCGTTGGATAGAACTTCCTCGACTCGTTACTGCGAGTCCGTTATCGCCAGCCAAGGAGATCAAAGAATGCAGACGCATAGTTTCGTCCTCGGATGCCTTGCTGTGGTCATGGGTCTTTCCCATCTTCCGGCTCAGCCGCCCAGCCCTGCACATGGACCATTTACGCCCAAGGACTGGTCTGAACTGCGGAGCGCACATGCGGCGGCGGTGAGTGGGAACGGGACGATTCTCTACACCGTGTCGCATGGCGCGGAGAAGGGACCCACGCATACGGAGTGGTGGACGATTGCGGCGGATGGGAACAACGCGAAGAAGCTTGAAGTGCCGGACGGGTTTCATCCCATGGGATTTACACGCGATGGAGCGAGCCTGTACGGCGGATGGAAGGTAAATGGCTATCAACAGTTTGCGGTGTTCGCGCTGAAGGACGGTAAGCTTGCTGCGGCGCCGACGACGATTGTGGTATTGCCGCGCGGTGTAGGGTCGGCAAGCCCTTCGCCGGATGGGAAGCGGTTTGCGATGACGGCCGATCCGCGCGAACCGGACGCGAAGGACAGCATGCGCCATGTGCAGGAACCGGAGAAGACGAGCCTCTATGTGGTGAATGCGGATGGGACGGGCGGCGCGTGGTGGTGCAGGGATCTGAAATACATTTCGGGATCGATTACGGTCGGTGGCGGCGCGAGCGCGGCGGCTTGGAGTGCGGATTCGAATTCGCTGGCGGTGCTGTCGCAGGTACCGCGCATCGGTCACCACGAAGTCGGCTCGATGATTGATGTCTGCAATGCATCGGGGACACGGCATGTGACAGACATTGCGAATTCGGTGAATGGCATTGCGTGGGCGAACGGAGGCAAGGATCTTGCGTTCCTGTCGACGAAATCCATGGTGTTGACGCCGGAGCATGTGTGGACGGTCCCGGCTGCGGGCGGAGTACCCGAAGATCGAACGCCGAATCTCGATGCGACGGCGGTACAGCTCGCGGGCGACGCCAACGGACGCATTTGGGTGTCGGTAAATCGTGGAGTGCAGAGCGAGGTGGATGAACTTCGCGACGGCGCCCTGAAGACGGCATATCGTTGGCCAGATGGAGTGTTGCGGGGCACTCCGGTGGAAAGCGAGTACGCAGGCACGGGAGAGCAGATGGCGCTTACGGTGGGAGATCCGGCGCACATGACCAATGTGGCCGTGCCGGACGGCGATCATCTGCGCAAAATCACTCATGAGGGCGATGAGCAGGTTGCCGGGATCGAGCTGGGTCCAGTCGAAGTGGTGCATTGGAAGAGCAAGGGCGGAATTGCACTCGAAGGGATCGCGACGTTTCCCGCGGGGTATGTGAAGGGAAAGAAGTATCCGTTCCTGGTGCTGCCGCATGGAGGGCCGGAGGCGAACGACGAACTGGTGTTCGACGCGTTTTCGCGGACCGTTGCGGGACTCGGCTACGTGGTGCTTCAGCCGGAGTATCGGGGATCGACGGGGTATGGCGCGGATTTTCTGGCGGCAATCTACCAGCACTTCGGCGACCGAGCGGATGAAGACGTCGACAGCGCCACGGACTTCGCAATCGCGCAAGGATGGGCCGATCCGAATCGCCTGGCGATCTTTGGATGGAGTGCGGGCGGGTTCATGACGTCGTGGACGGTGACGCAGACACATCGCTACAAGGCGGCGATCGAGGGCGCGGGGATTACGGATTGGGGTCCGTTCCTCTGGACCAGCGATATCGCGCAGGTGGACTATGACGCGCGATGGACGGACGAGGATCCGTCGGCGTTCAGTAAGTTCTCGGCGGTGTATTTTGCGAAGAACGTGACGACGCCACTTCTGATTTTGCATGGTGAAGCCGACCAGCGGGTGCCGACGTTCCAGGGGACGGAGTTTTTCCAGATACTGGCGGCAAGGGGCAAGACGGTGCGCATGGTGACATATCCGGGGTCGCCGCATTTTCCGATCGTGTGGGAACAGCGGCTGGACGTGATGCAGGAACTCACGGACTGGCTGGCAAAGTACAACAGGTAGCAGTTCGGCCGGAAATTCTCCCAGTTTGCCGGTTCGATCGCGGTGAATTCCACGACTGCAAGCGGTCAACGCCATTCCTTTGCTTATTTGTCTGTCGGAATTGGAACCGCGGCGCAAGGAATTTCGTCATACTTCCTGTCTCTCTTCCCGGAGGTATTCAAGATGCAGAATTTCATATACGACGTGCGGTATGCCATGCGTCAGCTACGCAACACGCCTGGAATGGCCTTGCTGGCAATTCTGACCCTGGCTCTTGGGGTGGGTGCGAACACGGCAATTTTCACGGTGATCGACAGCGTTCTGCTGCGACCGTTGCCGTACGCACACTCCGATCGCCTGGTATTTATCGGACCTGGAGGAGACAAGCCGAGTTTCGGTTCCACATCCTGGCTGAATTACAAGGACGTACACGACCAGTCGAAGCTTCTTGAAGATTCGGCGGGCTATGCCGAGGATGTGAGCGTACTGCAGACGCAGGATAGTTCGGTCAGCGTGGTTGCACCGCGGGTAACGATGAATCTGTTTGCGATGCTGGGAGAGCATCCGCTTCTGGGGAGAACCTTCAACGCTGCCGAGGGACAAACGGACGGACCTGCAGCCGTGCTGCTGTCGGAGGGACTTTGGCGGAATACGTTCCACGCCAACCGCAACATCGTAGGACAGGTGGTGAAGGTGGGTGGAAAGCCCACAACGGTGGTGGGTGTGATGCCGGCAGGTTTCAGCTTCCCCGACAATATGGGGCCGGATCTTGCGAAAGGTATCTGGCTGCCGATTCAGCCGACGCAGGAGATGCTGACACAGCGGGGCTATCACTTCTTTAACATGGCCGGGGTGATGCGGCCGGGTGTGACAGTGACGCAGGTTCAGCAGGAAGTAAGTGCGATCGCTGCGCGAATTCCGCACGAGCACGGCGACACTGCAGTTACATTTCGCGTGGATCCCTATCAGGAGGTGCTGACGGGCCCAGTGAAGCCGGTGCTGTATGCACTATTGGGAGCGTTGGGGCTGGTGCTGTTGATTGCGTGCGCAAATGTTTCGAATCTATTGATCGCGCGGGCGCTGGGACGGCAGCAGGAGTTCGCGGTACGCGCTGCGCTGGGCGCCAACAAGACGCGGCTAATCGTGCAGATGCTTTCCGAGGGGTTATTGCTGAGCCTGCTGGGATGCGGCGTGGGCGTGGGGCTGGCGGAGTTGGCGATGGTGGGAATCCGCAAGCTGCCGGATGGAACGATTCCGAGAGCCGATTCAATCGCGATCCACTGGACGGTGCTGCTGGTGCTGGCAGGAATTGCCGCACTGACGACGGTGCTTTCATCGCTGTTACCGGCGATGCTGGTGGCGCGGGCGAATCCGCAGAGCGCATTGCAGGCAGCTTCGAGAGGAGTCGGATCGAAGTCGGTGGGGGGCAAGCTTGCCGGATGGCTGGTGGCCGGCGAGGTTGCACTGTCGACGCTGCTGCTCGTGGGGACCGGGCTGTTGTTCCGGACGCTGTGGAACCTGGAGCAGTCGCGGCTGGGATTCGAGACCGCGCACGTCACCACGTTTTCGGCAATGCCCGCAGATGCGGCCGGGTTTTCGGGAATGGCGGTGTCCACGGAAACGCAGAATGCGCCCACATCGGTGGCAATGACAATCTATGAGCCGGTGCTGGAGCGCATCAGGCAGGTGCCGGGTGTGGAAAGTGCGGCGCTGGCCACCGCGCCGCCGTTGTCGGGGATGGACCTGCACTCGAGCTTCGACATTCTCGGGCAGGCCAAAGATCCAAAGAACAAGCCGGAGGCGCGGGTTACAGCTGTAAGCGGGGACTATGCGCGCGCTCTCGGTACGCCCATCGTGAGCGGAAGAATGATCGCGGATGGAGATGCGCTGACGGCGCCGTTTGTGGCAGTGGTCAACGAGGCGCTGGTGAAGAAGTATTTTGCCGGCAAGGATCCGCTGGGCAAGCAAATCAACCTCGGTGGCAAAGACACGGGGATGATCAAGCCCTACACTATCGTGGGCGTGCTATCGAACCAGGTGGACTCGAACGTTGGCGGCACGGTGCTTCCACTGGTTCTATTGCCAGAGCAGCAGATTCCGACAACGTCACTCTTTTACCAGGCGTTGCTGAAGACGATTGTAAATTTCGTTGTCAAGACACGCGGGGAGATCCCCGTAGTGCAGGAGATGCGCTCGGTATTTCACCAACTCGCGCCAGGATTCGCGCTTGATAGTTTTCAGACGATGCAGGAGGCGGTAGACAAGAACACCTTCAGCCAACGATTTGGCCTCTACCTGGTGGGATCGTTTGCAGGACTGGCAATTGCGATGGTGATCGCGGGCTTGTACGGAGTTCTATCGCAACTCGTGAGCTATCGGCGGCGCGAGATCGGCGTACGCATGGCGCTGGGCGCGACGCGCAGAAGTGTGGCAACCCTGGTGCTGAAGCAGGGGTCGATCCTGATTGGAGCGGGGCTCGTTGTGGGACTTGTGCTGGCGGTTGCGACCGGGCGATTGATCAAGGGATTTCTGTACGAGGTGAAGCCGCTGGATGCAGGTACGTATATCGGGGTAGCGATAGCGCTGACAGTGATCGGGCTGGTGGCCGCATTGATCCCAGCGCGCAGGGCTGCTTCAATCCAGCCTATGCAGGCGCTGCGGGATGAATGATTTAGGTGCGGGGATCAGGAACTGGGGATAGGGAATAGGGTCTCAGTCCGAATGCGATACCAGAAGTACCGTGGACATCGGGATTGTTCGTGCGCTGGCGCGCGCGATATCTATAGACTTTGCGCTATGACCGATGCATGGACCCTGCGAGCAGTTTATGGATGCGCGCTTGCTGTCGTGCTTGCTACAGGTTCGTCAGCGATTCTTCCTGCTCAGCAGCCGGGCGCCTCAAATCCATCGCACCGCTTCGGGCCGGATCAATGCGGGCCCGCTGACCCAGCATATATTCGCACGGCAAATGAGACAGGTGGGGTTCCGCTTTTTCTGCAACGCAGCGAGGCTGGCAAGACGGGGCAGCTGATGCGCGAAGTGACACGCGAGAATGTGTCGACGGTTCTGTGGGCTTCCGCCAAGCTGGACCGTGGAATGCAGAGATTCGACATTCCCGTGGATTCGGTGACGCAGCGAATCACGTTCACCTTTTCAGTGGACACGAAAGGCAGCAGCCTCGTGCTACGGGAACCGAGCGGTCAGACAGTTGGTGCGGGCTCGGTCCGTACTGAAGATACAGAGTTGAACTGCGGACGCTTGATCACGGTAGAAACGCCGCAGGCTGGACTCTGGCGAGCCCAAGTGAGCGGGAGCGGCACATTCTGGATGCAGGCACAGGCGCAAAGCGACATTTACATCATCAACGCCGGGTTTGTGAAGTTAGGCGGCCGACCGGGACATGAGGGACTCTTCAAGATTCCGGGTCAGCCGCTGATAGGCGAGCCGGCTACATTGCAGGCTTCGCTTTCTGCCACGGATGCGAAGACGACGGAGTTTTCGTTTGTAAGCGAACGCGGCGACGTTTTACAGAAGCTGCGCATGAAAGCATCGAATGCAGATCGGGAGTCTCTGGAATTTACCGGCGATGTTGAGCTGCCGAAAGTGCCGTTTCGCCTCGCTGTGAGTGGGCGGGATACGAACGGGAAGGAATATCAACGATTCGAAGGACGCCTGTTTCACGCGGAGAGCGTAGAGGTGGTTCCAAAGCTGAATTTTGACGAGTTTTCACCTGGCGATGTGCGTGAGGCGGTTTTCGATATCCGGAATCTGGGACCTGCGCGAAGTTTCAAGGTTACGGTCACGGATGCGCATCGATTTGTAACCACGGTCGAGCCTCGCGCACTAGTGATCGGTACGCACCAGACCGTCTCGCTCAAGGTAACGTTGACCGTGCCGCTCGGAGTTGCAAAGGGCACTGGGGATGATTTGGTCGTCCTGGCATCAAGCACCTCGGGGATGGCTACGACGAATGCTGCGGTTGTCCGACTGACGGTGACCGATAACACACGAGGTCAGCAGTAGGTGGCTCTCTAACTCGGCCAGCCACTTGCGCGACGCAGTAGTAGAGGTTTCCACGGCTTCCACATCGGCGAGAGGGTGCCGGACGTATGCTGGACTCACAGCCGATCCGTGTCAGATTTCGCACAAAGCGTGAAACAGCAGGTCGACATCGTCAAGGTGATCGAGGGGTACATCCGTCTTCGCAAGGCCGGAGCGCAGAACTACTCGGGATTGTGCCCGTTTCACAAAGAGAAGTCGCCATCATTCAGTGTGCATGCGGTGCGGCAGTTCTATCACTGTTTCGGTTGCGGAGTCTCGGGGGACGTGTTCTCGTTTGTGGGAAAGATCGAGAATATTGGATTTCCTGAGGCAGTGCGGATCGTGGCGCAGAAGGCGGGGATTCCGCTGCCGAAGCGGGAGTTTTCCTCGCCGGAAGAGGCAGCCGAGGCACGGCTGCGCGGCAAGTTGCTGGACCTGCATGAGGCGGCGGCAAGCTGGTTTGAGGAGCAGCTGCGCGGGCCAGAAGGGGCGCTGGCGCGAGAGTATCTTGCCGGGCGGGGGATGACGCCGGAGGGAATCAAGCTTTTCAGGATCGGCTACGCGCCGGACAGCTTTGGCGCGCTGCGCGATCGAATGGGCGGAATGGCGGATGAGGCGACGCTGCGGGCATCGGGGTTGTTCAGTTCAAAAGAACAGGGCGACGGGACAGACGGCCGTATCTACGACCGGTTCAGGAAGCGCGTGACGTTCCCGATCTGCAATGAGAACGGTCGAGTAATTGCGTTTACGGCGCGAACGTTGGAGATGGGGGAGAAGGCCGGAGCAAAGTACATCAATTCGCCCGAAACGCCGCTTTATGTCAAAGGGCAGGTGCTGTTCAACCTCGACAAGGCCAAGACGGCGATTCGTCAGGCGGGGTATGCCCTGCTGGTTGAAGGCCAAATGGATTGTATTTCGCTGTTTTTGCGCGGAATCCAGCACGTAATTGCAACCAGCGGAACGGCTTTTACCGAGCAGCAAATCGCGATTCTGAAGCGGCACACGCAGAATGTCGTTGTGAATTTCGATCCGGACGCGGCGGGGGCAAATGCGGCCGAAAAGTCGATTGCGCTGCTGACGGAAGAGGGCTTCAACCTGAAGCTGGTGACCCTGGAGGGAGGGCTCGATCCGGACCGGTTTATTCGCGAGCGCGGCGTGGAGGCCTACACGCAGGCGGTAATGGGGGCGCGGCGGCAGTCAGACTATCTGATCGAGCGAGCGCGGCAGATGTTTCCGGGGGTGGCTGCGGATCAGAAACTGAAGGCCATGAATTATTTGCTGCCCCATATCCGGCGTATTCCGCAGAAGCTGGTGAGAGACCAGTTTGCGATGGATGCGGCGCAGAAGCTGGGGATCGATTCGGCAGTGCTGCGCGAGGAGTTGCGGCAGGCGGCGCTGAGGCGGCGGGACCGCATCGAAGTGCGGGCGACAGCACTGACAGAGGTGGAGCGCGTGCTGCTGCGGGCCTTGTCGATCACGGACCCGGAGCACGAGGAGGCGCGACGGACTGCCTCTGAAGCCGTGAGCAGGCAACCGCAATGGTTTGAGGCACTTGGAGTGTTCGAGGCGCTACGGGCACTGTGCGAACGAGGTGTGCACGATCCGATGGATGTCGTGGAGGATCCAATACAAAAGGCTTTGCTGGCGGAGGCGTTGCTGGCTGAGAATGAGCCTCCGTCGGCCGACACGGTCATTGGGGCGATCGTGAGTCTGCAGCAGAGAAGAATCGAGGCGGAGTTGCGGGATTTGCGTGCGCAGATCCAGGAATCGGAGCGGCGGGGCGACTTTACCGAACTGGCCCTGCTGACGCAGCGGAAGCTGGAGCTGGATCGGGCACTTAGACAGTTGCGGGGCCCGGCGTCTAGCTGAACGTTGAGCGCAAAATGCTGATTTCTTTGAGTCACTTTAAGGGTGAAATGCGTCTAAAAACATAGGAAACGGCGGGGCAGACGTGGCAGTTTGCCCGGGTCCGGGCTTCGGCAGGCGGGAATTGGCGGTTACCTGTGAGGAATCCCGGGTTGAGATTTCGCGGTTCAACGGCGAGATCGACTGTGTTAATCTATTGATCTCTGTGAGGATGCGCGCCCTCTCTGCCCCACACATGAGCTTCGGCTCGCGGGCGACCCAGGCGAAACCTGAAGCGCGACCATCCTGCTCCGAGCGATTACTTCAGGCCGCTTTTTTTATGCGGGGGGACGAGAGTCCGTGTCCGCGAACGCGCAGGTTTGGGCATCCAAACCCTGTTGCACGCGAAACGAGCTCTGCACTGGCGCGCGACCCGGTGCTAAAACTTGATTGCGCTGGAGAGTAGGAACCGTTTTGGCCATCAACGACAAATTTGAAGACGACATCACTAACCTGATCGATACCGGCAAGGAGAAGGGTTACCTAACCTACGGCGATGTCAATGACATGCTGCCGGAGGACATCAGCACTTCTCCCGATGACATCGACGATCTGATGACGACGATCGGCAGCCAGGGCATCGATCTGCTGGATGCGCCGAAGTTCGGCGCGGAAAAAGATTTTGAGCTTGAAGAGGGCGAAGACGTCGAGCTTGATCTCACCCCGGGAACACTAGAAAAAACCAATGACCCCGTCCGCATGTATCTGCGCGAGATGGGGACGGTGCCTCTGCTTACGCGTGAAGGCGAAGTGGAGATTGCGAAACGCATCGAGCGCGGACAGATGCGCGTACTGAAAGCGATTTCGCGTTCGCCGATCGTGATTCGCGAGATTGTGGCGCTGGGCGAAGACCTGAAGCGCGGCGTGCGCAACGTAAAAGAGGTCGTGGTCTTCGATGAAGAAGAGCTGACCGAAGACGTTGTGCAGGCGCGCGTGCGTTCGACCGTGGCACGCATCGATGCGCTGGTGAAACACCAGAAGAAGATCGCGGGCTTTGAAGAAAAGCAGGCCGCGGCGAACAGCAAGACCAGCCAGAGAGAGTTGCGCAAGCTGCGCTGGCTGATCGCACGCGAGAAGGTACTTGTATCGCGGATTGTGCGCGAGCTGAAGTACACGGCCCTGGAACGCAAGCGGCTGCTCGACAAGGTAAACAAGACTGTCGATACGATGCGCACGCTGGAGCGGCAGATTCGTTCGCTGGATCAGAAGTACGAAGCCAGCAAGAGCGATGAGCTGAAGAAGGAATATCGGCGCCAGCAGAAGAACTGCAAGATCGACCTCGAAAAGATCGAGGGCGATGCGGGCGTGTCGATTGTGGAGCTGAAGCGCACACAGCGCGAGATGATCCAGGGCGACATGGACGCCGAGCAGGCGAAGCGAGAGCTGATTGAAGCCAACCTTCGTCTGGTGGTTTCGATCGCGAAGAAGTACACGAACCGCGGACTGCAGTTTCTTGACCTGATTCAGGAAGGCAACATCGGCCTGATGAAGGCGGTGGACAAGTTCGAATATCGGCGCGGGTACAAGTTTTCGACATACGCAACGTGGTGGATTCGCCAGGCAATTACACGCGCCATTGCGGACCAGGCAAGAACGATCCGTATTCCTGTGCACATGATCGAGACGATCAACAAGCTGATTCGCACGAGCCGTCAGCTGGTGCAGGAGCTGGGTCGTGAGCCGTCGAGCGAAGAAATCGCGCGGCGCATGGACATTCCAGTGGCGAAGGTACGCAAGGTGCTGAAGATCGCGCAGGAGCCGATCTCGCTGGAGACGCCGATTGGTGAAGAGGAAGACTCGCACCTCGGCGACTTCATCGAAGACCGGCAGGCGGTTTCACCGAGCGAGGCAGTAATCAGCGTGAACCTGAAAGAGTACACTTCGCAGGTTCTGCGTACATTGACGCCGCGCGAGGAGCGGGTGATCAAGATGCGGTTTGGGCTGGAAGATGGCTCCGAGCACACCCTGGAAGAGGTTGGTCAGAGCTTCCAGGTCACGCGCGAACGCATCCGGCAAATCGAAGCGAAGGCACTGCGCAAGCTGCGTCATCCCTCGCGGTCGCGCAAGCTGAAGGCGTTTGTGGATGGCGTGAAGGAAATGTAAGTCAACCCGTCAACTGGAAGTCTTCGAAAAGCCGCAGCCCAAAGGTTGCGGCTTTTGTTTTGGAACGTTCAGAGTGTGATTGAAGAGTCACGTATGGCTAGCTAGAGCGCAGCCAACTCGGAGGGAGCATGAGGAATCTCATTCCTATGAGAAGAATTTGAAAATTTCCGCCATGATCCTCGGCGCGGCTATGCTGTGCGGGCCGACATTTGCCACAAGCCAACAGACGGATAGCGGCGCGAAGCAGGACATGAAGAATGCCGGCCACGAAACCAAGGCAGCGTCGAAGGCCGCCGCGCATGGAACGAAGCAGGGAACCAAAAAGGCCTACCACAAGACCAAACATGGAACCAAGAAGGCCTACCACAAGACGAAGGACACGGCCAAAGGCGCAGTCGGAATGGGGCCAAGGAAGGCGCCAAGACTCCGGAGTAGTCCGGCTCAGACCTCGAGAACCCTCAGCAAGACTCTTTTGCAACGCTGCGGGCGGTCGGCGGTTAAACACTGCCCGGCCCGTCGGCGTTTCGCCTCATCGATCTATTCTCCCTCAAAAATGCGCCGAAATCGGATTCGCGCTTGCAACCTGTGCAATGCTCTGCTAAAACGTTTTCGCAGGAGTTTTTCGCGGTTTTTGAAAGGGAATCCAAATGAAAGTCATCACACGCCGTCAGTTTGGCAAGAGTGTAGCGGCAGCGGCAGCAGCAACGTATGCAGGGATAGCATTGCCAAGCTCGGCGTTTGGAGAGCCGCAACCGACGGCGCTTGACTATCCTAAGGGATTCTTGTGGGGATGCGCGACGGCAGCGTACCAGATTGAAGGCGGCGCGCAGGCGGATGGTCGCGGCCCGTCGCTGTGGGACGTGTTCTCACATACGCCGGGCAAGACGCACAACGGCGAGACGGGCGATGTGGCGGATGATTCGTATCACCTTTACAAACGGGACGTGCAACTCCTGAAGAACCTGGGCGTGAGCGTCTACCGCATGTCGATTTCCTGGTCGCGCGTGTTTCCGACGGGCAAGAGCGAGGTGAATCAGAAGGGGTTGGACTACTACAACCGCGTAGTGGATGAGCTGCTCGCCAATAACATCACGCCCTACATCACGATGTTTCACTGGGACACGCCGGCGGGACTGCAGGGCGGGTGGCAATCACGTGACACCTCGAAGGCGTTCGCGGATTATTGCGCTTACGTGACGAAGCACCTTGGCGACAAGGTGAAGCACTGGATGACGACGAACGAGTTCATCTGCTTCACCGATCTGGGATATAAGGAGGGCCAGTTTGCGCCGGGATTGAAGCTGGGGCCTGCGCAGGTGAACCAGATCCGGCATCATGCCATCCTGGCGCATGGACTGGGCGTCGAGGCGATTCGGGCAAATACTCCGAGCGGAACGCAGGTGGGGCTGGCGGAGAACGCGATTGTCTATTGCCCGGTGATGGAGACGGCCGAGCACATCGAGGCAGCGCGCAAGGCGACGCGCGACGGGAACGCACCGTTCCTTACGACGGTGCTGGATGGCAAATATCCAGAGAGCTACCTTGCACAGGAGGGAGCGAACGCGCCGAAGGTCGAAGAGGGTGACATGAAGGCGATCGGCAGCCCGATCGATTTTCTTGGAGTGAATATCTACGTGCCGCTGTACGCTCGCGCTGACAATTCGGCGAAGGGCTGGGCCGAAGAGCCGATGCCATCGTCGTATCCGCACATGTTCTCGCCGTGGATCAACCTCGGACCGGAGTGCATCTACTGGGGCGTGCGCAATGTGTGCGACATCTGGAAGGAGAAGGTGCCGGCAATTTACATCACCGAGAACGGCACGTCTTCAGATGATGTGCTGACGCCGGCGGGACGCGTAGAGGATGTCGATCGCGTGATGTATCTGCGGAATCACCTTACGCAATTGCATCGCGCGGTGAAGGAGGATTACCCGGTGAAGGGCTACTTCCTGTGGAGCCTGCTGGACAACTTCGAGTGGGCCGATGGGTATAGCAAACGATTCGGCATCCATTATGTGGACTTCAAGACGTTGAAGAGGACGCCGAAGCTGAGCGCGGAGTGGTACACGCAGACCATAGCAAACAACAGAGTGGAGTAGGCTGAAAGAAGCTGGAACGAAAGACCCGCAGCCTGAGCGCTGCGGGTTTTTCATTTGCTGAAGAGCGCTGAGAATGATTCGACCCTTGGATACAGCGGGGTATACTGCGAGAAATTCTGAAGGAGATTCCCCGTGAGCCACTCTTTGATTCGCGTTTTGGTGTTGGTTGCCGTGGTTGCGTCGTTGACCTGTACTGGTGAAGGCCAGACGGCTAGCGAAGGTCCCGACGATTGACCAGTCGCTCGAGATGTACAGCGTGGGATCGCCGAAGATTTCTCCGGATGGAAAGCACGTGGTGTACGAGCAGACGCGGACGAACTGGGATGCGAATGCGTTTGAGACGGACCTCTGGATTGCGGACGTGGCGACAGGCGAGCGGCATCAGCTGACGACAACCGGGCACTCGTGCAATCCGGCGGAGTGGTCGCCGGATGGGAAGTGGATTGCATTTGTTTCGGACCGGCCTGGATCGCTGCCGAAGTCGCCCGAAGGAAAGCGACAGCTCTGGATCATGCCTGCGGATGGTGGTGAAGCGCAGCAGCTGACGAAGATGGAGAAGGGCGTTGGCGGGTTCGACTGGGCTCCGGATTCGCGGCGGATTGCTTTTTCGGCGGAGGCGCCGGAGCCGAAGGCGATGAAGGATCGCAAAGATTCGTTCGGCGACTATCACGTGATTCATGCGGACTACGAGATGGACGCATCTGTGGCTCGTTGATCTGCCGAAGACGGACGAGGCAGGGCGCGTGAGTGCGGTGGATGAGCCGAAGGAGCTGACGAAGGAAGACTCGTTCAGCGTGGAGGAGTTTTCGTTTTCGCCGGATGGGACGCGGATTGCTTTCAGCGCGGCGCGGGATCCCGATTTGATTTCGTCGTTCTCGAAGGACATTTACGTGGTGTCGGTGGCGGAAGGCGCGGTCAAGAAGATTGTCGACACGCCGGGACCGGATTCCGATCCGCAGTGGTCGCCGGATGGGAAGCAGATTGCGTATACGACTTCGAGTGGCGATAAGTATTTCTTCTACGCGAACCAGAAGATTGCGGTGGTGGATGCGCATGGCGGAACGCCGCGTGTGGTGAGCGATGCGTTCGATGAGGATCCGAGCCTGCTGAAGTGGTCGCCGGAAGGGATTTATTTCTCCGGGTTGCAGAAGATGAGTTCGTCGCTGTACCTGCTCGATCCTGCGAACGGCAAGTTGAAGAAGATGGAGATGCCGGGAAGCGAGATTGCGGGGGCGTTTACCTTTTCAAAGGACTTCAAGCATGTGGCGTATCGCGGGGCGGGTGCGAATGAATACGCGGAGATTTATGCGGGTGCGCTGGCGAGCGGCACGCCTGCGAAGCTGACGAACGCTGGCGCACAGGAGGCGGGATTCACGGTTGCGAAACGCGAAGTGGTGCGGTGGAAGTCAGGCGATGGAACGGAGATCGAGGGTGTGCTGTACAAGCCCGCGGACTTTTCGCCGACGAAGAAGTATCCGCTGCTGGTGGTGATTCACGGCGGCCCGACGGGAATCGATATGCCGATGTTGAGCGCCGATCGCTATTACCCGATCGAGCGGTTTGTGGCGAAGGGGGCACTCGTTCTGCGGCCGAATTATCGTGGGTCGGCGGGATACGGTGCGAAGTTTCGCGCGCTGAATGTGCGCAACCTGGGCGTAGGAGATTATGCGGACGTGATTTCGGGCGTGGACTATCTGATCGCGCAGGGATATGTGGACAAGGACCGCGTCGGGTCGATGGGGTGGAGCGAGGGCGGATATATTTCCGCGTTCATTACCACGTCGAGCGACCGGTTCAAGGCGGTGAGTGTTGGTGCGGGGATTTCAGACTGGATGACGTATTACGCGAACACCGATATCACCCCATTCACGGTGCAGTATCTGCACGCGACGCCATGGGATGATCCGGAGATTTACAAGGTGACTTCGCCGATCAGCTACATCGCGAAGGCGAAGACGCCGACGCTGATTCAGCAAGGGAGCGCGGATAAGAGGGTTCCGGTGCCGGACAGCTTTGAATTGCGGCAGGCGCTGGAGGATCACGGCGTTCCGGTGAAGATGGTGCTGTACGACGGCTTCGGACATCCGATCAATAAGCCAAAACAGCAGCGCGCGGTGATGGAGGAGAACGAGAACTGGTTCGGTCACTATATCTGGGGCGATCCGCTGGCGCCGGCGCTGACGCCGCGACCGAGCGAGAAGAAAGATGACAAGGATGCGAAAGGTTCGGCGGAAAAATAATCCTGGACGGCGGCCTTTGGATCGCATGATGCGTGTCGCGCTTGCGGTTTTGCTTCTCTCCGCGTTGAGTTGTTCGCAGGCATTCGCGCAGAGTGCAGGGGACATCGCAACTGGACCGGGCGCGCGGATCAGTCTGGAGCATGTGCGGCATCTGCGCGAAGATGTTGATTTATGGCCGTTGATTGCGCATCCGAACAACGCCACAGAGCGCCGTATCAATGCCTCGCTCGCACATTTGAATACGAAGTTTTCTCAAAAGGTGAATGACTGTATTTCGGGAAAGTTCGCATGGTCGAATGACCTCACGCCGGGCGAATGGAATAGAACGGTCAAGGTTACGATGGAAGGGCCACGATTCCTGAGCATGGTGGCGATGGATGGAATGTATTGCGGGGGTGCGCATCCGGATGACGATCTGGTCGTCCTGATCTTCAACCTCGAAACTGGCGAACAGGTGGACTGGGGCGCGCTGGTGCCCAAATCCGCCGGAGCATCCCTCTCGAAGAATGTGCTCGGAGATGAAGATGGAACACCTCCGTTGACACTGCCGGAACTGCGGGCAATCTATGCGGCGGCGGAAGAGACGGATTGCAAGGACTATTTCGAGGATGAGCGGCCATTTGTTCTCTGGCCTGACGCAGAAAGCGGCACTCTCGTTGCGGAGGTCGCGGGACTTCCGCATGTTGCGCTGCCTTGCAAAAAAGAACTTAGACTGACCATCGAACAGGCGCGTAATCTGGGATTCGATGAATCGCTGCTGCAGGCAATCGAGGAGGCGCACGGCATTACGGCGCCGGGTGTAAAGGCTAACCTGGTGCGGAAGCCGCCTGCTCCAACTGCAGCCACTCCTCCGAACTCACATTGAGTAATGCGGCGGCGATGTTCTCTTCGAGATGCTTGACCTGCGATGTTCCCGGAATGGGCAACATGACAGGCGAGCGATGCAGAAGCCACGCGAGTGAAAGCTGCGCGGGCGTGGCGTTGTGGCGATGGGCGAGCTCAGCCAGAGTCTGCGCGAAGGATTGATCGGGCTTGAGCAGCTTGCCGGCGGCGATGGGGTACCAGGGCAGGAAGGCGATTCCCTTCTGCTCGCACCAGGCGAGGGTCTGCTCGTGGCGGCGGTCGGCGAGGGAATAGCGATTCTGCACGCTAACGACTGGTACAATCTGCTGCGCTTGCTCGATCTCTGCGGGGCTCACTTCGCTGAGGCCGATGTGGCGGATTTTGCCCTGCTCCTGCATCTGTTTCAGCGCACCCAGGCTTTCTTCGAGCGGGGTGCGCGGGTCGATGCGGTGGAGTTGATAGAGCTCGATGCGCTCAAGCTTGAGACGGCGGAGGCTCATTTCGACACATTGGATCAGGTAGCCGGCACGACCGACATACTCGGTTTTGGCTGGACCCTGGCGGGTGATTCCGCCCTTTGTGGCGATGACCAGGTCCGCCGGATAGGGGTGGAGCGCTTCGCAGACGAGGCGTTCGGCGATTTCGGGGCCGTAAGCGTCGGCGGTGTCGATGAGGTTGACGCCGAGATCGATGGCGCGGCGAAGGACGCGGCGGGCCTCTTCGGGATCTTTCGGCTCGCCCCAGGCGCCGTCGCCGACAAGGCGCATCGTTCCGTAGCCGAGACGGTGGACGGGGAGGTTGCCGACAAGGTAGAAGGTTCCGCTGGCAGCGGCGGCCATATTCGTCATGACAGATACGATGCTAAACCGAGCAGGGCTGAGGTCCAGGGCTAACGCATCAGAAGCTCGTAATGGGAACTCTTCAGCAATCCGGTGCGTATGTTTTAATGCAAGGAACGCTTGGAGATGCAGCCATGACGACCACTCCTTATGTAAATGCGCAGGCAGTGTTTTACCAGCAGTACGAGCACGTGCGCCGCGACGAGGTTGTGGGAATTTTGCTGGCGCTGTTTTTGGGGGGATTTGGCATCCATCATTTCTATCTGCGGCGGACAGGGTTGGGCATTCTGTATGCCTGCTTTTGCTGGACTCCGTTTCCGTGGGTGCTTGGGTTTATTGAGTGCTTCTTTATGCCGGGCAGGGTCCGAGAGTTTAACGCGATCCAGGCGGCGGGGATTGCGGCGGCGCTTGGAATTACGATGCCGGGCTACGGCCAGCCGATGAACATGACCGGGAATGTACCGCCTACTGCCGAAACCGCCTATGCGGGAACCCCGGCTCCTCCGCCGTATACGCCTGTAACCGGGGTCGCGCAGCCGGGGACATTAGTTGCCTGCCCAAAGTGCCAGAAGACGAATCCGGTGGGGGCGAAGTTCTGCTCGGGTTGCGGTGGAGTGCTGTGAGTTCAGCCCAGAGTTTTGAGTTCGTAGTTCAGAGTTGCTGAACGCAGCAGAGACCTAATCCAATTACCTCATTTTGACCTGCTGGCGTTCCACGGTGCCTACATGTTGGCGTGGCCGGAGCGCATGGACTCGTTGAACTGCGGCTTGGTGAAGTTGAGGGCAGCGTCACGGGCGGCTTCGTACTCGGCGGCACGCGCCATGAGCTGCGGCGTGGCGGCTGCATACTCGCCATCCAGAGTCATCAAGCCTTCTCCGGCTTCGTGTCCGGCCATACGCAGTAGATCCTCTTCGTTCGTGTTCAGGTACTGGGCATCGCGGGGGTCGGAGATCCACACAGGCTTGCTGCTGCCCAAAACACCTGAGAGCCAGTAGACCTTGCTGAGCAGATATTTCAAGCGCTCCTGATCGTCGGTCTCGGTGAAGAGAAACTTTTTTTGCCAGCGGCTGTAGAAGCGCGTGGTAACGGGAACGGGCTGGCGATTGCCGGACTTTAGAAATTCGAGCTGGCCGAAGTCGACGGTTTTGCGAATGGCGTTGTAGACGAAGGTCTCAGCGTAGGGCTGCTCCATCGCGGGCACGATTTCAGCAAACGTGACGGTGACGGAGGCAGCGATTTTGGCGTGCAGGTTGTGCGTGCCGCCGTCGGCGAGCGAGATTTCGCCGTGGACGATGTAGGTGTCGGCACCGGAGGTGGAGCGGTGGAAGGGCCACTGGAATTTGCCGAAGGCGAGTGGGAGTCCGCCGAGCGTGACATAGCAGTCGGGCCGCGGATTGCGAAGGCGCTTGGCCTCGGCGGCAAGGTGCGCCGTCATCGTGGGCAGCAGGTCGGGCTTGTCGAAGTCGAAAGCCTCGGTGAGTTCCAGTCGCAGGCGGCGATCGTCAAGGCCCGGCAGCCCAAGCTGGAAGACCTGGGTGGGCTGGCCGTTGAGGTCGGCCCCCTCGGAGGTGTAGACGAGCTTGAGGCCTGCCTTGGCAGCGGCGGATTCAATAGAAGAAACGAGATTGGCTTTCGATGTCATGAATGGGACCTGCAGTGGAATCGTTGCATTTCCAGTTTAGTGCATCAAAACCGCGATTTTGACGATTCCCGCGATGTAACCAGGGTCGATGCCGCCACGCAAAGCAGTTGTGCATCGTAACAGAGGTGAGGAGCTGAATACATGGCGAACAATACGGTTTTGATTGTGGGCGCGGGGCCGACCGGCATGACAGCTGCCATCGAATTGAAGCGCCTGGGGATGGATGTGCGCATCATCGACAAGTCGGACCACCTGGCACGGCACTCCCAAGCGCTGGTGGTGCAGGCGCGCACGCTCGAGCAGTTTCAACGGTATGGGCTTGCGGATGAGGCAATCGCGCACGGACGCAAGTTACACGAGGCGAAATTTTACAGCGAAGGCAAGCTGATTGTTGATTTCAAGCTGAATCACGTGGATAGCCCATATCCGTTTGCGCTGTTCATACCGCAGTCGGAAACCGAGGTGCTGCTGAACACGCATATGGAATCGCTGGGTGTAAGAACGGAGCGCGAGGTCGAGTTGATTTCGCTCAAGCAGCAGCCTGAGCTTCGGGCGGCGCTGCGGCACGCGGACGGCCGGACCGAAGAAGTGTCGCCACGATGGCTGATTGGTTGCGACGGCGCACACAGCGTGGTTCGCGAAAAGACGGGAACACCATTTGAAGGCGCGCGGGTAGGGATTTCGTTCTTCCTTGCGGATGCGGAGATTACCGGGCCGGATGTGCCGCAGGATGAGCTGTCGTTGCATGTGAGCCATGGAAATGTGGTGTTTATGGCGCGCTTGACCGACAGGACTGTTCGCTTGATTGTGGCATTGCATGAACAGCCGAAATTCGACGTCGATCGAGAATTGACTGTTCAGGATTTTCAGGGAATGGTCGATCGGGTGGGGGTGAAAATCAAGATTCATGCCGCGGAATGGTTGACACCTTTTCACGTCACCGACCGGCAGGCGAAGCACTACAGGGTGGGAAACGTCTTTCTGGCGGGCGATGCTTCGCATATTCATTCGCCAGTTGGCGGCCAGGGTATGAACACAGGAATCCAGGACGCTGCAAACCTGGCATGGAAGCTAGCGGCCGTGGCCCGCGGTGCGCACGATACTCTGCTCAACAGCTATGAAGAAGAACGAGGCGAAGTGGGGAGGGCATTGCTGCGGTTTACAGAGCGCGGCCTGAAGCTCGCGACGATTTCGAATCCAATTGTGGAGAAGCTTCGCGATACGTTTGCGCCGCTCGTGGTGCTGTTGCCACCCGTGCAGAGAGGTGCGGTTGGGTTTGTGTCGGAGACTGCGATTGAGTATCGTTCGTCTTCCATTGTTGAAGACTTCGGAAGCGATGGGCACCTGCGCGCCGGAGATCGCTTGCCGGATCTGCCGTTGCAAAATCGCATCGTGCGATCGAGTCTGCTGGCGGATTGGACCGCGCCGAAACATCGGGTCTTTGGGCTGAATCTTGATAGGGACGACATCGAAACCATGAAGCACGAACTGCCCAATGCCGAGGTTGTGGCGGTAGCCACATCCGATTTCTACGATCAAGGAAGGCGTCTGCTCGGCGACGATGGAAAGATATTCGTCCTGCGTCCGGATGGGTATGTCGGATTCCGAGCGCGGATGGGATTCCAGGTGGAGCTGAAGAATTACGCGCGACTGAATGCGTTTGCCTGATAGAACTGGGAGCCCCCGGAGAGCCAAGCGCATGCGACAGTTACAATGAATGCTGTGCAGGCAGACGCTTCCGTTCCTATCATTGTTGCCGAAAATCTGAGCAAGGTTTACGCCGCGGGCCGGATCATGGTGGCTGCGGTGCGCGCTGTTTCCTTTGAGGTGAAGCGGGGCGAATTTGTGGCGATTGTGGGGCCGTCAGGCTCAGGGAAATCGACGCTCTTTTACCTGCTGGGCGGCCTGACGAGAGCCAGCGAAGGCAAGGTTGTGATCGATGGAGTGGACTTTGCCAGCTTGAGCGACGGGGAAAGGACGCGGCTGCGTAAGCACCGAATTGGCTTTGTCTTCCAGAAATTCAACCTCCTGCCGACGCTTTCGGCAATGGGCAATATCGAAATTGCCTATACGGTGAGCGGGCGCAAGGAACCGATGGATCGCAAGTACCTGGAACATCTGAGCGATCTTTTGTCGATCCGAGGCAGGCTGCAGCACCGGCCATCAGAGTTGAGCGGCGGGGAGCAGCAGCGCGTGGCAATTGCACGTGCGCTGATTACGAGGCCCTCGATTGTGCTGGCGGATGAGCCGACAGGGAATCTGGATACGAAGAATTCGGATGCGGTGCTCAAGATGCTGTTGCGGTCGAATCGCGAACTGGGCCAGACAACACTGATGATCACGCATAATCCCGAAGCGGCGACGATTGCCGGGCGCATTCTGCACATGCGGGATGGGGAGATCATCAAGGTGGAGAAAGGGTTGGGCGTCCAGGGAGGCGTTGCCTGAGCGTTCTGCGGGACGCTGGCAAAGCAGTTTCAGCGGTTTGACCCGTTCTGGGCCTCCCGGTATACTCAACTTTGCAGTAAGCGGGAGTAGCTCAGTGGTAGAGCATCGCCTTGCCAAGGCGAGGGTCGCGAGTTCAAATCTCGTCTCCCGCTCCAAATCGCCCTCCGGCGCCAGCCGGGTTGGCTACGGCGATATGGAGCGCTGAAATTAGAGACAGCCCTGCCAAAGGCGCGGTACCCAAGTGGTAAGGGAGAGGTCTGCAAAACCTTTATGCGCCGGTTCGATCCCGGCCCGCGCCTCCAACACCCCTCAATATCTTGCGTCGAGTGACTTGCTGGAATATTGCGCGTACCGCGTGATCTCTTCTGAAGGCGCTCTCCGGTCGGACTTCGTTGTTTCCGATTGAGTAGTACCTTAACCTCGATTCAGGCTTGAGCGTTATGCGATGGGGCCAGCCTTGCCAGCCAGCGTTGCGAGATGCGGAGCGATGCGCGGATTACGAAGCTGGTGGCCAGCAGGATGAGGCTGCCTGCTGTGAGCATCAAGGGGATGTACCACATGCCCAGAACTTCATGCGCCGGCAAACCGATGGCAGGAAACTGGGTGCCGTACGCGAGAAGGTGGCCGTCCTGAACCCACATGCCGGTATTGCGAGGCAGGATGGGTTTGAGCATTCCGGAGAGCACAAAGCCGCCCCCGATAGCGTATCCGATGATTCCGACAAGACAGACAATTGTGCCGAAGACGCCTTTGGTGGCCAGCCGGAGCGCGCCGCGCATGAGCTTGATCGGCGAGATGCTGCGGCTCGCTTTGCTAATCAGAAGTCCGTCGCGGTATTGAGCGGCTAGATCCTCTGCAGAGCCGAGTCTCGCGAGGATGGCTTCCACGCTAACACCGCTTTCCTCAGCGGAGTCGCGAATGTGCGCGCTGATTTCGCGGATGATCTCATCGCGCTCGCTGAGCGTTATGGGGCCGAGGTGAGTGCGAAGTGAGGACAAATAGGCGTCGATTTGCACGGTGTCTACACGCATGTCGATCATCGGAATAACTCCACTCTTTCGGCGTCGGGTAAGTTTGACTGCGTTTCGGCCTCGGGATTCAGGACGGGCTCGAGAAGCTGGCTGAGGCCACCTGCAAAATTGGCCCAGGCCTCGGCCATCTGACGCAAGCGGGCCCGGCCGGAGTCGGTGAGGGCGTAGTACTTGCGGGGGTGGCCTGCTTCCGCTTCAACCCAATCTGAGGTAAGCATGCCTTCAGCCTTGAGCCGGTTGAGGATGGGGTATATGGTTCCCTCGGCCAGGACAAGTCGCGAGTGATTCTCAAGAAATCGAATGATTTCAAGGCCGTACAAGCGTCCGCTCCAGAGACTGGCGAGTGCGGCCATCTCCAGGGCGCCTTTGCGGAGCTGGGCTTCCCACCGGTCCGGGGATTCACCGTCGATGGGCTGCGCTCTCAATCTCATCATTGTCATATACCTTGTATTACAAGGTATCGTGCTATGGCTTTTATGTCAAGCGAGAGAATGGGGCTCGGCGTGGGGCTTCCGCTGTTGCGTGTTCAGAGGGGGCTTTTCTTTGGGACTGACTCTATGCTTTCAACGTTTTCGACACACCAAATGTGTTCCGCATGACATCCCTACGCAGTTATTGAGCATCGTATAGGTTTCTGATACGGTTCCGCATGTTAACAGCGCGTTTGGAATAGGGCCCAGTTCTTCCGAAGGAGTTCCTCAGCTCTATGGAATCTGAAATCAGGCCTGAAGTGCTCGTAGTCGATGATGATTGCGCGGTCGCCGACACTCTTGCGATGGTTCTGAATGTCAGCGGCTTCAAGGCAACGCCGGTCTACAGCGGGGAGCTCGCCGTTGAGGCCGCTGGGAAAACTGCCTTCGATCACCTGGTCACCGACGTGATGATGGAAGGCATGAACGGAATCGATGCCGCCCTCGCTATCCGTGCCCTGCTGCCTGATTGCCATATTTTGCTGATGTCGGGGAATAACAATACTTCAGAGCTTCTGGCCGCCGCCAGTGCGCAGGGAAACACATTCAATATCCTCGCCAAGCCTGTTCATCCATCGGTGATGCTCGCGCAATTGCGCGCTCAAGGATCTCAGCGCTCAGCGATCGGTCCGCCAGGTTCTCAGTAGTAGCTGTCGCAAGATCACGCTCGATCAGACAGATTCCTTCTCCCATGGAGGTTTATTCTGGACAGCAGGCCCGGCTCAACCAATGAGTGGCTGCGATTTCGCTTCTGGTGGACAATGAATTGGCAGCTACCGAACCGAGGACCCGCCCAGAACCGCACAAACTCACGCCGGCCGACAATGTTTTGGTTGCGGCAACCGCACCGTTGACAGACTATCTGTACCACATCTAAGGTTGGGGAACTTTCACCCCCCTCTTATCCAGACTGAGCTTTGCACGCGAGGACGAATTGTTCCCATGAAGATCGATGAACGGTCAGCTCCGGTCACCGAGGTGCAGCAAGAGGTGCGAGACCTATTTGAACGCCAGCGAAGGAGCTTTCGCCAATGCGCTCCGCTCGGACTTCGGAAACGGATGGAAGCTCTGGACCTTGTGCTGCAGAGCGTCGTCAATCATCAGGACGCAATCGTTGAGGCTGTGGCGGCAGACTTTGGCAGGCGATCCGCAAGGGAGACCCAGTTGCTGGAGATCTTTCCGCTGGTTGATGAAATCCGGTTTGTAAAGCGCCACCTACGCCGATGGATGCAGCCTGGCAGCGCCTCGGCGAACTGGCAGTTCCTGCCCAGCCGCACAAAGGTCATCTATCAGCCGCTTGGTGTGGTGGGAGTTATTGGCGCCTGGAACTATCCAGTGTTATTGACGCTGTCTCCGCTGGTAAACGCCTTATCAGCGGGCAATCATGTCCTCGTTAAGCCGTCTGAAGTCGCTCCCGCAACTGCCGAGATCCTGCGTCAGATGATCAGCGAAGCATTTCCCGAAGACTATATATCTGTTGTCACGGGAGGTCCGGATGTTGCGTCGGCTTTTTCGGCTCTGCCGTTTGATCATATTCTCTTCACCGGTTCCGATCGCGTTGGCAAACTCGTGATGAAAGCGGCGGCCGAGAACCTCACGCCCGTCACGCTCGAACTCGGTGGAAAGTCGCCGGCATTGGTGCATGAGTCATATCCGATGGCAACAGCGGCGGATCGCGTCTGCTCCGCGAAATTCTGGAATGCCGGACAAACCTGCATTGCCCCAGATTACGTGCTTGTACCTTTGAACAGGGTGGACGAGTTTGTCCACAAATGCGAGACAGTCATATCCAAGCGTTATCCTCAGGCCGCTTCAAATGCTGACTATACGCATTTAATCAGCCAGACAGCCTGGAAACGAACGCGGGACCTAGTCGATGATGCGCGGAGCAAAGGCGCGCGGGTTCTTCAGGTGGACTCAAAGGATACAGATGTTCCTGCAAGGAGCCGATTCTTTCCCCCTACGCTCATTCTGGGCGCAAACAACACTATGCGCGTCATGCAGACAGAGATCTTCGGGCCGATCCTGCCGATCGTGACATATTCGTCGATAGAGGACGCTCTGAGCTTCATCAATGGTCGGCCACGCCCACTCGCTCTCTACTACTTCGACCGAAATAAGTCTCGAATAAGCAAAGTACTGGAGCAGACAGTCTCAGGTGGCGCTGCGATCAACGACTGCATCTTTCACTTCGCTCAACACCAGCTACCGTTCGGTGGTGTAGGCGCAAGCGGAATGGGCGCTTACCACGGCTTTGACGGTTTTTGTGCATTTTCGAAAAAGAAGGGCGTGTTGCTTCAAAATTCATTCGTCGGATCGTTTCTCGATCGTGCATTGAAGCCCCCGTATACGTCTTGGTCAGATCGCACAATCGGTTTTCTGGTTGGGCATAACAAGGCGCATCTGATCCAGAAAATGACACTTTCCGGGAAATGAATCAGATGCTGCATCCTTACTCGAACCGATTCTCCTCAAAACGGGTGCGAGTGGATCACTGCGGTCGAATCACCGGCCATCTCAGACGTTACAGATTTTGGTGCACAGTCGAGTAGGGGAACTTAGGGTCACTCTGCAGGCGCAGCTACTACACCTGGGGTGGATTTCGAGTGCCTGTCGACCTACTAATCCTAATAGCCCTTTTGCCATGGTGACTAATTGTCGACAACGCTACGGACGAGGAACCAAGGCCGCCCTGTCTCCGTATCTCTGACTAAAATGTGACTCAATCCTGGGGCAAGCCACCAAGTTCGCTGCCCTTTCCCGGAATTGTGCCGGCGTTTGTAGGCTGGCGAACATATTCAGGCATGCCTCTGTGATTCACGGCGACGAAGTCGTGCCTGATGGCGCGAAAGGACTCATCGTGAATCGTAAGCAATTTCTCATCAATACATTCAATGGCATCTTGGCTTCGGTGATCGCTCCATCTCTTCCCAGAATGCTTCGCGCAGAGACGGTGCCTGCACGCGGGAATCCCAGTTCAACCTTAGGGCGCTCCGAACTGATCGCAGCGGCGCGCGAAATAGTTGCGAGCCAGCAATACTGTGCTCTTGTGACTCAAGATGAGGAGGGTCGTGCGCAGGTGAGAACGGTGAATCCGTTTCCTCCAGAAGACGATATGGCGGTGTGGATCGCGACAGGTACGCAGACTCGGAAGGTGCAGCAGATACGTCACAACGCGCAGGTCACGCTTTACTACGCCGACCATAGCAAGGCTGCCGGGTTCGTTTCTATCCGAGGCAAAGCATTGCTGGTGGATGACCGGGCTGAGATGATCAAGCGCAAACGCGGCTACTGGGACTCCGTGTTCCCGGAATTCAAGAATCTGATACTGATCAAAGTGATTCCTGAACATTTGGAGGTGCTGAATTACGGCCGGGGCGTGAACGGTGATCCGGCGACGTGGCATGCGCCTTCGGTGGAGTTTACGAGTTAATTAAGTAGAGAACGGCGGGCAGTCCGAGCATCTCAGGTTGATCGGTGACTCGAACCTCTTCCGCCTTTCGCCTAAGATGACAATTGGGGAGGACGCTAGATTCCTTCGCCCATGGAGACGTATTCGGAGAGCTGGTTGAGTTCTTTGCGGTAGGCGGTGCGCTCGGCTTCTTCGGTGGCGAAGGGTTCGACGCGGCGGACGTGGGCGCCGAGTTTGTCTTCCAGTTCTTCAACGCGGGCTGAGAGGGCGATGAGAGCGTCGGAGAGAGGATCTTTGACGTCGTGGGGATCGGTGATGAGGATGCGCTGCCCGTTGCGGTAGACGATGTGGGCGGGGACGCCGACGACGGTGGAGTTGGGCGGGACATCAGACAGAACAACAGATCCGGCGCCGACGCGCGAGTTCTGGCCAATGGTGATGTTGCCGAGCACGTTGGAGTTGTTGCCGACGAAGACGCCGTCGCAGAGAGTGGGGTGGCGCTTGCCGTGTCCTTTGCCGGTGCCGCCTAGGGTGACGCCCTGATACAGGGTCACGTCGCTGCCGACGATCGCGGTTTCGCCGATGACGACGCCGGTGGCGTGGTCGATGAAGAGGCGGCGGCCGAGCAGCGCGCCGGGGTGGATGTCGACGCCGGTGAAGAAGCGGGCGATCTGGGAGAGGAAGCGGGCTGGCAGGCGCAGCTTCATTTGCCAGAGGCGGTGGGACGCGCGATGAAACCACACGGCCCACAGCCCCGGATAGCAAAGCATGACCTCTAGCCAGGAACGCGCAGCGGGGTCGCGTTCGAGGACGGAGCGAACATCTTCGCGAATGCGGGAGAACATGGGCCGGCCTTTCTGCGAGCGCTGATATTTCTTTACAGCGTAACTGCCTGCGTGGGCAATGCCAGCACTTCCTGCCGTAGCGAATCAAAGAGGACGCTGGAAAGATAACGCTCGCCGAAGCTGGGCAGGATGACGACGATGAGCTTGCCGGCGTTCTCAGGCCGCGCGGCTACTTTGAGCGCCGCTGCGACGGCCGCGCCGGAGCAGATGCCGACGAAAAGGCCTTCTTCAAGCGGCAGGCGGCGGGCCATGGCGATGGATTCGTCGTTGGTGACCTGGACGACTTCGTCGATGAGCTTGGTATCGAGGATGCTGGGAATGAAGCCAGCGCCGATTCCCTGGATCTTGTGTGGTCCGGGCTTGCCGCCGGAGAGGACGGGACTGTCAGTGGGCTCGACGGCGATGGCTTTGAATTCGGGCTTGCGCTCCTTGATGTAGGTGGCCACGCCGGTGAGGGTGCCGCCGGTGCCGACGCCGGAGATGAGGATGTCGACTTTGCCGTCGGTGTCTTCCCAGATTTCAGGGCCGGTGGTCCAGACATGAATCGCGGGGTTGGCGGGATTGTCGAATTGGCCGAGGATGTAGCCGTCTGGGGTGTTGGCGAGGATTTCATTGGCCTTGGCGATGGCGCCTTTCATGCCGTTGGGGCCGGGCGTGAGAACGATTTCGGCTCCGAATGCGCGGAGGAGGACGCGGCGCTCGGTGCTCATGGTCTCAGGCATGGTGAGGATGAGTCGGTAGCCTTTGACGGCGGCGACGAAGGCGAGGGCGATGCCGGTGTTGCCACTGGTGGGCTCGATGAGGACGGTTTTGCCGGGAGTGATTTTGCCGCGGCGCTCGGCGTCTTCGATCATGGCGTTGCCGATGCGGTCTTTGACGCTGGAGAGAGGGTTCTGGCTTTCGAGCTTGGCAACAACGGTGGCGGGGAGCCCCGCAGAGACGCGGTTAAGGCGTACGAGGGGAGTTTTTCCAATCAGTTCAGTCACGCTTGCAGCAATACGTGCCATGCGAATCTCCTTGGGCGGGAAACGGCCCGGTCGGGAATGAGCTCAATGGATGGGATGGTGCCGAGCGGCAGCGGGATTCAGGAGACGTATTCGAGCGGGAATCGCGCGCAGATGCGGGTCGCGGCAGACACCATGTACGGTGTAGACACCAGAGACGGCGTTTAGCGACATCGACGCATGGGGATAGCGTAGACCGGACGGCCTGGGGTTGGCAAGGCAACAGAGTCAGGCGGGATTGAGATGCCAGATCGAGGCGTTGAGAATCGACGCGAAGGTGACCCAGGCCCAGTATGGCGCTATGAGCCATGCGGATGTGGCGGAGACCTGGCTGAAGACGATTGTGGTTGCGCCGATGGAGAGCCAGAGGATAGCAACCTCGATGGCGGCTGCGCCGATGGCGTGTTTGCGGAAAAAGATCCAGCTCCAGGCGAGGTTGAGGACGAGTTGAAAGATGAAGAGAAAGAGGCCGAGCGTGCGGGCCGAGGAAGCGGATGCGTTGAACACCAGCCACGCAGCGACGGCCATGAGCAGGTAAAGCGTCGTCCAAACAGGTCCGAAGATCCAGCCGGGCGGGTTAAATGAGGGTTTGGCGAGGGTGCGATACCAGCCGGGGATTTCGGGGCCGGTCCAAAAGCCGCCTAGCAGGCCGACTCCTTCGCATAGGACGATGAGCGCCAATAACTGCTGCCAGTGCATTTGTGAGTAAGCTCCATGGCCACGCGGTGGCCCAGACCAATTAGATGTCGCTCAAGTGCGCTCGGGTTAGAGATTCGGTTTTTGTTTGCTGGCGTGAAAATGCACGCATACTGGATTTGATGTGGCCTATTTTTCTTTTATGGTTTGGTCGCGGGCTCGGCTGAGGGCTGAACCAGATCAAGATTCTGGCCTTTCCACACCATGGCGGAGTGAATGCGGTTGTAGCCGCTCGGGTGATCGTAGAAGAGAAACTCTTCGACGGGACCGGGGCGCATCTTGCGATATTCTCCGAGGTGGATGGCGGCCTGGGCGAATCCGTCGGGCAGACGGGAGGCGTTGAGGCCGAACATGTCGGCTTCCTTCTCCTGCACGCGAACGAACGTATTGTTGATGGGGGTCGCTACAAATGACAGGATGGTGACCAGGAAGACGACGAGCGGCACGACTGCGGGATCGCCGGCGGAATGGATTTGCCAGCGCTCTCCCCAGCGGCTGAGCGCCCACTTGATGCCCCAGAAGAGATAGGCGAATGAGAGGGTAATCACGATCAGAAAGAACATGATGGCTTTAGGAATGTGATTCAGGACGTAGTGGCCCATCTCATGACCCATCACGGCCTGAATTTCTTCGGGCGAACCACGGCGAATCAGGTTGTCATTGAGGGTGATGCGCATGGTGTTGCCGAAGCCGCTGACGTTGGCGCTCATGCGCGTGGTCTGGCGGCTGGCATCGATCTGCCAGACATCGTTGGTGGGGATACCATTTGCGTGGGCCATCCGCAGAATGGGCATGGTGATTTTGGGATCGTCGAGTTTCTTGGGGGTATTGAAGATGGGCTGAAGATAGACGGGACCGATGGCGATGAGGATTGTCATCAGGCAAAGGGTTGCGCCCGCGCCCCAGATCCACCAGGTATTCGGGAAGCGGCGGACGATGGCAAACAGAATCACCATGGCAACGGAGCTGACAACGACTGAGACCAGCAGCGACTTGAGTTCATCTCCCATCCATGGGCCGAAGGTCTGCGTCGCCATTCCGTACTTGTGCTCGCGCACAAAACTCTCGTAGTACTCGAGGGGAAAGCCGAGAACGGCAACAGCCACGGTGTACATGACCGCATAAGGAAGCGGTTGCAGCCAGCGGAAGCGAGTGATGCGTGCGGCAAGATCGCGCATTTGGGGCGACCAGCGGAGATTCAACAGCACAAGCGATATGGCTGCGCCGTAGAGGAAGTCCCAGAGGATGAGCCAGTAGCCGCCTTGGAAATATGCGTTGGAGCGAGCGACGGCAGCGGGGGGCATATATGCCATGTAGGCTTCGGTGGCTGCCTCGGCGTCGAATTGCGCCAAAGGCCGGGCGGCGACGGGGACCTTGGTGATGTCGACGGTGGGTTGAATGGCGGGCTGTGCCGACGCAGATACTGCGGCGATGGCGAACAGCGCAAAGATAGAAATTCGGAGGAAGCACCTGGACATGCGAGACCTTTCTTGCGTGATGCTGGCGCGTGAAAGAACACAGCGCGATTCAGTTTTCCCTTGGGCACCAGTTCGTTTACGCGAACGGTCCGGGGATGATTCCACTTTGCGCCGTTATATCCTTAACGAAGAGCACGGATCCGCGGTTAACGCGGGGCCGGATCAGTCAGGACCGTGGAAATCACCATGAGCACTCAAAATATTGCCGTGCATCTGCCCGACGGAAGCATACGCGAAGTACCTGCGGGCACGACACCTCTCGACATTGCCAACTCGATTTCGCCACGGCTGGCGGCGGCCTCTGTTGTTGCACGGCTGTCGCCGGTGACCATGGAGTCGAAGGCGAAGGCGGCTGCTGAAGGCGAGTCGGAAGCTGCGATGTATGCGGCGGAAGATGCTTCGTCGACGCGGCTGGTGGATCTTTCAGCGCCATTGAACGCGGACACGAAGCTTGAACTGGTAACGGAAAAGGATCCGGAGGCGCTGAAGGTGGTGCGGCACTCAGCTGCGCATGTGCTGGCAACTGCGGTGCTGGAGCTGTTTCCCGAGACGAAGCTTGGGCATGGGCCGGCGACGGATGCGGGATTCTTTTACGATTTTTATCGTGACAAGCCGTTTACGCCAGAGGATCTGGCGGCGATCGAGAAGAAGATGGCGGAGGTTATCGCCCGGGACGAGAAGTTTGTGCGCGAGTATGAGACGCGCGAACAAGCGCTGGCTGAGTTTGAAAAAGACGGCGACTTCATGAAGACACACTTCGTGACCAAGTTCACGGAGCCAGGTTCTCAGGTCAGTTTTTATCGCAATGGCAAGTTTGTGGACTTTTGCCGCGGACCACATGTGCCTTCAACGGGACGCGTAAGGGCGGTGAAGGTTACGACTCTCGCGGGCGCGTACTGGCTGGGGGACGAGAAGAATCCGCAGCTGCAGCGCGTGTATGGCACTGCGTTTTTCTCGCAGAAAGAGATGGATGCGCACTTTGCGCGGCTTGAAGAAGCAGCGAAGCGCGATCATCGCGTTCTGGGCAAACAGCTTGATCTTTTCAGCATCCAGGAACTCGCGGGGCCCGGACTCGTGTTCTGGCATCCCAAGGGCGGCGTCGTCCGCAAGGTGATGGAAGACTGGATGCGCGATGAGTGCCTGCGCCGCGGGTATCTGATGGTTTTCACGCCGCACGTGATGCGCCGCGAATTGTGGAAGGTGAGCGGGCATGAGGGCTACTACTCCGGCAACATGTACACGCCGATGGAGCTAGATGACGCCGAGTACCGGCTGAAGCCGATGAACTGCCCTGGGCACATTCTGATATACAAGAATTCGCCGAAGAGCTACCGCGACCTGCCGCAGCGGTATGCGGAATTGGGCAATGTGTACCGCTACGAGCGCTCAGGAACGATGCATGGGCTGTTGCGCGTACGCGGCTTTACGCAGGACGATGCGCACATCTTCTGCATGCCGAGCCAGATTGAGAGTGAAGTTGAGGCGTGCATCGACTTTGCCGAGACGGTGCTGAGGACATTTGGGTTTAACGAATTCAAAGTTGAGCTTTCCACCTGGGATCCGAACGATCGCAAGAGTTATACGGGCTCGGACGAGAACTGGAACCTCGCCATCGGTTCGCTCGATCAGTGTGCTAAAGGCGAAGGGCATTCCGTACAAGACGATTCCGGGGGAGGCGGCGTTTTACGGGCCGAAGATCGATATCAAGCTCGTGGATGTGCTGGGGCGGCTGTGGCAGTTGTCGACAGTGCAGTTTGATTTCACGCTTCCTGCGCGGTTTGGCCTGGAGTATGTGGGTGAAGATGGCGAACGGCATCAGCCGGTGATGGTGCATCGCGCGCTGTTCGGGTCGGTGGAGCGATTCTTCGGCGTGCTGATCGAGCACTATGCGGGAGCATTTCCATTCTGGCTGGCGCCGGTGCAGATTGGACTGGTGCCGATCAGCGAGCGGCATGTTGCGTATGCGGAGAAGCTGGAAGCAGAGTTGAAGGCCGCTGGGTTCCGAGTTGAGACGGATGTTCGCAACGAGAAAATGAATGCAAAGATTCGCGACTTGGCAAACCAGAAGATCCCGTACATTCTTGTCTTCGGAGACAAGGAAGAGGCGGCCGGCTCGGTGAGTGTTCGCACGCGCGGCAAAGGCGACCAGGGATCGATGCCGCTGGGCGATTTCATCGCCAGGGCCAAGGGGCTGGTGGAGAGCAAATCGGTTGACCTGTAGCTAGCGTAGAATTCTTCTCGTTCTCTCAATATTCTGAACGACTGATCGTCGATGCAATCTAAAGAAAGTTCGGGATCGCGATTCACCTCAGGATTTGCCCTTGTCTGTTATGTGGCGCTCATCCGGGTGGCGCTTTATCTGATTGCGGCGCCGAATTACGGCTATTTCCGCGATGAGATGTATTACCTGGCTTGCGGAGAACATCCGGCGTGGGGGTATGTCGATCAGCCTCCACTGATCGCATGGATGGCGTGGTTGCTGCAACACACAATTGGGACTTCGCTGTACGCGCTTCGGCTGCTGCCGATGCTGGGCGACGTCGGGGCCATATGCATAGCGGCGTTGCTGGCACGCGACCTTGGCGGGAAACGCTGGGCAATGTTTCTGGCCGCGCTTGCGGTGCTGGTTACGCCAATCTTTCTGGGCTTGAGCCATCTTTTCACGATGAACGCCTTCGACCCATTCCTGTGGGCGTTGCTGGCATGGCTCATTGTGAGACTGATTCAGTCCAGCAATGAAAAGCTATGGTTGTGGATTGGAGTGCTGGTCGGCGTCACGCTGCTGAACAAATACGGTGTGCTTTTCTTCCTATCCGGGTTGCTGGCAGGAGTTGTGATTACTCCTCTGCGGCGGAGTTTTGCGCGGCCATGGTTCTGGCTCGGAGTGGCAATTGCAACGATGATCGCGTTGCCGAATTTTCTGTGGCAGCGGCATTGGAACTATCCATTTGTGCAACTGCTCATCAGTATTCGACAGGGATCTCGCGATGTGATGGTGCCGCCACTGCCTTACCTGTGGCAGCAGACGCAGATGATCGGGTTTGTTGCGGCGGTGCTGGTGTTGCTCGGCTTATGGTTCCTGTTTTCGCGAGAGGGGCGGCGCTACGCGGTACTGGGCTTCGGCTTCCTGGGCGTGCTCGGCTTGATGATGGCGCTGAAAGGCAAGTTCTATTACGTGGCTCCGGTGTACCCCGTAATCTTCGCGGCGGGCGGAGTGCAATTTGAACAGCTGACCGATCGCGCGCGATGGAAATGGGTACGGCCTGTATATGCGACGGTAATGCTGGCGGTGGGAGCTTTGATGGCGCCCACAATGATTCCGGTTCTTCCCGTAAAGGCGTATATCGCTTACTCGGAGAGGCTCGGCATTCAGCAACAGAAGTTTGAGAACCAGCCGATGAGCGAGTTGCCGCAGATTTACGCGGATATGTTCGGCTGGGAGAACAGGGTGAAGATCGTTGCGGACTACTTTCACTCGCTGCCCGCAGAAGAACAGAGAGTGACAGCTATCGGGGCATCAGATTACGGACAAGCAGGTGCGGTGGACTTGTTCGGCCCGAAGTACGGACTCCCAAAGTCGATCAGCTCCAACAACAACTATTGGATATGGGGACCGCGCGCGTATCACGGCGAGAGCATCATCCTGATGAATGAGGACTCGCCGGAGAAGTACGTTGAAATGTGCCGAAGCTTAACCCTGGTAGCGCGGCCTTCCGATCCATACTCGCGACCAGATGCGAATCGGCCGATCTATCACTGCCGCGGGCTGAAGACCGATCTGCAGACGCTGTGGCCGAGGCTAAAGGGCTGGGATTAGCGCAGCAGTAGAGCCATTCGATTGATCCGGCATCGCCGGCGATGGGGACTAGCTTGCCGACGACACAGAACGGTTCTTTGCCGCTCAGGAAAAGAAACTGAAGGTTCCTCCCACTCTCGTTGGTCGGTCGGATGGAAGGGCACCGGAGGAGCGCGCTTTGCTGGAAGTTCCATTGGCGTGAGCCGAGGCCGATCGTCCTGATTGAACGCAACCCCCTATCTGCTACATGCCATCCCAATGATCATGAGCATAATTCAACTTGCAGCGTTTGCCTTGATTGCCATCTGGCCATTCTCTTCCGGAAAAGACTTTCCCATGACTGCCGATCCTTCCGTTCCGGCGGCTTCGGGGACGGTCCACGCAAAACGGGATAAGGACAACAGAAATACGAAACTCGAGGTCAAGGTTGACCATCTTGCGCGGCCTTCGAGCCTCAGTCCGCCGGCCGATACTTACATTGTCTGGGTGCGCCCCAACGACGGCGACGCGGTCAAAGAAGGGGCCATTGGTGTCAACGGCGACCTGAAGGGCGATTTGCATATTGTCACTGTTTCAAAAGACTTCGAGGTGTTTGTCACTCCGGAACAGAGTGTGAGTGTCACCGTGCCCTCTGGCCGAGAAATCTTGCGCGCGCACGTCAGCATGGAGTGAGGTCAAGGGCGATGGATCGTCGGCCCGGTGAACCAGTGAGAGTCTTTCGGTCGGGTTCAGCCGAGGCTGGTCCAGTCGAGCACAACTTTGCCGGTGTTCCCGGAGATCATGGCGGCGAAGCCCTTTTCGAAGTCGCTGTAGGCGAAGCGATGGGTGATGACGGGGGAGATGTCGAGGCCGGAGTCGAGCATCACGGACATCTTGTACCAGGTCTCGTACATTTCGCGGCCGTAGATGCCCTTGATGGTGATCATGTTGAAGATGACCGGACGCCAGTCCATCGGAATGCTTTTGGACGGGAATGCCGAGGATGGCGATTTTTCCGCCGTGGCTCATGTTGGCGATCATGTCGCTCAAGGCCTGCGGGTTGCCGGACATCTCGAGGCCCACATCGAATCCTTCGGTCATCCGAGCTGCTTTTGCACTTCGCTGAGCGGAGTTTCGGTGGGGTTGACGGCGAGGGTGGCTCCCATTTTGCGCGCGAGATCGAGGCGGAAGGGATTCAGATCAGTGATGACGACGTGGCGCGCGCCGGCGTGGCGCACGACCGGAATAGCCATGATGCCGATGGGGCCGGCGCCGGTGATGAGCACATCTTCGCCGAGCACGGGAAACGACAAGCGCGGTGTGCACGGCGTTGCCGAAGGGGTCGAAGATGGCGGCGACTTCCAGATTGACGCCGGGATGGTGGCGCCAGATGTTGGTCATGGGCAGCGCGATGAATTCGGCAAAGGCGCCGGGGCGATTGACGCCGACGCCCTGCGTGGAGACGCAGAGATGGCGGCGGCCGGCGAGGCAGTTGCGGCAGCGTCCGCAGACGACGTGGCCTTCTCCGCTGACAATGTCGCCGGGGAAAAAGTCGTTGACGTTGGAGCCGACGGCGACGATTTTGCCGACGAACTCATGGCCGATGGCCATGGGGACGGGGATGGTTTTCTGCGCCCAGTCGTCCCAGTTGTAGATGTGGACGTCGGTTCCGCAGATGCCGGTGTAGAGGACGCGGATGAGGACATCGTTAATGCCGATGGTGGGTTCGGGGATGTCTTCCAGCCACAGTCCGCGCTCGGCCGCGCTTTGACCAATGCTTTCATTCGGGATCTCCCGTAAAAACCAGTCCGAGAAAAGTGTAATGGTTTTGGGCGGGATGGGATTCACCAGGCGGCACGATGGAACACGCACGGAGAATGAGAGCGGTTTTGTTGCGAGGCTATTTGGGATTCGTTCCTGCGTTGAAGGGGGAGCGGGCCGGATCCTCTGAAAGACTGGCGGCTTGTGCTTCGGCGAGGCGGGCCTGGGCAAGCTCTTTCTGACGTGGCGTCATGACGCCGGACAATTGCTTGAGGACGCGTGCTGCGGTTGAGTCCCCCGCGGCGGCGGCGCGGCTGTACCACAGATATGCGGTCACATAGTCGAGCGGCACGCCACGGCCGGAATAGTAGAGGGTTGCAAGGTTGTATTGGCCGCGCGTTACGCCCTGATTCGCGGCCTCAGTGTAGAAGGCGGCTGCCTGGCGATAATCTTTTTCGATGCCGAGGCCGTCTTCGTACATCACGCCAAGATTATTGTCGGCCTCGGCGAGGCCTTGCGCGGCGGCCTTCCGATACCAGAAGAGCGCTTGTTCATAGTCGCGCGCAACGCAGACGCCGTGATGGTAGAAGGAGCCGAGGTTGTTCTGGGCGATTGCATTTCCGTGTTCCGCGGCCTTGCGGTACCAGATTGCGGCTTCGGCGTCGTCGTGGGGAACGCCGCGGCCGGCATGGTAGATGTTGCCGAGTTTGCATTCCGCGAGAGGATCTCCCTGATCGGCGGCGGCGCGGTACCAGCGGACGGCCAGGGTCATATCGTGCGACTCGGCCCAGCCTTTCTCGTAGAGGGCGCCAAGATTGACTTGTGCCGGCGCGAAGCCCGCCTGGGCGGCGAGGGTAAACCAGTGCGCAGCTTGCTGGTAGTTCTGCTCAATGCCTCGACCGAAGGCATAGGCAAATCCCAGATTGTTTTCGGCGAGAACGTCTCCGGCCTCGAGCCTTCTGCTGGAGGTCTTCGATGTTTGGGAGGCCGGGGTTCTGGGCGTCGTCGCCGGCGACAGAAGCTGCTGGAGGAGCGGAAGGATTTGTTGTTGCCTGGCCTGATAGGGTTGCCGTGGGAAGCGAGAGGATTGCGACTGCAAATAATGGAGATAGGAATATGGACTTCATGGTTCTCTCCTTCCGTGTTCCACGCGGAATGGAGAATGCTAGTCGCCGTTCATCAACTTTTCTCAAGGAATTAATGATCCTTTAATGACAAAAGTTGCCTCCGTTGGAAATAGATTTGCGATTATCTGTGGAAATCGCTCACGCGTTGATGGCCATGCCCTCGACGGCGGCGTAGGCGTCGAGCATGGCTTCGCTGAGGGTGGGATGGGCGTGGATGGTGAACATCAGCTCGTCGACGGTGCCTTCGAGTTCCATGACGGCAACGGCTTCGGCGATGAGTTCGGTGGCCTGGGGGCCGATGATGTGGACGCCGAGGATTTCGCCGTACTTGGCGTCGGCAACGATTTTGACGAAGCCGTCGTGGCTGCCGACGATGGTGGCCTTGGAGTTTCCGGCGAAGGGAAACTTGCCGACTTTGATTTCGATGCCCTTTTCTTTGGCTTGCGCTTCGGTAAGTCCGACGGAGCCGATCTGCGGATCGGAGTAGGTGCAGGCGGGGATGCGATCGCGGCGGACGGGGCGGAATTTGCGGCCGGCGATTTTGGTGACGGCGACGATGCCGCTCATGGCGCCGACGTGGGCCAGCTGCGGCAGGCCGGCGACGATGTCGCCGATGGCGTAGATGCCGGGCTCGGCGGTCTCCTGCGCTTCGTTGACTTTGATGAAGCCGCGGTCGAGCTCGATTTTGGTCTTTCTCGATGCCGACGTCTTCGGTGCGCGGGGCGCGGCCCACGGCGACGAGGACTTTTTCGGCTTCCTTTTCGACGGGCTTGCCGTTGGAGGCGGTCCAGGTGACTTTGACGCCGGTGTCGGTCTTTTCGATTTTCTCGACCTTCGCGCTGGTGTTGATGTCGATGCCGCGCTTCTTGAAGACGCGCGTGAGCTCCTTGGAGATTTCTTCGTCTTCGGGCGGCATGAGGCGCGGGAGGAATTCGACGAGCGTGACTTCGGTGCCGAAGCTGCGGAAGATGGAGCTGAACTCGACGCCTACGGCGCCGGCGCCGATGACGATGAGGGATTTGGGCACCTGGGGGATGGCGAGAATTTCGATGTTGGTGAGGATGCGGTCGTCGGGCTTGAGGCCGAAGATCATTTTGGCGTCGGAGCCGGTGGCGAGGATGATGTTTTTGGCTTTGACTTCGGACTTGGCGCCGTCGGCTGCGGTGAGATCGATGGTGTGAATGCCGTCTTTGGCGGGGCCGGTGAGGCGGCCGTAGCCGGCGATGACGGTGACCTTGTTCTTCTTCATCAGGAAGTCGAGGCCCTTGGTGTGCTTGTCGACGATGGAGGTCTTGCGCTTCTGCACGGCGTCCCAGTTGAGGGTGCGGCCGTCGACGTTGTCGATGCCGTATTCGGCGGCGTGCTTGAGGTGGTCCCAGAGCTCGGCGTTGAAGAGGAGGGCCTTGGTGGGGATGCAGCCGACGTGGAGGCAGGTTCCGCCGAGGACGTTGGCGGACTCGATGAGGGCGACTTTGAGGCCGAGTTGGCCTGCGCGAATGGCGGCGGTGTAGCCGGCCGGGCCGCTGCCGATGATGGCTACGTCGTAGATTGATGTCTGCCAAGACGAACTCCGTTCTTGAGGGCTCGTGATTCCACCAGAGCGCCTGTTTCCAATGTTCAGTTTAATGCGGTTGCACTTGGATTGGATGTGTGGACGGCGCTTATCGATTCGCCTGGACGAGGTCGGCGGCGATGCGATGCGTTTCGGGGTCGTCGCCGAAGGCTTCGATCCAGTGGACGTCGGGTTCGCGGCGGAACCAGGTGAGCTGGCGCTTGGCGTAGTTGCGATGGCCCTGCTGGGCTTCGGCGATGGCAGTTCTTTCGCTGACGCCCTTGAGGAGAACAGACTGCGCCTGGCGGTAGCCGAGGGAGTCGAGGGCTTTGACGGGGCCGTAGCAGGCGAGGAGGGCGCGGGTTTCTTCGATGAGGCCGGCGGCGAACATGTCGGCGCAGCGGTGGTTGAGGCGGTCATAGAGCTCGGCACGGGGCGGGTTGAGGCCGATGCGGAGGAGGCGGAAGCCGGTGAGGGGGTCGCGTGCGGCAGTCGACCATTCGCGACATGGGCTGGCGCGCGGCGAGGCAGACTTCGATGGCGCGGATGAGCTTGGGTGTGTCGTTGGCGTGGATGCGAGCGGCGGATGGCGGGATCGAGGCGGTGAGAAGCGATGGAGCCATGGCGCTCTCGTGTCGCTCGGCGCTGGTGCAGGAGGCGGTCGCGGAGATCTTCCTGGCGCGGCGGGGCCGGCGAAGAGGCCTTCGGTAAGGGCGCGCAGGTAGAGGCCGGTGCCGCCGGTGACGATGGGGAGTTTGTTGCGGCCTGCGATTTCGCGCAGGGCGGCGCGGGCCTGGCGGCTGTATTCGCCGGCGGTGAAGGGCTGGTCGGGGTCGGCGACGTCGATGAGGTGATGCGGGATGCGGGCGCGTTCTGGCGATGTTGGTTTGGCGGTGCCGAGGTCCATGCCGCGATAGACGGCGACGGAGTCGCAGCTGACGATTTCGCCGTTGAAGCGCTCGGCCGAGGGCGAGCGAGAGGGCGGTTTTGCCGCTGCCTGTCGGGCCCAATAGAAGTACAACCAGCGGGCTCAATGGGCCGCGCAGGATCAGCGCCGAAGGCGCCGTTCGCCGTGCGCGCAGGACTCATGGGCGCCACCAGCCGGGAGGGAAGATCCATTTGGGGTTGGTGTGGAAGAGCCACCAGACGAGGATGGCGGCGGCGATGATGAGCAGGCCGAAGATCTGGTTGCGGCGGAAGAGGCGGCGTTGCTCAGCGCGGCGCTGGTCTTCGGCCAACTGCTGCTGGTGAGGCTTGATGCGGCGTTCGACCATGCGTGTGCTCTCTGTGGCGGATGCGGTGGGCGCGCCGGTACACCACGCATCAGTATAGGGGCTGATGCGGTTTGAACTTTTACGAGGACGCGCCGTGGGGTTGCGCGAGACTTCGAACAGGCGGTTGCGCGTGGCGTCGTCGATGAAGGCGGCGCGGAGGGCTTCGCGGTTGCAGGCGGCGAGTTGTTCGTCGGTCCAGGCGAAGTGATCGCGGAGCCGGGCATACTCCTGCTCGAGCGTGACGTTGGTGATGGTGCGGGCGTCGGTGTTGATGCCGAGCGAGACGCCGGCGCGGTAGAGCTGGTCGACGCAGTGTTCGGCGTAGCTGGGTGCGGTGCGGGTTTGCACGTTGCTGCTGGGGCAGACTTCCAGGTGAATGCGCGTGTGGCGCAGGAGATGAAGAAGGAGGGATCTTCGATGCTGCGCACGCCGTGTCCGATGCGGGTGGGCTTGAAGTGCTGGAGCGTTTCCCAGACGCTCTCGGCGCCGCTGGCTTCGCCGGCGTGGGCGGTGCGATGAAGGCCGTGTTCGATGGCGTATTGGAAGGCTGGGATATGCGGCGCGATGGAGAAGCCAGCTTCGTCGCCGGCGATGTCGAGGGCGGCGACGCGGGTGCCTGCGAATTGCTGGACGAGATGCGCAGTCTGCAGGCTTTGTTCGGTATTGAAGTGGCGCAGGGTGCAGAGGATGAGGCGAGCCTCGATGCCGGTGGCGCGGATGCACTGCTCAGTGGCGCGATCGACGGCTGCGACGATGGCTTCGGGCGTGAGGCCTTGATACGTGTGCAGGAGCGGGGCGAAGCGAAGTTCGGCGTAGAGGACGTTGTCGGCGGCAAGTTGTTCGAAGATGTCTTCGGTGACGATGCGGAGGGCGTCTTCAGTCTGCATGAGCTGAAAGCCGCGTGGGGCGCGGGTGAGGAAGTCGGCGAGGCTCGCGCACTGGGGCGGGGCGATGAATTCGGCGTCGTATTGCGCGCGGGTGATTTCGGGCGCGAGGCGGGAGACGGCGGCGTAGCTGAGGGAGCAGTCGAGATGGAGGTGGAGTTCGACTTTGCGGAGATTGGGCATGCGTGTGCAACGATCTACCTTGCGATTTAAAACGAGTCTGCGGATTTGAGCAACGTGCGATGGCGGTGAGCGTCTTGAGCCGCGTTTGACTTACACCGGCTCGATTGCTGACCATGGTTTTTCCGGCTTTGTGACGTGAAGGGAAGGTTTGCATCGATGAAAGTTTTGATCCTTGGTTCGGGGGGACGCGAGCATGCGCTGGCGTGGGCCGTGAAGCGCAGCCAGCGGGTGACAGAGGTGGTGTGCGCGCCGGGAAATGGCGGCATTGCGCAGGTGGCCCGCTGCGTTCCCGTGGACATCAAGGACGTGAGCGCGATGGTGCGGCTGGCGGAGGTGGAGCAGCCGAGCCTGACGATTGTGGGGCCGGAGCTGCCGCTGTCGCTGGGCGTGGTGGATGCATTTCAGGAGCGCGGCTATCGCGTTTTTGGTCCGACACGCGATGCGGCGCGGCTGGAGTCGAGCAAGGCATTTGCCAAGCAGTTCATGAAGCGCCACCAGATTCCCACGGCCAACTATGCGGTTTGCACCGACGCGGCGGAGGTGGAGGAGGCGATCAAGCACTTCCATCCGCCGGTGGTGGTGAAGGCGGACGGACTGGCTGCGGGCAAGGGCGTGATCATTTGCCCGACGCGCCAGTTTGCGGTTGATGCGGCGCACGGGATTTTCAGCGGGGAGCTGCTGGGCGTCGCTGAGAAGCAGGTGGTGATTGAGGAGTTCCTCGAAGGCGAGGAAGTAAGTTTCCTGTGCCTGAGCGATGGCGAGCACGTAGTGCCGCTGGTTCCGGCGCAGGATCACAAGCGGATCGGCGAGGGGGACACCGGACCGAACACGGGCGGCATGGGCGTCTACTCCACCAGCGAGATGCTGGAGCCGACGATGACGGAGTGGATCATGCACCACATCGCCGAGCCCACGGTGCGGGGAATGGCGGAGGAGGGGACTCCGTTTGCGGGCGTGCTCTATTGCGGGCTGATGATGACGGCGCGCGGCCCGCAGGTGCTGGAATACAACGCGCGGTTCGGCGATCCGGAGACGCAGGCGATCCTGGTGCGGCTGGAGTCGGACCTGGTGGATGCACTGGAGGCATGCATTGACGGCCGGATTGCGGAGACGGAGATGCGCTGGAGCCAGGGCGCGTCGGCATGCGTGGTGGCGAGTTCTTCAGGGTATCCAGGCAGCTACAAGACGGGGTTGCCGATCAGCGGACTGACGCTTGCGGCGCAGACGCCATGCGTGGAGATCTTCCACTCGGGCACGGCGCGGCTGGGCAACCAACTGGTGACCAGCGGCGGGCGCGTGCTGGGGGTTACGGCGAGCGGCGACACGCTCAAAGAAGCGCTGGCACGCGCCTATGAGGCGCTGACGCAGATTCATTTTGAAGGGATGTACTATCGCCACGACATCGGGCACAAGGCACTGAAGCAGAAGCGCCCTTAGGCAATGCGAGGCGGCATGGAAGCTGCGTCAGATCCAGCAAAGAAGGGCTGGTCAATTCGCCGCTGCGGGTGGAGTCGGCGCAGCCGGAGCGACTTTCGGCTGCTTCTGGAAACAGGCGCGGCAAAGAACAGGCCTGCCCTGCGTGGGTTTGAACGGGACGGTGGTTTCAGTACCGCAGGCCGAACAGGTGGTTCGGGTTTCAGAACGCACCCGGCTGCCGCTCGCGCGCTTGGCCTTGCATTGCTTGCAGTGCTTGGGGTCGTTTTTGAATTGTTTGTCGTGGAAAAACAGTTGTTCACCAGCGGTGAACACAAACTCCGCTCCGCAGTCGTTACACTTCAAAACTCTGATCGACAAATTCCATGGCCGGCTTCCCCAAAGCAGGGAGGCAATCGAAATCGGCCATGAACCTGGGAGCTTGCCGGTCCCGTTTCCCTGTCTTTGAACGTCCTTGAACAACAAGGGCCCGGGCCGCAACAAACAGAGCGGCGATGCTGCAGTGCTGCACCGTCTCTTCAAAAAAGAGACGAAGTCTTTCGCGCTATGAACACAAGCTTCAGCGCAAATCTGAAAATTACCGTCGCGATGTGCCGCCCGTTGGTCCTGCTATATGGCTTTTATCGCCGGGGGACAGCAAGTATAGCCCAGGCGGCACATGTCGCAGTGTGTTGTAACTGACTTAATCTTGCTCTTTACGAGCCTTTTTGCGATTCCGCTTGCGTGCCAATGCTGCTTTCACGCGGCGCTTTTCACCGGGTTTCAGGTAGTAGGAATGACGCTTGACTTCCTTGATAATGTCTTCCTGCTGTACCTTCCGCTTAAACCGGCGCAGCGCGTTTTCGAGCGGTTCGCCTTCCTGCAATCGAACCTCTGCCAAAAGAATGCCACCTCCAAACCTGCCAAAGGGCCACTTTCTATGATACCGGAAGTTGCTGTGATGAGCCAACTTATGTGAAGCTCGGTGTCGGCCGGCGAACATTTCGGGAATGCAATGCAACGGTTGCAACGTTTGCCATCGAACGGCAAACACGCGACCGCAAGCTGATTGAATTCGCCCATCTGGCGGCTCGCTTACACTGGATTGCTGAGGTGTTGCAAACGCCATGATCCGCCGCTACCAGGGGCATTCGCCCACCATTCCCGCAAGCTGCTACGTCGATCTTTCCGCGCAGGTGATTGGAGACGTGACGCTTGGAGAGAACTCGTCCGTCTGGATGAACGCCGTGCTGCGGGGCGACGTGAACTCCATTCGAGTGGGCTCGAACTCAAATGTGCAGGATTGCGCGGTGCTGCACGGGCAGCGGAATCTGTATGCGGTGACGGTCGGCGACTGGGTAACGATCGGCCACAACGCCACGGTGCACGGCTGCGTGGTGGAGGACGCGGTGCTGATTGGAATGGGCGTGACGGTTCTGAATGACTGCCGGATCGGCGAGGGATCGATTATTGCGGCGGGCGCGGTGCTGCCGGAGCACACCGTGGTTTCGCCGCGAACGCTGTGGGCCGGTGTGCCGGGCAAGATGCGGCGAGAACTGGGCGACAAGGATCGAAAACTGATTCTCGAATACGCGCAGAATTATCTCGACTACACGAAGATCTATCTTGCCGAAGCAGATAAATAACGGTGCGATGAAGTTTTGTTCATGTGGTCTGGATGGTCGGGCTCGTTTAGCATCAAAGAAACCCGTGAATATCTCTAGCAAGATCCTTAAGCACTTCTCCCGGAATCTCGGCTTCACTTTTCTGTTCATTGCACTGCGTAAGCGTGAATGTTGCGGCGCAGACATGGCCGCCCGCCCCATCGGTGCCAAATGCGCCGGAGCCGCAGGAATCGGTGACGCTGCGCGCGACGCCGCTGAACCTTTTGAAAGATGAGGGAGCGATCTGGTCAAGTCCGGCGCGGATTCGTGACGAAAGACTTCGGCTACCTGATTCCGCTGGGGCTTGTGGTCACAGGCTGCGATCACCACCGACCACCAGGCGATGTCGGATGTTGTGTCGCACGATCCAAGTTTCAATAACACAAGCACCAATGCCTCAAATGTGCTGGTGAGCCCGTTCATCGCTGCGCCCGCGGTGATGTTTGGCGTTGGCCACTTCAAGGGGAACGATCATGCGCGAGAGACCGGCATTCTGGGCGGCGAAGCGATTCTGAACAGCCTTGCGGTTGAGCAGGGAATGAAATTCATTTTCTGGCGCGAGCGGCCCACGGTGGACAGTGCCAAGGGCAAGTTTTTTCAGACGAGCGTGGGATGGGATTCCTCGTTTCCCTCGTCGCATAGCGTGATTGCGTGGTCGAGCGCGGCGGTGCTGGCGGAGGAGTATCCGGGGCGGCTGAACGAGCTTGGGATTTACACGCTGGCCACCGGCGTAAGCCTGACGCGGGTGCTGGGGCAGCAGCACTTCCCTTCCGATGTGCTGGTGGGGAGCGCGTTCGGATGGATGATCGGGCACTACGTCTACAAGAAGCACCACCGCTGGCACGAACGTTAGCGTCATCTCGGGTAGCGCCAAGCATTGCGCTTCATCAATCTTGTGAATTCAGAGCTACGAATTCTGAACTGTTTCTACACCGGCAGCGGGTTGCGTTCGGGAAAGTTGCGCTGGTGCCAGTAGGGGTAGACGGGCGTGACGGCGCTGGCCTTGTCGAGCGCGGCGATCTGCTCTGCGGTCAGGTTCCAGCCGACCGCGCCGAGGTTCTGGCGCAAGCTGCTGCTCGTTGCGCGCGCCGAGAATGATGGATGAAACGGTAGGCCGCTGCAGCAGCCAGTTGAGCGCGATCTGCGGAACCGTCTTGCCGGTCTCGCGCGGCCACGGATCGAGCGCATCGACACGTTGTAGAGATATTCGTCGGGCGACCTGGCGGGCCGGCGTCGGCGGTCTTGTGCAGGCGGCTGACCTCGGGCAGAGGCTGACCGCGGCGGATCTTGCCGGTGAGGCGGCCCCAGCCGAGCGGACTCCAGACGAGCGCGCCGACTTTCTGGTCGAGGCCGAGCGGCATCAGCTCCCACTCATAATCGCGGCCGACGAGCGAGTAGTAGACCTGGTGCGCGACGAAACGCGTCCAGCCATAGCGGTCGGCAACGGCGAGCGACTTCATGAGGTGCCAGCCGGAGAAGTTCGAGGCGGCGATGTAGCGTACTTTGCCCTCGCGGACGAAGGTATTCAGCGTGTCCTGCACTTCTTCGATGGGCGTGAGGGCGTCGAATCCGTGCAAGTGGTAGATGTCGATGTAGTCGGTGCCGAGGCGGCGCAGGCTGGCCTCGAGGGCTTGGCGCAGGTGGTAGCGCGAGGTGCCGCGGTCGTTCGGCCCGTCGCCCATGGGGAAGTAGGCCTTGGTGGAGATGAGCGCGCGGTCGCGCTTGCCTTCGAGGCCTTGCCCAGGATTTCTTCGGAGAGGCCGTCGGAGTAGCCGTCGGCGGTGTCGAAGAGGTTGACGCCGGCTTCAAGGCAGATGTCGATGAGGCGCGTGGCTTCGGCGACGTCGGTGTCGCCCCAGGCTTTGAAGAATTCGTTGCCGCCGCCAAAGGTGGCCGCGCCAAAACTCAGTGCAGAAACTTTGAGGCCGGAGCCTCCGAGAAGTCGATATTCCATGCCCTTTAGGATGCCGCCTCGAGCGGGAAGATGCAAAGACGCTTCCAGCGAGACTGCGCTTCAAGTTCAAGTTCTGTGCCGATTGGGCGTTCTGGAGTTAGCGATATGGAATTGCGGGCCTGCGCATTATTCTCTTGCGGCCAAAGCTGCCCAGACGATGCACGCCAGCCAGGAGGCGACGAGCATCCAGGTGCGGCCCCAGATAATGGCAAACAGATTCACGGCGAACATCACGAAACATCCAGGCACGGTGCTGTAGAGCATGCCCAGGGGACCAAAAGCGAATGCGAGCATGGCTGCCACCCAAACGTTTTTGGCTCTTGGCTGGACGAGGTCCATCGACGGGAAAACAAATTGGGCGGCAGGCGCGGACGGGTGCACCTGCGGAACCGCAGGGTGCGACTGGGTTGCGGCTGCCGGTAATCGTGCGCCACAGGTCAGGCAAAACGCTGAGTCGTCCTGGGAAGTGGAGCCGCACCGATTGCAAAAAGCCATTTTGCGATTCCTGAAGTATTCAAAGAGCGCACCGGCGCTCGGATCGCTCGAAAAACAGAGCAGTTCAAGGATAAATCGATCTGCCTATTGCGTGGATTTGCGAGAAGCGCACACGTAAGGCTGATAGAGATCACCAATCCTGTTTGGCCTCTGTTTCTGATTGAGCGGCGAATGTTAGCGTGCTAGACTCAATCCACTTTCCACGCAGAGCATAGATATTTCTTCGCTCCTTCCCCGAGAAGCGAAATTGAGGTTCGAACGATGGCTTCGATTTCCCAGGGCGCTACGGTGCGTCCCGTCAATCCGATCGCCGGCCGAAATGGGCTGGTTGACCGGTATTTCTATTTCGCGATGTCGGTGCTGCTTGCGGCGATTGTGGTGTGGGGCTTCAGCCGCACCGTGGACCACAACCTGGTTCGTGCCGCTCCAGCGCGCCCGTTGCTGCTGTGGATACACGGTGCCGCCTTCTCGGCATGGGTTGCCTTCTACATCTTTCAGTCCGCGCTGGTCCGTACTCGCAATGTCAAGTGGCATCGCTTTTTTGGCTGGTTCGGGACGGGCCTCGCGGCGTTCATGATTCCGCTGGGCCTCACCATCGCCGTCATCATGACTCGCTTTGACATGCAAGTTCTGAAGCAGACCGGCATCGAGACGTTTCTTGCCATCCCGTTCTTTGACATGTTGGCCTTCGGCCTCTTAGTGGGGCTTGCCATCTACTGGCGCAAGCAGCCTGAATTGCATCGGCGGCTGCTGTTTATCGCCACCTGCGGGCTGATGGACGCACCCTTCGGCCGCTTTGACACCCTCTTCAACCACAACCTTTACTACCTCTGCCTGGATGGCGTGATGCTGCTGGGCCTGGCGCGCGATCTCATGGTGAATCGCAGCATTCACAAGGTCTACCGGATTGTGCTTCCACCGCTCTGGGCCGCGCAGGCCCTCACCGTCTATCTTTATGCGGGCAGCCCGGCGTGGTGGCTACGGATTACTAAAGCGATTGTGGGATAGGCATGGTCCGCGAGACACCAGTCGCGCAGGCTCGTGTGGGTCGTGTGCCCATTTAAACTGGATGGGATATGGCCACATTGAAAGCTGTGCGCGGTACGCGCGATCTGCTGCCGCCTGAAACCGCGCTATGGAACAGGATTGAGGCGACGGCGCGAAGCGTCTTTGCCCGGTACAACTTCGGCGAGATCCGGACGCCGGTGTTCGAGGAAACTTCGCTGTTTGCCCGCGGGGTTGGCGAGGAAACAGACATCGTCTCGAAAGAAATGTACACGTGGGAGGATCGGGCGCGGGCGCAATCGGAGAAGCCGCAGTCGCTCACCTTGAGGCCGGAGAACACAGCGGGCGTGGTGCGCGCTTATATCGAACACAAGCTGGGCGATACGGGACAGCTGCAGAAGCTGTATTACATCGGGCCGCAGTTCCGGCGGGAACGGCCCCAGAAGGGGCGCTACCGGCAGTTTTCGCAGATTGGGGCTGAAGTGATCGGGCCGCCTACGGCAGGCAGCGAGAGCCCGCTGCGAGACGCGGAAGTGCTGGAGATGCTGGCGACGCTGCTGGATGAGATGGGGATTACGGGCTGGTCGCTTGAGATCAATTCCGTGGGATCTTCAGCAGATCGGGCGCGTTATAACGAAACGCTGCGGGAGGCATTGATTCCTCTGGCGCCGAAGATGTGTGTGGACTGCCAGCGGCGGGCGGTGACGAATCCGCTGCGGGTGCTGGACTGCAAGGTGCCGGAGGATCAGCCGATTATCGAAACGCTGCCGAAGATCGTGGATTCGCTCGACGAGGCTTCGAAGGCGCACTTCGCGGCCGTGCTGGCGGCGCTGGATGCGGCGGAGTGCCGTACACGCGCAATCACCGGCTGGTGCGCGGACTGGACTATTACACGCGAACGACGTTTGAGTTTACGCACGGCGGGCTGGGCGCGCAAAATGCGCTGCTGGGCGGAGGGCGCTATGACGGCTTGAGCGAGGCGATCGGCGGGCCGAAGGCTCCGGGGATCGGCTTTGCTATGGGTGAGGACCGGCTGGTGCTGACGCTGCAAGCGCTGGAAGCGGCCAGGCCGGAGAAAAACGATGCGTATATTGCGCCGCTGGGCGAGGCGGTGAATCCGGCGGCGCTCGCGCTGGCGCGGGAGTTGCGGCGAGGCGGGCTGAGCGGTGGAGCTGGGAGACGGGGCATTTCGCTTGAAGAAGTCGTTTGAAGCGGCGGAGCGCACGGCGCGGCGGATCGTGATCCTGGGCGAGGACGAGCTTCAATCCGGTATCCTAACGGTGAAGGACTTCTCAACCGGTATACAGACCAAGGTTCCGCGCGCGGAGCTGGCTCGGGCGCTTTCAGCGCCTAGTGGACAGTGAACAGTGGTCGGTGGTCAGTATGGGACATGAATGCCCATGCGGACGGGCTCTGAGCGAATTCCCTCAGGGGCTAAAAGCCCATATTATTTGGCTAGTGTTACGGCACGACTGAAGATCGTGCACTTTCAAGTCAAGAGAAGGAACTGGAATAGTGCTCGACTTTTTAGGCAGTCTTGAACGGACGCAGATGTGCGGCGACTTGCGCGCCGCCAACGCAGGCGAAAACGTGGTTCTGATGGGCTGGGTGAACCGGCGCCGCGACCACGGCAACCTGATCTTCCTCGACGTGCGCGACCGCAGCGGCATTGCGCAGGTGGTGCTGGATAAAGAGCTGACGCCCGACGGGCATTTGAAGGGCGAGCAGGTGCGGCCGGAGTACGTGGTGGCCGCGGTGGGCAAGGTGCGCCTGCGCGGGAAGGATGCGATCAATCCCAAGATGCCGACCGGCGAGGTGGAGATTGAGGCGACGGAGCTGCGGATACTGAACGACGCGCGCCTTGCGCCGTTTTCGCCTTCGGAAGAGGCGATCCAGAACGAGGAAACACGGCTGAAATATCGCTACATCGATCTGCGGCGAATCGAGATGCAGCGGAACTTCTGGCTGCGGCACGCGATTACGCGCTCCATTCGCGAGAGCCTGAGCGAGCAGGGATTTCTGGAAATCGAGACGCCGATTCTGACCAAGAGCACACCGGAAGGCGCACGCGATTTTCTGGTGCCGAGCCGCGTGCATCCAGGCGAGTTTTACGCGCTGCCGCAGTCGCCGCAGATTTTCAAGCAGATCCTGATGATCTCGGGATTCGATCGCTACTTCCAGATCGCGCGGTGTTTCCGCGATGAGGACCAGCGCGCCGATCGGCAGCTGGAGTTTACGCAGGTCGATCTGGAGATGAGTTTTCCGCGGCGCGAGAGCGTGTTCGCGGTAGTGGAGAAGTTTTGCGCGGCGGCCTGGGCCGCGGCTGGAATGACGCTTCCGACGCCGTTTCCGCGGATCACGTATGACGATGCGATCCGGCAGTATGGGTCGGACAAGCCGGACCTGCGGTTGCCGGGGCTGACGGATGTGCGGTCGGCGTTTCCGGAAGAGGCGCTGGCAACGCTGCAGATCGATCCGGCGCTGCCGATTGTGGCGCTGCGGATTCCCAAGCGTGGGCGAGCTGAGCCGGAAGGAGCGCGAAGAGAATCATCCACTCTTCGACCAGAAGAAGGGCGCCAAGTTTATCGACGACTTCAAGCGGCTGGCGAAGAGCTTGCCGGATAGCGTTGCGAAGATTCACGAGCTGACCGGAGCAGCCGAGGGCGATTTCGTAATCGTCGTTGCGGGCGACCCAGCGCACCACATCAAGGCAAGCGACACGAAGTTTGAAGGGCGGCTAAGCGAGCGGGAGATCAACGTCTATTCGGCGGCGGGAAATTTCCGCAGCGAGCTGGCGAAGAAATATGCCGACCGGCACAAGGCGTTCCAGATAACCGATCAGGCAGTGCCGAAGGCCGATCCACGCAGTGGGAAAAGCTCTGGATGCCTCGGCGGCGTTCCATCCGATCTGGATTGTCGACTTCCCGATGTTTGAATACGACCTGGCGAGCGGCAAGTGGGTTCCGGCGCATCATCCATTTACCGCGCCATATGAAGCCGACATGGCGAACCTGACGAGCGATCCGGCTTCAGTTCGCGCGGACTGCTACGACCTCGCGATGAACGGACTCGAGCTCGGGTCAGGGTCGATCCGCATTCATCGCAAGGATGTGCAGCAGCAGATTTTTGCGTCGCTCGGAATCTCGGACGAAGAGGCGCGCAAGCGCTTTGGGTTCTTCCTGGATGCGCTGGAATATGGCACTCCGCCGCACGGCGGCATTGCGCTGGGACTTGACCGCATCGTGATGCTGCTGGCCGGTGCGCCGAGTTTGCGCGAGGTGATCACCTTCCCGAAGACGGCCAAGGCGATCGATCTGATGGCGGAGGCGCCGACGACGGTTCCGGAGCAGCAACTGAAGGAGTTGCATATCCGGGTGGCGGGAAAAGCTAGACTAAGCGCTGAGGAACTCAATCACCGATCGCTTCCACCAACTGGCCGGGAGCAGTGATCGCCGTGGTTTCGATGGAGAGGCACTTGCCGAGCTCATTGAAATCCTTTTCCCATCGCGGTCGGTCGTCAGAGGTCTGCGAGGTAAGCGCGTAGCTCGAAGTGCGCAGAATCTCGTACCAGATGTTCTGGGCCTGCCAGAGATTCAGCTCGAAGGGAAGCTCGACCAGCGTATGCGCGAGCGCGAGCGCGCGTTCCAATATCTCCAGTGAACCTGCCGACATTTGCAGCTCGACCATGGCGCGCTTCATGCGCTGGTCGGCAATGTAGGAAAGGGTTGCGGTATCGAGCGGCACCTTGTCCGCCCTTGCCAGCTGCAAAAATGACCGCAGCAGCGCCTGGTCAATGGGGTCTCCTTCGAGAGCGCGCCGGAGGCCGGCGTTGATGGCAAACTCCGCTGCGAGGGTCAGCGCCGGCGGCTTGGGAAGGCCTGCCTGCGACAGGTAGTGAAGCAGGCTGGCGTGATCTTCGTAAATATTTGTGAGCGAGCTCTCGATGTCCCAAAGGGTCGAGTTCAGAATGAGTTGGACGATGCGTCGCTGCTCGTCTTTGAAGAGGGATGTGAGCGAATAGCCAACGTGGCCGTGATAGCGATCGATCAAGCGAATGACATCAGGAAAATCGGCGCGCTGCACGCATTCAGATGCTTGTGCGGAGAATTCCTCGAACTCCGTCGCATCAAGATCGCTGATAGGGTTTCACGGCCGCGGTGATGTTCTGATCGCCGAAGTGGAGGACCGCGAAACTGAACGCTTGCGCGTTTCCGGTAATGGCACTGGTGATGCTCGCGCGTCCCACCGCGAGCCGTCCGCGGCCAGACGTGTACACCTCATTCGAGATACGGCGGACCCGATAGCAGAACAATTCGGTCTCTTCGGCAAAGGACGAGAAGACGCTGCTGATGGCGTAGTGCGCGGCTACCTGCTCGAGGCCGAGCTGCATCGGTACGATCTTTTCCTTGAAGATGCGGGCGCCATCGCCTGCCGCGGCCACATTCGACTTTGGCTTCGGCGAGACGAGCGAGAAATGCAGTTTCAAGGTGTGCCGCTTTCTCACCGAACAACTCCGTCGCCAATTGAAGGGCGCGCGCGGCGTAGGCAATGATCTGCACGGTCTCAATGCCTGAAATGTCGTCGAAGAACCAGCCGCAACTGGTGTACATCAGTTGAGCATGGCGCTGCATCTCCATCAGGCGCAGCGCGTGTACGCGCTCTGCCTGCGTGAGCTTGCGGCTCTGTTGCTCTCGAAGGAAGCGCTCTACGGACTCTTCGCTTCGATTGAGAATCACGTCGATATACCTGTCGCGGGCAGCCCATACATCTGTAAAGAACTTCGAGCCTTCCTCCTCCGTCATCGGGGCGATGGCATCGCGGAGTTCATCGAGTGCCTGGCGCAGCGGGGCCCGCCATAGCTGGCTGAAACCTGGTTTGCCACCATTGCAGCCGCAGTTGGAGCGCCAGCGTTCCACGCCGTGCGCGCAGCTCCACGAGGTGTTGTCGATGACTTCGCACTCCCACTCGGGCGGAAACTGCTCGAGGAAGCTTGCGTAGTTGGTCAGCTTGACGGTTTTGTCCTGCTCGAGAAGACGCACAGCATAGGCGAGTGCCATTTCGCCGTGACGATGATGGTGCCCGTAGGATTCACCGTCAGTGGCCACGCTCTCAAGCTGTGGCTGAGCGCTGTCCTTGAATCCAGCCTTGAGGCGCGCAGCAAAGTTCTCTCCGGAATTCAGGAGGCCTTCAAAAGCGATAGCTCGAGAGGTAGCGCCATCGTAAAAGAAGATGGCAATTGACACGCCGGAGCCAAAGCGCATGAGGTAGGGACGCGTGGTATCGACCGAGTTAGCGAGCGGCGTGGTCCATGCGGAATCGGGCGCGGCGGCATCAGTGGGAAGCGGCCGAATGCGCTTGCACTGGCTGGGAGCAAGGACGGTGAATTTAATGCCGTGTTGCGCGAGCAGTTCGAGCGACTCAGTATCGACGGCCGTCTCGGAGAGCCACATGCCCTCGGGCGCGGTGCCATAGTGGCTTTCGTAGTCGGCGATTCCCCAGCGGATCTGCGTTATCTTGTCGCATCGGTTGGCGAGGGGCATGATGACGTGGTTGTAGACCTGCGCCATCGCCGAGCTATGGCCGAAATGCTTCCGACTGCGGCGCTCGCCATCGAGGATCATGCGGTAAGTGCGCGGCGCGTACTCCTTGAGCCAACTGAGCAGCGTGGGGCCAAAGTTGAAGCTCATCCGCGAGTAATTGTTAACGATGCGGATGATCTGGTTCTTATTGTTTACGCTGCGGGCAGCGCCGTTGGTGGCGTAACACTCGGAGCAAACGCGTTCATTCCAGTCGTGATAGGGCGCAGCCGAATCCTGCGTCTCCACGGTCTCGAGCCATGGATTTTCGCGAGGGGGCTGGTAGAAATGCCCATGAATGCAGATAAAACGTTTGGTGGTGGCCATGCGTTCCCAGAGTAAAAGCCGGCAGATGGGCCGTGCTTGATTATTGTAGGCTGCGCGGTCGGCATGACGCTGTATGGTCGAGGACCGATTTGGTGGCGCACGTCTCTAGCATTCCTATGCGACAGAGCGTCCGTTGGGCGGTGCTTTCTGAGCTAGGTCGCAGGCACGCCACAGATACCAGCTGGCGACGGAGCGAAAGGGACGCCATTTCTGTCCGCGCTTGAACACGACGTCGGGCTTGGGCAGATCGGAGGCTTCAATGGGACGGCTTTTGGGAAGGCGCTGGAACGTGAGCGCAAATCCCTTGCGCACGCCGTAGTCCGATACCGGCAACACGTCGGGGCGGCCCAAGCTGAAGATAAGCAGCATTTCGACGGTCCACGGCCCGATGCCGCGCACTTCGGTGAGGCGTTCGACGATGTCGGCGTCGGGCATCTTGAGAATGGCTTTGTGAGTTGGCACAGTCCCATCGAGCGTTTTGGCGGCGAGATCGCGCATCGCCTTGATCTTGTTGCCGGAGACACCGGCTGCCCGCAGCGGCTGATCGGGCGTATCGAGAAGCTGCTGGGGAGTCGGGTCGCCGTGGAAGAACTCGCGGACGCGTCGGTGAATGGTGGCTGCCGCTTTTCCATGGAGCTGCTGATAGAGGATCGATTCGAGTAAAGATTCAAAGGGCGAAGGCGCCGCATCGAGGCGCAGCTTAAATTCGCCGACTTTGTCGATGAGAGCGCCAAGCTTTGGGTCGCAGGCCTTCAAATGTGCGATAGCTTCGGCAGGATCAAAGGGGAGTTTCCTGCTCTTTCCGTCGTGAATCATAGGCGAACAGTGTACCGCGGTGACTCATCGCCTCCGTGGGATTTCGACCATTCGATGGGAACGATCTCTTTCTGCTTTGAGGTTTTATCGATAACCTTTGAGCCACCCAACGGATGAAGCATAATGCAGCCCTGACTCATGTGATAGTGGGAGTTTCCAACCTTGCCACAAAAGACCCTGCCGTCCAGACGGACCATCGTCGCAAGTGATACTGCCGCTGCCCGAAGTGCGCACATCTCGCTGCTGCTCGCGGCGGGGGGCCTATCCGAAATTGTCTACATGGCGACACACGTTATCCCCTTCGGCAAAGGGTTTGAAATGGTGGCTCTTGCCGAGAACCTCGCGCGTCACGGATCGTTTGGGAATCCTTTTGCAGTTCTCGACACCGGACCGACCGCAGCGAACCCGCCTCTGTATCCATTCCTTCTTAGCGCTGATCATTAAGGTCTTCCGTTTTCCGGATATGGTTCTATTTATCGCCACGCTTGGCAATGTCATTGCCGACGCATTGACTGCGAATTTGCTATGGAGAATTTCAGGAACTTTTTCTCCCAACTGGAGGGCGGCAGTCGTGGCGGCGATCTTTGGATCTTATCCTGCGTGCTTTTGCCCAGCTGGGATGTTGGATACACCGTGCCAACCCTGCTCATCTTCTGCCTGATAACCTCTCAAACAATCTCCAAGCCGAGATGCGGCCTGTCGGCAATTGCCGCGGGTTTACTCGCCGGCGCCTTTTCTTAATCCCTCGACCATTCTGTTTCCATGCCCGTGGATTGGCTGGCTGGCCTATCAGCATCGCAAGATGCCAAGGCAGACAGTCACATATTGCTGTCTGGTCTTCAGGGTGCTGCTTTTGATTGGCGGGGCATGGGGATTTCGGAACCAGCAGCAACCTGGCAAGTTTGTAGCCCGTATCAATCTGGGATCAGCCTGTATGCATCAGACAACGATTGCGCGAAATCCAGCCTCATTGCGTCGGAAGCGAACAATTGTTACCAGGAGCATCATCCAAACATAAGTCTGGAAGAAGCGCAGCTGCTCAAAAGAATCGGCGAAGTCAAGTACGATCAGGTGCGACTTAGGGATGCCAAAGAGTGGATGCGCACTCACCCAATCGCGTTTCTTCGCCTGACTCTCGCGCGCGTGCGCGATTTCTGGTTTCCGATCGCAGGAACGCATTTGTTCCAAACAGTTGTGATCTGGGCGTCCACTGCGCCATCAATACCGGGAGTGATCTTGATGATCCGCAGGCGAGCTGACGCTACGCTGTTTGTTGTCTTCGTACTGCTGATCTATCCGCTGATGTACTACATCGTAGTCAGTGATGTTCGTTACCGGCTGCCTGTCCTTTGGCTAACACTTGTGGCGGCTGGGACGTTTCTGGTGTGGTGTTGGGATTTGCCATCAAGGTCGACGAGGGCACCGGCGAAATCCATCTGAGTTTTATTTCGTCCTTCTTGCGTACACTGGCGACCGACAAGTGCCGGCGGAAGTGCAGCTCCGTGTTCCGATGGCGAGACCCCGATTTCAGGAGACTTTTGACACATGACGGCTGCTGGGTTGTGCACCATCTGGGTAGCCTCAGAACCGCCGCTACAGAGGCGATTAGTGTACTTTTGGAGTTAGCCGAATAAAGAACTTTTCTTGAGAAATAGCCAAGTTAGTGATGTATGGCCCTGTCATAAGTACACCCTTGATTGAAGATTGTCCGAAGGCCTGTGTTACTTTGGAATGGCCTGCTCCCCAAAGTGTGACTGTCGTAATCGAAGGTGAGTTTCTTCTGATTACCCCTCCGTCTCACTAGTGCGAAGATCATAGAGTTCAAGCGCAAGTGGGCTCCCCAAATTCCAAAATCGAAATGAGTGAACTGTCATGTTTCAGCGAACTCTGAATGTCATTTATGGAATGTCCGTGGCCGTTTGGTTCTTTGCTGTGATCAATCTCTTTGCGCTGCCCGCACACGCGTATGTTGATCCCGGTTCGGGCCTTCTCGCTCTACAGATCATCGGTTCGACACTGGCTGGGGCCACGTTTCTGATCCGGAAGTGGATCCGTGCTCACTTCGGATTCTTCAGCCGGAAGTCGAGAAAGGCGAAAGTTGAACCGAGTTGAGGTGTCTCCTTCAGAATTGAGCAGCACATTCCGGGATCCACAGGGCAGGTTACATCGCAATGGCGAGCGCGTTCTGCGTGAGGTCTATCCCGAGTACGCGGACCGCATCACGACGTGGATCCAGTCATCACTCGCTCAGAAGTGGATGGCGGATCGGCGCCTGATACCGACAACGATTCTAGAGTCTTCGCCGAATGGTTCGGCATGGCTGGACCACGAGACGATTTTCTTTCCTTCGTATCCGTGGGAATGGACGCCGGGACAATGGAAAGCTGCAGCCGAACTCACGCTTGAGTTATGCGAAGAGTCTTTGGAGAGCGGGCACGTTTTAAAGGACGCAACACCCCTGAACGTTCTATTTTCAGGACCTTCCCCGATCTTTGTGGACGTGCTGTCGTTTGATGAACGTGATCGGACCAGTCCGATCTGGCTGGCGTATGCACAGTTTGTCCGAACTTTCCTATTACCTCTCGCAGCTTATCGCTATCTGGGCTGGCCGCTCGCTTCTTCCCTGCGAAGCCGTGATGGTTATCAGCCCATGGAATTCGCACCCTGGCTATCTACATTCCGGCGCTGGACAATGCCTATGAGGTCCCTCGTAACAATTCCGCTTCTGCTGGAGAAGCGCCTCGCGCGAGATCCCAAGAAGCTCTCTTATCGTCCGAAGTTCTCCGAGGAACTCTCAACACAAACGGTACGAAATACCATTCGAAAAGCACGCAAGATTCTGAATTCGATCACTGGCCCAACCTACCTATCACGCTGGAGCGAATACGTTGAAACGGCGACACACTATAGTCCAGCCGATCACGGCGCGAAGCGCGAGTTTGTTCGCAAGGCTCTTACCATGACCAAGCCGGGGCGCGTTCTCGATGTCGGAGCGAATACCGGCATGTATTCCCGTGTCGCCGCTGAATGTGGAGCACAGGTGGTCGCCTGGGATACTGACGTGCGTGCAGTGGATATTCACTGGAAGGCTGCTCTTCAAGACAACCTGCCGATCCTACCGATCGTGGCGGACTTTGTCCGGCCTACGCCCGCCGTGGGATGGCGCAATCAGGAGCAAGCTGGTTTATTAGCTAGGTCGGCACAACGATTCGACTGCGTCATGATGCTGGGCGTTCTGCACCACCTGATGGTTGCAGATCAGATTCCGTTCGGCGATATCCTCGAACAGTTGGCCCTGATTTCCAGACAATGGGCAATACTGGAATGGATTCCGAAAGAGGATTCCCAATTCATGGAACTCTGCCGCGGGCGCGAGATCCTCTATCAACACTGTGACGGAAAGTACTTCCAACGAGCGGTGGAGAATAAATTCTGCATTCGGATGCAGGAGACACTTCCAAATGGGAGGACGCTCCTGCTGATCGAGAAGCAGCAATGAAGGCCAGGTCGATTCTTGAAGGCTTAGGGTTTGCGTTGCTTCTAGTGCTACCCTTCGCTTCTCCATTACTATCTCCCGGCGGTACGACGCTGCTGCATCAGCGACTGGCTTTCCAGAATCCGCTGCTCGGTCTCCTTGTTGACATTGCAGCATTTTCCTTGGCCGGTGTTGCTTGCGGCGTACTCATCCGCCGGCTACCGGCGTTTCCGCGGAGCCTGATATATGGTTTCATCGTTGGCTTTGTGATCTGGTGGACAACTTTCGATGTGATTACTATCGCGATGTCTATTCCTGCCCTAAGTAATTTAGGCCAAATTCTTTCTGGGGTTCAGGGGAAGGTGGTGGAATTGAATTCGCTTGTCCCCATGATGTTCCTGGGGATCGGTGTTCTCAGACCGGGTCTGATCTCTTCACTCGTCCGCAAGATACGCTTTGCACTTGCAGCATTCTCTTTTTCCGCATTGTGGATCATTCCGCAAACCATTTACCTCGCGTCGCTGCACGCGACTCCTGCTTTTGATCATTCGGGGCAAGTCGCAAAAGGCGATCTCGGAACGAGGATAATCTGGGTGCTCTTCGATGAGCTGTCGTACAAGCTGGCGTTCGAAGAAACTCTTAGGGGAATAGAACTTCCGAATTTCCATAACCTGGCCGTGCAGAGCTCTTCTTTCGGAGATATTCAGCCCTCCGGGTACTATACCGACCATGTTGTACCTGGCGTCCTGGCAGGCAAAGAACTCGAGGGTATCAGAAGTAATTTCAAAGGAGAACTAATATATCGGGAGAAGAATCATGAGCAATGGCGATCCTACGATCCCGAAGAGACGCTGTTCGGAATCGCCCACCGGAACGGCTGGAACCCAGGCGTGGCGGCCTGGTACAACCCTTATTGCCGCATCTTCGTCAACGAGCTCACAGCTTGTTCATGGCAGCCGGGAATCCATGGGATGATCCTTCTGCAAAAACTTGGGGCTTCTAGAGATGCATCAGTCCGCGAGAATGCTTTGATAATCCCTCGATTTTTTCTCTATCTCTACACTGGACTCGGGGGAGTCCATGCCGTAAGCCCGCTGCAAAAAGAACGCCAGGATTACGAGATTCTGGTCTCCCAATCGAAGAGATTGATTGAGAACGGTCAGATTAATTTATTGTTTATCCATCTACCGGTACCGCACCCACCCGGGTTCTACGATCGCAAGACGCACGCGTTTTGTCAGTGCGGAAACTATCTCGATAACCTTGTGCTCGCTGACGACACCCTGGGCTCGCTGATGCACGAAATCGGCCAATCGCCGTGGGCGAAGCAGACTACGCTTATTATTTCTTCCGATCACTCATGGCGCGTTCCATTGTGGAGCCGGGGTGCCGGCTGGACACTCGAGGAGGCGACCGTATCGAAGGGGCAATTCGATCCACGTCCAGTGTTTCTGGTGCATTTGCCTGGGCAGACGGCTGGTTCCACCATCACTACTCCCGTTCCCGAGCTTCGAGAGTACACCGCTCTTTCGGCTGTCCTATCGAGAAAAGCGGGTCCCGAATCTCTCAAGGAAACGATGACGCAAGGAAAAGAACCGGCCCCAATCGCGAAGCCCTAGGCTACAGGCTACCTGGCACGGCAATCTGTCTTCGACATGGCCAGCCACGGCTCGGACAGGGAGAGTAACCTAAACAAAGAGTTCAGGAGCTTCCGTTCGTATGAAAATGCGTCCCGGCTCGCAGACCGGGTTTCTACTGTGCGGCAAGGAATGGAGTGAGGGAGAGGCACTCGAAGTGCATTCTCCGTGGGATCAGGGCCTGCTGGGCAAGGTCACGATGGCTACACGCGCGGATGCACGCGAAGCTGTGAACCATGCGGTGGCCAGCATGCGCCGCACCCGTGCGCTGCCACGCTGGAAGCGCCGCGAGATTCTGGAAGATATCGCTGCGTCGCTGATCGAGCAGAAAGATCGCTTCGCCAAGCTCATCGTTGCAGAAGCAGGCAAGCCGATCCGGCTCGCCCGCACCGAAGTAGATCGCGCGGTGCTGACGTTCAAGACAGCGGCCGAAGAAGCGGCGCGACTTGGAGGGGAGACGATTCCTCTGGATCTCACCGAAGGCAACGAGAATCGCTGGGGGCTGGTGCAGCGATTTCCGGTGGGGCCGGTGCTGGCAATAACGCCGTTCAACTTCCCGCTGAATCTGGTGGCGCACAAAGCGGCTCCGGCGATTGCGGCCGGCTGTCCGATCCTGATCAAGCCATCCCCGCAGACGCCGTTTACCGCGCTCGCGCTGGGCGAGGTCATCTTGAAGGCGGGCTGGCCGGAAGAGGCGCTTGCCGTGTTGCCGCTGACGAACGCGGACACAGCGTGGCTTGCGGAAAAGGAAGACCGCATCAAGCTGGTGAGCTTTACGGGGTCGGCCAAGGTCGGTTGGGAACTCAAGGCGCACTCGGGCCGCAAGCGCGTCCTGCTGGAACTGGGCGGCAATGCGGCGTTGATTATCCACGGCGACTATCGCGACCTGGACAGCGCTGCTGAGCGCGTTGCCCACGCGGCGTTCGGCTTCGCAGGGCAGTCGTGCATCAGCGTCCAGCGCATCTTTGTCGATAAGAACATCTTTCAGACATTCATCTGGAAGCTGGTGGAGGTTGCGGGAAAAATGGCATCGGGCGATCCCGCGAATGAAGCAACGGAGGTAGGTCCGATGGTCCGGCCCGGAGAGGCGGAGCGCATCGAGAGCTGGATCAAAGAGGCGGTAGAGGGCGGCGCGCGCCTGATCGCCGGAGGGGAGCGGACCGGCTCAGTGATTGCGCCCGCGATTCTCACCGGAAGCAAGGCGGGAATGAAGATCCGCGATGAAGAGGCTTTTGGACCGGTGGTCGTCGTTGAGCCTTACGTGGATTTTGAGCAGGCGCTCGCGGAGGTGAACCACTCGCGGTTCGGTTTGCAGGCAGGCCTGCTGACGCGCGATGCGGGGCGCATTTTGACGGCGTATCGCGAGCTAGAGGTTGGGGCGCTGATCGTAGGAGACACCCCCGCTTGGCGGCTCGATCCCATGCCATACGGAGGGGTGAAGGATTCGGGGCTGGGGCGCGAAGGCATCCGGTCAGCGATCGAGGAGATGACCGAACCGCGGATGCTGGTGATGTCGGGCATGAGCTAGACGGAGGTTTTGTGTGAGCGTCGGCTAAGGTATCAGTTAAAGTCATTATATTCATAAAGATACGTATAGAAGACCAGACTGGGTACTTTTGCGCTTTATTCGCGCCGCCGGAGCTATAGCGTGGACCGCCATCAATGCTATGTTCAAGATTCGTGTGGAACGAGGAATCGTTGACTTGCGTCTGTGCAAAGCCGGCGCTGATGAAGCGACCCACGTAGCCTGGCGTTTTTCAGGAATTCGCATTACTGGAACGTATGGAATCGAAGACTTGCTGTGCCTACAACGCGACCAGGGGTTGCAGGATCAACTCCACGGTTACGGTCGCCGACAGTGCGCGCGAGCCTCTCAAGGTCCTGAAGGTACTAGTGGAGGGGCTTGCCCGGGATTCGAAGTCGAGTCTCTGGCTGACACCTCTGGACTATGCACCGCAGTTGGCTCGCCTTTTCCCTTTCGACCTGGCCTATCTGGACAAAGATATGATGGTGCTGCTGGCGGTGGCCCTGCGGCCCGAGGTTCCCGCCCCCCCGTTCCGGGCCGAAGTTGCGAGCGCACTGATTCTGCCGTTCAACAGCCTTCAGTCGAGCGGGACGGTGCCTGGCGACCAGATCGTTGTTTGCGCCGAGGACGAACTTGAGCTTCGACTTGCCGAGTTCTCCAGTCCAGCGATTCCGGAGCCGGTCACATCTGGTGCAGAAGCGCCCGTTGCGGCCGAGAGCCTCCCTACTTCCCCGCTTCCAAAATTGCAGCCACCTCCGTTTCCGAATCCGCAACTCCCAGTTCCCACGCTTGCATCAGTCACGCGGGGCACAGGTTTCACGGTAGGGATGACGACGAGTAGCTGGCAGATTTCGAACTCGACGGTGTCGTCGGCGGCGGTGCTCGAGCCAATCGAGGTTCAACGACAAGAAGCAGTGGAAGAGGAGGAATCGGAGACCGAGGCCGTCGGTGCGATTGTTCTCGCGGAGCCAGACGAGGCGGGGGAGCAGGAAGTGCAGGTCGCGCCGGCCCCAACCGCGGGCGCGGTTTCCCAGTCCGATCCTGTATCACAGCCCACTGAGGTTGCGGAGAGCGCGGTGAGGGAAGCGGCTTCGGCCGAGGCTCAGGCCGCAGCAGCGGAGTCCGAAGCTGCTGCGATCGTGCCTAAGGCCGTCGCGGCGGATTCGGAGGCGCTTGCGAAGGGGCCACGTGCGGAAGATGGGAGCACGGGAGCGGAAGTGCCGAGGCTTGAGGTTTCTCCCGTTAACGCAGTGACGGCTCGAGTGCTGGATCCAACAATGCTAGCAGACGCCCCTGCAACAGGAACGGATGCTGCTGCGCCAAAACGCAGAAAAGCCGTTGAGAGTACGACGGCCAGGGTCTCTCCAGTGAGCGCTGGCGGTCCAGTCACGCAAAAGAAAAAGTCGCCGGAAGAAAAGAAAAAGGAATCACTGGGCGTTCTCGTGAAGCGCTTCCTGAATTGCGAGGATCCGCCGCCGGAGCGACGCTCGATTATACGGCTGCTTGTGCAGGGGCTAATTGCCTACACAGGGGACGGCGAAACGAAGAAGTTGCATGAAGTGCGCGACGTGAGCCCGACAGGCCTGTATCTGCGCACGCAAGAACGATGGAAGCCCGGGAATGTTGTGGCGATGGTGCTGCAACGAAAGGATGCCACCGAGGCGCAACGCGAAAAGCGCGTCACAGTCGATCTCAAGGCTGTTCGATGCGACGAGGATGGGGTCGGCTTCGGGTGGTTGTGGCCGGAGGGTGTGGAATTAGAAGCCTGGAGGCGGGTGCACACGAAGAGGTCGGATGAGACCGACGCGGATTATTTTCTGCGCGAACTGCGGCTGACCAGGGCTCTCGGATTTCTGCGCAAGATTTGTCCCGCGGCGATGGAAGAGATGAAGCTGGCGCTTCACAAGCGGCTGAGTAACAAGAGAGTAGCGAGCGCCGTAGAGATCACGCTAAAGGCGCAGGAATTGCTCGGCCGGCTCGAGCCTGGCGCGAAGGTGCAGGCTCATCCGGATATGGTGAGACGCATTCTCGAAAACGGTTCGTGGACTGAGGATGACTGGATCCGGCTTTGGTGGGGCGGGCTTCTGGTGAGTTCGTGCAACGCCAAAGTGCCGGACACTTCAAATTCCGTCTTTATTGATTTGCTGGCGAAGCTTACGCCGGTTCACCTGCGGGTTCTCGAGTTCGTCTGCTGCAAAGCGACAGAGCGGATTGAGGCGGGAGAGCCTGCAGCCAAGGTGGACGTGTATTGCACTTCTGAAGAATTGATCGAAGCTGTTGGATCGCACAGTATTGCACGCATCCAGCAGACGATGGGGCAATTGTCGTCTCTTGGACTGCTTGCCGAGAGCAACAAGCCTTCATACGTGGCAGTGACGGACAAGGTGAAGACCAGGGCGACGCCAACGGCTCTGGCCCTGACGCTGTACGCGCGCTGCAATGGACGGCGATAAAGGCCGGCCCTTTCGGATTCACCTAACCTAACGCGCCATTGATCCCCGGTTGGTCCTGCTCTATCGAAAGATCAATCCTTCCAACTGGCTTTCGCTTCGGTTGCATTGCGCGTGTGGTGCGATGGGCCGGGCCGGTGCGATGATCTGAAGGAGTAGCGATCGCGGTTTCGCTTGGGCAGCGACGCGAGCCGGGCTTTGGGAGAGATGAAGAGTCATGGATCTTGGACTGAAAGACAAGTTGATTGTGGTGACGGGCGGAGGAGCGGGCATTGGGGCCGGTATTTCACGCGCCTGCCTTGCCGAGGGAGCGCGCGTTGTAGTGCTAGGGAGGCGCTCGGAGAATGTGCAGGCGTTCATGGCGGAGATGGAGGCGGCGCACGCCAAATGCAACCTGGTAGAAGCACATCTCGAAGACCTGGATCGCTGCGCATCCGCGATCGCAGAGATCGAAGAACAATATGGCGACATCTACGGGCTGGTGAATAACGCGGGCGTGAATGATGGCGCGGGATTGGAAAAGGGGAGCGTGGCGCGCTTTGTCGAGAGCCTCAACAAGAACCTGATCCACTATTTTGCGCTGGCACATTACGCGCTTCCTTCACTGAAGCGCTCACAGGGAGCGATTGTGAATATCAGCTCGAAGGTTGCGCTTACCGGACAGGGCAACACATCGGGCTATGCGGCGAGCAAAGGAGCCCAACTGGCGTTGACGCGGGAGTGGGCCGCGGAACTGCTGCCATACAACATTCGCGTCAATGCGGTTTTGCCGGCGGAGGTAATGACGCCGCTGTATCGGCGGTGGCTGGATACGTTAGGCAATCCAGAGGCGGAGTTGAAGCGCATCACTGACAAGATTCCGCTGGGACACCGGATGACGTTGTCCGCGGAGATTGCGGCAGCGACTGTCTTTCTGCTTTCGCCGACGCAATCCGCGCACACGACCGGGCAGCATGTGATTGTGGATGGCGGATACGTGCACCTAGATCGGGCACTAACCTAAAGCGAGGCGTAAGAGCTCGAGCAGAATCACTGCATGTACGGGCGCGTGACGAATGCTTTCAAGACATTGAACCGTACGTAAAGCGCATCGCAACGCAGCGCTTGAATCGAGCTGTTCTCAAGATTGCGACCATTGCGCTCGGCATAATCGGCAATCTCCATCAATACGCCCGCATCGCGATAGAGACCCCTCAACATATCCGATCCTGGCGAAACGATACTGTTTCCGGCAGCACTCCACGCGGGACTCAACCGACTTACAATCGCCAGCCACGAGCGCTGATTGCGGCGGTGCAATTCGACACACCTGTAGGCCAGGTACAGGGAAATGATTGCAATGACGCCGATCTGAAGTGGAATGAGAATGATGCTAACCCGTGCCGGATTTCACTTCGGGGAGACGGACAATTTCTCCCTCATCCCGGAGGCTAAGGCGCTCAGGATATTCCAGGCAATAGTACTTAGGAGTCAGCGATTGTGCGAGTTCAAGACACGGCTTTCTTGACGCTTCAATTCGCTGTTGCCATTCCCGCCAGATTCGGCGCGCTGACAGTTTCAGACGTTAACTGGCGCGGCCAGAACACGGTGAAGCGAGTGCCTTTGCCGGGCTTTGAATCTACCTCGATCAAGCCGCCACGACGGGTCACCATCTTTTTTACGACCCAGAGCCCAATGCCGTTGCCGCTTTCGCCCTTGCTGGTCACCCCAAACTGAAACAGATTGGGCAGCATCTCGGATCCAATGCCTGGGCCCTCATCTTCAACGGCAATGAGCACATCATCCGGTCGGCCCTCAATGCGGATTTTTACCTGCGCGCCGCGAACTGTTGAGGCCTCGCAGGCGTTGCGCACCAGGTTCAGAAGCACCTGGCGCGTCTCCATCGGATACGCATTTACGGTAGTATCGCCAGCGCTTTCAATCACGAGTTGAACATCGCGCTGGCGAAAGAGTGGCTGGAGCAGCGACTGCACCGAAGCTGCCGAGGTACAGATATCGACGCGCTCCGGTTGTTGATCCTGCCGAAAGAATCCAAGCGTGGAGCGCGCGATGGTACCGATCCGTCGCACCTCCTCCGCGGCCTGTTCCGCCATGCTCTTCACCTCTGGGGGAGCCGAGGGAGAATTCTGGATCAGGAACATCAAGTTCTGGATTGCGGAGAGCGGGTTATTGATTTCATGCGTGACGACGGCCGACATCCGGCTCCACTCTTCGAGTTTGCGTGCCGCGAGCAGGCTATCTTCAATACGAGCGTTCTCCGATTCGGCGAGCTTGAGGCGCTGGGCGTAGTCGTTGATGCCGAAGCCCAACTCGGGAGCGCGACGAATGAATTGAATTGCAACATATCCCGACAGGAGCGCGGTAATGATGTTGGTCCACGCATCGACCCAGAAGACGGGGATCCATGTGGTGATAACCTCGAGCAGGTGCGTGGATCCGCAAGCTACGATGAAAAGCGCAAAGCCTACAAGAAAGAAGATCCAGTCGCGGGCGATCGCACGACCCGTTTTGCGCGCAAGATAAAAGAGTGTGATGCAGATGCTGAGGTAGCTGAGAAACGTGATGGCATTCGTAATGGCCATCGTCCAAATCAGCTGTGGATCCTGCCGCCAGCATATGGCGTGCGGCATCAGAGATGAAACCATGTCAGTAACCTGCCCATCCTGCGAAAAGCGCTATTTCGAATAATGCGGACCGTCGCAGCGAGGAACTGCGCACGGTTGTGCCGAGCCCCGAGTAAAGCTTATAAGGTCTTGCAGGAAGCATGCCGTCACGTCGCGATCGAGCGGGCCGCACAGCTACAGACTGCTCCAAACCGGCGCTTTGACAGCAAAAGTTTTTTTTACCAGCGAACATTGGCTCGAGGCAATCTCCATTTAGTAACGTAACTGGCTTTGGCAGGTGATATTTGGAATCGGATGTCACAGAATTGATGCGTTCGATAGGTCTAACGAACAGTTCGGCAAAGAGACATTGAGGCTTTGGTCCTGTGGCATTCCCACATGTTTTATGGCATACTTCTGTGGTCGTACCACAGGTATTCGCATGTCTCCTGAAAGACTTGATCTATTGCAAGGCACACTCGACTTGATGGTGCTGCAGACACTCACAGTGATGGGCTCACTGCATGGGTATGGGATCGCGCGACGCATCGAGCAGGTGAGCGGCAACGAAGTGCTGCTGAACCAGGGAACGATCTATGCGTCGCTGGTGCGCCTGGAACAACGCGGATGGATCGGTTCGCGCTGGGGCACGTCCGACAACAATCGCAAAGCGAAGTTCTATTCCATCACCGCCGCTGGAAAACGGCAGCTGACGGCGGACGCGCGCTACTGGGAGCGGCTGAAGGACGTGATGGAGCGCGTGATGACGATGGATGACTCAGCTAAAGGCGGAGCAGACGCATGAGCGGCTTGTGGCGGCTGCTGGGCCGAGTGTGGGCGTTTCGTGCGCAGAAGGCCGCTGGATGCGGAGCTCGATGCGGAGCTTGCGGCGCACCTCGAGATGGCGATTGAAGACAACATGGCTCACGGGTTGCCGGCTGCGGAAGCGCGACGGCTGGCGCTGGTGAGCCTGGGCGGCGTGGAACAGGCGCGGTACAGACACCGGGAGGCGCGAGGGCTTATGAATATCGACATCCTGATGCAGGACCTGAAGTACACATTGCGCACGCTGTGGCGCGATCCGAGCTTTACGGTGGTTGCAGTGCTGATTCTGGCGCTGGCGATCGGCGCGAATATCGCAGTGTTCAGCGTGGTGAACACGCTGCTGCTGCGTCCGCTGCCGTTTCAGAAGCGCGCAGGAACTGGTGTGGATTGCGCCGCCGCCGACCAAATGCGGATTGAGTTGCGCGACCTATTCAACCGATGCATACGACGAGTTCAGGACGATGAGCCGGTCGTACCAGGATGTTACTGGGTACTTTGCGTTTTCGAGCGCGGACAATCTGAGCCTGAATCTTGGCGGTGCGCCGATCACGGCTACCAGCATCGATGTGATTCAGAATTTCTTCCCGCTGCTGGGAGTTCATGCGCAGATGGGGCGCGTGTTTACGCCGGAGGATGCACGCAACGGCGCGGCGCCCGTGGTGCTGCTGACCAACGCATGGTGGAAGCGGCAGTTCAATGGCGACAAGAATATTGTGGGCAAGACGTTCGACATGAACGGCCAGCAGACGACCGTGATCGGAGTGCTGCCGGAGAGTTTTGATTTTGGCGCGGTGTTTGCGCCGGGGACGAAAGTCGATGCAATCACGCCACTGAATTTGTACGGGCCGCCGCGCGACTGGGGCAACATCATTACGCTGATCGGGCGGTTGAAGCCTGGCGTAACACTGGCACAGGCCCGCAATGAAGCGGCGAGCGTGGCGCCGCATATGTGCTGGAACAACAAGCAACCACAGTCCTGCGGCGACTACAAGGGCGCCGTTGTTCCTGTCCCGCTGAAGGAATATGTCAGCGGAAAGCTGCAGCGGTCGCTGGTGGTGCTGTGGGCGGCGGTTGGAGCAATTCTGCTGATCGCGTGCGTGAATCTGTCGAACCTACTGCTGGCTCGTGCTGCGGCGCGGTCAAAGGAGTTTGCGATGCGGGGTGCGCTGGGAGCGAGCCGGGGACGCATTGTAAGGCAACTGCTGACGGAGAGCCTGGTGTTGTCAGGCGCAGGGGCGGTGGTTGGATTTTTGCTCGCCGCGGCGCTCGTTTCATGGCTGGCGCACCAGGGGGCGATCGCATTGCCACTGCTGAGTACGCTGCACATGGACGTGTGCGGCACTGGGGTGGACCGTGCTGATTGCGGTATTTGCGGCGGCGGTGTTCGGGCTGGTGCCGGGATTGCGGATAGCGAGCGGCAATCTGCAGGAGTCGTTGAAGGACGCGGGCCCGGGAGCGAGCGCAAGCCGTAAGCACGAGCGCACCAGGTCCATTCTTGTAGTGGCGGAAGTGGCGCTGGCGTGCATGCTGCTGGTGGGAGCGGGATTGCTGCTGCGCAGCTTTATGCGTGTGCTCGATGTCGATCTTGGCTTTCAGCCGGATCGCGCGGCGGCAATCAAGCTCACCTACGACGACAGTGTGCCCGGAGATAAGACGGGCGATTTGAGCGCAGCGAAACGCGGCGCGATCTTCCAGCAGATTCTGGCGCGCGTGGGATCGCTGCCGGGGGTTGAAGCTGCGGGTTTGGTGGACTATCTGCCACTCGGCCAGAACCGCGCCTGGGGAACTCCAATTCCCAAGGGAAGAAATCGGAGCGACTTTAAGAAGATAGCCGGCCCCCTGGTTTACGTGATCTCTCCCGGATACATTCGGGCGATGGGTACGAGTCTGCGAGGACGCGACTTTACCTGGGACGACGGACCAAAGAGTGAACAGGTCGTGCTGATCAACGAAGCGATGGCTACGCTTCTTCTGGCCGAATGAGAACGCCGTTGGCAAGATTCTGGGAAACGGCGTCGACGACAAGAACGATCTCAAGGTCGTTGGCGTTGTGGCGGATGTGCATGAAGAAAACGTCGACGGCGAGGCTGGGTGGCAGATTTACTATCCAATGACGCAGGCAACGCCGAATGGCGCAGAGCTTGTGATTCGCACCAGCCTGCAGCCTGCGTCGCTGGCGACAAGCGTACTTACCACGTTGCGCGCGATGAATCCGCAGCAGCCGATGGCGGAGTTCAAGCCGATACGCCTGCTGGTGAATCATGCTGTTTCGGGGCGTCAATTCTTCATGCTGCTGGTGGTGGCCTTTGCAGGCTTGGGACTGCTTTTGGCGGCACTCGGCATCTATGGCGTCATCTCCTATTCGGTTACGCGGCAGACGCAGGAGATCGGCATTCGGATGGCACTGGGAGCGAGCGCGGGGATCGTTCAGCGCCAGGTGCTGGCCGGCACGTTGCGGCTCGCGCTTATCGGCGTTCTGCTGGGAGCGGCTGCGTCCGTTGCAGGCGCGCGGCTGATTGCATCGCTTCTGTTTGCTACGTCGCCCTGGGATGCCGTGACCTATGTCAGTATGGCGGTTGGGTTGCTCGCGGTGGCGGGAATCAGTGGATACATTCCGGCGTTCCGGGCATCGCGAATCAATCCCACGGTCGCTCTGCGCGCCAACTGAAGAAGCCGGACTTCCTCGATTTGGCGTTGCTGAGCGTGGCGAAATTTGGCGCGAAGGTCGTCTGCCTTATGCACCACGATCATTACGGCCTTCTCGAATTTTCTTCTGGCTTGCCGGACGAATCCAGTGCAGAATGTGGCAGGAGCAATCATGTCCCCGATCCGAATCACCCGGGAGGTCCACCAGGGTTGGTTGAGCGGCAACGGGATTGCGTGCAAGTGCAGGGTTGAACTTGCGACGAAGATCTCGCCTGGTTTCCCCACCGTAAGAACGCTGGATATCTGGATTCCCGAGAAGCCGCCGGAGGGCCACTACAAGGTCCAGATCGACGGCACAACATTGGATGTGCAATTCAAGCGCGGCACGTGGCTTGAAGCAGTAGCCTGACGAACCCCGCAGGAGCAGCAAAATATCGATATATGGATCCGGCATGAGCGCATGAGCCGAATTCGATTGCTTCTCCCAATCAAGCATCGTTATGATGCTCGCGCGGCCTGCTTCCCTTTTGAGCGTCAACGAACGGCCAGAATCCCCTAAAACAAGGAGCACGCACGATGTGCGGAATTGTGGCCGTCTACTCGCGCCGCGAGCCTGTCTCGCAGGCAAAACTGGAACGCGCAACCAAGTCTCTCTATCACCGGGGCCCCGACGGACAGCGCCAATGGATCAGCCGCGATAACCGCGTAGGGCTCGGGCATGCTCGATTGAGCATCATCGACCTAGCCACAGGCGACCAGCCGATTGCGAGCGAAGACAACCGCACGCACATTGTTGCCAACGGCGAGTTCTATCAATATGAGGCGATCCAGAAAGAACTCGAGGCGCGCGGCCACAGGCTGCGCACACGATCAGATAGCGAGATTGCGCTGCACCTCTACGAGGAGATCGGGCCGCAATGCCTGCATAGATTGCGGGGTGAATTTGCATTTGCGATCTGGGATGAGAAGCAGCAATCGCTATTTGCGGCGCGGGATCGGTTCGGCATCAAGCCGCTGTTTTATGCGTGGCACGGCAACACGCTCTACCTTGCGTCAGAGGTGAAGGCGCTTTTTGCGGCAGGGGTGCCTGCGCACTGGGATGAGGAGAGCGTCTACCAGTCGTTTACCTTTGGCGGGCACCAGATGCGCACGCTTTACGATGGCGTGCATCTTGTTCCGCCGGGGCATTACCTGATCGCTACGGAGAAGCACTTCCAGATCACTCGGTATTGGGACTTCAACTATCCGCGAGCAGACAGCTCTGCGCCGAAGCGAAGCGATGCCGACAATGCGGCGGAGTTTCGCCACGAGTTGGAGGAGGCGGTACGGATACGGCTGCGCGCGGATGTACCGGTCGGCGTTTACCTGAGCGGCGGCCTCGACTCATGCGCCGTGCTCGGCCTCGCCGCGCGCCATCATCCGGATCCAATTCGCGCGTTCACGCTGACGTTCGAAGATGCTGCGTACGATGAAGGACCGATCGCGCGCGAGATGGCCGCGCTCGCTGGGGCGGAATTTAATCCGATTCCGATCAGCCAGAATCATCTGGCTGAGAATTTTGCGGATGCGATTCTGCAGTCGGAGACGTTCTGTGTGAATGCGCATGGCGTGGCAAAGTTTCTGCTAAGCAAGGCGGTGCGCGACGCCGGCTACAAGGTTGTAATCACGGGCGAGGGTTCTGACGAGATCCTGGGGGGATACGCGCACTTCAGGCGCGACATGCTGCTCTATAACCGCGAGGGGCAGGACGAGAAGGAGATCGAGCAGCTGCTGGCGTGGCTCAACGAGAACAACACGGTTTCGCGGGGGCTGCTGCTGCCAGATGGCGACGTGGGGAATCTTGACGGGGTGCGGCGAATCCTCGGATACGTACCCTCGTGGTGCGAAACTTTCTCGTCGCGGGCTGTGAAAGCGCTGCCACTGCTGGCTGACGATTTCGGCTGCCGCTTCAAGGATCGGCAAAGCTACTTGCAATTGTTGTCGGATGTCGACGTGCTCGGTCAGCTGAAAGGTCGAGATGCGCTGAACCAGTCGCTGTATCTCTGGGGTAAGTCGGTTCTGGCGAACTACATTCTGACCATGCTGGGCGATCGTATGGAAATGGCGCACTCCATCGAGGGACGAGTGCCGTTTCTCGATCATCACGTGGTGGAATGCATCAGCCGGCAGCCGGTGAACCAGAAGATTCGCGGAGTGACGGAAAAGTACGTGCTGCGCGAAGCCGTACGCGACGTCATCACCGATACGGTGTATCGCCGCCAGAAGCATCCGTTTCTGAGTCCGCCGGCAACGCTCAATCCTGAGCAGACATTCAACACCTACGTGCAGGACATGCTGCGAGGGTCGGTGATGGCCTCGATTCCGTATTTCGACCAGAAGAAAATTGTTGCCATGCTGGATCGACTGGGTGAGATGGACGCGGGAGCGCGCACCGCGTACGACCAGATCCTGATGCCGCTGGTGAGTATGTGCGTGATTCACCAGGGATTTGGAATGGAATGTTGAGCGCGGGCGAGGAATGCGCGCGGTGTATACTCCCGCCTGTTATGAAATCTTTCTCTTCGAAGTTCCTTGCGCTCGCATTTCTGTCTTTCGCCGTCACCGCCATTTACGCGCAGCAAGATGCGCAGGCCAAACCCAAACCGGAAGATACCGAGATATGGAAGCCGGTGCCGCCGGTGGTTACGCCGGCCGTTGAATGCAATGCGCCGCCGTCAGATGCGATCGTGCTCTTCGACGGGAAGAATGTCGATGAGTGGGTCAACGTAAAGGACAAGCAGCCGGCGTTATGGGATGTTCACGATGGTGTGATGACCGTGAACAAGGCGGGCGGCAGCATCGAGACCAAGCGCCGGTTCAAGGATTATCAGCTCCACGTTGAGTACAGAATTCCAGCGAGCATTACGGGGAGCGGGCAGGCGCGTGGCAACAGCGGCGTGTTCCTGGCGTCGACCGGCCCAGGCGACGATGGCTACGAGTTGCAGGTGCTGGACGGTTACAACAATCCGACCTATGTGAACGGAATGGCGGGGAGCATTTACAAGCAGAGCATTCCGCTGGTGAATGCCAGCCGCAAGCCGGGCGAGTGGCAGACGTACGACGTGGTGTGGACCGCGCCGACATTCAATGACGATGGGTCTGTTAAGACGCCTGCGTATGTCACGGTGTTTTTCAATGGCATCCTGGTGCAGAACCACTTTGAGCTGAAGGGACAGACACTCTATATCGGCAAGCCGTTTTACAAAAAGTACGACACGGCGCCGATAAAGCTGCAGGCGCACGGCGACAAGAGCGAGCCCATGAGTTACAGGAACATCTGGGTGCGGGAGCTGCCATAACTTGAATCCCACAGTGGGGCTTGCCTAAAAACACATTCCGTTCCAAAAGAAAACTTGGAAATCCTGGGGAACCAAGGAGAATCCGGATATGAGACGCAGGGATTTTCTAAAGAGCGCTACGATCGTTGCCGGAGCCAATGCAGCTTCAGCTCTTGCAATAGTGCCCCAGGCCCAGCTTGCCCCTGATGCAACCAAAGGGAAGCCTCCAGCGAAGATCGCACTCGAAGAGCACTTCATGTTGCCCGAGTTTGTTGAGTACTTCGAGGAAACGTATCCTAACATCAGTCCTGAAATTGCAAAGATGGGCCTCGGAGTTCTGCCTGACCTCGGTGACAAGAGAATTGAAGTCATGGACCGGAACCGAATTGACTTCGTTGTCTTGTCTCTTGCCGGGCCAGGTGTCCAGGTGGAAAAGGACGCCGCTGTTGCTCTAAAAAAAGCGAGATCTGCAAACGATTTTCTGGCCGCCGAGGTTCAGAAACGCCCTAGTCGGTACGGTGGATTTGCCCATCTGGCCATGCACAATCCTGTCGAAGCGGCAGACGAACTAGAACGCTGCATGCGTGATCTCAAGTTCCAGGGGGCGATGATCAATGGCCAGACGAACGGTGAGTATCTCGATCTAGACAAATATTCGGTCTTTTGGGAGCGCGTCGCGGCCCTTGAAGCACCGATCTATCTCCACCCTGCCAACCCGGTTGATCATCCCGCGACCTACGCCGGTCACTCGGAGCTGTGGGGTCCGGTCTGCAGTTGGGCTTTCGAAACCGCGACGCATGCCTTGCGCTTGGTATTTGCAGGCGTATTCGATCGCTATCCAAAGGCGAGACTGGTGCTCGGTCACATGGGCGAAACGCTGCCTCTTAATCTGTGGCGGTTCGACAGCCGATGGGGTGTTTGCAATCGTGGGTCAAGGACTCTTCCTCTGATGCCGTCGTTCTATATCAAGCGAAACATCGCGATCACCACATCGGGAGTTTGCGCCGATGCTCCGCTGCGCTGCGCGTTGGACGCAATGGGGGAAGATAATGTGATGTTCTCAATCGACTATCCCTTCGAAAAGACAGAGTTGGCAGCTCAATTCATTGAGCACGCGAAAATCTCAGAGAATGAACGGAGTAAAGTCTCCTCCGATAACGCGAGACGCATTCTCCATTTGGATCGGCGCATCGGCTAAAGTCATCCTGGTTCTGCTCAGCCTAAATCCTGGGTATCCCGCGAAAGATCAGTGCGCCATGGCTTGGGCTTTGGCCATCATGACGGCGTTTCTGAAGGCCGTAACGAATTCGTGGGCGGCGGCGGTGTCATTGAAGGTGAGGCCGAAGGCTTCGACCTTGTCCTGCACCTGGCCGTAGTCGGAACTGCGATGCGGGCCGGGACCGAGGTGAGCAAGCTTATCGCGATCGTAGATGAGAGCGGGGAATTTCTTTCCCGGCATACCCACAACGACAACCATGACTGCGTCGCCTGTGTCTCCCGGCTTATAGGCGCTCGGGGCTTCAGGGTTCGTGAACACGCGATCTTCACTGACCAGCGACGCGTCAACATCCGCGAGTGGAACGGTGATAGAGGCGAGCGGAAACGCATAGCGATACCATGCGATTTTTCCGTCCTCTTCGCGAGGCAGAGCGCACACAGGGGCGGGCATGTTGGGTTCGATGATGAGGGTTTGGCCGTCGAGCGCAACGATACTGCCGGAGGCGGTATAGGCGGTCTTCATCTCGTCCACGCGCGAGCGGAGGTCTTGCGCGCTAACGGTGAAGGAGCCAAGGACGAGCGCAACCAAGCAACAAGCGAAACAAGGTCTTCATGGACGTACCTTCGATGTGCATCCATGGTGAGCCTGATTTTCAGAAAACTGTTTGATTATTCGTATGCCGGCATTACCAAGGACACAGGTCGAAAGTCGATGATCTCTGGTTGAGTACACCGCGAACAGTGAAATCTGGATTGTGTGTAAAGTGCTACGATTCAGGCAATTTCCAAGAGGATAAAGACATGGCGAAACGAGCAGTTCTTGCAACCTTGGCTTGTACAACTTTGGTGGGAGTTGTTGCAGCACAGACACCCGCTCCGCTGCTCACTCCGGAGTCGAAGCTTCCGGCGCGCCACAGCGTTGCTGTCTTCGGGCAGAAGATTGTCTATTACGACATGGGCTCGGGACCGGCGATCGTGCTGGTGCACGGGTTTGGCAGCGAGGCGAGGTTTGACTGGGGCAATGTGCTGCTGCCGCTCGCGGAACATCATCGCGTGATCGCGATGGACCAGATCGGTTTTGGCGCCTCGGACAAGCCGTTTATCGATTACTCCATCCAGACCTATGTTGATTTTCTCGGCGAGTTTTTGAGGACGCTCAAGGTGAAGGAATTCACGCTGGCGGGAGAATCGCTGGGCGGATGGATCTCTGCTCTTTACACGATCGAAGCGCTGACTTCTGGCGGTGCTGGCCCGGAGGCCCTGCCGAAGCCGGCGCGGCTGGTGCTCTCTGACGCCGCAGGATTCTCGACGGAGCACATTGGCGGGCGAGCCATGCCCATTCCGATCGCGGGTACGCTTGCAGACGCGCATGGAGTCGCCATCGTCTTCCATGACAAGTCCCGGGTTACGGATGCATTCGTGCGCGAAGCATGGGCCATGAAGATGAAGGCTAATGACGGGTTCACCGAGCGCTCAATCTGGGGCAATCCAAAGGTTGCGACGGAAGGCGTAAAAGACCGAATTGGTGCTATCTCCATACCCACGCTGGTGGTGTGGGGCGGCGCCGATGAACTGGTGCCGCTGGAACAAGGACGCGCATATGCTGCTGGAATTCCCGGCGCGAAGCTGGTGATCGTGCCGGAGTGCGGTCATGGGCCTGCGATTGAAAAGCCGAGGGAATTCCTCGACGCGGTCATTCCATTTATTGACGCGCACTAGCGATCGATTCCTGACGAGAACTCAGCAATAAGGAAATCTGCACAGGGTCTGGCGGGGCAACCTTTGCGTTGCGCGGTCATTCTCAACCTGCTGACAACGATTCCTGCGTGATTGCCCGCATCATCGCGGTGGCATAGCCTGCGCAGGAGGATTCAATCGGCACGTTCACACCGCCTGGCACCTGACGTGGCGTACAGCAGGAGAAAACTTATGGCAGAGATCAGACGAGACGAAGCGATCGAGAACACGGGACTTTCGACGGCGGCACTGGCACATGCCGACGAGCCGATTGAACAGAAACTGGTGGAGAGGCGCGACGATGGCCGGGATATGAGTGCATCGGTTGACAACCGCGTCAATGCAACCGCGCAACCATCAGAATCAGAAACCGAAGGGCAGGAAGCATTGTTTTCGCAGGATGAGTCGAAGGAACTGTACGCGAAGTGGGATGCGGTCCAGGTGGGCTTTGTGGATGAGCCGCGGCAGGCGGTGGAGCGAGCCGACTCGCTCGTGGCCGGAGCCATGAAGCGGCTGGCGGAGATCTTCGCGGAAGAGCGCGCACGGCTGGAAGGGCAGTGGGACCGCGGCGACAGTGTTTCAACGGAAGAGCTTCGCCTGGCGCTTCGGCGTTATCGCGCGTTCTTCGGGCGGCTGCTTTCGGTCTAAACCGAACCTCTGCAGCGCAAGAGCCGGAATACCTCTCTTCCCCCAGAGGTGTTCCGGCCCTTTCTGTGTTTCGGCCACTTTATCTATTCCGTGACGGCGAGTTCGGTGTGGAGCGTGGCGGTGGAATCCTCGCCTGCCCAGACATCGAAGGTGCTTGGCTCGACGGCCCATACCTTGGTTTGCGGGCTCCAGAATTCGAGCTCGTCTTTGCCGAGGGTGAACCTGAGCGTCTGCGTCACTCCGGGCTGGATTGACACGCGCTTGAATCCCTTGAGCTGGCGAACGGGACGCGAAGCCGAACCCCAGCGCTGGTGAATGTAGATTTGCGCAACAGCATCGCCAGGGACGCTGCCGGTGTTGGTGACGTCGACTTGAACCTCGGTGCTTTCGCCCGCCTTGATGCTGGTCTTGCTCAAGTGCAAATTATCAAATTTGAAAGTCGTATAGCTCAGGCCGTAGCCAAAGGGATAGAGCGGCTTGCTCTGCACATCCCAGTAGCGCGAGGTGAAGTTGGGGCGATCTTCGGGTTCGTGCGTCAGGTTGTGGTTGTAGTAAAGCGGCTCTTCGCCGGCGGCGTGCGCCCAGCTGATGGGAAGTTTTCCGCCGGGGTTTACATCCCCGAAGAGGACGTCGGCAACGGCGTTGCCCCCTTCTGTTCCCGGATACCACGCCTCAAGAATGGCCGGGACATGCTTTGAAGCCCAGCGAAGATCGAGGGGACGGCCGTTCTCAAGGACCAGGACGACCGGCTTGCCGGTAGAGGCGACAGCCTCAAGCAATTGCGGCTGAATGCCGGGCAATTCCATCGAAGCTCGTGATGCAGATTCGCTGCTCATGGTCGAGGTCTCGCCCATCACCGCGATGACAAGGTCGGCGTCAGCAGCGGCGGCCTTGGCTTTGGCGATGGCTTCGGCGGTTTCTGCCTCGGTGGGAGGTGGCGGAATCTTCGCCCCGGAGATGGTCTCGAAGAGGCCCGGGAAGACGCGCGTTGGCGTTGGTCCGGCGAAGTAGTTGATTTCAACGCCGGGGCCGAGCTTGTTCTTGAGACCCGCTAGCACGGTGACGGGGTGGCTTTTGGATGGGCCACCGAAAAGGCCCTCCACCGTCCATCCGCCTTCGATGTCGTGGGTGGAGTCAGCCAGCGCACCGATGACGGCGATCTTCTTGATCGACTTGCTGAGCGGCAGCGTGTGGTTGTCGTTCTTGAGCAGCACCATGGAGCGGGCTGCGACCTTGCGTTCGAGCTCTCTGCCCTCGGGCCGGTTCAGGGTCGAGTCCACTTGCGATTCATCGACGTAAGGGTGGTCGAAGAGACCGAGCTGGTACTTGATTTGAAGGATAGGCAGAACAGCGGCGTCGAGTTTTGACTCAGGCACTTTGCCGGAGTGCACAAGGCCGGCGAGATATTTCGGGTAGGTGAGGCTGGCCATGTCCATGTCCAGGCCAGCGGTGACGGCTTTGTAGGCAGCGTCCTCAGGATCCTTGGCGAATCCGTGGGTCTGGAGCGCGCCGACAGCCCAGGCATCCGAAACAACGAAGCCCTGAAAACCCCAATCCTTGCGCAGAACGTCTGTGAGCAGCCAGTGATTTCCGGTGGCGGGGACGTCGTTCAGGTCCATGTACGCGCTCATGAAGCTGCCGGCGCCAGCCTGTTCGGCTGCATGAAACGGAACAAGGTAGACGTTGCGCATGAGCTCTTCGGGAACATACGAAGAGTCATAATCGCGGCCACCATCGGCTGCACCGTATCCAGCGAAGTGCTTGACGCATGCCAGCACGCTGTCAGGGCCGAGCGACTCGCCCTGGAATCCGATTACTTGCGCGCGGGCCATCGCAGCGCCAAGGTACGGATCTTCGCCGGCCCCCTCAACGATGCGACCCCAGCGCGAGTCACGGGCGATGTCGACCATGGGGGTGAAAGTCCAGCGGATGCCGGCGGCACGTGCGTCCTGACCGGCGAGATGCTGCGCGGCCTCTTCCACGCCCGGATCCCAGGAAGCAGCCATTGCCAGCGGAATCGGAAAGACGGTGCGGTATCCGTGGATGACGTCGAAGGCGAAAAGGATCGGGATGTGGAGGCGGGATTTGTCGACGGCGAGGTGCTGGAGTCGGTTAATCTCCTTGACGTCTATGAGCCACAGGATGGAGCCGACCTTGCCCTGCACGATGAGGTTGTCGGGCTTCTCGGTAGCCAGCATGGGCATGACGACTCCCGACGACTGGTTCATCTGGCCGACTTTCTCTTCGATGGTCATCTGCTTGAGGAGTTCTTCTGCACGGCGATGCGCCTCGGCTGCGGTCATGGCCGGCGCTTGCCCGGGAAGGATGGCTGGGAGGGAGATGAAGAGGGAGGTGGCAAGAACGATGGCTTTTGCGAATGGTTTGATTTGCATCACTGGGCGGGCCCCTCCGAGGGACCGTTAAGCATAAAGCATGAGGATATGGATTTGCAGAGTTGGCAGGTGGAGATTGTGGCAGAAGTGGCCGGACCGGAAAGGACGGCAATTCCGCTGAGCGAGATGTCACCGAGAGTTGTGCGCAACACGCGAAGGCTCTCCCCAAAAAAAGCGCCCCCCGATTAGTCCCGCCTGGATTCATCCAGGTCTGGTAACCGGAGGGGCGAGGAGCCGCAATCACAAGAAATCGCGCCTGGTGTTCGCACACGTCTGGCACATCTCCTGGACCGAACTTCAATGTATGCAGAATTGAAGGGCCCCGAAACGTTCCATCGGGTAGCGATGTGATCTGCCTCGATGTAAGCCTTTGCAGCAAATGCTTTTAAACATATATAGACATCACCATAAACGGGACGTATTATACGCAGTGCAGGCAATCCAGAAATTAATACGACCTTCTTTTCCACCGGGGCACGGCGGTGCACTCTCATAGACACGAAGGGGATTCTGGACGAGACTGAATCAGTTTTTTGACCCGGGGGCAAGTGAGTCTGCAGCATCGGGAAATATGCTCTCTTCCGATGCGCAACTTTTGGCCACGAGCCATTGCCCTTCATCGGGCTTAGAGCCGCTAAAGGAGTCCGAATGCCGCTGGCGCCCAAATCCATGCAGGACGTGGAGCAGCCGGGAATTGTCACAGAAGCTGCGGCGATTCGCGAACAGCTGCACCGGCTTCTGGCTCATCCGCTGTTCGCCAACAGCAAGCGCTATCCTGCGCTGCTGGCTTACACGGTCGAGGAGACGCTCAAGGGGAATGCGGCCGAACTAAAGGAACGCAGCATCGGAATCGAAGTTTTCGGACGCGCGCCGACCTATGATGCAAATGCTGACCCAGTGGTTCGAATTACCGCCGGAGAAGTGCGGAAGCGACTTAGCCTCTACTACTACGACTCGTCGCATACGGGCGAGGTGGTGATCGAACTTCCGCTGGGCACATATGTCCCGATCTTCCGGCAACCTGAGTTGCCGGCTGAACCTGCGGGGGAGGCCCGGGATCCTGGGCCTTCGTCTCCGCGCCCCTCCCCATGCCGCAAATCCCACAAAGGCTGCTCCGTCTCGCAGCGAGCGCACCTGCGCCCACAAAATCTGCGCGGTGGAAATGGCTTGTTACCGGATGCCCTTGTGATCGCTGGTTGTGCGGCCGGGGTGGTTCGTGGGGATGCGAATCAAGCCGACGCCCGTCCCGGTCCCCCCTTCCAATATTGACCGTTTCTGGGAACCATTTACGTCGAGTTTGAATCCGACGACATTCTGCCTCGGGGAGCCGGCAAAGAGTATCGATATGGACTCGATCGATTCGTTTGAGGCGCCTGTGAACACCCCCCCGGACTCGCAGAAGCTCTATGTTCGATTGCATTTGGCCGGGCTCTTTGCGCTGGCTGACGTTACCACGCTGACGCGCGCGGCCGCTGCGCTTGAGGTCCGACACAAGGCTTTCCGCTTGGTGCCGGCATCCGAGGCGAGCTTTGCCCAACTGCGCGAGGGACCAATTGTGCTGATTGGCGCGTTCGATAACATCTGGACGCTGCGCGTTACCCAGAAACTCCGCTTTGGCTTCGAGTCAAAGGACGGCGTAGCGCTGATCGTCGATCGAAAGAGCCAGACGAAAACGACCTGGGCGACCGCATGGGATCTTCCGTATCAGAAGCTTTCGCGCGACTATGCCATCGTGGCGCGCATACACGACAGCACAACCGGGCAGCCGGTGATCATCGCGGCAGGAATTTCGGAAGAGGGGACAGAGGCGGCTGGAGAGATCCTATACAACCCCGTGTATCTCGATTCGCTGGTGGCCAAGGCTCCCGCCGATTGGGAAAAGAAAAACATGGAAGCCGTGATTGAGACACAGGTGATCGAGGGCCACTCCGGGCCGCCCAACATCCTGGCAGTTGAAACCTGGTAGCCCGGGGGGTCGGTTGAGCATATGCTCCGAATGCCGGAGCCAGCATATAACACTTACTTCGATTTGGCTTTTTGAGCAGCCCAGCGCTTACGCTGCGCATCGGCAATCCGCTTGCGTGCATCGGCACTGAGTACGCGCTTCTTCTTTGGCTTGCCTGGCCCTTTGCTGGTCTTACTACGGACTCCCGGCAAGCTAAGGGCTCGGGAGCCTGCAAGCAGAGAACGGACCTGTTTCAGTCTTTCAATCTCCGCATCTATTTCGGCAAGGATCGTTTCTATCGACATAGATAGAGGATATATCACGGCGAAAGGGACGCGCTCATCGAAGTTAGAATTGCATGCATGTAACTTCGGTCTGACTTAATCAGCTTTCCCGATGGTCTTATCCTTGTACGCTTTTTGCAGCACAAAGAAAGCGGCCTTCTTCTGGCCTTGATCGGAGATCAATCCCTTGCGATTGAACTCGTCCTGGATGCCCACAAGCGGGACGATTCGGCGAACGGAAATCCATCAGGCACCACGGACTCATGCCTCTCAATTGCGGAATCTTGTTGAGCATCGGCAGTTGATGCCGATAGACGTTCGCCTGGTACTCCTCAGTCCATCGTTCATTCTCTCCGCCGTGCAGACCGGCCTTTGCGCCCGCGCCGAATTCGCTGACGATGAGCGGCTTTTGATAGGCGATCTGCCACTCGGTTTTATCGGCGCTGTCAGGATGGCCTTCGTACCATCCGATGTATTCGTTGATGCCGATGACGTCGAGGGCCTTGTCCGAGCGGATCATCAACGATCTTGGTATTGCCTTGCGCACGCACCAGCAGGGCCGCGGTGATCAACCGTGTAGGATCGAGGCCGCGGGCGCGGGTTGCAAGAGTTTCAATAAACTGCGTGCGCGCAGGCGTGTTGGGGGTTTCATTGGCCATCGACCAGAGAATGATGGCGGCATGATTGCGCGAGGTATTGATCTCTTCGTCGAGTTGCTGTTCTGCCTTGGCGAGCACGTTGGGGTTGTCGAATTCGAGCGCCCAGTAGACGGGATTCTCTGACCACACGAGCAGGCCCATACGATCGGCGGCGCGCAGCATGGTTTCGTCGTGGGGATAATGTGCGAGACGAACATAGTTGCATCCCAGCTCTTTGGCCCAGCCGAGAAGCGTCTCCGCGTCTTTTTCTGACCACGCGCGACCGGTGCGATAGGGCGCTTCAGCATGGATCGCGATGCCGCGCAGAAAGATGGGCTTGCCATTGAGCAGGATTTCGGTGCCACGCGTTTCAATGGTGCGAAAGCCCATGAGCTCATTGATGCTGTCGTTGCCTGCACGGATGAAGACCTTGTAGAGTTTGGGCGACTCGGGAGTCCAGCGCTCAAGGCCCTGCACGTTGAAGTGAAGCGCGGCGCGGCCATCTGCGCCAATATCTGCTGTCGTTTTCGCGTGCAAATCGGGGATCTCGACTTCGGCTTTGTCGCCGGCTTGCTTACCCACGACATGCACCCAGCCTTCGATTACTCCGTCTTCACTGCGGCTCAGATGCAGGTCGTACTGATCGATGAAAGACTCGGGCACTTCAATCAGCGACACCTCGCGGGTAAGGCCGCCGTAGTTCCACCAATCGGTCTCGAGACCGGGCACACCATCTTCGTGGCGAGTGTTGTCTACCGCGGCCACGACAAAGTTATTGCCGTTGTGAATCGCCTGCGTAACTTCGCAGTTGAAAGCCGTAAATCCACCTTCGTGCTCGCAGACTTTCTGCCCGTTGACCCAGAACCACGAGTGGTAGTTGGCCGCACCAATGTGGAGAAATACATGCGTATGGGGTTTCGGCTCGTAGGTAAAGTCCTTCTCGTACCAGATCGGCCCCTCGTAATACATGAGCGATGGCCGCTGGGTATTCCAGTCGCCAGGAACTTTAAGCTTCGGGCGCTTTCGAAAAGTCATACTCGGTCGGGAAACGGATCGCCGGGCTTCGCCTTGTAATTCATGAACCAGCCGTTTTTCTTCTCTTCATGATGAAAGCTGAAGAGGCCGGAGAAATAGGGATCGACGATGGAGGCCCACTCGCCATTGAGGGAGGTTGCTGGACGACGATCGGACCCGGTGAGCACGATGGGTGCGGGTGCCGCGAAGGCCTTGGCACACATCAGGCAGATCGCAACGACGAAGGCAAATACGCGAATGGAAGCAAAGCATGCGCGGGGCGGAAACGTGCGAACGGTAAAGTCTAGTCATGCCAATCCTCTTGAAAATGCCACGGATTTTTGAGAGCAGGCGCAGCGTTCATGCCGAGTGCGCTGCTCGCTCTCAGCGGACTGACCATCTTATCGCTTTATGTATGCGCGATGCGAGCGCGCCCGAAGTGCGCAAGAAAAAGGGCAGATCGAATGACCTGCCCTATTGAGCGTTTCGACTTACACAATCTCTTATTGAGGTCCGAGATACATGACGTGCACATAGGTTCCGAGGCGAGTGTTGTAGGCCAGATACCAGCCATCGTGATCGGGGTCCTCGTAGATGACGATATCGTCGCCGTCCCAGTCCCACCCGTCGACGTAGCCGAAATCGCCAGGCGCGACACTCCAGTACCATCCATTGAATGAGAAGCGATTGGGGCCGCCGCCGCCGAGGTGCCATCTGTGCGATGGTCCGAATCCGCCTGTGAAGCGGCCATGTTCAAAGGGGTGGTCGACATGATAGTTGGCGTCGTTGCGGCCGGTGTCGTGACCCACCCACTTGTTCCCCTTATCAACGTGCGGTGCGTTCGGGATGGCCGGGCTTGTCACTGAAGTTGCGCGGCTGAGGTGAAGGTTGTGCAGGTTGCTGCCTTGCATCGTTGTTATGGTGCGTCGGAGCGGCCTTTGGCGCTTTATACGGCGCCGGTCCGCGGGTTGGCGGTGGCGGCATCGGCCGTCCGTGTGGCTCCGGTTTCTGTTGGGCGATTGCCGGCAACGAGATAGCCAGTAAAGCGGTCAAAACAAAATTCGCTGCACGCATGATGTTCCTCCACATTGCGTATCGGGAGAGCAGACTCGACGCATTTGGGAACCCGATACGCTAATCCAACCACACTACGTGAAACCCCGCCTCAGTTGGCAAGTTGCAAATGGCGGGTTACACGAGCGGTTTGAGGGCTTACGCGCCGACTCGCAACGCCCTGACGACGCCATGCATAGAGCGGGAACCGATTGGCCAGTTCCGCGACTTCGCCGCGAATGCGCTCGAGCGCTCGCATCGTCGTTGCGCTGCTCGAGAGCCTTTGCGATCCACGTAGCGATAATGCGCATCTCCGGTTCTTTCATGCCGCGCGTCGTAAGTGCCGGCGTGCCGATGCGAATCCCGGACGGTTTAAGCGGCGGATTGGTGTCGTAGGGAATCGCATTCTTGTTGACGGTGATGCCGGCTTTGCCAAGGGCGAGTTCGGCTTCCGATCCGAGAATTCCCTTCTGGAAAACATCGACGAGGATCAGATGATTGTCGGTTCCACCGGAGACGAGGCGATAACCTGCCTCCTGCATGGCCTGAGCGAGCGCCTTGGCATTGGCAACAATCTGTGTCGCGTAGGTTTTGAACTCGGGGCGCAAGCACCTCGCCAAAGGCGACCGCTTTGGCGGCGATAATGTGCACCAGCGGGCCGCCCTGCTGTCCCGGAAAAACAGCCATGTCGATCGCCTTGCCCAGCGTCTGCTCGGGTTTTTGGCCGACCTGAAAATCCTTGCCGCACAGAATCAGTCCGGCACGCGGACCACGCAGCGTTTTGTGCGTGGTGGTGGTGGTGATGTGTGCATGGGGTACGGGCGAAGGATGCGAGCCACCCGCGACGAGACCGGCGATGTGCGCCATATCGAAGATGTACTTCGCGCCAACCTTGTCGGCGATCTGTCGCATGCGCGCAAAATCCCACAGTCGCGGATACGCGCTGGCGCCGCCAATAATGACCTTGGGCTTTTCGCGCTCGGCAATGGACTCGAGTTCGTCGTAGTCGATGACCTCGGTATCGCGGCGCACCGTATAAAACGTGGTGTGGTAGAGCTTGCCGCTGAAGCTTAGCTTGTGGCCATGCGTCAGGTGGCCGCCGTGTGCCAGGTCTAGACCGAGAATCGTGTCGCCAGCCTGTAGTACCGCCATGTAGGCAGAGGCGTTGGCCTGTGAGCCCGAGTGGGGCTGCACGTTGGCAAACTCAGCGTCGAAGATCTGCTTGGCGCGATCACGAGCGAGGTTTTCCACCACGTCGGCGTATTCGCATCCGCCATAGTAGCGGCGGCCCGGATAGCCTTCAGCATATTTATTGGTGAAGACGGAGCCGGCAGCCTCGAGCACCGCTTCAGAGACGAAGTTTTCGCTGGCAATCATTTCCAGGCCTTCGTGCTGGCGGAGGGTTTCGTGGTCAATTGCGGCGGCTACGGCGGGGTCGGCCAGGGCCAGGGAAAGGGCCATGCGATCGGTCATACGCCAATTTTACGGCAAACCGCTCCGAGCACTTGTGCAAACTACGCGGCTTCCGGCGTCAATGAATCAGCCTTGGCGCGGCTTGGAAAAGCCCCAGATAATCAAGCCCAGGCCAACAGCCAACAGGATCGCGCCATATACAGCCCACTGGCGGTTATTCTGCATGAAGCTGCGTGCCAGCACACCCCAGGCGAGATTCAGCCCCTGCAGAATCCAGATACCGCCCATCACCACCAGAAACAAACCGATTGGCCCGCTGATGCTTTTCGCCATGTGCACAATTTTCTGAATTATCCAAACCTCACCGGCCACCTCGAAGGAATCGCTTTGGTGGCAGGCTTTCTTCATCCTAATCGCCAGAGATGGCAACCACGAGCCGCCCTTTCTCCTGTTGACATTCTGACTATCCAAGGCGTATATGTTGAACCTCAACAGGAGAGATGATGGCTGAGAACAAGTCAGATGTGTTGCAAGGCACGCTGGACCTGATGGTACTGAAGACTCTTGAGGCGATGGGACCGCTGCACGGATACGGCATTGCGCGGCGCATCGAGCAGGTGAGCGGCGACGCGTTGAGCCTGAACCAGGGGACGATCTATCCGGCTCTCCTCCGCCTGGAGCAGCGGGGATGGATCAAGGCTGAGTGGGGAACGTCAGAGACCAACCGCCGCGCCAAGTTTTATTCGCTGAGCCGCGTCGGCCGCAAAAAGATTGAAGAAGAGACGGAAAACTGGGAACGTATCGCCGCCACGATGGCGCGCTTTCTGGCGCCCTCTAACTAGGAGCCGCATATGTCTTCGAGCCCCATGGATTTTCTGCGGGTTGTTCTAAGTCGCTGCGTTGCTGTTGTCATGCGCCGTCGACTCGATGCGAACCTCGACGAGGAACTGGCCACGCACATCGATCTCGCTGTTTATGAGAATGTCCGGCGCGGCATGTCTCCAGGCGAAGCTCGAACGGCGGCCTTGCGCGCTTTTGGTGGTGTTACGCAAGCCCGTGAAACCTACCGTGAACGCCGTGGATTTCCATGGCTGCAGCAGATTGGCCGCGATGTGCGTTTTTCATTGCGGCAGCTTCGCCGCTCGCCTGGATTTGCATTTACCTCTGTTTTGATACTTGCACTGGGCATTGGTGCAGTCACTTCCGTCTTCAGTGTGGTGAATGCGGTTTTGCTTAAGCCCTTTGCTTTTCGAGATGCGGATCGGCTCGTGGTGATGCGTGAAGTTGAGCAAGAAGTGCCGAGCCTGATATCGGGGGCGCCGGACAACTACCGCCATTTCCTGCGCCTCCGGAAGGATGCAAAGACCCTTGAGGATGCAGCGATATTTCAGACACCCGGATTCAGCGTTTCGCCGACGGGTGAGCATCCTCGCATTGTGGGCGGAGTTGCCGCTTCGCCAAATCTCTTCCGCATGCTCGGTGTGCAGCCGATGCAGGGCCGGGATTTCGTCGACGGCGATGCTACGAAAGGCGCAGAGCATGTTGCCGTACTGAGCTATGAGGCGTGGCAGGCGTTCTTTGCAGGCGACTCCCATGCAGTGGGAAAGACTCTGCGATTGGGTGGCGAACCAACCACCGTCATTGGAGTGCTGCCGCCGGGAGTGCAACTTCCTCATTTTCCGTTAGCGTCAAACGTCGCGTTTACAGAGCCTGCGGGTACACGGCAGACGATGATCTACACGCCGATGGTGCCGAGCGACTGGGATCTGAAATCCGATACAGGCAACTTCAATTACAGGGTGATTGCGCGGCTTAAGCCCGGTGTAACCCTGGCCCAGGCCAGCGCGGAATTGGAGACATTGCAGCGGGCATATACCGTTTCAGCGCATCTGCCGATGCACCTTGGAATCGCTCTCACACCGCTGGCGCAAGATGTCACGTCTGGAATCAGCAAAGCACTCTGGCTGATGTTTGCGGCGGTCGGCGCTGTGCTGCTGATTGCCTGCGTTAATCTCGCGAACCTGCAATTGGCACGCGCAGTCGGCACCGAACGCGAAACGGCCGTGCGGGGCGCTCTCGGTGCGAGCAAGATGCAACTGATGATGGTGCGCCTTACCGAAAGCCTGCTGCTCAGCTTCCTGGGAGGTGCAGCGGGAATGTGGCTTGCATTCGCCGGCGTAAAGCTCTTCATCGCGCTTGTCCCTGACAATGTGCCGCGACTCAATGAAGCGACAGTCAACCTGCCGGTGCTGGTGTTCGCCACATTGCTATCGATTTTGGCCGCGCTGTTTTTCGGGATCTTGCCTGCTTTGCGGGCACTGCACGTGGATCCGCAGAAAGGGCTTCAGATGAATTCTTCGCGGGCTGCAAATTCTCACGAGGGTGAGCGCACGCGCAGTCTTCTGGTAGGAGCACAGGTTGCGTGCACCGTCGTGCTCCTCATTGTGACCTCGCTTGTGCTGCGGAGCTTCTCCCACTTGTTAAGCGAGAAGCGCGGCTTCGAGAGCGGTCACGTGACGATCGCGCAAGTTGATCTGTTCGCACCGCAATATGACGACGCACTACGCAATTTAAGGAAGGCGAAGCTGAGCTTTGCTGATCGTGCAACGGCTGGCATGAAGCAGCTACCCGGCGTACAGAATGTGGCTATCACCAGCGCCATTCCGCTCACCGGCGAAATCTGGGTAGACAATCTCACTCGTCCCGATCATCCCCTGCCACTCGCACAGCAGCCCTCAATTAATCTTCGGTGGATCAACGAAGACTATCTCTCGACCATGCAGATTCCGCTGATTGCAGGACGAAATTTCACCGCTGCCGACCGCTCCAATCCCAACATCGCACTCATCTCCGAGCGGACCGCGAGCGAAGGTTTTCCGGGCGAGAATCCCCTTGGGCGGAAGATCTCAGACATCATACCGGACAGCCAGAGTGATGTTATTGTCGTCGGGGTGGTAGCCGACGCGCGAATCAATGGACTGAAAGATACGGCTGCCATGGTCTACATCCCCTATTGGGCATTCACCCCATGGACCTTGTCTTTGATGGTGCGCAGCTCGCGACCAAGCAGTGCAATGATTCCCGAGATGCGGCGTGCAATCTGGCAGGTCGATCCGCAGGTCGCCATTCCAATACTGAAGTCGATGGACGACCAGGTCAGCGATTCTGTTGCAACCGATCGATTCCAGGCAATAGTGCTGAGCGCGTTTGGAGCAGCCGCGCTATTGTTGGCTTTGCTGGGCGTGTACGGGGTTCTTGCGTATTCGGTTTCGCTGCGGCGGCGGGAGTTCGGAATTCGCATCGCGTTGGGCTCCGGCAAGAGCGCGCTGATCGAGTTGGTTCTGCGCCGGGCCGCGCCGCCCGTGCTGCTGGGCACGGGTGCTGGGCTCGCCATGGCGCTGATCACACTGCGTTGGGTACGCAGTCTGCTCTATCAAACACCAGTGATGGACCCGCTGGCAGTGGGATGTAGCGTAATGCTGCTTTTGATTGCTGCGACGATTGCGGCGATCGTACCCGCGCGGCGCGCTACATCCACAGATCCGATGTGCGCGTTGCGAACCGAGTAGTACTCGCCGTGAGCGCCAATAAGTTTGGTCCAGGTTCTATCGCGGGAGCATTTGCTGTGCCGCGCCCAGTACGCGCCCGGATTTGCGATCAACGAGAAAGACGACGAGACGGACGGGACCGGCCGCTTCTGTCTTTTGTGTCAAGGGACCGCCGGGGAGTTTAAGCTGTCGACCATCGGTAGCATCCGTGCCAAACTCCTTCATCACGCGGACCACAGCGGTGTGGTGTAGTGTGCGGCCTGCATTTTCTCCTCGCGCAACTTCAGAGTGAGTTGCATCGGCCGCGAGTACCGCGATCAGTTTTGCTCCGGCAGGGGCGCTGGCATGAATCGAAAACTGTGCGACTCCATGATTCCACACTGCGCCTTCGATCGCGATCTCTTGTTTGGGCTGCTTTGCTTCTTTTGTCATCGCCGCAACGAGTGCGCGGCTATTGCTGCCTACAAACTGGTCGGTCCCATCCACGACCATCTGCGGCGTGTAACTGGAGTCGAGACCGAAGCGGCGACCATAGTCTTCTTGTCGTTCGGTCATGGCGTCGAATGAGAATGGATCGGTCCACCCGAGACGATTCCAATACGTGACGTGTTCGCTGAGCACAATTGCCTGCGCACCCGCGATCGGCTGCGTCGCATCCAGCTTTGCTAGCAGTGCGTCGGCAGGAGGGCAGTCTGAACATCCTTCAGACGTGAATAGTTCTATGAGAACGGGAACGCGTTGCGGAGCAGGAGAGGAGGCCGCTGCCTGACCCGACAGTTGCGGTACAAACATGGCCGCCGCGACAACCAGCGTGGAACACGTGCGGCAGACGGGAAAGGCGCTTGGGGAAGGCATACAATCCTTTGATTAGCCATCGCCTCCGGAGGTTACATTCCTTTCAATTGAATTGTGGTAAGGCGGATCGGCGTACCGCTCAAACAGTGACCCTGGTGTCTGGCTGGAGAAATCTTCCTTAGACGGAAGAGAACTTTTTTAGACAGCACGGGTCTGGTCACAACATTGGGCCGGAGATCAGTCACCGAGGCCCTGGAGGAAACCATGCGACCCACATTCCCCATCCTTGCCCTGGCCACCTTATTCGCCTCGGCGCCGCTTTTCGCTCAGCAGACGCAACTCTCGACTGCAACAACCACCAGGCAGACGGAAGGCTCGGTAAACGACCGCCGCCAGGATCAACAGGGGCGTATCGCCAATGGCGTGCAGTCGGGTCAGTTAACTGCAGGCGAGACCAGGAATATTGAAGGCCGCGAAGCGAATGTAAGTCGCGAGATCAAGGACGATCGCCAGGCCAACGGCGGCAAACTCACCGCAGCGGAACGCCAGCAGGTAAATCGTCAGCAGAACAACCTGAGCAAGTCCATCTACAACGACAAGCACAATGCCAGAACGGCACACTATGGCAACAACGACGTTGGCCAGCGCCGCGAGAACCAGCAGGACCGTATCGCGCAGGGCATTAGGAGCGGCCAGATGACAGCCGGTGAAGCCGCCCGCACAGAGAATCGGGAGCAGGGGATTAACCAACAGGTTCATGGCGATCGGCAGGCCAACGGTGGCAAGCTGACCGGGCAGGAGAGACGTCAGGTGAATCTCGAACAGAATCGCACCAGCAGACAGATCTATCGGCAGAAGCACAACAATCGCGTTGCACCTAAATAAGGTCCCTGCCCCAGGGAACCGCGGAGCCGGTTATGCTGAACGCATGACTGGCTCTCGTTTTTCGGGGATGGCTCGTCTTTCTCACGCTCGCATCGGTCTCCACCAGCGCACAGCACTCCAGTCGATTCCGCTGCATTGCCCTTCGCCGGCCATCGTTGAAGCCGGTTCGCCGGAGCTGGTACGTGTTGATGGTCCAGCCGCATGCGAAGAGCTGGATGGGCGAATGGCTGGGTCGCAAGCTCCAGTTTTTTCGCGTGAGCAAAGGGCATTTCTGGTTTGCGCTTGCAGGCATGGACGTGGAACAACCTGCCGGCCCTTCGACGCTTAGCATCCGCGCAGGTTTCCCACCGGTGGCCCCGACACGAACTTGGACTCGGACAATCGAAATTCATCCGGCGCACTATCGCACGGGAAAGCTCACGGTGCAACCAAAATTTGTGGAGCCAGGAGCCGGATGAATTGAAGGTGATTGCCGCAGATGCGGAAATCAAGGCGCAAGGTATTCGCATCGAGCGCGTCCGAGCCACTGTGGCGTGGAGATTTTCGTGCGCCGGTTCGCGCGGCGCCAACGGACAGCTTCGGCACGCGGCGGATGTTCAACGGCAAGCTCGCCAGCATTCACAAGGGCATGGATTTTCGCGCGCCGAAGGGAACCGTGGTTCGTGCTTCGAACAGCGGCGTCGTGGTGCTGGCGCGCCCGCTTTACTACGAAGGCAATTGCGTGATCATCGATCACGGGCTGGGCCTCTACACGGTGTCAATGCATTTCAGCCGCATTGATGTGCACGAAGGGCAGCGAGTGGTTGCGGGCGACAGATTGGGACTGAGCGGCGCAACGGGGCGCGTGACCGGGACCGCATCTGCACTGGGCGGTGCGGTGGGAAGGCGCGTATCTCGATCCGGGCAAGCTGCTGCGGATGAATCTGAATGCGATTCGGTAGAGCGCCATACCCGTCTAGACTAGCGCGACACAAGGTCTTCTTCGACTTCTGTCACGAGTATGCTGTTGTGGTTCCGGCATTCGCGGCTCTCTCTCGGCGCAGTTCTTTAAACGCGCGATAGACGAAGGAACCCATGAACCAGCCATCCATGTATTGGAAGGGAGTTTCGCCGGTGGTGTAGTGGCCGCAGGGTAGGACGCGCTTCTCGTAGTTGAGGCCGACGCGCGTAAAGGCTTCGACGACCTGCAGTGAGTATTCCTTTGGGAAGGTCAGGTCGTAGTTCGCATACACGAGAAGGACTCTCTTGTCGGGCCCGGCGACTTCAGGGCGCATGATCTTGTCGTAATAGCTGATAGGGCTGATGGCCGACCACAACTGCCGCACGCGATCCTGCGTCATGCCTGCATCATCAAGCGCCTGCTTGACGTGGCGCGTGCTCTGTCCGGCCCACACCACGTCGCCGAATGCAGTCGAAGCATGGTTAAAGGCGTTGACGCGGATGCGCTTATCATGGGCGCTGGCGAGGAATGCGTAACACGATCCCAGGCTTGTGCCGAGGACGCCGAACTGCTCATAGCCCTGCTCTTCGAGCCAGTCGATGCAGCAGCGAATGTCGACCACAGCCTGGCGACATGCGGAGAGAGTGCGGCCAATGTTGGCGCTGACGGCGTAATCAGAACGCTCGAGCTCAGCGGGACGGCGGATGTCATGGTAAGGCTTGGACAGCCGGAGCGCCGAGATTCCCATGCGATTAAAGATCGTGCACAGCGAATTATGGCTGAAGGCATCCGCGTTCCACTGCGGCATAACGACGATGGCCTGCTTCGGTCGCCGTGGATCTTTGTGCTCGGGCGCGGGATACCAGCGTGCATTCGCGAGGTCGTTTTCGGCATAGCCCGTGCGCTCCGGCGAGGTAAAGCGTAGAAACTGCGACTTCGCCGTTTTGCCTTCGGCTGCCAATTGTTTGATTGCCGCGTCTTTGGCCAGCGTCTCAGGTCGCACGTTGGTCGGGAACAGCTCGGGGTGGCGGTCTTCGAGGCGGAAGTCGGTTGGCTTTTCGTATCCGAAAAAGACGTCGCTGTGGCGAATGAGCAGCTGATTGATGCGCGCCATCGCGGATTCAGCTGCGGCATCGTCACGAACAATTTCAGGCGCGGGAATGGCTGCACTGAAGCCATGCGCCTGAAGGAAAGGTGCAATGAACTCGAAGCCCCATTCAAGCGGCCGCACGACACGGTTTTCATCGCGCGTGGTGAGTCGGGTTTCCCAGTCGTACATCCAGCGCGCGTATTTTTCCTTGAACATAGGTTCAGTTCAAGTTTACCAGCGCCTGCGTTGCCGATGGATTGCGTCGGCGATGAGCCAGATGAAACCCATCAGCGTAATGAGGGCGATGTCAGCGAGGGAGATGACGCAGTAGATGCACCAGACACCAAGAATGTCTCGCTCGATGTGGGCCAAGTAAAGGGAAAAGCCAAGGCCGGCGACGGCAGCAATGGTGAGCACCGCGCGTTGGCGCGCCAGCGCGAGCCACGCCAGCCCGAGATATCCCGCAATTCCAATGATGGCAACAGGGATCCCCGAGATAAGGGAATAAGAGCTGTGGTTGACGACGCCGCAATCCCATTTTTCATTGATCGAGCAGGGCGCAGTTTCGACCGAGTAGTGCACCTGAAGTGCAAGGCCCGAGACCACGGCCCCAATCAGGGCAAGAACCGCAATCACATATCGCATCGTGAAAATGATGCTAGCAGACAATCAAGCGATTGGGGTCCGAGAGTGAGCGCGCGCCGAAACCAATGGACTTAGTTAGATACGACCTTTCGGGGATCGCCAATCCCGCGAGGCTGAGGATCAGCATGGACCGGCCCATAGCTTACCATGAACCCATGCCAAAGCAGACAGATCGGAGGCGGCGTATTGCCTTCTTTGGAGGCAGTTTCGACCCTCCGCATCTGGGGCACATTGGGATTGCGCGTGCCGCCCAGATCGCACTCGAGCTCGACACTGTTCTGTTTGCGCCGGTAGGGCTTCAGCCGCTAAAGCCGCAGGGTTCCACCGCCAGCTACGAAGACCGCGTGGCAATGACGGAGTTGGCTATCAAGGGAGTGCCCGAATTTGCCATCTGCCTGGCGGACGCGCCGAACCCGAACGGCACGCCCAACTATACGATCGACGCCCTCTTGCATCTCCGCAAGAAGTTTCCTGCTGCCGCTCTCTTTACGCTGATGGGTGCCGATTCGCTTCTCAGCCTACGGCACTGGCACCGCGCAGTGGAAGTACCGTTCCTGGCGCCCCTGATCGTAGCCTCGCGACCGGGGGAGCGCCTTGAAGATCTGGCCGCAGTTCTGCCGGCAGGCCTGGTCATCGACGAAGGTGACCGCAGATCCAGGGGAGGCGGATGCCCAGTTGCGAGTCTTCACTCTTCGTAACGCTTCGGGCGATTCGACCAGGTTCTACCTGCTGCCCGGGCTTCAAATCGAGATAAGCGCCACCGAGGTTCGGCAGCAGGTGAGCGCGGCACTCGATCGCCTCTGCGCGGGTCACGAACTGCTGCCGGACGCCGTCTGCCATTACATCGCATCACATGGACTTTACAGCTAAGAACTTGACGTCGCGTTGATCCGGCTTGCCGCTGCTGAGCACAGCGACTACGATGAGCGAGGAGACAATTTCCGCTGCATGAGCACAACCGACGCGCAAAAACATACCCGCATTCTCGTTCAAGCCGCCGCCGCGGCCTGTGAAGAAAAAAAAGGCGAAGATACCCGCATTCTCGAACTCGACCCAATTGATTCCGGGCTGTCCGATTTTTTCCTGATAACTTCAGCCACCAACGACCGCCAGGCCGTGGCCATCGCAGACGAAATCGAGCACCGGCTGAAGAAGGATTTCGGCGTCATGCCGCATTCCGTGGAGGGACGCAAGCGGGGCGACTGGATCCTGCTGGACTATGTTGATTTCGTCGTGCACGTCTTCCTGACCGAACGCCGCGCCTTCTACGATATCGAACGCCTGCGCAAATCCGCCCGTCCGCTGACGCCGACCGAGTTCGATGCAGAATTGAAGGTAGCGCTCGCCGCTAAAACACGTGCAGCGCGCGGTAAAGCTTCGGATGCAGATTCCAAGAAGCCTGCAAAAAAAGCTGGGGCAAAGAAGCCAAAGACCTCCGCGACGGCTAAGAAGACCGCACAGCCGAAAGCGCCTGCGCGAAAGAAGGCGGCGACCGTGAAATCGCGCTAGCGCTAGGCAATTCCAAAACAAGTGGGGCGGCCGCGTGACGGCCGCCCCACTTGTTTGGTCGGTGATTCTAAAAAGTGAACGAACCTTTGAATTGGATCAATCTTGGTGAAGCATCTCCACCGAGGAACGCACCCAGGATCGATGTGGGCGTGTTTGCCGTCGTGTAGATCTCACCGAGCGTGGAGTCATTCACATCATTGTCAGGGATTTGAAAGTTTGGATGGTTGAAAAGGTTGAAGAACTGCACTCCAATCTACACAATGATGATTGAAGTTGTTACCATCTGCCTCGCCAGCGCCGCGTTGCCGTAGACGATGTCGCCGTAACCGAGAACGGACAACCGGTGTTGTGAAAGATGGCTCCTGCAAAATCCCAGTCACCGAGAACCGAACGTATACCGTGGTAGTGCCGAACGGTTAACAGAATTCGTGCTCGTGTAGTGGAAACTTCGCATAACCCGCGTTGAAAATAAAACACTTCTTTCGCAAACTGCGGAAGATGGGCTAAGACTCGATGAATCTGGAGTTGGAGCGAGGTCGAAGCAGAATTGCGCTTCCAGGACAGCTGATTCTCTTGACAGAAACTTGCTCCAGAAAAGAAGGGCACCCTTGCGGGTGCCCTTGTGGTTACAACGCGAATTTGGCGATCAGAATACGAACTTGGCTTCGAACTCCATGTCGCGGTGCCCGTTCTTGTAAGCCAGTGTTTGTGTCACGTAGCTGACGTCGTTGTAGCCGTTGAGGTTCAGAAACGTGTTGGGGTGGTTGAAGGCGTTGATGGCAGTTCCACTTACGTTGATACCGTAGTGCTCGCGGATCGCGAAGTTCTTGGAGACTTTGAGATCTTCGCTCCAGATTCCGGGTCCGTAGTAGGCATTGCGGGTGTCCATGCCCTTGGCGAAACCGCCGTCACCGGAGCCCGCCGAGCCCACTAGTGGCATATCGCTGATGCCGAAATTGGGGTTTACCCATAAATTGTAGTTGGCATCGGTGTAATCGGGCAGGTCCTGGTAGGAGTAGGTGTTGGGTCCCCAACCCTCGCCACTGATGTCCCGGAGGGTGCTGAGCTTTTTGGGGCGGGGGCCAGTGAAGGCTGCACGCGGGCAAACGTTGTATGCCGAGCCGCAGTCGTAGATCGAGTAGGGGTTGCCGGTCTGCGCAGTTGAACGTGGTGCTTGCTACCCAACCGCCCAGAAGCGACTTCTCGATGCCGACGCTGTGTTTGAAGAACGGCGTCTCCCAAACGAGTCCGGCAGTGAGGCGTTGCTTCGTGTCGAAATCGGAGGGACCCCGGTCGAGCGCGTGGTTGAACGGATCGAGGTATCCGAGAAAGCCGCTTGCACCGTTCAAGCCATCGCCGAAGGTGGAGCTGTTGTTGTCGATGGACTTGCCGAAAGTGTAGTTGACGATGGAGCTCAGGCCCGTGTGGCGTATGTTGCTGGAGCGCAGACCGAAATTGACGGCGTGGTAGTAGCTGTCAGCATCGGAGCCGCGGAAATTGATCCCGCCGTATTGGAGGTTAAGGCGGATGGGGTCGCAGGAAGCTATGGTGCAGGCAGGAAGGTAGTTTGCCCCGCGAAACTGGCGGTTGAAGTTGGCAATGGAGTAGAGGTGAATGCCGCGCGAGCCGATGTAGCCGGCAGTGACCATCGTGGTGGGATCGAGCTGGTGCTCAATCGTAAGGTTCCAGTTCTCCGCGTAGACGGGCTTGATGTTCGGATCGACCGCGCGAAGCGTGGTATTCGGCAAGGGCACGAGACCTCGATTGTCGGCGAAGGCGCCGAGGTTGGCGGTGGTGATGGGGACATTATTCAGAGCCACCACGGCGTAGTTTGGCGGATTCTGAATCACGTTGAAGGTCACGTTGTTGAAGTTGCGCTCGTAGCTCAGGGCGAAACCCGCGCGGATAACGGACTTGCCAGTTACCTGACAAGTCGTACGCGACGCCGAGGCGAGGTCCGAACTGCTTCAGATTGAGCTTCCATAGGCGGCCGTCCGGTGCCGTTTCGCGGGTCTTGACGGAGCCGTTGCGGATTTGATCGTAGATCGTGTTTCCGGCACCCAAGAAGAAGTTGGAGTCATAGGAAGCTTTTTGTGAGTGCTGGGGACCATACATCTCCCAGCGCAGGCCGGCGTTGACGGTTAGGCGCGGGCTGGCATGCCAGCTATCGCTAAAGTATGCAGCCCCATCATGGAACCGGTTGCTGCGCGAGAAATTCGGGGCGCTGGCCGGAGTCTGGATCTCGCAGCTTGATGGATAGGGCGTGATGTACTGATTGGTGGCGGGGTCGCGTTTGCAGGGATAAGAACCCTTGGGATCGATCGCGACGTTCTCGTAACCAATATTGCCATTGATGAAGTTCACAAGGGCGCCCTTCGTACCCGACGTCACGAGAGCATCGACTGCTTCCTCATAGGCGCCGAAAACGCGATTGTCCTTGATGAAGAGGTACTCGCCGCCGAACTTGAAGGTGTGCTTTCCCTTGGTCCAGGTGAGGTCTTCGCCAATCTGGATAAAGTTCTGCGGACCACCGAACGGAATCGCTGCACCCGGCGAAGTCGGCAGGTAACCCGGAAAGTTGATGGTGCCCTGGCCGAGACCCACGGTGGCTGCCGGAGTTGGGATAAAGCGTGGGAGTGGGATCGCCATTGAGCGGCTGCAGGTTGTTGAAGCGCGTCGCGAGCAGCTTGGTGGCCGAAGCGACGTTCTGGCTGAAAGTGTGCGTCAGCGAGAGCAGCAGGTTATGGTTCACCTGCGTAGCTGCCGGTGTTGAAGCCCTTATAGGGGCTGGAGGCGTTGGTGCCCGGGAAGAAGTCGGAGCTCTGCTGAACGTACCGGCCAAAGAGCTGGGTCCTGTCGCTGACGGTCCAGTCGACACGATCGAAGTTGATCCACTGGTTGACGGGCGTGCCGCCGCCGGAATCACCGGCTACCGGGTAGATCACAGTACCGAATAGCGGAGTGGTGCAGATCGGAGCGTCGGCAAGAGCGGCGTCCGCGCAGCTCGCGCCTGTCGCCCCCGTCTGATTCTTGGCGATAGTGGTGATATCGCAGGCCCAAAGCCCCAGCTTTTGAGTCTGCGCACCAGTGTAGGTCTCGCTGTTCACCGGGTACTGCAGAGTGCCGTACGCGCTGAAGAAGTCCTGCATGTTCGAAGTGGACATCGAGATCAGCCCAGGCAGCGGAACTTCGGCAGTGCGTAAAGAGACTGCTGCGAATCCGCATCCACTCAGTGGCCGACGAAAAGAACAGCTTGTTTTTCTTGATCGGACCGCCTACGAAGTAACCGAACTGGTTGTGTACGTAGCGCGGCTTCGGGCTCGTCAGTCCACTGTGATCTGGCGCTGCCCAGTATGCGTTGTTCTGGAAAGAATCTGAGGCGAAGGTGGAGATACGGTTGTACTCGTAAGCGTCGCCGTGGAATTGATTGGTGCCGCTCTTCGTTCCCACGTTCACTGCGCCGCCGGAGGCGCGGCCAAACTCGGCTCCCTGGCCAGCAATCACCACTGAGAACTCCTGCATGGCGTCCTGAGGGATGGACTGGCCTACGCCTACTCCGAAGAGATCGGTGTTTTCGGCCCCATCCATCAGGATATCGACCGAAGCGGAGCGTGCGCCGCCGATGTCAACACCCACGCCGCGATCGCCGCCCGTAATCTGCCCGGACACGTTGCCGGATAGATTTACCAGGTTGTAAGGATTGCGGTCCTGCAAGGGCATGTTCTCGACCTGGCTGGTGGTGATCTGGGTGGAGATCTGCGCGTCGGCCACATCGGGAGTGGTCGTATTCTCGGTGCTCACGACGATCTCAGTCTGGCCACCAGAGACGTTGAGCCTCACGTGAATCGTGCGCGTCGCGCCGATTGCCAGCGTGAAGTTCTGGTGGCTGCTGGTGAACCCGGCAGCCGAAACGGTAATCCGATATTCGGTGGGGGGCAGCTGCGTAATCGCATAATCTCCCTGGGCGTTCGTAGTGCTTACGCGCTGGGCGCCATTGGCTATGTTCGTCAGGGTGATCGAAGCGTTCGGAACAACCGCGCCGCTGGCGTCGGTTACCGTGCCGCTTACTGAACCGAGGTCGGCCTGAGCCTGGGCCATCGGCGTTCCGATGCAGGTGAGGTAGGCGAAAACGCCCAGCAAACTCACCGACAAAGAAGCAACTTGCAGTAATCGCGAAAATCGCATTGAAATCCTCCGGATCGACGAGGGATCGAAGAATCTCATGGGGGACGAGTTCCCGATCCGCTATCGCGCTCGGCGTCTCGGGTCTAATCTGGGGAGGGATAGGTCCGTTCCGCGGTTAACAGTCAAAAAAGGGCCGAAAAAAGCAATTCAGAAAGGTTCAGTTCCGTCAATCCTGAAAGCGAGTGACGAAAACTATCCCAAGATAAACAGGGTCCTTGACGAGTAGTAGTGCAACCGGGATGCCAAACGCCCGACCCTGTCCCATTTCGCAATCTAAAGGATTAATGCAATAAATTCTGTGATTTGAATCACATGCGAATATGGGAAGCTGTAGAGCGATTCCCGCTTATTTCACAAAGCATTATCTGAAGACCCTATTTCGTGGCCTTCCGTAGTCATAACGCGCACAGCGCGGATCATGTATCTTCGCAGCATGCAAATTGTGCTGGCGCACATCGGACCGCGTCCTTCATCATCAAAGGACCCGCTGCAGGGCGTGACAGCGATGTATCTTGACCGCTGCGAAGCCTATGCCCGCTGCCAGTCTGAAGCGTTCCGCAGCGAGGAAGCCTTGTTCGAGTGGATCGATCGGCAACAGCGGCGTGCCCCTGTCGTCTGCGTGTTGCTGGATAGCCGCGGAAAGCAAATGACTTCGGAGAAATTCTCCGAGTGGCTGGGAAAATCGCGCGATAACGGCGCCCAGCAGATTGTCTTCGCCATCGGGCCTGCGGACGGATGGTCGGATGTCGCGCGAAAACAGGCAACGCTTGTGCTTTCACTCGGACCCCTCACGCTGGCTCACGCCCTGGCTCGCTTAGTCGTCGCCGAGCAACTCTATCGCGCATTTACAATCCTGACAGGCCACCCCTACCACTCCGGCCACTAGGCACGTCGAGGTTCTTGATTCAAGGCCTTTGAATTGCCCGCCGCGAGATTCTGCAATTACCTCGAATGAATTCAGATCAACTACGAACTCGGAAATTTGAACCTTTTCATGAATACTGAACAATCTTCTCGACGCGGGCTGATCCTGATCAATACCGGCCCAGGCAAAGGCAAGACGACAGCCGCCATGGGTACGGCTCTACGCGCTGTTGGCAACGGCATGCGTGTGCTGATGCTGCAGTTTCTTAAGGGCTCCTGGCACTACGGCGAGCTCGATTCAACGCAGGCGTTCGGACAGAATTTCGTCCTCAAACAGATGGGCCGCGGCTTCGTAAAAGTCGGCGGGGCAGAGACCGATCCGGAAGATGTGCGACTGGTGCAGGCGGCATGGGCTGAGGCACGCGAGGCGATCCTTTCCGGCGAGTGGGACATGGTGGTGCTCGACGAAATCAATTACGCGATTGGCTATGGCATGCTCGATCCGCTTGAAGTCGCTGAGACTCTGCGCAATCGCCCGGAGATGGTGCATGTGATCCTGACAGGGCGCAATGCACACCCGTTGCTCGTCGAAATTGCCGACACTGTTACCGAGATGCGCGAAGTGAAGCATGCCTATCAAAAAGGGATTCTCGCGCAGCGCGGCATCGAATACTGACGCGACCACCCTTTCGATTGATTTCTTCGGAAACTGCCTGCAAGTTCTTCCTGGCTGGGCGTTCTACGTCCAGTTCGAGGAGGAAGACCCGTGCGGAATTTGTTCGTCTTTGCAGCGTTTTTATGCGCCGCGATGCTCATTGAGGCGCAGGAAAAGCAATCGGTTGCGCTCACCATCTACAACCAGAACTTCGCGGTCGCCCGCACGTTTCTGGATCTCGATCTGCAAGCCGGCATCAACCAGGTCACAACCGACAGCGTCACCAGCCGCCTGGAGCCCGACTCCGTCGTCCTGCGTGATCCCTCGGGCAAACGCGTGGTCCATGTGGTCGAGCAGAACTACGACTCCGCCATCGTGAGCCAGGAATGGCTGCTGCAGAAGTATGAAGGAAAGACCATCGATTTTCAGGTTTTTGGTGCTGCGGGGCCGAGGATCGTACAAGGCAAGATCATTCGCGCCGGCTACAATCGCCCCCAGGAGTACACCTTTGACGGGCAGATGGTCGGGGGCCAGAATGCTCAGCCTCTGATTGAAGTCGACGGCAAGATGCAGTTCCAGCTACCCGGAACGCCGCTGTTTCCGGCAACAACCGACGGAATGCTCCTGAAGCCGACGTTGCGTTGGCAGATCAATTCCGGGTCCGCAGATCACTTCAGCGCAGAGCTGGCATACATTACCGGCGGCCTCAGTTGGGAGTCGACCTACAACGTCGTCGCGCCGGACAGCTCCGATGTTACGGGTGACGAAAAAGCCGACGTCCTCGGTTGGGTGACAATACGCAACCAGTCAGGCACGGACTTTCCCGATGCGCGCATCAAGTTGATGGCCGGCGACGTCGCGAAAATCCAGGGACAGCAAGGAGGTTACAACGGTCCAGCACTCAGGATGGAAGCCAAGGCGCTGGATATGATGCAACCCGGAGTCACGCAGAAGGCTTTCGATGATTTCCATCTCTACGATCTCAACCGCACGGTTGCATTGCAGGACGGTGAGACCAAGCAAGTGCAATTTATCGATGCAAACAACGTGAGCATGCGGCGCAGTTATCTCTACGACGGTCTCGCCGAGCAGATGCAGCCGATCTATGCAGGCAACGTGAATCAGAACCAGGGATACGGCCTCGGCGGCCAGAACACGAAGGTGCTGATCGTTGAAGAGATCAAGAACAGCGAAGCGAACCACCTCGGCATGCCGCTTCCGGCCGGACGCGTACGTTTGTATCGCCGCGATCGAGACGGCCAGATGGAGTTTGTCGGAGAAAGCCTCATCAACCACACGCCCGCAGAAGAAACCGTGAAGATTCCCACCGGTTCTGCCTTCGACGTCAAGGGCTCGCGGCGTCAGACGGACTTCCACGTCGACTACAACAAGCACATGCTGGATGAAACTTTTGAAATCAAGCTCACCAACCAGAAGCAACAGGCAGTGAGTGTCGCCGCGATCGAGCACATGTACCGCGGCGAGAACTGGGAGATCACGGCAAAGTCGTCAAACTTCAAAAAGCTCGACAGCCACACTCTGAAGTTTCCAGTCACGGTGCCAGCGAAGGGAGAAGCGACGCTGACCTACACGGTTCACTACTCGTGGTAGCAAGGGCGCCTATCTCAATAGGGCCGAACCGCGAGCGGCATTTCCTCGTGCCAGCCGCTCGCGATTGGATAGAAGCGATTGCTGAACTACTTGTAAGTTCCTTCCCCTCTCAAAAGTTCATCACGGTGGGCACCTGATGCCGTCATCGCCCCGAACGCCGGGCCGGCAAACGGATGGTCCTTGAGAGTGTCTGCAATTGCTGCGTTGACCTTGTCCAGGCCTTCGGGACTGGACGCGACATAGACAATCCAGAAATTGTCTGGCGAGCCGGTATGGATTGCCTCGGTATCAACTTCGTACTCGCGAATAGAGCCTTCGGCCAGCAATTTTTCCAGCATCGGAGCGACTAGGTGCTTGCTGAGCATGTCGATTGCGTCGCTGGGCGCGTCGGCCTTCAATTTATACGACGAAACGTGAACGTAGCCGCTCTTCCAGGAGCCCGGCTTCCAGTTGTAATACTTGCTCGTGAAAATGAGATCCCAGTGCTTTGTAGCGCTGTTCATAGCGGGGGAAGACGTGCCCCCGGACGCATAAAACTGATCCAATACTTTGATCAACCCGGCCATTGACGTAGCTGCCCACCAACTATCGTGGGTTTCACCATCGGCCTGGTGCACCAGGTTCTCATCGTTGCCATACCCGACGAGCGTCCCATCGGCCATTGCCTTGTCGAGGATCGGCTTGTTCGTCTCATTGTCTTTCTCCATCGCGGCCCATTGGGCACGAGGAATCTGCCAGTTGGCAACATAGGAGTACATTGCCGGTTTCTCTTTGACTTCAGACATCTGTCCCACGGATGGGATTGCACAGAGGGATAACATTGATAGCCCACATATCCCCACAGCGACGCTCCACAATCTCTTGTTCATTCACTTTCTCCTGTTGTGATATTTAGCCAGCGGTTCTCCGGGGGTTATCTGACCGAGTGGAGTGTACAGGAGCGGGTTCGTTCACAGACACTAAAGAATTGACGGCGTCATTGTTCGCCTGTCTGAACAGCTGAATCCCTTTCTAGCCCCGTCCATTTACAATGGCTGAGGCTTATGTCCTGGTTTAAACGCGAGAACGGCGAGTTCGACCCTCCCGGCGGCAACGGCGACGAAGAGAAAAGTGTCCGCACCGAGGGACTGTGGGTGAAGTGTCCTGGCTGCCGGCAAACCATCTGGAAGGCTGACCTTGAGGCCAACATGAACGTATGCCCCAAGTGCCAGTACCACTTCAAGATTGGCGCGCGGCAGCGTTTGGATATTCTGCTGGAGCCCGGCTATCAAATCGTGGATGGCGGCCTTCGCTCCACCGATCCACTCAACTTTACCGACATCAAGCCCTACAAGCAGCGCCTGCGCAAGGCCCAGCAGGACACGGGCCTCGACGACGCCATCCTGAACGCCCTGGGACAAATGGGGCCGCACGCAGTTGTCGTCAGCGCCATGGAGTACGGCTTCATTGGCGGCTCAATGGGCGCCGTCGTTGGCGAGACGATCGCCCGCGCCGTAGATCGCGCACGCAACGAAAAGAAGCCTCTGATTGTGGTGGCAGCATCGGGCGGCGCACGCATGATGGAAGGCGTGGTGAGCCTGATGCAGATGGCGAAGATTTCAACCGCGCTGGCGCAGCTCGACGATGCGAAGGTGCCGTATATCTCCGTGCTGACCGACCCCACAACCGGCGGCGTGACCGCAAGCTTTGCCATGCTTGGCGATCTCAACATCGCCGAGCCGGGAGCGCTGATCGGCTTTGCCGGCCCGCGCGTCATCGAGCAGACCATCCGCCAGAAGCTCCCCGAAGGCTTCCAGCGCTCGGAGTTCCTACTAGAGAAGGGATTCCTCGATGCTGTCGTGCATCGCCATCAGCTAAAGAGCTATCTGATCCGCGCGCTTGAATTCATGACGCCAGAGCAAGCCAAAGCCGCCGCTCAATAATTGGTTAATTACAAACTCCGCACAACTACACGCAACCATTCAGTTGCACAAAAACAAGAGGCGCCCGAAGGCGCCTCTTGCGGTTTCTGGGTTGCAAAGAGATCAGAAGTATACTTTTCCGCCCAGCTGCACAATTCGGCCAGACGCAGCGCTTCCAACATATCCGAAGGAACCCGCGCCGTCTGCAAATTCGCCGTCCGGCCCTCCGAACTGCGTGTGGTTGAAGACGTTAAAGCCTTCGAGCCGGAGCTGCACGTATTTCGATTCGGTGAAATGCAGATTCTTCAGGATCGCGAAATCGGTGTTGTTGATTCCAGGTCCCCTGAAGAAGTTCCGGCCTGCGTTGCCGAACGTTCCCACAGGTTCCGCCTCGAACGCAGTATCATCGAAAGCCGCGAGCTGGTTGCCGTTGGCGCCTTTACGCGGATCGACGAACTTCACGGGCTTCAGCTGTTGTGGAACGTCGGCGCAGGCATAGTATGACTCGTTGTCGCACGTAAGCGACCTAAGTTCATAGTCCGACAAGGTAACAGGATGGCCAGTTGCAAGAGTCGTGAAACCGACCAGATTCCATCCCCCGAGGGCGAGGCGCGCCACGGTGTTCGACCGTAGGGCGCTAAAGATCGGCACCTCGTAGCTATAGTTCACCACTAGGCGCTGCCGAGTATCGAAGGTGGAACCACCGTAGTTCAGGTGAGCAAACTGCGGATAGGGATTCGTGCCGCGGTCTTGGTAGCCCGCGTTCTCCAAGCTGGAACCGTTGTCGAGCGAGTGACTGTAGGTATAGCTCAACTGGAAGAACATGTTGTGCGTCGCCTGCTTGATTAGGCTCACCTGCAGCGAGTTGTAGTTGCTGCTTCCGTTTGTATACTCCGTTCCCATCGAGTCGAAGATGTCACCGGGGTAGAGGGAGTGATCTGGGTAGAATGCGTGTTGGTGGATGTAGCCGCCACCCGTGTCCGGATTGCATTCAGGGTCTGCGAAGCATGCCGCCTGGCCTTGTGCAGTGATTAGATTTTGTTCGTAGTTGCGCTCAAGGTGACGACCGACGGCGCCAACATACCCAACGGACAGGATCTGCTTGCCCGCCAGCTCGCGCTGAATTGTTAGCTGAAAATTCTCCGCAACGGGCATCTGGTAGTTGTTTGTGAAGGTGTTGAGCGACATCGGATAGAACTCCGTGAAGTCGATGTCCGTGGCGCCAGCTGCAGGCGGATGGTAGGGGAAGGGCGTCGAGACCGCGCCAATGCCTGCCACATCCGCGTAGGGATCGGTGAAGCTGGGCACGCTTCCGCTAACGTAGGACGCGATGCCATTGGAGCCCAGTCCGAAAGGAGGGATGCCGAGGTTCTGCAGGTTACCCTCTTCTTCGGTACGATTGAAGTACATGCCCCAGCCGGCACGGATCGAGAGCTTGCGGTCGCTACCGCCCGACAAACCGCCCCAGTCCGGAGCGAAGGCCAGGCCAATTCTCGGTCCGATGTGGCTATAGTTGGTGGAGTACCCAGCCATCGTGCAGCCCTTGTCTCCCGGATAGGTCATGCCAGCGGGAGCCGTAGGAAATATCTTGGATTGGACATTGGGTTGGAAGCAGATCACACCCAGGCCGCCCTGCTGAAAATTGTTGAGTGGGGTATCGATCTGCCAGCCGGCTCCATAGTTGATGGTCAAGCTGGGAGAGATCTTGTAGCTGTCCTGCCCATAGATATAGTCCTCGTAGGCGCGGACGTTGATCAGATTGGCAGAGTTTTGCAGATAGCTGGTCGGAATGCCCAGGAGAAAGTCCAAGCCAGGATCACCAGTCGTGTACTGGCTGCCAGCAGAACTGAAGCTGAACGATCCACTGTTGCGGGCATCGAAGTTGTTGTAGACCTGGAAACGTCGGCCGCTGAAACCGAACTTCAGCGAATGATGCCCCACAATGAAGGAAAAGTTGTCATCGAGCTGCATGGTCTGGTCGATGCGGGGCTGCGGACCGTTGCTGCTGGTACCCAGTGTGTAGTACTTCGAGATTGAGATGGTCGGAAGACCGGCAGCCGATCCATCTTGAGGCACGATGTTCTTGAAACCGTAGGTGGACGGATCGGTAACTGTAACCGGATTGCCGGACTTGAAGTTCAAGCGGGTATAGCCCCCGCGCAACTCGTTGAGTGCCGAGGAAGAGAACACGTGGGTGAACGACGCGATGTACTGGCGATATTGCAGGTCATTGTTAGAAGGGAACCCGGGCATCGTTGAACCCGAAAATGGTATCGGCGTCAGCCTGTTGTTGTGTTCTTCAAACACTGTGAGCCAGAGCTTATTGTTGGATGTGAAATTCTCGTCCAACCGTCCGATATATTGGTCATCCAACGTGGGATTCACTGAGGTCCACGTAAAGTAATTTGGATCACCCGCCTTGGTGAAGTTCGGGGACTGGTTGTACTTTGTCGCAAGCGCGGCCGAGATTGAGTTAAAGTCGCTGGTTGGAATCTGGTTGGTGGGGAAGCACTGTGTCCAAGTCGTAAGTGCAGTATTGGGACCACAAGCGCCGTTGGGACCAGTCACGGCGAAGGGAATCGGGTTGCTCTTCAGATGGAACGCTGAATTTTCGGCCAAACTCCAATCGCCGCTCAGCTGAGCGGGACTAAGAATACGGACGGTTTCCGTCGAGCCGGGCGAACGCGCACGCAACCCTTGGTACGAGAAAAAGCCGAATGTCCGATCGTGGCCGTTGTAAATGTGCGGGATCGAAATAGGACCGCCGAACGTGCCGCCATATTGGTTCTGGTGGAATACCGGCGAGGTCAGCTGGAACCAGTTCCGGTCATTCAGGAACGTGTCGCGATAAAACTCGAAAGCGTCTCCGTGGTAGCTGTTCGTGCCGTATTTGATAATGGCATTCACGATGCCACCCGAGTTGCGGCCGTACTCCGGATTAATTGTCGAGTCGATGAGGTTGAACTGCTCAATTGCGTCAGGGCTCGGAATGATGAGCGGCGAGTTGAGAACGATGTCGTTCGAGTCCTGCCCGTTGATGAGGTAGCTGGACTGCTGCGCTTGGGCTCCGTTGACGGAATAGTTGCTGCCGAAGCGGGTATCCGCAGCTTGTACACCGGGTGCGGCCAATTCAAGCGATGTCCAGTTGCGCCCATTCAAGGGCAAATTCACGATCTGATCACCGGTCACAATCGTCTTGAGCTGTGTGTCAGTGGTTTCAACCTGCACGGAGTCCGCAGTCACTTCCACCATCTGCGATTCTCCGCCTACCTGAAGCTTCACGGCGATCGTGTAAACCTGATTCACAATCAGGACGATTCCCGTAGCCTTGAAGCTCTTGAACCCACTCTGAGTCACTTCGACCTGATATGGGCCGATCTGCAATTGCGGGAAGACGAAGTCCCCATCGGCGCCAGAGGTCACCTTGGTGACAACGCCGGTTTCGGTGTTCGTCGCGGTAACAGTGGCCCCTCTCACAATGGCGCCCGTAACGTCTGTAACTGTTCCACGTATGGATGCGTACACGTTATCCGCAAACGCCTTTTGAGAACTCATTCCCAAAGCGAAGACGACTAAGAACGCCACCAGCAACTTTGAAATGCGTAACATGTTACCTCCGAAAACCAAATCCTTCGCAATTCCTAACCGCGATTCGGCAGATCCTTGCCAATCAACGTTCCTTCTCATACGAACTATTCCTCGAAGTTGAATTTGTGACCTAAAGGGCAGGCGCCAGCGATCGAAGATTGGCTTGCCGATTACCCTCATTCCCGGCTGACCTTTCGGCCGGTTCTGTTGTGTTTACGTTCAGACCGCGTTTGATCTTGAAACCCGGTTGCGACTCTGGGGCACGCCAGCAAAACCACCCGCCAGGGAAAAGGGGAAGCGGGCCAGAGTCGCACTTACAGTGGACCTAAATAGCAAAAAGACAGAAAGAACGGGGAAACAAACGATAAGTCTGGATACTGTTCTGCAATTGGCATGCCAAAGCACTCCATATGCGATGTGTTCACTAGCCTATTGATTTACAATCGCTTAACAAGAGATAGTTCGGGCAAAGGCGGCCCAGACGTTTCACCGAATCCGTTTTTCAGCAGTTCTCTACGGAAAACGGTATAAGCGTATCTTTTTCTTCAATATCAGGAATACAGGTGGCTTTCGGGGAGAGGAAGAATATAACCACTTGCTCTCAAAATTCACGCTAAGGGCCGCATCTTGAAGCCGGACTTTGCAGCGATTCGCGGCAACAACGTAGACTGATTCCTCTTAAAATCCAAAGGATCAAGACCGATGCTGCTTCGCGCACTTAGCCGGATTGCCCTTTTATTGTTAGCGACGACCACCATTGCCCAGACACCTTTTTTGAACTCCGTACCCGCAATCCCTTTCGACAGCGCGGGCCCCGTGATTCGCGCGCACGCCGAAACTGAGAAGCCCTTCACCGTCGCCGGTGAGCGTGGGGTGGTGCTTGGCCAGCAGAACGGCGTCTTCGAAGCGTGGGTTCTTCCGGTGAAGCTGCTTTCGCACCTCACTATCGAAGCCGACATCGAGGGATACACCGTTCCCATCGACGTGAACCAGCAGGCCGCCGAGGTTGAAGTGCGTCCGGATCGCACCGTCATCACTTACAGCCACATCGGCTTTACCGTCCGCCAGATCATGTTCTCGCCCAACGAGCGCACAGGCGGGAACAGGACCGGTGGTGCTCTACGAGTTCGATTGCGTGCACCCGACGGAATTCATTTTTCGCTTTACACCCGAACTGCGCTGGATGTGGCCGGAGCGTAATGAAGGCGTCCCCGGAGTGGAGTGGGTCGCCACGAATTCTCGTGAACCGTCGTCCCCGGGCGGGTTCTACATTCTTCACTCGGACTACCCTGACCTGGCAGGCGCAGTCGCAATCCCAGGCGCGAAGCCGGGAATTCTCGCGCCCTACCAGGAACGCCCGCAGGTTCATCCCGTGGAGTTTCATCTGCACATCGACCCGGTGCGCGATCGCGGGCGGCTGTTTCCCCTGCTGGTGGCCGCGGGCATGGATAAGGGTGCGGCCACCAATGCGGCACTCGCCTCGACGCTGGCAAAGCTGGATGAATCGATTCCCGACCTGTACAGGGCTCACGCCGACGCCTACAAAAAAATGCTAGCCAGCACCACGTCCATCGCGACGCCAGACAAGAATCTCAATGAAGCTTTCCAGTGGGCCGTGGTTTCGATCGAACAACTGAAAGCACATCCCGTTGATGCGCATTCCATTCCCACCGACGAGACGGCTCTGGTTGCCGGCTACTACGCGTCGGGCGATTCTGCGCGTCCTGGGTTCGGCTGGTTCTTCGGGCGCGACGCGCTCTACACGCTTTATGCGGTGAATGGCTACGGCGACTTCGGGCTTGCTAAATCGGAACTTGAGTTTCTGATCAAGCGCCAGCGCGAAGACGGCAAGATCATGCACGAGTATTCACAGACCGCAGCAGCCATCGACTGGCGCGCATTTCCGTATATGTATGCGGCAGCCGATTCGACGCCGCTGTTCCTGCTTGCGGTGGCTGATTATGCCCGATCGAGCGGAGATGTTGCGTTTTTGACGGCGCATCGCGATGCCATAGAGAAGGCCTGGGCATTCGAAACAGATCCGGCACACGACACTGACCACGACGGCATTTACGACAATTCGCAGGGAACAGGATGGGTGGAAAGCTGGCCCGGTGGCATGCCGCACCAGGAAATCTATCTTGCGCTGCTGGATCAACAGGCCTCGTCCGCGATGGGGTATATCGAGGGGCTGCTCAAGGACTCTTCAGAGGAAGACGCGGCGAACAAGCGCGCAGAACAGCTGGAGAAGATAATTAATGGTGAGTATTGGGATGCGCAGAAAAACTGCTATGCGTTCAGCAGAAATATGGATGGCTCGCTCGACAAAACAAGCACGGTGTATCCGGCGCTGGCGTGGTGGGACCCGTCTGGGGGGAAGTCGGTGCTTGCGCAACCAGATGGTTGCCTTTCGCAGTTTGCCGGCGCGGCCCTGAATACGGACTGGGGCTTGCGCGATGTGGCCAATACCGAGCCGATCTATGACAGCATGAGCTACCACCAGGGATCGGTGTGGCCACTCTTCAGCGGCTGGGCTGCGCTCGCCGAGTACCGCGCCAACCAGCCTCTCGCCGGCTATCAAATATTGATGGAGAACGCGAATCTGACCACGGCACAAGATCTTGGCGCGGTGACGGAACTACTCTCCGGAGACTTCAACGTCCCTTTCGGCCGCAGCACGAGTCATCAACTATGGTCGTCCGCGATGGTCATCACGCCCATTCTGCGCGGCCTCTTCGGTATCGGCATCGATGCGCAGACGAAGACCCTCACGGTGAATCCGCATCTACCCGCCCGGTGGCCCAAGGCTGAACTTAGAAACATCCAAGTTCCCGGCGGAACCCTCGGCCTTTCTTTCAACAAAGAAGGCGAGACCCTGGTCATGTTCCTTGAACAGTCCGGCGTGAAAGGTTGGAAAGTACATTCCGATTCACACAATGCCAGGCCAGACCCAATTCGTAGTTCAGCTTTTGATTTTCCGTTGAGTCCAGTTCGGATTACTCTCCTGGATGATCGACTCGCCGCTGCCGGAGCCCGTACCTCAATCGCGCGCGTCGTCCACGAGGAGTGGAACTCAAGAAGCGTCGCCCTTCAGGTTGAGGGCCTCGCTGGAACTTCCGCAAGTTTTCTCGTGTATCAGCGCGATTGGAAGACGCCGGGATTGCAAGTGTCGGGCGGCCTTTCGAACCACGCTGAAAGCGGCGAACCCGGCGCGCTTCTCACATCGCTTGGGATTGGTGAACCCGTGAACGCTCCACCCTTCGCCTCCCAACTTCAAATCAACTTTCCCCCGGGCGAAGGCTGGAAGACCATCACCGTCACTCTGACGTGGTAGTCGAAGCCGGTTCCAATGCGCATTGGAACCGGCAGACGATGACCAACTACTTCTTGTGCTTCCAATAGAGGCCGATTAGGTGATTGGTTGAGCTGTCGTGCGTGAGGTGCGGCTCTGATGGGCTCTCCAGTTCAGGAATGATCTTCTGCGCCAGTGCCTTGCCCAGTTCGACTCCCCACTGGTCGAACGAGTTGACCTGCCAGATCACGCCCTGCGTAAACACGCAGTGTTCGTAAAGCGCAACCAGTTTGCCCAGAACCGCGGGCGTCAGCTCTTCCGCCAGGATTGTATTTGATGGCCGATTGCCTTCGAACACGCGATGCGGAATAAGCCAGTCTGGAGTGCCTTCTGCCTTCACCTGTTCGGCCGTCTTCCCAAACGCCAGCGCCTCAGCCTGCGCGAAGACATTCGCAATCAGAATGTCGTGATGGCTTCCAATGGGATTGAGCGTCTTATAGAATCCGATGAAGTCGCACGGGATCAGCCGCGTTCCCTGGTGGATCAATTGATAGAACGAGTGCTGCCCATTCGTACCCGGCTCGCCCCAGTAAACAGGCCCGGTGTTATAGCGAACCTCCTTGCCCTTGAGCGTGACATGCTTACCGTTGCTCTCCATGGTGAGCTGCTGAAGATACGCCGGGAAGCGCTTGAGGTATTGCTCGTAAGGCAGGATAGCGATGGTCTGCGCATCGAAGAAATCCGTGTACCAGACTGAAAGCAGAGCCAGCAGTACTGGAAGATTTTTCTCGTAAGGCGCAGTGCGGAAATGCTCGTCCATCTGGTGGAACCCATCAAGCATCGCGCGGAAATTCTCCGGGCCAATCGCCAGCATCGTGGATAGCCCGATTGCCGAATCCATCGAGTAGCGGCCGCCGACCCAGTCCCAGAAGCCGAACATGTTGGCCGTGTCGATGCCGAACTTCGTCACTTCGCTGGCGTTCGTCGATACCGCGACGAAGTGCTTCGCTATCGCAGACTCATCGCCGCCCAGCTTGTCCAGCATCCACGAGCGCGCCGTATGCGCGTTGGTCATGGTCTCCAGCGTGGTAAAGGTTTTAGACGAAACAATGAAAAGCGTCTCTTCCGCATCGAGACCTTGCACGGCCTCGGCAAAATCGGTGCTGTCGACATTCGAAACAAACCGAAACGTCATTGCGCGATCGCTGTAATGCTTCAACGCTTCATAGGCCATCACCGGGCCGAGGTCGGAGCCGCCGATACCAATGTTGATCACGTTCTTGATGCGCTTGCCCGTGTGGCCTTTCCATTCGCCGCTGCGCACACGGTCAGAGAATGCCGCCATGCGGTCTAGCACGTCGTGAACTTTCGGCACCACATTTTCGCCATCGACCATGATGGACTGGCCCCTGGGCGCGCGCAGCGCCGCGTGCAACACCGCTCGCTTTTCAGTGACGTTAATCTTCTGTCCGCTGAACATGGCGTCGGTATGCTCGCGTAACTTCGATTCCTCGACAAGTGCGAGCAAGAGTTTAAGAGTCTCGTCGGTGATGCGATTTTTCGAGTAGTCCAGAAACAGGCCGACACCCTGTGCTGTCATCCTCTCCCCGCGCTTTGCATCCTCGGCAAAAAGAGTACGCAGATGTACTTTGGAAATCTCGCGCGCATGGGCCTTCAGATCTTTCCAGGCCTGCAGGCTCGTCAGCGGTTTCACCTTGATATTGAACTTGCGGCTCTTCACAGCCTTCGTCATCTCGATCCTCCCATTGCGTTTTTACTACCAGGCGTCCGGCACAATGAGGCCGGCATCGTAGCTACACACACTACCTTCATCCCTTCGGATGAAGGGATATTCGGTGTCGTTTCAAAAATCAACTCAGCCCAACCCATTATCGTCGCTCCGCGCGGAGGCTTCCTGTGGACAGACCCAGATCCGGCGCTTTCAGATTCTTGTGCAATCCGGCCCTCCTCCGTATGATTCGGACGTGCTTCAACCGGAGGCAAACGATGATCTCGCGACGCGATTTTCTAGCAACAGGTGCAATGGGTGCATTCGCCATCGCATCCTCCCGACTCGGGAAGGCCTCTGACTACAGTTCGGATAAACTTGGCGTTCAGCTTTATGTCCTTCGCGCCTTGCTCGCGAAGGATTTTGACGGCACACTTGCGAAGGTCGCCGCGATCGGCATCAAAAACGTTGAATTCGCAGGCTTTTATGGCCGCTCGGCAAAACAGGTTCGCACAAGCCTGTCGAACGCCGGACTCACCGCAAGCGGCGCACATTGTCTTTTGGCGAGCATGTCTGACGATGAGGTCGGCCGCATGATCGATTTCTGCCACCAAGTCGGCATGCCGTACATGATCGCCGCCGTCCCATCGATCAAGCCCGGCACTCTTTCTGCCTCGGGCAAGCCGAAATCGGGCAATCCGTTCGAGAACATCGAGCTCGAGGATTTTCGATGGAGCGCAGAGCGGTTCAACGCAATCGGCGCTCGGGTGCGCAATGCAGGAATGCGCTTTGCGTACCACAACCACAACATTGAAGCGCAGAAATACGGCAACGTTGTTGCCTTCGATGAAATGCTGCGCCTGACCGATCCCGCGGTGGTTGGCATGGAGTTTGACACCGGCAACTTCATCGCTGGTGGCGGCGATCCCTATCCATATCTTGAAAAGTATCCTCGCCGATTCGAACTCGCCCACGTGAAGGAATGGGTCACGCCGTTCACCCCGACCATCACGATCAACTGGCCAAAATACGCACCCTTCGGTGAGGGATCAACGGATTGGAAAAAGATGCTGGGAGCGTTAAACAAGGCCGGCGTGAAGCAGATCTTCATCGAGCAGGATGGCACGGCGACCGGCGACGAACTGGGCACAGTCCGGCAGGCGTATGGGTTCCTAATCAAGGTCTGAAACCCGGTAGAAAACATAACAGCCTAGCATTTGAGTGTTTGTGCACAACTTAGACCTTTGCTGACAGGCCGTTGTCTTTTAAAAACTATTGTTCTTCTTTTTCTTCTTCTTGCTTTTTTCTTCTTCTAAAGATGGCCATTCGGCCATTTTATGCTTGTTTTGTCACACACAACAACTTCTTCTTCTTGGCCAATATTTGGTTGTTTTTGCATCATCTTTCTTCTTCTTCTTCTTCCGAAATCCGGTTTGTTCAGATCCGCATCGGCATCAACACGTATCGCGACCGATATTCCGCATCGGGATCCTCGGGACGCATCTGGCCGGCGCTCTGGGAGTCCTTGAACTCAAGTCGCACCTCGCCCTCGTTGCCCAGCGCTTTCAGGAAATCGATGATGTAGGTCGAGTTAAAGCCCACCACAATCGGGTCGCCGGAATACGGCGTATCGATGGTGTCTTCGCTCTCGCCACTCTCGGTGGACTGCGAACTGATCTTCAGTTCGTTGCCCTCAAGCCTCAGACGGATCGCACCGGAACGCTCGTCGGCAAACTGCGCCACGCGCTGAATGGCGCTGGACAGCTCGCTCGAACGTACCACAGCGAATTTGGCGTTATCGCGCGGCATCACCGCTTCGTAGTTGGGGAACTGACCCGACAGGCGGCGTGTGCTCAGGGTGCGATGACCAACTTTGAAGAACAGCGTGTGCTCGTCGTCGGCGAACTCCACCTTCTCGACATCGGTGTTCGACAGCAGCCCTTGAAGCTCTTGCAGCGCCTTGCGTGGAATAAGCACCCGCTTTTCACCGCTGATGCCCTCCAATGCTTCACCTGGTTTTTCAACGAATGAAAGACGGTGGCCATCGGTCGCCACCATGGCGATTGATTCGGCTTTCAGAACAAGCAGTGCACCGTTCAGCGTGTAGCGCGACTCCTCGTTCGAGATCGCGAAGATCGTCCGCGCAATCAGCGTCTTCAGTGCTACTACAGGAATGCTGGTCACAGAGACGGCCGGGAACTCGGGCACCTGCGGATAGTTGGCGCGTGCCATGCCCACCATCTTGGTGTTGGAGCGCCCGGAGCGAATCTGCACCCAGTGATTTTCAAGCAGCTTGATGGAGATGTCGCCATCAGGAAGCAGCTTGATGTAGTCGTAAAGCTTGCGCGCGGGAATGGTGCAAGAACCTGGCTTCTTTACCTTGACGGCAGCGCTTGTGCGGATCGCCTGGTCAAGATCGGTTGCCGTAATATTCAGGCGGTCACCCTCGGCCTCAATCAGGAAGTTGGACAAGATGGGAATCGTCGTTTTGCGCTCCACCACGCTTTGCGTCGCGGTGAGCTCCTTCACCAGTTCCTGGCGGCTTACGGTTATCTCCATCGCTGCCCCCTGTGCTGCCGGCTTTTCAACTTCAGTTTCCACGATCGGCATAGCCCAACCCCATCTCGGTCGCCGATGCACCTCGCACGCGGCAAACCTGTCCCAATTTACGTCCACCCGCACGATCCAAGCTGCAGCCCCGCTTGGCTCAGCCTACACCAGACACGCCCCGGCGAGAAACTGTTGCAGTTTCTTGCCTTTGATTGTATGCATCTTCACAATTAATGGTGCGTGGAAAACCCGTCACCATTTCTGGATTCGCGGGCGTTTGCGCTCTTAATGGGAATGAAACGTGGTCATTCCTAAGTCACAGTAGCCTGAATTCGCGCCAACGTCAGGACTGTGATGTCATCCTCCTGGCCAAACCGCCGCGCCGCAGCTGCGATCTCCGCAGCGGTCTGCCCGCTGATTGCGCGCATGCGTTCAAAGCCGAACAATTCCCCTTTGGCATCCGTCGCCTCGAGCACGCCGTCAGAGAGCAGCGTCAATTGATCTCCAGGCGCCAGGGTGAACGTCTGTTCCTGGTAGATCTCGTCCCGAGAGATTCCCAGCGGCAGCCCGGACAAGACCGAGACTTCTTCCCCGTTGCGATAGGGCGACAAGTGGCCCGCATTTGCAAGAGTGATCTCTCCATGCGCTGTGACGCGTGCGCAAATACAGGTGATGAATCCACCGTCCTGGGTCTCGGTCTGTTGACGATTGAGCCGCGTCAGCACCACAGCCGGCCCCAGCCCCTCATAAGCAAGCGCGCGCAAGGCTCCAAGTGCAAGCGTTCCGGTCATCGCCGCCTTCAGCCCCTTGCCGCTCACATCGCCCACCACCACCAGTTGCGTGTCATCTTGCTGCGCGAAAACCTGGTAGAAATCGCCACCCACCTCCTGTGCCGGAAAGTATGCGGCCGCAATCGCGTAGCCTTTCATCTCGGGCAATTTGGCCGGCACCAGCCGCTGTTGTATTTCCCGAGCTGCCTCCAGTTCTGCTGCTCCGCGAGCCTGCTCCCGGCTCACACGCGTGAAGCGGAAGAACATGACCACACCGATGGCCAGCACGAACAGAAAGTCTCCTAAATCAGAAATCTGCATCGGAATGGGGCCAATCTGAAGGGGATTCGCGAGAAAGTCCGCATGCCCCCAGCCAGTGTCAAGGGAGGCTGTTCCGATATCAAAAAGAGCGGTGGCCGCTGCCGGAAATAAGCTCGGTAGGATAAGCCATCCAGCTTCGCGATTCCCTCGACGAAACCAGACCAGCAACAGTATTGGTAGTATCATTGCCGCCGGCAATATCATTACCGCCTCGAGCAAGACGTAGACCTGGTTTGAAAGAAGGTCTATTACCTGCAGAAGAGCAAGGATCGGCATCGGCAGAAGAGCAATCTCGTATGCTCGCCAGATTCGACCGACCCGCCTGCCAGCAAAGCTGAAGGTAAATTCGATCTGCATGATCGTGAAGAAGTAGATCAACGGATCTGCAAGCAACGTGTTGATTGAAATCGGCACTAGGCCGGCCACCGCGCAGAACAACAAGCCGTTTGATAATGCAAGAAGAAAAAGATAACGACCGAGCCATAGATATTCTTTGCGGTCACGCTGGCTTCGGTGCAACGCGAATGCTGCAATGCTCGCCAGCACCAGCATGAGATTAATTGCGAAGGAAGGAATGGCCGTGTATAAGCGCTGGCTCTCCATTGCTTGCCGTTCATCATCGATCGCATCTGCCGTCCCCACCGCGACCGTGAGAAATAGCGGGAAATGCCACAGCGTGTACATCGTCGGAGCATACGTCCGCAATGCGACGGTGGCATCATTCACCTCATCATCCAGTATGAAGATTTGTTCCGTCGGCCTCGTCACCCTCCATATCGACTTCAGATCGGCTCCGTCAGCCCTTTGCCCATTTAGATAAAGTTCGTAAGTCCCAGGGCCGCCGGCCACAAAGAAATGTACGTGATCATGTCCTGGCTTGAATTGGACGTGGATTCGATACCAACGCCATCCGGGCTCGGCACCCCCGAGATCTTCCAGGTTGACTGTCTGCCACCCACTGTCGTCAAAACCTGGATGGGCCCACGCCGGGTTGTCGCCATCATGCTCGCGCCAGCCTTCGTTTAACGTCACAGTGCCGGAGCGCCATTGCGTCGCATCCACCATCTGTCCGGGGCTGGGCATCGCAACCATGCACAGCCATGCGAGGATACACCCGACGCGCCATCCGCAACAGCATTGCGCAATCTTCTGCACTATTTTGCCAGACCTCCGGGGTTCCCGCGCGGCGCCGTCCTCGACTCGAATGGGGAGCCTCAGTCTATCGAACCGTTCACGCAGGCAGCAATATGGCATCGCCGCACCGCGGACCAGCGATCAACCGTGTGACGTGACGGTTATAAAGATTTTCGTAAGTATAGTAATCAAATATCCCGTAGTAACCGTCGTTGCCGCTGGAAAAGTGGAAAGCAGGCCGATCTTGTTTGCCCTCATTTGCTTTACCTTCGTGCAGGATTTCTAAATCTCGCCTGTGCATCTCCGGACAATTGGAAAATATGTCATCTTCCCACCCTCCGCGTCCCTAATTTCCCACCACTCCCACAGGCCCCACTAAACCCAGTGTGAATCTTCGGTCCTTTATGTGCAATGCGCGTTCTCAACCGCATCAATCCAGTGCTTTGAAACGTCCGGTCCTCCACATCAGACACTACTTCCACATCTTGCACATCGCTTAAAAACACCGGGGAAAACTACAGACACACCCACATATAACCAATTCTCAAAGTTCTCCATCAGGCGAACCATATGTGTCCCGCGCTGATTCCTCCTATATTTGAGTTGACTCGCGTTCGACTGCGGCTCTTCTATACTGAAGCTTCCATGTCTTACCAATCCGCGATCGATCATCTAGCCGCCATGGCGCCTGAACTCGCCACGCAAACAGGTCAGACACGTCGCAAATTCTCGCTTGATGAAGTCGCTATTCTTCTCGCGGCTCTCGGCAATCCTCAGCGCATATTTCCTTCAGTCCTGATTGCCGGAACCAACGGAAAAGGTTCCACAGCTGCCACGCTGGCCTCGATCCTCAGTGCGTCCGGGTTGCGCACCGGCCTTTATACTTCGCCGCACCTGGCGCGGCCCAACGAGCGCATCCGCATCGACGGTACAGAAATCCACGATGCCGACTTTGCGGACAATTTTTCCGCGTTCGGGCCACCGCGCAAAAGCTAGTGGAAGAGAAGAAGCTTGCGCAGCCTCCAAGTTTCTTCGAGACGCTCACCGCGATGGCCTTTCTATATTTTGCAGAACCAGCCATTGAAATTGCAGTTCTCGAAGTGGGCCTCGGCGGACGCCTCGACGCTACCAACATCGTCGATCCACTCCTCTCGATCGTCACCGACATTTCACTCGACCACATGGAGTGGCTCGGCACCACCATTAGCGAAATTGCGCGCGAGAAGGCAGGAATTCTCCGCCCCGGCGGAACGCTCGTCACTCTTCCGCAACATCCCGAGGCCAACCAGGTCCTCGGAGAAGTGGCCACATCGCTTTCCGTCCTTGGCGTGAGCGCTGTGCCTTACATGCCCGCATCCGACACCTACCACGCAGGCGACCTGACTGCTAACCGGCCAGCCACCCAACTGCGGGCGACACTGATCAGCAACACGCCTATAAGGTTGAAGTTCTCGGCAAGATCATCGAGGTGGATTCCCCACTGCGTGGTGTACATCAGCATCGCAACGTCGCTCTCGCCATCGCCGCAGCGCTCGAACTCGCCATCAGCCACGGGTTTTGTGTCACTCCAAAGTCGATCGTCGAGGGAATCCGCAATACCCGGTGGCCTGCTCGCCTCGAACGCATACGGATCGAGAACCCCCAGGATCACTCCACAACGGAATTCATCCTCGACGTGGCGCACAACCCCGCCGGCGCATGGGCCCTCCGAGCCGGACTCCGGGATCTTCTCGCCGACCAGCTTCTCGGCACCCTGGTCTTCAGCTGCCTGCGCGATAAGCCAGTGATGGAGATGGCGCACATTCTTTTCCCTATCTTCGACAAGGTGATCTTCGCGCCGATCCACAGCTCCCGCGCTACATCGTTGCGCGACCTCCTCGCTGCCGCCGCTTCTACAGGCACGCCAGCCTTCGCTGCATCCTCGGTCAGCCAGGCAATCGAGCTCGCTCTCGAGAGCGCCCGGATAAGCCCTTCCACCCCCATCGTCGTCTCAGGCTCGGTTTACCTCGTTGGCGATGTTCGCACCCGATTGCTGGCAAAATCAGCATCGGACGCTAAGCGCCGGCCAGACGACTGAACGCGTAGGCCAGCTTCCGTGAACCGTCGCCGTCCTCCCGATCCGCTCCCCCGTTTGTACCGTTGGCGTACCAATATTCTTCAAGCTCCGCTCTTCTTCTGCTACACGGGGATTTGCGGCAGTATCTCGCTCCTCACCTCTCTCTGGGATAAGAGCGGGCGCCTCCAGCACCGCATCGCCCAAATCTGGGCTCGCGGCTGCTTGAAGATATCCGGAGCGCGCCTCAAGGTCTACGGAGCCGAAATCTTCGCAAACACCCAGTCGCCGTATACGCTGCCAACCACACCTCGTATATGGATACGCCCGTCATCTTCTCCACGCTCCCCTTCCAGTTCCGCATCCTTGCGAAAAAAGAGCTGTGGACCATGCCGTTTATCGGATGGCATCTCAATCGCTCCGGACAGATTCCCGTCGACAGCGTCAGCTCCAGCTCAACCGTTTCCAGCCTCGGAACAGCGGTCCGCGCGCTGCGCGCCGGCATGCCATTGTTTGTATTCCCAGAGGGAGCTCGCACTCCCGACGGCACCATGCAACCGTTTCTTGCCGGCGCTGCATTTCTGGCAATTCGCGCCCAGGTCCCGCTCGTGCCGATCGCGCTCAGCGGCGTCTACGACCTGCTGCCCATGCATACTCGCCACTTCTATCCCGGCGACATCACGCTTACGGTTGGCGAACCCATCCAAACTGCCGGCATAACCCTGCGCCAGGTTGAAGAGCTAAACACCCGCCTGCGCGATGCAATCCAAAAGTTGCGTATCCAATCCGTGCAGCCGCGCTAGACTGCCAACAGTCCATCCTTTTCCCCTGAGGATTTTAGAGGTCGATTTCACGGAGCTAGGCAATAGCCTTCCGCACGCTCGCCTCATTCAGTCTTTCGATGGATGCCCGATCCAGCTTCAACTTCGCCGCTTCTGCCAGATCATTCAACTGATTGCTATTCGTCGCGCTCGCAATCGGAGCCGTGATTCCCGGCTGCCCGATCAGCCATGCCAGGGCCACCCGCGCCGGCGTCGAGCCCGTTGCACGCGCAACCTCTTCGAGCGCAGCCACAACGCCGAATCCCCAGTCATTGAGGTACTTCTGTACCATCTTGCCGCGCGCGGCCTTTTCCGTGTCTTGCGCGCTGCGGTATTTCCCACTGAGGAAACCCGCCGCCAGCGAGAAGTATGGGATCACACCGAGCTGATACTTCTGCACCACCGGCAGCAGCTCCGTCTCGAACTGCTCGCGCTCCACCAGGTTGTAATGCGGCTGCAGCGAAACGTAGCTTGCGAGACTGTTTTTGCGGCTTGTCTCCAGTGCCTCCGCCAATCGCGCCGCCGCTGTAATTCGATGCGCCGATATAACGCACTTTGCCCGCCTTTACCAGGTCATCGAATGCGCCAAGCGTTTCGGCGAGCGGCGTCTCCTGCGTCGTCCTTGTGAGCCTGGTAGAGGTCGATGTGATCTGTCTGCAACCGCTTGAGCGAATCCTCCACCGCCCGCCGAATGTACGCGGGGCTCAGTCCCTTGCGCCCCTCGCCCATCTCCATCCCGACCTTGGTTGCGAGAATCACATCCTTGCGCCTTCCGCTCTTCGCCAGCCATTTCCCGATGATGGTCTCGGACTCGCCACCTGTGTGTCCCGGAGCCCAGCGCGAGTACACGTCAGCCGTATCGATAAAGTTCAATCCAAGATCGAGCGCTTCATCAAACTGCCGGAAAGAGTCAGCCTCCGCCAGCGTCCATCCATAAACGTTGCCGCCCAGGCAAATCACCGGAACCTCCGGTCCGCCTGCTCCTAATGTCCGCTTCTCCATCTGCATCCCCTCAAGTCCTCTGATGCGGCACGCCCCTCTTTGGGTAGTGGAAATCTGATTTTGGAATACAGGGCCGCCATCAGCATCTCCACCAGACTCAAACTCCCATCGCCCAGGGGTGCGAGCTCATTTGCCCTTCACTCTAATCCTTAAGAAGACCTGCACCGCGACCGGGTCTGTCCCATAAACCGGTTGCAGCGGCCGCCCCACGCCATACGCCGTAAGCTGGGCACCGATCGCGGTCGATACGCCAGGTATCGCGTTCACATCTCGATCGTATCCAAACGTATATGCCTGCACATGCGTCAACGGCTCTTCTTTGAATCCCTCGGGCAGTGCATGTTCGCCCACCAGCAATTCATTGCTCCTTCCCGCATTCTCAAGACGAAGAAATGCGTAATTCTTCTCCCTGAATTGCAAAGTCGACTCGAGCAGATAACTGTTTTCCTTTGCCGAGTCCTGAATGGATCGCGTCCTGCCCCACACTGCCGAACTCGCCCAGTTCCCATGCGCAACCGTGCGGTTGCACATCAGCGACGCCGTCATCCTCTCCTGATCTTCGCCGGGAAAGAGAGCCTCCGGACTTGTGATCCGCGCGTAGGAGAATTGTCCGCTCCAATCCTGGCCTGGCTGTATCGTGAGCCGCGTGCTCCACGAGTCCACTTTGCCCTGGTCGATGTTCCACCGATACTCGTCGGGTTCACGACCATGAAATCCGCTCGCCTCGATGCGCACGATTCCATAAGCCGCTCCCAGCGTCACCACGTCATTGGCAATGTGCGTGGAATCCTCCTGGTGGTGTCCCAGCGTGCCCACCGGATTCTCTGATGCTGAAGCCCGATGCGGATACGCAGTGGGTCCAACCGCCGGATCGCCTTCCGGCGCGGCATACAAACTCACGAGCCCCTTGCCCACATGCAGGTCATACAGCGCCGCCAATTCCATGAAGAAATCATGAGGATGCTGCCCGTCTGCAATTGGCACTCCATAGGCAGTCTCACCTTGCTGAAAAAGCAGCGGATACTGTCTTCCTGTCACCGTCGCCGGCTCCAGGCTGAACATGGCGCGCAGCGTCAATTGTCCCGGCCCCAACTCCCGCTCCGCCATGGGCATAAACCAGTTTGTCGAAAAGAGCTTGTCGCCGCCCCGCGCACTGGTCTGCTGCGTATCCACCACAAATGCGTTGGTGTGGAACATCAGCATCCACTTGCCCTTCATGGCCATGACCATCGGCGCGGGCGTGGAATTGGGCTCTGCACTCGTTCCCGATGTCGCGTGATGCTCGATCTCCTGGATAAGACTCTTAGGATGCATCTGCTCCATCAGCCGCATCATCCCGCCGCCGTGCTCATTCATGTTCATCGAGGGTGATTGATCCTGGGCCTGCACTTGCGCTCCGAATCCAGCCAACGACAGCAGGATCACCGTCCAATAGAGTCTCCAACCGTATCGTTCCGAACACCTTTGATCTGCTGAACCGCATCCATCCAGTATGAGGCTTTCCGTTCTCGTTCCTCTGGCGCTCGTCGCACTTGCTGGCTGCACTCCCCACCAGCGCAGCCCCGACGAGATACGCGAGCAGACAGCCCGTGCCACCTCGACCGCCGCGCGCGACGCCAAGGCCGTTGCCCAGGGAGTCGTGCAGGGTATCAAAGACCAGCGGACGATCAACATTAACCGCGCCTCGGCCGACGATCTGGAGAAGCTGCCAGGCATCGATGACGTCGCTGCCCATCGCATCATCGATCACCGGCCTTACTCCGACTCGGAAGATCTTGTGAAGCGGCGCGTAATCTCTCGCGCCGAATACAATCGCATCGCTGGAAAGATCGAAGCACGATAAGCCCCGTACGGGCCCGAGTGGCGGACGCGATATGATTTCGCCATGCGCTCCGTCTTGATTTTTATATTGCTCGTGGCCGGAATCGCTTCAGCGCAGCCAACCGGACCTCATACCTTTGCCGTTGCCAATGGACAGTTTCAACTGGACGGCCATCCTTATCAGATCCTCTCCGGCGAGATGCACTATCCCCGTGTGCCGCGCGCCTACTGGCGCGACCGCTTCCGCAAAGCCCGCGCCATGGGACTGAACACCATCACCACCTACGTCTTTTGGAATCTCCATGAGCCGCGCCCCGGCGTCTACGACTTCAGCGGTCAGAACGACGTCGCCGAGTACATTCGGGAGGCGCAACAGGAGGGACTGAACGTCATCCTGCGTCCCGGCCCTTACGTTTGCGCGGAATGGGACCTCGGCGGCTATCCATCGTGGCTCCTCAAGGACCGCAATCTCACCCTCCGTTCTGACCGACCCCAAATTCATCGCGGCCATGAACAGTTGGTTCGCGCGGCTTGCAAAGGAAATTTCGCCGCTGCTGATCCAGCACGGCGGCCCCATCATCGCCATCCAGGTCGAAAACGAATACGGCTCATTCGGCAACGATCACGCGTATATGGAAGCAGTGAAAGCCGCGCTGCTTAAATCGGGACTCGCCGCTCCCGATACTCTGCTTTACACTGCCGATGGCGCTGAGCAGGTCCCCAACGGTTCGCTTCCTGAATTGCCTGCCGTCATCAACTTCGGCACGGGAGACGCGCGCGCCAGCTTCGCCACTCTCAAGAAGCTTCGCCCCGAGGGCCCTTACATGTCCGGCGAATACTGGGCCGGCTGGTTTGATCACTGGGGCGAGCACCACCACACCACCGACGCCGCTTCCAACGCGGCGGAATACGAGTGGATGCTGCGCCAGGGCTACTCCGTCAGCATGTACATGTTTCATGGTGGCACCAGCTTCGGCTGGATGAATGGCGCCAACAGCAATGGCAGCAACTACGAACCGGACACCACCAGCTACGATTACGACGCGCCGCTGAACGAAAGCGGTCAACCAACCGCCAAATTCACGGCTTTCCGCGATGCCATCTCCCGCGTTACTGGCAAAACGCCGCCTGCGATTCCGCCGTCGACGCCGGCCCGCGCCTATCCTGTCGAACCTCATCCGCAATCCGCCTCGCTTTGGAAGAATCTGCCCAAGCCGGTCGAGTCAGACAAGCTCCTCACCATGGAAGACCTCGATCAGTCGTACGGCTACATCCTCTACCGAACAAAATTGCACGCCGGCCCAGGTGGCGAACTCACGATCGACGGCCTCCACGACTACGCGCAGATCTACGTTGACCAGAAACTCATCGGCACGCTGGACCGACGCCTCGGCCAGTCCCATCTCACACTGCCGGCAATTGCCGCATCCGCTGACCCTCGATATCCTCGTTGAGAATTCCGGCCGCGTGAACTTCACCAAGGTGATCCGCACCGAGCGCAAAGGGATCACAGGCTCGGTGATGGTTGCCGGCGAGCCAGCCGCAGCATTGGCAGATCTATTCGCTGCCCATGAACAATCTGGCTGCGATGAAATTCAGATCAGATTCCTGCGAAGGACCTTGCTTCTATCGCTTCACGCATGAATGTGCCCGGATACCGGAAGCTCCGCGCGACTCCAAAAGAGAAGACACATTCCTGAATACACACGGCCTCTCGAAAGGTATCGCATTCCTCAACGCGCGTCCTCTCGGTCGCTTCTGGGATGTCGGCCCTGAGTTTACGCTGTACACGCCGGGGCCATGGCTCCATCCCGGCTCCAACGAAATCATTCTTTTCGACCTCAAGGGACAAGCAGGCGAATCGCTCTCCACCACCGACCATGCGGACTACGGACCCCCTGCATCCCGCTAGCATCCTGAGTTCAAAATTCTTCTCGTCATCAGCGGTGTCAATTTGAGGGCACGGGGCCCCAAACGAATTTCATTTTGGGGGCTGATATGCGAAGAATCTGCTTATAGGCCAGCCTCAGCGCAGTTAAGAATTCACCCGATCAAACGGCGCAAGCTTTGAGCTGGCTGCTCACATACCCGATCAACGCCAGGGCCACAAGATCTTCGATCACCGCCGCCGGCAGGTCACGATCAAACAGCGACGCCAGCCACGACCGGAACGCCGCGCCGCCCTCCGTTCCGACAATTGCGCCGGCCATCCCCAGCAGCATTCCAAAGACGCTCGTCGCGAAGCCGCGCCCAATGCGGCTCCCGCCAGCGCGCCGCTGATCACGCGTGCCGTAAACGCCGCAGCGTGTTTGCGGCTCGGCGTCATCGGCAGCTTGTCGGCCACAATCTCCGCCAGCGCCAGTCCCACAAGCACGCGATTCAGGTTTCGTCCATCCAGGAAACCCAGCGGAGTACCTTTCGTGCGCACTGATCCCGCGCGCACCGCCCGGCTCACCGCAGCTGCCGGCAGCATGGTTCGCGCACCTCCCGCCACGCCTAACAAAAACGCACACCTCAAAGGCATTCGCATCAATCCCTCACAGCCGTACGATGATACAGCGACGCGGTCTGTTGCAGCCCACCGCAGCTTTTCATCAGAAATCCCTCGCTCGCCGAATAGTGTCAGCCTCAGTTAGTTGCTCTCATTCTTCTTTTCGAGAGTCATCGCGGCCGTTTGCGTTTCTTGTTTCAGAGGTAGAGTCACTTCGAGGGCGCCGGTGCGATCATCCTTGGGATTGCGCACAACCAGGCGAATATACGCGGCACCAGGCGGCACCTCCAGTTGCTGCACCGCATGGAACTTGTTGTCGACCTTGCCGTCGGAACGTCGTTCGCTGGCGATTGCTCCCTTATTCAAGATGCTGTTCAGCAGAACACCATCGTTAGTGTAAGCCGCGGCGGCAAACTCCAGTTCCTGCGGCTTCTGCTTCGCCGCGAGCGCTCTTAACTGCGGATCGATCACGTCGTAGTCGATCACATACTGCTGCAGGTTGACGGGCGTAAGTGGCTTCGGCGTCTGGCTCTTCTTGCGGGTGCGGAAATATGCCGGCGAATCTTCCAGCGACTTCATCTGTTCGGCGCTTGCCATCCGCGGTTTGCCTGCCTTGGCCATGTGCGCGACAAACAAGAAGATCGTGGACCATCGGCGCGCCATGCTCCACCGTTGCATACAACGTATCGGCTTGCTTCGCCGCCAGGGAGCGCTGCTGTGTCACCTGCTTGGTGTGCAATTCCAGGGCCTCATCGTCTGACACACCGTAGTAGAGGGTCCGATAGGTCAGCGCGTCAGTCTTGTTCTTGTCGGCCAGGGTCACGCGAATGTGCCGCACCGAGCCATCGTAGTTCGTATTCGTCGGTGAATAGGTCAGCGAGTAATAGCTCTCGCCGTTCTCCACTGCCTTGTCCAGCAATTCCGCAACCCGGTTGTTGGCATAGTACGCATGACCGCCCGTCGCCTCGGCGATGGCGTCTTCGTGATCGTAGTTGGCAACAGCGTCGCCTCCACCCGCCGCTCCGTTCAGGTCCACGGGATAAAGGGCAATCTGGCTGCTTGCCAAGGCCGCGTAGGTTTCTTTGATCGACTGGCTTAGCAGATAAGTCAGGTCGTTGATCTGCATCGTTGAACTGGAAAAGCCTCCACCCACGCCCGTATCCGAATTCAGTCCCGACATCGTGGGGCCAACGGGAATGGGAAACTCACTCGAAAGCCAGAACAGGTTCTTTCTGCCGGGGATACCGTTTAGATATTGAGCAATAAACTTCAAGTTCGAAAGCGCGGCGCCAGCGTCTTCATATCCATAGTTGTTTCCATCAAGGAACACCTTGGGCATATGCGGTCCGGGCCCCTTGTAATTGATTGCGGCGCGCAACTGCGCATGGTCGCTCGTGAATCCCTGCAACAAATGCATTCCCGCCATATTCGCAAACAAGGCAATGCGCGTTCCCAGCTGGGCATGGTCCACAAAATATAGCAGCTGTTTGTACGCTTCCATCTGCTGGGTTATCGGAGTGTTCACCATGTCGTAGTAGAGAACGTAAAGCGGTCCCCGCTCTGGCGCTGCCGGCAGATCGACAAAGGTATTCCCGGGCAACGCAGGAATTCTGGGCGGCACGAACAAGTTAGCCTTCCCGTCGAACCAATCAAACGACAACACGTTCTGCCGCTTTCCGTCTTCTTCCACCACGAAGTCGCTTTGAGACAAGCCACGGACTGGATTGCCATTCTTGTCGAGCACGATTACATCCAGGGGGACGCGGCGCACAGTCGATCGAAAAACATAGCCGCCCGGTACCGGCTCTGCGGATTTGTCCTTGGACAATGCCTGCTGCGCGGCGCCCTGTACTGGCGAAGAGGCGATGGCAACTAAGCTCACTGCGGCAACAAGAATTACCTGAAGACGGCCCATGACCCTACCTCGAGCATCCGCTCATCGCTTGGACAAACTGCGGATCTGCTCTGTGCATCTCGTGGAATCAAATGTGCATTCTACTCCGGCTCTCTTCCGCGGTGCGAAACCAGAAGGTACTCTCATCTGACGTAATGTTCACCGGCAACGACGATCTCGCATCCACCATCAAAGCGGAGCGGTTGTTATAATAAATTATTGATAATAATACAGTTAGTTTAATGGTTCAACCATTATCTTATTGTAAGCTGCTTGTTATCAAATACTTAGATATCTCTCGCTCATGGGTCGATCACTTTTTAAAACCAATATGCTGCGCCGGAGAATCTCGCATACACTGGAGAACGTCTATGTCGATTCGCATTGCGATCCCTGAGCCAACTTCGAGCGACGCAGCCTACAACGCGCGTTCCCTGCCTCCCTATCTCGCCGCGCTTCAATCGATTGGAGCCGTGCCGGTCGTGGTGCCGCTGCATGAGCGTCAGGACCGCGTAGCCCGCCTGCTTGCAGGCGCGCAGGGAGTGCTACTCCCAGGCAGCGGCTTTGATGTGGATCCTGAGCGCTACGGCGAACCGCGTATCCCAGCCTGCGGCCCTGCGGATCCAGGACGCACGGCCGTCGACGAACTTCTGCTGCAGGACGCATTCAACCTCCACAAACCGATACTCGGCAATCTGCCATGGCTTGCAGACACTTAATGTATGGCGGAATGGCTCCCTGATCCAGGACCTCGAAACTGTCCTCGCGACAAGAGTGAATCATCGCCCGGGCCGGGACGTGATCAATGCCCATCCGATTCGCATTGCCGATGGATCGCGGCTGGCAGGGGCTGCAGCGAATGTGTCTGGAAGCCGAATGCAATTCCAGCCATCATCAGGCGGTAGGCCGCGTGGGAGACAATCTGCGCGTTACGGCCATCTGCCCGGGCGATGGCGTGATTGAAGCAGTAGAGCTCGACTCGTCCGATCATTTCGTCGTCGGGATCCAGTGGCATCCGGAACGCACATTTACTGTCAGCCCATTGTCTCGCGCCCTCTTTTCGGCATTTGCGGTCGCGGCCGAAGCATGGCGCCCGCGCCAGGCGGAAATCTCGGTTGCCGCGGTATGACAGAAGTCCTCCGCACCGAGGACGGCGCCAGCGATCTCAACGATTTGCTCGCGATAGCTGGTCTCATGCCCATCGATGCGGAAACCACGACAAAGTTTCTGGCGTATCTTGCGCTCCTGGTTCGTTGGAATGCCCGGATGAACCTCACGGCGATCCGTGGTCCCTCGGAGATTATCGTTCGCCACTTTGTGGAATCGATTGCCTGCGCGCAGACATTGCCCGCCGGAATCTCGACCCTTCTCGATTTTGGCAGCGGAGCAGGATTCCCAGGAATCCCCATTGCGCTTTGCCGGCCAGAGATCATCGTCACCCTGGCAGAGTCGCAAAGTAAGAAGGCGGCTTTCCTTCGCGAGGCAGTGCGCAGTTTGAACCTGAATTCAAAGGTATTTGCCGGGCGCGTCGAAACACTCAATGAGCAATTCGATTGCGTAGCCTTGCGTGCTGTTGATCAAATGGTGAAAGCCGTCACGAGTGCAGTGGGGTTGGTTCGGGAGGAGGGATGGCTTGCGGTTTTCACGACGCGCGCGGACATCGCGAAGCTTCAACGCGCTGAGAATGTTTTGAAACAAGCACAGATCATCCCGATTGCCGGTTCGGAGCAACGCCTGCTGCTTCTTGCGGCGAAAAATCAGAGCACCGGAATCTAATTGCTTGTATAGGTGTTCCACGTGGAACATCGCTCCCCATTTTGAACAGCTCCCAGCCCTTCGTGTTCCACGTGGAACATACTTCCGGGACCACCTGATTGTGAATCTCCGGCACGTCCTAGGCCACACTTTTCCACCGGGTTGCCTCGGTCTGCGCCAAAACTTGCTCTCAGAGAGAGTTTCGCGGAATCCATAGATAAACAAAGCTTTCCAGTTGTTTCTCCCCATGCCACCCCGAAGCTTTCCACAGCAAGTACAGATTCTCCACAGATTCAATTCCGCACGTAACCACCCGCTTCCTTTAACCTGAAACGCTATGGGAAAGATTCTCGGTATAGTCAATCAAAAAGGGGGAGTGGGTAAAACCACCACCGCCATCAATCTTTCCGCTTGCCTTGCCCTCGAAGGACTCAAAATCCTCTTGGTCGACTGTGATCCGCAGGCTAACGCCTCTTCCGGCCTGGGCGTTGCCCGCGATGACAACCGCCACTCCATCTACGATGTCCTCGTCGGAGATTCGGAAGCGGAACAGGTCATCCTTCCCAGCGGGGTCGAAAACCTCTGGATTCTGCCCGGATCGAAGAACCTGACCGGCGCAAACATTGAACTGACAAGCGCCGCAGACCGCGCGGTTCGCCTCCGCCAGGCCCTCGCTCCCGTCAAAGATACATACGACGTCGTTATTCTCGACTGTCCGCCGGCGCTCGACCTTCTCACTGTCAACGTCCTCGTTGCGGCCGACTCGCTCATCGTGCCCATGCAGGCCGAGTATTTTGCCCTGGAAGGCATCACTGAGCTGATGTCGACCTTGGATCGCGTGCGCGCGTGCCTTCAACCACAAGGTCGAGATCGAGGGCGTACTGCTCACCATGTACGATGACCGCACCAATCTTGCCCAGCAGGTGCGCGATACGCTTCGCGAACACTTCCGCGATCGGCTTTTCATTACCGTCATTCCGCGCAATATCCGCCTTGCTGAGGCTCCCAGCCACGGCAAGCCCGTGGCAATTTACGATTCGCGTTCGCGCGGTACTGAGGCTTATTTCGAACTCGCCGGCGAATACCTGGCCCGAAATCGCATCGAAAGCCCAAAAAGCCTCGAGCGAAAGGTGGCCGCCAATGCAAAACAGAAGGCCGAAGTCCGCTTCTGGCCATATTCCTGACCATGTCCCAGCACAGGACGGCGCCATTCTGTTATTCATAGAAGAATTCCGGCAATGATGCCGGAGTTGAGGATTTGAAGATGAGCATCGCAACCAACGACACGAAACGCCGCGCCCTTGGTAAGGGCCTTGATTCCTTACTGCCCCGGATCCCCGGGAATGCTGCCCCCGCCCCGGTCAACACGCCAGCTCCCGTCGAGACCGAAGGGGGCAAGCCGCGCGAGATTGCGGTCGAAGAGATCGATCGCAATCCCTTCCAGACGCGCACGCATATGGACGAAGGCCGAGCTCGCGGAATTCGCCGCCTCGATCACCGCAAACGGAGTGGTGCAACCCGTATTGGTCCGGCCGCTGGCAAGCGGCCGTTTCCAGTTGATCGCCGGCGAGCGACGCTGGCGGGCATCGCAGCTTGCCGGCAAGAAGACCATCCCGGCAATCCTGCGCCAGGTTTCGGACGAACAGGCCCTCGAAATCACCATCGTCGAAAACCTGCAGCGCGCCGACCTGAACCCGATGGAGCAGGCGCGCGCGTTCGAGAGACTCTCCCGCGAGTTCCATATGACGCAGGAGCAGATCGCGACCCGTACCGGCAAAGACCGCGTTTCCGTCTCGAATTACATGCGCCTTCTCAGCATGCCGGAGACTGTACAGAAACTCGTGGAATCAGGCGCTCTGACGTTTGGACACGCTAAAGTATTGTTAGGATTAAAGTTACATCCAGACTTCGAGAAAACTGCGCAGCGGGTTTCAAATCTTTCGCTTTCTGTTCGCCAGACCGAGACACTGGTGCAGACCATTCTCTTTCCTGAGAAAGCTAACAAGGACCCCAAGCCGGAGATCCCAGTTGACCCCAATGTGAAGGAAGTGGAGGAGAATCTCCAGCGTGTGCTCGGCCTCAAGGTCCATATCGAAGACAAGAACGGCCGCGGCCGAGTCATCATCGAGTACGCCGATCTGGCCGACTTCGACGGATTGTTGGAGCAGCTCGCCGGCGAAAAGGCGCAGCGCTAACTTAACTTAGCTAGACTATAGGAAGTCCATCCGGGCGGTAACAGTTCCCTAATCAGTTTTTCAAATGTGCAACCATAAGGTTGCACATCGACAACATCGTTCGCTCAGGGAGTTGTTTCAGCGGGCGTCACGTCCGTGCCGTTCCGCTTGAACTCATAATGCAGCAGCCACGTGCTGGCCACCGCACGGCCATTCTGCTGCGCTGGTTTGAACTTCCAGTCACGCGCCGATTCCATCGCGAGACGCGCGAAATACGCGCTGGGGCCATGCGTTACGAATTCCGCATTGGTGACGGCGCCGGTGGAATCGACAGACACGCGAATGGCAACGCCCACTCGTCCCTGAATCGTGTCCCTCGCTCGTTGCGGAACATCGGGAACAACGCGATGCAGGACCTCGCCTTTTTGGGGCTCAGTCGTTGCGGGCCCGATCACGGGTGGTTGCGCAGTGGGTTCGGCTAGTGGCGCCTGCTGTGTCGTCTTCGTCTGTAGCGGCGCCGTATCGGTCTTGTGACTGCGAAACATGAGCCCGACAAAGATGGCCACCAGCAGAAAGAAGCCGACGACCAGCGGAATCACGGGTAAACGCGCCGTGGATGATTTCGCTGCGCTCTGCGGTGCAGGCAGCTCTTCCCGCAGTTCCTGCGGCTGCGGCGGCGAAGCTGGCGCCGATTTCCGGCCAGCAAGCGGCGAATTTCGACCAGCGCGCATCGCTGTGCCGGATCGACGCGAAGGCACCGTCGCGCGATCGTGTCGAATGGCTTCGGCAATGCAGGTAATACGGGATCGTCGTCACTCGCGGAATCCCACACGGGCAATTGCTGGGTCAAAGCTTCCACGAGAGTTATACCCAGCGACCAGATATCGGCCGCAGGCGTAATGGGATGCGTCGCCGTCTCCGGTGCGTTGTGCAGGTCGCCGCTCTCCAGTTCCAGCGCCAGGCTGTCGTGCGCCCAAGTGCTGTCTGCAGACAGCTTCACCTCGTTTTCGACCACCAGGATGTTCGAAGGCCTGATGTGACCGTGCACGTAATTCTTCGAATGGAGATAGGAGAGTGCGTCAAGAATCGGAGCGAGCATTTCGCGCGCTTCTTCAGGTGCCAGCGGACGTTCAGGGATAATCTGCGAAAGCACTTCTTCGGCAAGCTCGGTAACTACATAGACGAGGGGCGCCCCATCAATTTCACCGCGGCCAAAGTGCAGGACTCGCACGAGATGCACGTGTGAAAGCGAGGTCGTCTCTTTCCAGACAGAAAGCCGGTCTTCGGCCTGCGCTGGCGTGGAGAAGAGCTTGATGGCAGCTCTTTGAGAACCGGGACCGGAAACGTCGGTGACGAACGTGCCGCTTCTGCCGGATCCGCCCAGCCATTCGAGGAGCGAGAATCTCCCGTCGATGACCTGCCCAACCAAGCTGCCGCGAATCGACACTGCATTCATGGCGTAATCAGTGTAGTCGAGGATATGTGCATTCTCATGACCAAGTACTGGACAGGTCTCAAGTTAGAGAATGCATGCGGAATCAGGAAAGTTGCATGGCCATCACCCCATCAGGTCCGCGTGAGCGCAGGCCTTGAATAAGCGGTCTCTTGACCCGACGGCGTCCGAGGACGATCGAATCTCACAACGACAGTCCTTCCTGGCTCTATGAACGCGGGTTGTAGCCCATTCCCGACAGCACGCCACGCATGTAAGCGAAGCTCTCCGTCACGCCGGGCATCGGGTCATCGCCGTGTACCTCATATTCCAGGTCAACCCAGCCAGGGTAGTTGATCTCTTTCAGTGCCTCGAAAATCTGGCGAATCGGCATCTTCCCTTCACCCACCGCCACCTGGCTCTCCTTGGAGGTGAAGCTGGTCAGGTCTTTCACGTGCATATTGAAGAGGCGCGGACCGGCGGCCTTGATCGCTTCGACGACATCGGTACCGGCGCGCACGCAATGGCCCACGTCAATGCAGCAGCCCATGCGCGGGTCCATGTCCTTCACAAACTTCAGCACGTCGAGGGGAGACGGGAAGATCTTGTCCTCAGGCCCGTGGTTGTGGATCGCGATCTTTATGTCGTATTCCTTCACAAACTTCTCCACGCGCGGCAACGTGGCAGGAGCGGGATCACCGGCGACGATCACCTTCACGCCGGCGCGCTTGCAGTATTCGAACTTCGCGCGGATATCCTCGTCATCGTCCTTCTGAAAGTAGATGGCTCCCGCAGCGTGAAGATTGATGCCGTTGGCTTTGTAGTCCGCAACCGCCTGGGCCTCGGCCGCCGTCTCCATCGGCAGATGATCCTTCGCGTCCTTGGCATTGAGGCCGGTGATGTTGAGCTGTTTCATCCACGTGATCATCTGGTCACGCGTGAAGTTGCGGAAGGTATAGCTGGCGAGGCCCAGCTTGATGGGCGACGGCTTGCCGCCGGCTTCGGTGAGCTGGCCAAATGCATTGCGCCCAACCGTGCAGCGTTGCGGCAGCAGCAAGCATCGCGGAGGTTGCGTACGATTCTCAAATGTGCGGCGGGACGAAATTCATATGCGCGGCTCCCATCCTTTCTCGTAATCCCGGTTCCAGTACTTCATGGCTTCTGCATCGTTCTTGATCTTGCCGTCAGCTGGATCGAGATTGAGTTCGCGATTAACGAACCACGCAATATTGGAAAGCTGCAGCATCGTCACGGCCACGTTGCCCACCGAGACAGGCGCATTCAGTTTCTCGCCCTTGCGGATCCCGGCGATAAAGTTGGCGAAGTGCGCGTCCGTCATGGAGTCGGCGCCGATAAGGTCCGAAGTCGATGTCTGCTTGCCCACCTTGAACTCGTCCGTCTTCTTGCCCTTCAGGTCGTAGACTTCATAGCCATCACGGTCGACGAGCACGCTGCCTGTGGTTCCCTCGATCACCGAACCGCGGCCGCGATTGTAGGTGTGCATACCGTTACAACTCGCGCTCGTCCACGAAATCATCTTGTCGTCGTACTCAAAGCTGGTCACAAGCGTGTCGTAGTACTGCCAATCGTCCTTGAAGGCGTAGCGGCCCCCCGAAGCAGTCACGCGGTTCGGAAAGTCGACGCCCAGCGCCCAGCGGCAGACATCCACTTCGTGCGTGCCGTTGTTCAAGGTTTCGCCGGTGCCCCAGATGCGGAACCAGTGCCAGTTGTAGGGCTGAACATTATCCTTGTAGGGCTGGCGCGGCGCCGGCCCCTGCCACAGATCCCAGTCGAGCGTAACCGGCACGGGAACAACCTTGCCGTGGCCAATGGATTTCCGCGTATTGTCGTACCAGCACTTCGCGAAATAGGCCTGGCCGATCAGGCCCGAGTGGATCTTGTCGACGATCTCGATGGTGTGCGGCGACGAACGCTGCTGCGTGCCCATCTGCACCAGCTTGCCGTATTTCTTCTGCGCCTCTACCAGTAGCGCACCCTCGCCGGGATTGTGGCTGCAGGGCTTTTCGACATAAACATGCTTGCCGGCCTGCAGTCCCAGGATCGCCATCGGCGCGTGCCAGTGATCGGGCGTGGCAATGGTGATGGCGTCAATATCCTTCCGCTCGAGGACCTTGCGGAAGTCTTTTTCTGTCGCCGCGTCGTAGCCCATCATTTGTCGCGTGGCCGCCGCGAATTTC
>CAWKNV010000003.1:0-303553 GCA_963851155.1 uncultured Acidobacteriaceae bacterium
TAATGAGATCGCGACCGGCGGCTGATCATGGCAAGAAGGACGAGATTGAACGGGAGTCGCCGCCGGCGATCGGTTATTATGCGGGTTGCCTTCGCGGGTGAAGGTGGCGGCAACGACGCCGAGTTGATGCAATAGCGCAGGCCGGTGGGCCGCGGGCCGTCGGGAAAGACATGTCCCAGGTGGCCTCCGCATTGGGCGCAGGTGACCTCGACGCGTCGCATGCCGAGGGTATTGTCTTCGTGTTCGTTGATGGCCTTGGAGTCGGCGGGGATGACGAAGCTGGGCCAGCCGCAGCCGGAGTCGAATTTGGCGCCGCTGAGAGAAACAGCAGCGCTCCGCATCCGGCGCAGTGGTAGTTGCCGGTTTCATGGTTCTCGGTGAGGGCGCCGGTAAAGGGGCGCTCGGTGCCTTTTTCGCGAAGAACATGGTACTGCTGCGGAGTAAGTTTTTCGCGCCACTCTGCATCAGTGAGGGCGACCTTTGCGGGCGTGCCGGTATCTTTCGGTGTGGTGCTCATGGTGACCTCCGATGGCGGACTTCATTGGATGCGCGCGCGGCCCGACTGCGATTCGTCAGCTCGATTTCGGCGATGAGGTCGATCTCGACGAGGGCATCTTTGGGTAGGCGAGCGGCCTCAATGGTGGTGCGAGCGGGAGCGACGACGCCTTGCGGTGCGAGGTAATCCGCGTAGACCGCGTTCATGGCGGCGAAGTCGTTCATGTCTTTGAGATAGACGTTAGCCTTGACGACGCGATCGAGGCTGGTGCCTGCGGCTTCTAATACGGCCTTCAGGTTCTCGAGAGTGCGCCGAGTCTGATCGGCGATTCCACCCGAGATAAGTTGCTGGGTAGAAGGATCGAGAGCGGCCTGCCCGGCGGTGAAGACGAGATTGCCGCAGCGTATGCCCTGCGAGTAAGGCCCGACTGCCTTGGGCGCCGACGAGGTGGAGACGAAGGTTTTGCTCATGGAGCGATTTTAAGCGGCAAACATGCCCCGAGTGTTGTGATCATAACGTTCCGTCAAACACGCATCCCATCCGAGTCATCGGAAATGACGATGCGAAGGGATGGGGAACGGGAGAATGCGGCTCGGATGGGCTTAGACCAGCTTGGCGTCGAGAGTGATTTCGGTGTTGTTGGCGAAGAGTTTTGAAATGGGGCAACCGGCCTTGGCATCGGCGGCAGCCTTGTCAAAGACTTCCTTCGATGCGCCGGGAACGCTGGCGGTGGTGGTGAGGGCGATTTTCGTAACAGCAAATCCATCACCGACCTTGGCCAGGGTAACGGCTGCGTTGGTTTCGATCTTCGTGGGGGTCAGGCCTGCTCCGCCGAGCTGTGCGCCGAGCGCCATCGAGAAGCAGCTCGCATGCGCTGCCGCGATCAGCTCCTCGGGAGTGGTGCCGCTGGTGGCACCCTCAAAACGGGTGGCAAACGAGTAGTTGGCGTCCTTCAGCACGCCGGTTGCTGTGGAGATAGTGCCTTTGCCTTCCTTCAGTGAACCTGTCCAAACCGCACTTGCCTTGCTAGCCATAGATATTCTCCTTTGGGGATTTCGGATCAAATTGATCGTTGTTCTGGGGGTGCGCCGCATCGAGGGAGTACCATGACGGCGTTACGGATTTGATTCTTCGGGCGCTCACTGCCTTGCGACGTGAGCCGGACCCACTTCTCTATGCTAATCTCTCACCCATGCTCCCCAACAGACCCCGCGTTTTCGACGATGAATTTGCAGGTAATTTCCCACAAAGTGGTGCGATTTGCGCGCCTGGCGTCGAGTCTGCAGAAGATGCGCCGGTGGACCACCACTGCCAGATCTGCCCGACCTGTTCGCATCGGCTCACGGGTCACAAATGCAAGCTGGTATGCACGCATTGCGGCTACTACCTGAGCTGTGCGGACTACTACTGAGGAGTTGCATCCCGCACCAAACCTGTTCGGTCAAATACCCACGTCTGAAGCGCATCTAGTTTTTTTCGCCGGCCTTGCGTGGGATTCAGTCCGTTACCACTGTGCCTCGAACAGTACGGTCAAATTGACCATGGATATCCGATACGATGGCAATCCGCATGAGAACCTCACACCGACGCACGCGGCTTGTATGCGAACTTGGTTTCATCGCGAAGCTTGATGTACCTTGCCGAGCACTTTCCTGGCGAGTCCGGTGAGCGCCATCTCCGCAGCTTCGGCATAGCAAGATCCATTTTCGGTCGTCCCGGTCCGCTGTCAGCAACGCCAGGTCTTTTCGCCCACTTCGTAAACTCGAACGATGTAATTCACTTGCATGATCGCGTGACGCACCGTGAATCGTACATCGCTCTCGACGAGAGCGCCCTCGGGAAGCAAAGGCAATTCCCACATGCCGGGCATCACAGTGTTGTTCGCTGCACGCTGTTCAAGCAGGATTTCAATGCCTGCGTCGCCATCGCGGACCGCGAGAAGGCAGGCGATTTCGCGGCTGGTCATGGGAGCGCGTTTGGGAGTTTTGTGTTCGCCAAGGGTGCGGCATTCTGTTTTCCATGGACATACGAGGCACTGCGGATTGCGCGGTGTGCAGACGGTAGCGCCGAGTTCCATGATGGCCTGGTTGAAGTCGCCGGGGCGATGCTGGTCGACGAGCGCTGCCGAGAATTCTTCAACTTTGCGGCGGACGACGGCTTCACCGATGCGCGTCGTGCGATTCCCAACCGCGAATGCGACTGAGGACGCGCTCCACGTTGCCATCGACCACGGCGATTGGCTCACCATGCGCGATGCTGGCGATAGCGGCGGCTGTGTAGGACCCGATGCCGGGGAGTTTCCGCAATTCAGCGGCGACGGTGGGCATTTCTGCGGCGTGCTCGGCAACGATGGTTTTCGCGGCTTTGTGAAGCATGCGCGCGCGGCGATAGTAGCCCAGGCCGCTCCAAAGGGCGAGAACGTCCTGTTCGTGGGCCGCCGCCAGGGTTTGCACGGTCGGAAATCGCTGCAGGAAAGCCTTGTACCGCTCAATGACCACCGCGACCCGGGTCTGCTGCAGCATGATTTCCGAAACCCAGATCGCATAGGGATCGTTCGTGTGTCCGCCAGGGCAGGTCGCGCTTGCTGCGGTCATACCAATCCAGAAGCTCGTGCCGCATGCGGACAACGATTTCCGGACTGGGGAGGCGGGCCATGGGGCAAGATTACGGCATTGGTGAGGAATTGGTCTTTTGACAAAGGCAGCAGGTTAGCACCGCGCTGGGCGTAGCGAGTCAGCAGTTGGCAAATGCCAGCCCTAGGGCCAGGGTTCAGCAGACCTCGAAGTGATTCGAACCCTGTGATAACCTCGCAAGGAGAGGCTTTGCTCATGACGACCAACAACGCACCGGGCACCCGTATCTATATGGATGCCAACGCCACCACTCCCCTGCTGCCGGAGGTGGTGGACGCGATGCGTCCTTATTGGATTGAGCAATTTGGCAACGCGTCCTCGATCCATCTCGATGGACAGCAGGCACGTACGGCGATTGACCGGGCGCGCGAGACAATGGCGGAGTTTTTCAACTGCCACGATGCTGAAGTGGTCTTCAACTCGGGTGGAACGGAGGGCGATAATACCGCCTTGTTCGGTCTGCTCCATCCGGGCGATCACCTCATTACGACATCGATCGAGCACTCTGCCGTCATTCAGGCCGCAAACAAGTTAGCAAATTTCGGCGTGCAGACGACCTTTGTGGCTCCGCAGCCAAGCGGGTTGATCGATCCGCACGATATTTTGCGAGCGATCCGGCCGGAGACGCGGCTGATCAGCGTGATGCTGGCCAATAACGAGACCGGGGTGCTCCAGCCCGTTGCGGAAATCGGCAAAATCGCCGCCGATACAGGCGTTTTCTTCCATATCGACGCGGTGCAGGGCGCCGGCAAAATCAAGTTTGATGTGCGGCAGTTCGGCTGCCATCTGCTCTCGATCAGCGGACATAAAGTTCACGCACCCAAGGGCGTAGGCGCGATGTTTGTGCGCCGCGGCACGCCGGTCGAGTCGCTGATTGTGGGCGGAAGCCACGAGCGCCGCCGCCGCGCCGGAACCGAAAACGTACCGGGCATCGTCGGTCTGGCCAAGGCCATTGAACTGGCCATGCACAGCCTCGAAGACGGCACGATGACCAGGCTTGCCGGCTTTGCGCGACAAACTCGAAGCAGGTGTTCTTGCGCTGCCAGGGACCGGGCTGAATGGCGCTCTGCCCGACGGAAAGCCGGCTCCACGCGCAGCCAACACGACGAATATCTGGTTCGACAACGTTGAGGGCGAGGCGCTGGTGATCGCGCTCGATCTGAAGGGGATCGCGGTTTCAGGCGGGTCGGCGTGCCATTCCGGTGCGACGGAACCAAGCCACGTGCTGATGGCGATGGGCCTCGATAAAGCCCGCGCTCGTGCCAGCCTCCGCTTCAGCCTGCTCAAGACTGTCACCGAGGCGCAGATCGATCGCGTGCTGCAAATTGTTCCTGAAGCGGTGCAGCAACTGCGCGCCTTGTCGCCGGTTGCCGCTGGGACGTTGGGCTAGCACGCTCAGTTTCGGCCTCGCTGACGGATCTGCCGACTTTCTTCAAATTGACTCAAAGCAATCGATGCTGACCTGTCGGCAAAACCTTTCTTGCGCCTCGAACTCGAATAGGACCGCAAATTGCTAGTACCTATGTATAGAGGATTGGAGCTGCGCTTGGTTAAGTTCCAGTATAAAAAGGAGCGAAATCCATGGCTCACACCTATACATTACAGTTCACACATCGACTAAATGATGACGGCACAATCGATTCCATCTGCCGCGAATGCTTCACCACCGTTGCAACTTCAAGATCAGGACCTGCTCTGGAGCGCGAGGAGCAACGGCATCATTGCGATGCTTCGCTGCTCGAACGATATAAAAAGGTTCAGGAACATTGAAAATTTTTCCGGGTTGACGGATGGTCTGGCAAGAACGAACCATTCTCGGCTCAGGCTGAGACGAGTAAGTCCTTTCCTCACATGATTCTGAGGCCAGATTCAATGCCCAGAATCCTTCCAGAAGACCCGCCGTAACTTATAGACCCACAGGAAGCCTGGCGGGGACGTACGGTAGAGTGCAACCGGTCGGTTGCACATTTTTCAAGGTCTTCGATTCAGGCGGGACACATCACTCCAGTCCGCTTGAACGCAATTGATGCGAAAATAGAGTTGCACGCGATCCCCATGCCCCAGAACCGCACCATTGCCGTTGCCATGTCCGGAGGAGTCGACTCTTCGACGGTAGCGGCGATTCTCGCGCGCATCAAGGATGGGACCGGGAGGAAGGCACCAAGGTCATCGGCCTCACGCTGCAGCTTTGGGATCAGACGCGTCTCGCGGGCAAGCATGGGATTCCCGATGCGCCCAAGGCCGGCCGCTGCTGCAGTCTCGATGATGTGTATGACGCGCGCCGCGTCGCGGAGCATCTCGGCATCCCGTATTACGTCGTGAATCAGGAAGAGCGCTTCGAGCAGGATGTGGTGCGGCCATTTGTGTCGGAATATCTCGCCGGCCGGACGCCGATTCCCTGCTCGCTCTGCAACAACCATCTGAAGTTTGACCAGCTCTTGAAGACGGCCCGATCCATCGGCGCAGACTCCATCGCCACCGGTCACTACGCAGTCAACGAGTACGATGCCGACCGCAAGCGCTGGATCCTCAAGCGCCCGGCCGATCTCGCCAAGGACCAGACGTATTTTCTCTTCGGTCTGACGCAGGCGCAGTTGGCGCACACGCTGTTTCCGCTGGGGCGCATGACCAAGCCGGAGGTGCGCGAAGTCGCGCGCCAGAAGGGGCTGGCGCTCGCCGAGAAGCCTGACTCGCAGGAGATCTGCTTTATCCCCGGGGGCTCGTACCAGAATTTTCTCGCGGCATATCTCGAGGAGCAGGGCGAGGCGATTCCAGACACGGCGGGCGAACTCGTCGCATCAAACGGCGAGGTGCTTGGGCACCACGACGGCATCTCGAATTTCACTGTCGGACAGCGCAAGGGATTGAAGGTCGCTTCGCCCTCGCCGCTGTACGTTCTGAATATCGATGCAGCGAGTCATCGCGTGACGGTTGGCGCGGATGAGCGAACTGGCGACATATACGCTGCGCGCTAACCGGCTGAACTGGATCAGCATTCCGGAACTTACCTCGCCAATGCGCGTCAAGGCAAAGATCCGCCATCGTCATGAGCCAGCCTGGGCCACGCTGGAGCCGGCGGGTGCGGACGAAGTGGTTGCGACGTTTGATGAACCGCAGCGCGCCGTCACCCCTGGGCAGTCCGCAGTCTTCTATGACGGCGACGAGGTCGTGGGCGGCGGGTGGATTTTCTAGAACACTCATCGGAATCTAACTGTCAGAGTGGACGTTTATCCGAGATGCTTTCGCATAAACAGCGTGGCCTGCGGATTGTCGTTGTAGCGCTCGCATCGCACGTAGCCGCGCCGTTCATACAGCGCAATTGCGGTCTTTAGATCGTCATAGGTGTCGAGATAAATCCACTGGATGTGTCGGCTGCGCGCAAATGCCTCCATCGCGTCCAGCAACCTGTCTGCGATGCGATTTCCTCGCGCGGCAGGGCGGACATATAGGCGCTTGCATTCGGCAGCATGCGGAATCGAATCGAGCTTGCGCAGCACCACGCACCCTACGACTTCGTCCGCCAAAGATGCCAGCCACATCCCCGACGCCGTCGCCTTCATGATCTTCTCGATACTCGCCGGCGTGTCGCGCTGCACCACGTGCACCGCTTCGTAATACTCGTGGAGGATGTCGAGAGCTTCGTTGTTCGAAGAGCGAAGGCGCTCGATTCTGACCGGGGGCTTCGAAGCGCCCGCAAGGATGGAGCGACACGTGCGAAGCGAAGCGGCGATCACTTCGCGATCAGCGGGTGTCAGGCGCGCAAGCATCGTTTCAATTTGCATAGCCGACTGCCGGTTGAGCTTCGACTACGGCCTTTGTGCCCGTTGAAGTGAGCGTGAGATGTTTTTCGCGCGCATCTGATTCGGAGGCTACCTGGCGCACCAGCTTCCTCCGGGTGAGCGCCGACAAGAGACGACTGATGTAGCCTGCGTCGAGTTCGAGAATCCCGCACAGGGCTCGCGCCGTCATCTTCGGGCTGGCCCCGATCTCGATAGAGAATGCGCGCTTCAGTCAGTGCAAAATCGCCGTCAAGGTGACGCCGCCGCAGCAACCCCAGTCGCGCCGTGTAGAAGCGGTTGAACTGGCGAACAGCAGATACCTGCTCAGCGAATTGGGAGGCTCGTGTTGAACGCCAATCGACATGGAAACAGGCTAGTCCCAATTAGTTGCTTTTGGCAACTATTGACACTGAAAGCAAGCCTGGAAATGGCGGGCGGTCGTGCGCGATATACTGGCCCGGCATTCTTTTCGGAGATACACCCGCATGCTAAAGAAAACGTTTGCCTGCCTCATCGCTGCCATCACCATCGCCGCTTCAACCGCCGTCGCTTCCGGACAAAACGCACCGGCCACGCTGACGCTTCATCCCGACCAGCCCGTCTCCACCGTCAGCCCGACGCTCTATGGGCTGATGACCGAGGAGATCAACTACTCCTATGACGGCGGTTTGTATGCGGAGATGGTGCGCAACCGCACGATTCGCGGCGACTGGAGCGGCATTCTCTACTGGTATCTCGTGGAAGACGGAAACGCGCGGGCAAAGATGAGTCACGACGCAACCACCGGCCCCAGCACCGCACTGCCCAACAGCTTGAAGATTGAGATCGAGCAGGCGGACGCGCACAACCAGGCCGGCGTGCTGAATGTCGGCTGGTGGGGCATGGCGCTGCACCACGATACGGAATACAAGGGCTCCTTCTACGCCAAGGCAGACAGCGCGAGCCTTGGGCCCGTCAGCGTGAGCCTGGTGAATGACGACACTGGCAAAGCGGTTGCCTCTGCGACAGTGAACGGAATCGGCACTGACTGGAAGCAGTTCCCCTTCGCGCTCAAGACCGGCGCAATAGAGGCGTCGTCGACCAATCATCTCGTGATCACCGCGGGCCATGCGGGTACGCTGTGGCTGCAGTTGGTGTCGCTCTTTCCACCCACCTATCACAATCGCACAAACGGCAACCGCATCGATCTGATGGACAAGCTGGCGGCGATGCACCCGGCGTTTCTGCGCCTTCCTGGCGGAAACTATCTCGAGGGCGACCACATCAAGGATCGATTCGAGTGGAAGAAAACAATTGGCCCGCTCGTCGACAGGCCCACGCATCGCAGTCCGTGGAATTATCAATCGAGTGACGGCATGGGGTTGCTCGAGTTTCTCGAGTGGTGCGAGGACCTGCACATGCAACCGGTACTTGCGGTGTATGCAGGCTATTCGCTGGCGCAGGAGCACGTAAACCCCGGCGCGGATCTCGAGCCCTACGTGCAGGACGCACTCGATGAGCTCGAATACGTAACCGGCGGAGCCAGACACGAAGTGGGGCGCTGAGCGCGTGAAAGATGGCCATCCGGCTCCCTTCAAATTGACATACGTGGAGATCGGAAACGAAGACTGATTTCGACAGATCCGGCAGCTACGAAGGCCGCGTATGCGCAGTTCTACAAGGCAATCAAGGCGAAGTATCCTGACCTGCAGCTGATCGCCACGATGCCGCTCAAAGACATGAAGCCCGATGTGATCGACAGGACGATGTCCGCGCCACTAAAATTACGATGCCCACCGCTGCGACAGCCAGAAACATTTGCCGAATCTGCGACCTGCACTACGACAAGGCCGACCGCAATGGGCCGAAGATCTTCGTCGGCGAGTGGGCCACGCGCGAAGGCGCGCCGACGCCCAACATGGGAGCTGCGCTCGGGGATGCCGCGTGGATGACGGGCCTGGAGCGTAACAGCGACCTCATCGTGATGTCATCGTATGCGCCGCTGTTTGTGAATGTGGATCCGGGCGGCATGCAGTGGGAGACAGACCTGATCGGCTACAACGCGATGAAAAGTTACGGCTCGCCAGCTACTACGCACAGGTGATGTTCGCCTCGTATCTTGGCGATCACACGGTTGCCTCCAAGCTGGAGAACGGCGGGGCGAAGTTCTTCTACTCATCCACGATCAACACGGCGAAGAAGCAACTCTATCTGAAGCTGGTGAACGCATCGTCAGATCCGCAGCCGTTGCAGATTGCGATGCCCGGAGCGCAGCCCAAGGCAATGGCGAAGCTGGTGCGGCTGAGCGCGCCCGATACACAGACGACCAACAGCATCGACGATCCCAACCGGCTGGTGCCGGTGGAGTCGCCCGTTGCACGACGTGAGCAGCAAATTCTCCATTACGCTGCCGGCATATTCGATCGAGGTATTGCAGATCGATCTGCAATAGAGCAAGAGTTTGGGCGCACCGCGCCGCTGGAGAATAGAGATTCCCAGGTTCCGCTTCGGAACCTGGGATCATCTCGACCTCTCAGTTTCCCTGCGGCGCCGGCGCCGTTCCATGCGGGTTGTCGTGCGGACCGCCATGCATCTGCGCTTCCATTTCATCGAGCTTTCTTCTTCTGATCCTCGGTTAGAAACTCGCGCAGCGCTTTGTCGGCTTTCATGAATACAGGCACCATGCCTTCATGCCGTTGTTCGGGCGTCAGGCTCTGATCGTCCTCAAGCTTCTGCGAGCCGTCATGCATCTCCTGCAGAATGGGTCTGGCTTTGTCTGCTTGATCGGCGGTAAGGCCGAGTTTCTCACTCAGCATCTTCAAGTGCTGCTCGACTGGTGCAACCGGCGCAGCGTGTGCGTCCGGGCTGGTTGGTGTTTGTTGAGCCGCCGCGCCTATCGCGAACATCAGCACGGTCGCCATTGCAAGCAAGCAAAGTCGATTCATGGTCACTCTCCTTTTTTCTAATCGGCGAACCGCGCGATTCAGCCTATGATTCGCACTGTAGCGTTGAAATGCGGCCGCGTCGAGGTGCCCGCCGCGTTGCTGAACAAAGAGGCCATCGATGTCCAAAAACAGTGCGCACAAAAGCGGCTGCGCTGCCTGCGCGATTCCTAAAGCCGATGCCGCCGACGGCCCGCTATCCGCCATCGAGCCTGTCTCGATGCAGACTGCGGATGCACGCGTCCGCCGCACGCGCTTGCAACTGGGCACCGCGCTCCTCAATCTCATCATCGAGAAGCCCATCAGCGAAGTCACAGTGCAGGACATTCTCGAACGATCCGGCGTCGGCCGGTCCACCTTCTACCTCCACTACCGCGACAAAGATGACCTGCTCGTCAGCCAGCTGGAAATGTTTCTTGAAAGCATGAGCAACGCGCTCAGTGATCGCAAAGACAAGTCACATCGCGTGGCACCGGTCGCCGAGTTGTTTGCGCATATCGGCAACCAGAACAAGCTCTATCGCGTCCTGTCCGACTCCGGCCACCTCAAGGACTTCTTCGAGCTCGCCGAGGGCTACTTTGCGCGCGGCATCGAGCGCCGACTGGTCGAATCAGGCCGCCTCGCAAAGATTCCGCCGCGCGAGCTGGCTGCACGCGCCTCGGCATTGTCCGGCAGCCTGCTGTCGCTGCTGCGCTGGTGGCTCGATCGCGGCGAAAAGGAGTCGCCGCAAGAGATGGACGGGATGTTTCACCGGATGGTCTGGTCCGGCCTGCAATAGAGTCTTCCGCTGCTTTCCGTGTTCCATCTGTTCTCTGTTCCTGTTCCCCGCGCTCATAACTCGCCGCATGCGAGGCAAGGGTGGCTGTCTGGGAAGTTTGAGCGGTTGCCTGATGAAGCTGGTGCTGTTCGGGATTCTGGCGACTGCGGGCATCTGGGTGCTGACGGTCGCGTTGAACCCGTGGGCGCTGCATATCGGCGGGCGATCGACGCCGCTGCTTTACTGGCACGGAATGGGGACGGTCACATCGGAAGACGGCAAGACGTACTCCCTGTACGTGTCGTGGTGGCCGGGAAGGCCGAGGGGATTCAGTAGCGGTGGACGACGTGAGGGTAAGCGGAAGAGCGCGGATCTGGACGGCACGGGGTGGCTGTGCGTTGCGCCGGGCACGATTGAGCGGATGGATGTGAGCGGCGACATGTACGGCGGATATTCGAGCGACAAAGACAGCCTGATTGACTTCCGTCTGCTGGAATGGCAGAAGCCGTTCCAGATCAACTATCACAATCGCGGCTTTTTCGATGTGGCCGGAAACTGGCAGGGTCCGCTGCTGGTGATGGATCGGCCGATCAGCAAGGCATCAAGCTGAACTCGGGTCCGTTCATCGACCACGCGAAAGTGACGCTGCACTGGGCGAGCTACAGCGAATTTGAGTCGGCGTGCCGGAAGGAGCGAAAAGTAGTCGGCTGTAGCTTTCCCATACTGGATGCACTTGCAGGAGGTCACATGCGGAAGAACAAGATCGCGATTTTTGCTTTGGCGTTGCTGGTTCCGATGGCTCTGCCTGGCAGCAGCTTCTCAGGCGCAGAGCGCAGGCGGAGAAGACTGCTTATCCGGCGATGGCTCCGGTTGATCAGTACTTGATGCCGGACCAGAATGCGGAGATTGCTCTGGCTCGCAGCGGTGCGCCCGCGTCGATTTCAGATGGGGCCGAAGTGATGGTGCTGGGACGGACAGGATTCACGACGGCCGTGAAAGGCACGAATGGTTTTCTCTGCGTTGTGGAACGAGGGTGGGGAGCGGCGACGGATGCCCCTGAGTTCTGGAATCCCAAGATTCGTTCGCCTATCTGCTTCAATCCGGCGGCGGCAAGGACGTTTGCGCAGATCTTTCTGATGAAGACCAGGCTGGTGCTGGCCGGGAAATCGAAGGCGGAGATTCTCGCGGAGACTTCGGCGGCACTCGACAGTAAAAAGCTGCCCGCGCTGGCGCCGGGATCGATGTGCTACATGATGTCGAAGCAGCAGTACCTGAACGATCGCGGCGCGGCCTGGCATCCGCACCTGATGTTCTTTGTCTCCGGCGACGCCGCGAAAAGCTGGGGAGCGGATGTGGAGGGCTCGCCGGTGATCGCGGCGAACGATCCGGAAGAGCGGGTGACGATCATGATGGTCCCGGTGTGGAAGTGGTCGGATGGGACGCCGGGTCCGGCGCTGGCGCATTGATGCCAGGTGCGAGATGAACAAAGCGAAGGTGCGTAATTGAGGTCCGTGGTTTCCCCCCCTTGCTTCGCAAGGATGGGGCCCACTTTTCTTGCAGAGATCGAGACGTGGGCCACCGGCCGGTCGGTGGGAAGTGTCTGCGATCACGGTGGTGCGGTGAAAAGCAGATCCTTCGCTGCGCTTACCCCACCGCGCGACTCAGGATCACACCTAGTTGATGTTTGTTGTCTGGCTATGCCGGGACGGCGCTTTTCGCCAGCATCTGCTTGATGCCGCGTATGGCTTGTCTGGTGCGTTCTTCGTTTTCGATGAGGCTGAATCTTACGTGGCCGTCGCCGTAGTCGCCGAAGCCTATCCCGGAGACTTACGGCTACTTTGGCTTCGGTGAGCAGGAGCTTGGAGAATTCGAGCGAGCCGAGGTGGCGGTAGGCTTCGGGGATCTTGGCCCAGACGAACATGGTGGCCTTCGGGCGATGGCACCGCCCAGCCGGCGCTGTTGAGGCCTTCGATTAGGACGTCGCGGCGGCGGCGGTAGTTTTCGCGGATTTCGGCGACGCAGTCCTGCGGGCCTTCCAAAGCGAGGATCGACGGCGACCTGGATGGGCGTGAAGGTGCCGTAGTCGAAGTAGCTTTTGAGCGGGCGAGGGCGTTGACGAGGACGGGGTTGCCGACCATGAATCCGACGCGCCAGCCGGGCATGTTGTAACTCTTGGACAGGGTGAAGAACTCGACGGCGACTTCTTTTGCGCCGGGGACCTGGAGGACGCAGGGGGGCTTGTAGCCGTCGAAGCCGAGGTCGGCGTAGGCGAGGTCGTGGATGAGGTGGAAGCCATACTCGCGGGCGAGCTCGACGAGGCGGGCGAGGAAGGGCAGGTCGACGCACTGCGTGGTCGGGTTCGAGGGGAAGTTGACGATGAGGGCCTTGGGGCGCGGGGTCATGCGGGGGATGATGGCTTCGAGCTCGGCCAGAAACTGGTCGCAGATCGTGGACGGGGACGCTGACGACGTGGGCTCCGGCGATGACGGGGCCGTAGATGTGGATGGGGTAGCTGGGATTGGGGACGAGGACGGTGTCGCGCGAGTCGAGGATGGCGAGGCAGAGGTGGGCGATGCCCTCCTTGGAGCCGATGGTGACGATGGCCTCGGAGTCGGGGTCGAGGTCGACGTCGTAGCGCGACTTGTACCAGTTGCAGATGGCCTTGCGCAGGCGCGGGAGGCCGCTGGAGACGGAGTAGCGATGGGTGACGGGCTTCTGCGCGGCCTCGATCATCTTGTCGACGATGTGTTTGGGCGTGGCGCCGTCGGGGTTGCCCATGCCGAAGTCGATGATGTCTTCGCCGCGGCGGCGGGCGTTGACCTTTCATTTCGCCGGTGATGTTGAAGACGTAGGGCGGGAGGCGCTGAATGCGGCTGAACTCTTCCATGGCTTCCTCCAGTGATACAGTGGTCGAGTGGACAGTGAACAGTGGACAGTGAACAGGGTACGCAGGCGACTGAGGGACATGAGGACTGCATCATCTGCTTGCCCTGGCCTTTGAATTGGGATGAGGTGGGGCGGGTCTAGGCGGCCGGAGCCGCAGCACGGGCCGCGAGCGCGAGGATGGCGGGATGGTGGGGGTGCGGCATGGGGTGATTATACAAGGTGATCAGTGATCAGTGGACAGTGAGATGGCAGTGGTCAGTAGCAGTGCAGAGGAGCTGGGCGCATTGGTCGCGGTTCCGCATGTCGCGAAAGTACGGAGCGAGCGTGAGCACCCGGCTCAGCGGTGTCGATGAATTCCCCAGGTCCGATTTCGCGATGGGACAGCGTACGACCATGGATGCTGTGCACCCAGCGTTATTCACTGACCACTGTGCACTGTTCACTGACCACTGACGTTGAGGACTACGCGGAAGCGGGCTTTGCCGGACATCATTCTGGCGTAGGCTTCTTCGGCTTTTTCGAGGGGGTAGACCTCGTTCATGGATTTGACGCCGGTGAGGGCGCTGAATTTGAGGGTGTCTTCGGAGTCCATGCCGGTGCCGGAGGGCCAGCCGGCGACGGTGCGGCGGCCGAGGAGCAGCGGGAAGGGGTTGATGACGATGGGGCCATCTTCGGGCGCGCCGACGACGATGAATTTGCCGGCGGGGGCGAGTCCATCGATGACCCACTCGAGAGCCTTGGCGCTGGTGATGGTGGAGAGGATGATGTGGGCGCCGCCGATTTTCTGGAGTTCCTTGGCGGGGTCCTGCGTGGTGGTGTCGATGTAGAGGTGCGCGCCGAGTTGTTTGGCGAGCGGAGCCTTGTCCTGGCCGCGGGCGATGGCGACGGTGCGGTAGCCGGCCTTGGCGGCGTACTGGATGGCGAGGTGGCCGAGTCCGCCGATGCCGAGGATGGCGACGGTGTCGCCGGTGCGAGCGCCGGTGTTGCGGAGGGCGTTGAAGGTGGTGATGCCGGCGCAGAGCAGCGGGGCGGCGTCGGTGGGGTTGAGCTCGTCGGGCATGAAGGCGAGGGCGTTGGCGGGGGCGATGACGTAGTCGGCATAGCCGCCGTCGTAGTTGATGCCGCTGATGGGCTGGTTTTCGCAGAGGATGAAGTCGCCGCGGCGGCAGGGCGGGCAGTAGTTGCAGTGGCCGCCGTGCCAGCCGAGGCCGACGCGCTGGCCGGGCTTGAAGAGGGGGACGTCGGGGCCGACGGCGTCGACGATGCCGGCAACTTCGTGGCCGGGGGCGCGGGGAAATTGAAGGCCGGGCCAGCGGCCTTCTTTGGTGAGCGAGTCAGAGTGGCAGACGCCGCAGGCCTGGACGCGGATGCGCACCTGGCCGGGGCCGGGATCGGGGAATTCTTTCTGGACGAGTTGGAACGCTCCGCCGGGGGCGGGGACCTGCATGGAACGGCCTTTTACTGGGGGCATGGGGAAGTCTTCTCCTGCGCGTTTGATGTGCAGAGGTTTTGCGGGTCGCAAACATTTCTGCGGATTCACGCAGTGTTCATGCGGCTCTGCGATGGGGAATCCTGAGCCGGGGCGGATCTGGAGAAAACGCGCGAGCTGATCTTGCGAGAAGATTCCCTGAAGCTTGCCATCGGATACGACGGCCAATACGGTGAGGTTTTCGCGCGCCCATGAGTTCCAGGGCTTGAATCGCAGGCATTTGCGGAGGCACGGCACGGATCTGGTCGAGCTTTTGCATTACGCTCTGCACACTGTTCTGCGTCCATGCATCCCGCGGAACTGAGCGAATTTCGTCGGGAGTAATCAGTCCCGCAGGCTTTCCGCTGTGCACGACCAGGAAACAGCGACTCGCACTGTGCAACAGGTATTCGTCGACGAAGTCGCGCAGGCTCAGGTATCCCTCAACTGCGGGGCAGTTGCGTTCCATCAGCTCGGCGACGGTGTGATCGCGAAGCTCTGTCATCACACCCATTTGTATGTAGCCGGCGCGCGCGGCATCGAGCAGGAACCAGCCGATGAAAGCGATCCATAGACCGGCAAAGCCCGCGCCGGTAAAGAACCGAAGGAGTCCAAACAGAATGAGAAGGAGCGCGACACCCTGGCCGACCTGCGCTGCCCATCGCGTGGCGCGGTGCCGGCTGCCGCTGATCCACCAAAGGACGGCGCGGAGGATTCGCCCGCCATCCAGCGGATATCCGGGGACCATGTTGAACACAGCCAATGCGCAATTGATGTATCCGAGCCACAGGAGGACGGCAATCAACGGCGTAGTCGAAGGGGTTCCCAGATTCCAACCGAACACTCGTGCGAGCAGTAATAGAAGGGCACCAATTGCGGCGCTGGTCATGGGACCGACGATCGCGATCCAGAACTCTGATCGTGCATCCGGAGCTTCCGACTCGATCTGAGAGACACCGCCGAGCGCAAACAAGGTGATTTCGCGGACCCGCAACCCGCGCGACTTCGCGACGAAAGAGTGTGCCAGCTCGTGCAGCAGGAGCGAAACGAAGAAGAGGACGGATGTAATAACGGCTACTGACCAGATGATGGCAGGATTCCAACCTGGATTGATCCTTCGAAAATGATCGGCAAGAGAGAGAGCGATCAGAATGGCAATAAGGAACCATGAATAATGAAGGCCAATGCCGATTCCGCGAAGACTGCCGAGTTTGATCTGCGCTCGCATTTTACAGTCACTTCGATGCGCGCGGCGGCCCGAGGAGCAGCATCCAGAGCGATGCCCGATTTCGATCCTGCTGCAAATCCCTCAGAAAAGGGGCTGTTTCGATGGATGCTGGGTCGCTTAGGGCGATCTTCTCACAAAATGCAGAAGGCGTCTTCGATGGAGATGGCTGAGATGCAAGACGGCGCGACTGCTTGTTTGAGGTCATGCCGGTGTATACGCAGGCTCTCTGGGGCGGGGACTCTATACTATGTACGTTCTTCCCCACGACAAAACCACAATTCCCAATCCACCGCAAAGGACGCCGCCATGAGAGAGACTCTTCATCCGGTTTTGAACCGTATTTTTGCTGTCGCAATGATCACTACGTGTTGTGCGCTGTGCGATATGCCGGAACTTCATGCTCAATCGCCGAGCGCTGCGCATGCGCAAGTGGAGAAACTGGTGGAGGCGAACAGCGCGAACTGGAAGCAGGTGTCGAAGGAGATCTGGGGATTTGCGGAGCTGGGGTATCACGAGAACAAGAGCTCGGCGCTGCTGCAGGCGCAGTTGAAGGCGGCGGGGTTTTCAGTCGAGAGCGGCGTGGCGGATGAGCCGACGGCTTTCATTGCGAGCTATGGCGAGGGGAAGCCGGTGGTGGCGATTCTGGGCGAGTTTGATGCGCTGCCGGGGTTGTCGCAGCAGGCGGTGCCGGAGCGAGCGCCGGTGACGGCGGGTGCGCCCGGACATGGATGCGGGCACAATCTGCTGGGGTCGGGCGCGGCGCTTGCGGCGGTCGCCGTGAAGCAGTACATGGAGGCGAACCATGTGAACGGGACGCTGCGCTACTACGGAACGCCGGCGGAGGAAGGTGGATCAGGCAAGGTGTACATGGTGCGCGCCGGGGTGTTCAAGGATGTGGACGTGGTACTGCACTGGCATCCGGGCGATCGGAATGCGGTGATCGACGGCGGGGCTCTGGCGGTGACGTCGGCAAAGTTTACGTTCCACGGAATAGCGGCGCATGCGGCGATGTCGCCGGATCACGGGCGGTCGGCGCTGGATGCGGTAATGCTGATGGGGAACGGAATTGAATTCATGCGCGAGCATGTGCCGAGCGCTACACGCATGCACTACATCATCTCGAAGGGCGGAGTAGCGCCGAATATTGTGCCGGACCTGGCGCAGATGGACCTGATGGCGACGCAGCCCGTCGAATACGACGCTGCAGGAGATCTGGGAGCGCATTCTGAATGTCGCGAAAGGCGCGGCGCTGATGACGGGGACGACGCTTGAGGTGACGGACATTGGCAGCGATGCGAACATTATCGGCAACGATGCGCTGGCGCAGGAGGCGCAGAAGAATCTGGAGGAAGTGGGCGGCTACACGATGAGCGCGGATGAACAAAAATTTGCGCGGGATCTGCAGAAGACGCTTGGTCTGGATACGTTGCCGAGCCTCGATCTGACGAAGGTGGTTGAACCTTTTCACAAGCCCGATCCGAATGCGCCGTCTGCCTCGACGGATGTGGGCGATGTGAGCTGGGTGGTGCCGACGATCGGATTTACGACCGCAACGTTTGTGCCTGGATCGTTCGCACATAGTTGGCAGGCGGCGGCGACCGCTGGAACGAGCATCGGGCAGGATGGAATGGTGGTGGCTTCGAAGGCGCTAGCGGATACGGCTGTGGATTTGTTTACGAAGCCTGATCTTGTAGGCGCGGCCAAGGCGGATTTTGCGAAGGAGCTTGCGGGGAAGACGTATCGTTCTGCGATTCCGAAAGGGCAGAAGCCGCTGATTGATTACCGGGGGAAGTAGGCCGCAGCGATCCGCGGGTTGCGCGGAGAAGGTTATTGTTGCTTGGCCGGACAACGTCGGACTGTTTGCCGGTTTGTTACAGTCGAGTGGGTGGTCAACGGACGACAACGAGCGACATCACTTTATGGGTTTCCAAAGGGGGAGACCCAGGCTCCAGGGCGTTTAGGCAACAGCGATCACGACTTTGCCGTGGACGTGGCCCGACTCAACATGGCGCATAGCTTCCGCAGTTTCGCGCAAAGAGTAGGTACGTTCAATAATTGGAATCACTGTGCCTCTTTTGACGAGATCTGCGAGTATGGCCAAATCCTCGCGATTGACTTTGGCGAGCAGGCCGGGCATTTTCTGCCCAACTAAACGCGATCGAACCGCGTTCTGAAGCAATCGGGCAAGCAGATCCATTGTGCTCCGATCTGGGCCGCCACCGCCGCAGGAGATGTATGTGCCGTGCGGCTGGACTACGCACAAGTAGTCGGCGAGTGAGCGATTCCCCACGAGATCAAAGAGCAGATCGTAGTGCTGGGTTGAGCGAGCGAAATCCTCGCGGGTGTAGTCGATCACTTCGTCTGCTCCGATGGACCGGAGCATCTCGACATTTCCGGTGCTGCATACGCCTGTGACGCGCGTGCTAAGTGATTTGGCTATCTGCACGGCAAAGGTTCCTACACCACCCGCCGCACCGTTAATGAGGACGGCTTGCCCTGCTTGAACCTTTCCTTTGTCGCGCAGGCCTTGCAGCGCGGTGATTCCCGCGATGGGCAAACATGCGGCTAGCTGGAACGAAATCTCTCGCGGCTTCACCGCAAGCTGTGACGCGGGAGCGCAAGCGTATTCCGCAAAGGAGCCTTTGGCGGTGCCAAAAACGGCATCGCCAAGCTTGAATGATTCGACTTTGGAGCCGACCGCTTCAACGATCCCGGCAACATCTGCGCCGAGCCGCGGAGACTTTGGCCTGCGCAATCCGATGAACAAGCGGATCAACGATGGCGTACCGCGGAGGAAGTGCCAGTCGTATGGATTCACCGAGGCGGCGTGAACCCGGATCAGAACCTGGCCTTCTGTTGGAGTGGGTTTGGGGATTTCCTGTAATTCGAGTACATCCGGAGAACCGTAACGGTGGTAGACGATTGCTTGCATCGACCGAACTCCACTTCGAGATCTTGCCGGCAATCATACGCGGGGTCGGCAGAGTAAAGTGCGCGATCTCAGCTCTTTCCCCGAAAATGGGAATTCTCCATGCCCGGTCGGGGCGCTCAGTTGATACTCGGCGAATATGCGAGACCCGAAACTCTGTGATCACCTTTGCTAAACTCTCGATGACATGAAAGAGCCCACTCAGAAGGTAGCGGTAGTCACGGGTGCAAGTGGAGGTATCGGGGCAGCAGTGGCAAGGAGCCTGTCGGAAGCAGGCTGGCGCCTGGTTCTATCCGCGCGGTCGGCCCGGAAAATCCAATCATTGGCATCACAGCTTGGACCTCAGGTCGCCGTTGTTCCCGGCGATTTGCGCGATAAATCGCTTCCGAGCGCTCTGCTGTCCGCGGCAATTAAGCAATTCGGCCGGTGCGATATGTGTTTCAACAATGCTGGTTTCCTCGAGGTGGGATCGATTGAGACTGCCGATATTGAGCGCATCTGCGATATGGTGCGAGTGAATGTCGAAGGTGCATTTCGAATCGCCTATGTATTTCTTCAGCACTTTGTTCGCGAGAAGAGAGGCCATCTCATAAATACTTCGAGCGTCCTGGGAAAGAAGGTGCGACCTACCGCAGGGGCCTATGCTGCAACGAAGTATGCCATTGAAGCGCTCTCGGAAGCGTTGAGAATAGAGCTTAGCAAAACAGACGTGCAGGTATCGTGCATCCAGCCGGGCCTAGTCATGTCCGGCCTCCACAATCATTGGGAGGTACATCCTTCTGAGCTTATGGAAATCAGAGAACCCTTGTTACCAAGCGACATTGCCCGCATGGTTCTCTTCCTCCTCGATCAACCGCCGCATGTACGTATTCCGCAGCTCATGATCTTGCCCAAAGGACATGAGATTTGAACGTGGTAACTCAGAACGCCATCCGGACGTAATCCCGTTTTGGAGCAACCTCGGCAGCTACCCTATCAGGAGGAACTCCCATGACCCGCAGCGTTTCGACACTGAAGAGCGTCATGATCATCGGCGTTTCAAACGAAGGTGGCTGAAATGAAGATCCGGTCTCAAAGTATCCTCCGGGCGAAGCCAGGGAACCGTCTGAGCTGTCGACCAAGATTCAGCGTTCATCGCCGGGATTGTTGACGGGGATAACGTGACGATCCGAGGCAACCGGGCGATAAACGTCGTACATGGCATGAGCAATGTGATGAGACGTGGCCGCCGATTGCCGGAGTTGGAACTGAGCGGGGAGCAGCGCAGTACCTTGCAGGGATGGACGCGGAGAAGGAAGACCGCCCAGGCTCTTTCGATGCGAGCACGGATCGTATTGCTTGAGTTCGAGGGAGTGACCGCTACCTCCATCGGCGGACAGACACATGCGTGTATTCAAACAGTCAGTAAATGGTGGCGCAGGTTTGATGAGCAGGGGTTGGAAGGTCTGCTCGATGAGCCGCGTCCCGGGCAGCCCCGCAAGCTGAGCGATGCGCAGATTGAACAAGTGATCGTACGCACGTTGGAGAGCAAGCCGCCCGCTCCTACCAATTGGTCGACCCGCACGATGGCACAGGCCACAGGCATCAACCAGACCGCCATCAGCCGCATCTGGCGCGCCTTTTCCCTGGCTCCGCATCGCGCCGAAACATTCAAACTATCCAAAGACCCTTTGTTCATCGACAAGGTGCGCGACATCGTGGGGCTTTAAATGAACCCTCCCGAGCGCGCGCTGGTTTTCTGCGTGGATGAAAAGAGCCAGATCCAGGCGCTGGACCGCACGGCTCCGCTGTTGCCCATGGGGGCCAGGGCAGATCGAACGCCGCACCCACGACTATATGCGGCATGGCACCACCAGCCTGTTTGCCGCGCTGGATACCAAGACCGGCAAGATCATCGGCCAGAATCAGCAACGCCATCGCTCCGAGGAGTTCCGCAACTTTCTCGACACCATCGAGAAAAACGTGCCTGAAGACCTGGATGTTCACCTCATCATGGACAACTACGGAACTCACAAGACGAAGTTAATTCACAACTGGCTGGCCAAACGCCCCGCTTCCAGGTCCACTTCACTCCCACCTCTGCCTCATGGCTGAACCTGGTGGAACGCTGGTTCGCTCTGCTCACCGAACGCCAGCTTCGGCGCGGCGTCCACCGCTCGACCAAAGAACTAAAAGCGGCCATCAACGACTTCATCGAACACCACAACCGCGACCCAAAGCCCTTCATCTGGCACAAAACTGCCGACCAGATCCTGATTCCGTGGCCAGGTTCTGTAAACGAATTAATGACTCAGGACACTAAAGGTGTGCTTCGGCCTGCGCCAGGATCGCCGCTGATTTAGCGGAGGCGGATTCGTAGTATTTGACGAAACGCTGGGGCTCGGCGGCCTTGTAGGGATAGAGGTTGTGGGCCCAGCGGAAGCCGATGGGTTGATACAGCAATTCAACTTTGACGGCGAACGGGCCGGAGGCATTAGTGGGAACTTCGTAGCGCGTGGTGGCGGCACCACCGATGAAGGCGGGGTCAGAGGCGGCTTCGCCGCGTACAGCAATGTCGGGCGATGCGGTCTGCTTGTCGAAGCCGGCGGGGAGGATTCGGTTGTCTTTGAGGTAATGGGTAGCGGTGAGGAGTGCGGTGGTTACGTGATCCTGCGCGTCGCCAAGGATGGGCTCGAAGATCTGGACCTGATCAGCGGCGGTGATGGTGGTGTAGTGCGGCGAATAGCGGGCCGGGTCCGCGTCATTGAGATTGCCGGTGATGGAGCCGTCGTCGTTGAGTTTGCCGGATTCGAAGACGACATGGCCGGAGGCGTCGCTGACGGTGACGTGGAGCCAGGCGCGGCGCGATGGGAATGCGGTGGGAAATTTGTGGCCGGTAAGGTTCTGGACGGAGACGGAGAAGGAGAGTTTGCCGTTAGAGGCAGAAAGTGCGCTGAGGGAGAGGTGCGCGGTCTGGGATTTAAGAAATTCGCTGGTTTCGGCCGCGGCGGAGTCCAGATCGGCGGACTTCGCGCTGACGGCCAGTTCGTCGTGATGGGTGGAGAGAAGCGCCTGCATGAAGAAGTTGGCGCCGGTGAAGGAGTGGATACGCACTCCTTCGTGGGTAGGACTGTTGAATAAAGCATCCGGAGCAGAACCGGCAATGGCAGGCATGTGGCATTGTTGACAGGTCTGCTTGTCTTTGTAGTCGCTGTGGAGCCATTCAACGTAGGGCATCTGCTCAGGGAAGCGGCCTGCTGCTTTTCCGGCGGCATCGAGATTGGTGGTGTAGAGCGTGTGGCAGGAGCCGCAGAGGCCCGCCTGACGAAGGTGATCAGACTGCGCGAGGGTAAGCCCCGCGGATGCGGTGTGCATGGCGATGGCGCGGGCGTCGGAGGGATACGGCCCGAAGATGGGACGGTCGTGCTGATCGACGGGCGCGACGGCGAGGTTGCCGTTGAAGGAGTCTGGCGTGCCAAGTCCGGTGGGCTGGGCTTCATGACAAGTTGAGCAACTGACGCCATCGAGAGCGGCTTCGTCGGCCTCGTGCGCGGCGTCGAGCGGGAGACGCGAGAAGACCGCGGTGTCGTGGCCGCCAGCTTTATCGGCCAGGTGCTGCACGGGCATGTGGCAGGTGGCGCATTCGTTCTCGATCGACGAGGCGGCGGGGGCGTGGTCGAGGGCTTCGCGACGAACGCTGGCTTGCCAATAGGGATCGCGCGAGGAGTTGGCCATGATACTGGCGCGCCATGCGGATCCAATGGAGACGTCCTGACCTTTGGCGGTCTTGAGATTGTTGTGGCAAGTGACACAACGGGTGGAAACGGGAAAAGCCGGCTTCTGGGCGCGGAGGGCGACAGGCACGGGGAAAGCCAGCGAAGCCAATGTGAGCGCAAGAACCAGCGGGCTTATGGGATTGCGACGAGCCATTTTCAATTCCTCCAGAGACCGTCGATGGACCTCGCATAGAGCATATAGAACGTCGGTGGCAGTGAGGATGACTTTTCATTTCGCGGCGATGTGCGATCGTGGACGGTTGCGAGGTTGTGGGAACGCTGGACTCTATACTGAAAGACAATATGAGTACGTTTCTTCCTGTGGATGAGCAGATGGATCTGCTGCAGAAGGGTGCGGCGGAGATTATTCGCGTGTCGGATTTGCGGGAACGCCTTGAGGAGGGTCGCAAAACGGGCCGTCCGCTGCGGGTGAAGGCAGGTTTTGATCCGACGGCGCCTGACCTGCACCTGGGGCACACGGTGCTGATGAGGAAGCTGAGGCACTTTCAGCAACTCGGGCATACGGTGATTTTTCTGGTAGGCGATTTCACTTCTCTGATCGGCGACCCGACGGGACGCAACGTGACTCGGAAGCCGCTGACGCGCGAGCAGATCAACGAGAACGCGGAGACCTATAAGGAGCAGGTGTTCAAGATCCTGGACGCCGAAAAAACCGAGGTTCGCTACAACTCGGAGTGGCTGGGGAAGCTTGGCTACGAGGGCACCATCCGTCTCGCGTCGCACTTCACGGTTTCGCAGATGCTGGAGCGGGATGAGTTTCACAAGCGATTTCAGGCGGAGCAGCCGATCAGCTTGCATGAACTGCTGTATCCGCTGATGCAGGCGTATGACTCCGTTGCTCTGGAATGCGACGTCGAACTCGGCGGAACAGATCAACGCTTTAACCTCGGCGCCGGCCGCGAATTGCAGCGGCAGTATGGGCAGAAGCCACAGATCGTGCTGATGACTCCGATTCTTGAGGGGTTGGATGGCGTTCAGAAGATGTCGAAGTCGCTCAATAATGCGATCGGGATCAACGAACCGCCGGGGGAGATGTACGGGAAGCTTATGAGCATCTCGGACGAGTTGATGTGGAAGTACTGGGTGTTTCTAACGGATCTGAAGCAATCGGAAGTGGACGCGCTGCAGGCAGAGGTTGCAACCGGATCTATTCATCCGATGGATGTGAAGAAGCGGCTGGCGCGGAACATTACCGCAGGGTTTCACGGCGAGCAAGCGGCGCAGCATGCGGATGAGAACTGGGCGCGGATGTTCCAGCAGAAGGAAGCGGTCGAAGATCTGGAAGAGGTTCACGTCGCGTATGCGGACCTGGTAAGCCCATCGTGCCCGGCGGGAGAGTTGCAGATTCGCGTTGCGAAGCTGCTGCTGCAAACGGGCCTGGCGGCCAGCGGGGCTGAGGCGAGCAGGAAGCTTGCGGAGAAAGCTGTGAGAATTGACGGCGAGGTTGTGACGAACTCGGCAATCACGATCAATACGCTGCCGGTGCGGCTGGTAGTGCGGCTGGGGAAACGCGCGAAAGCGGCGGTGATTGGCGGGGTCGGCGAAGGAGTGTAGGAGCATTTTCCATTGCAAGTGGAAAATGCAGAAGCATCGCGCCGCTTACTCCAGGCTCGCGGCGCTCAAGATTACACATTCTATGACTGGCAACGCTCGTGGCGCGGTCAGGTGAGAGCGCCAAAGCGGCCGTAATTGACACCGATGCCGATGGCATACGGCGTCGTGTATAGACAAGTCGTTTTCGAAACCTCCAACATCCAACGCTACAGTTTTTGAACGAGTGATTCCAATCACATTGACATTTCGAACCCTTTGGCATCAGATAATGGCGCGCTGAATTCTTGTCGATCGCAGCGTGCCCAAATCAACGAAGTTGATCTCAGGGCCCCGTTCCTTCTTCGTCAAGGATGTTCTCTGATTGTTGAGACCAGCTTCGTTTAAACGCGAAGACTCAACTTGAAAGGGGACGGGACATGGCTCCAGAATACGTTTCGAAGTTCGCTGAATCACTCAAATACCAAACCAGATACACTGGCGTGCCCACGAAGATGTCGGCATCTGCAGCCGTTGCAGGTTACGGTCAGCACTGGGGATTGCATGCTGCGGTCGAAGGACTAGCCGCCTATCAACACTGGGTCAGTTGTATGGTTTTGCCGATTGTGTTCGAGTGGATCGAAGAACGCCACGATGCGTTCTACGCCCAGATACCACCCGATTTGCACGATGACATCGATACTGTCGTCAAGGTTGCTTTCGAAATGATCAGGGAGAAATACGAAAAGCGCCAATGGGATCCCGATCAACTCAAGTCAAAGATAGCCTCCGGAGAGATCGACTCCAAGCAGATCAATCGAACATGGACGGATATCTCCGCTCACTTGCGCCACGAAATGCACGAAGCGTCGATACACGAATCGGAGCCACTTGTTGGTGCAGTGCGTTGATCCAAGTCAGGCCGTGTGACACAATTCCGTACCCACAACTGGTCCTTCGAGGCAAGTGTCGCGATCGGCTACATAGGTTAGAGCGACGACGGTGACATCGTCGTCCTGGCCGAAGCGAATTGCGGCCTCGGCGGCATCGGTCGCCGTGGGATAGGTCGCGAAGAGTTTTTCCAATCGCTCGAATCCATAGAGCTCGCCGGTCTTGCTGCGGGCTTCAAGGAGTCCGTCTGTGTAGAGTGCGAGGTGATCACCGGGATGAAGTTGAATTGCGGCCTGGTGATAGCGGACCGAGGCGTTGATGCCGAGAGGCAACTCGCCGGGAATCTCCAACGAGGAACAGTTGAGAAACGGCGGAGGATGTCCCGCGCCGGCCAGGATGCAGGAACCGGATTGATCGATTTTGGCGGCAATACACGTGACGAAGCCGTTCTTTAGTTGACCGCAGAGGCAGCGGTTCAACTGGGTGAGCAGCGGCCCCGGTTCCGGGAAGAGCTCGGCCAGGACTCGGAGCAGACCGATGACGTAGGAGACGCTGAGCGCGGCTTTGAGGCCGTGACCGCTGACATCACCGAGGATCAGCAATGCGCTGCCATCGACTCCGATTGGAATCAACTGAAAAAAATCGCCCCCGACTTCAAGGGCGGGACGATAGGAGCAGGTGAGAGCATAGCCGGGGGTAGCGTGCTGTGTCTCGGGTATGAGCATGCGCTGCAGTTCGCGGGCTTTATCGAATTCACTCGCGATTGCCAGCTGATGACGCTGCTCGTCGCGATAGTGGACGTAGACCGCGCAGACGATGACAACGAGCAGGATGGCGCGAGAGACGATTGGAAGCGAAATCTGGTTGCCATAGATGGTGAACAGGGGCGAGGCAATCTTGTCTGCGATCGTCCAACCTGTGAATCGCTGGCCCTGACTTAAAGCGCCGAGAAGCACGGAGATCATTCCGTCGAGGAATGCAAAAACGGCCACAAGCCAAGAGCCAAACCAGAGGTGTTCCCGGCGCGAGATTCCCAGGCCGACCAGCACCAGGGGAAGCATCTGCAGCAGAGTGTTGATGGCTGTGATGGCTGCATCGCCAGCCTGAGCAACGGCTGTCCATTTGGGTTGCAGTGCGACTGTAATAAGCAGACCGTCGATGGTCGCCAAGGTGATACTGATTACCGCAAAAATCCTGATGAGACGGAACAGAGTGCGATTCTGGTCCAAATGGAGCAGGTACAGCAAAAGGAACCACAGTGATATGTCGAGGATGGAATTGGCAGGCTGCGACAAACCCATTGCCACGACGTAGGGACACGGAAGACGTGAACCGAGCAACAGCTGAGGCACGAGGGGTGCGAGTGCGTATGCCACCATCCAAAGCAGCAGCCACTGTTTGCGGTTACGCCACCACACGAGGAAGCTCAATAACGCAATCAAGGCATAGATGAGATGTTCGCCGAACAGGAACTGCCTGTTGCGCAACCAGCGGTAGTCGATGGTGGACCGTTCAGCTGCGATGGCCTTGGGGACACCGATCAATGGAGCGCCGGCAAACCCACCCAACTCTCCGGAATCATCGGACAAGGGCGGCGCTCTCCAGACTCGAACCGCCAGGACTCCGCTGATCGCGTTACCAAGGGGGAAAAGCTGCGGGCGTTCGGAGTAGTACCAGATGGGATAAGGCGGCATGTGACCGTTGTGGCCGACCAGGTCGCCGTTCCAATAGACCTCGTAGACATCGTTGACATGGGGCACGAGCAGCGAGAGCGGCGATGAGGCATCAGGGGTGGTTCGCACTGTCAGGTTAAGACGGTACCAGGCCCAGCCCGTATAGCGTACGTGACCTTGCGCACCCCAGGGCCGTTCGGCGCTCAGCAATTCCCATCGAGAATCGTCGATTGAGGGCGAGGCCCAGGAAGGATTATCGCCTGGATGAAACCTCCACGGCCCGCTCAGAGTTCGAGTCGCCTCTCCTAAATTGTCGATGAGAATTGAACCTGGTGGCTGGGGCGCCTGCGGACGCGAAACTCCCGTCGTGAGAACCATGGCCAGGAAGAGCAGCACGCATCCGAATCTTGCAGGCCGTGCGGGCATGACGAAAGCATACGCCGGATTTGGGCCTGCGGAACATTGTCTATATAAGCGTTAGTCAACTTCCGGGGGCTGCGGTCGATCCGCGGACCCGCGCTCACGGAGCTCGGGCGGGTATGAGCACAGCGACGAACGCGAGATTTGACCGGTATCAGAAACGAGTTCCTGACGGGCCAAAGCGGTAAGTCATACCGAAGGAAATGCCTCGCGGATTCAGGGTGTGGTTCTGGTTGGTAATGCTGCTGTGGAAGTTGGGGATACCTTCGTAGGTATAGTCCACACGCGTCCACCAATGTCCGGCCATGTGGTATTCCGCGCCGCCCCCGACCGACCAGGTGCTATACGTGGAATGAAGGTGGCCCGAACCGTTGCCGGGTTGCGAGAGACTCGCGAAGCCGACTTCGCCCTTGTAAATGGGCTGAAACCTGCCCCAGTAACCCATGGTGCATTGCAAACCTCCCTCGCCTACGAAGAGCTTGTAAGCGGAAGCATTCTGGTTTCCGCCGATGATCATGGAGTGGCCCTCAGCGGTGATGCCGAGACAATTCCACATCGTTCCGGTTGCCCAAGCGGCCGGCCCCCACCTGTTGATGTTCCCGGCTCTCCAATCGCCCGAAAAGTAGTCCATTCCCCCGCCAGCGCTCCAGTGGATGGGGAACTTTCTGCCTGCACTTGCCTGAGGTTCTACCTGTGCGAGGCTTGGAATCGAAATGAGAAGGATGGCAGCAACCATCGCGAACCTTGGAATCATATTTTCATCTCCCGATTCGAGGCGAGCTCCGACTCGGACCGACCTGAATAAATTGACAAATGCGACAGGTGCCTGGAAGGCCATTCACGGGGCAATTCATCAATGAAGCTAATGATTATGACGTGTGATCAGGGGCTTGGGTAGCCAGCAAGACGATTTCCTGTCATGCGCGGATAAGGACCATCGGAGCGAACGGAGATGGTTTGGCAGCTTAGAAGCGGAGAAGGTAGGAGAACTTTACGAAGATCTGTTTGCCGTCGTTGAGGTAGTTGTTGGAGCTGGGCGGGGTGGGGTTGTTGGGGTCGCAAGCGCCGGTGAGGCCGCGATAGCAGAGCGACCGATCGAGATTCTGCAGGTCGTTGTTATAGCCGATGTAGAGGACTGTGCCGGGATGGGGAAGCCAGGTGAAGAGTGCCTGAGTTCCGATTTGTTTTCGGCGCTGCAGAGATGTCTCGGCAGGGTTTGCGAGAGTTGAGTCGTATTCGGCGATGACGCGGGCGGAGATGGATCGCGTGAACTGGTAGTTGATTTTGGTGCGGAAGACCTGGTTTTCGTACACGAATGCTCCGTCGGCAACGGAGTGATCGCGGTCGAGCAGGTAGGTATTGGATGCAGTAAGCTGCCTGACGGGCTGGAGCGTGAGGAACAACTGGAGTTCGTCGGCGTTGAGCAGCGATGGCGTACCACCCGCGACGGGGTTATAGTTCACGTTGCCGGAGCGGAGTGCGATGAGAGTGAAGCCCAACTGCGAGAAGGGCGCGCCCTTCACCGCGATGCCGCCAAAATTCTCAGTGAAGTTGACGTTGTGAGTGAGCGGGTATCCGTCCTGCGGGCCGAGAGTATCGGAGTCATTGCCAAACTGCGGCGCGATGAGCATCTGGCGCGGAAGAGTCAGGAATGGTGAAAACGTGAAGTAGTGGTACAGGCGATTGCCCTGGTGGTCCCAACCCATGAGTTGAAACCCGTCGAGGCCAAAACTCTGAATTGCTTTTTTCTTCGGGTACCACACATAGCTAACGTGGTTTTGACTGCTCCGGAGGTCACTCGTGGGAATGAATCCGAGCTGGGTTTGAAAGCCGGTGCTGTAGTCTTTGTAGACGGAGTCGAGGTTGAAGGCGTGCCCGGTGCGCAGGACTTGGAAGTAACTGGCTGGTCCGGCAGAGTAAGTCGACGCAGTTCCGGGGCTGTTCGGACTCATGGTGGAGGACTCCACCATCTGGCCGATGGCGGTCCAGCTTTTGCTGAGGTGGGCGGTGAAGTCGAGGCCGCCAATGCGATTCCAGCCGCCGCCGAACTCCTGGTCGGTGTAGATGAGGCCGAGGCTCGAGTTCTTTCCCAGATCCTCTGAGACGCGGCCGACGACGTACTTGGCGCGCTGATGATGGAGCGGATCGCCAGGTGCGTAGGTTTCGCCGGGTTCACGGTCGTCGATGGCAAAGAAGCCAAGATTGGTTCTGCCGATTTTTCCTGTCAGGCGAATACCGTATTCGGGATGGACGATGTTGCGCGTGTAGACCAGAAGGATGGGGGTGCTGAGGTAATTCGCGTTCTCAAGAAAGAATGGCCGGAGTTCAGGAAAGTAGACGGGGTAACGCTGGTTGACGGTGAACTGGGGTTGATCGGATTCCACATCGCTGAAATCGGGATTGATGGTTCCATCGAGAATGATGCTGTCTTTGATGACGAGCTTGGCTTCGCCGCCGGCAGTGCCCTCAAGGCCCCGGGAGCTAAAGTATGGATTGAGCGGATCGAGATTGATCAGTTCGCGCTCATTCTGGGCGAGCACGTAGGGATTGATCTGCAGGTTATGGGAGCCGGTGACGCCTTCGATGCCGTGCATGGTGGCTTCCTGGGTGAGTACGCCGGCAATGCTGGGGGAGACACGGGGCCAGAAGTCGATTTCGCTGTTGCGGGGCAGATTGCGCGAAAAGACAACGCCCCAGTCGGAAGCGGTATTGCGAAAACGGAGACTGCGGAAAGGGATGGCGATGATGGCCATCCAGCCAGCGGGGTTTACGCGGGCCTCGGAGTCCCAAACCTGGTCGTAGCTGTAGTCGGTATCGCTTGTGTAGTCGACGCTAGGGTTATCGGTCCACGCGGCATCTGCCTGCACACCGGCGGGGTTGACGGTGAACATCACTCCCCGGCGCCGGTCTTCGAAGGGATCGAGGAGGACTGAAACGGTGTCGTCGCCGGTTATGTCTTCGCGACGAGACAGGTGACGGCGAATCAAGCCGGGATGGTCGTCGTGACAGGCGAAGACGAAATAGAGGGTGGACCTGAGTATGGGCGATCCAGACGTCGGTTTGCTGCGTGGCGGGCGCACCGTCGGTCGGAGTGTTCTGGATGAAGCCGGTTACCAAGGCAAGGTTGTCTTTGATGGCGGGGTCGGGCCGCATGTCGTGAAAGTCAGAAAGCCGGAGAGGTTCGGTGAGGAGAGGAACCTTAAAGGCGGATGGCGGCGCGGACCTTGGAATCTGCGGTGAGACGGCAGTGGGCTTGCCGGTTTGCGCAAGGGAGATCTGTCCGCAGAGTATGGGCACGCACAGAAGTAATCCAAGAAAGAGTGCCCTGGAGCTACTGGAGTACCGGTTCTGCCTCGTTACGTTCAGAAGAAAACCATACCTGAATCGCTCTTTGGTAAGGATCATTCAAAAGTCCCGGATAATGATTGCCGCACGCAAGCAAGGATGTCACACATAAGTTGTAGAGGTCTGTGCGTCCTTGCAGATTATTTTTGTCAGGACAGAAAACGTTGGGCTAAAGTGCTGTTTTTCCAATGATGATGCCAAGAGTCCGAAAAATCGCGAATGGAACGAACGTGCAATTGTGACAGTTAAACTCATGCGTATTATATATTTATTCGATTCAATCACCTTGTGTGTGCGCTTCGAGTTATGGGGAACCATGTTTGGCACAGTTAGTCGGCCAGTGGCTTAACTCGGACGGCTAAGAGCGCGAAGCTTAGCGCTCATAGAACAATGAACTGGTTCTGGTGTGAGATTCATCAGTGACGCCCACAGGTGCGTTTACGTGATTACGGTGGTGCTTGCAGCAGGTGACGATTTGCTCGGTTTTTCCTATGCAGGATTGGGTCAAGTCATTGAAAACAAGTTCACGAGCGATACAATTCGAGGACGCCAGCAACTTAGAACGGCAATCCTCAATGTGTGATATGCCTACTTTAGAGAACCGAAATTTCCTCGAGCAGGCTACGGTGGGGATTGTTCATACCACGCCGGAAGGCCACATTCTGCGCTGTAATGCGGAGTTTGCAGAGATCATCGGCTACGCGCGCGAAGAAGTCCGCGGCCTGATGATGCAGGAAATTACTCCGGACGAGGATGGGGCGCAGTGCCTCGCATCATTTCAGAAGCTTTGGACGGGAGCGAGCGACGCACTGAGCCTGGAGATCCGCCTGATCCGTAAAGACGGAACCCTGACATTGGCAAAACTGACGGTATCGCTTTTGCGAGATCGGGAAGGATGGCCGTCGCACCTGCTGGCACATGTGGAAGACATCCATGAGCGCATGAAGGCGGAAGCGGCACAGGCTGTGCCCGCCGAACCAGCGGCATCCGCGAAGGAAGACCGTTATCGGACCACGTTCGAGACCAGCCCAGACGGAGTGCTGATTGCGCGGGCGGAAGACGGCAAGATTCTTGAAGTGAATCCGGCATTCCTTGAGATTCTGCAACTCACCCGTGACGAGGCGATCGGACACACGTCAACGGAACTGGATATCTGGGCGGACGAAAGCGACACGCAAAGGGTGGCGGAAGCACTGTATGAACAGGGTGCCTGCCGCGACATGGAAGTGAGGCTGCGGCGGAAGAATGGCGAGGTCTTCTGGGGTCAGCTTTCGGCTTCCTACGCAGATTTCGACGGCGAGCAGTGCGTGATCTCGTACGTTCGCGACGTATCGGCGGCCAAGGCGGATGAGGAGAAGATCCGGAGTCTCGCGTTTTATGACACGCTTACGGGATTGCCGAATCGCCGACTGCTATGGGAGCGGCTGCGCCAGGCGTTGATTTCGAGCATCCGCAGCGGCAGCAAACATGCATTGCTGTTCGTCGATCTGGATGGCTTCAAATCGCTGAACGACACGCTCGGCCACCACATTGGGGATCTGCTGCTGCAGGAGACGGCGCGGCGGATTGCAGGATGCGTCCGCGAAGTAGACACGGTCGCGCGACTGGGCGGCGATGAGTTTGTGATCATTCTGGAAGACCTGAGCCAGATCGCGGAGGTTGCGGCGGCGCAGGCTCGCACAGTGGGTGGAAAGATTCTGGGAGCGATCGACCAGCCGTTTCTGCTGGAAGGTCGGGAATGCCACACCACGTCGAGCATGGGAATCACGGTCTTCGGCAACCAGAGCGAGAGCACGAACGAGGTGCTGCAGCAGGCCGATATTGCGATGTACCAGGCGAAGGCGGCAGGGCGGAACGCGATGTTCTTCTTTGCGCCGGCGCTACAGGCATCTGTGAATGCGCGGGTGGCGCTGGAGAGGGATCTGCGCGCAGCGATCCGCGAGAATCAGTTTTCGCTGTTCTATCAGCCGCAACTGGATCGCGGGATGATGACCGGCGCGGAAGCGCTGATCCGCTGGAAGCATCCGACGCGCGGTTTGGTGGCACCGCAGGATTTTGTTCCATTAGCGGAAGAGACGGGCCTGATTTTCCCGCTGGGCAACTGGGTGCTGGAAACGGCCTGCCTGCAGATTGCGGCATGGGCGGGACGCAAAGAAGGTGAGCATCTGTCGATCGCGGTGAATGTGAGCTCGCGCGAGTTCCGGCAGCCGAAGTTTGTGGATCATGTGCTGTCGGCACTGGATCGGACGGGCGCCAATCCCAACAACCTGAAGATCGAGCTGAGCGAAAGCATGTTTGGCGAGAACGTAGAAGACGTGATCGCGCGCATGAGCAAGCTGAAATCATACGGAGTGCGCTTCTCACTGGAGGATTTCGGGACAGGCTACTCTTCGATGACGTATCTGAAGCGCCTTCCGCTGGACCAGATCAAGATCGATCGCACGTTTGTGAGCGACATTCTGAAAGATCCCATCAGCGGTGCAGTGGCGCAGGCCATCATTTCGTTTGGCAAGGCGATGGGGCTCTCAGTGATTGCCGAAGGCGTAGAAACCGAGGAGCAGCGGGCGTTTCTGGCGAAACTTGGGTGCCATTCGTTCCAGGGCTATCTTTTCAGCCATCCGCTGCCGCTGGGCGAGTTCTTTGAGAGCTAAAGGCTTCGGTCTACACCAATTCCGAAACTGCTCAGGCACCACAGGCGGTGACGGCATCCGCCTCCGACTCGTAGACACCAAAGAGCGACAGGATGCCGACCATCTTGAGGGTTTTGGCGACGAACGGCGAGGGGTTTACGAGTTTGACGGAGCCACCAACCTTGTTGGCCTGGCGCAGCGCGTTCACGAGGGAGCCGATGCCCGAGGAGTCGATGTAGGGCAGCGCTTCGAGGTCGACGACGAGGAAGATGTGTCCTCCTGCAAGTGTTTGCAGGAACGCTTTCTCAAACTGATTAACGGCTTCGCCGCTGACCAGTCTTCCCTTTAATTTCAAGGTGCACACAGCACCAGATTCTTTGATATCGAGATCCACGGCACCTGTTTTCCAAGCGAGATTTCGCTTTACACGGAGAGTCGATACTTGCTAATCTCCAAGCCTCAACTACCTGAGAATTAATGCCCTCTCCCCCATTGTCAAGCTAACTTTTACGGAACGTTCTGGGAACGGATGATCTCACCAGTCAACGAGGCCGGTCTCGAAGTCGGCGCGATGCTTCTTTCCACGCCCGACGCGACAGCGCGCGCATCGATTATCGCTTCGGCTATTGTGACGCAACTGCCGAACTGCGCCTGCGCGGTGCACCGATTTATTCATGAAGACGTGGAGAACGCCTGGACGGTGATCGGCCTGGCGGGAGATATCTCACCGGCGCCAGACATCGCGGGATCGGGAAACCGGTTGATGGCTCCGCTGGTTTTGGAATTACCCGAGATCCTGATCTATGGGGCCGCCGAAATTCTGCGCGAGGACTATTCGCACCTGAGCATCGCGCGGTCGGTTTCGTCGATCGCATACGTACCGCTGCTGGCGGGCGAGGATCTCGCTGGCGTAGTGGAGATTCTCTTCTTTTCAGGAACTCCAAAGCTGCAGGATTTCGAGGCGATTGCGCCGGTGATTCAGTTGGCGCCGGCAGCGATTCTGGCGGCGGAGACCGCGGACGCACAGCGCCAGGATCTGCTCGACTCTGTGCACCGGATGTCGCAGCTGTACGATCTGGAGAAATCACTCAATGCAACTCTTGAGATGGAGGCAGTCACCGCGCTGATTCCGGTGAAAGCTGCGGCCATGCTGCCGTGCCAGGCGATGCATCTGTGGATGTTCGATGGAGACATCCTGAGGCTGATTTCAACGGAAGGAAGCGACGAGACCGTTGAATTGGGGATGACGCAATCGCCCCGCGAAGGCTACGTAGGGGATATGGCCGAAGAGGGCGAGGCGCTGCTGATTGGCGACGCAGACGACGAACGGCTGGCGAAGCGAAATCTCAACCTGGACCCCGAATCAGAGGCCATGCCGGTGACCAATGCCCTGCTTGTCCCCCTGATGCAGGACGATGCGGAAATTGGCGTACTTGAAGCCATCAACAAGGAAGATGGTGTATTCGATGACGACGATCAGTTTCTGATGATGTCGATGGCGGAGACGATCGCAAGCGCGCTCAAGAACGCCAGCCTTTTGCTGGCGGAGCGGAAACTGGAGATCCTGAAAGCTCTGGTGCACGTGAGTGGCGAGATCACTTCAACGCTGCGCCTTGATCGGCTTCTGGGAATTATTGTCAACAGCCCGCAGAATGTGCTGCCCTACGAACGCTGCTCTGTAGCGCTCGATCAGCGGGGAAAGCTGCAGTTGAAATCGGTCTCGGGTATGGCAGCCCTGCCCTTGGGCGACATCACGGTGGAGCGTCTCAATCAGCTGATGCGCTGGCTCTCGTCGCAGACGGAACTGCTGTACCTGCGCCAGAACGAGGCGGAGAGCGATAAGCAGACAGACCTTCCTGCGCCGGTCGCAGAATACTTTGCCGCAACTGGCTTCCGCGGGCTCTATGCGATTCCGCTTGCCGACGACCAAGGCCGACTGGGAGTGCTGACGTATGAGAGCAGCAACCCTGATTTTCTGGACGTGCCGCACGTTGAGATGATCAAGATTCTTGCCGGTCAGGCCACGGTTGCGATTCGCAATGCGATGCTGTATCGCGAAGTGCCGCTGATCAGCATCCTCGAGCCTCTGGTAAGGAAGAAGCGGGCTCTGTTGAGCAGCCGCCGGCGCCGGTGGATGACACTCGGGATCGCGTTTGAGTGCGCGCTGTTTTTGTCGTTCTGCCCGTTGCCCATGCGTCTGGGCGGAGACGCAATGGTCGCGCCGCAGCACCTGGTGACAATTGCCGCGCCGGTGGATGGGAATGTGACGGCGGTTTATACGCGCGAGGGGCAGCGTGTCACGGCGGGGCAGGTTCTGGGAGCGATGAACGACTGGCAGTGGCGCGCCGAACTTGCGTCGACCCAGGCCAAGTATCAACAGGCAATGCTGGTGATGCAAAACGATCTTGCGCATGGCGCCGCGCAATCGGGTGCCGATCGCGAGCAGGCTGAGTATCTGCGGGCGGAGATGGAGCGTGCCCGCGCGAGGGTCGACGATGCCCAATTACGTTCGCCGATAGACGGGATCGTCGTGACGCCGGCTTTGGAAAACACTGCAGGAAAACATCTGCAGGCGGGAGACGCATTTGCGCAGGTGCTCGATCTCTCCACGGCGATGGTGCAGGTCTCGATATCTGAGCGCGACACGGCGTTGATGAAACAGGGCGAGAGTGTGGCGATCAAGCTGGACAGCTATCCGCAACGGATTTGGCGGGGGAGGGTTTCGGTTGTGAGCCCGGAAGCGAAGGCGGGAGATGGCGAGCGCACATTCACCGCAGAGGTGCCGCTCTCGAATCAAGACGCGAGTTTGCGTGCAGGGATGACGGGGCGGGGGAAGATTTCGCTGGGCTGGAAGCCGGCCGGCTATGTACTGCTGCGGCGTCCGGCACTGTGGATCTGGCAAACACTTTGGAACTGGATTGGGTGGTGATGGCATGAGAACTCTTTTGTACTGCCTGGATCGCCGGTTTCGCGCGGGCATGATCGCGCTTGCCGCAGCGGCTTTGCTGTGCGCGGGTTGCGATTCTCATGCGTCGGCGGCAGACGCAAGCGCGGCGCCAGTCGCGGCAACCACGCCGCCACCGAAAGCGGCACCTGAAACGGCAACCTCATCTATGGCGGAAGGTGCGGACCCAAAATCATTCACGACCACAGGACCGCTGGTGGCGGAACAGCAGGCAGACATTGCAGCGGAACGGAATGGGCGCGTAGTGAGTATCAACGTGCGCATTGGGGACCGGGTGAAGAAAGGGCAGCTGCTGGCGCAGCTTGACGATCGAGCCTTGAAGTCTGCATGCGCATCGCAGAAGGCGCGCGTGGCTTCCGCGCAGGCCCAGCTTCGCGAGTGGCAATCTGAACAATTGACCGCAGAGGCTGACCTGCGCCGTGCCGATGCTATGCGCGATGCAAAGATCATCAGCGAAGAGAATTGGGAGCATGCGAAGTACCGGGTGGATGAGACGATCGCGGAAGTCGCGCGGTTTCGCGAGGAGTCGGCAGCAGCAGACGCGGACCTGAACTCAGCCAACCTGCAACTGGAACAATCGCGGATCGTGGCGCCGTTTGCCGGAGTGGTCGGGCGGAGCACGGTGCGTCCTGCGCAGGAAGTGAAACCAGGAGATGTGCTTTTCTGGATCACCGCGCAAGCGCCATTGGAGGTATTGTTCACCGTGCCGGAGACATTGATGGGGTCATTCACGCGAGGAAAGCAGCTGGAGTTTGCTACGGCTGACTTTCCGGGGTTACGCCAGGTAGGACGCATCGTGCGGGTCAGCCCGGTGGTGGACCCCGCGAGCGGGAGCATCCAGGTGGTTGGGGCGGTAGTTCATCCGTCGAAAGTGCTGAAGCCGGGAATGACGATGCAGGTGCGACTGGCGCCATGAACCTGAGCGAAGCACTCGATGCGGCGCTTCCGGAGATTCCGCAGGCACGGCGGACGCACGGCCGTCCGCCGCGACTGGATCCAAACCTGATTGTTCACGAAGACGTTCTGGACGGCGAACGGATTATCGGAGTCCTGCAGCGCGACAAGTCGAGCTATTTCCGATTCCAGCCGTGGCAGTGGCAGTTGGCGCAATTGTTTGACGGGGAGCGGTCGTACGAAGAGATCGCCGCGGAGTTCCAGGACGAAGCGGGGATGCCGATCCAGGTTGAAGAGGTTCGAGCCTTTTCAGCACAGATGGAAGAGTGCGACTTCTGGCACAAGACGCACCAGGAAAAGAACCTCGCCATGCGCGAGAAGTTGCTGGCACAGCGGGGACGGCGCGCGAAATCGAAGATCAACATCGCTCACATCAGCTTCTCCGCGTGGGATCCGGACCGATATCTTGGTTGGGTTGATCGCGTCGCGGGCGGATTTGTTTATAGCTGGTGGTGCGTGCTATTTGCCGTTCTGCTCTTCGTGTATGAGACGGTTGTGGTGATTGACAACTGGCGACTCATCGGTCCGGACACAGCGCTGTTCTTCAATTTTGCGCAGAAAAGTTTTTCGGATTTCGCACAGTTCTGGCTTTTGATCCTTGTCATTGGATTCATTCACGAGACAGCCCACGGTCTCACCTGCAAGCACTTTGGGGGACAGGTCCACAGCATGGGGCTCATGTTTTTGTACCTTGCTCCCTGCTTTTTTGTAGACGTGACGGAGAGCTGGGTCTCGGCGACAAAGATCCAACGGCTGGGAACCATCATTGCGGGAATCTGGATTGAACTCATGGTCTGCGGGATCGCCATGGTTTTCTGGCTGAATTCCGCGGAAGGAGGGTGGTCTCATAACCTGGCGTATGAAGTCATCCTCTTAACAGGAATTGCAGCGGTGGTCATCAACTTGAATCCGTTGATCAAGCTCGATGGCTATTACTTTCTGACAGAGATCATTGAAATACCGGAGTTGAAGGAGCGATCCACAGCCTTTCTTTCGGCGTGGTTTCAGGCGAAGATTCTCAGGGCGCCGATCGAAGTCCCCATCGTTCCACACCGACGGGTGATCCTCTTTACGATTTATGCGATTGCTTCCGGTGCATACAGCTACCTTTTGCTCTTTATCGTAGTGCGCTTTTCGTATCGGCTCGGATCGAAGTGGTTTGCCGAATTTGCGCTGATTCCATCTGCTGCGCTGACATTCGTTCTTTTCCGTTCGCGGATCCGGTCGTTGCGCCGTGTGATCAGCGAGGGCTGGGAGCGAACGATCGGGTCGGGATTTCGTTTCCGAACGCCCCATCTTCTGGCGGCCCTTGGCTTGATTGCTCTCCTGTTTGTGCCGCTGTGGCGCGACCGGGAGGATGCGTTCTTCGTAATTGAGCCGGCCGAGTCGCACGCAATCTGTGCCGCAGTGCCTGGGCGGGTGGAGGAAGTGCTCGTGAACGAGGGGCAGCGCGTGCACGCGGGGCAGGCGTTGCTGCGGATGACGAGCTTCGAAGCCGCTTCGATGAAATCGGGAGCACAAGCGCAGACGAAAAGCGCAAACTTCAGGACATTCAACGCGCAAATGGAAGGACAGAGTGGCGGGAGTGCCGTCGCCGATCAAGTGGCGGCGCGCCGCATGACCAGGCTCGCAAATGAGGCGCAATCATCGCTGGAATTCGCTGCGACCGCCGACGGCACGGTTCTCACGCAGAATCCCTCGATGCTGGTGGATCAGGAGGTTGGAAGCGGACAGCAACTTCTGGAGCTGGCGGAAGGTGCCCGGGATGCTCGCATATTTATCCCGACGTCTGCGCTCAACCGCATGTCTGGGAGCTCTGAGGTTGCACTTGCGCTGCCGGGGCAATTCGGATTGCTTCGGTTCAAGCTGCCGCTTCCGGCAGGTGATCCGATTTCGCTGCCGCCCGGCGTCATACCCGCTGAGAAGTACCAGGGCTTCAAAATTCCCGTCTTCTATAGTTCCCGCGTGACGTTGCCGACGACGGAAGGAAACCCGATGTACGGGCTATCGGGACAGGCCAAGATCTTCGGCGAGAGACGGAGCCTTGCCGGACGCGCGGCCATGGTCGTTTCAGACCTGGTGAAGGCGCACGTCTGGTGAATAGGGTAGGAGGCAGAGTCACCCCTGCCGCCCCCCACACGACCCGCCGTGCGGCTCCGCAATGGGCGGTTCCTGTCTTCGGTTTCCGAAGTGAGCTTCGTTTCGATGACCATTCGCCCGCTGGTTTCAGGACACTTGTCATAGCCGTCGGACTTCCGGCCCTACCTCCGTAACAAGCCCTCTTGCGAGGCTTCTGTCCCACCAGTCATAGATATAGTAGTCCTCTATCCGCTCGTGACAGGTTCGGCCCTTCGCTCCACACAGGCTAATATGACCTCTGCTGACTTCTGCCATGGGATCAGAGCTCCTCCCGATGCTCTCAGTCACGCAAGACAACATGGCCGATTTCCCCGGGTATTGCGCACTCTCACCTTCACGCTTATGCCTGTCGGATTTACTGCACGGCGTTCCGTGCAAGTACTGGGCTTTGCGAATCTTGGCCGGCTCACCCCGCCGTGACGCCTCTATCCGCTTCCTGTTCGTCAAGGCCAGCGCTTTGCCCAGAGCTTCCTCCAGATTCCGCCTTGCGACGGACACTCTTGCCGTTCAGCTCGCGCTTCCCCTTGCCGGGTGTGTAGGGGACTCTCATCCCCCAGTGAGTGCGCCCTGCCGGGCGCACCCAAAACAAAACGGCGACCGCTGATGCGATCGCCGTTTTGCGTTCCAGGGGAGTAACCCTTCGACAATATTGAGAACCAAGGAAAGATCTGATGTGAGTTGGAGGACTGTTCTTGGCGCGCGACAGTTTCTCCGAAAGGCCCAGTGCTACGAGACGATGCGTGCCGTGGTGAGCTTGGCGTAGGTGGCCCTGGATGCGCGCAGGGTGGTCTTCATGGTTGTTCTCATCGCTGTCGTCATTGGCTTGGCGGTTGTCATGGGTTTGGCGGTCGTCATAGGTCTGGCGGTTTGGATCGGCTTGGCCAGGACATTGCGGCTGGCGGTAGCGAGCTTGGCTGCGGCGGCGGGATTCGCAACCTTGACGTGGGACTTCGATTTTGACTGAGAAGCCGGGCTGTTGCTGATCAAGGACTTTTTCGTGACTGCCATTGTGATTATCCCCCAGAGGTTGGAATTGAACTTCGTTACGCCATCTAACTAGCACCTAGTGGGCCAAATCGCATCAAAGAACTTGGTATTATGCAAACGTATTGTTTTGTTTTATATAGCGATGGAATGCGTGGGGGACGCCAAATAGTGCATCGCACCCCCTGAGTTTAAAAATTAAACTTTCACCGGTGAATTTTTAACCCATATTCATTCACAGCGCATATTTGCGGCAGAGGTATTTCATCTTCTGAACATCGATATTCAGTAGTCTCGCTGCCGTTGTTTTGCTTCCCTGCCCCCGCCGGAGGGCGGTTGTAAGGAGCGCAACTTCGAGTTGACGAACCTGTTCATCGAAGTCGGTGCCTTCCTCGGGCAGGAGGATCGCTTCGTGAACCGCCACACTGCGTTCAAGTACGCGCGAAGGAAGATCGGCGGGACTGATCTCTTCGTGCCGAGTGGTGATGATCAGCCTCTGGATCAGGTTTTCGAGCTCGCGGACATTTCCAGGCCACACGTGTTCTTCAAGGGCAGCGAGGGCATCAGCGCTGATGCGCTTGAGGCGGATTCCGTTGGCAGAGCAATGAATCTGTAGGAAATAGTCGCACAGCAAGGGAATATCGCCGATGCGATCGCGGAGGGGAGGAAGGTGGATGGGAATTACATGGATCCGGTAGTAGAGATCTTCGCGGAACTTGCCGGTGCGGGCCATTTCCTCAATGGGCTCATTGGTGGCGCAGATCAAGCGGAAATCGATATTGCGGAAGGAGCGGCCTCCGAGGCGCTGGACCTGATGATCTTCAAGGACGCGGAGCAGCTTGGTTTGGAGCGGCAGGGTGAGGGTGGCAATTTCATCGAGGAAGAGGGTGCCGCCGTCGGCCATTTCAATGTATCCGGGCCGCGATTCGGTTGCGCCGGTAAATGCGCCTCGCTCGCTCCCGAAGAGTTCCGATTCAATAAGGTTTTCAGGGAGCGCAGCACAGTTGAGCTTGACGAAGGGTTTGTTGGCGCGGCGGCTCAGGGCAACAATGGCACGCGCAGCGAGTTCCTTGCCCGTGCCACTCTCGCCACGAATGAGGACGTTGATATTGCTGGCGGAGATCTGTTGAATGGCGTCGTAGACGAGCCGCATCGGCTCGCTTGCTCCGATGAAATCCTGGAACCGGCTGGCCTCCAATGCCTGCTGGCGGGATCGCACGCGCGCTGTGTCCTCAGAGCGACGCCGGATCGTATCAAGGAGGGTCATTCGCAATTCGGGTACGTCGACCGGACTGCGGAAATGCGCATCAGCCCCGGCGCTCAGTGCCTGCTTTTCAACGGAGCGGGCACGGGCACGACTGATGGAGAGGAGCGTGTATTCCTCGTTGAGCCTGCGCAATTCGGTGAGGACGGCGAGGCCGCCGAAGGCATCCTCTCCCTGCGTATCAATGTCGAGGATCACGGCGGAAACCTGTTTTTCCCGCGTCCATCGAGCCAGGTCTTCATAGCTGTCGCGGACGACGACCCTAACCCACGGAACCAGCTCATTGCGCAAGATCTCGAGAAATTCCTCGTCAAGCGTGACGATGCAAACGGTGGGAAAGGATGAAGCCGCGGGTGCCTGAGGAGTGCGGGACACATCCTGAGCCTGGGCCATACTGCATTCTATATATGAAGCTTAGGGGTGTCCTCAATTCTTTTTCCGGAGAAAATGACTGGAAATAGTGCTAGAGTGAGGCATCCCACGATCGAGCGAGAGTGCACGAAGGTGTCTCCAGACGGCGCGCGAGTGTAATGTCCGGTAGTTACCGGCGTGCCAAGCAGAACACGTTATTCCTGTTTTCAATCTATTCCTAAGGATGAGACTTATACTTTATGTCTTGGGGAAACGCGATGGAGCCATTGCTGAATCTGCAGGAATTCATGAAGACGGACCCTTCGACGGGGCCGACGCACAAGCCAATAACCGTGCTAGAGGTTGGCCTTCGACAGGCGGTTCTGGAAGATCTCGCGCTAAAGCATCTTTACCTTGCCGGACCATTTTCGGTGCTGGAAATGGCGAAGCTGATGCGGATCAGCTTTGAGGTAGCGAGCGAACTGCTGAAAAGGCTGCGCGCAGAGCAACTTTGCCAGGTTACCGGCTTGAGCGGCCAGATTCCCAATCTTGCGATTACGTCGCAGGGCAGAACGCATGCGCAAGAACTGCTGCTGCAGAGTCAGTACGCGGGCCCCGCGCCTGTACCTCTCTCAAGCTATGTGTCCCAGGTAAAGCTGCAGAGCGTGTCGCACACCGAAATTCACCCGACCGAGGTGCACCGCGCGTTTTCTTCGATGGTGCTTGACGACCGGATTCTGTGGCAGCTTGGAACAGCGCTGAATTCTGGCGCGGCAATCTTTCTTTACGGCCCGTCCGGTGTAGGCAAGACCACGATTGCCGAGCTGCTGTCGAAAGTGCTTTCGGAAGATGCCGTTTGGCTGCCGTACGCGATTGAGATCGATGGGCAGTTGATTACCGTTTATGATCCGACCCTGCACACACGGCTGCCGCACATGGAGCCGCCGAATCACGATGAACGATGGGTGCTGTGCCAGCGGCCGTCGGTGATGGTGGGCGGCGAATTGACGATCGAGATGCTGGATCTTCAATTCAACCCGGCGAGCAAGTTCTACACCGGGCCCGTGCAGATGAAGGCCAACAACGGCGTACTGATTATCGATGATTTCGGCCGCCAGAGAGTGCGGCCCGATGAACTGCTGAACCGGTGGGTGGTTCCGCTGGATCGGAAGATCGACTTTCTCACGCTGGCGGGCGGCCGGAAGATCGAAATGCCATTTGAGATGCTGGTGGTGTTCGCTTCGAACCTCGATCCGGCGCAGCTTCTGGATGCGGCATTCCTGCGCAGAATCCAGAGCAAGATTCACATTGGCGAGGTGAGCGACGAGGAATTCTGCGAGATCTTCCGCAGGGTGGCGGTGGACCGCAAGATTGATTGCGACGATTCGGTGGCGCACACGCTGATCGACTTTGTGCACGGGACACTGAAGCAGGAACTTCGTTCATGCTATCCGCGCGATATTATCAACCAGATCTGCTGGGCTGCGAAATACGAGGGCAAGGATCCGCAGATCAATCACCGGACGGTGATGCGGGCGATCGAATCCTACTTCCTTACGAAGGATTAGTGATCTTCTGGCTCGTGAGGCGAGCGATCTCAGATAGGAGTTCGTCTTCTGAGGTTGCTCGCTCGACAGCGTGTTTAAGCTCGCCAAGTTTTGCGCCGACCAAGAATCGATACCAGAATCCCTGCAAAATATGGCAAGTGAGCCCGCGCCTTCCGTCGAGAAATCCCAATTGAAAAATATATCTATATAGGAAGAAGAGTGTCGCGGAGATTTCGAACGGGAGCCGATTGTAGACCGACTCTTTCAGGAATCTCTTGATCTTTGCCTAGGTGGCCGTGGCTTTGGCAGTGAGTGCCGATTGCGGCTCGAACAGGTGCAGCCGCTGGTTTAATGCGTCCAGGGCTTCGCGGCTGGCGTAGGCTTCCGGGTAGTTCACGGTAATCCAGTAGGCATAGAGCTTTGCGACGGCATACGGTGAACGCGGATAGAAGGGCGTCGTTTCTTTCTGCGGAGTTTCCTGGACCAGTCCGTACATTTCCGAGGTCGAAGCCTGATAGAAGCGTGTTATCTTTTCGAGGCCCGCAATTCGGATCGCCTCCAGCAAACGCAGGGTATCGAGCGCGTCGGAGTTTGCAGTGTACTCAGGCTCCTCAAAGGAAACTTTTACGTGGCTCTGGGCAGCGAGATTGTAGATTTCGTCGGGTTTTACCCTTTGCACGATCTGGATCAGGCTGCTGGAATCGGTCAGGTCGCCGTAATGGAGCAAAAATGACGGCCCTGCATATGCGGATATTCGTAGATATGGTCGATACGGGTGGTGTTGAACGAAGAGGCGCGACGCTTGATCCCATGCACCTCATAACCTTTGGACAGCAATAGCTGCGCCAGATATGCGCCGTCCTGCCCTGTGACACCGTAATCAAGCTTTCTTCACAATGGTTCTCCGGCGGATCAGGCCCGCCTGCCACATCGTACACGGCTCAATGTGGAATTATCTGATTTTTGAAGCGACTCAGCCGCAGTCTCGATGCATGCTTTGAAGTATTCCAGACTCAGTTTCAATCCAGTCTCAAGGTCAATTTTCGGTTCCCAGTTCAACAGACGACGGGCCTTGCCGATATCCGGTCGGCGCTGCGAGGGATCATCTTGAGGAAGAGGCTGAAACACGATTTTGCTGGTTGCGCCTGTTACGCGCAGCACTGCGTTCGCGCAATCCAGGATGGTCCATTCAACTGGATTCCCAATGTTGACCGGCGCATGCTCATCACTGTGTGCAAGGCGGAGAATGCCATCGATTTCATCGGAGACATAGCAGAAGCTGCGCGTCTGACTCCCATCGCCGTAGATGGTGAGGTCGTTGCCTCGGAGCGCCTGCGTAAGGAAGTTTGAAATCACGCGGCCATCGTTCATCTGCAATCGCGGGCCGTAGGTATTGAATATCCGCACGAGCCGCGTATCCAGCTTTTCGTAGCGGTGATAAGCCATGACAAGAGCTTCGGAGAATCGTTTAGCCTCGTCGTAGACCGAGCGGGGGCCGATGGGGTTCACATGGCCCCAGTATTCCTCAGTCTGGGGATGTCGTTCCGGGTCACCGTAGCACTCCGATGTCGAGGCATGGAGAAACTTTGCGTCATATTTCTTTGCGATCTCCAGCAGGTTCCGTGTCCCCGTTGAGCCCGCCCTCAGGGTTTCGATTCCGAGCCGCATATAGTCCACAGGGCTGGCTGGAGAGGCGAAGCTGAAGACGTAATCTACGCGCTGCGGATCAAAGGGTTTGCAGATGTCCTGCTCGCAAAAGCCAAATCTCTGCTCGGTTCTTAAGTGCTTGAGATTTTCGAGAGAGCCCGTACAAAGGTTGTCGACGCCAAGTACTTCATGCCCTCTTCCGAGAAGGGCATCCGTCAAATGTGAACCAAGGAAACCTGCAGCCCCTGCGACTAGTACGCGCATGGTTTGTACATCCTCATTTAGCTGTTCGTTTTGTCAGGCTATCGCACCTGGAACGCCTTGAGAATCCCACATAAGCAGAATGATGCAATCCGCATAGATTTAGCTGCGTTGGGACGCAAATGGAGCAAAGAGCGCTGCGATCTAGATCTTGGCGCCATCTCTGCGATGGAGACGGAAGAAGGCTGCCGCCGGATCCATCGGCTGGGCAAGACCGGGCCGTCCCACGCTCAGATAGGTGAAACCTGCCTTGGTCATCTTCGCCGGATCGTAGAGGTTTCTTCCATCGATCACGATCGGGTAGCGGAGCGTGTAGTGCAGCTTAGCCAGGTCGAGTTCGGCAAATTCTTGCCAATCGTTCAGAATCAGGAGCGCGTCAGCATCCTGCGCGGCCTTGTATGGATCGTCGACGTAGCGCATATTGCTGGCTTTCGGGAATAATCTCCTTTGACCGCTCTGCCGCCGCTGGATCATGGGCGGAAACCACACAGCCCTCGCTCAAGAGCCTTTTGACGATATCCAGCGCCGGTGATTCGCGCACGTCATCGGTTCCCCCTTTGAAGGCCAGCCCAAGGACGCCGATCTTCTTCCCGCGAAATGTCCATAGGGCGGAGCGGATTTTCTGAAAGAAGCGCAGTTTTTGTTCCTCGTTGATCTTCTCCACTTCATGCAAGAGTGCGAAATCGACACCCACCTGCTCAGCCACATGGCGGAAGGCAGCAACATCCTTGGGGAAGCACGAGCCGCCATAGCCGACGCCGGCGCGCAGAAACTTTGGGCCGATGCGCGTGTCCATGCCGATACCGCGCGCCACCTCTTCGACGTCTGCTCCCGCCGCCTCGCAAACATTGGCGACAGCGTTGATAAACGAAATTTTGGTTGCCAAGAGACGCATTGGAGGCGTGCTTGATGATTTCGGCAGCCTTGGTGGAGGTATGGAGGATGGGCGAGGGATTGGCAGACGTGCGCGGCCCCGGAATGCAGTCCAGCTCGTTGTAGTACTCACCACTCGTGAGCGGGAGGTAGATCTTTTTCAGCACAGCGGCGCTTGTTTCGGTAGCAGCTCCAATCACAATGCGATCCGCGTGCAGGAAATCAACGACTGCCGTGCCTTCGCGCAGAAACTCTGGGTTCGACGTCACGTCGAACAGATCCTTTGGCACCCCGTTGCGCTCGATTACGCGCCGGATCCACTCATTGGTGTAGACCGGAACCGTGCTCTTTTCGACAATCACTTTGTAGGAGTCGATGGAGCGCGCAATTTCGCTGGCCACGGCATCCACGAAGGAGAGATCGGCGCTGCCGGTTTCACTTTGCGGTGTGCCAACCGCGATAAAGATCGCCTGCGCAGATTGCGTCGCGGCGCGCAGATCCGAGGTAAACTCGAGCGACCGGCCCGCGGTGGCGCGCGAGAAGCTCAGGCAGATACTCCTCATGAATCGGAATTCCGCCCTCTTGCAGGCTGCGGACCTTGGCTTCGTCGTTGTCGACGCAGATGACATGATGTCCGATTTCGGCAAAACAAGCCGAAGCCACCAGGCCTACATAGCCCGAACCCACTACGGCAATCCGTACTTGTTCGCTTTTCAGCTTCCATCTGGTCAGTCCACCCCACTTGACACGTCAAGGAATCTCGCTGGCAGCCGCTAATCAGTTTGCGTCAACGCGTGTTCACTGTCGTCGGGCACGGGAAGCTGATTCTCGATAGCGCCAAAGAAGCGGAACCAGCTGCGGCGCGGAAAAGTACCGCGGAACGTAGCGTCGGGGCGAGGACAGACACCGGAATAGCCAGCCGAGGTAGAAACCGGTCAGCCCACTCCGGAATATGCACCTGGTCACCGCTGAGAAATGCGATTGCTGCCCCGATGCAGTGAATCGCCGGCAGATAATCCAGGTTTCGCTTCAGATAAAGCCCGAGCCGCTCCTGCGTACCGCCGCCCACTGTGATCACCACGTGTTTCGGCCGTATTGCCTGCAGCTTTTCAATGAGTTCCTTGTCTTCTACTTTACTGCCATACATGGGCGCCTGGTAGACGCACTTTAGTGGGATATCGATCCCTTCCGACGCAGAGCCAATCCAGGTTTCTCCTGGAGCTGGCGCTGCCTGCCATCACCCAGAAGAGTATTTCCGGGCACGCGCACGTCGTCCTGCAGGAGCAACTCTTTCAGATACTTGAGCCCGGAAAGCCGCGAAATCGAGTCGCCCTGGAGGAAATTCCAGACCATCACCATGAAGGCCGAATCGGCAATGGCCACATCTGCATTGGTCAGGGCCTCGCGGTAATCATCGTTCCATGCGACATCTTTCAATGCGGGTGCCGCCGGCACCACGAGCAGGCCGCCCCGCTCAAGGCGGCGGATCGCTCCTTGCGCATCGCCGACATAAAAATTCACTCCCAGGATTTGCCGATCATTCAGGGATTCACTCATTTGAAGTCTCTCCGATAAGGGGTTGCCGGTTGATTAGATCGCTCGCTCACAGCGTGGTCAGGCGTGGGCAACGGCGAGAATCTCTTTTTGAATCCACTCATAGGTCTTTGCGAGGCCGTCTTTGAGACGGATGGAGGGCTCCCAGCCCAGACACTCGAGAATTCTGGTGTTGTCGCTGTTGCGGCCGTTCACGCCCTTCGGCGCGTCGAGCTTGTAGCGGCGCTTGAGTTTGACGCCGGCGATTTCTTCAACGATGTCGACAAGCTGATTGATGGTTACGAGTTCGTTCGATCCAAGATTGAGCGGCTCGTGAATCTCGCTCGCCGTGATTGCCTGCGTACCTTTCGTGCAGTCGTCGATGTACATAAAGCTGCGGGTCTGGTTGCCGTCGCCCCAGATTTCAATTTCGTGCTTGCCGGACAGCTTGGCTTCAAGGACCTTGCGGCAGATCGCTGCGGGAGCTTTTTCGCGGCCGCCGGTCCAGGTACCATGCGGCCCGTAGACGTTGTGGTACCGCGCTACTCTGCATTGCATTCCGAAGTCTTCTTCAAAGTGGCGGCACATCCGTTCGCTGAAGAGCTTCTCCCATCCATAGCCGTCTTCGGGAAGGGCGGGATACGCGTCAGACTCTTTCAACGGAACCACGCGTGGATCTTTCTGCTTTTCCGCGTTGTACACGCAGGCTGACGAAGAATAGAAGAAGCGTTCGACACCGCAATCGCGCGCTGCCACCAGCATGTGCGTATTGGTCAGCACGCTCAGCATGCAAAGGGCCTTGTTGTTCTCGATGAATCCCATTCCGCCCATGTCGGCGGCGAGTTGAAAGACGACATCTGCGCCTTTGGCAGCCGCGGTAGCAACTGTCTTTGTCTTTCAGGTCTGCGACAACGTTTTCGACATCCGCGGAGACTTGGTACCACTCTTCCATCGGCTTGATATCGACGGCGCGAATGACATTGACACCGTTGGCAAGGAGGCTACGTACAAGATGGCCTCCGATGAACCCTCCGCCACCGCAAACAACTGCAGCTTTACCTTGCAGATCCATTAGCCTTCTGGCTCCTTTTGTTCTTTTCAACCCGCGAACGGTAGTGACTGTCTGCAGGCTCGTTCGTGTTTGAAGCGATTGCGCAATCTGTGCTCACCACGCAAGACATGGGCCTCGCGCGATCAAGCGAGGCAAAACTCTGAATATGTCTCGAACAAGGAATTGAGATTTTCGGCATCTCCGAGAAACACGCGACGCGAGCGGACCGCGGCTGAGAACAATCGCAATCAGGGTGAGAACCAGCGTCTTGGCATTGGAGCAGCGCAGTTCGCCACGCTGAATCCACGGCTCAAGATACCGGGTGACCACTTCAACGAGTTCGCCAAGATGCTTGCGCAGAAGCGGGTCGAGATCTTCACTCAGTTCGAGGGCGCTGTACTGCAACAGGCGCAGCAACTGGGGCTGCTGTTGCAGGGTTGTGGCAATCAATTCAAACGTGCACGCAAGGGCGGTGCGCCCGTTCTGCGCCTCAGCCAGTCGCGTCAGCAATTCGCCACGCAGTTGAACACGCTGCAACTCTGCCGCGAGGACCGCAACGTAAAGATCGCGTTTGCGGGGATAATGGCGGTAAATGGTTACCTCATTTACTTCCGCGGCCGAAGCAATTTCACGCGTGCTCACTCCGTTGTAACCAAATTGGGCAAACAGCGACGCAGCAGTGGTCAGAATGCGCTCTTCCGTGCTGCCTCTTGTAGAGCCCGATGGTCCAGTCATAGGTTCTTTTGCCGCCTGTCTTAAGCTGGAAGATGTCGAAACCGCTTGCTTTTTTCCTGATCGACGCGGATTACCGAGAGAGATGTTGCCATGAATTTTCTGTCTCTGCCGAAGGTGAGAAACCGCGCCGGGGTATAGCCACTGCAGGCCGAGACGAGTTGCGGATTTACGTACGCACCGCTCTGACGGCGGCCGACGAAGCTTTCTCGAGGATTCTGCTTCACGCCAACTCAAGTTCCGGCGCGACGCAGTTCCAACCTGGGAAAGAATCACAATGTTCAAGAACCGTTTAATGCATCAGCAGCGCGGGAAACGCCTTGCTTTCCGAGCCCCGCCAGCTGACTGGCCTAAACGCAAAGATGGTGGCCGATTTCCTGCTGACAACTGGAGTTGCTCTGCTCGCCTTTCAAAGGTTCCACATCTTCTTCGTCCAACTCGACAGCCACGCTCTGCATGATCTGTTCAAGTGTCAAGACAACCCGGAAACCGCTTTTCTTTCTTGCCACGATACCTTCCATACCAGCGAAAGCACCCGAGCGGATGCGGGCGAGTTGCCCGACGCGCAGCAAGGGATGCGGTTCGACACGATGCTCCATGAGCCCCCAGCGCAGTGCCTCGATCGCACTGTCGGGAAGCGGCGCAGGCTCACCCCCGGTACCCCCGACAACCGACAGCGCTCCGGGAATACTCAAGACACTTACACGCTGAGAACGCTGAATGCGGACAAAGATATATCCAGGGAAGAGCGGCAAGTCCAACGTCACGCGGGATCGGTCACGCCATTTCCTTTCGGACTGATAAAGCGGGAGGTAATGCTCTATTTCGCGCTGAACTAAATGCTGGGCAATGCGCTTTTCGTGGCGACTCGTGGTATAGAGGGCAAACCAGCGCGAGGATCTGGTTACTTCCGCGCCAACCTCGGCAATGGAAGATATGGCCTGCGCATCCTCGAAAACGCTTCTTTGCAAGGCTTCGCCATCCTCACTTGGCGTGAAGGTATTTCCAGAAGGCAAAGAGAAATTTGTTCAATTGCAGCAGGTTTGGAAATTTGGTTCGGGGGATGATGAAAGCAAGTGCTTCCATCTAATTTGCGCTTTGCAAGGCACCGTCATGGCTGCCGGTTCATCAAATATACCAGTAAATCCACGAATATCGAGTTAAAAACAGGTCACACCAAAGTAACTGTTCCAACCTGTAGAACGCGCAAGTGCAAGCGCATGCAAACATTTCGGGACGGGCAACCTTTTCGCTCTGAGTTGCACCAAACGGCATTCGTTCAATTTCAGTGTGGGGTCAAAACCATCAAGAATCCATTGTGACGAAGTTACTTCTGTTTTCAATCGAGCGGCATTTTGACGCATTGGATAGTTACTTCTTTTGGTTTGAGTGGGTATGGTTTTATTTACCTTCCGGTTAATAGCACTCTCGATTCTGAAGCTTTGCGATCCCAGGTTTTGACCCGTCAGCTGATGCGAACCAAATCCTCAAACTGGCGGATTTCCCATGATGCGCAGATCTAAGCTCCTCCCAATCGGACTTTTTCTTCTCGTTCCTTTTGCTTGTCTTAGCGGCCTGAAGGCACGGGCTACCGGGTATTCAGTTCTCGGTTCTCAAATCGACAAAGGCGGCAGCGTCAGGGTGAGTCCTGCCAGCCCGGTTGCCCCTGGTCTCAGCCTGCCATTTTCGAAGATTGCCGTTGGCCCCAGCTTTTCGCCGATGGGTGTTGGCCTCGATCTGACGACCAACCTGAGCAGGCGTCTGAATCTGCGTGCATTGGGAGGCTTTCTTGACCAGCCCATTCACTTCACGACCAATGGGTTTCACGCCGATGCCAGGCTCAAGCTTGCCTCGACGCGCGCATCGCTCGATATTTACCCGTTCGGCAACGGATTCCGAATCAGTCCGGGAGTCATGGTCTACAACCAGAACCGCATCACGGGGACCGAGTCGATCGCCGGAGGGGCGAGCTTTACGCTGAACGGCGATACTTTCTATTCCGACCATACTAATGCGGCGAGCGGCGCAGTCCCGGTCTACGGCACGGCGCTGCTGAATCTGCACGCGACGCGGCCCGCTTTCACCATTACCGCTGGTCGGGGCAATCCGCTGGGGCGGAAGGGCCACTGGTCATTCCCGTTTGAGGCGGGTATCGCTCTTGCGGGCGCGCCGGAAGTGAATGTGAATCTAGCCGGATGGGCTTGCAGCGATCAGGCGCAGACGCAGTGCGCGGACATTTCAAATCTCAATAACGCGCTCGCTGTCCAGGTAAAGAACGACCTGCAGGCCGAGATCGGCAAATGGACGAAGGACCTCGATCCGCTGAAGACCTTTCCGATCATTAAGGGTGGCGTGACCTACAGCTTTAACCTGCGCAAACGGTAGGCCACGAGCTGGGCCCACCGATGCGTGCTTGCAAAGCTCAGCCGAGAAGTTCGCCAACAACCTGGGGAGCGGCCTGGAGCGCGGCATCGATCTGCGACTGATCTTTGCCGCCGGCTTCGGCGATGTCAGGCTTGCCGCCGCCGGAGCCGCCGACGAACTTTGCGACTGCGCCGACGAGTTTGCCGGCCTGGATGCGCTTTGATCAGGCCCGGCGTGACGCCGGCGATGATGGCGACTTTGCCTTCGGGTTGCGCTGAAGCCAAGCACCACCACGCCTTCGCCGAGCTTCTGCTTGAGGTTGTCGACCAGCGTGCGGAGTTGGCCGCGCTCGAGCGAATCGGCGCGGTGGGTCAGGACTTTCACGCCTTTAACATCGGTGGCGCGGCTGACTGCTTCATCGAGGCCGCCGGCGGCGGACTTCATGCGGGCTTCTTCGAGTTCGCGGCGGAGGCGCTTCAGTTCGTCTTCCTGCGAGGCGAATTTGGCGCGGAGGCCTTCGGTGAGGTTGTCGACCGAGGGAACGTACTGACCGGCCAGCTTGGCGACTTCGAAGTCGCGGCGGAAGGTGTCGAGCGAACCGAGTCCGCTGATGGCCTCGACGCGGCGAACGCCGGAGGAGACGGCGCTTTCGCCGGTCAGCTTGAGCAGGCCGATTTCGCCGGTGGCGGACGGTGTGCGTGCCGCCGCAGAGTTCGGTTGAGAAGCCGTCAGAGAGTTTGACGACGCGAACCTTGTCGCCGTACTTTTCGCCGAAGAGCGCCATGGCGTGGTACTCGTTGACGGCGACTTCGATGGGCACGTCTTCGAGGGTTTCGACCTTGGCGTTGGCGAGGACTTCGCGGTTGACGATGTCTTCGACTTCCTGCAGTTCTTCGTCGGCGACCTGGGCAAAGTGGGAGAAGTCGAAGCGGAGACGATCAGGATGAACCGCGGAGCCGGCCTGCTTGACGTGGGTGCCGAGGACCTGGCGCAAGGCGGCGTGGAGCAGGTGCGTGCCGGTGTGGTTGCGCTTGATGGTGTCGCGGCGCGCGCCATCGACTACGGTGTTGACGTGATCGCCGACAGCGAGGTCCTGCTTGAGGATGGCTTTGTGGGCGCGGACTCCCTGGACGGGAAGAACGCAGCCGGTGATCTCGGCGATGGTGGTGTTGCCGTCGGCGGAGGTGAACCAGCCGGTGTCGCCGACCTGGCCGCCGGAGTCGCCATAGAAGCTGGTGTGATCGAGGACGACTTCGACCTGATCGCCGGCTTTGGCGGAGGGAACACCGACGCCGTCTTTGACGATGGCGAGGACTTCGGCGTCGTTGGCGTTGAGCTGCTCGTAGCCGACGAAGTCGGTCTTGGCGAGATCGCGGAAGGCGGGGCTGGCGGATTTCTGGCTGCCGCCTTTCCAGCTTGCGCGGGCGCGGGCTTGTTCTTCGGCGCGGGCATGCTCGAAGCCTTCGTGGTCGAACCTGACACCGGCGTCGCGTGCGGCGTCCACCATGAAGTCGAGCGGAAGGCCGAAGGTCTCGTAGAGATGGAAGGCCTTGTCGCCGGTGAAGCTTCCTTTGAGTTCTTCGTCGAGACGCGTGAGTCCGATCTTCAGCACGCGATCGAATTGCTTCTCTTCTGCTTCGACTACTCTGGCGACACGCGAGGCCGAATCAATCAAGCTCGGGATAGGCGCCCTGCATCAGGTCGCGAACTGCGTACACCATCTCAAAGAGGAACGGCTTCTCCTGGCCGAGCAGGCGGCCGTGACGGATGCCGCGACGGAGGATCTTGCGCAGGACATAGCCGCGGCCTTCGTTCGATGGAAGGACGCCGTCGTTGATGAGGAATGTGGCGGCGCGGGCGTGATCGGCAATGATGCGAAGGCTGGCGGCGTTGTCGTCGGCAGTTCGAGTCTGCTCTTCGATTGCCCTTTCGCTGACGTCTTTGCCAGTGAGTACTTCTGCGCGCTCAATCAGCGGCGTAAACAGATCAGTTTCGAAGTTAGTGACCTTGCCTTGCAGCACGGCGGCTACGCGCTCGAGGCCCATACCGGTGTCGATGGAGGGCTTGGGGAGCGGCGTAAGCTTGTAGGTCGTTGCCTTGGTGCCGGCATCGACAATGGCGGAGCGGTCGAACTGCATGAAGACGAGGTTCCAGATTTCTACGTAGCGGGCTTCGTCTTTGCCGAAGGGGAGATCGACGCCGGGGGTTTCGGCGGCTTCGATTCCCATGTCGTAGAAGATTTCGGAGCAGGGGCCGCAGGGGCCGGTTTCGCCCATCTGCCAGAAATTGTCCTTGAGGCCGTACTGGAAGATGCGCTCCTTGGGGACGCCGGTTTCGATCCAGAATTTCTCGGCTTCGTCGTCGCGGGGAACGCCGTCGGCGCCTTCGAAGATGGTGACGTAGAGGCGGTCTTTGGGAATGCCGAACCACTCGGGGCTGGTGACCAGTTCCCAGGCATAGGCAATGGCGTCGCGCTTGAAGTAGTCGCCGAACGAGAAGTTGCCGAGCATCTCGAAGAACGTGTGGTGGCGGCGCGTGAAGCCGACATTTTCAAGGTCGTTGTGCTTGCCACCGGCGCGAACGCATTTCTGACTCGTGGTGGCGCGGGAGTATTCGCGCTTCTCGGCGCCAAGGAAAAGGTCCTTGAACTGGTTCATCCCCGCGTTGGTAAACAGCAGCGTTGGATCGTTGGCAGGCACCAGCGACGAGGAGTGCACGCGGCGGTGCCCTTTCGTCTCAAAGAAGCGCAGAAACAGCTCGCGAATATCGTTTCCCGTGCGGAATTGCATGTCTCCTTCAGTGTAACCACTTGCGGTGGGGCCCCCCCCGCTCCGCTGGATAAGACTGGATCAGGAGAATCTCGAAAGAGATTTCAGCATCCTATTGGTAAAGAAATTCCCCTGGAGGTCTTCATGGGCAAGCTTGCGATCCTGGCGCGGCTGACTGCCCGGCCCGGTAAAGAGAAGGAAGTGGAAGAGTTTTTGAAGTCGGCGCAGCCACTTGCGGTGGGTGAGTCGGGAACCACGACGTGGTATGCGTTGAAACTGGGCAATGGCAAGTTTGGCATCTTCGACACGTTCAAGGACGAGGCCGGCCGGAACGCGCACCTTACCGGTGAGATTGCGAAGGCACTCTTTGCGAAGGCGGAAGAGCTGTTTTCGACTGCGCCGCAGGTGGAGAAGGTTGAGATTCTGGCTTCGAAGGCTCCGGCAGCTTAGTTTCCGGCAGTTGCAGCCTGCACGCGCAGTTTCCCGTCAAACCAGGTATGGTCACTTCCAATCGAGGCCGGCTTCATCGCCGTATTTTGATCGACGCTGGCCTTGTTGTAGCGCTTGTGTCTCCCTTAATCGCGGCCGCGCAGCCCGGGCATAATCTGACGATCGTGGCATCGCGGGAGCTGAAAATCGGCGGCGGGACGGTGCAGGTTGACTTTTCTGCCGGTCCGATGGACTTGTCGCAGGACGCCATCTTCGCGCATGTGCAGGCCGCCGCTTTGGCGATCACCACTTACTACGGCCGCTTCCCTGTTGAACGCGCGCGGGTGCTGATCGTGCCTGTCCCCGATCGGAGCGGTATTGTTCAGGGAACGACGTGGGGCGACATGGCGGGCTGGCCGGGCATGACGCGGTTCCGCATTGGAGATCATGCGACGGCGGAAGATCTGAAGGACGACTGGATGATGACGCATGAGCTTGATCACATGGCGTTCCCCTCCCTGCCCGACGATGAGCACTGGATGGAAGAGGGGCTGGCCACGTACGTTGAGCCGATTGCGCGCGTTGAATCGGGAGAATTGAAGCCCGAGCAGATATGGCATGACATGGTGCGCGACATGCGCAAGGGCGAGCCCGCGGAAGGTGACCAAGGATTGGATCATACGCACACGTGGGGACGGACTTACTGGGGCGGGGCAATGTTCTGCCTGGTGGCCGATGTTGAGATTCGGCGAGAGACGCACAACAAGAAGGGACTGCAAGACGCGCTGCGGGCGATTGTGGCTGCTGGTGGCACAATCGATCACGAGTGGCCGCTGGATAAGGCGCTCGCGATTGGCGACAAGGCGACCGGAACGCACGTGCTGAGCGAGCAGTATGCGAAGTGGAAGGACGCGCCGGTGACGGTGGATCTGGATAAGCTTATGGGCGGAGCTTGGGATTCGATGGAACGGCGGTGCGGTTGAATTTGTGGATGACGCGCCGCTCGAGAAGATTCGCGTGGCGATTGCGCATGACTGATCGCCCTGGGCCTGAAGGCCCATGCTCCCTCCGAACAGGACCGAGACAGGGTTCGTGGTTTCCTACTCATGACGCGATGAAACTGCGTCAAGAATGGGGTCCCCAGGATTGTGCGGATTCACATGATCGGGTTTTATTCGCTTCGGGCGTCTTCTTCGAGGTTGTCGAGGGCGGAGAGGGATTCTTCCGGGACGTTCCATTGGCGGAGAATTTTGTAGATGACGCTGGTGGAGAAGCCGGCGGCGACTAACCGGCGCATGACGCGCGCTGTTTCTTTTTCATTTGCTGGCTTGCGGATGCGTTTGCGCTCGAGGTGCTGGCGGGCGAGGGTTTCTTCGTCGGTGTCGGCATAGCGGGCTTCGACGGCGTCAGTGACGATCTGGAGAGAAACGCCTTTCTGGGTGAGATTCTGGCTGACGCGGCGCTGGCCGAGTTTCTCATTCTGCTGGCGGAGGCGCGCATAGATTTCGGCGTAGGCGGCGTCGTCGAGATAGCCGTTTTCCTTGAGGCGGGCGATGGTGGCGTCGATGATGGCGTTGCCGTGATCGTCCGGCTCGACACGCATGCGCATGAGGCGGCGCAGTTCCGCCTCGGTGCGCATGTGGCGGCCGAGCGCCTTGATGGCGTAGTCGTAGAGGCCGGATTCGTTGAGGTGCGGTTTGGGCTTCATTGCTTTGGCGATCAGTGTAGTTCAGTTCAAGTGAAGCCGAGTGGGTTCGAGGTTTCCCACTCATGACGCAAAAGGCGCGTCATGAGCGGGGTACCCAGATTTGTGTTGATCGATGCCGCGTGAGGAGCAGGTCCTTCGCACGCACAGGATGACACGTGCGTCTGTCATCTGGAGCTTACTAATGAGTTTCTTTCGTCCACTGGTCGACCCAGTCGTTAACGGTCTTCCACCAGAGCTGGCGAGTTCTGCGGCTTGAGGACCCAGTGGCCTTCGTCGGGGAAGTAGAGCATCTTGCTGGGGACGTGGAGGAGTTGGAGGGTGTCGAAGAGCTGGAAGCCTTCGCTGACGTCGAGGCGGTAGTCGAGCTGGCAGTGGACGACGAGCGTGGGTGTTTTGAAGTTCTTGGCGGAGAGCGATGGCGACCATTTGCGGAAAGGGTTCTCGCTGTCGGGCTTGCCGTAGTAGTCCCAGGGATTGCCCTTGAACTCCCAATGTTGAACCAGTCTTCTTCGGTGGTGCCGAAGGCGGATTCGGCGTTGAACATGCCGTCGTGGGAGACGATGCACTTGAAGCGGTTGGTGTGGCCGAGAACCCAGTTGGCCATGTAGCCGCCGTAGCTGGCGCCGAGGGCGCACTCGCGGGTCTTGTCGATGAAGGGATAGTGCTGCTCGGCGTAGTCGAGGCCGGTCATCAGGTCGGTGAAGGGCTTGCCGCCCCAGTCGCCGTTGACGCGATCGACGAAGGCCTGTCCGTAGCCGGTTGATCCGCCGGGATTGATCATGACGACGACGTAGCCGTTGGCGGCGAAGAGTTCGGCGTTCCAGCGGTAGGACCAGGAGTCGCCCCATGCGCCCTGCGGGCCGCCGTGGATGAGGAATTTGACGGGGTATTTCTTGGTGGGGTCGAAGCCGGGGGGCGGATGAGGAAGCCTTGGACCTTGGTGCCGTCGGCGGCGGTGAACCAGAAGGATTCCATCTTGGGGAGGTCGAGCTGGGCGAGGAGGGCGTCGTTGAGGTGGGTGAGATTCGACTCGAGCGGAGCCACCCTCGCTTCGAGGAGGCTTGAGCGATCGGCAAGCTTCGACAACCTCGGCAGGTTGTTCGGCAGTCATCAACGTGCGCGATCACACTTTGGCCGATCCTGGTAGTGGATGCAAGATCGCCAAGGTCTGCCACTCGCACTTAGATTTGCGAACCTTGATCGTCTGCTTCAATCGCTGTCGAACAAATTCTTTCGCTTCCGTGGTTTCCGCTCGTGAAGTAAATCCCTTGCGAGTTCAGCCATCCACGACAAACTCATCCACCCAGTTGTCGAAATTCGGCAAGCAGGTCTTTGATCGTCTTCGCCGACCGGTCGTAGAGCGCGAGGCGGAAGCGGTCGCTCTCGTAGCCGGCGCGGGCCTGGCTGCGCCAGGCGAGGTATTTGCCGTCGGGCGAGTAGGCGGGGCTCAAGTCGCCGCCGGGACTGGTGCTGACCTTCACTGGTTTGGCGTTGGGGTTGGTGAGGTCGAGGGTGAAGATATCGGAGTTGGTGCTGATGGCCTCGTCGGGGACATCCTTGAAGGTGATGGCCAGTTCTTTCGAGTCGGGCGAGAAGGCGCAGCCGCAGCCGAGCGGGTCGGTAGGATAGTCGGTGGGAACGTCGTGCGGATTGTTCGGCACCAGGTCGCGCATTCCGCCGGTCGGTCACGTCGATCAGGAACAGGTGCGTGCGCTTGTCTCCGGTGAAGCGGTTCCAGTGGCGGTACATCAGGTGGGTGAAGATCTGCGCCTTGACCTTGCTGTCTGCTTTCGCCTTGTCTCGATCCGCGTTGCACTTCCACCCGCGGATTGATCGCCAGCGTTAGCGTCTGCTTCAGTGATCGCCAGGCAGTCGGGATAAACGTCGGAGGTGAAGACGATGGATTTGGAGTCGGGCGACCACTTGGCGTTGTCGGCTTCGGTGGAGATGGCGGTCAGCTTTTTCGCATTGGAGGTGGCGCCGGTGGCGGGGTCGAAGTCGGCGAGCCAGATTTGCTGGCTGCCTTCGCGCCCGCTGAGGAACAGGATGCGTTTGCCGTCAGGGGAGAACTCGAGGCCGCTGTCGTTCGGGCTGGCCGACGGCGAACTTGATGTGGCTCTCCCCCGGCAATCGGCTGCAGCCACAGCTCCGATGTTTTGGTGTTCTTTCCAGATTGACGGTGGTGACGGAGTAGCCTAGCCATTTGCCGTCGGGCGAGACGGCGGTGGCGCCGAGACGCTTCATGTGCATCATGTCTTCGAAGGTCATGGGGCGCTTTTGTCTGGCCGACGGTGGCGGCGAGGAGCAGGGCGGCGATGATGAAGTTGCGCATAGGTTCTCCCTGCTCGAGCAGTACCCAGCCCGTGGGTGCTGCGCGAAGCCGAAGTGGACAACCGGACGACGCCCGAGGCTGTCTGGGCCAGAGTCACGTAGAGGGTGGAGGCCAGGGGAGGGCGGTGAGGAGTACGTTATCTCCTGGCTTTACTCGGTCCGAGGTCGGCAGTCCCCGGTCTCCCATGCGCGATTTTTACGAAACTTCGCTCAGGATCACAGACTCGGGGTGTCGCCCAGTTTCGAGGCGCGCGCGAGGGATGAAGTTTACAACTCGATGGCGGGTTTTCGCTGATAGGCTTCCGACCCGGGGCGGGTGAGCGACCGTGCTTTCCCTGCCCTTGTGGTCGCACTGGATGGGGCATCGTAGATTTAAGACAAGGGAGCCTGAGATAAGTTGGAACCTTCGCGACTTTTGCCATTGGCGACGAGCGCGCGAAGGAGATGTCGAGCGGCTTCGCTCAGGACGACAAGGTCTGAAGTTCTAGACCAGGGCTGGACTCAGGCGGCCTGGAGTTCGAGGAGGATGCCGGCGCCTTTGGGTTCGAAGTTCATGGCGGAGGCTTTGCCGTTGTTTTCGCGGAGGATGCTGGCGCACATGCTGAGGCCGAGGCTGGTGGATTCGTCGCCGGCGGGCTCGGGGATGAAGGGATCGAAGGCGCGGGCGGGGATGGGGAATTTTGATCCAGAGTGGGCGACGAGGATATTTACGTGGTCTTTCTCGGCGACGGCTTCGAGGCGCACGGTTTTCTCATTGGAAGTGTCGAGCCTTTCAACGGCATCCATGGCGAACTGGAGGCAGTAGAGGACGGCCTGGCGGACCTGCTGGGCGTTGCCGAGGACGCGAGGCAGGGCAGGCGCGATGTGGACGCGGAAGTCGATGGAGCGCTGGACGAACTCGGAGCGATGGAGCTGTTCAAGATCGTTGAGAAGCTCGGTGACGGAGATGGCAGCGATCTGGTCGCCCTGGGGTCGAGACATGCGAGCGAGGCTTTCGAGGGTGAGGCGCATGTGGCGTGCCTCGTTGAGGATGGCTTCGATGGCCTTGTGCGCCTGGGCACTGAGTTCCTCGGTTTCATCGAGCAGCGAGGCGTAGCCAAGGATGACGGTGAGCGGGTTGTTGAGCTGGCGGGTGACGTTGCCGGCGAGCTGGCCGAGGCCTACGAATTTTTCGGCTTCGACGAGTTTCTCGAGCATCATGGTCTGTCCGCGGACGGACTGGAGCCGCGAGGCGAGCACCTCGAGCGGGAGCAGATCGACGGCGGTGATGGGGTCGGCGGGATTCTCAAGGCCGGCGAGAAAGAGGGCGCCCTCGGTGGAGGTGCGACCGCGCAGGGGGATGGCCTGGACGGTGGTGAGCTTGAGACGGCTGAGGTCATCGCCGGGGACGAGAAACGGGTTGAGATCGAGGGTGAAGGCGAGGCTGTGTTCGACAGCGGCGGGGCTGGAGCCGGGTTCAAGGAATCCGGCGACGGGAATGCGGGCGACCAGAGCTTCGAGGCCGTTGACGGTGGCGTCGTCGAATCCGGCGGCACCGGCGAGGCGGTAGCGGCCGGAGCTCTGGAGCAGGATGAGGGCAGTCTGTTTGAAGCGGCTGTTGACGACGATGGACTGGCAAATGGAGGTGGCCTGGCGGTCGAAGTCGTCGACGCGGCGGCGGGCGAGATTGAGCTGGGTGTAAGCCTCGAGCTCTTCGCGGGCGTGGCGTTCGCGCTGTTGGCTGGCCTGGTTGGCGGCAAGCTGGTCTTCGAGGGCGAGGAGGATCAGGCCGATGGCGGCGACGACTTTGGAGAGGGCGAGGGCGCGAATGGTCCAGATGCCGGGCGCGGCATGGTGCAGCAAGGGAATTGTTTCTTCAATGTTCAGCGACCAGGCGAAGAAGCCGAGACTGGCAAGGATGGTTCCCAGCGAGAAGCGGCGGAAGACGTAGAACACGAGCAGGGCGGTGACCGCATGGATGGCGGACTCGACGAAGAAGAGCGGTGCATCGCCCCCGACGCGGACGGAGATCCAGAGCCCGACGGCGCCAAGGATGATGCAGAGGGCGAGGGGGATGGCACGCGGAATATTGCGGTGAGAGATGGCCCAGGCGCATCCGGCAAGAAGAGAGAGGGCGCCGAGGGCCGGGAAGAGGAGGAAGAGCCATCCACCGGGTGGCTTGCCAAGGTAGACGCCGTAGATGAGGAAGGCGTAAGCGATGAGCGGAATGACGAAGGGAATGGCGTAAAGGATGCGGACCCGGCCAATGCGGAATCCCAGAGGCGACATGGAGGCCAGAAAGAGTGCCGCACTGAGGAGCAGTGATGACATTCCGACGGAGGCGACCCAGGGATGAGCGAGGGTATCGCGGTAGTCCCACCAGCCGAGGTTATAGAACTGTGCCATGCGGATGGAGGCGAAGAAGAAACCCAGGAACCAGAGGAGGGTGCGGGTCTGGCGGAAGCGCAGGTAGAGCTGGAGGAAGGCCGGCAGCAGGAGCACCGTGAGAATGAGCGCGGGAAGGTGATAGTTATCCGGCATGGAAATGCGACTATCTCCATCAACGACTGCGTAGCGAACAGCAGCGTCAATTCTTAGACGCGGCGCGGTTAGGAAATCTTCCCCGGAGGCCTTGCTCGCTATCGTTAATGAGTGAGCTTAAATCATTGATGCCGCGAGGTAAATGGCGAGTTGAGGAGGGTAGAGGCTGAAGCATCCTCCTACAAAACAACTCGGCTTACAGGCGCCGGGCTTCTACAGCTTTGCCAAGCCAGGATTTTGCCGCCACCCGGTGCAGATGTATATACGTCTAATGTGGTAGCAGAACAGGTGCGCGGTTGGCGCCGGACGCTGGGCGATTCGGCCCGGAAGAAGGCAGTACGACGCAGAGGAGAAATGCAACGGTGAGAAAACGATGGTGGTTGACGCTGGCGGCTCTTGCGGTGGTGGGGCTGACGGCGGGCGCGCAGTCCAATGACAGCTTTACGCCGATGCCGCTGGACTCGGGATTTGGGCGGCTGGATCTGACCGATCCGGCGACGCCGCCGGACGAGATTATCAAGAAGTTCGCGGCCAAGGAGAGTGAGTTCCAGGAGGCGCTGAATCACTATACGTATCGCCGGGAAGCGCGGGTGCAGACCATCGACGACGACACCAACAAGGTGGATGGCGAGTGGTACCAGGTGGATGATGTGACGTTTGACCCGACGGGGCGGCGCATGGAGAAGACGGTGTATGCGCCGGAGAGTTCGCTGCAGCGGGTAATGATGTCGCCGTCGGACTTGCAGGATATTCAGAAGGGCTATCCGTTTGTGCTGACGACGGAGGAGATTGCCCAGTACAACGTGAAATACGTGGGAAAGCAGCAGGTGGACGAGGTGAAGTGCTACGTCTTTGACGTGGAACCCAAGCAGATTGAGAAGAACAAGCGGTATTTTCTGGGGCGCATCTGGGTGGACGCGACGGATCTGCAGATTGTGGTGACGAATGGGCGGATGGTTCCGGACGACACGCGCAAGGGGAAAGAGGATCTTCATCCGCCGTTCATGACATGGCGGCAACAGATTGACGGGCACTACTGGTTCCCTGTGTATACAAAGGGCGAGGGCACGCTGCACTTTTCCGGTGGAAGCGGCTATATGTCGCAGGACGTGCACATTCGCGACACGATTAAGTACACGGACTACAAGCGGTTTGGCTCGACGATCAAGCTGATTTACGACGGGCAGGACATTACGCAGAACGGGCAGCAGCAGGGGCAGCCGGCGAAACCGCAGGAGAAGGGGAAGCCGCAGAAGTAGCTGCTACGTGGCCAGTGAAACGGTGAACAATTGGGAATTGTTGCTGATAGCTGGTTAATTCGCACGGATTAGAAGCGCAGGGAGAGGCAGCTTAGGCCGCCGTCCATTTTTTGAAACTCCGACATGTTGAGGACCAGTGGGCTGAAGCCGCGCGCGATCAGCTGGTCGTGGAGCTGCGGGAAGCCTTCGGCGACCAGGACGCGGTCGTTGACGCGGACGCAGTTGGCGGCGTAGCTCTCCGCCGGCGAGACGCGGAGCATGTTGAAGCGGGCGAACTCCGAATTGAACTGGGGATTGCTCGGCCATCTCTTCCATGACGACGAGGGTGTTGTCGCCGATGTAGCTGATGCCGCTTTTGAGATGCAGGATGGTGGTCATCGCGCGGATGTCGATGGTGGAGGCGGAGTAGCCGAGCGCGTTGAGGTGGGCGGCGAGCTGGCGAGCGCCTTCCTGATTGGTGCGGTGCGAAAGGCCGATGAAGAAGTGGTCTTCGGCTTCACAGATGTCGCCGCCATCGACCGTGCCTGGGGGATCAATCTGAAACTTGCGGGAATAGTAGCGCTCGACGACGGGGCGGATGGCCGCGATTTCGCCTTCGCGGCTTGATGCGCCGGGACGAGTAAAGATAGCCGCATGCGGAGTGAGGATGGCTGCGTCTTCGACGAAGGTAGAGTCGGGGTAGCGCAGATCGTGATCAAGAATTGTGAGTGAGAGGCTGCATTCGCGGAGGGCGTCGCAATACCGCGCGTGCTGGTGAAGGACTTCGTCAAAGTGGGGAATGCCGAGATCGACAGTGGTGAGGCCGTCGGCGAAGTTGCTGCCGGGGATGCGAACGATGGCGCGGGTAAACAAGCGCGAAGCTCCGTGTGAGTGAATTGTGGGCCGGGTGCTTCAGTATACTTCGCCGGCGGTCGCTCAGAGGACGAGTCAACAACTGGCTTCAATGGCAGCGCCATCGAGAGCATGAGACGTGCTGAAACACCTTTGTTGGAGCGTCTTAGACCGCGGCTTCCCGGACCGTCGCGTCGGGACATGGAGTTATGGAGATTTGGCAGAATTCGCTATCTTCCGAGGGCCCTTACAATGCGACAACGGAGGGGGCGCTGGAGGCCAATGGCGTTAGCGAGCGACGCGAGTTATCTTTATGTTGGATTGGACGGAACCGGCGCGATCAAGCGGTTCACTTTACCGGGACTAACGCCTGACGCCGGCCTGAATCTGCAGTTCCCGCTGGACCCTATTTTTGGGCAACAGGTGGCGCTCGCCGAAGCACCATCGATCGGGCCGCGCAAACAAATAAAACGCATAAAGGAGTTCGCTTTGCCGAAGCGGCCATTTGGATCGCAGACACAATCCGGCACCGACGGATGGCGCTTCGCGATCGTGAAGCATTCCGCTAATAGAAGAGATATTTGCGCCAGCGGTCGTCGCCGCGGCCGAGCATGCGCATGATCTGGCGGCTGGTGTGGAGCGAGAACGGACGGGGCTCGCGCAGCAGGATCATGTCGTCGAGTTCGACGAGCATGCGATTGCCTTTGCGGCGATTGCAGGCATGGCAGCAGGCGACGAGGTTTTCCCAGGTGGAGTTGCCGCCGCGCGAACGGGGAATGACGTGATCGAGGGTGAGTTCGCCGGAGGGCAGGACAACGCCGCAGTACTGGCACTGGTTGCGATCGCGCAGCAGGATATTTTTGCGCGAGAGGGCTCGAGTCTGGTGAGGGATGCGGCGGTATTCAAGCAGGCGGATCACGGATGGCATGGCAATGCGACTGCGCTGCGCATGAAGGGTTAGGCCGTGTTCTTCTTCGGTGCGCGCGATGCCTTTGAGCACGAGGACGAGGGCGCGACGCGCTCCGCAGATGTTGATGGGCTCGTAGGAGGCGTTGAGCACGAGCACCGGCATCTGCAGGATGTGGTTGGCGTGCACAGCCGCATGCGTGCCTGACTCAGCAGCATAAGCGGCAGCGCGGGCGGCGGATTTTTGCTTGCGTGCATGAATCATGGCTTTTCCCAGCGACATCCTATTCCCCTTGTGAAAAAGGTTGATGAGTGGATGATGAGGACGAATGCAAGCTTGCGTACTGTGAATCGCCGGCAACCAGGAATGCCGGGTTGGGCGCGCTTCACATCGAAATGGAGCGGCCGGGTTGCTTTGGATGCGGCGGGCACGTGCGAGCGTGGCAACGTAGACGGAGACTGCTCCTGCCCTGAGGAGAGCCTGTGCGGCGGCTCTTGCGGTGGCACCCGTCGTGAGAATGTCGTCGACAAGCAGGATGTTTTGCCCTGCACTGCGGATGGATCGGAAACTTTGAAAGCACCGCGAACGTTGTGGCGGCGCTGGCGCGGGGTGTAGGCCGGCCTGGCTCTCGGTGGAGCGGAGGCGCATGAGCTGCGGCCGGCGCAAGGGAAAGGCGCCAGCCGGGATGCGATTGATGCAGCGCGTCAATAGCGCACCTAGCGAGTGCGCGGGCCTGGTTGAAGCCGCGCTCCCTGTACTTGGTGCGATGAAGCGGGACAGGAATGACGAGAAGCTCTGCTGGCGCATCGGGAGCGAGCTGAGCGATGGCGGCTGCGAGCGTGATGCCGAGCCTGCGGGCGACCCGATGGATGCGATCGTACTTGAGCGCGTGAATGGCGGCGCGCATGCGGCCGTCATAGGTGCCGAAGGATACGGCGCGCACAAATGATGGCGGTGCGAGGTGGCAGGCACGCCAGAGTGTGGGAAGATGCGACACCTTCTATAGGAGGCTGATCAAGGTTGTCGCCGCAGCGGAAGCAACCGGTGGTCGCGTACGCGGGAATTTCAGTCCAGCAGGCGCTGCAAATTGGAACGGAAGAGAAGTGCGGCAAGGGGGAGCCGCAGAGGATACAGGGGGCAGGAAGGAGGGTAGAACCGATTGCGTCCAGTGGACTTCGAAGAACGCGCGCAACGGCGCGCCAACGGGATGTCTCCGAAAGTGGACCGTCGATCGTCAGTGAACCGTAGTTCCTGCGGAAGACGCACCTCACTGAGGCCGGTGCAGTTTCTAATAAAGAACCGCAGCAGCGGCGTTAGCTATATCTATAGCGATTATGCAGATGTTTAGCAAGCCGGGTGCCAGATTTGACACCGTCGAAGCTTGCGTTTTCACAGGGTATTATTGTGCGTCGATGGTGGTGAAAAGGCTGCCGGAACAAAGAGATGAGCGATTGCAGCTCTTGGTTAAGGCGGCGGTTTTCAGCCCGCCGCCCTGGGTTCTTTATCTTCAAGGCTTGCAGCCAAGAGCCCTTTCAGTTTAACTAACTATTCGCGCTCGCGAACGGTTTCATGATCGCGGTTGTCGTCGATGTCATTATCGCGATCGACGGGGCGGTTGGTTGCGTTGTTAACGGCATCGCGAATATTGCCCACAGCCTTTTCGGCCTTGCCCTTTACCTGCTGGGCTGCGCCGTCTACCTGAGTCTCGGTATCGCCTGTCCACTCGCCGACCTGGCGCTTGGCACGGCCTGCCGCGTCATCGATGGTGCCTTTAATGTTGTCGCTGTTCATGTATCCACCTCCGTGGGGTCACTACACTTAGTTCAAAAAAGCGCGCACCTAGGTGCGCGCTTTTCACAAACCTGGGCGCGGGTTGCGCTAGAGTGCGGCTCTTCGTCCGGAGATCAACTGGATCACCAGAACGACGAGAGCAAGCACGAGCAGAATATGGATAAATCCTCCCAATGTGTAGCTGGTGACAAGGCCGAGCAGCCACAGAACGAGGAGAACTACGAAGATTGTCCAGAGCATAACTTACCTCCCGAAATCGCGTCGTATCTCAACAACAGGAGCTTGGACGCGGCGCTGAACGATGCAGGTTGTTTCCGATGGAAAGAATCACGCAGGAAAGATCGGGTGCAACTATGCAAAGACGAATGGCATCGGCGGGTTGCAGCTGTTGATTCTGCAAGTTCGGCGCAGGCAAGTACAGCGCCGCGGACACCCCATGCATCACAGGATGGAGGTCGCGTGAAGCCGAAGGGCCTGTGCGCGTCAATATCGATAATTGCGCGGAACGATCTTGAAGAAAGAAGGAGAGACCATGCTGCTGATTATTCTTTTGATCATCCTGATATTTGGATTTGGATATGGCGGTTACCGCGCTGGTCCGGGCTGGGGATATTACGGAGGCGGCGGACTGAGCCTTATCTTGACGATCGTCCTGATTCTGCTGTTGCTGCGCGTCATCTGAAGTGACGGATGGTAGCGCCGGTGCTGTTTCGGAGTACCGGCGCAACTTCTATCCGGTTTTAAGCCATTCGATAGGCATGCCTTCGATGCGTTAAACTTCAACCGTCAGGGGGTCATGTCTTTTGCGGATTCGCGGTCTGGTCTGTTGTGCATTTGTGGTCCTGATTGCGAGCAGCAGTGCGAGTTCCCAGGCACCTTCAAGTTCTCCCCAGGCACCGAAGCCTGCGATGAGTAGCGGGATTGCGTCTGGCGTGCAGTCGGCGCCACAATATGACTCCGAGAAGCGGCCGATTACTGCCGGTGGATTCGTCGATAAGGGCACGGTGGTTTTTGAGGATGACACAAAGGCAGCGGGACTGTCGGGCTGGGTTCACAAGATGGGCGTGCCGCAGAAGCAGTTCATTGTAGAGACGAACGGCTCCGGGCTCTGCCTTATCGACTACAACAATGATGGATGGCTCGACATCTACCTGGTCAACGGATCGACATTCGACGCTCTCGACGGAAAAGAGCCGACGCCGCATGCCGCCTTGTTCCGCAACAATCATGACGGGACGTTCACCGACGTTTCAAAAGAAGCCGGGGTGCAGAATGACCGGTGGGGCTATGGCTGCTCGGTTGCGGACTATGACAACGACGGCTGGCCGGATCTGTACGTTGGTAACTACGGGAAGAATCGGCTCTACCACAATAATCACGACGGCACGTTTACCGATGTGGCAGAAACGGCGGGTGTCGCGCTGGGCAACTGGTCGCCAGGCTCGACGTGGGGCGACTACGACGGCGACGGCAAGCTCGATTTGTACGTAACCGGATATGTGCATTTCGATCGCAACAACCTGCCGATCGCGGGAACGAAGGCGGTGAATTATGCGTCGTGCCTGTATCGCGGCGCGAGCGTGAATTGCGGCCCGCGCGGGCTGCCGGGCGAACCTGATCATTTGTTTCACAATGACGGCAACGGGAAGTTTACGGATGTAACCGTGAAGGCGGGCGTTGAGGACAAGGACAAGTACTACGGATTCAGCACCATCTTTGTGGACATCAATAACGACGGCAAGCCCGACCTTGTAGCAGGAAATGACTCGGAGCCTAACTTTCTCTACATCAACAAAGGCGATGGGACGTTCGACGACGAAAGCTATGTGTCGGGGTTTGCGCTGAACAAGGACGGGCGCGAGATCGCGTCGATGGGGATTGCCGCAGGCGACTACGAAAACAACGGGCTGATCGATTTCTATGTGACGGACTTTGGCGACGACTACAAGGTGCTGTACCACAACGACGGCGATGCCAGCTTTACGGATGTGAGCTACAAGGCAGGCGTGGCGCAGACAACAATTCCGTTTGTGGGCTGGGGCGACGGATTTCTTGATTTCGACAACGACGGATGGCTCGACCTGTTCGAAACGAATGGGCACGTGTATCCCGAAGTGGACCAGCACGACTGGGGGACCACGTTCGCGGAGCGGCCGCTGCTGTTTCATAACGTTTCGGATGGGACAGGCAAGGGTCGGAAATTTGAGTATGTGCCGCCGGTAAAGGGTTCGGGACTTGCCGTGGTGGTCCCTGGGCGCGGTGCGGCGTTTGGCGATCTATTCAACGACGGCAAGATCGATGTGGTGATCAACCCGGAGGATGGGCCGCCTGTGCTTTTGAGGAATGTGAATGCGGACCATCATCACTGGGTGGAGATGGGGTTGGTTGGCGGGACTAACCCCGCAAACGGAAAATCGAGTCCGCGCGATGCGACGTGCGCGACGGTGTACCTGACCGCAAACGGAATGCGGCAGCGGCGGGACGTGTTGTCGAGCGGAAGCTACATTTCGGCGAACGACCGGCGGCTGCACTTCGGGCTAGGCGATGCGACGGATGCGGGGACGGCGGAGATTCACTGGCCCTCGGGGGCAAAGGAGACGGTGAAAATTCCGGCGGTGGACCGGATCTACACGATCGAAGAGGGCAAAGGGATTACGGGAGCGCTATGCGGGGGGGAGCTGTGCGCTGATCCGAAGGCGCCAGATGCTGCTGCCGCAAACACCGTGAAGAAGTAGTTAGGAAATGCGAACTAGCCGACATCGCCGGGTGGATTCTGCTGCGCCCTGGAATGAATCCACCCGGCAGGCGCGTCCGGTTGGTGTGGCCGGAGATTTCGCGCTAAAACACCCCTGCCAGGAAGCTTTCGGCGTGGTGTTCGGGAGCGTGTGTTACTCCACTCTCGGCTAGCACCGCCGGAGATAGTGTGATGACCGGGCAATGCGAGTGTGCCAGCACTTTGTAGACGACACCGTGACGGGTAATGGCGGCGAAGGCGGTGGCCCCGTGTGCTCCGAGAACGATAAGGTCGGCCTGCTGGGCGCGACTCTGGTAGAGCAACTCCTCAGTCGGGTCGCCGGGAACGACGATGGTCTGGACGGAGATCTGATCGCGCAATTCGCCGGGAATGAGGCAGAGGAGATCGGTTTCGATCTCTTCGATGGTGCGGCCAGCAAGGATTTCGGCGCGATCCTGGGGGCGAATCACGTGCTGCAGCACCAGGCGCGCGTTGTGCTGGAGTGCCAGTTCGGCGGCGAACGTTGCTACGACGTAGCTGCTCTCGATGAGGCTGACAGCGGAGAGAATGGTGCGGGTGGCGAAGTTGCGATAGGCGCCGTCGACGACTTCGGGGCCGACGATGAAAACCGGAACGTTGGCAGTGCGCAATACGGCCTCGGCAACGGAGCCGACGAGAATCTTGCCGATGGGGCCGGGCGAGTGAGTGCCCATGACAATGCGGTCGATATGGTGCTCGCGGAGATAGCCCAGAATCTGATCGGCGGCGAGGCCGGGACGCACCACCACTTCGCATTGGACGCCGGACTCGCGCGCACGCTGGGCAAGCGGCTCGAGATGCTGGACTTCAGAGCGCGCCGCCGCAGCGTAGTCGTAATAGCGGATACCCGAGGTTTCAGAGGCAGCCACGACCAGTGTGTCGTAGGCGTGAAACACGACGAGGTCGGCAGCGAATTCCATCGCCTGCGCGAGAGCGAAGTTGAAGGCGCGCTCGTTGGCTGGGATTTCAGAAGCAAAAAGGATGGTGGAGGGTTTGCTCCAACCCGGCTTGTTGGCCATGGGGAACCTCCTTCGAGTGCGTAAAGATAGTAGGCTGCTTGCAAAGTGCGATCAGTGCTATAGGCCACACGAGTAAGTGATTTAGAACACCGGCTGTTTGACAGCTGCTACGGCCACGTTGCTTGATCCTCAACCCAGCGAGACGAGCGGACAACGCGGGAGGATCGCCTCGTTGACTTGGATTCTGTACTCGAACCGGGAATTTGTCCAGCGGGGAAAACGCTTGCTGAGATGAATTCTTTGATTATTTGGTGATCTGAATCACAGATTGACCTATCTCGAAGGTGCTCTTCTGTATGTGAAGCAAGGCGTTCTCCGCGCCGAGGAGGTTGGAAGGCCCATGCAACAACAACCGATGCATCACATACCGGCCCGTGGTGGTTTGAATTATGACGAGGCGCCATTCCTGGCGATATGGGAGGTCACGCAATCCTGCGACCTGGCCTGTAAACATTGCCGGGCGGCAGCCCAATCGATTGCGCATCCCGACCAGTTGAGCACGGCCGAAGGCAAGGCGCTGATCGATCAGATCGCGGAGATGCACATTCCGATCTTTGTGTTTACCGGCGGCGATCCGCTGAAGAGGGCGGATGTTTTTGAACTGATCCGGTATTCGGCGGAGAAGGGTGTGAAGGTGGCGGTGACACCGAGCGCCACTCCGCTGCTGACGCGGGACGCGATCTTCAAGATGAAGGAAGCCGGCGTGGTTCGGCTGGGAATTTCGCTGGACGGGTCTTCACCGGAGATTCACGACAATTTCCGGGGATTGCCGGGTGCGTGGGCGCGGACGATCCAGGCCGTGGAGTGGGCGGGCGAAGCCGGTCTACCAATCCAGGTACACACCACAATCAGCCGGCACAATGCGCACGATCTGGACAATCTGTGTGCGCTGTTCGAAAAGCTCAACATCGTGATGTGGAATGTGTTCTTTCTCGTCCCGGTGGGACGCGGACAACTTGGGCGATTTGCTGAGCGGCGAAGAGTTTGAGCAGGTGTTCGGAAAGATTTATGAGCTGTCGAATCGAGTGAGTTTCCAGATCAAGACGACAGAGGCGATGCACTATCGCCGCTACCTGCTGCAGCACAACCTGCAGGAGCGGAAAATGGGGCATGGGGCGGGGCATCCTGCCGGAGTGGCGCGGGAGTATGAGCCGGGTGCACCTGAGGCTGACGCGAAGACGCGGACATCAAACTGGATGACGCGACGTGTGAACGACGGCAAAGGCTTTTTGTTTGTGTCGCACGTGGGGAATGTGTATCCGAGCGGATTTTTGCCCATTCATGCGGGAAATATTCGCGAGCGGCCACTGGCGGATATCTACCAGAATGCGCCGATCTTCAAGGCGCTCCGCGACACGAAGCAACTCGAGGGCAAATGCGGAGCCTGCGAGTACAAGGAGATTTGCGGTGGGTCGCGAGCGAGGGCGTATGCGGTGACGGGCGATCCGCTGGCGCAGGAACCGTGCTGCATTTATCTGCCGAAGGGCTGGGTTCCGACGGATACGCCGACGAAGTGCCAGCCGGAGTTTGTGGGGCCGCTGGTATCGCTATAAATATCTAGATTAGATTTCTTGGGGGGGGTGGATCAGGCCGGGACGATAAGTCCCGGCCTGATGGTTTTTGCGACTCTCAAGAGTTCGCGCCGATCCGAAGAAAACGGAACGATTGCGAGTCAGGTTTTTGCTGGACGATACGTGCTGGTTCGCGAGATGATCTTGAACACCGCCCGCTCCTCACGCTGATTCTTCCCTGGCTGATCCTTTGGGATTCACCTGTTTCTTCATGGTTCGGAGGTCCACATGAAACCGATGCGCTTCTTCACCACCGGCCTCGTCGTTCTGGCCGCTAGCTCGTTTCTGGCGGCCCAGCGAGATGTCACGGCGGGTACCCAGGCAGCGGCCAGCCCCGTCAATTGGACTGGAACGCACCAGGTAGGGGTGCCCGATCCCGTTTCGCGCATGACTGCCTACACGCTTAAAGTGCCAGACGGATGGCACTTCGGCGCGGACGTTTTGCGCGGCGAGGGATGCCACGGATGGGGAGTCAACCTGAATTACATGATGAACACTCCGGACAATTTGACCGCGATCATTCAACTCGCAGGAGTGCGATGGCACTGGGACAACGACCAATGGAAAGACGACCACGGGATGCGGAGTTGCGAGGCCGTGGAGATTTCCTCAGCAGCCGACTTTGTGATCAATGTGCTGCTGCCAGAGGTAAGGCCCAAGGCCAAGATCGTGTCGGTGATTGTTCCCACAGCGGAGCAGCAAAGATCGCTGGACGAGGGGGCGGAAGCGGAGATGCAGATGTATGTGGGTTGGGCGCGGCAACGGGGCGGAGATCCGCCAGAGCACGTTTATCTCGATGCAGTAGACGTGCGGCTCGAATACGAGATCAACGGCCACCCGGTGGAAGAGATGGTGACCTCAGTGATCGATTGCCATGGAGGCATGAATCGGATCAATTACCATCCGCGCTATCCACCAGTGACGGAGTTGTTCTGCAGTTCGCGGCCAGAGCACATCATTCGCGCGCCGAAAGGACAACTGGATGCGATGCTTGCCGCTCCTGAAGTGAAGGCGCTGCGCCAGAGTGTGCAGGTCGATCCGCAATGGTGGGATTGGTATAGCAACGGTGTTCGCGCGAAGATGGCCCAGGATGTCCAGACGTCGAACGCCCTGATTGCGGGAAGTTGGGCAACCTTCAACCGGCAGCAGGCGGAGAACCAGAGATTTTATGACCAGTTGAACGAAAACAGCAGGATCTTTAACCAGAACATGATTGCCGAGGGCCAGCGAAACCTCGTAGCTCAGCAGAACCACAATATCGCGATGGACCGGGAAGCACACCGATGGATCAACTTCGCAGGCGACAAAGCCGATTACTACAATCCCAACTCAGGCCAGATGGTTACGTTGAGCAATAAATACTCGCGAACATTCTTCTCGCCGGATGGGAGGGAGGCGATCCAGACGAACGGCTGGAATCCGAATAGCGCTCCAGGAAGCTCGGTGTGGAATGAGAGTTCGCAGCCGCATTGAAGTTGGCGGGGCGGCCGCGTTTCATGGAAGCGGAGTTGGCCGATCACCGACCTGGGGCACCAACATGATTCAATGTGTCGCGTCTGCGTCTACTTTGCCTTTGAAGCGGCTGTACACGAAGACGACGTAGGCTACGGCGAGAGTCATGCCGAAGGACCACCAGGCGAGGCCGACTGCGAGCGTGTGGGGGCCGGAAATGGCCCGGGCAAGGGTGATGTCGCGATCAGCTCCGGTGGTGGCAGGCAGCAGCGTGGGATAGACGCCCCAGCATGCGCCGGCCAGCATAAAGAAGAGATAAAACGCCGAGCAGAGAAATGCTTTTACCGGTTGCTGATTGCGATTGAAGTACCAGATGCCGGCCAATGCTGCGAGGACTCCCGCGGGAACGACGAAAGTGACGGGGTAGTGGTAGTAGTTGTCGAGACTGGCGGGGCGAACGGCGATGGTGGCGACCAGGCTGACGATGGTGAGCAGGACGAGGACCAGCAAAAGCGGATTGATCAGGCGGCAGGCGCGCTGGGCGAGATCGCCGGAGACTTTGATGGTGATCCAGAGCGCTCCGTGAAGCGTGAGAGCGATGAGGGCGACCAGACCACCGATGATGGTGTACCAGTCGAGGATGCCGGGATGCGGGCCAGGTTGCCAATTGGTCCAGAGCGGGAGAAAGAAGTAGCCGTCGGCTTGAAGCGGAACTCCGCGCAGGACGTTGGCCAGGGCTGCTCCATAGAAGATGGCGAGCAACGCGCTGGAGATGCCAAAGACACCGTCCAGAAGCGCGATCCATACGCCGATGTCGACGTGATTGCGAAGCTCGATGCTGATGCCGCGCAGGACGAGAAGCCAGAGCACGATCATCAGGGGCAGGTAGAAGCCGGAAAAGGCCGAGGCGTAGAGAAGCGGGAAGGCGAAGTAGAGCGTTCCGCCGCCAGCGAGGAGCCATACTTCGTTGCCATCCCAGACGGGACCGATGGAATGAAGCGCGGTTTTGCGTTGTGCGTTATCGCGCGGAAGGAAAAGGTGCAGTACGCCGACGCCGAGATCGAAGCCGTCGAGGACGACGTACCCGACGATCATTACGGCAACCAGCCAGAACCAGATGAAACCCATCATTTCTTTTTCCTCAGGGGCTAAAGCCCCGATCCTTTGAGGCCCTGTGCGGCACGACTGAAGTCGTGCCCGGACGCTTCTTGCTTTCCTAGAACATTTTTGGTCTGCAACTTCTTGCCTTTCGCGGCACGAATGAAGTCGTACTTTTTTTCGCGAAGCGGGCCTGAACTTCCTTCCTGGAGATTGAAATTTCTAGTCAGCTGCAGCTATGGCGGGCGGCAGCTTGGTTTGCGGAGTGGGGCCGAGGCTGATTTCGCGGTAGACGAGGACGGTGAACAGCAGGCCGAGCAGGGCGTAGAGTCCCATGAATCCAATGAGCGTAAAGAGGCCGTTGCCGGCGGAAACGGTGTTGGAGTAGCCCTCGCTGGTGCGCATGAGGCCGTAGATGAGCCAGGGTTGGCGGCCGATCTCGGCGGTCATCCATCCTGCGGTGTTGGCAATGTAGGGCAGAGGAAAGCTGATGAGCAGGAGCCAGAGGATCCAGCGCGCGGTGTAAAGTTTTTTGCGCCAGAGCAGGAATGCAGCCGCGATCATGAGCAGGACGAAGTAGGTTCCGAGGCCCGCCATGATGTGGTAGGCGTAGAAGAGCAGCGGGAGAGCGGATGGCCATTGGTCGTGCGGAATACGGTCGAGGCCGGTGACTTCCGCCTTGGTGGTGCCGTAAATAAGGAAGCTGAGCACGTTGTTGACGACCAGCGGATTGTCGATCAGGCCTGTTTCTTCGTTGGGCTGGCCCATGAGGACGATGCCCGCGCCGGTTTCGGAATGGAAAAGGCCTTCCATGGCGGCCATGGCGGCGGCTTGATGGCGCGCGACGTATTTGCCGTGCAGGTCGCCGGTGGGAAAGATGATGAGGATGGTCGAGATTACGCCGGAGATGACTCCGACGCGGATGAAGATGCGGCCGTAGTTTTCATTCTTTCCATCGAGAAGATAGAAGGCGCCGACAGCAGCCATCACAAATGAGGCGGTGACGACTGCGCCGGTCATGTTGTGCATGTACTGGAGCAGGCCCCAGGGATTGAGAAGCAACTGCCAGAAGCTGACGACTTCGTACTGGCCGTTGGGCAGGTGGTTATAGGCCACGGGATGCTGCATCCATGCGTCGGTAACGATGATGAAGAAGCCGGAGATCCAGGAACCGGCGAAGACCATCACGGCTGAAAACCAGTGCATCGTTTTTGAAATGCGTTTTTCGCCATAGAGGAAGAGGCCGAGGAAGGCCGATTCGAGGAAGAAGCTGAAGACGCCCTCCATGGCGAGCGGCTGGCCGATGACTCCGCCGGAAAGGCGCGAAAAGCGGGCCCAGTTGGTGCCGAATTCGAACTCCATGGGGATGCCGGTGACCACGCCAAAGACGAAGTTGATGGCGAAGATGCGCGCCCAGAAGCGGGAGGCCTTGTCCCACTCTTCGCTTCCGGTGCGGAGCGCGATCGTCTTGAGAACGACGATCAGCAGAGCGAGCCCCATGGTGAGTTGGGGGAAAAGGTAATGGAATGTGATGGTAAAGGCGAAGTGCAGCCTGTGGATCAACTCGGCAGTCATGAACGACTCCTGGCTAGAGGCTAAAACGGGGAATTAGAGCGGCAGCTTGATCGCCGCGGTCGGAGGAGGACTTCGAACGACTACAATTATCGACTGCCAGCCACGGTGATGAAGTGATTTAAATCACACCCGGATCGAGTCTGGAGGTTAATTCTGGTGTCAGGTGCATTTGGTCAAGGCCGGAATTTCGCTAGTCGGGTCGGCCCTGATGCCCGGTGTGGTATCAAGAGACTGAGGAATCGGATGCGGGTAGCCATTATTGGAGGCGGAATCGCGGGGCTGGCAGCCGCCTATGAACTGGAGAAGGCGCGCAGCGCGGGTGCAGACGTTGAGTACACGCTTTTTGAGACGCGGGAAGAGCCTGGGAGGATCGCTCGCGATCGGAGACCGTGAATGGGGTGGTGCTGGAGCGCGGGCCTGATTCGTTTCTGACCGAGAAGCCGGCAGGGGCAGAGCTTTGCCGCGAGCTGGGGCTGGCCGATCAACTGACGCCATCGAACGATGCAAATCGCAAGACCTACATCGTGGTGAAGAACCGGCTGGTTTCGTTGCCGGATGGGCTGATGTTTCTGATTCCGACGAAGCTGGTGCCGACGGCGCTGTCGGGACTGTTCAGCCCGGCGACGAAGATCCGGATGGCGCTTGAGTTGCTGCATCCGCCGCGGCCAAGCGGGCAGGATGAGTCAGTGGCGGCGCTGGTGAAGCGGCATTTTGGGCAGGAGGCGGTGGACAGGCTGGCCGATCCGCTGCTGTCGGGGATTTACGGCGGCGACGCAACGCAGCTGAGTGCGCGCACGGTGCTGCCGAAGCTGGTGGAGATGGAAACGGAGTATGGATCGCTGACGCGCGGAATGCTGGCGGCACATAAGCAGATGCGAGCCAGGATGGCGGCGCGGAGTGTGGGTACGAACGGCGCCGCTCCAGCACACAGCGGTGAAATGCGTGTGGTGCCGCGCTCGATTTTTACGACGTTGAAGGGCGGCTTGCAGCAGCTGGTGGATGCGCTGGAGGCAAAGCTCAATCCGAAGTGGGTGCGGAAGTCGACGGCGGTAACTGCGCTGGAGCGAGTGGGGAACGGCTGGCGGGTTCGTTCGGCCAATGATGCCGCGCTTTACGACGCAGTGATCGTGGCTTCGCCGGCTTGGGCGGCTGGCGGGCTACTTGCAGCCACCGATGCTGCGCTGGGGGATGAGCTGAGCGCAATTCCCTACTCTTCTTCGATCACGGTGAACCTGGTTTTTGACGAGGCGCAGCTGGGCCAGTTGCCGGACGGTTTCGGATTTCTGGTGCCAACGGTGGAAGGGCGCGCGATGCTGGCGTGCACGTTTGTTCACCGCAAGTTTGTGGGGAGGACGCCGACGGGCAAAGCAGTGTTGCGGGCGTTTCTGGGCGGAGCAAAAAACGAGGCACTGCTAGACGAAAGCGACGAGGTGCTCGTGGCGACGGTGCGGCGCGAGCTGAGCGAGATTCTCGGGTTGCGCGTGGTGGGGCCGCATATTCCAGCGGAAGCGACGCAGGTTTCGCGGTGGCGGCGGGCGATGGCGCAGTATTCGGTTGGCCACCAGGAGCGGATGAAGCGGGTGAAGGAACTGGTGGCCGGGCTGCCGGGGTTGCGGCTGGCCGGGAATGCGTATGACGGGATCGGAATTCCGGATTGCATTCGCACGGGGCGGCAGGCGGCGAAGGAATTCTGAAGTGTGGAGGTGGGCGAGTCGGCGCGCTAGAAATGTCACATAGAGATATGCAGCTTCATGGTTGCGCTATCCAAAACAAAAGCAGGTCCTTCGACTTCGCTCAGGAGACCCCCTTGAGTCAGGCGCTCATGTCAGCTGAGGCGGCGGTAGGTCATGCGCTGGGGATTGACGAAGAGGCGGGCGGTGATGACGCCGAAGAGGAATCCGCCGATGTGGGCAAGATAGGCGACGCCGCCGGTTTTTGCCTGGGCGACTACGCCGAAGTTGAGGACCTGGATCAGGAACCAGAAGCCGATCAGGAGCGCGGCGGGAATCATCGTGATCCGGAAAAAGATGAAGAAGAAGACGAAGGTGCGAATGCGGTCGCGGGGGAAGGTGATGATGAAAGCGCCCATCACCGCGGCGATGGCTCCGCTGGCGCCGAGGCGGGGATGCGAGAAAACGGGTCGCCGAGGATTTGCGCGGACATGGCGACGATGCCGCCGAGCAGATAGAAGACGGCAAAGCGAAAGGAGCCCATGGCGTCTTCGATTTCGCGGCCGAAGGCCCAGAGGAAGACCATGTTGCCGATGATGTGCATCCAGCTGGCGTGCATGAACATCGAGGTGACGAGGGTGGCGAGCGCGTGGCCGTGAATGATGCGGATGGGAACGGCGGACCACATCCAGATGAAGCGGTCGCCGTACGTCAGTTCCTGGAAGAAAACCCAGACGTTCAGGACGATGATGAGGACCGTGACGACGGAGAAGCGGGTTAGCGGACGCGAGGCGTCGCCAAGCGGAACGAGGCCACCCACTTACATTCCGCCTTTGCCCAGCAGGATGCCGATGCCGTAGGTGACGGCGCCTTCGACAGCGCCGACCACGGTCATCTCGAGGCCGGAGGACCACCAGGAGCGGACGGTGATGAGGCTTTTGGCTGCGCCGACGGCGAAGTGCGCGATGAGCGAGACGACGGCGGCGGCGATGACCGCTGGAATGCCCTGCATGAAGAAGAACGGGATGATGGGGATCATGGCGCCGACGGCGGTGGAAAGCGCGCCGGAGCTGGCGGAGACCATGGGATTCGAGAGCGCCTCTTCCGAAGTGCCGAGGCGCTCGCTGGCCAGGGCGCGGAGCATCTGCTCGGGGTCGTTGGCGATGTGGTTGACCATGTGGTCGGCGTCGGCTTCGGGCAGGCCCTTGACCTGGTAGTAGAGCGAGAGCAGTTCGCGGGCTTCGGGGCCGTTCATCTGGATGGCTTCGCGTTCGCGGGCGATTTCAGCGTGGTAGATTTCGCGTTCGCTTTTGGCGGCGAGATAGGCGCCGGAGCCCATGGAGAGCGCGGAGGCGATCATGCCGGAGAGTCCGGCGAGCAGAACGTATTTGCTGTCGCCGGCGGTGGCGCCGGAGACGCCGGAGACGATGCCGAAGATGGCGCCGAGGCCGTCGTTGACGCCGTAGATGGCGTCGCCGATCCATGCGCCGGGCTGCTTGCGGCCCTGGTTGCGCTTGGCCAGCAGCTCGTCGAGGACGGCTTTGGCATCGATTTTGGGCGCGCCGGCGGGAGCGTGGTAGTGGCCGCGCAGCAGCGAGCCGAGCTCGCGGTAGTGGTCTTTCTCGTCTTCGATGACGTGGTCGAGGATGGCGATGGAGCCTTCGTCGCCGAGCGCCTTGAGCTGCTCGCCGTAGTTGGCGATGTGGCGGCTCTCTTCGATTTCGAGACGGCGGAGGGCCATGCGGATGCCGCCGGCGCGGTTGGCCAGGGAGTTGGCTTCGCCGCCGGGGTTGCCGTTGTAGACGGGCTCGGCGCCGCCGAGCTCCATGATGCGGCCGTGCCAGAGCGCGGCGTGCTCCCACTCGGCGCCGGCGAGGTGGCGCAGGACCTGGGCGCGCACGGGGTCGGTGTCGCGGTCGGCGAGGGCCTGGTAGGTGTGGTAGCCCTCCATCTCGGCCTGCCAGTTGGCTTCGAGAGCGGCCAGAACCTTTTTTAACTTGGCGCTGCTGAGGGTGGTGATGGCCACGGTGCTTCTCCTTGGGTTCTTTTGAGGATAAGGCATTTTCAGCGGAAATCGCAGTGACGGCGCTCGCTGAAAACGGATGCTGCCGGGACAGTGGAACCGAGATGGATGCCGGCAGTCGCCAAAGATTTCCGGGCAGTTGGGCGCATCACTTCCCCAAGCCGGGGTTTTCCGTATAGTGTTGTGTGCAGCAAATTGGCCGGGAATTCGGCGGCATGGTGCGAAACCCAGCGCAAAACCAGCTGGTCTAAACAAGAGCGCGGCAAACGCAAATGCGCTTGAGTGTGCCCTTACCGGGCAGAATTTTTGAGGAAGCAGGGAGCAAACAACTTATGGCAACACGATCCACACCGGCCGCGGCTGCAACGACGCCGAACTAACCGGACCGTTCATCACGGTGGCAGTGCTGTTTTTTATCTTCGGGTTTATCACCAACCTGAACATGGCGCTGGTGCCGCATCTGCGGAACATCTTCACGCTGCCGTATGCGTGGGCCATGCTGGCCGAGTCGGCCTTTTTTCTGGCGTACTTTGTGTTCTCGTCGCCGACGTCGAAGCTGATTGAGACGATCGGCTACAAGCAGACGATGGTGGTTTCGCTGTTCATCCAGGTGGTGGGGTGCCTGCTGTTTGTGCCCGCGGCCAAGCTGGTGAGCTTCCCGCTGTTTCTGACGGCCGTATTTATTGTTGGCGCGGGCGTGACGGCGCTGCAGACGGCGGCGAATCCTTATGTCGCGATTCTTGGCCCCGAGCACAGCGCGCCGGTGCGGTTGACGCTGGCGCAGGCTTTGAACTCGCTGGGCGGCACGATTGCGCCGCTGGTTGCGGGCGCATACATTCTGACCGATCCGGCAAGCACGGCGACCAAGGCTGCCGTTGCCAACACGGTGCGCGGACCTTATATCGCGATTGCGGCCGGATTGCTGATTCTTGGTGTGGCGGTTGCGTTCATGCATCTGCCGCATATTTCGCAGACGCAGGAGTTCAGGCCGGCGAAGGAAGGCGATCCGATTCTGGGCCGCAGCATCTGGGGCTACCGGCACACGGTGCTGGGCGCGGTTGGAATCTTTCTGTACGTCGGCGTTGAAGTGGGACTGGCTTCGATCGCGGTGAACTACTTCAAGACGCAGGGTATGGACAGCGCGAAGACGGCATCGTTCCTGGTTTCGCTGTATTGGGGTGGCGCGCTGGTTGGCCGCTTGCTCGGGTCATGGGTTCTGACCAAGATCAAGTCCGGCAGGCTGCTGGGCGGCTTTGGATTCACGGCCGCGGCTTTGCTTTTCGTTTCGATGATGTCGAGTGGAAACGTCGCGATCTGGACGATGGTGCTGTGCGGCTTCTTCAACTCCATCATGTTCCCGAACATCTTTGCGCTGGGCATCGAGGGTCTGGGACCGATGACGAGCAAGGGATCGGGGCTGATTATGACGGCGGTGGTGGGCGGAGCGATCGTGCCGCTGGCGCTGGGCGCAGCAGCCGACAAGTTCGGCATTCAGCATGCGTTCGTGATCCCGATGTTCTGCTATCTCTTCATTGCCTACTACGGGCTGTGGGGATCAAAGCCTACGCGGACAGTGACGGCGTAGGCGGGTTGGGGCAGTAAACCTGAAGGCCCTCCGGTTGCCCGGAGGGCCTTCGCATGTCTGGAGCGAATTTCCGAACCGAACGGGTCAGCGGTGTTCCCGGTCCGCACCAGGGGTCACCCGGGTACTCTGCAAATAAAGCCCCTCGTTTTCAATGACCTGACGGCAGATATCCGCTAAAGTCTTCTTGCAATTAAGGTTAGCTGCAGAGTCCTCTGCATGATTGGACTTATCGGTCTCTTCAGGCACTTCAGCTAACCGCTTTCGCGCGTTCAGCATGCCCTCTTGAATGTCCTCTCTTTCTGAAGTATGCGCGGAACCGTGCAATTTATCTGCAAATCGGCAAGAACAATTTTCCTTTTGGATTGTTCAGGTTGGCGGCACTGGAGACATGCGAAGAGCTTGACATTCGATTTCTGTTGACGTTTATTACGGATTGCGATATTGTTATTGCAATTTGCGATTAGCTTGGAAGTGATCTTGAGCGCTGATCGCGGACGGACCGGATGAAACTGGGCGAAAAAATCCGGTACTTGCGCGAGGTGGAAGGCAGCCTGCGCGGCATGAGCCGCGCCATGAGCCAGCAGGAGCTGGTGCGGGCGATCGAGGCGGAGACCGGCTCGAAGCTGAGCCAGAGCTACCTCTCGCAGATCGAGAGCGGGGCGCGTCCGCACCTGACCAACACGACGCGGCAGATCCTGGCGCAAGTTTTTCAAGGTGCATCCCGGCTACCTGGTGGATGATCCCGGAGGGCTATCCCCGGAGCTGCAGAGCGAGGTGCGGGGCCTGGAAGACAAGCTGGACCTGTGGCTGGTTGTCGGGCGCGGAGCGGTTCCGGCGCGATCCCGAGTTGAAGAGGCGCTGCTGACGCTGGCGCAGCATGAGAAGTCGCGGGAATGCTTGCTGCTGCTGGAGTCGATTCTGGAGACGCCGGGGTTGATGCCGCGGCTGACGGAAGTGTTGAGAAGACGGAGAACAGGGAACAGGGAGCAAGGGACATCGGGACATAAGCAGGACAGAGGGACACAATTGAGGCGGCACGAAAATGAGGACTGCGGAAATGATACGTTTTATCTGGTTTGTTTTCTGGCGGGGCTGATGTTGAGTTTCGTTTCGCTGCTGGGCGGGATGGGACATTTTGGCGGGCATGTGCACGCGCCGCACTGCCATCTTCCGCATGCGGGACATGTGGCACATTGCCGCATGGCGGATTTCTCATTCTGCCGGTGCGGCGCGGGCGCTGGCGCGGCGGGGCCGGAGGTGCCGTGGTGGAACGCGTTCTCGATCATGATCTTTCTCTGCTGGTTTGGCGCGGCGGGATATCTGCTGACGCAGTATGGAAGCTTTGTGGCCGGGCGTGGTTCTGGTGCTGGCTGCGATTTGCGGCGATTGCGGGCGGAGCGATCATCTTCATGTTTCTGACCAGGGTGCTGATGCCGCACGATCGCGAGCTGACCGCGGATGAGACGGATGTGGTGGGCGCGGTGGGACGGGTGTCGTCGCCGATTCGTGCCGGACGGAACCGGCGAGATTGTGTACGAGCAGATGGGCGCGACGCGGTCGGCGATTGCGCGCTCGGAGGATGGCGCGGCGATTCCGAAGGAGGAAGAGGTCTTCGTGGTCCGCTACGAGAAAGGGATCGCGTATGTGCAAGCGGTGGGAGGATTTGCCGGAGGCAGTGATTCAGGGACGAGGGACCAGGGACACAGGGACTACAGCTGGATGCGACGATGAGTGACGGATCGAGAAACAACTGAACCTGTTGTGCCCGGCTGAAGGACCGGGATTGCAATGACGAATTCAACCGTGCTGATTGCGGATATGGGCATCCTGGTGGGGATTTTTCTGCTGGGATTGCTGGCGAAGTTGTTTCCGAGAAAGCAGGGATCAGGGAACAGGGATCAGCGAGCTGAAAGACGTGAACAGCGGACATTTGCAACGCTGAGCACTGTTCGCTGAACAACTGTGAACTGAAGTACAACCATCAACAATTCAACCCCTGTTGAAAGGACCGGGAACGAAATGACGAATGAAATGATTCTCTTTGTCGGACTGGGAGTGTTGGCGCTGATCTTCCTGATGGGCATTCTGGCCAGGATGTATCGCAAGGCAGGGCCCAACGAGGCACTGATCGTCTACGGATTCCGCGGGCCGCGCGTGATCAAGGGACACGGCACGGTGATCTTTCCCATGGTGGAGAACTGCCGCGAACTGAGCCTGGAGCTGATGAGCTTCGATGTGGCTCCGCAGCAGGATCTCTACACCAAGCAGGGCGTGGCCGTGACGGTGGAAGCGGTGGCGCAGATCAAGGTGCGCAGCGACCAGGCCTCGATCCTGACCGCGGCCGAGCAGTTTTTGACCAAGACTCCGCCGCAGCGCGAGGGCTGATCCGGCTGGTGATGGAAGGCCATCTGCGCGGCATCATCGGCCAGTTGACGGTGGAGCAGATTGTGAAGGAGCCGGAGATGGTGGGCGAGCGCATGCGCGCCACCTGCGCGGAAGACATGAGCAAGATGGGGCTCGAAGTGATTTCGTTCACCATCAAGGAAGTGCGCGACAAGAACGAATACATCTCGAACATGGGCCGGCCGGACATTGCGCGCATCAAGCGCGACGCGGAGATGGCGACGGCCGATGCGGAGCGCGATACGGCGATCAAGCGCGCCACGGCGCTGCGCGAGTCCGCAGTTGCCAAGGCGCAGGCCGACCAGGAGCGCGTGATTGCGGAGACCGCTTCGCAGACGCGGCAGGCCGAGGCGCAGCGCGATCTTGAGATCAAGAAGGCCGAGTATGCCGAGCAGAGCCGCCGGCAGCAGGCGCAGGCCGACAAGGCTTACGAGATTGCAGACCAACATCATGCTGCAGCAGGTGACGGCTGGAGCAGGTGAAGGTGCAGCAGGTGGAGAAGGAAGGCCAGATCAAGGTGCAGGAAGCCGAGATCGCGCGCCACGAGAAGGAGCTGATCGCGACCGTCCTGAAGGGCGCCGAGATCGAGCGTCAGCGGATTGAGAATCTTGCCGCCGCCGAGAAGTACTCGCTTGACGACGGAAGCGGAAGGCCGCGCCGCTGCGATTCGCACGCAGGGCGAAGCCGAAGCCAGCATCATCTTCCAGAAGGGCGAGGCGGAAGCCAAGGCCATGAACGTGAAGGCCGAGGCCTACCAGGAGTGGAACCAGGCCGCGGTGGTGGACAAGCTGCTGACCAACATGGCCGATGTGGTGCGCGCCATGGCCGAGCCGCTGAGCAAGGTGGACAAGATCACCATCGTGTCCACCGGCGAACGACGACGCCGCCGGGGCGCACAAGATTACCGGCGACATGACCAAGATTGCGGCGCAGGTGCCGGCATTGTTTGAGGCGCTGAGCGGCATGGACATCAAGCAGTTGATGGCCAACGTGCAGGCGATCAAGACCGAGCCGGAAGACGAAAAGCCGCAAACGGTGATGCGGCGAAGCAGTGACGGCAATCCCCGGTTCTGCGATAGTGCGGAACCGGGGAGCCGGTTCGGGCTGGGCCAGTGCAGAGCGAGATCGGCAAACGCGACGAAATATTTGAGAGGACCGAATGAAAGCACAAGCAATGATCGGAATGGTGGCCCTGGTGCTGTTGTCGGCGGGACCGGTCGCAGGCACGCGCGCAGGCTTACGCGGTGGGCGCGGATGGGCAGATGCAACAGGAGAAGCAGGCTCCGGCGATTGCACCGGAGAACCAGGCAACGACGGAGCAGCTGAGCAAGCTGTTTGAGGTAATGCGAATCAAGCAGCAGATGCAGGCGGTGAAGCAGATGGTGCCTTCGATGGTGGCGCAGCAGATTCAGACGTCGATGAAGGAGACGATGGAGAAGCTTCCGGCTGGGTCAAAGCCCACCGCAGAACAGCGCGAGCGCATGCAACAGCTGATGACCAAGTATGTGGGCAAATCGATGGATCTGTATCCCACGGACGAGATGCTGACGGACATGACCACCATCTACCAGAGGCATCTTAGCAGAGAGGATGTCGAGGGACTGATTGCGTTCTACAATTCCGCGCCGGGGCAACATCTGCTGGATGCGCAGCCGGTGATTTCCCAGGAATATATGCCGCTGGTGATGGGGAAGGTTTCAGAAAGAAGCCGGGCGTTGACGCAAGAAATGATGAAGGAGATGGCGGCAATTGCGCCATCGACTAAACCTGGTGAAACAAAGCCGGCAGCGAAGCAAGGAACAACGAAGCCAAAGCCGAAGTAGTTGCCGGGCGTGGTGGTGCAGGCGGATTTTGAACCGTGGATTTGGGATGAAGAGGAGGGATTGTATGTCGTTACTGGATAGAGTAAGCACGCTGTTGAGGGCGAATTTGAATGACCTGGTGGAGAAGGCCGAGGATCCGGAGCGGATGTTGAAGCAGGTTGTTCTCGATATGGAGAATCAGCTTATGCAGGTGAAGACCCAGGTGGCGATTGCGATTGCGGATCAGCATTTGCTGGAGAAGAAGAAGGCAGAGCACGAGCTGCAGTCTGCGGAGTGGCGGCGCAAGGCGGAGCTTGCGGTGCAGAAGGGGCAGGACGATCTGGCTCGTGCCGCGCTGGAGCGTGCGCTGAGCCAGGATCAGCTTGCAATCGGATTCACCACGCAGGCTGAGGACCAGAAGCACGAGGCGGATAGTCTGCGGCAGGCTCTGCACAAGCTGGAGCAGAAGCTGACGGAGACGCGCGCACATTGCGAGATGCTGATCGCGGAACATCGCAGGGCGAAGGTCGTAGGGCGTGCGGCGAAGGCGCAGCACGTGGTCGGCAACGACCAGGAGAGCGCGATCAACCGCATGAAGAGCAAGGTGCATGTGTCAACGGCCGAGAACGCCGCGGCCACCGAAGTGCTTACGCCTGAATCGCTTGAAGACAAGTTCAGGACGTTGGAGAGCGAGGACCGGGTGGAGCTGATGCTGAAGGAAATCAAGAGCCGGCAGTCGGTTCAGTCAATGTGACCTATTGTGATCATTGGCTGAGCCGGCTCGATGACATTTTTGCATCGAAGAATGGCAAACTACGTCTAAATGCGCAGGTGACCTTTTATGTGACGCATCCGCCGCCTGATCAGTGGCGGATGCACCCCCAGGGTGCGTCGGCTTCGCTCGCGAGAGTGATGCTGCAGCCGATGCACCCGAATTCCCCCGAGGGTGAATGGATGCGCCATAGACTTTTGTTTGCTACCGGTCTTCTTACGATACTTGTGTGTTTTGCAGGCTCTGCCGGCGTGGCTCGATGCCAGCAAACGGACTCAGGCGCGCGCCCTGCTGATGCAAACGCGTCATCTGCAACAACAATCCCCGATGCTCCTGTTGCGGCTGGTCAATCATCAGCGAGGGAAGGCGCGCAGGCAGCGACCGATGCTTCGTCGACCACGGATTTGAATGGAACCGTGACCGATGTGAATGGCGATCTTGTTCCGGGTGCGACGGTTGTTCTTGAGGGTGCGACTCCGGCGGACCACCAGAGCCAGGTAGCGAATGACAACGGGTTCTTCAATTTTCCAGGACTGAAGGCGGGCGTTCCGTATCGCCTGACAATCAGCGCTAAGGGATTTGAGAACTGGGTTTCGCCGCCGATTACGCTTGCGGCTGGGCAGTTTTACGGTGTGTCCGATGTCAAATTGAAACTGGCGGGCGACGTTTCATCGGTGACGGTGTACTCGTCGACAGAGCAGATTGCGACGCAACAGGTTGAGCTTGAAGAGCAGCAGCGGATTCTCGGATTCATTCCAAATTTCTACGTGGTGTATGACTCGAAGAATGCGGTGCCCCTGACGACGAAGCTGAAGGTTCAGATGGCATACCGTGTAGCGATCGATCCCGTCAGTTTTGTGGGCGCCGCAGCTTTGGCTGGAATGAACCAAGGTGGAGACGATCTGAACTATCCGCTGGGCGCCCGAAGGATACGGCGAGCGCTTTGGCGCGGCCTATGCCGATGGAGTCACGGACATCATGTTCGGTGGCGCGATTCTCCCATCACTTCTGCACCAGGATCCGCGGTATTTTTATCAAGGGACGGGCTCGGTGAAGTCGCGCTTTCGTCACGCGCTAGCGAATCCGTTTATCTGCCGCGGCGACAACGGCAAGCTGCAACCGAATTACTCGAGCATCGGAGGGAGATCTGATTTCGAGCTCGATATCGAATATCTACTATCCGCCGTCGAACCGGGGAGCCGGCCTGGTGTTTGGAAACCTGCTGCTGAGCACGGGCGAGCGCGAGGTGAGCAGCGTGGTGCAGGAGTTTCTTCTGCGCAGGCTGACACCGAGCGCGAAGAGTCCGAACTGATTGATCGCGGCGCCATATAAAGATTCAGCACGAGGTGAATTAAACTGGAGTTGCATGCGATTCATTCCCCGATTGATCTTAGGCGCAGCAGTTTTTTCGACTTCAGTGGCTGTGCTAGCCCAGAACCCAGCACCCAATCTTTCCGAGTTGCACATCCCGCAGTTCGAGTCAACGGAATCAGCTTCATTGCTGCCGGATGCGCCGGAGCCACAGCAGACGCAGCAGAAGGATCCGAATTCGAAACAGGCACCGGCAAATGAGGGAACGTCCGCATCGAAGCAGCAGCCGAAGCGAATTCTGGGTATCATGCCGAACTATCGGGCAGTGAGTGCAGGCGCGATTCCGCCGCCGGCAACTCCGAAGCAGGCTTTCAAGATCGCCACTGAAAACAGCTTCGATTATTCGTCATTTGCGTTTGTAGGGTTGACGTCGATGATTGCCGAGGGCGAAGATGCTCATCCTTCGCTGGGCAAGGGTGTGCCGGGTTTCTGGGCATATTCGTGGCGTGGATTTGTGGACAAAGTAGACGGCAACTACTGGGTAATTTTCGCATTGCCCACGGTGTTCCACGAGGACGAACGCTACTTTGCAAAGGGAGAAGGCCCGATCCTTAAGCGCGCGTTGTATTCCACTACGCGTGTATTGATCACGCCGGATTATCACGGCCACAACACCATCAACGGATCGGAGTTGCTTGGGCGTGGAATTGCGCAGGGAATTTCAACGACGTACTATCCCAGTTCGGATACTTCCGCAAGGGAGATCGCGGAGAAGTACGGCTATGCGCTCATGCGTGATGCGCTGACGAATACGTTTCGCGAGTTCTGGCCGGATATCGCAACGCATGTGCTGCACCGGAAACCGTGAGGACAGAGCGAAGGAGTGAAGAGTTGAATGAGCGAAGGAGTGAATACGTGCGAGACAGGCCTGGGCAGTGCCCGGGCCTTTTTTGTTTGCGGCGGGATTGTCAGGATGACACCTGAGTCATTACACATTTCATGATTTGCCCCAGGCGGCGCCGCCGGGGGACTTTATAAGGATGCGCGAACCTGCACGGAGTTCGCGGGTGCATTTGCCGGGGAGGTTTTCTTCGGCGTTGTTGCGGAGGATGGTGGTTTGGCCGAGGGCGCCGGGTTCTCCGCCGAAGAGGCCCCATGGTTGTGTTTGGCGCCGGTCGGCGAGGAGTGTCACCTGCGCGTTGCCGAGTAATTCAAGTTCGCGGATGATGCCGTCGCCGCCGTGGTGCTTCCCTGCCCCGCCGGAGTTCTGCCGTAGAGCGTATCGAAGCATGCGGAAGGGGTAGGCGTATTCGAGGGCTTCGACGGGCGTGTTGAGGGAGTTGGTCATGTGGGCGTGGTGGCCGCTGGCGCCGTGAGATTGCGGAGAGGCGCCGTGACCGCCGGCGATGGTTTCGTAATAGGTGTAGGACTCGCCTGAGCGGGGATCGACCCCACCGATGGTTAAATTGTTCATCGTACCGGAGCTCGCGGCGGGGATGCGATCGGGCAACGCGGGAGCGAGGGCACGCATGAGTGTATCGACGATGCGCTGCGAGGTTTCAACATTGCCGCCGGCAACCGCTGCGGGCGGACGCGCGTTGACGATGGAGCCTGCGGGAGCGAGGACCTTGACGGGCCGCATGAGACCGGCAGTTGCGATGGCGCTGCTCGGCAGCAGACAACGGAAGACGTAGAAAACCGCGGACCAGGTGATGGCGTACACTGCATTGATGCTGCCGGGAACCTGCTGGTTGGTGCCGGCAAAATCGACCGTGGCACGGCGTCGTTTGGGATCATTGGTAACACAGACGCGGATGGCGATGGGCCCGGGGATGACACCGTCGTCGTCGAGAAAATCTTCTGCTTGCCATTTGCCTGCGGGAAGCGAGGCGAGCATATTGCGCATGAGTCGCTCAGAGCCTGCAAGCATGGCGGCAACGCCTTGCGAGAGTCGCTTGTAGCTAAAGCGCTCGACGAGTTCGAGCATGCGCGTAGCGCCAATACGGCACGCGCCGAGTTGCGCGGTGAGGTCGCCTTCACGTTCTTTGGGAGTGCGCACGTTGGCAAGGATGGTGGAGAGAAGCTGCGCATCCATTCTTCCGGCGCGCATGAGTTTGACGGGCGGGATGCGGATGCCTTCCTGCGCGATCTCGCGGCAAGGGCCCATGGAGCCGGGATACATGCCGCCGACGTCGGCGTGGTGGGCGCGATTGGCGACGTAGAATGCGGCGCGGTTGCGGCCGGGAAGGAAGACGGGCGCGACCATCGTGATGTCGGGCAGGTGGGTGCCGCCGCGATAGGGGTCGTTGAGCAGCGCGACGTCGCCGGGATTGAGGCGGAGATTGGCAAGGACCGCAGCGACAGACATAGGCATGGAGCCGAGGTGGACGGGCATGTCGTCGCCCATTGCGATGAGGTCCCCCTCAGCGGAGAAAACGGCCGAGGAGTAGTCGCGACGCTCTTTGATGTTGGGCGAGAAGGCGGTGCGACGGAGAGCTGCGCCCATCTCGACGGCGACGGAGTGGAGCGCGTGGCCGATGACGGCGATTTCGGCGGGATCGAGAGGGCGGCGCGCAGTCATCGGTGTGCTCCTGACGTCTGTATGAGTATTAGATTTGAAAGCGCGTCGACTTTGGCGGTCCAGCCAGTGGGCAAATACGTCGTCGCGCTGAGTTCGGTGATGACGGCGGCGCCAGTGATGCGATTGCCGGGATGGAGAAGTACGCGATCGTACAGTTCGGCGTTGTGCCAGCGGCCATCTTCGAAGATGCGGCAGGTGGAGATTTGCGCATGTCGGGCATCGGGCCCGGTGAGAGTTGCACGCGCGACGCGCGGTTTGCGGGAACGCGCGATGGCCTGCACGCGAAGTGTGACGATTTCGACAGGGCGCACGGGGTCGGCGTAGCCGTAAGACTGGGCGTGAAGTTTGTGAAAGCGAGCAGCGGCGTTGGCGGACCAGTCGACGCGGAGTTCGAATCCCTGGCCGTGATAACGGAGGTCGGCGGAACGGGCCAAGACGGGCTTTGCTTTTTCGGCAGCGAATGCGTCGCGCGCTTCGTATTCGAGAGAGCGGAAGTGCGATGCAATTTGTGGAGAGCCGGGCGCGAGCATCACGGTGCGGGAAAACTCGCGGCGCAGGTCGGCGTCGAGGATGCCGAGGGCGGACAGCGCACCGGGAGCGTTGGGAATAAGAACACGGCGGATGCCAAGGGACTGCGCCAATGCGCAGGCGTGAAGCGGGCCGGCGCCGCCGAAAGCTAGCAACGTGAAGTTACGAGGGTCGTGGCCGCGTTCTACTGAAACGCGGCGAAGGGCGGACTCTATGCGGGCGTTGGCGACGCGCAGGATCCCTTCGGCGAGATGTTCGAGGGTGGCAAAGGATGTGGTGGAGACGGCTGAGAGCGCGCGGCGGGCGCGCGCTTCGTCGAGACTCATGGCGCCGCCGAGGAAGTGATCTGGGTGAAGGTGGCCGAGAACGAGGTTGGCGTCAGTGACGGTAGCGCGATCGCCGCGGCCGTAGCAGGCGGGACCGGGAATTGCACCAGCGGATTGCGGACCGACCTGCAGCGCGCCGGCGTGGTCCATCCATGCAAGAGAGCCGCCGCCTGCGCCAGCGGTGTGGATGTCGAGCATGGGGACACCGACGGGTAGACCGGCAACCTGGCCTTCGGTGGTGGTGGGTGGTTCATGTGATGTGTCGAGGAGAGCGACGTCGGTGGATGTGCCGCCCATGTCGAAAGTGAGGATGTGATCGATTCCGGCGGCGCGGGCGACGCTGAGTGCGCCGATGACACCGCCTGCGGGGCCTGACAGAATCGTGCGGACCGGCTCGCGCGCGGCCGATGCGGCGGAGAGGATGCCGCCGGAGGACTGCATGATGCTGAGACGCGCCTCGCGTCTGGCGAGGCCATGCTGGAGGGCGTGGATGTATTGCTCAAGGCGCGGGGCGAGGTAGGCGTTGAGGGCGACGGTCGAGCCACGTTCGTATTCGCGGAATTCAGGAAGGATCTGGTGGGAGAGCGAGATGGGTAGGTGGAGCGAACTTAATGCGGCGGCGGCGGCTTGCTCGTGGGCCGGATTGGCGAAGGAGAAGAGGAGCGAGACGGCGATGGACTCTGATTTTGATTTGCGAATGTCGCACCGGAGTTGATCGAGGGCGGCGGCCGCTGGTGCGAGGAGGACGGAACCATCGGGACCGATGCGCTCAGCGATGCCGAAGCACTGGTCGGTGATGGGCGCGGGGCGGTGGTGATTCCAGTCGTAGAGATCGGGCCGGGCCTGCCGGGCAATGGCGAGGGTGTCTTCGAATCCTGCCGTGGTGACGAAGGCGACGCGCGCACCTTTGCGTTCGAGCAATGCGTTGGTGGCGACGGTGGTGCCGTGACGGACTTCGACGGTGGCTTCGGGAAGGAGGCTCGCTATCTTGCGAACGGCTTCAAGGATGGCGCGGCTGGGATCGTCGGGAGTGGAAGGAAGCTTGAGGACACTGATGCGGCTTCCGATGCGATAGACGCAGTCCGTGAAGGTGCCGCCGGTGTCGATGGCGATGGTCAGATGCGGAGCCATTCTCACAAAACATATCAGGCAGAGGCGGCAAGCAAGTAGACCACGAGGTGCAGGAGATGAGACGCTGGAGTTCTCTCGCAACGATTGATGGATAGAACTTCCCCGATTTCGATGAAGACAAGCATGACGCCGGCGTTCAGCTGGAGTGCGGCGACGACTGCGCAGCGGCGCGTGGTGATTGCGGCGGCGCTGGGCTGGATGCTGGATGCGTTTGACGTGATGCTGTACTCGATTGTGCTGGCGACGCTGATGCGGGCTTTCAGCATGAGTCGCACGACGGCGGGGTTGCTCAATGCGCTGACTCTGATTGCTTCGGCGGTGGGTGGGCTGCTGTTTGGCGTGCTGGCGGACCGGTACGGGCGGAGGAGGATGCTGGGCGCAAGCATACTCGTCTATTCGGTTTTTACATTTGCATGCGGCCTGTCGACGTCGATCACGATGCTTGCGGCTTTCCGTTTTTTGCTGGGACTTGGGATGGGCGGGGAGTGGAATACGGGCGCAGCACTGGTGGCGGAGACGTGGCCCTCTGCACTGCGGGGACGAGCGCTGGGGATTGTGCAGAGCAGCTGGGCGGTGGGGTATGCGATTTCGGCCGTCGTGGCGGGAATTATTTTGACGCACGCAAGCTGGCGCTGGGTGTTCTTTGCAGGGATTCTGCCGGCGGGGCTGGTGTTCTGGATTCAGAGCCACGTGCCGGAACCGCCGCTGTGGGAGCGGGCGCACACGGGGAATTCAAACGCGGGAAAGCGCGATAAAGCTCGTGGATCAGTAAAGGCGCTAGTGGCGCTGACGGCAACGAATACCTTTGGCATGTTCGGGTGGTGGGGGCTGTTTACGTGGATTCCGGCCTATCTCGTTTTGCCGGTTTCGCAGGGAGGGCGGGGATTTGCCGCGCTAAGCCTGGTCGGATTTCTGGTGACCGTAAATCTTTTGGGGATGCTGCCGGGATACTTGCTGTTTGGGGTGTTTGCGGATCGATTTGGACGAAAGCGGACGTTTGCGGTGTATCTTGCGGCGGCTGCGGTGTGCGTTCCGCTGCTGGCGGGAGCGCGCGGGGCGGGATGGATTCTTGTGTTCGCATGCGTGGCGGCGTTTTTTGGAACGGGATTCTTTACGGGATCGGGGATTATCGGGAGTGAGATTTTTCCGACGGAGAGCAGGGCGACGGCGATGGGCATTTCGTATAACGTGGCGCGGGGATTGAGCGCACTGGCGCCGATAACGATCGGCGCGCTGAGCGAGCGGCATGGGCTGGCTTGGGCGTTCGGGGCGAGTGCGATTGCGTTTGCGGCGGCGGCGTGTGTTGCGCTGTTGCTGCCGGAGACGCGGGGCGTGGAACTGGCTTGAGCGGTGGGCTCGAATGCCATCGCGCTTGGAGTTTTTTCGGCACTCGGTTTATTGCTGCACGGCCCAGGCGAGGCCGTCGGGATTTCCGCCAGCGTCAAGTTTGCCTACCACTTCGAGAGTCTTCAGGTCGATGACGGCGACGAAGTTGTCGGCAGCGAAGGACGCATAGGCGCGCTCGCCGTCAGGCTGGACTTGAATGCCGCCTCCACCGCCGCGGCCGATGTGAAGGCGTTTGATTTCTTTCTGCGTGGCCACGTCGAAGACTACGAGATCCCCGCCGGCAGAGATGAGCGCTCTAGCGCCGTCTGGAGTGAACTTGAGCCGGTTAGCGCCGCGGGCGTTGGCCTGGAGGGTCGCGGTCACTTTTTTGGCGGCGATGTCGATAACGGAGATCGTGCCATCCTGGGCGTTGGCGATCCAAGCTTGCTTACCGTCTGGAGTGACATCGAAGCCTTCGGAACCACGTCCGACAGGGATGACGGTCTCGTTCCAGTCCCCACCGGGAGGGCCGGGCATTGGGCTGCCGGGAGCGCGCATGCCGGGAGGATGACCACCCGCGCCGGAGGGCGGTGGACCTTGACGCGGTCCACCAGCTCGTCCCGCGGTGTGCTCGAGAATTGTGACGGTGGCTGAATTGACGTTGGTGGTGAGGATTTTTTCGGCGCCGGGAAAAATGTAAAGCATGTGGGTGCGGTTCTGGCCGGTACCCATGATCCAGTTGATTTTGCCGCTGAGCGGATCGTAGCTGCCAATGGCCTTTGCGGCCTCGGCGGTGAACCACACTTTACCTTCCGCGAATGCGAGCCCGTGTGGCCCGCGCAGAGCGCCAAGATCGATTTGCGGCTCGGCTTCCAGGCCGATGAGGTCAACCGCGGCGAGCGAATGGAATGCGCCGAAACCGTAATTTGAAACATAAGCCGTGTGCCCATCGGTGGAGGCAACGACTTCGTGGGGATCATCGCCAACGGGAATGCGCGCGACAACCCGCAGGGTTGCGGGGTCAACGATGGCGAGAGTGCGGTCCTGCTTGGAGAGAACGAGGAGCGCCGTTTTTGGAGTTGCGGAGCGCGTAGATTGAGGTGACGGAGCCTGCGCGATGACGGCTACCGCGAGAAGAGCGGAGCAAGCAGCCAGAGCGGTGGTCTGGAGGAAGCTGTTCTTAATCTTCATCGGTCTTTCAGATTAGACGAACATGTCCTGATCGGCGACGACATCGACTTGTTGACCTGGCCTACGACCGGTTGCCAGAACGGTGATGAAAGCCTTTGCGCCGGCCAGCATCGCGGTAATTCTGCGGACCGGCGTGGTGATGGTGTCAGCGACCATATTGCTGGCGTGCTCGACGCCATCGACCATTCCGGTGAACATGTTATCGACACGGCTGGTCTGGCGATGCACGCGGTCGAGGATCTCCGCCGCGACGGCCTCAAACTCGACGCTCTGGTCTCTTAAGCGATGCGCAAGCTCGGCTACGTCGCTTGCAACCGACTCGATTTTGGGAGCGACTCTTTCCAGCGTCTCCCTGGTCCGGTTCAGGATCGGCATGGCCGTCGTCCGCAGTTCCTGGAGATCGGACTGGAGGGACACGATAGTCTTGCGCATGGTGAGGAAGGCCACAAGCATGACGATGGCCTGCACCAACAAGGCAAAGCCCGTGATGCCGACAAAAACTACCAACAGCAATGTTTGGTTATTCATTTTGGCTCCGACGCGATCGATCTAACGGTCAAGCCCATCAGCAAAGCCGCGCACTCAGGGAAGGACGATACGAGAGCCGACGCGCCATTTTCGGTCTTCGCAACAAGCTCTGGTTTTGACAGCAAAGAAGTGAGCCTGAATCGCGCGGCGATTCAGGCTCGATCAATCGTCAGGCCGTGGGTTCAGACGGCTTGGCATTTGACTGGTAAGCTTCGCGCCCCGCGTCAACGGCTGCGCCAACGCGGCTGGTCTGATCCTGCACGAGGTTCTTGCCGCGCTCGACAAAGTCTTCCCACTGTGCCCGACCGCGATCAACAACTTCGCGTCCGCGGCCAACATATTGACTGACCTGTTCCTTGCTCTTGTCGACAATCTGGCCAACCTGCTCCGCCGCCTGACGTCCGCGGGCGCGCAGATACTCAGTCCCTTCACGAGCACCTTGCGCGAGATCTTCCCGAGTTTCGCGACCGCTCTTCGGGGCATACAGAATGCCGATTAAAGCGCCTACACCTAATCCGGCCAGAAACCAAGCTACTCCCTGACCCTTGCTCGTATCTTCGCTCATAACCTATATCTCCTTTTTGCCCAGTATCAAGAAGTCTGAGCCTATCAAAACTCCATGTTACGCCGCAAATACGCCGACGCGCTGAAATTGCACTCTTTTGCCGATTGAATAGAATCGCGGAATTTGTGGAGGCGCTGGCTTCACACCCGCTTCTCTGGCATTGGACGCCGTTCGATTGAAATCAGTTGCAAACGCCGGCGGCGCGGCTGGGATGGCATGTTCGGGGTGAATGTCATGGTCATTTTGGCAGGAGGCTGCGGGCGATCGCATCCAGGATGCCGTTGAGGAAGTTGATCGACTCCGGAGCGCAGTAGCGTCTGGCAATCTCGAGCGATTCGTTGATGACGATGGGAAACGGCGTCGACTTGAATCCGATCATCTCACCCACGGACATGCGGAGCAGGTTACGATCAACGGCCGGCATGCGCTCAAGACGCCAGTGCCGCGAGTTGGCGACGAGCAATTCGTCGATCTGCCCCTGATGAGCGAGCGACGCGTTGAAGAGTTCTTCGGCAAAGAGGCGGACTTCCGGTTCCACTTCGTCGACCGATTTCCAGAAGGTGGCGCGCACCTGATCTGGCGTCTGCTTGCCCACATCTGCCTGGAAGAGCATCTGCATGGCAAGTTCGCGGGATTTGCGTCGAGTGCCTGCGGTCAAGCTTTCCCGCTTTCTGAGAGCTTGCGCTCCAGGCTCACCATCTCGATTGCCGCCAAAGCAGCCTCGAAGCCTTTGTTTCCGGCTTTGATGCCGGCGCGATTCAGCGCCTGCTCCAAGGTTTCACAGGTGAGCACGCCAAAACTGTGCGGGATACCGCTTTCCTGTTGTGACTGGCCGATGCCGCGCGCGACCTCGTTGTAGATGGCTTCGTAGTGCGCCGTCTCGCCGCGCAGCAGGCAGCCGAGCGTAACGATGGCGTCGACCTTGTGCTGTTCAGCGATGGTGCGAGCGGCGGAGGGAATCTCCCACGCGCCGGGGACGCGAATCACTTCAATGTCTGCACGTTGAGCGCCGCTGCGGACCAGCGCATCGATAGCGCCATCGAGCAGGCGATCAGTTATCACCGCATTCCAGCGCGCTACGACGATGGCAAAGCGCATGTCTTCCGCGGAGAGATCGCCTTCGACAGCGATTGGCTTTCCCTTAACGGGGTCGGTCCATTGCCAGAATGTAAAGGCGAAGCCGGGTTCAGGCTCAACGGTGAAGACGCGCGACTTCCAGGAAGTGTCAGTGATTTCGGATAAGCGGGTAGCTGCAGTTTCTCCGCCGCCCTCCTGAAGCCATCGTTCCGCGACCTGATGGGCAGAATCGAGCGACGTCACTTCAACCATGAGATCCGCGACCATGGGAAACCGGCCGAGGACGAATTCAAGGTTACCGAGCGGGGCGAGGAACGAAGCGCCGGAACTATCCGCCTCATTCCAGCCCGAGCCTCTCGCAAATCCAATCGTCTCAAAAAATCCTGCCAGGCGCCGATAAACGGCCGCGTTGGCAGCGGGGCGCAGGATGGAGATTCCCTTGATCATTCCTTGATTCTATCGTGCTGCAGCGGCTGGTTTTTCATCGCTACCCGGTGAGGCGACGTGGATGCGGAGCGCAATAAGAAGGCCGGCGCGGAGCCGGCCTTCAACGAGCGTCAGGGGGCAGGGTGCTAGGTGGTCGAGCGCGGTTTGACGGCGATTGCAGTTGCCGGCACGGAGTTTGTGGTCGGGGTGGTGATGAGGCAGTCGGGATCGGATCCCGGGGCGCACGCTGGCAGGTTGGGATTGATCTGCTGGGTGTCCTGCAAGGTGGTCGTGTTGACTAAGTGAATGAGGTTGTCGCCTGTCGTCGAGACGAAGAATAGCTTGTCATCAAGGCTGAAGGCACCGACGACGGGAGCGGTTACCGCATTGCCGCCGGTCAGGGTGACATAGTTCAGTGTGCCTGGAGTTCCGGCGGAGCCCGGCTTGTAGAAGGGAAGCTTTGCGCCGGGAGTCGAACCGGTGTAAGTCAGAAACGCGAGGTTCGACGCAGGCGAAGCAACAATCTGATTGACTGCCGAGGCGTTGATGCCGCTGACGCTGAATTGCTGGGTTCCGTACGGATGATCAATCGTCAGTGGTTCGAGGGTCTGGCCGGATTGCGGACAGGCTTTGGGGAGATTCACCGCGGGGGATGTGGGACCCGCCGGAAAGCTTTGGTTGAATGGGATCGAGACATCGATGTCGGATAGCTGCACACCGCCGCCGACGATTGCGGCGCCAAGCATGTGCTGTCCATCGTTGGTTGCTGCCAGCTTGTCGGTTTTGACCGCGACGGAGTCGCCCTGCGGGTAGAAGACGAGGCTGCTGTAGTCGCTTGCTGTTCCAGACGGGCACCATGTGTGGGCGACAGTTGGGTTGCCGCTGAGATAGGCGCCGACGCTGGGGACGGTAATGGCAAGATTGGTGGCACCACCGGACGAACGTCAGATCGTAGGTTGTCCACCCGGTGTTGGCGTTGTAGACATAGAGCGTATCGGAATGTCCTGCCCCGAGCGATGCGCTGTCGCCCACATACAATGTCTGCGAATCGGGGGTCCACTGAGCGGAACTGCCGAGGCCACTAAAGGAGGCGGCAACGGAGCCGGATGTGTTGTAGATGTAGAACACGCGCCTGACCGGATCGTTGATGAGGACCTGCTTATCGTTGGGGGAAACCGCAAGCACGATACCGGGAACGGAGGTGTTCGGCGTGCCAGACAATGCGTTGCTCAAGGTGCTAAAGGTCATCAAAGCGTGGGACGAACCTAAGTAAAGCGTGAGGCCCAGCTGATCCATGACCATGGAGTTGGGCACAAAGGGCAACCGAGAGGTGGAGCCGAGCGAGTTGCTGACCAGGTCGTAGCGTACAAGGTACTGAGATTGTCCGGGAGCCGAGAACCACGCAGAGCCACTGGCCGTGCCGGGAGTGGTGATATTGACGGCATTGCTGGAGATCGAGAGGCCAGTTCCAAAGAGGCCAATCTGATTGATCGGGGATGGATTGCACGCGGAAGGCTGGCAGATGGCGTATACGGAGGCCGCACCTGGGAAGGAAGGAGCCACCGCCCCCGCGCCGCCAATCGATATGTCGAGCGGATTAGTTGACTGGTAGAGAAGGGTGAGTCCCGTGATCGGCTGGCCATTGGTGTCGAGCACGGTTGTCGTGAGGTTCTGCGTCACTCCCTGGGTCACAATTGCGTTGGTGGAACCGTTCAACGTGACGGAGATAGATTTAGGCGGGCATGTGCTGAAGTATCCGGCAGAGGATCCGGAGCCGGCGACCGATGCGGTGATGGTGGTGGTACCGGGTTGGGCCGCGGTGATCACGTTGGTGGCGCTGTTCAGCGTTGCCACGGAAGCGGTCCCGACCGCGTACGAAAGCGCGCCGATCGAGTTGGAGCAACTGGGAACCGAAGTGACGCCGGGGGGGAGTCCGCCAGGGCACGCATATTGCGTGACCGTGGAGGGTGCGCAGAACTCATACTGCTTTCCGCTGGACGCGAAGCAGGCTTCTGAATCGAGCTGCGCGCTCGCACCCTGGGAATAGCATTGCTGCGCTCCCGCGGTTATTCCCGATGTTGCGAGCGATACCGAACTCACCTGAGCATGGACGTAGACTTCCACGGGATTGGAGGTCACGGAGCTCGCAGAGGCCGAAATGTAGGCCGTGGCGTAAGGGAGTCCGCCGGTCTTGGGAAGAGGATTGGGCGGGTTGCAGATGGTGTAGTCGGGGATGCCTCCGCCCGAGTTGCGGTTCCAGGTGCCGGCGCACATGTTTCCGGAAGGAGTGATGTCGATCAACTGGTTGTTTGTAGTGGCGTAGGTATAAGTCCCTGCGCTGGCGTCTGTGCCTTTGCAAGTGGTCGCCTTGGGAGCATTGATCTGCTTGGTCTGCCCGAACGCCATCGATACGCCCGTCGTTTTGGGTTCCAGGTCGATCGCATAGACCTCGGTATCTTTCAGACCGTAGCCTTGACCATTGCAATAATTCCCAGCCGGGTTACGATAGCAGCCGGAGAACGATATCCCCGCTGGAATTGCCAGAAACACCATGAAAACAAGCGTCAGATACCGCCGCATGAATCCTCCCCGCCCCGCCCGATCAAACCGCGGAACGGTCTCTTCAGAATGCGTTAAGTAATATGGGTTAAAAGCGAGCCTGGCTGATGCCTGGCGCCGGCCAGACCCCGACTCAAAGAGCGCGGGCTACTGGCCTTCGGCATTCGTCCACTGCTTGCAGCCGGTCGACAGAACACGCTCGATTTGCTCCAAAGAAAAGTGTATCAGGAGAGGATGGCCATCCAGCTCTCTCTCCTGACTGTCTGATTGCCTTGTACTCCAATAGACTAGCCGGTCTGCGAATTGGGGAGCAAAGGCGCTCAATGGGAGCCGGCACTCGTCTCGGAAACTGACGAAGCCGCAGGCATGTACTTTTCAAACCATTCAACGGCACGGTCCATGACATCGCGGCGATGTTCAGGGTTCACAAAACCGTGCCCTTCGTTGGGATACACAACAAGCTGCGTTGGGACGTGTTCGTCGCGAAGGGCATGCCAGAACTCATACGACTGCGGTGCGGGACACTCGCCGTCGCGATCCCCGACGACGACCAGAGTGGGAGTGTGCGCCTGCTTGATGTAGTTGATGGCCGAGCTTTTGGCATAAACTGCAGGATCGTCATAGACGGAAGCGCCGAAGTAGGGAATCATCCACTGGTCGATGGAATTCTCGCCATAGTAGCTCTGCCAGTTAGAGAGACCGGCGCCGGAAACTGCGGCTTTGAAGCGATTGGTCTGGGTGACGGCGAACATGGTCATGAATCCGCCGTAACTCCAACCGGTAATCCCCACCCGCTGGGGATCGATGGGGTACTTGGCGAGCACCGTGTCGACGCCGGCAAGGATGTCGCGGAGGTCTCCGTAGCCGAAGTCTTTGCGGTTGGCCTGGGTGAAGGCCTCGCCCTGACCATAGCTGCCGCGGGGATTCGGCTCGAGAACGAAGTAGCCAAGCGCGGAGAACGCGGTGGAGCTAAGGCCGCCACCGCCGCCCCATCGCGCAACGACGGCCGCGGCGGGACCTCCATGCACTTCAACGATGAGGGGATATTTCTTGTTAGGGTCATAACCCTTTGGAAGCAAAAGCCAGCCCTGGACGCGGAAGCCTTCGCTTTTCCAGTTGACGGATTCAGCCTTTCCCCACGCAGGCTGGACGCCATCGTTGAAGTGGGATAGCTGCATTACGCCTTCAAGGCCCGAGGTCATGACGGTGCCGGGTCTGGCCGCGTAGATTTCGCGGGGATGCTCAAAGTTGCTGGCTCCGAATACAAACATGGAGCGGTCAGCGGTGGAAGAGAGGCTCATCTCCATCCGGCCGTCGCCGACGCTGCCGGGAATGGAAAAAATTGGCGAACCGAACGTCACTTGTCCGCTGCCGGTGCGATCTCCGCTGAGCTTGTAGCGGAGCAGCTGGCTGTTGCCGCCGGCGAGTTCGCTGACAAAAAGATAGTCGTTGCTGCCCCACTCGATCCAGGCTGGCGAGGTAGGTCGCCCCTGGGTGAGATCGCGGGGCTGGCCACCGCCAGACGACACGATCCAGACATCGCCGCCGGTGGAACCCTGATCGCTCATCAGACCGCCGATGAAGGCAATGGTCTTTCCGTCGGGCGACCAGCGGGGGACGGCAATCTGCAAACCGTGGAGCGGGCCAGAGACCTGTTCCGGCGCCAGAATCGGCTTCGGCTGGCCCTCGAGGGACTGCGTGTATAGCTTGGCGACCCACCAGTTGTTCTCTCCTGGCGGCTCGGCTGCAATGTAAGCCATCGCCTTGGAATCGGGGGCCCAATTGAATTCGTAAACGTGGAGATTTCCGGGGGACACGATTCTGGGCTGAGCTGCCTCAGCGTCGACGCGGGCAACGGCCACGCGCTGGACTTCTACGCCGTCCTCGCCGATGACGCCGGACGGCGGCTTCATGGCCGCGAGTGCGCCTGCGGGCCGGGTTGCGCCTTCAATGTACAAGAATGCGATCTGGCTGCCGTCGGGTGAAAATGCGGGGGCCTGGGGGAGTCCTTTCAGGGCTGTGAGGCGCTTCGCGGGGGTTCCATCGAGCCTGGACACGTAGAGGTCAACCTGGTGGTCGGTGGCGTTGTCGCAGTCCGAGAAGAAGGCAAGGCTCTTCGAATCGGGCGCCCACGCGAACTCACCTTCGCGACAGTGCTGCGCAGGGTTGGTTGCCGCCGAGACGCGGTCGGCTTTTGCGAGGTCGGACGGCGAGGCGACGCGAATCTCAGAGCCGCCACGGCCGCCTTCGAGCCAGGCGAGCTTCTTACCGTCAGGAGATATGGCAACCTGTCCAAATCCCCGTCCGCGATTGAGCCCGCGCAAAACCTCTTCGATGTGTGAGCGATCAGTGGAGGCGGCAGCGGCCTGTGCGTGAATCTGCGCGGAGGGCATTGCAGCCAACGCGAAGCAGGCGCCGGACGCCAGCATGCGCAAAAGAGCTTTGCGAAAGAGAATCTGAGACATGCAAGAAATGCTATCAGGCGAAAGCAAGCATGATTTGTGGCCGAGGTTGTGCAGCTAGCGGTTGGCTCTCGCTATCGGAATTCAGGATTTCCGTTTGGCCGGGGACTTCCTAAATCGCGGACGGCAGAACAAACCCACGGCAAACATTTGCATCCAAGTCGCTTATCAAAGGGCTCGGCGTTACGCCTTAAAAATTACATGCACGCAATCGAATCGTTAAAAGAACGACCCGCGAATGTAAGCGTTTGCCGGCACACATGTGCAGAAAACTAGCGCTCAAGACAGGAGAAATCAGGGCCAATGTTTGATGACAGCGAGGTTCGTCTGTCCACGGGGATTCCCGGTCTGGACGACATTCTCCGCGGCGGCCTTGCCAAGGGCTTTCTTTATCTCATTGAGGGGAATCCTGGCGCCGGAAAGACAACGCTGGCGCTTCAATTCCTGATTGAGGGAGCCAGGCGAGGCGAGAAGGGGCTCTATCTGTCGCTTGCGGAGAGTGAGGATGAACTGCGGCATGTGGCAGCTTCCCATGGAATGAACCTGGAGCACGTGGAGATCTGCAAGATTTCACCGCCGGAGATTGCCGACGAGAGTGGACAGCAGTACACGGTTTTCCAACCAGCGGAGGTGGAGCTGGCGGATGTTTTGGAGACGATCCTGGGCAAGGTTCGGGATCTTAGGCCGTCGCGCGTGATCATCGATTCGATGTCTGAGTTGCGTATGCTGGCTCGCGATTCGCTGCGCTACCGCCGGCAGGTGTTGAGCCTCAAACAGTTCTTCGAAGGCCGGGATTGCACGACGCTGCTACTGGATGAACGCTTTCGCGCCAATTCGGACAGCCAGGTGCAGACCATTGCGCACGGGGTGATTTCTCTGGAAGTGCTGCAGCGCAATTATGGGACCACGCGGCGAAGGCTTGAGGTAGTGAAGGTTCGGGCATCAAGCTTTCGCGAGGGATATCACGATTACGTCATCGTGAAGGGTGGGGTGCTGGTGTTCCCGCGGCTGGTGTCGGGCGAGCATCGCGGAATGAGGGTGGAACCAGAAGATCTGCCCAGCGGTGTGGCCGAGCTGGATGAGCTGTTCAATGGCGGCGTGCAGCGGGGAACAAGCACGCTGGTGGCTGGACCGACGGGATGCGGGAAGTCGACCCTATGTACGCAATTTGTGCTGAGCGCGGCCAAGCGCGGAGAGAAGAGTGCGATCTTCACCTTCGACGAGACCCGCCAGTCGTTCATCGTGCGAAGCCGTGGGCTGGGGATGGATCTTGAACAGTACCTTGAGGACGGGACCATTCATCTGGAGCAGGTGGATCCAGCGGAGCTTTCTCCGGGTGAATTCGTGCATCGGATACGTGGCGGAGTGGAAGAGAAGAAGTGGCGGATCGTGGTGATCGACAGCCTCAATGGACTGATGAACTCGATGAACGAAGAGCAGGGATTGACGGTGCAACTCCATGAATTGCTTTCGTACCTGAACCAGGTGGGAGTGGCTTCATTCATGGTGCTGGCGCAATATGGGATGCTGGGCACCGCGGTGTCATCGCCCAACCGATGTGAGCTACCTGGCGGACAACGTGCTGCTGCTGCGCTATTTCGAGGCGGCCGGCGAAGTGCGTCAGGCGATTTCGGTGATGAAACGGCGTTCCGGGCCGCATGAACGCTCGATTCGAGAAATGCAGATGAAATCAGGCTGGCTGATGATCGGCGATCCGCTGCGCAATTTCATCGGAGTGCTTACGGGAACGCCAGAGTACACAGGGAGGACAGCCTTTGCTGTGACTGAATTGCTGGCCAATGTTCCCCGCTTCCTGGTAGTCGCTCCTGTGGGTCGTGACGGCGAATTGATTTGCGGGCTATTAAATCGGGCAGGATACCGCGCCGAGTGCGCGCCACACGTTGGCGAGGCAGCCAAGATCGACAGCGCGATTCTGCTGGGATTGATCCTGACGGATGAAGCGCTGTTGCGCGGCGGGATCGAAGTATTCCGGAAGCTGATTCACGAGCAGCCGGTGTGGTCAGACCTTCCGGCGATACTGTTGACCAGCAGCGCAGGTGGAATCCAGTTACGCGGCGATGGCGAGCCGCGCGCGGGTGGAGATACGCAGCCTGATCCTGCTGGATCGTCCGGTGCGGCAAGAGATGCTGCTCAGCGCGATCCAGGTCGCGCACAACTCGCGGCAGAAACAGCTCCAGGTGCGCGACGCGGCGTTCAGGCAATTTCAGAGCGACGAGGCATTGCGGAAGTCGGAGCACCTGGCGGTGGCGGGCCGGCTGGTTGCCACCATGGCGCACGAAGTGAACAATCCCCTGGAAGCGCTTGGCAACCTTCTCTACCTGGTGGAGAACAGCAATTCGCTCGACGAGGCGCATTCATTCGGGCAGCTTGCGGCGAAGGAATTCCAACGTATCAGCGAGATTGTGGACAACACATTGCGCTTTAATCGCGCTCCGGCCAAACCGGCTTTCACCGATGTGGCGGAACTGGCAATGTCGGCACTAACCTTGTTTCGCGGGAAACTGCGCGAACGGGAGATTCGCGAGCGCATCAAGGTGGAGCGAGCGTTTGGGTATTGTTGCGAAGGCGAGATACGGCAGGCCCTGGTAAACCTGATCGGCAATGCGGTGGATGCGATGCGCGGCGGCGGGAACTTGCGGATCCATGTCCTGCCGGTCTCGATCAATGGCGTGGAACATGCGCGGCTGACCATCGCCGATACGGGCGGGGGCATTCGTAAGGAGATTCGCCAGAACCTGTTCAAGCAGTTCTTTACGACAAAGGGCAGCAGTGGAACAGGGCTGGGTCTGTGGCTGACGCGGGACATCGTTGAGAAGAATGGGGGCAGGCTGCGTTTTCGTTCGCGCACGGAGGCGCCAAGCGGGACGGTCTTCACGATGTATCTGCCGGCGGAGCCTCGACGGCGCGCGGAGCGCGGCGAGGCGGGAGTTTTACCGGGCAGCAAGTTTCCGATAGCCAGCTAAACAGCGTGCCGCACATCAAATCGGAAAAGCGTATTAAGCAGCGGCTATTTCTCGCTGTCGAGGACCTGCATCTGGTGTGCGTCGTAGCGCGTGCCGGCGACCGCGTCGGTGGGCAACGCCGCTTCAATCGTGACAACTTCTTCGGATGTGAGTGTGACTTCAAGCGCGGCGAGGCTTTCAGCGAGTTGGGCCCGGGTACGTGCGCCTATGACGGGAATGATGGAAGAGTTTTTGGCGAGAGCCCAGGCAATGGCGAGCTGGGATGGGGAGATGCTTTTGCCTGTGGCGATTGCGGCGAGCTTGGCGACGAGTTTCTGATTCTGAGCGCGGTTCTCGTCGGCAAAACGGGGGAAGCGGTTGCGAATATCGCCAGGCCCGCTTTTGGAAGAGCCGGAGAGCAGGCCGCGCGATAGGACTCCGTAGGCGGTGACAGCGATGCCGAGTTCTTCGAGGACGGGGAAGATTTTGTGTTCGGGCGAGCGGCTGATGAGGGAGTACTCGATCTGGAGATCGACGATGGGGTGGACGGCAGCGGCGCGGCGGATAGTTTCGGGACCGACTTCGCTGAGTCCTACATAGCGGACATAGCCGGCTTTGATCATGTCGGCGATGGCGCCGATGGTGTCTTCAATGGGGACGTTGGGGTCGAGGCGGGCGGGGCGATAGATGTCGATGTAATCGACGCCGAGGCGTTTGAGCGAGTAGGCGAGGGCGGTTTTGACGGCGGCGGGGCGCGCGTCGTAGCCGAGCCATGCACCATCGGGACCGCGCTGGGCGCCGAATTTGACGGAGATGAGGACCTTTTCGCGGAAGAAGCGAAGGGCCTGGGCGAGGAGCATTTCATTGTGTCCCATGCCGTAGAAGTCGCCGGTATCGATGAGGGTGACGCCGGCATCAATGGCGGCGTGGATGGTGGCGAGGATTCGGGTTCGTCGGCGGGGCCGTACATGCCGCTCATGCCCATGCAGCCTAGGGCGAGGGGGAAGACTTCGGGGCCGGTGCGGCCAAGTTTGCGGGTCTGGAGGGTGGAGGCGATGGTCATAGAGGCGCTCCTTTGGGATCTTCGCGGGTCTCCCCTTGAGATGCGGCAAAGACTGGGAACGGTGCGATGATGCACGGTTTGGGGGTGGGAGGGAGGTGATGGGGAGCACGGATGAGGGAGCTCGCAGGGTTAGGGGAGGGGAGTTAGCGGAGCTAGAGTTGCGCGCGGGGTTGCGAGGGCTCACGGTTTGGCATTGGGGGGCGAAGATTTGGCATCGACTCGCGAGCAGATTTCATCGGGGCAATTTCTATCCCGTTCCACTCGATGTGGGATTGGGGATTGGGGGGCGTGCTCTCCCACGTCTCAGAATCGAGACGTGGGGCACCTAACGCGCTTCGGTCTACAACCATTTTGAAGATGCTAAAGCGTCGCCACAACTTCGGCAACTTTATCGAGTATCTCGTTCCAGCCTTCCAGTTGACCGCTATTCTTTGCGCTCTCCATGGGTTCATTTCCGATGAAGGTGAGTTTCGTCTGGCCGTTTCCGAGATCCTCGAAGATGGTCACATCGTACGCGCCCTCGATGGCCTCATGTTCTATTCCTAATTGCTCAGGCTCAATCTTGTTTCCCTGCGAGTCAGAAAAGTACATGGAGGAGACGATCTTCTCGTACGGAACAATCTCGTGGTATTCACCGGCGTTCCAGAATTCCTGCCCATCCGGCGTTCTCATGCAGCAGCGAAATTTTCCTCCCACGCGAAAATCGATCTCGCAAAAGGGCGCAGTAAAGCCCTTCGGCCCCCACCACTGCATTACGTACTTTGGGTCTGTCCACGCCTTCCAAACCAATTCGCGTGGGGCATCAAAAACTCGTGTGACAACCATCCGCTCTGTCTCGTTAACCGTGTTTCTTGTCATCTCTGACCTCCGCTTTTTTCATTTGCTTCACAACCGCGTCCAGCTTGTCGAAACTCTCTTCCCAAAACCGGCGATAGCTCATCGCCCAGTCGCCGACCGTCTTGATCGCCTCGGGCCGGAGGGTGCACACACTCTCCCGTCCACGCTTCGTCTTGATCACGATCCGGGCGCGCACGAGGTAAGCAATGTGTTTTGAAATCATCTGCTGCGAGAGGGCAAACGGTTCCGTCAACCCATGCACAGAGTCAGGGCCATGGGAGAGCCGTTCGATCATCGCCCTGCGGGTGGGATCAGACAAAGCCGCAAAGGTTGTATCCAATCTATCCACAACCATATGGTAGTGGATTATCTGTATGTGTCAAGTGCGAATTTTGGGATCGCGGTCCCTTAATGGGGACGAAGAGACAAAGGGACTAGTTGTGCTGTGTCAACAGATTGCATAGATCGAGACGTGCGCGACTGATGGGAGGCGAGGCACCGATGGAACCGTGTGGTCGGTGCCAGTTGTACTGGTGCAGCCATGCAGGGAGTGCTTTGGCTCGTTGATCTGAGTTGTTATAAGAGCGTCCATAGGCCCATTCACGTAGAGCAGTCTGGATATAGCGTTCCGCTTTGCCGTTAGTGCGCGGAGTGTAGGGCCGAGTGCGACGATGCTTGAGACCAAGTGTTCGGCATGCCTGCGCGAAGTGGCGCGAGGCGTAGGCCGGGCCGTTGTCGGTCAGAACCGCCTTGAAGCGGATACCTAGACGTGCGTAGCAGGCCAGCGCCTCAGCCAGGAACTGTGAGGCCGAGCTAGCTTGTTCGTTGGGATAAATGGCCGAGAAGGCGATGCGCGAGTGATCGTCGATGGCCACATGAACGTACTCCCAGCCGAGCCCGCGAGTGCGACGGCTCGGATCGCCATGGATACGCGTACCCTCAGCGCTGAAGCGGCCCAGCTTTTTGATATCCAGATGGAGCAGATCGCCCGCAGCTGGATGTTCGTAGCGTTGGACCACGGCCCGAGGCTCCAGATCCCGCACTCGGTTCAACTTCAGCCGGCGCAAGATGCGGCTCACTGTAGCCCGGCTCAGTCCCGTGTGCTGTGAGATGCGCAAGCCTGTCCAACGTTCCAAACGCAGCAGCCGTACGCGTTCGATCAGTTCCGGGGAGGTGGGCCGATACAGCCGTCGAGGACGGCAGCTGCGGTCCCGCAAACCAGTCACTCCTTCCGTCCTATAACGCTTTACCCACTTGGCCGCCGTCGCCACGCTGACGTTGAAGCAGGCCGCGGCCTGCTTCAACGTCAGAACACGCTCTTCAACCTTTTTGGCCAACTGTTCTCGCATCATCCACGTCAATCGGGCATTCTTATGAATGTCCATCTGGTCTCCTGTGTCGCAAAGTCTTCGCAAACAAAGCTTCCCAGTTCTCGATCAGATGGACAACAATCTATTGAAACCTCACACCTAGGGACCAGCGGGTCAGAGGGACAAAGGGCTGGGGACAAGTTTGGGGCTTTTGGGCTTCACGGTGGGGGAATTTTCTGCCATACTTGACTGTGCCCACCAGGTACGGCCAAACCCAACAATCAAATAGTGAGGTTGCAGCGATGTCGGCAAAGTACGTCTTTGTAACGGGCGGAGTTGTGTCCAGTTTAGGCAAGGGTCTTGCAGCGGCATCGATCGGCTGCCTGCTGGAGAGCCGCGGGCTGCGCGTGAACATGATGAAGTTCGACCCTTACCTGAATGTCGATCCGGGAACGATGTCGCCGTTTCAGCACGGCGAAGTTTTTGTAACCGATGACGGCGCCGAAACCGACCTGGACCTGGGGCACTACGAGCGGTTTACGCATGCTCCGCTGTCGCGGGATAACAACCTGACGACGGGCCGCATCTACGAGCAGATCATCCTGAAGGAGCGGCGCGGGGATTACCTGGGCAAGACGGTGCAGGTGATTCCGCACGTGACGAACGAGATTAAAAATGCGATGCGGAAGGTTTCGGCCAACGGGCCGACGTGACGATTGTGGAGATTGGCGGGACGGTGGGCGATATCGAGTCGCTGCCGTTTCTCGAAGCGATCCGGCAGATGCGGCAGGAACTGGGGCGCGAGAATACGGTGTTTGTGCACCTGACGCTGGTGCCGTGGATTGCGGCGGCGCAGGAGCTGAAGACCAAGCCGACGCAGCACTCGGTGAAGGAGCTGCTGAGCATCGGGATCCAGGCGGATGTGCTGCTGTGCCGGAGCGATCGGCATCTGAGCCGGGAGATGCAAGCAGAAGATTGCGGCATTCTGCAACGTGGAGGAGCGGGCGGTGATTGGGGCGACGACGGTGCCGTCAATCTACGAGGTGCCGCTGAGGTTTGCGCAGGAGGGTTTGGATGGGCTGATCCTGAAGTATCTGCACAAGGAGGCTCCCGAAGCCGATTTGAGCAAGTGGAAGGACCTGGTTGACCGCTGCTACCACCCCAAGGACGAAGTCTCGATTGGGATTGTGGGCAAGTATGTGGAGTACGAGGACAGCTACAAATCGCTGAAAGAGGCGCTGACGCATGGGGCGCTGGCGCACAATCTGAAGCTGAACGTGACGTGGATCGAGGCGGAGGGGCTGGAGTCAAAGACGCCGGAGGACACGAGCTACGAGGCGCAACTGGAGGGGTTCGACGGAATCCTGGTGCCGGGCGGGATTCGGCAAGCGCGGCATCGAGGGGATGCTGAACGCGATCAAGTATGCGCGCGAGAAGAAGGTTCCCTACTTCGGCATTTGCCTGGGCATGCAGACGGCGTGCATCGAGTTTGCGCGGAACGTGTGCGGGCTGAAGGATGCGAACTCGAGCGAGTTCGATCCGGCGGCGCAGCATCGCATGATCTACAAGCTGCGCGAGTTGCTGGGCGTGGAAGAGATGGGCGGCACGATGCGGCTGGGCGCGTGGACATGCGTGATTCAGCCGGACTCGCTGGCACATCGCATCTATGGCGCGACGGAGATCAGCGAGCGGCATCGGCATCGTTATGAGTTCAACCGCGAGTATGAGGCGCTGCTGACGGGCGGCGGATTGCAGATCAGCGGCATCGACGCCGGACTCGACGTATGTGGAGATCGTGGAGATGCCGGGGCATCCGTATTTTCTTGGCTGCCAGTTTCATCCGGAGTTCAAGTCGAAGCCGCTGGAGCCGCATCCGCTGTTCCGGGAGTTTATTGCGGCGAGCTACAAGAACCGCGTTGGACGTGGAGAAGAGAAGATAACTTCGGCTGCAGAGGTTCGGTAGTTTCGCGGAGCGGCGGGACGATGTTCGAAGACCTGGACAATCAAGCCGAGGAGACACAAAGCGGATCAGACGCCGAGCAGAGACCTCATTGGTGGATAGGACCCTGGGCACATGTGATCGCTGGAGTGGTCTTCTGCGTGATCTATTTTCCCTTCGATCAACACCCGTGGAGTTGGCAGGTTGCAATCACTCTCACTTACGTCGTTTTCATGCTCTGCTGTACCTGTGGAATGGTCTTCAAGGACTCGGATGATTTCTTTGGGAACTTTCCGGTCATGAAGTTCATGAGCAAACTGCTGACTCGGCAGACGGTTGTCCTGGCACTTGTGAGCGGTACAGCATATTTGTGGCGGTATTCGAAGGCTCTGCTGCCGGGATGGATGACCCTGAAAGGACGACGGATGTCGCTGTGGGATTATTTCGGGATCCTTCTCTTCTACGTCATTGCCGTCAGAGAGGCGAAGTGGATGGCAGCCAAGATCAAGCTTCAATTTTCAGATCCTGAGAATCCTTCATGAGACTGTAGCGGTTTAGTCGGCTCCCTTGCTCAACAGCGACGCTCGTTCGTTGCTGCGAATTTATCGAGGATGTGGCCCTTATCACACAGGTATGTGACGAAGCTGGATTGCGCTTGACAGTCGTTTTGTGCGGACCTACTGTTGCTTCCGTTTTTGGCAACCCCCCTGATAGGGATTGTGCCACAGGCAAAGGAGGTTTCGCATGACGGCTCACTTTGAACTTCAGCCTTCGGAAAAGGAACTGCAGCAACTGGCAGAGCAGTGCTGGCAGGAAGCTCCCAACAAAGAGCGGCGCCTGGAAGAAGAGGCGTTCGAGGCCGGGGAGGCTATCCGGCATGGTGACTACTCGCTCGCCAATCTGGAAGCAATTGTCCGCTGGAAATCGGAACGCCTGGTTCAGTTTGTGATCGCCAACAGCACGACAAGCATACGGCGGGCTCTGGAGGTGGCTGCTGCTCCGGAAAGCTCGACGGCGGAAGCGCTAAGCGCCCTGCTGGCTCTGCGCGGGGTGGACATTTCGCTGGCTACGACAATCCTGGCGACGATCTATCCCGAGCGGTATATCGAATTGGAGATGGGCGACCTGGAAGCGCTGGGGCAGATGCGGCAGGATGTGCGGTTCTATGAGGAGTACCTGGCGTTTTGCCAGCGGCTGGTCGAGCGTGGGATCGTGATGCCGCAGACGGATCTGCCGGGGCCAACGCCGCTGCATACGCTCGATCGGGCGCTCGTGCAGTGGTCGCGGAACCGGTCGCTGTAGCCGGTGAAGTTGCCGAACGCGGGTTCCAGGTGCCCCACCCAAGCCGCAAAGCGCGCGGCTTGGGTGGGGCACTTGGCAGTGGTCGCGGAACGGGCGAGCGGGTAGAATCGGCTTCGTGAGTCACTCCTTTGAGATTGGCCCTGTCCGGGTGGGCGAGAGGCAGCTGTTTCTAATAGCGGGACCGTGTGTCATCGAATCCGAGGCACACGTGCGGCGGATGGCAGAGGCTATTCAGCGGATCACCAGCGACCTGGGTGTCCCGTACATTTTCAAAGCGAGCTACGACAAGGCGAACCGCACGAGCGTGAGGAGTTTTCGCGGACCGGGGCTGATGGAGGGGACGAAGATCCTGGGCCGGCTGGCGAAGGACACGGGTCTGCCGGTGCTGACCGATGTGCACGAGCCAGCACACTGTGATCTCGCTGCGGAGGCCGTGGACGTGTTGCAGATTCCAGCGTTCCTTTGCCGCCAGACCGATCTGCTGGTGGCTGCGGGAAAAACCGGCCGCGCGGTCAACATCAAGAAGGGGCAATTTGTGGCGCCGTGGGATATGGCCCATCCGGTCGAGAAAGTCCGATCGACTGGAAACGAGCGGGTGTTTCTGACGGAACGCGGAGCAAGCTTTGGCTACAACACGCTGGTTGTCGATTACCGGTCGCTGCCAGTGATGCGCGCCATGGCGCCGGTGGTGTTTGACGGCACACATTCGGTGCAGCAGCCTTCAGCAGCAAATGGCGTGAGCGGCGGACAGCCGGAGTTCATTCCGCTGCTGGCGCGGGCGGCGGTGGCCGCGGGTATCGACGGCATTTTTCTTGAAGTGCATGACGACCCAGCGCACGCGAAGTCGGACGGTGCGAATGCGCTGCGGCTTGATCTGCTAAAGCCGTTGCTGGAGAGGCTGCTGGCGATCCACGCGGCTGCCGGGTCATAGATGATACGCAGCTTAAAATGGCACCCTTGATGGCGGCCTAACCAAGAGACAGATCATCGCGAGAACAGCAAATGCCGCCCAGAAATGGACGGCATTGTATGTTACGACTTAATATAAGCAACCTTATGGTTGCCCTTCATTCAGAAGGTGGAAGCGAGCGGCGCCCAGGCCCTGAGCGTCTCTCGTTGCACGAGGGGCCACAGCTGCTGTTGACGTGCGCATTGCGTTTGCCGAAAGCAGACAAGGCCTGCGACTCCGAGCGACAAGAGTGTGACGAAAAGAACCAGGACTCCAGCGATTTCAACGGGACCAGCGAGGGAATAGCGCACGATGGCAATGTCTGCCACGAGGAAAGGCGTGCTCATGACCAGACAGGAGATGCTTGCTGCCAGTGCGCGCGACCGTGCCGATCGGAGGCCCTTCCGCAGAGACCACCATGCCAGCCCAGTCGTGATGGCCAAAATAGCGGGCATTACAAGCATGAGTTCTCGCATGGCGATGAGCAGGAGAGACAAGGGTTCAGCGTGGAAGCGAGAAGTGAGATGCGGGAGAGGCGCTCGAAGAAGAAACGGCGAAAGCGCGATGAAAACGGCGAAAGAAACGATGGATGCATAGCCGAATGAGCTTCGCAGCAGCTTCTGAAGATTGGGCATCGGGGACTCGCTCCTCCGGGGCCATAACATGAGCCTCGGATGACCGTAACTCTAACTCGGCAGCTTGTGCGGAATCACGTCGAACCGCAAAATCTTGACAGTCTCCGGTACCCATATTGCCGTGCATTGGAGATCGCGCTTGATTACCGGAGGGTTACTTGGCCGGCACGATGCTCGCAGACCTTTTTGGCACTAAGTGCATTGGTTGCAATCATAAACACGAACACCCGAGGAGCTGTCTCCCGCGCTTTGTGATAGACGCGGGAGATTGGTGGGCTGGTATCGACGACGGCTAGAAGTTGAAGGTCAGCTTCGCTGTGATGGCGCGCGGGGTTACGTAGTGCGTGCCGCTGAAGGTGGAGAGGAAGTTGTAAAGCGCATACTTGTCGGTCACGTTGACGGCCGTGATGTCGAGATCCGTCTTCAGATGGTCGGCGTGGAAGATGTTGCTCTTGCCAAGCGAGACGTCGAACAGGTTGCGCGGTGCGATCCGGGGCGGATTGTGATCGTTGTTGCCGGTGCCCGGGGCCGGAATGGACAGCAGTGTCGATCCGTATTGAGATGCCAGACAGACAGCCGGGAGCGGAGTATCCGGCGTCGCTTTCTGACCATTGCACGTGAGGCCGGCCTGGAATTCCTCGTCGGCGGTGAGCCCCCTTAAGTCAATGGCAGGCTGCCCATTGAGTGTGGTCGAAGTTGCATCGCAGGCGCTGTTGGGGTCGTTGGACAGCGGGTTATAGCAAGGAGCCGCGCCGGCGACCTGGCCGGAATCGTAGCGCCAGTTGAAGCCGCCCCAGAGGCCTTCGAGGATTTTGCCGCGCGCGACGGTGTACTGGACGTGCGTTGTCTGATTGAGCCGTTCATCGTGATCGATGCGGAAGGGCAGCCCGGTTTGTCCAACCGTTGCACCGGCGCCGGCAACCTGGGGCGGATAGAAGCGGGCGGCCACAGAGGACAAGACCGTATAGGCAGTGATGTTGTGATAGTTCGGGACGGTTACGTGCAGCGCGTATCCGGGAATCTTGGAGTTGTGCCAGTCGATGGGGAAGGTGATGGGCGTATTGCCAAGCACGCTGAAGTCGAAGGCGTTATGAGTGTATTTCCAGATGTATTCGCCGCTGAAGATCAGGTTTTTGCCGAATGCCTGTTCGAGTGCCGGCGTGGAACTCGTTGCGGAAGCCGGGCACTTCGGCAGTAGACACGCCAGGCGAGCAGGCAAGAAGCGGCGCAAGAACGGCATTGCTGCAGCCGTTGCTGGAGAGGACCAGGTTTTCGTTGAATGGCGTTTCAAGGGTGCGGGCATAGGAAACGCGCAGTACGGTGCCGATGGGCTTGACGGTGTATGCGCCGCCGACGCGCGGTTCGGCCTGGGTGGCGCTGGTAAGGCCGTTATAGATGTCGCCGCGCATGCCGAGATTCCAGTGCCAGTTGCCGGCCTTGATCTGGTCTTCGATGTAGAGGGCAGTCTCTTTGATGTCGGCGCGGCCGAGGAAGTTGTAGAAGCCGCCTCCGCGGGTGAGGTCGTAGGGCGCGAGAACCGGGAGGTAGCTGGGATTGGCAACTGCTCCGCCAGCTCGCGCACTGGGAGGGGTCGGCGTAGCCCGGAAGCGGATTGCCCGTGACGTCGACGCAGGGGGAGTTGTAGACAGCATCAACGACCCCGAGGTTGTCGTCTTCGCGCAGGAAGGTGTGCGAAAACTGCAGACCACCCTTGAGGGTATGGATGCCCTTGACATAAGAGATGTCGGAATGAATTCCGGCATTGGTTAGGGTGCGATTCTGCGCGATCGATGAGGTCTGCAGGTTGGCGGGGCCAAGATCGGCGAGTGGGTCTCCGCTGGGGTAGTAGTTGTAGTTGTCTCGGCGAACGAAGGCGCCGAAGTTGAAGACGGAGTTGTTGCCGATCACCCGGGTGTAGGTGGGAGAGATATTGTAGGTGCCGATCTTCGAGTGCTGGTCTGTGTTTCCGACAACGCCGAAGATCGGACTCGGCAGTCGTTCCACCGCTCAGAACATTCTGCACGTTGAGGTTTTGAAATGCGTTGGGCGTCTGGAACCATGAACGGCTGTAGTTGAGATCGACGTGAATTGAATCGACGCCGGAGAAGCTGTAATCGACGCGGTCGAAGAAGTTCTCTTCGTTGCCTTTGTCGTGGAAGACGGTGAATTCGGGTGGATCGAGGAAGCGGCCGGTGTTCAAAGCCATCGACCTCGACGAAGTTGCCCCAGGATTTGCCACCGTAGGAAAGATCGAAGGCAGCTGTGCCGGTTCCAAAGGCCCCATAAGACGTCGACACGCTTCCGGTAGGAGTGGTGACTCCCTGGCCGGAACGCGTGGTGGCAACGATGACGAGGCTGGTCTTGTCGCCATACTCGGCGGGGGGAGCGCCGGCAATGACCTGGAGCGACTGGATGGAGTTGGATGGAATCTGATTGGAAAAGACTTTGCTTTGCTGATCGGTGATGGCTTCGCCATCGACGGAGAAGGAGTTGGATGCATGGTCGCCCATGCCGTGAAAGAGGCCGTTGGAATCGGCAGAGACGCCCGGGGTGGTGGCCGTAACCAGAGAACTGAGCGAGGAGGTGGCACTTTCAAGCGGCACCTTGGCGAACAGGTCGCGATCGACATCGGTGTGGAACGTTGGATCGGTTTCAACAAGGTCGCCGCTGGCCTGGACGGTTACGGTGGAGGCAGCCGCCTCAATTTGCATCACCAGTTTGAGGCTCGTCCCGACTGCAGAGCCCAGGTTGAAACTCTGGCTTTGCGGCGCAAACCCAGGTGCCTTTACATTCACGTCATAGACGTTGAATGGGACGTTGTCGATTTCGAATTGGCCGGTAGCATCGGTCGTTGACGATACGGTCGAAACCGCTGACGGGGTTTGCGACGTGAACCGTGGCGCCGGGTATCACTGCTCCGGAGGGATCGGTAACTGAGCCGCGAACCGAGCTGGCATTGCCGCCTTGCGCAGCATTGGCGACGACGGACACGAGCAGAAAGACCGCGAAGGCAGATATGCGAGAATATTTGCCGCGAAGGAAAGACATAGACGAAAGCCTCCAAGTGTTGACTGAGTGGGCGTAGCCCGTGCTGGAAGCGCACGGCGGCGTCAGTGCAACGGCGGCATCGTTGACCCGGATCAAAGCCAGAGAACGCTGAATGTCAAGCCCGATGGGGGCTGTCTTGATTTTGAGAATCTGGCCGGAACGCTAGGTCAGAACGACGCCGGGGAGAGGCGCGGAGGGCGGGCGAATGAAGAGCTGGCGGTGCCAGAGGAGGCCGAGAGGACGCATCGCGATAACCGGTGCGACGGCCTCGGACGAGACGAGCAAGATTGCCAGCACTGCCGCAGCAGCCGGAACTGCCGCGGTGTGCAGAACGATGCAGAGAGAGCAGTGATCGGCGTCGGTCTGGACGGAGTGGACGTGCGCCACCTGGACGAAGGCGAGCAGGGCAAGCAATGCCAGGCACAACACGACGACAGCGGCGTAAGCTCTGGGCCTTGCGCGCTCGGTCACTGCGCGTCCATGTGTGAAGTCCGGTCAAACTTAAAGCATCCTTACAGCATGGTCCCACAAGAAGAATACACAGGATTGGATGCGCTGCATCTCAAGATGTAAGCGCCTGAAACGTGCCTGTCGTAACGGGACGCAAACGAGACTTTGCCGTAAGCGTCTAAACTGTTGGGCAATGAAGCATTTCTGTCATGTCTGTGCGGGTACTGGCTGTAGCGCTGGCAACAGCGTTGGCGTTGACGGGGCATGCCTGGAGCCAGCAGGAACAGCAAGGCCAGCCGGATCATGGGAAGGTCATCAAGCCGGACGCGCCCGGGCTGGCGCGGAATCATCGCCTGATTCTGAAGGACGGCAACTACCAGATGGTCCGCAAGTACGAGGTCGTGGGCGATCGCGTGCGTTATCTCTCTCTCGAACGTAATGAATGGGAGGAGCTGCCCTACGACATGGTGGATTGGGACGCGACCCGCAAATGGGAACAGCACCACGTGGGTCCGTACGAAAGCCCGGAAGCGGCTTCACCGGGAATGAAAGAGGCCGAGGAGATCGACAAGGAAGAGGCGGCGGAACGCAATGAGTTGAAAGCCCGCATGCCGGAAGTCGCCAAGGGTCTTGAGTTGCCCGACGAAGACGGCGTATTCGTGCTGGACACTTTTCAAGGCACGCCGGAACTAGTAGAACTTGTGCCGTCGGATCTGAGCTTGAATCAGCGAAACCGGAAGGGCCTGGCAACGCTGAATCCGCTGGCGGGCCAGAGGGCCACGGTGGAGCTGGATGGAGCGCATGCGAAGGTACATCTGCACGTGAATGATCCGGCGATCTATCTCTCGCTCGAGGGCCAGGACAATTGGAGCAGGTGCTGTCGCACGCGGTGACCGTGCAGACGCATGGGGCCAAGGAAGTGGCGAATCGAAAGCATGGCGCGCACTCGCCAAGCTCCGGATTTGCAATTGTGAGGGTGGATGAGCGCAGGGCGGTAAGGATCATCGGCGCGGTCCATGTGAGCCCGACGGGCAAGGTGACGCAGAGCGAGGATGTGATTCCGACCAAAGCGGAAGTGATGCCGGGGAGGCACTGGCTGAAGCTGACGCCGGAGACAACGCTGACCATTGGGGAATACGCGCTGGTGGAGATTTTGTCGCCGTCGGACATCAGCCAGTCGGTATGGGATTTTCGCGTGGATCCGCGAACGGGGGACAACCCATCGTCGCTGGGACCAATCCTGAAGCAGTAGGATCCCAAACGAGCCGAACTATTCCCGGTTACGGCGCTTCGCGGCGGGCGAGCTTGATACGGCGCTGCTCCCACTCTTCGCTGGAGAAGATGCGCGGGCCAACTTCGATAAGGCGAGGCATCATATTGAAGACCGCAACACGGCTCCAGGGGCGGCCTTCGCGCGTGCGAAAGCCTTTTTCGTTCAGGTCGCTGACGATGGCTGAGTAGGAAAAATCCTGGGCCAAGAGATCCATCATCAGAAGCAGGACCTGGTTTTCGTGGGGATCGACTTCGAGCCGCTTGCAGTCCTCGGAGATGCGCAGGCCATAGGGGATGGCTTCGCTGAATGCGCCGTCCGAAGGAGTTTCGGAGTCGGGCAGCTCGCGCCGCCACTCGATTGAGACCATTTGCCACCCGGCAGCGGCACGCTGGCGGATCACATCCGAGCTGAAGGGCTCGGAAACCACATCACGAATACGCTCGAAGTAGGCCATGGGAGCCTCCAAAAGATACAGCAATGCTGCCTTGTTCAGAGCAATTTGGATACCGAATCCCTGCATTGCTCTCCAGAGATCAAAAGCATTGTGCCAGAACGGGTTCTGAGTAGATTCGGAAAACGGTCGATCCGAATTCTGGCCGTTTTCGGAATTCCATGTCCGGTAATGGACAAGGGCAGCCCGAAGGATAAGACGCGGGCATCGACCGGAACTAAATTGAGAGATGCTCAGCGGGAATTGTTCCCGTGAAGAACAAAGACTGTTACAATTCGTCATTCCCCACGGGCCAATCTGCAGCATCACAAGACGCTGGAAAATTGAAACGAAAGACCGACAGGGATGATTGACTACTACGAGTTCCTGCAAATCAGCCCGCATGCTGACGCGGATACGATTCATCGCGTCTATCGCTATCTGGCCGCGCGACTGCATCCGGACAACCCGGAGTCGGGTGATGCGGAGATGTTCCGCCTGCTAAGAACGGCCTTTGAAACGCTCTCGAACCCGGCGCGCCGGGCAGAGTACGATGCGGTTTGCCGCCGGGAGGCGATGGAGGTACAGCCCCTTTCGAATTCTGTCGACTTTATGGACAGCGTGGAAGGCGAGTTGAACCGCCGGATCGCAGTGCTGGCGGTGCTGTACTTCAAGCGGCGCGCGAACCCGCGTTTTCCTGAAGTGTCGCTGGCGGAGATTGAACGGCGGATGGGATTTCCGCGGGACTACCTGGACTTCACGACCTGGTATCTCCAAAAGAAGAACTACATCACCAGAGCGGATAACTCGGACTTCACGCTGACGGCTGAGGGTGTGGACTATATCGAGTCGCAGCGGGGAAATCTGCCGGTGCTGAATAAGCTGCTGACGGACGGCAAGGTGCAGTTCGACAAGTCAGCGCGCGTGCAGAGAAATGGGACGCACGGCGCCAATGGCGCCGGAACAGCAAACGGCAGAAACGGATCGGGACAGATCGTACTGCCATCTTCGACGTCAGTCTGGCTGGACCGGCGACAAACTGGTGGGGACCGGCGGAGCAAAGTGGTTTTGCGGATGCCGGGATCTGATAGGCGCGCGGGAACGCATGATCGACGGGTGAATGCAAGTGATCGGCGCCAGAACAAGGGAGACCGACGGACCTATGCCATGGTGAACGTACAGGAGGATTCGCGCTCTACTCGCGTACAGTGATTCCGAGGGTTTTCATCTTCCTATAGAGGTGGCTTCGTTCGAGGCCTAAGAGTTCGGCAGCGCGGCTGACGTTGTTACGGGCTTCCTCAATTTTTTTGAGGATATAGTCGCGCTCGTAGGCATCACGAGCCTGCTGGAGCGTGGAGAAATCTTCCGTCGAGCGTGAGCCGGCCTTGTGAGTGAGCGGGGGTAGTTGCTTGCGCTCGATGCGCAGAGTGCGCGGGTTCAGGATCAGGACGCGCTCGATCACATTTTTCAATTCGCGGACGTTGCCCGGCCAGTGATATTGCTGGAGGACTTCAAGGGCCTCGTCGCTGATCTCCATGCGGGGCCGGCCGTACTGGCGACCGAATTCGGCGAGAAATTCGCGGGCGAGAAGCGGGATGTCCTGTTTGCGTTCGCGGAGCGGCGGCACAAAAAACGGAACTACATTGAGGCGGTAGAAGAGGTCTTCGCGGAAGTTGCCTTTGGCGATCTCTTCTTCGAGATCCTTGTTGGTGGAGGCAATGAGGCGGACGTCAACGCGCAGGGGCTGCGAGCCGCCCACGGGGGTGAACAACTGGTCGTCGAGGGCGCTGAGCATCTTGGCCTGCGTTTTTAGGCTCATGTCGCCGACTTCATCCAGAAACAGCGATCCGCCATCGGCGCGTTCCAGTGTGCCGCGCTGTTCGGGTGGGCCGCCAGGCTGTACACTGTGGCGATAGCCGAAGAGTTCCGATTCAATGTGCGCTTCAGGGATGGCAGCGCAGTTGAGTTCGATGAAGACGCCGTCGCGGCGAAGGCTCTCGGCATGAATGGCGCGGGCGATGAGTTCCTTGCCGGTGCCGGATTCGCCGTAAATAAGGACGCGGCCGTTGGTAGGGGCCATGAGGCGAATCTGTTGACGCAACGCTTTGACGGGAACGCTTTCGCCGGTGAGCGTAGCACTCAAACTGAACTGGCGCTTGAATTCGAGGTTTTCGTTGCGAAGACGGCGGGCATCGACGGCGTTCTTGAGAACAATCAGAGTGCGATCGAGCGAGAGCGGCTTCTCAAGGAAGTCGTATGCGCCGAGCTTGGTGGCCTGGACGGCCGATTCGATGGTGCCGTGGCCGGAGATGATCACGACCTCGGGGCGCTTTTCAGGGACCAGCGTATGGATGTCGGCGAGAACGTCGAGGCCATCGCGATCCGGCAGCCAGATATCGAGCAGGACGACGTCGTAGGGCGCGTCGTGAATGAGCACGAGGCCTTCAGCGGCGGTGGCAGCGGTGGCCACGGCGTAGCCTTCTTCCGTAAGGATCTCTTCGAGCGAAGTGCGAATCTCTGCCTCATCATCGACCACGAGGATATGGTTCATGAGCGAGCCTCGGTGAGGGGCGTAGAGCCGGCATTGTTGGCGTCGTGGACATGCGGTTCGACGTGATCGAGCAGAGGCAGACGGATGAGGAAACGCGCGCCTTTGGGGGAGTTGCTTTCGGCACGAATCGAACCGCCGAGTTCCTGAACGATTTTGGCCGCGATGGAGAGACCGAGGCCGGTGCCGCGATGCTTGGTTGAGTAGAAGGGGAGGAAGAGGCGTTCACGGATTTCTTCAGTGAGGCCGTGGCCGGTGTCAGAGACTTCGACCTCGACAGCGCCGCCATCTTCTGCCAGCGAGGTGCGTACGCAGAGCACGCGCAGCAGACTGCCCTGCATGGCCTCGGCTGCATTATCGATGAGGTTGGCGAGCGCGCGACGGATGGCCTCGTGGTCGGCAAGGACGGGAGGCAGGCCGGGTTCGAGATCGCGCTTGACCGTGATGCCTTCGAGACGGCCGGCGAACAGGGCGAGCGCTTCGTCGGCCACCTTGTTCATGTCGCAGGGACGTGGCTGCGGAGCCGGAAACTGAGCAAGTGCGGAGAACTGGTCGACCAGCGTGCGCAGCGTTCCCACGCAAGCAAGGATGACTTCGCTGCATTTGCGGATCACGGAGGGCGAGTCCGGCTGGCCGCGATCGAGGTGTCGGCCGATGCGCTCGGCAGACAGCGCGATGGGTGTGAGTGGGTTCTTGATCTCGTGGGCTACGCGCTGCGCCACCTCCTTCCACGCCAGTTGACGCTGGGCGCGGAGGAGCTCGGAGGTGTCTTCGACGACGAGGACGGTGCCTGGCCTGCCCTGCGCGAGTTCAAGTCGTGCACTGGTGACGGCGAGATGCAGGTTGCGGCCGTGGAGATGGAATTCAATCTCAGTGGAGGCAGCACCCATGCGCTGGCCGCGGCGGATGACGCCGGCGAGCTCATCAAAAGAATCCTGTGGGAGCAAGGTGTCGATCTTCGTACCGCGGACGGTTGCATTTTCGTTCTGCCCCATGAGAACGGCGAAGGCGCGATTAGCTTGCAGCACGTTTCCTTTAGCGTCGAGCGTGACGACGCCGGACGGGATAGTTTCGAGGATGGTTTCGAGTTCGCGGCGCCGCGCTTCGATGGCCTGGTTTGCGGCGGTGAGTTGAGCCGAGGAACTCTCAGCGAGTTTTCGGCTGGTGTCGAGGTCGGCTGCCATGTGATTGAAGGAACGCACGAGCTCGGCCATTTCACCGGTGGTGACAAGAGCGACGCGATGCTCATATTTGCCGGCGGCGATTTCGTCCATCGCATCGGCTAGAGCTTCGACGGGGCGCGTGATCTGCTTGGATAGAAAGAGAGCAAGCCAGACGCTGGAGAAGAAGACCACGACGGTGATGAGCAGCAGCATGAGAAAAAAGGTGTCGCGGATGCTGCGGCGGGAACGAAAGAGATTCCAGTACTCGGCGGCGCCGGCACGAATCCGTGCGGTGGTCTGGCTGAGTCCCCGAGGCATGGGAAGAGCGGCAATGACCATCTTGCCGGAAGCGGCAGCGGCTTTGCCCAATGCGTAGTCCTCTCCGGCGATGCGGATGACCGGCTGGTCGTTGCGCTGCGCGGAGGTAAGGATACTGGCGGAGAGCGGCCCTTGCAGCGGCACCGCCGACTGCGGAGAGGTATCGCCCGGCTTTTCGGGCAGCCACGGAATCAGGCTGGCGGAACTGTTTTCCGGAGGAGCCTCGAAGCTGGCCACGACGTGGCGGTTTTCGTCATAGATGAAGACGAAGCCTCCCTGGAGCGTGACGCGATGGGAAGCAAAAACCTGCTGCTGGGTCGACGACGACCCCTCGGACGCCGCGATGGATTCCGCCTCGCCGCGCGCGTTGCTGGTTACGTACTGGGCCAGTTCGAGAACGACGCGGGTGGAGTCTTCATGCAATTCCGAAGTGTTAGGTGAGAACCAGCGGTCGATGGAGCGGTTCATGAGCTGAAAGCTGAACAGAAACATGAATACCGCTGGTGTGAGCGCGATGAGGGCTGCGCCGAGCACCATGCGCGTTCGCAGACGCGCACCGAGAGCGCTGCTGCTTTGATCTGCGTAGAGCTTGAGGATGGCGCGCAGCAAGAGCAGAAGAAAAACGAGAAGCGAAAGGAAGACGACGAAGGTGAGGCCTGTAAAGGCCAGGGTTTCGCCAGAGGTTTCGGGATGGAGGAAGGGGATGGGGTTGAAAGCCTGGAGAGCCCCCAGTACGGCCAAGAAGAGCAACACGCCTGCGCCGAGGAATATGACCGTCCGGCGCCGCGAGCTGCCATCGATAGGGCATGCGGGGATTATAAAGACAGGGATCGAAGGAAGGAGGGTACGGAGGGAACAGCGACTCGGGACCAGGGACTAAGGGCTGCGAGTCGGAGCGGGGCTATCCGAGGACGATGTCTGTTCCTGTCCAGGAGCGCTTCTGGCTGTCGGCTACGCCGCGATGGGTTAGCGTGCCGAGATAGGTATTGAGGCCTTCGGCGAAACCTGGGTCGCGCTTGAGTGCTTCGCGAGCGCCCAGATTGGCGATGCGCATCAGGTACGGGAAGGTCGAGTTGGTGAGCGCCAGCGTGGAGGTGTGCGGCACGGCGCCGGGCATGTTGGTGACGCAGTAGTGAACGACGCCATCGACGACGTAGCTGGGATTGGAGTGCGAAGTGGGTTTGGCGGTCTCGACACATCCGCCCTGGTCGATGGCGACATCAACAATCACTGCGCCCTTCTTCATGGCCGAGACCATTGCGCGGGTGACGATCTTGGGTGCGGTTGCGCCGGGAATGAGCACGCCGCCGATGACCAGGTCGGCCTCGCGCGTGGCGAGCGAGACGTTGTAGCTGTTCGATGCCAGCGTGTAGAGGCGTCCGCTGTAGAGGTCGTCGAGTTCGCGCAGGCGGGTTAGATTGACGTCGACCAGCGTGACCTTGGCGCCGAAGCCGATAGCGATCTTGGCAGCGTTCGTGCCGACGATGCCGCCGCCGATGATGGTGACATTCGCGGGGGGAACGCCCGGGACGCCGCCGAGAAGAATGCCGCGGCCACCGCGCTCTTTTTCGAGATACGCCGCGCCAACCTGCACGCTCATGCGGCCGGCGACTTCGCTCATGGGCGTGAGCAGGGGCAACGTGCCCTGGCGATCGCGGACCGTTTCATAGGCGATGCCGATCACCTTGGAGTCGAGGAGCTTGTTGGTGAGGACTGGAAGCGGCGCGAGGTGGAGATAGGTGAAGAGGACCAGGCCTTCGCGGAAGTAGACGTACTCCTGCTCGATGGGCTCCTTGACCTTGACCACGGTGTCGGATTTGCCCCAGACGTTGCCGGCGTCTCCAACAATCTCCGCACCGGCATCCTGGTAGCTCGCATCGGTGAATCCCGAAAGCGTCACCGGCGTGAGTTTCGACCAGAACCTTGTGGCCGGCTTCGGTAAGCGCCTTAACCCCGGCGGGCGTGACGCCAACGCGGGCTTCGTTATCCTTAATCTCTTTGGGAACGCCGATGATCATGGAGGGCTCCTTCGTCCGGCTTCAGTGGCTCGACTCTCAGGGGAGGATATTGCAAGGCTGGAAAGCTGTGCGCCGGACAGTTTCGATACCCGGGGGAGGGCTTGATCCGGCGCAGCGGCTCACACTGGCCTTCCAGTTGGACACATCCTAAGGCGCATTGGGGTTTCAATGTGTGCAAAGTTCGTGTTAAAAGACAGGCTATGGACACGAAACGTGATGAAAATCGCAATCCTCGTGCAAGAAATGGTCAGGGAAGATAGCCGATCCGAACTGGATGAGCTGGATATTTCGATTTTGCGTTACCTGGAGCGGCACGGACGGGCCACAAATTATGAGGTTGGCGAAGCGGTGGGGCTGTCGGCTTCGGCGGCATCGCGGCGGATTCAGGCGCTTGAGAGTGCGGGGACGATTCGGGGCTATCGGGCCATGGTGGACGACCGGCTGCTGGGAAGGCGGATGACGGTTTACATCCGGGTGACGCTGGAGCGTCAATCGGCGCCGGTGTTGAGCGCATTTGAGGCGGCGTTGCGCCACTGCAAGGAGATCGTGAGCTGCCACCTGATGGCGGGCCAGTACGACTACATGCTGGTCGCGCGGGTGGCGGGCATCGACGATTACGGTCGGCTTCACCAGAACGAGCTTTCGCGGCTGCCGGGCGTAACGCGCCTCGAAACAAGCTTTGCGCTGCGGGACGTGCTGGACGTGAACCGGGATTAAAAGGTTGCGAACCTATGTAGTCACGTGACGTCGGATGCGAATTGTCTCTGCCGGGGTTAAATTGGTTACGCCGGTACTTTGCATTTGACGTTACCCCCATGGGAGAATTCCGGACGGCGTTCTTGAAGGCGTAGTCATGTTTGAGTCTGACCAGCACGAGTTCGATGAGGAGTATGCAGAGATAAGCCATCCGGCGCCTGCGCAGCCCCCCGGGCCACCTGCGGCTCCTGCGACTCCTGCGGCGGCAGGGCAATCCAGGTCGGTCGCGGTCCACGAACCAATCGTGGAAGAGACCGGAAGACGAAGCAATACGAAGGGACGGAAGAGACGGAGCAGGAGGAATTTGTTGATCCGGCGGAGAAGCCCGCGGTCGACAGCCTCCGCCGAAGAAGAAGCCGCCCGTGCTGCTGCTCGGCGGGTTTGCAGCGCTGGTCGTGTTTGCAATTTTTGTACTGATGACAATGAACAAGCCGAAGGACGATACTCCGCCGCCGGGCGATCTGGGGCCGGGAATCGTGGCGGCCGACGGCTTGCGCGGCCATCTTGAAACGCGGTGGGATGGCAATGCCAAGACCGGCAGGCTGGCGTACAAACTGCAGATCATGCCAATGGAGGATCGCTGGGTCCCTGGATTTTCGCACGTGGTAAGCAATCCGCCAATGCCGATGTCGATCAATATTCGACTGCTGGATTCAACGGGATTTGCGCTGTGCGGCAAGGAAATTGATTTCCCCTTCAATCCTCAGAATGCGGCGATGTCGGTGACAGTACCGGTCGTTGGCGCGAATGGAAAGAAGCTTTCGCCGGCGGAGCGGAACGCGGCAATGCAGGCGGCACGGCAAAGCCAGGTCACCCAGATGCAGGCTGCGGAAGTGGCCAGAGAGCAGGGGAAAGACATCTTCCAGAACCAGACCGGGGCAGACGGACAAGTGGCCGCGATCTATGCGCAAGGCGCGCTTCCCTGCTCTCCCGATCAGTACAAGCGCGCCAATTATTGGGACATGAATACGAATTTCCCGACGCTCGACGAGCAGGCCATCCTGCTTGATCCCAAGGCGCATGCGAAGGAATTTGACGCAGTCCATTTGGACAAACGAACACTCCCCAAGTGGGGTGATGGATTTGTCATCCAGGGCGATGACCGTGTGACGGGATACGACCAGGCGCGAGGGCTGCTGTGGGCGGAGGATCGGACCTTCGCAATCGACAAGCGCTTTGGGCAGACGACCGCAGCAGCGTGGGCGAGCAACTACACGCTGATCCACTATCGCTGCGACCAACACGCAAGCTGTGCGCTGACCGCTGCGGGTCAGGCCGCGGTGCTGCATGCGCGGCTGAGCGAGTAGCCCAGGACGCATCGAAACAACGAGCTGAATCCGCCGTCTACGCCCCGATGCGCTCACAACAGGATCATTGTTCGCGCAAGGCTTTTACGGGATCGAGGCTGGATGCCCTTCGTGCGGGTAGCCAGGATGCGAGTGCAGAGATGGCCAGGAAACCTGCCGTCATGGCGACATAGGTCGTCAGGTCTGTGGGTTTGATTCCGCCCACGAGCAGAGCGGAGATCACGCGGCCCAGGAAGATAGATCCAATCACTCCGATGACAATGCCGGCGGCACTCAACCGCATTCCCTGCGCGACGACGAGGCGAAGGATATCGCCGCGCTCGGCGCCCATGGCCATGCGGATGCCGATCTCCGAAGTGCGTTGCCGCACGGAAGTGGAGATTACGCCGTAAAGGCCGACGCCTGGCAAGCAATGCAGCAATGACTGCGAAGACGGAGATCAGCAGAAGCGAGAAACGCGTGCCTGCCTGCGAGTCGTAGACCACGGAGTCGGCGGTCTGCATTTTGGTGACGAGAAGTTGGGGATCGAGGGCTTTGAGAGTGGCGCGGACCTGGTTCTCGTAGGAAGCAGGATCGTTGCCGGTGCGCAGTGCCCAGGACTGGATGACGCCGCGATCCGAGAAATGCGTCGGGGAAGTAGATCTGTTCGCGTCCGACTTCGGCGAGCGATGTGACGCGCTGATGGGCGACGACGCCGATGATCTGGACCTTCTCTGGTTCGGGCGTACGCAGGCGGATGAGGATGTGTTTGCCGACGGCGGATTGGCCGGGGAAGGCTTTGGAGGCCAGGTCCTGGTCGACGATTACGCTGTCGCGTCCGGGAAGATTGTCGTCGTCAGTGAAGGTGCGGCCAGCAAGCGAGCGGCGTGCGCATGGCTTCAAAGTAGCCGGGAAGAACGATTTGAAAATCGGTTGCCTGAAAGCGGCTTGGGTCGCGGGCCGCGTCTTCGGTACCCCAGCGAATGGGGCTGAACTCGCCGGTGAGCGGAAACGGAAATGAGGCGGTGACGCTTTGAACTCCCGGAATGGATTTGAGCTGCCGGCGATCACGCGCACGAAGGCGGCGCGCTGCTCCGGAGTTTTGCGGTTGAAGCGGATGCCCTGAAGCTGGAAGGTGAGCAGATGATGCGGGATCGAAGCCGGGATCGATCTGCTGGAGCTTCAGGAAGCTGCGAAACATCAATCCGGAGCCGATGAGGAGAATGAACGAGAGAGCGACTTCGGCCATCACGACGGCGTTGCGCAGGAAGGCTCCGCTGCCGATGCCGGAGGTGCGGCTGACGCCGCGCAACACATTCATGAGCGCGGGGCGCGAGGCGCGCAAGGCGGGAACGATGCCGAAGATGGCGGCGGAGGCGAGGCCGGCAAGCGCGCTGTAGGCGAGCACTGCGCCATCGATGCGGACATCGTCGAGGCGGGGAAGGTTGGCTGGAGCGAGAGCGCGCAACGCAAGGATTCCGGCCCAGGCAAGGGCGAGACCGACGATGGTGCCCAATGCAGCGAGCAAGGACCGCTTCAATGAGGATCGGTGCGACAAGCCGCGAACGGTTTGCGCCGAGAGCTGCGCGCACTGAGAATTCCTGCTGGCGCAGCGAGGCGCGGACCAGCAGAAGGTTGCCGACATTGGCGCAGGCGATCAGGAGCAGGAAGATCACCGAGGCCATGAGGGTGAGAATGGCGGGGCGCACGGCTTCGACGAGATGCTGGCGCATGGGCGCGAGATGAATGTGGTAGCCGGCGGTCTCGTCGATGGAAAGGTCTGCCGCGCCTGTGCGGCTATGCCGTCGGCAGCGCCTTGCGCACTTTGCAGCGATGCGCCTTCTTTGAGCCTGCCGATGGGGCGAATGGAGAAGTTTTTGCGCTCCGCCGAGTCGTAGCCGAGGCGATTGGCGATGTAGATGTCGGGGGCGGGCTCAACGTCGGCGTCGGGCGGAAAGTAAAGGCGAAAACCGGGAGCGAGAACTCCAACGATCAGCGGACCGGGCTGGCCGGGAATGTCGATGTTATGGCCGATAATAGCGGGGTTGGCGCCGTAGCGGCGGCGGAAGTACTCGTAACTGAGGATGGCGATGCCGGGCAGAGGCGCAGGCGCGTCTGTTAGCCGCGGCGTTGGGCGGGCGGTTGCGGCTGGGGAATCCCATCCTGCGCGTTGAAGTCGCGGCCATAGATGATTTTGCCGCCCAGCACATCGAAGAAGTTGGTGGTGGCGACGGCGATAGCTGATTTGTTCCGGCGATCCGTCTTCCTGGGGAACGACCATGCGGCCGGTGAAGATGCCGGCCATGTCAGAGAAGTAGGCCTTGGTGCCGTCGCGCAGGTCGATGTAGTCGGCGTTGGAGAAGGGCAGATCGTGAACGTCGCGCTTGCGAAGGTCCATGCCGGCGATGACCAGCTTGTCGGGATCGCGGTAAGGAAGAGGCTTGAGCAGGACGGCGTTGGTGACGCTGAAGATGGTGGTGCTGGCGCCGACGCCGAGGGCGATGGTGAGGACGGCTGTCGAAAGTGTAGCCAGGACGCCGGGCGAGAACGCGCGCGGCGATGGCGACATCTTTCCATGTCATGGGGCGACCTCTCTCTGAGAGTTGAACCGGGGAATTGACTGGCTGTCAATCAGAACTTTGTTCTTCACGCCGAAACCCAGCCGCAGAATAATTGGGGTGCTCCTCTCAGTCATGGGCCGCTTCCAAATTTTGCCGACGATTCGACGACGTACTTCTCAATGGGAAGAAATGAAGCTGCTACCATTGCTGCGTGTTCAATCTTGGCAGACCCAAAACGGCGGGCCAGTGGATCGCGCATTTTGTGTTGGCATTGATTGCCGTGTTCCTCGTGTGGTGGATGTTGCGCATTTACGTTTCCTGATTGATTTGTCGTGCGGTCGCGCCCGAGGATGACGGTGGCGTACCGGCGCGTGGCCTTCGCTTCTATGGAGATCGACTTAGGCAACGTTTCGGTTGCGCATTCCCAACGTCGCATCCTATCTATTCCCACTCATCGCGATGAAACTGCGCGCTCATTCTCAAAAACACATGAGACTGTTGAGATGCCACTCAGTTGCAGGAGCAGGCACCGGTCGGCGTCGGGGCGGGTGGAGCAGGAGCCGATCTGGACGGGCGGGCCGATAGCCTTGATGCACGCTACGTGGCCGGCTTTGGCTTTGGGAGTGGCGACTGGGGAGCTGAGCGGCGGAGACTCCGCTGTCGGTGACGTTGCCGGTGGCGTCGTACTGCGGCAGGTCGCCGGAGGTGCCGGTGCCGTCGCTGATCTGGACCTTACGGCCGGAGCCGTGGAAGCCGTCGAGGTTTGCAGCGAAGGACGGTTTTGTCGCCGACCTGGAAGGATGCGGCGCGGGCGGCGCGGGTGACGGTGAGGGCGTTGTCGATGGTGGTGGCGCCGTTTTTCTGGACGAGGAAGGCGTAAGCGTTGTTGGCGGCGTTGGTGACGGAGACGGCTGCGCCGTTCTTCTCCGTTGGCATCGGGAGTGATGCGGATGGCGGCGGCGTTTGGCGCAGGCAGGAAGACGTTGCTGCCGTCGTCGCAGAACTGCTGGCGGAGGGCGGTGGAGAAGGTGTAGTTGTAGCAGCCGATGGGATGCGGTCCTGAGGTTGGCGCGAACTGGCGCTTGAGGACTTCGAGGACCGATCCGTGGCCATCCCAGAAGGATTCGACGTCGGCCTGCGGGATGCTGGCGAAGTTGTGTCTGGGGTGCGGCGCTGCCGGTGGCGTTGGAGACGACGGACCACTGCAGATCGGAGCCGCCGCTGACGGGTCCGGCCTCGAGGGCGGCATACATGGCGCGTTCGACCCATAGGCCGTCGTACCAGTAGGAGCCGCTGTTTTCGTCGGTGACGAGGAAGGCGGAGGTTCCGTGGGTGACGCCGGAATGATTGCCGGCGATGGTGGCGGCGACGCCGAAGATCTGGCTCATGGCGCGGGAAGGCGTGGAAGGTGGGCCGGGGTCGAGGCCGGTTTCGTTGAAGATGTTGGCTTCGACTCCGTAGGTAAGGGAGTTGGCGCTGCCGTGGCGCTGGATGGCGATGGGATTGATGCCCCAGACGCCGTTGTGCAGATCGCCGGGATTGTTCTGCGACACAACGAATGCGCCGACGCAGGGAGCGGCGGAGTCGGCGGTGGTGTAGTTGCAGTTGTGGTAGGTGTAGAGCGGCGCCGTGTCGTTGACGCCGGCATCAGAGGAGACGATGCGGGTGACGGGCGTGACGTAGGGATCGCCCTGCGCGGTGGAGGTTTGCACGTGGGTGGCGGAGTCGGAGATGGATTGATTGAAGACAGGACTGGTAGAATAGCAGCGGGGCCTTGGGCGCGGAGGTGTAGTTCTGATTGAGCCGGGAGCCTGGACGGAGGGCGTCGTTGCGGGTGAATGCTTTGGAAAGTTTCGACACGGGGGCGGTGAACAGGCTTTTGAGATTGAGGTCCCGATGTGCTGTGTTGTGCGGATCGGGAGGCGATTGCGCGAGACCTGCGGACGAAGCAGACGATAAGAACGAGTGCGAGGAAAAGAACGGAAGAGAAGTCTCATAACGATAAAGGACCACGCGGAGGGGATGGAGAGCGCGGTGTCCTATAAATGAGACGAGTGGAGCGCGGAAAGGGTTACGAGAGATGGGATGAAGGAACGGAATTTTCGAAACTTCAACGTGACGACTGTGACAACCGGACCGCGCAATTATTAGTTGCCTGGCTTGAACCGGGTTGTATGCTTTTGCCATGCAATTCCCCGGCAGGTTCCCCAGGCTCCAGAGTTTTTGGCTGGCAACGGTTTTGGTGTTCGCCACTGCACTTTGTGCACAATCGCGCGTGGTATATCCGCGCCTGTCGGGCATGTGCTGGAGGGATTCGGAAACGGAACCGTACCGCTGCGAGGGAGCGTGGCAGTTTCATCTTGGAGACGATGCTCATTGGGCCGCGCCGGATTTCGACGATAGCGGCTGGGAGCAACTGAAGGCGGCGAAGCAATGGGGCACCCAGGGGCATCCTGCGGCGATTGGCTACGGTTGGTACCGCTACCATCTTGTTGTTCATCCTTCTGTCGGCTACTCCGGTGGGGTCGCCTTGCTGATCCCTCGAGTTTTTGACGCGTACGAGGTGTATTGGAACGGCCGCAAGGTGGGGTCGTTTGGCTCGATGCCGCCGCATCCGTTCTGGTTTGGGACAAACCAGCATCCGGCTCCGGCTACCTTCGATCTTGGAGATGCACAGAGGGGCATATTGGCGGTGCGCGTGTGGAAGGCGCCCCTGTTCAGCTTTGACGATGCTACGGCTGGAGGGTTCCTGGGGTTGCCGGTCGTGGGCAATCCAACGGATATCGCCGATCTGCGGGGCAATCTGGATTATCAATTTCTGAATCGTTACCAGTTTCGTCGTGCCGAAGCGTTGCTGTATTCGCTTGTGGTAGTGTTTGGACTTTTCTTCTGGATGCGCAATCGCCGCGAGACCCTGCCACTGTGGATGGCCGGAATGGCTCTAGGGGTGCCGGTTACCACGCTGATCGCAGCTACCCGCATCTCTGTTTCCGCAATTACCGTCATCGCGGTCGAGCAGCCGGTGATTGCGATTGAAGACTTGTGCCTCTGGCTGCTGCTGTTACGGCTGCTACATCTCTCAGAGAATGCTAGGCTGGCGCGTTTTGTAAAGGTCGCGGCGTGGGCTTCGCTTATCGAAGGCGTTATGGATGGTGCGATCACTCTGCTGCCGTATCGCGGGTGGGTTTTGTGGATGGATTGGACTATGACTGCCCTGGCCAGCGTGTTTGAATTTCTTCCGGTGGTCCTGGTGGTGTGGGCGATCGTTGCGCGCAAGCGGTTGTCGGCTCCCCGCTGGGTGCTTGCCGTATGCGCCTTTCTGGTGGGAGGCATCAATGATCTCGGCGTAATTGTGGAGCAGGGACGGCAGTATACGCAGTGGGCCTTCTATGACCGTTTGAATGCTCCGCTGTTCTCGTTGGGAGGGAGCGGGATCAGTGTACCGACATTGTTCCAGATCTTGCTTGTGTTTGCTGTTGTGTATGCGGTGTATGACTACATGAAGGAGGCATCGCAGCAGCAGAGCAAGCTGGCGCAGGAGATCCGGAACGCTCAGGAGCTGCAGCAGGTGCTTGTTCCGGAAGCAATGCCGGAGTTGCCGGGATTTGCATTGACCAGTTCATATCGGCCGGCGCAGGAGGTTGGCGGAGATTTCTTCCAGGTGGTACCGCTGACGTCGGGCGGCACGATGGTGGTGTTGGGCGATGTGAGCGGGAAGGGCCTTCCGGCAGCGATGACGGTCGCGCTGGTGATTGGAACGGTGCGGACGCTGGCCGAGTTCACCACGAGTCCGGCGGAGATGCTAGAGCGGCTGAATCGAAGATTGCTGGGCCGTTTGCACGGCGGGTTTGCAACATGCGTCGCGCTGCGACTGCTGCCGGACGGGACAGGAGCGCTTGCGTGCGCGGGTCACCCGTCGCCCTATCTCAATGGCCGCGAGATCCAGTTGCCGGGTGCGCTTCCTCTGGGGATCAGCGAAGCGAAGTACGAAGAGCTTGCAATACGGCTGGAGCCGGCCGATCACCTGGCGCTCTACACCGACGGTTTGCTGGAGGCGCGCAACGAACAGGGCGATCTTTATGGATTCGATCGCCTGCAGAGTCAGTTTGAGCGAGGCTTAGCTGCGAACGCTGCCAGCGACGAGGCAGTGGACTTCGGGCAGGAGGATGACATCACGGTTCTGACACTGACGCGGCTACGTGCGGGAGAAGAAGCGACGGTGATCCAGCAAGCCGCAATGGCACGGTAGAGGCAGCACTGACGGACAAGCGCATTGAAGACGGCAGCAGTTGATGCGCGCGCTGATCGGAAAAACTGCGGAGCGCGTGGGCGCCGCTGACGTAGACTTTTGTGCGAACACGATTCCCCTCCCACGAAGGACTTCAAATGCCTGGTGAAACTGTTTCCGCGGAAGAAGCGGTGGCCCTCGTCAAATCGGGTATGTGGCTGGACTATGGCGCGGCGCTTTGCCAGCCGGATGTTTTCGACAAGGCGCTGGCTGCACGCAAAGACGAATTGACGAATGTGAAGATCCGGTCGTGCCTCTCGATGCGTCCGCGGGCGGTGATTGAGGGCGACGCGGAAGGCAAGAGCTTTCACATGTTCAGCTGGCATTTTTCAGGCTACGACCGCAGGAACCATGACGCGGGACGCACCAACTATGTGCCGCTGAACCTGGGCGAGGTGCCGGACTATTACCGGCGCTTTCTGGATCCGGTGGACATCACCATTTTGAAGACGTGCCCGATGGATGAGGGTGGGTACTTCAACTTTGGGCCGACGAATCTGTGGCAACGGGCCGCGGTGGAACGCGCGAAGATGGTGATGGTCGAAGTCAATCCCGAATTGCCGTATGCATTCGGGAAAGAGAATGGGGTGCATTTGCGCGAGGTTGATTGCGTGATTGATGGGGATGGGCAGGGGTGCGCAGAGTTGCCGAATCCGGATCCGAACGAGATCGATCGCACGGTGGCGCAGCGGATTGCGGAAGAGATTGAAGACGGAACCTGCCTGCAGATCGGGATTGGGGGAATGCCGAATGCGGTGTGTTCCCTGCTGCTTGAAACGGGCGTAAAGGATCTGGGCGTTCATACGGAGATGCTGACGGATGGGCTGGGGCTGCTTTACCGGTCGGGACGGGTGACCGGATCGCGGAAGACGCTCGATCCGGGCAAGGTGACGTACACGTTTGCCCTGGGTTCGCACTCGCTGTATGCGACGACGAATCGCAATCCGGATATGTACTGTCACCAGGTGGATTACACGAATTCGCCCCACGTCATCATGCAGAACGAGAAGGCGGTGTCGATTAACAACACGACGCAGGTGGATCTGCAGGGGCAGGTGGCGTCGGAGTCGGATGGGCAGCGGCACATCAGCGGGACCGGCGGGCAACTGCAGTTTGTGCGGGGAGCGTATGCGTCGAAGGGTGGAAAGTCGTTCATCTGTCTCGCGTCCACTTACGAGAAACGTGGAGAACGGAAGAGCCGGATCGTGTTCAGCCTCACGGCGGGAAACATTGTGACGACGCCGCGGTCGGACGTGATGTATGTGGTGACTGAGTACGGGATGGTGAACCTAAAAGGACGATCGGTAGCGGAGCGGGCGAAGGGACTGATCGGGCTGGCACACCCGGATTTCCGTGAGGAGTTGGAGCGGCAGGCTTACGAACATCGGTTGATTCCACGGGGTGTCTCGTTTGCGTGAGGTGGGAGGACCAACAGTCACTCATGCCGCGACACGGTAATCCAGAAAAGATGAAAATGGCGCTCGATACATCGCGGTATCCCACCCAAGCGAAGCCTGGAGGGGCACCCTGGGTCGCGCTGATCAGGGCTTTGGCGGGGCTTTCGGGGGCGCGGGATAGGTGCGCTCGATCTCGTCCTTCAGTTGTTTGAAGAGCATGAGTTGGGGCGGGTTGAGGCCGTCGGGAAGGGCGCGCTGCCAGAGGAGTGCTCCGCGAGCCTCGTTGGGATTGGGAAGGTAGACCTCAAGGAAATCATCCGGCGGGCCCACTTCGCCGCCAACGGCGATGCCACTGCCTGGGCCGGGACCAGCGCCGGGACGGCCCGGGCCGATGGGCGGCGCGGAGCTGACTTGTCCGCCAAGCGTTGCAGCAGCGAGGCGGCCCTTGCGCACTACGAAGATCAACTCTGCCTGATCGCGGCGGGTGGTTACGATGTAGCGGTTCCAGTCGTAGAGAGCTTTGTCAACGTCGGCGATGGCTTCGCGGTCGTCCGGCTCCAGGCGCGGGTCGAATTCCTGGCCGTCGACGGCTTCTACGTAGACGTAGCGCGCCTGTTCAAACACTGCGGGCAGCTTGTAAGGCTTTTTCGGTTTGGCCTGGATGGTGGCAAGCGCGGGCATCAGCAGCAACAGCAGCGTGATCATTTTCAGCGGCTTCATTGGGGCCCTCCGGAACGCGACTGCTTTTGTTTGACTGGAAAATCGAGCGAACGGAACCAGTGTATGCGCATTGATTTGAGGATTGGGCGCGAATGTGGGTAATCAGGATTTTCTGGCATGCGATGGGTTGAGATCCCAGATCTCAGCAGCGAGACCCGGGACACCCAGATCGTTTCAGTTTCAAAAGCTGAACTCTATTCTGCATTGTCGATTTGGGCGCGCTGGAGTTTGTCGCTGTAATCGACATAGACGGCTTTCCACGTGGTGAAGAAGTCGATGGCGCCGTTGCCTTCGCGGTGGCCGTTGCCGGTGTGCTTGACGCCGCCGAAGGGCAGGTGGACTTCTGCGCCAATCGTCGGCGCGTTGATGTAGGTGATGCCGGCTTCTAAATCGCGAATGGCAGCGAAGGCTCGGTTGAGGTCTTTCGTGTATAGAGCGCTCGACAGGCCGTAGTCGATGGAGTTGGCGATTTCGATGCCCTGCTCGAAGGTGTCGAACTCGATCAGCGCGACGACGGGGCCGAAGACCTCTTCGCGGGCGAGACGCATCTCTGGAGTGACGGCGAAGACAGTTGGCTCAAAGAACGTGCCCTTGGCGTAGTCGCCGGTGGTGAGCGCATTGCCGCCGCATAGGAGCTTGCCGCCGTCGTTCTTCGCGATCTCAACGTACTTCGCGGAGGTTTCGATCTGGCTCTTGTTGACTTGCGGGCCGACCTGGATGGATTCATCGAGGCCGTTGCCGATTTTGAGGGCCTTGGCGCGGGCGACGAATTCATCTGTAAACTTGCAGGCGATTCCCTTCTGCAGAAGGATGCGGCTGGTGGCGGTGCAGCGCTGGCCTGTGGTTCCGAAGGATCCCCAGAGCGCGCCGTCGAGGGCGAGTTCGAGGTTGGCGTCGTCGAGAACGATCTGCGCGTTCTTGCCGCCCATTTCGAGAGAGACGGGCTTGAAGGTGGCGGCCGCGCGCTGGGCTACATGTGAGCCGACTTCGCTGGAGCCGGTGAAGCTGATGGCGCGGACGTCGGGGTGTTCGACGAGGGCGTTGCCGGTGGATCCGCCACTGCCGCTGACGATGTTGACGACACCCGGGGGCAGGCCGGCATCGACGAGGGTCTGGACGAGGTTGTAGACGGAGAGAGGCGTGTCGGTGGCGGGCTTGATGACGCAGGTGTTGCCGCCGACCAGTGCTGGAAAGAGCTTCCAGCTGGGGATGGCCATGGGGAAGTTCCACGGCGTGATGAGGCCGACGACGCCTACGGGCATGCGGATCGACATCGCAAATTTGTTCTGGAGCTCGGAGGGGGTGGTCTGGCCGAAGAGGCGGCGGCCTTCGCCGGCCACATAGAAGGCTTCGTCGATGGCTTCCTGCACGTCGCCGCGGGTCTCGGCAAGAACCTTGCCCATTTCGCGGGTCATGTCGCGTGCGAACTGCTCCTTGCGCTGCTGAAGGAGTATGCCGGCGCGGACGAGGATTTCGGCGCGCTTTGGAGCGGGGACGAGGCGCCAGGTGGCGAAGGCTTTTTTGGCGGCGGCTACGGCGCGGTTCACGTCTTCGGCGCCGGAGGACGGGAAGGAGCCGACGATGTCGTCGTGGTCGGCGGGGTTGACGTTGAGGATGGTTTTGCCGCTTGCGGCGGGGAGCCATTCGCCGCCGATCAGATTGTGATAAGTGGGGTAGGTCATTTTGAGTTCTCAGTTCTAGTTCTTAGTTTGCAGTTGGTAGTTGTCACTTTTCAGTTGTCAATGGTCCGGAGTCCGACGGTATTGGGGGCTGGCGGAACGCTGCCTGGTTGGGCTCAAAAACACTTGATTTTAGCGTATTGGGGTTGGGGGGCGCTTGGCTGCTTAAACCGATTGGAGCCCATCCGTATGTCTGCTGCTGAGCAGACCATCCAGTTGCAGGGATGAAGCTGGCTGGCGAGAAAGGGTTATTTACAAAGCTCCCCCTTATCTTGATTACCAACGGTGTTTTTCGCTGCGTTCCCCGTTGGCCGTACAATCTGAATTGAGGTAGATTCCACTCATACATGTCTCAGAACGGTTATCCTTCGCGTACTTCGCGGTCACATGGCTTGCGCTCGCTCTTCAGCATGTTTTCGAGCGATTTGGCTATCGATCTTGGGACCGCCAACACACTGGTCTTCGCCGCCGGTAAGGGCATTGTTGTCAACGAGCCCTCCATCGTGGCAATCAACAAAAACACCGGTGAGGTGGAAGCTGTCGGCAAGGAGGCCAAGGACATGCTGGGGCGCACTCCCGGCAACATCGTGGCCATCAAGCCGATGAAAGACGGCGTGATTGCCGACTTCAAAGTCACCGAAAAGATGCTGAATTACTTCATCCAGAAGGCGCATAACCGCAAGATGCTCGTGCATCCGCGCATCGTGATCGGCGTGCCGTCTGAGATTACGCAGGTGGAAAAGCGCGCGGTCGAGGACTCGGCCTATCGCGCCAAGGCCAGCGAAGTGTATCTCGTGGAGCAGGCTATGGTGGCGGCGATCGGCGCGGGATTACCGATTACCGAGCCGGGCGGCAACATGGTGGTCGATATTGGCGGCGGGACTACGGACATCGCCGTCATTTCGCTGTCGGGTATCGTCTATTCGCGTTCGGTGCGGATGGCCGGTAACCAGATGGACGAGGCTATTACCAACTACCTCAAGCGGAAGTACAACCTGCTGATCGGCGAGCGGACGGCGGAGCAGATCAAGATCGAAATCGGATCGGCGTATCCGCTGGACAAGCCGCTGACGATGGAGATCAAAGGCCGCAACCTGATCGAAGGCGTGCCGAAGACGATCTCAATTGACGACAGCGAAATTCGCGAGTCGCTGGGCGAGTGCATTGCGGTGATCATGAATGCGATTCGGGTGGCGCTGGAGCGGACACCGCCGGAGTTGTCAGCGGATATTTCGGATCGCGGCATTGTGCTGACGGGTGGCGGCGCGCTGATAAAGAATCTCGACAAGCGCATTCGCGAGGAAACGGGGTTGCCGGTCTCGGTGGCGGACGATCCGCTGGCTTCGGTGGTGCTGGGGACGGGCAAAATGCTGTCGGACTTCAGGCTGCTGCGCAAGATCAAGATTGATTAAAAGCAGTGGACAGTGATCAGTGGACAGCGCACAAGTGAACCGTCCTACGACATCGTTATTCGTTGTGCCCAAGGGCAAGCAAACCACTGACCACTGTTCGCTGTCCACTGTTGACTGATTTCCATGGAATCATTTGTAGTTCGGTATCGGAATCTGCTGGTGCTGCTGGCATTGCTGGTGGCGCAGATTCTGGGTCTTGCCACGCAAGTGCACCGCAACGCCAATGGCCAGGTAGGCAGGGACCGCGTCGATGGCAGCAGTGTGAAGCTGATTCGCTACTGGGCCAATGCGCTGGTATCGCCTCCGGAACGAGCTCTGCACTCTTCGGGATCCGGTGTCTCGTGGCTCTGGAACAACTACATTGATCTTCGGCATGTACGGAAGCAGAATGCCGATCTGCAAAAGACGGTTGATCGCCTGCGGCTGGAGCAGGCCGCACTGCTGGAAGACGCGAAACAAGGGCAGCGGCTGCAGGCTCTGCTGCATTTCCAGGAGAAATACATTTACAAGACGGTCGCTGCGCAGGCTATCGGAACCAGCGGAACCGACCAGTCGCGCGTGTTCTACATCGACAAGGGCAAGGCCGACGGCATTGAACGCGACATGGCGGTCATCACCCCGGATGGGATTGTGGGCAAGATTCGCGATGTGTTTCCACACACTGCCCAGGTGCTGGCTATCAACGACCAGTCGAGCGGTGCGGGTGTGATTCTGGAGACGACGCGCATTCGCGGGATTCTGCGAGGCAATGCGGCTGGGCAGCCGCAGGTGGAGGATGTGGTTCGCGATCAGCGGATCAAGCCTGGCGATAATGTGCTGACGGCGGGCGGTGACGAGATATTTCCGCGTGGGATGCCGGTAGGGGTGGTCCAGAATGTTGTGAATGACCCGGAGCGGGACGGATTTGTGGATGTGATCTTGAAACCGGCGGCGCATCTCGACCAGTTGGACGAGGTGCTGGTGGTGACCTCGACGCAGGCGCGATTCCCGCCGGATCAGCAACAGGACATGGCCGCAAGCGAAGCGTTGAAAGGGTCTGAGGCCGATCAGCAGAAGGCGTCGGATGGCATGGCGGAGAAGTTGCCGGGGCTGATCGTACCGAACGTGCCGCCCGACCAGCAGCCGCTGAATGACACGTCGAATCCCACTCCAGTTTCGAAGCCGCCACTGGCACTTCATCCTGACCGATTTACTCCTGGAAGCGGGGCAACACCGAATCTGCCCGCGACGCCGGAAGGCATGCCGGTCACGGATGGTAGCGGCCCCCCGAAGAAACCGGCCCCGAGCGCTTCAAAGACCAGCCCAAACGCAACGCAGCCTGCGGCACCGCAAAGAGAGAATCGCTAGACATGTCTGTCCTTTCAGCGGAGAGCCGCCGCGATTTCGAGATCCATCGCTACCCGGTACTGATCTATGCACTGGTGCCGATTGCTGCCCTTGTGTTGCAGGCGTGGTTGCCTCGGTTGCTGGGACGGTTTGCGTGGTTCGACCTGCCGCTGGTGGTTACGGTGTTTTTCGCACTGAGCCGGCGCAATGCGATTCAGGGCTCGATTCTGGGAGGAGTCCTCGGCATCTTCGAAGATGCCCTGACGGGACATCCCATCGGCATCAACGGCATCGCAAAGACGCTGGTCGGATATCTGGCAGCTTCGGTGGGCATCCTAGTCAACGTTGAGAATCACGCCATTCGGTTGTTCATGACGTTTGTGCTTTCGCTGGTGGGGAGTGCGACGTATTTTTTTGTGGTTCGGTTCCTGCTGGGCATGACGATCGATACGAACTGGCTGATGGAGTTGAACAAGGCGGTCGGAAATTCGTTGATTGCGCTGGTGCTGTTTCCCCTTCTGGACAGGACGAAGATTCGCGATTGAGTACGTTGGTTCATGGAATGAAAAAGCGATTCGCGCTGGCCGCAACGGGACAAGAGCAGAATGTTGGATAGGGGTATTCTAGAAACAGCTTCACATGAATTTTGACAAGGTCACGCGCGGCGAGAAAGTCCCCACCCTCAAGCTGGCGGTGGTTCAGTATGGCATTCTTGCGCTGATCCTGAGCCTCACGGCCGGATTGTGGCGGCTGCAGATCCTAGGCGCGCAAAACTTCAAAATGTTGGCGGAGCAGAACCGCATCCGGAAAGTGCCAATCCTAGCTCCGCGAGGCAAGCTTTTCGATCGCGAGAACAGGCTGATTGTCGACAATTATCCTTCGGTTTCGTGTTTCCTGGTGCGTGAGCAGAATCGCAATGTGGATGCCGATTTGCCGCTGATTGCGCGCGGGCTTCATCTCGACCTCGATCAGCTTCGCGCCACGCTGCATCATTACCGGACATCGCCGGGATATCAACCGATCCCTATCAAGCAGGACGTGACGGCCGATGAGCAGGCCTTTATCGAGGCGCACCGCAACGAGTTGCCGGAATTGGAGACGATTGAGGGTGAGCGGCGGCTTTATCCGCGCGATGGATTTGCGGCGCATCTTATCGGCTACGTGGGTGAGGTGAGCGAAGACGATCTGAACCAGACGCGTTATGCGGCCTACGAACCGGGCGATGTGGTGGGCAAAGGTGGCGTGGAAGAGATGTACGACCAGGTGCTGCGCGGTCAGGATGGTTCGCGAGACGTGATCGTGGACAGCCATGGGCGCGAGGTGGGCTTCCTGGGAATACAGCATGCGATTCCCGGACAAGACCTGAAGCTGACGATCGACAACGATCTGCAGAAGGCGGCGGAACTGGCGCTGGGCGATCGGACCGGTGCGATTGTGGCGATGGACCCGCGCAATGGCGACATTCTGGCGATGGTGTCACGGCCCAGCTTCGATCCCAATGCGTTTGCGGTGAAGATCGATCGGGCGGAGTGGAACAAGCTGATCACCGATCCCGACCATCCGCTGATGAACAAGGCGATCCAGGCACAACTGGCTCCGGGGTCGACGTTCAAGATCCTGATGTCGGTTGCGGGACTGCAGGAGGGGATCGCGCAGAATCTGAAAGTGAATTGCACGGGCGGATGGGGACCGTATGGGTTCTACCATCATTGCGACGAGCACCATGGCGCAGTGGATATTCGCAACGCCATTCCCTATTCCTGCGACACCTACTACTACCAGTTGGGGGACAAGCTGGGCATCGAACGCATTGCAAAGTACGCGACGGAGTTCGGATATGGGCAGAAGACCGGGATCGATCTGCCGGGCGAGCAGGCGGGTCTGATGCCGAGTCCTCACTGGCTGATGAAGGACTACCACCGCAGGTGGTATCCCGATGAAACGCTCGATGTATCAATCGGGCAGGGCGCGGTGGAGGCGACTCCGTTGCAGTTGGCACGGATTATCGGCGGGATTGCATCGGGTGGGCACCTGGTCCGTCCGCATGTCGTAGAGCAGGATCAGCTGCCTGCGGAGTTCCGGCGGGATCTGCTGGAGACCCTGCCGGGGTCGGGCGATGTTGATATTCCGATCGATCCTGAGAACTGGGAAACGATCACGGATGGGATGGCCGAGGTGACGCAGCCGGGATATTTTCATACAGCAGGATCGGCGCACCTGGAGGGCATCGATCTAGCAGGAAAGACCGGGACCGCGCAGGTGATGAGCCATCAAGCGCTGGACAAGACCACCAAGGGGCACAACACCCGGCCCAACGTCTGGTTCGTGGGAGTGGTACCGCGGCGGAATCCGGAGTTGGTGGTGGCGGTGTTATGGGAGCACGGCGAGTTCAGCTACTTTCCGGCACGGCTGGGAGCACGATTTGTTGCTGCATACGTGGAGAAGCAGCGCAAACTCGCGAACAACCTTGTTCCGGTCAAAGTCCCTGCACAACCGCCGGTGGAAGTGGGAGCGGTTTGGACGACACCGAACCCTGCACCCGATGGAAAAGGCGAGACAGCAAAGCTGCACGCAGGCAAGTTTCTGGTGGGACCGAATGGAGTGATAGAGCCGAGTTCGCAAAAGGGTCAGCCAGCAAAGCCGCGTCAGGCAGCGCCCGCAGTCGCGAAGAAGCAGACCGCTAGATTTGAGAGTGAGAGTCCCGTCGGACGTCAAACGGCAAAGCTCAATGCAATGCCTGCTCTGCCGGACAGGCCGACGTCGGTGAAGTCGCAATGAGCCCCATGCGCCGCATCATGAGCTTTCGCGATTTCGACTGGACCCTGCTCGGGATCGTGGCTCTGCTCTGCACCATCTCGGTGCTGGAGATTTTCTCGGCAACGCTGCACACCAAATACGTTGGCTTCCACACCAAGCAGATTTACTGGATCCTGGGCGGCGTGGTGGCGATGTTCCTGTTTTCACTGATCGATTACCACAAGCTCATCGATTGGGTTCCGTGGTTTTATGGATTTTTCCTCCTGGGCCTTTTGGCGGTGCTGGTTCCGGGAATCGGCCACAAGGCGCTGGGAGCGCGACGCTGGATCAAACTCGGACCCATCCTGTTTCAGCCTTCGGAGTGGATGAAGCTGGTGATGATCCTGGCGGTTGCGCGATATTTTGCGAACCTGGGCGGACGCAACCTGACATGGAAGGAGATTTTCAAGGCCTTCGCGCTGGTCGGGGTACCGATGCTTCTGATCCTCAAACAGCCGGACCTCGGGACTTCTCTCACGTACATCCCGGTCCTGATGATCGGAATGTTTCTGGGCGGCATCAACTTGAAGCAGTCTTTAATCCTTATTGTTGCGGCGACGGTGCTGGTGGTCGGCGGCTGGAACAGCGGCAAGCTGCTGAAGCCCTATCAGAAGGCGAGGCTTACGGGATTTATCAACCCCGATAATGACCCCAGGGGCGCGGGCTACCAGGTGCTGCAGGCAAAGATCGCGGTCGGCGCGGGTGGAATCTGGGGTAAGGGGGCCGAAAAGGGGACGCAGACGCAGGGGGCCTTTATTCCCATTCCCCACGCGGATTTCATATTTGCAGCCTTCAGTGAGGAGCATGGGTTTGTGGGCGCGGTTTTCGTGCTGCTGCTATACTTCCTCATATTGATGCGTTTGATTCAAAACGCTCAAACAGCCGCAGACCTGCCTGGCTCGCTGATTATCATGGGCATCGTGGCTGTGTTGACCTTCCAGATTGCGGTCAACGTAGGCATGGTCATTGGCTTTATGCCAGTCACCGGAATCCCTCTACCGTTAATGAGTTACGGCGGATCTTCGGTGTTATTTACCTTCCTGGCGCTGGGAGTGGTGATGAACATACGCATGCGCCGGTTCGTAAACTAAATGTGAGCCGGTCAAGCGAGACCGGGAGCAAGATTGCACGGCAACACCCTCTTGGGGATCGCCGGGATATCCGGACCACAAGAGCAAAGATTGTAAGTACATACAGCATTTTCGGAGATGTCGGCCCGATGGCCGCTATTGGATGAAGCCACCAACGGCGGATTTGATAGCAAGGCTCGGCGCACGGCGTCAAAGAGGATGCAAAATCCGGTCAAGGTCCTGGTGGACCGAGCGCCGGACAGGATTGGGTTTAAATGAGCACGCAGAGACGGGCAAACCGGACAAGTCCAGCGATCACGAATGATTGCGCGGGTGTCTGGTTCCGCTGGTTTCGAGGCTGCATGGAGCACGCGGGAACTTCGGTTTCTGCAGCGCAGACCGGCAGCACACTCACCAGCACACCATCCCGGCAAGATCGATCAGTAGCCGGGACAAAGGCCCCGCTGATGTCGATCGTCTGGTTGGCATGGGCCTGGTTGTTCTCTGGCGACGATTCGTCGCGGGAGTCGACTGAACGGGTGGCCACGCACTCTCTGCCTTCGGATACCTGTTTCGAAACCTTTGCCGGACTTGGAAGTCTCTCAGGTTCTCCACCCCGCGAAGGGGCAGGCGACCGCAGATTGACGGTCCCGCAGGCCACGCACATGTCATCCCCTCGGCACATCCCCACCATCCCCGTCCGCGCCCGTCTCCAGACCACCTTGCCGCAAGCCCCAGCAGGCTTAGTCCGCTGGGCGGAAAGGCACGATGGCAAAAGAGATTTGTATTTCCAGCACGCCGCATGAGACGCGGCTTGCAATTCTAGAAGACGATCAGCTCGCGGAAATCTATTACGAACGCGAAAACGAGTACACGCTGGCGGGTTCGATTTATAACGGACGCGTGACGCGCGTGCTCCCCGGCATGCAGTCGGCATTTGTCGACGTTGGGCTCGAACGGGACGCTTTCCTCTACGTCACCGACTTCATGGAGTTGGAAGACCAGGAAGAAACGGACGAGCTTGAAAAGGCTGCGGTAAGCGGCGGCAACCAGGCTCCCCGCGAGGTCCGCCACACCAACGGACAGGATCGAGGCCAACGCGCCGTAAGGTCAGAGCAGCGGCCGGAACGCGAAAGCCATCCTACGATTGAAATTACGTCGGAGGATGCAGACTTCGCTGCGCCTGGCGAAACAGCAGAGCCGTCAGAAGGTGCGCAAGGATCTGACGAAGGCGGCACGAAACGCTGGCGTGGACGCAGGCGGCGGCGTGGCGGCCGCGGTGGCAGCAACGTTTCAGCGACGCCCGTCGAGAGCGAGGAGTTCATTGCGGCCCATGTGAACGAGGCCGGTGAACTCGAAGCAGAAGCTGCGAATGAAATCCATTCTTCACGACCTCCCAGGACTGCGCGGGGTGAACGGCCGGAGCGTTCAGATAGGTCTGACCGGTCGGAGAGGTTTGAACGCGCAGATAGGTCTGAGAGCGCTCCGGAGCCGTTTGTACTTCCGGGCGAATCGCTGAAGAAATATGGCGGCGCATCCGCCGAGTCGGCTGAGAAGACGGCTGCAGAGGCTCCCGCTCCAGTTCGACCGGCGTCGACATATAAGCCGGCCACGCTGATAGATTCGCCGATTGTGTGGGATGGCAGCGGGTTGCTTCCGGGCGAATCGCTTTCGCGGCATAGGACTCGGCAGCCTGAGACGACAGAAGAGCAACCTTCCGGTAGTTTCACACCGGAGGCCGATCATGGCTCGGCTGACGACGTCGAAGAGCAGGATCTTGTCGAGGAGATGACCTCGGCGACGGCGCGGAATCATGATGAGACCGCCACATCGGAGTCGCATCCCGAGCCTGCTCCTATCTCCTACGAAGATGAGATGGAGGAGGAGAGCTTTGAGGCTTCTTCCTCGAGCGACACCCATGCTGTTCCCGGCGAGCCGGTCTCAGAATCGGAACCCAGCGAAGCAGTCGGCACGGAGACCGAGAGCACGGAATTTGAGAGCAATCGCAGCGCTTCGCATAACGTCGATCCGCTGCCCCCGGCGGAGTTCCGGCTGTTTGGTCTTGGAGGCAAGAAGAAGAAGTCGGACGAGGCACCCCCAACCACCACACCCGAACCGACCAAACCGTCTGTTTCAACCGCATCTTCTTTTTCACCCGGTACAGGGCTGGTTGAGGAAGAACTGATCGAGGGCGAGGAATACGAGACGCCTCATCATCACCACAAGACCGACGAGCACGATCTGGATGACTACGAGGAAGAGGAAAAGCTGCACACGCAGATTCGCTCGGGCGAACTTGGCGAGATGCTGCAGGAGGCTCACCTCGACCACAAGATCCAGATGAAGTTTCAAGACAAGAACGGCGAAGAGGGTGAAGAGGCTCTCGAAGGCGAAGAGGACGAGGAAGAAGAGGCGACCGCTGCCGGGACTCAGCCTGCAGGCGACAGCCAGACAGCGCAACGCCGCGACCGTGGCGGAAGAACACGGCGTGGGCGTGGAGATCGAGGTGGAGAGCGGGGCGGACATCGGCCGGGAGGGCGCGGACCGTCGCGTCGTTCGGCGCAGACCTCGGATCTTCCGATCATCTCCGACTTGTTGAAGCCGGGACAGGAGATCCTGGTGCAAATTGCGAAGGAGCCCATTGCCAAGAAGGGCGCCCGCATCACCAGTCATATCGCGCTCCCGGGCCGGTTCCTGGTGTTCATGCCGACCGTCACGCATGTGGGCGTGAGCCGCAAGATCGCATCCGACGAAGAGCGCCAACGGCTAAAGCGGATCCTGACCCATGAGCGGGGCGACGCTTCGGGTGGTTTTATCGTACGCACAGCGGCCGAAGGAGCATCGGAAGAGGAGCTCCGCGCCGATCTGCGCTTCCTGATCCACCTGTGGAACGAGATCAAGCAACGGTCGGATAGTTCGAAGTCGCCGGCGCTGATTTATCACGATCTGTCGCTTATCGAACGTATCCTGCGCGACCAGGTCAGCTCGAACTTCTCATCGATCTGGGTCGATTCAGAGGCGGATTACGAGCGGATTGTGCGGTTCCTCAACCGCTTCTCACCGAACCTGGTGAGGCGCGTGAAGCTTTACACAAAAGACACACCACTGTTTGAGCATTTCGGCATTCAAGACGAGATTTCGAAGGCATTGCGCTCGAAGGTGTGGCTGAAGAGCGGCGGATCGATCGTGATCAACCAGACAGAAGCGCTGGTCGCGATCGACATTAACACCGGCAAGTACGTTGGCAAATCGGCAAGGCTTGAAGACACGATCGTCAAGACCAACCTCGATGCCGTGCCGGAGATCGTGCGTCAGATTCGACTGCGCGACCTGGGCGGAATTATCGTCATCGACTTCATCGACATGGATGAGCGGAAAAACCGGTTCAAGGTATTGGCCGCACTTGAAGAAGCTCTCAAGAGCGACCGCGCCCCCACCAAAGTACTGCAGTTCAACGACTTCGGCCTGGTGGCGATCACGCGCAAACGGGTAAAGCAGTCGCTGGAGCGTACGCTTTCAGTTCCCTGCCCGACCTGTCAGGCGACCGGGATGGTGAAGAGCTCGGCTACGGTGTGCAACGAGATTTACGTCGAATTGCGCAAGATGAAGCGGCATTTTGAGAGCGCAGACGTCATGTTGCGGGTTAACCCGGAGACGGTCAAGACCCTCAAGGCGAATAACGGAAGCTGGATCAACGAGTTCGAGGAGCTGGTTGGGAAAAACATCCTCATCAAGAGCGATCCGACCTTGCATCCGGAGCAGTTCGACATCCAGGGGTAGTGGTTCGATTTTGATCGCTTCAAATTCGAGGGCCGGAGGAAACTCCGGCCTTCGTTATCTGCATGTTGGAAGCAACTTTGATTTCCAAAAGGAGTCTAAGTGCTTACAGGGATTGTTGCTCTCCCCCTTACAGGACAACCAAAATTTTGCGAGGTATAGAGATGAACTCCGTTCGCTGCCTGACCCTTTTGAAGCACACGACCCTGCTGTGTGCAGCGCTTGCCCTCTCACTCGGCTCTGCGAGCGCCCAAATCTCAGCTGCTCCCGATTTTTCGAGTTCGACGGCCGTTTCGTCATCGGAATCGAGTTCGAACACACTACAACTTGTCAATGACGCGGGTGCGCCGGCGGATGAAGTATCAGGCGCAGACGCGTTGCCGGCCGCTCCGTCGCCGCATGGATCCGGTGGCGGGCAGTATGACAACAGGGGTGGCGGAGGAGGAGGCGCCAGCGGGATCAGGAGCCATTTGACGTACGAAGTTGGCGGCGGATTCAACGCGCCGAGCAGCGACTCCTCGCCTTACATCACATGGGGAGGCAACGTCACGGTCGGCGGCGGTTATCGTTTTAACCAGAACCTGAGCCTGATGCTCGAGTACCAGTTCATCGACGACAAGCTCCCCGGCGTGATCATTGCAGAGGCTGGCGCAACAGGAGGCCACGATCACATCTGGTCGCTTTCGTTGGATCCGGTTTACGAGTTCAACCCAAAAAGCGCTATCGGCTTCTATGCGACCGGCGGGATACGGATTCTATCGGAAGGTGACAAGCTTCACCGATCCACAGCAATCCTACTATTGCGATTACTTTTACGGCTGCTACCCCACAACGCAGAATGTCGTGGTCGGACACTTCTCGAGCAACCAGGGCGGGTGGAGCATTGGCGGCGGCCTAGAGCATCGCTTCGCGGGATGGAACGGCGACGGCAAGATGAGGATCTTTGCCGAAGCACGCTATCTCGATGTGCTTTCGCCAGCGGTGACTAACCAACCAAACGGCCTGGGCAATACCACGGTGGGCGCGGATACCAAGATCATTCCAGTCACCGTCGGCTTGCGCTTCTAACGACAACTTTTCATGCAAAAAACAAACCGCCCTGTTGCGAGTTCAGCGACAGGGCGGTTTTGCGTCCTCGCGGCGTGGCGCATGCATCAGAGAATGCCAAGGACGCGCAATCGGAACAGATCCGCCGGCGAATACGCCTAACGGCGTGAGCGCCACCAGTGTGAGCATGTACCAGACGGGCTGCTGTCCGCGTTGCTGCAGCGCGCTGAGTGCAGCAAGCAGCAGGACGGTGATGGCAAGAGCGAGAACGTGGAAGAGCGGATTGTGCTGCGCTATCCAAGCCGTGACGTAGCCGCCTGCCGCCGCGGCAAGAAATGAGTAGCCGAGGTTGACGAAGATGTAGCCAGGCTTCGGCTTTGTTTTCTCGCCGACCCAACCGGGCGTGAACTTTTGAAGCAGGATGGTGATGACGGCGACGAGCACGGCCATAGTGGCGAATCCGCTGATCAGCGCGAGAAATGCGTGAAGTACTACCATGGCTTCCACGGCTCCTCAGTGGGCGTGCCAACCTTGCCGCGCTCGATACGGGCGAGGAACAGGCGCGCCAGGCGCGGCTCACCGGGATGGCTCTCGCCGTGCATCGAACAAAGGTCGAGGAACTCATCGCAGAGCGCATTGCGTTTTTCCTGCTGCGCGAAGATGTTCTGGAGCGCGAGGGCGAGTTCGCGCAGTCGAGCAGCTTCAGGCCAGGCACGATCGGTCTCGTCGTCTTCAACGAGTGCGATGTCGGAGAAGAGACCTCGGCGACCATGCGCGCATTCTTCGAGGCAGGCCTGAAGCTGATCGGAGAAGATGCGGCTTAGTGAGTCGAGTTGTTCGGATTCGGGTGCGTCGCTTGGATCCATGCTTGCACAGGCTTTCGGAAAGCTACTTTTGCATTGCGGCTTCGACTTCTTCGGCGGTATGGGGCAGGTCGGCGTCGAGATCGAGAAGCTTCCCGTCGGGCAGCACGAGGAAATCGCATTCAATGCGCACGCCGAGTTTTTCTTCGGGAATGTACACGCCTGGTTCAATGGTAAAGACCATGCCGGGTTTGAGGGCGGCGGGATACTGTGCTGGATCGTGCACATCGATGCCCACCATGTGTCCGAGACCGTGCAGCCAGTATTTGCCAAGGGGCTGGCCGTGCAGATCTTTGCCATGGGTGTTGATGTAGTTGTATGCGGCCACGTCGAGCGAATCGGGATCCCCATGGTAGAAGTCGTTGATCTTCGACTTGCCAGCGACAAAGGCGTCGATGGCGGCCTTCTGCGCGCCGAGGACGACGTTGTAAATTTCGCGCTGGCGTGCGGTGAAGTGGCCGTTGGCGGGAACCGTGCGCGTGATGTCCGACGGCATACATAGAGTACTCACACGCAGCATCGACGACCACTACATCGCCGTCCGCGATGGTGGCGGAGTTCGCGGAATAGTGCAGGGTGGTCGAGTTGATGCCGGTGCCGACGATGGGCGCGTAGGATGGGCGTTCGCAGCCTTGTTCATACCAGACGGCGGTCATTTTTCCGGCGATGGTGCGCTCAGTCACGCCAGGCTTGACGAACCGCATCATCTCGCGCTGCGCGGCAATCGAGGCTGTCGAGGCTTTCTTCAGCAGATCAATTTCGCTGGCGTCCTTCACTTCGCGCAAGGGCATAGTGAGGGTGTTGACATCGTGGGACGCGGGGGTGTTTGCGCCCAGGGTCGCGGCGGTATAACCCAGCAGCGATTCGGCGGCTTTGACGCCGGGCTGCGTCCAGAGGTTGACGGCGACTCTGCGATCGTCGGCGACCAGCTTGTTCAGGTCTGCGGCGAGGTTCGTCATGGGCTCGACGCTGTCGACGCCGGTGGCCTTCGCGACGCCCGGAGTGGCGGCGTCCATCTTGGCGCCGGTGTAGGCTTCCATGCGTAGATTGCGCGTGGGAAGAAAGAGAATTTCTTTGTATGCCCGCGCATGGGCTGGCTGGCCAGGCCGGTCAGGTTCGTTTGCCGGACCCACGATCATCAGCGCGGCGCCGGGCTCGTTCCAGCCAGTCAGGTAATAGAAGTCCGGGTCCTGGCGATAGGGATCGAAGTCGAGAGCCGGCTCTTCCGCGGCGAAGAGGATGGCGACGCCGCCATGCAGCGTGTTGCCCAGCGCAACGCGGCGCGCGTGATAGTCGCTGGCGGGCTGCTTTTCAATGGCCTGGGATGCGGGGAACGCAAAGACAAGCAGAAAGAACACAGCGGCAGCGAGCCGGACAATTCTCATCCCGCCATTGTTACTCGCCGCAGTTGCCAGAGCGCAAAGCAGAGCATGGACGAGCGCGTGGGAGCTACGGTTAGAAAGCGGCGACGGTGGCGCCGTGGGGTATTTCTTCTTCCTGTTCCTTTGCGATCCGCGCTTCTTCTTCATCGAGCATCTGGAGGAACAGGCGGGCAGGAACGGGGCGTCCGAAGAGCCATCCCTGCGCATGAATCTTTTGATTGCTGGCGGCGAAGTAATCGGCCTGGGCCTTGGTTTCGATGCCCTCGACCACAACGCGCAGTTTGAGCGTCTCGGCCATGGTAAGAATCTGCGGAAGAATGGAGACGGTGACCGCGTCGGTGCCGATCGCCTTAGTGAAGGCCTTGTCGATCTTGATGGCGTCGACCGAAAGATCGTGCAGGTACGCGAGGCTTGAGTAGCCGGTGCCGAAGTCGTCGATGGCGACGTAGTGGCCCTTCTGGCGAAGGCGGAGGATCGTATTGCGGGCAACCTGCTGGCGCGCGGTGTAGCTTTCGGTGATCTCGATGCCGAGGTTGCGCGGCGCAACTTCAGCATCGGCAAGAGCGTTCTCCACCATCGGCAGGAAATCGCTATCCGCAAGATCGGAGGCAGCGATATTCACATTAACGCGAAACGTGGAACGAGCGCGCATGGTGGATCCGAAGTCGCGAAGCACATGGCGGAGGACGAGCTTTGTAATTTGGCCAACAAAGCCACGCTCCTCAGCGATCTTGATAAATACGTCGGGCCCCACCGCATTTTTGTATTCGTCGGTCCAGCGGACGAGGGCTTCGGCCTCAACGATGCGACCAGTGGCGAGGTCGACGATAGGCTGATACGCGACCGTGAGCGAGTCCGCTTGGATCGCGCGAAGCAGCTGCTGTTCGACACTCTTGTTGCGGCTATAGAGCAAGGGGAAGAGCAGACCGATAAGAGCGCCTGAGACTGCGCCGATCGCAAGGTATGCGAGGGCGAGGCCTCGACCGACAGCCAGTGCGTCAGGGATCGAGATAGTTGCAGTCATGCAGGTGTCGCCGTCGGTGGTGCAGCGCGTGGCATAGAGTGTATTTCCTACCTGCACTTTGCCGTTCCGCATCAAGATGTTCTTCTTGACGTTCGGAACTTGGCCGAGCAACGAGTCGCCCTGGCGCGTAAACGAATCGACGGCGGTGGCAGTGAAATGCATGGGCGGTGCATCGAGCGCAGCGAAATTGTAAGGGTTGTAGACAACAAAGGAATCGCCCAGCTGGACTGCAATGACGTCCTGATCGTCGACGCGAAAGAGGTTCAGATTCTTGTAGAGCTTCGTGCCGTCTTTGCGTGCGATCGCGGGGGTGAATTGCGGCTCGGCGAGAACGGTGCGACCGGAGGTGGTAGAGCAGCCAATTCTTCCACTCTGCATGCGACCGGCGGCCTTGAGGAATTGCGACTGGAAGATGAGCTGGCGAAAGTATTCAATCTCGGGCTCGGAACAGAAGGCATAGGGCGAGGAATTCATCGTTGCCAGGATTGCGCGGGACTCCGCAGACGACGTAATCGATTCCAGCAGAAGCCGATTGGCGTAGCTATCAAGCCGCGCTTCCGCCTGTCGTAGAACAACGGCGCGACCGAGCAGATAGCCGGCGAGCGCACCGGTTGCAGTAAGAAAGATGGCCGACACAAAAGTGACGACGACGCGCTGGACAAGTGTGCGCATAAAGGCAAGCCCATTATTTCGATTGAACAGAAGGAATTCTGCTCCCCATTTGGTGGTACGCGGCTAACCCACGCGTGCCAATCGGGACAACTTATTCATTCTAAAGTCGCAATCGCGGTTACTTTAGAGGCACTAGAGGGTCCGCGAGCGGGATCTGAAATGGTTTACAACTTAAGGGCAACACCGGGCGCGAACGATTGCGCACCTGAGCCCGGTTGCAAGCATCGGATGTGCGGAGCCGGCGAGCTACGGAATCGGGTCAACCGTTTAGGGCGGCGCATTGAATTTCCGGACGAAACGCCGTATGCTGGAGTTGCAGACGAGTTTGTCCGCCTGAGTTGCCGTGAGTATGCCGGCTGGCGGAGAGATGAGTGGGCTTACAGCCCACTTTTTATTTGGTGCAAATTTCTCCCGGAACACGGCCGCTGATTTTGACCGGGAGCCCCTTGAATGAGGGGCCAACGGGCCGGGCTTCGACGCATGGCATTAACGCTGGAAGAAATCCGGAAGGCCGCAGAGCGGGTGGCCGCATCGCATGGTCTGGATGTGGTGGATGTGGAGCTCGCCGGACCGGCTAAAGAGCGTGTATTGAGGGTTTTTCTCGAGAAGAACGCCGAGGGCCGGGCGCGATTGAAAGCGGAGATCGCGGCCGGGGTTGAAGGGCTTCCAGAGCGGCTGGTGGAAGGCAAGTTGAGCGTCGAGCAGCTTTCCGGCGTAACCCACGAGGATTGCGCGGAGTTCAGCCGGGATTTTGGTGTTCTGCTGGACGTGGAAGATTTGGTGCCCGGGGCAGACTACACGCTGGAAGCCAGTTCACCGGGGCTGGATCGGAAGTTGACGAAGCCGGAGGAGTTTCGCCGGTTTGCCGGATGCCTGGTGAAGGTGCAGACATTCGAGCCGGTTCGCAATAACCGGCACTGGAGAGGGCGGCTGCTGACGGGTGAGGGGCAGAACGATCACACTCGATCCTGGTGCCGTGCATCAGAACAGCAAGAGCCGGAAGGCAGGCGTGAGCACAGTGGAGATCGCTCTGGATAATGTCGAGAGAGCGGAGCTGATCCCGGAGATTTAGCCAGGCCGCGAGGCAGGACTTCGGAGGCGGAACGAAAAGCCTCCTCAACGACAAACTAAACGGTGCGACCGATCCGTAGACCGGATGGTCGCCGGAAACAAACCGAGAGAGTAAGAAGAGTATGGCCAGCGCTTTGTATCAAAGTATCGAACTCCTGAGTCGCGAGAAGGGGATTGAGCCCCAGATCGTGGTGGGCGCCGTGGAAGAGGCGATCGCCCTTGCCACGCGCAAATATTACAAGACCCAGGAGAACATGCGCGGAGAACTGAACAAGGATACGGGCGAGATCACTGCCTACGTCTACAAGACCGTTGTGGGCACAGACGATGAACTCGAAGATCCCGTGAATCAGATCACGCTGGAAGAAGCGAACGAACTTGCGCCCGGCGTCGAAGTTGGCAGCGAGATCCGCATGTATCGCGACACCACCCCGCTAGGCCGCATTGCAGCGCAGCTAGCGAAGCAGGTGATCTTCCAGAAAGTGCGCGAGGCTGAGCGTGACACAGTTTTCAACGAATATGCGCATCGCGAAAAGGAAGTACTGAACGCGACGGTGAAGCGCATCGAAGGCCAGGACGTAATCTACGACCTCGGCAAGGCTGAGGCACGCTGCCCCAAGCGCGAACAATCGCGGCTTGAGCAGTTCACAATCGGTGAGCGTGTTCGCGTAGTCCTGCTGAAGGTGGATCGCGCTGCCAAGGGACCGCAGGTGATCGTTTCGCGGGCCGCGCCGGAGCTGGTGTCGAATCTGTTTCAGTCGGAAGTTCCGGAGATCTACGACAACACCGTCGTGATTCGCGCCATCGCGCGCGAGGCCGGCGAACGCACCAAGATTGCAGTGCAGTCTCGCGACAAGGATGTTGACCCGGTGGGCGCGTGCGTGGGTATGAAGGGCATGCGCGTGCAGTCCATCATTCGCGAGCTGCGCGGCGAAAAGATCGACATCATTGAATTCAGTGAAGAGATTACGACCTTCGCAGAGAAGGCTTTGCAGCCCGCCAAGGTTAGCCGCGTTTCGATTACCGACCTGACGGACAAGCAGCTCGAAGTGATCGTGGACGACACGCAGTTGTCGCTCGCCATCGGGAAAAAGGGCCAGAACGTTCGGCTCGCTGCCAAGTTGCTGGGCTGGAAGATCGATATCAAGAGCGAGGAAGAGAAGCGCCAGGAAGTGGAGCAGCAGATGCAGGCTCTCACCGGCGGCCCTTCGACTCCGATCGAGCAGGTTACCGAACTGGGTGAAGGGATTATCCAGAAGCTGGTGGCTGCCGGCATCACCACGGTTGAAGGTTTGGCCGACATGACGCCTGAGCAGCTCGAAGAGATTCCGGGCATCGGCGAGAAGACGCTGGAACGGATCAGCGTCGCAGTTCGCCACTACTTCGGCCACTTTGAAGAAGGCGAAGAAGGTGCGGCGACCGAGGGCGCAGGAGTGGCAGGAGCGCCGGAAGTAGAAGGCAGCGACGAGCCTGCGGCTCTGACAGCGGCAGCGGATACGGGCAAGCTTTCAGAAGGCGAGTCTGAGATTGAGACTGCTGAAGCTGTTGCCGGAACCGCGGAAGCGGAGCTTGAGAATTCGCAGGAAGTGCTGGAAGAGGCGACCGAGGATCAGGACGAAACGCCTGAAGAACTTGCGGTCGACAACGTTCCCAGCATAGACGAAGGCTTGGAAGAGAACGATGCGGAAAATGAAGAGGGCGGCGCATAGTGCGTCGCGCTTTTCAACGTAAGTCAAGGGATAATGGTTGTAGCTTAACCGGCCAATGCCAAGAGGTCACCATGCGCGACTAAAGGGCTTTGGGCAGCACATTCTGAAAAGAGGCGGATGAGTAAGGTTCGAATTAACGATCTCGCGCGCGAGATGGAAGTCAAGAGTCGTCAGATTCTCGACGTGCTCGCGGAACTTGGCCTGGGTGAGGGCAAGACGCACTCGAGCTCGATTGAGGCGCACGAAGCCGAAAAGGTCCGCGCGCACTTTCAGCATGGGCGCCAGGGCGGCCACACGAGCGCTGGATCATCGCGCGCGGCGCAGACCATCACACCAAAAATTGATTTGTCTCATGTCTCCAAGCCGGGCGACGTGATGAAAGCCATTCTGGCGAAAAAGCAGGAGGAGGAAGCCGAGGCTCGCAGGAGCCACGTACCTCCCAGCAAGGCTGCTACGCCCGCGCCGAAAGCTCCGGCAAAGCCTGCGCCGCCGGTTGTTTCGGTTGCTGCGCCACCGGCAGCACCCACACGGCCGGAGCCGCGGAAGATTGTGCCGCAGCCTCGGCCTGCCCCAGCAATTGTTCCGCCTGCCGCACCCGCCATTGCGTCGAAGCCGCCCGCCGGAGCCGTTGTCGCGAAGGCTCCTGCAGGCGCTGCCGGGACACGTCCGATTGTGACTGTGGTCCCGCCAACGGTTGTTGTGAAGCCACCGGCTGCCGGAGCAACGGCGACAAAGGCCCCAGAGTCGACCCCTGCGGCAGCAAAGCCAGCCGCACCCAAGATCGTTGTGGCGCCTGCACCTGCAGCGTCATCAGCGCCGGAAAAGCCTGAAGCCGCGGCGCCGGTTACCCCTGTTGTCGAAGCCCCGGCCGCGCAAACTCCCGAGATTGCGGCGAAAGCAAAAGAAGTTCCTGCGTCACAAGACGCAGCAGCAGAGAACGAGGCTCCTATTTCACCAGTTCTTGAAGCACCCCCAGCACCGGCGCGACCGGTGGTGGCTCCGCGGCGCGTGGTAATGCCGCAAACAGGTCCCCGTCCGGTGTACAAGGCGCCCATCGTCGCGGCAAGCACCACTCCCCCTCCCGCACAGGGTCCAGGTATTCAGCGCGGCAAGCCGATCTTCGATCGCAGGCCCTCAGGAGCGCCCGGAGGATTCCAGCAGCGTACACCCGGTGCCGGCGGCCCTCCGGGGCAATTCCCCGGCGCGGGTCCGCGTCCCAAGCATCCGACCCGCACCGGCTTTGCAGGCCCTGGCGGCGCTGGCGCACCAGGTGGACGTCCGGGATTTGGGGCACGCCCCGGATTTGGCGCACCTCGTCCTGGCGGCTTCGGCGCACGCCCCGGAGCAGGCGGTGCTCCTCCGACCGGCGAAGCGCCGCGTCCGCAGCGCGCACCGCAGAATCGTGCACGCCGTGGCGGCCAGCAGTATCCAAAGACCAAAGAAGGCCCAATGAAGGGCTTTGTGCCGCCACCACGTTTTGGCGGTGCAACGCACTTCAGCGATGAGCCCTTGCCGATCACGCGCGAAATCACCGTAACTGAAGGCATCAGCGTGAAGGATCTGGCCGAGAAGCTCGAGATTCGCGCTAAGGACCTGATCGCAGCGCTTCTGATGCGCGGTGTATTTGTAACCGTGAACCAATCGCTCGACGCAGCCATGGTGAAGGACGTTGCAGCCAAATTTGGTGCAGGCGCAACCGTTATCAGCTACGAAGAAGAGCTGGCCAACGAGGCAATCGAAGAAGTCCTTGTGGCCGAGAATACCGGCGAACTTGAGGTTCCACGCGCTCCGGTGGTTACGGTCATGGGTCACGTTGACCACGGCAAGACATCACTGCTGGATGCTATTCGCGAAACCGAAGTGGCAGCGGGAGAAGCCGGCGGGATCACGCAGCATATCGGCGCCTACAAGGTGCGCTTCAACAAGGAAGGCTCTCCGGCATCGGGCCGTGAGATCGTTTTCCTCGACACGCCTGGCCACGAAGCGTTTACGCGCATGCGTGCACGCGGCGCCAAGGTGACGGACATTGTTGTGATCGTGGTTGCGGCGGATGACGGTGTCATGCCTCAGACACTCGAGGCCATCGACCACGCCAAGGCCGCCAACGTGCCGATCATCGTCGCCGTCAACAAGATCGACAAACCCGAAGCCAATCCCGATCGCGTCAAGAAGCAGCTCGCTGATCGCGGCCTGACCCCGGATGATTGGGGCGGCGGGAACACGTATTACGTGAACGTCTCGGCGAAGAAGCGCGAAAACCTTGATCTGACTCCTCGAAATGATCTGTCTTGTCTCCGACATCCGGGCGCCCAAAGCCACACCGGGCCGGAAAGCGGTTGGCTCGGTGCATCGAGGCCAAGCTCGATCGCGGTCGCGGAGCAGTGGCCACGGTGCTGGTGCAGGATGGAACTTTGCGCCTGAACGACAGCTACATCGTCGGCAACACTTTCGGCAAAGTCCGCGCCATGTTCGACGACCGCGGACGGCCGCTGGAAGAAGCTGGTCCGTCTACACCAATCGAAGTGCTCGGTCTCGAAGCTATGCCGGATTCAGGCGACACGTTTCTCGTGGTTGCGGATCGCGACAAGGCCAAGGGCATTGCGCAATATCGCAAGATGAAGGAACGCGAAGCGCAGCTTGCCAAGAGCTCGCGTGTTTCGCTCGAAGGACTGGCAGAACAGATTCGCCAGGCCGGCGTGAAGGATCTTGCGCTGATCATCAAGGGCGACGTCACGGGATCCGTGGAAGTGCTGGCTGACTCGCTTGTCCGCATGTCGACCGAGAAGGTACGCGTGAAGGTGATCCATTCCGGTGTCGGATCAATTACCGAAAGCGACGTGCTGCTTGCTACCGCATCGAACGCCATCATTATCGGCTTCAATGTGCGCCCTGAGCGCAAGGCCGCGGAACTGGCCCAGCAGGAAGGAATCGAGATTCGGATTCACTCGATCATCTACGAACTGCAGGACGAGATGCGGCTCGCTATGCTCGGTCTTCTCGATCCCACGTTCAAGGAAAACTACGTGGGCCGCGCGGAAGTCATCAACGTTTTCCGTATTCCGAAGGTCGGCACCATTGCCGGCTGCCGTGTGCAGGATGGCGTGATTCGCCGCGACTCTGAAGTCAAGGTAATGCGCGGTGAGGAGCAAGTCTACAAGGGCAAGATCGGCTCGCTCAAGCGATTCAAGGATGATGCGCGCGAAGTGACGAACGGCATGGAGTGCGGCATTGGACTGGGCGGCTTCAGCGATCTGAAGGAAGGCGACCTGATTGAGGCCTTCTCGACGGAGAAGCTGGCAGCCGACCTGGGAGCACTAACTTCAGCCAAGGCCTAATACCAAAAGGTTCGAATCATTTGAGGCCCGCTTCTCGCAATGAGGAGCGGGCCTCTTCTTTGTTGAAAAAATTTCGAACGCTTCGACCTTGTTCCCGGTCTTAGGGAATGTACATCGCGGACCTTGCGTCTGACAATGATCTGCAGCCTGAGGGAGCACGCGAGTTTTGACCATCAACCCAGACGCGGAGTTCACGGCGCTCGTTCATCGTCAGTCGCGCTTCGTTTTCCGCGTCGCTTACGCGGTTCTGCTGAATTCACACGATGCCGAAGACGCTGTGCAGGAGACGTTCTTGAAGCTTTATTGCAATCGCGGATGGGAGCAAGCCGACAACGAGCGCGCCTACCTGGCTCGGGTCACGTGGCGGGTTGCAGTTGACCTTCGCCCGCGCCGCTCGCAGGCTTCGGTATCAAGTCGCGAACCGCTGGAAGCAGATGAAACGCCGTCGCTTCAGCCCGGCCCCGAGCAGGCGCTGCTCACTGCAAACCAGGACTCGATCATTCACGCCATGATCGATGCGCTTCCCGAGGAACTGCGCGTGCCACTTGCACTTTCGGCGTTTGATGAACTCCGTTCGCCTGAGATCGGAGCCATCCTCAGAATCCCGGAAGGGACAGTTCGCACCCGACTGTTGCGCGCCCGCCAGATTCTCCGCCAGAAACTTACGTCAATCCAGGAGTCACGCTATGTATGAAAGCGACCATCTGGACCGGATGCTCGATTCATCGCTCTCCAGCTATGGCGATCCGGGAGCGGATGCTGGAACGGAGTCCGGACTTGCGGAGCGTATCCTGGCGCGCGTCTCGAGTGAGCAGACTTCGGATTACTCCGCACCCAGACGGCACAGCCGCTTTTTACTGTGGGCCGCTCTTCCAGCAGCGGCTTGTCTGCTGTTTGCATTCCTTCTACTGAAACCCGCAGGCCCGGGAGCTACGCACCAATCAGCCAGTTTGCCGCAGCCTGCGTCCACAAGCCGCGGAAGCAAAGCGCCGTCAACAGCAAACATCACGTCCGCGCAGAGAACTCTGCCCATTGCGAGGCATCGCACGCAGCCACGTCCCACCACCGCTGTTGCGAAGTCTGCGGCTCCGCCCAAGCTCAATGTGTTTCCACTCCCCCAGCCGCTTTCGCCTGAAGAGCAGGCGCTCTACGCTTTTGCAACGCAAGTTCCGGAGAAGCAGCGTCAAGCCATCCTGGATGAGCAGAAAAACGTTGACGCTCCTCTCAACATCGCCGCCATTCACATTCAGCCTCTCGAAGAAATTGATACCGGTAAGAACTAAGGAGATTCCCATGCGCAAGCTCGCTCTCGTTTGCTGTTTCACGATCTTCACGATGTCATTCGGACTCAAGACCCTTGCACAGGAGTCGACGCCTGCTCCCGAACCGACGAAAGCCTCGCAGGCGCCTGCTCACTTCTACCATCTCGATTTTGTCGTGCAGGAGTTGGGTGCGGATGGGAAGGCCACGAATAGTCGCTCCTATGCTGCGACAGTGAGCACAGATCCTCACGATCGCGGAACCTCCATCCGAACTGGCTCTAAGATTCCTGTTGCCACTGGATCCTTCTCCTCCGGTAGTAGCCAGGCACTTGTCAACACGCAATGGCAATACGTCGACGTGGGGGTGAATATCGATGCGCGTAATACGCGCGAAATCGGCCGCCAGTTGTCACTCGATCTGATTGCGGAAGTGAGCAGCGTCGGGGCGACAAACGATCCCAACCTCCACCAGCCGGTGATTCGACAAAACAAGTGGCAGGCTTCAGTTCTGATCCCCATCGGCAAAGCAGCGGTCGTTTTTACGTCAGACTCGCTCGACAACAAGGGCAGTATGCAGGTAGTGGTCACCGCGACACCACTGCAGTGAGCGTTCCCGTTCTCAGCCGGGAAGTTGCGGCGCAAGCTTCTGTACTTCCTGGCTGTCTGCGCCGAGCCAGTCAGGATGGTGCGCGGTGGTGTCGAAGTGCGAGGTCGTCTTGAAGAGTTCGTACTTGCCATGCATCGCGACCTTTTCCGTTTTCGAAATTAGATGAGGCGACGGCCGCTTCATCCATGGGTTGGAACGACTTCACCGCGGCGAATGCCTGGTCAAGCAACATCTTCGAATTGATTCCGGTAATCAACACAGAGATGGGCACATTCAGCGAGTAGCGCAGACAATCTATCGGCTCGACCGCGCCGCTCTTCAGGATGATTGCGTCGCCAAAGCACTTCATGCTCACCACGGCTACCTTTTGACGGAGTGCCTCAGGAACGACAAGTTGCGAGAAGCTGCGAAAGTGGGCGTCCATGATGTTCACGGGCATCTGCACCGTATCGAAGTGGAATCCATGCTTTTGCGCGACGTCGAGCATATACAGATGCACATGCGGATCTTCGTGGCCGGTAAAGCCGATGAACCGGATTTTGCCCGCCTGCTTGCTGCGACAACCGCCTCCATTGCTCCGCCCTCGTTGAAGATGCGATCGGGATCGTCGAAGCGAATGACCTCATGATGCTTTTCGCTTCACGCACTCTCCTCTGCTGCAATTGCGTGCCCACTCAGGGCGGAATTGCGCTCTCTTTTCAAGAGCTCTGATGCGCTGTAAATACAAGGGTTCGCTTCGATAGCAAGGCGACTTTTCGTCGTGGCTTTGCCAGCTCAAAATCACATTTTCTGAATCGCGCAGGACGCGCAACCCCGTCTCGCTACCCGGCGTCATAGGGACTGAACGATCCAATGGAGGAGAAGTATGTCTTCAGAATTGAAGGGTAAGAAAATCGCCATTTTAGCTACCGATGGTTTCGAGCAGGCAGAGCTGATTGACCCGCGGAAGGCGCTGACGAATGCGGGCGCCACCACGGTTGTGATCTCACCAAAAAACGGAGAGATCAAGGGCTGGAACAAGAAAGACTGGGGCCAGGCAGTGAAGGTGGACCTGCCGCTGGCCGATGCCAACCCCAACGATTACGACGCGCTGGTATTGCCTGGCGGCATGATGAATCCCGATCACCTGCGCATGGATCCTGCCGCGGTAAATTTCGTCCGCCAATTTGTGTCGACAGGAAAGACGGTTGCGGCCATTTGCCATGGACCGTGGATACTGCTGGAAGCTGGCGCGCTGAAGGGCAAGACGGTAACGTCGTGGCCATCGTTGAAGACCGACATCAAGAATGCAGGGGGTAATTGGATTGACCAGGCGGTTGTGACAGACGGCCAATTCATTTTCAGCCGCAAACCGGATGACATCCCCGCGTTCAACAAGGCGATCATCGAATTGGTCGCGCACAGCGTGCAAGAGCACGCGCACGCCTAGTATGGCGCTGCCGTACCCATCCTTCTGCGCTCCCCGGCGCGGAAGGATGGGTCAAGGCACGGTTTTCCCGAAACCTCTTTCACGAATCCCCCCGCTTATTTCCTGATTCTCATCCGCCCCTGTAAGAAATTCCTGCGTCTGGAGACTACCTTATACAGAAGGGAAATCTCCAGAGATGGCAAGCCGCGAAGACCTGTACGAAGAAGCGGTCCACACGCATGGCTCTGCGCTGGATCGCCTTGCACGCGCTTAGAAGCCGATCTGGATACGCGCCGGGATTTGCTGCAGGATATTCATCTGGCTGTTCTGGCAGAGTCTTCAGAAATTCGATGCCCGCTGCTCCTTCGCACATGGATCTACCGCGTAGCGCATAACGTGGCGGCATCGCATGTCTTCAATGACCGCCGTGTGAAGTCGAGAAACCTGGTGAGCATCGACGAGGTTGATGTTGCCGGTGATCGCTGCGACGCTGAAGCCATTGCTGACCGGCATCTTGCGCTGGAGCGGCTGACGGGGCTGATCAGGGAACTCAAGCCTGTAGACCGACAGGTTGTCCTGCTCTACCTGGAAGGTGTCGATGCTGCCGGCATCGCAGACGTTACCGGCCTCTCTGCTGGGAACGTCGCGACCAAACTTCACCGCATCAAGATGGTTCTTATCCATCGCTTTCAATCAGGAGGACTGCAATGAACCATGAATCCGATTCCGCAGGTCTTGACAATCTCTGGCAGGCGTAGCCGACAGAACCAGCCCGTATATCTCCGGAAGATTTCCGCAGCCGCATGCACAAGTTTGAACGCACCATCGCACGGCGCAACATTGGGGAGTATCTCGCATCGGCGATTGTTGTGGCCTTGTTTGGCTTTTACGCCTGGAGGTTTCCAACGTTGACGCTGCGTATCGGTTGCGGCCTGATCATCGCTGGAACGCTTTACGTGGTATATCAGCTGCATCGCAGGGCCTCGGCTAAACCAGCGCCGGCCGAATGGGCGCTCACCAACTGCATCGAATTCCAGCGGAGCCAGATGGCACGTCAACGCGATGCGCTGCGCTCTGTCTTGACGTGGTACCTGCTTCCTTTTGTGCCGGGGATGATCGTCTTCCTCCTTGGCCTATTTCAATTTGTCAGGGGTATCGCGATATCCGTGGGTCGACCATTCCCCATGGGAATTGCCATCGTGTCCTTCAGCTTCATCACGCTTTGCATCGCAGCGGTATTCTTCGCTGTGTGGAAGCTGAATGACTGGGCAGCGAAAAAACTGCAATTGCAGATAGATGAACTGGATGCACTTACAAAGGATCAGCGCTAAGCGTCCGGCGGGTTTTCATCGCCTGCCCCGCATGTTGCACTGTATATTGCAGCCATGCGCTTCCAATGCAATTTGGTCGGACCCAGTCTGTGTTCCGGATTTCGACCGCGCGCTTTTGGATTGCTGGCCTTGAGCTTGCATTGCTGTTCTGCCAATTGCGTTCGGCCTGAGTGCTCAGCAGTCGATGCCCGCCGGCCACAACATGGCCGACATGCGGCCGGTGCCGCCGCCGGAGCAGCTTCCGGCTCCGATTCACATGACGGGCATCGGCAATGCGCATATCGCCATCACGGCCAGTCCTGAAGCGCAGGCGTGGTTCGACCAGGGATTGAACCTGATGCACGACTTCTGGGATTACGAGTCAGTGAAAGCCTTCGAGCAGAGCGTGCGCGTCGATCCGAATTGCGCGATGTGCTGGTGGGGACTGGCGCAGGCGGAAGGATTCCGGCACAGCCCCCGAAAGACATACGGCAAGGAGGCGCTGGACAAGGCTGTCAAGCTCGAGAACCATGCAAGTGAAACGGAGAGGCTCTACATTGAGGCGGCGCAGGCAGACGCCGCCGTCAAGAAAGAATCGAAGCACGGGGCAAACAAGCAACAGGTTGCGATATCTGCGCGAGCTGGTGGCGAAGGCGCCGAAGGATATTGAAGCGCGGCTGTTTCTCGCTCTCGCGCTGGAAGATGGCTATGACAATAATGGCGAACCAAAGAAAGGCGAGCAGGAAGCCATCGCGATGATGGAGGGCATTCTGCACGATGCTCCCAATGATTCGGCGACCAATCACTACTGGATTCATGCCATCGAGCCGGGCAATCATCCAGAGCAGGCGATTCCAAGCGCCGCGCTGCTGGCCAGCCTGGCGCCGACATCGGGCCACATGGTGCACATGCCGGGCCACATCTATTACCGCGTCGGCAACTACGCCGAAGCCGAGCGCTGGTTTTCCGCCTCGATGGCTGCGGACGAACACTATATGCAGGAGCAGCACGTGAGTCCCGACGACGACTGGAACTACGTGCACAACATGATGTACTCCATCGCCGATCTGATGGAGCAGGGACGGCTCGCCGACGCCAACGCGCTCTCGCGATCACCTGGCTGCGGCACGCGGACAGCTTTCGGCCTCGCTCTATATCTGGTCGGCACGGGACCAGCTGGCGCGCATTAGCCGGCGTCTGCCGGTAGCGCTTCGAGTGGGCGACTGGGATGCGGTGCTGGCCATGCTGAACGACGCCAATCTTCCCAAAGGAGACAAGGCTGCGAATCTGCGCTTCTTCGCCGCCGAACTCACCGACTACGCGAAGGGAATGAAAGCGCTGGAGGCGGGCGATGCGATTGCGGCTGAGAAGGATTCCACCAGCCTGGATGCCGGACTGAAACAGATGAACGAGATGCAGACCGCCCTTGGCAAAGCGCAAGGATGCGGACGAGAAAGAGGCAAATGCGACTCCGCCGATGATGCCGGTTTCACCCGATGCGCTCACTGATCCGATCTTGAAATCGCTGAAGATTGAATCGATGGAATTGCAGGCCGGGGTTCTCGTCGCGCAACATAAAATGCGCGCCGCCAAGAAGATCTATGCCAATGCCGCCAGCAGGAAAAAGAGCTCGGGTATCACGAACCCCCGTTTTACATCCGCCCGGTAGCGGAGACCGAGGCTGAAGCGTTGCTGAAGGCGAAAGACTACAAAGATGCGGAGGCGGCTTACCAGGCGGCATTGGTGGAGCGGCCTAACTCCGGCTTCGGCTTGTACGGTCTTGCCCGTGTGAAAGAGTCCGCCGGCGATGCAGCGGGGGCGCGTGCGGCTTATGAAACATTTCTGAAGGCGTGGCCAAGGGCAGATGCGAATCTGCCAGAGGTCGCGCACGCACAGAAGTTTGTGTCCGGCGGTATGCAAGCGACACGCTAAGTGATTTAGCGAATCGCGAAGGATATGGGTTGGAAAGCTGAATTCAGCCCGTACAGCAGAAGCGGCAATCGCCCGTGGAGATTGCCGCTTCTGCAAATCCTGGGTTTGGATGAGCTCTAGTTGCGGCTCCGCATCTTGGAGAGCAGGCGCAGGATTTCAAGATATAGCCACACCAGCGTGACCATGATGCCGAATGCGCCATACCACTCCATAAACTTCGGCGCGCCGGCGTTCACACCCTGCTCGATGAAATCGAAATCGAGCACAAGGTTCAATGCGGCGATGGCGCAAACAAACAGGCTGAAGCCAATGCCGATCGGCCCCGACCCATTAATCGTGACGAACTGGATATGGAAGAAGCTCAGCATCATCTCCGCGAGATAGAAGAGCGCGATGCCGCCGGTGGCCGCGATGATGCCGATGCGAGCTTGTCCGTCACCTTGATCAAGCCCGGAGCTGTAGAGCACCAGCATGGTAAGCAGCGTGCCGAAGGTGAGGCCGACGGCCTGGATCGCGATTCCCGGATAGCGCAGTTCAAGTAAGGCCGAAATGCCGCCCAGAAAAAGGCCTTCCAGCAGCGCGTAGATCGGAGCCGTGACCGGCGCCCAGCTCTGCTTGAAGATCGTGACCATGGCGGTGATGAAGCCGCCAAAGACGCCAAGCATCAAAAGCCCCGACACATCGGCCGGATCGTGGGTCTGCATGAACAGCGCGCCAGGTGTATGCCGCGGTAGCGAAAGCACATATCAGCAGGATGCCGGTCCTATTGACCGTACCGTTCAGCGTCATCCGGTTGGCCGCATCGATGGCGCCCCCGTAGCGCGCCGCCGCGTCCTGGAAGGTCTTGGTGCTCAAGGCAGGATTGGATGTCTTAAACAGGGCCATTCGTGTATCTCCGTTTCATTTCAGGGGCTGGGTTCCCCAGAAATTCCAAAGGGGGGAAACTCAGCTCCCTGTCTCCATTCTAAATCCGACAGGGCAACCGGCTTTTCGGTTACCGATTCCAACCTCGGCAGGTACGAAAGGGGGCTGGTTTCCGCCCTCGTACCCATTGACGAAGAATCTCCTCAAATTTCCCGCTTTTCGATCGTTATCGCAATGGGCTATAGTGGCCGTCATTCAGTTCGCCCCAGGAGAGACCGTTATGAAGATCAACGACACCATCGGAATTTTGCTCGGATGTCGACCCGAAGAAGCGTGCTTTCCATCGATCCCGATGACTCGGTCTACGAGGCGCTGGAGATGCTGGCCAAGTACAACATTGGTGTTCTGCTCGTGTGCAAGGAGGATCGACTGGTCGGCATCTTCTCGGAGCGGGACTACGCGCGTAAAGGCATCCTGGGCGGGCACGCCTCGCGCGAGACCAAGGTCGGCCAACTGATGACCAGTCCTGTGATCTCCGTCAGCCCCAAGCACACGGTGGACGAGTGCATGACCCTGATGACCGAGCACGACTTCCGTCATTTGCCGGTTGTTCAGAATGACACGGTGGTTGGCGTCGTCTCCATTGGAGACCTGGTGAAGTGGGTAATCTCCGGCCAGCAGCAGACCATCCAGGCGCTCGAGGGATATATTGCGGGCGCGTATCCTTCGTAGCCCGCGGGTGTGGGCTGCACCGGCGGCCCGCAGAAACGCGGAACTAAAGGGGATAGCGCTCCAACTGCACGCATTGCTTGGCGACCCCGTGGCTCAGCGCCACAGAATCAACCGGCGTAAAGCGCGCCAACCGCCGCAGGATCGCCAGTTGTGTCCGCAACATATCTCCCTCGCTGCAAGCAGCCAGTACGCGCCGCGCTGTCTGCTCGGCCAGCGCCATGCTCTCCTCGGCCAGCAGGCTGGTCATGGATAGTGGCTAGAGCTGCGGTCGATTTACCGGCAGCAGCCAGCTTCCGCGCCCGCAACAGCGCCGACTCGAGCGCGAATACCTGGGTGATGATGTCGGCGAGGTCGGCCATCACCTCCTGCTGATCCTGCAGCGCCGCCATGTAGCGCTGGCTGGCAACGCCCGCCGCGAAGAGGCCAATCTTCTTCACCGCTTCAAGCATTGCGGCCTCGCGTGCCAGAACTTCCCCGGATCTCTTCGGCAGAATCAAACGAGGGCGGCTGCATCACCTCATCCATGAGGGATTTAATGGCAGCCATCAGCGGCAGCTCCCCGGCCAATGCGCGCTTCATAAGCCAGCCTGTGATGATCATGCGGTTGATTTCGTTGGTGCCCTCAAAAATGCGATTGATGCGCGCGTCGCGATAAAAGCGCTCGGCCGGGTAGTGTTCCGTATAACCGTAGCCGGCCATGGTGGCGACGAGTTCATCGGCCACATAAGACAGCATTTCTGAGCCGTAGACCTTCAGGATCGAGCATTCGACTGCGTACTCCTCGATTCGCTTCTGGATATCGCGCGGCGAGCGGCTTCCGTAGTCACCCAGTTGCTCAAGAGAAGCGTCGATCATGCCCACGGTCCGGTAGGCCATGCTTTCTGCAGCGTAGAGGCGGGTGGCGCTCGTGGAGATTTTTCGCTGGATCAGGCCAAACTCGGCGATCGACTTGCCAAAAGCTTTCCGCTCCCTGGCATAGCGAGCCATATGGGCCAAGAGCGTGGCGTGCTCCGCCAACACAGGCGACGCCCAGTTTGAAGCGACCCACGTTGAGCACGTTGAACGCGATGTGGTGGCCTTTGCCGGGCTCGCCTAGCAGGTTCGCGGCCGGGACCTTGCAATCCTGCAACACGAGTGGACAGGTAGATGAGCCGCGGATACCGAGCTTGTGCTCTTCGGCGCCGACGGTCAGACCGGGTGTATCCCGCTCGATGAGGAAGGCGGAAAACTTCTCGCCGTCGATCTTGGCGAAAACCGTATATAGCCCGGCAATGCCGCAATTGGTGATCCACATCTTTTCGCCGTTGAGCGTGTACGTGTTGCCATCGGGCGACAGGGTCGCGCGCGTGCGGACGTTCATGGCATCGGAGCCGGAAGTGGCCTCTGACAGACCATAGGCTCCGATCCACTCAGCCGTGGCGAGCTTGGGCAGATAGCGCTTCTTTTGCTCTTCGGTTCCGTACCAGACCAGGGGCAGCGTCGCGATTCCGATATGCGCGCCGAAGGCCGTGGAGAAGCTGGCCTGGATGGAGAGATGGTCCGTGACGATGGTGGAGGTGGTCTTGTCCATCCCCAAGCCGCCATACTCCTCGGGTATATCGATCGCGGTGAATCCCAGTTCAGCCGCTTTGCGGAGCAGTCCAGGCAGCACCCCAGGCTTCTTGGCGTCGATGTCCGCAGTGGCGGGCAGGATCTCGTCGCGGGCAAACTGCGCCACCGTCGCGGCCATCTGCCGCTGTTCCTCGTTCATGTCTTCAGGGGTGAAGACTTCGGCGGGGATACGTGTCTCAATAAAAAGCTCCCGCCCTTGGCGGCAACGACGGGAGAAACGGCTTTCGTGGACATTGGGATCTCTCCAACTGTATGGAAACATTACGCTAATCTGCAAGGCTCGGCAATCGGCAGGCAGTGAAATTGTGCGCACCCGGTCATGCCAATCAGAGGGCCTGTCAACAAAGATGCGATCAGGAGCGCATCGAACCCTCTATCGCTCGGAATCCGTATAGGAACTCGTCCATGCGCGCAACCTCACTCAAAGCTATCGCATACAATTCACTTATCCCGTTCGTGGAGGATCTCGACTGCTCGCCAACCTCAAATTGATTTCCAGCATGGTTGCCGGGTGGCCATTGCAAGCCGCGTTTTTTCTCGATGGCAGCCAACAGAACAGCTTCCGCCACCAGGTAAAGATGCTGTTCAGCGACCCGTTTTCAACAGTGCGCCACTACTGGAATTGGTTTGACGCTGCTCTACTACTCCCTATTTTCTCGTCATGATTGTGTTGGCGATTTACGGCGTTCATCGCTACACGCTTTGCTACCTCTACTTCAAGTAAAGAAGAACTACAATCCCAACCCTATGAAGCATTTCGACGAGTTGCCGAAGGTCACGATCCAGCTGCCGATTTTCAACGAGCAGTTTGTGATCGATCGCCTGATGGAAGCCATCTGCGCGCATTGATTATCCGAGGGACAAGCTGGAGATCCAGGTGCTCGACGACTCGACCGACGAGACGCACGGAGGTTGCCGCCGCGATTGTGGCGCGCTATGCAGCGCTGGGGCATCCGATCGTCTACATCCATCGCACCAATCGTCATGGCTTCAAGGCCGGAGCACTGGAGGACGGACTGAAGGTCGCCAAGGGCGAATTCGTGGCCATCTTCGATGCCGACTTTGTGCCGCCACCCGACTGGCTGATGAAAGTGATTCATCACTTTGCCGAGCCGGATGTGGGCATGGTGCAGACGCGCTGGGCGCATCTCAATCGCGACTATAGCCTGCTGACGCAGATTGAAGCCATCCTGCTCGACGGACACTTTGTGCTCGAGCACGGTGCGCGCGTACGCACGGGCGACTTCTTCAATTTCAACGGCACGGCCGGCATGTGGCGCAGGCAGGCTATCACTGACGGTGGCGGCTGGCAGCACGACACGCTCACCGAAGACACCGACCTCAGCTACCGCTCGCAGATGGCGGGTTGGCGCTTCAAGTATCTGCCCGAAGTGGAATGCCCCTCCGAGTTTCCGATCGAGATGACGGCCTTCAAGACGCAGCAGGCGCGCTGGGCCAAGGGGCTGATCCAGACCGTCGATCAAGATGCTGCCCGAAGATCTTCAAGTCGAATGTGCCCCGGCGCATCAAGATCGAGGCTGTATATCATCTGACGGCCAACATGAGCTATCCGTTAATGATCGTGATGACAGCGCTGCTGATTCCGGCCATGATCTGCCGTTTCTAGCAGGGCTGGTTCCAGATGCTGCTGATCGACTTTCCGCTGTTTGCGGCATCGTCGGCGTCGATTGCCGTATTTTACCTGGTCAGCCAGAGGGAACTGTATCCCAAAAACTGGAAGAAGACGATCTTCTATATGCCGTTGCTGATGGCGCTGGGCATCGGGCTGACGGTGACCAATACCAAGGCGGTGATGGAGGCGCTGTTTGGCATCAAGAGCGCGTTTGTGCGCACGCCGAAGTATCGCGTGGCGCAAGAAGGGCGAGAAGTCGCAGGCAGCGAAATATCGCAAGCGGCTGAAGCTGGCTCCGTGGATCGAGCTGCTCATCGGCTGCTATTTCCTGCTGGCGATTATCTACACCTTAACGAACCAGAACTATTTCACCGCGCCGTTTCTGATTCTGTTTGTGATCGGCTACTGGTACACGGGGCTGATGAGCCTGCTGCAAGGGCGGTTTGAGCGCTGGCGCGGCGGCACTGAAGCGAACACCGACGAATCGAGCCCCAAGCCGTTCCCGGTGGGCGTGTAAGTTGATCCCGAGGGACCGGCAGCAAGATCCACGTCTTCGCAATTCAATCGCTTCAAACCCTCGCAGGAACTCCTGCGACCTCGGACACGATATTTCACCCTGCTGGTTTTTACTAGCCTGGGATGCGTCTCCCGACATCCAGAAAGACGAACTGAGCAGACTTGGTTATCAGATAAAACGTCTGGTGCTGGAACGAGGCCTCGCGTATTTTTGCGCTTTTTGGGGCTCCCGGTGCAAATTGGTTCATGATGCCGTCGACGAGATCGCCGTCGAGAATTAATACGCGAAGCGTTTTTGAGCAATTTTCCGCTCGACTATGTGACGATGACAACTTGGCATGCCGACGAGTGTTTACATTGGGTGGTAACGCCGTTTCGTTTCTTTCGACATCTAGCGTGGTTGCCCAGTGAGCCACATGTCTGTGCCGACTTTTACTCGAGATTTGTTTCAGGTTATTTCCGTGGGGAATGCAGCGTGGGATGCAGTTATCAGAACAGGGCGTTTCAAGCTCGAAATACAAGCCCACCCGACGCTGAATACGGGTCGGCTTAGCCTTCGCTCCGCTACAATAGTTCATAAGCGCCTGCGGTCCTGGTAAGGGTTTCGCGACCCGAATCCCAGAGCCTCCAGGCGCATCAGAGCATTATGCTAGCCAAAACCCTGCCGGAAGCCCTCACTTTTGATGATGTCCTGCTGGTCCCTGCGTACAGCGAAGTTGTTCCCGCGCAGGTAAGCACGCAAACGCAGCTCACCCGCGACATCACGTTGAACACCCCCTGCTTTCGTCGGCCATGGACACGGTGACCGAATCGCGCATGGCGATCGCCATGGCCCAGCAGGGCGGCATCGGCATCGTCCATCGCAACCTCACCATCGAAGCGCAGGCGGGCGAAATCGACAAGGTCAAGCGCTCTGAGAGCGGCATGATCGTCGACCCGGTGACGATCGGACCGGACCAGATGATCGGCGACGCTCTTGAGGTGATGAGGCGCTACAAGATCTCCGGCGTACCTGTGACGCAAGGACAGCGGCTGGTAGGAATTCTTACCAATCGCGACCTGCGCTTTGAGACGCGCACGGATGTTCCCGTCGGTGACGTGATGACCAAGAAGAATCTCATCACTGTTCCGGTGGGCACCACGCTGGAAGAGGCCGAGCTGATATTGCACGAGCACCGCGTGGAAAAGCTTCTCGTCGTGGACAACCAGTACAACCTCAAGGGTCTGATCACGGTCAAGGATATCCAGAAGAAACTGAAATATCCCAACGCCAGCAAGGACGAAAAGGGCCGGCTGCGTGTCGGTGGAGCTATCGGTGCTACAGGCGATTTTCTGGAGCGCGCGGAAGAGCTTGTAAATGCGCGCGCTGACGTGCTCGCTATCGATTCGGCGCACGGCCATTCTTCGCGCGTGCTTGACGCCGTGCGCGAAGTGAAAAAGCGCTTCCCGAACGTTGGACTTCTTGCCGGCAATGTCGCCACCTATGAAGGTGCAATGGCCTTGATCGATGCGGGCGCGGATGCGGTAAAGGTGGGCATCGGACCCGGTTCCATCTGCACCACGCGCATGGTTACAGGCGCGGGCATGCCGCAGATTACCGCCATCGCCGAGGCCGCACGGGCCGCACGCGAACGGGGCATTCCCGTCATTGCAGACGGCGGCATCAAGTATTCCGGCGAAGTGACAAAAGCGATTGCCGCTGGCGCCAACTCCGTGATGATCGGATCACTCTTTGCAGGCGTCGACGAAAGTCCAGGCGAAACCATTCTCTACCAGGGCCGCAGTTTCAAGAGCTATCGCGGCATGGGTTCGCTGACGGCGATGAGCCAGGGATCGGGCGAACGCTACTTCCAGAGCGCCGAGGATCTCGCCAAGGAAATCGACACCGAAGGCGTCGTCCAGCGCGAACGCAATGGGCAAAATCGCCTGGCGAAGTTTGTGCCCGAGGGCATTGAAGGCCGCGTGCCGTATCGCGGGCCGCTGGAGGCGATGGTCTATCAACTCGTCGGCGGACTCCGCTCCGGCATGGGCTACCTGGGCTGCGGCACGATTGCCGAGTTGCAGGAGAAGGCGCAGTTTGTGCGCATCTCCAATGCCGGCCTTCGCGAGAGCCATGTGCACGACGTGATCATCACCCGCGAGGCGCCGAATTACCACGTTGAGTAAATCAACGGACATACCGGCTCGACGATCGATGCTTTTCTGGATTCGCGCCTGGTTGCCCGTGCTTCTTGGCGTCTGTGTGATCGCGGTGGAGTCGACGGCTGACTTCGGCGCCGACCATACTAGTGGACCGCTGCGCTGGGTGTGGGAACACCTCTTCGGGCAAGTCAGCGACCAGCGCTGGGAGCTTTTTCATCACCTCATTCGGAAGTCCGGCCACTTTGTCGGCTACGGGACCATGGGTCTGCTGTGGCTGCGCGCCTGGTGGCTGAGCCTCCCGCGTGCGGGGTTTCTGCTTGATGCCACCCTCGCGCTGCTGGGGACCGCAGTGGTTGCGAGCGCCGACGAGTTCCACCAATCCTTCCTGCCTAATCGCACCGGTGTGCCATCGGACGTATTGCTCGATTGCTGCGGCGCGGTCGTGCTGCTGCTCCTGACTACGTCTTCCTGCGGTTGCTCTCGCCCAAGCGCTTAGCACGGACGGCCTGAACCCGAGTGGGATGCCCTTAGCCGACTATTGAATTGCCGCGTCGATCGGTGAAATGCCTTGCGGGGACCACCGCACGATTGATTTCGCGAATCAAAACAATGCATGAGCCGTGGTGGGCAAATTCGCATCGGCATCTCCGGATGGCGCTACAAGGGATGGCGTGGCACGTTTTATCCCAAAGGCCTGGCACAACGACGCGAACTTGAATTTGCCGCGCAACACTTTGACACTATCGAGTTGAATGGATCGTTCTATTCGTTGCAGAAGCCGCAAAGCTTCAAGCAGTGGCGCGATGAAACTCCAGACGATTTCGTGTTTGCCGTGAAGGGTTCACGCTAGCTGACCCGCATGTTCAAGCTAACGAATGCGGAGAAGCCATTGGCCAATTTCTTTGCACAGGGGGTGCTGCGGCTGGGCAGAAAGCTGGGCCCGATTCTTTGGCAGTTTCCGCCGCAGTTTGCCTTTAATCCGGAGAAGCTGCAAAGCTTTTTCAATCTGCTGCCGCGCACGCAAAGCGAGGCCGCCACACTGGCGCGAGCACATGACCAGCGACTGAAGGGGGACGATCATGGCTGGAGTGCGAAGCGGATCTTCCGATACGTCACGCGATCGAGATCCGGCACGCAGAGCTGCGAGTGTCCGGAGTTCATCACGCTGATACGCAGAACATCAGATTGGGCTGGTTGTAGCCGATACAGTGGAGTGGCCGTTGCTGATGGATGTGACTGCTGACTTCGTCTACTGCCGCCTGCATGGCAGCGAGCAGCTCTACGCGAGCGGATATGAGGCTGACGCAATCGATATCTGGACCCGTCGCGTGGTGGCATGGTCTCGCGGGCAGGAAGTGACGGACGGAAAGAGAGCGCACCCGAAATCGGGCCCAAAACGAGCCGCCCGGGACGTGTTCGTCTACTTCGATAATGATGCGAAAGTTAGTGAACAGGTGGGGATGACAAGAGCCTTCGCAGGCGAGTGGACGAGATCGCTGCAAGAAGGATGACCAGTCTCCAGCGCATCGCCGCTTCGGTGCGCCACAAACGACGAGGGTTCGCGCTATCGGCTAGACTGTGGGCTAGCGATCGATGAGCCAACGAGGACAAATTCGCATCGGTATCGCCGGATGGCGCTACGACGAATGGCGAGGAACCTTCTACCCGGAGGATCTGACGCAGAAGCGCGAACTTGAGTACGCCTCGCGCCAGCTCAATTCCATCGAGTTGAATGGAACCTTCTACTCGACACAGCGGCCGAAAAGCTTTCAGCAATGGAGCAAGGACACACCGGACGATTTTGTCTTCTCCATCAAGGGCTCGCAATTCATCACGCACATCCGCAAGATCGAGAATGTCGAGGGGGCGCTGGCGAATTTCCTTGCGCAGGGACTGCTGCGGTTCGGCAAAAAGCTGGGGCCGATTCTCTGGCAATTTCCGCCAAACTTCTCGATCGATTTGCCACGCCTCGAGAACTTTTTCAAACTTCTGCCGCGAACACAAAAGCAGGCGGCGGCCTACGCGCGGCAACGCGATGAATGGATGGCGAGCCGTTCATGGCTGGAAGTCGAAGAAGACCTGCCGCTTCATCACGCCATTGAAACCCGCCACAAAAGCTTCGCAGTTCCCGAATATGTCTCGCTGCTTCGCGAGAACAATATCGCCCTCGTGGTCGCAGATTCCGTGAAGTGCCAGTAATGATGGACGTGACTGCGGACATTGTCTATTGCCGCCTGCACGGAAGCGAGAAAGCTCTACCCCAACGGATACACGGAAGACGCAATCGACGTTGGGCGCGTCGGGTTTTGGCATGGTCGCGCGGAGAGGAAGTCACGGACGGCACAAGAATCCATCCCGATCCTGGGTCCGAAGCGAGGACGCGCGTGATGTCTTCGTCTACTTCGACGATGATGTCAAGGTGCGCGCTCCCTTCGACGCGATGAGCCTGAGCAAGAGGATCGCAGAGTTGCAGAAATAGGGCACGGGCAAAGCGAAAGAGCTAAGAATGACAACGTCCGTACTTGCTGAAATCAGATGTATCGTACGAAGGCTGGATACAAAAAGAGCGGCGCATCGTCCGTGATGGACGATGCGCCGTTGATCCAATGGGAACCGAAGAGCGAGAAGCTAGGCTGCCTCTTCGCCGCCCTTTTCTTCGTCTTTCTTGCTTTCTTCGAGCTGCTTTTCGAGCTCAGCGCGCTTCTTGGCTTTAACATCGGCGCGCTTCTGACGCTTCTCGTCGAGCTGCTTTTCAGCGCCCAGCAGTTCGATGAACGCCTTTTCGGCGCCGTCGCCCTTCTGGAAGCCGGTGCGGACAATGCGCAGATAGCCGCCCTGACGATCGCCGTAGCGCGGGGCCACGGTATCGAACAGCCGCTCGACTGCCTTGTCGGTCATAAGAAAACTGAGCGCCTGGCGCCGCGAATGCACGTCGCCCTTCTTGCCCAGCGTGATCATCTTTTCCACGTGCGGACGCACTGCTTTGGCCTTGGCCACGGTGGTCTCCACGCGGTCTTCCACGATGACGGACGTGACCAGGTTGCGCAGCAGCGCGCGACGATGGCTGGTGTTGCGTCCGAGTTTGAATCCTGCATTGCGATGGCGCATGGTGAAACTCTCTTTCGAAATTTTCTAGTGTACAGCTCTCAGCCTTGGCCCCAGATGCGTGCCAGGATGGGGCACTGCCAGTTTCTTGCGACTGACTAAAAGTTCTCGGTCTCGGTGGGCAGCTGGAGATCGACTGAATCCAGCGGCTCGTCCTCATCGTCGTAGCTGCTGTAGTTGGCAGCCAGTGCGGTTGCGGGCGGGATGCTGGTCGGTCCGGGAACGGCGTTGCCGCTCTCGTCGATCTTCATGCCCAGCGAAAGGCCCATCTGCGCGAGAATTTCCTTGATCTCGTTCAGACTCTTGCGGCCAAAGTTTTTCGTCTTCAGCATCTCGGCTTCGGTCTTCTGCACCAGCTCGCCGATGGTCTGAATATTCGCGTTCTTTAGGCAGTTGTAGCTGCGGACCGACAGTTCCAGCTCTTCGACAGAGCGGTTCAGGTTGTCGTTGCGCAGCATCACGCGGCCCTCTTCGCTGTGCGACTCAGCATCAATTTCTTCTTCGAAGTTGATGAAGATGTTCATGTGGTCCTTCAGCAGCTTCGCTGCCAGACCCACAGCATCGGCGGGCAGAACCGCACCGTTCGTCCAGACTTCCAGCGTGAGCTTGTCGTAGTCGGTGATCTGGCCCAGACGAGCAGCCTCGACCACGTAATTCACACGGCGTACGGGCGAGTGGACTGAGTCTACCGGAATGAAGCCAAGGCCGAGATCGGCGTCGAAGTTCTTGTCGGCCGAAATGTAACCGCGGCCGCGCTTCAGGCGCATTTCCATCTCAAGCCGGCCGCCTTCAGAGACGGTGGCGATGTACACGTTCTTGTCCAGAATTTCGACTTCGCCGTCGGCCTCGATCATGCCGCTGGTGACCACACCGGGCTGGTCGGCGCGCAGGTACAGCGCCTTGGGACCGTCGCCCACAAGCTTGAAAGGAATCTGCTTGAGATTCAGGATGATGTCAGTCGCGTCTTCAACAACTCCGGCGATCGACTGGAACTCGTGCAACACGCCTTCGATGCGAACCGCGGTAACTGCGGCACCCTCGATGGAACTGAGCAGCGTGCGGCGCAGGGCGTTGCCGATGGTTGTGCCAAATCCACGCTCAAAGGGCTGGGCGCTGAACTTGCCAAATGTTTCGCTGAGCGTCTCGGCATCGACTGCCAGGCGCTTCGGTTTTTGGAATCCTCTCCAAAGCATAGGGTTATCTCTTTTCCCGCACGGCATGTACGTCGCGATGCATTTTGCGGCGGCCGCGCAAGTTCTCCTTCGGTTTGAATTGCAGGGACCTGGGGACTAGGAACATAGGGACTAGTTGCGCTGATGCCAAACCCAGTCCCTGGTCCCTACGTCCCTGGTCCCCGTTTGCTACTTGCTGTACAACTCGACGATCAGCTGTTCGTTGATCGGGAGATTGACATCCTTGCGCTTGGGCAGACTGAGAACGCGCCCAGACATGTTTTCAAAATTTGCTTCGAGCCAAACCGGCACTGGATTCTGCGCAGCATACTGCGTGCCCTGCTCGATGATGATCAGCTTCTTCGCGGAATCGCGAATCGCGATCTCGTCGCCCACATTCACCTGGAACGAAGGGATGTTTACCTTGCGGCCGTTGACGGAAACGTGGCCGTGGCGAACAACCTGGCGAGCCTGGCGCCGCGAAATTGCGAACCCAAGACGGAACGCCACGTTGTCGAGACGCCGTTCGAGTTGCTGAATCAGCAGTTCGCCGGTGACGCCCTGCGCGCGGTTGGCCTTCTCGTAATAAGCGCGGAACTGGCCTTCGAGGGTGAAGTACATGCGCTTGGCCTTCTGCTTCTCGTGCAATTGCAAGCCGTAGCCCACAATCTTGGCCTTGCGGTCTTTCCCATGTTGTCCGGGAGGAAAGTTGCGCTTCTCAATCGGGCAACGATCCGATAAACATTTGGTGCCCTTCAAGAAGAGCTTGGTGCCCTCGCGACGGCAAAGGCGGCAGACTGCTCCGGTATAACGAGCCATTTCTTCTCCTGACTTCGGATGTCGGCCGGTTTACATCTCCGGAGGAGACTTCCTCCCGGCCCTTGTTTGAGTGATCAGTGAACAGTGATCAGTAGTCAGTCTTGATGTGCTGCAACCAACAGCATCAACTGATTTCTGCACATTTCACTGCAAGTTGTCTGGTCATGGTGAACATTTGATACCGCAAACTTCTGCTCGAAAACTGATCTGTTCACTGACCGCTGACAACTGTCTTTAGACTCTTCGCCGCTTCGGCGGCCTGCAACCATTGTGCGGAACCGGCGTAACGTCGCGGATAGAGCGAACGTCGATGCCCGCGGCTGCCAGCGCACGGATGGCCGACTCGCGGCCCGATCCAGGACCGGCAACGCGTACGTCGACGGCCCGCAGACCATGATCGCGCGCCATGGATGCCGCATTCGACGCAGCCTGCTGCGCCGCAAACGGCGTGCCCTTGCGCGAACCGCGGAAGCCGAGCGAACCAGAACTCTTCCAACTGAGCGTGTTGCCCACCGGATCGGTGATGGTCACGATGGTGTTGTTGAACGACGCCTGAATGTGGCAAATGCCAAACGGCACATTCTTGCGCTCGCGCTTTTTGAATTTCTTGTTTTTGCCAGCTTTGCCGGCTGCGGCCTTCTGTTCTGGTTTCGCCATTAGGTCTTCGCCGTCGCTTTCTTCTTACCCGCCACAGTGCCCTTGCGCGGTCCCTTGCGGGTGCGTGCATTGGTGTGGGTACGCTGTCCACGTACCGGCAGCGACCGGCGATGCCGGTTGCCGCGGTAGCTCTGAATATCGATGAGGCGCTTGATGTGCATCTGGGTATCTTTGCGGAGATCGCCCTCGACGTCACCTTCGTCCTCGATCACCTGGCGGATGCGGTTAACCTCTTCTTCGCCGAGGTCCTGGATCTTTTTGTGGGCGTCAACATTCGCCTTCTCCAGGATCTTCAGCGACCGGGGATTGCCGATGCCGTAGATGTAGGTAAGCGCGATCCGAGCCTGCTTGTTGCGGGGCAGATCGACGCCAGCAATACGTGCCATTCTGAATCCTTTGCTACTCCTGTTTTGTGCATCCGGCCTCAACCGGCTCGCACGGGTTATTGCGGTTTACCCCGGGGTTCATCGCAAGCCTAGACTCAAGCTAACTAGCCCCTGAAAACGGTGGTCAGCGATCAGTGGACAGTGATCAGTTTTGTTCTTGCCGATTCGAACCCTTCAACTGTTCACTGCACGCTGTGCACTTTTCACTTTCTTGGAGTTTCCGCTTTCTTACCAGGCTGACTCAGCCCTGGCGCTGCTTGTGCTTTGCGTTTTCGCAGATCACGCGAACCACCCCACGGCGGTTGATGACCTTGCACTTCACGCAAATTTTCTTTACCGATGCACGGACCTTCATTGGTTTACTGCCCTTCTCCGCGCATCTGCCGACGCCGCGGTTCACAACTCAAATTTCATGCAAAAGCGGTCAGGTCTGGGCGAGCTTGACTGATCACTGTGCACTGCTCAATGTTCACTTATACCTGTACACAATTCGCCCGCGGTTCAGGTCGTAGGGACTGAGTTCAACGGCTACGCGGTCGCCCGGCAAAATGCGGATGAAGTTCTTGCGCATTCTGCCCGAGACATGGGCCAGCACTTCGTGATTCGTCTCGAGCTTTACCTTGAACATGGCGTTGGGCAACGTTTCAACCACCGTTGCCATGACCTCAATCGCGTCTTCCTTCGACAAACTGTATCCACTTCTGAGTGCTCACGCACCCTCATGTTTTGGACTGAATCTACTCAGTCAGAACCTTTGCCCCGGTGTCGGTAACCGCCACCGTGTGCTCGAAATGAGCACTCATGCTTCCATCGTCCGTCACTGCCGTCCAGCCATCCCGCAACACGCGTACATTCGGTTTTCCAGCGTTCACCATGGGCTCGATCGCGATCACCATGCCGGCGCGCAACTTCATGCCAGAACCAGCTTCGCCAAAGTTCGGCACCTGGGGATCTTCGTGCATGTGACTGCCGATCCCGTGGCCCACAAAATCGCGTACCACCGAGAATCCCTCGGCTTCGACAACTGTCTGCACCGCGTGGCCAATATCGCCCAGCGTCGCTCCCGGCTTCACCGCCGAGATGCCCGCATGCAGCGACTTCTCCGTCACATGGAGGAGCCGGGCGGTGTCGGGCGCAATCTTTTCGCCCACCGGCACCGTGATCGCCGCATCCCCGTAGTAGCCATCCACGATCGCTCCACAATCCACCGAAACAATGTCCCCTTCTCTGAGGACACGCTTTTTCGAAGGAATGCCGTGCACCACTTCATTATTGATCGAGGTGCAAAGCACGCAGGGAAAGCCGTGATAGCCCTTGAAGGCCGGCTTCGCGCCCAGTTCAGCGATCCGCGCCTCTGCCACCTTCTCAAGATCCAGAGTGGTGGCGCCTGGCTTGACCTGACTGCGCACCAACTCCAACACCTCGCGGACAACCTTGCCCGCGCGGCGCATCTTTTCGATCTCCAGAGACGACTTCAGTACGACCGCCACTCCGTATACCCTTTCAGCTCCGCTACACGCACAAAAACCGTTCGCGCACCGCGCTATTGGCGCAGCCGCTCAACGGAAGCCACAATTCCAGCCGCGATCGCGGCGATCGGTCCATCTCCAGGCACTTCTACAAATCGTCCCAGCTCCCGATAGTGCTCGATCACAGGCGCGGTCTGGGCAGCGTAGGCGCGCATGCGCTCCGCAAATGCCTTTTCCGTGTCATCGGATCGCTGGATCAGTGCAGCCCCTTCAACATCACAAAAACCGGCCCGCTGGGGCGGTTTGGTATAGATGTTGTAGATGGTCTGGCAGACCGGGCAGTTCCTTCGCCCCGTAATGCGGCGCAATAATTGATTATAATCCACTTGGATACTAACGGCAATAAGCGGTAATGCCTCTGTTTGGGCTGCCGGTGCCCCCTGCGCCGGAGACCTATCGCCAGAAGCTCCCACCGCCAGTCGCCCATCCAGCCAGTGTGCCTGCGCAAGTGTCCGCGGGAACCCGTCCAGAATGTAGCCCTTAACCGTATCTGGTTGCTGAAGTCTCACGGCCACCATCTCATTCACGAGGGAGTCGGGAACGAGTTCTCCTCGATGCATGATCTCCTTGGCCGTCTTGCCCAAAGGCGTTCCCTGGCTCACATTGGCTCGGAGCAGGTCCCCGGTCGAGATCTGGGGTATCCCCCAATGCTGCGTCAGTTCCTTGGCCTGGGTACCTTTGCCCACGCCCGGCGCACCCATCAGGAGAATCGGTCCAGGTACGATCATCCTTGCCGACCCTCGATCTCCTTCTACTTCTGCTTCCTGTCCACTTTCAACACTTGCTGCAGACGACGACATTACCAGTTTTTCCTTCCGCGTATACGACCGGAACGCGGGGAAAAGCCGTCATAATGGCGCATGATCAGCTGCGATTCGATCTGGTTGACAGTGTCCATAGCGACACCCACTACGATCAGCAGCGAGGTGCCGCCAAAGTAGAAATTGACCCCCAAACCGTGCGTAGCCCAGGTAGGCAAACTCTCAAAGAACCTACCGATCAGCCAAATCTTGTCAAAACGAATGCCCGAAATGAGGAATGTGGGCACGAGGGAAATGATGATGAGATACAGCGCGCCAACTAGCGTGATGCGCGTGAGAATATCGTTGATGAAATCCGAAGTTCGCTTGCCGGGCCGGATGCCGGGAATAAACGATCCGGATTTGCGGAAGTTGTCGGCGATATCGTCCGGCTTCATCACGATCGAAACGTAGAAGTAGGCAAAGAAGACGATGCCCAGCATGTAGAGAAGCTCATACCAGGGATAACCCGGGGCGAGCGCCTGGATGATGGGCTGGAAGAAGCGGTTGTTCTGCACCCACTCCATCTGCCCGAACAGCAGCGGCGCAGAGAGAATCGAGCTGGCAAAGATAACGGGCATGACGCCGCCCGAGTTCACCTTCAGCGGCAGGTGGCTTGACGAGCCGCCCATCATGCGGCGCCCTACAATGCGGCGGGCACTCTGAATGGGAATGCGGCGCTCGGAACGCTCGACATAAACGATAAATGCGACCACCGCGATCATGCCGACAACCAGCAGCAGAACGGCGAAGATGGTGAGCGAACCCCAGGCGCTGGTCTGTACCTTGGCCACGATATCGCCAATGCCGCGCGGAAGACCCGCAATGATGCCGGCAAAGATCAGCAGGCTCATGCCGTTGCCGATTCCCCGGTCTGTAATTTGCTCGCCCAGCCACATGATGAACGCAGTACCGGTAGTCAGCGTGAGCACCGTCATCAAGCTGAAACCGATACCGGGATTCAGCACGAGGCCCTGCTTGGTCAGAATGGCCGCGATACCAATGGATTGCAGCGCGCCAAGAACGACCGTCATGTAGCGGGTCCACTGCGTGATCTTCCTGCGGCCCAGTTCGCCTTCCTTCTGGATGCGCGCCAGCGGCTCATACACTACAGTCAGCAACTGGAAGATGATCGACGCGGTGATGTAGGGCATGATGCCCAGCGCGAAGATAGTCATCCGACGCAGGTTGCCGCCGCCGAACAGATCCATCAGGCCCAGCGCCGATCCGCTCTGAGCGTTGAACATCAGTGCAAGCTGGGTGGTGTTGACGCCGGGTGTGGGGATAAACGCACCCAGGCGGTAAACGGCGAGAATGCCCAGTGTAAACAGAACCCGCTTGCGCAGGTCAGGAATCCGGAAGATATTCAGAAACTTTTCAAGCATGTTTGGTTTTCCGCTTCAGGCGATGTCGCCGCTCGAATCTTGCCAAAATCCAGTGTAAGCGCGAAAGTCGCCGCATGTCCCCGAATTCCGCCGGATGCCTTCAGCTTTCGATCTTGGCAGCCGGAAGGGCGGCCTGACGGTGTTCGCGGACACATGGGGTGCCGGGTCCCGACTCCGAGACCCGGAATGAGAGTCTTACGCTACCGCCGGCGCTCCCGCCACAACGGCCTTGCCGCCGGCCTTCTCGATCTTCTCGATAGCCGACTTGGAAAACTTGTGCGCATGGATGGTGATGGCCGACGTAAGCTCGCCCGAGCCCAGAACCTTGATGAGCGCCTTCTTGCTCGAGACAAGGCCCAGTTTCTTGTAATCGTCCAGGCCAACTTCCTTCACCGAGAGTTCGGCAAACCGATCGAGGTTCACCACGCTGTATTCGGTGCGGAAGATGTTGGTGAAGCCGCGCTTGGGAAGTCGGCGGTGCAGCGGCATCTGGCCGCCCTCAAAGCCCCGCATCAGGCTGAAGCCCGAACGCGAACCCTGACCCTTGTGGCCGCGGGTTGAGGTTTTGCCCATGCCGGATCCCATGCCCCGGCCCACACGCTTGCGCCCAGTGTTGGCGTTCTTGGGCGCGCGCAAATTCGATAGATTCTTTGCCATGACTTTCCTCGCTGATAGCGCCGGCGGGTTGAACCTCGACGACTCGCGTTTGATGAAGCAGTGAAGAAGTGAATCAGTGGAGAAGTGCATCAGCGAAAGAGATCAGGGATTCGAAGCATCCAGGCTCTTCTTTCACTTGTTCACATTTTCACTGTCTCACTCTAGTTTTCTAAAATCCGAACCAGGTGCGGCACCGTCTTCACCATGCCGCGAATCGACTCGTTATCCACGCGCTCGACGATCTGGTTGAGCCGCGTAAAGCCAAGGCCCTTCACAACCGCTTTGTGCTTGGCTGGCGTGGAGTTCTTGGAGCGGTAGTATTCAATGCGAATCTTTTTGGTCTCAGCCATGATTAAAGTTCCTCAACCTGCTTGCCGCGCGCCGTGGCCACGTCGCTCTTGTCGCGCAGTTGAATCAGCGCGTCGAACGTTGCCTTGATCACGTTGTGCGGGTTCGCCGTTCCCAGGCTCTTGGTAAGCACGTTCTGCACGCCCACTGAGGTCATCACCGCACGCACCGCGCCGCCGGCAATCACGCCCGTTCCTTCCGGAGCCGGCTTCAGCAGCACGTGGCCGGAGCCGTAGCGGCCCAACACCTGGTGCGGAATCGACGTATCGGTCAGGTTGATGCGAACCAGGTTCTTCTTGGCCGCCTCAATTCCCTTGCGAATGGCCTGGGGAACTTCCTTGGCCTTGCCCGATCCGTAGCCCACTACGCCCGAAGCGGCGTCGCCCACCACGACCAGCGCGGCAAACGACATGTTCTTGCCGCCCTTCACCACCTTGGTCACGCGGTTGATTGAAACCACCTGATCCTTCAGGTTGTACTGGTTGGCATCGAGTTTCTTATTCGAAATCATCATCGCTCTCTCTTTTTCAGTGAACAGTGTTCAGTGAACAGTGTTCAGCTCAAAACCTTTTGCTTGCGAAAGATGTCAGCCTCACCGCGAACCAACTGATCACTGACCACTGTTCACTGACGCTGCTCTTAAAACTCAAGCCCTGCTTCGCGTGCTGCTTCAGCCAGAGCCTTGATGCGCCCGTGATACAGGAAGCCGCCGCGATCGAAGACCACCTTCTTGACGCCTTTCTCCTGCGCCTTTTCTGCAATCGCTTTACCGATTTCCTTCGCTGCCGCCACGTTGCCGCCGGTCTTGGACTTCGCGGCCAGCGTCGAAGCGGACACAATCGTCACACCCTTCTGGTCGTCGATCACCTGCGCGTAGATGTGGTTGAGCGAACGATACACGTTCAACCGCGGCCGCTCACCGGTGCCGGCCAGCTTGGCGCGGATGCGCGAGTGGATCCGCTGGCGAATTTCATTTCTCTTGATCATCTTCGTCTCTTTCCTATCAGCGGAGCCGCCTTACGACCCCGTTCGGGTTAGTGATCCTTCTCTTCGTTCAGGATGATCGCGCGAGGCTTCAGACGCCTCGCAAACACGATCACTTCGCTCCCGTCTTGCCAGCCTTCTTCTTCAGTTTCTCGTCCGAGTAGCGAACGCCCTTGTTCTTGTACGGATCAGGCTTGCGCAGCGAACGCATATCGGCTGCAACCTGGCCCACTTTCTGCCGGTCGATGCCGGAGATAGTAAGGTGCGTCTGCTTCGGATCGATTGTCACTTCAATGCCCGTGGGCAGCGGAACCTCGATGGGGTGCGAGTAGCCCAGTGTAAACACCACCGTGCCCTTCCCCTTCAACTCCGCGCGATAACCGATGCCGACGATATCTAATTCTTTCTTCCAACCCTGCGTCACGCCGTGCACCGCATTGAATACCAATGCGCGCGTCAGGCCGTGTACCGCAGCCTTGTCTTCGCTGGCGCGGTTCACATGCAACGCACCATCTTTAGTCTCGAGCGAAATGCCGTCCGCAATCATCGCCGACATCTTGCCCTTGGGTCCTTCGACGAGAACCGTGTTGCCCTCAACCTTGTACTTCACGCCGGAGGGCAGCGGAATCACTTTTTTTCCAATACGCGACATCGAATCAATCCTTCACTTGGCTTGCGAGTCCCGAAAAACTAGTTGTCAGCGATCAGCTTTCAGAGACCCGCTTCAACGTTCTTTCGTTCCACTGCAGCCCTGGGACGCGACCCAGTCAAACAAACTTCTCAAAGGACCTGCAAAGAGGGTCGGATATGCCGAAGGCAGTTGCCTGGCGGCCAGTCCTTACCAAACCTCGCAGAGCAGCTCGCCGCCTACGCCTTCGCGGCGCGCCTGGCGGCCGGTCATCACACCCTTGGGGGTCGTCATGATCGAGATGCCGAGTCCACCCTGGACGCGCTTGATCTCATCGCGGCCGATGTACACACGGCAGCCTGGACGCGAAATGCGCGCCAGGTCGCGAATAGCTGCTTCTTGTCCGCCGTATTTCAGATATACGCGGAGAATCAGCTTGCCATCCTCTTCCTGCGTCTTGTAGTTCGAAATGTAGCCCTCTTCTTTGAGGATGCGGGCAATCTCGGTCTTCAACTTGGAAGCCGGCACATCCAGCTTCTGATGACGCGCACGGATTGCATTCCGGATTCGCGCCAGAAAATCTGCTACTGGGTCGGTCAGACTCATTCCTTCTCCTTCATTCCCCGTTCGCTCCCGGTCTCACTTCAACAGGAGAACCAGCGGAAATGCGTACTTCAGTGATCAGTGCTCAGTGGACAGTGTTCAGTAAGAACCCTTGCTCTTACCTCAGCGGCTCATTTCAGAACTACAGAACTAACCACTGATCACTGTTCACTGACGACTGTCTTACTACCAGCTCGACTTCACGACGCCGGGGATTTCTCCCTTAAGCGCCAGTGCCCGGAAACACAAGCGGCAGATACCAAACTTGCGCAGGTACCCCCGCGGACGTCCGCAGAGCTTGCACCGGTTATGTTTGCGGGAGCTGAACTTCGGCTTCCGCGCGTCCTTCACTCTCTTTGCAGTGGTTGCCATAATCCTCTATTCCCCTACGCGCCCTGCCGGAACGGCATGCCGAAGGCCTTCAACAGCGCACGCGCCGCGTTGTCGTCCTTCGCCGTGGTCACGATCGTGATGTTCATGCCCTTCAGCTTTTCAACCTTCGAGTAATCAATCTCGGGGAAGATCAACTGATCGCGCAGTCCGAGCGTGTAATTGCCGCGCCCGTCAAAACTCTTGGTCGACACACCGCGAAAATCGCGAACCCGCGGCAGAGCTGTCGAGATTAGGCGGTCGAGAAACTCGTATGCCTTCTCGTTGCGCAAAGTCACCATCGCTCCGATGGACATGCCGGCGCGCACCTTGAAAGCTGCAATCGACTTCTTCGCCTTCGTCATCACCGGCTTCTGGCCGGCAATCTGCGTCAAATCCCCAACCAGCGGATCTAGCAGCTTGGTGTTCTGCGTCGCTTCGCCCAGGCCCATGTTAATGACGACCTTTTCCAGCCGTGGAACTGCCATCATGTTCTCGATGCCCAGTTCTTTCTTGAGCGCCTGCTTGATCTCTTTGTTGTACTTCTCTTTCAACCTTGCTGCCATTTCCTTCAACCTCTTTCTTCCGGTCTTCGGATTGGATCTCTCTGTCGATCCGTTTACCGTTGCGGAAGGTTTCCAAAATCAGTGTTCGGTGATCAGAAAAACGCCCCTCTTCGGCAGGAAATAACTGATCCCTGACTACAGTTCACTGCCTCTTTACTTCTTTGTCGGCAACTCGCTGCCGCACGTCTTACAGATCCGCTGCTTGCTGGTGCCCTCAACCTTGTAGCCGATAGTGGCCGTTTCGCAGTTCGGGCAAAGCAGAGCCACATTCGAGACATTGATCGGGGACTCGTGCTCCGCAATGCCGCCCTTGGTCCGCTGTCCCTGCTTGCTCGAGACCGTTTTCTTCACGACGCGCACGTGCTCCACCAGCACCGTTCCCTTGTCGGGAAATACGCGCAGCACGCGCCCGGTCTTGCCGCTATCGGAACCTGCGAGCACCTTCACTACATCGTTACGACGAATATTCAAACTCGGCATTTCAATCTCCCAAGTCCTCAGTTTTTCAGTCTTCAGTTCTCAGAAAAAACACTCCCCGGAACTGACTACTAATGACTGAAGACTGACAACTTCTACACCACTTCCGGTGCCAGCGACACAATCTTCAAAAACTTCTTCTCACGCAGTTCGCGAGCCACCGGCCCGAATACACGCGTTCCCACAGGCTCGTGCGCGTCGTCAATCACCACCGCGGCATTTTCGTCGAAGCGGATATAGGTTCCGTCCCGGCGACGATGCTCCTTGCGGGTACGGACAATGACCGCCTTCACCACTTTGCCCTTCTTCACCGTGCCATCCGGCGAAGCTTCCTTCACCGCCGCAGTCACAATATCGCCCAGACCGGCGCTCTTGCCGAGGCCACCACCGAGCGGCAGAATCACCTGCAGCTTGCGCGCGCCGGAGTTGTCGGCCACCGCGAGCATGGTTCTCATTTGCACAGCCATGGATTCTTCTCCTTAGAACCGCTCCGCCTACTTGGCGGCTTCTACTTCAGCGGCTGTTCCAGCCGTGTCTTCAATATGAGCCAGAGACGAACGCCGAACGATCTCTTCAAGCGACCAACGCTTCAACTTGCTTAACGGCCTGGTCTCGCGGATGCGCACAACATCGCCCAGACGCGCCGAATTCTGCTCGTCGTGCGCGTAGAACTTTTTCGAGCTTTTGATAATGCGCTTGTACTTTGGATGAGCCTTGCGCATCTCGACCTCGACCACAATGGTCTTCTGCATCTTGGTCGAGACCACGTTGCCCACCTTCTCGTTACGCCGGGACGCCGGCGCCTGCTTCTCAGTTGCTACCGTCATTTACCGGCTCCCTTCTTCGTTGCGCTCGCCGCCGCCGTCTTTTTCGCGCTCTTCTTGGCGGCGGACCTTGGGCCCTTCTTCACGCCCTTCTTTGCGCCGGACTTGGCCTTCACAGACTTGGTCTTCGCTGACTTGGCGGGCTTCTTCGCCGCAGCCTTCGCACTCTTCTTCTCTTCGCCCGCGGGCAAGGTTGAAACCAGCTCATGCTGTGCGCCGCGAATGCCCAGTGCGCGCTCGCGCGAAACCGTCTTGATCTGTGCGATCTCCTTGCGCAGCTGGCGGAGCTTCTTCACTCCGTCGTTCTGCCCCATCGAGACCTGGAAGCGAAGTCGGAACAGCTGTTCACCCGAGGTCTTCTCGTGGTGCAGCAGTTCGTCGTCGCTCAAACTACGAATCTTTGCGAGTTCCATCTCTTATTCTCCGGCGCTCTGCCAATCCCTGCGGGACCCATGGCGCGTCTTACCCAATGTGCCGACTAATATGGCCGCTGCCCACTTACTCAGCTGCGGCGGTCTTCTTCTCGGCCGATCCTGTCTTTTCCGCACCTGGACGCTGTACGAATTTCGTCTTCAGCGGCAGTTTGTTCGAAGCTAGGCGCATCGCTTCCTGAGCGATCTCCGGCGTCACGCCTTCCATCTCGAAAAGGATCTTGCCGGGACGAACGACGGCTACCCAGTGATCCAGCGCGCCCTTGCCCGAACCCATTCGCACTTCGGCCGGCTTCTTGGTAATAGGCTTGTCCGGAAACAGACGAAGCCAGATCTTGCCGCCGCGCTTGATGAAGCGGGTCATGGCGATTCGGCTGGCTTCGATCTGCCGGTCGGTAATATAGCCGCACTCCAGAACCTTCAAACCGTACTCACCGAAAGACAGTGAGGAACCGCGCCACGCTTTACCGCGGCGCTTGCCCTTCTGCTGCTTCCGGAACTTAACCTTCTTCGGCATCAACATAGCGAAATCCTCTAAAACCAGTGGTCAGTCGTCAGTGAACAGTGGTCAGTTTCTTCTTGCTTAACTGACTTTCGATCCTCACGTCCAGCAACCAGCCCTGGACAAATCACAAATCTTACCGCGGCACAAGTCACTGACCACTGACAACTGATCACTGACAACTGCCTCTAAAACACTCCCGAACCGGCGGGCGCGGGCTGGCGGCGCTTCTGCTCGTAGATATCTCCACGATAGATCCACGTCTTCACGCCGATTACGCCGTAGGTGGTGTGCGCCTCAGTAAATCCGTAGTCGATATCCGCGCGCAGCGTGTGCAGCGGCAAACGCCCCTGCAGATACCACTCCGAACGCGCGATTTCGTTGCCGTTCAAACGGCCCGAGACACGCACCTTGATTCCCTTGCAGCCGAAACGCAGCGCCGAATCCACGCTCTTGCGCATGGCGCGACGGAAGCTCACGCGCTTTTCAAGCTGCAGTGCGATGTTCTCCGACACCAGCTGAGCGTCCAGTTCCGGCTTGTTCACCTCGATGATGTCGATGAACACTTCGCGGTTGGTGCGCTTGCCGAGCTCCGTCTTGAGCTTCTCGATCTCAGCGCCTTTGCGGCCGATGACAATACCCGGACGCGCAGTGCGGATCAGAAAGCGAAGCTTGTTGCCCGGACGCTCGATTTCCACCGAGCTCACGCCGGCTGCCTTGAGCTTTTCGCGGAGCTCAGCCTTGAGCTTGACATCTTCGACCAGGAGCTTGTCATAGTCGCGCTCAGAGAACCAGCGCGAACGCCACGGCTTGTTCACTCCCAGCCGGAATCCATAAGGGTGGACTTTCTGTCCCATACTTTTTTCCTCAAACCTCTCTGCATTTCCAGGGTTGCAGCGCCCTTGTTCCTTTGTTCGAAGGTCGCCGCTTCCTGAGGGTCGCGTCGACTTTGCTGCCAGGTTTTCGATTTATATCGAACCCTGGAAATGGTTCGGCCTACTTCTTAGCCTTTTTCTTCGTTGCTGCAACCGGCTTTTTTGCCCCTGATTTCTTTGCCGTCCTTGGAGCGGTCTTTTTCGTGCCCGTCTTCTTCGTCGACTTTGCAGCCGTCTCCGGCTCGTCGGCCTTGGTCACCAGGTGCGAGCTTCCGCCATCGCGCTCGGCCACCGACAAAATGATGTGCGTCAGTCTGCGCTGGTAGCGATACGCACGCCCCATCGGAGCGGGCCGGATCCTCTTCATGCGTGGACCGTCATTGGCGATCGCCAACTTCACGTAGAGGTTGTCGACGTCCAGATCAATCCCCTGCTCGCCCGACACGTACTTGGCGTTGTCCACGGCCGAAGTCAGCAGCTTGTGAATCACCGGAGCAATACGCTTCTTGGTGAACCGCGCCGTCTCCAGCGCTTCCTGAACTCCCCGGCCCTTGATCAGGTCCAGCACCAGCCGCGCCTTCTGGGGCGACACCCGCTGGAACCTCGCTTCAGCCCGGTATTCTTTTGTCTCGACTGCCATTGGTCTCTTCCTCAAATTCAGTGGCGCCCATTGCGCCAAATCTCAACTATCGCCCAGCCGGCTTCGCGGTCGTTTCTGCTGCCTTCGATCCGCCCGTGTGACCCTTGAACGTGCGTGTCGGAGCAAACTCTCCCAGCTTGTGTCCCACCATGTTCTCGGTCACGTACACCGGAACAAACTTTTTACCGTTATGCACCGCGATCGTGTGTCCCACAAATTCCGGGAAGATCGTCGAGCGCCGCGACCAGGTCTTCACAACCTTCTTATCGTTGGCCGCGTTGAGCACCTCGATCTTCGTCGTCAGGTGCGCATCCACAAACGGGCCCTTCTTTGTCGAACGTGCCATATACCCTCAGCTCCTCTACTTCGCCCGGCGGCTGATGATGAATGCATCGGTCCGCTTGTTGTTGCGTGTCTTGTATCCGCGTGTCGGCTGGCCCCACGGGGTTACCGGATGACGGCCGCCCGAGGTTTTACCCTCACCGCCGCCGTGCGGGTGATCCACAGGATTCATGGTGACGCCGCGGTTGGTCGGACGAATGCCCTTCCAGCGGTTGCGTCCCGCCTTGCCGATCGACACGTTTTCGTGATCGGTGTTACCCACTTGTCCAACCGTCGCCAGGCACTCTACCAGCACCTTGCGCGTTTCACCGGAAGGCAGCTTCAACAATGCGTAATCGCCTTCTTTGGCTACCAGTTGCGCCTGAGCACCGGCCGAACGCGCCATCTGCGCACCCTTGCCGGGCCGCAATTCAATCGCGTGCACCGTGGTGCCGGCAGGAATATTCTTGAGCGGCAACGCATTGCCTACCAGGATGTCGGCTTCAGGACCGGAACTCACCGTCGCCCCAACCTTTAATCCCACAGGCTGCAGGATGTAGCGCTTCTCGCCATCGGCATAGTGCACCAGCGCGATCCGCGCCGAGCGGTTGGGATCGTATTCAATAGTCGCCACCTTGCCCGGAACGCCGAACTTGTCGCGCTTGAAATCGATCAGCCGGATCTTCTGCTTGTGTCCGCCGCCGTGGTGCCGAATTGTCAGATCACCCGTGTTGCGCCGTCCGCCCGTCCGCTTGCGCACTGCCAGCAGCGGCTTGTGCGGCTTGTCCGTCGTCAGGTCATCGTTGACCAGCGTGGTCTTGAAGCGCAACGTCGGCGTAATCGGTCTGTATGTCTTGATTGCCATCGTCTTTTGTCCTAGAGTGCCTGCGCCTGACTTCTGCGCCGCTCTCCCCGTTTCTCCGAAGCCTCTTTACTTCACCGGCTTCGATATCCCAACTTGCAAACTGCGAACCTAACTGAACACTGTTCACTGACAACTGTTCACTGTCCTACAGGTTGCTCACGTACTCCGGCAGCTTCTCGCCGGCCTTCAGCCGGACATAAGCTTTTTTCCAGTCAGGCCGGAAACCCGCGAATTTGCCTCGCCGGCGTTCCTTGCCCACCACATTCGCAGTCCGCACCGCAGCCACCTTCACCTTGAAGAGAGCCTCGACCGCTTGCTTCACTTCGGTCTTCGAGGCATCCGGAGCAACGTCAAACACCAGCGTGCCTTCGGTTTCCTTTACGCTCAAACCCTTTTCTGTAATCAAGGGCCGGCGAATCACTGTATAAAGACTCGACATTACGCGGCCTCCGTCTGCGCAGCGCTGCGCTTGGAAACAGTCTTCACGAGAGAATCAGTCAACTGCTCGATCGCGGCCTTCGAGAAGATTGCCCGCTCGTATCGCAGCAGATCGTAAGGATGCACCTCGTTGTTGAGCACAAGCTCGACACCCTTCAGATTGCGTGCACCAAGCATCAGCGCCTGCGAAAGCGTCTTGCCGTTCTCGACAATGAGCGCAGTGCGCGTCACGGCCAGCTTGTCCAGCGCCTGGCGATAGAGCTTGGTCTTGCCTTCCTTCAACTCCAGCGTGTCCACCACCGTCAACTTGCCGTCGGCCAGCTTCGATGCCAGCGCCGAGCGCAAAGCGCCCTGCAGCTTCTTACGCGGGAACGCATAGTCGTAGCTGCGCGGCTGGGGTCCGTGCACGGTGTAGCCGTGCCGCCACAGTGGCGAGCGGACTGAGCCGATACGAGCGCGGCCGGTCCCCTTCTGCTTCCACAGCTTCTTGCCGGAACCCGCCACTTCAGTGCGGCTCTTGGTCTTGTGCGTGCCCTGGCGCAGCGAAGCGCGATAGTGCTTCACCGCTTCCCACAGCAGAGCTTCGTTCACCTGGCCATACACTGCATCGGCCAGTTCGAGCGAGCCCACCTTTTCGCCGTTCAGATTTACAACATCCACGTTTGCCATCGTCTTCTTCTTCCGCCGGATTTGCACCCGGCTCTGAATCTCTTCCGCCGGCATCTTTCTACCGGCACCCTATCTCGTGCGCCGCGAAGCGCGTTTGGCCTCACCGCAGCGGCTACTTGCGCTTCGCCGTTGCTTTCTTCGAGGCCTTCAGCGGATCGACCGTGGTCGAACCCGCAAATCCACGACGTTCCCGCGGAGGTGTCTTGGCCTTTGAAATCAGTACGTACCCATCACGCGCACCCGGAACCGCCCCCTCGACCATCAGCAGATTTTCTTCGAGATCAATGCCGCGAATGCGGAGATTGCGAACCGTGATCTGCGCCGCGCCCATGTGTCCCGGCATTCTCTGCCCCGGAAACACGCGCGACGGAAAGCTCGATGCACCGATGGAACCTTGCACCTGGAACATGTGTCCGTGCGATTTGGGTCCGCCGCCAAACTTGTGCCGACGAACGACGCCGGCAAACCCACGTCCCTTTGAAGTTCCAATCACGTCGACGAATTTCGCATCCTGGAAGATATCCACCAGCACGCGATCGCCTGCCTTGGTTTCGACTTCACCTTCCGGAGAGGCTTCGACGTCTACTTCCTTGATGACCTTGACCGGTGGTGCTTCGGTCTTAGCGAAGTGTCCAGCCTGCGGCTTGGTCACATTCTTCGTCTTGATGAATTCCACCAGGCCGATTTGCGCGGCGTCATAGCCGTCGTTGGCCAGCGTCTTCAACTGCGTAATCACGCACGGGCCAGCCTGCAACACCGTAATCGGGTGTACATCGCCCTTTTCGTCGAAAACCTGCGTCATGCCGATCTTTTTTCCCAGAATCCCTGTGACTGCCATATCTTCCTCACCTCATCATGCGGGGCTTGAAGCACCGCACTGCCGGGGTCCTTTCGGACCTTTTTACTGCTTCGCGTTAGACCCGCAAGCCCTGTGCGCCGCGAGGCGCGGTTGGCCGCATCGCAGGTGCCTACTTTTCGAACGCCTTGATCTCGACGTCCACACCAGCGGGGAGATCGAGCTTCATCAGCGCGTCTACCGTCTGTTGCGTCGGCTCAAGAATGTCGATCAGCCGCTTGTGCGTACGAATTTCGAACGCCTCACGCGACTTCTTGTCCACGTGCGGCGAACGCAGCACGCAGTACTTGTTCTTGATCGTCGGCAATGGAATCGGACCCGCCACCGTTGCTCCGGTGCGCTTGGCCGTCTCCACAATCTCGCCGGTCGAGGTATCCAGCACGCGATAGTCGTATGCCTTCAACCGAATTCGAATCCTTTGACCTACCATTTGCTCTTCTTTCCAAGTGATCAGAGATCAGTGATCCGTGATCAGATTTCGCTTGCCGCGCCGTTCGATGCGCCCGAAGGGCGGTCCGCCCGACGCAGCTAGCGTCTACTTAATAATCTCCGAAATCGCGCCTGCGCCTACCGTACGTCCGCCTTCGCGAATCGCAAACCGCAATCCCTTTTCCATGGCAACCGGCGTAATCAGTTCGATCGTCAGCTCCACGTTGTCGCCCGGCATCACCATCTCCGTGCCTTCAGGCAATTCCGCCACTCCCGTCACATCCGTCGTACGGAAGTAGAACTGCGGACGATAGCCCTTGAAGAACGGCGTATGACGGCCGCCTTCTTCCTTGCTCAGCACGTACACCGTGCCCTTGAACTTGGTGTGCGGCGTAATCGATCCAGGCTTGGCCAGAACCATGCCGCGCTCCACGTCTTCTTTGGGAATGCCGCGCAGAAGAATGCCGGCATTGTCGCCCGCCAGGCCTTCGTCCAGCTGCTTCTTGAACATTTCAACGCCCGTGCAAACCGACTTGCGGGTCTCGCGGAAGCCGACAATCTCGACATCCTCTCCGACCTTCACCTTGCCGCGTTCGATTCTTCCGGTCACGACCGTGCCACGGCCCGAGATCGAGAAGATATCTTCGATCGGCATCAGGAACGGCAGGCTCACCGCACGCTCCGGCTGCGGAACGTACTTGTCGACCGCATCCATCAGCTCGTCAATCTTCGCTTCCCACTTGGCTTCACCGTTCAACGCGCCCAGTGCAGAACCGCGAATGACCGGAACATCGTCGCCCGGGAACTGGTACTTCGACAACAGTTCGCGAACTTCCATCTCCACCAGGTCCGTCAGCTCTTCGTCTTCAACCGCATCGCACTTGTTCAAAAACACCACGATGCAGGGAACGCCCACCTGGCGAGCCAGCAGAACGTGTTCCTTGGTCTGCGGCATCGGGCCGTCGGTGGCTGCAACCACGAGAATCGCACCATCCATCTGCGCCGCGCCCGTGATCATGTTCTTGATGTAGTCGGCGTGGCCGGGGCAATCGACGTGCGCATAGTGCCGGTTGGCCGTCTCGTACTCCACGTGCGCCGTCGCGATCGTGATGCCGCGCTCCCGCTCTTCCGGGGCATTGTCGATCGAATCAAACGAACGGAACGTGTTCTTCGGGTTGTGCTTCTGCAATACCTTCGTGATCGCCGCCGTCAACGTCGTCTTGCCGTGATCGATGTGACCAATCGTTCCCACGTTCACATGCGGCTTCGAACGATCAAATTTTTCCTTCGCCATAAGAAATCCAAATCCCTTTCAGTGGCTCCTACTGCTTGTTGCTCCCAGGGGCGCCGGCAGTCCGGCTCCAGCCCCAAAACTTGACTGCTACTTCCCTTGTGCACGGCCGATGATTTCATCGGCAATCATGCGAGGCGCCTCTTCGTAGCGCGCGAACTGCATTGAATACGACGCACGGCCTTGTGTCGAGGAACGAATCTCGTTCACGTAACCAAACATTTCCTTCAGTGGAACGATCGCCTTGATGACTTGCGATCCCGCCGCGTGCTCCATACCCTCAATCCGCCCACGACGTGAGTTGATGTCGCCGATAATCACGCCCATGAACTCCTCGGGCACCGTGACTTCGACGGCCATCACCGGTTCCAATAGCACTGGATGCGCCTTGCGGGCAGCTTCCTTGAAGGCGATCGAACCGGCGAATTTAAAGGCCATTTCGTTCGAGTCGACTTCGTGGTAGCTTCCGTCGTACAGCGTTACTTTCACATCCACGATCGGGTAGCCTGCCAGGATGCCAAGTTCCAATGCACCCTGCACGCCCTGGTCGATCGGCTTGATGTATTCCTTCGGAACCACGCCGCCCTTGATGTCGTTGATGAACTCGTAACCTGCGCCCGGCGTGTTGGGTTCAACACGCAGTTTGCAATGTCCGTAGTTGCCCGAACCACCGGTCTGGCGAATGTACTTGCCCTCGGCTTCAGCGTGCTTGCGAATCGTCTCGCGAAACGCAACCTTCGGCTCGCCTACGTTCGCTTCGACCTTGTGCTCGCGCTTCATGCGGTCAACAAGAATCTCCAGGTGCAGTTCGCCCATGCCGCTGATGATCGTCTGGCCCGAATCTTCATCGGTCCGCACCTTGAAGGTGGGATCTTCATCGGCCAGCCGCGACAGCGCAACGCCCATCTTCTCCTGGTCAGCCTTCGTCTTCGGTTCAATGGCAACCGAAATCACCGGCTCAGGGAAGGTAATGGCACCCAGCGCAATCGGATGCTGCGGCGAGCTAAGCGTGTCACCCGTCTTCAATTCCTTCAAGCCCACGCAGGCGCAGATATCGCCGGCGTAGATCTCGGTGATGTCCTCACGCTTGTTGGCGTGCATCTTCACCAGGCGTCCCACGCGATCCGTCTTGCCGGTGCGCGGATTCAGAATTGTGTCGCCCGTTTTCAGCGAACCGGAGTAGATACGAATGAACGACAGCTTCCCAAACGGATCGTTGATCAGCTTGAAGACCAGCGCCGACAGGGGCTCGTTGTCATCCGCCTTGCGGATCACCGTGCGCGACAGATCGTGCGGATCGATACCTTCCACCGGAGGCTTGTCGAGTGGGCTCGGCAGATAATCAACGACCGCGTCGAGCAGCGTCTGAACACCCTTATTCTTGAATGCGCTCCCGCAGATCACTGGGAAAACCTTCAGATCAATCGTCGCCTGGCGAATTCCCTTCTTCAATTCTTCAATGGTCGGTGTTTCGCCTTCGAGAAACTTCTCCAGCAGCACGTCGTCGGTCTCGGCGATCACTTCGATCAGTTGCAGACGGAAGGCCTCAGCCTTCTTCTGCAGATCGGCGGGAATCGCCTCGACCGAGAACTCTGCGCCCATCGTCTCGTCGTGCCAAACAACAGCCTTCATCTCAATGAGATCGATGACACCCTTAAAGTGCGACTCAGCGCCAATGGGAATCTGCAGCGCCACAGGCCGCGCGCCCAGCCGCTTGCGAATAGTGTCGAGAACGTGCTCGAAATCGGCGCCGTTCTTGTCCATCTTGTTCACGAAGCAGATACGCGGAACCTTGTACTTGTCGCCCTGCCGCCACACGGTTTCCGTCTGAGGCTGCACGCCCGAAACTGAGTCAAACACCGCAACCGCACCATCGAGCACACGCAACGAACGCTCCACCTCGGCGGTGAAGTCGACGTGACCCGGTGTATCGATGATGTTGATGCGGATGTCTTTCCACATGCACGTAGTTGCTGCCGACGTGATGGTGATGCCGCGCTCCTGCTCCTGCTCCATGTAATCCATGGTCGCGGTGCCTTCATGCACTTCGCCGATGCGGTGCGTGATGCCCGTGTAGAAGAGGATGCGTTCGGTCGCAGTCGTCTTACCGGCGTCGATGTGCGCCATGATTCCGATGTTCCGGCAACGACTTAGAGGTATAGTGCGAGCCACGGCTTTTGTTTATCCTTGCGGGATTCAATCCCGCCGTTTCCTTCAGTTCAAAGGTCCATTTCGTTCAGGACCTTTGCGCCGGACGAACTAACTTGCCGGCTAAATCTCATCAGTCAACGCTTACCAGCGATAATGCGCGAACGCCTTGTTGGCCTCGGCCATGCGGTGCACGTCTTCCTTCTTCTTCATCGCCGCGCCACGGCCATTGGCCGCGTCGAGCAGCTCATTGCTTAACTTGTCGATCATGCCCTTCTCACCGCGGGCGCGCCCGTAGGTGATGAGCCAGCGAATTGCCAGCGAGGTACGCCGGTCAGCGTTCACTTCAATCGGCACCTGGTAGTTGGCGCCCCCCACACGGCGGGTCTTGACCTCGAGCAGCGGCTTGCAGTTCTCAACCGCCTTCTTGAAGAGCTTTAGTGCGTCATCTCCGCCGCCCTTTTCCTCAAGGTTCTTCATGGATTGATAGAAGATGCCCTGGGCCGTCGACTTCTTGCCGCCCCACATCATCGAGTTCACAAACTTGGTGACCAGCGTGGATCCGTAAACTGGATCCGGCGCGACTTCCCGCTTTCCAATGTGCCCTTTTCTCGGCATAGTCTCTCAAAATCCTTCGCGCCTAAGCGCCGTTGTGCTACCCCAGTCCCGGTACCCTTACTCCGCCCGGGAACCGCTATGACTACTTCTTGCCTGCCGCCGCGCCACCCTTGGCGCGCTTTGCGCCGTACTTCGAGCGGCTCTGCTTCCGGTTGGCCACACCTACTGAATCCAGCGTGCCGCGTACCACGTGATAGCGAACACCCGGCAGATCCTTCACACGGCCGCCGCGGATCAACACAATCGAGTGCTCCTGCAGGTTGTGGCCAATGCCGGGAATGTAGGTCGTAACCTCGATCCCGTTGGTCAGCCGAACGCGCGCTACCTTACGTAGCGCCGAATTCGGCTTCTTGGGGGTTTGTGTGTACACGCGGGTACATACACCGCGCCGCTGCGGCGAAGCCTGCAGTGCAGGAGACGCCGTCTTGTACCGGGGGGCCGTACGCCCCTTGCGAACCAGTTGATTAAATGTCGGCAAACTGAAACTCCTTACCCCAAAAACCTTGAAACCAAACCTGCTCACAGCCGCGCGCAGACCTTCGAGCTTCCTCATGCCGCTAGGCGCACTTTTCAGCGCGCACGCGCACGGAAGCCCAGGTTGCTGCTTCGCGTCTGCCTTCGTTCCACTACCAGACGAGAACCGAGACGGTGGCCAGTCGTTTTCGCGCTTTACGCGGGAAAAGCCAACTCCGTTTCGCCGGTTCCGGCTCGCATAGCCCTCCAAGGTGGAGAAACGCGCGAGCACCGATGCGAAATATCACTTCCCCGTCTTTCCTTCACCCGGGGTTGCGATGTGTCCCTGCCCTTTGCAAGACAAGAGCGTTTCGGGGACTGTGGCCACAATTTATGCTGCTTGCAGCCTCGGGAACTGACCCCGCCAAACTTGCTGGCACGGGACCTCCCGTTACTCGCCTGCCGTTAAAACACACGGATAGGCGTGTTCTTGCGGAACCTTACAAAGATAACAAGAAAAAAGGGCGGGGTCAATTTTTCCTTGATAGTGCCACGCGCTCAACAATCCGTTCTGACTCGGATCTCCGTCCGCAGTCTACGGCACAACAAATGTCCCCAGATTCGTGACACCCGTCGACGTCCTATTCTTCCCAGTCGGCTGCAATGCACCCGCAGACGATTGCGAAACCGAGGCGAACCAGTTTGCCTGGGTTCCCGACGCCGGCGACGCAAACCCGCTTAAACCCGACAGAGATGGGAAGGAGAGGGTTGTCGCCCCATTCAGGTAGTTTCCTGTTACCTGGACAGAAGTCCCGATTTCCGTTGAACTTCCAACGCTCCAGACCAGTTCCCCCAATGCCGTAACACCCGTCTTCCCACTGATGGGCGAGCCGGAGAAATCAAAGACAGGTTGAGCCGCTGGAGCAGGCCCGGAGTACGCCCAGGCCGCCGGGAAGGCGACTTGAAGCGGTGTGCTTGCCGTCGTGGATGTAATTACGAATACTTCCTCCACGATGCCCGAGGGCAGATTTGTCTGTGCGGTCGACTGGAAAATGTAATAATCCCCATTCTCTGCCGCTGCCGACGGCACCACAGGGTATTGCTTAGTGAGCCCATTGGACAGAATCAGCGAGCCGCCGCCGTTCCAGACAAACAGAGCGAAGGTGCTTGGAGCCGTGAAGCCGCCCGGGAGATTCTGATAGGTGATCGGTTGCAGCGTAACCGCATCCGCAGAACCTAGAGTGACAGGAGATCCGTTGTTCACAGCACCCGGGACCGCAACTCCGGTGAAGTTCCTTACCGCTTCCAGAGTCCACACGGAATTGGCGCCGAACTGAGAGCTCGCAGTATACGAGTAGCCACCCACGGCTACCCGATCCGTCCCCGACGGCATCGATAGATTGAAGTTCGAAGACGAACCGGAAAGAAAGTAGCTCTCGGAACCTCCGCCATTGCTGGCTGTGACACCGATATAATTCGCTCCCGCGATTGCGCTCGCATCCGCGTTGCCTGTCAGCGTCCCGGCATCACCGGGCGGCAACGCGCCGCAGGCCTGCGAAAACGAAGTTCCATCTAGCGTGCTCGCTTCGATCACGTTCTGAAACGTGAAGGTCGTCTGGCTGCTGCCCGAGCCAGTGACCGTCTGGCAGATATATGCCACTGCAAACTTCGTCGTGCCTGCCGGAACCGTCAACGTCACACGGTTTGACGTAACAGTTGCCGCCGAAAACGCTCCCGAACCAATCTGGGCGGCGACCGCTGTAGGCGTTTCGCCGGTGAAATTAACTGTGACGGTTGCAGGGTTGCCTCCGCCACCTCCGCCAGTGCCGCCCGATGACCCCCCAGATCCGCCGCCGCCGCATCCAGAAAGCGCAAGAGACACCAGTACAAACAGCGAGAGTCCCCACGATCGGAACGCCTTGGCCCCACCGATGATGCAGCCTGTTCTTGAAAATCTCGTCAAGCCTGGCACAATCCCATGTCGCGCAGCCTCGGCGCCATCATTGACAGAAGTACGCCTTCTCGGGAATCTCCACGTCGGCAGATTTCCGTTCAACCAATCGGACCGCTTGAAATCTACTCGATCGATTTCAGCACCCAGGCGCCATTCTCAAGTGCAAAATCCGCTTGCTTCTTGGTGCTTAGCTTGTTACCGGGGTTGTGGGCAATGTCCTGCAGAACTTGCGGCACCCCAGTCAGATTCACGCCCTCTGTGTATTTCGCCTGCCGGGCGTCAGCCGAACCTGGAAGCATCTCATCCTGCAAATCGCCCATGTCGTGCGCCCGCAAGTGATTTGCAACAACTGTCATCATCACCACTGTGTAGTTCGTGTCAGCCTGATTCTCCGGACGCCACTCGATCACGTCGCCACCGCCGGGCAGTGTCACTACTTTCTTGCCCTCCGGTGTCAGCTTGAAATCAGCCCACAGTTTGTTGGGATATACCTTTGTCCTCTCCCAGAGTTTGGCAGTGACTCCCGCGCGGATCCCTTCCTCGTTGACCAGAATGGTCGTCGCGACCGGCGGCGTCTGGTCATACTTTGCCTGTACCATTGCCAGAGCCTGGGTTGGGGTCAAATCCGGTGCAGACTTGCATCCAACAATCGCAAACCCGAAACCCACCACAGCAAGTACACCTAAAGTCTTCCAATTCTGCATGATTCTCATTCTCCCTTTGCGTGCATTTCCATGGGGCAGCATCCTGATGACCCGTCATTTTTCTCCTACTTTCCGGCGCTGTCAATGGATTCGGATGTGATACCCGGCACAGCTGATAGGTTAAGGTTCGAGTTGACGCGGATTCAGCGGGTTGAGAGCCGAAAGTCGACACTCACCTGAGTGTTTCTATTGCTCGGTGACATGCTTCAACAGCAGAGCGAGAAACCCCTTCTCATCGGACTCAAGACAAACCTGTGCATTCGGTGCGCCATTCCCCGGGATGGTCATCCCCTTGGCGTCTACATCGATATGCATCGGTTTGGCGGGACACAGATCGGGTCGGAACGTATAGGTCACAGCAACGGGATCGAACAGCGTTGGCGTCTGGCTGTGGTTTGGCGTGTTGCCCGTCCACTCGTGATAGAGCAGCGTCAACTGATCGGTAAGGGGTGATCCATACGCAAAGATGGTCTCGCGTTCCTTCGCATCGAGCGGAACCTGCGTCGAATCCAGGGGCATCATGAACACCGGCACGCCCGATGCCAGCAGCGCCTTCAGTCCTGCAGGATCGTTGAGGATGTTCCACTCCGGCTCCGGCGGCTTTGGCTTGCCTTGCGCATCCAGCCCGTAGCCGCGATAAATACTGCCGCCCATAATGACGACGCGTTTGAGCTTTTCGAAAGCCGCCGGATCACGCTCTATGGCAGCTCGCACAGTGAACAGCGGACCAATGCCGATGAGCGTGATCTCACCCGGATGTTTTCTTGCCTCGTCGTCAATGAACTCCGCTCCATCGCCGAATCTCGTGTCGGGATCGCGCAGGGCATACGCCGCCTGCGTCATCACGTTGTCGGTCTTCGTCTTCGGCCCGGCAAACACCGGGATGTCGCTTTGCCCAACGGCCTTCAGATACCGATCCAGCAGCCGCGCCCGCATCTCGGTATTGCCGAATGTCGTTGTCACGCCAAGGATCTTTAGTTCGGGACTTTTCAACGCTAGTCCCAGCGCAAACGCGTCGTCAATATCGTCGCCAATATCGGTGTCGATGATCACCTCCTGCGGAGATGACACCGAGCCCAAGTCACCTGCGCTTGCTTGCGAACGCGCCAGGGGAGTAACGCAAAATGCAAGAACCAGCGCGAACAGGACCAACGGAGCCCAAAGATTTTTCATGTCCATCACTCTATCGCCTTCGCCCCATCGGTTTCCTTCGATTACTCTGTTGACGGTCGAAGTCCGATCGCTATGACTCATTCAAACCACGTCACCCGCCGCCGCTTTCTTCAGAAGTCCAGCCTGGCCAGTCTCGCCTGCGCGCTGCCAGCACCCTCCCTTTGGGCCGCAAGCGATGCAATCCCTTCGCCGACGGTCAGAGACCGCGCGCCGCTCCGTCCAGGCGCCTTCTATCCCCTGCCGCTCGGTTCCGTGCGTCCCGCGGGCTGGCTGCGACGCCAACTTGAGATCCAGGCGAATGGACTCAGCGGCCATCTCGACGAAACGTGGCCCGACGTCGGACCCAACAGCGGATGGCTCGGGGGCACCGGCGAATCGTGGGAGCGCGGCCCGTATTATCTCGACGGCCTGATCCCGCTTGCGTGGCTGCTGGACGACCCCCGCCTGAAAGCCAAGGCTCAGAATTACATCGACTGGATTCTCACCCACCAGGCCGCGAACGGCATGATCGGGCCGGCCTCAAACGATGATTGGTGGCCGCGCATCGTCGCCCTCAAAGCGCTCACTCAATATCAGGAATTCACCGGCGACTTGCGCGTCATCCCCCTTATGGATCGTTACTTTCGCTATCAGCTCGCCGCGCTTCCCCAGCGTCCCTTGCGCGACTGGGGAAAGTTCCGCTGGCAGGATGAGCTGCTCAGTGTGATCTGGCTTTATAACCGCGCTGGCTCGCCTTACTTGCTCGATCTCGCGCGTCTTCTTCGCACTCAGGGCTACGACTGGACTGCGCAGTATGCGAACTTCCAGTACAAACAGAAGATCACCGCGGAGTTCATCAAGCTGAACGAAGGCGGCGGACTGAAAGATCTCGCGCTTGCCACGCATGGCGTCAACAACGGCCAGGCCGTGAAGACTGGTCCGGTGTGGTCGCTCCTGTCCGGTTCCGACATCGATCGCAAAGCAGCCGCGCAAATGATCGCCGAACTCGATCGCTATCACGGCCTGCCCAATGGCATGTTCTCCTGCGACGAACATCTTTCCGGCCGCGATCCGTCGCAGGGTTCTGAACTTTGCACCGTCGTTGAATACATGTTCTCCCTGGAGCGTGCGCTGGCCATCACCGGTGATCCGGCACTCGGCGACCGGCTTGAGAAGCTCGCCTTCAACGCGCTCCCCGGCACGCTTACCGACGACATGTGGGCGCACCAGTACAACCAGGAGCCCAACCAGGTGGAGTGCAGCCTGCACCACAAACCGTGGGTCAGCGACGGACCGGAATCAAACCTCTTCGGCCTCGAACCCAACTTCGGCTGCTGCACGGCCAACTTTAACCAGGGCTGGCCTAAGTTTGCCGCCAGTTTATTTCTGCTTTCAGGCGACCAGGATTCGGACGAGCACGATGGCCTCGTCGCCGCCGTTTACGCTCCATGCGAGGTGCACACAACTTTGCGGGGAACCGGGGTTCATATTGTCGAAGAGACCAATTATCCCTTCCGCGGCTTGGTCAGTTTCACCGTCAGCCCTGCCGGCGCCCCTCTCATTTCCGCTGCAACTGCGCATTCCAGCGTGGGCAGCCGATGCCTCAATCAAGATCAACGGCAAGCCTGAATCCCAGGCCAAGACGGGGACATTCGCACGCATCGAACGCACGTGGAAGCCCGGCGACCGCGTTGAGATCACGTTCCCCATGCTGCCTCGCGTCTCCCGCTGGTTTAATGACTCGATCGCCATTGAACGCGGTCCGCTGGTCTTCTCCTACGGCATCGGCGAAGACTGGGTAAAGCTGCGCGATCGCGGCATGACTGCCGACTGGCAGGTGTATCCAACCACGCCGTGGAACTACGCCGCCAACATCGATCTTGACGATCCGGCTCGCTCCATCTCTGTCAAGGAATCTGAACCCGGCGAGGTTCCCTTTGCGCGAAAGTCCGTCGCTGTTGAGCTTCGCGTAAAAGCACGAAAGATTCCCGCATGGCGCGCCGAAGACGGCGCCGCCGATCCGCTTCCGCAAAGCCCCGTCGCCAGCAATGAGCCGGAAGAAGATATCACGCTCATTCCATACGCAACCGCAAAGTTACGCATCACGGCGTTTCCGACACTGAAAACCTAGATAGGAGACGAGAACTGGGTGCCCATGTTGCGGATTCATCTCGACATGGATGGGAAAGCAAAAACCTCAACCAACCGTCAGCAGCTTCTGCGACTCGATCTTCGCCTCATCGAGCTGAACATTGAACCCCGGCCCCGTGGGCGAAGCGATATGCGCCTGTTGCACCACCGGCGGATTCTTCTCGAAGTGGTGATAGTGCCGCATCTTCGTCACCAGGTACTCGCCAAGCGGAAACGTCATTGGCGACTGGCTCAGAATCGTATGCACCGCCGCGCGCAGGCTGTGCCCGTGCGGAATCACGCGTACATCGTGCAGTGATGCCACCGTGCCGATCTTCACCAGTTCGCTCACACCGCCGCACCACTCGGGATCCGCTTGCACCACAGACAGCGTCCGCGCCTGGAGATATCGCTCCACCTCCCAGCGTCCGTAGAAATGCTCGCCGGCCGCCAGCGGCAAGGTTGTTCCCTGGCGGATCGCCGCAAAGCTGTCGATCTTTTCCGGATGGGTAACTTCCTCCATCCAGTAAGGCCGGTACTGCTCGACCTGCCGCGCCCACTCCAGCGTATAATCCTGGTCCCAGCCGCTATATGCGTCGAACATAATTTCGTAATCGTCGCCGAGCGTCTCGCGCAGCGTCTTCACCAACTCGATGTTTTGGCGCATGCCCTCGGGGCCCGAGCCCGGTCCATAGCCAATGAACCACTTCTGATAGCGAAACCCCTGGTTCTTGAGCTCCGTCGCCCTTTTCCGCACCTCATCCAGTCCCAGCGAAAAGCCCAGTGCGCTCGCATACATCTCTACCTTGTCGCGTGATGGGCCGCCCAGAAGCCGCCACACCGGTACTCCGTAGAACTTTCCGCGCAGATCCCACAGCGCATTATCCACCGCGCTGATCGCCATCATGAAGATTCCCGCGCGTGATTGCCGGTTCGAGCGATACATCTGGTCCCACACGATCTCACCCGCCAGCGCATCCTTGCCGATCAGGAAATCGCTGCAGGTCCTCGATTACGATGGTTGCCGGCTCGCGATCAATCGGACCGTAGAGCCCATCCAGGCCGGCGGCCGTGCGAATCCGGATGTAGATCGCCTCGGTATGCACCTCGCGCGCTCCGTCGAGCTTGTCCTGGTATGGAGCGCGCCTGTAGGCGTCATATACGTCCAGCGGATTCACCTGGGGCTGATGATCGACACCGGCCTCCTCCGTGTAATGTCCGCGCAATTCGATCAACTCCACTGCATCGATCTTCAGCGGCGCAAGACCATCCGGACGATCAGGACAGCGCACCACATCCGCAGCCAGCCCATTCGCCCCAACCGCCCCGGCAACGGCACCAGCTGCCGCTAACGCATCCCAAAAATCGCCGATTCCTGCTCACACCAAAATCATTTCCGGTCATGGGTCTCAATCCTTATGCAACTAAACAGTCGCCTTTAGCTAATCACCTTAATCTCAGGTGCCCCATCAATGACGCGGCAATTTCGTGTCATTGATGGGGAGACCGAGAACCTCAATTCAGCCGATTTGTGGGACACCAGCGCAGCCACAATCTTCTCCGTGTCGTACACGCATCCGCCCCAAACTCCCCCGCTCGCCTCCACCAGCGCCGCCCACAGGCGCGTGTCTTCCGGCAGCGCCGGATGCGGCTTCAAATCCGCACGCGGCAGTCGCTCCGCCAGTTTCCGCGCAGCTTCTTCGGCGCTCAACTTGCCGCCGGCATCGGCCAGCAAATTCACCGATCCCGTCAGCTTGCCGCGATCGATCACGATCTCGATCAGGTCGCCATCCAGCACCTTGCCGATCGGCCCGCCCGCCAGCGCCTCCGGCGAGATATGCCCGATACACGCGCCCGTCGAAACACCGCTGAAGCGCGCATCCGTCAGTACCGCAACATGCTTGCAATGCGGCAACTGCTTCAGCGCCGAGGTCACCTGGTAGATCTCCTGCATGCCCGCGCCTTTCGGGCCGCCGCAGATCAGCACAATCACATCGCCATGCCCAATCGTACCGGCTTTGATCGCCTCAATCGCCGCCGCCTCGGTCGTAAATACCCTCGCCGGCCCACGATGGCGGAAGACATTGTCTTCGCCGATAAGCGAAGGATCGATCGCCGTGCTCTTGATCACCGATCCCTCCGGCGCAAGATTGCCGACCGGGAAACAAACCGTCGCAGTCAATCCCCGTCGACCGCGCACGATCCGGATGTCATGATCACGTCATCCGCGTCGATTCCATCCAGTTCCTTCAGTCTCTTGCGAAGCGTGTGGCGCCGCTCGCTGTCGCGCCACCAGTCGAGACTCGCATCGAGCGTATCGCCCGACACCGTCTTTACGTTCGTATCCAAAAGACCAGCCGCACGCAGTTCCAGCATCACTTCCGGGACCCCGCCGGCCAGGAACACCTGGGCCGTCGCGAATCCGCGCGGTCCGTTCGGCAGGGCGTCTACGAGACGCGGCACGGTGCGATTCACTTGCTCCCAGTCCGTGCGACCGGGACGCTTCAATCCCGCCGAAAACGCGATCGCCGGCAGATGTAGCAGCAGATTCGTAGAACCGCCAAAAGCCGCATGCAACACCATCGCATTGCGCACCGCCGCATCCGTCAGCACATCCCGCGCAGCCCAGTCTCCAATTCATGCAACCTAATGATTGCGCGTGCAGAGCGCTTTGCCGCATCGAGCCAGATCGGCTGTCCAGAAGGTGCCAGTGCCGTGTGGGGCAGCGCCAGCCCAAGTGCCTCGCCCACAACCTGCGCCGTCGCCGCGGTCCCCAGAAACTGGCATCCGCCGCCCGGCGAAGCGCATGCACGGCAACCCACTTCGGCCGCATATTCCAGCGTGATCTGTTGCTGCGCAAAGCGCGCCCCGATGGTCTGCACCTTGCCCGCGTCCTCACCCGATTCGGGCAACAGCGTGACGCCACCCGGCACCAGCACCGCGGGCAGCGTTCCGGCCGAAGCCAGCGCCATCATCATCGCCGGCAGGCCCTTGTCGCAGGTCGCCACGCCCAGCACGCCCTTGGACGTAGGCAACGACCGCATCAGCCGCCGCAGCACCATGGCCGCATCGTTCCGAAAGGGCAGCGAATCCATCATCCCCGTCGTGCCCTGCGTCCGCCCGTCGCAAGGATCGGTGCATGCCCCGGCAAATGGAATCGCCCTCAGCGCTTTCAACTCGCGCGCTGCCTCGGCGACCAGCAGCCCAACCTCCCAGTGCCCGGTGTGAAATCCCAGCGCGATCGGCCGACCATTCTCTGCGCGCAGCCCGCCATGCGTGCTCAGAATCAGAAACTCCGGATCGCGCAGCCGCGCCGCCTCCCAACCCATCCCCGCATTCTGGCTCAGGCCGAACAGGTTTCCCGAAGGCTCCTGCACGCAGCATCTCCGCCGTCAGCGGCAGCGCGCCTTCCGGGCCGGCCGCATGTGTCGCAACCTCGCGCATAGCGGCCTTCGCCGTTTCGAGGCCTTCTGTTTCCAGAACCGACTTCAATGAAATCTCCGCGATCACACCCTCCTCATCGTGATTGCATTGTGCAGACTTTACCGCGTGCTCTGCGTCATTCCTGTCGCGACAGGCGTCAGCCGGAAGACGTGCGGCTTCGGTACGGCCGCTTCATAAATCGAGTCCTCCAGCGAATTCTCAAACGCCTGCATCACGTCCGGCTTTCCAGCCTGTTCCCCCATGTCCGCATTGCGCACCCGCATGCGCAGGTGGATGTAGTGCGCCTCATCGCGATCGCGCACCAGCCAGCTTACGCGCTGCGCCTGGTGAAACATCGGCGTACCGTAATCCGCTAGATTGATTCCGTTCTCCAGTTCCTCGGGCGAAAACGTGTCCACCACATCGCCATCAATGCTCAGCGTGTACCGCCCCGCGGCCAGCCCAGTCACGCGCAGCGTCTCCTGGTTCAACTGCCGCTGAATGTCAGTTAAGTCCAGCAGTAACGCCTGGCTCGCATTGCTTCGCGTCAGCGGCAGCGGCAGCGCATCTTCCACTTCCGTCCACTTCCACGCGCCATCAGTCTGCTCGACCTGGCTTACGCTGGCATTATGCGCCTCCGTCACCGCTCCCGCGTGCGCGTCGACCGTTACATCCGAAACGAGTGCCGGAGCATGCCAGCCCTTCAGTAGCGCCTCGGCCATCACCCAGTGCGCCAGCGGATCGGGATGCACACGGTCCGGCAACAGCAATACCGCCAGCTTCGGGTCCATCGCATCCGCTTTCCTGATTGCCGCAACCACCGGCGGATTCAGATTCACAAAAGCCGCGCCGTACTTCTCCGCCAGCGACTGATCCAGGTCGGCAAAATGCTGCATCACCGCGTTGTACCCGCCGGGAAACGTCACCGGCCGCGTCACATCGTCATAGGGGGACGGTCCCAGCAGCGTGAGTCGCGCGCCCGGCACATGTTCGCGAATCGAATCGAGCAGATGCTCGTAGCCCTTCACATACGTCTGCTCAATCTCTTCCGTGGTCGCGCGATAGCCGCCATCATTCATGCCCAGCATCACCGTGACGACGCGTCGGCTTCTCTGCGAACACATCGCGCTCCAGCCGCTGATCGATGGGCCCTCCGCCACCACCCGTCACGCGATCTCCGCCCACGCCCGCGCCATAGAAATGCACCCGCATCCACGGAAACCGCGTCGCCGCGTACAGCTCCACATACTGGTTGTAGTAGTTCTGTTCCGTGATGCTGTCGCCATAAAACACCACCGTATCGCCGCCTGTGCAGATAGAACCCGCGCGCGTTCGCCTCGGCTCCCGGCGGCGCAGTCCGCCGCAGATGGAATAACCGGAGTTCCGGGCGCGGTTGTTGTCGAACTCGCCTTACGCAGCGACTCTGCGCTCATCGCCTCGGCCGGAGCCGTCGCCACCGCCACCAGCGAATCCGCGCACCCGTAATACAAAAACCATTTCCCGTGGAAGAACACCAACCCCTCGGCAAACGTGGTGCCGGCCGCATACTGGCCGGTCTTTTCATACGGCAGCTCCGGCTTCAGCACCGGCGATGTCGGTCTGTGTCAGCAGATTCGCCGGATTCGACGCCTCAAACAGCGCTTCCCCCGCCGCATAGGCATTCGGACCCAGCGCAGGATCGCCGCCGCCTTCCGGTGCATTTTTGCCGTTGTAGAGCACTACGATTCCCGCGCTCGTCAGCACCGGCGGAGGCCCCGTCTCGGGAAACGAGCTATCGAAGTGGCCCGGCCTCGGCCGCAGCAGTTCCACCAGCTTCCCGTGCATGTCCTCGACCGGTATCCAGTGGATGGCATCGTCCGAGGTCGCAAGCTTGACGGACCCTTCGCCCCAGTACATCCAATAGCGGCCCGCAATCTTCGCCGCAATCAGGCGGCCACCTTTCAACTGCGTCACAATTCCGGCCGACTTGTACATCATGTTGGCGTACTTGCCGCCCAGCGCCGTCAGAAATGCCGGCCCATATTTCGTCCAGTGCTTCAAATCGCGCGAAGTCGCAATTCCCACCGAATAGGTCTTGCGATTCCACTGCGTATAGGTCAGCACATAGGTGCCGTCGTCGCGCTCCACAATCCGCGGATCTTCGACGCCGCCCGGCCACTCGCGCGCTTTCTGGTCATCTTCCGCCGGATAAAACACCGGCTCTCCCAGGCGTTTGAAATGGATGCCGTCGCTACTCTCCGCCAATCCCAGCCGCGAAGTGTGCCCGCCAATTTCCATCGCGCCGGAATTATCCTCCGCGCGATACAGCACGTAGATCTTGCCATGGCGCACAATCGCTGCCGGATTGAACGTGTGCAGCGCCTCCCACGCAACCGGTTTGTGCAGGATCGGGTCGTCAAACATCGACGCCGGATTCGGTGAGACCACCGGATTTCCCGTCGCCGGCCGCGTGAAAGGGCCAATCACCCACTTCGGCGCACCCTGCGCCCAAACGCCCGCGGCCCCCAGCAATAATCCCAGCGCGATCCCGAATCTCAAATTCGTTTTCACTTAATCCTTCTCCCCGACGGGCTCATCTTACGCTTCAGCCTCAATTTCTGCGGCGCAGCACTGGACGCTTTCCAAAAAAACTCAACGCCGCATCGCCCTGCTCCAGCACCCGCACTCGGCGCAGCGTTCCATATCCATCTTCGAGCTTCTGTTTGCGCCGGTGTTCGGCAATCACAACCGCGCCCTCCGCCAGCAATCCCAAGCGCCGCCCCGCCGAGGAGAGCCATCGCCGTCGCGTACTCCTCTGCCGCCTCGTAAGGCGGATCGAGAAACACCACGTCGAAGCGCATCGGTGAACTCTCAGGCCTCACGCGCCGCAGAAATGCGCCGACGCTCACCGCTTCCACGCCGTACCCCGCCTCGCAGGCCGAGCTTCTCGAGATTTGCGCGCAGCACCTTCAGCGCCGGCTCCGCACGCTCCACAAACACCACGTTCGCGGCTCCGCGGCTCGCCGCCTCAATGCCCACCGCGCCCGAACCGGCGTACAAATCCAGAAACCGCGCACCCTCCATCCGCGGCGCAAGTACATTAAACAGAGTCTCGCGCAGCCGATCGCTGGTGGGGCGCGTCCCCAGCCCCGCCGGAGCTTCCAGCGTCCTTCGCCGCAGCGTCCCCGCAATTACCCGCATCGCGAATCAGCATATAGGAAACGCTTGCCAACCCCGAGCCTCTACAATTCCTGTATGCGTGGCTGGACCATACCGCTGGGCCGATGGATGGGCGTGGAGATGCGCATGCACGTCTTTTTTCCTGCCCTTCTGCTGGTCTGTCTTGGTCTCAGCGCCACCGCTGGAGTCGTGCGCGGCCTGGCCCTGTTCTTCGTTTGCGTATCGGCCGTGGTGATACGCGAAGCCGCGCGCCTGATGATGGCCGCCTATCTCCATCTGAAGCTTCGCGCCGTGCTGCTGCTCCCCATCGGCGGACTCTTCGCCTACGCCAACCCTGAAAGCCAGGAAGCTGCGAACCAGGGCTTCGGCCAGTTCGCCATGGCGCTCACCGGGCCCCTCGCCAATTGCTTCACCGCGCTTATGCTCGCCGCGGCCTTCATCGGCGCCGGCGGAGATGTCCGCCTGCTCGGCCGCCCCTTCATCACCGCTGCTTACCTTTTGCGCAGCATGGTCTGGATGCAGGCAGGACTCGGCCTGGTCCACCTGCTTCCGGCCTATCCGCTCGACTTCGGCCGCCTGCTGCGCGGCAATTTTGCCCGAACTCACGGCCTTTCGCCCGCAGGGCGCGCCGCCTCCGGCATCGGACAGTTTATCGCCCTCGCAGTGATGATCACCGGCATGGCCCTGCAAGCCTACTGGCTGATCATCGCCGGCTTCTTCATCATGATCGCGGCGCAGGTCGAGGACCAGGGCGTCTTCTTCCAGTCCGTGGTCGACACCGTCCACATGCGCGAAGTGATGCTCACCGACTTCGCCACCCTCTCGCCCTCCGACACACTTGCCGACGCGCTCTTCCGTTGCGTTCACTCCCTGCAGGAAGATTTCCCCGTGGTCCGCGGACCGCAACTGGTCGGCATCGTCTCGCGCCAGCGTATCGTCGACGCGCTGCGCAACGACGGCAACGGCTACATCCAGTCGATCATGTCGCGCGCCTTCCAGGTCGCCCGCCCTGAAGACACGCTGGGCACGACCATCCGCCGCATCTCCGGCGGCCAGGGCCTCTCGCTCATTCCCGTCACCGAGAGCGGCAAAGTCGTCGGCATCGTCAGCGTACAAAACCTCATGAGTTCGATGTCTCTGCTAGCCGAACAGCGCCGCATCGAAGCCCAGGACGCGAGCGAGTAGATACGCCCCTCTCAGCCAAGTGGACGAAGATCCATCAAAGTGTCGCGGTAGGGACGATCCTCACGGATCGCCACTGGGTGGCCGGAGGCAGTCATCCACCCCTTGAATTCGGCGGGGACCGGGAGGCACTACCATGTTCTAAGCAATGCCCGGCACTCCGCTCGCTCCCGGCCTCTACCTCGTCGCCACCCCCATCGGCAACCTCGGCGACATCACTCTCCGCGCCCTCGAAGTGCTCAAGCACGCAGACCGCATCGCCTGCGAAGACACCCGCCAGACGCAAAAGCTCCTCAACCACTTCGCCATCGCCACGCCTACCGTCAGCTTCCACCAGCACAACGAGCGCGACCGTGCCTCCGAACTGGTCGCAGCGCTGAAGAACGGCGGCCGCATCGCCGTAGTCTCCGACGCAGGCATGCCCGGCATCAGCGATCCCGGCTCCTGGCTCGTCACCGAAGCCATCGCCGCCGGCGTCCCCGTCATTCCCATCCCCGGCGCCAATGCGGCCCTCAGCGCCCTCATCGCCTCCGGATCTGCCCACCGGCGAATTTCCAGTTCCTCGGGTTCCTGCCGGAGAAGGCCGGCGCCCGCCGCACACGTCTCGAAGATCTCGCCGCCCAGCCCCGCGACTCCGCGCAGACCGTGATCTTCTACGAAGCGCCCCACCGCATCGCCGACACTCTCGCCGATCTCGAATCCGTCTTCGGCCCTGCATTGCGCGTAGTCGCCGCGCGCGAGCTCACCAAGCTCCACGAAGAATTTCTCCGCGGCACCGTCGCCGATGTGCGCCGCGATCTCGTCGCCCGCGACCGCATCCGCGGCGAGTTCACTCTTCTCGTCGAAGCACCCAGCCAAATATCCGGGTGCCGCGGGTCTCGCTCCTGAAACCCGGGAAACCATCTCCGCCCGCATTGCCCGGCTCCAGTCCGAATCCAACCTCGACGAAAAAGAAGCACTCAAGCGCATTGCCCGCGAGCTGGGCCAGTCCAAAAGCGAGCTCTACCGCGAACTTCAGCGCGAACGTGCGAAGCGCAGATAGCCGACCTCTTCTCTATCGCCCGAACCATTACACTTATCCCATCTTTCCATCCGCGAGGCATTCATGCGCCGGTGGTTTGCGCTGCTCTCCACACTCCTGGTGGCATTCACGGTAACTCCCGCGCTCGCCGATATCGCCGCGATCCACGCCGATGCGCTTCCCCAGGAAACCTCGATCCTCGCCGCGCTTGACGATGCTCGCCAGCTCGAACCCTTTGCCAGCGCGTGGACAAACAAATGGGATTATCCAATCGCCCAAAGAAGCGTGGCCGACCGGCTAGAAAAGGATCTCGGCTTTCTCGGCGCCGCGCTTCAGAAGCATCCTGACAACGAAGAACTTGCACTGCTCGCCGGCCTCGTCGCTCACTACGCCTACAACCTCGACATCCCCAACAGTCACGAGAAAGCCGTCGCCGCATTTGAAACCGCACGCAAACTTGTCCCGAACGATTTCCGCGCCTCGTGGTTCCGCGCCAATCTGTTCTGCCAGACACTCGAAACTAAGCCCGGTGCACAAGAATTTCTCGCGATTGAAGCAGCGCACCCATGGAATCAGCTCCCCGCTTCATTCTGGGGTGATTACATGGCCTGCGCGACGATCACCAGCATGCCCGCACACGTGCTGCGTGCCGCCGCATATCTCGACAAGCTCCACGTTTCTCTGTCGCAGATGCAATCCTTCCTTGTCGACACTGCACAAAAGCGATTCGACCCATACGACCCAGGAAAGAAGTATCAGCCCAAAGATGTCTGGAAGGCCGAGAAATCCGGAGACGATATCCAGTTCACTGCAACACTCTGCGGCGCACGACTCGTCACCCCCGGCAACTGGTCTGTGAATCAAATGGCGTTCAACAACGGTTCATGCGTTGCATGGTTCTATTCGGGCCCCTATAAGGCCGTAACGAAAGACCTTCAGCCAAGCATTCTTCTCATGGTGCAGCGTGCGACGCCAGGCCAGAGTCTCGACGACTACGCGAAGAAATTCATGCGCAAAGGTAAATTCGAACCACTCATTGCTTCGCGATGTCCTGCAACGACCTGTCTCGCGGTGAAGGGAGTGCAGCCGGGAATGTACAAGGGGGATGGCGATGGGCACGGCCACATCTTGGTCTTCGAGCGCGATGAGCCGGAATTCCCGGGCCTCCTCTTCGAGTCTCCGTGGGAGCCGCCCCAAACCGATCCGAACAAAGGCTTGCAATATTACCATCCCAGCCAAACGCAAAAGCGCATCCCGGGCCGGCTGTTCTACGTGGTCATTGCGGACATGGCCGCGTCCATCGAAACGCCGTCGATGAAGGATTACGACTTGTTCCTCAAGAACCTGACCGTGGAGTAATTTTCGGTTGTCAGTCCTGAGTTCTCAGAACGACGCACTCACCCGATCCACCGCCTCCACCGCCGTCGCTATCACTTCCAGCAGTTCTCGGTTCTCCCACTTCAGGAATCCCGCCTCCACCGCGCGATCCAGAAAAGCCAGCAGCCCCTCCCAATAGCCGGCAGTGTTGATCAGCACGCACGGCTTGGCATGCAGGCGAAGTTGCTTCCACGTCACAATCTCCATCATCTCGTCCAGCGTTCCGTAGCCGCCCGGCAGCATCAGAAAGGCGTCCGCCAGCTTCACCATCCGCGCCTTGCGCTCGTGCATCGTCGACACCATTTCAAGCCGCGTCAAACCGCGATGCGCAATCTCACTGCCTGAAAGAATCTCCGGCAGCACGCCGATGACTTCAGCTCCGCCGGCCAGTGCCGCATCTGCAACGGCTCCCATCAAGCCGACGCAGGCTCCGCCATACACTAGGCCAAGCCCCGCCTCTGCAATCGCGCTTCCTAACGCCTTTGCCTCCGCCAGAAACACCGGATCGCTCCCACTCGCCGACCCGCAATACACAGCCACCCGTTTCAGTTTCATCGCGCTCCCAGAATAGCGCTCATGCGTTCGCCTCCTCGCAGCAACGCGCCTTTAACGTCGCCTTCACTGCTCATTCACACGGCACTGTTAGCGTCAACGGCGGCGCTTCCCCTTTGCCGCTTCTACCCATGGTCAACTCACACGTTCCAGGAGGAATTCCCGTGATCTCATCGTCCGATGTTCGCCCCGCCATGCTCGGCGCCGCCCTTTCCCTGCTGCTTGTCCCTGTAGCCCTCGCCCAGGGCAAACCTGCCTTCAGTCCCGGCAACCTCGTCGTAAGCCGCACCGTCTATGACAACCTGCCCGGCAACGTTACGGTTGGCGAAACGCTGCCGCCGCATTGCGTTGCCTCCACCGGCGGCTGCGTTGCAGCGGTTGCCGATGGCACCTACCCGTGGGTCTTCAACAACGATCCAGTAGACGGCAGCTTCGGCATCGCCTCGCGCATCTTCCTCGATCACTCCACACCCTCTGGGAACGTCATCAGGTCGCTTGAAGTTCCAAACAGCCTCGACTCCTGGATTTCCCCGACAAACGATCAACTCGTCACCAGTTTCAGCTCCAAGTCCGAACTGGCTCTGCATCTTTCCACCGATGGCCGCTACATCACCTTCATGGGATACGTGGCGCCCGTCAATGCGCTTGACGTCTCCAACTCCAATACTCCTGACTCATTCGACAGCACCAATCCCGTTCCCTCTTCGTACTACCGCGCCATCGCGCGCGTAGACCGCTGGGGCCACTTCGACTTCACCGAGACCAATGCCTACAGCGGCAACAACGGCCGCGCCGCGATCCTCAATAACACTTGGGGTAACGACGTCTTCTATATGGCTGGAAACGCCGGCAACGGTGGGAACCCGCAGCCGCAGAACGTCGTACTGGGCGCCGGAGCGCAGTTCGCCAGCCTGTCGCTTCAGCCCGAAGCAGACCAGGCTCCAAGCCTTCCCACCGCGGTTGGCAGCTTCTCTGTCATTGAACTCGGAGATAAGGCCGACAAACTTGGAAAGGACGACAACTTCCGCGGCATGACGGTCTTCAACAACGTGCTCTATTACACCAAGGGATCCGGCGGCAACGGCGTTAACACCGTCTACTACGTCAACACCAGCAATACCCCATGCCCGAAGGGTGTAGGACTCCCGGCTGCCGACGCAACTCTTCCCGCCTCGCCCCTCAGCTACTCGCTACCCCTTCCCTCCACTGGCCTTCCTAACAACATGTGCATTCTTGCCGGCTTCCCCACCACTTCCAACAAAGCTGTCGATCCAGTCAACTACCCCTTCGGTTTGTGGTTCGCAGATGCCAACACGCTCTACGTTGCCGACGAGGGCGATGGATACACAGGCGGCACTGATCTGTACTCGCATGCTGCCGAGCAAACACTCGCCGGGCTGGAAAAGTGGGTGTTCGACTCCTCCAGCAATCAGTGGAAACTGGCCTACGTGTTGACCAACGGACTGGAGCTCGGCACTCCTTACACCGTTGCCGGATTTCCCACCGGCACAAATACTGCCACTGGTCTGCCATGGTCACCGGCAACCGACGGCCTCCGCAATCTTACCGGCCGCGTAAACGATGACGGCACCGTGACCATCTGGGCTATCACTTCCACCATCAGCGGGAATGGCGATACCGGCGCCGATCCCAATCGGCTCGTCTCCATCACCGACAGGGTCAGCAACACAACAGCGGCGCAAGCGGCTGGTGAAAGCTTCCGCAGTTTGCGCACAGCAGGCTTCGGCGAGGCCCTGCGCGGAGTTTCTTTCGGGCCGGGTAACTGAGAGAAACTTCCTTCATTCACCGCTCCTCAAACACTGAGGGCGCTGCCGGAATTGCGGAGCGCCCTCGGAGTTGATCCTGAATCTCGTACACGGTTCTGCAGGGTGTGGTTACTCCCCGTGAGCCGGCGCGCGCATTGCCGTTTCCGGCAACGGTCGTTCAAATCCCCCTTGTTGATTCCACTCCCGGAAATCCTTCGAGGATAATTCGATCGAGCCATAGATGCGATTCGGCTCGAGGCCAAGGTTCGCCAGACGGCGTGACGCCGGCAGGGGTGAGTTCGACTCGACCGTCGAATCTTTCGCGAACGCGTCGGCAAAGGACGCCGCCTTTTGAGTGAAGAAAGCGGTTTCGCGATTGCTTCCGGCATGAAGCGAGAAATCTACTCGGATCCTGGGACCGAAGCGGGCCCCGACCATCAAAACTTCCGCGCCCTCTATCAACCGCGTCAATGGACTGTTCTTTTGCTTCATGATGATGTTTCCGTTGGCCATTGAGGATATCAAAAGAACATTCCACGAAGTGACGTCGCGACGCATCTGGGCCAGCCGCTCCATGAGCGGCATATCAATGTCCGCATGGGTGGTGTACTGATGCAGCGCACGTTGAACCATCGGCGGCGTTCCAAACATCGCGATGCGATTATCCAGGATGACAAGCCAGCGCGTGTCCAGCATTTCCGTCCGCTCGCGAGCGAACGGTTTGATGAGCATGACCGTTTCGCCCTGGTAAGAGCTTCTTTCAGCGCCATTCAGTTCGGCAGCCTTGAAGATCCGCACTTTATCGAAATGTCCATCTACCAACAGCAGGTGCTCAGTGAGTCTTCCCGTCGAAGAAGCGGCAGCCACCTCAATCACTTCATCGATGCCCCTTGTGTTATCAACTCCCGCAAGGGCTTGCCAATCATCCAGATCGAGCCGGTCGTTGTGTGTGACCAGCAGGAGCCGCCCTGGCCTGTTTCCCGCTGGGTGGTTTTCGAATCCCGCGACGATTGCAGCGCCGGGAGGCACCAGCGAAAGTAATTTGCTGTTCAGCGGAGAACTAAAACCGGAAGCCGTAAAGACGGCGATCGAAACCAGCACCCATAAGTGCTTATAAGTAGAAGGGCGCACAGCTTGCCCCCTTGGTGACTGTAGGTTTCCAACTGACTTGGAACCCATTTGCAAAATCCCGTGTTTGGAAGCCCTACTGAATCGAGATATTGAGTGAAACGATCACGAGCGTACGCCGCCTTTTATTCGCGCGCTATGTCGGGCATCACATCGAACAATCAAGCCCTGAGAAGTTGAATCAAGAGTCTTAAATCACCTCGATTCACCCGCTTCGAGGGTTGGACCATAAGCAAATACCGTCGGTCGGCGTGGTCATCGCGAGGCGGGTAAACTAGAGAAAGGACCTTTCCGCTGGACGCCACCTTTGTCGCAGTCACTCATCGAAAATCTGAACCCAGAACAGCGCGCTGCCGTTGAAACCACCGACGGCCCTCTGCTGATCCTCGCCGGCGCCGGCTCAGGTAAAACCCGCGTCATCACCAGCCGCATTGCGTGGCTCATCCGGGAAAAAGGCGTCGCACCCGATTCGATTCTTGCAGTTACGTTTACCAACAAGGCTTCCGCCGAGATGGCGGAGCGCGTCGAGCGCCTGATTGGCCACTCCTCCCTCTCGAAACCGCTGATCGCCACGTTCCATTCGATGTGCGTGCGCATGTTGCGCCGCGATATCGAGGCGCTCAAGGTCGGCAATGAAGGCCTTACGCGCTCCTTCGCCATCTACGACGAAAACGATCAGCAGGCCATCGTAAAACAGGTCATGCGCCGCATGGGCCTCGACACCAAGCAGCTGACCCCGCGAACCGTCCTGAGCCGCATCTCCTGGGCCAAAAATCACATGGTCGATCCGCAGGATTACTACCTCGGCGCAAAGGATCCCGACAGCGAGCGCATCGCCCACATCTACAAGGGCTACAAGGACGAGCTGCGCAAGAACAACGCGCTCGACTTCGACGATCTGCTGCTCGAAGCCGTGCGCCTGCTCAAGGTTTCCGCACCCACGCGCGAGTACTACCAGCGCCGCTATCGCTACATCCTTGTCGACGAGTACCAGGACACCAACCGCCCGCAGTACGAGCTGATGAAGCTGCTTGCCGGCGAACACAAGAACGTCTGCGCCGTCGGCGATGAGGATCAGAGCATCTACTCCTGGCGCGGCGCAGACATCCGCAACATTCTCGAGTTCGAGAAGGATTTCCCGAACGCCAAGATCGTCCGCCTAGAACAAAACTACCGCTCCACGCAGATCATTCTCGAAGCGGCGGGAGCAGTGGTCGCCAACAACCTTCGCCGCAAAGGCAAGAAACTCTGGACCGATCGCCAGGGCGGCTCGCTGATTGGCTACTACGAAGCGCCCGACGGCGAAAACGAAGCGCTGTTCATCGCCGACCGCATCCAGAAATTTCTCCGCGAGTCAGTCGAAGCCGGCAACGAAGCACACTGCGCAGTTCTCTATCGCACCAACTCCCAATCGCGCCTGGTTGAAGAAGCCTTGCGCCGCTACGGCATCAAGTACACCATGGTCGGCGGATTCAGCTTCTACGAGCGCGCCGAAATCAAGGACCTGCTCTGCTATCTCCGCCTGATTCGCAATCCGCACGACTCCATGGCACTGAACCGCGTGATCAATACGCCCGCACGCGGCATCGGCAAGACCACGCTCGAGACGCTGGAGCGCCTGGCTCTTGAAACCGGCCAGTCCACCTGGGAAGCGCTGCGAACTGCAATTGCGCAACGGCTGATTCCAACCCGTGCTCAGATGGCGCTCGAATCGTTCCGCCAGCTCATTCTCGATGCCCAGGCCATGATGGATCCCGACTTCGCCGGCAAGCTCTCCGCGGATGTGGGGGCCGAAGATGCCGACACCGATTTCACATTTGGCGCGGCCGAACCGAGCGCGGAGGAAAAGCAGGAAATCACCGACGTGCTGGAAGCAGCAACCGAATTCAGCTTCGGCGATAACGAGAACCAGATCCCGCTGCTCGACCCAAGCCACTTTTCGCCCTTTGCCGAAAATCAATTTGCAGCAAAGAAAGCGCGACCCTTTCTGCAGATGCCGAAGCAAACAGCTTCAAAGTCAGATCGGCCGGAACCAAACACAGATCGTCTCACCAGTTCTGAGCCGGCCGAAGAGCAAGGGCGAGAAGCCCCCTTCCGCAAGTCCGGCGATCCCGCCACGTTGCCCGAACTCATTCGCTTCCTCATCGATCGCACCGGTTACATCAAGGCTCTCGAAGCAGAAGCATCACCAGAAGCCTTCAGCCGGATTGAAAACCTGAAAGAGCTCGCCAACGCCGCCCACGATGCCGAAGTTCGCGGCGAAACCCTAGCTGAATTTCTCGATCACGCCGCGCTCGCCTCCGACACCGATCAGTTCGATCCCACCGCGCGCGTTACGCTCATGACACTGCACGCCGCCAAGGGCCTGGAGTTTCCGCTCGTGTTTCTCGCCGGGCTCGAAGAGGGACTCTTCCCGCATTCACGCACCCTCATGAATCCTGAGGAACTCGAAGAGGAGCGGCGCCTCTGCTACGTCGGCATGACCCGCGCCATGAATACGCTGATCCTCACGCGCGCACATTACCGCCGCCGTTACGGCAACGACGCGCCTGAGCAAAGCGTCCCCTCGCGCTTCCTTGAAGAAGTTCCCAACCAGCTTGTCGAGAATCTTGGCGGACGGTCGCCGGCATGGTCCGTTCCCGCCTACGGAAACGGCCGCGGAAGTGGCCATGGGGCAGGGCAGCGCAGGGGAGACACGGGCGAGTTCGACAGCCGCCACTACAACTACGAGGACGAGAGCCAGGAAGTGACGCGCATTTCCGCCGTCAACCCTCGTGCAAAGAGTAAAAGCGCGCAAGTGCCGGGCGGCGGCAATTCGATCGACAACATCGTGCATTTCTTCGGCGGACGCGGAATCAAACCCGGATCGTTTACGCGGCCCACATCCCGCCCGAAGATGGATCTTCCCGAGCCCGAAGGAGCTTCCGGACTCAAGAAAGGCCAGCGCGTTCGCCACAGCAAATATGGCGAAGGGCAGATCGTGATGCGCGAAGGTGACGGCGACGACGCCAAGTTGACGGTGCTCTTTTCAGGGCAACATGGCATGAAGAAGCTGATGGAGAAGTACGCCAACCTCGAGAAGATATAGCGATCTGCCCGCAAGAAATCCGCCTCCATAGCCACCCATCCGCGTGGCAGGCCGATTAATCCACACTGTCAACCTATGCTTCCGTCCTGCGCCAAACGTATTGTCGACGCACTTCAGATCACGGAATATGAGTCTCGAAGCACGAATTGCTTGCCGAGATATAATGAACACTTTCTCCATTTCCGCGTCAGCTCAAAAGACCAACCTCGCGCTTCCGATCCTTGTGGGAGGCGGTATTGCCGGCCTGCTCGATATGACCTCCGCCTACATCACTTTCGGCCGCTACATGCCGATAGGAATCGCTGGCGGCCTGGTCGGTACTGCAGGACTCCATCGGTCAGTCGGCCTGTACGTACTTGGCCTCTGCATTCACTACCTCATTGCCTTCTCAGCCGCTGCGGTGTATTGCCTCGCCGGCAGAAAGCTGGACATCCTTCGCGAACATTTCCTTGTCTGCGGCATCTTCTATGGGGTTGGCTTTTTCCTGTTCATGCAGTTGGTTGTGCTGCCGCTCAGCGCTTACCACGCCATGGGGCCGTACCAGTACCGTGGCCTCGTCCAGGGCCTGCTCGCACACATATTTCTCATTGGGCTGCCAATCTCAGCCAGCCTCCGCAAGCTTTCGCGCTGATGCGATCGGACGCTGAATTCTGGTTGATTCCGGAACTCAAACGCGGGGCTGGGGCGCCTCGGTGGCCCGCATGCCTTGAGCATACGATAGCGGCACATGATGAAAACTCGCGCTCTTGCTGCAAAACAAATTGTAGCGAGCGATGTAATAGATCGCGGCCACGCCGTCCCAGGCAGTGATCTTCTTGCCTTCTTCATACGTGCGCCCGTAGTAACTGATAGGAACCTCGTAGATAGCGCATTTGAGCTTTGCTACCTTCGCGGTCACCTCAATCTCGAAACCAAAGCCGCTGGATTTAATGCGAATGTTGCGGATAATCTCGCCGCGAAATGCCTTGTAGCACGTTTCCACATCCGTGAGATTGATGTTGGTCGCCAGATTCGAAAGAAATGTCAGGAGCTTGTTCCCCAGGTAGTGATAGAAATAGACCGCGCGCGATGCTTTGCGCACCAGGAAGCGCGAACCAAACACCACGTCAGCGTTTCCCTCGATGATCGGTGCAATCACGTCGGGAATCTCCTTCGGGTCGTATTCGAGATCGGCATCCTGCACAATCACAATCTCCCCCCGAGTCAGAGCTGAAACCTGTCTTCAGCGCCTCCGTCTTGCCCTTGTTTCGTCCGTGGCGCATCATCACGATCTCAGGGTGTTCAATCCTCATAGCGCCGAGGATTTCCGGGGTCCTGTCGGTCGAGCAGTCGTCGACAATCACGATTTCGAGCAACCGCGGCAGCGCCAGCAGTTTCTCGACGATCGTCTCGAGCGTCTGTTCCTCGTTGTAGACGGGAACAACGACTGATAAGCACCGGTCCTGCAAAGACTCTCCCCCTCCGAACGTGGATTTCACCCATCCTAAAGGCTTCGGCGTTGCCAATAAAGGCTTTCTTTCGAAATTCTGGACCGTTGCAGGTCGCACCGAGGTCACTGGCTGCGCCCTGGAAATGCCCGGATCGGGGAAGGTTACCCTGGTGCGAACCGGAATTCCCCTGTCATGCTACACTTTTTGCAATCCCAGAATTCGATTAGAAGTTCTTGCCTGTTCCGAGTTACCGCTCTACACGCAACACTTCCACATTGCGTTCGCGGTAATAGCATCAAAGGAGCATTTTCGAAATGGAACAAGGCACCGTGAAGTGGTTCAACGACGCAAAAGGTTTTGGCTTTATCACCCGCCAGAATGGCGAGGACGTATTCGTCCATCACACAGCCATTCAGTCGCAGGGCTTCCGCTCATTGCAGGAAGGCCAGCAGGTTCAGTTCAACGTGGTCAAGGGACCCAAGGGCTGGCAGGCTGAGAACGTCCAGGCTCTCTAATCCAGAGCTAAGATTTCGAAACAGCAGAAGGGCGGCCAATCAGCCGCCCTTCTCGTTTTGTCCGGTGACCACGAGAACAGGATTATCGTTGTCGACTGAGGTCACAAAAACTCCTTGTTCGCCCGTTTCCTCCCCTGAGAATGAGAAATAGACGCGTTTGCCATCAAGATTGGCGCTGACAGCATGGTTCGTTCTAGCAAGTAGGCCAGCGCTTACCACTCATGCGCCACGTGAAGCGGTTGTCCGCAGAGCCTTTTGAAGTTGTCCTATAAAATGCCGTCCCGCCCTTGAGTCTCACTCAATCTCTATAACGGCTGCCCCAGCCGCTTCTCCAACTGCACCCGATAGGTCCGGCTCACCCGGGTCCGGGAGCCGTTCTTAAGCACCGCCTCAAACTCCCCGTGCGAGATCGGCTCCAGTTGCAGGACGCTTTCGATATTGATCAGCGCCGAGCGGTGCACGCGCACAAATCGCCGCGAATCGAGCTTTTCGGCCAGGTCGTTTAACGCGGCGCGATATAGCAACTCCTTGCCCCCCACATGCAGCGTCACATAGACACCCGCAGCTTCAATCCAGTCGATGTCGATCACGCGCACAAAGCGCGTCGTTCCGCCTGCCTTCACCACCAGGCGGTCGAGCCTGCGCTCCGGTGAAGCCGGGGCTGCGCTCACCATCTTCATCACGCGCTGGCCAAACTCCTTCATGCTGCGCTCGTCCAGCCGTGCCTTGGCGCGGCACATCGTCGCCTCAAATCGTTCATCGCTGAACGGCTTCAGCAGATAGTCGAGCGCATTCGCCTCAAACGCCCGAATCGCATGCTGATCGAAGGCCGTCACGAAGACGGTCAGCGGCATCTCCGCCGCGCCGATGGCATCAATTACGGCGAGCCCATCCAGTTCTGGCATCTGCACATCGAGGAACAGCAGATCAGGGTTCTGCCGCTGAATCATCTCCACAGCCGTCTGCCCATCGGCTGCTTCGCTCACCGAATCCACTTGCTCATCGCGCCGCAGCAGGTCGACCAGCCTCTGACGTGCCGGAAGCTCGTCGTCCGCCACCAGCACGGTGATCGGCTCATGCGTACGCACGTTCATTCTTATCGTCCCCCACCAAACGCAACGGCAGCGACACATCCACTTCCGTTCCGCCTTCCTTGCGACTCTTCACTACGAACCGGCTTGCCCCGTTGGGGTGAAGCCCGGCAATACGCTGTCGGGTGATCGACAAGCCCAATCCCTCCGCATCCTCGATCTTCCAGCCCAGCGGCAATCCAACACCGTCATCGATCACCCGTATCTCCAGGCGCTCCGCCGAGCGGCTTCGCCCGAACCACTATGGTCCCTCCCGAAGCTCGCCGCGAAATTCCATGGCGGATCGCGTTTTCAACCAGCGGCTGAATGAACATCGATGGAACCGCCGCATACTTCACCTCCGGCGCGACATCGATCACCACCCGCAGTTGATCGCCAAAGCGGATCTTCTGGATCTCGAGATAATGCTCCAAGAACGCCAGTTCCTCCGCCAGCGGCACCTCCTGTCGGTCCTTCGATTCCAGCGACATTCGCAGCAGATCGCCGAGATGCTCGATCATGCGCCGCGTCAGCTTCGGATCGCGCTCGACATGCGAGGAAATAGTATTCAGCGCATTGAAGAGAAAATGCGGATCGAGCTGCATTCGCAGCGCATTCAGTCGCGCCTCGCTGAAGCTATGCTCCAGCCGCTCCAGCCTCAACTCGCTGTTCATGTAGCGCTGGTAGTACTGATAGGCCTGTATGCCGCCCAGAATGATCCAGTAAATCAGCCAGCACCAGATCTGCCACCCGATCACCGCCGGGGTGAAGAGTTTCGAGATGCCGAGAGAACTCCAGGGCGCAACCCCCATCAGGGCGCGCATCGTCGTGAACAGGTAGAAGTAAATCTCGGTGAAAATCAGGCTTGCCACGATGTGTGCGGCCAGCCGCTTGCCCAGCGCCTCTCCTGCATACGGCAGCCGTCGGTCGAGCCAGACAATGGCGGGGGTCAGCAAGCCCCATACCCAGAACTGGGCGAGATAAATGCGAATCTCATTGTGCCACTCGCTCGTCCCGTACGCTGGCAGCGCGAACAGCGTTCCGGCGCCGGTACACACCACCGCCCCCAGCAGGGCCATGCCCCACCACCGGCTGCAGAGCCGGCCGAGTAGAGTGGACTGCGGCTTAACCGCGTCCATCTCGCCCCATTCGGTTGTATTCGCAAGTCGCACGTTCTCTGTCACCTGCCGCCAGTTCTCCTGGGTCGCCAAACCCTCGCAGGCAGAACCCCGCCTGCAACGCGCACGAGCGGCGACCACATTATCTCGCAGCAATCGATTTTTGCGCTCTTTCGGGCTTTCCTCGCCCTGTCTTGATTTCTGCAGAGACCGCCCGCCAGACTGCACCATAACGGGATGCCCGCCTCTCAGCCACGGATATGTCATCATCAGGTCCGATGGCGGCGCAGGGCGGTCCTCTTTCTCCCTCAATCGGGCGGTCGTTGTCTGCTGCCGCTCCTCGGTCTCAAACTCGCTTCAGCGCAGTCAAGAAGCGTTCTGTGTTACACTTGTGGTAATCGTAGAATTCGATTCGAAGTCATTGCCTGTTCCGCTTACCCGCCCACTTGCAAACTTCAGCATTGCGTTCGGCGGTAAATTCGTATCAAAGGAACTACACAATGGAAACAGGCACAGTTAAGTGGTTTAACGACGCCAAAGGTTTTGGATTTTTGAGCCGTGAGAACGGCGAGGACGTCTTCGTCCATCACACCGCCATCCAGGCAAACGGCTTCCGTTCGCTTCAGGAAGGCCAGAAGGTCCAGTTCAACGTGACCAAGGGCCCCAAGGGCTGGCAGGCTGAGAACGTTCAGCCCGTCTAGGTTTGGACGAGAGTTCGAAGTGAGAATCAAAAAAGGACGGCATAACAGCCGTCCTTCTCATTTTTATACGCATATTTTGCGGAACCGATACCCGTTAAGCAGCTGGTTTCAGTGACTTGTCCCCTGGCTTGTTCGCTGCGGGGTGCATGACTGGTCTGGTCCGACTTGTGGGTACCCAGAAATTCCAGTGCACTGTTGATGGTGTCTTCAAACCGCCCACCTGTCTTGTGCGTGGCCTTCACGCCTTTGGCGACAAGCTGGCACATTTCAAATCGGTTCATCCCTTGCTTAAGGGCGCGATGTATCTGATCAGAACGCATGAAAACTCCGTTCACGAGGAGAATGCCGACAGTTGAACCGACGACATGTGATTGCTGCGTGTGTTACGGAGCTCGCCGAAAGCAAAAGAGGAGGCCAAAGCCGAGCAGGCGGGGAGACTTCAGATCGTGTCTTGTCTCCATTCTACGCTGAGAACTGTGAATTTCGCGGGAATTCGCACCATGCTATTCGGCATAATGACCACAAAACGGCGATTTGCAGCCCGTCTTCGCAGCTCCTGATGACGTTTCCCCGAACAGAAATCCCTGTTACCATAAGGTTCGCATCGTTCGCACTCGCGAAACACATTGCATTGACTCAGTAAGAGAGGTTTCTCATTGGCAAATACAAAGAAGATTGAAGACAAAATCGAACGCAAAAAAGTGAAACGAGCGGCGCGCAAAAAGGCAGCGCCCAAGGCAAAGCGCACCACGCCGCGCGGAGCCAACAAGAAAAAGCTCAAGAAAGCGGCACGCGGCCAGTCCAAGCGCTAAACGGCTCGGTCGCACATGCATTGAGGGCCCGGATCGGCATCACGCCGATCCGGGCTCCGTTATCTAGTCCCCCCATGTAATCCCTTTCGGTCCAACGGATCGTGCCGCCAGCCGCACCCCTCTCTCCGTCCAAACCCCATCATGTACACTTCCGCATAAGGTTTCCCACACCGAACTGAAACCGCCTGCCATTGCACGCCGGAACGGACGAGGAGAACTGCCCTGCCAAGCCAACTGCTTGCCCGCAAGTCCATCGATAAGCTGATCCGCGAGTCGGAAGAGCCCGAACACGCGCTGAAGAAGTCGCTCGGCCCCTGGTCGCTCACCGCGCTCGGCATCGGCGCCGTCATCGGCTCCGGCATCTTCACCGTCATCGGCACCGCCATGGCCGGCCAGAAGTTCGATACCCCCGAAGTCAGCAACACCCCCCTGATCCACTACCTGCTCACCCACACCGCCATGGCCGGACGCCCCGGCGCCGGCCCCGCGCTCGCGCTCTCGCTGGTCCTCGTCGCCATCGTCTGCGTCTTTACCGGCCTCTGTTATGCCGAACTGGCCTCCATGATCCCCATCGCCGGCTCCGCCTACACCTACACCTACGCCACCCTCGGCGAGCTCGTCGCCTGGATCATCGGCTGGGACCTAATCCTCGAATACGCCTTCTCCAACATGAGCGTCAGCGTCGGCTTCGCCGCGCATATCGAGGCGCTGCTCGAGTGGTTCGGCCTCCATCCCGCCCTCAAGTGGATCTCGCCCGCCTACCTGCCCACCGGCCTGCAGGATCTTGCCGGCAAAGACCTCTACGCCCCCGGCTGGCACTTCGGCTTCAACATCCCCGCCTTCCTCGTCGTCATGATCCTCACGGTCATCCTCGTCCGCGGCATCCGCGAGTCGGCCCGCACCAACAACATCCTCGTCCTCGTCAAGATCGTCGCCATCCTCGCCTTCATCGTCGCCGCCGCCAGCTTCATCAAGCCGGTCTACTGGCATCCCTTCATGCCCAATGGCTGGACCGGCATGCTCTCCGGCGGCTCCATCATCTTCTTCACCTACATCGGCTTCGATTCCGTCTCCACCGCCGCCGAAGAGTGCAAACAACCGCAGCGCGATCTGCCCTTCGGCATCCTCGCCACCCTCGTCGCCTGCACCTGCTCTACGGCGGCGTCGCCATCTGCCTCAGCGGCATCGTGCCCTGGCAATCCATCATGGGCGACGGCGCTCCGGTGGTGAACGCCCTCAAGCGCCTCTCGCTTCAGCCCGGCGGCCACAGCCTCCACTGGGTCGAACTCATCGTCCTCATCGGCGCCATGCTCGGCATGATCTCGTCGATCCTCGTCTTCCAGCTCGGCCAGGCCCGCGTCTGGTTCGCCATGTCGCGCGACGGGCTGCTCCCCAAGGTCTTCGGCAGAATTCACTCTCGCTTCCGCACCCCCGCCGTCGCCACCTGGGTCGCCGGATTCGTCGTCGGCATTCCCGCCGGCCTGCTCGACATCGGCACCGTCTCGAATCTCTCCAACATCGGCACGCTGTTCGCGTTTGTTCTCGTCTCGATCGCCGTGCTCATCCTGCGCTATCGCGAACCCGAGCGCCCCCGCTCCTTCCGCGCCCCCTGGGGCCCGTCTTCCCCGTGCTCAGCATCATCTTCTGCATCATGCTCATGATGGGCCTCGAAGTCCTCACCTGGATGGCCTTCTTCATCTGGCTCTTCACCGGCCTGCTGATCTACTTCTTCTACAGCCGCCACCGCTCAGAATTCGCCGGCATGCGCTAGGCTGGCGCCATTTTCGCGCAGTCAATAAGGGTCCGCCCCCTTTTAACCGCGATTTCTCACAGGTAGTGATTTCGCTTTGGGCAGAGTGGACATTTGAGCCGTTGGGGTCACCTACGGCGGTGTAGCCGCTGTGTTCAAGGTGAGATTTGTCGCGTTGCAGTTAAGTTTGGCGGTTTGTGCGCGTATTTGGGGCATAGCTTTGCCTGGTGATGATCTCAACGGGGCGGGAGTAGAGTTTTCTCAAGATCGGGCTTTGTCAGCAGCGCAGTGCGTGGAAGGCGTGAGCGTAGATATCTTTCCAGGGATAAGCGGAACTGAGCTGGAGCAGCACGCGGCGCACGCTGAGCCGCACGATGGCGCCGATTTTGAGCAGCTTCAGTCGGATCGTATCCACCTGCGCCTCGGCCCAGGCAGTGCCTTTCAGTCCCAGCCGGCGTAGCGCTTCCATCAAGGTGTAAGCCAGGGCGGAGAAGTAGAGACGCAGCTGGTTGCCTTTCATCTCATCGGTGGAGAGCCGATCGGCGAATAGACACATCTGTTCTTTGATCCGGTTCTCCATCTCTCCTCTTGCGCAGTAGAACTTTTCGTATAGATCCTGAGCGGCCCATTGCTGGGCGGTTAATGAAGTGACCACGAAGCGCGGGTTCTCTCCCTTGTCCAGATATTCAGCCTTGGCCACTACGCGGCGTGCGCAGGACCAGCTTTTGTGAGTCAGGTAGCTGAACTCGGCGAAGACCCGGGCCGCCTTGCCACTGCTCTGATGCAGCAGCCGTGCCTGCTGCATCTGGGCGCCGATGATCTTTGCCAGCCGTTTGTTGCGCGCCAGGCCGAACACATAGTCGACATGATTCTGTTCGCACCAGCCCATCAGCTCTTCGCGGCAGAAGCCGGAGTCGGCGCGGAGCACGATCTTCACCTCAGGCCAGCGCTCGCGCAGTTGCGCCACGATGCGACCGACCTCCTCGACCGAGCCCTTCGCCGCATCCTGGTTGGCCGGCCTCAGCCGCGCGCACAGCAACTGATCGCCGGCGAAGATGTATAGCGGCAGATAGCAGTAGCTGTCGTAGTAGCCATGGAAGAACCGTTCCGGCTGATGGCCGTAGAGCGGGATGTCGGTCGCATCCAGATCCAGAACGATCTGGTCGGGCATCGCGGCGTGCGACTCCAGATAGATGTCCGTCAACAGACGATCCATCGACTCGGTCGAATAACTGATCTTGTGATAGCGCTTGCTGCGGCCGGTCAACTCCAGCCGGTTCAGCGTGCTCTTGCCCGCCAGCGGCTCATCCAGATCCCGCTTGCCGCTCAGCACTCCCAGCAACGGATCGGTGCGCAACTGCTCGTGGTCGCAAAGATCTTCATAACCCAGCGCCAGTCCGTAAATCCGCTGCGCCAGCATCTCCGACACGCGGTGCTTGACCAGCAACGGTGCGCGTCCATCAAGAAAACAACTCGCCAGCCGGCCCAAAAGGTTGACCCTGCGGTCTGCCTCCCGCAACAGAAGTGCTCCGCCGTCACTCGACACCCGACCCGCTGTGAACTCGGCCTGTACACGCCGTGAAAAATGGGCTGTAAAAGAGAACGATTCTTGGATACACTCTGTCATCAAAGGCCGCTCCTTTTTGGTGCATTTAGCTACGTCTCGACAACGCAGTTATGCCACAAAAACAGCGGCCTTTTGCTATTTATTTTTGTCCCGCGCATTTACTCATCGAATAGCACCGTGAGAAATCGCGGTTAAATGGTTGTTTCCCCGGTCACCTTGTTGCTGCTGTCCACTGGCTTCGACTCCGGCGATCCCTGCTGGCGTTGAAAAACGCTCAGCAGCAGATAAATTGCGATCGCCGCAAATTCCGCCTCCCATCTGTCCGTTGCTGAACCAGAAGTTAGAGCTGACGCTGTCTTCTCCTGCCCCAATTCGCGGCTGTCTTTGTGGCCGCGCTGGTGGGACAAAGCATTGCGGGACACAGCAGCTATAACTCCACGCGTGCGATGTACGGATCTTCGCCCGTCGATTATTTCGCATATCTGCGCACCGGCAATTTTCTCGATGACATTTTCACGAACTGGCAGGCTGCGCTTTTGCAGTTTGGCTGCCTGATTGTGTTCGGCAGGAAATTTCGCGAGAAGGGTGTGGCCCATTCGCTCAAACCGAAAGAGGACTAGCATGAAAGTGAAAAGCAAGAAGGGAAGGATCGTCCCTGGATCTATCGCAACTCGCTTTCACTGGCGTTCGTGGCATTGTTTGGGCTGTCATTCATGCAAAGAGCCACCCGCTGTCTTAGATGGACGGTCGGGCGATCGCGTATAGATGGAACTTCTCACCAGACGTCGATGCACATCGCATGTCCGGCACAGACGCCGCGCTATCATGCTCTCAGCCTCATCCCTCAGGAGACCTGCGTTGACGAGCGGCAGAAAGCTCATCCTGACCGCAATGATCGCCTCCGCGTTCATGCTCACTGCACCCGCATTTGCAGCCCCACCCGACTCCGCCGACGCCGTGTTCGCCCAAGCCAAGGCCCAGGCACAGAGCGGGCACAAGCACATCCTTCTCAACTTTTCCGCGTCATGGTGCGGTCCTTGCAAACTCTACAAGCGCTTCCTCCAAGATCCGCAGATGAAGCCCATCACAGAGAAGGCTTTCATCGTCCAGCGCATCGACGTTGGTGAGTTCAAGAATGACGCCAGACACGCCAACACTCCCGGCGGGTCCGAACTGCGCACAGCCCTCGGCGGCGTCGGCGAGCCGGGCTTCCCGTTTCTTGTCATGACGGACGAAAACGGCAATCCCCTCGTCAACTCCTACCGAGATGGAAAAACATCCGGCAACGTCGGCTATCCCGCCCTGCCTGACGAGATCGACTGGTACGTCGAAATGCTTGAGCGCGCCGCACCGTCTCTCTCGCCCACAGACCTCACCTCAATCCGCACATGGCTGCAGAGACATGCACCGCACGGAGGCTAGGCAGCATCTCCAGCCATCTACAGCGAATTCAAAAACGCAATCAGCTGCCGCTTCTCCTTCTCCGTGAAATTCATCTGAAACCGCTGATTGTAGAAATTCACCAGCTCCTTCAAGTCCGCAGCCGCCCCATTATGGAAATACGGTGCGCGCGCTGCCAATCCCCGCAGGATCGGCCCCTTCCCGCGATTCACGTCACCGCATTTCCCCGAAACCAGTCCCTTCCCCGGATCGGACGTGTAGTACGTGACCGTGCTCCCCGGATTCGCAGGATCCGGACAGCCGCGAATCTCAAATACCGGCAAGTCCGGCGCACTCAACTCGTGCAGCCCCGCCACGATTGCATTATCCGATTCATATCCAGGCAGCCGGCTCGTCGCAATATCCAGAGCAAGCGCAACCGTATGGTTGCCTACATTTGGCGAATCGTGGCAAGTCGTACACGTGCCCGTTATTGACGCCGGGCTCCCCAATCCGGGATTGTCATTTAACCCCCGCACCCCGGTAATGATGGCCGCCCGCGTGTTGAAAAGCTTCTCACCAGCGGCAATATCTTCCCGCGCTGCGTTTCTTCCGTGATCCTCCCAGTCGTCGCGTCCGTCGTACCTGTGGCCGTTAACGCTCGGCTTCTCCCATGCGGTATACAGCGAAAACGCATTCGAATTGAACGCTGCTCCCGTAGGGTCACCTCCCAACGGGTCGTTCGCTCCCGGAAAGTACGGTTGATTCGATAGAACCTCAGCGCCACCCATTGCCCCGCGCTTGTCCAGCGCACCTGCATCTTTATCGCGCACTTGCGCCGTCGAGAGCCCCATTTCGAATTGCACAATCTGCGCCAGCTGCTCGTCACTCGGCGCCACTCCCTGGGCATGTCCGGTAACGGCGCTCTTCGCCTGGTCGGCCAGGTCAATCATCATGTTCGCGTCGAAGGTCTGCGCATTGTTCAGTGGCATCACCGTCTCGCGTCCATCAAACATGATGGCGCTCAGGTAGCGCAGATTCGCGGCCGGCAATGGTCGCCGATACACCGAAATCAACGGCCCGCCCGTCGTCGCATCCGTCGTAATCGCGCAGCCGTACGGATCATGCACCACCGCAATCTGAAACTCAGGCGCCGCAGGTAAAGTCACGCCAATTCGAATCAACCCCCGCTCGAGCAACAGACTATGTGCTTCCCGAGCCGTCGACGTCTCCGTCGGACAATTTGCTCCGTCAAACGCTGCAAACAAAGGGTCTTTCCCGTGCGACTTGTTGTAAACCTCCTGCACTCCCTTGGCGCTGAGGCTGAACGCCTGGTCCGCCTGATGACAGGTTTCGCAGGTGCGCCCGTTCGTCCCCAGGCTCTGGAAAAACGGGTTGTCTTTATGGATAGCACCAGCCGTATTGAACGTCGCAACCGCTCCTGTCTCGTCCCCAAACGGCTCAAGATTTGGAATGAAGGTCAGCATCGCAGCGCCCGCACTGAGAGAGAGAAACGAAACAACCGCTATTACACCGTGGCGATTCCAAACGACCTTCATGCGACACCCCTCCGCAAATGAGCCCGTGGCCCCGTGATCTGATTGCAATCAATAGTGACCCTGGCGCGCCCGTCGTTTCGTCGATCCGCGGTTACCTTGGTATCGGCCCACATCAGGCAATTAAACTTGCCTCATGGACGATATCCAGGCGTTCATCCGTCGCCTCCCCAAAGCCGAGTTGCATCTCCACCTTGAAGGCACCATCAACCCAGCGACGCTCGTTGAGTTGAGCAGGCGCCACGACGCCTCGCCTATCACGCTCCCCGAAGCCGAAGTCCTCTATCACTTCAGCGACTTCACCGGCTTTCTCCTCGCATTCAAGGCCGTCTGTGAACGCCTCATCACTCCCGAGGACTACGAACTCGCCGCCTGGCGCATGGCTCAGCATCTCGCCGGACAGGGCGTCGTCCACGCTGAGGTTTTTATCTCCGTGGGCGTCATCTACCATTGGCGCAATCCCGATCCGGATTGCTTCGATTCCATCCTCGCGGGCCTGGAGCGCTCCCGCCTTCGCGCTGAACTCGAACTCGGCCTCACCCTTTACTGGATCCTCGATGCGGTGCGCCACTTCCCATTCGACGAAGCCGAGAAAGTCTTCCGCAAGGCCACTGATCTTCGGCCCCGCCACCCCTCAGTCACCGGCATCGGCCTGGGGGGCGACGAACGCCGCTGCGGATCAGAGCCTTACCGTGAGATGTACGCTCGCGCTCGCGATGCCGGCTTGCACCTGACCAACCACGCCGGCGAAACTACGGGGCCTGAAGCCATCTGGGAAGCGCTCAGTATCGGCTCCGAACGCCTCGGCCACGTTCTCTCAGCCGTGAATGACCCGGAGCTGATCCAGGAATTGAAAACCCGAAGTATCCCGTTGGAGCTGAACCCCACCTCGAATGTCCGCACCGGTGTCTGCCCGTCCTTCGCCGCCCACCCGCTGCGGCGCTACTTCGAGGTGGGCTTGCTCGTCACGCTCAACTCCGACGACCCGGCTTTCTTCGGCTCCGACCTCGCGAACGAATACCTTCTTGCCCACACTGAACAGGGATTTACGCGGGATGAACTGCGAAAGCTTGCAGGGAATTCCTTCCGCGCCAGCTTTCTGCCGGCATCAGCCAAAAATTCATGGCTAAGCAAGATTGCTGAAACGTAGGGCCATCGATTCGCACTATTCTGGGCTGTCACAGAATGTACGCATCAAACCAAAGTTGTACCACTCACTTCACGCGAGTGGGATACGTCAAACCAGAGTTGGGCTATCATCAATACTAGGAGACCGATCAACGCCATGTCTGCCGAATCCAGCAACCTGACGCTCCTCGACGAACAAGAGGACAGCAAGACCCTCAAGGTCATTGGATGGTTCTCCATCGGCATAACCGTTGCCGCACTCGGCCTGTATGTCGGCCGTGAGATTCGCCAGCGTTACAAGTTCAACAAACGCACGCCCTACGACTTCTACTCAAACGCAGGCAACCGGCAGTCGACCGAGTTCGGCGTCGGCATCTAAACTCCGACCCATTCTGAAAAACAAATGCCGCTTCGCGCGGCATTTTTCGTTTCCAGACTTTTTCGGACTCGCGGACTTTTCTGTTCCGGCCGAAGTCGTCTTTACCACTTTCCGGCAACATGCACGGAAGCGTCATCCCATCTGTCATTCTCGTTTCACGCGCACGCGATGCGGTCGGCAATCTACGCAGCATTCGTCTCGCCGGGTGCAATTTGGATCTGCTGACGCAGCATTTCCCTTCTGCAGCTTTGCTGCATGGTAATCATCTTCACGCCCGCGCGTAACCATCTTTCATCATTACTACTTTATTTCCCTACATTTCGAACAATGCTCCGGACTTATTCGTACATCCAGACGGGCTCGAGGCACATCACATGAAGGTGTAAGGGTTTATTTATATGAACTATTTATTCACCCACTGGCTCCTCTCCCTCGCAGGAACGATGTTTCTCGGAATCTTCGCGATGGTGCTTCATGAATTCGGGCACCTCGCCACCTCGCTGATGGTTGGCATCAAGGTGAAAAGCGTCGGCATGTGCATGAAGGGCATGTACATCGTGCGAGAAGCCGGGTCGCCGGTGAAGAACATGCTGGTCTCGCTCGCCGGCCCTCTCACCAACGTTGCGCTCATTCTGCTCTTCTGGCACGTATCGCCCACTTTCACACTGGCCAACATGTGCCTCGCGATCTGCAATCTCGCTCCCGTGCGCGGCTCTGACGGTGACCGCGTCTGGACCTGCTTCGAACAGATGCAGCGAGAATCCTCCCCCACCATGCAACGGCATAGCAGTTGATTCTCGACCCTCCAAAGCCGGAAGCATAAAGCTTCCGGCTTTCTGCTTTTCTCCTCCGTTCCCCATTCCCTCTATCCCTTGTCCCTGCTCTCTGTCTTTCCCTGATACCCTTTCCCCATGGGGCGCATTCGTGTTCTTTCCGACCAGGTGGCGAATCAGATTGCTGCCGGCGAAGTCGTCGATCGCCCTGCCTCCGTTGTCAAAGAACTGCTCGAAAATGCACTCGACGCCGGAGCCAATCATTTGCGCGTTGAAGTCGAAGCGGGCGGTCGCAAGCTCATCCGCATCGCCGACGACGGCCACGGCATGAATCGCGATGACGCGCTGCTTGCCTTCGAGCGTCATGCAACTTCCAAGCTCCGCACCGCCGATGAGTTGCTCTCGATTTCCACCCTCGGATTTCGCGGAGAAGCTCTTCCGTCCATCGCATCGGTCGCGCGGGTCTCGCTCGATACTTCTACCGGCGAAGATGGCCCCGGCACGCATCTCGAAATTGCAGGCGGCAAAATCCACCACGTTGATGACGCCGCTTTACCCCGCGGAACCACCATTTCCGTCTCCGATCTTTTCTTCAACACCCCGGCACGCCGCAAATTCCTCCGCGCGGAATCCACCGAGCTCTCTCATGTAACCGCTCTGGTCACGCACTACGCCCTCGCCCATCCCGAGAAGCACTTCGAACTCATCACTGCCACGCACACGCTGGTCTCCGCGCCGCCCGTCAGCAGGCCTGCAGAACGCATCTTTCAGATCTTCGGTAAAGACACGCTCGCGCAGCTGCTCCCCCTCGCAGCAGAAACGCAGCTTGGCCACGCCGGCCTTCCCGAACCACCCCCGTGGAAGCGCAATCCCGATGAGCCTCCACGCGTGCCCGGCACGATTCGTGTCTCCGGCTTCTATTCCAAGCCTGAATTGCAGAAGCTCAATCGCAACTCAATCTACATCTTCGTCAACAAGCGTCTTATTCGCGACCGCCTGCTGCTCCACGCCATCGCCGAAGCCTATCGCAACATCATTCCGCCCACCAGCTCACCTGTCGTACTCCTGTTCCTCGATATGCCACCCGAAGAGGTGGACGTGAACGTCCATCCCGCAAAAACCGAGGTCCGCTTTCGTCAGCAGCCGCTGATTCACGACTTCGTGCGCGACAGCCTGCGCAACGCATTGATCGCCGCCCGACCTGCCGCCGGCTTCATGGCCGCCCTTGACTCATCCCCCACGGCAACTCCCTCCCTGATCCCCGTTCCGATTTCCCGTCTTCCCGGCGCGTCCGAAGGTCCCGCGCCCGACAGCGACGGGGGAACCGTCGACACTTCTGATGCTGAAACTTTTCGCCTGACCTCTCGCCCGCTCACCCCGGTCCCCGGCAAGCTTCCCTTTGGCGAGCACGAAATCGCCGCGCACCTTGAGCAGCAGACTGAGCAACAGGCCCTGCGCGGAGTTGCCGCCGCGCTCTTGGATCCTCCCCAAGAAGCCGTAGCCAACTTCGGCTGTTCGCCGGACGATGCCACCAGTCAGCGTTCGGCACAAACTGGAGCAGCCCAGGTCGAAGCAGAGCAGGCACTCGCCAACCTCAACCGTCTGGGCTCATTGCGTCCGCTGGGACAGCTGAGAGAGTCCTTCATCCTCGCAACCGGCGATGAGGGTCTCTGGATCATTGATCAGCATGTGGCACACGAACGCGTGCTTTTTGAAAAGATTCTTCGCGATCGCCAAGTTGAAAAAGTCCAACGCCAGCGCCTCCTAATGCCCCTCCTGGTGGAGCTGAAACCGTGGCATATGGTAATTTTTGCGCAAATTGCTCACGAACTTGAGCAAAATGGCTTCGAAGTAGAACCCTTTGGCCCTCAAACACTTGCAGTCAAGGCCGCCCCGGTGGGCCTTGAGGGAGCAGCGCTTGAACGGATGCTTCACCAGGTCATCGAGCAATCTGAGTCGCCGAGCGAAGCCTCTTTGAATGAAGATCTTAGGTCGCTCCGGACCCGCATTGCCGCTTCCATTGCCTGCCACTCCGCCATCAAGATCAACACCCCCCTTGACCCGAAGCGAATGGAGTGGCTATTGTTGGAACTTGCAAAGACCGAGCATCCAACGAGTTGCCCCCACGGTCGTCCGATAGCTCTTCTGTATTCCTGGAAGGACATCCAGCGGGCCTTCCATCGAATTTAAAAGGCATTTAAGATAAAACATGGGTGGCATTCCTCCACTTTACGTGAGGGTGCCGGGGCCTAGCGCCCGACCCGGAAGTGAGGTTTTTCTTTGACATCGGAACAGCTACTACAAGCGCGCGCCGAAAGAATGCGCCAGAACGCCCTTGGAACTCTTACGTTGGACGAAGCTCGTACGTGGATTGAAGAGACCGGACTTTGTCTCTTTCTGCCGAGAAAGCAGTTTCCCTCATCGGTAGCCCCTTCCTTCGTTGAAGCTGTCGCCGGCCAGCCGGAGGCGACCCCGGATCCGAAGACCATTGCCGTCGCAGAAGACCTCCTTATCCGTCTTGAAAATGAGGGAGTTGCAGTAAGGCTCAACCTGCAGGGCCAGCCCGGTGAGCAGCCTGACTTCGTCGTTGCCGCCTGGGTTCTGCCCTACGTGTATGCACTGCGCGGCGATCGTGACTGGCGCCGAAGCCCGCAGCTCACCGGTTCGCGCCAGGTGTCCCAGCTCGCCGTCCACGTCTACAAGCAGCTCGAAGGCGGCGATGAAAATGTCTCTCGCCTGAAACAGGCACTCGGTCGCGAAGTCTCGGAGTCCGCCGTAGTCCGTGCCATCACCGAGCTCTGGCAGCAGTTGCGCATTATCCCCGTCATTGCAGCCCGGGGACAGGCCGCCAAGTGGCAGCTGCTCCGTACCCGCTTCCAGCGTGCCATCGCTGAAGGCGCTTCCACCTCGCAGGTCACGGCAATTTCAGTACTTGCCTCCATCTATCTCCAAGCCGTGATTGCCGCCAGCATGGAAGATGTCGAGCTCTTTTTGGCCGCCCTCACCGCCCGCAGCAAGATACGCGAAGTCATCCGCGGACTGGTCGCAACACGCCAGGTGCATACGATCTCAATGGGCCATGCGCCGCATTTCTACGTCGCAGGCACGTTGCCGGAGTTCGAGCCGGTCTCGACCATCTACGCAAGTTCCTCCATGCCTGCTTCCGCGTATTTTCTGCGTTCTTTTGAGCGAGACGAGGAAGCGCACGGCCCGGCCATTTCGCTGCAGCGTCCGCACTCTGTCCACACCAGTCTCGCAACCGCCCGCGCCTCCTGTTCAGCTCGCTGACTCCGCGAAGGCTGAAAACCATGTCCCGCGCACACCGGTCCGCCGACCCACGGTCAATGGCGCGTCCAACGGAACCAACAATGGAACAGCCAGCGCCGCTCGTCCACACTTCAATCGCGCGTCTTCGAACGGGCATGATCGCAAGTCTACAACTACAAACAGGCCCGCGTCGTCTGCTTCCAGCAGCCGTCCGGCGCGCCGCGGTTCAGACGCAAGACCGGCATCCAGCCGGCCTCAGAGCAACACACGATCTGCATCAAGCCCGCGCTGGGGCGCCTCTAAGAATGGAAAGCCAAACGGCACCCATACTCCCTCGCGCAACGGCAATGGAACCCGCTCGACAGGGACTTCCTCGCGCGTTTCCAACGGCAATGGCGCACATCGCAACGGCAAGTCGACTGCGCCTTCGTGGAGCAAGCGCACCACGAACGCCAAGAGCGTGAAGCCGGTTGCGAAGTCATCAACGGCCCGCAAAGAAGCGCGCCCGGTGCGCAAGAGCCGTCCGACGCTGGCTGCAGCGGGACGATCCGGGGCAAGCGGCAAGCGGTTCTTTAACAGCCGCACCAAGCAGGGGACGAAGAAGCGCGGATGAGTGCGGACGAAACCTCCGAACCAAAGAAGTCCAAGCGAAACCTTGTAGTTGCCATCGACGGACCGGCCGGTGCGGGAAAGAGTACCATCGCGCGACACCTGGCCCGCCACTTCGGCCTGCTCAACCTGGAAACAGGCGCAATGTACCGCGCTTTTGCCCTGAAGGCCCTGCGCCTCGATGTTCCACTGGACGACCCCGCAGCCCTTGCACGCCTCGCGGATGCAACAGAGATCAGGCTCGAGCCTGGCGAGAACGAAAACAAGGTCCTCCTCGACGGCGAAGACGTCACCGGCCAGATCCGCAACCAGACCGTCACCGACGCCGCATCGCGCGTCAGCGTGTTCCCTCCGATTCGCGCAGCCATGGTTAAGCGCCAGCAGGAAATGGGCGCAAGAGGCGGTGTGGTCATGGAAGGTCGCGATATCGGAACCGTCGTCTTTCCCCATGCCGAAGTCAAAATCTTCCTCGACGCCGCCCCGGAAGTACGAGGCATGCGCCGTTACGATCAGATTGGCCAGACCGGTCCCGGCCAAACGGGCGCCAAACCAGTTCTTCCCCCCGAAGAAGTGATCCGCGACCTCCGCGCCCGCGACGAGCGCGATCGAAATCGCGCCGACTCTCCCCTCCGGCCTGCGGCGGATGCATTTCTGCTGGACTCAACCAACCTTTCGCTCGAAGAGGCTGTCAAAGCCGCAGAAAATACCGTTGAGGCGTGGCTGACGAAGCACGGGGATGACGTCTTCGACCAGTAACCTCTTCGCTTTCTTACCTTAATCCCCAAATCCTTGGGCCACTCACCTGGGGCCGTCATAATTTAATCCAACGTCAGATCGCACTGTGTCACACTGGGTTGGCGTCACCTCCCTCCCGGAAATGTGTTGAGTCAGGAGGCCTAGTGTCTCTTTATTGCCACGAATGCGGATCGAGCAGTCTACGCCAGGCACATTTTCGCTTCGCCGATACGCTTCGCCTGCTTATGTTCCAATATCCGGTTCGTTGTCGCGCGTGCCGAAGACGTTGGTACGCCTCTATCGCTGCCGTGCGCATTCTGCCCCGTGCTCCCCATCGCCGCGAAGACACTGAAAAGGCGTCCTGAAGCCGTCAGGGACGGCGCAGTTCTACGACGAAATCCCTTCCGATCGACGATTCTGAGCTGCGCACCGAGCCCCGCGCACCGTCCCCACTCGACGAGACACTCCGCGCCAACCCAGAGCCCGATGCGATAGGCTTGTCATTGAATGGAGATCACCTGCAACCGCTGTCATCAGTCGGTACCGGCGGAGAGCTGCTATTGCTCAGCCTGCGGACTGCCTCAGCTTGTCTACAGCGCGGAAGGTGACAGCGCCGTACCGGCGGCCACAGAACGATGGCCCGAACCCGTGCGCGATGCCAGTTCCATCGACTGGAAGCCGGGCATGCGCGCAGCCCTGGCGCTTGCGGTTCCGGCAGGCCTGCTTTCTTCCGGCGTGTCCCCTTTGAGCACGCTCGGCATCTTCTGGATGGCGGGAGCAGCCGCATGGGCGGTGGTGCTGTACATGCGCAGCCAGCGGCCCGCATGGATCACCATCGGAGCAGGAGCCCGCCTTGGACTCGTCACCGGTCTGATCGCAGGATGGATCACGTTTGGTGTCAGCGGATTCTGGCTCTTCATCGAGCGTATTTTTCTTCACCAGTCCGGACAAATCGACGTCGTCTATTCAGCCTTCCTGACTACATTCCAGCAGAAAGCGCAAGAATCGATGTCCGGCATGTCCGGGCCCGATGCGGCACAGGTGCAGGCATCGCTCGCACACGTGCAGTCGTGGCTCACCTCCCCAGAAGGTCACGCAGGAATCTGGACGCTCTCGATCGCCGTCAACTGCGCCTTCCTCGTGCTGTTTGCTGTCGGCGGCGGCGCCATCGGCGCCCGCATCCAGGGACGCAAACGGCGTCCTGAAGTCTAAGGGAACTTCAAAGCGGGCCGGCTCATGAGATTGGAAACCAATTTCTGCCGTCATTCCAATCTCGATGTGACGCGCCCGCGCGGTGAAGTTCCGAACCGGTCTGCGGACGCGGCTCGCCGGATGACGACCTGCGATCGCAGCGTTATACTCCCAGCACTGCATCTCCCATGAGGTCGTTCGATGAAAAAATTGGCGCTCCTTCTCCTTCTCTCTGTTCCACTCTTCGCCCAGACCAACGACAAAAAGCCGCCCACCACGCTGCGTGGCGTGCTCCTCGAGCAACTCCGCACCACCCACGATCAGGAAGACTGGTTTGTTCCGGTCAGCATTGCGGTCGATGGCCTCACGGCTGAACAGGCCATGTGGAGTCCCGGCAAAGGAAACCATTCCGTAGGTCAGCTCGCCTATCACATCTGGTATTGGGACCAGCGCGCCCTCAACGACTTCAAGGGCGTAAAGAATGAGAAATTCGACGGCAACAACAACGAGACCTTCGACAACTTCACCGCTGACCAATGGACCGAACTGGTGAAGAAACTCAACCAGGTGCTCTCCGACTGGGATAAAGCGGTGACCGATGCCGACGACGCCAAGCTCGCTGCGAATGCCTCGCTTATCGCACACGTCGGCGCGCACAACGCCTATCACGTTGGCCAGATTCTCTACGTCCGCAAATTGCACGGCGTCTGGAACCCTGACAAGGGCGTGAAGTGACTCATCCCGCCATCATCGAATCACCATCGTTGCCCGGTTCCGTTGCCTCTGTGTCTCGGGCGCCCCCACCTCCGCGCCGTGTCTGACGATCGTCCATATCCACCCGAAGAACGTGAGCACGAGCATTGGATAGGCAAACATCGGCAGCGGACGTGAAATTGGCGTCAGCGGCGTCCCCCGAAAAATATGGAGCGAAACAACACCAAATTCGACCGCTGCGATCAGACCAGTCAATCGAGTCAAAAGCACAAATTCGCGTGGCACACTCACCAGGATAAGACCGACTGACCAGAGCGCCGTGCCCGCAGCGAAGGCCGGCACGCTGGCCTCGAGCGACATCGATGTACCGGTGAGCATGATGGCCTCTCCGATGGCATAGACAAGGAACCCGATGGCCACCTCCATCCTCTCCGCGCGAAGATAGGCGAGCGCCAAGGTCACCGTCGCCACGATAACGCCCGCTGCATCAATGGCCCAGCAGACCGCACGAACGTTGGATGCGGCCACCATCGATCCCGCCATCCCGAGAGTCGCACCAAGCAGAAGTCCCGCCACAGCCAGGATCCGTAGTTCTTTTGTCATGCATAGCTCCTAACTTGCACGCGATACCGCATTCGTCGCTTGAGGCATTCGTTTTAGTTGCAGGATTACTTCTGTGATGAGTAGCGGAACCGCCCAGCAAGCCCAGATCAATACATTCGATCGATCCGCATCAGGCAGCCAATTCATCATCGGCGGATAGTCGTTAAATGCACGGAACGTAACGAAGGCAAAAGTGACCACGTAGCTCCGAACCATCCACTCGCGATGGATCTGAATCTGCCGTTGCCGCACTGCATAATAGGCCATCAGCGTTGTAGTGCACCAAGCCAGCGCCAGCGCAACCAGGCCGAATTCGAATGCTTTGCCGAAGGTAGTTGCGATAGCTAGGCGAAACGCTCCAATACAACCGCATAAGACCGCGATGACGTAGATACGCCCGGAAACACGGTGTAGTGGGAGATAGCGTTTGCGCAACCGCTGCGAAAACTGAAACGGACCAACGATCGCCGCCGTCATTCCGCTGGTGATATGAAGCAGGAGCCAGCCCCGCATGCGCCAGTAATTTGGGGCGCCGGTTGCCTGATTCGTGAATACCGCCTCGTTGTAGTTGAGGTAGTAGTGAAAGACGTACTTGAATATGAACGCGATGGCGATGAAGAGGACTGCAGCTAGGGCCAGCGCCTTTGGCCATCGGCTTGTCGGGGACGATAAATGGGGTGCAACGGCATGAGCAGAACTGGACATGCGGATCTCCCGGGAATCGTTCGTTCATTACAGGGGGGAAAAGTTCGGCTCGCAACAATATTCAAGTTGGCCTGGAGCTTTGGGTGAGTTTACACAAGGGCCTCGTTGCGTGGCATTAGTTTTTTTTGTGCACGATCAGCCAAGGCTTGCAGGACGCAATTTCGTATCTAACTGCTTCCCAATGCGCATCACGATCGGCAGCAGCGCCTCCACATCCAGAAGCGTGGTGCGGAAGTTCACGATGCACGCGCGCAGCGCATATTTACCTTCAACGATGGCATTGGAAAGATAGGCCTCTCCGCCCTGCTGCAGCCGCGTGAGCACTTCGCGATTCAGATCGTTGAGATAGTTATCCACATCTTCGCCGCTGCGATTCAGATCACGCGGTACGTAGCGAAACGTCGTGATGCTGAGACCCTGCGTCAGCGCTTCAAGTTCCGGATAATCGGCGATGCGATCGAACATTGCGCGCGAAAGCCGAATATCGTCGGAGATCATCCGCACGTATCCCTCGCGACCTGCCTGCTGCAGCGCCAACCACACCTTAAGAGCCCGAAAGCCGCGCGAGTTTTGCGGTCCGAGATCGAAATAATTGATAGCTTCGACCCCGAAGTGATAGTAGGCAGGATGATACGCGAAGGCATCGCGCAGCTTCGAGATGTCCCGCACCAGCGCGCATCCCGCTTCGATCGGCGCATAAAGCCACTTGTGCGGATCAACGGCAACAGAGTCCGCCAGGCCCATTCCTGCAAACTCCGGCTGCGCATCGGGACATACCGCGGCAAAACCTCCATACGCTCCGTCCACGTGAAACCACAGATCGAATTCGCGACAGAGCGCGGCCATCTCGGGCAGCGGATCCATCGCGCCGGTGCTCACCGTCCCCGCATTGCCGACCACCATGAATGGCTTGTCTCCCGCTGCGAAGTCGGCGCGGATTTGTGCGCGCAACTCCGCAAGATCCATGCGCGCGTCGCCATCGGTAGCAATCCATCGCACTGAGTCCGTGCCGAGACCCGCGATATCCGCGGCCTTCTGAATCCAGGTGTGAGTCTCCTTCGAGACATACGCCCGCAGCCGCATCCCACCCACGCCCTTCGACCGGATGTCGCTGCTGCCTTTTGCCTGGCGCGCCGCAAGAAAACAGACGATGTTGGCCATGTTGCCGCCGCTCACGAAGAGTCCTCCGCAATCGGTCGGATAGCTGATCATCTCCGCAATCCAGCGAATACTCTGCGCCTCGATCTCGCTCGCCATCGGCGACAGCAGCCACGCTCCGCAATTGGGGTTCGTCGCTGCCGCAAGCAACTCGCCCAGTACCCCGATGGGTGCAGCCGAGGAGGTGACGTATCCCCAGAAGCGTGGATGCGCATTGAATAAGGAATGATCGAAGAGCAAGCCAGCCGCGTTGTTCAGCAACTCTGCCGTATCCGCTCCCTTGTTGGGCAGCGTCCGGCCGGTGTCCAGCGTTTGCCGTATCGCCGAAGGAGATTCGCCCGTGGTCACTGGCCGCTGCGGAAGCGAGTCAAAGAAATCCGCGATACGGTCCACGAGTCGGTGCCCTGCATTGCGAAATTCATCCGAAGAAATATTGAGCGTTGAAGTGCGATGCGCGATCGTCTCTGTTTGCTGCACGGGAAGACCTCGCAGAGATTTTACTGGACTGCAGCACAGGCGCGATTCCCGATTCTTGCGGCGTCCGGGCCAACATGAAAATCGCGTTCACCGGCCTTGGAGACATTTGCATTCCCGTCGCCTTCCGAATGTACAATTGCCTGCATTCGGAGGTCGACGAATGAGCAAATACGCCAATATCACTGAAACTGTCGGCAACACCCCTGTCGTCAAGATCAACCGCCTCGCGCCGCCCGATGTAAATCTCTACGTCAAGGTCGAAGCCTTCAATCCCCTCGGGTCCGTGAAAGATCGCCTCGCGCTGGGCGTCATTGAAGAAGCCGAGCGCACCGGCAAACTCAAGCCGGGCCAGACCGTGGTCGAAGCCACCAGCGGCAACACCGGCATCGGTCTCGCCATGGTGTGCGCGGCCAAAGGATATCCGCTCGTCGTGACGATGGCCGAGTCCTTCAGCATCGAGCGCCGCAAGCTGATGCGCTTCCTCGGCGCCAAGGTAGTCGTGACGCCGGCGTCTGCGCGCGCCGTCGGCATGGTCAACAAAACGGTGGAGCTGGCTCAGAAGCACGAGTGGTTCTATACCCGCCAGTTTGAAAACGAAGCCAACGCCGACATGCACTCGCGCACCACAGCACAGGAGATTCTGAAAGATTTCGCAGGCGAGCGCCTCGACTATTGGGTCACGGGATTCGGCACTGGCGGCACGCTCAAGGGTGTAGCCCGCGTCCTTGCCAAAGAGCGCCCCGATACAAAGATAGTCGTCGCCGAGCCCGACGACGCACCACTGCTCTCAAGCGGTATTGAACAGAAGCGCAATCCCGATGGATCGCCCAAGTCCGGCCATCCCAGTTGGAAGCCGCATCCCATGCAGGGCTGGAGTCCCGACTTCATCGCGAAGCTCGCTGGCGATGCCGTCGCTGCGAAGTGGATCAGCCAGGTCGTGCGCATCGCCAACGCCGATGCCCTTAAGTGCAGCAAGGATCTTGCTAAAAAGGAAGGCATCTTCGTCGGCATCACCTCCGGCGGAACGTTCGCCGGTGCGCTGCAGGTGGCTCGCGAAGCGCCGAAGGGCTCGACGATCCTCTGCATGCTGCCCGACACCGGCGAGCGCTATCTCAGCACGCCTCTGTTCGCGGATGTGTCCGTCGATATGACCGAAGAAGAATGGGAGATCGCGCGCTCCACACCCGGCTGCATCCTGGAACCGCCGAAGCAGTCATAACGCTTCATCGTCTGCGCTTCCATCGCCTCCGAATCGAAAGCCCGGAGAAAGAAGGACAGGCAAATGTCCATGACTGCGGTATTTGTCCAGGTAAGCCCTGAGCAGATTTCGTTTCTTGAAGCCAATCCATCGACGGCGGAATCCTTGTTTCAACCGGATGGAGTTTCGCCTCTCGCGGCCCTGGGTGAAATGAACGAGCAAATGCAGGAGCGGATGCGCACGACCGGTCCGCAGATGTTGGCAAAAGCACTTGCGAGTCTCAATCCGGACCTGCGGCAGCAACTCGAGCTAAAGCTCGGAACGACCGTCGGACACCTCGCCTCGGGAGAAGGTGGTGATGCGCTGTTGAAACTGATACAGCAGCGTCGTGACCAGGCGCTGGAGATAAAAAAGACTGGGCGGAAAGTCTTGCGTCGCCTCGATCTCGATAAAGATTGGCATGGCGTGCACTACCTTCTGTGCGGCGAACCGGAGCAGGCAAGACGCTCCTCAGCAAAGCTGTGTTGGGCGGAACATCGCTTGGCGATGAAGATGACGAGGGTTTCTCCGGCTACGGACCGGCTCGATATTTCACCGCCGCCGAGGTTGCGGAACTCAGCAAAGCACTGAACGCCCCTGAGGTGGAATCGGAAGCCGGCACACGGTTCGATGCGGCGGCAATGAACAAGCTCAAAATTTATCCCGGATTCAGGCCGCAGGATTCCGAATCGCTGATCGATCGCTTGCGCCAGCTCCGCAACTTCTACGCAGATGCCGCGGAAAACCAAAATGCAGTAGTCACCTGCCTCGTGTAGTCAGCACAGGTGAAGAACCCGGTGAAGGGAATGTCGATCGGAGAATTGCGCGCCGTCTCAGGCGAGGTGATCGAAACCCAGCGCCTGTACCTCTTCCATCTGGCGCTTCAGTTGATCCCTCTCCTGTTTCTGCTCATCCCGCATCATATCCTCAAACGTGCGCGATTGAGGTTCAGGCTTCCCTAGCGCATTCGGAAGTGTGTTGAAGTCGAACTTGAATTCCTGCCGCTTGAAGTCCTGGCGGAATTGTTCCATCTGCTTCTGCAATTCATCTGCCTGCTTCGGGTCAAACTTGAAGGTATCCTCGCCAAAGAGCTCCTTGTTGAACTGCTCCATCCGCCGTTGCATCTCTTCCATCTGCTTCGGATCGATGCCGAAGCTCCCACCCTTGAAAGCATCGCGAAATGCCTCGCCCTGTTTGCGGAATTCCTCCGCCTGCTGCGGCGTGATTTCAAAATGCATGCCGCCGGCCTGGTCCTGCCATTGGTTGAGTTGATCTCGCAGCGCTTCGCCCTGGTCGCGCATCGATTGCAATGCCGATGCATCCAGATCGAGTTGCCGTTGTAGATCAAGCGCCACATCCGGATCCGCAAACGCCATCAGCGGGCATGGGCCATCCGGAAGAAGCTCGTGAAATTCCAGTTCGCTCTTCTTCTTCGAATCTACCTGCAGTGTCAGCGTCGTTTGCTTCTTGTCGCGAAGCACCGTCACCTGCACGGCCTTTCCCTGGTTGGTGCGCATCGACCGCTCCCAGTCAGAAACCGTCGCGATGTTTTCCGCTCCCACTTTGAGAATCACGTCAAAAGCTTTCATGCCTGCGGCAGCAGCTTCGCTCTTGCGTGCCACCTGCTTCACCATCAGGCCATTTTGAATGCCCAGATAGTCGGCCATCTGAGCCGTCAGCGGCTCAACCAGTGCGCCCACCTTCAGCGTGCTGTTGCCGACAAACGGCATGTGGAATCCGCCGGGAAGCGGCGCGTCTCCCGTGCCGCGGAAGCCAAGGCCTTCCACCGGCGTACTGATATCGCTGCCATCGTTGAGCTTGTTCCAGATAGCTGTGTCGAGTTTCTTGCGGTCGGCCAGCTGCACACTGAGCGTCTGCGTCGCACCGTCGCGACTGATCAGCATCGTTACTTTCCGGCCCGCCGGAATTTCGCGCATCATGCGCCCAAAGGCTTCCGCGCTCTCGACAGCTTGACCATTAAGTTCGAGAAGCACGTCGTTCACGCGAAGCCCCACCTCTGCTGCCGGTGCGTCGTGATCGATGAGCGTAATCACCGCTCCCTTCACGTCCTTCAGCTTCAGCTTGCTCGCCACGTCCGCATCAACGTCGCCAACCAGCACGCCAAGATATCCCTGCGCACTTGAGTGCAGCAGCAGACGGCTGGGTTCTTCCATGATTTGAGATATACGGGTCGACTGCGCCGGCGCCATCGACGGCATCAGTAGGATTGCGGCTCCCACCAGGGCGACTCCAGCTTGGATGTAAGGCCTCATAAAGCGGTTCATGTTACTTTCCTCGTGTTCCTTCATCCAGGTCCGCACTCTTGTATGGACGGCGCGGTTGCCTGAAGGTAAGGGGTTCGTTATTGAAACACCGGGGCCCTGCTCAGAACTTCACGGGACACCGTGCGGATATGGGGATTATTGTCCGAATTGGCAACCGTAGACAATACGCGTCTTACGCCCGTATCGGCTTCCACCGGCTCCAGTTCACTGATCGCTGCCGCGCGAATCCGCGGATCGCTGTCGTTCAACAGTGCTTCCAGCACTGCGTCACGAACACGCATATCCACGGCCACAAACGGCTGTAATCCTTCGAGCGCCTTTTGCCGCACGGCCGCACTCTTGTCGTAGCGTAATGCCACCATCAAGGCATCGCGGATGCCCTCTCCCTGGCAGGCATGCCCTGCCCGGCACTCGGCCGCCAGCAATCCCACTGAGTCGTCCCGCACACCCTGCGAAGATGCATTTTCCGTGGCCAGCATCAGCAGCTGCCGGATCGCCGGATCGTCAAGCGATCCCTGGATATGCTGCGGCACCACCTGGTTGTAGGTCACTTCGACTAATTCGCTGTTCGGCTGGCGCACAACGCTGGAGATGTTCGCAACCTCCGCCGGAACCGGCACAACCTGTCCGGGCTCGCTCTTGTCTACCGCTGCAGTCGCAACTCGGCCTGCCGCATGCGCCGCCCGCGCTTGCGCGTACTCATAGCCGCCCAGCATTCCGGCGCCGCCCCCCACAATCAACAGCAAAACTGCTGCCACCGGCGCAGCCTGCAGGTTCGCAAAGTTGTTCAGCACACGCTGACCGAAGCGCTCAAACCACCGCTTCGGCGGAATCGCATCCAGTGATTCCTCAAGCCGGATCCGCGAGCGAGTTAATAAATTGGGATCGGGCTCAACAACCGGGTAGGCCGTCGCCAGCGTCTTCAGCGCCAGCAACTGCTCCCGCTCCTGGCTGCACTCCGAGCAGGTAGCAAGGTGCCGGTCCAGCTCGTGTACCTGTTCATCGGGCAGCTCGCTATACGCTGCCAGAACAATGCGCTCATGGGCAAGTTCGCAATTCATCTCTTTACGTCCTTCCAGCCTCATAGGTGCTACCGCGAATCTGATCCAAAAGATTCGCCGCCCGCGAAGGGCTTAACGCAAGCCCGCCAGTTGAGTCCTCAACTTTTTGGTCGCTCTGAAGAGCGTATTTTTGGCGGTTTCTTCCGTCGTATTCAACATCTCTCCAATTGTGCGCAGGCGGAGACCCTGGTAATGCTTCAGTTCAAAAACCATCCGCTCGCGCGGCGTAAGCTTGCTGAGCGCAGCTTGAATGCGCTCCCCCAGAACCTTGCGATCCAGTTCCTTGCTTGGGTTCGAAAATGACCGGTTGTCCGAGACCGAGGCCAGCACGTCGATCTCGTCGCCCGAGTGATCCAGCACCACCGCCTGGTCTTCGCGGCGCGTCTTGCGGCGGCGAAGCTGATCCAGGCAGAGATTCGTCACGATCCGGTAAATCCAGGTATAGAACGAGCATTCAAACCGGAAGTTCCCGATATACCGGAACGCCTTCAGAAACGCTTCCTGGTAGATGTCTTCCGCATCCTGCTCTGAGCCCGTCAGATGCAGAGCCAGCCGCAGCACCTGCTGCTCATACTGGCGCACCAGGGCATCAAACGCCGCCCGCGACCCAGCCTGCGCCTCGCGGATCAACTCCATCTCCGGCGCGCGCGCCTGCAAACGCTCTGCTGCTCGATCCGGTCCGTCCATTGCCCGTGAAGCCATGCCTGCGGAAGATTGTATCCTCCTTTTGGCCGGCCACGCTAAAGCGCCAGGCAAAGCCGTCGGCGAAGTTGGGTAGCTCACAGCATCCGATGCCATCGAGATTTTCACTCCGGTGGTGCAGACGTTATCGCACTTATGTAGACGGAGCCAAAGCCCGTTTTGTGAGCCCTGCGCGCGGCCAATTCCCGCCCGCGGTGATCGCAGCATTCCCGGCGCCTCCAGCGATACGTTTGCGGCGTTGAGGTGGCTTAAACTGGGAAAGCATGAACAACAGCCTATTTGCGGGAATGGAACATGCTCCTGGGGACTCCAGCGACTGGTATACCGCGCACTGCGACGGCGGATCGCGCGGCAACCCTGGCCCCTCCGGCTACGGCGCGGTCATTGAAGACCCCACCGGCAAGGTCGTAGCCCGCCTCAGCGCATTCCTCGGAAACCAGACCAACAACTACGCTGAATACAAGGGACTTCTCGCCGTTCTCGCCTGGGCAAAGGAGCACCACGTCCGCCAGCTTCGCGTCGTTTCCGACTCCGAGCTGATGGTCAAACAGATGAAAGGCCAATACAAAGTAGCCAGCCCCGGCCTGCGGCCCCTCTGGGAAGAAGCCAGGCTCCTCGCTCGCCCCCTCGACCGCTTCGAAATGCGCCACACCCTCCGCGGCGGCAACAAGGAAGCCGACCAGCTGGCCAACGACGCCATGGACAAGGGAACCGGCCGCCCCGCTGCCGGCAGGCCCACTCCCACTGCACCCGCCGAAGCCAAGAAATTGTCGACACCGATCGTAAGCAACCAGATTCTCGATGGTTATGTGAAAGACGGTGTGGTGCATTTGCTCCAAGGTGACCTGCCTGATGGTACTTTCGTAAAGGTCACACGCAAGTAGGTTCTCGCCCTCGCACAACATCTCACGGCAAACCTGCTCTAATTCATCAGGATTCTGCTTCATCTGCTTCTCTAGCTGGTCCTGGGAAAAAATCCCCCGATTGCCTTGGTTCCCTCGTGCTCAAGAGAAACCCTCTGGAGGGACGAACGATGGAACACCGTAAGACCGTTTCAAGGGGCCCTCTTTTCTTATCTTCTCTGCTCGCCGTCTGTTGCTTAGGTATTGCTGCCCTGCTTGTCACCGCGTGCAGCAGTATGAACGGCACAATCGTATCCGGGACGGGGGCTGTCACCACATTCGTCAGCGATCCCGCGACCTGCCAGGCTCCCAATGGCTCGTACACTGGCGTCTGGGTCGCCATCACCGACGTGGAGGCCCACACGAGTTCGTCCGCCGGCCCCAACGACAGTGGCTGGGTAGATCTGACGCCCACGCTCAAAGCGGGAGCCCCGAAGCAGGTCAACCTGCTCGGCATGGCCAACCCACAGTGCTTCCTCGCCTCGCTCGGCGATTCCCAGCAGATCCAGGCTGGCACGTATCAGCAGATTCGCGTGATGCTCGCCAGCGACAGCACAAGCATAGCCAATAACAACTGCGGAAACGGAGCGGCCAACTGCGTTCAACTCGCCGACGGCTTCCACACCCTCAACCTCTCCAGCGAAGCACAGACCGGCATCAAGATTCCCACCAGCCAGATCTCGAAGGGCGGACTCACTGTTCAGCCGGGTAAAACGGTGGACCTGGACATCAACTTCCTGACCTGCGAATCCATCGTGAGAGAAGGCAACGGGCAATATCGCCTGAAGCCGGTTCTTCACGCCGGCGAAGTCAGCACCACGTCAGTCTCGATCAATGGCAAGGTCGTGGACGCAAACGGCCCCGTCATCGGTGCGATGGTTTCTCTGGAACAGAAAGACAACAACGGTACTGATCGCGTGGTGGACTCCGCTGCGACGGGCAACGACGGCACCTGGGTGATCTGCCCCGTGGTCTTAGGGGATCCCACCAAGCCTTACGATGTGGTCGTCACCGGCGTCTCCTCTACCGGAGTTCTCTATGCACCATCCATCGTCACGGGTGTTGCTGTCGGCGACACGGTTGGCACGGTCACGCTGAATCCTCCAACGGTGCCCGCTGCCTCAAGCGCAACCTTGTCTGGCCAGGTCAGCTCCAATTCGCCTGTCGTGATCGACGTGATCACCAGCGCACTGGAGTCTGTGAACGGCACCAACTACACGATCCCGCTGCCTATCGTTTCAGGAGAGGCTTCGGCCGTCCTGGCTTTGGAAACCGCGGCTCAAACCACGCAGAACCCAGCTTGTGCCGCAAACACGTATTGCGCGGACTACCAGATGATTCTGCCGTCCTCCGGCGCCTATATTGGTGCATGGTCTGCATCGGGCCCGAGTCTCCTGCAGCCCGCACCACTGGCCACCTATGTTGTCGAGGGCATCACCACGAGCGCCTGCACTACGTCTACATCTGAGTTGATGTCGACCGCAGTCACCCTCACCGGCACCGGGCCGTTCACCGGTAGCGTCTCAACCCTCGCATTCGCCGGCTGCAGCTAACCGGCAAATTCGCAGTAAATAACAAGGGCCGGAGTCTTCATGACTCCGGCCTCTTCATTTGTCTGCGACCGCGTGCAACTCTGCAGGTTGAGCAACAACGCCGGGTGCCCATGCGCGCTTTTGCGCATGAATGGGAAAGCCACGAACCCACCTGCCACTGCTCTCAATTGTGTCGTTATCACGCCTACGCGAAACGATTTCTTCGCCGCACGATCCAGTCGCCGCTAAGCAGCGTTCGCCAGCCGAGCGTACTCCACAAACTCCGTTGGGCGATTCAGCACAACACTCAAATTCATCAGTGCCCGCGACGAACAAGCGGGGCACGCGCGATTGGCATCGCTCACACAATTGCAGTCCAGGCAAAGCACAGCATGATCAAGCGGAATGGTCGATTTGTTTCGAAGTGAAGTCATAATTCGTTGTCTAACCCCATTGGACTCCTATGGAGAGAAAACCGCTTACCGCCTCGGAGTTGCGTCCTCTACCACGAAGGTGGCAGACCGTGGACACACGATTTAACCGCGAATCCTGTAAGTTAGTGAAGCGAAACGCGCAACCGTTTCAATCGCGTGCGTTGCGAGACTATTGCCCTGATCCCGTCACTCTTGGTACAGCGATTGAATGCGCGTTAGAAGCTCCAAAAACCTTCCATAGATGTTTTCCTTAGCTTTGAATAAACTTTGATTCCGAGCCACGTGCTCAACAGCAGGAAGCAACTCCGGCATGATTGAAACAATGTAATGGGGCTGCTCTTCAAGTTTGTATAGGACAAGGCGAAGGAAGCAGCTTGCTGCGTCCGGAGCATCCAGATCCTCGAAATCATTAGCCAACACGAGATCCCGAAGACCCATCATGTAGTAGCGAAATGGCGCTGGCGGCATCCATCTCAGGTCTTCGAGACGTTCGATTGGACTGCTCCGAATCAGCGCCCGCGCTTCCAGATTTGTCCGCCCCGCGAACACGCTGTGTGCGTGGTTCTGGTCGAGATCGGCGTTGTAGTTCCCCCACTGTTCTTCAGTTGGAACAGAGAGAGACTTTGGGTTGGCGTGGTTTTTCATTGGAGCGCGCCGGGCATAAAGGGCATCTCAGCCTCACCACTCACCCGAGATTGTTCCGCCACACATGCCCCTCGCGCTCCAACAGCCGATCCCCGCAATCGGGCCCCCACGTCCCTGCAAAATAATTCGGAAACACCTCGGGATTCTTCGCTGCCCACGCTTCCAGAATCGGCGTATACAGCGACCACGTCACCTCCACGCCATCGCGATGTGCAAACAGCGTCTGGTCGCCAAGCATCGCATCCAGCAGCAGCCGCTCATATCCATTCGCCGTCGAAGTGCCGAACGCCGCTGCGTAATCGAAGTCCATATTCACCGGGCACACGGACATATTCGGTGTGTTGGGAACCTTCGCGCCAAAGCGCAATGCGATTCCTTCATTCGGCTGAATGCGAATCGTCAGCAAGTTCGGCTGGATATCCGTGCACGGCCCGCTCGACTGCATGCGATTAAAAATCAGCAGCGGCGGCTGCTTGAACTGGATGCTGATCTCCGTCGCGCGCTTCTTCATCCGCTTGCCCGCGCGCAGATAAAACGGCACGCCTGCCCAGCGCCAGTTTTCAATTCCCAGCTTCACTGCCGCGTACGTCTCGGTGCCTGACTCGGGATTTACGCGTTCTTCGTCGCGATAGCCAACCACTTTCTTCCCTTCGATAACGCCGGGGCCGTACTGCCCGCGCACTGCGTCCTTGATGGGAATGCTCGGAATCGCGCGCCACACCTTCACCTTCTCGCGCCGCACGGCCTCGGCATCGAAACTCGACGGCGGCTCCATGGTCACAAAACTCAGCAGTTCCATAACGTGGTTCTGCACCACGTCGCGCAGCGCGCCAGCCTTCTCATAGAACGGCCCGCGTCCCTCTACGCCAAGCGTCTCCGCCGCCGTAATCTGCACGTGATCGATGTAATTGCGATTCCAGATCGGCTCAAAAATCCCGTTGCCGAACCGGAAAACCAAAATATTCTGCACCGTCTCTTTGCCGAGGTAGTGATCGATGCGGAACACCTGGTTTTCGTGAAAGACCGCATTCACCTGGTGATTCAAGTCGCGCGCCGAATCCAGATCGTGCCCGAACGGCTTCTCGATCACCACGCCCACGCGCCCCTGTTCCGGCTGTGCCATCCCCTGCGCGCCAAGGTTCTCGATAATCGGAGTGAAGTATTCCGGCGCCGTCGCCAGATAAAACAACCGGTCCGGCCCAATGTTCTTTTCCGCAGCAATCTTGTCCAGTTCCTGCTTCAGCGCAGCGTAGTGCGAAGCGTCGTCGAAACTCAGCGCGTAGTAGCTGATCTTCTTCGTGAACTCGTCAAGCCGTGGATCGGCCTTGTCCACGTTTCCAAAATCGACGATGCCCTCGCGCATGTCTGCAGCGAACTCATCGCCCAGCGCACGACGCGCGACCCCGACGATGGCGAAGTCCTTTGGCAGCAGTCCGTCCTGTTCCAGATGAAACAGCGCAGGCAGCAGCTTACGTTTTGTCAGATCGCCCGAAGCTCCAAAAATCACCATGATTCCCGGATTCGGAATCCGCTCGCCGTTCTTCGGAACCTGCGACAAATCCTCCGGACGAATCTTTATCTGCACAGTTGCTGATGCCATACGCGCCTCCTCCGTCGTCAGTCGAGTGAACAGTGTGCAATGAACAGTGGACACTTGCCACTGTCATTCAACACGCCCTCTCTGTTCACTGTTCACTGAACCCTGATCCCTAGTCCTTCTTCACCGCATGCCCGCCAAACGCATTCCGCATAATCGCCAGCATGCGGTCCGTGAAAGTTGTTCTCTTCGCGCGAACGAATGCGCCGAATCAGCGATTCCGTAATCACCGGCGCCGACACATTCAGATCAATCGCCTCAAACACCGTCCAGCGCCCTTCGCCTGAATCCGCCACATAAGCCTCAAGCCCATCGAGCGTCGGATTCTTGCTCAGCGCATCCGCCGTCAGATCCAGCAGCCAGCTCCGCACTACGCTGCCGAAGCGCCAGATCTGCGATATCTGCGCGAGGTCGAGGTTCAGCTCTTCCTTCTTCTCCATGATGGTGAAGCCCTCGGCATACGCCTGCATCAGGCCGTACTCGATGCCGTTGTGCACCATCTTCACAAAGTGTCCCGCGCCGGCCGGGCCCACGTGACCCCAGCCCTGGTCCTTCCCAGGTGCCAGCGTCTCAAAAATCGGCCGGAGATATTCGACGGCTTCCTTGTCGCCGCCCACCATCATGCTGTAGCCCTCCTTCAATCCCCATACGCCGCCCGACGTTCCCACATCCACAAACTGAAATCCCTTCGCCGTCACTTCCTTGTAGTGGCGCTGCGAATCCTTGTAGTTCGAGTTGCCGCCATCAATCAGAATGTCGCCCTTGTTCAGCAGTGGCTCCAGCTTGGCAATCGTGTCATCGACCGGCTTGCCCTGCGGCACCATGATCCAGATCGCCTTCCGGCCGGTGAACTTCTTGGCCATATCCTCGAGCGAACTCACGCCTACGTTCCCGGAAGCAGTGAGCTTGGCCACGGCGTCCGCGTTGAAGTCGAACCCAATTACCTGGTGGCCGCCGAGCCGAAGCCGCTCCGCCATATTGCCGCCCATCTTGCCCAGACCAATCAATCCCAGTTGCATATTGCTCTCCTTCCAATCCGGTTAAAAAGCCTCGAGTCTCTCAAGCTTGCTGCGCAAGGCATCCGCCCCCGCAAAGCAAATCGCCTGCATCCCCGCATTCTCTGCCGCGGCTGCATTCTCGGCACGATCGTCGATAAACAATGTCCGCTGTCCCGGCGTTCCCAGAATATCCAGCGCGCGGCGATAGATCGCCTCTCCGGGCTTCCGCAATCCCAGATAGCAAGAGCTGAATGCCACATCCACCTGATCGCGTATGCCGAAGCTTTGAAACCGATACTCATTCGGCTCCCGCGCTTCATTGTTCAATACACCAAGCATGCACTTATGGGATGCGGCCAACTCACCGCAGGATTCCCAGCGCCCCGTTTGGCAGCGCTTTCGATTGCGCAAAAATCGCGGCGATGAATTCGTCTTTGCTGAAATTTCGCGATTCATAAAACACGGTGGCATCCAGATACTGCGACGCGCTGATCGCATCGCGTTCCCACGCATCGTTCTGCTCCGCGTGCCGGCGCTCAAACTCCGCGCGATCCAGCTGAAACTGATCCACCACAACCGCGCGCTCGCGATGGTCCCAGCCATTGGTCAGCAGGACTCCGCCAACATCGAAAAGAATTACGTCGAAGGGGAACATCGGCGTCTCTTAGAGTACGGTGGCAGCAAAAGGAGACTAAATAAGCCGGAGACTTACAACTCTAGTTTCCTGTTACTGGAAATTTACAACGAAATTAACTGTGTCATTCTGAGCGAACGGGGCCCCGAACGTATTTCTCGGGGTCCCCAAAAAGCGATTTTTGCTTCTTGGGGCTGAGTTCGGGGGTGGTAAGCGAAGAATCTGCTTTCTTCGCCGCCAGCTCTTGTACTTTTCTCTGGAACAACATCGCTAGTCGGAACCGCATTGATACTTGGCTTCGATAGCCAGAACCTTTTTGAAACGACGCGTAAATCGTGGCTCATCCGAAATAAACTTGGCCCTGAGAAATGCATCCACCAGCTCATAGGCCAGCGACGCACCCACAATCCGCGCCCCCAGCACAATCACATTCATGTCGTCATGCTCCACGCCCTGGTGCGCGGAATAGGTGTCATGGCACATGCCCGCGCGGATTCCGGGGATCTTGTTCGACGCCACGCACACACCCACCCCCGAACCGCAAATCAGAACCCCCCGCGGCGCCTCTCCCGCGCGAATTGCTTCTCCCACGCGCTCCGCAAAATCGGGATAATCGTCCTGCGGCTCAACCTTGTACGCACCCAGATCCAGAACCTCGTGCCCTTGGCGCGTGAGGTAAGCCCGCACTTCTTCCTTCAGCTCAAACCCCGCGTGATCCGACGCAATCACTAACTTCACGTGCAATCCTTTCGCCTGGGAGAACTGAGAGTCCCTTGTCCCTTGTCCCTCGTCCCCTTTGTCCCTATGTCCCTATGTCCCTATCTCTTAATCAACGCCTTCGCCCGCTTCGCCACATTCTCCGGCGTAAAGCCAAGCTCAGCCATCACCTTCGGCCCCGGTGCCGACGCGCCAAAGCGATCGATGCCCACCACGTCTCCGTCCAGCCCAACATACTTCCACCAGCCCAGCGTCGCGCCGGCCTCTACGGCAATCTTCGGAACTCCCGCCGGCAGCACGCTCGCCCGGTACTCAGCCGTCTGTTCCTCAAAGATCTTCCAGCTCGGCAAACTCACCACGCGCGCGGCAACTCCCTCGCCTGCCAGCAGCTTCGCCGCATCCAGCGCTGTCGAAACCTCAGAGCCCGTCGCGATCAGAATCACCTTCGCGTCCGCCGCATCTTCCAGCACATAACCGCCCTTGCTCACGCCCGCATATACATCGTGCTTAGCTGTGTCGATCACCGGCAGATCCTGCCGCGACAGCGCGAAGAAGCTCGGCGTTGTGCGGTCCAGCGCGAGCCGCCAGCACGCCGCCGTCTCATTTGCATCGGCGGGGCGAAAATCAGTAAGCCCCGGTGTAGCCCGCAGCATCATCAAGTGCTCAATCGGCTGGTGCGTCGGCCCGTCTTCACCCAACCCAACCGAATCGTGCGTAAATACGAAAATTGAGTGGCACTGCATCAGCGCAGCCAGTCGCAGCGCAGGCTTGCAATAGTCAGAGAAGGTAAAGAACGTTGAGCCGAACGGCACCAGGCCGCCGTGCACCGCCATGCCATTCACCGCCGCACACATGCCAAACTCACGCACCCCGAAAAACACATTGCGTCCCGCAGGATCGACATGGAAACTTGCGCCCGGCTTGAAAATCGTCTTCGTCGATGAAGTCAAATCCGCCGCGCCGCCAAACAGTTCCGGCACCGCGTCGGCCACTGCATTCATCACCGCGCCGCCCGCATTGCGCGTGGCCTGCTTCTTATCCGCCGGGAACGAAGGAATCGTCTTCTCCCAGCCTTTTTTGCGCAGCCCCTTCTGCGTGCGATCGAACTCCACCGCCAGGTCGCGATATTCCGCCGCATAATGCGTGACCAGATGCTGCCACTCAGCCTCTGCCGTCGCGCCGCGATCGACAGCCTTCCGCCAGTTCTTCAGCGCATCGTCGGGAACGTAAAAACTCTGGTCTTCCGGAAATCCATAAAACTTCTTCGTTGCCGCGGTATCCGCAGGTCCAAGAGCCTCGCCATGCACCTTGTTGGTTCCGGCCTTCGGACTGCCGTACCCAATCACCGTACGCACCGCGATCAGCGAAGGTTTGTCCTTCACCGCCTTCGCCGCCTCAATCGCCGCTTCAATGGCTTTCGGATCGTTGCCATCGCCAACCCGCTGCGTGTGCCAGTGGTATGCGTCGAAGCGCTTCAGCACATCGTCGTTGTAGCTCAGCTCCGTCGGTCCATCGAGCGAGATCAGGTTGTCGTCGTACAGCACAATCAGCTTGCCCAGCGCCAGCGTTCCGGCCATCGCGCAGGCCTCGTGCGAAACACCCTCCATCAGATCGCCGTCGCCGCACAGCACGTAGGTGTGATGGTTCACAATCTCAAAGCCCGGCTTGTTATAGACAGCGCCCAGATGCTTCTCCGCAATCGCCATCCCCACAGCCATCGCCAATCCCTGTCCCAGCGGACCGGTCGTCACTTCTACGCCGTCCGTATCGCCGTATTCGGGATGTCCGGGCGTGCGCGAGTGCCACTGCCGGAACGACTGCAGATCTTCGATCGTCACCTTGTATCCGGAGAGATACAGCGTCGCATACAGCAGCGCCGAAGCGTGCCCATTCGACAGCACAAACCGGTCGCGATCCGGCCACTTCGAATTCGCCGGATTGTGCTTCATAATCTTGTGAAACAGTAGATAAGCAATCGGGGCGCACCCCAGCGGCGCACCGGGATGGCCGCTATTGGCCTTCTGCACTTCATCCACAGCGAGCAGACGCAGGGTATCAATCGATAATTCGTCCAGTGAAAGATCCGCGAGAGTTGCCATAAAAAACGATTCCCATCCCTTTCAATAAAATGCTGCGGAATTTACGCCTCGTTTCGAGGCTCGATGCTGATGTCCACGTTGTACCCAAGCCAGCGATTCTGCTCCGGCCAGTGAAGAGTCCATGATAGAACACCGCTCTGCTCGGTCCGAGCGGTGCAAACGTCTGCGCTGTATCCCGCGCTGCCGAGGCTGCGGCCCATCGTCGTCTGCGTTGTCTTCCATTGATCCGCTGTCCACAACACCTCAAATGGCGCGTCATCGAGGATGCGCAGCGTGTCTCCGGCAGTGATTTTCTGGATCGGCCGTCGCCGGCTGTAGAACTCCAGGTTGACGCGCCGTTTCCCTCTACCCTCCGGTTCGCAGTAACGTTCGTACACGCTGTCGATGCGGTCAAACACTTTGCCGTCCACTGCCGACCGCAACAGCTTCAGATATTCTGCATGCGCCCACACCAGCGGAACCGCCGAACCAGCCGGCTTTCCCTTCTCGAATCCACGCCGGTCCGCCTCGTCCCACACCTGCTCCGGCATCATCTGGCCCAGCGTTGCAAATCTTTCGTACGTCGCAATCAGCGGCCCAGGGTCTGTTCCCGCCGCCAGTTCATAGTGCGCGCGCTCTCCCGTAAACAGCGGCCACACGCGCCCCTGCCCCCACCCCTGAAACGGTCCGCCATCAGGGCGCTGCCCATAGCCGTCAAAGTTGTACCGGTGCCATCCCGGACCCTGCGGCAGATCCGTCTTCAGAACCGCGTCCACCACCTTCAGCGAATCAATCACCAGCGGATCGTCGGCACGGCGTACTCCATAGCGCACCAGTTCCAGGAATCCCGCGTCAATAATCTCCCGCGCTTCAAACTCCGTCTGCGCGCCCGGCGGCCGGTTATTGATATGGATAGTCTCCGTCCCACACTCTTCGCACGCGTAAGCCGCGCCTTTTTCCGGTGGTCGGATGCGCATATAGTGCCGCTTCACTTCCGGCAACAGCACACCATTATTGGTGACTGTCCATTCTTCGAGATGCCGCTCGATCCAGTCGGCAAACTCCTCCAGAAAAACCGCCATCTCCATCGAGTCATGCGCGCGCGCTATATCCGCCGCGCAGATCAACCCGCCGATCACCGCTGCGAGCGTCGAAGGCGAATAGCCGGCATTCTCTTCCCACCGTTCCTGGTGGGTAATCGGCGCATGCTGCACAAGGTATCCCGCCGCTCTTTCGATAAACGGGAAAATCTCGAAGTCGCCGAGCCCATTCGCCTTCCACAAACGCCACGCCAGAATGATCGGAAACGCAACCTCGTCCAGTTGCTCGCCCGACCAGTAAGGCCGCCCGTCGACCCAGAAGTTCTGAGAAAATCCTCCGTCGGGCTTCTGGGTGCAGGCCAGGTACACCAGTGCCCGGCGCGCCGTGTCCACGCGTCCGCATGCCAGCAGCGCCGTCGCTGTCTGCACCATGTCGCGCGTCCACACCAGGTGATAGCCGCCCAGGTCGTCGTCTCCATGCGCCTGCCCCCACGGAATCGACGCCGAAGCCACAAACGCCCCCGAAAACGTCTTGTCTTCATGCGCCAGCAGCACGTTATGGCTGGCCCGCATCAGCTTGCCGCCGTCGCAGGCCTTCGGCGCAAGCCACTCCGGATTGGCCGCCCGGTGCCATTGCTCGATGAAGCGCGCGCGATTCTGCGCAAAAGGCATCGCCAACGCGCTCACCGTCTTCTGCAGCGCCGTATGGTTCCCTTCGCCGATCCCGATGGCCAGGGTGAACTCTCGTGCCCCGTCTGTCCCCGCCGCTCCAAGATTCAACTCGCCAAACAGCGCAATGTTCCCGTTCGACGCCGAACCAAATTCCCAGTCCATCGCATAGTTGTCGCGCAGGTCGTGCCACCCGTCGCTCGTTCCCACAAAGCCGCAACTGACGCGCGAAAATCCGCAACTCGCTCCCATGGCCAGCGACCACTGGTTCTTCCACGCCAGCAGCATCTTCTGCCCCGCCAGGTCCAGCGCCTTCCCCGTGTTGCCCGCCCCGCCCCCGTCCAGATGCGGCGCCAGCAACGCATAAATCTTCAGCCGCGGAATCAGATCCTCATGCCCCTCCAGGCGCACGTGCTGCAGAATCACGCTGTGGTGCGGATCGCAGACAATCTCCTTCGTCAGCGTGTACCGCCCGCCGGGATCGCGATTGATGTAGCGCACTCCCAGCGCCTCCGGGTGAATGTACTCGAACGTCGACACCAGGTCGCGCTTCTCCTCATGCTTGAACGTCTCCCCATCCGTCACCAGGAAACCCATGTCGCGTACCTGCGCGCTGTCGATCGTAGGATGGTAGATCTCGTTCAAGATCCCGTGCGAGCAGGTAAACCACACCCGGCTTGAGGCCGAATAGGCGGTTCCCACCGCGTCTTTCACGCTCGAAGTCCAGCGCGGCAACAGTCCCGGCGCGCCAAATGCCTCGCCCTGCTGGTCAAGCCAGCGGTACAACGGTCGTTCATTATTCATGGATTCACACCGGTAGAACGTTCAGGGAAGTCCGATTCTTGCGGTTCAACATCCTTAGGGATGTTCCCACACGCCCCAAGGTTTCCATTTTCACACCGATTCCTCCGAACCCTATCACTCTCCCACCGCATCCATCCAAACATAGGGCACCGCCCGCGAATATGAATGGCCGGTTTCATTGGTTGTGCTCTTGCTCCAGATACATCGCACCTGGCGCATCCGCATACACCCTGCGATGACCCTCCACGGAAACATTACAATTCCAACTGAGGAGATTTCCCCGATGGCATACGAACTTGCACCGCTTCCTTACGACTACGCCGCTCTCGAGCCTTTCATCGACGCGGAGACCATGAAGCTGCATCACGACAAGCATCACCAGGCCTACATCAACAACGTGAATGGCGCGCTCGCCAATCACCCCAATCTAGCCGCCAAATCGGTAGACGACCTCATCAGCGACCTCAACGCCATCCCCGAAGACATTCGTGGCGTGGTCCGCAACAACGGCGGAGGCCACTCTAACCACTCCATGTTCTGGACCATCATGGCTCCGCCTAAATCCGGCGGCGGCGGCTCTCCGACCGGCGCTCTCGCTGACCAGATCAACAAGGATTTTGGCGATTTTGAAGCCTTCAAGAAAACTTTCAATGAGACCACCGCCAAGCAGTTCGGCTCCGGATGGGGCTGGCTTGTCTTCCAGGGTGGCAAGCTGAAAGTCATCACCACCGCTAACCAGGACTCGCCCCTCAGCCAGGGCCTCTACCCCGTCCTCGGCAACGATGTCTGGGAGCACGCCTACTACCTGAAATACCAGAACAAGCGCCCCGACTACCTCGCTGCCTGGTGGAGCGTCGCTAACTGGGCAGAAATCACCAAGCGCTTCGAAAAAGCCAAAAAGTAGCGAATACTCGTCTACTAGTCTCGGGAACTAAGAAAGAAAACCACGTCCCGCCGGGTGCCCCATCCATTCGACGCTTTTGTCGAATGGGTGGGAAAGCAACACTCCCCGCAGCGTTGCCATTCTCTCGGAATCTCACCTGAAAACTGGCCCTGTGACCCATTCATCGCGGCTTTATCGCGATGAGTGGGACCGGTCTGCCGGCCACCCCAGTCCCAAGCGAAACCTCGCAACCAACATGCTCACCAGGGCCCGAGCGAAATCGGAATCCCAGCGGCCGTGATCCCCCGCTTCGCGCGGTCTTGTGTCAGGGCACGACTTCCAGTCGTGGCGCAAACAAGCCCATCGACCCATGGGCTTCAGCCCCTGACGGTGTCCTTGTCTCCAGGTAATTCGCCAACTGGCCGATTCCGCGGTGATCACCTGGTACGCGATGACTCGTGACAACATGGCGTCCGTTTCGCTCTCCTGCCGAATGCCGGTGCTAGCCAGGTGCCCCAGCTCTCGATTCTGAGACCTGAGTCTCGGCCATTCGAAGTTTCATACAACCGCTCGACTTCCCCGAGTCCCAGATGCGACACGATAGAATGCCAGCCATGAACAGCCACTCCCGTCCGTTCGTCCTGGTCCTCGGCATCCTTTTCTCAGCAACTCTCGCAGCCTCCGTCTTCGCGCAATCCGCCGAAGAACAGGCCGTGCTCGCGCCTATCCACGCCATGTTTGATGGCATGGCCAAACGGGACGCCGCCGCCATCAAAGCTCCCACCCTGCCCGGTGGAACCATGGTCCTGATGCGCGACGGCAAGCCGGCGCAGATGACCTTCGAGGCCTTTGCAGAGCGCGTCGGCAGGCCCGGCAAGTCCCAGATTGAAGAGCGCATTCACGATCCCCTCGTCCGCATCGATCACGACCTCGCCGTCGTCTGGGCCCCGTTCGACTTCTTCGTCGACGGCAAAGTCAACCACTGCGGAACAGACCTCTTCAACCTCGTGCGCGTCGACGGAAAGTGGCTGATCGCCAGCGTCGCCGACACCGGCACCGATACCTGCCCGGCGAAATAAGCATCCCGGGGCTGCCTCTCAGCAAGTTCCCGTATTGCAGGCAACTTGGAAATTGATAATTTCTAGACCTCAAAGCGGCAGTGGCCTGTAACCCGACCGCGATTGCGTTATGGCAAAGCTTCTTTCCGGTAGTCACAAGCCTCAGCACCCGGTACGATACAGGCACCTCAAAGAGGTCTCATGACTGATCGCCACCGCGTCCCGCCTGTCTGGCTGATGGGGCTGGGGAATGCCACGCTGGGATTCAGCACCGGAATCATATACTTCGTGCTTCCCCAGCTTCTCGCCGCAGACCACGTTCCTGAAGGTCGCATCGCCGCGATGACGGCGATCGCATTCGCCACAAACTTCTGGTGTGTCCTCTTCGCACCGATGCTCGATGTGCGCTTCAGTCGCCGTTGGTATGCCACCGTCCTGGCCGCATCCGCCGGACTCTCGGTCACCATGGCCATCCTCACTTTGCAACATCACCTCCTGCTTCTAATCGCCATGGTGGTGAACACCCTCTCGGTCACCCTCTCCAGTTCTGCGCTCGGGGGGTGGCTCTCCGGGGTTGTTGCTGCGGGAGACAAAAACTTCCTTAGCAAATGGATGAACATCGCCCTGGTTTCCGGAACCGGAATCGCGTCCGTTCTTGGCGGAGAGCTTGTCCGCCTTTTGCCGGTTTCCCTTGCGGCTCTCATCCTCGGCCTCCTCGTTTTTTTACCCTCCTCGATATTCCTATGGATCCCGGCGCCTGGCCCCGACCGCCGACTCGCGTCCGAAAGCTTCGCTCAATTTAACCGTGAAGTTCTCCTGCTGTTTCGTCGCCGCAAGGTTGTTGTGGTCCTGCTACTCTTCCTCGTTCCATGCAGCACTTTCGCGCTTCCCAACCTCCTTGGCGGACTCGGCGCAGACTTTCACGCATCAGAGCGCCTCATCAGTTTCTCGGGCGGCATCGGCGGCTTTTTCCCGGGCATCCTGGGATGTGCTATCTTCCCGTTCATTGCGAAGCGGATGCCCCTGCGCTTCTTTTATCTCGCCAACGGCATTCTAGGCAGCCTCTTTACCCTTTCTCTCGTCGTTCTTCCCCATGTACCGCTTACATTCGGCTTCGCGCTCTTCGGCGAATTCCTCTTTCAGGCTGTGGCCTTCTCTATCCAGATCGGCATTGTCTTTGAGGCCATCGGCCCCGATAATCCTCTCGCCGCCACCACCTTCTCGTTTCTCACCGCTGCCACCAACATTCCCGTAACCTACGTAATGCTCATCGATGGACATTCCTATACGGCGGGCGGAATCAGGGGTATTTTTACCATCGATGCCTGCATGGGAATTGGCACATGCATCATCGCTGCAATGCTTCTGGCCAGATTTGACCGGAGCGCCAAGGCGTCTCCGCTCGACAGAGATTTTGCCCAGAATCCGCTAGGGTCCGAGTAGCCGGATTGGCTCAGAGATTCGAACTGGGCTCGGTGAGTGCCTCGGCGGAAATAAGCGGCCTGGTCAATATCCGTCTTGATTTCGGTGCTGACCCATTCTCGATTAGGGCATTATTATCTGGAGCGGTCTCGCACAATCGGAGGACAAAATGGTGGCCGACCCATTGGGACCGCTTCAATGTGGGTTACGACGTCTCCCAACAGCCCGCTATCGACAGGCTCCAGTCCTTCATTGCAGAAGTGAAGGAGGCATCTCCGCGTACAGAAGTGATAGAGCCCAAATATTTCATTCCGGTTGTGGTTGGACCTAATACCGCGGCCGGAAAATGAAGTCTCCCCTTGTTGCGTACAGGCCAACCGCCAACCTGCTTATCGATCGTCTGTAATGCCCCGACATGCGGACTTTGTGGGTTCGTGGAGGAGTGGTCGCCTACTCTTTCACTTTGACTATTCTTCGCCCGCCCCCGGCAGGCCGGAAGGGTTGAGGAATGACCGGCCCGCCCCATCCCAGATTCGCATCCAGGTCCCACAAAACAAACGAACAAAAACCTCCCCAGTTTTGCAGGCTATTATCCCCGTCTGGCGCACAATCAACCTGATGGACATCGCGGAGAAACGCTGCCCCGTGTGAACGCGCCCGTTTCACAGTCCAATGTGCACCCTGCGGAACAATTCTCCTAACCGTAATGGAAAGAATGCTTTACAGCCACGATCAAGCCAAATCTCTTAGAATGAAAACTTTCGCAAAGAGCAAGGGGGCAAAATCAGGTAAATATTTTAAAATGAACAGTTTTCGCAACAAAAGATGCCGACAGTTTAAGCCTTTTCCTATGAATACTTTGCGCCTAACTCCAATAGAATCAAGACCAGGGTAGGGGGGAGGGGGTCTCCCTGGTTGTCCAGACATCACCCCGCTGCCAGCTCCACAACCTCATGCACCATTCCGTGTCTAAGAGAGTAGGAAAGAAGAAGATGCGCCTCCACACCTTGATCCCGTCCGCGGGACTCCTTGCCTTCGTTCTCCTCGGCGCTGCATCCAATGCATCCGCCCAGTCAGCCAGCTTTGCCGTCAGCCAGAATGGCAAAGCGATTGGCACCGCCAGCTTCACCTTCAAATCCAACTCCACCGGCATTGACTCCGCGTCCCTGGTCCGCGTAGAGATGCAGGGCCTCAACTACTCCCTCTCCAAAAACGAGGAGCTCTCTCCCACCTATGCGCTGCTTCACGTCCAGCTCAGCGCCCTAGTTAACAACTCCGCCGTCAATGTCGCCGCCAAGCCCGACGGCGCGCAGTTCCTCATGAACATCTCCGCCAACGGCCGCGCCAACACCACTCGGCTGGACTTCCACAAATCAACCGTCTTTCTGCCCGACTTCGATCCCGGCTCCCTGCAAACGCTCCTGACCCTCGCCGCTGCCACCAACAACCGCGACCTCTGGGCCATCATCCCCAAACAGGCAGGATCCATCTCGCCCATCCAGCTCGCCACTTACCGCGATGAGCAGGGAACCCTCGATGGCAAGCCGATCACCGTCCACCACCTCGTCGCCACCATTGCCGGCGCAACAACCGACCTCTTCGCCGACCCTGAAAACCAGCTTCTCCAGGCTGAACTCCCCCAGCAGGGCTTTGCCCTCGTCCGCAAAGGATTCGTCCTCACCCCTCCCGCGAAGCCCCTCGCCCCACCCCCCACCCCCTCTGACGCCTCTCAATCTGCGCCCACAACGAATTCACCGCCCCAATAGCATCCTCTTCAGTCGCCCCTCGCCGCCTCGCGTTATGATCTTCTTCAGCAGTTCCACCCCGCTCCATGCCCTCATCTGCCCCTGCGACGGATCGCATCTTTCGCTTCCGACAGTTCGAACTGTCCGAGCGCGATGGCTTGCTGCGCAAAAATGGTATCCGCGTCAAGATCCAGGAACTGCCCTTTCGCGTGCTCGTTGAGTTGCTCGCCAACGCCGGCAGACTCGTAACCCGCGAAGAATTGCAGAAGAAACTCTGGCCCGCAGACACCTTCGTCGATTTCGAGGTGGGCCTCAACACCGCCATCCGCAAGGTCCGCCAAGCCCTGGGCGATGACGCCGACAACCCTCGCTACATCGAAACAACCGCCAAGCGCGGTTACACATTTCTCTGCCCCGTTGATGAAATCGTCACCGCTCCCGCGTCTGAAAAACCGTTGCCGCCCGACCCCGTCGCGGGCCCTGCAAGCCAGCCACTCCAACCACCACCAAGCCGCACGGCCCAAAATCATCGCGGACGCTATCTGCTCGTCGCCGCTTTTTCCGCACTGGCCGCGCTCGCCATTGTTGCCATCACCATGCAGGGCCGATGGCGCACGGCGCAGACAGCATCGCTCGTGATCGAAAAGCGAGTCACTGCCAATCCTGCGGAAGCACCGATTCGAGCGGCCGTCGTTTCTCCAGACGGCAAATACCTCGCCTACGCCGACACCACCGGCCTCTATCTGCGCCAGATTGATTCCGGCGAAACCCGCGCGCTCTCGTTGCCGAAAGACTTCAATGCCTCGCCCAGCAGTTGGTTTCCTGATAGCACGCATCTCCTCGTTACCTGGCGCGACCGGTCAGAAACGAAAGCCTCAATCTGGAAAATCTCCATCCTCGGCGGCGCTCCGCAAATGCTGCTCGACGACGCGGAAGACGGCCGTGTCTCTCCCGATGGATCGCAGATCGCCTACTTCCATCGCTCGCCCGCGGCGCTCTTTGGGCTCAGAGGGCAGCCGATTCTCCACGTCATGGGTGAACTTTGGCTTGCCTCCGCCGACGGTCAAAACCCGCGCCCATTTGTTCTGCCCGAAAATGCCAACAACCCCAGCATCGTCGGCGTGGAGGTCACAGCCGCAAGCTGGGCTCCCGACGGCCGCCGCATCGCGTGGATCGAACGCCACAAGGTCATCGCTCACTCCCGCTCCGGAGATGAGGCATGGCTCCTCACTCGAGATCTCGCTGGAGGAAAGCCGCAATTGATTTTGCGCGATCGCCGCATCGCTCCTGAAGTTCTCTGCTGGGCGCGCGACGGGCGCCTGCTCTATTCCCTGCGCGCCGAAACCAGGACCTCAGCGGGAGACTACGGCGTAGAATCCGTGCGCATCGATCTCGATACCGGCAACGCGCTCGGCAATCCTCAACCCGTCAGCGCAGGCCTTGGCTGGATCGGAGGTCTCAGCGTCGCCGCCGACGGAAAGCGCCTCCTGCTCTGGCGAGGGAATGCCCTTCCACAGGTGTTTTTGACAGAGTTTGACAAGAGCCGCCGCCATCTCACCACACCGCGCCGCCTCACCCTCGATGAGAGCTCTAATGAGCCCACCTCCTGGCTACCTGATTGCCGGTCGCTTCTTTTCTTCTCGAACCGCAATGACGCCTGGAGAGCGTTCATGCAAAGAGTTGATCAGACCATCGGTGAAGTGGCATTGGAAAGACGGAGTATTCAAGCTGTGCTCCCCCGCATTTCCCTGGATGGCAACGACATCCTGTTTGCCGAGGTCGGAGGAACCGAAGATCCATCCGAGCCGGTCCATATCATGCGCATTCCCCTTAAAGGCGGCGATCCCCGACAGATCCTCGAGGACACACAGATCGATAATTTCTTTTGCGCACGAGCGCCGGCAACTGTCTGCGTGTACAGCAAGGTGATTCGGCGAACCACCATTCTTTTTACGTTCGATCTCAACAAGGGGCGGGGACACGAGATTGCACGCTTTGACGGCTGGCCCAGTTGGGCGCTCTCGCCCGATGGCAGGCAGGTTGCCGTCATCACCAACCGCGATCAGGGCGGGATCGCATTCATCTCTCTCGACACGGGTCTCAAGCGCGACATTGTCGTGAAAGATTGGCCCGTACTCAGGACTATTTATTTCGCCGCCGACGGACGCGACCTGCTCGCCACCAGCTTCACGGCACAGGGTAACTCCGTGGTTCTCGAGGTTGCCCCCGACGGAAACGCGCGCGTGCTTCTCGAGAATAGCCCGAATGCGCAACTCTACTGGGCCATCCCGTCTCCCGACGGTCACTACGTCGCATTGGACGTCGTCACCGGCGAAGAGAACGTCTGGATGCTCGAGAATTTCTGATCCGCCTCCAACCCCGCAGTGCCTGACGCGGAAGAGGCGTCCCCCCGAACGCCCCTTCCGAATCCGAACTACGGCAACACGATCACTTCCCCCACCATTCCCAGGGTGTCGTGAAGGCGCATATGTAGGGGTACAACCCCGGCTTCGTGAAAGTGACACGGAAGCGGGTTACACCCGGCAGCGGCTGCGCCGCGCCGATCTGATCCTGCGGAGCTGCCACGATGAATCCGGAATGCACGCTGTCTGCGGGCGAACTCAAGGTCGCATGGCGCGCCCCATCCGCATCCACCGTAACGTTTGCCGATGGCGGCATCGTGTTTGCGGGCTCGGTCCCGAACGTAATCGTATGCGGTGTAACCGGATCGTCGTTCGTCCAATCAATCGTGTCTCCCACATGCACGATTCGCGTCGGATGCATGAAGCGCATTACCGACAGCGACTCTGAACCACCGCCTGTCGCTACAATCCCGCCCACTCCAGCAGTCACTGCCGTCTGGGAGCTGTTATCGCCCATGTCCATCATGTGGCCGGCTGAAGACATCAGGTCTTTCTGCATGTCCTTCGCTTCAGCGTCATAGAAGGCCTGGTCGTGAGGAAGTTCGGCCGACGGGTCCAGAACGTGAATTGTCGCCGTCATGTTGGCGTGGATCAGGCACACAAGCTTGTAGTTTCCAACCGTCGGAAACGTCACGTTGTATCCCTGCCCATTTGCCAGGACTCCACTATTCACGCAGCCCGTTCCATCTTCCGTGCCGCCGCTCGGGGTCGTCCCCGGACATCCAACCGTAAATGGCAGTCGTACCTGCTTCGGCATCAGAAACGTCACAGTATGCGGTTCATCGGTGGCGATCATGAAGGCGACGGAATCGCCCGCATGAATCCAAAGTTCATTGGGAAGAAAGGCCAGCATCTGGCTTCCCTTGTCGTGGCTCTGCGCCCCGACCTGCACTTGCCATCCCTGCGCCTGGCCGTTGGTTGAAACAAATAAGATTGAAGCCCACACGCATGCCAGGGCTGCGAATTTTATTGGCAGATGCTGCTTGAGTGACATCATGGTTCCCCCGATTTGAAGTTGCTGACATCCGAAGACATCCGCACCTTGCCCCGGGACGGCTACGGCACGCAATACCTTGCCAATGAACTGCGTCTGTACTCTTCCTGTACGGCTAAATTTAGGCAAATCAATGGGTAAAGCGGAGGGTTGAGTGCTACCAATGCAAGCGATCAACAGAAGCTTCAGGCCTCGCTGACCCGATCAACCGTTGACGAGATGCAAGAGCTGGATTGCTCACTCGATACGTTGGTAGAATTTCCGGCACAATTCGCAGTGATTGGCTCACTCCGCGCGAGTCCGGACTAGGACGGCCCTCAGACCTAATGGACCACCAAAAACAAGGAGGCTTCAATGTACTTATCTATACACTGGAAACCGGTTCTGCTTCTGCTTGCCCTCGCTTTGGTGGGAACTGCGCCATTGACCGCAGCCATGCCGGCCGACCAAACAGCGATTGCCAGGACCATCAAAGCGGACGTCGCACAGGTAGTTGCCGGGCTCAACGCCCACGATCCGGCCAGGGTAACCGCGTATGACACCCCGAATGTCATCTCCATGGAGTGCGGCAGTCCCTCATCAGTTGGAATCGATGCCGACAGAGAAGGATTCAAGGCTGGCTTTGCCCATGACCCTCTTTGGAAAGTCAGCCTGATTAGCGAAACAGTTGATGTTGCGAGCAGCGGAGACCTCGCGGTTTACCGTGGCATTTATAACGAAGAGAACGGTCGAGCGGGAGTTCCAATGACCCACAAGACGAACTTCCTCGCCGAGTTCAAACGTCAAAGTGATCGTTCGTGGAAGATCGTCTGGTACAGCGTCTCCAACATGGAAAAATCACATCCAAAGTAGAGACCGCCTCGACGCAAGCTCTCCACCGCAATGTCGCTCAGCACTTGTCTCCTAACTAATTCCCTTGTTCACTTATTCACCAATTCACTTGCTCCCTGTCTTTCACACCGCTCTCCCTGCCGCCACCGCCGAGGCCCACGCCCATTGGAAGTTGAACCCGCCCAGATGCCCGGTCACATCCACACCCTCACCAATATAGAAAAGCCGCGGCACCGCCCGCGCTTCCATGGTCTTCGAATTCAGCCCATCTGTATCCACTCCGCCCGACGTCACCTCGGCTTTCTCGAATCCTTCCGTTCCAGCCGGATGAAACGCCCAACAGCGCAGATGACGTTCCGCCACCTCAAGAGCCGCATTGCCCCACCCGGCAGGAGCGCCCACTTCAGCGAGATGCCCCGACAACCGCTGCGGCAGCACCGCACGCAGAGCCTGTTTGAAAGCTGCTGCGTCCCGTCGCGCTCCATGGCCGCGGAGCATATCGAGCAGCCTGCCCTGGCCGTTCGCCTCGGGCGCAAAATCCACTTGAATGACCTCGCCCGGCCGCCAATACGACGAAGCCTGCAACACCGCCGGCCCGCTCAGTCCCCGGTGCGTCACCAGCAGCTTCTCGCGGAACTTCGGTCCCCGCGCGGCCTGCACCGTTACGTCCGCCGCAACTCCGGCCAATTCGACCCAGCTCTTCTCTGGGCCGCCCAGAACCAGCGGCACCAGAGCAGGACGCGGCTCGATCACCTTCAGCCCGAACTGCCGCGCCAGTTCGTATGCCAACCCCGTCGCGCCCATCTTTGGAATCGACAACCCACCGGTAGCAACCACCAGCGCGCCGGCCATAAACCTGCCCGCGGAGCATTCGACCTGAAACCCGCCGGCACCGCCCTCGACCGCAATCCCGCGCGCATTCAGCAAAATTTCAACGTGGCCCCGCGCGCATTCCTCCAGCAGCATATCCACAATCTGCCGCGCCGAGGAATCGCAGAACAGTTGCCCCAGTGTCTTCTCGTGCCACTTGATTCCGTAGCGCTCGACAAGTTCAAGAAAGTGCCGCGGCTCATACCCCGCCAGCGCCGACTTTGCAAAGTGCGGATTCTCCGAGATAAAGTTCGCCGACGTACAGTGGATGTTGGTGAAGTTGCAGCGTCCGCCACCTGAGATCAGGATCTTCCGCCCCGGTTGCGTATTGTGCTCCAGCAGCAGAACTCGTCGGCTCCGCCGCCCCGCAACTGCGGCGCACATCAAGCCCGCCGCGCCCGCGCCCAGCACGATCACATCGAATTTGCGAGTTTCCCCCGGCACATCCCCATTGTCGCCGAGCGCAGGGACAAAGACGATCTTCGATGTCGCGCGGCTACGCTATTTTGCGGATTTCATCTTTTCCTCGGTCGAATCCACTTGATCTTTAGCTTCCGCAAGCCCGATATCCCGGCTGTTGCGCAACAGCTTGATCGCTTCAATCTTTCGGCCCTCCATCAACAGCGACCGAACGGATGCCTCATCGCCGACTTCGTAAGCCGGTGCCGCCTTCGCATCGTCGAGATGCAGAAACTCCAGAATCTCGCTCCGCAGCGACTCGTAATGAGCGCGGCTATTTCCATACGCATCCGACATCGGAACCGGACTACCGGCCGTGAGTAGAGTCAGCCGGTAGGTCTGTCCACCGCGGTCGCTCGCAAGCGCTTCAATCCCGATCCCCGTAATCTCGCTAAACGGAATCCATCCGCTGGCGACTTTGAACATGCGCAGCCGCTTCCACCGCGACTGTTGTGAAGCCGCATCGAACACTACGGTCTCTTTGCGCAGCGGAACGACAACGAAAAGCAGAATAAGTCCTAGACCGAACACCGCGTTTCTGCTCGGCTCTAGATAAAACCTGTAAGCGAGCCCCGCAAAAATGCACAAAAACAAGACCGAAACCCATACCAGGCTGTCTACCACCACCAATTCTTGATTCGTCTTGCGCGTCACGTGCATGTCAGTCAATATCCCATGAAATCGTCTTCACCGGAGCAATCATTTGCTTTTCTCGTCTAACCACGGTCACTGGAACCGTCCAGCCCCCAGTTCCGTAATACCCTTCAATATGGAGCGCGCCTACAACTGGTCGTGGGTCGAGTCCCAGGTCTCAGCGGCTATTGCAGATTGGAATTCCTGCGGCCTCTTCCGCGCCGAAAACGGCCCGCGCTTTTCGCCCGCCGAACAGCAACTCAAAGAAGACGCCTACGACGAAGCTCTCCACACCGTTGAACGCGAAGCAAAGCGGACCCGGCGCGGCGATGCAGAGCGCGTCGACGCTCAACGCCGGATCGTAGCCGTCTTCCCACCGTTTGCCTCCATCGCTCTCGACCTGGAAGACGATGCCGTCCACCTGCTTACCCACGGTTTCGTCCCCATCGGCACCCAGTTTGCACAGTGGGCACGGCGCTTCGATCCCAACCTCTCCATGGCCGACACCATCCAGGCCTGCCGCAATGCATGGACCGTCTGCGGAATCCAGCCCCTGCTCGGCGACCGCATGCAGATGACGCCTTCGATCCTCGGCTACAGCCTTCTTTATCCCTACAGCGACAACTATCTCGACTCCGGAAGAATCCCCACGGCCCGAAAACTCGATTTCAGTGCGCGCTTTCGTGATCGACTGTGCGGTCTGCACCTTGCGCCGCGCGATCGTCACGAGTCGGCAGTGTGGGCCATGGTGCGATTGATTGAAGTTGAATTCCCGCGTCATCCCTTTCCCCGCGTTTACGAAAGCCTGCTCGCCATCCACCAGGCACAGGAAGACAGTATGGCGCAGTTGCAGCGCAGCGCGCGCCCATCCAGCCTCGATCTCCTGCGTCTGAGCTGCGCAAAGGGAGGTACGTCGGTCCTCGCCGATGCCTGTCTCTCGCATGGATATTTAAGCGACCACGAAGCGCATTTCGCCTTCAACTGGGGCGTCCTCCTGCAGCTTGGTGACGATTTGCAGGATGTGCAGGATGACCTCAGGCACGGCGCAGCCACCCTGTTCTCGCGCGCTGCCGCGGCCGGTATCCCGCTCGATCTCCTCGTTCGCCAACTCCTCGCTTTCAGTGAGAACGTGGCCGATCAGATCGAACAGTTACCCCACGGAGATCCAGCCCTCAAACGCCTTCTGCGCATGAGCTGGCGCTCCCTGATCCTCATGGCAGTAGCGCGTTCGCATCGATTCTTCTCGCGCCAATTCCTCGAGGAATTCGAGTCCTCATCCCCATTCCGTTTCCGATTCCTGCGCTCACGCCACAAGAAACTTGCCGGCCGCCGCGGACTCTACAAAATCCTCTTCGAATCGTTTCTTGATTCCAGCGAAGCCGATCTCTCCCACCTGCCCCAGCCCGAAGAATGGCTTGCATCCGCCCTTGACCAGAATTGCGAGCGGCCCCTTCGTGCAGTCGTCGGTTAGCTGCGCCTCCTCCTCCCGTCCGATAGAGTAAGTGCAGCTTTCTCACGATCAGCAGAACGACACCGGAGCAGAGATGGCCAGGAAAGTATCCCGCGAGTCTGCAAAAGACGTTGCTCCCCCACCCGCGGCGCAATCGAATGAAACTCCCTTCGAATCCCTCTCCGGCATCTGCTCCATCCTCGTCATCGGGCTGTTCATTCTCACGTTTATCGGCCAGAATTTCGCAATCCCCTCCGGCTCGATGGAAAACACTCTCCTCGTCGGCGATCATCTGCTCGTCGATCGCATCACATTCCTCCCGCGCACAAGCTGGATGCCGCTCATCCATCACCGCGACCCCAAGCGCGGCGACATCGTGGTCTTCATTCGTCCCGCACCCGAGCCCGAACCCGACGCCGACGGCAATCCCATCTATCTCATCCTGGTCAAGCGTCTCATCGGCATGCCCGGCGATCACATACACCTGCACGATGGCACCGTCTACATCAATGGCGTCGCGCAACCCATGCCCAAAGACGGGCTCGATACGCCAGTCATCTCCGGCGATCAAGCCTACGTCGACAACTTACCGTCCGTCCTGCCCACTGTGGAAGACACGCACGGCGCGGTAACGACCTGGGTGGTTGATCTGCCGAACCACCTTGAGAATGGCGACATCGTCGTTCCGCCAGGCAAATACTTCATGATGGGCGACCATCGCCACGCCAGCCTCGATTCCCGCTTCTGGGGATTCGTGCCGCGCGAGAATATCATGGGCCGCCCGCTCTTCAACTACTGGTCCTTCAAAACTCCAAAAGATCAGGAAGATAAGAAAGGCATCGAAAATCAACTGGCCTGGTTCGCCCACGTCGCGATCCATTTCTTCACCGACACCCGCTGGAGCCGCACCTTTCATCGCATTCCCTGACGAGTGTTAACAGGAAGCGAGAAATCCGCTTTACGCCGGTCCCAATTTCTCCCGAGCCAGTGCCAGCGCTTCTTCCTGCGTACTGATCGAACCTTCCAGTTGCGCGTCCTCAACCGCCCGAAGCGCCTTTTTAAAAGCAGGCCCCGGCGTGTATCCGGCCGCAATCAACTCGCGCCCCGTGATGAGGGGCACCGGCCTCACGTCTTCCTCGGGCATTGCCTCGTATCGTTCGCGAACGAAGTTCCAGATATCGACGTTGCGATGCGCAGCCAAACAGTCCATCCGATGCAGCGCAAGATGTTCCGGAAAATTCTCCAGCCGAAAAAATCTCTTCAGTGTCGAAGCTTTCATCCGTGGCGCATCGGCAAAGCGCATGTGGTTCTCGATCAGCGCAAGAATCTGGCGAGTTTCGTCGTTCGAAAAGCGAAACCGCCGGCAAATGTCCGCGCCAATGGCCACGCCCACTTCCACGTGTCCGTCAAAGCGAATGCGGTCCGGCGCCTCGCGATAGGTCGGCGGCTTGCCCACGTCGTGCAGCAGCGCGCCCCACGCCAGCGTCATCGCGCACCCGGCCTCCAGTTGCTCCAGCAGCAACAACGTATGGATCCACACGTCGCCCTCGGGATGATACTGCGGCGGCTGCGCGACTCCCTTCATCCTTGAAACTTCAGGCAGCACCTGCACCAGCAGATCGGTTTCGTCGAGCAGTTCAAACGCACGTCGCGCATGCCCTTCCGTCAGCATCTTGGTCAGCTCTTCGCGAATCCGCTCCCGGCTCACCGCATGAATGCGCGCCGCGAGTTTACGCATCGCCCCAAGCGTCGCCGGTTCAATGTCAAACCCGAACCGCGCCGCAAAACGAACCGCCCGCAGCAGTCGAAGCTGATCTTCTTCAAATCGCCTCTCCGGCGCGCCGATCGCCCGGATAACTCCCGCATCCAGATCCTCAAGCCCGCCAACATAATCGATCACATCCGGAACGAAGATCGCTCGATTCGCGCAGCGGATCGAGCAGCAGCCCGTTGATCGTAAAGTCGCGCCTCTGCACATCCTCCGCGGCCGTCTTCGTGTAGCGCACTTCGTCGGGATGCCGCCCATCTGAATACACGCCATCCGACCGGAACGTCGCCACCTCCGTCACACACCGTTCTTCGACCGCGCGATCTTCGCAGGCTCCGCCGGTCTCCGAAGCCACCAGCACCACGCCAAAATGCGCACCAACCGCAAACGTGCGCGGAAACATATCGAGAACAATATCGGGCGTCGCCGATGTCGCAACGTCGTAGTCTTCCGGCTCGCGCCCGAGCAGCAGATCGCGCACACAGCCGCCTGCGAGATAGGCCTCGTGCCCTGCGGCGCGCAGCGTCTTAAGGATCTCCACAGCAGCTTCGAATTGGGGCGAAGTTGGCAACATCTCTCCGCTTCAGGATAGTCCGTCTCAGACGCCAGATTCGAGCCCGTTAAACTTGAAGGATGCCCCGCGGCCTCATCCTCGGCATCGAATCCTCCTGCGACGAAACCGCCGCCGCCGTCGTCGAGCGCGGCGCGCGCACCCTCTCCTCCGTCGTCGCTTCGCAGATCGCCACCCATCTCCGCTACGGCGGAGTCGTCCCCGAACTCGCCAGCCGCGAACATCTCCGCGCCATCGTCCCCGTGGTTCGTGCCGCCCTCGCCGAGGCAGGCATAACCCTGGCCGATCTCGACGCCATCGCCGTCACCTCCGGCCCGGGACTCGCTGGAGCCCTGCTCGTCGGCATCACCTATGCCAAGGCCCTCGCCTTCGCGCAGGGCCTGCCGCTCATCGCCGTCAATCATCTCGAAGGCCACATTCACGCCGTGCTGCTGCAGGAGCGGTCGTCACGCAAACGCGCAATCCACCTCAAGCCGACGAGTCTGCCTTAGCGCTCGTCGTCTCCGGCGGTCACACGCATCTCTATCTCGCCGAACCAACCGACGGAACCTGGCACTACGCGCTCATCGGCCGCACCCTCGACGATGCCGCCGGCGAAGCGTTCGACAAAGTCGCCAAGCTTCTGGGCCTCGCCTATCCCGGCGGCCCCTGGATCGACGCACTGGCCCGCTTCGGCAATCCGCAAGCAGTCCCCTTCGCCTTCGCGCAGATCAAGACCAAGGCGCATCTCGGCGGCAAAGCTCCCACGCACCAAGGCCGCCAAAACCGCCCCCATCGCCGCACTCGATCCGCATTTTCTGTTTTCGTTTTCGGGAATCAAGACCGCGGTCCTGCGCTATGTCGAGTTGCACAACATGCGCGAAGAGGCCGCCGCACGCGTTCCGCGCATGCTCGCCGCCGGGCGTCCGCCCCAGACAAAGGATGCAGCTCTGGAATTGTGTCCGCAGCCCACGCTCGACCTCATCGCCAGCTTTCAGCATGCCGTCATCGGCGACCTGATGAAGAAGACCTTCGCCGCAGCCGAATCCCTTGACGCGCAGTCGCATCCTCGTCACCGGCGGCGTCGCCGCCAATCGCGAACTGCGCGAGCGCTTCACCGCCGAAGCCGCACGTCGCGGCATTCAAATCGCATTTCCAACCCTCGCGCTCTCAACCGACAACGCCGCTATGATTGCCGCTGCAGCGTGGCCCCGCTTTGTGGCCGGTCAGTTCGCACCGTCCTGATCTTTCGGCTGATCCGTCGCTCGCACTTGGTCGATAATTCCACTTCTGAACAATCCACGCTACGGCTTCCGAAACGTAAGGCAGTACAGCTTCCCGCCGCAAATCTCCTTCGCGGAAATGTCTTTCATCTCGCCGGGAACGAGATCGACGAGGCATCGTACTTTTTCGGTTCCCGGCCCAAAACTTTTCCTGAACACCCGGCGTCCTCTGGTAGTTTTCGCGGATCGTGCGCTCCGTCTCGTCGACAATCACGATCTTGGTGCCCGGCTTCGCTACCCAGATCATCTCCTTGATCGCGCGCACCTTGTCGGTGAAAAAGTTAATCCCGCCCACGTGAAATACGCAGTCGAACGCCTCCACCTTGAACGGCAGCCTTTCAGCCTCGGCCTGAAAAATGTTGCGCCTTCCGCCTCCAGGTGAGCAGATTGCGCTGGCACTTCTTCAACATTCCCCACGAAATATCGACCCCGTAGAAATCAATGTCCCGCGGCAGAAAACGCAGATTCGCGCCCGTGCCCACTGAAGTCTCCAGCACGCGCGCATTCGGCCTCAATTCAAGTTCGCCAATAAAATCGAGCCGGTAGTTAGGCTTCCGCGTGAACCAGTGATAGAGCCGTTCGGCCAGGTCGTAGCCCGGCGCGATGCGATCGTAGAGTGTTTGGTATTTCAGGTTCGATCCAGTGACTGTGCTGACAAAAAGAGGAATCCCGTCGCGGATCGGATAGATGCGCCCGGTTGCGGTATTGCGCAGATTGCCGCCGGCCATCTCCAGTGCATAGCGCGTATCGGGGTCGCAAAGTAAAGATAGGACGTAATCATCCATCGGATTGCCGACGACCGCACGCCGCCTTCCACCAAGCATACGACGAAGTCAAGGTCACATTTTTCGCCACAAAGGTAACCAGAATCCCACCCGTAATCCCCACTGCTACAATCAGAAAGGCCAATTTGCCCCTGTTTCTTGACCCGAAATATGAGTCGCCTGCCCGCCACCACAATGCCTCTGCGCCTGTTCAATACCCTCTCCGGACAAATCGATGAACTCGTCCCTGCCGATGGGAAAGAATTGCGCATGTACGCCTGCGGGCCCACCGTCTACGACTACGGACACATCGGCAACTTCCGTACCTTTCTCGAAATCGACGTGCTGCGCCGCTTTCTCAAGCTCATGGGAATGCCAATCCGCCACGTCATGAACATCACCGACGTTGACGACAAAATCATCCGCAACGCGGCCGCAGCCGGGCGTGCCCGATCGGCGAGTACACGCCCAAATACGTCGACGCCTTCTTTGAAGACCTCGACGCACTGCGGCGTCGAGCGGCCCGAGATCATCGCACGCGCCACCGAGAACATTGCCCGCATGGTCGAGCTCATCCAGAAACTCGCCGAAGCCGGCGCCGCCTACCAGACCGAAGACGGCTCCTGGTACTTCCGCCTCAAGTCCTTCCCGGAATACGGCAAACTGAGCAAGAAAGACCTCAGCGGAATGGAAGACGGCGCCCGCGTCGATGTCGACGAATACGAGAAGGACTCGGCGCGCGACTTCGCCCTGTGGAAAGCCGCCAAACCCGGCGAAACATCGTGGGAAACCGCCATCGGCCGTGGCCGCCCCGGATGGCACATCGAGTGCTCCGCCATGTCGATGAAGTACCTCGGCGACAGCTTCGACCTCCATGCCGGCGGCGAAGACCTGATGTTTCCTCATCACGAAAACGAAATTGCGCAGAGCGAAAGCGTCACCCACAAACCGCTCGCCCATCACTGGATGCACGTGCGCTTCCTGCTCGTCGACGGACGCAAAATGTCCAAAAGCGAAGGCAACTTCTACACCCTGCGCGATCTGCTTCTCAAGGGCTACAAAGCCTCCGCGATCCGCCTTGCATTGATCTCCGTTCCCTACCGCCATCAGCTAAATTTCACCTTCGACGGCCTCGTCGATGCCACCGCAGCCATCGACCGCCTGCGCACCTTCCACGACCGGCTATTGAAAGGCGCATTCCCCAGCCGGTGAAAACCCTGAAGTCCAGTCCGCCGCATCGAAAGCCCACCATGACTATCTCGCCGCGCTCGCCAATGACCTGAACACCGCCGAGGCGCGCGCGCCCGATCTTCGAACTGGTGCGTCTCTCCAATACCGCCATGGATCAGGGCACGTTCTACCAGGCTGATCGCGACGCAGTTGGCGCTGTGCTGTCCGCCTTCGATGCTGTGTTTGCTGTCATTTAGGATCGCGATACCGAGCCGACGCGGCACGCCGTCGAATGGGCGAAGGCTGAAGGCCGCATCGCCGAAGTCGCGCCGGAATTGCTTGCGCAGCAATCTCTGACCGACGAAGCTATCAACGCGCTGCTCGCCGAGCGCGACACCGCCAAAAAGCGTCGCGACTTTGCCCGCGCCGATCAGATTCGCAAAGATCTGACGGAAAAAGGCATCATCATTGAAGATTCGAAGGACGGCGTGCGCTGGAAGCGCAAATGACGCTGTTCCGTCACATTCGCCACGGAGGACATCACAACCCCCATGGAAGCCAACGAAGTTCAGGAATTGAAGGAGCATGCCGAGCACGGATCCAGCGAGTCCGGGCTGCGCCCTGTCGCTTTTACCATGAGCGTGCTGGCTGTTCTCGTGGCCATCACTACTGTCCTCGGGCATCGCACCCACACCGAGGCCGTACTCAACCAGAACAAGGCCACCGATCAATGGAATCAATACCAGGCAAAGAAGATTCGCTCTGAGATTACGAAGCATGCGGACGATATCCTGATCGTTATGCCCGCAATCGATAAGGATCTTGCCTCGAAGACTCTGAAAGACGACGCCGACCATCAGGCCAAGTGGAAGATCGAGCTGCCGGAAGAGCAAAAGAAGGCCGAGGAACTGCAAGACGAAGTAAAACACGCTGAAGCCCGCGCCGACCGCTTCGACCTCTCTGAAGCCTTGCTCGAGATCGGGCTCGTCGTCACCTCCGTCACGCTCCTTACGCGCAGCCGAATCTACTGGTATCTCGGCATCGTATTCTCCCTCTGCGGTCTCGCCTCCGCGCTCTCCGTGCTGCTCCTGAAGTGACACGCGCAGTCTCGGTCGCAACCAGCACTACTTCTCGCTCCGTGGTAGACTTGCCGCGAAATGATCATGCGCAATCTTCTACCAATTTTTCTTCTCGCCGCACCGGTATTTGCCCAGGCTCCCCCTGCCGCAGCTCCTACACCCGAAGACTTCGGATTCACCTATCACATTCCGCAAGGCTGGGATGCGATTGATGCTCAATCCACGCTCCCCGAGGTGAAGCAGCAACAAGCCGCGACAGCCAAAACCGACGACGAAAAGAAAGAGATTGCGTGCATCCAGATTCCGATCAGCGCTCGACAGGCAGCTCCACCCTCCTTTCTTGCGGTTATGGCGCTGCCTTTCGATTGCTTCGGCCAGATCATGACAGCGAAGGATCTGCCTGGATTTGCCGAAGGCAGTTCCGAGGGCCCAAGGAAATTCTTCGATTTCGGCGATCCCGTGTTCGGAACCTATGCCATGGGAAGCCACAGCCTGTGGATTGAGCGCGCCAAGGGAAATCCCAAGGGCCATCCCGAATCGCCGTATACCCTCGAGATCGCGTGCAGCCTCCTCAAAAAGGCCGCTGTTTGCTGGATGACCGTGGCTGGCGACGATCAGGCTCTCAAGGACTTTGAAGACAACGCCGTCGTCCTCGATGGCGACTTCTTTGCCCAGCTTGTCCCCGCAACCGCATTCGATAAGAAGCCCGCATCTTGAATCCGGCCTGCGAGAAGATGCGCTGGTTCAATATCAAGCGACTTTCGCTTTCATCTGTGCCGTCGTCAGCAGAAAGACGGCAACAATCACTGCTACCATGCCGATGAATTCTTGAGCTTGTGGACGCTCGTGGAGGATGAGAACGCCGAGCAACACTGCAACCATCGGGTTGACGTAAGAATACGAAGCGACCTTGGCAACGGGCACGTGCTCGAGCAGGTAAATGAAACCTGTATATCCAAGCAGCGATCCTCCCGTAATCAGCCACGCCAGCGAGCCAATCGCCGCTCCCGTCAGGTGAAACTGTGGCCACTGCCCCAGCAGCAATCCAAGCATGGTGTTGAAGACTCCGGCAAAGAGCATCTGCCACGATGCGGCAACGAAGCTGTTTACCGGCAGTTTCGTTCGGCGCGAAAGGATGCTGCCCACCGTCCACACAAGAGCCCCGGCAAGCAGCGCGACAATGGCGGCTAGCACCGAGCGATTGCCCCCAAGTCCTACGTGAAGCGATGGCCACAGTAGAACTGCGAGTCCAGCGAAGCCAACCATCATGCCCAGCCATCCACGCGGCGGCAAAGGCTCTCCGCCCGGCAAAAACTTTTCGATGAGGGCGACGTAGAGTGGCGTGACCGCGAGAATCAGGGACGAGAGGCCGCTGGGCAGTGTTTCTTCCGCATAAACGAGACCGAGGTTGCCGCAGCCAAGCAACAACAGGCCAATGACCGCGAGCATCAGCATCGTCTTTGCTGGGAATACGAGTTGCAATCTCCGCCAGCGGCACCATCCAAGCAGGATTCCGCCGGCGATCGTAAAGCGCACCCCGGTGAGTAGCAGAGCTGGCATCTCCGCAGCGCCGATGCGGATTGCCGTGTAGGTCGATCCCCAGAAAAAATAAACGCTGGCGAAGGCCAGCACAATGGAAAGCCGCGTTACCGGCTTGGCGAAATGCTGCGGGCTTGCGATCGCGGAAGGCATGCGTCAAATTCATCCTAGCCTGTGACACTCCCTCAGCTTTGCGCAAATTGCGCCTCATGGGCATGGATCAGACGATCCGGAGCAAAGGCTTTCAACTCACGTGAACGATGGGCCGGCGTGCGATATCAGGGACGGCCTTCCGCAGCACTTCGTGTGTAACCGGCGCGGCATCGCCCTCCCCGAGGAAAAGAAATCGAAAGATGTTCGCTACAGGATTTCCTTCCTTCCACTTGAAGTAGATATGCGGAACGCGTCCCGTCGCTTTCTCGATCTGAATCAATAACGCCGCGATCGAATTCGAAACCATCGGGCTCCGCGCGCGCAGAATGCAATGGCGGCCAATCCTCTTTCCCCGCACTGTAAGGCGCTGATTGAACTCCGAAGCATCGGTGCGCTCCACCTGCAAGAAGACGATCGGCGCATGCGCTGGAAGACCGTGAATTTCGCGCACGAGTGCTTCCGTCTGATCAAGATCCTCGGCCGTCGTCTCTTTGGGTCGGTGAGCAATGATCCGAATTGGTTGATCGCCCGCGGAACGGATGAAATCCTCTGCGTCGCCTGACAGTTCGACCCCGGTGATCCGAAGCTCCGTCGATCGCGTCGCACGCGAAACAAATGAAACAAACATCATCGATGCAATGAACATGCAGGAAATCTTCAAACCCTCAGGACGCTCCCAGATGTTCATCAACGTGGTGTAAACAAAGATCAAAGTTACCAGCGAAGACGTCATTCGCGCGCGCACCGTCCTCACTGAAAGCGTAACCGCGCATGCCGCTGACGTGATAAGCACCAATACTCCGGTGGCATACGCGCCGCCTTGTGCATCGACGTTGGCGTGAAATGCGTAGGTGACATAAAACGCCACACCCGAGAAGACCAGCACCAGTGGCCGCGATGCACGCGCCCACTCGGGCGCCATGCCGAAGCGCGGAAGATACCGCGGAATCAGGTTCAGCAGCCCCGCCATCGCCGAGGCTCCGGCGAACGCGAGAATCAAGATCGTGCTGGCGTCGTAGACTGTACCGAACATGCTTCCGAAATACTGGTGCGCCAGGTAGGCCATCGCGCGACCATTGGCTTCCCCTCCATCGGCGAATGCCTTGGGTGGAATCAGCACCGTCGTCACAAAACTCGTCGCGATCAGAAACACGCTCATGATGCCTGCAGCAGTCGTCAGAAGCTTTTGCGTGTTGCGGACACGGGCCTTGAGATCATCGCCGCATATCAGGGGCATCACAGCCACCCCCGTCTCGAACCCCGACAATCCAAGTGCGAGGCGCGGAAAAAGAAGAAGGCAAATCGCCACCATTCCCAACCAATGCGGATGCTGCGCAAAAAGTGCAAGCCTTCCACTGCCATACAATCTCGGGATGATGCATTATCTCGATGACTGCGCGTGCAGTGACGACCGCGTTCAACACAAGATACCCAGCCACGAGAACCACCGCGATTCCGATGGCTTCCTTGAACCCCTTCAGGAATACCGCACCCAGGATCGCCAGCAGCATCAGCGTCACCAGCATCTGGCTGGCCAGCCAACGCGGCGCAAAGGGATTGTGGACGAAGTGTGCCGCCGCGTCCGCAGCTGACAGCGTCATGGTGATGACAAAGTCGGTTGTCGCAAATCCAAGCAGCACCAGGACGAAGATCTTTCCGCCCCATTCGGGAAACAGACTCTCAAGCATCGCAATGCTGCCCTGCCCGTTCGGGCTGGCCTGGGCCACGCGCTTATACAGCGGCAGAGCCGCAAACAAGGTAACCAGCACCAGCACAAGCGTCGCAAAAGGAGAAAGCAACCCGGCCGCGAGAAATGCGATCCCCGGCTGATAGCCCAGCGTGGAGAAGTAATCCACGCCCGTAAGGCACATCACGCTCCACCACGGATGTACCGCCTCAGCAGACCCGTGCGCTCCTTTGGGTTGTTTCTGATCGGCCAACAGCCAATTCGCCAGCCATAGCTTCGTCATCCGATTCGGTCACCTTTTCAAGAAGCAACAACTAGGTTTGGATGCCGTCTCTCTGTTTATACGCTGGTACGCATCGGATACTGGGATCAGAAGTTCCAGCCGCCGCCACCATCTTTCAGACGCCACCCATCGAACCCAATAGAAAGCCATTGTCCGCGCATGCTATCCTGCCACCAGCGGGGGCTCTCTTGCAAAGGCATGTCTCAAGCGCTCTGCAGCCGATACCAGCCACAAAACGCTGGTCGCGGGCCCGTGCGCGGTGCATCTGTCCCCGACGCCACCTCCGCCTACTGCCCATCCGCACCCGACCTAGTCTCTTCGGCGGCGATTAGTTCCTGACCACCGAAGGCCCTCGCCTTCTGTCGCAGATGTCCCCAGTATGCGCAATGGAAATGACCCTTCCCACTTGGGGTCGCGGCGTTGCCACATCTTGAGCCGCACAAACGAATCTGACGAGGAGACTAGAGATGAATAAACAAGAGTTGCATGCCAAGTTCGGACCGAAACTAATCGGACCGTTGCCCGGCCCCAAGGCCGAAGCCGCTGTCGCCGCCGATGATCGCCTGATCTCGCCCAGCTATACGCGTTCCTACCCCCTCGTCGCCAAACGCGGTCGCGGCATTCGCATCGAAGATGTGGACGGCAACGAGTTCATCGACTTCGCCGCAGGCATCGCCGTCACCTCCACCGGCCACTGCCATCCCGAAGTCGTCGCCGCCATCCAAATGCAGGCCGCCGAGCTCATCCACATCTCAGGCACGGATTTCTACAACGAGCCCCTCACTGACCTCGCCGATAAACTCTCCGCGGTTGCTCCCATGCCCGGTCCTCACAAGTTTTTCTACGGAAACTCCGGCGCCGAGGCCATCGAATGCGCGCTCAAGCTTGCGCGCTATCACACCGGCCGCCAGCACATCATCGCCTTCCTCGGAGCCTTCCATGGCCGCACTATGGGCGCGCTCTCCCTCACTGCGTCCAAACCGCAGCAGAAGCGTCGCTTCGCCCCGCTAGTTCCCGGCGTTACCCATGTGCGCTACCCCTACGCCTATCGCGGATGCACCGGAGGCCCCCAGGAGGAAGAAGCATTCAGCCTCGGCTGCGCGCGGTATATCGAAGAGAAGCTCTTCAAGACCATCGTTCCTCCTGAAGAAGTTGCTGCCATCTTCGTCGAACCCATCCAAGGCGAAGGCGGCTATGTCGTCGCGCCCGATAACTTTCTGCGCGAACTCCGCGGCATCTGCGATCGTCACGGAATCCTGCTGGTTGCGGATGAAGTTCAATCCGGCGCAGGCCGCACCGGCAAATGGTGGGCCATCGAGCACTCCGGCGTGCAGCCCGATATCGTCTGCATGGCCAAAGGCATCGCCAGCGGCATGCCCCTCGGCGTCTGCATGAGCCGTGCCGAAATCATGGACTGGGTTCCCGGCTCCCACGCTTCCACCTTCGGCGGCAATCCCGTTTCGCTCGCTGCCGCAATCGCGACCGTCAACATTCTGGAGCGCGAGGCCATCGACAATGCTGCGAAGGTAGGCGGCAAAATGCTCGACCGGCTGCATGGCTGGAAGACCACCCACTCGCTCGTTGGCGACGTTCGCGGACGCGGCCTCATGATCGGCGTCGAACTCGTCAAGGACAAGACCACCCGCGAACCCGCCCCTCAATTGCGCAACCGCGTCGAGACCCTCTGCTTCGAAAAGGGCCTCATGATCCTCGGCTGCGGAGAAACCTCCATCCGCCTCTGCCCTCCGCTCATCGTCAGCGAAGATGAAGCTACCGTTGCCCTCGACATCCTTGAAGACTGCCTGACTCAGGTCGAAAAGGAATTCTCCGCAAAGCCCGAATTAGCCGGCGTCAACGGATAACTGTTATAGAGCTTGAATCGTCTCAAGCACCAAAGGCCGGAGCATTGCTGCCCCGGCCTTTACTTTGCTTGAAATTCATTCGCAATCAGCTGGGTCCGACGCCTATTCTCCACTCGCAGTTACCCCCACGTTAGAAGAGGAGATCGACATGAGCATTTTTGATTCCGTATCCGAAATCACCAAGGGCCTTTCAAGCGGTGGCGAACACGCCGCTGTTGCCGGCGGACTGATGCAGGAACTGGGCGGCACTGGCGGAGTGGCCGGGCTCATCCAGCAGTTTCAGCAGAATGGCGCTGGCGGTCTCGTCCAGCAGTTTGCCAACGGGCAACAAAGCGCAAATCCCGACGCTATCGAACAGGCACTTGCCGGCTCGGGGTTGATCGACGGCATTGCACAGCGAACCGGCATGTCTCCCGACACCGTGAGGTCCAGCCTCGCCAGGGTCCTTCCCATTCTCATCAATCACGTCACCGCCCATGGCCACATCACTACCGATGGCCAGTCCACTGGAAATCCCATGCCTGACGCGGGCGGACTGATTCAATCCGTCCTCGGAAAGCTCCTTTAAATCATGGACTGATTTGTACCTTCTCGCGGTTCGGCCGAGAATGGTTCGAATGAACCTGCGAGAGATGCGCGTCAGCCTGGCCGAGCGATCACTCGCCACGCCATCGAAGTGAAAACCCGCACACCCGCGATCTCACTCCCGCCGAAACCGCCATCGACGACCACAAGAGCAACGTCCTCCGACGTCTCGCACGCCGCTATGTTCGCCAACTCCCTCAGACAACCGCTCCGCCGGTCCGCTTCGATGTAATCAGCGTTTATCTCGTCCCAGGACAGGAACGCGAATTACGGCACTTCGAAGGCTCATTCCCTTTGGCCCAGACCTGGCGCGACTGATCGCGCTATTCAGCCCTTCGCGTCTTCGAACTCCTCGTGCCACGCCATCTGGATCGCCTCCAGCCGCGACTCATTCGACTTCGCCGGATCGTCGGCGAAACCCTCAAGCTCCGTCACGTACTTATGCAGGTCCGTAAACCGCACCGTCAGCGGATCGATATCAGGGAACTTTTCCTGCAACTGAATGCCGATCTCCTCGGAGTCGGTCCACATGATTTCGCGCGGCATGCTTTCCTCTCTATTTGTTCTCGGCCATCGCCAGCGGTTTGCCTTCCGACGTGTAGTTGCGATTCCACTTCGGAATCTCCACCACATAGTTGCCCGGCTTGGTGATCACCGCCTGGCACCCAGCCGCGAATTCAGCTGCTGATCGGCCGCCATATCCATCCGATCGAGTTCATCGTCATCGGCCTCGCTGATGCCCGCCTGTTCCTTGATCCACAGGTGGCACGTCGTGCACGCGCACACGCCTCCGCACGCATGGTCCAGAAAAATCCCAAAGTTCTCCGCCACATCCAGAAACGACATCGGCTTTCCATGATGGTCATAAGGCAGCGTGCCAAACTCAAACTCCACCGTCTTGCCTTCCGGCATAAACGTAACCCGCACTAGCTTCTCCGGCGGTATATTCTTCGTGTTCACTTCGCTCATCAGCATTCCTCCTTGCGCCCCGCGAACTCCCCTAGCGAGCGCGAATCGCTGCTAGCTCCGCTTTACTTGAACTCCGCCCGCGCCATCGGATGCGGCGCAGTCACTTCTTCACCCAGCTCTTCTCCGGCGGCATCCATCGTCTTCCCGCGGATCGCCGTCGTCACCGCCGCCTCCATCATCAACTCCGCAAATCGCCGCGTCGCCAGATCAAGCGCCGCCGTCGCTTCGCGAATCGCCGCCAGGTCGTCGCCCTGCTTCACGCTCCGCAGCCTTCTCTGCGCTGCCGTTATCGATGCCTGCTCTTCGCCGCGCAACTGCCTGCCACGCCGGATTCTGCGGTGCGCTGCTCCACCGCAGTCAGAATCGTCTCCGCCTCGTTGCGCGCCTCGATCAGCATGCCGCTTCGCAAAATCCTCTTCCGCATGATCGAACGAGTCCAGAATCATCCCCTCGACCTGCTCGTCGGTCAATCCATACGTCGCCTTCACTTCGATCTGCGCCTCCTTGCCGCTGCGCTGCTCGCGCGCCGAAACCTGCAGAATCCCATCCGCATCAATCAAGAACTTCACTTCAATCCGCGGCAGCCCCGCACTCATCGGCGGAATCCCCTTCAGATCGAACCGCGCCAGCGAACGGCAATCCGCCGCCAGTTCCCGCTCGCCCTGCACCACATGGATCGCCACATTCGTCTGCCCATCCACGCCCGTCGTAAAGTGCTCCGTCGCCGATGCCGGAATCGTCGAGTTGCGCTGAATGATCCTCGCCACCGTTCCGCCCAGCGCCTCAATCCCCAGCGAAAGCGGCGTCACATCCAGCAGCAGCATCTCCTCCGTCGTCTTCGACGCGCCCGCCAGAATATCCGCCTGCACCGCCGCACCCAGCGCCACCACCTCATCCGGATTCAATTCAATGTGCGGCTTCTTCCCGCGCGCGCTCAGATGAAAAAGCTCGTCCACCAGCCTGCGCACCGCCGGAATCCGCGTCGATCCGCCCACCATCACCACTTCATCAATCTGCTCCGGCGTAATTCCCGCATCCGTCAGCGCCTGCTTGCAGGGCCCGACCGTCCGCGCGAGCACCGGCTCGATCAATTGCTCGAACACCGCCCGCGGAATCTCCCGCTGATAGCGATCGCCATTCGGAAGCTCAATATCGAAGTCGCGCCGACACCGTCCGCGGACAGCGCGATCTTCGCGTCAATCGCCGCCTTCCGTATCGCCTGCACCGCACCCGGATGCGAGCGCAGTTCGACTCCGTGCTCCGCCTGTATCTCATCCAGCGCAATCGCCAGCAGCAGATTGTCGATATCGTCGCCGCCCAGATGCGTATCGCCGTTGGTCGACTGCACCTCGAAGATTCCATCCTGCAGCTTCAAAATCGAAATATCAAACGTCCCGCCGCCCAGATCGTAAACCGCAATCGTGCCTTCCTTCGCGCGATCCAGTCCGTACGCCAGCGCTGCTGCCGTCGGCTCATTCACCAGCCGAAGCACATCAAGCCCGGCCATGCGCCCCGCATCTTTCGTCGCCTGCCGCTGCGCATCGTTGAAGTATGCCGGAACCGTGATCACCGCCTGCGTAACCGGCGCTCCGAAAAACCGCTCCGCATTCCGCTTCAACTGCCGCAAAATGTACGCCGAAATCTCCGGCGGCGTAAACCGCATCTCGCCCAGCTGGATCCGCGGAACCTCGCCCGCCTCAACATCATCAGCAAGACGAAACGGAAACAGCTTCAGCTCGCTCTGCACTTCCTCGAGCCCGCGTCCCATCAACCGCTTCACGGAATAAATCACCCGCTCCGGCGTCTCGATCAGCGCGCGTCGCGCGCTGTTGCCCACCGTAACCGTCGGTCTGCTGCCCGTCCGCGGGCATGGGATCGAGCGCGACCACCGACGGCACCAGGTTCGAGCCGTCCACGCCGGGAATCACCACCGGCTTATCGCCCTCCATATAAGCGACCAGGGAATTCGTTGTTCCCAGGTCGATTCCAACTACGCGTCCTTCTGCCATGTTCCTCTTAGGCTCCCAAAGTTTCCGTCACATCGCGGACAAGATTGTTGACATAGCGCCGCCGATCAAGCAGGGCAACCATCTTCTTCTGCGCTTCCTGACGTACACTCTCATCGCCCGCATCCCAAATCTTCCATTGAGCGCGCAGGTCCTGGTCGACGTCATCGAGCAGCCCATCGAACTTCTTCTTTGCTTGTTCGAGACTGGACTGTAACTCCGGATCGGTGTCGCCCATCTTCTTCGCCATGCGCATCTCTTCAAGTTGCATGTTCAGGTCGAATGCCTCTTCCAGCAGGTCCGCAGGCACGCGCGATGGATCCTTTTGATCCTTGCGATCCTTCCCCGCATGCTCTTCGCCGATCTCGGCGCCGTGCAGCTTCAACAGATATTCTGTCCGCCGAATCGGATCCTTCAGCGTGCGATAAGCATCGTTCAACAGCGCCGTGTCCGCCAGGCTCCACTGCTTCTCATTCTCCTGCGCACGCGCAAAGCGATCGGGATGCAGCTTGCGGCTCAGCTTGTGAAACTGGTGCTCCAGCATGCCGAGATCGAGATCCAGTTGCGGCACAAGTCCGAAGACAGAAAAATAGTCGCCACCCGGAGGAGGCTGAATCTTGCTGCAATGCGGACAAAACAACGTTGCGTCGTTGTGCGCAACTGCGCACGACCAGCACGCGACCGGTACTGCAGAATCGAGAACTTTCAACATGAAATACTCCAGGGCGGAGAACTAGGAAAAGGAGGAACCGCAGCCGCAGGAGCGCGAGGAATTCGGATTGATGAAGTTGAAGCCCTGCCGCATCAGTGTCTCTTCATAGTCCAGCGTCATGCCGTGCAAATAGACGAACGACTTGGGATCGACGAAGACGCGCACGCCGTCAAACTCGTAAATGCGGTCCCGCTCGCGAGGACGCGTGTCGAACTTGATCGAATACGAAAGCCCCGAGCAGCCGCCGCCCATCACACCAAGGCGCAATCCGCCTTCCGTCGGCGACACGCCTTCCTTCTCCATCGCCACACGAATCCGCTTCACCGCGCGATCGGTAACCTGCAGGCCCTGGGAAGACGGACCAGCAGCCGGCTTGCTCTCCGGCGGCGCCGGTGCAGCGCTCGCGCCCTGCGCCGGCTTCGATTCAATGGATACAAAGTTCGACATTATTTCCTTCTTGCCGTGAAATCTCTGCTTACTTCGCCTCGGCAGCCACAGCCGCGTTCTCTTGCAACACCGTTCTTCTTCTTCCAGTCGCCGATGGCCGCGCGGATGGCATCTTCCGCCAGCACCGAGCAGTGAATCTTAACCGGAGGAAGCGAAAGCTCCTTCACGATGTCAGTGTTCTTGATCTCGAGCGCCTCTTCGACCTTGCGCCCCTTGATCCACTCGGTCGCGAGCGAAGAGCTTGCAATCGCCGATCCGCAGCCGAAGGTCTTGAACTTCGCTTCCTCAATCACCTGCGTCTCCGGGTTTACGCGGATCTGCAGGCGCATCACGTCGCCGCACTCAGGAGCGCCCACCAGACCAGTGCCTACATCTCCAGAACTCTTGTCGAGCGTGCCCACGTTGCGCGGATTGTTGTAGTGATCTACGACCTTATCGCTGTATGCCATTTCCGAATTCCTTCCCGCGGGGAAGCCGCGTTTCTCTGAAAATCCTTGACCTCTTGTCAGCGGTCGAACCCGTCAATCATTGGATGCGCCAGGTCAAATTCAAGGCGCATTAACTGACCACTGATCCCTGTTCACTGACCACTTATGTCTAGTGCGCCTGCCACTCGATCTTGGTCAGGTCAATTCCTTCTTTCACCATTTCGTACAGCGGTGAAAGCTCGCGCAGTTTCTTCACAATATCGATCACCTTCGCTGCAACATAATCCACTTCGGCCTGCGTGTTGAAGCGGCCAAGCCCAAATCGAATCGAACTGTGCGCCACATCGTCGCCCAGCCCCAGCGCCTTCAACACATACGAGGGCTCCAGTGTCGCCGACGTGCAGGCAGACCCACTCGATACGGCAACATCGTTAATGCCCATCAGCAGCGACTCGCCTTCGACATACACGAAACTCACGTTCAGGTTGCCCGGCAGCCGATGCTCCATCGATCCGTTCACGTGGATGTAGTCCAGCTCCGACTCCAGCTTGTTCTTCAGCCGATCGCGCAGTCCGCGCAGATACGCGGCTTCGTTTTCCATCTCCGCATTCGCAATTTCGCAGGCTTTGCCGAGTCCCACAATCCCTGGAACATTCAGCGTACCCGAACGCATGCCGCGCTCGTGGCCGCCGCCGTCGATCTGCGCTGCAATCTGCACACGCGGATTGCGGCGACGCACATACAACGCGCCGACACCCTTCGGCCCATAAATCTTGTGCCCGGTCAGCGACAAGCACATCAATGTTGTCCGCGATCACGTTCACCGGAACCTTGCCCACCGCCTGCACCGCATCGGTGTGGAAGATAACGTTCTTCTCATGGCAGATCTTGCCGATCTCGCGAATCGGCTGCAGCACGCCGATCTCGTTATTCGCCGCCATGATCGAGACCAGGATCGTCTTGTCGTCCATCGCGCGCTTCAAGTCTTCGAGATCGATCAGTCCATCGGCCTTCACCGGCAGATACGTCACGCGGTAGCCATACTTCTCCAGCCGCTTGCACGTGTCCAGCACCGCCTTGTGCTCCGTAACCTGCGTGATGATGTGGTTGCCGCGCTCGCGATACATCTCCGCGATGCCCTTGATGGCCAGGTTGTTCGATTCGGTCGCGCCCGAGGTGAAGATGATTTCCTTCGCCGTCGCGCCAATCAGCTTCGCGATCTGCTCGCGCGCGGTCTCCACCGCCTGCTCGGCTTCCCAGCCAAACGAGTGGTTGCGGCTCGCGGCGTTGCCAAACTTCGCCGTGAAATAACGGCATCATCGCTTCCAGCACGCGTGGGTCCATCGGGCTGGTCGCGTGGTTATCCATATAGATAGGCAGCGTGACGCCCGCCGGTACTTCAACTTGGCTCGTAACTGTACTCATCCCGACCTCTCCATCGTTGTTGCTGCTCCGCTCCGTGCGGAGAGTTAGCTAAATCGTCAGCGAAACCAGCTTCGGCTCCAGAACGTGCCCTGGCGGATGCTCATGCTCGGCCAGGTCTTGAATGCTGATGCTCTTCAAAACGCCCGCGATCGTTTCGTTCACGCGCGCCAGCGGTTCTTTGATCGTGCAACTCGGCGTCAGGTCGCATCCCTTGGCGCCTTTTGTGCACGAAGTGATGAAAAACGGACCATCGATGGCCAGAATCACTTCGTAGGCCGAAATCGAACTCGCCGCCTTCGAGAGCGCGTATCCGCCGTTCATCCCGGCGTGCGACTTCAGCAGTCCCGACTTCGTCAATTGCTGCAGAATCTTGGCCAGCAACTGCGATGGAATGCCGTACGCATCGGCAATGTCCTTCGCGCTCAAGGCGATGGTTTCCGGGTGTTCGGCCAGGTACTTCAGCGCCATCAACCCGTAATCGGCCTTTTTGGTGAGCTTCAGCATAATATGCGACTTCTTCAGTCCGTATTTAGTATACGACCATTTATGTCGCCCTTTCAATCATCCGATGTCCAATTTGTAGAAGCTCTTCTGGTTCTCGGCCCGACGCGCTTCCGCCAATTTTGACCCAACGCGCATCTTCAGCCAGCTGTCCACACCTAACCCTCTCAAAACGAAAGGAAAACAAAGTTCGCGAGTTTGCAGGCTATTTCACCGATCGGTGTAGGTTCAACCTATGCGATAAACCCCAACTGCTGATTGTGGCGCGCCACGGTTTCACAGAGTGCTAAGCCCTGACAGATGCACCCATGGCCGAAACGCGCCCAATGAGCCAAAAGCACCAAAAATCACGCTCGAAAACGGATTAACCATCATCTTTACAGTGGTTTAGCTCTTGGCTCCGTCCTTTTCAACAATTGACCCAGGTCATGAAACTGCGAAGGCTGAGGGCCAAAGATGCGCCCGTAAGTCCTTCGCTTAGAATACTTTGTATCTAAAGCCCTCGTTTGGACGACTTTGCAGAAATTGATTACTCCTAACCTTCTGAAAATGGCGATCTTCCCTCCAAAGAAGAGGGGAGGGGTCGGCATTCGCCCTGCTTTTCTCTCTCCGTATCCTCGGAGACAAAGATTCACCAAAATGCCGTTTGAAATTATCGAAAAGCTCGCTACAATCTGCGGCAAGAGTTTCCAAATCCAAGCCCATCACAAAACGATGGTTACCGCCTGCAAACACCCTAGGGTTCGAATTGTCTCCCGACATGAAGACACCGAGTACGTTGAATGCCTCGAATGTGGCGATGTCTTCGATTCCGAAGAATTTCACGATATGGCGATTGAAGAATCCGCCGAAAAGAAAGAAGAAATCGAGGACGAATGAGACGGATTCGCGCCACAATCCGGCGGCCCATCAACGCGGCTTGATCTAAAAACCAACAACCTTGTTGCAGATTCGGCGGGAGCCTATCTCACTTCGCGCCGGGTAGGGTGGTCTGGGCGCTGCTCCGGCGCGCGGCGATCCAACCATAGTGCAGCCCCGAAATGATGGTGAGTCCAACCGTTGCGTCCAGCGCCACCAGCCGAAGGATCACGACCCACTCTGCTCTCGTCAGTTGGTGCAGCAGGACCACTGCCACCGCCGTAACCTGGGCAAGCGTGTTCGCTTTGCCAAAAATGCTCGGCCCGAATTCTCGCCGCCCCACCACAGCATAAAGAACAGCCGCCACCAGCAGGATGCCGACGTCGCGCCCAAACACAAGCACCGTCACGGTCATGGGCATCAGGCCCTTGTACATCAGGACCAGAAATAAGGTGCTCAGCAGGAGTTTGTCCGCAATGGGATCGAGATACTGCCCCAGGCTCGTGCCCTGCTTCAGCACTCGCGCCAATAATCCATCCAGCGCATCAGAGAGGCCCGCAACGATGAACAGCGCAAACGCCACGCCAAACCGGTCTTCGAGAATTGCCGCCACCAGAAACGGTGCCAGGCAGATGCGCATCACCGTAAGCAGGTTGGGCGCGGTACTCAGCGGGTTCCGGCGCGTGGTGTGGGACTTCAGTCATTGAAACGCGGCTTCTGCGACGTCTGCGAATCTCGCAACGTTCAGACTCTGTTGACCCGGATAAGCCTCGACGGACCTTGGAGTTGCAAGCCTCAACGTTTCGCCAATAAATGGTACAGCATTGAGAATCTGCAGCAACAGCCCTTCTTTTCCCGCTGCACCGATCCTGATAGACTAGGTGTCTGTCAGCATATACAGGCGCGTAGCTCAGTTGGTTAGAGCGCTTCCTTGACACGGAAGAGGTCGCTGGTTCGAATCCAGTCGTGCCTACCATTATTTTCAATAACTTACAGCAATCTTGAAGGTCAGCTTCAACCCGCTGCCCAACCCGTAGTCCCCTTCTCTGCAATCCAGTCTTCGCATTTCCTTCCGATTTGAGAAGCTTTCCACGCATGGCTTTCGGCCCGAGATGACTGGCAGAGGCTGACATGAGTCCAGCCTCAATGATCAGAGGTGGGAATTCTAAACTTACATTTTTGGGTTCGCATGCGGCACAACGAGTAGGAAGCTACATAGCGTCCCTGCGGCTAGTGAATCCAAGAATGAATGCCAGGCCTTAATGCGGAAGCGCCGCCTTTGCCGGGGGCGCTTCTGCTTGCAGCTTGAGTTTGGATTCAGATGGATTGGTTAAGCACTCGGTTCAGGCGCTGGACAAAGATGGCGGGATCTTTCAGCGGCACGCCTTCGAGCAGCAGCGCCTGGTCGAAGAGCAGCCATGCGGCGTCTTCTACCTTGCTGTTGCTCGGGTCGGCGAGCAGCTTCTTGACGATCTCGTGATCGGGGTTGATCTCGAGTGTGGGTTGCAGCTCGGGCATGTCCTTCTGGCCCATGGCCTGCATCATCTGGCGCATGCGGGCTGAAGGCTCGTCTTCGTCGGAGACGATGACGGAGGGGCTGTCGGCGAGCCGCGATGAGGCGCGCACCTCCTTGACCGCGTCGCCGAGCGTGGCCTTGATCTTCTCGAGCAGGGGCTTGAGTTCCTCGGCCTTCTCGGGCGCGGAGTCGTCCTTGAGATCTTCGGAGGTGGAGGACTTGTTGACGGCTTTGAGATCGATGTCGCCGTACTTGTCGACGGTGGAAAAGACGATCTCGTCGATGTCGTCGTCGAGGATGAGGACCTCGATGCCCTTCTTCTTGTAGATCTCGAGCAGCGGCGAGTTGCGGAGCATGGATTCAGAGCCGCCGGTGATGTAGTAGAGCGCCTTCTGCTCGGGCTGCATGCGCTCTTTGGCCTCGGCGAGCGATGTGAGGCCTTCGACCTTGGTGGATTTGAAGCGGATCAGATCGAGCAGCGTCTCGCGGTTGGCGAAGTCGCCGTAGAGACCTTCCTTGAGCGGGCGGTTGTACTCGGCGATGAACTGCGCGTACTTCTCGGGATCGTTGGTCGGCGATGGTCTTCAGCTCGGAGAGGATCTTCTTGACGCTGGCGGTCTTGATGCTGGTGAGAACCTTGTTCTGCTGCAGGATCTCGCGGGAGACGTTGAGCGGGAGGTCTTCGGAGTCGATGATGCCGCGGACGAAGCGGAGGTACTGCGGGAGCAGGTCCTTGGAATCGTCCATGATGAAGACGCGCTTGACGTAGAGCTTGACGCCGCCCTTGTAGTCGGCCTGGTAGAGATCGAGCGGAGCCTTGGCGGGAATGTAGAAGAGCGTGGTGTACTCGAGCGTGCCTTCGGCGCGGGTGTGGAACCAGAAGAGCGGGTCTTCCCAGTCGCCGGTGATGGACTTGTAGAACTCCTTGTAGTCTTCGTCCTTGAGCTCGGACTTGGGGCGCTGCCACATCGCGCTGGCGGCGTTCACCTGCTCGGTGGTGCGGGTCTTGATGGACTCCTTCTTCTCGGCGTTCCACTCGCTCTTGTCGTAGGTGAGGAAAATGGGGAAGGCGATGTGGTTGGAGTACTTCTTGACGATCTCCTGCAGCCGCCAGCCGTTGGCGTACTGCGCGCCTTCTTCGTTGAAGTGGATCAGGACGGTGGTGCCGGCGCTCTTGCGCGCCTCAGCGCCGGAAACCTCCTCGATGTCGAAGCCGGTCTTGCCGTCGCTGGTCCAGTTATAGCGTCTTCTCTTCGCCGGCCTTGCGCGAGACGACCTCAACCTTGTCGGCGACCATGAAGACGGAATAGAAGCCGACGCCGAACTGGCCGATGAGGTTGGAGTCCTTGCGGGCATCGCCGGAGAGCTGGGCGAGGAAGTTTTTGGTGCCGGAGCGGGCGATGGTGCCGAGGTGCGAGACGAGGTCTTCCTCGTTCATGCCGATGCCGGTATCGGAGATGGTGAGGGTCTTGTTGGCTTCGTCGAGTTCGAGGTCGATGCGCGGCGAGTCGATGCCGTTGCCGACCAGAGCCTTGTACTTCTCGTCGGTGAGGGTGAGGTGGCGAAGCTTGTCGAGCGCATCGGAGGAGTTGGAGATGAGTTCGCGGAGGAAGATCTCCGGGTGGGAATAGAGCGAATGGACGATCAGTTGGAGTAGCTGGTTTACTTCAGTCTGGAATTGTTGTTTTGACATATCATCTCTAATTATTGCGAACCAGGCCGAGAAATCTCAACCGCCAACCGGGAGGAATTCTCTCCCTGTGTTGATCGCGGCATGCTACCTGCGAATTGCTTCATCCAACAGCGCCGCGAACCCTGTCCAGCTCTTCTGGAACTTGTTGGCTTTATTTCCACGTGGCCACCATTGGACGCTGCCCGACCCCAGGAAAAGCGTTCCCAGGAGTTCCGTACCTCTCCGGACTTCGATTTCTAGCGAGTTCCGGCTACCTCTTTTCGTCAACTCGACCTTGGAAACCTGATTAACGGTTACGCTGGTCTGGGTCCGCTTTCTCGCCATCTGTCCCGCTCCCTGACTGAGAGCAGCGTAGCATTTGCGGGCTGAATCTATCCCAGCTTTCGAAAATATGGCCTTCTCGGAAGCTGACGGTAACCAGCGAGGGCAGCGCTTGACTAAGCTGCCCAGAGGCCAGATGCGGCGTTCTGAGAGAAGATCTTACCGGTCCCTATATACGCGCCGAGGACTTCCCTTGACCTGTGGCCCGTCTGAGCGGGCGTCGCTAAGCGGAAAGGCACCAGGCTTCCTTCCTGGCATTGCGTGGGTTCGAATCCCGCTGCCCGCTCCATTCCAACGCGGCTGGGGTGCAGAGCTATTGTTCAGAACAGGAAGACAGTTCCTTTGTCCTTCAACTTCTCGAAGTTCGTGGCGACGAACTGAAACAACTGCGCGGGTCGTCCAACGTCATTTCGATATTCCTTGAGTGGCTTCAGTATTCTCAGCTCTGCCATCTTTCGCCTGAAGTTTCGCTTATCCAGCTTCCTTTCGAGAATGGCCTCGTAGACTGCCTGCAGTTCTCCAAGTGTGAACTTGGAGGGGAGCAATTGAAAGCCGACCGTTGTGTATTCGAGCTTGTTGCGAAGCCGTTCAACAGCGTAATCAAGAATCTTCGCGTGGTCGAATGCGAGCGCAGGGATCTCCGCCACCGTCCACCAATTGGCCTCCGATGCGTCCGTCCCGGCCACGAGCGGATGATCAGGAGAGATTAAAGCAAAGTATGAAATGGAAATGATCCTTCCGCGAGGATCGCGCTTCGGATCACCGAATGAGTAAAGCTGTTCAAGATACACGTCCGTAACGCCGGTCTCTTCGCGCAGTTCGCGCCGCGCAGCCTCATCAAGGTCCTCATCGGGGAGAACAAAGCCACCGGGAATTGCGAGTTGATCTTTGAAAGGGGGAATCCGCCGCTTTACGAGCAACACCTTCAGGACTCCGGCCTGGATGGTGAAGATAACGATATCGACAGCAACTTTCATGGGCAACCTTCAAGATACGACAAGGCGAGCGCGTTGCTCTGCCGCTGAGACAATGGCCGCGGCACCCGAGTTGAATTCAAGATAATCGGCCTCGATTCCATCGCTAAAAATAGCGCCGCCCGACGGCATCAAGGACTCAAGTCGCAGTTCCTCGCCAGCAGCCAGCATTCCGGCGACAATGCCGATCTGCGAGTGCCGGCTCAAGAAAGGCTCACGCACTAGAAATAGGAGACGTGGATCTTCCCAGGGCATTCGAACTCCCTGGAGTGGCTTTCCACCACAGAAGCCCGCGATCCCCGAGGCCATGTTGAAAACCGATGAGACCCATCCCGTCGAGCCCGCACCGGTCGAAACCAGGACCCCGCTCGAGGATTGGACCTCGGAGCGGTCGCCGCACGAAATGCGGTAGAGCGCCGAGACATGACTACGCGCCCCGATAAAAAGATCATTGAAGGCAAGAAGGCGCTGCCCGTCGCTCAAAGTGACCGAAGCCAGTGTGACTTCCCGCGCCTTCGCCTTGTTCTCTAGAACGCGCGAGACTGCCGCCCGCGACTGATCGGGCAGAAAAGGAAGAAGGATGCCGTCAAACCGGCTCGGTTCCGGATTCACGGCCACGATCGGCTGAGCGCCAGCGTATTTCGCGGTGTTAGCGACCAGACCGTCCTGACCCAGCGTCACAACGACATCCTCTTTCTGAAACTGAAACGTCGGCACCAGCGACCGATCGACAAGCTGGACCGGCAACTCAAAGTCCAATGTCCTTCTGAGAAGGTCCAAGGCCGAGCGGTACGCATCATCCTCACGCTCATAGTCGTTGAAATCGCCACCTGCGTGCTCGATATAGAACTTGGCCTGCGAGCGTGTGTTAAAGCGTTCGATCAGCCCTTCGAGTCTTGTTTGGCGCGTGATGAGGACGAGTTTCTTGAACATGGCTATTTCCTCACCTGCGGCGTTGCGGCAACAGCTGCTAGTGCAGGTTTCGTCAGCGACGCTAACAGGTCAGGCGAGATATTGAGCTCGCCAATCTTCTGCGCATTCTCGGCCATCTCCTGAAATGCAATCGCGATCAACGTCTTTGCATCTGCCGTGTGTCCGCTCAGCATCATCAGAGTCTTCCAGTCGAGTCCCCGTAACGGTTTAAGCGTCTCGGTCAGTGCATAGGCCTTACTGTCGGCGTCCTTACGCTCGTTTTCGACTCGGTGGTCGATCAGCTTTGCCCTCTGCTCCTCGACGGCGATCTCGGCAGCCATCTGCGTTTCGCGGATCTGACGTTTCTTCTCCTCGACCGCGATCTCGGTGTTGAGTTCACTCTCTTTGATCGTCCGCTCCTGCTCAACCGCGGCGTTCCGGCGGGCGTATATAGCTTCGTCGGCCCGGCGTTGCAGAGCTTCCCGGGCTTCAGCTTCGAGGGCTCGGCTTGTTTCGGGGGTCGGCTTGATCGCGAGAATCGACAGCGATAAGATCTCGATTCCAAGTTTCGCCACCAACTCCGACTCACGGAGCTTCGCGAAGACCTCGGCAACGGTGGCATCGGAGCTAATAAGAGCCTCCTTCAAGGTCAATCGCTGCGTGATCGATCGCGTCAAGGTCTGGAGAATATTGACCAGGCGTTCCGACAACTTGCGCGGGTCGTCCGAGGTATAGGCACGACGGTTGTCGACGCTAAAATCCAGCAAAGAAGCCAACTGCTTTGGGTCGGCTACCCGATACGTGAACTGTCCCTGGATATTGACAGCCTGGAAATCGGCCGTCGCTTCTTGGAACACGAACGGCATATCGGTACTTGCAATCGGCACCGCCACGATGGTTGACGTGGGTCCGTAGTAGAAAAACGAGAGACCGGCTCCCTCCCGTTTGATCTTCCCGTACTTGTACAGCATGACGTGGGTGGTTGGCGGAACCTTCATAAAGTTGAGCATCGTTCGGGCTCCTTTCGTGTTGTACTGACACTAATAATAGTGTCATATATACACTATGTCAACTGGATTCTTAGCTGGCGCTTATTCACGAGGCTTGCAGCTTCGGGGCGCTGTGCCATTCTTGGCACATATATGTAGCGCAATATCATTTAATGTAATTTTTATATTCCGGAAGGACCTTGACGGGAGCTCTATTCTTGAGACAGAATGGAACATAAATATTCCATTATCTAGTTTATTGGGAAGTTTATGTTCCTGAGGTGACTTTATGGCGAAGCCAGCACATCGTGCCTATTCCCGCCAGAACCTCGAAGCTCTCGAAGTGCTGGCCCAGATGATTCGGGTCGGAAGGATCGACCGCAAAATGAGTGCACAGGAGATGGCCGACCGCGCAGGCATTTCTCGACCACTACTGCGCCGGATCGAAAGCGCGGATCCGAACTGCTCGATCGGATCCGTCTTCGAGGTCGCCGTTATTGCGGGGTTCCCCTTTTGGGGGGCGAGCCAGATCGGATCGAGACTCAACGTTCTGCATTATCGGAAAAACTCAGCCTCCTGCCCCAGAGAGCCCGCAAACCGAGGAGGGTCATCCACGATGACTTCTAAGGACGACTACAAAGAGGCATACGTATGGATCTGGCTCCCCGGTGAGACAAAACCCGTCGTCGCCGGCATCCTGCAACGTGTGGGAACTCGGCTGCTGTTCAATTATGGCCGGAGTTATCTGGTGCGCGAAAACGCAATTTCTATCTACGAGCCGGAACTTCCTCTTCAGCCAGGTGAAATTCCGCTCGCAGACGACCTCTCGATGCCGGGATCTATTCGCGATGCATCCCCTGATGCCTGGGGTCGGCGCGTTCTGATCAATCGCAAGCTCAGCGTCAAGGGTGAAGAGGCCGGTAGCCATGATCTGGGAGAGCTGACCTACCTGCTCGAATCCGGTTCGGACAGGGCTGGCGCTTTGGACTTTCAAACCTCGGCCTCCAAATATGTGCCGCGAGGAATGGACCAGGCCTCACTGGACGACTTGCTGCGCGCGGCGGAGCAGGTAGAGAAAGGAGTTCCTCTCTCTCCAGAGTTGGACAAGGCTCTTCAGCACGGTACATCTCTGGGAGGGGCAAGGCCCAAGGCACTGCTCACATCCGACGACAAGAAGTTCATCGCCAAGTTTTCCATGAGCACCGACATCTACAACGTCGTGAAGGCGGAGTATGTCGCGATGCGGCTCGCAAGTCTGGCGGGGCTCAATGTTTCGCCGGTGCGAATGGAAAAAGCGCTCGGCAAAGATGTGTTGCTGGTCGAACGTTTCGACCGCGAGCGTATGAAAGGCGGATGGAGCAGAAAGGCGTTCGTCTCGGCCCTCACGATGTTCGAACTCGACGAGATGATGGCCAGGCACGCCAGCTACGAATTGCTGGCCGAGATCATTCGACGCCGTTTTCAAAACCCTAAGGAAGAACTTCGCGAGTTATTTGGAAGACTTACCTTTAACATCTTGTGCGGGAACACCGATGATCACGCACGCAACCATGCCGCTTTCTGGGATGGAAAGAATCTGCGTCTGACGCCTGCTTATGATGTGTGTCCGCAGTCTCGCCTTGGTGAAGAAGCCGGACAGGGTATGCGGATTATTGGCAACAACAACCGAAGCCAGCTAGCTCCTGTGTCTCGATGCGGCTCCGCAGTTTCTTCTCTCAGATCAGGACGCGCGCGCCATCATCTTGCAGCAGGTGAATACCATCCGAGCAAGGTGGGATGGCATCTGCGATGAGGCGAAGTTGTCAGCGACAGACCGCGCCCAGCTTTACGGTCGGCAATTCCTCAATCCATTCGCATTTTATGACTCGCCGGAAGAAATCAGATCGGCCGGTCAGCTCTGAAGCTCTGAGCTGTTCCAGGCGCAACTGTTATTGCGATTGCTCGAAGCGCGCCATTGCCTGAAATTTGTGGTCCTGCATGGGATGCACATAAAAGCGAAGCCATCGGATCGAGCTATGATCTCGGAAAGGCTGCACGCACGCCACTTTGGGATTATCTGGGTATCGAGAATGTTTGTGTAGCGTACACGATTGCGGAT
>CAWKNV010000004.1:0-373937 GCA_963851155.1 uncultured Acidobacteriaceae bacterium
AGCAACATAACTGAGCACGACTCCATCCGCAGGCCCCGGTGTTCGTTGCGGTAGTTGGGGCCCGCTATCGGACTGGCTTAGGCGTTGGGAATGCCGGCACCGAGCAGGTATTCAAACGCAGCCTTGAAGGTATCCTGGCCGCGGTCAGCGATGCGGGAATCGTGACGTCAACCCCATGACAGCGGCACGCGCTTTCGGTCTCGGAATCGTCCCGATAGGTAGAATTCGCCGAGACCGGCGAGCAAGGATCGATCTACCCGTGTTACCGCCGAACACTTTCACTGTGGAAATCCATCGCTTACGACCGGCACGGTCCGCAGTCTGCATGTAAGCCTCAGAGAGAGATCGTGGCTTCTCAATTGAAAATGACAACGGAAAGCATAGGCCCCGTCCGGCAGGTTGGTTCGGGGTTCCTGCGAACCATCGGCAGCGACACTACCTCAATCCATTCTGTGCATTCTCCAACGCACGCCGAAACAGATCCTGCACTGCGAGAACACTGCTGGGGTCCCCTTTCGCCAATCCTCCCGTAACCGAGTCCCGCTGCGCCAGCACCTCTTGAAGGAAGGCCTGCCGACTCGAACTCGGCGCTTGGCTCATCATCGCCCGAGCCTGGTCAAAGAATTTTGATGAGTATTGGCTCGCCAAACCATAGTTTTTGAGGTTGGTTTCCAGGTAAACGTGCCCACTGAGCAGACCAAGCTCGTCCACTTGTGATTTCTCGCGCTCCGACTCCTGTTGCTGTCGCACCGCACTGAGTTGGCTCTCGAGATCTCGCCCCTTCAGGTACTGCGGGACAAACCCAAGCAGAAACGCGGCTACAATCAGTACTGCACCAACGATCAAACACAATTTCCGATTCATACGACTCGGCTCCTTTGATTCATATCTGCAACGCTGCCATCGTACACGGCTTCGCGAGACATCGTAGCCCCTGGGAGTTGCCGCGTCATGTTGTCGGAGTGTTCAAATCACGATAACCCTGCTTCAGATCGAGCCTGACATTCCCTCAGCGCGCTGGTGGTTCGATAGGCTGTTCAGTTCGTACTGACGTGTGTGCGTAAGACCTCAACGTTCGATGGGAAGGTCGCGCCGTCGCTTTGTTCGGCAGTGATGAACACATCGAAATCCTTTGACACCGTCTCCACTGTTAATTCGCCGCTTAGATTCTTGTCGACGCCGATCGCGCCCTGCTTCAATGCCTCTCCGCCGTTTGGGCGGATCCAAACCAAATAGTCGCTGGCAGAAGGGGTCAGACTCGAAGGTCTGGCGAGATGATCCACTTTTATTTCAAGCTTGATGTTTCCATTGTCTTTATCTTTCTGAACTTTCACAGTCCCGGTCGCCGCCGGGACACTGACATCGGATGTCATGTGGTATTCCTTAGCGGAATTGAACGGCCAGATTGCAAACAACGCTACCATTGCGAGTGCAAGTTTCACATTTTCTCCAAACACCGCAGGATCACGCGATCATCTGCTCCATCGATCTCGATCAGCGGGTCAGATGTAGCAACTGCTCGTGCGGCGTGTCTAAAGTGTGAAACAGGACAATTGTCGGGCGCTGGTCACAATTGCTCATCTATCAAACGTCCGACCATCCTTCCATGATCCGAATCTTATCCGTCCTTGTTGGCGTCTCGACAATGTGCCCCTTCAAACCAAGGATGTTACAGCGCCCACACAGGATGCCAGAACAGTGGAGCAATTCTGCACTGGCTTCGATCGCGTATTTCCTTATGGAGCGCTTGTTGTGCTAAACCCTATGATCTGCTCAGGTACCCGTTTGAAATCGCTCAGTGGTTATCCCTATAATTGGGCTCCTCCCACGCTTAGTTCTGGCGGGGAGAGCAGCTTGGTTGGAGCGGATGGATGACAGTTGGTTCGCAGATTGAATTCCTGATTTGGATGTTGATTGCCGCCTCCATAATTGCTCTAGCCGCTGCGCGCCTGCGAATTCCTTACACCGTTGCCCTGGTTCTGGGAGGACTGGCTCTCGGATCATTTCATCTGCCAATACTGCAGGGCCTCTTCGCTCATTCGCCTGATTGGTTAACACCCAACGTCAGTCTCGTCATCTTCCTGCCTGCCCTTTTGTTTGAGGGTAGCCTGAAGATTCAGTTTCGCCAGTTGCGAGAAAGCCTTGTTCCAATTTGTTTGCTTGCGACCGTAGGAGTGTTCGCGGCAACCATGATCTCTGGCTTCGTTCTCCATTGGGTGTTGGGAATCCCGGTTCTCGTGGCACTTGTTTTTGGAGCGATTGTGGCTGCTACAGATCCTATCTCGGTGCTCTCCATTTTCAAGGACATGTCCATTGACAAACGGCTCACGATCACTGTGGAGGGGGAGAGCCTGTTTAACGACGGGACATCGGTCGTACTATACGGGATCCTCGTTGGCGCTGTCGCCAGTTCGCGCCTGGATGTATTGGCCGGCCTTCGTGATTTTGCGGTCGAAGTTGCCGGTGGCGCGGCCTTGGGAGTCGGGCTGGGCTATGTGTTCAGCAGGCTTACACAGAGAATCGACGATCCAGAGGTTGAGATCACGCTCACAACTATATTGGCGTACGGTTCTTACCTTCTTGCGCAGTCACTGCACTTGTCAGGCGTTATTGCCACCGTGGCGGCGGGCCTGATGATTGGCAATTTCGGAATGCGTACAGGGATGAGCTGGCGCACGCGCATTGCGCTGTGGTCGTTCTGGGAATACGCATCTTTTCTCATCAACTCCGTTTTGTTTCTGCTCATCGGACTTCAGGTGCGTCTGGGAGGTCTGTTGCACATATGGCGGGCGGCGGTTCTGTCGATTGCAGCAGTTCTCGTGGCGCGGCTGCTTACCGTATACGGGCTCGTTCCCTTCAGCAATCTCTTCTCGACTAAAATTCCTTTACGATGGCAGCATGTGCTGGTGTGGGGAGGCATGCGTGGAGCTCTTTCCCTGGCGCTGGTCCTGAGTGTCGGGAATAACTTTCCTTATCGAGATCAGCTGTTGAACCTGACTTTTGGAGTAGTCGCATTCACAATTGTCGTCCAGGGGATCACTTTGAAGCCGCTCATTCGCTTGCTCGGGATTGGAGTGAGCAGTGACGACGACTATTCCCGGTCCCGCGTGCGCCAGGTTGCGATTGCCTCCGCCATTGCCGAACTGGAGGATATCGCAAACAGACAATTGATCTCCCGCCCGGTCCACGAACGGCTGCGCAACGAACTCGACGCGAGAATGGATAGTGCGAACACAGCGATCGATTCCATTCTTGGCGATAACCAGGACCGCCTTTCCGATGAATTCCGGGTGGCGCGGGCACGGCTCAGCAACGCAGAGAAGGGTGCGATCGAACAAGCGATGAACGATGGCTGGGTGTCGGCAAATACCGCGTCAAAATTGATTGAGGAGGTGGATCTCAATTTGACCAGCCACGCACCCGCCATCGAAAGCCCCGTGCCGCCGAATCCGCAACCACCAGCCTGATCGAGACCTGGGTCGACGGGGCGTAGCTCCGTGCGTGGTTCGTGACGATGCCACGCGCTAAGAAATCCTCAACCCAACTGCGCCACTTCTGCGATCTTTAAGGCCAGGCCCGCGCCGTTGGAGAGGATCTGAGTCACTCCAGCAACTTCGCCAACGAGCGTTGTCCGCGTCTTTTCGCTCCGACAATTTTTCGCTGGGCGGCAGCGTCTTCCAGAATGGCATTGATCTCACCGCCGGCTAGAATCACAATACCGCTCAGGTAGAACCAGAACATCAGGATAATGAGGGTGCCGAGCGAACCGTAAAGCAGTCCAAAATGACTGAAGTGGCGAACGTAGATTTTGAACAGAATCGAGGCGACCATCCACACGATTGCCGCGAAGACGCTCCCGGGAAGCAGCCATTTAAATCTCTGCTGCCGAATGTTCGGGGCGAACCGGTAGAGACCGAGAAGAGCCAGAATGAGCAAAAATGCTGCGGCCGGCCACTGTCCAATCTTCCAGACGAAAAGAGTTGAAGGAACGTTTAGCACATGGAGCAGGATTGCTGGACCATACACGACAATCAGCAATGCGGCGGTAAGCAGTACGCCCATGGCCAGCGCGAGGCCGACGGCAATCAGACGGCACTCCCACCAGGGTCGGCTTTCCTTCACGCCATATATCTCGTTGAGAGTGTCGATGAGTCCCGAGGTCGCAGATGAAGAGGACCATAGCGCAAAGAGCAGAGCAAGCCAAGTTCTGCCGCTGACGGCTGTCTGAGCCAGCACCTGTTGCACGAGGGTTGAAGCGGCATATGGCAGAACTTCCCCCACGTACTTCATCAGGACGGTTTGCGAATCCGAAGCCGAACTCAGTGTCGAAACCATGCTGACGACGGACAGGAGCATAGGGAAAAAGCCGAGCAGGAACCAGAATGCCAACTCGGCAGCGCGGCTCGCGATATTGCTCTTGGCCGCTTCGCGCCAGATAGTATGAAGCAACTCCTGCCAACTTAGGTCTGCAAATTTGGAAACCGCTGAAATCCCGGGCCTCTTTTCTGCTGTCCTGCTTGTCTCCTTGGAATATGCTCTGTTTGCTGTCCTCTATTGCAGGCAAGAGGCCGGCCATCGTTGCTGCGAGCGCCGAACGTCTCACTTCTGGGGAAACCGGGGATGCTTTGCTTGCCTTTTTCCGCACAACGTCGATGCCCGCTTCACCCGGATCTTGTGGGTCGCTGGCCGGCATCGGCCTCTCCGAAGAAACACGTGTTCCAGACCCAATCTTCAGTCCGATCTGGGTAGGTCAGGGGCAAAGCAACGATCTGCCGCAGAGTTCCGCCCTCGCGAACTCCGAAGCCTGGTCTTGCTTTTGCGTAGAAAACTGAAAGAGAGCAGCCCGAATAACTCGTTGAGCTGCGTTCAAACCGCCGAGAGTTCGTCAACCCAATATCCCGCTCGATTGTAGTGCCCATGCAGGCCTGTTTCGTAATCCCGAGTGAGCAGAGACTCGTCGGTATATTCTGGCGCGGTCTCTATGATCTCCCGAGTCAGTCCGATCACAACTTCCCTGGCGTCCCAACTCACGCTCTCGATCCACTTTGGTGAAATGAGAACTTTTTTCCAGGCCACCAGTTCTTTGTCGCCACAACGAGGTAACGAATCGCCCAGGTCTCATCGTCGATGATGAAATCATCGACATGGCCAATCTCGCCGTCCATTGCGAGGAGATGGTAGCCAATCACTTCATGGGTGCTGCGAAGGTGGCGATCCCAATTCTTCGCTTCCGAGGTGGACGAACTCCACCTGGTGCGATCCTGCATAACATACGGATATCCTCCCCACATGAAGGGGCCTCCCCAATAGTTAGGATAGCCATAATATCCATTGTATGTGCCCTCAAATTGATGGGAGACCGGCTCGTCCGTGTTGATGGAAGGACTATCTTCGATCTGCTTTTTAGTCAATTGAACAGAGACCTTCTCATCGGTGCTATTGACACCGCTCAGAGAGTACGGCGAGATCAGCACCTTCCTGTCGCTTAGCCAGCTTGCTGTATTTGCGACAAGGTACCGAACCGCCCAAAACCGGTCGTCGAAGAAGAACTCACGGGCCGAGCCGATGTCCCCATCGAGGCCCTTGAGCGAATAACCCTTCAGTGCCTTTGCTTTGACTAACATGACTTCTCCTTTTCCTTTTCCATGCTTGATCTGACACAGCTTGGGCCGTTGCTCCCGAAGTGCTAATGCGACCACAAAGGTCTTACTTGGCTGGCCAACGGGAGCCGTGTGCAGGTTTGCATCACAACCCGCAGACCAGCTGTGAACTGCTTACTCATTAAGCATTTCAGTTTTGAAGCCGCTTTGCTGAGCAATTGCGGACACGGAGCAGAGCATGGCCTCCGGACACACTCAGGCGGCCTTAAACATCTTGCTTTTTGACGCAATGCAATCCAGAAGATCGTTCCATGACTTGGCGAACGAAGCGACTCCTTCACCGAGCAACTGCGCAGCGACGGCATCCGTATCAATACCAGCGATTGCAAATTCAGCGAAGATTTGGTCATTATTCTCGCGTAGAGCTTCGCCGAATTCTTGTTGAGCGGCAAGCGCATTCAGCGTGGCTTCAGGCATCGTGTTAATCGTGGACGGCAAGGCGAGGGCCTGAACATACAGGATGTTGGAGGCATGGGGGTCCTTGGTTCCTGTGCTCGCCCAAAGAAGGCGCTGAGGGCGCCCTCCATCGTTCTGGATGCGCTGCCACCGCGGGGAATCAAGCAACGTGCGGTACCTCTCATAAGCCTTTCTGGCGATGGCGATTCCAAGCTGGTTGCGCAGGGCCTCCGGTACTTTCTCTGCTACCGCTACGTCCCAACGGCTGACGAAGAGTGAAGCCACGGAACCAACATCGGGATTCAGCCCGGCAGCAATTCGCCTTTCAATACCGCGCATGTAAGCTTCGGCTGCGGCGACATATTGCTCGCCCGAGAACAGAAGGGTGACGTTGACCGGTACGCCTGCAAAGATCGCCTCTTCGATGGCAGGGAGACCTTCGCTGGTACCAGGAATCTTGATGAAGAGATTGGGCCGTGCTGCGCGGTTGTAGAGAGCCTTGGCTGCGACAAGGGTATCTGCCGTATTGCGAGCCAGCAAGGGTGAGACTTCCAAGGATACCCAGCCGTCCACACCATTGGTCCGGTCGTGGATTGGCCGGAAGAGATCGGCGGCCTTCTGCAGGTCCTCGATCGCCAATTCAAAGAAGAGCGTCTCGCCCGATTTGCCTTCTTTCAGTTTCTGGCTGATGGCGCCGTCGTAGTCGTGACTGTTCTTGATGGCGTGATCGAAGATCGTTGGATTCGAGGTAAGACCGGTGATCGATAGCTCCTGGATATAGCGTTGAAGGGTGCCGCCGGCCAGCAACCGCGAGTGATGTTATCGAGCCAGAGGCTCTGGCCGATCTCATGAAGTTTCTGGGTCGTTTTCATTCGATTTCTCCTGGATAGAACGGTGCTGCGTTGGTGTGTCCGGCTAGGAGCGGGTTGGACTAACAGGACGGCGCCCGGCTCTTCATTCCGATGAGTCTGGCGCTGTTGGGGTTATGCCAACCGCCGTCTGCAGCGATGATCGTGTCAGCCTCCTTCGGCCCCCAGCTGCGGCGTTTGTAAAGGTGAACGCGGTGATGGGTCTTGAGGACCGGATCGACAACCACCCACGCAGCCTCAACCGCGTCTTCACGCGTGAAGAGCGCGCCGTCGCCGGCCATGGCGTCGCCAAGTAGCCTCTCGTAGGGCGTTTCTTCTCCCGGCTGTTCATCTGAAAGGTAAAGCTCTCGCTCCTCTCCGATGAAATCCTGACCCGCAAGCTTCACGCGGGCGGCGAGAGCAATGGCAGAGTTAGGAGAGAGTCGAAAGCGAAGGTAGTTCGACCGGCTATTCACCTGCACAGCGTCGTCAAAAAGCTTCTGCGGAGGCCGTTTCAGTTCCACGAGAATCTCGGTCGCGGTGGTCGGCAGGTATTTGCCGGAGCGCAGATACCACGGCACTCCTTCCCAACGCCACGAATCGATGAATAGCCGCAGAGCACAAAAGGTCTCGACGTCAGATCGCTTCGCTACGTCCTTCTCATCCCGGTAACCGGCGTACTGCCCGCGGACTACGTCGACTGGCGTGAGCGGTCGCATGGCTTGAAAGATCTTGGCCTTTTCGCTATGCACTGCACCAAAGTCCCGTCCAGCGGGTGGTTCCATGGCGAGGAGTGCGACAACCTGGAATAGATGATTCTGGATTACGTCGCGTAAGCAGCCTGCGGTCTCGTAAAACCCGCCGCGCTTCCCTATGCCGAAACTCTCCGAGAGTGTGATCTGGATGCTGGCCACATAGTTACGGTTCCAGATCGGCTCAAGGAACGAATTGGCAAAGCGGAAATAGAGGATATTCATGATCGCTTCCTTCCCGAGGAAGTGATCGATCCGGAAGATCGAGTCTTCCGGGAACACCGCATGCGCCACCTGGTTGAGCTCTCTCGCCGAGGCCAGGTCGCGGCCGAAAGGCTTTTCAACAATAACGCGTGCGTGTTCAGCCAGGTTCGCGGCGCCAAGACCTTCGATCACGCTCTCAAAGAGCGAGGGCGGAATTGCCAGATAGTGCGCGGGCCTCTGCGCCTTACCCAGCACCTCTTTGACCGCTGTGAACGTGCCGGGGTCTTTATAGTCTCCGCTTACATACTTGAGCAGGGAGAGAAGTTGTTGCAATGCGCGTTTATTATCGATTCCCCCTGATCGCTCGATGCTGTCCGTCACGCGCTTGTGCAAACGCGCCATACTCCACTTTGGAAAGGCGACACCGATGACTGGAACTTTGAGAGCGCCTTTTTTCACCATTGCGTAGAGTGCCGGGAAGATCATCTTGTGGGCCAGATCTCCTGTCACACCGAAGATCACCAACGCATCCGAATGGGGCTTTGCCATCAGGCGCTTGCCTTGTTGTCAGCGGCTTTCTCCTTATGACCGCCGAACTGAAAGCGCAGAGCTGACAACAGCTTGTCGGCAAAGTCATCTTCACCACGCGAGCTGAAGCGCTCGTAGAGCGCGGCACTGAGGACAGGGGCTGGAACCGATTCGTCGATGGCCGCTTTGATCGTCCAGCGCCCTTCCCCTGAGTCCGATACACGCCCAGCGAACTTCGCCAGGTCCGGGCTATCGAGCAGTGAGATGGCAGCCAGGTCCAGTAGCCATGAAGCAATGACACTCCCGCGGCGCCAGACCTCGGCGATATCGGCAATGTTCAGGTCGTAGGGGTAGTACTCGGGGTTGCGGAGCGGCGTGGTCTCGGCATCCACTGTCTGCTTTTGCTTGCCCGCGTTGGCATGGCGCAGAATGTTTAACCCTTCCGCATAAGAGGCCATCATGCCGTATTCGATTCCGTTGTGAACCATCTTGACAAAATGACCGGCGCCGCTCGGGCCGCAGTGCAGATAGCCGTGCTCGGCCGTGCCGCCCAACTTCTCGCGGCCAGGCGTCCTCGGCGCCGAATCGATGCCGGGGGCCAGTGCTGAAAAGATAGGGTCGATGCGCCGGACCACGTCATCATCGCCGCCGATCATCAGGCAGTAGCCCCGCTCCGATCCCCACACCCCGCCGCTGGTCCCCGCATCCACATAATGGATGCCCTTCAACTTCAGTTCGGCAGCGCGGCGGATGTCATCGTGGTAGTAGGAGTTGCCGCCATCGATGACCACATCATCTTTTTCGAGGAACGGGATGAGAGTCTTCAGCGTCTCATCGACCACTGCGGCCGGCACCATCATCCAGATAGCACGAGGCGCTTTCAACTTCTTGACGAAGTCTTCAATCGACGTTGCGCCGACTGCGCCGTCTTTGACGAGCGCTTGCGCGGCTTCCGGATGGACGTCGTATGCAACGCACTGGTGGCCAGCCCTCAGAAGGCGCTGCACCATGTTGGATCCCATCCTGCCTAATCCGATCATGCCCAATTCCATGTGTTTTCCCTCTCTTTGAATAAGTTCCGAGACGATTGAAACTCCGGTTCGTGAATATACTGCGCTCATTTACCCTGGGCCGGCGAGGAGACAATATCGCCACAAGACGGAGCGTAAGACTCACTGTCACGCGACGCGCTGGAGATGCGCGGATAGGAGGCGGCTCATCCTGGCTTGCGACCTTCCATATTCAACCGGCAGCGATGATCCAGGCATTCGCCTGCGCGGCCTCCGAAAGCGGAAACAACTTCACCGGGCACGGCATAAGGAAGCTGAATAGCCTCATCATTTGCGCGATCCATTCGACATCAGTAATCACCGCGACACGCTCCCAGCGCGTGGGATGTTCCAATCCAATCTTCATGTCCTCCCAGATAGCGCCTGCGTCGTAGCCGGTGAAACTTGCAGATGTCTTATAACAAAGCCGGATCTTGTCGTGCCGCTTGAGCGCTTCGAGAATCGCCGGAACAAGAATCCCGTCGTAATCCTCTTTTGTGACCTGACCTTCGCAGGAAAGCGCAATAACATTATCCGGAAAGTCTTTCAGAATCTCGATCATGGAACATCCTCCGTCTCGTGCAGCTTAAGTACCAGTTCCCTACCGATACCAGACACATCCGGCTCTCATCTTCGCGGCATGGGGAAGGTCTATCTCAGCATCCGCGTCTGACGATGGCTCCCAATCGCGCCAGGATTTGACCAGCTAAATGAGTAAAATCAACGCGCCCATTCATGCCGGCACCGATAACCTTGCCTTTCACCTCGTTCAGATCGGTTGGAAATCGCGCAGGGATTCGAGACTCCTGTTGCGTCAAGTGTCACGCCCTGCTACATCTTGAGGCCAATATCACTGCACTTCGGGTGCTTGCATTCGCACGGTGTCTTTGGTGCTTCCTTTGCCACTGCACATGCTGTGCTGCAATGCTTCTTGCCGCTCGCGGTCTCGCATTTGCACCCAGACTTTTCGCACTTTTGTGTGGTGCTCATAATCGCTCCGGTTGAATGAATGTGCCTTAGACTCTCTTGAATGTCTTGTTACTGCCACGGTTCTCAAACCTTAGATGCTGACCGGTGGGAGAATGACAGCCACGGAGCATCCTGCTCGAAGGGCCACCAACTCCGCCACACTCCCCAGGAGAAAGTCGCGGATCCTCCTTTGCCTGTGCGAACCGACCGATATTAGATCGGCACGCCATTCGGCTGCCCAGTCGAGAATGGTCTTTGTTACGTCTCCAATCAGGACTTCCGTTTGTGGGGTAAATTCAACACTGCGCAGTTCACTCGCAATCCACTCGACCAATGTACGAGCTGGCTGCTTCTGGCCTGACATTGCATCGCCAGTATTAATCAGGCCGGCTCAAAAATGCAGGTCACAATTGCTCACATGGGAGGTCCGTTATCCCGGTGCCGCGATTTGCCATACCAGCCTGAGAAACCATCTGGGGCATTGACAGGGACTGAGCAAGAGTGCACAGTTTTGTTCGTCCCGGGAGGTAACAATAGGGCTTTGGCCACGACAATGATCCGGCGAGGAGACCGTCATGTCTGAACGTCACGCACTGGAGTCCATCCCGACAAAGATTCTTCTGCCAATCGACTTCAGCCCATCATCTCAGGCGGCCCTCGAGATGGCAGCCGACCTCGCGGAGCACTTTGACGCCGAACTGCATCTTGTGAACGTCATTCCCTTTTTCCCTACCACGACTCTTCCCGACTCGATTCCCGAAACGAACTACATCCAAGAGGCCAGAGCTTTTGCGGAGCGGCACCTGGCGAAATGTCATGCCGTCCTTCTGGCCAGGGAAGTCAAGGCAAGTTTTAGTGTCGAAGTTGGAAATAACGTAGTTGGCAACATCATGGAAGTAGTGGAGCGCGAACACATCGACATGGTCGTGATCTCCACGCACGGCATATCAGGCTGGCACCCGCTCGTGTTTGGATCGATTGCCGAAAAGGTTGTTAAGCTCGTGCAGTGTCCCCTTTTGCTTCTTCACTCGGCGAAGCCGGATACCATTGTGACGAAGTCGTCCGGACGGCCCATCGAATGGTGGTAGAGAAACGGCGGAGCGCTGACCTACGTAAGAAGGACTTGGCAAGACCATTCCTTTCCACGGTCATCAGCGCAAGTGTTACCGACTTGGGCTTTGCGGTACTAGATCAGCAGCTCTGCACGAAAACCGAAACGACCCCAGGCATTCTTGATTCGCCCATATATCGAAAGTTTGCAGACGTCGATTTCCTGGAACGGCTATCTACATTCTCACCGACTCGATCCGTGAGCAAAACTGACCAGAACTTCATAAGAATAGGGTTCATGGTAATGACAGGAGCAATCAATCATGCCTGAACAATTTGAGAATCCAGAAGCAAAGAAGCTGGCAGATGAGACGGTCTCGGACGCAGCAGCAGAGAAGAAGATTGACCGCGTGGCTGAAAAAGCTGCGGAGAAAGCCGCAAAAACGGAGCAGCGGTACGACAAGAATCACACGATTATTTCAAAGTGACAGACCCGTAGGAGGTCCAACCTCTGGCGGATGCAGCACACTCGCGCTGCATTTCCGGCTTCGGCGTCTCAGAGGCTGAGGCTTATCTCCTGTGGCCCGCACGCAGTCACCGGATACGATCACACAAGCTCCGGAAGCGCCGATCTACCCCGCTCTGCCCATTCTTGGCTGATGCCTAAGATCAGCCCGAATCGCCAGCTTAGATACTGACGCGTCTGTATTGAGGGAAAGCTCTCCACGTCCTTGCGTAGCCTCAATTTTGCCGCCGTCGCTGCTTTCAATGAATCGTGGTTGGCCATTCTTGAGCATTTTTGTACAGATTGCGCATCTCCGCAGGAAGATACTTTCCTCGAGGCTCTCCCTTTGTGGTCGTGGTCGCGGCCGCGCTGTTAATTTCAATCATCCTGTTTTAGCCCCCCGGGCAAGTAGTGATCTGGAAACTGAAGCTGGGGGATGCCCTAAGTGCTACGGCCGCTAGCTTGGAAGCGTCGGAATGCCGTTCGATTCGTACAAAACGCGTGCGCGTCCGGGGTCGGTTAGGTGGGTTTCCGAGACATATCGCCGCCTATTTTTGAGAATTCAACAAGCTCCAATGAACTTTTTTAGAATGCCGGTCCAACGATCTTTCAAGCCTTCCCTGCACTGATGCCAAGAAACAGGAGCAGCAACAGGAGAATATCCATCGTGAAGCCAAATCCAGAAAAGCCCGAGCTGAAGCCAACGCTGCCTGACTCCAAGCCTGCTCCGAAGGATGACAAGGATGCACTGAAGTCCCTCCCCATGCCCGAGCTCATGAAGAAGCTTGGCGCATCGGTCGATGGACTCACGCAGGCCGAGGCTACGAAGCGCCAGGCGCAATATGGCCCGAACCAGATCGAGGAAAAGAAGACCAACGAATATCTCAAGTTCCTCTCTTACTTCTGGGGACCCATCCCGTGGATGATCGAAGCCGCCGTGATCCTTTCCGGAGTTGTCCGACACTGGCTTGATTTCTTCGTCATCCTTGTGCTGCTCTTGTCGAACGCTCTGGTCGGATTCTGGGAAGAACACCAGGCCGGTAACGCCATCGCTGCTCTGAAGGCCAGGTTAGCGATCTTGGCGAAGGTCAAGCGTGATGGCAAGTGGGAGAATCCCAAGGCGAGTGAACTGGTGCCTGGCGACGTGGTTCGTCTCAGGCTGGGCGATATTGTTCCGGCAGATGCGCGCTTACTCGATGGTGATTCGATCCAGGTGGATCAGTCAGCATTAACCGGCGAGTCATTGCCCGTAACCGCCAAGCCTGGCGGCGCAGTCTATTCCGGATCCATCATCCGTCAGGGCGAAATTGATGCTGTGGTCTATGCCACCGGCACAAATACCTACTTCGGCAAGACAGCGCAAATGGTGCAGTCTGCACACACAGTCAGCCACTTCCAGAAGGCAGTGATGAAGATCGGCGACTACCTGATCATTCTGGCAGTTGCGCTGGTCGCGTTGATTCTTGTCTTCGCCCTCTTCCGTGGCGACAAGGTCCTGACCACGCTCGAATTCTGCCTGGTGCTTCTCGTAGCGGCGATTCCCGTCGCCATGCCTACAGTGCTGTCGGTGACCATGGCAGTGGGCGCACGGTTGCTGTCGAAAAAGGAAGCGATTGTAACGCGCTTGTCGGCTATTGAGGAGTTGGCCGGGGTAGACGTGCTCTGCTCTGACAAGACCGGCACACTCACACAGAACAAACTGACACTGGGCGATCCATTCACGGTGGACGGTATTGCTCCCGACAAGGTGATTCTCTGGGCGGCGCTTGCATCCCGTGCAGAAGATAAAGACACAATCGACCTTGCCGTTATCGGAGGCGTGAAGGATGACAAGGAACTGAAGAGTTGCCAGGTAATCCATTTCATGCCGTTCGATCCGGTCCACAAGCGCACGGAAGCCACCGTCAAAGGAGCGGACGGGAAACAATTTTTTGTGGCCAAAGGCGCCCCTCAGGTAATTCTCAAGATGGCGACCAATGCCGGCGACGTCAAGGAGGCTGTGGAGAAAACCATCCTTGAATTCGCGGGACGCGGCTACCGTTCCCTCGGCGTTGCCAGGGCCGATGAGCAAGGCAAGTGGAAATTCGTCGGCATGTTGCCGCTGTTCGATCCGCCACGCGAGCAGGCCAAAGCAACCATCGCAAGCGCCGTTGAGATGGGCGTAAAGATCAAGATGGTTACGGGCGACCAGATCGCCATCGCGCGTGAAACGTCGAAACAATTGGGACTGGGCTCGAACATCCTGGATGCCAGCTCGCTCGGCGACCTCAAGAAGGATGCAACCCCAGAGCAAGCCAAAGCCATTGAAGGCGCGGATGGCTTTGCGCAGGTGTTCCCCGAACACAAGTTTCACATCATTGAAGTACTGCAGAAACACGGCCATATCGTCGGCATGACAGGCGACGGGGTCAATGATGCGCCGGCATTGAAGAAAGCCGACTGCGGCATCGCAGTGTCCGGAGCGACAGATGCAGCCCGAGCGGCAGCGTCTATTGTGCTCCTTGCGTCTGGTCTGTCGGTAATCATCGACGCAATCAAGGAGAGCCGCCGCATCTTCCAGCGCATGAACAGCTATGCCATTTACCGCATTGCCGAGACGCTGCGGGTGCTGTTCTTCATGACGCTGGCAATCCTGGTGTTCAACTTCTATCCAGTCACCGCGGTGATGATCGTCATGATCGCGTTGCTCAACGACGGAGCCATTCTTTCGATCGCGTACGATAACGTTCACTACAGGAATAAACCCGAAGCATGGAACATGCGGCTGGTGCTTAGCATCTCCACTGTGCTTGGTGTCATTGGCGTTGTGGCTGCGTTCGGCCTTTTCTACCTTGCAGAACGTGTCTTTCACATGGACCGTATGCAAGCCCAAACACTGATGTACCTGAAGCTTTCGGTAGCGGGGCATCTGACCATCTTTCTCACGCGTACACGCGGTCCATTCTGGTCCATCCGCCCGCGAAGATTCTTTGGATAGCGGTGCTTGGCACACAGACCATTGCAACACTGATTGCGGTTTACGGGCTCTTCATGGCGCCTCTGGGCTGGAAGTGGGCAGGGTTCGTCTGGGCTTACGCAATTGCCTGGGCACTGATCAATGATCGCATCAAGCTGCTCGCCTATAAGATATTTGATCCGGTCAAGGCCGATGCTAAGGCTGAGGGCAAAACTGTTGCTAAGCCGGAGGGCAAAATTGACGAGTCAAAGCCCGCAGCCAAAGACAAGCCGAAGGTAGATACCAAAGCCGATCAGCCGAAGGCGAAAGAAATGGCTCCTCCGGCGCCTGAAGGCAAGGCGGAAGCACTCAAGCCTGAGGCCAAGCCAGCAGAGCCCAAGACTGAAGCCAAAGCTGAGGCGCCCAAGACTGGCGCAAAAGAAGGAGCACCCAAGACTGAACCTGCGACCCAGACCAAAGCACCGTCCAATCTGACTTCGCAGATCGCCGGGCGAGCTTACGAACTCTACGAACATCGAGCACCCAACGGTGGAACAGCAGTTCAGGACTGGCAGAAAGCAGAGCAGGAACTTCGGAAAGATGAAACCAATGGCCAGCCGAAGCCGGAAGCCAAACCGGACGAACCTAAGCACGAAGCTGCGGCTGAGCCTGAGCCCGAAGCCAAAGACAAGCCACAGCCTGATGTGTCACCACAACTCGTTAAGCGAGTCCATGAAGCCTATGAACAGCTAGGCCGCAAGGACGTGCAATCCGTTCAGGATTGGGAAAAGGCGCATGCGGAAGTTGAGGAACATGATGCCCATAAATAACCAGACACGAGCAACGAGGCGGCCATGACCGAGAAATTGAAGGTAAAAATCAGTTCAAAGGATTTTCGTGTACCGCCAGGCAAGAAGGTCAATCTCAGCAAATGGCCGACGATTGTCGCTCCGTATACCAAGTCGAAGAAGCAATATGAGGAACTTCTGAATCAACACGTTGAGAAGCTGAGTTCGCTGCAGGGCCTTCACTACGCATCCCACCACTACTCGATGCTCCTGATCTTCCAGGGCATGGACGGTGCCGGCAAGGACGGCGCCATCCGGCACGTCATGTCCGGCGTCAATCCGGAAGGCTGCGAGGTGTTCAGCTTCAAGCAGCCCAGTGCCGAAGAGCTCGACCATGATTTTCTCTGGCGCACCACATGCCGCCTTCCCGAACGCGGCCGGATCGGCATCTTCAACCGCTCCTATTACGAAGAGGTACTGGTCGTTCGCGTACATCCGGAGATTCTCCGCGTTCAAGGCCTGCCCGAGGGATTGCGCGACAAAAAGGATATCTGGCAGCAGAGATATGACTCCATTGCGGACCTGGAGAAGCACCTTCATCGCAACGCCACGAGAATCGTCAAAATCTTCCTCCACCTGTCTTATGCGGAGCAACGAAAGCGATTTCTCGCACGCATCGATGAGTCGGACAAAAACTGGAAGTTCAGCTCCTCTGACATTCACGAACGAAAATTCTGGAAGCAGTACATGAAGGCCTACGAGGATTGCTTTCATGCGACAAGCACTCATCATTCGCCTTGGTATATCGTCCCCGCCAACGACAAGGAAAATGCGCGGTTGATTGTTTCGCAAATCGTGCTCGATGCGCTGGGAGACCTCAAGATGGCTTATCCAAGGACCACCGACAAACGCCGCCTCGAATTGCAATCGATCAAGAAGCAGATGACGAAATGACGTCAGGGAACCCATCGCAAGCAGACACGGAAAAGCCCACCTTCCAACACTCCACCGCGCTGTTACCAGTTGCGGAGAAATGAAAAAGGAACAGTCGATATGGCTACCAAGGAACTCCCCATCAAAGTTGAGAAGGATGACACGCCTCAACCCTTCAGCAAGAATTTCGATCAGTATGGCAATTCATCCGGATTCATCTTCGACGTAAGCCTGTCGACCGCAATTGCGGCCGACGGCAAAAGCGAAGAAAGGGCCCCCAGGCCCAAGGGACCGCTCTCGCCTGAGATGCTCGACAAGATGAATCGCTACTGGCGTGCAGCGAACTATCTATGCATCGGCCAGATCTACTTGTTTGAGAATCCCTTGCTACGGGAACCGCTCAAGGCAGCGCAGATCAAGCCGCGATTGCTCGGCCATTGGGGAACCTCGCCCGGACAGAACCTCATTTACATTCATCTGAACCGGCTGATCAAAGAGCATGACGCGGACATCATTTACATCTCCGGCCCGGGGCATGGCGGCCCTTCGTTGAATGCCTGTTCCTATCTGGAAGGCACGTACACCGAGGTTCACCCGGAGATCACACACGATGAGGACGGCCTGCGGCTTATGTTCCGGAAGTTCTCGACGCCCGGCGGTGTGCCCAGCCACTGCGGACCGCACGTTCCGAATTCCATGCACGAGGGCGGAGAACTTGGCTACTCGCTGGTTCACGCATTCGGCGCAGCCTTCGATAATCCGGATCTGATTGTCGCCTGCGTCATCGGCGATGGCGAATCCGAAACCTGTCCACTCGAAGGAAGCTGGAAGTCGGTGAACTTCGTCAACCCGGTGCGAGACGGCGCGGTATTGCCGATCCTTCACCTCAATGGATACAAAATCTCGGGGCCAACAGCCCAGGGCCGCACGAGCGACGCCGACTTGAAGGCCCTTTATATGGGACGGGGTTACAAGCCTTATTTTGTGGAGGGAGACGAGCCGGAGGTCGTGCATCAGCTGCTGGCTCAAACGCTCGAAGACTGTTATGCCGAGATTCGGGGTATTCAGCACGAGGCTCGTAAGAGCGGATTCAAAAAGCAGCCCGTCTGGCCCATGATCATCCTGCGCACGCCCAAGGGATGGACTTGTCCGAAGGAAGTGGACGGGGTACCGATCGAAGGAACATTCCGCGCGCACCAGGTTCCGCTTGCATCGGTCAAAGACAATCCCGAACATCTCAAGATTCTTGAATCCTGGATGAAAAGCTACAAGCCGGATGAACTCTTCGACAAGAACGGCAAGTTCTTTGAAGAGTTGGCGGCACTCGCCCCTGTAGGCAATCGACGTATGGGCGGTAATCCTCATGTGAATGGAGGGCGCGAGCTGATCACCCTGGCGCTGCCCGACTTCACGGATTACGCGCTCGAGATCCCCGGCCCGGGTCAGGTTCTGGCCGAGGCACCGCGCAAGCTTGGAGATTTCTTCCGCGACATTTTCAAAATGAATCCGAAAAACTTTCGCATGTTTTGCCCGGATGAATCGAATTCCAATCGTCTAAACTCCATCTTCGAGGCCACAAAGCGCTGTTCGATGGCCGAAATTGTTTCGATCGACGATGAACTTGGTCCGGACGGCCGTGTGATGGAAGTACTGAGCGAGCACCTCTGCCAGGGATGGCTCGAGGGCTATCTGCTCACAGGCCGTCATGGCATGTGGTCCTCCTACGAGGCATTCGCGCAGGTGGTGGATTCGATGACCACTCAACATGCCAAATGGCTTGAGCAATGCCGTGCGTTCCTCTGGCGCAGGCCACTGGCATCGCTCAATGTTCTGCTGACGAGTCATGCATGGCGCAACGATCACAACGGATTCAGCCACCAGGCGACCGGGTATGTGGACAATGCGTTAGCGCGCAGGAGTGAAGTCATCCGCGTGTACTATCCGCCTGACTCCAACTGCCTGCTCAGCGTCTTCGACCATTGCCTGCGCAGCCGCAACTATGTGAACGTCGTCACCTGCGGTAAACAACCTCAACTCCAGTGGCTCAATATGGACGAGGCTCTTGATCATTGCTCGAAAGGCGCATCCACATGGAAGTTTGCAACTAACGATAATGGCGATGAGCCGGATGTTGTGCTGGCCTGCGCAGGCGACGTGCCCACCATCGAAATCTGTGCGGCCTCGTGGCTGCTGCAGAAACATGTCCCGGGCATCAAGGTGCGCGTGGTCAACGTTGTCGACCTCATGACGCTGATGTTTCCGGACAAGCATGCGCACGGAATGGACGAAATGTCGTTCAACTCACTGTTCACTGAGAACGCGCCGGTGGTCTTCGCTTTTCACAACAATCGCTGGCTCATTCACACCCTGGTTCATGGGCGCACCAATGAGGGCCGCTTCCATGTACATGGCTATATGGATTACGGGACAACCACCACACCGTTCGATATGGTTGTGCTGAACGAAATGAGTCGCTTCCACCTTGCGCTGGATGCCCTGAAACACATTCCCCGCCTTCGTTTGCAGGCTGAAAATGCAGTCAAGTTCTTTAACCAGGAACTGCATCGCCACCACGACTATATCCGCGAACACCTGGAGGATATGCCCGAAATCAGGAACTGGCAGTGGACAAAGGACTTCAGCGATGCCACTGCACCCGCTCCAATGGCGAAGGGACATCCCCAGAAGGCCATGTTCACCGACAGTTAAGCAGCTTCCAGTTGAAAGCCAGCCGGAGGGAGGCCATAGCAAGACGTTCGAAATATCAGCCTCCGCTTCTTGGACTCCGGCACGCAGGGGGGAGATATTGAATGATCCTAAGGCACCATCTGATTGGTTAAAGGTCGACGGAATCGATGCGCTGGAAGATTTGGCGCTCAATCTCCACTGGTCCTGGAACCATGCTGCGGACGATTTGTGGGAAGGGCTCGACAAGGAACTCTGGGCAACCACGCAGAACCCATGGGTCATCTTGCGGACGGTTTCTCACGAAAAAATCAAGGCGGCATTGGGCAATGTGGAGTTCCGCCACCACCTCGACAGTCTGCTCAAGCAGAATCGGAGCTCCTTTCAGGCCGACGCATGGTTCCAGCATAAGCATCCCAACGCCGCCCTCACCGCGATCGCCTACTTCAGCATGGAGTTCATGCTGAGCGAAGCGCTGCCCATCTATTCGGGCGGCCTGGGCAACGTAGCCGGCGATCAGTTGAAGGCGGCGAGCGACCTGGGTGTTCCGGTTGTCGGGGTCGGTTTGCTCTATGGCCAGGGATATTTCCGTCAGGACTTCGATTCGGGAGGCCGCCAGCAGGCGCTCTATCCTGTCAATGATCCGGGGCAGTTGCCAATCCGGCCCTTGCGGCAACCGAATGGTGAATGGCTGCGGTTGCAGATTCAACTTCCCAGTTCGAAGATATGGCTCCGCTGTTGGGAGGTATCTGTAGGAAGGGCAAAGCTGTATCTTCTCGACACCAACGACTTTGCCAATACCGCGGCCCGCCGCGGAATTATCAGCGAGTCTCTATGGCGGCGACGCAGAGATGCGCCTGAAGCAGGAGATCGTCCTCGGCATCGGGGGATGGCGCTTACTTCGAGCCTTGGATCTCACGCCTGATGTCTGTCACCTCAACGAAGGACATGCAGCATTTGCCGTGCTCGAACGAGCCCGATCCTACATGGAGGATCACAAGAAGCCATTCGATCTTTCCCTGAATATCACGCGAGCCGGGAATATATTCACTACGCATACCGCCGTCAGCGCAGGCTTCGACCGCTTCGATCCAGCACTCATTCGCACGTATCTGAGCAACTACGCAGTCGATGAACTCGCCATCTCAGTGGACAATCTGCTCGCCATGGGAAGACAAAATCCAGGAGACACCTCGGAACCCTTCAACATGGCTTATCTTGCTGTCCGCTGCAGCGGGCAGATTAATGGCGTCAGCAAGCTTCACGGGCGAGTGAGCAGGCAGATTTTCCAGACCTTGTTTCCCCGCTGGCCGCAAGAGGAAGTCCCGATTGGGTCGGTAACCAACGGTATTCATGTGCCGACTTGGGATTCTGCAGAAGCCGATGCGCTCTGGACCTCTGCTTGTGGAACAAAACGCTGGCGTGGGGATCGCCCGAAAGAGGATGACGTCCGCCAAATCTCCAATGAGCCGCTGTGGCAATTGCGCACAGCCGGGCGAAAAAACCTGATCGCGCGGATGCGGAAGCGGTACCAGTGCCAACTGGCAGCGGAAGGTGCAGATCCGTCGAATGCCGCCGGCATTTTCGATGAAGAGGTGCTGACCCTGGGATTTGCACGGCGTTTTGCCACCTATAAGCGCCCTAATCTTCTTTTGCACAATACCGAACGGCTGGTGCGGCTGCTCTCCAATCCACAATGCCCCGTTCAGTTAATCCTCGCGGGGAAAGCTCATCCTCAGGATCTTCCTGGACAGGAGCTTATCAAGCAGTGGAAGGACTTCATCAAGCGTCCGGAGGTTCAGGGACGTGTTGTCTTCCTCAACGACTACGACATGCTTTTGGCTCAGGAACTGGTCCAGGGGATCGATCTTTGGATCAACACGCCTCGCAGGCCATGGGAGGCGTGCGGAACCAGTGGCATGAAGGTCCTCGTCAATGGCGGCCTAAATCTTTCCGAGTTGGACGGCTGGTGGGCAGAGGCCTATTCCCCGGAAGTTGGCTGGGCCATCGGAGACGGTCAGGAACATGGCGAAGACCCAGGGTGGGACGCCGAGGAAGCAGACACTTTGTATACCCTGCTGGAAGCCCAGGTCATTCCGGAGTTTTATGAGCGGGATGATTCAGGCATGCCATCGAGGTGGCTGGGCCGAATCCGCGAGAGTATGGCGCGGCTCACGCCGGAGTTCTCTGCAACGCGCGCCATCCGCGAATACACAGAAAGACACTATCTGCCTGCAGCTTCGGGCTATCGGGAGCGGGCTGCAAATGATGGGGCGCTCGGCTTAAGTCTCCTCCACTGGAAGCAGGACCTTCAGCGGCATTGGACTACCGTGCACTTTGGTCCGGTCGAAGTCACAACGCTCGACGGCCAGCATTCCTTTCAGGTCGAGATTTCACCCGGGGCCCTCACGCGCGATCAACTCCATGTCGAACTTTACGCAGACTCAATGCACGGAGGTATGCCTGCTGTTGAAGCAATGACTGCACACGAACCCTGCCTCGATTCGCCTGGCCTGCTCACCTATTCGGCCAACGTACCCGCAACTCGTCCTGCAAGCGACTACACTGTGCGCATCGTGCCACATTACCTCAACGCAGCAGTGCCGCTCGAAGCCGAGCAGATCGTATGGCAACGCTGATGGACAATATAGAAATCACGGAACGAGCGCGACAAATCTTTGCCGCAGGTCGCCCTGCTGGAAAGCTGGAGGCTGCGAATGGACAATCCATAGAAGCAACGCGCGAGCCACTCCGCGACCAATCTGGATGGAGACTGCAGCCAGAGTTACAGTGTGCCGCCAGTGAACTTGCCTTCGACTGCCCGACGTATAGCGCCTAAACTGGTTGTGTGGGAAGCTTCGCTTTTGGTGGAACACAATCAGGCTCAAATTTCCGTCCAGCGTGATCTTTCCTTTCTCGAAGACATTCCAGTTATTTTTTTATCAGCTATCCTCTGGTCCGCCCGCTTGAAGGAGAATCCTTCGAGTTATCAATTCCGCAATAGCCGGCTAGTCATACCTTCGCCTCAGGAGCATCGGCTAATGCCTCTGCCCATATCTGCTCCGGCAAATCAAGGCGCGCCACACCAATGCGATTATCGGCCATCCCGTAATAGACGTCGAAGCGATCCGGTGTACCAAGGTCGTCGCGCCGGTCGATGCCGGTGGGGAATACGACATTGGCGACGGTTCCATCCCGCTCTTGCGGCATCTCGGGTCTTAGCACTGGCTCCGCCGATCGATAGCGGACTACGCGCGGATGCCGCTCTGAGAGCATCATCACCCCGGCCGAGTAGCAAAGATGATGGCCATCGCCATCCGCACCGGTCACTTCGCTAACACCGTGGTAAACAATCAGCCAGCCATGTTTCGTGAGGATAGGCGGAGTCCCTGCGCCGATCTTGAGGCGCTCCCAGGGCGATACCGGAGTCGCCAACCGGTGATGAGATGTAAACCGGCCCAGGCGGTCAGGTTCCGAACCTTTCAACACGGGAGGGCAATAGGATATCCAGATACTCTCGTGATCGAGATCCACTTCACGGAGCTCACGATGGCAAGCAGTTTCCTCTGGACGAGTTCCGGGAAAGAGCGGACGGTGGAGCATACCCAGTTTGAGGTGCCCAGAAGAGTCAGGTATCGCAACAGGGAAAAGGCTTGCATCTTTGTCATCGATGTTGCTCAGCTCGATGCCGTGCCAATGAGCGTAGGTGGCAAGCCCGAGACGTCTCCAACGGAAAAGATCCTCTGACTCTGCCATCGCAATTCTTGGTCCCAGTCGCGAAAATGCCGCATAAGTCATGATGTAACGTTTGAGCGGCTCCACGAAAGTGATGCGAGGATCTTCGCATCCTCCGCCGCCATCGGACCTCCGCTCATATTCGGCTTCGGGCTCCAGTGCGATGCCAAGCCTTTCGACGCCTGCCGGGTCGCCGGCTTCATTGAACTTCACTCGAGCTATGCCGATGCGCGAATAGTTTCCTTTCGCAACCAGCCGTGGAAACAGATACAGTTCTCCGTCAGGTCCGCGAGCGGCGGCCGGATTCAGGACGCCTTCGACTTCCTGAGGATTGCGTGCCTCCGGTTCCATCAGCATCCCCAGGCGGTGCAACTTGAAGTCGCCCATCAGTACTCCTCACACATTCGCGCTCGGCACCTCAAAGGTGCGCATCTGCTGATCGGGGTCTAAACAAGCGATGATCGCCTCTACAACCCGCTTGGTCTCATTGGGACCTCGAACCGGAATGGAAATAACACCTGCCTTTTCCGCCGGGTAGTCGTTACCGCCAACAAACAAAGCATCTCCGACGTAAATCATCTCCTTCAGAGAAATTCCGAGAATGTCCCTCAGCTTTTTGATCCCGTATGCTTTGTCAATGCCCGGTTTGGTGATGTCGATGGATGTCGCACCGCCGATGCGAACTGAGAACTCGGGAATCAATGTGTCAAGAATGGCCTTGATCTTCTTCCGCTTGGCGATATCCGGATCCCATTTCTCCTTCTCCGCCAAGGGAGCCTGCTGGCCGAGAGCGGAATAGGTTATCTGGCTTCCCCGGTCCTCGATGGTTTCTCCCCAGGTCTTCAAGACATGAAAGCCGGCAGCTTCAATCCCTTTCTTCAAAGAACTTACGATCTTCTTTTTTTCATCCGAAGTTAAATCTTCTGAATAGAGCTTCTTCCAGCCTCCCGCGCGCTGAAAAAACTGCGTTCCGCAGGTGGGAAGAATCGAAAGCCTTGCCAGGCTTTCGTCCTGAGAAAGTTTGGAGAGCACCTGTTTTTCAAACTGGGACCAGGCACCTCCTGAAATGACAGCCACCTTGGCGACGCCGAGCAGGTCGTGCAGGAGGGACGCCATTTCGGGGTCGAGAGACGACTTGCTCGGTGCGAGAGTACCGTCTAAATCGAATACGATGAGCTTTTTCATTGATCTCTCCACTCCTTGGTTCCGCGAAATCGAGCCAGATTTGCGCTGCTTTTCCTGTCAATTTCACAACCTCTTGGACAATCAAGGGATTGCGATCTCCAGCAGAGTTACTTCCCCGCTGGGTTGAAACCGACACACTCCGGCCTCTGCCGGCAAGAGCCAAACATCTCCCTTTTCTACCGCGTAGGGAGTTCTCTCGTGCTCGACCTGGCCCGAGCCCTCAATGCAAACCAACACACGCGGCTCTGCTGTGGCTCCCACGGTGAATAGGTCTTGGCCCAGCAGTCGCCATAACAAGAAGGCATGGCAATCAAAGATTCTCTCGCGCTCAACAGGTGTAGTAGTTTCGACGCGGGGTGCGACCAGGCCACCATCGCTCGCCCCAAACTCGATGCAGGCAAATGCCTGCTCGACTTGCAGCGGCCGCGGCTCCTTGGTCTTCGGATCGATATGGCCCCAGTCGTAAAGTCGAAATGTCACATCGCTGTTTTGCTGAACCTCGAAGACCACAACATCATTGCCCAGCGTGTGCACGGTTCCCGCTGGAATGAATACCGCATCACCCGGCTTCGGGACAATGCTCACAAGTTGGTCCACAATGGTCCCATCGTCGAGAGACTTCCGCAAACTTCCCGCTGTCGAGCCTGACCTCAGACCGGCATAGATTTGGCTTCCCTTCTCAGCTTCAATCACAACCCACGCTTCGGTCTTGGACGCATCGCCGGGAATCAGCTCTGGGTGCGCATCGCTGGGATGCACCTGCACAGAGAGCATCGCGCGTGCATCCAGAAACTTGAGCAGCAGAGGAAAACGGCTGAAACGCGAAGACAACTTGCCCATCAGCCGTTCTGGAAACCGTTTCATCAATTGTCCAAGCGTCTGCCCTTTAAGCGGCCCATTCGCAACCAGGCTTTGGTGCTCGGTTCGGTCGCTGAGCACCCACGCTTCTCCAATAGGACCGTCACCCGGCAGCGGTACGGATAGCAGGCTGGCCAATCGCCGACCGCCCCACAAGCGGTATTGATAGATCGGATCGAAGCGCAAGGGATACAAAGATGTCTGGCTCATGATGTGTCACTCGGTTCACGCGATTGCGAGTCGCGCTAGATCGACGTTGATTGTGGTTTCGCCGATTGCCAATGCCAGTTCGTTGGCGATGGTCCTTAAATCAGGGAAACCTGTGACCACGTGGAAGCCATGCCAAGTCGCCACTGAGAACGTAAATTGCGAGCGCTCCGGCCATAAAGAACGCACCAACCCAGAAGCGCCAATCGCGATGCATCCGCTTCCAGTAAGGTCCGGGGCCCGGTTCGCTGCCCTCGCCACTGTTTCCTTCCCGGTTGTGTTTGCTTCCGGTCATCTCATCTCCCTCTCGGCAGAGTACTCGCCGCGTCATGCAATCTAGTGTTGCAGTGTGCGCGGTGAGTCACCGCCAGCCTGATCCCAATGTTGTTAACGCGCTCTCCGCTGCCTATGAGTTGGAGGACAGCCGAAGCCTAGCGGCGTCCGTTTTGAGACACAGCAACAGGGAGCGGGGCCTCTTCCGGTGCGGGCACGGGATCATTTGCGATTTTGCTTTTTGCTTCCTTCTCTTTGATCGCTCGTTCCTGGCCGATCCCCATGGTCAGCGCGGTCATTCCGGCAAGACCGCCGAGTTGCATGGTCTCAATAGCGGAGCTAGGAACGATGACGATAGTGGAGTTTTGCTTCAATCCCTCGTAGAGCATGTTCATGCCCCGCAAATGGAAAGCGATGGGATCGTCGGCGTAGATTCTGGACGCTTCCACAAACTTCTCTGCAACCTGACGTTCCGAATCTCCCAGAATGACGCGGGCTTGACGCTCTCTCTCGGCCTGAGCCTGCATCGACATCGCGTTCTCTAATGCCTGCGGAATCAATACATCCTTCACCTCGACGGAGATCACATTAATGCCCCATGGCTCCGTACGCTCATCGATGATCTCCCGCAGCACGCTGCTGATCTTGTCCCGTCCTTCGAGCATGTCGCAAAGCATCGTCTTGCCGATCACATCGCGCAGCGCCGTCTGCGCTGCCCAATTGATCGCGCTTTGGTAGTCTGCAACATCGAGAGCGGCCTTCTTGGGATCGAGGATCTTCCAGAAAAGCACTGCATCAACATCGACGGGAACCGTGTCTTTGGTGAGCGTCTTCTCCGCCTTGAAAGAACTTGTGAGGACGCGGGTATCGATCCAATAGGGGATCGACTCCACAAGCGGAATGATCAGGAACAATCCCGGCCCTTCAAGCGAACGAAATTTGCCCAGTCGCAGCACCACCGCCTTGTTCCATTGGTCGGCAACCTTTATTGCGGAAGCCGCAATATAAGCCAGGACCACGGCACACGCCATCACGACGATGGCGGCAACATCAGCCGACGCGCGATGAAGACCAAAGGCAATCGCTCCGCCCGCGCCTAGAATGACCACAAAAATCAAACCTGCAAATGAGCTATTTTGTCTCATAACGGTTCCCTCTCATACCACACCGCGTCCGCAGTAGACCGCCCTCACGGGGTTACCCGAGTGCAGCGCTGCCGCGGCGCGCTCTTGCATGTTGTTAGGCGAAGACTTTCTCGTCATGAACGGTGTAAGAACTATGTTCAGTTCCAGCAATAATGTTTTTCGCGTTGGCAACCGCGTCTTCCGTGCCACGGACAACAAGCAGAAACTTGTCCGTCTTCAGAGCCACCTCGTACTTGAGCACGCTATCCTTCGGGATGCCGATACTCACCAGGCCGGCTCCTACAGCGCTGACTCCTCCAACGACGGCTGCTCCTTCAAGGCCCGCGATAATCCACGCCACCAGCGGTCCCGCTACGAGAATCGGCCCTAGTCCCGGTATTAGAAAGAATCCCGATCCGAACAGAAGGCCCCAGAATCCGCCCCAGAATGCTCCCATTTTGCCCCAGTACTTCATGCGGTCACCGGCGTTGTAGTAGCCAACCACATGCTCGTTCGTATGCGTATCTTTCGCAGCAATCGAGAGGCTCTTCATGTCCACTCCAGCCTCTTGCAGCTCTTTGACGGCGTGTTCCGCCTGCGCGTGGGTATCGTAGATTGCTACCACAGAATTTGTAACGCTCATTGCATTCTCCATATTCGGTTGGATGGGGACTTTCTCGAGCCAATTGCTCCAAAATGCGATGCGCTGGCAGACGATCATCATCGGCGAAACAGCATCGGCTCCTTGTGGAATGGATGGGATTCCAGTGAGGAATTGAGCTTTCTCTATAAGTCTTCCATCTTCAAAGCAGATGTTCTGAGCAATTCAGTACACGTGCTGAAAGCAGGGTGCGCGCTGTCCGCATAACCCTCTCGCCATTGACGCTGCGAAGAATGCGGCGAACGGTTTGGCGGTTGGCCTCTGGTCTATGACTCGCAGACTTGCACCTGCGGTCCACAAATTGTCCATAGTTCGCGGCGAATGCGCAGGAGATGTCCACGACGGACTGTGGCGCTGCCATCTTGCGGTTCCTCAATCGAAATATGTCAGCATCTTCGGTTTGGACGGAGTGAAGCAGCCTTGTCGATATGTATAAGTTTGCTCAGCGTCCTCCCATACAACGTGGAAAACTGAAGATGCAACACGCAGACCGTTGACTCGGCGATGGTGAACCACAATGCCCGGGAGCAAATATGACAAAGCAGCGGACCTGCATATCTTTGCGGCACACGCCCACACTACCGCCGCTGCCGCACACCACCGCGGAGATCATGATGCCGCAGAAGAGCTTGGTTTCAAGGCCCAGAACTACTCGATGGCCGCTTCTGAGAAAACACTTGAGCTCGCGACGCAATTTCACGTTCCTTTGAAGGCCTAGATTGCCTTCAATCTAACCTTCACGATAATTGGAGACCCGTTGAATGGCCGCGCCCAGTAGAACTCTCAATTCGCAATTAAACAGCTTCGCGAGTGTCGAAGCGCGGCATCGGGTATTCGATGACAATTCAATAGCCCCTCTTCAACTGGCGCCTCGCCCACAGCACCCGATCAGGATAGCCGTAATCGGGAATCATCTTCCGAGACAGTGTGGCATTGCGACATTCACGACAGATTTGTGCAATGCGATCAATGCCGAATACGGAGCAGCCCAACTATCGGTGGTTGCAATCAACGACGGGCAATCAGCCTATTCGTACCCGGCGAGGGTACGGTTCGTGATCCGCGAGGGCGACATTGCGTCCTACAGAGCGGCCGCCGACCACTTGAATGCGAGCAATGTCGATCTGGTGTGCTTGCAGCATGAATATGGAATCTTCGGAGGCAAATCTGGAAACCACATCATCGAGTTGCTGAACCACCTTAAAATGCCGGTGGTGACAACCCTCCATACTGTACTTCGTGAGCCGAATCTGGAGCAGCGGCTTGTCATGCACAAGATCACTGCGCGCTCTGAGCGCCTTATCGTCATGAGCCAATTCTCTTCGCGTCTCTTGCAGGAGGTATTCAGAGTCCCGGCAGAGAAGATCGACCTGATTCCTCATGGCATCCCCGACCTGCCGTTTGAGCGGCCGGACATGTATGAGAAGCGCTTCTCTTGCAAGGGCAAGAGTGTTCTTCTGACGTTCGGTTTGCTGTCTCCGAACAAAGGGTTTGAAAGCGTGATTCAAGCCATGCCGCGCATCCTCACCAGTCACAGCAATGCTGTATACATGATTGCGGGCGCAACTCACCCGCACGTCCGAGCCCATGAAGGGGATCGCTACAGGCTCGAGTTACAGGCCTTGGCGAAGAAACTAGGAGTTGAACAACAGGTCCTGTTCGTCAATCGGTTTGTCGCTCCTGATGAGATGGCTGCACTAGTCGGTTCGGCCGATATTTACATCACGCCCTACTGTCACGAAGCTCAGGCTGTATCGGGAACCCTGGCGTATGCCCTTGGTGCCGGAAAGGCTATCATCTCAACTCCATACTGGTACGCCGTGGAAGCTCTGGACCAGGGACGTGGAAAGCTGGTGCCATTTGCGGACCCGGTCGCCATCGCTACAGCCGCTATCGCACTTCTGGCCAACGATGAGGCGCGCGAGGCAATGCGCCAACGTGCCTACCTATATGCTCGGCCTATGGTATGGAAGCGGGTAGCACAGTCCTACATGGCCGCATTCCTGCGTGCTCGCGTCTATAGCGCTGAACCTGTTCACGTGAGGTTCGGCATCCAGAATAGTGCAAAAGATACCGAACAGCGCGTCGCGAATGCCTGAACGATAAAGCAAAACGCAGATTCTTGCGCAATCCTCAAATTTTGAGCAATTCCGAACAGACACCTCCTTGCAAGTTGCAACGTAGGCCCCGCGGGATGCCCGGGCAAAGAGCATTCGAATCGCTCACACCGGGATTCGCTCAAAGAGGGAAAACCGAGATTCGACCTCGCTCACTTTCTTGTATTCTTGTTTGCGTTGAAGTGTGCAGAAGAATTTGCCTCCAAATCGCCGGTCTCTCCTGACCACGCCATGGCAATGCTTTGCGCGTGAGGGCGTGCCCGAAGTCTACTTGCGTACGGTCGCACTTAGATCGGCGAAGAGGCAATTTAGTTTGTTAATTCCGTCAGGTACCTTACTGATCCCGTCGATCACGTTGAACTTCCATCAACTGTCTCCGACCGAGATGGGTCTGGAGACGGTTTGCTTGACGGGTAGGAAGACGGAGAAACATGTACCGGAACGACCCGGCCGGCATGTGCTCCAAACGCGAATTGAACCACCAATACGGTTGACGATACCGGCGCTTACCCATAGTCCAAGGCCTGTTCCTCGTTCTCCTTTTGTGGTGAAGAAGGGCTGATAAATTCGCGCTTTATCTTGCGGAGCAATACCACTTCCAGAATCAGCGATCGAGAGACAATAACCTAATGAGTTATGAACTTCACTGAGCCAGCGTGGAGCAGGATATAGATGCAGGATGACCTGCCCGCCGTGGGACGTGGCATCAAACGCATTGAGTAACACGTTCGTAACGCGCCGGGATTCCTCCCGACTTTTGCCAGATTTGAGAGGTTGTTTTTGATTTGAGTGCGGGATTAAAGCCGAGGGATTTACGGTGCGCAGCTTGGGTGAAGGGATCTGGCGATTGGCTTATCTTACGGTGCTCTAGGCTGGCAATTCTGGTCAATTCTGACCATTATGGCAGATGCGATCGGCCACCAACATCTGCTAACGCTGGCGGACCCTTAGGGACGCCGGGTAGCTTCCCTCAACTTAAGACTGGAGGTTCTGAGTATCCGTCTGACCAACGCATTCTGTTCATGCTCCGCGTTTAATGTTGCACTGGAGCCATGAGTGAATCTGGAACGATACAAAGGCGGCGTAGCTGGTCCGAAGTGCAGGCACTGGTTGCGGAGTATGAAGCGAGCGGATTGATGCGGGTAGCATTCTGCCAGCAGCGAGGCTTGGCCGTAGGGACGCTGGATAAATATCGTTTACGCGTACGTGGTGGACGGCAGTCGGGCGGCAGGGCTTTCGTTCCCGTCGAAGTAGTTTCCTCGACGGCACAGGATGTGAACGGCCTCGCCAAGCGCGATGGTGCTCTAGTCGTTGAATTGCGCAGTGGACGCCGAATCGAAGTATGTCGTGGATTTGATTCAGGGACATTGGAACGACTGCTGACCATATTGGACAGGACGTAATCGGTGTTCGGGTTTGGACCGGCGACGCGGATCTATGTTGCAGCCGGCGCGACGGACATGCGCAAGAATTTCAATGGCCTCTACGGACTGGTACGCGATCATCTGGGCTGCGATCCGGAAAGCGGCCATGTGTTTGTTTTCACGAATGCGCGACGCAATCGCGTGAAGCTTCTCGTATATGACGGAAGCGGGCTTTGGGTATGTGCAAAGAAGTTGGACGGAGGAAGATTCCGTTGGCCGCAGAGAGACAGCGAAGTGAAGAAATTGGTACTGAATAATGAGGAGCTGGCGTTGCTTTTGGGTGGCATTGATCTGGCGCAGACTGAGCGTCGGAAGTGGTATCGCAAGCCTTCGGTGGAAGCATCAGAAGAGTCACTAAAGACCGCATAAACACTGCATATATCGCATACATATCCACAAGAAAGTCTGTTATCAAATAGACATCGTGAGCACGCCTTCTGAGCCTACTCTTCCTTCGCATTCGGAACCCTTGATGGCTGAGGTTGTCGCGCAGCTGAAGGAGCAGGTTGCGTCGCAGAACAGAGAGCTCGAGTACGCGCGGTTGAAGATACAGGTCCTCGAAGAACGTCTTCGTTTGGTGCGGATTCAGAAGTACGGGCCGAGCAGCGAGAAGCTGAGCAATTTGCAACTGGAACTACTGGAGCAGGAGCCCGGGGTTAGCCAGGAAGAAGTAGCCGTCGAAAGCGAGCGCAAAGCCCCGCCGCATGTTCCCGAACAAAAGAAACGCAAGCATCCCGGACGTCAGACTCTGCCTGCGAATCTTCCCCGTGTGGAACGGGTGATTGCCTGCACGCCGGAGCAGTGCTTGTGCGGTAACTGCGGCGCTGAGACTCGAGTGATCGGCTACGAAGTCAGCGAAGTGCTGGATGTCGAGCCAGCGCGGTATTTCGTGCAGGTGACCAAGCGCGAGAAGCGGGCCTGCAAAACCTGTCCCGAGCAAGGCGTGACGGCGGCGACTCTTCCTATCCGGATCATCGATAAAGGTCTGGTGTCGGATCGAGTAATCATCAATACGGTGGTGAACAAATACTGTGACCACAGCCCACTGTTTCGGCAAAGCGTAGCCTTGTTGCGGGACGCGGGCATCGATATCAGCAGGGCAACGATGTGCGGCTGGGTAATGACCATCGGAGAGATGTTGATGCCGGTGGCCGGAACGATGCGGAACCAGTTGCTTGCCGGCACCTACATCCAGGCGGATGAAACTCCGGTCGATGTACAGACACATGACGGAAGCGGCACGAACCATCAGGCTTACCTCTGGCAATACGGAACACCAGGAGGGATGACGGTTTTTGATTTCCGCATGAGCCGCAAGCGCGAAGGCCCGCTGAACTTCCTCGGCAACTTCGAAGGACTTCTCCAAACAGATGGCTACGCTGCATATGATCGTGTGGGTGGTCCGAAGATGGTGCATGCCGGATGCTGGAGCCATGCAAGAAGGTACTTCGTGGATGCGGTCAAACTCAATAAACAGGATGCCGCGTCCATCCGCGCAGTTGAACTGATCGACGAGTTGTTCGCCATCGATGCTCAGGCGCGGAACGAAAAGATGGACCATGCTGCGCGCCATGCTCTGCGCCAGGACAAGAGTCCGCCGCTGCTCGATGAAATCCGTACTCACATCCTCAAAATGAGCAAGACGGTGTTGCCCAGCAGTGCCGCCGGTCGCGCATGCAACTACACGCTTGCCATTTGGAAAAAGCTGATTCGCTTCCTCGACTATCCCGAACTGGAGCTCAGCAACAACCTTGCAGAGAACTCGATGCGGCCAATCGCACTGGGCCGAGGCAACTGGATCCACATCGGGAGCGAACTGGCGGGCCCACGCGTTGCCGCCATCATCTCCGTGATCGAAAGCTGCCGCCGCCTAAAAATCCCGGTGCGCGATTACCTGGCCGACATCCTGCCCGGACTCGCGAATGCGCCGCGTCAGCGCGTTGCAGATCTCACTCCTGCTGCCTGGGCCGCGAAGACCTCATCCATGCATTTGGTCTGACGCTTACGGTTCTGATTCGAGGGCTTCTCGAATCTTGGAAGAGGTTGGTATCGTTGCGGAAATGCGGGATTCAGCGGTTCAACAACTGCATAGTGGATCGACCTTATACCCCGCCTATGTGCGTGGCGAAGCCTACATGGCCTTGAACAAACCGAACGAAGCCGCCGCAGAATTTCAGAAGGTTCTTGATCGGCCGGGCCTCTTGTTCGCCGATCCTGTCGGGCCTCGAGCTCGCCTGGAACTGGGAAGAGCGCTGGCCAGAGTTGGTGAAAAAGCCAAAGCGAAAGCGGCCTATCAGGACTTCCTCAAGTTATGGAAAAATGCAGATCCAGACATTCCGATCTTGAAAGAGGCCAAGACAGAGTATGCCGAGTTGCAAGGATCCAAGACATAGGTATTCTTTAGAAAAGATGCTTGCGCTCAGATACTGTCCAACCCTTCCATTGTTCTCTGTCGGAGTAAGCACGGATTCGTTGGGAGAAAGACCGGTTTAGGGAGTGACCGGAGTAAATCTCCTACGATCCATGACAAGCCTTCCGGACTCTGTGTCAAGGGTGATAACGGCTACGGCTTTGTCACTCGCTTCGCCTTAATTGTCATGAATCTCTTTAACGTGTCGCGCGCGTCGCCGACGTAAAGTGTCTGGCTGAAAGAATTTGGCGTGAAATCGGACCAAACTTCCTTCTCGAACACGGGTCTCCCTGAAACTTCATGCACATCAGTGGCCACGAAAGCATCCCCTTCCCACTTCCCCGGTTCAGACAACAGCCGACAGCCCGCGTCGAGCGCAAAGCTATCGCACCAGACGATCCGAAACCCAGGCACCTTGGCGTCCCACCAAATTGCCCCTACACCCCATGATTTCTCGTCTGCGCCATCACCGTGGTACTCCTGGATTAGTGAGAGACGACCCGGCCCGATGCGGTAGCTGTCCCGTGAATGGCCCGAACCGCCCTTTGGGAAAGAGTCGCTCGAATCGTAGATCACCGCCGATGACCACTCCCCAGCGAGAACACGAATTAGGTTTTCCATTTGCGGCGCTAATGCAACCACAGCCCTCGCCTTGGCTTCTCGTGCAGCTATCGTTTGTGGCTCGTCGGCAGTCTGTGCCTCTGCGCGAAGTAGAACGAACCATAGCGAAGCACATAGGGCCACGGACAGAGCAGCGATATACTTCATAAGCTTTTCCCTTCCGGACCAACCGGCGGAACGTGCTTCAGTGGGTTCGAATGGCTTGATTCATTCGGCAGGATAAACGATAGATTCTGGATCAACAAGGAAACTCCAACATGTTGATTGGAATGAGTGACAGGTTGTCAGCGGGTTTTGCGCGCATTAACACCCAAGCCGGCATCAGGTCCCGATCAGGAGCAACCGATCGAGGCACTCGTTAACTCGCTCTGTGGGCGTTCTCCGGGTTCTGACTTTGCGGTGGGCGATGCACAAAACTCTTCCATTTTCGAGTTCTCTCCGGTTTGCCGATCCAACAACAATGGCTAGCGATCAATTCGAGTTCCGCGAAGAGTCACAACTTTCTTGAAGGGGCCGCCGATCTCACCGGATTCACCGACTTGCAGAAACGACGTGGAAGTGATGTTGGAGTAAGTTTCGTGCCATTGGGACTTCTTTCCGGTGGACGAAGTTTCGATCTCGTCGATTATCAGTTGCTTCCCGTCCCATGTGATGGTGACGTCGTTCAGCGCGGCTTTCGGGTCGCAGGCGTGGGGATTCTGATTGACGCACTCCATGCCGTGGAACTTTTTCTCCGCGCTGTCCCACCACAACATTCCGAGAAGGTGAATATCCAGAGGCGGAACACGGATGCTCTCCTCGTCGATCAATGTCAAACCTTGCGCGGCTGCGTGCCAAAACTCTTCCCCCTTCCCCTGTGCGCCTTTGGGAGCATCAGGGCTCGGCTCGAAGGTCACTTCCATAGCCCATCGGCCTGAGAGTGCCTGAATCACACTTAGCATCTCGGTAGAAGCCGCCCCTAAATCCTTGCCCGCGGAACTGGCAGTACTGTCTGCGCCAGTTGCAGCAGGCGCTACGGAAGCTGGGGGCTTAGGCGCGGACCAGGCCACGCACGGAAGGGACATCAATACCAGAGGGAGCAAAAAATGTTTCATCTTTCCTCCTGGGACGGGCTCTCCATAACGCCGACACATTGAGCCTTGGACTATACCGAGTAGAGCGAACAACCGGGCGATGGATCGGGAAACTGGTCAGATTGACAGTGACAATTGTCGCAGAAGATTGGCGGAATGAGATGATTTCTGTGGAGAAAACAGGTATGGCTCGATGCGACAAGTGAGCCTAGAATTGCGATCACAATATGCCCGACAATGATAGCCGATAACCCAGAATTCGCGCGATTTTGGTGCGGCTGGCGTCAGAAACGCCCAATCTTGGATGAAAGTCGCATGGTCGGCAATGTAAGCCGTTCGTTGCAGCGGGGTACAGCCCGCGTCCGACAATTACTTCGGATGCGATTCTTCCATGTTGGAAACGCTGTACCAGGCGATTCTCCACGATCGATCGCTTTGACGCTTGAACTCCGCAATGAAGTTCGTCTTATGGGTCATCAGCACACCTGCGCGACCGTTGTCTTCGTTATAGGTGCCACGGTGGACTGCCAAGTCTCCGCTACTCGCTACATCTACAGTCTCGTCGATGAGACTGACTTTCCAAAATGGGTCTTGAGCAAAGCCCATCTTGAAGCCCTCTCTGTCGGATTCGACCCCGACCGTTGACGGACTGCCACATTCCATGGAGATGACCTTGGAGGCGTCGTAAGCTGTTACCTTGGCCGCGTCGTGGGCGTTGAGCCCAGCGACGACTTGAGCTACGTCCATCTTGATTGTTTCGGCAATCGCCGCTTTATCAGCCGACATTTCTGCGGTCCATGACGCAGTCCCAACAGCCGCGGAGGCAAGCAGAAGTAGACTTGGTTTCCAGTATGCAGAAAGGTTCATTTGCAGCGCCTCTCGTTTGGCCATTCCCCGGTTCGGATGACACCCGCTCAGGCTAATCTAGGCTTCTCTCTCGAAGATAGCGGACGACTCCGGCAATTGAGAATTGCCGCCAATTTTATTCCACAATGTTGCCAAGACTGTAATTGTGAAACCTGCCCATTGCGGTGAGTTGGCGGTGAGGGCTTCGGAGTGTCCCTGCTCCAGCTGCTCGAGAAGGGCTTCCAGCGGAGAGTAAAACACTCTTATCACCTTTCCATGCCCCGACTGCGCCTATCCAACTGACACGATAACCGCGCTACACTAGCAATCTACTGGTACAAAACATCGGGCAGGCCACGAAGACCTCTTGCAAGGAGAGTTTCAATGATTTTTGAATTGATTGAGAAAGCCAATCCTAGTCTGCAGAACGGATGCGAACTGCCTCCGCTAAATGGCGAGGGAGAATCAACGCGCGCGCATTGCCGTCTGTACTGAGAGCAAATTCTTCAGCCGATCGCCGCGTGACCCGTATTCGGGCACCTGGAACGATGCCGTGGGCTCTGAGCCGCTTTAACAAGGGCGCATCCTGATCGGATACGCTGTCCACAACGAATTTGCCGTCCTGTTGAAGGCTTGTCAGTGGTTTCGACGCTTGCCTAGGCATCTTCCCGTCCATCGTTGGAATGCAATGCCCGTGGGGATCGAATTTCGGATGTCCAAGCTTGGTGGAGATGCGTTCCTCGAACCGCTCGGAGATGAAATGCTCCAGCCGCTCAGCCTCTTCATGAACTTCCTCCATTGGGTAATCCAGGACCTCGTAGAGAAAGGTCTCGATCAGCCGATGATGACGGAGTATTTCTAGTGCGCGGCGCCATCCTTCAGGAGACAATCGAACGCCGCGCCTCTTTTCGTATTCCACATAAGATGGTTGAGCCGAAGCGAGCTTCTGCAGCATGTTCGTGATGGATGCCGGCGCGACTCCCAGTCGCTCAGCGAGGGCAGTACTCGAAACGGTCTGCCCTTCCGCTCCACCGAGGGCAAGAATTGCCTTCAGGTAGTTGTCCACGGACTCAGTATTGATGTTCACTTGGCGATTGGAGGGCATGGCGTCTGTTCGATTTGACTCGTCCTTCAATTTAGGTTAGCCTAACAATAATCATTTAGGCGAGCCTAAATATTAGGCTCTAGCTAATGGCTTCTTCCCCTTTCCTGCTCGGCGGCTGTGCGAGAGTGCAGCCGCTCGTATTCGCTTCGTTCCCGGAGATCAGTTTCGAATGAGAATCCGAACCGCGCTGAGCCTCATTCTTCTTTCGGTGTTAACTGCAATTAACCCCATTCGTTCAGCGGGGCAAAGCGGCACAAGCAGTGGCCTCACGGGAAGCATTATCGACGCCACAGGCGCTGTTGTTCCCAATGCTACGGTGCAAGCGACTGAGATAACTACGGGAGCGACACGAACTGCGCGAAGCAACGCTGAAGGGCGTTTTCTCTTCGCGCAGGTCAATCCAGGAACGTATCGGATCACCGTGGAGGCCGAAGGCTTTGGACCGGCTCAGTCGCAACCTTCTGCGGTAGCCGTAGGTCAGACCATGGCGGTGAACTTCACTTTGAAGCCTGCGAGCACATCGCAAACCGTCGAGGTGATAGCGCAGACCGGGCTCCTGAGCTTGGATAACCCAAACACGTCAACGACTCTGGAAGCGAAGGCCATCGAAAAACTGCCGAACCCAGGGCAGGACCTCACCTACATCGCGCAATTTGCTCAAGGTGCGCTGATGAATACGGCAGGCTCTTCCAACGACGCGAAAGCTGCGGGAGGCTACGGCAACGTGGAATTCAACGGACTGCCTGCAACCTCGAATGGCTATATCCTCGATGGTTACGATACAAACGATCCCTGGCTTGGACTGAACATCGGTCTTTCTACAAATCTCGTCATCGGACTCGATGCAGTACAGGAAGCGACTGTCAATACCAACTCTTACTCCGTCGATCAAGGAAGGTACGCCGTAGCTCAGGTGAACTACTTCACCAAGTCGGGCACCAACGCGTTTCACGGCGACGCCTACGAAATATGGAATGGTTCGCTGTTCAACGCGGAGGACTACTTTCTTCACTCGAACGATACGGCGGACAGCAGCGCGAAGAAGCCCCGATCTACAGTCAACGAATTTGGCGTCAGTATCGGTGGCCCCATTCGGAGAGACAGGCTGTTCTTCTTCGGGCACTACGAGGGTATTCGCATCGCGCTGCCGATCGTGTCCCAAATTACGCTGCCAACGCCGGCTTACCAGCAATATGTCTTGGGCCAGCTTGCGACCGGCGGGAACGGACCCAGTCACGGGTTCGACTCTTCCGGCTCAGCCCGCCGAGATCCCCTTTTACCAAAAGATGTTCTCTTTGCTACCCGCATCGGGCGGCTCCCCGGTACCGATTGTCGGGTGCCCACTTGGTACAAACAACGATGGTTGTGCCAGCCAGCGCCAGGCTTCATTGAACAATAGCGACGGCGAGAACCTGATCGTGGTGAAGATCGATCACACCATCAACGCCAAGGACAGCATCTGGTATCGCTTTCAACAGGACACCGGGCTCCAGGCGGCGTACACCGATCCCGTCAATCCTGTTTTCAACTCCTATTCACCGCAGCCACAGCGAACTCTTGTTGCGGGCTACACTCATGTGTTCAGTTCGAGCGTCGTGAACCAATTCAATCCTGGCGCGAGCTGGTACTCCAGCATCTTTGAACCGAACCACTATTCGCAGGTGCAAGAGACCTTTCCCATAGTGCTAGCGTCGGGCAGCGACTGCGTCCCGTTCACCACAATCGGTGGCAATAACAATACCTATCCGCAGGGCCGTAAGGTCACGCAGTGGCAAATCAACGACAACCTGACTTGGACGCATGGGAAGCATACCTGGAAGTTCGGTATCAACACACGGCGTCTCGATGTGAGCAACTACGACCTCGGCGAGGGCACAGTGCCAACGGTGACCTTCAATGATCTCGCACAATTCACCTATGGCGCTGCCTACACGGCCAGTCAGAGCTTTCCGGTTTCGCTGAAAGAGCGAGTTTCGACGGGCAATCTCGAATACTACGCGATGGACACCTATAAGCCCATCGCCAAGGCCACGATTACCTACGGAATGCGCGTGACCTGGAACACGAACGTCACGAGCGGAAGGAATCTCTTCGCCCGCATGGCTGGCTCCTTTCTCGATGCCTCACATGACACCGATGAACCGCTGAACAAGGTGATAGTGGGAAATGTCCACGGCCTGTTTCCTGGCACGCCGTTGTTTGTCTATCAGCCGCGAGTCTCCTTTGCCTATCAACTGCGTCCGCGGTTGGCGGTTCATAGCGGTTTTGGAGTCTTCAGCGACATCATTCCCATGCAAATTGCCGATCTTGCCGCGATGAACGCACCTAACGATCCGACGTTCGTTGGTGGAATCGGTGGCCAGGTTGGCGGCATCGGTATCGCCCCCGGCGTTACTGGAAGTGCAGTCGATGCGGCGGCGAACGCCAACCATTCGTTCCAGACGATCTTTCGTTCAGGCGGCGCTCCTTGCGCGGGAATTGAGCCCGGCGCGCCGACCTGTCCGCTGGCAGTCAGCCTGAACACGTTCCCGAGCGGAACACTCAAGACACCGTATTACTACCAATACAACCTCGGCGTTGAACAGCAGATCGGTTCGAGCGGGAATCTGCGCATCGATTTCGTCGGTACACGAGGGCTTCATGAGCCGTTCCAGGTGCAGCTCAACGGTTATCAAACGGTGTGCGATGGGATGCTTCGCGCCGTTTCCGTACCAGCGCCCGCTCGATCAACGATTCGGGAATGTCAATGAGTTTCGCACCGACGCCAACAGCAATTATGCCGGACTTCAGATCGCCTATAGCCAGCAGTGGCGCGGACTCACGCTGCACGGCAACTACACGTTCAGTCACTGCCTCGACGAGGTATCAAACGGCGGATTGCTGGCGTTCTCCACGCAGGGACTGATGTCGCCTTTGCCTGGAGAGCTGAACCGGCAGTATGCCAGTTGCGACTATGACGTTCGCCATAACGTCTCGGCCTATGGTTTGTACCAGGTGCCATTTCACTCCGACCATGCATTCCTTCGTCAAATGTTTGAAGGATGGTCGATCTCGGAGACTGCAATCCTGCACTCCGGTCTGCCCTTCAGCGTGCTGAGCCAGCCTTACATCGCCAACGGCAACGGCGTGTTTCAGGCGAACGGAGCGAGCACCTCCAGTTCAACGCGCCCGCTTACGCGAACCGGGTTCCTGGCGTACCTGTGTATCGGAAGAGTTCTGTCACAGGCGTCACTGTGGCCGGCACCAAACAATGGCTTAACCCGCAAGCCTTCGTCTCGGTGGTCGATCCGACAACAGGAGCATGCGTGGGAGGCGATTCGCCGGCTAACTGCCAGTTCGGCAATTCAGGACGGAACTCCGTGCGAGGACCGCATTACACGAATTCCGACATCTACATCACCAAGACCTTCCCAATTAAAGAAGGGATCACATTCCGCTTCGACGCTCAGATGTTCAACGCATTCAATCATCCCAACTTCGCTCTGCCTAGCGAAGTCGAAGCCGGCGTTCCTGGCGTGTCGGTCCCGGCCAGATTCGGAACGCTTGAAAGCACGATCTCGCCTCCTACGGGGTTGTTAGGTGTTGGGCTAGGAGGCGACAGCTCCCCGCGCATGATTGCGTTTCAGGGAAGGATCGAGTTTTGACAATCGCGTCTTCAAAGGAGGAATGAGTTGAACTACAGAGCGAGCTATCGGAATGAGTACCGATGAACCAACAAGATAGGCAAACGGAAATCTCCGTTCAAACCGAAGACGCAGAATCCGCTATCGGGGAACCACGTTTCGCTGGAGAACGTTCACGGTTCTATCGCGGTTCCACATCATCTTGCGGGCTTCTGGAAACAGTGGCGTGCCTTCGTCGGCCCCGCGATTTTGGTAAGTGTCGGTTACATGGACCCTGGAAACTGGGGAACTGACCTCCAAGGCGGCGCTCAATTCAAGTACGGATTGCTATGGGTGGTCGGACTTGCCAGCCTGATGGCGATCTTCATGCAAGTGATCTCTGCCCGGCTCGGTGTAGTGACGGGCAAAGATCTCGCTCAATGCTGCCGCGACTGGTATCCCAAGTGGACGCGTTGGCCGAACTGGTTGATGAGCGAAGTCGCCATCGGCGCCTGTGACCTGGCGGAGGTGCTCGGAAGTGCCGTAGCCCTCAACCTCCTGTTTCATATTCCCCTGCTGTGGGCGGTCATCATCACGGGCCTGGACGTGCTGCTTCTCCTGGGTTTGCAGCGGTTCGGCATGCGTACGATCGAGGCCATTGTGTTGCTGCTGGTGGCGACGATCAGCGTGTGCTACTACATCGAAATCTTCGTTCTGCCCCAGACCCAGCCCAGTTTCCTGGAGATGGGGAGAGCACTGGTTTCCCCGCATTTTCGTCAATCCGGAATCCTGTACCTTGCCATCGGGATTATCGGCGCAACCGTGATGCCCCACAACCTGTACCTGCATTCGGCACTGGTGCAAAGCCGCAAATTACAGAAGGACGAGCCATCCGTCCGCAGCGCACTCCGCTTTAACACCATTGATTCGGTTGTGGCGCTGACCGTCGCATTCTTCGTAAACGCTGCGATCCTGGTGCTCGCAGCCACGGTCTTCTTCGGGAAACAAAGCGTGATTACGTCAGGCGGGCTGGTGGTCACCTTCAGCGCCGACAGTGATTGGATCCGGGTAGCCTATCTGACCCTCGCGCCGCTGCTAGGGACATTCGTCGCGAGCACGCTGTTTGCCGTGGCCCTGCTCGCGAGTGGCCAAAGCAGCACCATCACGGGAACGCTCGCCGGACAAGTAGTGATGGAAGGCTTCATGCATTGGCGAATCAAACCGTGGGTGCGGCGGCTTATCACCCGCACGCTGGCGATCCTGCCTGCTGTTCTGATCATCGGGCTGCGAGGAGAGAGCAGCGTGACCGATCTGCTCACACTCAGTCAAGTGGTGCTGGCGCTGCAGCTCCCTTTCGCCATGTTTCCTCTTCTGCATTTCACAAGCTCACGCCGACGGATGGGTATGTGGAAGACTTGGCTGGTTCCTGCTGATCGCAGGCTGGGGCAGTGCTATCCTGATCACCGCAATGGACATTTACGGCCTACCGGACTCGCTGAAGACTGCCTGGCATGTTGTTACCGGCGGATGACGACAGAAATGGAACGGAACAACATGTACGCCACGATTCTGCTGACATTGGATGGCACGCCTACAGACCGGGCGATCATCGAACACGTGAAGGAACTGGCAAAGCTCGCACACAGCCGCATCGTGCTGCTGCACGTCGCCGATGGATGGGCAGCCAGAACCTATGGACCTGACGCAGTCAGTCCCGAAATCACCGAAGACACTGCCTATTTGGAAAGAGTTCGACTGGAGTTTCAGGCTCTAGGTATTCCTGCCGAATCCGAACTCGCTTTCGGCGAACCGGATAAGGAGATCATCAAATGGGTGCGTGAGAAGTCTTGCGACCTGGTGGCGATGAGCACTCATGGCCATCGCTTTCTCGATGACTTGTTCCGTGGCACCACAGCCACGAAAGTGCGGCATAGTGTCAGCGTGCCGGTTCTCATGCTCAGGGCGAGGTGACTCATTTAAAGATGCGCTCAGACGAGCACATAAGAACGGCAGCGATTCCGACCCACCGCCAGTCCCGTGGCTCTGCGGACTCATTCACGATTTGCGCCTCTCTTTCGGAATCTCGCCGCTCCGAAGTTCAATCGGTTCACGGGTGCATTCAGCGCATTTCAGACAGGAGAGTTTCCGCAACATATATTGATGGGTACTGGGCACCCTACCGCCGCAACCCGTTCGGCATACCACCGAAGCAAAACTCTAGACAGAGACAAATCTCAGCAAGCTTCGCGGAACACGCCGCCTGCGTAAACCATTCGAATAACGAGAGATGGCCAGACCGGCGTGAATCGGGCACCCCACGCGGGAAGTTCAAATTCGACGAAAATCTGCGATCGAACCGTCGACGTTGTGGGCACAAAAATGGGCACAATTTGCTAAACGGATTTGAAGGTTATTGTTATAAATTATTGATTCTATGGCTCCTCAGGTAGGACTCGAACCTACAACCCTTCGGTTAACAGCCGAATGCTCTGCCATTGAGCTACTGAGGAGTGTCTGGCGGTGAATTGTCCTCTATAAAGTTAACAGACTCATAGGGTCGCGTCAAAATGAGTGGCCCGGCCAAATGAATCCCTACACCGCTCGCCGTGACGCACCCATCCGGCTACCATAAATCAGAGCCCTCCAGGAGGCCCAATGTCCCGCATATCCCGCCTCGATCGCAGCGAAGTCACCCCCGATCTGGCAGCCCTGTTCGACAAGGTTTTCGCGCAGCGCGGCAACGTACCTAATATGTTCCGCGTCATGGCCCACCGGCCCGAGATTTTTGCCACGATGCAGGCAGCATTTTGCCGCCGTGCTCAATACCGGTACTGTCTCGACCAAACTTAAAGAACTGATCATCGTGCGAACCAGCCAGGTGAACGAGACCCCCTACTGCCTCGCCAGCCACACCATCCTCGCCAAATCGCTCGGCTGGTCCGACGATCAGCTCGCACATCTCGCCGATTGGTCAGTGCGCGATGACTTCACTCCAGCGGAAAAGGCAGCCCTGCGCCTCGCTGAGACCGTCACTCGTGATGCCCACGCTGTCACCGACGAGCAGTTCGCCGAACTGCGCAGCTTTTACTCCGAAGGCGAAATCGTCGAGTTGCTCTGCGCGATCGGTCTATTCAATTATTTCAACCGCTTCAATAACGCCCTCAAAATGGAACCAACCAAGCCAGGCGAAGGTGGCTGCGCCGCGACATGCCGAACAGGCTGTCTCAACGTCGCGATAACCCGCTATATCCGCGTCGACACAATCCAACGCTCTAACTAAGTAGCTGATCAGGAGTTCTCCTTTTCGATGAATCTCAAACTGCCCGAAGGCGACTTTCGCGCCTATCTCTTCGATTGCGATGGCACCATCGCCGACTCCATGCCGCTGCACTACAAGGCATGGACAAGAGCCCTTGCCGAATACGGAGCCACTTATGAAGAAGATCTCTTCTACTCCTGGGGCGGCAAACCAGTCCGCAAAATCATTGCCGACCTGAATGAGATGCAGGGTCTCAACATGCCCGTGGACACGCTCGCCGCGCGCAAGGAAAGCTACTACCATGCACAGCTTCATGAGTTGAAAGGAATCCCCGATGTGATTGAGCACATCGAGGCGCAACACGGCCACATTCCGTTCGCCGTCGTCTCCGGAAGCCGCCGCGCTTCGGTCGTCGGCTCACTCACCGCCCTCGGCCTCCTCGATAAATTCGACGTCCTCGTCTGCGCTGAAGACTACAAACTCGGCAAGCCCGCACCCGATGGGTTTCTGCTGGCCGCATCGAAACTGGGCGTTCCCCCCGAGCACTGCCTCGTCTTTGAAGACACCGAACTCGGCATTCAGGCGGCCACTGCGGCGGGTATGCAGATCGGTGCTCGTCGCCCAGCCCGTGCGCGAAAAATCGGGAACCGCAGCGAATGCGGGAACGTAAGCTGAACTGAGGAGGTGATCGTGGCAGAACTTCGTGTGTCCGCAGTCCCCACCGCTTACACCCGGAGCAAGCCCTGCCCCGACCTCCGCGACAAGCCTTCTTCCCGTGGTCTGCATCGCCGTAGCGGCCGCGATCGTGCACATCGCTACCAACGGCCGATACGGCTTTCACCGCGACGAATTTCAGTTCCTCAGCGACGCGCGCCATCTCGACTGGGGTTTCGTCTCCTATCCGCCGCTCACGCCATTCATCGAGCGCATCAGTCTTGGCCTCTTCGGCCTCTCCCTCATTGGCCTGCGCATGTTCTCGGTCATCGGCCAGGCCATCGTGATTGTCGTCAGCGGGCTGATGGCGCGCGACCTCGGCGGCAGCCGGCTCGCGCAGGTTCGCCACTGCGCTTGCCGTCGCGCTGTCTCCGCTTCCTATCTTCGAAGCCACAGAATTCCAATACACTTCGTTCGCGTTTCTTTGGTGGGTGCTCGTCGCATGGTTCACCATCCGCCTGCTCAAGACAGAGAATCCCCGCTGGTGGCTTGCCATTGGCGCAGCCATAGGGCTCGGCTTGATGACCAAGTACGCCATAGTCTTCTTCATCGCCGGAATCCTCGTCGGTATGGCTTTCTCGCCCGCTCGCCGCTATTTCGCATCAAAGTGGTTCTGGGCCGGCGTCGGCATCGCTCTCGTCATCTTTTCGCCGAACATCCTCTGGCTCGTCCGTCACAACTTCATCTCCTACAGCTTCCTTCAGCACATTCACACGCGCGACGTCGGCGAGGGCCGCGCAGATGGATATCTCGTCTATCAGTTTCTGGTCTGCGCGAATCTATTCGCCGCTCCGGTCTGGCTCATCGGCCTCTACGCGTATCTGCGGCGACAGCCGCTACCGCATGGTTGCCTTCATGTACCTCGTTCCGCTGCTTGTGTTCTGGATCGACAAGGGCCGCTTCTATTACGTCGCCGAATCCTATCCCATGCTGATCGCCATGGGCGCTGTCACCAGCGAAAGCTGGCTGCTGCGCGTTCCACGATGGAGCGCGCCTCACCATTGAATCGGTTTTCTTCGCCGGCCTCTTCACCTGCGGAGCCTACTTCTTTGCCGGATGGGTTCCCTTCGCGTCCACCGGCCCTCTGCGCGACTTCGCTCTAAAACACAGCGAAGACCTGCGTGAAGAAATTGGTTGGGATGAAATGGTCAAGGCCGTCGCCGGTGTCCGCGATTCCCTTCCCGCCGATCAGCAGGCGAATGCCGGCATCCTCGCTGGCAACTACGGCGAGCAGGGCGCGATCGAGTTATTTGGCCCCGCGTATCGCCTGCCCCCGCCCATCAGCATGACGAACTCCGCGTGGCTCCGCGGCTATCCCACGCCGCCAGCCCACAACGCTCATCATCATCGGCTCTTCGCTCGAATGGGCCGACCACAACTTCACCGGCTGTCACGTCGCCACCCGCATAGCCTACTCCTCCGGCGTGGAGAATGAAGAGAGCAAATACCACACTGACATCATTCTCTGCGGTCCCCCGCGCCAGCCTTGGCCAGTGTTCTGGAAAGATCACGAACGCTTCGGCTGAGTTTGCTGGACAAACAATCCGACATTTACGGGCGATCCCAACTTCCCCCGTCCACGCCAGTCGTCACGCCAACCCGTCAATCCATCACATTCTGCCATTGAAGCATGCCGGGGTTCCGGATCATCGTTGCTACGATTGTCCGAAATTCAAGTTGCACCTGAGGGCTCCGGATGTCGATCCTTCGCAATACTGTACTGCTTTCGCTCCTGATGCCGTTGGCCGCATCGCCCCAGTCGCCTGCGTCCAAACGACACGGCGGAAGCCGCCGCCGAAAGGCATACACTGCCCAGAACTGGACCGAGGCTGAGGCTCAGTATTCCGCTCTTGCGCAGCAGAGTCCGACCAACGCGCGCTTCTGGTATCGACTCGGCGTTTCCGCGCGCCACAACAAGGACTTCGACGTTGCCCTCAAGGCAATGGAGAAGGCAAAACGCTTGGTGGCTCGAACGGCCTGCCCGTATTTATTGCAGACTACGAGATCGCCGATACCTACGCTGCGATGGGAGACACTGACCGCGCGCTCGCATCGTTGAAAGCCTCTGCCGATGGTGGCTACTCTCAGCCCGCGCGCCTCGCGTCCGACGCCGAATGGGACGCACTCCGTCAGAACCCGCTCTTCATCGAACTCTCGAAACAGGTGCAACACAATGCCGCTCCATGCGAGGACCAGGAGTTCCGCGCATTCGACTTCTGGCTCGGCGATTGGAACGTGTCATCCGCCGCAACCGGAGTACACCAGGGCTCAAGTCATGTTGCAAAGGAAATGGGCGGTTGTGTAATTTGGGAGAACTGGACCTCGGCCGGGGGATCCTATTTTGGCAAGAGCTACAACACGTGGAACGTCAACCTCAAGCGCTGGGAGCAGTACTGGGTCGACAATGCCGCGGGCGTCATCTTCTTTCACGGTGGCATCAAAGACGGCGCAATGGACTACTGGACCGATGACGTTCCGCAAACCGCCGGAGGAACTCTTTTGCGCCACCTTCAATTCTTCAATCTTGGACCGGACAAAGTCCGCCAGTTCTCGCAGGGATCAAATGATGGTGGCAAAACCTGGCATATCGAGTACGACCTGATCTACACACGAAGCCCATCCCAGCCCGCACCCACCGCGAGTCAGTAAAGCAGCACCGCAACCCTGTACGCGGTAAACGTGCCAGCGGCTCCGTTTGGATCGCAACTGCCCACCCTCGCCTCGTGATAGCGGCCCGACGCCAGTTCATCGGCCAGTTGCCTCGGCAAATGGCTCAGGTCCGAGTCCTGCCAGCGCATCACAAATAGCGGCTGCATCGATCCTGACGACCGAGGTACGCCGTTCTCCATCGTGCAGGCAGCGCGCGCAACTGGTGTGCTCCCGCCAATCGCCACCCCAGCTCGGCTTGATTAGTTCCGCAACATGCTTCTCGATCTCCGTCTGCGAAAGCGCCTGAACACCGTGCGCGTAATCCGCCGTCGCATAGAGCACGCCGCGGCTAGCAATCACCGCAATTCCCACCCTGTCCACTTCCGGGTTGAGGATATTCTCGCGATGCCCCATCGAGTGCATCCACTCGTCGTGAATGATCACCGGAGTGGGACCAATCGCTACATTCTCTTCGACCAGGTCGAAGTGGGCACCAGCCAATCCCGCACGCTCTGAGAGATCTAGCTCCCCCGGATAGCGATGCGCAATCGGACCTTCCGCAGCCATGCGCAGACAATGCTTGCGCGCAGCCTCGGCCAAAGCATTGTCCCAGCGAAGCGGCGCCGCACCCGCAGCCGCGCGAGCTTCATTCGCGAGTGCCATCAGCTGCACGGTTCCCGGCTCGACCGCGGGCCGCGATTGTGCTGCAGCCTTCGGCAAGGCCGAGACACAAAATACCGCTACCGCTACGACGGCCCAAATCTGGTTACTTGAAATATTCACGGCCCCTTATACAGATAACTCATTTTGCGTCCACCGTATCCTTACCAACGTAATGTGGCGACTTCTGGGCTATTACAACGCATTAGCCGTCAACCGAGAATACTGCCATCCGAGCTTTAGAGGGCAGGTACGCGTAGGTCCTTCCTGAAATCGTCACGCGGACCTATCCAGAGGATCAGAAGGAGCGCCGGCAATCCGACGACACTGGTAAGCAGGAAGAAAGGTGCCCAGCCGATCTTCTCTGACAGGAGTCCTCCTGAGGAGGCCACCACGGTTCGGCTGAGCGAAGCAAGCGAAGAAAGCAGCGCGAACTGAGTCGCCGTAAAAGCCGGTGAGCACAGACTGGATAACCAGGTAATCAAAGCGGTTCCAGCCATTGCACCCGTGAGATTCTCGGCAGTTACGCATAAAGCGAGGTAACCGATCCGATGTCCGCCAACAGCTTGCAGAACGAAGAACAGGTTCCCCACCGACTGCAAGATGCCGCAAAGAATCAGCGCACGGCGGATTCCCAATCGGGTCGTCACAACGCCGCCGATGAGGGACCCCGTCACGATGGAGAAAAATCCGAATATCTTTGAGGCCGTCGCGATCTCCGGAAGCGAAAATTTCAGCGAGATATAGAGCGGCGTTGACATCACTCCCGCCATGGCCTCGCCCATCTTGTATAAAAAGATCGCCATCAGAATGACGAGCCAGAGCCGCTGCCGCATGAAGTCACGAAACGGTTCGATCACGGCTCTGAAAAGCGCGTGAAGAATCGTCTGCCACACCGAGTGTGCAACATACGGCTTCTCCGCGGGAAGCTTCGGTTCGGGACCGAACAGAAACACCAGTAGTCCGACTCCAAGCAGTGCTGCCATGGTGGCATAAGCTGCGAACCACCCGGCTGTGGCCGCGATGAACAACGAGCCGGCGCCGGATGCCAGCATGCCAATTCGGTATCCGGACTGAATCATGGCCGCCCCGGGAGCCTGCTGATCTTTACTCAGGCTCTCCACGCGCCAGGCATCGATGACGATGTCTTGGCTCGCAGACAGAAACGCAACCACAACCGCCAGGACGGCCATGCGCGGCAAGTTGTGCTGCGGATCGCATGTTCCTAGTGCGAGGATTGTACCGATGAGAAGGATCTGGATGGTGATGCCCCAGCCGCGCCGTCGTCCCAGGGGCAGCGGTGGGGGCACTCGATCTATGAGCGGCGCCCATACGAATTTGAAAGAATAAGCGGTGCCGACCAGGGCGATGGCGCCGAGGGTTGAACGCCGCACACCGACCGTAGCAAGCCATGCTTGAAGAGTGGAGTACGTCAGAAGCAAGGGCAGGCCACTCGCAAACCCGAGTGCAAGCACCTGCAGCACGCGCGGTTCCGTATAGGCTGCTATCGCCTTTCGCCAGTTTGTTGGAGCGTGTACTTCGTTGGTTCCGGGCAATTCCTTCATATTGGTTTTCGAGTATCCCGCTCTAGCCTTCTTGCACTACTTTCTTAATAAACGATCGCAAGAAGCAATGTTAGAGCAGCGTGGGCCAGGCACAAGTGAAAGAGCCAACAGAGTCAACGGTACACAAATGGCTTCACTCGTTCCCGACCTTCTCCACGCGATACTCCAACTTGTAGATTCTTTGCATCTCTTTCATTCCGGCAGTTCGCTGTTACGGGTAAAGTTCTAGGCTTCAACTTTCTGGGAGACGCACTGCGCGATCAGCTCGATCCGCGCACCCGTCTGGAAATGGGGTTATGAGAAACCAATGGTCATCGTGAAAAAGGGCGATTGCGAGCATTGCGGACGTCTCTACCGCTATTCACTCTGGCACTCCGGCTTCGGCGACAACTCCTACGCATACTGCGACGATTGCGGCATGCTCGCCCTCCTGAATTACTCCAACCCGTCACGTAGCTGGATTCCCGCCCCTGTCCATTCAGTTTGCAGAGATCGACGCTTCGTGGGAGTCCTATCTTCAGCCCTGCGTGTGTGGTGGACGCTTCCGCAAAGGCGCCGCACCGCGCTGTCCCCACTGCAACGAAATGCTCTCGCCCACGCACGCCGCCACCCATATTGAGGCACAGGCATCGGGCGCAGGAAGAGACTGGCGCTGGCAAAGGAACTGGAACGGCGTTTACTGCCTGGCGATGGATAACGCTGAGACGCCCGGATATCCGCGCCAGATGGTCGATCCTGTCCAGAAACCCGAGATGGAAAAATCAAAGAGCCGGTGGTCGCTGCTGTTCAGCTTCGGGCGATGAAACTCGGCGTCGTCAGCGACACCCACGGCCTTCTTCGCCCTGAAGTCCTGCCTGCCCTCGCAGGCGTCGAGCGTATCCTGCACCTCGGCGACGTCGGCGATCCTGCCATCCTCAAATCACTCGAGAGGCTCGCCCCAGTCACCGCCATCCGCGGCAACGTAGATCGCACCGGACCCTGCAGCCGCTTGCCGGAAACAGAGGTCCTGCTGCTTGAGGGCCACTACATCTACATGCTGCACGACATGCAAACCCTGCACCTCGACCCAGCCGCAGCCAAGTTTGCGGCGGTGCTCTACGGACACTCCCACCGCCCACACATCGCCCATCGCAAGGGCGTGCTATATTTCAACCCCGGCTCCTGCGGCCCCCGCCGCTTCGAGCTTCCCGTTACCATCGGACTCCTTACCATTACCCCTCAAGAAGTATCGGCGGAGACACTGCACCTGCCAATTCCTTAGTGATGATGCTCATGCCGCCATGATGAATTACACTCTGTTGGGGTCGAAGCGCTTGCTGCGGGCACCAGCGCTCGACCAGGGCTGGTGCTCTCAGGATGTGCCAAGCTTTTTTAACATCGATTGCACTCAGGCTGTAGAGTTCTTCTGCTCAGACTACGTGCAATCGAAACGACACGGCGTTGGTGCCGAAACACTCGCTGAAGTGCTTCCGTCGCTCGTCAGTCACGTCGACGGCGATATAGCCAGATTACCCTGCCGTGTTGCTCGAAAGCCCGACACTCTGCATCTTCAGAAGAAGTTCCCGAAGTTGCCCCGTCACGGCTCCATCGCCTTTTGCCAGTCCGGAGATGATCGCATCCCGCATGCTTAGAAAAGTCGACAGCTCTTGTCTCACTCCGCTGTTAGATGTCTGTTCACTATAGCTCTGCATCGCCGTAAATAGTTTCGATGCGTCGCTCCCAGCCTGCGCAAAATTCTTTTTCTCCGCCTCCAGATACACCACGGCAACACGATTTGTGAATCCGCTGACCTGCGCTTCTTCTTCCGCCCGCGCACGTTGCGTCTGCGCCCGATTCTTCTCACGTGCGGCCGTATCCGCCTTCATGTGCTGGGGAATGAATCCGATCAGAAACCCGATCGCCAGGGCAATAACCATACCGATAGCAAATGTCCTCATTGAAAAATTCATGGTTCAACCTCTTCAGATAAATCCAAGCGCAACTGATTCAAGTGCCTTCTGCGCTCGTTCACAACTCATCACCCTTTCAGCGACTCTCTTGCGGCCCGCCCGAGGCAGTCCATTTGCCGGCGCAGCGCGTGCAGGCATTCCCTGTCCGCCTCTCGCTCAATGTGGGGCTCCGCCGCATCCAGCACGCGCCGCAATCCAGCCATGACAAAGTGATCTCTCGCCCCATAAATTGCAATGTGACCCACCGTTTCTTGCAGCAGTTCGTCCAACTGAGGAGCCGCGGCAATCACCCGCAATTCTCCCTCATCGTCCGCCCGCGCCATTACCACCGGTCGTTGCCGCGCAAGCCGCGCGATGCCGCTCGCTATCTGGTCAATGCCCGTCGTCGCCGTGAACGGATCGTTGATCGCCGGCGAAAGTGCCCGGACCACCACCTGCGTAAGCTGTTGAAATTGATAGCGGATGTCCTGCGTCGGGGTGCGCTCCTCACCCACAATGAATGCACCCACTATCAACTTCACCTCATCTTCCGGCAACGAGGCCACCCCTCGGACCTGTGCGACGATGGAATGCGAGATCAGATGATCCCCGGGCCGCACGATCGTTTCGATCACAACATTCTCGCGTTTCGCCATTTTCAACAGCGCGTCCACGTCGATCGACTGCAGATAGCCGCTCTTGTTACATGCCACCTCAAGGTTTTCCCCGTCTGCCAAATCTTCTCGACTCACTTCTTGCTTGTAGGCCTTGCCTGAGGACGACGGATAAAGTCCCGGGAGCGCCTCATCAAGATCTTCGCGAATCACCTGCAAGATCCGCGACGCCTTGATTGATGTTGAAATGTGATGGACAAACACAACCAGTAGAATCAGACTCACCAGCGAAAGCGCAATCCCCACCGTGGTTGAGATCGCAGGCACAAACCCTTTTTCCAAAGTCGTCCCGCGAATCTCCCGCACCACCAATACGCTGTAAATGAAGGTCGACGTAAAAGTCCCAAGCAAAACCTGGGTGATTCGGTCGCGCATGAAGTTTCTAAGCACCCGCGAGCCATACTGCTGCGATGCGATCGACAACGCCACTGAAGCCAAAGAGAACGTCACCGAAGCCGCCGTGATCATCGAGCCGGCAATCGTCGTCAGCAGCGATCGGGCTCCTTCCGGGCCTCCGGAGTATGCCCACTGGATCGAAGATTTGATGCCCGGGTCGTAACTTTCATCCAGAAAGGTCAGACCCAGGGCAAGCCCCACAGACAACACAAGCATCAACGACGGAACAAACCAGAAGCCTGTCCGCAGTTGATCGACGATTAGGTAAAACCGTGCGCGCATTCGTCTCCAAGTGAATTGAAGATCAGAGCCCTATTCCTTTTGAGATGCGGACGAGCTCCTACTGGCGGTATCAGTGCCCTTCCGCCTTGAGTCGCGCTCAACTTGAACGCCCTCACGCTCCGCAGCGAGGACAGCGCCGTTTCTTTACTCGCGCAGGATCAGCGCTCACCTCACAGCGACACTCTGCAACGATGGCCTTGTGAAATCCATTTTCAAACAGCAGACTCGTAAGGTTGACCAGGTTGCATTCCTACACTGGTCAAACAGGCGAGTTGCCCCACAGAATTCCCGTGATCCACCTGGGCGCATCTGCGCTGGCGAGGCAGCGACTGAACGAAGTCGAATTGGTGACGCAGCGCATCGATATCCGCGGACGTAGCGCGGTCCGGTCGCCCGGCACCAGGTGCATCAGCAAAAACACCAGCGGCACCACCAGCCAGACAACCGGAGCGTCAACGCAAGGCGGACAGAAGACTGCTTCATGGGGAGGCTTTGACGATGAATGAGTGCGCTCTCTCCATCGCCGCGTTGCGTGCGATAAATGTACTTTGCCAACCTTAGGGTCAGGATGAAACTGAAAAGCAGATCAAAGCCTGCCGATCGCGGAATCAAAACTCGCGATCACGCCTCGCTCTCCTCCGCCTGGAAGTCAGCAAGTCCTAGAACTGCCGGCTGTACTTTCTCACGTCGCGGATGCCGCCGCCGATTCCCAGAACGTGATCGATCCGGCGCTGAAACGGATCCGCCGTAAACACTTCCGACCCACTTTGCACGCCGGCGGGCGCTTCCCCGGCTGTTTCCGATTGCGGAGCCGCTTTTGCGGCCGCTCCACCTTCCGCCGCCTCTTGTCCTTCAGTCACCAGCGGCTGCAGAACTAGAACGAGCTTCTCGATGTGCTCTTTCCGAATGCGAAGCCTCTCAAACTCCGCACTGATCTCCGTCAATTCTGAATTCGCAGCGTCAAATGCTACACGATAGATCTCTACGTTTCCTTGCGGTTTCATGCCCTCTCCAGGCGCGTAGTCTAGCACGCATAGAAGGACACAAAGTAAGAGTCAATAGTAAGAGTTACCGCGCTGGTTGCGTTGGCTTCACGAATCGAGTGCGGCCGTCATCGGTGGAGTCGGCGCCCTCTGCATGGCGCAGTCTCATCGCGTCATGAATAGAACACCAACCGAAGGCGACACAGAAAGGCTCAACGGCAGCAGGTGGGTCGCACCCATCGTTGGGCCCTGTCTGTTGCCGGACTTAGAACTGCCGGCTGAACTTCCGTCCCACGCCGTGGCCGAGCGCGCTGTCGAGCCGACGCGCAAACGGATCCGACGATGCGCCGTTCGAACCCTGGTACTGATAGGTTGGAACTTCTTCTAATGCTTGGGCTGCCTCGTTGGCGGCATCCGAAGCGCTCTGCACCGCCGCTGCAGCGGCTGCTGCTTCTTCGGCTCCCAGAAGGGGCTTGAGAGCCATGACGACCTTTTCAATCCGATCCTTGCGCGCCCTGAGTTCCTCGAACGCACCCAGAATGTTGTTCAATTCGGAGTTCGCCGAGTCGAACGCGACGCGATAAACCTCACCTTGATTGGGCTTCATATCGATCTCCACAATGGCGAATTTAGCATGATTCCAGAAGCCCGCAAGAACTTCCTTCTGCAACTATCATGTTAGTTCCATCTCTAATAGATGGAAGTGCTTAGACGCGGTAAGGCGCTCTCCGCCCTGCGACGGGGAGCGCCTGTCTGGGTTGACTGTTTCCGCCTTTTTTATGCGGAACGGCCCGCATTTGATGGCCCGTTTTTCGACTACATCCCCGCTTGGCCCGGCACAACAATGGCCCTGCTCTTAAATAGGTGACAAAAGCCCTTCCGGCCTCTGCTGCCACCCCCACAATGCGTCATCAATGCGCCGCTGGAACGGGTCCGCAGAGGGCTGCCGGAAATACGCAACCTGCTCCGGTGTCGCCTCGTCCATCGCATGCACCGGCTCAAGAACCTGCTCCGTCTCTTCCACGTGAGCTTCCACAAGGACCGGTTCCGACTTCTCGACCGTCATGCCCGGTCCCGTGACCTGCATAAAGGTGAATTCGATGGGTTCTTCAGAAAATGACTCTTCAACAACTGAATGTTCAACTACAGGCGCGGGGGCGAACTCAGAAGCAAAGAAGGCTGCGCTCGCCTCAACGGTTGGGGTTTCGGACTGCAGACCGATGAAAGGCCGAAGAGCCTCCACAATTTTCTCGATCTGTTCCTTCTTGGCTTTCAAAGCCTCAAACTGCGCAACAATGTCGCCGAGTTCCGCAGTCGCCTGGTCAAGTGCGAATTGATAGGTTTCTTGTCTCATAGTCAACCCTTGGTGGCATTGTGTAGCACCAAGGTGTTACCAAACAAGTACCAAGTAACTCAAGATCAAATTACTCATGTAACGCAAGTAACATGCGCCTGATGGACTATCGAGTGGAATCTCGGATCGGAGCTTGTGAGCCTTCTGCCTCTTTTCAGTCCTACTCTTCAGCGGAGTGAGCGCTATATGGTTGAAAACACACATACAACTGATCAGGATAGCCGCATCGAATTGCAGCTAACTTCACGCTCTGATGAGCTAATTAGTTTTAGAAGCAGATACCGAATCAGCCGGTATTTCCGACGTTGTCGGCAGCGCTGGTCGGTGTCTCGGCAGCCTTTTCGATGGAATCGACTCGGATCTTCGAGATGCGGCGGCCCTCCATCTCCTCCACCGTGAGTTGGCGGCCTTCATATTCCACGCTCTCGCCGGTCCTGGGAATGTGGCCGAGGCGCGCAAGCATGAACCCAGCGATCGTTTCCACGCCTCCATCCCGCGGCAGGCTCCATTGCATCTGTGTCTCCAGGTCGCGCAGATTGGCGCCGCCCTCCAGCACCAGCGTTCCCTGCGCATTGGCGAGCACGGGGCGCGCCGGATCGTCGAACTCATCTTCCAGTTCGCCGGTAAGCTGCTCAATCGCGTCCTCCGCTGTGACGAGACCTACCGTCGAGCCAAACTCGTCGACAACAATCGCCATCTGCCGCCGTCGCTTCTGAAATTCGCGCAGCAGCGCCAGCGCGGATTTCGTTTCCGGCACCACAAGCACTTCGCGCATCACCTGCCGCAGCCGCAACTCCATGAACGGCAGGCCAAGCTGCGGATTGGCAGGGCGTGAGGCCGCCGCGTCAACGTTACTCTGCTGTGCTGCCGGGCGTTGCTGCGACTTTGGCCTGAAGAACATCAGCCGCGAGAGATCTTTTGAGTACACGACGCCGATAATGTGCTCCGGCCCCCGCGTCTCGTCGTATACCGGAACGCGCGAGTTCATGTGCTCGATCACCTGCGCGCTGGCCTCTTCAAGCAGCATGTTCGACGGCAGCGAAAAGATGCGCTGGCGCGGCGTCATGATCTCCCGCACCGGAACATGATCCAGTTCAATCGCCCGATGAATCAGAGTCTCCTGAAAACGCGGTAACAGCCCGAGGCGTCGCGCCGCTGTGGTAATGAGCTTCAGTTCCTCGGGCGAATGGACGGCCGCACGCTCGGCCATCGGGATATCGAATCCGCGAAGGATGATGGCTGCCGAGCCCTTCAGAAGCCGCACCGCTGGCCGCGCCATCCTCATGAAGATCAGCATTGGCGGCGCAACGGCAACCGCCAGCGCCTCGGCACGGCGCAACGCCAGAGACTTCGGAACGAGTTCGCCGATGGTGACGTGGAAGTAGGTGATGAAGGCGAAGCCGATCGCGACGGCCGCAATGGAGGCAGCGTGCGCATAAACCTGTGCGTGGGAGGGCGGCTGCGGCAGCAGGTTTATCCAGCCCAGAACAACGCCAGCCGCCAGCGGCTCGCCGATCCAACCAATAGCTAGCGAACACAACGTGACACCGAGCTGCACAGCCGGCAAAAAGTAATCCAGATCGTGCTGCAGGCGTCGAACCGCTCGCGCCCCTGAGACCTTCGCGGCGAGCAATTGCTCGATACGGGTATCGCGGGTGCTCACCATGGCGAATTCGGCAGCCACAAAAAAGGCATTGGCCAGAATCAGCATGGCGACAGCGACAACCTGGAGAAGCGGCAGACCGTGCATCTCGGATGTGAGGATAGCATTCGCCCCACGGGTCCCCGATCTAGTGCTTAATTTGGTGCTCACCAATCCAGAATCGGGGCCGTCACAGCCATGTCTGGAACTAACCACGCGCGAGGTGCGTATTCGACTACAGCCGGTAGAGCGACTGAAGAGATCGTCGATTTCGCTTCGTTCTATTTTTTGGAACTGGAATTGCTGCTGTCGGTTGCGGAGTTTCCGATCTTCGCTGGGCCTTCGGCTTATTCATTCGGTTTTCACACTCGGGGAGCGAGGGGCTCCTGATTGGTCTCTGGGGGTGCTTCATGGCTTCGCGCAAAAGCAAAAAGATTTGGGTATGGATTGGTTCAGTTGCACTGTTGGTGGTTGTGGTTATTGGCGTTGCGGCTGCCCGGCTGGTGCGTTCGACGAGCATCGATCCCAACCGCATTGCCAAAGTGCAGCGCGGCGACGTATTGCGGTCTGTTGTGGCTACAGGCAAGATTCAGCCCATTACCAAGGTTGAAGTCAAAAGCAAAGCGTCTGGCATCGTCACCAAGCTCTTTGTCGACATCAATAACAAGGTTCACAAAGGCCAGCCGCTTGCCCAGCTCGATCAGCAGGAGATTGAAGCCCAGGTGGAAGCGCAGCGCGCACAACTTGCTGGTGCCGAGGCAAATGTTGCCACGTATGAAGCGAACATCGTGCAGGACAAGGTGAATGCTTCCGCGCCCGATCTGCCCATGTACAAGGCCACCCTCGATCGCAATCAACAGCTCTCGAAAGAAGGCATTGTAAGCAGGCAGGCACTGGATGATGCGAATAAGGACTATCTTGCCGCTCTCACCCGCCGCGATTCATCCAAGGCGCAGATCGGCGTCGACACCGCCAAGCTCAGACAGGCAAAGGCCCAGGTGGCCCAAAGCCAGGCGAGCCTCAAACAACTCGAAGAGCAGCTAAGTTACACCACGATTGTCGCTCCCATGGATGGCGAAATCCTGTCGCGTGATGTGGAGATGGGCGACGCCGTAAGTTCGATCCTCGTTCTCGGCTCAACCGCCACCCTGGTTATGACGGAAGGCGACGTGAACCAGGTCTACGTGCAGGGCAAAGTAGATGAATCCGATATCGCGCACGTTTACATGGGACAGCCCGCCCGCATCAAGGTCGAGAGTTTCCGCGATCGCGTCTTCAATGGCAAGGTCACAAAGATCGCTCCGCTCGGCGTCGAAAAAGACAATGTCACCACCTTTGAGGTTCGCGTAAGCATCGACAATCCCGGCGGCGAACTGAAGGCCAACATGACCGCCAATGCGGAGATCATGCTCGACGAGCACAAGGGGGTGTTGACGGTCCCTGAAAACGCAGTAAGCTACGACGCGCAGAAGAATGCATTTGTGCAGGTCCCCGACAAGAATCAAAAAGACGGCACGCGTAAAGTTGCCGTCGCCGTTGGCCTCTCCAATGGCTCCCAAACCGAGATCGTCAAGGGACTCAGAGAGGGCGACCAGGTCGTGTTGCAGCAGTAAACCAGCAGCAAGCATAGTGTTCGATGTTTTGAGCTAACGATTTCTTGTTAACAACAGAGGCGTTTCAAACGTCATCCCTGCAGGACCGGGAGAACATGTGAGAAAGATCAGTCTCATTCGGCTCGCTCACGCGCCTTGGACAAATTGTTCAGTGCCGCACAACGGTGTTCACAAATGGACACCTGCGGCACGCTTATTTGCTTGCTCTCCAAAGCCGCACCCACACAAATCAGTGAAGTTGCAGCAAAAAACGCCTTTGGCAATGCGCATGCTCATCCCCACGTACATGGAGTTCGTTTCCCTCCCCCATCAACTGAGGCAACAGTAAACGAAACAAGGCCGGAAGCTACGAATCGGAACAGGTGAGCTGAAAAAGATTCCAGAGTTCTGGCCTTCAGAAACTGAAGTAGATCGAGGAACATCATGAAGCGATTTGCATTTGCAGCAGCAATTCTGGCTCTCGCCGCTGTTCCGGCGCTAGCCAACGAAGCGACCTTCGAAAGGAACCTCACCGTCAACGGGCATGTCGAACTGGCCGTCTCGACGGGTTCCGGACACATCCACATTACGCACGGATCCGACGATCGCGTCCACATCGTCGGCCACGTGAAGTCCAACTGGGGCGCGAATGAATCCAAGGTGCAGGAGATCGCGAAAAATCCACCTGTCGAGCAGACCGGGAATATCATTCGCATTGGCCAGCGCCATGAGAACTACCACAACATCAGCATCGACTACGACATCGAAGCTCCAGCGAATTCGTATCTCGAAGCCAACTCGGGTTCCGGTGACATCAATGACGACGGCGTCGGCGAGAATGCAAAGCTCGGCACCGGCTCGGGCGGCATTCATGCCACGGGCTTGCAGGGTGGCTTCATCGTCAACACCGGCTCGGGTAACATCTACGCCGAGCAGACCGGCCAGGGCGATGTAAAGGCACAGACCGGTTCCGGCAACGTCGAGTTGAAAAACGTGCATGGAAGCCTGCATGCAGGAACGGGATCGGGCAACATCAAAGTCGCGGGCAATCCCACTTCCGACTGGAAGCTCGAAACGGGCTCCGGTAGCGTGGAATTCTGGGCGGGCAACGTCGGCTTCACCCTCGATGCTTCGACAGGCTCGGGCTCCGTACATACCGATCAGGAAATGGCGGTGCAGGGATCTTTTGACAAGCACCACATCATTGGCAAGGTGCATGGTGGCGGACCAACAGTACGGATTGAAACCGGTTCAGGCGACGTCCGCGTTCATTGATTTGCAGAAGTGTTTGCGGCCAGGTCTAGGGATCTGGGATGGGCCGCGCGCCGGTCAACCGTTTTCTGACAAGTTCGTTCCTCAGGCGAGGCTTCGGAGTTCTGTTATCAGACCGCGATGACTTAGCTCAACCTCCTGGGAAGCCTCGCCTGTCTTTTTCCCTCCCCCGCTGCTGAATTATTCTTCAGCAACCAAAACGATCTTCAAGCGCCTGCGTTGGCCTCGGCCCGAGTCAGGGCGACTTGAGATGCTCCCATGGTCGCGTGCCGACAATGTTCTTCCTTTTAAGAATTGTCATCCCGAGGGAATGCATGCTTGGGACCCTTTCGCGCGCATCGAGAAGGATCTGCCTTTTCATCTGTTTCGTGTCCGCCGCGCTTTACTTGATGAAGTAGAAGGGGTCAGGATATTTCACTGATAAGTCCGCCCCCGGCTTGCCACGTAAATCGCTCCACTGATCGCCAACGTTGAGGACGATCCGATATCCCTCCGCCGCTATCTTCACTCGCTCTGCCGATTTGTACGCTAAAGCCGTCATCTTGGCCTGCCCCTCAGTGCGCATAATGAGTTGCTGCCACGTTCCGAATCCTCGCAGCCGCAGATTGGTCTCCGTCGAAGCGCGCTGCGCCTCCGGTCGTCCCGTAAGAAAGAACACCCTCACGCCCAGTCGCTGCGCCGTGTTGTAGATGCGAAGTGTGCCCGGAATCGCCGGCGCCTGCGCCGACTCGACCCATGCATTGAACTGCTTGCCGTCGTACTCGAAATTCGCGCCGGACATTTCGTCCCAGTTCGACAATGCAGTTTCATCGATGTCGAGAACTACAGCCGTCTTTTCATTGTCGCGCCGATGGGCGCGCGCTTCGAGGTAAGCAACCGCACGATCCGCCTCGAGATCAAGATCCTTTGCATAGCAACCGCAGGTGCAACTGCAGGCGTGGTACTGCCGCAGTTCATCCTTCAGTGCTTTCACTCTGCTGAGCAGGGGGCCAAGGTTCGGAATGCTCTCGCTAGGGGCGACCAGCGCGGTGCGCGGCGCCTTTTGCGCCGGGCTTAACAACACGCCGGTCAAACACGCGATGCAGATAAATAACGAAGCGAGATTCTTTCGGAACATGCGAAACCTCCCACTTGCTTGCGAACCGTAAATTCTAATTGACCGCGTGGCTCAAGTCCGTATTCCAGACTGTGATCGTCGTCGTGCCGATCAAATGGCGCGACCGTTACACTGGAAATATGATTCGGGTTTTTCGCCCTGTGCCGGTGGAACGGCTCAAGCTTCTGGTGTTTGACCTCGACGGCACTCTCATCGACTCCGCGCAGGATCTCTGCAACAGCGTCAACGCTACATTGCAAAACTTTGGCCGGCCGCATCTCTCCGACGAAATCATCGCCGGATACATCGGCAACGGAGCGCTTATGCTCGTCCGCCGTGCCTTCGCCGCCGATGACGGCAGCGAACCAACCGAAGCAGCTTCTTTCCGATGCATACATATTCTTCCTCGACTACTATCGCGAACATAAGCTCGACTACACCTACGCCTACGAAGGCGTGCTTGAGGCTCTCAAGGCGCTGCACCAGGTCCACGATCAACTCGATGTGCCGGCGCGCGCCATGGCGGTGCTCACCAACAAGCCCGTGCGGCCCGCGCAGGCCATCTGCGAGGCGCTGGGACTCGCGCCCTATTTTCTGCGCATCTATGGCGGCAACAGTTTCGCGACCAAAAAGCCTGATCCCGAGGGCCTGCTCGCACTGATGAAGGATGCAGGCGCTACCCCCGAGCAAACCGTAATGATCGGCGACAGCCAGGTCGATGTGCTGACTGCCCGCAACGCTGGCGCCTGGGTCATCGGCTGTACCTTCGGCCTAGCGCCTGGAAGCCTCGAATCCATCCCCCCCGATGTACTCGTCGACTCACCTGCGGACTGGACAGCCGCACTCAGTCCTGCCAAAATTAATTCATAAGGGTGCCCATCAAATAAGACTGCAAGTGCGCACGATGCATGGAGTTAAAGCGCAGTCAAAGTTCGTCTCGCAGAGAAAATCCAGGGAGATAAACCCGATCTCTGCCGACATTCGCCAGCCACGAATGTCGGCCCCCAGCTGAGGACTTGGGTGCCCAGATTGCAAGCGCAGTGCGAGCCAGTCCCCTGGTCTCGATGTTGGGTATTGCAGGAGATTTGAATGCTTCGCCTTTTTGCTCTGGTTGCAGTGCTGTTGTCGCCCGCCGCAATTCTCGCCGCCGATTCTTCAAGTTCCAATGCAAAACCGACGCCCGCCGCCACCGTACAGGGCGTGGTCGCTGACCCCACGGGCGCCATCGTTCCGAACGCCGAAGTTGACCTGGTCGATACCGATGGATCGATTGCGGGCACAACCAAGTCCGACGGCGTAGGAAACTTCCAGATGGCCGCGCCTCATTCCGGCAGCTTCACGCTAATCATCTCAGAGCCTGGCTTTGAGACGATTCACCTGCCCGTCACCGTCTGAGCCTAATGTGATCTCGGCCGCGGCTCCCGTCGTACACGTCATGGCCGCGCCGCTCCACATCACACTGCCCATCGCTTCAGTCGCCACCAATGTCCGCGTAAACGGCGATACCGACGAGGATCTGACCGCATCGGAAGACAATCGCGATTCCTCGGTAATGTCCTCGAGCGAATTGAAAGCGTTACCAATCTTCGACAACGACTACGTCACGGCGATGAGTTCCTTCCTCGATGACAGCGCGTCGGGGACGGGCGGCTCAGGCTTAATGGTCGATGGCGTAGAGGCAAATCGCGCAACAGTGTCCCCCTCGGCAGTGCAGGAAGTGCGCATCAATCAAGATCCGTACTCGGCACAGTATTACTGGCCGGGTCGAGGGCAGATGGAGATTATCACCAAATCCGCTGCTGACAAATATCACGGTCAATTCAATTTCCTGTTTCGCGATTCGGCCCTGAATGCGCAGAATGCTCTCGCCCCGTCGAAGCCCTTCGAGCAACGCCGCGTATACGAGGGCAGCATGACAGGTCCCATCTTCTTCGCAAAAAAGAGCAGCTTTCTTGCGAGCTTCAATCGCGCTGAAGAAGATATCGACTCGGTCGTCAACGCAACTGTACTTTCCACGACCTCCAATCCAAGCGGCCTCTTCCAGGCCAATGTCGCTGCTCCCACGCGCGACACCGAGTTCAGCATTCGCGCTGCCCACCAGTTCGGCGACAAGTATTCTGCCTATGCGCAGTACAGCTTCGAGGAGTGGACCGGGCAGAACCAGGGCGTTGGCGGCCAGTCTCTCGCCAGCAGTGGTTACAACAGCAAGTACCATGAAGACGATACTGTTGTGCACGTCGATTCGACGCTCTCCGCAGTGCTGCTCAACCAGTTCTCCATCGTGGGCGAGCACGATTTCAACATCCACGCCAATGTGTTTGAGGCTCCGAAGGTGAGTGTTGCCGGCGACTTCGCTGGCGGCTCAGCGCAGGGTGACTACCTCAGCACTGAATACAACTTCCGCATCTTCGACATGGTTACGTGGAATCACGGCCGCCACACCTTCAAGTTTGGCGCCGGCGTTCCGCACATCAATCGCCGCGCTTTCGACGACAACACCAACGCACTCGGCACCTACACCTTCGGACCCACGCTGAATACGGATGGCAGCGTCGCCCAATCAGCTCTCCAGAACTACGCCAACAATCTGCCCTCAGGCTTTTCACAGAACACCGGCGACGTCCACTTCATCTATCACCAGCAGGAGATGGGCGCATTCATACAGGACCAGTTCAAGATCAACGCACGCTTCGCCGTCACGCCCGGCGTCCGCTATGACTGGCAGAACTTCCTCGCAAACAAACGCCTCGGCTTTTCGCCCCGCGTCTCCTTCGCATGGGTGCTCGACCAGGATTCCAAAACGGTCGTGCGTGGCGGCGGCGGAGTCTATTACGACCGCTTTGGTTCCGGCCCGTTGCTCGACCTCGCACGCTATGAGAAAGCGCGGCGTCGTTCGATACAGATTTCACTGAATCCCGCCAATGAACCCGCGACGGGATGCGTGCCCGTCAGTACCTGTACGACCATCACCGAGCAACCAGCAAACCTTGCCCTGCTCGCTCCCAACGCGGCAATTCCCTACCAGATGCAGTACGGCCTCTCCATCGAGCGCCAGCTAGGAGAGAAGGCTACCGGCATTATTAGCGCCTATCAGACGCGCGGCATTCACGAGTTCCGTTCCGTCGACATCAACGCGCCGACACCTGAGTCTGGTTACACGGTGCGCCCCGATCCCAATTACGGCAGAATTCGCCAGATGCAGCCGGATGCCTTCTTTGAAGGCAGCGGCCTTGATGTTTCCTTCCGCGGCCGTGTCAATAAGTACTTCACCGGCTTTGGACGCTACACCTGGTCGCATTACGAATCCAACACCGGCGGTATCGGCTGGTTCCCGCAGAACCAATACGCGCCCAACGACGAGTGGTCCAACGCCAGCTTTGACCGGCGCAATCGGCTCGGCATCTACGCCATGGTCAATCCCAAGAGTGTGTACAACATTGCTGCCGGCATCTTCGCCAACAGCGGCCGGCCCTGGACCGTCACGACTGGCAGCGATTTCTATGGCGATTCACTCTTCAACACGCGTCCTGACGGCGTCGGCCGCGACACCGAGAACGCTCCGTCCTATGTTGATCTCGATCTCCGTTGGGGATACGACTTCGCGATTACACCCAACAAGGACGAGGATGCGCCGCGCGTAGGCCTCTCCGCGGGCGCATTCAACCTGCTGAACCACCAGAATCCCTCAAGTATCGATACTGTAGAAACATCCCCAACCTTCGGCGACGCCACTGCGGATGGCCCACCCCGCCGGATCCAGCTAGGCATGCGACTCGAATTTTAGGCGCGGGAGTCAGCGACCCCAGATCACCGACCCCCGTTCCTTGGGATCTGGTTACCTGCTTTTCAACTCACCGCTCCCAGAAGTGCGGCGGCTCAATTCCCAGCGCACGCAGATATACATATCCCTGGCCGCGATGGTGAATCTCGTTGTCGATCGCATACTGGATCGTATCGATGCCGCGATTCTCCCATTGCCCAAACGCCTTATCCACCTCGCTGAACCGATATGCCGGAATCTGCGCAAAAACCTCGTCCAGCCTCGCTGTCTGTTCATCCCATATCTTCAGCAGATCGGCCTTCGTCGTCACGTTCGCCTTCGATACTGTGAACTCCGCCCACTTCCCCGTTGCGACGCCTTCTGCAATCGGCACTGCCATGCGGATGAACTCCCACGCCATTTCCGAGAACGGCCGCATGCCGCCAACTGAAAAATCGAAAAGCTTGTCTTCAGGAAACGCTTCAATCACTCTGCGCGTGAGCCGCCGGTGACCCTGCCAGTTCTTCAGGACATCTTTCGCTGTCTCCACGCCCACCTCTGCAGTCGCTGTCGTCATACCTTTTCTCCTCCGGCCCAATCTGAGCACTGAACAACGATGCCAAACCATACATGACAGGCCATGTCATATTTAAAAGAATATTTCGACTCGGACAAAGGCTACGAACTCCCAAAGCCCCTGAAACACTCCTTCCGTATTGCTTTCGACAAATTCGCTTCTCTAACCAACTTCGATGAGTTTGTTTTAGGAGATGGCTTTCCATCTGCCACCATTTCCGAACGGACGTCTTCAATAAGTCAGGGCATTTCACGGGAACTTTCCCGTGTTCCTGGGCGTAGAATTCCAAAGTGAGGATCGCCATGCTTCAACGCTTGTACTCTGCCCTTCTGGTGTTCTCTGCACTTCTGATTGCTTCCGCGCCCGCGTACGCCGACAAAGACGCGGTGCAGTTCGGCGATAACATCGTGGTCCCCGAAGGCCAGTCTGTGCACGACGCGGTCTGCTTCTTCTGCAGCGTCAACGCCAAAGGCGACATCGATCACGACGTAGTTGTCTTCTTCGGCAACGTACACATCGCGCACCAGTCCCGACACGACGTTGTCGTCTTCTTCGGGTCAGTCCGCACAGAAGACAACGCGGCCATCGGTCACGACGTCGTGAACTTTTTCGGCAACGTGCACCTGGGTGAGAACGTAACAGTCGGCAACGACCTCGTCGTCATGTTCGGTGGAGTGCATGCAGCCGATTCGGCGAATGTCACAGGTACCCGCTTCGCCCAGCCGATATGGGTCTTCTGGACTCCACTGCTTGTTCTGGGCCTGATCATCGTTCTTCTTGTCCGCGGAATCCGGGAATCGCGACGCAGGCAATACTTCGCTGCCTACGGATACCCGCCTATCCCGCCACAGCCGCCTGTTCAGCCGGGACCGCCCGCGCAGTAGCCTTTCCGATACACTCGCTTTGATGGAGACAAGTCGCTTTGCGGCAGTGCGTCCCCTGCGCATCGTCATCCCCGGCGGTAGCGGACAAGTCGGACGTGTTCTGGCGCGGCATTTTCAACGCCGCGGCGATCAAGTGACTGTTCTCACGCGTGGGCCGCATACGGCAGAATGGCAGACCGTCCATTGGGACGGCCAAACGCCAGGTATCTGGACTCAGTATCTCGACGGCGCCGATGTCTGCATCAATCTCACTGGCCGCAGCGTCAACTGCCGCTACACGCCCGACAATCGCCTTGAAATCTACAACTCTCGCATCGTATCTACCCGCCTCTTGGGCCAGGTGATTGCATCGCTCGCAAATCCACCACGTCTATGGCTCAATGCTTCCACGGCAACCATTTACCGCCACGCTCTCGACCGCGCGATGGATGAGAAGACGGGCGAACTCGGCAACCGAGATTCCAATGTGCCCGATTCCTGGAACTTCTCGACCCGTGTGGCACGTGACTGGGAATCGGCATTTTTTAAAGCCGAAACGCCCAACACCCGCAAAGTCGCAATGCGCTCCGCGATCACCTTCAGCCCTGACCGTGGAAACGCATTTTCCGTGTTGTCCAACCTCGTACGCATTGGCCTGGGCGGAAAACAAGGAAACGGAAGGCAATGGGTTTCATGGATTCATGAAGACGACTTCGCCCGCGCCGTGGAGTTCTTGATAAAGCGCGAAGATCTCGAAGGCCCGGTCAATATCGCATCGCCAAATCCGGAACAGAACCGGGAGTTCATGGCAATCCTCCGGGAAGCCTGGAACATGCCCAATGGAATCCCCGCCCCCGCGCCGCTGCTCGAGATCGCCGCATTCTTCATGCGCACGGAGACCGAGCTGGTGCTAAAGAGCCGCCGCGTGATTCCCAGCCGACTGCTAAACGCCGGCTTCACATTCAATATTCCCAACTGGGCCCACGCCGCCGAGGACCTGGTCGAAAAATGGAGACGCAGATCGTAACAAAACCTGCCAATTAACGCGGCGTGATCTCCGTGACCGGCAAATCCCAGTGCCCGCAGAGGATCTCAAACCGCCGTTGTTCCTCTCGTTTGTAAGTGTTCTGATCCGGCCAAAGCAGCTTGATGAATGCTTCCTCGTCGGGATTTGCTGTCGTCGCCACGGTGGAGTTCTTGTAGCGGATGGTGACGCGATAGTCCCAACGGCCATCTTCAGTCGTATGGTACGCAGGCGCCTCGATCTTGATGGAGAGCATCCGGCCGGTCGACTGAATCTTCTTCAACAGCGGGTAGTGGTTCTTTAGGAAGAGATCGAGAAACTCCTGCTGATGGCCCCATTGCACCTTGTAGTAGTACTCAACCGTGTAGGGCTGATCGGCGCTTGTCTGTGGCGGAGCACCTTGCGCCATGAGGGGCACAGCAACTGCGAATGCGATCAAAATGGAGAGGATTGCGGGAAGGACCCTGCGCATGGAAGCCCCCTGGAGGTGAATGGCAGCTGGTTGGCTGACATTGTAACGCGAAGGCTTCCGTACGCACGCTCGGGTGTTTGTATGAAAGCTTGGCCGCGAACCCGGGCCCAGTTTTATGGATATCGCGGCAAATAAAGACAACACTGCCGAACAAACAACTGCAAAGGACCTTGAAACTCCCTTTTACACCCCAGCCAGATGCTCGAGAGCCACTCGGCTGGGAATCTCAAGAATTGAGCCGTGAAATGCAACCAGACGGCGACTCTTGAAGGTCGACAGCGTACGCGTCACTGTCTCGCGCGACGCACCAATGAATTCGCCTATTTCCTCGTGCGTCAGAGAGAAGCGAACGCGGCTGCCTGATTCGGTCTTCTGTCCGTTCTCACTCCATTCCAGCAAAAGACGCGCCAGCTTTTCAGGTGCGGAGCCAGACAGTGCGACCGTCCGCAGTTGCTCGCAGGCGACCTTGTACTGGACGCTGAGTTCCTGCGTCACCACCTGGTAGACCTCGGGATGGCGGCTCATGAATGCGATGAACTGATCTCGCTCGATGATGGCAATGCGCGAAGGATAGAGCACCTCGGCCGTCATCTCGCTCGGAAGTGCCGACAGAACCGAGGACAGTCCCAACACCTCACCGGCCTTGGCGATACTGAGGATCAGGCGCTTGCCTTCGCTCGAGTTGATGGACAGCTTGACCTCGCCCGATACCACGATGAAGATACCCTCGGGCGAAGCTTTCTCTGAAAACAGCAGCATCCCGGGTTGATACAACGTGGGGAACTCCATCGACTCCAGGTCCTGCAGCGCCGCAGGCGAAAGCCTCTTGAAGAATTCGCCAGCTCGTTGACTTTGCCCTTTCGAGGTATTCATCGTATCGCGTGTCGTCAGCATTGTTACTCTCCCTCTTCGACTTTTACGGTTTCGCTTGCAGTGACTTCTTCAGCCAGAAACTTGGACCACGGTGTATTCGTGACAAACTCTGCGCGAGTCTGTGCGTAGATCGCTTTCAGAACGCTCTTGCCGGCAGCGTCCGCGTATGTAACGTTGTGCAGGTCGATGATGAGTTTCTTCGCAGCCACGCTGGGAGCCGCATCGCCCCAGACACGATCGAGCTCGCTAGCCCATGGCCCCGCCACGCGGCCTTCCAGCCTCATCTCGACTGCTTCGTCAGTATTTTGAAACGTGATTCGCAACGTATTCAGGCCCCCACCAGCCTCGACCACTACTAAGGCAACTGGCGTGCCAAACAAGCGTGACGAGTGCCATACTCCTGCGAGCTGCTGATTCTGAATGTTTTATTCCTACAGGAAAATTGCCGGACATATAAGTGACGATGTCGATGAGACGAAGTGGCGAAGACGGAATATCGTCACCAGACGAGATGTCGTCACAAACCGGCGTCGATTCACTGGAGACGCAACCGACACGGGAGCACAACTCCGACTCGCAACCTTACATATAGTCGCTGCGTTCGATGCCAAGTTTCTTGAGCTTCGAATTCAGTGTCGTGCGCTTCAGACCGAGACGTTCCGCGGCGCCGTCCGCTCCGCCAATCTGGCCTTTGGTCTCCCGCAACACGCGCAGAATATGTTCCCGCTCCGCAGCATGCAGAGTCGGGTTCCGTTCTTCCAACTCTGCTTCTTCCTCAGCCACCTTCGTCTCGAGTTCGGCAAGCGGAACATACAGCACAGCCCCTCGGGTCAGGATCACGGCGCGTTCCAGAAAATTCTCCAGCTCCCGGATGTTACCGGGCCACGGCCAGCGGCACAAGGCCCGCATCGTTTCTTCGGGAATGGTCTCGATACTCCTGCCCATCCGTCGGCTGTGCGTTGATACAAAGTGCCGAACTAGAACTGGGATGTCTCCAGCCCGATCGCGCAAAGGAGGTGCAAAGATCGGGAAAACTTTGAGCCGATAATACAGATCACTTCGAAACTGCTTCTCGGCAACCATCTGCCCCAGATCCCGATTGGTAGCCGCAACCAGGCGAATGCTGATGGGAATTGAGCGCGTGCTGCCAAGGCGTTCTATTTCCCTCTCCTGAATCGCTCGAAGCAGCTTTGGTTGCAGATCGAGCGGCAATTCCCCAACCTCGTCGAGAAACAAGGTGCCTTCGTGCGCCAGTTCAAGCCGCCCGATCTTGCGCGCAATGGCTCCAGTAAATGCGCCCTTTTCGTGACCGAAGAGTTCACTCTCCAGCAATCCCGCTGGGATCGCGGCACAATTCACCTTGACGAAGGTGCGGTTATTCCTTGGGCTCAAGCGATGGATGGCGCGAGCCAGCAGCTCTTTCCCTGTCCCCGTTTCGCCTTGGATGAGTACTGTCGCGTCCGTGGAAGCGACCGTTTCAATCTGCTTGAGAACCTGGCGCAGTCCGCCGCTTTCGCCCACAATGTCTTCGAAGCGATTCTCGAGATTGATCTCGTCTTCCAGGTATTGCTTCTCCTGACTCAAGCGATCGCGCAGGTCCGCAATCTGCCGAAACACCATCGCATTACTGACCGCCATGGCAACTTGGTCGGCCACCTGCACCAGCATTTCCGTTTCTCTCTCTCCATAGATGCCCTCGATCCGGCTGGCTACGGCAAGCGCACCGATCGCCTGCCCGCGATGCACGAGAGGTATCCAGCACCCGGACTGCATGCCAAGGCTGGTCAAATGCTGTGTGCCTTCCTTCGAGAACTCACTACCTTCGATTCGGTCGATACAAATCGGTTCCCGCCTCAAGAAGGCACGGCCGGCAGGGGAACCCCGCAACGAAACGCGAACATCTCCGCGGGTGGTCTGCTTCTCGCTGACGTTGAGAAACTGTACCATCATCGAATCGGAGCCTTCCTCGACAAGTCCCAGCGTGGCGCAATCCAGCGGAACCACCTCTTGGAGGCTCGCGGCGATAGCGGACAGCAGCTTGCGCACATCCAAATTCGCCAGCAGCGCGTGGCTCAGCTGGAGCATCACGGCTTCTTCAGCTCGTTTGCGATCGGTGAAATCACGCGTCACCTTGGCAAATCCCGTCAGTTCCCCGGTTTCGTCGCGAATGGCAGTGAGAACGATGTTTGCCCAGAACCGCGAGCCGTCTTTGCGCACGCGCCAGCCCTCATCCTCAACGCGACCGCGCTGCGCCGCGAGTTTCAACAACTCTGCGGGACGGCCGCGCTCGATATCTTCCTGTGTGAAGAATCGCGAGAAGTGTTTGCCGATGATCTCTTCGGCTGTGTATTGCTTCGCGCGTTCCGCACCTGGATTCCACGTCGTGACATGCCCCTCACTGTCGAGAAGGTAGATGGCATAGTCCCGCACTCCGTCGAGCAACGAACGAAGCTGAAGGTCTTTGCGCCTGACCAGTTTCTGGGCTTCGTGCTGCTCCGTCACATCCCGGACAATGCTCAGCACAATCCCGCCTTCAGGCAGCGCCAGCGGCTTGAGCATGATGTCGACCGGGAACTCCCTGCCGTCCTTGCGCAGCCCGAAAAGATTCAAGGCCGCACCCATTTGGCGGGCTCGCGGATGAGCATGGTAGTTCTCGCGATGAGCCGGATGCTGTGTCCTAATTCGTTGGGGGACGAGGATCTCGATCTGCTGACCGATTAGCTCCGACTGGTTATAACCAAACAGTTCTGACGCGCGCGGGTTCGCGTCACGGATGATGCCCTGAGCATCCGTGACGAAAATGGCGTCAGGAGAGACGTCAAACAGGTTCTCTAGTGCAAAGTGAGTAAACTTGGCCCGTTTGACCTCTGCCTCTGCCGCCGCGTCCTCTTCCGGGGAATCAGAAAGGCGCATCCAGGCTCCGACCTACATGGTCTGAACCATAGCCGCTCACCCTCCTGCAATGCAAACGGATCGCATCTAACTTCTCCCAGGGCTCTCGTTCCCGGCAGTCGAGGACCACGTTTATCTCGTCAAACAATGCGAGCTTCGATTCCACTTCAATGTTGAATTCCTGAACCTTGAACTACTGCTTTCGAATCCAAGGCACGACAGGAGAAACAAGCCCATGGCAAAGAAGATCGCATTCATCACCGGCGGCAATCGCGGACTCGGTTTTCAGACCGCCCTCGACCTCGGACAGAATAAGGAAGCAGACATCAGCGTTGTCATCGGCTCTCGAGACAAATCGCAGGGCGAGCAGGCGATGACAAGGCTGCGCGCCGCCGATGTAGACGCGGATGTGATCCAGTTCGACATCACCAAGCCTGCCGATTATCAGGCAGCCTACGATTACTTTGACTCCAACTACGGTCGTCTCGACATCCTCGTAAATAATGCGGGAATCGCTGGAGGCACGTTCCCCGGCGAAGGCCCGGAGCATCGCGCCTCCGATGTGCCGATGGATCTGCTGCGCAAGATATTCGAGACCAACTTTTTCGCCCAGGTCGAGCTGACAGAGAAACTGCTGCCCCTGATTAGGAAAAGCCCGGCAGGACGCATCGTCAATCTGTCCAGTATTCTCGGTTCGCTCAAACTCCATGCCGATCCGAAGTCGCCGATTTATGACGCGAAGTCATTCGCCTATGACGCATCGAAGACCGCACTGAATGCCTTCACCATTCATCTCGCTTACGAACTGCGCGATACCACTATCAAAGTGAACTCCGCTCACCCCGGCTGGGTCAAAACCGACATGGGCGGCCAAAGCGCAACAATGGAGTTGAGCGAGGGCGGCAAGACCAGCGCGGCCCTCGCAACACTCCCTGACGATGGACCAACAGGCGGCTACTTTCACATGGCCAAGCCCCTGCCCTGGTAGATAGCAATGGCTCTTCCGCATTTACTTGGGTGACGGCACTTGAATGCATGGCTGCATGGAGCGATACAATCTTCCCAGTCTGGAGTGGAGAAGGTACAGCATGCAAAAGGAATGGGCTTTACCCGTCGCCGCCGTCGTGCTTCTCATGATCTTTGTCGTCACTCTGGTGCCGGTTTTCGTGAATGCGGACACATTCAGGCCAACGGTGGAGAGTCAGCTCTCTTCGGCGCTCGGCCGCCAGGTGACAATGGGGCGTCTCACGCTATCCATCCTGGCCGGAAATCTCGTGGCGGATGATATTGCCATTTCCGACGATCCTGCGTACAGCTCCGTGCCCTTCATCCAGGCTAAAAGACTCGACGTCGGCATCGAGGTCCTGCCCCTCGTGCTCCATCACGAGGTGCGCATCACCCGTTTGAACATCGACACACCGTCCATCCAACTCATTCAAAACGGAAGCGGGAAATGGAACTTCTCCAGCATCGGTGGCGCCTCGACAAAGCCCGGCGAGGCGAGTTCTGTGCCCGACTTGACCGTAGACGAACTGAAAATCACCGATGGAAGCGCCACGGTATCGTCAATCCCGGTTACTCAAACGCCATTTCAGTATTCGGCGGTTAATCTGGTCGTAAAAAAATTCTCGTTTCTCAAGTCTTTCCCCTTCGATCTTTCCGCAAAACTGCCTGCGGAGGGCTCTCTCACGCTCACTGGCGATGCCGGCCCAATCTCGCAGAATGACACGACGCAAACTCCGTTCCAGGCCACGCTGCAACTCCGCGACTTCGATCCGGTGGCATCCGGCCTAATCGACCGGAGCAAAGGAATCTCAATGGTGGACGACGTGGACGCCAAGCTCAAGTCCGACGGAATTACTGTATCGAGCACGGGCAAGATCAAGGCGACTCGCCTGCAACTGGTCCCCAGGGGATCACCCGCGCAGGAGTCCGTCGAGATGGACTATACCGTCTCTGACAATCTCAATTCGCGTCTCGCAACCGTCTCGGACCTCGCGGTTCATGCTGGGTCAGCTGCAGTTCATGTCAAGGGGACCTTCCAGTTCACTGCGCAGGCAGTGATGCTCAACCTGCAACTTGCTGCGCCGGGCGTTCCCATTGATCAGCTTGAGAGCCTTCTGCCTGTCGTTGGCATCCATCTGCCAAGCGGGTCTTCGCTGCAGGGCGGAACGCTGACGGCAAACATCACGGTTACTGGCCCGGCCACCACGGCAACCCTCGCTGGACCCGTCGAGATCGACAATACCAGGCTTGCCGGATTCGACCTCGGATCGAAGATTCAGGGTCTGAATCCCTTTGGCGGAACCTCCGGCGGCACCGATATACAAGTCCTCAAGGCAAATGTAAATTCTTCTCCCGATGGCGCGAAGATCACCAATATTTACGGCAATCTTCCCCAGCTTGGCTCTGCAACAGGAGAAGGAACGATCGCGCAATCGGGAGCTATTGATTTCAACCTGACGGCTAAACTCAATTCCTCCAATGCCGTTGGCGCCGCTGCCAACAGCGCCGTCAACGCGGTTGGCGGCCTTGTCGGAAGCTTTCTGCATCCGGGATCAAAACCGGCACCGGCATCCGGTCGCGGAATACCGCTGACGATCACTGGAACGGCAGCCAGCCCCTCGATCAAAGCGAATATCGGAGCGATGTTACGGTAGCCTCCCTGCCCCCCAGCATCAAGGCTGGCTGAGTGAGCGCGTTTCCTGAAGTTCTTTGATCTCTGCCGGACGCTTCGGGGTGCGAATTCGACAGCACTTCGTCGAGAACGATTTCAATCGTATCGACCGCTTCCTTTACCGGATCCATCGCATGCGGATTGCTGGCATAGACGAGGCACTCAATCGCCTGCAGCGAATTGCGAATCCGGTCATTCATCCAGCGAATCGTTTCGAAGCGGTGCAGTGTTTCAATCTTGCGCCTCCGGGCCGCCATCTGCCAGCGAAACGCGAACACAAAGGTGAGAAAGAATGCGACGGCGCTGCCGACCAACCGTAATGGTCCGCTCTTGTGAAGCCAGTCGTCGTATACCAGCCACTGCAGGCAGATTGCAATAAAGAAGACTCCCATTCCACATACAACCGCAAATATCCAGGGAGCGGTGACAGAAGGAATCTGGGACGAAAGAGGAGATCTGGTGTTGGATTTCATCGGAAGGTGATTGCATCAATTGACCGCAAACGCCTGATTTCGAAATTAGCACAGTCGGAACGAGCCGTCACCTCGCCGAATTACCGCGCCGAAGCATCGCTTGCTGCAACATCGAGGCTCGACGCGTATAGAATTGCCAACGAGTTACATCTTCTCCGATCCATCACATGGCGGAAACTCCGTGCCTCTCTGGAACGGTTTATCTGCAGCAGAGGACTTCAAACTGATGATTGCAATCACAGCGTGCGAAATCGATTGTGGGCCCATCCTTGGCTCTTGTCCTGGCTTGCGTTGTCGTACCGGCCCAGCAGCCGCGCCAGTACACCGATCAGGATTTCGCAAACGCCGAGAAGTTCATGGCCTACAACGTGAATCCTCTTGCGTACAAAGGCCAGGTCAATGCGCAATGGCTCGACAACGATCGCTTCTGGTATCGCGAAGTGGACGAAGGCGGAACTAGCTACGTGATGATCGACCCCGCAAAGGGATCGCGTGGACCTCTGTTCGATCGCGAAAGACTGGCCACCGCACTCAAAGAGATCACCAAGGGCGGTGCAGGACTCGATGCGCGCCATCTGCAACTTTCCGATATCGCGCTGAGCGACGACGATCGCACCCTGGAATTCAAAATGCGCGGCGCAACCTATCAGTGCTCTCTCAGTGCTGCATCAGATTCCTGTAAAGCGATCTCGGAAGGAACGCCTCGACCCGGCCAGCCCGTGCAACTGCCCATGAACCTCTCACCGGACCACAAGCTCGGCGCGTTCATTCGTGACTGGAATCTCTGGGTACGCGACCTCTCTACCGGCGCAGAAACCCAGCTGACCACCGACGGCGTAAAAGACTTCGGCTACGCTACCGACAACGCCGGCTGGAAGCATTCAGACTCGGCCATCTTGCTCTGGTCGCCTGACTCGAAAAAGATTGCCACCTTCCAGCAGGATCAGCGCAAGGACGGTGAGATGTACCTCGTCCCCGTCACGAATACGCATCCCGAACTAAAGGCGTGGAAGTATCCGCTGGTTGGCGACAAGGACGTGACGATGATCGAACGCGTGATCATCGATGTCGACGCGCGCAAGGTTATCCGGCTCAAAATGCCCCCCGATCAGCATCGTTCAACCCTGTGCGACGACATCTCCTGCGAAGGCGACGCGTTCTCCGACGTGGAATGGAGTCCCGATGAAAAGCATCTCGCCTTCGTCTCCACCTCGCGTGATCACAAGCAGGAGTGGCTCCGTGTAGCCGACGCTGAAACCGGCGACGTTCGCGAGGTGATGTCCGAGACCGTGCCAAAGTTCTACGAGAGCGGAAACGGCAAAATTAACTGGCACTACTTCCAGGGATCGAATGAAATTCTCTGGTTCAGCGAGCGCGACAACTGGGGCAATCTCTATCTGTACGACCTCGCCACCGGCAAACTGAAAAATCAGATCACAAGCGGCCCTGGCAACGTCACCCAGGTTCTCTATATTGATCGCAAGGCCCGCGTCATTTACTTCGTCGGCGTTGGTAAAGAGAAAGATCGCGATCCCTACTATCAACATTTCTATCGCGTAAACTTTGACGGCACCGGCCTGAAGCTGTTGACGCCCGAAAATGCCGACCACCACATCAAAGTCTCCCACGACGGCCGCTACTTCACCGATACCTACTCAACGCCAACTCAGCCACAGATCACGGTCGTGCGCGACGACGAAGGCAAAACCGTCATGGAAGTGGCCAAGCAGGACATCGCACCTCTGCTCGCATCCGGTTGGCAGCCGCTCACGCCAATCACCGTAAAAGGCCGTGATGGTACAACCGACCTCTACGGCTTCATGTTCAAGCCGACGCACTTCGACGCATCGAAGAAATATCCCATCATCAATTACGTCTATCCCGGACCGCAGATCGGCTCCTGCGGTGCTCGCGACTTCCGTGCAGCGCATGGAGACAATCAGGCCCTCGCCGAGCTCGGATTCATCGTCGTCTGCATCGACGGCATGGGCACTCCCTCCCGTTCCAAATCGTTTCACGAGGCCTACTACGCGAACCTCGGCGACAACACCATACCCGACCAGGTCGCCGGCATGAAGGATCTCGCCAGACAATACCCCTTCATTGACCTTGATCGCGTTGGAATCTGGGGTCACTCCGGCGGCGGCAACGCAACCGGCGCAGCCATGCTGCACTATCCCGATTTCTTCAAGGTAGGCATTGCGGAGAGTGGCAACCACGACGAGCGCGACTATGAAGACGATTGGGCAGAAAAGTGGGCCGGGATCGAGGTAAAGAATCCCGACGGCACCAGCAACTACGACTCCCAGGCCAACCAGAACTTCGCCAAAAACTTGAAGGGTCACCTGTTGCTCGCGCACGGCACCATGGACGACAACGTGCCGCCCAACAACACTCTGCTGATGGTCGACGCGCTCATCAAGGCCAACAAGGACTTCGACCTGATCCTGCTTCCCAACATTCCGCACGGTTACGGCCCCGATTCGCAATACATGATGCGACGCCGCTGGGATTACTTCGTCCGCTATCTTGCTGGCGGCATCCCCCCAAGCGAGTACAAGATGAAGCCGTATGGCGCCGCAATCTCCGTGATCCGCGGCGGCCCCGATGCGGACGACGATACCCAGTAGCTCCAATTCGTCATGAGCAATTCCTGCTCAAGGAACAGGCGAACACCTTCGCCTAATCTTCGCTCTTCGTCTATAATCTACCAATGGATTTTCAGTTGGTGACCAGCTATAAGCCTCGCGGCGATCAGCCCCGCGCCATTGAAGAGTTGATGGGCGGGCTCGCAGCTGGAGAGAAACATCAGGTGCTGCTCGGCGTCACCGGGTCCGGCAAAACCTTCACCATGGCCAAGGTCATCGAGCAATCGAACCGGCCCGCGCTCATCCTCGCACACAACAAAACGCTCGCCGCCCAGCTCTATCACGAGTTCAAGCAATTCTTCCCCGGCAATGCCGTCGAATACTTCGTCAGCTACTACGACTACTACCAGCCCGAGGCCTACATTCCCGCTGGCGACCTCTATATCGAGAAAGAAGCCACCATCAATGAGGAACTGGACAAGCTGCGACTGTCGGCGACCCGTTCTCTCTTTGAGCGGCGCGATGCCATCATCGTCAGCTCGGTAAGCTGCATCTATGGCCTGGGCTCGCCTGAGGCGTACTACGGCATGCTGCTCCTGCTTGAAAAAGGCCAACGCATCAGCCGCAAAGACATCACCCGCCGCCTCGTCGAAATCCTGTACGAACGAAATGACGCCGACTTCCGTCGCGGAACTTTCCGTGTACGTGGCGACATCATCGAGGTCTTTCCCACCTACGACGAGACAGCGTACCGCATCGAGCTTTTCGGCGACGAGATTGAGTCGCTTGCCCAGATCGATCCCCTCTTCGGCACCGTCAAGCAGAAATACGCGCGACTGCCGATCTATCCGAAGAGCCACTATGTCGTACAGCCGGAACGCAAAACCCAGGCCATTGACTCCATCGTGGCCGAACTCAATGAGTGGGTGGCATATCTCGAAGCTGAAGGCCGCATGGTCGAAGCCCAGCGCGTGCATCAGCGCACGCGATTCGATCTTGAAATGATCAAGTCAATGGGATATTGCCATGGCATCGAGAATTATTCGCGCCACTTCTCCGGCCGCCTGCCCGGCGAAGCTCCTCCAACTCTGCTGGATTACTTCCCGCGCGACTACCTTCTCTTCGTCGACGAAAGCCACGCCACCATCCCGCAGGTTCACGGCATGTGGCACGGCGATCGCAGCCGCAAGCAAAACCTTGTCGACTACGGATTTCGACTGCCCTCGGCCATGGACAACCGACCCCTGAAATTCGAAGAGTTCGAAAATCGCGTCCACCAGACAATCTATGTCTCTGCGACACCGGGTCCCTATGAGTTGACGCGTTCCGCCGGAGTCGTCGTCGAGCAGGTCATTCGCCCCACCGGCCTCGTCGATCCTGAAGTTGAGATCCGTCCGGTGAAGGGCCAGATCGACGACCTGCTTGCCGAGATTCGCGATCGCGCCAAACGCAACGAGCGCGTCCTCGTCACTACCCTCACCAAGCGCATGTCTGAAGATCTCGCCGGCTACTACACAGAAGTCGGTGTCCGCTGCCGTTACATGCACTCAGAGATCGAAACGCTGGAGCGCGTCAAGCTGCTGGCCGGATTGCGCAAGGGCGAGTTCGACGTGCTCATCGGTATCAACCTCTTGCGCGAAGGCCTCGACCTGCCTGAAGTCTCCCTCGTCGCAATCCTTGATGCGGACAAGGAAGGCTTCCTCCGCTCAACCGGATCGCTGATTCAAACCATGGGTCGCGCGGCGCGCCACCTGGAAGGTCGTGCCATTCTCTACGCCGACCGGATGACTGAATCAATGAAGCAGGCCATCGGCGAGACCGATCGCCGTCGTGCCATCCAGCGCGCCTACAACGAAGAGCATGGCATCACGCCGCAATCGATCATCAACAAAATGGACATGGGTCTGGCTCAGATTCTCAAGGCTGAGTACGGAGAGATCGAAGTGGAAGAGGCCGCGGGGCTGCCCGAATTCAATTCACAGGCCGACGTCGATGCTTTCATCACCAAACTCGAAACCGATATGCGAGAGGCGGCCCGCAAATTCGAATTCGAAAAAGCCGCCAAGCTGCGCGACTCAATCAAGGAACTCCGCGATAAGGAATTCCTGTTCGGGTAGTGAAGAACAGCCTTTCTTTTCGCGCCTGCGCCTGCTGTGCGATGATTCACCCAAATTGCATCCCCGACGGCATCGCTGTCGCCGGGGACTTTCTCACGCGCCTATTGCACAGTCAGCGAGAATGTTGCCGTGTGGTTGGTCGATCCCGACGTGCCAGTTACCTGGATCGAGTAATTTCCTTTCGGGGTGGTTGGGCCTCCTCCGCAGCCGGCGATCCCGGTTGAGATCAGGACGGTGAGAAATCCGAAGCAGCTTAGAGTTAGAAGCGTTCGTCTGAGTCGTCGGATCCGTGCGCCGAACAGCGGGATCAGGAGAAACGCCATTGCGGCACCGGCAGACACAACCGGATAGTGGAAGGGCGCAGGTTCCGGCGCTTTGCTGCGTGCGCTTTGACTGATTGCGCTTGCAGGCTTGGAGTTGGTTTTGATGGTCAGAGTCGATGTGGCAGTTCCAGACCCGTCAGGAGTGACGCTGCTGGACGAGAATGTGCAGGTCGTGTTCTTGGGCAGAGTGCCGCAAGCCAAAGTCGTAGCCGCATTGAAGCCATTCACAGAGGTCAACGTGATGGTGACCGTGGCGGGTTTGCCGGCTTTGAAGGAACCACTCCCCGGGGAGAGCGCCATTGTGAAGTCCGGTGGCCCCGGCCAGACCGTGACCGCAACGCTGCTGGAGGTAGAAGCCGCATTGTTTGTGTCTCCTCCGTAGCTCGCCGTGATGCTGTGCGATCCAGCGGCCAGTGCAGACGCGGCATAAGTCGCGACGCCCGAACTGTTCACTGCCCCCGTGCCCAGAGTGGCCGTGCCGTCTTTAAACGTCACTGTTCCCGTGGGCGCCGCTGCTCCTGATCCGCCCTTCACCGTCGCCGTGAATGTCAGGCTCGCACCCACCACGGCAGACGCTGCCGACGACGTCAACGTAGTAGTGCTTGACGCAGCAGTCACCGTAACAATAACGGAAGTTGATGCGGACGCGAGGTTGCGTGAATCGCCGCCGTAGCTGGCAGTAATCGTGTGCGGGCCTTCCGCCAGAGAAGCAGCAGCGTAGGTGGCCACACCCGAGCCATTGAGTGTGCCCGTACCAAGCGTGGTGGCTCCGTCTTTGAAGGTGACGGTGCCGGTCGGTGTCGGTGTGCCGGAGGCTGGAGTTACGGTGGCGGTCAACGTAACACTGGTGCCTACGACTACTGAAGTAGCAGATGCTGAAAGCGCGGTCGTCGACGCCGTTGCAACCGCAGCGACGCCGGTACCGGTGAGACTGACGACCTGTGGGCTGTTGGAGGCGTTATCGGCAAATGTTAGCGTTCCCGACTCCGCGGCTGTCGTGACAGGCGCGAATTCGATGCTTACCGTACAGGTCTTTCCGGACGCGACAGTTGCAGCGGAGCAGGTGTCCGCGCCGACAATGAAGTCCGACTTGTTGGTTCCGCCCGCCGTCACCGTGGTGATCGTGAGGTCGGACGTGCCGGTGTTCGTAACAGTCAGCGTTTTCGCAGCGCTGGTTGTGTCTTGGGTCTGGTTTCCAAATGCAAGCGGACTCGGGGAAGCCGAGAATGCAGGGCCCGATGCCCCAGTCCCTGCGCTGATCACAAGAACGCTGTTGGACACTGGAACAAAGAAATCATTCGTTGCTGTATTCACTGCCCCGTCTGAGAATCCGGCCGCCCCTGCCGTCCCAGTCACTGGCGTTTGGGTATTCGTTGTCCCGTCGATGAAATCCACGGGGTTCGATTCCAGCAATATTTTGTTCGTCACGCTGTCTACCAGTAAGTATCCTGCCGAAGGCACGGAGATGCTGGTCGTAACGGTATTTGTGGTTCCGTTCACCACACCCACGTTATAGACAAGGCACGGCTCGAAAATATTACCTGCGCAGCCGGGAACATAGATGGTGTTCGTCGCGGGGTTAACCGCCAGTCCAGACCCGGTAATGGTGGTCGGCCATGCAATGGTAGCCGTAACCGCGACCGCGGCTCCGTCAACGACGTAAAGCTGGTTGCCGTGCACGTCGGGCACATAGATTTTGTTGGTCGTTATGTTCAATGCAAAAGAGGTGTCGCTCTGCCCTACCTGGACTGTTGCGGCGACGGTGTTGGTAGCTCCGTTGATCTGGGCAAGCGTGGAGTCGCTTCCACTGGCGCCATACAGCCCCCAAATTACATTTTTCACTGTGTCCACGGCAAGAGAAGTGATTCCCTGCGGAACGGATATGCTGGCGGCGATCGCGTTCGTCGACCCGTCAATGACCGACAAGCTATTCGGGCCGCCAACGTATATCTGATTTGTGACCGGATTCACCGCGATCACGCTGGCAGCAGCCGTTAGCGCTACAGTCGCGGTTGTCGAATTGGTTGTCCCATCGATCACAACGACGCTTGCAGGAGACGCCTTGGTAAGCGCATAGACTTTGTTCGTCGTCGCATTTACAGCCACGCCTGCGAGAGGGCCGCCGGCTTGTATCGTTGTGGCGGTATTGGTCGCGCCATTAATTACCTGCAAAGTCTGGAGCGTACCGTCAGCGACATACACCGTATTTGTGGTCTGGTTCAGAGCCGCGCCTACCGGATTATTGCCGGAGGGCACCGTTGCAACGAGGGTTTGCCCCTCGACCGCCGAGCCTGCGAATGCCGCTAACAATGCTCCAAGCAGTACTGCTACGATCCGCGTCCAACCCGCGAACCTCCCTGAGAGAATTTCGCTGGACGTGTTCCGCCGAGCGCAAGAACTGTTGGACTGGTTTCGACGTGTGATTTCCGACGGGCAGACAAGAACTGGACGAGTCACTATCAAGGCCTCCTGCGCTCTGGCGAAACCCGTTACGTGGTAAGTGGGAGGGCTGGTTCCCAAGACCCTGAGAATCGCGCGGTCGTGGGCAGTCTGGCGCTTGGACAAGAACTTGACCACGTGCAATCGGTTTTCGCAGAACGCGATATACGGTTCTCATTTCTAAGGGTTGGCAAGCAAGTGACGGGATGGGCCATTAGTGGCCATTTCAGGCCGCGGCTTCACAATTCCTTCACTGGACAGGGAAAAAGGACAAAGCGTAACATCTCTGTACTCGATCAGTTTTTGGGCCTTGAAAGGTTTGGCCGTGCTTCCCCTTCGGGCTGAAAATCCGGAGCACGAGAAGATCCTCGTCTCGTGGAAGGAGATCGCCTCGTTCCTCGACCGCGCCGAGCGGACCGTAAGGCGTTGGGAACGCGAGCGAGGTTTGCCCGTGCGCCGCGTACCCGGCGGCGAACGCGGCGGCGTATACGCCTATCCTAGCGAATTGGCGGATTGGCTCAGAGGCAAATCGAGCGAATTGGAAGCTGACGACGGATTCTCCAGCAATCCGGAGACAATTGACAGCGCTCAGACCGTAATCGCAAACGACGGTAGGGCTGCCACAGTGCCGAATGAAACTACCGGCCGAAGTGGCAGGGCGGGGAACGTACGCAGGGTCAAGTTCGCAGTAATTGGGACTGCGGCGTTGCTCGCCGGTGCCGCAATCTATGCCAGTTTCGCTCATCCATTCGGCAAATGGAGCCAACAGCGCGTGACTGGGATTGGGTCAGCGAGCTCAGTTCGCCGGGTGGTTACTCCGGTTTCAGAACCTGAAGAGACTCTGGCTCACGATCTCTACCTTAAAGGTCGATTCGAATGGAACCAGAGAACCCCCGACAGTCTGAATCTCGCGCTCGACGACTTTACGCAGTCAATCGTTCACAATCCGAATGATGCCCACGCCTATGCCGGCCTGGCTGACACCTACGAGATGCTCTTTATCTATGGGAGCCGGCTCGATGACGACGCTCGCGACAAAGCAATAGCTGCTGCCAGAAAAGCCGTGGAACTGGACGGCTCCTTGTCAGAGGCGCATCGTGCCTTCGGATATGCGCTGTGGAGAAGCGGCAACTTTGACGAGGCAGAAAAAGAACTTCATCTAGCTATCCAGCTTGATCCCAAAGATCCGCTGGCGCACTTGTGGCTTTCAAATGTGCTTGCTAGTCAGGGCAGAGACGCCGAGTGCCTTGTGGAGATCGACAAAGCACAGGAGCTCGATCCCGCTTCAGCTTCCATTCTGGCAATGAAGGGCGAAAGGCTGTTCTGGACCGGCAAAAAGGATGAGGCAATTGCGCTCTTGAAAGAAGCGATTCGCTCCGAACCAAGGCTGAGCATTGCGCACTTGTATCTGGCCCAGATTGAATTTCTTGGACGCAACTACCCCGCTTATCTGAGGGAATCGCAGGTGGCGGCGGATATTCGAAATGACGCATGGCTCAAGGACGTTACGGCAAAGCTCTCTGCCGCCTATGCGCGGGGTGGCGAGCGCGGTCTCTTGAATGCAGAGTTTGCAGTCGAGGAAAGTTGCAACGCGCCCATCTACCGGTGGGGGCCGGTTGCCAGAACGAAGAAAGCCATTGAATGTTTGAACGACGACAGGAGATCCGAGGCACTTCAACTCCTCGAAGAAGCCAGCGCGGATCATGAGAAGGATTTTGAGGACTTCAGGGCTGCGTTCACTTCCGGTTCTCCACAGCAGGTGCATGGGCCTGCCTCCAAACTGGCCGACGACCCGCGGTTTCAAACTCTTATGAAGCAGAAAGCCGATATTTCAAAGCGAGCGAATCTCCCGATTTCTGCTGGTTCTGGCACCCTTTGAGCGCACTGAGCTACCCGGCCCGCCAGGATCTTCGCGTGGCATGAAGGGCTGGATTGTTCCGCGCTGAGTTTGTTCTATCAACCGCTAGTGTGAGGCAAATCACATTTCACAAGCCTAAAATGATTGAGAATAGGTTCGTCAGATTCCCCTAAGGCATCAGTCCTCAGTGCGAGAATCAGAGATGGAGCTCTGATGGCAACGTTTGGAAGTCTCTCTCTTCTCATCGCTTTAGCGCTGGCAGCATATAACCTCTTTGCGGGCATCGTCGCGTTGAGATTGCTGGCCACAGGCCAGCCTGCGCCGATTGCCCCGGAACGGCTGGCCGATACGGCCCGCCGAGCCGGAATTGCCGTGTTTATCGCGGTAACTGCAGCGGCATTCGCCCTTATCTGGTCGGTTTTCGCCAACGATTTCTCCATCACCTACATCGCTGAGCACTCGAACCGCGCGCTCCCAGGCTGGTACAAGTTCTCTGCCCTGTGGAGCGGCCAGGAAGGTTCCCTGCTGCTCTGGTGCTGGCTCCTCGCCACCTACGGCTTTGTCCTGCGCCTGCGCCACAGAACCGACGTCAAGCTCTATGCCTACGCCGGCACGATCATGGCCGGCATTCAGGTCTTCTTCCTAGCCGTGGTGAACTTTGCCGCACCCCCGTTCTCGCTGCTTCGGGGTGCGCTTCCCGCAGATGGCAACGGATTGAACCCACTGCTCCAATATCCCGAGATGGTGATCCATCCCCCGATGCTCTACCTCGGCTACGTGGGATTCTCAGTGCCGTTCGCCTTCGCGCTGGGCGCCCTCATGATGCGCTATCCCGGCGAAAAATGGATCAAGATCACCCGCGTGTGGACACTCGTAACATGGCTCTTCCTCACCGGCGGAATCTTCCTCGGCATGCATTGGGCCTACGCTGTGCTCGGCTGGGGCGGCTACTGGGGCTGGGATCCGGTTGAGAACGCAAGCTTCATGCCCTGGCTCACCGGCACCGCCTTTCTTCACTCCGTCATGATGCAGGAGAAGAAAGGGATGATGAAGAGCTGGAATGTCTGGCTCATCTTCTCCACTTTCCTGCTCACCCTTCTCGGCACGCTTCTGACCCGCGCGGGCCTCGTAAGTTCCGTCCACGCGTTCGCGCAATCGTCCATCGGCACCTGGTTCATGGTGTTCATGGGAATCGTCCTGGCCGTCTGCATCTTCACCTACATCCTCCAGCGCAATCATCTACAGGCCGAGCACCGTCTTGAGTCGCTGGTAAGCCGCGAATCAAGCTTCCTCTTCAACAATCTTGTGCTGCTGACCGCCTGCTTCGTGATCCTGTGGGGAACGCTCTTCCCGATCCTCAGCGAATACGTCGAAGGCAGTAAGGTCACGGTGGGCGCGCCCTTCTACAATCGTGTCGCTATTCCCATCGGATTGTTCTTATTGTTCCTTACCGGCGTGGGACCGCTGCTGCCCTGGCGTGCAACTTCATTTCGCGCCGTTCGACGCAACTTCGTTTTGCCATCGATTGCCCTGTGGGCTATGGTCATCGTTTGCTTCGCGGTTGGCGTTCGCCCCTGGAAGGACGGCGCCTTCGATCCTGGCAACTTCTACGCAATGGTCGCTTTTGCGCTATCGGCCAGTGTGACAACCGCCATCCTGTCGGAGTTCTTCCGCGGCGCCGGCGTGATCTCCAGGCAGACCGGCAAGAACATCGCGACTTCAATGTATCTGCTCTGCCGCCGCAACACGCGCCGCTACGGCGGATACCTCGTCCACGTCGGCGTAGTGATCGTCGTCATCGGCCTGGCGGGTTCCGCATTCAATCGCAACACGGAAAAAGAACTCGCGCTGCACGACACAATGAGTGTCGGCCCCTACACTCTTGAGTGTGTCGGCTTCACGCAGGACTCAAACGCGAACTACAACTCTGACTACGCGCTGCTCGATGTATATCGCAACGGCAAAAAGCAGTTCCAGATGGCGCCGGAGAAACGCGTCTACCTGGCCAGCCAGCAGCCCCAGACCATGGTCGCGATTCACTCCGTCCCAAGCTGGGATCTGTACGTGGTCTTCGAGGGCACCAATCCCGATACCGGGCAGCCGATCATTAAGGCATTTCTCAATCCGCTTGTTAGCTGGATCTGGGCGGGCGTGGTGTTGATCGTGCTGGGCACGCTTGCGGCGCTGGTTCCCAGCCTGAAGCCGGTAGGCTCCGGTGTCCGTACGCCCGCAACTCCCGTAGAACATGCGGAGCCAGTTATGAAGGGCGGCGACTGAGATGCGAATTTCGCTGAGTCTTACTTTCTGGAAGAGAGCCTTGCAAGCCGGAACGCTTGCCATCGCGGTTTGCTTTTCGGTGGGAGCCAGCGATGCAGGCGCGCGTTACGATCACCTGAACCACCAGCTCATGTGCAGTTGCGGATGCGGCCAGATCCTGGGAGAGTGCAACCACGTGGGTTGCCCTGACTCGCCAGTACAGTTGGCTGAATTGCGCACGGCCATCAATGCCGGGATGACCGACAAGCAGATCCTTGATAGCTTTGCCGCCAAATACGGCGCTACGGTGCTTGCGGCGCCCACCATGCAGGGATTCAACCTGGTGGCATGGATCGCGCCGTTCGCGGTGTTTGGCGCGGCTCTACTCGGCACGATTCTGCTCGTCAGGCATTGGTCATTAGGCAAAAAAGAAGCCGCGCAAACGGCGAGCACACCGGAGATGGACGCGATCCACGAACGGATTCGACGCGAAACCGGCAGCGACGGAGGGTATTGAACAATGAGCGAGACTCTTGGATTGGCGCTTGGTTGCATGATGGCAATGGTGCTGTTCCTCTACACTTTCTGGCCCGAGAATTCCTTCGCAAGCCAGCGGCAGAAAACGCGACTCGATTATCTTGAAGAGCGCAAGGAACAGCTTTACGAAAACCTGCGTGATCTCAATTTCGAACATCGCGCGGGCAAATACCCTGAAGAAGATTTTGTTGCTCAGCGCGCGCAACTCGAAAATGAAACGGCGCAGTTGCTCGCCGAGATGGATCACCTGCAGCACCAGTCATAGCAATGAGAGATAAGGACTCCTGGAAAATCATGAGATCGATGAAGACCATTTTGCATGCGGCCCTTGCAAGCTTCCTTTTTGCTGGCACACTCGCGCAGGCCTCTCAGTTAACAGGCACAGTCACCGACAAGACAACCGGCAAGCCCGCAGCGGGCGACACTGTCGTTCTCGTGGAGCCCATGACGGGCATGACGGAAGTGGCGCACAGCACCGTCGACAGCAGCGGCCACTACACACTCAATCGGCCTAGCAATGCGCCGGCGTTGGTAAAGGTAACCCACCAGGGAGCCGAGTTTTTCGCTGACGCTCCCCAGAGCGGATCCGTTCCCGACATCGCCGTTTACGATGTGGCTTCCAAAGTCGAAGGTGTCTTCGCGGAAGCCGACGTGCTCGAAATCGAGAGCGCGAACGGACAGTTGCACGTGATCGAGCGCTACTTCGTGCACAACACCAGCATGCCGCCGCGCACCCAGTGGAGCCCGAAGAGCTTCGAGATCGTACTCCCCGAAGAGGCCGTCGTAGAATCGGCGCAGGGTCAGCGGCCCAGCACCGGCAGCCTTCCGACCACCCTCAAGCTGCAGCCCAATGGAGCGAAGGGCCACTACGCCTTCAACTTCCCCATCCAGCCCGACGAAGGCGACAAGGATACGCAGTTCAACATCAGCTACACCATTCCCTACAGTGGATCGTTCACGTTTCATCCGCAGGAGTCGTTGAGCACGCAAAGCGTCGGCGTGCTGCTGCCGAAAAGCATCACGTTCACCGCAGGGCCTGGGTCCACATTCACGGCGATCAATCAGGACCCGAACATCCAGACCTTCGTTGCCAAAAACGCGGTTCCCGGCAAGGCTCTTGAGTTTACCGTCTCAGGCACCGGCTCCATGCCACGCGAAGACCAGGGAGCCGGCGGTCCGCAAACCGCTGCGCCCGCCAACGGCCAGCCCGGCGGCGGAATAGGCGAACCCATCAACACGCCTGACCCGCTCAGCAAATACAAGTGGTGGATCCTCGGTGGTCTGGCGCTGTTGTTTGTAGTCGCAGCTGCATTCCTGCTGCGCCGGCCCGCCGGAGTGCCCGGTGTGCCGGCAACCCCTGTCCCGGACATCACCGCAAATCCTGTATATCCCCCCGCGAAGCTGTCTTCGCCCGCGACCCACAATAGCGCCCTGCTTAGCGCGTTGAAAGAAGAGCTCTTCGCATTAGAAAGCGATAAGCTCACCGGAGCCGTATCCCCCGCCGAGTACGCCGAAACCAAGGCTGCGCTGGAAACAGTACTCAAGCGCGCCCTCAAAAACAAATCGTAAGACACATTCTGAACGACGGCGCTCGCACATGTGTAATGTGCGAGCGCTCTTCATCAGCGCGCAGCTTTCCATCCCAAGTCCCTATTCCCCGTTCCCCGCATTTAGTATTCTTCCCAAATGAAGACCTTGCTTCGCACGCTCCTTTTTCTCGCGCTCATCGTCTGGATTGGTGCGGAAATTTTCTTCCCCGTGGTTGCAGCAATCACGTTTGGTTCTCTACCAGGTGCTACGCACACCGCCGGCACCATCGTCGGCGAATTACTCCGCATCCTTCACGGAATGGGCATTGTCTGCGGCCTTGTTTTGCTCGCGCTGTTGGCCCTTGCTCCCGCATGGAATATCTACAAGCCGCGTGCCGTCCTTGCCCCTATGGTTCTCATCGTCCTCATGCTGGTCTGCACTGCCTACTCGCAATACGCCATCATTCCCGCGATGGACCGCGACCGCGCCGCCGCCGGAGGAGCCATCGACACCTCCGACACCACCAGTCCCACAACAATCCACTTCAACATACTTCACAACCGTAGCGAACACGTTGAAGGCATCATCCTGCTGCTGGGAATCGCAACCGTCGTCCTCGTCGCATGGGGAGAGTCAAGTCGCACCTGAAGGAACGTCAGGTCTGTCGCTGCGAAGCTGGATTTTGGATCCCGCGGTGCATGCTCTTTCCGTCTGATCCCTGATCTCTGAGTCCTGTTCCCTCTTCTTGTATCATCGTAGAGGCCCTGTAGCGCGCAAGTTATCGTGCAGGGGCGCCATCGGATACGCATGAAAACTGGCATCATCGGCCTGCCTCAGGTAGGCAAAACATCCTTATTCAAGATTCTTACCAAGGCCAAGCTCGAAGATCGTGGCTACTCCAATCCGCGCGAAGCCCACATCGGCGTCGCACGTGTGCCCGACGATCGCCTCGACAAGCTTTCCGCACTCTATTCGCCCAAAAAGACCACACACGCGACGGTCGAGTACGTAGACGTCGCCGCCATCGGTCAGGAAGCGCTAAAAGAAACCGCATTCCTTACCAACCTGCGCAACGTTGACGCCCTCATCCACGTTCTGCGCGCATTCGAGGACGATTCCATTCCGCATGTGGGCGCAATCGATCCTCTCCGCGACGTCAAGAACGTCGAATTCGACTTGATGATCAGCGACCTCACGCAGGTTGAAAAGCGCCTCGAACGCGTCGAAAAGGATCTCAAAAAGGGCAAGACCAACGATCTTGAACACGAAAAAGCCCTGCTCATCCGCTCCAAAGAGGCGCTCGAAATAGAGCAGCCACTTCGCGAACTGCAGATGACTCCCGAAGAAAAGAAGCTCATCAAGGGCTTCATGTTCCTCTCGCAAAAGCCAGTTTTATATGTGGTTAATATCGACGAGAGTACGACACTCGGCGACGACCTTGACGCTGCCGTCGCACGTTATGGCCTTACCGAGGTAGCCCAACGCCCAAACGCTGGCGCAACCGCAATCTGCGGCAAAGTCGAGGCCGAACTGGCGGACATGGACGAAGACGAGGCTGCGGAATTTCTTTCCAGCTACGGCCTTCACGAGAGCGGCCTCGTCCGCCTAATCCGCAAGAGCTACGAACTCCTCGGTCTGATCAGCTTCTTCACCGCAGGCGAAGACGAGTGCCGCGCGTGGACAATTCCCGCAGGATCCAAGGCTCCTCAGGGAGCCGGTGCGATTCACTCCGATCTCGAGCATCACTTCATTCGCGCAGAGACCATCCGTTGGGACAATCTGCTGGCGGCGGGAAGCGAAGCCAATGCGCGCGCGCTGGGCACCCTCCGTCTTGAGGGCAAAGAATACGTAGTGCAGGATGGCGATGTCATGCACATTCGGCACAGCGGGTAGCCGGAAAAGGTAAGCAAGAATGCTAAAACTCTCGGTGCTCCTGGGCATCCTCGCCGCGCTCGCGGATGTCGCTGGCGGCCTGGTCCTGGTGCGCGCTCGCGGCGTGGAGCGCTACCTGCGCTACTTCGTCGCACTGGGCGCCGGCTTTCTGATGGCTGTAGCGCTCCTCGAAATGACGCCGGAAAGCCTAAAGCTGAGCCCGACGCTCGGCCCGATCCTCATCATGATCGGCTACTGCGTCGTTCATCTGCTTGAGCACACCATCAACTCGCATTTCCACTACGGCGAAGAGACGCATCCGGGAGAATTTGTTTCCGCACGCACCGGCTACTCCGTACTGGGCGGACTCAGCGTGCACGCGCTCTTCGATGGCGTGGCCATCGGCTCCGGCTTCGTGGTGAACAGTGCACTTGGCTGGCTGATTTTCCTCGCAGTATTCCTCCACAAGGCCCCCGAGGGCTTCACCATGGCCTCCGTGATGCTGGCCAGCGGACGCAGCCGCAAGGCCGCTTTCTACTCGGCCGTCATGCTCGCAGCCGCAACCATCCTTGGAGTGCTCGTCATCGAACTCGCTCCCAAATGGATGACCTACGGCCTGCCAATTTCTGCCGGCGTGGCGCTCTATGTAGGCGCTAGCGATCTCGTACCCGAAGTCAATCGCGAGCCCGGCATTCGCATGGCGCTGGTGTTCTTTCTCGGTGTCGTCGGATTTCTGGTGATGCGCTGGGCTCTCCCTGCGCTCTAAGCCTGCAGATCAAGACCGCATCAATCGCCTGTGCTGACCGGTACCGCACGACTCCATCCAAACCTGGTGCGATAAAGCCGCGCGAGCAGCCGGCCATAATTCAGAGCGACTTTCATATTGGCCTTGCTCGCGCCGCGGTATCGTTGTCCAAATGCAAACGGAATCTCGCGAACCGAAGAGATGCGTGCGCGCACCAGAATATCCAGTAGCAGTTTGAAACCCGCCTGCTCAAAGGCGATCCCCGCCAGGCAATCGCGCCGCACAAAAAAAAAGCCGGACATGGGATCCTTCGCGCGCAGCCCGACGCGCTGAATAGGCCACGTAGCCCACACCGCCACAGCCGAAAGCAGCTTCCGGAAAGGATTCCACTTACCTAATTTCCCGCCCGGCGTGTAGCGACTGCCAATCACCAGGTCGCAGCCCAATGCAATCGCCGCAGTCAGTTCCGGCAGCAGCTCTGGCGGATGCTGGAAATCCGCATCCATCACACCCACGATCGCGGCGTCGGTGTTCTCCCACCCATGAAGAATCGCACCGGATAAGCCGCGCTGACCCGTACGTACGAGCAGGCGAATCCGCGGATCCTCCTGCGCAAGGGCACGCACAATGTCCACCGTACCATCGCAGCTATCATCATCCACAATCAGGATTTCGTAATCAAGGTCCAGCGGGTCCAGGGCATCGCGCACGCGATCCAGCAGCGCAAGGAGATTGCCCGCCTCGTATAGGGTCGGGATCACCAACGCCAGCTTCCGCCGGAAGGCCGTTCGGAAAAGCCCATCGTGCGAAAACGCTGCCTCTTGTACCTCGTTGTCCGTCTGCGGGAAAAACGTACGTGAAGAAGCCATGATCGAAATGCCTACGGAAAAGAGACGGTAAAATGCGCCTCGAGATGCTCGCGCTAACATAAATTTCTCTTTGCAAAACGGTAATGAAGCATTTGGAGACTCGTCAGGTCAATGAAACCAGTGACGCGATAAGCGCTCAGTCCCTGTCTATTTTTGCAAGCAAGCCCGGAATCGCGCCATCTCGCCGACGCATGGCACAGGACGTTACAGTAGAAGATCGGATGATTGGCCGATAATTTCCATGTGGACCTGTATCGCAATCGATCAAAATCCCCACCAACATCGGATGGAGTGAGCAACTGAAGTCGCTAGAGAATCTTCGCAAGCGCAATTTCCTGCTGGTCCTTCTCATTTCGATTCTCGCATTCGTGGTGATGGGCTATCACCCGGGGCTTGAAGACGATGGCGTCTATCTCACCGCGGTAAAGAGCGACCTCAATCCCATGCTCTATCCTCACGACGCTGATTTCTTCCGAGTCCAGTTGCAGGCGACGCTCTTCGATAAGGTTGTCGCCGACTTCATCCGCCTGACTCATATCCCCGTCGCGTTCACCGAGTTGCTGTTCCAATTCATCTCCATTTTCCTCATCGTCCTTGGATGCTGGTTCATTGCGCGACTCCTCTTCAAAGATGTGCACGCGCAGTGGGCAGGCGTGGCTCTCACCGCGGCCATGCTGACGCTGCCCGTCGCGGGCACTGCTCTCTATCTAGCCGACCAGCACCTGCATCCCCGTAACATCGCTACGGCATTTGTCCTTCTGGCGGTTTCCCGCATCCTCGCCGGGCATCGGTGGCAAGCACTTCCCTTCCTCCTACTCGCATTTGTGCTCCACCCCATCATGGCGGCGCTCGGCATCTCGTTCTGCTTTTTCCTCACCCTTTCTATGCTCGAACCGGTGCACGTATGGCTCCGTTCTCTGCGCGGCTCTCTGGCAGCCGCAGTGCCACTCGGTTGGATCTTCGAGTCTCCTACACCCATCTGGCATCGCGCACTTGAAACGCGCCGCTACTATTTCCTCTACCACTGGACCTGGTATGAGTGGCTCGGAGCTCTCGCTCCACTGTTGTTCTTCTGGCTGCTTTGGCGCATCGCGCTCAAGCGCGCCGATATGATGCTCGCGCACTTTTCTCTGGCTATTTTCTGTTACGGCGTTTTCCAGCAAGCTGTTGCGATGGTCATCCTTGCTTCACCGGGACTGGTGCGGCTCACGCCCATGCAGCCGATGCGCTTTCTGCACCTCATTTACTTCTTCCTTACGCTGGTGGGAGGCTGTCTGCTCGGCAAGTTTCTCCTCAAAGACGTCCCCTGGCTCTGGGCCATTTTCCTCATCGTCATCAACGCCGGCATGTTCGCAGCACAGCGAGCCGAGCTCAGCAGCAGCCCGCACCTCGAGCTTCCCTGGGTGCAGTTCAGCAACCCCTGGTTACAGTCCTTTGCTTGGATTCGTGAAAACACGCCGGTGAACGCCTACTTCGCGATGGATCCCCATTATCTTGCCTCCCCAGGCGAGGACTACCACAGCTTTCGGGCCCTGGCCGAGCGCAGCCAGTTGGCCGACATGGAAAAGGACCCATCGGTAGTCACCCAGGTCCCCGAACTCGGACCGGCATGGCAAAAACAGACAGATGCGACTGCCAATTGGAAAGTGTTCAAACCGGCAGACTTCCGGCGCCTGAAGGAAGTATTCGGAGTAGATTGGGTCATTGTGTCCTTCCCTACTGCTTCGGGGTTGGATTGTAAGTGGCACGACGTTCAGCTTGCGGTTTGCCGCATTCCCTGATCACATACCTACTGTTTTCAGTGCCGTGTGACGCAAATGCATTACTACCGTCTAAATCTCGACTCACAAATGGATTCACTCTCATTGGCTTTACAATGAACATGACCTCTAAATACTCTCTGAATCCAGGTGTTTTTTGAATGCCGATTGAAGTTTATGCCGCTCGGCCCGACCGTAGTACCCTTGGCATCGGCCAACGGCTTCTGGCCCACTTCCAGATTCTCCGCCTCGACCACTCCATCAAGCAGGTTTTCATCCTTCCCGGAATCATCCTTGCGATCGCCATTAGCGGTCGTCACATTGGTGCGTCTCTGCTTTGGAACGTGGTCATCGGTTTGCTGTCTGCCACCATGATCTCAAGCAGCAACTACGTCTTGAACGAGATGCTCGACGCCCCTTTCGACCGGCTGCACCCCACCAAGCGGAACCGCCCTGCCGCAGAGGGATTGGTACATTTCGGTTGGGGCTATGCCCAGTGGATTGTCATGATGCTCGCTGGAATAGCGATCGCGAGCACCATCTCCCGGGGATTCTTGTTCAGCGCGATCGGGCTCTGGATTATGGGATGTCTCTATAACATCCCTCCGGTCCGCACCAAGGACCTTCCCTACATCGATGTCCTTAGCGAATCGATCAACAACCCGCTTCGGTTCTGCCTCGGCTGGTATATCGTCACAGCCACCATTCTGCCTCCAGCTTCTCTGCTGGTCTCCTATTGGATGCTGGGCGCGTACTTCATGGTACTCAAGCGGTTCAGCGAACATCGACAGATCAACGATTCGGCCGTTGCCGCGAGCTATCGAAGATCCTTTCTCTATTACAATCAGGAATCCTTGCTGAGTTCCGCCGTTTTCTATGCCGTAACGTCCATGCTGTTTTTCGGTGCATTCATCATGCGATACCGCATGGAGCTTATCCTCGCTTTTCCGATGGTGGCGTTGCTCATGTCGATCTACTTCGGTCTCTCCTTTCGACATGAAAGCTCTGTGCAAAACCCCGAAAAACTTTATCGCGAGCCGTGGTTGATGTCCTTCCTCGTCCTTACCGTCCTTGCATTCGTCGTCCTGCTTTTCGTCGATGTCCCCTGGATCAGCGAAGTATTCGTCAAATCCCAGCCCTAAGTACTATTCTTGAAACTGCACGAGCCGCCTGCATCACCCCATAACGAGATGGCTGAAGCGCGAATCGGCAGGAGATTCAGTGACAACCCCAACGGCGCGGCGCCTTCCCTTCTTTTCTTTGGCGGCTCTCACGATCGCAGCACTGGCTATTCATGGATATCACCTCGGCGTCGACGACGGGGAAATCTATGTACCCGCGGCAAGAAGATTGCTAAACCCCAGACTGTATCCGTTTGCACCTGAATTCTTTCTCTCTCATGCGCATCTATCCCTTTTCAGTCCAACTCTTGCATGGACTGCAAGGCTGACCCACCTCTCCATCGACTGGACAATCGTCGCCTGGTACATCGTCACCCTCTTCGGCATGATGATTGCCTGCTGGATGCTCGCCGCCGCCTGCTTTGAATCGCAACGCGCAAGATGGTCTGCCGTGCTGATCATGGCAGCTGTCGTCAGCATGCCCGCGACCAATACGGGGTTGCTACTGATGGACCCCTATTTAAGCGCTCGATCCTTCTCGACTCCGCTCACAATTTTTGTTCTCGCCAGCATCCTCGAGGCAAAGTACCTTCGCGCTGCCATTGCTGTGGTCCTCACTGCGACCGTGCACCCGCAGATGGTTGTGTATCTCATTTTTCTGATCGGAGTTCTGTGGCTGATGGAACGCTTCGAGAAGAAGGAAGCGCCGCGCGCCGCAACGTTCGCGTCGGTTGCGCTGATTCTTCCTGGTGGCTTCCATCTGACTCCGGCAACCGATCCCTACCGCGAAGCTCTCTATTCGCGGGATTTCTACTTCATCTCGACCTGGCAGTGGTATCACTGGCTCGGAATGCTCGCCCCGCTGGCCTTTCTTGCCTGGTTCTGGAGGGCAAATCTGCGCGGAACCCGCCCGGGATTTGCGCGCCTTAGCTTCGCAATGATTCCGTTTGGCATCCTCTCAATCCTGGTCGCGCTCATCTTCTCCAGCTCCCACGCGTTCGATATGTTCGCACGTACTCAGCCGCTCCGCGCCTTTCATCTGATCACCATCGTTTTTATCCTGTTGCTCGGCGGAGTTATTGGTGAATTCGCGGCCCGAAATCGTGTATGGGTGATTCCAGCCATTGTCCTGCCGTTGGCGGCAGGAATGTACTACGTCCAACGCGAAACCTATCCGAATAGCCCGCACATCGAGTGGCCCTCCGCGACAAGTCCCAACGCCTGGGTCAACACCTTGCTGTGGGTTCGAAACAATACCCCGGAAGATGCTGTTTTTGCCGTCGATTCAAGCTACTTCCTCCAGAATGGAATCGATCAACACGGGTTTCGTGCGATTTCAGCCCGTTCGGCAACAGCTGACTATTACAAGGATGGTGGAGTTGTGGCGATCTTCCCCTTCCTCGCTCCTGAATGGAAGCAGATGAGCAATGCTACCCGCGGCCTCAATCAGTTCAAGATTGCCGATTTTCTCAGGCTTCGCCGGGAATATCCCTCTGTCACATGGACTGTGATTCGCGGAGTAGCCCCCAAGGGATTGAGCTGTCCGTACCAGCGTGACGGATTCTCGGTCTGCGCGCTTCCCTGATTTTCCGATTATCAACACAAAACCTCCGGCACCGTTTTGCGCCTTGAGGGTAGGTGCGCAAAAATGAAAGTGTGGTTCTTATCGGCGCGGAGCCCGAACGATGCTGAATCTTACGCAGAGGTTGATTCTCGGCTGTGTAGTGATCGCCGCGCTCGCCGTCGGTCTGGTCGTCGCAACCCATCATACCCTCGCCGCAGGCGGGCATATGCCCCTCGCCATCGCCCTCCTCGTTTCACTCATACTCGTAGAAGTGGCGACCGTCATGCTTGTCCTGCATCCCATCCGGATGCTGGCCGCCGATGCGCGAAAAATCGCCCGTGGCAACCTCGAACACCGTGTCGAGGTCGGCGGCCGCGACAGCTTCGGCGAGATTGCCGCTGAGCTCAATCGCACCGCCGTACGCCTCCGCGAACTGCGCGACACGGATGCTGGGCGTCGCCAGATGGAGTATCAGCTTTCCGACGCTGTGCTTCAGTCCATCTTCGAGCCCATCATTGTCACCGACGCAAAAGGCCACATCCTCAAGCTCAACCAGGCTGCAGCCGACGTCCTCGGCGACGCAGCCAGCGATCGGCTAGCCCTCACCAACACCCCCGGCGGCGACAAAATCCTCAGCGCGATCCGCGAAGCCATCTCAATGCAGAAGCCCATCGCCGCCGAAGGCGAGGCTTCCATGCTCCCCATGCGCATCGGCAAGCAGTCGCGCAGCTACCGTCTCCGCACCATGCCCATGCGCGACTCTGACGGCCGCCTGCTCGGCACTGTGACTACGCTTGAAGACGTGACCACGCTCCAGGACACCGACCGCTTTAAGACACAATTCATCTCCGTCGCCAGCAAGAAACTTCGCGATCCCCTCTTACAGTTGCGCCGGGGCATCTATGCACTCCAACATGGGTTTGGCGGCGAATTGCTTCCATTGCAGTCTGAGCTCGTCGTCGAGGCCGGCAACGAAGCCGAAAAACTGAACGACCTGATGGCTGACCTTATCGAAGTGGCCGAACTCGACACCGGCAAACGCGAATTCAATCTTGAGCGCCTGCGACCGCTGCCATTGCTTGATGAAGCGCGCAACCGCTACATCGACGAAGCCGCAGCCAAACAGGTCCGCATTGAAGTGAGCGCCTTCGCCGATCTGTCGTTCATCATGGCCGATCGCCGCGCGATCCGCTCCATCCTCGACAATTTAATCGGCAACGCCCTGCGCTATACCCCACCCGAGGGTGAAATCCTTCTCGCCGCCGAAGAGCTGAAAGATTACATGCAATTCACGGTGCGCGACAGCGGGCGCGGCATCGAGGCTGAACGCCTCAGCAACATCTTTGATCGCTTCAACCCCTTCTCCGAAAGCGGTACCGGCATGGGCCTGGCGCTCGTGCGCCGTCTCGTCGAATCCCTCGGCGGCCAGATCGCCGTCGAAAGTCGCATCGGACATGGAACCACCTTCCGTTTCACCTTGCCCGTCGCAGTGTCCGAACCCATCCCACACCCGGTCGAGGTGGGCTGATGGCCGAAATCGAGTTTGAACGCCAGCAGGAACCCGCCCACCTCCGCATCTACCTCGGAGCTGCGCCCGGCGTCGGCAAGACCTATCACATGCTCAATGATGCCCTGCTCAGGCGCAAACAGGGCGTCGACGTGGTGATCGGCCTCGTGGAAACGCATGGCCGTGCGGATACCCAGGAACAGATTCGCGATCTCGAAATCGTGCCCCAGCGCATGATCCCTTATCGCGGCGTCGACCTTAAGGAAATGGACATCGACGCAATCCTCGCGCGTCATCCGCAGATCGTGATCGTCGACGAGCTTGCCCACACCAACGTTCCCGGCAGCAAAAACCGCAAGCGCTACGAAGATGTTCTCGAACTTCTTGACGCGGGCATCGACGTCTGGACCGCGGTCAACATCCAGCACCTCGAAACGCTGAACGACGCCGTCAATCGCTCCGCTAACACCATCATTCGCGAAACCGTTCCCGACAACTTCTTCAAACGCGCCGACGAAGTCATCAACGTCGACATCACCGTTGAAGAGTTGCGCTCCCGGTTGCGCGAAGGCAAGGTCTACGCTCCCGAAAAGGTCGAGCAGTCGCTCGCCAACTTCTTTCGCAAAGGCAACCTTAACCTGCTCCGCGAGCTCGCACTACGCGCCACCGCCGAACAGGTAAGCAAGCGCGCGTCCGATTACCGCCGAACCCAGGGCCTCGAACAGGCGCCGATCCCTGACAAGGTGATGGTTTGCCTCAGCACGCGTCCAGGAACTGAGCGCCTCATTCGCGTTGGCGCGCGCGTTGCTGGCCGGCTTGCAACCAACTGGTATGCCGTCTACGTGAATCGCCCCGACGAAGACAAAGGCCATGGCGATCCTGAGGCCTTTCAGCGCATCGAGGAGTATCGGCGCATGGCCCGTGATCTCGGTGCCCAGGTAGTCACGCTGAATGAAAAGAACGTCGCCGATGCTCTCATTCGCTTTGCCCAGCAGGAAAGCATTTCTCACGTCATCTTCGGCCAGCCCGTCCGCTCGCGCTTTGACATTCTCCTGCGCGGCTCCGTGCTCAACCGCTTCCTCGCCGAAGTCCGAGACGTAACCGTCCAAGTCGTCCCGATGCAAAAACCGTTGCGCCGCGGTTAGCCCCGCTCCAGGTCCCTAGTCCCTGGTCCCTATTTCCTGTCTCATTCGCTGAACACCCGCACACGCGTCTTGTTGCCGTCCTTGCCGTCCACGTCCACGGTCAGATCTTCCAGGTGATCAATCAGCTCTTCCAGGTTCTCCGGCTTGATCTGCGAAAGCGTAAGCGGTACACCATGGCTGCTCAGTGCCTGGTCAAGCTGGTTGTGCGCCTGCTGCGGAATCAGCGCTGCCAGCCGAACCCCCGCACGCAACAGTTGCAGCGGCACGCGGACATTGACTGTCGTTGGTCCCTTTAACCCCGTCATCTCTTCATCTGCCTCGACCAGGACCCGCAGATATTTGGCGCGCGTGCGAGGCACACTCGATTGCTGACCATTCGCAGCGCTGCTCGTTGTTCTTCCCGTTGCCTGCGCGCTATCCGGATCGAGCGCCGCAAACAACCGCTCCGCCTCGTCTGCCGTGATCTTCCCCGCGGCCAGCATTTCCAGAATCTGACGTCTGTTGTCGTTCATAACTGTCCTCCCAAAACATCCGTGATCGGCGAGAGCGCGTGATGCACGGCCTCGGCCAGCGCCGGAAGCTGCGCGCTGCAAAAGTGCATGAGCATCAGAAAAAGCTCACGCAGGTTGAGTTGCGCCAGGCAGGCAAATGCCAGGCAGAGACCAACAATCCAAGCCGTCTCGCGGCTCTCGTTCCAGGCAACCAGCAGGCGCTCCGCCTCGGCGACTGTAATCCGCCCCATGGCGACAAGTGAAAGAATGGCGCGGCGATCGGTGTTCATCGCAAACCTCTACAAAATCCGAATGAGGATGTGATTCCCCTCGGTTCTAACCCGTACGTCCGTTCCCGGAAGGCTGCACAAAATCGCCCAGAATGAGCGAACCGACTGCCAGAATGGAATTCCAAGACAAATACAGGTGACCAGCAAGACCACTAGGACGAACGGCGCCAGCAAGAGCGCCGGAATCCACAGCAAAAACAGTGGCAGCCACAACCGGAAATTCGGCCCGCGCGGATAATTCACATGCACGAAGGCAATATTCGGAGTCATTTGATCGCCTCCAGCTCGCTGATCGCCTCAGCAGCAGTGATCTCGCCATTCTTCAGCCGCTCCAGAACATCCGAGCGCGATGGCGAGGGATTTGTGTCAATAAACTGCAGCAACCCCGAAATTCGGTTCAGCCGAGCCTTGATGGTCGGATAACTCACTCCGAAGATCTGCTCCATCTCCTTGATCGACCCGTGGGAGCGCAAAAATGCCGTCACAAAAATCTGATCCTCCAGACTCAACCGCGCCAGTTCCGGCAGCGTAAACGCGCCCTCAATCGCGATCTCCTTTTCTGGGATCCTGACGCGTTCGATCACCAGGGCAGCCCCCTGCGCGATGCGGAGCAGATCCTGCCAATCTGAAACGGATTTGGAATCGGAAGCCATCTACGAACTCCTTATTTCCTTAGTACGAGAGAGATTATGATTGAGTTTTTTAATTTATGCAATACTTTTTATTAATTTAATTACTTCTATATCTAAGATGCAGGTCAAGCCTTGAGAGAGAGCCCAAAACTCCCAACTCAAGCCCCCAAGCCAACCTCACTCGCTGGAGTGAGAACCCTCTCTGTGTTAGTTTTGAATCAGCGGCTTGCCGGGAAGCAGGGATCCAGTTCCCTCTCGATAGCACCGCCAGCGAGCCCGTAGCTCAGTTGGTAGAGCAACGCCCTTTTAAGGCGTGGGTCCTGGGTTCGAGTCCCAGCGGGCTCACCATTCCTTTGAATGGCTTCCTCGCTTTTTCCCCCTCAACCTTACCCAATTTGCCGAGCCGCGCCGCAATGTGACTCGCAATAGCTCAGATCTGCATGGGTTGTCATCGTAGTAGCGATCGGCCGCGCCCTGAGCCGCGCAGTTGTCTCCCGCTCGCATCCAACCTCGTAATAAGGAAGTCCGGAACCCCTGTCGTAGCGAATCTGAACGCGCTGCAGGAGGCAGTCAATGTCCGCATGAACTTTTTGCCAGGGGTTCTTGATGCAGCGTCTCTTCTCCAAAACCCGAGGGCCCATGACCGACATGCAGAGCAGCGTCACAACCGATCCATTCATCCTTATGGAGATCATTCGCCTGCAAACGGAGATCGCCAAACTTGGCCTTGACCTATCCGGCGTCGTCAACGAGGTAGTCGAGCGCATCCCCACTCTCACCAATGCCGAGGGCGCCATCGTCGAGTACACCGAAGGAAATGAAATGGTCTACCGCGGAGCCAGCGGAATTGCCCATTCATTGCTCGGAACACGGGTAAAGCGCGATGTGAGCCTCTCCGGTCTTTGCGTGCGACAGGGCAGGATCCTACGTACGGACGACACGGCAATTGATCCCCGCGTCGATCGAGAGCCGTGCGAAGTGGCTGGTATCCGCTCCATGGTTGTCGCGCCCCTCAAACACAACAATTCGGCCGTGGGCGTTCTGAAACTCGTATCGACGTCCACATACGCTTTTACCGCCCGCGACGTGCGCGTGCTCGAACTGATGAGCGAATTGATCGCCGCGGCTATATACTATGCCGCGCGCAACGAAACCAACGCTCTCTACCAGCAGGCTACGCACGATTCGCTCACAGGCCTCCCCAATCGCAGCCTCTTTTTCGATCGTCTCCGTCACCGCGTTTCACCGGGTCGGCGCCAGGTTGACCCCCTTGGCATCCTCGTCATTGACATGGATGGCCTCAAGCGCGTCAACGACAGCTATGGTCACCGCGCCGGCGACGCTGCCCTGCGCGAAATGGCGCTCCGTATCAGCCGCATTCCCCGCCGATCTGACCTGGTGGCACGCCTGGGCGGCGACGAATTCGGCGTCATCCTCAGCGATATATCCGAACGCGATATACTGCTCGCTATCGTCGAGCGCCTCGCCCAGGAAACCGACCAGCCGTTCCGGTTTGAAGGCCGGATGCTCGACCTCACCGCAAGCATCGGAGCCGCCCGATTCCCCGAAGACGGCAACGACGTCGACGCCCTGCTCGAAGCCGCGGATCGCTCCATGTACCAGATGAAGCGCACGCGTTCTGCGCGCCCAACCGAGCGCGAACTCACTCAAAAGCACGTTTTCTGAAATGAAAGAAGCCCGCTCCAAAACTGAAAGCTGATGGCTGACGGTCTCTATCACTCCCTCGTCCAGAAGTGCGTCTCCGGGCACGTCCGAAGCCGCTCTGCCGCGCTCTCCGGCGTGATATCGCGTTGCGGCATTCCCAGCATTTCAAACCCCACCATAAACTTCCGCACTGTAGCCGACCGCAGCAGCGGCGGATAGAAATGCGCATGAAAATGCCACTCCGGATGCTTCTCATCATCTGTCGGTGTCTGATGAAAGCCCATCGTGTACGGAAAGCTTGTCTCAAATAAATTATCGTACCGCGTCGTCAGCCGTTTCAGTGCATCCGCCAGCGCGTCGCGCTCGTCACTGCTCAACTCCGGCATTGCCCCCAGGTGCCGCTTACTCACCAGCAGCACTTCGAATGGCCACACCGCCCACCACGGCACCAGCACCGCGAAATGCTCATTCTCCAGAACCACGCGCTCGCCTGCAGCCTTCTCGGCGGCAACGGTATCGCACAGCAGGCAATGGCCAGTTTTCGCCAGGTGCTCGCGCTGTGCCGCAGTCTCCGTCGCGGGCTCATCCGGAACAAATCCCGTCGACCAGATCTGCCCATGTGGGTGCGGATTGCTAGCGCCCATCATCGCCCCGCGATTCTCGAAGATCTGCACATACTTGATCCAGTCGATCGCGCCCAGTTCTTCGTACTCCCGCGTCCACGCATCCACCACACGCCGAATCTCCACCTGCGTCATCCGCGCCAGCGTCAGGCTGTGGTCTGGATGAAAGCACAGAACCTTGCAGAGTCCGCGCGCCGGCTCCGCAATCAGCAAGGGAGACGCCTGCGCATCCTGTCCCGCCACCGCCTCCGGCAGCAGCGCCGCGTAATCGTTTACAAACGTGAAGATGGAATCGTACTGCGGATTCACTGCTCCGCCCGCTCGCGTGTTCCCCGGGCACAGATAGCAGTTCGGATCATGATGAATCGCCGACGGCGCCATCTTCTGCGCCACTTCGCCCTGCCACGGCCGCTGCGTGCGATGCGGCGAAACCATCACCCACGACTGCCGCAACGAATTCCACCGGCGATGCGGATACTGCCACTTGCCTTCCATGCTCGCTCCCGCAGCCATTGTAAAAGGCACAGCCTTTACCAAGCTGCTGCTACCGCCCCGTGTCTCAACGTTTTCTCGAAACGATTTGCAGCCAGGATCAACGCCTCACCGGAAACACCCTGCGCACTCCGCAATCCCGCAGATACACTCCCGCCCAGAGCACTACGCCGAAAATCACTGGAAAAACGGTTTCAAACGTAGGACTGCCGGCTCGCATCTGGATCGCAACAGCACCGCCCAGGTATCCCGTCAGTAGCACCGCACCCAATACAGCGGTCCGTGGAATCGCGTAGATGATCGTACTTACAAGCAGCAGCACTCCGATGCTGACGATCTCCGAAGTCGGGATTCCCAGCCGGGCGCATGCGTCCACCACTTGTACCGGTTTCGTAAATTTTTCGAACGCATCGAAGAGCATAAAAAAAACTGTAAGGATTGAAAGTACGCGGCCAGTCCACGTCAGCCCCTTCGACCTGGTCTTCGCTATGTTTGCGGACTGCTCCATCGCGCCCGCCTCAGTGCCTGCAGCTGCCTCTGCCATTGTTTACCTCCGCTTTTCTTTGCTTGGTCATTGGGTGGATGGCTGACCGCATAGCGCAGAGAGGAAGTGCAGTCAGACCGTCGGAATCATGATATGCGTAACCAGTTGCGCAGGCGGCGTTGACCGCGGGTCATTCACATAATTCTCGATCGCGAAACTATCGCGCACTTCGATCTTCTTCTCCGCCACAATCGCCCACGCGCGCCCCGATGCCGGCCCCAGCTGATCGTACGGGCCCGTAAGTTCAAACCGCACGTACTTGCCGCGCGGAATTCTCTCGTACGTCAGCCCTTCAGGCAGCTTTAGCGGCGCGATGGCAATTGAAAACCCCGCGCGATAAATCTTCGGCCCCATCTTGTACAGCGCCATGTAGCCCGTGATCTCGTTGTTTTCACTCAATGCAGCCACCAGCGAATGCGCCCGCTGCCACGCCGCTCCCGCATTCTGCATAAACGGTCCGACCCGCTCGACAAAGACATAATGCATCTCGGGCCAATTCACATATTCCGGATTCTCATTAAGACTCATCACTTCTCCTTGAGGAAATCAATCCTGCGCTACTTAATCACCTAGAGAAGCTCGTCCCTAGCCCCTGGTCCCCTTGTCCCTGTTCTTTTCACGCCGTCGGCTTATCTGGCGGTGGCAGCGCCGCCAGGAACCGCTCTGCAAACTCGCCGCTGTACTGTTCGAGCAATTCCCTCACTCTTCCCGCTCTCTCCGAACACACAATCAGCCCCGCATGGTGATGCTTCTTCATGCGGCGCACAATCTCCGGCGCGTTAAACATGCTGGTATTCGGTTCCTCGGTCTTCGCCAGGCACAGCACGCTGCCCGCATACTTCTCCGTGAACGGCGGCAGCACGTAGGGCTCACCGCGCAGCTCCGCTACCTCAATCCGTGCCCATTCCCGCCACAGGTTGATTCCTGTCGCCGTCTCTATCAGGTCCGAAATAAACGCACCACCCACCCGCGCTGCGATCTCAAGAAAATAGAACCTGCCGTCTTCATGCGCCCTGATGTATTCGGCATGCGTCACCCCTCGCGCCATGCCCAGGTCCGGAGCCAGCCTCGCATTGAGTGCGGTCAGATCTTTCCACTCACGGCTCGCGCGGTCTACCGTCCGCGTTGTAAACACCCCACCCTCATGCATCACCTGCATAGGCGGCTTCCCATACTGGTGTACCGCCGAAAACACTACCTTGCGCTCGCTGATCACCGAGTCAACATGAAAAATATCCCCCGGCACAAACTGCTCCAGCAAATAATTTGTCTGCAGATCGCCCAGCTCATCCAGCGTTCGCCACAGTTGCTCCGGCTCGTAGATCTTGCGGATCCCCAGCGCTGATGCCTCGGCACGCGGCTTCAGCAGCCACGGACCGTGGATCGCCTTCATGTAAGCCCGCAGCTCATCATAGTTCAGCACGCGGCAAAACTCCGGCACCAGGAAGCCCGATTCGCTCGCGCCCGTACGCATGGCCAGCTTATCTCGATAGTAGGCTGTCGAAGTAACGCCCATTCCCGGAATCCGCGTGTGTTCGCGAATCCTGGCGGCAGCGTCCAGGTCGAATTCATCCAGCGCGATTACGCGATCGAAGTGCCTTCCCCGGCACATCCAGCAAACAGTCTTGATCAGCTCATCAACCGTAAAGGTATCTGGCATGTACGAAACGTCTTCCAGAATCTCGCGTGGCCACGGCGCGTCGCGCAGCTTCTCTACCGTCAGCAGCGTCGGCATCACACCCATCTCGGCGCACTGCCGCATGAAGTCCTGTCCTTTTTCGTAACTGGAAATGCAGAGAATTCGTTGACTTCCGTCCGGCATTTTTCCTCCGCCTCTTGGGGCCCGGGTGAGCATAGTTCTACCATAGATGCTGCACACAACTAACCGCACCGTCAGGAGCCCGATGCTTTCGGCCGACGCAATCGTAAAACTGCACGACGAAACTACCGCTGCGTGGCACGCCGCCTCCGAGAGCGCTTCGGATTCTACTTCCAACCACTCATGGCTCGCACGCGTCGCCCGCCAGCATCGCGCCAACTTCGACCTCTGGCACATCGAGGACGAAGCCCGCACCCCCGACGCCACGGATGCGCAACTCGCCGCTGTCAAGCGCCGGATCGATCAAACCAACCAGCTTCGCAACGACCTCGCCGAAGACCTCGACCGCACCCTCCTCGACTGGCTCGCCCCACAACGTTTGCCCGCAGAATCCGCACCCCTCCATTCCGAATCGCCCGGCCTCATCATCGACCGACTCTCGATCCTTTCGCTGAAGATCTATCACACCCGCGAAGAGGCCGAACGCGCCGACAGTTCGCCGGGCCACGTCGAACGCAACCGGTCGCGCCTCGCCGTCCTTACCGAGCAGCGAACCGACCTCGCGCGCTGTCTCGACCTGCTGTGGCGAGAAACGCTGGACGGCACGCGACGCTTCAAACTTTACCGCCAGCTCAAGATGTACAACGACCCCGAGTTGAATCCTGCCATCTACCGCAGTGCACTATAGGAGTCAGGCCGCTGATTCCCTCCCGGACTTCACCCATTGACGTGAAACGGGGTTATGGGTATAAAGAGGGCCTAAGTAGTTTGGTTCCCAATCCTGGTGACTACCGCCGGAGTGATCCGGTTCAACTTTGCACCGTAGAACGGACGTCCCCCATAAAATCCATGACGCAAGAGGCCAAATCCGCGACGTCAAGCCGCAAAAAGACCCCTCCACCGGCTGCCAAGCCCGGCAGTCACTCGAGCACGGCAACGGGGCCTGTCTTCACCCACTACCAGGCCGCCGTTCAGCTCGTGCAGCAGGGAAAATACGAAAAGGCTATCGCCGCCTTCGAAAAGGTGCTGCCTGTCGCGCCACCTGAGATTATGGAACGCTGCAAGATGTACATCAACACCTGCCGTCATCAGCTCAACAAGGAGGGCCTTGCCTTTCTCACGTCCGGCGAACGCTATGACTACGCGGTATCACTGATAAACTCCGGCGATTTCGAAGAGGCCGCCAACCAGCTCAAGGGCATTCTTGCCGACGATCCCAGCGCGGACTTCGCCTTTTATGGGCTCGCTCTCCTCTACTCCATCACCGGCAAGACCCAGGACTGCCTTGACAGCCTGGCACAGGCCATCGAATTGAATCCTAAAAACCGGCTCCAGGCCCGCTCTGACAACGACTTCCAGAGCATGGTGGACGACCCTCGCTTCACCGAATTGCTGTATCCTGAACTTCCGTAGGGCAACCACGCGCCCTCAGGCATTCTGTGATCCCTGGTCCGTCAACGAAGCTCGCTCCAGCCCCGTCGGGCACCGCAGAGACCCGCTCTCAAGCGCTCGATTTCCCAACGGCCCACGCTGCCCTGCGTGTCGTAGCCATAGGCGGCGGCACTGGCCTCTCGACCCTCCTCCGCGGTCTCCGGCGTCACGTCGCCTTTCCCGACTGGCCGATCAATGTTCCCTGCCACATCTCGGATCTTGCCGCCGTCGTCACCGTCACCGACGACGGCGGTTCATCCGGCCGGCTCCGCCAGGACTTCAATATGCTGCCCCCCGGCGACCTGCGCAACTGCATGGTCGCGCTCAGCGCCGAAGAAGACCTGCTCGCAAAGCTCTTCGCCTACCGATTCAAATCCGGAAAGGGGCTCGACGGCCATAACTTCGGCAACCTCTTCGTCGCTGCCCTGACCGACATTACCGGCGACTTTGCGCACGCCATCCAGCTGGCCTCCAAAATCCTCGCCACCCGCGGACGCATCTATCCTGCTACCACTGCGAATGCCACCCTCGTCGCCCACATGGAAGACGGCTCCATCGTTCGGGGAGAAACCAACATCACTGCCAGTAAGCAGCGTATCGCCGAACTCATGATCGATCCCCCCAACGCTGCTGCCATGCCCGAGACGCTTGAGGCCATCGAGCGCGCCGACCTCATCACTGTCGGTCCCGGCTCGCTCTACACTTCCCTCATCACCAATCTGCTCGTGCAGGGAATTCCCACCGCGCTCGCTGAAGCCAAAGGCACACGCGTCTTCATCTGCAACCTCATGACCCAGGCCAATGAGAGTCTTGGCCTCAAGGCATCCGAACACATCGAACGCATCTACGAGCACACCCGCGCCCCGATCTTTGACTATGCCATCCTCAACACCGCGCCCTTCTCGCCTGAGACCCTCGCACGTTACGCCGCCGAGCATGCGTCGCCCATCGAAGTCGACGTCGAACGCATTGAGAAGCTAGGCGTCGGTTGCATCACCGGCGACTTCGCCAGCGAAGAAAACGTAGTCCGCCACGCCGCCAACCGCGTCACCGGCGCACTGCTCGCACTCGGGCAAGGCACGCCCGAACGCCTCTAATCTGTCGAAAGCTTTCCCGCAAATTCGCACCCGAACCGGCCACAACAGGGGAACAATTCGCTCATTGATTCCTTAGCCGTTGATCCTGCTCGTCCGATACTGTCGAATGGGCAAGCGGCTTGCCCTACTCCCATCTTCGAAAACTGCACCGCGTTCAATCCTCGAACACGCGTTCTTGGCGCAATGAGACCGGCGTCTTGCGCAACCAAACGCAGGGTTTCGAACGTGTCAACTCGGACCCAACCAAAATACTGAATCAAACAGCGACTCTCAGCCTTCCACCGTCCGTTTCAACTGCCCGCAAGCCGCATAAATATCCCGCCCTCGCGGACGCCGCAGATACACTGGCACGCCCTCGGCACCGAGCGCACGCCGAAAAGCCTCCACCGCTCCCTGCCCCGGCATCGAATATGCAATGTCCGGCCCCGGATTCCACGCAATCAAATTCACCTTCGCCGGCAATCCCGTCCGCCGCACCAGCCGTGCGACTTCCGCCGCATGTTCCGGCTTATCCGTTACGCCGCCCAGCAGCACATACTCAAACGTGATCCGCTCGCGCGACCGAAGCCGCACACCCCTCACCGCATCCACCACCGCCTCAATCGGCCACTTGCGATTGATCGGCATCACCTCGCTGCGCACTTCATCATTAGGCGCATTCAAACTGATCGCAAGCTTCGGCCTGATCTCCGGCGGCTCCTTTGCAAATCTCACAATCCCCGGCACAATCCCTGACGTAGACACCGTCATCCGCTGCGGACTCAGCCCAACCTCCTCCACCAGCAACCGCACCGCTCCAATGAAATTGTCGTAGTTCAAAAACGGCTCGCCCATCCCCATGAACACTAAGTTCACGCGCTCCTTGCCCACCTCCACTTCGTGCCGGTCCAGCACAGCAACCACCTGCCCCGCAATCTCGCCCACCGAAAGATTCCGCTGCAACCCCAGCTTCGCCGTCAGGCAAAACTGGCAGTTCACCGCGCAACCCACCTGGCTCGAAATGCAAATCGTCGCCCTTTCCCATCTCTTGCCGGACTCCCGAACACCTCCGGAGTCCTCCGAACCGTCGCCCCCCTCCCCCCCATCCCCCTCCGGCATCCACACCGCCTCCACCGTCAGGCTGTCGACGCCCTGACCCTGCACCAGATACCGTTCCGTCCCATCTACCGACGTGAAAACCTGCGCAATCCGCGGCCGACCCACCTGCCAGCTCTCACGGCGAAGTTTTTCCCGCAACGCCTTCGGAAGTGCCGTAATGCCTTCAACCTCAACAATCCGCTGGCGATAAATCGCCTCAGCGAGCTGCCTCCCGCGCCACTTCGGCTCTCCTAGGCTCTCCATCCACTCAGCCAGCTCCGCCGTATTCATCCCAAATAAACTTCGCAGGCTTCCACCAAGCCTCTTCTTGGCGTCTAATGGGACTAGTTGTGAGTTCGTGGTCACGGCTGCGCCCAGCATAGAGCATTTCTACATCCCTTGCAGCCTCCCGCGATTTTTCCGGTAAAGTGTCAATTTTTGCGTTCGATCGCGGACGGCAAACCGACGACCGTCCTTCCCCGTAGCGCCTAAAATCGAAGAAGACCGAGTGACGATGACAAATCAACGTAACCTTCGCCGTACGGTATTGCCGAACGGCCTAATTGTTCTCACCGAGCGCATGGAACACCTCCGCTCCGTGGCCATGGGTGTCTGGATCAAGTCCGGCTCCCGCTGCGAGTCCGCCGAAATCAATGGCATCTCCCATTTCGTTGAACACATGGTTTTCAAAGGCACGCGTTCCCGCTCCGCCCTCAACATCGCCCGCGAAATGGACTCCATCGGCGGCAACCTTGACGCCTTCACCGGAAAAGAAACCATATGCTTTAACGTCAAATCTCTCGGCGCCCACGTGCCCATCGCGCTTGACGTGCTCGCCGACCTCGTTCTCAATCCCGTCTTCGCCTCTACCGAGATCGAGCGCGAACGCGGCGTCATCCTCGAAGAAATCAAGATCGACGAAGACAATCCCGACGTCCTCGTCCACGAGCTCTTCACGCAGAATTTCTGGAAAGACCATCCCCTCGGCAAACCGATCCTCGGCACCACCAAGACTGTCGGCCGCCTCGATCAGCAGAAGCTCATCGACTACCACACCGCTAGTTTCCGCGGCGGCAACATGGTCTTCTCCGCGGCCGGCGATCTCGAGCACGACCAGTTCGTCCAGGCCGTTGCAGAGAAATTCGCCCCCCTGCCTCCCGGCGAAGCCGCACACCAGATGCAGGCGCCTCTCGCCACCGCACGGATCCTGCTACAAAACAAAAAATCGCTCGAGCAAGTCCAACTTTGCTTGGGCGTGCCCGCGCCACCCATCACCGACGACAACCGCTACGCCACGCTGATCCTCAACACCATACTCGGCAGCGGGATGAGTTCCCGCCTCTTCCAGACCATCCGTGAAGAGCGTGGCTTGGCCTACGCCATCTACTCTGACCTCAGCCCCTACAGCGACACCGGCTCCCTCTGCGTCTACGCCGGCACATCCGCCAACAAGGCTCTTGAGTGCATCGACCTCATCCTCGCCGAGTTCCGCAACCTCAAAGAAGTTCCCCTCAGCGACGAAGAACTCACCCGCGCCAAAGATCAGCTCAAGGGCAACATCCTCATGGGCCTCGAAAGCTCCAACTCCCGCATGGCCAACCTCGCGCGCCAGGAGATGTACTTCCACCAGTTCTTCACCGCCGACGAAGTCATCGTCCGCATTGAAGCCGTCACCGCCGAACAGATTCAGACCATGGCCCAGCGCCTCTTCGTTCCCGAACGTATCGCCGTCACGCTCCTTGGCCGCCTGACCGGCATCAAGCTCAACCGCGACCGCATGGTGTGTTGAAAAAGAACAGTTGTCGGTGATCAGAGGGTTGAGTAGTCAGAACCACATCGTTTGACGGACCGAGGCGCCCTCCGGCCGCTTGATAAACGGCCGGAAAGCTCGGCTGACGGGCAGATTGCTGAATCACTGACCACTGTTCCCGAGCGTTCCATTTCCCTTCCGCGTCCTGTAGGTTGTAGGATTTTCTCGGGGGCGGCAGTGCGTCTGACTGCTCCCTGAGGGCATGGGGTTCACATGAATTGCACGTTTCCGATCTTCGCTACACCGCGCCGTGCGCGCAGCCGCGCCACTTCCTCCGGCTTCACGCTGATGGAACTGCTCATCGTCATCTCCATCATCGTTATCCTGATGCTCATCGCCATTCCGACTGCGAACACCATCCGGAAGCACACCGACGAAGTCTCCGCGCAAAAATCCCTGCAAACCATCGAGCAGGCGCAATCAATGTACGCGACCAATTACCCCGTCAACGGTTTCGCCTGCACTTTGCAGGCGCTCGCCGGAGAACCCTCCTCCGGACCGCCATCCCCAACCTCCGCACAGCTCATCAGCGGACAGCTCACCACCGGCATCAAAGACGGCTACATCTTCAACATCACCAACTGCACCAAGGTGACCGTCAATAACACCGACCGCATCACCGGCTACACCCTCACTGCCGTTCCCGCCACCCCTGGCAAAACCGGCGACCGCGGTTTCTGCGTCGAATCCGGCGGCCCGATCAAGATGGATCCCACCGGCGGCACCAACTGCACCCAGATGGTGCAATGACGCACAGCGACAGCAGAAATAACAACGTTGCCATCTTGAGCAGCTTCACTTGCTCCGGGAGCAAGTTGCGGTCGAAAAATGACACTTGCAAACCGATTGATTTCGGAGGGTCTGTCGATTGTGTCATGAGGAGCGAAGGCCACAAAGCGACCAAGTCGAAGGATCTGCTTTTGTCTTTCGGAAATCTTTCAATCACCAGAACATGGGTGCCCCATCCCGGCCGCGCCTTCTGCGGCTTGGGTGGGAAAGCACAGGCTCACCAAGCTCCTGCTTCTTGCTTTCTCTTTTCTGTCCGTTGCGACAGTCGAAGCCCAGCAGCCCACCGCCCACGACCTCGCCCAGCGCGTCGATCATCATTACAACGCGCTCCACTCCCTCAAAGCCCAATTCACAGAAGACTACACAGGCCTCGGCCGCTCCCGCTCCGAAAGCGGAACGCTCCTTCTCCTCAAGCCCGGCCACATGCGCTGGGACTATTCCCACCCCTCCGGCAAGCTCTTCATCCTCGACGGCAAATACGCCTGGTTCTACACCAAAGGCGACCCGCAGGTGCAGCGCATGGCTGCCAAACAGCTCGACGATTTCCGCTCACCCCTGCGCTTTCTCCTCGGCCACACCAAGCTTGAAAGAGAAATCGACCACCTCACCTCCACGCTCGCCGCCAACGGCGCTTTCACGCTAACCGGCATCCCCCACGGTCAGGAACAGCGCGTCCAGCGCCTCACCCTCACCGTCACCGCCGAAGGCGTCATCACTGCTATCGACATCCTGGAAACCGACGGCGCCGATACCCGCTTCACCTTCACCAGCGAACAGCCCAACGCTCCCATCCCTCCGGCGCTGTTCCACTTCACCCCGCCCCCCGGCGTCCCCGTAGTCGATGCCCTCGCGCCCGTCTAGCTTGTGCTCTCGACGCGAAATACCACAACGATGCGTCGCTCCCGAATCTGATCAACTTGTTGACGAGGCAACGATCGCCATTTTCTCCAAAGATGAAACTCGTTGCGCGGAAATTTGATGCAGCAGGAAGCACATCGCCGCGCCCGCTGCGCCCACCTCCCATGTCGTTACAATGACACCGGAAGACCCCCGATGAGAACGCCGAGAGCGCGGCCACAAGAATCGCCCAGAAATTCAACGTATGAAAATCCATGATTTGACCTCTTAATTTGCCTTCGCCTTCGAATTCCCCATCACGTTTTCCCAATCCACCGGACCATCGACGAACCTCTTGTGCAGCGACGCAAGCAATTGCGCATTCCCGGCCGCCAGGTACTCGTAGGCGCGAGTCCATTCGTCGCCGCTCTGCCAGCCCGTTTGCGTCAGGCGCACCACCGTCGAATTTCCCCGTGCCTCAAACTGAAAATCCGCGCGCGTTCGCGCCGCTCTCACCTGCGGAAACTTGTCGGGCGCCAAGGCCGCAATCACGATCTCCTTCTCTGGAATAAAGCTCACGATTGTTCCGCCGCCGGTGCTCCCTCCGGGAAAATGCACTAGCCAATCCCCACCGGGCCGCAGGTCGACCTTCGCATTCGGAAACAGCCACGTGCTCAAACCCTCGCTCGTCGCGAACGCCTTCCACACCTCCGGAACCGGCCCAGGAACCTCCACCTCAATCACAAACCGATGAGGGGGCTCGGACACCGATGTCCCGGAAGCACTTTGCCCCGCCACACGATGCGCGGGAACAAGACTCAGCAATACGGCAGCAACAATTAGCAAATAGTTTTTCATAGTAGTTAGTTGATCGTTCAAGTAAGATACAGGCAGCAGGTATTCCGCTGTCAATAAAAATCGATGTCTGTCCCAAAACAACCCGCTACCACCCGCGACCGTCTCATCGACTCGGCGCGCTTCCTATTCTGGGATCGCGGCTTTGTCGGAACAAGCATGTCGGAACTGCTGGCCCACGCCCAGGTCAACTCCGGCAGCTTTCTATCACTTCTTCGATAGCAAGGAGGCCCTGCTCCGCGCCGTACTTGAACAATATGTCAGAACTGCTCCGCCCCATGGTCGTCGATCCCGCTTTCGCCTCCGCACACAAACCCCTCGAGCGCATCTTCGCCATCCTCGCTCGATTACCGCGAACGGATCCTCATCACCGAAAGCCGATACGGCTGCCCCATCGGCCGGCTCGCCCTCGAGATCGACCCTGAAAACGCCCCGGCGCATGCCCTCATCGCCCGCAACTTCCAGGGATGGATCGAAGCTGTGCGCGAATGCCTCCTCGAAATGAAATCCTCCATGCCCCGGCGCACCGATATCGACGCGCTCGCCACATTCGTCCTCGTCACGATGGAGGGCGGTGTCATGCTCTCACGCTCCTACCGATCCGTCGAGCCCTTCGATCGCGCCGTCGCACAGCTACGAGAGCATTTCCGACTTCTGCTCAAAGTCTCAAGTGCGAAGAAGGCACTCTAAGCCCGACCCACTGTCCAATAGCTATCCGAACAAAATAACCTTCAAAATATGCAATTAAGTGAGAATATGCCCGTTTCGTTCTGGTACTCCTGCGACCGATCCGCGCTCGTGCGATGACTACTCGTACCGCAGCGCCTCAATCGGATCCAGGTTCGCCGCGCGAATCGCCGGAATCATCCCGCTCACCAGCCCCGTCACAATCAGGATCCCCGTCGCCACAATCACCGACGTTGGCGAAATCAGCAGCTGAATGTCCGCGTCCTGCGCGTGCAGCGCCAGTTCGCTGTAAAACGGAATCCGCCCCACCAGCAGCGAAACAAGATAGGCCAGCGCAATGCCCCCCGCTCCGCCCACGCCCGTAATCACCATCGCCTCTGACAGGAACTGCGTGAGAATGTGGCGTCTCTGCGCGCCCAGCGCCTTTTCCACGCCAATCTCGCGCGTGCGCTGCTGCACCGCCACCAGCATGATGTTCATCAGCCCAATGCCCGCAATGCCCAGCGTCAGCGCGCCTACCAGTGAAAGCAGCACCTGCAGCGCAAGCGACAGAATGCTGAATTGATGCAGCTCCGTCATCAGATTCGCAACATAAATTGCGTTATGGTCCGAAGCTCTGAAATGATGCGCCGCCCCCAGCACGTTGCGCATGTTCTGTTCGGTCAGCATGTAATTCCCCTGGTAGTTAAACCAGATCCCGCCCAGATACTTCGTATCCGCCAGATCACTCATCGTGCTGAACGGCACATAGATCTGCCGGTTGCGATCACTGTCCGCGCCCTCCTGCATCTTCGGGTTGAGCACGCCAACAATCGTGAACACCACGCCATTCAAACGAATCGTCTGCCCCACTGCCCATCCACCCGAAAACAGCTTCGTCTTGGATTCCGACCCGATCACGCACACATGCGCCCTCTGCTGCTCCTCCTGCCCGTTGAAGAACCGCCCCGTATCGGTATCCAGTTTCCAGATGTCCTGAAACACCGGCATCACGCCATTTACGGTCCAGGTAAACGAGTGCAGATCGTCCTGCACGGTCACGTCCTTATACACTGCCGGAGAAATGTGATTGATTCCCGGTACGCTTGCGATAATCCGGTCCACATCATCCTGCGTAAACCGCACTTTCACGCCCGATTTTTCGCCACCCGCCTGCTCACTCGTCCGCCCCGGAAAGACGCCGATAATGTTCGTGCCCCACTGCGCAAAAATCGCCTCGATCGCCCGGCTGAATCCCGCTCCATAGGCCAGCAGCAGCACCACCGTCGCAATCCCCCACGCCATCCCGATCATCGTGATGGCCGTGCGCCGGCGGTTATAAACCATCGCCTCCCAAGCCTGCCCCAGAATGTCCTTCAGCATCTCGAACTCCAGTTGCAAGTCCGATCCGTTTCAGCCCCAGTCTCTCGGCCCCTTGTCCCTTCACTGCCTTGATTCCCTAGTCCCTAGTCGCTGCTTCATCAATCTTTCCGCAACGCCTCCACCGGATCCATCGCCGCCGCCTTGCTTGCCGGATACAATCCCGCGGCAATCCCGCTCAAAATCAAGGTCCCCATTGCCAGCGCCGCAGACCACGGCACCAGCCTCGGCGGATCCCAGCCCGGCATCTTGCCCGTCAGAAGCGCCTGCAGCAACCCCATCAGCCCCGCCGACGCCGCAATGCCAATTGCGCCGCTCACCGCCGTCAGCAACAACCCTTCCCAGAAAAACTGCCCCATGATGCTTCTCTTCGTCGCGCCCAGCGCCTTCCGCAGCCCGATTTCGCTCGTTCGTTCCGACACCGACACCAGCATGATGTTGATAATCCCCACCGCGCCCAGCCCCAGCGTCACAATCCCCACTCCGCCCAGAAAAATATCCATCGCGTTGAAGATCGCGCCCACCATCTTCATCTCCTTGATGGTGTCCCACTCCTGAAACGCGTCCTTCATCGATGGATCAAATCCGTGCCGTTCGGCAATCACGCGATGCACCGCCGCCACCGCCGCGGTCGCATCCCCAGGCTTCGTCGGCTGGTATTGGATCGACGTCAGCGCATCCTGCGCGATGTTGTCGCCCTTCAGCGGAAACAGCTCCTGCATCGTCGTCACAGGGATATACAGCTTCTGGTCGTCGTAGTCGTTATTGCCGCGGCTGATCTTGTCCACCGCTCCCACAACCTTGAAGTCCGTGCCGTTGATGGTGATCGTTTCACCCACCATCGGCCGCCCCGGAAACAGCAGCCGCGCCGCCTTCGCGCCCAGCACCGCCACGCGCCGCCGATCGCTCACGTCCTGATCGTCGAGAAACCGCCCCTGCGCCATCGGAATGTAGCGCACCACCGTGTAGTTCGGCCAGGTGCCAATCACGTGGCTCGAAGTGTTGCTGAACTGGCTGACCTCGTAAAGATCCGAGCGCGACAGCTCCACCGTCACCGCGCGCAACTCCGGCAGCTTCCTTACCGCTTCCGCATCGCCCATCGTCAGCTGGTAAGGACGCATCCCCGTGTGCTGGTTGGCGACAGCGGGGATGGTCCCATTCCACATCATCACCAGGTCGTTGCCCATCTTCTCCAGGTTGCGGTGCTGCCCCGACCGGAACCCCTCACCCAGACCCACAAGCACCAGCAGCGAACCCACGCCCCACGCAATTCCGAACATGGTTAGAAAGCTGCGCAGCTTGTTCGCCGCGATCGCCCTGAAAACCTCGCTCAGCGTGTCGGTAAAGCTTTGCATAGTCGTTCGACGCCGCACCCCTGGATTGGCTCGCCGTTCCCAAGCCGTAATTTCAGCGGTCTGTGACAAGATACGTTTCTACTGGGATGTCAGTTCCGTCCGCCCAATGCTTAGAATGGTTCTCGGGGGTGCCTCATGGAATCGATCGGCCATTCCGCGGAGTCCATTGCGCAGGCATTCCTGCGCGCCATCAACCGGCAGAACGTTGACCGGCTGGCAGAACTCATGACGCCCACACACCGCTTTATCGATTCACTGGGCAACACCGTCGAAGGCCGTGAAAGAATACGCGAAGCCTGGGCCGCCTATTTCAGGATGGTCCCCGACTACTCCGTCGCTATCGAAGAGTTCTATCCCGGCGGATCACCCACAAACACCCGGGAACCTTCTGAATCGCTTAAGGTCGGTGCCGATCCCGTTGTCGTCATGCTCGGCATGGCCTCGGGCACCTTCACCCGCGACGGTAAGCTCAAACTGGAAAACCGCTGGCAGACGCCCATTGCAATTCGCGCCTCGATCGATGATGGCCTCCTCTCCGAGTGGCGCGTCTATGCCGACAACGACCCGATCCGCAAGTTGATCGCGGGCGGCGAATAGCCAATCCCTGAATTCGAGCCGCAATCCTGAGCACAGCGCAGCGCCGTCGAAGCACCCGTCGGTTCTTCTAAATCAACCCGCGTCCAAGGCGGCACTCAAAGCGCCGCGCGCCAAGGCACGAAGACCCCGGGTGCATAATATTCCTGTGATTAAATCGCGCGCTCTAACCCTCTTCATCACCCTCGCAGCAATCACAATCTCCGCGCCCGCTCAGCAAATCGCCTTCACATGGGACGACCTCCCCGCTCACAGCGCTTTACCGCAAGGCGAAACCCGCGTCGACATCGGACACAAGCTCATCGCCGCCATGAAAGCCGCGCACTTGCCGCCTGTTTACGGATTCGTAAACGGCGTAGCTATCCAACGCGAGCCAGCTTCCGCACCCATGCTCAAAGACTGGCGCGACGCCGGCTTCTTCCTCGGCAATCACACCTGGTCGCACATGAACCTCAACACCATTTCCCTTGCCGACTGGGAATCCGACCTGCTCAAAAACGAACCAATCCTCGAACGATACGCCGGCTCTACCGACTGGCATTGGCTACGCTATCCCTTCCTCGCGGAAGGCGACACGCCCGAAAAACGCGCCGACACCCGCAAATTCCTCGCCACTCATGGCTATCACATCGCCGCCGTCACCATGAGCTTTGGCGATTACATGTGGAACGAGCCCTACGCCCGCTGCGTCGCCAAAAACGATACCGCCGCCATCAACCAGCTCGAAACTAGTTACCTCGACGCAGCTTCCAGCGACGCCGACTTCCGCCGCGCCATGGCAAAAGCTCTCTACGAACACGACATCCCCTACGTGCTCCTGATGCACGTCGGCGCATTCGACGCCCGCATGCTCCCCCGTCTTCTCGAGCTCTACCAAAGCAAGGGCTTCACCTTCGTCACTCTCAAAGAAGCCGAAAACGATCCGTTCTACGCGAGTTCCATCGATCCTTCCCTCCCCGACCAGCCCGATAGCCTCGAAGGCGCAATGCACGCCCGCGGCCTCCAACTTCCACCCCGCCCCAAGCCCACCCTCGATCCCAACTCCATCTGCCGCTGACTCGCCGAGGGAGTCCTGAAATTGAGACGTGTCATCCAGAGCGGAGCGGTTTGGAGGCCCACGCAGTGGGGTGGGCGAAGTGACGGATCTGCTTCTGCACTTCCCGTGATCGTCGAAGAGCGCCCGCCCATCCGCGTCACATCAGCCCCCAGATCCACGCGATACTTTTTCATCCAATAATTCATCCAAGGGCTCCAATGGGTAACATGATGTCTTTCACACCCAATAGCGCGTACGAAGCAAGTCCAGACAACGCCGTCCATTCCACATCGCGGTCTGAAGTCCACGACCTTATCGATCAGGTCAAGCGCGCAGACCTCTCCGGTCTTCGCGCCTATCTTGCCCGTACCCGCCTGCAAGCCGATTGGCAGGACCGCGACTTCATTCTCGACCGCGTCGTCCATTGGATACCGCCTACCGTGCTCGACTTCGCCTGCGAAACCGAGCCTGGTACCGCAGACCTGTTCCTGATTCGTGCATCTTTCTTTTCCAGCCTTGCACGCAAGAAACGCGGCGGCGGCACCACCGATAAGGTCACCGAAGACAGTTGGCGCGCTGCGGCAAATTGCGTTGAGGCCGCACTTGAGGCTCTCGAGAAATTCACTCGGCTTGATCCCGACGACCCAACCGCACTGGTCCGCGTCCTACCCTCGCTGGGAATCTTCTGCGAGCTCTTGCCCAAAATGCGCGAGACATTTCAACGAGCCACGCAGCTTGCTCCGGACCTTGCTCCTGCATATCTGCCCGTCATAACGATTCAGTCAAAGCGGTACGGCGGCAGTCACGAGCAATCGCTGGAATTCGCCCGCTCCGCCTTCGCCAAATCTGCTCCGGGCAGTGACATGGCCTACGGCCTGTTCTGGGCCCACTTTCTTGTCTATACCCACTTCATCCACTTCGATAAGGACGAGGCGGCCGTCGCCCAATATCTTGAAGACGCAAAAGTCGTCGACGAATTAAGTGCAGCCTTCGACACATGGACACGGCCACCCTATGTGCCGCGGCGTTCGAGCATTCCCTACCTGCACTACGCGGCGAATTGGTTCTACCAGGTCAAAGACCTCGATCGTCTTCGCGCCGCCTTTGCACTCATTGGAGACGTCTACAGCCCCCATCCATGGGGTACCTTTGGCGAAGCCCAGACAGTGCACGACCGCGCCCGCCTCATCGCCGCAGGCCTCACACCTGACGAGCCCGAAGATAGCGAGCAACTCAACGAGTGTCTCGCCGCCATCGCACTCTGCCTCAAGGCAGTCGCCAACAATGATCTCCCGCGCGCTCTAACGTCCCTCGCAGTCGCCTTCGAAAAAACTAAAAATGCGCCCGCCGATCAGCAGCCCCATCTGAAGCCGCTCGTCATGCTCAACATGAGCTGGCTCAATCAAAAGATGCGCAAGGAAAGCGACGCAGCCAAACTCCGCTCCGACGCTACCGCGCTGCTCGAAAGCATTACAACTCCCATGCAATCCGCGCGCTATCAATTCAGTCTCGCAGAATCTCTCGAGCGCGCTGGCGAACCGCGCCTCGCCATCTCTGCATGGGAACAGGCGCTCGCGCAGGCAGGCGAAAATACTGAACCCGAGCGAATCGGCTTGATGCTCCTCAAAATGGGCGACGCCTACGTCAGGATCGGCGCCCGCCAGCACGCCGTCGTTCCCCTGAGATACGCGCTCGAGATCTTACGCAATCTTCCCGGCGATCCGCGCCTCACCTCTGCCCTCCTCTCTCTCGGTAACGCCCTGCGCAAAGACGACCCCGCGGAGGCTGAGGTCCTGTACCGCGAGGTTGCATCCATCCACGAAGCCAACATGAAGTTACTGTCCGCCACTCCGGCGTGGGGAAATCTCGCACTGATTTGTTCTGAGCAGGGTCGCTTCGACGAAGCTCTCGCCTACCAACTGAAAGTGCTGAAAGTGCGCGAACAGAGTTCCGGGGCAAGCCCCAACTTGCTCGCCGGCGCACACAACAACCTCGCCAATACCTACCGGCGCATGGGCAGGTTTAAGGAAGCGCATAGTTCCATCGATCGCGCCATAAAACACCTCTCCACGGGCGACGCTCTCGCCAACGCGTATGACACGCGCGGCCAGATCTTCGAAAACTCCGGCGACGACAAGCATGCAGCTGAGTGGTACCGCAAAGCCTGCATGGAACGCAGCCGGCAAGCAAGCTCCAATCTCGATGACCATGCTGAGAGCCTCGAGCGCGCCGTCGCCGTACTCACTCGCCTGGGCAAGTCCAAAGAAGCTGCCGAAATGCGCCAGACACTCAATTCGGTCAGGACCTCGCTGGCTTCCGTCCCGGGGGGAGAGTTCGACGGGGCCAAAGGCAAAGCTCCTGCCGACTCCGCCGCAGTCGTCGTCGAACTGAAACATGGTCGCTCCTCCAACCTCGATACGCGAAGAAAAATCTCCGCCCTCTCGCGCTCACTCACTAACGAGGTAAAAAGAGCCGCAGCAGGCCGCTTCGCTGTTTCGGTTTCTGGTCCCGAAAACACCACCTTGATCTTCAACGGAAAAGACAGCGAGTTCCTCTATCGTGTCCTCGAACCCTGTCTCACCGGCGACCAGTTATCCGCAGGCGCGAAGATCGTTATCCGTCAAGGCAGTCAGCACCGCGAACTCTACGTCCCAGTCCAACGCCAATCTGTGAACTAGGCGGCCGCTTCTCCATCGATCTACGAATGCCGAAGTTCACTCTCATCTCCATCTACGAAGATTTTCGTTGACAATTACGAAGCTCTTCGTATAACGTCTGACCATCATGGAACACGGCACCCCGATCCCCCGCCCCACCGAATCTGAACTCGAACTCCTCCAGATCCTCTGGGAGAAGCAGCCGGCCACGGTGCGCGAGATTCACGATGCTCTCAATGAAGATCGGCCCTCCGGATACACTACCGTTCTCAAGATGCTTCAGATCATGACTACCAAGGGCCTCGTCGTCCGTGATGAAGCCAACCGCGCTCATGTCTACCGCGCCGCTCTCAGCCAGGACCTGATGCAGAGCAAAATCCTGAAGGACCTCAGCAAGCGTCTTTTCGCCGGATCCGCCGCTCAGCTCGCCCTCCATGCGCTCTCCATGGAACCCGCCAGTGAAAACGAGCTCGCTGAAATCCGCGCCCTCATCGAACACAGACGCGCCACGGATTCCCCCGATCACCGTCACACCAAGACATCCGCGGATTCCAAAAAGGACCGGCCATGACCCAAATTCCCCAATCCATCGCCTGGACTCTCATCCACTTCTGCTGGCAAGCTGCTGCGGTTGCCGCCGTCTATCGTTTGATCAGCACAGCCCTTGCCCGCCGCTCCAGCCAGGCGAGATACCTCGTGGCGCTTTCGGCACTCCTTCTCATGCTTGGCGCAGCTGTCGTCACCTTCGAATGGGAATTGCGCACCGACGCGGCAGCCCCTTCGCTCACGGCCACAGCTGAAAATGTTCGCGCGTCTATTGCGGCTGATTTTCCGCGTTCCGCCGCCCCAGGCCTCCTTGTCGCAGCTCAGCAGCAAGCCCCTGCGCACGTGACTATCGCTTCTCTCCTGCCGTGGATCGACGGCCTCTGGCTCGCTGGTGTTTTCGCCCTTTCTCTTCGCAGCCTTGGAGGTTGGTGGTATCTGCGCCGTCTGCGCCTTGCATCCACCGCTGAGGCGCCAGCCCCTGTCGCCGCAGCGTTCCAGCGCATCTCCAGGATTCTCGGCCTCGACCGAGCCGTCACCCTTCGCCTCTCCACCTTCATCGAGAGCCCCATGACCATGGGCACCCTGCGTGCCATCGTCCTGCTCCCGCTCAGTGCCATCACCTTGCTCGGTCCCGATGAACTCGAAGTCGTTCTCGCCCACGAACTTGCTCACGTCCGCCGCGCCGACTTCTTCTGGAACATCCTGCAAACCATCGCCGAAACCCTCTTCTTCTTCCATCCCGCCGTATGGTGGCTCAGCGCTCGCATCCGTCACGAACGCGAGCTCTGCTGCGACGACCTCGCCCTCCAAATCTGCCCCAACCCCATCGTCTACGCGCACGCTCTCGTTCATCTCGAAGAGCAGCGCTCGCGTCATCTGCGCTTTGCCATGGCGCTCGATGGCCATCAATCCCACACAACTCTTCTCGCGCGCATTGCACGCATCCTCGGTGAACCCATGACTCGAATTCCCAGCCGTCGCCTTCGCCCCTTCTCTCTTGCCGCCGCCTGCACCGGACTCGTCGTCATCCTTCTTCCCGTGCCGCGCCTGCTAGCCAGCTTCAGTCCCAAACCGCAATCAGATCCTGCGCCGACTACGGTCTCCGCTCGAGTCACTGCACCTGCAATCACTCCCGTGTTCGCCAACGCAATCCACATTGCAAAGCCCTCTCCCCTTCCAGGGGTGCAAATTTCGACGGCTCCCGAGCCTGCACCCTCTTCTGAAACGCTGTCCGAGGCCAATGCCACGTCATCCGCACAATCCCACAGCGATTACATCGATGAGATGAAGGCTGCCGGCTACGACGTTGATCTCGATAAGCTCATCTCGATGAAGATCCAGGGCATCACCCCCGAATACGCCAAGGCCATGGCCAACGCCGGATTCGGCAAACTCAGCGCTGACGAACTAATCTCCTGCAAGATCCAGAACGTCACCCCCGAGTACATCGCTCAACTGAAACAGCAGGGCTTTGAGATCGACAAAGTTCAGGATGCAGTCTCATTTCGAATCTTCAACGTCACACCCGAATTCGTCTCCGGCATGAAATCTGCCGGCTTCGACGGTCTCACCTCAAAGCAATTGCTCAGCATGCGCGTCCAAAACGTGACCCCTGAGTACGCTCGAACTCTCAAGCAGAAGTTCCCGAGCATTACTGCGGAAGAACTGGTGCAGGCCCGCATCTTCAACATCAACGACGATTTCATCGCCCAGGCCAGCCGGCACGGGTTCAATAATCTGCCGTTCAAAAAGCTCGTTCAGTTGCGTATCACCGGCATACTTGATGACGAATCGGCGAAGTAGTTAGTCAACCCACGCACTCTCTCGAATTAAATAGCTCGCTTCGCCGCGAGACAGGAAAGCACCGTCTCTGCAACGCCGCTAAGGAGTTCATGGATGAACATGCATCGCAAGTTCGGTTTCGCATTCGCTCTCGCAATCGCCACCGTCACTCTCCCAGCGCAGACACTCGCTCCCATACACGACCACTGCACCATCGGCATCAGCGAAAGAGGAGACAGATTCAGCCTCGAGATCGGCGACACCGACTGCCCCGACGGCCACCGCTGCGGCAACAGCTTCAGCAATGAATCGATGAGCCGCTTCACCGGTATTACAGTGGCCGATCTTGTCAACGAAGGAGCCCACCTCACCGCAAGCCTCAGCGGCGAAGCAGGCGCATTCACCTGTACTGGCGTCGTGCACGACCGGGAACTTCGCGGCGACTCCCTCTTCACGCCCAATTCCGCCTTTGTCGATCGCATGGCCATCCTCGGCTTCAAGGGCTTTGAATCCGAGAAGCTTCAGGCCTACACCTTCCTCGACGTCACCAGCGAATACGCCCGCTCGCTCCAGCAGGCCAACATCCGTGGAATCACCATCGACAATCTCATCGCACTTCGCATCTTCAAGATCGATCCGGGGTACGCACAGAGCTTCGTCTCGATGGGCTATGAGCAGCCTGATGCCGACAAACTCATCGCCCTCAAGGTCCAGGGTGTGAACGCTGACGAAGTCAAGCAGATTCGCGCCCTGGGCTTCCAGCCATCGCTCGACGAACTCATCCAGATCCGCATCTTCAAAATTACGCCCGACTTCGTTCAGCGCATGCAGAACCGCGGATTCAAGAACCTCACCATCGCAAAACTCGTGCAGATCCGCATCTTCAAACTTGCCGAATAGGAAAGCTCGTCGATTGTTGGTCGCGGGCCCGCACTACTCACCATACAATTTCTTTGTTAACCGAACGGAGAGATTGTGCGTCGAATGAACATCGGTATCGTCACCCTTCTATTCCTCTCAGGAGGCCTCCCCATGCCGACTCTCGTTTCAGCCCAGGTTCCCCACTCCCAGATCACCGCGAAAGATGGCCCTTTGTCTATGCACGCTGAAGGAACATTCGATGTGAAGAATGCGCCGTTGACGGCTGACGACGCACTTGCCGGCACCGACATTGGACGCTACGGCCTAGACAAGCAGTTCCACGGAGACCTCGAGGCCACCAGCAAAGGCGAAATGCTGGGCGCCGGCAATCCGGCTACCGGTACCGCCGGCTATGTGGCCATCGAGCAAGTCACCGGCAACCTCGTCGGTCGCACCGGCTCCTTCGCCTTGCAGCACTTCGGCTCCATGGTCGACAACAAATTCGAACTCATCGTCAAAGTTGTGCCCGGCTCCGGCACTGGCGACCTCACCGGAATCTCCGGGACCATGACCATCAAGATCGTCAATGGCAAGCACTCCTACCAATTCGACTATTCCTTACCCACCCCGGCGAAATAGGTCTCAAACAAATTCTGTACGATATCTACATGCCCCAATTTCCCCCCGGCCAGACGCTCCTCATCGACGCCGACGACACTCTATGGGAAAACAACATCTACTTCGAACGCGCCATCGCGGCCTTCATCAGCTATCTCAATCATCACGAGTACTCGCCCACTGAAGTTCGCCAGACCCTCAACGCCGTAGAACGCGAAACCATCCTCGCGCACGGCTATGGGTTGCCCAGTTTCACGCGTTCTCTCCTCGAGACCTTCCAGCGCTTGAGCCCGGAACCAATGAATGAGGAAAAACGTCAGCGCGTGATCGGTTTTGCCAACTCCATCTCTGAGCAGGAAATTGAGCTTCTACCGAACGTCGAAGAAACACTTCGCGAACTAGCCTCGCGCCATCGCCTCATCCTGATGACCAAAGGCGATCACGCCGAGCAGGCCGATAAGGTCCAACGCTCGGGTCTTGCCTCGCGCTTCTCCGCGGTCGAGATTGTTGCTGAGAAGGATCCAGCCACCTACCAGTCCGTCATCGCACGCCACCAAATCTCACCGCAAACCGCTTGGATGATTGGGAATAGCCCTAAAAGCGATATCAATCCAGCCCTCGTCGTCGGCCTCCATGCCGTGTTCCTTTTCCACAAAGACACGTGGATTCTTGAACATGCATCGCTCTCCGCGCCTCCCGAGGGACGTTACCTTATTGAGATCGACGCCTTCGCAAAGCTCACTGATCTCTTTTAGGGATTGCCCCTTCGGGGTAAGATGACATATGCGCCAATCCCCTGTTGTGCTGGCCGCAAGGCAGAGCGACGACTATCCCTCCCCGCCGCGGGTCCATTGGGCACTTCTGCTTCTCGCCATTCTTTCGGCCGAGGCGATCGCATTCTGGTTCGTTCCCGACCCTTATCGCAACTTCGCCATCTATGCTGTCGCGGTTGCGTGGCCTCTTTACCTCTGTCTCTGGATTCGCAAGATTGACCACCGTTCCAGTTCCCTTTACTGGGCGATCGCTTCCCTCGTCACTGGATTCGGCTTTCTCTTCTCCTGGCTCCTCTGGATCGTCGTCATTTACGAACTCCGTGAAGAACTTCTCGAGCATTACAACCGCCGTGAACCCGTCAACCTGCGTTTGAACTGGCTCCTCACTTTTCTCTGCTCCTTCGTCTACTTCCAATTCGCTCTAAACAAAATTACCCACCAGAAGAACGCGTTGAACGAATCCTTCGCTCCCGAATCGCAAGACTCTGTGATCGCTTGACGCATCCGCCACGCCTCTGCTCTACTGCATTCAACGCCATGCTTAAGGTTAACCCCATCGCGATCGGCTGTAGCGCAGTCATTTTCTCTGTGCAGACCGCTTTCGTGTCCATTCCCGCCATTCGAATTAGCAGCCACATCATGCGCGCGGGAAAAGCCTGACGAACCGGATTCAATAGTCCAGCAATAATCAGGCCACCACCCGCAAACGCGGCTGGTGGTTTTCGCATTTCCAGTCACTTCTTTTTTGAACGAGGAGTTTGTTTTGGAACCTGTATCTCTCGTCGGCATTCAATCCGCGCGCGCCCGCATCGAAGACTCTATTCACGTCTCTCCCTGCCAGTTCTCGCATCATCTCTCCGAACTCACCGGTCTGCCCATTCACCTCAAGCTTGAAAACCTTCAGCGCACCGGATCGTTCAAAGAGCGGGGCGCCCTCAACAAACTCCTCACGCTAAGCGAAACCGAACGCAAACGCGGAGTTATCGCGGCCAGTGCCGGCAATCATGCCCAGGGAGTAGCCTTCCATGCAGCCGCGCGCGGGATCCGCGCCCAGATCGTCATGCCTCTAGCCACTCCGCAAATCAAGGTCGCCGCGACCCGCGCCTATGGAGCCGAAGTCATCCTCCACGGCGCCAGCTACGACGAAGCCTGCGATGAGGCCCTCCGCCGCCGCGTCGAAGAAGGCCGCACCTTCATCCATCCCTTCGATGACCCCGTCGTGATCTGCGGCCAGGGCACCATCGGCCTCGAACTCCTCGAACAGGTCCCCGATATCGAAGCGGTTGTCGTCCCCATCGGCGGTGGCGGCCTCATCAGCGGCATCGCCTGCGCCCTCAAAGAGACCAATCCAAAAATCCGCGTTGTCGGCGTCGAACCCGAGCGTCTACCCTCCATGCTTCGTGCACGCGAAGCCGGCGCTCCCGTCACCATCAACGCTGAAGCCACCATCGCTGACGGCATCGCCGTGCGCCGCGCAGGCGACGTCACCCTGCCGCTCGTCACCCGCTACGTCGACGAAATCGTTACCGTCGACGACGAAGAAATCGCCAGCGCCATCCTCATGCTCCTCGAGCAGGAGAAGACTCTCGCAGAAGGCGCCGGAGCAGCCGCGCTCGCCGCCGTCGTCCAGTCCAAAACAAATCTCCGCCATCGCCGCACCGTCGTCCTGGTCTGCGGTGGAAACATTGACGTCACACTTCTCGCCAAAATCATCGAGCGTGGTCTCGTCAAAGACGGCCGTCTCCTCCGCATCCGCGTTTATCTGCAGGACCGCCCCGGCGCTCTCCTCCACCTCACCCAGATCCTCGCCCGCGAGCGCGCCAACATCGTCGAAACCATCCACAACCGTGCCTACTACGGCGTAAGCCTCGGCGAAACCGTCATCGACGTGACATTGGAAACTCGCGGCGCCACCCACATCACGGCCATCAGCCACGCCCTCCGCGAAGCCGCCTTCCGCTTCGAGAGGATTCAATGAAGCGCGTCTCTCTGCAGTTGTCATCCTGAGCAGCTCCATTTGCTCCGAGAGCAAGTGGAGGGTCGAAAAATGACACTTGCAAACCGATTGATTTCGGAGGGTTGTCGCTTGTGTCATGAGGAGCCAGCAGCCTGGAACCCCGCGAGCGATTTATTGTTTGTGGGGTAAGCGGAGCGAAGGATTTTCTTTTTTAACCAGATCAACGATTCGCGGTATTCTCTGCATTGCAGCGCCTCGCCCCAAACCACACCACCCCAATCGCCCCCGCCAGAAAAATCGCATTCCCCGCCCGCACACTCACCCCAACGCCACCCACCGCCGGATGCTGCAAGAACGCATGCCATCCATACGCCAGCGCTGCGCCCGCGCCCAGTGCGAGTTGATGTTTCAATCCCCACCCTCCTCTTCGCGACCAGGCCAACACTGCAAGAAGCATCACAACATCCAACCCCAGCAATTCAGCCACAGCGACCCATCCCCACTCCTTGGGAACGAACAGAGCTGCCGACCCAAACAGCAGCGCAGCCGTCCCCACCAGCCATGCCGATGGAGCCTCTCCCGTGCGCTCAACCGTTTGCCGCTTCGACATCACAAACGCCAGCACGATCAGCGCGAGCACCACCACAGCCGCCCCCATGAACTGCGCCATTGAAGCGAGAAAGTAATCCTGCCTATAACCCATGAGCGTCGTCGACACCGCCCCAAACAAAAACACGATCGCCACCACCATCAGCCCCACACGCCCAAGCCACGGCGTCCGCGCCCGATCCGGCACACACGCCTCCACCAGTGCAATCGGCGTCGAGATACTCCAGATCCCATGCACCATCAGCATCCACAGCGTCCACCACGCCCCGATCCCCAGCGAAGGAATATACGCAGGCGTCAGCAATCCTAAATTCAACTTCAGATAATTCGGATTGAACAGAGATTGCGTCGTGAACGCTTCTTCAAAGATTCCATATGCCATCCCCAGCAGCAGAATGCTCGGCCAGCCGCGTCCCGTTCTCCGCACCGTCTCGCGAATCAGCAGCGCCCCGCCCCCATACATCGGCGCCAGCACGATGAGCGCCGGCAGCAGCTTGATCGGCAGGTTCCCCAGCAGGAACTCGGCCACCAGCGGCGCTACAAAAATCAGTCCCAGCGCTGGCCAAATTCCGCGCCGTTTCACTGCAACCACCGGCGTTCCATCAACCTTCAAAGAATCTGAAAATTCCAACTAGGCCCCCTCTTTAATTCCCTGCGCGGCCCACAGACTACCACCCGCCCTTCGCCACGCAATCCAAATTTGTTTCCGGCTGGATTTTGCGCACTCCTCACCCGACCATTAACGTTGAGATACGAAATCCTACGCACCCCGGTTCTCCAGGAGCACGATGTACACACCCCGATTCAATCAGGTCTCCGATCGCGCCGTTCTCCTCGAAGCTATGCGCGCATATTCGTTCGCCATCCTCATCGGCCCGCTCGACTCAAGCGCTGACACTGCAGCGCACCACGCTACCCATCTCCCTCTCGTCATCAAAGATGAAGGCCCGCACGGCATCCTCGAAGGCCATTTCGCAAAAGCGAACCCTCACTGGCAATCACTCGCCAACCGCGAAATCCTCGTCGTCTTCCCCGGTCCGCACAGCTATGTCAGCCCTTCGCTCTACGCAGAACAGCTCTCCGTCCCTACTTGGAACTACATCGCCATCCACGCCCACGGCACGCTGTCGCTGATTGAAGACGAGTCCGCCAAAGACTCCCTCCTCACCGGCCTCATCCAAAACAACGAGCCTGCCTACGCCGAGCAGTGGCGCAATCTCCCCGACGGATTCCGCCGCACAATGCTCGCCGGCATCGTCGGCTTCCGCATCCCCATCGCTCGCATTGAAGGTAAATTCAAAATCAGCCAGAACCGCCCCGAAACCGACCGCCGCGCCGTCCACACCGCCCACTCCGCCGGCACTCCCGACCAGCAACAGCTAGCCTCCTGGATGAAGCGCCTCATCGAGTGTTAAGGTCATTCCCGAAGATGCACTTTCCAGATCGATAAAGGAAGTGAACCAAATGCGCAGATTCTGTCTCCTGCTCTTCACCGCAGCAGCCCTCTTCAGTCCCCTTCTTCTCTCAGCCCAAACATCGGTTCCCACTGACTGGAAAGCCAAGGTCAACGAATCCCTTCCGCTCCTCGGCCATCGCAACTGGATCCTCGTCGTCGATTCCGCCTTCCCCCTCCAGTCTTCGCCTGGCGTCGAAACCATCGAGACCGACGCCTCGCACCTCGATGTCCTGCGCTACGTTCTTGGCGCAGTCAACAATTCCATCCACGTCCGCCCCCTTATCTACATGGACTCCGAACTCCCCTTCGTCCCCGACAATGATGCCCCCGGCGCCACCGCCTACCGCGCCCAGATTGCTAAGCTCCTCGCCGACTATGAGATTCAATCCATCCCACATGAAAAAGTCATCTCCCAGATCGACGAAACCAGCAAGCAATTCCGCGTCCTCGTCCTCAAGACAACCATGACCATCCCCTACTCCTCCGTCTTCATCCGACTCGACTGCAAGTACTGGTCCGCCGATGCAGAAAAACGCATGCGCGCCCGCATGCACTAACCATTGCCTCGAACCGTATCGCCTCACTTTGCCCTGTTCTGATCGAGCCTCAGAAACCGCGCAGCATTGTTATAAAGAATGTCCCGCTTCTCTTCCGGTGTAAGGTAATCCGCATTCTGAATAATGCTGATCGAATAGCCCATCAGCTTCGGCCATTCCATTTGGTCCGTCCCAAACATCACGCGGTCCTCAAACCCCGCCTCCACCAGCCGTTCGATGTATCGGTTCACTTCTTTCAACGGATAGCTCCAGATCAGCCCTGCCACATCGACATACACATGCGAGTTCGCCTGCAGCAGCGTCAGCATGTTGTCGATCATCGGATACCCCGCATGCATCACCTGCACGCGTAGTTTCGGATGACGGGCCAGCAGTTCTTCAAGCAGCAGCGGATTGCCCATCGACCCGCGAAACTTCGGCGACGTCACGTTGGCACGCCCCGATCCGCCTGTCCCCATGTGAATCGCCACCGGAATATCCAACTCCTCCGCCAGCGCAAAATACTTATCCACAGACATATCGCTCGGCGATAGTCCCTCATACTGGAGCCCGATCTCGCCCATCACCTTGAAACCGTCACGCGTGAACTCCGTGCGCAACTTATCCAGCGGCACCCGCGCGCCCGGCGTCATCCCTTCGCTGAAACTTGTGCCGGGAATCACCCTGCCCGGCATCGCGTCCTGCCACTTCTTGACGCTCGCCTCATCTCCAAAAACCACCGCCGTAACATTCAGCCGTTCCATCTCCGCCTTCATGTCCTTCAGATACTGCCCCTTCTCTGATGGATAGAGCTTCGGCGTGCAGTTCTCCACGTCCCACCCAAACGGAGCCTCTTTCGTCTTCGGATCCGAGGCCAGGAACTTCGCTTCGTTCGGACACATCGCCCCGCCGCCCGGCCACGACTCATCCATTGCATGCACGTGAACGTCGATCACCGGTGCCACATCGCCGCCCGTGTTCTGCCCCGCACAAATCAGCGAGCATGCGCCCACACCTATTGCTCCAGCCACACTCCTCCACAACCTGCTCATCGAGCCTCCCATCCAAAGCACCTGTTGATTTTTTTTGAACCTGAATCCGCACCATCTTACCCCTTCGGCCACAAGCCTGCGCCCTCGCGACCCCATCATCAAACCAACTCGCCTTTTGCTATACTTAAAGGGTTCACCTCGCGGAGGTGGCGAAATTGGCAGACGCACTAGCTTGAGGTGCTAGCGCCCACAAGGCATAGGGGTTCAAGTCCCCTCCTCCGCACCATTGACTCTTCCGCCGGACCACCCGGCCAAGACTCGGAAAGCAGCTTCAGCAATGCAGATTCTCTTCTATCTCGTCATCACCGTCCACGTCATCGTCTGCCTCTTTCTCATCGGAGTCGTCCTCGTTCAGCAGGGACGCTCGGCCGACCTCGCCGGTGCCTTTGGCGGGCAGGGCTCGCAGACCGCCTTCGGTCCCCGCGCGGCTGCAAACGTTCTCACCCGGCTCACGACGTGGTCAGCGATCATCTTCATGATCACCTCGCTGTCGCTCACTGCCCTCTACGTTCGTTCCGGACATGCACATTCCGTCCTCGATGACGTAAAGCAGCCAGCCCCATCGGCTCCGGCGAAGCCAGGCAAATAACGCAATTTGCTCGATACGCAAAAGGCAGCCCCAGCAGGGACTGCCTTTTCATTTGCCCCGAAGATTCATCTCCAGCCCTACAATGAACCCATGATTCTTGAGACCTTTCCTGTCGGCCCCCTCCAATGTAACTGCACAATCCTGGCCGATGAGGAAACCAGAGAAGCCATCATCATCGACCCCGGCGACGAAGTTTCCCGCATCCACCGCCGCCTCACCACCCTCGGCCTCACACTCAAGCAGATCCTCATCACCCACGCCCATATCGATCACATCGGTGGAGCGCTCACACTGAAATCCCTCACCGGCGCCCCCGTCTTTCTCAACGAGGACGACCTTCCTCTTCTACGGATCATGGCCGAGCAGGCAGCATGGGTTGGTGTCGATACGCCTGAAACAGCCCCTCCCGACGAACCCCTCACCGATGGCCGCCGCGTCGGCCTCGATGCCTACCCAGCCCAGGTCCTTCACACCCCCGGTCACACGCAAGGCTCCATCTGTCTTCACTTCGCCCCGCTCAAAATGGTCCTCGCCGGCGACACGCTCTTCGCCGGAAGCATCGGCCGCACCGACTTGCCCGGCGGAAACGGCCAGCAGATCATCCACTCCATCAACGCCCGCCTGATGCCCCTCCCTGACGAAACCCGGGTCATCCCGGGCCACGGCTCAGCCACAACCATCGGGATTGAACGACGAACAAATCCGTTCCTGAATGAGAGATGATTAGCGACCATTAATCAATAACATGACAAGATAAACATGAATTTATGGTTCAACATCCACTAGACAATTGTTATCAACTTGATGCGTTCTGAAATAGTTAACAATTTCCTTCATCCCCGTTCTGAATTCCTCAACAGGGCCAAGCAAACTCAACACCAGCCAACCGCTCTCCTCCATCCCGAAGAAGTATCCCGGCTGAACCCACACACCATGGTTCAGCAACTTCAAAACTGTTCGCTCATCCGCTTCGAGCGCCGGGATCCGCACAACAGCGTACCAACCACCCTCCACCTCAAGCCTCCGCACCGCATCAAGCTCTCGCAGCTGCCGGTCCAGTTCCGCTAGGTTCGTCGTAACTCGCTCTCGGATCTGCCGCTGAATCTCATGTCGCCCCGCAATCCAGGCCGGAATTGCCCCCTGCACCGGCGCATTCATCGACAGAAACGTATCCGCAATTACCTCCAGCCGGTCCATCGCAGCCTTGGCGTTAGACCCCGTCGCCACAATCCATGCCGCCTTCATCTGCGGCAGTCCCGCGATCTTGCTGAGCCCGCTCACCACATATACGTCCACGCCTTCGAGCCCTGACGCAAGGCTCGCAGCCTGCACCCCGTCGAATCCGTAGTCCAGAAAAACCTCGTCCACAATCAGAGCGATTCCCCGCTCCCGGCAGATCGCCGCCAACTCCTCTGCCTCCCACGCCTTCGTAAAATGTCCAGTCGGATTGTTCGGATGAACCAGCACGATCGCCCGCGTCTCCGGCGTGATCGCGCGCCGAAGCCCCTCTGGCTCGATCTGCCAACCGTGGTCGTACACCAGCGGCGCGACCTTGATCCGCACATCATCCAGCACCGCCAGAAAATCAAAGAGCGGATACCCCGGCTGCGTCACCACGATCTCCTCGTCCGGATCGCACAGCAGCTTGAACAGAAAGCTGTACGCCTCGCTCGTACTCGTCGTCAGCACCACCCGCTCTGGCAGAACCGTTACACCATGGTCCACGTAATAGCCACATACCGCCTCGCGCGCCCTCAATAACCCCAACGGCTGTGGATCGTAATCAAGCGCCTCCGTGCCTGATAGCGCCGCCAGCAAATCCGAATCATAGACAAACCTGCACCGCGTAGGATTCGAAGCCGTCAAATCCGCAGTAGGGAGCCCTGCCTTGGCGCGAAGACGATACTCCCGCGCCAGCATACTCTCCTCCGTATTCCATTCAGTTCGCTTCGAAAACCGCATCTAGGCCTCCAACTCGTCGACTTCGAGTTGCCCTGGTTCCCCCAGTTCACTTGTTCCCTGCCTCACTTGTTCACTATTTCCCCTGTTCACTCGTTCCCTACGTCACTTGTTCCTTGTCCCCTCGTCCCCGTCCCCAATTCACTACAATAATCATTGGCGTCCCTTCCACAATACAGGCCGCCCACTCAGGAGGAACATTGTCTCTGCGCGCGGTCGTCTTTGACTATGGAATGGTTCTCACCGGACAACCGAACGCCGACGCGCATGACGCCATGGTCCGCATCACTGGCCTGCCCCATGACCAGTTTGAAAAGCTCTACTGGGCCGATCGCCATGCCTACGATGAGGGCAAAATCTCAGGCCTGCAGTTCTGGCAGAACCTCGTCCGCGATGCGAAGCTCAATCTCGATGCCGCGGCAACCGACCAACTTAATGCCTGGGACGCCCGCATGTGGACCACCCAGAACCCCGCCATGCTTGCCTGGCAAAGCGAACTCAAGAAGCACGGTATTCGCACCGCCATCCTCTCCAACATGGGCGACACAGTTCTTGCCAGCATTCAGAGCGAATTCGACTGGCTCGCGCGCTTCGACGTTCTCATCTGGAGCTTCGAACACAAAATGGCTAAGCCCGATCCTGCCATCTACCGTCTAACGCTCGACAAGCTCGGCACCCTGCCCGGAGAAACCCTCTTCATCGACGACAAAAAAGCGAACATCGACGCCGCCCGCGACCTTGGCCTCCTTGTCATCCAGTTCTCCACTGTCGAAAAACTCCGCGAAGACCTCATCGCCGCCAGACTCCATGCCCAACTCCCGCTACCATCGTAATTTCATCCAGCATTTCACCACCCACGACGCGCCGCCGTCTGACTTTTCAGCCGATACTCCAACCCGGCATTGAAATACATGAAGTCGATTCCAGGATTCCTCGTAGCAATCCCGCATTCGACATATGGAAATCACTGTACCCCAGACGAAGCGACACACGCCGCGCCAGGGTCTCCTCCACGCCGCCGCCAAACTGCGCGCTGAAGTTCAAATGGCCGTCCAGCGGAGAAAGAACGGGGTCGGGAAAGATCAGCAGCCCGCCCTTCCCCATCAAGTAGGGCCTGAATGCCGCATGCCTCCGCCACAAAAGGCGCACACCCACCGGCGAGAAACCGAATCCACTTCCCCACGAATGACGATCGTACTCAATACCAAGTGGCGCAATCCGCCGATCGCCAGCGAATGCGAATACGTGAATATTCCCAACCGAGCTGCCGCCCTCCATCACAACCTGGCTTTCCGCCGACGGCTTCTCGCCGGCGACGTTGTTTTGCCCCTGCGAGATAAATGGGCCTGAGACTACAGAGACGATCAGAACCGAGCACATTCGCAACCACCGACGTCGCAGCTCCTTCCTTCGCAACCCCTCACAAAACAGCCAGCAATTTCGCCCCATTTCTGACAGCTCCATGAGGCCAGTCTATCCTGCGCAAATAACTGGCAATTCGGAGATGGACGTCTCACGATAAAATCCATATCTCGATTTTCGCGAAGCCATTCGCTGAAGCTCACATCCAACCTTAGGGAAGATTTCCACCTTCCCCAGGAGGCTCAAATGAACGTAGTGCTGTACGGCGCCACCGGAAAATCTGGCTCCCGCATTCTCACCGAACTGCTCGCGCGCAATCACAACGTCACCGCCGTTGCGCGCAATCCCGTAGGCCTTCCCGCAAATGTAAAGACCGTGAAAGACGACCTTAGCGACGTAAACAAAATTACCTCGCTCATCACCGGATCCGACGCAGTAATCAGTGCCTACGCTCCACCCCAGGACGATACAGATCAGCTTCTCGGCGTCACCGAGCGCCAGATCGAAGCCGTCCGCAATGCCGGCAAAAACATCCGTCTCATCGTCGTAGGCGGCGCAGGATCACTTGAAGTCGCTCCCGGTGTAACTGTCCTCAAATCTGGCCATCTTCCTTCTGAATGGGTTCCCATCGCCACGTCGCATGAGAAAGCCCTTGAGTTGCTAAAAAAATCCGACATCAACTGGACCTACTTCAGCCCAGCAGGCTTCTTCGAGCCCGGCACGCGCACCGGCAGATTTCGTCTCGATACTGACAAGCTCGTCTCTGACGCACGAGGCAACAGCCGCGTCTCCATGGAGGACTACGCCATCGCCCTGGTCGACGAACTCGAAAAGCCCGCACACGAGCGCGCTCGCTTCACCATCGGCTATTGAACCAATCTCTCGGCTTCCCCATCCACAAGCGGATTCTCGCAATCAGCATCACCGTGCCCCCTTGCTATACACTTGCTTGCCGTAGCGATTTCGCAGTCAGATCAACCGTTTATCTGACTACGGAAACGCATCCGAGGGGGCAATTGTGGATCCAGTTCTCGCCAGTTCAATTCGTTCTTTGCGCTCAACCATGCGCTGTTTGTTCGCGCCCGCACTCTTTGCTGTTGTTGCCGCTAGCGCATTCGCGCAATCCGTTCCCGTCGTCACCGGTGATGCCCGCGTCGACAAGCTCCTCAGCCAGATGACGCTCCAGGAAAAGCTCACCCTTATCCACGGCACCAAAGAAGACCCGGCCGTCTACCAGGGACAGGCTGGATACCTCGCCGGCATCCCGCGCCTTCACATCCCCGGCCTGCGCTTTGCCGATGGACCTCCCGGCGTGCTCACGCGCCATCCCTCGCCCGGTGAGACAGCGACCATGGGCGTCGCCGCCACCTTCAGCATGAAAGATGCGGAAGACAACGGCCTCGTCATCGGCCGCGAAGCGCGCTCGCTCGGCATCGATGTCGCCCTGCAGCCCTTCGTCAACATCGATCGCGATCTCGAATTCGGCCGCGGCTACAACACCTTCGGCGAAGATCCCTTCCTCACCAGTGAAATGGCCGTCGGCGAAGTCAAAGGCATCCAGTCGCAGCACGTCATGGCGCAGATCAAGCACTATGTTGGATACGACTCTGACAGCGGAAACATCTTCATCGACGACCAGACCCTGCATGAGGTCTACGTAGCGCCCTTTGAGGCCGCCATCCGCCGTGCCGACGTCTCCTCCATCATGTGCTCCTATAACCGCCTCAACGGCACCTTCGCCTGCGGCAACAAGGACACGCTCACCACCATCCTTCGCGAGCAGATCGGTTTCAAAGGCTTCGTCACCTCCGACTGGGGCGCGGTCCACGCCGTCACCTTCATCAACGCCGGCCTCGACATGGAAATGCCCGGCGGCCAACCCGGCCCCATGGGATCCTTCATCCCCTCGTTCTTTGACTCCCTTCCTCCGCCGCCTCCCATCAACCCCAGGGCTGCCGCAGCAGCTAATGAAGGCATGTTCGGCGGCCACATTCCTGAAGAACCGGCACGCACGCGCGGTGGTGGCGGCGACTTCGGCGTCAAGCTCAGCCCCGAAAAAATGGACCAGGCTCTCAAAGATGGCACCGTCACCGAAGCCACCATCACCCGCGCCGCCGGCCGCGTGCTCTACGAAATCGCTCACTTCGGCTATCTCGACGGCCTCTCCAAGCATGAAGTCACCGCGCAGGACATCGATGCCAACGCCAGAATCATCGAGAAGACCGGCGAAGATGCCGCCGTCCTTCTCAAGAATGACGACCACATCCTGCCCCTTAAGCACGATGAACTCGATTCCGTCGTCCTCATCGGTCCCACCGCAGGTCAGGTCGACTCCATCGGCATCAACGGCGAACGCTCCGTTGGCTTGCCCTGGCGTCAGGTCGGCCCGCTCGCCGCAATGAAAAAAGTCTCCGGCAACTCCGACATCGGCTTCGCAGTCGACGACGACATGACCGGCACCCCCATCCCTGCCAGCGCACTCACTCACGATGGCAAGCCCGGATTGGAACGTTCCGTCGTCTCCACCTCGCCGAATTCCGCCAGCGCCTCCATGCAAATCGACGCCCAACTCGACTTCAGCACCAAGGGCGGCAATGCTCTTCCCCCCAACTCCGTCATCACTTGGAAAGGCACCCTCACTCCACCGCACGCCGGTACCTACTGGCTCTACCTCCAGGCCCTCGGCACCAACGCCGTCATCTCGCTCGATGGCAAACGTCTCGCCGCTACCGGCGCCTTTCAGGGCGGCGTTCATGGCGACATTCTGCAGGCCAACCAGGACAATGCCATCCCCACCACCGATGGCCTCGACAACGTCCGCCGCGCCGTCGAACTAACCGCCGGCCCCCACGCAATTGAGATCAACACCACTCCCGACACCTCCAAGGCGCCCGTGCAGGTCCGCCTGAGCTGGTACACCCCAGAGCAGCGCACCGCCGACCACGAACACGCAATCGCCGCTGCGAAGAACGCCAAAGTCGCCGTCGTCTTTCTCTGGACGCGGCTCAATCCCGTCTTCGGCCTTCCCGGCGATCAGGACAAGCTCGTCGAAGAAATCGCCGCCGTCAATCCCAACACCATCGTCGTCCTCAACACCAGCCAGCCCGTCGCGCTGCCTTGGGTCGACAAGGTCAAGGCCGTCCTCGAAATGTGGTGGCCCGGCGATGAAGGCGGATGGTCAACCGCCAACATCCTGCTCGGCAAAACCAGCCCCGCAGGCCGTCTCCCCGTCACCTGGGGCAAAAGCCTCACGGACTACCCCGCCACCGATCCCAAATATCCCGAGCGCTCCAAAGAGGGCGTCGATCACAAGACCACATACAGCGAAGGCGTCAACGTTGGCTACCGCTGGTTCGACAAGGAAAACATCGAGCCCCTCTTCGCCTTCGGCCACGGCCTCAGCTACACCACCTTCGACTACTCCGGCCTAAGCGTCGCCAAAGCCTCCGACGGCGGCCTCGACGTCAAAGTCAACATCAAAAACTCCGGCTCCGTTGCCTCCGACGAAGTCCCGCAGGTCTACCTCGGAGCGCCCAGCGAAATTCCTGAAGGCGTGCAGTTCCCGGTCCGCGCCCTGGTCGCCTTCGATCGCATCCATCTCGCGCCCGGCGAATCGAAATCCGTCAGCCCTCCACGTAGCCCCGCGCCAACTCCAGTACTGGTCCACCAAAGATCAGAAATGGATCGCAGCCAGCGGCAAACGCACCGTAAGCGTAGGCGCATCCTCTCGCGACCTCCGCCTCCACCAGACCATCGACTAGCAGGCTTGTCTCGCAATGCAAATCCAAGGGCAAACTCCAAAGAAGTTTGCCCACACTTAAGAGCCTCCATGTCCAGCTCTCAGCACTATCCTCCGCTCCACTCTTCTAACGAAAGGTTTTCTTCGAACAAAGACGAATGGCTCCTTGAATCTGGAGCCATTCGTAAGAGCGCATCGAATTAAGTATTGGGGGATCGATTAGCGCCTTTGTGTTTTATTTTGAATTCCAGAAAGCTGCGTCCGCTTTGATCCAGTCGTCGCTTACGTAGCTTTGCTTTGGATTGACCGCGAAGATCTCGGAGTGGGAAGTATCGACCGCGGCGCCAAAGAGTGCGTCAAGTTTGGCCATTCCCTCCTCGCCGCCCATGGCTTCGACGTATTTCCTTTGACCTGCGAAACCATCGTCAATGACGGACATGGAGGGGTCGCCCGTGAGGGCGACGTACGTGCCGCCAAGGCCGCCGTACAAGAGCCGATACATGCCCCAATGAGCTTTGTCGCCAGCCTTCTCGTGCGCGTCCTTGACCATCTTCACAACTTCGTGCCACTCCGCCTCGTGTCCCGGGCGGACGTGAAAGGCGAAGATCTGATAGAAATGGTGGTTTTGAAGGTCGTTGTGGGAGTGGTAACTGAGCTCTTCGTCTTGCACATACACGGCGGAATCAACCTCTTCGAGCAGTTCGCCGTCGGCCAGGCTTGCGCGCTCAACTTCTGTGGCGAAGGAGGTGTTCTTCGCCATCAGAGCATTGTCCTTTTCCCACTCCGCAAAGGAGGCGTACCGCGTCATGTACAAAGAGCGCGCTTTGCCTGTCAGCGAGTTCATCCCGACGTAATTCGCCGGAAATTTTGCCTGCCGATTGGCGTTGACGAACGCGCTCTCGGTTTTGTCATGTTCCGCACCGCCTTTGTAAGGCTTGGTGTATTCGCGGGTGATCTGCAGGATATGAGGTACTGAGGGTGTGGATGCTGCGTCTTGCGCCGCGGCAAACGAAACGCCAACAACCGCGAGGGACAATCCCAACAAAATGGGATTAAGTTTCTTCATATTCATGGAACCTCCTGGACTTGCTCGGAGATCACTCGCGATTTGATAGGGGGAGCGGGCAGGACGCGTGTGGTCCTAAGCTCAACGATTATGGGCTTTTCACCATCGATCTGTATATAGCTAGTTGACTCAGCCGCAAATAAAGATGTGTGCTTTAATGCACACGTGTACGACGTGGTGGAACTGGCGGACGGGACAACGTTCTCGATGTGTGCCCGTCGGATACGCCGGATGCTGATTGACGATTCACGATCATTAGCTTGCGTGAGGATCGCATGGAAGTTGGCGAACTGAGAAAGTTTCGCAATGCAGATGTGTAAGCGCGCCGGATTGTGCAACCAATGCATGGCCGCAATGGGATGATGTTGAGCCATGCGCGGCAGTTCTATGGCGGCGCCAAAGTTCAAGCCAAATCCGAAGTTGCTGCGTGGATTTTCAGGGGATCAGGTGAAACCGCCGGTCGCCGACCCGAACTTGCGGCCACATGGCGGATATCGGGCGTTCATGAATTTGCGGGATCGGGAAACTTTGCCGGCAAGTAGAGGTTTCGCCTTCAGCGAATGCGCCAGGGAATCATAGCCCGCTTGAGTTCAGCGAGCGGATAGAGAGTGCCACGCCAGATAACGCCGCCGCGTTTGAGAGTCAGAATGGTCGAGCGCATAAAGGACCAGGCCAGAATCAACACGCTCGGCGCATACAAAATTGCCAGGAAGGGCGAAACGCCATTCAGTTTCCGATTCGCATAAAAACTCATCGCGATGCTCAAATAAGTCATGCAGCAGGCAGCCATCCCCCATGGACCTGCTGCGAGTGCCAGGAGCGGCACCACTGCCTGCACTATAAGCAACACAGTGGCGAGCACCGCGGTCCCAATGCTGTAGCGAAATCCAGCAAATCCGTTCTTTTCAAGCAGGCTAACGATCCCGAATGGTCCCCGCATCCACGCAATTTTGGCGAGACCGGGTCCAAGCACCATCATCGATTTCCGTCGCAACTCCTTCTTTACGAGCCACCCCAATGAGACATCTTCCACAATTTCCATCCGCAAGCGCTCCACGCCTCCGAAAGCCTCGACAGCGTCGGCGCGCAGCAGGTTAAACCCTCCGACTCCGAAGAAGTCCTTTGAGTTTGGATCCTCTATCTTCCACATGCGCGCGGCCCATTGGCCGAGAATCTGGATCGATCCTTGCACGCCTGCTGCCAGCGGGCCTTCATGCGTCAACGTTGGCATGAGAACAAAATGATCCGCACCGGTTTTCGTGGCTGCGCGCAGCGCCAGTTGGAGGGCTTGCGGCGCAAAGATAACATCTCCATCGGTGAAGAGCAGCCACGGTGCCTGGGCACGCGCAACGCCGAGGGCAAGAGCGTGCGGCTTTCCCAGCCAGCCCGGGGGCAGATCGCAATTGTGGATGACCTCGAGGGTGTTTGCATCTTGCGGTGATTTGGCCGCCGCTGCGTCCATGATTTCGCCAGTACGGTCTTCTGATCGATCGTCGATGGCAACGATCTGCGCTCTGATTCCTTCGGAAAGGAGAAGCGACTCGAGGGTCGCTTGAATTGAATCCTGTTCGTCCCGGGCGGGGATAATGACTGTGACCTCGGGGCCCTGGCTCGGCGGCAATGCGGGGAGGTTGTTTTGATCACGCTCGGTCAGATCCAGAACCGACGCCATTCCGCGCAGGGCCGTCACGGAGCGATAGAGCCAACTCATTGCCATCAGCCACGCCAGAACGATCAGCGTAAGCCGCAGCACTTCAATGGAAGACATGTTGCCAGTATTACGCACGGGGGAACGCTAGAGAGGCGCATCCTCCAATTGAGGTGCGAAGCGCGAGCCGATGAGCAGGAAGACGCAGGAGAGCACAAGAAAGATGAGGGTGGCGCCGAGGCCAATGCGAAGGGTAGCGTGGTCGGCAATCTTGCCAATGATCTGGGGCGAGAAGGTATCGCCGAAGAAGTGAATGCAGAAGAGATTCACAGAAACAGCCGTTGCGCGAACAGGTGCTGAAACCGAGTTGACGATGGCAGTGTTGAGTGGACCGGTGTTGAGAAACAGAAAAAACTCCGCAGCGAAGAGCGCCGGGACGGCGAAGCGACTGGGGCCAAAGAAGAGCAGGATGCCGAAGGGCAGCGTCAGGGCGACGCTCCAGAAGCTGAGCAGATAGAGGGCGCGGTGGTTGGTGCGAAGCCATCGCTGGGCGACCCAGCCGCCGATGGCGGTGCCGACGATGCCGTCAAGCACGGTGCTGGCTCCGGCGAGTTGACTTGCTTTGGCTACGGAGAGGCCGATGGGATTGTGGAGAAATTCGGGAATCCAGTTGGAAATGCCGCCCATGGCGAAGGTCAGCATGGCGAGTCCGAATGTAGCGGTGAGGAAGGCGGGATTGCGAAAGAGGCCGGCAACGGTGGCGCGATCGGGTGTGGCCTTGATGTGATCTTCAGCGCCGCGTCCCGGCTCACGGCCCAAGAATCCATAGAGCGCTGCGACGACTAATCCAGGAATGGCACAGATGAAGAAGGGCTGTCGCCATCCCCACATTGTGCCCATTTGGCCGCCGGCCATGTAGCCGAGAGCGGCTCCGACAGGAATCGCCGTATAAAAAATGGAGAGAACGCGGTTGCGATCGCGTTCGGGGTAGAAGTCGGCGATGACGGCGGGAGCGAAGATGCCGAAGGAGGCTTCGCCCACGCCCACGATGGCATGGCGGAAGTAGAGCGTCCAGTAGCTGTGCACCCATGCGGTCGAGAGTGTGGCGAGGCTCCAGAGAACGGCGCCCGCAATAATCAGGGGCTTGCGGCGATAGCGGTCGCCGAGCCAACCGGTGAGCGGCGCGGCCAGCATGTAGACGATGAACATGGCGGTAGTGAGCGCGCCCATCTGCTCCCGCGTGGCGTGGAATTCACTTTGAACGAGTGAGAGTTCGCCGGGAAGAATGTAGCGGTCGATGTAATTAAGCAAGTTGAGGGCGATGAGCAGGATCAGCGTGGCGAGGGCGGGGCTGATGCGCGCAGGAGCGGATGAAGTGGCTGTCGCCAAGCTGGTTGGTCCTCGGTTTTGAGTATCCCATGGCGACATACGTGTCGCTCTTTTCGAATGGGCGACCTGCGACTTGAGATCGCCGAACTTTACTTGCGCCCAGGGTGAGAGGGCTTGTAGCGCCAAAGTGTGGAGTCGAGACGGGCGCCGACGGCAGCAATTCGTCCGTCGCTTTCCCATCCCGGCAGCCAGACGTCGCCGCTGAATCCGGTCGGGATCACGGCGAAGGTCTTCCGCGCCGTATCGATCATGGCGACATGCTCGAACCAGGAGTCCGCCGAATCGACTTCAAATACGATCCTCCCTGACGCGTCCGCTGCCGCGGGAGATAGTGCGTCCTCTGAAATGGTGTAGTTTGGAGGAATTGTGAGCGCTTCTTCCGGACCACCCATGAGCGGCATGCGCACCAGTTCTCGCTGTCCCTTCTGCCTCCGATTGACGTAGAGATAATTGCCGGCCGCGTCAATCGCAATCGAGTCACCTTGGGTTACCAACACGGGCTTGGCCCCCGATTCACTTATTGTGGCGATCCACCACACTTGCCCGTGATCGCAGTAGTAGAGCCTTTTGCCGTCCGGAGTCGCGGCAAGTGATTCGACCGACGTGGCGTCGAATGAGAAGCGTTTGACGATTCGTCCATCGCGAAGGGTTGCGATCGCAACATGCGGCGCCTCAGGGGGTCCTAACAAGAATGCAACCGAGTCGGTACCAATTCTTGCCGCCGGACCGAAGCTTTCCTCCGAGGACTCCAGAAGGTTCCGTTCTCCAAAATCGGCCCGAAAAACCTTCAGGTGTCTCTTTCCAGCGTCCACGCGTTCAACCAGAAACGAACCAGCGCCCAGCGGAAGCATCGCCGCATCGATGGTGACCACCGTTTCCGAAACCGACTTTCCTGCAGGATCGAACTGGAGCACTGAAGACTGTCGCACCATATATGCGAAGTACACCGAACCATCGCGAGCCGCATCGAGTCCCCACACATTGTGCGGCCTCGGGAAGGAGATGACTGCGCGAGGCGCCCTGTCGCCCGACCGCGGAACAGCCGCAATTTGCCACTCGTCCCCAACGGCGTTGACGATAAGAGCGGATTGATTGTTGGGTGACACTCCGACACTGAACGCGCCCAGCACAACCTGACTGTTCAATGGCCGGCTATGGAGTGTCTCAAGATTGATCACGTACCAGCGGGGAGCGCCATTCGGCTCGGAATCGGGAGTGCCAAGATAGACCACGTCGCGCCCGTCGGGAAACGCCGCTACCAGGGGATCGACGAGTTCCCTTACTCCGCCACCAAGCAAAGCCGGGAGGGACTGCAGCTTTCCGGAATCGGGCCAGAATCGGTACAGGCGATAGCGCGCCGATTCGTCGATCTCAACCACAACTAGACTCCCGTCTGGCAGCGCGTGCGGGCACTGTGCGTTGTCGAGCAGCAGCCGAGGTTCACCGCCGAGCGGAGAAATCGAATAGACACCGCGCGGCCGGCCCCACACGCGATCGTAGTAAATACGACTTCCGTCCGGCGCCCAGCTCATCTGGGCCTGCATGCCGGCGTTGCGATCATGTGTCAGCACCGTCCAGCTTCCGGAGCCAGGTTGCATGATGGCCAGTTGGGTCTGGCCATTCACCATCGCTGAGAACGCAAGCAACTGGCCGTCGGGCGAGACTGTAGGCTGCATCGCATTGCCAGGCCCATTGAGCTGTGTACCAGTCCACACCGGAACATCGGACGCACGGTGAATCAGCCACCATGCCATCGCTGCCCCGCCCACCAATACACCGAGAACGGCGGCAACTAGAACCTTCGATACGACAGGTGGGTGAGGGGATGCAATCATCTGCGCTCGCACCCCACTGCTGCTGCTTTCAGAGATCGCTTCCAGAGCGAATCCCAAGTCAGACGCATGCTGAAATCGTTGTTCGGGTGTTTTTGCCAGACATCGGTTCACGATCCGTTGCAGGCCGGGCGGCGCCATGACTCCAGACTCCGACAACATGGAAGGGTCTTCCCTGAGGATTGCGGTCATTGTCTCTGCCGACGTTGCCCTCTGGAACGGGCGCCTGCCGGTGAGCATCTCGCAAAGAATCACGCCGCAGGCAAAGATGTCACTGCGTGCGTCAGAAACTTCGCCGCGCACTTGCTCCGGAGACATATACCCGACCGTGCCCAGCACCTGCCCAGGAACGGTCAGTTGTTCCGACGTTGCCGTAACGCTGTCGTCAGAAACTGCTTTTACGCCGTCCAGTTTCGCGAGACCAAAATCCAGAATCTTGATTCTGCCGTCCCTGGTGACAAAGAGATTTTCCGGCTTCAAGTCGCGATGGCAGATTCCGGCATCATGTGCGGCGCCCAAACCGCGCGCCAGGTCTATAGCCCATTCCAATACCTGTTGCGCTCGCACTGGCCCGTGTTGAAGCTGCTCGCGAAGGCTTTCACCCTGCAACAGTTCAGTAACGATATAGGGACTGCCGGCATAATGTCCGACATGAAAAATGGACACGATGTTGGGATGGTTGAGTGCCGCTGCAGCTTGGGCTTCCAGGTCGAAACGCCTCAGGCGATCGGGATCGCGCGACCAGTTCGCAGGTAAGATCTTGATGGCGACATCGCGCCGCAGCGTGCTATCTCGAGCCCTATAGACCTCTCCCATTCCTCCTGCCCCCAAGGGCGCAATAATCTCGAAGGAATCTAGGCGGGTTCCCGACGGAAGCGGCATGTTGTGCGGGATTATATCCAACTCATCGTTGCAAGGGCTCCGAGAAAATGGGCGAATGCATCGATAGCAGCAATTGTCAATCTACTGCTGAACTTCGAGAATTCATGGAACACCACCAGGACAATGATCTGCGCCATTGCGCAAATTGCCGTTCCGTCAAGCCGTTACTCACTGATCCGGCCTTCATCGGAGGGATTCGCGAACATGACCATTGCAGCCGCGGTGCACAGCTAGCATTTCGGATGAGGATTCTTAAACACCACCTCAGTCGGCACCCAATCTGATAGGCGTTTCGCATTGAGTTCAACATCACTGGGATCAGGCTTGATCGATGACCTGGCAAGCGCCACGGTAATCTTTACCGTCCCTTTCATGCAATAACCCGCGAGAAGTTTCCCCAGCCGCTGATCCGCCAATTCCATATAGCCCGCAGGCAATGTGCCCCCGGTGCCAGGAATGTCGACGGGGTCCATGACCACTCGGTCCTTGCTCGGCTGGTCTTTCTTCACTCCTGACGCGTCGAATCGCACTACGAGAACAGCTCTTCTCTCAAGGGCCTTAGGATTCGCCGTGTAAATAATGGACGGAAGTGCGACACCTGCCGGGTTCGGCTTCACTGCTTTCGTATCAAATTCGATATGGTAGGGAGCCTTCAATTTGGACTCTGCTGGAGCTTCGGGAGCCTTGTTCCCCTGGTTGCCACACCCAGCAAGAAACATCAACTGTGCAATCGCCAGTACTAAGATTCCACTCCGCATGTCATCTTCCTCTTTCCGATGCGACCGACGCGCCAGAGCATAACACTCCTATGGCTTCATCGAATGTGATCGAGGCAACCTGTCTTTACTTTCGGAGATGGTTGTTTTGAGCGGCAGAATTCATGCCGTGTACCTGTACGGAGTCCGACACCCTCATAAAGGAATACTGATCGTCACTCTTTGGGGCGGGGCCAGCGGGCTTCCACGGTTGTCGCGATGCCGCCCCGAGGCCGGAATTCGCCACGCACGATGGCCCACACCGGATCGCAGGCTTTTACAATGTCCTCGAGGACCTGGTTGACGATGTTTTCCTGAAAGATGCCGAGGTTGCGGTAGCTGAAGAGATATTCCTTGAGCGATTTGAGTTCGAGACAGCGGCCGCGGGGCATATAGCGGATCGAGAGCGAGCCGAAGTCAGGCAGGCCCGTCTTGGGACAGACCGAGGTCAGCTCGGGGTCGTCGATGACAATCTCGTAGCCCGGAAACTGATTTTGCCAGGTTTCGATTTCCGGGAACTTGAAATCGAGGCCCGCCTTGGCATGGTCGTCGGTGTAGCGAGGTGCTTGAGACATGTCTCCATTGTAAGGGGATCAACATGAACACCTCGTCATGCAAGTTTCTTCATCATATTCATGCAAATTTCTGCTTCTTAAGGGCTTGCGATGAGTCTTATATACTGGCCTAGGTCGCCTGCATGGTAACGGAAAGAAAGCAATTGGACCGCAAATGGATCTGGTTTGGAGCGGTCATCGTCCTGATTCTGGTGTATTTTGGCGCTCGGTCCCTTACGCGGGACCGGCTGCCCGTGCGTGCCGCCGAGGTTTCGCGAGAGCCGCTGGCCAGCACCATCAGCACGAACGGACTGGTGGAACCGATTCACAACATCGAGATTCATGCCGTAATCGGAGCGATCGTGAAGGCTGTTTACGTCCAGCCGGGAGATACGGTTCCGGCCGGCAAACTGCTGATGCAGCTCGATGACATCGACGCCCGAGCTAAGCTTGCAAGCGCTGAGAGCGCGGTGAAATCCGCCGAAGCGGCTCTTGAAGCCGTAAGGCAGAATGGCACGATGGAGCAGCGGCAAGCCTCGGCGGCAGAAATTGAACGCGATAAGCTGGAGTTGACCCAGACGCAACACGATGCAGACGCCCTGGTCAAGCTGAGTGCCACCGGCGCTGCGGCCCCCAGCGAGGTGGCTGCGGCTCGACAGAGGCAGGCGACGGCTGAAGCAAATCTGCGCGCAGCAGAACTGAGCGCACAAAGTCGCTACTCACCCGCCGAGATTGCGCGCGCACAGGCGTCCCTGAACGATGCGGAGGCCAATCGGGCAGCAGCGCAGCAGGTACTGGCCCAGTCTTCGGTGCGTGCGCCTTCGGCGGGGACCGTTTACAGCCTCAACGTGAATGCAACGGAGTTTGCTGAGCAGGGCAAACTGCTCCTGCAGATGGCCGACCTTCACCAGGAACGGGTGCGGGCCTATTTTGATGAGCCGGAGATTGGAAAGCTGGCTGTGGGCCAGCCGATCCTTATCAAATGGGATGCGAAGCCGGGAACGGTGTGGCACGGTCATATCGAGCGCACACCCATCACGGTGACCACCTACGGAACACGCAACGTCGGCGAGGTCCTGATTCATATCGATGACGCTGACGGCCAACTCCTGCCGGATACTCACGTGACAGTAACGGTGACCACATCGAGCGAACGCAATGCGCTAAGCATTCCCCGAGAGGCGTTGCGATCGGAGAACGGCAAAGACGTTTGTCTACCGGGTCGATGGCGATGAGTTGAAAAAGACATTCGTTGTAACCGGTGCGATTAACCTTACTCAGGTCGCGATTGTTTCCGGATTGAAGAACGGTGACCTGGTGGCGACGGGAACCACGACAGGACAGCCCCTGCAAGAGGGCGTTCCGATCAAGAGAGTCCGGTGAAGAGGGGATTTCAGATCGCCTTGCTGGCGGCTCTTTTTCGCGGGTGCGATCGGCCGAGGTTCCGAGGGATGGCCTTGCCCAAGCCGATGCTGCGCATTCAGTCAGGCGAGGCCGACCGGGCGCTTTCGCTTTTGAATTCGCTGCCTTCAACTGCCGAGGCACATAATCTGCGCTGCCGTGTCTATTTCACGCTGGAGCGTTGGGATGATGCTGCCAACGAATGCGACCAGGCAGTGAGACTGGACGGCCAGAGCGCCAAGGATCATTTGTGGCTGGGCAGGGCGCTTGGGGAGAAGGCGGATAATGCGTCGTTTCTTTCCGCGTATCAACCTCGCGAAGCGAGCTCGATCGGAGTTTGAGCAGGCGGTAAATCTTGATCCGCACGATGGTGAAGCGCTGACGGATCTCGGGGAGTTCTACTCTTCTGCCCCGGGGGTGGTGGGAGGCGGCAATGATAAGGCGCAGGCTCTCGTGCCGCGCTGGAGCGAGTGGACAAGGCGCGCGCGCACATACTGCTGGGGCGCATTGCGGAGAGCCACAAAGACTTCGGCACAGCCGAGCGCGAGTTCAAACAGGCGGCTGCGACCAGCGAACATCCGGCGTTTGCGTGGATGACGCTGGCAAGCTTTTATCGCAAGCATGAGCACTGGGACGAGATGGAACAGACTGTCGAAATCGGATACCGGGCAGCTCAGCATGATCGCCACGCAGGGGTGGCGCTTTATAACGGCGCTTCGGTTCTGGCGCGCGGCAATCGGAACATCTGGCGCTCGCGGCAAAGATGCTGGAAGAGTATCTCGCCAGTTATCCAAGAACAGAGGAAGCGCCGGCATTTGTCGCGTTCACCCGGCTTGCAAAGTTGAAAGCACAGCTCGGTGACAAGAACGGCGCGTGGCAGGCGCGAACGGCCGCACTGAATCTTGCACATGATTACAAGCCGGCACTGGGACTGACATTTTGATGAATGCGCGACCACAAACGAATGGCAAGAGACGCGGATGGCAACGATGATGGCCGAAGTTGTCGATGGGACTCGCCGCCGTATCTGATCGGACTGCCGACCGCCGCACATGCGCAAGTGTCCCTTGCCGACAGTGGTCGACTTGGCGCAGCGCAACAGCACGGGTGTTCGCGCGGCACAGGCAGACGTGAACAAGGCAAATGCGGTGCTTGTCAGAGAGCAAAGACGCCGTGATTCCCTCGGTCGAGGTGGGCACTGGCTTGCCGGTTTTCCCTGAAGTGGGCTTTACGGGATCACCACCCTCGATCTGGAGCGCGACCGTGCAATCGCTGGTCTACAGCATTCCGCAGAAGCGGTATATCGATGCAGCGAGACTCGGCGTAGAGGCGGCACTGCTCGGCTGAAGGATGCGCGCGAGCAGGTTGCGCTGGACGCGTCGACCGCGTACCTCGAACTCGACGCGTTGAACCAGCAACTCAAGACCGTGCACCAGCAGGAGCAGTTGTCAGGCGCGACTTGACGGACATAGAGCAGCAGCGGGCCGAGGCCGGCGTGGATCCGCTGAGTGAATTGCTGCAGGCGAAGATTACCGCCGCGGAGATGAAGTTGAAGCGGCTTCATCTTGAGGCGCGTGCAGCGGTGCTGGAAAAGCAACTCGCGATTTTACGGGACTGCCAGAAGGTTCGATCAGGATTGACCACGCAAGCATTCCCGAGATTCCGCAGGTACATGGCCAGCCCGCTCGGATGTTCCCAGGTGTCCGAGCCGCGCAATTGGTTGGAAGATCGAAGATGCTGCAGGCCAAGGGCGACCGAGAGAGTCAGTTATTTCCCTGATTTGCGATTCTTCATGCAGTACAACCGTAATACGACCATTCTGAACGATGTGAACGCGTTCTTCGCAAAAGACTGCCGGCGAATAACTTCGCCTCTGAGTATAGGTATCCAGATCCCGATCTTCGACATGGGACGACGTGCGAAAGCCAAGGAATCTGCTGCTGATGCACTGCGGGCGAAGGTAGAGGCCGAGCAGGCTGAGAAGCAAAATGACCTCGCAATTGCGGAGCTTAGCGGAATATTCGAGAACTGGATGCCCAGGCGGAAATTGCGAGTCTGAAGCAGCAGATCGCTGACGAGCAGCTTAAGACGGTGATGACGCAGTTAGAGTTAGGCAATGGAGCAGGGTCGGGGCCCGGTTCGCAGCCACAGACAAGCCCCAAAGCCGAGCAGTTGGCCAGGATCGATGCCGGACAAAAGACTGAGGATGCACTGGATGCAGGCTTTGAGCTGGCTAAGGCACGTCTCAACTTGCTGCGGGCCCTTGGTCACATGGACGACTGGCTGCACGAACTCCGTGGCAAGTAACCATTGGAATACACACCCAAAAGCCGCGTAAAAACACGCTGAATGTTAGAATTGAAGGGATGCCTATGCCTTTGAAAACACTCTTCCTCAACCCGCCTTCGTTTGAGAATTTCGATGGAGGCGCAAGCTCGCGCTGGCCCGCAACGCGCGAAATCGAGTCGTACTGGTACCCCGTCTGGCTCACTTACCCGGCAGGCCTGCTGGAAGGATCGCGCGTGCTGGATGCACCGCCGCACCACGTGTCGGCCGACGAGACGATCAAGATCTGCAAAGACTACGAATTCCTCGTTCTGTTCACCTCAACGGTGGGCTGGGAAGGCGACCAGCGCCTGGCCGAAGCCATCAAGAATGCGAATCCGTCGATTCGGGTTGCGTTTGTTGGACCGCCGGTAACGACCGATCCGGATCGTGCATTGAACGAGTGCAGCGGTACTGGATTTCATCTGCCGCCGCGAATTCGACTTCTCAGTGGTGGAGTTTGCCCAGGGCAAACCGCTGAACGAGATTCTCGGGATCAGCTACAAGAAGGACGGAAAGATCATCCACAACCCCGATCGCCCGCAGGTGGAAGACCTGGACGCGATGCCGTGGGCGACGAAGATCTACAAGCGCGACATGGACGTGACGAAGTACAACGTGCCGTTCCTGCTGCATCCGTACATCGCGCTTTATTCGACGCGCGGATGCCCGGCGCAGTGCACCTTCTGCCTGTGGCCGCAGACGCTGAGCGGACACGCGTGGCGCAAGCGCTCGACCGATGACGTGGCTGCCGAGTTGAAGTGGGCGCATGAGAACTTCCCGCACGTGAAGGAGTTCTTCTTCGACGATGACACCTTCAACATTCAGAAGGGCCGCACCATCGAGCTTTGCGAAAAGCTGAAGCCGCTAGGGATCACGTGGAGCTGCACGTCGCAGAGTTACAACAGACCGCGACACGCTGAAGGCGATGAAGGATGCCGGATGCCGCTTGCTGATCGTGGGATTCGAGTCGGGCGATCCGCAGATCCTGAAGAACATCAAAAAGGGCGCGACGGTTGAGCGCGCGCGCGCGTTTGCGAAGGACTGCAACGATCTAGGCCTCGTGATTCACGGCGACTTCATCCTTGGCCTGCCGGGCGAGACCAAGGAGTCGATCCGCAACACCATCAACTTTGCCAAGACTCTGGACTGCGAGACGATCCAGGTTTCGATTGCGCACGCATATCCTGGAACCGAGTTTTACGACTACGCCAAGGCCAACGGCTTCATCACCAACGAAAAGATGGAAGACGGCGGCGGCCACCAGATGGCGCACATCGAATATCCTGGATTGCCAGTCGACTACGTGATGGAGATGGTGCACCGATTCTACGACGAGTACTACTTCCGTCCGAAGGCTGCGTTCCGTGTGGTGTGGAAGGCTATTGTGAATCGCGATGTGCCGAGACTCTATGTTGAGGCGAAGGCATTCATGAAGCTCCGCGCAGAGCGGAACAAGGCGGTCAAGCAGAAACGCAGTCAGCCGGCCAAACCGACTGCACCTGTGAACGCGGGCGCGTAACGGGCGCTCAGCATTCAGGGGCAGAAACATCGGGAGGGCGGCGCACGGCGTCTGCTCTCCTTTTCTTTTGCGGGAAAGGACGCCGCAGCAGAAGGCATGACTCATCATCGGCTCACTTTCAATCAGTACCTGATCTTGGCATTTGTATCTGTGAGCGTGCCACTGGGAGACGCTTCCCTTTCGCGCGGCATGACGAGCCTTCCGCCGATTTCGGTTGCACATCCGTTGACTCTGATAGGCGCAGTGTTTACACCGTGGATTGCTCTGGGCATTGCGTTGCTGATTGGATATTTTGCCAGCTACCTGACAGCCCTATCGTGGGCTGACCTCACCTTCGTGATGCCGGCAACCGCGCTGGGCAACGTTTTTGTGGCGCTCCTGGCGCATTACTGGCTGCATGAAGAGATCTCATGGATGCGCTGGATGGGAATCGTGATGATCACGATCGGCGTGGCGTTTGTCGCGCAGGGTCCGGCGAATACGACTCCCCACGTAACTGCCGCGGCGGAACTTGTGCCGGAGGAAGTCGACGTAAACGGAACGCGGAGATGATGACTGGTGCATTGATGCAGGCATCGTTCTGGAAAGCCGCTGCGATGATGGCAACGATCGTGATTACGTCGTCTACCGGCGAGGTCCTCACGGCGGCAGCGATGAAGTCAATGGGGGATCTCGATGACATTCGCGCGAACAGCGGGCTCGGCGGCGCGATCAAGGCTGTGGTGACATCGCCTCTGTTCATGGGCGGAATCTTTTTTATGGCAGTGGCGTTCTTCTCGCTGCTACTCGCGCTGAACCACATGAACCTGAGCCTGGTGGGTCCAGCAGCGGCTTCGCTCACCCTGGTGTTGAACACCGTAGCGGCACAGCTGTTTCTGCATGAGAGGGTAGATCGGCGGCGATGGACCGCGGCGGTCCTGGTGTGCGTGGGGGTTTATTTTCTCGCCCACTAAAGGGCGGTGGTTAGCCTGTGAGCATCCGGACACAGCAGCGTGGCTCCAACCGGGACCTCACCTTGCCAGAATGAACGGATTGCGACGTGTTGACTCATAGCCAGCTTAGTAGGCGCATCAGTCCTTGCGGCTTGAGGTCGGGTTCGAGGAAGCGGCGGTCTTCGATTTTGCCGTTGCAGAGTGCGTCAGCGGCGAGGTGGCCAGACCGGGCGGCGCTTTCCATGGTTGAAGGCCAGCCGGTCTGGATCCAGTCACCAGCGAGAAATAGGTTGGGCCACGGAGATGTTGAAGCGGGGCGCGCGCTGTCAATGCCCGGAGGCACGCCGAATGTGGCGCGGACTTCCTTGGTCAGCGCCGCCTTTACGATGTGCGCGTCTCGGGCTTCGGGGAAAAACTCACCCACTTCCGCAACTGCCTGCCCAATCGCCTGCTCGCGCGGTAATGCGGCAAAGGCGTGCGATGCCGACTGCACCAGTTCGATATAGTTGCCGGATCGCTGCTGCAGCTTCGACTGGTTGTACATCCAATGCAGTTCTCGATCAAGCAGTACTGCATGCTTCAGTTCAGTCACCTCGCGATCAAACCACAGGTGCACACTAGAGATGGGCCAATGCACATGCCGCGAAACCTGCTGCGCGAGCTGTTCCCTTCCCTCAACGGCGGGCAGCAGCGACAGCAGTTTCGCGAATGCCTCAAAGGGTAATGCGAGTACGACGAAGTCGGAGCAGATGGGCAATTCTTCGCCGCGGATGATGACGTTCCATTGGCTTGACGTTTCGTCGCGGGCGACCGCTTCAACGTTCGCGTTGAGCAGTACGCCGCCGCCGCGAGTCGCAAGGAACTCGGGCACCGGCGCATAGAGCTCGCTGAGAGGCACCGTGCTCATGCCCATGGCACCGGCTTGGGGAGAATCCATAAAAAGACCACGGATAACCATAGTGGCGTAGTTGACACCGATTTGGTCGATGTCGGAGTTGAGGGCGCTGGCAATGACGAGGCGCCAGAAGCGCTCCATCGCGCCCTTCGATTGCCGGTGCCGGCGCAGCCACGTGCTTAGGGACTCGTTTGGATCGTGTCCACTGCCGACCAAGATCGCCGTGAATGCGCGCACGAGCGAAAGCTTGTCAGCGGCCGTGAAAGCCCCGCAGGTAAGTAGCTTGGGCAATCCGTGCAGCGGTGCGGGCAACTGAGAAGCACCAAGCGAGGACCGGCGCCCGCCGGGCTCGATCATCGTGTAGCTCGTACTCCAGTGGATCTTGTCCGAGACACCTATACGCCGATAAAAGGCGATGAGGTTCGTGTAGGCGCCGATGAGCGCGTGCTGGCAGTTGTCGATGACTTCGTTGACGCCGGGATGCAGGTACGAAGAAGCACGGCCACCGAGATACCCGCGGCGCTCGACAAGCTGCACGCGGTAACCCGCCTGGGCGAGGGCGCAGGCTGCGCTCATACCGGCCACGCCACCGCCGATCACTGTCACGGTATGCGGTTCGAGTTGTCGTCGAGTGGTGTGCAAGCGTTTCTCAGGGTCTCGTTTCGATTGAAGTGGGATCAGAGCAGATCCTTGCTGCGTCTGCCAGTAAACTTGGTCACTGGGTTCCAAGCACTCCCGCTCCGGTGACACCGGTTATTGTAAAGATTTGAAACTCATGGGGAGAGTCGCGCTACGGCAAGGCGGGCCATGCCCACTGCCAATATTTCGAGTTTCTGGAAGGTTGGAACGCTGATGCGGCGTGAAAATACGTCGTAGTCTGCGCGACGAATTCGCCTCAACAAGCCCCTGATAAATTCTGACCAATACCCACAGCGCAGGGCGGCTCTCTCGATCGATGAGAGGCAACAGCTTGGCAGCCGATGCATAGTAAACCTCTGCGCGTTTGCCAATCTCGGCCAGCAGCAAGCGTTCATTCGCAGAGGGCGGCGTTTCCTTTTTACGATGCAGCAGTGAATCGAGGGTGACATTGTGGGCCGCGAGATCTTCCAGCGGCACGATAGACGCGACCGCGCTCGGCGTCCTCAGCTACGTCGCGCAGGATGTTAGTGAGCTGGAAGGCGACGCCGGTTTCTTCAGCGAGCTTTTCCGCAGCCGGATCGGTGTAGCCAAAGATGCGTATGCAGACGAGGCCCACGACTGATGCGACGAGATAGCAGTATTGATAAAGGTCGGCGAAAGTGGCATAGGTGTCTGGCGCCTCTGTGAGATTGGACTTGAGATCAGACGTGGTGCCGGCGATGAGCTCATCGAGAAGGCTGAGCGGTATGTTGAAGCGCTGCGTCGCATCGTGAACGGCGATGAAGACGGGATCCTGGGTGGCTCCGGTTTCTGAGGCGCTCCGCCACGCTCCCTGCCACTGCTCGAGATTCACGCGGCGCTGTTCGCGGGTAAGGGTCTCATCGTCGGAGAGGTCGTCAGCCTTGCGCATGAAGGCGTAGATTGCGCAGATGGCATTACGACGTGGCTCGGGAAGCGCAACAAAGGCGTAGTAGAAATTTTTGGCTTCCCGTTTGGCGATTGCCCTGCATGATGCGTACGCCGTTTCAAGTGTGATCGCTTGCGTCAAGCCGTCTTACCCCTCGATACCCCAAGGCGCAGGAACGGTAGAAATTTCCCGCTCACCGCGCGCAAAGCCAGGCCTAGCTTAGTTCGCTTGGAGATGGCTGGCCTGGCGCTGAGCACATCATAGTCCTGGCGCTCGATGGCATTGAGAATCTCAAGTCCGCCGCGGCTAAAGAGATCAAGATCCAGCGCGAGATCGCGATTAACCATGTTGATGAGTGGCAACCCCTCGTAGAAGAGGCTGCGCGCAAATGCGACTTCATGTTTGAGAAGCGCGCGGAACTCGCGTGTCGCAATTCCCTGCTGGATGCCAGCGTCGCTCACACCGAAGCGCTGCATGTCGCTTTGCGGAATGTAGATGCGGTTTTTGGCGAAGTCAACGCGCACGTCCTGCCAGAAGTTTGCCAGTTGCAGAGCCGAACACGTGGCGTCTGAAAGGCGGAAGCGCTCTTCGTCTCTGTAGCCGCAGGTATAGAGGACGAGGCGGCCCACTGGGTTCGCGGAATAGCGGCAGTATTGCAAAACCTCGTCCATATTTGCATAGCGGGTGACAACCTGGTCCTGACGAAAGGCCGTGAGCAGATCGGCGAAAGGCTCTATGGGAATGCTGCAGATGCGAATGGTTTCGGCCAGCGCAACAAAGACGGGATGGCGGACTCGGCCATCGTAGCAGGCGTCCAGCTCGCGCCCCCACAAATCGAGGAGGGCTAACGACTGCTGCGTATCGCCCACTTCGTCACCGAGATCGTCTGATACGCGGCAGTAGGCATAGATGGCGTGGAAGTGGGGCCGCAGCGCTTCCGGCAGGAACCAAGAGGCCACGTGGAAATTTTCGTAGTGAGTTTCGGCGAGGTCGCTTGCACCAGGCGCGCGCTTCTGCAAGTGTGGGGGCCTTGTCGGGAATCCGATAGAAAGGCGGAAGCGCAGTCCAGCCGCGTGCGATGAGATCCTCTTGCGCAGTTTCAGTGGGCGCAGGCTTCTTAGTATTTTCCGGCTGAAGAGCTGCGGTGTTCATCTGCCGCCTCACGGCACAATCGCGGTCTTGATTTCGCTGCTGCGGTTCATCAGCTTCTCAAAGACGCGATTGAGTTCATAGAGGTGTGCGTGGCCGGTGATGAACGCGCCTGCCTGAAAACGGCCGCTCGCAATCAGGTCAAGAGCCTTGCGGCAGATGGCCGGGGTGTGGTGAAAGGTCGCGCGCAGTGTGATGTCGCTGTAGTGAATGCGATTGGTGTCAATCTTGACGTGGGTACCCACGGCGCATCCGCCAAAGAAATTCACCGTGCCGCCTTTGCGCACCATCTCAACGGCTTCTTCCCACGCCTCGGGAACACCGACAGCTTCGATAGCAATATCAACTCCGCGATTATTTGGCGTGAGGGCGCGCGTCTCGCGGATCGCTTTCTGAATCGACGAAGTCTTGATGATGTGCGCTGCGCCCAATTGTCTGGCGGCTTCCACCTGGCCGTCGTGTTTGACGATGGATATGACGTTGCACCCGGAAAGAGCGGCGACGTGGACCATCATCAGGCCCAAAGGGCCGCCCCCGATTACTGCGACGGTATCTTCAGGATGCGGATTGGAATCGAGAAAACCGTGAACGGCACAAGCTAGCGGTTCTGTAAGTGCGGCGTGCTCCAGCGGTACATCGTCGGGAACAATCAGCGTGTTCTTTGAGACGATGCGGGCAGGAATGCGGATGAACTCCGCATATGCGCCGTTGTTGAAGAGCAGGTCATCACAGAGATTCTCCTGACCGCGCTTGCAGAAGTAGCACTGGCCGCAGGGAGCGGAATTCAGAGCGACAACGCGGCTGCCGTCAGGAAAGCCTTCAACTCCTTCCCCTGCCTCGACGACGGTTCCCGCCAGTTCGTGGCCAAAGAGGGCGGGGGGAACAATCATGCGGGCATGATAACCGCGGCGAAAAACTTTCAGATCGGTTCCGCACGTGAGGGCAGCACCGACGCGGACAATCAGTTCGCCGTGCCCTGCGCGGGGAACCGGTACATCTTCAATCCGTATATCCTGCCGCCCATGCAGAACCGCGGCCTGCATGGTTCCCTGTCGCAGTTGCCGTGCGGACTCGACCGTATTCCGGCCAACCTGAATGACCTCCTCAACAGTGCTTCTGCCAACGTGGAGAACTTCCTCGACAGTGTTGCGCCCGATCTGTAGCACATCACCGACGGTACTGCGGCCGACTTGAAGAACATCCTCGACCGTCGGGCGGCCGCGTTTTACCGGGTTTGGCATCGATTCCTCCACGAGCGGCGTAGAGGATGCCGACTCGCTGGCGCACTCTTGAAGCTACCGCCTTCAAGAGGCCTGCACCGTCTGATGAAAGAGCCAGCGAAAAGGCGCCAGCCAAATTCCCGCAACGGGTCCATCAGTGTGCTCCTGCGCCGGTAACGGGCTCAATCATAATCTTCATCGAGTCAGCTTTGGGGTGCGATGCGATCTCGATTGCCGGCACTGCTTCATCGAGCGGAAAACGATGCGAGATGAGTTGAGTCAGATCAAATCCGTTGCGGTAACCGTTGAATACCAACTCAGTGACTTCATCGAGGATCGCAAACGAAGAAGAATAGGACCCCATCAATGTCTTCTCGTCCATACAAACCACGCCAGGATCAAAAGTTGCGTCGCCCCGCTGGGTCTGGGCGAACAACAGGACCTTGCCTCCGCAGCGTGCCGCATCGATCGCGGTCTTGATGAGGGCGTTGCCGCCCACAGCGAGAATCACAGCATCGGCGCCGCGGCCTTCTGTCTCGGCAAGAACGCGTTCGATTACATTTTCGCTGCCTGCGTGAATGGGATATTTGAGTCCGTATTTGGCGGCGATAGCATGGCGCTCTGGATAGAGGTCCGAAGTCAGAACCCGAGCCCCGGTTCGGCTGGCGAGAACGGCATGCATCAGCCCGATCGGTCCCTGGCCGATAACCAGAACAGTGTCGTCTGTCCGCAGGTTGAGCATTTTTACGCCCTTGAGCACCGTGTTGACTGGCTCCACAAAGGCAGCCTGTTCAAAAGGGATGCCATCCGGGATGGGCACGACACCGCAGCTTGAGGCCACCCAATCCATCACGCGAATATACTCCGCAAACCCGCCACCGGACGGTTCGAAGCCAGCCGTAACGCCTACTTTTTTGTAGAGAGGACATTGGGCCGGGGTGCCTTTGCGGCAGTAGTAGCACTCGCCGCAGGGAACGTGATGGTGAACCACGACACGCTCCCCATCCTGGAATCGGGTTACCCCTTTGCCGACGGCAACCACAGTCCCGGACATCTCGTGGCCGAAAATTCGTGGGGCGGAGTGAGAGCCGGTGTGAATTTTTTTCAGGTCAGTGCCGCAGATACCGCAGGTCGCAACCTTCACCAGCAGCTCTCCCGGACCGATGAGAGGGAACTGGCACGGTCTCGACGCGCATGTCGTTGATACCGCGGTAAACTACGGCGCGCATGGTCGAAGGGATCCGGCTGGACATGGAGCCTGCAGCGCTGGTGGTATGGGTAGCCATCCGATTTGGTGTGACCTCACTCGACATTATTTGGTCATTCGCTCAGAAGTTCGTTGAGCCGGTCCGCGATGCTCTGGGAAGCCTTTCTACTATTCTCGCCCATTTGGACGAGTGAGGGCCATATCCATGGCCTGAAGGAGAGCAAAAAGAACGAAGTTCGGGGTCTGAAACTGACCGTTGGCATCGATAAACCGATTGAAATCGGGGAGTTTAGCATCGAGGGGGTCGCTGACGCCTTTGATCGCATAGAAGGGGATTCCGCGCATGGCGGCAAGGCGGGCGATCACCGCTGCTTCCATGTCCACAAGGGATGCGTTGTATGCCGTGGCGAGGCGGCGCTTTTCGGGTTCGTCAGCGACGCGGGGGCTGGTTGCCAGCCAGAGAGGCCCCGATCCGGCATCGCACTGAAAGCGCTCGCCGGTGCGAGCATCAATGACGCCCGCGCAGTTGTGGGCGCTGCCGCCGGCGAGATCGGGCGTGAGGGCTCCAGCCCAGCCAACGGAGATTACGAGGTCGATCGGGCCCCCATCTTCAATGCCGGCAAAGGCGCGAGTGGCAGCATCGAGACCCGCCCCGGCACAGGCGGCAATCCACTCCTCTTCCTCGGTACGCTGCGCCCAGAAGTGAACCGTGCCGCGGGTCGAGTGGGGCCACTCGCGTACCAGGGGTTTGAGTTCGCCGGGCATGGCGGCGATGATGGCAACTCGGGTCATGCCTCCGCCGCGCCGTGCTGGATGATTTTGTAAAGGCGAGAGCGGCAGCAGCGCGATTCGTCTTCGCAGAAGCAGCCGATGCTGAACTGCCCGGGCTCAGCAGGCGCGCCGATCTTGAAAGGGGGAGCTTCTTACTCATTGGTTTCCCCTGCGATACCCAAATCAGCGCTCATGCCAGACAAGCACACCTGGACCGTACTTGCTCTCCCCCTGCTCCTGCCAGACAATGTACGCCTTGTCGTTGGGAGCCTCGATTACGTGGAGAGTAGCAGGTTGCGGGCTGAAGTCTGCTCCCGCCGCTTTGCCCAGGCCGCACGAGGTCCAGCGGGCGCCATCGGGCGAGCGAGAAACCGAGGGAGCATTGCAGTTGGCAGGCCCCGAGCCGCTATTGGCGCCGAACGTCGCCGTTATCGCCCCCTTTGAACTGATTGCAATACCCAGTGGAGGATTTGTTGAGCGAGGTCCGTCAATCGGAAGTTTGACCGGCTTTGACCAGGAACCTCCATCCTCAGACTGGCTGTACCAGACAGTGTGGTCTGTATCGTTGCTGTCGAGAAGCGCGGCAAATATTGCGGCAAACTTGTTAGCTCCGTGAGTCACGGCAATATCTGGTGAGTCGGCGGTGGCATTGTCGGCAATCACCGTTGGGGAAGAAGCATCCGGCCTCCAGAAGACATAGCGATGGCCATCGCCTTCCTCCTGATCTTCATCGAATGCCAGGCCAACTTTGCCCGCGGAATCCGCAGTAAGCCCGACATTGGTTTTGTTTTGCAGCTTCCATCCGCTGCCGGCGGGGATCGCCTGCGACTTCCACGAGCTGACATCGGAGACCGGGCCTGTGAGGTAAGTCGCACCTGACTCGGCATTGATCGCCGCATTCACTTGCCCCGATTCAATCAACATCGCGACACTGTGCGGAGTTCCATTGCTGCTGGGCGAAGTCGAAGTTTTCCAGGTCGCGCCGTGATCCGCTGAGGTCGCATAGAGCAGGTTTTCGCCAACCGCCGCGAGCACCGCGAGCGTCCCGGTCGCGCGATCGCATCCTAGCGCAATCGGGTTCACACCCTGGTCTTCGAGCGGGCCGGTAACCGCAACGCGCACCGGAGCCGCCCATTTGTACGTCGCGCGATCCCATCGCGCAAAAAGAATTTCGCGTGTCTGACTTCTCGCCGTCTCCGTTCGGATCGATCCACTCGAAAGCGACCGCAGGGTCTCCATTTTCATCCAGCGCGACCGCAGTCGCCGGTCCATAGTTCGGTGGATCGCTCCCCTTTGGAACCGCGGCTGCATTCGAAACCCCGACAGGCGGCGGACCAACCTTTACGACGTTCGAGAACTTTCCGTTCGTATTGATGCGGTATCATAGGTACCGAAAGCATCGATACTCGTGTCCTGATATCCCGGATGAACTTGCAGGTGCGAGTTTTTGAAAAACCTGGCCAGACGATCGCTCCAGCACGCCCGAACTGCTCGCGCCGGTCCATTCGAGGTCGAACCGCCTTGGCAGTTGCCGACTTCACTTTCAATTCCTGCGCAGGCAGCATCACGAGATTCAAGACAGTGCAAACAATTGCCACGATCAAAAGCTTGCGCACACAACCTCCTTGCTCGCGGTGAATCATCCCCGATTCTGCCATATCTCCGCGCGGCGACACTAGACCACCGATGCGTTCTGCGCTTCGATTATGGCGCGTAGCCGTTGTCGCGGAACCACTCAATGGCGGCGCGCATGGCGGGGTACACAGGGATGATGTGAAAGCCTAGTTCCTGCTGGGCTCGGGCCGAGGACGCGAACATCTTCTTGCGGCCCATGCGAACCTCTTCGAGCGTGGCTCGGGGTTCCTTGCCGCGGATTTTGCCGGTGATCAGTTCTTCGAAAAAGGCGTAGGTCGCGGCAATGGCGAACGGAATCTTTGTGGTCGGCGAAGGAATGCCGGTGATCGCCGACATCTTGTCGAGGATCTGCTTGAGGGTCAGATTTTCGCCGCCGAGGATATAGCGGCGGCCCGGTTTGCCGACCTTGAGCGCGGCGACGTGGGTGCGCGCCACTTCAGCAACATCGACGAGGTTGAGACCGGTATCAACATAAGCCGGAAATTTGCGATTGAGAAAATCGACGAAGATCCGGCCGGTGGGCGTGGGCTTGGAAGTCGTTCGAGCCGATCGGCGTGGTCGGGTTGAGGATGATGACCTGCTGGCCATCCTGGGCGGCGGCGATGGCCTGCTGCTCGGCGAGAAACTTGGATCGTTTGTAGTGGCCGACCATGTCGCTGATGGTGACGGGTGTGTCTTCGTTGACGACAATGCCATCTGTCCGGAAGGCCATGGTGGCAACACTGGATGTGTAGACAACGCGGCGGACGCAGGCCTCGCGAGCAGCTTCAACAAATCTCGTGTTCCATCGACGTTGGCGCGGAACATTGTGTCGGGATCGCGGATCCAGAGGCGATAATCGGCGGCAACATGCATGACGGCGTCGCAACCCTGAAGCGCGGGAGCGTACGAGTCAGGCTTCGAGAGATCGCCAACAACGGTATCGCCGGCGATGCCTTCGATATTCGAGAGGTTGCTGGATTTGCGAAAAGGAGGCGGAGTTCTGCGCCTTGCTCGGCCAACACCTTTGCCACGTGATGGCCGACAAAACCGGTGGCGCCTGTGAGAAAGATCTTCATGGCAAGGTGCGCGAAGAATCATTCTAAAGTGCCAGTGCTTCGGATAAGTGCTCAGATGACCGCTTGAGTAGCGACGGTTCCTCGGCTTCGTCCGAGGCGGATTTCAGGCTGGTTTCCGGGCTGACGCCTCTCCTTGGGAGTTACCCGTCTGGCTGAACAGGGTAAGCGCGTGCTGAAAGCTGATTGCAGCCATCTCCGGCTTCGCCAGTTTCAGCCAGAGTTCTCCCATGATGTCGAGGGCGTTTGCTTCCGACTCGCGGTCGTTCAGCAACTCAGTTTTGTGACCGCCTCCTGAAAGTAATCGAGCGACTTGTGGGGGTTGTTGAGAAGAAATCCGTAGGCAGAGCCGAGGTTGGTGAGAGTAAACGCCTCTCCCTGGCGGTCTTGGTGGCATGGTAAGCAGCAAGCGCCTGGTCGAGATATGAAACGCATTTCTTTTTGTCGCCCATCAGGAAAAAACTGAGTCCGAGATAATTCAGAACGGCGGCCTCTTCAGCTTTTTTGTGGGTGGCGGGATAGACTTTCAGCGCATCGTGATAGAACCGAATCGCCTCTGGTGGGAAGCCCCATGCACGATAGACATCACCAATGTAGCGCCAGCGTGGTTGCTTCGCCATCTTTGTTGCCTAGTTCGCGCCAGATCGCGAGCGCCAATTGATAGTCCTCGACAGCCTTTTGTTGCTGGTGCAGTGCGTTGTAGGAGTTTGCGAGCGCGCAGAGCGTCTCCGCTTCGGCCTCGCGATTGCCCATTTTCCGATACTGGTCAAGGATTCCGTGAAAGCTTCCACCGCAAATTCGTCTTGGGCGGTGAACTGCCAATAGAGCGGACTAACAGGCGTCAACGGTGGCTGCCTCGTCCTTCGACGCATTGTATGAAGAAGAAGATGGTCTGCGAGCCCTGAGTGGAAAGACAATGGAGACCGGCCTGAGGTTCGACAGGCAAGCGCGCCCATCTCCTGCGCAGACAGCAGTGCGGGTGTGAGAAGAACCGACACAAGGTCAAAAATACAGAGAGAGGGGAAGACTCTGCGTGCGCATAAGGTGACCTCCGAAGATGGGGCCCAAGGTTTTCGATGCAGGAAATGGGGTCTGCGTGCCAAGCGGTTGAGGGGGGTGAGAGTGAAGAGGGGAAGCGAGAAACTCTCGGAGCGGTCCGCTGGTTGTTATTCTTAAACAGGAGCGCATTAAGATCAATGGAAATTTTGATCTTCTGAACCGGAAAAGCCGGCCGTGGTGCTTTTGAGCGGCGGGCTTGACTCGGCGACCGTGCCGGCGATCGCGAAGCGCGAGGGGTTCGAGGTGTATGCGCTCTCGTTCGCGTACGGGCAGCGGCACAGCTGGGAGTTGGAAGCGGCGCGGCGAGTAGCCGCAGCGCTCGGCGGGGCGCGCAGCATCAGATGGCGACGATCGATCTGCGCGTCTTCGGCGGATCGGCGCTGACCGACGATATCGAAGTGCCGAAGGGGCGGGACGCTGCGAGGAGATGGCACATGGGATTCCGATTACCTATGTGCCGGCGCGCAATACGATTTTTCTGTCATTTGCGCTGGCGTGGGCGGAGGTGCTGGGCGCGAGCGACATTTTTATCGGCGTGAATGCGCTGGACTACAGCGGCTATCCGGATTGCCGGCCGGAATATCATCGAGGCGTTCGAGTCGATGGCGAACCTGGCGACCAAGGCCGGTGTGGAGGGGCGGCAGAGGCTGAGGATTCATACGCCGCTGATGCGCTGACGAAGGCGGAGATCATTCGTGCCGGGATAGAGCTGGGCGTGGAGTACGGGCTGACCAGCAGTTGCTACGATCCCGCGGCGGATGGACGAGCCGTGCGGACGATGCGACTCGTGCTTGCTGCGGCGAAAGGGTATTCGCGAGAACGGGATCGAGGATCCCTCTGAACTATCCGCCGGAAGTGGGCAAGCGAGCGCGATGAGCTACGCGGTCAAAGAGATTTTCTATACGCTGCAGGGCGAGGGCGGACAGGCGGGACGCGCGGCGGTGTTCTGCCGGTTCGCGGGATGCAATTTGTGGTCGGGACGCGAGAGCGGATCGGGCGTCGAAGCGATCTGCCGATTCTGCGACACGGAATTTGTCGGACGTGGATGGGCGTGGGCGGCGGGAGGTTTGCGACGGCGGCAGAGCTGGCGGATGCGATGGAGCGGCCTGGCCTGAGCATGACGAGGCCGAGGACGGCGTTTTGTGGTGTGTACGGGCGGCGAGCCGCTGCTGCAACTGGATCGCCGTGCTGATCGAGGCGCTGCACGAACGCGGCTTTGAAATTGCGGTCGAAACAAATGGAACGGTTGCGGCGCCGGCCGGCATTGACTGGCTGTGCGTGAGTCCGAAGGCGGGCGCGCGCGCTGCGTGCAGACGTCCGGAGAAGAATTGAAGCTGGTGTTTCCGCAGGTGGGCGCGATGCCGCCGGAGTTTGAAGGGCTGGAGTTCCGCCATTTCTTTCTGCAGCCGATGGATGGGCCGGACCGGTGCGAATACCGATCTGGCGGTGCGGTACTGCATGGCGCATCCACAGTGGCGGCTGAGCTTGCAGACACACAAGATTGTCGGGATCCCGTGAATTGACGCCGCAATTCAAAATCGTGGCTGGGTAAAAATACAAAAGCAGAACCTTCGCGCCGATTGCCCCCACCGACTTCGTCTGCGGGGCCCCAGGCTTGCGGCGTTCCGGGACGGCACAGCAGTTGACCGGGAGTGAAAAGTGAAAAGGGCGCGATGGCTTTTGACCGTCGCGCCCTCTTTCGTATTTGTCTAGCAGAGGTTAAAACACGATCTTGCCGCCGAACTGAAGTTCGCGGGGATCGTAGGTACTGGTGACCTGACCGAAGTTGCCATCGGTAAAGCCGGTGTCGACCCCATTGAATTGGGTGTGATTGAAGGTGTTGAAGGTCTCGACGCGAAGTTCGAGGTGCGGATTTTCCTTGCCGGCGAAGGGAATGCTCTTGAACATGGCGAGATTCCAGTTGAAGAGGCCGGGACCAACGACGCTGTCTTTGCGCTGCGGTTCCGAAGCCCTGGTTCATGCCGCCGTTCCATGGTGCGGCGGGAGCAGCTAAAGGCGCCGGTGTTGAACCACTGCTGAAACGGTCTTTGGCTCCGCTGCGTGGGTTGCTACTGACGTCGGGCCGGTTCACGGTGTCCCCCTCCGAGTCCGAGGGTATCGGTGCGAGTAGGTCACGTTGATGGGCGACCTGATTCTGAGCCGTGGTCACGCCGGAGAGTTCCCATCCGCCGAGAACACCATGCTCGAGCAAGTTTCCGCCGTGCAGCCAGAACGGCAACCGGTAATCGTAGTTCGCGTTGAAGATGTGGCGGCGGTCCAGCACGCCGGAGCCGCGATCATATTTCAGGTTGAAGGGGTCAGAAACGAACCGCCCTGATCCCGAGATGTTGGTGGAACCTAGGTCGCCGCTCTGAATATCAATTTCGTGCGACCAGGTGTACGAGAACTGCATGGTCAGGTTGTGGCGGTTCTGCCAGCGCAGACTGGTTTGCAGCGAATTGTAATTCTGATTGGTGGCGCTTTCGATCTGCGTGATGTTGGAGTAGCCCAGAAACTGCCGGAGAGGTTGGCATTGGCGCCGGAAGCAACCGCTTGACGATCGGTGATATCGCCGAGCGGCAGCGTGTTGATGTTGCGTTCATCCGACTGGTTCCAACCTGCGGAGCCAACATACTGCATAACAAAAACAACCGAGGGCGCGAGCTGTTGCTGAATGCCCAGGCTGTATTGCGCGGTCGCCGGATCGGGATAGTAGTAGCTAAAGGTTCTTGCATGCCGGCTGGGAACGTCGGTCGTGGCAGCGGTGCCTCCGGTTATCGCGCTCGTGGTGGGGCTGGAGAAGTAGACGCTGTTCGCCGATGGGTGATAGGCGAAGGGCGGGTTGGTAGCAGCGCCGTAAATATCGTTGCCCTGGATGCGCTCATAGAACATGCCGCCGCCGCGCGCGCAGAACGGTCTTTCCGGTCCGAACACATCCCATGCAAAGCCCACGCGAGGCTGGACAGTCTTGTAGTCGTTCTGCACGATGCCGCGAGGGAATCCATTCTGGCCGGCGAGTTCAATGCCGTTCAGATAAAAGGTGCCTCCGCTTTAAGTCGTCAGGCCCGGACTGGCAGCTGGGCACGTACCCGTCACGGAGGTGCAGATAGAGCCACTGGCCGGATCAAGTACCGCAGCGGCCATGGGTTGTAGTCGGCCGGAACGAAGTTGGCCACCACGTTGTTTTTCTCGTAGATGTGGGGCAGAAGTCCCAGCGTAGACCAATGTTCAGTGTCAGCCGCGGAGCAATGCCAGTTGTCCAGCCCGTAGAAGGAATAGGTGTTGTTGATCCAGTGCGCGGTGTTGAGGGTTTGCAACTGCTGGTAGCTGTCGGCAAATCCGAGCAGGAAATTCAAATACGAGTCACCCGAGAAATCGGTGCCGAACGCAATAATCCCCCTGAGTGTCGGCCTGCAACTGCTGGTTTTTGTCGACGCGCATGTAGGAGAAGCCAAACTTGAAGCTATGCTTTCCCTTGTTCCAGATAACGTCGTCGCGAAGCTGGTAGTCGAGGAAGGCGTTGCGCCAGGGCCAGTAGATCTCGGTCCACGTGGTGCCCAGCGGGCTGCCGAAGCCAACCTGCGGCAGACGATTGAGTGCGTTGTTCCCCTGGAAGAAGCTGCCGGCGTTCCACCCGGCTGGTTCAACGTAGGAAGCTCCGCCGGCGGAGGTAGGACTGATATTGATGGTGTTCCCATTCACATCGAGTCCGACTTCATTCAGCAGGTTCGGTGTAATGGTGTGGGAGAGTTGAAGACAGAGGACCACGACGGGTTCTGGAAAACATCGCCAACCGTGTCGTAACTGTCGCCGCTCCACATGGTGGGGATAATGGTTTGCGACATCTGGTCGTGGATCCAGTGGCCCATCAGGTGCATCTTCGAATTGATGTCATGATCGATGCGCACTACATCTTCACGAACATACGTCGGCTGCTTGGGCGACGCGATGTATTGCGGATTCGAAGCCGTGCCGGTGTTTGGCATCGGAATGTTGCCGGTGCCCATGAAGAGGACCGCATTGGGATCGAGCAAGTTCGCCGGGATGACATTCCCGGGGAACGGTCCGCCCGGCGTCAAACCATCTTGCGCGTAGATTGCAAGCTTGGCCGGATCATTGGTTTTGGGCACGCATGGCGGAGCAACTCCCGCATTACAAACGCCGGAAGGCAGGCTGGATGCCGAGAGTTCGTTCCACGGGTGTAGGCAAGAGGCGCGCCTGCGTCGGGAAAGTCGGCAGCGGGCGCCGTGTTTGTAGGAGTTGGATTGACGCCACTGACAAAACGCCGCCACTCTTCGCTCACGAAGAAGAATGTCTTGCTTCGGCTCTTGGGATAGATGCCGGGGATGAAGACCGGACCGCCAATGTCTCCGCCGAAGATATTGAGGCGAAGCTCGGGAGTCGGAGTCTTTGCGCTTGGCGAAGTAGTAAGCGGCATCGAATGCGTCGTTGCGATTGAACTCCCACACGCCGCCATGGAACTGCTTGCTGCCCGACTTGATGACCATGGTGACGGTGCCGCCGGAGCTGATGCCGTAGTCGGGGCTGTAGTTGCTGCTGAGCGTCTGAAATTCAGCGAGCGCGTCCATGGACGGCATGAGGTCAAACTTGCCGCCGCTGCCGCGATCGTAGGCTTCGCCGCCGTCGATGAGCCAATCATTATGGTCAGGGCGCATGCCATTGAAGCTGAGGCCGAAGCCGCTGCCCTGCGCGGTGACGCCGTTGAACGACGGCAGATTATTGGAGACGCCCGTGCCGAGCGTAGTGAGCGACACCATGTTGCGGCCATTGGTGGCGAGCTGCGTCATCTGCTGACCGGTAATGAGGTTGCTGACCTCATTGGTTTCAGTTTGCAGGTGGAGCGTGTCGGCCTCTACGGTGACGGTCTGCGATCCTGCGCCGACCTGCAAGGTCGCATTTTCCTGCACGGTCTGGGCAACGTTCAACACGATGTTGGAGCCTTTAAAGCTGTTGAATCCCTGCGCCTCGACCTTCATGCTGTAGGTGCCGTGTTGCAGGTTGGAGAAGGTATAGAGTCCGGCGCCATTGCTGGTGGTGGTCTGGGTTACGCCGGTGCTGTTGTTGGTGAGGGTGATGGTGGCGTTGGGAATGACGGCGCCGGTGGGATCGGCGACGGTGCCCTGTGAGCTCGGCATTTTCCTGTGCGGTTGCGGCGGTTAAGCACAGGAGTGCAGCAGGACCAAACCAAACATCGATTTGGCAAGCCTCATGAAATCCTCCCAAAAAATTGCTGGGGTTCGTAAGGGCCGCTTTCTTAGATGAAGCGGTCAAGAGGCGAACAAATGCAATCCCGCACGCGCGGCGCAGAGCCGCACGTCGACCCGCCGGCGGGACGCACGCCGCGGCGAGTCTTCGATCAGAAAATGAACCTATCCCCTCGACCTGTTCAGGAACTTTCGGGAAAGTGTGAACGGTCATAAAAAATAAAATGCCGAACTGCGGCGCGGAATATGCCGCCGCCCGCGCCGGATATGCCGGGGCGAGACCTGTACGTTGAGGGGTGAAGGCTGCCCACTGCAGACGCGATGCGCCGCAGTTTCGCGATCAGGGCCAAAACAGGCGGGATTTAGACAACTCGGTATGTTGCGTTCTGATGGCCTGACGGACACCCAGTGAAGTTGCTAACAATCCGCACATCTGAGTCATTGGAAGCAGTTATGTGGATAAGAAGCTAAATGCGTTTATGACGATGAACAAACGTCTTGCTCGGACTTCTTAACGGTGGACTGCCGCGGCTTACGCATTTGGGTTGCATTGCATTGCGAACGAAAAGGGCCTTTCGGCGATCGCGGCATAAATCAAGGAAGCAGTTCGAGGAGTTTGGCTCGCGTGAGGAGCCGCCGACGCCGTATGAGAAACTGGAAGAGCGGCAGTTTAAAGCGGGATTCAATTGCAGTCGCGAGTCCCCGAAACGCTGCCAATTTGAATTGCATCGGGCAGCGGCGCCGACACATGCGGCGGTTCGCTCATCAGGAATACGAAAGAGATGCTGAGTGTCAGCAATGTAACGATGCGCTATGGCTCGAAGGTTCTGTTCGAGGAAGTGAGCCGGTGACTTTTACGCCGGGGCGCCGCTATGGATTGACGGGGCCGAACGGGTCGGGCAAATCCACCTTCATGAAGATTCTGACCGGCGAACTGGATGCGCAAAAGGGCACGGTGGTGCGGCCGCGCAAGTTTGGCGTGCTGCGCCAGGATCAGTTCGCGTTCGATGCCTATCGCGTGATCGATACGGTGATCATGGGCAACAAGCCGCTGTGGGCGGCGCTGGAAGAGCGCGACCGCATCTACGAGAAGGCCGAGATGAGCGACGCGGACGGCATGCGGCTGGGCGAGCTGGAAGGCGTGATCGGCGACGAGGACGGCTACACCGCCGAGGCCGATGCGGCCGTGCTGCTGGATGGCCTGGATATTCCCGAAGATCTGCACGAGCGCAAGATGGGCGAGCTGCAGGGCGGCCAGAAGGTGCGCGTGCTGCTGGCGCAGGCGCTGTTTGGCAAGCCGGAAGCGCTGCTGCTGGACGAGCCGACGAACTATCTCGATCTGGATTCGATCCACTGGCTGCAGGATTTTCTGCATGAACTACGAGGAACGCTGATCGCGATTTCGCACGACCGGCATTTTTTGAACAGCGTGACCACGCACACGGCCGATATCGATTACCAGACGATCATCATCTACACGGGCGGCTACGACGACATGGTGATGGCGAAGACGCAGATTCGGTCCACGCTGGAGTCGCAGAACGCGCAGCGCGAAAAGAAGATTGCGCAGCTGAACGAATTTATCGCGCGGTTTGCGGCGGGCACGCGGTCGTCGCAGGTGACGAGCCGGCGCAAGGAAGTGGAGCGGCTGCAGACCAACGAACTGGCGCGGTCGAATATTCAGCGCCCTTACATTCGCTTTGACCAGGTGCGGCCCAGCGGCAAGCACGTGCTGGAGTTCAAGCACCTGACCAAGCTCTACGGCGAGCTAGAAGGTGATCGACGGTTTTACCGCGAACGTGCTGCGCGGCGAAAAGATCTGCCTGATGGGCCGCAACGGCGCGGGAAAGACGACGCTGCTGAAGAGCCTGCTGGCGAATTATCCCGGGCTTGGCGGACAAGGACTTCACGCTTGATTCAGGCGCGGTCTTCTGGGGGCACGAGGCGCAGATCGGCTATTTTCCGCAGGACGTTGGCGCGACGATCGAGCACGGGCTGACGGTGGCGGAGTGGCTGCATCGCTGGAACCCGGCGGCGCACGTCGAAGAGATTCGCGGGATTCTGGGGCAGATGCTGTTCTCCGGTGAAGAAGGCGAGAAGCCGACCAAGGCGCTTTCGGGCGGCGAGCAGGCGCGGCTGGTGTTCTGCAAACTGATTCTGACCAAGCCGAACATCCTGATCTTCGACGAGCCGACGAACCATCTGGATCTGGAATCGATCAACGCGCTGAATATCGCGCTGCAGCGCTATGAAGGCACGGTGCTGCTGGTGACGCATGATCACGATCTGATCGACGAAGTGGCGACGCGGCTGTGGAACTTCAAGACGGACGGAATCGAGGACTTCCAGGGTCCGTACGCGGAGTGGAAGGGCAAGCACAACTAGCGTTCTTCGCCTGCCCTGCTATTGCTCACTGAGAAGCCGCAGGTAATCCCGGCTATTTGAAATCGTGTTGTGCCCCACGCCTGGGACAACTACGTAAGAAGTAATGCCCTTCTTGAACCGTGTGCGCAGCCGCTCGGTGCTTGCCCGTGGAATGACTTCATCATCTCCTGCCACGATGATTTTGACAGGAGCGGTAACCTGAGGCGCATATTTCCACGAGTCATACTTATCGAGCATCATCAAGCGATTTGGCAGGAACGGATAATGTTCTTGCGCTACATCGACCAAACTATCGTAAGGGGTGACCAAAACGAGTCGCGTAACTGGGCGTTGGCTTGCGACCTGTATTGCGACGCCGGTGCCGAGGCTGCGACCGATGAGAGTCACTTTCGCATGCCGCGGATAGACCGCGTCGAAGAGAATAAAGGCGGCTGCAACGATGCTTTTCTCGGTCGGATGCCCTCCACTGCCGCCATAGCCGGGATAGTGAAGCAGATAGATAGCGGCATTGGGGAATGCGCTGGAGAGGTCGGGTAGGTCGAGCGACACGTCTTCCGCGTTCCCGCCGAAGTAGACGACGGCATCGGGACCGTCCGCCGGGCGCGTCGACACCAGTACCGGCCGCCTTCCGACTTCAGCGTCGTGATCGCAGCATCGCCGTTTGACCGGAGCTGTGGGAAATAAATCAGCGATCGCTGGGAAAAGAAGATCAAAGCGAATAGGCCGATACACATCGCTGCAGTGACCAGGACCACGTAAATCAATAGCCGTCGAGCCCCTTCCATTCGCGGGAAATTCTCCTGCGGAGACCATATCAGACTCGAAGCGAACGTTCCCAAGTGTCCCTCTGAAACTCTAGAATTGCTGCATGAATCCTGCCCTGCCGCATCTGGCGTGGTTTGACGTTCCTGATCCTGCATCGCCGGACCTCGACGAACTGGCCCGACGCTTCGGACTTCACGAACTGCAGATCGAGGACTGTCGCCATCGGCCGCAAAGGCCCAAGACAGAAGAACACGATCACTACATTTTCGCCGTGCTGAAGCACATGCACGACCATGCTGAACTCGAATTCGATGACATTGATCTCTTCCTCGGTCCCGATTTTCTCATCTCGGTACGCAGCAGCGACGCTGTGATATTTGAAAGCGTGCGTGTACGCGTCGAGCAGGAGCACGTGGACCGCCTCGACCGCGTCTTCTACATGATCGTCGACAAAATCGTCGACGGCTATCAGCCTGTACTCGACAAGCTCGCCGATGAGATATCCGACATAGAAGATGTGGTCCTGGACCGGCCTGATCCCAGACGCTGGCCAGATCTTTTCACTCAAACGCAAACTGGTGGATTTTCGCCGTGTGGCCGGCGGCATGCGGGAAGTTGTCAACAGCCTGGTTCGTCGCGAGAAGGGTCTGCTGGGCGATGACCTCGACCCATACTTCCGCGACATCTACGACCACATCATGCGCACAGTTGACATGATCGAGACCTACCGGGACCTGCTTTCGGGCGCGCTCGACATATATCTCTCGGCCGTTGCCAATCGCACTAATGAAGTCATGAAGGTGCTCACGATCTGGGGAACAGTCGCTCTTCCGCTCGTGATTATCACCGGGTTCTTCGGCATGAACCTGCGCTGCCTTGGACCAATAGTCCTTACGGCACCGATTTCGCTGTCGCTCTGATGGCGATATCCACAATTTCCGTCCTGGTTTACTTCAAAATGAAGCGCTGGTTCTAGATCGAAGAATGGTAGCTCGCAAGTTACTTGACAGCAAATTGCAGCGGCCAGTGTAATAGATGTAGTGGTAGCGGTGATGGAGTTCACCGCGCAGCGAAGTGGGTGACGCTTCCCTGTTAACCGCTGTCCCCTCCCATACGGTCGGACAGATGATGACTCCTGACAGGCGGTCCTGTCGGGAAGTTACGTCCGGCAAGATCCCTGCAACTTGGAACGAGAGACGCACGAAGCAGGTCGAACTGCGGAGTGGTAGCCCACTCATGCCGAAGGCGCTGCCCCGAATGGAATTCATCCATCGATGCGTCACTTTGAGGGGGACGGATTGCAGAAATATCTATTCATTGCCGTCGGCGGCGCGCTCGGCTCGATCGCGCGCTACTGGGTCGGGTCCTCGATTGCGGGGCGCCTGGGAATACGCTTTCCATACGGCACTCTGATCGTAAACATTTCAGCGTGCCTGATCATCGGCTTTTCGATGACCTACCTGGGCAGGCGCGCGGAACTGAGCCCCGCGTGGCGCTTCCTGATTCCCGTCGGATTCATCGGCGCCTACAGCACGTTCTCAACCTATGAATGGGAAACCCTTTCGACAATGCGCTCGGGTGCATTCGGCATTGCGGCGCTTTACGCGGTGGGGAGTTTCGCGCGGGGTTGCGGCCGTCTGGGGTGGATCGGTGTTGGGAGAGATGTCTAACCTGGCGCCTTTCTTAATTCGCATTGATAACGTCTTTTAGAGAGAATGCTCGTGTTCGACCCGCCAAGCCCGCACGCAAGAGTGATCCCGTTTTCGGATCGATGCTCTTCATTTCCGCGACTCTCGGAGATTATTGGGAGGGGCAGGCTTATTTCGCACCGGATAACCGTCAGATCAAGGTTTTCGTGGACGGCGCAGTAGACAATGACTTCTCAAACCAGCACAAACTCTACGCGCAAAATCGCGGCAGGCTGGCCGATTTTGCTACCCAGAATCCTGCGTGCAGTTCAAGGGCAATTTCCTGAACCTCTTGGGGATTTGAAGGTGTCGGCAATCAGCATTCCAAAGGCCGCGTCTTGCGATGATGCGAGCTGGGAAGTGCTATTCGGACCGGAGGCCTCACTGTTCTCTTACAGGGTGGAAATGACCGGAAAGAAGGTGATTCGCGTATCCGGGATTGTTGAGATCATCAATACACGGAAATCTCAAAATGGCGTAAATACTCAGTTGCCTTGGAGGAGCTTATGCTCAGCCCGGGAAAAGCCGTCAAGGTCACGATCTATCTGAGCGAAGGCGCGACCCATCATGGCGTCCCGGTCTACTCCAGCATCCTTGATTTTCTTTTTTACCGTGGAGTTGCCGGCGCCACCGTAACCAAGGGCATTGCCGGATTTGGTGCGGATCACCACATGCACTCCTCCTCCACGGTGGAATCGCAGATCGCCTGCCCCTCAAGATCGAATTCATAGACACGCACGAGAAAGTGGATTCACTTCTGGGAAAACTGGAAGAACTGGCAGGCTCCGGACTCATCGAAGTCCAGGAGACAATGGTCGCCAAGCCAGCACAGCTCACGAAGACAAAGAAGCCGGTACCGCCAGAACATCTCAAGATCAAAGGCCGCGCCCAGATGATGCGTATCTTCGTTAGCGAAGAAGACCGCTGGAAGAACAGGCCGCTTTACGAAGCTCTAACCGAGGCGATGCGTGCCAACGATATCGCCGGCGTGACCGTGTATCGCGGGATCCTGGGATATGGCGCGCATCGCCGAATACACAAGGACAAGCCTCTCCTCAGTTCTCATCACGGTTCTGTGATGCTGTCAGCCATTGACACTGCGGAAAAACTGAAGGCGCTCCTACCCCTCGTCGACCAGATGGTCGAAGAGGGCCTGGTAGTGTTTTCCGACGTGGACATCATCAAATACGCTTATCGCGCCGGTGAGGAAACCGGCCAAACCGCCAGAGCAATCTCGTAAAAGGCAGATATGAAGCAAGAGTTTGCAGGCCGCATGCTGCGCATCCACTTTGGCGAGGACGACAAGTGGCAGGGCAAGCCGCTCTTCGAAGCCATTCTCTCCAAATGCCAGGAGCTGAACATTGCCGACGCCATCGTGTTTCGCGGGATCGAGGGCTATGGTCCAGGCAGTCGCATAAGACGGTCTGGGCACTGGAGCTTTTCAAAGGATGCTCCCATCCAGGTGAGCATCGTGGATACTGAGGAGCAGATCGCTCGACTCATTCCCTTCCTCGATGCGGTGGTGGAAGAGGGTGTAGTGGCCTCCTCGGCGGTGAATGGCGTTCGCTACACCCGAGCCAGGGCCTGACGCTGCGGGCTTTGGTGACAGCACCTAACCCGCCGATTCATTGCGCAAATCAGCCGTTTTCATTACCAAGCCTGTGATCTCAATCACAGTGGGAACAGAAGTGTCACCCTAGACTTGCACCATAGTTCAGTTAAGAAAGATGGTGAGAACTATGGTTGCTGCTGAGAACGAAAGCGCGGTCAGCAATTTACTCGCGGCCTATGAGGGCGAACTGAACGCCCACGCCCGCTACAAGGCATACGCCGCACGGGCCGAGGCGGAGGGGATGAACGGCGCCGCGAGTCTCTTTCGAGCAGCTGCCCGCGCCGAACAGATCCATGCCGGCAACCATGCCCGCGTCATTCGCCAAATGGGCGGCGAAGCTGTAGCCAATATTCTTCCGTTCCGCGTGAGAGGGACACTGGAGAATCTCAGGGTGGCGCTGGGCGGTGAACAACACGAGATCGACTCTCTCTATCCGAAGTTCCTGGTGCATGCGACATCCCAGCTCGATACCAGCGCAATGCGATCGTTTGTGTGGGCAATGGAGTCGGAGAAAACGCATGCGCGACTCTACGAGGATGCTCTGAACTCGATGGAAGCCGGCCCGGGATGGACAAGCGATCAGCTCGAATTCCATGTGTGCACACTTTGCGGCTACACCGCAAAGACACAGGAGGCAGATAACTGCCCAGCCTGCAACTTTGTCTGGGACCGTTTCGAGCGGATCAGCTAAGGCTCATCAGCGGCTGGCCTGTTCATTGCTTTCGGCCAGATAATAGTCCGCACGAACCGCGCCTTCGGTGCAAAGGTTATTAGCTGCACGCCCCCCTTCCGAATTCCGTAGGGGAATGGTGCTCGTCCTACCTCCGCCCTCCAGTGATTAATTCAATGTGATTTGCATCACCTGCGCCCGCTTCCCTGCATCCAAATACGTGAGGATATCGCAGCCTATGGCAACGGATCGCATGATCGCTTACGTCGTCGGCGTCGAAGATCTTACGGTGATCCGCAACCTTGAGACAGCTTTCGAAGAAGAAACCAAGACAAGCTCAGCCTATAAGGCATTCGCAATACGTGCGGACGAAGAAGGCTATCTGGGGCTCGCAAGCCTGTTTCGCGCCACCGCGCTGGCTGAGCAAATCCATGCAGGCAATCACGCGCGCGTGCTGCGGCACATGGGTGGCTCACCGGTCGATCGATGCGCCCAAACTGCGCATTGAAGGAACCCTCGATAATTTGAGGACCGCGCTCGTAGACCAGAAGTTCGAAGTGGACTACCTCTACCCCGCTTTTCTCACCGCGGCGGTCCCGTTGTTTGACTCAACGGCGATCCGCAGCTTTCACTGGGCCCTTGAGGCGGATAAGTCGCATGTGCGCCTATACGACGATGTCATGGCGCGTGTGCAGGCGGAGGCGCCCCCGGCTGGGAATACGAGAAGCACGCATTTTTTGTCTGCGGCCTATGCGGATACGCATCCGAACAGCATGATGGCCACAACTGCCCTGGATGCAATTATTTATGGGATAAATTTGAAGCGGTAATATAACTATGGGAATCCCCTGCAGCTCTTCCTCTCCCCATCAAGCCACATTAGGATTCGCGGCGCTCAGGCTTCCATTGGTCGGGCAAATAAGGGTCGAGGCGGTCTTCGCGGTTTTCGCGCTCTTCCTGCTCGCGGCGCTTCTCGCGTTCTTCGCGCTCTTCGCGGCCGTCACTCATCGCTCTCTCCTCGGGATCAGTTTAACCAATCGGCGAGGCGCAGGCGTTCAGCTTGCGAGGACGGCTCGGCTTTCGTAGATTTCCCTGGCGCGGTCAAGAGCGGCCTGAATGTTGGGCATGATGTTTTCGCGGCCCACATGATCCAGGAAACGCGGCTGCTGCAGCAGCTTTGAAGGCTGCTCCATGGCTCCGCAGAGCACCAGGCTCCGGCCAGACTCAGTGAGTCGCTTGGCAAAGGTCTCGATTGCATGAATCCCGCTCGAGTCGATGGCTGTCATGTTGCGCAGCCGCAGAATGACAACCGGCTCAAAAGCCTCGATGTTGGCGGCGGACTCCACCAGCTTTTCGGTGGTGCCGAACAGGAACGGGCCATGGATGCGCAGGAGCGTGACGTAGGGCGGAATAATGCGTCCCTGCAGCGTGTGCGGCAAGCCATCGCGGATGTAGTCGTCCGTGACGGCGCTGACGGTGGTGGTTTCGGCGATGCGGTAGATGTAAACCAGCGCGGCCAATGCCATCCCCACGCTGACAGCAACGGTGAGGTCTGCAAAAACGGTCAGAGCAAAGGTGACGATCCAAACCGCGATAGCCGTGAAACCGAGCTGGAGAATGCCGCCGATCTCGCGCCACTCGCCCATGTTGTAGGCAACGACGAAGAGCACCGCAGCAAGCGTTGCAAGCGGGATGTAGCTCGCCAGCGGAGCAGCGACGAGAAGAATGCCCAGCAGCGTAAGTGCATGCACGATGCCGGAGACCGGAGAGCGCGCGCCGGAACGGATGTTGGTTGCCGTGCGGGCGATCGCTCCCGTAGCAGGAATACCGCCGAAGAGCGGCGAAGTGATGTTGGCAATTCCCTGCGCGACAAGTTCGACATTGGGATTGTGACGGTCGCCGGTCATGCCGTCGGCGACAACCGCGGAGAGCATGCTCTCAAGCGCGGCCAGCAGCGCCACCGTAAACGCCGACGGAATCAGCGGCAGGATGTGTTCCGCATGAAAATCCGGAATGGCGAAAGGCGGAAATCCGCGGGGGATTCCGCCAAAGCGCGTGCCAATGGTCTCGACCGGCAGATGAAAAAGCGCGCACGCCGACGGTGCAGGCAAGAAGCGCGACGATCGACGCCGGAACGCGCTTGGTGAATGCGCGGCAGAATCAGCATGATCGCCAGCGTTGCGGCACCAATGGCAAGCGCCTGCCAGTTGAGGCTCGCCATGTGGCCTGATGAGCAGCTTCAAACGGGGCAGGAATTCGCTGGGCACTGCGCCGACGCGGAGGCCGAAGAAGTCCTTGATCTGCGTAGAAGCGATCAGAATGGCAATGCCATTGGTAAATCCGATGACAACAGGACGCGGGATAAACCGCACCGCCGAACCAAGGCCAGTGAGCCCCATGGCAAGCAGGATGACGCCCGCCATCAGGGTCACCATCGCGAGGCCGCTCATACCGAAACGCGCGACGATGCCGGCAACGATCACAACGAAGGCGCCGGTGGGGCCGCCGATCTGGGTGCGCGAACCGCCGAGAGCGGAGATGAGAAAACCGGCGACCACAGCGGTATAGAGGCCAGCCTGCGGGGTGACGCCGGAGGCGATGCCGAAGGCCATCGCAAGCGGCAACGCGACCAGGCCCACGGTGATGCCCGCGAGAAGATCGTGCAGAAACATGTGCGCGTTGTACTGGCGCAGAGACACGACCAGCTTGGGCAGGTTGGGATTGCTGATGGACATGAGTGCTGCTTCTATTCTAGTTGGATTCGAAGTGCCGCGCGGCGAATTGCGGGACGGAGGAGTGCGCAAGTAACGACCCAATCACACTCAAACCAATTGCTTCACATAGATAGCCGCAGGCCGGTTCCGCGCATAGTAGTGGTTGGCGCGGCTGTTCTTGTGATAGCCCAGGCGCTCGTAGAGGCGAATGGCCGATGCATTTTCCACGTCCACGTGAAGCCAGATACCGGTAGCCCGTTCCGCGTTGGCGGAGCCTTCCAGCCGACGGAGCAGTTCGGCGCCGATTCCCCGGCCGCGCTGATCAGGCAGTACCTCGATAGTGGAAATGTACGCAACGGTGGGAGAAACCTGCCGCACAAACTCGACGATTGCAAAGCCGGCCATGTGACCATTTTCTTCAGCGATCCAGGTCGCGGACTCCTGCGACGCGATGAGCTGCCGCATGTAGCGGCGCGTAAAGCGTTCCGGCGACTGAAAGCAGACCTCCTCGATAGCATAGAGATCGTCGAAGTCGTCGTATTCGAAAAGGCGATAGTTCATCGGGAAATGAAGTGGAGTTCGCGAATCAGCCGGATCTGCCCGGATAACAGATGAGGCGCCCTGCCTGTGACGCGATGATACTGCATCAAAGAAAGGACACCTCGGCCAAGTGGATTAACCGTCTATAAGACAGCCGGTTAGGATAACTATCTATACTTTTGCTTCAAGGTCGCGAATAACGTCAAAGAAGCGCTGGTCAAGACGGCGGTTGGTTGCAATCGCTTCCTTGATCGTGATGTCGGTGACATCGAGGCCGCGGAGGACCGCAATGCGGCCCCACTTCTTCTCGTGCACCATGTCGATGGCGTGGAGACCGTAGCGCTGGCCAAGAACGCGGTCGTAGGCGGTGGGCACTCCGCCACGCTGAGTGTGGCCTAGATTGACAGAGCGCGTTTCGAAGCCGGTCTTCTTCTCAATGAGACTGGCAAGGGCTTCACCGATACCGGAGAGGCGAGCGTGTCCGAACGAATCCACTTCCTTGGAGCCGGTCACTTGGCCGACTTCCGGCAGATGGCAGCCCTCCGCGACAACGACAACGCCGTAGTGCTTGCCGTGATCGTAGTTGTACTTGAGCAACGCACAGACGTGGTCAATGTCGATCTCTTTCTCGGGAACGAGAACGACATGGGCGCCCGCTGCCGTGCCGGAGGCATAGGCGATCCAGCCGGCGTCGCGGCCCATCACTTCAACCACGATGACCCGGTTGTGCGAATCGGCCGTGGTGTGAATCCGATCGATGGCCTCGGTAGCGATCATCACCGCAGTGTCGAAGCCGAATGTCTGGTCTGTGCCGCTGATATCGTTGTCGATGGTCTTCGGAACGCCAACCGCGTTGATGCCATTTTCGCTGAGGAAGAGCGTGACTGACTGCGTGTCGTCACCGCCCAGTGCGATGAGGGCATCGATCTTGTTGATCTTGAGAACCTCTTGCACCTTCTCGATGCCGCCGGGAATCTTCTTGACGTTGGTGCGCGACGAATGCAGAATTGTGCCGCCCCTGAGCTGAATGCCGTCGGTGTTTTCGAGGGTGAGCGGGATAAAGTTATTGTCGAGCACGCCGCGCCAGCCGTTGAGGAAGCCGATGAATTCGTCGCCGTAGGTCTGAATTCCCTTGCGCACCGCCGCGTAGATAACAGCATTCAAGCCGGGACAATCGCCGCCGCCCGTCAATAGTGCAACTCGCATCGTAAATTTCTCCTGATCGAATTCGGACAGCCACGCATCACGCAGGCCGCGCCGGAAAAACCTGAACTGCTGGTCGGGCGCGAAGTGGAAATCGACGCTCTCGACGCCTTAGACAGTATAAGCCGCGCTTGTAAAGGGCAATCGTGACAAAGCTCACGCAACTGGTGATTCCGGACCTCGCAAGGACCATGTCACATTCCCTGATAGCAAAGCCGCCTGGGGATGGTTGAATAGGAGGGTATGCAAATCCCAGGAACCGGAGCCTTGATCCTGCTCGCGTTTGCGAGCCTGGTGGTCGTCGTGCTGCTGGTGCTCCTGCAACTCACGCGACTTGGCTTCCTGGTGCGATCGACAATTCCTGATCGGCCGCGCCGGCGCATGTTTATTGCTTCCACATCATTCCTGATCACGTTTGCGGGCGTCCGGCTTCTGGTCGGACTGATCATTCACAACCATGGGCCGTTCAACTGGGTCGTAGTTCGTGGCCATCACATCCATCACCTGGTGTGGGGCATCATGATCCTGCTCCTGGTGGGTTACGGATGGCTTCTGGACCTGGGACGGAGCCACTCGCCCCTCTCGATTTTTTTCAGCAGGCTGATGAGCGTGAGCTACGGAGTTGGCGCGGCGCTGACACTGGACGAGTTTTCCCTGTGGCTGAATCTGGACCCGAACGACTACTGGTCCCGCGAAGGGCGCATCAGCATCGATGCGGTGATTCTGTTTGGCGGAATTCTGGCCGTGGGAGCTTGGGGCGCACCTTTCTTTCGTGGCCTGCAAATAATGTGGACTAAGGGGAAAAGCTTCCGCAAGGAGATCGGGCGAATCGACTCCCCTATTCGGCGCGTGCGGTTGCTTCGTCCGCGTAAAGTTCGTCGATTACCGACGCATATTTTGCCGAAATAACTCGCCGCTTAAGCTTCATCGAAGGAGTCAGCTCACCGGAATCCTGCGACCACTCCTCAGCCACCAGGCGAAAGCGCTTAATGGTTTCGAAATTGGCCAATCCGGCGTTGGCTTCGCGGACGACTTCACCGTAAAGCGCAACAACGCGGTTGTCAGAGACCAGGGCCGGGCGATCGACACCTTCCAGGCCGGCATGTTTGGCCCACGCTTCGAGCGCGGCAAAATTGGGCGAGATCAGCGCGGCAATGAACTTGTGCTTGTCCCCGACCACCGCACACTGCGCCACCATCACAGAGCTCTTGAGCTTGTTTTCGATAGGCTGCGGAGCAACGAGCTTGCCACCGGAGGTCTTGAGCAGTTCCTTCTTGCGATCGGTGATGTAGAGAAATCCATCATCGTCGAGACGGCCAATGTCGCCAGTTCTGAAATAGCCTTCGCTATCGAAACACTCTTTGTTGGCACCGGGCCTTTGCCAGTAACCGATGAAGATGGATGGACCGCGCACGAGTAGCTTCGCCATCGTCTGCGAATTTGAGTTCGACGTTCTCGATCGGCTTGCCGACGGAGCCCATCCGGTGAACTGCCGGATTATTCAGCGCGATGACCGGAGACGTTTCCGTGAGGCCGTAACCCTCCCACGCGGCGATGCCGGCGGAGGCGAACCACATCGCAGTGTCGATGCCGAGCGGTGCTCCGCCCGAGACCCAGATGCGCACACGGCCACCGAAGGCTTCGCGCACTTTGCTGTAGACAAGTTTGTTGGCAATTTTCCAAAGAAACGAAGAGGGTTGCTCGCCGCCATAGACCCTGTCGGAATGGTGCACACCTACTTTCAAAGCCCATGCGAGCATCCGTTTCTTGATCGGCGAGGCGCCGGATTTTTGTTCAACCGCCTGGCGGATCTTCTCATAAACGCGGGGAACCCCAACGAAGACCGTGGGGCGAACTTCCTTCATCGCCTGCGGGAGCCTGTCGAACTGAGAACAGTAGGCGACTTGCGCATTGTGGTTGTACATTACGTAATCGAGTGCGCGAGCCGTGATGTGCGACAGGGGAAGGAACGAGATACAGGCATCGGTTTCGTCGAAGCTGAATTCTCGCGCTGCGATATTTTGGTTGACCGCGATGTTGGCGTGCGTGAGCATCACACCCTTGGGCTCGCCCGTGGTACCCGAAGTGTAGATGAGGGTGGCGAGATCGTCAGGCTCAGCGGAGCGGACAAGCGCATCAAAGACTGGGTCGCGAAAAGACCCCGCATCGTCGGCTCCGGCAAGAATCCTGGAAAAGCCGATCGCGCCCTCCGGAGCTTTGGCATCCATCATCAGGATGCGGTCGAGCAATGTCCGGGAACGGACAGCGTTGAGCTTGTCATATTGCTGGCGGGTGGAGACGACGGCGATGCGGCAGCCAGCATCGGCCAGCAGGACGGCGATCTGGTCTCCGGTCAACGTAGGGTAGATGGGAACGTTGACCGCATTAATCGCCAGAATGGCAAAGTCCGCCACAGCCCATTCCCACCTGTTTTCAGAGATGAGGGCGATGCGGTCGCCCTTCTTTGCACCCCAGGAAAGGAACGCCTCAGAAAGCGTGTGGACGCGCTGGTAGATGTGGTCGGAGGAGAGAGGTTGCCATGTGCCAAACTCGTCCTGCCAGAGGATGGCGCGGGGATTTGCGGCCGCGGCCACTCGGCAAAAGAGGTCGTTGATAGTCAAAAGCGGCGGAGGCATCATGTCGGGCGTTCGTTCAGTCGATCGGCTTGAATTGAGACCAACTGAGAGTGTAACAGCGCCGGGATCACGCTCCGACCTGTCCTGGAGGATAGCCCCAGAAGGGGGCCCGGATCATAAGTCCCTGTGTTCTGCAAGGTTTCGCGACAAACTTCCGTGTCAAAGGTATGCGGTTCGTCACCCGGGAAACGGCCGTTTTTGCGGTAAGATCACTCCAGCCAAACGTATCTAGCGCCGTCTAAGACATGCCAAATCGCACTGCATCGCTACCGCCCGGAGAGCCCGACCCGGCTCTTCTTGAGAAGCTTGCCGTCCTTCAGCAGGCCTGTCTTATGGTGGTAGCGCTCATGGCGCTCACGGTATTTGCAAACTGGCTGTTCCCTCCCATTGCGACCTACCTGCCGGCCGCGATAACGCGCATGAGCGTTCCCATGTCCCTCACTGTTCTGCTTTGCGCACTCAGCCTGGCACTCTCTGAACCGGGTAATCATCTGTCATTGCCGCGCGCCAGCCGGTACATCGCAGCCCAGGGAGGTTTGCTGGCGATACTTATCCTCCTGGAGTCAATCTACCGAGTCTTTCCAGCAGTGGACACCCTGCTCGAAGCGGATCGGGCACCAGGAAATACGGGCGCGCTGCCCATCCATTCTCCAGCAGCGTTCGCCTTGCTCAGCCTGGCAATGATCCTGGTGAGCAGCACGGGGGCCCACCTGAAGCGCGCTGCCGATGGGCTTGTCCCGGTAATGTGTCTGGTCACGCTTATCCTGCTGAGCGAAAACCTCTTTGGATCTATCGGACTTCTGCGGCTTTCCGCCAACAACATGATCTCGCCTCTGCTCCTGATGTGCCTCGTATTTCTGACATGGGTTGTGGCCATGAGGCAGGCCGAGCGGGGTGTGTGGTCCATCTTTGTGGGCGCCGGAATCGGAAGCAGAATTGCGCGCGGTTTTGCCCCAGTACTGCTCGTGATTCCCTTCTTGATTGAAGTAGCAAGAACCCGCGTCATCCTGAAGGATTTGGTGCCGGAGCAATACGGAGCAGCTATTCTGACATCGCTGGCCGCTGGACTCTCCATCGTACTGTTGCTCGTTCTGGTGTGGCGCATCAACACAATGGAGAAAGAGATTCACGACCTCACCCTGCGCGACGAACTCACAGGCCTCTACAACATGCGCGGCTTCTACCTGCTGGGTGAGCAGACTCTGCGGCTGGCACAACGCGCGGAGTTGCCTTTCTCCGTCTTATTCATTGACCTCGATGGCTTGAAGAAAATCAACGACGATCAGGGCCACAACATGGGATCCACCTACCTGGCCGAAACGGGCGAACTGGTGATGGCATGCTTCCGCGAGACCGATGTGAAAGGCAGATTTGGCGGAGACGAATTTGTGGTTGCCGGTCAGTTCAGCATGGTGGGCATTGAACTGGCAGCAACACGGCTGAAGGCCTCCGCTGCAGAGCGCACCGCTGCCGCAGGCAGGAAATATCCGCTGAGCCTTAGCATTGGCTGCGTGACACTCGATCATCCTTCCAACGAGAGCCTGAAGGAACTTGTGCGACGGGCGGATGAAGCGATGTACAGGGATAAGCGAAGCAAGAGAGTGGCTCGTGCGTAATCGGGCGCACGAAGACGGCGGAATGGTGTATGAGAACTAGGGCGCCGTTTTGGCTTTAGAGAGACATTGGGCCTGAATCCATGAACGAGATCGTTCCAGATACGCTGACGGTATTGCCTGATCCGAAGCTCTTTCGAGCAGCGCGATGGGGCCGGCGGGTTTGCCTGGGCGTAGCTGCAATCGGGGTCCTCTTTGGGCTGCTGCCGCTGGCTGGTATCCACCTCGGCGGCTCTTCGTCCATCACTGCGCGCGCCGGCCTCCCTTATCTCGTTACCGCGCTGCTCTGCGGCATCAGCCTGCTTCTATCGGAACCGGAACGGACTGGAGTCGCGGTCAGCTACACAGGGCACGCTGTAGATTTGCTTGTCCTCTGCGGAACGGTCGCAATCCTTTTCTCCTCGCGCATTCTGGGCACAGCTGTTCCATTACAAGAAAGCCAGCATCTGGCGGCGAGATTTTCTCTCGCCTTCGTTGCACTTGCGCTCGCTGTATTCATGGTGGACAAGAACCATTGGCTGATCAACCACATCGTGGATTTCCTGGTGTGCGGACTCTGCCTCGTCAGCCTGCTGCTGGTCTCAGATGCGGCGTTCGGCAGTTTTGCACTCTTCGGTCAAGCTGCAGTAAGCCCCGGGACGGCAGCTCTGCTCGTCTGCCTCGTTGCACTCACACTTGCAGTTGCACTGCGACAGGCGGAACACGGCGTCCTCTCGATCTTTTTGGGAGTAGGAGTCGGAAGCAGGCTTGCACGGATTTTTGCGCCGATCCTCATCGTACTGCCGTTTGTTGGATCAGCGGCGCATGAAGGCATCGGTCGCGTTGTCCCCGTTCAGACACCTGAATGCTGCGCTAGTCTCGACAGCTTCGGTCGCGGTGGCCGTCGGCACCCTCCTCTTCTTTTCGTGGCACATCAGCAGAATGGAAAACCGGATCCACGACCTCGTTCTGCGCGACGAAGCAACACGACTCTATAACTTCAGAGGATTTCAGATGCTGGCCGAGCATGCGCTGCACCTGGCCCAGCGCTCGAGTGTTCCATTCAGTGTGCTCTATGTCGACCTTGAGAATCTAGCCGAGATTCACACCGAACTGGGACCCGATGTTGCTGCAGCAACTTTGAGAGAAGCGGGTGAGATCTTGCGTGCTACGTTCCGCGAGTCGGACATCAAGGGACGCATCGGCGCGGATGCATTTGCCGTGGCGGGGCAGTTTGACCGCACAGGTATCTCGGTCGCGGCTCTGCGTCTTGAGGCTGCAACGGCCGCTCGCAGCGCAACGAGCAGCAGGCCGATTCCCATCAAGTTCAGTATGGGGCACGTCACGACTTCGGATATGAATACGCCGGAGAACCTGCGGGAACTCCTGGAGCGCGCAAGTCAGGTTCGAAACCGCCAGGAGAGTCTACTCAAAGAAGCACTCGTCAACTGAGGCTCGGCGCTCTGCCGCGCCCTATCTCCTCAAAATCCATCTGGACTTGCGGCTTACGCGCGAGGCCAACGAGTTCCCGCGCCCCCAAAGTCCGATTCGCAAGAGCCATCGTCAATCGGATCCCGGTTGTCGGCGTCACAAAGGCTCCTCAATATGTTCGGCAGAACGTTACTCCTGTGGTTCTGCCGATCCAGCGGTGGAAAGCAGCCTGTGGGAAGCAGCCTTGCATACTTATGCACTTTTTGTGTATATTTATGCAAGCGCGGCCGCCACTGCGAGCCGCGTTTTCGCTTTGCTCGGAAACATGGATTATGAAGTTTCAAAGGCACAACGCGATTCGAGAGCTTGTAGGACACGCCCTGGTGGCCAATCAGGACGAGTTGCGGCGCAAGCTGCGGCGCCGCGGATTTGAAGTGACGCAGGCCACGTTATCCCGCGACATCCATGAGTTGCGTTTGACCAAAGGCCCGGGTGGCTATTCCCTCCCCAACGGAAGCGGAAATGGGAACGGCGGTACAAATCAGCTGGCAGATGATGCGCCGCCTTCGGTTGTTGAGATCATCGAAGGATTCGGACTGCAAGTGCAGCGCGCCATGAACCAGGTGGTGCTGCGAACAACTATGGGCGGAGCGCAGCCAATGGCTGCGGCTCTAGATCGCGAAAACTGGAGCGATGTGGTCGGGACAATCGCCGGCGACGATACAGTGCTGGTGATCTGCCCGGATTTGAAGCGCGCACATGACGTGGAGTCGCGCCTTAGAAAGATGCTGGAGTCATGACTAAGTCCGTACAAACCGCGGTGGTGGGCGTCACGGGCTACGCCGGCGCCGAACTTGCGCGCCTCCTGCTCCATCATCCGCGTCTGAAGGACAGGCCGCCCGTTTTTGCCGGTCGCGTGGATGAGAAAGATACGGCGCGCGGCGGGGTGCCCCTTGAGGAGATTCATCCCCAACTCGCCGATAACAATGGCAGCCGCTCGCTGAAGGTTGTTCCGTTCTCATGGGAGCAGTTGAAAGAACACGGCGTGGACGTGCTATTCCTGGCCACGCCGCACGAGCAGTCGCGCAAATGGGTGCCCGAAGCACTGAACCATGGATTGCGCGTGATAGACCTGAGTGGCGCGTGGCGCTTGAAAGACGCAAAGAATCGCGCGGCGTACGCGTTTGAAGATGAAGACTCGAAGGCCGCTGCGGCAACGCAAGCGAAGGCCGTTTACGGGATGCCGGAACTGCATCGCAAAAAGATCGCCGGCGCGACACTGGTGGCGAATCCTGGATGCTACGCGACTTCGGTAATCCTGGCCGTGCGGCCGCTGGTCGCTGTCGGAATTGTCGATCTGTCGCATGGAATTGTCGCCGATGCCAAGAGCGGTGTGAGCGGAGCCGGCAAAGCGCCGACATCGAAAACGCACTTCATGCACGCGGCAGATAACCTGTCAGCCTATGGCGTGTTCAGCCATCGCCATACTGGCGAATTGCTGGAGCAGATTGGAATTGGCGCGAACGACGTTGTCTTCACGCCGCACCTGCTGCCCATTCCGCGAGGGATCATGTCTACGATTTACGTGCGATTCAATGAGGCGCAGACGCACGAAGGCATAACGCGATTTTATCGAGATTTTTTTGCATCCAGTCCCATGGTGCGCATCTATGAAAGAGCGTTGCCGCAGATTCAATATTCCGTACACACCAACTTCGCCGACATTGGATTTCAGATTTCAGGCGACGGACGGCGTGCGGTGATCGTGAGCTGCCTTGACAATCTGCTGAAGGGCGCTTCGGGACAGGCGGTGCAGAACATGAACGTGATGCTCGGCTGGGATGAGGCGGAGGGGCTGGGATGAAGTATGTCGTCAAACTAGGCGGTGCCGGCCTTGAGGTTCCGGAACTTTTGCAGGGTTGTGTTCGCGCCATTACCGATCTGGTTCGCGATGGCCACCAGGTGGCCGTGGTGCATGGCGGCGGTGTACAACTCACGCGCATGATGGAGCGGCTCGGCGTGAAGAGCGAGTTTGTAAACGGGCTGCGCGTGACGGACGCCGAGACGCGCAACATCGCGGTGATGGTCTTCGCGGGCAAGGTGAACAAGGGTCTCGTCGCTGCTTTGGGAGCGCTCGGACAGCCTGCCGTTGGCATGACCGGCGGCGACGGATTGCTGTTTCGCGCGCGCAAAAAGCGGACCGCGCCAGACCTCGGCTTTGTTGGCGAAATTGTTGCGAGCGATCCGAGGTGGATTGAGTCGATCTGGAAGTTGAATGGAGTGCCGGTGATTGCACCCATTGCCCTGGGCTTCGACGGCGAGTACTACAACATCAATGGAGACGAAATGGCTTCAGCCTGCGCCGTCGCGTGTCATGCTGATGCGCTGGTGTTTTTGACGGATGTTCCGGGCGTGAAGGGCGCAGACGGCAATGTGCTGCGCTGGCTCAGCATCGACCAGATCGCGGAGATGGCGAAGAGCGCAATTATTTTCGGCGGTATGTTGCCTAAGCTGGGCGCCTGCCGCGAAGCGCTCCTAAACGGTGTGAAGCGCGTACGGATTCTACCCGCGGCCGCGGCAGGTTCCCTTCCCGACCTGTGCAGCAGCCGCGTATCCCACGGCACTGAAGTGATGGTTGCCTAGGCCAATGCAACGAGGAGTGACTGAATTGACGAAACTCGAACAAATCCGTGCAGCAGAATCGAAACTACTGCTGCAGACCTACGAGCGGAACCCGATCCTGTTTGTTCGCGGAGAGGGCGTGCACCTGGTTGATGAAGGCGGTGCGAAATACCTTGATCTGCTGAGCGGCATCGGCGTCAATGCGCTTGGTTATGGACATCCGGCAATCGAGCGAGCCATCGTGAACCAGAGCCGTGCACTGATCCATACATCAAACCTCTTCTACCACGAAGGCCAGGCCGAACTCGCCCTGCGCCTCACCGAGCGCACCGGCATGGAGCGCGTTTTCTTTTCGAACACCGGCACCGAGGCTTGGGAAGGTGCGCTGAAACTGGCGCGTGCGCACGCCGGCCTGTTGCGCAGTGAAGGCAAGCAACTCGGGACAAAATTCCTGGCACTCGAACAGAGCTTTCACGGGCGCACCTACGGCTCCATGTCGACAACCTATAAGGCGAAGTATCGCGAGCCCTTTGCGCCGGGAGTACCAGGCGTCGAGTTTGTGAAGTTCAACGATGTGGCCGACCTGCGCGCGAAGTTTTCAAACGATGTTTGCGCAATTCTGGTTGAGGCGATCCAGGGCGAAGGCGGCATTCGTCCATTGTCGCAGGAGTTTTTCGCCGAGGCACGCAAACTGGCTGATTCGACGGGCGCGCTGCTGATCGTCGATGAGATCCAGGCCGGCATGGGACGTACCGGTAAGTGGTGCGCGTACCAGCATTACGGTATCCAGCCAGACATTACCACGCTGGCAAAGCCAATCGCAGGTGGCATTCCCCTGGGCGCGATCCTGTGCACCGAGGAAGCGGCGCGCGCCATTCACGCGGGCATGCACGGCACGACGTTTGGTGGCGGCCCGTTGGCCTGTGCTGTCGCGAACGCCGTCATCGACACCATCGAAAACGAAGACCTGCTGAACCATGCAACCGAAGTGGGCGACTACTTTCAGGCGCAGTTGCGCGAACTCGCAAAGAAGCACGATTGCATCAAGGATGTCCGCGGCAAAGGCTTGATGCTTGCGGCCGAGCTCGACTCCGCGGAATTGGGAAAGGTGACAGTCGCGGAAATGCTGAAGCGGCATATCCTTATCAACTGCACCAGCGATACGGTGCTGCGCTTCCTGCCGCCCTACATCATCGAACGCAAGCACGTGGATGATGCCATCAAGGCATTGGACGAAATTTTCACTGAGAAGGCCGCGGCTGTCAGTGCCGCACATCAGAACGCAGGAGGAAACAGCCTTGGCTAGCAGAGCAACCATGGAGCGCCGGGCACCGGCAGTTCCCGTGCAAAAGGACGATGACATCCTGTCCGCGGCAGCGCGGCTCGCGGGAGAAGACCTATGCTCGATCGCCGATCTCTCGAGCAGCGAAGTGCGCGCCATCGTAAAGCTCGGTCACGATGTAAAGCTGAATCCGCGCGAATATCGGCACGCGCTCGACGCAAAACAGATGGTGCTGATGTTTGAGAAAGCCAGTCTGCGCACACGGCTTGCATTTGAGACAGGCATCAACACGATGGGCGGCAACGCAATCTTCGTCGACCAGACCGGCTCCCCCCTTGGCGAACGCGAGGCAGTTGCCGATGTAGCGCGCAACGTGGAGCGCTGGGTCGACGTCATTGTGCTGCGCACCTACGCGCACGACACCATCACTGAGATGGCGGCGAATTCGCGCGTGCCCGTAATCAATGCGCTGTCAGATTTCGAGCACCCCTGCCAGGCCCTGGCCGATTTCATGACGATCGAAGAGCACTTCGGAACTTCAGCCGGAATCAACTTCACGTACGTTGGCGACGGCAACAATGTATGCCACTCTCTGATGCTGACTGGCGCCCAACTGGGCGCGAACGTGACCGTGGCAACGCCGCGCGGCTACTCCCCCGATATAGAGATTGTGACTAAGGCACGCGAGATCGCACAGCAGAACAAGTGTGAGCTGAAGCTGACACAGGATCCGCAGGCCGCTGCCGAAAATGCCGACGCTATCTACACCGATGTCTGCGTAAGCATGGGCATGGAGCACGAGTCCACCAAGCGCGCGCCGATCTTCAGGCCGTTTCAGGTAAACGAGGCGCTGATGTCGAAGGCCGCGCCAAATGCCGTGTTCATGCATTGCCTGCCTGCGCGCCGCAATGCCGAGGTCACCGACGCGGTGCTGGATGGCCCTCAGTCCATCGTGTTTGACCAGGCCGAGAACCGCATGCACGCGCAGAAAGCGCTGCTGCTCCTGTTGCTTGGTGGACTGCCTAACGTGGCAAAATTTTCAGTGCTCAGTTCATAACTTCTAATCGCAATGCGATCAATGTCCACTGATCGCTGACGACTGTTTCTGAGGTTCCGCAAGCATGTCTGTAATTCTCGAATCATTGCCAATCGGCCAGAAGGTCGGTATCGCCTTTTCCGGCGGGCTCGACACCTCCGCCGCTCTGCACTGGATGAAGCAGAAGGGCGCGCTCCCCTATGCCTACACCGCCAATTTGGGCCAGCCCGATGAAACCGACTACGAGGCCATTCCGCGCGCGGCTCTCGAGTACGGCGCAGTAAAAGCTCGCCTGATCGACTGCCGCGGCCCGCTCGTCCGCGAGGGCATCGCGGCGTTGCAGGCAGGCGCCTTCCACATCAGCACCGCTGGCGTCGCCTACTTCAACACCACCCCCCTCGGCCGCGCCGTCACCGGCACAATGCTGGTCACCTCCATGAAGGAAGACGACGTCCACATCTGGGGCGACGGCTCCACTTTCAAAGGCAACGACATCGAGCGCTTCTACCGCTACGGCTTGCTCGTCAATCCTAATCTCAAGATATATAAGCCATGGCTCGATCCAGCTTTCATCGATGAACTCGGCGGCCGCGCCGAAATGTCTGCCTTCATGGAACGCTCCGGCTTCGCCTACAAAATGTCCGCCGAGAAAGCCTACTCCACCGACTCCAACATCCTCGGCGCAACCCACGAAGCCAAAGACCTGGAGCATCTTTCCTCCTCCATCAGGATCGTCGTTCCCATCATGGGGGTTGCCTCGTGGCGTGACGACGTCGATGTTCCTCGCGAAGAGGTGACCGTTCGCTTCGAAGAAGGATTTCCGGTAGCCCTCAACGGTAAACACTTCGATGACCCCGTCGCTCTCCTGCTTGAGGCCAACCAGATAGGCGGTCGCCACGGGCTCGGCATGTCCGATCAAATTGAGAACCGCATCATCGAAGCCAAATCTCGCGGCATCTACGAGGCGCCGGGCCTGGCCCTGCTATACATCGCCTACGAGCGCCTTATTACCGGTATTCACAACGAGGACACTATCGAGCAGTATCGCGAAAATGGCCGCAAACTCGGCCGCCTCCTCTACCAGGGCCGCTGGTTCGACTCCCAGGCAATCATGCTCCGCGAATCCGCCCAGCGCTGGGTCGCCAAACCCATCACCGGCGAAGTCACGCTTGAGTTGCGCCGCGGGAACGACTACTCGATTCTCAACACCGAGTCGCCCAACCTCACCTTCCACCCTGAGCGCCTCAGCATGGAGAAGACTGATTCCGCCTTCTCTCCGCGCGACCGCATCGGCCAACTCACAATGCGCAATCTGGACATTACCGACACCCGCGCAAAGCTCCTCACCTATGCGCAAACCGGCCTCCTCACCCTGAGCCAGGGCGCGGAAATGCCGCAACTGAACAGCAGTAAGGAAAAGAACGCCTAAGCAATGTCGAACGAACAACAATCCGGAAAGATGTGGTCTGGCCGCTTTCGCGAACCCCTCGACACCGAGTTCGAGCAGTGGCAGCGTTCCATCGTGTTCGACTGGAGGCTTCTCGAGCACGAGGTAGCTGCCAGCAAGGCGCATGCGTCCACCCTGGGCGCAGCCGGCGTCTTGACTACGACAGAACTGGAAGAACTCCGCGGCGCGCTCGATACGATCGCTACCGAATTCAGAACGGCTGAGGGCGCCGAGCGCGTGCGCAGCCATCCGATTGCAGAAGACATTCATCACTTTGTCGAACTATCGCTCGTTGAACGCATCGGCTCGCTCGGTCGCAAACTGCACACCGGACGCTCACGCAACGAGCAGATCGCGACGGACTTGCGCCTGTATGTGCGCGCACACATTGAGCGGGTGGTCGACGCGCTGGCAAAGTGGGCTGAGGCCCTGCTTGAAAAAGCGCGCAAGGCTGACGACGCAGTAATGCCGAGTTATACCCATATGCAGCGCGCCGAGCCTGTGCTCACGGCGCATTGGATGCTGGCCTACGTAGAGATGATCCTGCGAGATGCTGATCGGTTGAATGATTGCTCGGCGCGATTGAATTACTGCCCCCTCGGTTCGGGAGCCGTGGCTGGCGCAACACTCAAGCTGGACCGAACAATTGCGGCGCGCGAATTGGGCTTCACCGCTCCAACCGCTAATTCGATGGACGCAACCAGCGACCGTGACTTTGTCCTCGAATATCTTCAGGCGCTGACCTTTGTCGGCCTCCATCTGAGCCGTTTCGCAGAGGAGATCACGCTGTTTGCGACCGCTGAATTTGGTTTCGTCACTCTTCCGGAAGCCTTCTCGACGGGGTCCAGCGCAATGCCGCAGAAGAAAAATCCAGACTTGACCGAGTTGATTCGCGCGAAAGTCGGACGCATCCATGGCGCGGCAGAAGCGGTTACCCTGCAATTGAAGGGATTGCCGCTGGCTTACAACAAAGACATGCAAGAGACACAGGAGCCCGTGTTTCAGGTTGATTTCGTCGCGCCAATGCTGACGCTGGTGTCGCGCTTCACGGCAACGCTCGAGTTCAATTTCGCACGCATGCGCGAGGCGGCGCAGACCGGCTATCTGAATGCAATGGCCGGTGCAACTTATCTCGTGCACAAAGGCGTTCCTTTCCGCACTGCGCATGAAAAGATTGGCAACGCAGTTCGTTTCGCGCTGGAGAAGGGCGTGGAATTAAGCGATCTCAGCATGGACGAACTCCGGCCATTTGGCGCCGAGTTCGAGGAAGACTTTTACTCCGCCGTCACGCTACAGGCTACCCTCGATTGCCACGATCTAATCGGCGGAACCGCGACCAGTCGCGTGAAGAGTGCCCTGCAGGAAGCAGGCGCTCGCGTCGCCGAGTTGAAAATGTCCAATGCACTGGAGGCCCTTCATGCTGGTGCGTAAGGCTCTGCTGCGCGATGCCACCAACATCTACGACCTTGTCAATTCGCTCTCCGGCGATGGCACGCTCTTGAAACGCTCGTTTGCCGAGATCTGCGAAAATGTCCGCGACTTTACCGTGGCGGAGTCGGATGGCGGCGTATTTCAAGGCTGCGGCGCATTGCATTTCTACGGGCCGCACCTGTGCGAAGTGCGATCGATCGTGGTGAAGCCGGAAGCCAAAGGCCAGGGCGCAGGAGGACGCATCCTTGGTGCCCTTATCGAAGAAGCTGAAGAACACGGCATTCAGTCCGTATGTCTGTTCACCCGAATTCCCGACTTCTTCTTCAAGTACGGATTTCGCACCGTCGAAGACAAGACAGAACTGCCCGACAAGATCTTCAAGGACTGCCAGAACTGCCCTCGCCTGCATCGGTGCGACGAAGTGGCGATGGTTCGGGGACGCATTCCTCGCATCTCCATTCTCGGCCCGAAGATTGAAGCGGAGCAACTGGTAAAGCTTTCGGGATAGTTATCTGCCCGGCCAAAGCGACGATTGGTCGTCGGCCAACTGCGCGAGAAGACTCAAGATAACAACGCAGAAGAATGCCAGAACCCTGTCGGTGCTCAAGGTCTGCATGACCGTCGCGATGAAGGTCTGGCAATAGCCCAGTTCTGAACACGTGCGCCAGTTGAGGGTAGAAAAGGCCCCCAGATAAGTCAGTGCCATCAGCGAAAGTAAGACGGCAGCGCGGCGCGGCGGACGCACAAAGAGAAATACGGGCAAACAGAGCGCAGGCAGGCCGCAATAAAGCAGACTGAGCAAGGTGTCTTGGCGAAAGTCAATGCGGATCGCAGCAATGATGCCAACAAAGCTGACCCAGGCGCTGAGAATTCCTGCAAGAGCTAACAGTACTACCCAGATAATTCCACGAATCGTCATGCGTTCGATCCTCGTGCCTGATTCAACGGATAACTTCACTGTACAGGATGGATGCGGCAACGGCCGCCTGACCGTAGCTGAGGCCTCCATCGCCGGGGCCGACGCGGGTCTGCTGGAATACCTCAAAACCCTGAGCTTCAAGTCCCGCACGCAGGAGACTTGTAAGCCGCCGGTTGTGCATGCATCCGCCAGACAGCGCAACCTGCTCAATGCCAGTAGCGATGCGAGCGCGCGCTGCGATGGAAACAAACGCGTTGGCAAGGGCGGCGTGAAACCGCGTCGCAATTTCCGGCCCTTCGACGCCTGCAGAAAGATCACCGAGGATTGCATGCCAGAGCGGAGCGACACTGATCCGCACCGGCTCTCGCTGACTCCAGTCGCCATCTAGAAGCTCTGCCTTGTAATGCTCTGGAACCCAGAGTTCGACCGGCGAATCGACGGCCGTACCTTCGAGTTCAATCGCCGCTTGCGCTTCGTAGTCAACCTTGCGGCGACACGAAACCACGGCAGCAACCGCATCGAACAGGCGCCCGCAGCTTGACGTCAGCGGCGCATTCACCCCGCGCTCGATCATGCGGGCAAGAATGCGCGCTTCGCGCTCAGTCGCGCCAAGAAGATCAAAAATGGTGTGGTCCGTCGGATCGAGTCCAGCCGCCGCAAGGTGGCTGAAGGCCATACGCCAGGGCTCACGAACAGCCGCGTCTCCGCCTGGCATCGGAACATAATCAAGATGCGCAAAGCGTTCAAATTTGTCCAGGCTGCAGACCAGCACTTCCCCGCCCCAGATGCGCCCGTCGGTTCCATAACCCGTGCCGTCGAGCGCGAGACCGATCACCGGTCCGGCAAGAGAGTGCTCAGCCATGCAGGCTGCGATATGCGCATGATGATGCTGCACGCCGATCAGGCGCAATCCGCGCTCGCCGGCCCACCTTTTGCCCAGCAAGTGGAGAGATAACCAGGGTGCAGATCGTGCACTACAGTCTGCGGCTCAATTTCAAAGGTGTGCATCAGATGCTGTAGGGACTCCTCGAAGAATCCAAGACTCGTTGCATTTTCAAGATCGCCAATGTGCTGGCTCTGGTAAGCGAACGTGCCACGAGCCAGCGCGAACACGTTCTTCAGGTGTCCTCCAACAGCAAGCAGAGGCGGAGCTTCGAGAGGCAGAGGGACAGCGAGGGGCACAAAACCCCGCGAACGCCGAATAATCTGCGGCTCATTGTCGACAAGGGCTACCACAGAATCATCGCAACGTTGCAATATCTCGCGATCGTGCATCAGGAATGCATCGGCAATAGCGGCAAGACGAGTGCGCGCTTCATCGTTATCAATGGCGATGGGCTCCTCGCTCAGATTCGCCGAAGTCATCACCAGCGCCTTCACACGCGGATCGGCAAAAAGCAGATGCTGCAGCGGCGCATAGGGCAGGAAGACACCAAGCCACGGAATGCCCGGCGCCACTGAAGGAGCAATTCCATTGTGGCTGCGTGCCCGCGCCAGCACGATGGGGTGCGCGGGCGTCTGCAGCAGAGCTTCTTCCGCGGGACTCAGTTCGCAGAGGGCGCGCGCCGCCAGGATATCGCGGACCATGATGGCGAGAGGCTTGCCATAGCGATGTTTGCGCGCGCGAAGGCGTGTCACCGCATCCTCGCTGGTCGCATCCACGCTCAGGTGGAATCCTCCGATTCCTTTGATGGCCATGATTTCGCCGCGGAGCAGGCGCTCGATGGTCTCCGATACCGGCTCTGTATTCTCGATGTGAATCCCGTCTGGAGATTCCAGCCAGACGCGCGGCCCGCATCGCCAGCAGGCATTCGGCTGCGCGTGAAAGCGGCGATTCATCGGATCGTCATATTCGGCCTGGCACTCCGCGCACATCGGAAACTTGGCCATCGAGGTCTGCGGACGGTCATAGGGAATGCGCCGCGTAATCGTGAAGCGCGGACCGCAGTTGGTGCAGTTCAAAAACGGATACCGATAGCGGCGATCATCTGGATCAAGCAGTTCGCGCAGGCAGTCAGCACAAGTTGCCGCGTCCGCGGGAATCCCCGTGCTTACCCGGCCGAGTACTTCGCTCGCCACGATGTGAAATCCGGTTTCGCCGGTCGGCGCAAGTTCACTGGCGGTGACGGAGTCAATGCGCGCCAGGGGTGGCGTTTCCGCCGTAGAGCCGCGCGAGAAATGTCTGAATCCGCGCTGCAGGTCCTTCAAGCTCAATGATCACACCGTCGGTATCGTTCCCAATCCGGCCGGCTAGGCTCTCCTCGGTTGCAAGACGATAGACGAAAGGTCGAAAGCCGACACCCTGGACCACTCCACAGACGCGAATGCTCTTCCGCACCAAAACGGGAAATGATTGCGACGTGGAAGTTGGGGAAAACGACAAACGAATACGCCTCGGATTCAAGCATAGCCCATGCGCAACTCAAAGCCTGACATAAACTTCGGGCGAAAACACCGTGCAGATTGGCCGATCCGGGGGCAACCAAAACCTCTATCCTTTGCTCCAATTGGTGAGCAAGTATTTCAAGTGCACGCGAATCCGAGTCTCACCGATTCACATGCGCCGGATAGAAACGTTTCGAGAAATTAGTTCCCTCCCCCAACTCCCCGAGGGCCATCCAAAGGTGTCCCGGCAGGTAAATGCGAAAGGTGATTGATATGAAGAAGATTATGATGACGCTCGCGGTATTCGGGCTCGCGGCCATGACATGTGCAGCCGAGCAGGATAAACAAGACACCACTGAACGGCTCGACAAGGCCGCGGCCGTGCTGCACGATGTGATGGCGGCTCCCGACAAGGGAATCCCGGAAGAAGTAATGGAACATGCAAAGTGCGTCGCAGTTGTGCCGCATATGGTGAAAGGCGGATTCGTGTTCGGCGCAGAGGGCGGACGTGGTGTTGCCACTTGCCGTACGGAACACGGCTGGAGCGCGCCTGCATTCTTCGCGATTACCGGCGGAAGCTGGGGCCTTCAGATCGGCGTCGAGGGCGTGGACCTGGTAATGATCTTCCAGACTGACGAAGGCATGAAGCACCTGCTCGCCAGCAAGTTCCAGGTAGGCGCGGATGCTTCTGCAGCGGCGGGTCCGGTGGGACGCCATGCATCGGCGAACACCGACTGGAAGATGAATGCTGAGATCCTGACCTATTCGCGCGCAAAGGGCGCTTTTGCCGGGATCACCCTTTCGGGCGCTTCAGTGCGGCCGGATGAGGACTCGATGAAGGCTGTTTACGGTTCAGACGTCACCTTCCGCTCAGTTCTTACGGGATCGGTTCCACCGCCCGCGTCGGCTCACGCGTTCCTCGCGGCTGTGCGCGGCGCGCGGACTGAGGCGGCAGCCTTCGCACTAAGTGCAGGTGTGTTGCGAAAGAGAACGAGCATCCGGTCGCAATTCCGGATGCTCGTCTTGTTTGAGAGCGCAATGCGTCCAATACTTGCTGCGGCCTTCGATGCCGGACTAGAGATATGGGCGGATTGGGGATATTCCGTCTCCCATGAAAGAATCCAACTATGATGGAACGGCGGCGACAGGTGTTCGCCAAATTCGCAGCTTGTCTTCCTCGCTTCTTGTCCTTTGCTTTCAGGGCGATCGGCGGCCCAGCAGCCGCTGGATATCGGCACCGTTGTCCGCGGTGTTGATGCCTCCGTGAAGAGCCGGATCGATCGACTGGCAGGCTATACCGCTACCGAACATTACGCCGTGTTTCGCGGCAAGGATGAAGCGCATCCGGCAGCAGAGATGCTGGTGAAGACCACCTACAACAAACAAAACGGCAAAAGCTACGAAATCCTGTCCCAGAGCGGGTCGTCCCTGTGGCGCAACGAAGTCCTTCGCACCCTGCTGGACAACGAAAAGCGCATGAGCCAGCCCGGCAATGTTGGAGCGGCGCTCATCGACAGTGCAAATTACGAGATGACGCTGGACGCTCACCCACGGGATAGCCTGAATGGCCGCGAATGCCTGGTGCTGGATATCACGCCCAGACGGAACAGCGAATATCTCTTCAAGGGCAAACTATGGGTGGATGCCCAGGACTTCGCCATCGTGCAATTGCAGGGAACAGCTTCGAAAAGCGCCTTCTTTCTGGCCAGTGCCGCCGAGGTTTCGCGCCAATACGAAGAGTTGGACGCATTGCCGATGGCAACCCATGCCCAGGCCATCTCAGGCAGTGCTCTGCTGGGCCGGACCGTAGTCAAGATCGACTATTCGAATTATCAACTTCAGCTCGTCCCCGGAAATCAAGCACAGGCCCAATAGGCCACCATTGTCCGAAGCTGGTCCCCCGAAGCCGGTGTGACGAATGAACGCGCCAGCCCTATCGAACCTGCACTATACTGGGCTCCTGTGACACCGATCTGGAGCGACTGGAAATTGATGGCCGCCCTCGGCTCTTGCCTCGTGCTCGGGCTCAAGCACGGGTTCGACTACGATCACCTGGCCGCAATCTCTGATATCACAGCAGTGCAGAAAAACTGGCGCAGCGGCCTCCGGCTGGGAATGACCTATGCTCTGGGCCACGCCTTTACCGTTGTGACACTCGGCATCATCGTGCTGCAACTGCATCTTGGGCTGCCCGAGGGCCTGGATCACTGGACGGAGCGCCTGATTGGCCTCACGCTGATCGTGCTGGGCATTGGCGTCGTGGCCGGCATTCTGCGCAAGGATGCACATGGACACCGCCACGGACGAATCGAGAGCCGCCTGGCCATCGCGATCAATGGCGTGCTGTGGATAGCGTGGCGCGTGCGGCGCTTCTGGAACCCCACTGCTCCGAAGCCGGAACGGTTTCAGTGGATGTACAACGGCAAGTCCGTCTTCGTGATCGGGATTCTGCATGGAGTAGGCGCCGAAACACCAAGCCAACTCGCGTTGTTCTTCTTGACCGCCAACCTTGGCGGAACATCGCGAGGCATGCTCGGACTCACCGCCTTTGCTCTTGGCCTTGTCGCCATGAATGCCTGATGACCGCATCGCTGGGCGGCGCATTTAATGCAGGCGGACATCATCCGCGCTTCTACACCGTGATTGCATGGACTGGTGCGGTATATAGCTGCGTCATCGGATTGATCTTCCTGTTCGGCATCTCCGACCGACTCCCAACCCTCGGCTGAACGAAAAATTCTCCGCCGCGCCTCTCCCAACTCATCCCTTTTCAGGAACATGTTCCGCTTTGTGAAATTGCAGTCCAAGCGCGTGACCGTGGTCACCGTCAATCGTATGCTCCGGGGGGTAAAACAAGGCCAGACAGAGAGCGGAGCGTAGGAGTGGTAAGTGCTTCGCCATCAATGTCTGGAGGGATTGTGCCCGCATTCACACCACCGCCGCTTCCAAGCGACGACAAACGCTGGAAAATCGTGAACGGCACCATGCGCAAAAATGGTTTTGCCCGCCACGCGCTGATCGAAACACTCCACACCGTGCAATCCGCATTTGGCTATCTCGACGACGATTCGATTCGATTTGTTGCGAAGTCTTTGCGCGTGCCCCTGAGCCAGGCTTATGGAGTCGTGACGTTCTATCACTACTTCAGCCTTAAACCTCCCGGCAAGCACACTATGACCATCTGCACGGGAACAGCCTGCTACATCAAGGGCACCGACAAACTCGTGGCCGCCGCCGAAAAGCGACTGGGTATCGCACAAGGACAGACAACGAAGGACGGGAACATCAGCCTGATGACTGCACGCTGTGTCGGCGCATGCGGCCGCGCCCCCGTGGTCCTGACTGACGGCGAACTGCAGGGCCAGATGAAGGGCGAAGCCATGATCGAGCAACTGGAAAGGTGGGCGGTCGAATGACACTCGAAGAGCTCGATCAGATCGCTGAATCCGTTCGCACCGAGAATGCAAAGTTCGACCACGAGATCAATGTCTGCATGGGTACCGGCTGCCTCAGCCAGCACTCCGACAAGTTGAAGGACGCCTTGACCGCATCCGTCGCCGAGCAAGGCAAGAATGCGTTCGTCCGACGCACCGGCTGCATGGGCTTATGCGCTGCCGGTCCGCTCGTCCTGATTGATCCCGAGGAGACGCTCTATCAGCACGTCAAAGCAGAGGACGCCGGCGCCGTAGTTGGCAGCCTTGGTGGCACACCGATTCCGCAGCTGCAGTGCAACCTGCGCGATCACTTTGATCAGCAGGTGCATGTAGTTCTGGAAAACTCCGGCCAGATCGATCCGGAAAAGATTGACGACTACATCTCTCGCGACGGTTACCGCGCCCTGCTGACGGCGATTACTGACATGACCCCCAACGGAGTCGTTCACCAGATCACGGCCAGCGGTCTCCGCGGCCGTGGCGGCGGCGGATATCCGACAGGCCTGAAGTGGGGCACCGTTGCCAAGGCATCGGGCGACCTGAAGTATGTTATCTGCAACGGTGACGAAGGCGATCCGGGCGCGTTTATGGATCGCAGCGTTCTTGAGAGCGATCCGCAGCGCGTGATTGAAGGCATGGCCATCGCGGCTTATGCCGTCGGCGCCAGCAAGGGCTACATCTACGTGCGCGCAGAATATCCGCTCGCAGTTGCGCGCCTGACCGCTGCTCTGCGCGACGCGCGTCGGCGCGGCCTGCTGGGCAACAACATCGGCAACACCGCATTCAACTTCGATGTAGAGATTCGTCTCGGCGCTGGAGCCTTTGTCTGCGGCGAAGAAACAGCGCTCATCGCATCCATCGAAGGCAAGCGCGGTACGCCCAAACCGCGGCCGCCATATCCAGCGGTAAGCGGCCTCTGGGGCAAGCCCACGCTAATTAACAATGTGGAAACATTCGCCAACATTGCTCCCATCATCCGCAATGGCGGCAAGTGGTTCGCGAGCATGGGTTCCGCCCGCAGCAAGGGCACCAAGGTATTCGCGCTCACAGGCAAAATCACCAACACTGGACTCGTCGAAGTGCCCATGGGCATCAAGCTCCGCGAGATCATCGACGTCATCGGCGGCGGCGTTCCCGACGGACATACTTTCAAAGCCGTGCAGACCGGCGGTCCCTCCGGCGGATGTCTCCCGGCGGAAATGCTCGACATAGGCGTCAGCTACGACGCCCTGGTCGCGGTCGGTTCCATCATGGGTTCGGGCGGCATGATCGTGATGGACGATACCTCCTGCATGGTCAACGTGGCGCGCTTCTTCATCGAGTTCTGCATGACGGAGTCCTGCGGCAAGTGCATTCCCTGCCGCGCCGGTACCGCCCAGATGCACACCCTGCTTACCCGCATCTGCGAAGGCTCCGGCACCATGGCCGATCTCGAATTGCTGGTCGACCTCTGCGCCACGGTGAAGGAAACCAGTCTCTGCGGCCTTGGGCAGACAGCACCCAACCCGGTGCTGAGCACGCTGCGCTACTTCAAGAACGAGTACATCGAACACATCGTGCACAAACGCTGCCCCGCCGGCGTATGCAACATCACTGGAGCCACGACAGCCAAAGAAGCTCCCGTGGAGGTGCTGGCATGAGCGAAAACGTTGGCGTAAAAACACTGCTGATCGACGGACAGGAAGTCAGCGCGCGCTCCGGCCAGACCATCCTCGAAGTGGCCAGAGAGAACGACATCTATATACCCACGCTCTGCCATCTCGACGGCCTCAGCGACGTAGGCGCCTGCCGCCTTTGCGTGGTTGAGATCAAAGGCAACAACAAGCTGTTTCCAGCCTGCGTCACCAGCGTCTTCGAGGGCATGGAAGTCACCACGGAGACCGAGCGGCTGCGGAAACATCGCCGCACGATTCTTGAACTGCTCTTCGCTGAACGCAATCACGTCTGCTCCGTCTGCGTTTCGAACGGCCATTGCGAGCTGCAGGCGATGGCCCAGGAGCAGGGCCTCACCCACGTGCGCCTGCCCTATCGCAATCCCGAACTTACGGTCGACGCATCGCACGAGCGTTTCACCGTCGACCACAATCGCTGCATCCTGTGCACCCGCTGCGTACGGGTCTGCGCCGAAATTGAGGGCGCGCACATCTGGGATGTGATGGGCCGCGGCATCAACTCCATGGTCATCACCGACCTGCATGAGGACTGGGGAAAATCCGGTTGCACTCGCTGCGGCAAGTGCGTACAGGTCTGCCCCACCGGAGCACTCTTCGACAAGAGCAAGATTGGCTCCGACCACCCCAAGTATCCGGATTTTCTGCCTTACCTGAACCAGATGAGGGAAGCGCAATGAGCAAATTGAGATTGGCAACGGTATGGCTGGACGGATGCTCCGGCTGCCACATGTCGTTCCTCGACATGGACGAACGGCTCCTGGAACTAGCCGACCTCGTCGACCTGGTCTACAGCCCCATCGTGGACACCAAGGAATTCCCCGACAACGTGGATATCGCGCTGGTGGAGGGGGCCGTGGCTTCAGTCGACGACGAAATCAAGATCAAAAAGATCCGCGCACACTCCAAGATGCTGATCGCGATGGGTGACTGCGCCATCACGGGCAACGTGCCTTCCATGCGCAACCCGATCGGCCCGGAGGCCATTCTCGATCGCGCCTACTTCGAAAACGCGACCATCCAGAAGCAGATTCCCTGCGTCGTTGTGCCGAAGCTTCTGAAAATCGTGCGGCCTATTCACGAATTTGTGAAGGTGGACGTATTCCTGCCCGGCTGCCCGCCTTCTGCCAATACCTTTCACGCGGCGCTGACGGCGCTGATTACCGGTGAGCCGCTGGACATTCCGGCCCTCACCCGCTTTGGAGCCTGATCCCCGAAGGAGTTCGAGTTATGACGCAGACCATCACGATCGATCCGGTAACCCGCCTCGAAGGCCACGGCAAGATCACCATCCAGCTCGAACGCGCAAGGCGAGGTGGAAGACGCACACTTTCACGTAACCCAGGTGCGCGGATTCGAGAAGTTCTCCCAGGGCCGGCCGTTCTACGAGATGCCCGCCCTCACGGCGCGCATCTGCGGCATCTGCCCCGTCTCGCACCTGCTTGCCTCCGCCAAGGCCTGCGAGGCCATCATGTCGGTGCGCATTCCGCACACCGCCGCCCAGCTGCGCCGCATTCTCAATCTCGCCCAGATGGTGCAGTCGCACGCGCTGAGCTTCTTCCATCTCTCCTCTCCTGACCTTCTGCTGGGCATGGAGTCCGATCCCGCGCAGCGACACATCTTCGGCGTTGCCGCCGCACGGCCTGAACTCGGCCGCGCCGGCATCGGCCTGCGCCGCTTTGGCCAGCACATCATCGAACTGCTCGGAACCAAGCGCATCCACACCGGATGGGTGATACCCGGCGGCGTCACTGAACCCTTGAGCGCCGCACATCGCGATGAGATTCTTGCCATGCTGCCTGAGGCTTACGCGAATGTCAACCTGGCCCTCGCTGCCTACAAGCAGATTGCCGACCGTTTTCAGCAGGAGATTTCGGTCTTCGCCAACTTCCCTTCGAACTACCTGGGCCTGATCAGCGAAGACGAGTCCATTGAATTCAATGACGGCGCTCTCCGGCTGATCGGACCGAAAGGCGACATCATCGAAGACGGAATCACGGCCCAGCGCTTTACCGAGGTGATTGGCGAAGCCGTGGAGAATTACAGCTACACCAAGTTCGTCTACTACAAGCCGCTCGGCTACCCCGAGGGCAGCTATCGCGTCGGCCCGCTGGCCCGCCTGAACATCGTCAAGAGCATGGGCACCGCGAAGGCCGATCAGGAACTCGCCGACTTCAAGCAGCTCGCTTCCGGTCCGGTGGAGAGCTCGTTCTTCTACCACCATGCGCGGCTGGTTGAGGCGCTCTACGGAATCGAGAAGATCGAGCAGATCCTCGCCGACCCGCAAATCCTCGACACCCATGTACGCGCGACAGCCGGCGTTAACCGCCTCGAAGGTGCGGGACAGATCGAAGCGCCGCGCGGCACGCTCAACCATCATTACAAGGTGGACGAGAATGGCCTGATCACCTGGGCCAACCTCGTCGTCGCCACCGGCCACAACAACAATGCGATGAACAAAGGCGTTCTGCAGGCCGCCAGGGCTTACGTCAAAGACGGCAAGTTCACCGCCGGCGCCCTGAATCGCGTCGAGGCCGTGATCCGCACATTCGACCCGTGCCTGAGCTGCTCAACCCACGCCTTTGGACAGATGCCGCTGGCCATGACTCTGCTCTCCGCCGACGGCGAAGTTGTCGACCGGGTCATGCGCTAGATTCACCCTCAACCTGGGTGCCCCAGGTCTCCATTCTGAGACCTGGGGTTTTCAGTCTAAACTAGGCAATCATGAATCAGACTCCCATTCAGTGCCTCATTCTCGCCTGCGGCAACACGCTCCGCGAGGATGATGGCGTCGGGCCGTTTCTTGCGCAGTGGGCCGAAGAGCACTGGCGGACGATCCGCGCGTCCGCGTACTCTGCGATCACCAGTGGACACCCGACATGGCACAGGAAATCGCCGCTGCCGAAACGGTAATCTTCGTCGACTGCGCACTGGATCAATCCCCCGGCAAGATTCTGTTGCGCGAGCTCAACCCGCGTCTCTCTGAAGCCGGGCCTGGTTACGCATCACCTCGGCGCGCCGGAATTGCTCAGCGTGGCGCAGGAGCTATATCGGAACGCGACCTCGCAGAGCATGCCTGTTCACAATCGGCGCCGGGAGCATCGAACTGGGTGAAGGCCTCAGCCCCGCTGTCCGCAACGCACTTCCCGACGCCGAAGAACTCCTCGAGCTGACTGTGGGTCAGTTCCTCTGCTGATTCGAATCAACGCAGATAGCCCGCAAGCTTGAATGTGTAGGCATAGTCGCCCTTGAGGGGACCGCGCAAGACAATCCTCATTCCATCCGATTGAACTTTCGCATCAAGGCCACTTTTGTCGCCGAGCTGCGTAATCGGGATTCCCACTTTTGAGGGAAGATCGGAGATCGTTATTGTTTGCGCCTTTGGCTTGCCCAGTACGGTCACGTAAAGGTCCTCTCCCTTGCGCGTAAACCGCAGATCGTCTCCCTCGGCTGATTTTCCCGCCGCCTTCGTCCACGGCGTCGTATCGTAAATCGCCTCGCCGTTCTGTTTCAGCCACGCACCCAGCGCAGCCAGCCGCTCCATCTGCACCGGCGGAATCGTTCCATCTGCCTCCGGCCCCACATCAAGCAGCAGATTCCCGTTCTTGCTCACAATATCCACAAGCAGCGCAATCAGTTCTGCCGGCGCGATGGTTTCCTTCTCACCCTCGGCCCGGTTGTAGCCGAACGACCGGCCCAGCCCGCGACACTCTTCCCACTTCTTCGCGCTGATCTGGTCCTTCTTTTCGTACTCCGGCGAGGTAAAGTCCGAGTGCTTGATGCCAAACCGATCGTCGATCACGCCGTCGGGCATGGCGTTGTAGTAGTCGGCCTCGACTTGCAGCGCATTGCCGGTCTTCGGCCAGTCAATGTCGTTCCAGAGAATCGCGGGTTTGTAGCGATCGATCAGCTCATGAATCTGCGCAAATGCGTATTTGCCATAGGCGTCGCTCTGCGGCTTCACAGCGTCGTAGTCGCTATTGACCTCGATAGGACCGGTGTTGAAAGTCCAGTCGTAGCCGCCGGAGTAGTACAGCCCCATCTTCATGCCCTGCTTCTGAACTGCGTTCGTCAGTTCGCCGACGATGTCGCGCTCCGCGTGCAACTGGCTTGGCTTGAGGCTTGGGCTCGGATTCGGCGTGGTACTCGGCCACAGCGTGAAGCCTTCATGATGCTTGCTCGTCAGAACCACGTAGCGAGCACCGGCCATCTTGAAGATTCCCGCCATCTTGTCGGGATCCCACTTCTTCGATTCGCGGTTGAACGTCTGCGAAAAATCGTAGTAGTTGAAGTTGGCGCCGTAGTGCTCCTTCTGATATGCCTGTGTCGGCGAGCCGGGAATCCGCATCGTGTTCAGGTACCACTCCGCGTAGGGGTCGTACTTGATGTAGTCGTTCGACGAAAAATCATGGTCGGGATGCGTAAGCGGAGCCCAGCCTGGAACCGAATACAAACCCCAGTGAATGAAGATACCGAGCTTCGCCCCTGCGTACCATTGCGGCACAGGATGCTGGTCCAGCGACTCCAATGTTGGTTCGTATTTCGTAGGGGCCTGAGCAGGACAAAAAGCGGCGGTTGCGAATAGAGCGGACAATACCAGAACAGCAAGGCGTTTAAGAATCATCGACGACCTCAATAGCAATACGCACAAATAATAAGTGCTTGGGCCTGCCTCTATCATTTCTCGAGCATAATGTGGGTTGCATTTTTGGTTGTCGTTCGGTCAGTCACACTGAATCCAAGTCCCGGAAGATCGATACCGGCAAGCAGCGCTTCGCCCCGACCCAGAAAGACCGGTGATATTGCAAAATGCAGCGAATCGACCAATCCAGCCTGGAGATATTGCCGGACGATGGACACACCTCCACCGATCTTGACGTCTTTACCGCCGGCAGCCTGAACCGCCTGCCGCAGTGCATCCTCGATTCCGGAAGTAACAAAGAAAAACGTAGTGCCGCCCTCCATAACGATCGGATCACGGTCATGGTGCGTCAGCACAAAGGTTGGCGCGTGATAGGGCGGATCGTCACCCCACCACCCTTTCCAGGTATTGTCTGGCCAGGGACCACGAACCGGACCGAACATGTTACGCCCAAGGATGAAGGCGCCAAAGTTCTCCATCGCACGACGCGCGAATTCATTGTCGACGTCGGTTGCCCCGCCCTCCCGGCCCTGCATGGCAAGAAACGTCCTGGTGTGAAATAACCACTGGAAGAGGTCAGGACCCCGCTTTCCAAGGGGATCGCCGAGAGACTGTTCCGGCCCTGCTCCGAATCCATCGAGCGAGACCCCAAATCCAGCGACGCGAACCTTCGGCATGGCACGATTCCTCCATGCCCATGCTACCGTGTTTCGGGAGCTATCATCGAGGCATCAAGCCGGTCTCAGGACGATGGAGGGAAAAGAGTCGGGCAAGAGAAGCGGGTCCAACCTTGCGAATCTCGAGTCTCCTGCGCTTCAGAGTCATCCAATCGGGTACAGAAATGAAACTGCTCTCAGTCAATTGCGGATTGCCCCGGCAAGTGGATTGGCACGGCTCCACGGCAACGACATCGATTTTTAAGGAACCTGTGGACGGTCGAGTCTCCCTGCGAACTCTCAATCTGGACGGAGATAAACAGTCTGACCTTTCCGTCCATGGCGGCCAGTACAAGGCCGTCTATTGCTATCCGGCGCAGCACTACGAGTATTGGAAGGGCAAACTTCCTGGCCAACCGCTGCCGGTCGGTGTCTTCGGCGAGAACTTCACCATCGAAGGGTTCGATGAAGACTCGGTGCATATCGGCGACCGATTCTCCGTCGGTTCCGCAGAAGTTGTCGTCAGCCAGCCTCGTCTTCCCTGCTATAAGCTGGGCATCCGTTTCGGATCAGACGGTATGGTCAAGCGATTCCTCGCGAGCGGCCTCACTGGTTTTTATTTGGCGGTTCTGCGTGAGGGCGAAGTCGGCGCTGGCGATGAAATCAAGCTTCTCAGCCACGACTCAGACTCCCTTCCAGTTTCGGCGATTACCCGCTTGTACCTCGCGAAGGAGTATGACGACGAAGATCTTCGCCAGGTGCAAAAGGCGATGGAATCAAGCGCATTGCCGGATAGCTGGAAGCAATATCTCTATGAGCGCGCGAATCGGCGCAAAGTATGATTCCGAACCGCCGGTTCCGTTGATTGCGCCGCAAAAAAACCAACGGCGGCTGCAGAACCTAGCATCCACCGTCGGCCCCAGGAAGAAAGCCTTGTGGGCTTTCGAACTTCTATCAGAATGCGGCCACCGTCTGCCGCAAACTATACGAGCTGAGCGTCTTGATGTAGTTGCCGCGGTCAAACGGCGAAACATCGGGCACTGAACGACGACTGAGGCAGCCGCGCGTTTCAGACAGCGATGAGAATTCACGCTTTTCCAGCCAATACTGCAGGTCAGAGAGAACGCGGCCGATGTGATCGATGCCATGAATGTGCAGCGCCGAGCACATCATGGCAAGCTTGCCGCCGGCCATGATGCACTTGATGACGTCTTCAGCCGAGTGCACGCCGCCGGTGATGGCGATGTCGATGTTCAGGTGGCCGTAAAGAATTGCGGCCCAGTGCAGCCGGGGCAGCAGTTCCGACGGCGTGGAAAAATGCAGTGTGGGCCGCACTTCGAGAGCTTCGATATCGAAATCAGGCTGATAAAAGCGGTTGAAGAGGACCACGCCGGCAGCGCCCGCGTCTTCAAGCTTGGCCGCCATGTGGGGCAGGCTGGTGAAGGACTGGGACAGTTTGACTGAGACCGGTACCTTGACGGCCTTGCAGACGCTCTCGACCAGTTCAAGCAGCTGCGTCTCGAGCTCATACGAAGTCTGGCTGCGGTCGGTGGCAAGCGCATAGGTGTTGAGCTCGATCGCATCGGCGCCGGCCTCTTCCGACTCTTGCGCGAAACGAACCCAGCCGCCCGTAGTTGCGCCATTCAGGCTGGCAAGAATTGGAATCTTTACCGCCTCTTTGCAGCGCCGGAGGTGCTCGAGGTAGACCTCGTGGGTCATCCGGTAGTCGTTGAGATCGGGCAGATAGCCTAGTGACTCGGCAAACGATTCGGTTCCCCGTGACAGGTCTTCGTCCAGCGCGCGCGATTCGAGTGACAGTTGCTCCTCGAACAGAGAGGTAAGCACGATGGCTGACGCGCCGGCATCTTCCATACGGCGCACGTTCTCGATCGACTCCGACAGCGGAGTCGAGGAAACCACGATAGGCCCATTCAGATTCAGACCCAGGTATTTCGTAGATACGTCGATCATTTGGATCCTCCGGCAGGCGGGGCTGCCAGCTTTTCTTCAGGCTTCTCTTGAGGCGCAATATTGGGAGTCTCGCCGCGGCCGGGCATGGATGCACGCGCGGAGTAGACACGCCACTGGCGCTCGACGTCGTCCTGTGCTTCCTTAAGCAGCGAAGCAGCCAGTTCTGGATTGCTGCGTGCGAGCATCGTGTAGCGAGCCTCGCGGTACGCATAGTCCTTCAGCCGGATAGACGGCGCCTTGGAATCGAGTTGGAATGGATTCTTGCCGGTTTCGCGCAATGCCGGGTTATAGCGCATCAACGGCCAATAGCCGGATTGCACAGCTAGCTTCTGCTGCTCCAGACCATGCACCAGGTCGTAGCCGTGCGCGATGCAGCTCGAATAAGCGATGATGATCGACGGCCCCTCGTGCGCTTCGGCTTCCTGGAAGGCTTTGACAACGTGGCTGTCGTTGCCGCCGAGAGCCACCTGCGCAACATACACGGAGCCGTAGCTGACGGCTTCCATCGCCAGGTCTTTTCTGCTGTTCGGCTTTCCAGCGGCTGCAAACTTGGCGACTGCGCCGCGCGGCGTAGCCTTGGACGACTGGCCACCGGTGTTGGAATAAACCTCGGTATCCATCACGAGCACATTGACATTCTTGCCCGAGCCGAGGACGTGATCGAGCCCGCCAAAGCCGATGTCGAATGCCCATCCGTCGCCGCCCAGTATCCACACACTCTTGCGAACCAGCGTGTCAGCGATAGCCAACAGGTTGTGCGCATCAGAGGAGTCGATACCAGCGAGCTTCGCCCGAAGCACATTCACTCGCTCGCGCTGCGCATCGATTTCGGTCTCCGATTTCTGCGGCGCATTCACGATGTCGGCCGCAAGCTCCGGCCCGATCGCAGACGCCAGGCGCGTAACCAGCAACTCTGCAAAAATCTTCTGCTGATCGAGCGCGGTCCGCATCCCGAACCCAAACTCCGCATTGTCTTCGAAAAGCGAATTCGCCCAGGTCGGCCCGCGGCCAGCCGCATTCTTGCTGTAAGGAGTGGTCGGCAGATTGCCGCCGTAGATCGACGAGCAGCCCGTGGCATTGGCGATGTAGAGACGATCGCCAAAGAGCTGGGTCAGCAGCTTGATGTAGGCAGTTTCGCCGCATCCCGCGCAGGCGCCGGAGAACTCAAACATGGGCTGCAGCAGTTGCAGATCCTTGACCTGCGAGTGCGAAAGTTTTGCGCGGTCGGTCTCGGGAAGGTTCAGGAAATATTCCCAGTTTTCGCGCTCGGCCTCGCGCAGCGGAGCCTGCGGCGCCATGTTGATGGCCTTCTTGCTGGCGTCGCTCTTGCTCTTGACCGGGCATACTTCCACGCAGACGGCACAGCCGGTGCAATCTTCCGGCGCGACCTGCAGCGTGTAATGGTCGCTTTCCATGCCCTTCCACTTCGGCTTGGCCCACTTGAATGTTGCAGGGGCCTTGTCGCCGAGTTCGGGGCTGTAGACTTTGGCGCGGATCACGGCGTGCGGGCAAACCATCACGCATTTGCCACACTGGATGCAGAGATCCTTGTCCCACACGGGAACGAACTGCGCGATGTTGCGCTTCTCCCACTGCGATGTTGCCGTAGGAAATGCGCCACCCGCGGGAATGGCGCTCACCGGAAGCAGATCGCCTCGGCCGGCTGCGATTTCGCCAAGCACGTTGCGCACAAATTCCGGAGCGTCACTGGAGATGGACGGGATGAGATCGAAGGTCGACGATGCGGCCGTTGGCAATTCCACCTTGTGCAGATGGGCAAGCGCCGCGTCTACCGCTTCGAAGTTTTTTTGCACTACGCCTTCCCCGCGCTTGCCGTAGGTCTTCTTGATTGCTTTTTTAATCTGCGCAATGGCTTCTTCACGAGGCAACACGCCGCTGATGGCAAAGAAGCATGTCTGCATGATGGTGTTGATGCGCGTGCCCATGCCGGCCTCGCGCGCCACGGTATACCCATCAATCACGTAAAACTCAATCTTCTTGCGCAGCATCTCCTGTTGCGTTGACTTGGGAAGTTTGTCCCAGACCTCTGCGGCGGAGTAAGGCGAGTTGAGCAGGAAAACGGCGCCCGGCATCGCTGCTTCCAGCACATTCATCTTCTCGAGGAAGCTGAAGTTGTGGCAGGCCACGAAGCTAGCGCGGGTAATCAGGTAGGTCGAGCGAATCGGATTAGGCCCAAAGCGCAGATGCGAAGTCGTCATCGAGCCCGACTTTTTCGAGTCGTAAACGAAGTAGCCCTGCGCGTAGTTGTCGGTCTCGCTGCCGATAATCTTGATGGAATTCTTGTTGGCGCCCACGGTGCCGTCGGATCCGAGCCCGTAGAACAGCGCGCGCACGGTCCTGGGGTCTTCGGTAGAAAAGGTCGGATCATACGCGAGGCTCGTATGCGAAACATCGTCGTCGATGCCGATCGTGAAGTGCTTCTTCGGCGTCGTCTTGTTTAGTTCGTCGAAGATGCCCTTGACCATCGCAGGCGTGAATTCCTTCGAGGAAAGCCCGTAACGGCCGCCAATAATAGTCGGCATTGCGGCGAAGGGCAGCGTGTCAGCGTGCTCGGCAAGAACCGTGACAACATCCTGATAGAGCGGCTCGCCTGTTGCGCCGGGTTCCTTGCACCGGTCGAGAACCGCGATGGACTTGACGGTGGCGGGCAGCGCGTTGATAAACGCTGCTGCATCGAAAGGCCGATAGAGGCGAACCTTGACCAGGCCGATCTTCTCGCCATTCTTCGCCATGGCGTCGACGGCTTCTTCGGCGGCTTCAGCCCCGGAACCCATCAGGATGATGATGCGCTCCGCATCGGCTGCGCCGTAATAATCGAAGAGGTGATAAGCGCGGCCGGTCTGCGCCGCAACGCGATTCATCACCGATTGCACGATGCCTGGGACTGCGGCGTGCCACGGACTGCAGGCTTCGCGTGCCTGGAAGAACACGTCGGGATTCTGTGCCGAGCCGCGCAGCACGGGGCGATCCGGACTGAGCGCGTTCTGGCGGAACTGGATAATGTATTTATCGTCGAGCACTGCGCGAATGGTCTCGTCGCTGATGGGAATAATCTTGCCCACTTCATGCGATGTGCGGAATCCGTCGAAGAAATGAATGAACGGGATGCGTGACTCGAGGGTCGCAATCTGCGCAACCAGGGCCATGTCGGCCACTTCCTGCACGGAATTCGATGCCAGCATTGCCCAGCCAGTCGAACGGCAGGCCATCACGTCCGAATGATCGCCAAAAATCGACAGAGCATGCGTCGCCAGCGTGCGAGCCGTCACGTGCATCGTGGCCGGCGTCAACTCACCAGCAATCTTGTACATGTTCGGGATCATCAGCAGCAGGCCTTGCGAAGCCGTAAACGTGGTGGCGAATGCACCGGCCTGCAACGCGCCGTGGAGGGCGCCAGCCGCGCCGCCTTCACTCTGCAGTTCCTCAACGATAGGCAATGCTCCCCAGATATTCCTCTTGTCTTCCGAACGCCACTGATCGGCCCACTCGGCCATCGGCGACGAGGGGGTAATCGGGTAAATTGCAACCACTTCGGAGAGTCGATAGGCTACGGAAGCCGCCGCCTCATTCCCATCTAAAATCACCATTTCCTGTTCACTCATTCGCTTCGCCTCACAACGCGGCCTGCGGAGAAAAACCGCTACGAAGAGTCTCTTCTTTGAGGGGCTTAGCGGCTGTGATGAGAGACACAGAGCGACCTCCGTTTACCACATCGTGAAATGGAGTTGCAGTGCACGAAGCTCGTTTTGATGGCGGGTTTATTTTGGTCCACGACTCATTCACTCGGGCAAAGAGACTGGCGGGGGACTTGCGGAGCAGTTCTGCATCAGCCCTGTCGGCATAGACGCACGCCGTCGCCGTTCCCCACAGCGGCCCGCAAAGCGCGTCGAGAATAAAGATGAGAAACGGAAACAGGAAAAACGTAACCAGGTTCGAGGCATCAGGACGAGCAACAGCCAAATGAGCCAGCAACCATCCCGCCAGAAGCGCGAGTGTCCCCCGCAGCGCGAGGATCGCCAAAATGACAGCGCATAATTTGAAGCGGATGCCGCTGGTCAATGCGCCACTGCGCGCGAAAAGTGCGCCAGTTCTCAAGCACTCGATCTTCGCCGCCGGAATCACGAGAAAGCCCCCAAGACTGAGCCAGATACCCGCCGGAATTCCGATCAGGAACGTTAGAACAGCCAGTGCATACCAATAAGGCAGGGCGCGCTCCGGACTGGAAACGAGAAAGGTCGCGCCGGATTGCATTCCCACGGTCGAGATTTGGCAGTGACTGGCGAGCGAAAACCTTTGGGGGGACGGTTTCATCCAAATCGTTGTGGCTACGATGCGAGGAGGATATGTGCGTAAATTCATATATTTATTGATGATTATTGTCGCCGTTCTCTGCTTTGCTGCTTCACCCCAAAGAGCACACGCACAGATTTCGGTACAGATCGGACCGCCGCCTGAGTGTCCGTACGGCTATTTCGACTATCCACCCTACGATTGCGCTCCCTACGGCTATTACGGCCCGGAGTGGTTTCCGGGCGGCATCTTTCTAGGTGCGGGCCCCTGGTACCACGGTCCAGCCCGCTTCTGGGGACACGTGGACAACCATTTCGACCGACATGACGGATGGCACGGCCGGTATCCCCATCGCGGCGAACATTGGGATGAAAATCACCGCCCAGACCACGACCAGCACTTCCGCGGAAACGAGAGGCGCGACGGCCACGGCCACTCAAATCTGGGCGAGCATCACGAGCACGGCGATCATGACAGGCACCCACACAACTGATCATTCCTAATGCAAGCACCAACGCCCAGGTATCGCTCAGTGCCTGGGCGTTTTTTCTTGATTCCGCTGGCTTCTCTCTTTATTCCGCTGGCTTCCAGTTCGCATGCGGTCGTGCCACCGCGTACATCTCCGCGCCGATCTGCCGAAAAAGGCCATACCGGTCCCCCTTCGGATCGCCGCCTTCCTTATAAATCGTGTAGAGATCGAAGTGCGTCCGATCGGGGATGAAAGTGAAGTGCGCATCGCCACCGAGCGCCTTTAGCACCGCATCCATCCTGTGCGCCGCACCATCAAGATAAAACGTATCGGCAGTGCCCACGAAGACGTGAATCTTGCCACGCAATTCAGGTCCGCGTTGCGCCCACGTGGTCTCAACGATATGCGCCAGATCGTAATGATCGTGCCAATAGGCAACTACCGCTGGATCGACATCCCCGGTATTGCGATCGAACATCGGCAGAGGCCGACCGTCCGGCCCGCGCGGCGAGAAAACCCACTCAAACGACGCAATCTGTCCGCCATAGGGTCCGAGCACGCGCTCATTCCTGGCGAGCTGCTCAAAGGTGCCAAGCACCTTTGCATGATCGCGAATGATCGGGTAAGGAGTTCCATCCGGCCGGTGGTAGACATTAGCGTGCGGAGCGTAGAGATCAATCTGGCTGAAATTATGAAAGTCACTGGGATCGGGCGACGTAGACCACGTGCCTCCGAATATCTCGGGATAATCAATCTGCAACTGCAGGGTTGCCCATCCGCCGGAGGAGTGGCCCTGCAGAAACCGCCCGCTCGGTCGCGCATCCATGCGGTACTTCTTTTCCAGATACGGTATGTACTCCGTCGTCAGTGCCGTCCCCCACGGTCCGTTATTCACGGAGTCGTCGAACTCGTGTGTCCCCGTCGGGCACGACTCATCCAGCATCACCCAAACCATCTGCGGCACCTGCTTCTTCGCCATCATGGTGAAGATCAGGCCGCCAAAGTACTTTGCTCCCGTCAGGTCGCCGCCGAATCCATGCGTCCAGTAGACCGTCGGGTAGCGGTCCTTCGGGATGCTCGTCGTAATCCGGCGGCGTAATAACCCACGCGCGCACATGGGTTGGCCGGCCGGAAAACGCCGTGAGTACGGGACTCACAAAGTCTTCCATGTGCGCGTTCTTCTCAAAGCCCGGAGGATCCGGACGGCTCTGCGCGCTCCGGAACAACTTCATCGAGGGTAAACACCGGCTCAGCTCCCTGCCCCGGTGTGAACGACGCGAGAGATACGACATCACTGACAAGATCACCTGCGCTACGGCCTGCGTAGTTGTAGTTATGGTTTACGTCAAGCACAGCCTGCGCCTGGTAGTCCCCCGGCTTAAGCGATGAAAAGCCGGAGGGAAACGCAACGTCGTCCGTGTCAACATCCACCGATGACCCAGCGGTCAAGTCAGAAACTTCCTTCGCGGTCACATAGACGGCAGGCGGCGCCAACGGATTCTCATCCACTTCCTTCGCTCCCGTGCCGGTAGTAAGAAAAATTAGCAGGCGCCCGGAAACCGGTGTCGTGAACCGCGGTCCGACCGTAACGCGAAAAGAGAGGCGCTGCGGTTGTTGCGCTGGAGCGGCGAGCGAGCAAAGGACAAACGCGAGTATGAGGAGGGGCTTTCGGGGAATCTGCATAGTGAAGGAATTGTATGAGGCTCCGCTCGGGCTCAGCAACGATCGGTTATCGGGCTAGGTGCGCCAACTCCGTGTTGCATCGGGCACGAGAGCACTACTGCCGCAGCCATGTCATATCCACATGGATAGGAATTTCGTCCTTGATGGGCACCGTCAAAAATGAAGGACGATCAATCTTGAAATCGGAGCAGAGTGCGGGAATGGTGCCGACGATGCGAATGGCGCTGCCCATCTGCGTTCGCTGAAATGGCACATGCGTGTAATGCGCGGTCTGGCCGGCGAACTGCACTTCAAGATCGGCATAGATGGTTGGGGCTGATGCTTCCGGCTCGGGAAATTGTGCCCTCACCTGCACCATGGGAAACTGCGCGCCCTTCGTTGCCTCGATCATGTGCAGATCGCGATTGGTGTCTCCCGAGTCGAAGGATTTGACCGGCACGGCGATCAGAAAATTGCACTCCCCATCGTGGCAGATTCCCTTCCCTCTTGCAGCATGGCTGGTGCCGTCAACTTCATGCATGGGATGCGACATGTGATACGTGAGGGTTGACTGCTGCAGAACGTAGGTCGTGTAAGACTGCGCGAAAACGGGAACGGTAATGCGGGATGCGGCGAGCAATATGCAGCAAAGGAGGCTCGACTTCATTTCTTCTCCCAGAATTTTAAGTGGATGGGCCAGGAAACCGCGACGATGGATGCGCCATAAGCCCCGGCTGTGATCCACGCAACGGTGCCGTGCTCGGCAGCAAGACCGTGCGGCTTCTCACCGGAATTCTCCTGCTTGTAAGCCATGTAACCAAGCACCGGCGTCAGGATCATGCCTGGTCCGTGCACAAATGCCAGCGCCTCGTGCCAGCGAATGCCTCCATGTTTCGGATTGTTGGGAATACGCGGCGCGAAGATGGCATACGAAGCCGTCGTGAAGTAGAGCGCGGTGGTCAACCCGCCAAGTGCGGCATGGAAATCGAGATTCGCGTCGGTGGGCTCCTTAATAGTCTGGCCATTTTTGCCCTTTGCCTTCGCCAGCGGACCAGTGAACAACGTGGCGGCCATCGGAATGGTCGTAATTATTCCAAGTCTCTGGTGAATCTTCAGCATCTCGGTTCGCTTCACGAGTGTGGCTTGCAGCTGCGTGTTGGCCTGCGTCTGTTGCGGTGTGAACCCGAGGTCCGAGAGCGATGGCGCATTTGGATTCGCCGGTGGAGTTTGCTGCTGCGGTGCATTGAGAAGGACGCCTACGCCTTTCGTCGCGGGGCTCACGGTGAGGTCAGTGGTCTGCGCTGCCGCCAACGTTACCTTGACCGGTGGCGCCTGCAACTCTCCTGCAACCGCAGACACCATGTAATCCCCACCCGCAAGATCATGGATGGAGTACATGCCGTCCGAGCCGGTTTCCGCCGTGAACGACTGAGCTGTTGCCACATTCTTTGCGGTGACACTGGCACTTGGAACCGCGTGGCCGGCGGAGTCACTCACCTTGCCTTGAAGTGTGTATTCCTGCGCAAATACGGATACCGTTAGAACACAGCAAAACAGCAGGGCTCGCATCGCCAACCCGAACATTCGCTCTTTGATCCACATGTGAGATTCTCCTGATCGGCGGGCGGGAGAGGAGATTGATCGAACCTTCAGACGAAGTTGAGTATGCCGTACCAGACAAACAATTGGAAGGCTGCAGCCGGAAGCGCGAAATGAAGATTTCGTCATGTTCGGAGTGACGCGGCCGATACCCAAAAAATGAAGTGCCGCAACTGCCTGCGGCACCCCATGCTGCTTCAAGTTAAATGCAACTTGCGTCGCGGTCAGCGACTCAGCCGCGTCGCACGCGCGCTGACTGCGGCGGATAATCGGCGCGATCGGCAACCGCGGCAACGGGCTTCCGCTCGACCACAGTCGTCTCGTGCCCCTCATTGGCCAGGTCATCGAAGAGCGCGCGATAGTGAATCATAGCGCGGCGTAGGTCTTCAGTGCTGGCTTGCCCTTTTGCCTGGCGTACGGCGATATCGTGCGCTGCGCGGTAGTTCTGCGTGACGATCGGATGGTCGACGGAAATATCGGCCGCGCGTTGCTCGAAGTCGCCCATCGGATAACCGCAGGTTGCCATCAGGTCGCCGATCAGTTGGTCCGCTTCGGCAACTGCACCTGCCGGAGCATCCACAAAGTGAGCCTGCACCCGATCCCATTGCGCGGTAAATCGCGCTCGATCTTCGGCGGTCAGCGGACGGATGTGGAACTTCTTCACACGCTCCGTGCGCTCTTCGAGCCGGGATTCGGCAATGCGCTTATTGCCTCCCTCGGCAACCGCTCGATCATACTCGGGTCCGAAGTGCTGGCGAAGCTTCTCAGAACGGCGCTTTTGCAGAATCGCGAACGCGATGGCGCCAATCACCACCACGATGACGGCAACGATGATAGCAACTTGGGTTGGGGTAAGAGCCTGTAAATCCATGACCCGGGTCCTCCTACTTCTAGTTGTTTAGATACAGTCTATTAAAACTGCGCCTTCCCTGAGATTCCTGGCTCGCAAGCCCCAGAACGCAGAACCGGTACGACTTGGTGCACGTGAAGTTGGAGAGGCTCGACGTAGCGGAGGTTGCCTCCCCTCTCGGGCCGACATGAGCATTGTTCCCATCAAATCGATTGCGCAATTCGCTGCTTTTTGCCCCCGCCGCGGAGCCACCTGTATACGTGACTTTCGAGAGCCTGGCGCCTCGATCGCACGTTGAGACCTGCCACACTACGCGTAGACTAAGGCGAGTCAACCCCAGGAGGGTCTATGAAGCTTTCCCGCCTTTTTGCCGTGCCCGCCCTTGCTCTCCTTTGTTTGGCAGGCGCCAACACGCGTGCGGCCGCGCAAATCAGCATCAGCATTGGAGTGGCGCCCGTGTGCCCCTACGGCTACTACAATTACGCGCCATATCAATGCGCGCCCTTCGGCTACTACGGGCCGGAGTGGTTCAGCGGAGGGGTGTTCTATGGCGCCGGGCCGTGGTTCCGCGGTCCAGTTGGCTTTCATGGCTACATCAACCACGACTACGATCCGCGCTTTGGCTACCACGGTCCATTCCCAGGACGCGGCGAGCGCGCCGATTGGGACAGGCACCGCGGCTGGGAACACCAATGGCACGGGAATGAGTATCACAACGAGGTCCGCCACGATAACGGAAACCATTACGGCCAATACAAGGACCACGGCGATCACGGCAATGGCCATGGGAATCCGCATAACGACAATCATGGCAATGGTCACAACGACAATCACGGCCACGATCACAACGAAAATGACCACGGACACGGCCACGACAAATAGCCCCGCCTGAACAACTCAGCAAGAGTCAAAAGCCCCATGAGTGCACGATGCTCATGGGGCTTTCGTCATGGTGCATGTTTTAGGATGGACGAACTATCGGCTGGTAGCGATCATCTGCGCCGCATGCTGCAGGCTCGTCTCCGTCACCTTCGCGCCTGAGAGCATGCGCGCCACCTCATGGGTGCGGGCACGATCGTCAAGCAGGCGAATGTGCATCTTGGTCCGGCCGTGGTCTTCCTTCTTCTCCACCACAAAATGCTGATCGGCGAAGGCGGCGATCTGAGGCAAGTGGGTAACGCAGAGGACCTGCTGCGCGCGACCGAGAGCTTTGAGTTTCTGCCCAACGGCGTCGGCAGCGCGGCCTCCTATGCCGATGTCGATTTCGTCGAATACCAGCGTGCGCGGCGTTGGCAGTTTCTTTCTTGTTTTCGAAGACGTTTCTTCGACAGCAACTTTCAGCGCCAGCATTACTCGCGACATCTCGCCGCCTGAAGCGATCTCGTGCAATGGCTTCATCGGCTCACCCGGATTGGTCGCGATGCGATATTCCACCTCATCCCAGCCGTGTGCACTCCACGCAGATTCATCTTCCTTGCGAAGTACTGAAATCTCGAATCGCACCTTCATGGCCAGCGAATTAATCTGCGTCTCTGCCAGCTTGGCAAGCTTCGCACCGGCCGACTTCCGCTGCTCAGAAAGCGAGGCTGCAGCCTGCCGATACGCGTTCGCGGACTTCGCCAGCGCCGCGCGCAGCACTTTCAGCGTCTCGTCGCGATCTTCCACCTCCGCAAGTTTGCGCACCACTTCCTCGCCCAGCGCGATCACATCCGCAACCGTCTTGCCGTACTTGCGTTTCAGGCGATCGAGCAAGGCCAATCGATCTTCAATCTCGGCCAGCCGCTCAGGCGAAGCGTTGATGCGCTCGGCATAGTCGCGCAACGTGCCGCTTACGTCCCCTACAATGGCACGCGCCGATTCAACCTGCTGCGCGGCTTCGGTCAACTTCGCGTCGTATCGCGCCAGTTCGTCAAGATTGCGTCCCGCAGCCCGTAATGCAGCTTCAGCCGACGCTCCACCCTCGTAAAGCTGATCAAACGCGCTCATCGCCGCAGTGTAGAGCTTCTCGGAGTTGGCCAGCACGCGCTTTTCAGTTTCAAGAGCCTCATCTTCACCAGCCACAAGACTGGCCGCGCTGATCTCCTTCGACTGGTAGCTCCAAAGGTCGACCATGCGCAGGCGGTCCTGCTCGTTGGTCAGCAGTTCCTCCAGCTTCGTTTGCGCGGCACGCCACGCTTCATAAGCAGCCGCGACCTCCTCGGTCGAGATCGCCGCAAAGCGATCCAGCAGGATCCGCTGTTGCGTCTGATCGAAGCTGGAAAGCGTCTCAGACTGCGCATGCACCAGCGCAAGTTCCGGCGCAAGCAATCTCAAGACCGCCACCGTTGCCGGCTGGTTGTTCACGAACACGCGCCCCTTGCCCGAAGAAAGAATCTCGCGCCGCAGAATAATCTCGTTCCCTTCCGCGTCGATCCCATTCTCTTCGAGCACTGCCTCGGCCGCCGGCGTGGACTCAAACACACATGCTACCACCGCCTTGTCGGCCCCATGACGCACGATTTCTGTCGAAGACTTGCCCCCCATCAGCAGAGCCAGAGCATCTACAAGAATAGATTTGCCGGCGCCCGTTTCGCCCGTCAGCAGGTTCAGCCCCGGCCCGAAGACGGCAATGGCGTGGTCGATAACAGCGTAATTTTCGGCGCGCAGTTCTACCAGCATGTAAAGGTGAATCCGAGCGCAGCATAGCACGAACCACAGGGGTTACGGCTAAGGCGCCTGAAATGCACGGCTTCGAGTGCACCAGAACGATAACTTGGAGCGCCGCAACGCGTCTGATACCGTGGGTATTGAGGTGAAAACCGATTTTCACAGCTACTTTGCTCCTCGCATTTCAGGCTGATGGTGGCGCCGCGCCAGCCACCCCTGTTGCCCACGGCACAGGCGCGCTGATGGAGATGATGAGCGACCTTGGACCGATCGCACTCGGTGTCCTGGTCATTTTGCTGATCGCAAGTCTCTACTCGTGGACCATCATTCTGGGGAAGGCCTCGATCTTTGGACGCGCTACCCGCGAAAGCCGCAACTTCATCAACGCCTTTCGCCGCGCCACGCGCCTCAACGAGGTCGCGGCTTTCGCTGACAACTACAAAACCAGCCCGCTGGCGCAGGTGTACCTCGACGTCTACGAGACCTATAAGCGCCAGACCGGCGGCTCGGGACCACCAAAAAGCATCACCCCGCTTGAGCGCTCGGCACAGACCGCGTCCAGTGAAGCGATCACCGCGCTGGAGCGCCGTCTTACCTGGCTCGCTACCATTGCAGCCACCAGTCCGTTCGTCGGCCTCTTCGGCACCGTGATGGGCGTGCTCGACTCCTTTCGCGGCCTCGGCACCGCCGGAGCCGCTACCCTGCGCGCCGTAGCGCCAGGCATCGCTGAAGCCCTCATTACCACTGCCGCCGGCCTCTTCGTTGCCGTTCCTGCCGTCGTGGCTTACAACCAGTTCGCCGCAAAGATTCGAGTCTTTGCATCGGCCACCGACGACTTCTGCCGCGAACTACTGAACTCGCTGGAAGAGATTCCCGCACGCGGATCAGCGGCTCCGCGCGAGGAGCCTCAAGAGGTAGCACGTGGCTTTCACGACTAACAGCGGCCGCACCCAATCCTCGCTCGCGGATATCAACATCACGCCCTTGGTCGACGTGGTGCTGGTACTGCTGGTCATCTTCATGATCACGGCGCCTGTCTTGCAATCGGGCATCGAGGTCAACATTCCCAAGACCCGCACAGTAAAAGAAATCATGGAACAGCGCCTGGTGGTCACCATCGATCGCGACCAGAATGTTTTTCTCGGCGATAAGCCAGTCAACGTGCATGACCTGGGGCAGCGCCTTCGCGATGCGAGCGGCGACTCCGGCAAAAAGGTGATCTACCTCCGGGCCGACGTGCGCGTACCCTTCGGAGCATTTGCCAGCGTGATGGACGCGGTGAAGCAGGCGGGTATCACCAACATCTCAGTGGTCACGCGGCCACTTGACCAAGCCGCGAAATAGCGGCGTCAGCGAGAAGGTCGAACGAGAACGATGAGCAGTTTCTTCCAGGGCGGCGAGCATCTCCAGCAGGAGCTGGCCCCGGAGCCGTTTGCCCGGCCGGCTGCAGGATCGCTGCTGCTGCACTGCGCCATCATCATCGCCATCGTGCTCTACGGCATCATCGGAGGATTCTTTCACCACAACCTGTGGGGCGGCAGCGGACCGGGCGGCGCCATCCAGGTCAATATCACCAGCGCCATCCCGCTACCCTCGGATCACCCGCCCAACCAGAACGTCTTGGCGACCGATAAAGCGAGCGAAGCGCCGGCACCGCCGCAGCCCAAAGCAAAGCAGCAAGAAGATCAGACCGCGATTCCAATCGTCGGCAAAACAAAAAAACAGGAACACGAGCAGGCCCAGCGAAATGTAGTGAAGCAGCAACCCGTTCCTGACAAGGCGCAATATGGCGAGCAGGCCGGCTCCGTCATGCCGCGGGCGGCGCAGTCCGGCGTGGCCAACGGACCGACCACCGTTACCGATGCAAACTTCGGCGCGCAGTTCGGCTGGTATGTCGACAACATCAACCGCAAGATGGATGCAAATGGCTACCGTTCGCTGGCCGACCCGCGCACCCCAAAGGGAGCCAAGGCTAGCATCGAGTTTCGTATCCACAAAGACGGCTCGCAGAGCGATGTGCGCCTCGACCGTTCCAGCGGAAGTCCGACATGGGATTCGGTTTGCGTGCGCGCCGCACAACGAGTTGATACCTTTGGCCCGTTGCCTGCGGGTTATCGCGACAGTTACCTGCAGGTCTACTTCGATTGCACTTACTAGTGGTCGTGAAACCCGTCCAAGTAAAATAGGGGACGAGATATACTGGCCGCGCTTCGTATGCGGCGCACACGCGAAACAGAATCGCTCGAGACACGCAGAGTTCCCCAACGCTCGAAAATTCACCCTGAAAGGGTTTAGCGTTCTCATGAAATCCACGTTGCGTTTTGGTTTTCCGGTTTTCTTTCTTCTGGCAGCAATCACTTCCCTTCCGACCTTTGCGCAGGATTGGGTCCACACCGGTTCAGGTCTGGGCAATGCCCCAATTCGCCTCGCCGCAGCAGACTTCAAGCAGGTTGGCGCCGATCCGCAGACTGCCGCATTGAAGGCCTCCTTCGACTCAACTCTCTTCAACGATCTGCAGAGCTCCGGTATCTTCGACATGGTCTCGAAGAGTCTCGCCCCGCAAGCCTCGCCAGGTTCGCCGCAGGAGATCAATCTCTCCCAGTGGTCGGCAGACCCCTCCGCTGCCGCCATGGTCGCCTTCGGCGCACTTTCCGCCACCAACGGTCGGCTGGTGGTCTACGGCTGGCTCGACGACACGCGCAACACCGCCAATCCGCAAGTGCTCGGCAAGCAGTACAACGAGGCTGCCAGCGAAGAAATGGCGCGCACCATCGCCCACCGCTTCGCCGACGAGATCATCTATCGCCTCGGCGGCGGCATCAACGGCATCGCCGAAACCAAGATCTACTTCATCAGTTCCCGTACCGGCTCAAAAGAAGTTTGGGTGATGGACTACGATGGCCAGAACCAGCACGCCATCACACACCTTGGCACTGTCTCGCTCTCCCCGCGCATCTCCCCCGACAACTCCCGCATCGCTTTTTCATCCCTCGACCGCGAAGGCTGGTCCATCCGCATGTACTCGCTCGATCTCGGACGCGTTGTCGCTTTCCCTGCCGGCAAGGTCGGCGGAAGCAACTCCACGCCCGCGTGGTCTTCTGACGGGACGAAGATTGCATTCTCTTCGTCGCGCTCGGGCGATCCGGAAATCTGGACCACCGATGCAGCCGGAGGACAAGCACATAAGATCACATCCTTCCGCGGACCGGATGTTGCGCCCACGTGGAATCCTCGGACCAATGCGCAGATTGCGTGGGTCAGCGGACGCACCGGGCTGCCGCAGATCTACACCATGGACCAGGACGGCGCCAACGTCGCGCGTCTCACCGACGGCGGGTACGCGGTTTCTCCCTCGTGGTCGCCGAGCGGCCAGTGGCTCACCTTCGCGTGGAACCGCAAGTACGGCCCCGGTGCACCCGGCGGGCAGGACATCTACGTGATGGATATCTCCACCCACAAGTGGCTCCAACTCACGCATGATTCGGGCAGCAACGACTACCCGTCGTGGTCGCCCGACAATCGGCACATCGTCTTCGAGCGCACCATCGGCGGCAGAACCCAGATATGGTCGATGCTTGTGGATGGCACCCAGCAGCACCAACTCACCACTGCCGGCCAGAACTTCATGCCGAACTGGAGCTGGAAGTAGAGTCGGCCGAACAGAACTGGCGGCGCATTGAATTGCTTCCGAAGCGTGCCACGGCGCTAGACGTCTACTGATCGCCAACCACTGTTCACTATTTTTCCGTCAGGGAATCCTCACCCACGTAGCCGTCCGTCCAAGCAGCGAGATGCCGACAAACCCCCGCATACCCAATTTGTCGTCTCCAATGGCCCACATCTTCCCCTTATATTCCTTGCCGTTCTCGGGATCGACGACCGTTCCACCAACCCAGTCATCCCCTTCCGGGTGGAAGTTCCGTATGACAACCATGCCCATGATGCGCTGCCCCTTCAGCGCCACCAGGGCATTTGTTACATATCGAATCCGGCGAACGCCCCGGACGAGCCGCCGTGACCTTGCCGAAGAGAACGCCATTTTCGATATAGGTTTCCACCTGGCCGCCCTTGGAGCCATCGCTGTCGATCACCTGCCAATGCCCGACAGCATTCTGAAGCTTCGGCGAAAGCTTTTGAGCGGCTCCCGAGATCGCAAAGCCGAGTACGCAAAGAGCAAGAACCGACAGACAGCACGCGTTTGTTTCTCAAAAGATGCAAGACTCTACCCTCGCCGTGGATTATAGCTGTCCCCGCATCCGCTGTTTCACGCGGCGTGCCACACCCGTATCCGGGTACGGCGTGTATCCTCGATTGCGGAAAGAATTGATTTCCCCTCTCGATCTGAACCAGGCGCGCCGCCAGATTCCCGTGCCCAGTCCGAGCAAGTCCGCAACAGGAGAAATACGATGACCTCAAAGACCTTCGCCGTTGCTCTACTCGTCGCCGCCCTCTCATGCGCCGCCCTAGCCGCGCCCAGGACAGCGGTCCTTACAAGGTGCAGAAGATCCAGCTCGTCGATGGCGACGGCGGCTTTGACTACGTGACCGCCGATCCCGACGGACGCAACCTCTTCGTCGCTCGCTCCGGACCTGCCGGCCACATCGGCGTCTTCAATCTCGACACGCTGGCGCAGGTCGGCGACATCCCCGACATCAGCTCCCACGGCGGCGCAGTCGACACCGAGACCGGACACGGTTTCGCCACTTCCAGCCCAGTCACGATGTTCGACGCAAAGACCTTCGCGATCATCAAGAAGATCGATACGCAGGGCAATCCCGACGGCTACTTGAACGATCCCTTCAATCACCACTTCTACATCCTCAGCCACGCCGCGCCGAACATCACCGTCCTCGACGATAAGGACGGCTCCATCCTCGGCACCATCGACATCGGCGGCGCGCCCGAGCAGGCAGCCACCGACGGCCAGCGGCAAAATCTACGTCGACATTGAAGACAAAGCCGCCATCGCCGTCATCGATGCCAACACCATGAAGATGGTGGGCAAGTACGATCTCTCAAGCAAGGGCGCAGGCTGCGCCGGCCTCGCGCTCGACGCCAAGAACAACATCCTCTTCGCCGCCTGCCGCGAAAACAACAACATGGTCATCCTCTCGGCCACCGACGGCCACATCATCACCGACCTGCCCATCGGCGACGGCTGCGACGGCGCCACCTTCAACCCCGAAACCATGGAGGCCTTCAGTTCGCAGGGCGACGGCACCCTCACCGTCATCAAGGAAGAACTCGCCCACAAGCTTCACCGTGGAGCAGACCGTGCCCACGCCCGCGCGCGCCAAGACGCTCACCCTCGACACCAAGACCGGCCACATCTTTCTCATCACCGCCGAATTCGGCCCCGTACCGGCCGCGCCTGCACAGCCCCAGGCTGCGCCGCCCGCAGCCACTTCCGGAGCAGGTGGCCCACCGCCGTGGGCCCGAGGACCGCGCGCTCCCATGATCCCCCACTCCTTCCAGATTCTTGAAGTCGGCAAAGACTGATTGCTTCGCGTTGCAGCACGCGCCAGCCGGCGAGGTCAAAAGCTCTTTTGATCAACTCACCACTGGCGCTAGTGACGCTCAAGCGGTGAGCGGAGTAGAATCGCGTGTTTTGATCCTTCGAGGTGATTCATGAAACGTTTTCGCGACTTTATGGCCGTAGCTCTTTTTGCTCTGTTTTTCGCGGGCCACGCTTTTTCGCAGTCCGGCCTCTCGCCAAAATGGGAAGAACTCACCGCGCCCGATTTCGTCCAGGCCATTCACCAGTCGCAAGGCGTCTGCGTGCTCCCCTTCGGCATCATTGAAAAACACGGCCCGCATCTGCCCCTCGGCACTGACCTGCTCGACGTCCGTTTCGCCGTAGCCAACGCCGTGAAGCAGGAATACGCCGTCGTCTTCCCCGCTTATTACTTCGGACAGATCTTCGAAGCGCGCCAGCAGCCCGGCACGCTCGCTTACTCGCTTTCCACGCAACTCACGTTGTTGCAGGAGACGGTCAGCGAGATGGCCCGCAACGGCTGCAAAAAAATCGTGATCGTCAACGGCCACGGCGGCAACAATTCGCTGCTTCCGCTCTTCGCCCAGGCCCAGCTCGCCAGCCAACGGGATTACGTCGTCTACGTCTTCGGCCTTCCCAACGAAAACGTTGCTGGCCGCCCTGCGCTCAAGACACCCTTCGACATGCATGCCGGAGAAGTTGAAACCTCCAACATGCTCATCGCCCGTCCCGACCTCGTCCATCAGGATCGCGCCAACCAGCAGTCCGGCGCCGATCAGCACCGCCTGCACCTCCCCGACTCCGTCTATACCGGCATCTGGTGGTATGCGCGATTCCCCAATCACTATGCGGGCGACGCCTCTGCCGCCAATAAAGAACTCGGCGAATTCGATCAGAGGGAGTGGTCGCGCCAGATCGCCGAAGCCATCAAGGCCATCAAGGCCGATGACGAAAGCCTGAAGCTGCAAAACCAGTTCTTCGAAGACGCCAAACACCCGCTCGATACAAAGCAATAACTTCTCGCAGTCCTCTCAACGCCTCCAAAACTGGGCTCCTCTGGTCTCCGATTTTGAGATCAGGGTTTCAAACACAGCTCTGTCATCTGAGCGGCGCGGCTTGGGGTAAGCGCAGCGAAGGACCTGGCCTGAAAATTCGGCCTAAGCACGAAACAAGGTGCCCCATCATTGCGCAGCAAAGGTAGGAAGCAGGCAGATCGCCTCCCCATTTCATCTTCTTGGGTGGCGCATCGCGCCATGAACGATTGCCCTTGCTTTTCGGCCGCCACCACCCGCATAGATCCAAGCGTTCCGCATCGTCATCTCACTGTGCCGGGTCCCCATAAAAAACCCCACGCCCATGCGTCCCGACATACACGCGCCCGTAGATCCGCGGATCGCCTGCGATCTGCAACACCAATCCCCACTGATGCGCATCGTCATTAATCCGCACCCAGCTCTTCGCTTCGTCATCCGAGCGAAAAATTCCTGCATGTCCACTGATCGTGCCCACAAGATAAATTGTCGGATAAGATTTACCCGCCGGAGCCTTCCCAAATCCGAAAGCGTGAATCTCGCTCACATCGGGCATCTTCCACACCAGGCCCCCACCGGTGTCGAACGAACCATGGTACAACCCATCAAAACTGGCTAACCACAAATCGCCGCTGCGCTCCGGCGCGGCATACAGTCGATCCTGCCCGCCGCGCGCGTCTCCGCGCCGGCCCGCTGACGATGCCGACAGCGGCCCGCGCATCATGTCCTTCCGTGCAACGAACGTCGCCCCTCCATCGATGCTCCAATAGAAAACTCCATCTGCCACCGAGTTCGCATAAAACCTCATCGGATCCACGGGGTCAGCAATCACCCGTATTCTTTCCGGCAATCCCTGCACCGCCGTCCACGTCGCACCCTGATCCCGCGTCATGAATGCACCCTCGCGCTCCGGCGTCCACACCCAGATCTTTCCATTCGCCGATACAGCAATCGATCCCGCTCTGCTCTGCATCGTCGGCGCTGAAGCACACGCTCTCCACGTTCGGCCCTCGTCCAGCGAGTATCCGATGCTTTCACCAGGCTTGTGCGCCGCGCTCACGCCCACGCGCACAATCACATTCGGATCGAGCGCCGCCGTCTCCACATCCGTCGTGTTCCCCATGCGCGGCGGCGCCGACGATCCTTCCGGCGCAGGCCGGTCCAGATCCCAGTGCACAAAACCGCCATAGTCCCCTATAGCCGAAACCAGATGCGCTCCCTCGCTCGCACTATCCAGTTCCAACGCAACGGTCTCTTCAATTCCCTTGGCCGCAACGCTCCAATGCGTAGGCCTCCCACCATCCGCATCCGTCAAATCGAACGTCTCCCATCCACCGTACCCTGTCGTAAACACCGCGTGATCCGAATTCAACGGATCGATCTCAATATCGAACAGCCAGTGAATCGGCGTGGCCTTCACATACGGCGCAACCGTGTAATCGAACGTTCCGCCGCCTGCCAAAAATCGGCTTCCACGTCGCGCCCCCATCCGTCGAGCGAAAAATATCTTCGCCCACCCGCGTGATACCGGTTATAGGTGCTCACAATCAATGTGTCTGGATGCCTGGTATCCACCGACACCGCCGCATATCCGAATTCCCTGCTTACTTTCACCGGCTTGTCCGGCGTGATATCGGTCCATGCGCCCGTCTGCAGGTTTAGTTTCCACACCGCGCCATCCGTCATCGGCGAAGGCCCCGGGGCGTTGCCATATGTCACGTACAAATAGCTTCCATCCGCCGCAAGTGCCGCACGCGTGGGCCGATATTGCGTAGGAGCACCAGCAACTTCGTGCCACGTCGCACCCGCGTCGTGAGAAACAAACAAATTCGGCCGGTTCATCAACGACACACCCACATAGATCGTCGCTGTGCGCCGCAAAGGTCCCAGATAAGCGAAAGGCTCAACAAACTTGACGAAGACAATCCCGCTCCCTCGAACCGGCATTCGCCTCCACCGCTGCTCCGGCGTCTCGCCCGCAACCGGCGCGGGCATCGGCGCCATCGCCTCCGTCACATCCGGAAAGCTCGTAACACGCGTCCAAGTCACACCACGATCCGTCGAACGCCACAGCCCGTCATGCCGTGTCCCAAGATAAAGCACCCGTCCATCCAAAGGATCGACGGCCAACCGTTCGCCATTCCCACGCCCATCTTCATTGCCCCCAAACTTGAACGGCACGTCCGTACGGTCGAACGTCCTTCCGCCGTCCGCCGAGCGCAAGATCGCTCCATTCGGCGTCCTTTCGTTGGTGTACGTTCCGCATGCAAGGTACACATGCTTTGCGTCACTCGGATCGACGGCAATCGACTCCACGCCCATCAGGTTCAGGTCCCTGTACGGAACCCAATCGAGCATCGGCTGCCATTCATGCGCCTCATCATCCCAGCGATATGCACCGCCCATATCCGTGCGTGCGTAGCGAACTCCCGGCGCCGTGGGATGAAAAATAAAACCGTCGACAAACCCGCCGCCGACAATCTGCACGCTCTTCCACACATACGGCTGTTGATGCGTTTGCGGAGCCTGGCCCCCGGCGCAGAGTGCGCCTGAAAACATCACGATGAAAACGATGCGGAAATATCTGATTATCAATGGAAAGAATCCCCGGCTTCATCCTACTCGAATCTAAGCCAGCGCACGCAGCAGCCGCATCATCTCGTCCTCCTGTTGCTCGATTGACTCCAGCAGCCTGAACTGCGTACGGCATCGATCGAGATTCTGCCCCGGCCGGCTGACCTTGTAATAGGCATCGCCCGCGAGATGATCCGCCAAAAATCGAATCCCCTGCTCGAAGACAATCACCTTGGCCCCGGCAATCAAGGATGTGCGCTCCGGCACAGTCAGAAAACTCCCAGCCCCTTCGAGGTAGCCGCGCAGCACCGCATCGAACAATTCGAAGTCCATCGCCACCAGCGAAAGATCAGGCTCGTCCTCCGGCCGCCGCACACGTCATCGTCCGCACCATGTCGCCAAAATCGTACGCAGCCAGTCCCGGCATCACCGTGTCGAGATCGATCACGCAGAGGCCTTCGCCTGTCGCATCATCCAGCAGCACGTTATTCAGCTTCGTATCGTTGTGCGTCACGCGCTCCGGCAGTCCGGCTTCGAGCAATACGCGAGCCAGCGTCTTGCGCGCCATGGCAAATTCAATCTCGCTTTGCGCAGCAGAGCACAGCCCAGCCGCGATCCGCGCCCACAGCCTGCTCAAGCGCAGCAAACCGCTTCGCCGTGTTGTGAAAATCCGGAATGCTCTCGTGCAGCCGCGGCGCCGGCAAATCCGCGAGCAACGCTGAAACTCACCGAACGCTCGCGCTGCCTCAAATGCCTGTCTCGCCGAACCCACCGCGTCCAACGTGCGCGCGCCTTCAATGAACGAGTAGGCCCGCCAATAACCGCCCTCCGCATCCACATGCCAGCCAGCGCCGTCTCGCGTTGCAATCAGTTGCAGCACGCGTCTGCCCGCATCCGCTTCACCCGCAAAGCGAGACCGCAGATGACCGGTGACGCGCACAATGTTCTCCATCACCGCGACTGGATTCTTGAAGATCGCTGTGATTGATCCGCTGCAGGATGATCCGCTCTCGCCCAGCGCCGCCGTCAAACGTCACGCAATACGTTTCGTGAATATGCCCGCTGCCGTACGGCTTTGCGCTTCGAAATCCTTTTGGGACTTCGAACATACGCGTAACCGCGACCAGGCTGAGCAGGTCGCTCATTGCCACAGCCTGTGCGGATAAGTCCCCTGTCGATAAGTCGGCCCACGCTTTGCACCACGCGCGGATGATCTTCGCGATACGTAACACCAAACCACGCGTCCCGCGAGCGCAGCACCTTAACCCGCGCCTGCCCCGCCTGGATCAGCGTATTCACCGAACTCGGAAGATAGCACTCCGCTTTCAGATCGCTCCCATACCGCTTCAAGAAGCGCTGGAAGTGTTCGTACAGTTGCGGAAATACCGCTGGCGTAAATCCCCACATGTTCATGCTCACCATTTCGTCGCCCGTCAACACCGTCTCCTGCCCCTCGGCACCGATGTTGGTTATGCGCGGCCCTTCGCGTTCAATGGATTTCAATTCAGTAATGTCTTTCAGATAGCCATCGTCCATTACATGGCATACACCGCGCGCCACCGTGCCAAACTCTGAGAGCGTGTTGCGCAGAACAAATCCCACCATCGCGTAATCTTCGCTGCACGGACGCAGATGCTGAGCCAGCAGTCGATAGCTGCTCGCACCGTAAAAATCATCTGCATTGATCACCGCAAAAGGTTCATGAATCACGTTGGCCGCCATCAGCAGTGCGTGCGTTGTACCCCACGGCTTGGTGCGTCCTTCTGGCAGAGAGAAACCCGGCAGTAAGCTTGTCCAGTCTCCTGAAACACGTACTCCACCGGAACGCGTTTCTCGTAGCGCGACCCGATCTTCTCCTTGAACGCCTTCTCGATATCCTTGCGAATCACAAACACGACTTTCCCGAACCCCGCGCGCCGGGCGTCGAAGATCGAGTAGTCCATGATGGTTTCGCCGTCGGGCCCCACCGGATCAATTTGCTTCAATCCACCGTAACGGCTGCCCATTCCGGCAGCCAGCACAAGCAGCGTAGGCGAAGTCATGGCATCCATCCTTCCTTCAGTGTTGCGCACTCTGAACAGGCAGGATGTCGAGCGTGAGCACCTGAAACGCAGCGAGGTGGAACTCATGTGCCTCCCGCGCAGAAAGCACAATCGCCGGGCGCCCTGCATCGTCCTTCCACGGGCTCCGAGCACTATACACCTTCGCGGCCCCCGCCGGCAGTTCAAACGCGTCCTGCAACCGCAGCCGGATCGTCTGCCCTTGATCGCTCGGATTCCGCAGCACCAGGATCCCCTTCCGCGGCGTCCACGAAGCCCATCCATACACCTCAAGCCATGCCGGATCGCCGCCCACCCAGTGCGTATCCTTCAGCACATCCGCATTGGCGCGCGACCACTTCGCCGCCTCTGCAAGATCGTCCCAGTTCTGCTCCGTCAGCAGCGACGGCGTAATGTACATCTCCTGCAACTGCGTTCCCGTGCCGAAGTACGAACGAACCTCATTGCGAAAATCATTCCCCGGATCCTTATCCAGATCGCTGTGGTGCTGCGCGTAGATGATGCCGTGCAGCATCAGCGAATTCAGCGGATACAGCGGCCCCATCTGCACCATCCGCTTGTAGGTCTCCGCATCGCGATACGTAATCCAGCGCTCGCGATAGCTGCCCACGCCGCCGTCGAATCATCCTCGCCACCACGCCAGATCGAGTCCGCATGCATCAGCCAGAACGGCGAAGGCCACGTGCCCGTCGTCAGGTTGATGAAGAGATCCGGCTTGGCTGCGCGCAATTCGCCAATCAGATTGAATCATCGCCGAAAAATCGCTGTCGAACCGGCTCCCCGGAAACACCGAATCCACATTCCCCGTTCCATCAAACTTGAACTGGTTCACGCCATACTTCTCGATCATCTCCAGCGCCACATCGCGAAACGCCGCATAATACTTGGGCCCTGACAGCGCGTAGCCGCCGCCCACAATCTCATACCCCGCGCTCTTGCCAAACGCAATCCGCTCCTGCTTGGGCTTGGAATAGCCACCCCACGGCGACATCCACACGCCCGGATCGGCGCCATACTTTTCCGCCGCCTCGCTTCAACGGCGTGAATCCATCCGGAAAGCCGCTGTTGAATTTCCACAGCGAATCGTGATTGTCCCATCCATCGTCAAAGAGAAACGAATCCAGCTTCACGCCGCGCTTCTCCGTCAGCTCGCGCCCGAAACGCATGGATGCGATCGACCGCGTCTGCCGCGGTGTACGGCGTAAAGTAGCCGAGATCGTACCAGGAGTTGTAATGCAGAAATGTCCGGTACGGATGCGCCCGCTCCCGCTCAAGGTACGCCAGAAAATCACGCCGCATCTGCCCTTCGCGCGCCACGCCGATCACCGACGAATACGTCACAGACTGCCCCGCGCGCAGCGGCAACTCGCGCTCGATCCATGCCGTCGCTCGATCTCCCCTCACCTTGCTTTGCGCAAGCGGATGCTCAAACCCAACAAACAAATTCCCTGCCACGATTGGCGAGCCATCCACCGACCCCACCACGTGTGCTCCAGGCAAAGACAGATCGATCAACTGCACACGGCTGATCGGCACGTCCTTCTCGCCTGCCGCAGCAATCGTCACCACCTGCCTGATGTAGTGCGAACCCTCGAGCAGCACGATCGACCAGTCCACGTGCACAGAGTGGTCGCTGCTATCCATGGCGAGATCGACCGATTCCCCCGGGACCGTCGCAGCTGTGCGCGGAGCACCCGGCGTCGGCGTCAAGTGCGTGATCTTCGCAACGCCCGCAAGTTTCAAATTCGACGGATCCAGAATTGCTCCATCGTTCAGCAGAATCCGGAACGGCTCATCCATGCGAATTTCCGTCCCGTGCATCTGATCGCGAACAAGCAGCCCGCTCAACGTACTCTTCGCCACCGACCAGCGCGCGCCGATCACCGGGTTCCTCAGCGAGAAGCTGTCCCCCTGCCGATGGAGCGAAACGGGATCTTCCGTTCTCTGCGCGCCCTGTTGTGCCATCGTTGTTGCGGCGATCATTGCAATCACAGCACCGCAAAATCTCGCGCCGAACAGTCGACCATTACGGAGGTACATGAAGGTCTCCCCCACTGGAATCGTCATATGCCGGGCTCTGCCAAGCCGCTCAGCAGGCGCAGTGGACCAGTATGATCGATCTCCTGAAAGCTGATATTAAATCACTTAGCGCAACCTGCGCGGGTTGAGGCCTTCGCCTTTGCTGAATCCGTCCGGCAACCTCCCAGGCAAGTTTTGAACGAAACGACGAATCCGGCGAAGGCCCGGGCCGGCGGCGCTCGAATCGTCCCGCGAATCTTTGCGAATAACAGGCAGACTAACTCCTCTGGGCCTTTTTCACCTCCGCATGGGTCTAAAATGAAGAAGTGATTAGAGTACGCAAATCAACTTGCGGAAGGAGTTACGAATTGAAACGTTGCACGCGCATTTTGGTTCCTGCACTGCTTGTGGCTTTGGTTGCCGTAGCTGGCTGTAAGAAGAAGACTCCACCACCAGTTCCCTACACGGCGCCCCCCGTAACAGCACCCGCTCCTACCGCGCATATTACCGCGGAGCCGAGCGCTATTTCGGCCGGCGACCAGGTGACCCTGAGCTGGAAGACCACTGACGCTACGAGCGTCTCGATTGACGGCATCGGCGACGTCCCAACCTCCGGCGTCAAAACCGTTACGCCCACCACTTCCACCAACTATCACTTGGTGGCGAAGGGTGAGGGTGGAACTGCCGACGACACTGCAAGGGTTACGGTCTCAACTCCGCCTCCCGTGCAGCAACCCACAAACACAATGTCCGCCGAAGAAGAGTTCAAGGCCAACATGCAGGACATCTTCTTTGACTACGACGCGTATGACATTCGTGCCGATGCGCAAACCACGTTGTCAAAGGATGCCGCATATCTGAACAGTCATCCGAATATTCGGATCGTCATTGGCGGCTACTGCGACGAACGCGGCTCAAACGAATACAACATTGGCCTCGGGCAGAATCGTGCCGACGCCGCCAAGAACGCACTTGTGGCCGCCGGAGTTGCGGCAAGCCGCATCCGCGTTATCAGCTATGGCAAGGAAAAGCCCTTCTGCACCGAATCGACCGAAGCCTGCTGGCAGCAAAACCGCCGCGCCGGCTTCTCGATGGACCAATAGTGCTTGAGGAATCAAACCTTTCGGGCGGCATCCATTCAAGATCGGTGCCGCCCGCCGTTTTGAATCTCGGCGATCGTCTCGGCAGGTTCGAACCTTTCCGGCAGTCTTCAGGCAGCGCGGAAAGCTCCGCTTCCCGTCTAACAAATTTGGTGCTTTCCCGGCCAATTTTGATCCGGGCGCAAAACTCCATCATGTAGGTGATCGATGCTTAAAGCATGTACATTTCGTCATCGTTCTGTGGCGGCAGCACTTCTGGCCGCGGTGCTTGCCCTGGCCCCTGTGCGTGCGCATGCCACATCCAAAGGACATGGTCCAGTTGCAAACGCAGGTACAGCAACTGCTCGACATGGTGCAGCGCCTGCAGTCCACCCTCGACACGCGATTCGGTGTCCTGCAGCACCTGGTGGAACAGACCGCCGACACCGCAAACCAGATGACCCAGACGGTCAACGCACTGCAGCAGAAACTCAACCAGCAGAACGACGCCATTGAGCGGCAAAATTGACACTGCTTCGGGACAGGTTCAATCTCTCAACGATTCCGTTGACGAGCTGAAGACCCGCATCGCCAAGCTCGATAAGTCGATCGCCGATCTCCAGAGCCAGTTGCAGAACATCCAGAGCGCTCCACCAGCCGGAACACAGCCTGCCCAGGGCGCAATGCCCGGTAGTGCCCCCGCCAGCGATGGTGGAATGGCCCCCGGTGGCGTACCTGGATCTCCAGGTCAGCCAATTCCCAATGTTGCCGCCGCCGCTGCCACGAATCCTCCTCTGCATGAGACTTTTGAAGCTGGCTCTCCGCGACTTTAACGCCGCCAAGTACAGCGTAGCCTCCGGCGAATTTCAAGATGTGATCCACTACTACCCAATGGATGAACTTGCCGGAAGCTCTCAGTACTACCTCGGCGAAATCGCCTACCGGCAAGGGGACTATAGCGCCGCAATCAATGACTACAACGCGGTTCTTGAAACCTTCAGCGGAAATCCGAAAGCCCCGGCCGCGCAACTGCACAAGGGCTTCTCCCTGATTCAGCAAGGCAAGCGGGAGTCCGGCATCCACGAGCTTCGCCTCCTGATTGCGCGCCACCCGCAAACTCCTGAGGCCGCGCAGGCCAAGGCCAAGCTCACCGCCATGGGCGTCCATAGCACTTCTTCCGGCCAGCGCTGATCTGCGTCAGATCGCACCGTAAACCTAAGCCGGCACGCAGCCAAGCGCGCCGGCTTTCTTATTCCTCGGCGCCCCGACCGGTTTGAGCATCCTCAAAACACTGTTAGCATGTTGCAGAAGATGCACTGCGCACTGGAGGAAAAATGGCTACAGCAACACCGGGAAAAACAGGAAAAGCACTGGATGTTTCGCTTGAAGCCGCGCGCAAAGTGATTCACGCCGGTCAGGAAAAAGCGAAGGAAATCGGCCAGCCCATGAACATCGCGGTTGTCGATGCGGGCGCAAACCTCGTGGCATTCGAACGCATGCAGGGTGCGTGGCTCGGGAGCATCGATATCTCCATCAACAAGGCATTCACCGCCCGCGCCTTCGATATCGAAACCAAAGCCCTCGGCGAAAATTCCCAAAGCGGCGACCAGTTTTTCGGCATTCACGCTTCCAATCACGGACGAGTGATGATCTTCGCCGGCGGCGTTCCTCTCAAACGCGGCGATCAGGTCGTCGGAGCTGTCGGAGTAAGTGGCGGCTCAGGCAAGCAGGACCAGGCCGTCGCAGAAGCCGCCGCCAAGGCATTCAGTTCCTAGCCCCTCCCTAGCCCCATCAACAGAAAAGCCCCGCATTTACGCGGGGCTTTTTACTGTTACTGTCACTGCTTAGTAACTGAACAACGTGAAACTTCACTTCCACTGACGTCACTGCAGGTTCGCCATCAGCGCATCCAGCGCCGACTTCGGCGGACGCGTCACCGATTCCGGCAGCGTCGCCAGCGGCTCGTCCACCATGTTCAGCAGATCGGCAAAGCTCGGCTTCTCCGTATTGATGTAGAACACGCCGGTGAGCACTTCGTTATTCTCCTCGGCTTCCATCAGCGTCTTTACCGCGTTGGCCTTGTTCGTCGGGTCGTAGTCTTCGTGCAGCTTGCGCAGCCGCAAGCTCGAGCCGTCGTGAAGCTCAACTTCGTAAACTTGACCCGAATCGTAGTCCACAGCGATATCGTCAAAGCTGGCCACGAAACCAATATCGTTGATAGGCTCGTCGTTCTCCTGCATGAACTTGTAGCTCTTCGTCGAACCCTCGTGATCGTTGAAGGTCACGCAGGGGCTGATCACATCCAGCATCACTGTTCCCTTGTGCGCGATCGCAGCCTTCAGCATCGCCAGAAGCTGCTTTTTGTCGCCCGAGAACGAACGGCCCACAAAGGTCGCGCCCAGTTGGATGGCCAGAGCGCAGGTGTCGATCGCGGGCAGATCGTTGATCACGCCCGTCTTCAGCTTCGAGCCGATATCCGCCGTCGCCGAAAACTGCCCCTTCGTCAATCCATACACGCCGTTGTCTTCAATGATGTAAATCATGTTGATGTTGCGGCGCATCAGGTGAACAAACTGGCCCATGCCGATCGAAGCCGTGTCGCCGTCGCCGGAAACTCCAAGCATCCTCATCTGGCGGTTGGCCATGATGGCCCCCGTCGAAACCGATGGCATGCGCCCGTGCACGCTGTTAAAGCTATGCGAGCGAGCCATGAAGTAGGCCGGGCTCTTCGACGAGCAGCCGATGCCGCTCATCTTCATCACCCGCTCCGGCTCCACGCCCATTTCAAACATGGCGTCAATGATGCGCTCGGAAATTGCATTGTGGCCGCAGCCGGCGCACAGCGTCGACTTGCCGCCGCGATATTCAAGTACCGGAAGCCCGATGTGATTGACCTTGGGACCTGAAGCTGGACTTGGTGTTTGGGTAGCCATCGTTACAGGCCCTCCTTCGTTGCAAACTCTTCTGTGATGGTGCGTGCGTCTATCGGCAGCCCGTTGTAGTGCAGAATGCTGCGCAGCTTCACCACCTGGTCGGCCGGCAAATCAAGCTTCAGCAGGCTGGCAAGCTGTGCATCGCGATCCTGCTCCACCACGTATACACGCTCGTGTGCCGCAACAAAGTCGTGGATCTCATGCGCAAACGGATACGCGCGAATGCGCATGTAGTCCACATCCTTGCCGTGCTCCTTCTTGATCTGGTCCATGCTTTCGCGCAGTGCGAAATCCGTGGTGCCAAACGCCAGAAAGCCCACGCGCGACGTGCCATCCTTCACCGCAATCGGCGCCGGCACCAGCTTGCGCGCATTCTCAAACTTGCGCGACAACCGGTCCATGATCGCCTGGTATTCATCCGGCTTCTCCGTATAGCCTGCTGATTCGTTGTGTCCCGAACCGCGCGTGAAATACGCCGCCTTCGGATGCATCGTGCCCGGCAGCGTACGCCAGCCGATTGCATCGCCGTCCACGTCCTTGTAACGCGCAAACGATCCCAGCCGATCCAGATCTTCCTTCGTCAGCACCTTGCCGCGATCCTGTGGCTTGTCGGGATACGCAAACGGCTCCGACATCCAGTTGTTCATCCCCAGGTCAAGATCGGAGAGAACAAATACCGGTGTCTGAATCCGCTCTGCGAGATCGAACGCCGCATAGCCAAACTCGAAGCACTCCTTCACCGAACCCGGCAGCAGAACAATGTGTTTCGTGTCGCCGTGCGAAAGAAATGCCACGCTCAGCAGATCCGATTGCTGCGTACGCGTCGGCATGCCCGTCGAAGGTCCCGTGCGCTGCACATCAAAAATCACGCCCGGAATCTCGGCAAAGTAACCAAGCCCTGCGAACTCGCCCATCAGCGAAATTCCCGGCCCCGACGTCGACGTCATCGACCGCGCTCCGGCCCATCCCGCGCCCAGCACCATGCCGATTGCCGCAAGCTCGTCTTCCGCCTGCACCACCGCAAATGTCGCCTTGCCTTCCGGCGTCACGCGAAATTTTTTCAGCAGATCCGTCGTCGCTTCCACCAGCGATGTCGACGGCGTAATTGGATACCACGCCACCACCGTCACGCCCGCAAACACCGCGCCCATGCCGCACGCCGCGTTGCCGTCGATGATGATTTTCCCGGCCGTCTCGTTCATCCGCTCCAGGAAGAACGGATCCTGCTTCACCAGCTTCTGCTCTGCGTACTCGAATCCCGCTTTCACCGCGCCGAAGTTCAGGTCGAATACTTTCTGCTTTTTGGCGAACTGCTTCCTTACGCTGTTCTCAACCTCCGCAAGATCGATCGACAGCAGTTGCGCCACCACGCCCACGTACACCATGTTCTTCACGAGCTTGCGCAGCTTCGCTTCAGTGCAGACCGCCGCCGTGATCTTGTCGAAAGGAACCGGGTAGCAGACAACGTCGCTGCGATACTGCTTCAGGTTTGCATTCTCTTCGTAGATCGCCACGCCGCCCGCAGGCAGCGCTTCCATGTCGCTCTTCGCGGTCTCCGGGTTCATCGCCACCAGGAACTCCGCATCGCGCGTACGGGCTACATACCCGTCCTTGCTGGCGCGAATCGTGAACCAGGTGGGAAGTCCGGCGATGTTCGAAGGAAAGAGGTTCTTCCCGCTGACGGGAATTCCCATTCCAAAGATGCTCTTCAGCAGTACGCTATTGGCGGATTGCGAGCCGGACCCGTTCACCGTTGCTACGTTGATGCTGAAATCGTTGACTACGCGCGTACGCGCGCCCATCGCGCCCTGTTCTTGACCCAGAGCCAGGTCTCCTGTCGCCATTTGGCGGGATTCCCTTCAGATGAATTTCCGCGCGTCTCGAGGCCGTTCATTTCTCCGCGTCAGGCCGTTTGAGATCGTTGCAACCTTGCGGTCGCCAAAACCACCAAACCTTGGCTTCGGAGTACGGGTTCCTGAAAGAACGCGCTGGATAGCGACAAACTTCGCTCAATAGTGATTATAGTCACTTGGCAGGTCGAATCGTACCGCTTCCAGACACACCCCTTTGCACCGTAAGTACCTTTCGCAGCAACGTCTGTTCGTCTGTTGAAAATTGGCGACTTGCACGTTGTGATTCGCATGCGCATAGCCCTGCGACGGTCATCTAACCCTATATTTTTGAGGGAGCCAGCGCCATCCTCGCCGCATCCCGCTTCCACCGCGCCAGCAGCAACAGTGCAATCACAATCAGCGACAGCGTCAGCCCGATCCACATTCCGTAGATGCCCCACTTCAGCACAAAACATAAAATAAAACCCAGCGGCAACCCCATCACCCAATACCCAACCAGATTCGCCACCATCGGCACACGCGTCTCGCCCAATCCGCGCAATGCGCCCGTCGAAACCGTCTGGATGCCGTCGAAAATCTGAAACGCTGCCGCGATCCACAACAGGCTCGGTCCCACCGCCAGCACCCGCGCATCATGCGTGTAAAGAAAAATCAGCGGCCGCGGTGCCACCAGAAACACGATGCCCGCACACACCATGAATCCCGTCCCCAACGCCAGCGCAAGCCATCCCGCCCTTCGCGCGCGCGCCGGATCGCCAGCGCCAATCGCGTGCCCCACACTCACTGCCGCGGCAGCGCCAATACCCAGCGGCACCATGTATGACACGCTTGCATAATTCAGCGCAATCGTATGCGCCGCCAGCGCCACCGGCGTCAGATAGCCCGCCGCAAAAGTGCTCAAATTCCACGCGCCCACTTCCAGCAGAATTTGACCAGCCGCCGGCGCGCCAATCCGCACCAGCTTCCGCAGCCGGTCCATCTCCGGCCCAGCCCAATGCGCAAACAGCGGATGCCCGCGGGTGCGTTCATAATTCCAGGCGAACCCAAGCATCGCTATCGCCATACCCACACGCGCAACACAAGTTGAGATCGCCGATCCATTCACGCCCAGCGCCGGAAAACCCAGCTTGCCGTAAATCAAAACCCAGTTGCCGCCCCAGTTCAGCAGATTCCCCACCACGTACGTAATCGTGATGACGCGCACCTGCCCCACGCCCTGCAGATACCGTCGCGTCCCGCCATACAACAGCAGCGGCAACGTGCTCCAGCTGAGTATCCGGAGATACCCGCCCGACAACCTCGCCACTTCTGGAATCACACCGAAGCTTGTAAACCCATAGCTGAGCCCAATCAGCAGAATCATGATCGGCGGCGTCACAATGAACGCGAGATACACTCCTTGCGCCAGCCAGCGGTGGCATTCGTCGTGATCGCGCCGCCCATACGCCTGCGACACCAGCGTATCCAGCCCAAGCAGTAACCCAATCCCGAACAGCGCCGGCGTGTAATAGACCGCATTCCCCAGCGCAACCGCCCCAATCGCCACCGGTCCCAGCCGCCCCACCATGATGTTGTCCACAACACCCTGCGCCACCCAGCCAAGCTCGCTGAGCACAACCGGAACCGCCAGCGCAATCATCGCTGCAAGCTCCGCTCTCCACATCGCGCGCGTGGGTCTCATCTGTCTAATTTATAGGCAAATTCCTGGGCGCTTCATTCGTTCCCGGCGTCGCTTACCTCATTGTCGAGTCCTGCGACAGCCCAACCTTCAGTCTCTTTCTCGCCGCCCGATTTCAACGCAAAAGAAAAATGTGGCATCCTGAGCGAAGCGACTCGGGGCCCCAACGGAGTCGGGGTAAGCGGAGCGAAGGACCTGCTTTTTTGGTTTCTAAGAGCATCTAGTCGGCCGGGTGCCGGATGCCCCATTCCTGCTCGTTCTTCATTCATGAGTGGGATACCATCACAGCGAGCCGAACACAACCGTGACAAGCGAACTCCACAACCTCATCAAACAGCTCGAAGCTGACCCATCCCTCTTCGATCCCGATCAGTTACGCAAACGCATCGAGGCCCTCGATGCCCTCGATGAAAATTTCGGAACCCCAGACGCAAATACCTCACTCGACGGCATGCCCGTCGTCGCCAGCGCCAATTCCCTTCGCGCGAAACTCGAATCCGCCAACGCCGCCATCTACCAATCCATCCATGACCAGATCCAGCATGGCGGTCCGCCATTACTCCTGCTCCACTGGATCGACCAATGCGGCGACAACGAAAACTCTCCGCACCCCGGCCTCGCGTATGACCCCCTCGACGAATTGATCAGCGGCATCCTCAAAGCGCGCGAGCCCGACGTCACACCACTGCCCTCGCCGCCCGAGATGGTCTTCTACCAGCCAACTCCCGCGCGCCACATTCTTCAGCTCATCCGCCTCAGCGGCCTCTCTGCATCCGACACCCTCATCGACCTCGGCTCCGGACTCGGCCACGTCCCCATCCTCGCCTCCATCCTCACCGGCGCAAAGTGCATCGGAATCGAAGCCGAAGGGGCATACGTAAACGGCTCCCGCGATTGCGCCGCGGCTCTCCATCTCAATCGCGTAAGATTCATCCACGAGAATGCAAGCGAAGCGAATCTAGCAGGCGGCACAGTCTTCTATCTCTACACGCCCTTCACCGGCAATACCTTGAAGACCGTACTTCAGAACCTTCACGACATCCGCAAAGAGCGAGTCATCACCATCAGCACTCTCGGCCCCTGCACTCCCACCGTTGCCGCAGAATCCTGGCTCGCCCCACTTACCATCCCCGACCCCAACCAGATCACGATCTTCCGCTCCAGGCCTTAAAGAGCCCACCCCTAGCCACTCTCTGTGTCCCTGCCTCCTGTCTCTAGTCCCTGCGCATCTCGAATTTGTAACTCCCCGCCCCCAACTCAAACCAGCTGTCCACCTTCTTCGCCAGCGGGCTCTCGCTCAATCCCACGCCATCAACAGTCCATCGCGCCGCTTCATCACCCCTCACCTCCAGCCGTCCCGTCGTATTCGCCGGCAGCGTCACATTCCATTCCACCGTCTTCGCCTTAACCGTCCAGTTCGATTCAATTTCCCCATACGACGACTGGTAATCGAACTTCAGCGGAGACAGTCGCGCATCGAACACCGGGTGCAGCACAACCGTGTGGAACCCCGCATCCAGTGGCGATGCATCCACTCCCGCAGCATACCGATAGATCCAGTCCGCCACCGCGCCATACGCATAGTGGTTATAAGAGTTCATCTGCGGATCGCCCATCATCTCATCGCCGTTCCACCGCTCCCACGTCGTCGTCGCTCCATGATCGATCAGGTATCCCCACGACGGCATTCCCTTACTCAGCAGCAGATCGTATGCCAGCTTCGTATGACCCGTCTTCGTCAACTCCTCCAGCAAGTATGGAGTTCCCACAAACCCTGTCCCCAGCAGCCCGTGATTCTCTTCAATCTTCTTCACCAGCCGGTCGGCCGCCTTCGCGCGAAGATCCTCCGGCACAAGATTCATATGCAGCGCCAGCACATAGCTCGTCTGCGTATCGCCGCCCTTCGCCTTCGCATTTGGATTGTTGATATCCCCAAACGGCGACGGGCTGTTGTCCGCTCCCGGAATATACGCGCCCTCTTTCACAAACTTCTTCTCGAATGCGTCGCGAATCTTCTCCTCAAGCTTGCGTGTAATGTTCCTCCGCCTCCGTGCGCCCCGTCGCATGTGCCATCTCGCGCATCATATTCACGTCGTACGCCCAGTACGCCGTCGCAACCAGATCCTCCTGCGTGCGCCCTTCGAGCGAAAGCCAGTCGCCAAACGGAATTCCCGAATCGTTATGCCATATCCCATCGGGATTGCGTGCGTCGATCGCATCCACATACTTCCGCATCGCCTGCCAGTTCTGGTCGATCACGCTCGCGTCGCCCGTCTGCAGCCACGACGTCCACGGAATAATCACGCCCGCATCACTCCACGCCGCCGCCACGCCCGGCGAAATCTTGGCCGTCCCAGGCGCATAGATTCCGTAATACGGCGTCCCTACCTGCGTCCCGCGCAGATCGCCCGCAAACTTCCGCGTGAACGACGCCAGATCCGCGTTGTACGACGCTGCCCTCCAGAACACCTGCGCATCTGCCGCCCATCCCAGCCGCTCATCCCGCTGCGGACAATCCGTGGGCAATCCCACAAAATTCGACCGCTGCCCCCAAAGAATATTGCTCCACAGCTTGTTGATCATCGCGTTGCCGGTCGTCAGCTTCGCCGTGAACGGAAAATCCGTATGCAGCACCTGCGCAGAAACGCCCTTCACATCCGACGCGCTCTTCACTCCCGTGACCTCGATATAGCGGAAACCATGAAAAGTGAAATGCGGTACAAGTACATCCGTTGCATGACCCGAAAGGATAAAGTGATCCGTCGCCTTCGCCGTTCTCAGGTTCTCGGTATACAGCGTCCCATCGGGATTGAGCGCTTCCCCCACACGCACCTGTACGTCTGTGCCCGCCGCTCCCGACACCACAAGCTTTTCCACGCCCGCCATGTTCTGGCCGAAGTCATAAATAAAAACGCCCTGCTTAGGCTCAGTCATCTTCGGTCCGGTCAATGCCCGATCCACCCTGATCGGCTCGAAACTCTGCGCCTCTATCTTGATCTCCTTCGGATGGATAACCTCAACTGGTTTTCCCGGCTCCGCGTCCGCACTTGTCCTGTTGAACGTCCGAGAAAGTTCGCGCAGATCCTGCGTCTCTCCGTCATACAGTTCTGAGTGAACAATGAAGGAGGTATCCGCCTTCCAGCTCGCGTCCGTCCCTACCCACTCCACTTTTCCGTCCGCATATTCAATGCGCAACTGCGCCCGCAGCGCTGGAGGAGTGTCGCCATAATTGTTCGGCTGCTGCAGCCACTCCAGCGACGTCGAATACCACCCCGGCGCGAGCAACGCCTCCATCACATTGGCCCCACTCTTCAGCAACTCCGTCACATCGTACGTCTGATACAGAACGCGTTCCCGATAATCCGTCCACCCGGGAGCCATCACACTGTCGCCGACGCGCTCGCCATTCAGTTGAAGCTCATACATCCCCAGCGCAGTCGCATACAGCCGCGCCGATTTCATGCTCGCGCCCGCATCAAATGGCTTCCACAGTACCTTCACGCTGTCCGGAATCCACGGTTGCAACACCGGCTGCTCTTCCGGCCCCTTCGCCTGCTCCCACATCACCGCATTCTTCCAGCCCGCATCGTCAAATTCCTTCTTCTCCCAACCCTCCGCAGGCTCCGTCGCGCTCTTCCACGTCCCATCGCTCCCAAACTCTGCCGCCGTCCCATCCTTATAGAGCAGCACCACCGTCGCAATCATCGGCGGCGCATCCTTCCGCCGCTTCTCGCCATACTTGTCGATGTAATGCACGCTCTCAATCGCAATCGCGTTGTGTCCCTCTTGGACCTGAGCCGTCACATCCGCGCGCACAAACTTCTTCCACGGCAAATGGTGATACGGCGGAAACGGAGCCGCATTCAACACCTTCTGCCCATTCACCCATGCCGAAACCGCATCTTCAGCCGTCGCAAACAGAATCGCCTGCTGCACCGGCTTCTCAATATTCAAACTTGTCCGATATGCAAACTTCTGTTCGCTGCTCGGATTCCCGCTCCCCGGCACCACATCAGGATTCGCGATCCACACGGACGGCGCCTTCCGCACCGCCGCCTCTTCCCCGTCTCCCATCCGATCCACTCGCCACGCCAGGGATTCTGATTCAGAAGCCCCGTCTCCCACCACTCCGCCGCACTTGCCGGATACGCCTTTCCATCCGCGCCTGAAATCTCAACCCGCCACCAGTACCGCGTACTCGGCTTCACTGCGGGCCCCGCGTACTTCACGTTCAGCGACTGCGCCGACGCTACCTTGCCGCTGTCCCACACATCCGCCTTCCCGTCCGCCAAAAGTTCCGCACGCGTCGCCACCATCACCCGATACCCCGTCTGCCGCGCCCCTCGCGCCGCATCGTTCAACTCCCACGAAAACTGCGGCGCCGCGTCGTCAATCCCCAGCGGTTGCGTCAGGTTGTCTACCTGCAAATGAACCGGACCAACCGCCGCGGTTGCATTTCGCTGCGCCATCAAAAACCCGGTTGCAAGAACCGCCACCCCAACCCAACTCATCCCACGCATACGCCGTCCCCCCTAATTCCCAAGAACCGACAAGTATATGCGGCGAAGCCCGATCCCCGCGTACCGCACAAAAAGCGCCTGTCACCCCGAGCAAAACCAAGCCGCTTTAGGGAATCGATCCAGCTGTCATTCTGTGAAAACTGTGAAAACGGGGATCCGAACGCGCCAGGGCCCCAGAGAGCAATTCGGTTCTCTGGGGCAGGTTCGGGGTGGCAGTCGTTCCAAAGACAGAAAATCAAAGCTGTCATTCTGACAGAACGGCGCCGAGCGAAGAATCTGCTTTTCCGCTCCTCCGGCTGCTGCCAGGTGACTTTGCAGGCACCTGCCCTCGCTAGGCCACTGAAAAAAGCCTTTCTCTTAAGACACCCTTGGGGGGAGGGGGTACAACCCGGGGTACAACCAGGCCCCCTGCTCCCGTGTGGCCTAAGCCACCGCCGGCCGCAGTTCTACCTGCTTCGTCCGGATCGTGATCGTCGCCGGCGTCAGGTTCGGACCGTCCCATCCGTCCTTGTGCGCCTCAACCTGAATCTCGCCCGGCTCCTTTGTCGCCTGCACAATCACCTGTGCGAGTCCATTAAAGAGCGAGCGTTTCGGTGCCTTGTCGCTCTCCTGGCAGTTGGGATCGCCGTTGCCCACGCCGATCAGCGCGCCATTGCCCGTGATCTTGAACGCGATGTGATTGTCCGCAATTGGCACCAGGCGGCCTTCCTTGTCGAGGCCCTCAACTTTGATCATCGCTACATCTTCGCCATCGGCGTTGATCTCGCTGCGATTGGCGGTCAGTCGGATTGCCGCTGCCGGACCAGTCGTCTCGCGCCTTTCCGTCAGCACCAGTTTGCCGTCTTTACTGCCGCGCGCCTCGATCACGCCCGGCTCGTAGCGAACTTTCCACTCTACGTGCCCGAGATGCGGAACCTTCTGGCTCCCTGCACTCTTGCCGTTCACCAACAGTTCCACCTCGTCGAGATTGGAGTACACCCAAACCGGAATCTCATCGCCTTGGCGCCCTTCCCAGTTCCAGTGAGGAAACACGTGCACCACCGGATCCTTGCCCCACCACGCCTTGTAGTAGTAGAAGTTGTCCTTGGGAAATCCGCACATGTCCACGATGCCGAACTGCGAATTAATCGAAGGCCATCCATAGGGCGTCGGCTCACCCCGATAATCAAAGCCCGTCCACGCAAATCCGCCTGCCAGCCACTCACGCGTCCCGTAGAATTTCCACCACTCCTCCGCAGTCTCGCCCCATGGCACCACGCCATCGTAGGAGTTCACGGTGTTTCTCAAAGGATCTGAACTGTACACGCCACGCGTACCGATAGCGCTCGAAGTTTCCGACCCATAAACCGGCCGCTCAGGATGCTCCTTGTGAAATTTATCTGGAAGTTTCAGTGCATAATTGAATCCGATGATGTCGAACGCATCGGACACGCCTTTTTCGTTGTCGCCATTTACCGCCGCAGACACCACCCGCGTCGGATCGAGTTCGTGGCACAGTCGCACCATGTCCGCCGCGATGCGCGCACCCTGCTCGGCCATTGGCCCTTGCAGTTGATTCTCCTCGTTGCCGACCGACCACATGATGATCGAAGGAGAATTGCGATATCGCTTCACCATCGTTTCCAGTTGCGCCATGCCTTCGGGATTCGCACTCATTTGCCGCGTCTCGCACATCATCATCATGCCCATGCGATCACATGCATCCACCCACTCCGGCGTCGGCATGTTGTGCGACGTCCGCACAGCATTGCCGCCCATCTCGCGCAGCACGGCGAGCCGGAACCATTGCAGCGCATCGGGCACCGCCGCACCCACACCTGCATGATCCTGGTGATTGCAGGTCCCCTGAATTTTCACGGGCTTGCCGTTCAGGAAGAATCCTTTGTCCGCCGTAAACTTTGCCGTGCGCACGCCAAAGCTCACGCGCTCTGCATCGCGAGCCTTGCCTCCGGACTCGACCGTAACGATTGCCTGGTAGAGATTCGGCTCTTCCACGGACCACAGAGCAGGATTCGCCAGCTTCGCAGTCGCGTTGAACATCGTCGATCCATCCACCGCGATGAATTGCGGCGGCGCTTCGGCGGTCGCCACAGCCTTTCCCGCGGCATCCAGAATCTGCCACTTCACCCTGGCGGACTCCACCTGTTTGCCTTCGTTCTGCACCCGGGTTCCAAGCGTGAGCGTCGCTGCTCTCCCGGCTACATCAGACCGGACGTAACTCTCCCACTTGCCTAGATTCAGCGCGTCGGTCTTCGTAAGCCACACGTGGCGATAGATGCCTGCGCCCTCGTAAAACCATCCGTCTCCAAAACTCGCATCCACGCGAGCCACGATGTAGTTCTTCTTGCCATAAGCCAGAAAGTCCGTAAGATCGAATCGAAACGGAGCGTATCCATTGTCGTTGCGGCCGATAAAGCAGCCGTTCACAAACACCAGAACATCACGAAAAGCGCCGTCAAATTCAATCCAGATGCGCCGGCCAATGTCCGTCGCCGGAATATCAAACGTCCGCCGATACCAGCCAACGCTCGTCTCCGGATAGCGTCGTCCAAGTGGCTTGAACCCGTGCGAAGCAAGTTCAGTATCGCGAACAAACGGCAGCTCCACGGCCCAGTCGTGCGGCAGATTCAACGCGCGCCATTTCGAATCGTCGAATTTCGCCTTCGCAAATTCGAAATCTCCCGTCTTCGCGAAGTCTCCCTGTCCGAAGCCAAAACCGAGATCCTTTGAGGGATCGGCGCCATTACCGAATGTGAACTTCCATCCGTCGTCAAAGAGCAGGTGTTCGCGCGGTGCAACCGCAGCCAAGGCCGCTGCAGACGCCCCGCCCTGGTTACTCGACATCATCGCGGCCGCCCGTCCCCAAGCAGACCGTACCAACAGCGAAGAAGCAGAAAGCGCAATACCGGAATGAAGCAAGTCGCGGCGAGTGATGCGGGGCATTCGAAGGTCCTCTTTCTTTGGTTCGCGCCATAAGCACCGGCGCGAACAATGCGGAAATATAAATCAGCCAGTCGCGAAAGTAAACGATTTCATTCTTCCGCGCAAGCGGCCCAATCAGAGACATCGAACTACCTCAGCTTTCAAAAGGTGAAGCTGGCAGTGTGATAGATTCGAAAATGAACCACCCCTCAGGAGAGATGGCCGAGTGGTTGAAGGCGCACGCTTGGAAAGCGTGTTTAGGGGAAACTCTAACGTGGGTTCGAATCCCACTCTCTCCGCCACTAAATTTCGCGGTAAATATAGATATTTTCTTGATTTCGTCGAGCATGGCGGGCAATGGCGTGCAAAGAGTCTACTCATAGATGCAAGACTCAGATGTCCCTAAACCTCTATCGCCGTCACTGCGAAGACAGCAAGGCAGGGCGCGCGCCCGAATCCAGAACGGGTGAATTTGAAGAGCGAAAAAAGGGCTGGAAGCGTTGCGATTGCTCGATCTTTGCGTCCGGCACCCTCAAAGGTAGATTCAAACGCAGATCGACCGGAGTTGCCGCCTGGAACGAAGCCAAAGCCGCCATCGCTTATTGGAAGAGCTGGGACGATTCCCTGCTCCAATTCCATCCCCGACGGTCAAGCCCGCTATTCCGGCCAAGATCACAATCGAGAAGGCGGTCGAGGACTTCCTCGCGGAACATGAGGGGGAGTCGGCCAATTCAACGGTCAGGGACTACCGCTATCTGTTGAATTGTTTCAAGGGCACATCCTCCCAAAATGGCTTCGTCGCGCTGGACCATGTGGGCCCGTAGAAATCCGTGAGTACCGCGAGTCATGGAAGGTGGCTGACAGTGGCAAGCCGAAACCCGTTCTTCAAATTAACTGGAGCGCCAAGGACTACGTTATTTCCGACGACGGCTTGGGATGTCCATCGGGCAAAAGTCTTCGGTCGCTGTGCAGTCAGAAGCAAAACAGGGGTGCGCGCTCTTCGGATTGCTTTGCATTGGCAAAGTGAGACGTCTACCGAGCGGGTCAAGAGCTTCCGTGAGCGGATCGTGGGCGACTCTCCCTTTGATAGATTTTCGCCAAGCTGGCCGGAGCTGCCCTTTCAACATCCCCTGGATATTTGGCGGCCTTTGCTGAGATCGGGGTCAGCCGCTTTCAGATTGCTGATCGCTTGGTTCGGGAATTGCGTTCTCGGTGCCCAGGCTGCAAAAGAACAGGGGTGAACCTGAGAAGTCAGATTCACCTCTGCATTGCGATCGCGACCTTGTGTCAACCGCTACTGCGTGGGCCCGTCGGGAGCAGCGTCGGTGGGTTTGCCGGCGCGGCCGAGGGTCTTCGCCCTGAGGACGCCACTTTGATCGATCGAGCCGTTGATGACGACTTTGCGGCCAACGACCGGGTCGATTGTGGTTTGCTGCTTGATGGCTTCGCTGAGATCGACGGAGATGGTTTTACCGGTGCGAAGCTCCACTGTAAGGCGATCACCTTCGACGGCGCGGATCGTGCCCCAGTAGAGATCGCCTTCGGGTGAGGTGCGTTTCATGTGTTCCGGCGGCGGGGGTTCCATTGCCTCGCGGCGCATTGGGAAGCCCCTCAGCACTGGAGAACGCAGGCCGAAGATGGTGAGCCGCTTGAATCCTGGCACGTAGAGCCTGCCGTTGGCGACGGTGGGGACGAGGTAGGCGAGATTGCCGCTATCAGGCTGGCTCGACGGCCACGACCCGGCGTTTCCCTTCCATATCTGGGTGAGGTTGCCGCCGGATGCAGCGGCATCGAAAGCGAAAACCTCGATCTGCGTGCTGCTGTTGGAGGGCCGCCCGACGGCCCAGATGATCGCGGTTCCCGGAGTGGTTCCGTTGGAAGAGACCGCGGTGAAGAAGCCGGTGCCGTCAACACTGGGGATGCCCTTGGCGATTCCATCCTGCTGGAGCACGGGGCTCGAGGCGGGATTGAATTTCCAACTGATGGCAGAGTTGCCGCCACTGCTTACGACCCGGCCGATGCCGTCTGAGCCGTTGAAGAACGATGGTCCGCACCAGCATGCGCCGACTGAAACAGACTGTGGAATGTTGGTCGGGTGAAAGCCGCCCATGTTGTCGCGGTTGAGGATGAAAAGATTTCCCTCTTTTCCGGCAGCAACGGCTACATGAGGCATGTTGCCGGGCTGATCGGGCAGGACCATGACGCCGCCGGAGCCGTAATCGGTGTCATCGTGATCCAACTGGTTCACGTCGGAGGGAGTGAACAGATCGAGTACGGACGTGAGGTCCGACTTCAATCTGACGACACTTTCCTGGATGTTGCCGGTGCCGTATGTTTTTTCGTCGGAGTTCCCGGTGACGAAGAAGAGGTCGTTGTTTGTCCCGGCCGCGACGCCATAGCCTGACATCCAGATCGAGGAGAGGAAGAACGAGGCGGGGTTCGTTGCCTGCGCGTCGGTGAGTTCGTTGGCCGGCAAAGGAGCATGGGTGCCGGCATTCCAGCCGAGGAGCCAGCCGCGAGACCGATCTGCTTTGTAGTCGCAGAAGCTGCCGAAGCCCGCGTAGATGGCGCCGTTTGCTTCGAGAAGTGCGGGGCGCTGGCGCTGCACTTCAGGATCGAAATGGAAGGTGGTGCCGTTCGAGAGTAAGTGCGAGCCGGTGATGATAACGGGAGAGCCGGGCTTATCGAGCAAGGTACCGAGATCGAGTTCGTGCAAGCGGTAGGCAGGCCTGCCGTTGACGAGCGAGTAGGCGATTACAAATATCGAGCGGCGTCTGAGGTCGATGGTGGGTGTGCTGTCAATGCCGACGTTCGGACCGCTGTCCATGCAACCTAGCGGACGAGGCACAGGCGGGCCGAGGCTGACGGTTTTGAGAATGGCGCCGGACCAGGAGTCGACGGCATAGATGGTGTTGCTCTCGGTTGCAACGTAGACGACGGTGTGGACGCCGTGCCCGGGGATGAGCTGATTGGTGACGACAAGCGGCTGGGTGTCGATGCGGTCATCCATGGACACGCTGGCGATCAAGCCGAAGGTCAGGGGTCTGACATTTGCGGTGGTCAGCGTATTCTCGGATTGGTTCCAGCCGGTGCGCTTGTTGTCGTTGTGATACGTGACGACGCTGGTGCAGCCGACGATGATCTTGTTGGAGAACACGAAATTGCTGCCGATGTACTCGACGACCTGAACGGTGTTGCCTTGCTTGAAGACGTTGGGTGGTGCGAGGTCAAGGGGAACATCGCCGGGGGCTGCGCCTCCGTATCCGGCGACGACGCCGTTAACGAGCAGGACGAGCGTGGCGTTGATTGTGCTGTCGCGCACGAAAGCTGCGGCCTGGCCGGGGCAGATGGGACCAACGAGGACCGGCGCGGGAATGTGAGTGGTTGGAGTGACGGGCGGCGACTTGGGACTGTGGTGGCAGAGTGTTTGATCGGCTGTGACGTCAGGCGAGGATTTGATCGGGGGTGATACGCCCATCCAGTTCGTGTCGCCTGTCGCTCCGCCGGAGCCGATGACACCGGGCTGATAGGCCTGAAGAATCGCGCCTGTGTAGAGGTCGTGCGCGGTAATCGCATCGTTGCCGACGATGGGAGTATCGAGAACGGGGGCTTTTACCGGAGCTGGCTCGGGTGGAACGGTGACGGCGGGAGCGGGATTGCTCTTGACTCCGGTGCAGGCGCTTTGAGTAGCCGAGATCTGGTGCCCTTTTACCAGAGGCGAGGTTCCTACGGGATCCCAATCACTTCCCCAGAGGTTTGGCGTGGCGCCGCTTCCGATGGCGGACGAGGCAGTGAGGTCAGTCACCTCGACCTTCACACCGGGAACGAGGTTGTGCACTGGTACGACTCGTCCGCACTCGTTGATTTTGGAATCGACGGTAGGAGTGGGAAGATTTGGCGGCATCTTGCCGACAATCATGGCGGCCGATGGCGCACTGGTGACCCCGTTCACCTCCTGAGTGGCGGTGATGCTGTCGCCGATGTGAAGGATGTGGGTGAGAGGTACGTCGGCAAAGCCGAACTGGGAATGGAAGGGAGCGCTTATCGGGGTGCCGCTTCTGAAGACGCGAATAATCGCATGTGGAATGAAGGAGTCGACGTAAACGCTCTGCGAACACTCGTTCGTGGGCTCAACGTGAGGCGGGGAGAGGTTGACTCCCTTGGGACCGCGAATCGGCCAGCGGTCATTGATCTGCACCTGCGCGGCCAGCGGCATCGAGAGGGCCAGGATCACAGTGCAAAGCAGAGAGTAGAAGGCCTTGTGAAACGCGAGGCCGTAGCCTCCACAAGATGAGCTGAACGGCTTTAAGTAATTTTCGAGTGGAGTTGGGAGCGCCGGGATTGACGCGCAGGCACCCGCCTTGATCGTACGGGGCATAGAGACCTCCTCCGGTTTACTTGTTCGGAACTTGTTCGTGGTTATTAGTGAAGTGAGGAGGACGATCGTTTCAGAACAGGTGCGCTAAAAGCCAAAAGGGACAGCATTGGCAACCCCTTTGGGAGCGGCTTCGGTAGTTCCTCTGTGTGGGATTTTTTGGCAGGATCTTCCTTTGACCGATTTTTCGCCAAGCTTTTGGGACCCGTCCTTTAGGCTGGATTCACGATTCTCGAGTACGAGGAATTGCGGCTAGTAACAACGCGGCGAACACCACACCGTAAAGCATGGCGTTCGCTAGGAGGTAGATGAAGAACCCGGATGAGTCATCGCGACCCAAGCCGAAAGCCGCCCAAACGAGAGCTCCGGCGAACATCAGTCTCTCCGCGACGGGTTCGAGTGATGGACTTGCTGAACAGATGCAGATCACCAGAAAAACAACAAAACAACGATGCCCACTGCGAATCCGAGCTTAGATTGCCAGTTGATATACCTATCTCGGTTCATTCAGATCGCCAGTAAATTGGCTCTCAATTATGCACCAAACATGCATGCTAGTGAGTGGTGCGCGACTCGGCACTATGCCGAATCTTCGCTTCAGGGTATGTAACGCCCTCGGCGTGCTCTCCACCAAGCCAAGAGTTTCGACTTGCTCTGCTACCTTCGCACTCGGTGTTGAGAGTAGGTAGATTGCCAACGCCGAAACCGCAATGAACGCTGGAATTCGTCGTAGCCAAGCCATCGCCACATCGTACTCTTGGCCGCCGAAATGACGTGATTGTCCTCTTACCTCCCGCGGAAGCTGCCTTGTCCTGGCTCCGGGCATAAGATAAGGGGAAAGTGTAGTGCGCTCGCACGGGGGCGCCTATGCTTGCTACCTCTGCGAATCGCCTCGTGAAAGGGAGGGCAAAGTGGACATCAAGACTCTGATCGATACACCTCCATGGGACTGGCCAAGGGACGCGGGGGATATGTTCCGGATGATTCTGAGTGACAGCCGAAGCAAAGTGTCCGACCGCCTCATAGCTGCCGAATTGGCCGGCAGCTCCACGGTCATCAACGACGATCTGGCTGGTGTTTTGACGGCGATCGTAGGAAACGCCGAGGAGCCAGAAGAGCTGCGGGCAAAAGCCGCGATCTCTCTTGGGCCAGTACTCGAACAGGCGGATACAGATGGATTTGAAGATCCAGAGGACGCTCCCATTTCCGAGATCACTTTTCGCAACATCCAGGACAAGCTCCACAGGCTCTTTCTTGAAAACAGCATTCCCAAGGGAGTGCGACGGAGAATCTTGGAGGCATCGGTGCGCGCCCCCCAGAACTGGCACCAGAAGGCCATCATGACCGCGTACTCCAGCGGGGACAAAGACTGGATGCTTACAGCAGTGTTTTCCATGCGCTGGGTTCGAGGATTTGAGAATCAGATACTGGAGGCATTGAAGTCCTCCGATCCCGAGATTCATTACCAGGCAGTCAGCGCGGCTGGCAATTGGGAATTAGACGCGGCGTGGCCTCACGTACTCGGGCTCCTCAATGATGCTGGCACCTCAAAGCCGCTGCTACTCGCTGTCATCGATGCTGTTTCTAGTATCCGCCCGCAGGAGGCAGGGGAACTCCTTATCGACCTTACTGAATCTGACGACGAGGACATCGCGGAGGCGGCCAATGAGGCGATTGCGATGTCAGAACCTATACCAGACGAAGAAGACGACGAAGACAACACAATGGACTGGGTCAATTGAGTGGCTCTGACCAAATCGGCATAACTTCTCTGTGGCCGGTCAGAACCGCCCTGAACTGGGAAATGGTCGCTGCAATTGGAACGGCCTATGTGCTTCGGTGAAGCATAGAATCTGAGTAAAAGCGGGCATAATCAAGATTCAAAGGAGAACCGAAGTGACAGAAATGACCGCAGAACAGGCGCACCTGTTAGTCCACAACGTGGTCCTAGGTATTCTCAAGAACGAGAGCCGCACGACTAGGTCAGTTCTCGCTGCTGTTCCAAATGTAAACCTCGATTACCGTCCTGACTCGCGTGCAAAAACAGCTAACGAACTCCTTCGCCACATTGCCAGCGCTGATAACTTCTTTCTCAAATCGGTCGCGGACGGAGCGTTTGTGCCAGGCAGTGTGAAAATTCCGGATGATGCGAAGACGCCAGAAGAGATTGTTGAATGGTATGGAAAAGAGTATGCGAAGAATTTCGATTCGGTCGCCAAATTGTCAGGAGAACAGTTGATCAAGATGGTTAATTTCCGGGGACTATTCGAACAACCTGCCTACACTTTTCTTCAAGCCGGTCTGCTCCACGCCGTTCACCACCGGGGTCAATTGTCCACGTACTTGCGTCCCATGGGCGGCAAAGTACCGGCAATTTACGGCGAAAGCTACGATTCTGCAGAGTTGAAAAAAGCTACGACCAGATAAAGGGTGAGCGGATCGTAGGCAATGGTGAAACTGGCAACTTTTGCTCTCAAGTTCAGGGTCGACGGTCACTGGACAGCTAGCCGGTTTTTGTCCAGATCAGCTGGAGTGACTGCATAATCAAGCTTGGCCTTACGGTCCCAGGATTCAATCAGGATCATCTTCGTGCCCACGGCCATTGCCGGAACAATCGGTGTGAGTTGTCTGGCAGCTCCCTGTGTGCCTGCTTCTACTGCCTGGCAGTTTAAGCCCCAACTGAAATCACAGAATGGATTGATGAAGAGCCTACGAAGGATCGTCGCCCTTGACCTCTCGATAGTCGACCGTCTACTATCATCCCCTAATCGAGAGAAGGCCGTCTTCCATGGCGAAACAAACACAGCAACGAGCGAAGCTTCTGTTAGGCACGTTGGACATGCTCATCTTGCGGACGCTTGTCTGGGGTCCCGCCCACGGCCATCAAATCGGCAAGCACATTCAGCGCACCACCGATGATTTCCTGCAGATGCAGCACGGTTCGCTTTATCCCGCTCTACACCGCCTGGAGAAACAGGGATGGGTTGTCGCGAAATGGGAGACGGCTCCGGACCGCAACCGGCAATACAGGTACTATCGCCTGACAGAAAGAGGAAAAAGGCAGCTTGCGGTTGAGGAATCGCAGTGGAAGCAGATGACCGATGCGGTAGCCCGGGTGCTTTGGCCAGCGGCTGAGGAGGGTTGACATGCACTGGTGGCAGATCAACAAACGCGATGCCGATCTCGAGCGGGAACTGAGCTCTGACCTTGAACTGGAAGAGGAAGAGCAGCGGGAGCTTGGACTGTCTGCAACAGAAGCTCGTTTTGCAGCACATCGCGCCTTGGGCAATATGACGCTGATTCGCGAGCAGACACGCGTGGCCTGGCACTGGGTCTGGTTGGAGCGGCTGGTGCGCGACGGGAAGTACGGCACGCGCACGCTGCTGCGCTCGCCGGAATTCGCGATCGTCTCAGTGCTGGTGATGACTCTGGGCATTGGCGCAACCACATCGCTCTTCACCATGGTGCGCGCCGTGCTCTTGCGGCCGTTGCCGTTTCGCGATTCCGGCAAACTGGTGATGCTCTATGAGCACTATCGCCACAACAGAGGCGGCGACGGATTCAATGCTGTTGCGCCAGGCGACTATCGCGACTGGCGCAGCCAGACCCACGGCTTTGAAGACATGGCGGCGATGCGCGGCTATGGAGGCATCCTCTCCGGCGTGCATTCCGAACTGCCCGAAGTCGTGCAGAGCGCGGCTGGCTCCGCCAATCTCTTTCCACTGCTCGGCGTAGTACCTGCCTTCGGCCGCACCTTCACCGAGGCAGAAGATCAGCCGGAAGGTGTGCCCGTGGTCATGCTCACCTGGAGCCTGTTTCAGCGCCGCTTTGCCGGAGATCCTTCCATCATTGGCAAACAAATTCATCTGGACACCATCCCCACGACCGTCATCGGCGTACTGCCCAGTTGGTTTACCTATCCGGATGCCCGAATCCAGTTCTGGCTGCCTTACGCCCAGACTTTTTCACAAAGTGACTATGGCATACACGACGGCCACCAGAGCGAGGTTGTTGCGCGGCTGAAGCCGGATGTGAGTGCTGAAGCGGCGACGCACGAAGCGAGCGCGGTGCAATACCGGATACATCTCGCCAATGCCTCCAAGCCCGTCGCTGAAGATGTTTGGTCCCGGCCAATGATCGACGACCTGGTGAAGGGTGTGAAAACGCAGATGCTGGTGCTGCTCTGCGCGGTTGGCTGCATGCTGCTCATCGCATGCCTCAATGTCTCCAACCTGCTCGTAGCGCGGCCGCGGCGCGTCGCAAGGAGGTTGCCATCCGTGGATCCTTGGGCGGCAGCCGCCTCGCCTTAATTCGTGAGCAGATGACCGAAAGCCTGCTGATCTGCGCGGGGGGCGGCGGCCTCGGCCTGATGTGTTCGCTCGCTTCCACGCGCTGGCTCGCTGCCCACTGGCGCAATCTGCCCCGGGCTGAGTCCGTGCACGTCGATGGATATGTTTTCACTTTCGCGGCAGGCCTGGTATTGATCACAGGATTGCTGGCCGGTCTTGTGCCGGCAGTCACATCAACTGGCAAAGGGCTGCTCACTGCACTGCAGGAGACCTCGCGGTCGGCCAGTGGAAGCGCCTCGCGGGCTCGGCTGCGCAAGACGATGCTTACACTTGAAATCGCGCTCACAGTCACGCTGCTGGTCTCAGCCGGGCTGCTTTTCAAGAGCTTCTTGCACCTGCGAATGGCGGACCTCGGGTGCCGTATCGACAACGTAATAACAATGAAATTCGGCCTTCCCGAAATTCAATACGACACGGCCGACAAGGTAGTGCGCTTTCACGAGTCGCTGCTTGAGCGCGTGCGCCGGCTGCCCGGAGTACGCGGTGCTGCTCTCGTCGCTGCTGCACCTGGAACCGGACCACACGGCGACAGAGTCTTCACAATCGTGGAGCGGCCCGCTCCCAGTTACAGCCTTCAGTACGACGCCATGACCCTCACCGCCGACCCGCAGTACTTCAGCGTCATGCAGATTCCTCTCCTGCGCGGCCGCGTCTTCACGGAACAAGAGCGCCTCGGTAACGCCCATTACGTCGTAGTCAGCAAGCAATTCGCAGATCAGTTCTTCCCCGGCGAGAACCCGCTGGGCAAACACGTCCGCTCTGGCTGGGATACCAATGTGGAGAATTACGAGATCATCGGTGAAGTCGGCGACACGGTTTACGACGTCACTAAGCCGGTCCAGGCCACGATGTACTTTCCTATCCTCTCCGGTATTCCCAACCGCACTTCCGAGGCGACCATCGTGGCCTGGACCTCCGGCGATCCGCTGGCCATATCGATGCCAATCCAGCGGCAAATCTCGGCGCTCGAACCGGACCTGCCCGTCTACGACGCCCTGACCATGGACCAGATTCTCGGCAAGTCCACCGCCAGCCAAGGTTTCGCGGCAGATTTGGTCCTGGCCTTCGCTGCCTTGTCGCTCTTGCTCGCCGCAGTAGGCCTGTATGGAGTGCTCTCCTACCTGGTCACGCAGAGGGTTTCGGAGATCGGCATCCGCATCGCCCTGGGGGCGCAGCGCGAACAGATCTTGCGTCTCATTCTCTTCGATGGGCTGCGGCCGGCGCTGCTCGGGCTGATTCTGGGCCTGGCATCCAGCGCGGGTGCAACGCAACTCATCCGGTCGATGCTCTACGGAACTGCGCCCTATGACCCGGCTGTGATCGCCGCCGTGATTCTCGTCCTGCTCTCGATCGCTGCGATTGCCTGCGTGTTTCCGGCCTTCCGCGCCTCGCGTTTGGATCCGATGCGGGCCCTGCGAACGGAATAATGCTCATCGTCTGAGAATCGCGGAAGCCGCACCCGGCACATAATCGCGAATGCGCTCATCGACGGCAGATTAGTCCTGACTAGTCGGCATTGCGACTGGAATCTCGTGAGATGAAACACCATTTGGAATCGGCGTTGCCTACGGCGTTCCGAGTACCTATTTCAGACGGGGAGAAACGGTCACGGCGCGGGCAAGGATTAAGCTTTCGAATGCACGACGACTGCCCAAGACCAGTCCATCGCCTGCGGCAGCATCGAAGGACGCGCCCGAATCTTTAGTAAACCAACATGCAAGGCTTTTCCTGCTCCCAATAGGCAACCGAGCCGAAAGCAGAGCGCCTGCTGTTTCCTATTGCGACGCCGTTAGTGAATAGGTCGTCGTGTGCGAAAGACCGCCCGATGTGGCCGTCACCGTCACCGTAGCTGTTTGAGGTGCGGGCTTCTTGCTTCCTCCCGAGCCGCATCCTCCCGCCCCCACTAGAGCCAGCGCGAGCAGTAACGCAGACGCTGCGCTGAACTGCACGCGGTATCTTCTCCAGCGCGTCATCAGCAGCAGGCCGCATCCGATTCCGGCGAGGGAGACTGGCCAGAGAATACGCCTTCCGTCATTCTTGGCTGCGGTCAGGGTTCCAGAAATCGTCATCTGGCTGGTTACCGCGGAACCCGCCGGGGTCACCGACGCCGGGTTGAATGCGCACGCTAGTCCAGAGGGCAAGCCTGAACAGGCAAGGCTGACAGCACTGTTGAATCCGTTTGACGGAGTGACCGTCACCGTTGCGGTGGCGGACGTCGATTTCGTCTCGGTTCCACTTGCCGGAGTGATAGAAAGCGAGAAGTCCGGCGTTGGCGCGGAGATGGTCACCGTAACGGCTGACGACGTGGATCCGCTGAAACCTGTAGCGCCTGCGTATTGCGCGGTGACGGAGTGACTCCCCGCCGCGAGCGATGAATCAGACAGGCTTGCATTGCCTGAGCTGTCCAGGCTTTGCATGCCGATCGAAGTGGATCCATCAAGGAAGTTGACGCTGCCCGTGGGAATCGCAGTCCCCGAGGCAGCCGTGACTTTGGCCGCAAATACAATCGACGTTCCCGCCACACCACTCGCCGGTGTTGCCGATAGCGTGGTCGTGGTGGCGACTGCTGACGACGCCGGATTCACCGTTACCCCCAGCGTCGAGGAAGTGCTCGCGGAAAAATTAGAGTCGCCCCCATAGACAGCCTTTACATTGTGCGAACCTGTGCTCAGTGCATTGGTGGTGTAGGTCGCCATTCCCGATGCGAGTGTCCCGGTTCCCAGAGTCGTCGTGCCGTCCATAAATGTCACTGTACCGGTAGGTGAAGTTGATCCGCTGGCCGGAGTAACCGTAGCTGTGAACGTCACACTGGATCCCGCCGTGATGGTGGTAGCTGAAGCGGTCAGCGCAGTGGTAGTCGCTGTGAGCGTCGATACCACAGGCGCAGCCTGGCTCAGGAACACCACATTGCCCGCGAGGATATCGGGCTTGCTGTCTTTATTGAAGTCGGCAACAACCGCCGGAGCGCCCGCCGAAAGGTTGATCAGATCCTTCGGCACAATGTAGCCGTTCTCCGGCACCGAGGTGAACGTGCCATCTCCTTTGCCATAAAAGATGCCGCTGAAGCCGCTGTTCTCAAACAGCGCAAGATCAATCTTCCCATCGCCATCGAAATCTGCCGCCGCCAAACTCGAACTGCGAATCGCGTCTCCACCCGTCAGCTTCGAAATCGTGGCGCTCCCAAAGGTTCCATTACCATTGCCCAGAGCGACCGCAAACCCTGCCTGGCTCGACGAGTCTTCGGTAAGAAACAGCAGGTCGTTTTTACCGTCGCCGTTCAGATCGGCAAGTACGGGAATGCCGTAGACGTTCGCCGCAACCGTGACCGTCGTTGGTGTAAGGAACGTTCCGTCTCCCTTCCCGAGGAAGACTTGCAGCTGCGTGGTCGCCCCGGTAGAGATGCTGAAACTCGGAACAACAACCAGAAGGTCAGGAACTCCGTCGCCGTTCAGATCGGCAACATTTGTGATCTGGCCGGTTTTGGCTGTCGCGGGCGCCGAAGTGCTCCCGTAGGTATTGGTCAAAGTCGAGGTAGTGCTGAACGTTCCATTCCCCACACCCGCGAGCACAACAAATCCCTGCAGGTAGGGATTCACGCCCGTGCCTCCTGCCTGGTCGTTATAGAAAAAGACGAGGTCAGCGTGGCCGTCTTTGTTAAAGTCCGCAATCTGCAGACTCGTAACGGAGAGCTGATTGTCGAAGCCCTGTGCAGGCGCCACCTGCGGAAAGGCGTAAGGCTTCGGCGTCTGAAAGGTTCCATCACCGTTGCCCAGCGCGACAAAGTAAACCGGGAATGGCGACTGGCTCGCCATGCTGGCGCCGGTGTTCTGAGCCGTCAGGCCGTTACCCACAAACACCAGGTCCGGCTTGCCGTCGTCGTTTACATCGCCCACCGCGTAACCGGCGGCGTTCGCCTTCGAAACACCCGTGAAGTTATAGCCGTTCAACGCAAATGTGTCCGGAGCGGTCACCGTGGACTTTGTCGCAAAACCGCCGTTCCCCGTTCCCAGCGCTACTGTGAACGATGGCGAAACGGTGTTGCCGAAGGGCCCGATGGCGTTCGAAACCAGATCAGGCACTCCGTCTCCGTTGAGATCAGCGAGATTGTTGCCGCTGTAGGTGCCCGGCGCAATCGGCGCACCGCTGAACGTGCCGTCGCCGCGACCCATCAGCACATACGCGAGATTCGGATTGGAGTCGTCACCGCTGAAGGCGCCTCCGTTCGAAAGGCCCACATAGATGTCTGCGTTGCCGTCTCCGTCAAGGTCGGCGACCGTCACGAAGCCGGTGCTGTTCGCGGACGCATAGCTGTTGCCTTGAGTGAAACTCCCGTCGCCTTTGCCCAGCCAGATCGAGACAGAGCTGCCGGTGCCGAGAACGAGATCGATCTTGCTGTCGTTGTTGATATCGCCAGCGGCCAGATTGGGGCCCTCATCACTGCTGGCCTGCACGTAAGGAAATGCCGGTGCCGCTGCAGCCGTGAAGGTGCCGTCCCCTTTTCCCAGCAAGACAAGGCCGTTCGAGCAGATCACATCCTTCTTGCCGTCACCGTTCACATCGGCGGTGATCAGGTTAACAATCGGTGTCTGGCCGGAGCTGGCGTAGCCGGGCAACGTTGGTGCGGCAAAACTGGTCGCGCTTTGGAAGGTTCCGTCACCATTGCCGGGAAGAACGGAAATCTGCTGGTCGGCGGAGACCGCAACAATGTCAAGCTTGCCGTCGCCATTGACGTCTTCAATGACTGCTGCCACGGCGAATGTGCCGGCGATGGGATAGCTGACCGGGGTCTTAAAGGTTCCGTCGGTGTTGCCGAGCAGAACGGAAACGGAGGCGCTGGCAGAGCCGACGCCATTCACAACAAGAAGATCGCCGATGCCATCTTTATTGAAATCGCTGGTCGCGAGCGCTTCGGCGTTAGGGAGGGCGGTGTCGTCGGTTGCGGTAACAGTGCTGTTTGCATCCACAATGCTAATGCCGTCCAGGCTCACAGAGGCGAATACTCCAGCGGTGGGGGTAAACCCAACCCAAACACCAGGCGCAGAAGACAGACCGGAGTTTCGCGGAGTGCAGCCTTGGGCAAAGACGTCAGGCGTGGTGTTGAGGCCTGCAAGTTGATGCAGGGTTCTATCGTAATTTGTAACTACAGTTCCCGTGTCTGTGGCGCTCGTCGTCATCAGAAGGTCGAGCGAGCAGTCCTTCAACAGTGCGAGCAGGAACGCGCCCTGGGGCGGAGCGGAGATGGCGTTCAGGTTGCCGGCGAAATTAGCGACACCGGTTTGGGAGCCATCCGTTCCGGTGACCAACCGTGGCAAGGCGGCTTCTCCGGACGCTGGTAAGAGGCGCACATCGCCTTCGGTGGCTAAGCTGACAATTCCCCAGAGAAGGGCAAATACTCCCTTATCACCGCCGCTGATGCTGTAGTCGGTGCATTCTTTAAAGCCCATGAGGACCAGAGACATGCAAGCGAAAAGTACAAGCGAAGCGACCCGCGTCACGCGCCGCCGACCCACCGTCCGGTTCCCAATGCTGTAAAGCATCTCCGCAAAACGACCGAGACCGCTACACAAGCTGGCGACTGTTCTTTTGCAAAAACGCCGGATGGCGAGGGCAAACCTGCGCACAGATTCAAAGCTCTGGCGAGACGGGGAAAGGAAAGGCATCGAACGACCTCCGCACAGCGCCGTCCTTCTCACTGGAAAGAATGGGGATGAAGGAAGGTTTGCGGCGCGACAAGGGCCCAGGGTGACTGAATTTTGAAGCGTAGCATGGCGGTTGCCGACGAGCAATGCGAAACCCCGGGATGTTACCGAAGAGCCGAAGTAATCAACTCTTCCTCGGCGCGTTTCGTTCCGCAATCGTCTGCAAACGAGACAATGACTTTGGGTAGAGAACAGATCTTGCCGCCTTCACCGAAAGTGGTCCGAGACCGTGCCCAGTCATTAGAATTACGTTGGATTCGAGCAATTATGCGTAAGAATTGTGGCGAGTCGAACCTAACAGACAGTGTGGTATTGTGATGGAAACTTGCCCGATGGCGCGGGGAGGACGATGCTGGCGAGCGAGGCGATGGTGAAAGACAGCAGCAGCGGATGCCAGGATGCAATTGCGAAGGCCATGACTGGGCTAAAGGAAAGAGTTGTGGCGATGTCGGTGTACCGTTCATTCAAATTGAAAGCTCAGTCCCGGGTTGCCAGGGTGGCGGCAGTCGCCAGGAAGTATTTCGGGGATTCTTCCTCGTCGGTCCAGGGCTTGATGTGCTCTACATCGCAAATGCGCTCAAACTGGCAAACAAGATGGGTCCGGGAGGGCGCGAAAATGCGACCTTCTACCCGGACCCGATACCCCTCGCCGACTACGGAAACCAGGCGCCTACCGCCACAACCTCCTTCTGGGAAATAACCGAGCCGAAGATCTTTCTTACGAGCCTCTATTGGAATGAGCCTGACTCCGGGCCTAACTCACGGGCGATGATTCTGGTTCACGAGATTTCGCACACTCCATTAGCTGGGGATACGAGCGACTACGCCTATGGAGACGACAGGTGCCAACTCCTGGTTTACCAGGCCACCTCTCCGTTTCCCGTCATCATCCAGGCAATGGGCTTAAAGGTAGTCGAACGGGATGTTCCACTCAAGAACGCCGCTTCCTTCCAGTATTTTGTCTACAGTCCGTCGGAGCTCAAGTGAGTTCGGCGTTCTTCTCCCGACGTCAACTGACGCGGATCTAATTCGCGTGAGGGCGCGTTCTGTGTCTATTCTATCTTCACGCTGCCCATGAGATGATTGTCCCGCGAGGGGTGCCATGAACTTCTCTTGTGGCAACAGAGGTTCGGGGTTGAGCAAGACGATGCGAGTCGCGGCGATGATCCTGGTGAGCGTCGGTGCGGTCTTGCTCTTCCATGCGCGGGCGTACGCACAGGACAATTGGTCGGCATCGAGGAACGCCGAATGGGGGACCCAGAGGGCTGTGTGCCAGATGTACGGCTGGTGCGGCGGCGGCGGCGGCGGCGGGCCAGCTCATCGCGGGCCCCGATCCCTGCTTCCTGGCCCAGAACGCCATGCGGCCCTGCACGTCGAACAGGGGCGAGGCGAACGGGCTCGATCCGCATCTGGTCGGCACCTGGGAGCTTCCGTTCAAGGCGGGTCCCTGGGTGCTCGAGATCGACGTCAACGGTACCTACAAGTTCCACAGCGAAGCCAACGACAGCGTCCCATCGAGCACGGGCAGTTTTTCTGCCGGCAACGGTCATTGGTCGCTGAAGGCGAAAACCGGATACGTGGATTTCGGCAACTATCTCTATCAGGCGCCCGATGTCTTCATCGCCACCGGACAGCGCAGCGCGGTCGCCTGGCTTCGCCCCGCCTTGGCAAAAGTGGTCATGCGCCCCTGCGCCCAGCGGCAGCCAGCGGCTAAACCCGTCGTCGATCCGTCCCTCGTCGGAACCTGGAAGCTTCCTATCAAGAATGGATTCTGGGTGTGGGAGATCTCCGGCAGCGGCGAGTACAAGTTCCACAGCGAAGCGGGAGACGGCGCGCCTTCGCACACCGGCACCGTTTCCGCCAGGGACGGCCGCTGGTCTCTGAGGGCGACGACAGGACTTCCGGGATATGCCGACAACGGCCTCTACCTGTTTCAGTCGCCGAATATCCTGATGGCAACGGGAAAGCTGGGCGGCGCCGCCTGGCTGAGCGCGGCCGCATGCACCCCGGCGCCTTGAGAAGTGTTCGCGTCCGAGTCAAAAGCCAGTGAGCACATATCGCCGACACACTCATTTACAGCGGATTAGTATCGACAAGTCTTTGGGCTGTATCTGGAGCGCCCGCGCGACACACAGATGTGTTGCTTCGCATTCAGGAAACGGGCGCTTTAGATACAGCGACTTGAAGGAAGCCGGCAGGGCGACGGAGGGTTATGTAGTTTGAATTGGGCCGGGAGTACTTCAAGCGGATTCAAGGAGCGCTGAGAGCTTTGTTCGGGCGAGTGATCAGGGAAGGTCGTCTGTTCACGGTGCGCTGAGGACTTCAAGCAGCCTACGCGCTGAGCACTTTCGGAACTGCTGCTGTGATCGGACGTAGGGATCTCCTGTTCGTTGGGTACTACGTGATGGCGGCGATGTCTATGATGCAGAGTCATGCGGCACATCCCGTGAGCGGTGGCGGAGAGCGCAGGAGAAGTTCGGCAGCGGAGATACGCTCGATGACGGACATCGTTCCTCCGCACTTCGGACAACGCCATGAACTCGAGTGTGGCTCGTGCGCTGCTGTTGGTGAGTCAGAAGCCTCAGAGTCACGCAGGAGGTTGAAGCAGATGGGCAACAGTCGAGCACGGCGGCGGTTAGCGAGGAAGCCAAAGTTGCTGCAATCGCTGGTTCCACGAGTGCAGTACGCTGAAGAAACCTATCTCTGCTCCGAGATGGCGAGGATCGGCGGCCACTTCGAGCAGTGTCTGAGCACTTGCACGAAACAGTAAGTTGAAAATGAGCTTTTTGCTCTGCAGTGCGACAGGCGCCACTTCCCGCGGCAAGGTGAACACAGCATGTACATAGCGCGTAGACAACAGCTCTCCTTCCCGCGCCTTGAGCCAGCGCAGGCGTGCGTTGCCCTGGCACTTCGGGCAATGCCGGTTGCCACACGAGTTATAGGAGATGGCTACATGACCGCAATCTGAGCAGCGATCGAGATGAGCTCCGAGTGCAGCCGTACGACAGCGCTCTATGGCATCGAGAACCTTGCGATGCTGCCAGCCGATCCAGCTTCGACTCTGTTCCAGGAACGACTCTCTCTGACTGCGAATAATGTCGGCCACCTCAAGCGGCGGCCGGTTCATTCGTGCTTGGCTCGTTCTCCCTGTTCGCGGATGGTGAGCGCATCCAGAGGACTGGCGGTCACACCGAGATGCTTGCTGGATAAATGCAGATAGATCGTGGTCTCTTCAAGGTCGCGGTGGCCGAGCAGCATCTGAATGGTGCGCAGGTCGGCACCGGCTTCCAGAAGGTGTGTGGCAAAACAATGTCGAAGTAGATGAGGGTAAATACGCCTCTTATCGAGGCCGGCGCGTTCGGCGGCGCTCTGACAGGCAGTCCACATAACCTTGGTGGTTACCGGACGGCTGGATGTGTGCCAGGCGTTGCCGGGAAAGAGCCACTCGCTCTGCCTGCGCCGGAGTCCTCGCCAATAATCGCGAAGCGCATCGAGCAACTTGGGGCTCAACATCACGTCCCGGTCGCGGTTGCCCTTGCCGCCATGAATGTGGACGACCATCCTCCGGCTGTCGATGTCATGGACCTTCAAATGAGCTGCCTCGGCGCGGCGCGCTCCGGTGGCATAAAGCGTCATCAACATGGCGCGATGGAACGTGCTATCGGCCGCGTCGATGAGTCGAGTCACCTCCTCCGGGCTGAGAATCTGCGGTAGCCGAATCACCTTCCTCGAATACGGTGTCTCGGCAACGCTCCAGTTCTTCTTCAGCACCTTGATGTAGAAGAACCGCAGTGCTCCCAGGCGCTGGATGACAGTGTTAGGACTGAACTTCAGCTTCGAAAGCAACATCGCTTGGTACTTCCGGATGTGCTCCGGACCAAGTTGATCAGGACTGCGATGGAAGTACAGGCTGAAGTGCTCGACGCCGTGAACGTAGGAGCGAATCGTGGTCTCGGCGAAGTTGCGACGCTGCAACTCCTCAATCATGAGCTGACGTAGATGGGTCACAGGGGACCTCCTTCCCTGTGACCAAAGCTAGCCGCCAGCCTCTCCAGGCCGGTTCAGGAATACGCGTGAGCGTCCGCCGCCCTGGCGGCTTCGTTCAGGTCGGCATTGCGACTGGAATCTCGTGAGATGAAACACCATTTGGAATCGGCGTTGCCTAGCGCGTTTATCAGGAGTAATCCGTGGATGGGAGGGTTTCACGCAGTCCTGGTCTCGCGATCGAAACCTGGAGTACCCTCAAATCTGAGGAAAAGGTGAGATGCGGGCCGCGAGACACACTGTTTCCGTGGCGATCGAAAAGGCGCCGCATCCGTCCCCGGTCGGTTCCAACCATCTCAGCGACAAAGCGCAAGTTCAGCTCGTGCCTATTCGTGAATTGGCGTACCGGGCGGGGTCAATTGCACATTCGAAATGCTTAATCGCTAGATGTAATGTCCTTCATTGAACCTGTTAATGCAGAGGTTCATATTGATCTACAAAGTAATTAGCATACGCCTTTAGTGCCTGCTCATAATGTAGGCTTTCACTCTCAACATCGCAGAGCTTGTCGTGAATTATCCCAATCGACACGTATCTTTCCAGACAAGCTTCATGAAGCTAGCACCAATCTTCAGCTTTCAGCCTCGGCGTGGTTCTCCATTCTTCTCGGAGTCTTTCAATTCTACAAACCGCTGACGACAAGCCTTGGCCTGGGAGAGCAGCCCGACGAAACGAGGTTCGTTGCGCAGGTTGTTCAGCATGGGATCGTTCTCGAGCCATGTAACCGAGCAATAGTTGTGGTCGACGGCATGGCTCAGCAGAGTGATAGCGGCCTCTTTGATTCCACAGTATGCAAGGTGGCTGGCGGTGAGATAGTCCAGCTCTGGATCATCGGAAGCACGCGCTGCGGCGGCCATTGCGACGATCTCTTTGCGCGGAGCCTTCCTGGCACATGCCTGTAGCATTCTGTACGTATTCCACTGTGGAATGTTCGGCAGTTCGACCTTTTCGGCTTCGTTCAACTTTGCCTGGCGTAACAAGATGTCTATGGTGATGCCATTGTTCCAATCCGTTCCCGAATCAAGTGCAGCAAAATCGGCGGCATTTCCGTACTTGCCCAAAGCCATGAACACGAGCGCGCAGGAACGCCACGTAAAATCGTGCGGGTCGATCCAGCGAGCATTGTCGCACTCCTTCGAAGCCTCCGGCATCATCCCGGCGTAACGAAATACGTAGCTCGCAGAAAAATGAGCCGTGGCGCTGTCAGGCCTGCGGCGCAACATCTCCTGGGTGAGCTTGTAGGCTTCAGCCAGCTGCCCCTGTTCCACTCGAAGCACAACCAGCGCGGAGGCAGCGGGAATGTAATTGGGATCTAAAGAATGAGCCCTCTCCGTGGCAGACACCCACCTCTCCTTGGCCAAACCGTCGCCATTGGCAAAATGCAGTTCTACATAGTAGCGGCGTCCCAGAGCCATCCACGCAGGAGCGTACTTCGGGTCCAGTTCGACGGCCCTCTGCAGCATCGAAATCGCCTGCAGATTCGGTCCCGTCTCAAACGGAATAGCGGCGCTACGAAGATAGAGGTTGTAAGCCTCTGGGCTCGAGGGCAGCGAAGAAACTTCGGCCGGCGCTTGCGATGCGCCAAGCGCCTGTGCAAGGGTCGTTTGTGAATTGCTGTCGATCTGTTTTCGCAGGGAAACCAGGTTATTCGCTGGACCGTCGAAGCTCTTGCGCCACAACATCCGTTGGTCTTCAACGTTGATTGCTTCCATCGTGATCTTCAAGCGATCGCCGTCTTGGTAGTAGTGGCCTGCAATTACTGCTGAGAGACCAGCCGCCCTCCCTGCCCTCACAGCGTCCGTATTGCCTGCTCTCTTCGCCGCAGACCTGACTGAAAGTCGCGGAACGTAACTGAGCGAATTCTCGACTTCGTCGGCAAGCGATACTCCGAGGTAATCGAGATTGTGATCCTGTCCCGCGTTTTCGAACGGCAACACTGCGACAGCAGATATATGGTCGGAGACCACCGGAACGAGATGCGTGAAGTTTCGCCAGATTGCGAACCCCACTCCCGCCAGCGCCACGCAAGACAGAACTAGAAACGATCGTGTAGTGCGGAGTAAGTGCGAAGTAGGTGGGACTGCCGCGGTTGACAGGTTCGTAGCTGTCACCGGGGCCTCTCGAAGGACAGGTACTGCCAGCCGGTAGCCCACGCGAGGCACGTTCACCACCATCGAAGCGTCAAGGTCGCCGATTGCCCTGCGAAGTTTGGACACAGCGGTTGCAAGCGAATTATCGACGACGGCAGCTTCAGGCCAGACCGTGTTAAACAAGTCTTCTTTGGTGACCACACTTGGAGCATCGCGGAGCAGCCTCCGAAGTACCTCGAGAGGCTTCATTTCCAGTTCAACCCGTACCTGATCGACGCACAACACCCATCGCCTTTCATCGAATTCGCAGTTTGCGAAACGCCAAACCTCCTCGGAACCAGGAGAGGAGGATCGTGCGCGATCTGTGGGTTCGCTGCTGATTGCTTCCACTGCCGTCTTCCCCCTGCAAGTTCTGTGACCCGCCGGCCAGGCATCCCAATTCGACGGGATTCAGCTAGTTTCGCAACTTTTCGGTGCATTCTTCAGAGTTCTTGAGGGTTCCGTGAAGACTCCGCGGGCTCAAATTCGGCAGAGTCAGGGCGTGCATTGGTTTTCAGACACCGGGCGTTGAGTAGTCAAAGGTACCACCGGGACATATACCGGCGCAATGAGCGGTCTTCCCTTGGTATGGACAAATAATTTCGCTACTCAGGAGGCTCTTCAATGGTTCAATTCTCGACTCGAACGCTATTGAAATCTGTGTTCCTCGCGGGAATCCTCCCTGCCCTTGCCGCGTGCGGGAAGCTTGCCGGGACCTACACCAACGCCAATGGGCTCGCAATGGTCGAACTTCGGTCAGGCGGCAAGGCCACGACCAGCCTGATGGGTGAGTCACACGAGTGTACCTATGCTGTCGACGATCAAACGATTCATCTGAACTGCAAGGGAGACAAATCTGACTTCCGGTTGAATGAAGACGGATCCCTCACCGGTCCCGGATTCATTGGTGTGCTGACTAAATCGAAGAAATAGGCTGCGCAGACCCACCAAGATCGCCTGGAGTCAGAACGCGAAGAGTCTTACGGCAGCCGCAATGCCAGGAGGATAAAATTGTCTGTCTCAAAGATCCGAAAAGTCAGCACGCTCGCTTTCACGGTTGCCGCCCTAATGGGATTTGCGCACGACGGTGCGGCTCAACAGACACCGAGCATTTGGCAGCAGATTAAGAAAGCCGCAAAACAAGGAGCACAACAACAGCAGAACCCAGATCAGCCTCACAAGCTTACAGCACCTCAACAACAACAGCGCTTCACGCAAGCCAATGCACCTGGCCCTTTCACACCGCCCGCCGGAACGAAGATCGAGCAGCAGGTGCTGGCTCCGCTCGAGTCAGGCGCGAGATTTTACGTGAGCCCACATGGCGTCCATGTGGCCACTGTCACCACCAGTGGCAGCCGGGCGGTGATGATCTATGACAACGTGGAAGGCCCGAAGTTTGATGAGATTTTCGGGGTTGCCTTCAGCCCTGACGGTTCGCGCTATGCCTACTGCGGCCGGAGTGGAAATCAGTTCGTGGTGATGGCGGACAGCAAGGAACTGATTCGGAGTGCCGACTCATTGCAGGGAAGGATTTCAGAAGAAAGCTGCCAGCTGGGTTTTACCTCCAACAGCAAGCACGTGTACTACCTCAGTAGCTACAACACGCCACCTAACAATTCACAGTTTACCCGGTTCGTGTATGACGGCACTCCTGGGCCGTCAGGCATGCTGGAACTCCCCGTGGCGTTCAGCCCCGACGGAGAGCACTTTGCTTATGTGATCAGCGAAAGGGACTCCCGAGGCGTGCACCCCGTGTTGATCGTAGATGGCAAGCGCGCTGGCTATGAGGGTGGCGCGCCACAGTGGAGCGGCGACAGCAAACATCTATTCACGGTTTCAAGTAGCAACGTTCCCGGTAGAGGCTCGGTGGAGGACTTACAGGTTGATGGAAAACCGATCATGCGTGCCGCCCACATACAGGCATTTGCTTCACCTGTAGGAGTGGGCGTCGTCTCCATCGCCGGCATTGTGGTGAACTTTAAACCAATCCAGTTCTTGTGTGTCGGTAACAAGAAGGTCACGGGAAGTGAGGTAGACGGCACGAGCGGAGCAATCGATCAAGTCGTGTTCAGCCCCGATGGCAAGCATTTTGCTGCGCAGTACCACTTGCTGAATAAGCATTGGGTCGTTACCGACGGCAAGAAGGGGCTGGAGTACTCGGAAGTAGACCATCTCGCTTTTACTGCGGATTCGAGCAAAGTAGTCTATCAGGCCGGGGCTAACAACAAACACTTCATCGTCGAGGGAGAAGAGGAATCCGACGGCTTTAATGCGCTGTTCCCTCCCATCATTGCGCCGGTCGGGGGGCACGTCGGGGCCTTGGTAAACTCCCTTGACAATCGCGATCACGTGCTGGTTTTGGACGGAAAGACTGTGCGTGGGAACTTTGGCGCGGGCACCGACCTTGCTTTCAGTCCAGACGGAGCGCATTACGCGTTCTGGAAGAATGTTGGCAGCAGCCTTCAAGTTGTGCTGGATGGAGTTCCCCAACCTGCGTCATCGCTCGGGCAAAATATCGCGAAAGCATTTGTGTTCAGCCCTGACGGCAAGCATCTCGGTCATTTCGGCATCGCTCCCAACGCAAGCGATAGCATGAATGTCGGATTGTTTCTGGATGGCAAGTACATTCCCGTTGGGCCGGCCCACGGACCGTACAGCAACTTGAGTTTTACGGCCGATAGCAAGCACATTATCTGGACTCACCAGATTGAAGGCCAGGATTTCCGCCTCTTTGTAGACGGCAAACCTGTAGTGGACGGATCCATGGCTGGGGCGCCGCATCAACTCGGGCCTGGCTGGTGGGACATGACTCCCGATGGTAAGTTGATATTTCTCTCCGAGGACGACAATTCTCTAAAGCGAATCAGCATCACTCCTTCGGAGAACGGCGGCCTGGCTAGCCTGACTGGCGAAAGAACCACTTCGGCATCGGTTCATTAATCCCGGGATCACGACAGGGAGACGCAATGAGGACCAGTCTGATAGCAGGAATCATCCTTGGGCTCGCGGCCGTTTGCACCGCGGCCCAATCGCAGGACCTTGCCTAATCTGAAGGAATTCCCCTCTGTGGATCAAGTCCTGAAAGCGGAAACCACCAGGGATCCCAAGCAAACCGCCGTTCTACAATTGACCGCGCTCGCCGAACTTAAAGAGCTTGTCAAAGTCCTCGCCGGGGACCGACAGTATCGCGACCTCACCCAGGATGAAGGCCGTCTGATGCAGTCCTACGCTAACGCGTTCAACAAGATTACAACAGATTCGGATAGGACCTGGCCGGGTCCGCAAGGAAAGTGGCGCCGATTCAGCCTCAACATTAACGATCATTATTACCCGTACAATGACCCACGCTTCGGATCAGACACGCTTCTGTTCCAGAAGCTCCTCCCGCCCGACATTCGCACCCGGTTGGAACAAGAACTAACCCTGGAGGGACAGGTCCACGAGGCATTTGTCAAAATGCAAGGAGAGCAAGATGCCCGCGTGAATGCGCAGACCCAGGCCGACGCCGCTTCCAGCCCACTTAACACCGCGCCTCTGACTGAGATCCTGATGATGAAAGACGGCACGCCGGCGCGGCGCTGTCTGGAACTTGGCCACAGCCCCATGGAATGTACCGTAAAGGGTTTCGTCGGAATGCTTGGAGGTCTTGGCGCGAATATTGGCCAGTCCCACATGAAGCCGGGACTGAGCATGAGTGGCATCTACAAAAGCAGAGATGGCCGGTGCTTGATTTCAACAGCGAAAGCGTCTCCATTGGTGGTTGCGGCAAGCTGGTCGCCTCCGGTCACAGTTACTTGCTCAGCCGAAAGAGCGAGCAGATTATTTTCGAAATTTCCAGTCCAGCACAATCCTTCAGTCTCGCGCTGGGGGCCGATGGGAACCTCCGAGGACCTGGAACAATTGCGATGGACGGTCAGGTTGTTGTAGGCCACACCACCGTCTATGTGCCGGCATCTTCTGATCCTGCGCCCTACGGCACGCCCGCCCACAACAAGGTGGTGGAAGTCTATGCTTCCAAAACCGAGCGTTGCATTATGGGTTCTTTCATCCCGACAGGGTCGTCCGTCACGGTTGCCAGCGCCTACCAGTCGACCATAGGCGCGTTCTCCGGTCAGTCTTCCGATCAAGCATCGCAGTCTGCTGCGAAAGTCGCCCCGCCACCTGGCCTCCGCATCGGAGGGGAGTACGCTGGCCCGAGCGGGCTTACAATCACGTTCGAAGTTGATGACGCCATCCTCGATTGCGGCGAAGCGCACGTTGCGAGGCCATATGCTGTGCATACGCAGCGCGATCAAATCCTAGTAAGTATAGACAACGGCACCGCACCGCTGTTGCTCCGGTTACAATCTGATGGTTCTCTTGCCGGGAAAGGGGCCGTGGATGTTGCCGGGCGTGTGGTCACCGGGATGACAAATACAGGTGTGACTTTCGCCCCGAAACTCGCCCGCTGTGCTGTTGGAATCCTAGCCCATCCATAAAGAACAGATAAGGCCGGTGAGGCGATTTCCGGATTCAACTCGAGGACGATAGATAGTCACAGGCTCAAAGATGACTCCATGATTGAAGGCAGCCAATATACGGAGCAGGTTCCGGTTTACGCGCTCAGGATGCAGCAGTGCTACGTCGGATCGGGCAGCGGTCAGGCTTGATCGCTCCCATTGGCGCCGCCACGCTAGTCTGGTGCCCTCTTCAATCAAGCCTTATTGAATTCGATTCCCTTTCCAATTGTGGCCGCACTTTCCAGACTTCACGCAACCGAACTAGAAGGGATAATGCCGCATCCCGGTCTGCACTGTAATCCAGCGGAGCGTAGTGAATTCATTGATTCCTGCCTTTCCCCCGAACCGCCCATATCCCGATGCTTTCACTCCACCGAAAGGCATTTGCGGCTCATCGTGCACAGTCGGCCCGTTGATATGGCAGATACCGCTGTGAATTTGCCTCGCGAGACTCCACGCGCGGGCAAAGTCCCGGCTGAACACCGCAGCCGATAATCCATACTCCGTATCATTGGCGACACGAATAGCCTCTCCATCCCCCTTGACGCGCACGATCGTGACCACCGGCCCAAACGACTCCTCCGCATAGATCCGCATAGCCGGTGTTACGTGATCAATCACCGTGGCGGCCATCAGCGTCCCGTGGCGTCCGCCTCCCGCGGTTACGGATGCGCCTTTCTCCACCGCATCTTCGATGAGTTGTTCGACACGCAGCGCCGACTGCGCGTCAACCATCGATCCGAGCACCGTCGGTCCGAGTGACGGATCGCGCGCGGGCAAGCCCGCAGCTTTTCCCGACAGCTTCTGCACGAAGTCATCTGCGACCTGCTCATCCACGACGACCCGCTCCGTCGACATGCAGATCTGCCCCTGGTTCATGAAGGCGCCAAACGCTGCGGCATTCACCGCTGCGTCGATATCCGCATCGTCCAACACAATCAGCGGCGCCTTCCCGCCTAGTTCCAGCAGAACCGGCTTCAGAAGTCGTGCAGCTCGCTCCGCAACGATGCGTCCCACCCGCGTTGAACCTGTGAAATTGACGTGCCGCACAGCCGGATGATCGATCAGCGCAGCCACAACTTCAGCAGCATCCTCCGGGGCGTTTGAAATCACATTACAGACGCCCGCCGGTACCCCCGCTTCCACTAGTGCTGTCCCGATTAGCCGGTGAACTGCCGGGCACGCCTCCGATGCTTTGAACACCACCGTATTCCCGCACGCCAGCGGCATCGCCATCGCGCGCACTCCCAGGATCACCGGCGCATTCCACGGAGCAATTCCCACGCACACTCCAATCGGCTGGCGAATCGCCATAGCAAGGTTCTCGGGAACGTCGCTGGGAATCACTTCGCCGGTGATCTGCGAAGTCATCGACGCTGCCTCGCGCAGAATCCCCGCCGCGAATGCGACATTGAATCTCGCCCACGGCTCCGTGGCACCTGTCTCCGCGATCATGCAGCCGATGAAGTCATTCTGATGCGCCATCAACATCTCAGCGGATTTTAGAAGATGTTCGCGCCGCCGTCCTGGGCCCGTCTCAGCCCACTCCGGAAATGCCTTCGCCGCCGCCTCGACCGCCGCATTCACGTCAACACTCTTCGCGGCCGCGGCCTTGCTCGCAGGCGAACCCTTCATCGGATCAATGCGGTCGAAAGAACCGCCTTCCTGAGCAGCCACCGACTTTCCGTCGATCAAAAGCGCAACCTCATTCATGAGACTCTCGCCTCTCATTCTCTAAAAACTAACGCTCCTTCTCGTCGATCGAGATCAGCGCATCCAGCGCCAGCGCGCCCTTTCCGTTCTCATACACCACCAGTGGATTGATTTCGATCTCCGCGATTTCAGGACACGCCCTCATCAGCTTCCCTATCGTCTCCAAGACCTCTGCAACCGCTGCAACATCACGAGCCGGCGCTCCTCGAAATCCCTTCAACAGCGCACCGCACCGCAGCTTGTTCAATTCATCCTCAATCTCTGCACGCGATAAACCCGCAGGCATCAACCGCACATCCTCAATGGCCTCGGCGAGCACGCCTCCGAAGCCCACCATCAGTACCGGACCCCATTCCGGAACACTGCGCGCGCCCACAATCAGCTCAAGCCCTTTCTCCCCCATTCGCTCCACCAGGACGCCATCCAGCACCAGTTCCGGCCGCGCCTTCAGAACATTCCGATGAATCGCCGACCACGCGTCCCGAAGATCCGCAACCGACGCGATTCCCAGTACCACTCCGCCCACATCGCTCTTGTGCGGCAAGTCCGGAGAGTGCGCCTTCAAAACCACCGGAAAACCGATCTCTTCCGCAATCCGGACCGCCTCTTCCACGCTCGCCGCAAGTCTTCCCGCGGGAATTCGAATCCCAAGCTTCATCAAAATCTGCTTGCTCTCCGTCTCCGACAACAGTCCCGCTCGGAACGAAATCTCCATGCGGCCAACCTGATCGGAATTGCGGCGATTCTCTCGCATCGCCCTCCGTGACACATGGGCCAGCGCCCGCAACGCACGCTCCGGCGATGGAAAGCAGGCAACCCCCAGGTTTCGCAATTCCTCGAGTTCAGGAAAATCGAACGACGCCCCCTCATCCAGCGCCGCAAAGATCACCGGCTTCCGCGGCTTCAGACGCTGATCGCACTTACAATCGGCGGAAGCTTCAGCCGGGTCGTCTTTGGATCGGTAAGGATAATCCCCAGCACCACGCTCGCAAACCTATCGTCATCCAGAATCGGCGGCAGAGTGCGACGGTAGAGATCAGGATCCACGAGTCCCTGGGCTGTAAGGTCCAGCGGGTTCGATGGCGGAATAAACGCGGGCAGCGCCTTCCGCAACGCCTCTGCGCACGTATCTGACAATGCGGGCAGCTTCAGCCCAATTGCAATCGCAAAGATCCAGCGCGTGTGCTTTAAAGGCGCCCGACTCCGTGAATATCGCTGTCCCACCCCTCGGCAGTTCGGCGCACCGCACAAGAATCTGCGCAACATCCACCAGTTCCTCCAGGCTCTCTACATGGATGACGCCTGCATGCGTCACCAAGCGCATGCATCACCGCGTAGTCGCCCGCAATCGCGCCCGTGTGAGTGGCGGCCGAAGCTCGCGCCGCATTGCTTCGCCCGGGATGCAGCAGCACAATGAACTTTCCCTGCATCGCGCGCACGCCGCGCCAGTTCCAGAAACCGCTTCGGCTGCCGGAACTGCTCCACCACCAGCGCAAACACGCGCGTGCTCGCATCCCCGATGAAGATGCTCGACAAAATCCTCGATGCCGATCGCCGCTTCGTTGCCGGTCGAGATGGAATAGGTCAGCGGAATCCCGTGGTGCCGCATGTTCACGGCGATGACAGCCGCAAGCGCTCCGCTCTGCGAAAGGATCGCGGCACCTGGCGATCGATCGTCGGCTGCGGCGGCGTCACCACAAACGTCAGCGGAATTCCGTCCGACATAATTCACCATTCCCAGGCAATTCGGCCCTTCAAGCACCATATCGTGTCGTCGCGCAATGCGCGCCAGCTCGCTCTGCGCAGCGTCCGCCCCTCTTCGCCGGCCTCTGCGAATCCGGCAGAAAACACGATCGCGCTTCCGAAGCGCTTGGCCGCGCATGCATGCACCGAGTGCGAGAACCGCCGCACCCGGAATCGCCAGCACTGCGCAATCCATGCCCTCCGGCAGTTCCTCGATCGCACCCAAGCACTCCGTGCCGTGAATCATGGGCCGCTTCGGATTGACCAGATAGAGATCGCCCTCGTAACCCGGCATCTTCGAGATTGATGAGCACACTCTCGCCCAGCGAGCCAGGCGTTGCTGATGCGCCGACCAGCGCAATCGAGCGAGGCCGCAGAAGCCGCTCCAGGCGTGCTTGCGGGTCGTCGATTTTCCGATCCGCTCAATCACGTCCGGTTCCATGCGCGACCTCAACGCCGATAGCTCTCCAGTCCCGGCTTGATGCTCTTCTCATCGAGAAATTGCTTCAGCCCCTTTTCGCGCCCATGCTCGGGATCGCGAAGCTGCGCCTGATCGAACTTCGCGTACAGATAGTCTTCGCTTTGCTCCCAGGTAAGTTCGCGGCAACGCTTGAATCCATGCTTGGCCGCGCGCAGCACGACCGGATTTTTGCTGCGAGCTTGCCGTGCCAGCGCAATGGTCTCCTCGCGCAGCTGTTCCAGCGGAACGGCGTGATTCACCAGGCCCATCTCCGCCGCCTGCTTGCCGGTAAACGTCTCGCCGGTCATGATGTATTCGAGCGCCTTGCGTTGCCCCACCGTATCTGCAAGCGCCTTGCTGACGAGGTTCCCCGGCGGGATTCCCCAGTTGATTTCGGAGAGCCCGAAGACCGCCGTTTCCGCTGCGATGGCCAGATCGCATGCCACCAGCGGCGAAAATCCGCCGCCGAAGCACCACCCGTTCACCATGGCGATCGTCGGCTTGGCATACATGCGCAGCAGCTTCCATTGCCACATGGATGCATCGCGCCGCACTCGCTCCTGAACGATCTCCGGCGCCTGATCCATCTCGCGGAAATACTCCTTCAGATCCATTCCGGCGGTCCAGGATTCGCCCGCGCCGGTCAGGACCAGGACCTTGACGTCGTCGTCCGATCTCCAGCGCCTCCAGCACATCGCGCATCTCGCGATTCAGCGTGGGACTCATGGCATTGCGCTTCTCCGGCCGGTTGAAAATGACCCAGCCAATACCTTCTTCCACTTCGACGCGAACCGTCGTCCAGCGTCCCGAATAGTCCGCCATTCCGTCTCTCTTTCTTCGATTGGTCGATGAATCTCGCATCGCGTTGCTCAGCGCTTCACTCAAACGGAAGCCCGACATAGTTCTCTGCAAGCGCAAGTTGCGGCCGCGCGCGAACTGGTCACGTACTCCAGCTCCGCCAGTTGCCGCTTGTGGTCGAAAGCCGGCTCATGTTCGAAACGATGCAGCAGCGACGTCATCCACCAGGAGAATCGCTGCGCCTTCCAGATCCGCCTCAGACACGTCTGTGAATACGCTTTCAGCTTCGAGTCGTCATTGCCGAATAGAACGCTTCGAGACGCCTCGGCCAGGTAGATGCACATCGGCAAACGCGAGGTTCATGCCCTTCGCGCCAGTGGGCGGCACAATGTGCGCCGCATCTCCGGCAAGGAACAGGCGGCCGTACTGCAGCGGTTCAGCAACAAAGCTGCGCATTCCGGTGACGCCCTTCTGCAGAATGCGGCCTTCGGTTGGCTGCCATCCGTCCGAGCACGCCAGCCGCGTGTGCAACTCGTTCCAGATGCGGTCGTCGCTCCAGCTGCGTCGATATCTTCATCCGGCCTGCATTGCAGATAGAGCCGCGTGATCCGCGGCGACCGCATGCTGTATAAGCGCGAAACCGCGCTGGTGATGCATGTAGAGCAGCTCGTCGCGCGATGGCGCTGCTTCCGCCAGGATGCCGAGCCACGCAAACGGATAGGTGCGTTCGTAGATGGTCAGTGCGCCATCGGGAAACGCCGACCGCGAAATTCCGTGAAAGCCGTCGCAGCCTGCGATGTAGTCGCAGCGAATCTCATCAGACGCTTCCGTCCTTGTCGACACGGATCCACGGCCTGCTGCCGTCGAGATCGTGCAACGAGACTTCTCCGCACTCAAAGCGCAGATCGCCGCCATCGGCGAGCCTGCGCGCGATCAGATCCTTCACGACTTCCTGCTGGCCGTAGACGGTCACGCACTTTCCCGTGAGCTCGACAAATGGAATGCGATGCCGCACTCCATTCAAGCCCAGTTCGATTCCGCCATGGCGAAGCCCTTCGCGATCGAGCCGGTCGCCCACACCAGCATCGCGGAGCATCTCGACGCTGGTGTGTTCCAGCACGCCGGCGCGGACGCGCTCTTCGCAATAGGCGCGCGACTTGCCTCCAGCACGATGGAACGGATGCCGCTCGAGGTGCAGCAAATGCGACAGCATCAGGCCCGCCGGCCCGGCGCCCACAATCCCGACTTGTGTCTCGAACCGTGCCATCGTCTCGCTATTGCTCCTGGCTTTCGCCTTCGCTTCAAGACTTCCTTCGCCGCGTGGAACGCCGCGTTGGCCGCCGGAACTCCGCAATAGATGGCGCAATGCAGCAGCACCTCGCGGATCTCTTCTGCCGTCACGCCGTTGTTCTGCGCGGCGCGGAGATGCAACTTCAAGTTCCTCGCCGCGATTCAGCGCCACCATCAGGCCGATCGTCAGCAGGCTGCGCGTGTGCCGCGGCAGGCCCGGACGCGTCCAGATCTCGCCCCAGGCATAGCGTGTAATCAGATCCTGAAACTCTGCATCGAAGATCGGTCTTCGCCGCTTCCGCACGATCGACATGCGCATCTCCCAGCACGCTCTCGCCGCAAGCGCATTCCCGATTCATGCCGCTCTCTTCTCATCCATTGCGACCCTCCTCGTTCTCCAGAAATGCGACAACCTCCGCGCAAAATCGTTCGGCTCGCTCCCACGCCGAGAGATGCGATGCGTCAAGCTCCACATACTTCGAATTCCGCAGGATGCTATGCAATCGCCCGTCCATCCGCAGGAGGCGTGGCCGGATCATGCGTGCCGGTAATCACAAGACAGGGAGTCGCAATCGCCCGCGAGCTCTCCTGCGCAGATCGGTGTCGCGAAGCACTGCCGCAGCAACCCGCGTATCCCTCCGGATCGTCGCCGCGATCATTGCCCGAATCGTCTCCATCTCCTCCGCATGGTTCTTCCCGGTACGAGGCGTAAACCACCGCGTCGGCGTCGCGCGCGCCAGCGGCGCCATGCCCGTATTTCTTCACCGTCGCGATCCGTTCATTCCCACATTTCCCGCGTGCCGATGCGCGCGGCGGTATTGGCCAGAACCAGCCGCGCTACACGCTGCCGGCGCATGAACCCCCAGCCACATGCGCAACCATGCCGCCCAGCGAAAGCCGCAGAAATTCACGCGCTCCACGCCGAGCGAATCCAGCAGAAAAAGCACATCGCGGCCGAGTTCCTCGATGGTGTATGGCCCAGGTGGCACGCTGCTCTTGCCGTGTCCGCGCGTGTCATAGCGAAGAACGCGATATCTGACTTTCCAAATTGCGACAGCACCTTGTCCCACATGTGCAGGTTCGATCCAAGCGAGTTGCCGAGCAACAAGCACTTCGCCGTGATTCTTGCCGCTCAGTTCGTAGTAGAGTCGCAACCGCGCATTCTCAATCTGCCGGCATCCGGCTCCCCCAGGACACGCGCGATGAAACGCTGCGGCGCTGCCCAGATAATTGCGCGGCTCGAGCAAGCGATCAATCTCCGCATTGCTCAGGTGCGCAGTCACCTCCGGCATGTTCTTCAAGACATCTGGCCAGATGCCGGCTCTTCTTCCGCGCGCGCGTTGGTGGCCTTGCGCAAGAGATCGTGCGCCGCCGCCTCGGCCGATCTTCGGAGCAAGCGCCGCGCTCACTGCCTCGGCCATGCGTCAATCCCAGCAGCGCGTCCAGGTTCGCTTGCATGCGATCCGCATACACCTCAAGTCCCTCGGCAATTTCGATTGAATACGCAAGCGCCGCCGCGGTCAGCCGAAACGCCTCCGGCATCGTCTCCCACTCCGCCTGCCACAAACCGAGCCCGCGCTCATGCTCCTGCGGCATGGCGTGCAGCATGGTCGCAGCCAGGCCGGGCATCCTCGTCGTGGGCGGCGAACACTGCGGCGCACGCCACCGGGTTGTGCTTATGCGGCATCGTGGAGGAGCCGCCACGGTCATCGCTGCCTCTCTCCGATGCCTCTCCGATCTCCGGCTGCATCAGCAGCGCAACGTCGTCGCGCGAACTTGGCCAGCGAACCCGTGAGATTTGCCAAGCACTTGCGACCATCTCGACGAGGCTGTCCCGCTGCGTATGCCAAGGCAATTTCGGCTTCTCGCAATTCCAGCACGTCGCGCCAGTGTCGGCGGCGACGGCGCGCCCCGCGTTACCCAGCGCCGCAAGCGTTCCCACGGCGCCTCCGAATTGCAGAACCAGTGCCCGCTGCCGCTGCTCGATCCGCGCACGATGCCGTTGCGCGAAGCGCAGCAAGCGTACCCGCCAGCTTCAGTCCCAAGGTCGTCGGAGGTCCCGGCTGCAGCCAGGTTCTGCCCGTCAGCATCGTCTCCCGATGCGTGCGCACCTGGCTCGCGAGCGCGCTGTCCAGACTGTGCTGATGCGCTGCTCCAGCAGCTTCAGGCCCTCGCGCATCTGCAGCACCAGCGCCGTATCCAGCACGTCCTGGCTGGTGGCTCCAAGATGGATCGCGCGCGCCGCACGCTCATCTCTGCGCCTTCACTGCGGAGGTCAGTTGCCGCACGAACGGAATGGCAATATTTCCGGCGTCTCTTGCTTCGCGCTTCAAGTCGTTCCGACATCCACAAAACCGGCATCGAGCAACGACTCCAGCACCGCGCCCGAGCCCGCTTCCGCCAGCCCGTGCGCTTCGCAAGCGCGCAGGTCAAGGCCCATTCGAATCGCATCATCGCGCGCAACTGCTCCTCGCGGCGAAAACACGCGCGTCATCTCTGGCGTCGAGAACAGAAACGAGTTGAGGCTCGTTGCTCATGTCGGCAGTACCTCTTTACCAGGCAAAGAAAACCGTTTCTTCGCACCTTGCAGAATCACGTTCCAGCGATACGCATTCTCGCCGTCAGCGCTTGGCAATTAGCGTGCTGCCGGCGCTCCGCCGGGACTCTCCAGCAAGACTGGATCGGTCTCATTTCCGGCTCGCCTCCAAGTATACCCGCGTGAGATCAGATGCCGCAGAAGGCCCGCGCGCAAACACCAGCACCAGCACGTGCGGCGCCTGCATTCGCCCGTCCTCCAGTCGAATCGCGGCCGGGCTTCCGTATCCGCGCCACGAAAGTTGCCCTCCATGTCCGTAGCGGCGCGGCGAAATCCGTCAGGAATTCCAGTGCTCGCGCGGATCTGCCAGGCGTTATCGAACGGTCGCTCGCCGAAGCGCTCCAGAACTCGAGCATCGCATCCGGCACTGGCGCTCCATCACGGTCCAGCACTCGTCCATCGAATCTCAATCGTGTCCTCGGCACGCTGTGTCCAGTTCCGCGATCCGATCGATCAGGTACTCAAGCCCAATCGTGAAATACGGTCCCACCGTCTGCGAGCTGGCAGGGATCCGCTTCGATCGCGCTCATCGGTGCGCCTCCTCGAACGGCGTGTCATTGCGTCCGCGCAGCACAATGTCGAACCTGTAGGCCAGCGCGTAATCCGGCTCCGCGCGCTCCATGTCCAGCCTCGACACCAGCCGCATCCGTGCCTGCTTCATCGGGAATGCTGTTGAAGATCGGATCCAGCGGCTGCAGCGGATCGCCCGGGAAATACATTTGCGTTACCAGTCGCGACAGAATCCCCGCTCCGAAAAGCGAGAAATGAATATGCGCCGGCCGCCACGCGTTGTGGTGATTCCCCCATGGATACGGCCCGGGCTTGATGGTCTTGAACCAGTAGTGGCCGTTCTCATCGGTCAGTGTGCGCCCGGCTCCGGTGAAGTTCGGATCGAGCGGCGCATCGTGCTCATCCACTTTATGCCGATAGCTGTCCCGCCGCATTCGCCTGCCACACCTCCACCAGCGCGCCGCGCACCGGCCTGCCGTCCTCATCCAGCACGCGCCCATGCACAAAAATGCGCTCGCCGATGGGATCGCCCTCATGCTGCGCCGTCAGATCGTTGTCGTCGTTCGCGAATCAATCCCTGTCCGAAAACCGGCCCGGTTCTCTCCGTCAGCGTCTTTGGAAGCAGCACCAGCGGCATGCGCGGCGAACGCGCAATGCTCGACACGTACGGCGGGAAGTGAGATAGTCCGGCTGCGTGCCCGGCACCGCCATCTCAACTGTCGGAAGATCGTTCAAGGTCTCCTCCTCAAACCCGTTCCATTGCGATCGCGATGCCCTGGCCCACTCCGATGCACATCGTCGCCAGCGCCAGCTTTCCGCCGAATCTCTCCAACTGATGTGCCGCCGTCATCACCAGCCGCGCGCCGCTCATGCCCAGCGGATGCCCCAGCGCAATCGCACCTCCCGTCGCGTTCACGTGCTCCGCATCTTCAGGAAGCCCAGCTGCCTGAGGCACGCAAGCGACTGGCTCGCGAACGCCTCGTTGAGCTGGATCCAGTCGAATTCTCCGATCTCCTTCCCCAACCGCGCCAGCAGCTTCTTGCGTCGCCGGCACCGGCCCAATGCCCATGACACGCGGTGGCACGCCCGCGGTCGCCATCCCAAGAATGCGCGCCCGCGGCGCGCAGACCGTGTCGCTCAACCGCCTCTTCTGAAGCGACAATCATCGCCGCCGCACCGTCGTTCACGCCAGAAGCATTTCCCGCGGTCACTGTGCCTCCTGGAAACAGCGGCTTCAGCGCAGCCAGTTTCTCCAGAGTCGTATCCGGGCGTGGATGCTCATCGCGCGCAACTGACGTCGTCTCTTTCTTCCCTGCACATCTCGACCGGCACAATCTCTTCGTCGAAGAAGCCATCCTTCATGGCCCGCGCCGCGCGCATCTGGCTTCGCAATGCAAATGCATCCTGCGCCGCGCGCTCCACACCGCATAATCCCGCGCCACGTTTTCGCCGGTCTCCGGCATCGAATCCGTTCCGTACATGTCGCGCATCTGCGGATTCACAAATCGCCAGCCGATCGTCGTATCGTAGATCTCCGCCGAGCGCTGAAAGGCCGCCTCCGCCTTTGCCCATGACAAACGGCGCGCGCGACATCGACTCGACACCACCGGCAATCACCAGCTCCGCCTCGCCGCATGCAATCGCCCGCGCCGCCGATCCCACCGCATCCATGCCCGACCCGCACAGCCGATTCACGGTCGTGCCCGGAAACTGACAGCCGGCAGTCCCGCCAGCAGCAGCGCCATCCGCGCCACATTGCGGTTGTCTTCTCCGGCCTGGTTCGCGCATCCCAGGATCACGTCATCCAGCGCGCTCCAGTCTGCGCCGCGGATTCCGCCGCACCAATTCGCGAATCGGCGCCGCAGCCAGATCGTCGGCGCGCACGCTGCGCCAGCGCACCGCCATAGCGCCCGATCGGCGTGCGCACCGCATCGCAGAGAAACACCGGCCTCACGCTGCTTCTCCCTGGAACGCCATGCGCTGCCGCGGTGCGCGCCTTCAGATCGCGCAGCGTATCCGAGTTCGTCGCACTCGGGCGCCTCCGTCTCTCCGCAGTTCTCCTCGAATTGAATCTCCCATCCCGTGTTCGTCTGCGATCGTCTCGCGATCCACGCCCGGATGAATGCTCGCCACTTTCAGTTCCCGCGTCACCGGGTCGGGCCGCAGGATGCAGAGATCGGTGATCACCGCAACCGGCCCCTTGCCCGGTCAGACCCAGCTCGCTCGCGCGAATCTCCACCCGTCAAGGAATCCCACCGAGGTAACGAAATCCAGCTTCTCCACCAAACGTGCGCTTCGACTGCTTCACGACGATCAGCACTTCCTTCGCCGAGGAACTGATCTCCGGCGCCCCTCCTGCTCCGGGCAACCGCACCTTCGGCTTCGTCATACGAACCCACGACGGTGGTGTTGATGTTCGCGAACCGGTCCAGTTGCGCCGCTCCCAGAAAGCCCACATCGATGCGCCCGCCTTGCAGCCAATAGCGGAAAATCTCCGGAGTCGACACCACCGTATCTGCCGTCTCAGCCAGGTTGCCGTCGCCGATCGAAAGCGGCAGCACCGGCGGCTTGGCTCCGATCGGTCCCGACTCGTACACCAGCACCGCATCGGGCGCATGCGTCAGCCGCGCCAGGTTTGCCGCGGTCGATGGCAAGCCCGATGCCCACAAAGCACACCGCGCCGTTCCGCAGCATGCGCGCAGCCGCCACCGTCATCATCTCGTCCGGCGGTGTAATCGGCACTCACTGGTACACCGCCTGCGTCTGCGACTCGCTCTGCAACTCTCAGATACTCGGCGAAATTCTCCGTGTCTGCAGAATGTGCCGTTCAATCCACGCGTTGAATCGTTCCCGATCGCGCGAAATCTGGTCCCAGGCGCGATAAAACACGTTATCGCGTTCGTAGTACCCGTGCGCGTACGAGGGAGTCGCGCCGCGCGGCACCTCGCAAACCGCGCGTCACCACCCAACCCGGCAGAATGCAGGCATTCGGCGGCGCATCGAGCGAGCGCACGCGCTCCTCCACCGTCACAATCACCCGCTTCGCCGCCAGCGCAGCCTCCTTCTGCACGCCCAGAATTCCCCACAACAGCACGTTGCCCTTCCAGTCCGCCTTCTGTGCGTGAATCACCGTCACATCCGGCCGCACCGCCGGCGTGGCCGCCAGCACCTCTCCGGTAAACGGGCAAGTGATGCTGCGAATCCTGTCATTTACGCGCGGAAAATCCGACCCCGTATATCCGCGCAGAACCGCAAACGGCAGATTCGACGCGCCCGGCCACATATGCATTCGCCAGATCGCTGTGGCTCCGCTCTTCAATCTCCAGCGGGCCGCGGCCAGTCGTTCTCCACCGCATCGCGAAAGCGGTGCAGCGATCCGACGCCCGGATTCCCGCCCCACGAAAATGTGAGCTTTCGCGCGCATCCCGCCCCGATGAGCTGGTCGTAGATCAGATCCGGCGTCATCCGAATCAGGGAAAGGTCTCGCCGTCCCTGCCGGATGATCTCGTGCCCGGCCGCAAATGGAATGAGGTGCGTGAACCCCTCCATCGCCACGCTGTCGCCATCGTGCACATGCGCAGCGACCGCTTCGGCCAGGCTGAGCCACTCCGCCATTCGACCTCCCCGGATGAACGGCATTATTACGCGAATAGCCACGTTTGTACAAGATGTGCGATAATCGCGCAGCCAAGAAAATCGCGGACACTGTAATGCCTGCTCCAAACGCCATCCCGCAACAGTCGCTGCTGGCAACGCCAGCGAATTCGCACCTTATGCCGGCAATCCTGACTTCGTCCTCTCCCTGGCTCGTGGTGTTGCGCGTGATTGAAAGCTTCGAAGGCCATCACGAGGGGCGCAGCATCGCAGAGATCGCCCACTCCACCGGCCTCTCCCGCGCCGCCATCCGCCGCATCCTGCTCACACGCTCGAACTGCTCGGCTACGTCGAGCGCTCCCGCCAGGTCTATCGTCTCAAAACGCAGGTCCTGCGCCTCGGCTTCTCCTTTCTCTCCTCCTCCTCCGTCGTCGAAGCCGCACGCCCCGTTCTCGAACACATCACCGAGCAACTGCACGAGTCATCTTCGATGAGCATGCTTGATGGCGACCAGATCGTCTACGTCGCGCGCTCCGCCGCCAGCCGCATTCTCGCCGCCGGCCTCTCGGTTGGCAGCCGCCTTCCCGCCTACTGCACTTCGATGGGCCGCGTCCTCCTCGCCTCGTTGCCCGACGACCGGACTCACCGCCTACCTCGGCGAGCTGAAGCCGCAGGTCCTACACCCCCAAGACCCTGACCCGCATTCCGCAAATCAAGAAAGGCCATCCTCCAAGTCCGGAAAGACGGCTACGCCATCGTGGACGAGGAACTGGAGGCTGGTCTCCGCTCGATTGCAGTGCCCGTTATCACGCGCAGCAATCACGTCGTGTCGCGGCCATCAATGTCGGCACCCACGTGTCCCGCGTCGATCGCATAACTCTCATCCGGCAGTGTCTTCCCGCACTCCAGCAGGGAGCTCGCTCGCTTCGCAATGTCTTGATCTGATAGCCCCGGCGGCCTCCACCGAGCCTAAAAGGAGATCTGAAATGCTTTCACCGTATCGCGCCGACCACGTCGGCAGCTTTCTTCGCCCCGCCGAACTCCTCGACGCCCGTCGCGCTCAGCACCTCCCCGACGAACTCCAGGCCATCGAAGACCGTCAGATCCTCCGCGTCCTTGAACGACAGAAGGAGATTGGCTTCGAAGTCTTCACTGACGGAGAATTCCGCCGCACTAACTTCATGAGCGACTTCACAGATGCCGTCGAGGGCTTCGACTTCGGGGATGCCGTCTCGCGCAAATGGTCCGACGACATCTCAAAAAGCTGCGCAGCCCCAGCCCGCCGTTAGCAGCATCAACGGCATCGTCACCTCACCCCTTCGTCAGCGTCAGCCATTAACCGGTCGTGAACTCCCGTTCCTGCGCCGGCACTCTCCTGGCCCCATCAAAATCACGCTCCCAGCGCAACTCAGTTCCCAGCCATCTCCTTCAAGTACGGCATCACCGACCGCGCTTATCGCGATCCCTACGTCCTGCTCGCTGCTATCACCGAAATCATGGCCGCCGATGTTCGCGCGCTCGCCAATAGCGGCATCTCCTATCTCCAGATCGATGCGCCGCGCTACAGCTACTATCTCGACTCCAAGTGGACCGCCTGGATGGAAAAGGAACTTCGCGTCGATCCAGCACAGATGCTCACCGCCTCCCTTAACGCCGACAATGCCTGTCTCGCCGCCGCTCGCCGTCCCGGCGTTACCCTCGCCATCCACCTCTGTCGCGGCAACAATCGCAGTCACTGGTACGCCGAAGGCGGCTATGACGCCATCGCCGAGCGCCTCTTCCACGAGCTCGCCGTCGACCGCTTCCTCCTCGAATACGACGATGAGCGCTCCGGAACCTTCGAGCCTCTCCGCCTCGTTCCCAAGGGCAAAACCGTCGTACTCGGTCTTATCAGCTCGAAACGCCCCGACCTTGAGCGCAAGGAAGATCTCCTCCGCCGGATCAACGAAGCAGCCCGCTTCATCGCGCTCGATCAACTCGCTATCAGCCCGCAATGCGGATTCGCTTCCACCATGGAAGGCAACCTCCTCACCGAAGACCAGCAATGGGCCAAACTCCAGCTTGTTGTCGATACCGCTCGCGAAGTCTGGGGCTGACTGTTGTGCTTTTTAGCTTTTATTTGTCGAAGCTTCGAAGCCAGATATCGCGTACGGAGATCTTGCATGGCCGGCTTTCGATCTCGAACCCGATGAGCCCTGGCTGGTTGTTCACGGAATCTCTATTGTCGTCGACAAAAACTCACTCCGATAGCACTACAATTTGACTGAACCCCATCGAACGCTTCTATTGAGCGAGGATTACATTCCTGAGACGCGATCATAACCATTTTAGATTTCGCTCAGGCAGCACTTATACTACCGAACGATCAGGACGGAATCATGCCAGTAAAAACCATCATCGAGCCATTCCGGATCAAGAGCGTGGAGCCGATTCGCTGGACAACACGCGCACAACGAGAAGAGCTGCTGAAAGCCGCACATTACAACCTTTTTCTTTTGCGGGCCGACGATGTGCTGATCGATCTGCTCACCGACTCTGGTACCGGTGCCATGTCGACCCATCAGTGGGCAGCAATCATGGAGGGTGACGAGAGCTACGCAGGAAGCCGCAGCTACGATCGCTTCTATAATTCTGTCCACGACATCGTTGGATACAAACACGTCATCCCCACTCACCAGGGCCGCGCAGCAGAACGCATTCTTTTTGGAGTAACCTGCAAAAAAGGTGACGTTGTCCCTAACAACACGCATTTTGATACCACCCGTGCCAACGTTGAATTTGTAGGTGCGGAAGCTGTAGACCTGCTCATCCCCGAAGGACGTCAGCCATCCTTGCAATATCCATTCAAAGGCAACATGGATGTTGCCGCACTTGAAGCGCTGATCGAGCGCGTCGGTCGCGAGCACATTCCGCTGGTCATGCTCACGGTTACCAACAATTCCGGGGGAGGCCAGCCTGTATCGATGGAAAACGTGCGCCAGGTGAGCGCAGTGTGTAAGCGTCAGGGAATACCGCTCTACTTCGATGCGTGCCGCTTTGCTGAAAATGCGTGGTTCATCAAACTGCGAGAGCCAGGCTATGCTGACAAGACTCCCAAAGAGATCGCTCAGGAAATGTTCCGCCATGGCGACGGCTGCACAATGTCTGCGAAGAAAGACGGCATGGCGAATATAGGCGGCTTTCTGTGCACCAGCGATGACTTGCTCGCACAGCAGGAGAAAGATCTGCTGATCCTGACAGAAGGTTACCCGACGTATGGCGGCCTGGCGGGGCGGGACCTTGAAGCCATCGCAGTCGGAATCCAGGAAGCGCTGCAGGAGGATTATCTTCGCTACCGCATCGCGTCAACGGCGTATCTGGGCAACCACATTGCGGAGGCCGGAGTGCCGATTGTTCAGCCGCCTGGAGGACACGCAATTTACCTTGATGCTCGCCAGTTCCTGCCACATATTCCCGCTGATCAGTTTCCGGGTGTGGCCTTGGCGGCAGAACTGTATCTCGAAGGAGGAGTGCGTTCTGTAGAGATTGGAACCCTGATGTTTGCCGGTGCTGCACAGATGGATCTCGTTCGTCTGGCAATGCCGCGGCGGGTATATACGCAAAGTCATGTCGATTATCTGGTCGAAGTCATCATCGAGGTGTTCAGGAACCGGGAACGCATTAAAGGTATGTGTCTGACCTACGAAGCGCCTTTTTTGCGCCATTTTACGGCGCATCTGAAACCCGTGAATTAATCAATGTTCTTGTGAATATTTTATACTTAAGTATAACTATTTATTATACTTAAACACATAGATCTTCTTTCGATGTAATTCAATACTCTAGCTGTTTCCCACAAAATCAAAGTTGACAATCTCTCCAAACAAGTTTGATTCTATAGGCGAACATAAGGCGAACATCGCCCTCTCAACCATGCCTTCCTCTGCCGCACTTCGACAACAAATCGAAAATGATTTCCAGCATCTCTACCCTTCTGCGCTGTCACCACGAGCGCGAGGAATTCAGGAGGTTTCAGCTACCGGTATTGCTCAGATTGACGAACTGCTTGATGGCGGTCTGCCGATAGGTGCTATCAGCGAGATCACCGGCTCGGCTTCATCAGGGCGAACAACCATCGCCTTGGCGTTTCTCGCACGGCGTACACAGGATGGAAGTTCGTGTGCATGGATTGATGCGAGCGATAATTTGAATCCTGAATCTGCAGCGGCGAATGGCGTCAGTCTGAAGCATCTACTATGGGTTCGCTGTAGAAATGCGCCCATCGAAAAACCTTCCCCTGTCATTCGCCGCACGTCAAAAGACAGTAAACCTTGGACGCGCCTCGATCAGGCAATCCGCGCAACCGATCTGTTGTTGCAGGCCGGTGGTTTCGCAGCAATTGTGCTTGACCTGGCCGATGAAGCCATCGAGCACGGTCGGTGCATTCCATTGGCAACATGGTTTCGCTTTCGTCAAACGGCTGATCGCACACGTTGCAGTCTGATCGTGTTGGGCAAAGAAGCCTACGCACAATCCAGCGCCACAGTCGTTCTTGAATGCCATCCAGATCGAATCGATATTGCAACAGAGACGGTAATTAGCGGATTTCATTTCAGCACACGCCGAGGCCGCCAACGTTTCTCTCCGCTAACAAGCATCGTACGCAAACCGCCTGCATCCACATGGTCATCGCAAGCACCGTGGAGCCTTGGAAAACACACATGACGGATCAATCCAATGCACTATACGCTGCAATTTATGCGGCGGATTTTCCGGCACAGTCGATAGTTCGGGTGAGGCCGGATCTTCATTCTCATGCTGTGGCCATACTTGATGGTGTCGCTCCACAGGAACGAGTCTGTTCCCTTAATCTGCATGCGAGAAAGCGTGGTGTCATACCCGGCCTGACACGTATGGAAGTCGAAGAACTGGGTGGAATACGTGTTCAGTCGCGCTCCTCCAAAACAGAATGCGCGGCAAGGATGATTCTTCTCGAGACTGTGTCGAAGTTTTCCCCTCGCATCGAAGAGACATTTGCCGCCAATGCATGCGGCTTCGTGTTGGACATTACCGGTACGGAACGACTGTTTGGATCACCAGCGATATTGGCACAACGTATCCGTTCAGCAATCCAATCTGCCGGATTTCGTGCCTCTGTTGCCCTGAGCCACAACTTTGATACAGCACGCATCAAGGCTGCGTTCTCGCGCGGCATTACGATAGTCCCTCATAAACAGGAGGCAGTTTCTCTTGCAGCTACTCCAATCAGTACATTGCCAATTGATGAGGAGGGCATCGAAACATTTGCATTGTGGGGAATTGGCTGCCTCGGCGAACTGGCAGAACTGCCTAAAGAGGAACTGATCACCCGTCTCGGGCAGAAGGCAGAACTCCTGCTCAAACTTGCGCGTGGAATTGCTGAGCACATTTTTGTGCCAATTGAAGCCAAGTTCGAACTCAAGGAGCACGTCGCATTCGAAACCCATATTGAACAGCTCGACTCTCTCATGTTTATCGCCGCAAACATGATCAGCAGTCTTGTAACACGCGCGACTTCACGAGCTTTGTCATTGGCAACCCTCACTGTTCATATGAATCTCGACAAAGGACTCACCTACCTTCGCGTGATTAGACCTGCCATCCCCACCAGCGATCGCAAGTTCCTTCTGAAACTATTGCAGCTTGAAATAGCTGCCCACCCACCTCAAGCAGCAATATCCTCTCTCACTTTAACGGCCGAGTCAGGACAGCAAAGTAAGATGCAACTAGGCCTTTTCGCTCCGCAGACGCCAGAGCCATCGCGTCTAGATGTCACCCTCGCTCGACTCAAGGCATTGGTCGGTGACGACCGGGTTGGAACTCCCAAATTATTAGACACTTATCGTAGTGACAGTTTCGATATGGAGAAATTCTCAGTAACCACTCAGCCCTCTCCGCATCAGGACACCAATATAAGAGTTTCTCTACGGCGAATACGCCCTCCTCGACCTATTCGTATGCATCTCGAATCCGCGAAGCCTGCTTTTTTTCACAACGGCGCGGATCGTTACAGTGTGCGGGCTGCCTATGGTCCATGGCTTACCAGCGGTTGCTGGTGGTCGGTTAATCAATGGGATATGGAAGAGTGGGATGTAGTGGCTATTAACAATCTCGGCGAGTTGCTCGGGTGCCTGATCGTTCACGATCACTTGAAGAGGCAATGGCTATTGGATGCTCTGTATGACTGAAGTCAATAGCTTCACAATTTGCGATCAAGCCTTTCGGTCCAGTTCTGAAGAATATATAGAACTTCATGCTGCGAGCGCCTTCAGTTTTCTCGCTGGATCGTCTGAGCCGGAATCTTTCATCGAGCGTGCAGTCGAGATCGGGATGCCGGCAATGGCACTGGCTGACAGAAATGGCATCTATGGCGTGGCTCGCTTCCACACAGCAGCGAAGCACAACCAAGTGAGAGCTCATATAGGAGCAGAAATCGCGGTTTCGTCGTTCGGAAATAGACTTGTTCCCCAGGAGTGGCTTCCACACCAGTACACCAATGAACCACCGCGTATCGTCCTTCTCTGTGCATCGCAGGTTGGATATCAGAATCTTTGCCAGCTGATCACACGTTTCAAGATGCGCGAAACCACGAAGGCAGAAGGTGCTGCAACCTTCGAAGATCTCGAAGAATTCTCCGCCGGTCTGATCTGTCTTACAGGCGGAGAAGAAGGACCGCTTGCAGCGATACTTAGTCGCGAAGGTAATACCGGTACGCACAAGGCACTCGATCGCCTAGCCTCCATCTATGGTTATAACAATGTTTATGTTGAGTTCCAGCGCCACCTCGAACGCGAGGAAGAGATCCGGAATTCTGAACTGCTCAACATTGCTTCGCGTTTGGGCCTGCCCATCATTGCGACAAATGGTGTGCGCTGTGCCAGGCAAGTAGATCGTGAACTCCTTGACGTTTTTACTGCCGTTCGCCATCACACAACAGTTCACAATTCTGGCAGACTTTTGTGTAGGAATGCACTATGCCATTTGCGCTCGTCGCGAGAAATCTCAGACCTTTTTCGAGACATACCTGAAGCGATTGCCAACACACGTATTGTGAGTGAACGACTCGAATTCACGCTCAACAATCTCGGCTACAAGTTCCCTCAGTATCCAGTGCCTAACGGCGACACTATGGATAGCTTTCTAGCTAAACGAGTCGATGAAGGAATATGCAAACGGTTTTCAACATCGCTCAAACAAAACCTGATTGCACGCGCACGCAAACAGGCACAGCACGAGCTTGAATTGATTGCGAAGCTGGGATTCGCCGGATACTTCCTGATTGTCTGGGACATTATTCGCTTTTGCCAGCGAAATGGCTTTCTGGTGCAGGGCCGTGGATCGGCGGCAAACTCCGTCGTATGTTATGCCCTGGAAATCACCGCGGTTGATCCGATTGGAATGGGGTTGTTGTTTGAGCGATTTTTAAGTGAAAGCCGAGGCGAATGGCCCGATATTGACCTGGATCTTCCATCTGGTGACCATCGCGAACGTGTCATCCAGCATATCTACGAGCACTATGGTTCACTCGGAGCAGCCATGACCGCCAACGTCATTACATACAGAGGCCGATCTGCGGCTCGTGAAGTTGGTAAAGCGCTGGGCTTCGATGAAATTCAGTTATCAAAACTCTCGAGCCTTGTGGGGCATTGGGAGTGGCGCGGCGCAAATGACACCATGGCAAAACACTTCGATCAGGCCGGCTTCGATGTGACGTCATCCTGCAATCGCCAAATATCTCGAGCTTTGTACGCGAATGTACAATCTTCCACGCCATTTAGGGCAGCATTCTGGCGGTATGGTAATTTGCGCTGGAATGTTGAATCACATCGTTCCAATCGAACGCGCTTCGATGCCCGGCCGGACAGTTGTTCAATGGGACAAAGAAGACTGTGCAGACCTGGGACTGATCAAAGTGGACTTGCTCGGTCTTGGTATGATGGCAACCCTCAAGGACTCGCTTGAGCTGATTCCACGCCACTATGGCGTCAATGTTGACCTCGCCTCGCTGCCCGAAGATCCGTTCGTGTATGACACACTCTGCAAGGCGGACACCGTTGGCATGTTCCAGGTCGAGAGCCGCGCACAGATGGCTTCTCTGCCGCATAATGCGCCGAGATGCTTCTACGACGTTGTTGTGCAGGTTGCCATCATTCGTCCAGGCCCAATTGTCGGCAAAATGATGCATCCCTATATGCGGCGCCGAAAGGGGCAAGAGGAGATTTCGTACCCGCATCCTTTGCTTGAGCCTGTGCTGAAGAGGACACTGGGCGTCCCACTTTTTCAAGAGCAACTATTGCGTATGGCAATGGTGGTTGCTAGTTTTACCGGTTCCGAAGCTGAAGAGTTGCGCCGAGCTGTCGGTATGCGGCGCTCGATGCAGCGAATGCGTGATCTGGAAGGGCGCTTGCGTGCTGGTATGACGAGCAATGGAATAGGCTCACAGGAGCAGGACAACATCGTGCAGGGAATCTCGTCCTTTGCCATGTATGGATTTCCGGAATCCCATGCAGCAAGCTTCGCACTGATCGCTTATGCCTCCGCATATTTAAAGGTTCATTATCTCGCAGCATTTACTTGTGGACTACTCAACAACCAGCCGATGGGATTCTACGCGCCTGCTGTGCTTGTCAAGGATGCACAGCGGCATGGATTGCGCGTTCATCCAATCTGTGTGCAACGTTCCGACTGGGCATGCTCGATTGAGCATGAACCCGACGGCAGCCTCTCCCTCCGTATCGGTCTTAACTACGCCAAAGGCCTCAGACAATGCTGTGCCGATCCATTATTGGCTTCACGCAATGCATATGGCCATTTTCAATCCGTCGAAGATCTCAAACGCCGTGTTCCCGAATTGAACAGAAAAGAGCTGGTTTTGCTTGCAGGCATTGGTGCCTTGAATTCTCTGGAAAATGTCAAACATCGGCGGGACGCCATCTGGCAGGTAGAGCAGGCCGGCAGACCGGTCGGCCCTCTGTTGAGATCTTCAACTGCTTACCATGCGGCTGTTGCTTCGATGCCCTTGAGAAGAATGACTACAGATGAGCGTCTGGCTGCAGATTATGCCGGAAGTGGGCTTACCTGCGGCCCGCACCCGATCGCCTACCATCGAGCATCTTTGAAGCAAGAGGGATTTCTTTCGGCTGATGGCCTTGCTTGCAGCAGTAACAACAGTTATGTTCGAATCGCGGGTTGTGTTATCGCACGTCAACGTCCGGGGACAGCAAAAGGATTCGTCTTCCTCTCTCTGGAAGATGAAACTGGAATTGCAAATGTCATCATCACGCCAGATCTATTCGAGCGGGAACGCGTCTTGGTCACGCGCAACCGCTTTCTTGAGGTCGAAGGTATTCTGCAAAACCAAGACAGCGTGATCCACGTGAAGGCTAGTAAGATAAGACCTATTGACATCACATCCGCTGCAGTCAGATCGCATGATTTTCACTAGAGCGTATTTCATAAACATTTTCGTAGCGTGATCCACATGCAGGCGAGGTAGAAGAACGCTCGGTAGATGGAGAGGAGATGGTCATGACGGACCAACAGACGTCGGAATTGGCCGAGCCAAGCATTGGTTCGCTCAATGATCCAGCGACGTTTGTAGCGGCGCAATTTGCGGCCGTCATGATATCTCCGTTCCTTGTTGTTGCTCCTGTATGGGGAGATCAATTCAATGCCGCGCCTCTTGCATCTTTGGCGCAGGGGATCGGAGTCATATCCACGATCGGCGATCACCCTCTTTGGCTTTTGCCTCGGCCGTCCTTTGGGTCTGGGGACGCGGACTTGCTGGAGCGTGGCGTCCGCAAGCGTAACTTCTGCCGGAGAGGCACTTTCCAGCCGAACTCCCAGCGGAATACCTTGACCGTCTCCCAGTACCATCCACTTTGTGCCTTTGCCGCGCTTGGTTTTGCCGACTGCGGCGCCCCCTTTTTGGCGGGAGCGAAGCTCCCATCCAAGAAGGCTTCGTCCCATCGCAACAGCCCTCTACCATCGAGCGTTCCAAGCAGCGCTCTCCAAGCATGCAACCATACGCCCTGTTCTTCCCACTGCTTCAGTCGACGCCAACACGTCGAGGGTGAAGGAAAGTCGGTGGGTAGAAATCGCCATGCTGCCCCGGTCTGCAGTATCCATAGGATGCCTTCCAAACACGCTCGATTGGATGCCCATGGTCGGCCCCGATTGTCCTTCCGCCGCCGTGGTTTAGGAAACAGCGGCTCGATCAACTCCCATTGCTCGTCGGTCAACAGCTTCTGCCGATTCCTCATGACAGAAGATCTACAACTCACCCGCCTCACACGTAAGTCACCGCTTTGAGGCCGAACCTATTTATGAAACACGCTCTAGTCAATCATAGACATTCTGACTGGAGTTATGGCGCCGATCCAATCTGATAATTCAAAGTCGCTAACGCCATTCGATATTGATACTTTGCATTTGCATTGCCAATTGCAGCATCCGTCTGCTGATACTCCGCCTGGCTTAACTCTACAATCGAACTAAGCCCGATCTGATATCGCGTCTGTGCCAACTTCAAACCGAGATCGGCTTCCTGCAGAAGTTCTGCGGTAACGCTCACCTTCTGGTACGAGGTGTTTGCCGCCAGCCACGCAGTCTTCACACCTCGCACGATGTGATCACGCAAATCTCTTGTTTGTTCAGAAGCCGCTTGGGCGCGCAACGACGCTTCTTTTGCCTGCGCGGTGTAGCGGAACCCATTAAATATAGGGATATTGATATTCACTCCGATCGCTCCCCACCAGTTCGTGAGGTAGTACTGGTCCGGGCGAATCGGTACTGTTCCCACGGTTCCGGCGGTGACGATACTCGGAAACAGCTGATCGCGTTCTGCGCGACTGAACTTAACTGCAGCTTGTTCGCTGTATTGTGTGGCCTGCAAATCGGGGCGTTGCTTTAAGCTTTCCTGAATCAGTTGGTCGACATTCGGCGGGGGCTGTTGAAAGCCGGGTCCGTCGTCAATCAATTCGAAAGTCTCCTGATGATCCAGCCCGAGCACCGCATCGAGTGCCGCCATCGTCGAGTCCGCGTTGTTTTGAGCATCGAGTGCAAGCAACTTTGCCTGCGATAAATTGACATTGGCGAAGCTCAGATCCAGCGTAGACTTGAGCTTGTTCATCGTCATCTGATTGATTTGCGATTGCAAGGTCTGTCTGGTAGTGACGTTCTGTTGTGCAACCTTTAGAGTTTCCTGCGCCTCCAGGGCGTTGAAGAATGCTTGATCCGTCGCAAGCTCAATGTCATATTGCGTTGCCACAGCGTTTGCTTTTTGTGCCTTCTCCTGAAGAATCGATGAGGCCACCAAGTTCCGTGTTCTCCCAAAATCCGTCAACAACTGAGAGAATCCCCCTCCGGCACCTGCATGTTCGAAGAGGCGCGAGGCCGTCAGAGAGCCCGCCGAGACACGACTCGCTTCTTCAGCTTCCACGGCTGTGATCGCTGCGCTCCCTGTCGGCAATTCCGCGGCTCGGGTCTCTCGATACACCTGGTGTTGCGCAAGCGCAAGCAACTTTGCGATGGTCACTTGTGGATTATTCTTGATCGCCATCTGCTCGGCTTCCGTGCGAGTCAATTGCGGCTTGGCGCGCTGCGCGGGCGAGCCCTGTGCTTTCTCCGGTGCCTGCATTGCTGGTTGTGCGCTTACCTGAGCAAGGAGTCGGGATGGCGGTGCATCGGGAAGCGTTCCGCTCCTTGGTGTCGCCTGCGCGATTGAGCCAACAGGTAAGGCGATGGCGAGTAGTGCCGATTCTATGTAAGTGATGAACAGTTTCATTGGGATCGTCATATGCGGTTATGCTTCTCCCTTGGCTGCCGTTGACGCAGCCCCGCGCCGGTGGACGATCACGTACACCGCGGGCACAAGAAAGATGGTCAGGATAACGGAGACCCCAAGACCTCCGATGACGGCGCGCGCTAAGGGCGCGTAAAACTCACTACCTTCTTCAAGCGTGAACGCCATCGGCAGCATTCCAAGAATGGTGGCAAGAGAAGTCATCAGAATGGGTCGCAGCCTGAGCCTGCATGCCATGGAGACAGCTTCTTCAATCGCCATTCCTTCCTTGCGCAAAATACGAGTGACGTCGACGATAAGAATCGAGTTTGACACCACGATTCCGGTCATCATAATCACGCCCATCAGAGACATCACATTCAGTGTGGTTCCGGTAAGAAGCAGTGTGAGGATGACCCCCATAATTCCTGGCGGAATGGCCAGCAAGATGATCAGAGGGTCCTTGAGCGACGCAAACTGCGCCATAAGGATCAGGTAAACGAGCACTACCGACAGGATCAGTCCGATACCAAAGCTGACGAACGACTTCCTCATGCCATTTACCGATCCGCGCAGGGTGACTCTAAGGTTCTCTGGTACATGAGTGTTTGCAACTATACGATCAACCCGATTCGCCAGACCGCCCAGATCCTCACCTGAAGGCGAAACATAGACGTCGATAACACGCTCGATCTGGTAATGGTCCACTTCTGTAGGTGTATTGATCGGGGAGATGTTTGTAACGGCTCCGAGATTGGTTACCGTTTTGCCGTCGGGAGAACGCAGGGGAAGTTGCTCTAGGTCAGTGAGAGATCTGATGTCGGCTTCTGGAAATTGAACGGTTTCAAGATAGTTGTTTCCGGACTTGGGATCAACGTAATAGCTCGGTGCGATCATGCCGTTTGAATCCAGAGCGGTAATAACGTTATCGATAATCTCGTTTGAATTCAGTCCTAGCCTTCCCGCCATTTCGCGGTTTACGTTGACTTGTAGCCCTGGATAATTGAGGTCCTGCGGAATGAGCACGTCGCTCACTCCTTTCACCTTCCGGATCTGCACGGCAAGGTTGCTGGCCGTTGCATAAGCCTCTTTCATATCGCTTCCCTCGATCTGAATGTCGATAGGAGCCGGCAGACCAAGATTCACGACGGCATCCACCAAGCTGCCGCTTTGAAAGTAAGTGGTTAGCTCGGGCAGATCGCTCCGCAATTTGGCACGTACCAGGTTCATGTATTCGAAGCTGCTCTTGCTGTGTCCCTTATTCAGAGCCACATTCACAAAGGCAGTGTTCGTGCCGGAGTTGCTGGTATAGATGGACTCGAAGCCGGAGGTAATGCCGAGATTCGAGACAATCATGTGCAAGTCTCTTGCGGGAATCACAGAACGAATATCCTGCTCGACTCGTGCGATGTATTGATCGGTGAGTTCAAGGCGTGTGCCACTGGGCGCATTGACGTTGATGACAAATTGTCCGGCATCGGTTCGCGGAAAGAACGACGTTCCTAGCAAAGGAAAGAGACAGAGGCTGAGAAGGAATGCGCCTATGATTCCCACCACCGTCGACATGGGCCTCAAGAGAGTCTTCCGCACCGATATGTCGTAGTGCATCAGAGCCTTGTCGTAGCGGCGATTGAACCAGAGCACAAATAGCTGGAATGGGTTGCCTCCTTTGTGATGGCCGGCCTCGTGATGGACGTTTCGAATATAGCGCGCGCAAAAGAGCGGAACCACCGTCATCGCCACCGCGTAGGACGCGAAGAGCGAAAACACGACAGAAAGCGCCATCGCCGTGAACAGAAAGCGACTGACGCCGTAGAGAAAGACGACCGGAAAGAACACAATTGCCGTGGTAAATGTGGCCGCCAGCACCGGCAGGGCCATCTCGCGCCCGCCTTTTTCGGCGGCTTGATCGGGGGGCTCACCCATTTCAAGATGACGAAAAATGTTTTCGAGAACCACGACAGAGTTGTCAATCAACCGAGAAAACGCCAGGGCAAGTCCTCCCAGCACCATCGCGTTGATGGTCGCTCCCATGGCATTCATGATCATGAAAGCGGCCAAAGCGGATAGTGGAATCGAAAGCAGGACAGCAATCGTTGCTCGCGCGCTGCCGAGAAAGATAAGAATCATGACGGCGGTCAGCACGATGCCAATGCCGCCCTCACTACCCAGATTGGAAATGGCCGTCTTGACAAACTCAGACTGATCGAAGATCACCGTGGCTACCAGTGACTTGGGAACATCGAAAAGGTGCTTGAGATCAGCACGGATGCCGTTGACCACGGCGATGGTGTTACTGCCGCCTCCCTGTTTCAGGATCGGAAGATAAACCGAGTGCTGGCCATCTACTCGGACGATGTTGGTCTGAACCGCTGAATCATCCTTGGCATAACCAATATCGGAAACCAAAAGCTGTCCATTTCCAACGGACCTCAGGGGCAGGCGATTTATGTCCTTAATGTCGGCATTTGCGAGTCGGCGTAGATGCTGTAGTCCCGGGAGCCGATCCGCACGTCACCGGACGGCAAGATTTGATTAGCCTGATTAACGGTCCGCACAACATCCATGGGGCTCAACTGGTGCGCCTCGAGCTTCACCGGATCCACATAGACCTGTATCTGTCTATACTTACCGCCAAATGGCGGCGGGACCGAAGCGCCAGGCACGTCGGCAATTTGCTCACGTACAGCATATTGGCCGAGGTCGTGTAACTGCGTCTCATTCAGGCCCCGGCCTTTCAGCGTGACATAACACACCGGCAGACTAGAGGCATCGAATCGAAGAACGACAGGTGGCAGTGTGCCCGGCGGCAACCGACGAAGTTGCGCCATAGCCAGATTGGAGATTGAAGTGACAGCGGCATTCGGATCTGTACCGGGCTGGAAATAAACTTTGATCAGACTCACGCCAGTCATCGACCGCGACTCGATGTGATCAATGCCACTGCCCAGCGTGAAGAATCGCTCGAAGGGATCGGTGATGTGGGTTTCGATCTGCTCCGGTGGCATGCCACTGTAGAACGTCGCCACAACTACGACAGGAATTTTGATTTCGGGAAACAGATCGACCGGCATGCGCGACACTGTCACAGTACCGACCACTGAAATGATCATGCAGACCATCAGAATGAAATAGGGATAACGGAGAGCAAATTTCGACATGTTACTCCGCTCCGCTTCCGCCATTCGGCTTGAACTGGGGCATTTCTATCGTTTGAGCGCGAACCGATTCGCCTGGAGTGTATGAAGCGAGGTTTGCTGCCACCACGCGATCTCTGTCTGTGAGCCCCGAGGTTATTTCCACCCTGTTGGGGTCTTCCAGGCCCAGCACTACCTCGCGCCTCTCAATGCGGCCATTGTTGTCCACAACCAATGCCGAAGGCCGTCCGCCGCTGCGGTCCACGGCCTGAACCGGCAAGGTAAGCACGGAACCCGTGCGCTGAACGTCCAGAGAGACATCGGCGTACATGCCGGGCTGGAGTTTCCTGTCTCCATTCTTCAGATCGATTTCCACCTGCAACGTACGGGTCGAAAAATCGAGTTCACCTGTCGTACGTACCACTTTGCCGGTAAGATCCGCTCCGGTTGAAGGAATATGGATCTTTGCTGTTTCACCAACGCTCACATAACTCGCGAGTGTCTCCGGGACCGGTATGCGCAATCTCAGGATGTCAGTCTCGGCGAGTTTGACCACGGGTTGTGCCCCCGCGCTTGAGGTGCCGGCTTGCACAAGCGAACCTGTATCGGAATAGCGCCAGGTGACCACCCCAGCGTAAGGGGCAACTATATGCGCATAGTCAGCCAATGAAGAGTAGTGCAAATGATTCGCCTTGGCCACGGCCAACGCTTGTTCCATTGCAGAAAGATCGGCCTTCGCTACTTCGATCTGCGCCTCGGATGAAGAGTCTTTCGCCTGCGCGTCATCCAATTCCTGCTGCGCAATGAGACCAGCTTGCGCGTCAGAAGCCTGCTTTAGACGTGAATAAGCCTCGTGAACCGCCCTATGATCGGCCTCGGCTCGCACTACCGCACTTCTTGCCCTCTTGATATCTTCCTGACTGCGCAAAACCCCCGATTGCGCTTCCTCAACTTGTGCGGCGAGTTCGGGGATATCGAGTTCTGCCAGTACCTGCCCTTTGCGCACTCGATCGCCGATATCAACATTGATCTTTCTTATATAGCCCGAGACTTTCGCATGAAGTTCGACCTCCTGGTAAGGCAGGAGTTCTCCAGCAACTTCCAGTTGGTTGGACAAGGTGGACCGCTGTGGCAGAACGACCGATGCAACTGGCAACTGAGAAGTTGAATCGCTTGAAGCAGATGTGCGCTCGCAGCCCGTGCAAGCCGCCGCGAAAAGGAAGACCAGAAAAAGCAGCCGCCACCGTGCGGCGACATATCCATATGACATTGTTTGCAACCCTCGCTGGTTGAAAGACCTCGAACCGTAAACGTCAACGGAGATCAGAACAGAATTGCAAGCGATTGCGCCGCGCGCGAAACGCTCACACCTGAGGCCAAAAAGAGCTAACTAGAATGTCGGAGGGGGACGGAAAAAAAACACATTTAAATCTGCAGATCGCAAAGAAGCCCACGGCCGCGGTATCCGGGATTCCCGCATTCCGAAATTCGGCTTCAATGCCAGGGTGGCGCCGAACCAAACTGCAAATGCTAACCAAAAAAGCAGTCCGGAAGGAGACGGATGATTCTCGTCAAGACCGATCATCTCTCGGTCGCTTGCGCTGGCGTCCTCATCACGCGACAAGAACTTCGCCTGCGGAATCCTGTGAATGCTCGACTCATGCACGCGGTAAAGCGATAACTTATAGCCAAGTCCCCAAAAAAACACGCACATGCCCAGCACCACCAAAAGTATGGGCAGCCGAGATGAGGGGGGGCGCGACTTGGAGAGTTCGTTCACTAGATTCTAGTTTGGTAGCTTTTGCCGGCCGGCGACCGAATACTCATCCATCTGGTTCTTGTCGTTTGACTGGTGAGAGTCGCCTGAGGTTTTCACCGCCACTATCTTTTCATGGAACGGCTACAAAGACAAAGCCCGCGATTTCGGCGATATAAGATCTGAGTTCTCTGTTGAAGATCGGCGTCGGCGCCAGCTTGGGAGAAATGGCGTAAACCACCACTTTCTAAACGATTTGTTTTCATATGATTATCCACGCGACCCCTGTCTATTGCCGCCCTGCTTCAGCAGGACGAATCATGGAAGTGCTGGGCCGAATGTCGGTCCCACAATTCACGGCATATCAACATTCCGACCTCCAGTGGTCAATCTTGCGACTTCCAGCGGTCAAGGCAACCCTCCTGAAATGTGTTGCATCTATCTGCACGCTGCACTCCAGCATTTGTGCGTCGTAGGGGGTTGATCTTGGGGAGACGCACGGTAAATTCTTCAATGCTGAGTGGTCAGATCCCACCCAGGAGCACCCGGCATGTCGACGACCATTGAACCGCCCGTCAGCGGGCAAGATGGAGATAATCGCTATCCCGCAAACGCGTTGGAACCACCGATGTCGGAGTGCCTGACGGCCATTCTGCAAAGCCTGAAAACCATGAGGGAAGGCGACTTCAGCGTTCGCCTGCCCGTCTCGTGGACAGGGCTGCCGGGAAAGATTGCCGACAATTTCAATGAGATCGTTACCGCGAACGAGCAGATGGCCTTCGAACTCAAGAGAGTTGGCCTGGCGGTTGGCAAAGAGGGCAAAACCCGCGAGCGCATCCGCGTAGAACATCGGCGCGGCGCCTGGGATGACATGGAGGTTTCGGTCAACACACTTGTTGAAGATCTCCTACGGCCAACTACCGAGGTAACCCGCGCAATCGCAGCTGTGGCGCAGGGCAATCTGACCCAAACAGTCCGGATGGACGTGGACGGTCGACCGCTTGAGGGCGAATTTCTTCGTTCCGCCAATATCGTGAACACGATGATTCAGCAGTTGGGCGTGTTCACGGCAGAGGTAACCCGCGTGGCGCGCGAAGTGGGCACCGACGGCAAGCTTGGTGGACAAGCTGTGGTCCCGGGTGTGGCAGGCACGTGGAAAGATCTTACAGACTCGGTGAACTCCATGGCCTCGAACCTTACCGGCCAGGTACGTAACATCGCAGAAGTCGCAACCGCCGTTGCCAGCGGCGATCTTTCTCGCAAGATCACGGTGGACGTGCGCGGAGAAATTCTGCAACTCAAAGAAGCCATCAACACGATGGTGGACCAGCTCAGATCCTTTGCTTCTGAAGTCACTCGCGTGGCCCGCGAAGTCGGCACAGACGGCAAACTTGGCGGACAGGCTGTGGTTCCCGGAGTGGCTGGGACGTGGAAGGATCTTACCGACTCAGTAAACGCGATGGCCGGCAACCTCACTGCTCAGGTGAGAAATATCGCAGAGGTAACGACGGCCGTAGCTCGCGGCGACCTTTCGCGCAAGATCACGGTCGACGTAAAGGGTGAGATTCTTGAGCTGAAAGACACGATCAATACAATGGTCGACCAGCTCAACGCGTTCGCCGGCGAAGTGACGCGCGTGGCCCGCGAAGTCGGCACCGAGGGCAAACTCGGCGGACAGGCAAGTGTTCCCGGCGTAGCGGGAACATGGAAAGACCTTACCGACAACGTGAACTTCATGGCCGGCAATCTCACAGGCCAGGTGCGCAACATTGCCGAAGTGGCAACGGCCATTGCAAATGGAGACTTGAGCCGCAAGATCACAGTCGACGTCCGCGGCGAAATTCTTGCAGCTCAAAGAGACGCTGAACACGATGGTGGACCAGCTAAACCGGTTCGCCGGTGAAGTAACGCGCGTGGCCCGCGAAGTGGGTACCGAAGGACGACTCGGCGGTCAGGCGAACGTGCCAGGCGTTGCGGGAACCTGGAAGGATTTGACCGACTCAGTCAACTCGATGGCCGGCAACCTGACGGCGCAAGTAAGAAACATCGCCGAAGTGACAACGGCCGTGGCTCGCGGCGATTTGTCGCGCAAGATCACCGTCGACGTGAAGGGCGAGATTCTCGAACTCAAAAACACCATCAATACGATGGTCGACCAGCTAAACGCCTTCGCCGGCGAAGTGACACGCGTAGCCCGCGAAGTGGGAACGGACGGAAAACTGGGCGGCCAGGCACAGGTGTCCGGCGTGGCGGGCACTTGGAAGGATCTGACCGATAACGTCAACTTCATGGCCTCGAACCTCACTGGCCAGGTGCGAAACATCGCCGAAGTGGCGACGGCCGTGGCCCGCGGCGATCTGTCGCGCAAGATCACCGTCGACGTGAAGGGCGAAATTCTCGAACTCAAAGACACGCTGAACACCATGGTGGATCAGCTCAACGCGTTCGCCGGCGAAGTGACGCGCGTGGCCCGCGAGGTCGGAACGGACGGCAAGCTTGGCGGTCAGGCGCAGGTGCCGGGCGTCGCCGGCACATGGAAGGACTTGACCGATTCGGTGAACTCGATGGCGTCGAACCTGACGGGCCAGGTGAGAAACATTGCCGAAGTTTCGACAGCTATCGCGACAGGCGACCTTTCAAAGAAGATCACTGTGAACGTCAGCGGCGAAATTCTGCTGCTGAAGGAAACCATCAACACGATGGTCGATCAGCTCAATCGGTTCGCAGGTGAAGTGACGCGCGTGGCCCGCGAAGTGGGTACGGAAGGACGACTCGGCGGTCAGGCCAACGTGCCCGGCGTGGCCGGCACCTGGAAGGATTTAACCGACTCGGTAAACTCGATGGCCGGCAACCTTACGGCGCAAGTCAGAAACATCGCCGAAGTGACAACGGCCGTGGCTCGCGGCGACTTGTCGCGCAAAATCACTGTCGACGTGAAGGGCGAGATTCTCGAACTGAGAAATACCATCAACACGATGGTCGATCAGCTCAACGCGTTCGCCGGCGAAGTGACGCGCGTGGCCCGCGAAGTCGGAACGGATGGCAAGCTTGGCGGACAAGCAATGGTGCCTGGTGTCGCTGGTACATGGAAGGATCTAACGGATTCAGTGAACTTCATGGCCGGCAACCTCACCGCGCAGGTCAGAAACATTGCGGAGGTAGCGACGGCCATTGCCAACGGCGACTTGAGCCGCAAGATCACTGTCGACGTGCGCGGCGAGATTCTGCAGCTGAAGGAAACGCTGAACACGATGGTCGAGCAGCTTCGCTCGTTCGCCGCCGAAGTGACACGCGTCGCTCGCGAAGTCGGTTCGGAAGGGCAGGCTCGGCGGCCAGGCTAACGTCCCCGGTGTTGCCGGCACGTGGAAGGACCTTACCGACTCTGTCAACTCAATGGCCGGCAATCTCACTGCGCAGGTCAGAAACATCGCCGAGGTAACAACGGCCGTGGCGCGCGGTGACTTGAGCCGCAAGATCACGGTCGACGTAAAAGGCGAAATCCTCGAGCTGAAAGACACCATCAACACCATGGTCGATCAGCTCAACGCCTTCGCAGCCGAAGTGACTCGCGTGGCGCGCGAGGTTGGAACGGATGGGAAGCTGGGCGGACAGGCGATGGTGCCAGGAGTTGCCGGCACTTGGAAGGACCTTACGGACAACGTAAACGTGATGGCTGCCAACCTTACCGAGCAGGTGCGCGGCATCGTGAAGGTGGTGACCGCCGTCGCAAACGGCGCGCTGAACCAGAAACTCACAGTGAATGCAAAAGGTGAAGTCGCCGCGCTCGCAGAGACCATTAACAACATGACCGACACGCTAGCCACGTTCGCGGATCAGGTCACGACGGTGGCCCGCGAAGTCGGTGTGGAAGGGCGACTTGGCGGCCAGGCAAATGTGCCCGGTGCAGCCGGTACGTGGAAGGATTTGACCGGCAACGTGAACCTGCTGGCGGATAACCTCACCAACCAGGTGCGGGCCATTGCAGAAGTGGCGACAGCCGTGACCAAGGGCGACTTGACCCGATCGATCCAGGTAGAGGCCCGCGGCGAAGTGGCGGAGTTGAAAGACAACATCAACACGATGATTGACAACCTGCGCCTTACCACCGATCGCAACACTGAGCAGGACTGGTTGAAGACAAACCTGGCTCGGTTCACCGGCATGCTGCAGGGTCAGCGCGACTTGGCGACCGTGGGCAGAATGCTGCTGTCAGAACTTGCCCCGCTTGTCAACGCGCAACAGGGCGTCATCTACCAGATGGGTGGGGACTCGGCAAGCACAGAGACCAGTCTTGTTCTGCTTTCCACCTTCGCCGATACGCCTGATGGTTACTTGAAAGAAGTACGCGTGGGAGAAGGGCTTGTCGGCCAATGCGCCGCTGAAAAGCGACGCATGCTAATCACGGAACTACCCCGGAGGACAGCGCCGATCCGCTCTGGGTTGTTCCAGGCAGTTCCCAAGAATGTGATCGTTTTGCCGGTTCTGTTTGAAGATCGCGTCAAAGCGGTTATCGAACTTGCGAGCCTGGGTGCGTTCACGGCTTCGCATCTGTCATTCCTCGAACAGCTCACGGCGTCCATCGGCATCGTGCTCAATTCGATTGAAGCGACCATGCAGACGGAAGGTCTGCTGAAACAATCGCAGCAACTCGCGACGGAGTTGCAGACACAACAAAAAGAGCTGCAGCAGACCAACGAGCAATTGGCACAAAAAGCGCAGCAATTGGCGGAACAAAACTACGAAGTGGAGCGCAAAAACCAGGAGATCGAACAAGCTCGCCGCGCTCTTGAAGAAAAGGCCCGCGAACTGGCTCTTACCTCGAAATACAAATCTGAATTCCTTGCCAACATGTCTCACGAGCTGCGGACGCCTCTGAACTCAATCCTTGTTCTCGGTCAACAGCTTGCCGAGAATCCTGACGGCAGCCTCAACCCCAAACAGGTTGAGTTCGCGCGTACCATTCATGGTGCCGGAACCGACCTTCTGAACCTGATCAGCGATATTCTCGATCTCTCGAAGATCGAATCGGGCACAGTGTCGGTGGAAGCCGAAGAGGTCTTCTTCGGCAGCCTGCTTGACACCGTCGCACGGCCTTTCCGGCACGAAGCGGAAAATCGCAAACTCCTCTTCGAGGTCACGAATGATCCCCGCATGGGCCGCAGCCTCGTCACGGACTCAAAACGCTTGCAGCAGGTCCTGAAGAATCTCCTTTCGAATGCATTCAAGTTCACCGAGCAGGGTACAGTGAAGTTGTCCGTATCGCCGGCTGCCAGCGGCTGGGCACCGGACCATCCGATTCTCAGCGGAGCCGGCTCGGTCATCGCATTCGAAGTCTCCGACACCGGCATCGGAATTCCGCCGGAAAAGCAGCGCATCATCTTCGAGGCGTTCCAGCAGGCCGATGCCGGAACCAGCCGCAAATATGGAGGCACCGGGCTGGGCCTCGCCATCAGCCGCGAACTCGCGAACCTGCTGGGAGGAGAAATTCAACTGCGGAGCCAACCCGGCAAAGGCAGCACTTTCACGTTGTACCTGCCGCAGACTTACGTCGGCCCAGCAGTGCCGACAGTTTTGAAGACGGAAAGGGATGGCGGAACGGTTTCGGTTCCGATGTTCCTTTCGAACGTGGCGGCAGCCGAACAGGAAGCCCGCATTGATGACGATCGCAAGTCCCTGGAAGAAGGGGATGCGGTGCTGCTGATCGTGGAAGACGATCCGCATTACGCTCGCGTGCTCTGCGACCTGTCGCGAGATAAAGGCTTCAAGGTTCTAGTAGCGATGAGCGGAACTGAGGCGCTGGCTCTCGCACGCGAGTACCATCCAACTGCAATTTCACTCGATGTGATGCTGCCCGACATGCTTGGCTGGACGGTGTTGAATCATCTCAAGCAGGATCCGAAGACGCGACATATACCGGTACAGATGCTTACCCTCGACGAAGACCGCCACCACGGCCTCTCGCGTGGAGCGTTTGCCTTCGTGACCAAGCCAACCTCAACCGATGAGTTGAACACGGCGTTGGCACGCATCCGGGAATATTCCCAACCGCGGCGCAAGCGTTTGCTCGTCGTTGAAGATAATCCGGCGGAACAACTTAGCACACGTGAATTGCTTTGGCACGAAGATATCGACATCGATCTCATCGACTCGGGTTCTGCGGCTCTCCAGGCTCTTGAGCGCGAAACCTACGACTGCATCGTGCTCGATCTTCGCCTTCCCGACATGTCCGGTTTTGATGTGCTTGAACAGATCAAGAGCGACCCAAGGCTGCGCGACTTGCCAGTCGTGGTGTTCACAGGCAGGGAGCTATCCGCCGAAGAGGATGCGCAGTTGCATACTCTGGCACGAAGCGTAGTGGTGAAGGATGTTGAATCTCCGGAGCGCCTGCTTGACGAGACCGCCCTGTTTTTGCATCGCGTGGTCTCGGAGTTGCCCGCAGGCAAACAGCAGATGATCGATCGCCTTCATCAGTCCGATGAGGCACTCGCAGGACGCAAAGTGCTTGTCGTAGACGACGATGTACGAAACATCTTCGCATTAAGCAGCGTACTTGAAAGACGCGGCATGACCGTCCTCTCTGCAGGTACTGGGCGTGAGGCTATCGAGACCATTGAAACCACTCCCGACCTGGCGATCGTGCTCATGGATATCATGATGCCTGAGATGGATGGATACGAAACAATGCAGGTAATACGACAGAATCCCGCGTTACGACGCCTGCCTATCATCGCGCTGACTGCGAAAGCCATGAAGGGCGATCGAGAAAGATGTCTTGAGGCAGGAGCTTCGGAGTATCTTGCCAAACCTGTGAATACCGAGCAGCTGCTTTCCGCTCTGCGCATGTGGTTGCATCGCTAGCTGCGCGCGGCAGAGAACCTGGAGAGGAATCGATGAACGCAGACCCAAAGGTCAACATTCTGATGGTCGATGACCAGCCGGCCAAACTTCTCAGTTACGAAGTGATTCTCTCCGAACTCGGGGAAAATCTCATCAAAGCGACGTCGGCCAGCGAAGCACTGAATATCCTTTTGAAGAACGATATTGCCGTGGTGCTGATGGATGTGAGCATGCCCGAGCTTGATGGATTTGAGCTTGCAGATGTAATCCGGCAGCACCCTCGTTTTCAGAAGACTGCGATCATCTTCATCTCCGGTGTTCACCTCACTGACTCCGACAAGATTCAGGGCTATCGAAGCGGCGCGGTTGATTACATCTCTGTTCCTGTGGTGCCCGATGTACTCCGCGCTAAGATCGGCATCTTCGTCGAGCTCCATCGCAAAACACGGATGCTCGAAACGCTGAATAACAGGCTGGAGCAGCGTGTAGCGGAGCGCACCGAAGAACTGCGTCGGAGGGAGGAACAGTTCCGCACACGCGCTGAATTGCTCGACCTGGCCACTGAGGCCATCATGGAGCGCGGTAATAATGGGGAAGTCCTGTTCTGGAATGCAGGCGCCGAAAATTTGTATGGCTGGCATCGCGATGAAGTTCGGGGCAAAGACATCCATTCTGTCTTACGAACCGTTTTTCCGGTTCCGCGCGAAGAAATCGAGACGACTTTGCTCGACCGAAAGGTCTGGCAAGGAAACCTCCTGCAAAAGAAGAAGGACGGCTCCGATGTCATTGTTGCCTGCCGCAAGATCATGAATCACGAAGGCGACGCGGTGCTCGAGGTTAGTCGTGACATCACCGCGCAACTGCAGGCTGAAGAAGCGTTGCGTGAGACGGAAAAATTGGCGGCAATGGGTCGCGTCGCGGGAATCATTGCGCACGAGATCAATAACCCGCTCGCCGCCATCACGAACATCTTCTTTCTGATTCGCAATCACCCATCACTCGATGAGGAGGCACGGCATTGCGCGGCGATGGCGGAGCAGGAGCTGCAGCGCGTCGCGCACATCACCCGGCAGACTCTGAGTTTCTATAGAGAGTCGAAGACGCCGATTGCCGTGATGCTGACCGAGCTTCTGGATGACGTCCTCGGACTTCAGGAACGGCAACTGCATACGAGTCATATCCGATTGCAGAAGAGATACCTCACACCAGGCACGGTTCACGGTTTCCCTGTGGAACTGCGCCAAGTGTTCCTGAACCTTGTTGGCAATGCGATCCAGGCAATGCCGAGCGGAGGCGATCTGCGAATCACCGTGAGAGAAGCCAGCGACTGGCAACTCAAGCGGCGTGGTGTCAGCGTTTCGATTGTGGATACCGGCGTCGGCGTAAAACCGCAGGATTCGCAGAAGCTTTTTGAACCATTCTTCAGCACCAAGTCCACGAAAGGAACCGGGCCTCGGACTCTGGATCAGCAAAGGGATCGTGCAGAAATACGAAGGGCGCATCTCATTTCGAAGCATGCGCACGGTCAATGGATACAGTACGTGTTTCCGCGTCTTCCTTCCGAGCAGCGGAACATTCAACCTGATTGGAAGCACGGCTGGAGAAATGACTTCGACCGGCGTTGAGATTGGATCAAACGGATTCGGCTCCGCCATGCAGCACGTCTAAGATCGCAAAAGCCGCCGATTGAAGTTGCGGAGGACGGAACCGCCCCAGAAGCATGGTTAGCCGCGATTTCTCACAGGTGCTGATTTCGCTTTGGGCAGAGTCGACATTTGAGCGGTTGGGGTCACCTATGGCGGTGTAGCCGCTGTGATCAAGGTGAGATTTGTCGCGTTGCAGTTAAGTTTGGCTGTTTGTGCGCGTATTTTGCGCATGGCTCCGCCTGGTGATGAGTTCAGCGGGGTGGAAGTCGAGTTTTCTCGAGATCGGGCTTTGTCAGCAGCGCAGGGCGTGGAAGGCGTGGGCGTAGATATCTTTCCAGGGATAGGCGGAACTGAGCTGGAGCAGGACGCGGCGCACGCTGAGCCGCACGATGGCGCCGATCTTGAGCAGCTTGAGGCGGATGGTATCCACCTGCGCCTCGGCCCACGCGGTACCTTTCAGGCCCAGCCGGCGCAGCGCTTCCATCAGCGTGTAGGCCAGCGCGGAGAAGTAGAGGCGCAACTGGTTGCCTTTCATTTCGTCGGTGGAGAGCCGGTCGGCGAACAGGCACATCTGCTCCTTGATGCGGTTCTCCATCTCGCCGCGGGCGCAGTAGAACTTTTCGTATAGAGTCCTGCGCGGCCCACTGCTCGGCGGTTAACGAAGTGACGACGAAGCGCGGGTTCTCGCCCTTGTCGAGATACTCGGCCTTGGCCACCACGCGGCGTGCGCAGGACCAGCTCTTGTGGGTCTGATAGCTGAACTCGGTGAAGACCCGGGCCGCCTTGCCGGTGCTCTGGTGCAGCAGCTGAGCCTGATGCATCTGGGCGCCGATGATCTTTGCGCAGCCGCTTGTTGCGCGCCAGGCCGAAGACATAATCGACATGGTTCTGACTCGCACCAGCCCATCAGCTCTTCGCGGCAGAAGCCGGAGTCGGCCCGCAGCACGATCTTCACTTCCGGCCAGCGCTCGCGCAGTTGCGCCACGATGCGGCTGACTTCTTCGACCGAACCCGCCGCCGCATCCTGGTTGGCCGGCCTGAGCCGCGCGCACAGCAACTGGTCGCCGGCGAAGATGTACAGCGGCAGATAGCAGTAGCTGTCGTAGTAGCCGTGGAAGAACCGCTCCGGCTGATGGCCGTAGAGCGGGATGTCGGTCGCGTCCAGATCGAGCACGATCTGATCGGGCGGCGCGGCGTGCGACTCGATGATAAAGATCCGCCAGCAGACGGTCGATCGCCTCGGCCGAGTAGCTGATCTTGTGATAGCGCTTGCTGCGGCCGGTCAACTCCAGCCGGTTCAGCGTGCTCTTGCCCGCCAGCGGCTCATCCAGCTCCCGCTTGCCGCTGAGCAGTCCCAGCAGCGGATCGGAGCGCAACTGCTCGTGATCGTTGAGGTCCTCGTAGCCCAGCGCCAGCCCGTAGATGCGCTGCGACAGCATCTCCGACAACCGGTGCTTGACCAGCAACGGCGACCGGCCATCGATGAAACAGCTCGCCAGACGGCCCAGCAGGTTGATCTTGCGGTCGGCCTCGCGCAACAGCAGCGCTCCGCCGTCACTCGATACCTGGCCGGCTGTGAACTCGGCCTCCACACGGCGCGAAAAATGGGCTGTAAATGAGAACGATTCTTGGATACACTCTGTCATCAAAGGCCGCTCCTTTTTGGGCAAAAACTACGTCTCGACAACGCAGTTATGCCATGAAAAGACGGCCTTTTGCCATTTATTTTTGTCCCGCGCTTTACTCATCGAATAGCACCGTGAGAAATCGCGGCTAGCTGGTTGTATAAGCATTGCCAAACTTGGCTGCCCGTCAGGAAGCCTAACTCGTTTATTATATTAGACTTAACAACATCGTTTGACGCGGTACCCCGTCTGATACCCACAGCTCACTCGGATATCACCGGACGAGAGCGTACGAAAGCGAACCTGGAGATTGACCTGCGGAGTGCTTTGCCCAGAGTCTCCTCACCAATATGAACTGGCAGTATTGCCAGTTCCCTGCCCGAGCGTAAGCAACTACAACTTGCATGAACTGATCGCACAGACTTGAGGTCTGGATCCTACGGTCGTGCAATCTGCCCACGGAGCAGCTATGACCCGATGCAAGTGGAGATGCGCGGTACTACTGACCTCACTTCTTTTGACCGGCTGTGCCGGCTTTTGGGATCCACCTGCAAGCACCACCTCGCCGACGAACAGCGGCGCCCCCTTCTACGTCCTGAACGCCAGTACGATGCAGATCGCAGGCTTCTTCATCAATTCCGTTGCAGTCACTGCAATCCCGGGCAGTCCATATACGCTATCCTCAGCGCCCATCTCCATAGCGATCGCTCCCAATAATGCCTTCCTCTACGTGAGCACGCTAAGCGGCATTTACCTTTATGCGATCTCCTCGAACGGAGAGTTGACGTTGTCCAACTCGAATCAGCTACTTTCGGCAGATCAGGCCGCAAGCATGAAGGTCGACGCAACCAATTCATGGCTCATTGAGGGTTTTAAAGGCTCGGCGAACCTGTACGCGATCCATGTGAATGCATCCAATGGAACGCTCGCCTCGACGATCGCAGAGACGGTTGCATTACCTTCAGCGCAGATACAGCAGATTGCCATCTCTCCCGATAACAAATACGTCTTTGTGGCCACGGGAGCCGGCGGTACGGCCATCATTCCGTTTGATTCAAGGAACTCCAATCCATTCGGGAATCCGATGACGATTCCGATCAAGAACGCCCAGGGCGCCGCGATGTCCGTCGCAGTCGATCCAATCACCTCAACCACCACCACGCCACGTTTGCTTTATATCGGAGAGACGGTCGCAACATCCGGCACAAACACCGGCGGGTTGCGCGCCTTTACCTACGGCAACTTTCAGGAAATTTCCGGATCTCCATTTGGCGTGAATGGACTGGCGCCAATCTGGATCCTTCCCTACTCGACGGGCAGCTACGTCTATGTCCTCAATCGCCAGGCGAGTGGCACCAGCAACGGCGTTATCGCGGGATTCTCGATCGCGCAAAGCAACAGCGCGCTCTCACTGACGGCGCTTGGCAACACTTTCTCTGCGGGAGTATTTTCGCAAGCGCTTGTTGAAGACAGTACTGGTGCATTTCTGTTGGCCGTGAACTTTGGGGGGGAGCCGGACCTCACCTGCTTCGCCTTCGATAGTTCGAAACCGGGCTACCTCAACACTGCGTATAGAGTTCTCACTGGTACGGATCCTGTTGGAGCGATTGCCATCGACGCAACGCACCGATGTCACGGTAGAGTTCGCCTAGCACCTGGGTTCCTCAAATACCGTCTTTCCGGCCGTCCTCTTAGATCCGACGGTGCTTCGCAAGGAACTACAACCATGAGCCGGAACATGCAGACCAGTGGATCGTGTGCAGGCAAAGAAAATCCTTTGTACAGCCTTGGCATCGCGCAAGCCTGAAGATGTCGCCTATCGCGGATAGGGATAGCCCCTGGCGAGGGCCGCCTCCAGCTCGGTGTCGAATCCGTAGATGTCATCGCTGAAGTGAACTTCGCCGTTTGAGTATGCCAGCGCTGTTCCGTACACGATGAAGACCGGCACGCGCTTCGCAAGCGTAACAGATACGTTATCTTTTCCGCTCTGCATCTCTTGACGAACTTTCTCCGGCGTCCACCCAGAATTGTTGCGTAAGACCCAAGCGGCAAGTTCGTCAGGCCTCTCAACGCGGATGCATCCGTGACTAAAATCGCGTCGAGATCGCGAGAACAAACTCTGTGATGGAGTGCTGTGCAGATAGACATTGTTTTCGTTCGGAAAGATCAGTTTGACAAGGCCTAGCGCATTTGTTGGCCCGGGCCTTTGCCTCACCATGAGTTTGCCCGCCCGAAGTTGAGCGAGCACGTCGTCTGAGATCTCCCCAGAAGTGACAACCTTGCCATCGTTGGTTACTACCTCATAATTCTTCTGAGCGATGTAGCCTCGATCGCGCTGGATGGCAGGAATGATCTCACTGCGAAGGATGCTAGGCGGAACATTCCAATATGGACGCAGAACCACGTAGGTCATGTCGCGAGAAAAGACCGGGGTCTGCGTGCGCATCGCTTTGCCAACAACCACGCGCATGTCCAGCGACACGTTGTTGTTCTCATCGAGGGCGCGCAAACGAAAGTCAGGAATATTGACAATGATCGGCGGCGCAGAAAACTCAGCCGGCAACCAACGCCAACGCTCCAACGTCAGTTGCAGTTGGCGCACTCGATCTGCGAGGGGCACGTTGAGTTGCTTGACAGTTGCCGGTCCGAGACGGCCATCCTGATCGAGCCCGTGGCGCCCTTGGAAACGTTTGACCGCATTCACCAGCGCTCCACCGTATATATCAGAATCACTCGACACTACTGCATCTGCAGGGAGATCACCCACAAGCCGCAAAAAGCGGGTGAGTCGCGGGACGGCCGGGTAATGCTGACCTGGCTCAATGGGTTTTGTCGTTGCTGGTAGTTTCTCTCCATCATCCGTCCGCACGAATTCCGTGTAGCTCGCAAGCGCTTGTTCAGTCCGGCGATACCCTGGAAATGGTGGTTCGACTGCATCGAGCGTGGCCTTGAGGTCAGAAGATGGAATGATTCGGTTGCGCAAGAACTCGGCCAGATCATACTTTTTCCCTTCTACGCTCAGCCCGTAACTCAGGTGCTGCGGATTAATACGACCGATACGCAAGTCGGACACGTAGCGCATGGTGGACACGGTGAGCGCCACGTCAAATCGCGCCACTGCCGAAGAAGTCGAGGATTCTTTCAGCGTCTGGATACGTTCGCTCCAGCGTGAAGCGTCGTAGTCTTCCGGATTGAGCCCTTTTTCCCGGGCATTCTGAAAGATCGCGATGAGCGACAACGCTGCAGGCGTCGGTTGCGAACCGACAACCCACGTGGGGACGAATCCAGCTGGCTCATAGTACCTCTGGAGCCAGATGCGGTAGTCGCTGAAGTCCGGCCAGCGCATGTTTTCAAGCTGCCCGCTAGCCACCAGGTTTTTAACGTCGGATTGTTGACCAATACTGGAGGATGCAAAGCACGCCACCAGTAGCGTTACTCCGCACACACTACGCACCCAGTTCCCGATGATTTGCATTTCTCTGCTTTCCTTCCCGAAATTCTTGGTGACCCCATTTCGGGATCGGTTCAATCAAATCAGGACGACGCCTCTGACGAACGGCAGGCGCTAGAGAGCTGTCAGAGACTGGCATGCCGGCGATGCTTCTTGAACACGTGATGGCCGATTAGCCATCCTTCCGCACTTCCCACGAGGACATCCGTAGGGAAATGTTCCTGTCCTAACACGCGTGTGAGGCTGACACCTGAGGCAGTGGCGTATGCGGCCAGTTTCACCCATTTTGACGGGTACTCGCTCCCGACCACACTGGCCAGGGTCCATGCGAGCATGCTGTGCGACGAAGGGAAAGATCCATTTGCGCCAAAATTCGAGGTAAAGAAATCTCCAGCCGCATTGTCATAGAGTGGACGTTCGCGGCGGAAAAGGAATTTCGAAGGTTCCTCGACGATGACTGCATCTGCCAGAGCTTCGCCGCTCAAAATGCCTGTTTCTCGCGCATGCGCATCGCCTTTGAACAATCCAACTCCATACAATCCAATGGGGACGGCAATCTGGCTACCGAGCAAATAATTTGATACGTTCACGTTATTTTTGTTGAAAGTTCGATCGCGCGACACATTTCGCATGACGTCGGTGTCGGTTGACAGCGTTACACCGGTTGCCGCGCCAAGAGGCAGAAGCCAAATCAAGTCATGGGCTCTGATCCGGCCTGGACTTGTCCAGATTGAGGCCTGGTCCTTCAAGATTGCCAGCGGCAGACCCTTTTCGGTCACTGGAGCTTGGACCGACGGAGCATCTGGCAGGCCGTCTTCCTGGATCGGTGCGACATCTTTCGCCGCAACTGCGACCGGAGGAGAATCAGAGGCGCGTCCCATGGGACATAGGCAGCATAGACAGGCTATGACTGTGGCTGATCGAATGATGTTCCTTGCGGTTTTCGTGTTCTTCTTCCCGGTGAGCAGTGATATCTGACTGTCTGCGTACTCAACTGTTTGAACCTGATGAGCAGGGTCCGCGAGCAGCGGTCTACACGGACCGGAGCACGATCAGATATCCGCATTCATAGATTTGGTAAGCCGAAGATACCTTTCCTCTTCTCAACTGAACACTGGCAATATTGACAGCCGAAACGGCTTCCTTGCAGATTCATCTGGGCTCTTTAATTGATGACATTCGGCTTAGCCTAGGATCGCGATAAGCAAAAGAGAGTAGGCAGCCGCAGCAGCTACAAAGGGCCAGAAGCGCCCCCCGCGACCTTCGGGCAATTCGACCACCAGGCTGTTCATGATCACTCCACCGCATACGAATCCGGTGGTCCTGGCTAACCATGGCTCCGGAATCAACGTGAGAACTCCGGTTAACCAACCGGCAAACACCGATGCGACAAGAACCCAGCGCCCGAAACGCTCATAGGTTTCGGTATCTGACTGCGCTAGCGAGTGATCTACGAGAAGCAAATGGAATGCCATCGCCAGCGCATAGAGAAGAAACGACGGGGCGCTCTTCCAGATGTTGTGAACGAGTAGATAGGCAATGAGGCTGCTATAGCCTGCAAAGGCCACAATACGGAGCGACGAAAATACTCGGCGCACTGAATTACTCGCAAAACATGCTTATAATCATCTATTTCTATTGATCTGAGATTCGGAGCGGGTCGGGGACGGTCGGAAAAGTGTGGGTACTGGCTGCCCGTCAGGGATTCGAACCCCGATATGCTGCTCCAGAGGCAGCTGTCCTACCGTTGAACGAACGGGCAATCACTGAATCTGGCTTCCCTGCAGCCGCCCTGGCTCAGTCAAACAGAGAGTCTTGTGCTGGAAAGCCAACCTTTTCATCATACGAGCAAACTTTTGGCGGGTCAAACTCGCCGCCGAATGCGTTCCGACGCCCTTTTTGGGCGAACTAGGCTGTTAGCCGGATCTGCAAAAGTCGGCTACTCCTCGCGCAAAACTTCCAGCGGACGCAAGCCAAGAATGCGGAAACTCGCGATCCAGCCAGTCCCCATCGCAAGGACAGCTGTCCCCACAAGCGCGATGGCCGTCGCGTACCAATCGATATGAAAGCTCACTTCAAGCCTGCGCAGCAATACCCGCGTAAGCAGGTTTGCAAAGACCACTCCAACTGAGCCGGCGAGCAGTCCAAGCACGCTGAATTCGACGCTGAAAGTGCGGACAATGCGCATGCGGGTTGCACCGAGCGTCTTCAGCACAACTGCTTCGCGCATGCGACGGAATCGCGCGCTAGCGATGCTGGAGGCAAGGATCATGAGACCCGCAACAATCGAAAATCCGGCAAGAAATCGCACGACAAAAGTGATCTGGTCGACGACGCTCTCGATGCGGTCCAGGATATCTGCAATGTTGATAACCGTCACAGTGGGATAAGCGGCAAAAAGTGCTCGCTCCATCGCGGCAACTTGCCTTGGATCAATGTGCGCGCCGCCATACCAGGTCGCCGGCTCGTCTTTGAGCTGCCCGGACGGGAGCATGAACGCGACACGGGCACCAATGTGCTGCCCGTCAGCCTTGTAAAGCGCTGCCACCTTGAGGGGGTGCACGCGTCCCGCAATGGCGATCTCCACCGCGGAGCCGAGGCCGAGATGCAACCGCTGCGCTGTGCCTTCGCCGATCGCAATTTCGGAGGCATTGGCATCGGTCCACCATTTGCCTTGGGACACTTTATCGCCCTCAGGTGGTGAGTCCGCCCAGCTCAATTCCGCATTTTCAAGCATCCTGCGGGGAAAATGCTGATCCTTCAGCTGGTCGAGCGTTTTGCCATTCAGTGAGACGAAGCGGCCCTGCACTCCTGCCATCAAATCGAGCTGCTGGGTTACGCCCGGTTGGTGCTGAAAAAACGACCGGACCCCATCGACTTCGTCCGGCGTGATGTCGATAAGAAAGACGTTGGGAAGCTTGGGCGATGCAGTTTCACGGATCTCGCGCAGCAACGTGCTCTGCATCAAATAAACTGCCAGAATGAGCATGACACCCGTGCCAAGCGAAGCCAGCACTGCCGCGGATTGATTGCCGGGACGATAAAGATTTGCGAGTCCGTGACGCAAGGATGAGGGCAGATGCAACCGGACTCGATTAAGGGCAAAACGCAAAACGCGAAGTGCAACCGCGGCGAGAATCAGAAGCACCAGCAGCGCAATCGTGAATAGTAGCGCGAACCAGCCGCCCACCTTTACAGAGTCGGAGAGCGCCCATGCAATCGCCCCAAGCGCGACGATGACCAACGCCGCGATTCCCAACTGCAAGCGGCGCGACCACCAGCGCACAAACCATTCGCGGAGGGTGCCTGGGCCTTGCTCCACCTGGCGACGTAGCACCAGGATGGGCCTGACCGTGCGTACATCCAGCAAGGGAGGCAGGCAAAACAGAAGAGTCGTCAGCAAACCGGTACCCAGGCCAGCCGCCACAGCGCGCCACGGAAAATGCATCACGGTGTGGACCGGCAGAAGCTTTCCAAAGACCGCGGGAAGCACCTCCATCACCGCGGCTCCGCAGGCAACACCAATCAATGCTCCCAGAAACCCCAGCGCCATCGTCTGAAGCAGGAAGATGCGAAGCAGGTCGGACGAGCGCGCTCCGACCGCTTTGAGAATGGCAAGCATGTCCATGCGCTGCTCGAGGTGAGCGTGCATCGCCATCGCAACACCGATGGCGCCGAGCACCATCGCGACCAGGCAGATCAGGCTAAGAATCGCTGTTGCATTATCCAGGCCTTGGCTAAGCGCCGGATTCCCTTCCTTAAAATCCATCACCTGCGCATCCGGCAAGATCGCTTCAACCTGTTTTCGCACGGCCGCGTCATCCGTGGTAGCCGGAAGTTTCAGCAGCATACGCTGAGCAGCGCGACTGCCAGGGGCAAGCAGGCCCGTGCTCTCGAGAGATGAGCGCGACACCATCACGCGAGGCCCCATGCCAGCGCCAGCCGAGATTCGGTCTGGCTCCTGCGTAAGGACTGCTGTAATCTTGAAGTTCTTGGAGCCGAGGCGCAGCGTGTCGCCGACGTGCGCGTTCAGGCGAATCAAGAACTCCTCCGCCACGACCGCAGAGTGTCCCTGGAGAGCCTGTTGCAGATCTATCGCCGGCTCCAGTTGCGCCGACCCGTAAAAGGGATAGCGCGAGGGATCCACACCCTTCAACGTGACAAGAATTGGCACCGGATCAGGAGGCACCGATGCCATCGAGACCGTTTCAGTAACCCATGTGAGGTCGCTGCCGGGAATGCCCTTCTCCAGGTTGGCCAACTTCTCCATTTCATCCGCGTTCGGCTGGCGAAACACACGCGCGCTCAGATCGCCTGCCATCAGAGATCGCGCTTCCGTCATCAGGGTCGTGCGGAAACTCTGGCTGAACCCTCGAACACCTACGAGTGCGGCAACTCCCACCGCAACGGATATTACTACGAAGGCAAACTTGCCCGGTGCGGATTTGAGATCGCGCCAGCCAATTGAAGCTGCACGCCGCCAGGTGAGAGCGCGTTTAGCCATTTGATTGCTCGTTTTGGATCAGTGCTTCGACCGGTTGAGAAGGCAAAGTGTCTTCGATGATCATGCCGTCTTTAAGCACGATTTTGCGATCGGCGCGAGAAGCTATTTCAGGATCGTGCGTGACCAGTACCAGTGTCGCGCCCGCATGGCCGTGGCGCTCGAGCAGCAAATCGAGCACAAGACGTCCGTTGGCAGAGTCGAGGTTGCCAGTGGGTTCATCAGCCATGACGATGGGAGGATTGACGACGAAGGCGCGAGCCAGCGCGACACGCTGTTGCTCGCCTCCTGAGAGTTGAACCGGATAGTGATCCATGCGTTCGCCCAGGCCGACAGCATCGAGCAACGATCTTGCCTGCTTCAGGCCGCTGCCTTCAACGTTGAGTTCAAACGGAAGCAGCACATTTTCGAGCGCGGTTAGAGTCGAAATCAACTGGTAGGACTGAAAGACAAAGCCAATCTTGCGGCCGCGAACCGCTGCAAGATCGCCCTCGGCCAGGTTATGAATCGGTGTGCCGTCCAGCCAGATTTCACCTTCGCTGGGCGTATCGAGACCCGCGAGAAGACCAAGCAAGCGTACTCTTTCCGCTTCCGCTTGCGCCAACAATAGCGATGAACTGGCCGGCCGGAATACTGAGCGAGATTCCTTTCAAGATGTCAACGCGACGTGAGCCATTCTGAATCCAGCGCTTGACATTGCGAACTTCAATCACCCGGAATTGCCTCCAAACAGGTATACGTCTGCTTGCCGAACAGCGTTCCCCTTCTGCGACATTACACTGTTAATGTGGACGCTTGCCGCAGGATTATCGTTTCGTTTTGTCTGTCGATCTCTATTCTCCCGTCGATGGCGGCCGGGCGGCCCTTGATTGTTTGCTACGGCGACAGCATTACCGCAGGCTACGGCTTGAACTCCGGCCAGTCGTACCCCGATGCCTTGCAACGCGATCTGGACCGACTCCACTATTCCTACAAGGTATCGAACATGGGCACCAGCGGGGCGACAACGAAGGACGCCTTGGCGAATATCCGCTCCGTACTCGATGCGCACCCCGCGGTTGCGGTTGTGGAGTTTGGCGGCAACGACGGCTTACGCGGTCTTCCTTTGGAACAGACCCAGAAGAATCTGGATGCCGTTCTGACGGCCTTGAACACTGCTCACATCAAGGTGCTGCTCGCCGGGATCACGCTGCCTCCGAATTACGGCCCTGATTACATCAATGCATTCGACAAGGTATATCGCGATCTGGCGGCGAAGCATCACGTCGCCATTGTGCCGATGATCTACAAGGACCTGGTGAATGTGCCAGGAACAATCCAGGGAGACGGAATTCATCCCACCGCCAAAGGGTCTGAGATCATCGCGAAAACATTGCTGCCTGTGCTCAGACCACTATTGCGGAAATGAACACGGAAATAGGCGTCCGACGCTTCAGCCCATCACTACCACGGGTTGAAACAGTGTTCCCGCGACGCGTTTCGCGATACCGACGAGTTCGCGCTGGCCGGCAAACACTTTTACCAGCGCTGCTTGCGAAAACTCCGGCAGATTTGCCTGGGCGCCATTGCGCAGACGGCCGAGCGAAAAATCGTCTCCGGTAACCGAGGGCATTTCAGGAAGCAGGCTGCGTGGGTGCAGGCAGAGCAGTTCCAGCGCGGCAGCGTCGCCGGTCAAGGGTTCAAGTTCTTCGAGCGAATGCGCGTCGGCTAACGTGAAAGCACCCGCCTGCGTGCGGCGAAGGCTGCTGAGATGCGCACCGCATCCAAGATCCTGGCCGAGTTCGTGCGCTACGGAGCGGACATAGCCGCCGGCGCTGATACTCATGGCAAACGATGCCTCTTCGCCTTCAAGTGCGGTGATCACGAAGGATCGAATGGAGATCTTCGCTGGTTTAAGTTCTACCGGCTTGCCGGCGCGGGCCAGTTTGTACGCAGGCGTCCCGGCAATCTTTTTGGCAGAAAACGGCGGCGGCATCTGTTCCATGTCGCCGTGGAAACGCGATGCGGCGGTGCGGATCTGTTCGAGCGAGAACGACGGGTGAGTTTCGGCTCCGATTGGATCGCCATCGGCATCATAGGTGTCGGTTGCGAAGCCCAAAAGAATGGTTCCGGTATAGCTCTTTTCCGCAGATGAGAAGTATTGCGCGAGGCGTGTAAACTTGCCCATCAGCAGAGGCAATACGCCAGTTGCCATGGGATCGAGTGTGCCCAGATGGCCGATTGAGTGTTCGCCCGTGATTTTGCGCAGGCGGTTTACTACGTCATGGCTGGTGATGCCGCCGGGCTTATCAATAACTAAAAGACCATTCACCCAACTACTTTAGTCGACCCGGCACAGTTTCACAGTTCGGCGCTTCAGCTTTGGCGAACCAGCGACAGGAATTCGGTGCGCGTTTCCTTCTGGCGGAAGCAGCCCACCATGGCTGAAGTGACGGTAGACGAGTTCTGTTTCTCAATGCCGCGCATCATCATGCATAGATGTCGAGCCTCAATTACCACTCCCACACCTTGCGGATTAATTGCTTCCTGAATGGTGTCGGCGATCTGGCGCGTCAGACGCTCCTGCACCTGGAGTCGGCGAGCGAACACTTCAACCAGGCGCGGAATCTTGCTAAGGCCGATGACCTTGCCCTTGGGAATGTAGGCCACGTGCACCTTGCCGAAGAATGGCAGCACATGGTGCTCGCAGAGCGAGAACATCTCGATATCTTTCACGATCACCATCTCGTCGTAGTCGACATCGAACATCGCTCCGCGCAGGATCTTTCCGGGGTCTTCGGTGTACCCCTTGGTAAGGAAGGCCATGGATTTTTCGACACGCGAGGGGGTTTGCAGCAAGCCGTCGCGTTCGGGATCTTCGCCAAGACGGCCCAGAATCTCTCGATACATTTCCTGCGTGCTGATGTTGCTTAAGCCGGCATCGCTTTCAATTGCCCTGCGAATTGATTTGCTTACTGCGATCGGTTGCGCCATTGCCTTCGTCCTTTCGCCCAGGGGAATCGGGCGTCATCACACTTATCGAGAATCAATTCCCGGAGAATTGGAAGAAGTTATTCTCGGTTTCTTCGACACGGACATAATCCAGCCTGCCCATGGGGAGCGAGTCCTGCAGCACTCCAAATACTGCCCTACAAAGATTCTCCGTTGTCGGTACTTGATTCACAAACAGCGGATCGTAGTTCAAGTTTGTATGGTCAAACCGCTCCAGGACAGATGTTTGCACGACTTCATCGAGAGCCGCCATATTGATGACCATGCCCGTTTCAGCGTCGACGACCCCGCTGACCAGGACCTCAATGACATAGTTGTGCCCGTGGCCGTGCGGGTTGTTGCACTTGCCGTAGGTCGCTCGATTTTGTTCATCCGAAAGGACTTCGCTGCGCAGACGATGGCTGGCACTCATCATGTAGCGGCGGCCGAAACTAGCGGTTTCCACTAATGTTTCCCTCGGTATTCCGCGAAAATCTCGGGCGTTTCGTAGATCCGGATGCGGCTCAGGCTGGCCCCACCTGCCTTGCTTACGACTGGTTCGAGGCGTTTCCACGCGGCGATGGCAATGTTTTCAGTGGTCGGTATCAGTTTTCCTTCTGAGAATTCGGGGACCTCGAGATTGAAGTGGCGATGGTCCCAGGCAACCATCACCTCGGCTTCAATCACGTCCTTGAGCCATTTGAGATCCACGACAAAACCGGTCACGGGATCGGGCTCGCCTGCAACCGTGACTTCCAACGTGTAGTTGTGGCCATGGCCATTGCGGCGAGCGCATCGGCCGAATACCTGCTCGTTTTTCTCAGGCGACCATGCATCGTTCCAGTAGTAGTGCGAAGCCGAAAAAGTGGCTCGTCTTGTGAGTTCGATCATTCGGCCCCCATCTCTATAGATGCCTCAAGTTCCGCCGAAGCTTCAGTTTAGACGCAGATGTGGTGCGCGATGGCCCTGTTCCGCATACGGTTAAAGGTTGGTGGCCGCCTCAGCCTGGGTAGGTCCTTCCCTTCCAGCTTACCTGTTTTAGAACGCGGTGTTTGAACCAGCTGCGGTACAAGAGCACCACGAAGAGCGGCAATCCGAGCGGCGAAATGGCACAGTCGAGAAATGGGAAGTTCGATTTGGCGACCCGGGCGTAGAACCGAAAAAGAGTCCGCAGCCAGAGCAGAAGCAGGACCCATCCGGCGCCGAGCCATTCAAGGGAACGCGGACTGAAGCGGGCGTTCCAGAGGTTAATCGCGAGCCAGGGCAGTCCCACCAGCAACAAGATGTCGAGGATTTTCCAGAGACAGGTAGCCAAAGCATTGTTAAATAAAAGAGCGAGATTTTTCGTCCAACCTTCTATCATTGAAGAGGTTGTGCGATACATGCGTGTGCTGAGCGCATCGGGCGCATAGCGAAAGCGTAGGCCCACTTTGCGGCGCTTGGCGAGGAACGCCAACTCAACATCTTCGAGCACGCGATCGGCGACCGCGGCGTGGCCACCGAGGCGGCGATAGGCTTCCCGCTCTACCAGCAAAAACTGGCCGTTGGCGGCGGCTATGCGCTGGCTGGGGTCGGAGACTTTAGAAGGCGGATAAGCCAGGGCGAGTTCAGAAAAGACGAGAGGCATCAGTGTGCGCTGCGCCACGCCGGTCACAAACTGGCGCGGGGAGTAGCTCAGCATTCCGGCCTTGTGGCGCGTGGCTTCGTGGATGGCGCGGTTCAGATTACCGGGCTCGTGGATGGTGTCGGCATCAGTGAACAGTATCCAACGGCCGCGGGCCTTGCGGGCGGCGGTCCAGATGGCATTGTTCTTGCCGGTCCATCCATTCTCGAGCTTTGCAGCGGTGAGCAGAGCCACGCCGGGAAAGCTCCCGGCGACTTCGGCAGTGCGGTCGGTTGAGTGGTCGTCGACAACGATGAGTTCCCAGTCGCGGCCAAGCTGGAAAAGATCATCGGCCTGTGCGACAAGCGATTGGAGACAGGCGGCGAGATTCTGCTCTTCATTGCGTGCGGGAATGATGACGGTGAGTTCGATGAGCGGATCAGGTTCGGGCTGATCGAAGACGGTGCCAGCGCGGAGAGGAATGGCAAGCGGCTCAGTGGGCTCATCGGAAAGACCGAGCACGGGCCTGAAGGCTCGTGCGCTCGGTACGGTTGATTCCGGTTTGTCGGTCATGGCGCGCTCTGGCCTTTCTTTCAGTACCCGTCGATCCGTATTATAAGGATGTGCGGTTTTCTGGTTTCATTGCTCTTGGCTCGCTGCTTGCGTTGACTCTTATAAGCAGCTGTGATCGCGGCGGTATTCCTGCCAACGCCGACAGGCTCGCTCCCGACTTCACGGTGAGCGACGGCGAGAACACGATTCATCTGGCGAACTATCGAGGCAAGGTGGTTCTGCTCAACCTGTGGTGGAGCCAGTGTCCACCGTGCATCCAGGAAACGCCGGCGCTGGAGCAACTCCACCACGACCGGCCGGATATCGCCATCCTTGCCGTAAGCATCGATACCGACCCGGGGTCATATCGGCGTTTCCTCATGCGGTACCACGTGGATGTGGACACGGTGCGCGATCCGGACCAGACAGTTGCGAAGCTGTATGGGACCGACGGGTGGCCAGAGACCTACATCATCGACCGCAAGGGTTACATCCGGCGCAAAGTCGTCGGCGACCCGGACTGGTCGAATCCCGAGATACGCTCGTTTCTGAACAGTCTTTAAGACTAAAGACGCTTCGCTGCGACCGCGAAAAAATGATCAGTGAGAGGCAGTAATCCACGCCCGCGCCGCATCAGCCTGCGACGTTGGAAATGACTTCAAGTTACCTGGCATTAGGAAGCGGAACATTCGCATTGTCTGGTGGAGCCATTCGACATCCGTCACGAGTGCGACGCGTTCCCAACGCGAGAGGTGTTCGATACCGGTCTTGAAATCTTCCCATACAGCGCCGGGATCGAAGCCGACGAAATCCCGCGCGGTCTCGTAGTAGAGCCTGATCTTTCCCTGGCGCTGAAGTGCGGCGTTGACGGCTGGAATCAGAACCGAATCGTAATCTTCTTTCGTGACGCGCCCCGTGCAAACAAACGCGAGAACATCCTCAGGAAAGGTTTTCAACTGCACAATCATTGGACACCCTCCAGCGAGATCGTAGCTTCTACGCTCGCCGCGTGTGAAGTCCAATACCCGGTTTCTGATGTGGCAGGGACCACAAGCGGTTTTGCGCCAAGCCCGTTGATGATTGGATGCCGATTGAAAGGGTTTGGAGAGGCTAGGAGCGAGGCGATCATTCGATTTGGGACTGGTCGGAACGGGAGTAGGAAATAATGGGCGCATGGGGGCCGCCGAAGATCGACATATTGCTTGTGGATTTGATTTTGGAACCACGAACAGCTCAGTTGCTGTTGTGGATGGGGCAGGCCAGGTGCACCTAGCTTCTTTCCTTTTAACGGGGATCGATACGCAATCGTTTCGCTCGGTATTGTATTTCGAACAGTACAAGAACAGCGACGGCGCCAGGAGGATGCATTCCCTCACCGGGCCTGCTGCGATCGAACACTATCTGCAGACCGATGAGAAAGGACGGCTCGTCCAGTCGTTGAAGTCTCATCTTTCAAGCCGAACGCTGACGGGGACGGAGGTGTTTGGCCGCCGTTACAAACTGGAAGAGCTGGTTTCGAGGATGTTGAGCGATCTTCGCAAACATGCGGCGCACCAATTCAAAAAGGACGTTCGCCATGCGATGGTGGGCCGGCCGGTACGTTTTGTGGGAGCGGAGACAGACGAAGACCAGGAATTTGCCGTCGCTCGACTGCGTGCAGCGTTTGAGCTGGCGGGATTTGAACGTGTGGATTTTGAGATGGAGCCGGTGGCGGCCGCTTATACCTACGAAGCGACGCTCGATCATGAGGAACTTCTACTGATTGGCGACTTCGGCGGCGGCACGAGTGACTTCTCCCTGCTGAGGGTGGGTCCGGAGGTGCGACGGAGAGGACGGAAACCGTCGGACTTGCTTGGCAACAGCGGAGTGGGGCTGGCGGGGGATGCCTTTGACGCACGCATCATTCGCAAGCTGATTTCGCCGGCCCTCGGATCGGATTCAGAGGCGCGCTCCTTCAACAAGCTTCTTCCCGCGGTTCCGGCATGGATCTACTCAAACTTGGAGCGCTGGCACTACCTCTCGTTTCTGCGCACAAACAACGTTCGCGAAATCTTGAAAAGCGCGCGCATCCGAGCGCTTGAGCCGGAGAAAATCGAGGCATTGATCGCTATCGTCGAGGAAGACCTGGGATACCAACTCCACCAGGCGGTGCAGGAGCTTAAGTTCAAGCTTTCACGGGATCAGGATGCCGAGTTTCGATTTCGCGGAGGGGGCATGGAGTTGCGAATTCCGGTGACGCGGGCGAAGTTTGAATCGTGGATTGCGGAAGACCTGCAGGCGATTGAAGGCGCGGTAGATTCCCTTTTGCGGAGTTCTGGAGTTGAGCCCGGCGTCGTCGACAAGGTATTTCTTACAGGTGGATCTTCCTTTGTCCCGGCGGTGCGCCGGATTTTCGAAAGCCGGTTTGGAGCGGCCAGGATTCGTGGTGGAAATGAGTTCACATCAGTTGCGTATGGGCTGGCACTCCGCGCTGCTGAGCAGCTTCGCGGCGGCCATGCGTCCTAGTTCCCTTCCCGGGCTGATGGTTCTCGCGCAATTGTGCGTGACATTTTCCCGTGAGAATCGGCTTGACATCGAAATTGAATCGGTGTACTAGTTGTATAGTACACTGAAGCGATGAGCAAATCCTCCAAGCCGGCATTTCAATTCCACCTCGACCTGCATAGCGGGATGCCGGTTTACCGGCAGATTGTCGACCAGGTTCGGGGAGCGGTGGCCTCCGGGGCACTTCGTGCGGGCGACCAGTTGCCAACTGTGCGGCAACTTGCCGTCGACCTCGAAGTGAATCCGAATACCGTGGTGCGCGCATATCGGGAGCTCGAGTATGACGGGCTACTCGAGACGCACCAGGGGACGGGGACGTTCATCAGCAATCAGAAGATGCCGCGAGCGGGAGACGAGCGGCAGCGGCAGTTGGCGCAGATTGTTTCCGATTTGGTTGCACGTGCTGGAGCGGCCGGATTCACGGTGCAGGATCTCATTGACCAGTTAAGCCGCGCTGCGGCGCAGGGCGGGTCACGGCCAACGAGCCGAACCGCAGGAGATAAGCGATGAACAAGCGAGGGAGTCTTCAATACAACCGGGTTGCCGTAACAGTGTTTGTCATTTGTTTGCTGGGCGGGTTTGTCTTAAGCGCAATCACGAAGAATCCGATTCCACTGCTGATCGGGATATTGGCTGGACTGTATATGCTGCATGCGATCAAGGTAGTGCAACAGTGGGAGAAAGTGGCGCTGCTGCGCGTTGGGCGTTATGTGGGGCTGCGCGGGCCCGGGATCTTTTTCATTGTTCCGGTGCTGGAGACGCTGAGCCCGTATGTCGACCAGCGCGTGAGAGTGACGAGTGTGAGCGCCGAGTCTACGCTGTCGCGCGACACAGTGCCGGTGGATGTGGACGCAATCATCTTCTGGCTGGTGTGGAATGCGGAGAAATCGATTCTGGAAGTGGAGAACTATCTTGATGCGATTACATTGAGTGCGCAGACGGCGCTGCGCGAGTCGATCGGACGGCATGAGCTGGCGCAGATGATCACGGAGCGCGAAATGCTGGGACGTGAATTGCAGCGCATCCTGGATGAGAAGACGACGCCATGGGGAATCACGGTGCAGTCGGTGGAGGTGCGGGATGTGCGGATTCCGCAGGGCCTGCAGGATGCGATGTCGCGCCAGGCGCAGGCGGAGCGAGAACGACAGGCGCGTATCATCCTGGGACAGGCGGAGACGGAGATTTCGGAGAGCTTTGTGAAGGCCGCCGAGGCGTACAGCTCGAATCCGACGGCGCCTGCATCTGCGCGCGATGAACATGCTGTACGAGGCGATCAAGGAGAAGCGGATCGATGGTGATTGTGCCCTCGTCAGCGGTAGAGACGATGGGGCTGGGCGGGTCGCTGGCGACGGCGTCCCTGGCGAAACAGTCGTAGAAGCTCTCGAAAGCAAAATTCAACGCGAAGGAGAATGCGATGAATATTCGTATGAGTGGAGTTGTGTTTGTTGGAATAATCGCACTGTGCTGCGCGGCGACACAATCGAACGCAGACGGCGGCTGGATGGGTGTGTGGCTTTCATTTCAGTTGAAAAGGCTGGATGCGTCCAGCCCGTTGATGGACTTTACAGTGACCTTGACGGCTCCGGGCAGCGCGCGGATCCACTGCCTGAACTGCGGTGACGATGCGCCGGTCGTTGAAATGACCAGGGAAGATTAGGGGATGGACTAACGGTGACGGCGGTTACGGGCGATGTAGCACTTGAAACTGCTATGCTTTTTCTATGACTACGGTGGACATTCTGCTTCGCTACTCGACCGTGCCTACCGAGGCCACCGCATTCGCCCTGGGGAATCTGCGGGAGGTATACGGGATTCGACGGTTAAGCTTCGATCGCGAGGCGCGGACGCTGCGAGTGGAATATGACGCGACACGGCTCAATGCGGCGGCTGTCATCCAACTGGTGCGTAGCGCCGGGTTGCAGGTGACTGAAGAGGTGCAGGTTGCGCTGCCACCGCCGGCCGCCGAGCCTGCTCCCGCCGCCTGATGGTCACGTTGCAACCCCGCGTAAACCCTGATAATCTGACTATGGTTTCGTTCGAAGCCATACGTGTGCGCCCGTAGCTCAGCTGGATAGAGCGACTGACTACGAATCAGTAGGTCGGGAGTTCGAATCTCTCCGGGCGCACCATTTAACCCTTCCGCAATCAGCATCATACCGACTTACCAAGTCCTCTCGCGTTTCGTCATTGTGCCACTTTTGATGCCACTTTTTGTGCCCATCTGTGCCCACGCATTGGTCGAGCGCGCCGTTTTGTTTGCATCTCCTGATCTGCGCGTAGTGGCGCGCCAAATCCCATCTCAGATACTTGCGATTGCCGGTATGAATGTCACCGCACAGCGGGCAATCATACGCACCGAGCAGTTCACCTGGGCGAAGCGGGAGCCGGTCGATCACGCGCTCTGCTTCGTCGCGTGAGTCGTAGATCGCCTTGCCCATACATCCTCGTACCAGCTTCGCTCGCTCTTGCTTCGGGAGATGCGCGAACACGGGACGCCACTGCGTCTCGTATAGCTGTTTCCATTCGCGCATGTTGCGGGTTCGCATTCGAGTGATTCCTTCGCAGTGGACCGGTGATCTACGCTGGTAGCAATTCGAACTCGCGAACGATCTGCGTCGCCGGCACAATTCCCTTCTCTGCCTTGTTCATCGGCATCATCCAAAAATCCTTCGTGCCGTGCTTGCCACCGATCATGTAGAGATCGCCACTCGGACTGTGACGCAGCTTCGTTCCTGGCGGAAAGTTCGATCTGACAAACGACACCGCATCGCGCGGTGAAACCTTCTTTGTAGGCTCCATCCCCAATCTCCTAAGCCCGCTTCTCCACCAGTTGGAGGCGGGCTTTTTTGTTGTTGTGCTGATTCATCAGTTCGGCGGCATCGGTAATCGACGGGTGCAGGTACTTCTGCGTTACGCGAATGTCCGAGTGTCCTGCGATGCGTGCGACCTTTGCCTGATCGCCGCCAACGACCGCGTTGAAGTTCGTCAGTCCGGTGTGACGCGCGCTGTAGAGCACCAACCCCTCGGGCATTGGCGGCAGTCTGCGTTCGACGAGCTTTGCGATCACCTTGGCCTTTGTGAGCGTCCACATCTTGTCGAGTGACGATGGTGCGAGATGACCCGACTTCGCGCGCTTGGACGGGAACACCCACGGCACATCCTTGTCGGCGCCCTGCTGGCGAATGCGGAGCTCCGCGCGAATGCGATCGGTAAGGCCGACGAAACGGCGCGCCTTGCGAGTCTTGCCGGTGGGGATGAAAATCTGCGACGCGTCCCAGTGAATATCGGCCCAGCGAATACGGCAGACTTCATCAGGCCGCATGAACGCGTCGAGCATGATGATGATGATCTCGCGCAACGGCGACGTGGCGCATTCGAGAAACACGTCCTCGAGCCACGGCTGCATGATCGCCTGCCGTTCGTTCTCTTCGAGCAACGCGATCTCCGGCACCACGTAGAGGATCTTCCGATCCTTCGCATAGGACAGAATGCGTCGCAGCGTGCGCAGCGCGTTGTTCGCGTTCGATGACGAGCCGGGGAACGAGATCATCTGCGCGTCTTCGGCGCTGATCTGATCGATGCGCAGGTTCCAGACCGGCGTCGCTTCGAGCAGCCGGCACCCGTTGTCGTAGTACTTGCGCGTCTTCACTGCGAGCTGCTTCGCCTCGGCGCTCTTCTCGACGAACGTCTTGAACTGCTGCGCAAACACGGAAAGGCGCGGCGCTTTGCCGGTGCTGATCTCGCCACGCCGAACGGATTCCATCTTCTGGTTCTCGATCTGGCGTGCCTTGTAGGGGCCGGTCTCGCCGGTCGATCCGGTGTAGCGCCGCCCGTTGTACATGAAGCGGTAGTGATAGAACGGCGACCCAGGTCGCTTGAAGACGCTCATGCTGCACTCTCGGCGAGCGACTGTTCCCACTCTTCGACGTGCTGCAGCAGATACCGCACATGGCGGCGTCCGTTGCTCCTGCCGCTGATCGGCGCATCGCCGCCCAGCTTAACGAACCTGGGGCCGACTTCCTCGCCTGCATTGCGCCGCGTGCGCCACGTCTGCAACGTCGCCACCGGCACGCCGATCCGCGCTGAAAGCTCATCGGGAGTCAGCATCGACTTCCCGGCAAGAGACTTTCTACTCTCTGAGTCACTTACAAAGTTTGTTGTCATTGGGAAAGGTGCCTACTCAATAACTAATAGCACGCAATCAATCGAAAATGGCGGGCGACTGTGGAAAAACACCCATTGACAGGGCTTTAAGAGTCTCCTATTGTCTTCGTTGTACTTAATGAGTAACTTTATAAGTTACTTTTGACTTGTTCCACGTGGAACATAGGAACTCTCCCTCAACGAAGTCAAGCCCGCGCGGAAGATGTTCGCGCAGAAGGTGCAGATGAGCACGATGCTCGACGCGAATTCCCCCGAAACGATCTCACATCTCCCCGTGCATACGCTAGTTGAACGCGCCGAGATGTGCGCTCGCCATGAGACAGGCCGAGCGGGCGCTCGAATCCCTGCGCAATCAGGAACAGCCGCTCCGCGAGCAGCTTGCCAGCAAGATCGATCTGCTCCGGTTCGCGTGCGAACAGTCGGCCACCGAATCCTCACCCACCAGTATCGCGACGGCCACGCCTCGCTCGATGTGACGTTCGACCAGGTGCGCGACGCAGAGCACGCGCTCGTGGCGTTGCTTGAAGACATTCAGCTTCACGAGTCGGAACTGGCCGACATGCGCAGCACGTATCACGACATCGCTCTGTGGGAGGCGCGCTGATGGCGGCGATCTCCACCACGCGATTCAGTCTCGACGCCGCGCTGAACGGCGCTCCCTTCATTCACAGATTCGACGCGAAACGGCCTGATGCCGCCGCGCGAGTATCGACGACCATCATCCCGGTCAGACACCCCAAGCACGACGAATGCTGGCTCGCTTATTGCGGCGAGTGGCTCGTGTTCGACGCAGAGGACGAGATGGTTCGCGAGTTGTTGTTAGTTGTACCCGGCAGTACAGATCAACACCGCTAACGCGGTCGGAGGAAACACATGGCAATTCAATTCAGAAAAGCGCAGAAGTACGGCGCAAAAGGTCGAGTAGCTTTGATCGGGCCAGCGGGTTCCGGGAAAAGCTATCTCAGCGCTCAAGATGGCCCGCACGCTCGTGGGCCCAACCGGGAAGATCGCCGCCGTCGATACCGAACACGGCAGTCTCTCGAAGTACGCCCACTCGCCGAAGTGCGGAGCGACTTGTGACGATCCGAGCCACTTCGATTTCGACGTGATCGAACTGGACAGCTACTCGCCAGAGAACTTTCAGGCGGCGTTGGATGCGGCCATCAAAGGCGGCTACGACGCATTCCTCGCAGACTCGCTCAGTCACTTCTGGATGGGCAAAGACGGCGCGCTTGAGTTCGTCGATATGGCGGCGAAGAAAAGCAGCTCGCGTGACGGCATGAGCGGCTGGAAGGAATTCAGACCGCACGAACGCTCGATGGTGGACTCGATGATCGCCGCGCCTCTGCATGTCGTCGTGACGATGCGGACCAAAACCGAGTACGCAGAAGTCGAGGACGGCAAGGGCAAAAAGAAGCGCGTCAAGATCGGCCTCGCGCCGGTGCAGCGCGACGGCCTCGAATACGAGTTCGATCTCGTCGGTCTGATGGACGACGGGAACAACTTCATCGTGGACAAGAGCCGCTGCTTCGCCATGAACGGCAAGGTGTACACCAAGCCCGGCGAGAAAGAGTTCGCTATCTTCCGCGAATGGCTCGGCGGCGAAGCTGCACCGAGAAGCCAGCACCACCGCCCCAGGCACCGCCGCAGAACACCAACGGCAACGGTCACCATGCGCAGAACGGTCAGTCACCGAACGGCAACCGCGCGACCTACACCGTTCCACGTAGACGGCTGCCGCGTCGTCTGTCATGCGATGAACGTCGATGCACGCGAGACAAAGAAGGAGCCGAAAAATCCTTTCCGCGTTGTCAAGATGAATGGCGCCATCGGCACGCAGTTTCAGGTCTACTGCTGGCACAAGTCGATGTTCGATGCACTCGACGCCGCTAAAGGCAAGTCGCTGCAATTCGAGTTCGAGACGGACGCGGACAACAAGTACATCAACATTCTCAACGTGCTCGCCGTTGGCGATCAGGAGTACCGCGACGGCAAGCCCTACACCGAGCCAGCGCAGCAACAGCCGGTGGGCGCTGCGGCAACGACGGAGATCAGCGATGACGACATCCCGTTCTGACGTGCCGAAGCAGCCAGCCACCCAACCACTGGTGCTCGATCCGCAGGGCGCCGCGCAAGTCGAGGCAGAACGCAAGCGCCTAGGCATCACCGAAGCAGACCTCGAAAGGAGTCGCCGTGATTGCGTCAAACGCCCCTTCTAACAGGCTCACGCTGTACGACATTTCGCTCGAAGGCATGCTGATCGCCGACATTCTCACTGAGAACGAAGGCGAACTGACGCCCGATCTGGAGGCGCGTCTCGATGCTCTGATGCGCGAGGCTCCTGATCGGATCGAAGCTGCCGCGATGGTGTTGCGGCAGTTCGAAGCCAACGCTGCGATCTGCAAGCAGGAGATCGAACGACTCAATGAACGCAAGGCCTCATTCGAGAATCAGGCCGACAAGTTGAAAGAGCGCATTCGTCTCGCTGTCGATGCTGCATTCAACGGCAAAGTCAAGACGCCGCGCTTCACGATCTGGACGCAGAAGGCCGCCGACTCGGTGGCGTTCGATCTCGCTGAAGAGTTCACGCTCGAGATGCTTCAGCAGGATCATCCCTCGCTCGTGAAGACGGAACTGAAGCTCGACAAGGCCGCAATCAAAGCCATCTACGAACGCCAGCCGGACACATTACCCGAGGCGATCTTCGTGGACGAAAAGGAAGGGAGCCGGTACCTGCGCGTCAAGTGACGCGCAGGGCATCCCCGGAGAGGTCACCATGTCAGAAACACAAAAGATTTTCGGACACGTTCACGATGTCGTTGAGCCTGTCTTTCGTCGCAGCGATGACGGCTGCTTTATCGGCTTCATTGTGACGGATGAAAACGAAAAGTTGTTCTTTCATTCAAACGATTTGCGGTGCCGGCGTCCCCTGCAACCGCGCGAATTCAAAAACAGGGTCGTCACCTTCGATGTGGTACCACAGCACGCTCACTCGATGCGCAAGGCCGTCAACATTGATCTTCTCTCGGGGGCGTCGGAGTGAGCGTACACATTAGCGGTCTGATCTGGAAAGTCGGTCCGCAAGAACGCAATCAACGTTTCGATTCTGCTGGCCATCGCTGGGTGACTCGCCAGATGAAAACGGCTACTGCTGGCCGAGCATCAAGACGCTCGCGCGGAGACGCTGTTCTCTGAGCATACGTCATCGATCGATTCAACAACTTGAAACCGAAGGATGGATGCGGGTGGCTCGCCGTGCTGTCCATGGACTGATACACCGCTACACCATCGAACTCGAAAAGCTGGAAGCTCTCAGAGACGAACAGAGAGCGAAGACAAGCGTCGGCGCTCAGGTGCAAAGAGTTCACCTGAGATCACTCCTAAGGGAGACGGCTCAGGTGCACAGATTCACCTGAGAATTCAACGTCACCTGAACAGAGTTCACCTGATCGCTCGACCACAGGTGAAATCCGCAACACATCTGAGGTGAAATCCGCGACAGCTCAGGGTGAAATCCGCAACACGCCTATATTGAAGAACCATCAAGAACCGTCATAGAAGGGGGAACCGCAAGACGGCAACACCCCCCAGACAGACGACTCATTCCCCGAGGGTCTGACCACATCAAGTACGCGAACGCCATCATGGAACGTAACAGCTTTCCGAATATCTGGTCGGTTTCGCATGACGGAGTCTGATCATCCGAGCCATCCGCGCTGCTCGGCAAGCATGGACGAACTGCGCCGCTGCACGTCGTCGCGCAGTGAAATGGAACGCGCATCACCGCCGCGCAACAACACGGCGAAACCATCAATCAGCACTGGTTCGAAGACCAGAAGTGGAAGCAGGATGGAGGCCTGAATGGAACCACTCAAGGACATCGCAGCGTTGGTGCCACTGGATCGGCCGCCCGCGCAGACCGCAATCGTTCCGCTTGGGACCGAGCGATCGCTCGCCGCACAGGAACGGGAGCAGTTTAACCATCTCTGTCGCCAGATGCACGACTACTACCCGCATCAGGAATTCAGCGACGAAACGATTGACATCTTTTACCTGACGTTGGAACGACTCGCCGTGATTCACGGCGTCGAGACGCTGAAAGTAGCGCTTCTCAATCTTCAGATCAAACCGGGGCGCAAGTTCTTTCCGCACCCGAGCGAGGTAGCTGAAGAGATCGAACAAGCGAACGAGGCAAGACAGGCAATAGAGCGCGAGAAGCGCCGCATCGAACGCGAACGCAGTGAACGCAACGAGAGAATTCAGAAGTTCTGGACATGGGCCGCCGAATACATGCAGGACAACGGCATTGACGAGGCGGAATTACTGAATCGCTTCCCCACTTATCGGGGAACCAAACCGAATGAAGCGACTGGAGACGCGATGAACAGAACAGCACACGACGACGAAACAGCCTCCGCCGACACGATGGCACAGAACGTCGCCAAGCAGAACGAGGTTTACGTTCGGCGCAGATGTCGCAAATGCGCAATCGTGACGGGCGGATTCACAACCTCGAATCTGTCCGACAAACGCACCTGCCGCGCGCTCGTTCGTGGCGGCTTCATCGAGTGCGGTGGCGACATGGAGGAAATCTGGAGGGGAAAGGTCTAAATGGCGACTGTGATTCAGATGCCGAAACGTGAGAGTGCCCATTTGCATCGGCACACGATCTCCGACCTGCTGTTTGGCATTGCAGTTTGGGGAAACGCACTTCTCTTTAGCGCGATGACGTTCTACCTGATCGGCCTCTTGGTCGTTCTGATCATTCGACACATTCACCATTCGTAGAGTTTGCGCCGCAGTGAATGGGGGAGTTGATTCCCGCTCCCCTGAAACCACAACGACAACCACTTTGGAGGAAATACGAAATGGCAGCAGTGGCAGAAGCAATAACGACAGGCATCACTGACATTCCCCTGTCGCGACTCTTCGTGGCTCCGTGGAACGCGCGGAAGACGTTCGACGAAGCATCTCTCGCCGATCTGACGGCGAGCATCAAGCAACACGGCATTCAGGTGCCGTTGATCGTGCGGCCCATTCTTCACAAGGGCAAGACATCGGGCGACTACGAGATCATCGCCGGGCATCGCCGTCGCACTGGCGGCGAGAGAGCTTCCCTGTCCAGCGCCCCGTGCATCGTTCGCGATCTGGACGACGCCGAGGCGCGCGAGATCGGCATGATCGACAACCTGCAACGCGAGGATCTGGCCCCGCTCGAAGAGGCGAAGGCCTTCGCCGAACTGATGAAGGCGCCGGCAGCTACCGCCGAGACGGTCGCGGCGAAGTTGGGCAAGGCGACGAGCTTCGTCATTCGTCGGCTCAAGCTGCTCGACGCAATTCAGCCCATCCAGGAGGCGCTTGCCGCCAACGCCATCGAAGTCGGGCACGCGCTGGAGATCGCACGGCTCGACGAGAAGCAACAAGCGAAGCTGTTTCACTGGCTTGGCGTCGTGGCAGACGGGCAGCCGACAGGCTTGGCCGGGATCGACGAAGAGGACGAGGACGACTTCGACAACGACGACGAGGACAACTTCGAAGACGACGACAACGACAGCGAAGACAACGATGAGGAGTCCGAGAGTCGCGAAGGCACGCCGACGCTCACATGGCGTCAGACCGGCAAGTCGGTTGCGGAGTTGAGGCGCGAGATCGGCCGCACCATGCTGGTCGTGCTGTCCAATGCTCCCTTCCCTCTCGAAGACAACATCGCCCCGATGGCGTGCAGCGAATGCCCGAAGCGCACCGTCAACTCGACGCTGTTGTTCAACGATGTCGCGCAAGATGCCTGCACCGATTCGGAATGCTATCGCGGCAAGATTCGCGCATGGGTGCGGTACAGCCTGCAATATGCCGAAGAGAACGGCAAGAAGCTCGTTCTGCTCGGCAACGCCTACTGGTACGACAAGACCGAAAGCGTCATCCCCAAACAGAACGTCAAGGTGATCGAAGACGGCAAGGATGAGGCGTGCGAGTCGCAGGAGGACGCGATCTGGTACGACGGACCCAAGGCTGGTCACCCGCTCACGATCTGCCGCAACACGAACTGCAAAACGCATTACGGCTTCAGTTCGCGCGGTGGAAGCAGTCACAGCAACGCAGCAGAGGCAGCGAGTCAGAAGGCAAAGCGCAAGACGACTCTGGGCAAGCTGAACGTCCAGAAACGCTATCGCAATGAACTGTTCAAGGCGCTCGGCCAGGCGAAGGTCAACGACGCGGTGCTGAATCAATTGGCGCTTGATGTCGCGCTGCATTGCGTCACCCGCATGACCTCGATCTACAACCCCAAGCTCGCGGTCGCTCTCGGATGGGACGAGAAAGCTCTCGGGTATGGGTCGGGCGATAAGTTGACCAAGCTCATGCAGGGTCTTACTCCCGCCGAGCGTCTGCGCGCTGCGCACATGGCGATTCACGCGAACGATCTCGCCGCTCACGAGTATTCGGTGGACCGGAAGGACTATCGTCCCGAAGGCTTCGAACGTCTCGCGCAACTGCTCTCCGTCGATCACAAGGCACTGCGAACCGTCGAGGAAGATCGGCAAGCCGAGAAACAGAAAGCGGCTGCGGAGTCGGCGAAGAAGAAAGCCACAAAGGAAAAGAAGGCCGCGAAGACGAAAGGCACGCCCGACGATCCGCACGGCCCAGATCCAACCGGCAAGACTCTGGCGAAGGTGCTCGACGTGCGGAAGCCCAAGCCAGCGAAAAAGGCGACGACAAAGAAGCCCCGCAAAGTCGTCAAGAAAACCGCCACGAAAAAAGTCGCGAAGACGAAAAAGTGATTCAAGCCGGGGCGCTGGAAGGCGCCCCCATCACCCAATCAGGGATTGAGGACATGAGCCCGGAAGTCATCGAAAACGCGATAAGCAGAGAACGCACCCCGGAGAGCATCGTTCGTTTGCACCTGAACGATGCTCACATCTGCGGCAATGTCGATTGCAACACGATCTCCAATTGCAGCGACGAATGCCCTAACTGCACGAGCAAGATCGAGCCGTTGAACACGATCATTCATCACCCCATCAACGCGCTCGCGCACAAGATCGCCGAGGATTCAGCCAAGTGCGATCTGGAGAGCTTCTGTTCGTGGCTCCAGACAGACGACGGTCTGCTGCCGACGCGTTGGTACAACACATCACTTAAGGTGCACGAGGCCGAACGCGAGATGATCGACCGCGCCGTTCAGTACCTTCAGGCGATCGGTGTCCTGATTCGGCACGCGCAGAACCCCTCGCTGGTTCGCTGGGCGGGTTGCGGCGAAAGCGCGGCGTAATGGGCATGACCGGACAATGTGCGTTCGCAAACAGGCGCTGCGTGACACTCGCATCTATCGATAGCGACTTCTGCCCTCGGCATGGCTTTCTCGTTCGTCAGTTCGGTGTCGAGGGAGCGCACGACGTTGAGCTTGGGGTCGAGTGGCGCGCCGTGGCGGTGATCGACGGATGGGACATCGCGAAGACGTGGACGAAAGAACAACTGGAGCTTGCCGATGCGTCGCGAGACAAGTAAAGAACGGGCGGCGTGGACCGAGTTCGTCGATGGCAAGAAGACATGCGTCGGCGAACGCGGTAACAAGATGGGCAATCGCCGCGTGCTGTTCAACGGGAAGTGGTATGCGTCGCAGCTTGAGGCGAACTGGGCCGCGAAGTTTCAGGCTCTCGCGAGTCGCGGTCAGATTCTTCACTACCAAGAACAGAAACGCATCACGCTCGTACCGGGCAATGGCAAGCTGCGACCCGTCGTGTATGTCGCGGACTTCTACTACGTCGAGTTGGACGGCACGCCGCACGTGCTCGACGCGAAGGGTTTCAAGACTCAGATGTACCGGCTGAAAAAGAGAATGGCGGCGCTTCTGCTCCGCATAGAGATCGAGGAGCTGTACTGATGGGACTGTATAACTTCAAACCCGAATTCGAGCCGCTGATTCTAGCGGGCATCAAGCAGTACACAATACGCGGCCGCCGCCGCGTCGAGGACGTGCGGGGCAACCTGATGCACCTCTATGTGTATCTGCGCACACCGCGAGCGCGTCGCATCGCCATCGTGCCGTGCATTCGCGTCGGCCTGGTCGAGATGCCGAACAGCCGCGTGATCAGAATCGACAATCAGCGACTGTCCAGCTACGCGATGCAGCGGCTGGCAACCGCCGATGGATTCAAGCACTTCGGGCAGCTGGCCGAGTTCTTCGAGGACCGGATGCCGTTCGAAGGAAAGATTTATCACTGGACACCATGGAGGCAATCGCAGCATGAAAACCATTGAACACCGCCGTTCAGTCGTTCGCGCCGCGCTAGCAAGGCGCAGAGAACAACTCAAACACCGCAATCTGTGCCCGGATTGCGGACGCAACAAGCCTGCGCTGAATAGAACTCTCTGCCAGGACTGTCTCGATGCCCGCAAACGGCGCGAGTCGGCTCGGCAAGCACGTATCAACGCAACAACAACCGACGCAGTCGCCGCATAGGAGACGACTCAGATGACGCAATTCGCTCTCGACTTCTCAGGGAAGATGCCGCCCGCAGCGCAGGAGCGCATTCACGACGGCATGAAACGCGCTGACGAGAACGCCGATCCGAAATGGCGACACATCTTCGACGCGTGCGTACTGGCCGCAGCGCGCAAGAAACAAGAGATCACGTCTGACGATGTTCTGGCAGAGATCGAATCACTGCCCGACCCGCCGAAGACGCACAACCTGGCCGCAATCGGCCCCGCCATGAAGCGAGCTGCGCAGATGGGCATCATCGCTCGCACGGAACGATTCTGTCGCAGTAGCGTCGCTGCACAAAAACGGCAACCTGCACAAAATCTGGTCGAGCAGATGCCACGGTCAAAACACCCAACAACTGGACGTTTAGGCAGAACAACAACACTCAGGAGGAAAGAAGGCAATGGCAAAGTCAGTCAACAAGGTGATCCTGCTCGGCAACGTCGGCAAGGATCCTGAGATCAAATCAACCCCGGGCGGCACGATGGTAGCGAACTTCTCACTCGCCACTACCGATCGCCAGAAAGATCAACAGGGCAACTGGCAGGACCGAACAGAGTGGCACAACATCGTGGCGTTCACCCGGCTCGCCGAGATCGTTCGCGATTACGTTCAGAAGGGCTCGAAGCTCTACATCGAGGGCAAGATTCAGACGCGCTCGTGGGACGACAAGCAATCGGGCGAGAAACGCTACCGCACGGAGATCATCTGCTTCGACATCTCGCTTCTGAGCGGTCGCAATGACGATCAGGGCGGCGGCGGCAGTCAACAGAACAACAGCTATGGCAACCGCAGCCAATCGGCGAATGGGCGAGGCAGTTACGGCGGGGGCACCGCCGCCGCAAGCGAGCCGTGGGATTCGTCAGAGATCAGCGACGACGACATTCCGTTCTGACGAGAAACGCACAACCGGGGAGGCCGCACGTCTCCCCGCCACTTCATAACGAGGTCATGAATGTTCGATTATCTCTCTCTCTTCGCGGCCCGGTAGTGAAAGGGCTGGAACAACACGAAAAGGTGTACGCCGAACATCAACCCGAATACTTGCCGCTTCGCACGCTGCCGGGTGAACAAGGCAACAGCGCCATCTCGCGCTGGGCTCTCACCGACGCTCAACGCATCGCCATCGTGAAGGGCGCCAACATCATGCTTGAACTGACTCACTTCGGCAACCCGTTGCAACCGGTCCGCATGATGATCACCGATCAGGTGGGCGAGCGGTTCCCCAGTGGTTCGCGCAACAGACTCGCGCATCGTACACGGTGGCCACGCCTGCACCGTACTGCGAACACCGGACATGTCTGCGTGACGGAAAACCTTACCGAAACAGGTCTCGGCTGGCTCTGTCCGTTTCACATCGAGATGGCGAAAGAGATCATGCGGGGCGAGCAGCGACTGATCAGCGCCGAAGAGCGCATCCGCACTCTGGAACGAGACAACCAAACGCTCGAAGCCGAACGCGATCAGTTCAAGCCAACTCGAGCTCGCTGCGCGACTTCGCGAGCAATCTCACGGCAGACGCATCGCAGATCGTCGAGGTATCCAACTGCATCGGGTACAACACCGGCTGCGATGGTGATCTGGGCGAGCCACATCAACCGCACTGCCCCGAGTTCAAGGGCATTCTGCACGGCATCACGAAGCTGCCGAACTTGGGCGGCAATGGCGAAGTGACGGGACAAGACATTGATGACGCGGTAGGACAGATCGCCCAGCCCGTCAAGGGTGAAATCTGTGAAAAACCAACAGTCGCGGGATGCAAGGGAGACGCTAGGTCGGTTCTGACGTAGAGAACATCGTCGGGGGGTCGGGGAAGGCGCTTAGCGTCTCCCTGCGCGGGATTCAAGAGGGAAATCAAAAGGGGAACTACAGGGTGAGTCTGATTCGTTGCCGTAGTTGCGAGAAGGAACAGCCCGTATCGTCGAACTGTCGGCGGTGCGGGCGTTCTCTGGCGTCGTTTGATCGCGTCGCGTCGCCGAGTGCCGCCGTCTTACAACACCATCGTCACCGTAGATCGACCGGCCGCGCCGGTTATCGATGTGACCCACACCATCGCCGAGATCGAGCGCGCCGTCATCATGGCACGCGTTGAACATCATCAGGGCAATTTGACGCCGCCGCTCGCTCGCTCGGCATCTGCTTCATGACCCTTCATCGAAAACTGAAAGCATACAAAAGGTGCAATGGCTCACAAAATGTTATAGGACCCCATTGCGACAAATCCTGATTAAGTGCAACGATTGTTTTCGGAACACTCCTGAATCGATGTTGCCACTGCCTGAAGTGAGAACGCCTTGACAAGTGTTCTCACTTCACACTCAGGAGTGATCCCGCGTTCCGCCGTCGAGCTATAGCCCGATGTGAACAGACCCGGATTCCCCGAGCGCATCAGGGCGAGAAACCCGCTAGTGGACTCGTCTCTAAAGTTTGGAATCGACATACCCAAAAGCAGAAAGCAGTAGACGCTGGGGCGTCGTCTCGCAACCACGAGTCGACGCCCCTTTCGCATGTCCGCCACTTTTCTCCAAAGGAGATCAGAATGCGCGCAACCATTCGACTTAGAACACGGACGGAGTCGCTTCATCGCTGGATCACGCCAGGCGAAGCCAAACGGATGAAGCCAAGGGCGAGATCGAGCGCTCACGTCGCGCAGATCGCCGGGTGTGCGCTATCGACTCGTCGAGTGGCGAAGGCATCCGAGTCGAAGATCAGCATGCCGGTCATCACGCATCGCAGACATGCTGAAGGTTGCCGGGCGAGCAACGGCTTGAATCCGGATGACGAAGAGCAGCGACATCGAGAGACTGATCGGCTTCGGCCTGGTGCCGGAGAATGTCGTCGATCCGCAGCACGGATACCTCTGACATTGACGTTGCCGGCGCCGCCCAACTCCTTCCGGGCAGAGCGCGGCACAGAGGGTCGCAAGTCCGCGGCATTGGGGAGTGCTGCCGATCGGCCTGCACGGGCCTTGTTGCGACCCTGCGTTTGAGGCCACGGTGAGAGCAGACCTTTCCTGGGTGCCGCTCTCCCGGGCCTCAAACATCCCCGTACCATGCAGCAGCAGTAGACGCACCGAATCGAGTTGACGGCTCTCGACGCCATCCGGTCCCGCGAGGGACAGTCCGACGAAAACGCGGCCCGCGCGGTGAACAACGAGCGGTGGGATCAGGCACCAAACCCTTGACCGGGTCTGAAGACGGCGCGAACGACTGAAGCGAACAGAAAAACGCCAGCGGCACAAAAGCCGAAGGTGTATCGACCGCAACTCTGCGGGGTTTCGAACATGCACATTGACTGGGGAGCGGTGGGTAGCTGGGCATCGTTCGCAGCCACGCTCGTAATCGGCGCATTCGTGTACGGACGGCTCACCGAACGCGTCGCCAATCACGACAATCGCATCCTCAAGCTCGAAAGCTCGAGCGAGGATCACGACCGCGACATCGTGCGGATCAAAGAGCACCTGAAGCTCAAGTAAAGGCTCCACATGCAGATCAGTCATCTTGCGCACGCGTCGCATGGCATCTGGTGCACGCGCTGCAAACAGCGGTTTCAGATTCGGTCGCGCGTGCTGAGTGACCCGTATCGCCTGGTCGAAGCGAAGGAAGGCATCGCGGCTCGGCACTGCTGCAGGCCGATTCAACGCCGCCCGATTGAATCGGTTCGGTCGCTTCACCCGGTATCGATCTCGACGGGTTACGACTCGTACTGGCGCAAGGCCATCACCGCGGCGATGTCCTGAGAGGAGTACTCCCCATGCAGACGTTACGCGACTTCGTTCGACAGACGTGGTGCCGCGTCGTTCACGGTCACGTCATGGAGAAGATCGGCGATGTAGGCAACAGCAAGACGCTCTACATGTGCGCTCGCTGCCTCAAATGCGACGCTCTTCACACCATCAACTGACCATCTGGAGGCCCAAATGGCGCAGAAAACGCAACGTTACGCGTGGTTTTGCATCGGATTCCTCGCCGGTTGCGCAACGTGCATCGGCATCCTGATTGCGTCGCTTTTCTGGACTTACTGATCAGCGCGCCCCGCGTTGACCTCCCCCGGAGGGCGCATCCAGCTCCCCGCAATAATGTCGCAGTCATAAAAGGGCTCCCCATCATGGCAAAGTTGAAGGACTTCACCCCGGATCGCCGCAACGCCAACAAGGGCACGGAACGCGGCACGCAGGTCGTCGAGGACAGTCTGCGCAACTACGGCGCAGGCCGCTCGATCCTGCTCGACAAGCACGGCAACATCATCGCGGGCAACAAGACCGCCGAGGGCGCCGCCGCCATCGGGCTTGATGACGTGATCGTGGTCAAGACAGACGGCACGAAGCTGGTCGCCGTCCAGCGCACCGATCTCGATCTCACGAAAGACAAGGCCGCGAAGGAGCTGGCGATCGCCGACAACCGCGCCGGCCAGGTCTCGCTGAACTGGGATACCGACGTGCTCAAGGAACTGACGAGCGGCGAGGATCCAATCGACATCGCGAAGTTCTGGACCGCGACGGAGCTCGAATCGCTGTTTCCGACCGACGAGCAGAACAAGAAGAAACTCAAGGGCATGGATCAGGGCGACGATCTCCGGTACCAGATCGTCATCGACTGCGACAACGAAGCAGCGCAGACCGCCATGCTGGACCGGTTCGAAGGCGAAGGCATCAAGTGCAAGCCGCTGATCAGCTAGGAGACGCCATGAAGCCATACTACATTGCCACGTGGGCCGACGATCTCTGGTACTGCACGCGCCACGATCACGCGCCGGGGTCTGAGCTTCCGATCTCGCAGTTCGTCGGCAAGTGCCGCATGTGGCGCACCGTCGAGTGCAGCGCGCGTGCCGTCATCGGCAGCGTGGCCGCGGTGCGGTTTGATTGCGAGCGGATCCAGTACGACACCGACGAGCCGGGCATGATCACGTTCATCGGCGACAGTTCGGCGGGATAACAGGTAGTGTAGTGCGTTGATCGAAATCTCAGCTCGCCTTTGACTTCCGCGTAGCGGCTGCTTTCCTTCCAGCAGCACGTCTCTTCCGCTTCGATACAGCCAATTTTGCTGTTGAGGGGAAGCTTTCGTTGGCAATTCCCGCGAGCCGATTCGCGCTTACGTGGGCGCGGAGCCTCTTCGTCAACTTGCTGGGAAATGGTATTTTGTGGATGTGGAGCTTGGGCCTTGCCCTGTTCTCTGTGGGCATGGCAGCGATGAGAAGCGCCTCAATCTGACTGCGGCTGTCTTGATCGGGTGGGACAAAGACAGAGAAGTAATTCCAAAAATTGTAGTACGACGTGTCCGGGTTGTTGGCATGCTCCCAGAGGCGGCTTCGAAGCCTCGCAGCCTGCCCGACATAATATGGCACGTCGTCTCTGTACAGAACGTAGACCCCAGGATGACGCAGTATTGCCAATTGAGGATCTCTCAGAAATTCTCGCCCCTGCTCCAACACTGTACGAGGCCACATCCGAGCGTACTGAATCCGAGTGGTGATTTTCGGCGGCATGTCCCGAACAATATCACGTTAGAGCCGACAGCTGTCTTTCGTTCAACGCAGAATTCAGACACTACTAGATAACAACCAAATCGGCGAGCCCGCCCAAGCGGCGTATCGGGGGATGCGGGGATGCGTCGCCTAAACCTAATTTGCTTTGACCGATTCAGCATAGACACGATTCAGCTCGTCGATCCACATGCGGTCCCGATCTGTGATATCCCTCCCCAGATCGACGGCACATTCGTAAAAACCGTTACCGGGTTTTTGATCACCTTCCTTATGGACCACAATGACTGACAGCATCCCACGCCCACACGCGTCCTCTTCTCCCGAGATTTGCCCAAGCATCCCGCCCATAGCGGGGTCATGAGGCCCAATCTGGATGGAGGTTAACTTGGAGGAGAGTTCGCTATAGGCAATCGTTCCCTGTTGAGAAGCTCGCTGCCGGAGGATTCCCACCATTTCTCTCTTACCCTTCTCCCATTGGAGTTCTGAATAGCCGTATTTGTTCGACATATCATTCCTCGTGAACATCATTTCAGAGAGTTTCCGAATCCGTTGAGACACTGTTTGGTTGCTGGGCAGAGTGCGCTAATCAACGCTACGCGGCCACTGGTTCACGGTCAATGAGTTTCAGGCAGTCCTAACAGGGCGTTAGGACACTACCGCCGCCGTCATCGGCGACGGGCAGTGTCTACGGCCGTAATCATCCCTCACTTTGGAGAAAAGCAGTGCCTGCCATTGATTTCACCGTCGAGTCCGACATCGATCTGACCACCCGCGTGCAGCAGCTTTCGGCCATGTTCGACTGCCCCGCGCAACAGAAGTGCGCCATCGCATTCAAGGGCGAGTTGCCCATCGAAGACTTCGAATGGAACGTTGGCCTGATCGTCGGCCCTTCCGGTTGCGGCAAGTCCTCGATTCTGACTCGCATCTTCGCACCGCCGCAGAGTTTGGAGTGGAGTGCCAAGTCGGTCATCGACGACTTCCCGCGCGGCGTCTCGATCTCAGACATCGCGGCGATCTGCCAGTCGGTCGGGTTCAACACCATCCCGGCGTGGATGCGCCCGTTCAGCGTGCTCAGTAACGGCGAGAAGTTCCGCGTCGAGATGGCGCGTCGCATGTTGTCCGAGGGTCGTGCAGGCGTGATCACGATGGACGAGTTCACGTCCGTGGTTGATCGCCAGGTGGCGAAGATCGGCGCTCATGCGGTGCAGAAGTACATCCGGCAAAACGGAGCAGCGATTCGTCGCTGCCTCATGCCACTACGACATCGTGGACTGGCTGCAACCGGATTGGATCTTCGAGCCGGCGACGATGCACTTCGCCCGGAGGGGGCTTCAACGCCGCCCAGCTCTGGACGCCGAGATTAGGCGCGTTCCCTACGACTACTGGAGACTGTTCGCTCCATATCACTATCTGACGGCGGAACTGAATCCCGCCGCGCGCTGCTTCTGCCTGTTCGTCGAGGGGCAACCGGCCGCGTTCGCTGGTGTTCTGCATCGGCCCCATGCGAAAGCCAAGAACATCAAGGGACTCTCGCGACTCGTCACGCTGCCCGACTGGCAAGGCCTCGGGCTGGCCATGATCCTCGCGAAGAATCTGGGCGCGGCATTCAAGGCGGCGAACTATCGATTCCGCACCTACCCGGCGCACCCGTCGCTGATCCGCTCGTTCGCGCATCAGAAGGACGACTGGTCGATGGAGAAGCGCGGTGGTGACTTCAGTCCGACGCGTTCATGCACGTCCCAGGTCGGCGGCTTCGGTGGCCGTCCCTGTGCAACGTTCGAGTATGTCGGTCAGCAGATGGATGAACCGCAGGCGCGCTCTGTGTTGGGGAATGCCGTATGATTGTGCGCTCGCGGACAAATCGATGGGTGGTTTGACAAACGCTCAGGCAACGCCCAATTGGCGAGTTCCGGTCGGATCACCGGCTACTCGGAAATAGCCCCCCAAAATTGGGATTACTACCGGATTGGCCACGACACTCGCAGAATGCACATGACGGGCTGCTCTGGCTCTCTTTTTGCTACGCCACCACTTACGGGACGATGGTGATCGAAATGGTGTTTGATTCGACAAGCCCGTCCTTTTCATCATTTCCAACGACTCGAGCAAGCTGGATCCGATATTTTCCAGGCCGACTAAAATCGTTTGCCCAACTTATGCGGTCCTCTTTCCAAGGGGTACTTTCACCCGGTTGCAAGGTGCATCCTTGCAAGCTGCCCGGCATCATCTCTGGATGAAGATCGCGCTTTTTCATCGAGTTTCCGTTGCTGCCTCGAACTTCGATTCTGAACCTCCTGTCAGTTCCACCGACGTAGTATGATGAGCAGTCTACTGGATGATCGGAAATGTTCGTCATTTGAATCTTGATGTATACATCCGCGCCCAATTTCACGTTGGCGATGGGCGCAGCGATCTTGATGTCGAGTTCCGGGTTTTTGGGTGGTTCGGCGGTCACCAACGAAAAACAGACTCCAATCATGGTTAAGCCGAGGATGATCTGCTTCATCGTGTTCTCCCTCTGAAAAACTGCTGAATTTTCGTGCATCTAATGATAGGTACATTGAGGAGTTGCAGGACCTCCCCATACCGGAAAACCGAGATTACTCTGGGACGCCGAACTGAGCACAAAGATTTGTTGGTTTGTTGGACCCCCAACTCCGCTCGGAGTCCATCCGCTCGCATCACCACATCCAGAGCTGCAGGTAGCCGTCGCATTGAACGTCCAAGGGACCGATCCGACCGGGACTGCAATTGAATTGGGTGTAGAAGACTGCCACATCAAGTACATAGTGGCATTGAAGGCTCTGCTGGCGTTGGGACTGTAGGCCAAAGGCATTGTTGGCGCGTCGTTCCTGGAAGGAGGATTGTAGACTCCCTGATATGGATATTGGCCGTCAACGCCTGGAGTATTAGTGCAAGTCAAGGTCTTTCCTAAGCTGTTGTAGCCGTTGGAAGAAGAGTCACTGTCCACTGTTTGAACGAAGAAGTAGTTTCCCGTGCCTGGCCAGTTTCCGGAAGGAGTGAACGTTATTCCGGGAGTTCCTGTAGTGGTCCCGCAAACTGGTACCATTCCCGTTAATCTTCCATATGCGAGTGTGGGGCCGCCACCTTCGATCGAGCAGCCGCTCAAATCGTCGACCGTAGCAAGGACGTAGTTCTGGATCGTGATGTTGGGCGAGGTGACCCCAGCGACTGTGAACACCGCGGTCGCGAGAGAACTTGGCAATGATTGTCCGCCGCCAGACATCGTGTATTGGTAGCTCACTTGATAAGTCGAATTTTGTGGCGTTGGATACGCCCAATAAAACGAAAGGCTAGAGCCGTTCAGCGAAGGAACGGGCAGCACTTGCCCGCCGGTCAAATCGGGAGAGCCACTACCCGCCGCGTTCACGTACCCACCGACGGCAGTTCCAGTTGGAGGTGTCCACTGCTGGCTCTGAAGCGACATGCACCTCGGCAGCGACGGAATTGATGCAGTCAGAGCAATCTGTTGACCAACAACGACAGGTTGAGATCCGGACACTGGCTGTCCGTTGAACTGAATCGAAGGAATGGGTGGCGATGGCATGTGGACGAACAGATTGAAGGGAAGATTAAGAAGCCCTCCACCGTCGCCGCTGCCAAAGCTGATTGTCAAACTGCCATAGGGGCCAACAAAGGCATCGCAATTCACAGTAAAGGGAATGTAGGCCATCGTATCGGTAACTCCGGTGGCTGATCCACCCTGAATATCGTTCCCGCTGATCTGCCCCGAAATTGTCCCGGCATTCGAAAATCCCTGTCCGGTAACCAGGAATTGCCCTGTCTGTCCCAGATAAAGGTCGAGAGGCTGGACCGAAAACACCACAGGCTGAACATAGATTTGAGCAAAAGCTGTAAAGGTCTGGGTAGGACAAGTTATTGATCCTGACGGTCCGCAAATCGTCGTATTCACAGGAACGTTCTGAAGGATGAATTCGGAGGTCGCCGTTCCTACATTTACCCCAGTATGCAGACCATTCGAATTAACCGCGGCGATTCCAGTGTTGGACGAATGCCAGGCTCCGCCAGCCGGATTGTTGTAGACGGTCCCGGAACCCATCGTCAATTGAACGGTAGCGAAGGCACTCTGGGTTACTCCAACTCGTACAGGCGCCGCCGTGTACGTAATATTAACTCCACCATTACACGTGATACAGGTGGTGCCGCAGGTCGCATTTCGAACGTTGAAGATCGAAGATGCCACAACCACGGAAATCCTGTCCAGCTCACTGCGAGAGTTCGAGAGCACGGCGCTCCCGCTATCAATGTAACTCGGAACGACGTTTCCGCTCGAATCAGGCACTCTGCTGTTTATGAGACTTCGAACATCAAGATTGTACGCGTGCCGAGGTTCGAGATGAATTGGGATCGCATATTCGCCGCCAGCATAGTGAAGTGTAAGCACGAGGTCTTGGCTGACAGCTTCGTAATTCCAAACCGCGATCATGCTGTCGTTATCTCTTTCAACAGACCAAAAACAGAGCGTTCGGCTTGCAGTCGGTTTCTCCAATGAGGCTGGGACTTCGAAAACATAGTTCTGAGTTTGGTCGACGCTGCCTGCCTGAATCCGTATATCGCCATCTTGGCCTTCGAAGCTGGCACTCAAAGAAGCATAACCATCAAGCAGTTGATTCGCTTGGGAATACTTAGAACTGAAGTTGAATTCGCGCACTTCGCCGGGAGCAAGATCGACAAATCCCAAACTCTCTGTTTGCGGAGTCCCACCGTCGCCCTGACTTGTCAGAGCAAGCGTGACATGACGAGATTGGCTGGAGACGTTGTGAAGGATCGCGTATGGCCTGAAAAAAGTTCCGACCGGGAACGCCATCTCCGTCTCTGGGTGGCCAAGCATAAGTCCAGGTGCACTAATGATTGCGACGTGATCTGATTCGGCCGACTTAGGACCATCTTCGATCAAAACCGGCGAAGCAGAGTAACCAACCGCTTCGTCGCTGACTCCGGCATAAGAAACGATAGACCGCTCAGGCCCGGAGTAGTGAATCTCAATCCCACCAGCGGAGTCTGTTCCGCGGTGATCCGCGATCACGGTCGAGAGTTGAATCATTTGCGCCGCGTGCGGCGCCAGTCTCACTTGCTTTTCGCCCAGCGCTCGTCCATCCCGGCCTGAAAAGAGGACCTGTACGCTCTTTGGTACTAGAGAAGAGTTTCCGACTACAACAAAGCTGTCTGCGTTTTCAGTTGGAAGCCACCATGTGCCACGGACAATTTGCTGTTCGTTCATACTCGATTGGGCATGGACCGCTTGTACATCTGCCTGAAACGAACTGGTGAATGTCAGACTGGCGATCTCGTCGGTGTTTTGAATCGAGGCAATGACTGCTGGCCAAGACCATTGGTACGAAATCGAGGCTATTCCAAAATTGGAGATATGGCTCTTGATGCTCGCAGGAGCACTTTGCAGGGCGAAACGAATATTAACTTGCGCGACTCCGGCTGGCTCTAGGGTGACCGATGCAAGGCGATACTCTGTTCCATCCGCAAAGTAGATGCTTGGGACTATCGTGAGAGGTTGCTTCAACAGAATATTCTTCAGACGCAGAATCGGATCAAAGTCGTGGTCTATACGCCAAAATCCACCCTCCAACCCTTGCGGCGTATTGGGGTCCAGATGAGTGCTCGCGGTTTCAGTTAGACCAGCTCGTGAGTAGAAGGCAAGATTTAGAACAACCAGAGACAGAACAAGAGAACGAAGTCTCAAGCGTTTGACCTCCGGGGAGGAAGTTTTGAGCTGCAGACGAACTATCCCAGAAGAGAAAGAGACTGTCAAGAGTACTACTTCCTAAAGAAGGTCTGGTCTGCTCCTCTTGATGCGCACCGCCCAACCTTCTGAACAATGTGGGGAATTGCCTAACCGTATATTGCGATGGCCGATTGCATCTTGAAGTCGTCGCATGACTTTGTTTGGAGAGTAGAGCCCGTATGACCAAACAACTCACAGACGGAAAACGAGGCCCCGGAAAGCCGAAGGCCAAGATCGATCCCGAACACGTCAAGGCCCTCGCCAGTGCCGGCTGCACGGTCGAAGAGATCGCCGACTTCCTGGGCGTCAACAAGAAAACCCTCGAGCGGCGCTTTCTCGGCGTCATGGAGAAGGGCCGGAACACCCGCAACGTCTCGCTTCGCCGCAAACAGGTCGAGCTGGCCATGCGGGGCGACAAAACGATGCTGATCTGGCTCGGCAAGCAGTTTCTCGGTCAGTCGGACAAGACGCAACTCAGCGGCAAGGACGACGGTCCGATCAAGCATCAGCATTCGGTGGCGAATCTGACCGATGAACAACTCGACGCGGAAATCGAAAAGCTCATCGGACCTATCACCAGAACAGCGGGAACAACTGGCAGTTCTGGTTCAGGAGCGCCAGCGACGCCGTAGAGCCGAAGAGGCCGAACCGTCTCCGCAACGACTTCGCCGCGTTCGTTCGCGCTTCGTGGTCTGTCGTTGATCCGGCCATGCCGCTGATCGACAACTGGCACATCGATGCCATCTCCGAACATTTGCAGGCGATCGCCGAAGAGCAAATTCGGTTCCTGATGATCAACATCGGACCGGGCTACGCGAAGTCCGTCATCGCCTCGGTTCAGTTCTCCGCCTGGCTCTGGGCGCGCGACCCGATGGCGAAGGTCATCGCCGCGACCTACGCGAAGGCGTTGACGATCCGCGACTCGCTGCGCGTGCGGGACCTGATCGACTCACAGTGGTATCAGGACACTTTCAACCCCGGCTGGCGCGTCAAACGCGAAGAGAAGCAGGGCAAGTCGAAGGTCATCGACCCGGCCACGAACGCGTGGACGTGGGTCAAGACGAACGAGGACTGGCTCTCGAACTCCGTCAAGGGCGAGCGACGTGCTCTCTCGGTCGGCGGCGCCGCGACAGGCTTCCGTGCCGATGGGCAAATTTTCGACGATCTGCTCAACGCATCGGACAAACACTCGAAGGCGGCGCGCGATACCGCGACCGAGTGGGCCATCAAAACGATGTCGTCCCGCTTTAACGACATGCGCAAGGGCTGGCGCGTCGTCATCGGGCAGCGGTTGCACGAGGACGATCCTTACGGTGCGATGCTCAATACGGGTGACTACGTTCACCTGAATCTGCCGAGCAAGTTCGAACGCGAACGCAAGTGCTGCGCGTGGTGCATCGAGCACGGTCACGACGACGCAGATTGGCTTCACGGACCCGCGCAAGGAAGAAGGCGAACTTCTCTTCCCTACCCTGTTCACCGACAAGGTGATCAAGCAGGCCGAGAAGGATCTCGGCAGCTACGACTTCGCCGGGCAGCATCAACAACGTCCGTCGCCTGCTGAGGGCGGCATGTTCAAGCGCACCTACTGGCGCTGGTACAACGCGCGAAGAGTTGCCCTACATCGAGATGATCGTCATCTCGGTCGATTGCACGTTCAAGAAAGTCGATGACGCTGACTTCGTGGCGATCCACGTCTACGGCGTCTGCGGGGCGCGCTTCTACCTGCTCGCTCGCCGTCACGAACAGATGGGATTCCGGGCGACGAAAGACGCGATCCGAATTCTGTGGGACGAGTTCAAGCCATCGGCGACCCTGATCGAAGACAAGGCCAACGGTTCGGCCGTCATCGAGGAGCTGAGCCGCGAAGTCCCGGGCGTGCTGGCGATCAACCCGGAAGGCGGCAAGGTTGCCCGCGCATGGGCCGCGCAGCCAACCGTCGAGGCCGGGGGCATGTTCCTGCCTGTCGCAGCCGAGCATCAGGCCATTCAGGTCGTTGACGAAGCCGCGGAGTTCCCGAACGGCAAGCACGACGATGACGTGGACGCGATGACGCAGTTCCTGAACTGGATCAGGACCAACAACGACTTCTCAACCTGGGCGCGACTGGGCGGCCGCTAGGGAGTTTCCCGCATGTCTCGAAAGGTAAGCGTTCGACGCGTGCAACAGCGCGCCACAGCAGAGAACCGTCGCGCGCTGGATCGTGCTACACGCGATTCGTTCCAGAACTTCATGCTGGGCCTCGGCATCGGGACGCAAAACCCGACGACGGCGAACTTCTACGGGTTCAACCCGAAGACGCGCGAGCGCACCGAGCTTGAATGGGCCTATCGCGGATCGTTCGTCGCCGGCGTCGCCATCGACGTGATCGCCGACGACATGACCCGCGAGGGCGTCGATCTCGTGGGCGATCTCCGGCCCGAACAGATCGAGAAGATCGACGAACGGGCCACGACGCTCAAGATTTGGCCGAAGCTGAATCAGGGCATCAAGTGGGGTCGCCTTTACGGCGGCTCTGTCGTGGTGTTGCTGATCGATGGCCAGGACTACTCGAAGCCTCTACGGATCGACACCGTGGGGCCCGATCAGTTCAAAGGCCTGCTCGTGCTCGACAGGTGGAACGTCTCGCCGACGCTGAATGATCTCGTGACCGACATCGGTCCCGATCTCGGCATGCCGAAGTACTACACCGTCGAGTACAGCGCCCCGGCACTGCGCGGCGTCAAGATTCACCATTCGCGCTGTCTGCGGTTGATCGGCGACGAACTGCCCTACCAGCAGGCCATCATCGAGCAGATGTGGGGCGCTTCGGTTCTCGAACGTCCATTTGATCGCATGAGCGGATTCGATGCCGCGACAACGGGCGCATCGCAACAGGTGCACAAGTCGTACCTGCGGTACTTCAAGGTTGACAAGTATCGCGACATCCTCGGCGGCGTTGGCGGTCCACAGGCTCATGAAGGGCCTGATGGAGATGATCGCCCACATGCGAATGTTCGCGTCGAATGAAGGCATCACCGTCATCGACTCGAAGGACGACATGGTGACGGCGCAGGCCAGCAACTTCACCGGCATCGCCGACGTTCTGCTTCAACTCGGGCAGCAGCTCTCGGGCACGTTCCAGATTCCTCTGGTGCGATTGTTCGGTCAGTCGCCGGCCGGGTTGAGTGCCACCGGCGAGTCGGATCTGAAGACGTACTACGACGGCATCCGCAAGCGCCAGGTGCAGGACATGCTCGTCATGGTGACAGTGATCTACCGCCTGATTGCGCAGTCCTTGAAGTTCAAGGTCGGCGACGGGTTCGGCATCACGTTCCGGTCTCTGTGGCAGATGACCGAAACCGAGAAGGCCGACATCGCGCAGAAGGACACCAATACCGTGATGGAAGTTCACGGCGCGGGTCTGATCAGCGATCAGGTTGCTCTTCGCGAGTTGCAATTCAGCGCGCGTCGCACTGGACGCTGGAAGGCGATCACGGACGAGATCGTGGAGCCGGCTCAGATGAGGTCGCCCCACCTGGCGAGGATGTCGTCGAACCGCCGCCATCGCCGGAAGATTCTCAGCAATCCGATTCAACCGTGGATGGCTCCGCAAACCAGAAAGCCGCTTAGGCTTGTCCAGAGCAGTAGTCGAAGCCACTCGCCACTTTCGCGCCACCGGCTTCGAACCCCACTGCCGCAAAGGGGGACCTTAAGTCCCCCACGGCACTCAACGTGAGGTTGCAGTCAGGTTATTCCGTTTTAACGGGGTGTTCTTTGACCCACTTCTGCAACCGCATCCTCACGTTGGAAAGTTCCGCTTGCGTCAGCTGCGATTCTGAATAGTCCCGAAGTTCGACAATGTCTGCCATCTTTTCTCTATCTGTAATATTTCCGGTAGTTGCAAGCTCAAGCCAAAAATAGGACTCTGAGTAGTCCCGAGGGACCATTTCCCCGCGTTCATATTCCCAACCTAGATGGAATTGCGAATTGAGATGTCCCTGTTCGGCTCCTTTGCGAAGCCAGGCAATTGTCTGCGCATTGTCCTTTGCGACACCCCAGCCTGCGCTATAACTGGTGGCTATAAAGAACTCGGCATCTCCATGGCCTTGTTTCGCTGCCTTCATTATCCAAGTGAAGGCTTTAGCTTCGTCGTGCGGAACGCTTTGGCCAAAGTGATACAGACCGCCAAGCATGAATTGCGAATCAGCGTCGTCCTTTTCGGCAGCCTTACGGAACCAGACTTCCGCCTTGCCGTAGTCGATCTGCACACCATCACCGATGTAATACATGCGGCCGAGTTCGTTCTGTGCTTGTATATCGCCTTTTTGGGCTTGTCTAGTCAGTTTAGCGAGGTGTCGCGCATCGGCCCGAGATTGCCCATACAGGGTGGAAGCCGCCACCAGGAGGATTAACAAAACGGGGATGACAACGCGTCCGAGTCTTACCATTGATCACCTCGTTTATAGCCCTTGTTAAATCCCTGCACAGAATGCTAAAGCCCTGAGACGAGTCCGATGCAGAATAGTGATTGTTCAGGGGTTCCAAAAGTTTGCGATTCGAATGTCGTCCAGGTTCTCGAATCATTGCTGTGCGTTCTGGCGCTCCTCAGCCCCACAGACGCCGCATGCGCACACGCCGGTCTCGACGACAGAAAAGCACTGAGCGCCGTGGCGAGTCGGTCAGAGGAAGTTTGAGGAAGCGGTCAAAGCAACATGGATCACTCGTACCGCTTGAATTTCCTATTCCAGGTTTCAACAGAAAGATTCCTTCGCACAGGTTCACGCTTTACCGGGTCATTCGACTCGGGGCGGGACGGGGCAGATCCCTGCGATCCCTCGGGGGATTATTCCGATGATCACTGACGCATCGACGCCGACGACCTTCGACAGTCGTTCCTCAATCTGCGCAAGGCTCGCCGTCTCGCTCGCGAACGGTTCCTTGCCGGACGCAAGGCCGAACGGTACTACCAGCGGCAGCTCGCCCAGGTCGCCCGCCAGATCGGCCACATCGTTCGCGGCATGGCTCCGGAGGGAGTCGTCACCGACATCGGTGCACTGACGTCCACGCTCAATCGATACGCCGACATCTTGACGCCGTGGGGTGAATCAGTCGTCAGCCGCATGGTTGCCGATGTGTCGCGACGCGACGCGACGGCATGGGAACAACATGCACGCGAGATCGGGCAGACGCTTCGCCGCGAGATCGCCAGCGCCCCAACGGGCCATGCGATGCGGCAAGCCTTGCAGGAACGCGTTCAGGAGATCACGTCACTGCCCCGGAAGGCAGCCGAACGGCTGTTCAAGCTGACCACCGAGGCCGTGACGACATCGACGAGAGCCAAGGAAATTCAGCAGGAGATCCTTGCAAGCGGTCGCGTGAGTCTCGCGACGGCGAAGATGCTCGCCCGCACCGGCGTCTCGACGACGGCCACGGCGATCACCAAGGCGCGCGCCGAGCACATCGGTTCACCTGGCTACATCTGGCGCACGTCGAAGGACGGAGCCGTTCGGCCCAGCCATCGCAAGATGGAGGGCAAACTCGTGCCGTGGGACAAGCCGCCGACGCTCGATAACTACACGGCGCACTGCGGGGAATTCGCGAACTGCCGCTGCTTTCCCGAGCCGATCATTCCTGATCGATTCGGCACCAACTAGGAGCATCGATGCGATTCAACACGATTCTCAAGCTGGGCCCGAACCGCGAGATGACCAAGGAAGGGTTCACGCTCTTTCGCAACGTCTCGGTATCGCGCACCGGCGAACAGGTTTACGGTCCCGACGAAGGCACGGGCATCGAGCCGGGTCCGGACGGACTCATTCACATTACCCGCACACCCGAAGAGGTGTTCCGCCCCGAAACGCTGGAGAGCGGCAACGGGAAATCGCTTGTCATTCTGCACCCGGAGGAAGATGTTTCGCCCGAGAACTGGCGCGCGCTCACGCATGGCGTGATGTTCAACATGCGCCGCGGAACGGGCGAGCAGCGCGACGAGTCGGTCTGCGACTTGATGGTCTACACACCGGAGGCCGTTCGCGAGATCGATCTCAACATGCGCGAAGTCTCCCTCGGTTACGACGCCGATTACTACCAGACGGGGCCGGGACGCGGGGAACAACGCAACTACTACATCAACCATGTGGCACTGGTGCCAGCCGGCCGTTGCGGTTCGAGCTGCGCAGTCAGGGACCACGCACACGAGGAGAGGAACCCAATGAAAAGCCGCTTGCAGCGTGTCCTTGATGCACTCGCCGGAACAAAGGACGACGCCGAACTGCGCCGTGTACTGGACAAGGCGCGCGACGAGGAAGAGGAGGCCGAGAAGACGCGCGAAAAGAAGGAGCGCGACGAGGCCGAAGCGAAAGAGAAAGAGATCGAAGCGAAGGACGAGGAGTTCAAGAAAGAAGTCCGGGACTCGATCACCAAGCTGACCGACGCGGTTGGCAAACTCGTCAAGGACAAGGCCAAGGACGAGGAAGAGGAAGAGGCCAAGGGCAAGAAAAAGGAAGAAGACGAGGACGAAGACGAAGAGGAGATGGAAGAGGAGACCGGCTCTGCCGACGCTGGCAAGGCGCGGGACTCTGCTCTGCTCGAAGACTCGTTCAACGACATCAAGGCGAAAGCCGAGATCATCGCCCCTGGCATCCAGATGCCCACCTTCGACGCGAAGGCCGATCCAAAGAAGACGTTCCGCGATTGCCACTGCGGGTTGCGCCGCAAGGCTCTCCAGCAGGCGACGCAGGACGCCGAGACTGCCGAGATCGTCAAGACCGTTCGCGGTCGCGCTCTCGACTCCGGCGACATTCTGAAAATGTCCTGCGGGCAGGTTCGGACGATCTTCAACGGTGTCGCCGCAATGAAGGCGAACCGCAACAACGGACGACTCACCGTCGATGCTGCGCAGCCGCAGAACAAGACACAGGACAACGTGTCGCCGATGGACAAGTTCAAGGCCGCCTCCAAGGCGCGCTGGTCCGACAAGAAGTAGCGCGATAACGCGACGGCAACACGACGGCAATCGGTGCGCGCGACAAGTCCGCGCGCATCTGTTGCCGTCGTGCGCCTCAACTCACCACACCCAATTCCAAAACCGGGAGACAAATTATGTTCCTGCTCTGCCTGCCGTACATCGCCGTCGCTCTCATGCTGGTGGCGCTGTACTTCTTCGTTCGCCGTCATCCTCGTGGGACGACCGGCGAGTTTGTTGGTCGCCATCGCACTCGCGACATCTCGTTCCTGGCTCAGTCCGCGAACGGCTTCATCGGGCGCATCACGCGCTCGACGCCGCTGCCGCGAATCACGCCCGACATGAACGACGCGACGAACCCCGTTGCCTTCTATGGGCTCGCGGTTCTGAACACGATCAACAACACCGTGCGCGGAATTCTGGCCACCGATTCCAGCCAGATCGGGATCAGCGGTGTCGCTGTCGGCGAACTTCCCGTTCCAGCCTGCGTCGGCGACCAACTTCGGCGCTCAGGCTTTGGCCGCGCTGACTGCCGTCGCTCCGAACTCGGTGATGGACACTCTGCGGGCCGGCTTGATCATGGTCTACCTCAACTCTGCGCAGGCACCTACCGCGACGAAGGTCGACAAGGTTTACGTCTGGTGCGCGGCTTCGACCACGACCCACGTTCAGGGCGGATTCGAGAACGCGGCTTCCGGCAGCGGTCGCTCAGCGCGATCAAGGGTGGCGGCAACACCGGCAACGGCACCGTCTCGGCGGGTCCGACCATCAACGCCAGCAATCGGCATGAATGGCGTCTATCAGGTCCGGTTCTCCGACGCGACTCACTTCACCGTGGTCGATCCGAACGGCAAGCAGCTCGCAGACGGTCAGACTGGCGTCGCCTACTCTGACGCCGGTCTTGGCTTCACCATCACCGCGGGTGGCACTGCATTCGTCGCCGGCGACGGCTTCGACATGACCGTGACATTCAACACGATCCCGGTCCCGAATGCCTACTTCAACGGCCCCGGCGACTCGACGGGCGCGACCGAACTCGCCTTCAACCTGTAATCCGGCAATCAGCCGCACCCGCAGTAAAAATCTCGGCCCAAAAGGAGCCACCTGAACCCATGATTACCCGCGATAAAGTTCTCGACGGTGCGAATCTGCTTGCGCTGATGGCCGGACAAGACCATCCGGGCGGCAAGTTGCCCGTTGTTGCAAAAACCCGCGACGGAAAGACGGTCGACACCTCCGGCGCATTCCTGGTCGGCGAGTTGGAACGTCTCGACCAAACGCTGCACCAGCCGCTCAGCTCGATCTCTTGGGATCGTGACGTGCCGCTGCGCGATGACGTGACGCTGGGCGACGAAGTGACCTCGTTCACTCAGTCCACCTTCGGCACGCCGAGCGGCCCCGGCAACACCATTGCCATCGGCCAGAAGCGCAGCTTCATCGGCAAGAAGTCCACCGAGATCGCCGAGATGGACATCGACATCGGCAAGGTGACGCTGCCCCTGATTCCGTGGGGCGAAGGCGTCTCCTACTCGCTGGCCGAACTGGCGTCTGCCGCGCAGACCGGCCGTCCGATCGACTCGCAGAAGATCGACGCGCTCAACCGCGAGCATCAGCTCCAGACCGACGCTCAGGCCTATCTCGGCTGGACGGGCAACAGCACCTTCGGTCTGATCAACTCGAATCAGGTCACACCGACGAACTTCCCGAACGGCGCGGCGAATGGGTCCCAGTGGATGCCACACATCGGCTATGTGGGCAAGACGCCGAGCGAGATCCTGACCGATCTCGCGAACCTGGCCTTCACGCCGTGGGCTGCTTCCGGCTTCGCTCTGCGGCCCAACCGGATTCTGCTCGACCCGCAGAATTTCAACTTCATCAGCGTCACTCCTGCGACGGCCGCTGGCTCGAAGTCGATCCTGCGGTACTTCCTCGAGTCCTACAACGCCGACACAGGTGCCGAGCCACTGCGCATCCTGCCGGTGAAGTGGCTGACCGGTGCAGGCGTGGGCGGAAACTCTGCTCCAGCCCGGCACCACGAACCGCGCGGTTTCCTATCACCGTTACGAGGGTGACTGGAAGCAGGCTCCGGTTCGCTTCCCGATGACGATGCTGCAGCGCACCCCGGTCCAGTACGACGGCCTGTTCCACAAGCTGTACTACTGGGGCCGTCTGGGCGCCTGCGAATTCGTCTACCCGGAGACGGTCGCCTACATGGACGGCAACTAAAGCCGATCCGCAACCCGGTAGTTGCACAAACCCGAAGGGGTCGCTCTCAAAGGCGACCCCTTTCTCTCTTGGAGGAGAGCACATGGAACAAGTCTTGCAGCATGTCGAGAAAGCACCCCTCATCGTCGCACCGCTCCACGCCGCCCCGAGGACGCCCGCAGAGGCGGCAGAGGGTCACGCAACCGTCACGATGGAATTCCCCAAGGCGGTTCATCTGACTCGTCTCGACGAATCACTCGGTCTTCTACCCCGCTGGCATCCACGAGGTGCCCGACAATCTGGCCGATCACTGGTATCTGAAGGCGCATCAGGTGCGGCCTTACTACAAGCCAGTGCAGATCGCCGCACAGCCGCAAGCGCGCCCCGCGCAACAGCAGCAGGGCCAACGCGCAGCAGCAGAACAACGGACGCAATCAACGCGCGAAGTAAAGCGCCGCGCATAGGGGCGGGGAGGAATGAATATGCCGCAGAGAGCGACTGAGATGTTCTGGGCATTCGTCTACGCGATCACGATGGCGACGATTCTCAGCGTCATCGGCTACGTTCTCCCCCGCCCCGAAAACACAACGCAGGCGATCTTCCGCATTGCGGACGCTCTGGTGACCGGCGCTCTCGGTTTTTTTGCGGGTCGCGCTTCGGTGTTCGCGAGCCAGATCAAGGATCAATCACCGCCACCGGGAGACGACAGCAAATGAACTGGTTTCTTGAGTGGCTGTATCGGCGCGGAAAGAAACCCCTCCCTCAATCCCCTGCCCCTCACCTCGTCATTCGACTCGACCCGAACAGGCCGTCCGGGACGATGACGCCAACACCCAACCCCATCACCACAACGCCAAAGGAGGCGCATCCCATGATCAGTTTCAATTTCAATAATCTTCCGCACGCGCTCGCGACGTTCTTTAAGACCGCCGCGGCCGATGTGAAGAAAGCCATCCCCGTCATCGAGAACGCAATCGAGAAGGCGGAAGGCGAGAAGACCGTCATCGAGGGCGTCAGCGGCGCCGTCGCAAATGCGATAGTCGCCTGGCTCCGCCGCTGCCGGTCATCACCATCGAGGACGCCGGTTTCGCGGTGCTCGGTTCCATTGACGCTGCGCTCAAGAGCGGCGACGCGGCCGCAGAGCAGAAGTTGCTCGACGCCGGCATCGACGTGAAGGCGATCAACGCCGTCAAGGCGGTCGGCAGCCAGTCGCAGACGTTCTACAAAATCATCACGTCCGTGCCCAAGGCCATACCGCCTGTGGGAACGCTTGCATCGAGCGTCGCCACCAAGTAACCGCGAACGGGGCAGCATCACCGCTGCCCCGGCGCTCTCCACTCGCGAGGTTTCCCCATGCGTTGCTGGCTCACTCGTCAACTGCCCAAACACCATCAAGGCCAGAGTCAGTCGATTCCGCCAGCGACCAACATGGTCGAGGGCGTCTGCTCTGGCATCATCTTCGCGTTCTTTGTGTCTTCAGCGTTGTGGCATCTTCACGCGTCGCGCCTTTGGTGTATTTCGGCTGCGCTCTGCTGAAGCAATGGACCGACGGTCGGCACCGAGGCGACGAAGGCACTCCAGGTCGGTGAACCGCAACTGCGACGGCGGCAAAGAGGCCTGCGGGACGCTCGCCGATGTGAATCAGACGCTCCACACGATTCGCGGCACGTTCGGCCAGATCGAGATGGCCGCGAAGCACGAGAACGCGCAACTGACGAAGCTCGACTCTCAGGAGAAGACCCTTTTCGACGACGCCCACGGGGTCATGAGTGACGCGCGGGAAACGATCAAAGGGGCGACAGGTTTGACTCAGGTCGCGTCGGGGGCGATACAGACGACCCAAGAGACGATCAGGGGGGCCCAACCCGCCCTAGCGTCTCTGACGACGACCCTAGACGCGTTCGGGGCACTCGCCCGATCTGCGCAGAAACGAACAGACGACCCGCGCGTTGACGCACTGCTGACCCATCTCGAATCGACTTCAGCCCACGTTGACGGCGCGACGGGCGATGTCCAGACGGTCTTTGATCGCGTGACGAACCCGCCCAAGTGCAAGGGCCGCGCCTGCGTATTCATCAAGGCTTTGAACGTCATCTCCGCCGCGCATGACGTGCCGGAATTCGGCTACTGGACCGATCAGCTGATCCAGAGTCTTCGCGGCCACTAACTTTGCAGCACAGTCGCACTGGCAAAACGCGGGCAACCTTCCTCCAACCGGGCTTCGGGGCTTGCCTTCCGGAGTCCGGTCTTTTTATTGAAAGAGGTTCCCTATGACCAGAGATGTTTACCAGAAAGTAATTTCCGGATAGAGGGTGATTCTTTCATCACCCTCAAAGACCTGAGTTTTTGAGCGGGCTAATCAAGCGTTGGCTTTACAGCGCCGTCGACGACAACGACATCGATGCTGCCCTTCTGGGACTCCAGCTTCAGGCCTAGCTGGTCCTGCAATGCCGTGAATAAACCTGGATCAGCGGCATCCGGCGGGACCCCACCTCCGTGATCCGGGTCCAATCAAGCTTGAAGTCGTATTCGCCTGAGAGACCCGTGCGATTCACTACCACTCTCTCGCCGCTCTCAGGCATCCACATCAGATGATCGGCCAGGGCGTCCATTGAGACGGATTTTGCCTCCATGTGACCGTTGCCCCAGGAGAACTTGTAGTCTCGCTGCGTTGCCGGCGAGCGGGCAAGCTTGTCACCCGATTTTGCAACGACAAGGGCGAAAACAGGCATGGCTTGCTCCACTTGGTGCACCTGTAGCTGGAAGCGGTCGGCGAGGAGACTCTGTAGGAGCAGCCCAAACTCCCTCATTCGTTCGTCGCCCTTGAGTTTGCCGATCCGTGCCGCCTCCGTATCGTCAATCTTGGCTACGATATCGAACGCCTGTTATCCATCCAATTGGGACCGCCAGTGATCTGCGAATCTGATTTCAATCCATATGCAATCCGGATCAAGCGCCGAAGAGTAAAGTTCTCCATCGAGAATCTATCGTTTGTCGTGCTGTACCGATGATTCTCGTCGTCCGGTTTGCTGGGCTTAATGGCGGCCACTTCAAAGGTGGGTGTCTTTCGGCGCTCACGGCTGGCGCATTCTTCTGCTGCGCCTCGGCCTTCGCCCCGATCAAGGCTGCCAACGCCAACAAGAGCAAGTGCGCACACATGAGAAATGCGATGGACTCGAACAGACCGACTCTGCACAATCCACGCAATGAACGGAGGTCATGCACAACATTTTACGAGTTGTTCGCACCTCTGCGGCGAGCGTGGATTATGAGTTCTGAGCGTATCGTGATCAATCCGGAAATTACCACTCAGTAAACAATTCATGGGTGTGTTACTCAACTGATAACTTCTGCGTTACTCCCTCCAGTCGAACCATCCCGAGGCACAAGCATGCTCACATTCGCTCAATTCATTCAGGACTACCCGGAATTCGCCAACGCGAGCCAGGCGCAGTTCAGTCTGAATCTGAACCGCGCCAGCCAGTTCATCAACGCCGCGTGGGGCCCACTCTCGACCGGCACCGATCCGACGCAGTACACGCAGGCCGACATCGGGACGGAGCTCGTCATCGCGCACTTTCTTGCGCGTGCGCAGTTTCGTGCGATGCAGGTTGCCAACGGTGGACCCGCGATAGCGCGTGGCAACGTCTCGGCTGAGTCGGTTGGACCCGGCTCTGTCAGCTACGATGTCGCGTCGGCAACCGAAGAGGGCGCCGGTCACTGGAACCAGACCGACTACGGGCGCGAGTACATTCAGATGGCGCGACTGATCGGCGCTGGGCCAACGCAGGCGGCTCCCGGTCCGAATCAGAACCCGTTGAATGGTCCCGCATGGATCGGGCCGTTCCCGATACCGGGCGGCTTCGGATGAGCGGCGATATTCATTTCGGCTTCGACATCACCGCCGACAATCTTCGCGAGTTTGAAGACGCTCTCAAAGAGATGGGCAGTCGCGCAGTGCTGGCGGGGTTCCCGCAGGACAAGGAACACGTTCGCGAAGACGAGAACGGCAATCCGGTCCCGATCACGAATGCGGGCATCGCCTACTCGATGGACAAGGGAATGCCAGAGCAGAACGTGCCGGCGCGTCCCGTTCATGGTTCAGGGCGTCGAGTCGGTGGCTGACAAGATCGTGGGCGGCATGGAGACAACCGGACTCGCTGCGCTCGACGGCGACGCCCAGGCGGTCGACGCCGGTCTGAATGCGGTCGGGTTGACTGCGCAGAAGGGCATTCGGATGAAGATCAGGGACGGACCATTCGTCCCTCTCGCCGAATCGACTCTGAAGGCACGTGCTCGCATGGGCGGCTCAATCGCGAAAGCCGCGAAGGCCGAACTCGATTCCCGCGCAGCCGGTAACGAGGCTGGCACCGACAAAGCGAACCCGCTGAACCTAACCGGCCAGATGAGAAATGCGGTCGAGTTTGTAATTCGGAAAGAGCCATAGATGCCGCCTCTCGTCAACATCTCGCTTGCCATCACCAGTCCGATGTTCGCCGATACCTTCACCGTGATTCGCAGACAGCAAGTGGTGGGGAACAACGGACGCGGACGTTCAACCCGACGACGATCCCAAATCTGCATGGCACCGTGTACCCGTCGAGCAAGAACGATCTCGAACGGTTCCCGAATCTTCAGGTGATGGGCAAGGCTCTGTCGGTCGTCACCCGGTTTGCGCTGCGCGGGGAGTCAGAAGTCACGGGCACCGATTACTCGCCCGACATCGTGCAGTGGCACGGCGACAAGTTCGTGGTCGTGGACCTTCAGGACTTCAGCTCGTGGGGTAACGGCTTCATTCTCGCGATCTGCCAGTCGATGGATCTCAAGGACGCACCGCCAACGACGGAGTAGACGATGCCAAACAACAGCAGTACGGGCGGGTTTCTTGCAGCGTCGAGCGTCAACGGGGATGTGAACGACGACGCCCTGATCGATTTTCTTCAGACAGGTCGTCGTCGGCATCACCGGGTTGCCGGGTGCGTTGGTGCGACCGCGCTGGCAGGCTGAACCGGCGAACATTCCCGACCCCGGCACGAACTGGGCAGCCATCGGGCCGGACGAGTCGCGCAGCCGAGAATCGTACTCCTACCGCAAGAAGGTGGACGCAGAGACGACCCTCGTCGTTCGCAATCGTCTGATCCCGATTCTCTGCTCGTTCTACGGGCCTGCCGCGGAAGCAACCGCCGAACTGCTCGCGATGGGGTTCGAGATCCCGCAGAACCGCGAGACGATGCAGCTTGCCGGATTCAATCTGGTGGGCGGCGTCGGCGCTACTGTGATCGCTCCGGCTCTGATCAAAACGCAGTGGTACCCGAAAGCAGATGTTCCGTTCACGATCCGCCAACAACAGAAATACACCTACGCGGTTCTCGACCTGGTGGGGGCGCAGGCGACGCTGGAACTCCAGCCGCCCGGTCAGCCGATCATCAGCGAAACGATCAACGTGACCGCGCCACCGGAATAGCGGCGATCCGCTCGCCACTCACAACCCAAAAACAATTCACGAGGAGACGACCGGATGCCGAACAACGCATCGCTATCCATTTCTTCGCTCGTTAAGGTGACGGCATCGCTTGCCGCTGCTGCCACGCAGGCGCAGAGCACCAAGTCGATGTTGGTTCTTGTCGATGACCCGACCATCGACGTGACGACGCGGATTCAGAACTTCACTTCGGCGCTTGCCGTCGCGCAACAGTGCGGGGGCGATTCCGTCGCAGCCGCAGCCGCCGCCACATGGTTCGATCAGGTTCCGCAACCGCAATCACTCAGCCTTGGGCGCTGGGTGCAGACTGCCAGTCATGGTCAGTTGATCGGAGCACCGTTGACGCCCGCTCAGCAACTGCTCGCAACATGGCAGGCGATCACCGATGGCGGTTTCTCGATCACCATCGACGGCGGAGTGGCGCAACATCTGACCGCGTCTGAACTTCTCTGCCGCGGCCAATCTGAACGGCGTCGCAGGCGTGATTCAGGCAGTGCTGACCGGCGCGACCATCGTCTTCAACCCGATTGCGGGCAACTTCATCGTGACCTCGAACACGACCGGAGCTACATCGACGGTCACGTTCGCCACGGCACCGACCGGGGGCGGCGTTACGGACATCAGCGCCATGCTCGGGTTGACGAACGCAGCCGGAAGCGGCGCATTCCTCTCGCCCGGTATCGCGGCCGAATCCGCTCTGTCTGCCGTGACGTTGTTCGATACGAACTTCGGCCAGCAGTGGTACGGGCTTGCCGTCGCGGGTGCCGTCGATGCGGACCATACCGCCATCGCGGAGTTCATCGCCGCGTCGTCCAACAAGCACTTCTACTGGGTGTCCACGCAGGAGACCGGCGTTCTGGTCGCGAACGACACGACCGACATCGCCTTCATGCTCAAGCAGGCGAACGTCGGCCAGGTCGCGGTCGAGTACAACGGCTCGAGCATTTACTCGGCGATCTCGCTCGCCGGTCTGATGATGACCGTCGATTACTCGGGCAGCAATACCGTCCGGGCCGCGATGTACGGGCAGGAGCCGGGCATCACCGGCGACCTGATCAACGCGACGCAGCTCGCGGCGCTTCTTGCCAAGAACGCGAACGGGTTCCTGCAATACAACAACGGAACCTCCATCGTGCAGCCGGGTATCTGCTCGAACGGCAACTTCATCGATACGGTGATCGGCAAGGACGCGCTGACCATCGACATTCAGGCCGATGTCTTCAACCTCTTTCTGACGACGCATGTGCCGCAAGACGATGCCGGCATGCACATGATCAAAGTCGTCATCGAGAACCGGCTGAAGAAGTATGCCGACAACGGCTACATCGCGCCAGGAGTCTGGAACGGCCCGCTGTTCGGTTCCTTGCAGAACAACGCGGACGGCACTGCTCCGACGCTCTCGACCGGCTACTACGTGTTCCAGCCGCCCATCGCTTCGCAACCCGTCACTCAACGCGCGCAGCGCATCTCGGTTCCGTTCCAGATCGCAGTGAACCTCGCGGGCGCGGTGCAGACGGTCAACGTTCTCATCACTCTCGCGTAATAGGAGCCAACCTTGGTCTATTCCTTCGAAGACGTACAGGCAACCATGACCGGGCCGGGCGGGACCATCTCGCTCGGCGCGGGTGCGGGGAATGCGCAGGAAGGCATCTCCGTTGAATTCATCGATGACAAGGACAACATGCTGATGGGTGCCGACGGGTCCGGCGTTCATTCGCTCCGTGCATCGAATGCGGCACGCATCATGGTGCGACTGCTCAAAACCAGCCCGGTCAACGCGGCGCTTTCGCAGATGTACCGGTTTCAGAAGCAGTCCACTCTGTTCTGGGGCCAGAACGTGCTGACGGTGACGAACCCGATCACCGGCGACGACTACCACGCGACCGAAGTGGCCTTCCAGAAACACCCGTCCGTCACCTGGGCGCAGGATGCCAACTTCAACGAGTGGGGCTTCAACGCAATCAAGTGCGATCCAGTTCTCGGAGTAGGTATCTAACGATGAAGACCGAAACCATCAACGGCGTCGAGTACCAGATCGGCAAGCTCGGCGCATTCGAGCAGTTCCACGTGGGGCGGAAGCTCGCCCCACTGCTCGCGCACGCCCTGCCGGCGTTCATGAGCATCGCCGAGGGCGGCACAGATCGACCCGACATCGAAGTGGTGCTGCTCTCCGGGGCAGGCATCCCGATCGCCGAAGTGCTGGCGAAGATGTCGAAAGAGGATGTCGATTTCGTGCTGCATGAATGCCTCGCCGTCTGCCAGCGCAAGCAGGCCAAGGGCTGGGCGCGAGTGTTCGCCAACGGTGTGCTGATGTTTCAGGACGTCGAGGCCGACACGCTCTTTGGACTCACGAAGGCGGTCATCGAGGTATCGCTCGGCCGTTTTTTTCCTACAGGCCAACCCGAATCCAGTCCCGCAGCGGAGTGACGTTTGAACCCGTCGCTATGGCGTCGGGCGAGGACTGGCTCATGCGGCCCGTTCTCAGAGGTTTGTGCAAGTACGAATCTCTGATCAACGGAACCGTCGATCTCTTTGACATCGCGCGGATGAACGAGGCGCTGGACGTGACCGACGAGAACGAGCGGCGCATCAACGAAGCGCTCGCGAAAAAGGATTCGTGATGGCAGGAAACTCCAGCGTTCTCAAGGAATTTCTCGTCAAGATCGGCTTCAAGATCGACGAGACGAAGTACCGCGACTTTCAGGAATCGATGCGGGCGACGGCGAAGAATGCCGTCGAGATGTCGAAGACCGCCATCGCGGCGACGACTGTCATGGGCGCGGGGCTCAAGGTCGTTGCGCAGCAGATGGAGAATCTGTACTTCGCGACTCGCCGCACCGGGGCAAGCGCGACCGAACTGAAGGAACTCGGCTTCGCCGCCGAACAGGTCGGGGTCAGCGCAGAACAGGCGCGCGGGGCCGTCGAAGGTCTTGCCGCTGCACGTCGCACGAATCCCGGCCTCAATGGGATCCTCGGCGGCATGGGGATCGATCCAAGGCAGACAGACAACGCGAAGGTGCTTGTCCAACTGCTCGCGAAACTCCATTCCATGCCCTACTTTCAGGGCGCGCAGGTCGCCGGGTTGTTCGGCATCAGCGAGCAGACGTTCGCGATGCTCGAACAGGGTTTGCCGGAGATGCAGAAGTATCTGGCGCTCCGCGAGAAGATGTACCGCGCGGCGGGCGTCAGTCCGGATGACGTGTCGAAGCGTTCGCACGAATTCAACACGCAACTCCGCATCCTGGAGGCGTCGCTTGAAACGCTGACAGAGATCATCGCTTACCGGCTGATGCCAGCAGGCGAGAAGGTCATCGAATGGCTGACAAGCGTCGTCGGGTGGCTCATACGCGCCGATACCGCGACAGGTGGATGGTCGTCGCGGATTCTCGGCATCGCGAGTGCTCTCGCCGGTGGCAGTCTGCTCAAGGGCGGTCTCGGATTCATCGGGAAATTGCTCGGACGTGGCGGCGCGACCGCGGCCGCTGAGGGAGCTGGAGGCGAGACTGCTGCCGCTGCAGGCGGTGGGCTTCTCACCGATCACCGGGGGGCTGGTCGCCGCTGCCGTTGGACTCGCTCTGATCGTGTTCAATCGCGGGATCGCCGAGAAGGTCACCGGCTGGCTCGGTCTGGACCCGAAGGGCCATCAGATCACCGATGCCGTCAAGTCGATGGCGTCCAAGGTCGGCAGTCTCGCTCACAACGCCGCGCAACACGTCGCGGCCTACGTGCCGAAGGTGACGGGCGATCTCGCTCGCATGGTCGCAGGCTTCGAAGGGTATCGCGACCATGCGTACCGCGACGTGGCCGGAAACCAGACGGCATTCTTCGGCCACAAGCTGAAGCCAGGTGAGAACGTCGCCGGCATGGACCCGATTAGGGTCCTGATGAACGATCTTGCGACGGCGCTCGCCGCGGTGCACAAGCTGGTCAAGGTGCATCTCGGGCGCAATCAGGAGAACGCGCTCGCCGACTTCGTGTTCAACGTCGGGGCGAACAAGTTCGCGAACTCGACCATGCTCCGCAAGCTGAACTCGGGCGACTTCGCCGGGGCCTCCGATCAGTTCCAGCACTGGAATCACGCGCTGGTCAACGGTCACATGACGACCCTGAAGGCACTGACAGATCGCCGCTCCGCTGAGGCGAGCCTGTTCCGTTCACCGGACAGGCCGATCACGATTCAGCAGAAGGCCGACTATCACATCAACTCGACGGACCCGCAGGGCGCGGCGAGTGAGGTGCATCGCCGTCAAGCGCAACTCAACAGCGACATGGTGCGCAATCTCGCGGGGGCAGTCCAATGAGCACACCGGCGAATTCCGTCACGGTCTTTGCGGCGCGTTCGATCAGTTGGGACACAACGACGCTTCCCTCCGGGGTCACCTTTCAGGGAGGCGTCATGTTCCCCGATACCGTCATGGAAGAGCGTCACGATGACGACTCGGTGATCACGGAGAACCCCGTCGAGAGCGGATCGGTCGTCAACGATCACGCATACGATCTTCCGCAGGATTTGGAGATCGTCGCGGTCTGGGACCCGGTCAAACAGGCGAAAGGCCAGCCGGGGTTTCTCGAAACTCAGTACCAACAGGTGCTCAATCTCAAACAGGCGAAGATCCTGCTGAACGTCGTGACGGGCAAGCGTTCGTATCAGAACCTCCTGCTCAAGGGCGTCTCGGAGATCACCGACAAGGACAGCGAGAACGTCCTGATGTTGCGACTGACGTTCAAGCAACTGCTTCTGACCTTTACTCAGACCGTCACCATCACACCGGCCGCGCAGCAAACGCTGCCGCAGAAGACGATGCCGACCATCAACAACGGCAACGCGAGTCTGCTGCCGGGTACGAACTTCAACGCGGGGAGCTAGATGGCGACACCTTTTCTCATCCCGTTGCAGCCGACCAATCAGACGTTCCAGATCACGCTTGCGGGGGTCGTCTACACCCTCACGGTGCGCTGGAACGACATGAACGGCGCATGGACGCTCGACATCGCTGATCAGAATCAGAATCCGATCGTCTCGGGCATTCCGCTCGTGACCGGCGTCGACCTGCTGGCTCCGTATGGGTATCTGAATTTCGGCGGTCAGTTGATCGTTCAGACGACGAACGACACCGATGCTGTGCCGACGCTGGCGAATCTCGGATCGTCGGGCAATCTCTATTTCGTCGTTCTGCCGCCGTCATCGCCAAGCCAATCGGCAAATCTGGGAAGCTCTTCGTCACAGTTTCGCGGCATACGGCCCAATCCTGTTAAGCCGGTTCCTCCTTTCGGCGGTTTTACCTTATGAGCACGGCTTCGACACCTTTCAGCGGTCAGTTTCTCCGCTTCGGCCAGCTCGTCGTCTCAAAGGGTGGCCAGGGACTCGATCTCTCGAATCTGCGCTTTCGCTTCGACGTGAAGGCGTCCGATGTCGAGACGCCCAACACGCTCGTGGTGAGGGTTTACAACCTCGCCGAGCAGACGGTGAACTCAATCATTCAGGAGTTCGACACCGTTACGCTCACTGCCGGGTTCGTCAACGGCAACAAGGGCAACATCTTTCAGGGCGACATCAAGCAGTTCTATTTCGGCAGAGAGCGAAACGTCGATAGCTTTCTGGAGATCAGGGCCGGCGACGGCGATCAGGCCTATAACTTCTCGGTCATCAATCAGACGTTCCCGGCAGGCACAACCGATCAGCAGCAGCTTTCAGCGATCGCCTCTTCGATGGGGTTGCCGGTTGCCAATAGCGCCAACGGATTCATCTCAACGGGCGGCATTCTTCCGCGCGGCAAGACTCTGTTCGGCATGGCTCGCATTCACATGGGCGACCTGGTGAAGAAAAACGACTGCCGCTGGTCGATCCAGAACGGCGTCGTGACGCTGGTGCCGAACACCGGCTATCTGCCCGGTACCGCCGTCGAGATCAACTCAGCGACGGGCATGATCGGAACCCCGGAGCAGACCGACAACGGCATCATCGTTCGCTGTTTGTTGAATCCTCTGATCCGGATCGGCCAAGCGGTGAAGATCAACAACCGCGACATCAACCAGGCCAACATCAAGAGTCAGTTCTTTCCGAGCTTCACCAGCCAGTTTTACCCGGCCACGGTTGCCAATGACGGCCTCTACCGCGTTCTGGTCGCCGAACACTCGGGCGATACGCGCGGCCACGGTGACGACTGGTACACCGAACTGACTTGCCTCAACATCGATCCTTCTTCGCCGACGACTCAATCGGTGCTCGCCAACGGGTGACC
>CAWKNV010000005.1:0-1003965 GCA_963851155.1 uncultured Acidobacteriaceae bacterium
CCAACAAAATAAAGAGCTTAGATTGAATTGGCCTCTCGAAATCCGAGAGGCCAAAATCATTTTGGTGGCTGTTCTGGTGGCTGTTTGTTGCGACAGGAGCATCCGCCTCTCTAGAGGGACGAAATAAATCGCTCGACTTCGTGCGTTAGTCGACTCGGAGCATTCTCCCGGTCTTTGGTGTCTAACTCAATATGACCCTCAGAGAGTGGGCTGTGCGCGTTGTCCGCTTGGGGTGGGATCGCTGCGTCTCTCGCGCTTATCGCATTCTTAGCTGTCCAAATTCAGCAGAGGGCGCTGCGCTGGCACGCAGAGCGGTTGTCCGCCGATATGCACCAGATTCGTCTCTACCAGAGCACCTGGGCAGATGCACAGCGGCTCATGCACCGCTGGGGCGCGTGGGGTCACTACGATGGAAGCTGCACGGCAGCGAGTTGCAAGTATGAGATCGAAATAGACAGCATCTCTCACTTTAACTCCCGTGTTCCACGTCATGCCTGGCTGGATTGGCTTCTCGCCCACGATCGGTTAAATCTCTATCAGTGGTTCGGCGGACGCAGCTCAGCATTTCTAGCCTCCTTCACGGTTCACGACGGGACCATTTGGAGGCAAAGCACCGCGATCGGCGTGAGCGTCCCCAGAAGGAAGATGCGAAGGGAAGACGATTTTGATTGGACTCTCTCTGTTGGTGCCAGGAGTTACCAACGACTTCATCGAACCCTAGAGAATCCGTTTGTGTTTATGGGAGGCGCTGAAGGGCTTGCCGATCACCCCTATTACAAAGTGGGTAGGCCGGGCGGTTGCATGATCAACTGCCAGATTGGAGTCGTTTACTATTCCACTCACACCCCACAAGCCGAGATCGAGCGGTTGACCTCGTATGACTTCTCCTGCTTTACCCGGCTCAAGCCATGTGCAGAGCTTGAAGATTTGCTGCCCGCGGCCAAAGACTGGCATCTCTACAAAGAGGATGAACTGAATCAACAGCCTTTGCCCGAAAAGATTGAGCGAGCGGCGATCACGCCCGCGTAGCTTCTCTTTGGGTCGATCCCTCATTGTCTGAACGTCACCCATTGTGACCTCCATCCCGTGTTTACGCGGTATCTGACGAGATACCGCGCTTTGTAAGCGTGCTGTATTTTCAGTGGTATCTGTCGAAAGTATCTGGGCAGTTCCCTTTCAGGGGTGGAGTGTCGATATTCACCCGGTGCGCAGCACCGAACGGGATGCATGCCCTGATCTCTTCCATCGTGAGCGACAACATAACGCCATCTCGCGCGCGAGTCCAATACCTATTAGGGCAAGAGTGATGTCTTGTAGGCATCGTCGCAAACGGTAAACCAAAGGTGCACAGCTCAACGAATCTCAAGTCCGAAATGTTTTCGATCTCGGCCGCTCTGGCGCAGATTTAGCGATGCCCTTAAATGCGCGAAGAAGCCGCCGAATGACCGCTAATGCCTCTGTGATGCCTTCTAGGAATGGCACTGCTAGTAAAAAGTCTTGGACACGCATTCAAAACTGGTCAAAGCTGTAGCTGATCGCAGGTGCAAGCAAATTCTCCAGCCCTTCGCGTTGCAACGCGCGAAGACGGACTGACAACCAGGAGCATCGGATATGAGATCAGCAGACAGCGAACAGAAGAAACCGCCCGCGAGAATTACGGTCGCGGTGGAAAGCAAAATCCTGGCGAGCCGAGAAGAGGCAGCACAGATGCTCTCGATTAGCCAGAGGGCGCTGGACTACCTGATTGCGACGCGACGTCTGCCAACACGTCGCATTGGTGGCCGGGTTCTGATCCCGGTCTCCGAGCTTCGGAAATATGCGCGGTCCGACCATCCAGAGCGGATCGTGGCCTGATCGCTGCACCCTGGCGGTTGAGTCCTCGGAGGATAGCTAGACTGCCGTTGCGAGTTTCCGCTCGCGGCGTTTCGTTATCCGCTTTCCGCGATTCGTTTCCCGGGGCCGCACACCTTCGATCGGGCGGACGGCGATGCTTGTCCGGAGGTGCAAACGATCCGCATAGCGCAGCAGTTTTTCAATGCTGACCTGAGAGATTCTGCCTCTCAACAGGTTGCTCACCGATGGTTGGTATTCATCCAGCACTTGCACCAGTTCCGCTTGTGTATAGCCCTTTGCTTTCACATATTCCAAGATGGCGGACAGGAGTTCAGCTTTGATTTTCAGCGCGCTTGCTTCGGACGCAGAAAACCCCAGGGCATCGAACACGTTTCCCGTCACGATGTGGGTGGGCCTATTTTCCGCTGCGTTTTTCATTACTCTTCTGCTCCTGTAATCGCTGCCTGACGAACTTGAGGCGCTGCCTCGCAATCTCAATATCGCGCCGGTCTGTTTTCCGGCTTTCCTTCTCAAAGGAGTGCAGCACGTAGATCCGGTTCTCGATCTTCGATAGGTAAACGACTCTGTACCAGGCTCGTTCGTCGGCTTCTTTCAACTCGTAGACGCCTAACTCATGCTGCGGGTCTGGGATGTCGGTTCTCTGCCAATCTGAAGCTGCCGTAGCGAGAATCCGAGTGACCGCTTGACGTCATCAGGAAAACTCGACAACACCTCCAGCGAGTCTCCTTCAAAATGAAGCTCGGCATCCGGCGGGGTTCCCTCTTTGAGTGCCATCCCGTCAAGCGTAGTACATCTGATGGTTCTATACAATATCTATTATAAACTGAACAGGGCGATCCCCTTACACCGAGGCACCTATTCGCTGTGTGAGCTCTTCGCCAGCTATTTGGCGTTCCCGCGCACGCCCACCCCGGAGAGCATCCACCAAGGCCAACAATTCATAGAGCCGCTCATCTGCGAGTGCTGCTTGCGGGACATTCTTGTGCAGAGGCGCAAAGCTGTAGCCCCGAACCTTTCCATCCGCGTACGGCCAAACAGGCGGCAAATCGCCGGCAACAGCGATCGTTTTCGAAAGCGGAGAAGCGGCATAGCTCGTCGGAACACCTCGGGTTGGGGCGCCGATCTCAGCAGGAAAAACATACCGTACGCCGTGATTCAGGAATTCAAGCAGTGAGGAGCGATTCAGGCGGTCTCCGAGTTCCGGACCTTGAACCAAGTGTGACGCTCGCGCCCGCTTCACTGAGGCGTAAACCTCCGACGGGTAGAGGTGGAGTTCGTTCGCCAGACGCAGGTATGGAGGTCGTTCGCTATTCTCTAGCGACAGCTTGAGCATGACGACAATGTCGAGCGGCTTCAGCCACGGCACCGAAGGCCACTTTCGAGCCGCCGGGCGAGAGTGCCAACGAGCCGTCGCCACAGGAACAAGAGCGACGATTACGCACAGTGTAGCCGCGAACGAAACCCATGACCAGAGACGGGGACGAGTCAGGGCATACTACCGCTACCACTGTGCCTTTTCAACAAATTACCGCGGGAGATTTTCGGGAGGAATTCAGGATTTGCCTGCCGTGCTTTGATTGCATAAACATCCCCGGAGCGGATATTGAAAACAAGTTCATGGAGAAAAGAGAATGAGGCTCACCACTGGCTGGTATCAAACCATCGTCGTTCTGACACTCGATGTCCTGTTGTGCGGGTCATTGTTCGCGAGTTCGCGAAAGGGAGGATCCTGCGTGGCGCCTGCCCCCCGGAATCCGATGGTCGACAGCTGTTTCAGTTCGATGGCAGAGTCCGGCTGCATTGATTCCTACTTTGGGAGTGCCGGCGAAGTCGCATTCTCTGACACCGCCTTGGGCGTTCAGGGAGCAGTCCGCCTTCAGCCTCCGCCTGCGTCGCCAGCCGGCGGATCGCCAAAGATCATCGTCTTCAATCAGACCGGTTCGTCGGCCACCGTGATGCGGCTCAACCTGGATGGCACGCTGGATTCGACTTTCGGCACCAACGGCGTGGGCAACTATCCGGTAGCAGCGAGCGTTTACGACGGATTGATCGACGCCAACCGCAACATTCTGATAGGAGGATCTTCAGGTTCTGACATATTCGTAATGCGGTTATTGCCCGATGGAGCGGTAGACACTTCGTTCGGTTCCAACGGCGTGTTCATATCCGCAGGAAGTTTATCTGGATCGGCTGAGGGCCAGGCACTGGCTATTCAGCCTGACGGGAAGGTCATTGCCGTAGGGGCGCAGTGGGGACGAAAGGGCTCGTCTGGCTCGTCTCTCGTTCTCCGCTTAACTTCGAGCGGCGCGCTGGATTCGACATTCGGGTCTGGCGGATTTGTCTCTTTCACTTCCGGCACCGGTGGCCAAGCGCTAAAGGCAGTCGCAATCCAGACCCTTGGTACTACCAGCTATATCGTTGCTGGAGGTGGTAACTGGCTCGGCCGCTTTACGCTTTCCGGTGCGCTCGATTCGAGCTTTGGTACTGGTGGTCAGGTGGTTGGTCCAACATGCGGTGGAACCGGCTATGCACGCAGTATCTATGTAGACGGATCGGGAAATATCTTCATGCTGGGATATTCCAACGCGGGAACGTCGAGTGGCCCGTACTTGAATCTCACAAAATATACTTCAGCAGGTGCTCTCGATACCAAGTCGTTTGGAGACGTTTCAGGAACTGCACGCACAGGAAGCACTTTCCTGAACGTATTTGGCGGATCCAGCTATCCCGGGTGGGGATCTTCGCTGATAGCCACCACGAACTCATCAGGGACTCCTCAACTCGTCATAACCGGATACGGGCAAACTCCTGGTACGCCATCCTATGCTTACGCAGTGGTTGCACGTTACAACATCGATGGAACTCTCGATTCCACGTTCAACGGAGGCGTCGTCGCTCGCCAATTCGGTTCGGGTGCCGCCTGGGGTATGGGTTCCGTTGCTGAGCCTAATGGCGAGATTGTTCCGTTCATTGTCTGGGACAACAGCGGGGGATATCTTGCGCTAACGCGTTACTGGCCGTAGGTGGGGACGCCGACATAATCATCCCAGAGCGAAACAAGGCTCGAGTGGTGAAGCCGGACTGAGTACTAACTAAACCTGGGAACCATTTGACCCTCGCCCGGAAAGGTTTGGACAGGCTCACAGCTCTGCGCGAGGACAACGATCGTCCCGGAGGATAGACCCCGCGAGGAACGTTGTCGCACTCAGCGCGCTTACTCGCGCAGGGTCGGGACGCGGGTCGGTCACGGTTTCCGGCCAAACGCAAACAGGTTAACACCTGCAGTCTCGTGCGGCAAAGCACTCCAACCCAATTGAGCATGCTCTATTGTCAGCGCCTTCCTTGCCTGGACGGCGATTAGACCAAATCCTTTTCCCGAAGCCTCTCGAGCGAGTCGTTCAAGTTGTTGCTGTCCGGTGGCCTGATTACCGCTCTGCAATTCGATCTCGCCCGAGACCAACAACGCCTTCATGTACATGCTTCCCTCATCCATGCTCAACGCCAAGGAAGATGCCCGGCGCGCTTCGCGCTTCGCGTCCATGAACCTGCCTTTGCCTGCATTCAATCGGGCACGGGTAAGCGCATCGAATGCAAGGTTCTCTCCGATAGGCCGACTCCAATGCACGATTTCATTCGCCTCTTCAAGCGTCTGCTGAGCTTCCGCCAACTTTCCCTCAATTGCGAGGACTTGTGCCAAGACAGATTTGGAAAGAGATACGCTGCCAGGATCGTTACCTTGGTGGTGATCTACGATCGCCAAACGGATACTCTTCTCGGCATCGTTGAGCTTCCCCGCTTCCATTTGAATGAGGGCAAGGTTCTGCCTTGCTTGACCCCGAACGTTTGTCTCCCCGATCTCGTCCAAAATGGCAACCGCTTTTTGCACTAGACTCTCTGCTTCTTCCAGTCTGCCCTGCCACTTATAAACGATGGCAAGGTTTGTAAGCTGCAGCGCTTCTCGATTTCTTTCTCCTATTTCGCGATAAATTCGTAAAGACTCCTGAAGGTTTCGTTCAGCGGCTGCCAAATCACCCTGTACGGTTTCCATAATGCCTAGATCCATCAGACGGCCGGCTACGCGGCTGCGATCGTTTACCTCGCGGCTAAGTTCGAGGGATCGCTCATAAAGCTCTTTTGCCTCGGAGTGATGAGTCGCGACTGTATCAGCAATGAGGCTGAGCGTGTACGCCTCCTCCTGCCGGTTCCCGATTTCTCTGAATATAGATAGCGCGTCCTCGCAGAGCTTCCTGCCTGATTCTCCTCCGAGTTGAAACATCCTGATCTGTCCTAGACCCGTTAATGCGCGGCCCTCACCTGTCTTGTAGCCAATCTCTTTACTGCTAGCCAAAGCCTCGTCGTAAGCTTCCTCGGCTCGTGCCAGATCGCCCTTCTGCCAGAAGGTTCTGCCTTCGTCGATTCGAATTCGAATGATGGCCCCTCGGTCCCCTATCGCCGCGAAGCTCCCGGCCGCTTCTTCCCAAAGCGCTAACGCCTCGCTAAGATTCCCCAGCGCACGCTGCGCCTCACCCTCATTCAGGAGGGCCCACGCCAACTCGTTGTTATTGCCGAGGCCCCGGGCTTTCTCCGCCATCTGTGCAGACACCTCCCTTTGACGTCTGAAATCTGAAATTGCCGAAACTGCCTCAGTCTCGGCGAGATCAACCTGTAGATCTGAATCTGGCTTCAGCTTGAGCTGGCGTAGTTGCTTGAGCGTGGCTATCGCCATAATCGATTTGCCTGCAAGGATCTCTGTGTATGCAAGTCGCAGCCCGTACCGCACACTCCGGGGAGAAAGCAAGAACAGGCTTCGATATATTTCGATCGCCTTGTCCCACTCGAAGCGTGTTTCGCTGAGTTGCGCCTCTAAGAGAAGCCTTTGTTCGCTGGGCAGAGTCTTGGCGAGCGCAACTGCTCTCTCCGCCTCTCTTTCTGCGTCGGCGCTGAAGCCCAGCTGAAGAAACGCGCGGCTTAGGCCGGCGTGGGAGAGCGCGTGTTCTGGCTCTATCGCGATCGCTCGATCGAACAGCACACGTGCGTCTACCGAGTTTGACTCTTGGAGCAGTGTCATGCCGTTCGAAAAGAGAAGCGCCGCCTCGGCACTTTGCGGCAGCAAATTCTTATTACTGGTTTCTGGAGCCTCTTTGGGCGGAAAATCTCGCGTGGCGATGATCAGAGCGGATAGGAGCGCAGCAGATATGCCAAGAAACACTGCGGTTTTCAGAGATAAGGCTGGAGCGCTCCAACGCGCCAGCACCGACGGATGTACGGGCAGCGGGGCCGTGCGTCGAGTGGCAACTACTTCCGATTCATCAGCGGGGTTGGTTGCCCGTGCCCTGGGTGACTCGAGTGCGTTCGTGGCCTTGGCCGGCTCATCTAGCTCAGGCGCCGAAGATGCTTCTGGCAGTATCTGACCAGTAGGTTCAAGCTCAACACACCCGATGAAACGGTAGCCTCGCTTGCTGAGAGTCTCAAGATATGTCAGGGTCACGGAACTATCTCCTAAGACGGCCCGCAGCTTGTTCGCAGCCTTATTTAGTCCGTGATCAAAGTCGACGTTCACCTGCTCGGGCCAGAGGCGTCTCCGCAGCTCTTCCCGGGTGACAATGCCGCCTCTTCGTTCAATGAGGCAGGCCAGGAATCTCGCGGGCTTCTCTTCGAGCCGCAGCCGTATTCCGTTCCTGCTCAGTTCCAAGGCGCACAGATCAAAAGAGAACGGCCCGAATGCCGCCCGCATGCGTTATGCCTCCTCAGGGGATGCGACACCTATAGTACCGTATCTATTCAATCTTTCAATACATTGCAAAGGGAGATTTTCAGGAAAAATTCAGGATTTGTTTTCCAACCGGTAGTTCTTCGATAACGAGTCGGCAGCAAGCGAGAACTTTCTGAGAAAGGTCCTCTATAACCGCGACCTCACGAAGAGGCACGGGAATTTCACCAGAGCTGATGCGAAGCAACAGTTGGATATTGCGGGCGTTGATCCTCGGGAGTATTCGCTGAACGGGATTGATTTTGCAGATCAATACGTGCTGGACATCTCTGCTGGAAGATGGACGGTGTCATTCAGTGAGCGTGGGAACAGACGGGAGATCGCAGAGTTTGACCGTGAGGCCGATGCCGCTCTGCATTTGTTGAATAGGGTGCTTGTTTCAAAAGAAAGACAAAACCGCTGCTGCCTGAAGCCAGAGAAATAGCCAGATTGAGCCAACTATCGGTTCGCGGGAGTGTTACCGCCAATGGGAAAATGCACCATTTTTGGTTATGTCCGGTTGGATCACCACTTAGACCGGAACGCGCATCTGTCTGCGACGTATGCTAATGGTGTATTCCGGCATGTTGATCTATCTTGCATGCATGGCGCGGAATTCATAGGGAGTCATCGGCATGACCAAGAATAGCGAGAGCGCAATCCGGACTCTGATGAGAGCAGAAGATGTCCGTGCGGCACGGCGTGCGATTGCAGAAGGCGATGTGAATGGACTCGATGAATCTAAGAGGTCGCCGCTCTTTTATGCGGTAATGCACGGCGAGCTTGGACTCGTAACCGAATTGATTGATAGCGCAGCAAATCCCAATATCCGCGATCGGTCGCCAGATTACGCAATTTTGAAACGTCAAAATGCCGATTGTGCCAGGCGTTTCTTTTGCACAATAGCGAAGTAGGGCTGGTTTGAAAGCACTTTATCGAAACCCGGATACATCCACTTGACTCCCCCGGCGCCTGCAAGCTCGAAGCAGTACTGGAGCCCAAAGTCGCTTCTGGTGTACTCCGGCGGGATCGTGGCGGCATATGTGCCGTCTTCACCATTCAAGTCAAGCACATTCCAACGCTCTGCCTGGTTTACGTGGCGATAACGAAGGCGAACAGAACGCACCGACTTGATGCCTTCTCCGCTCGACTTGCCCGAAATGAAAAGCTTCACTTCGAGCGCATCTCCCGATGTGAATTTGTCTTGCGGAGTGTGACTGCACTTCACCGGAACGGCTACTGGCATTATCCCAGCAATGGTACTCACTTCTTCTATAGCCGCTCGGCGCGAGATTGGCACAGCTTTGTTCCAATGAATACTCGTCTTCATTGCCGCCAGATCGCAATCAATTCCGGGCAGCCTGTCGAGCCAGTGGCCGCTCCGCTTGGGGATGCTGCCATATGACACATTTGCGCGATACACATTCTTCGCACGTTCCGCCATCATTGCCCACGCTTCTCTCGCCTCTTGATAATGCTCGAGTGCTGCGTCGCCTGCACTCGTGTCGCCCGACTGCTGGAAGACATCGTAGAGCACCGCGCTGCGTAGTTTATGCGCGAAGAAGCTCCCCAACCCGATCTGGATAAGCACATCCTCCTCAATCCGCCGGAATGCACCTCCGCCACGAGCCCTTACCGTACCCGCTGCTGCATTCAACCAATGCTTCGCACTGTCGACGCACTGCTCCACCCACCTCGCCACGTCGATGGGTGAATACTTCGCGCTCGGCTCGCGATGAATCAACGACTTCGCATACTCGGCTACGGTGGAGAACATCTGTGGATCGAGCGGACTGACGGTTCCGAATATCTTCGGAATCGGAGTATCTCCGTAAGGAGAGGGTTCGCTGCCCTCCACGACGGGCATATTCGTTGGTAGTTCGTACCAGAGATCATGGTTGCTCGCCGAAGGCAGATGAGCCGAGGTAAGCAGCGGAAGAATCCGGGATGCGTGCGCGAGCGAGGTCTCTGTCGCCTCGGTTCCGGCGCCAAAATTCTTGCGCATGGCCCGACGCCACGTCTCCGGGTCTGCGTCGGGGTTGTACAGTTTGCGGCCCCATACGCGGTAATAGAGATCATACTTTTGCCAATCTTGCCTCGGATTTAGCGACGTATCGGAGTAAGCGCACCGTCCCCCGGCTGGCCGGAGCCCTCTCGCCCTTTGAAAGTCAAAGGCTCCATCAGTTCGAGACCAGCAGCTCCGCAGAAGCTGGCCGTTCGGCCGTATGCCGCAGCCATCTCGGGATCGACTGAAAGCAGATGCCGCTGCGTTCCCGGCCACAGGCGAAACCACAGCTTGTAACGCGCACCCTCGCGGAGGAAATCCGCATAGCCGTAGCGGGTGAAGCTCCGGGAGCCGCTGCTGAAGCGGAACAGCGCTTCATTTGACTTTGAGAGCGTTCCGTGAGGAATCTCCAGAGAACGAATGTCAGCCTGCTGATATCCGAGGCTCTGGTGCTCGGCAGAGTATTTTGCTCCCAATTTGACCGGCATCCCTGTAGCCACTGCAATGTCGATCATTTTTTCATCCACGCCTTTGGCGTGCATATCGATCTCGATCGTGCGGCCCGCCCCGGTTATTGCCTCAAAAACGGTCTGCCAGAAGTCGTAGCTTCCTTCTGGGATCCCGCTTTCGCCGTGCACGCGCATCGTAAGCCCCCGTATCTGGGGGCACTCCCGCAGAATTACAGCGAGGGCATCGCGGCAGTAGCGCCCATGATTGTCAGGGGTTAAGCCTTCGATGCGGTGATAGGCCTTCGGACTGTTGGTCCACTGGTATGCGTGCGTCCAGATGCCCAGCTGAAATTGCAGCCCCCTTGCAGCTGTTTCGGCCGCCACAAAACGTAAGGTCTCGAAGTTCTTCTCGCGTTCTGCGGTGCTCAGCGGCGTCGGAGTTGCCAGCGTGGCCCCGCCCGCGGCCGCAAGCTGCATTACGCGGACTTGAGGATAGCCAGGCACCTCGACAAGATACGGATAGACGAAATGAAAGTAGTCGTCTGTCACCCCGCGCGGAAAGTCATACTCCAACCCGAAGGCGAACGTGAACCGATTGAAGCGGCTCGTAACCAGGTGATCGAGGTATGCGCTCCAAAACTCGCGGTCGTAGTACCATGGCTTATCCTCTAATTCACTGCAGAAATAGCGGCTCACGCTGCGGACTTCGTTTGCCGGCTTTTCTTCAATGGGGTTCGCCAACTGCAACGACTCGAATGGATCGTCGCCATACAGGACCCGTTCAGCCAATTCCAGGAGCGCGTAGACAAAGCCTCTTGGATCGCTGGCGGAAACGAGAACCGCTGGTACGCCGCCGACTTTTCCGCCCGTCATTCTTAGACCCTCGGGAGCGGGACTCATTGCTGTGCGCGGGAACCCTCGAGCAAGAAGCGAATCTCCATTGGCTACAACGACGCAAAAGCCTGCGCCTTCCGCAGGATCTACAGATCGAACGATTTCATGCTTCACGCCTTTCGCGCCGAGAGCCTCACCTAGTCGAGCGATGGCTCTCATCGCCGGCACGCTCGCTGCTGCTGAATTTTCCGGATCGACAAAGAGACAGATTCGCTTTTGAGGCGCCGCGAAACCAGTCTGAGACAACCCGCACACCCCTGCCGCACCGGCGAGTTTAAGAAAGTTTCTGCGAGGCATCTCGCGAACCGCATCAGGCTTCATTTGCAGAAGACTCCGAAATGAATTTGGATTGAAAATCTATCTAAGCCGATGCTGCAGCCGTATTGTTTTCGCGGCTCCTTCGCATCGTCGGCTAGAATAGCAGCCGATATCGAAACGGTGTTGGAGACCCTCGTTCTCGGCCTAAGCGGTACGAGTATGCTGATCTGCTCCGGATAATCCTGCCCATGAATAGACGAAACTTCCTCAAGGAATCGATGGTAGCTGGCGCTGGCCTTCATTTATGTGGTGTCTCGAGCGCGTTTGCTTACAGCGCCATTGAGTCTGAGCGCGAGCCGGGAGTCATGCCTCTGCTGGTGGACACGGACCGGGTTACAACCTCGATCGATCAGCGGATCTATGGACAGTTTCTCGAGCACATCAACCATTCCGTGGAAGACGGGCTTTTTGCAGAGCAGATTCGCGGCGCAGGTTTTGAGGGCGAAGACTCCAAGACGTATTGGGAATCCTTCGCGGACCGCGGCGAGGCTGGTATTGCTAACGTCGACTTCCAGAATGGCACGAAGAGCGTGCGCCTGCGCGTCGATGGGGGAAGCGCGGGAATCCGGCAGCGCCGTCTCTTTCTGGACGCGGGTGTGAAGTACGATGGATCACTTTGGCTGAAACGCGAGGATGGGTCGCCGAAGTTGACGCTTGGAGTCAAGACTGCCTGGGGCGAATCAATCGCAAGTCTTCCACTAGTAGTGAAGGGTTCAGATTGGCAGGAAGTTTCGTTCGCATTTACCGGCCATGTACGGGACACGCAGGCGTCTATCGACATCGTGGCAACCGGGAAGGGCGCGATCCTTCTGGATTTCGTTTCGATGATGCGTTCGGATGCTCGTCGGGATGGCAAGCTGCGGCCAGATCTGTTGCAGGCTCTCAGTGATCTTCGTCCTTCGTTCATCCGGTGGCCCGGCGGATCGTTTGCTTCGACATATAAATGGCTGGAAGGCATCGGCGCCTATGCCGCTCGCGGCTATCATCCCAATCTCTTTTGGGGAGGCTACTCAGACTACTTCGGCTTCGGGACAGATGAGTTTCTCGGCCTCTGCAAAAGAGTTGGCGCAGAACCATTGATCGTATTGGCGGCGCCCGGCACAAAACCGGATCAGGTTGAATATGCCATGAACTGGGTACGCTATCTCAATGACCCGCCATCCACGGAGTGGGGACGAAAACGCGCGGCCAACGGCCATCCGGAACCATACGGCGTCACATTATTCCAGATCGATAACGAGCCAATGAACAACGGATTCACTCCGGAGACTTATGCGGAGATTGTCAACGTATACGGGAGACGCTTGCGCGAGGTTGCTCCGAAAGCACGTATCGTGGCGTGCGGCCAGAAGCGGTCCAGCGACATGGACTGGAGCGAGACGGTCATCGATCTAGCTGGAAAGAACTTCGACATTCTTGGTTGTCATAACTACGAGTACGAACCCAATAACTTTGAAACTGGATTGACGCGCATTCGCGACTATCTTACAAAGCTGCGAGATTACATACGCGCTTCAAAGCATCCGCATATTGAGATTGGCGTCCTCGAATGGAGCCTGCAGCACACCTACGACTGGCGTGCGGGCCTTCATGCAGCGGGAAGCCTCATGCTCTTTGAAGAGCTCAGCCCGGGCCTTACGATGAGCTGCCCGGCGTTGCTGATGCGAAATACCACAGACGATCCGAAGTGGACTTCCTTTATCTATCACGATCACGTTTCCTGGTTCCCGGGTGCGGGGTATGTGGTGGAGAAGTTGTTCCGTGAGCACTATGCAGAGCGGTTTCTTGCTTCCGCAACAGGCGCAATTCGAGATGTCCCTGACCGCGGCCACTTGTTTGAGAAGATTTCGACTCTTATACCGGAGCAATGGGCACCCGGCTCGACCGAAGCGATCGCCACAATGAGCAGTGATGGACGCCGAATTGTCATCAAGGCTGTCAACTACTCGGCCCAGCGAAATGCATTGCTGGTCAGGCTGCAGGGCGCCGGACTTCCAGCAAAAGCTGTGGCTACGCTGCACACTATTAGCGCGCATCTCAGGGACTTCGCCTCACTGGAACATCCGGATGCAATCGCGCCAAAAAGTCGGACACTTTCGTACGCCAAGGAATTCTCTGTCGATTTAGAACCATTCATGGTCGCGCTTGTGGAGATTCGCGCTGAGTAAAAGCGCCGCGGAACTGGACCGGGCGTTTATCATAGCTCTGCACTGGGGACCCGACCAGAATGAAGACGACATTTGCATTCGGCAAAAGCGGCATCGGGGTGGAAGTCCCGGACACCAGCAATTGCGCTGTCCTTGAGAGCCGATACGTGAAGCCGCTCGCCGATGCGAACGGCTCGCTGCAACAGGCTCTCGACAATCCGCTGGCGTCTCCGCCACTTGGCGACCTTGCCAAATGCAAGAAGCGAGTCGTCATCGTGGTGTGCGACATAACGCGTCCTGCGCCGAATTCCATAACGTTGCCGCCTCTGCTCGATCGGCTTCGCGGAGCGGGAATCAGCAGGGACGGAGTGACAATTCTGATCGCAACGGGCTTGCATCGAGCCGCCACGCCGACCGAAGTGGATCAGATTGTCGGCCCCGAAATTGCCAGATCCTACCGCATTATCAGCAATGATGCACGAGCCATTGGGCAGCATCGCTATCTCGGAACTACAAACCGCGGAACGCCTATTCATATTCACAACGACTTCGTGGATGCCGATCTCCGGATCACGCTCGGCTTCATCGAGCCGCATCTGATGGCCGGCTATTCGGGAGGACGCAAGCTGGTCGTTCCTGGAGTCGCAGCGGAAGCGACGATCAAGACCATTCACTCTCCCCTATTCATGCGTGAGCCCCTGGCCACTGAAGGCTCCATCGACAGCAATCCCCTGCACAAGGAGTTGCTGGAGATCGCTCGAATTGCGCGTCACAATTTCATTCTTGATGTGACGTTGACGCGCGACAGGCAGATATCCGGAGTATTTGCAGGCGATCCTGTGGCTGCCCATGAGGCGGGTGTTCGTTTCGTTCAGGATTCCTGTCTTGCGTATCTCGAAGAACCGTCTGACCTGGTGATTACGAGTTCAGCCGGTTTCCCTCTCGACCTCACCTACTATCAGAGCGTCAAGGCGGTGACGGCCGCACAGCACCTCATCAAACAAGGCGGAAGGATCCTCGTCGTCGCGGAGTGCGCTGAGGGAGTGGGCTCTACGGAATTTGCGACGAGTCTGAAAGAGATTTCGTCTTTCGAGACATACCTCGACGAGATTGCCCGTCCGCCCGTGCAGATCGATCAGTGGCAGGTTGAGAAGCTGGCGCTGGCGGCACTTCGAAGCGAACTCTTCTTTTACACACTCGGCGTTCGGGCGGAAGATCTCGGCATCATGGCAAATCGATACTTCCCCACCCTGGACGAGGCAGTCACGGCTGCGACTGCCAATCTCTCCCGAAGCGCAAGAGTCCTTCTGGTGCCCGAAGGCCCGTACACTTTTGCCAAGGTTCGCCGATCCGTCAGCGCATCTCAATGACCGTGCTACACTCAGCCCTGCATTGCATCCGACTCACACTACTGAAGCCAGACAGGCGCTAATGTCCATACCGATCAAGCGCTTCGTAGATCGTGTGCCTGGCGGCATGATGACGCTGCCCCTTGCAGCAGGCGCTCTCCTGGCCACCTTTGCATCAAAGGCGCCAGGCATGTTCGGTTCCTTTACCGGCGCTCTTTTCACCGGCTCGTTGCCGATACTTGCGGTCTTCTACGTCTGCATTGGCGCGACAGTTTCTGTTCGCTCTCTTCCGGGCGTACTTAAAAAAGGTGGAGTCCTGCTCGGGACAAAGGTCTTGCTCGGTATTGCCGCGGGAGTTCTCGTCGGGCATTTGATCGGAATAGAGCCGGTAGCGGCCGGATGGTTCTCCGGCTTCTCAACCCTCGCCGTAGTCGCAGCCATCAATGACACGAACGGCGGCTTGTACATGGCCCTGATGAACCAGTTCGGTCGCGCGGAGGATGCGGCCGCCTATTCAGTTATGTCGCTCGAATCTGGTCCATTCCTGACGATGGTCACTCTTGGTGTAGCTGGCTTGTCGGCGTTTCCGTGGCAAGCCCTGGTTGGCGCAATTCTGCCGCTGGCGATCGGCATGCTCCTCGGCAACCTCGATCCCGATCTTCGCGAATTCCTCGGCAAGGCAGCTCCGGTGCTGATTCCGTTCTTCGCATTTGCACTGGGAGCCACTCTCAATCTCAAACTCGTCTGGAAGGCGGGCCTCTCCGGACTTGCGCTGGGAATCACCGTGCTGATCCTCTCCGCTTTCTTCCTCGCGATTGCGGACCGACTGAGCGGCGGCAAAGGGACTGCGGGTATAGCCGCCTCAACAACCGCCGGAAATGCGGCGGCTGTCCCTGCCCTGGTGGCAGCAGCGAACCCGAAGTACGCTGCTGCAGCGGCTCCCGCCACAATCCTTGTGGCTTGCAGCGTAATTGTCACTGCGATTGCAGCTCCATTCCTCACTGCCTGGTGGCATTCGCGGATATCCTCAAAGTGAATGAGTCTGGAGTGGAACCGTGGCCAGGATGGTTGTGATCGCGGACGACCTGACCGGTGCAGCTGACTGCGCAGCTTCATCTGCGGCGCTCGGATGCAGGGCCGTGGTCCTTTTGTATTCATCAGAGGATCAGGAATACGAAGCGGCTTGGCCAGATACGGACATCCTCTCGATCGATGCAAATAGCCGTTGTCTTTCCGCTGAAAAAGCGTCGGAACTGACTACCCGGCTGGTCCGTGAGAGCGACTCCCACAATGTCGCCGTTCACGAATACGTCATCTTCAAGAAGATCGATTCAACGCTGCGGGGCAACGTTGCGACTGAAATCGCTGCTCTGTTGAACGCTCGCCGCTCCAGCAATTCTATGAATGCAAATCTGTCGATCCTCATGGCTCCGGCACTACCATCGCAGGGCCGGACAACGATAGGCGGTCGTATCCTGGTGCATGGAGTGCCTCTCGAGAAAACGGACATCTGGCAAACGGAGGCTCGCACCGCCCCATCAGATATACTCCAGCTTCTCGCCGATGCGAACCTGTCCAGCAAGCTCATCGGCACAGAGATCGTTCGTTCCGATGTGAACGGCCTGCGGCGATCCATTTCGCAATTCGCGAAACACCACGACGTGGTGGTGTGCGACGCGGAGACCGATAGCGATCTTCATGCAATCGCGGAGGCTTCTCTGAGTGTGCCTACAATCACCGCGTTGGTGGGATCGGCCGGCCTCGCCTGTCAGGTTCCGCAGCTAATCGGTATCGCGCATAACCCCGACACTCCTGGATGGAACCTCGCTGCGGGCCCTACGCTGTTCGTGGTTGGCACTGCAGCGTCGGTTTCGCGACAGCAGGCGCGGCTGCTCGAAGCAATTCCGGATATAGCAACTATCCGAGTATCGGCCACAGACCTCCACGAGTCGACAAGCATTTGCAGGCAGATCATTCAGGACCTTCAGTCAAGCCGCGATGTGCTTCTCGTGTTGAACGGCGGCGCGAATTGCTCGAACTCCGATTGGCAGTTGCTCTCGCAGACACTCTCCGAACAGGTTTCAAAGTTGGCGCAGCACCTCGGCGCACTTGTTGCCACCGGCGGAGAGACGGCGAGAGCATTCCTGGATGCTCTGGGGATTCATCGATTGCGTCTGCTCGGCGAGGTTGAACCGGGGTTGCCATTTTCAGTTGCCGACTCCTGGGTTCGTCCGCTGCCGGTAATTACAAAGGCAGGCGCATTTGGCTCGCCGCATGCGCTAGTTCGCTGCCGCGACTTCTTGCGGCAACTCGAACGTGCGCCGGCAAGCTTGGAGACAAAGAGCCCGTTGACGGGTTACAAGAGCTGATATGAAAAAACCAATCATTGCAATCACGATGGGCGATCCCGCCGGGGTTGGTCCCGAAATCATCATGAAAAGCCTGTCTCACCCTGGGGTCCACGAAGTGTGCCGCCCACTTGTAATCGGCGATGCAGAGCGATTGCGCACCGCGGGAAACATCGTTGGCACCCAACTGGAAATCTGCAGTGTCCCTGAACCTCAACTGGAAGAGGCGAACTTCACCTCAAACACGGTCAACTGTGTCGACCTTAAGCTGGTACCGGCGAACCTTCCCTGGGGCAAACTCTCGCGCGAAGCCGGCGAAGCGGCCTATCGATATCTCGAGTTGGCGGCGCATTTGGCGATGGGCGGGCGAGTCGCCGCGATCTGCACAGCGCCGCTGAATAAGGAAGCCCTGCAATCTGCCGGGCACAAATTTCCTGGCCACACGGAGGCTCTTGCATACCTCACAGGAACACCTGAGGTGTCGATGATGCTCACCACTCCGAAAATGAAGGTCCTGCACGTGACGACGCACATCGGGCTGATCGACGCAATCGCACGCATAGAGCCCGGCCTTGTAGAACGCACCATCGCGCGCGGCCAGAACACGCTCGAAAAGTCCGGCATTGCGAATCCGCACATTGGGGTATGCGGCATCAATCCGCACGCGGGAGAGAATGGCCTCTTCGGACACGGCGAAGAGGAAGAAAAGATCGTACCGGCAATCGAGGCGTGTCGCCGCCGCGGCTGGAACGTGGAGGGTCCGCTGCCGGCCGATACCCTCTTTTATCGCGCTCAACGCGGCGACTTCGACCTGGTCATAGCGATGTACCACGATCAAGGCCATGGGCCGGTAAAGGTGCTCGGACTAGAGTCAGGCGTCAACATCACCATCGGCCTGCCAGTAGTTAGAACATCGGTCGATCACGGAACTGCGTTTGATATTGCAGGAACCGGGAAAGCTGATGAACGTAGCCTTCTTGAAGCCATCCGCCAGGCGGTTCAACTTGCGCCGAAATGGAACCCCGGCTCCCCTGGATTGAGATAGAGATCTCATTGGAAGCACCGCCAAACTATAGTGACAAGCACAAATATGCCTTTGAGATGACCCACCGAAGGCTGATCGGATCGAAGTGGGGACTCGGCACCAGCCAGTTTGGCATCTCTCTTAATCAGAATCACTTAGCTCCGTAATATATTGAATTGTTTCGGGTTACTTCTGCTTTTCATTCCAGCAGTTGCCAGCGGCTTCCAGTCGCAGACAACACGAAAAAGGGTCGAAAATAGTAAAAAATGGTAAAAAGCGTCAGCAGAAGCGACTGATAGTTCGGCAGCCGCTTGGTCGTGTTCTTCGCCTCTTTTCTCCTTTCTCGAGGCGCAGCGCCAACAGCGAACTACAACGCACCTGTGCTTCGAGGAGCAATGCCCGCTGAAGCCCCGGGCGAGTTGCTGGCAGAGGCGGAACGCATTCATGGCCGGCTGCTGGAGCTCATCAGCACTATAAACCGCACCAATGTAGGGGCGGCGTTCGACAAAGAACACACGATTTCCGATGTCATCGCTGAGCGTGATGTCTTAGCCAAGCGACGGGACTTCCTATCTGATGTTGCAGGTTCGGCAAGCCCGCGCTGGGACAGATATTCGAAGTCGGAGGTGCGCTATGTAATGACCGTACCGGTCGGAAGACTGCGGGCCGATGCGGATCAGCTCGCCAAGCGCTATCGTGAACTGGATCTGCGGATTCAGGAACTCAATTGGAGAACGGAATTGATCTGAGCTGTTGGTAACTCTTGTTAGCAGCGAGCACAAACAAAGCCAGAGTGCCGATAACGCTACGTCTTGAAGAGCCGGGGGAACGGGTTGAAACCCATTTCACAGTGCATGCTCAGAACGGAGACAGGGGTATAAATCAGCGTTCATTGTTATTACCGCGTGCTGAGCTACAGGAGTGAGGGTGGGGCAGGGGACACTCAGACTAGCCAATTAAATCGCCCGGAATGGCCAGCTGAACATCCGAAACGGATGAACCGAGGTGGGGTAATGTACGAGACCACGGTCGCGAAAGCGATTGCAAGCACGGCCTGTGAGCTTTGGGCCGCATGTTGAAACGCGACGTAAAACTCGCGCACAGGAATCACCCCGCCGCAGCATGGCCGGGTTGAGAGTTCGAATCTCTCTGTTGCCCATCAAATCGCACGCATAGGTTTGTCGATCCATTCCGGCACGGAACTCCTAACGATTCGCAAAACGCCCGGACTATCAAATGTCAACCATGAAAGTAGGCCCTGAATGAAACATGAAAGTTGGACTCTGAGAGGCTGGCCGGCCGTGCCCGTGATCTTGATGTTGGGGGCCGCCCCGGTGATGACGGCGCTCGTCATGTCTCTCCCAGTCGCCTGGCTCGTGACCAAGTTGTTCTCCGCTGAGGTGATTCGATCACTCTTCGGGGTCGAGCTCTTCGGGTACTGGCGAGCCGTGGGATTGTTTGCGTTGTGGTACGCGGCCCGGTTCGAAATCAAATTGTCAGGAACCTTCCAAGTACCAGAGCGCTGATCGCTCATCTCGAACAGCTCACTCAAAGCGAGCAGCAGATCTTTCAAAGGTTGCGCTGCACACGGACACCGGATGTCACGGGGAAGAACTCGAATTGATTGTGGCCGAGAACGACGAGGAGCAATTCGAATCCGAATAATGGGCGGAACATCCGAGCGAGACAAGGCCATAGCATCAAAGTCAACCTGAAGTATCTGTCGCAGATTCCTTCGGATCTTCTCTATCACGGCACCGCAAACATCCTCTCGATCCGATCAAGCAGAAGGGGCTGATGAGGCGCACTGCAGATGTTCATTTATCGGTTCTCGTGGAGTCAGCAGGAAAGGTGGAAGAGCGGGTATGGCAAGCCCGTCGTCATTCCTGCCAAAGACGCGAGACGCACAATGCTGGATTTCTCTTCTATTTCACCGCGAATCAGATCTGGCGTCGTTGACGCGGTCCTGCGGCAGTATCTCAAGTTGGATGAACTGACCTTTCCCTGATCCATGGGTTAACGCTGTGCCGTCCGAGCTCTCTGATCTACGATCGACGTTTCAAACAGAGTTGACCTGCCTTGCAATGAATGTGAGAGTACCGAATGGCAACACTACTGATAGATGACCAGCGCAATCTTCCCGCAGACCGTGTTGCACGCTCCTACAGGGAAGGCATAGAGGCCCTTAGCGAACAACACTGGGATCTCCTATATCTCGATCATGATCTCGGCGACTTCTCCGGCGTTGGGGGGCGGGAGTTGACCGGGTATGACATTGCGTGTTGGCTGGAGCAGAATCCTCAGTTCCTTCCGGATCGAATTGAGATCGTAACCAATAATCCGGCAGGTCGACACAACATTGAGCTCGCACTGGGAAGGTGTCGCCGTTGAGAGTGCCCGCACTTGGCTTGGAAACGGACTATCAGGGAGGCTTTTTGTGAGGGAATGAAGTAGCTGGGGCGGAGCGCAGTAGTCCGGGCAGGCTCGGCAAGCAACCATATATCTCTATAGATGGCGGTGGCGTCAGGCGCCGATGCAGGTTCTGACGTCCGACAACGGTGGATTTCCGGACCTGAGAAATTCGGTTGACGTCAGCCCACGAATCATCTCTGAAGTTGAAGGGATGCCGTTCGGGAGCCCCGTTTTGCTCCCCATCCCGAAGTAGGCGGGAAAGCGCCTAAATTGACATTAGGCGGAAAAGCGCCTAAATTGACAATAGGCGGAAAAGCGCCTGATCTTGTTCTGGGGAAAAAGACATGGAAACCGTTGCTCGAACTCCGCTTCAACTCGGAAACTCTATTCGGGAGAGGCGGCGGAAACTGGGCTTGTCCCAAGAACAGCTCGCCGCAAAAGTCGGCGTCCGCCAAAGAACTGTTTCGGACATCGAAAGCGCTGGTGCGGCACGACTCGACACGCTGCTAAGGGCACTCGGCGCACTAGACCTCGAACTCGTGGTCCGTCCGCGAACCAAAGGCTCCGCAAAGGACATTGAGGCGATCTTCTGATGGCGCGCGCGCGTTACGAGCCTCTTAATGTATTCCTCAACAGCCGCTTGGTCGGCCAGCTTCGGCGCGACATTTCTGGAGCGATCTTCTTCCAGTACGATCCATCATGGTTGGAATGGGAATTTGTCCTGCCAGTATCGCTTTCACTTCCCCTGCGTCAACAGACTTACAGCGGCGCGCCCGTAATCGCAGTCTTCGACAATCTGCTGCCCGATAGCGATCATCTGCGCCGTCAGATCGCTGTGCGCGCGCACGCAGCAGGGACGGATGCATATAGCCTTCTGGGCGCGATCGGACACGATTGCGTCGGCGCCCTCCAATTTCTACCTCCCGAAGTGGAACCGGGGGCCGCCGGTGCGGTCCAAAGCGATCCAATCAGCAATGGCGAAATCGCTTCGATCATTGAAAATCTCGCGACCGCGCCTCTTGGCATTACGGAAGATGAAAGATTTAGAATTTCGATTGCCGGAGCACAAGAAAAGACCGCGTTTTTATATCATGACGGAAGGTGGTACAAGCCGCGTGGCACGACGGCAACGAGTCATATATTTAAGCCGTCCATCGGCAAGCTTCCGAACGGGGTCGACCTTACAAACAGCGTTGAGAATGAGTATTTCTGCTTGAAGACAATTGCTGAGCTCGGAATTGAAGCGGCAAAACCGCAAATGCTGACTTTCGAGAAAAGAAGCGTATTGGTCGTGGAGCGATTTGACAGAAGGTGGACCGCAGATGGAAGACTCCTTCGACTGCCCCAAGAAGATTGCTGTCAGGCACTCTCCATTTCCCCAATCCGAAAATACCAGTCAGATGGTGGCCCAGGCATTGTAGAGATACTTCAACTGCTTCGTGGCAGCGACGATCCGCTCACCGATCAGCGCTCATTTCTGAAAGCAAACGTTGTCTTTTGGCTCATGGGCGCAACAGACGGTCACGCAAAAAACTTCAGTGTGTTTCTCCGGCCAGGTGGTCGCTTCCAATTGACGCCGCTGTATGACGTCATCTCGGCTCAGCCAAGCGTCGATTCGAAACAGGTACTTTGGAAGCAATTCCGTTTGGCGATGTCTTTCGGGACCAAGCCTCACTACGCCATGAGACAAATCGCTCCTCGTCATTTCTTTCAGACGGCCGCTCGCGCTGGCATCGGAAAGGACGTTCTGCCCTCTATTCTCGAGGAGTTGTGCCACGACGTACCGGCGGCGATTGATCGTGTGAACGCAGACCTTCCGACCGGATTTCCCGACAAGATTGCCGATTCGATATCGAGCGGTATTAAGCGGCGCCTGCGGGTTCTCGAAACCGGCGATCAACAGGAGTCACCTAAGATACCAGTTTAATTTTCCGTGTGCAGTTCTCAGTTTTGGATGGGAGTCGATCGCATGTAGAGCGATCAGTAAACACCGCGACCCGGGCAACTGAACCACCTTGATGCAGTTGCCCTCATTGAGGTCCTGGACACCTGCCAGACCGTGTAGTCACGGCATCGCATTCAATCCGAGTTGGCGCGTCTACGCAAACTCACCCAAACGCGGGAAGGGGACGGAATTACTGGCGAGAATATGGCGTTATCGTGAATGATTCACCGATTCTGAGGTCCGACAAGTGAGGGTTTACGGACCGGAGAATTCATTCGACACTGCCGACTCTCAAATACCTATCGTGCGCCAGTCACACGATCTCAGCCCAGAGCGTGGCAGAAAATTGCCAAGTTCCGTGTAGGCGGTTGCTCCTTAATTGAGAGGCTTATAGCTTCTCGTACGTCGCGTGCGACTCGATCCACTTACCTTGCCGTGGGTCCTTCCACGTCTTCGCCTCTGGCTCAAAGTCGCATAGTTCGATGTGAACTGTATTGGCTCTATCCCAGCTTGCTCCTTGATAGTGCAGTTCAAGCACCACGACTCGACTCGTTACATCGTCAACTGAAATGGGAGTATCAAGATGCGCCACGACTGCTGGGGCGCCGCAATGGGAAAAATTCTGGAGGGACCTGAGTTTGACGCTCCACATCCGGCACAGTCTTGCCTCCAATAGCATTTCCATTGCAGGGTTTCCCACCGCAGAGCATGTCCGTGATTCCATTACCTTCGGTGAGGGTATAGATGCGGTCCACCGCCGGCAGCTTCACTGTCTCCTTTGCGCCAGATGGCCAGTGGATTTCGGCGGTCCCCGCATCGGTTGCATCGCCCAGTCCGAAGTGGACCCGCATGTCGTTGGAGGAAAGATAGCTACCGGCGCTTAGCACGTCTCCCCGTTGGCGGATTCCACCTGCCTGAAGATAGACAGTTGCCCCGACCGCATCGCGCGGGCTCTTGGGGCCTCCAACAAGCCTCAATTCAAGCCATTGGTGGTGATCCGGATTTACATTGCGGAGCAGCACCGGAACGCCGTCCATATTGTTGATGACCACACCAATCTTTCCGTCGTTGAAGATATCGCCAAACGCCGCGCCACGGCCGACACTGACCACTGCAAGACCTGTTCCCTCCACCGCGGGAACCACCTCGAACTTGCCATTCTTCAGATTTCTGAAAAGTAAATGACGCTGCGCATAGCTGCTTCCCCACTCTGGATGTTTATCTGTATCCGTCTGACCAACGCATTCTGTTCATGCTCCGCGTTTAATGTTGCACTGGAGCCATGAGTGAATCTGGAACGATACAAAGGCGGCGTAGCTGGTCCGAAGTGCAGGCACTGGTTGCGGAGTATGAAGCGAGCGGATTGATGCGGGTAGCATTCTGCCAGCAGCGAGGCTTGGCCGTAGGGACGCTGGATAAATATCGTTTACGCGTACGTGGTGGACGGCAGTCGGGCGGCAGGGCTTTCGTTCCCGTCGAAGTAGTTTCCTCGACGGCACAGGATGTGAACGGCCTCGCCAAGCGCGATGGTGCTCTAGTCGTTGAATTGCGCAGTGGACGCCGAATCGAAGTATGTCGTGGATTTGATTCAGGGACATTGGAACGACTGCTGACCATATTGGACAGGACGTAATCGGTGTTCGGGTTTGGACCGGCGACGCGGATCTATGTTGCAGCCGGCGCGACGGACATGCGCAAGAATTTCAATGGCCTCTACGGACTGGTACGCGATCATCTGGGCTGCGATCCGGAAAGCGGCCATGTGTTTGTTTTCACGAATGCGCGACGCAATCGCGTGAAGCTTCTCGTATATGACGGAAGCGGGCTTTGGGTATGTGCAAAGAAGTTGGACGGAGGAAGATTCCGTTGGCCGCAGAGAGACAGCGAAGTGAAGAAATTGGTACTGAATAATGAGGAGCTGGCGTTGCTTTTGGGTGGCATTGATCTGGCGCAGACTGAGCGTCGGAAGTGGTATCGCAAGCCTTCGGTGGAAGCATCAGAAGAGTCACTAAAGACCGCATAAACACTGCATATATCGCATACATATCCACAAGAAAGTCTGTTATCAAATAGACATCGTGAGCACGCCTTCTGAGCCTACTCTTCCTTCGCATTCGGAACCCTTGATGGCTGAGGTTGTCGCGCAGCTGAAGGAGCAGGTTGCGTCGCAGAACAGAGAGCTCGAGTACGCGCGGTTGAAGATACAGGTCCTCGAAGAACGTCTTCGTTTGGTGCGGATTCAGAAGTACGGGCCGAGCAGCGAGAAGCTGAGCAATTTGCAACTGGAACTACTGGAGCAGGAGCCCGGGGTTAGCCAGGAAGAAGTAGCCGTCGAAAGCGAGCGCAAAGCCCCGCCGCATGTTCCCGAACAAAAGAAACGCAAGCATCCCGGACGTCAGACTCTGCCTGCGAATCTTCCCCGTGTGGAACGGGTGATTGCCTGCACGCCGGAGCAGTGCTTGTGCGGTAACTGCGGCGCTGAGACTCGAGTGATCGGCTACGAAGTCAGCGAAGTGCTGGATGTCGAGCCAGCGCGGTATTTCGTGCAGGTGACCAAGCGCGAGAAGCGGGCCTGCAAAACCTGTCCCGAGCAAGGCGTGACGGCGGCGACTCTTCCTATCCGGATCATCGATAAAGGTCTGGTGTCGGATCGAGTAATCATCAATACGGTGGTGAACAAATACTGTGACCACAGCCCACTGTTTCGGCAAAGCGTAGCCTTGTTGCGGGACGCGGGCATCGATATCAGCAGGGCAACGATGTGCGGCTGGGTAATGACCATCGGAGAGATGTTGATGCCGGTGGCCGGAACGATGCGGAACCAGTTGCTTGCCGGCACCTACATCCAGGCGGATGAAACTCCGGTCGATGTACAGACACATGACGGAAGCGGCACGAACCATCAGGCTTACCTCTGGCAATACGGAACACCAGGAGGGATGACGGTTTTTGATTTCCGCATGAGCCGCAAGCGCGAAGGCCCGCTGAACTTCCTCGGCAACTTCGAAGGACTTCTCCAAACAGATGGCTACGCTGCATATGATCGTGTGGGTGGTCCGAAGATGGTGCATGCCGGATGCTGGAGCCATGCAAGAAGGTACTTCGTGGATGCGGTCAAACTCAATAAACAGGATGCCGCGTCCATCCGCGCAGTTGAACTGATCGACGAGTTGTTCGCCATCGATGCTCAGGCGCGGAACGAAAAGATGGACCATGCTGCGCGCCATGCTCTGCGCCAGGACAAGAGTCCGCCGCTGCTCGACGAAATCCGTACTCACATCCTCAAAATGAGCAAGACGGTGTTGCCCAGCAGTGCCGCCGGTCGCGCATGCAACTACACGCTTGCCATTTGGAAAAAGCTGATTCGCTTCCTCGACTATCCCGAACTGGAGCTCAGCAACAACCTTGCAGAGAACTCGATGCGGCCAATCGCACTGGGCCGAGGCAACTGGATCCACATCGGGAGCGAACTGGCGGGCCCACGCGTTGCCGCCATCATCTCCGTGATCGAAAGCTGCCGCCGCCTAAAAATCCCGGTGCGCGATTACCTGGCCGACATCCTGCCCGGACTCGCGAATGCGCCGCGTCAGCGCGTTGCAGATCTCACTCCTGCTGCCTGGGCCGCGAAGACCTCATCCATGCATTTGGTCTGACGCTTACGTTTATCTGCTTGGGGATAGACATGCCCATTCACAATCAGCAGATCCTTCCACCCGTCATTGTCGTAATCCAGAAACCCATCAGCGAAGCCTACAAAGGGAAGCGTTGGCTTCATCAGTCCTGCCGAATAACTCTCATCGTTGAAGTATCCAGTCCCATCGTTCTGAAAGAGAACATCGTAGTCGTCGGCAAAGTCCGTATTCACAATAGACAGATGGCCGTTATTTTCATAGTCGCCGGCGGCGATTCCCATGTTGGCAATCGCCCGGCCAGCACCGTTCAAAGCATATGCGCTTTCGACACTCTTGTCTTCAAACGTCCCATCGCCTCTATTCATGTACAGGTAGTTTTGCGAGGTATCATTTGCCACCAACAGGTCAGGCTTGCCGTCATTGCTCACATCGGCAAACAGCGCCCCGAGAGCGTAGTATCCATGGGGATCATCCACGCCAAGCTTCTTGCTTACGTCCGTAAAGGTGCCATCGCCATTGTTGTGAAACAGATGGTCGTGCTCGCCCTTCAGTCCGTCCGGACCGCACATGACGGGAACTCCCCTGTGTTGGCAAATATCGACGCCGACATACGTTGTTCCCGGTAGCGGAGGATTGGTCCAGTCAAACTGAAGGTAGCCGCCCACAAAAAGGTCCAGGCGCCCGTCGCCGTCGTAGTCACCAAAGGTTGCGCCAGTTGACCATCTTCCAATCGTTACGCCCGCCTTCTCCGCGACATCCGTAAACGTTCCGTCATGGTTATTGTGATAGAGGCGGTTCTTCCCGTAATTCGTCACATAGAGATCCGGCCAACTATCGTTGTCGTAGTCGCCCGCGACGCATCCGTATCCCCACCGATCGTTGGCGACTGCGGCCGCATCGGTGACTTCTGTGAATGTCCCATCATGATTGTTGTGAAACAAGGCGGCTTGCGGCGCCGACGTCTTGCCGGCAAGAGCATCAAAGGTTGAACCGTTCACGAGAAAAATATCCAGCCAGCCGTCGTTGTCAAAGTCAAGTAGGCAAACGCCCGGGCCTTTGGCCTCCAAAATGAATCGCTTCTCCGGCGTTCCCGCCGTGTGATGCCAGCTAGTTAATCCCGCGGTCGAGGCCACATTCTGAAATACGACTGGGCCACTCTTCACGAATCCCCCCGCCGTAATCGGTCGATGATGGGGGGTCCACTGGCCATTCCGCCGTGTGAGGATGTTTTGGTCGTCTGCGCGCCGGCAGACAGAGGACCAGTAAGCGTCCACGTTACGACGAAGGCCAGCAATCTGAACTTGTGCTGCAACGAAAACTCCTCCGGAAGCCAAAATCTAACGCGATACGGCAGTGGCCGGCTTGCCTCAATCCACGTTCTGCTTTTTCGAGCCATCGCAGGATTTTCTGCCACAGAGCATGTCCGTAATTCCATCACCTTCGGTGAGGGTATAGATGCGGTCCACCGCCGGCAGCTTCACCGTCTCTTTCGCGCCAGAGGGCCAGTGGATTTCGATGTTGCCCGGATCCGAAGCATCGCCAAGTCCGAAGTGGACCCTCATATCGTTGGAGGAAAGATAGCCACCGCCGCTTAGCACGTCTCCCCGTTGGCGGATCCCACCCGCCTGAAGATAGACAGTTGCCCCGACCGCATCGCGCGGGCTCTTGGAGCCTCCAACAAGCCTCAACTCAACCAATTGGTGGCGATCCGGATTTAAATTGCGGAGCAGCACCGGAACGCATCAAACCCCTCGTTTCTTCAGACGACGGCGTCGTTTCCATCGTATAGCCAACTCGTAATGAGGTCGCTAGATGTAATATACATCTAATTTGACGCTGAACGTATTTGACAGGAAAGGCGCCCTTCGCATGCGAGCATCTCGGAGTTCCAAGGTGCTCAAACTTAGAATTCTGCATTCGTATAGGATCTGCGTTGGAGTGACTCTATTTGTGAATGAATCGCGGGTCAGCGTCGAGAAGAGAGAAGCGGTTTGAATTTTTCCTCGATCAAGTTCAGGTTGACTTCGCCTTGGAATTGGCCCTCGACTTTTCCTTGTCTGTCGATCACGATCGTCAGCGGAAGCCCCATAACTCCGCCGTACAACTGGCCCAGAATTTCATCGCCCATTGCTACCGGATAATTCAACTTGAGTTTCCTTACCAGACTGCGCGCCGGTGAAGGATCGTCGTCCATTGAAATACCAATGATCTGGAGACCTCGAGCGCCGTACTGGCTTTGCCAGACAGCGAAGCGCGGCATTTCAATTTGGCATGGTGCGCACCATGTTGCCCAGAAGTTCAGCACCACAACCTTGCCTTGATAGGCTCGGAGATCCAGTTGCTTGTTCTCGAGATCAGTGCGCACGAACTCGGGGGCGGCCTTATGAAGCAGGTGATTTGATGCAGTTGGCGTCTGTGCCGCATTGGTGCCTAGCGACAAGCACAAAAGCAGTATCATCGCGGCTGAGCTGCGATATATGCGGGGAATGCTCATGATCTTCGCAGGATCAAAGGTCTCCACGTGCCTGCTCAAGGTTAGCGCCCTTGTTCAACCGGATAACCCTTGTTGGCCCAATCCGTACCGAAATTGTCAGCCAAATAGAGAACCCTCACATTGGTAAAGCCCATTTCGCGCAATTTCGTGAATGCTGGAGCAAGATTCGGGCACCGATTCCAGGGACAGCAGCCGCAATAAAGAACGATCGCCTTCTTGCGAGGGAGCGATTTCACCCGGTTCTGTAATTGAAGGAGCCCGGCTGGCTGAGAACCTTGCCCTACGTACTCCGATCCGGGAATATGACCTTCGGCATACATGATGTGTGAGCCGACTTGGAGCATCAGTGGCTTTTCAGTACCGTTACCCTTCAACAAATGGAGCAGAGCCTCCGGCTGAATGACCTGCGCCACAGGAATGGTGAGCGTGCTCCCGGGCGTGATCGAAGTGCCGGCATACTGCGCATGCATTTGGGGACAGGGGATAAGAAACGCGAATGCAAGAAAAGCTGTAGGCGTCATCAATCGCCGAGTCAATCTGATAGTCACAGTTGCATCTCCGTGAAGTCTATTCCTGCAGATAAGCACCTTATTAGAAATGCGCTACGGCGCAGGTCTACTGATGTGTTCTCCATCACTGGAGTGATCTCCGCTTGCCATCGTTCGTAATGACACACGGTATTGAAAGGCGTCGAGCTGGGTAACTATGTAACGCCTCTATCCATTGCAGTCGAGGGATGCATCGCTGCCAATCGTATCCCGCGCTCGAAAGCCCAGATGGCGTTGCCGCCCGCTTCAAATTCTCCAGTCATACTGGCAAGAAACAGCTATATGCTTCTCGCATCTGAAAAATCTCTCAGAGTCGATGGCGCATTTCGTAAAGGAAACGAGGAAGAAACGACGCAAGCCGACTCTCAAAGCAGGGAACTCTTCGTGAGCAAGAGTCACGCATAATCTGTCCATACGTAGAAGAGAGGTTGACAACTAGCACGCATCTCTCTCAGACTACTCCGCAGCAAACATTCCTTGGCGGACGCACTTGCGTCGCAATCGCTTCGGCCTTAGCAAACCGGACCCTCGCGGCGAGTGCAGCTGCGCCAGAATAGGTGTAAGCATGTCGCGAGTGGTCGTATTGGGGGCCGGGATTGCCGGTCATACCGCAGCCTCCTACCTGCGCACCTGGTTGGACAAATCGCACGAAGTAGTGGTTGTTTCTCCTCAAACCTATTACAACTGGGTTCCTTCAAATATCTGGCTGGGTCTCGGGCTCATGACCGAGCAGCAAGTTTCATTCCCTCTGGAGCCTGTCTACAGTCGTTCAAATATCTGCTTTGAGCAGGCCCGCGCCATAGAGATTCATCCTGAAGGAAACGCAGACACCGCGAGTCCGCATGTTGTGGTCGAACCGTGGTCCCCAGGACAGATGGCGGAACGCAAGACGATTACCTATGACTACTTAATCAACGCAACCGGTCCAAAGCTGAATTTTGCCGCCACGGAAGGGCTGGGACCTGGTAAGCACACCGTATCCGTTTGCACGCCGGATCACGCTGTTGAGGCGGCGAAAACCTTCCTCGCTCTGGTCGACCGAATGAAAGAAGGTAAACGCTGCCGATTTGTTATCGGAACTGGTCACGGCATGTGTACATGCCAGGGTGCGGCGTTCGAGTATGTCGTGAACCTCGAATTCGAACTGCGGCGGCATGGTGTGCGGGATAAAGCCGAAGTTATTTTCTTGACCAATGAGTATGAGCTGGGCGACTTCGGCATGGACGGTGCATTTATTCGCCGAAATGGATATGTTACTCCCACGAACATCTTTACCGAGTCCGTTCTGGCAGAAAGGGACATTTGGTCCATCACTCGCGCGCACGTTCGCAAGGTAGAGAGTGGGCGGCTCTTCTACGAGACACTAAACGGAGAGGAGCATGACCTGACCTTTGACATGGCAATGCTCCTGCCGCCATTCGCAGGTGTGGGGCTGAAGGCATTCGACAGCTCTGGCGAAGACCTTACCGCTCGACTATTCGCGCCTAATGGGTTCATGAAGGTGGATGCAAACTACACTCAGAAGCCGTATGAAGAATGGAAAGCCGCGGATTGGCCTCGAACCTACCAAAGCCCTAACTACGCTAACATCTTCGCTGCTGGTATTGCTTTTGCGCCACCCCACCCCATCTCGCGCCCACATACCAGCTCGCGTGGAACTCCGATTTATGCAACGGCCCCGCGTACTGGCATGCCTTCCGCCACTATCGGCAGGGTGGTTGCCCGTAGCATCGCCGACAAGGTTTTGGGAATGACAGGTCCGCTCCACACCGCATCAATGGCTGAATTGGGAGCCGCCTGTGTTGCCTCCTCTGGGGCAAGCTTGTTCAAGGGCACAGCGGCTTCGATGACGGTGTTTCCCATCGTGCCCGACTACGACCGCTATCCCAAGTACGGCCGCGACCTGAAATATACAACCGGGGAAATTGGATTGGCTGGCCATTGGATCAAGCTGATTCTGCACTACATGTTCCTTTATAAAGCGCATCTGCGCATGGGTTGGCGAGCAATTCCGGAGTAACTATGGCACGCGTCGATGTATTGAATGACGAGAAGAATGAAATGACGGCCGGTGGAATCAACACCAATGTATACGCAACGCAACCAACGCGTTTTACGCTTTTCATGCGAACGTTTTTGCCTTGGCAGATATGGCGATTCTTTAGTATCAATCTGAGAATGACGTTGTTGATCGGTAAGGAAAAGCGTCTGCACAAGTAGAAGAAAAGCGTCACTTGTAATGGACCAGAGATCGAATCCTTCCAGCGGTAGTTCCTTTACGAGGGTGAGTCGGGCTCTCTTTGGCCTGAGCGAGTATGTGCTGCCGCGTCAATGAGACGTGAAGAGTTGGCTTTCGCTTTTCGGCCGATGAGCGCGATTCAAAGATGAATGTGATTTATATCACCTTTTTCGTGGACCCAGACTAAGGGTATCAAAATGCTAAGTTTTCAGTTACTCCTGCAATCGGGTGCGATCTGTGACCTTGAAAGAGTCATTGCACGGCGAACAGTTATCGCTGTTGAGGAGTTTCTGGCTTGGACGTCCGGACGCCTCGTGGAGAAGCGGGCCACCCGACTGCCCGCTTGGGCTATCGGATTGCTTTGCGGTGGACCCGCCATCGGAAGTCACGGCAGAGTTCGCAGTGGGAACCCGTGAAGGTTTCGGCCGCTATCGGGTTGTGATTGAACTGCCAGTCGAGCCAGTCGAGCTCGATCTTGGTGCCCTCGGCGTTTGGGACGGAGATGAGACCGCCGTGACCGGCACCCGGCTGATCGCCGAGGAAGACCGGCACCTTGTGCATGTGCTCGAAGTCGTCGAGGCCATTGGATTCTGCGATGTCCTCGGGGCCGCCCAGAAGATAAAGAACAGGCGTGTGCAGCTTTTCCAGATCCTCTTTTTTGAGCGAAGTCATCTGCGGCAGACCGGCGATCCCGCCCGGGGGCGGATCTTTGAGAATCCCGCTGCTCTCGATGAGGACGGCGGAGACGCGCGGATCGAAACCGGCCTTGAGAGCAATCAGTCCGCCACAACTGAACCCGGCGACAGCAATGCGTGCGGGGTCAATTGCGCCGAAATACGGGCTGCCCTGGCGTTTATTTTCGGCGAGAATCCAATCGATACCGGCGACCATTTTCTCAGCCGTAGCGCGGGCGGCAGGATCTTGCATACCCGCGCCCGGCCCGGCACCCTCTGCTTGCGGTGGCGCCTTTGGCCCGCTGAGAATTTTGCCGGGGACGATCACGACATAGCCGTGGCTTGCGATCTCCGTCAGGTGGAAGCGCGAGCCAGCCGCATCGGGAGAGCAGCCACCGCTGCCCCAGACGTAGACGCCGAGCTTGCCTTTCCTTTCCGCTCCGGCGAGATCTTCAGGCTGATAGAGAACATAGTCGGAGCCATTCGGGGCAGAGGCATAGCTGGCGGGAAACGGACCTGTGCCTTCGAGATCGGGGACCTTGTTCCACTTGGGAGCGAGGGAACCCATCAACGCCGCCTTTTGGCCAAGAGCTGTGTTGGGCAGGGGAGGAAACGCCATGGCAGGACGATTTTCCGCAGCAGGCTGAATGGGCGCGGGTGCTGCCGGTGTTCCCTGCGCGGTGGCAATCGCGGTCGAAACCAGGAGGGCTGCCGCTAGCCGAGTTCCGATCTTCAGATATTGTGCTGGCATGCTTTTAACCTTGAAGAGGGATTCGTAAACCAGACGCACACCGGAATGGCCGTTTCGGAACTTGCGCCTGTATCGGACCCATTATTGCTGATTGGCAGTGGCGGGCTGCGCAAAATCTTTTCGAAGCATCACATTACGACGATGGGCCGGACATCGATTTGAGAAGCGCGCTGGTTTGACCTGCCTTCGAAGCAGCAGAACCCGCCGAGCGAACACGTTTGCGACCAAAGTGCAATCACACCATCACTGAGGAGCCGACGTGTGAATATCCAACGCCAGCTGCGCGTGAGCGCCATTGTTTCATTTGGTTTGAAGCGAATCTCGAAAATCGTTCGTGTATCCTTGCCGACTGGAAAGGGCAACAAGTTGTCCTCAGGAAAGAGTCGACGGTGATAGGATCAGTGTCTATTCGTTTGCGAGCTTTGTTTGATCTGGAACTCACATTCTTTCAATCGAGGGAGGCTTCTCCTGTGTTCCGAACGAGCGGCGGATCGCAACCACTATCCCCACGGGAATAGCGAATGCTACTCCGTATAGCGCGGCGTTGGTAACCAGAGCGATCGCGATCAGCAATCTGACGAATGCCGGAGGTCCACCGAGGTCTGTCATTGCGACGACTGATGTTGGCCACAGCATGACTAGACGTGGGTGCATCAAAACGTTGGATACTCCCAGGGTGGAAGCCAGAATGGTGGCGTTTAAGATGCCGAGAAACGCACCGATGATGAATGCAAATAGCACAGGATGTGAGCGCCACATTCGCATTTTGCGCCGTCTCTCCGATGCCAATTCTGCGTGACTTATCGCGAAGTCCTTAGGTGGTGCTCACACACATGTGCGGATGTTTCCAGAGTCCCTTCCAGGTAACGCAACGCCAGAATGCCAGTTTCTTCTGACGGCACGCCGGCAATGACTTCGATCGAAAGTTCGTTGCATAATGAGCGTGCACGGGCGCCGATGCCGCCAGCTATGACGTGGGTCACATCGTGCTCTTTGAGCCATGGGGGCAGAAGGCCTGGCCCGTGTTCTGGAGCCTGTATCTCGGTCGTGGAGACGATCTGTCGTCTCTCAGGAATGATGTCGATAAGCGCAAACCGCCGGCAGTGTCCGAAGTGCTGATCCAGGCAATCTCCATTGATTGGAATTGCAATTCGCATTGGCGGCCTTCCTTAGTTGATGTAATCTGCATCTATAGCATAATCACATCTACTGGAGTAGTCGAACTTTTGTAGTTAACGTCGATTGGTACCTGTAATACGTTGAATCCATCGTTTGCGCATTGGCACAGGAGCAGGAATCACAGAGACATGAAACCAAAAGTATGTTCGCGTCATGGTGTCGACTACCCTTGTTCCTGCGGTATGGGCAACCTGTACCGCTTTGTCGAGCCGGTTGTTCTGCTCCTTTTGCGGAAGAAGGGGCGCTCTTGCGGCTATGAGCTCTGCGCCGACTTGCAGGATCATGCGCTTACCGATGCTGAAATCGATAAGGCGGCGCTCTATCGGACGCTCCGTCAGCTGGAAAAAAACGGTAACGTCAAATCCACATGGGAAACCGGGGAGGGGGGTCCGGCACGTCGCGTCTACACGCTCACGAGTAACGGCGAGAAACATCTTCAAGAATGGGCCACCGTGCTTGAACACGTGTCAAAGTCGATGGCACGCTTCGTAACTACAGCACGAAGGGGCGCACGAAAGGTTTCCCGGCAGAGTGCCAGGAGCACTTGAGGTGTGAGTGAACCCGAGTTCTTCCCGGTCGTTGCTCGATTTGACAGACGGGCAAATGTTCTTGAGACTACTCGGCAATGGGATTTCCAGGCGGACGCGTGAGCGTCGCACTCGCTTCGGGCCCTTCTCCTCCCGCAGCGCCACTCGCGCGCAACGCCAGATGAGGCGATGAAGATGCAGGTTATTGTTCAAAACACAGGTGTTTCGGTTCGCAAATCTGATTGCGACGCGCGCATCTGTCCGCTCGAAGAAGACGAGATATCGGAAGTCTCGCCCGAGGCTCACTGCACAACTGAGCCGGGGGCAATTAACCCTGACTAGTATAAACAGCCTATCGATAAGCGAAAGAAGATGATCGTGCGCGATAAAGGGTTAGTCAGTATGCGTCTGCTGAAACAGGAAGACCTGAACGCCTCACGCGGTTTCACTGCCGAACCGCCCATCCCCTGCGAGCCGCTGCTAAACCCGCTTACGGAGGCTGCATTACACGGAATCACTCGAGCACTAGCCTCCGTGGGTCGAGCCTTTATCTGCCTTGATCCGTCGTTTCGAATCGTTCATGTCTCGAGTCTCCTGAATGACATCCTGGGCGACGGCGTAGCAGGAAAGCTGCGAGGAAGACCTGTAGCGGAACTGTTAGGCCAGGATCTCTTTGGCCAGGGCGGACAGCTCAGGCAGGCTTTGCTCGGTGGGCAGATGCGTGAAGGTTGGCGCGCAACGCTCAAATTCGGTGACTCGAACCCTCGTCTTGTCTCGATCACGACGGCCCCGATGATCACTGACCACTCTGAAATATGCGACCCACTGGTTCGCTACCTGATACTGCTCAGGCCCGCGGAGGACGAAGAAAGCTGTACAGCTGCTCCTGCTTTCTGTGCAGGGGCGGTCGGTAGCTCCGCGGCCATGCAGAGGATTTTCCGTCTTGTGGAAGCCCTGCAGTACAGTGAGGCCTCTGTATTGATCTCCGGCGAAAGTGGAACAGGAAAAGAAGTCGTGGCACGAGCGATTCACCAGAACTCTCCACGCAGCGGCGGTCCATTTGTCGCGGTCAACTGCGGCGCTCTACCCGCAGACCTGCTCGAATCCGAACTATTCGGGCACGTGAGAGGAGCATTCACCGGAGCTGTCCGCGATCGCATCGGGCGTTTCGAGCTCGCTTCGCAGGGAACCCTATTCCTCGATGAGATCGGCGATGTTCCACCTCAGTTGCAGGTCAAGCTCTTGCGTGTTTTGCAGGAGCGCCAATATGAGCGAGTGGGGGAAAGCTCAACCCGCACCACGCATGCTCGCATAATCGCTGCCACCAACGTCGATCTTCGAGGAGCATTGCGCCAGGGGCGAATCCGCGAAGACCTTTACTACCGTCTGTGCGTGGTACCGATCGAAGTCCCTCCGCTACGTGCCCGGCGCGAAGACATCACTCCCCTGGTCCATCACCTGCTGAGCCGCGTCAGCACGCAACGCGGTCTCGTGCGCCGAATGTCTCCGCAGGCCTTACGTATTCTCCTTGATTACTCCTGGCCGGGGAACGTCCGTGAGCTGTCAAACGTGCTCGAGTACGCTGTCGTTGTGGCGCGAAGGGAAACAATTCTGCCCGATGATCTACCGCAGGAAGTCCTGCAGATCACCGCGGAGCACTCACCCGTCGTCACCGCAACCGACACGGCGGCGGGTCGCATGTTATTCGCTTCCGTTCATTCGGACCAGGAAAGTCCAGAATCGATGCGGATCGTTTCAGTTCTCGAAAAGCATCATTGGAAGAAAGCCGATGCGGCGAAGGAACTTGGATTGAGTCGTTCCACTCTGTGGCGCAAAATGCGCGAGCTCAAGCTCGAGTAGCAGGTCCTGGACACGACGAAACGTTTCGGTTTGCAACGAATATGTGCGACGAAACGTTTGACCCATCTTGCGACTAACTCTTAATGCGCTCATTCTAAAAAGGGATCTGTTTGGCCTCGAACGTGCAATGGTGTCCTTCGGGATGCCGATGTTGTTCTGCGACGTAATTTACTCGGCGCGCTCCCACAAGGAAGGCCGAAAGATGAGAACGTGTGGTCGTTGGGGCGGTTCGATTTCAATCTTGCTGTTTGCATTTTTTCTGACGCTGTTCTGTCCAATTAAGATCTGCGCCACAGACGGACATTTCCTGCATGGAGCGGGCCCCGTGAACGAAGCGATGGGTGGAGCCGGCACCGGCATCTGCCTTGACGCGACGGGATCGATAGCGTGGAACCCGGCTTGTACCTCCCGGTTTTATGGACGCAGGTTTGAATTCCATGGAACGCTTTTTGTTCCGTGGCGTTCTCTCTCGAGCACGGTGGATGCGAATGCCTTCGGACCGGGGATGCCCAGCGCCACTCTGAGCGGGACAACCGTCAGCAAGCGGGACATGTCCGTCATGCCGGGCTTCGCTTTCATTTATCACCCGACAGGAAGTTCCAATGCCTACCACTTCGGCATGCTTGCAGTGAGCGGATTTGGCGTGGACTATGCAGCGAACACTGATTTCTCAAACCCGATCCTGACGCCTCAGGCACCCAACGGATTCGGGTTCGGACGCATACGGTCGAATTACATGCTCGTGACAGTACCGATCGGAATAGCACGTCAGCTAACCGAGCGCCTTTCGGCCGGCTTTTCAGCCGTTCCGTCTTTCTCGATGCTGCAGGTGATTCCGGCGCCGTTTTCAGCGCCCGTCTCCGCCGGCAGTTCCATGCCCTACTACCTGTCAGCCGGTAACAATGCACCCGCCACGGGAGCCGGCTTCAATGCCGGCATCCAGTACGCATTCGAGAAAGCGAGTGTCGGCATCTCTTACCGCTCTCCGATATGGTTTCGAAGTTTCAAATGGCATCGCAAGGACCTGGCTGGCAACTCGCATGACCTGAACTTCCAGATGAATCTGCCCCAGGTTGTCTCGATTGGTTCGGGAATCTCTCCAACGAAGAGTACCCGCATCGGCGTTGACGTCCGCTGGATCAACTACGCGAACACGGCAGGATTCGATGAGGTCGGTTACAACGATGACGATGCAGTCTCCGGGTTTGGATGGAATAACATCTGGGTCGTTGGCGGCGGTATTCAGCAAAAGGTTTCCAAGTCCCTGAAACTCATGGCCGGTTACAACTACTCCGGCAATCCGATTCCAGCCAAGTACACCTTCTTCAACACTCCGGCGCCCGCGATTGTGCAGCATCACCTCTCTGGTGGCGCCACCTGGTCCACGGGTAAGGTCGACCTGACTGCAACGTACTATCACGCATTCCAGAATTCGATCAGCGGACCCTGGATCTCAGGGCAAGGTGCGATCCCTGGCACGAGCGTTACCAGCAAAATGTCTGAAGACTCTGTAACGATCGGCTTCGGTAAGAGCTTTTAGTGAATAGGGCGAGTTTCAGGATCTTCCGAAATTCGCCCGCTTGCCTCGCGGCCTGGTTGGCGACTTAGCAGATCGAGTGCTCAATGAGTTGGGGGCGGCGTCGCGAAAGACCCCGGCATGCGCAATCTCGTTACCCGGACCGTTGTGATGAATATGCGGAGAGCTCAAATCCTGAACCGGCCAGACAAGACGAATCTTTCGATCCCAGTCGGCGGCGCTCGGGTCAACCAAACCAGGACGCCGACTTCCGCGGTGCGCATACATTCGTGCCACTCGCCTTCCCGGCGTCTCTTTCTGAAGACGGCCCTGGCGTCCCTCGGCGGTGCGGCGATCTGGCTCATGAACAAGGCAGCGAAGCGAGCCGAAATCATTCCCGAAAACGCAGAGAACATACTCACCGTACCGTGGAACCCTGGGCACGGAGTTCACTTTTTCGACCGGCTGATCGTGATCAACAACTCCGCAGGAATTGCCGTCTTCTCTTCACTCTGCCCGCATCTTGGCTGCCGGATCGACAAGATCGAAGGAGCAGAGCTCGTGTGTCCCTGCCACGGTTCGCGTTTCAACCTCTCGGGCGAGCTTGTGCACGGACCAGCCATGCGTGCGCTGCGCCCTCTACCCTTTGCGCTGGACCGGTCGAATTCCGTCCTGCGCGTGACCTTGGAGAACTAGGCAATGAACCGCGCGCATGGGCAGCTTCGAAGACGCATTCCACCCATCGGGATGCTGTCGCTTGCAGCCTTCGCCCTCTGCACGGCCAGCGGCATCATGCTCGTGCCGGTGTATATCTCCACTTCTGCGCTCGACTCACTCGCTCTCCTGTCCTTAAAGAATCCCGCGGGCATCTTTGTGCGCAGCCTGCACTATTGGTCGGCGCAGGCATTCTTCGTGTTCACGCTCGCACACGTTCTCGACCATCTGCTGCGCCGTAGTGAAAGGGTGATTCGCTTTGGAGTGTGGCTCCGCCTTTCGCTGACAATTCCAGTCATCGTCGCCGCTATGCTCTCCGGATTTCTCCTGCGCGCCGATGCAGCCGCCATCGAGGCACTCCCTGTATTACGCAGCCTGCTCGGATTCATTCCGCTCATCGGCACCGGGCTTCGCCGGCTGCTGACGGGTACTGGCGCGGATCTCTCTACCATTTATCTCCATCACGCCTGTACCGCGACATTGATCATCTGGCTCATCACTGTCGAGCACTCACGACAGATCTTGCCAACCGTACGATCGCTCGCGTGGATAACTCCGGCAGTTCTGTTCTTTTCCCTATTCCTTGTGCCGGGCCTCCAATGGCGCACCTCCTCCGTTGAGAAAGGGCCATGGTATTTGGTTGGCCTGCAAGAACTCCTGCATTGGCTTAGTCGACCGCAGGTTGCTGTCTGGCTGGGGAGTGCCGGCCTTGGCTTGTTGATTCTCCTGCCGAGGCTTCCCGCGCAATTGCACACCACGGCGCGATTGACGTTAGCGGTCTCAACCCTGCTCTATATCGGCCTTACCATCGTTGGACTCGGATTCCGCGGAGATGGATGGCGATGGATGGGTCCGCGGACTGTGCTGGCTGGCGAGGCCGATTTTCTCTCCTATCGCGCTTACACCACGCCTGACGACAAGCTCATTGCGCGCGAAGTTCCGCTCGTGGAAGGCCGGCGTGAAGGCTGCCTTTCGTGCCACAAGGGGATGACGGGCTTTGTTGCAGCGCATGATCCCGCGACGATCGGTTGTGCCTCCTGCCACCTCGGCAACCCATGGACTCTCCATAAGACGCTCGCGCATTCCGGCATGACCCTCACACCGGGCAATTTTTCCCGCGTGAATCAGACATGCGGCGCCTCGAACTGCCACACCGATCAGTCCGATCGGGTGCGCTTGTCTTTGATGAATACGATGAGCGGCGTCGTGGCGGTGGATAAGTATGCTTTCGGGGAGAGCACTGATCTCGATGCGCACTACAGTGTGGCCGCGCTGGGGCATTCTCCCGCCGATACACACCTGCGAAACCTCTGCGCATCCTGCCATCTCGGGCAGGAAAAGCTTCATCCTGGTCCACTCAACCAAACCGATCGCGGAGGCGGCTGCTCTGCCTGCCACCTCAACTATGAGGCTGCCGCCATCGAGGAGTTGGCGAAACGATCAACCTCCTCCGAACCTTTGCATCATCCCGATATTTCGGTTCACATTCCTAACGATGCCTGCTTCGGCTGCCACAGCCGCTCCGGCCGCATTTCAACAAGCTACGAAGGCTGGCACGAGACACTGCTCGACGAGAAGGCGGCGACAAAATCGCCCGGATGGCCAGCCAGGTACCGCACCCTGGCTGACAGACGCATATTCGAGAAACACGGCGCGGACATTCACGCGGAAAAGGGTATGACGTGTGTGGATTGCCACCTTGGATCCGAAGTTATGGGTGACGGAATTTCACGGGCTCATGAGAGCGACGCCATTCGAATTTCCTGCGTTGACTGCCATTCAAACCGCAGTACACCGGCAAAGGCGTTCGCGCAGCTTGATCCCGAGACGCAGCAGGTCATCGCCATGCGTAAGCTAAATGATTCTGGGCGTAGGTTCGTCACAGCCGGGTCGACAACGATTGCATATCCGAACGCGTTTCTCGATGCCACCGGACGCCCAATTGTGTCGTTGATGAACTCCACAGAGCTCCTGCGGCCCAAACCAATGACTGGGGCATGCGCCGGGAGAATCCACGAGCGGCTGACCTGCGCTGCCTGCCACACAGCCTGGGCACCGCAATGCATCTCCTGTCACACATCCTTTGACCGCGGAACCCAGGGATGGGACCATCTTGCCGGCAAGTTTGTTGATGGTAGCTGGAACGAGGAACCGAATGGATATCTTAGCGATGCGCCGGTACTGGGCATCCAACGCGCAGTGAGTTCCAGCGGACAGCCGCAAGAGCGTATCACAACGTTCATTCCGGGAATGATCCTCAATCTAAAGATTCCCAAAAACGCAACAAAGGACGAGACGACGTTTCATCGCCTCTTCGCTCCCGCCTCCGCACATACGATTGCGAGTCGCGCGCGCGATTGCCGATCGTGCCACACAAGTCCGGCAGCCCTCGGCTACGGGCGAGGACAACTCAAGTACGTTGTCTCCGGCCATACTGCGGAATGGCAATTCAAGCCGGCCTATGCTCCTCGTCCAGAAGATGGATTGCCCGGAGACGCCTGGACAGGATTTCTTGAGGAGCCGCGCCCGAATAGCACAACACGTAAGGATGCTCGCCCATTCACGCTGGAGGAGCAGCGGAGGATTCTGCTCGTTGGCGCGTGCCTTACGTGCCACAACGAGAAAGATAGCCGCATTGCCGTCGTATTCGCAGACTTCAAGAACTATGGCTCCGCTCTCAGTTCGAAATGTGTGTTGCCTGACTGGCAATCAGCATCGCTAAGGTCTGGAGGTCCACTCGCGCAATGAGATCCGCATTCATTCAAATCAAAAGTGGAAGTGATGAAGGTCACTGTATGCAGGTTACATCTAAATGCATCGTGTCTATAGGAGGTCAGCGTAGGCCATGAATCTCTCCCGCCGTCGCTTTCTGAAGATCAGTGCTGGAACCATTGCAGCAGCGGGTGCACTCGATGGCTCAGTTCGCGTCATCGCCGGATCAGACAAGCCTGGCGAAAAGGGGATTCGCACTGTGCCAACCTTCTGCAATCTCTGCTTCTGGGAGTGCGGCGCAATCGCTACGGTACGCGACGGCAAAACTCTGGAAGATCGAAGGCAACCCTCTCGATCCCCTGTCACGCGGACGCCTCTGCCCCCGGGGTACAGGAGGAATCGGGGCACATTCCGATTCCGATCGGCTGCGATCCCCACTTCTTCGCGTCAGCGAACGTGGTGAGGACAAGTGGAAAGCGGTGACCTGGGACGAAGCGCTGAACTTACATCGCTGACAGAATGCAGAAAATCAAGGCGGAGTATGGACCGGAGTCGATGGGCGCTTTCATCCACGGCCTCGGCGGATCTTTCTTCAAGCACACACTGCGTGCTTATCGGGACCGACAATATCGTTGCGCCGTCCGGCGCGCAGTGCCGTGGACCGCGCGATACGGGCTTTACACTCACCTACGGTGACGATCCCAGTTCGCCGGAACGCACCGACATTGAGAACGCACAATGCATCGTACTTATCGGCTCGCACATCGGCGAGAACATGCACAACACTCAGGTGCAGGAATTTGCGAATGCGGTCGGGCGCGGCGCAAGCATCATCGTTGTCGATCCGCGCTTCTCCGTCGCCGCCAGCAAGGCCAAATTCTACTTGCCGATCAAGCCTGGCACCGATCTCGCTCTGCTTCTTGCGTGGATGAACGTCATCGTCGCTGAGAAGCTCTACGACAAGGAATATGTCGACAAGTATGGCTTTGGTTTCGAGCAGTTCGTCGCCGAGATCCAGCCCTACACGCCGGAGTGGGCCTATCCCGGAAACCGGTATCGATCCCGATATGATTCGCGCGACCGCACGCGAGATGGCGCGATACCGGCCTGCAACGCTCATTCATCCAGGACGCCACTCGAGCTGGTATGGCGATGATGCGCAGCGCGGTCGCGCCATGGCGCTGCTTGAACGCATTGATGGGAAGCTGGGGTCGCAAGGGCGGACTCTGGATTCCGGCCAAGATGGAGGTGCCACCCTATCCACATCCCGCCGTATCCAGAGTCCAAGCGCGAGCCCGCCGATAATCCGGGCAACCGGTACCCATTCTCCACGGAGAGTATCAGCACCGGGCTTCGCGAGGCCACGATCACCGGCAAGCCATATCCCATCAAGGGATGGTTTGTGTACGCCACCAATCTGATGTACTCGCTGCCCAAACGCAGACGAGACAATCCGCGCGATTCAGAATCTCGACCTGATGGTGGTCTGCGATGTTGTTCCCAGCGAGATCGCCGGATGGGCCGACGTGGTGCTGCCGGAATCAGTTTATCTGGAGCGTCACGACGAACTGCATGTGGAGCCTTTCAAGCAGATGTTTGTCGGCATTCGCCTGCCGGTCGTTGACGCGCCGGCCGACCAGAAACCGAACTGGTGGATCGCCAAAACGCTGGCCGAAAAGCTCGGCCTGAGCGCCTACTATCCGTGGAAGGACATCGAGGAGTATCTCGCCACGCGCGTCAAAGCTCGCCGGCCTGGACTGGGAAGAGCTCAAGCGCGACGGCGTGATCCTCGGGCCGAAATCGCCCATCTACTTTGAAGACGGTGCGCCGGCCGTCTTCGACACGCCGTCGAAGAAAATCGAATTTTACTCCGCGCAATTGAAGAAGGCCGGCTTCGATCCGGTGCCGCGCTACACGCGGCCTGAGGAGCCGCCGCCGGGCTCGTATCGCCTGCTGTTCGGCCGCGCACCGATGCACACCTTCAGCCGCACGCAAACCAATGCGCTGCTGATGGATCTGATGAATGAGAATGCGGTGTGGCTGAACGCAGCGAAGCGTCACAGGCTGGGCATCAAGAGCGGCGACTATGTGCGCCTTCGCAATCAGGACGGCAAGCTGAGCGAGAAGGTTCGCGTCAAGGCGACGGAGCGCATCCGGCCGGACTGCGTGTACATGGTGCACGGCTTCGGCCACACGTCGCGCGGCATGCACCGAGCATTCGGCAAGGGCGCAAGCGACTCCCAGCTGATCACGCGTTACAAGACCGATCCATTGATGGGCGGAACAGGAATGAATGTGAACTTTGTCACTCTTGAGACGGAGGTCTGACGATGTCGCGCTACGGCATGGTTATCGATACTCGCAGATGCGTCGGCTGCCACGATTGCGTGGTGGCCTGCAAGACCGAGAACGGCGTCCCTGAAGGCTACAGCCGCGATTGGATCACCGAAGAAGTGCACGGCACCTTTCCCAACGCTGCAGCTGGAGATCCGTTCCGAGCGGTGCAACCACTGCGACAATCCTCCCTGCGTCTCCTGCTGTCCAACCGGGGCAAGCCACGTGCATGAACTCGGCGGCGTCGTTCTGGTCACACACGACAAATGCATCGGCTGCAAAGCCTGCCTGGCAGCATGCCCCTACGACGCGCGCTTTATTCATCCGGACGGCTATGCCGATAAATGCACGTTCTGCATTCATCGCGTCGAACGCGGCCTCGATCCGGCATGCGTTTCCGTCTGCCCAACGCACTGCATGCACTTCGGCGATCTCGACGATCCGCAATCTGAAGTCAGCCAGCTGCTCAACTCCCGCCCGCATCACGCCCTGATGCCGGAAGCGGGAACCAAACCATGCATCTTCTATCTGACTTGAGCGAACATGAACACATTCACAGAACTAACCCTCTCTCGACACAATCCGCTGGTGGATCCGACACTTCACGTCTGGCAATGGCAGATTCCCGTCTACCTCTTTCTCGGTGGTCTCGTTGCCGGGCTCATGATCATCGCCGGCGTGCGGCTGATTGCGGTTCGGCCCAAAGCAGCGCGAGGCCCTGGTCTGTTGCACCATCGGACCGCTGGTCGGGCCTGGCCTTCCTCAGCCTCGGCATGTTCGTGCTGTTTCTCGATCTTTCGCACAAGCTCTACGTCTGGCGGCTCTACACCACGTTTCAGATCACTTCGCCCATGTCGTGGGGCTCGTGGATTCTGCTTCTCGTCTATCCCGCGTTGACTGGCGAATGCGCTGGCTCACCTGCCAGAGGCGATTCCGGCGTTGGCCAGGCGGTTTCCCAGTCTTCATTACGTGGAGCGACTTCATTCTGGCGCGCACGCGGCATGGTTGTCGCCATCGGCATTGCCAACGTTCTGGTCGGAATCGCTCTGGGCATCTATACCGGCATCCTTCTGGGCACGCTGGGCGCGCGTCCGCTTTGGAACAGCGCTCTGCTCGGCCCGCTCTTCCTCTTCTCCGGCCTGTCGACCGCCGCTGCGCTGCTGCATGGGATTCTGGTGCTCTCCTCTTCCGAGTGAAGAGCTGCCGGCTTTCGCCGACTTCCTGCTCTCATCCCTGTCACGCGGCTGGCTCAGGCGCGCCCGCTCGATCAAAAAGTCGCCCCTGTACTGGCGGGCGCGGATAACAGCTTCCTCACCATCGAACTGGGCTTGCTCGGACTGTTTCTGATCGGCCATCTCACCTCCACGGCTGTCCATCAGCAAGGCCGCCTCGCTTCTTCTCAGCGGACCCTACGCCGCGGTCTTCTGGATATTCGTGATCTCCCTCGGCATCGTCTTGCCGCTCGTGCTGCAGACTCTCGAATTGCAGAATCGCATTCGTCACACACTGGCGCCGGCCGTCCTCGTGATCTTCGGCGGAATCGCGCTCCGCTTCATCCTTGTGTACGCCGGCCAGCAAAGCCATTGGTTTCACGCAATGAATTGACAGAGGAAGAATCTATGAACTCAGGAACATCACTCTCCCCAGCCCTACTGGAACTCTTACTGGGCCGGATTCGGCCTTGGCCTCGTATTGCTCGCGTCCTTCGTCATCATGGGACGCGGACTGGGCGCGTCAGGAGCCTTCACGACAGCCGTGGCCACCGCGGTGCACGCAGATAGCTCCGGCGCATGCGGAAAACAATCCCTTCTACGCCGAGTACCTCGGCGATGGCTCTCGCAGCCCTCTCAAGGACTGGCTGGTCTTCGAGGTCCTGGGAGTCTTTGTCGGCGGATTCCTCTCCGGCGTCCTCGCCAATCGGCTTGAAGCTCACGGTGGAACAAGGGCCGCGCAGCAACACCGTGCGTCGTCTGGTCTTTGCATTTATCGGCGGAGGACTGATGGGCATTGGCGCAAAAATTGCCCTGGGCTGCACCAGCGGGCAGGCGCTGACCGGCGGAGCGCTTGCTCAACGTCGGCAGCTGGGCTTTCATGTGGTGTGTCTTTGGCGGCGCTTACGCCGTGGCTTACTTCTTCAGAAAGCAGTGGATCTGATATGAATGCTCCCTTTTACAAATTCGGACTCTTCGGCGACGAGGCCAGCTTCATCATCGCCTTCCTCATCGGCATCGGCTTCGGGTTCTTCCTCGAACGTGCCGGTTTCGGCAGCGCGCGCAAGCTCGCCGCGCAGTTTTATCTTCGCGACCTCAGCGTTCTGAAGGTCATGTTCACCGCCATCATCACCGCCATGACCGGACTCTACTTGCTCTCGCGCATGGGCATTCGTGGATCTGTCGCTGGTCTATCTTGTTCCGACATTCCTGGTGCCTCAAATCGTCGGCGGACTTCTGCTCGGTGTCGGCTTTGTGATCGGTGGTTATTGTCCCGGCACTTCGTGCGTCTCCGCCGCCACCGGCCGCATCGACGGCATGGTCTACATCGTCGGAATGATCGCAGGGCTCCTTGGTTTTGGCAGAGGTCTATCCTCGCATTGTCGACTTCGCCCATTCCACCTCGATGGGGCAGATCACTCTTCCGAAGCTCTTCGACCTTCCTTATGGGCTTCTGGTTTTTGCGGTCGTGCTGATGGCTCTGGGCGCGTTCGCGGCCGGTGAGTGGGCAGAGAAGAAATTCGGCGGCAAGGAGCCGGATCCCGATGGTTCTCTGATCGGCGCTTCTCGTAGACTCACTCCCGTGCGTGCGCTGGCTCTCGGTCTCGCAGCCGTCGGCCTGTTTGCCGCATTTGCCGGCGATCCCTATCGCGGTCAGCCGCACAACCATCGACACCAAGGATCTGCCGATGCGCGTCGGCAAAGGCGCGGATCTGATTGAGCCTGTCCAACTGGCAGACTGGATCATCCAGGACCGGAATGACTTTCGCCTCATCGATCTGCGCCAGCAGAAGGACTATGCCGCATATCACATTCCGACCGCGCGGAGAATTCCCTCTGGCTTCCCTGACTCCGGACTTCGCCGCGCACAACGAAAAGCTCATTCTCTACTCGGATGACAGTCTGGAAGCAGCGAAAGCGTGGTTTTTGCTCGGAGGCGCAGGGATTCAAATCGGTGTATGTCTTGAGCGGCGGCATGCAGGGCTGGAAGGATTTCGTGCTCTTCCCCGTGAGGCCGCAAGGAGGCACCGATGCGGCCTTTGAGAGACAGGCGCAGGTCGCGAAGTTCTTCGGCGGAGCGCCACAGGTGGAAGGTATGGGCACTCCAGCTACAATCGCAGCGGTGATGCCGAAGACAGTGGCGCCTGTGCTTCCGCCCGCAACTGAGACACACACTTCGACAACGCAACCCAGAAAGAAGAAAGAGGGTTGCTAAGAACCTTGTCACAGATTATTTTCTGATTCAGGCGCAATCGTGCTGTGAGGCAAAAGGCCAATGAAGATCCGTCATCTCTATGTTTCGCCCGAACACAACTTCTTCGGCCATCACGGACGTCCGGCTGGCGAACATACTCTGCATGCCCTGGACGAGATCGATTGCGTTGCCGGCCATGGCGTTCGCGGCGACCGGTTCTACGACTACGCGGCGGATTACAAAGGGCAGATCACCTTCTTCGCCATCGAGGTCTTCCAGGATGTTTGCACGAGCCTGGGAGCAACTGGCAAATCTCCTGGTGCTGTCCGGCGAAACGTTGTAACCGAAGGAGTAGATCTGAACTCGTTGATCGGCATAACTTTCTCCGTGCAGGGGGTCGAATTCGAAGGAGTTTGTGAATGCAAGCCATGCTGGATGGATCTCGCCGTCGCTCCCGGCGCTGAAAATGCGTTGCGCGGTCGCGGAGGTCTGCGAGCCAGAGTGGTCACCAGCGGCCGACTGAGGATCGATCGGTGAAGGATCGCATGCGACATCAAGCCGACGATAGTCGTTATCTCGGACAAGTGAACCTCAACTATTATGGGATTGCCGCCCAGTAGGGAACAACAAGGGTTATCGTCAGTTCGCGCACGATGATGTCCTTTGCCTCAGGTCAAGCCTTAGTTGTTCAGGCTAAGACGTTCATGCGGCCCGAGATGCCATCGAACTGGTGGTAGGTACGGGTAAACGGGCATGTAGCCAACACGGCGTGCGACATCAGCATGCGATGAAAGCGGCAAAGATTCCGGTGGTTGCCAGGCGGACCGCATATGCGAAGGGATCTTCGGCTTCCGAAACTTTTGACTCCAGTTCTGGTAGAAGTTCCGGGCCAGAGCATTGAAGCGCTGCTTCGCCTGCCCATATACATCGGCAATCCTTGTCAGTTCGCGCAATCTGCGATGGATGGACTGACTCATCGCCGGCGCAGTCTGGCTGGGGTTTATTGCCGCTGCAACAAGCAGCGCTTCGCGCATGATTTGCTCATGTATCGCAGTATCAGGAGTCGCGAGCCTGGCCGCAGCCAGTGTATTGCGCAGAAAGCACGGTATGCAATCAAGTTCAATAGTCATCTGGTGCCTGCGTGGCTGTTCCAATTACAGCAGGGGGGCCAACGGTGTGCTCTGTTATTTCAAGGCGAGGAACGACGCCCATGCATGTGCGAGCTCTGCCCCATCGGCAGCGGTCAATGCAGCTTCGGTCTTTATCACACGCCTGTTCCGGCTCTCGATCCATCCCCGGACTTGCACACTGTTTCCAGAGGCGACGTGCCGGCGAAAACGGACGCGCAACTCGGCGGTCAGTGCTTCTACTCTGGCGGCGACGACTGCCTTGGCCATGGCTTCGTCGAGCACGGTGCAGACGATGCCCCCATGCACGATTCCATCAAATCCTTCCGTGAACGTTTCGGGGATCCACTCGGCAATCATCTCCCCGGCTTCGTTCTTCTCAAATCTGAGTTGAAGCCCGCGCTCGTTGTCGGGTCCACAGGCAAAGCACGATGACTGCGCTCGTGCGCCGATCCGCGTCGTTGATGGGCTCTGATTGGTTTCTTGCAGCATGGCTCTCCTGTTGTGGAGTTTTCGGTGCGGCCTTGCGCCGCTTAAAGCCGGAATTCGACCTACACAATGCCGACGGGCATCTTGCTGACTGCCGGGTATAAAACTCGATAGGTTTGAAAGCCGCCGGAAAGGTTACGCGCCCGAAACCCGTGTTGAGTGAGGATCCGGCATGCATAATAGGCGCGCTGTCCGACTTCGCAGTTCACCCATATTTCCCGATCGCGCGGCAGTTGGCTCAATTTTGCTCGTAACTCGCCAAGTGGAATGTTGACGGCACCATCGATGGAATCTCTGCGAAACTCAAAGGGTTCGCGGACATCCAGTCGATACGCATCGGTGGCATCCAATTCTTGCCACGGGGCCAGCGCCATATCGCCACGCAGGACATTGGCTGCGACCATGCCCGCTAGATTCACGGGGTCTTTGGCGCCGCCATACTGAGGCGCGTAGCAGAGCTCCGCTTCTTCAAGATCGAACACTGTGGCCTTCATCTGAATCGCTGTGGCAATTACATCAATGCGGCGCTCCACTCCCGATTCGCCCACAGCCTGCGCGCCCAGAACAAGTCCATCCGAGGTGCGAAAGAGTAGCTTCAGGTGGATGGGATGCGCTCCAGGGTAATAGGTGACGTGCTGATTGGGGTGCAGATAGACGGTCTGGTAATCCTCGATTCCGGCACGACGCAGAGCCTTCTCCGTTGCACCTGTAAGTGCCACCGTCAGACCAAAAAAGCCGCAGACCGCAGTCGCCTGGACGCCATCAAAGTGCGTGTCGCGCCCACAGATCACATCCGCGACCACGCGTCCCTGGCGATTTGCCGGTCCGGCCAGAGGAACCAGCTCCCACTGCCCAGTGAGGAGATTTTTGACCTCGACGGCATCTCCTATGGCCCAGATGCGAGGATCGTTGGTGCGCATCTGCTCATCGACGCGGATGCCTCCCCGCTTGCCAATCTCCAGACCCGCATCTTTCGCGAGCTTGATTTCCGGGCGCACTCCAACGGCAAGAACCACGAGGTCCGCGTCAAATGCCGCTCCCCCTTGTGTGCGGACAATCAGGGTTCCGTTGCCGCGCTGCTCAAACCCTGCCACGCCATCGCCCAGCCGGAGGTTTACCTCGCGAGACTCCACCTGCTGCCGCGCGTACTCCGCCATTTCTGGATCGAGCGGCGGCATCAACTGGTTGGCCAGTTCGACAATCGTTACCGCGATCCCACGATGCGCGAGGTTCTCCGCCATTTCCAGACCGATGAAACCTCCGCCCACAACCACTGCTTTGCGGGGATTCCTCAATTCAATCCAGTCGCGGATCTCCCGACTGTCGGGGATAGTCCGCAGAGTGAAGATTCCCGGCAGATCGATTCCAGGCCAAGGCGGGCAAATAGGCTCTGCGCCTGGGGACAGCACAAGCGCATCGTAGCCCTCGCGATACTCGCGCCCTGTGTCCAGATCGCGAACCGCAATGGTACGTCTTTCGCGGTCGATCCAGGTAACCTCGTTGCGGGTGCGAACTTCGATGTTGAACCGATCCCGGAACAGGGCAGGCGTGGCCAGCAGGAGCTTCGACTCCTCATGAATTACGTTACCCACATAGTAGGGCAAGCCGCAATTTGCGAACGAGACATAGTGCCCCCGGTCGAGCACAACAATCTCCGCGTCTTCATCCATCCGTCGCAAGCGCGTCGCACAAGTTGCGCCGCCCGCGACACCTCCGACAATTACTACCCGTTTCTTCGTCATGTTTCTCCACAAAATGCCAATTCGGTTGGGTTTGGCGATCACAAAATTTGCTGGGTTAATTCACGAATGGCCGTTGGCGAGGGGGGGATTGTTTTGACGGCTCCACGGTGATAGCCACCAGCATCGGCGACGAGGTTGTCAGGCAGGAGACAAAGTCAATGGAAGTGATTGTCACATCGGGCAGAGGGTTGTTCCAGGTGAATTGGATAAGCCTGGTTTTCATTCCCCTACTGCGCGTGGCGGGATTAGATCCAAACCATACCTCGTCAGCTTTGGTGACGTGCCCTTCCGCGGGGTTGACCCACCAGTCCAGTTCATTTACTCCATAAATAAGATCGGCGACTCTGGTCTGGCCGTTTTCGTAGTGCATCACGTATTCACCGATCTTCAATCCGGGCGCCGATCCCACGAAGGCGGCTGCCTGGAGGAAATGAAGAGCTTTTCCCTTGCGGTTGACCGGTATGCCATGCACGGCTTCTGGCAAAGCCAGACCGCTGACCGAGAGCGAATTGGTTCCTGCCAACACGATTAGACCGCGCACGTCGAACAACACGTCGCCGAAGGCTTTTAATCCTTGGGGAACGTCCTGGAGATCATGTCCTGGATGATTGAACCAGTCGTCATTGAGGGAAGTGCCGTAGTAATTCGTAAGGTCCACCTGGTCAGGGCTAGCCAGGGGGTCTCTTGGTGCAATCGGATTCCAGGCCTTGATCGAATCGAACCATTCGTAGGTTCGATCGGCTTGGGCGGGTTCAATGGTCATGGCGATCAGAAAGGGCGCGGCCGGGGTATTGTTCGACACAAAATCCATCGTCTTGATTTCGACGCCGGGCACCGGATTGTTTGCCGTGTATTTGAACACTTCAATGTTTTTACCGGTCCAGGCCGTAGCTGCATTGGTCAAAATTGATCTAGAGCTTCCGAAAAATGAATCCGCTATGTTGCGGCCGTAGACCAGAGGGATATTCTTGGTCTCTCCATTGGCATAGTGCAGAACGTAATTGCCGATGACTGTGTCTTCCTTGGCGTGGCCTAAGGCACCATGGAGAAAGTCGATCTTCTCGCCCTTATAGTTGATAGCAATGCCGTTTACCGCATTGGGATGAGCCGAAGGTTGAATGCCTGCCAACTGGATCATCCCTCTGATATCAAACGCAGCCCTGGAGAAGGCATGCACCCCCAGCGGCAGTGAACCCAGAGTGCCACCCGCGAGGGACGAAGTGTAATACGAGGTGAGATCCATCAAATCCGAGATGGCCTGCTTGCTCCTCGCAGGGATTTGCAGTGTGTTTGATACAGGAAGGGCATTGCCAGCCTGCGAGGACTCGATGTACATATTGTCGGGAGCGAAGAGTGAAGCACAATCCAGCGTGGTCAGCTGCGGCTGAAGATTCCCGCCGTGTTGCGCCTGTGCGGAGATGGACGGCAACAGTGAAAATGCAAGAAAGAAGAAGAGAGCGTATTTCGGCTTCATAAGACGACCTGAGCTTTGGTTTGAAAAGAACTTAGCGTTTCAAGGGCAAGCGAGAACGGTCAGTGATCGCAAATGTTCTCGCCTAGCGTTAAGGTCCCGGCCAGATAGTCCGTCACGAGCTTCTCTGGGGTCTCGGCGGCTGCACCCAGCATTACTTCCATGCCCCGCGCGGCGAACAGTTCGTGGGCACGCTGACCCATGCCGCCGGCGATGATCATGTTGGCGCCGCGCTCGGCCAGCCATGGCGGTAAAAGGCCGGGTTGATGGGGAGGAGCTTCGATGTCTTCGCGCTTGAGTATCTTCTTCGCAGAGGCATCCACATCGATCAGAGCGAAGCGTTCGCAGTGGCCAAAATGCATGGCAAGTTTTCCTTCGGCAAGCGGTATGGCAATTCTCATCGTGATCTTCTCCCGGTGTATCGTCGTTCAGCGTGAATCGTTGATATCGCCGAACCTGCGGTGCATCTAAGTGGGGCGATCCTCTCGCGGGTTTACCTTTCAACTAGCTGTGCCCTTCAACATCAGCGGAATGTGCGCGCTGCAGTTGGCTATTCTTCAACTGCTCGACGGCATCGGCGACCGTTCCGGTCGCGCCAGTGTAAACTTCGACATTCCCCGCTTGCAGGGTTGCAAAAGCCTTTGGACCAACGTGTCCTGTGATCAGGGACTTGATTCCCAGTTCGCCGATCGTCTTGCCCGCTTGTATACCCGCACCTTGGGTCGCATTTGGATTGACGGCATTCTGAATTGCCGTAAATGCACGCGACTCCGTATCGATAACTACAAAGAACTTTGCTCTTCCAAAGCGCGGATCGACGGGCGACTGCAGACTGTCCCCCTCAGACGTGACGGCCAATTTCATAGGAAACCTCTGATACCTATGAAGCACGTCACGTGCCAACGCGACTTCAGGTTGGGGGATTCATCTATCGCATAAGGGATGAGTGATTTAGATCGTGTGGTACGGGCACGCTCGGAAATGCGGAGTCATGCGAAATGCACGACTATCGCTTTTTGCCGCGGCCGTCCTGGGGTGACTTGGGGAGCCCGAGACGCGTTGAGCTTGCGGTAGAGTGTGCTCGGATTGATTCCCAACTGGCGAGCCGTGCGTTGACGATTGCCTTGATTGCGTTCGAGTGCCGATTGAATCAGGTGCTTTTGCGCCGAGCGCAGACTCGTCGCGGCATTTAGGACCGTCGATGCTGTCGTCGGCGGGCGAAGCTCGATGGGCAAGTGCTGCGGCTCGATCAATTCGCCGCGGCACAACACAAATGCCTGCTCGATGATGTTCTCCAACTCCCGCACGTTTCCGGGATAGTCGTGATCCATCAGGCGATCCAGAACTTCCTGGGAGACGCCGGCGATGTTCTTTCCCTGAAGACGGTTGAATTTGGCGACGAGATGGTCCACCAGCAAAGGGATGTCTTCGCGCCGTTCCCTCAAGGAGGGAATTTTCAAGTGGATCACTCGAATCCGATAGAAAAGATCTTCGCGGAATTTGCCTTCTCGGACCAGTTGGGCCAGGTCTTTATTGGTGGCGGCTACCACCCGAACATTGACTTTTACCGACTCGGTCGCGCCCAGCGGTTCAACGCACCGCTCCTGCAACACCCTCAGCAATCGAACCTGCATGGCCGGGGAAACATCGCCGATCTCGTCGAGAAAGATGGTGCCGCCATCGGCCAGCGCGAAACGGCCGGGTTTGTCTTTCCGCGCGTCGGTGAACGCTCCTGCTTTGTAGCCAAAGAGCTCCGATTCCAGCAGCGCATCCGGCAGGGCCGCGCAGTTTACCGCGACAAATCGCTTCTTGCTGCGCGGAGACAGATGGTGAATGGCACGAGCAAACAGCTCTTTGCCGGTGCCGCTGTCGCCCTCAATCAGGACCGTGCTGTGGCTGGCGGCAATCTGCGGCACGATGTCGAACAGGCTCCGCATGGCCGGGCTCCGCCCGACGATATCTTCAAACGTGTATCTGGCTTCCAGTTCTTTGCGCAGTTGCTCGACATGGCTGAGGTCCTGAAAGGTTTCGACGCCACCGATGACCGCGCCATCCTGGTCGCGCAGCAAGGCCGTGGAAATGCGGATGGGGATTCGTTTCCCGCTTGCGTTGATGATATTGGCGGTTGCGCTCACAACCGGCTTGCCACTCGAAAACGTACGCCGCAGAGCGCAAGACCCTTCGCAGATGCTGGCCCGGAAAACGTCGCAACACTGTCGGCCCAGGGCGTCCTGCTTGCGCACACCGGTGATCCGTTCAGCAGCACGATTGAATGCCGTGATGCGCCAATCGTGATCGACGGTAAAAACGCCTTCGTTGATCGAATCAAGAATCGGATCGTTCATGTGTCGTCCGCATTAAGTGTAGGTTTCACTGTTGCAATATGCAAGATAGACGATCACTTTGCATGTTGCATTTTGCATGAATATCCAGCATTGCGAGCTCTTCAACCACCTGTCCTAGAACAAGTTAGGGTTTTGGCGCGCCGAGTGCTTAACCCATGGTGATGAGAATCGCAATTCCACAGTGGCAAGGCCGCGTCTCTCCCGTGTTCGATGTTGCAGGCAATCTGCTGTTGATCGACATCGAAGACGGCCGGGAGATCCGGCGCGAAGAGAGACGGTTGCTTGGCACAGACCCGTTACTTCGCGTCACCGAGTTCCTGAGCTTCGGAGCCGGGATTCTCATTTGCGGTGCGATTTCCGCACCGTTGCAGGCCAGATTGATTGCCTCCGGCGTGCAGGTGATCGGCTTTACCTGCGGGACGGTGGATGACGTACTGGCTGCTTATCTGAACGGCACACTCGCACGTCGGGCATTTGTGATGCCGGGCTGCCAGCGGTGGCGCCGTAGAGAAGGAGAAAACATGATGCCTGGAGGATTGGGAATCGGTGCCGGCCGCGGGGGTGGTCGGCGTGCGCGAGTTAGAGGCCAAGGCGCAGGAGGTGCAGGAAGAATGGGCGGACCCTCCGCTGCTGGGCCGGGCGGCTTTTGTGTCTGCCCAAAGTGCGGGGAAAAGTTGGTGCACTCGGCGGGCCAGCCCTGCCTGCAAATGCTGTGCCCCAAATGTGGCACGCCGATGACCCGCTTTAGTTGGCGGCAGAAAACCGAATGCGGAATGGATCCACGAAATGGAGGAGTCTGATGAGACTCACGCAAACTTCACTCATCCTAGCGACGACATTGGTTGCTTGTTTTGCTGGCGCAGCCCTGGCCCAAGTGGGGAACAGCGTTCGACGCATGTACGACCCGAACACAGAAGCCACTGTCAAAGGCACGGTTGAGAAGGTAACGGAGATCGGCGAGCAGGGACGAACGGGCACGCATCTTACCGTGCGAACGAGTGGGCAGGCGCTCGACGTGCATGTCGGTCCGACTGCTTATGTCGCGGAGAGCGGCTTCACATTCTTGGCAGGAGATCAGGTCGAAGTCACCGGTTCGAAGGTCAAGGTCGACGGCGCTGACGCGATTGTGGCCCGAGAGATCAAAAGAGACGGCAAAATTCTGACTCTGCGGAATCGACAGGGAATTCCAAGGTGGTCACGGGGACCGCGCGAACAGACTGACCGCGATTGTGGCCCAACAACAGACGCAAGGAAATCTTATGAAGATAGCTGTTGCCAGCGGCAAAGGCGGAACCGGTAAGACGACAATCGCGACCAACCTGGCTTGGGTCGCTGCGCATAGTGGGCGCAGCGTCGCCTATGTTGACTGTGACGTCGAAGAGCCAAACGGTCACCTTTTCCTCAAGCCGCATATCGACTTTGACCCGAGCGATCGGGCGGTTGCACCCGGTTGTGGACGACGAGAAGTGCGTGCACTGTGGCCTTTGCGGCGACATCTGCCAGTACAGCGCCATTGTTTGTGTTGGCCAGAAGGTGCTGGTATATCCGGAGCTTTGCCATGCCTGTGGTGGCTGCACGTTGGTTTGTCGCCCGGGCGCAATCACGGAGGTTTTGCGTGAAACCGGCAAGCTCGAAGCGGGCATGGCTGGATCTATCCACTTCATTCATGGCGTGCTCAACATCGGCGAGGCAATGAGCGCGCCGCTGATCCGGCAAGTTAAAGCCGAATCGCATGAGGGAGGACTTGCGGATCATTGATTGTCCGCCCGGCACATCGTGCCCGGTGATTGAAAGCGTGCGGGGTGCTGACATGGTGCTTCTGGTTACAGAGCCAACTCCCTTCGGGTTGAACGATTTGAAACTTGCGGTCGAGATGGTCAGAGCCATGAAGTTGCCATTCGCCGTGGTTATCAATCGTGCTGGTATCGGCGACCAGGAAAGTCCAAGAGTACTGCCGGCGCGAAGGCATCGAGATTCTGGCGGAGATTCCGGATGATCGCCGGGTAGCCGAAGCGTACTCGCGCGGCATCTTGGCCTGTGAAGCCGTGCCGGAGTTTCGCCGGTGCCTCGAAGAGTTGCTGGTTCGTCTGTGTGGCACCGATAGGGCCGCATCTTCGAAACGCAGCACTGGAGGCTGCTCGATGAACGAACTTGTCGCAATTCGCACAGACGAAGACTCCTCGCGTGAAGCAGATTGCGGTCATCAGCGGCAAGGGAGGAACGGGCAAGACCTCACTGGTGGCGTGCTTTGCGGCTCTGTCGCGCAATTCCGTTCTGGCGGACTGCGACGTGGATGCCGCCGACCTTCACTTGCTTACGAGTCCGCGCGTGGTTCGCCGCGAACCGTTTACAGGCGGCAAACGCGCACGAATCAAGGCAGACCAGTGTACGGCCTGCGGCAAATGCGAGGAGCTGTGCCGGTTTGATGCAATCAGCTTCGATGACCAAGCAATGACATCAGCAACAAGACCTTTCGCGTAGATCCGATGGCGTGCGAAGGTTGCGGCGTTTGCGCCTGGTTTTGCCCCGAGCACGCTGTCGAGTTTCTCCCTGCGGTGAACGGCGAATGGTTTATCTCCGAAACCCGCTTTGGTCCGATGGTCCACGCCAAACTCGGCGTCGCCGAGGAAAACTCAGGCAAGCTTGTGAGCATGGTGAGATCGGCGGCCAAGAAAATTGCTGAAGAACGCGGCTTGAACCTCGTGCTCATTGACGGCTCGCCTGGCATCGGCTGTCCAGTCATTGCCTCGATCACGGGTGCCGATCTGGTTCTGGTGGTTACCGAACCAACGCTCAGCGGACTGCATGACCTGGAGCGCGTCACCGATCTGGCGCGGCACTTCGGGATACCGGCCATGGTTTGCATTAACAAGTGGGATCTGAATCCCGGGATGGCCGACGATATCGAAGCAAGGGTTCTCGAGCGTGGACTGGAGTTGGCAGGCAGGGTTCGTTACGACCGCGCCGTGACCGAGGCGCAGGTGCAGCGGAAAGACGACCGTCGAGAATCGCCAGGACGGAAGCGCGGCGGACATCCGTAATGTGTGGAACAAGGTAAGAGCCAGAGTGACGAAAGATGTCGAGACGCTGGAAGTGAATTTGCCAAATGCCGCGGAGAAATCAGAGATCGAGTAAGAGGTGGAATATGAAGTTTTTTGAACAAACACAGGCAGACCAACATGCAGAGAAAATGTATGCAGATAAGCTACCAGGCTGGTCTTTATCCAGACTTATTCGAATAGGCTTGTTGTGCCTGCTCATTGTGCTCGTTCCGACACGCTCGCAGGGTCTAGCGACGAAAGCCGAATGGATGATTTTGCAAAGTGCCTGACGGCTAAGAAGGCAACGATGTATGGAAGCGTTTTGTGCAGTCACTGCGACGACCAGAAGAAGCTTTTCGGAAAATCCTTTTCTTACGTGACCTACGTCGAATGCTCGGTCCCTTTCAGCCGTCAGGTGACACCGGCCTGTCAGGCTGCGGGAATTCGATATACCCCCACGTGGATATTCGCCGATGGCGACCGTAGCGAGGGAACGCAGACGTTAGAAAAGCTGAGCAAGAAGACGGGGTGCCCATTGCAATGAAAAACACTCTTAGAGCCGTCGTTATCGTCCTCTGTCTCATTGGCGCTGCTCTTTCGGCGCTTTCCCTTCGCAGCCACTACGCTACAACCTCAACCGATTACTGTGATTTGAATCAGACATTCAATTGCGACGTTGTAAACCGCAGCCAATACTCCAGTTTTCTCGGTATGCCCGTCGCGTTTATTGGTCTGGCTGGATATTTGGTGCTGTTGGCGTTTGCATTCCGGCGTGACCGGCCCAGCGCTGCATTGCGCACATTGGCGTCCTGGATCGGTCTGGGGTTCGCACTTTATCTTGCGTACATTGAAGACCGCGTGCTTATGACGTGGTGCTTGCTATGTATCGGTTCTCTGATTGTGATCTCGGGTATTACCGCCGTCTACACGTTTGACTATTTCTTTAGGCGCAGAAACGGGGTCAGCAGGGTGGATAACTGCGCGACCCGATGCCGCCCATGATGGAGGTCCACAGCCATGGTTCAATGAACTGGATTTTGGCCAACCGATGCTGCACCAAGGGAAGACAAAAGAGTCAGTTGGCCACTGAAGGACCTGCGTGGTCGCTCCGAGAATCTCAGCTGTCGGCTTCGCTCGCTCCATTTGCAGGGCGTTGTACCACTGGCCCACTGCATCCCAACTTTGAAAGGTAGAGAGCTGTACGTCCGGAGGCGGGAGCTTGGAGCGGTTCAGTCCAACTCATTTTTAGCGTACCGACCCGGCGCTTGGCTTTTGAGGCATCCATCAGAATCTTGCGGCGCCGCGTCGCTACGCGAAAAATGCTCTGCATTATCGTGGATCATTTCACCGCCACCCGCGGGCAGTTTGCCGCCGTGTCACCTGTGCGATCAGCCGGTGTTACGTCCGGGTGGAATGAATCTGTAAACACCACGACTCTCCTAGAATAATTATTGAGAAACTGTGACAGGCGGTGACACTCTAGCCGCGATTTCTCAAGCGTGCTGATTTCAGAGTGAGCACATTCGGATTTTCGGGCGGTTGGCTTCGACTTTGGTGGTTGAGTCAGCCCATGAAGGTCAGATTTTGCTCAGTGCAGAAGATTCTGCATGGTTTTGGGCATGTTCTGCACATGGCTCCGCCTTGCGATGAGTTCCGCAAGGGTGGAAGTTGGAGTTTTCTCGGAATCGGGCGTTTGTCAGCAGCGTAATGCGTGGAAGGCGTGGATGTACATATCCTTCCAGGGATAAGCGGAACTGAGCTGTAGCAGCACGCGGCGCACGCTGAGCCGAACGACAGCGCCGATTTTGAGCAACTTCAGACGGATCGTATCCACCTGTGCCTCTGCCCATGCTGTATCTTTCAGTCCCAGCCGGCGGAGCGCCTCCATCAGCGTGTAGGCCAGCGCGGAGAAGTAGAGTCGCAACTGGTTGCCCTTCATTTCGTCGGTGGAGAGCCGGTCGGCGAACAGGCACATCTGCTCCTTGATGCGGTTCTCCATCTCTCCTCGTGCACAGTAGAACTTTTCGTATAGGTCCTGCGCAGCCCACTGCCCCGCGGTCAACGAAGTGACCACGAAGCGCGGGTTCTCGCCTTTATCGAGATACTCCGCCTTGGCCACCACGCGGCGTGCGCATGACCAGCTCTTGCGGGTCTGATAGCTGAACTCGGCGAAGACCCGGGCCGCCTTGCCGCTCGTCTGGTGCAGCATCTGCGCCTGCTGCATCTGGGCGCCGATGATCCTGCGCAGCCGCTTGTTCCGCGCCAGGCCGAACAGATAGTCGACATGGCGGGACTCGCACCAGCTCATCAGTTCTTCGCGGCAGAAGCCGGAGTCAGCCCTGAGCACGATGCGCACTTCAGGCCAGCGCTCGCGTACCTGCTTTACGATGCGGCTGACCTCCTGGACCGAACCGGCAGCAGCATCCTGGTTGGCCGGCCTGAGCCGCGCGCACAGAAGCTGGTCGCCCGAGAAGATGTACAGCGGCAGGTAGCAGTAGCTGTCGTAGTAGCCGTGGAAGAAGCGCTCCGGCTGATGGCCGTACAGAGGGATGTCGGTCGCGTCCAGATCGAGCACGATCTGGTCCGGCGGTGCCGAGTGCGACTCCATGAAAAGATCCGTCAGCAGCCGATCCATCGATTCGGACGAGTAACTGATCTTGTGGTAGCGCGGGCTGCGGCCGGTCAATTCCAGCCGGTTCAGCGTGCTCTTGCCCGCCAGAGGCTCATCCAGCTCTCGCTTGCCCGCAAGCAGTCCCAGCAACGGATCCGAGCGCAGCTGCTCGTGATCGTTGAGGTCCTCATAGCCCAGAGCCAGACCGTAGATCCGTTGCGCCAGCATCTCCGACAACTGGTGCCTGACCAGTAACGGCGAACGGCCATCGATGAAGCAGGATGCCAGACGGCCCAGAAGATGGATCTTACGGTCGGCTTCCCGAAGCAACAGCGCTCCGCCATCACTCGATACCCGGCCGGCTGTGAACTCAGCCTGCACACGGCGCGAAAAATGGGCTGTAAATAGGAACGATTCTTGTTTACACTCTGTCATCAGAAAGGCCGCCCTTCCTCGGCCAGAACTACGTCTCGACAACGCAGTTATGCCATGAAATGAGCGGCCTTTTGCTATTTATTTTTGTCCCGCGCATTTACTCATCGAATAGCACTGTGAGAAATCGCGGCTAGGAACTGTTAACTGATCTGAAGCGAACTCGGTGACGCGGCCTGGGAGAAAGTCTACAACTGATGTCTCCGATTGTGTTTACGGACGCGGACCTCGGACAGAGGGCGCATTTCTGCAGGCTCAAGAGCAAGGACCCTTGGCTGCGATTTGTCTTTGAGGTTCAGCAACCACATCTGAAATTCATCAATCGGTAGCGCAGGGCTAATCAGAAATCCCTGGATCGAGTTGCAGCCGAGGCTCACCAAAGCCTCTCGTTGTTTTTCAGTTTCCACGCCCTCGGCGATTACAGATAACTCCATGGATCTACTCAGTGAAATTACGGTTCTAGCAATCGCGCCGCTCGTAGAATCGGTCAGCATGTCACGGATGAATGCGCGGTCGATTTTCAACCGGTCCAGCGGCAACCGCTTCAGGTACATCAGTGATGAATAGCCCGTCCCGAAATCGTCCAGTTCGAATCTCACTCCATAAGACTTGAGAATTGTCATCTTCGCGATCACATCCTCGAAGTTATCTACCAACATGCCTTCCGTAATCTCCAGGCGTAGGTTCCCTGGTTCGGCCGTCGTGCGATCCAGCACATCTAATACGTGCCTTACAAACTCCGGCGACCGAAACTCCCTCGGGCTAATGTTCACGGCAATCGTCAAGCATGCCGTTTCTTTCCTCCTCGCCCATTCTGCAATCTGCCAGCAAGCGTTTTCGAGCACCCAGCTTCCCATAGGGAGAATCAACCCCGTCTCCTCTGCGAGGGAAATAAAATCGCCCGGCGGCACAAGGCCCCACCGCGGATGATTCCATCGGATGAGCGCCTCAACGCCATCGACTCGTCCATCGGTCACCTGGGGTTGGTAATACAGCTCAAATTGTTTAGTTTTGATGGCCACACGTAAGTCCTCTTCTAACGCCGCGCGCGCATTCACCGCATCCTGCAGCGCCGGGAAAAGAAATGCACCGTGTTCCGACCCGCCGCCTTTGCCTGATACATGGCGATATCCGCCTGTTGGAGCAGATCGTCTGGAAGATCATCCTGGTTCCCAAACAGGGTGATCCCGATGCTCGAGGAACTGAGGCATTCCTTGCCTCCAAGCATATAAGGTTGGCGAACTGTTTCGAGGATCTTCGATGCGAGTGTTTTTGCTTGCGCCGCGGCCTCCTCTGCGCTCTCGCTTAAGCCTTCGATGATCACCACAAACTCGTCCCCACCGAGTCGCGCCACGGTATCGGAATCGCGCAGGCAATTGCCAATGCGTTGACTGACTTTCTTCAGAAGAAGGTCGCCGGTCTTATGACCCAGGGAATCGTTTACGATCTTGAAGTTATCGAGGTCTATGAAGAGCACTGCGCCCTTGCGGTTGATCCTGGAACTGGCTGCCACGATCTGCTTTAACCTCTCCGACACCATGCGGCGGTTGGGAAGCCCAGTCAGAGTGTCAAAGAAAGCGAGACTCTTGATCTCCTCTTCCGCCGCTTTCGCGGCGGAAACATCCCGTACAACCGTCAGCACGCAACGGACGCCCTCGACCTCAATCAAGGATGATGAATTCTGGGTCCAGAAAACTTCTCCGTTCTTCTTCCTCAAGCGGACCATCATGTCCCTGAATACCGACCGCTGTCGAAGCACCTCCACCCAGCGCTTGCGGTCATTGAGATCCACCCAAATCCCCAGTTCCATCGAAGTCCTGCCGAGAACTTCCTCGCGATCGTACCCCATCATGTCAAGGAATGCTCTATTGACATCCACGTAACTGCCGTCGCCGAGAAGCGTAACTGTGATTCCATCAAGACTGGTCTGGAATACCGTGCGATAGTGTGCCTCGCTGGTTCGAAGTGCTTCCTCCCCACGCTTGCGCTCAGTGATGTCCTCCATAAATCCTTCCAGGAGGTTTGCCTGCCCGTTCTCATCGATCGTCCTATGGCCACTGAGCGAGACCCAGACCAATGAACCGTCCTTGCGCTTCAGTTGGCACTCCACACCCCGCACAACCCCGTTCCGATCGATCTGCCCGGCAAGCCTCGCGCGAAGATCCGGATCGGGCCAAACGTCCTTCCTCACATCCTTGACCAATGCGAGCAATTCCTCCGGCGAATCGTAGCCGAGGATTCTTGCCAACGCGGGGTTCACTGCCAGGGGTTTGCCCTCCAATTCATGTTGAAAGATCCCCTCGACGGCCCCGCTGAAAATGTCCCGGTACTTCTTCTCAGCCGCCTCAAGCCCTCGTTCGCGCAGCTTTCTTTCTCTGATATCACGAATATTGGCTGAAGCCCCTACAGCCACCCCGGAAGCGTCTCTCAATGGCGATATGCGGATGGATACATCAACCAGAGTTCCGTCCTTCCTTTGAATGGCTGTTTCAAAGGGACTCACGGTGCCACCGTGTCGGATGGTCTCGAGTATTTGCTCTGCATTCTTCTTGAAAAGGTTCGAGGCGAAAGCCTTGATATTCCTTCCGAGGGCTTCCTGCAGTGTATAGCCATGCAGCAATTCACACTGATGATTCCAGGTCAGAACGGTCCCATTCAAATCGACCGAGGTGATCGCGTCATCAGAGGATTCCACGATCGACGCCAGCAATGCCCGCGTCTTCTCTACTTCGCGGCGCATCGATTCATCCCTGAAGACAACCGAAACTGCGGTCACTTCACCCATGGAATCCCGAATGGGCCAAGCCGTCACAGAGACGGGAATCCTTCGCCCATCCTTGTGGGGAGCCTCAGCGTTCCAAATCGGAATGGTAATACCGTTCAGGACCTGCTCGGTCAGGCGATCGATCTCCGCCCGCCGTTCCGGGAAAATCAGAATGTGCAGGTGCTGCCCAATCGCATCCATGGCCGAGTAGCCAAAAATCGCCTCCGCACCACGGTTCCACGTTCTTATGATCCCGGTACGGTCGAATGCAAAAATCCCGTCGCCGGAGCTTTCCACGAGCGCAGTCAGAAGACGGTTGGACTCCCCGGCCGCCCGACGCTCGGTCACATCCCGCTTTATCGCTACGAATCCTGAGACTTCTTCATTCGGACCCTTGATGGGGGCAATCCGCATCTCTTCGATGTAGGTAGACCCATCCCTGCGCCTGTTAATGACCTCTCCCTCCCAGACGCTCCCGGAACCAATGGTGCGCCATAGATCTGTGTAAAACTCCTGCGAATGCCGACCCGATTTTAGGACGCGGGGATTCTGACCGACAGCCTCCTCGCTGGAGTATCCCGTCAAAGCTGTGAACGCCGGATTGACAAACTGGATGATCCCCGATCCATCTGTGATGACGATGGCATCCGCCGCTTGGCCTACAGCCTCGGCTAGACCATTCGGTTTGTTCGCCTCAACTAACCAGTCCACGCTTCGCCTCTAAGAGCCCGCTCCGATGTTTATCGGCAGGAATTCCCGCCCATTCAGCGCTCCTGCCGTTTTCGCCCCTTTGCCCAACTACTAGCATCGATCATGCAGTCAGCATTGAGACAGACTGGTTAGTTGGATCGATGTTCTTCTGGTTTCGACGGCACGGCTACCTCGATAACGGAAATGTGTTTGACGATATGGTTCTTTAGGGATGCGATCGAAAATGATTTACTGTCGCCCGTTTGTTCTAGTCTCTGGAGCCTTGTTCGAAACTCCATGAGTGAATTGCAAAGATACGAAAGAACCGGATAGTTGAACCCTGTCATTGGCTTCCCCAAGAGGACCGAGGTCGGCATCGATTAAGGAGATGCGTCGAAGAAGGTGATCCATCGACTCGATTGAGTCCATGGTCTTATGACCATTGCAATGTTTCCGCCTGGTCCGGAAAGAAATTGCAGATGGACGAACAGGCTAAATGGCGGCAGGTTTTTCATTGGAAGCGACAACATTGCATCAATTTGATCTTGAATGGCAGTGTCCTAGATCACAATAGCGTCGAGGCGGCTCCTGAACCGTTGTGTTCCGGAGCACATTTGGTGACCAGGGCCTCGGAAGTCGGCAGGGGCCAGGTGGTACGCGTCCGACTGCATAGCGAATAGTCGCCTGTTCGCGATTCTGCTTCGAGGGTGCTGCGCCCGGACTCTATTCGACGCGAAGCCGGTTACACGATATGAACTTCCCTCTAGCCTACCCACTTCATGTTTTTGGTTCGGTGTCTTCCTCAGGCCAGAGCGGCTTCTGGACCGCACGCAATCCCTCATACCGGAGATCTGCTACCTTTTGCGTCCATAGTGCAACGCTGCGCTGGGCCTGAACAAGGCGCTTTTGCGCCTGTAGGAGCTTCCGCTCTGCATGGCGCAGGCGCTTGCGTTGAGATCGGGCAGGGTCGAAATTACTTGACATACTGAGAGCAAGTTTGCAGTTTCAGAATATCGTGTATATATGCCGAATTGCCTAACCGTGTTCGCGGATGCTTCTTTTGATCACAAGAGCGGCATCGCGGCGTTCGCTGGCTGGTTCAGGGCAGCTGGGCGGATCCACAGAATATCCAAAGTTTCGAAGCGCCGTTTCGCTTCGAGTAACGAAGCGGAGTTGGTGGCGCTCTGTGCTGCGGTACTGGTTGCACTCCGTCGTCAGCAGTGTTTTTGTGACGGTGACTTTGTCGTGGCAAAATCCGACTGTACCTATGCCGTAGAACACCTTATGAACAGAAATGGCGGGACCACCGAGACTGAACGTCGCATGGTAGGTCGAATTCATGACATTTTGAAGGCTCACGGTTTGAGATTTTATGTGCGCCACGTGAAGGGACATACGACGCTCGCTGAGCCGCGGTATTACGTAAACCGCTGGTGCGATGAAGAGGCGCGCCGCCTGTTGCGGGAGGCAGTAAAGCAACACAGAAGGCAACGATCAGAGACGAGGCTGCGCCGAGGAGGAAGAGGTGATGGACCAGGAGAAAGATCGGGCTGCTAACGTTGTTCAGAAACGATGGACTGCTTTTGAGATGGCGTGCTCGAATAGACGCAAGTTTCCCTCGCAGGAATTCACCGCGTTTGTGCAGGCATCCCGGCGCTACTGCTCCCAACGGAAATTGGAATCCCGTCGAATCTCGCAGGAGTGCATTTTTGTTATCGCTGTGTCACGAGTGCGCCGAAACTCTCCGATCCTCGACAGCATCTCTTTGGTGATCGAATCCTACAAAACGATGAAAGCTGGCGCACCTGCGGGGGCCGTCGCTGCTGCTCCCTGAGTGCTTTGAGCGGAATGACACAAATGAGCTCTACCCGTTGGAAAGAGCGAAGCTAGGCCTTCGCCCACAGCCTCCGAGGCTGTGCGTACCATGAAAGCAACTTGCATGCGTCTTCCGCCTCACCGTTGCTCCTCGAAGCTGGCCAGTCGACACCAGACCTCACGTCGTATTATCAAATCCGATCCCGAAATTAAAGGCGCCGTTCACTGGGAGGTCGAGTGCGTTTCTGGTCTAGGAAGATCACGGAACACCGGGCGGTAATGCGCTCCGAGCGCTGGGCATTCTACGGCGTGATTCGCAGTCGTGGGAGTTGCGGTCGCTGTGGTCTTTGCCATCCGCGCCGAGGATCTTCAGACTGAGCTTGCGATCGCTTCAGGGGCGCTCGATAAGGCCGGCCGTCGCTCTATGTCGGAAGCCAAAAGATGGATCGACCTCTGACCATCGCATATGGCGCCCCATTCCCACCGAAGAGCATCACAGTCGTCGAGTTACTTCTTGAAATTCGCAATGAAGGGAATAAAACGGCGAAGGGAATCCAGGTACTCGTCGCCGAGCCCTCGCTGCTTGCAATCAGTAACGACTTTGTTGGGTCATCTTCCGAGACTGTCCTGCCAGAGAACCCGAAAGTGGATCGCCACTTTTTCAAAGACAGGACGTTTTCCTGTGTCTCATTCCTCTTGCCGAATCTGAATCCCGGTCAGGGACTCTGACTTGCCACCGTCGCGCAAAGCCTTGTATAGGAAGCTGCTTTCGGTTAGATCGGTTGGTACGGCAAGAACGATGCCTTGGCGGCGGCAGGACCTCGCAATTTCAGGTTTGCTGACGGCGATTGTGAGTCTGCACTCGACTGACCTAGGCACTTCGATGAGGATTGAGCGATGTAATTCAATTGAATTACAATTCATCAGGAGGTATTTTACTTATGCCTGCGAATGCTTTGGTACAGACGCGGATTGATGCTGAAGTGAAAGAACGTGCGGCGGCGGTACTCGAAGAGCAGGGGATCACAGTTTCCGATGCCGTGCGCATCTTGCTGACACGGACCGCCAACGAAGGTGCGCTTCCTTTTACGCAAGCGAACAATGCCGCCGGACACGATGTTTGGTTTCGTGGCAAGGTGCAGGAAGCGTTGGTTGATCCTCGACCTGCCATCTCGCACGAGAGGGTGGAGGCGCGCTTTGCAAAACGCCGTGCCGCGGCGCGGCGCAAGGTGCAATAGCCGATGCAATTGGAATGGTCCCAGTTTGCCCGATCCGACCGCGAAGCGATTTTCGACTACATCGAGGCAGATAGTGCTCAGGCGGCCATTAGCGTGGACGACCGCATCCGGCAGCAGATCGAGGAGCTGATGAAGTTTCCGAAAATTGGCCGCCTTGAACGTATTGATGGCACACGCGAGCTGATCATTCAGCGCACACCGTATATCGCCGTCTACCGCATCGCAGGGAAAACGATACGCATCTTGCGCGTGCTGCACGGCGCCCAGATGTGGCCGCAAGAGCTGCCCTGAAAACACAGGCTGATTTTTCCGGGCCTATTCTAAATCTAAACCAGGAACAAGCCCAATTTTCGAGTCGTTTCCCGCTTGCCATTCGACCGTGTGCCTGAATTGCAGTGAGATAATCGCTGAAAACCTTGGGCGAGGTATGTAAACTATGCGATTCCTGTTGGTGTCGAGCATCGTCGTCTCACTCTGCACACCGATAGGCGCTCTTCTCCTCATGCGAATGGCGCCAGGTCAGGCGTAGACTGGCTTCGAGGTCTTGCGAGCTTCGTAAAGGAAAGTCAGGCGTGACGGATTTACCGGTTCAAGTTCCATCGGGCAAAATTGAACAGCAGCATCGGGATGCTCGTTTTGCGATGCGGCTGTCGCTGATCGTTGGCGTGCTAATGCTTGTCGGTAAAGTTGCTGCCTACTTGTTTACGGGATCCTCGGCCATCTTTTCCGACGCTGCCGAGTCAGTCGTGCATGTGGTCGCTGTCGCCTTTGCTGTATTCAGCCTTTGGCTGAGCACTCGACCCGCTGTTCCGCAATTTCACTATGGATTCGAGCGAATCACCTTTTTCTCCGCTGGTTTTGAAGGCGCAATGATCGTGCTAGCCGCCGGAAGCATAATCGTTACGACGACTCAGAAATGGAGGCATGGCCTGACCCTGAACAACCTTGGAAACGGGGTTGCTTTAATCCTGGCAGCTGGGATTATGAACGCTTTCCTGGGATGGTACCTGGTGGGGATGGGGAAACGGGTTCACTCGTTGATTCTGGAGGCGGACGGAAAGCATGTTCTGACGGACAGCTACACAAGCTTTGGCGTCGTTGCAGGTTTGGGACTTGTAATGATTAGCGGATGGAAGTCGTTCGACCCGCTGGTCGCTTTCGCTGTGGCGGCAAACATCCTGTGGTCGGGTGGTCGCCTCATGTGGCACTCGATGAAGGGATTGCTCGACTACTCTGATCCCAAGATCGGTCACCAAATTCGCAATCAGCTCGATATCATTTGCAAAGAGCTGGGACTTCACTACCACGGCGTCCGTTTCCGTACCACAGGCTATCGACAGATCATCGAGGTTCACTTGTTGTTTCCTCACGCCATGGAAGTGGGCGAAGCCCACCGGCAAGCGACAGTGCTGGAAGAGCGACTAACGATAGATTTGGAGGTGCCGGCAGAGGTCACCACCCATCTGGAATCGATTGAGGACCATGCCGAAGTACACCATGTGAAGCACTACACTGGACGACCTGACTAGAATCTCATTGCAGGCTTGGGGCTAGCAGAAGTCTCGAGTTGCTTTCGGTTAAACCGCCTACGCTGACCTTGTGAGCAATAACTTGCCAACGCTCTATTGTCCATGACCCGACCACAGCAGTTAAAAGTTCCGCTCAGATTGAGGTTGCAAGCGTCACTCTGGGGTCGACGATGGTCTAACTTGCGGTCTGGGGCGAGTGGGTAAAGCTCATTGCGCCAAGGCCGATCCGCATGGCGTTAAGTTCTAATCAATGTTATAATCATTTTGAGGTGCCAAAATGCTGAAACTGAAACTCACCACGATTGGAAGCTCCGTGGGAGTGATCCTGCCCAAGGAAGCCTTGGCACGGCTGAGAGTGGAAAAGGGCGACTCGATCTTTCTTACAGAAGAACAAGATGGCTTTCGGATCACACCGTTTGATCCCGAGTTCGAAAAAACAATGGCGTCGGCTCGAAAGGTTATGAGAAAGCGTAGGAATGCGCTGCGGGAGTTGGCTAAGTGAAACCTCGCTCATGGGCCTGGGTTCCACTTGATGCAGTCCTGGCGATACATGACGAACAGATCTCGGAGCATGGCGGAATTCGTGGTGTACGCGATCTTGCTGTGATCGATTACGCACTCGCCCGACCTCGAAACCTCGTGGCGTACGGTAAACCTGATGCCGCAGATTTAGCGGCTGCTTACGGATTCGGTCTATGCAATAATCACGGATTTCTCGACGGCAATAAGCGTACTGCCTACGTCGTAGCGGAAACGTTTCTTGACCTGAATGGATACGCTATGGACGCGCCGGACGATGCTGTCGTGAATACGATGCTGGCGGTCGCATCCAGTGTAATGCCTGAAGAGCAACTCACGAAGTGGTTCCGCTCCCTTACCAAATAGGGAAGTTCGTTTCCGATCGATCCGTAAGTATCGGCAGCAAAATTGAAGCCCGAAAGTGTCCTTCGAGAGAACGATAGAAGAAAGTGACGCGGGCGGATCACCGGCCACCGGGACAGTGAGGCCAAATTCTTGACGACATCATCTTTGGCGATCACACACCAATCATTGGCTCCTTCAGTGTCTCGATCTGTGACAGCATTTTTGTGCACGTGGCGCCCGCAGACCTCGCGATGCGCCGTTCTGCGAGAGCGTTCCTTATTCGCCCAGGTTCAATTGTCTCTGCAGGTCTTTGAACCGGAGATCGCTTCGAAATGCGTCAAATAGCGGGTTGGCATTTAAGGTTGAGGAGTTCCTGTTGCGTTCCCTTCCAGTGGCGGACCCAGCGCGCCTCTATCGAATTGGTGACCGCAACACCTGTTGCTATCACGGCAATTTCGAATCTGCCGACGGCGATTTCGATCTCTTCTCTTATGACCTCTATCAGCGCTTCAGGCAAGCGGCACCAGAGTTTGAGCAACTCGCAGCGGTGCAGGCAGGCGGCGGCATATGGATCTGGACGGTGCGGGCTACACGGTCGACCGCACAGCAGGTCTCTATCGCCAGATCGAAGACAGGCTCGGAGCTTTGCCGGGTGTCAAACACGTGAGCTTCGCTAGATACATTCCTCTGGGAGGCAATCAATGGGGGACCTGCGTGTATGTGCAGGGTCAAACTGATCCGGGACGTGAGGACAAATGCTTCTCCGATCGGATCCGGGTCAGTGCGCAGTTTCTGGATTCTATCGGCGTTCCTTTGATCCGCGGCCGCGGATTCAAGGCTCAGGATGGACCGTCTTCGCCGCGCGTGGAGGTAGTCAATCAAACCTTTGTGAAGAAATTCCTCCCGGAGAGTGATCCGATTGGGCAGCACATCGGGCGTGAAGGGGTGAAATACGCTAGCGAATATCAGATCGTCGGAGTATTTTCAGATTTCATTCTGACGGATCCGCGCAGCGAAGCTCGCCCACTGTTTCTTGTTCCTAACACGCAGCGATTTCCTGGATATACCGACGCAGAGGGATGCTGCCGAAAGTGCATCGATGTTTCTTAGCTCCGCTATCCTCCAGGTGGCGAGCCCCGGGACGGATATTGAGATACCGGTTCGCAAGGCACTGGCTGAGATCGATCCCAAACTGCCGGTGTTCCGTTTTGTCTCGTACGACTCAGTGGTGGCTGGCAACTTCAATCAGGAACGGCTGATTGCCCGGCTTACTGCAGGGTTTGGTGTACTCTCCCTGATTCTTGCGTCAGTGGGGCTGTATGGAGTGACCTCGTATCTCGTGGCGCGACGCACGAGCGAAATTGGGATACGCATGGCAGTGGGGGCCTCGCGCTCGCTCATTGTGCGCATGGTGATTCTCGGAACGATGGCGCAATTGGCTGTGGGCCTCGCATTGGGCATCCCAGCAAGTTTCTTAACGGACCGGCTGATGACCAGGTTTCTCTTTCACCTCAGCGGATATGATCTTGCCATGCTGGCGGCGGCATCCATGGTTCTCGCGATCGGAGCAGCCGTCGCGGCGATCTTGCCTGCGATCCGCGCAGCCTCGCTCGATCCGGTCCGCGCATTGCGAACAGATTGACCTGACGTACACCGATGCGAACATGATCTCCTGAAATCGCACTGCACGGCTCGCGACTGTCTCCACATCGTTGTCCAATCGCGGCCAAGGGAAGGTTGAGAGCAAAGATTGTCAAGTCAACAGTTGCCGACGATCCGCTAACGGAAGAAAGGAACGCGCAATTCGACGCATTCGATACGGTCGATGGGTGACTGAAGTCAACAACTGAGATAGACATTCTTAACGGTCCAACCGAAGCCGCCGGAGGAAATCCTTAAACCGCGGATCGCTTCGAATCGGGTCATAGATCGGATCCACTTTGATTACCACCAACGAATTTGAGTGCTCTGCATAGGCTTTATCGAGCAGCTCGAAGACCCGCTCCTTCTGGCCTGTGGCCGAATACGCGGTCAAGAGCATGACGTATCGATCCGGGCGCGAGCCAACAACTTTCTCGAGCCTGGCCAACGTTCGATGTGCCTCCGCTGACCGGCCCGAACGTCCGTAAATGGCGACCTCGCACGCCAACCGCCATGGATCGTTCTCGGAGGCCGTCCAATGCCTGGTCGCGTCGGTTGCGTCGGCGTATCTGCCCAATTGCAAATACGGGGCAATCATCATGCCCTGTGCATGGCTGTCAGCCGGCTCCAACTCGAGCACGGAACGGTATTGCTCGATGGCGTTCTGAAATTGGCGCGAATAATAAAGGATCGATGCGTGATCGGTAGCGATAATCAACGACAAGGGGTCAAGCTGCCGTGCTTGCGAACTCTCGACAAACGCCTCATCGAATCGCCCCTGCAACGACAGGAACTCCGCATACCACTGATGTGCGGTTGCGTATTGCGGGTTAAGTCCAATCGCGCGCCGGAATTCCTTCTCCGATCCCGCCCAGTCGTAATCGTAGTTCTCTTCGATTAGAGCGAGTGAGGCGTGAGCCTCGGCGAGACCGTCGTCGAGGGCGAGGGCTCTCAATGCTGCGTCCCGCGCCCTGGGCATGAGTTCGTTCTGTGGACCCATGTACCACGTGCTCATCAGGCTGAATGTGTCCGCCAGCCCCGCGTAGGCCTGGGCGTAATTCGGATCCTCATCGATCGCGAGTTGAAAATAGTCGGCTGCCTGCCGAAATCCATCCGCCGTCCGCTTATTCCAAAAGTATCGGCCCTTTAGATACAGGTCGTATGCTTCATAGGACTTCGTTCCCGGCGGGCGTGAAGCTGCCCCCTGCGCGGTCTGGATCCGGCGCCGCCCTTTCAGGCTCATGTCGATTTCGTCGGCGATTTCGCGCGCGATCGTGCCCTGCAACTCCAGCACGTGGCCCAGATCGCGATCGTATTCCCGTGCCCAGACGTGGCTCTGGTCTTTCACCTGGATTAGTTGCGCCGTAATCCGAACTCGCTCCGAGTCCCGGCGAACACTCCCCTCGATCACATACTGCACTCCCAACTCCTTGGCTATCTGGGAAAGCGGTTCCTGAGAGTGCTTATAGTGCATCACTGAGGTTCGCGCGATCACCCCAATATAAGCGGGATCGAGGTCCCCCAGTTGGCTGATCATCTCTTCGGTCAGTCCATCGCTGAAATATTCCTGTCCAGGATCGCCGGTGAAGTTTGCGAATGGCAGCACTGCCAGCATGATTTTGGCGTCCGGCTGCGCAGCGCTGTGCCGTGAACGCCAAAGCCAAAAGGTGGACCCGGCCACCAGAACGAACGCAATTCCAACAGAGGCTATGAGAGCCAGCCTGCTCCTAAATGCGCCACGCGGACGCGAAGACAGCGGAGCTTCGAGGACACTTTCAGCACTGGCAACGGCCATGGGCGCACCCGGCTCTGTCCCCTGATCTGCCAATTCAGTAACTGGAACAAGGAACCGGTAACCCTGTCCTTGTACGGTGAGAATATAGCGCCGGTCACTCGTCTCATCCAGCGCTTTCCGCACCATGAAGATCGTCTGGGTCAGATTCGACTCCTCAACGAAGCTGTCGCGCCAGACGGCCTTCATAAGCTCGTCCTTGGTCACGACCCTGCCGGCGTTCTCAGCCAGCAGGAGCAGAGTGTCGAAAGCCTTTGGGGTCATTGGAACGGTTGCGCCGGCTTTCTTCAAGACCCGACCCTGCGCGTCAAGGCTAAACTCGCTGAACTGATACAAGTGATTGGTAAGACTGGGCATAAGCCGGGGTTTTCAGAAACGTTGAGAACTTTTGAGCACCAAGTTTTAGGACATTTGAGAGGTATGTGAACTAACTTTTGCCTCGAGATCGACTGCGACCAGAACGAGGAAGTTGGACAAATCTTACCATGATTTCAACTCGACTCCAGGAACCGCAGTCGCCTCCGTCTTGCAGACGAAACTTGACAAATTGACTTCGTTCCGTGCCTTGCGGCAGGGGAGCCCAAAGGGGGGAGGGTCGATGCGAAGCCTGACTCGGCGTTTTCGGGAAGTGACGCATCAATTGTGGGTAGTCAAGCGAAACCGGCGTCTGGCGGTCAGCGCGGCTTTCGCTGCAGGCATAACACTCGTTGGGATCCCGGGGGTACATGGCCAGTTCCCTTATTTCACGAATTTCATTCGCAACGGAACGCTCTTTCCAAATCCAAACGGAGCGTCGGAAACATACAGCACGAATGGTGGCGGGATCGATCTCAAGGGCCCATTCTTCCAAAGCATGGGGACGAACGGCCGGTCGTGCGCAACGTGCCACCAGCCGAGCGATGGCATGTCGGTCTCGGCACTCAGCGTTGAATTGCGATTTCTTAAGACGCAAGGCACAGACCCGATCTTCCGCACGGTGGACGGATCGAATTGCGACGACAACATTGATGTTTCGACGATCGAAGGAAGGAGAGCCGCTTACAGTCTGCTCCGGACGCGGGGCTTATTTCGGATTGCGCTGGCGGTTCCCACAAATTCGAATTACCGGGTGATGAGCGTCAACAATCCATACGGTTGCAACGATATCGACACGATTTCGCAGTACCGCCGACCGCTGCCGGCAACCAATCTGCGATTCCTTAGCGCTGTGATGTTCGATGGGCGCGAATCCACACCCCTGACGGGCACAACCAAGATTGTCTACAGCAACTACGCGACGGCGCTCGTCAGCAACCTCGAGCACCAGTCCGTAGACGCCACGATCGATCACGCGCAGGGTGACGGGACACGGCCTACTGCCGCAGAGCAGCAGGAAATTGTGAATTTCGAATTGGGTCTCAGCACCGCGCAGGCTTTCGATTATCGCGCGGGACTACTCAATGCGACGGGAGCACAAGGGGGTCCGCAGGCGCTCTTGAACCAGCCTTTCTTCATCAGCATGAATTCGAGCGTCAATTTTCTCCTTCCGCAACTGGAACAGCCGGGAGGTCTTGTTTCACCGGGAGACGGGCAGTTCACGCCGGCGATTTTTAATTCGTACGATGCGTGGTCGAATCTGCCTGCCCGGGATCCGAGAGCGGCGATTGCACGTGGCCAGGCGCTCTTCAATTCACTGCCGATCAACATCACCGGCGTAGCCGGAATCAACGACGATGTGTCGGAGGGCGGTCTTGTAGCCGGTGGTATCCCGTCGCTCAAGGGAACCTGCGGAACCTGTCACGACACGCCGGGCGTCGGTGACCATTCGTCCGCGACCCCGCTGGATATCGGCACGGGCGATCCAAATCCCAACAACGCTTCGGTGAACCTGGGTGGACTCGATATCACGTATCTCCCCACCGTCACGGTGTGCAAGATCGATCCGGACACAGGGCTGCCATCGAACACGTGCAAAACCACGACGGACCTTGGCCAGGCTTTGATCGATGGCAACTTTGACCACGTCGGGAAGATCAAGGGGCCCATTCTGCGCGGACTCTCGGCACGCGCGCCATACTTCCACAACGGCTCTGCGCGAACTTTGCTGGACGTCGTCCGCTTTTATGAAACGCGCTTCGGATTGACGCTCACACCTCGACAAGAGTCCGATCTTGTAGCCTTCCTGAGCTCTCTCTGACGCAGCGGTTTATTCGATCGAAACACCGTCGAGCCGCAATCGACGGCCGCCTGGACTACAACCCTATGGATTCCTGAAGTCTAGGTTATGGGCGAGTTCGATGAGAACATTATCGCCAAATCACTCGGCTGCCTTCAGAGCCAGAAGCTTGGCCATTTTCGCCCCGGGGGGGCGAAGAAGACTCTCGTCAACTGATGAAATCAACGGCCCGGCCTTCAGTCTATCGTCGAATACGTTCGATTTCAGGCCGTCTTGAGGTTCGAAGGCTCTGGAGTTTTCTCCCCAACGCTTTCCCGCTGGGCCACACACACTCGATTCCGTCCACCTCTTTTTGCTGCATAAAGTGCCTGGTCGGCGGCGGCAAACAGAGCCTCGCGCGTGCAACACCAGTCTCGCGTCGCAGTTGCCACACCCACGCTCACTGTTAGGTACGGGGCGACCGGCGATGCTGGATGGGGGATATTGAGACCGGCGATTGCCTGCCGTACGGACTCCGCGATGCGCTCCGCATCGGCGGACTTCGTTAAAGGAAGAATCATCGCGAACTCCTCGCCGCCGCAGCGCGCGGCCAGATCAAGTTTGCGCCTGCACAGCCGGGTCAGCTCAGCGCTCAGCGCCACTAGAGACTCATCGCCTCTCAGGTGGCCCTGTGTATCGTTCAGAGCCTTGAAGTGATCGACATCGATACTCAGAAGCGAAGTTACTGTATTCATTCTCTCCACATGGGCGCACTCCCAGCTAAGGGTTTGGTCAAAGACTCGTAAGCGTCAGACCAAATGCATGGATGAGGTCTTCGCGGCCCAGGCAGCAGGAGTGAGATCTGCAACGCGCTGACGCGGCGCATTCGCGAGTCCGGGCAGGATGTCGGCCAGGTAATCGCGCACCGGGATTTTTAGGCGGCGGCAGCTTTCGATCACGGAGATGATGGCGGCAACGCGTGGGCCGGCCTGTTCGCTCCCGATGTGGATCCAGTTGCCTCGGCCCAGTGCGATTGGCCGCATCGAGTTCTCTGCAAGGTTGTTGCTGAGCTCCAGTTCGGGATAGTCGAGGAAGCGAATCAGCTTTTTCCAAATGGCAAGCGTGTAGTTGCATGCGCGACCGGCGGCACTGCTGGGCAGCACCGTCTTGCTCATTTTGAGGATGTGAGTGCGGATTTCGTCGAGCAGCGGCGGACTCTTGTCCTGGCGCAGAGCATGGCGCGCGGCATGGTCCATCTTTTCGTTCCGCGCCTGGGCATCGATGGCGAACAACTCGTCGATCAGTTCAACTGCGCGGATCGACGCGGCATCCTGTTTATTGAGTTTGACCGCATCCACGAAGTACCTTCTTGCATGGCTCCAGCATCCGGCATGCACCATCTTCGGACCACCCACACGATCATATGCAGCGTAGCCATCTGTTTGGAGAAGTCCTTCGAAGTTGCCGAGGAAGTTCAGCGGGCCTTCGCGCTTGCGGCTCATGCGGAAATCAAAAACCGTCATCCCTCCCGGTGTTCCGTACTGCCAGAGGTAAGCCTGATGGTTCGTGCCGCTTCCGTCATGTGTCTGTACATCGACCGGAGTTTCATCCGCCTGGATGTAGGTGCCGGCAAGCAACTGGTTCCGCATCGCTCCGGCCACCGGCATCAACATCTCTCCGATGGTCATTACCCAGCCGCACATCGTTGCCCTGCTGATATCGATGCCCGCGTCGCGCAACAAGGCTACGCTTTGCCGAAACAGTGGGCTGTGGTCACAGTATTTGTTCACCACCGTATTGATGATTACTCGATCCGACACCAGGCTTTTATCGATGATCCGGATAGGAAGAGTCGCCGCCGTCACGCCTTGCTCGGGACAGGTTTTGCAGGCCCGCTTCTCGCGCTTGGTCACCTGCACGAAATACCGCGCTGGCTCGACATCCAGCACTTCGCTGACTTCGTAGCCGATCACTCGTGTCTCAGCGCCGCAGTTACCGCACAAGCACTGCTCCGGCGTGCAGGCAATCACCCGTTCCACGCGGGGAAGATTCGCAGGCAGAGTCTGGCGTCCGGGATGCTTGCGTTTCTTTTGTTCGGGAACATGCGGCGGGGCTTTGCGCTCGCTTTCGACGGCTACTTCTTCCTGGCTAACCCCGGGCTCTTGCTCCAGTAGTTCCAGTTGCAAGTTGCTCAGCTTCTCGCTGCTCGGCCCGTACTTCTGAATCCGCACCAAACGAAGACGTTCTTCGAGGACCTGAATCTTCAACCGCGCGTACTCGAGCTCTCTGTTCTGCGACGCAACCTGCTCCTTCAGCTGCGCGACAACCTCAGCCATCAAGGGTTCCGAATGCGAAGGAAGAGTAGGCTCAGAAGGCGTGCTCACGATGTCTATTTGATAACAGACTTTCTTGTGGATATGTATGCGATATATGCAGTGTTTATGCGGTCTTTAGTGACTCTTCTGATGCTTCCACCGAAGGCTTGCGATACCACTTCCGACGCTCAGTCTGCGCCAGATCAATGCCACCCAACAGCAACGCCAGCTCTTCATTACTCAGTACCAATTTCTTCACTTCGCTGTCTCTCTGCGGCCAACGGAATCTTCCTCCGTCCAACTTCTTCGCACATACCCAAAGCCCGCTTCCGTCATATACGAGAAGCTTCACGCGATTGCGTCGCGCATTCGTGAAAACAAACACATGGCCGCTTTCCGGATCGCAGCCCAGATGATCGCGTACCAGTCCGTAGAGGCCATTGAAATTCTTCCGCATGTCCGTCGCGCCGGCTGCAACATAGATCCGCGTCGCCGGTCCAAACCCGAACACCGATTACGTCCTGTCCAATATGGTCAGCAGTCGTTCCAATGTCCCTGAATCAAATCCACGACATACTTCGATTCGGCGTCCACTGCGCAATTCAACGACTAGAGCACCATCGCGCTTGGCGAGGCCGTTCACATCCTGTGCCGTCGAGGAAACTACTTCGACGGGAACGAAAGCCCTGCCGCCCGACTGCCGTCCACCACGTACGCGTAAACGATATTTATCCAGCGTCCCTACGGCCAAGCCTCGCTGCTGGCAGAATGCTACCCGCATCAATCCGCTCGCTTCATACTCCGCAACCAGTGCCTGCACTTCGGACCAGCTACGCCGCCTTTGTATCGTTCCAGATTCACTCATGGCTCCAGTGCAACATTAAACGCGGAGCATGAACAGAATGCGTTGGTCAGACGGATACAAAGACTCGCCTGTTCGCCAGTCCGGTCAGCGGATCGGTGGACGAGAGGATTGACAGCTTTTCATTGGCGCTCTGCAGATCCGCGGTCTTCTTCGCGACCTCTTGCCTGAGCTCGTTTTCTCTCCTTTGTGCGCCTAGAAAGCGAAGAATGAGCACTCCCACCGCAGCAGAAAGAGTGACCAATACACACAGGCTGACAAACCACCACGTGAGATACCACGGAGTCAATATCCTGAACGCGAACTCCGCGCCGTGTCCGCTCCATCCCCCGTCACTGCTTCGCGCATCGACCTCCAGCCGATATGCACCCGGCCCCAGATTGGCGAAGTGCAGTTCCCGCTGAGTCGTCTCTGTCCAGTTTGAAGATGTGCCACCTAACCGGTAGCGGAAGATCACTTCGCTTTGGCTGGGTGCATTCAGCGCGGAATACCTTGCGATGAGAGAGTTTGCCTGGTTGCCAAAGGATGGATTGCGGAGCCCGGACACATCTTTCTGTCCATTCGCAAGCCTGATGAAGACCACCGTGAGCGGAGCATCGGGAGCATGACGCCGGAGCGGTTTGAAACGCGAGAGTCCGCCGCTTGTTCCAATCCAAACAGTTCCATCGGGCTCGTCGGCGAATGCATTCAGGTTGCAGTCGTCCCAAACCAGACCGTCGTTCATGTCGTAGTGGCTCCAGCGGGCGCCATCCCAGACATCTACGCCGCGCTCGGTGCCCGCCCACAATCGCCCTGTATGGTCAAAGTCAAGGAAGTAAATAAGTCCGTCGCTGCCACTCCGCTGAACGCCCTTCTCGATTGCCACGCCACCAGCTTGCGGATGCACACGGTCTATGCCGCCACCGAACCTGTAGCCAACCCACACGGCGCCATCCGACCCCGCGCCCAGCGAAAGCACCTCCGTGTTGCTCAGTCCGTCAGCGCGCGTCAGGTTCTTCCAGCTGCCTTCTGCGAATTTATAGAGCCCACCTGCGCCCCCAGCCCAGACAGTGCCATCCGCGCCTGCGGTAACGGCCCAAATCCGCGCCGATGGCAATTCGGTGATTCGTGAGAATCTCCTGTATGGAGGCATGGCCATAAAGAGGCCTGCTTCGGTGGCTGCCCAGAGTCGTTGTTCGCGATCGAAGCACAACGTGTACGCCGCCCTACCGACAAGACCCTGCCCCTCGCCAAACCACTCCGCCTTGCCGGTTCGCGCGTCGATGCGGGCCGCACCTCGCGTTTCAGTTCCAATCCAAACGTCCCCATTGGACGACCTGCGCACGCTGTGCACTGCAAACCCACTCAGTCCCGCAACACTCCTAAACGACATGCCGACTCGGCGCCGCTCTCCACGAAACAGGCCCGCTTCAGTGCCCACCCAGAGTGACCCATTGTCCCGCGGGAGGATTTCGTACACGAGGTCACTGGCGAGCCCGCTCTCGGTCGAGTAGTTCTCCCATTCCCTGTACCCGAGCCACTGAACCAGGCCCCTGCCAGCCAATCCAATCCAGAGAGAATGCTGTCTGTCCTCGAAGGCTGCGTACACTGTGCCGCGAAGTCCGACGGACCGGTCTATCTTTTGCCATCCCTTGTTGTTCCCAATCAGCAATCCCACTGGAGACGTAAGCAGGATCCGTCCTTCGCCATCCACTGCGGGAACTCCACCTATGTTTTCAGGTGGAAAGGGCAATTTTGGGCTCTGGAATTTGGTTTTGCCGGCGGGCCATTCGAAAACGCCCGCGTTCCGCGCTCGCACCCAAAGATTTCCATCGCCGTCTTTCTGGATGACCTGCAGCTCACAGTCCGGAAGTCCGCTTTTTCGTCCAAAAACCTGAGTACTCTGGGCGTCCATGCGGCAGAGTTGATGCCCGCAGCCATACCAAAGAACGTCGCCATCCACCAAAATCGCAAAGGCGCCCGGCCCGGATGTTCCCGCGGGCTGCGGAAACTTCCGCATACCAAATTGATCGTGCCCAGGTTGGGAATAGAGTTCGACGAGCCCGGCGTCGGTGCCAAGAAAGGTGTGACCTTTCCCATCCGATTGGATGCCCTGCGCCCAGGCAATTGTGTTGAAATCGGCGGGAAGCTTTTCAAAGCGGTTGCCGGAAAGACGGTAGAGTCCAACGCTTCCACCGGCAAGAAGAGACCCATCGGGCGCATCGCCAAACGCCATGCCCGAATTCGGCGGAATGCCCTGTTCCGTCGCGAAGGCCTCGAAGCGATCCCCGTCGTATCGGAAGATGCCGCTTTCAGTGCTGACCCAAACGAAGCCAACGCGATCCTGGTAGATTCGCCGGACCGCGAGGTTGTTCAAGCCTTCCGCGACTCCAAAGCTACGGAAACGATACTCCTGAGCGCACAGCGCCCCACCAGCCAGGGTCAGCAGTGCAAGAGCGAACGGAATTGCTTTACGGAGCACTTTTGAGAGCTATCGGCACGTCCGGCGGGACTCTTTAGCCAACGACCATCTCACCTGCAAACGTCAGGACTCTATCGGAGCTGCTCCGCGCGATCAAGGCGTAAGGAGTGGAAGGAGCGGGAGCTGAGCAGGTCGGATAGAGTCCTGACGTTAACCGGCAACCGTCGAATTGAGGTCAACAAGTTGACAACTTCGCCATCAGCGACCACTCAACTGGAACCTCCACCGAATTCCATTTATGGCAATGGCGGCGGCTACACAACGATCGATTTCACTTCCAGACTATAGCCGAATGTACCGGCGATGCAGGCCAAAACAGCGTCCGAGAACTCGTCAAGAAGAGCCTTCCCGTCTGCATCCCAATCGCTGTCTACATGCAGTAGCAGTTGTTCTCCGTCCCATTCACAGAGAACGTTCTGATGCCACTGCCTGTGCGTGAACTCCTCGGTGATATCAGCCGCTCCAACCTGTCCAAGTTGAATCGGCACGCCCTTGCAGGCCAGCGTCACTCGGTACACGGTTTGTCCTCAAGGCCAGAATTGTTGCTGAACTGATGGTATGACTCGTTGAATGTAATGACAAAACGCTCTAGAACCACTTATCGTGCATGCGATATAGAAACTCTGGCGTGATCGGAAACCCAGAAGCAGAGCCAATCACCGAATCGACTGGACACTTCGGATACACCGCTGTTCGGCCGTCGTCAATTCATTCGGACATCTCATCAGGTGCGAAGATGGCAAAGCAGTAGAAGCAGCCGCAGAGAGTGCTGTTCTGCAGTTCCAGCCGATTGAGACTGCAATGACCGTGCGATGCATCTAGGCGACCATCATCCGCCTCAAACTGTCGCAGGCCCAGCTTGATCATGCCTCTCAATCTTCAGCATTCCGGGGGTCATGCCCGAGTCACCGTCAACCCTTACCCCGACGAATTTTCGGCCAGGTTCCCGCTCGGCGACTAAACGCTCTGAATTAACATTTTGGTGACACAGGGAACGTCGATGACGTTGGTTGTCGCAAGGATCTCCGAGGCTTTCTACATTGCGATGGCTTCGCCACCACACGCTCGGGAGAGGTGGAGTGCCCAGAAGCCACTTCGGATGCATCGTCTGCTGAAGCAGCTTCTTGCACTCGGAGTAAACCAGAGGGACGCTGCTGATGCAATCAGCGACGCAGATCGCAACTGGCTTCAGCGATCGCTGCAAGCCAAGCGCAAGCCGAAACCCGGTGACCTGGTGATCCTGAGAGAGGGGCCTGGCTTGGCTCAGACAGCATAGACATGGGACGCGGGAGGATCAGCAAAAGCAACTGACACTGATGCTGCGCGGCTTTTACCAGTATTTCGGGTTGCACCACTGCAGTCCAAAGCTTAGAGATGTACGGCTCGAAGTGGTGCGTCAATGGGTTCACATCCTACGGCGGCGGAGTCAGCGGCATCGCCTGCACTGGTCCTATCTTCTGAGACAACCATGGTTCGAAGTACCTTACGCAGTTGCAGTACTTCATCCGACGGTTTGACCGACCTCCCGTGAGTGCAACCTGTGGAGCCCGTTGCGGGAATTCCGCACGGCGGGTTCTACGAGGGGGGACGAGCACAAGAGCCCACAGTCTCAAGACTCGTCCCTACCCATCCCATCACCCAGTGCGATCCGCAATAACAAATCAGGACAGGCACCCGGCGGGTTGGCGAAGATTGTATCTGAGTCTCGGAAGAAAAGTCGTGAGTCGGGAGAGCGATTCGATGAGGAACAGACTCGATTCTTCCCTTGCATCGACAGCGCAACATGTAGCCAGCAGCCCACCCCAGAAATCCTTCAGCCAATCTTCGTCAGAGCACGATCCGTCTTCGAGAATGCGGATCACGAGATCGGGGTTCGCGCGCCGCTTGTCGGCAATGGGCTCGCCTACTAGCAGACTCTCAGCTTTGAGTGCAATTGCAACAGTGTTCGCCAGCTTGTGCTGGCTCAGCCTACCGTCGAGCAACTCTCGAACCTTGCCAGCCTCCCCCGGGCAAAGCCAGCTCAGAAATGCAACAGCTTCGACCAAGCGGACAAGGCTCAGCATGTCTTCGGGCTTGGTCTGCTCTATCAGGTGTTCTCGTAGGCTCACCCATTGTCGCGTTTCACTGTCATCCTGAAAATGGAATGCGAGTCCCACACCATCTTTCCCAGAGCGGACAACTTTGGCCTGCACCTCGATCCGGCGCTCAGGATTCAGCTCAAGCGGGCCTGGCCTTTGCAGCGTGAGAGAGAGCAACGTGTCGGTCGGCCAGCGTTCTTCCGTAAGAATGTAAAGTCCGGTTGAGCTGATGTCCTTAACCGGCTCTTCCGTCAGCTGGGATCCGTTCCAGCGGAATACCGAGAAGTTATCCGGCAGTGGCCGTCGCCCAGCAGACCGCCGCTCTGCCCCCTTCTTGGAAACAGGTTCGAGGAATGTCTCAAGCCCGATACTGCCTGTCGTGGTCATAGGAACCCCAATTCAATCATCGGATGAACTGGTTTTTTCCGATTCTACCCACCGCGGGCCTAAGTCGACGTGCTTCGAACGCAAGGGCAAATTCCAAAGTACCTTAAGATAGGCGAGGCTGCGGTCGAATTGCTCAAAACCTACCACTTTGGTGTTAGGAGTCCTGGTTGCCGGGAGGTCGTGACGTGAGCGGGGGCCTTCGCGGATTGTCACTTCGCTCCAAATGGAAACTAAACAGATGTTGCGGATAAAGGTCGAGTCAGTCACCGGCCAAATTTCGGTTAGCTTCCGAGTCGCCCACCTATATCCCGACGAGAAAACGTGCGACGCGAGAGAGAATGCCCGAGTGAGTTACATTGTCTGCGTGGGCAGACTCGCCGCAAAGACAACGCTCGGCTTTGGCAATCTCATTCTTCTCCTCGCCGTCGCACTTTTCGCCCCTGCTTGGACTTTTCGTTTCCGGCAAGCCTGGCTGTATCGCTTCCTCTTTGGCGTGTCATCGGCGGCCATCACCATCTACCTTTGGAGGTGCGATCAGGCTCTCCTCTCACGCCGCGTCAGCGCGGGCCCCACCGCGGAGAAAACTCGTACCCAGCAGATCATCCAGCTTTTGGCCTCGGTCGGGTTCTTAGCCATCTTGGTCGTGCCGTCCCTCGATCATCGTTTCTCATGGTCCCGCGTTCCAGTCTGGCTTGTTCTCGCGGGCGACCTACTCGTCGTCCTCGGCTTCTATATCGTCTTCAGGGCATTTTGCGTGAATACCTTCACAGCAGCCACTGTCAAAGTCGTCGAGCGGCAAACGGTCATCTCGTCAGGTCCCTACTCGCTCATTCGCCACCCCATGTACTGCGGCGCACTAATTATGCTGTTTGGTACCCCACTCGCCCTCTCTTCGTGGTGGGGACTGATCGCCTTCGCGCTCATGGTCGCCGTCATCGTTGTTCGTCTTCTCAACGAAGAGAAACTGCTCCTCGATAACCTTTATGGGTACTCGGAATACGCCACGAGAGTGAGATTCCGCCTTATGCCGTTTGTCTGGTAGCCATCTGCTCAGGTCTCCCCGAAAGCTGCATTTTTGGCATTGTCATTCAGTCACGGTTGCGCTTTCGGCTACGGAGAAGGCCGTGATAAGGTCCCCGTAGCGGATTCTTCTGCGAAAGAGAGACCGATGCAGAGACGCACATTCGTCAGCATGGCGACGGGAGCGACAATGGCCTTCGCTTTGAAACCTAGCGTTCTTGCCAGTGAGCAGGAACCAGAACATCCGGTTCCCTATCCCGATCCAGCAGTAGAAGTCGTTGATCCTAGATTCGCGAAATATCAAATCATCAGCGCGGCGGTAGAGCGCTTGTTTACAGGTGCGCGCTGGACAGAGGGTCCAGTGTGGATTGGCGACGGTGGGTACCTTATCTTTAGCGACATTCCCAACAACCGTATGCTCCGATGGCTGGAGGAAACGGGAGAGGTCACTGCATTCCGCAGCCCCTCGAATTACAGCAATGGCAATAGCCGTGACCGTGTTGGGAGGTTGCTCACTTGCGAGCACGACACACGCCGCGTGACGCGGACCGAATATGACGGCACTGTCTCAGTGCTGATGGATAGTTTTCAAGGCAAGAAGCTCAACGCTCCGAACGACCTGGTGGTCCACTCCGATGGGGCCGTCTGGTTTAGCGATCCCGGCTATGGCATTATGTCGAATTACGAAGGGCACAAAGCTACTTTCGAACTCCCGGCCAACGTCTATCGGCTGGACCCGAAAACGCGCATTGCAACAGTTGTGACCAGCGATCTGGAAAAGCCCAACGGCCTGTGCTTCTCGCCCGACGAGAAACTGCTTTACGTCGTGGATAGTGCCGTTCCAAAACACCCGGGTGCTCCACGCCCGATTCAGGTGTATGACGTGGTAGATGGCATGAAACTGGCGAATGGGCGCATGTTTGTAAACATGTCGCCGGGTACCTCCGATGGCATTCGCTGCGATGTAGACGGCAACGTTTGGTCCGCTGCCGGGTGGGCCGGGAAAGACTTTAACGGGGTGCACGTCTTCGCCCCCGACGGCACTCTCATCGGAAAGATTCATCTTCCCGAAACATGCGCCAATCTCTGTTTCGGTGGCACCAAGAGAAACCGCTTGTTCATGACTGCTAGCCAGTCTCTTTACGCCCTTTATGTCGGGACCGAAGGTGTCCGGATGGCTTGATGCGAAGGTTTACCCAGACTTACTGGCCACTCATGTCTTGCATTCCTGGTGTGCGACGGACAAACGTGAAGTAACCCAAATTTGGAGTTGGGGAAGGATTGTCCACGACTCGACCGCAATCCACCGGGGAGTCCGCCGACTTTGAAAACGTGCGCTAAGATGATCCAAACCCAAAAGTTCGATTGGATTATGACCGAATGGATTATACGCGCTACATGGTGTGTAGTTTGTTAGGAGGTGGCCCGGCGCTCGCCATCTTTCTTGTCCTCCGCGCAAAACGCAGAGCGTGGATTCCGCCTCTTGCATGGTGGCTATTTCTGGCCCTGGGGGCCGTTGTTTTCTTCTATGGCATGTCCTACTCGACCGTGCCATCATTCTCAACGCGAATCACGGCGGTGGGCAAGGCTTACGACTACGTGGATCGGGAAGTCCATACCGGCTATCATCACGACACTATTCACGGCTTTCGATTTGCACCTGAGGGTGGGGAAGGCGGGGGACCCATCAACATTAAAACAGAAATCAGCCTTCCAGATACCGCTCACCTCGCAATTTTCGATGGACAAGTCTTTCGTATCGTCTATCTCAACGACAAACGAAAGAGTCTTGAAGAACGAGGCATTTGAAATTGCTGTCTTGTCAGGTAGACACAAGGGCTTTCCTGGCTCTCGTGATGCTCGACCAGTCGGGAAATGGCTTTCGATCCCAGTTGGGGCTGCATTCGGAATGTTTGGATTCTTCGGCCTTCGATACATGAAGGATAATGCTGAATCCGCGGCTTCAGCCGATGACGATGATGCTTCCTAGAGCCCAAAAACTGAGCAGCTTTCTGACGATCTCGTGATCGGGATTGATTTCGAGTGCGGGCTGCAGTTCGGGCAGGTCCTTCCGGCCCATAGCCTACATCATCTGGCGCATCCGGGCTGAAGGCTCGTCTTCGTCGGAGATAATGACGGATGGACCGCCCGCGAGTCGCGACGAGGCGCGTACTTCTTTCACGGCGTCGCCGAGCGTGGCCTTGATCTTCTCAAGCAGCGGCTTCAGCTCTTCGGCCCTATCGAACCTAAAGTCGTCCTTGAGATCCTCGGAAGTTGAGGACTTCTTGACGGCTTCCAGGTCGCTGTCGCCAAACTTGGCGACGGTCGAAAAGACCATCTCATCAATGTCGTCATCAAGGATGAGGACCTCGACGTCCCTCTTCGTGTAGACCTCAAGCAGCGGAGAATTGCGGAGCATGGACTCCGTTCCGCCTGTGACGTAATACAGGGTATTCTGCTCGGACTGCATGCGCTGTTTAGCCTCAGCGAGCGACGTCAGTCCGTCAATCCACGTTGCTTGTTTGTAGCGAAGGGGTCTAGCCTTGCGGAGCGACCGGCCCTCATCCAGCTTCAAAAAAGCTTGCTGAGTTTCCGGAGAGACGATGACCACAGGTCCTCATGCCATTGCTGATCTGACCGGGTTAGGCCGACATGGGTCACATGAACTCTTGTTCGACCGAAATCGCCGAGCAATCTTATCTTCACCATGCCTGCAATTGATTCCAGGGACGCAAAGTGCTGCCAGGTGAAGACGAGTTTACTTCTCCGGCGAATTTGATATGAACAGAAGACTCTGCGTGGCCCATCCTGAACGCTCGAGTAGCTGACAGAAAAGGAATTGTCCCCAGCGAATACTCTAGTGCTGCCTGAGATTTCCCCAGGAATGGACAGCCACGCTTCAATGTACTCCGGCACCGTTAGCGCCTGGTAGATTCTATTCCGATCTGCATTCACGCTCGTCATTGAAGAGGTGCTGAAAGGGTTCTCAATTGACGGGCATCTTTTCCATTCGCGCATTGTGCGCGCGGGATTTCCGGTAAATGGCTTTGTGCTCATGGGAATACCTCAATACGCCTTTGCTGCATGTTCACTGCCGCACGGCGCGCCAATTGGGATTTTGTGACGAGGGGAGAATCGCGGGGACAGTTGACGCGAAGAGTTGCGTCAACCGCAATGACCTCGTTCGAACTTACTAAGCATGCTCACCTCTATTCTTCCCGTAACCGGATTTATTGATCTGACGCTACTATTTCCCGGATCCTGGGATAAGTGGCAGGTTACTGGGATCAACCGCTGAACATTTTGGATAAGTCACGACACAATCAACGCGATTGATGCATACGCTCTCTTAGAGCATTTACTCTCTGGTAGATTATGACACTTTCATGAGTCGCTGAATTCGCGATCGATAACTTCGACTCATCGCAATTCTTTCACCTCCTGTCAGCAACACGCTGGCATCGCCGTCTGCTTCGTTATTGACTTCCCTGACATAGTGCAGGTTTACGATCGAAGAGCGGTGAACGCGCAGGAACGACTGAGGATCAAGACGGCGTTCCAGCCTGCCGATAGTCTCACGAAGGAGATGTGATTGGTCCGACGTATGCAATCTGACATAGTTCTCTTCGGCCTCGATCCAGCGGATGTCGTCGACGGAAAGAAACAGAATGCGCCCTCGAGATTTGAAAACCATTCGTGTCGTGTAGCGCTCACTTCCGCGATTCAGCATTCTACCGTCGACTTGGTTGTTGTTCGATTCAAGACGATCGCGAGCGCGTTGAACGGCCGCTTGCAGTCTCTCAGCAGTGAACGGTTTCAGCAGATAGTCCAGAGCGTGGAATTCGAAGGCGCGGACTGCCCACTTGTCATTTGCAGTCACAAAGACGATGTGAGGCAACTTGCCGCTTGGACTGGATGAAAATGCGCTTACCGCGTCGAATCCATCCATGTCAGGCATGCACACGTCAAGAAAAAGAAGGTCAGGATACGTCAGTCTGACGAGATCAATTGTTTCGCTCGCGGTAGCACATTCGCCCACGATCTCAACGTCCGGCACCCCCTTTAGGAGTTGGCGGACCTTTTGGCGGGCCAACACTTCGTCGTCTGCTAAGACCGTGCGGATCATCGAGTACCAAACCTGGCAATCGGTTCCATGGCATCTGGCGCACGCTGAAGTGGAATGTCGATGTCAACCTTGACGTGCCTGGGATCCACCTGCGTAATCTCGAAGTGCGACGCGCCTCCGTAATGAAGGTTGAGACGGCTCTTCACGTTGCAAAGGCCAACCCCGTGGCCGCTTGTATCTGCTTGAGCCGCGGGATTCAATCCAATGCCGCTTTTCATAACCGAGATTCGCATATGGTTACCGTGCCTGTGCACTTGGAGCATGAGTGTACCGGCGGATTCGGTTCTGGAGAGACCGTGCCCGTATGTATTTTCGACGATTGGCTGAATTAGCATGCTTCGGACTGGGCGGTCGTAAAGTTTCGGGTCCACGCGATTTGACTGTTTTACGCGCCCGGAGTATCTGCATCCTTGCATGGCAAGATATAAGTCGACGAACTCAAGTTCTTCCCGGAGAGTAATCATCTGAGACTCTCCGCTTTCGAGCGACATACTTAAAAGGCAGGTCAGTTGTTCGAGCATAGTGTCAGCGGAGTCTATATCGCTACGCATGCGGCTGGAAATGCCGTTAATCGTGTTGAACAGAAAATGCGGATTCAACTGCATTCGCAAAGCCACAAGCTTTGCATTGACTAGCTGAACCTCCAATTCCGCTTTGGCGCTTTCGTGTTCGCGAGAACGCTGGTAATACCCAACGCCGCGGAACAGAAAGAAAGCGCACCAGAAGATGAGCAAGTTATCGAGATGCTCAGCATAGACATAGATCGACAGTCGGTGCCAATAGGACGGCTCCGGATGATTGATCGGAAGTTCTCTAAAAATAGACACATACAACATTTGCAGCGCGAGGCTTATGAGCACACTCAGGGGAAGAAAGACGACGACAATCGTGGGAATAGATGCGCGCTGCATTTGGGAACCGAAAAAGCGCCAAAGCGGCCAGCACACCGTTCCCCACACCAGGAACTGATATCCCCATGATTCAAAGAAGATCAGTGAGGGAAGGTGGTAGCCCATCTGGTGAATACTGAGCCACTCTTGAAATGCGAATAAAAGTCCTAGGAGCACCGCAGTGCTGATGAAGATGGTCGGCTTCATGAAAACCGGCTCGCTCTGGATGTCTTTCCGCATCGCGCCCTGCACCTGCCTCACAATCGCCGATTCATTCATTCGTTCATTCTGAGTCCTACAAAGAAACCGCTGACCCATCAAGGCCTTTCATCAACCTCTGGACCTTCCAGCAGAGTTGCCGCGTGAATATCCTTTTGCGGCTGTGCCAGAGCAAATGCAGGAAAACTATTTGCGTAATCGTTATGCATGCCCACAAACTCAATGGACTGGTTGTGCTGTCGTACCCAAGCGCTGGCATCTTGATCGAGTTTCTGGACCTGTGATGGGTTCAGCTTCGAGGACAATGTTTGGAGATCGTTTGCCAAATACGTAGCAGCCTTTTCTCCGCCCTGGAGCGCAGCAATGCGAAAATGATAGTAGGCGACCTTCTGATCAAGCGCCATCACTTTACCATCTCGCGACAGAACCGCAAGCAAAGCAGACGATTTCCAGTAACCATCCGACGCCGCCTCCTCCAACAACTTGATCGCCTCACTGGAAGAGCGGAATAGTTCTGGCGCGTGAATCATCTCGAGTCCAAGTTGATGTTTAGCAGCTACACTTCCGCCAGCGGAAGCTTCACGCAACAGCTTGATCGCGCGGTCTCGATCGGCCCGCTCGGAGTTGACGAGGAGGAGCAATGCAAGGTCCAGCTTCGCTGGAATGTTGTGCCGCTTCGAACCGACTTCAAACCAATGCCTTGCATCGGATTCGCTTTTTGTGACTCCAATACCGAAGTAATACATGTCGCCCAGGTAGCACGCTCCCATGCCGCTCCCCTTTTCCGCTGCCTCGCGAAAAAGTTGAAGTGCAAAAGCCGGGTCTTTGCGCACACCGAGACCCCAAACATACGCGACACCGAGGTTGACCTTGGCGCTAATAAGCCCTCCTGCCACGGCACGTTCAAACCATTGAACAGCGCGAGCGGGATCCCGTTCGACTCCAATCCCGGCCTGGTAGAAATATCCAATCTCCTCTTGAGCAGCCGGGTCACCAGCGTTCGCCGCCTTCTCGTACCAGTACGCGGCCTGCTTCTCGTCACGTGCCACGCCGCGTCCTGCAAGGTATGCGGCCCCGAGCCTGATTTCTCGCGAAGTCGAACCCCATTCAGCACCGGTCTCGATTCGCGGGATATCAGGATCGACCATATATGAAACGCGTGTCTGGGCGAATCCAGACAAGGTTGTTGCAATTGTCAGGAAAGAGACGAGCGAGACAGCGCTACCGTTACGAATGCCAGCCATAGTGCCCTCCACTGCGTTGAGAAACCGAGAAGTATGGACGTTGCGTTCGACAGTTACTGATTTCAGACGATTTCAAGAATCTACCTATCTACGTGCGTGGATAAGCCTCGAATGGTCGCCAAGTTACTCAGTAGCTGCGGGCGAGTTGCCATGACATGGTAAGGCGCTTGTCATGATTTGTTACCCGACGCTTATGTCGGCTCACTAGTTTGCCTTGTACCGAAGTGAGTTGCCCGGCATTGTTCCGATACCATCGTTCCTCAGAGGGTCACATCCAGCTACCCGAATGCTGCTTGCTTTCCAGGCCGCCAACGTACAGCGTTCATCAGCGAGAGCCTCTGTTTTAGCCCTTACCGCGGGGAAGTGCTCTGCCACGTGTCCTAGACTCGCTAGGTGATGAATTGTAACCAGAAGGCAAGACACTTCTTTCACCGATAGACCCCCGAATCCTTCCCAACACAGTACACAGATCTCCATTCGTCATCGGGAGCACGCGACTCGTCACAAATCGTGAAGGGTGACCAATCTCTAGCAATGAAGACGGCACGACTCTGTCAAGTGTTCACAATGTTATTTCTCTCCCGTGCGGCGGAGGTCAATAACATACGCTTCATCCCCGGAAGCGACACCTCGTCACAATGCCGAGACTCCAGTTCACTTACATAGTCAAATATCTTGTTCTGCTTTGCTAAGTGCCTCTACCGGATGCGAGCGCACTCTCTTTCTCGGGGAACACCGTAGAGTCCGGATTTGTCAGGTTGTGTGAATACTTTCGGAGGTCCACATGAAAATCAATGTAAGGGTGGCACTCGCATTTCTGTTTATCGCCGCTTTTGGAATCAATGGCAGCCTGTATGGGCAGGTTACGACGGCTGCAATTCACGGGACTGTCACGGACCCCGCCGGGGCTGTGGTTCCCAATGCCGCCGTTACGGTATTGAACACCAGCAATGGGATATCAGTTGCTTCGAAGGCGGACGGATCGGGCTACTTCAAGGTCACGCATCTCCAGATCGGAGGCCCGTATACGATTTCAGTGGTTTCTCCGGGTTTCTCCAAATTTTCTACTACCGGGATTCAGCTCAACGTGAATGACGATCGTGAGGTCAACGCGAAGCTCTCTGTCGGCACTGCTGCGCAAAGCATTGAAGTTTCTGGAGCGGGTGTCCAGGTGGAAACTGCCGAAACCCAATTGAAGATCGATATCCTTTCCGACGTCGTTACTCAATTGCCACTGCTGGGCCGCGATGCAACGGCATTGCAGAAGTCGGCGCCGGGAGTGGTGGAAGCTGCAGATCGCTTCGGCGGATTCTCGGCGAATGGCGCGCAGATCGAGCAGAACAGCTATTTACTTGACGGAGCCGACGTTAATGATTCGGCCATCCAGACGGAGGGGTTGGTTGTTAATCCTGATGCAATCGGAGAGTTGGCGATTGTCACAAGCACAATCAATCCTGAATACAGCCGCAACTCTGGCGCAATCCTTAACCAGACCCTCAAATCAGGTGGAAATGCGTTTCATGGCGACGCCTTCGAATTCTATCGGGACACTTTCTTGAACACGAGAGACTACTTCGCGCTGCCGGGGCAAAAGCCACCGATTCACCAGAATATTTATGGCGGTACGCTCGGTGGCCCCGTCCTCAGGAACAGGTTGTTCTTTTTCACTGCGTACCAAGGCACTAAAAGTGGCTTGGCAGTAACGCAGAATACCCAGGTATTCAGTCCCAGTCAGCGGAACGGTGATTTTAGCGCAGATGTGAACAAGATTACGGGGGTACCAAACTCGCAGGTTCCGACGGGTGCCGCAGCCGGTACGCTAAACGGTCTTTCCAGCAAACCACTTCCCTTTGCTCTCGGCGGTTGCAGTGCAGGTACCCGATGGAATGCATGCCCCGGACTTACAAGCGTAAACGTTCCATCGTCGAGCTGGGATACCGTAGCTTCTTCTCTGTTCAATGCGTACGTGCCCGCGCCGAATGTTGCCCAGCAGAGTGGAAATGGATTAACCTCCTACTTTTACAATTTCAACAATAGCGGGACTTTGAAAGACGATCAGGGCATCATCCGGATCGACTATCATCCAACGACGAACGATACAATCTGGGCCTCGAGCATTTTCGAATCTACACCGACATTCAATTTGCTTCCCTTCGGGGGCGCCACGCTTCCCGGATTCTCCCAGATCAACGCTTCGCATATTAAGGTGTTTGACGCCGACTCCAGCCATATCTTCAACTCCCGCACCATCAACGAACTTCGTGCCGGGTACTACCGTTTCAACTATGCCGCTGTTGAGCCCGCGAAAATAGTGCAGCCCAGTTCCGTCGGATTCAATATCTCTCCCCAGTCCTCTGCGGCAGGTTTGCCGGTTGTCGCAATTCTCGGATATTTCAACCTCGGCTTCAGCTTCGAGGGTCCTCAGCCACGCAAGGATACAAATCTACTTGCTCAGGATATCTTCACGAAGATACTCGGAAGTCACAGCTTGAAGCTCGGCGGTACTTTCGAGCAGTTCGGAGTTGATAACCCTTACTACGCGGATAACGACGGTATCTACAACGTCAACGGAAATGGCGCGTTCTCTTCGGGCGACCCCGCCATTGATTTCCTGATGGGCATTCCCAGTACGTACACGCAGACATCTGGCAGCCAGGTGGCCGCCACATCTCGTGAATACTATGCGTTCGCTCAAGACAACTGGAAGTCCACTTCCGACTTAAACATTAACTATGGCATCTCATGGGATGCTGAAACGCCATGGGCAAACCACCAGTTCAATGGCATTGGTATTACATGCTGGCAGAACACGACATCCACCTCGAGGATCTTTCCGGGAGATGCACCGGGACTTTTCTATCCCGGAGATCCGGGCTGCACAAGTTACGGCGGTGCGACTGTGAGATGGAATCACTTTGGACCGCGCATCGGCTTTGACTGGTCGCCAAGTGGCGGCCCCACGGCGCTGGTCGGCAACTCGGGCAGTCACGATCTGGCGATTCGGGGCGGATTCGGAGTGTATTTCAATCGGGACCAGGAAGAGGAGGCGCTGCAAAATCTTTCGTCGCCGCCTTTCCTGTTTGCCTCGCGCGGTGCGGCTGATTTGGGCGGCAGTCCGGGTTTTAGAGATCCGTTTTCCGATGTCGCCGGTAGAGCCGCACTTTCTGAAACAAATCCGTTCCCCTATCAGCGCCCCGCCCCAGGCACCGCCCTTGATTGGGAGGATAACTATGCCGAACAGCAATTGAGCCAGCCGGGCCAACAGTACCTTCCGCCGTACGCATACAATTTCAACCTCAATGTACAAAAGGCAATCAACAAGAAAATGGTGATGCAGGTCGGGTATGTCGGTTCACTCGGACGAAGATTGCCGCGCACGTATGAAGGCGATCCAATTACCCCTGCAGGGCACGCGGCCTGTCTCGCCGATACTTCCGGGTGCGCGACGGTGCTGCCGTTTATCCATCTTCTTTACCCGCAATACACGGCCCAGCCGGCGACCACCTCAGCGGGAATCCCCTGGTACCTGAGCGTTGAGCAGCAGGCATCGACGGGCGCTTCGAGCTATCACTCGCTGCAGGTAAGCCTTCAACAACAGTTTTCGCATGGGTTATACTTTACCCTCTCCTACACTTACTCTCACGCACTTGACGACTATTCCGGCTATGAGTCTTCTTACGGAAATGGAACGCCCAACGGAGTGGGGTCCCTGAACGGTCGCGCCATCAACTACACACCCGGCTTCGAGTATTTGAATTATGGCAATTCCGACTATGATGCCAGGCATCGTTTCGTGGCTCTCTATGCCTACGAAATACCAGTGCTAAGTTCGATGAAGGACAAATTTATAGTCAATGAAATACTCGGCAGATGGCACATCAGCGGTACGACGGCGCTCCAGACTGGTTTCCCTGTGGGCATTTCCGAAGCTGGCGCATACCAATCCGGTTGGTGCGATGGTTTCGGCTACTACGGATGCGGAGATAACCCGAACACAAGCAGTTTCCATATCCATAAAATGAACCCCCGCGAGGCGGGGCATCAGTATTTCGACACGTCAAGCTTTTCTCCCGAGCCAGTCGGAACCTTTGGAAACGTCGGACGCAACTTCTTCAACGGGCCGGGATATAACTACACCAATCTCCAGCTCTACAAAGATTTTGCGATTCTAAAGGACAACAGGGCCTACATTCAGCTGCGGCTTGAGTCTTACAACGTCTTTAACCACACCAATTTCTCTGAACCGGATGGAAACTATGGTGATACCACTTTCGGTCAGATTGAGTCGGTAATTCAGCCTTCCAGTTTCGGTGTTTCAGCAGGTGATCCCCAACCCGGTCGAGCGACGCAACTTGCAGCTAAGATCTATTTCTAGCCCCCGTTTGGTGCGGAGGCCGATTAGAGTCGGCCTCGGTTTCAAACCTGCTCGCCTCTCATTCGTGCCATTCATCGTTTCCAAACAAAGTCCCGGGGTAGATGCACACTCGGGGCGTGACGAAATGCCGGCCCCGTCTGATAAACGGGGCGTCCGAAACTGATTTGGCCGTTCTGCAGTGGGCGATGTCCGCGCCCCAACTCCGGTCCGCGACCGTCGGCAGCTGAAATCGAAGATCAAACCAAGCCCTCCCGAGGGTTTTTGGCCTCCTTCTTTCGTGCCCTTTTGTCGGGTTTTAGACACAAATTCAACTGCCCGGCGCTGTCCAGAATCGGACAAGGCGTCGCGAAAGCGAACAAATCCTTTGCTGCGCTCGAATGTCGAGGCGCGCGTAAGTGATTGAAATCAAGATCGAAGCCCCGTCGGCTTGGATGGCACGTGGCGTGCCCTGAATTCGACAGGGCCGACCGTCCCAATTGGATATCTGTATCACTTTCTGATTCGAGGAACAAAACCTAGATCACTTGAATGGAGAGTCCATGGCTATCCAGGCACTCATTGCTGACGATGAACTTCTGGCCCGTCAAAAGTTGCGGCAGCTTCTTCGCGCGGAGCCGGATATTGAAATCGTCGGTGAAGCTTCGTCAGCTCGGGAAATTCGCGTCATTATTCGCGCGACCGCCCCACAGCTTCTCTTTCTCGATGTGCGTATGCCAGGCATGGATGGGCTGGATGCGATCGCGGAGCTTGCGCTTTCCTCTGCTATTAAGCTGCCTCGCGTGATCCTCACAACCGCATACGACCATTACGCGCTCAGGGCATTCGAACTGAATGCGACGGATTACCTGTTGAAACCATTTAGCGCTGAGCGTTTGCACTCTGCCGTTGCTCGCGCACGCGATCAGATTCGAGCTGCGGAACCGCGTGATGATCACCACCAATCCAAGGAGGGATCTTCGAGCCAATACACCGCCAGAATCATCTTCAAATCTCGTGGCCGCATTCTCTTTCTTCCTGTCTCCGATATTCGTTGGATAGGCGCAGAAGAGAATTATGTTCGCATTTGCACTGGAACAGAGACGCATCTATTGCGAGAGACCATGAGTTCGATGGAACAGCGTCTTGATCCTGAACTCTTTCTGCGTGTACATCGGTCTGCCATCGTCAATCTTCACTATGTCAAAGAAGTTCGCACCGAGACGCGCGGTGATTTCATGGTCCATCTTGTCAACGGGCAAAAGCTCGCAATGAGCCGCAGCTATCACGCTCGAATCAGCGATCTGCTGAGCCGTGCCGGATGAGGATCGCACGTTTTTTGCGATCCTACTTCTGTTTCGGGCGAGCCTGCGCTGAAGGCAGTTCACTGCCCCTGCCTTCCACCAAAGATAGGAAGCGATCGCTTGGCCCTCCGGTGAATTGTTCGAGCAGGCCGCTAGGCCAGCGGACCTCGATGCGATCAAAGGAGGCAGCCGATCCGAGTCCAAAGTGGATACGCGGGTCGCTGGTGGAGAGATAGCTTCCTCCGGCGCGCACTTCATCCGCCTGCTTGACGTTGCCCGTTATGACCGTGACGCGTGCGCCTATCCCCATCCGATTACTCTTCGTGCCTACCAGGCGCAGCGTGATCCAGTGGTTTCCATTTCTGGTCTCGTTGAGAAAGAGCGAGGGTGGAGCGCCCACATTGAAGACGAGTACGTCAAGCTTTCCATCGTCGTTGACATCTCCCAAGGCTGTTCCGCGGCGAGATTTCAGGAGGGCCGCATTCAAGCCGGTATCTGCGGCAATCTCACGGAATGTGCCGTTTGTCTGATTGAGGAAAAGCTCGATTGGCTCGACAAAAGGCGGTTCGCTGGGCGCGCCATCGAGCAGGGTCGAGAAGTTACCTGAGGCCATGAGAAGATCGTCCCAGCCGCTATTGTCGAAGTCTCCGAAGCTAGCTCCCCACTTCACAAGCGGAGTCGTGGGAGCGGCGATTCCAGCGCGCCCGGCAACATCGTGGAACTCGTTGTGGCCGTCGTTGATATAAAGGCTGGCAGGCTGGCCGGCGAATCGCGTCACGAACAGGTCAAACCTGCCGTTGTGGTCAAGGTCGGCAAGATCGCACGCCATGTTGCCATACGTTTGCCCCATCTCTCCGTAAGCGGTGCCTGAATCGAGCCCGATATCTTCAAAGGTTCCGCCCCCCTTGTTGTGAAACAGAAAATTGCTGGATGCATCGTTGGTGACATACAGATCGGGCCAGCCATCGCCATCGAGATCTCCCCAGCAGATTCCCATGCCGTGAGCTTTCTGAGGGTTCTGGACACCGGCTCTGGCCGCAACTTCTTCAAAGGTTCCGTCACCCCGATTGCGATAGAGGAAATTGGTTTCGCCGGGCATCTTATCTGGCAATTCTGTAAGTGCGTTCTTGTATACCTTCGTTTGAGGATCGGGAAGATGGCGGGGATCGGTGTAGACATAGCGGGCAACATACAGATCCACAAATCCGTCGCGGTCGTAGTCGGCCCACGCTGCACCTGCGCTGAAGCCACCGCCGGCGACTCCCGCTTTTGCCGTCACGTCGGTGAACTTGCAGCCGCCTAGATTGTGATAGAGAACATTGTGACCGTAGCCAGTGACATAAATATCGGGAAGGCCATCGTTGTCATAATCAGCGACCGCGATCCCAGTGGCCCAGCCTTTGGTTGTTAATCCAGCGACCGCGGTGACGTCAGTAAAGTGGAGTGTCTTGCCGTTGCCATCCTGCCGGTAGAGCGTGATCATGGGATCGCCGCCGCCAAGGTAGCGGTCGATTGTGGAATCATTCACGACGGCGATGTCCAATTTGCCGTTGTTATTGCAATCGAGAAATGCAACTCCTCCGCCACTCATGGTTTCGATGACGTAGCGCCTGTCGAGATTTGTGTGAGGAAGAGTGCGAAGTCCGACCTCCGCCGAAACATCTCGAAAATGCGGCACAGAAGGTTGCGCGAGCGGCATCGTAACGGAAGCCGCGGGAGTTTGTCGCATGAGTGTGTAGGCAGAGAAGAGCAGGACCAGGGAAGCTGTGGTGCGATTGCTCATCCTCCCGGAATTCTAGCACTGGATAGATGCCTGCATCTTGAGGCACGACCTGATGAGTTGGGATCGCAGCCAGTCTCGGAGTGCTCTTTGGAAGTGCCTGTCACCTTCGAGGCATCTTCAACTTTGTGGCAGGGAACTCTGGATTGCTTGACAGGGGACCTTTGCGTAATTGAGACTCCGAAATCCGGCGAAGGGAATCTTACCGCTGCATCAGCCAACTTCGGATTGCAAATTCCGGGCGTTAGAACTCTGAGGGAGCGCGCACGACTTGATGCGATTCACTTGTGAGTTCATTGTTTTGTGCCTTGATTGCAGCGTTAATCCCTTGGCAACTTTGCGAGATGCATCGAGAATGTGACCTGCTTGTTCGCGTTCTGCAAAGATGCGGGTAAGACAAAGAGCTTAAGCAATACGAACTCAAGATCGAAGAGGGACTGAGTGCACGAAGAAATGACGATCATGCAGAAGAAGGAGATAACCAGTGGACATTGGTTGTCCAGCCGCAGAGAGTTCCTCGCAGGATCAGCCGCACTGGGAGTCGTCGGCTGGGCAGACAAGAAGCTCGCATGGGCCAAAGAAACGCCTGGATGGAGCGGGCTGCCCAGCAGGCCAGAAGAAAAGCCTCTGGATTTTCACGCGTTGGCTAACGCGTTTGATGCCTGGGTGATGGATCCCATGCACGGCTTGAATACGATCGCGAAAGATGGCCGCCAGGTTTTTCCTTCGGCGCTTGAAGGCGAGCAGGATGGTGGACTGACAACCTATGCCCCAATGGCTCTTGGTAAGGAACTGCGCGGAGAGGGCTTGCCAGGCCTGGCAGCCTCGCTGAAGGGCTACTTCAGCGAACCATACGGGCTGTTTCTTGATGGAGCGGGTGCAACACTCTGCGAGTACTGGTACCTGATGAATGTGACTGCGATGGCCTATGGACTGATCCGGTTGCGTTTTGCGAAGGACCCGGAATGGATGGCGCGCGTGGAGAAAAGTGCGACGCGCCTGAAAGACATGGCGCAGCAAATCCACTACGACTTCAATAGCCAGGGCTATGACTTCGCCAAAGCTTCAGCCTTTACCAGGCAAGACATCTATCGGCAGCCCGACGCCGTGGGCGGATACAGCTACGTGATGCTTCTGGCGTGGAAGCTAACGGGGAAGGACACGTTTCTTGCGGAAGCCAAGATCGCGATTGACCGCTATCTCGATTTCGCAACGAACCCCTGGTATGAGGTTCCGAGCGGAGCCATGGCCGTGCTCGCGGCTGCGAGGTTGGAAGCGATGGGCTATCCAACGAATGCGGAGAAGGCTTTGCGATTTGTGCTCGACGCGAAGGTCGGGCTTATGGCCAACGGCAAATGGGGAGGACGTGAAGTCAACGGACTGATGGCGGGTTTCCGCACTGAGCTCGCAGGCCAGACCTACAGTATGGAGTCAATGGTGACTCTGCCGTACCTTTTGCCCTCCGTTCGATTCCGCCCCGAGCTGGCGGGCGACGTAGCGCGGCTGGCACTCAACGTCGCGGCGAACATGCGCTTGTTTTATCCGGAGTACTTGCCGCGCGAGGATCAAAGCCGTCCGGACCTGCCGGCGATGTTCCCTTACGAACGCTTGAGCCGGGAAGAGAAGGGGCATAGTCCTTACGCAACCGGCGACTTTGCCGGTCACCGCTCGATCTATGGCGGTGCATATGCGATGTGGCTGGACAAGATGATTCAGCCGCAGGGAGACCCGTGGCTGCTGCGCTGGGACCTGGGCAAAACGGACTTCATGGAACCAGAGTTGCCGCCGGCTTTTCTCTACTACAATCCGTGGCCGGAAGAGAAGCGCATAACAGTTGCGATGGCGAATAATGAAGACCGATTGCACGACCTGATGCGCAAGAAATCACTGCAGACTCACGCGGGGACGGCAGAGTTGACCTTGCGTCCGTTTGAGGCGAAGGTCGTCGAGATTCGAAAGTAGACTGATTCCGGAAGGGTGCATGCTGATCTGCGGTCCCGGTGTTACTCAGGGATGAATCACGCGCGTGGCAACAATCGAAGTTGCATTCGGGGCGCCCGGCGACAGCCTGAGTTCGGATGAGGGCCTCGAAGTAGACGGGCTGTGTCGGGGAGCCGGAAAAGCCGAGTGCCTCTTGGAGCCTTTGCCGGTTGCTGGCATCAGCCAGGAACAGTCCAGCCGCTTCGGTCCCCTCCTGTTGCAACCCTTGCAGGATGAGGACGCTTCCGCGACCGTTGGCCAGCGGCAACAATGAGATTGTGGCGTAATCTTCTCCCGAACTCCCGGTGAAGGCCAAACCCTGATAGGATGCCTGTTCTCCCGGCTTCGGATGGGTATTCTGGAAGAATTTGAGGCTTTCTCCAACCTTGCCTTCGCCTTCCCGAAAGTTGAGTTTGTCTTGGAAATAGGACACCCATGGGTTTGAACTGGGGCTGCCAACAAAGACAAAATTGCCGGACTCCAGGTCACGCGGCCGCAACTCCCTGGCCGACCGAATCGCGAGCCAGTCGCGCGAGCTTCCGCTCAGCCGCATGAGAGTGTCGACAACGACCAGGTCGGCGTATGACGTAAGCAGCGAACCGGATAGATACTTCATCATGCGTGCTTCGCGTGCCGTCGGGTGAGCATTCGGATAAATCTTCGCCGCTGCGATAGGAGGGGCTTAAATACCTTTCCAGGGTCACCGGCTGTTCGTCCACCAGGCGTGTCATGCCGTAGTTGACATCGGCAACCACTACCTCAACTGGTTTGTCGGAAGGATTGAAAAGTGTAGCCAGCGGCCAGGGCGGGGCAGGCGGACGTGCAACCGCCGGACGAAGGAACCACACAACTACCGTGGTGACGAGAAAGAACGCCGCGAGCGCCCAGGGAAGCGCTCTGATCCAGAACTTTGGTCCCGATGGATCGATGACGGGTGCAGGTTTCGTCGAATTCCTCGACTCAACAGCCCGGAAATGGGTTGTGTAGGCGCCCTTCGGAATCTCGACGATCGATGGCTCTTCGCGGCCTTCTCCATCGAAATACTCATGCAGCTTGAGACGCAACTGCCGGACGTGGACCCGGACAGAACTGTCCTCGACGACGCTATACCCTTCGGCCTTGCCAAAGACAGCACTGCCAATGCGGTGCTCGCTCAAGTCCTCGATCTGGCCTCGAATTGACCGCTCGGCCATGAAGCGAAGCAGTTCTCGTAAACGCGCCGACTTCTGGAATGGCGGGCTGGCTGTGATTCTCTCGATCAACTGCCAGCGGGCGTCAGCCCGAAGTTCCGGATCTACTTCCTTCATCCGAGTTCTATCCCATTTCGCTTGATACGGACGGTTTTACGTCGATCTTCGTGACGACAAGACCTTCTTGACTGCGCGCTGATTGTAGCGCATCCGATGCACTAAAGAAAGCGTGTACGGGACAGCCAGAGGCGTTACGGCAGCCGGAGAATCTATGCACTCCATCGCGGGCCAAGTTCGAGCGGCCCTTCCCGGATTCCCTGGAGTAAAGTGCTTCCCCTTATTTTGAACACTTCATCTCGACGTAGAAGGGCATGCGAATCACATGTAATTCGCATTGTTTATCAAAGATTTTTGCGGTAAGTCCCTTTTCCAATGCACGTGATCTCGAAGAGGCTTATCGACGGTCCCGCAGAATGATTTTGTTGTACAGCTAGAATGCTGGCCCAAGTCCCCATTTTCCCAAAAGGCCAAAGAGTCTCACGATGAAGGATCGGGCACGACGCTTCCGAGAGAACCCTCTGTTGAAGCCAACAGATATCCGTCCCAGCGTGGACGGTATGGAAGTTACGTGCCTCTTGAACCCGGGAGTCTTTCAGTACAACGGGAAGACCTGGCTGCTGGTGCGAGTGGCAGAGCGCCCGATGCAGGTTGCCGGGAAGACGTCTTTTCCAATCCTGACCGCCGACGGCCGGCTTGAAGTTCTGGAGTTCAACTCCGATGATCCGAGACTCGACCTGACCGATCCTCGCGTAATCAGTTTCGATGGAAAGGACTATCTCACCACTCTCTCCCATCTCCGGCTGCTGGTCAGCGATGACGGCATCGCTTTCAGAGAGCCGGAGCATGGCGTGCCCCTCATGGGGCGGGGCGAACTGGAAACGTACGGAATCGAAGACTGCCGAGTCGCGACGATCGACGGCACATATTTCCTGACCTATACACAGGTTTCAAGCAATGGCGTAGGCGTTGGACTCAGGACGACGCGGAATTGGCAGGAATTTGTGCACGAGGGCATGATCTTTCCCCCGCACAACAAAGACTGCGCCCTCTTTGAAGAGAAGATCGGCGGAAAATACTACGCGCTCCATCGGCCCAGCAGCCCGGAGTTGGGCGGCAATTACATCTGGCTGGCAGAGTCGCCCGACTTGATTCACTGGGGGCGGCACCGCTGCCTGGCCCAGAGTCGCGAGGGGTACTGGGATAGTGCACGGGTCGGAGCCGGAGCCGCACCAATCAGAACTGCCGAAGGATGGCTGGAAATCTATCACGGGGCGACAAAGGAAAATCGCTACTGTCTGGGAGCACTCTTGCTTGATCTTGACGAACCCTGGCGGGTGATCGCGCGCTCCGAAACTCCGATCATGGAGCCGCTGGCACCTTATGAGCAGGAAGGCTTCTTCGGCCACGTTATCTTCACAAATGGCCACCTGGTCGATGGCGACAAATTGACGCTCTACTACGGTGCAGCTGACAGCGTCATATGCGCGGCGCACATGTCGATTGCAGATATCCTTGCAAGCCTCACTTTAGCGAAGGCGGTGACAGCATGAACCGCTTCCGCAAAGAGTTTGAGGTCTTCCGAAGCTGTTCCCGGTCTATGCAGATATTGATGGTCTCGAACATGATGTATGCCCTGGTCCTGCCCGTGATCGAGATTTTTGTGGCGGCATACGTCATGCGGAATTCCCGGGCCGTTGCCAAAGTAGTTACTTACCAGTTGTCGATCTACGCCGCCACTCCGCTGGCTTTCTATATCAACGGCAAGCTGCTCGGTCGCATCGGAGCCAAGCACCTCTATGCCGCAGGAATGCTTCTGTCGGGAGTCGCAATGATGCTGATGATGCAATTGAGCATCCTCACTCCGATCGGCGTTGCGACATCAGGATTCACCATGGGGCTCGCTACCGGCCTCTTCTGGGCTAACCGCGGATTCCTCGCCCTGACTGCCACTGAAGACAGCAATAGGAACTACTACTATGGCGTTGAAAACTTTGTGGCCACCCTGGCGGCAGTTGCTATGCCGGCCTCGATTGGGTGGTTCATCAGCGGGACCACGCTATACGGCTGGCTGGGCGGAATTCCTAATCGCGCTTACCACATCGTTGCGATGGTAGTTTTTGGGCTGACTATTCTTGCCGCCGGGATTCTGGAACGAGGCACATTCCGAAATCCAAAGCACACCCGCTTTGTCTATTTCCGCTTTCATCGTCTATGGTGGCGGATGCTTGAACTGGCTCTGCTGAAAGGGTTGGCTCAGGGATACATCGTCACGGCGCCAGCCATGCTCATCATGCTGTTGGTTGGTCAGGAAGGAACTCTCGGAGCTACGCAGGCGATCGGCGGCGTGTTCACGGCTTGCATCATGTATACCGTTGGCCGCATCGCGGCCCCTAAACACCGCATCTTTGTCTTTTCTGCGGCGCTCCTACTTTTCTTCCTCGGCGCAGTCGCCAATACATTGCTTTTTAATGCAGTCGGCGTGCTGATCTTCATCGCGTGCCTGTTGCTGGCTAAACCGCTTCTGGATCTTGCCTACTATCCGATTCAGTTGCAAGTCATCGACGTGGTCTCTCGGCTCGAGGGACGCAACGAGTACACCTACATTTTCAATCATGAATTCGGGCTCTTTACGGGGCGCCTTCTGGGTTGCGGGTTATTTCTGGCCATCGCTTACGGATGGTCAGGAAATGCTGCTCTCAAATACGCCTTACCTGTTATCGCGTTATTGCAGTTGTTGTCTATCCGGGTAGCTGGCCAGATCTTTCGCGGTCTTGCCGCAGCGGGCACCACCTCCACCGCCGCAAGCTTCACCGGACTCACTTCGGAGGCATGAAAACAATGATTCATAGGAGGCTCGACATGATTCATAGAGATTCCAAGGCGCAAACGTACTGGCGAATGGCGGCGTGGCTGTTGGTTGTGCTCAGTCTGTGGGTCGGAATCCCCGCCCTGGCCCAATCCAACAGAGGAACTCTAATCGGTACCGTGAAGGATGCGAACGGTGCATTCGTTCCAGGCGCAACGCTGAATCTGAAGGAAACAAACACAGGCAGCACCTATGCCGCCAAATCGACCGCCGAGGGCCTGTTCACCTTCAGTGAGCTCCCCCCAGGAAGCTATACGCTTACCGTCAGTGCACCGGGATTCGAGTCCTATACGCAGAGCGGCATAGCCGTAGACGTAGGCGGCACATCCACGGTGAACGCCGCATTGAAGGTAGGTGCGGAATCAGCCACCGTCAGCGTGAATAGCGATGCTTCTCACTTGGAGACTGAATCCTCTGATGTCGGCTTCACCATGACGCCTCAGGTACTGGATTCGCTTCCGCTCCCCTTCGGAGGCGAGATTCGCAACCCCCTCGAGTTTGCAGCGCTCTCACCCGGATTCGCCGGCGAAATGACCAACAACCCATCCTCACCCCCTTCCGGAGCATTCAAGCTCAGCGGCGGGCAACAGGGTGGAGGCGACATTCTGCTCGATGGTGCCACCACTGAGCTCGCGTCGGCCAACATGCAGGTCACCTACGGCTTCAGCGTCGAGGCAGTGTCCGAGTTCAAAGTCATGACCAACACCTTTGACGCAGAGTTTGGAAGCGCCAGCGGCGGTGTAGTCAATCTTGCTTCAAAGCAGGGAACGAACCTGTTTCACGGCTCGGCATACGATCTCCTCAAGAACCGTGTCCTCGATGCGAACAGTTGGCTCAATAACTACCAAAACGCTGTCTTCGGGCCCAACTCAGCAACCAAACCCCTCGACACCCAGAACGACTTCGGTGCGAGCGTCGGAGGGCCGGTGCGCGTTCCATGGATTTACAACGGCAAAGACAAGACCTTCTTCTTTTTCAACTATGAGGGCTTCCGTCAAGTCAATGGCGGCAAATCGCTGCTATCGGCACCCACCCAGGCTATGCTCGGCGGCGACTTCTCATCGCTTCTAACCCCGGTGACCGTCAACGGCCAGAACTTCCAGGCACACATTCTTTACGATTACTCGACCTGCACGGGCGCCAACCAGGGGCAGCCCTGCCAAGCGTATCCTGGCAACAAAATCACCCAGCCAGCGGATCCGGTCTTTGCGGCTGCACAAAAGGTGATGCCCGTCGCCCCGTCCGGCGCCACCAGCCCTTATTTCAACATGCCAGTCAACAGTTCCAACCAAGAGCACGCTGACATGTGGTCCATTCGCGTGGACCAGAACATCACAGCGCGGAACAAGATCTCAGGCAGTTACTTCACCGGGAACATGCCTTACGTCAGCACCTCGAGCCTGGGACCGCTTTACACTGGCGGCAACACCCAAGGCAACAAATATGTACGTCTGGGCTATGACTTCCTCATCTCGTCCACCATGCTCAACCACTTCAACGCTGGCTACACGCGCCGACATCGCGTCGAGGGTTCGGGGCAAGGCGGATATGGTGGGAACTGGGCCACCAAGTTCGGCCTCAAGGGCGTAGGCGACGCGGTCTTCCCTCGCTTCAGTTACAACTACCCGGGCAATGGCATCAACACCCCCAGCGATGGCGCCAGCACCTTCAACGACAACGTCTTTCAATATGACGACGCGCTCTCGTGGCAGAAGGGGCGCCACAATTTCAAGTTCGGTGCCGAATTTCGCGCTGCGCAGTTCAACCTGAATATTCTGACCGGCAGTGCAGGCCAGTTCAACTTCACGAGCGGCCCCACAAGTACTCCGGCTGACACCAACTCCGGCTTTGGCTTCGCCAGCTTTTATCTCGGCGCAGCCTCCAATGCATCCGTTTCAATTCCCCAGATCAACGGATGGCGCGCCAAATATCTTGCCTTCTACGCCACAGACGACTGGAAAATGAACAACAAGCTCACCCTCAACCTTGGCCTGCGTTACGACATGCCAATCCCGGTGACTGAAGCGCAAAACCGTATGTCTTTTGTGGACCCAACCCTTGCGAACCCCGGTGCGGGCGGCCTTCCCGGTGCTTACGTCTTCGAAGGCAAGGGCACTGGACGCCTCGGCGGCAGTTCCCCACAATCGATCTTCAAAAAGGCATTCGGTCCTCGCGTGGGCATTGCCTATTCGGTTGACCCCAAGACCGTTGTCCGCGCCGGCTACGGCATTTACTTCTCCACTCAGCGCGTCGGAGGTTTCGCAGAGAACGATAGCCAGGGCTTCTTCTCAAGCTACACCTATCCCACCCCGGCCAGCATTCAGACTCCGGTCGTTGTGCTCTCGCAGATCACCGCCTATCCCGGCAATCTGCCGCCGTTCATCGACCCCACCGTCATGAACGGGAATGGCAACGCGCTCTTCCTCATGTCGAAGGTCGACCGTCCCGGCACCATCCAAAACTGGACCCTCGATGTGCAGCGCCAGTTGCCCATGCAGACCATTGTGGACGTGGCCTACGTAGGCGCTCATGGCGATCACTTGCAGGCATTCCTGCACGACCCCAACCAGGGCAATCCCAGTAATATGGCCCGTGGTGCATGTCTGCAGGTGAATATCGCGGACCAGAGCGGCAACCCCGCGTGTGCTGGCCAGTCAGTGGTCGCGGCGCCCTTTGCGGGCTTCAGTGGCACCGTGTCCCAGGCCCTGCGCCCTTACCCGCAGTATGGAACCGTCACGGTGGATTCAGCCACTATGGACGATCCATTTGGTGATTACACTTACCATGCGCTCCAGGCTCAGGTAACCAAGCGGACCAGCGGCGGCCTGACCATTTTGGCCAACTACACTTGGTCGAAGAACATCACGAATGCCGACTCGGAGTATCCCAGCGAAGCTGGCTGGGAAGGTAACGGAAATGCCGGTGCACTCAACACTTACAATCTGAAGGTCGAGAAAGCTCTCAGCTCGTTCGACATTCCGCAGCGCGTCGTGCTCGCCTGGACCTACGATCTACCCTTCGGCAAGGGCAAGAAGTTCGCCAATCACGGTGGACCGGTCAACGTGCTGGTTGGTGGATGGCAGATTGCCGCTGTCCAGAAATATCAAAGCGGCACTCCACTCAGCGTATCCTCGCCGGGTTGGACCTCGGGAATCTTCGCAGGCCCACAAGGCGCAACCGGCAATTCAAACGGCCGCCCCAACATCGTTTCCGGGCAGAAGATCGGCGCGCTACACGGCAAATATGTCTGGGGCCAGAGCCGCCTCTTGAACGCGGCCGCCTTTACCCCAGCTCCCAACTTCACCTTTGGCGACGCGCCCAAGGCCCTTGGTATCCGAGAACTCTTCAACAAGAGTGAGGATTTCAACATCACTAAAGCCATCCCCATGTTCACTGAACGGGTCCACACCGACTTCCGTGTGGAGTTCTTTGACCTCTTCAACCGGCACCGCTTCACCGGCTTTGACACTTCCGTGAGTTGTAGCATCTCGTCGACGGAAACCTGTGATCCGCTGGTCAACACCAACTCGAACTTCGGAAACGCCGGGGGACTCGCCTACGGACCGAGAAATATTCAGGGTTCACTGCGTGTCGCCTTCTGACGCCACCGGGTGAACTTGTGAAGTTGGACAGTTGAAAAACAACTCAACACTCCCGTACCTCCTCAAGGAGGCCGGGAGTGTTGTACATTTGCGCTCACTATGATCCAGACTACAGGTCAATCGAATTTAGAAAAAACTCCGAACGGGATTTCCAAATGGCATTCAGTGAAGTGAAAATACACTACTATCGATTCATGTTTCGTTGCCCTTGTCGGCGTCTTCTTGTCTTTTTCGCATTGATTCCGATTACCTGTTTGCTCTCGTTAGCCGGCACCGCTCAGGTTGCAAGTTCGCAAATCCAGGACCAGGTTCAGGAACACTTTCTCGCTGCTCAGCAGGCACAGCAGCAGGACCGGCTTGAGGAGGCAGTGCATGAATATCTAGCTGTTCTGAAGCTTGCACCCGGATTGCCTGAAGCGTACGTGAATCTTGGGTTGGTCTATTATGCCCAGTCAAAATTCAATGATTCCGCACGCGCGCTGTCCACAGCCGGCAAGCTCAGGCCCGGCATGCGCGGAGTCAGCCTCTGGTTGGGAATCGATGAAGTTCGGCTGAATCATCCGGCACAGGCCGTGCCGCTCTTGCGCGAGGCCGTCCGACAAGATCCGCAAGATAAACAAGCCGAGAGTTGGTTGGGAACAGCGCTCTGGAACGCAGGGCAAATCGATGCGGCGTTACTTCAATTGCGAAAAGCCTCTACGCAGTTTCCAGATGACCCTGATGTGCTCTTCTCTCTCGGTGAAGCATATGGCAAAGCCGCCAGGCAGCAATCGGAGCAGCTACTGGAAGACTCCGCCGGAACAGCCATCTCAGATCGGATCTATGCGAGCACGTATGCCGCTGACCACGATTGGACGAAGGCCGAGGGCCATCTACGCCGTGCCATTCAGCGCGATCCTAAGTCGGTCGACGCGCACCTCGATCTTGCGGATGTCCTTCTTGATCAAGCTCAACTGCCGGCCGCGCTGGAACAGCTTGAGCAGGCCCGGGCGCTGTCTCCACATTCGGCAACGGTGCTGGCAAAACGCGGCGAGTTGCTGATTCTCTCCGGGCAACTCCAGAGGGAGTCTCCAGCGTCGAACAGGCCATTAAATCTAACCAGAGCGAAGCTCTCGATGCACTGGGGCTTCCCGTAGAAGGCCGCATCACTGCCAACCAGAGCGAGCGCCAACCTTATCGCGCTCTGTGCCAGCGCGGAGGAGAAACTGGGGCCCTTCAACCAACAAGCGTTGCAAGAGATGTTGCCCTGGCTGGCTTATATGCACTGTCGGGAGAGGATGCTGCCGCCGCCCAGGCCTACCAGCGGCTCACGCCTGCACCGCGAATCGCGAAACCGAATGAGAGTGTTTTCGCCCAGGCGATGAACGCGATGCATCAGCACCGCTATGCCGTGGCCGAGGCGGCGCTACTTCGCTGGTTGGCACTTCAGCCTTCGCGATCTTTCCGCCCGCTACGATTTGGTGGTCGTGCGTCGTCAAGTCGCACTGGCGCAGATTGCCCGTTTGCTCGCTGTCGCGCCTGATTCCTACCATGTGCATCAGTTGCTGGGTCAGCTTTATGTCGACCGCGAGGAGGATGAGAAGGCTCTCGCCGAATATCTTGCCGTGGCCGCGGCCCGTCCGAATCTTCCCGATGTGCACTTTTGGCTCGGTCATCTTTACTGGAAACATGGCGATGCAGATCATGCTCTCGCGGAATTAACGCGCCAGTTGGAGATAGATCCGGGACATCCCGAGGCCAACGGGGAACTCGGCGCCGTTCTTATCGCGAAAGATCGCACCGCAGAGGCAATTCCCCATCTCGAGTTGGCAATTCGCAGTAAGCCCGACCTCTGGCCTGCATACCAGCAACTAGGCCACGCCTACGCAACCGAGAAGAACTATGGCCGGGCTGAAGAGATTTTGAAACGCGTTCTCGCGCATGATCATGACGGCGGTGCGCACTATCAGCTTGCGCAGGTTCTGCGTGCTGAGGGCAAGACCGCTGAAGCTGCCAAGCTCTTCGCGCAGGTGCGCGCCATCAAGAGCGAGAGATCGGCCGTCGCATCCACCGACGATCGTGCAGACGATGGGGCTAAGCAATGACGCGGAATCGAATTCTCGCATTTGTCGTCCTTTTCTTCGCTTCTGCCTGTTCACTCACCGCGCAGAATGAGGCATTGAACGATGGGGTCAGCCTGATTAGAGAAGGTCATTTCGACCAGGCGTTGATCAAATTGGAGGAAGCGCATCGACTCGCCCCCAGGAATGCCACCATCGAAAACCTACTGGGGATTACGGAGACTCAGCTCCATCATCCCGACAAGGCCGCAGAGCACTATCGCAACGCGATTCGGCTTGACCCCGCGCAAGCAGCGCCGCATCGCAACCTTGGCTTCAATCTGCTGACTGCAAAGCAATATGGTTCTGCGGAACCGGAGTTGCGGCAAGCGTCTCGCCTCGACCCCGGCGATCCCTTCGCTCACTATTATTTGTTCCTGCTTGCGCTTGCCACGGCTCATGATGCCGAAGCGCTGGAGCAGGGCTCTCATGCGGGAAATCTGATCGAAAAGGATCCGGATGCTGAAGTTGGTTTGATTGAAGCCGAAATCCGGCTGGGGCATGTGGATGAGGCCTCCAGCCGTATCAAGAACATGGAAACAGCCAATCAGCTCACCCCGGTTCGGGAGTACGCGATCGGAGTGCTTCTAAGCCGGCACGCATTCTATCGACAGGCCGTTGGTCGCTTCCAGCGGATCGCTTCGGTCGATCCCTCATGGGAGAGCCGCTACAACCTCGCGCTGGCGTTGCTCTACGATGGACAGTTCGCCGAGGCTTCCAAGTTGCTGTCCACTCTTCACGACGAGCGCCCCTCCAATGCAGACGTACTTATGTTTCTCGGCTCAGCTTTCGAAATGCAGGAAAAGATGCCCGAGGCTTTGGATGCGTATCGCGCTGCCGCAGTAGCCGATCCCTCCAACCCGGATCGAACGCTGGACTACACGCGTCTCCTCATGGACATGGACCGCTATGATGAGGCGATCCAATTCATCGAGTCCGGAATCACCGAGACTGCTTCAACTTCTCCGGTAAAACTGAGATTGGGTGCAGTTGAGATGATCAAGGGCGACTACGCTGCTGCACGCAACGCCTTCAATGCTGCGATTGCTGAAAATCCGGAACTCGATGCCGGGTATGTTGGACTCGCGCAGACCTATGCACGCCAGGGCAATGACTCCGAAGCCATTCGAATTCTGGAAGCAGCGCGCTCCAAAAGGCCTGGCAGCTATGTTCTCGAATACTACTTCGGCCTTTTGGCCAGCCGATTGGGCCGCGAAAACGAAGCTATCGTCGCGCTAGAACGCGCGGCACAGTTGGATCCCAAGTCCCCCGATCCATCGTTTGAACTCGGCAAGCTCTATGGCTCGAAACAGGATTGGTCGGATGCTCGAAAGGCGTTCGAGCATGTTGTCCGGTTGAGTCCTCAGTTCGCGCCGGCCCATTACCAGTTGAGCAAGGTCTATGCGCACTTGGGGCTTCACACAGAGTCTCAGCGCGAAGCGGGACAGACCCGGAATCTCGTGAACACACAGCGTGAAGAAGCCCTGCGCAAACAGCGCGAGCGTTCCGGAAGCTTTCAACCGCAGATTGCGGCGACGCCCGTACAGTGACCGCATCGATGCTAACCGCTTCCGTCAACCCGGCATTCAGGTTTCGAGCCCTAAACGATAAGAGGAGTTAGCCAACAATGACCTCTCATGCAAGACTGGACCGCCGCGAGTTCCTCGCTCTTTCGGCGCTTACCTCAGTGGCAACTCTCCTGCCGGAATCCGTATACGCTGCTCAATCATCCGAAATCGATCTGCTCTCTCTTGAAGTCACCGGCGATGCCCAACATGGATACGGAGTTGCGATCCTTTACCGCGGTCGTGCCATTGCGCGGCACCATCAGGACGGGGAATTTTCAGCCGTCTTCCAAAACGACGAAAGGAGTCTCGAAGACCCGGTCGATGATTGGAAAGCGACATCCTGGAAGGGCGACAATAAGCAGGTTCACCTTTCCGGAGAAATGCATCTCACCAATCTCCGCACAACAGTCTTTGTCGAAGTCAGGTACGAAATCGTATCAACACAGGTGATCAAGAAGACGGTTCAGCTGCGACAAGCGGACATGTTCACGCTGCTTTACCAGATAACGAATCGTCTGGAACCCGAGACAACGCCCACGAAGCTCTGGAGTTTCGACCACGTGGACTGCAAAGGCGGGGCATTGCATGAGTATTTCCCAGCCGCCGGCTTCCGCACACAGAGTGGCGTGACCGTCGGCCTTCTCACCGATTCCGGATATCGCAATCAATGGAGCCGAATCATCCGTCGTGATGGTACGCCGGTGAAGCCCGCCCCAACCAGCATTCCAGACCTGAATCTCTACTACATTCCAAAAGTCGCTGATCGCGAACGTCAAGGCTCATTTATTCAGCAGACATTCGGTGAGTCCACAGTTCAATTGTCAGGAGCAAACGCGCGTACCCGAATCGATCTGGTCACTCCGGCCCAGTGGAAGAGAAGCGGCAAAATCGAAGTTGAACAACAAGGCGCTGTCGTCAAATTGTCTCCCGCCTCCGCTGAGGATTACGCTCTCATTCCATTTCAGGCAAAGGGCGGCGAAATCTATTCAATTTCCCTTAAATATCGCTCCGCAGTTCCGATATCTGTCCATGCTTGGGACATGGACGACGAGTTTCACAAGCTGGGCGATCTCACCTTGTTCAATGACACGGCACCAGCATCACCCACGGTATTCACCGAATTCCGCCAATCCTTTGTTGTGCCCGCTCTGCAAGGAACAGGCGCTGCAATAGCTTTTTCGCTCCCCGAGTTTCTGACGGAGGCTGACCTCCGGTCTGAGCATGACAGACCGCCATCATTCGAAATACGAGATGTCGAGCTGTCCCGCATCTCAACTCGAAGCGAGCCATACCATCGTTTGGAGATGGGCAGTCCGCAAGTCAAGACCACCTTCATCTTCGTCAACGAAGGGGTACCCGACACCTTAGGCGGTTATCGCCTCGCAAGCCAGCTCCACCTCGCGGACGGCATGGATTTCAAAGGGGGCGACACAGAGAAGGTGCTCTATGCGGACGTAATGATGTTGAGCTGGATTGCAGATCAGCAGGACCAGCGGCCAATGTTAGCGCCTAGCATCTGGTATTCCGCAGCGGGGGAGATGTACCTGCGCGATAGTTTTTACGCTCTCAACGGCATTCACAATCGCACCCTGAACGAGAAGGTTTTTGCCCTGTGGGCGGATAACCAGGGAGAGGATGGAGCGATCAACACCCTCGTTGAGCCGAATATTGCCAACCTCGAACGCAAGTCCAATGATTCAACGCCACTCTGGTTGATGTGGGCGCTTCTCAATCGACGTCGATTCGGTACGAGGCTTCCCGTGGATAAAGTGCGTCGAGCGGCTGAATACTGCCTTGCTGCTTACGACCCGAAGCGCGAAGCTGTTTGCACAGCAAAATTCGTTATGGGTCAACTCGACGTAATCCAATATCCCGAGGGCACCAATATTCTTTGCGAAAACCAGGGAATGCTGGCTGTGTTACTCAGAACCATCCGTGAACTGGAGATTCCAGAACTTAGCGCGACTATTTCAGAAAACTACATTGCGAAAGCAGAGGAGGGCTACCGCAGCTACTATGACGCTAGTCTTGGATTCCTTTGTCCGGCGCGGAATATACGCGATGCGATTGGGTTTGCCGATATCTTTCCTGAGTTTCTATCGCTCTGGCTTTTCAATCGGAAGATCTTGACCGACGAAATGGTTGTCAGTCATCTCAACCGCATTCCAGTCATGTTGCCGCGCAACCATTGCCCCTTCCCCGGAGAAGGTGGCTCGATAAGGCCGATCTTCATTGGCTTGCCGAAAGGGGGAAAAGACTGGAGCTACTTCGACGAAAAGTGGCACCCGATGGTCAGCGACTCCTACGCCGCCGGCTATGCCCGCAAAGCTGCCGACGGTGTGTACTACAACGGCGGAAGTTGGATGAGGATTGAGATCTGTGGGTATATTACGGGCAAACTCCATGGATGGGGTAGAGCGGAGCATGCGATAGCAAACCGGCTCTGGGCTGAACTCCACATAGACGCAGACTATCCCACAAGTCAGGAGTATCTGCCGACCGATGAGAAGAACCGATTCTTCGGATATCACCGCGTCTTTGCTTGGAATGCTTTCGTGCTTCAGGCACTTGAAATGGTGAAGCTACGCAGGCAGGCAATGGATCCAGGTCATTTTGAACCGGTTCCAATTGCTTGAATCTACTTTGCCTTTGGAAAAGACGACCGAGGTTGAGAGGAGCGATATTCGGGTCCTCGAACTGATGGGATCAAAGAGATTCTGACTTAGGCTTTCACGACGTTAGGAATCATGCGCGACTCCTTCGGATCGAGTTTTCGAGACGCAGAAGTCGGATGCGATCGACTTGGTGAAGGTCATGCGGATTCCGTGCTTCGGCCGCAGGATGACCATCGGACGCGGTTCGATCGTCTGGCCCGGCGTCAGCTTGAAGGTCATATCTTCTGCAGCAGAACGCTCAAGAATCATGAGGATCTGCAGCATCGCGTAGTTGCCGCCGATGCAGCCGCGCGGTCCGCCGCCAAAGGGCAGATAGGTGAAGGGCGTGTGCAGCTTTTCATTCGCTTTGGTGAATCGCTCCGGGTCGAAACTCTCCGGGTCAGGCCAGTAGCGCTGGCGCATGGTGCGCGCCGTAGACGAACACAATGACCGTCGATCCTTGCGGTATGGCGACATCCCCTACGCGGTCGTCCGCAACAGCCATGCGGTCGATCATCCAGAACGGCGGGTAGAGGCGGAGCGCTTCCTGGATCACCTGCGTGGTAAACTCGAACCTGGGAACGTCGCCGTAACTCAGCGGCGCATCGCCCAGCACGGAGTCGAACTCCTGCCGCACTCTTTCGAGGCAATCGGGGCGCGAGCTCAAGAGATAGAGCAGCCACGAGAGCGCATTCGACGATGTTTCATGGCCGGCGACGAGCAGTTGCATGCTCTCGCTCAGCACCAGTTCATCGCTCATGCCTTCGCCGTCGCTGTAGCGGGCATCCATCAGGGTCTGCAGCAGATCGTGGCCGGGCTCCTGGTGGCGGCGCTCTTGATGTATTCGAGCAGAATGCTGTCGGCGCGGGCGCGCATCTCTTCGTGCTTGCGCAGGTCGCCGGAGACGGCGAACCAGGGATTCAGGTATGGCTGAAGGGTCTGCCGGACGATGAATTCCTGAACGGTGCAGATGGTGTGGCTGACCAGGTCGATGTCTTCGTCCTTCAGCTGGGCGCCAAACAGCGATCGGGCGACCATGGAGAAGGTCATTTTCATCAGATGCGGGTAGATATCGACGGGGCCGAGACGGACCTGCCTGTCGAATTCCTGCAGCGACTCGGCGAGCGAGTCCTGCATGATGGAAGACAGGGCCTCGAGCTGCTTTCGATCGAAGCCTTTCTGGATCAGACGACGCTGCGTGCGCCAGGCTTCCCCGTGCGTGGTGAGAAGACCTTTGCCCAGGAAGTGGCCCATCCGCTTCACTTGAATTTCGGATTTCTGGTAGTTTTCCGCATTGGTCTTCAGCACGTGCTGAATCACGGCGGGATCGGTGGTGACGATGGCCTCTTTAAGGCCGCCCATATAGAACCGGAACGTGTCGCCGCAGGTCTTCGGTGTACTTTGTCAGAACCCGCACGGGATTGCGGGCCATGGCGGGCGAATCGGCGAAAGAGCGAAATCGGGAAACAGCGGGAATCGGCGTGGGCAACGTCACACCCCGCTGCTCAAATGCTTGCTGGGAACCGCTCGAGATTCTCATGTCTTCAACCTGAAGCGCAGGCGTAGCCATAGGTAAGAGAGTGAAACGCTCAGAATCAGGTCTTCGTTTCCCAATTGCTTCAAAAGTATCAGATGATGCACGATGGCCCGCGTCATGGTGGGATGTTGCCGATAGGGGACGCCGAACTCTTCGGCGGTCTCCTTCACAATCCGGGTGAGCGGAGCATAGTGGGTGTGGCAAACAAACGGGCACAGATGATGGGCGATGTGATGGTTCAGCCCGCCGGTGAGCCAGCCCACGACCGGGTTTTCCGTCGCATAATCGGCCGTGGTGGCAAAGATGTGATAGACGCCGTTGTCGAACTCGCTGCGGTCCGACAGGAAAGTAGGTGCTGTCGATCGTGTGCGTTGTCTGGAAGACCAGCGATACGGTCAAACCGATGATCAAATGGACCAGCACGAACGCCCCAGCGACCAGCAGGAGCGATTTGCCCAGAACCAAGACCGGCAAAACGAGCATGTAGGTGATGTAGAAAGCCTTGCCCGCAAAAAGGATGGCGTATTCTCGCGCAGGATGTCGGGTGCGCTTCAGATAATCGTGGGAAGGAAAGAAAAAGGCCTCGAAGTCCCTGACGAAAACATAGTCGAGAGAGAACAGCGCGTAAAAGAACAGCGCATAAATGTGCTGGAATCGGTGCATAGCGCGCGCGCGGTTCATGGGGCGTAAACCGAAAGATGCCGCGTCCCGTAAGCGCATCGTCTTCGCCCTGGAGATTGATGCAGGAGTGGTGGCCGCGATGATGGAGAATCCGCCACATGTAGGAGTTGATTCCGCAAACATCGAAGACATAGTTCAGTGGTTTTGTTTACAGACGGCAGGGAGGAGATGGCGTTGTGGTTGCTGTCGTGGGCGATGTTCAGCAAAAGGAATGTCTGCGCCAGGCCGCCTAGCAGGTAGAGGGCGACAAACCCCCATGAATCCGGCCTGAGGGCGTAAAGGGCAATCCAGCTGCCCAGCAGCACGGCCAGGCCCACGGCGATCTTTGAGCCACATCGTGCGGTCGGCTTTGGGAGAGATGTTCTGGTCGGCAAAGAAACTGTCGAGGCGGCGGCGCAAGACTTTCGGGAAGGAAGACGCACTTGCGGCGGGTCGCTGGTGATCTGCCCCGGCGAGGCCTCGGAGGGTACAAGATCATCGATATCCGGCTCGTGAACTGATCACCGCTTCGGTTCCGGACGCCAACGGCGCCTCCATAAATCATCGTCTGAGCTGGCGGCCGGCTCATCCAGCCTAAGCATCGGTTGCCAGGGATGTCAGCGGATCTGCGCGCGCCGCAGACGTCGAAGGCTGATGCTAGCGTGAAGATTTATGGGGAATCAAGGAAATTCGGCTATGACGGAACTGCCCTCGGGGAGCTTCGTCTCCTCGAAGAAGATTAGTTGCATTGCTTCTCTGCTCTGCTACCATGAACCGATCCATCGTATAGAATCGAGGACGCTTCGAAGGCGCGCTAGACGCCCGCGTCGCGGTCCTGCAAGATTTTCCCGCGCCTGCAGCCTACACTGCGAGTCTCGATGCTCCGAGATCTAACACGAGCTGTCACTGCCCGCAAGGACCGGGGCACGATTTCTTTGCGCAATGCGGTTTCTATTCCACTTTGGAGGGTATTTCCTGATCAATTATGGCGTCGATTTTGGACCAACTGGATAGGCTGGGGGATAAGCACCCTGACAAGCTTCTCTATTCGTATCCTTGACCTGAACGGCAATCCGATCGAGTGCTACTCCTACGCTTCGTTCTCAATCGGACGAAGGCGATCGCCGGGCACTTGCTGAAGGATGGTCATTTCGCGGCGGAGGACCGGCTGCTGCTCGCCTACCCGCCGGGCCTGGAGATGATCTGCGCATTTTTTGGTTGCGTGCGCGCCGGATTGATCCCCGTGCCCGTCTATCCCCCGGGTTCTCGCGGCTTCCAGAGCGCCCTGTACAAAATGGTCCACATCGCCAAGGATTGCCAGGCGGCCGGCATTTTGACCAGCAAGGACTACCACGCATCTCTGAAGACGAATCTCACCCGAAGCGGAGTCGCGGCGTCCGGCGTCGACGTCGATTACATCTCCAGCCTCCCCTGGATCGTCACGGAAGACTTTGTGGAAACGATCTCGGACGAACGTTTTGTCGAGCCTTCGAAGATACTGTTTCTCCAGTACACCTCAGGCTCGACGATGGAGCCCAAGGGTGTGATCGTGACGCATGAAAACATCCTGGATACCTATCCGCTGGTGATCGACCATCCTCGACCGGTGGTGGTGTCCTGGCTTCCGCAGTATCACGATATGGGACTGATCGGGTGCTACCTCTATCCCGCGCTTCGAGGGCGGCACGACATATGGCTTCGCTCCAACGGACTTCATTCAGCGGCCGGTCCTGTGGTTCGACGCGATCAAGACCTATCAGGCCACCGCGACGGCGGCGCCCAACTTCGCTTACGACTATTGCCTGCGCGCCGGGAGGCTCTCCAAGGAGAGCCTGGAAGGCTGCGATCTGAGTTCGCTGAAGGTGTTGATGTGCGCCGCGGAGCCCGTGAAGCCGGATACGTACACGCGGTTTCTTGAGGCGTTTCAGCCCTACGGACTCAAGTCGGAGAGCTTTTATGCCGCCTACGGGCTGGCCGAGAATACGCTGGCGGTTTCGCTCGGCGGCCGCAATATCGTCTCGGTCAACAAGCGTGCCCTCGCACTGGGCAAGGCCCGCATGACGACCGAGGTTTCCGAAATCGACGCTGCCACGCAGATTGTCAGTTGCGGAACTCCGCTGCCGGGTCTGGATGTCAAGATCGTGGATCCGGAGCAGCACGTCGCCCTTGAGCCGGGCCATATCGGCGAAATCTGGATCGCCGGAAGCGGCAAGTGCCTAGGGCTATTGGAATAATCCGGAACTGACGCTGAAGCAGTTTCGCGCGCGGCTGGTGGACGACAGCCCCTATGACGATGGCTACCTGCGGACCGGCGACATGGGCTTCTTCCACGACGGCGAGCTCTTCGTTTGCGGCCGCATCAAGGACATGATTATTCTCCGCGGGCAAAATTATTACCCGCAGGATATCGAGAATGTCGTGGAGAAGAGCGTCGGGTCTGATCCGGCACAATTGCGTCGCCGCGTTCCAGATTCACGAAGACAGCGAGCCGGCGCTGGCGATCGTGGCCGAAGTGAAAAACCCCAAGGCGCTTCCCGACGCGCGCAAGATTGCCGCCGCGGTCCGGAACTATCTCAACGTGGAAGTGGCGCTGATCTCCTTCATCGCGCCTCGTGCGATTCCGAGAACCAGTTCGGGCAAGATCATGCGCCACAAGACCAAGCAGATGTGGCTGGATGGCGAGTTTACCGTTCTCTCTGAGTTTTCGCGGGAGAAGGACGCCGGATGCTCCGAATCCGGTTCTGAGATCCAGTCCTCTTTCGACGAAATGAAAGCCAGGTACAACCTGACCGGCACGGAATCGTACAACCTCGTCGAAGCCGGGCTGGATTCCCTGGACCTCGTCGTGTTCATGCACGAACTCAAGGAGCTGTTTGAAGGATAAAGGCGCCGAAATGCTGGCGCGGCAGGTCGATATCGGCGTGATTCAGCGTGTCAGCGTCGCCGAGCTGTTTCAACTGGCCGAGCAGTTGGAGCGTGCTCCCGAAGAGGCGCTGGTTGAGCTGCGGCATTCGCTGGCGGCTTTCCGTGAAGAGCAGCGCGCTGCGGAAAAGGCAGATGATGAGCAACGACACGAAGCTCGTCTTCACACCTCGCGACACCTGCGCCATTGCCCGTGATACCGGTAATGAATCATGTGCTCCTGACCGGCGGTACTGGTTTCATCGGACCGTTCCTGATGAAGAGTCTGCTGGAGCAGACGCAGGCAAAGATCTATGTTCTCGTCCGGGCTTCTGATGAAGTGCAGGGCAGGCAAAGGCTGAGGGCGGCGATGGAATCGATGGGGCCGTGCCCGGCCGGGCTGATGCAGATGTTCGAGGCTCGCGTGATTCCGATTTGCGGCGATCTCGGTCTGCCGCAGCTGGGCCTGACGCAGGACGTCTGGGATTTCCTGGCCAACGAAACTGGACACGGTGTTCCACAACGGCGCGACTGTGAATTACCTCTTCAACTACGACCGCATGCGTGACGCGAACGTGCTGGGAACGAACGAGGTCTTGAGGCTGGCGTTCGAGGGACGGCCCAAGGAGTTCAATTACGTCTCGACAACCTTCGTGTTTGGCTGGGCTGTGAAGAGCGTCTTGTACGAGACCGACTTCAACAAGGATATGGAGCTTCTCGATTTCGGATACAGCCAGTCAAAATGGGTAGCGGAACAGGTGGTTGCAGACGCGCGCAGCCGTGGACTTTCCACGCGGATCTTCCGGCCCGCACTCGTAAGTCCCTCCGTTACGGGAGGCGGAAACAACTTCGATATCGCGGTTCGCCTGGTGGCGTTCATGGTCAATCACGGCATTGGAGTCGATGCTCTGAACCAGGTTAGTTTTGTTCCCGCGGACATTGTGGCGAACAATATCGTCGCGATTTCAAGCTACTCCCGGCACGCAAAACAAGACATATCATGTGGTGCGGGACGATTACGCGAACATGATGGATATTACCGGGCTGATTACCAAGTCGACCGGGCGGCAGTTCGAAATATTCAGCGTCAAGGAATTCGTTCCTGAACTGATCCGGAGATGCCGCAAGGAAGATCTGCTTTTTCCGCTGCTGGATTTCCTGGTGGGCTCGGTGGACAACATCACCGCGATGGAGTTCAAACGCTACGACAGCTCCTCCTATCAACAGGCTCGGGATGCTTCGGCGTGGGGAATAGCCGACCCTACGCTCGAAGATACGGTCAACGGCATTCTGAAGTTCATGTACCGCAAGGGGATCATTTCGGTCGCGGCACGTGAGGTCAGCGCTGCAGCCATCGCCAGCTGAGCCTGTTGCCTGCACGGATGCATAATCTTACTGCTTTTTGAACACTAGCTTCTCGGTGACGCGCTGGCCGGATTCCAACGTGCCCGTAGTCGGTCTGCGTCATCTGCTGCCCGTCGGCGGAAACCACCCACCTGTCCTTTTCCACCACTTGATCGTCTCGCCGGTAGAATGAATCCACCGTGTGAGAATCGACAAGTTGAAGGGTCACGGTATCGTTGCGTGAGTTCTTCAGATCGTACTGCTTTCCGTCAAAGCGGGCGTCGTAGCTGAAGTCGCCCGAAAAGCGAACGCCGCCGTTTCCGTCCGGTTCGATCTTGAGTACCAACCCTTGCCGCAAAAGAGTCTTGCTGAGGTCCTCGGTCCATTCGCCGGCAAGCAGATCTTTGGAGACCTTCGCGCCTCCGCTTCGCGTCCAGACGGTTATCTGGTCGGGCTGGCCTTTGCTCGCAGTCGTGATGGTCAGCTCGTTCCCGTCATTCGAAATCTTCTCGCGAACCGTCGCCACAACTGCTCCGTCCTTTTTCTCCTTGACCTCGGCTTGTCTCTTATCGATTCTGTGCAGTTCGACCTCATTGAACGCCGGGTTTCCCTGTACTGGCGTGCCGTGTCCGTTCGACTTGGCTGTGAAGTCGAAGTGCGTCTCGCCTGTCATGATGACATGCACTCCATCATGCAGCGCCGTGACAGAGAGCTTGTTGGGCGGGTTCATTGCAGACTGCGCAGAGATAAGCGTCCATGAGCCAAGACGCGGGTCAGCAGATCCCGATTGAAATGCGAGAAGAAGCGCGAGCAACAAGAATCTAAAAATTGTGCCTCCCGATCATTCGGAACCAATTTAGCAGATTCAAAGAAGGATATCGCTGCCTCTTACCGTACGACAATTTTGTATGAAATCATGAGCCTTATGCATGTGCGCCGTTTCGGGGTGGCCGGTTTAGTCCTTATAGCTGTTCTGGCCCTGCTTCCATTCTCCTTTCACGCCGAGCGCCATTTGGAGACGGCAACTCGAGTTGATGGTAGCGAAGCGGAAACCGTCCGGCAGGAGCTGATAAGCCGTTTTCGTTCGCCATTCGTGGATCGCGTAGTTCTTGTGGTTCAGGGTCTCCCGCCCGCGAATTCCGCGGAAGGCGAGCAGGCGTTATCAACCATCGTGGCAGGCCTCAGAGACGAACCCGGCGTGTCTGGCGTCGTTTCTTATCTCGAATTGCGCGATCCGATCTTTCTGGGCAAGGGAGGCGGGACGTTTGTTTTAGTGGGCCTCGCGTCGACCGAGGTCCCGGTCGAGTCGCTTGTTCCTAAGCTCCACGAGCGAGCCAGCGCCCTCGCGAATAACTTACGAGGCCATTATCCCAACATAAAGCTGGAGCTTACCGGCGAGCTTCCGCTGAATTTTGACATTCGAAAAGCGAGTGCCGACGATGTGCAACACGGCGAAAGCCTCGTGATTCCCGCTACCCTCGCACTTTTGCTGGTGGCCTTCGGAAGCTTGGTCGCCGCCTTGATTCCCTTAGCCGTTGGCGCAACTGGCCATCGCCACCACTCTGGCGATTACCGGGTTGCTTGCCGAGCGCTTCACCTGTCCATCCTCGTTCAGAATCTGGCGACCATGCTTGGGCTGGGACTGGGGATTGACTATGCGCTCCTAATGGTCAGCCGCTTCCGGGAGGCGATTTGCGCCGGCAATGACGGCCCGACAGCCTCGGTGATTGCGGCACGCCAGGCTGGTCGCACGCTTCTGATCTCAGCCTCGACAGTCGCCATCGGATTTCTTGCCCTCTTGACGGTTCCCATCAGCGAAATCCGCTCCATCGGCATCGCTGGATTCCTGGTGGCGGGAATCAGTGTATTGCTGACAAATACTCTCGTTCCGGCGCTACTCGCCTTGCTCGGTCGACGGATTGATGGTGGTCGGATGCCTTTCACTCCTAAGCTGGATGCGTACCGGTCTGAACGCACAGGAGTTCGGTGGAGACGATGGGGAAGGGTGATTGTCGCCCGTCCGTGGTTTGCGCTCCTTCTTGCGGGCACCCCCTTGCTTCTGCTCGCATGGCAGGCCACACGGCTCGATACCAGAGTCCCGAAAGGGAATTGGCTTCCAGAATCGGCTGAATCGGTCCAGGCGCTTCACACCCTCGAACAAATGGACAGGGCTGGCGTTGTGTATTCGATGCGCGTCCTTGTGGAACTGCCAAAGGATTCCATTACACAAACTGACGCGGGATGGAACACCATCGATCGTCTCTCAAAGCAGCTCGCTAGCGACCCTCGCAGCGCCCGGGTCATTTCCATCACAACGCTTGCAGAGAGCCGATCAAACCTCACTGACCTGTCGCGGGAAACCCATCGAACATTTCTGAGTAGTGACGGAAGAGAAGCGCTGCTTGAAGTGCTACCCGCGGATTCAGTTTCCCTCCGCGGCCAGGTTGACTGGGTACGCGAACTCCGCAAGACAGGCGCGGCCGCTCTCATCGGAGTGCCCGGGGCAACTCTAAAAATTGGAGGCATCCCGGCACTTGATGCCGATTATCAGACGATTGTCTTAGACCGATTTCTCCCGGTCACAGCGATGGTAGTGATTGGAACGCTCGCGGCACTTCTAGCCGGCTTCCGGTCGCTCTTCGTCGCCGTAAAGGCGATCGCATTGAACCTCCTCTCGGTCGCGTCCTCCTTCGGAGCACTGGTTTTAGTTTTCCAGGACGGACACGGCAGCAGCCTCCTCGGAGTCCAGGGAAGAACAGGCAGCGTGTTTCCCCTCGTCCCTATCGTCACCTTTGCCATCGTTTTCGGATTGAGCATGGACTACGAAGTGTTTTTGGTAGCGCGGGTACTCGAAGCCCGGAGGAGCGGCCTTAGTGAAGCGGACGCGATCCCCGAAGGATTGGCCAGGACTGCCGGCCTGATTACAAGCGCCGCCGCAATCATGATCGTCGTTTTCGCGGCGTTCACATTTGGAAATTTTCTCGTGGTCAAGATGATCGGATTTACGCTGGCGGTTGCCGTGCTCATTGATGCGACCCTGGTGCGGATTGTGATCGGTCCAGCACTCCTGCGTCTTGCAGGCGATTGGAACTGGTGGCCTGGAGGCCTCGACACGACGCGCAGGGCGTCGCGTAGATGAGGGGCGAATGATCCACTTCATTGCGAGTGGTCATTGAAATCCGAAGCGGCTGCTATATGAATATGCCGGCCGCAGAAATAAATGGGTCATCGCCGATTTCGGGCGATGTGCAGGAACCAGAAGGGACCCTGGGAAATCGCGATTTCAGAGCGCCGGTTGGCCCCATTCAGAAAAGACCCAATCCTTGAGCGGTTTCCGTTGACGGGGTTCTATTTCGCGCTGTTTTAAACGCTCAGAAAGCTCGTCCGGATCACCACGATAGCCAAGCGCCCAGCAAGCCACCGGCTCGAAGTCGTCTGGCACCTTGAAAGCGGACCGAAGCTTTTCAGGATCGAAGCCGACCATGCCGTGCACGTACAACCCCAGCGCTGTAGCTTGAAGAGCAATTTGTGCCGATGCCGCTCCAACGTCGTGCTGTGCGACACGGTTCGGCTGGTTGTTGAGGGTGAATGTACGCTTTGCAAACGAAGCGTAAAGCACCGGAGCAGAACTCGCCCATGCCTGGTTCGAAGCGACGAGCGCTTCCAGGATTCGCCTCCAAACTGAATCGCCGTTGCGCCCCACCAGGAACCGCCATGGTTGCTCATTGAAGCACGACGCTGCCCAGCCTCCTGCAGAGAACACGGCCTTCAAGTCGCGGTCCGCAACGGCTTGCTTCGCAAATGCGCGCGGACTCCAGCGGCGCAAAAAGATCTCTTCGACGGGGACATCGGTTGTCCCGTGCTTGACTGCATCAAGATTCTGCATGAAGACTCACTCCTGCCCGACTCTGGTAATACCTTGCGGCCACACTGGCATCGTTCACTCCGATACCTGCAGAACGATCTTCCCTTTCCGATGCGGCGCGCCTGCAAGCATTTCATGCGCACGACGAGCTTCCGACAGCGGGAGCACAGATCCCACGCGTGCAGAAATAGCTCCGCGCTGGAACAAATCGTTGAGGGTTCGAAGCCGCTCGCTCGTGACCTCGGCATAAAAGAACGTAGATTGCATGTTGGTCCGTTGCGGCAGGGGGTTCGCCGAAACCACTGAGACAAGACGGCCGCCGGGCTTGACGGCTTCCGCGCACTGCTGAACGATCGTTCCTCCGACCGTATCCAGAAGGACATCGACAGGCGAAAGTCTGGCCTGAAATCATCGGCGCTCGAATCGATGATTGCAGTCACGCCAAGCGAATGGAGCAACTCGAATTCTTGCGGTCGCGCAACGGCTACCACGCGCATTCCAGCGTTCAATGCCATCTGGACAGCGTAGGCGCCCACATTGCCTGCCGCGCCAGTGATCATGACTACTTCCGGGCTCTTCGCTTGCGCATATTGAAACAGCATCTGCCACGCCGTAACCGCCACGACCGGGGCCGACGCTGCCTGGATGTGAGTCAGAGACGGTGGTTTTGGAGCAATCATTCCAGCCGACGCAACCGCGTATTCGGCCTGCGCTCCACAGAATTGAGGGTTCGTTACGCCATAGACTTCATCGCCCTGCTTTGAAGGTGGTTACGTCAGGACCAACCACTTCAATGAAACCTGAAAGATCAGAACCAAGCGTCAAGGGCGGTTGAGGGCTTACGGCGCTCTTGCCCTCGCGAATAATGGCATCCCACGGTGCAACCCCCGCGGCCACGACGCGCACGAGGACCTCTCCGCTCGCAGGCATTGGTCTCGGTATGTCATCGAGCACCACGACTTCCGGAGGTCCGAAGCGGTGAATGCGTACAGCTTTCATTTTGATCCAAACCTCATCAAAGGAATTTGAGCAGAGCATCCATCGTTTCGTGCGGTCGCTCTTCCATGAGCCAGTGCCCAGTATTGGGCAGAACGATCACCTTCACATCTGTAGCGACAATCTTTGCCTGATCGCCGAGCACAGTTCCGCCCGACTTCTCACCGCCGATACTGAGCACCGGCATCGTAAGCCTCGTTTCGGCCATTGCGGCGAACTCTCTGGCTGTTTCGGGCCACGCGGCAAAATAGCCCCATCCGGCGCGCATACGTCCTGGCCGTGAATAAGCCTGAACATATGCCCTCCGATCCGCGTCGGACAGTGAACGATTCCGATCCGCAGCCAGATCGTTCCAGAACCATGCGAAGTAGATATCTTCGCGGCCGCGTACCAGTGCTTCCGGCGTTGGACCTGAAAATCGAAAATGCCACATGTGCGGATCGTCGTAAACGGCCTCCCATCCCTTCACTCCGGGAAGAAATGCATCCATAAGAACCAGCTTTTCGGTCTCCGCTGGGAAACTGCGCGGCATAGGCATACGCGACCATCAAGCCGATGTCGTGTCCAACAATCTCCGCCTTCCGCACGCCAAGCGATTTCGCCAGATCGTGGATACGAATGGCCGCGGTCTTCATGTCCAACCCGTCCCTGGGTATTTCAGAATCTCCGATGCCCGGCAAATCGGGCGCGATGACCCTAAATCTCTCGGCGAGCTTTGGGATGATCGGTCGCCACATACGCGATGTTTGCGTATAGCCGTGGAGCAAGATCACGGTCGGACCGCTACCGGCCGCAAGATAGTGCAGCTTGAGCCCGTCAACATCAGCCGTCTTTTCAGCAATGCCTCCTGCTGCGGCCCAGGCTCTTGTGATGAACAAAGCTGACAACGCGATACAGATCGAAGTGGGCCCCAACAGCCCTTTAAAGCCCAATCGTCCTCTCGGCCCAAACTTGGTGATGTTCATTGTTCGCTCCTGGCAGTTTTCGTGGTAATTCGATCCTAATTCCGAATTCGATCGGCTGAACGAGCCTCCGCCCGCGCCGATAATGTTCAGCTTACCGCACCGTATTCTCCGGCAACTGGGCGCTAACTCCAGATCTCTTCGACGCGTGGCTCAAAGCCCAATCGAGAGCGTAGTCTGCCACAAGCTTTCCACCCATCCTGGCCGAGCGTGTAGTGAGTCCGTTCGGGGAACTCACGGTACTCGGTGATCGCACTCGATTTGTGATACAGCCTGAAGTTGGCTTCGACGACCGACGCCGGCGAAACATGATCCTCTCCTCCCGAAATTAAGAGCAGTGGCGCGCGTTCGTCATTTTGAAAATCAACAGCGGTTGCCGCATGGGGATTGAAATTGGCGAGTGCGGCTTGGAACAAGACGTGATCAGGACCGGGCACAGCGTAGCGTTCGTAGACCGCCATCGACTCTTCTTCGCTCAGGTTATTAGTAAACGCGTAATGGAACTGCTCCGGGGTGAGTGGCACTGCCCGGTGATTGTTGGCCGGATTGCTCAGCGCAGGAAACGAAACCTTCAAGGTAGAGAAGGGCAGGAACAGGATGCCTTTCACCGGAGCCGGAGCAATGGCAACACCCGCAGCGCCCAGTCCGCGATCAAGTAGAATCTGCGTAATCAACCCGCCAAAAGAGTGGCCAATAATGATGGGCGGCGAATCCAGTTCCCGAATGATCGTCTCGTAGTGAGCCACAATTTCCGTTATCCCAAGTTTGGCGATCGGAGAGGGATCACGCCGCAGTTCCTCGATATTGATGTCCATGCCGGGCCAACTCCTGCGCGATTACCGAATGGCCTTTCGCCGTGTATCGCTTGACCCAGTTTTCCCAGCAGAGAGCGGTCATCCAAAGTCCGTGGATCAGAACAATCGGGCTTCGATCTATCCGGCATATAGCCTTCCTCCTGAGTCAGTTGTTTCGATGGTTAGACGCATCGATCGAGGCAATGATGGCCCGGTACTTGGTACAGGGTCTTGCGCGATTCGGACGGCTTTTTTACAAAAGGGACACAGGGCATCTGAGGCAGCTCAAACCCCGAGGCCGCGACGTTCTTCCCCGATTTTCCCTGACGGAGCACAGGCCCTACCAAAAACCTGGAGTTTTGGGATGCGAGAGCAGGCACCCTACCGAAATCACCTTGCCGAAGCCTTTGGCATGCGCGACGCTCCAACGCTGATCACGCGCGCGCTGCGCAAGTCCACATTGATGGTTACGGAGTTGAAGTGCGACCAGCCAAACTTTGGAATGACCGCACCGATTCCGAACGAAGACGCATATCTTATTGCACTGCAATTCCTTCCATGCCTGGATCACGACCTGTACTTCGAGGGCCGATTCGTCAAGCCAACCGGCTGGTTTCCCGGAGCCGTCACGATCTACGATCTGCAACGCAGCCCGATCGCCGATATTCGCGACCCATACCACTGCCTCATGTTCCACCTGCCGCGTCAGGCGCTCGATGCAATCACCTATGAATTGAGCGCGCCGAGGATTGGCGATCTCATGTATCGCCCCGGTGCAGGTATCGATGATCCCGTTACACGGAATCTGCTGTCCTCGTTGCTCCCAGCAACCGCACGCCCCAGCGAAGCCTCGGCACTTTTCCTCGATCATGTGGCGCTCGCGCTCACCGCTCATGTGGCGCACGCGTACGGGGGGATGAAGAAGGTCGGGAGCATCCAGCGCGGCGGGCTCGCCCCGGCTCAAGAGCGTCGAGTCAAAGAACTGATGGTGGCTAGCCTCAACGAAGACATCTCGCTTGTTCGTCTTGCTACGGAATGTGGGCTTTCATCCCGTCATTTTGCCCGCGCATTCCGGCAATCGACGGGACTTTCCCCGCATCGCTGGTTGATGAAATGTCGCGCCGAACGCGCCCGAGAACTGCTCGCTAACCGTGGCCTGGCGTTGACGGAGATCGCGCTGACCTGCGGATTTGCAGACCAGAGTCACTTCACCAGGGCCTTTACGGCCATGTTTGGCACCAGCCCCGGTATGTGGCGTCGCATCAACGGCAAGCCAGCCGGTTCTGGTGAAACAAAGATTGACTGTCTCAACTGACGTCCGTGAATCATTGATGACTACTATCCCTCTACGCCGAATCATCCGGTGGCGTCTTTTTTGGGAAAGCGATCTCCGGATGCGATTGGGCGAAGGCGATGAGTCAGAAAGAGACGCTCCCCAGCAGATGCCCATGCCGTGAGCTTTCAGAGCGTCGTCGTGCAATGTTTTGCCGCAGCGCAGCTTTGGGTTGAACCTACGACTCCATCCACAGCGCGCTTGTGATGATTCGCGGGTAGTAGCGGCTCGCCTTGCCTTCTCCTGACACGATCTGGTCGCAGCAGGCCCAGTACGAGCTGCCTTCGGTTTGCCACGTCACATGAGCAGCATCTGCCTGGCTGAAAACCTCGGCAATTTTGGGATCAGCGTCCAGATGGAACACCCTGCGTGTGACATACATAAAGATGGCGATCTTGCTCATCCACGAGTTATTGCTCGTCGAAGACAGCTTGATACCTCCATCGGCAAAAAGATTTCGCCGCTCAGGATCGAGCAACAGATTGCGCGTGTGCACTTTGAGGACTTCGAACATTCGCTTTTCAGGCGCAGTCCCGAAGATCTGCTCAAGCGTGCAGCCGGCAAAGCCGGTCTTGACGAAGTAGAGTGGATACAAACAACCCTCCACTGCAGGCAGAATCCGTGAGGAGTAGCCAGGGTTGGACCTCTCGAAGATGGCAGGAAGCACACCGTCTACCGCCTGATCGCAGACTACCGATGCAACCTTTTCTGCGAGTTCCTTCGATCGCGCCTGGCTGGCCGCATCGCCCAACTCGCGTAACATCAGCGCCAGGGACCAGTAGGTCGCCCAGCTCTTCACGGCGATGTAGATATTGTTGCGGGTCTGCGCCAGTGAATGATCGAGCGAGTCGTAGGTCGTGATCTCCTGACCGCCTGCGCACCGGGTGCTATCGAACTGTGCAAATCCAACGTCGCCGCTGCGGTTGATCATGCTTGCCAGGCAGGCATCCACCACGGTCTTGTTGCTTTTCAGCCATGCGAAGTCGCGGGTCTTGGCCACGTAGCAGCCGGCCGTCAGGACCCAATTGCAGAGCTGCTCCACAGTCATGTAGCTAAAGCACCCTGTGAGATTTGCCAGCTCGTAGCTGCTGCGCCCTTTTGGCGAGAAGTTGTTGTGCGCGCCCATATCGTGACAGAAGCTGAGGCCGCCGGGCTTCGTCTCATAGGGACGATTGAGCTGTGCCTCGTCGGGCGGTGGTGGAGTCTGAGAGGGATCCACCTGCAGAGTGTCGACCGAAGGGGCGAAATCGGATTTGTAGACCTTTACTTCGTCTGTATAACTGTAGCGGCGAACAAAAGTGTCGAGCAGGTTACGCACGAGCCAGGGATTGTGCTCCAGCTCCCAGAAGACGTGATCCACGGCAAGGTCGAGCGTATTCATCATGCAGTACTCACCTTCGTTAACCACCCAGAGCGGCTGGCCTTCGACTTCGAGCAACTGCGTGCTTCCGTAATAGCTGTGCGTGGCATGAGAAATGAGGAAGCGCTGATCGTCAGAAACCGTAGCGTTATCGAGTTGGCTGTCGAGCGCGTGAGCCGATGCCATGATTTTGCCTGCGCTATCGAGCGCCGTCTTGAGCACATCCGCCAGCCCTTTGAAGTAACGGGTATAGAGATAGCGGCCATCGAGCCCGTTAGTTTGAAAGCCTTCAAGGTAGGAGCCGAGCGCGATAGTAATTCCATACTTTTTGCCTGGCGGAACTTCAAAGCCAAATCCCGGACATGACCCCAGCAGATGAACCGGATTGTGCCTCTCACGCACGCCGTCGCTGGCCGACCAGCGCATAAAGATGAACGGCGCGGCATCGATTTTCACTCCTTCATTCGAGGATGTGAAATCGAATAGCTCGGCAGCGCCCGCAGCCTCGCGGCGAAAGGCAAAGGCCACTCGACCGTTGCCCAGATCCTCATCCAGAATCCGGCTCCCGGGTCGCGCATGGTTAAGCGCAAACATCGCCGTTCGAGTAGAGGTACCGGAGGTGTTGTCGAACTCCAGCCGGGCAATCACGGCAGGCAGCAGGCCTTCGCGCATCCGCTGGTCGCTTTCCGTAGCCGGATCAGGAATCGCGCCAAACGGAGAATAGACCGTAAAGCTCAATCCATCGGCGAGCCACCTATCGCTGGCCCAGCCATAGGAGCGTGAGAATTCGCCCTCTTTGAACGCGATGGCATCCGGCTTGACGTTCTGCTCAGACGGACCGGCCTGCTCCACTAGAAACGCATCGGCGGAGCGGTCAACTGCTGCGGTATAGAAAGGCAGGCACTTCAAAGTCGCGTCCGAGTAGCGATCGCCGTCCTTGAAGCCGATGAACACTTCCTGATCGCCGGGCTGTCCGATTTGCAGGCCAATGCCGCCGCGAGTTCCGAAGTTGCCGCAGGTAAAGCTCATGAATGCGCCCATCGGCGAATGCTGGGCATTGAAGCCCAGGTGATAAGGGAGCGATGCACGTTTGGTCACGTTTATTCTCCGCAGCGAATTATACATACCGTCGAAGTCGCAAGCACAGCTAGTAAAGCGATATAGTTATGTGACACGAGTCACTGCCAGTCAAACCATGCGCCTAGAAGATCTGATCGGTCGTTCACGACGGGCGCAAAAGGCTCCCCGGGCGCGGAAAGATCCCAGGGTGTCGTGCGGGCGGGGCAGGACCGCTTTCATTCTGCAGGTGACAGATCAGATTCTGGAGTATTTACTGAGTACGCATTCAACACAGGGTCACTGCTGCTCGCGCGCTGCGGCTGTGTCGAGCTGAACCAGGCAGCTCGCGTGCCCCGCCTAGGAATGGAAGAGAGAAGGAACGATGAGCGGCAACAGCAAAGGTCTTGCATTCTCAGAGAAATTTGGCTACGGCCTTGGCGATATGGCAGCCAACTTCGTCTTCCAGGCGATGATGGCCCTCCAATTGAACTTCTACACCGACACGTTCGGGTTGACGCCGGCCCAGGCGGGCACGATGTTTCTGATTGTCGGTCTGGGGGCCGCGGTCTTCAATCCCGTGATGGGCGTAATTGCCGATCGCACCCATACGCGCTGGGGAAGATTTCGTCCCTGGCTGTTATGGACCGCACTGCCTTTCGGCGTGATTGGTGTTTTGACGTTTACCACTCCGGATTTAAGCGCCGGCGCAAAGCTGATGTATGCCTGGGTCACGTACCTGCTGCTGCGCCTGATTTACACCGCCAACAACGTGCCCTATGCATCACTGACCGGTGTGATGACGGACGATCCAAACGAGCGCACCAGCATAGCATCCTACCGGCAACTGTTTGCCAACGCGGCGGGCTTCATTGTGCAGAGCCTGGCGATTCCCATGGTGGTCTACCTTGGCCGCGGTAGCAGCGCCCGCGGTTACCAGTTGACGATGGGGATCTTCCTGGTGACGAGCGTGGTCATGTTCCTGATCGCGTTCGCCGTCAGCAAGGAACGAATTCAGCCTGATCCGAAGCAGAAGTCGTCAGTCGGGCAGGACCTGGGCGATCTGCTGAAAAACGGACCGTGGATCGCACTCTTTCTGGTGACGACCTTTTACTTTATCGCCCTCATGATCCGCGGTAGCTTGATGCTGCCCTACTTCAAATACTGTGCCGGCAATCAACTGCTCTTCAGTTGGTTCAATGGCTTTGGACTGACGGCGCTTCTGATCGGCGTGGCCTGCTCCACTGCGCTAACCAAGCGGATCGGCAAGCGCACGCTCTTCGTCTGGAGCATGGTGTTGACGGGCGTTTTCTGCATCGCGCTGTTCTTTATCCCGGCTACGGCGACGACGCTCATCATTGCGCTTGAGGTCGCGCGCCAGTTTGTGTACGGCTGCTCCGGTCCGGTTCTCTGGGCCATGATGGGCGATGTGGCCGACTACGGCGAATGGAAGACCGGACGCCGCGCCACCGGCACAGTCACCGCCGGTGTTGTCTTTGCGCTTTGGATCGGATTGGCACTGGGCGGCGCGATTGCCGGCTGGTTGCTTTCGCTGTATGGCTATCAGTCGAACGCGATTCAGACCGCACATGCACTGATGGGCATCCGGCTGATCGCCTCTGTATACGCGGGCGCGGGGTTCCTTGCTGCCGCTGCCTGCCTGATGTTCTACGGCATCAACATGAAACTCAACCTCACCATCTCGCACGATTTGAGCGAGCGCCGCAAGAGTTTTACGGCGTAGCGCGAAGCGTTTAACGAGCATTGCTTCACGATTTCGGGTAGAGATCATGCACAGTGAAGCGAAAGATTTTCGCAGCATTAAAGGAGCCGGCTGAAAGCGCTCCTGAACATGGAGAAAATTGAAATGCGATATTCCAGCAGTTTGGTTTTAGTTTTGACTGGGTGTTTGTCGAGCATCGCCGCCATGGCCCAGGCGCCCGCAACGCTCAAGGACGCATTCCGCGGCGGCTTTGTTGTAGGCGCAGCGATGAATACAGATCAGATCACCGGCAAGGATGCGCAAGGTGACGCGATCATCATCCAGCAATTCAACTCCATCAGTCCCGAAAACGTGATGAAGTGGGAAGTGATTCACCCCCGGCCCGACGCCTACAACTTCACACTTGCTGACAAGTATGTTGAGTTCGGCCTGAAGAATCACATGTTCATCGTCGGCCACAATCTATGCTGGCATTCTCAAACGCCGGCATGGGTATTCAAAGACGAAAAGGGCAATCAACTCACCCGCGATGCGTTGCTCCAGCGCCTCCACGACCACATACAAACCGTGGTAGGCCGGTACAAGGGAAAGATTGATAGTTGGGATGTCGTTAATGAAGCCTTGAACGAGGATGGAACTCTTCGTCAGTCCCTCTGGATGAAGATTATCGGAGAAGATTACATCGTCAAGGCGTTTCAGTTTGCCCACGAAGCCGATCCCCACGCCCAATTGAATTACAACGACTATAACCTCGAAACTCCAGCCAAGCGCAAGGGTGCAATCGCATTGGTGAAGAGGCTGCAGGCGGCTGGCGTTCCTATTGCCGTTGTCGGAGATCAGGCACACCTGCACCTTGACGGAGCGACGGCTGCGGACGAGGAAGCCACCATCACAGATCTGGCCGCGGCAGGTGTCAAGGTCGCGATTACAGAACTGGACATCGATGTGCTTCCTTCAGCCTGGGGCCGAACCGCGGATGTTTCGCTGAACATTAAAGAGAACGCCAAACTCAATCCCTACCCGAATGGCCTGCCCGACAATGTTCAGCAGGAGCTAACGAAACGCTATGCGGATCTCTTTGCTGTTTATTGGAAGCATCGTGATTTGGTCAATCGTGTGACGTTCTGGGGAGTTACCGACGCACAATCGTGGCTTAACAACTGGCCTGTTAGAGGACGAACCTCATACCCTCTGCTCTTTGATCGCAACGGCCAGCCAAAGCCCGCGTTTCAGGCTGTGCTCAAGACAGCTACAAATTGATTTTTCCCTCGCCGCAAGCGAACCCGCTTATCGGCGATGTGTCCTGCAACGTCCGTCGGAAACGGACCTCTGTCAAGTTCTCTATCCGGGAAGACTGAAGTCCGCTATCAACGGCAGATGATCGGATGCGATCATCGCTCGGCGGCTGCGCCAGATTTTCGTGCCTTCCATCTTGAGAGGCGCTTCGTAGTAGCAATGATCCAGGCTCAAGATCGGCAGCACTCCCGGAAAGGTCCGCGCCGAGCGCCTGTTTCTAATCGGGCGATCGCTTTGGAAATTCTGCTGCAGGAGTCTTGTCGTGATCCCGCGCGTCCATTCGTTGAAGTCTCCGATCACGATACGCGGCCCTTTCAACATTGGCTGTGCAAGGATCTTCGGCCCGATGAGAACCTCGAGCTGGCGCCGCCGTTCCAGGTAGCCCGTTCCCAGATGCACGTTGAAGACATTGACGTGAAGGGAGCGTCCGACCTCGATCGCACACTGCAAAACTCCACGCTCTTCGCGAACTGATTTTGTAATGTCATGCGATTGCGTACCACGGATCGGAAATCGTGTCATGAGCATGTTGCCGTAACGGCCGCCATGGAGTGGCCGCGTTTCACCGAATGCCACGTTCAAATCAGGAAGAGCCTCTGCAATCTGGCGCGCCTGGTCATACTTCCCCGTGCCTCCGGCCGCATCCACGATCTCCTGCAGGCAAAGAATGTCCGCATCGAGTTCTTCGATGACGCGAATCACGCGCTCCGGCGAAATGGTTCCGTGAATGCCTCGGCACTTGTGCGTGTTGTAAGAGGCAATTCGGAAGTGCAACGCTTTGCTCATTGTTGTCGCTCGAATACTAAACCCATCAGCTCGGTCGCGCGCTCCGTCAGCGGCCGATGCCTCCACGCCTCCAGTGAAACCTGCCGGCTCTGTTCCAGATCGAGTGCCATGTCATGCTCAAAACGCGCCGCCACAGCGTGGTCTCTGATCGCAAGGTTCACTTCATCATTGATCCCGAATGACCTGTTATCAAAATTAGTCGATCCCACCACGACCCACAAATCATCCACGCAAAGCACCTTGGCATGGATCATCGCGGCTTCGTACTCGTATACCTCTGCTCCTGCTTTCAACAAGCGCCCATATCCTGCCCGGCTTGTGCTCCGCGTAACCATATGGTCGCTCTTTCGGCCCGGCACGAGGATGCGCACCCGCAAACCGCGCTCAACAGCATGGCACAATTCCTCCGTGAGGCCGCGGTCTGGCAGAAAATAGGGCGTCGTGATGGAGATGCTCCGCTTGGCAGACGCCAGCAGCAATTGAAAAAGAATTCGTGCGCGCGTTGAGCCTCCCACTGTCGGCGTGCTGTTCACCACGAGCGAAATTAGTCGATGTTCATTATGAATATACGGAAAGTACTCGTCTCCCATGAGCAGCTCGCCTGAAACGGCCAGCCAGTTTTCCGCAAACGTCGCCTGCAGGTTGTATACCGCTTCGCCCATGATTTGCACTGCTGAATCGCGCCATCGGGGCTGCCCCTTCGTTCCGCTGTACCACTGGTCCGCTATGCCGGCTCCGCCAATGAAGCCGATTTTGCCGTCGACGATCATCAGTTCCCGATGGGTGCGGTTGTCCAGGTGCATCAGCGAGTACCATCGAGGCCCGTTGTACCAGCGAACCTTGCCCCCTGCGTTCAGCAGAGACGCGAAGAACCGCTTCCCGGTTCCGGCGCTCCCAAACGCATCGATCACCACATTCACTTTCACGCCGGCCTTTGCACGATCCGTCAGCGCCTCAACGTACTGCCTGGCAATTTCTCCTTTTGCGAAGATATAGGCTTCCAGGTTTACGCTCCTGGTTGCGCCCCGAATCGCCTCCAACTCCGCCGGGTAGAAGGAAGGCCCGTTGGTGAGCACCGTCAGATCACCAGTTCGGTTCATCCCCGCATCCGCAAGGGCTTCCACAACCTCCAGAAATCGATCTGTATCATTTGGGGGCATCTCCTGGGCATTCATCATCCTGTAACGAGGCGTCGGGCCAAGAAGGCCGCCCAGCACCGATGACACAAAGAATACGAGCGCGATTGATGCGAGAACCGCCACCCATGTCGGAATGGTAATGGCTAGCAAAAGAATCACAGTCGTCCTCCTCCAGTTAGACAGGGATCAGGATTCCGCAGAATTGCCGAGTTGTGCCGGGTTACATCAGCCATTTCACATTAGATGCCGATGAACCAGAGCCTGTTGAAAGAGAAATGAATTGGTGAGGGATTGCGCTTGAGACTAGTCTCGTTCCGGCAGGTTCTGCAGAACGATGCCCAACTGTGCGCATTTCTTGTAAAGATGGCTTCGCTCCAGACCCAGAGCCTTGGCAGTCTGGGTAATATGCCTGCCGTGACGGTCGAGTTCCGCAAGTACTGCCTCTCGCTCGAAAGCAAGCACGCGCTGCGCCAGCGGCCCCGTTCCGCCGCCTCCACTCGCCCGTTCCGGGTTGGAGCCTGACACTGCAGGCAGCGTCAGCCGCACATCCTCTCCATTTACTTCGCCGTCGGCCAGCAGAAGCAGCCTCTCCACGATGTTTCGCAGTTCGCGAATATTTCCCGGCCATGCGTAGTGCTTCAATCCTTCAATTGCTTCCGCGCTGAAGGGAACCGGCTTCCATCCGTTCTGTGTGCTCACCTGGCGCGCAAAATGTTCAACAAGTGCCGGCAGGTCCTCACATCTCGCTCGCAATGGGGGCAACGTCAAGGGGAACACAACGACCCGATGATACAAATCCCGCCGGAATCCGCCACTCTCCACAAGCTGCTCAAGATTGCGGTGCGTCGCGACTACGACGCGCACATCGACCTTGGTGGGCTTGTCGGCGCCGATGCGCTCGACCTCACCCTCTTCCAGCACGCGCAATAACTTAGCCTGCATGGCGACCGGCATATCGCCAATCTCATCCAGAAACAACGTTCCTCGATGTGCCTGCTCAAATTTTCCGTTGTGCCGTTGCGCCGCTCCCGTGAAGGATCCTTTTTCATGGCCGAACAGCTCGCTCTCGATCAGCTCCGCCGGTACCGCCGCGCAGTTCAGCGTTACAAAGGGTCCGTTCGCACGATGGCTCTTCTCATGCAGCGTGCGCGCCACCAGTTCCTTGCCTGTACCGGTTTCGCCATAGATGCACACCCTTGATTCGCTCGCGGCCACTCTTTCAAGCTGCGCCATCAAACGCCGCATCGTTTCGCCGGTCCACACCATCGTGTGTCTTCCCACGCGTGTGCGCAGATCGCGATTCTCCGCTTCAAGGCGCGTCAGCTTCATTGCGTTTTCGACCGTCACCAGCAGTTTCTCGGTCGTCAGCGGCTTCTCCAGAAAATCGAGTGCTCCCAGTCGCGTCGCGCGAACCGCCATCTCGATATGCGCTTGTCCGCTCATCATCACAACGGGCGTTCCGATCCCGGCGTTTCTCAGGTCTTCGAGCAGTGAAAGACCATCGCGCTTCGGCATCACCACGTCGCTCAGGATCAGGTCGAATGGCTGGGCCTGCGCCAACTCCAGTGCGCGGGCGGCATTGTCGCACACCACGGCCTCGTGCCCCGCCAGCCGGAATGCACGAGAGAGTGATGCCAGGGTGTTGGCTTCGTCATCTACGATCAGGATCTTGGCGCTCATCCTTCCACCCTCGGCAGCGTGATCACAAATATCGCTCCCTTTCCTTCGCAACTCTCCACCGATATGGTACCTGCATGATCAGAAATCACCGACTGCACGATTGCCAATCCCAGCCCCGTTCCGTGTTGTTTGGTTGTGTAATACGGTGTGAAAAGCCGCTGGCACTCTTCCTCCGTCAGCCCCTGGCCCGTGTCTGCGACGCGGATTTCGACTGCATCCTCCTTCGGATGTGCTGAGATCGTCACCGTGCCTCCATCCGGCATCGCATCCTTCGCGTTCAGTACAAGATTCGAGAGCGCGCGATGCAGCAACTCAGGATCCACCAACATCGGCATCTGACGATCATCTACTTCCGTCTTCACGGTGATCCTGGGCCCGTCTTCGCCGGCGACGGCATACAACACCCTTACGCGCTCAACCACATTCCGCGCGTCGATCCTTTTCAAGCTCGGGTTTCGGCATCTTGCTGAAGTCGCTGAAGCGGCCAATGATCTTTTTTAGATTTGCGATCTCCATGCTCAGCGTCTGCGTGCTTTCGCTGAACACTTCATCGAACTCTGCCGCCGGCAACTGTCGCGCCCGTACCAGGTTCTCCACCGTCAATTGCAGCGGAAACAAAGGATTCTTGAGCTCGTGCGCCAGCCTCCGCGCAAGTTCGCGCCACGCGGCTACCCGCTCGCTCTGTACCAGCTTTTCGCGCTGATTCGAAAGTTGCTGGGTCATGTGATTGAAGCTGCGCGCCAGCACTGCGACCTCATCACGTCCGCGTACCGGCACCTGCGTGTCCCAACTCCCGCTTGCAACTTCTTCTGCCGCACGTGCCAGTTCTTCCACGGGCCGCGAAACACGCGCCGCAATCCAGAGGCTGAAGATGATTGCGAGCAGGATGCCGCCGCTTGCCACACCGTAGGCGATGGCACGAATCTGCTGCTGCTCCGCCACAAGACCGCTGCGCGAGATCGCCACCGTCAGCACCGCCAGCACCTTTCCAGCCGAGTCTTTCAGTGGAATCGCGGTTGCGCTGACGCTGTCTTCGCGGCGCGGCGTCAGGTATAGAATTCCGCTCGCCTGTTCGCCGCTCTGGCGCGCGTGATCGATCAGCGAGGCATAATGTGCGGCGCCGGGCACATCTCCCGTCGCACTCACCATCCTCTTCGGATCAAAACCTGTCGTGTTTCCAGCGCTCGCGTTTGAACTGTTTCCTTTCGCGTCGCCCGCGTCGCTGTAAAGTCCCAACTGCATTCCCGGTGCAACCGGTAAATCGGCAAGAAAGCTCTGATCGAGCCGCTTGCCACCCACCAGCTTCACCGCAGGCTCCGCACCGCGAATCGCGCGTACTGCAAACAGGCCTAGCGCGGAGGTGCCATCCTGCAGTTCCTCGCGTTTCAAGAACGGCGTCTGCGATGCTTCATTCGCCGCAGGCTCCGGGTATCCAAAACGTGCCGGCCACTGCGCAGAACTCACAATGTTGCCGTCAGGGCCAACAACTTCGAGAAAGTCCAGTTGCGCATCTTGCGCCAATGTTTGCGCTTCATTTAGATACGGAGAGGGATCGTTTGACTGCACCAGCTCAAACGCCATACTGCGCACGTGTTCCTGTCCAGCGATTCGATCGACGGCCGCCGCAACATCCGCCGACCGATGCTGAAATTCGCGCTGAAACTGGCTGACGAAGAGCGCAGTTTCCTCCTGGTCGCGTTTCTCGAACACTTGCCGGATGCGCACAAGCACCGTCCACGCCACGGCCGCAACCGCTGCGGCTACGGTGAGCGAGAAAAGCAACAGAAGCTTCTGCCTCAGGCTCACCGCGTATCCTCCAGCGAAGCATCTGCCAGGTCGGGCATTCCGTCCGCGCGAAAATGCAGATCGCGCACTCGGGGCCCTTTCGCACAGGCGCGCGGCAAATCAAGAAGTGGAATGAGTTGCTTCTCGTCCAGGTACGTCTGTTCAGCCTTGAAGAGTCGCCATGGGCGCGGTTTCAGTCACCGGGTTTGGCTCGCCCGCGCTCCGCATTACCTGTTCCAGCGCCGCGGCAGCATCCCTGCCCACAACAGGCAGCTTGCGCAAAATCAAATCTGCATAGTGCGCGCCCGGCGAGGCCATCTGAACGTTGAATCCTGCCTCGCGCAGGTTCAACGCAATGCGCTGCGCCGCCAGTTGCATTGTGCCGTCGCCTTCCGTGGCCAGGGTCAGTTGGCCACCCGTCAACCCTCCCCGGAGTTCCTGAGCCTTGTTCATATCCCTCGCGGCAGGGAACAAGAAAGAATAGCCCGTGACACGCTGCGGCAGAACGCTTGCCGTGATTTCTCCCTGCTTTTGAAAGATCACATTGTAGAGCGCACTACGATCAACGGCCGCCGCAATGGCTCCGCGCAATTTCACATTCGCCAGCGTGCCGGATTCGGAGACCTGCAATGCAACGAGGATCAGGGGCGGCGAAGTCAACACATTAATCCGCTGCTGTTGGGCTTGCCGCAACTGATCGGCGGGAACCTCCACGACATCAGCACGGCCCACGCTAATGTCTAGCCACTGCTCCCGCACGGGACGGTGAGCGCGAATCTCAATCGCGTCCACAAATGGCCGCCCCTCCCAGCAGTTCTCATCGGCAGCCAAAGTCAGCAGGCCATTGTTGAATCCCGTCACCTGGAAGGGCCCCGTGCCTTGATCCACCGGTGCACGGCCATCGCTCGCAGCCGCCAATCCAATCAGGAAGTCATCCCCCGCCAGTAGCGCGGGCAGATTCGGCATCGGCGAGTCGCTTGTGAAAACCACCAGCGGGCCGACAGCCTTCACAGCGGTCCACGGGCAATCCGCTGCGCACGAAGCAGCCAACGATGCCACCACCGCAGCCGACGTCAACGGCGAACCATCGTGAAAATGCACGCCAGGCCGAAGCCGAAACTGCCAGCGATGATTGTTGCCGTCCGATTCCCACGACAATGCCAGGGCCGGTCGTAATGCGCCGTCAGGGTCCAGTTGCGTCAGCCCGTCATATACCAGCCTTCGCGCGATCCCATCAGGCTGCTGCCACGGGTCGCCCGCTATCTCCACCCGAAGCGTGCCGCCATAATGCGGACGCGTCCTCCCCCATGCGCAGATCGCAACCGAGAGCAGAAAGAAACTAATTGCAAAGCGCCGTAACACGGTCCACCTCGTATTCGCCTGCTGCGGTGCGTACGACGGCAAACGCACTTTTCCCGTCCTGCGCGGTCCACAGTGCGGTTACGGTCCCATTCATCGTAAGGCGGACTGCTCGCGGAAATCGCTTCAAGTGCTGGAATCTCATATGCCCGAAGGCTGTCGCTCAGGGCTTCTCCCGAACTTGAAGCAATCACCTGCGTGCCCGCTCCACAACCCGAACGGATCACTGCGAAATCACTGCCCCAGTCACGAGTTCCGGCGACAGAGCGCATCGCGCCGTTCTCGATGAGTTGCACATTCCCGTCGATACCAGATATCAGCAGAGCTGCACCACCCGCCGCTCGCGGAATCATTGCCGCCGAATAAAACGCCGGCAGATCGACGCCAATGCCCGGCGTAACGACGCCAGTAAAGAAATCGCGCGCCGGATTATAAAACGCCATTAACGGTGTTGCCCTGCTTGCATCGGCGCTCTGGTATACCGGCCACGGATCGTCGCTCATGTGACAACGAACAGACCAGCCGCTATCGGCGGATGAGCCGGCCAGTGGAAGCGAATAGCTCCCGATGCACTGCGCTCCTGGCAGATAGGCAGTGAATCCTCCGCCATCAGCGGTTGCCACCAATTCCGCGCGTGGATCGCGCGAGTCCTTCCTTTCCATCGTGACTGTATTCGCTTCTGTCCAGCCACCAGCCGCCGCAGAGAAGATCGATATTCGATCCGGATAGATCATCAGGAAGTGCCCATTGATCTCAGCCGCTGCCAAAATCGGATCGTTCCGAATCGATCCCGCCGGCTCGATTAACGAGCCCGGCAATTTTTTCACTGCGCAGCACCATGCGTTCGCGTGTAGTGCGATACAGAAGCGCCGAGGCATCCACATGCACCATCGCGACGTGTGTCTCGTTTCCCTCCACGACTTCGGCTACCCATAACCGCTCACGAGCATTCTCGCTCAGGGTTAAGCGGATTGAATTCGCGCTCTCCGCACCCGAAACAAGCACGCCGCGCGCTTTCAAATCCTGTTCAATCAGCTTTCGAATCGACGGAACCTCATTCGCCTGTATCGTGGACAGATTGCGAATCGTCAGCTGCGCCTGCCCCGGACCAAGGATGTCAGCGATCTGTGCAGCCAGTTCTGCTGCTGGCTTGGACCATTGGCTTGGCGTCTGCATCCCCAGTGCCCCGCATGCCGCGCAGCCAGCCAGTCCCCATACCCCCAGTGCCACTGCCCGGATCAGCCTCATCGCCCTCATCGTTTCTCTACTTGTTCTTTGCGCGGATTATATCGTTTGCATGCTGGAAGAATAAGAGGGGGTGGATGGAAATGGGTAGGGGGAAAAGCGAAAATATGCTGCAGAGGTCTGAGGTGGTTTTGGAGAGTAATTGCCGGCGACCGAGGCGTGGCGTACCGCGTCCGGCTAGCCCCGGTTTGCCTGCTGCGCCACAAGTAATCGGGGAGGCGCGGCCTTCCCCGCGCCTTCCCGCTCTGCGCCACCCCGCTGCACTCAATGCCCGTTCTTCGGCTCCGGCTCCGACTCCGAATCCATCTCCTGCTTCACCATCGGAGCATTCGCCATGTTTTTGAACACGTCGTTCGCGAAGAAGAACTTCCCATCCGACGGCACCATCACCACCTGGATCTTGTCCGACAGCCTCTCGGCCACGATCTTGTTGATCAGCAGCGGAGACTTGTTCAGCAAGGCTGCCTCGCTCGTCATCCGCTCCGCGTTCGCCGCCGCAATCAGCTTGATGCGGCTGGCTTCCGCATCCGCCAGCAGGTTGCGCCGTTGCAGCTCAGCCTTGCTGTCGATCACCTTCGCCTCCGCGTCAGCTTCCGCATTCTGGATCGTCGCCTCCTTGCGCGCTTCCGCTTCCAGTTTGCTCTGTTCGATCTGCTTCTGCTTCAGCGGCAGCGTGTATTGCATTGCATCCGCCTCCCCTTTGGCCTCGATTACCTTCGACTGAGCGTCGCCCTCGGCCTGCTTTTCCTTCTGCTTTGCCTCGGCCTCGGCTTCCAGTTCGGCGATTCGCACCTGCTTCTGCTGAATATCGGTATCCACCGCCATCTGGTCATCCTGTTGCTCTTTCAGCAGCAATCCTTCCAGCCCCTTCGCGTACTGCTCCGGCAACTGGATGTCCGCAAGCATCACTTCTTCCACCACGATGCCGTCCGCTGCCAGTTTCTTCGTGATGATCCCCGCCGCCGCATTCCGCACTTCTTCGCGCTTCGTCGAGAAAATTTCGCGCACCGTGTACGAGGGCGCCAGTTGCCGCCACGCACTCGCCACCACCGGGGGCACCAGTTGTTTGTCCGCCGGCTGCTCCAGATGAGCCTGTACGCTCGACAGCTTGTTCGGATCGAGCCGGTACCGCACCGTTACCGCCAGACCGATAATCAGCCCTTCCCGCGACTGCACAGTCATTTCGTTCTTGATGCCAGGCTTTCCCGCGTCCACAATTCCCGCCGTGAAGAGGTGATCGCGCAAGTCAAACATCTGCACGCTCTCCACCAGCGGCGTAACAAAATGCAACCCCGGATACAGCGTGCCCGGCTCCGTCCCGCCGATCTGGCTGATGCGCACGCCACCCATTCCGCTCGGCACTACCACCATGCTGTTTGCAATCAGCAGCGGCAGGCATCCCGCCAGCGCCAGCGCAACCGGCAACCGCCAAGCAATCGGCTCGGGTTCCGGTTCAACAACGCCTGATTCAAGAAACAACTCCCCATCGCCGGCCTTCTTCTTCTGCGCAAACCGGATCCGCAGCCAGAGTCCATACAGCGGGATCGCCACAGCGGCAACCATCAACAGCACTCCCGCAACCGTCAGCAACATCTTCAATGCAATCATTTCCCGCCTCTTGATTCTCCCGGTTGTAATCTCCCGGGGTCCCCACAAACCGCTCTTTGGTTTGTGGGGTGTTGTGCTCTTTCCGTCCGCACCGTGGCGACAATCCGCCTCTGGGCGCCCCGTCTTTCCCGGCTCCCGGCCATGGAGCAAGCAACAGCCGGACCAGCCCCCCAAACGTCAGCTCCTCAAACAGCAGCGCGGCTGCCACCGGCAGCAACGCTGCTCCCAACCCGCTCATGGCCTCCGCCAGCAGACTCATCGTCGACCTTCCTTACTGATTCGCTGTGACTGCCACGCCCTCCGTGGCTGCTTCGGTCGTTGTCGTTGTTGTCGGCGCTGGCGTAACGCTCGCCGTCACCACCGGCTCCTGCGCACCGGCAACCACCGGCTTCTGGTCTCCGCCGAACAACTCCGCGGTCTCTTCATTGCGCTGCCCAACCAGTTCCACCGTGTCTCCCACGCTGACCATCGCGTACATCTCTTCCAGGTCTTTCTTCGCCATCCGGATGCATCCATGGGAAGCGGCTTTGCCGATCGACTTCGGCTCATTCGTCCCGTGAATTCCGTAGCCCTTGAGGCTCAATCCCATCCAGCGCGTCCCCACCGGATTTCCCGGCCCCGGCAGAACAGTCTTGCCATCGTGCGAATAGATCGGATTCTTGACGCGACGCGCGATCGTGAATGTCCCCGTCGGGCTCGGCGTTGAGGGTTTGCCGATCGCGACGGTGTAAACCTTCTTCACCTGTCCGTCTTCCACCAGCGCCAGCTTTTTGTCTTCCAGGCTCACGACGATGACGCGCTTCACAACCGGAGCCGTCTCAACCGCACCCGTCGGAACTTCTGCCGCCTGCTGTCCCATCGCCCGAACTCCCAGAACCGTCGCCATGCTCGCCATCACCGCCCATGTGCTCATTCCGTTCATCGCGTCCCCCCCGCCAATCTCATTTGCCAACGCCCTGAGAGATTGCAGGACGCGTGCCAAACGCACGATGCAGAAAACAAATGATTTAACGATCGATGGAGGCTGGAAGCGCGTGTCTCAGGAAACACGACTGTGTCCCCGCTGACACATTGTGGGTGCCCCCGGTCCCTCGCATTTGGGGACCGGGGATGTATTTGGAGACGGGGATGTTGAAGAGCAGATACCGCGAGTTCTTCCCCTACTCGTCTTTGGGAGGCGGAGAGCCATTCGCGGCGAAAATCAGTCGAAGGAAAGAGTTGCCCGCATAGTCCGACAGCAGCGTTTACGAGAAACGGGAAACGCGGAGGGCGATCAGAACGACGGTTCAACGAGAATGCATAAGCCTTAGAGCGATGATAATCCAATGCACCAATGGGACGTCAGATAAAGATCGCATAAGACTTGCTGCCGATAGGGATGCGCTTCTTGCGGAAATCAGGTCGCATGCGGACGACGAAGAGGGTGATGCGAGGACGGAGACTGATCGGACGTGTGGCCGATTCGATAAATCCCAAGAGCGAGTTGTTGGTACGCATAGTCCAGCGGAAAAAGCAAAGTCACTCATCGTTGGCACGCAAGACTCATGAATACCATTGTCGCCTGCCTACTTCATAGGTTTGATGAATTTGCTCTGGGCTGTGCTCTGATGGTTCTCAGATTCGCGTTCCGGACGGAATGGTCAGGGTAGGCCGTTGCTTTGTCGTGTACAGTCTCGAGCTCTTATCGCGTAGCTTGGCTGTGCAAGCCGATGGCGTGAGACGAAGACGCTTGAACTTTTGGTCTTGGTGCCTAGCATTTCCTTGGAGCCAAGTTTGCTGTCGCTCACTGAGCTTGAAAGGCTATATTGGCCCGGCTGCAAGCAGTGGGGCCAAAGGTTAGCGAGTTCCTGAAGCATGCTTGATCGCGTGATATTTGATTGGGTACGGGTACCCTGCTGTTGCAACGTCAAGGTGAAGGTGAAGCCGGGGCAAGAAACGTAAAGCCTAAATTACTACTGATTAAAGAGGTTCGTGATGGATTCCTTCGCACCGTGCGAACCGCCGCTTTCGGTTGGGCTCTATTTGCCGCTGCCCTCGGTGATGGTCACGATGCGGTCGATGCCGGGCACGGTGACATGCTCCACCTTGCCATCGGGCCAGTGAATCTCGATGTCGTCGATCTTGGTAGCCTGCCCAAGTCCAAAGTGCGGGCGCATGTCATTCGAAGAAAGATAGCTTCCGCCGCTGATCACATCTTCCCGCTGCTTCATTCCATTGGCCGTCACATAGACGGTTGCGCCGACGGCGTCATAACGGTCTTGGGATTTGGCGCGGCCTGCCGGTACCAGTCTCAACTCCATCCAGTGATTGTGATCGGCGCTCACGTTGCGCAGCAGCACCGGGTGGCCGTCCATCACGTTGATCACGGCGTCGATCTTGCCGTCGTTGAACAAGTCGCCCACCGCCATGCCGCGGCCCGCGATCACGTCAGCAAGGCCGGTTCCCTCGACTGCGGGGACATTCTCAAAGCTCTTGCCCTGCATATTGTGGAAGAGCATCGGACGCTCTTTCCAGCTCGTGCCCCAGTTGTATTTGTCGGCCTGGGGATAAACGTGGCCGTCCGACATCAGCAGGTCCTTCCAGCCGTCGTTGTCATAGTCCATGAAGGCATCGCCCCAGCTCAGGAAAGGAACCGTACCCTCACCGAGCCCGATGTGGTAGCTGATGTCGGTAAAGTTGGCATCGCCTTCATTGCGATAAAGCGGCTTGTAGTCGTCAGAGAAGGTCGTGTTGAAGACATCGAGCATGCCATTGTTCTCAAAGTCCCCAACCGCGATGCCCATCGACGCGGTCTCGCGCCCCGCCTCGTTGAGCGCATAGCCTGAGGCATAGCTCACATCTTCAAAGGTGCCGTCGCCCTTGTTGAGATACAGATAGTTCGGTGTCGAGTCATTCCCCACCAGCAGGTCGGGCTTCCCGTCGTTGTTAATATCGACAAACACCGCGCCGAGACCGTAATAGCCGGGCTTGTCTGCCACACCTGCCTTGTCGCTCACGTCGGTAAAAGTCCCGTCGCCGTTGTTGTGGAAGAGGTGGTCCGGCTCGCCCTTCAGGCCACGCGGGCCGCACGCCGTCGCCTCACCGCGGAACGTGCAGAACGAGTTGCTCGGACCCGCCTTCGCCGCCCTTCGCTGGAGGATTGTTCCAGTCCCAATGCAGGTACCCGGCAACAAAGAGATCGAGCCGTCCGTCGCCGTCGTAGTCACCCCACGTGACGCCCGTGGACCAGTTGCCGAGGGTAACGCCGGCTTTCTCGGCGACGTCGGTGAACGTGCCGTCATGGTTGTTGCGGTACAGACGATTCTTCCCGAAGTTGGAGACATAGAGATCGGGCCAGCCGTCATTGTCGTAGTCCGCCGCGGCGCAGCCAAACCCCCAGCGACCGTTGGTGACACCGGCTTTTGCGCTCACGTCTGTAAAAGTTCCGTCATGGTTGTTATGAAAGAGAGCGGCATGCGGGGCAGCTTCTTTGCCGCTGAGCGCGTCGAGGGTCGATCCGTTGACGATATAGATGTCGAGCCAGCCATCGTTGTCATAGTCGAGCAGGCAAACGCCGGAGCCCTTGGTCTCGATGATGTAGTCCTTGGCAGGCGTTCCCATCTTGTGGGTCCACTTCGTCAGACCAGCCTTTTCTGAGACGTCTTCGAAAATCACCGGGCCGGACTTGACGAACCCCCCGGCAGTGATGACGCGGTGCTGGCTGTCTAGCTGAATATGGTGCGGCGAACTCGTCTCGCCCGCGTCCGCCGGTTTCTGTGGCGCCGTCGGTGAAGCAGTCGGGTTAACAGTCTGGGCGAACGCAGTTTGTGCGTAGATGGTTACAGACAGACCCGCTACTGCAAGGGCCAGAAGACTTGATGCGCGCTTCACCGGAAACATGGGCCAAGTATACGAGGCTGCGCGTCAGACAGTCTCTCATCCAAAGGGAGGAGAGGCGAAGCCGATCGACTATTGCGCGGCTTGGGCAGGAGGTACGACTGCCCATCCTCCATTGCTGCCTTTGACCAGGGTTGCCTTGGCAGTCTGGATCGACGTATCCGCAGCGATCTTGGGGAAGGTCCTCATCGTTTCAGGAGTGCTGGCCCAGCCGGGGATGCCTTCCACCTCGTAGCGGTAAGTGACGGTGTATTGCGTCGGGTTTGACGCGTCATTCGGGACGGCGCTATCGATGGCAGTGACGTTGAAATGACCAAAACAGAAGTTGCCGTAACCCGGCTGATTTGGGTCGGGCGTCCATGCAGCGTGCCCCTTATCGGAAAGGTCGTATTCATTCACCTGCTTGGAGCCAATGAGGAAACGCTTCTTCTCGTCGGTTTTGCGGAAGAGCAGTCCGGCATCGGTCAGTGCGTCATACTCGCGGGTCTTGTCGTCTTTGGAGGTGTCGGCCTCGGCAGGCAGCTTGGTCGGTTCGGGCCAGACGCATTCGTGGTGGCCGGCGTAGGAGTTGTTGATGGCCGATTTGAACTCCGATGTGTCGATCTGCTTTTTGCAGCCGGTTGCCCCTGCCAGGAGTGCAAACCCCGTGAGTAGCACAACGATTCTTCCACGCATCTCAAGTCACCTCAAACGTTTTGATGCTGAAAACGGATGCAGATCGAGCCAGTTTCCGTCAGGCATGCCGAAATGCCTCGAACCTGGGCCCCTGCGCAACCAATCAGCTCGGTTGGCTGATCGATAATACTCCATCGGATGGATGCCCTATGGGTGTCTTTGCCGCCATGGAAGAGACCGTGACGCTCATCAACACGTCCACCATCGCGCGCTGCGCACGGGCCCAGACAGGGTGAGCCGGGCACCAGGATCTGCGCTCGCAATCTTTCCCGCCGTTGAGGCAGACATTCAGGCAGATTGGACCGTCGGTGGCCTCGACGACTTCCCGCATCGTGGCGACACGGCCGCGCGGCAGAATCGCGAAACCGCCCCGCTTCCCGCGCCGCGATGCAATCAGCTCCTTGCGCACCAGGGCCTGCATCACTTTGGAAAGAAAACTTTCCGGAGCCGCCGTGGCCTCGGCCAGATCAGGAAGGAGAGCCCGGCTCTCCGGGGGCAGAGTCGCCAGATGAATCATCACACGCACCGCATAATCGGCCGCGCGGGTCAGTTGCATCGATGAGTTGCACTTCTCGACATTCGGATCGTTCTTAAGAATCGGTTCCATGCGCGCTATCGCCCTCGGAAATCTAATTCGGACCGCGAAGGTCCAGTTTCGAAGCGAGATGAAGGCAGAGTAGCCGAGCGAATCACCCTCGAATGTATCCGCCGTCACAGACCTCGGATGGCCACTCAGCTAATCCTGTCTCTTCAATTCAATTGGAGAAAAACAGTCCAAAATGCTTCCCGTCTTCGCGGAACCCATCGTCCTGGACAGCGATCATGTTTGGATTGTTCCCTTCGCCGATAAGGTGCTTGAACCATGAAAGGGGCTCTTTAACGACCTCATGCAATCGTTTCCTGCTGTAGATCCCATCCCTCTGCCCGCTCCAATCTGGCTGATCAAGCTGCTCCATATCGTGACGCTGGGGCTGCACTTTGTTGCGGTAGAGATGCTGCTCGGTGGACTGCTGATTGCAGTCGTCCTCAGCCTTTTCCGCAATTCGCCGCATTCGCAAGTTACGGCCCGCGCACTCGGGAAGCGGCTCACAGTCGTGATGACCTATGTCATCAACCTTGGCGTTCCACCGCTGTTATTCGCGCAGGTACTTTACGGACGCGCGCTCTATACATCCAGCGTGTTGATCGGTATTTACTGGATCTCGATCGTTGCGGTGCTCACCCTTACTTACTGGCTGCTGTATCGATTCACCGCACGCCTTGAAGCAGGGAAATCAGCATGGCTGGTCGGGCTCTCAGCATGGCTGCTGGCGGGCTTCATCGCGCGCATGCTCTCCACAAACATGACGCTGATGTTGCGGCCCGAAGTGTGGCGCGATATGTACTCCGCGTCCGCAATGGGTGCTTATCTGCCCCCCAGCGATCCCACTTTGACCCCGCGCTGGCTCCTGATGATGGCCGGCGGTTTGTTCATCGCGGGATTGTGGCTCGTTTATCTCTCCGGTCGCAGTACTTTCACGGCAGATGAAAAGCGCTTTGTCGCGGGGCTCGGTGGAAAGTTGGCCGCTGCATTCGGGCTCGTTTACCTCGCTGCCGGTATCTGGGCGGCCCGCGTCCAGCCCGATGCCGTGAAGCAGGGCCTGGCGAATCATCCGCTCTATCACTTCGCCGCTTTTGCAGGATATGGCTGGATGGCGCTCGTTGTCGTCGCTGTGCTCGGCGCCGCGTTTACCGGCTTCGCAAAAATCTCGGCGAACTGGCTCGGATGGGTTGCAGCCACGCTCGCGTTGCTGATTGAACTCACCCTGGTGATCTTCCGCGACGGGGTGCGCGACCTTTCTTTGCTCGCGAAGGGCTTTGACGTCTGGAATCGCACGGTGGTGACCAACTGGGGCGTCGTCGGCTTATTCCTCGTTCTGTTTGTGGGTGGGCTTGGTGTGGTCGGGTGGCTGATCTCCGTTGTCGTACGCGCACAAAAGCCGATGGAAGGAGCGATGTTATGAGCTCTCATATTGTTCTCGAAACCCCCGCAGCTAAGCCCACGGAAGAATCTGAGAAATCAACGCGCCGCGCATTTCTCGTTGCGGCAGGTGCCGCGGGACTTTGCTACACGGCCGCACTTGGCTATCCGATCTATCGTTACCTTGCGTCACCGGAAGAGATGGCCTCGAGCGCGACCGCAGTCAAGGAAGTCTCGTTGAAGGATGCGCAGAAGCTACCTGCGGGCTCGGTGCTGATGTTCAAGTTCGGCACATCCCCGGCAATGCTGATTCACCATGCGGATGGTACGTGGGCCTCTCTCACCGCCGTGTGCACTCACCTGGGCTGCACGGTGCAGTACGAGCCGCAGGCCGATCGCATTCACTGCGCCTGCCACGGCGGCGTTTATAACGCCTATACCGGCGCCAACGTGAGCGGACCTCCGCCCAAGCCACTGAAGAAATTCAATGTGGTTGTCGGTGCGAACTCCGTCGAAGTGTCGCGGACATAAAGCAAAAGGACATAGGGCATGACTACCAAGACAGCTTTTATCTATGACTGGGTTGATGAGCGCCTCGGCCTCTCCGATCTCGCCGCCTTTGCGCGCAAAAAGACCGTTCCCGTCCACGCTCAATCGTTCTGGTACTACTGGGGCGGAATCTCCCTCTTCCTGTTTCTGGTGCAGTGCTTCACCGGCGTTCTGCTGCTGGTGTACTACCGCCCCGGCGCCGAGTCGTTCGAATCTGTCAGGCAGATCACGTATGTGATGCACTTCGGATGGTTGATCCGCTCGGCGCACGCATGGTCGGCCAACCTGATGATGTTCTCGATCCTCGTGCACATGTTCTCGGTCTACTTTATGAAGGCCTATCGCAAGCCGCGCGAGTTTGGCTGGCTCAGCGGCATGGGCCTGCTGGGGATCGCGTCTGTGTTCGGCTTCTCCGGCTACCTGTTGCCAATGGACGAGCTCAGTTACTTCGCCACAAAAGTCGGTCTGCAGATTCCAGCGGCAATTCCGTTTATTGGTCCGGCCATCGCGAGCATGCTGCGCGGCGGCCCCGATGTAAGCGAGTTCACGGTCCAGCGCTTCTTCGCACTCCACGTCGTCGTGCTTCCTGCATTGTTCCTCCCGCTTCTCGCGTTTCATCTCTGGCTGGTCCAGAAGCACGGCAACGCCGCGCCGCCCAGCGAAGACGCCAAGCCGGTGAGTGAACGCAAGACCATGCCTTTCATGCCGAACTTCCTGCGCAAGGATCTCGCCATGTGGCTGATCTCGCTGAATGTTCTTGCCTTGCTCGCATCGGTCTTCCCCTGGCAACTCGGCAAGCAGTTCGATTCGCTCGCGCCTGCGCCAATCGGCATTCATCCGGAGTGGTATTTCATGAGCCCCTTCGAAATGCTGAAGCTGCTCGGCATGGTCAAGTGGCTCCAGGGCGAGCCCGGCGAGATTGCAGGCATTCTGCTGTTCACCATCGGCATTGCGCTGTGGGTAATGATTCCGTTTTACGACACCACCAGCGACTCCGGTAAACGCGGACGCGCCGCACACTACTTCGGCCTCATCGCAGTTTTCGCGCTCCTGGCCACAACAGCCATCGGCTATTGGACGATTCGGTAAGAACAAGTGAACAGTGGACAGTGGACAGGGGACAGGAAACAGGGAGCAGTGAGTGAAATGATATCGAACCCAAGAGTGCGGTCGTTCCGCGATCTGCAGGTTTGGCAGAGATCGATGGAACTCACCCTCGTCGTTTACAGGCTTACGCAAAAGTTTCCACGTGAAGAAGTTTATGGGCTCACGAGCCAGCTCAGACGATGTGCGGTTTCTATTCCCAGCAACATCGCTGAAGGACAAGGCAGACTGAATACCCGTGAGTTCAAACAATTCCTCGGCATCGCCCGAGGATCGAATTGTGAGTTGCAAACCCAGTTAGAGATTGCCCGGAAACTCGGCTTCGGAGATACCAGCCTTATCAATGAAGCTGAAGGTCTCGCACACGAGGTAGGAAGAATGATCTTCACAATCTTAGGAAGGCTCAGGGCATAAACAGGATCACTGTCTCACTGTCCACTGCTCACTGTCCACTGTTCACTGTTCACAATGGAGTTATCAAATGAACTACCCATTTTGGGACATTCCGCATTTAGGATCGGGTTGGGTGATCGGACTGATCGCCATCTTCCACGTCATGATTTCGCAGTTTGCCGTCGGTGGCGGATTCTATCTGCCCATGGCCGAGCGCAAAGCGCTGCGCATGACCGATCCTGCACTGCGCGCCGAATGGCTAAAGCAGCTTGCAAGCCATTCAAAGTTCTTCCTGGTTCTCACCGCGGTGTTCGGGACTGTTTCAGGCGTAGGCATCTGGTTCGCAATCGGACTGACGCATCCTGAAGCCACCAGCACGCTCATTCACAACTTCGTCTTCGGATGGGCGATGGAGTGGGTCTTCTTCATGGTCGAACTCACAACCATTGCGGTTTACTACTACACGTGGAATCGCATTCCAGAGAAGCTCCACCTGAAAGTGGGTTGGGTCTACGCGGGCGCCTCCGTCGCCACACTCATCATCATCAACGGCATTTTGTCGTTCATGCTCACGCCGGGCGACACCTGGATCGGCGTTGCCGGAACCGGCCATGAGGCCAGCAAATTCTGGAATGCATTCTTTAATCCGACCTACTGGCCGAGCCTGCTGCTGCGCACATGCGTATGCGCGTCGCTGGCCGGCATCTGGGCGCTGATCACCGCAAGCCGCATCGATGGCGACAAGCATCCCGCGCTCAAGACAAGCAAAGTGCAGTGGAGCGTGAAGTGGCTGATGCCGTCTTTCGTCGCCATGCCGTTCCTCATGATCTGGTACTACATGATGGTTCCCGCTTCGCAGCGCGCGCTGCTCACCCTGGGCATCGACACCATCAACTCCGGCACATTCTCCACCGTTACTCGCATGGCGCTGATCATCATCGTTACCTCGGCGACGATCATCTGGGTCGCATACTTTCTCGCTTACCGCAATCCAAAAGAGTTCAATCTCGCGCACGCCATCGCTGTTCTGCTGCTGGCCCTGATGGCAACCGGCGCCGGAGAGTATTCCCGCGAGATGCTCCGCAAGCCTTACGTCATCGGTCGCTGGATGTACTCAAACGGTGTGCGCGTACCCTATGTGAACAGGATCAATGCGCAGGGCTATCTCGCTGACTCGGAGTGGGTATGGAATGGGTCGCCATCGAGCTACTCACGCGGCGAGGCTATCTTCCGCGGCGAGTGCGGCTCCTGCCATACACTGCAAGGCTACCGGCCGCTCGCGCATTTGCTCGAAGGCCGAGATCGCGCCAACATTCACAACTTCATCGTCATGCTGCATGATACGACCCCAGGCACGATTCGCCCTATCGCAGATTCATGCCGCCCATGGTCGGAACCGATCAGGATGTGAATGACCTTGCCGATTTCCTCAACGCGCAGGTAAATCCACCAGTACCCGCAGCGCAAAAGCCGGTACTCACGGCGCACAAATAATCGCTTCCCTGTTCGCTGACAGCCAAGGCCCGCATCGCGCGGGCTTACGTCTTGTTTAGACCCCGGCGTCATCGGATCCATAAGCGAACTAGATTACAACCTTGATATCTTCGGGAACTTTGGGATTCGGACCATATTCATTTCGGTCGGGATCGCTGTCGAGAACGTAAGCACGAGAAGAATGATTCCCCCGATGAGGGGAATGAAGGAGATGAAATACCAGTATCCGCTTCTTCCGGTGTCGTGGAGTCGACGTACAGTGACCGCGAGAGTGGGCACAAAACGCAACCAAACAATAAGCAAAGCAGCAATCGGCACCAACCTTGATCGCGGCATCGCCCCCAGCCAGCAAAGCGAGCCCGAAAACGAAAATCACCACCAAAAGGTTGAACAGCTGGAAATACCAGTATTCCATGCGCCGCGATCTGCCGCTGAAATCGGTTGCCCTTTGCCAAGCCAGTAAATACCACGCCATGCTGTCTCCCTTCCAGTCTGTACTTGAAGCAGGCACAGTGACATCCGGCCTTACTTTTCGCCTAACTCATACGGAATACCGAAACGGCCGATCTGGACAATAGCCTTGGTCGCCGGGGGCCAGATGTGAATCTCGGTCACTCCCTTGATCCTTGCATAAGGTGCGCATCAGTCGTTCCCACAAGGGCCCCCGTTGCAGCCTCGTTGAAATGCACTCTCAGAACTTCGCCCTCGTGCGTATACCCAAAGACGTACTCGCCCGGCTTGAGATCCACACCGCCGAGTCGTGATGGGCGATTGCACCACGAGGAAGTGCGAGTATTTGCCTTCGGCGCTGTAGCCCGCGGTGATCAATACCACTCCCGCAATATACCGTCCGCGGTTATCGACGATGCCGCTCGCGGTGCGCATTTCGGTTTCAATGTGTTCCTTGATGACGGGAGCGCGCGCAGGCAACAGCATCGCTAATTCCGTATCCGTCGCCTGCCGCCAGGCGGATTTCTGTGCGGTTGCAGGGATTTGAATCGATGCAATAAGAAAAGCAAGAAAGATAAGTCGTTTCATGGTCACCTTGTTCATGGCTTGGGCTTTCGCAGAGACTCCAGTGGAACGATGCCGCGCTGGATTGCAGCAGTAGCCGCCTGGGTTCGGTCCGTCACCCCAAGTTTGCCCAGCAGGCTGTTGATGTGGGTTTTCACCGTCGCTTCAGAGATGTCGAGTTCCGTGGCAATCTCTTTGTTGCTTCGACCGTGCACAATCTGCTCCAGGACGTCGAACTCTCGAGGAGTCAATTCTTCCGTACCAACGCGTTCGGCAAGCCTTTGCGCAATTGCAGGGGGAATGTGTGAGCGGCCTGCATGCACGGTGCGAATGGTTGAGACCAGATCGTCAGTGGTCATGCCCTTCAGCAGATAAGCGCGAGCGCCTGCCTGCAGCGCACGGAAGATATCTTCATCGCCATCGTAGGTCGTCAGCACGATAAAGCGGGCCTGCGGCGTCTCCATGCGGATCCGCTGGATCACCTCGACGCCCGAGAGTCGCGGCATCCTGAGATCGATCAAGGTCACATTCGGCTGGCATTTCCTGAATTGTGCAATGGCCTCGACGCCGTCTGCTGCCTCGCCCACCACTTCGATTCCGCTCACTACATTCAGAAGCGCCACCAAGCCCTGCCGCACCACGTGATGATCTTCCACTACAAGAACGCGTATGGTTTCCTGTGCCGTCATCACTCCCCCGATTCCTCTCTCTCTTTGGCCCTGCTTCTTTCGGCGTCATCACCTGCAGGCGCACCGTCGTGCCCAATCCCGGCTCACTTGTTACTTCAAGCGTGCCGCCGATGGCATCTGCGCGCTCGCGCATTCCCGTCATTCCGAAGTGACCAGGCGGTGGCAGGTACCCGTCACCCATTTCAAATCCCCGACCGTCGTCGCGCACCACCAGTGCAACTTCGGCCGGTCCGTATTCGAGCTGGACAGAGAGGTGGGTTGCGCCCGCATGCTTCTTTACATTATGGATGGCTTCCTGGCCCACGCGCAGAAATTCCCGCTCCATTCCCGGCGGCATTGGCCTGTAGGCGCCAAACAGGCCGAACGTCGCCTCAACATCGCGTCCGTTGGCCAGTTCGGTCGCACGGCGCAACTTTACCGGGAGCGTATTTTCGCCGCTATCTTGAGAACGGAGAGCCCAGATCGACTGGCGTGCTTCGGCAAGTCCTTCGCGCACGTGTTGGCGAGTCGAGTCGAGGTGTTTGATCGCATCTCCAGTTTTGTCGTGGCGAAGAAGCTCTGAGACCACCTCGAGTTGAACTGAAACCCCGACATACCCTTGCGCCAGCGTGTCGTGCACCTCGCGGGCAATGCGGTTACGCTCTGCAAGGACCGCGCGGAACTCCCGCTCTGCGCGCAGCAGCCGGAGACGCAACAATAGAAGGACCATTCCCGCAGCCAGCGCTGCCAGCAAAACGTAAAACCAGATGGTCTGGTAGAAATGCGGCCGAAGTGTGAATGCGAACGCAGCGCCTTCCGTATTCCAGACCCCATCGTTATTCGCCGCCTGCACGCGGAATGTGTAGTTGCCGGGGGGAATGTTGGTGTAGTAGGCCGAGCGCCGCGTGCCGGCTTCTGTCCACTGATGATCGAAGCCCTCAAGCATGTACCGGTAGCGCACTTTTTGCGGAGCGGTAAAGCTCAAGGCGGCATAATCGAACTGGAAGTGGTTTTGGCCTGCCTGAATCTTCAGACCCTCTGCGCCATGCAGTGGCTGGTCCACGTCGTTGGCGGCAAAACGCACAAGGGCTACCGGCGGAGGCACCGTATTTAAGGGAAAATGTGCCGGATCGGCCACAACCAATCCCTTCGGCGTCGCAAACCAGAGCCAGCCATCATGCGAGCGCCAGGCGGAAGGGTGGCTGTTCGTTGCCATTTCCCGGCCGCGCAATCCGTCTGCCGGCCCAAACTCCATCCAGTGCGAACAGCCGCCCGCCATGTCGCAGTCGCAGCGCGCGATCCCATTTTCCGTGGCGAACCATAAGTGGCCGCGCTCATCATCCAGAATTGCGTGAATGGTCGTGCGATTCAATCCGGATTTTTGAACGGGCGAAAATCCATGGCCGTCCCAGATGTTCCATCCGTGGCCTTGCGTGCCGATCAGCAGGGTCCCATCGTTGCGCGGCAACAGTGCAGTGATCACGTTGCTTGAGAGGCCGTTGGAAGACGTGAAATTTGAGATCGTGGGATGGCCGCCACCCTGAAGGCGCGACAATCCGGCAAGCGTCGCCACCCACAGGTTGCCTCGGATATCGCGTGCCATGGCGCCAACCAGGTCACTGCCCAGACCGGTTGCCTGGGTGAAGGTGTCAATGTGCGCGCCGCCTGCCATCCAGTGAGCAAGGCCGCGCCGCGTGCCGATCCAGACCGAGCCATCTGCATCTACCAGCAGTGATCGCACGAAATCGTCAGGCAATCCATCGGCGCTCGTATAGGTCGTGATGATGCCTTTGCGAATGCGATTCAGCCCGTCGGGAGTCCCCACCCATAAATCTCCATTCGGCGCTGCTGCCAGAGAAAGAATGACATCGCTCGAGAGCCCGTCCTCCACTTCAAGCGTCTTGATTTTCGTGATGAAAGCTCCATTACGCGATAGGGCGTCGAGTCCATTGCCGCTCGTTCCCACCCAAAGACTTCCCGCGTTGTCCTCAACGACGGTAGTGGTGGCGTCGGAGGAGAGTCCGTCACGCGTCCCGAAGGTGCGAAAGCGTTCGTCGCGCAGGATGTGGAGCCCGCCGGTCTCGGTGCCAACCCAAATGTTGCCTTCGTGATCTTCAAGGACCGAGAGGATGGATGCGGAAGCAAGTGGATCCGTCACCGGGAAACGGTCGATCTTGTCTACCGCCCAGCGCACAAGGCCGCCATTCGTCCCGATCCATAGTCCGCCTTCCCGGTCCGCGTACGCCGTCTGAATGCGCGTACCCGGAAAGTCCTTGCCCGCCGTGAGAGTCCGCTGTGGATGATCCTTCTCGACAATGGTGACCGCTGTAGTGTGGACTGACACGTCCGCTTTGTTGGTCAATTGGAACTGGAACAGCGCACGCGGGCCATCCTCCCAGGCACCCATGAGCGGCGTCACCCGGGAACCCTTGATTGCGACGCTGCCGCTCTGGGTTGAGATGTCGACGATGTCTCCCTGCCCTTGCCTGAGCCCGATAATCGAATTGCTCGGCAAACCCTCCTGGCTGGTAAAGGTCGTGACCGCCCCATTCTGGAATCGAGCCAGCCCATCGCTGGTGCCGATCCAGAGGGCTCCGTTGGTTGCGGCAAGGAGGCAGCGGACATCATTTCCCGGGAGCGCCGGCTTCGAGTTCTGATCGAACACCACAAACGCATTGCCGTCAAAGCGAACCAGCCCCGCCTCCGTGCCTAACCAGACGAACCCGTCGCGTGTCTGCGCCAGTGCCTGCACGGTATTTTGCGGCAGCCCGTTCTCCATAACCCATGTTTGGCGGCCGTAATTCGCCAGCGGAGTAGTCGGCTCCAGGGCCGTGCCCTGCTCGGCGCACGCGAAGAGTAGCCCCATAAGGCATCCGGCGAAAGATAAAGACACTCGCGCCAATCCCACGGCGAGGCCAGTTTGGCCAAATCCGAGAGCCTTTGTGATCGGATTCGCTTCGATGCGCAACAAGGTGTCCTAGTCCAGACCCCGACGAGAAGCGTGAGGTTGCGAGGGCATTACTCCGATTATCAGCCCAGACCGCCTATTCGGCAGAAACCCTTTTGATTCATTGTGCTGGTATTGGAAATACCTCCATCCAAGGGTGGAGGTGTTCGTCGTCCGAATGACTCAAGACGCAGAAGCGCATTCTCGCTACTCTGACATTGCCTCCTGAAATTGGTTTGTACATCTCTGGCTTACAGATTTGAGGGCGGGGCCGAAACCGGCGCCGCCCTTTCCTTTTGGTGCGCCCGGCAGGGCGCACTCACTGGGGGGGGGCGAGAGTCCCCCCACACCCGGCAAGGGGAAGTGTTAGCTGAACGGCAAGGGTGTCAAGGCGGAATCTTGAGGAAGCTGTAGGCAACGCGCTGGCCTGACGAACAGGAAGCGGATAGAGGCGGCACGGCGCGGTGAGCGGACCAATCTTCGCAAAGCCCAGTACGTGCACGGAACGCCATGCCGTAAATCCGACAGGCATAAGCGTGAAGGTGAGAGTGCGCAATACCCGGGGAGATCGGCCATGTTGTCTTAGTGACTGGAGAGCGTCGAGAGGCGCTCTGATCCCATGGCAGACGTTAGCAGAGGCCATAGTATCTGCCTGTTTGATGCGTAGGGCTTGAACCTAATCCCAGAAGCGTTCAGTCCCTTCTGCTAACCTCTAAATCGCATGAAAACCGAAAACATTCGCGTGGAAAAGAACGGGGTGCTGGCGACCGTCCTTCTGGACCGGCCCAACGTCCTGAACGCTCTGAATGCGGCCACATTTGCCGAACTCAGTTCCGTATTCGACGAATTGGAAACAGACACAGACGTGCGCGTGGTTTTGCTCACCGGAGCCGGCGAACGCGCCTTTGCCGCCGGTGCCGATATCCGCGAACTGGCAGCCGCCGAAGAGGGTGCAGGAAAGGCTTTTGCGCTCCGGGGCCAGGCCGTCTTCCGCAAGATCGAAACCCTCAGCAAACCCGTGATCGCCTGCATAAGAGGGTTCGCGCTCGGCGGTGGGTGCGAACTGGCGATGGCCTGCACCCTCAGGATCGCAGCGGACGACGCAAAATTCGGCCAGCCCGAGGTGAAGCTAGGCGTCGTCCCGGGATATGGCGGATCGCAGCGGCTGCCACGGCTGGTTGGGCGCGGTCGCGGCGCTCAAAATGCTGCTGACCGGTGCCATCATCGATGCCCGCGAAGCGCTACGGATCGGTCTCGTCGACGAGGTAGTACCCGCTGCCGAGTTGATGCAGCGCGCCAAGGCGCTGGCTGGCGAAATAGCCGCCCAGGCTCCGCTGGCGATCGCTGAAACCTTGCGCCTCGTAGACGAGGGACTCGATCTGCCGCTGGATCTTGCGCTTTTGCGCGAGGCAGATCGGTTTGGGCTCTTATGCGATACCGCGGACAAAGCCGAGGGCACCACAGCATTCCTTGAAAAGCGGAAACCGATCTGGAAAGGCGAGTAAGCGCCCGCACTCCCTTCTGCTGCCAGAGTCAGAATCGGCTTCCTGATATTCTGGACGGGTGATCCTTCCCTCCAAAACTACCGGGTTTGCAGCCATGGCTGTGCTTTTGGCGCTCGCCCTGGTTGCCTGCCACAAAGAAGAACAAGCCGTTGTGGGCGCTGCCAAGACCGCCGTGAATGCCGAGCATCAGGCCCAGGCGGCCGCCCAGGCGCGCGCCACCACCGGCGATCAGCAGCGTCTGGCGCTTTCCCGCATTCCGCTCCCCACCAAGAGCATGTATGTGGATGTCCATGATCCGTCCGCGTGGGCCAATCCGTTTCTCGCCGTTGGACCGGATGCCATCGACTTGCGCATTGTGCAGGCAGATGCCAATACCAGCGATTTGGGCAAAGGCACCATGCTTCGTCCTGAAGCTGCACGGCGGCAGGAGATCGAGATTCGCCCCAAAGATCTCGCAGAGGCAATGGTCGCGCTGCCCCAGGGCGCCTGGCAGTATGGCCGCGTCGTGGCAGTGGCCGAACTTCCCGGCGCCCCCGCGAAGGACCGCCCTAAGATCCGGCGCAACGTCGAGGCTGCAATCCAGCAGCTGAACGATCTGGGCATCGTCGTGGAAGAGTGGCCGACGCGCTAATTAGCTGCGAGCGCGCTACTATTCCCACGTGGACGTTTTCTCAATTCTGAATCAGCCTCGACTCGATCACGAAAGCTTCAGCGCGCATCGCGAACTCGAGGCACGCCTCAAATCCACGCTTCGCGGCGACGTGCTTTTTGATGCAGGCTCGCGCGCGCTGTACGCTACCGATGCGTCAAACTACCGGCAACTCCCCATCGGCGTCATTCTGCCGCGCGATGCCGCGGACGTAGAGGCTGCCCTCGAAGCCTGTCGCGCATTGGGCGCCGCCGTGCTGCCGCGGGGCGGAGGAACCAGTCTCGCCGGCCAGTGCGCAAATGTTGCGGTCGTCTTCGACTTCTCGCGCTACATGAACGGGCTCACGTCAATCGATCCTGCGAGCGAAGATCGCCACAGTGCAGCCGGGCATCGTGCTCGACCGCCTCCGGGACGCAGCCGAGCAGCACCATCTCACCTATGCGCCCGACCCCGCGACCCACTCGCGCTGCACCCTGGGCGGCATGATCGGCAACAACAGTTGCGGCGTACACGGCTTGCTGGGCGGCAAGACCGTTGACAACGTCGAGAGTCTCGACATCGTGCTCTACGACGGCACGCGCATGACCGTCGGCCGCACCGAGCCATGAAGAACTCGAAAGCATCATCCGCGCCGGTGGCCGCAAAGGCGAAATCTACGCCGGCCTCAAGCGCATTCGCGATCAATATGCGCGACCTCGTGCGGGCAAAGTTTCCGCGGATTCCGCGGCGCGTCTCCGGCTACAACCTCGACGAACTGCTGCCCGAGAACGGCTTCAACGTGGCGCGGGCGCTGGTGGGCAGCGAGGGCACCTGTGCCACGGTGCTTTCCGCGACACTGAATCTGACAGTCCAGCCCGCCCTTCCGCGTCCTGACGGTGCTGGGATTCGATGATCCTTTCCTGGCGGCGGATGCGGTTCCACTAGCGCTGGAGCACAAGCCCATCGGCCTCGAGGGATTCGATCAATGCTGGTCGAGTTCATGCGTCGCAAAGGTCTGGCTCTGAACGAGCTCGACCAGTTGCCGCCCGGTGTCGGTTTCCTGCTGGTCGAGATGGGAGCCTGGAGCGCAGGAAGAAGCGCACGCAAAGGCCGAGGCGCTGGCGCGACGATTCGCCAGGGCTGGCGCAACCCGCCGGTTGCACATATCTGTACGCCGGCCGAAGCAGCGAGCGTGTGGTACGTGCGCGAGTCGGCGCTGGGCGCGGTGGTGTTTGTGCCGGGCGAGCCGGATCGGTGGGAGGGTTGGGAAGATGCCGCTGTTCCGCCGGAGAAGCTGGGAGCGTATCTGCGCAGATTTCCGCCCTGATGGCGGAGTACGGCTACTCGAGCCCGCTCTATGGCCACTACGGGCAGGGTTGCGTGCACATGCGCATCAACTTCGATTTCCGCAGTGAAAAGGGGCTTCGCAATTTTCGCGAATTTCTCGATCGCGCTACCGATGTGGTCCTCGGCTTTGGCGGATCGTTGAGCGGCGAGCACGGCGACGGCCAGGCGCGCGCGGCGCTCTTGCCCAAAATGTTCGGCCCGGAACTGATGCAGGCGTTTCGCGAGTTTAAAGCGCTTTGGGACCCGGACAACCGGATGAACCCGGGCAAGCTGATCGACGCGGTACGTGTCTACGATCCCATTGAAAATCTTCGCAAAGGAATCGAGACCCGCCTGAAAGGGACCGTTGAGAATTCCGCATCGCAGCTTCAAACCGCACTTCGCGTTTGCGCGGGATGGCGGATCACTGGAAACTGCAACTGAGCGCTGCGTTGGCGTAGGTGCCTGCCGCAAGACAGACAGCGGCGTCATGTGCCCGAGCTATCGCGCAACGGGCGATGAGAAGCATTCCACGCGCGGACGGGCGCACCTGCTATGGGAGATGCTCGCAGGTTCGCTGCACACAGAAGGGTTTCAAAGCCAGCCGGTGCACGAGGCCCTCGATCTGTGTCTCAGCTGCAAGGCATGCAAGACGGAGTGTCCGGTGCAGGTCGATATGGCAGCGTACAAAGCCGAGTTTCTGGCGCAACACTACCAAGGGCGCCTGCATCCTCTGCAGCACTACGTGTTCGGCTTCGCAGACAAGCTGGCACGCTTCGGGTCGATGGCGCCGGGACTAACCAATGGCATCCTTACCGGCGCCTTGACGAGCCCGATCGTCAAGCGGATCGTCAGTGTTGCGCACCAACGCACTCTGCCGTCCCTCGCAAGCAGACCGTACGCGACATCCCGCTCGAAGTTGAACCTGGGTGCCCCATCCTTGCGGCGCGGTTCAGAAGCAAGGGTGGGAATCGACGAATCTCAAACCGTTTTCCTGTGGCCCGATACATGGAACAACTACTATCACCCGCAAACACTGGTTGCCGCCGAGACTGTGTTGAACGAAGCAGGCTTCGACGTTCAGACAGCGAAGCAGCATATCTGCTGCGGTCGACCTCTCTACGACTTCGGCTTTCTCGATCATGCGCGTGCGTATCTCAAGGATGTGCTGCGGCGCCTGGCTCCCGAGATCGACGCGGGAACGCCGTTCATCTTTCTTGAGCCGAGTTGCGCGAGTGTTTTCAAAGACGAACTTCTCGAATTCTTTCCGAAAGATGAGAAAGCAAACCGCATGAGCAGCCAGGTGTGGCTGCTGGCAGACTGGCTCGCAGCCGAGGCCTCCGACTGGGTGCCGGTCCGGCTTGAAGGTGCGCATGTGCTGGTGCATGGGCACTGTCATCACAAGGCGGTTTTCGGCGGCCCGGCAAGCGAGATCGCTCTGCTCAAACGCGCGGGTGCGAATGTTGAGCCGATCAAGGCAGGATGCTGCGGGATGGCTGGACCTTTCGGATTTGAGAAAGGAAAATATGAAGTGTCGAAGTCAATCGCGAGCGACGGATTGATGCCGGCGATTGACGCCGCCGACCCGCTGACCGTGATTCTGGCCGATGGGTTCAGCTGCCGCGAACAGATCGGGCAGTTGGGACATAAGCAGGCGCTCCACTTTGCGGAGCTGCTGGCGCGGAGTTGCGGCTGCAGTTAGAGAGAAACCAGAAGCGACCGCCTTTTCGATCCGTCAAGTCTTCGCCTTGCATTTCCGTGGCTAAGCACCTCAATCCAAAAGCGCGAGTTCCTCGATGGGTACCGGGGTACCTGGGGCTCAGTGCTTGGTCCAGCCATGCATGCCGGCTTCAAAGCTGCGACGGTCCAGGCGGGGAAGTGCGCGCGCTACTTTGTCGGGGAAGAGGGGGTAGTGCCGCGCCGCGATCAGGAGTTCCGGTACGCACCAGACATTTTCTTCACTGGTCATCCAATGCTGTTTGTCCAGGCGCGCCAGGTTCACCGGCGCTGAGTAGGCGCGCAGCGTGCGTTCGCCGCGCAGATTGTAGTAATGGTCAACATAACTGAGCGCGAGCTCGCGCAGCGTGCGGTAGACCGGCGCGCGGAAACGGAGTCCCGCGAAGTTTGACTTGGCAACGCTCCCCCATAGGCCTTGTTGACGGTAGAGCGCCAGTACGTGGTCGTCGTCCCGCACGGCTTCGAGATCCATCAGCAGTGGCGGGTGGCCGTTGACACGCAAAGCTGCGGCCGCCAGGATGGCGCCTTCGAGGCAGTGCCCCTTGCGCTCGCGCAACACGCATTGGGGAGACAATGCGGTGTCTGCGTATTGGTAATCGATGGAGTCAACAAACTTCTGTATCTTCGCCGGAGTCTTGAGCGCACGCAGTGTGCGCAAGTCTTTTGGTGACAGGCCGAAGGTGTCGCGTCCGTTCCGTCGAGTTCCCTGTATGGACAGTTCTCCCCCTCGCAGCTCAAATCAAAGATCGGCAGCTTGGTTTGCATATCATCTTACCGAAGAGAGGGAAAGAGGGCGGCGAGGATGCACCTGCCGTCGATTAAGTTCCACCGATCTTCAGGTCGAACCCCCTACAGCAGAATTGAGGGCGATTCTCTCCTTAGATTCAGCTAAGTCCGATTTCCCCCCGGGCGCTTCGAACCGCTTCTGGGCCCGCCCTCGGCCTTCTTTCGCTGAGGCGAGAGCTTGCCTGGCTGCTGCTTGAGATAGGCGGCTTTGATTTTTTCGTATTTTGTTTTCAACTCATCGAGTTCAAGGTCGCTCAGGTTCTCGATATCGATCATCTGATCACGAGCTTTATCGATGGCGCGAATGAGCTCATTGAGTTTCAGGTTGATCGCGCGTGCGTCGCGGTTCTGCGTGTTCTGAATCAAAAACACCATGAGAAACGTGACAATGGTCGTGCCTGTATTGATCACCAGCTGCCAGGTATCAGAGAAGTGGAAGATGGGGCCAATCGCGGCCCAGACGACAATGACCATGCCTGCCGCAGCAAACGCCCACTTCGATCCAAGCCATCCTGAGGCAGAAGCGGCAAACTTTCCGAAAGCATCATTTGTCGTGCGGGTCTGAACTTCAACGGGCAGGTTTGCCATGAGCTTTCTTTACTTTCAGTGAGGAGGCATGCGAAGCTTCGCCGGCATCATGATCTTGGGAAGATAGCGGCCAACGCTGATTCTGCGCGGAGTGTAGACGACGGAAGGCCAATGTCTGTCGGCAATCCAATCACCGTTTAACGGCGTAACCCCGACGCTCTGACCGCAGATCTCACATGGATACATTCCCCAATCCGCTCTTGTCTGGCTCGTGCGGAGCAATTGCCGCGTCTCTTCGCTGAGCTTTCCCTTACACGGCTTTGTCAATATCGGCATAGTCCTCATTTCGCGGCCGCTGTTTATGACCTTAGACCAAGTTAGATGCGGTAAGACGTTGCCGAGGTTTTGCCTCGACTAGAAGACCAAGATCTTGCCGGGTATTGTCGAGATTGTGTCGATCCGTAAAGTCGAGACCCGAAACCGCTAAATCGCATGCGCTACCATGGAACAAGAAGCCGAGGGCGCATGTTCGTGGTCGTGTGGCAGTTTGAGATTGCCGAGGAAAAGGTACCCGCTTTTGAGGCCGCATACGGGCCAGAGGGGAACTGGGCGCAGCTGTTTCGCAGTTCAGCGGATTATCGCGGGACCGAGTTGCTGCGCGATGTCTATATCGCCGGTTCGTATCTGACCATCGATCGGTGGGTAAGCGAAGAGGCGTTTCGAACTTTTCGCAAAGAAAACGACGCCGCCTATGAGGCCCTGGACCGGACGTGCGATGCCCTGACTCAGCGGGAGACGCGTATCGGAGCGTACACGATTTGACACATCTGTTCTTGAAAAAAGCAGCATCGTGACGGCTGGCACAGCGTATCAAAATCTTCACCTTTTATTCGCTTTTTATGTATCTATTGAGTGTTCCCTCCTGCTACAATCCCTTCGAAATACCAATAGCCGCCGCGTGTTTTCAGCGTTCCAACCAAGCCGCGCCAAGCGAGCATTTCTAGAGGAGAAGTATCTATGCCTATTGCCGACGAGCGCGCAAAAGCTGTCGAATTAGCCCTTTCGCAGATCGAAAAGCAGTTTGGAAAAGGGTCCATTGTCCGCCTTGGATCGCGGGAGGCACTGGTTCCGATCGCAGTGATCTCGACAGGATCGATCAGCTTTGACGCAGCGCTCGGTGTAGGCGGCGTGCCGCGCGGAAGGGTAATCGAGATTTTCGGGCCAGAATCATCGGGCAAGACGACGATCACGCTGCAGATCATCGCAGAGGCCCAGAAGCACGGCGGTTTGGCCGCGTTCGTTGACGCCGAACACGCGCTGGACCCGATGTATGCGAAGAAGCTAGGCGTTGACGTGGACAACCTGCTGGTTTCACAGCCGGATTCTGGCGAGCAGGCCCTCGAAATCACGGAAGCGCTGGTGCGTTCGGGTGCGATCGATGTGCTGGTGGTGGATTCGGTGGCCGCGCTGGTGCCGAAGGCGGAACTCGACGGCGAAATGGGCGATTCGCACATGGGCCTGCAGGCGCGGCTAATGTCGCAAGCGCTCAGGAAATTGACGGGGACGGTCTCAAAATCGCGTACGTCCTTGATTTTTATCAACCAGATCCGCGAGAAGATCGGCGTTATGTTCGGCAACCCGGAGACGACGACGGGCGGACGCGCCCTGAAGTTTTACTCGTCGGTGCGTGTGGATATCCGCCGCATTGCCGCCATTAAGGAAGGCGACGTGGTGACGGGCAATCGGACCAAAGTGAAGATTGTGAAGAACAAGGTTGCCGCGCCGTTCCGTGAGGCTGAGTTTGACATTCTCTATGGAGAAGGCATCAGCCGCGAAGGCGACGTACTTGACCTGGCGGTGGCAAATAACATCGTGGAGAAGTCGGGTGCGTGGTATAGCTATTCCGGCGAACGCATCGGGCAGGGACGCGAGAATACGCGCAACTTCCTGAAGGAAAACAAGGATATCTTCGCCAGGATGGACACCGAGGTGCGTAAAGCGCTGAACATCGGCGCGCCCAAGGCTGAGGTGCCTGAGGTTCCGGCCGCTGGCCCAGCCGAGGCCAAAGAAGCGGTTCGCGCGCGTCGAGGATAGGAACCGCGTGGCCTTCTAGCGCGTAGGTGATCCAGAGGTGGATGCGGGGCAGGTTCCACAGGTGGGATCGGCGTGAGAACGCAGTTCCGCTCATGCTCTAATTCTTGTGAGGCATGCAAAGAATTCAACCAGCGGCGAGACAGACTTTTCCGCGAGCGGTTCTCTGCTGGTTGGCGGCCGTCTCCTTCTGCGCGTTACCGGTATGGGCGCAGCCTTCATCCCCACCGGCGAACGGTGCCGTAAACGCAGATACCGCCGGGATTCGTGGGATCACGATTCTCGATGGGCAATGGCGATTCCAAACCGGAGACGATCCGCGGTGGGCCGATCCGGCATTTGACGATTCCACTTGGCCGACGGTGAGCCTGAGCTCCGCGCTTGTGGAGCAGGGCGTTGATACTTATTCCGGATATGCCTGGTATCGGCTGAAGCTTCAGCCGGGGCGGCTTGCGCAGTTTGACCGTGTTGCGGGGCATCCGTTGTCGCTGCTGATTTCAAGCAATTCGGTTGGCCAGCTCGATGTGTTTGTCAATGGCGTGGAAGCAGGCCATACGAAGGGGATGACGGAGTCGCCGGCAGAGTATCAGTCACCGCCATTTGTAGCGCAACTGAATCCTTTGGCAAACGGGCCTACAGTGATTGCGATTCGAACGTGGGCGGGGCCCGGGACAACGATCGGCCGCGGCCTGCTGCGCCGGGTTGAGATGGGCAACGCCAGCGACATCGCCGAGCGCCATGAGATGGCGATCGGGCGACAGTGGAATGAGAGCGTGATTTCGCCGCTGATCGTCACATTTCTGTTCTTGTGTGTCGCGATTCTTGGCGGATTTCTCTACTTGGCGCAACGTCATCATCCTGAGTACCTGTGGCTTTCGCTGTTGTGCCTTGCGGTTGGGCTGGAGGCAGGGGCAACGGCGGCGTTCGGGCTCGCTGTCGTTTCGTCTACGTTCTACCAAATCTTTACGGCGTTTAATGGCCGCATCTTCATGGCCATTACGCTGGAGTTCATACTCTACTTCACCGGGACAGAATCGCGTAGGTTCGTGCGGGGAGTCCAGATCGGCTTCCTGCTTCTTCCCTTCGTGATGTTGATTCACCTGACCTCGGCCTACCAGGTTCTCTCAGTGGCGGCGGAGGTTCTGTTCTGCGGCGTGGTGACGGTGTTGCTGTTCCGTGCATGGCGGCGCGGACGTACGGAAGCGGGCGTGATGCTGCTGCCATTTTTTCTGGCGGCAACGGCGGATTCGGCAGATACGGTCTTGGATTTTGCGGCGAGCAGGCACTGGCTTTCCGATCGGTTTGCGTCCCACTTTTTCTTTGTGGGACCGATTGAATTCAGGACCAGCGCGGCGGCCTACACGGTGTTTCTGGGGAGCCTGATCGCAGTAATCTTGTACCGCTTTGTGCGGATTAGCCAGGAGGAGCAGCGTTCGGCGGCGGAGATTTCAGCGGCACGCAGCGTGCAGGCGCTGCTGATTCCAACGCAGTTGCCATCGAATCGCAACTTCATGCTGGAAAGCGCGTATCTGCCGGTGAATGGGGTGGGCGGAGATTTTTTCCAGGTGCTTCCGCTCAAAGATGACTCGCTGCTGATCGTGGTGGGCGATGTGAGCGGGAAGGGTCTGCAGGCCGCGATGAACTCGAGCACGCTGGTCGGCGCGCTGAGGAACGAGCTGTCGCACGATCCGGCGACAGTACTGAACCACCTGAATCACGTTCTGATTGGGGCCGTTGCATCGCCGGGAACGGCCGTGAAAGAGCTGGATTGCGCGCCGTGTTTTGCCACCTGTCTTTGCGCGCGTGTCTATCCCGACGGGACTACAACGATCGCCAACGCGGGACATCTGAACCCTTATCGCGACGGGCGGGAGATTGCGCTGGCGGGCAGCCTGCCGCTGGGCGTGGTCGCGGACGTGGAGTACGAGCAGGCGACATTTCATCTGAATCGCGGTGACCGGCTCGTGTTTCTTTCCGATGGAGTGGTGGAAGCGACAAACGGGGAGGGCGAGCTGTTCGGCTTCGAGCGGACGCAGCAGGTGAGCAACGAGTCGGCGCGGTACATTGCGCAGACGGCGCAGCATTTCGGTCAGACGGACGACATCACGGTTGTCTCGCTTTATTTGTCGTCGCGCACGGCGCAGCCGAGCAACGAAGAGCTTGCGTACAGCAAGTGAGCGCATCCGGCTTGCAACCCCCTCGCCGGTTTGTCGAGCTGGAAATGCCGTAGAATCAAACCGAGCAGACTCGATGAGCGTGAAAGCCCTTTATCCCGGAACGTTCGATCCTCCGACAAACGGGCACATCGATCTGATCCAGCGCGGTTCAAAACTGTTTGAGCATTTGACGGTCGCCATTCTAAAGAACCCGATCAAGAACCCGTTATTCACCGTTGAGGAACGCGTAGAGATGCTTCGCGAGTCGACGGCGGCGCTGGGCAACGTGAGCGTGGCTACGTTTGACGGGCTGATGGTAGATTTTGCACGGCAGCTTGGCGCTACGGCGGTGTTGAGGGGCATTCGTGCGATCTCCGATTACGAACATGAATTTCAAATGGCCCTGATGAACCGGCGTCTGGCACCGGAGATCGAGACTGTTTTTCTGCAGCCGGCTGGGCGTTATTCGTTTGTCAGTTCGCGCATGCTGAAGGAAGTTTTCAGTTTCGGCGGCGAGGTTGCCGGGCTGGTTCCCCCCAACGTTCTCAAGCGCCTGCGCAGCCGCATCAGCAGCGCAGGCTGAATCTTTTTGCTGCGTTTTCGGGCGCAGGAGGTTCAGTTTGTCGGACTTTGTCGCACTCAATCCTTCTTCGATCAATCGCGAGATCCGGAACACGCTTTTCGGAGATGTGCCACTGGCCGAGCTTGTACGGGCGCATCCGAAAGTGGCTTTAACGGAGCCTTGGGCCTCGTTCCAACGAGGGCGGGATTTGAAAGATACGGGAGACGAACAGGGCGCAAGGGAAGCGATTCGCGGGATCCTGAAGATGCCAGATCTGGAGACGCGAGTCTTTCTGCAGGCATGTCATACGCTCCGGGAATTGGGCGACAAGCCTCCGCAAGGACGGGAAAAAGAAGTGCTGGGTGTGGTGGTGGAGATCGGTATGCCGAAAGGCCTCGACCTCGTAGCAGCATATCGGGACCACCGCGCGCGCTATTTCAATTACAGCGGGGCTGGAGTGCTGTGGGAAAGGCGGGATGATTCGCTGGATGGATTGATTAACGAATTGCTTCAGGCCGGTACGCTGGTTGCGCAGGCGATCGGGCCATGGAAGCAAGCGAGACCCCCGGAGCCGAAGAACGGCACGGCGCGCATCAACCTGCTGACGCCGAGTGGAATCCATCTGGGACAGGGGCCGGTGGAGGCACTGAATCAGGACGCGATGGGCGGACCGATTTTGTCGGCGGCGTTCGGGTTAATGAAGAGGCTTGTGGAACTGACAAAGAGGGACCCCGAGTAAAGCAGGGAAGCAGGGACAAAGGAACAAGCGACAAAGGCTCGAAGATTGTGCGCGGGCTATGCTGGGGAGACGCAAACGTGTCACGAGACAACAGCGGTATCGTCAGACGCTTTATCGAAGACATTATCAATCAGGGGCGGATTGACGAAGCAGCGAAATTTGTCTGGGAAGATGTGGTGGAGCAGGTTCCGTTTCCTGGGCAGGGTCCGGGATTGGCTGGCTTGCAGGATGTTCTGCGCGGAATGCGGAACGCGTTTCCTGATTTGTATTTCGGCGTTGAGGAGCAAATTGCCGAGTGCGACAAAGTGCTGACCCGGTTTGAGTGGACGGGCACACATCGCAACGAATTTCTTGGTGTGCCGGCGACGGGGCTGCCAGTGAAGGTGTGGGGAATGGTCATCGATCGGCTCGAGGAAGGGCGGATCAAAGAAACGCGCATCATCATGGACACATTCGGATTGATGATGCAACTGAGAGCGATCGGCCCGAAGGGGTGATCAGATCCTGCTCCGGAGCCATTCCAGAGTTTCTCAGATTCCCGATTGTGATTCGGGCATCTATGCCGCGGAAGGTCGTTAATGAACTAGACTGGCTTCCATCGGGGGAGGCGCTTTATGCCGTATCAGAGGTGTGCTGCATTTTTTCTATTACTGATGTCCTGCCTGGTTGCAGCGGGGAAGGACAAGAAGAAGGTCATACTGCCGTCGGATGTTCTCGAGGCACGGACCGTGCTGGTGGTGATCGATCCCAATGCTGGAATGTCGATGGATGCCCCCAATTCCAACCGGATCGCCCAGCAGGACGTGGAGAACGCGCTGATGAAGTGGGGCCGTTTCAGCATCGCGAGCGACGTCTCCTCAGCCGATCTGATCATTTCAGTTCGCAAGGGAAACAAGAAAATGGTTCAGCCAACGATCGGCGGCGTTCCCAACAACAATCGGCCTGTGATCTTCGATCCTACGGATTCCGGAGTCGGGATGGGAGGACGCAGGGGAACAGCGCCGCAAGCCGGCGATCCGACGAATCCCCAACCGATGGATCCCCATCCGCAGATCGAGACGGGGTCGTCGGAGGATATGTTTGCGGTGTATCGCGGCAAACGCGACTATGCGCTCGATGCCCCGCCAGTTTGGCGGTATAGCAACAAGGATGGGCTGTCTTCGCCGGGTGTTCCAGCAGTCGACATGTTTAAGAAGTTGATTGCAGAAGCAGAGAAGCAGCAAGCTGCCAAACCCTGATTCCGATCGAATTCGATGCAATCGGTTTTGCGCTCAGGGCAAAATCTGTAAAGATAGAAGCATTATGACCGTTGCTGCTCCTGCGAAAGTATTTGCTGACCGTATTGGCCGGATTGAGGTTTCTGCAACTATGGCGGTGGCCGCCGAGGCTGCGAAGCTGCGCGCACAAGGCGCGAACCTGGTGGATTTTGGCGCCGGAGAGCCGCATTTTGCCACTCCGCGACACATTAAGGACGCGGCAATTGCTGCGATTGAGGCTAATTTCACGCGCTATACCGTGGTGCCGGGTATCCCGGATGTGCGGAAGGCGATCGTGGAGCGGCATGCTTGCGATTTCGGGTCGGATTATGCGATCGACGAAGCGGTGTTTACGACCGGCGGAAAGCTGGCGCTGTTCAACACCATCCAGGTGCTGGTGGATCACGGCGATGAAGTGATTCTGCCGGTCCCCTACTGGGTGAGCTTCAAAGACATCATCCAGTACGCGGGCGGCAAGGTCGTGTTCCTAGAGACCAGCGAGCAAGAGAATTTCCGCATCACGGCGGATGCGATTGAGAAGGCTGTTACGCCGCGGACGAAGGCGATCATTCTGAATTCGCCCTCGAATCCGGCGGGGTCGGTAGTGTCGGCGGAGGACCTGGAGCGGATTGTTCACCTGGCGCATGAGCGCGGGATTTACCTCCTGCTGGACGAGTGCTATGTGTATCTCAACTATGCAGGCAAGCCGGTTTCGGGGGGCTCTTACACGTGGGCGAAGGAACACGTCGTCATTCTCGGCTCGCTGTCGAAGACTTACTCAATGACGGGGTGGCGCGCGGGATATGCGCTGGCGGCAAAGTCGGTAGCGGCGAACCTGAGCAAGCTTCAGTCGCAATCGACCTCGAATGCAGCGAGCATGGTGCAGAAGGCGGCGATTGCGGCGCTGGCGGGATCGCAGGAGTGCGTGTCGCAGTTTCGCGCGGAGTTTATCGAGCTGCGGGACCACATGCTGGCCAAGCTGGCTGAGATTCCTGGCGTAACCTGCACCAAGCCGGAGGGTGCGTTCTATGTGTATCCGAATATCGGAGCGTTTATCGGGAAGGGCGGCATCAAGTCGGCGACGGATCTGGCGACGCGGCTGTTGCACGAGGCGTACGTGGTGACGGTGCCGGGTGAGGCGTTCGGGACGAGCGAGCACATTCGGATTTCGTACCCGGTGACCAAGCAAAATATCGACGAGGGAACGAAGCGGATGGGTGAGTTTCTGGGGAAACTGGGGTAGGGTGAAACAAAATGCAGGCGAGGAGGCCCGGGACTACCGGGCCTTCTCTTTTTCTGGAGACTGGATGGTTTGCGGTTTCCCGCTCGTGACGTCATAAGGCTTCATCATGAACGGTACGAAATAGCCAAAGACGCAGGTTTTTCGCTTACCACCCCAAACTGAACTGCATTTGGGTCCCGTGCGCAGAATGACACATCGGTTGAAAGTGATTCGGCGCTAGTTTGCGGAGATTTCGCTGCTGATGATGCCAACCCCGGCGACGTGGCCCGGCTGCCAATCGGCGATCGCGTTGGATTGACGGCAGTCGAGGCAGGTCGTTTTGTCGAAGCGGGCCGAACATTGCGGGCAGACGCCTGCGGTCTCGAAGGTATCGAACTGGGCTGCACACTTGTTGCAGCGCCAGAACGGGCCGATGGGGGGCGAGGTTCGGCAGCTGGGGCATGCGAATCCTTGGCGGCGGGGGATCCTTTCAAGCTTGCGCAGGACGCGGGCGGTTTTGAAGCCGTTCCAGCAATTCATGCCGGCGTAAGCGGCGATGAGGCCGGTCCAGATGGACTTTTCCAGATATGCGAGCGCGACAAGCCCGGCGACTCCAAAGAAACCCAAAAATGAAGCCACCAACAAGCTGCGTGCGCGGCCGAGAGGAAACCAGAGCAGGGAGCGGAGGATCTGGCCGCCATCGAGGGGGTAGATGGGAAGGATGTTGAAAACGAGAAGAACGATGTTCGTGAAGAGGATCGCATACATCAACTGGTACGCATCGGGATTCGATGCGCGCCAGTCGAGCTCATCGACTGCCTTCCAGGCGAGGGCCAGAGGAAAGGCAAGCGCGACATTGACGAGCGGGCCGGCTGCGATGCTCCACAGGGTTGCACCCGGGCGTTGGGGGGGATTGACGTAGGCGACGCCGCCGAGTGGCCAGAGCATAATGTGATCCGCAGTTCCGCCAACGGAACGGCAGGCTAGCGCATGACCGAACTCGTGCAAAAGGACGATTAGGAAGAGCGCTAGGTATTCAAAGACATTCCACATGACGGAGCTGTAGCTGCCTTTTCGAGCCTGAATCTCGAAGAGAGCGACAAGGAACCATGACCAGTGCAGATCGACATCGATTCCTTTGACGCGGAAGAGGTGGATGGAGCTTTGGCCGGCGCGGAACATGGAGTTAGCTTACCCGAAGTTGTCGGTTGCCGGCAGTCTAAGCGAAACTAGCCAGAACCAAGGTTCGGATGATGGTTTGACCGGTTCGCCTGGTGAGAAATGTCGACGGCGGAAGATGCTAACCTTTTTCTAAGCGGTTGAGCGTGGCGCATCCCCGCTCCATACACCTAGAAAGTATCGACCATCACTGTGCAAACCTAGCTTCTGTCGAGTAGGATGTGTTTTCCATGCCGAAGTCTATTGATTTTCGTCCAGTTATACTCGCCGGTGGCAGCGGAACCCGATTCTGGCCCCGCTCGCGCCGTGCACGGGCCAAGCAGGTGCTGGCACTCGATGGCGAGCGTTCAATGATCCAGCAGACGGTGGAGCGGCTAAAGCCGCTGGCCGCACCTGAGAAGACGTGGGTTATCACGAATGAATATCTGGCGCAGGAGATAGCCGAGCAGCTTACGGGAGTTCCGCGCAACCAGATTATCGAAGAGCCTGTGGCGCGGAACACGGCGCCGGCGTGCGGGTTGGCGGCATTCCTGATCGAGCGGGAGAATCCTGCGGCAGTGCTGGGGGTTTTTCCGTCGGATCACGTGATCTCGGACGAGCCGCGCTTCTTGAAGGCGCTGCAGAAGGGGATCGGGCTGGCGACGTCGGGCGACAATATCGTTGTGCTGGGGATTGAGCCGACGCGTCCGGAGACGGGCTACGGCTATATCGAGACGGGCGAAGAGGCGTCTGATGGCGGCGAGCTGCGGGTTCGCCGTTTTACAGAGAAGCCGAACCTGCAGCGCGCGCAGGAGTTTGTGGCCTCAGGGAACTACTACTGGAACTCGGGGATGTTTTTGTGGTCGGCGAAGACGCTGGCGAATGCAGTTCGCGAGCATTTACCGGAGATGGCTCCGCTGCTTGAGAAAATTGCGTCTTGCTTTGGCACGCCGGAGTTTGACAAGGTGTTTCGCGACCTTTATCCAAAGTGTGAGAACATCTCAGTGGATTATGCGGTCCTGGAACCGCGGTCGGCGAAGGGCGAGCATGCTGCGCGTCTGTACTGCGTTCCGGCGGAGTTTGCGTGGAACGATCTGGGGTCGTGGGCTTCTCTTTACGAGTACCAGATGGAGACGCGGCTGCGCGGTGATGGCGACGGCAATGTTGCCGAGTCCGATGGGCACTTGACCATTGAGGCGGGCAACAACTACATCTACAGCCCCAAGAAGTTTGTCGCGCTGGTCGGCGTTGAAAACCTTGTCATTGTGGATACTGACGATGCGCTTCTGATTGTGCACCGCGACCACTCTCAGGATGTGGGCAAGGTGGTGAAGGAACTGGGGCTTTCGGGGCGGGATGAGCTGATTTAGGCGCATCACACATTTTTCGTGCGTGCCCTCATGTCCTCCATCCCTGTTTAGAGCGGGCAGTGGCTCCGGCATCTAAATACATTTATCTGAGGAAGAGCAAGTTTTATATGCCTCATCCACAAATCAAGTTTGGAACGGACGGCTGGCGCGGCGTTATCGCCGACGACTTTACGTTTGCCAATGTGCGCACGGCGGCGGCGGCCGATTGCTGCTTACATTCATGCGCAGGAAGATCCGGCGAAGGGTCTTTGCATCGGCTACGACACGCGGTTTGGGTCGAAGGCGTTTGCGCGGGCTTGCGCGGAGGTTGTCGCGGCGACCGGAATTCCCGTGATGCTGGCCAATGACATTACGCCCACGCCGGCGCTGAGCTTTGGCGTGCGCGGGCGGGGCGCGGCCGGCGGCATCATGATTACTTCGTCGCACAATCCGGCGCAGTGGAACGGCGTGAAGTACAAGGCGTGGTACGGCGGGTCGGGCAAGCCGTCGATCATTGCGGCGATTGAGGGCTATCTCGGCAAGCCGGTGGCGCAGGCCAAGAACCGGCGGCGATCGAAGAGGTCGATTTTCTGCCGCCCTATTTGAAGGCGATCGAGAGCTTTGCGGATCTGGACCTGATTGCGAAGTCGGGGATGAAGTTTGCCATCGACTCGATGTATGGGGCGGGGCGGACGATTCTGTCGGATATTTTCACGCGGATCGGCGTCGATCATGTGCAGATTCGCGGGAATGCCGATCCGCTGTTTCCGGGGATCAATCCGGAGCCGATTGAGCCGCATATTCGCGCGCTGGGCGAGGCGGCGGTGGCGCACAAGTGCCAGGCGGGGCTTGTGTACGGACGGCGATGCGGACCGCATTGGCGCGACGGATGAGCATGGAAACTTTGTCGATCCGCACAAGATTTTTTCGGTGCTGCTGAGCTGGGTGCTGCGGCGCAAGGGCTGGCCGGGAGCGGTGACGCGGGCGTTCAACACGACGAAGATGCTGGACCGCATTGCGAAGAAGTATGGGCGCGAACTGATCGAGCACGGCATCGGATTCAAGTTTGTGTGCGACTACATGCTGGAGCGCGAGATCGTGATGGGCGGCGAGGAGTCGGGCGGCATCGGATTTCAGCGCCATCTGCCGGAGCGCGACGGCCTGCTGAATGCGCTGCTGCTGGCCAACGTGATGGCCGAAGAAAGGCAAGACGCTGGGGCAGCTGGTTGCCGATCTGCAGGCTGAGTATGGCGAGCACCAGTACGGGCGCATCGATCTGCATATTCCCGATGACCTGAAGAACGCGGCGATTGCGCGGGCGCGGGCGCTGAAGGTGGGCGATCCGAGTCGATGGCGGGGATGCCGATTCTGCGCCAGGAGACGCTGGACGGCGTGAAGTTCTATCTCGACAATCCGGAGGCGAAGACCAAGCCGAATGCCGCGGAGACGTGGATTCTGCTCCGGGCGAGCGGGACGGAGCCGCTGATGCGGATTTATACCGAATCGATGCTCGAAGGAAGTCGGTGGCGAGAGCTGCTGGAGAGCGGGCGGGCGTTTGCGATGGCAAGCTGAAGGGCAAGTGGACGGTGAACAGCCTTTGAGGACTTGATCGTGTTCATTCATATCTTTGGATTTCAGTGGAAAGAACGTGCGGCGAGCGCCGATAAAGAGCGTGCGGCTCGCGAAATCCGCGCATTTCAGGGGAAGATTCCAGGGTTGATGGATGTTGCCGTGGGCGAAAACCTCTCACGTCGCGGTCAGGGTTACACGTTTGCGGGACTGATGCGTTTTACGGATCGTGCGGCCTGCGACGCCTATGCTATTCACCCGGCGCACATCGCGTTGCTCGAGTGGCTGGTCCCTCTCATCGACCCGGTGGAACTGGATTTCGAAGCGTAAAGTTCTTGTACGCCTTTCTCACTTCAGGATCAGAAGTGCGGCGCTGGATTTGGGCACGCGCAGGTGGGCGATGCCTTTCGTTATTTTGACGGGTTCTACTGCGCCCTGGTTCCATTGTGCATGAGGAAGAATCGGCGCGCCGGCTAGCATCACATCGTGCGTGGCATCGATTGCAGGCGCCTGCATTCTCCAGACAGTTGCAGAGGTTGCATTCGCCAAGCTATGAATGGCGAGATCGATTAATGCGTGATCATCCTTATTGAAGAGGGCGACTCGCGTCACGCGATGGTCGCGAGCTGCGTAGACGGTCGCGTTGGCGCCGTGCAAGTCGCAATCGGCGCGAAGCATTCTGCAGCCGGAGAACTGGTTCGCGAGCATCATGCCGTAGAAGATTGGCATGGCTTTCACTTCGTGACCTGGTTCGCTCTGGATGGGAGTATAGAAGCCGCTTCGTACGGACTGGGGAGTGGTAGCGACCTTCATGCCAGGTGTGTGGCCTCCAAGACCGGCCGTGAGGAATGCGCTGCGACCGCCATGGAGATTGACGCCGGAACACCCGAGGCTGGCGAGTTCGAGCATATAGTCCCCACCCCAGAGCGCGGCAGCAAAGGCGTCGCTCATGCCGGGCTTTCCTCCGCGATAGCAGGAGTTGCCTTCGGTCATGCGATAGACGCGCTGGGTGGAACGAGCGGCAGCCATGATCTGTTTTGTCTCGGCGGCAATGCGAGGATTGCCCGCGAGAAGGCGCCCGATGGTGACGTGAGAGTCGTCAGGCGGACCTTCGGCATAGTAGTGCCCGGTAAGGGCGACGACGCGCGAAGCGGACTCCGCGGGGACCTCGGCACTGAACCGCGTGATCCAGTCGGACGAGGCGGCTACATCTGGAGCTCCGAATTGAGCGGCGGGAACCTTGGCGGCGATTGCGTTAGCGAAGGCAGACCACTCCTTGATGTAGTCGGGGAAATCCCAGTGAGGCGGTCGCGTGCCGTTGCTGGCCTTGCGATAGAGGTCAGGTTCGTTGCCGATTTGAAAGAACTCAAGTTGTTCGCCGATTTTTCCGGCGACATAGGCGGCTTCGTCGGCGGCTCGTTGCGGCGTACTGTTGCCGAGGTTGAGGCCGTAGATCAGTCGCCATCCTGTCGCGTGCAGAAACTCGGCGAGAGCATCGATGGCCTCGGGGTAGATTTCAAAGAGCTGGTGCGGCATCCAGTTGGCGTCGAGGTTGCCGGGAGGGACGTGGAGTTTTGGTGCGGAGGTGGATGCGCTGGCCTTGAACCAGCAGAACTCGCTGGTGTTGCCTCCGAGGCGGAGGACTCCGTTGGGGCTGAGGAGGCGGAAGTATGCGACAAGATCGGGATTGGCGGGCGAGAAGAAGGTTGGATCGGTCAGTTGCGCCAGTTCATAGCTGAGGCCCGTGAAATTGTGCGGGATGATGGGGGCGGAGGGGTCGTCGCGAAGGACTAAATCGGCGGAGACTTCGGGGTTGGAAACTCCTTTTGCCGAGCAGCAACAGGATGCTGCGACAGTGGCCGTGCCAATGAGGAAGTCTCTGCGCTTCATGGAATTACCCTCGGGAACGATTTTAGTTTCGCTGGGCAGACTGGGGCGTTCGATATTGTGAAATTCGACAGATCATTATGTATAAGCAACAATATATTTCCACGATGAACGAGATTGGTCATAGAGAGCCGGGCGAAAACGGACTGTTTAACCGCGCCGCGGTGCTGCGCACGGAGCGGGGGATCAGCCGGCAGGAACGGGCCGATGCGGTCGGGGTGAACTGCCAGATTTGTGCTGATGGCGATTGTGGTGGCTGTTACGCTGCCGCAGGCGATCTGCTTTGGACCGAGCCGGATGTGGAAAAGCCGAGCTAGATCGTTTGATCGTCAACGTGGCCTTCTTTTCGGTCGGTGTAGTGGTGGCAGCCGAAGAGGCGGAAGTCGCTGACGTTTTTCAGGCGGATCTGGTTGGATTGCGCGCGCTGTGGGAACTTGAGGCGGAAGAAGTCAGCTGTATCGACGTCGTCAAGATGGAAGGCTGGACGGGCGTCGGTGGATTCCGTTGCAATGTCGATGTTGCTGAGTTCGATGTTTTTGGCGTGCCGGATGAACATGCCGGTGGCGGGAAGATCGCCGAACATCGTCGGCTCGGGGTATTTGTCGTTATTCTCTGCTGGCTCGATTGCGGCGATCGCATCGGTTGCGCCGCCGGCCTGCTGCAGATAAACGTCGCTGATTTTGAGGTCTTCGATGGGGTGACCGGCAATGCCTGCGATGATCGAGGGGAGTTGAGCGGCGCCTGAACTGACAAGATTGCTGATGAGGATTCGCTTCATGGAGCCGACGACGGTTTGAGGCTTGGGTCCGCGGAGCCGCGCACCGAGACGCAGAAAGAAAGGCGCGCGGACGTTTCGCATGGTGACGCCGGTGAAAGTGATGTCCTCAACGATCGCGCCGTCGACGGACTCAAGAGCGAAACCCTGACAGCTTTCAAAGACGCAGTTGGAGATGGTGATGTTTTTGAAGCCGCCGTTGGATTCAGTGCCCATCTTGATGCGGCCAGTGCCGACGCGGCCCTGGGGCATCTTCATGCGCTTCCATGTGCCGTCGAGGACGGAGCCGAGTTCGTAGACGCCGGTTACGTAGCAGTTGGAGATAGTGACATTTTCTGTCGTGCGCGCGTAACCGAGGGCGTAGGAGCTCTTGGGGCAGATGGCGTCGTCCCACGGGGAGTTCACGGTGCAATTGGAGACGCGGACGTTGCGGCAGCAGTCGATATCGATTCCGTCGCGGTTGGTATCGATCTTGAGGTTGTCGATGGTGAAGTTGTCGACGCCCGTGGCAAGGATGCCGAACCATCCACCTTGAAGGATGGAGAAATCGGCGAGAATGACGTTGCGGCAGTTCTTGAGAGCAATGGCCTTGTTACCTACGCCGGGTGCGGAGGTATTGGGCAGAGCCTTTTCGTCGTGTCCACGGCTTAGGCCTTTCCCCCAGATCAGGCCGGAGCCGAAGATGCCGAAGTCGTGGATGTTCTCGCCCCAGATAAGGCTGTTGTGCCAGTGATTGTGTCCGTAGTCCTGGTAGGGCTCCCATGCGCCTTGCGGTTCGGCAGCATCGTAGCCGCCAGTGGCGAGGCCGTCGTAGGGAGTCGGAGCGGCGAGGATTGTGGCGCCCTGCTCAAGGAAGAGTGCGACATTGCTTTTGAGATGGATGGAGTAACAGGCGTAAACGCCGGCGGGGAAGATGACGGTACCGCCGCCCGTATTCGCGGCCGCCTCGATGGAGGCGTTGATGGCAGGTGTATCGATCGCGATGCCGTCGCCCTTTGCACCGTAGGCTCGCACATCGAAATAGACAGATTTTGGATATGTTTGCGCGGACTCTGCACGCGTCTGTGCTGTTGCGCGCGCACGATTGAGAATCGTTGCTGCGCCACCGGCGACGGTGAGTCCGGCCATCTTTAGAAATTCACGCCGAAAATCCTGCATCCGTTGTCTCCCAATCTCTAGCGAGGCCCTAATCGATTCTATGACGCGGAACTTGATTGAACCGCCAAAGAGCTTGCACTTCGCTCACGGATGAGACGGTGCTTCAGTGGCGGCGTCGATGTCTTGCAGTATCCTGGCGATTTCGGGGTCAGACGGGAAGTTTTTCCAGACGAGTCCTGTGCGGTAGTTCTCGATCATCACGACGATAGGAGCCTGATTCAGTCCCATGTAGATGGGTGAGATCCAGTGATCGGTTGGATTGAAGGCATCGCGTAGTCCGTAGGCCCACATCGTATCCCCGAGATCGCGATAGTAGTGCTTGAGCGCGGCCATCGACGCTTCGGCGTGTAGGGGCAAGAAGTGCGCGCGCCGGAGACTGGTAACCCTCATTCTGCCTAAAGCGAGCAGATCATTTTGAACCCAGCAGCTTGGAATTTGTTGATAAAGCCTTTCGCCAAAGAACTCATCCTATTGGAGCCATGCTTCATGGCAGACGGAAAGGCTCTCGCCTTTCGCAATCCGTCCTGGGGCTTTTCGCCTGCTGGATTCCCACATCCCGCGTCAACGTCGATGGCCTCGGCGCAACCCTCGCCTCGCGCGTCTTCCGGAATCCCGCGCAGCGTTTCTGCGCATGATTCCTACGATCACCGCTCGGCTCCCGTCCCAGTCACCTTGGCCTTAAAGCGTCTTTCGGATCCGCCGAGCGGGTCACCTACATGCCTGTCGAACTACGCGGTTGAACACCGTTGGCTTTGCGCCTGATTCGATTCCACGGAAGTCTTCAGCTACATCACCAACGATCCAGACTTCGCTGGACGCTCCTTCATCCCGGTTCCAAAGCCACATCACTACCCCGCCCACAACACCAACACCCGCAGTCGACGCCAGTCAGACTCGAACCCTGGCTCCTGGTAGTCCGTCGAACTCATCTTCGTCCTCGTTGCCGAATCGAAGAATTCAGCGCCTCTCACAATGCCCGCGCTCTCCGCGAGCAAATTGATCGCAACGGCTCCAAAGTTATGATCGAGCAAACCGCGGCATGGCTCTCTAAACGCACACGCACCTGGAATCAGATTGCCAACAGTACGATGATCGCGACAGCCACGCCCATTACCAGGCTCGCGGGATCAGTGAGAGCGAACGCGACCGGATCCTCGTCGAGCTCTCCGCGCGAGGCCAGCAGCCATACGCGGCATAACCACAGAACCATAAATGGAACGATTAGCCACAGCCGTTGCGGGTGGTGGTAGAGAGTCGTAATGTCCTGACTGCTGATGTAATTGGCGAAAACGACGACCGCCGCGAAAGCGCTGGCTGTTCCGAAGGCGCGGATCTGCTCGAGGTCGCTCATGAGATAGCCGCGTCCATTCTTGAGTTGCATGCTACTCATGCGCAGATTCTCGAGTTCGGCAAACCGCTTTACGATGGCAAGGGAGAGAAACAGGAAGATCGCGAAACCGGCGAGCCAGTGAGAGATGGGCGTGGTGGTGGCCGCGCCGCCAGCGAGCAGGCGCAAGGTATAGAGGCCGGAAAGGACGACGACATCTACGAGAGCGATTTTTTTCAGATAGAAGGAATAGGAAAGCGTCGAGCCAACGTAGGCGAGCAGCCAGAATGAAAACGCAGCAGGAAGAAACTGTGCCGCGGCGAAGCCCGTGGCGAGCAGCAAAACGATGGCAACAAGTCCGGTGGAAGGCGCCAGATCGCCTGAGGCAAAGGGACGCAGACGCTTCTTCGCGCTGCGGCGGTCGGCTTCGATGTCGAGAAGATCATTGACGATATAGGTGCCCGAGGCGGCGGCGCAGAAGCAGAACAAGGCCAGCAGCGATGACGCCAATAGCCGAATTGAGTGACTATGGGCGAGAAGCGGCGGCAGCAGAACGAGAAGGTTCTTTGCCCACTGATGCGGACGAAGAGCTTTGACGAGCGCATTGAAGGGCCGGCTGCGCTCTTCGAATGTGCGCGAGGGGACGATGCCTTGCGCGCGCATTTTCATGCGCAATCGTCGACTTGGGTTTGCGACCATGGATTCGGCGGCGTGGGCCATCACCGGAAGATCCGGCGTGTCGTTGCCGATGTAGACAAAGTCGATTGCGCCGAGATGTTGCCGGAGGCTCTCGAGTTTTCTGCTGCCGGTCAGGTTGTGAGTGCCATCGCTGGCAAGAACTTTATGGAAGAAACCGAGATGATCCGCAACTCTGCGCGCGAGTTCGGAGTCAGCGCCGGTAGCGAGATAGATTGCGCGGCCCCGCGCATTTTCCTGCTGCAGATACTGAAGCAGTTTTCGGTTGTAAGGGAGATGGGCGACGTCGAGGGCAACATTCTCTGTGACAAATGCTTTGAATGCCGCCTTTCCACGAAGTACCTTGCCGGGCAAACCCAGAAGAAGCCAGGGACGGGTGCGGGCCAGGACGAGCAGAGAGTCAATCAGAGTATCGGATTTGACCAAAGTTCCATCCAGGTCGACGCAGAGGGGCATGCACTGTGCCGTTCCGGACTCCATCTGAGACTCGATCTGGGGCAACCGTTACCTCGCACGCGAAAGCGGAAGAAGCCGGGCATTCGCGATCTAGATGCATATCCGAGTCGACCGGATGGTGCCACGAATTCCAATGATCGTAGATGCCGCCCGAACGGCTCAAGTATACAACCGCGAGAATGCAAACGAGATCAATGATAGAAGGGCCTCAGCGAGAAGGCCTAAACCACCGGCTGCAAGCTCTGTATTTGAAGGAATTGTGCGAGTGAGATTGGTTCGCTCAAGCATCGCGAACACGTCGGGGCGATATAATCGCGCAGATGCCACTCAATCCACATCAGTCGATCGATCACTACGAAATCATTTCGCTCATTGGATCGGGGGGCATGGGTGAGGTGTATCGCGCGAGGGACACGCGGCTGAATCGCGATGTAGCCATCAAGGTATTGCCGGGCCTGACAACGACCGATCCCGACCGGTTGCGCCGCTTCGAGCAGGAGGCGCGTGCAGCGGCCGCCCTGAACCATCCAAACATTCTTGCGGTTTATCAGATGGGACTGCATCTGGGGGCGCCATACCTCGTGTCGGAGCTTCTGGAGGGCGAAACGCTTAGGGATCGCCTGAAGCGCGGCCCGCTTCCGATCCGGAAGGTTGTCGATTACGGAGTTCAGATTGCGAAGGGGTTGGCGGCGGCGCATGAGAAGGGTATTGTTCATCGCGATCTGAAACCGGAAAACCTGTTTCTGACGAACGATGGCCACGCCAAGATTCTGGATTTCGGACTGGCGCGCCTAACGCAAGTAAATGAAGTATTACCGGCGCAGTCCGCGCACGAAGTGCAGACCATTGCAGGCATGCTGATGGGATCGATGGGATACATGTCGCCGGAGCAGGTACGCGGACAGGCAGCAGATCACCGATCTGACATTTTTACGTTCAGCGCGGTGCTGTACGAAATGCTGACGGGTCAACGAGCGTTCCAGAAGGCAACATCGATCGATGCGATGAGCGCGATCCTGAACGAGGAGCCGACGCCGCTCTCGCAACTCTTGCCCAATGCGCCTCCGGGGCTTGAGCGAGTTGTGCAGCGTGGTCTCGAAAAGAATCCCGAGCAGCGGTTTCAGTCGGCATCGGACCTGGGTTTTGCGCTCGAGGCAGCGGCAGGGCCGTTGCAATCGGTTTACACCTCGAATTACAGGATTGAAGAAAAGCGACCGGCCTGGTCGCCGAAGTTTCTCTTGGTGATCGCCAGTGCTGTCGGCGTGATTCTTGCAGTGGCCGCGTATGCGTGGTTGCGACCGTCGCCGGCCCCGCAGGTTGCGAATTACGTCCAATTGACCCATGACGGGTTACAGAAGTCGCTGGTCGGGACGGACGGATCGAGGTTGTTTCTGACAGTAGTCGATTCCGGCGTAGAGGGCACGGCGGCGGTTCCAGTTACAGGTGGCGAGCCGACGCGAATTAGGTTGCCGGGGCCGGGAATGTTTCCGGTGGACCTGTCGCCGGATGGGTCTTCTTTCCTGGTGGTAGATGGAATGGGATATCCCGCGACCGGTCCACTGTGGAGCTTACCGGTTTTGGGAGACTCGCCGAGACGACTGGGAGATGCCACTGGACATATCGCGGCCTGGTCGGCAGATGGGAAACAGCTTGCATTCGGCAAGGATAATGACGTCTATCTGGCCAAAGGAGATGGCACGGATGTACGCAAGATCGCGACGATGAAGAACCTCGTGTCCGGAATCAGCCTCTCGCCGGATAACTCGCTCGTCCAGGTGGAAACAGAGGAGATTTCGCAGAGTGGAACGAGTGTAGTGGTCGGGGAGCGAACGGTCTGGCAGGTGCCGGTGAACGGATCGAATCCGACGCCATTGATACCGGAGTGGCAAGGAACGACGAACGAATGTTGCGGCCGGTGGACGGCGAACGGACAATACTTCATTTTCCAATCGGGCGGCCAGATATGGGCACTTCCGGGTGAGAAGCGCTTTCTGCAAAGTATGAAGCCCATTCAATTGACATCGAGCCCGATGCAATTGCAATCGCCGTTGCCGAGCAAGGACGGAAAGAAGCTGTTTGTTGTGGGAATGACTTTTCGTGGTGAGTTGACGGAAATCGATGCGAAGACCGGAAAGCCTTCGCTTTTTCTTGGCGGAATTTCGGCTGATTGGATCGATGCGAGCCGCGACGGAAAACAGGTTGTCTATGTTTCCTATCCGCAGGGTGACCTGTGGAAGAGTAACGCGGATGGAACGAATCGCGTGCAACTGACATTCGGTTCGATCAAACCAGTGCTGCCGCGATGGTCGCCAGATGGCCAGACGATTCTCTTCTTCGACTTTCCGAATGGGCCGAACAAGCCCGGAAAGATGTATGAGATTCCCTCCTCGGGAGGGACTCCGCACGAGCTGATTCCGGATGATAAGCAGAATGAGCAGGACGCGACGTGGTCTGCGGATGGTAAGCAGATCGCATTTGCAGGAGATGCGAACGATGCGATTGTGCAGAACAGCAGCCCTGCGATCAAGATCCTGGATCTGCAGACGGGCAAGGTTGCCCCGCTCGCGGGTTCGCAAGGGATGTTTTCGCCGCGGTGGTCTCCTGATGGGCGATACATCGCTGCAATGACGAGCGATTCGAGCAAGCTGATGCTGTTTGATTTCGAGACGCGGAGCTGGAAGCAGATTGGCAGCGGTACGCTGAGCTGGCTGAACTGGTCACCCGACGGGAAGTTTATCTACCTGAAGGATAGCGGAGGCAAAGGTTCAGTAGAACGGTATCATGTGCCAGATGGAAAGGCCGATCAGATCGTGGACTTGAAGGATTTTGTGCTGACTGGGCTTGGCGGCGGAGCGATATCTATTGCACCGGACGGTTCGCCATTGTTGCTGCGCGATCGCGGGACGCAAGATATATATGCACTGAACTGGATTCAACCCTAGTTGGAAGGAATTGGTGGAGCTGAGCGGGATCGAACCGCTGGCCTCCTCGTTGCGAACGAGGCGCTCTCCCAGCTGAGCTACAGCCCCACGACTTTCATTAGTTTAACAGCGGTAGCTAGTTCCGGAAAGAGCCCTGCAAAACACCAAAGCCGGGAGGACCTCCCGGCTTTGACGCCAGCTACCGGAAACCAGTACCACCCAGACCCAGAGCTGGAATGTGGTTTACAGCTGGTTCATGTTGGCGAGGAACTCGGCGTTGTTGCGGACTTTCTCGAGGCGGCTGATCAACAATTCCATCGCTTCAACAGGCGACAGCGGATTGAGAACCTTGCGGAGGATCCAGATGCGCTGCAGGTCTTCCTTGGGGATGAGCAGCTCTTCCTTACGCGTTCCGGAGCGCTGAATGTCGATGGCGGGAAAGACGCGCTTGTCGACGAGCTTGCGATCAAGGATGATTTCCATGTTGCCGGTGCCCTTGAACTCTTCGAAGATCACTTCGTCCATGCGGGAGCCGGTGTCGACGAGGGCGGTGGCAATGATGGTCAAGGATCCGCCTTCTTCAATATTGCGGGCCGCGCCGAAGAAGCGCTTCGGCCGCTGTAGGGCATTGGAGTCGACGCCGCCCGAGAGGACTTTGCCCGAGGGAGGAACGATCGTGTTGTAGGCGCGGGCGAGACGGGTGATGGAGTCGAGGAGAATGACGACGTCGCGCTTGTGCTCGACGAGGCGCTTGGCTTTCTCGATGACCATTTCGGCGACTTGCACGTGGCGGGCTGCCGGCTCGTCGAAGGTGGAACTGATGACTTCGCCCTTCACAGAGCGCTGCATGTCGGTGACTTCTTCAGGGCGCTCGTCGATGAGCAAGACGATGAGGACGACTTCCGGCTGATTCGCCGTGATGGAGTTCGCGAGCGATTGCAGCAGCATCGTTTTGCCTGTACGCGGCGGCGCGACGATAAGGCCGCGCTGGCCTTTCCCGACCGGAGTGAGCAGGTCCATGACGCGCCCGCTGACGGCTTCGCGCACCGTCTCAAGCTTGATGCGCTCCTGCGGATAAAGCGGAGTCAGGTTGTCGAAGAGGATTTTGTTGCGCGTCTCTTCAGGCGACTCGAAGTTGATGGCCTCGATCTTGACCAGGGCGAAATATTTTTCGCCTTCGTGAGGTGGGCGGACGTTGCCGCTGATTGAGTCGCCGGTCTTGAGGTCGAACTTGCGAATCTGCGAGGGCGAGACGTAGATGTCGTCGGGGCCGGGCAGATAGTTATAGTCAGGCGAACGAAGGAATCCATAGCCATCGGGCAGGATTTCCAGCACACCTTCAGCGAAGATGTGGCCTTCTTTTTCGCTTTGGGCCTGAAGAATTTTGAAAATCAGGTCTTGCTTGCGGAGGCCGCTGGCGCCCGGGATTTCCAGGGTGCGCGCAATGCGGCTCAGTTCAGTGATGTTCTTTTCTTTGAGTTCGGCGATCGTCATGTTCACCTGCGGAAGGATAAGTGAGGGATTCGAGAGAGGAAGTACTCCAGGAGCAATAGGCGGGACTTGAGAGATGCAGTCAGGAGTGCAGTTCTGCGCAAAAGCAAAAACCTTAAATGGAAGGGGCTTCAGCGCAGATGGGAAGGCGGCCTGTTACGCCTTGTGAAAGGCCGCCTCAATTAAATACTTAACTCCTCTAATGATACAGGAGACGTTGTTAAGCAGCGCGCCGCGTCTCAATCGGCCGAGCCGAGGGTGCGTAGATTTGCGACTGGATGCCCGGGTTTGTGGAGTGGAAGCGGACAAGGACCTCGTTCGTTGTGTCCTGCAGCCGCGTGGTCGGTTTGTGCAGCTTCCGGGTTGCCTTGCTCGCCAACTGGCAGAGCTGGTAGCGGTTGGTGACGTGAGAAAGTGCACCAAAAACCAAATCAGAACGCATAAAGTGAATCTCCTTCTTCCAGAACCTGTCCGCGGGTACTACCTGGCACCGGCGATACAGTTATTGGCTAGATATAAAGTCGAGCTGCTGCCCCAAACAGCCTGTTCTCCCCTTTAGACGCACGAATTGGGCACGGAGTTCAAAAAACTTTTGCCGCAAAGCAGTGTTCTTTGGGAACAGGAAGCTTGCCCGATACGAGGATAGAAGTGATTGCTGTCGCGAGTTTTGCGCTTACCAATCTCAGCCGCCCTGGAACCCCAAACGCACCTTGCCACCTGGGGTGAATTCGGGCCCGGAGTTTAGAGGCGGAAAAAGCAGAAAAACGCGTGATCGCGCTTGGCAATCTTCCCCTACGGATGGCACTCATGAATGTACAACGGGGCTGAATCTGGGTCAACATCTTTTTTGCAGAATTGGGTCTGAGATATGGATCTGGCTTTTTGAGGAGATCCAGTAATTAACTCATTTGTAATGTTAAAGTTGTAGTATATGTCGCATCGGAATTAAGAAACGTGAGAACTTCAAGTGGTGGTTTCTCAAGTCAAGGAACCATTGGAGTTACCCGCGCTACGTGATGTCAATCACATAAAGATGTTTGATTGGTCTTCAGGCCCAGTAGCTGCGGTCCAAAGTGCGGTATTGGATGGCTTCTGCCAGGTGGAAAACTGCGAGCCTTTCGGCGCCTTCGAGGTCTGCGATGGTGCGGGCCACTTTAAGGGTGCGGAGAAGGCGCTGTGTGACGAGTCCGGTACCCGCGTCGAGAACTCCGGCGACGGAGTGAATCTTGGTGGCTTCGAGGAATTCTTCGAAGGAGAGGTGATCTGTGTCGGCGGAATGGAGTAGCCGGAGTTCTTGATCGCCGGGCGCAGGCGATCAAGGCTCTCACGAACCGCCGCGTCGGGCAGTCCGACGGTGTGGAAAATATCCTTTTCGGTGACCACGCCAAGCCACTGTAATCAACTTCTACATCAATTAAATTGGCGTCGATCCCATATACAGCTGCACTCAGGGCTTTAAATAGCATGGCAGAAAATTGCGTGGAGGGCGCAGACGCCATGCGAGGAAAGATGGGCTGCTCGTCACACTTGTTCGAGCAGCCCGCGTTTGCCTTGAGGGAGGGCCGCCAGATCGCTCTGCCTCAGCCGATTTGAGCTAGCGTGAGGTGACTGGCGAATCGGCCATCGTTGCCTGGCGGCCGGTTTGCGCTGCATCATGGTTATTCGGCACAGATTTGTTATCGATCGTCTTAACCTTGGTTGCGGTTGTGGCTTTCTGGCCGGAGTCCTGATTCCCACGGGCCTCGTATCCCGCTACTCCATCTACTGAGCCAACGGAGAGACCGGGGCCGCCGCTCATTTGCGATTCGACGGGGTGAAGTCCGAAGGATGTTTGCCACGGTCCTCTCATGTCGGAATCGCCTTCATCTCCCTCACCTGTGGAGTCATTCAAGTATTCGTCCACGAGTTTGGGCGTAACGGCAAGGCGGCCGATGGCGAAGGGAGGCTTCTCGAGGCTTTCAAGTGCGGCCGAGAATGCTTTCATGTGGGTTATCTCGCGGGTCATCAGAAACTGTAGTGCGTCGACTGTTCCTGGGTCGTCCGTGTGATTGATGAGCCGCTCGTATACGATTTTGGCGCGCGCCTCGGCGGCAATGTTGCTGCGCAGATCGACGTCGAGTTCGCCGGTGATTTTGAGGTAGTCGCCGGTCCACGCGTTGCCCATTGAGTTGATGAGTGCGAGCCCGCCGCCACCGGCAATGCAAACCAGAGGATCCGCTTCAGCGGCTTCGCGTTTTTCCTTCATGGGCTTGAGATGCATACGAATGAGTGCGCCGACGATTTCAAGATGGCTAAGTTCTTCAGTTCCGATATCAAGCAAAAGATCACGACGGGCTAGATCGTCAACGCAGTTCCAACCCTGGATGGTGTATTGCATTGCGGCCGCCAATTCTCCATTGGCTCCGCCGAATTGTTCAAGAAGCATATTGCCGAAGGCCACGTCCGGAGTTCCAACGTTGACCGTGTACATGAGTTTCTTCACGTGGTGATACATCCATTCCTCCGATTCGAGATGACTCTCGATGGTGGGTTTGATGCGGGCCAATGCGCGACAAGTTCGCTGCATGGACGCACGAATACAAACGCTTTGGAGGGGCAATCTGACTGCCATTCCTCGCAGGGGCTACAATCTTCTGCGTGACGACGAGTCTTTTTGATCTTTACAAGCTTGGCGTTGGACCTTCGAGTTCGCACACCATGGGTCCGATGCGCGCCGCGTGTCTCTTTGCTCGAGAACTTGAGCGGAAGGGCGATGTGGGACGCGTCAATCGCGTCGAGGTGAGACTCTATGGTTCGCTCGCGCTGACCGGCATGGGGCACGGCACGGATCGCGCGGTGCTGCTGGGTTTGTCGGGGAATGAACCGGCGACGATTGATCCCGGGGTGATTGAGGCGACGGTGGCGGAGATCCAAGCGACCAGGAAACTCGCTCTCGCCGGAAAGCGAGCCATCGAGTTCGATGAGGCGCGCGATCTGCTGTTTGAGCGCGGGACGATGTTTCCCCCGGGAGCGCTCACGCAACATCCGAACGGGCTGCGGCTGACCGCTTATGCCGGCTCTGAAACACCGATCGCGGAGCACACTTACTTTTCGGTCGGCGGCGGATTCATTGTGGAGGACGGCGCCGAGGCTATTGCCGCGATCGAGGCAGGCGTGCGTCTACCATACCCCTTCCACAGCGCGGCGGAGCTGCTGCAGATGGCGCATGCGCAGGGGTTATCGATTGACGAAGTGATGATGGCCAACGAATGCGCGCGCATGCGAGCGCAAGATTTGAACGCGAGCGATGAAGCGCTTGCGGCTCGAGTTCGCGCGGGGATCGATGCGATCTGGGAGACGATGAAGGGATGCATCGAGCGCGGGATTGCGACGGAGGGAATTTTGCCGGGAGGGTTGAATGTGCGCCGCAGAGCGCACAGGCTGGCCGAGCGCCTCAAGGAAAAGGAAGCAACGGGTCAGGCGAGCGATCCGCTGGCGCCATTGGACTGGGTGACGGTCTACGCGATGGCGGTGAATGAGGAGAACGCAGCGGGTGGCCGCGTGGTGACGGCGCCGACGAACGGAGCAGCGGGCGTGGTGCCGGCGGTGGCACGGTTTTACGAGCGCTTCGTAGCTGGCGCCAATCACGAAGGGATGATGCGCTTTTTTCTCACGTCGGCTGCGATTGGAATTCTCTACAAGGAGAATGCTTCGATCAGCGGGGCGGAGGTGGGATGTCAGGGCGAAGTTGGCGTTGCGTGCTCAATGGCGGCCGGCGGACTGATAGCAGCCATGGGCGGCACCAATGGTCAGGTAGAACACGCGGCGGAGATCGCGATGGAACACAACCTCGGGATGACCTGCGATCCGATTGGCGGATTGGTGCAGATTCCGTGCATCGAGCGGAACGCCATGGGTGCGGTGAAGGCGGTACACGCATCGCGGATTGCGCAGAGCGACTCAGAGGAGCATAAGGTGTCACTCGATCAGGTGATCAAGACGATGTACCAGACGGGCCTCGATATGCAGTCACGCTATAAGGAGACGAGCCTCGCGGGGCTTGCACTGAATGTGATCGAGTGCTGATCTTCAGCCCCTCATCTTTGTTGGGAGACTGCTTGCTCGTCTAATATCCATGACAATGGAACCAGTCAACGAACCCCTCGGTCAATCGAATACAGAGACGCAGATTTCTGCTGCACCCGACGGTGAGGCCGCGGCAGCGAAATCGACCTCGATTGCTCCTGCGTGGCACACGGTTGTTTTGATTGTGGGGATACTTGCCGTTTCACTCTCGGGTGGTTACCGGCATCCCGGTGGACGCGGTGTGGGGGCTGCGAATCGCATGCATACCTACGCCGTCACTGCGGGTCTCGAAGTTGTGCTGATCGGGTGGGTTGCCTTTGGAGTTCGCCTCAGGGGAGTTCCGCTTCGATCGATTTTCGGGAAGCTATCGAATAGTTTCCGCTCGTTCGCCATCGACGCCGGCATCGCAATCCTGTTCTGGATGGGCTCGCTGATGGCGCTGGCGACGCTTGCGCTGATGTGGATCAGTATCGAGGCAGCCATCACCCACAAGCCCATTCCAATCGAAACGCGACAGAGCGGAAAGAGCTCTATGCCGAGGTTGCCGGAGGACCAGGCAGCGCGCGCCGTGGTGCAACTGGCGCCGAGCAACGGCAAGGAGGTGGTGAGCTGGCTACTGTTATGCGTGCTGGTGGGCATTGCGGAAGAGCTTGTGTTTCGCGGCTATCTGCAGCAGCAGTTCACTGCGTGGACTCGCGGCGCGGCGGCTGGAGGTGTGGTCTTCTCGGCGATGTTGTTTGGTGCCGCGCATGGGTATGAAGGAGCGCGAGCGATGTTTTTGCTCGCGGTGTTCGGAGCACTTTTCAGTCTGCTTGCCCTCTTCAGAAGAAACCTTCGCGCAGGGATTCTTGCTCATGCGTGGCACGATGCCATCGCGGGATTGATGGTGGCGTTTCTTCACGCGCGTCATCTTTTGTGATCGGGAGCGAGGAGAGGCGCCCGCTCTCCCAAAAAAATTGTTGCCACTTTTTCCACCTCATTGTCGTTTTTTTCTTGACACTTACGACGCATGAATCTATACATTCCTCAACTGCAACAAATGTTGCAGAACTCGATGCAAACCATCGAAAAGGGAGAATAGGCAAATGGCAACTAAGAAAGCAGCCAAGAAAGCACCCGCGAAGAAGGCCGCGAAGAAAACCGCGAAGAAGAAGTAACGGGTCATCCAACCAAAAAAGGCAACACCTCGGGGGACGCAACAGCGTCCCCCGAAGTGTTTGTGCGCATAAGCGGAAAGGTGCATGAATACAGGCGATGACGCGACGCAGATGGATTGCCGATGATTGGGATGAAGCAACCGCGATTCTGAAGGGAGCGCAAGCGGAGCACATGGTGCGCGTGCTGAGAGCTCAGGTCGGAGGGGAAGCAGACGTGGTTGCGGGAGGCCGCGTTTTTCACGCGGAGGTTGCTTCAATCGCGGATGGCAGACCGGGCGGTCGGGCGGAGGTGAGGTTCAATCTGGTCGCCGAGGTCGAGGCCGGGCCCGCCATGCCCGTTACGCTGGTAATGTCGATTTTCAAGTTCGACCACATGGAGTGGGCGATCGAAAAGGCGACGGAACTGGGAGTTGCAGCGGTGGCACCTGTGATCGCGCGACGCACGGAAAAGCATCTCGCATTGGCGGCGATGAAGCGTGTGGAGCGATGGAGGCGCATTGCGCATGAGGCGGCGCAGCAGTCACGGCGATCGGATGTGCCGGTGATTCACGATCCCGGAAAACTGTCGGAGCGAGTGAAGGCAACGTCCAGTTTCAAGCGCATTGTGCTGGCGGAGCAGGAGCGTTCGACAACTTTGCGCGGAGCACTCGTGGAGGCCGTTGCGGCGGCCGGCAGCGAGATGCCGGAGTTGGAACTCGCCATCGGGCCCGAGGGTGGATGGGCTCCTGAGGAGGAGGCGCTGTTTGATGCGAATGGGTGGCAAGCTGTCTCATTGGGACCACGCATACTGCGCGCAGAGACGGCGGCGATCGCGGCTCTGGCGGTTGTGGGATCGATGCTGGAGTAGCGGTTCTGGACCCCACGCCAAGGTCGAGACTCTCCGATTTAGTTCTTCGAATGATTACCGGAAAAGCAGATCCTTCGCTCCACTGACCCAACTCACATAAACGCGAGTGGGGCCCCAAGCTACTGCGCTCAGGATGACACTGTGATTTGAATTCATCGTTCAGCGCAACGGGCTAGAGAGAGACGCCGCGTTTCCACGGGATGAAATCGTTCTGGCCGAACTCTTCGGCCATGGTGTGGCGATTGCCGCTGGCGATATCAATGCATAAATTGAGGAGCTGATCGGCGCATTGGGGAATTGTTGTTTCGCCAGTGACGATTCCACCTGCGTCGAAGTCAATAATGTCAGCCATGCGGTCGGCAAGCTGCGAGTTGGTGGAGATCTTGACAACGGGTGCGACGGGGTTGCCGGTGGGTGTGCCGAGGCCCGTGGTGAAGAGGACCAGGTTTGCACCGGCTCCAGCTTGCGCTGTGACACACTCCACGTCATTACCCGGCGTGCAGAGCAGGGTGAGACCGGGAGTAGTTGCGTATTGCGGGAAGTCCAGCACATCGCGCACGGGAGCGACGCCGCCCTTGCGTGCTGCGCCGGCAGACTTGATGGCATCGGTGATGAGGCCATCTTCGATGTTGCCGGGTGAAGGGTTCATCTCGAAACCGGAATGGACGGCTTTGGCGCGTGCGGAGTAGGCCTGCATAAGGTCAAAGAAGCGCTGAGCAACCTCATCGGTGGCGCAGCGGTTGATGAGTTCCTGCTCGACGCCGTGAAGCTCGGGGAATTCGCTGAGGATGGATTTGCCTCTGAGTTCGCCGAGCAGATCGGAGATGTAGCCGAGGGTGGGGTTGGCAGAGATGCCGCTGAAGCCGTCGGAGCCTCCGCACTTGAGTCCGACGGTCAGCGAAGAGAGTGGCGCGGGCGCACGCGTGGCGCGATTGGCTTCGACGAGACCTGCAAAGGTTTGCTCGAGGGCGCCGGTCATGAGAACGGTCTCGCGACCGGAGCGCTGCTGATCGAAGAAGAGGACGGGTTTCGTCAGCTTGGGATCGCGGGCGCGGAGTTCGTCCATCAGCATGCTTGATTGCGCGTTCTGGCAGCCGAGGCTGAGCACGGTGGCGCCGGCGACGTTGGGATGGTGGATGTAGCCGGCGAGCAGGCCACAGAGCGCCTGTGCGTCCTGGCGCGTGCCTCCGCAGCCGCCCTGGTGGGTGAGGAAGCGGACGCCATCGACGTTAGGGAAGATGCGGCCGGTGGCTGAGGGCGCTTCGTGTGCGATGCCATTGCCGGGAGCTTGCTGTGAGACCAACCGGCGGACGAGGGGGCGATAGCTATTGTGCGAGCTGCCGTAGCCGAGTTCCTCTTCGAGGGCTTCGCGCATGCGATCGACGTTGCGGTTTTCGCAGAAGACGAGTGGAAGGACGAGCCAGTAGTTGCGTGTGCCCACCTGACCGTCGGCGCGGTGGTAGCCCATGAAGGTGCGGCCGGACCATGAAGAGGCGTCGGGCAATGCGAAAGAAACAGGATGGCGCTCGGCGGTGTATCCGCCGGTACGATGGCGGACATTGCGCGTGGAGAGAAGACCTCCGCGGGGGATGGGTAGTGTTGCTTCGCCGACGACCATGCCATACATGATGACGAGATCGCCCGGCTTCATGTCGACGAGCGCGAGCTTGTGCTTTGGGGGAATGTTTTCGGTGACGGGACAGGAACCGGGCCCGAAACGGTACAGTGGTTCCCGTTGCAAGTGGAACGAGGGCGACAAGGACGTTATCGCGCGGATCGATTTGAAGAGCGGTATCGGGCATGGGGCTGGTTCCTTGAGGGCGGCTCGAAAACAGACTTTCTTTGCAAGGATAGCGCTTGGGGTCAGGTCGATGGATGCTGCTCGGCTATCATCGAGGGTTCGCAGGAAATGCGGAGAGAGGATTTGGGGATGAAGGCGATTGTGCTGGAAGAGCCGGGGCGCGCGGTGGTGAGAGAGGTTGAAGAGCCGCGGGCAAAGGAAGACGAGGTTCTGCTGCAGGTGCGGAGGATTGGACTGTGTGGAAGCGATTTGAATTCGTATCGGGGCAAGAATCCGCTGGTGAGTTATCCGCGGATTCCGGGGCATGAGATTGCGGCGACAGTGGTGGACCCTGGGGTCGCACCGTGAGTGGGCCGCGGGCACACAGGTGACGTTGTCGCCCTATGCGGCTTGCGGGCGATGCGCGGCATGCGAACGAGGCCGTCCCAACGCGTGCCGCGATAACAAGACACTGGGCGTACAGTGCGATGGGGCACTGACGGAGTTGATTGCAGTACCAGCGACGAAGCTGTTTCGTGCCAATCTCTCGCTGAAGGAGTTGTGCCTGGTGGAGCCACTCACGGTTGGCTTTCATGCAGTCGGTCGCGGGAGCGTGACGGCAGCGGACACGGTGGCTGTGATTGGTTGCGGCGGCGTGGGTTTGGGCGTGGTGGCGGGAGCGGCCTATCGAGGCGCGAGGGTAATCGGAGTCGATCTGGACGATGCGAAGCTGGAGACGGCGCGGAAGGCCGGCGCAGCGGATGCTATCAATTCGAAGACGGGAGACTTGCATGCGCAGCTGATGGAGAAGACGGATGGGCGCGGGCCGGATGTGGTGATTGAGGCGATCGGAACCGCGGCTACCTATCGGGCTGCAGTGGAAGAGGTGGCGTACGCGGGGCGCGTGGTGTATATCGGGTGGGCCAAGGAGGAGGTTGCCTACGAGACGCGGCCCTTCGTGCACAAGGAACTCGACATTTGTGGTTCGCGCAATGCGATGCCGGAGGATTTTCGCGCGGTGATTGGGATGCTGGAGGCGAAACGTTTTCCGGTGGAGGCGGCGGTGACGCACATGGTGGCGTTCGAAGAGACACCGAAGATTCTGGAAGAGTGGAGCCGGGAGCCGGCGCGGTTTACGAAGATCATGGTCGAAGTGAGTTGAGGGCAGCATCCTTTCAGATCATCCCTCAGGAGCTAAAGCTCGCGTTCGATATCGTCGCTGTTTCGGCACGACTGAAGTCGTGCTCTTTCAAGGAAAGTAGATGCGGAGTCACGCTTGTGTCGGCTTAGAGTTTTGCGAAATGGAGAAGCAGGCCGGCGAGGGCGCCGCCGGTGAGCGGTCCTAAAACAGGGATGGCTGCATAGCTCCAGTTGGATCCGCCTTTGCCGGGAATGGGCAGGAAGGCATGCGCGAGGCGCGGGCCGAGATCGCGAGCGGGATTGATGGCGTAGCCCGTGGTACCACCCAGCGATAGGCCGATACCCCACACAAGGCTGCCGACGAGCCACTGTCCCAAACCAGCGGCGGGGCCGTTGTCGGAGACGCCATGGGAGAAGATGGCGCCGGCGACGATGACGAGCACCATCGTGCCGATGACTTCACCGACGAAATTGAACATGGGGTGGTGAACTGCGCCGTTGGTGCAGAAGATACCGAGCTTGGCCGCGGGGTCGGGCGTGATGGACCAGTGTGCTGCGTAATGCAGAGCCATGAGGCATGCGCCACAGATGGCTCCCAGCATCTGTGCGGACCAGAGCACGAACAACTGCGAGTAGATGCCGCTGGAGATGGCGGCAGAGAGCGTGATGGCGGGGTTGAGATTGGCGCCGGGGCTGCCGAAGGCCTGGGCAGTCAGCACGCCACAAAGCACGGCGAGGGCCCAACCGGTGGTGACGACCATCCAGCCTGCGTCTGCGGCGTAGGACTTGCGAAGGGTGACGCCGGCGTTGACTCCGTTGCCGAGGAGGATGAGAACGAGGGTGCCCATGAATTCGCCGAACCAGACCGAATGCATAATGCCTTTCTTGAGGGAGCGGAATGAGTTTCGCAGATGAGGCGAGAGGCGGGCAAGACGGAAGACAAAGAATCAGAACCAGGTCTTTTGCTTCCAGGCAACGTAGGCCGGTCCGAATTTCTCTTCGAGGACTTTGGCTTCTTTGCGGCTGCGCAGGATTTGCAGGGGGATGAGAATGACGAAGATAAGCAGGAGCCAGGGTCGGCCTGTCCAGATGATGATGCCCGCGAAGAAGAGGGCTCCGAAGACGTAGATCGGATTCCGGATGCGCGCGTAGAGTCCGGTGGTCACGAGAGTGGAGGCTTTTGCCTGCACGCTGAAGGCAGCGCCGAGCTGAAGGCGCGCAACGACGAGAAGCAGAAGGGCGGGGCCCGCGATCGACAACCCGATGATGTGGGCCGGGGTCCAGGGCATGCGGGATGCCTGGAGGGCGAACAGGACGGCACCGACAAGAATGATGGCGAGAGTGGCGAGGTTCAATTTCACTGACGTGCTCCTTCATTCGTTGTTGCAGGCTGTCGCGGCCATTGCGCGAGCAGGGCATTCACGACTTCGTGACCCAGTTTATATGCGGCTTCGAGCGATGGCAGATAGGCGCTATAGGTTCCGATGCGTTGTTGGGCGAGGCTGTCAGCAGCGGAGATGCCGCGCGGTTGCTGATCGAAGTTGCTGACGGTGCGCAGGACCAGGATCCGCTGCCAGTCGATGCGGCCGGCCTGGGCGAGATATTTGAGGGACTGGAGAGTGCCGGTGTCCTCCATCGCGGTGGTTGCGAACTGAGCTTTGCCATCGGTGAAGTAGCTGACCCATTCCGTGGCCCAGGCGTCGGAGAGCTTGCCGTGCCAGTAGGTAGAGGAGGAGATCTCATCGCCGAGCGTGACGAAGGGAGGACGCTGTGCCGCCGCTCCGTCGAAGTGGGAACGGGTCTGCTGGAGAGCAGCGGAATCGGCGAGAGGACTGTTGCGGGTGAGGTTGTAAGCCCACTGGGCGAGCTGGGGATTGAGTTGGTAGACCTGGCCGTCGAGAGGGGCGGCCGGTGCTTCGAAGGGGCGGGTCTTGCGTAGAGGCACGTAGCCAGTGGACCAGTCAGGCGGCATTTCGCGGCGATCGATTTCGTAGCCGAGATCGCCATCGACTACCCAGCGCGCCCACGCGGCCGAACCGAGCGAGATGCGATCGGGATTGCCGCCGGCGATGCCCGCGATGAGCCAGTAGGCGTGGGAGAAGTCGAAACGAGGATCGAGGCCGAGGGCCATGATGGTGGCTGCGGCGTGCGCAGTGCCCTGGCCGGTGAGGATAGCCATTTCGCCGCTCGTGTTCATGCGGGCGGCGTGGTAGGCGGCGGGGAGCGGGTAAACCTGATCGAGGTGATCGCGCTCAACCCAGTACTGGAGTTCGCCGGGTTGGTCGCCGGTATCCTGGCCGATCTCAAACATGGCGACGATGACGACTTTGACCTGGATGGGGCGCGGCTTTGCGGCAGCTGAGGAGACAGCGGCAGCGATAAGCGCCAGCAGGCCGGTTAGATATCGTATGCGGAGGATCATTGAATGCGATGGTAACGAAATGCAGTGGGCAGTGAACAGTGAGATGGTGAACAGTAATCGGGAATAGTGGCGCTTGCGGGTTATACCATGTTCGTTAAGTCAGATTGGGTAGAAGAGACTCGATTCCAAGGGAGGTCATCGCAATGAGAATGGCGGTTGGCATGTGCGCGTTGATTGGAATGGTTGCGGGGAGCGGAGCAGGGGCGTTTGCGCAGAGACCTGCGCATCACTGGGAGATCGTCGTGCACGGCGGAGCAGGCGTGATTGAGAAGTCGCAACTGGGACCGGAGGGCGACAAGGCATACCGTGCAGGACTCGATCGCGCGATCCATGCCGGAGCGGCGGTGCTCGATAAGGGTGGATCGGCGCTGGACGCGGTGGAAGCCACGCTGCACGTCTTCGAAGAGGATCCGCACTTTAATGCAGGCAAGGGGGCGGTATTCACGCGTGAAGGAAAAAACGAGATGGACGCCTCGATCATGGACGGAGCGACCCTGATGGCGGGCGCTGTTGCCGGTGTGCAGCGGGTGCATAGCCCGATCAGCGCAGCGCGCGCGGTGATGGAGAAGTCACCGCACGTGATGATTGCAGGGCGTGGAGCCGATGAGTTTGCCGCGAGCGTGGGGCTGAAGATGGAAGAGCCGAGCTACTTCTTTACCGAGAGCCGCTGGCAGGGTTTGGTGAAGCAGCTCAAGAAGCAAGGGTTGCCGATTCCACCGCGTCCTGCGGGTGTTCCGCCGGCAGGAGAGGAGATCCCGGTTGCGGTGCTTGACGAGTCAGAAGATTCGGGTGTTCATGGTACAACGGGCGTGGTTGTGCTCGACAGGAATGGAAATATTGCGGCAGGCACGTCGACGGGCGGGATGCAAGGCAAGATGCCAGGACGAATTGGTGACTCGCCAATTATCGGAGCCGGGACGTATGCGTCGAATAAGTCGTGCGCGGTATCGGGAACGGGGACTGGGGAGTACTTCATCCGGCTCGGCGTGGCGCGCGAGGTTTGCAATCTCGTCTATTTCCGGCATATGAAGTTGCAGGACGCCGTGGATGAGGTGATTCACAAGGAACTGGAAGCATTGCACGGCGACGGCGGGGTGATTGCAATTACACCGGACGGGCAACAGGCATGGAGCTTCAATACGCCGGGGATGTTTCGCGCCAAAGCTGGTGGAGGGCGGCCAGGTGCAGATGGGGATTTATCGCGACGAGCCCTAAGAGGCGGCGATATACTCTCCGCGCCTGCAGTTGCCGCCGGAGATGACGTGACCTTGAAGCCTCTCAGTGTTGCTGCGCTGCTGGACAAGCTGGAGGCGTTTTATGGTTTGCAGGAACCAAGCTGGCCAGCTGATCCCTACGAGTTTTTGATCTGGTGGCACTGCGGGTATCCGGCGAGCGACTCGGCCTGTATGAAGGGATGGATTGCACTCAACAAGGAAGTTGGAGTCGAGCCTCGTCAGATTTTGAAAGCGACGCAGGGGAAGTTGGCGCACGCGCTGAAAGCCGGAGGGATGGTGCCGGGAGTGAGGGCGATGCGGCTGCAGCAGATCGCCGAGCGTGTCGAGAATGAATTTGGCGGGCGATTTCGGCAATGCGCTGGTCGGCCGTGTCGAAGATGTTCGGAAGCGGCTTAAGAAGTTTCCAGGCATCTCCGACCCTGGTGCGGATCGCATTCTTGCTTTTCGGCAAGGTTGAGCCGGTGGCGGCCGTGGCCTCAAATTGCCCGCACGTGCTGGTACGGATTCAATTGGGACTGGAACGCGAAAACTACGGAGTTACCTACCGCGAGGCGCAGGCGCAGATCGAAACTGAGATTCCGAAGCAGTTTTACGCGAGACAGCGTGCCTTCCTGCTGCTGAAGGGGCACGGACAAACGCTTTGCAAGCGGAGCAAACCAAAATGCGGGGAATGCCTTCTCCGTTTGCATTGTGCTTATTCTGGTGGCGAAAACGCGGACGAAACCGGCCGCAATAACACCAACGTACGATTTCCTCATCGCAGAAAGAATGAGAGCTCCGCTACACTTTCCACATGGCCTTGAAATTCACCACCTCGTACATTGAAGATGCTCTGGCGGTCTTCAGGCAGTACAAGATGCTTGGGGAGCGGGCCATGGCGCAGGTTTCGGATGCGCAGCTGTTCGCCTCGCTCGACGAGGAGTCGAATTCGATTGCGATCATTGTGAAGCACATGACGGGCAACATGCGATCGCGGTGGACCGATTTTCTGACCACGGATGGAGAAAAGCCGAATCGTAACCGCGACAGCGAATTCGTCGATCCGCCGGCCACGCGCGAAGCGCTGATGCGCGAATGGGAAGATGGCTGGGCGCGCGTATTTGGAGCGATCGAGCCGCTGACCGATGCGGATATGGGGCGCGTGATAACAATTCGCGGCGAGGCTCATTCGGTGATGCAGGCGATCAATCGGCAGCTCGCGCACTATCCGCAGCATGTTGGTCAGATCATTCTTCTGGCGAAACACTATGCGGCCGAACAAGTGGCAGACGCTCAGTGTTGCGCGCAACAAGTCGGTGGAGTTCAATCGCAGGGTGGCGACCGGCGAGGCGAGCCAGAGATAAGCGCGATCACGGTGCTCACTAGGCACGAAGGCCATCCGCGAGGGATGGCCTTTTGTGTGTGACTGAATGATCTTGCCTTTATTGCACAGTTGCCCCGTTGCGGGCTTCGGCCTTCTGGGCGAGGACCTTGTGGGCAGTGTCTTCCAGAGCCTGTGCTTCAGGCAGGAAGGTGAGCGCTTTTTGAATCTGCGGGTCCCAGTCAGCCATGACGCGCAGCCCCTGGAGCTGGCCGAACTGGCTGGTGATGATCTTCTCCTTAATGTTGACCTTCAGCCAATCCATATTGTCGTTGATATCTTTTTCAGACCACGGAATGTCCTGGCTGGTGAGGAACTGCTTGAACTCGGTCAGGACTGCGTCGTCGACCTGGAAATTCTTGTCGACGGTGCGGTTCGCGAGATAGTGCGCGGCGAAATGGAAAAACGCGCTCTTGTCATACGGACCAAGTATCTCCTGGAAAGTGTTGCCCTTCGGGCTGTCGATTTTTTCGTCGGGCGTGATGCCGCCGCCGCCATAGACGGTTCGACCGGAATCAGTGAATTTGACTTCACGATTGTTTGCGCCCGGGGCGGTGGCACCGGCGTGGTTGTAGTAGTAGTCGTAGAGCGAAACGCCGGTGTAGTTTCGCTGAATGAGGCGGCCCGACGGCGTGTAGTAGTGATAGGTGGTCAGTGCCAGGCCGGTATTCTCGCTGAGGTTGTAGACCGTCTGCACCAGGCCCTTGCCGAAGGTGGTTTCGCCGACAATGAGTGCGCGGTCATGATCCTGTAGCGCGCCGGAGACGATCTCAGCCGCCGAAGCTGTATTGCGATTCACGAGGACCACGATGGGGAAGGTCTTGCCATCGTTGCCGTGCGTGGCAGTGTAGTTCTGGTCGGGGTATGCGCGGCCGCGTTGGGAAACGATGGTCTGACCTTTCGCGAGGAGATGGTCGCACACTTCGACTGCCTGGCTGAGGAGGCCGCCGGGGTTTCCGCGCAGATCGAACACCAATCCCTTGAGATTGGGGAAGCTGTCGATGGCGTCGTCGACTTCCTGGGCGGTAGTTTCCTGAAACTGTGTCAGGTGGATGTAGCCGATGCCGGGGCGAATCTCGTATTTGAGGTCGACCGAGGGGTGCGGGATCTCATCGCGCACGAGGTCAAAGGTGAGGGGCTTTGACTGCCCTTCTCGAATGACAGAGACCTGCACGTGGGTGCCCTTGGGGCCTTTGAGGTTCTTGGCCACAACATCTGAGGTCATGCCGTCGGTGGATTTTCCGTCGATCGCGGAGATAATGTCGCCCGGACGAAGCCCCGCGCGGAAGGAAGGCGTTCCCTCGTAGGGAGTGATGACGTAGACCTTGTTGTTCTGCTGCTGGATGACCATGCCGACGCCGTAATAATGGCCGCGCTGATCTTCGCGCATCTTGGCATAGGCCTTCGGGTCGTAAAAGTTCGAGTGCGGATCAAGGACGCGCAACATGCCAGGAATGGCCCCGTCGTAGATGGCCGCATCAGCTTTGTCGCCCTGGATGGGTTCAGCGTAGTTCTGCTCGACGAGCGCGTAGACGTCAGTGAACGATTTCAGGCTGTCGCGAATCTGGCTTTCATCCTGCGAGGACTGAGCTCCCACCCGGCGCTGCAAAAACGTGCCGGCCACCGCGCATACGGCGAAAAAGACGATAAGGCTGAAAATTGCCCTGCGGGCGGGGGGAGTCATGGGCGGAAGGAACCTCCGGAGTGCAACAGCACCAGGCGCCTGAGACGGACTTCGCAGGCCAAACCTGGGCTAAAGTATAGCACTGGGTTATTTGACGAAGTCCGACAGCCTTCGGGTAGCCCGTTACTGTTGTGGGTGAGATGCATCCGAGTTTGGGATTGAAGCTGGGTCGTTTTTAGCTTGGAAATCCGCCTATCTCGGGCGTTTTTGCTGCCCAGGCATTTACAATGACGTCTATGCCTATGGCGGGAGCCCTCCGACCTCCAAAAGCGTGCCAACTTATGAATCTGAGAATTTTGTGTATCCCCGGAGCGTTTTCGCTCTCCGCTCTTCTGCTTAGCAGCTTTGCATTTGCGCAAGCCCGACCCTCGAATCCCGAAAGCCCCTACGGCGGAACGACGGTCGAGGAGATCATTGCGCGCGTGGACGACCAGATCATCACGAAGTCTGACTATGACCGTGCGCAGGCCGAACTGGACCAGGAAATGCACCAGCGGGGCGCCTCAATGCAGGAGACGTCCGACGCCCACAAGGACCTTCTGCGGAACCTCATCGATCAGCAATTGTGGCTGGCGAAGGGCAAGGAACTCGGCATTACGGGTGAGACGGAACTAGTCAATAAGCTCAACGATATCCGCAAGCAATACAACCTTTCGACGATGGAAGATCTGGAGAAAGCGGCCAAGGAGCAGGGCGTCTCGTTCGAGGACTTCAAGGCCAATATTCGCAACCAGATCATCACACAGGAAGTGATGCGGGACCAGGTGGGGCGGAAGATTGCGCCGACGCCGGGTGAAATTCAGAGGTATTTTGAGGCGCACAAGCAGGAATATGCGCAGCCGGAGAGCGTAAAGCTGGGTGAGATTCTGGTTTCGACAGGCACGCAGCCGGACGATGAGAAGAAGCTCGCAGAGGCGAAGGCGAAGGCCGACGACATTGAAGCTCGGCTGCACGCGGGCGGCGACTTCAGCCAATTGGCGCGAAGTTTCAGCGACGGGACGACCGCTGCCGCGGGCGGCGATCTTGGGCAATACAAGCGGGGCCAGCTTGACAAGCTCTTTGAAGAGAAGACGTTTGGTCTGAAGACAGGGGAATTTACCGAACCAATCCGGACCAAACAGGGATACGTGATTCTGAAGGTCATCCAGCATATTCCGGGGGGCATTCCCCAGCTGAAGGACGTTGAGAACGACGTTGAGCAGAATTATTTTGAGGCCAAGGCTGGCCCGGCGATGCGCCAGTATCTCGCGCAATTGAGGGATGAGTCGGCCATTTACATCAAGCCGGGATATGAGGATAGCGCGGCGACGGCGGCTGAGAAGCATCCGAGCATCACTTTCAGCGCTTATACGCCGCCCTCGGCGAAGAAGAAGCGGAAAGTAGAGCGGACGCGGTTCCGCGAGACCACGCACGGATTCCGGCAGAAGTCGGCCCCGGCCCCGGCAGCTACAGCGGATCAGGCGACTGCGGCGGCTCCGGCGAAAGCGGAGAAGACGAAGTCGAAGAAAGATAAAGCGGAGCAGGCTTCGATGAAGCCCGGCAAGAAGGAAAAGATTCGCTTTGGCAAGGCACCGCAGGAGACTTTGCCGAAGGCTCCCTCGAGCCAGACGGAAGATGCCGGCGCCGGGGATCAGGTGGCCGGAAACGCGAGTGCGGAGCCGGACAACCCGTTGGAGAGTAATCCGAAGCCTGAGAAGAAGACGCGTTTCAGTGACCGCGCGCGCCTGCCGAAGCAGCCAAAGCCGAAGGGACCGCAATTGGATCCCGAGGCGCCGGCTGCGGCAGATGCAGCCGAAGTGGCAGATCGCGCCGCGCAATCCGGCCCGTTGGGGCTGGGAGGAAACCAGACTCCGAGCAAGAAGAAAAAGAAGAACACCACAACCGGCGACAAGACACGTTTGAGCGACAAGAAGAAGACTTCTGACAGCACAGAGGACACCGGTGACAAACCGCTGGGGGATGCTCCGCAGCAGCCTGCGCAACAGCAAGCCCCGAATGGAACCACGCCGGTGCCACCGCAGTCAGGTGTGCCGACAGTTCCACCGCAGTAGATCGCGACGGTTCCAGAGGATGGCGGGCCGAGATCCTTGATGCCAGGCCCGTTGGATTTTTGGCGGTCTGGCAATGCGGCTTGATGGACTGGCGCTGTTTACGCAGGCCGCTTCTTTTCGAAGTTCTGCGAGACCTTAGTCAGGCGATAACCGTTGTTCTGATAGAAGCGGTGCGCGTCGAAACGCGAGCTGCGTGAAGTTACACGAACGACCGCTACGCCAGTTTCCCAACTCCACGCTTCAGCCTTTTCGCAGAGCCTGAGGCCGACCTTCTGATTGCGAAAGCCTTCTTTCACCACGAGGCCGCCGATCAGAGCGTAGGGGGGCTGTCTGAAGCCGATGCTGGATTGATATTTCAATCCAGCCGATGATTTCGTCGGCCCGTTCAGCAACAAATGCTGCCTGGTTTTGCGCGCTTTCATCGAGCGAATGGATCCAGCCCGCGACATGTTCGATGGGACGTTCATTGTCAAGTTGCTGGATGAGGGCGCAGACTTCCGCAGCGTCGCGTGGTTCGATGGGGCGGATCACAAGCCGGGCAGATTCTTCTTTGGAACCAGCGTTCACGATCACCATATTCTCACGGAAAGGCCAGCGTTTTGGAGGCGCTTCGCTGGTTGCTGTATGCTTTCCCGCAGCATGAAGGACATCTATATTGCCGATCTGGCGGGGTTCGAAGAGAGCAAGAACTTCGACGCATTTTTTCTGGTGTTGCACAAGCAGCAGCGAACCACGAAGACGAACAAGCCTTATTTGAATCTGATCCTGGGAGACAAAACGGGCCAGGTTGAGGGCCGAATCTGGGATCCAGGTGATGCGCGCATCGCCAAAGAATTTGAACGTGGAGACATCGTTAAAATACGGGGTTGCGTATCGCGCTTCGACGATCGGCTGCAGATGAAGGTTGAGTGCCTTCGAAAGGTAGCTGCGGGCGAAGTGGAGAAGGGTGATTTGCTGCCGGCCACCACGTACGACGTGGATGAGCTATGGCATAGGCTGCTCGGATTCGTGGAGAGCTTTACCGATCCGCATCTAAAGATGCTGCTGAATACGCTGCTGGCGGACTCGGGACTGGCGCAGGCGTATCGCGAAGCGCCCGCAGCCAAGCAGCTTCATCATGCGTGGCTCGGAGGATTGCTGGAGCATGTTGTGAGTTTGCTGGCGCTGGCAGATCGAGTTGCGCCGCATTATCCCATTCTGCATCGGGATTTGTTGCTCACGGGCGTGGTGCTGCACGATATCGGCAAGGTACGTGAACTGGCGTGGGACATTGGATTTGAATACACCGTGGAAGGCGTTCTGCTGGGGCACATCCAGATGGGGACGGAGCTGGTGGAAAACACGATTGACAGGCTACCTGATTTTCCGCCACGACTGAAGACACTGGTGCTGCACTTGATTCTTTCGCATCACGGCAAGCTTGAGTTTGGTTCACCGAAGCTGCCGATGATCCCCGAGGCGCTGGTGCTGAACTTTGTGGACGATCTCGATGCCAAGATGCAGGCTGTTGCAAGCGAGTTCGAGAAATCCGCACGTGAGGGTAAAGGCGCCGACGAGCTGACGGGCCGGATCTGGGCGCTGGATCAGCGGCAAATGCTGAACACGCGCGAGTGGCTGAAGGGCGACGCGAAGCCTGAACCCGGAAGGCTATTTTAGGAACCAGTTCCACTGTTCCTCGGTGAGCGGGACTACGGAGAGGCGACCGATCTTCACGAGCAGGGAATCGGCGAAGATCGGGTCGGCTTTTACCTGGTCCAGCGTCTTTGGGTGCTTGAGGCGACTGCCGACCTTCACGCGCACGATAGGAACCTTGGGGTCCTTGGCATCCACACTGACAACCGTACCGGTCCCGACGGCGGTGCGTTCATCGCCGGTGTGATAGAAGATCCACTTTGTGCCGGGCTTCATCTCGCGGAGATTCTTGACGGCGGTCGGGTTGGTGACGCCATCCCAGTTGGTTTCTTTGTCGCGAAGGAAGTCGTCGAAGGAGTAGACTCCAGGCTCTGTTTTGAAGAGGAAGTAGGCCATGCGCTTCATCGTACAATGGATTCAACATGATCCGCTTTTCAACAGCAGGGGAATCTCATGGCGAGGCTCTGATTGCGCTCGTCTCCGGGCTGCCTGCAGGTCTGCCGGTCGATCTCGACTTCATCAATCGCGAGCTTTGGCGGCGGCAGCAGGGGTACGGGCGCGGCGGGCGGATGAAGATCGAGACGGATAAGGCGCATATCCTCTCCGGCGTGCGGCATGGAAAGACGATTGGGTCGCCGATCGCGATCGAGATTGTGAATCGGGACTGGAAGAACTGGGAAGAGAAGCTTCCGGTGGAGTCGGGTGACACTGGAAAACACCAGCCGGTTGAGTCGCCTCGGCCGGGGCACGCTGACCTCGCCGGTGCGCTGAAGTACAACTTTCCTGACGCACGTTACGTGTTGGAGAGGGCTTCCGCGCGTGAGTCCACGGCTCGCGTTGCGGGGGAGCGTTTGCCAAGCTGCTGCTGCGATACCTGGGAATCGAAGTCGGCAGCCACGTGATTCGCGTGGGGCGAGTGGAGCTGGAGCGTACGGCCACCTGGGAAGAGATTGCGGCGGTGGCGGAGCGGCCGGAGATCGTGCTGAGCTGCGTGGACGCTGAAACGGAAGCAAAGATGAAAGAGGAGGTCGAGCATGCATCCCGCACCGGCGACACGGTTGGCGGCGTGTTTGAGGTGGTGGTGCATGGCGCGCCGGCGGGACTGGGAACCTACGCCAACTGGGATGAGAGGCTCGACGGACTGCTGGCTTGGTCGGTGATGAGCCTGCAGGCGGTAAAGGCGGTTGAAATCGGGCGAGGCGTTACGGCGGCGGAGTCGTTCGGCTCGGCGGTGCATGACGCCATCCATTACGCCAAGGAAGATACCGGAAGGCCGACGCGATTTACCCGCGAGCGGAACAATGCCGGCGGCGTTGAAGGCGGCGTTTCAAACGGCGAAGATATTGTGGTGCGCGGATATCTGAAGCCGATTTCGACGTTGCGGCGTCCGCTTGAATCGGTGCGGTTTGACACCCGGGAAGCGACGAGCGCAAGTTATGAGCGCAGCGACATTTGCGTCGTGCCCGCCGCGGGTGTGGCTGCCGAGGCCATGGTGGCATTGACGGTCGCAGGATTGGCGCAACAGAAGTTTGGCGGCGACTCAGCCGGCGAGATGAAACGAAATTTCGCGGGATACATCGAACAGATACGGAGCTATTAGCAGCAGAGATGATTTTGAAGATTGTGAAATACCCGGAACCGGTGCTCTCGCAGCCCGGCGAACCGGTTACTGAATTCGATGCCGAACTGAAGAAACTGGTCGATGACATGTTCGAGACCATGTACGCCTCACAGGGCATTGGGCTGGCCGCTCCTCAAGTTGCCGTCGCAAAACGAGTAACAATCGTCGATTTGAGCCAGGGCAAGGATCCTGCGCAGAAGCTGGTGCTGGTCAATCCCGAGGTCATCTTCCGCGAAGGAAAGCAGTATGAAGAGGAAGGCTGCCTGAGTTTTCCTGAGATTCGCGAGAAGGTGCAGCGCGCGGCGAAGGTGCGTATCCGTGCCCAGGATCTGAAGGGCAAATGGTTTGAGATGGACGGAGAGGAACTGCTGTCGCGGGCTTTTCAGCACGAGATCGATCACCTCGACGGGATGCTGTTCATCTTTCGCATGAGCTCGCTCAAGCGCGACCTGGTTTTGCGCAAGATCCGCAAGATGCAGCGCGAAGGCACCTGGTAAGGCCGTGAAACTTGTCTTCTGCGGGACCCCGCGCTTCGCCGTACCGACGCTGGAAGCGCTGATCGCGGCGGGACATGAGATTGCGCTGGTGGTCTCGCAGCCAGATCGGCCGGTTGGGCGTTCGCAGCAAATGACCGCGCCTCCTGTGAAAGAAACGGCGATGGCGGCCGGCCTCGAAGTTACGCAGCCTGAAAAGATCAAGAACAACGCAGAATTTTGTGCGCGCCTGGAAGCCATCGCGCCGGATGCGATTGTCGTGGTGGCGTACGGACGGATTATTCCGGCATGGATGCTGGCGCTTCCGCGACTGGGCTGCATCAATTTGCATGGTTCCTTGTTGCCGAAGTACCGCGGAGCGGCGCCGATCCAGTGGGCTGTCGCGATGGGCGAAGCTGTAACCGGTAACACGACGATGCTGCTGGAAGAAGGTCTGGACACTGGGCCGATTCTGTTGCAGCGGGAGATTGCGATCGCGCCGGAACAGACTGCGGCGGACTTGTTCGATGTGCTGGCGAAGGAGGGCGCGCCGCTGGTGGTCGAGACGCTTGCCGGCCTTGAAGACGGCACGATTGCGCCGAAGCAGCAGGACAACGCGCGGGCAACGCTTGCGCCGATTCTTGATCGCAAAGACGGACAAATGGACTTTGCGGGCCGCACGGCGAAGGAGATCTGGAATCGATGGCGGGGATTTCAGCCGTGGCCTGGAGCATACACTTTTTTCCAAGGCAAGAAGCTGATTGCACATAGGGTGCGTGTCGATGGAAAAACGGGGCCGGGGGTGCCGGGCGAGGTTGATTTTGCGGACCATCGCCTGCTTGTCGCATGCGCGCAGAATACCTGGATTGAGATCACGGAATTGCAGTTGGAAGGCAAGAAGCGGATGGCGGCTTCCGATTTTCTGCGGGGCGCGGGATTGACGCTTGGATCGCGGTTGGGCTAGAGCAATGCATGTGGTTTCGCCAGCGCGGGCGGCAGCCTTTTCGATTCTGAACGTCCTTGAAAAAGGCAAAGGCCATTCCGACGATCTGCTTCGCGGCAGGATTGTTGCTAAGCTTTCCGAATCTGATCGCCATCTGACCACAGCCCTGGTGCTGGGTGTGCTGCGGTGGCAGATCGATCTTGATCGGCGCGTTCGACCGCTGCTGAAGCATCCGAACGCCAAGCTGGATGCGGAGGTGCTGATCGCGTTGCGGCTCGGTGCATTTCAGTTGCTGCATATGGACCGGATTCCGGTGCATGCGTCGATCGACGAAAGCGTGGAACTGGCGAAGCGGGCGGGACACCGGTTTGCTTCCGGCATGGTGAATGCGGTGCTTCGCAAAGTAGCGACAGTGCGGCGAGGAGGAGGAGCGCCAGCCGAGGAAGACTGGCGGCAAGGATATCCAGAGTGGATGGTTGCGCGCTGGACGACGACTTACGGCGAGGAGGCGGCTCGTGCGATCTGCCGGCAAGGGCAGAGCCAGCCGAAGGTCACAGTGCGGGCCGATAACGCGGCAACGCGGGAAGAACTCGCGTCCGCGGGATTTGCGCTGGAGGCTGGGCAAATTCTCACAAATGCATTCACCGTGAATTCAGGTGACATCACGGCGAGCTGCGGCATGGCGCGAGGGACGCGTTCGGCTTCAGGATGAGGGGTCGCAACTGGTTGCGGAGCTTGTGCCGCGCGGCCGGGCGATTCTCGATTGCTGTGCCGCTCCCGGTGGAAAGACATTGATTCTTGCAGAGCGGAATCCGGAAGCGCGCATCGTGGCCTGTGAAGTGAGCCCGCAGCGGTTGGAGCGATTGCAGGAGCGGCTGGAGCGATTGGATGCGCGGGTCGAATGCCGTCTCGCCGATGTCACCGCGCTTGAAGAAGCGGCACGGTACGACGTTGTTCTCGCCGATGTGCCCTGCAGCGGTACGGGCACGCTGGGGCGCAACCCTGAGATTCGCCATCGGCTGCAGAGATCGGATCTGGAGCGGCAGGCAGAACGGCAGGGTGCGATTCTTCGCGCAGCTTTGCGGGCTGCGAAGCCCGGCGGATTTGTGGTTTACTCCACGTGCTCTCTTGAGCCGGAGGAGAACGAGGAGGTGGTCGCGGCCGTGCTTGCGGAGAGACTCGAATGTGCGACTGGTTGCGCTTCGAGAGCGGATAGAGGAGTTGCGTGGCGAGGGCGTGCTTTCTGGGAGCGGGGCGGAGAATTTGCTTCGCGAGATCACGATCGGAGGGCAATCTTGCGGCTTTTGCCGGGAATGATTTGAGAGCGACGGGTTCTTTGTGGCGATGATTGAGAGGATCGTATGAAGCGGTAGTTCTGAAGAGTTCTATTCCGGCGTGAGCTTCAGCGTCTTGTAGTCTCGACCAAGCAGCACGCAAAGCGCTTCGATTACAAGTTCATGATCCTGGCGCATCGGCAATCCGGAAACTGTCACGCTGCCTACAACGCCAGCGCTGGGCACGCTGAGCGGAAATGAGCCGCCGTGCGTTGCGTAGTCGGCGAGGGACAGGCCCTGGCTTTCATAGATCGTCTGGCCTTTTTGCTTTTCGTGAAGGCCAACGGCGTAGGAACTGCGATGGAAGCGAGCGACGACGTTGCTCTTGCGGCGCACCCACTCAATATTGTCAGGAGTCGTGCCTTCCATGGCGGCGTAGAAGAGTGGCTGCCCGAAGCGGCGAACGTCAATGACGACGGCAAATTTGCGCTCGGCAGCCAACGCGCGCAGCTTTGATCCAAGATTCCACGCGGTCTCGGCATCGAGACGCGGCAATGTGAGTTCTTTTTCTTGCAGCGCGATTCGTTCCAAGTCTTCGCTCAGGCCCATCGGTTGCGTCCTCTTGCGTTGCCATCATAAAGCGTGAGGCTCAACTCTCGGCGGCCTCTTCCACAGGAATTCGCTGCGGCACGATGCCCAGGCGTTCGTAAATGGGGCGCATTTCCTTGCGAATGGACTTCAGGCGTGTCGTAAACCAGATGGAGCCCAGGATGCAGGCGACGCCGCTCACGATTACTGTGCGTGGTGCGCCGATGGCGTGGGCGAGGGCGCCGGCCAGCAGGCTGCCGAATGGGGCCATGCCTACGAAGGCCATGGTGTAGTAGCTCATCACACGGCCGCGCACATTCTCATCGACGAGCGTCTGCACGATGGTGTTGCTTGCGGTCATGCCCTGCATCATTCCGAATCCTGTTACGAGCATCATCAACATGGAGAGCCATAAGAAATGGGAGAAGCCGAAAGCAATCAGCCCGATGCCGAAGACTATGGCTGCAATTGGAATCATGCGCGTGAGGCCGCGGACGGAGCGTCGCATCACCAGGGACAGCGCGGAAATGAGGGAGCCGACGCCGACGGCTCCCATGAGAAAGCCGAGCGTGTGCGGGCCGCCATGCAGAATCTGGGCAGCGAACACCGGCATCAGCACCATGAAGGGCCAGCCCATCAGGCTGAGCAATGCAAACAGAAGCAGGATGGAACGGATGGGGGCCGACGCAGCGACATAGGTCCAGCCTTCTTTCAGTTGAACGATCATCGACGTCGTTGCGCGCTGGGCCTGGTCAGGGTTAATCCTCATCATCAGCAGAGAAATGATCACCGCGATGTAGCTGATGCCGTCGACGAGAAAGCACCAGCCTTCATTGGTGGCGGCGATCAGCAATCCGGCGAGCGAGGGGCCGATCAGTCTTGCCGTATTGACCATGGAGGAATTGATGGCGATGGCGTTAGAGAGATCGGCGCGATCCTCGACCATCTTGACCATGAACGACTGGCGACCGGGCATGTCGAAGGCGTTGATGACGCCCTGCATTGCGCTCAACGTCAGCACCTCGGTGATGGTGATGCGGTGCGAAAGCGTGAGCCACGCGAGCGCAAGCGATTGCAGCATGGCCAGGGTCTGCGTCCACACCAGTACTTTGCGGCGATCGATGCGATCGACCAGGACTCCCGCGAAGGGAGCGAGCAGAAAAGTCGGAATCTGCCCGGCGAAGCCAACGGTGCCCAGAAGCAGCGCAGACCCCGTGAGCCGGTAAACAAGCCAGGAGGTTGCGATGCGCGTCATCCAGGTGCCGATGAGCGAGATGCTCTGGCCGCCGAAGAAGAGCCGGAAGTTGCGATGACGCGAGCGCCCGCCATGCGTGCGAATAGTCACGCGCGACGGGTATACGAGTCGGCTCTTCTTGAGGGTTGCTGGGATCCTCTGTCATGCGTCCTTGAATTGGATGACCATTCGAGCGTATCGGCCAGCTCTATTTTGCAGCCGTCAGCTTAATGAGGGTGGCTTGATCGACACGCGCGCCCGCCATCGGTTGCTGAGCAATGATGGACCCAGGCGGAATCGGAGGCTTCGGCTGCTCGGTTCCGGTAGTTACCGAGGGGACAGACGCGTCTGCGTAGACCGGGGTGTCCACCTTGAGGCCGATTTTATTCAGCATCGCCTGGGCAGCGATTACGGGTATCCCTGTGAGGTCCGGCATGACATATCCATCAGGCGCGGCATTGTCAGGCGCGGCTACGAGGATGTTGATGCTTGGCTGTGCGATTCCCTGGGAGTGCGCGGGCGGATCCTGTGCCAGCACCGTGCCGTCTTGCGCATCGGGCCAAGGCAGCTTCGCGGTGACTCCGACTTCAAGTCCGGCGCGCCGCAGGCGTAATGCGGCAACGCGGGCATCGGCGCCGACGGTATCGGGAACGTCCACCTTTTGCGGACCGAGGCTCTCGGCAACGCGTACATGCCATTCGCGACGGACCACAGAGCCCGGTGCAGGCGATTGGGTAAGAATATGCCCAGCCGCAACGTCTGAGGAGTAATAGCGGTTGTCGACATCGAGGTTCAGGCCCATGCCGGCGGCCTGGCTGCGCGCTTCGGCAACGGTCATGCCTTTCAACGCGGGAATTTTGACTTCAGCGCCGTGAATCGCGAAGTGCATGGTTGTGATCGCCGATAGAAGCGCGACGGCAACCAGCAGCATCACGACCGACGCCATGCGGAAGAACCGGATGATGAAGCCCGTCATCATGGCTCCGGTTCTCCGTCGGGATAGACGATCTGGTAATCGATGGTCGCGGCTTTTTCGAGCATCTTCGATACGGAGCAGTACTTGTTTTTGGAGAGAGAGACTGCGTCTTCAACGGCTTTGCGGCTAAGCTTTCCGCGAACGGCATAGGTAAGGCGGATGTGCGTAAAGACCCGAGGCGGAGCGGGCGCCTGGGTGGCGGTTGCGGTTACGCGGAGCCCGGTGACGGTTTGGCGTTTCTTTTGGAGAATGCTCACTACATCGACTGAAGTGCATGAGCACAGGGCCATCAACACGACCTCTAATGGGCCCGGTCCCTGTGCATGGGCGGAATCCGCGTCGATGGTGATGGTATTGCCGTTTTCGGCGGTTGCCTGAAAAACCTCGCCATGTTTCCACTCACTATGAGCGATCAAGAACCGAGCCCTCCCTGGCTATTGATTCCATTATCCGGCATTGGCGGAGGCATCAATCCTCTCCGGCGGACAAGGGCCGGTAGCCGGATTTTCCTCAAAGCTGTTTGGAATTGATTCAGCGAGTGTTATCCGTGACGGGTTCGGGATGGATGGTGACGCGGTGCACCTCGGGGCATTCGAGCTTGAATCGGTCTTCGAGAGAAGTGATTACTTCGTGTACGCGATTCATCGACAGGTCGTCAGGGAGCGTGCAGTGGCAGGAGAGGGTAATGTGTTCGGCCGTTCGCCCCACCATGATCTGGTGCACATCGACAATCTCCCCATAGTGGCTGGCGGCATCTCGCAGCGCTTTTTCGATCCTGCGGTCCTCTTCGACCAATTCCTGCGGCTGCTCGATGGTGGCGGGCTCGCTTTCAATATGCGTGAGGATGGAATCAATCTCCGGAGTTTCGCGCATGATCTCTGCTTCAAGGCCGCTGACAAAGCTGTGCGCTTCAAGCAGCCTCATCTTTTCGTCGAGCTCAACATGCAGTTCAACGTGTAGCTTGCCGTGATGAGATTGGATGCTGAGATCGTGCACAGCCACATTGTTCCTGGCAGCGACAGCGCGTACGCGGTCGAAGATGCTCTCGGTCCGCGCCTGGCGCGGAACCGTGTGTATCACAACGTCGGCGGTGGGAAGAGCGCGATGCACGGCTTCCGTCGCCGCGCGCACCAACTCGCCGGTGTGCTCAAAGGTGAAGCTTCGCGGCAACGCGAGCGTGAGGTCGGCAAAATAATTGGGCCCGGCGCGGCGAACCCTCGCCTGTTCCACTGCGAGAACACCGGGCACGCGTTCGGCTTCGACAATTACACGGAGGCGCGTCTCGGCCGGGATCTGATCCATCAGCACACCGATGGTCTCTTTTGTCAGCTGGGCGGTGATGCGAAGGATCATCAGCGATACAAAGATGGCGGCGACCGGATCGGAGTAGCGCAGCCAGTTGACGTGGAAAGCGACTCCCACCCATGTGGCGATAAGGCCGGCGAGTACTGCGAGGGATGCCCAGATGTCGGATGCGAAGTGGAATGCGTCCGTGGCGAGCGCCGGCGATCCAGTTTTTTCGGCAACACGGCGCAACTCTCGCGACCGCCAAAAATCGACGCCGATCGAGGTGAGCAGTACCAGGACAGGCCAGACGGAATACCGGAGTTCGAAGGTGTTATGAAGGATTCGCTGGATTGCAGCCCAGATGATCCATGCGCAGGAAAGGGCCATGAGGCCAGCTTCAAAGAATGCCGAGAGGTTCTCGACCTTTCCGTGGCCGTAGGTGTGATCCTCGTCGGCGGGCTTATCGGAGACGCGCACCGAGAACAGCGTAATTCCGGCTCCGGCGAGGTCGAGTCCTGAGTGGGCCGCATCGGACAATACACCAAGTGAGCCCGAAATGAGTCCTGCCGCGAGCTTGAGGGCAGTCATGCAGGTGGCCGCCAGCATCGATTTGAGAGCGACGCGCCGCTTCAGGGCCGACCATTCGATCGGACTTGGTGCAGCGGCGCTTTCGGCGGTAGAAGTCATTGCGACTCCTAGAGTACAGGCGCGCGCACCGCCGTGTACAACCCGGCGATTCCGAAGGTGTAAGGCTTCCATTCGCAACTGGAATACCCGGAGCCGCGCATCAAGGCGAGCATTTCAGGGGGCTGAGGAAATGCGCCGACAGAGGCAGGCAAATAGCTGTACGGACCGTCGCTGCCGCAGATCATGCGTCCGATTGCAGGCAATACGCGGCGAAAGTAGAGGGCGTAGATTTTGCCGATGAGGCCGCCGGGCTCGCTGAATTCGAGGATGCCGAGTTGGCCGCCGGGCTTCAGGACACGATGGAATTCGCGCAGACCGGCGTCATAGTTCGCCAGGTTGCGGAAGCCGAACGACGTGACAACCAGATCGAGCGATTCCGAGCGGATGGGCAGATGGAGCGCGTCGGCTTCCACGGCGATCGCGCTGGAGCGGTTCGGCGGCGGTTGGGGCTGAATTTCTGCGCGCCGCGGCGCAACATGCCGTGCGCGAAATCAGCTGCGAGAATCGGGCGGGCATCCGGGGCGCGGTGCTTTAGCAGGGCCATCGTCAAGTCGCCGGTGCCGCAGCAGATGTCGAGCACCGCTGCATTTGGATCGGCCAGCACAGCGTGGAATCTTGATGCGGTTCGCGACCACCAGAGCCGATCGATGTTTGCCGAGAGGACATGATTGAGCAGGTCGTAGCGGGGCGCGATGGCATTGAACATCTGCTGCACGGCTTCGGCCGCATGGGCTTCGTTCTCCGTTCCCAGCGGCTTGGCGCCCGTCACGGTCATTGCGCGCGCGGCTCCCTGGCCTGCGAAAGCATATAGCTAACCGCGGCCTGCAATTCCGACGGGTTCCAGATCTTCGATCACGCCGGCGTCGCCGATCCCGATCGGGAGGATGAATCGGCGGACGCCGCCTATATTTTTCTTGTCGGCGCCGGTTGCGGCGATCAGCTTGGCGGGGCGAAGGTTGAGCGCCGGCAGCGGGCCGTAGATGTGAATCAGGCTCTCAAGGCGCGCAGCCTGAGCTCCGGTGATGCTTTTGCGCCCATGCGCGATGTAGAGGGCGGCAATCATTCCCCAGCCGACCGCTTCGCCATGCAGCAACGCCTTGTAGCGCGTTGCCTGTTCGATTGCGTGGCCAACAGTGTGGCCCAGATTCAGGATCATGCGCAAGCCGTTTTCGCGCTCATCGCGATTCACGACCGAGGCCTTCATGCGAATGGAAGCGGCAATCACCTTTTCAAGAGCCTTGGGATCGCGGCCGAGAACTGCGTCGACATGCTCTTCCATGAAGCGCAGCAGTGCGCGATCGCGAATAATGCCCGCCTTGATGCTTTCCATGAGGCCGGCGCGCAGTTCGCGATCAGGCAGCGTACCGAGCAGATCGATATCGGCATAGACGGCAACAGGGTGGTGAAAGCTGCCGACGAGGTTCTTGCCCTCGGGAAGGTTGACTCCCGTCTTGCCGCCTACCGAGGAGTCGACCTGGGCGAGAAAGGTAGTCGGCACCTGGACATAACGGATTCCTCGCATGAAAATCGCTGCCAGGAATCCGCCAACATCGCCAACTATGCCGCCGCCGAAAGCGATCAACATGGAACCACGGTCCGCGCCGGCAGCGACCATCTGGCGCAACAGCTTGTCAACGCTCTGCATCGTCTTGTGCTTTTCGCCTGCGGGCAGGAAGAGCGTGACAGGCGGCTCGGAGAATGACTTCAGGAACGCATCGCCCCAGAGCGCCCAGATTTCCGGTGAGGTGAGCACAAAGACGCGGCGCGGCAGCTTTCCTGCTGCACGTTGAATGCGCGGAGCGAGCGAGCCGATCAGTCCGCTGCCCGCGACTACGTCGTATTTTGCTGAAGGAATGTCTACTCGTATGGTTTGCACGCTACCTCCATCCTAATGGAATGAAGCGCGTACCGGCTCCGTCTCGCTTCGTTGGTGTTCTGTGGTGAATGATAGCCTCGAAAGTGATGCTTCGAGTGTCTTCGGTGGACTTCCTGGTGATGGGCGCGGGCGTTGCGGGATTGCGCGCTGCGATTGACCTTGCGGATCACGGCGAGGTTCTGGTGATCACGAAAGAATCGCTGGGGGAATCGAATACCCACTATGCGCAGGGTGGTATTGCTGTCGCCGCCCAGGAAGATCAAGCAGACGTCAAACTTCATCTGGAAGACACCGTTTCCGCGGGCGACGGGCTCGTATTCGAACCTGCAGCACGAGCGCTTGTCAGCGAAGGGCCCGAGCGCGTTGCAGAGCTGATTGAATGGGGTGCGCATTTTGACACGCGAAGCAGGCAGGTTGCTGAGAACGAGGGAAGGCGCACATTCGCGGCCTCGCATACTCCACGCAAACGGCGATGCTACCGGCGCGGAGATCAGTCGGTCGCTGGTGGCGTATGCCCATGCGCACCCGCGCATCCAGTTTGCCGAGTGGACGATGGTGACGAAGCTGCTGGTGGAGGATGGACGCGTAGTCGGCGCCGAACTGGCTTCGGCCAGGGCTGAGGGCGGTGAGAGCCAAACTCGAAGACGGATCAGCGCGCGTTCGGTCCTGATTGCATCGGGCGGGGCGGGGCAAGTGTACAGCGACACTACGAATCCCGAGGTTGCTACGGGCGACGGGATTGGCGCTGGCGCTTGAGGCGGGCGCGCAACTTGCGGACATGGAGTTCTACCAGTTTCATCCGACTGCGTTCTCGCTGGAAGGGGCGCCGCGCTTTCTGATTTCGGAGGCTCTTCGAGGAGAAGGAGCATATCTGCGCAATGATCGCGGGGAGCGCTTCATGGAGCGATATCATCCGCTGCTGGAGCTGGCTCCGCGCGATGTGGTTGCGCGGGCGATCACACGCGAAGGGCTCGGCAAAGCGGGAGAGGCGCGTCCGGTTTACCTCGATATGAGGCATATGAAGGGCATCGATCTGCGGCAGAGGTTTCCAGGGATCAGCCGGTTTCTGGAGCAGTATTCGCTGGAGCTGTCGAGGGATCTGATTCCGGTTCGGCCAGCTGCGCATTACCTGATGGGCGGGATTCGGACGGATTTGATGGGGCGGACGAATGTGCGTGGGCTGTATGCGGCGGGCGAGGTGGCTTGCACGGGCGTGCACGGCGCGAATCGGCTGGCTTCGAATTCGCTGCTGGAAGGGTTGGTGTTTGGAGCGCGGGCTGCTGCGGCGATGATTGAGGATTCGCTTCCGCTTGTGCCGGTTGACGGCGAGGTTCCGCAGGACTTTGGACGCTGGACGCTGGCGAGGCGAGCGCTTGTTGCGGACCATGTTCGCGCGTTGCGGCGCGCGATGTGGGCGGACGGTGGATTGCTGCGTTCTGCTTCGAGCCTGGAGAGCGGGCTTCGGTGCGCTGGCGGAATGTGAAGCGGGCATCGAGCACTTCGAGCGGCAGGGAAAGAGCAGCCGGCAGCTCTTTGAAGCGCGGTCACTGGCGCGCGTTGCGCGGGCGATTTTGTGTTCTGCGTTGGCGCGGGAAGAGAGCCGGGGAGCGCATTTTCGGAGCGATTTTTCGCATCGCGACGATGAGCGCTTTCAGAAGCACTCGATCTACGCGGGCGAGCAGAGCGATCACTTTCGAATCCTGGTGAATGCGATCAGAGATGTCTTGCCGGTCGCGGACTCGGCGGGTTTGGGGCCGGCGAACCAGGAAACTACGGCGCAAATTGCGAGGATTGCGCCCATGATGGCGAGCGAGATCGTGATGGGCACTTCTAGCCAGTGCGAGGCGAGCATCTTGAAGGCGACGAAGGCAAGCATTGCGCCGAGGCCGTAGTGCAGGTAGCGGAGGCGATCGAGCATGGCGGCAAGCGCGAAGTAGAGCGAGCGCAGGCCGAGAATCGCGGCGATGTTCGAGGTGTAGACGACGAATGGATCGTGCGAGATGGCCAGTACCGCGGGAATGGAATCCACGGCAAACAAGAGATCAGTGAACTCGACTGCAAGGATTACCGGAAGCAGCGAACCCTTCGCAGGCTGCAGTTTGCGAATCCACTCTGGAATGGCAGCGTGCGCGGAACCGCCGCGGACCAGCCGGAATGCGGCGTAGAGCAAAAACAGACCAAAGACCCAGGTGATCCAGTCGAATCGCTGGATCAAGGTGACTCCGGCGGCGATGAAGAGGGCGCGGAGAATGATGGCTCCGCCGACGCCCCAGAGCAGGGCGGTGTGCTGGCGCTTTTCGCTGATACGGAATCCGCGAAAGAGGACCAGGAAGACGAAGAGATTGTCGACGCTGAGCGATGTTTCAATCGCATAGCCTGCTACAAATTCGAGAGCGTGATGCTGGCTTTGCCCGATCGCGATCCAGACGGCAAAGGCTGCGGCGGCTGCCACGAGAACGCCGGTCCAGATCCATGCAGTTGCCTGAGAGGCTGGCTTGTCGCTGCGGTGCGCGGGCAGCAGGGCATCGACGAGCAAGCAGGGTGAGGACTGCCAAATGAAAACCAATCCACCATCCCCAGGATGCGCCAGCGATCATTCTTTGCATGCTACAGGATAGGGACAAACAGACAAAGGGACAGGGACAGACGGGACGAGGAATCTACCGGTTCAAATTGTCAGGCCTGTGCCCGGTTCAAGATGTCCGCTAGCAACTGGTCCGTACCAGCGATGCCCTCCCCATCCCCAGACTTTGGGCGAGAAATGATTCATTTTAAGTGGTTTATCATTGGTCCGTCTGCAAAGTCCTGTGGATTACGCGGCGATCTTGAGAGTTCTTGAGAGTTTCGTAAGGACTTGCGAAGAGGGGATATGCACAGTGGATCGACGCATGTTTTCCGCGAGGTATGTGCGAAGGCTAACCCCCGAGATTGTGCGAGCGCGACGTGCGCCTCCGGCAGGTCGATCACGGCGATTGAGGGGGCGGGCGGAAAGGACGTCCTCCGGATGAACGACGAGAGGTCCTTCACCGGTCCGGGCTTGATTGGCGTCATGACGGAATCGAAGGAGTAGCGGTCCATTAAGGAGTCGGAAGATGAGGCATTGGACTTACTCGCCTGCGTTGGCCCTGCGCATGTTGCTGAGTGCCGCGTCTGCGATGGCGGCAGCTCTGGCATCCTTACCGGTACAGGCGCAGGCCACCAACCCCGCCTACCTGAGCGAGATGCCTTCAGTAGAACGCGTCCTACAGGAGGAGCATGGTTCCGATGCGCTCGACACCCAACTCCGCCAGCTCGGCGCACTCCACCAACTCAGCCGGATGATCCCGATCATGGCTACCGGCCTGGAACATCGTCCTCCCCAGCAACTCACAACCGATGAGCTCCGCATCAAAACCGCATACGACGGTGCTTTCGGTCCGCTTCTCGCGCAAGCAACCGCTGCGGCATACCTGAGCAAGGGATATGGCGGCTTCCGCCGTTTTTCTTGAATCGGTACTCGATCAATTCTTTTCGTCACACTTTCGCGAGCTCTACCACAAGGCCAATCCTGCCGAGCAGGTCCAGCTCAAATACGAAACAACACCGCAGCCCGTCGCGGCACCTCGCCCCGCTCCGCAGCCACAGATCAATATTTTCAATGCACCCCAGGGCGGCCCATCCATCGCCGGCGGAAGCCAAGTTTCGCAAGGCGACATGGCGTCGAGCATGCAGAGCCTTGCCAAAAGCGTGAACAAAATGATTTTCGGGGGAGCTTCTCATCCTGGCCTGCAGATGATTGGTGAATACAAAGATGAAGGTATCGCTATCGACATTCGGCCGGCGGCAGTCGGTCACTGTCGACTGTGGCGGCCTGGCACCGCTCTATCGTTCCTACTCCGTCGAGCAGAACTCGGGCCGCGTCGTCATACGCATCGATAACCATCCCCAGCCACAACCCATCCTGCTCCAACTTAGCCCCGATGCATCGCTCATCGGCCAGGGTCTTGTTACCGTCGCAGGAAAGGTGCAAGTAGGCTCCAGCCAGCATTGGGTACCCAGGTACGACGCGAACACGCCCGGTTACTGGGCATACTCGCCCATCTACGAAGACCGAACCGCTCAATGCAGAGTGGGAACCATGAGAGCGACCGGCGCTACACAAACCACCGGCGGCGATGTGAATTCAATGCTGAGCATGTTCGGCATGCAGGGCAAGCAACTCAAAGTGACTCCTGGCCTTCGCCTGAACGGGCAATATTCAGCGGCGGCCGGCGCCGGCATTGAGTTCGACGAAGACTCAGCAACGCTGCACTGCGGCAGCTCCTCCACCGAACACGCCTACACCATCGCGCAGACCGACAGCGGAATCATCGTCAGTTTCGACAACGGCACCTCTCTCCTGATCGAGCCCGATGGGCGGCTCAGAGCCAACGGCCAGAACGCAAGCTGCAATATGGGGACACTTTCGCCTGTTCCTCACTGATCAGCCTCTGAAGGACGGGGTTGATTTCCGCGATTATGCGAACGCAGCTGTCTGTTCACTGCTTCGATCCCTGCGATTGCAGTGGAGGGGGTTGTGTGATTCAAGGCAGGCGGAGGTTCGTCCCAGGTCTCAAACACGAGACCTGGGACACCCGGTGAATTGGGAGTGGAGTGGATGCGGTTCGAAGCGGACGCGGCGGTCCTTGATCTCGTCCGGCAAGTTCCGTACCTCGCGTTTGAAGTGACTGATCTTGCCTGAGAGCTTGCCAGCCGCGAAATCCTGATTGCCCCAACAGCCCCTCCGACGGCGTCCGCGTCGGGTTCATCGTCGAAAACGCGCGCCCATAGAACTACTCGAATTCACCGATCCACCATCCGTTCCCCAATCTCAGAACCGAGACCGGGCACTCCGCTATGTCTCAAAGAAGATTGACGGCGGTTCCACACGTAGTTATAGTTTTTTCATGGAGAATCGGATTATCCCGGCTGTGAGCGGCGCATGTTGTTGCGCGCCGTGCTGGCCGTGTGGGTGAATCCGGAAAAGATTCAACCATTCTCTACGCGGCCGCGTTTCAGCCTTTGCTGACGCGGCTTTTCTGTTTCAACACCGTTCAAAGCCAATACATCGCGGACACCCATTCACTTGCAATGAGCTTCGTTCCTCCCATTTCACGCCACGACGCCTCCGCCCAGCAGCGGATCGGCTGTTGTTGTCGCTGCTGAGTCCCGCCTAACTCAAATCCATAGAACGTTGAGCACAACGACCTGGGAATACCCCAGTTCGAGGCTCTTCTTCACACGCCAGTCTTTTGACGGGCAATTCATTCTGCGCACTTCCTTAGGAGGCCCCGTGATTTTCTCTGCAAAGATGTATCGACTCTTCGCCGTTCTATTGCTTGCCATTTCAACGATTGCGTATGCACAGATTGTGGGTGGAACGATCAGCGGCACTGTATATGACTCTTCCGGCGCGTCGCTGGCGGGCGCGACTGTGACGGTGCGCCAGATCGAGACGGGCGCAACGCGCACACTCGCCACCAACGGTGATGGCCGGTTCTACGCGCCTTCGGTGCCGGTGGGCGACTATCTCGTCACGGTTAAGCGCGACGGATTCCAGACTGACCAGCAAAGCGGCATCTCCCTTGCCATCGGACAAAGCCTCGAATTGAGATTCGTGTTGGGTATTGAAAAGGTTCAACAGCAGATTGTGGTGAATGCGGCGCCCTTCAGTGTGAACACGACCACGCAACAAACGGCCGGGCTGGTCGATGAGCGCCAGGTAAGGGAGCTGCCGCTGAACGGCCGCAGCTACGATGAACTTTTGACGCTGAATCCAGCTACCGTCAACTACAGCAATGAACGTTCAGGCGGGATCGGAACGTCGAATTCGTCTGTAGGCAACATGTTCGCGGTCAGCGGGCGTCGTCCACAGGACAATGTATTCCTGCTGAACGGAATCGAATACACCGGCGCATCGCTGATCAACGTTACGCCGGGAGGAACCAGCGGTGAACTGCTGGGAGTGGACGCGGTGCGCGAGTTCAATGTGGCGACAGATACATACGGAGCGAGTTTTGGGAAACGCGATGGCGCGCAGGTAAGCATTGTGACTGCATCCGGCACCAATCAGTTCCACGGCACGGCATTTGAGTTTGTGCGCAACAGCGCCCTGGACGCCAGAAATTACTTTGACCAAGGATCGATTCCGGAGTTCCAGCGCAACCAGTTCGGTGGATCTCTTGGCGGTCCCATCCGCAGGGACAAGCTCTTCCTGTTTGGCAACTACGAGGGCTTCCGGCAGAACTGGGGCCTGAGTGCCGTTACGCTCGTTCCTGACAACCGGGCTCGAGAAGGGTATCTGTCCAACTCGGCGGGTGTGGAAGAGTATGTCGGCGTCAACTCTGCCGTCGAGCCTTTGCTCGCACTCTGGCCGGTTGCGAACGGTCCGGAACTTGGCAGCGGAATCGCCGAAGCTTTCAGCCATCCGAAACAGAAGATCCGGGAAGACTTCGGCACCGCGCGCTTCGACGATAACCCCGGCAGCAAAGATCTGCTTTTCGCCGTGTACACCGTCGACGACAGTAGCGCGAACACTCCATCCCAGAATCCGTTGAGCCGCATCGAGGAGAGCTTGCGCGAACAGGTGGCGAGCATACAGGAGCAACATGTATTCTCCCCGTCCCTGTTGAACACGGCGCGATTTGGCTATTCGCGCGCCAGCTATTACTTTACTGGTTACACTCCCGTCAAGCTCAGGGGCTGGGTCTCGGGCGAGCCCATCGGCGCCATCGTCATCAGCGGCAGCACTGCTTCGAATGGTGCTTCAGCAATCACGCAGGCCGGCAGCAACGTGGGCAGCAACAACGCCACGGCGCGCAATCTCTTCACGTGGGACGATCATGTCTACTGGTCTCATGGCAAGCAGCAGATCGAGGCGGGGGTGTGGCTCCAGCGCATTCAGTCCAACGACATGCTCGCCCAGAACCAGTATGGGCAGGCGTCGTTCAGCACCCTGCAAACGTTCCTGCAAGGCACGGTGAAATCCTTCACCGTGGTACCGTCGCCGACCGAACTCGGCTGGCGTTCCCTGGAGGGTGCGGGCTTCGTCGAGGACACTATCAAGGTGACGACGCGGCTCGAACTGCGTGCCGGATTCCGCTCCGAGTCAACCAATGGCTGGAACGAATCACGAGGACGGGCGTCGAATTATGCTCTCGTCGACGGTGTCTTGCAGACGGAGCCCATTGTGGCCAGTTCTGCGTTGACGGACAACCGAGCCAAGTTCCTTCCGGCGCCGCGTGTGGGCTTTGCCTGGGACGTCTGGGGCAATGGCCAGACCGCAATCCGCGGCGGCTTTGGTCTCTACCACGGTCTGCTCGACACGCTCGACTACCGCCTCGACCAGACTGCGCCCTTCAACACCGCCGAAACCATCAAGAACATCGCCGTCTCTACCTTGAACGTTACGGCGGGCACGCCACCGCCCGCGGGCACTCTCGTTTCGCCGAGCAACGTGCAGCCGGACATTGCCACCCCCGCCGCCCTCGAATGGAACCTGCGTGTCGAGCAGCAGATTGCGCCGCACACGTCGCTCACCATCGGCTATGTGGGGTCGCACAGTTACCATCAGATACTTTCTGAAGATATGAATGAGCCTGTCCCGACGTTTCTTCCCGATGGGTCGGCGTTCTATCCGACGGGTGCGCAGAATGCCAATCCCGATCTTGCTAACTCCACATCATGGGTGTCGCAGGGTGTGGGGCTCTACAACGCCCTGGAAATTGATGTGCGGCGTTCGTTTGCCAATGGATTCCAGTTCCGAGGCAACTACACGTACTCAAAGAATCTCGACGATGGCTCGGCGTGGAACACGAGCGTCAGCGGCAATACGCCCGCCTATGTTGAGTTTCCGGCGAATCCTAAAGTGGATTGGGGTCCGGCCGCCACGGACGTGCGCCATGCAGCTTCCATCAACGGCAGTTATGAGCTTCCGTTCGGCGCGCATCGGCACTTTTTAGATCATGCATCTGCGCCGGTGAACTTCGCGGCCGCAGGCTGGACCGCCAGCGCCATCGTCAATGTTCAATCCGGCTTTCCATTCTCGCCGCAGCTTGGTTACAACCCAACAGGCAACGGCGACACGCGCAATCCGATTCGGCCCGACTGGAATCCGAACTTCAAGGGAAGCTTGTACCCGCGTATCGCAAGCCAGTACTTCAACCCGGCGGCGTTTCTTCCGCCCGCCACGGGGACTTACGGCAACGTTTCGCGCGATGCGCTCACCGGGCCTGGCCTGTCGGAGGTCGACTTCTCGGCGACCAAGAACTCGCGCATCACGGAGCGCTTAGGGCTGCAGCTGCGGGCGGAGTTCTTCAACATTCTCAACCACACCAACTTCCTGACGCCGAACGAAGTCGTCTATACCTCGGCAACTTCCGGTATCTCACCCACAGCCGGCGTGGTGACGGCAACATCGACCACATCGCGGCAGATTCAGTTCGGTGCGAAGCTGATGTTTTAATGAACAGCCGAAGTCGCGTTCATCGCTGGTTGATGAGGCGGATGGTTTCGAGGAAGACGTCGCCGTCGATGGCAAGGCTGCGGGCGCTGATCTTGTCCATGGTGTCCTGCACGGTGTGGTGGTAGCTGTTGTTGGGGCCGTAGTCGAGATCGATCACGTCGATGGAGGGCACGCCGCGTTCGACGAAGGGCAGGTGGTCGTCGTCGACGGCTTCTTCGGTCTGGAAGAAGTAGTGCTCATCGCCGAACTTTTTGGCGGCCTGGCGGACGAGATCGACGAGCCATCCGGTGGAGCGGGTTTCGCGCTGGATGTCGAGATCCTTGTCGCCGATCATGTCGGCGAGCATGAAGGCCTTGATGCGGTGGAGGGTTCCGTCGCTGCTCCACTTAGCGGCGAGATGACGGCTGCCAAAGGTGGAGTCGGAGGCGGACCAGTGTTCGAAGGCCTCTTCGCCGTCGAAGAAGACCAGCCATACGGAGTAGCCCTCTAGTTTTTTACCACGCAGTTCGTCGGCGATGGCCATGAGCAGGCCGGTGGTTGCCGCTCCGTCGTTGGCGCCGACAAAGTTGATGTTGCGGAGAGGGTAGTTGGTTTCGTAGTGGGAGGCGAGGATGATGACTCCATCCTTTTTGCCGGGAAAACGCACGATGAAGTTGTGCAGGGGAATGGGGCCGATGGGGGTATTGGCGGTGAAGGTGTCCTCTTCAAGCTGATCGTGCTGGAAATGGGTCTTGAGGAACTGCTCGGCCTTGACGTGTCCGGGGCCGGTGGGCCAGCGGGGGCCGATGGCGGCGAAGGCGCGGGCGTATTCGTAGGCTTTGCCGCCGCTGAAGTGTTGCTGGGCGGGGAGGGCGACGGGGAGGATGAGGAGGAGAGCCACGATTAATTGCGAGATTTGTGGTCTCCCACGTCTCAGAATCGAGACATGGTGCACCCGGAGTTCAGGGGCGGCGCTCATCCGGAACGACGAGCTCATACCGCGGCCTCTTTGGCTTTTCTACGGGAGGGGTGGACGTACCAAGCCACGGCGATACCGATGAGGTAGAGAGCGAGCATGGGAATGGCGTAGATGCACATTGTCCACGGATCGGGGCTGGGGCAGATGATGGCGGCGACGATGAAGACGGCGAGAATGGCATAGCGGATGTTCTTCCAGAGGAACTTCGGACTGACGATGCCGAACATGGCGAGGAAGAAGATGAGAATGGGCAGTTCGAAGCTTATGCCGAGGCCGAGGATGATGGACAGAAAGAAGCTACTGTAATCCTCGATGGTGATCATGGGGGTGAAGTCGTGTCCCATGTCGATGATGAGGATCCTCATGGCGCCGGGGAGCACGTAGAAGTAGCCGAAGCTTGCCCCGGCCAGGAAAAGGCCGACGGTTGCCGCCATGAAGGGAACGACGAAGCGTCTTTCTTTCTGGTAGAGACCGGGGGCGATGAAGAGCCAGACCTGAAAGAGAATGAACGGGCTGGCGAGGATGGCTCCGGCGAGGAGTGCGACCTGCAGCTTGAGATTGAGCGCATCCATGGGATGGGTGAAGACGAGAGATTTGCCGATCTTGAGGAGCGGCCCCTGGAGATAGCCGACGAGGCGGTCGTGGAAGATCCATGCAATGACGAAGCCGACGGCAAGGTAGGCGGCGGAGTGGACGATGCGCTTACGGAGTTCGTCGAGATGCTCCATGAGGCTCATGCCGGGGAGTTCGGCGCGTTCGGATACGGCGGCGCGGGCTTTGCCGATGACTTCGGTGGCGTCAACCATGGTGATTCAGCGCCTCTGCGGAATCGGTGGAGGGGTGAATCGACGAGGCGGATTCGTCGATGTTTAGGTCCGGCGAAGATGGGCTTGGTGCGGAGGGCTCTGCGGTCGTTTCAGGTGATGGCTCTGACACGCGATTCGGGCGGGCGGCGGCGACGGTTTCGCCGGTGGAAGGCGGCATGATGCGGGGAAGGGTTTCCTCGGCTGGGCCGGAGGCGGCGGAGTCGGGCGCGAAGGTCTCGGATTCAGCGGCAACGGCGGGAGCGGACAGCTCAAGGGTCTTTGGCGGATCGGCTGATACCGAAGCCTGATCAGTTGCGGCAAGAGCGGCGAGGGAGCGCTGGCGTTCTTCTTCCTTCTTGCGGCGGTCGGCCTCTTCGGCGTTGCGCAACTCCTCTTCCATCTGAAACTTGAAGTCGTTGGAGGCTTTGCGGAATTCGTACATGAGCTTGCCGATCTGACGACCGATCTGGGGCAGGCGGCGGGGGCCGAACACGACGAGCGCCATCACCATGAGGATCAGGGAGTCCACCATCGACACGGTGCCGAGGAGGATTGGAGGGTGAGGGCTCATGAAGGCTAATGATACCTGTATGTGCACGGTGCTCACAAACATCGCTTGCCTGGCCTCACCGGCAAACCGCATGGGGGCCGGGGATGGATGCGTCTTTGGTAAAATCGAGTGGATGGGTAGCGCCTTGGGCGGGTTGAATCAGTTGAGTCCGCAGCAAACCGGGCGCGTCTATTAAGTAGAGGGCTGCAACATCCCCGTGGGTGGATCGCTGCTGGGCAGGTCTGGTGAGAATCGCCGGGCAGGCTGGCAGGGAGCGCGCATCCGCTGCAGCCGCTGATTGCTTTCAACATCCCCGTTCGCCGGTTCCTTGAACCGGGCGGACTGAAGGCGGACGAAGTGAATTTGATACTTGACGAAGAGACGGCGGTCTCGCCGGAGACGGGCAGTTCCTGCAGCCTGGAAAACTACCTGGCGCTTCCCGACCACAGCATGGACGAACGGATTGCGAAGGCGCGCGAAAGGCTGGGCGCTTCGACGATTCTGCTTGGGCCACCACTATCAACGCGACGAGGTGATTCGCTTCGCGGACTTCACGGGCGACAGCTATAAGCTCTCGAAGATTGCGGCGGAGACGGAAGCCGACTTCATCGTCTTTTGCGGTGTGCACTTTATGGCGGAGAGTGCGGATGTGCTGGGCCGCGAGGGGCAGCAGGTGATTTTGCCCGACCTGAATGCCGGCTGTTCCATGGCGGATATGGCGGAGATTTCGCAGGTGGAGGCTTGCTGGGAAGCGCTCACGCCCCTTCATCTTTCGGACGAGACTGTGCCCATTACCTACATGAACTCAACGGCTGCGATCAAGGCGTTTTGCGGCGAGCGCGGTGGGCTGGTGTGTACGTCTTCGAATTGCAGGGCGGCGTTTGAGTGGGCTTTTGCGCGGGGCAAGCGGATCCTGTTTTTGCCGGATCAGCACCTGGGTCGCAATACGGGATTTGCGATGGGGATCCCGCTGGAGCAGATGACGGTGTGGGACCCCTGGGGGCTGCAGGGCGGGCAGTCGGCGGCGACGTTAGCGGAGAGCAGGATTCTGCTTTGGAAGGGACACTGTTCGGTGCATCAGCGCTTTTTGCCGAGCCACGTGGACGAGATTCGTGCGAAGCATCCGGGAGTCCAGGTGATCGTGCATCCCGAGTGCCGCTGGGAGGTCTGCCAGAAGGCGGATGCGCTGGGATCGACGGAGCGGCTGATCAAGATTGTGGAGGAGGCGCCTGCGGGCACGACGTTCGCGGTGGGGACGGAGATCCACCTGGTGAATCGGCTGGCACGTCGATTTGGCGCGGAGGGCAAGCGCGTACTGAACCTCGACGATCATGGCTGCCTGTGTACGACGATGTATCGCATCAGTCCGCAGCACCTGGCGTGGGCGCTGGAGAACCTGGTCGAGGGGCGCGTGGTGAATCGGATCAAGGTGCGTGAAGGGGTGAAGAAGTGGGCGCGGGTTGCGCTTGATCGGATGCTGGAGATTGGGTGAACTCAGTCGTTGTCGATCAGCTCGGTGAATTTCAATTCATTGCCGAAGTCGTCGCGCACTCTGAAGTCGCGATTGCCCCAGGGCTTTCGCTCAATTGCCTGCGTGATCGTTGCGCCTTTGGTTTGCAGTTCGGCGAAAAGCTGGTCGAGATCTGAAGTGAAAATATGGACGCCCATGGCGGAGGATTTTGCCGCTCCGCTGTTGAACAGGTGAATGGCTACCTCATCGCGCTCCACGATGGCGTACTCGTTTTCGGGCAGCCGCATGGCAACTTCGAATCCAAGCTTCTGCTCGTAATAGGCGAGGGCGTTGTCAAGATTTGCGGAGGGCAATTCCGGTGCGATGCGAGCTCGTTTAGCCATGAGACGTTCTCCGTCGGAACGGGGGCTTACCCGGGGGAGATCAGGGTAGCAGTCGCGACATGACTGGCGGCGCAATTTTTTGATGCGATGAGATGCGATTGAAAGCGACTACTCGGGTTACCGAAGATGCTGGTCGAGCGCGTGCATCCGTCGTATTCTTAAGGCAGGAAACTCTATTGAAAACTTTCACCATAGACGAAGCACAATCGCTATTGCCACTGATGGAGTCGCTGTTGAAGCGGGCTATCGAAGGAAAGCGCGCGGCGCAGGAGATTGAGTCGCAGATTGCCGAACTGGGCCGGCGGATCTACCTGGCCGGCGGCATGCGCGTGAATGTGGCGGAAGTGGGGCGGCAGCGCACGGAGATGGAAGCTCATCTGCAGCGAGTGCGCGAAAGCGTTGCGGAGATCGATTCGATCGGCGTGCAGGTGAAGGATGTCGACCAGGGACTGCTCGATTTCCCGTGCCGTGTCGATGACCAGATCGTGCTGCTCTGCTGGCGCATGGGTGAGACTGCCATCGAGCACTGGCGTACGATCGAGGACGGCTTCAAGGGCCGCAAGCCGGTAGACGACCGGTTTCGACGCCGATCGAACTCGAGCAATAATCGACCCAACTGAACCGGGGTTCCTGACGGCTGGGCCTTCCCGGCGCTGTAAACTGACAGCCTCCATGTACGTTTCCGAGCAAGAGGTTCGCGCAGTTCTCACCTATGAAGCGCTGATCCCGGCGATCCGCCAGGCGCTGATCGACTACTCCGCCGGTCTTGTGAATCAGCCGCCACGCATGATTCTTCGCGCGGGCAATGCGGAAGACTATCGCAATGGCTGGTTCGGCGTGATGCCGGTGGTTGCGGGCGACGTGATGGGTGTGAAGACGGTCACGTTTTATGCGGGCAACGATGAACTGGGCCTGCATACGCACATGGCGATCGTCGAACTTATCCGGCGCGAGACCGGAGAGCCGCTGGCGCTGATGGATGGCCGCCTGATCACAGAGATGCGCACCGCAGCGGTATCTGCGGCCGCATTTGCCGGCATCGCCCCACTTCATTCTGAGTCCGCGCCGACGAGCTTTGGCATCATCGGCTCGGGTGTGCAGGCTCGAGCGCATATTGCTGCGCTCAGGTATGTGTGGCCGGAGATGCGAGAGATTCTGATTGCGAGCCGTAAGGCCGCCCATGCAACTCGACTCGCCGAAGAGGTCGGTGCTCGGGCGGTTGCGGTGGAGGAAGCTGCTGCGGCCGACGTGGTGCTTACGGCCACAACTTCGCCGGTGCCTGTATTGCAGGGAAAGTGGCTGAAGCCGAACGCGCTTGTTCTGGCCGTCGGCGCGAGCGGTGCGAGTGTGCGCGAACTTGATGATGAAGCCATGCTTTCGAGCTACGTGATTGCGGAAGGCAGAGCGTGCGTCGAACGGGAATCGGGCGACGTGATTCTTTCGGGTGCAAAGGTGCGGGCTGAAATTGGAGAGATTCTTGCAGATCGATCCGTGGCAAAGATTCCCCGGGGTCACCGAGTTGTTTTCAAGACGGTTGGCATGGCCGTCGAAGACGTCACAGCCGCCCGCCTTGTCTGGCAGGCGCTCAAGTAACGTCGAACCGATTAAGGGACGAACTCGACTTGGGTTTCGTCTCATCGATTCTTTTCTATTCCGTTTGAGACATCCTTTTCTCGAACGCCGCGCAACTTCAACGGATTTGTGGCGATTAAAGCGCGGCACCGTTTTGCATTTTTGATGCGGTAAAGCGGACTCGCTTCACGATGCCGGACCGGTGAATCTCGAGGATCCAGATCTCGTCTAAACGTGTGTAGACTGCCTCCGATAATTTCTCGGAGGCGCGCGTAAAACCAAACGTTGGAGAATCCACGATGAGAAATTCAAGTAGAACGGTTTTCCCTGTAGCAGTTTTGTCAATGGCATTTTTGGTGGGCGGCGTAGCGTATGCCCAGCCGGCCACGACACAACCCGCGAACAACAGTTCGAACCAAACTTCGCAAATGGCGGGATCTTCGGAAGCAGCGCGGATGGTGCCTGCTCGTGCATATCTTACGCACAAACTGGATGCAAGGGATGCCAAGCCTGGCACGCAGTTTACGGCCGATCTCAGCAAATCCGTGGTGCTTAAGAACGGCACCGAATTGTCCCGTGGAACAAAACTGATCGGCAAAGTTGCGACAGACGATATGAACATGCAGGGAACATCGAAACTGGCATTACGCATTACAAAAGCCGAACTGAACGATGGAAAGACAATCCCGGTGAAGGCGACGATCGTCGGGGTATATGGGCCGGAGAGCGAAACTGCGCAAGGATACGTTGTAGCCCCGGGAGACGAACAGGCAAACAATTGGACCCAAAAGATTCTCTCGATCGACGAGCTTGACGCGATGTCGGGAGTTGACCTGCACAGTCGGATCGCGGGAAGGAACTCGGGTGTTTTTGTTTCGAAGAAGAAGGACGACGTTAAGATTTCTGCCGGAAGCGAACTTGCACTTGCGATTGCGGCGGCCGGCAATCATCAGCAGAGTGCCTCAACGAACAACGGCGGAATGTAAGAGACCTCAATAAAAGCGGTGTCGTCCGTTCTACGTGTTGGAAAAAAGCGGCTCTATCGCTTTAAAAGGGTGAAAGTCACTGGGCTGGGGATTTGTCTCCGGCCCAGTGCTTTTGGACCGGGCTGAAACGCTCGTTTCCGGCGCTGAGATGGCCAGAATTGGCGAACCACATCCTCACCTCATTGATCTCCTGGCATACCGGATGCCCGCGGCCCGGGGCCGTATTTTTCAACCAGATTATTCGAGCGAATCATCCTTTTGACTCGTCCTTTCTGCCAATGGTGAAAATGAGGGAAGTCCCTGTCCGCAATCGAAACGGGACAGATAGGGCGGGAAGCGTTACCCTGAGAGGGTTCCGAAATCGTTCATTCCGGAGTGAGGGGCGTTCCGTCGATCGGTGCGGACGAGTCGGCGTTCAGGTATACGACGAGTATGTCCTTGGAAGATTTCGGGGCGGCACAGGGAAGCGCGGGTTTGAAATAAGGAGCGGCCATGAGGTCTCGGTTTTGGGCGTGCCTGGCGGTGGCGGCGATTTACCTGACAGGCTGCAAGGGGTTCTGGAATGCGCCGCCCAGTTCGGGCGGCGGTGGATCTGGGTCGACAACCCTGAGCAGCGGCGATATCTATGTTTTGAATGTTGCGACGAGCCAGATGGTCGGCCTCTACGTCAATGCCGGCACCCTGACCGCGCTGCCGGGAAGCCCATACGCGCTCTCAGCCGCTCCTATCGCGATCACGGTTGCGCCGAATAATACCTTTCTTTACGTAAGCACTCTGGGCGGCATCTTTGTGTACAACGTGAACACTTCGACCGGACAGCTGACGGTGGGGAATTCAGGCCAGCCGATCTCGTCTGATCCGGCAACGAGTATGCAGGTGGACTCCACCAATACGTGGCTGGTGGAGGGCGTTTCTGGTACGTCCAACTTATTTGCGATTCACGTGAACTCGTCGACGGGTCTGCTGGCTTCGAACACTGAACAAACCGCGGTGCTTTCGGCGACGACACTCGAACAGGTTGCAGTTTCACCTGACGACACTTATGTGCTGGCTGCTATGGGTTCTGGGGGTACGGCCACGATTCCGTTCAATCCCAACAACGCCAATCCTTTTGGCGCGGTTGGGACTATTGGGGTGAAGAATGCAACCGGCGCGGCGCTTTCTGTAGCCTTCGATCCGATAGTTACGGGCTCCACGGCGCCACGTCTGTTTTACATCGGCGAGACTGTGGCCACGTCGGGATCGAATACGGGCGGTCTGCGCGCCTTCAACTTCAGCACGCGCCAGGAAATCTCAGGTTCTCCCTACGCGATCAGTGGGCTGGCGCCTTACTCGATTCTGCCGCTCTCGACCGGAGACTATGTTTACGTGGCAAGCAGGCAAACCAGCAGCGGCTCAACTGGAGTCGTCGCGGGATTCTCGATTACGAGTGCGAACAGTGCATTCACCCTGACGGCGTTGGGCAGCACGTTCGGTACGGGCGCCAATCCACAGGCGATTGTCGAAGACAACACGCACCAGTTCGTTTTCGCGGCAAATTTTGGCGGCAGTCCTGACCTGATCGGTTATGTCTTCGACACGACCACCGCAGGGAATCTTGACAAGGTGATCTCCAGCGCAACGGGGACAGATCCTGTGCAAGCAAGCGCGGTTGCAGCACTTCATTAAGCGGACGCCTGTCGCGGGAGCCTGCCTTGCTGGTATCCTGAGGTAGATTCTCCCGGCTGTGCTCATCCGATTGCCAAATTTCATCGACTCCTCTGTACGACGCATCGCGGCAGGAATTCCCGGTCTGCTGGTATGCGGTCTGCTTCTGCTCGCTGCTGGCTGCAGTCGGATGCACCGCCAAAAGCATGAGATGGTCTACGTTTCTGCCCGGCAGATGTACCTGCACGACCGCGTCGCCGCTGTATCGAATCGCGTAGGCCAGGTTGTAAACGGGCAGCCGCTCGAAGTGCTGGAACATGGTCGCCGGTTTCTTCGCGTCAAGACGGAAAAGAATGAGATCGGCTGGATTGAAGAGCGTGCGGTGATCGACTCCGCGACCTACGACGCGTTTGCGCATATGGGAGCGGAACACAAGCAGGATCCGGTTGTCTCGACGGGCACTCTAAGGGATGACATTTATCTGCATATCAGTCCCGGCCGTAATACTGACCGTTTTTATCTGCTGCCCGAAAATGACAAAGTTCAATTGCTTGCACGCGCCTCTGTACCGAAAGCGGTTCCGGGCGCGCCCCCTGCACCGGTGAAGCATCCGGTTTCGCCTCCGGCAAGCAAAGGCAAATCTGCGCCGCAACAGGGCAAAGCTTCCGGCGCCAAATCCGCTTCGAAAACGCCGGCGACTGTGCCCGTGCTGGAGAGTGTGGAGCGGGCGGAGGAGCCAGCAGTTCCCATGGAGGACTGGTGGCTGATTCGGGACGGCCAGGGACGGACTGGGTGGCTGCTTTCAAGCCGCGTGGATGTCGATGTGCCGGACGAGATCGGCCAATATGCGGAGGGCCAGCGCATTGTGGGGGCATATGTGCTGACCCACGTCAACGATGCGGAGGCGGATGTTCCGAATCACTCGGTCCCGGAATATGTGACGGCGCTGAGTCCACCTAAATCGGGGTTGCCCTTTGATTTTGACCAGATTCGCGTTTTCACGTGGAGCGTGAAGCACCACCGGTATGAGACCGCATTCCGGGCGCGCCCGATCCAGGGATTTCTGCCGGTGAAGGTCTGGACGCAGCCGGGACAGAATGGGACTGACCCTGTTTTCAGCTTTCGCATTTCGGGTTCGCCCGATGTCTCCATTGATCCAGGTACGGGAATTACGAAGCCGGTAAATCCGCGCACGATCACGTATGTAATGCGCGAAAACATGGTGCGCCGTATTGGACCTGACATGGCGCCTATACCGACGTCGCATGTGCCGGGAGAGAAATCGAAATCGGGCGTAGCGGGAAAGAAGAAGCGGCGGTAGTGGTGAGTGTGAGACGAAGGCGAAAAGACAAGAAGCAGATTCTTCGCTTACCACCCCCAAAATGAAAAGCGTTTGAGGTCCCGTGCGCTTGAATGACAACGCAGGATGATCTAGAGCTACGCGATTGGTGTGGCGTGGCGGGTTATAGGCGCGGCTGAGGCAAGACGCGTTGACTGCAATGCAGGGGCGGGGATGCGGGTGGAAAGCGCGATGCGCGCGATCGCGGTGGGAACCAGCGACAGCAAGGCGGGAGCAAACGCTCGTGCGGCGGGAGTGACCATGGCCCGCGAGAGTGTAGAAGCAAAACGCATGGCCGCTCGAAGCTGATCGGTTACGTGGAGAAGGTATTCGTCGGGGCCGTTGCCGTCGAGATACATCTTAGCGGCGAGAAAACCTGTGTGCAGGGCGATCGACATTCCGTCTCCGGTGAACGACGGGATCACTGCAGCCTGGTCTCCCACGCGCCATACGCCATTCGCTCGACCGCCGAGATGTCCGTAAGGAATTGGCGAGATTGCGAGTGGTTTGGGCCAGCATGGTGTGGCGTTCGTCACCCAATCGTGAAGGGCGGGCAATTCATTCTGCATGGAGAGCAACAACTCCGCCCAGCCACCGAGACGGCGCAAGGTATTTCGGCGGACAACGAGACAGAGATTGGCTGTTCCCTCTTCAACCAGCGACAGGCCGCCGTAGCCGCCGCGAAACAGGAACAGTTCCATGGCTCCGCGCAGGATCTCGGATTGTGTTGGGGCCAGATGCCAGTGCATCTTGAAACCAACAAGGTCCGGCTGGGTCGCTCCGCCACGTTCCCACGCATTCAGGTCGTGTTTTCCGGTTGCGAGGAATGCGGTTTTTGCGTGGATTGTTTTTCCTTCGCGAAGGCGAGCAGACCAGCGGCCATCCTCCGCTTCAAGCCGCATAACGCATGCGCCCCGGAGCACCGAGCATCCGGCTTCCTGTGCTTTGACGAGCAGAGATTCGTCGAGGATGCGCCGGGAAAGGGAGAGAGCGGTGAAGGGAAGACGCGCTGCTACCTTCCGGGCACCGGAATGGAGTCGCACGCGCTGAATGGGATGAGCGCCGAGATCGAGAGGCTCGATGCCGGCCTGGCTAAGATAATGAATAGCCTCTGCGCTGAGGAATTCACCGCAGACTTTGTGGTGTGGCTCGCGCTCTTTCTCGAGCAGTACGACTTCACGGCCTGCGGCAGCAAGACGCATGGCGACCATCGAACCGGCGAGGCCGCCGCCGATTACGAGATTCTCAACACAGTCGCGCGTCGTCATGGTGCGGCTTCTTTCGTCCCACGCAAAGGCGGGCCGGAGTGAATGGTTCAACCACGATTTCATTCAGGGGAAGGCCTGCGGTGGCACACATGCGGCGCCAGTCGTGCGGCACAAATGCACGGGCGAAGGAAATGGGGCCGTCATGCTGGACGAACGGGTGAAGACCGGCAAGCCTGGAGAATGCTTTAAACAGGTGATAGGGAATCGGTGCGCGCGAAAGGTCGTTGATGAACCATCCGACGCGTGCCTGCTCCTCCATCCACTTGAGAAAGCGGATAATGTCGGGTTCGATCAGGTGATGGGCGAAGAGCGAACTCAAAACGATATCGATGGGTTCGGTGCTTTGATAACTAAAGACATTGGCTGCTACCCAAGCGATCGCACTTGGCTTTGAAGTGGCTTGAGCGGCAATCGTTACCGTGTCGGGATTGAGATCGCAACCGGTGAGCATGACGCTCAGCTTTTTCCCCCTGGCCCAGGTTTCAATTCTGCGGAGTGCGTCGCCGTAGCCGCAACCAACGTCCACGATTCGTATTGGTTCCTGAAATCGCTGCAGATCAAGCGACTCGAGCCAGTTGAGGGTCGGCCTGTAGCCGAGAAACCAGCGATTGACTTTGCTGAGATCGCGGAGGCACGCCTGCATCACTTCGGGGCTGCATGGCGCGTCCATCAGTTCTGTCAAGTCCGCGCGGCGGTTGAAGTCGAGCGCATCAGGCGGCATGGAAGAGCATGGTCTCCGCAGTCACGCCGGGGCCGAAGGACATGGCGCAACCCTGTTGTCCTGAACGCGCATTCTGCAAAATGCTTTGCATCACGAACATCACGGTGGCGGAGGACATGTTGCCGAAGGATGCGAGGACTTCACGCGATTGGCGCAGAGAATTTTCGCGTAGCCCCAGTCCCTTTTCGACCGCGTCAAGGATCGTTCTTCCACCGGGATGGACGGCCCAGAGATCAATCTTCAGGGGATCTTTACCCGGAGTGATCTGGGGGCCTACGTCTTTCATGGCTTTCGAGATTTCGGAGGGGACGTGACCGGAGAGGTGCATATCGAAGCCCATTTCGCGGATCTTCCAGGTGATGAGGTGACTGGTTTCCGGGATGCGCAGGGCGCGAAAGCTATCGATGCAAAGGCCCGTTGGATCGGCGCTGACGAGACAGGCTGCACAGCCGTCGGCGAAGAGGAGGAAGGACAGTAACTGGTCCAGTTCCTGGGTCTCCTGCATGTGCAGAGAGCAGAGTTCCAGATTCAGGATCAGAACGTGAGCTTCGGGTACGGAGCGCACGATGTGATGCGCAGATTTAAGGGCATTAATTGCTGCGTAGCACCCCATGAATCCGATCATGGTTCGTTCTACCGATGGATTCAGGCCGAGATGATCGATGATGTCGTAGTCGAGTCCGGGGGCATAGAGGCCGGTGCAGGAGGTGACGACGACGTGGGAAATGCGCGCGCGCTCTTTGGAGGTCAAACCGAGCTTGTTCAATGCGCATGCAGCGAGTTGCGGTGCAAACTTTTCGAATGTTTGCATGCGTCGGGCTGTCCCTGGGAAGCTGCCTGTGGCGTATAGATTTTCAGAATCTCTCCAATCGCCGTTTTCGCCGGCGATCGGCTGGAGGAACGAGTAGCGGTGTTCAATTGCCGACATGCGCACCATCCGCCGAAACAGCGACCGCATGGTTCCCTGGGGCAGCATGCCTTCGGCAAAGTCGATGAATGGGCGATGCACATCGTGCGGGGGGGTCGATGTCGCGATGCGATTGATGTAGGCAGATGTCACGCTGAACCTCGGCGGGCGAAATAGTCGCTATAGATACTCTTAGATTCGTCAGAGCGGCAAGGTGTCATCCAAATGTAACTCTGATTTCAGCAAATCGTGCTGCAAATGGAATCGGTGTTCAGCCCGTGAACATACGGCCTATCGAATTACCATTGAACGCCTGGATACAGACTGGGCCATCGGTAGGCATGGAACTGGTAGGCACTGGGAGTGATTCCCTGCCAGATAACCTCGGTTGCCTGCGGATTCAGTTCCTGCACGATCGCACCGGTCGCAGCTCCGCCGAAGTTTGCATGAATGTCACCGTTCGGCAACAGATCCGCATTTCCACCAAAGAAAGTAAAATTGGCTGGAGGCGGCTCATAGTGGGTCACGAGCGTAGCGGTCATGTTCCCTTCGTTCAATTCAAGGACAGGAATCGTTGAATAACAACTGGGATCTGGCGGCTTGAGCGGCTGGCAGAACACTTGTCCGCTGGGAAATATCCTGTCGTTGCCGTTGTCCATCAAGCCCAGGCGAAAGACGCCGGTAGCATTGGGAGAAAAGTAGCTCAGACCGTGCTGGGCGTAAAACCAGTCGGTTGGATCGGTGCCGCCGATCAGTTTGAAATCGCCGCCTTCACCCAATTTCCACATCACGTTGCCTGATCCGGTGCCATCAAGGAAGTTGATTTTGATGATCCAGTTCTGGTGGCGGATCGAAAGCAGGAGGTTGTGGTCATCGCTCGAATACACCATGTCGTTGGAGTGGGTCCAGTCAGGGAAATTCATGGGATGGCGGTTGATATCCAGATGATCGAAGGTGTTCCACACCCAATCCGGATTGCCGTTCGCATCGACGTCAACAATCGCATCGCCGAGCACAGACGTCGTTCCCGGATAACCGGGGAGGTTGGTGAAGCTCTTGTTATAGGCAGCGAGCATCACCCAGTGGCCATTGGGTAGAGCGATTGCGCTGTGGTGAAAACTTTTGAACTTGTAAGGATTCCCATCGGCATCCTTCAAACTCGATGCTGCGAGCTTCTGGTTGAGTGCGTCCATGGTGATTTCGCGAACTGTGTTTCCGGCCAGATCAACTTCGCGAACATCGTTTACGAGGCCCAGGGTCCCGTTTACCGTGGTAGAGGAAAGATACGAGATCAGCATCAGCATGTCGCCGTTGGGCAAGAGCTGAATTCCCTGGATCAAGTCCACGGTTGAGCCATGGTAGAGATACGACCAGATGACGTTGCCCTGCAAATCGGTGGCATACGCCTGGATCACGGTTGACGGGATAACCGTGTTCCAAATCTCGATGCCCGGTTGAGGCGTGGCTCCGTTCATGGTGGACACCTGCAGCGTGGGTGTTGGCGGCGGGGTGCCGGTGGTGCAGGTGTGGTCGGCGTCGGTGTAGGTAGCGCCGTTGTCGAGCGCGACCTTTGCGCGCATGTGATAGAGCGTCTTGCCCAACATTCCCGCAACGAGCACCTTGACCGTGCCGCCGTTTGCACCGCTCGGTACCTGCCAGGTATTCAACCCATAGTCGGTGGTCTTTCCAAACTCGACTGAGACTTTGCCTGACGAGGGGAGATTCAGGGTGTAGGCGGCGACCAGCGGACTTCCCGTGGCGTCGGGGCAAGAGACCTGGCCGCCGGGCACGATGGCGGCGATGGCGGTGGCGTAATTCTGCGCGGGCGAAGATGCAAGCGCTGCCGTGATGGATATGTTCTCGCTCTGGGTGATGACGGCGGGCGCGGTGTAGTTGCCGGCCGTGTCGACCTGGCCGGTTGCCGGGACTCCGCCGCCCACGTTGTTCACGAGCCACTTGATCGTGCCGCCCCCAGCGGCGGTTGCGGTGAATTGAAATTTCTGCCCCGGCGAGAGTGCGACATAGGTCGGGGAAATAGTGACCGAGCCACTCTGACTGGGAGTGCCGGGATCGCCCGGAATGACGGCGTTGGGGTTGATGAAGTAGCCGCAGCCGGAGATCAAGAGTATGACCAGGCTGCAGAGAAAACTGCGGCCGACACTCGGGGAAGTATTCATCAGCCACTCTCAACCTATAAAGGCGGGGAAGTTTCGGTCAAATGCAACGGGAACAGCGCTGCAGCTATTGACGGTTGCGGCGGGATGAAAGGTGCTTGGCGCGGTTGGATTTTTTGGAAGTGTCCTACAGAATTCGTTGCCAGAAGAAGAGTTAGTTCAGCCGCGCTTGCGCAATTCATGTTCGACGACGCGCATCATTTCGGATTCGGGAGCGGGTTTGCCGGTCCAGATCTCGAACTGGCGGGCACCTTGCTGCACAAACATTTCAAGGCCGCTGATGACGGCGAGGCCACGCGATTTCGCGAGTTTCAGAAGCGGTGTTTCAGGCGGGTTGTAGATCATGTCAAAAATGAGACTTGCATTCAACTCGTTTTCGGCGAGGGGAAGCGATTGCTTCGTTCCCGGCATGCCGCAGGGGGTGGCGTTGATGATGACGTCGAAGCGCTGCTTGGCGAGCAGCTCGTGCTTGAGCGACTTTGCTTTGGCCTGGCGTGCCAGGGTAACGGCGTGTTCATGGGTGCGGTTGACGACCAGAACCTCGGCGCCCTGCTCGACGAGGCCGAATACAGCGGCACGCGCAGCGCCGCCCGCTCCGAGGACGGCAACGCGGGCACCTTTCAGCCGGAGGCGGCGCTCCAGGGGGCGGATGACCCCGGCTACGTCTGTGTTGAAACCGTAGAGCTTTCCATCCGCGCCCGTGCGCAGGGTATTGCAGGCGCCGATGCGCGCCGTGAGCGGATCCATGTTGGCGAGATGCGGCAGGACCTCGGTTTTGAATGGCATGGTGATGGCGCATCCGCCAAGGGGCAGTTCGAGGGCGAGTGTCAGCAGGTCTTGAACGGACTTCGCCTTCAGCGGAATGAGCACGGCATTGACAACCTCGCGACGGAAGGCTGCATTGTGCAGGGCGGGCGAGAGGGAGTGGCTGATTGGGTTTCCAGCGACGCCAAATACGCGCGTTGCCTGATCGAGATGCTCGAGGCGGTAAAGATCGCGCAGAGTCTCGGCCTTCACCTGTCCCGGCGCGGTTTCTGTGTCCTCGGAGTAAGAAGCGAACGTGAATGCCCCTCCCGCGCGGGGGCCGAGCACACGGCTCACCAGTCCTTCTTCGCCCATGGCGATGCCTACTACGTGCGAAGCGAGAGAATGATCTTCGATGAGGCGGAGGACGGCCAGATTATCGGCAAGAGTACGGGCGGTGGAGACCACTTTGACGAAATCCGGCTTGAATGCCTCAATCCGATCGGCCGCCTGGTCCAAGCCCTTTGTTCGGCTGTAGTCATGAAAGCTGATCAGCAGCGCTGCGCCGGCCGAGCGCAGTTTGGTGAGCTGGGCTGATTTGCACTCTTCGGCAGATTCAACTTCGAGATCAATGATCTGGCAGCCGGTCTGGGCGGCCCTGGTCAGGATTTCAAGCTCGGCGGCGAGCGGACCATCGAATCCTCCGCCATGCGATTTGCGGCGGCAGGTGGCGATGACTGTGACATCTTTGTGTTCGCCCAAAAACTGCTTCAGATACGAAAAAGAATTGGCAGGCTTGGACAGGGAATCGAGCCGAAGCTCGATGAATTTGAAGTTCTTAACAGTCGACTCGGCCCGATCAAAAAGCTCGGCGGGCGAATTGCCTTGAATGGCCACGCACAGCTTTCCGACGCGCAGACGGGGAGCCGCGGGGGCGACGAGTGGCGGGGACGGCATGGTGAGGGCTTGCGGCATTTTGACTCAATTGACGCATCTTAGATGGCTTGGGTTTCGTATGCAACAGCAAGATAAGCTCTTTCGTAACTTTGTAAGAGTCAGGGAGCAGGAAAGAGGGAACAAGTGAAAGAGCGAGTGACCACGTGAGCGAGGGGTCTAGCGAACAAACGGCGAAGACGGATCCGAAGATCGCCTCATGAACCGATTGTTCGCGGAAAGGGGGAGCTGCCCGCATGGCTAGTATGTCTGGAAGCGATTGCAGGCAAAATGATTGCAACAAAATCTGGCAGCAACGATTCTCTTATTCCTCGCGGAGCGTGGTGGCTGGGTCGATGCGAGCAATGCGGAGGGCGGGGATGGCCGCGGCGAGCAGGGTTACGGCCGCCAGCATCCCCAGCACGGCGAGGAGGCTGGGTACGTCGTAGACGCCGACGCCGTAGATGACACTGCGCATGGTTCGCAGGACAAGGAAGCAGAGGACGAGGCCGAGGGCGAGGCCCGCGGCTGCTGCGCCGACTCCAGAAGACGAGACGTGGGTCATGGCCTGGCGGATGGTGGACCCGAGTGCGATACGGATACCGATTTCGCGGGTTCTCTGGGTGACGAGGCTGGCCACGAGAGCAAAAATTCCAACGGCGCTCAGGAGCAGGGCGAGACCGGCCATGGTGCCGAGGAGAGCTACTTCGATGCGCTGCTGGGAAAGTGCGGTGGCCTGAAGATCGTTCATGCGATAGAAGCCGGAGAAGGGGAGTGCGGGATCGATGGCGGCGAGGGCTTTCTGCATTTGCTGGGTCAGGCCCTCGACAGGGCCCGCGGTGCGAACAACCCAGCTGGGTTGGAACCAGACGTGAACGCCGAGCATGGCGGCTGGGACCTGGGCGGCCGGGAGATAGATCGTCTCTTCACTCTGCAATGGAGCAATGGGGTTGAGGCCCGACGAGAGCTGCACGTCGGAAACGACGCCGATGATCCTTGTGCCTTTGTCGACGGTGAGGCCGACGGGGTTGAGGCCGGGGTAGAACTTGTGGGCGAAAGATGCGTTGATGATGGCGACGGGTTGGGAATTTGGTCCGTCGGCGGTAGAGAAGGTGCGGCCGGCGATGAGCTTCATCTGGAGGGTTTCAAAAAATCCCGGCGTTGCGTAGAGGGCGTCGGAGCCGATCGTCTTGTTGGCACGCGGACCGTCATGGAGCAGAACGCCGCCATTGAGGGTGCGTTCGAAGGGCAGGCTGAGTCCGACCCCGGCTGCCTGAACGCCGGGAATGCGCTGCATGGCGGCAACGCTGGCACTCATGAGCTGCCGAAACGCCGCGGGGTCCTGATAACGGGCGTCATCGAGGGAAGCTTTGGCGGTCATCACGCCTTGCGGATTGAATCCGGGAGGCAGGGTTTCAAGGTGAATGAGTGAACGAATAAGCAGGCCCGAGCCAGCGAGCAGAACCACGGTGAGCGCGACTTCGCCGGCGATAAGGGACTGACGGAGATGAACGGACTGACCTGGGGATGCGCCACGGCTGGAGAGGGAATTGCGAAGGTTGACCTGGTTGTTTGTGAGCGCGGGCAGCATGCCGAACAGGACGCTGGTGACGAGTGAGACCGCCATGGTGAAGGCGAGCACGGTTCCGTCAAGGGGGACGCTGGCGACAGGGAGGAAGCCCTCAGGTAAAAGAGACAGGAGGCCGCGCAATGCGGCGAAACCGACGCCAATGCCGGCGATGCCGCCGAGGCAGGCGAGCACGAGGTTTTCGAGCCAGAGCTGCTTTTGAATTTGCCAGCGGCTGGCGCCCAGAGCCATACGGGTTGCGATTTCAGGCAGGCGGCGCGACATGCGGACGAGCGTGAGTCCGGCGAGATTGGCGCAGGCGATGAGCAGGATGAACCCGGCGGCGAGCATGAGCGCGATCGCGCGCGGGCGCAGCTGGGACGTGACGCCTTTTTGAAAGGGCACCGTGTAGAACTGAATTTTGCTGCCGGGATTTCTGCTTTCGATCTGCGCGATGCGCCCGGCCCAGGCCCGATTGATTTCGGCGTTGGCCTGCTGCCAGGTAGCGCCGTCTTTGAGCCGAAAGATGACTTCGTAGTTGGTGCCATTGCCTTCGCCGGTGGGGCTGGGTTGAAGAGCGGTGTAAAGGTCGGCATTGAGCGGAGTGATCTGGTCCTGGGGAAGTATCCCGATGACGGTATACGGCTCGCCTTTGAGATGGATGACCTGTCCGAGAAGGCTGGGATCGGCGGCAAAAGTGGTGCGCCAGAGGTTGTAGCTGAGGATGGCGGCCTTGGGGCCGCTGGGACGGTCTTCTTCTTCACTGAAGTTGCGGCCAAGGGCGGGGCGGATGCCGAGTACATCGAAGTACCGGGCGGAGACGCGTCCATCCTGGATGTATTCAATGCGATGGGCGGCTTCGAGGTTTGCGCCGGCGGCCAGCCCAGAGGTGACAGCAGAGGTGAGGGAGGGCACGTTGTCGCGGAGTTGCTCCCATTGGGTGCCGTCGATCCAGCGGAGTTGGTCAGAGGGATCGGGGCCTTGTTCGCGCTGGAAGAGGGTACCGATGCGGTCGGGCCGGGGGTAGGGGAGGCTTTTCAGCATCAGCGCGTTGACAACGGAGAAGATGGCGGTGTTGGCGCCGATGGAGAGTCCGAGGGTGAGGATGACGGTGGCGGTGAAGCCGGGATTGCGCGCGAGCTGGCGAAGAGCTTGGCGAAGGTTGCGACTGAATGAACTCATGCGGAGGCCTCCTCGGTGCGACGGCGAAGTCAGAGGAATGAGAGCAGTCTAGTTGCCAAAGTGTAGCCGGTGCAAAGACGTTGTATTTGTGCCATCAGCGCTCCGGGGAAATTGGATGCGGGGTTTCGGGATTGTCCGCGAGCGGACACGGGCGGTCGTTGTTGAACGAGACGCATCTGTGATTACTACGAAGTGCGAGGGGCGATGGTTCGGCAGTTTCTGGGAGTGGCGGCGATCTCGATTCAGCAAAGAAAGCAAAGCACCGAGCGCGATGAGAAGATGCTGCCCTATACTTCTGAGTTCCAATACTTCTGGGTTTCGGCGAAAGAGTAATCCACTCGACATGAAGATATCCGTTGTTGCTGCGGTCTTTCTTGCTGTCTCGGTTTCATCGTTTGCACAACAAGCGGTTACTCGCGCGAACGTGCAGCAGTCGATGGGCTTTGAAGATCAAAAGGGGCCCGTCCTGGCCGGCTGGTATGGAAGTCCGCCCGATACCTTGGCGGCCGACAACACAGTCCACCATTCCGGACAATGGTCGGTTCGCCTGCACCGTGACGACAAATCGGGCAATGCGTTTTCAGTCATCACCCGGATTCTTCCCGTTGATTTTCAGGGCGGCACGCTAGAGCTTCGCGGCTGGTTCCGGCTCCAGGACGTCACCGGTAACGCCGCCTTGTGGTTGCGGCAGGATGGCGGCGGGAAGATGCTTTCGCTTGAGAACATGGATTCGCAGCAGGTGAAAGGCACGCGCGACTGGGCACAGTACAGGATCACGCTGCCCGTCAACCCAGGCGCCGAGAAACTCCTCTTCGGCGTCATCCTCGCCGGCACGGGTACGCTCTGGGCCGACGATCTCGAACTTCTTGTGGATGGCAAACCGATTGCGGAAGCGGTGCCGTTTCCCGGGCTGCCGGAAGATCATGAATTCGACTCTGGCTCGCGCATCGTTCTCGACAACCTCACGCCCATTCAGATATCGAACCTAGCCACACTGGCGCGGGTTTGGGGCTTCCTGAAGTACCACCATCCTGCGATCACGGCCGGACAGCGGAATTGGGATTACGATTTATTCCGCATCCTGCCCGTGATTCTTGCCGCATCCGACCGCTCGCATGCGAACGATGTGCTCCTCGCATGGATCGACAAGCTTGGCCCTATCCCCTCGTGCAGCACGTGTGTTTCCGCCCCTTCGGGCGACCTCGATATCAAGCCTCCTCTCGAGTGGATTCACGACCGCAAACTACTCGGTGTGCCTCTGAGCCAGCATCTCGAGTCCATCTACGCCAACCGAACGGGGAAGCAATTCTTCGTCTCGTTAGCCGCGGACGTCGGTAACCCGGAATTTAGACACGAACCCGCCTATCCTCAAATCGCGTTCCCTGATTCTGGCTACCAACTCCTCGCCTTATTCCGCTGGTGGAACATTTTCCAGTACTGGGCGCCCGACCGTGAGGTTGCCGGACAGGATTGGCCCGCAGTGCTCGCGGCTTTCATTCCCAAGCTGGCTCTGGCCAAAGATAAGACCGCCTACCAACTCGCTCTCTTCGAACTCATTGCCCAAGCCAATGACACACACGCCAATCTTTGGAGTTCGCTGGACGCGCGGCCGCCTGTGGGTGAATGCGCGATTTCGATAACGCTGCGTTTCCTCGGCGACCAACTCGTCGTCTACCGACGCGGGTCGAGTGACGTCGGCCTTCGGCTTGGAGACAGCATCGACACTCTCGACGGAGCGCCCGTCCGCTCTCTTATTAACAAATGGGCCCCGTACTATGCTGACTCCAACGATGCTGCGCGACAACGCGATATGGCTGCCAGTTTCACGCGAGGTGCATGCGGACCAGTCTCAATGGAAATCACACGCGGCGGTCACCGTCTTCAGATAAGGGCTGCGCGCTCGAAGGTAGAGCAGCAATTTCCCACGCATGATCAGCCCGGGGATACGTTTCGCCTGCTCTCGCCGGAGATCGCATACCTGAAGCTCCCCAGCGTCAAGGTGGCCGATTTACCTGTGTACTTCGAGAAAGCCAAGATCACCAAGGGGATGATCATCGACATCCGCGACTACCCAGAGTTCGTGCCGTTTCAACTGGGCGCTTATTTCGCAACCAGGCCAACGCAGTTTGTTTCCTTCACCCACGCCGATCTCGCCAATCCTGGAGCGTTCCAATTCGGCGAGGGTGCGCCCATCGCTCCTGGTCCCCTTCACTACGGTGGCAAGCTTGTGATCCTGGTCGACGAGACATCGCAAAGCCGCGCTGAATTTACGGCAATGGCGCTGCGCGCGATGCCGAACTCCACGGTTGTGGGAAGCACCACAGCCGGCGCCGACGGCAACGTTTCTTTGATCCCGCTTCCTGGCCAACTCGGCACCATGATCAGCGGCCTGGGTGTCTTCTATCCAGATCACCGCCCAACGCAGCGTGTCGGCATCGTCCCCGACGTTGTTGTCAGGCCGACGATACAGGGTATCGCCGCAGGTCGTGACGAGGTACTGGAAATGGCGGTACATCTCATTGATGGATCAAATTGAATCTGCCCCATTGACGGCTCGAAATGACGGTGATGATGAGTGAGAGATCCCGGCCGGATGTGGCAACCTAGGGAGTGGAGGGTTGTTCACACTATGGCGGTTGAAACTGTCGCTGCGGCGCACGTCACCGATGATGTGCATTCCTGGGATGCGGGTGGAGCTTCGTCCGCCGAGGCGCTTGAGGCATGGGTGGGGGCGCGGCTTGCGGCGCATGAGGCGGCGCTGTCGGCGTTGCTTGGCGGTCGAAGGACCGCGGAACATTGAGAATACGCTTCGGCTCTACGATGCGGCCATCGAGCACCTGGCACTGGCGGGTGCACAAGCTGGGGTGTTGAATTCAGTTGCGGCGGACAAGGCGGTGCGCGACCAGGCGCAGATGGAAGCGCAGCGAGTGGCGATGACGGGAAGTGCGCTGAGTTTGAATCGTGGCGTTTATGATGCGCTGGCGGCGATGGACCTGACAGGTGCGAGCGCGGCAACGCAGCATTATGTGGAACGGACGCTGCTTGGGTATCGGCTGGCCGGCGTGGACAAGGACAAGGAGACGCGCGATCGTCTGCAGGCGCTGCATGAGAAGGCGACACGGCACGCGCTCGACTTCAGCCGCAACATTCAAGAGGGCGGAAAGACGATTCTGGCGACGCAGGCGGAACTGGATGGGTTGCCGCCGGATTACGTTGGGACGGCATCAACCGGATGCTGGCGGCCAGATCACACTGACAACCGATCAGCCGGATATGCAGCCGGTGATGAGCTTCGCGTCGAACGCCGGATTGCGCGAGCGGATGTTTGTGGCGTACAACACGCGCGCGTATCCCGCGAATAAGCAGATCTTGCTCGATCTGCTGGCGACGCGGCAGGAGATTGCTTCCGTACTCGGGTTTCGCAGCTGGGCCGACCTGGCGACGGCGGACCAGATGATGGGGTCGGCGGCGAATGTGCGGACGTTTCTGGCGAAGCTGGAGGAGGCGAGCCGGGAGGGTGCGGTTCGCGAGCATGCGCAGGTGATGGAGTTTGTGCAGAGCAGGCAGCCGGAGTTGAAGGCCATCGACATCACGAGCCGGGGGTACTGGTACGAGCAGTACAGTCGGTCGGCTTTTGACTTCGATTCGCAGTCGGTGCGTCCGTATTTCCCGTACAAGAAGGTCGAGGCGGGCGTGCTGGAGACGGCGGCGAAGCTATTCAAGATTGAATTTCGCAAGTCGGCGGGGACGGCGTGGGACAAGGCAGTCAGTGTCTTCGATGTATTTGAAGAGGGAATCCAGGTGGGGCGTTTTTATCTGGACATGCATCCGCGCGAAGGGAAGGATAAGTGGTTTTCTGCGGCGCCGGTGGTGACGGGCGTGCGCGGGCGGTATATGCCGGAGGCGGCGCTGATCTGCAATTTTCCTGGAGGCGACGCGGACGATCCGGGACTGTTGCAGTACAGCGACGTTGTGACGTTCTTTCACGAATTCGGACATTTGATGCACGCGATTCTTGGAGGGCAGACGGAGTGGGCGGGAGTTTCGGGATTTGCGACGGAGGGCGATTTCATCGAAGTGCCATCGCAGATGCTGGAGGAGTTTTTCCGCGATGAGAAGCTGCTGCAGAGTTTTGCGAAACACTACGAGACCGGTGAGGTGTTGCCGGCGGAGATCATTCGCAAGATGAAGACGGCGGGAGCGTTTGGACGCGCGGACTGGGTACGGACGCAGCTGTATTACACGACACTGTCGCTCGACCTGCACGATCAGGATCCGGCACAGATTGATTTCGATGAGATTACGAAGCGGCTGTACACGTCGCTGGTGCCGTGGACGTGGCTTGAAGGCAATCGCATGTATGCGAGCTTCGGACATTTGACGGGATACTCGTCGAACTACTACACGTATGCGTTCGACAAGGTGATTGCGCTGGATTTCTTTGCGCAATTCGATCCGAGCCGATCCTCTGGGATGCGATGCGGGCGCGCGGTATCGCAAGCTTGTGCTGGAGCAGGGCGGGTCGAAGCCGGGGCGTGCGATGGTGCGGGAGTTTCTAGGGCGCGATGAGGAGTTTGAGGCGTTTTCTAAGTGGCTGAATGAAGAGTTCGACACAGTGATCAGGTGTCAGTGATCAAGGATCAGAAAGGCAGGGCGCTGATTGGAGAGACAATGGGGGCTACCACATTGCGCAGGCGAACATTGGGCGGATTGTGGAGGAACTCAGCCATCCGGTGATGGCGGGATTTGTGAACCGGCTGGATGAGATCAATGCGTTGGCAGATGGGAGCCCGGGCTTTGTGTGGCGGCTGATTGTGAACGAGGGCAACGCAACGTACCTGCGGCCGGTTGACAATAACCGGATGCTGATGAACATGTCGGTGTGTGAGACGGTGGAGCCACTGCGTCATTTCGTGTGCAAGACAGTGCACATCGAGTTGCTGCGGGAACCGCATGCGTGGTTTGAAAAAACTTGCCGGTGTGTACACGGCGCTTTGGTGGGTGCCAGTGGGGCAGATTCCGAGCGTAGATGATGCGAAGCAGCGCCCGGCGTATCTCGAGACGCAGGACCTTCGGAGTATGCATTCACGTTTCAGACAGTGACTCCGCCCAGCGAAGCGTTTCAGCGAACAGTCGACTGGCCGGCGTTTAGGCCGTGCGCGGCGCAGTAAGTCGAACGACGCGGATTTGACTCGTAAGTCTCTTACCAAAGCGTTTGAATTTGATTACTATCGGGCTGCTCGAGGGGGGACTTGCGCATCTAAAGAAACATGCCGCAAGAGGGCTGAACGGCAAGATTCCTTAAATCTGTGCTCGAAGCGCTTGGATGTCGACGCAGGGATTCACGTTGCGTTGCGTCGAAGGATCGCGCCCGCTATTGAAAACCCCGCAATCGAGAGAACGAAGAGATTCTAGAGGAGTACTTATTGTGACTGCAGCAGATTTTCGCCGTATCGCTCTCAATCTGGAAGGAGCCGAGGAAGGCTCGCACATGGGAGCGGCGGATTTTCGCGTCGGCGGAAGGATTTTTGCGACCCTGGCTTCGGAGAGGCAAGGATTCGGCAATCTGATGTTGAACCCGGAGGAGCAGGCGGCCTTTATTGCTGACCAGCCGGATGTATTTCTTCCGGTTGCGGGCACGTGGGGGCAAAATGGTGCGACCCACGTGCGTCTTGGTCTGGTGAGCGAAGACATTCTGTCGGGTGCATTGCGTTGCGCGTGGAAGCTGCGCATTGAGAAGAACCAGAATGCGCGGCTGGGAGCGCTGAATGCAGCGAAGAGGCGGAGTGCCGCGAGCGTCAAGACGCCGGAAATCATCCTGCGCGACAAACGGCGGAAAGCGGAGATGCGGGCACGGCTCACGACACCGGAGATGCTGGAGAGCGTGAAGAGGCGGTACGGGCTGAACGACTGAGACGATTCCTCCTGTGTGTCTGAAGTGGGATTACTCGCGGCGCAGCACAGTCATGGGCTCGATCCGGCTGATGCGGCGAACTGCAAAAAAGCCAGTGCAGAGAGCCACCGTGGCCGGGGTGATGCCGACAAGGGCGAAGATGATGGGATCGTTGGGACGCGTCTCGTAGAGGATGCCGGCGAGTAAACGCGTAAGCGCAAGTGATGCGCCGATTCCGAAAACAATGCCCAGACCGGTGAGCGCCATTCCGCGATTTAGCATGAGGCGGAGGATGCCCGCGCGCTGCGCTCCGAGCGCCATCCGAATGCCGATCTCGCGGGTGCGCTGATCAACGTCAGCTTCCTGCGGGGACATTCCTCGCTGGATGTTTTCGTCGGTTTCGATTTGCAGGTAGACTTCGAGTTCGCGGGTGGACTCTTCACGGCGGGCATGACGCTGAAAGAAACGGTACCAACTCATGATCTATTCCTCAGCGGGTTTCAGCACCCGGTTGACCGCGCGCACGAGCTGCTCCCAGCGACTTGTCTGACGAAGGAGGTGCTTTCGCCCAGAGGCGGAGAGCCTGTAAAAGCGGGCCTTGCGGTTGTTCTCAGATGGCCCCCATACGGAACTGATCCATCCGCGATCCTGCAACCGGTGCAGGGCGGGGTACAGCGAACCGTGCTCGATCTGCAGGACTTCATCCGAGCGGTGCTCGATAATGTGGGCAATGGTGTGACCGTGGGCGGGGCCGAGCAGCAGGGTTTGCAGGATGAGCAGATCGAGTGTGCCCTGTAACAGGTCGGCCTCAAGGGGCGGTGCGCCGCGTTTTGGCATGCTTCGATCTCCCTGAGATGATCGACCGGAGTTCCAGAAGATGATCTATGGGAACGAATACGCCTGCTGGGGCGATTTGGCAAGAAGGATGTGACGAAGCGCGGCATACAGACCTCATCGAACTGCTTGCAATGGGCTCTCCGCTGCATGACAATGGCGAACGAGATTCAAATGTTCTTATCAGGGAAGCTGAAGCAGGTTCACACAGTGGAAAGGTCTGTGGCATGACACTCAGCGTGCGTTTTGCGGTTCTCGTGGTTACTGGTTTTTGCCTTGCAGGGCCGGCTTTGCCGCAATCGGAACGGAAGACCTCGCCGGGGGCCGGTCCGGGAGCGCTGCCGCAGGTGACGTTTCTGGCGCATCGACTTGGAACAGATCACGCGGAAGGCGTGACCACGCTGGACATGAACGGCGATGGCTTTCCGGATATTTTGAGCGGCGCGTACTGGTATGAGAATCCGGGCGCGAAGGGGGGCGAGTGGAAGCGGCACCAGTATCGCGAGGCGGGCACGCTGGGGGAATTTGTTGCGGACTGCGGGGAGTGGACGATCGATGTCAATCATGACGGCGCGCCGGATGTGGTGACGGCGGGTTGGCAGACGAACGGGATCTGGTGGTATGAGAATCCGAAACAGCCGGGCGTGATGTGGAAGAAGCACATGATCACCGACAGCTACGACACCGAGGGCGGGGTGATGGCCGACGTGAATGGCGATGGAGTTCCGGACCTGGTGTTTGCGCACTATAACCACTCGGGGATTATCTGGATTGATTTCTCAGGGCCGGAGCCGAAGGTGCATCATGCGGGTGGGCCGGAGCAGGATGGGCACGGCGTCGGGGTGGCGGACATCGACGGCGACGGGCTGGCCGATATTCTTACGCCGAACGGCTGGCTCAAGCAGATGGATGCGAACAAGAATGACTGGGAATGGCATCCGGACTGGCAACTGGGGGACGCGGGATTTCCGATCATCGGCTATGACGTGAACAACGACGGCAAGATGGACGTGATCTACGGGCAGGGGCACAGCTATGGACTGTATTGGCTTGAGCAGATTGGCGAAGGGGACAATCGGCACTGGGTGCGGCGGGCGATCGATGAGTCGTTCTCGCAGGTGCATGCGCTGAAGCTGGTGGATATCGACGGCGATGGCGAGCCAGAACTGCTGGCGGGGAAGCGGTATCGCGGACACAACGGGAACGATCCCGGCTCGTACGATCCGCTGGTCATCTACTACTACAAGATCGACCGGCAGACGGGGACGTTCAACCGCTATCCGATCAGCGTGAACGGGACGGCAGGCGCGGGGACGCAGTTTGTGACCGAGGACATGGATAAGGACGGCGACCTCGATATTGTGGTGGCCGGCAAGACCGGGGTGCACCTGCTTGAGAATCTGAAGGTCGACAAAGTGCCGAAGTCGGAGCGCGAGAAGGAGCTTCTTCTGGACAAGAACTGGCCGTTCCCGGATGAGGGTCCGCAGGTGAAGCAGGAGGAAGCACCAAAGTCTCCGACGCAATAAAGCAACGAAATAAATGGGCTTATGGGAGATGGGGTGGTCCGGATTGCACTGATTCTTGTGCAAGCGAGAGAACTATGCAGGATGCGATAATCCTCTCTTGGGAGATTTCCACAGTTTCTTGTGTGCGCAGAATAAATTTTCGGGGAGAGGGCAACGTTTCGGGTCTTCGCGCATCTGACTAAGTAACAAGCAGAGGCTTCCCCGAATTTGGCCCATCCAAGAAAGGTAACTACTCCTTTTGAGGGTCTGAATTAAGACCCCTTCTCTCGACCCCTTCAGGACCTCCCTCCTATAAAAAATGCCTCTCGAGCGGGCTCACCGGAAGGTGAGCCCATCTGCTTTTCAGGGGAGCAACCGGCTTTGCGTCCCAATCGTACAATCGAATTTGTGAAGCGGCCTCTGTCTTCCCCAAGCGAAAAACCTGAACACAACGTGCAGCCTGTCGATGACCTGTTTCGGAAAGCGGGCCTGGTGCGGAGCCGGCGCACGTCGCCGCCGGGGATATCGACGCGGCTGCGCGCTCTGCGTCAGGATGCTGCGACGAAGCAAGAAATGGCTGTGGTGGCTCCGAAGCCCACGGTGGCGGGCAACGGAGTGGAGTTGCTCCAGGTTCCGGCGTGGCGAGATCGGAAAGCGGTGAGTACGTGGCTTTGGCATGGATTCAGTACGCGGCGAGGCGGCATGAGCCGGGCGTATTGCGGCGAGGATGCGCCGGGCGAACTGAATTTGGGTTTTACCGCTTCAGATGACCGCGAGGCCGTTGCGCAGAATCGAAGGCTGCTGGCGGAGGCGGTTACGGGCGATGGAGAGACTCCGCTAGTCGCGCTGCGGCAGTTTCATTCGAACCTGGTGATCGTGGCGAGCGCCGCAGATGCTGGGCGGGAGCGGCCGCGGAAGGCGGATGGTGCGATCACCGCTGAGCCGGGATTGTTGATTGCGATCCAGACGGCGGATTGCATTCCGGTGCTGGTGGCGGATAAGCGGCTGCGGGTAGTGGGGGCTTTCCACGCCGGATGGCGGGGCACGGTGAAGCGGATTGTAGAACTGGGCGTGGGGCGGATGCGGCATGGAATTTGGTTCGCAGCCGGAGGACCTGATTGCGGCGATCGGACCGGGGATGGCGCAGTGCTGTTATGAAGTCGGCGAAGAATTGGTCTCTGAATTTGAATCGCAGTTTTGTTATGGCCGGGAGCTGTTTCGGGAAGTGTTCGATGCCGATCCGGTGCGGAAGAAATATCCAATGCTGTTCTTGACGCAGCGGGCGCCGGGGCATTCGTCGATTGGGCCGTCGCTGCATCTGGATCTGATTGAGGCGAATCGGAGGCAGCTGTTGGACGCGGGCGTGAAGGCTTCGGCGATCAGCTTGACGGGCGGATGCACCGGTTGCAATGCGGATTTGTTCTTTTCGCATCGCGCATCGCAGGGACATGCCGGGCGGATGATGAGTGTGATTGGGGTGCGGGGGTGAAGGGTCGGCGGACTCGTCGGCACTGTTGAATTGAGTAATGTCTGCATCGGTGGTTTGACCGCGACTGCGGGAAAGTCGCCAGCTGAGAGCGAATCCGTACCGTAGTACTTACCTATTGAAGGATTACATCGAATGCCACGATTCACCGCTTCAACTCGACACCGATCGGATACTCGGAGCTCGAAGGCGGAGAACCGCTGATGGGAACTGCCGTGGGTCGGTTCCTTCCGTTGCCTTCATATCAAAAAGTGCAGCTTTTGCTTGTTGCCGCTCGCGTCGCTTCTCAAGATCACCTTGCGCTCACGGTGCAAACGAGTGACGGTCAGCTGCTTCCTGCCCAAGGCGGAACGCAAATTGTCGATTTCTCTGCGGACCCCGGGTCCGAAAGCATTGAGCTTAACGTGTGTGGTGGTGGCTACCCATTGTATGAAGAGCTGTTCCCAGGCCGCCTCGCGGCATATTTCGCTCGTCCACAAAAGACAGATCGCGGGAATGATTGAATGCTGGTGCCGCTGCTGAAGAGTTCCGGTCGGTTTGTGACGGCCAAGTAGTTACCCGCTCCGAACAACACGCGATGGTGGTTTGTGCCAGGCGACGCACTTGCCTAACGAAATCTGTTCAACGTCGTAAATGCAAAAAGCTGCGGCCCGTCGGGCCGCAGCTTTGGTTGGTGTTGGTGCGAAGAATTTATGCCCCGACGCGAGAGGTCCGCCGACCTCCGCGCAGGGAATCGGCTCGGCTCGATCAAATAAATGTGGACGTCTAGGAAGCGGCTGCGGCTTCGCCGGGATTGACGAGGTCGCGCAGTTCCTTCGAGGGCTTGAAGTAGGGGACGCGTTTGGCGGGGACTTCGACGCGCTCTCCTGTCTTGGGGTTGCGGCCAATGCGAGGATTGCGCTGGCGAATGCGGAAGGAACCAAAGCCGCGGATTTCGATCTTGTCACCGCTCTGCAGTGCAGAGATCACCGAATCAAATACAGTTTCCACGATGACTTCGCCATCGCGGCGCGTTAGGTCGCCCAGGCGAGTGACCTTTTCCACCAGATCTGCCTTCGTCATGTCCTCTGGCCTCCGTACCACAGGATAAACGCATTTGCGACATGGAGTTAAGAAAAAACCGATTCTTCTGTGGAATTGACCTCTCCCAAAGATGGATCGGAGGCGTGAGTAGACGTTTCCGGGCGCGTCGGCTGTTGCGAGGCGTTATCATGTCCTGAGTCTTCCCCTGCTGCCGCGTCATCCAGAAGGGAAGGAGCCAGACGCACGTGGAATTTCCCAGATATAGCGTAGTCATTCCGGCCTATAACGAGAGTGCCCGCATTCCAGCGACGCTGGAGTCGGTCGTGGCTGCGATCCGCGCGAACGCATGGGATGCCGAAGTGATCGTGGTGAACGACGGGTCTACCGATTCGACAGCTCGGCTGGTGCGGGATTTTGCGGTGAGCGCTCCTGAAGTCCGGCTACTGGAGAACCCCGGAAATCGCGGTAAAGGCTACAGCGTGCGCGCCGGCGTGTTGAGCGCGCAGGGTGACATCATTATGTTCACCGATGCCGATATGTCGGCGCCGATGGACGAGGCGGGAAGGCTGTTCAAGGCCATTGCCGATGGCGCGGATATCGCCATTGGTTCGCGCTGGCTGGAGAGCGGGAGGCAGACGCATCGCCAGCCGCTGTACCGGCAGTTTTTCGGGCGGTGCTTCAACGCGGTTTGCCGGATGGTGATGCAGTTGCCTTTTGCCGATACGCAGTGCGGATTCAAGGCGTTTACGCGGTCGGCGGCGCAGACGGTTTTCCAGTTGCAGACCATTGAGCGTTGGGGGTTTGATCCCGAGATTTTGTTTATCGCTCTCAAACGAGGGTTTCGTGTGGCGGAAGTGCCGGTAAGCTGGGCGCACGACGAGCGCAGCCGGATGAGCTATTTGCGCGACGGTCTGCAGATGCTGAAGGAACTGGCGATTGTCCGCTGGAATGCGCTGACGGGGCGGTACAGCAGGCAGACCGAGGCGATACTGCGCACGGGCGAGACGCGCTAGGCTGGGCGTTCGATCATGTGGACACCCGCTCATCGCGCTGAAGCTGCGATACACGGGGGCACAGATGCGGAAATGCCAATCGCCTCAGAGTCGAAGAACACCACTCGATCAAGGCAATCGTGGACGCAAAGCAATGCGGGCACGCGTTAATTCAGGCGGAGCGTTCTCGCGTTTTCTGTTCTTCGTCGGAGAGGTTCTGACCGCTGACGTCGCCGGATAAGTCGCGCGCAGGTTCTTTTCTGCCGAGGGCTTCTTCGTCGGGAACAACGCGTATGGTTTGCACGCGCAGGACGCCGAGCAGCTGCACGTTGGGGGATGTGCTGAGACCTTCACCGCGTGGATCGTCGCCGGTATACGATTCAGCGTCTGCCGGATACTGGTAGGCTGCGGCGTTTTCGCCGAAGTCGGCATTGTGCTCAGCGAGGATGGATTGAGCTTCGGTGATGCGGTCGCCGGCCTGGACGGTTACGACGGCGGAGTCGGTGCCTCGTCCGAAACGATGCGCGAAGTAACGAGCGCGATCATCGGGAACGTTCAGGGCGGTGAAAGGGCCCTGTAGATCGGAGGCCTTGTTGCCATCTGCATAGCGATCCGCTGGGTTTGCGGTGACTTCGCGATTGGCTAGATCGCCTTGTGTGTGCTCATCCGCATAGGGTTCGGCCTCCGTGCCGCTGAACCATGCCTTGATCTTGTCCCAGGTGGAGGGTTGTTTATCTTCGGTCTCGAAGACCGTAGTATTGCCGACGGTCGAGGACTCTCCGGTGTAAGAGCCGTGGTGGGCAATGCCGAGGTGGGCGGATGTGAATCCCGCTTTCTGCAGATCGTCCACCGCCTTGCGGGCGTCGGTGCTGTGTTCAAAATAGGCGGCGAGGGTGCCGGTAGAAATATCTGTCAGAGCCATAAAGACCTCCAGGGGTTGGCGTGCAAGGACGTAGGAATCGAGACCGCGCCGCAGAAGTGCGGGGACCGACTGCGCACAAAAATGCGTGGCTTGCCTCTTGCTGAAGTCTTAGGATGCAGGGTTCGATTTCCGCGCAATCCCGGGAGCGGAAAATTTATCAGGCAGTTGCGGTGGTTGCGATCGCTTGCAGACCGCGTGCTTCGATTTCGAATTCGCGGATCTTGTATTTCTGGATCTTTCCGGAGAGGGTGGCGGGAAACTCGTCAACGAAGCGCACGTGCTCGGGGATTTTGTAGTATGCGATCTGGGCTTTGCACCATTCGCGAATCTCGGTTTCGGTGGCTTCCATAGCGGGGCGGAGGCGGATCCACGCCACTACGATTTCGCCGAGGCGTTCGTTTGGGATGCCTACGACCTGGACTTCGCCGACTTTGGGATGGGTGTAGAGGAATTCCTCGACTTCGCGGGGATAGATGTTTTCGCCACCGCGAATGATGACGTCGCGGGAGCGGCCGGTGATGTGGAGGCAGCCGTCTTCGCGCATGACGCCGAGGTCGCCGGTGTGCAGCCACCCGTCGGGCTTGACGATGTCCGCTGTTCCGACGGGATCGCCATCGTAGCCCTTCATGACGGCATAGCCCCGCACACAGATTTCGCCCTGCATGCCGATGGGAAGTCGTGCGCTATCGGTGGGGGAAATGACCTGGATTTCAGTCTGGGGCATGGCGCGGCCGACGGTGTTGACGCGGATCTCGAGGGAGTCGCCGGCATCGCTCATGGTGACAACGGGCGAGGTTTCAGTCTGACCATAGGCGATAACCAGTTCCCCGATGTGCATCTCGTTCAAGACGCGCTTCATGAGTTCGACAGGGCAGGGAGCGCCGCTCATCATGCCGGTGCGGAGGCTGGTGAAGTCGAAGGTGGAGAATTCGGGCAGGCCGAATTCGGCGACGTACATGGCGGGAACGCCGTAGACCGAGGTCGCACGCTCATCGTGAACTGCCTGCAGGGTGGCGCGTGCGTCGAAGGTCCAGTTGGGAAAGATGAGAGCGGCGCCGGAGTTGAGGGCGCTCATGGTGCCGATGACACAGCCGTAGCAGTGGAAGAGCGGTACGGGGACGACGATCTTGTCCTGCTCGGTGTAGTGAAAGCCCTGGGCGAGGAACTGGCCGTTGTTGACCACGTTGTGGTGGGTGAGCATGACGCCTTTGGGCAGGCCGGTGGTTCCGCTCGTGTACTGGATGTTGGCGATGTCATTGACCGCAACATGATCGGGCAGTTGTCCGGGCGTGTCGAGGAGCGCCGGCCATTCTGGCGAATCGAAGTAGATGGTGTGTTCGAGGTCGAGCTTGAGGCCGTGGCAGGCACGGGTGAGGATCTCTTCGTAGTCAGCGCGCTTGTCTTTGTGCCAGAGGAAGAGGGCTTTCATGCGGGAGCGGGACAGCGTGTATTGAAGCTCGTGGGAGCGGTAGGCGGGGTTCACGTTGACCAGGGCCGCGCCGGCACGCGCGCAGCCCATGTGGAGCATGACCCACTCAATGCAGTTGGTGGACCAGAGGCCGACGCGATCGCCGTGGCAGATGCCGAGGGACCAGAGTCCGCGCGCCACGCGATCGGCGGTATCGCTGAATTCGGCCCAGGTCATACGCCGTGCCTGGTGGCGTGAGGCGACGGCGAGGCGGTCGGGAAAGCGGCTGGCGGTGCCGTGGAGGAGGTCGCCAATGGTGAGTTCGAGGAGAGGCCGGTCGGGGCCGCGTGTATAGCTGAGAGTGGTGACGAGGTCCTCGTCGAAGGGCATGGGCGAGCTCACGATTTCAAAGAGGCAGTCTAATTCGGTCCACTCTCGTCGAAATGTGATTCAAAACACATTGTTTCGAAGCGAAGGCCGATGCTTGTTCCGTAACTCGTCGAAGATTATCTCAAAGGCTCCTATAATCGGCTCTTCCGCAGATCGGTAATTGAGAGGCTGATCATTTCGATGGGCACAACGTCCTTCCAGCTTGTGAAGTGGTATATGGATTGCGTCACCGCTGGGGGCGAAGCCGCGATTGTTTACATTGCCGACCTGCACTGGCGCGGGACGCGGGCTCACATTGGGAGCGTGTTGACGACCGGCCTGGACGAGGCGCCGGTGACGCGAACTTCTCTGGGGTGCTACGAACTGGAGTCATCCGCAGAGCAGATTTCGGTCGTGCATCCGAAGCTCAAAATCCGGGGGTGCTGGGAGCGCGATGCTGAGCCGTTTCGGCGCACGATGTACGAAGAAAAGGAAGGATCGGTTAGCTGGGATTGTGTTCAACCTCGTTCGCGCGTCAAGGTTTCAATTGGGAATCGTGAACTGATCGGTCTGGGTTACGCCGAATTCCTCAAGGTTACGATTCCGCCGTGGCAACTTCCTCTTAAGGAATTGCGATGGGGAAGGTTTGTTGCGGAGAATCACGATCTGGCATGGGTGGATTGGAGAGGGACGCATTCGAGCAGCGTTGCAGTTGTCGACAGCAGAGAGGCGGCGCTCTGGTCTGTGACGCAAGAGCGAGTAGTTGCGGGGGATGCCGTTCTTGATATCGCGCCGGGTGTTTCTCTCCGCGCGGGACGGCTGGGATCAACCATTCTGCCGGGAGCGTCGGGGTTGAGAAGGCTTTTTCCGCGGAGCATTTTCAGTATCGATGAACGGAAGAGCCTGGGATTGGGGACCCTTTCGCTTGCGGAACAGAAGTGCACAGGCTGGGTGATTCACGAGGTGGTGAAGTGGGAACTGTAGGCGTGCCAAGCTCGAGAGAGGATGTTGCTCGACGCGTGCTGTATGGCATGGTGTTCGCAGTTGCTGTGCCGATTGCGCTTGTGCTCTGGGCGCGAGGAACTGCCGGCATCATGCACACGCCTGTTTTTCTTGGTCCATTGTCTGGGCTTGCGATCGCTGCCCTGGGCGTTATGACGGTGCTTATCGGGATGTTTGCTCTATGGCGCCGCGGCGGAGGGTTGCCGATGAATGCGTTCCCTCCGCCGCGTTTTGTGGCGAGCGGTATCTATGGTCTCGTCCCTCATCCGATCTACGGCGGATTTGTGATTGCTTGCGGCGGCGTTGCTATTTTTGCCGGGTCGGCGAGCGGTCTTTGGCTGATTACGCCGGCAGCCGCACTTGCTTGTTCTGCCCTGGTGCTGGGATACGAGATGCCCGATTTGCGACGGCGCTTCGGGCCGCCTGCTTCATCGCTGTGGCTTCCCGCAGATCGGGAAACACCGCCTTCGTGGATGGAGCGGATTCGCGTCTACTTCACGCTGATCCTTCCGTGGTGCGTCGTTTTTGAAATGATCAGCTATCTCGGCGAAGCGCCAGATGCCGTCGATACTTACAGCCGCGGGGAGAGGACGTGGCCCGTATTTGCGTGGACGGAACCGATCTACTTCAGCATCTACCTGGCCGTCCTTTTCTTTCCTCTTCTGACGCGTTCGAGACTTACACTTCGGCGTTTTGCGCGGATGGGATATACCGCGATGGCGGTCGTTTTTCCTCTTTATCTTCTTTTGCCTTTCTATGTGCCTCCCCGGCCTTTTGTGTCCACCTCGCTTTTCGGAACCTGGCTGGAACTGGAGCGTTCTCCCGCGTCGGGTACCGCGGCCTTTCCTTCATTCCATGTCGTCTGGACTTGCATTGTGGCATCCGCAATTGGCGAGGTTCTTGGCTGGAAGAAGGTGATTTCATGGATCTGGGTGGTGCTGGTAGCTGCAAGTTGCGTAGCCACCGGAATGCATTCGATTGCCGATGTGGTCGCCGGATTCGCGGCGTTTGTTTTGATTCGCAACATGCCGGCAATATGGCACTGGATTCTGCATGCTTCAGAGCAGATTGCGAACTCCTGGCGCGAGTGGCGGATTGGGCCGGTGCGCATCATCAATCACGGTGCGTATGCGGGAGCGGCAGCGGCGGTGGGCATTTTGATTATCGATTCGCTGGTTGGTCCGGGCAAAGCTGCGGTCTCGCTGGCGATGTGCATTGGCGTACTGGTGGGCGCGGCTTTATGGGCGCAATGGGTCGAAGGCTCGCCTGCGCTGCTGCGACCTCTTGGTTTTTACGGAGGCGTGCTCGGCTCCATGGCCGGAGCGATGGTTGCTTTTACGCTGCATCTCTCGTTCTGGACCGCACTGGCTGCGATGGCTGTGGCGGGACCCTGGATCCAGGCGCTCGGTCGTTTGCGTTGTCTCGTGCAGGGCTGCTGTCATGGACGCCCCACGCAATCCGTGTCGGGAATCCGCTATTTTCATGCGCGATCGCGTGTCTGCCGGATTGCCCACTTTGATGGAGTTTCCGTTCACGCCACGCCCGTGTACTCGATCCTGGGCAATGTGCTGATCGGCGCGGTTCTCTTCCGGCTGTTCCAGTTGCACGCGCCGGCGGCTTTTATCTGCGGAATCTACTTTATTCTTTCGGGTCTGGGTCGATTCGTTGAGGAAGCCTATCGCGGTGAGCCACAAACTCGGATCATCGCAGGACTGCGCTTCTACCAATGGATCTCGATTGCTTTCGTGATCGGGGGTGCGGCACTCACCTGTTTACGAGGCACATCACCGCTTCCATTACTCTCTCTGCGAGTGAGTTCGGTTGCCCCGGCTATTGGATGTGGCTTGCTGACGTGGTTTATCGCAGGCGTGGACTTCCCTGAATCCTCGCGCAGATTCGCACGGCTGACTTGAATTAGGCGGTATTCCTTGTTGTTTCCGCAGGGGCTAAATGCCCGGCGCGCTTTGTGCGGCTACTTTGGCACGACTAAATTCATGCCCTGACGCAAGATGGGTAGTCTACTCGGTTCGCGCACGCAAAACGCGCTATGCCTGCGGCGTTTCCCATTGACTGGTTTGGGCGGAGCGAAAGATGGCTTCAATGACGGCCATATTGGTGATGGCGTCTTCGAGCGGCACGGGGACTTCGCCGCCTTCAAGGACGGCGCTGGAGAAGGCATCGCCTTGCATCGTGTACTGGTCGGCAATGGGAAAAGTCTCGACGTTGATGCCGGCTGCCGAAGAGGTCGCCGGTTTCGTCGATGAGGAGGCGTGTGGGGCGGTCTTGAGGGGCGTTGAAGGGGATTTCGATCTCGATGCGGCCTGTGGTGCCGAGGAACTGGACGCTTCTGATAGGGGACGAGCTGGGTGCTGCAGGTGAAGATGGACTGGCCGGCTTCGAAGTCGAGAATGGCGGAGGTGAGGCGGTCGATCGTGCATGGCCGGGGTCGCGCTCGATGAGGCCGACGACGCGGCGTGGGTTCCTGCGCCGAATGCGTAGCGCGAGGCGTGGATGCAGTAGCAGCCGATGTCGTAGCAGGGCGCCGCCGCCGGATTCGACGTGGTTGCGGATGTTGGCGGGGTCGTTGTTGAAGTAGCTGAAGAAGCCGAAGATGGAGCGGAGCTGGCCGATGCGGCCTGCGCTGAAGAAGTTCGCCGCAGGCGGAGCCATTGCGGGTAGCTGCGGATCATGAAGGCTTCGCCGATTTTGACGCCGGTGCGGGCGCGGACGGCGAGCAGGGTTTGGGCTTCGGCGACGGTGAGGCTGAGGGGCTTTTCGCAGAGGACGTGCTTGCCGGCTTCGGCGGCCTTGATGGTCCAGGGGACGTGCAACTGGTTGGGCAGGGGATTGTAGATCGCGTCGATTTCGGGGTCGGCGAGGAGCTCCTCGTAGGAGCCGTAGGCGCGGGCGATGCCCAAGCGCAGCAGCGGCTTCGCGGGCGCGGGCGAGGTCGCGGGAGGCGATGGCGTCGACGGTGGTGTAGCGGCCGAGTTGCATGGCCGGCAGGACCTTTTTGAGGCCGATGGCGGCGGTGGAAAGGACTCCCCAGCGAAGTTTGATTGCCATGGCGCCATCATACAATTCGCCCGATCGCCCTCGAACGGAGCAGCAGAAGCAGATTCTTGGCTCACCACCCCGAACCTACCCCACAGAGCTTTCGCTGTCCGGGGCCCCTGGTACGTTCGGGGCCCGTTCGTTCAGCATGACGCTTTGGCGGTCCATGTCAAGGACGATAAGGCGAGCGAGCGAGTCTTACAATCAATTCGATTTCATGGCTTGGCCCACCGATCCTCTGCACCTGTTCGTTCTGCTCAAAGATTTGAGAAAGATGGTCGGCGCGTAGCGGAATCGTCCTGGGTGGCGGTGGGGCCAGATGACTATGGTGGGCGCTGCAGGATTCGAACCTGCGACTTCCACCGTGTGAAGGTGGCACTCTACCGCTGAGTTAAGCGCCCGGGCTCTGGGCTGTGCACGGGGGTGGCGCGAGGCGCGCCATAGGGGGTCCCTGTAAGGTAGAGTATCACCAGCGACACTCGACGGCCAACCTGGGCAGCAGTACGGGCCGGGAGCCACGTGAATTCGCTCCAAGTTACTGAATGCGCTGGCGCGTACGCTCAATCCGAGAGGTCCTTAAGTCCGCTCCCGGGGACGAGCAGCCGGTTTCCCTGTCGCGCAGGGTCGAGGCCCTGTTTGTGCCCGGTTTTGAGCTTGCCGCCGCGGATGGGACGCCCGTGAGGGCGGTTTCAATGGCGGCCATGTCGCGCTATTCAGACGAGGAAGACGAGGCTGGAGCGCCTGCGCCCGGTGCAGGACAGCGGGGCAAGCGCGGCAGGGAGCCTTTCAGGGGCAAAAAACCATTAAACAATGCACAATCAGAGCCGGAAAGTGACGAATTCGCGCAACCTTCCGATGGGGATGGGGTTCCTGAAGATATGGCAACCCTGGTACTGGACAATCCGGCACTGGGACGGGGTACGGCGCTGACTTCGCCCGAACCGCAGCGGCCCGTGAATTACGCGCAGGACGAGACCAGCGATGCGGCTGTAATGCTGCGGGTGGCGGCAGGCGACGAGGCGGGGTTCAACTTCCTGGTGGGCAAGTACCACCGGGCGATGATCAATTTTCTGTTTCGGATGGTGCACAACCAGGCGGTTGCCGAGGAGCTGGCGCAGGAAGTGTTTCTGCGGGTGTATCGTTCGCGGGAAAGCTACAGGGCGGAAGCGAAGTTCACGACGTGGCTGTATCGGATTGCGACGAATCTTGCGGTAAACCACGCACGCGACACCAAGCATGAACGCGCGGCGTCGACGATTTATCTGGATGCGCCGGATGAGGAGTCGGGAACGACGCCGGACGTGGCGGATGACGCTCCTTCAGTGGAGCAGAGGATTGTGCGCGATGAGCGCATGGCAGCGATCAGGGCGCATGTGATGGCGCTGCCGGAACGCCAGCGGATGGCGGTGTTGATGCACAAGTACCAGGGGATGGATTATCGGCAGATCGGGGATGTATTGAAACTGAGCGAGTCGGCGACGAAGTCGCTGCTGTTCAGGGCATACCAGACGCTGCGGGATAAGCTCAAAGATTTCGTATGAGGATTGAAAGCCGGGGACACCGGCGCGGAAGTGGGGTGGTAGCGATGAAAACGATGAACAAATGCACCGCGATGGAAGCGAAGCTGGCAGAGATGCTGCTCGATCCGGAAGCGGCGCCTGCCAAGGTGAAGACTCATGTTGCGGAGTGTGAGAGCTGCCGCAAGGAGCTGGCGGATCTGCGCGCGACCATGTCGGTGATGGATGCGTGGACGGCGCCGGAGCCCAGTCCCTACTTCATGACCCGGCTGGGTGCGCGGATGCGCGAGGAGCGCGAGGCACCGCGGCAGTCATGGCTTGAGCGCCTGCGCGCTCGCTTTGTTTACGGTCCGCCGATGCATGCTCGTCCGCTGGCGGCGATGGCGCTGACGGTGATGCTGCTGATTGGCGGAGGCGCGTACCTGGGTCTGACCAACATTGAGCAGCCACAGCCCAAGCCGGATGCAAATGCGGCAGTGGTTCACGATCTGCAGACGATCGACAGCAATGCGCAGGTGCTGGATCAACTGGAAGCGATCTCAGACAATCCGAACGATGCAATTTCGGACGATCCGAACTCGGATGATCCGCAAGCGCAGTAGTTGAAGAAAGTGTAAGAGAGTTGTTGAACGGCGGGGACAAGAACATGGATGGGGCGAGGAAGCAAAAGCGTTGCAAGGCGGGCGCATCGGGCGGGTTTGACCGCCGTTGCAGCGATTGCGATGTGCCTGCTTCCTGCCAGTTTCTATGGCCAGCGCCGCGAGGCCCAGCGCCCGGCGGTTCGCTCAGCGCCGCGGGAGCAGAGTCGGCCAGCATATACGCATCCACAGTCACCGCGGCAGGGGAACGAGGGCAGGCCCGCGCAGCAGTATCCGAGCCGGGCTCCGCAGTATCAGAACCGGACACCGCAATATCCAAATCGGACACCACAAGCGTACCAACCCTATCGCGCACCGGGAGGTGCACAACCGCAGCGGCCGGTGCAAAATCCGTATGGTCCGCAGACGGGCGGTCGCGGCGTTTACCCGAGTTCGAACTACAACGCGCCGATCAATCGGCGGCCCGCCTATCCCGGAACTGCGCAGCAGCTCTATGCACCGCCGGGGCATCTTGGCGCGTGGCTGAATACGCATCGCAATGTTCCGGTGCCGCAACAGCAGCAGATGCTGCGCAACGACCCGAGTTTTCGCCAGCTTCCACAAGGGGAACAGCAGCGGGTGATGAACCAGCTGAACCGGGTGAACCGGATGCCCGACGCCCAGCGCGAGCGAACCTTGGCGCGTGCAGAAAATCTGGAGCGGTTGTCGCCGGAAGAACGAGCGCGGGTGGCACAGTCGGCACGCCAGTGGACGGCGATGCCCCCGGACCGTCAGGCGATGATGCGGAATGCATTTCGCGATCTGAAATCGGTTCCTCCGGATCAGCGCTCGATTGTGCTGAACTCGAGCCGGTACCAGAACCAGTTCAGTCCGCAGGAGCGGGGCATTCTGTCGAATATGTTGCGGGTTGAGCCTTACGCGCCGCCGCAATAAGGCAGTATCCGAATCACAATGTTCCCGCCGAGAGATTATCTCGGCGGGATTTGTCTTTTTGCCTCCCGATGGTGTTTAGAGGGCGTTGCGATTGCGCTGCTTCACTTTTACGGCGGGGGATCCGGCGTAGACGGTCCAGGGTTCGAGGTCGCGGGTTGCTACGGAGGCGAGTCCGAGGACTGCGCCATCGCCAATGTTGACGCCGGGAGCAACGCAGGCGCGAGCGCATACCCACGCATAGGGGCCGACTTCCATGGTGTAGGCGAGCAGCGGAAAGGCGGGATCGTCAAAGTCGTGGGTTGCGCCGCAGAGGTAGGAGTTCTGCGAGAGAATGGCGTGGGAGCCGAGGCGGATGGGAGCGGGGTTGTAGATCTCAGCGCCATCGCCGGCGGTGACCTGATCGGCGCAGACAAGATTCCATGGGGCCCATACGCGCGAGCCGGGATAGAAGTGGCAGTGCGGGCCCATCTTCGCGCCGAAGAGGCGTAAGAGCAGCGAACGCCATGCGTGAAAGGGGCGGGGCGAGAGGCGATAGAAGATGGCCCAGCAGATGTTCCATGTGAAACGTGCGATGCGGTTGCCGGTAGAGAACGCGGGTCTGAGAAACGGATCCTTGGCCGTTTCGGGCGCGATGTGTTCTGCCGCGTTGTAGTGGACCTGGCGGGGCATCTGCTCCGAGTTTATCAGTGAGTGATTTCGACAGGCGCCTTGAGGCGGATGTCGCGCGACGAAGCGCCGACCTGAACTTCGAAAGTGCCGGGATCGAGGGTCCATTCTTTTGTTTGCGGGCTCCAGTATTCGAATGCGGAGCGATCCAGTCGGAACGTCGACGGTCTTGGTCTCGCCCGGTTTCAAATCGACTCGGCTGAACGCTTTGAGTTCATGTGTCGGGCCGGTCGATTTTCGCGTGGCCGTCGTGGACGTAGAGCTGAACGACTTCGGCGCCGGCGCGTTGGCCGGTGTTGCGCACCTTTACGCTAAAGTGCCACAGACCCATTTTTGCCGGCGTGTTCCACCTGACCCAACTTTCAGATCGCTGTATCGGAAGGTGGTGTAGCTGAGGCCGAAGCCGAAGGGGAATTGCGGCTCCACGTTCTTTGTGTCGTAGTAGCGATAGCCGACGTAGATGCCTTCGGCGTAATCGGTGTGCAGGTTCTCGCCGGGATAGGTTTTTGCGGCCGGGGAGTCTTCGAATTTCTTGGGAAGCGAAACAGTGAGCTTGCCGGAGGGGTTGGCGTCGCCGAAGAGAATTGCGGCGAGGGCGTTGCCGCCTTCCTGACCGCCGTACCACATGTCGAGCAGCGCCGGCGTGGTGTCGAGCCATTTCGTCATCGTCACGGGGTCGCCGGTGTTGAGTACGACGATGGTGTGTGGATTTGCTTTTTCGACGGCATGCAATCAATTCATCCTGGCCGGCGGGAAGGTCCATGGTTTTAACGTCGAAGCCTTCGGACTCGTTTTTGTTGTAGCGGCCGACGACGACGATGGCGACGTCGGCTTTGGCGGCTGCGTCGGTGGCGTGCTTTGAGGTCGGTGGCGCGGGCTTCAGGAGTGTCATGGGCGGGGTCTTCGCCTTCCATGCCGACGCCGAGCGCGGAGGTGATTTCGATTCCGGTGCCTGCGCGCTTCTCGGATTCCCTGGAGCGGCGAGATGGCGTATTTGGGGCGCACGAGGGAACTGCCTCCGCCGCCGGTGCGGGCGACGAGCGCATTGGGACCGATGACGGCGATGGAATGAATTTTTGAGGCGTCGAGCGGGAGCAGGTTGTTTTGATTTTTCAGAAGGACGATGCCTTCGGTTTCGCCCTGGCGCGCTACCTGCTGCTGTGCCGGGGTGTCGACTTCGCCGGTCGCGGTGTGGGGATGATCCATGATGCCGCTTACGAGGATTACGCGCAGGATGCGGCCGACGTTGTCGTCGATGGTGGCCTCGGTGATTTTGCCGGCTTTGACGTCGGCCAGCACTTTGTCGGCTTCGAGCCACAGGCCGCTGTTGCCGCTCATGATGGTGCGCGGACTCTTCAGCATGGCTTTCGGCGGGCGGTCCGCCGGGCATTTCGAGATCCATGCCTGCGTTGACGGTGGGCGCGGTGGAATAGGTGCTGCCCCAGTCGGAGATGACAAAGCCTTTGAAGCCGAATTCCTTCTTGAGCACGTCGGTGAGCAGGTAGGGATTCTCGGCGCAGTGTTCGCCGTTGACCTTGTTGTAGGCCGACATGACGGTCCAGACATCGGCTTGCTGCACGGCGGCTTTAAAGGCGGGCAGATAGATTTCGTGCAGCGTGCGCTCGTCGATTTTCTCGTCGAGCGATGGCGCTCGAACTCCTCGTTGTTGGCGTCGAAATGCTTGACGGAGGGGATGACGCCCTCGCCCTGCACGCCCTGGATGTAGGCGACGCCGAGCTGGCCGGCGAGGTAGGGATCTTCGCCGTAGCCTTCGAAGTTGCGGCCCCAGAGGGGAACGCGATTGATGTTGACGGTGGGGCCGAGGATCATGTCGCGACCGAGAGCTTTGACTTCCTGCGCGATGGCCTGACCCTCGCGCTGGACGAGAGCGGTGTCCCATGTGGAGGCCATGGCGACGCCGGAGGGGAACGAGGTTGTCTCGACCCTGACGGGATTCGTCGAAGAATTGGTGATGGCGGAACTGCCTGCCCAGGAGCGCACGCCCATGGGGCCGTCGGCCATTTTGATGGCAGGGAATGCCGAGGCGGGGGATTGGGGCAGACTCCATCCAGCCGGAGCCGGAGAGCATGGTCGCTTTTTCTTCGAGGGTCATGCGCTTGAGCAGATCCTGGACGCGCTTTTCGACCGGCAACGCGGTGTTCTTGTACGGGGCGTTGGCCGGTACCGCGGCGGGTTCCGGGGTTTGCGCGCGGAGAACTGTGGATGGGATAGCGGCAAATGAAAGAAGCAGCGCGAATAGCGAACGGAAAGCGCAGCGCATAGGATGGCACTCCTGTGGCGGTTCGAGGCCCGTCATAAAGTTGCGGCAATGGTAGCGGATGGCGGTCCAATGGAACAAATATCATTGCGCGTGAATGAATTGGGAGGAAGACTTGAATCGTTCGAGTCGGGATTTCGCCCTGAGAGATTTTGCTGGTGCGTGGGTGTTCTTGTTGCGATACTCTACCTTCGCCAAATTCATTCGGTCATTCTTTTTCCATCGGGTCGCGAACGATTGAAATGAAAGAAAGGATATGTGCCGCCGATGAACGAGACTGCGAGGCCACGACAAGTGAGTAAGAGTATCTTTGCTGTCCTGATGGGGATCATTGCAGGTGTTGCGCTGACCCTTATAACGGATTTAGTGCTGCATGCAATTCATGTTTTCCCGTCGTCCAATCAGCGCGTGCCCGACGGGTTGCTCGCACTTGCGACTGCATATCGCACGGTATACAGCATAGGGGCGAGTTATCTCACTGCGCGTCTCGCACCGTACAGTCCCATGAAGCATGCGCTGGCCGGAGGCGTGATCGGCTTTATCGTGAGCCTGGCGGGAGTGATTGCTACGTGGAATGGCGGACCGCAATTTCAGGCGCACTGGTACCCGATCGCTCTGACATTGCTGGCGATTCCGTGTGCGTGGGTGGGCGGAATGCTTCGCCTGAGAGAGACACACAAAGACGCCATGTGAGGTTCGAGAGGTAAAAAATCGGCTGAACGTTTTTGACGTCATTCCGCGACCGAAAACCGTTTGACAATACTTTTTCAAGCAGCGTAGCATCGGAAATTCCTCGGGCCCCCTAAGCACGCATTGGAGGTCAAAATGGAATCCGCAACCGCATCCCCCGCTTTTGAACAATCAAGGTTTGACGCCTTCATGGGGAAGGCTGTAATGGATATGGGCGCCGCAATGCATGCGGCGTTGGTGGTCATCGGTGACAAGCTGGGACTGTATAAGGCGATGGCCGGAGCGGGACCGCTCAGTCCGGCGGAACTAGCCGCAAAAACAAAAACAACCGAGCGCTACGTGCGTGAATGGCTCAATGCCAACGCCGCAAGCGGGTATGTGAGCTACGATGCGGAATCGAAGAAATTCGAACTGCTGCCGGAACAGGCACTTGCTCTGACTACGGTAGATCTGCCCGGTGCGTTTCACATCATTTCGTCCTGCTTCAAGGACGAGCCGAAAATCACGCAGGCATTTCGAACAGGCGATGGCGTGGGCTGGCATGAACACGACGCCAACTTGTTCTTCGGCACAGAACGATTTTTCCGTCCGAACTACGAGCAGAATCTATTGAGCGCCTGGATTCCGGCTCTCGACGGAATGCAGGAGAAACTCGCGAAAGGGGCTGCGGTCGCCGATGTCGGGTGTGGGCACGGCGCATCGACGATGCTGATGGCCAAGGCGTTTCCGAAGTCGCGCTTTAGCGGGTTCGACTATCACAGTGGGTCTATTGAGTACGCACGGCATGTGGCTGGGCGTGATGGTCTACTCGACCAGATCAATTTCGAAGTGGCGAGTTCCAAGAGCTATCCCGTAAATGGCGGCTACGATCTTGTCACGTTTTTCGACTGCCTGCACGATATGGGCGATCCCAAGGGCGCAGCGCAACATGTACTTTCGACTCTGAAACCCGACGGAACCTGGATGATCGTGGAGCCGTTTGCGAACGATAATCCCGAGCAGAATCACAACCCGGTTGGCCGGATTTACTACTCAGCCTCCACAATGATCTGCACGCCGGCATCGCTGGCGCAGGAAGTAGGTGCGGCGCTAGGGGCACAAGCCGGTGAGGAACGAATTCGCGACGTGGTCAAAGCGGCTGGATTCACTCGGTTCCGGAGAGCGGCGCAGACGCCATTCAACCTGGTGTTTGAAGCGCGTGCCTAAGATATTGCATCCGAAATCAAACCGTCTCAAGTGATCCCGAGAGGCGAGCCGGTTTTTTCCGGTTCGTCTTCGGGTGCGAACAGCAGCCAGCCGGATGCGAGCGCGATCAGCAGCAAACCGAGCCACGCGCGGGGCTGTACCCCGGGCCGCAGGAACGTGATCGCAATCAGATTTGCCATGAGCGGCGCGATAAGAAAGCGGGTGGTCATGCGGACCGCCGACATACGCCGCAAAAGCCAGAACAGAAGCGCGAGAGCGAGAAGATCGGGAATGGCCCATGCGTCGATGTGCGCGACGGCCCACGCGCGGGGTTCGAAGAACAGGGCGGCGATGACGAGCAGGATTGCGGCCGAACCGGTGGTGATCGCAGCGAAACCGGACAGGGATAGAGTCGTTTGACTCTGGGCGATCTTTACCGCGGTGCAATTGGCAGCGGCGACAGCGGAGGCCGCAACGATGACGCCGCAGAATGCGATAACTGGGGCCGGCGTGCTCGGCAGTTCCACAGGAAAGATGAGCAGGGTGCCGGCGACAGCGACCATCGCGGATACAAGCGTGGCGCGCGGAGACGACTGCAATGCAGAACCGAGATGAGGCTCTAGCACCACCGCAAAGACTGGAACTAAAGAGAAGAGGGCGACGCGTGTGGAGTCGTCGACATGGCCTTCGGCGAGTGCGGCCAGCAGCGCGGGCAACGCGAGGAGACCGGCACCGATTAGTGCGGCTCCAAGGAGCGCCGGGCCGCGCGGCCAATTGGTCTTTCGTACGAATGCTGTCGCTGCGGCAAAGAGGGTGAAAAGCGCAAGGGTGGTCGCCTGCTTTAAGAGGGGCGAAGTATTCGTTACGGGTGACTGGCCCGGCAGCAAATCGGAGCGGAGAGAGGCTACAGCCCAGAGCAGACATAGGAGCAATAGGGCACCGGCCGGCGCGGCATTGAGTTTTGGTGGGCGCAAGCGGTGTCCTCTCACTTCGATCAGAACATAGTGCTATGTATCTGCGTTTCGCTGCGTGGGGAATCCGCGCATGTGGGGCTAAGTTACAATGGAGATTGGGCCAAGGCCGATTTTTTTCATATAGAGCAAGGAGTTTCAAGTTTATGGCGATTCCCGCCACTCAAATGCGTCCGGGCATGATCATTAAGCACAACGACGTTCTTCATCTGGTTTTCAAAGTGGAACATCGTACCCCGGGCAACCTGCGCGCGTTCATCCAGGCCAAACTCCGCAATCTCAAGTCCGGGGCCATGTTCGAGCACCGTTTCCGCTCCGGCGACGCCATTGAGAAGGTTGCAGTGGATGAGATTTCGATGGAGTTTTTGTACGCTGACGGGGACGACTACTACTTCATGAACCCGGTGGACTTCGAGCAGACCGTGCTGAAGGGCTCGACGCTCGGCGATGCGGTGGAATACCTGACACCGAACCTCCAGATCAAGGTGAGTTACCACGATGGGCAGGCCGTGGGAATCGAGCTGCCTTCGTTTGTGGAGCTCACGGTGGTGGAGACCGAGCCGGGACTGAAGTCGGCGACCGCGTCTTCTGTGACGAAGCCGGCGAAGACGGAAACAGGGCTGGTGGTCCAGGTGCCGCCCTTCATTAATGAGGGCGAGAAGATCCGCGTGGATACGAGCGAAGGCGCTTACATGAGCCGCGCGTAACGCTAGCGTCTCTGGTATTCGCATCAGCATTTAAAACGCCGGGGCCTGAAGCTCCGGCGTTTTTGCGTCTGAATTGGCTTCGCCTTACGCGCAAGAGCGGTACACCTTGTCAACGCCCGCAGCGATGCTGAAGCATGCGTCGCGTGGAAGTTGCAGCATTCTCCGAGGGCCGCACACTCTTTGAAATTTATCTTTATTTTTCCAGGTGATTGTAGATACCATGGCTGCTGCAGACGCGCCTTCTCCGCAATTTCCCCGAGCGAGGTATTCCAATGTGCCACCGATCCCAGCTGTTTCGGGCTTCTCTTTCACTTGAGAATTCGATGTCCCGCCGGATTCGCATCGGTTTTTCATTTCTCCGCGCCTGGATGTGCATGGTCGCGATGGTTCTTGCTGCGAGTTCAGCACTGGCCCAGGCGAACGATTACACGACGATCGTCGTGTTTGGAGATTCTCTTTCCGATACGGGCAACGTGGCTCATCTTACTGAAGTTCAGTACGGAGTCCGCATTCCCGGTCCACTTGCCGACTACACGGATGGCCGCTTCACCGATGGCTATGATACGGCGCCGCCCGCGCTGAACTACTTCGGCACGTGGGTTGAGCAGTTCGCCGCTTCGCTGCCGAGCCAGCCAAAGGTTCGCGACTCCCTCGATGGCGGCACGAACTATGCTTACGGATTCGCTACGACCGGCAACGGCACCAGTCCGCTTGCTCTCGGTCCTTTGACGGTGCAGGTCGACAACATCGGCCAGCAGATCACGGACTATCTCTCGACTCATCCCACAATCGACAATCACACCCTGTTCATTGTCTGGGGCGGAGCGATCGATTTGCTGTACGCAACGTCTTCGAAGGATGTATTCAATGCAGCCGTTCGGCAGACACTCAACATTCAGCGGCTGATCCAGGCCGGCGCGACGCAGTTTCTGGTGCCAAACTTGCCGCCGCTTGGCTTGACGCCGCGTCTCAATGGATCGGCGGCGACAGCGCTTTCGGCGACAACAGCGTCTCTGTTCTACAACGCTGATCTCGCGATTGGCATCTCGGTCTTGCGTGATTTCTACCCGCGCAGGCATCTTGCGTTTTACCAGCTCGACGTGTTCAAACTGCTGCGCGCCGTAGTTTCGTCGCCCTCAGCCTACTCGCTCGTCGACGTCAAACATTCGGCGCAGGGGCTTGCGGTCGACCCTGACACGTACCTTTTCTGGGATGACCTTCACCCGACCACGCGCGGTCACAATATATTGGCAAGTGCTGCGACCAGTCTCGTGACGAACTAGAGGAAGATCGCACCTCCATTCGCGCAGCATTGGCGGGACCGGGGGAGTTATTGCGTCGCGGTCGAGGTTGATCCGTCCGCGGCCGCAGAGGCGCGCTCAAGCAAAGTTGCCGATTGGGTTCGATTAGGGGCGCGCAGCAGTGCCTGTTTGAGGGCATCTGCGGCTTCGCGGGGATGATTTTGCTTGAGCAGGAGCTCGGCGAGAAGCTCGTAGGACGGCTTGATTGGAAGCGGCGGCCCAAATGCATAGGGGAGACTGCTCTCGGCTTCTGCCGCTTTTCTGGCCATCGTAATGGCTTCATCCATCTTGCCTTCATCGGCGAGCAGGAGCGCCTGCACCTGTTGCCGGTCGACGCTCGGCACTTGTCGGTCGGGGTCGTCGGGGGCTGCTCCGTCCCGGTCAAAAACTTCGGGCAGACTGGGCAAAACGCTGTCCATCGTTGCGAGATGCTGCCTGGCACTGACGAGATCGCCTGTTTCGGCGGCTACCAAGGCGCGTTCGTAGGACTCGTCAAATTTGGCCATCGGGGCGTCACCGATCTCCACGGACCATTGCGCGACGTCGCCAGTCCATTGGTGGGTATCGACAAGGAATCGGCTCTGCATCGCAATGTAGGAGAGGAGGCTTGCTCCATCAGGATCGGCAACGCCGCGGGCACGGGCGGCCATGCCCGCTTCAGATGCCTCGGCGCGGCAACCAGCGAGAACCTGCTTGGCCTTGTCGATGCGGCCGGTTTCAAGGTAGCCGTATTCGAGCCAGTAGTTGTAATGTCCGCAGCGGCTGGAAGTTTTTGCGCTGAAGGCACGTTGTTCGTTGACAACGCGGGTGGCTGCTTCGTTAGCGCGAACCACGTCATCCCACATTCCGAGGGCGAGGAAGATGTGCGAGGTCATGTGCTGCGCATGGGCCGCATTGGGCGCGATCTGCGAATAAGCGCGAGCCGCGGGCAGTGCGAGAGGCGCATGAATCGGGTCATCGCAGGAGTGGATGAGATAGTGAGCAATTCCGGGGTGATGGGGATATTTGTAGAATAGCGGCATGAGGACACCGGCAGCCCGCATGTAGACGCGCTCGTTGCGGACTCCTTCCTGGCTGCCGAGCAATGCAAGCGCATAGAACGCCGCCGCGTCTACATCATCAGGATACTTTTCGTGGAGCTTCGCCATGGTGTCGGCATAGCGCTGATCGCGATCTTTCTTGGGACCGTCTCCATAAAGAACGTCGAGGGTCTGGAGATAATCTTCTTCCCGCTGGGTGGGAGCCTTCGCGAGCCTTGCCTCGGAGGTAGGGCCAAGCTTGGCGAGCGCAGCCAACGCGGCGGTGCGATTTTGCTGGTTCCATACGGGGTGGTTGAAGGTCATTGCCTCACCCCAATAGGCCATGGCGAAGTTGGGATCGATGGCTTCGGCTTTGCGGAAGTCTTCGGCGGCAGCGGGATATTCAAAACTGTGGAGAAGAGCGAGGCCGTGCAAGAAGGGTTGCTGGGCGGCCGCCGATCCCGAGTTTGCGAAGGAGACCTCTCCAACGCCCGGCTGAGCAGCGGATGTGGTAATGAGGACGAAGGCGAACGTGTACAAGACTCCGATGATCCTGAGGACTTTCTTCATTTGATCTTCCTGGGACTGACCTGGAAATGGGGAACAGCGCCGAACCAGCCCTGCCATCGTAGGGAGAGACGATGACCATCGTCAAGGTTTGTGACCCATGGATTGAATCAGGAAGGTACTCGACTTCTGCGCGATCAGAGGAGGCTTCGCCCGTGAAGGGCCGGGTTTCACAAGTCCGCAATGGCGCAGAGATGCCTCTGCGCCATCACATATCCAGAAAATGCAGATCCGGGAAAGCTGGTTTGATTTTTGAGATTGCCGCATGCCGCTTCTAACGATCTTCCCGCGGACGCATTAGCTGCGGCGTGTGCTCATCCATCCCAGAAGGCTGCCGGTGAGAACGCCGATGGCGAAAACGACGGCGACTGCCTGCAGAGGCTTCTGCTTGACGGTGTGCCTTGCATCGTAGATCGCGTCTTCGGCTGCCGTCCGCCCTTGCTTCAGCGCCTTTACGGCGGTTTGAACGCCCTCGTCGACGGCGTCGGTGACGACCGATTTGAGCCGCGAAACTTCGCGAAGAACATCGTCAACGGTAGGTTGCTTATCCAATATGCCTGACGTCATAAGATTCGTCCTCTTCTATGGAGATAGACGCCGCAATCCATATTTGGGCGCGGCGGATACGACACACCTTGATGTGATGTGGATGGGACTTTCGCTGTTGCATGTGGAGCCCGAGATTCGAGGATCCGGTGGTCGGGATCGATTTTGTTGAATTTGAGACTTCGGGGTCTTCCCTGGGAAACGTTCTGCAAAGAATTTTTATTGTGCGCTCACCATTTTTCTATGTTACAGTCTGTAACACTATGGCGAGTAACACTCACGATCCTGCTGAACTCGGGGAACTGGAACGGGAAATTCTTTCGATTGTGTGGCGGCTAGGTTCGGTTACGGCTGAACAGGCGCGCGAGGAACTGGGCCGCACATTGAAAGACTCAACCGTGCGAACGGTGCTGCGGCGGCTTGAGGAAAAGGGCTACCTGGCGCACTCGGTCGATGACAGGACGTTCGTGTACCGGCCGGCGGAGTCTCGGCAGAAGGTGGCGGGACGGGCGGTGAAGCGCATTGTGGACTGGTTCTGCGAAGGATCGGTGGAGGCGCTGCTGGTGGGCATGGTGGATTCGCAGGTGCTGGATCGCGCGGAGCTTCAGAGGCTGGCGGCGCGGATTGCCGAGGCGCAAAAACAGGCGGGAAAGTCGATTGCTGCGGGTGAGAACAAACAGGAGGCGAAGCGATGAACTCCTCACTTCTGGTGGAAGCTGCCTTTCGTTCAGTGTTTCTTGCGCTGGCGGTCTGGATGTTGCTGGGCGTGTTGAAGGTCCGCAACGTGATGGCGCAGAAGGCGGCGTGGGGACTGGTGCTGGCGGGCGCATTGGCGATGCCGCTTGTACTGCCGATGGCGTCGCACTGGAGCGTGCTGCCGGCGAATGTGCGGGTGGTGCTTCCGGCTGACCCCGAGACAATGCTGGAGGAATTGCAGGCGAGGATTCAAGCCGGGACGACACCTGCGCAGAAGCCGGTTGCGGAAGGAGCTACGGCGGGCGAACGGCGCGCCACAGGTCGAGCAGCAGGCGGATCTACCCATCAGTAAACAATCCGGAAACCATGCGGCGATGGCGATCGAACCGGAATCTACCGATGCGGATCGGGTGGAGTATGTGCAGCCTCAGCCGAAGACGGCGGCTGCTTCTGCAACGCTACGCACAGCGGCGCCGGTGCGCGCAGCGTTATCACTTTCGAAGATTTTTCTTATGCTTTATCTTGCGGTCGCAGGTATATTTCTCATTCGTCTTGCCTGCGGATTGATTGCGGCGCTTCGGCTTTGCCGGAGAGCGAAGCCGATCTCCGGCGAGTTGGTGGCGGATTCCGGGACATCTGTCGATCTTCGCTGCAGTGTCGAGGTCTCGTCGCCAGTCACCATCTGCTCGGCGATCGTGCTGCCGGCGGATTATGCCACGTGGGATACCAAGAAGTTGCGCATTGTACTGGCGCATGAGCGTTCGCACATCCGGCAGAGGGACTTTTATCTGCAGTTGCTTGCCGGAGTCTACGCAGCGGTGGTGTGGTTCAGCCCGCTGGGGTGGTGGCTTAAACGCAAACTTTCTGATCTGGCTGAAGCGATCAGCGACAGGGCGGGACTGGAAGAAGCCGCCGATCGTGCTTCGTACGCGCAGATACTGCTTGAATTCGCGGCAGCGCCGCGCCCAACCCTGATTGGAGTCGCCATGGCACGCAATGGATCTCTCTCGCGCCGCATCGAGCGGCTGTTGAACGACGTATCTTTCCGGCAGGCGTTTGCTGGATCGCGCCGCGCGCTGGCAGCGGTGCTGGTGGTGCCGGTTGTGCTGTTCGCCGCTACTGCGCTGGTACGAGTGCAGGCTGCGGGACAGCAGGCGCCGGAACCGCCTGCCCCGGCGGTTGCACCCCAAGGCGGAGTTCCTGCTCCGCCACCAGCCGTTGCGCCAGCGGCGCCGGCGAGTGGTGCGAACGCAACCAGAGCAGATCACGGGTGAGATTGCGCCGGAGGCTCCTGAAGATGAGGGTGCGCCCCGCAGGCCGTTGCGCCAGCCGCGCCTGACCCGGCACCTTCAGTTCCAGTGGTAGCTCCGCGCGCGCCGGCATCGACGCCTTCGGTTCCAGCGGTGGCTCCACGGGCGCCGGTTGGCGGGCTGCTCAGTGTTAACGCCCACGCCGCCCGCGGCAGCGCCGAACGGGATGATGCTGATTGCCCCGAAGACGCCACGCGCGCCGGGCACCGCGATGTTGTTGACGATTCCGCCGGACGCTGCGCGCGAGAAGTTGATGGTCCATGCGCGACTTGCTTCAAAACAAGGCGCTCATCCTGCAAGCGGTCGATCGACGCCGAATATGGCGATCCGCGGCGCCGCATGCGGCTTATGGAGTGGGCCGCGGATATGGGGCGGGGCAAAGCACGACGGAAAGCGGGAACGCGAGCTACAGCGAGAATGGCAAGCACTCGGGATACCACTACTCGTATTCATCGAACGGGGAATCGTACGCGGTGATTCGCGGCGGCGATAAGGAACACATGACTTTTTCGGGGAATTGGATTGAAGGCCGGCGGGACGAGATTGACAAGGCGCGGAAGCAGGCCGGTGGTAAGGATTTCCTGTGGTTTACGCGCGACGGCAAAGCCTACTTCGTGGACGACCCGACGACGCTGGCGCAGATCGAAGCGATGTACAAGCCGATGGAGGATCTGGGCAAGCAGCAGGAAGAACTCGGCAGGCAGCAGGAAGCCCTGGGCAAACAGCAGGAGGCGCTGGGCCGGCAACAGGAGCAGGCAAGCGTTCCGACTCCCGACATGAGCAAGGAGATCGCGGAGATCGACGAGGCGATGGCCAGGCTGAAAGCGAACCAGGGAAAGGCTATGAATGAGGAGCAATTCGCGGAACTTCAGTCGAAGCTGGGGGACCTGCAAGGAAAGCTGGGCGCAATCCAGGGAGAGATCGGAGCGAAGCAGGGCCAGTTTGGTGAGCAGATGGGCAAACTGGGTGCGATGCAGGGCGAGCTCGGTGCGAAACAAGGACGGCTCGGAGCGGAGCAGGGAAGGATTGGGCAGGAAGCGGACCGCAAAGTTAAGGGGATTATCGATGAGAGCATGAAGAACGGAAAGGCGCATCCGGTGCAGTAGGCAGAATTTTCATTGGGCGGGATTGGCGATCAAAGGCCAGATCCCGCCCATCGATGGATAACGGGGTACATCTTCTCCTGTATAGGCGCGATCCGGAAGCGGATCGCGCTTTTTTCGTGGCGCGCAGGAAACGCGTGTAAGCTGAGGTGGCAATCAGGAGGAAGATCACGATGTCCCTTTCGCCCCGTCTTGCCATTGCTTCGCAGAGTTACAACCTGAACGCCAGCTTTCTGAAACAGGGTCTTGCAGGACTGAGTGATGCGGACTGGCTGACGAGGCCAAACGATCACTGCAATCACATTCTGTGGATCGTGGGACATCTCGTGTACTCGCGAGCCCTCGTTCTGGGGCGGCTGGGCGACGAGTGGAGGAAGCCGTGGATGCATCTTTATGCGACGTGGCGCAAAGTGCGTGGAATCGCCGGAGGCTCCGACGCCCGCCGAGATGATGGAAGCTTGGGAGGAATCGTGTCCGCGACTGAATGCCGCGCTTGAGGGAGCTTCAGACGAGTTGCTGGACATGCCGGCTCCGAAGCCGGGGCCGCCGAGTGCAGACGGGCTGCTATGCGGAACAGTGAACTTCATGGCGTTGCATGAGACGTATCACGTAGGTCAGGCGGCCTTTGTGCGGTCATGGTTGGGCAAGCCGGGCGTCATGGGATGAAGTGGTATTGAGCGAGTTTGGCCGGTTCGCCAACCCAGCGCCAGTCCGTAAATCCGCTGCGCCAGCATCTCCGACACGCGGTGCTTGACCAGCAACGCTGCGCGTCCATCAAGAAAACAACTCGCCAGCCGATCCAAAAGGCTGATCCTGCGGTCTGTCTCCCGCAGCAGAAGCGCTCCGCCGTCACTCGACACCCGACCCGCTGTGAACTCAGCCTGTACACGACGTGAAAAATGGGCTGTAAATGTGAACGATTCTTGGATACACTCTGTCATCAAAGGCCGCTCCCTTTTCTCGGCACAACGTCGACTCGACATCGTAGTTATGCCATGAAAACAGCGGCCTTTTGCTATTTATTTTTGCCTACGCGCATTTACTCATCGGGTCTCCTCTACTCGGAGAGCTGTACGAGTTTGGTTTCTAGCAGGGCTTCGATGGTCATGAGTGCATCGAGGACTGCGCTGGAGACCGGGTGCGTCGACCTGGACGACGGCGAGGGCTTTGACTGGCTTTGCGCCCGCGCGCTCGCGGCCGAGGGCGAAGTTGGCGATGTTGACGCCCTGCTCGCCGAGGATGGTTCCGATTTTGCCGATGACACCGGGAACGTCGAGGTTGCGGCAGACGAGGAGATTGCCTTCGAGCGGCGCTTCGATGTCGATGCCGTCGAATTCAAGCAAGCGTGGCTGCTCGCCGTGAATCACGGTGGCGGTGGCGTGGCTGTGGCCCGCTGCCGTATGCAGTCCGATGGTGAGGAGAGTGGCCGCGCCGCCGCGATGGCTTTCTTCTTTCTCTTCGTGAACGCGAATGCCGCGCTCCTGGGCAATGGCTGCGGCGTTGATGCGGTTCACGTTCTCAGAGCCCTGTAGAAGCCCTTCAATGGCGGCGTTGCGGACGAGGTCGGTTTTGGCGTCGGCGAGTGCGCCTCCGTAGGTGAGATCGATGGCCTCGATGCCCGGTTTGCCGGCCTGCGCGAGGAACGATCCGAGGCGTCCGGCGAGGTCGATGTAGGGGGCGAGCTGAACGTATTCTTCGTGGCTTAGCGAAGGCAGGTTGACGGCGTTCTGCACAACGCCGAGCTTGAGGTATTCGCGAACCTGCATGGCGATCTGAATGCCGACGGCCTCCTGCGCTTCGGCGGTAGAACCGGCGATGTGCGGGGTGAGAATGACGTTGTCGAATTCGGCATAAGGCGAATCTTTGGGCGGCTCGACGGTGAAGACGTCGAGCGCTGCTCCGGCTACGTGGCCGGATTTGAGAGCGGCGATAAGAGCAGCGTCGTCGACGAGTTCGCCGCGCGCGCAGTTGATGATGCGGACGCCCTTCTTCATGAGGGCGAGAGATTTTGCATTGATGACGCCGGCGGTCTGTGGAGTGAGGCCGACGTGGAGGGTGATGTAGTCGGAGCCCGCAATCACTTCGTCAAGGGCAACTAAGCGGATGCCGTTTTCGCGCGCGACTGCAGCGGAGACGAAGGGATCGCTGCCGATGATTTCGAGGCCGAATCCGCGGGCGCGCCGCGCGACCTCAAGCCCGACGCGGCCGAGGCCCATGATGCCCAGAACTTTGCCGCGCAGTTCAGCGCCCTGGAGGCTTTTCTTTTCCCACTTGCCGGCATGCATGGTGGTGTTGGCGGTGGGGAGCTTGCGGGCGAGTGCGAGCATGAGGCCGATGGTGAGTTCGGCGACGGCGACGGCGTTGGCTCCCGGGGTATTCATGACAACGATGCCCCGGCGGGTGGCAGCGTCGGCATCGATATTGTCGACGCCGACGCCGGCTCGGCCGATGACGCGGAGTTTAGGGGCGTGCTCCATCAGTGCGTCGTCGACCTGGACGGCGCTGCGGACGACAAGGGCATCGGCATCGGCGAGGGCGGCGGGCAGGCCGTTGGGAAGCTGAAGTCGTGGGTGAGGACTTCCCAGCCTGGTTCGGCCGCGAAAACGGCGAGGGTTGCGGGGGATACTTTTTCCGCCAGAACGATCTTCATCTTGTCTCCCTTGGCCGCTGTGGCGGACCCGGCTTCAAATTCTTCGAATCGGATGTTGTGTTTTTCGCAAAGCAGATCGAACATGCGGACGACTGCGGCGTGGGGCTTGCCTTCGCCGCGTTCGTACTTGGTTATTGAATTTGGATGCACGCCAAGCAACTCGGCCATCTGGTAGGAGTAGAGGTCGAGTTGCCTGCGCGCGATGAGAAGTTTTTCGCCGAAGGAGAGGTCTGGCATTGCGGCTATCCCTTCGCTGATTCTGCGTAGACTTTCTGTGCAGCCGCTACTGCAGTCCCGTAAATCACCGGCAATCCCAGCGTGTCTTTCGCGATGTGCTCCATGGCGCCGAGGAAGGCGATGGTGTCGAGGTAGTCGAAGAAGCCGAGGTGGGCGACGCGGAAGATCTTGCCTTGCATTTCTCCCTGGCCATTTGCGGTGACAAGAGAGAAGTTCGCTTTGAGCGCCTTGACGACGGCGCCGGAGTCCATGCCTTCAGGAACGGCGACCGCAGTTGCGGCTGCAGCGGGCGCTGTCGGCGCGAACAGCGTAAAGCCGAGGGCGACGAGACCGGCACGCGTGGCAGCGGCATTGGTGATGGCGTTGTCGACGAGCGCGATGCGGCCTTTCTCGAGATCGCCACCAGCCTGGCCAGCAATGTAGTCGAGTGCGGCTCCGAGACCGGCGATGAGAGCGACTGCGGGCGTGTACGCGCTTTCGCCTTTGACGGCGTTTTTACGCTCCTTGCGAAGGTCGAAGTAGTAGCGCGGATTTTTGGACTTCTCCATCGCGGCCCAGGCTTTGTCGCTGACGCTGAGATAGGCGAGGCCGGGAGGAATCATGACGGCCTTTTGCGAGCCGCCGATGAGGATGTCGATGCCCCAGCCATCGACGTCGAAGTGGGTGGTGCCGAGGCCGGTGATGCCGTCGACAACGAGGAGCGCTTCGGGGGCGACTTCGTGGATGAGCTTCGCGATCGCTTCGATGTCGTGGCGGACGCAGGTGGAGGTTTCAGTGGCCTGCACATAAACCGCGCGATGTTCGGGCTTAAGGGCGGCGCGGATCTGGGCGAGGTCGAATGTCTGACCGTAGGGGGCGGAGACTACGTCGGGTTCGCAGCCGAAAGCCTTGGCCAGGCCGGTCCAGCGCTCGCCGAATTTACCGGCGGTAAGGACCAGGACGCGGTCGCCGGGCGAGGTGAGGTTGGAGACGGAGGCTTCCATGGCGCCGGTGCCGGAACAGGAGAGCAGGAGCACGTCGTTCTTGGTGCCGACGAAGACTTTGAGCTGGGCGAGCACCTTCTGGAAGAGCGCGCGGAACTCGGGGGTGCGGTGGTGCATGTCGGCGGCGGCCATGGCGAACTGGGCGGCAGGGAGGAGCGGAGTGGGGCCTGGGGTATACAAACGGGTCTTATGAATCATGGAGTTTAGCCTCCAGAATGCGATCTTAAATCGACTTGATTGCGGTTGGATCTTGTAGCGAATGAAATCACAGAATACACATATTTGTGATTTATGTGAAATGTCGATTGTGCAAAAGAGGCTGGCTTAGAGTTGGGCGCCGTGGGCTTTGAGTATGGCAATGGCTTTTTCGTTGGAACTGGTTTCGCCGTAGTAGGAGCGATAGGCATTTTGAGCATAGTAGAGGGGTGTGTGTCCGGCGGCGTCCTTTAAATTTGGGTTTGCGCCTGAATCCAGCAGCAGTTCCAGGATCTGGGTTTTCCCGTGCAGGACTGCCCATCCGACGGAGGTGAGCCCCCAGGAAGGGGTCACATCCGGGTCAGCTCCGTTGGCGAGGAGCAGTTCCACATCGTAGGGAAGATTGCGCTCAATTGCGAGCTGCAGTGGAGTGCCGTGCTGGTCTGAAACATTTGGGTCTGCTCCGTGGGTCAGCAGCAGCTCGACCATCTCCTTATGGTGATAAGAGAGCAAGGCCAGTGTCAGCGGCGTGTCGCCGCGGACGTTTCTATTGATGCTCGTAATACGCGATACATCGACACCCTGCGGATCGTTTTGTGCATTGACGTCGGCGCCATTGGCAATGAGCAGAGCCGCAATTGCGGGCTGGTCGTGAATGGCCGCGATGTGGAGCGGGGTGTTGCCGAGTTTGTCTCTGCTTGAAACGAGGTCAGGATTCTCTTTGAGCAAGGCGACGACTTTTGCCTCATTCCCTTTTCGTGTTGCGTCATGGATTGGTCCGCAAAGGGCAATCGTGGCGGAGGCAAGGCAAAGCGAGAAAGTTGCTGCAACTCGGACCGTGTGCTTCATGTTTACCTGGTTAATTGCGCGTTCACTCGTTGGGGTCCTCGCAAGGCCGGTAAGAATCAAAGCTGGCCGCCGTGGGCTTTGAGGATCGCGATGGCTTTTTCGTTGGAACTGGTCTCGCCGTAATAGGAATGGTAGGCGTTCTGGGCATAGTACATGGGTGTGTGACCGCCGCCGTCCCTTGCATTGGGGTTGGCACCGTAGTCGAGCAGCATCTCCAGTATTTTTGTCTGACCGTGCGCGACCGCCCAGTGCACCGCAGTGAATCCCGAAAGATTGATCGCATCCGGATCGGCATCCGTTGGCCAACAGGAGTTCCACATCGTAGGGAAGGTCGCGCTCAATGGCGCGCTGCAGCGGAGTGACGCCGATATGCACGTATGCGTTCGGGTCCGCGCCATGGGTCAAGCAGCAACTCGATCATTTCTTTGTGGTGATAAGAGAGCAACGCCAGCGTCAGAGGCGTTTCGCCGTAGGCTTTTTGGTTGAAGTCGGCGTCGGGTTTTTGGCTGAAGTATTTGCTCGCGACCACTTCGTGCCCTGAAGGATTGTTGAATACGTTCACGTCAGCGCCATTGGCGATGAGCAGAGCCGCAATTGCGGGCTGGTCGTGAATGGCGGCGATGTGGAGTGGGGTGTTGCCGAGTTTGTCTCTGCTTGAAACCAGGTCAGGATTCTCTTTGAGCAACGCGACGACTTTTGCCTCATCGCCTTTGCGGACTGCGTCATGAATTGGGCCGCAGAGGGCAATCGTGGTCCCGGCAGACCAGAGAGCCAAGTTGCGGCAACTGCGGGGGCGATTCTCGCCACAGCGAGCCAGGCCGACGGGGCTTTCATTTCTTCGGCTCCGGCGAGTTTTCGGGTGGGTCGGCGAGAATTTTGTGTGTTGAGCCAAGCCGGTGGTAGTCACTAAACGTGGTCCGATTGAGGATCAGTGGTTGCACGAGAGTTCGATTGTGAACGAGAGCCTGATCCTTGAGGTTGCGGAAGCAGGTGCTGACTTCTTCAACGCTGAAGGCGAGGCTGTGGAGCGGGCAGATATAGGTCTCGGCCGCCGATGTCGACGGGGCCGTACTCGATGACCGAAGCGACATGGGAGATCGGGTCATCGGGCTTCGAATCGGCCTGCAATGTGAGTCGTAGAATTGCGCCGGAAACGGGATCAATGGCGAGCGAGCCATGAAACGCGGGTTGCGCGTGAAAGGCGTTACTGCCGTTGCAGGCGGAGTTCACTTCATATTTCGAATCTTCTTCGGGAACAGAGTAGCGATAAACGGCAGCCAATCCCGCGGGCAACTGCTCCCAGTGATGAAAGGCGATGGTTCCGGTGTTGACGCCGAGCAAAACGACGGCCGGTTCGGGGCCAAATTCTCCCCAACTCTCCAGACCCATCTGAGGAAGCATCTGCGCGGAGCGCTTTGTCTTCATCGGGTCTACGACTTCCGTGCCGTTGCGAAAGGTGATTTCGCGACTGAAGGAGCCTCGCGGGAAGAGACCGATGTGGACCGGCTTGCCGGTCTTGTTCACTTCAGGCGAGATTCCGGCGAATCGTTCGGTGGTGCGGGTGGCGAAGAAATTGGGCAAACGGGTCAAGGTTTGGAAGACCCAGACGCGCGCTGCTTCGAGCATGTGCTGCTGCTGATTCGGATCTGGTGCGGGACGATCGGGTAGTTCACTGGCCGGGGGATCCAGCAGGGCGGAACGATCTGCCAATAGCTGCAATTCCCGCTGTGTCCGCAGTCCGAAGGTGCGTTCGCTCAAAATGCTTGCGAGTGTGGCGCGGGTGAGGCGCTCGGAAAGCTGCAAATTGTCGATTTGGGTTGCGAGCGTGGCGTCTTGCAGTATAGCCAAAGGGACGGCGTGGTCGGGAGGTGGGGGCGCGGGTGCGGCCAGCTCTTGCTCCAGCTGCTTGACGGTGATGAGTTGGGCAGGGCATGCCGTCTGAATTGAAAGGGCGAGAAGAACCAGAACCAACGTATGGAACTTCAATTCACTACTCCGCATCAATCTTCGCCCAAACCATAACACAGTTGGCAGAATTGCTTCCGTGTCGATCACTACTCAGGCACTTCCTAAAGACGATCGGACGGGCCTCGTGAAGGAATGGCCTCCAAGGTGATCGGAGGCCATTTGCGAAGTGAAAAGGTGGAGGCCTCGCGTTAGTGTCGTCCGCTGTCACCGTGGAAGCCACGGGCACCCCCGGCGTGGAATCCACCAAAGCTACGGCCATTATGGAATCCACCAAAGCCCCGGCTGTTGTGGAAGGCGCCGAAGTGGCTGGGGTTCCCGCGGACGATGACGCCGCCGTGGCCACGATGGATGCCTCCCTCGTATCCGTGGTCATAGTCGCCGTAATGGCCTCCGCCATAAAATCCGCCCCAGTAGGGGTAGTATCCTCCCCACCCGAAGGGATAGAAGCCAAATCCGAACGGGCTGGCGAACGGCCCGAAGCCCATATAGGCGTAGTCATAGGCCCAGGGATCCCAGTACCAGCCAGGCCCGGAGTAGGCGCCGCTGTAGTCGGCCGCCATCTGGTTGTTGGCCTCGGCCATATATTCTGACCGCAGGCTGTTCCAGTTGTAGAGTTCACCCTCGGCATCTTTTTTATTGAAGTCGGTGGGCTTCTCATTCTTAAGCGCCGGTCCTTCATTCAACGCCAGTTCGTGATGGCCCTTGATCTTGCGCCACTTGTTGTTGCCCACCTGGACGTGTGCTTCGCCGTCGAAGACCATGGCTTCGGGCTGGTTGGCGTCGAACTGGTAGTATCCGCGCTTGTTCAAACGCGTTGTGACGCCGGCATCGATTATCTGCAGATCGTTCTGATCGTGGATTTCGTCGACTTCAACTCCGGCGCGACCCTTGTCGAGTTCAACTTGCGTGAGCGCAAGGTCAGGCGAAATCATTTTTGCGGCGCTGTTGTCATCGAGGCGCAGAAATACGCCGGGGGTAAGCAGAAGTTCAGCTTTCCCCTTCCGGGTGGTAATTTCCTGTCCCGGTGCAAGAACTGCATTTCCAACGTTCCGGGAACTGAGTTGCGAACCGTTTATATAAACTGCGCCTTCCACGTAATTGACCGTCCCCGGAATCGCTTGCCTGGTTTGGTCTTGCTGTTGACCCACGGCAAACGCCGGTAACCCCATGAGCCCCAAACCGAACAGAGCGAGGATCGTCATTGATCGGCTTTTCATCTTTTTTGTCTCCACTCCTATAAATGCTTTACCGGCGTCAAAGTTCCGGTGGCGCGGGGTGATCGATTCCGTAAAATGAAAGCGAAAACCGGGCGGATTTGGAACTTTTTCGTGTCAGATTCATCGTGTGGGTAAAGGTTTGCGTCCCCGTTTTCGGCCACAGCGGGGCAGGATTGATCGACTTCAGGCCCTGGGGAATGCGTTCCGTTAGAATCGATATTTCAGGAAGGAAGTCATGATCGATCCAGGCGCTCTAGCAGCAGCAATCACCAAGCAGACCGTTGTGGCCATGAAAGCGCACGATGCCGAACGCACCGGCACTCTGCGTCTGATCAAGGCGGCGCTGATGAACAAGGCGCTCGAGAAGAATGCAGTACTTACTCCTGCCGACGAGCAGCAGACACTGACCATGATGATCAAGCAGCGTCGCGATTCGATCGAACACTTTACAAAGGGGAACCGGCCGGAGCTTGCGGCGAAAGAGGCCGCGGAGATCGTGGTGATCGAGGAGTTTCTGCCCAAAGCGCTGGACGAGGCGGGGCTACGCGCGATGGTGGCTGAAGTGGTGGCCGAGCACGCGAACGCCACGGGACGCGCTGCGACGCCGAAGGACATGGGACCGGTGATCAAGGCCGTTCAGGCGCGATTGCAACAGGTGGGCGTGCGAGCCGAGGGCCGCATTGTGAGCGAGATGGTGAAGCAGGCGCTCGCAGAATAGCCATGAGCGGCGCGGCGAGGGTCACATCTTGTCCTTGTCATCGTCACCGGTGAGCCGGCGCGGATGCTCCTCGCGGAGTTCGTGGTGGAGTTCATACACTTTTGCCCTGGCCTTTTCGAAAGCCCGTTTTCCCGCTGGAGTAATTTTGTAGAGTCTGCGCCGCCGTCCTTGAACGCGATCAAACGCCGACCGAAGCAGGCCTGCCCGCTCCAGGCCGTGTAGAAGAGGGTAAAGCGTTCCCGGGCCGATCCGATATCCGTGATGCTCCAGTTCCTTCATCATCGCGAGTCCAAAAATCGGCTCGTGCATCGCATGAAGCAGAACATGGATGCGGATCAACCCGTCGAAGAGTTCCCGCTTTTGAAGGGCCACGAGAACAATATACCTCTGCGTATTTGCCGCGGTCTGTATTTGCCGCGGTCTTGACTATTATCGAATCTCGATATAACGTCGGCTGGAGATGGCTTCCTCAACTCGAATTTTTCCCCAACCTCGAGAAAGATTGCCGAACAAGTCCGGTCGCTGCCGGTGGATGGCCTTGCTGATCTTGCTGGCGATTGAGCGGATCGAAGCTGTGGGCGCAGGGGCCGCCGTTCCAGGTGGACGATCCGGTGCCCGTGGACTTCAGGCACTACGAGTTCTATATATTTGGCGCGACCGATGGAACCCCGGCGGAGACGGATTACACAGGGCCTGCGTTCGAATTCAACTGGGGCGCGGTGCCGCGCGTGCAACTGCACGCGATAATGCCGTGGGGCGGTATCAATCCCGCAAACAAGGCGGTCTACTCTCCGGCAGGAGCAGGGCCGAGCGCCAAGGGCCTTGTCGATATGGAATTGGGTGCCAAGATCGCATACATCAAGGAGTCGAAATACATTCCGCAGATCGGCACCTTCACGATGTTCGAAATGCCAACGGGCAACGCCGATAAAGGACTGGGCGTGGGCAAGGTCTGGTACCGGTTGCCGATTTGGCTGCAGAAGAACGAGGGCAAGTGGCTGTTTGACGGGGGCGCGGGCGAGACAGTGGTGCCGCAGGAGGGCTATCACGATTATCCGTACGGCGGTTTTCTGCTGAAGCGCCAGATGAACAAGAAGCTGGAACTTGCCGCTGAGGTTTTTTCGCATGGGGGCGAGGGGCCCATCGTGCCGCAGGCTCATGCTTCGACGATGCTCGACGCTGGGGGCTACTGGCATCTGAAGGGCGAAGAGACGATGCAATTTCTATTTGCTTATGGACACTCCATCGCGGGCGAAACGGAGAACTACGCATATCTTGGGCTCTACTGGACGTGGGGTAGAGACGATAAGAAGACCGACGACAAGGACAAGGGCTCCGAGGAGAAGAAGACATCGATGTTGAAGAACGCGATGTTTTCTGGACATTCGCTGAAGAACGGATTCTGATTCAAGCGAGAACACGCACCGCACAGTGGGAGCGAGCGCCATGGAGTTCACGACGCACGGTTTCTGGACGATGGTGCACGGCATGGGTTTCGGCGCCCTTTATTTACTCTCGTGTTCTTTCGCAATTGTCGAGTTGTATCGGCGTTACAGGCCCAGGTCGTTGCAGCCGATTTCTGCAGCGGATGAGGCGTTTCTCGGCATTTGGCTGGTTGCGATGGCAGCGGTTGCGTGGATCACTGTACTCACGGGAGCGTACGTAATCTATCCGTGGTATCGCGCGGTGGCTCCGGCGGGCGCGGCGCTGGCCTCATTTCCGCAGGCTATGCTCAAGTCAAATCCGAAGTCGATTGGCTGGCACACGATGGGCATGGAATGGAAAGAGCATATTGCCTGGTTTGTTCCCATTTCGATCACGACGGCTGCGGCGGTTTTTCTGCGATATCGAAGGAGTCTTCCGAATCATCCACAACTGCGTGCTGCGGTGCTGATTCTTGTGCTTGCATCGTTTGCGAGCGCAAGCGTTGCAGGATTCTTTGGCGCTGAATTAAATAAGCATGCGCCGGTTGAAGGCGGAAGCACGATTCGGCTTACGCGCGGAGGGCAATGATGGTGGGAGACGATCAGGTGAGCGGCGTAGATGCGAGGATGGTGCCGAATGGTCCCGGAGCGGCGGCTGTGCTTGCGGCCGGCATAGGCTGCTTCACGCTTGGATTTGTCTCAGTACTCGCGGATAAACTGCCCACAGTCGCTCGAGGGTTTTCCTTGTACAGGCCCACTGGTCCTCTCTCGGGGGTTTCAACCGCGTCGATTGCAGTTTGGCTCTTGGCGTGGACGATCCTTCATTACGGCTGGCAGAGGCGGAATGTGAACCTACGGTGGACAAACGGAATTGCATTTCTGCTTCTGTTGTGCGGGGCGCTGCTTACGGTTCCACCCATCGGCGATCTTCTCTAGCGCAGAGAAAGCGCCGGAACCGGTGCCATTGTTGCGGCTCAGGTTCCGGCGATTCTTGTTTGTGCCGCAGATTTTCAATTCAGATCGTCGACGTAGTGACCCACGAGCACTGTGTTGCCATTTGTTGGATTCTTGAGCAACAGGCCGACAACGCGCACGTTGGTTGCCGCGGAGACGTCGGAAAGTTGCGTGAGCCCGTCGCGGAACTCGCAATTGTCGGCGATATAGACGGTAACGGTTTGGGGAATCAGCAGGCCGGCAAATCCGTTCACCTGCATCTGGAACGAGTCGGTGCTGCTATTTACGCTGCCGGGGACGATGGTCCCATTAAAGCCCCAGTGACGCAGCACGACACGCTTGACGGCGACCGCACCGGCATCGGCAGCGCCGCTGGCTGGTCCGCCGACGGAGATGTGCTGGCCCGGGAGTAGTCCGCTCTGGTTGAAGAGAAATTGCGCGAGCGGCCCATGCATCCAGTAGATTGAATACTTCTCTGAACCGTTGAGATCCACCGTGGCAAGCTGGCCGAGAGTGAGCCCTGTAGTTGTGGGCAACAGGCCGCGCACGTAGAGGTCGAAGCTCGATGCAGGGCCGGAGGACGGATTGACATAAGTGACCTGGCCGCTAGCGTAAAAGCCACTCTGCGAGAGGACAGCGATTTCGTCGGCGTCGATCGTTGCGTCAGCGCGATCGAGGAAGCCGGAGACTTGAATGATGGAACTGGAGCTGAGATCTGCGAAGGTGTCGCCACCATCCCATTCCGTCTGGCCGGTTACGTTGACTGTGAACTGGCGGCCGTGCGGGCCTTGGATGGTGATGGTCTGTTTGCCCGCGTCGGTGTTGACGACGGCTGCGTCAAATTCGTCGATGTAGGCACCTTTGTCGTTGTTGTTGACGCCGTTGACGGTGAAGGTGGGATTCACATCTCCAGTGATCTGGCCGCCGCTGACACCGATGGATTTTCGTAGATTGAAGTCCATGTGCAGGCCGACCGGTGCACCGGATTGAGCCACGATCATCGGCTTTGAAAGGCTGTAGGTTACGGTTGGAGTAGTGATGTTTGCCGTCATTGACTTGATGGTCGGCTTGGCTGTCGTAGTGTCGAGGTAACCGATGGTGCCGTTGCTCAACGAGATCGCTACGGAAGAATAAGTTCCCACTGGAACATCATTCATGTCGATCAGGGTTTGCAGGCCGTTGAAGCGTGCGAAGTCGACCATCGGCGAGCCGCTGGTTAACTGCACGGTGTTGCCGTTTGCGTCTGTTGCGGAAATGCTGACCTGCACGTTGAATGAAACGACGCTCGCCATTGGAGCATCGGTGCCGACCACGAAGGAAGAACCGGTGACGGTTTGTGAGTTGGTGCTGGTCGAGGTATAGCTGCTGCCGCAGCCTGCTGCCAGAAGAGTGGCAATCGTCAAACCGACAAGAGACGGAAGGACACGCCTTCCTGACTTTGAAATAAGCATTCCAGATTCACCGCGCTTTCTGCGAATGCCCGTGGCCTCACGGAGCTTTTCGCGGGTTGGGGCTCAGCATCGATTGAGGTAGGTTGTTGGCTGGGTCCCTATTGCGCGGAACACGTGTCAGCGGAAGGAAGTTGCGAAATTCTTAAGCTATTTTTAAGGAGACTTACGCGCGTAACCAAAGCGAACAAAGGAGATTACCCTTATGGCAGAAATCTTGCGCAGGAGTGTCAACCTGCGCGTCGATTACCCGTCTATCAATGTTTGGCGTTGCTCAAGGAAGCGCCGCACAGATGGGTCTCGCTCGAGACCGATAGCGATTGAATAGGCATGGCGCGATTCTTCCCGAGCGTTGATACGTGCCAGCAGATCAGCCCGCGCGGCCCAATAGGGCTGGTACTCGACCAGTCGCGGATCTGAAGCGACACAGCTCAATTCTTCAAGCGCGCGCTGTGGACCGTGGAGTTCAGCGATCGCGAGAGCTCGATTGACGGCAGCGACGGGCGATCCGCTGATCACGAGCAGTGCATCGTAGAGTTCGACAATCGCGGCCCAATCGGATTGACCAACGATGGCGCGCGAGGCGTGCGCGGACTGGATTGCTGCTTCGAGCTGATAACGTCCGACAATTTTCATGGTGCCGGCGCGATGAAGAAGCGATTCGGCTTCGGCAATCATCTGTCCGTTCCACATTGCCGGGTTCTGCTGCGCGAGTGGGACATAGTCGCCTTCGCGATTGCGACGCGCGGGACGTCGTGCTTCGGCATGCAGCATCAGCGCCACAAGGCCAAGTCCCTCCGGCTCGTCCGGCAGCAACGCGACGATGACCCGGCCAAGATAGATCGCTTCTTCCGCGAGATCGCGGCGCGCAACGTCGGTGCCTGCGGCATCGATCCAGCCCTCGGCGAACGCTGCGTAAATCGCATCAAGAACGGTGTCGAGGCGCGTCGAGAGTTCGATGCGCTCCGGGATCTCGAGCGGGATTCTGGCCTGGCGAATTTTAGTTTTGGCGCGCACCAGGCGTTGGCCCATGGTGGTGGGCGAGATGAGAAATGCGGAAGCGATGCGGGTTGCGTCGAGTCCCAGGATTGCTTGCAGCATCAAGGGAGCGCGTACCGCTCGATCGATTGCGGGGTGGGCGCAGGCAAACATCAGGCCCAGACGGCGGTCTGGGATATCTGCAGAGTCGACGGCGGCTTCCATGGCCTCGGCGGTATCTTCCAGGATCGTCGGAGGGGACTTCGCGCTGTTGAGATCGGTTGGCGTCGAGAAATTTGCGGCGTGCGACGGTCATGAGCCACGCTTCAGGATTTTGCGGACAGCCGGTGCGGGGCCAGTTGGCCAGGGCAGCAGTGAATGCCTCGGAGAGCGCGTCTTCAGCGGCGGCCAGATCGTGCGTACGCGCGGCGAGGAAGGCGACGAGCTTGCCATAACTGCGGCGCGCAACCTGCTCGGCCAGGTCGCGAGGTTGCACGCCATCTCCGCATGCACTCATTGGCTTACATCTTCCAGACTGGCCGCACTTCGATGACGCCGTGCTGCGAGCCGGGGCAGCGTGCCGCCCACGAAAGCGCTGCATCGAGGTCGGGCGCGTCGATGAGGAAGTAACCGCCGAGTTGTTCTTTCGAGTCGGCATATGGCCCATCAAGCACCTGTGTTTTGCCGTCAACGGTTCGCACGGTGGTTGCAGTGGCAATGGGCTGCAGGCGGTTCGATCCTACGTAGGCTCCTGCTTGTTTGAGTGCCTCGGTGTAGGCCATGTACGCGGCATGCCCTGTTGCTGCTGTTCCTTGGTCATGCGTTGAAAGCCTGCTTCTTCGGCATAGAGGGTTAACAAATACTGCATGGGGAATTCCTCCGTTGTGATTTTACGGCGATGGTTGAGAGCGCCGTCACCACGATGACGCGCGAGATACATGGAATTCGACAGTGAGGGATTATTTTTCTGCGCGTTGCTTCGCGTGGATTAATACATCCGCGAGTCGCCGGCTGGGACTGGCGCAAACTTGAGCAGGCCAAGTTCGCCGGCAAGACGTTCGAGCCTGGCGCGCGTGGCGGGCATGGGGGGAACGAGCGGCAGACGGACTGTGTCGGATGCGCGCCCCATTAAATTCAGGATGGTCTTTACCGGGCCGGGATTGGACTCCCAGAAATTTGCCTCAAACAGGCGTCCGAAGCGGCGTTCAATTTCGCGCGCATCGCCCCATTCATCGTGCAGGGCAGCCCCGATCATGCGTGCCATTTCCGAGGGAATCTCGTTGGAGGCTACGCTGATGAGTCCCTGGGCACCGACGCCGATCGCGGCGAGGGCCAGATTGTCGTCGCCCGAGAAAACCTTGAAGGTGGACGGGAGGGAGTGGACGAGTTCGGTGATCTGCGGCAGCTTGCCGCTTGCTTCCTTGATGGCCACGATGTTTGAGGCAGCTTCAGCCAGGCGCACCACGGTCTCAGGATCGAGATTGACGCCGGTGCGGCCGGGGACGTTGTAGAGGCAGACGGGAATGGGGTCCACCAATTTTGCAAGGGCGAGAAAGTGCTGGAACTGACCTTCCTGCGTGGGCTTGTTGTAATAAGGATTGGCGGAGAGGATGGCGTCGACGCCGGATACCTGGCGGAGCATGGCTGCCTGACGCAGCAGCGTGCGCGTGGAGTTGTGGGTGCAGCCTGCCCACACGGGCACGCGACCGGCGGCAGCGTCGATCACGATGCGAACAGCGCGCAGCCACTCAGATTCATCCAGGGTCGCGGCTTCGCCGGTGGAGCCGCAGGCCACGATGAAGTCGATTCCCGAGTCAACCTGCCAGTTCACCAGCGACCATAGCGCCGTTTCGTCGATCGATCCGTCCGCTTTAAAGGCGTGACGATTGCTGTACCGCAACCAGTAGTTTCCATCACTCAAAAGTGTATATCGGACGGAGGCGAGTGAGGGTGTGATGAAGAGCGGGGAACAGGGATCACGGACAAAGGGACAAGGGACAGAGGGGACAAAGGTGAATTAGGACTGAGACTATTTGTATTCGGTTTCCAGGATGGACATGAGGTAGAGATTGCACCATTGGTCGTCGCGGCGGGCGGCATCGCGCATGAGGCCTTCGTACTGGAAGCCAAGGCTTTCATACAGGTGCCGCGCTCGGGCGTTGTCTTCATAGACGTCGAGAAACAGCCTGTGGGCACCCAGTTCACGAAAGGCGATGCGGATCAGTTCGTTGAGCATACGGCGGCCAAGTCCGCGCTCAGGCACGGCAACGACGATCCGCTTGAGTTCAATGGCGCGGGAACTTTCCTGGATGCCGCGCAGAATGGCATAGGCCTGCACCTCGCCCCACTCCGTTTCGCTGACGAAGTAGCGGGCGTCGCCGCCGGCAAGCGTGGCGCGATGGCGATCCTCGCTCCATTGGCCCACGAATTCGCGGGCCATGGGCGTCCGCTCGAGGGCGAGGATGGCAGGGATGTCGTCGGGCGTAGCGAGGCGGAGAAGCATGTTGGATCAGCCCATTGTAGCCATGCGAGAGGGAACTTCCATTTTCCAAGCCTCCTGTTCCAGATGTAATTTCGGGCTTGCTGGGACTACGGTTCACTGCTCCAAGAAGGCGATTGCCACTGAGCAACACGTGACGAAAGGCATGTATCTGCTAGTACCTAGTAGTTCCATTGGGGGGAAGGACCCATATACCATGACCGTTACAAGGCCGGAATCCAGCCTGCGACCTTCCCAGGGGAAAGCCCAGGGACTGTACGGCGCATTCAGCTGAATTCAAAGGACCTTAAATCTGCGAAGGCTGGAATCGATTCGCAGGCAGTTGTCACCTCTCTTCCCAGATCCGTTTGCAATGCCGATTGTCTCGATGGGGTATTCATCTTCAATTTCGAGGCGCACCGGGTTGCACCATGTCGACTCCAAAGCTGCGGCCGGACGGAAACAGCAGCGGCATTGGCCATCGACATTGACCGATAAGAGGATCGAGGATCTGAAATGTCGACCACCGCGCAGAGCCCACAAGGTGAAAAGAGCGCCGCACAGGGAATGTCTGTTGCCCTGATCGGCCCAAACGACGCGCATCGCCAGATTGTTGCGCGGGCTCTTGCTTCAACGCAGGGACGCAAGGTCCACGAATTCATTGACTATCCCGGCAACATGAATGAACTGCCCCGGATGGTCGAGCAGAACTTCGACGTGGTGCTGGTCGACGTGGATACCGACGAAAGCTACGCTCTGCAAATCATCGGGAAGCTGGCGGAGATCGGGCAACCGGTCATGGCGTATTCCGCGCGTACCGACCAGGAATTGCTGAGGAGTTGCATGCGGGCGGGCGCTCGCGACTTTCTTCCGCTGCCGACTGAGAATGCGACGGAACAAAGCCATCCAGAAGCAAACCGTCCAGCGCCGAGCCGTCCTGCGCCGCCGCCCTCGGTTCCGGTGGTCAAGCCAACGGTTGCCGCTGCGCCTCCGCCGGTCGCTGCCCGGCCTGTTGAGCCAAAGCCTGCACCGGTCGCTGCCCTGCCTGTCGAGCCGAAGCCTGCGCCGGTCGCTGCCCGGCCTGTCGAGCCGAAGCCTGCGCCGGTTCCAGTTGCTCCTGCGGCGCGTTCCAATGTGAAGCCGGTCGTCCCACAAAACCGGCTCGACCCGGGTGCAGAGACGTGGTTTGATCGGGTCCAGGAAGAGCGCAAGGAGCCGGTGATTGCCCAGAAGGATCCGACACTTGCGCGGGTCATCGAAGAGATCACGATCGGTTCCCGGCCGGAAGAATCCGGAGCTGAAGTGGCCGCCACGGCTGCTTCGGAGAAGGCTCCGTCTGCTTTTGACGCATGGGATGCTGCCAATTTGCGACCCGCGCCGCCCGCGCCGACGCCTATCAAGCGCACGGAACCGCGTCCGCGTCCCGCGCTCGTCCCCGAGCGCAGGAAGACGGAAGCTCCGCCTCGCACGGTGCCGAGCCTGGATTCGAAGCCTGCGCCGCTGATCGAGCGGCCTCCGGTTGCGGTGGAACTATTCCGCTCGACTCAACTTCAAACAGAATCAGAACCCGACGAAGTCGCCGAGAGGCAAGGCACGAATTGGATCAAATGGATATTGATCGCCGCCGGTCCCATGGTGGTTGCTCTGGTGTTGCTGGTCGTCTTTACGCGGCCTTCTGGTCAGAATTCGGCAGCCAAGCCCGTCAAGCAGGCGGAGCCGGCTCCGGATCTGAACCAGGCAAATCTTATTGTGAATCAGCCCGTGCATGCCTCTCCCAAGCCGATCGCCGGAACCGCGGAAGCGAAGCCGGATGCGACTACAGGGGACGCGACCAATTCAACCGAGTCCACGCCCGTTTCGCCGGATGCGATGGCGCAGCAACTTGTGGCGCCGACACGAATCGCGGGCGCAATCAAGACTCCAGAGCCGGTCGACGGGCCGCCACCGGCCGCGCCCGCTGCAGTGTCGATGGACGATAACAGTGGGATTCCCGGGTCGGTATTCGGAACCGCGGGCAAGGCAAAGGTGTCTCCGCACTCGATGGCGATTTCAGCGGGTGTTGCCGATGGCATGATTATCCGCAAGACACCGCCGGTTTATCCCAAATTTGCCCAGGATGCGCACATCACCGGCAAGGTGGTTTTGAAGGCGACAATTACCAAGCAGGGCGCGATTGAAGGGGTGCAGGTGCTGAGCGGCCCGAAGATCCTGGCTCCGGCCGCGGTCGATGCGGTAAAAACCTGGAAATACAAGCCGTACATGCTCGATAACCAGCCGGTGGCGGTTGAGACGGATATTACGATCGTCTTCGGTTCGGCGAGCAAGTAGTCGCGGCAACTCAGTCGATATTCAATTTTCCGAAGGGCGCTCGATGTGGTCAATGACGACCACATCAACGGGCGCCTTTGCAGGTTCCAGCTTGAGGCCAAGTTGATCTTGGAGCGCGGTGAAGATGGAAGGGCCGGTACCTTGCTCGTCGTCGGGAGACCAGGTGAGCACCATGTCGTACTCGCCGGTCAGGTTTGTATTGTCGAGGACGACACGGTCAACAACGCTCGACAGGCCAAAGATCAAGCTGCCGATTTTGCTTCGATTCCATGTGAGCTTTCCCGGTCCTGCATATGAGCCGCCCGCTTCGTCCGGCGTGGCAACTTTCAATTTCGATCCCCCTTTTGCGATGGTGAGTTTGTAGACGGGAAATTCGCGCTCCTCGATGTGGAATCTCAAACGGAAGCGCTCTTTGAGAATCTCTTGAAACAGGAGCTTCGACTGCGTGGCACGCTCCTCACGATTGAGTTTGTGGTATGCGGCAGCGGTTGCGTCATCCATCTTGGCCTGTATATCGAACTGATCAGAGTTCACCCATGCGGGTAAGCCGACGACTTGATCGTTGGACTTGACCGAGAATGCACTCAAAATGACGGAACCGAGTGCCAGGTTCTTCATTTGAAATCCATCTGCAGTCCATCCAACCATGCCGGAACTATCGAGTGAATGATTCGGTTTGACGGAGATGACGTCCCACGCGAGCGGCCTGGGAGAGGCATTGGTCGAAGAGGCAGGCGTTTGAGAAGGAGCGGGAGGAACCAAGATTGCCAGGCAAATAGCAGTGGCTGCCAGGAATTTTTGCACGGGAAACTCCCAGGACGATTAAAGCACGAAATTCAATTGCGTGTGCCAAGGCAAGGACCGCCGCAGTGATACAGGCCGCCATTGCAGCCAGACTCAAGGCCTGAACCGGTGCGGATTTCACGAAGGACAGCTTGTATTCCGTAGCCGTGAAGTTGCAATGTGACGCGACCTTGACCGATTGAACGGCCATTTTCGCCGGGTCGGCTAGAGCTGGTCGAAGATTTCGCGAAACTCCCAGACACCGGATTTGGCATTGAGCCATTCTGCGGCGCGGACAGCGCCGATGGCAAAGCCGCGGCGGGAGTGGGCGTCGTGGCGCAGCTCAATAATGTCGTGCTCGCTTTTCGCGGTGACGATGTGTTCGCCATTGGCGTCGCCTACGCGATGCGATTCGATGGGCACGTCGATGCCCGGCTGCCTCGATTGGATGATCTGCTTCAAGGTAATCGCGGTGCCGGAGGGCGCGTCGAGTTTTGAGGTGTGGTGCGTTTCACTGATCGAGAATTTGTAGCCGTCGATGTGGGCGAGCTCGGCGGTGAGGCGAAAGAGTTTCTGTACGCCGATGGAGAAGTTCGTCGCGTAGAGCAGCCCGCCATTGCGGCGTTCGGCAATGGCTTTCAGCTCCGGCAGTTGCGCGTACCAGCCGGTGGTGCCGACGACGATGCGGCAGCCAAGCGCGAGGACGGCGCGGATATTTTCGACTGCAGCTTGGGGCGTCGTGAAATCGATGACGACATCGACGCCGGCGAGACTGGGCGCAGTGAGGGCTGAGGCGTGCTGGTTTTCCTGGATGTCGAGGGCACGCACGCCGTGGCCGCGCTCGCGCGCGACTTCAGCGACGAGAGAGCCGGTTTTTCCTTTGCCTAGAACGAGGACGAGCATGGCCACTCCGTTGAACAGAATTCGACTTACAGATTACAGCCCGGAGCCGGACCGGCGCGGGGAAGTTTCCGCGGCAACCAGGACGTTAAGACTTAAGGGGTCTTCCTGTAGCGAGGAAGGACGTAGCCGATCGGAGTGGGGTACCGCTGTACCGTGATCGTGGTTCATATCACCATCTCGACGAGGTGTAGAATGCCGGACATCCCCATCTTCTGGGTTGAAAGGATCAGGACGGAATGCAAAACGTCCTGATATGGAGGTACCATGCACGATCCGGCCTCCCGCGCCATCGTTGATCGCTGGCAGCACGATTTCAAGGGCCAGCTTCTCGCACGATCGCACAACGACTTCGATACAGCCCGCAGAATCTGGAATGGAATGATCGATCGTTCGCCCGCTCTGATTGCGAGGTGTACTTCGAACGAGGATGTGGCTGCCGCAATCAAAATGGCTCGAACAGAGCACCTGACTTTGAGCGTGCGAGCGGGAGGACACGGCGTGGCGGGAAGCGCAATCTGCCAGGATGGCCTGGTGATCGATCTGACGCAGATGAATAGCATCTCGGTCGATCCTGCCAAGCGCGAGATTGTTGCCGGAGCAGGGGTACGATGGGGAGAGTTCGATGCCGCGGCAGAAGCGCATCTGCTGGCGACGACCGGCGGGCAGGTTTCGCATACGGGTATCGCCGGGCTCACATTGGGAGGGGGCCTGGGCTACCTGATGGGCAAGCACGGGACCGCTTGCGACAATCTGCTTTCCGTTGACCTGGTTACGGCTGCGGGTGAAGCGGTGACGGTGAGCGAAGAAGCCCACCCGGACCTTTTCTGGGCGATACGCGGCGCCGGAGCGAACTTCGGGGTCGTTACGAAGTTTCGGTATCGTCTTCATCCACTTCCCGGCGTTCTCGCAGGTCTTCTGATCCATCCGCGCGCTCGAGCGGCGGAGTTCATTGACTTCTATCGCGAATATCTGCCGAATACGCCGGACGAGTTGTACACCACGCTTGCGTTGATGAACACGCCGGATGGAACGCCGATTGTGGGCGTGATTGCGGTTTACAGCGGTCCGATCGAGGAAGGCGAGCGGGTTCTGGCGCCGCTGCGGAAATTCGGGCCACCGGTGGCGGATATGATTCGGCCGATGCGCTACACGGAGGCACAGCGGCTTGTGGATGACGCCGTTCCGATCGGGAACCGCTACTACTGGAAGTCCAGTTTCGCGCATGCCGTGAGCAGAGATTTTGCTGCGGTGCTGCACCAGGGCGCGGATGCCATGCCTTCGCCCCGGTCGATGATCCTTCTGTTTGAGATGAAAGGCGCGTTTCACCGCGTGGCGAAGGAGGCGATGGCATTCGATCATCGCGATGCGAACTTTGAGATGTCGATCATTGCCGAGTGGACCGACACTGCGGAAGACAGCGCGAACATCGCCTGGGCCCGCGATCTGTGGGCGGGGACGCAGTCCTATGTTATGTCATCGGTATACGCAAACCACATGACCGCCGATGAGACACCCGACCGGGTTCGTGCGGCGTACGGCGCCTCGAAGTATGAACGGCTGGCAGAACTTAAAGCGCAATACGACCCGACAAACGTGTTTCGGATGAACCACAATATTGTCCCGGCGGGGAGCCCTGTGTGAGCAGGTGGATCGGCGCTAGGAGCTGACGGCGGCTTTGCGGGATTCGGTGTCGAAGATGGTGGGGTCGGGCTCTTTGAAGAAGGCGGCGTGAAGAGAACGGACGGCTTCGTCAGCGTCATCTTCTTCGATCATGAAGCTCATGTTGATTTCGCTGGCACCCTGGGAAATCATGCGCACGTTGACGTGCTTGATGGCGCCGAAGACCTGGGCGGCCATGCCGCTCTGTCCGCGAATGTCCTCGCCCACGAGGCATACGAGCGCCTTCTTGCCTTCGTATTTCACATCGGCGAGCTTGCTGAGGTCAGCCGCGATGAGGGGCAGCTTGTCGTTCGAGTCCACGGTGAGGGAGACGGAGACTTCGCTGGTCGAGACCATGTCGACGGGGCACTGGTGCTTGTCGAAGATGTCGAAGATGGCCTTGAGATAGCCGTGCGTCATGAGCATGCGGCTGGCAACGACATCGATGATCGAGAGCTTCTTTTTGACCGCGATGGATTTGAAGGGGCTGCTGCAATGCGGCGCGATGGAGATGATGCGCGTGCCTTCGTTGGACGGGTTCTTGCTGTTGAGCACCAGCACCGGAATGTTTTTGCGGACTGCCGGCAGGATGGTGGCCGGGTGCAGAACCTTGGCGCCGAAGTAGGCGAGCTCGGCAGCTTCTTCAAAGCTGATGACCTTGACGCGGAGCGCGTCAGGGCAGACGCGGGGGTCGCTGGTCATGATGCCGTCGACGTCGGTCCAGATTTCGATGGCGCCGGCAGCGAGCGCTCCTCCGAGCAGGGCGGCTGTGAAATCGGATCCGCCTCGGCCGAGCGTAGTGGTGATGCCTTCTTCGTTGGACGCGATGAAGCCGCCCATGACCGGGACTTTTCCTTGATCGAGCAAGGGGTGCAGATGTTCAATGGCGCGTTTCTCGATGAGGACGTCGAGCGGTGCGGCTTTGCCGAATTGCGAATCGGTGACGATGACTTCGCGCGCGTCAACGTGGGCTGCGGTGATCCCGCGCTCGATGAAAGCGGCGGCGATGATGCGGCTGGAGAGGTCGTTCGCCATAGCTGACCACGAGGTCGGAGATGCGCGGAGTGAGTTCGAGGATGGCCGCGAGGCCGCGAAGGATTTCATCGAGCGAGTCGAATTTCTGCTCGATGAGATTGCAGAGCGCGGAGGCGTCGCAGGGTGTTTTGATGAGTGCGCAGGCGGTGTCGCGATGGCGGGCGCGCAGGCGGGAACTGATGGCGAGAGCGCCGGTACGGTCGCCTTTGGCAGCAGCCGCGGCGGCGCGCAGAAGCTGGTCAGTGACTTTGGCCATGGCGCTGACGACGACGACGGTTTGTTTACCGGCGGCGACGCGGCCCGCGACGATGGCGGCGGTGCGGTTGATGGCGGTCGGGTCTTCCACCGAGGTGCCGCCGAATTTCATCACGACCAGGCTCATGCGTTCTTTGTTCTGACCTCAGGGGCTGATACTTTATGCGCGGGTGGCGGATTCAGCCACGGGTTCCAGTTTGCCGAGACTGACAAGCAACTCAGCGTTGAGGATGGCGGCGCCGGCGGCTCCGCGAATGGTGTTGTGCGAGAGAACGGTGAACTTCCAGTCGAGCACAGTGCAGGGGCGCAGGCGGCCGACGGTGACGGCCATGCCGCGTCCGCGATTGCGATCGAGGCGGGGCTGCGGACGGTCGGGCTGCGGCGCAAATTCGATCGGCTGCTCGGGAGCCATGGGCAGATGCTGCAGCTTGCAGCGGCTTGAACTCAGACCACGCGGCGAGGATGTCTTCGTGCGTCACGGCTGCGGCCGAGCTTGTTGCCAAGCTTGATGGAGACGCTCTCGGTGTGGCCGTCTTCGACGGCGACGCGGTTGCAGTGCGCGCTTATTTTTGCGGCGAGCGGCGTGACGTGGTTGCCGTCGAGGTGGCCGAGCAGCTTCAGTGTTTCGGCTTCCATCTTTTCTTCTTCGCTGCCGATGTAGGGGATGACGTTGCCGAGGATGTCCATGGACGGCACGCCGGGATAGCCGGCGCCGGAGATGGCCTGCATCGTGGTGACGAAAATCTGCTCGATTCCGAAGCGCTCTTCGATGGGCTTGAGCGCCATCACGAGTCCGATGGTGGAGCAGTTGGGGTTAGTGACCATGTAGCCGCCCGAATCCCGGCGCGAGGGCTGCTCCTCGATCAGGTGGAGATGGTCGGCGTTTATCTCGGGAATGACGAGGGGTACATTGGGCGCCATGCGGTAGGCGCTGGAGTTTGAAACCACCGCGCAGCCGGCGTTGGCAAATTTTGGCTCCATGTCGCGGGCGATGGCCGCATCGAGCGCGGCGAAGATAATCTTCGGCGCGCCTTCGGGCTCGGCCGGCGAGACGGTCATCCGCGCGATCCGCTCGGGCAGCGGGGTGTCAAGGCGCCATTTAGCAGCTTCCCCGTAAGTCTTGCCGCTGGAGCGGTCGCTGGCGGCCAGCCAGGTGATTTCAAACCAGGGATGGTTTTCAAGCAGCTGAATGAAACGTTGGCCGACCATTCCGGTCGCGCCCAGGATGCCGATTGGATATTTGTTTTGCATGACGTGTGAACACTTCAGTGTACAGGAAGGGCGGACAGGGAGCGGGGCAAGGGTAGTGTCCTATGAATGCGTTGCCACTTCACGAATGTTTGCCAGCCGCGTCCCACAGGCCGAAGGAAATGCAGACTAGCAAGCCGCCTGTCATCAAGCGCAGAAATCCGACGTGGATGTCGAGTACTACAAATGCGACCGATCCAGCTAGTAAAGACCCGATCCTGTATGCCCAAGGTTTCATATCGTTACGACGGACCGACAACCTCCCCTTTTTTGGTGCGGAGCGTGACCAGATTGCAGGTTTGCGAGTTGCAGATTCTGGCCCATAACGGAAGCGGACTTCCTTCTTTCGTTGGGAGTGAAATCTCGACCTCTTTTATATCGGTGTTTCCGCAAGTGCAAGTCGGAATTCCTTTTGGTGTCATGAGATTTACCTTTCGAGGTGCTAAATGAAAGCTCCAGAAGAACCATTCTCCCTAGTTGATGAAAAAGGCGAATATGTCAATCCAAAGTTCCTTAATTTGATTCCGGGAATGGTTGTACCGCGAATTCCTGTGTATAGTCCAAACGAGGTCATACCCCCACCAGCTCCCTCACGGTCCATTGGTGATCTGTCAATCCCTGTTCCATTGCCGGGGTGACACGCAAGGTCTGGTGACGGCGGCAGAAGTTGTAGTGAGCGAACCAGAGTGCATATGCGGCTTCGAGGTTCTCCCATTTTTTGCTGAATCCGTTGGTTAGTCGGGTCATTCTTCGCATCCCCATTCGAATGCTCAAATTTTGTCGCTCGACGTGACTGGTACAAATTTTATCTCTGTCTGGGTTGCCACTCACGATACATGGGACAGCGTCCACGACTTCAGCCGGGGAATACCGTTGCTCACCTTCCCGACTCGCGCCATAGACCTTGACGAGTTGTGCGAAGTGAACTCGACCGCGCAAGAACATCTCGACCGCGCGTACATAGGCTTTCCAGCCGTCTGTGGTTAGTTGGTACCGTTGTTGACTTGTCGCCAGGGCCAGCTTGTGAACAAATTTGTCTGTATTGGCTGCGTCTCTTTTGCCGAGATGCCAGGCGAGGACTAGTTTTGTCTCTCGCTCGATTCCTATAAAGCAATAGGCGTCTCCGATGCCCTCAGTTTCCTTTTCGTGGTCCCATTTGTGACCTTCTTTTTTGAATACGTATCCCCAAATTTCATCAGCTTGCACGTCTGTCACGTTGAGATTCTGAATTCGTTCGTGCATCAATTGTTGACAGCGTTTGCCTGCCAGCACAAGCAATTTTAGGATTGTATCGCGGTGAATCTCCGTGACTCTCTCAACGCTGCGAACGCTCATTCCTTCTAACAGCAGTTGCAGGGCAGCGATGGCGCGATCCGGTGCAAGTCGCATCTCGTCTAACGGTTTCTCATGTTCCTCTGTGAATGTCTTTTTGCATTGGCGGCAACGGAATCGTTGCAGCCCGTTCCTGTGTCGCCCGAATCGCTTGCATGCGGTCTGGCAGTTGTGGCACGTCATCGGATTTACCTTGACCTTTCGGTGAAGGCAAGCCGATAATCGGAGATTGCGAGGCTGCGATTACGGCTTGCCGTGGTTGTGGTTTCTGAGGCCCTTTGGAGATTCCAGTCTCTAAAGGGCTTCGCTATTTGCGCTTGTTATTGGTGGAGGGCGCATTTACGCTCCTTTCTTGAGCGAAATTAACTTTGTTCCGCCTAGCTTCTTAGCTTTGAAGGTTTCGGGATGGCGCTTGAGCGCGCTTTCAATTGCTTCTCTCGATGCCGCGATTCCAAAACTCTCAAGAAAAGACTGAACGTCTTGGATTCGCGCCTCCTCAGCGTACAACAGGTATTCCACCATTGCTTCCCAGAGGGACAGTTCTTTGCGCAATCGGTCGAGACTGGTGTGGGTTTCTACCGTATCTCCGATTACCTTCGACTTGTCTTCTAATTCAGCAGCGAGAAACAGATTCGGCCCGATCAAGCCAGCCAGTCTATCAATCCGTTTTTCCTGTTGCTTTAGCTCCCTTTGGAGTATGTTGTACCGTTCGTACACAGAGGCGAGTTTTTCTTGCTCTGCGCGTATCTCTCGCACCCTCTCACACGCCGCAAGCAAACGTTGCTTCATAGCGCGTTGTGCATCCGTTAGAAGAGGCATGGTTAAACGGTATAACAGAGAAAGTATCCTGTCAACTAAATTGGTACTTTTCTGGTTTATTTTTCTTTGCAAGTTTGGCTGAATGGGAGTCGGCATGGTTTCTCCTTAGTTTGTTAGCAAATAATTGGAATGGGTTAAAAGGGAGCGGGGAATTTATTCTGCCCTAGCGAGTCATCCGTCTTCGCTCTGGCGAGTCAGGCGAGCAACGCAGGATTAGGACACTACCCGGGGCAAGACAGGGTGCAGGGATCAGGCAGGCGCGCCCGATCCGGAGTTGGGAACACGCAGAATTGCCCCCGGGAACACGGGAATATCGAGCGAGGAACAGGGATTCGCAGAATTGCTGCACCCTGTGTCCGTAAGTCCCATAGCGCATTATTCTTACCATGCTCTGTGTCGGAAGGATTTGAGGGCCTCCATTCAATAAAAATGTCAGTCGCTCTTGCGATGTGTATGATGGACAACACAGCAGGCCACCGTTCTCCCGCTACCTGCCCAGGGTGTCAGAATGCCGGATCAAATCCGGCTTTCTCGCTTCGCTTTCTCGAAGCTCTCACCTGGAAAGGCAGGCCGTTACGCGCGTTCATCTGGTCAATCCCAGCGACAATTCCTTCGGCACCGCAGTCATCACTCCCCGTTGGCTGTTTGTTCTCGCGGCAGCGACACCTGAATCCGCGGGGACCCCAATCCTGGTCGACGAATCGCTCGAGCAGATCGTCCCGGAAAGCATTCAATCAGGGGATATCGTTGGCATCAGCGTACACACGGGCAACGCGTTGCGCGGGTACCAGGTTGGCCGCATGGCTCGTGCGCGCGGCGCATGGGTGGTCTATGGCGGCATTCACGCCACCTTGTTCCCCGAGGAAGCGCTGGAGCAAGGGCAGGCTCATGCCGTGGTCAAAGGCGATGGCGACATTGCGTGGGGCAAGGCTGTAACGGATTGCGTGGCCGGTAACCCCGAAAAGGTCTATGAAGGCGGTCGAATTGAAGGAACGCAGTTCCTTGCGGCGCGCTGGGACCTCATGCGTCCCGACAAATATATGTGGGCGTCAGTGCAAACAATTCGGGGATGCCCGAAGCATTGTTCGTTCTGCAGCGTGTGGCGCACCGACGGACAGAAGCCGCGCCAGCGGTCGTTTCAAAAAGTGATTGACGAGATTGTGAGCCTGCGGCGACTCGGGTTTCGGTTCATCGCATTGGCCGATGACAATTTCTATCCCGTGACGCTTACGGATCTGCGGCAGGCGCGCGAGCAGAAGAACTTTGCCAAGGTGGAAGAGCTGACTCAGATTCGCAATGAGCGTTTCCAGCTAATGGCGGAGCTGGCGAAGCTGCCCAAGGACATGGTCTTCTTCACCCAGATCACGATGGAAGCGGGCGAAGATGGCGACTATCTCGATGCCATGCGCAGAGCCAACATCAAGGGCGCGCTGGTAGGGGTTGAAGCGGTTACGCCCGAGGGACTCAAGGCCGTTTTCAAGGATTGGAATTATTCCGGCGAGGCACTGGCGAAGCAGCTACAGACATTCAAGCAGCATGGCGTTCACGTGCTTGGCTCGTTCATTTTCGGATTGCCGACAGACAAGCCGGCGACTTTCGACGCAACCGTGCAGATGGCGCTGAAGGCTGGAGTGACGTTTGCCCAGTTCGTGATGATGACGCCGTTTCCCGGGACGGTGGATTTTGGCCGTTGGGAAAAAGAGCAGGCGACACACCCCACGCTCGTGGGCGATGTGCCGATCACGCGCTATTGGCTGATCCCGATTGAAGTACGGCCGAAGATGTTCACGCCGCATCCTTCGATGAGTTCGGATGAAATTCGCGAGCGCACACAGCGCGTGTGGGACAGGTTCTATAACTGGAGCGCGATCTGGCAGCGGTCGGCGTGCACGCCGAACCTGCGGGCGAGGATTGCGTTTATCTTTCTGTCGAAGCTTTATCGGCAGATGTATGCGGGCACAGGAATTTCGACCGACAGCGCTCGCCGCAAGAAGTCGAAGAGCTGGGCGCGATGGACGGCGAGGCAGTGCAAGAAACTGTTCCAGGCAAAGCCGATGCCGGAACTGCAGTCTCCGTCGTGGCAAACGGCTGCGGCTGGCTCGGGTTCTTTTGCGGGGATTGATTTTCCGCGTGTCAGCAAGCCATTCGTTGTGCTGAACGAAGAAGAGTAGTCGCGCTCTTCGCGGCCCTCAGCCGGTTTGCGCGGCGTCGATGGGCAGGAAGAGCGCGAACACTGTGCCCGAGCCAGCTGCGGACTGCCGCGATCGGACAGTGAGACTGCCGCGATGACGGTCGACGATTCCGCGGCTGATCCAAAGCCCGATGCCGTTGCCTTTGTTCTCCTTGGTCGTGAAGAAGGGGACAAAAATCCTTGACAGCGTGTATGGGAGACATACCGTGGCCGGTGTCGGCAACCGTAAGGACGATGCCCTTTCGTCCGGTCCTCCAATCGCATCCATTCCTGGTCCGAATGAGAAGTCGGCCGCCCTTCGGGCTCATGGCGTCGATGGCATTACCGATGAGGTTGCTGAGGACCTGGAGCATTTCGCCTTCGAAGCAAGTGACATGCTGGGTGGCGCGGTCGCGCCGTTCGACTTTGACCCCTGCGTTGAGCAGGCGTCCCTGGTAGAGCGGAACCGTGGCGTCAATCAATTCGGCCCCAGAGACCTGGCGGGGATTGGTTGACTGGCGGTGAAAGCGCAACGTCTGATTCGCAATGGCGGAGACGCGGCGAAGCTCGATTTCAGCGCTGGCAAGGTAGTTTTTGGCCTCAGGATCCAGGGAAGCTTGTTGCGCGAGGTAGATGAGATTGGTGACCGCTGCCAGGGGATTATTGATTTCGTGAGCGATCGAGCTTGCCAGGCGACCGACGGCATTGAGCTTCTCTGATTGCAGCAGTAGTTGTTCAGCGCGGCGGTTTTCGGTCACATCGATGCCGAGCACGATGACGCCCGTAATGTCGCCCTCCGCGTTGCGTCGGGGCTGATAGACAAAATCGAGATAGCGTAATTCCAGCTCCTCCGATTTACTGCGCAGCAAATTGATTGGCATATTGTGCCCGACGAATGGTTCGCCGGTCTGATAGACGCGGTCCAGCAGTTCAACAAACCCCTGTCCTTCCGCTTCCGGAATCGCCTCCTTCACCGTCTTACCCGCCACGTCTCGCCGGCCAATCAGTTCCGAATAAGGGGGATTCACCAATTCGAAACGGTGTTCGGGGCCTCCAAGCGCAGCGAAGAAAGCCGGGGCCTGCTGGAAAAGACTGGCGAGGCGCTGAGTTTCGTGTTCCAGTTGGCGCTTGGCAATCACGCTCTCAGTGGTTTCTGTGCACACCACGAGCGTTCCCTTGATGCGCCCCAGTGGAGTCACGGACGGGGCTGTATCCATACGTCCAATAGACGTCTTCGAGTTTGCCGTTGCGATTGATCGGCACGAGCTGATTCTCATGCCAGCTGGCCTCACCGCGCTCCATCACTGCGTCGATCTGAGGCCCGATGACGTGCCAGATTTCCTGCCAGCAATCGCGACCATGCTGACCGAGCGCACGGGGATGCTTGTCGGCGCGGATACTGGGTCGATAGGCGTCATTATAAAACTGCACAAGGTCGTCGCCCCACCACAGAAACATGGGGTGCCGCGAAGCCAGCATGGTGTTGACGACGATCAGCAATGTCTCGGGCCAGGACTCGATGGGCCCGACGGACGTGCTTCCCCAGGCGAAGGCGCGCGTTAAGTCCGCCATCTCGCCGGATCCGAAGATCTCTCTCGAACCCTTGCGGAAGTCCGACTGAGAAGGCACATTCTGATTTGGCGCTAAACGCTGCATCATTACTGATTTTCCTGGAACTCTTGAATCTACATTTCGTCGGAGTTCACTTGAATTAGCTCATCGCATCCTGGCTTTTCTGGAGGCTCAGGCTGGCCGCTTTGGATTGGCGGCAATATCGCCGACGACGGTGGTCCACTCGCGGACGTGCCAGCGCTTGACGATGCCACTGGTGACGTAAGGATCGGCTGAGGCGAACTGCTCAGCGACTGCGGGCGAGTTTCCCTTGAAGAGCAGGACAGCACCATCGACGGGATTCGCCAGTGCGCCACCGAGGACCAGCTCGCCGCGTTCGACTGCTTCCCAACCCAGCTTCAGGTGGACATTGCGGAACTCGGCGCGACGGGTGAGGTAATCATCGGCTACTTCGTAGAAAAGCAGGTAGTGCATGGGAGGCTCCATTCCTTTCTTCAAGGGTGAGACGCGGTTGAACGCTCTGGCTGTTGCAAGAACAAAGGCAACGCGTCAGAGAATCTGCTTGAGGGCAAGGGAAACCGTACGCGTCGATGCGCCACGCCGCACAGTGAGGTGGAGAACGGTGCCGACGGGCCGGGTGAATGCAGACACCATCGTGTTGTCGGTGGGCGGCTTGCCGTCGATTTGCGTAATTACATCTTCTTCTTTCAATCCGGCTTTTGCACCGGGGCTGCCGGGAATAACGGTCTTTATCGTCAGATGCTCAGGAAAATCGTCGAGCAAGAGGCCGGCGCGGTTGAAGATATCGGCTTTGCCGTAATTCGCGTTTTTTTCGAGGTACATTTTGCCGTGGGGGCCATCGAAGACGATGTTGAACTGTCGCAGGATACGCAGGCCGATGTTGCCGGCAACGGTGGTGGACGACTCTGCGCCCAGGGTATCTGTAGAGAGAACGGTAATGGGACGGATCACTTGATAGTCGCCCAGTTGCAGGGTGTCAGCGCGTGTGTAGAAACCGTGGTCGGGACCTCCGAAGTCCCTGCGCCGGCATAGCCTTGAATTTTCGCGTGATAGTGCTGGACAAGCTTGTGCTTATTTACAAACGGGGCATAGAGCGATAGCGAATAGAAATCGCCCGTATCGATGCCAAAGAGCCCGTCGAGGCCGTCAACTGTAGCCTCGGCGAGAAGAGCGCCATCTTTGGAGTGAATGGGAACCTCGGTCCCGTGTCCGGCGTAGGCAAATCCCTGCTTGGAATAGAAGGTGATTTCTTCTCTCTGGAAGTCGACGCGAATGGGAAGATTCTGCAGCAGAAGATCACCCACGAAGATGCCGTCCTGATCCCGCGTAACGGGCGCGTCTACCACGGCGAACCATTGATCGGACATGGTGAGGCCGCCGATCTTGACGGTGCTGACTTTCACAACTTTCGCGGGCAGCATACCCCCGCCCGCATTGAGCGTGGCCGAACCTTCAGGTTTAAGACCGAGGCGTTTCGCCAGGCTGGCGGTGATCACGATTGCCGGAGCCCGTGTCGAAGATGGCGTCGAAAGGCCCCTGGCCGTTGATCGTGGCTTTGAGTTGAACGCCGTTTTTAGCAGATACGGTGACGGCGCGCGCAGCGGCAGCGCTGGCCGTTTGGGAGCGTCGCTTTCTGGGCAAGAGCACCCTGCGCGATCATGGCAATCAAGGGGAGCGCCACGGTTGCGGAAGCAACACCGGTGAACAGAAGCCTATGAGATCCCTACCTTCAAAAAACGCCTCTGACTGCGATCCTAGAAGAGTCTAGCTGTTTGTGCGGCATGAGATTGTCGGAGATCGGAAGCGCGCAATTGCTGCGAAGGGGGTTCGCCTCTAGACTGGTTACCAGTGAACCCGCAAACAGCACAACCCCCGGATATCGAAGTTCCCATGCGAGCACTGCTGGCCGGTGCGCGTCGCAAAGAGACAGCGCTGGTCGAGCTTGCACGGAGGCTCGTCGAGGTTGAATCGCCGTCGGATGTGAAGCAGGCTGTGGATGCCTGCGTCGCCCTTGCAGCCGAAGCCGGGCGTGGACTGGGCGGACGCATTAAACTGCACCGGCAGCGCAAGTACGGTGATGTTTTGGAAATGCGGTTCGGTGCACGTGGCAAACGCAATGGGCAGAGGCCAATCCTGCTGCTTGGGCATCTGGATACAGTGTGGCCTGTCGGCACTTTGCGCACCATGCCATGCCGCATTGCCGATGGGCGTTTGTGGGGGCCGGGAACACTGGACATGAAAGTTGGCGTGGCGATGGCGCTGACGGCGATTGAGATGCTGGCCGAGGCAGAGATGCTTCATCGTGAGGTGATTCTGCTGCTGAATAGCGACGAAGAGATCGGCAGTCCTGTGTCGCGGCCAATTACGGAGAACGATTGCGGGCGATTGCGGTGCGGTGTTCGTGCTGGAGCCGGCCCAGGGTCTGGCTTACAAGACGGCGCGCAAAGGAACCGGGAACTGGCGCATCGATATTCGCGGAGTCGCTGCCCATGCCGGCGTCGATTTTGAAAAAGGCGCAAGCGCGCTGCGGGAGTTGTCGCGCGTGATTGAGACCGTGAGCGACTGGACCGAGCTAAAGCGGGGTCTGACCGTCAGTGTTGGCGTCGCGGGCGGTGGAAGCAAGACCAACGTGATCCCTGCTGAAGCCTTCGCTGAGGTGGACGTGCGCATTGCAAAGATTTCAGACGGCGCGCGGATCGAGCGCAGGTTTGCATCTCTCAAAGCCGCAGACAAGCGGTGTGCTCTCGCTGTGACGGGTGGCATCAACCGGCCTCCGATGGAGCGTACGCGGGGCACGGCGAAGCTCTTCGCGCAGGCCCGCGCGCTTGCGGCAGAACTGGGATTTGTTCTTGATGAGGCGTCGACGGGCGGCGCGTCGGATGGCAATTTTACTTCGGCACTCGGCATTCCGACTCTTGACGGGATGGGAGCTGTCGGCGAGGGTGCACATGCGAGCCACGAATCCGTCTTGCTCGAACATCTGGCGCCGCGCACTGCTCTGCTGGCGGGGTTGCTGGCGCAATCAAGTTGATTACTTATGCTGCCGTTGTGGCGCGGATTACCATGACAACGGAAGCGGAGGTTGATTTTCATGCATCGTTTCTTTTCCTGGATCGCAATCGGATTGGTGTTGACCGTTACCGCATTTGCCGCCGCACAAACACCCCCACCGTCGCCAGCGGGTGTTGACGCCATCATGGCGTATGCAGGCACATGGAAGGTGCATGGAGAGCACTTTGCAACGGCCTACAGCCAGGTCGGCAAAGAGGACAAGACGTTGCGCAACGATTGCTGGAAGAGCGGCGCCTATGTGGCATGCAACCAGTATGTCGACGGAGATTCAAAGGTTCTGCTGGTCTTTACGTACAACGACAAGGACAAGATGTACACGACCTACCAGGTTCCGCAAGGCGGGGAAGCGGCGGGTTCTGGAAAACTGCAGATTCAGGGAAACATCTGGACGTTTCCCTGGCAGGTGACGCAGGGAGAATACCACGATGTATTTCCACGTGGTGAACGTGTTCACCGGTACGGATCAAATCGACTACGCGCAGGAGTTCTCACCGGACAACGTGCACTGGACGGCGATGGCCAAGGGATCGGAGACGCGGGTCTCGAACTAGCTTCGAAGGCGTGCGGTCAGCGTACCGGGTGGAAGGCGTAGTTCTGGACAAAGAAGTACGCGGCGGTCATAAAGCCAATGGCAGCGACTGTTCTGCGCATGATGGCCTGGTTGATCAAGCCGGCTGTAGTGCGCGCCGATGTATCCGCCGAGCGCCGCCAGGAAGGCCATTTCCAGGCAGAAGCTCCAATGGACGCGGCCCGCAATGATGAACGAAACGGCCGGGATTCCGATGGATACGGCCGCCGTAAGAACTTTCAGCGCATTCATCTCGTGGATGTCGTGAACACCGCAGATGCCGAAGAGCGCCATCACGAGGAATCCGCCGCCGGCTCCGAAGTAGCCGACATACACGCTGACGATGACCATCCCGACGATGAGGAGCGTGTTGTGCCGCTTGCCGCCGGAACGGGTCTGCAGCCAGCGCCCAGAGGAAAACTGAGCACAAACATCACTGCCGCAAATAACAGCAGCCACGGCAGCAGCTGGCGGAACATGTACGTTTCCGGTTCTTAGCAACAGAAAGCCGCCGAACCATCCGCCGATGCCGGAAGCAATACCGAGAGGAAGCAGCTCCCATCCGTACTCGCGCAGTTCCTTGCGGAATGCGATGAGGCCGGTCAACTGGCCCGGCCAGAGAGCGACCGTGTTGGTGGCCTGCACGGTGATTGCGCCGATGCCGAGGGCGGCTGCGCTATCAAACAGAGCAGGAAGAGAAAGGAATGAACCGCCGCCGGCAATGGAATTGAGAACGCCCGCGAGGAACGATCCGGCGGGCAGCCACGAATGATGAAGAAGCTGAAGAAAGATGTCGATCATGAGTCAATGTAGCGAGCGGGGCGTAAAGCCCCCCTAAAGATTTCGGGAAGCGAGTCCGCTCGGGCGGGGAGTAGAGCGGCTGATACACTCCCGATAAGAACAAATCGGAGCCACATTTCGCAATGAAACAATTCATTTTGAGCGTTTTTTGGACGGCAGCGGCTGTTGCTGCTGTCGCACAAACATGCTGCCAAACCTGCCGCGCCCAGAACTGCAGCCAAGGCGCCGACATCGACGAGCGGGATCAAATTGCCACCCGGCGTGCCACCTGTTCACGGAATCGTCAAGACCGCTTTCAGCCTTCGTTACCAGGACATCCGGATCGGCACAGGCGCGGAAGCCGAGCCCAACAAGATCTACAAGGTGAACTACACGGGATGGCTGGCCGCAGATGGTCACAAATTCGACTCGTCGTACGATCACAAGTCGCCGGTGATGGAAAAAGACGGCAAGCCGGAGCTGGATGCGGATGGCAAGCCCAAGATGAATGATGGGGAGCCGATCAGCTTTCCGCAGGGATTCGGGCGCGTGATTCCGGGATTCGACCAGGGCTTCGCGGGGATGAGGATCGGGGGAAAGCGTCGCTTATTCATCCCATGGCAGCTTGCGTATGGCGCGCGCGGACGGCCAGGACCGGACGCAGCGAATCCCGGCATTCCCCCCAAAGCGGACCTGATCTTCGATATCGAGCTGATGGATGTGAGCGAGATGCCCGCTCCGCAGGCTCGGCCGGGGATGATGAACGGGCCGAATGGCCAGCCGATGCGGATGATGCCGCATCCCATGACGCCGGGTGCACCGGGAACTCCGGCGACACCGCCGCCAACAAAGCCGGCGGAAACTACGCCAACCGGCAGGAACTCCGCCTCCGGCGAGCAAAACGACAACTCCGCCCGCGGATAAGCCACAAGCGAAGTAGGGACCACGGAACGGCGGCGCGTGATCGAGTGAACCCAATCAACGGATTCGCTCGAGCGATGGTGTGCGTTCTCAAGGCTCAATCGAGCTTGGGGTGCAGCTTGTTGAAACCCGTAGCCTGCTGATATGCCTTGCCGAAGGCGGCAAGTTTGGCGTCCTGATACAGCCCGGCAAGAAAGGTAATGGAGACCGGTGTGATGGGTCCGCCGATGTTGTCGTCTTCGCCGTCATCGGTTTTAGGCGGCATGGGCGCATCGCTGCCGCGCAGGCCGTTGGGAACAATGAGAGCGGGATGCCCGGTGAGATTGGTTGCGAGCAACTGCTGGCCGCCGGTGGGCGCGACGATGATGTCGACCTTGTCGAAGAGCGCGGAGACCTGCTGGATGGCCAGCGTGCGGGCACGATTCGCCTGGATGTAGTCGACCGCCGAGATAGAAGCGGGCGACGCGGAAAGCGTTGGGCCAGTCGTATGGTCCCTGCTCGGTGAGAAGGCGGTCGCGGCCGCTCAGGGTGAGGTCGTCGAACGCCGCGGCGGCCTCGGCGGTGAGGAGACGGCACCATTGCGCCGTAGGGCAGCTTGGGCAATTCCACCGGGATGAGGTTGATGTCCATGGAGCGCAGCGCATCGAGCGCGGCAAGGTCGTAGCGGCGATCGTAGTCGCGGCGGGCGCGGGCGACTTTGCGCGCGGCTTCACGTTTTTCGCGCTCTGCTTTCTGTTCGGCAGTTTCGCCGGGCGGCGGCGGAGGAAGCTTGAAGGGCGGCGGCTGGTCGAAATCGCTTTGCAGATAGCCGACGCGGAGGGCATGGAAATCCAGTGCAGGGTTCCAGTCAAAGGGAGCACGATGCACGGAGGTATCCTGGCCGTCGGGGCCGTGGATCGCGTTGAGAACGAGAGCGCAGTCTTCGGCGGAGCGAGCGATGGGGCCGAGCTTGTCCATCGTCCAACTGAGGGCCATGGCGCCAGTGCGCGGTACGAAGCCGAAGGTGGGGCGCAGGCCGGTGGTGCCGCAGCGGGTTGACGGCGAACTGATGGAGCCGAGCGTTTCAGAGCCGATGGCGAAGGCGACGCATCCAGCAGCAACGGCGCTGGCGGGGCCCGCCGATGATCCGCTTGATCCCTGCGCGGGGTTCCATGGATTGCGCGTGTGGCCGCCGAACCACTTGTCGCCCATGGCCAGCGCACCGAGCGTGAGCTTTGCGACGAGCACCGCTCCGGCCGCATCGAGACGCTTGACCACGGTTGCGTCTTCGTCGATGGTCTGATGCTCGAAGCCACCCGCTCCCCAGGTTGTGGGATAGCCTTTGACGGCGAGCAGATCTTTTGCGCCCCAGGGAATGCCGTGCAGCGGGCCGCGATATTTGCCGGCGGCGATTTCGGCGTCGGCGGCTTTGGCCTGCGCGAGCGCGCGCTCTTCCGTGAGTGTGATGACGAAGTGGAGCTTCGGGTCGTAGCGCTTGAGGCGAGCAAGATACATCTGCGTGAGCGCGAGCGAGGTTATTTTGCGCGCATGCAGAAGGCTCGCGAGCTGGCTGACAGGGGCGAAGGCGAGATCTTCGATGCTGGATGGAGCGGTGACATTTGAATCCGGCTCCCACGGCATTGGTCGATTTAGCTCCTGCCTCACGCTGGGTTCTTCGGTTGCGGCCGGAAGGGGATGCAATACGAATGCCGGTGCAACGGAGTTGGGCAGGTTCAGTTTGCGGATGGCCTTTATGGAGCCGTTGTCATCGACCAGCCCGTCGATCATCATCTTCTTCTGCTCGTCGGTAAATGGACCAATGCCCGCGATGATTGCGGCCTGGTCGATCATTTCAGGCGTGATCTTCGGCGGCTTCGATTGATCCATGTACGCCGGTTCCTGGGCCTGCGATGCGAGCGTGTACAGGACTCCGGGGAACAGGGCAGACGTGATGCCGACGCGACTGCAGGCAGCGAGAAAACCTCGACGGTCCAGGGGCATTCGATTGTCCTTCTGAGACGGGGAATGGTGCTTCGGCAAATATAAACGAACGAGTCGGGACAGCGGACGATCGTCAGGTGGTGAGGCGGTCGGGAGAGATGGCAGCGAGGGGCCACTGTGTGAGCTTGAGGCTTGTTCCCGCAAGAAGCTCGATCTGGATCTCGGTCTTGCCGGGCTCGATCGTATAGACGCGGCTGGTGAGCGCTTCGCGGCCGGCGATGAAGCACTCGATTACCGAAGCGTCAATGAAGATGCGAAGCGCATCGTCGTTTTTGAGTTGTGGGGGGAGCGCGAACTTAACGTTGCCGCAGGTCACAAGCTGCGCCGAAGCGTCGACGAGCAGTTCCCAGTCCACGCTTCCTCGCGTGAAAAGGCGGACCGCAATTTTTGATTTCGCATCAGTGAGCGGGAGGTGCAGTTCCCGGCGCAGGCTGGTCAGCGTCTTCTTTAGGGGAGAGCCGAGTTGAAGCGTCGATGACTCTTCAGCGCCGCGCAGTGTTTCGACTTCGACGGCGGGGTTCATCTCGAGCTCGCCGTCTTTGTTGACGCTGAGGACGCGCGGAAGCGACATGGCGCCGGACCAACCGGCTGCGGCGAACTGGGCTTCGGGGCGCGTTTCGCGAAGCCATCCCCAGAGAATGCGGCGGCCGTCGGGAGCGAGAAAACTCTTCGGCGCATAGTAGGCGGAGCCATGGTCGAGCACGCCGGTGCGCATGGGGATGTAGAGGTGTCGGAGCGGGTCGTATTCGCCAGTCGTCCAGAAGACCTGGTTCTCAGTGGAGTAGAGCAGGCAGTGACGGCCATCGACCGTGAAGAAGTCAGGACACTCCCACATCTCGCCGCTGTCGCACGGATTGACGGCAACCAGGCCGTTTGGTTTGCCCTGGACCAGTTTGTGCAAGTATTCCCAGTGGCGCAGATCGTGGGAGCGATAGAGCAGGACACAGCCCCCGATTCCGCGCTCGCCGGAGCCGATGCCCAGATACCAGGCGTCGCCTTCTCGCCACGGGCACGGATCGCGGAAGCCGGTGACGTAGATGCCTTGAGGCGGAGTCGCGATGATGGGCGTCGCGAGCTTCTTCCAATGGAGCAGTTGATCGTCTTCAGCGACAGCGAGCATCTGCGTTTCGCGGAGCTTGTCGTTGCCGTCGTGGATGGTGGTCTCTGAGGGTGGCGCATTCTGCACGCCGGTGTAGATGAAGGTGGGCTTGCCTTCGAAGACAACCGCCGATCCGCTGAAGCAGCCTTCGCTGTCAGCGCCGCCGGGAGTGGGTGAAAGCGCGATGGGCAGGTGACGCCAGTGCACCATGTCGGGGCTGATGGCGTGGCCCCAGTGCATGTCGCCCCAGACGGCTGCGTGGGGATTGAGCTGATAGAAGAGGTGGTATTGGCCCTTCCACCAGATGGGGCCGTTGGGATCGTTCATCCAGTTGTGCGGCGGCATCAGGTGGTACTCGGGCCGGAGAGGATCGTGCGCAATGTCTGCAAGTGGGGCGGAGAGAGCGGCGCTATGGCCGCGAGCCAGCAGGATCCCGCTTGCCGTTCCCAAACCGAGCGACTTCAAGAAAAGACGACGATCCTGCTTCATCCCGCAGAGTCTCCCCTGCAACTATAACGCCGCGCAGCGGCTGCGAAAGTTTCTCGAGCTGAGCGCAACAGTTCCGCCGACGAGGTGGGTTTCAACGGGAGAAGCACCCGCCGTCGCGTCGGGTGGTGATTGATATCCGAGGGATCATTATGCGCAAAGCACTCGCAATTGCTCTACTTGACACTTCCTCTTGTACTGGCCGGCTGTGCAGAGCACGAGAGGGCATACTACTCGGCGCCGTACGCCCCTGCGTATGGTGAGCGATTTGGAGAGCGCGGCTTTCACGATGGATTTGAAGCAGGCAGGCACGATATGTCGAAAGGCTGGCGGCCCGATGCGGATCGGCACGGCGACTTTCGCAATCCACCTGTACCGAGAGGCGCGGTGGATGAATACCGCCACGCCTTTCACCAAGGATACGAACGAGGATTTCGCGGCGACGGCTACCGGTAGACCGTGACTGCGGGCGACGAGCCTGCCCAAGCGCGGGCTCGTCGCGTGATCTATTTTGCTGTCAGCTTCAACGTGTACGCGTATTTGCATTGCGCTCCTGACGGCAGCGTGACTTCGAGCGCGTCTGAAGCCTGATTGAAGTTGACCTTTTCAGATGAGCCGAGCAGTTCAACATTGCCGACGGGCATCGAAGCGCCCTCATGCGCGCTGCCGAGTGCGTGGATGGTAGCTTTTCCGTCTGTGGGGCAGGCCATTCCGATCGCGTAGACCGTGTTGCCCTTGGCCGTGAAGCGGAAGTCGGCAGGCGTGTAGGGCTTTACATCGGTGTCGTGGAAGGCGCCGCCTTTTACCTCGGTTGGCCCTTCGCCGAAAATCTTCCACGGCGTGGTGGCATAGATTGCTTCGCCATTGACCTTGAGCCATGCGCCCATCTCGAGCAGCGTGGTGCGAACCTGATCGGGGACGGTGCCGTCGGAGCGCGGGCCGAAGTTGAGCAGCAGGTTGCCATTCTTGCTGACGATATCGACGAGTTGATGCACGAGGAATTCGGGCGACTTGAACGTGTCGTGCTCGATATATCCCCACGATGCGTTGCTGATGGAAGTGTCGGTCTGCCAGTGATCGGCAATGATGTGATCCTGCTGGCCGCGCTCGAAGTCGCGCGTGCCGGACTTCCAGTTGAGCGAGTAATCCTTGAAATCGACGACGCCGGTGTAGCCATGGGCAGCAGCGAAGTTGTAGTAGAAGGCTGTGAATTCAGTGACGGCGCGGCGGAAGTTGGGCTGGCCGATCCACCAGTCGAAGTAGACGATCTCCGGTTTGTATTTCTCGACGAGTTCGGTGTCGCGGGCGAGCCAGTCGCGCGTCCAGGCATCGCTGACGTAGGTCCAGTCGTCGTCGAGACCGTGGGCGTCGCCGGGTGCATTGAACCACTGGTGCGCCGGGCCGTAGAGGGAAGCGTACTTTGGATCGTTGACGTCGGAGCGGGTGGTGCGGCCGAAGGAGTAGAAGAAGTTGTGCTCGGCGCGGTGTGAGCTGAGTCCGAAATGCAGGCCTTCAGCGCGCACGGCGGCAGCGAGTTCGGCCAGCGTGTCACGTTTCGGGCCCATCTTTACGACTGTCCAATCGGAGAGGTGCGAGTCGTACATCGAGAAGCCGTCGTGATGCTCGGCAACGGGAACAACATATTGCGCGCCGGATGCTTTGAACAGCTGCGCCCACTCCGTTGCGTTGAAATGCTCGGCGCGGAAGAGCGGAATCAGATCTTTGTAGCCCTTTGAATCGTCGCCATTCGCGAAGTGCTCTTTGAAGTTCTTGTAAGCGCCGTTTTTGGGATCGTACATGTTGCGCGGGTACCACTCGTTCTCAGCGGCAGGAACGGAGTAGACGCCCCAGTGGATGAAGATGCCGAACTTTGCGTCCTTGTACCACTGCGGCTGCTGGTACTTGATCAGCGTGGCCCAATCGGGACGATAAGGGCCGTCGTGCGCCTGGCGGTCGGCTTCGGCGAGAAGGCGATTGCGTTCCACGTCGTATTTGCTTACCGACTGCTGCCACTCGCGATCGATCTGCTCGGCGGATTTCACGTCCTGCGTGGGCGCGAGGGGATCGGAGGATGGCGGAGGCGTCTGGGCAAAAAGAAGAGGGAAGGCAGCGAAGAGAATTGCAAGCGGCAGAAAGCGAGCGGGTTTTCATACGCGGGAATCGTAATTGATTGGGGAAGGTGCTGCAAACGCTTTCATTTTGAATTCAGGCTTTCAGGAAATAGTTCTTTACATATTCCTATATGGGAATATATTTGATCTCATCATGGCTCGAGCGGCAACAACCTCGGATGCGTTCAATGCAGTAGCGGAGCCCCGCCGGCGCGAGATTCTGCTGCTGCTGGCAGACCGCGAGCACTCAGTGAACGAGATTGTGGCCGTACTGCGCGTCGACCAGCCTTCGGTATCGAAGCACCTGCGGGTGCTGCGGGACGTAGGGCTGGTGAGGATGCGGTGCAATGGGCGGCAGAAGCTTTACAAGACGAATGCAGAGGGCATTCGGCCGCTGCACGAGTGGGCGTCGGAGTTCGAGCGCTACTGGAGCCACCAGTTGAATCGCGTGAAGGAGCGGGCTGAGAAGCTCGCAGCTGCACGCAGAGTGACCGAATCAGGCAAAACACCAGACACAAAGGAGGATCAATGATCGTTAACGCTACTACCGCTATTGAGGATCTGACCCTGCTCGTGGAGCAGGAGATTCATGTGCACGCGTCGATGGAAGACACGTTCGCGGCGCTGCTGGAACAACTGGGTCACGGCAACGAGGTGGGCGATGGCCGCGCGATGCCGATGGTGCTGGAGGCATGGCCGGGAGGGCGCTGGTATCGCGATCTGGGCGCCGACAACGGGCACTTCTGGGCGCATGTGCAGGCCATCAAGCGGCCGACGCTGCTGGAGTTTTGCGGTCCGCTGATGATGTCGCATCCGGTGGCGAACAACGTGCAGTACAGGCTGAGCGAAGAGCCGGGTGGCACGCTGATCAAGTTCCGTCATTCCGGATTTGGGTTGGTTCAGGAAGATCACCGCAAAGGCGTGGTCGGCGGCTGGAGCTATATCCACGGCAAAGTACGCGAGCGCGCGGAAGGTTCGATCACGAAGTAGCCATGAACTGCCAATTAGTCGAAAGCAATCAATTCTTCCCCAGGACACAAGGAGGTCCCCATGTCGATCACAGAAACGCTCGTCGGTGAATCCATTGCGCAGGCGATGCTTGCGGAATTCGAAACTCAGGCACCCATTACGCGCAGGTTCCTCGAACGGCTCCCGGAAGACAAACTTACCTGGAAGCCGCACGAGAAATCCATGACGGCGGGCCAACTGGCCTTTCACATCGCATCTACGCCGGGCGGTCTTGTCCGCTTTGTGCAAACCAATCCCGCGCAAGCTCCAAACTTTGCGTTTCCGCAACCGGTGAGCTGCCACGAGATTCTGCGGGCCCATGACGAAAGCGTGGCTGTGGTCCGCGAGATTCTCCCCACGATAGATGATGCGGCGATGGCCGAGACGTGGCGCCTGATCGGCAGACGGCAAGGAGGTGCTGGCGCAAGCGCGTGGATTGTTTTTGCGCGACGTGATGTTCAGCCACATTTACCAGCATCGCGGCCAGTTCAGCGTCTACCTGCGCATCCTGAATATTCCCGTGCCGGCGAGCTGGGGACCGAGCGCCGACGAGCCGCCGCTGTTCATGCAGAGAAGCTGATCCGGATCGTCGAGGAGAAGCCTATGTGCCCGTTCTGCCTTGCTTCTGCTGCCGTGGTGGCAGCGAGCGCCTCCGGAGCCGGCGGCGTTGCAGCGCTCCTCTACCGGCAAATTGCTGCGGAGAGCGACTCGAAAAACTTTCACGAAAACGACCGACACGGAGGAGGTTCAACATGGCCACGATGACAACGGCCCCGAAGCTCGAGAAGGTGGTATCGCACAGCGAGTGGATTGAAGCGCGCAAGGCGTTTCTGGCGAAAGAGAAGGAGTTTACGCGGCTGCGGGACGAACTCAGCCGTCAGCGGCGCGAACTGCCGTGGGAGAAGATCGAGAAGGAGTACGTATTTGAAGGACCCAGCGGCAAGGAGACCCTCGCCGATCTATTTGACGGGCGTAGCCAGCTGCTGATTTACCACTTCATGCTTGGACCGGGATGGGCGGCCGGATGTCCGAGCTGTTCTTATATCTCCGATCAATTCGACGGGATGAAGATTCATCTTGCGCATCGCGACGTGACGCTGGCTGTAGTGTCCCATGCTCCGTATGCAGAGATCGACGCATTCAAGATGCGCATGGGATGGAAATTCCACTGGGCGTCGTCTTTTGGCTCGGACTTCAACTTCGACTATCACGTCTCGGCAACCCCGGCAGAGAAGGCGACTGGGACAGCCGATTACAACTACGCCATCACGAGTTTTCCAAGTGAGGAACGGCCGGGAGCGAGCGTATTCGTCAAAGATGGGGACGGCGAAATCTACCACACGTATTCGACGTATGCGCGTGGGCTCGACATTCTGATTGGCGCTTATAACTTCCTAGACCTTGTGCCGAAAGGGCGGGATGAGGATGGGCTGGCCTTCCCAATGGCGTGGGTTCGCCATCACGACAAGTATGACGACGCATACTTTGTCGATCCGAACCAGAAATACCAGCAGCCGAAGACGATCAAAACGGGATCCTGCTGCTCCGGCGAGCACCACGGATAATGCGGCTCATTCCTGATAGCCGAGGCAGCGTGAAAATAAAGCGGGACCATGGATGACCCTTGTCCACGGTCCCATTCTATTTGTCTCCGCTTTTATCTTCCGGCGTCGCTCGCGAGCTTTTGGGCACGGACCAGTGCGTCGCTGCGTTTCTGTATTTCAGCCTTCATGTCGGTTGCACCGGCTTCTTGCCTTGGCGGGTGCTGAGCGAATCCTTCGAGACGTTTCTGTCCTTCGCTGACCGTAGTATTCACTGCAGCCAGCGCCTTCGGCAGCACTTCATGGAAGTGCTTTATCTCCTTTTGCGCGAGTTCGGGGTGATACCCGAGGCGATCGCCGGTCTGCATTGCATCGATCAGGATGTCAGGCGGGGCGGCCACCGGCGGAGTCGTATTGAGCGCGTTGTAGGTTTCACGCAGGCGCGCCATCGCGCCGTTGAAGGCGTCGAGCTCTGTGCGACGAGCTGTGAGGCCGGTTGCGCGACGAACTTCGATTGTGACCTTCGACGAGGTACTCAGGCGTTCAACCGGAATGATGGTCGTAAGCGAGTTGCCCTCGAAGCTCCATCCGCCTTTGCCGGTTGGGCCAGCTTGCTTGACGGCAACGCCATTTACTGTGACCGATGCCGGCGGCCAGTCCGCTGGGAGTTTCAGCGTGTAGCCGCGGTCCTTCAGCATGTCGGGAAAGCTGCCTTCGACCGGGCCGATCTCAACGCGCAGTGTATCGCCGGATTGCGCAGCCTTGATGGGCGTATGCGTGAAGACACCGTGTTGATACTCTTCGGCGATGCCGTTGTCTTCGTAGAGCGTGTAGCTCGAAGTGGTTCCGGGATCGAGCGGCCATACATTGACGATGAGGGGATCAACAGGTTTTTCGCCGGTGTAGCTCATCTCCGGCTGCATGGGAACAATTGCGCCGGCTTTCAGATATACCGGCGTCTGCTCGATCGAGAAGCTGCGATCGACGGAAGTTGGCCCGGTGAAGTGCTTGCCACTCGGCCATTCGATCCATTCGCCTTTGGGCAGCCAGACCTTTTCAGTCGCTAGACCAGAAGCCTTGTCGCCTGGGGCCACAACGGGTGAAACCAGCATCCGGTCGCCGAAGAGATACTCATCCTTGTTGTCGTAGGCTTGGTCCGCTTCAGGCCAGTCGTAGTAGAGCGGGCGCAAAAACGCAACGCCGGTGTCGTAGGTGCGCCGCGCCTCAGTGTAGATGTAGGGCTGCAAGGCGTAGCGCAACTGGAAGGTTGCACGAAGTATGGACGAGAAGGGCTCTGGGTATGCCCAGATGCGTCGTTCCGATTCTGGATTTTTGGTGGTGTGGGTGCGCAGGATGGGACTGAACGCGCCGAACTCGACCCAGCGGGTGAACAACTCCGGATCGACTGCGCCGGGCATATGGCCGCCAATGTCGTGGCTCCAGTAGGCGTAGCCAACGTTGGCTGCGGTTGCAGTGAACCATGGCTGGAAGGCCAGCGAATCCCAGACAGAGACAGTGTCGCCCGAAAAGCCGATCTGGTAGCGATGGTTGCCAAGGCCGCCCCAGCGATGGAAGAGGATGGGACGCTTGCCTTCCCGTTCCTGGTCAGTGAATTGGACGTAGTTGATCCACCAGGTCGGTTTTACGCCGGCCATTTTGGTGTTCTGTTCCTGCTGCCAGTCGAGCCACCAGAAGTCGATGCCCTGTTTTTCTAGTGGATGAAGGACGAGGTTGAAATAGTTCTCTGCAAACTTCTTGTTGGTGATGTCGTAGGGCACATACTGCTTGGTTGCCGGATCGATACCCATAGCTCTGGCCATCGCCGGATAGGATGCCTCCCACGGCTGAATGCCGGAGGCGGGGTGCAGATTCAGGCTCGTCTTCAGATGATTCGCATGCAGCCGATCCAGAAATCCCGCCGGATCAGGAAAGAGCTCTTTGTTCCATGTGTATCCGCTCCAGCCGAGGAAATGGTGCGACTGGTCTTCGTTGTTTTTGTCGCCATATCCCATCGCCTTCAACTGTTCCATGCTGATGTGCCAGCCCATATCGATCACGAATACATCGAGCGGAGTGGAGTTCTGATGGAACCCGCGAATGATTTCTTCGATCTCCTGGTCGCTGTAGTCCCAGTAGCGCGACCACCAGGTGCCGAAGGCGAAGCGCGGCGGAACCGGAATGCGACCCGCGACTCTGACGTAGTCGCCGAGAGCTTTGCGGTAGTCGTGGCCGTAGCCGAAGAAGTAGAAATCCTGTCGCTCGCCGGCGGGACGTTCCATGACCCAGGGCCATGGGCTCTTCTCACCTTCTTTGAAGCTGAAGTTTGCAGAATCGAAAAGCGGCCGTGTCGAGTCGTCGACGAGCGCCCAGCCGGAGCGAGAAACAAGCCCCTGCTCGATGGGTTCGCGCGTTTTGGAGCCCAGCGCGCCGTCGAGCGTGCGGGTTGTTCCCTGCAGGTTTTCGGGGTCGGTTTCGCCGGGGCGCCAGGTCACCGGCTTGCCATCGACAGTGAGTTCGACGGAAAGATCCTCGGGCGTGAACTGCCCATTCTGACCCGCCGAACCGTCGTATTTGAGTGTAAGAGCGGAGGTTTTGATGGTCAGCTTGTGATCTGCCTCCTCCTTTGAAAACTTGGGCACGGGCAGACGCCGATTGATGAAGACAAACGACGCGTGATCTTCAAACTTGCCGTCCGCGGCCCACTCCATCCGGATCAACTCGGCCGTGAGAACGGTGAATCTTGCATTGCCAATCACGACAACGGCACGGGGATCCGCAACCGGATCGTCTGCGGCCTCGCGCGGCATATGTTGGGCGACAGGCGGAGCGGCTGATTCCAGAAGCGGCTGCTCCTGCGCGTGTGCCATGGCTTGCTGTTGCGCAGATATCCCGATGGTTGAACTGATGATGAACCCGATTGCGGCGAAGTGAAGCAAAAAAGAAGTACGCACGGAATTCTCCTCTGTTTTTAGTCCATGGGAAGGCTACCACCGGAGGCTGGAAATGGGGATGCGTTTCGGGGCGACCCAGATGCTGATGACGGATTGGAGCGCACCGGCAATGATCCGTTGATTTCAAGTTTTTGAAGTGACTGGCAGCGCAGCTTGCTCTACGATCTCAGAAAGCGGATCCGGTTTGGGCCGTCACAAGGGAACCCAATGCATGTCATCTTCAAGGACGTTGGCCTGGCGCTGCGGCAGTTGCGCAAGTCTCCCGGTTTTACGCTGACGGTAGTACTGACGCTGGCGCTGGGCATTGGCGCCACAACTGCAGTGTTTTCGCTTGTGGAAAGCATTCTGCTGCGACCCTTTCCTTTTCCAAATCCAGAAAGACTCGTGATTCTAGGTGATCACATCGGGAACGGCGTAAACACCCCGGTAACGGCACGCGACATTGGTACATATGCTCGGTCCGCGAGCGCATTCGCATCGATGGGAGGGTACGCACTCAGTACCTATGAATTGTCGGGAGGTCAGTTTCCCGTGGAGATTTCGGGCGCCCGGATGACGGCAAGCACTTTTGGCGCGCTTGGAGTTCAGCCGCAACTCGGGCGCGTCTTCAATCAGCAGGAGGACGATGGGCATCAGCCTGTCGCGATCATCGGCGATGCGCTATGGCGGAATCGCTATCATCGAGATCCGCGCGTACTAGGCACTACGATTGAACTTGATCGCAAGGCGTACTCGATCATCGGCGTGATGCCGCGCAGCTTCGACTTTCCCCTCGATACAGGGCGGCTGAACGAGGCGCAGCTATGGGTGCCTCTGAGTCTGACGCCAGACGAGCTTTCGGACCAGTCAGCCGGTTTTTTTGGATATCACATCTTGGCGCGCCTGAAAGACGGAATGAGCTTTGCGGCCGCTGCGCAGGATGCGGACCGGGTAGCCCACGAGATCATGCGCAACTATCCGGCGACAATGACGCAGATCCGCATTCGCGGAGATGTTACTCCGCTCCATGATTATGTTGTCGGCGAGACGAAGCCCATTCTGCGCGCATTGTTCGTCGCCGTCGTCATCCTACTGCTGATTGCCTGCGTGAATGTTGCGGTGCTGCTGGTGCGCGCCATTCGGCGTCGTCGCGAATCGGCGGTGCGGCTAGCGCTGGGTGCGCGGGCGTCGGACATGATACGCGAATCGATGATCGAGGGGCTTGTTCTGAGCACGATGGGAGCGCTGCTGGGCTTCGCGCTGGCTGCAATCGCGGTCCGCACATCGCTTGGATTCCTGCCGAATTCGATCGCGCCCATAGACACCGTTTCCATCGATGGCCGGGTTGCGTTTTTCGCGCTCGCGCTGGCGATTGCGAGCGGCGTCGTCTCGAGCATGGCGCCGGCATTTGCCGCGGTGAAGGCCAACATTACCGACACGCTGAAGGATGGCGCGCGCGCCGGCTCCGGCGGCCGGACCCATGCGTGGCTTCGTTCGAGCCTGATCGTAGCGGAGATCGCGATTGCCCTGGTTTTGCTGACGACATGCGGCGCCTTCCTGCGCAGCTATCAGAAGATGCTCGCGGTCGATCCGGGATTCAAGCCGGATCGCGTGCTGGTGGCGGAATTTCAACTGCCGCTGAACGAATACAAGACCTTTTCCGCGGCCGACAATTTCAACCGCGAGGTCGTCGCGGGTTTGTCGAACAAGCCTGGCATTGTCAACGTGGGCATCAGCAATCTTGTCCCGGGTTCTGACTCGTTCGGGCGGGCGGCGTACACCATCGAAGGCCAACCGACCGAGGGGTGGAAGCTTCAGTTCGCAACGTTTGGATCGGTGTATGGGGACTACTTCAAATCGTTAGGGATCGCGCTGCAGGAAGGGCGAACCTTCAACGCAAGTGATCGTGCCGATGCGCCGCTGGTGGCTATCGTGAACCGTTCCATGGCTGATCACTACTGGTCGGGCGAGAGTCCGATTGGAAAGCACTTGCACGTTGGAAATCCAAAGAAGGGGCTGCCTTGGGCGACCATTGTGGGCGTTGTGGCCAACACCAAGATGGGTTCGCCGGATACTCCCGATGAGGATCAATGGTATGTTCCGATGGAGCAGCCGGCGATTCTCTATGGCGCCGATTCCTCGGCCGATCTGGTGAACCCGGCCGGCGGATTTATCACGGTTCGCTCGGCGCTGCCTGCGGACGAGATAAGCCGGACGGTGCGCGAGGCGGTTGCCGGCATCGATCCTTTGCTTCCCTTGCAACACGTACAGTCGTTGTCTGCAGTGCTCGAGAATGTGGAGGCGCCGCGCCGCTTCAACACGAACCTGATCACCGGGTTCGCGGTCGGGTCCCTCGTGCTCGCGATTACAGGTATCTACGCTGTGGTCGCATTTTCGATCTCAATTCGCGCACAGGAGATTGCGATTCGCATGGCATTGGGAGCGCAGCGCCGCAATATTGCGCGGTTGGTTCTGCTGGCAGGCGTCAAGCTTGCGCTGATTGGTTGTAGCCTCGGCTTGCTTGGATCCTTTGCTGTCTCGCACATGGTGAGCGCATTTCTTTTTAAGGTCAGTGCAACAGACCCGTTGATCTATGTTGCTAGCGCCCTGGCGATGATTGCGGTCGCTTTGCTTGCGTCGGCGTTGCCGGCGATCCGCGCCGCATCGGCAGACCCAGTGGATGCGTTACGCGCCGTCTAGCTGCAATCGCTAGCTTCGGAGACCAAATTGAAATGCAACGCTGCGATCGGACTCGCGCAGGACAGCGCGTCGTCGGCCGGCCAGCAGTTCGGGTGCGCCGACGGTTCCCATCAAACGATTCGTCTCGCGATTGACGACCAGCAGCCTCATCAGTCCTGTAGTGGCCATCTCTTCCGCAACGGCGCGACAGGTTTCGTCGGAGAAGACGTAGTTATCCGGGAGGTAATCCAGGCTGCCGATTGTTTCCTCGTCGCCTGGCGGAAGCGCCGACATAACTTCCCCAGCGGTGAGTAGTTCCAGAGGATCGACGCCATATTCGCGCGACAGATGATAACCGCGGCGCCCGAGCTTCTCCGTGAGAATGGATCGCCGCATGATCAGCGAAGTCACCAGGTACGATGCCGTGCAGGCGAGTACCAATGGCAGAATCGCGGGCAGGGCGTGGGTCAGTTCCAGTGAGAAGAGCACCGCCGTCAGTGGAACACCGAGAGCGCCGGCGAGCATTGCTCCCATGGCCATCAACGCCCATAGAGCCTGAGTCTGAACTGGAAGGTGAGCCAGATGCGCGGCGGTTTCGCCAATCGCTGCGCCAATCACTAGCAAGGGAGCAAGCACGCCTCCCGAAGTTCCGGAACTGAGCGAGAAGGCCCACATGAGTGACTTGGCGATCACCAGTCCAACCAGCAGACCCATGGGTGCGTTGCCGCGCAATAACTCGGCGATATTGTCGTACCCTACGCCAAGGCCGCGGGGAAAGAAGTATCCACCGATGCCAATGCCCACGCCGCCTATGGCCGGCCACCACATCCAGTGGATGTGCACGCGCCCGCAAAAATGCTCAAATGCATCTTCGAGGCCATACATCAGGCGAGACAGGCCAGCGGCAGCGAGCCCGACGAGGATTCCGAGCGGAACCGCAATCAACAGCGACTGCTCGAGGTGAATGCTCGAGGGTAGATCAACGGGAAACAGAGGCCCTGCGCCGAGCCACCAGATGCGCAGTGCGCCCGCCGTAACGCTTGCTACCGCGACTGGGACAAGAGAGCGCGGACGCCACTCGAAGAGAAGTAGTTCGACGGCGATGAGGATGGCAGCGATAGGCGCGGCAAATGTTGCCGACATGCCTGCCGTGGCTCCTGCAACCAGCAAGGTCGTGCGTTCCGCATCGGAGAGGCGGAGCCACTGTGCCACGAGTGATCCAAAGGCTCCGCCAGTCATGATGATCGGTCCCTCGGCACCAAACGGGCCGCCGGAACCGATGGCGATGGCAGCAGAGATCGGTTTGAGAATGGCGACGCGAGGTTCAACTCGAGCGCCGCGCAGGAGGATGGCTTCAATGGCTTCGGGGATGCCGTGGCCGCGAATTTTGTCGGTGCCGTAGCGCGCCATTATGCCTACAAGAATTCCGCCAATGACTGGAATCACGAATACTGCCGCGTGTGGTTCGGTCGACCCTGCGGGGCCCACCATGGCGATGCTGAGGCGATGATAGAAGAAGATGTTCGTTGCCAATGCGATGGCGCGCAGCAACAGGACGGCAAGAGCCGCTCCGCCTGCGCCGATAACCACCGCGACGGCCGACATGAACCAGGTCCGCCGATCCACCGTGAAGTCGCGGAGAGCGGAAGGTCTGGATCTCACAGAACGCTCTCGGCGAGAGAAGCACGTGCATGAAGCTGAACGCGCCCCAGGGTCCGGACCAGCCGTGGCGCCATTTCGTTTAATTCCCGCGCGTGATCGCCAGAGAGCTTGTGAAGGACTTGCCAGCCCTTGCGCGTCACATGGAGGATGGCGCGACGCTTGTCGTCCTCGTCGATGGTTCTTTCGATCAAGTCTTCGCGTTCTAAGCGATCGACCAACTCCACAGTGCTGTTGTGCCTGAGACCGAGACGGCTTGCAGCATAGGCAATCGTCACAGGTGTCCCTTCGGCGGCTCCCGCAACCTGGAGCAGAAGTTGATGCTGCTGAGGCTGCAGGCCGGCCGCGACCGATGCATTTTCGCTGAACTGGAGAAATTTTCGGAGTTCAAATCGAAACTCTGCCAACGTGGCGACCAAATGATCCGAATGACTGAGATCGGGCTTCATGTTGATATATCGTAGCACGATATATAAGATGCATGAAATAGATCGTGCCCCCTCTGCCCCTGCGCCCGCGTAAACTACTCTTGATTTACTAATGCCTTAAGGAGCACTCGATGAATCTGGAAGCAGGGAAGCGGGCGAGGATTGCAGCTCTTCTTGTTGCGGTGACCGTTCTTGGAATGACCTCGGCGGCGCAGGATTCGACCGGAGACATTCGGCCTGCTCCCTACCAGGTGGCGTGGCAGGATCTGGAATTTGGCGTCATCCTGCACTTCTCTACGAACACGTTTCTCGATCGCGAATGGGGCGATGGTACGGCGAGTCCCTCCGTCTTCAATCCCACCCAGTTCGATCCCGATCAATGGATGAAGGCCATCCGCGACTCGGGCGCAAAGTACGTGGTGCTGGTCGCGAAGCATCATGATGGTTTTTGCCTATGGCCGACGGCGCAAACGACCTACAGCGTGAAGAGCAGCCCGTGGAAGGACGGCAAGGGGGATGTAGTTGGCGATGTGGCGCGCGCGGCGCGGAAGTACGGGCTTAAGTTCGGAGTCTATCTGTCGCCGTGGGATCGGCACGAGCCGCGGTATAAAGATTCAGCGGAGTACGACAAGTATTACAACGCGGAGTTGGAAGAACTGGCGCAAAACTACGGCGACCTCGTCGAGTTCTGGCTTGACGGCGCTGGAAGTGCGGGGCACGTCTACGACTTCAAGAAGATCATCGAGACGCTGCGTACATATCAGCCCGACACTGTAGTCTTCGCCGACACGGGTCTGTTTGAGTACGGCGATGCGCGGTGGGTGGGGAACGAGGCCGGCATTGTGAACTATGAGAATTGGAACGTCATCGATCGCCACGGATACCGGCGGTGGCGTCCCGTTGAGGCTGATACACCGCTGCGCAAGATGCACTGGTTCTGGCATCCCAACGATGAAGCTTCACTCAAGAGTCTCGACACGTTGCTCGATACGTACGACAAGACCGTGGGCCGCGGAGCACAGCTGATGCTGGGGGTTGCGCCCGACAATCGCGGACTGCTGCCGGATTCGGATGTGAAGAGGCTCGAGGAACTCGGTGCGGCGCTTCGGAAGCGGGCGGAACATAATCTTGCACAACAGCCACATCGCGCGGGCGGCTTTGAAGCTGCGCTCGATGGAGACCCCGATACGTTCTGGTCTGCGCCTGCGGGATCGCACAGTGCTGTGGAAGAGATTAATTTCGATCGTCCCATCACCTTCGATCGCGCGCTTACGATGGAGTGGCTGAACGACGGCCAGCACATTGAAAAATACGCGATTGAAGTATGGAGCGATCAGGACAAAGCGTGGAAGCGAATCGCGGAGGGGCAAGCGGTGGGGCACGAGAAAATCGACGCGTTTCCGCGGGTGACAGCGCGGCGCGTTCGGCTGAATATTCTCTCGAGCACGGCTGAGGCACACGTCCGGGAGTTTCAGCTTTACGATTGGGGCGCTTAAAATCCGGTGGGGAACAGTCAGCCCTAGACCGCCATAATCTTTACGCCGACTGCGGCGAATGCCCGCGTGGCTTCTTCCGAGATGCCATTGTCGGTAACCAGGAGATCGATATCGTTTACAGGGCAGACGACGGCTGGACTTACGCGGCCTACTTTGCTGGAGTCGGCCACCACGATAATCTGGCGGGCCTGCCGAGCCATGGCGCGAAATACCGCAGCTTCGTCGGGTTGAATGAGGGTGGCGCCGTGTTCGGCGTCGACACCTGTCGCGCTCAGAAAGAGGCGATCCATCACCACAACAGCGAGAGCCTCGATGGCGGCCGGCCCAACCAGCGAAAACGCGCCGGCCCAGCGCAAATTGCCTCCTGTGAGCATGGTCTGGAGGCGCGCGGTGGAGCTCAGTTCCATCCCGATATTTACGGCATTGGTCACGATCTGAATATTCTTCCGGTGCAAGAGCTGCCGGGCAACCAGCGTAGTTGTGGTGCCAGCGGCGAAGCCAATGGTTTCATTCTCCTGGATGAGGGCTGCCGCAGCGCGGGCGATGCGCTGCTTCTCCGCCGCGAAGCGATCTTCACGAACCTGGAACGAGGCATCGAAGCGGAAGGGCTCGTAAACGGCGCTGCCGCTTCCGGCCAGCATGGCGCCGCCGTGCGTACGGGTGACCAGGCCATGGCTCTCCAATCGAACCAGGTCGCGACGAACGCTTGCCGGCGAGGTGCCGAGCGTCGACGTGAGTTCGTCGACAGAGGCTTTGCCCTGATTCAGTAGCAGCCGCAATATCTCTTTGGCTCGTTTGTCTGTCTTGGAGGACATAGGGTATGCTGCGCCGGGACCAGGTTCGGAACGAAACCTGCGCTATTGTAAGCGGGCGCCCTGCTTGGATTCCACAGCAATTGCATCGAGGGCGGACTTGAAAGCGCGCACATCGTGTTCCAGGACGCGATAACTCTTGTGGCTGTTGAGTCTCGCACCCAATTCCGCACCTCCGTCGGAGGGCTTTGCTTCCACGTCTTTGCTAAGTGAAGTGTGAACCTCGTGAACGCCTGTCATCAGGGCAACGGTGCGTACGTTCGAAGCGCGAATGCCGCCGCCAGCCATGATGCCGATGCGATCGCCGGCTTTCTTGTGCAATTGCGCAATTTTCGCCGCCCCCCGCATGGCATCGTGTTTGCCGCCGGAGGTGAGGATGCGATCGGCTCCACAGGCGATCACGTCTTCGAGGGCCCGATCCATATCCCGGACCAGATCGAAGGCGCGATGAAAGGTGACCTCCAGAGGGCGGGCCGCTTCAATCAGTTGGCGCATGCGCGCAACGTCAACGGCACCTGTCTCGGTGAGAATGCCGAGGACAACGCCGTCGATTTTGTGTGCCTTCGCCTCGACAATGTCCTTGTGCATCACATCCAGTTCAGCATCGGAGTAAACAAAATCACCGCCGCGCGGACGGATGATCACGAATACATCAATCTTGACTGCGGAGCGCACCGCACTGATGAGGCCGGTGCTCGGCGTAATTCCGCCTTCGCTCAGAGCGCTGCAAAGTTCAATTCGCTTTGCACCGCCCCTGGCAGCAGCGATCGCCGATTCAACCGAATCGACACAGATTTCCAGGTTCATGGTAAGTGCGCCTATTTTCCCACAACAGCAGTCCTCTTGAAAACAGATTGAAGGACGTAAATTCATCAACCGGCCCAATGGTGTATGCCGGCTGGTGCAGAACCGCGCAGCAGCCGGCAGGTTTTTAGAAGGAGTATTTCAGCGAGAACTGCAGATGGCGCTCTGTGGATCGAATCGCATTCTGTTGCGCAATCTGCCCCCAGCTCGAGTTGTCAATGTTCGTTCCCGGATTTCCGTAGCTGACGATGTTGAACGCATTGAAGGCATCGAACTGAAATCCGACAAAGTGTTCGCCGATTATACGGAAGTCCTTGATGATCGACATGTCAACGTCATGAAATCCTGGTCCGCGGACTGAGCCGTTCTTCGAGGTGCCGAAGGTGTTCTGCGCCGGATCCTGAAAAGCTGATTGTGGGTTTGGAGAGCCATCTGGCAGCAACGGCTGCGCCGAAGGATCATCGCCAAACCACTGGTTGATGGTCCGATGATGGATGCGAAGCGGACGAACCAGGTTTGCGCGCTCCTGGCCGTAGCTCTGTACGTTGCTGCTCACGTTCGTGGTGACTGTGTCCGGGAAGCCGCTGTACGAGATGCCCGCCGCCGTCAGTTTCCAACCGCCAAGGGTCTCATCCAACGCGCGGCCTGAGTTGTTGAGATATTTTCTTCCCGTGTCCGAATGGCAGCGCATAGACGACCGTACCGGAGATGTTGTGTGTAATGTCAGACCCGGCCAGACCATAGTCGGCGTGGCTGTCGTAGTAGTTCTGGAAGCCCGGATCTGCGTTGTAGCCGGAGACGTTCAGCCCATAGTTGCCCACGGCATTCGTCATTGACTTTGAATACGTGTAGTTCAGGGTGTACTCAAGTCCGGAGTTCGAAACCCGCTGCCGCAACACAGCCTGAAGCCCGTTGTAGTTCATCATGGCGCGGGACTCAGTTACCAGCAGGCCATTCGAGCAGATCTGCGTAGCTGCGGCGGTCTGGCAGCCAATGTACTGGTTGTTGTAGAAGGGCGCGGAGGTCGGGTCGCCCGGCGTCTTCCACTGGTTCAGGTTGCCGTAGTCCTCAATATGCTGGCCGCTCTCACCTACGTAGCCCACCTGCAGCGAGAGCAAATGCGTGAGCGCATACTCCAGCGTGAGGTTGTAGTTGTGAATGTAAGCCGGCTGCATGTTCTGCGGATATACGTTATAGGTGCCGCCGCGTGGTAGCGGTCTGGTTGAAAGCATTCTGCGTGGTGAGCGGCGTGGGAACATTGCTGCCCGAGGGTTGCGTGAGGTTGAAGTTAATGGCCTGGATGAACGGTGTCATTGAGGTCAGGCGCTGGTTAGAGGAGTTGCCTTCAAAGAAGCTGGTGCCGCTGTAACCACCGCGTACCACAAACGAGTTGTTGACCTGGTAGGCGAAACCGAGCCGCGGCATGATCTGGTGAAAACTCCAGTCATAGCATCCGCGATTCCTGCAAAGTCCGGCTCCCGCGGGTGCTCCCGCGGGAACTTTGTGCGCGTAGATCAGTTGGCCGGTCGCTTCGTCAATGTTGCCGGTCTTATTGTTCTGTTCTACCCAGGGTTCGTCCAGCTCATAGCGGAAGCCATAACTGACGGTCAGGTTCGGCAGCAGCTTGAAATCGTCGTTGAAGTATGTGCCCACGCGCCACTGTCTCTGGCCCACATTCACACTGGCCAGCGTAGCGGAGACCCCGCTCACGCGCCCAAGCAGGAAGTCCGCCCCGCCGTAACCGCCGGTCTGCGTGTCGGAGTTCATCGTGTAGTTGCCGTTGTACGTCAGGGAACCTAGATAGCCTGAGTTGTTCGCTGTCGGATAGTTGTTCTGATAGCGTAGCCACGACGTGCCGAATGTAAGGTAGTGACGGCCCTTCTGCCAGCTCAGCGTGTCAATGTAGCTGTAGGTATTGTCGATCAATCCCCCTCCGAAGACGGGATTGCCGCCGGCAAAGATGCCTCCACTGATGCTCTGGTACGTGTAGCCAGGCAGCGTCTGGTTAGGAAAGGTTATTCCCACCTTCGCGTTCCCGCTTGTGCCGAACTGTCCGGTCGAATCCACTGAGAAGTTCGTCGCCCATACCGTCCGCGTAAAGCCAATGCGCGCCGAGTTCACCAGAGATGGCGAGAAGGTATGTACCCAGTTTGCTCCGGTCACCTTGGTGGGATAGAGATTCGGGCCGTTGAAGCTGATAGGCAATACCGGCGTGGTGCCGTCGTACGCGGTTGACATCGCATAGAATCCGCTGAGCTTGTCGCGCGAACTCATACTGTAGTCGATTTTGATATCGCCCTGGTTATTTGCCTTGAAGTTTCTCGTATGAGCCTGGTAGTTATTCGCTGCAATCCCATCCGTCGGAGTCGCATTTGGTTCTGGATAGAGCGAGGGGTTCGCGATCAGAAATTGCGCTACTGGATTCAGAATCGGCACTCCCTGGTTATTCACAAAAGGCGCGTTGTTGTTCAGTGGGTCATACAGCTGAATCGGACTCGAACCGGCCAACAATTCTGAAAAGTCGCCGGTCCGCATTTTTGCAGTCAACACACTCTGCGTGCCGATTCCGCCTTTGTGATATCGCGAGCCGAGGTAATCCACAAAGAAGAAGAGCTTGTTATGCAGAATCGGACCGCCCAACGTGCCACCGAACTGATCCTGCGAAAACGGATTGATGGGGATAATCGGGTCCTCAGCCGTTCCAGCATGGTTTTTGTTCTGCCAGCTATTGGCATTCAGCCGATAGTCCTGCACATAGCCATACGCCGATCCGTGAAAATGGTTGCTGCCGCTCTTGAGCACACTCACTACTCCCGCTCCATTCACATTGCCGAATTCGGCCGGTGTGTTCGCCGTAAGCACTCTAACTTCGCCGAGCGCCGCCGGAGCAGGGCTGTACGCAATCTCGTTGTTGAAGGTCTCGTTCATGTCGATCCCCTCAAGCGTGTAGTTGTTGGCCTGTGCGCGGTTCCCGTTCATGTTCACGGAATCGCTGTAATAGGTGTCGCGCTCGATCTGGGTTGTACCCGTGTTTCCGTAGGTGCTGGTCGCGCCCGGCACATAGAGAGTGAGCGCGCTGAAATCGAGCCCGTTCAGCGGAAAGTTCGAGATCGTGTTCTCAGTGAAGGTGCTACCCACCGTGTAGTCGCTGGTGTCGAGGATGGGAGCAGCGGCAGATATCTCGACTGAGGATGCTGCGCCACCGACCGTGAGGGGCACATTGAACTTGGCGGTCTGTAGGACTTCCAAAGTGAACGCAGGCACCTGGGCGGTCTTAAACCCCTTCGCCTGGACCGTCAAACCGTAATGACCTGGCGGCAGGAATCTGATCGCGTAAACACCTGCGGAATCTGTTGTGCTTGGCGTGTCCACTCCCGTATCGAAGTTATGCGCCAGTACTCGCGCACCGGCTACCACGGCACCACTTGGATCCGTCACCTCTCCGGTGATGGTTCCGGTTACGTTTTGGCCATGGATGACAGGCACACACGCAAGCAGGGCAAGCGCGCACCCCACGATAATTCCGAAAAATCTATTCTTCATTGAGACCTCACAAGAAGTTGGTGCAGATGTTGAGGAAAATGCTTCTGTCGATCATTGCGAGCCGGGAAAGAAGCCGCATTCGGATTTCTCAGCCGTGGAGCAAATTTACAGCTAAATGATCATATTGTCTATAATTTTGATCAATATGAGCATTTTATAGAGATATATTGCCATTTCGCGTGCTATATTGGGCGGCATCTTCGCAAGTCCTGGAAGGAAACCAATCCCATGAAAATGACTTCTTCCCCCGGAGAGCTCGGCAGGTCCATAGCCGCCGTGGCGATTATTTCTGCGTTTGCAGCGCTTGCGTCAGCGCAGGTTGTGACTGTGCCGACGACGCCGCAAATTGGATCATCCAACCCCATTACCGCCGCGCCGCTGGTGCCGCGACCCGCGACAACGCCATGCATTGTTCCGCTCTTTCAAAACCTCGCGTTTGCCGACTTCACTCCGAAAACTTTCAGCTACACACCGCCTGCGGGCTGTCCCGGCCCGTGGGCCAAAGTTGTGTTCACGGCAGACTTCACGGTGACGGCGGGACGGCAGTTCGACCGGACGGCGGCGTTCTACCTGGGACACGCCAGTATCTTCTACGGCACGACGGCCGAGCCTCGCGCCTCGCTGAGTCCTTCGTGGCACGTTGAGCATGATGTGACCGATCTGACCGCCTTGTTTGAATCGGCACAAACGGGCGAAGCAAACATTGGCAACTTCGTTGGCGTCTCGGGCGGGGTCACGTACAACGGAATCATCTATGCCAACGCAGCGCTGGAGTTCTACCCAGTGTCGTGGAATGATCCCGCCCCTGTTACGGCAGATGTGGTCGTGCCGGTGAATGGCGGTGGAGGTGATGCCGGAACGCTGAACACCACGACAGACACGATCACCCAGACGCTCAATCTGCCGACAAATGTGGAGCGTGTTTATCTGGACGTGATTGCACAGAGCCAGAGCAATGATGAGTTCTGGTACTTCTGCGTGCCCAACGATCAGACGTCAAACCTGGAGAGTTGCGGGAACACCGCGTTCCGCGAAACCGAGATCTGGATCGATGGCAAACCGGCGGGGGTTGCGCCCGTTTACCCGTGGATTTACACCGGCGGTATTGATCCCTACCTGTGGGAGCCTATTCCTGGCGTGCAGACACTCGACTTCAAGCCATACCGCGTCGATCTGACTCCGTTCGCGGGAGTACTTTCGGATGGCAACGCACACACCGTCGCGGTGAGCGTGTACAACGCCAACAGCTACTTTCTCGCCACCGCAAATCTTCTCGTGTTTGAGGATCATGGAGCGAGCCAGGTTACGGGCGGAGTTCTGACCAACACCCTGGTGGAACCGAACCCGGTGGTTCAGGAGAATGTAATTACCCGTTCCGGCCCGACCTATACCGGTTCAGTCACGGTCGGATCGAATCGGAGTTTCACCATCAGCGGATACGTGAACACTTCGCATGGACGCGTGGAAACGACGGTGGAACAGGCGGTGGACTTCCTCAGCCAGCAGGAGTTCGATGTGAACGCGAACACCGACGTCCAAAATGCCCAGCAGACGTCGACACTCGATTCGCGGGTTACAACCACAGGAGGCTTACTGGCCGGGACTGTTGAGAAGCACTTCTCATACCCGCTGAACATCGGATACTCGTTCATCGTGAATGCCGATGGCAGCTTCAGCCAAACCGCCACAAGCGTTCAGCAGGACCTGGTGCATGTTCTCGAAAATCCGCATGGTGGGAAGGCCACGATCAGCGACCTGAGCAACCAGGTGAACGCGACCGATACGCTGAAGTGGGATGCAAGCGGCAGGTTCCTCGGACCGACCGGGGCGCGCACCACTCAGATGTATCGACTGCACGATCCGTCGCGAGGTTGTTACGACCGCACCATTACGGCAGAAGACCAGAAGCTGATTTCTGTAACCGAGGGCCCGGGTTGCAGCAACTGAGAAAGGGACAAGAGGCGAATTCACCAGCAGGGAGTTCGCCTCTTCGTGCAGGTTGGGATTTATGCAATCTTTAGCGCTGGCTAGCTTTCGTCAAGACCATGGCCGTGACCGGGAACATAGCCGGCACATCTCGCCGGAAGGTATGGTCTGCTCAGATCGCCCTGATCATCCGCACCGGTAGGAAGATGATCGCGCTCACCAGTTCCAGCACGCCGCCCACCGCGATTCCGACAATCCGAAACGGCAGCAGCAGCAGCCACACAAACGGATACGCGATTACTGCCAGCAATGCCAGCGGCCAGCATAGAACCAGGAGAATGCAGAACAAAAGAAACTTCGCCATGACATCTACCTCAATATCAGTCATTCCAATGTACGCGGACGCGGCCGCTTCAGTTCCACCCCAAATACCCATTCAATTCGATCCAATTTGGGTGCCCCATGCCTGGATTTTGAGACATGGGAGAGCAAAAATCTCAAACGCCTGCTTTTTTACGCTTGCGGACCTTGGGAGATTTCTCCCGTGCCTTCAGCCCTCGCTTGCGTTCCCGGATCACCTGCTTCCGCTCCTTCTCCGGCAGGGCCAGCACTGTCTTCACCCGCTTCGGCAGCTTCTCGAAGATCAGCGCATGCGCGTTGCGTAGTTCTTCTTCGATCTCCCGCGGCCGCAGAACATCCCACCGCTCCAGCGTCACCCAGTGCGCTTTTGCCAAATAGGGTGAGGCAATGATGCCTTCAATTTCGAGCAGTTCGTGGAACCGCTGCGCCCCGCAGTGGAACCACAGCACCCCGGTGCCGATGCCATCCAGGTTCGTCATGGCGAACATCTTGCCGCCAATATCCCGGTCCCCCGCCCAGTAGACCAGGTGGTGACCCCAGTTCACCGTCTCCGCCACATGCGGCAGCGCCATGCAGATCGCGCGAATGCGCTCGTTATCCATCCCCGCGATTCTAGCCCGGCCAAACCTGTGTAAAAAGTCGCAAAATCTACTTGACGTCATACACTAGTTGTCATACAGTATGTGAAGTACAGTGTACGGGGCACAGCATGACAGTCGCTGAAAACCAATTCGAAAGCCTTCGCCTCGAGCTTCGCCGCGGCAGCCTGACCCTCGCAGTCCTGGCCCAGCTTCGCCAGGAGCATTACGGCTACACGCTCCGCAAGGATCTGGCAGAGCGAGGCCTCGAGATCGAAGAAAGCACGCTCTATCCGCTTCTGCGGCGGCTTGAAACGCAGGGTTTGCTCGTGAGCCAGTGGCGCGAAGAAGAGAAGCGCAACAAGCGCTTCTACCACCTCTCGCCGGAAGGCGAACAGATCCTCGCCAAGCTGCTGGAAGAGTGGCAAGCCATCAACGCCTCCATCAACCGCATCTTCGAACACCCGGAATCTCAGAGCAGCAAGTAAGGAAACAGCCATGGAACTTCTCGACCGTTATCTCCAAGCCGTCAGAAAGTACCTTCCGGTTCGCCGGCAAGACGATATCATCGCCGAACTCCGCGCCAACATGGAGTCGCAGATTGAGGACAAAGAGTCGGAGCTCAACCGTCCGCTCACCCAGGGCGAAATGGAAGACCTGCTCCGCAAGATGGGCTCTCCGGTGATCGTCGCTTCACGCTATCAGCCACAGCAATATCTCATCGGCCCGGCGATCTTTCCCATGTACCTGTATGTCCTGCGCGTCGTGGTCGTCTGGGCGCTCATCATTTATTCCATCGTCATTGTGGCCGTTACCCCGTTCACGTCACCCAGCGCTTCCAACGTTGCCGATTCCATGATGCGCATTCCCAGTGTCCTCATCAATGCGGCTGCGTGGGTCACGCTGGTCTTCGCCGCCTTCGAGTTCATTTCCTCTCGATATCCCGGCAAGTGCCCGCCGATCGCTGGTTTCACCGGCAACTGGCAGCCGAGTTCATTGCCGCCGCTTGAAAAATCAGACCCCTCCGGCCGCAAACCTCGCTCCTTCACGGTGGCAGTCGCGGAAGTTGTTGTCGGATTTCTCTTGATCGCGTGGCTTCTTCTCATACCGCGCCATCCCTTCCTGCTCATGGGTCCCGGAGTTGTAGTTCTTCGCGCTGTACCCTACCAGCTTTCACCTATCTGGTGGACGTTCTACTGGTGGATCCTCGGGCTCAATGTGCTGCAACTGGTATGGAAGACCCTCGACCTCGCCCGCGGTCAATGGCAGCAACCTGCGCCCATCCGGCAAATCATCTTCAAAGCTGTCGGCGTGATCCCCATCGCTTACCTGCTTTCAGTCCCGGACCACGTATATGTGGTGCTCAAGAACCCTGCTGTCGATCAGCTTCAATACGGCCGTAACCTTGACATGATCAACAACGGCATTCACCTCGGCTTCACTGTCATCTGCGCCATCGTCGTGTTGCAGCTTGCCTGGGACATCGGCCGAATGGTGTGGGATGAATACCGCCGTCGCGAGGCGGCCAGGTAGCGTCTGCCATTACGGGGCCGACGATGACACGCTCTCCATTGAATAACGATCTAACACTCGCGGACGAGGGCGCCCGCGGAGGAGGATACATGCGCCGTCTTATTACTTACGCCAATGCTCTGTTTCTCGGCATCATTCTGGGCATGATCTTCCTGGCGACGTCCATGCAACTCCAGCCGACAGGCAGGAAGGGATCGGCTCCAGAGGATATGCGTTGCGACGTCTCATCCTCCATTTTCGCAAGATCGATCTCTTTCGTTAGACCTGCGCGGTATCAGTTCCACTCAGCTCTCCGGAAGTTAGAAGCGCGCCTTCCGTTTTTCCAATAACTGCGGCAGCCATGCAGTTGCCGACCACGTTCATCATCGTTCGGCCCATGTCCATCAGCGTGTCGACGCCAAGAATCAGCAGGATGGGCGCGGTAGGCAGATGAACAGCGCTCGCCGTAGCCAGCAGAACAACGAGTGACGCACGCGGCACTCCGGCGATACCTTTGCTTGCCGCCATCAGGACAAGCACCACCACAAGTTCGCGGCCAAACGTAAGATGCATGCCCGCGGCTTGCGCCACGAAGACCGCCGCCATCGACAGATACACGCTGCCGCCGGTCATATTGAAACTGTAGCCGGTGGGAATGACAAACGAGACGATCCAGCGCGGAACTCCGAACTCCTCCATGCGCTCCATCGCTAATGGAAGAGCCGCCTCCGAAGTCGTCGTCGCAAATCCAATCGCCGCCGGCTCGCCTACTGCATTCAAAAAGCCCCGGAGCGGAACACGAAACGCCGTGAGAACCGGAACCATCACGAGGAGAACGAATGCTGTCAGCGCGATGTAGTACGTCCCGACCAGCTTCGCAAGTGGAAGCAGCGTCGCCAGTCCGGTATTGCCCACGGTATAAGCGATGGCCGCACCCGCCGCCAGCGGCGCAAGGTACATGATGAAGCGCGTCAACTGGAACATCACATCGGCGAGCGATTGCAGCACTCTGACGAGCGGCGCGCGCTTCTCTTCCGGCAGCATGGCCAGCGCCGCGCCAAAGAGAATCGAGAAAATCGCCACCTGCAGAATCTGGTTCTGTGCCACAGCCTCGGCTATGTTATTCGGAAAGAGATTGAGAATGATCTGCTGCCACGTCTGCGGGGCCTGCGCCGCAGGAGCCGTTCCGCCGAGCGCCTCCGGAATCGAGATGCCCCAGCCCGCTCCGGAGAGATTCATCGCGACGACGCCGACGATGAGGCCAAGCGTCGTGACGACTTCAAAAAGGATCAGCGCCTTGATGGCAACGCGCCCCACGGAGCGCAGTTCGTTGTGGCCAGCGATGCCGGTTGTGATCGTGGCAAACAGCAGCGGCGCAACAATCATCCGCACAAGGCGCAGAAACAAGTCGCCGGGCAATCGCGCCTGCGCTGCTAGGTGCGGGGCGTCAAGTCCGAGTTCGACTCCCGCAAGCATCGCAAGGAAAGTCCACGTCATCAGCGATGGCTTGCGAATCGACGAAGACCGCGAAGCACGCAATGCCAATCCAGCGAAGCGTCTCGCCAGCTGCGAGCAGGTGTGCCAATGAAAGGGCAACGCCCCGCTGCCACAAGCAATGTGCCCGCCACAGCGAATGCTCCGCGCGATCCGGTCAGTAGTGCTGTGTGCGCGGGTTGTCATCGAGGTTGTCATCGCGATCTATTGCGCCGATCGGACGCTTCAGATTCATCGCTTCCGCTGTCACGTCTGTATACTTGAGCCCGGCGCCTGTATTGAACAGGACCACGCGATCGCTCGGCTTCAGATATCCGTTCGCAATCAGCTTGTCGTATGCGGCCGTCACGCTTGCGCCTTCCGGCGAAAGGAAGATGCCTTCATTCCGCGCCCAATCCAGAATCGACGCAAGAATCTCATCATCGCTGACCGCCATCGCAGTGCCATCTGACGCACGCACAATGTCGAGAATGATCGCGTCTCCGTAAGGCTTCGGCACACGCAAACCCGAAGCAAACGTCGCCGCATCCTTCCACATCGAACTCACGTTCGCGCCTTCGTCATAAGCCCGCACCACCGGCGCACAACCCGACGACTGCACCGCAATCATCTTTGGCCGCTTGCCCGGTCGAACCCAACCAAGCTCTTCCATCTCCTCAAACGCCTTCCACATCCCGATCAGTCCAACGCCGCCGCCCGTCGGATAGAAGACCGCGTCCGGATATTCCCATCCCAACTGCTCAACCAGTTCGTATCCCATCGTCTTCTTGCCCTCGATGCGAAACGGCTCCTTCAGCGTCGAGATATCGAACCATCCCTCCTGCTGCTTCCGTTCCTGCACCATGCGAGCGCAGTCTGAGATCAGCCCATTCACGAGTTCCACGTGCGCGCCGTACGCGATAGCCTCCACGTAGTTGGCGAATGGCACATCGAGCGGCATGAAGATATGCGCCTCGATTCCCGCCGCTGCGGCATATGCAGCCAGCGCTCCCGCGGCGTTTCCCGCCGACGGCACAGCCAGTTTGCGCAGCCCGTAGTGCTTCGCCATCGTCACCGCCATCGCCAGCCCGCGCGCTTTGAATGTACCGGTTGGATTCGCGCCTTCTTCCTTTAAGAAAGCGCCCGCATACCGACTGCTCTTCAGCATCGGCGTCCATCCCTCGCCCAGCGTGACCGGCACAGCATCGGGAAGCACCGAACGATACCGCCACATTCCAGCCCATGGCCCAGCCGCATCTTTGGCAATGACGTCGTCCGCAGCCTGCCCTTTCAGATGCGAGAAATCGTAGCGGACAAACAGCGATCCGGCCGGCTGTGTCGTGCACTGTTGGCAGACAGTTTGCGGCGTCGCAGCGGAGGTGTGCGCGTTGCAGCGCGAGCATTCAAGATATGCGATGGGTGGCATCGATTTGAGAACTCCAGATACAGATTAGCGGGTAAGGGCGGCGGTGACGCCGCGTCTGGATGCGGCGTAACCAGCTAGAACTTCACTTCAAACTCACGAAAGCGCCGTTCCAGCTCCCACTGCGCCGCTGCCTTCTGATTGGCGTCGAGATAAATCTTGCACTCCGCCGAAGGTTTCGCCGCTCCAAGAATCTGCCCCTTGCAGGCACTTACGGGACGATCAAACCCATCCGGAACTGCCCAAAGGCTTTCACCTGCCAGGAAATTGTGCTCCATTCCCGTCCGCGCCAACTGCTTCAGGTCCTCGTAACTCACGTGGTATTCGTTGGCGGCCCGCACGTATTCGTGCGTAAGGTCGATGCGGCTTACTCCTTGATCGTCCGTTGAGAGGGCCACCGGCACATGCGCTGCACGATAGTACTGAAACGGGTGCATGTCGCCCGTGATGCCGAGAATTCCCTCATTTGAACTCAGGTTGATCTCCACCATCACATGCTTCTTTGCCATCTCTTTCAGCAGTCCCTCAGCATCATCCTCGTACATCACATCCACGCCATGCCCGATACGTTCTGCGTGCCCAATCTCAACGGCCTGGCGAACGTGAAACTTCATGCCCTCCGGCGGCACCATGCCCGGCGCAAGCTCTCCCGCGTGCAGAGTAATGTGCACCTTGGGATACAAGCCGTGCAGATACTCCACCATCTTCATGTGCAGGGTATAGTCGCGCATCGCCACCATGTAGTCTTCCGGCTGCACGAAATTGATACCGACCCAATCGTCGGAGCCCTGTTCGATCGCCTGCTCCACCGTTTCAAATCCGAGCAGCGTCTGCGCAAATACCTGCTCCGGCGCGAAGCCCGCAGCACCTGGTAGATGAATCTCACCTGTACCGTGCAGGCACTTGACGCCTGCGGAGTGCCGCAATGCTGAATCTGGTTACGCGAAGCAATCGCTTCTCTTCATCTTCCGCACGATCCGCAGCAATCTCGTCCCGCAGTCCATGATCAGAAGTTCTTGCCGCATCTGCGCAAGGTCTGGGTTGAACCCCAGTTCGTGCGCGATCCGTGCTTGCATGCCCGAAGGCTGGCGATGTGCATCAACTCCAGATATTGATTGTTCTCCGCATCGGCGCGACGCGTGATTTCGTCAATCCACTGGCCCGTATGGCTTTTGTCGAGGCCGCCAAATCGATCGAAGGTGGAAAAGAACTGATCGTGCCCGCTATAGCTCGGAGTAGCGACAAAGTTCCGCATGGAGAAGGCGTCGACAACACGATCATAGAGATCCTGCTCGGCCTGCGTCAGGCTGCTCCCATTCAGTTCACTCGCCGGCACAAGCGGTGGTGCACAGGGCTCCATCAAGGTTTTGCCCTGTGCGTTGCGTGCAAACTCGTCCGTCGCGGGATCGAGGCACACCTTGTCTTCCGCAGCTACGCGAATCAGCGTCTCGGCATAGACCCCCGCCCCAAGATGAACATGCAGGTCCGCGCCTTTCGGAAAATCCTCGAGAAATGCCTGCACCGCGAGCGGCCCTTGCCGCAGAGCGGCCTGATACGCGTGGGACGCACGTGCTTCCGGGGCACGGGCCGCAGGCCGCGATGGAGCGGCCGACAGCGGCAGCAGATAGGACAGTCAGAAGGAGTGCGGCGAGCGGGAAAGAGGCCAAATCGAATAGCTTCACGGATGGCAAACGCATGATTGCACTTTAGTGTAAGGGGTTGTTACGAGGTTCGCACTCCCTTTCTTTCAGCAGCGCATTCGTGCCGCTTCTCGTTCAATGAAGCTGTATTCAACCACCGCAGATGAAAATCCCACGAATTGTGTAAGGTTGATCCAACAGGCATGACACATACCGCGTCGCGAATTCTGCATCTAAATTAACTGAAATCGTTCCTGCAAGTGGGCCAGAGGCGCCGGATCGAGGCCGCTGGAAATCTGCTTCGCTGCGCGTTCGTTCAAAAAACCATATAAGGTCGGTTAAACATACATGGCATCATCGGTGGCTGGCTTGAATGAGCAAGCTATTTCAAGACGGTCTTTCCTGAAGGGAGCACTTTGCGGCGCGGGCGGCCTGGCACTCTATGCAGGCGAGTTCGAGCGGCACTGGCTCGAAGTCGTCCGCAAAGACATCGTGCTCCGTGGGCTTTCTGCTGAATTTGACGGCTTGACCATCGCCCAACTCAGTGACATTCATCTGGATGAATTCACCGAACCGTTTCTGCTGCGGGAAGCGATCGATGCGATCAACCGGGCCCATCCCGACCTGGTCTTGCTTACGGGCGACTACGTCAGCGCCCAGGTCTTGCCGCCGAAGCTTACAGTCGACGCAGCCTGGCAATGCGGCCAGCCTGCTCAGCGGCCTTCAGTGCCAACAGCGATACGCTATCTTCGGCAATCATGACGTCTGGGCGGGCGAACAGCACGTGGGCGAAGCCCTCAATTCCACGGCATGAGAGTGCTTCGCAACACATCCTTGCCGATCGAGCGAAGTGGAAGCAGGCTTTGGCTTGCCGGGCTCGATGATCCCTGCGACGGAAAGCCCGACCCAGACCAGGCCATTCCAGCCAGCATCCGGAATATCGCCAACGAACCCGTCATCTTGATGTGCCATGCTCCTGATTTGTCGATCAGTTGCGAATGCATCCGACAGGTCAGGCAACCGCTCTGGTTCTGAGCGGTCACACCCACGGCGGCCAGGTGCGGCTGCCGTTCGTTGGTCCTTTATGGCTTCCGCCGGGTGGGCGCAAGTACGTTGAGGGCCTCTTCCAATTGGGAACGACGCAACTCTACGTAAGCCGCGGCATCGGCAGCGTGGGAGCCCCCGTTCGTTTTAATTGCCGCCCTGAAATCACTCTCTTCACACTCCGCTCCATTTGAGCTCTCATGCTTGGCCGGTTAAAGGTCCCTGAAGTTCATGTCCTTGAAGAGAAAGCGATCCCGCTGGCCGGAACGAAGCCTAAACTAATCCTATGGAGTTCAATCCGGGCTGTGATAGACCGAAGAGTGCGAGTTTCTGGTAGTCCACGAGTTTCTCGCATGAGTCGTGCAATTCCATGAAGACACTTTTGCTTGCGGATCCAGTTCGTTTTCCGCGCATGACAACTCGGGAACTTCGGGACTCCTTCCTGATCGAAGGTCTTTCGCATCCCGGAGAGATTCATTTGACCTATGTGGATCTTGACCGCGCGGTGGTGGGCTTTGCTATTCCCACAGGCAGGACCGATACCACTGAATGCCACTGCCGAGCTACGCGCAAAATTCTTCACAGAGCGACGCGAACTTGGAGCGCTGAACGTCGGCGGCGAGGGATTGGTTCACGTCGGTAACTCCACCTATCCACTCAACAATCTCGACTTAATTTACATCGGGCGCGACAATCCCGAAATTCGTTTCGAATCAAAATCGAATGAGTCGCCGGCAGCTTTTTATATCCTCAGCTATCCCGCGCACACGGCCCACCCAGTCACACTGGTCAAAAAGGAATGCGCTCAACCCGCAGAAACGGGTAGCACCGCGCAAAGCAACCGCCGCACGATTTACAAGTACATTCACGCCGAAGGTGCAAAGAGCTGCCAGCTCGTGATGGGTGTGACCCATCTGCACGAGGGAAGCACCTGGAACACGATGCCCGCGCATCGGCACATGCGCCGCTCTGAGGTCTATTGCTACTTTGACGTGGCAGAAGGCCGCGCGCGTCTTCCATTTCATGGGACCGCCGGAGGAGACCCGCCATATGATCATGGCGGATCGGGATGTTGTGGTCTCACCGGGATGGTCCATTCACGCAGGTGCAGGTACCCAGGCATATAAGTTTTGCTGGGGCATGGGCGGCGAAAACCAGGATTACGCCGACATGGATCCTGTGAAGATTGAAGACATGCTCTAAAGCACACCCTCGTCGTCCCGAAAACCGACTTTACTCGTCCTCAGTTGCGCGGAAGTGATCTGAATGCGCTCCGCAGACCGTCTCTCTCTTGAATTGAAATCTCCCCGCCAACGCGCCAAGCCGTGATAGAAGGAAACATGGCCAAGCTTCCCATTCTTGCCCTGCTCATTTTTCCAGTCCTCGCTTCCGCACAAGGCGCCAAGCCCGCAGCCCCAGCCGCCGAGCCGGCCGCACCACCCACGGTTCAGGAAAAAACTGCTGGCATGAAGCACCTTGACGGGCTGATCCCGCTCGACTGGGATGCCAGAACCGGCAAGCTCTATTTTGAGATCCGGCATCTTGGCCCCGACGGAAAGTCTCCCGACATTCTCTATGTAAATTCCCTGCCTTTCGGAACCGGATCGAACGATCTCGGCCTGGATCGCGGACAGACCTCGGAAGGTCGCCTCGTCCATTTTCAACGCAGCGGTCCCAAGGTGTTGCTCGTCCAACCCAACCTGGCCTTCCGCGCGTCGAGCACAGAACCCGCAGAACAATTGTCGGTGACGCAGTCATTCGCGCAGTCAGTGCTATGGGGATTCACGGTCGCCGCCGAATCGTCGGATGGAACTGTTCTTGTGGATGGAACGGATTTCTTCCTTCACGACGGTCACAGCATTTCCGATAGGCTGATGAATTTGAAGCAAGGCGCATACCACGTAGATGCTTCGCGGTCTGCTATCGCGCTTGACGACACAAAGGGCTTTCCTAAGAACACTGAGGTAGAGGCAGAACTCACCTTCACCACCGACGCGCCGCCCAAAGGTGAATTTGTTCGCAACGTCACGCCTGACCCCCATGCCATGACGATTCGGGAACGAACCTCGTTCATCGAACTGCCTCCGCCCGGCTTCGTGCCGCGCCGCTTTAATCCGCGTGCCGGCTATTTCCCAAGCGGCTATCGCGACTACACAGCTCCGCTTGGCGATCCGCTCGACCAGCTCTTCATCATCCGCCATCGGCTGATCAAGCAGGACCCGAATTGCACCGCGGATTGCAAAGCCGTGACGCCTATCCAGTATTACGTGGATCGTGGTGCGCCCGAGCCTGTTCGCAGTGCGTTGCTCGAAGGCGCGCGCTGGTGGGATCAGGCCTTTCAGGCAGCAGGATGGGCGAAGGGCACGTTTCGCGTCGACGTTCTTCCCGAGGGCGCAGACCCAATGGATGTGCGCTACAACATCATCCAGTGGGTTCACCGATATACCCGTGGCTGGAGTTACGGTGCGGCGGTCGTGGATCCGCGCACCGGAGAGATTATCAAGGGCAACGTTACCCTGGGTTCACTACGCGCGCGTCAGGATTACATGATCGCCGAAGCGCTCCTGTCGCCCTATAGCGCGTCTGCGAATAAAGTCCGTCCGACGCGGCCGACAATCCAATGCTGCAGATGGTGCTCGCGCGCATTCGCCAGCTGGCTGCGCACGAGACGGGACATACTCTCGGTCTCGCGCATAACTTCGCCGCATCGACGGTTTCGCAGGGCGACAGCGTGATGGACTATCCGCATCCGTACATCACCCTCGACAGCAACGGCCATGTCGACGTTTCTCATGCATACGCGACTGGCATCGGCGATTGGGACAAGGTATCAATCGACTACGGCTATCGTGAGTTTGCCCCGAACCTGACCACCGACGAGCAACAAGCCGCGCTCAACAAGATTCTCGCCGATGCCGACCATGCAGGACAGATCTTCATCACTGACGAAGATGCGCGTCCGTTCGGCTCTGCGCATCCCCGCGCTCACCTGTGGGACAACGGCGACGACCCAGCCGCCGAGCTTGATCGAGTACTCGCTGTTCGTGCTGCTGCATTAAAGAACTTCGGCGATAATGCCATCAAGCCGGGCACGCCGATGGCGGAGTTGGAAAAGACACTCGTCCCGCTTTATCTATTTCATCGCTATCAAACCGAGGCCGCGATCAAGGAGATCGGTGGTCTCGATTATCGCTACAACCTGCGCGGCGACGGTCTCGCTGATCCTTCCGATCTTTGATCCCGCGCGACAGCGCAAGGCGCTTGACGAGGTCCTGAAGACACTGAAGCCAGAAACACTGACGCTACCGGAATCGATTCTCAAAATCTTGCCGCCTGTGCCTCCCGGATATCCGCGGACAGCAGGAGTCTTTCCCTTCACATACAGGGCTCACCTTCGATCCCATTGCCGCCGCCGAATCCGCTGCCGATCTCACGCTCAGAGTTCTCCTCGATCCGGCGCGGGCAAGCCGGCTGATCGAGTACCACATGCGTAGTTCCCTGCGTCGCCATCCCTTCGCAGTGTTCTTGAGGCGATTTCCTCCACCGTCGCGGAACGCCCGGAAGCGGGACATAGCATGTCATCGGAAGTGGAGCGAGCCGTCGAGTTTCGCGCGGTGGAAGCGATGCTGGCGCTCGCGGTCAATCCCGCGGCTTCAAGCCAGGCGCGCGCCATCGCTCTCTGGCACATTCACGATCTTCTCCATCAGTGGACTTCGACACCAATGCCGCAGGACACGGCCGAAGCGATTCATCGCGCCGCGCTGATCGATCGAATCCAGCAATTCGAACATGACCCCGACAAGTTTGTCCCCGAGAAGCCCATCGAAGCTCCTCCCGGTATGCCGATCGGCGACGACGATGGCGACGAGTTGCTGTCAGACACGAATCTGCAGTAGCGGTTCAGACTCAATCACGCAATGCGGAAGTGCGCTCAATCTGCATTGATGCGATCGAGGAGCACCCGCGACAAGCCCACCTTGGCGTCTCTTTCGAGGGCTACGGATCACGCGAGGAATCCCTCGCATACTCATTGCAGATTCTTTCGATCTTTTTTTAGACAGTGACCTTCGCGTTTTCCGTAGGAAAGCGAACGGGAGCAGAGGGGCGGGAAGAGAGTGCAGCTTCGGCCTCGTTGATACGACGAACGAGGATTCCCCGGAGTTTACCGGCTGCTTCGTTGTCCAGGCCAAGGTGCGAGTACTCTTCCATCACGTCGAGGGCGTATCGGAGCTCATTCACGAGGTCGGGATTTGACGTGGCATACATGATGTTCTTATTGTACTGTGCCACCCCAAGCTCGATTTATCGGTTTTCTAGGGCTTTTTTCGCGTTGAGAGCGTTGGGGTTATCGCTCACGGCGGGGCCCCTAATGCAAGTCCGCCCATTCGTTGCTCAACATTTTGTGCAAAAATTTCCTAGGGAGCGCGACCACTTAGAGGCACCCCCGCGGCGACCGGCAGATTCAGCGGATTTGCTTTAGCGAGCCTGTCGTTCAGTTCCTTCCAAAGTGCCAGCGCTTTGGTCAGAGCGCCACATTGTTCTTCAATCGCCTGCATCTGCGGAGCGGAGGGCCGTTGATCGGCGGACTCGATTCCAAACAACAATCTTCCCAGGTCGCGATTCACAGGGCCCAGTCCCGGCAAATCATGCGTCCCCTCGGCAACTGCCTTGATCTGCTTGTCCAGGTCGATAGTCTCTAACCTTCGCGTCCTTCTTCTTGCGCTCGTCAAGCGCCTTGGTCAAGAGCTTCTAGTTTCTTGTATTCCCTGATCGGAAACATTCATGCCGCTGACGATTCGCCGTGCCTGAGCCAGTTGAACCTCGAGATCCTCCTTCGGACGCATGAACGCGGGGATCGAGCTTGACGGTGAGCGGCTGACGATAGGTTTGTCCATCGACGGTGAGTTCGACGGTATAGTTTCCTGGCACGACCAACGGGCCTTGCGGTTGTTGTCTCGGAGTTTCATGCGGAATGGCATGGTCGGCCAGCGTGTACTCGGTGTACTGCAGGATCGGTCCGTAATAGGAAGCCGGCAGGGCTTTCGGGGCGTCGTAGCGCAAGTCCCATACAAAGCGGTGCAGCCCTGCGGAACCATCAACCGATTCCGTCTTTTCAAACCAGTATTCGGGCACGTTCGGCGGCGGCAGGTTGGGCTCGCTGCATGTTTTCCGTGTACGTGCGCACCACGTTGCCACTGGCATCGCGAATGGTGATCTTCAGCTTCGCCCGGATGTGCCGTCTTCAGGTAGTAGTCAATCAAAACGCCATCCACAGGATTCTTCGCGCTCGGCGTTTCAATGGGCAGAGGCGTGTCTTCCCAGTTGTCCCAGCGAACCCTCATGGCGGTCACGGGCGGCAAGAGGCTCACTGGGGCGGCAAGCATCTCCGGGGTTAGATCGCGAATCGGCGCAATGTCGTCGAGGATCCAGAGTCCGCGCCCATAGGTTGAAATCGCGAGATCATCTCCGTGCACATCGATGTCCGTAATCGAAGCGGCGGGTAGATTCAATGTCAGCGGATGCCAGTGGTCGCCGTCGTCGAACGAAACAAAAACAGTTGATGCAGTTCCGGCATAGAGCAGCCCTTTGCGCACCGGGTCTTCGCGCACCACAAGGACGCTTTCATCCGCAGGCAGGCCATTCACGATCGATTGCCAGGTGGCGCCATAGTCGCGCGTGCGCAAAATCTGCGGAGGTACGGCCTGGCGGCTTGTTCCGACCGTCAGAAATGCCTCGGCTGCATCGAAGTGCGACGGCTCAACATAGAGGATTTCGGAAGGAGCTTCGATTCCGGGCGGCGTCACCTTTTGCCAGTGCGCGCCCCCGTCGTGCGACAGTTGCACAAGCCGATTGGTGGTCGACACCCAGATTTCGCGGGGGTCGAGGGACGAAATCGCCAGAGCCTCGATTGCCGGAGGCCGCGGTGCACCGGGGGCTGGATTCTTCTCATCCGGCTTCTTCCACTCCGTCAAATCCGGGCTGATCGTCTTCCCAAGTCTTGCCTTCATCCGTCGTCCTCATCACATACTGGGTTCCCAGGTAGAGCGTGTGCGGATCGTGCGGTGAGAAAAGCAGTGGCGGCATCTGACCAGCACGATACTTTGTGCCTCTCTCGAACACCGTCGCGATCTGGCCGGTCTTGCTATCGTACCGAACGACCGAGCCGAACCAACCGCCTGAGTAAATCAAGTTCGGATGCAGCGGGTCGGGAGCAATATTGCAGAACTCGAATCCGCCCACGGGCGTATCGTCGTGTTCGGTAATTTCGCCATTATCGCTGCGGCTTGGCACGGACTGCGTGCCGCTGTCCTGCTGGGCTGCGTAGGCGCGATAGGGGAACTGGCTGTCGGTGCTGATGTGGTAGTACTGACCGGTTGGCTGGTTATACCAGGTACTCCACGTTTTCCCCGCATCCACACTCAGAATCGCTCCCTGGTCAACGCCAAGCAACATCCGGCTTGGATTCTTCGGGTCAATCCAGAGTACGTGGAAGTCATCGCCCGATGGCGCGCCTACGAATGCCTCAAACGTGCGTCCCCCGTCCGTCGACCGGTACAGAGAGGTCTGCGCCATGTAGAGAATGTCCGGGTCCTTCGGATCAACGAATATTCGGCTGAAATACGCATTTCCTTCAATCCGCGGATCCTGCGTCGACTTGCTCCACGTCGCGCCTCCATCGTCGGAGCGGTAGAAGCCCTGGTCCACCACAACATAAAGGCGCTTGCCACCGGTGCCAGGGGCAACCGCGATGCCGAGCCTCCCGCGGCCTTTTTCAGGCAGTCCCTTCAAAACCAGCGGAGTCCATGTCGAGCCTTCATCGGTGGATCTGTAAATGACTGGAGGTGTCTTCCGGCGGTTTCTCCTTTGCAGCGGCGCTGCTCTTGTCCTCTGGCTTCGGTTCAGGCGTGGGAATAAACATCGCAGCGTAAAGAACGTGCGGGTTGTCGGGGTCGACCTCCAGATCGAACACCCCGGCAGAATCATCGCTGTTCAGCGTCTGATGCCAGGTCTTGCCGCCGTCGGTGGACTTGAAGACTCCGCGCGTAATCGAGAGGTCATTTTTTGGATAGGGATGCGCGAATACATACACGCCGAGCGAATTGGCGCCTGCGATCAGGATGTCAGGGTTGCGCGGATCGACGATGATTGCCTGAATGAACCGCGTGTCCTGAAGGCCGGCGGGTGTCCACGTCTCGCCTGCGTCATTCGAATGGTAGACTCCCTTTCCCGGGGTCTGCTCGCCCGTTCCCGCGTAAATGATCCTGGAATCAGAAGGCGCAACGGCAAGCGCGCCGATCGAGGCGACCCGCTCCTCGTCGAAGATGGGCTCCCAGACTCGGCCCGCGTCCGTCGACTTCCAGATTCCGCCACCTGGCGTGCCGAAATAGTAGACGTTTGGATCGCCGGGCACTCCCGCCACCGCACTCACTCGACCGCCACGAAACGAGCCGATCAACCGCCAATGCATCGATTGCAAGACTTGCGTGTCGACGTCCTGACCAAAGCAACCAGCTGCGATGAGCAAGCCTGCAGCCGCCAATACAGCAAAAGATTTCACAGCAGTCCCCCCCCCCGGTGAAGGAATCTTCGCCAATCAGACTAAACGACTTCAATGATCGGTCATGCCACCCGGCGCTCCCAAATTCGCGTCCGAACCCGCATTTCGGCGCAGGTCGAATCACTGCTATCCGATCCTTAGCTCCCGCTGAAGCTCGCTGAAAAACGTGCAAGAAGGACCAATCACTGGCGGAGTTTGCTGTTGGTGATTCCAATATTCGAGCGCCATGCAATCAATCGCCTGCGAATCAGTAGCCTTTAGCTGTCTGCAAGTAGCCCCGAGGTGATGTGGGTCACATGCCATCGTGTGTCCATTCAAGGAGAATATGTGCGCTATTGGAGAGCCAACTGAATGGGCACGATGACAGTATCCGAAACGAAAACGATGCTTACCCTTCCCGGAGATGCGGTTCGGCAGACTCAATGGCGATTCGCCAATCGTTTTGACCTACAGATGCTGGTGCATTCCGCGCGCGACGTGGCGCGTGGACCCGTGGCGCGGCTTGTGGCCGCAGGCGAAAGGAACACGCACGAGTGGACTGCTGCGAAAAACGGGATGATGGATGCGTTTGACGCTGCTGGTATCACCACTGCATTTATGGAACCCGAGGATGGAGGCTTCATCTTCGGCCCCAAAAATCTTGCTTTCGGGTTGGCCGCGTTCGAACTGGCGTGGGTGGATGCCGGCGCAGCGACCGCCAACCTGGCTGGATTTCTGGCTCTTGCACCCATTCACGAGCGTGGAACGCCGGATCAAGTTGCGCACTACAAAAAGTTGGCGGCGCCGGCTCAACCGGGAGAAGATCGCAAAGTCTGGCGGGGAGCATTCGCGCTGACCGAGCCGGTTCCCTATGTGGGCGTCGATACCGGCATGTTGAATGGCAAACTTCGCATTGCGGAGTGGAAAGAGGGCGAGGAACCCTGGCTGCAGGTAAGCAAGCGCGGCCGGTTCATCACCGGCATCGGGTTTGCCAACTTTGTAACCGCGGCGGTGAACTCCGACGACGAGCGGATCAAGGGAACTTGCATGGTGATCCTGGAGGAAGGCGACGAGGGAACATTCGACCGCGGCACCGCCACCAAAAAACTCGTGCACCAGCTCTCCTCAACAGGCGATCCGGTCTTCGAGTTGCGGGTTCCAGCGAGCCGCATCGTAGGTGGATACACGGTGAAGGACGGCGTGCTTCTGCCCAACTTCAACCACAGCGAAATCATCGAAGCGGTATTTCGGCGCACACGTGTCCCTGTTGGTTTGATGACGGCGGCGAAGCTCCTGTCTGCTGTCGAACCCGTGATTCGCTATCAGCGCCATCGCTTCCGCGGCGCAGAGGGTGCAACGCCGGGCTCGGTGCGCTACGAGCAGGGAATTCAGCAGCGCGAAGATGCACTTCACCGCCTGGTGGATGTGTGGGCCACCGGTGAGGCTGCAGCGTCTCTGGGCTTTGCCGCGGCGCGATTGTTCGATGTGCTTGACCCCCTCGAGAAGCAGAAGACGGCGATCCTGAAAGAGCTTGGAGTTCAAGGCGGCCGTTCGGAGATGAAGGCGCTCAAACAGAGCGAGCGGCGAGCGCTCGAACTACTGTCGTTGAAGAACGGCGATCCTCGGCGCGCCGAACTTGAGGCTGATCCCCTTGTGCAGTACGTATTGATGGACGCCGAGGCCAATGTGCTGTGTCCGGCTACCAAGCTCTGGAACACGGGCCACGGGGCCAACATGATGCGCGAAGCAGTAAGTCTGATGGGCGGCTACGGCATCACCGAAGACTGCCCCGGTTTTCTGGCGAACAAATGGATGGATGCACAACTCGAAGCGACCTATGAAGGACCCGAGGCAGTGCAACGGCGCCAACTTACGGTAACCATGACCAGCGAGGTCTTTCTTGCGCAGTTCGCAGCGTGGACAAAGCAGATGCGCGATATCGCATCGACACGCCCCGGAACGGGCGCGTGCATTGTTGCTTCGGCGATGAACTTGTGGGCATGGTCGCTGAACTATTTGCAGAAGACGACGGATCCATCGGGCAACAAGCTTTATCACGGCCAGCGTCAGGGCGTGACGTTTGCGTTAGCCGATGCGCTCTGCTGGCTCGTCGCATCGCGTTGGCAGATTCTTGACGTGCTCGAGTTGGAAAAACACGGAGCGGAAAATGCCGAGGCAGCCGAGGGATTGGCCGGAACCGTGCAATTCCTGAGCGACCTGTGCCACACACAATCCGCGCAAGCAGCTGGCGAAGTTTCGCGCATCTGCGCCGAACTGGTCTTTGGTTATACGCGGCATCCTGCGTGGGATGAGGCCGAGCACAGGAACTGCTTTCTGGCGAGCGAACTCGAAGACCTTGAAAGCACGATGCCGGGAATCATGGCCATGGGCTTGGATGTGCTCGCAGAAGACGGCAACCATCCGCAGAAGGCCGGACCGTGCGCAGGCTGTGCAGGATCGGGCGAATTCCTTCGGCTGCAGAGCAGACTGACGATGTGCTTGACCGGTTCGCGGCTGGCGAAGGATCGCGCGGCCGACACGGTAAGCAAAGTAATGATTCCCGAAGCGCTCGATTATCCGGCAGCGGGGCCTGCATGAGTCTTACGGAACAGCCAGTCGAGACCGAAAGACAGACGATGGAAGTAGACATCGCCTGTGTCGGTTTTGGCCCGGCGATGGGCGGATTTCTGACCGCGCTGACGCAGGCATGGAATCTGTCACCCAACGATCCGGGACTCGAGAGCAAAATCGCTCCGGGTATGCCATTACAGGTGCACTGCTATGAGCGCGCAGACGATCTCTCGGCCGGAGTGAGTGGTGTTGTGACACGCGCCAAGGGGATTCGCGCAAGCTTTCCCTCCCTCGATCTGACCCAGATCCCAATGGCCACGGACGTAAAGACAGAACGCGTCTTTTACCTGCTCGATCCCATTGGTGCTTCGCGGCGCTCGCGTACACTACGTGCGGCTGATTATCTTCTCCGCCTTTGTGGAAAGCTGTTCGTAAAGGACGAGGCATTCGAACTTCCATGGACCCCGGCATTTCTGCATAAGCGCGGTGGGCTTGTATTTTCAATCGGTCAGTTCAACCAGTGGGTTGCCTCCCAACTGATGGCGGGCGGACTGGTGCAGATCTGGCCCGGAACCCCGGTGAGCAATCCGATCTTCGCTGATGAATCCCCCGCCGATAAGCGGGCGGTCGTTGGAATCCGCCTGGCCGATCAAGGTGTGGATTCTCAAGGAATGCCAACCGAAGGCTTCATGCCTGGTATGGATGTGCGTGCACGTTTGACCGTGGTGGGTGACGGGCCGGTAGGCCAGATCGGGAGAGCGCTCAATCAAGGCGACAACGAACTGAGTGGCCGCGATTGGGCCCTGGGCATGAAGATGGTCATCGAGCTACCTGAAGACTCGACGCTCGAGCTAGGCACGGTTTGGCACACTTTTGGATTTCCGCAGCCGGAGATCTTCGGATTTATGTACGTGCACCCGGATCGACTCGTCTCCGTGGGCATCTTCGTGCCTTCGTGGCTTGGCGATCCGGCGCGTACCGCTTATCGATATTTGCAGCATTACATCCAGCATCCGGCCCTGTGGAAGCACCTGAAAGACGGAACCTTGCGGTCTTGGGGTGCAAAGTCGCTGGAGGAGTCCGGAAAACGCGGCGAACCAGTCCTCACCGGCGATGGGTTCGCGCGCATCGGCGAGGGCTCCGGCTCAACCAACATCCTGACCGGCTCAGGCGTAGATGAAGCCTGGACGACCGGAGTGCAATTGGGCGAGGCGGTGCTTGAATTATTGCGCGGCGGTCTTGCGTTCACAGAGGAGAATCTAACCGACACTTACGAAAAACGGCGTCGTACAAGCTGGGTGGAAAGAGAAGCACGTGAAGCCGAACACGCTCGCGACGGGTTTCATTCCGGGTTTGTCCGCGGCCTTATCGGGATGGCTCTAGCTGGGTTGACCAGCGGCCGTCTTTCGCTAAAGTCAGACAGTTCGCCGGCATCCAAGCAGATAGGCCCATTCTCTGCGCAGGAGGAAACAGACCTCAACCTCGGAGTTAGTGCAACGCGAGCCACTGCAGAAAGCCGCCCTCTACATGACGCATTGCTGAACGCGGCTGGCTGGCCGGAGATTCCCTTGGACGGACGGCTTTTAGTCACGCAACAGGACGCGCTCTTGATGGGCGGCAAGGTCCAGGCGATGCCCGGCTTCGCCGATCATGTGCGATTTCTCGATGCGGAACTGTGTGAGGCGTGCATTGAGAAGTCCTGCATCGCGATGTGTTCCGGTCAGGCCATCACCCTGGGTGCAGAAGGCGTGCCTGCATTCGAACGCGAAAAATGTGTGCACTGCGGTGCCTGTCTATGGAACTGCGCGCACCCGCCCATTGGCAAGACCAGCAACATTGAATTCCTTGCTGGGGCCGGGGGGTTGCATTCGGCTGAAAACTAGCCGCCAGTTGCCGCCATGTGCGACAGCCCCGAAGCGCATTGCGGACACAGATCATCTTGAGAAGGAGCTGTATGCCTGATTCATTCCACATCGTAGTCTGCGCCGGGATGGTGCCCGATCCATTGCAGACACTCGAACCAACGACCGGGCCGAACGGGCCCGGCGTCAAGAACGAAATGCTTCTTCCTGCGGTCCTCGACCCGTGGGCCGCTAGCGCGCTGTATGAAGCTTCCAGCCTGGCTGCGAAACGCCCCGGCAGCAAAGTTTGGCTGGTTTCGCTCGGTCCTAAAGGAAAGTTGCAGCAGTTAATGATGACCATAGCGCAGAAGGCGGCCTTCGAACTGGTGCCCATCGACGGCCCGATTGGCGGCTTCACAGATGCGCATTCAACCGCTGCTACTCTCGCAGAAGCGATCGCTGCAATCCCCGGACTCGATCGCGCGAAGCTCCTGCTTTTCGGCGGTTGGGAGTCTGCATCGAGAGGGGCCGGAATCACGCTGCAAATTGTAGGCGAACGTCTGGGCATCACGGATCAGTTTCAAGGCGTGGACAAGATCGATCCGCACGACGACGGATCATTTGAAATTTTGGAGCGCGTCGAGGCCGGCAAACATCAGGTCTCGGTGTGCATTGGAGCACCCGCGGTGCTGGGTTGGGCGACGGGCAACCTCGGTGAACCGCGCAACAATCCGCAAGTCGGCATGGCGAACATGCGCACCATCCTGCCGGCCCTTCAGAAGACCAAAGCCGGTGACACTTGAAACCAACACTTTGAGCTACGTCTCAGTGAGCCTTCCCAGCCAGCAGCGCACAACACGCGTGGTGAAGGACCTGACAGCAGATGAAGTTGCGCGGGAGTTGCTTGAGTGGATTGGAGCGGAGTGATGGAATCGATTTTGGTTTTGACCCATGGCGATGAGGCTGGCGAGCAACTGAGCAAAGGTTCTCTCGAAGCCGTGACCGTCGGCAGAGAATTGGCTGCGCAGTTCGGTGCGAAGTTGAGCATCGGCATCGTCGGTGAGAATTCAAACGTCTTTGCCCGGTGTCTGGCTTCCGCAGAAGCACGATTGCTTGCCGTCACCGGCGAAGCGTTCGCGCAACCGCGGTATGCAAGCGATGCTGCAGCATGCGTGGCAATTTGCCGCGCCGCACAGCCGTCGATCGTTGTCGCTCCCCATAGCTCACGGTTCGCACGCGTGATGGCTACCGTCGCCTATCGCATGCGCGGCTGCATCGAGTCGCACGTTACCACAATTGGAGTGGCCGACCGGGTCGAAGCAACCCGATGGTTTTATCGCCAACGGATGGAAGCGGTCGTTTCACGGGAATCGCGTCCATGGTTCCTTCTGCTTGATTCCGGAACACATGCGGTATTCACCGGCGAGGTCGCTCCAGTCCAAGTCGAGGAAATGGCCGTCGAGCTGCCCACACTTCGCACGATGGTGTTGGGAAATCGCGCACCTGAGCAACGTGAGATTTCTAACGGAACATCCAGCAAAGGAAGTTCACACGGCTCTGGAACAATACGGCCTGATGCCAAGCTTCTGTTCGTAGCTGGAGCGGGCTGGACCAAAAAGCAATCTGACGGAAAAGTTCATGCCGTTCAGGCGGGAGAACTGATCCTGCAATTCCTGCGCGCTTCGGGTGCGTCCCTGGGCAGTTCAAAATCACTCGTCGATCAGGGCAGTGAAGGAACTCCCGTTCTTGCGTTTCTCACGCATCTCAATCAAGTGGGCCAAACTGGTTCAACCCCAAGACATGCGAAAGGACTGGCCACTTGCTGCCACGGTGAAGAACCTCATGTGGTGGGCTGGCGATTCATTGGCGAGCGGCGCGCCATCAGCATTGACCCCAACTGCGGCTGGACACGTGGAAAGGCCGATGTCGTCTACGTGGCCGATGCTTTCCAGGTTATAGAGCGCTTGAACGCGCTTCTGGAAGCACAAAATCCCGGCACCATTCCGGAAGGAACTTGCTGATCTCCTGCCTTTCGATGAGGCGAAGAGAATGTCTGGTTGGTCTGTTCGGATCGGCGCAGCTTCTGACCTGCGATCTCATTAGCTACGCATCTCAACTTATTCAATTCACATGGGTTAGAGAAAACATCGGCCAGCGGTGGTTATTTCAAAACTCCTCCGGTTGTGACGGGAGTTTTGGGTTCTGCCTCTACTTCTTGCAGCGTGAACCCGGTCACATCTCTGTCTTCGGAACGCGCTTAGAATTGCGGAGGTTACGGACCGATTAAAGCCACTCTGCTGAGCACGATGCAACTCGCCATGCCCCGGAGCAAAAGGGGCGCCGGCTGCAGTGGTAATCAAATCGGGAACTTAGACGCGGAGCGCCAATGGCCAGGCTGGAAGAACACACTAAAGCCAAAACAATGCAGGAGAAGATCGTCGATCTGCGAGCCCGACGCGCCGAGATTGAGCTTGGCGGGGGTCGCGAACGGATCGAAAAGCAGCACGCATCCGGTAAGCTCACCGCACGCGAGCGCATCTCGGTTTTAGTCGACAAATCCAGCTTTGAAGAAGTGGGTGCATTTGCCCTTCATCGCGCTTCCTTATTCGGCATGGCCGGCAAAGAAGTGCCCGCTGACGGTGTAGTGACCGGAGCAGGATCGGTCGATGGACGCCTCATTCATCTTGCCAGCCAGGATTTCACAGTGCTCGGCGGCGCAGCCGGAGAAGTGCATTGCAGCAAGATCGTCGAAATGATGATCATGTCGCTCAAAACCGGAACTCCCTTCGTCTTTATCAACGATTCCGGCGGTGCGCGCGTACAGGAAGGCATCGACAGTCTCGACGGCTATGCGCGCGTGTTCTACAGAAATGTGCAGCTCTCCGGCACGGTTCCGCAAATCGCGGTCATCTGCGGCCCATGCGCTGGCGGAGCGGCCTATAGCCCAGCACTGACTGACTTTGTCATTCAAACCCGCCATGCGCGCATGTTCATTACAGGTCCCCAGGTCATCAAGCAGGTTACCGGAGAAGAAGTGACGGCCGAAGAACTTGGCGGCCCGCAATCGCAGATGAACCGGTCCGGTGTAGTGCACCTGATTGCCCAGGATGACAAGGAAGCCTTGCAACTCTGTCGGCGACTACTCAGCTTCATGCCCTCCAACAATCTGGAAGACCCGCCGCGTATGCCGTTTAATGCGCGCATCAAGTCTGACTCGGACATGAACTCGATCGTCCCGGTCGATCCCAAGATTGCCTACGACGTTCGCACTATCGTCACGCGTGTTCTCGACTACAACGATTTCCTTGAGATCCAGCCGGGATTTGCGCCGAATATCGTAATTGGCTTTGGACGACTTCAAGGGCGACCGGTGGGTATCGTGGCCAATCAGCCGAACGCGATGGCGGGTGTTCTCGACATCAACGCGTCTGACAAGGCTGCGCGCTTCGTCCGCTTTTGTAATGCATTCAATATTCCGCTGCTGACGTTTGTTGACGTACCTGGATTTTTGCCAGGAGTGGAGCAGGAACGCGGAGGCATCATCCGTCACGGCGCCAAACTTCTTTTTGCCTACTCGGCTGCCACAGTTCCCAAGATTACTGTCGTCCTGCGCAAAGCCTATGGCGGAGCGTACATTGCCATGTGCTCAAAGGGCCTCGGCGCCGATCGCGTGGTTGCGTGGCCTACTGCGGAGATCGCAGTGATGGGAGCAGAGGGAGCCGCCGAGATCGTATTTCGTCACGAGATCGAGGCCTCGCACGATCAAGCCGCGCGTCGCCAGCAACTGGTCGAAGAGTATCGTGAAACATTTGCCAATCCCTATGTCGCCGCAGGGCGGCGCCTCATCGACGAAATTATTGAGCCGGCCGAGACGCGGCGATATCTTGCGCTTGCCCTCGAATCGATGCACGGCAAACGTGAACTGCGGCCACAAAAGAAACATGGATTGATTCCGCTTTGAGGACATTATTGTGACAATGCACTGGGCTGACATGATCTCGATCTTGGCAATTGTGGGTGCGGGATGCGCTGTGGGCTATCTGATATTGCTGCGTAGACTTCGACAAATTGTTAGCGAACGCCACTTGAAAATCGCGGACCAACTGGCGGCACTTGACGACGCCATCCGTGCTCTCGAAAGCCGCCTCTCTGAGCATCACGCAGCCTCAGAGCTAAGTGCAGCGGCGCAAAGCGTTGCTTACTCAAGTCCGCCAGATGACCCGCGAGACGCGGAAGAATCAGAAGCTCTCGCGCCGGACATTCAGGCGGTGATCACGGCCGCGGCAGTCGCAACACTTGGTCATGACATACATATTCGATCGATGAAACCAGCGACGAGTTCCTGGTCGCAGCAGGGGCGCGTGCTCGTGCAGGGATCGCATAATGCTCGCGCGCGCAGGTAGTTCGGAAATCGGAAAGCAGAGGAGAGTTCATTGAGGCTTCGCATCACCATCGACGGAAGAGCCTATGAGGCCGAAGTCGAAATTCTGGATGGCGAGGGGTCCGCACCAGAGTACCCACCCTATCCGCCTGCCCCTGCGGCGTATGTTGCGGCCGACCCTCCTGAAGTGATGATTGCCCCAAAAACATCAGAGGTGGCCGCCAATGACAAGGAATGTCGCAGTCCCGTGACCGGCATGGTCATCAAGGTTGCGGTAGAGCCGGGACAGATGGTTCAGCCCAATGATGTGGTCATGGTTCTCGAGTCCATGAAGATGGAAATGCAAATCACGACGCAGCAAACAGGCGCCGTGAAGAGCGTTTTGGTCACTGAGGGATCCGCCGTAAAAGTAAACCAACTACTTGTGGAGTTTGAATGACGCAAGCGTTCGCTATACACGAAGTCGGGAACACGTACGAGAATGGCGCCGCTGTTGCGGATGGACTTTTCGGTTCGGTTCCAGGAATTCTTTTTGTCGATCATGTAGCCATTGCCGTGCGTCGGGGAGAATTGGAAGCCCAGGTAAAGTCGTACAAGATGCTCGGATTCCGTGAGATTCATCGCGAGGAAATGCTGGGTTCCGATCAGGTGCGAGAATCTCTTTTGCAAATTGGCGACGGTCCCAACCTGATTCAGTTGCTCGAGCCACTCAATGCCGATTCTCCCGTGCAGAAAATGATCGATAACAATTCTGGACGAGGCGGTTTGGCTCATGTCGCGTTTCGCGTAAACAATGCCCAGCACGCCTTTGACGCAATGCGCGAGCAAGGCTTCCGACTGATCGATTCGGCGCCACGCAGGGGTTCCCGTGGCACAATTGTATTTTTTGTTCATCCGAAATCGAGAGAAGACTCCCCATTTGGAGTCCTTCTCGAAATCGTTGAGTCTTCTGAAAGCAGATAGAGATGGCTACCGAAAGCTTCCTCTCGGAGTTCCCGCCGGTAAGCACAGAGCAGTGGGAAAGCATCATCCGCGAGAAGATCACCGGCGTGGATTATGCGTCAAACTTGATCTGGCATCCGGAGGAAGGGCTTGCGGTAAAGCCTTATTACCGAGCCGACGATCTTGCGGGTCTGCAATTCCTTGATGCCGGTCCCGGAGAATTCCCATTTGTCCGAGGCGCCCGCACGACTGGCGACTGGCGCATCCGCGAAGAGATCGATCTTGAAGACACCGAGGATGCAAATCACTCTGCACTTGCCGCTCTTGCCGCTGGAGCGGAGGAGATTGCTTTTCGCCACACGAGGCTCGAATGCCCCGGAGGTCTCGCGACTCTTCTCGCCAATATCGCTAACATCCCAATTGTGTTCGTCGGCTCAGATCCAGGGCTTGTGCGCCTTGTGATGGAAAGAATACGTAGGTGCCCGTACGAGGCAAGCATCTCATGCGACCTTGACCCTCTTGCCAATCTCAATCTTTCTGCGGAATTGATTCGCGATGCGCTTCCCGGGTTCAGGCCGTTCGGCATTCATGCCGAACAGTTTCAGGAAAGCGCAGCTGGGTCTGTGGAAGAGGTAGGTTTCGCACTTTCGGCTGCAGTGGATGCTGTCGCGGAAATGCTGGAACGAGGCTTTGACGTCAACCGTATCACTGAATCCATGTCGTTTTCTTTCGCGATGGGTCCGGAATTGTTCATCGAGATTGCGAAACTGCGTGCTTTTCGCCTGGTGTGGGCCAAAGCAATTGAAAGCTTTGGGGGCGCCGAGGGGGCAGCTACGGCCTTCAATCCATGCGCGCACCGCCTATTGGAACGCGACGATCTATGATTCGCAAATCAATATTCTGCGTGCGACGACTGAAACGATCTCAGCCATTCTCGGGGGCGCAGACTCTATAACAGTTTCACCCTTTGATGATCACTTTCGGCATCCCGATGAGAGCAGCCGCAGACTCGCACGCAATACACAAATCATCTTGAAGCAGGAGGGCTTTCTATCTCGAGTTGCCGATCCGCTTGGCGGATCCTACATGATAGAGGCGCTCACCAACTCAATCGCGTCAAAGGCCTGGAAGTTATTTCAAGAACTCGAGACAGCGGGTGGATATCGAAAGGGGTTGGCAACCGGCGTGATCGCCTCCATGCTCGAGAGGCGAATGAATTCGCGACAAGAGGCAGTAGCCTGCCGGCGGCGCGTTCTTACCGGAACAAATCGCTTTGCGGATGCATCTGAACGGGTCTCGAAAAGGGTTGATGGAGCACGTTTTTGCTCCGTGCCTCGTGCCGCACAATCGTTCGAAACACTTCGCTTCCGCGCGGAGCAGTTCACAAATCAAACCGGTAAACAGCCGCGCATTGTCCTCGCAGAAATCGGCGACGCAAAAATGCGCAACGCGCGCTCTCAGTTTGCCGCCGATTTTCTGGCGTGCGCCGGACTTTTTACATGCAAGTCCGTTTTTGAGAGCGCCAACCGAATCGCGGAATCCGATGCTGAGCTTATCGTGCTTTGTAGTTCGGATGCGGAATATCTTCCAATTGCTGCTGAGTTGATGCCGATCCTCAAACTGCATAGTAGCCCTGCGAAGGTCATTGTTGCCGGAAACCCTGAGACATCGGAGAAGCTGAGAGAAGTCGGCGTCGTAGATTTCATTCATCTCCGCAGCAACGCTGTCGGGGCCCTCGCCAGAATCCAACAGATGATCGGAATCAAGGATTAAATATGCGTCCCGACTTCTCTAAAATCGCCTATAAAATAGACGCGGCGCGCGGAACCGCATCGCATGGCGAAGAATGGCTTTCGCCGGAACACATTGCAATCAAGCAGTCGTATACACGCGAAGATCTCGCCGGGCTCGAACATCTCGAATATGCCGCGGGCCTTCCACCTTACCTGCGCGGACCGTACAGCACAATGTATGTCACGAAGCCATGGACGATCAGGCAGTACGCGGGCTTTTCAACTGCCGAGGAATCCAACGCGTTCTATCGTCGTAACCTTGCTTCCGGACAGAAAGGTCTGTCGGTCGCCTTCGATCTCGCTACCCATCGGGGCTACGATTCCGATCACGAGCGCGTGACGGGGGATGTAGGCAAGGCTGGTGTCGCCATCGATTCTATCCTCGACATGAAACTGCTGCTCGATCAAATCCCCTTGGATCGAATGTCGGTGTCGATGACCATGAATGGCGCGGTGCTTCCCATCATGGCTTTCTATATTGTTACGGCTGAAGAGCAGGGAGTTTCCGCAGAAAAACTTAGAGGAACAATTCAGAACGACATCCTCAAGGAATTCATGGTCCGGAATACCTATATCTATCCTCCGGCGCAGTCCATGCGCATCGTGGGAGATATCTTCCGCTACTGTGCAGCCCATATGCCGAAGTTCAACTGCATCAGCGTGAGCGGCTATCACATGCAGGAGGCGGGAGCGACTGCCGATCTGGAACTGGCATATACGTTGGCCGACGGCCTTGAGTATCTGCGCGCCGGTGTGAAGGCCGGCCTCAGCGTCGATGATTTTGCGCCGCGCATTTCTTTCTTCTGGGGTATCGGCATGAATCACTTCATGGAGATTGCCAAACTCCGCGCAGCGCGCGTTCTCTGGGCGAAAATCGTGCAGAGATTCGAACCCAAAGATCCAAAGTCCCAGGTCCTGCGCGCCCACTGCCAGACTTCCGGATGGAGCCTTGCGGCCCACGATCCCTACAACAATATAGTGCGTACGTGTGTGGAGGCCCTGGCCGCTGCATTGGGCCACACGCAGTCGCTGCATACCAACGCACTCGACGAGGCTCTCGCTCTTCCTACGGAGTTTTCCGCGCGCATTGCTCGCAATACCCAAATCTACCTGCAGCAAGAAACCGGAGTCACGCGGGTAATCGACCCTTGCGCCGGCTCGTATTATGTAGAGCGCTTAACCCACGAGCTGATGCACAATGCATGGCAACTGATCGAAGAAATCGAAGAGCTGGGAGGAATGACCAAGGCGATTGAGGCTGGGATTCCGAAGATGCGGATTGAAGAAGCGGCAGCTCGCAGACAGGCAAACATCGATTCGGGCCAGGACGTCATTGTAGGTGTAAACGCCTATCGGGCATCAGAGGAACCGCAGATTCCGGTTCTCGATATTGATGACGCTGCGGTGCGTGCTGCCCAGATTGCTCGACTAGAGCAGTTGAAGCGCGAACGCGATCCGAAAGCCGTCAAGATAGCCTTGCAACTCCTTAGAGAGTGCGCGGTGTCAGGAAATGGAAACCTGCTCAAATGCGCTGTAAATGCGGCCCGTGCGCGGGCAACGCTCGGGGAAATTTCTTTTGCACTCGAGGAGGCCTGGGGGCGCTACGAGGCTGTCACGCGCTCAATTTCCGGCATCTATTCGGCGGCTGCCGCTGATGCAATGGAATTCAGAAAAGCACGCGAGATGGTCGTCCAGTTTGAAGAAGAGGAAGGAAGAAGGCCACGCATCCTCGTGGCGAAAATGGGCCAGGATGGGCATGATCGCGGCGCAAGGGTGATCGCAACAGCATTGGCCGACATAGGCTTTGACGTGGACATCGGTCCGCTCTTCCAGACCCCCCTTGAGGTGGCTAGATTCGCTGTGGATAGTGATGTCCATGTCGTTGGCGTGTCTTCGCTTGCCGCAGGCCACAAGAGCCTGGTACCGGCTTTGATCGAAGAGCTTCATATATTAGGCCGTGAAGACATCGCTGTGGTGGTTGGCGGTGTTATTCCTGCGCAGGATTACGACTTTTTGTACAACTCCGGTGTCTCCGGCATCTATGGTCCAGGCACTGTGATTCCTGTCGCCGCGCAGCAGATGCTTCACATTCTCAACTGCACTCTTGTGGGAGAGCATTGATTGATTCATGCAAAGCAGAGCGCGCTGCACGTTAAGGCCGGATGCGCCAAGCCTAGGCCGCCGGCGAGCCCACTCAATACGTCGAAACGTGACCTGAGGATTTCCCCAGCGTTTTGCGTCGAAGGCATCATCAGAGGGGATCGCTCCGTGCTGGCAAGCGCCATCACGCTGATTGAAAGCTCGCGTGCCGCTGACCGCCAAATCGCCGACGAGATCCTCGAGAAATGCCTGCCGGCCGGGGGAAATTCCATCCGGGTGGGAGTGACCGGAATTCCCGGATCTGGCAAAAGTAGTCTCATCGAAGCTCTCGGAAGGCGTCTCATTAACGAATGCAGTGAGAACGTCGCCGTACTCGCCGTGGACCCCAGCAGTCAACTCAGCGGGGGAAGCATTCTCGGCGACAAGACGCGCATGAACTTTCTCGCGTCCAGCGAGATGGCCTTCATCCGTCCCTCCCCATCGCGTGGTTCCCACGGCGGAGTCACACCCAACACGCGCGACGCAATTCTTCTTTGTGAGGCGGCAGGCTACCGAAACATTTTCGTCGAAACGGTGGGGGTTGGGCAGGCCGAAGCTGCCGTCCGCGAGATGGTCGATGTCTTGATCCTCGTCACGCTCGCTGGGGCAGGAGATGAATTGCAGGGGATCAAGCGCGGCCTGATGGAGATGGCCGACGTCGTCGTGATCAATAAGGCCGATGGTCAAAATATAAGTTCTGCTGAAAGAACTCGCACTGAGGCTGCAAACGCATTGCATTTACTCCCCTCGTCGCCATCCGGATGGACCCCGCGCGCGATGTGTTGCTCGGCACATCACGGACTCGGAGTGGCCGATTTGTGGTCATGCATCCTCGAGCACGTTGCAACCACAAAAGCCACTGGCTGGTTTGAGCGAACGCGACGAGAACAGGCACGTTGCTCGATGCTTCAAGACATCGAACTTGGATTATTGCAGATGTTCCGCTCGAATCCGGCGGTTCAGCAGCGTCTCTCCGAGCTTGAAGAGAGAATTCTCACGGGCCACATATCCGTGGCCTGTGCTGTTCGGGAGTTGCTTGCGCTTTTGGCATCACCATAGATTTGCGGCTTTTCTCAACCCGCGGCGATCAGTAGCCAATGGGAAGGATCGTCCACTGTACGCTCAGAACGCTGTGAACGCCAGATTCGTTGATCGATTTGTGATTGAATTGCTCACAACACGACGTGGGCCGACGGATGCATCGATCAGGCGCATTCTGATTTCCCGGCTTAGACCGCCACAATCGCTCGCTTTGCCTCAATCTGGTCTGAGCTCACCACAGAGCGCGCGTCAGCGACTTACATTTCGTGCTGATAGATACTTGTTAGTGCTTACGATCGGCTGTTTGGATTGCGGGACTACCAACCGGACAATGGCCCCAGAGATGAAGCTGATTCTAGTCGGCGCAATCCACGCCAAGAACTGTTCGACCGCTCATCAAGAGCAGATGGCGCATAAGCGATCCTCAATGAGTCACAGTAATCGTAACCGTTCCGAGCGCATAGCTCTGTGAGGTTCCGGCTACCGTTGCGTTCACGGTTACGGAGTAAGCATTTGACCCTCCGCCTCCTCCGCCACCGCCTCCAGAGTAGCTCCCGCCAGAACCACAACTCGTTATCGACGGGAGCAGGACACCGAGCACAAAGGAAAGGAGCAGCGCTCTCCGTCGACGTCTCGGGCTCAACCAGAGTGCGGCGGGCAAAAGTAACGCAAGTGTGAGAGTGCCCCTTGCCGAAAATGCAGAAGGCTCACGGCGTATCTGCGCTGTACTGCCGGCTACGAAGGTCGCATCAATCGATTGCGCAATTCCACCGGTTAGCTGAACGGGAGATGGATTAAAAGAGCAGGAAACCTGAGGCGAAGCGCCCGAACAACTGAGAGTAACAGAACCGCTGAATCCACTGGTGGCATTAAGGGTCATAGTCAGCGATCCCGAATTGCTACGCGGAATCGTAAGCGAAGAACTGCTCAATGATCCGGTTAGCGCAACTACGTTGATGGGAAAGGTATGGCTTTGCGTGTTGCCGTTGGTTGTTGCGGTGACCGTCAATTGATGCTGTCCGAGCGATGCGCCGGACGGGACGGAGAGACCAAGGTTCACAATCTGCGGGGTTGCACTTACCGGTGACGTTCCGCCCGTGCAGGTTGCTTGAACATCAAGCGCGCATGTAATCGAAAGACTGATCGCGCTCCCACTCGAATTCGAGGATCCCTGCACGCTCACAGGGATTGTCATAGTGGTTCCGGCAAAAATCCAGTCATTGGCCGCGGGTGGCCCTTGCACGGTATAACCGACGACCTCGAGGGTTTCCGATGCCGATGTAGTAATCCCCTGGCTGGCAGCGGTCACCGAGAATGGATAGTTACCCGCCGGTGTTCCCGTCGGAACATTCATCGCCAGCGTGATGCCGCTGTTCTGCGGATACGCGGCTTGGTCACCGCTAAAGGCGCAAGTTACTCCAGCAGGCAGTCCGGAGCAGCCGAACGTATAAGGTGGAATGCCACTAACCCCAAGGAGCAGCGACCCTGTGCCCGGGGGGATAACCTGAATCGCACCGCCGTTCGAAGTGAAACCTAACCGGGCCACATCGACCGTGAAGGTCTGGCGCTGAGTGATGTTGTCATCGCCAGCAGTGATCGTAAAGACATCCTGAGTGCCATTTGCCGGCAGGTCGGGCGCTTCGTTGAATGTGACCGTGGTAGATGCGGGAGTTCCGGGCGAAACATCAAGCGTATTGGAGGCAAACTGGCAGTTATCGCCGGGCAAAGAGCCCGCGCATGAAAGGTGAACCGTCGAACTGTAACCCTGCGAAGAAGTCAGCGTCACAGTGACCGGCGCCGCACTTAACCCGTCGTAAACTGGCGCCACAGAGGCCGGCGACAATGCCTCGCTGAAGCCCAAAACATAGCTGCTGGAGGCGTAAGCGGTCGCGGTTTCGCCATTGAACTGGGCATTGATATCGAAGACCTGCCGCCGGTCGAAGTTTGAAGCGAGGGTGAAGCAAAAGCGGGCACTCAGCGCGCCAGCCGGAACCGAGATCGAACTGGGCAATACCACGCTGGGAATCGACGACGACAGCGTCACCATTGCGTCCGACAAGGATGCCACATCCGGAAAGACCCACCCGCATCCATGGCCTCCCGTCACCAGTGGGTTTTCAAGCTCGATCTGCAAGGCAGGTGCGCGCCCGCCTTTGAGGACAAAAAGAGAGGAGGTGCCGCTATTGACCTGAACCATATCAGCGATGCCATCGCTATCCAAGTCGCGCGCGTAAACCGGATACCCGCCGTAAAAGGGAAAGATGTCGTAAGTCGGCGTGAAGGTGCCGTCTCCATTGCCCATCAGGAATTGTGCGTACGGCTCGCCAGGCGCAAAGTTCGCCGGTTGCTGAAACGCCACTTCGTCCAGCTTCCCGCTCCCTTTGAAATCACCAACGAGCGACGAGGAGAGTGGATCGCCGTTCTGCTGGTATGGTAGAACGGCCGAGGGCACTCCAGCGTAGGGAGCATAACTGCTGCTTTGTGCAAATGTTCCGTCGGCTTGCCCCAGGTAACTGGTGAACCTCGCAGGACCCAGAGTCGTTTCATTAGACCAAAGTACATAGTTAGCAATATCGAGATTGCCGTCTCCATTCAAGTCCGCCAACGCAAAGGGCTGAAATGCTGTGAAGAGCTGTCGCGGAGTCTGGAATGTCCCATCGCCCTTGCCATCGAATTCCCATACCCCCGATTCCGTCGTGGCGTAGCCGTTGCCACTGGTAAACACAAGGACGTCGAGCTTGCCGTCGCGATTAAAGTCGCCTGCCCATGCGCGCAACGGGAAGGTTCCGCCTGTGCCGTTCCCCGTGTCATTAAACGAAATCGGCGCGAGGGCGTGAAAGGTGCCGTCTCCGTTGCCAAGGAAAGTCGTCAAGGTGCAAGCGTTCGAGCCGTCCACTGCCACAAAGTCGAGCTTTCCGTCGTGGTTGAAATCGCCCGTGGCCAGGATCCCCTCAGCACCGGCAGTCATTACCGGCGTTGCCTTGGCGAATGTTCCGTCACCGTTGCCTTTCAAGTACAGAATGTATTGAGTTGCGCTGGTGAAGCTGAAAGTGCCGATTGCGAGCATATCCAGACGACCGACGTTACGGAAATCGCCAAGGCGATAGTCACCCTGCGAGTTGGCCGTCCAACTGATTCCCGTATCTGACGTGACGGGGGTAAACCGCCCTGTACCGTCGTTGAGGAAAGCCACGGCGAAAATCTCCGCATTTGTACCTTCGCGGTCCAGCAAAATTGCGTCGGTTTTGCCGTCCTGGTTGAGATCGGCGAAGGAGAGTCCCGAATACGGTGCATTGATGGTGATCTGGCCGGCCACGCCCGCGTAAACACCCTGCGGAAACCCGAATCCTCCCAAGCCATCGCTCAGATACACCGTCGCAGTGTCGGTGTCGTTTTCTGCGGTCACGAAATCCGGCTTGCCATCGCCGTTGAAATCCGCGATTCCGATAGAATACGCTTGGCCCTTTCCCACGTATGTGCGCGCGGCGCCAAAACCGCCCTTTCCGTCGCCGAGCGCAATGTTAATCGAGTTGCCTCCATAGGGTCCCAAACTTGTCCCGGCATAGCCCGGAAGCGACGACGTGACAATGTCGAGGTGCCCGTCGCCGTTCACGTCAACCAGACGCAGTGCCGCGTTATTGGCACCCATATACGCAGCGACCGGCTTGGAGAAATTGCCGGAGCAATCTCCTAGCGCAACCCACACCATGGAGTTGAAATCTGCTGCCATCGCATCCGCGCAGCCGTCGCCGTTGATATCACCCAGGCGACCATCCACGACGAGCGGAATACCAGGCTCCTCGTTTTTCACTATCGCGGCGCCTGCTTTGAAGGTGCCGTCTCCGTTGTTGAGGTAGATCTGAGAGTTGTCAACATTATCGGGGCCGGTAATCAGAAGATCGGACAACCCGTCGCCGTTCACATCGCCGGAGGCAATATTCCAGGCACCGCTATAAAAGCCCCAGTTGGCTGTTATAACAGGGGCCTCGAACTTGCCTGTGCCATCTCCCCGGAGCAGGGCAATGTAGGGGATATTGGTTGTGCCGGGATCGACGGTTGTATCCATCACTGCTGCGACATCCGGCTTGCCGTCGTTGTTGAAGTCATCGATGACAAGGGACCCGGGCGGCTCCGGCAATTCATATTCCGTCTCATAGCCGAACGTGCCGTCTCCATTACCAAGCAGAACACCAATGGTGGATGAGTCGGACTCAGCAACTACCAGGTCAAGGATGCCGTTGTTTTGCAGGTCCGCGGCGACAACGCATACCGGCGACAGGCCCTTGCTTAGCGGCACAACCCGCGGGAGTTGGAATGTGCCATCGCCCTTGCCGAGGTAGATCCAAAGATCGTTGGTCAGACCATTGGCGACAACAAAATCCGTGTGCCCATCGCGATTGAAATCGCCGGTGGCGACAGACGTTGGAATTTCTCCGGCGGCGAGAGCCGGACGCATGAGGATGCCAGGCAAAGCGGCGCCTTGGGGAACAGTTTGCGGATGGGCGGCCCGGCTTGCCTGGACGCGCTGTTGCAGGCGGGCCGCGCGTAGACGATGCTCTTCAAGTAGTTGCGCTCCCGGCCGTGCGCCACCCAAGCGAGGTCGCGGCTGAGGCCGCAACGATTCGAAGTGCCGCTCGATTATGGACTTTCGCTGGACAGCGTTCGACTTGGATTTCAGGCCGATTCCCGAATCCTGCTGCAGAGCTTGAGGCAGACACAAAATGCCGCTCCCCAATCCGCAAATCAGCAAACTCGTCAGGCCGTTCATCAGTCTCATGCTTGCAGCGCACTCCCATTACGAGGCGTGAAATCTACCAGTAAAGATGGACTGGTCGCTGATTATAGGTGAAGTCTGTCGGTTTGGTAACGCCAGAAATATCGGCCAATGAAAAGCTTAGCCAGCCTGGCAGGCGAAAGTCCTTGGTCCTGGTCGAGTACCGGCGACTCTTCCAAATTTCGGCTGGGTTCCCCCTTGCCCACCACACACCCCGTACTCAGACGAAATCCGGCCTCAGACAGGATTGGGCAAGAGATTAGCAGGATCAGGGAAACGGCAGATCATACGTGTCCCTTCTATTATTCGAGATGGGCGAATCGAAGCAGACACGTTCGCCAGGTCTGCAGAGAGAGCATCGGGAGGAGTGCCGTGGAAAAACGGAAGCTAGGAAACAGCGATCTGGAAGTTTCGGCCATCGGGCTTGGCTGCATGGGAATGAGTTGGTCATACGGCCCACCGAAAGAGAAGCAGGAGATGACCTTCCTGCTCCATGCGGCAGTAGAGCGCGGCGTCACATTCTTCGACACCGCAGAAGTGTACGGTCCGCTGTTGAACGAAGAGTTGATCGGTGAGGCACTCTTCCCGTATCGCGACAGGTGGTGATCGCGACAAATTTGGTTGGGAGGCAATCCTGAGGATGGCGGCAAATGGAGTGCTTTGAAAGTCGCCCGAACACATCAAGGGGTGCGGAGGAATCGCTCAAGCGTCTCAAAGTGGAGGCGATCGATCTCTACTACCAGCACCGCGTCGACCTCAATGTTCCGATTGAAGACGTGGCAGGTGCGGTGAAGGACCTTATCCAAGAAGGCAAGGTGAAACATTTTGGCCTCTCGGAGGCGAGTGCGAAGACCATACGTAGCGCTCATGCGGTTCAGCCAGTTGCAGCATTGCAGAGCGAATATTCGCTGTTCTTTCGAGAGCCGGAAGAGACGGTGATGCCTACGCTTGAGGAGCTTGGCATCGGATTTGTGCCATTCAGCCCGCTTGGCAAGGGTTTCTTGACCGGAAAGATCGATGCGAATACCGCGTTCGACAGTACTGACTTCCGCAATACAGTTCCACGCTTCAGCGCCGAGAATCGCAAGAATAATCAAGCATTAGTCGATGTCATTGCCGCGTTTGCAAAGAGGAAAGGCGCGACGCCCGCTCAAGTCGCGATTGGCTGGTTACTCGCAAAGAAGCCTTGGATAGTTCCAATCCCCGGCACCACGAAGTTATCGCGTCTTGAGGAGAATCTGGGTGGCGCGACAATCGAACTCACAGTCGACGAAGTACAGTCCCTTGAGGAGGCTTCCTCGAATATCAAAATAGAAGGTGCCCGCTATTCTCCATTTCATCAGTCGTTGGTGGGACGATGAAGGGCGCTCGTAGAATCACCTGCGGAATTGTTTTCCTTGTTGCGATGACCGTCAGTCTGGCCGCATTGGGACAGATCGCCAAGAAGGATAGCGCACGAGAGAAGCTGATAGGCGCATGGCATCTCGTCCATATCGAATCACCCGGCTCCGATGGAAAGTCGGCATCTGGTCCACAACCGCAAGGCATGCTCATCTACACGCAAGACGGACACATGTCCGTTCAACTGATGTATCCGGGATCGACGGACACTCTGTCGAACGAATACGTGCTGAAGGGGTACGAGGCGTCATTTGGCAGTTTTGACGTCGACGAGGCAACACACACGCTGACACACCATGTGCAGGGGTCAATTACCCGCGACCTGCTCGTAGGTAAAGACCTGCCTCGAAAGTTCGAGGTCACGCCAGATGGACATCTAATCATCCGGTCAGCTCGACCGGACGAGCATTGGTTTGTGACGTGGGCGCACTACTAAACAGGATTCTGATTACGACGTGAAATGCATTCAGCAACATCTGCGGTGCAATGTTGCCGAAAACATAACTGAAGGGTTGCCCACCACACACTGACGACGGAGAAAATCTGCTCGTCGCGCACGCCCTAACGAGTGAGTTGGCCTGAAGTCATCTGTCGACAGGGGAGCAACAAGCTATTGCCCTGAAATAGCGGCGAGGGAGATGCTGAGCACGGTGATATCGTCCTCTTGGCCGAAGGCGCGCGCGGCTGAGGCGATCTCCTCTGCCGACCGCCTGCTGGCAGCACGGGTGCGCTCGAAGCCGAAGAGCTCGCCGGTGGCGCCGCGAGCTTCCACAACGCCATCCGAAACGAAAGTGAGCCGCTCGCTCTTGCCGAGCGAGTGGATTGTCTCGGGCCATGATACGTCGTGTGCGATGCCCAGAGGCAGGCCGGAATTCACGGGCAGCTCTTCGCCGTCGAGGTAGGGGGGCAGGTGTCCCGCATTGGCCACGACGAGTTCGCCGGCGAGCGTGATGAGCGCGGCGCAGCAGGTAACGAAACCCGCGGTCTGCGCACCGAGGACTCGATTCAGGTAGGCGAGAATCTCTCCGGGACGACGGCTTTCGCAGCCGCGCAGGGCGCCGAGGATCTCACTGACGGTCATGGCTGCGTTCAGGCCTTTTCCGCTCACGTCGCCGACCGTGATGAGAAGAGAGCCGTTGGGGGCTGGCTGGACGGCAAAGAAGTCGCCGCCCACTTCGCTGGCGGGATGATAGACGGTCTGGACGTCAAAGCCGGGCGTGGGCTCGGCGGAGGCGGCGAGGAGGAGCCGCTGTGTGGCTCTTGCGGCTTGCAGTTCGGCATTGACCAGGGCATTCTGACGGGCGATGCGCAAGGTCCGCAGCACCAGAAAGAGGAGGATGGCGGCCAAAAAGACGGCCTCGCACACGATGGTGAGGCTGAAGCGGTAAGGCCCCAGGTTCCAGAACGGCTCCGAATCGAGTTTTGGGGTGATGCCGAGGTAATACAGGGACCAGAGAGAGAAACTCCAGTAATTCGGCAGCCCGTAGATGAGGACAGCGGGCAGGAGGAAACGGGCTTCGGCGTTGCCGGCGCGAAGGGCCTGCGCGAGGAGGATGAGCAGTCCGATATTGACGACAAATAGCGGCACGAAATACGAAAAGAATCCCAGGCGGTATAGGAAAAGGGTGTGTGCCCCTAACCCGAAAAGGTTTGCGAAGGAAGGGATAAGGACGGCGGCCTCGAGAACAACTATCCATCTCCTTCGCGGTTGGTCGACGACCAGGCGGACGAACTCGATGACGCTCACATACGCGATTCCTTTGAGCAGACCCCAGGGAACGTAGATGACGCGGGAGTAGTCGAGCCAGGGAACGGAGCTGTACAAGAGCTGAGCGGCAGCATCGGCGAGCAGGTAAACGCCAGCCGCAAGGTATTCGCGGCGCTCGCGCAGGGCGATTCCCAGCGCGAAGGCGACGATGGCAATGAGGAGCGCGAGACCGCCAACCACGAGACGGTCGAACGAGGACAAAATCGCGTAATAGCGCTCAGAGTTTCGATATCCTCCATCGGTGTCGAGACCGAGAAGCGAGCCATTTCCGAGAGGCGTGGATGTGCCGGGTCCGTTATTCCCGACGGAATTGACGGCACAGCGGAGAGCAATGACGACGTCGCCGCCGGCAGCGATCCGACGAGGAAGAGGGAAGTCGAGCAGACGGCGCTGGAGCCTGTAATCGTGGCTGTTCATGGGGCCGTCGCCGCCGATCCGAATGCCGTCGGCGTAGATTTCATAGGCGCCGTATATGTTCCCGGTTACGATCAGCGGGGCGGGAGCACCGGGGCGCATGTGGATGTGCGTGCGGTACCAGCCATACTGGAGATTGCGGAACCCGTAGGAGGCCAGCTCGCGCTGGGTGGAGACGACAGTCCAGTCGTGGTCGTCGAAGCTGGGGGCGGCCCAACGAGGATCGTCTCCGGGATGAAACAGTAACTCCGGGCCGAGAATCAGCGAGTCCCCGAACGGTGTTGTGTCGACGCCGTGCGGGTTGGCGGCACGCGCCCAGGGACTGAGAACGACCACTACCAGAAGTGGCAGGAACCGGAGGAAGCTTCGATTCGGCACAGGACAACACTATAGCGCAGGCTCCAGGAGCAAATCCGCGGGAACATCCAAAGCGGAGGCCGGGTGTTCCGAGTCGCTCCATCGCTCGTCAACAGTCGCATGATCGCTAATGCATCGAGCTTCCGAGACTCTGGGTGAGCGACCGCCAACCCTCGCTTTGAGGTCATGAAATTGTCAACTACATTCCCCATCGTCCACCACTCGCCCTCGTTGCACTCGAAGCATCCGAGGTTAGCGCCCAGAGCCGTTGTCATCTGATTGCACTCAAACACCCTGCAGAACACAGGAGATCGGGGCTTCGTCACTCGCCAGTGGCGTTTTTTTCCGTGAGTAGCAGGGAGTGAGGTAGACTCAGCTCATCCGAATCTAAGCGGCGACCTTTCATTTGTTGAGCAGTCTGGCGTCTTATCGGCTTCTTCTACTTTTCCCTGGACAACAAGAGAACCGGCCAACAGGAGGTCACCCATGAGTCTGCCTGCAACTAGCTCCGCACCCGTACCCACAGCGACGTCTGCTTCTTCGCCCAGTCCTGAACACATCATGCAGGTGGGCTTTGGGTTCTGGGCTTGTAAGACACTTTTAAGCGCAGTGGAATTGGAAGTGTTTACCGAACTGGCCAAGCATCCTGAAGATCTTGGAGAACTGGCAGGGCGCTTGGGACTTCATCCGCGTTCGGCGCGGGATTTTCTTGACGGGCTGGTGGCGCTGGGATTTCTGAAGCGGCAAGACGGAGTTTACTCGAATACGGCTGACACGGATCTGTTTCTTGATAAGAAGAAGCCGTCGTACATCGGCGGAATTCTTGAGATGTGCAACCACCGATCTTACGGGCACTGGAACACTCTCACGGAGGGTTTGCGAACCGGATTGCCGCAGAATGAGTTGAAGGGGGGAGGGGCACCGGTGTTTGAGATCATCTACGCTGACCCCGCGCGACTGAAAGAGTTCCTGAAAGCGATGACCGGCGTGAGCCGCGGCGCCAACTTGGCGATTGCGGCGAAATTTCCATGGGCGAAATATAAGACCGTTGTGGATGCAGGGCCGGCGCAAGGTGACCTGCTGGTGCAAGTGGCCCTCAGGAATCAGCACCTTCTCGGCATTGGATTCGACCTGGCGGAAGTGGCTCCAATTTTCGAGGAGTACGTTGAAGAGAACGGGCTGGCATCGCGACTGCAATTCCAGGCAGGCAGCTTTTTCACCGATCCCTTGCCCAAAGCCGATGTGATCATGATGGGGCACATCCTGCACGATTGGAACCTTGATGAAAAGCGCATGCTGATTGCGAAAGCCTACGAAGCGCTTCCAGAAGGCGGCGCTCTGATGGTGTACGACGCGATCATTGACGACGACCGCACAAAGAATGCGTTTGGACTGATGATGAGCCTGCAGATGATGATTGAGACGCACGGAGGATTTGATTACACGGGAGCCGATTGCATCGGCTGGATGAAGGAAGCCGGCTTCAGAGAGGCATGCGTCGAACACCTGGTAGGACCGGACTCGATGGTGATTGGAATCAAATGATTCTCAATCGAGCCGTGCAGCAACCGAGCCACTGTCGCTTTGAGGTCAGGAAATTGTCAACCTCCCCATCGGCCACCATCTGACGAAAACCCAGCGATTTAGAAGTCGGAGTGGCACGGTCCATCATGCCAGCGCAGGATTCAGAACGGCTGTGGGGTTGAGAGTGAGCACTGTGATGTCGTCTTCCTGCCCGAATGCCTGCGCGGCGTGCGCAACTTTTTCCGCGGATTCGGTGGAGATGGATTGGGTGCGGTCGAACCCGTAGAGCTCTCCTTGCGGATTGATGTCGGCAAGGCGAGCAATACGGAACATCTTCTCTAGACATTCTGGTGTTTGAATTTGGGTTCCGGATTTCACTAGAAACCGCGTAATCAAGGAACCGAATTGTCAGCCTTCAACCCCAAGCTTTTCCTCTCGACTCCGGGTACAGGGAGAGAGAGATGGTTTCCTTTGGATCACCGCCGACCCGTCAATGACTCGATATTGGTGCATTTCCTTATTCGATCGCGTCTTCGGGACGGGGTGGCACGCCGCCCCTCCGATTGAGGATGCGCCGAAAAGCCTTGCGATCCGCGCGATTTTTGCGCTCCTCAAAGAACCGCTCAGTTTCCATCGCGGCGATCTTCTCCGCTGCCGCAATCACCAGGAATTGGTTTAGGCTGGTTCCGTCACGCTCGCTGACCCTTTCGAGGGCTGCTTTTAACGAGACCGGCAGGCGCAGGGGAAATGTGGAAACTCTCGTCGTCATTTCTTGATCCTCCTCAGAGCTTCGGCGGGGCGAATGACATCGATCCCGAAAGAGCTGCGCGCCTCACGCAGGTGGTTTTCGTTGAACGTGACAATTGCGTCGGCTTGCCCATTCACCGCCGCCTCAAGAACGAGTTCGTCGCCGGGGTCACGGAGTTGCGGTCGCCAGCGAAAGAACGCCCTCACCGGCTCTGCCAATCCGATTAGCCCATCAACATAAATGCTGGCTTCCGAGGCGCTGAGCCCCGACGCCAGCCGATGCTCAGCCGATGTGCAGATGGCTTCGTATTCGAGAGCAAGCGCGACACTGAGCAACATAACGGCTTTACCGCCATCGATCCTGCGCAACAGTTCGGCAGACCCACCGCGCGGGCTACGCATCGCAGCAACCACCACATCGGTGCCGAGCACGATCCTCACTCAATAATGATATCATATTACAGGCGATATCATTACTTCAAGGACTCTGGCCAGCGGATTTTTCAAAAGAGCCCACTCATTCACCAGCACTATGGACCAGAACGCCAGCCTTGGCTTTGCGTCAGAGATTTGGCGTTCCGATCTTATCGAAACACTAAACGGAGAGTGGAGAGTTGAGATCGCATTTACAACCGACTGGGACGTAGAACACACGGTCGCAGCGATCTACTCTGATTGTTGATTCAGGATTTCGGCTCCGTGGCACCTTTCTTGTTGAATTTCCAGAAATCGAAGTTGAACAGCTGGCCCGTCGCCTCGCCTCTGAACAGGAAATAGAGATCATGTTTTCCGTTGACACCGGAGACGGTCGTGGTCTTCGACTGCCAATTGTGCCATCCCCCCGTGGATGAAACCGGCAATGAGCCGATCTCCGGCCCGTCGAGGTTATCCAAGTGCATTTCGATCGACCCTCCATGGGAGCCGCTTGCAACGCTTGCAGTGAAGCTCAAGGCCTGACCGTTGCCGAAATCGACGCCGCGTACCTTGATGAAATCCCCGTTGGTGATACTTGTGACGTACACGCCAATTCTGTCATCCTGTGCTGTTCTCACACCGGTGGTCCAGACGCCTGTGGTTGGTCCGGATTCCCACGCCATTGTTTCCGCCTCGACTCGAACAAACGGATTCACAGTGCCAACCTGAGGAACACCTTCTTTGTTCCACCACGGAAGCGTTGAGATTGTTCCGTCGGGATTGTAGGAAAACTTTGCCAGTGTGACAGAACGCCGCTCGCGATGAACACTCGTCAGCGCAAAGTTCAGAGTGTAATTGAAGCCGAAGACGTAGGAACTTCCTTTGTAGTCGATGATTCCCGGATGGTTTCCCGAGGATCTGCCGTCGGGCTCCATAATCAGGCCCTTGTATTGCCAGGGACCGGTGGGACTGTTGCTCATGGCGTATCCAATACCTTCAGGACAGCAGTGAGATGCATACGCCAGGTAATATTTGCCATTACGTTTGTAGAACCACGGACCTTCCTGATAGTTTTCGGCCTTCGAGTCTACTTTTACAATGTCGCCGGAATACGAAATCATGTCCGGGTTCAGCTTCACGTACCACAAATTCGGGTTTCCCCAGTAAAGGTATGGCTGGCCGCCGTCGTCAATGAAGACCGTGGGATCGATGTTCCCGACGGCCTTGTCGATCAGAGGATGCCCGAGAATATCTTTGAAGGGTCCGACAGGACTGTCGGCCACTGCCACGGCTATCACGTTCTTCGGCGATCCTGGAACACTAATCGGAACATAGAGGTAGAATTTGCCATTCCGCTCGATCGCTTGCGGCGCCCATGCGTCGTTGCTCTGAACTGCCCACGGGAAAGTCGCCAGCGAAGCAACAGTTCCGTGATCTGTCCAGTTCACCATGTCCGTGGAAGTGTAGAGCTTCCAGTTGAGCATGTGGAATCCGGTTGCGTCGTCCTCATCGTGGCTGGTATAGAGATAGACCGTCCCGTTGTATACCAAGGGGGCCGGGTCGGCGGTGAAGTTGGTCTGTATGATCGGATTTTCTGCTTTGCAGCGAACCGTCAATGAAAGAGCCACGACAATGGCAAGAGCAAGTGTGCGGAGCTTGTACAGCGTGGTCATGAGTACTCCAACCGTGAGCCCAGGCAACGCCGAATGCACACAGTAACGCGATAAACAGCAGCATTTATCCGAACGCACTAACCACTCTGAAAGTGGCGGTTGTGAGAACTCGCCCCGCGCTTCGCCTTCACGATTCATCTGGGGTCGATGCTGCGCGTTGTGGGCTCACTGCCAAGATCCGCGAATGGTCCCGGCATTCTGTCCCCGGTAACCGGACGCCCAAAGAAGTCAGTGTCGATTCCCTTGTAGGCAGGGGCGCGTTTCACATCGCCCGCCATCGAAAGGGTCAGCTCCAGTTTGTCTGGGTCCATCATTGCCGTGATGGTCGCCAGGGCTCCGTTCATGTCCCATCCATGTTCTGCGCGCCACGATTCCAGGTTGTGCCATTCCTGCGGCTCGGGAAACTTTACGCGCAGGTAGGGAGCGCCCCCGAACGGCGAAGCCGACGCCGGATAGACGTTGCCATCGGCCTCGTTGCGCGCGTTGGTGAACTCGATGGCCGAGCGTCCCATCTTGAAGAACACGTTGTCGTGCACCATCAGATTGTGTACGTCGTTGGTATGACCGCCAATCGGCCGGGGTCCATTGATGCCGGAGACCGTATCGACGCACACTTCGGCGCAATCGAGAAACAGGTTGTAGGCGATGATCACGTTGTTTGTATCGCGAATGAGAATGCCGCCCGTGAGGTGATCGAAGATATTGTTGTCGATCTCGTTCAGCGCATCGCTGCCTTCAATGTGAATGGCATGAGGATTCACATCGCCGGGAATGTCGGCGAATACGTTGCCCGTAAGGCGGTCGTTGGCATTACCGATATCCAGCCAGATACCGTTCGCATGCCGAATATGGCGGACCACGTTATTCCGGAACAGAAGATTCCGGGCGACATGCATCTTGGTTCCGGCCGACTCCGACATCATGGCGGCGTCCTGCCAACCGATCCATTCGAAGAGATTTTTTTCGACCAGCGTCGATTGCGGACCGCCAGTTCCGCCGAGCCCCTCAATACCGCAGTAGCGGAACGTATTCCCGCGAATTACATCGAAGCCCACCGGCTGTGGCGGACGCGACGCGCCCCAGTCCTCGTTGCCAATGTCGAGACCGACGCTGTTCGCCCACTCAAAGGTGTTGTCTTCAAAAATGAAGTGATTGCCACGGTTGGTCGACACCATGCCGCGCTGAGGCACCGGAAAACCGTTGCCCGCATACTGGAAGGTGATGCCCTTCACGCGGATATACGACTGGTAGCGTTTTGCCGGAGAGAAGATCTGCTCCTGGGTGGTGATTTCGACAACATGCCTGGCGGGATCATCGTCATTGGCCAGACGAATGTGCAGGGTCATGCCGTTGGTTTCGATCCACACTTTGCCGGTCTCCGGCGAGAACTCCTTGAACAGCGGCTTCCAGTGCACCTCGGTGAAGTAATTCATCGACCGGGGCGATGGTCCGGCCAGCTCCGCAGGAGTCTCCACCGGCTCGAGCGGCTTGCCGTCCACAAAGACCAGCCCTCGCCGCCGGAAGTAGGTGGACATATTGTCCTGCGCATATCGGAGCCACATGTGATTGCCGAGCACGTTGTCCACTTCGAAGGGGTTGTAGCCGTTGGGAAACATCGCAGCATCCAGGTGCAACTCCCATGCCTTCACAGGCAGGTGCGTCTCCGGGTCAATCCCAAAATTCCAGCCCTCACTGGGCTTCCAGTCCTTCACAACTGCAGCGCCCTTCACCACCACCTTCGCGCCCTGCGCCGCTTCGTAGCTGATCATGGCATCGGGGCCGGTTCCGCCGCGTGCCGGGCGGATGCACTCACGATAGACGCCCTCGGCAATGACAACCCGTTCGCCCGGCTGCAACAGCTTGGCTGCCGCGTTGATCGTGCGGAACGGACGCTCTTTGCTGCCCGGCCCTTTGTCATCGGCGTTCTTCGCTTGCCCATCGACGTAATAGGTCTTGGAGAAATGAAGCGCCTTCTCCCAGGATGGAAACTCGGTGCCGTCTGGCAGTTTCGAGTTTGATGCAACTGCTACCGTAGCCGCCAGCAAGAATAGGAGGAAAGACGAAAAAGTTTTCATCCTGTTAGAAACCCACCTTCCGAAGGAAGTTTAAGCACACCCGTCGTGCCATTCTTGAGCCGCGTTAATAGTAAAACGCTTTTCTTCCGGAAGTCGAAAAGCATCAAATGACGAGCGGAAGCCCTTTGGCTGGATCATTGCGGCCATCCTTAACTACGCAAAATATTGAAGGGTACACCCTCTGTAGTTGCCTGCCGATCACAACCCCTGCTCATCCGTACGGCTTGAGTCGCCTGCCGGCCAAGGTTCGCCACATGTTCGTAGGAAGTTTGAGCACGGCGAATCCAAGTATCATCATGACCGGAAACACTTTGAACTCAACACAGACGGCAGGAGGAAAGAACGATGCCAATGAATCGACGCGAGTTTGTTGCAGGCGCCGTAGCCGGAGCAGCGGCGTTGCCGCGAGTGATGAAAGGGTTCGCCGTCGCCGAGGGAACCATCCAGGTCAGAATCGATGCGTCCGTGAGTGGCGCGCCGATTAATCCAATGATCTTCGGCGGCTATATGGAACCGGCAACGACCCAAGTGTGGGCCGAGGTCTTGACGGATAGAAAATTTGCAAATGCGATTACCGGTGCACCCACACCTCTTCCCGCCAATCCCTTCTTCCGGCGCTTCTTTGGCGAACCTTTTAAACCCATCGGGCCAGAGGAAACTGTCGAAATGGATACCGCCCGGCCCTATGTTGGCAAGCACAGCCCGCGGGTGAAGCTCGATTCTTCCGAGCCGCGCGGCATCCGGCAATCCAAGTTGCGCATCGGCGGTGGCAAAGCCTACGAAGCGCGAGTAGTCCTTGCCGGCGATCCCAGCGCTAAGGTGATTGTTCGGTTGGTCTGGGGTCCTGGCGTTGGCGACTCGCAAACGATTACGATCCCCGCGCTGACCCGCGAATATAGGACGTTTCCGTTCAAGTTCACTCCCGGCGCCGATACTGAAGAGGCGAAAATGGAGATCCTCGGCACTGGCTCCGGAGCATTTCACGTGGGCGCCGTATCGCTGATGCCCGCAGACAATGTGCAGGGTTTCCACCCTGGAATGATTCGGCTTTTCAAAGAGGCAGGGTTCAAGATGTTCAAGTGGCCTGGCGGGAACTTTGTTTCTGCCTATGACTACCGCGATGGCCTCGGCGATCGCGATAAGCGTCCGCCACGCCTCCAGCCAATGTGGTCCGACAGAGTTGAGTCGAACGATGTCGGCCTTCATGAGTTCATGGCCCTTTGCAAGTTGGTCGGAGCAGAGCCCGATCTCACGATCGACAGCGGATTCGGCTCAGCTCGCGAGGCGGCCGAGCAGGTGGAGTACTGCAACGGTTCCATCCAAACCCGCATGGGCAGAATGCGTGCCGAGAATAGACATCCCGAACCCTTCAACATTCGTTACTGGACCATCGGCAACGAGATGTACGGCCCGTGGCAGTACGGTCACATGTCGCTTGATCAGTATTGGGTGAAGCATAATTCCATCGTTGAGGCGATGAAGGCCATAGACCCTCACATCAAGGTCACCGTCTCGGGAGCAAGCGTCTGCGAGAAGTCGGTGGGCGGCGCGGAGAAGAAAGGGAACTTTTTCCCCAGCATTTGGGAGCCGCCGGTCACTGAAAAGCTGCCCTACGAGTTCGGCTCAATTTACGACTGGGACGGATGGTTGCTACAGAAATGCACGAACAACATTGACAATCTCTCCGAGCATACTTACGCCTATCCCAATCTGGCTTTCGATGCGGAAAAGCAGGTTTATGTGAACGTGCAGGATCAGCTGCCGCACAGGGCGCGGAGGCTGGCCAATCGCATCGGCGGCGCCTTCGATTGCTGGGACAGGTACGTGGAAAAGATGCCGTGGCTGAAGGAGAGCAAGATCAAGTTCATCTTTGACGAGTGGGGCAATCGTCCGCGCTCGGCGAATGGCCAGAACCAACCGCTGCCGGGCATGCTTGGGCCACTCTCCTCTGCTCTTTGCCTGCACGAAATGTTTCGTCACTCCGATAAGATCACCGCAAGCTGCGCAACGGGAGGACTCCGCTTGCTGACGGATATTACCGGCGACGCAGTCGGATTTCCTGCGGAGGGAGTGGTGATGAAGCTCCTGCAGACGCGGTTTCTCAACGCTGTTCCCATTGGGGTTGACGGCGATTCGCCGCAGCGACAAGTTCGCGGAACAGATTTTGTGGATAAGGGGCCGACACCCACCGGCAGCCCTACTTATCCGCTGGATGTTCTTGCAGCGTTTTCGGGGGACCGGAAGAGATTCCTTATGTCCGTCGTGAATCCCACGGAGGATGAGCACAGTTTTACTCCCAGGATAAGGGCATTGAGACTGCGCGAAAGGGGTAAGCTGTATCAAATTGCCCCGCCCGGCGTGAACTCCGCCAACGAGGCTGGCAAGGATGCCGTGGTCAAGATCGACGAGACGGAACAAACAGGAATGCCGCAGACAATACAGGTTCCACCAGTCAGCATTAGTCTGTATGAGTTCGAGGTGGAGACTATGTGAGCGTTGCCTGCAACGAACGGGTAATCGCTGGACCGGCGGGAAGCCCGCGAGAAATCGTTTCAATCGAGGGGTGCGGCGGAGTCCCCAGTTATCTGCGAAAGGATCTTGGCAATGATGAACGTTTCGCGCAGGGAGTTTTTGAAGACGGCTTCACGGACGGGACTGGCGGTCGCGGCGGGTGCTGCGGCGCGGCGTTCCGGCATGGCGCAAAGTGCGATTTCGCGAGTGGTGATCGATACTGACCGTCAGATTGCGCCGGTCAGCCATGAACTGTTCGGGTCATTTCTGGAGCAACTGGGGCGCGCGATCTATCAGGGCGTCTATGATCCGGGCTCGAACCTTGCGGACGAGCACGGATTCAGGACCGACGTAGCCAGGGAAGTTCGCGAGTTGGGCGTGCCGATTGTGCGGTGGCCGGGTGGGAACTTTGTGTCGGGGTATCACTGGCTCGAGGGTGTGGGCCCGAAGGACAAGCGTCCGGCTGTGCTCGATCGCGCGTGGGACACGCTGGAGACAAACCAGTTTGGGACGAATGAGTTCATCACGTGGGCGCGACTTGTGGGGACAGAGCCACTGCTGGGACTGAACTTCGGTACGGGATCCGCGGAGGACGCGGCTGCGCTGGTGGAATATTGCAACGTATCCGGAGGAACGAAGTGGAGCGATCTGCGGCGAGCCCACGGGTACACAGAACCGCACGGCGTGCAGTTCTGGTGTGTGGGCAACGAGATGGACGGTCCATGGCAGATTGGACACATGGCCGCAAGCGACTACGGGCTAAAGGCGACCGACGCTGCACGGCAGATGCGTGCCGTGGATCCAACGATCAAGCTGATTGCCTGTGGGTCGAGCGGTCCGTTTATGCCTACTTACATTGACTGGGACCGCTCTGTGCTGGAAGAGTGCTATGACGAAGTGGATGGAATTTCGCTCCACCATTACTGGGGGAATACAGAGGAGACCAATCGCGACAGCCAGATCTATATGGCGATGAATCTGGCGATGGACCGGCAGATCCGCGAGATCGCCGCAGTGTGCGATACGGTTCGCGCCCAGAAGCGTTCGGGCAAACAGCTGTGGTTGTCCTTCGACGAATGGAACGTGTGGTATCGCGCACGGGGTGGAGATTTCGCGGATGGCCATCGCAAACCCCATCCGCATCTATTGGAAGAACCCTACAACCTGGAAGACGCGCTGCTCGTGGGTGGACTGGCCAATTCTCTGATTCGCAACTCCGATCGCGTGAAGATCGCTTGCCTGGCGCAGCTGGTAAATGTGATCGCACCCATCGCGACGAACGAGAGCGGGATCTTGCGGCACACCATCTACTACCCGTATTCATGGGCTCTGAAGTATGCACGCGGGTGCGCATTGAGCGTTCAGTCCGAGGGGCCCGGCTACGAAGTGGCCACTCTGGGCCGGCCAATTGAGAGCGCCGGGTTACCGCTTCCGGGATTCGGCACAGTGCCCTGGGTCGACATCGCAGCGACCATCGATGCCAAGTCCAAGACCGCCGCGCTGTTTATGTTCAATCGGAATCTGGACAAGCCACAGCATGTGGAAGTGGAGTGGCGCGATGCGACGCCAAGCTCGGTGAAAGCGTTTTTAACCATGACGGGGCCGGATCTGAAGGCGGGCAATACGTTTGCCGATCCCAAGCGGGTGATGCCGCAGGCGATTGAACACCCGAAGGTTGGATCGCGCATGACGGTTCAGTTGCCGGCGCGGTCCTATTCAGTATTGTCACTTGGCATGTAACGGAACCAGATGTTGCCGCTTTTCCGCTCGAGACTCGAGCACAATGAGCGTGGCTGGCGCAACCAAATTTCTCTCATCTCCGAAAGAGGGCAATCGTAATGGCCAAATCTATCGTCTTGAGTCGCCGGGAGGCACTGCTCCTTTCAGCTACAGCAGGATTGAGCGTTGCCACCGGTAGATCCGCGCTCGCTTCAGACAGTGTCAAAACCGGGGCTCACCAGGAGCCGGGCAACTGCTCCACTCCGCGATCTGCCGTTGCCAACACACAATACGGCAAGGTGCGTGGTTTCCAGGATGGCGGCGTTATCACGTTCAAAGGTGTTCCATATGGCCAGACGACAGCCGGAGAAAATCGCTGGCTCCCCGCCAAGTCCCCCACACCGTGGAAGGATGAACTTCCCGCACTGGTTTATGGAGCAAACTGCCCACAAAATCTGCACACTTGGACCAGCCCCGAACAGACTTTTATTCAGGACTGGGATGACGGCTGGCAGAGCGAAGACATGCTCAAGTTGAACATCTGGACACCGAGCCTCGACGGCAAACGGCCGGTAATGTTCTACATTCACGGCGGAGGATTCAGCTTCGGGTCATCTTATGAATTGCCATCGCACGAAGGCGCGCAGATGGCGCGTCATCACGATGTCGTGCAGGTCTCCGTCAATCACCGTCTCAACATCCTCGGATTTTTCGATGTCTCGGACATCGGTGGTGCTGCCTATGAAGACTCTGTGAACGTCGGCATGACGGATCTCGCAGCGGCCCTCAAATGGGTGCAGGAGAATATCTCCAACTTCGGCGGCGATCCGGGTCGAGTGATGATCTACGGCCAGTCGGGCGGCGGATCGAAGGTGACGACGCTGATGGGTATGCCGTCCGCGGTGGGTCTTTTCCATCGCGCTGCGGCACAATCGGGCGGCGGCGGCAACATCCCCAGCAAAGATCAACAGAAGGAAGTTGCAAAACAGCTAATGAAGGATCTCGGCCTTGCACCCAAGGACATCGGATCGCTGCAGAAGATGGAATGGGCAAAGCTCATGGCCGCTGGCAACGCAGCCGTTGCCAAAATCAATCCGCCAGGATCGCCGATGATGGGGCCGGGGGCTCCCGGTAAGCCGCGCGTGGGTTGGTCGCCGTGCGTCGATGGGAAGGTGATCAACATGCGGTCGTTTTTTGATGCTGCTCCGGAAATATCCAAGGATGTGCCGCTGCTGGTGGGTTCAGTAACCGAGGAAGGCAATCGCATGTCACAGCGGCCGACCGAAGAGGAGTGGCGCGCGAACCTGACGAAGACCTATGGCGCTGAGAAGGCGACTGCCATCGTTGCAACCCTGAAGAAGGCATACCCGCAAAAGAAGATCCAGACGTTGTCCTACATCTGCAGCGGCAGTCCCGGACTGAATGGTTTGAACATGCGAAATAACGTTGTGAAGATGGCCAGACTGAAGCACGAACTCAAAGCCGCTCCGGCTTACGCTTACTACTTCACCTGGCAGACCCCGATCCTCGATGGCCTGCCCGGTGCGTGGCATACTGCGGATCTCCAGTTCTGCTTCGACAACACCAAGCGATGCGAACAAGGAACCGGCAACACGCCAGAGGCGCAGGAGCTCGCCCGGAAGATGGCGTCATCGTGGGCGGCCTTCGCACAAATCGGGAACCCCAGCATCCCGAGCCTAAACTGGGCACCCACTGATCCTGCAACCAACAGAACAATGATTTGGGACAACGAGTGCCGCATGGTCGATGACCCCGACGCTGAAGCACGCAAGATCATTTTGACTTGATCGGCCTTGCGGTCGCATTCGGGTTTGCAGCGAGCAGGATTGTTAGTGATAAACGGGCATGTTTTGGGGAGGCCTCTCGGTTGAATCGCTCATTTGATCTCTGCAAGTGAATAGGACGTTCTACGTCCCCCGGACGAACCCTTCACCAAAACGCCCTTCCTGATCAGGTCCTCCATATCGCGCAGTGCGGTGTCCTGCGAGCACTTCTCGAGCTTCGCCCACTTCGATGACGTCAGCTTGCCTTCAAAGCCATTCAGCAGCCGGTTGATCATATTCCGTTGCCGCTCGTTGAGTTCCGTCGCAGTAAAACGATCCCAGAAGCGGGCCTTGCTGAGCATAGCGGCAAGTATGGTCAACGCCCGGTCAAGGGCGCGCCCAGACACACAAGAAACCATTCGAGCCAGGGTGTAACGTCGTGCTCGCCTTTCTGCGTCGCTTTGGATCTCGTAATAAGATGTCCGCTGTTGTTGAATCTGCGCTGACATGCTGTGAAGCGCTGTGGGCTGCGCTCTGAACACGCCAAAGCCAAGTCAGCGATGGCGCGCGCAATGCGTCCATTGCCATCGTCGAACGGGTGGATGGTCACGAACCACAGGTGCGCCACGGCCGCCTTGAGCACGAGTTCGGTCGACCTCTCTTTTTCGAACCAGTTGAGGAACTTCTTCATTTCCCCGCGGAGGCGGGCGGCGACTAAATCTTCGTAATGAACCCGCTCCTCCCGATTGGGCCGGAAACGACCGAGGTCAATTCATCGCTCTCGATCAAGGGCGCGGGTGGAAGGGATAGCAGCCGATTCTATCGATTCGCCATCCTCGGGCTGTTCTTCGTGCTCTGACGCGAACCATGCGCTCATCTCGGCCCATGCTTGATCATGGGAAATGCCTCGCCTTTGAGCGAACACTCGAATAGCATCGGAAGGATCCGCGATTGTCGCCGAGAGCGTTGGTTGAAGCTCTTCACGGCCTTCTTGACGTATGCTTCGAATCCTCTCGACATACTTAGATTGACTGCGTTTTGCGGCAACATGCCCAAAATTTTCTCTGACTGTTTCGATATCATCGTGCAACACGTCCGCTGCGATCTGGTAGCCATCATCATCGTTTTGAATGATCTCGGTCGCGACAAGGTTGCGAAACGCATTCATGCCAAATCCAACACATCCCTCGATCATGTCTTTCGTGCGGAAGAGCATGATTCTCTCTAATTGATCTACTTTGCACTTCCCTCCTGAAACATCGCCCCATTTCCACGTTTTAAATACGCGGGTACCTTCTGGATAGTGTTTGTAAACCTCACCAAAATACTTGTCGATCTCCTCCGATGTCTCGGCAGAAAAGCAAACATCGTAGCGCTTATACTGGGCCGTGCGCCAATTCCTGAAGTCGTCAGCATTAAACCGAATCGCCCATAGATAGCTGCCATCTGCCCTATACCGTTTGTAGAGACTACCTTGATTGTCGTCCGTACAAGTCAGGTTCCCATACATCAAAGAGCGAAGTGGTTGTTCGCGTAGCATGCGCACCAGAAGACTGTCTCTTCGCATGGCACATCGATTGCTCAACCCGGATAGTCTAGGAAGTGATTCCGTCATTTTGGTAATCAGCATTTCGATTACGTCTGTCGGGTGCTGCCAATTTAGAAATTCCTTAATGGGGTCTTCGGGATCACGCCTGCGAAGGCTTTTCGTACCTAGCTCCCGAACGGTCCCGAGTCCATGGGAAAGTCTTACATTCTGTTCGTCGACCCATTCCGACCAATTCTCCGGTAGCACTGGAGTGACAAGACTCCTCGACAAATATGGGTTCTGTGTCACAAAGCCGTACTTAGGGTTGATAAGGGTCTTGCCTCTTAAGACTATGTTATGAACTGTCGAGTTATAACCTCCATAGTGCACAACCAGATTAGAGACCACTTTTCCCATTAGATCTGCGCTGCACATCCATGCAAGGGAATACTTATCTTGGCTATACAGTGCTGGGTCGATTTCATACAGAGCTCCGAAGAATGCGGAGACGTCAGCCACAAACATCTGTGCGGTAGGAGACACCATAGTTCCATCGAAAGTCGTACAGTACGGCAGTTGCCATTCTTCTATACGATGGAAGTCTTCAACTTTTCGCAGACGCCAAGGTTGACCGCGGTCGAGACTATTCTTGTCAAACAGTTTCTCAGGCTTACTCGTTTTGAATTTGAAGTTACCGAGAAGATCGAAGTGCAGCAACGGAGTGGTAGTTTCGCTCGGCCGCAGCCGATAGCGCGGCTTTTCCCTCAATTCAACGAGACGCTTAACGAACTTTGATTGAGCATGTATTCTAACTCTGGGAGAGATTACGAACCGCGTGAATGTTCCCGATGGAGCGCCCAGGCTCTCTTCGAGCGACTGAAGAAGACTACTGCTGGCGGGCATTGCAGTCTTACCCTTGAGTCGCATCCCCGAAAGCCAGCTGTAGGACACGCCTAACTGCTTGGCAATAATATATTGTCTGACTCCAGATTTCATGAAGTAGAAATCAACAGCTTCATGCAGAACATCAAAGATGGGGGGATCGGCCGGGATTGCGGATACACTTTCTTGCCCATCAAAACCCTTCGGTGGTGAAACCTGTAAGCCACTATTAGCTAGTAGATGTTCCGGCGTCATATCTATCCTCACTTAATATCTGACGGCTTGTTATGAGCCATCATCTAATAGATAACTCAAATGCGGCTGCGCGGGAAGGGTCACCAGAACATAATAATTAGGTCGCTTCATGCATCGCCGTTGAGGGTGACAAGATGGATAGGTGGTTTGTAGCGATCAGTTGTGAACAAGTGTGTGTTAAGCGTCTGTTGAAAGCTGGAGTAGCAGTCGCGTGGGAGCTTTACGCGGGTGCGTCTGGTGTTGCGCAGCCGCATCGCGTGAACAGTGTCAAGGTCAGAAACGATCCGCAGTTCGCCGAAACACTGGAGGCCATCGTCGGGCTGCATCTGAATCCACCCGAAAATGCGCTGGTGTTAAGCGTGGACGAGAAGAGCCAGATTAGAGGCGCTGGACCGCACACGACCCAGCCTGCCGAGGCCGCGGGCCACTATGACGCACGATTACAGGTGCAACGGTACTACCACCCAGTTCGCCACCCGGACTACGGCGGCCGGGGAAGTCTGCGTGCTGTGCCAGCAACGGCATCGGCATCAGGAATGGCTGCGCTTGATGACTTCGACCGTTCCGGCGGCAAGGAAATCTATCTGATCGCAGCAACCTCGCGACCCACAAACATAGACGGTCCAGCGCTGGCTGGATAAACTCTTGCGATTCCATGGTCGCTTCACGCCGATGTTGGCTTGATGGCTCAACATGATCGAACGATTCTCTCGCGACCCGACCAAGAACCGGAGTCGACGAGGCATCTTCCAAGATCTGGATTAACTGATTACCGCCATCGGCAACTATATAGATCCCCACATCAACAACCCAAGCCCATTCATCTGGCCCCCAAAGGCTAACAACATATTGGGAAAATAGTCCGCGCTCGATAAGAGACGGCCCGCATCTTGTCTCGTGCCCACTCAACACATCGAAGCGGTGCGCTCGCAATCTCTTGGCAACTAAGATCAGTGCGAGCAGTGGCTGAACTTCGGAGTCATTACCAAGAAGAACCGGACAAATGATGCGCACATTACCAAACCACTCGCTCGCACCGTTCAATGATATGCTGAATTATTCGGGTCCAGGCTACTTACTGCGCTGTGAGGCGACGAATGAGCGCATCTCTGCCCATGCTTGTTCATGGGAAATGCCTCGGCTTTGCGCGAACGCGCGAATAACATCGGAAGGACTCGCGACTGTCGCCGACGGTGTGGGTTGGAGCTTTCTAACGTTTTCTTGATGTATGGTACGAAGCTTCTCGACGTACTTGGATTGACCATATTGCGCGGCAATACGCGCATAGTTCTCTCGAACAGTCTTGACCTCATCGTGCAACACATCTGCTGCGATCTTGTAGCCATCATCATCGTTTTGAATGATCTCGGTCGCGACAAGGTTGCGAAACGCATTCATGCCAAATCCAAAACATCCATCGAGCATGTCTTTGGTGCGGAAGAGTATGGTTCTCTCTAATTGATCTACTTTGCATTTTTCTCCGTTCGGGGAGGTAGTTCCACGTTTCCACGTTTTAAATACGCGGGTACCTTCTGGATAATGTTTGTAGACCTCACGAAAATACTTGTCGATCTCCTGCGATGTCTCGGCAGAAAAGCAACGATCGTAGCGCTTATATTGGGCCGTGCGCCAATTCTTGAAGTCGTCAGCATTAAAGCGGATCGCCCATAGATAGCTGCCATCTGCCTTATACCGTTTGTAGAGACTACCTTGATTGTCGTCCGTACGAGTCAGATTTCCATACATCAAAGAGCGAAGTGGTTGTTCGCGTAGCATGCGCACCAGAAGAATGTCTCTCCGCATGGCACATCGATTGCATAACCCGGATATTCTAGGAAGTGATTCCGTCATTTTGGTAATCAGCATTTCGATTACGTATGCCGGGTGCTGCCAATCGAGAAAATCCTTAATGGGGTCCTCGGGGTCACGATTGCGAAGTCCTTCCGCGCCAAGCTCCCGAACGGTTCTGATTCCATGGGAGAGTCTTGCATTCTGGTCCTCGATCCATTCCAGCCACTTCTCTGGTGGCACTGGAATGGCAAGTCGAGTCGAATAATATGTGTTTTGCTTCACAAAACCGTGCTTAGAGTTGATAAGAGTCTTGCCTGCCATGACCATTTTATCGATCGTTGAACTGTAACTACCGCTGCGCTCAACTAGATAAGTTACGACTTCTTCCATCAGATCTGCGCTGCACATCCATGCAAGGGAATACTTTTCTGTGCTATACAGTGCTGGGTCGATTTCATACAGAGCTCCGAAGAATGCGCTGACGCTTTGCAAGAACAATATTGCGGTAGGAGCGACCATAGTTCCCTTGCAAGTCGTACAGTACGGCAGTTGCCATTTACCTATGCGATGGAAATCTTCAGCTGTTCGCAGGCGCCATGGTTGACCATGGTTGAAACTATTCTTGTCAAACAAGTTCTCATCTATACTCGTTTTGAATTTCAAGTGACCGAGAAGATCGAAATGCAGCAACGGAGTGGTAGCTTCGCTTGGCCGCAGCCTGTAACGCGGCTTTGCCCTCAATTCAACGAGACGTTTACCGAATCCTGATTGGGGATGTATTCCATCTCTGGGGGAGACTACGAAGCGCGTGAATGTTCCTGGTGGAGCGCCCAGGCTCTCTTCAAGCGACCGAATCAGTTCACTACTGGCTGCCATTGCATTTTCACGGTTGTGTTGTAGTTGAGAGATCGTGGAGTGGTGCACTCCTAACTCCTTGGCGACGCTAATTGGCCGGACTCCTGCTTTGGTGATATAGAAATTGACGGCTTCATGCAAACAATAGAAATGTAGAGGCTCGACCGTCATTCTGAGTAAAGTCGCTTGTCCCTCTAAACCATTCAATGGTGAAACCTGTAAGCCACTATTAGCTAGTAGATGCTCCGGCGTCATATCTATCCTCACTTAATATCTGACGGCGTGTTATGAGCCATCATCTAATAGATAACTCAAATGCGGCTGCGCGGGAAGGGTCACCAGAACATAATGATTAGGTCGCTTCATGCATCGCCGTTGAGGGTGACAAGATGGATAGGTGGTTTGTAGCGATCAGTTGTGAACAAGTGTGTGAGAGAGAAGAACAGTACACGGTTACAGCACGAGAAATGCATTCGTGTAGTATGCGCGGCGCATCGCACAACATTCCCAAAGGGTATTGAAGACCTTCCGTATGCCTCCCGCTCAAGTCTCTTAAAGCGGAAAATGAGAAAGAGAAATGCATAGCGACTGATTTAGATAGCGAGCTTGGTCTCGCCGGAACGCAGACGTCTCTTTGCGCATAGGAATTGGCTTCACCAACACCGTGAGGGAGAGAGGAAACTCGGCGATAGCGTTTGCAAACACTTCCCTTCGATGTCCTGCTTGAGCAGGAAAGCAGAAATGGAGCAATGTGTCATCTCCTCTCTGTACCGGGAGAAGCAGAGGCAACTGGTAATTCAGTCATAAATCGCCCAGTTCCGGGCAAGCTTTGCTGACGCCGTCAACGAGGTGATGGCGAAGTTCCGAGACCGCGCCAACCAAGCCGCCTTTGGCCAGGATCAGATCATCGGCGGCGTGCAGACGTTTCGTGACCCCTCAACAGGCGCAAATTACGAACTCAGCAATCTGTACAATCACGCGTGGCTCAATGGACAGAATGGAGTACGTCATGAGCGACAGCCAGAACTTCAATCCAAGGGCAATCTCAAAACAACAAGTGGTCCCAATTAGATGTAGCAGGACCGCAGCCTTGATGAAAGTGGGCACGGCCATAATGAAACAAACCAGGTCTGGGCCGCGACGCACTTAGAGACCAACTGCGTGACCGACGATGAGTTTGCGCTGACCGGTCCTTACGTTTATCTCCTTGCCTTGTTCTACGTGCAATGCAACATCATTCACCCTACCTCTCGATCACACACCTTATATATAGATACTCTTCTGTTCCCGCCAAACCCTGATGCACAAACTGCGCGAGCACTTCCACAGTTTGCACTATTTCGGTCATTCGCAAGTTCGTTTACTCTCATCGGGACCGATTTGGCTTACCCCCTCTCAAATAGGTTCATATGTGAATGTCGAATTGTTCTGGTGGACCTTCCGGATTTGTTCAGACAGAGGTAGAGTGCAGTTAAGGCCAAATAAGTATTTGACTTAGGAGATATGCTTCTATGAATGACGCGACCGATCCCGCTTTAATTGCAAAACAACCTCCGTCGGGAAACACCTACCCCCAGCTAGAGCCGTCGGAACATCTCACCCAGGAAACACAGCCACAGGCAGATCTCGAGGCCGAATTCGAGCGCGCTCAAGCTGCCGCAATTTTCAAGGGTAAGATCTTTGCCAGCTCAGAAGGGGACTACCTAAACAGGCGAGAAGAGCTCCTGCCAGAACTCTCACGCGTCCGTAAGAACATCCACCAGCGTCAGACGTGTTACAAAAAAGGCCGTCGCCAGGGGGCGCCGAATTGGGGCAGGTGGCTCAAGTTTTGGCGCGCCCAGACCGGCATCAAACTGAGCGACAAATGGCTCAAGAAACTTCTGGACGAGTTCGATCAAATCAAGCCGGCTCCAAAGAAACTGCGTGCCAAGACGATGCCGGCTCCGATGCAGAAGAAAATTGGGCTCGCTTTGCTTGCCGTCTTTGAGATGCTCGCCAACGTCGACGATCAGGGAAAGGTGACACTTAGCCCTGAAGACATAGCAATCATCCATAGGATGGCTCCTAAGGCTGACGACCTCTACCGACTCATTCCGGGGCTTCCCGATGAAGCAGGCCAGGAACCTGCGCAACCCTTCCCAGAAGCGGACCCTGGCCCAGCTGAAACAGATGGCACTTCAATGGTAAGTCCATCGTCGACGCTGTCCGCGCTCGGCACTAGCCATGAGTGTGACCTTCCCGCCAAGGTCATTCAAAAATGCGCGCCTGACTTTAAGGCAATCCCGACGGGCCTACCCCCAACAAGTACGCCAGCATCATTTACGAAGTCGCAAAGCAGGTCCGTGGGCCCGACGTCGGAGGCTACACAATCAAACGTCAGCCACATCCCGCCTAAGCGCGTGGCCTTAACTGAGCCCTACGGCTGGTGAGGACAACGAACAGCAATAGATCTTTGAGATATCACCTCCAGACTCTCTTGCCAAACTGGAACAGATCGCAGCGGGCGCATCCGCCGGGTAACAGAATCAGGTCGCAAACATGACAAGAAGCCAGCATGTGATCATGCGAAAACCTGTTCCTTCGTTCTAGCCTTCCGGATCTCATCTGCGGGTTTTCGAGGGATGCCCGACTCCGAAGTGCCATCCGTGGCAACGCGGAATTCACGACTAGATTTCATCGTGCAACTACCGATCAAGAAATCGGACTCTCGAATTGATAGAGAATAGCAACTTCAGGGTCCAAGGTGAGTAAGTGGAAACCAAGGTTTCAAACAAAGATGTGAAATCAATCCTGTGTCATTTCCTCTGGGACTCGAAAAAGTCGGGACTGATGCAAATGTTTAGTACGCCGGGTGGAAATACTACACTTCGGCTGGTGGGCCGCGGTTACATGGGCCTTACAGTCGAATTTAAATTCGCAACGGATGACATCTTGCCGCTCGTCGAAATGGCCGTGCATCGCGATGTACCGTAGGACATGAGAAACAAGATCGAGCAGGATTACCAGAGGCTTGAGGGCTGTGCTGTCCAAGACAATATGTTTTGACCGGCTCTGATGCGCGGTTGAGATCATAAACAACTTCATCCCGACATTGCCGTTAGCGCGAGAGATCACGGATCTGCACATGGTACGGCCCCAGCAGATCGCCGGTGGAATGGCCGACTGCGGCAAGTGCCAGCCGATAACTTATCTGGGTCTGTAACAAGGTGAGTTCTGCCTGGGCGAGCCTTGTCTGGGCATCAAGAACAAAGAAATTTGTTTCCGCGCCCAACTCAAATTTGCGCTGCTCCGACGAAAGAGTCTTCTCCGCCAGGCCATAGGACGCGGTGCCGGCGGCCAGTGCGGAGCGGGCTTCTTCAAGCTGCGCCACGGCATCGTGGACTTCGCGCGTGATCTGCTCTCTAATCTGTCCATCGGTATTGAGGTCGCGCGTCCGCGAAACCAAGGCAGATCCGAGCGCCGCCTGGGCAGCGTGGTTCTTCACGGGGAGTGTGAGGGTGAGAGAAGCGCCGTAGCCTGGAAAGCCAAAGCCAAAAACCTGACTCATGGATGAGCCAAATCCGCCGGGTGAAATCAATTGTCCAGTCGTAATGTTGAACTGATTGCCGCCCAGCCCGCTGCTTTGATAAAAGCCCTGGAGTTGAAGGTTGGGTTCGAGTTGATTGTGCGCCAACCGTATGCTGGCTCTGTCGTTCGCCAGGGAATCCTTGATGGATTCGAGTTCAGGCCGCTGGCTGAGTGCCTGCGCAAGAGCTGTACTGGCGTCGATGGCTTCGAGGTCTCCCGTCGGCTGAGGCTTCTCCGTCAGTTCGAGTTCCAACGAATGAACACTGGAATCGCGGTCTGCGCCGATCGTCAAGCGCAGGGCCTCCTCGGCCTGGTCGAGTGCATAGCGGGCCTGAATCACTCCAACTTTGCGAGCGGCAACTTCAGACTCTGACCGATAGATATCTAGAGGCGGCAGCGCACCCAACTCCAGAGAGCGTTTGTCGCGCTGATAACTTGCTTCGGCAAGCTTTTGCGATTCCTGCTGCACATCGAGAGTGCCGCGAGCTTGAACGGCAAGCCAATATTGGCTGACGACCTGGAGGATGGCATCGTTGACCTCAGCCTCAAACATGGAACGCGACTGATCCACCGAGCGTCGCGCAATCCTAATCAGGGCCGTGTTGGCAAAGCGGCCAGCTCCGCGCAACAACGGCTGACTGAGAGTGAAACTGAATACTGAACTAAAATAGGGATTGAAGTAGTAGAAAGAGTTGTTGGTTGATACCTTATTGCTCGACAGGCTAGCAAGGATGTTTGTGCCCAGAGTAAAGGTCTGAGTGTAGGAAACCTGGCCGATCTGATTCAGAGAATTGAGCGTCGAGTTTCCTGTGACTCCCGCTCCCTGTAGCTGGCTGTATGTCGGCGAGGAGTACCTGCTGACATTGATGCTGCTCTGCACGGAGGGGTCGAAGGGGCTGAACTGGCCGAGCAGAAGAAACTTTTGCGCTTCAATCTGTGTCTCTTCGATATGTATATTGCTGTTGTTCTCAAGTGTGAGCAGGATCGCATCGCGCAGGCTCAGGGTGAGCTTGCCATCCTTGACGTAGTCCTGGAGGTGCAGCGGAGGCGGCAGCTTGTCTGCCCGCACGCGTGCAGTGAGCATGCCGCGATAGCTCTCGGGAGACTGCCCATGAGAGGGCAGGAAAGCGAACAAGGCAAAGAACGAAATCAAGGCAAGTCGAAAAATCCTCATACAGAGCGCTCCATCTTTAAGCGATGAAATTCGGCGAAAGTAAACGAAGGTTCTGATGCGGGCGCCACGCGGCGGAAATCGTGGAGTCATTCATAACGAATGGCTTCTACCGGGTCGAGTCGGGCCGCTTTGGTCGCGGGATAAATGCCGAAGATCAATCCGACGGAGATCGAAACAAGGAAGGCGAGTGCGATGGAACTGAAGGTGACGATGGTGGACCATCCCGCCAGCCACGCAATCAGCCGGGACATGAAGAAGCCAAAGACCACGCCGATGGTGCCGCCAGCGAAAGAAATCATCGTCGCCTCCACCACAAACTGACGCACGATATCCGATTGCCGTGCACCCACCGCGCGCCGAAGGCCGATTTCGCGGGTGCGTTCGAGAATGCTGGCGAGCATGATGTTCATGATTCCGATTCCACCCACCAGCAGGGAGATGGATGCGATGGCGACCATGACAGTGTTGAACAAGCGCTCCGTGCGCCTCTGTTCGGCCAGTAATTCGGCGGGCACCACAATACTGAAATCGTCGGCGCCATGGTGCGATGAGTTAAGAACCGCTCTGACCACCTGCGCAGATCCCGGAATATCGGCAGAGTCTGCGAGATTCAGATAAATGCCGTCGATTTCGTCGCGAACATCACTGTAACTGTCTTCGAGCCGCAGAAAGGCCGATTGCAAAGGAATGTAGATGTTGTTATTCGCATCAAGACTTGTGGTTCCCTGGCTGTCGCTCTTCCCGCTGAGTTGCGGGCTGACAACTCCGATTACGCGGAACCACTGTTCATTCACCTTCACGTACTGCCCCAGGGGATCGGACGCGCCGAATAAGCTCCATTTTGCAGCTGCGCCTAGCACACATACCGGTTCGCCACGGTCATCATCCGTCTGATCGAAAAACTTTCCGGAGAGAAGGTGAAGGCCGGCTATTTTCTGGTAAGTGGCGTTGACTCCCGTGATGTTGGGCATATCCTGCTGAGCTTTGGGAATGATCTTGGACGGCGTGAGTTCCTTGCGTGGAGTGGAAGCAGCGATACCGCCGAGGTCGTCGCGAATCACACGATAATCTCGCAAGGTCAGGCCCGGGGATATTGCCCGAACTTTTTGATGAGCCTGCCACTCCATTGTCTGCTTGGCTTCTACGATCAGATTGTGAACTCCCATCTGTTCGATAAGCGCCATGACCTTCTGCCGCGCTCCGGCGCCAATCGAGAGCATTGCCACGACTGCCGCAACGCCAAAAATCATCCCTAACATCGTTAGCAGCGACCGCGTTCCATGCAGTAGCAGGTTCTGCATGCCAAGCTCAGCGTCCCTTGTCCATTGTTGATAGACCAGCAGCGAGCGCCGCGGAGCCGGTGAGACATCGATTGCCATCAGGGGGTACCTCCCAGTCCGCCGGCTGAGGAACCAGCGCCGGAAGACTTGCGCGGCGCGGTAGGGTCGACTAATGCGACTTCATCTCCCGATCGCAAGCCCTGGACGGCGGCTCGGCTTTCATTCTGGTACTGGATCGTCACTTCATGCTGTTCATATCCGCTGCCCTTTTTCAGGTAGACAATGCGTTTGCCGTTCTTGAGAAAAATTGCGAGCCGAGGCAGATAAATCACGTTCCCCTTGCTGCCTCCGAGGAAAATGATCTTCGCTGTGAATCCGGATTGCAGACGAGCATCCTCTTCAGCGAGCTTGATCGAGACATCGAAATGGCCGTTTGTGTTGTTCGAGAAGAATTGCCGCACCGACATACCGCCGACGCTCTTCACGGTTCCATGAAACACACGGTATGGCAATGCATCAAAGGTGATCTCGACCGGCTGTCCGCTCAGCACGTTGTCGCGGTCCTGCTCTCCAATTTGCGCGGTTAGATCCAACCCTTGTGGGTCAACCACCTGTGCAATCGCACTTCCCGGTTGCACCTGGTCACCCTCGTGATAGTCGGGCAGAGTCATTCCCGTGAAGAAAAACCCGCCTGACGCGTTCATGTTTTTCTGAATCGAGATCAAGCCGTCGAGTGGTGCGGTAACGCGCATTTTGTCGAGATTTTGCTGAGCCTGATCCATCCCTAGTTTCGCCTTGTTGTACTTCTCCTGGGCTAGATACGTTGCTGCTTGTCCCGTGGCTTTGTGCGATTCGATATCCTTCCCCTGCTCGGCAAGGACGCGTTTCGCTTGTGCCAGTGCAAGGATGTTCTTGTCCGCATCGATCTTGCTTACGAGTTCGTTCTTCTGAACATCCAGTTCAGCTTTGCGCACCGCATAGCGATCTTTGAGCAACAGCACTTTGTCTTCGGCGGCGAGCACCGCGGCATCGGCTTTCGCTTTGATGATCTCCTGCTCGGCCTGCAAGAGCTCAGAGCGGTTCTGTTCGAGCTTGTAGTGCTGCTCGCTGGGATCGAACTCAATGACGACCTCTCCCTTCTTAACGGGCCGACCGGTCTGTACGAGATGGGTAATCTGGAGAGCGTCTCCACCGACCGCTGGGGCAGTAAGCATAATGGAGTGGCTGGCCCGAAGTTCTCCCGTCGCATGTACTCTCAGATCTATCTCGCCCCGCTGAACTGGCGCAACCGGAATATCATCGCCGTTTCCCGTCAAAGGGGTGCGCCTCGATGCAACGACGGCGATCCCCGCGGCGAGCACCACGCAGGTCACTGCCCAGATCAGGATGCGACGTCGTTGGCTGTGCGTCATTTCAGTTCTTCTCCGTCGGGTCCTGGAGCGCCACGAGGTCACCTTGTTTCAGGCCAGATGACACCAGGATGCGGTCGCGGCTCCTTCGTTCGATCTGAATGGCGCGTTCCTGAAATGCCGAACCACTCCACACGTAAGCAACGGTCTGGCCGAATTTGAGAAACGAAGCCTGTGCGGGTATCGTGATGGCATTGGGGACCTTGTCCACGATCACGGTGATCTGCGCCGTCATGCCGGGCTTCAGACGTGCGTCCGACTGATCCACACTAATTTCAAGGTCGAAGTTTCTGGGTATGGGCCAGCCGTTTGAAAAGTCAGGAGTGGCGATGGTACCAATCCTGGCGACTTTGCCCGTAAACTCGCGGTCCGCGATCGCGTCCAACTGAAGCGTGACCGGCTGCAACATGGCAAGGCGGCCGCGCTCGGTCTCGTCCACGCGAGCCGCAATGCGCATCGAGGCCGCGTCAGGCAGTTCGGCGAGCGGCGTTCCCGGCCATGCGCGCTCGCCTGCTTTGAATGGGCCCTCCCCTCCGTTGTGCCAGACCGAGAGAAGACTGATTGACCCGTCTGAAGGCGCGCGCAAAGTCATGGCCGCCAGCGCGGTGCCGGCACGCCGTGCATCGAAGTCGGCTTTGCGGCTGGCATGCTTTTTGCCCTCAACTGTCGCCTGGCCGACGGCGATGTCTGATTTCAATTGTGCTTCGGCCTGGCGGAGCGCCTGCACGGCATCGGCGAGCTTCAGCTTTGCCTCCGCTCCATCGATCCTGGAGACGACCTCACTCTTGCTGGCATCAAGCTTTGCTACTTCGACATCGTATTTAGCCTTCATGAGTGCGGTGGTATCTGCTTCTTCAGTAAGGCCGCTCTGCGCTCGAACCTGCTCGATTTCAGCTTGCGCCGATTTCAAGATTGACTGGTCCTGCGCGAGGTCCTGCTGAGTTTTTGTTGGATCGAATTCAACGACAACATCGCCCTTTTTCACCTGCGTACCGTCCGCGGCAATTTTCAGAATCTGCAGATCGCCGGCGTTGGCTGGTGCCGTAATCGTGACAGATTTCATCGCCTTGAGCTGGCCGCGGAACTGGACGGCGTCAAGAAACTCGCCGCGCTGCACCTGGAACGTCGGGACCGAAGGCGCCTTGCCCGAGAAATGAACAACGCCATATATGGTTCCGCTGGAGACGATAATGAGGGCAGCAATCAACAGCGTCCTGTGGTTTGCCCATATATCTTTGAGCCTTTGCTTCATTGCGTACCGCCCGCGGAGCTACCTGCGCCGACCGGATCGACGTCGACGGCGGCGGAAAGGTCGGGCATCAGCCGGGGATCGTGGCCCGCAATGGAGAACGTGGCGGAAAATTTGCGAAGTCGCGAGGAGAAGTCTCCAGGAGTGCCCATGGGATCAATGGATTCCAGTTTTCCCGGAAGAACAAGGTCGCTGTAAGCATCGAGATGGACGTGCGCCTTCTCGCCAATCTTTAAGGCGAGCAGATCTTCTTGGTTCACCGGAACCCGCACCTCCATAACGGCAGGGTCGACTACTTGCATAAAGGGCACGCCAGGCCTCACCTGGTCGCCCTCCTGCACTTCTCCCATATTGCCTTGTTTCCAGATCGTGACCAGCACGACAATGCCGTCGATAGGAGCATGAATTTCCATCAAGGCCGAATTTGCCTGCGCATGTAGCATCGTCTCGCGGGTGCGATCGCGCTGGATTTCGAGAATGTGAATTGATGCCTGCGCCGCCTTGCGCTTCAAATCGAAGGTCTGCCTCAACTGCGCAAGCGTGGCTTCGGCTTCATCGAGATCTTCCTGGGCCTTCTCGGCATCAATCCGCGAGAGCAGCTCAACTTTTTGCATTTCAAACTTCGCTTTGGCTAGATTATCTTCCGCCTGTTTGATCTCTGTTTCGTCTTTGGCCCGCGCTGCGACCTCCTTAGCTTGTTCTTCAATCACTTTTTCGTTTTCGTCGTCACTTTTTGCCTGTTTGTCCACGAAGTCGCGCAACTGCGCCTGCCGATCGAACTCAACCAGCAGATCGCCGCGCTTAACCTTGGTTCCGCTGGGAGTGAGTCTTGTAATCGTAAGCGTGCCGACCTGCTGGCCCGCAATCAGAGGCGCCTGAATCGATCGCGCCTGCACTGCAGCCGTCATTCCTCGCAGCCGGAGTACGTTCTGAGCAGGTGCTTGAAGGAGACTGGAAACGGAACTCGAACGGACTTTGCGTCTTCCGCTTCTGGCGCGGACTGAGAAGACCACACAAGCGGTGGCAATCAGCAACGCGGCCAGTGAGGCGACAAGGAGGATGCGCTGCGGCTTACCCAGCCGCGGGCGTGCACTGTGCGGTTCACGAGCCGACTCGACTGCGCTACTCATGTGAGCCCGAATTGGCTGGAGAGGAATTCATGCGAGCGTTCTCCAGGGTTATTTACTTTCCGCAAATATACGCGGCATTCCCCAATGGTTCAACAGCGGAGGAACGAACAACGACACCTTGCTGGTTGGACTTAACTTTCCTTAGACGTATCTTGGACGCATAGGTCAGCCCTTTCGCTCATGATACTGAGCATATGTCATCCGCTATCTCAGTTCAGTGGCACGAGAGCGTCCGACGTAGGCGGATTTCTGTCTTTCCATCAGATTTGGTTCCATCTGGTTGGACGATTCAGTGAGGTCATAATCGACTTGACGTCAGGGGACCTCTATGACCCCAGATCCACGTTTATTCCTATGGAGAGGAGTGAGGTTCGGCCCCGCGCTTGCGAATACCGCAACGTCTTGAAGACCGCTGGTAAAGCACGGCCAAGTGCCGCGCCGAATTCAGCACTCTGTGAGTATCACCAGCAACCCTGGCAATCCTGCTCAAAGCGAATTCGTAGCCATACGGGAACAAGGCGGCGGCTTCGGCGGATAGCCGAGCCCGCTCCGCTTTGAATCTGAATCTCCGGGAGTATCACCGCCCATGTGGAACTTGAGGACAATTTCTTGCCCTCAGATTCCCAGTCGGCCACAATTCACCAACGATCACCAGATCACCGATGGCGGCGGAGCCTGCCGCGATCTTTCTTACGGGTTCTGTGTAAGAATCAGCGGTAAAATCACCACTTCGTTTTTTGATCTTTTGGAGCCCGCATGAATTCTCGTTGGAGGATTGGCATTGTTGTTGTCTTGATCATGGTCCTTTGGGCATCAATGGTAGGTTGGCGCGCCTATCGAGCCGATGCCAAATTGCGAGGGGCGAATGGCGAAATAACGGAGACCCGTGAGTTGGCGGAGAAAGGTGATGCAGGAGCCGAATACAGACTCGGAAGCATGTACGGCGTTGGCCGCGGCGTCGCGAAGGATGATGCGGCGGCGCTTCACTGGTTCCGGGCCGCAGCAGAGAAAGGCGATCCTACAGCCGAATACGCCGTCGGCTATATGTACGACACAGGGACGGGCGCGCAACAGGACTTCTTGGAGGCCCTCATCTGGTACCGAAAGGCGGCGGATCAGAATGACCGTAGGGCTCAATGTGCGGTTGCTGCTATGTATTATGACGGTCGAGGCGTTAAACGGGATTGGGCAACGGCTGCGTCATGGTATCGGCGAGCTGCGGAAAACGGATTGCCGAGGGCCCAATACGATTTGGGTTACATGTATTACTACGGACAGGGACTGAAGCAGGATCAAGCCGAGGCCAAGCGATGGTTCCGCGAAGCTTTGAAACAAGGAGATGAACACGCTCGCGAGTGGTTCGGATACAAATTGACAACGGTTCGTATCGTCGTACTCGTGTTCCAGGCGTTGTTTGGGATGGCATTGGCCTTCCGTCCCTGGTCGTTCAACATCTGGGAGCCGAGCGAGACCCCCCGCAATTTCCTGACCTGGTTTTCACTCGCTGCCGGATGGGCATGCCTTATCGATGCGGCAATGGGCTGGTGGGGATATACGCATAATTTGCTTTGGAGTTATGCCTACGGCATATCGGGGTTTATCTTAGCCAAGTCGATACTCAACCTCGTGGTAATGGTTCTTATTCTGGTCCTTGCATTCATTCAGAAAAACGCATCCTCCAAAAGAGAATCGACTGTCGCGAGCGAGTCACTTAGATTCCTATGAATAGGCCTAGCGAATCGCAAACCCGCTGACTTTCGGGTCGGAATCGCCGAGTTGAACCGAAGTTTCTTGCCTGATGCCATAGAAGAAAGTAGGATTATGGGCAAATTTCTGAGAGACGGAAGGCTGAATCGATCCACGGTTCGATGCTGCGTGATGCGGGCCAACGCTCTCCCTGGTGCAGAAAAATGTTCAAGAGCTGTGCGTTACTTTCCGTCTTGCTCCTTGGAACTTTCTCGTGTTGCCTTCCAGCGCAAGTTGTGCCGGCTGTCAGGCCAACTGATCGGATAACCGGTCCTGTTGACGATTCTCAACTGGTCAGGTTGAAGGGCAACGTCCATCCGCTAGCGCGTGCAAAGTTCGATCGCGGGGCAGCTTCAACGTCGACTTCTACAGGTCGAATGATTCTGGTGCTGAAAAGAAGCAATGATCAGGATCACGCCTTAAAGCAGTATCTTGACGATCTCGAGAACCCGGCGTCACCCAGCTTTCACAAGTGGCTAACGCCCGAGCAGTTTGGTGCATCGTTTGGTATCTCGGAAAACGATTTAGCCAGCGTGACCTCGTGGGTTCAAGCGAAGGGATTCAAGGTCGAAAAGGTTTCACGAGCCCGGAATATCGTGGAGTTCTCGGGGACCTTCGGACAGATTCAAAACGCTCTACACGCTTCGATCCATGCATTCAGCGTGGATGGAGTGCGGCATTTTGCGAACGCGACCGATCCGCAGATCCCGGCCGCACTCGCTCCAGTAATTGCCGGAGTGGGGCCGCTGAACGACTTTCATGCCAAACCTGCACTGGTCCGCGGACCCGGTGGCCGGTTCGATCCATCTACGAACCGGATCGTGCCAGAACTCACCCTCAGCGGTGGTAATAACATCTTTTATTTATTCGTCGATCCTGCGGACGCCGCAATCATCTATAACACGCCAAACAAGCTCCTGAATCCTGCTTACAGCGGAACTTCATACGATGGCACGGGCATTTCGATTGGCATCGTAGGTGTGTCGGATCTGACTACCGCGGATGTAGCTAACTATCGAATGGCATTCCTCGGTGAGAGTTCAAGCTCGGTTAACCTGCCCACGGTTATCGTGGATGGAAATGATCCAGGACTAAATGGTGCCGGCACGGAAGCACTGCTTGACACCGAGATTGCCGGAGGTATCGCGCCAAAGGCCAAGATCTTCTTCTATACGTCCTCTGATGCGGATATTTCTTCCGGCTTGATGAACGCGTTATTCCGCGCTTTAGATGACAACACTGTCAGCATTCTCAGTATGAGTTTCGGAAACTGCGAAGCGGCCCTCGGCACATCCGGCAACCAGATCATACTTGAGGCCAGCGAACAGGCTGCCGCGCAAGGGATCACTCTTGCTGTTTCTTCCGGAGACAACGGATCAGCAGGTTGCGACAATTTCGACACGCAATCGCAGGCAGCGCTCGGTTTTGGCGTCAATGGCTTTGCTTCGACTCCGTACAGCATCGCTGTCGGAGGCACCGATTTTGACATTCTCTCCACTTCGTTTTCTACGTATGTCAAAAACACCACAAACGGGGTAGCGCCCTACTACGCAACTGCCCTCAAGTACATCCCCGAGAATCCCTGGAACGACTCGACCACTGTCAACACAACTTACGCAAACAACACTCCTCTCAAGAACAGCCAAGGAGATGGCAACATCATCGCTGGGAGTGGTGGAGTGAGCTCTATCTACTCCAAACCCTCTTTTCAGAGTTCTCTTACTCCACAGGATGGTTTCCGCGACCTTCCCGACGTGTCGTTCCTCGCTGGTAACGGGCTCTACAACGCCGCTTGGGTGCTCTGTTCAGATAGCGAAACAGACGGCTTGCCGCAAAACTATGTAGAGTGCCAGACAACAAGTGGCCAGTTTACAAGCAGCACGCTCTTCGGGGGCGTCGGCGGCACATCGGCGGCGGCACCTGCTTTCGCGGGTATGCTGGCGCTGGTCGCGCAGGCACATGGCTCTGCTTCGGACAACTACCGCCTTGGGCAGGCCAATAATGTCTTGTATCAACTTGCGCAGTCGAAGTACTCGACCGTATTTCATGACGTCACCACGGAAAACAATTCGGTGCCCTGCACCGTTGGGTCACCTAAATGTGGATCGAACGGTTTTCTCACTGGATACAACGCGGGTCAGAAATACGATCTTGCGTCGGGCTTGGGCAGCGTGGATGTGAGCGCAATGGTGAACAACTGGACCAACGTTGCCCTTTCTTCGACGAGTACCACTCTCAAGATCAATGGATCAACGGCAGGCTACACGGGGGTTCACGGCCAATCGCTCACCTTCGACGTGAATGTGACGCCCTCCTCGGCAACAGGCGCAGTCGGAATAGTCGACAATGCCAATGAAGTAACCGGCGGGGTTCAGAATAATGGTCAGCTGGCAATTCCCATTACTGGTGGCACTGGTTCGGCTACTTACAATGGCTTGCCGGGAGGCTCCTACACAGTTTGGGCCCGATATGGCGGCGACACGGCGAACGCATCGAGCAGCTCGAGTCCGTCAATCACCGTAACCATCACGCCGGAAGAAAGCACCACCACACTCGGGGTCCATGCATACGACCGCAACTCGGGACAGCAAGTCTCGACCGCCAACATGCCGCTAGGCACCTACGTTTTCCTCGATGCGCAGATCGCGGGTAAGGCCGAGGGCGCAAACACACAGGGCGTCGCCACTGGCAACGTCACCTTCACGGATGGGAATCCGATATTGAGCGTCGCACCGGTGAGCGCTGGCAACCAGGCATCGTGGCCGACACTCGCCAACAATCTTCCCGTCCTCACCGGAGGTCAGCATCAATTGGTCGCCAGTTACTCTGGCGATGCAAGTTTCAACGCAAGCACCGGTACGGCATCTGTGAGCGTTCTCCCCGGTCCCAGCCGTATCACCGTGGATAGTACGCACGTTCCCGCACTCACGCTGAACTCTTCGCAGTCAGGTTTTGTCTATTCCACTATCTATACCGATTTATTCAATGGGGTCCCGCCGCCAACGGGAACTGTTTCGCTGCTGCGGAATAACACGGTTGTTTCCAGCGGGTTCGCTGGCGGCGGTGATGGCGTACCATCGGGATGGATCATCCAAGGCCTTACCCCCATCCAGGCAAGCCAGCTTCAGCCTGGGCTGAACACACTTACTGTCCGGTATGGAGGCGATTCGAACTACTCTCCATCCAGCGGTGGCCCGATAAGCATCGATGCCATCGAGCCGGGCGGCGGTCCGATCCTCACCAGTCCCGATACGGTGAGTATGAACGCGGGAACCAGCCTGACAACGACCATGACGCTCGCCCCGTCGGGCGGATATACGGGCCTCATCCAATGGAACTGTAGTGTCCCGTCCGATCTGAACTTGTTTATCTGCATTGTTCCACAAACTCATGTTCCGCTGTCAGGACCCGTGGATACGGTGCTGGTGATTTTCGCCTCTTCATCCACTCCACCCGGCAGCTACACGGTCACGTTGAAGGGAAATGACGGCAGCACGGATGGGATCACGATCAGCAAGAACATCACGGTCAATGTGGCGGCAGCCCCGCCCGCGCTCGCTGTGATGAACAATGGTCAGTTGAGCGTTGTTGCCGGGTCCACGACCGGCAACGTGTCGGCCTTCTCAATCATTCCATCTGACGGATTGATAGGGCAGGTGAATCTGTCGTGCTCGGTAACCACGTCGATCACCAATCCGCAGAGCGCCCCCGCATGTACAGTGCCGCCATCCGTCACCCTCAACAATGCATCACCCGTGATGTTGCAGGTGCAGATCGGCACAACATCCTCGACCACCGCAGGGACTTACGCCGTCGCGATCACCGCTACTTCGGGATCAAACTCCGCAGTTACCACTACCGGCACAGTTCCACTCACAGTGACGGCATCGCCGTCCTTCTCGCTCTCCACCACTGGGATCATCAACATCTTGGCGGGCGCGACTTCCTCCAACGCTGCCACCCTTACCATCACTCCCCTGAATGGATTCAGCGGGGCAGTGACCGTGTCCTGTTCCGTCGCAGCTGCCTTCACCGCTGCTGGGAGCGCCGTACCCACCTGTATCGTGCCCTCGTCGGTGAGCTTGACCTCGGGCTCCCCTTCCACCCTGAACGTCGGCATAAGCACGCCCACTCAGAACTTTGGCGGATTCTATCTCATGACGTTGTCTGTCGTTGATCTCAACTCGACCGAGTTGGGCCTCGATGCGACGGTCGACGTGTGGATGGGATCGGCGCCCTCGTTCACTCTGAGCAGCAGTGGTGCGATCCAAGTGGCTCCGGGAGCGACCAGCGGCAACTCGGCATCCATCAGCGTTACCCCTCAGAGCGGATTCACCGGCAATATCAACCTGCTCTGTTCCGTCAGCACCAGCATCGTGGGCGCGAAGGACCCTCCCACATGCTCCTTCAGCTCGACCGTAGTGAATATCACTGGCCCTGGTGCTGTAACCAGCACCTTGAAAATCACCACTACAGCCTCGACAACTAGCGCCGTAATTCCCTCAAAAAATGTAGTCACTTGGTGCGCAGGGCTTCCCGTGCTTGCATTCGTGCTCTTTTTCGGCATACGCCCAAAACGCCGGATATCGGTCCGCATGCTCAGCTCATTGCTGCTGATTCTTTGGATCGGAGCCTTAGGTTGCGGCGGTGGAGGTGGTTCAGGCGGTGGTGCAGGTGGAGGCGGTGGAGGCGGTGGAGGCGGTGGAGGCGGTGGAGGTTATTCCGGCACTACGCCTGGGCCGTACTCGGTGCAAGTCACGGGAACGGATGCTGCCACAGGAAAGATCACAGCGCAAACAACTGTGGCGGTGACGGTGAATTGACGTGACTGCAATGATCCTCCGAATGCAAGCGGCAAATTGCGGGGACTGGGATCAGCGCTAATATGATGAAAGAAAGATTTTGGCTGCAGATGAGACGCAGAGGACATTTCCTGGAAGTCCTACTCAACCTTGTGATCCCCGTGAGCAGCTATGCCGCGATCAGGCATCCATGTGGCTTGCTTCAAGGTCCGAAACGAAGATTTCCTGCCTGCCACCTCGATGAAGGCTGATTTCCGAAATGACACCCCGACCAGAAGATGAACAAATCGCATCAGAGGCGCGCACGAATTCGTAAAGGGGACATAGCTGTGACATACGAAGATCGTCAAAGCAAGTCTTGGAGGCTCTTCAGCAAAATCATGAGGGTTTGGGGTTTTATCCTTGAGTGCTTAGGTTCGGTTTGACAGCCTTGGAGGGTGAGCGAACAAACGGCATAGTGAAGAGTGACCGACCACCCGTCAACGAGCGCATTTTTGTGTCCAGGTCCATCAGCCCAGGCGTTCATTTTTCCCACTGGCGGAGTGTGCTGATCTGTTGCTAGTCTCACCTACAAGTTTCGATTCATATTTCAGGCATGGGCGCTCACATCGGAAGGAGATGGGGATGCCAGCGAATTACGACATCATTACAGTGGGCGGCGGGATTGCCGCGTCTTCATTGGCAATGGCAATGGCCGAGCGAGGCGCGAAAGTGCTGGTGCTGGAGCGGGAAACGCAATTCAAGGACCGTGTACGCGGAGAGGCTATCGTTCCGTGGGGCGTGGCTGAAGCCAACGAACTCGGAATCTCGAGCGTGCTGAAGGCAAAATGTGCTCATGAAGTGCCCCAGATCGAGACGGGTTCTGGCTTAAGAGACCTCAAGGCGACGACGACGCAGCAGTTACCGCTCCTTTCATTTCCACATCAATCTATGCAAGAGACGTTGCTCGCAGCCGCAGAAGACGCAGGCGTGGAAGTTCGCCGCGGCGTGAGTGTTCAGCACGTCCAAGAAGGCACGGAACCCGCTGTGCTTGTGAATGGGAGCGGCGGTGTTGGGCGGATCTCGGCCCGTTTTGTAATTGTTGCTGATGGCCGTGGTTCTGCGCTGCGAAAACAGGCTGGCTTCTCGGTCAGCGAGCAAAGCAATGCCTACTTAATGGCCGGTGTCTTGCTGACCAATGTGCATGCATCCACAGATATCATGCACGCGATCTTCAACCCTGAGTTCGGCACATGGACCGGCTTGATTCCTCAGGCGGGCGACCAGTTCCGGGCCTACCTAACTTATCCGAAGACGATGGGTACCCGCATACAGGGTGAATCCATGCTCGATCTATTCATTCGAGAGGCCGCGAGAGGCTATCCACCGATAGCGGATCTTTGCGCCGACGCGAAAAGTGTCGGACCACTGGCAAGTTTTGATGTGAGCGAAACCTGGGTAGAAGAGCCTTATCGGGATGGTGTTGCGCTGGTTGGCGACGCCGCGGCCACCACGGATCCAACCTTTGGCCAGGGCCTTTCGTTCGCTCTGCGTGCGGCCCGAGTGCTTCGCGACGAACTTACTAGCAACTCCGAATGGAACGTTGCTGGACGCCACTACGCTGAACTGCATCGGCTGAGTTTTCATGCCTGCCACGAAGTTGAAGGATGGATGCGCACCCTCTTTCAAGATCCTTCACCAGAATCAACAGGATTGCGGGCGAAGATAATGCCTATGATTGCCGAGGACCCCACGCGCGTTCCCGATCACATTCTCAGCGGCCCTGACTTGCCTTTGAACGCGCAAGTGCGATCGCGGTTCTTTGGCGAATGCTGATCCTATTCCTCTTTGAGCCTGGATTGGGGTCCGGGGAAGCGACCGGCTACTCCGGCATAATCTCGAAAAAGGCGAAAATCTGTCAAAGTTCCCAATTGGCGACTTAACCGGCCAATCGCTGCCCACTTTGATTCAGGAGATTTTGAAGGTTTTTATTTTGGTGAGGATCTTAGTGAGGCGATTTGAGAGTCGGTCGAGTTGGTTCTTGGAAGCGCCGTCGGGGAGTGAGCGGCGGAACATCTCCATGACATGCTGAGCAGCGATGAGTGCCTCGCGCACGGCGTCCAGGCCGGTCTTGGCGAGGGGAGAGGTTTTGGGTTGGGGAGGCAGATGCCTTGGGTGTTCACGGGCGAGATGGAACTCGCGTTGAAGATCGGTGAGGGCCACATCGATGTAGCGCATGGTCATTCCCGGATCGGAGTGTCCGAGCAGTTTCATCAGGACGGGGAAGCTGATGCCGGCGCGCAGCATCTGTGTTGCATAGGTGTGGCGAGTCTGGTGGGGGACGATATTGGTGGGCAGATCGAGTGAGTGGCAGACCCGATGGAGGTAGTCGCGGAACTGACGAACCAGGGCGACCTTGGATCCGGGTCTTGCCAGGAGCCATTTGTCGGGTGGCAGCGGGTCGAGCGAGCGGAAGAAGCGCAGGCGCTGCACCAGTTCACAGACGAAGGCGTCGACGGGGACCATGCGTTCGGTCTGGAGTTTTCCCAGAGGAACGTGGATGGCCCACTGATTGGGGCCGGTAGAGCGCAGACAGTCATAAGCTAAGTCGATACCTTCGCCGATGCGCATACCGGTGTGACGGAGCAGGAGGAAGACATTTGCGCCGAGATCATTGCGGCGGCGGAACTCCTCCTGCAGGCGCTGATCCTGCTCGTCGGTGAGCGGTCTTGGCATTCTCTGCGGAGCGCGGGGAAGATCCTCCCGGCGAAGCATGTGCGCCATCTCTGGTTTCTGATGGGTTCTGGCCAGTTCATATAGGACTGAACGCAGCGCGATGAGCCGATTGATATAGGAAGCTGTAGCCAGAGGTGGAGTCCTTGCGCGCAGGTGTGCCATCCAGCCGAGGATGTGGGGATCGCGGCTCAGCTGATCGAGGTTCTTGACCTGGGGATGATGAGCCCCGAGATAGGTGAGGAAGTTGCGCACTGTGCCGCGGTAGTGACGGGTGGTGTCATATTTAAGTGCAGCGCAGAAGGAGTCCACAGCGCGCTGGAAGTCGGTGGCCAGAGGATGGCGCAGCGGCGGCTGGCGGCGCATCACGAACCATTTCCCTTCAGAGGCCGGACGCATTTGGCAACCGCGCGGGTGTACTCGAGGTAGACGTCCTGCGGAGTGACGTGGACGTAGCGCAAGGTAGTTTCGATGTCGGCATGTCCCATCAGTTGCATCAGTGCGGGCAGGCTCATGCCGGCACGCACCATGTCACAGGCGAAGGTGTGCCGGAAGCGATGGGGGTTGGCTATTTCGACGCCGGTAGTGCGGCGATGATGACGGAACAGGGACCGCAGTCCAGCCGGAGTCATGCGCTGTCCGCGCGCCGGCCCTTTAAGAACTACGAACAGCGCCGCCGCGCAGGGATCAGGCCGTTCGAGACGCAGATAGTGGTCCAGCAGTTCGGTGGTTTCCGGAGCCAGGGGAAGAAGTCGCAGCTTGTTGCCCTTGCCGCGCACACGAAGCTGGGCTTCGGACAGCAGCACGTCGTCGCAGTTCAGGGCGATCACTTCGGCCGAGCGAAGTCCTTGCATCAGCATCAGACCTACGATGGCCAGATCGCGCGCGTTGCGGAAGCTCTTCCAGAAGCGCGCCACTTCGTTGACCGACAGGGGCACGATGTTGAGCTTCGCTTCCCGGACACGCAGCCTGCTGATGGCCAACGCAGGACGGCTCAGTCCCATCGGCTTGCGGTGCAGGAAGGCCTGATGATAGCCATGCGCCACCTGAGAGGGAGCGTCAGGGAACTCATTGCGGATGGCGCGGTCGGCATCGGCTACGCGGTCATTGATGGTCGAGGCCGCGGGGCGCGGTTCAAGACCGGACTGGAAACGCAGATAATCGAGCAGCGTCGATGCGCTCAGATGCTTGCGGTCCAGTTCCGCAGTGCGATGTTCCTGGTGCCACCAGCGCAGGAAGTGCAGCAGGTTGTAAGCATACGTGCGCAGACTGGTATCGGCCACCCGGCGCACATACTCGCGGTCGAGGAAGTGATTGATCCAGGCGACTTCCTTTCCGCTGCGTTGTTCGACGACCCGGAACGGACTCTGCGCTCCGTGGCGGTTCTTCAGATGGATGATCTGGAACTTCATGGCTGTGCGTCCTTGAGAAGCGACTGGAACTGTTGGGCATTGCCGCCTGAGAGGAAAAACGAGTTGGGATCCTGTCCTGCCGGCAGCAACACGTGGCAAGCGCAGACATCACGCGTCTGTAGTCGCTCGATCAGCTGTTGCGCTGCCCGCTGGCCGCTCTGGTTCTGATCGCTATCGAAGACCACATAGACGCTGCGCCGGCCTTCACACAGTTGATCGAACTGGTCGGGATTCAGATGCGTGCCCAGCGAACAGGTCACGTTCGCGAAACCGGCCTGGCGCAACACCGCATAATCGAACAGGCCTTCGACAAGGATGATCTCCCCGGCGTGCCGGACCTTCTCCCAGGCATACAGTCCGCCCTTGGAGCCGGGCAGAAAACGATGCGCGAACCCAGTGCCGATGCTGCGGCCGTAGAGATTAACCATGTGCTCGTCCTGCCGCAACGGAAACACCATGCGCTGATAGAGAGCATCGGCGCCCTGCGCGTTGATCAGTCCGGTTATACGCAGCAGATCGAACGAACAACCTTGTGCCGTTAGATAACGGCGCAGCTTGCCTCCCGCGGCATAGCCGATGCCCAGCTCGCGGATCAGAGCCGGATCATGAACTCCGCGTGCGCGAAGATAACTCATCGCCTCGGCCGAGAGATCCAGTTCGTGCTGATAGAAGCTTGCTGCCTGCTCGAGTAGTGTGCTTCGATCTACATGCTGGTCGGTCTGCTGATCCAGACATGCCAGGCTCTGAGGAAACGAAAGCCGCCGCGACAACTGCACGAAACGGATCAGGTCTCCGCCCTGACCGCAGCCATGGCAGTAGAAAACATTTTTGCGCGTGTTCACATAGAACGACGGCTGACTCTCTTCGTGCAGCGGACAGAGGCCGACATACTCCCAGCGGCCGGCAGGCCGGCCCTTCCACTGGTGCTGCTCGAGATAGTCCAGCAGCGGCAATCGCCGCCGCGGTGTTCCGGCTCCTTCGCCCACAGCGCGTTTTGTCTCCGCAACCCAGTCTGCGTCGACTCCTCTGCGCTTCCCAGGCAAGGATGGTGGGCGAAGCACTTTTTCTAAAGACGCAGAGGCCAGATCCGTTGCAAAGCCAGAACCATCCAGGGCAGCGGCTCTATCCGCGCATCGGCCTGCCGGCCGCACTTCAGCCAGCGCGCTATCCGAACCACAGCCTCACGCAGAAACGAAGCTGCCGGCTGAGAACCATCCAGACCGGTTGACCAGCGCCGCATCGTAGAAGCATCCGGCACCCGATCCGCATCCTTCAGCTTCGGCGAGGCCTTCTCCCACGAACAGTGCTCCTCAAAGCGACGCTGCAACGCCTGACCGCGGGCCAGCAAACTGAAATGCGTGTAAGGAAGTGAAAACAGCGGCAGGAAGGTGAACGTCATCCCGCACTGAGAGCAGACGCCGCGCCGGATTCCGATCCAGTCGTGATATTCGTCGTGCGCCTGTTTCCGCCGCCGCCCGTGGCCCACAATCGAGTCCTTTTCGCAGAACGGACATCGGCGTAAGATGATCTGGTCACAGTCGTCGGCCCAGCGGGCAGACAGCTGTTCCAACGGGACGCACACCGTGACAAAGAGGATCGTACCTCACACGGGTCTCGCTTCCTGCTTTCGATCCGTCAAGATACTGGGCAGGAAGCGGGGCCCCGCCTCCTGAAGAAAACTTCATCTGAAAGAAAATATACCTTCTTACTGAATGCCCTTACCCTCGCTCTACGCGATATTGGCCGGTAAAAACCGACAATTCGACCGCAACTCAGACATTTGCCCAAGACCGGCGGAGGATAATCGTTGCATGTGGGGCTGGAGACGAAAACCAGTGATCGACGGCTTTCCCGATGGATTCAGGGCACAGCGCATTGGCATCGACGCAGCTCTAGCTATCGCGGACCTTCAACCGAAGGACATCGCAACGCACTTTCGAAAGTTCCCCGAAATTGCGAAGGACCTACTCTACGAGTCCTACGACAAGAGATACAGTCCCTCCACCTTCATACAAGAGGAGGCGGGCGGATTCAGCGTTGGCTGGGTGCCGAGAGATGCCGGACTTCAGTGTGTCAGGCGGTTCTCAAATCTCTCAGATGCAGCGACTGACTATCTTCTGTTCTCGCTTGGCAAAGGTCGGTGGACCCCGCCAGAAGCCCCTAAATAATTTTCTTGCCGTGCCCACTTGGACAAACCACCACCGGCAGTGACTGAGCAGTAACGGAATTGTAGCCCACTCGCCAACAACCCTCGATTATGCTGAGGCAGGTGATGAATGTTCAACGACGACAACCGGTTTTGCTGGCAGCTGTGTTCGCTTCAGCAATCCTACTTGGATGCCATAGTCAGTTGATCAGCCGCGACGCCTTAGCTGGTCGTTACGAATACCACTCCGGCAACAAGCCGCAAGGCACAGTGTGCTTTGTGCTCAATTTCGACGGAAGCTACGTCCTTGGTGACGCGGACGAGCCTCTAGGCCAGCTTTCCCTGTCAGGGACCAACACTCGTGGAACATGGGGATTGAGTTCCGACGAGACTGGACAAAAACTCATCATCGGAAAATCTTCGCTTCCCATGTCATCGCTGTTCGCCGTCAATTCGGAACACCGGAAAGGCCGACCTCGATCACTACCGGCTGAACTGTGAGCACCTGAGGACCAACTCATTTTACGGGAGTGTCCGGCAACTCTTCGTCTGACCAAATTTCGGCTGTTTCCACTCGGCGGCCATACAGTCGCTACGAGACGTTGCGACTGAAGATCGCTAACGAACGATTAAGAAGCGGATCAACGCTAACGCAAATGCAAAGGCGAACCCATACCCGAAGCTCTCTATCCGAACTGGAGCGTGTCCCCGCCGTTGTACTCCGCGTCCGACCGTTGCCATCGCCAGTCCGGCAAGTAGTGGGCTGATCAGCAAGCTGATCCCATGCAGCCTGGATGGATGCACCAAGGGGTGAGGAAAGAGGAGGACGCTCAGGAAGCTCAAAGCGAGTCCTACGACGACAAGGAATAATGCCGCACCAACAGGGTTTCCACGCCGCGCTGTGATCCTGAAGCGACGCAAAGAGCGGTACACGCCAGCGACAATCGCGCTGATGCCAATCTCGAGGATAGCTTCAATGAGCAGCTCAAGGATGAATCCCATGAAGTCGTCCATACGCAACCTGCAAAGAGGTCCCATGATAGATGGGTCCGAGCGGTACTAGGTCTGTGACCGTATAAAGATGTACCTTTGCAGTGACTCCTCTATCGACAAGAACGGCCTCATAGTAGGGACATGCAAAGCTACCATCGTGTGCATGTTCAGTTGAAAAGGAAGGATCGGCAGCAGGTTGCGGAGATGCTGACGAAGGGACGGGAATCGGCGCGCGTGTTGCGGCGTGCTTCGATTCTGCGTCAACTCGACCATGGGCAGAAGGCGGCGCAGGTGGCGGCCAATCTGGGCGTGGCTTCGAAAACGGTGCGAGCTATTGGCCGGCGCTATGAGGAGGAAGGGCTGGAATCGGCACTGTACGAAAAGTCGAGGCCCGGCAAACATCGAGCGCTGGACATAGGCCAGAGCCAGCGGATCATCGCCATGGTGTGCGGTCCGCCGCCACGGGGCTGGGCACGGTGGAGCGTGCGGCTGATCGCTGACCGAGGCGGTCAAGCGGAAGCTGGCGCCGCAAGTGGGCCGGGAGACAATCCGCATCCTGCTTCAGAGCCACGAACTGAAGCCGTGGCGGGAAAAAAATGTGGTGCATCGCGGAACTGAATGAGGAGTACATCGCCCGCATGGAGGACGTGCTTACGATATACGAAAAGCCGTTGTCGGAAAGGGAGCCCGTAGTCTGCGTGGATGAGAAGCCTGTGGTGCTGCACGCCGATGTCCGGCCGCCGCGGCCGATGCGACCGGGACGGATTGCACGGCGTGATTCGGAGTACGAGAGGCGCGGGACGGCCAACGTTTTCTGCGGTGTCCAGCCCAAGGCCGGGCGGCACTTCACCAAACCAACTTCGAACCGATCCTCGTCGCAGTTCGCCGATTACCTGGTGGAGATCGTGGCCAGCTATCCGGAGGCAGACACCATCCATCTGGTGATGGACAATCTGAGTTCACACAATCGGAAAGCGCTGGTGGAACGGTTCGGCGAAAAAATCGGCGGCCTGTTGTGGGAACGTTTCACGGTGCACTATACCCCGAAACACGGCAGTTGGCTGAACCAGGCGGAAATCGAGATCAGCCTGTTCTCCCGTCAATGCCTGGGCCAGCGGAGAATCCCGTCCCTCGATCAACTCCAGTGCGAAGCAAGGGCATGGAACCGGAAAATGAACCGCAACCAAGTCACCATCAACTGGCAGTTCACGCGCAGGAAGGCTCGTAAGAAGTTCGGATATAACAGAAACAAAATCACGCGGTCAGAGACCTAGTACCACCGATCCTTCATTGTTATTGCGCCCGAGTGTGCACGCATGATACCGATGAGACATTATGCTCGCGCGCATCCGCTTCCACCTGCTTGCAGTTCTGCTCGTCATTGGCGCGTCGGCACCGGCGTTGGCCCAAGTCTTCGATCTCGACCGGGACCGCGTGCCGATAGCCGAACTCAATGGAGCGTTGCGCTTTCATGTGGGGGACGATTCCGATGGAAGGCTGGGCTGGGCTAGTACCGGTTTCGACGACTCCGAATGGCAACTCATTCGTGGCGACCGCGACTGGGCGCGGCAGGGCTATCCAGGAGTCAGCGGCATGGCGTGGTACCGATTCAGAATCCAGGTACCCGCCCAGCATCCGCAGCTCGCGCTCGCCGTCCCGTTTCTCCTCACCTCTTATGAGGTGTATGCGAATGGAGAGCTCATTGGGCGGATGGGCGGAATCCCCCCCATCCGCGCGTCGTCCAGTCCCAGCCCCAGGTATTCCCTTTGCCTCGCCTAGCCGAGGGGCAGCCGCAGACCATCGTTATTGCCATCCGCGTCTGGCATTGGCCCGCCTGGGCAAAGTTCTACGGCGGCGGGATCTACGAGCCGTTGCGGGTGGGCGATGCAGGCCTGGTCAATGAATGGCTGCGGTCCCGCTCGGAGCACGAGGACTGGCAGGACTCGGCAGAGAACCTTCAGCTCGTTGTCTTTCTCCTTGTCGGCGCCGGCTGCCTGCTGATGTTTGGCATGCGCCGGCGCGAAACCGAGTACTTCTGGTTCGGACTCGCCAACCTCATGGCAGCCCTCGACTCCCTGCTGGGTGATTGGACCCATCATTTCCCCGTATCGATCTTTTGGAACAGCGTCCGCGACGTGCTCTACTACGCAGCCAGCCTTGCGTTCTTCCAATTCGTGATGATTGTGTCCGGATCGCGCAGACGCAGGCTGTATTGGCTCGCCGTCGCAGCCATGGTCCTGCAGATGGTGCTCGCGGCGCCCACCGACTTCGCTTGGATCAGCCCCACGATCTCGAACAGCATCTCTACATGTCTCACCTTCGTCTTCTATGCCGTTGTGCTCATCGTGCTCGCTCGAAGCGCCCGCGCCGCAAACCGCGATTCCCAATTGATCTTCGTGCCGGTCGCCTTGTTTTACCTCAGCAGCATCGTAAAAAACCTGGCCTTCGCAGCCCTGGTGTTCGGCCAATCGTGGGCGCGGCCCTTTGTCCGGTGGATCAACGACGTAACCACCTGGCCGTTTCCCGTTGCACTTACCGATCTGACCAGCATGCTTGAGATGCTGGCACTCCTTGCCATTTTGCTGCTTCGCTTTGTCCACTCCCGGCGCGAGGAAGAGCGTTTCCGCAGCGAACTCCAGGCGGCCCGCTCAGTCCAAAGCGTCCTGGTGCCCGATGAGATTCCTGATATACCCGGCTTCAAAATCCAGAGCGTGTACCATCCCGCCAGCGAAGTCGGCGGCGACTTCTTCCAGGTGATTCCCATTTCCGGCGGCGGCGTGCTGGCTGCAATCGGTGACGTAAGCGGCAAGGGCATGCCTGCAGCGATGACCGTCTCGCTGCTGGTGGGAACGCTGCGCACTCTGGTTCACTACTCAGAGAGCCCGGGCGAAATTCTCTCCGCCATGAACCAGCGCATGATAGGCCGCACCAAGGGCGGGTTTACAACCTGCCTGGTACTGTGCGCTCGCCCTGACGGTGCTCTGACGATCGCCAGTGCCGGTCACCAGATGCCGTATATGGATGGCGACGAGATTGCGGGTAACACCGGTCTCCCTCTGGGGATTGTGGCGGACATTCGATACGCGGAAACATCTTCCCGGCTGGGAGAAGGCGCACAGCTTACGCTGATTACCGACGGGGTCCTTGAGGCTCGTGACAAGAGTGGCGAACTCTTTGGTTTCGAGCGAACCGCGGCTATCAGTACAGAATCGGCGGAGCAGATTGCCGCTGCCGCGCAACGCTTCGGCCAGGAGGATGACATTACTGTGCTGACCGTTACGCGCCAAGCCCCGGCAGGATCGGCCGCGATTCTCGATCCTGAAGCGCAGGCGGCCACCTTGCCCGCCTGAGGAATCCGCGACGAGTTTGGGAAGGTTCCGGCATTCAGGTCCAGGAACTGATTGAATGCGGAACTCGATCAGCGTTGGTAAAGGCATCGCGACGCCTCGTCGCCTCTCGAAGATCCGTTAAAGGCCGGCGCACTCACCGATCGGTTCCGACCCTAGTTTTCAAGTCCGAGACGTATGTCGGCATACCAGAAAGAACTCTGATTGTTCGATTGTTCCCGGTACTGCGCGCTAACTTTGTTGCTGATGACCGTCACGCGAGCCTGAACTTCGACTGGCATGTGAGCCAGTCACCGGTCATACAGACATTGAGGCCAAAATCTTGCCAAACCTGTTGATGCCGACCGAGGAGTTTGAAGGTCACGACCCTCTGAACCCCGGATAGAGAACGGGAAAACGGGCTTGTCGTTAACTTGCAGGTTTCAGCAGCTTCAGGCTATTGCATGCAACTTACAGCTACTGGATTCAGGCGGGGCCATGCAGGATCGTCCGATCTCGGCTGCGCGATGCCACGCCAGAATTTGGCTTCAAAGTTCTGGCCGTAGAAGATTTCTTCTGCTGGGGTCATCACCTTTTCATATCCGGCACTGAGGCATTGACAGTAGCCCTCGGGATCGGACGGGGCGTACCTGGAGGTCCTCGGGGCCTTCATAAAGGCATTACAGCCGTCTGCGAAGGGATTCTGGCGCACCTGTGCGGCGGTGTACCTAGCGTAAGCGTTCTTCTCGTAGGCAGAGATGATGCGCTGGCTGGGTAAGCGGCAGCTATCCGGCGCGTCTGAGAAGTAGAGGCAGTCGGGCACTCCATCTTTGAAGGACACATTGAGCCGTCCGGTTTGCCTGCCGTTTGGGCCGGAGAAGGTATAGCGAGCCATGATGCGGGTCGGCGAGCCGGCGGGATCATGGGAGACGATGGGATCGGATATGCTGCCGGGCTGGTAGCGATTCATCATCCATCCGCGAGAGTTGTCGAGGACGAGGTCATTGAGGAGGCGAGTGAAATCTGCATCTCTGATTCCAGGCAGGACAGCGACGGGGGCTGTGACGACCGCCCCCGCGTACTTCACGGGAGCTTCGCCGTTGGCGAATCGGACGAGGTTGGACTGGAAGTTCTTAAGGCCAGGGCTGCCGCAGCCATTCGCGCTGATGAGAGCCTTTGTCTCGCCTACAACCGAGGTGAGTTGATCAGTGATCTGCTGGCCGATGTTCAAGGGATTGGCTGCGCGACCGCTTTTACCAGTCGATATACCGAACATGTTTTTGACGAGATTCACCTGCGATTTCGCGCTAACGCTTTTTACTGCGTCGTAGAGGTGCGGATCGGCATACACCCCTGTCCCCTCGGTGCGCCATGAGGTGCAGCCTGTGTTTTGCGGGAGGAGGTTGCCGTAGGAGTCGTGCACGCCATCTGGGGAGTAGACGTAAGGGGCGGGGGCGTCGTTGCAGACCTGTACCGTGATCTCGACCTTGTTGGGCGGCAGGAACTGCTTGCACTCGTTGCCGAAGTCCTCCATGTAGCCGGAGATGATGAGCATAAACTCACTGCCGTCTCGGTCGAGGTGAATCGACTGGAAGTCGCCGGAGTAGATGCGGACGAGGTCGTCCTCGTTGTTGAGTCCGGCGGCGGTGAAGTGGGCAGCACCGGCGGAAGATGGGTTGCCAGAGACTGGCGCTGTGGCCGAAGTGGCGGCCGATCTGGGGGCTGGCCGGGACGCGGGTCTCGGGGTTTGCGCTGCCGCTGAGGCGGCCAGAGGTGCGATAAGGCAAAGGGCGAGCACTCGCATGGGGTATCTCCTCAGTTGGGGAGGTGGAGAAGGAGCGGGGCTGGGTGGTGTCCAAGATTCTACACCGAGACATAATCATTCTGCTCCCCTGCGAGGCGCTCCGCGGATTCAGCACTTGGGGCGTATCACCGGCCTCGCTTTGAGGTCAACCTCTATGTCCCCATCGCCGACAACTCGAGCGCGTCACACATTTCAGCGGCACGAAAGAGCGATAATGTCACACACATGAGTCTTGTACGTTCGCTCGGTACAATCGTGATCCTGCTTGCCGGAGGGTGCACTGCAATGCCCGCTGCAACCGATCAGCCGGACTACAAACTCCTGAACAGAATCGCAGCGTGTCAATCAGCTCGATGCGTAATTGCAATCCAGCCCGACGCTCAGCAGAGAACTGAGCGAACTGTGCTCTTTGCGCAATGGCTTCGGCTGCAGCCGTCCAACCGCGAAGCCTCCAAGGGTCTGCTAGAGAACATGCCGACCACAGAGCACGAAGTCATGTTATTGTTCACGCTCCCAGATTGGCATGAAGGTGCAACCACATCAGACATTCAGATGGAGCGTCTCGACCGTATTTACAGTGCATGGCCGAGGCTGCTGAGTGTCGCTGTTCAGCGTTGGCCCGAGTTTCTCCCCGCCTATATTCGCTATGGTCGATTAGCGATAAACGACATTCATTCTGACTACACCGGCTACGAGCGAAACGTCTGCAAGGCAAATCCTGCAGGTTTCATTTCTGCATTTCGCGCTCTCGAGCCAGAAGAGCAGGACGATATACGAAAGTCCGTTTTTGACCCAGAGAACTGCAAGCCGATCTTCGTAAGTGAGGCGGATGAGTGATTCCGAGACGGTGACCGTCAACCATCGCTTTGAGGCCAACAAATTGCCAGCTTCCCCACCCGGTGGTTTTGGCTGACTACTGAGAATGTTTCGAGTTTTGCAGAAACACGACGTATCCGCGGAACCATGGACTCTTCACCAGATAATCTGGTGCGTTCCAATCACCCCCCTGAATCAGGCCGAGTTTGAATGGGATGTTCAGGCGGGAGACCCGTGGCAAATAGGCGGCGTAGTTCTCGATTGTATGTCGTCCCTGGTACGTTTGCACTACGATCTCATCCACGATTCCACGGAGTTGGTTCACCTCGTCGGGATCAACGCGGCTGCTCCAGTCCATGAGGCCCGTTATGCCGAGGCGGTAGTCAGGAGGCAGACGTAGGCGCAACTGCTTTAGAAACTCCAGGTATTCCTGCAAGTGAAGTGTGTGTGCGTCGAAATCGATTTGCACGCCTACGACCCTGTTTCCGGCATGCCGCCAGCGCTCAAGCTGAGCAAGCAGAATCTCGTAGTCGCGTGGCGCCCAGTGCAAGGTATGGGCGCGATAAGCGAGCCAGATTTCGGTCGTCAGCAGGTTTGGTATTGCCCCTCTTTGAGCAGTGAAATGCACCCGAGACTCATCCCCGCGTTGAGCTTCGATTTGGCCCTGCAGGACATAGACGGTCCGCGCTCGCGCCAACACTGGCTGTGGCGCAACGCCACTCCATAACCAGAATGCGTCGTATTTGGAAGCATCCACGGTGCCAGCGGCGAGCGGATGGGCCAGCAACATCGCGCTGAAACATCCCAAGACAAATCGTCTCATCGTGCTCACCAGTAATACTTGAGCGACTGCGCCCAGACACTGTTGGGATATTCCTGATGTAGCATCTGAAACCATCGCTTACGTGTGCTGAGCGGAATGTCCTGCTTGCCGCAGTCGTTAGAGCCGGACGGTGCAAAACAGCGAATGGCTCGAAAGAACGCGTAGGCTCTCGCATCGCTCTCCGCGCTATGATCGGCAATCACCTCCAAATAGCCGTCCATTCGCGAGTAGTTCGTTACAGGGAAAAGCGAGTTCCCACCTCCGAGATCAGTCTGAGGCGGCGCCGCATCCTGACCATAATGAATACCTTGGATCCTGACCATTTCGCCCACGCAATTGAGGCTTCGGGCGTTTTTCCTGTTGTGCTCTAAAGCTGCTGCGACTTCTCTCAATGAAGGGCAGTGGTAGTCAGGAGTTTTGTCTTGGGCCGAGGCAGAAAAGGCAGCCAAGATTACCGAAGGATGAGCGGGCATCAGTGCCAGATCCGTTTGAAACTCCGTGTACTTGCCGCCGGTGAGCTCCTTGAACAGCAGCGTATAGATTGCCGCATTCACAACTTCAGGATCTTCCTTTGGATCTTTGATCCGCTGACGCAACATCGCGGGGCTGGCAGAATACTCGGTAAGAATCGTTCGAATCGCTTTGTCTTGGATCGGAGAGTCAGCCGCAAATACTCGCTCAACGTGTCCGGCATGTTGCTCGAGGTTTGCCAGAGCCAGTTGTATCTGCTCAGACTGCAATGGCAGCGTGGAAATGGGCAACATGTTGAGCAAAAGCTTTTGCTCCTGATCAAAACGCCTTGTGGCGCCAAACGCTAGGACACGAAGACTCTGCTGACTGAAGGCGAAATAGTTCAACTTCCGATTTGGTAATTCGGGCAGCAGCGCTAGAGCCTCTTCCGGCTTGTCATCCACGTAAATGTGGAACACTGCGAGCAGGTAGCTATAAAGCGCAACATTACGAACAAAGCGGTCCTTTTGCGCCTCAAGGTCTTTCAGCGTGAATGCTGGTAGTGCCCCACCGTGGCCAGAGTCATCGCCGCCTGATCTCATGCGCATGAGGTCAATGATCAAAAGGAATTGAGGCGACTGGATGCGATCAATCTGGACCGTTCCCAATAACTTGCTGTCGGCTTCCTGAACCAGTTCCGAAGCAGTAGCATTGCCCTTTTCCGTTTCCGCAAACGCCTTGTCATACGCTTCTGCGAGCCGGGTCTGATCGCCATCGAGCCAGTAGACTCTCCGCAACAAACCGCGTGCGGAGGCCGCATAAATCCCGAGGGGGAAATCGTCTAGGTAGGAGTTGAACGCGCTCTCGGCTCCCTTCAGATCGTCTTTCGCCACCTTCTTCAGTTGAAGGTCTCCCCATTCGCCGAAAGCTCCGCTTTGTGCGCTGTTGAGCAAGATCCGTCCAACCATGTAACGAGACGTCTCTTTCAACCAGGGATTGGCGCTGCTTTCAAGGCTTTTGAAGTCCTTCAGGGCAGATTGAAAATCTCCACTATAGAAGGCGTTGGCGCCCGCAACGTAGAGGGCAAACTGCCGCCCCATGGCGGAATGGATCCCCTCCGGCGAATTCCAATTGTTCATCGAAGTAGTCGTATTACAGTCAGCCACCAAGCTAGTGCGTGTAGTGATCAGGATCGAGGCTTCGCCGGCTGGGAGCGCGGCAGCATTCACTGCTTTGCTGAATACCTCCACAGCTTGTCTTGAATTGCTGCACCGGCTTCCTTCACCCTCGGCATAGCGGTTGGCATCTGCAGCGTCGCTCGGTGTACTGATGTGTGCGGCATTACCGCCGATCTCGCTGGCATGCCAGTCGCCAAAGTCGAATGGCACACGCAGAAGAGCGAGATCCGGAGCGATTGGAAACTCAGGCGGAATGGCCAAGGTTCCGGTCAGTCTGCCAGCATCGATCAGCAATAGCTGAAGATTGAGCCGGCTATCATTTCCAGGACTGAGGAACGGAACACTATTGCAAGTGGAATAGGCGTGGATAAACACATTCCCGCGCGGAGGTCCGCAGGAGAAGTCACCGCTGGCATAGAGAAGACAACTGTTGAAAGCTAGAACGACGAACGCAGCACAGTATTTCTGTCCCATGGAATTGCCTTCAACGATACATGACTAGCGCGGGTCCTTGATGAAAAGGGGATCTCATTGTTGTGCCGATTATCTCCAAACTGCGGCACTGGCCCGAGTCACCGGCTATGCTGACCTTGAGATCAAAAAGTTGTCAGTTTTCCCGTCGCCCACAATCCAACCGCGACCGGCGGTCAAGGGTAGAATTGCTTCGTATTCATAAGCAGTTGTCGTGCGGAGGCGCCATGCGACGCAGAGTCTTGTGCTCCATTTGTGTTCTGGGATGTGTAGTACCAGTTCTGTCGCAATCATCACCAACGGATGAAGGAATTGCGACGAGCAGCGTCTCCGGGCATATTTATTGCGCTGACACGAATGCTCCAGCTCGCATGGCCATGGTGGTGCTGCAACCGGCGGACGCCGTGGACAATTACCGACCGGATAGTTCCGCTCAGGTGACAACCCATGCGGAAGGCGTGCAGACACAGTTGGATGGCAGTTTTTCAATCCCGCACGTGTCTCCAGGTACCTACTACGTGATCGCTTCGGCACCGGGGTATTTGTCGCCGCTCTCTTTCTTTTCAGCTCATCTCGGCGACGACTCAAAGTCACAAGAGGCTCTCAAAGAGCAGATCGCGAATTCTCTGCCGCGCGTCACAGTGAAGGCGAACACATCTGTATCGGTGAACATGACGCTCGAACGCGGCGCAGCGATCAGTGGAACCGTACTCTACGACGATGGAAGTCCCGCCAGCGGCCTGTCTGTCCAGGCGCTGATTCGGAACAAGGATCAATGGATTCCTTTCCCTTTCACTCCATTTGACAGGTCAATTCCTTCGGTTACGACCGACGACAAAGGGGCGTATCGGATAAGCGGTCTGCCAGCGCGTGAATACGTCGTGGAAGTGCAATTGAATCTCAGAAGATTCAGCTATAGATCCGATGGCAATAGCAGTGGTGGCTCGAGTAGCGGATACGCACCGATACCTATCTACTCGGGCGGAAAACTACGGCGCCAAGAAGCCGCTCCATTTGTGGTCGGTTCGGGTGAGGAACGCCGTGGCGAAGACATCGAAATACCAGCGAGCAAATTCCACACAGTCCGGGGTGAGATCGTTGCCGCGCACGATGGCCATGTTGTGAACGGGGGCACGCTCTCGCTGCTGTACGCAGACGACAAGTCCGTGGCAGCGTCAACATCCGTAGAAAAAGGCGATGAAGACTTTACCTTCAACCTTATTTCCGAAGGGAATTACATTCTTCGTGTCAATTATGCGGCAGACAACGACTATGTGGAGATTCCAAATCCGCCGAATAGTACTCCGCAAACAAGGACCGAAGTTCACCCGCGGCGCTACTACGGGGGAACTGAGTTGCCGATTCACGTGGATGCCGACCTGTCTGGAGTGATGGTGACCGTTCCCGAACTCTCCACTCAGTCGAGCCCATCCACGCTAACAATCCTCAAGCGCTAAACAGCGACGCGAAGGAGTTTCCTTGAGTTGCGGTCGAGTCACCGGCCATCGGGAACTTGAGAGCAAGAAATTGTCAGTTTCTCCATCGCCGACGATCCGCCCGCTACCATGATTTCGTAGTGCTATGCTGTGCGCATCGGACTATGGCAGCTCAATTCCCCCGCCATGAATCCACGGGGTGATGGAGAGACCTGGAGGAGTTCGCGGATCGATGTTGTCGAGCCTTAGGATCAGCGTGAATGTTCTGTCTCTCTGGAATTTGATGCTTGTGCAGGCATATCGCCAGAATTCCGCGTTTCCTCCTCCGTTAGCGAGTACCCAATGGTCGTGATTCTTATCTGCCATGCCTCGAAGAGACTCTGACAGGCTGCCGGAACCGGAGCACACGAGATTTCCACGATTGTCTAGAAGCTCTACCGTGAGAATGGTGTTGAGTGATTTCAAGCGTTCAAGTTCATGGAAGTCGAACGGCTCTAATTCGAACAAAACAGTCATTGCATCTTTGGGCAGACCTTGAAAGGTGTAGGTCTGCTTACCCGCTTTGTCCAGGGGCAAGTTAGGCGAAAAACGGAAGTGATGCCTGTAGTACGAGAACACTCCGGTATCGCTCACCGTGGCTGGTCCCCTGAAGCTCCCTTTGCGATACGGAAGGCAACCGATCTCCGTGAAGAGCAGCGCGGAGCTTAGGAGGAAACCTAGGACACACCGCAGTCTTCTCCAACGTTGAATTAGGACTTCTCGTTCGCTGAAGTGAACCGCGCTACGCGCTCGTTCTTTCATGCGAGAATTCTGCACCGATCGAACGCACGGGAAACGACTTTATGTGACAGTTCTGAGATTGTCCTATCGGTTGGGTCTTTTGGGATCGAGTCACCGGCAACTCTGACCTTGAAGGTTTTTGGACCAAAATCGGTCAATTTTCCAGTCGCCGACGACTCGATCCGAACGGTGTAAGCTGAGCTCTACCTATCGAGGGTCATCAATGATCATCAGATCGAAGTCAGTAGTGTGCGTCGCAGCGTTCTTGATCTCAGCAGTGGCTACTCCAGTATGGGCGCAAGCTGCGGATACTAGTCATGAAATCGGCATCATTTATTACGCCGACCACGATAGCTTCAAGGCTTTGGGCAAGGAAACAGTCACGCAGAGTGGACGGAGCAAATACTCAGCAAGGGTCAAGGGAGAGCACGCCGCATTTCGTCTCCTAGAAGATCATCCTCTGAAATTCCGAGTGTGCGGCGTAGATCCGAGTCGGTTCAAATTGTTCAGATTTAAGTCGGAAAATCATGAGCGGACGCTCCTCATCGCAAAGACGAATATGTTGATCGGAGGCAGCAAGACAGTGATTTCAGATTCAGAGATCCCAGTGGCGATTCAAGCCGCAGAAGGCGGCTGTTTCACGCTTACACCCCTGGGGACTTTAGGCGATGGCGAGTTCGGCTTTAGCCCAGTGGAATCATTGGACGCCTTCATGTTCGGAATTGGGGACGTAAAGCAATCCAAATAGTAGATTGCGGACGAGTGACAAGCCGGACATTGCTCAAAAACTGGATTATGTCCGGATTGGCCACCACACTCTAACGACGATGCCCTCTGTGTAGGTTCATAATGATCACTGACCACCCTGCTGCGAAGAGCAGCCAATCGTCCAAGTGCAAATTCCCGCTAGATGGTGAACATACTGGAGCGGAGAGTCATTGCAGACAGCGTCACCGATCCGGGTAATGGTTGTCGAGGACTTCCCGTCCTTTCGCAGATTCATCTGCTCGAAGCTGGATCAACGGCGCGATCTGCGGGTTGTTTGCGAGGTGTCCGATGGACTCGAAGCCGTTCAGAAGGCTAAGGAGCTAAAACCTGATCTGATCCTGCTCGACATCCACCTGCCGACAATGGACGGCATCGAGGCTGCACGGCAAATCCTCGGACATGCATCGGAAACAAGGATCATCTTTGTAAGCTTAGAGGCCGATGCCAATCTCGTCCAACAAGCTCTGAAAGTCGGGGCAGTGGGTTACGTCTTGAAAACAATGGCGGAACCCGATCTGCTGCTGGCTGTCGATGCCGTTCTCTCAGGGAAACAGTTTGTCAGTAGCGCATAGCATCGGAAATTCGAAGCACAACGCTTCTAGGTGGTGGCTCCTGTGTGACCGGCGACTGTCGAATTGAGGCCATTTTGTTTGTCAGTGTCGACACGACTCTGGGCTAAGTCGGCTCCAATTCAATCGACGCCAAGGTCCTTGGCAATTCTCGCGCTATGCGTCACTTCTTCGGGTCTCAGTCCCTGCTGGTCTACGAATATGGTCACCACGCAATCCCAAACGCTTTGAGGCGACCACGGCAGTACGTCAGTAGGGGTTGGCAGATGCTTAGGACGGCTCAGAAACAGGAACACCTTCTGGTTCTCGGTGATCACCGGGAGCACTTCGGAAGTGACGGGAGATAGCAGCGGAGGAACATTCAACTTGGAACAGATCAACTCGTAAAACTGTCCTACTGTCTCAACCCTCGATGATTCCTCATCGCTGATCTCAATGTCGAAAAGCTCTTCTGCGCGAAGTACGATCTCGACTGCATCGAGTCCCATGTGTCCAGACTAGCTTAGGCATTTTGTGCACAGGGGTTGTATCACCGGCCACCGTCGCTTTGAGGACAAATTGTTGCCAATGTCCCCATTTTCCACGATTCGCTCGGAACCGCCATTCATTGTTCACCTTTTTTCGAAAGGCGCTTGACTCTACCCTTACGTCAGGGCGAAAGATGTTTGAGGTTAAGAGCCATGAGCACGTTCCGCATCCAGGAGTTCGCAAAACTCGCCGGCGTCACTGTACGGGCATTGCATCACTACGACCGGCTCAAACTGCTGTCGCCGGCGTATCGTTCTGAGCGAGGATATCGTCTCTACTGCCACGAGGATCTCGGCCGCCTCGAGCGGATTCGCGTGCTTCGGTATCTGGGGCTCTCTTTGCACGAGATCGCCGCCCTCCTGAACACTCCAGTTGGCGATGGCGCTGAACCGCTGACGGTCACACTCGCGCGGCAGCGGGCGGTGCTCGTTGAGCGGCGCGACGGTCTGCATCGCGTCCTCCGGGCCATTGAACATGCCCAACGGCGCGCACAAGACCCCGCCGAACCCGAATGGCTCCTCTACCAGAGCATCCTGAAGGAGATACAAATGCAAGAAGCCACAGACTGGACGGAGAAGTACTACAGCGCGAAGGGTGTTGAGGCGCTTCGCAAGCGCCGTGCATCCCTGACGCTGGAACAAATGGCAGAGATCGGGGCGGGATGGAAGGTTTTGTATTCCGATCTTCAAAGCGCGCTCGATCGCGAGGTTTCGCCAGACAGCGCCGAAGGGCGGGCGCTGGTCGCGCGCTGGATGCGCCTCGCCGACGAGTTCACGCTCGGAGATCCGGAAATTGGCGAGGGCTACCGACGCATGTATGAGGACGAGAGCCATTGGCCCGATGATGAGAAGGCTGCAAAGCTCAGGGCGACGAGGCCCAAGCCTGAGTACCTTGCCTTTTTTCGTCAGGCGGTTCAAGCCTGCCTGCGTCACGGATGAACACGGCGCGCCACTCTGCCCGAACTGAGCGGTTGCTCCTCATCCACCCAGAGCAAGGAGAAGACGATGACTACGGCACAGCAATACGACACATTTTCCGCCGATTACCATTGGCTCTACTCGGACCATACCTTATCCGGAAAGAGAGCACTCGATGAGAACGCAGATGTCCTCGCACTCACCGATCCGAAAGCAAGCATGCTGGATTGTTCTTGTGGAATCGGGACATTCGCAATAGCTCTTGCCAAACTTGGCTTTTGCGTCAGCGCCTCCGATGGCAGCCAGGGCATGATCGATCAGGCGGCCATCGCTGCCACGCATGCCGACATCAACCTGCTACTGAAATGCAGTACCTGGGAGGATCTTCCGGCTCGCGTTGCCGGTCCCTTTGACCTGGTTTTCTGCCTTGGCAATGCAATCGGGCACTCCCGGAACGGAGAAGAAATGCTTCGGTCGTTGAAGGGAATGCGCGCCGTTCTAAGGAGTGGCGGCAGACTCGTCATTGACTCTCGCAACTGGGAGCAGAGTAGGAAAGAGAAGACACGTTTCACGCCCTATCCATGGCGAGAGCGCGCAGGGCAGCGCTGTTTGCCCCTCTACGTTTGGAATTTCCCCGAGAGGTTCGAAGACGCTCACACGATCGAAGTGCTCTTAATCTTTGATTCTGGCGGAAAAGTGTCGGTGCGGTCATACCCGATTGTCTACTATCCATTTCGCGTCGAAGAGCTGACAGAACGCTTAAGAATTGCCGGGTTCAACAACATTCAGCACAGGTTCAGCGAAAACCGTGAGGGCTATCGGATGATCGCTTCCTAGAGGCTGCGATAAATATGTGCATTGTCGCGAATGCCACTCACCTACGTGGAAACTGGCCTTGCGGGCCAGTAACCGCCAAACAGGAAACTGAGGTCAAGAGATTGTCAGTTTCTGTATCGGCGTCCGGCCTAATGCGCACCGTGACGCTGAGTTCTGGCCCCATGCTACATCGCTTCATTAAGTCTTCAGTGATGATCCTGCGTCGCTACAATTGCGGCTGAATGAATCGGAATCTCCAGCGTTCCGGCCTTCCCTGTTTCCAAGTCATAGACACCGGTGGCCAGAAACACATCTTTATCCGAGGGCAAGTCGATTTCGAAATGCGCCGGAACGCCAGATCGCTGAATGGCCGTATACACTTCGGGGGCCAGGTTCATCACCAGTATTCCGCCCGTCCAGTTCAGTGCGTGGCCATCGCGATCGTAGGCGAGCAACTCCACCTGGACCTTGCCTGTGCGCTTGCCGGCGGTCGTCATTTGCAGTTTCAAATCGCTCCAGCGAATCATCAGGTCAACCGTGTAGCGTTTCACCGGGCCGGTCAATTTGGCGTTCTTTCCGGCGCGCGCGGCGTTGGGAGCCGGCTGGGGGTCTTCCGGAATCACCCGGGCTCCGTAGAGAATTTCAGTGGAATTCGGCGCTCCCCGCATCATGAGAGGCTGCAATGGATTCAGAATCGGAGCAGACTTGCCCTTCGGCGAATTCTCTGCTCTATCCCCCTGCGGGCCGGAATCGAGCGCGTAGTATCCCCTCCGATATGCCAGCGTGTACTTAGCCTCTGGGATTTTCACTTCGATACTGCGGAATTGCCCATCCATCTTCGAATTGCTCGGCGTGTAGCTCAAGGTGTAGAAATGCGAGCCATTGTCGATGACATGCGCAATGGCCTTGCTGAGGTCATTGGTGCCGCTGATCCTCTCTCCGCCGGTCTCTGAGGCCAACTCTCCCATTATCCAGTAGTTGGCAAGGATCTCCTGAGCCTCGCCTGCCGCTCCCTCGGTCGCAACGCCTGCGTCTCCAACGTCTGCCTGACCCCCAGTCACTGTCTCCACACCGCGCGCACCTACGGGATAGATGGCGACGCGGGAAACCGTGAGAAGATCGGCAGTCTCCTTTAGCTTGCCGGTTTGAAGTTGAATTTGCTGCGGAGGTATCATGCCGCCGGTCTTCGGTCCAACCGCCAACCCGCCATTCCCGCTCGCGACCGGAAAAAACGCCATCGGAAATCGGCTCGCGAACCAGATCAGATTTTTGCGTCCCGGAATCCTCGCCAGATAGCGAGCGATGACCTCGAGTGCCTGCGCCGTGACTGTCACGCGTTGCACAGCCTGATAGGATTTCTCCATTTGCTGGTGCTGTTGCATTGCATCAACGCCCGCATCTGTGCGACCGCGACCGCCAAGCATCATCTTCTTCTTCAACACCTGCTCCGCGTCATTCAGGTCATCTTTTGTCGAGTGTGAAAAGGGAGTTGTCTCAGGCCACACTCCGTTCTCCTTGTCCTGCAGCGAGGCTAGCAAGGTCGACGGGTTTCCGGTAAATCCCTGCGCCAGCCGCAGATTGGTGGTCAGGGAAAAAACGGCAAGGGGTGTGCCGGGCTTCATGGTCTTCAGGAATTCGATCACTTGAGCGCGAACATAACTCTGATCCGCTTCCGGGGTATCCAAAGCATCCAGTAGAAGCACATTAAGCGCATCTGCCTCTGGCGCGACCGGCACATTTGTGAATACATTGGGCGGCATCGCGGGAAGTTCAACGGGAGCCGCCGCTTCTCCCTTGTGCTCTTCAAAGAAGACGACGGATTGCGGCTTGCCGTCTTCGGTCAACTTGAAATCCTCTTGATGCAGGCCAGTTACCGGATTGCCGTGGCTGTCGGTGACGACAACGTCGACCAAAACCGCACGTGCGTTTGTCCGGTAGACCGGGGTCTGGTCAATGCCCGGCGATGGCGCAGTCTGTGCAGGTGTCTGAAGAGCGAAAACAGAGATCAGCACGGCTGGGAAAATGGGAAGGGACAGCAACCGCACGGCGACCTCCGCAAGGTACACAAGTATAGACGGAGGCAGCGCCAGCCAAGATTCCTTCCCGACGTTTGAGGTTCAATTTCTAAGGCTGCGGTCGAGTCACCTCAACTCTTCCTCTGAACAAATTTCGACCAGGTTCCCGATCGGCGACGATCCGACCGGAATTCAAACTCGCACGCCTTGGCTCTGAGAAAGAACAGACGCAAGCTCTTCGGGTGATGGAGGATTAATGAACCGGATCAGAATGAGCGAATGGCATGGACCACAGCCGATTGCACCACTCCATAGCGAAAGCCTGTGCTCGTTTTCCTCTTGAGAACTTTAGGCGAGAGGAAGAAGCATGCTCGTCAGTTAGCTGCAACCCGGCATAAGAAAGCCAAACAGTCACATGGTCTGCTTGATCCCTTCGACATAAGTAACGACTGCAATCCGCTCCCAGCGCGAGAAGTGTTCGACCCTGACCTTGAAATCTTCCCAGATAGCGCACGAATCGATACCAAGGAAGTCCCCAACGGTCTCGTAGTTAAGCCGGACCTTGCCCTGATTCTTAAGTGCAGCATTAACGACCGGAATCAGAACAGAGTCGTAATCTTCTTTTATGACGTGCCCCTGGCAGATGCGCCGGGGCAACGAGATGGGCACTTCATCGAAAGTCTTCTCCTGAAGCTGTGTAAGTTGCTGGTGTTATACAGTGCAGGTTACGGTGAGTGCAGTTTTATCGTCCTCCTGCCCGAAAGCTTGCGCGGCTTGAGCAATGCTTTCGGCGGGCTGTTCGCTGAGACCCGCCGCACTCTCAAGGCCGAACAACGCGCCGCCTTTGGTGCGCTCCCCAATCAGGCTGAAGGTCTGCGCCCCAGTCCGCCGCACGCGCAGATGCAAAGCTCCAGAATGAGGAGCAAATTCTTTTTCACGCGGTGACCTCGCATAGTTGCGGCTGCCTTGAAAGCGCGAGCACAGTAATGTCGTCGTTCTGGCCGAACTCCTGCGCGGCGTGGGCGATGGCTTCGGCGGATTGGCTGCTCAGAGCGGCGGCGCGCGCAAAGCCGAAGAGCGTGCCGGTCTTGTCGCGTGCCTCAGCCACGCCGTCGGTGAGCAGGATCAGCCGATGCCCGGGCTCCATTTTGAAGGTCGATTCCGCGTAGGTGGCTTCAGCGGACAGTCCCAGCGGCAGTCCGTTTTCGAGCGCCATTTCGCTGCCGTCGAGATAGGGCGCAAGGTGCCCCGCGTTGGCGATAGTCAGCATGCCGTCCGGGTCGGCGCGCAGAACCAGGCAGGTGGTGAACCCGCCGTTGCTGCGCGACATCATCCGCTGGTTCATGGCCGCCAGTATTTCGCCAGGGCTCAGCGTGTAATGGGCAAGGGTGCGCACCGTGCCCACCAGCAGGGAGACGGTCATGGCCGCGGGTACGCCTTTGCCGCTGACATCGCCGATCGCCGCCAGCACTCCTCCGCCGGGAGTGGGCAGGATCTGGAAAAAGTCGCCGCCCACTTGGCCCGCGGGCTTATAAACGCTCTCGATGGCGAAGCCGGGAATTGTTGGTACCTGATCGGGAATGAGAACTTGCTGTACCGTGCGCGCGGCTTCCAGTTCAGCGCTGACCTGGGCATGACGGCGGACGATGCTCACCGTGCGCAGCACCAGGAAGAGCAGGATGGTGATAAAGAAGATAAATCCGCCAAAGCTGCGGATGGTGATCTCGTAGCTGCCAAAGTGCAACTTGGGGAGGATGCTAAGAGTGCTTGTCAAATGAAGGTAATAGGTCATGAGATTGAAAAAGGCCCAATAGCGCTCCAGGCCGCGGAGCAGCACGGCAGGCAGCAGCACCCACGCTTCGTGATTGCCGCGAAGACAGCCCTGCACTAACAGCACGGGCAGCAGGATGAGGACAATCAGGGTTGGGAAAGTTAGGGCGATCATTCCGCCGGACGTGGGGATCAGGCCGGCATCGGACATGGGAGCTATAAACGCCGAAACAAAGGAGGCGATTTCCAGGCCCAGAATCCATCGCGAACGAGGCAAGTGGAGCACCAGGCGAACGAATTCAATAAGGGCAACGTTTACGATTCCCAGAAAGACGTATTTCACCCCTGTTGAAGTTTGGGTATGTGCCAATAAAAGCTGCCTGATTGACGTAAACAGATACCCGCTTTCGGCGAAGAGGAAGACCGCACAGGCAAGATATTCGCCCTGATTGCGCAACGTGCCGTAGAAGGCAATCGCCACAAGGCCGATGAGCAAGCTGAGGCAGGCCAGAAACCAGCCGTCCGCCGTGTTGTGTGCATCCACATAGCTCATCTCCCGCTCGGCGGACTCGCGGCTCAGAAGATAAATGCCGGCGCCTTGCCAAATCGGCGTGTCGGTGCCGCGACCGCCCGGTCCAGTTGCCTCCACTGCAAAGCGCAGGGCCAGTACCAGTTCTCCCTGGGTCGTAATTAGTTGCGCAGGGACGGGAATTACGACCAGATTGCGCTGAGCGTAGACAGGTATGCCCGAGATACGGCCGGCGCTGCCGATGCGGACGCCGTTGGCGTAAATCTCGTAGCTGCCGAAGACGCGCTGCGTACCTACCATCAGGTCGCTCACGCCGGGGCGTAGACGGATGTGAATGCGATACCAGCAATAGCGAATATCGCGGATTCCATAGTCGGTTAGCGCCTTATCGGAGGAGATAGTCTGCCAATGGCTGTCGTCGTAGGTGGGCAAAGCCCATGCGGGGTTGTCGCCTGGGGCAAAGAGCCAGTCGGGGCCGAGGGTGATGCGCTGCCCGAAGCTGGTAGCGTCCACATGGTGCGGATCCTCTGCGCCTGCAGTCCCCTTCGCCGCCGCTGCGCCAGTACACGCAGCCGTCAGCAACAGAAATCCGATAAACAGGAACTTGCGGGGACGCATCGAGCTAACTATATCCCAACCTAGCAGCGACTATGGGGGACAATGCGCCAGTCTGGTGCTGGCCGGAACTCCTGCCCTGGAAGGACGATCAGACTGTTCGGCTGAGCGTAGGTATTCACCCTACGACAGAATTCAAGTCCGCGGCCTGAGAGTGCGAGATTATGAGCGAATGGAGCATCCGCATCAGTTGGTGATAAATGCACGCATTGAGCGCCTCGCAGCCGCAATTCATCGTTCCGGGCGTGCGACCACCCATTCGTGAAGTTACTCGGCGAGCAACAAGAGCGAGTCCGTGTTATCACAAAGGTAATTGAAGGTTGGCCCACGATCCTCTCGAAACCCGTCGATCAGTGCTTTGACTGTCATCTCAGGCTGCTTTTCTGCATGCGTCGTGGACGACGCTTTCGCCTAGTGATCAGAATCCAAAGCAACGGCAGCTCCATAAGCATCAACAACCAAACCGGTGGAAATACTCGATGAGCTAGATGCAGATTGACCTGAAGGATGATTCCTAAAAATAGAACTCCAGCGCCTGCACCCGCGTGGAGCAAAGCCTGCAGAGAACCCTTCCACGTTTGAGAAGCCAATCGGAATCCGATGCTGCAAAAGGTCACTCCAACGAGGACGCCAAGAATCAATCGAAGAGGCGTCGCTGTTTTTGGCGTTCCCAACCAAAGAAACTCAGCGGCGAGGGCAAGAGCGAGGACAAGTGAAATATTCCCAAGAATGAAGAGTGCCCCGGCACCAAACAGCCGTTTATCTTTTTCTGTAAGTATTCTCTGGGACACACCCGCATCGTACTACAGCTCAAAATGCATTTCGGGTGGATCATGCGTTTTGACGCCCTATTCCTGAATAACCGCCCACCCTGACGTTACTGGTTGTGTAATATCCCGCACGCCTCCAGTGTGGATGCTGCTGCGCAATTCTTCGAACTTCCGTGGCAGGATCCCTCCATACTGACTGGCTGCTGGTCGCAATCAAGTGCCCCCACTGAATACAGAGTTATGCCCCCACCTCTGGCAAACCCAAGTACAATTTCTTGCCAGATACCGAGTGGCCGACCGCCCGGAAACAATCGACACTTGGGCGTGTAGACTCGATCTAACCAGGCGACATATTGCGAATTATCGCTTGAGGTTACCGATGCGATTGCGAGCCCTGCTCATTGCAGTTTCGCTGATGCCGCCGACTACCTGTATCCCGCAGGTGGACTTTGATCAGGCGAGGGTACCTATGGTGGAGCTGGTCGGGCCCTGGCGATTTCATCCAGGGGATGATGCGCGATGGAGAGAGCCTGAGTTCGACGATTCCGGATGGGCGCTGATTAAGGCGGATAAGACTTGGAACGAGCAGGGATTTCAGCGTCTCACAGGCGTGGCTTGGTACAGGATCCGACTCGCGATTCCAAAGGAACACGGTACGCTGGAATTCTTGCTCGATGATGTGAACGGAAGCTGCGAAATCTATGCCAATGGGCAACGATTAGGTGGAGTCGGCGGTATGCCGCCCCATCCGTGGGAACCAACGTCGACCCGGTCCGTTTACCCCATACCGAACTCACTTCTCACGCAAAATAGCTCGCTCGAAATTGCCTTACGCGTATGGAATTGGCCGATTCACGGCGGCGAACCAGGTGGAGGATTTACCGAAGTTCCCCGAGTCGGTGAGGTGGGGGCAATCCAACAGTGGCTTGAACTCGAGAAAGACCGAGAATTTAGACGTCTAGGCGGATTGATCACTGAGCTTTTCGGCAGCTTCCTGATTGGACTCGCAAGCCTAGCGTTATACGCCTTGCGCCGACGGGAGCGGGAATACCTTTGGTTTGGCTTAAGCCTTCTGATGTGGGGCGCTAATCATGTTGGGAGCCTAGTGGGGGCTTCTCAGCCTGTCCACTTAGTAACGCTATCCGTGTGGATCGCTCTAACGTACGGCCTAAGGATCTTATTTGAACTTCAATTCTATGTCGTCTTTCTTGGTCAGAAAAGGCGTTGGCTCTATCGCACTGCCTTCCTCGTGCTAGTGATCGAAAGTGCACTCTTGGCGATGGTCAATGTTACAGGCGACGGGCCTGTTGTCGGATTCCTGTTTGTGATGGCTATCATTGTGGCCGATAGCTGCGAAATCGGAATGCTCACCATTGGGGCGTTTCGGGGCATTCGGGACGCATACATCCCGGCCGTCGCCTTACTGATGCAGGCCGGCTTGCACAGCGCGTCTATTTTCCTTTATCTTCTTCCTCCCTGGGCCTGGTCGAGAGCCGTCCTTGCATTCCTTCAGCGTGGACTCGAATGGCCTTTCCACCTCAACTACGGTGAGGCCGCGACCGACCTGGGCGCACTAGCTATTCTCGTCATCCTAGTGCGCCGGTTCGCCCGTAGCCGGCAGAACGAAGAGCGGCTACAAGCCGAGATGGAGGCGGCGCGGGAGGTCCAAAAGGTGCTCATCCCGACAGCTATGCCCCAAATATCCGGTCTCGAGATGGATAGTATTTACCTCCCTGCTCTGCAGGTTGGAGGCGATTTCTTCCAGATCATCCCAACGAAAGCCGGGGGTGCATTGATCGTGATCGGCGATGTGAGCGGGAAAGGGATGCCCGCCGCAATGACCGTGTCACTCCTTGTGGGTACGGTCCGCACGCTCGCACAATTTATGGACAAGCCCGGCGAAATACTTAGGGCCATGAACATTCGCATGCTGGCTCGAAGCGGAGGCGGATTCACGACGTGTCTCGTGCTTCGCATTGATGCGGACGGGACAATGAAGATTGCGAACGCGGGTCACATTGCACCGTTCCTGAATGGCGAGGAACTGACACTTGAAAACGGCTTGCCTCTTGGCCTCACTGCGGACACTATGTACACGGAATCGACATTTCATCTCGATCTCGGTGAGCAACTCACGATGATGACAGATGGCGTGGTCGAGGCGCGGTGCGAGAGCGACGAACTCTACGGCTTCGAGCGCACAGCGGCGATTGCGAGATCGAAGGCGGAGACAATAGCCCGAACGGCACAACAATTTGGACAAGAAGACGACATCACTGTCCTCACGGTGACTAGACTGCGAACCGAAAGATCTCAAACAGTCCAGGCGCCGACATCGGCATTATCCGCGGATCTCGCATAAGGCCGTACTTTGACTGTCGTTCTCTGACGGGCGAATCACCGGCGACTCTTCCCCTGACAAATCTTCGGCCAGGTTCCCGCTCGGCGACAACTCACCCGGAACTCGAACCTTACAATGATTTTCAGGCGGGTTGGCATGCTACGTACAAAAAGAGCAAGACTGATTTTGCTTGGGCTGGACGCAGCGTTTTTGGCGTTTGCCGCAGCCGATTCTCAGAGCATGGAAAAACGAAATCCACCACCTGTTTCAGTGGAACAGTCGGTCCCCGCGGCGTCGGAGATTGAATTCACGCCTCCCCCAAACGTCGCGGGACACAGTGCGTGGCTTCCGCTGCGCTAGCAAGATCAGGAAAGCAACTTGTGCGTTCCGACCTCGGCCTCGATCATTCTCGATTATTTTGGGCATCAGGTTAGCCCACGCGAAATCAAAGAGCTTTCGATGGGCCGCAAGTATTCGCCCGACAGGCCTTTTGACGACTTCACCATCACGTTATTCCGTGATTTGATTTGGGGTCAGCATGGGCTTGGTTATTCCTGGAAAGAGAAGGATTACCCCGACAATCTAAATGGGCTCCGGCGAGGCCTTGCGGCAATCGAGCACTCGCTCGACGCTGGAATACCTGTGATGATCGACACGACTCGTGTTAGGGGACATACCTCTACGGTCGCGGGGCATACATTTGTAGTTGCCGGATATTCACTGTCACAACAAGCTCTTTATGTGATGGACCCAAACCTACCCGCACCGGGCACGCGCGTGGTGGGCTTTCAAGAGCTCGAAAGTGTTTGGAATTCGCGCGGCGTGAATTTTGATGAGCGGGCGGCAGTGTTTCCGCAGCGACGACGGGGCAAGAACTGATGGGGCTCGTTGAGTTCTCGCCCAGCCTATTGCCTGGCTGGATTTTCGTTGTGAGCGAATCACCGATACTTCCTTTTCTCAATATTCGCCTGGACAAGGCGAAGAACTGCCAAAGGTCCGGATCGGCGACCATCCGCTCAGAACTCACAAGAACCTCTCTCACCTGTCTTGGGATCGAGGTGATGCAGCAGCCTTCCCAGCCCTTGTCACTTCCTCTCCAGAGTGAGGGCGTAGATGTCGTTGGTGCTGTTGTCGCGAAGGAGAAGGGGAGTGTCGTCGGGGTCGAGGCCGAACCAGAAGTTGACGGCGCCGATGAGTGGGACGTCACGCAGGTCGACGACGCGCTGGGGTGTACCGCCGGGCACAGCGATGCGATACACCGATGTTGGTCCGTTGTCCGTGGGGAAGTTGAGCGCGTAGAGGAACTTGCTATCATGCGACCATGTTGGGAATCCCCAATCTCCCCGGTGTTCTACAAGAGTGGACCATTGCTGGGTCTGAAGTTCGAACAGCCGGATGGCGTCAGTTGTGATCCCCATTCCGGCGTTGATTTCGGACCTCGTCAAGGCTGCGACATAGTGCCCATTCGGTGACCAACGAGGCGAATACAGGCCATTCGAGCCAGGTACCTCGCTCACTTTTCCGCTATCAAGATCGAGAATGCGCAGCGAGATCTTCGGCTCAATGCCGTACAAGACCTTGCGACCGTCGGGAGACCAGACGCCGTCTTCCGGGTTCTGTCCGTCGTCACCTGAAACAAGCAGGCGCGGCGTTCCGCCCTGCGCAGGAATGACATAGAGGGCGGACTTGGTGTTGCCGAGAAATCGTCCCAGGAACATCAGAGGGTGTAAAGGATCACGTTGGGCGGTAAATAGAATTTGTGATCCGTCGGGGGACCAACGGCAGAGGATCGGATAAAGAGGGGGATTTGTGAGCTGGATCCGCTCCGTTCCGTCCGCCCTAGCACGCCACAGAATGCCGTCAGGGTAGGTGACATAGGCGATCTGAGATCCATCTTTCGAGTAGTCAGGAAACTCCGCGGATATGCCGCCGAGGAACGGTCGTAGCTGTTTGGAAGTCTGATCGAAGCGAACCAGCTCGCCGCGAGTCATCGTTCCGTTGGCAAAGATCTTGTTTCCATCTTTGCTCGGAGTCGGATTTCCCCAACGAATGGGACCCCAGGTCAACTGGACCGGATCTGGGGAGGTTGACGAAAGGAAGCGGTGACGCTCATCGAGCGCGCATATCTGTGCAGAGTCAGGCACTCCGGCAATAAAGAGATAGAAATCTCCATCCGGAGTCCACTTTCCGCAGCATTGCCCACCGGGCCCTTTCCACTTCGGAAACACGAGATGCAGATTGGTTCCCGCCGAAGAGACTTCCCACAAAGAGTTATTATCCGTGAAGCGGATTCGGCTACCATCGGGTGACCAGGCAAGGTCAAAAAAGACATCTGTGGCCTTCATTGTGACAATTTTGTGCACATCGGCACCATCGCGACCCATCACATAGAGACCCTCTTGACCCTTTCGTTGGTTGCAGTACGCAATGTACTTGCCATCAGGAGACCAGCGATAACTCCAGCTGACTTCAACTTTGGTAATGAAGTGAGCTGCTCCTCCTGGAACGTCCACGGTCCACAGCGCGCTGGGTTCCAGCGAACGCCCAAGAAGATTCGATCCGTCCCGGGAAACATCCCACACCACCATGTGCCCAACCGCAAGAGGAACCTTTTGGGTCTCCCCTCCTGAAACGCTCACTATGTGCACCGGTGAGTTGTCGTCATCGGAGTCGAAGTAAATCCTGGCTCCATCGGTGCCCGCGATATCTCCGCCGTGATTATCGTGGGTGATCGGGTTAACTCCCGTTACTCTCAGCGGCGGCAGCGAGCTATGCAGGTACCAGAAGGCGGCTGCCCCGCAGGCGCTACACGCGGCGAGCGCGATCCAGAGGCGTCGGAGCTTAGTGGGGGAAGCTGCGATCTCGAGTACCGGTGCTTCTGGCTGAGCATCCCGGGCGGACGACGAGGTCTCCGAAGTGGGATTCGACGGGGCAATAGCGGTGATCGGAGCAACGAAACGATAGCCCATCCCGGTCACGGTCTGGATGAACTTCGGCGCTTCGGAGTCGTCGTGGAGCAGATGCCGCAGCTTGCGAATCGCAGTATTGATTCCATGCTCTGTGTCGACGAAGACTTCATTTGACCACAGTCGCTCCGCGATCTCCTTGCGAGTCACGAGCTGGTCCTGTCGAGAGACGAGGAGGATCAGCAACTCCATCGGCTTTCGCTCTACGCGCAGGGAGCGGCCTTTGCAGCGCAGCTCGAAGCGACCGCAGTCGAGCTGGAAATCGGCAAATTGGTAACTCGGAGCGGGAACGGGACCTCCTCCGTGTCCGAATGAGATTGTGCTGGATTTCAAGCATAGCTGATATTGCTTAACCAATTCTTTACCAAACGCTTTTGATATCAAGATTCCGGTACCGGCCGGATCACCGGCCACCATCGCTTTGAGGTCGGGAAATTGTCAACTTCCCCATCGCCCACCATACAGACTTGAATGACGATTCGTGGCAACATAGGAAGAAAATTTATAGCAAATTCAATAGGACGCGGTGCGCAGTGAACCTTGAAGCTTCAAGTCGAGAGATTGCAACGGCTCCCTCTGAACTCACCGGGCCATTGCCGCGAAGATTGCGTATGAGGCCAAATGGTATCCAGATGGCGACTGCGGGTTTGGTGATGCTTGCGCTCAGCATTTTTTTCATTCTCTTTCCCGTTCGGAAAATGGCGAGACAGATGCAAATTACTGCAGCGTTGCGAACTGACGGCAGGGATGCTGTAGGTGAAATCACACGCCTTTGGGAGGAGCGAGAAAAACATAGTAACCTCCACGTCGGCTACACTTTTACGATCAATGGAGCCTCCTTCACGGGCGAGTCTTCTGTGCCGGATCATTTATGGCAAAGCATCCGTCAATCTAGCTCTCTGCCCATCAGGTATCTCCCAGCTAATCCGGCAATGAACCACCCGGCTGAATGGGAAGGTGCCACCTTCTCGGGCATGTGGCTCTTGGGCTCGACAGTTTTCATTCTTCCGTTCCTCGTAGCCCTGGCCTTTTTCGTGATGTTGCTTTCAGAGCGAAGGCTAGTCGCCGAAGGATTGCTTGTGGCCGCGGTGGTAAAAAAATGTTCTTCTGGAAGGCGCGGTTTTTCGGTGATGTACGAATTTCGCACGCAGGATGAGAACATGATCGCGGGGAGAGGTTGGTCTCCGTGCCGTCATGAAATTGGAACTAGTGTCTGGGTTCTCTACCTTCCGCAGAATCCAAGGCGAAATCAGCCTTACCCTTCGCTCGCCTACCGCGTCGCTGAATGATCCACCTGCTCACGCGGACCTCAAAATCCGCTCCGGATGATCCCAAGTTGGAATCGCGGTTGGTTTACCGCCAACACTCGCTTTGAGGGCAAAAAGTTGTCAGTGTCCAGTTTGCCGACGACCCGCCAATTGAGGGCCAATTGGTCGCAATCTAGTCTAGAAATGAACAAGGAGCTAAGAGCTGGACACGTTCGTGAGCTGAAGGTTGCTGGGCCGCATGCCCTGCAACGCTTTCTTAACGTTCTCGGTGACAACGATGTGAAGTGTTCCACCTAGATAGAAGATGCTATGCCCCCGCCAAGTGCGCTCGGCCATTTCTGTCCTTGCTCCTGGACTTGGATAAATCACTTTTGTCTTTATGCGTCCACATGCGCTGCACTCGGATTCGATCCGGTCTGGTGACACGCCCGATTCATGGCGGGGTATCACTTCGTAATAAGGGTAAGCGTACTGCCAGTCCCTGTTGACAGCAATGGAGCGTGCCATGATGTGTCCACTTGTTTTTTAAGTGGGCACTTGATGAGTGTGTCTTATGCGGCCTGAGAAGAGTGGGTCTGGAGTGCGGGAGCCAGGTTCCAGGGCAGTAGATCCTGTATCTGGCTGATGGGATGATCGGCGATTTGCGCCAGGACGGTGCGCAGGTAGAGTTCCGGATCGAGTCCGTTGAGCTTGGCCGAGCCGATCAGAGTGTACATAGAGGCGGCCCGTTCGCCGCCATAGTCCGATCCGGCGAACAGGAAGTTCTTCCTTCCAAGAGCGACAGCTCTGAGTGCCCGTTCCGCGGCACTGTTGTCGATCTCGAGCAAGCCGTCGTCGGTGTAGCACGTGAGGGCACGCCAGCGTGAAAGCGCATATCGGATCGCAGCCGCAGTCTCGCTCTTCGATGACAGGGAGCGAAGAGCCTTCTCCATCCATCTACGCAGATCATCGAGCAGTGGCCTGGCTCGCGTCTGACGAATACTCAGCCTGAGATCAACAGGCTTGCCGCGAATCTGGTCTTCGATCGCATACAGAGCGCCGATCCTGGTCAACGCTTCGGTCGTGGTGGGCGAAGCGTGCGCTATATGGATATCGTGGAACTTGCGCCGGGCATGTGCCCAGCAGGCTGCCTCATATATATGGTTGCCATGTAAATGATGGAAGCCCGCATAAGCATCGGCCTGCAAAGCTCCGGTGAAGTTCTTCAGATGCTGGCGCGGATGTTCTCCTCTGCGGTCTTCCGAATAGGCGAACCAGACCGCCGGGGCAGTCTGCTCGCCTGCTGGCCTGTCGTCTCGTACATATGTCCAGAGTCGTCCGGTCTTGGTCTTTCCGTTGCCGGGTGCGAGCACGGGCATCGGCGTATCGTCGGCATGGAGCTTGCGACCGGCAAAGACATGCTTGCCGATGGCTTCAACCAGCGGACTGAGCAGATCGCTGGCCGCACCAACCCAGCCGGCCATGGTTGAGCGCGAGATCTCGACTCCCTGACGAGCATAGATCTCCGACTGCCGGAATAACGGCAGATGGTCGGCGTACTTCGAGACGATCACGTGAGCCAGCAGACTCGGTCCGGCAAGACCGCGCTCGATCGGGCGTGATGGCGCCGGCGCCTCGACCACTCGATCGCAGCCTGTGCAGGCGAACTTCGGCCGCACATGACGGATGACCTTGAAACTCTCAGGAACATACTCCAGCTGTTCAGAGACGTCATCACCGAAGTGGCGCAGACCGCCACCGCAATCCGGGCAGCAATCGCTGTCGGGCTTGTGCATCATCTCTTCGCGCTTGAGATGTTCAGGCAGCGGCTTGCGTTCAGAGCGAGGCTTCGCTTCCTTAGGAGGCGAGATCCGTTCGGCAATCGCTTCGGCTTCCGCCTGCGTGGTCTCGTCCTCTTCGAGTTCGAACTCCATCTGCTCGAGCTTCAGAACCAGCTTCTCGCTCTTCTTGCCGAAGATCATGTGGCGGAACTTCTCGACCATCAGCTTCAGATGTTCGATACGCGCTCTGCGCGAGTCGAGTTCGTCGGCCTGCTCGGAAACCATCTGACGCTGCGCATCGAGCTCTGACTCCAGCCGCCGGATCTCCGCATCCAGCGATGCACGCTGTTGCTCTTGCGCACGAATCAGATCGACCAGTACTTCGCGATCGAGCGAATCCAGATCCGGAAGAGGTGCGCGATCCATGGACGCAGTATGCCATTACTTTACAAAAACGCATCCGTGGAAAACCCGCATCAATACAGGGGAATCATGATGATCATCAGACCGCGACTTCCGGAGTCCATGTGCGTTCCACTCTGCGCCAGTCGATCCCTTCCAGAAGCATCGATAACTGTGCGCGGCTCAAATGTACGACTCCACTCTCAGCCTTCGGCCAGATAAATCGACCCCGCTCAAGACGCTTGGCGAACAGACACAGTCCATCGCCATCCCACCAAAGAAGTTTTACGATGTCGCCTCGTCGTCCGCGAAATACAAACACGTGTCCGGAGAACGGTTGCTCATGCAGCACGTTCTGCACCTGCGCACTCAGCCCATCGAAACCGCGGCGCAGATCCGTCACTCCAGCTGCAATCCAGATCTTGGTCCCCACAGGAAGCTGGATCACCGGCGCAGGCTCTCCAGGATCGAACGCAACAGAACCGCATCGGCGCCGCTCTCCACACTGATCAGGGCTCTACCGGGAAACTCGATGTGGATCGCACCGCTAGCACGCCTCGCAACTGCTTGTGGCTCTCGGCTCTCATCCGCTGGGCTTGTCACCGTAACCGGGATCAGCGCCGCGCACGGCTCGTTCAGTTCGCCACGCTCAAACGCACGACGCCACTTGAACAACTGGTTCGCGTTCATACCTTGCGCTCGCGCCACCCCGGCAACGCTCGCTCCAGGCTTCAGCGTCAACTGCACTATCGCCAGCTTCTCTGAAGCAGTTCGCCAACGGCGAACGCGAACTCCCGAACTCAACAATCCATCGGCCATGTGCCGATCTTTACGCTCAACGCTCCGCGCGGCTAGAAGGGAAAGTACGTACGCTTACTAATAAGGACCAACGCTAGATGGATCATCGAGAAGTGCTGCCTCGTTGATGATGTCTTCCGGCTCACCTGACGCCGGAATAGGAGCCGGCAGTTTTGCGGTTCGCTTGCCGACCTTTCTGAGGACCACGGGGGAAGTCACTACATCATCTCGGCAGAGATCGACAAGCAAATCACGGATTCTACTTGAGACCAGCAACCCGCTAAAGGGCCAAAGAAAATCGGCACGTGGCCGAGATGGAATATCGAGGTAAAGTGGTGGAAATCGATACCCAGGTCGAATATCAACGAATGGTATGCCATTAATGTTTGCCTCTTGGAACACCTTGCTTTGCAGCTTGGCGTGTTCCTCGCGGAGGAGAGTGCGTGCGCCATCCGGGGTGCTCATCTCGCCGCGCAGACACGGAGGACACTCGAATGGTATCGACCGAAGCTCAGCCCATCCCCAGCTCATCATGCAGATGTCACAGTCGACGGCCGGAAAGCTTAGGTCCTGATCAATCTCTCCGTTGACGTTTGCGTCCTGATAGTCCGACTGGTATCCAGGAGAATTCAGTTGCCAGAACTTCATCGCCGAAGCACCTCGAGCACTCGAGCCATCGTAGCCTATATCGGGAGTATCACCGGCAAACATCGCTTTGAGGCCGAAAACTTGTCAAAGCGACAGTGGTCCACTACACGACCGCTACCGCTTCAAGTGTTGAACTGAAAGACCTGTGTGGCTAAACTCTTCAGCTTTGCCAATGTCGAACCTTCGAAGTGCCCAGCCTCTCAGCGGCCTATCACCTTCTGCCGACCACGAATTCTATTCAGTGGGCGCCACTACAATTGAAGCTATGGCCTGCCTTTCTTCCCACCCAGAGGATAACCACCCAAAGGACACAACCACATGGTATGTCCCAGGAGTTTGCGGTGCGTAGTATGTCGCGGCGCTCGGAATTGTGGTCGTATCGTGATACATAACAAATCCGAATGGACATCCCGTAAAGTCCTTCGGCGCGGTGTCAAGTTTGCTGCAGATGAACTTGGAACCCTGGTCCCTCGATTCCTTGACCCACCATCCCAATACTGTATGGTCACCAAATCCACTTAGGCTGCCAACAAGCGTCACGGTGCCACCCGGGCTTACCGTGGCGTGATCCGGTGTCACAATCGCCCCGGCAGAGGAAGAATCAACGGATCCACCGCAACCGATCAGCAAAAGTAGAACAGGCAATGCAGACAAAGCGCACTTCATCAGAGGTCCCCTCTATGGGAGCCGTTTGGCTAATCAATACCCCTCAGTGGCGCAAGTCCCACGCCACTTCAATCTGCCTAAGCAGGCTCACGATCTGCTCTGGAGTGTGCTTCTTGCCCGATCTACAGAAACGGCTTCCTCTCGTACCAGCTTTTCTAACAATTCCAACTGGTACAAAATCTGCCGGGCACTCCAAAAACAATGTGGCATCTCTTATGTGCCGAAGCCCTTTGAATTTCAGTGATCTGTGGCACGCGCCACTGTGACACAGGTGACTATCGGGCCGAGGCCACCCCTTGCGGTAATGGGGATTCTCCCCTTGGAGTGCCCGGAAGAAGGCACCAGCTTAGACTGAGGGCGAGCAACGGCGACTGTCGCTTTGAGGCCAAAAGCTTGTTAACGTCTCCATCGGCGATAACTCGACCGGATCAGTCTGGAAACTCAGAATGCGCGGATTGCCAGCTTGGATTGTAGGCCTGTATGAGAGAACTCCAGTTTTCCCTGGTTGAGTTTTTCGGGGGCAGGTCAGTACAACTGTAGGTCACTGTCCGGACAAGGCGTGGTGAATTGACGCACAACGAACACTCCAGAGGTAAAAATGAGATTCCAGAAATTTGTTGCGCTGACTTTAGGAGTTGCTTTGACTTATTCGCAACTCGCGTTGGCCGAGGACATATCACCTGCAAAGTGGAAGCCTGCTGACAAAAGGCGTGTCGAGTTGCTGGAGATGAGTCCTTTCCCGCCCCAGGCCAGGGTCATCGAGGGACAATCCGTTCTCATATCCGACACCGGATCTCCTATCGCCGTTCAGGCTGGACTCGAAGCGCTGAAGCAAGGGGGGACCGCAGCCGATGCCGCAGCCACCGTGGCCCTTACACAAGTCACGGCCGTACTCGGTTCCTACGTTTCTTTTGCCGGAATAGCTCAACTGGTCTACTACGAGGCTAAGACCGGGAAAGTCTATTCGATGAACGCGGGGTGGAATTCCTATCGCGGCGAGGTCGATCCGAAGACCATTCCCGCGGCAGACCTTGGAATGCTAGGTCTAGGCAAGTCAACGGGCACGGGTGCTGAAGGCCGCAAGACCCTTGTTCCCGGATTTATGGCAGGCATTGAGGCCATGCACAGACGCTTCGGACGCCAGCCCTTCGCGCAGCTTTTCCAGCCGGCGATTTGGTACGCCGAAAACGGTGTCACCGTAACTCCTCTCATGGCCGCTTATTTTGGCTTGCAAAGCAAATACCTTTCGCGGACAGCCGAGGGCAGAAACTTCCTGCATCAGGGAGGCAGCGACGCACCGAAGGTCGGCGATCGGTTTGTGCAAGCTGAATTAGCGAAAACGCTTCGCGGCGTAGCGACGCAAGGCGCCAAGTATATGTACACGGGGCCGTGGGGACAGCAATTCGTCGCGGCTGTCAAAAGCAATGGCGGCAAGGTCGCGATGGAAGATATGGAAGACTACGCGCCGAGGTGGGAAGAGCCACTCTCCACCACTTTCGATGGCGCAACCGTTTTTGTTCCCGGCAAAGGTAACGAAGGCGGCCAGCAGGTGCTGGAGGCACTGAATCTGATTGAACAACTGCACGTTGATAGAAAAGATCCGTATTGGAAAGACACGAGAGTCTTCACGGAGCTTTCAAAGATCCTGCAGTTTGTTGAGATCGGTTCATATGTAACCCCCGAAGTTGCGGAGTATCAACGCAAGAACAGCCTCCATTTTTCCCCGGCGGATCGTGTTATTAAGGCATACGCGATGGCCATGGCTCCACTGATTGGGGATATGCCGGCACAGACCTTACCCCCACCTCTTTCTCATCACAGTGCGGGTACCGTAGTGATTGACAAATGGGGAAATGTCGCCGCGCTCGTACATACCATCAACAGTGAACCATGGGGTTCCACTGGGATCGTAGTTGGAGGCATACCACTATCCGATGCCGCTGGCTTTCAGCAAACCCGACTCGCTGCGATCAAGCCCGGCGATCGGGTACCCGACGACGCGGCGCCCACAATCGTACTAGTTGGAAAGAAGCCGAGGCTGGCGCTGGCGACGGTTGGCACATCGGTGCTTGCAGAGACAGTGCGCATCACTCTCGGAATCCTCGGAAATCATCTCGATCCGCGAACGGTCATCGCGGCGCCAGCTCTGCTCTATAACTACGAAACTCCCCAACCAGGTGAGACTTACATTTGGAAGCACCAGCTTATTCCGGGAGGCGCGTACGATGCGGCATTCCTTGCGAGCCTTGCGGCGTCAGGTGTCAAGGTCCAGCAGAAAACGAGGGTGCAGGTCCTCACCCTCAGAGGAACAACCGCTCTCGGCATGATGGACGCGACAAGCGGCACTCGCCGGAGTGTCGAAGATCCCTCAATCATCGATTTCGCAGACGCGAACTACTAGTTCTTCTTTCAGCGCATTCGCGGAGCGATTTAGGTCATGCCCATGCCCTGCCAGGAGAGGCCGTCATGAAGCGCCATAATTTATGGCCGGTTTCGCTTTCGAACCTGCGAGCCACCGTCTCAACGCTCGAAGTGATCCAATCGCCAAATAAAGGTAGTGTCTGCACGTGATGGGCGGGTGACCGGCGACTGAGACACTGAGGCCAAGAAATTACCAACGTCTCTAGAGCGCCGGGAATTGTGTATGGCCCCCGAATACGGTACATCCGTGGTCGTAGCTCGCATGCCGAGGATAAAGCTTGAGCCGGAAGGAGGGCCGGGTTGCAGTGCCAGAATCAGCAGCTCCGATCGCACTGTCCAACTCGGGCCGGGCACTGAAGTTATCCTCACGGTCGAGAAGGTGGGTCCATGATGTGATAGCTTCACGAAAGCCTGCCTTTCGAAAATGCGCCGCCGCGAATCGCGCTCCTACAATATGTCAGTCAATGAAGGTAGTCGGTCTGCTCTCTCCAATGTTTTCGTTGTTTAGAGCCAGTGCCATCGCTTTCCGGAGAGCTAAATGAGTCAACGATATTTTGCGTGCCTTCTCTTTTGTCTTGCAGTCGCTGCAACAGCTCAGCAGCGCACTGGCATTTCAGATCCTAGCTCGCCGTACATGCGGTCCAACCTGCCCATCGAAGATCGTGTGCACGACTTGATGAAACGCATGACCGTTGAAGAGAAGGCCCGGCAACTGGATATGTACGCCGGTGTACCTGACCTGGTTGATCATGCTCTCGACAAAACCCACGCGGCGCCGAACGCGAGATTTCAGACGCGGAATGCGCAGAAACTGTTTGGGACGGTGGGAGTGGGAAGCATCCACGACCTTTATCCCAGCGCTGAACTCTCGAACGAGATTCAGCGCTGGACGATCGAGCATTCAAGACTCGGGATCCCCGCCATTTTTATCGAAGAAGGCCTGCATGGTTACAGCGACAGCACTGTCTTTCCCGCTCCCATAAATCTGGCGGCCACCTGGGATCCCGGCGTTGCCCGGCGTACGGCAACAGCAATTGCGAGCGAGATGCGGGCGGCAGGCGTGGATATGGTGTTGGCCCCCGTACTTGACGTAGCGCGCGAGCCACGGTGGGGCCGTGTAGAAGAGGACTTCGGCGAGGATCCCTACTTAACGGGACAACTCGGTCTGGCCTATGTGAAAGGCGCCCAGGGTGACTCGCTCAGCACTGACCACTCCGTGATTGCGGAACCAAAACACTTCGTGGGCCATGGTTCGCCGGAGAGCGGTCTCAACACATCTCCAGTGCACATCGGCGAGCGTGAACTGCGCACCATTATGCTGAAGTCCTTCGAGCCAGCGATCCGGCAGGGACACGCGATGGGCGTTATGGCTGCCTATCACGAAATCGACGGGATACCGGTTGCTTCTGATCCGGACCTCCTCACCTCAATTCTGCGCGGAGAGTGGGGATTCAACGGCTTCGTGCTTTCGGACTTGGGGGCAATCCGGCGTCTCTGGGAGGATCACCATACGGCCCCAGATGGCAAGGGCGCCATCGTGCAGGCTATCAACGCGGGCGTCGACATGCAGTTCTACGACTTCAGCCACGAGGAGTTCCAGAACGCAATCGTGGCGGGGCTACAAGACCATACTCTCTCGCCAAGTGCTCTGGATCGCGCAGTGTCGTCCGTCCTCAGAGCCAAGTTCGCCCTTGGACTTTTCGACCACCCCTTCGTCGACGCATCGCTTACCGCTCGTGTGAAGCGCAGCAAGGAGCACCTGGCGCTCTCGCTGCAGTCGGCCAGAGAGTCGATGACTTTGCTGAAGAACGACGGGCACCTGTTGCCGTTGCCGAAGACTCTGAACCGGATCGCACTGATCGGGCCAAACGCGGCCATTGCTCGATACGGAGACTACGAGGACGAGAAGAACGGGCTGCGCATCAGCATCGCCGACGGCCTGCACACGCTCTTGCCGAATACGGCGATTGTAGTGGATGACGGCGCCAACATCGAGAAAGCTATTGAGATTGCCAATAACGCCGAGGTCGTGATCCTCGCTTTGGGCGAGTATCAAGGGATCTCAGGAGAAGGGTCTGACAGGCAGAGCCTGGATTTACCGGGGAACCAGGAGCAACTCCTTGAAAGGATTGCTGCGACTGGGAAATCCGTCATTTTGGTTCTGGAAAACGGCAGGCCTCTCACAATCCCATGGGCTGCGGAACATGTGCCGGCCATCCTGGAAGCCTGGTACCCCGGTGAGTTCGGCGGTCAGGCTGTCGCGGAAACGCTCTTCGGCGAAAACAATCCGAGTGGAAAGCTCACCATCACGTTTCCAAAAAGTGTCGGGCAGCTGCCTGTCTTCTACAACTTCGACCCATCGAAAACCACGAAGTACGTTGATGGCGATCGGAAACCGCTGTTCCCATTTGGATTTGGCTTGAGTTATACGAGCTTCCGATACCACGACCTATCCGTTCAGGCACCGGCAAGTGGGAGCGCTGACGACGTCGTTGTGACTGTGTCGGTAACGAATACAGGAGTGGTGGAAGGCGACGAGATCGCTCAGCTCTACCTGCACCACGACACGATTAGTGTTGAAGTGGCGGATCGGGCGCTCAAGGGCTTTTCACGTATTCATCTGAGACCGAGCGAATCAAAGCGCGTGGAGTTTCATATAGAGCAGAGCGAGCTTGCGGTGTGGGGCAGGGAGCATCGGTGGGTCGTCGAGCCGGGCACTTATACCGTGTTCGCCGGCGGCTCGTCCGAAGCGACGCTAGCGACAAAGTTCAAGATATCTGGTTTGAAAGCAAGTCCCTCAACTGAAGTCGACTAGTGGACGAATTCCTCTGGTCTGGCGGATGCGGATGCCGGGGGAAACTCGGAGGCGATTGAGCCGAGGGAGGTATTCGGCGCGTCACCCATGACAAGCTCCAAAATACCTCCGTCCGCAATCTCTGCGTGTCGAAACCAAACTTGGTCCTGCGGCCGGCCATTCAGCCGGATACTTTGCACGTACTTGTTATTTCGGGAATTGTTGTGAGCAACGATCACAAAATCTTTTCCATTTTTCAGGTGAATCGTCGCCTTGTCGAACACGGGACTGCCGATGTCGTAAACCGGAATGCCGGGCGTAACGGGATAGAAGCCGAGCATCGAAAACACCACAAACGCGCTCATGCCGCCGCCGTCTTCGTCACCTGGAATGCCCTGAAGTTCGTCTGTGAAGAACGATTCCAGAAGCATGCGAATACGCTTTTGTGTCTTCCACGGAGCGCCGAGGCGGTTGTAGATGTAGGGGATCGCGAGGCTTGGTTCGTTGCCCATCGAGAACTGCCCCACCATGGATGTCGAGTCGGGAAACTTCGCCTGAAATTCGTATTTCGATCGTCCCAGCGGTTCGCGAAAGAGCTGATCCAGATTCTCCTCAGCCTTGCGCGTGCCGCCCATCAACTCAATCAGGCCGTTGAAATCCTGCGGCACATCCCACGTGTACGTGTACCCGTTGTTTTCGTCGTAGTAGTCGCGGCCACCCATTCCGCCACCGAACTTTGGGTCGAGAGGCTCAATCCATTTTCCTTCGGCGTCTTTCGGCCACATCATCCCCTTGTCGACACGGAAGACATTCTTGAAGTTTGCGGCTCGCTTGAGAAAGAGTCGCTCATCTTCAGGCCTCTTCAACTGACGTGCAAGCTGAGCGATGTTCCAGTCGTCGAAACTATTTTCGAGCGTGACGGGGACGGGCTGGCGCTTTTCGAAGGAACTGACCTGCGGGTAGGTCTCTTTCTCTCCGGGACGCAGGGCCGGCATATATCCGTGCTCGTTGTAAAAATCATCCAGGGGAGTTTTAGGGCCAAGGCTCCATGGAAGAAGCGTCGTATCGAGTGATCGCTTTCTCACTCCCTCATAAGCGGTAGGCAAATCGAAGTTCCGCACACCCTTGAACCATGCATCTGCAAACCACGGAGCAGCATGATTGCCGTTCATGCAGGCGTATTTCCCGCTGAGGATCGCGAATGTCGGCATCACTCCCGATTGCTGATACATGCGGACATAGGATTGCATTTTGTCCGCTTCCATTTCTGGATTGAGCAGGGTCTGAAGCGGCTCCAGCGCGCGGAATGTATCCCAGAGCCAGTTGTCGACATAGAACGGACGCGCGTCTTGATGAACCTTATGATCGAAAGCGCTGTAATAGCGGCCATCCTCAGTGATGTTGATCATGCGTTCGAAGCACCGATAAAGCGCGGTGTAGAAAACTTTGCGCTGTGCCTCTGTGCCGCCTTCAATTGCGATCTGGCCGAGCGTCTCGTTCCATCGCTTTTTCCCTGCATCCCTGACTCGCTCAAACCCCCAGGCTGGAATCTCCCGGTTGAGATTCTTTTTCGCCTGCTCAACGCTGATGAAGGAAATCCCGTAGCGAAACTCCAGAACCCTGACGCCCGGGCTTGAAACGGCCAGGTGCGATTTGTTGGCGGTATTTTCGACTTTAAACTGGACGGGGGCGCTGAACTCCCCGTAGACAAACGCAGCCATATCGTTGAATCGCTCCTCGCCAACAACCGCGCCATCCTGCACGTGCAGCTCGCCCGCGAGGCGGTTCGCAAGCACCACAGAAGCATTGCCCGACGGAAACGTCATGCGGAAATAGCCACACCGCTCAGTGGCCGAAAACTCGGTGTGAATACGCCTATCACCGAGATAGACGGAGTAGTAGTAAGGGGTCGTAGTTTCCTGATCCCACGCGACTGGTTTGCCGTTTTCACCAGGCATCAGGCTGAACAACTCATCCATTCGATGGGAGCTGATCGTGAGTGGAAATGACTTAATCCGATCGTCCATTGCATCCGACCGACTCGGATACACGCGAATCATGCTGTTGGGCATATACACGGTCGGACGAGTCGGCTCAAGAAGAATGCCGACGTTTCCGATCGTAGGATCGACATACTCCACCTGCGCATGTGCGCGCATTGCAATCGTCGCTAAAACGACCGTGAATGCGGCCCTCAAGGCAACCGCCCGAGGTTTGCTCCTTATCGCAATTTCAACTGTATGTGACCTGGACATGACCTCAGCTCCATTGAAAAAGGCCGGAAATTCTCGGCCGTTCAGTAATATCCCGTAAGCCCATTCAAGCATAGCTGGGGGTCTGACGTTTAGGTTGTGGCTTGTTGATGCAACGCAGTACGGCCTCTGGTATTACGGCTCGAATGACGGGGGCGCATCCTTTGCGCTGGTTCCCCACTGCTTGTTCGGTGTTGCGCCCAGCTCAAACTCCAGCGTCCCACCATGATCGACGAACCGCTCGGGCAGCCAGGTCTTCGTCGTGGTCTTGCCATTCACTTTCAAGCTCTGCACGTAGGGAGCGTTGGTTCCGGCGTTGCGCGCTTTCACGACGATATCGCCTGCGGGGCGCCGGATGTGGATTGCCGTGAACAGCGGGCTACCCAGCACGAGTTCGGCGCGGCCCGGGATTTCCGGATACATGCCGATTGCCGACCACACATACCATGACGACATCTCACCCAGGTCGTCATTGCCCGGCATTCCCCTGGGGGAGTTCGTCCAGATGGAATTCAGCACCTTGCGCACCGCTTCCTCGGTCTTCCAGGGCTGTCCAAGGAAATCGAAGAGCCACGGCGTTTCAATGGAAGGCTCATTATTGAGCTCGGCATGCAGTCCGCCGGATTGGGTGACCGCAAGGCTGCCGTCGGGCTTATAGAAGAAGGCGTTCAGGCGCCGGCTCGCCTTTTCATTCCCGCCCAACATGGTGAAGAGGCCCTGCTCGTTGAACGGTACCATCCATAAGTATTGCGCGGCGCTGCCTTCAACGAACCCATCGTCCGACTCCGGGGCAAACTTCGGCCATGTGCCATCGGCGTTGCGGTTCTGAATGTATCCGCCTTCCGATGTCGCCTGCGGATTGAAGATGTTCTTCCAGTACTGGGCCCGCTCGAGGAACTGCCTGCGCGTGGAATCGTCGCCCATACGCCGTGCCAGTTCGGAGATCGCAAAGTCGGCCGTGGCGTCTTCGAGAGTGTCTGCCGCCGGCCCCCAGGCATTTGCTCCGACAGGAATGTAATGCAGCTTGAGCCACTGATCGAGAGATGGTCTCTGGCCAACACACTCCACCTCACATCCTTCTTTGCTCAAGTCATGTGCGGTTGGAACGGTGGCCGCAAGAAGCAGCGATTTGTATGCCGCCCTGGCGTCGAAGTTGCTGCCGCCGAAGGCGAGAATATCTGCAATGGATGGCGCTGCCGGATCGCCGTTCATCACGTGGGTAATTCCCGAGTTATGCGTCCAGCGATCCCACTCGCCCCCGTTCTGGTTTGCCTGGTTGAGCAAAGACTGGGCGAAGTCGCCCGCAACCTCAGGCTCAATCAGTGTGAGTAGCTGCAACTGCGACCGGTACACGTCCCAGCCGGAGAAGGTGTTGTATTGCGCATTCTGGGGAGCGGCTAGCGAGTGGACCTTTCCGTCCATACCCCTGTAGCGGCCATCCACGTCGCTGGCCAGGTTCTCGCCCAGCAACGTGTGATAGAGGGCGGTGTAGAATACAACCTGTTCGTCGTGCGTACCGCCCTCAACCTGCACGTGGCTTAGCGCCTCATTCCAAGCCGAGTGGGCTTTCTCGCGCACTCTCTCGAATGTGTATCCCGGCGGATTCTCCGCAAGCAGATTTGCCTCGGCGTTCCCTTCGCTCACATACGAGATGCCTACGTGAACTTCAACGCTTGCATACCTCGACGTGTCGAGCGCCACCCATCCACCCGAACCCTTTGCTGGAGGGACGAACCCTTTGGCGCCGAAAGTTGTGCCGCCGGATGCCTCGGTGTTTCCAGCGCGCACGGTCGTGTCCTGCCAGGTTCCGGTGCTCAAGAACGGAACATCGAAGCGCGCGACAAAGTAAAGCGTGTAGTAGCTCCGACGATCGGTCGCGCCGAGGTATCCGCAGAAGTTGCCGCTAGTCACAGACCCGGAGATGATGCGCTTGGTCGCGTCAATCTTCACACGCGCGTCCGTGCTACCGGTCTCTGAGTTCGCTGTACGTACCAACATGACCGCAGCCTTGCCTGCGGGATAACTGAATCGTCCGACGCCGGTGCGAAGAGTCGTCGTCAACTCCGTCGTGACGCCGTTGTCGAGCTTGACCTTGTAATAGCCTGCTTGTGCCGTCTCGTTGTCATGGGAGAAGGCGCTGCCGTAGATCTCCGCGCCTTCATCGATTGCAGGCGACGATGTTACCTCTCCCACATAGGGCATAAACGGAACATCGCCGCTGGCACCGGCGCAACCCGTGCCCATCAGGTGCGTCAACGAAAATCCGCTGATGCGATTAGACGTGTACTCATAACCGCCGGGAGCTGCGGGACGTCCACGGTCATCGCGCATCGATCCGGGCACACCCTCCACACGGCGGCGCGGGTGGTTACGCGGTTCTTCCGGGCTCCAGGCCAGCATACCCAGTGGCAATGTGGCCCCGGGGTAATCGTTGCCGCCATTGGTTGTTCCAATCAGTGGATTCACAAGTGCAGCCGGATTGGCTGAGCCATTGTCACTCTGTTGCGTCTTTCCTGTTAAGGTGCCCGTCGCCAACAGCACCAACAATCCAGTCGACCACACAATCCGCCGAACGCTCCAACCCAGCTTGCGCATCATTGCTCCCCAAAACAATTTGTACGCGGAAAATTTACCGCAGGCTCTCGTGGCATTGTAGAGCGCGAGCACGAAAGGCTGTCATCTTGTCGGCTGCATTGGATTCGTGCATTGTCGCCAAGACGATATGAACAGAAAGGCGGTCATTCTCAGAATCGTTCTTCCTTAGCAGGCGTTGCGACCGAGGTATCGCGCTCTGTTGCCGGGACATCCTTGCGATTCCCGGCCCATTGTTGGCAACTGCTCGCCAGGCGATATCCTGAATGCGCTATTTCGCGGCAATCGCGGTTTCTCCTGAAAGGTGACAGATGGAAATGAGCGGGGCCGGCCCGGGTTGGTTCATTCTTGTTCTTGCCGGCATCATGAATTCCAGCTTCACGCTGCCGATGAAATACGCGCGCCGCTGGGCGTGGGAAAACACCTGGCTCGCGTGGACAGTCTTCGCACTTCTCTTACTGCCACCCATCATCACGTGCAGTACCGTCCCTCATCTCGACGATTTGTACGGGTCGGGAGACGCGGCGATTGTCCTTGAGGTCGTCGGATTTGGTGCGGGATGGGGCGTGGCCCAGGTTTTCTTCGGGCTCGCAGTAGATGCCATCGGCATCGCGCTCACGTTTTCGCTGGTCCTCGGTACCTCTGCCGCTGTCGGCACCCTCGTGCCACTGCTTCGTCTCCACCCCGAGCGTCTGAATACCCCGCCGGGGCATGGCCTGCTCGCGGGCGTGGCCTTGATTTTGGCGGGGGTGCTTGTCTGCGCAGTCGCAGGCCGGAAGCGTGAGACGGCGCTCAGAGCCCACACCGGCCCACGTAAGAACGCCGCCGTCGGGCTGGTGCTTGCCATCCTCTGCGGATTCGGTGCGTCCTTTGTGAATTTCGGCCTCGCCTTCGGAGCACCGCTTGTGTTGTCGGCGCGCACCTTGGGAGCCAGCCCGCTCAACGCCTCCAATGCGGTCTGGTTGCCCCTCATGCTCGCAGGCGCTTTTCCGAATCTTTTGTACTGCATCTTTCTGCTTCGCAGGAACCGCACGGGCACTAGATTTCGCAGTGGCGGCATCGGTCACTGGGCACTGGCGTTTCTCATGGCTGTCTGCTGGTTCGGCAGCACACTACTCTACGGCCTCTCCACTGTGTGGCTCGGCGCTTTGGGCCCCATTGTGGGTTGGCCGGTCTTCATGTCCCTCATCGTCATTACGGCGAGTCTGCTTGGCATGTTCACGTGCGAATGGAAGAACAGCGGAAAGGCTCCGCTCCGCCTTCAATGGATCGGCGTCGCGTTGCTCGTTTGTGCGGTCTTTATTCTTTCAGCCACAAGCCGCTATCTCTCCTGATCGAGCGTACCTAGGTGGAACACTTTCCTGTTGGCTCACTCATTTCATACCGGCGGAGGCGTAACGCGTCGCGCAAGCTTTGTCGCTCTTCGCGTCCGCAGGTATCTCGCCAAACATTCCTGGGCCGCCTGAAAACGACTTCATACACAGGCGAGCGACGAGCGGAGCGCGGTGGTTCCGCTAAGATGTGAGGTGTTCTGATGCCCCGTCAATCAAACTACGATAAAGTTCCTGTTGTCGCGGGCGGCCCTGCGGAAGAGTGCTGCGCGGGATGGCAAGCCATTGCGGCGCGACTTGCTCCGCACCTGCTCCACCGTCAGGCAATCTGCGTGGAGTGCTATCCCGGCGTGTTTGTCGACCGCGTGCTCGAGGAACTGCGTGTTCATCTTCCGTCGTTCTCAGTCTTCCGTGCACAGGAATGCCTCAAAACTTCGGAGGAACTGCGCGCGCTCCTCGATCCTTACCTCACCTCGGATCGCGTGTTCGGGCGCATGAACGGACTTACGCTCGAAGACTACTTTGCTTTGTCAAAGATGCAGGAAATGCGCCACGCCATTGAGCGTTCCGCGAAGCAGGGGCCGGTCCTTGTGATTGGCACCGGGGCCTTCTTTGTTTCTCCACCCAATGCGACACGTGTCTACGCCGACCTTGCTCGATGGGAGATTCAGCGTCGTTGGAAACGGCAAGAAACTGGCAATCTGGGCCTCGATAATCCTGAAGACGACTTCGCCGCGAAATACAAATGCGGATTTTTCGTCGAGTGGCGCGCTGCGGATCGTCTGAAGAAACTGCTTCTACCGCAGATCGAGGTCTTGCTCGATACCAATCAACCGCAAGAGCCGAAGCTCATCAGCGGAGAGGTGTTTCGCGCTGCACTGGCGCATATCGCGGAGCGCCCCTTTCGGGTCGTGCCGTACTTCGACCCCGGCCCGTGGGGCGGCCACTGGATGGAGGAGGTTTGCGATCTGCCCCGTGATGTTCCCAACCATGCGTGGTGCTTCGACTGCGTTCCGGAAGAAAACAGCCTCTTGCTTGGCTTCGGTCCGCATCGCGTGGAGGTACCATCCATCGACCTGGTATTTTCAGAGCCTCGCGCTTTGCTGGGCGATGCCGTGCATGCACGATTCGGCACTGAGTTTCCCATTCGGTTTGACTTTCTCGACACGATGGGCGGCGGCAATCTGTCTCTTCAGGTCCACCCTCTCACGGAGTACATTCAGGACAAATTTGGCATGAACTACACCCAGGACGAGAGCTACTACCTTCTCGACGCCGGCAACGGCGCATCTGTGTTTCTGGGGCTGAAAGACAACGTTGCGCGGGATGAAATGATCGCCAGCCTTTTGCGCGCGCAACAGGGCGGAGAGGACTTTCCGACCGAGAAATACGTGAATCGCTGGCCGGCGCAAAAGCACGACCATTTTCTCATTCCCGCCGGCACCATTCATTGCTCGGGCGCGGAGAGCATGGTGCTTGAAATCAGCGCCACTCCTTATATCTTTACTTTCAAGCTCTGGGACTGGGGCCGGATGGGAATGGACGGCAGACCGCGCCCGATCCATATTGAGCACGGCGCCGCGAACATTCAGATGGACCGCACCACCAATTGGATCAAACGCGAACTAATCAACCGTTTCGAAACCATACACGAAGAGAATGGCTGGAGAGAAGAACGCACCGGACTCCATGTGTGCGAATTTATCGAGACGCGCCGCCACTGGTTCACCAGCGCGGTCCCGCACCACACGCGCGGTGGTGTGAATGTCCTTAATCTCGTGGAAGGTGACGAAGCCATCGTCGAAAGCCCAACCGGGGCTTTTGAAGCCTATGTCGTCCACTACGCGGAAACGTTCATTGTTCCTGCCGCTGTCGGCGCCTACACAATTCGTCCTCACGGAAGGTTTACCGGAAAGCCGTGTGCCACAATCAAAGCTTTCGTTCGCACCGGAACTTGATTCGAATTTCTTGTTGCGTAACCAAGTTCGCTCGCTTACTACTTGGAGACACTATGAGGCGGAATGTTTTTGCGCTTGTTTTCGCGTTGATGTTGCCCCTGTCGCTCTTCTCCGAGTCTCAGGAAAAAACAGTGTGGCGCGTCGGAGTCTTTGACGGTTCGTCAGGTGAATTCGCTGACGGATCTCCGCACCAGGCCGTCAGCTTCGTCGCAGGTCAGGACCAGCCGCGCTCAGGCTGGTACGCGTTTGCGCCTGTCGCACCCCTGGGAAAGGCGGGTGATGTAGCTGACCGCCCCTCGCGAGATCGTCTTCTCAATCACAGGCAGGCCCGACAGCGCTTACCAACTTAGAGTTTCCATCATGATCGAGGAGTCCAGCGCCCCCGCGCTGCAAGTCGGCATCGACGGGCGCACCGGCAGGTTTTACCTTCATCCCAAGCTCGACTACAACATGGGCGACATGGTGGCCGCCTTCTATCCGGCATACGCGCATGCCGAAGTCGAGGTCGACTTTCCCGGATCGTGGCTGAAAACTGGCAAAAACAGGATCTCCTTGCAGGCAGTTCCCGCAGGCGACAAGGCCGTTCCCGATGCCGGGTTCCAATACGATGCCGTCGAGCTGCAGCATATTGATGCTTTGCCGGCGCCCGTCACCGCGGAAGTGGAACCGACCATCTTCTATCAGAAGCAGGGCACGTCGATCGACGAACGAGTCGACGTCTTCGTGCGTTGTGTCCAGCGCCTGCACTCCGGGCGCGTTCAGCTTGCGGTCGAGGGCCACAATCTCAGCATTCCTTTGCGCGGCGATCATGACTTTGGGGAAGAGCGAGTCAGCTTCAACGTTCCCGAATTTCCCGCAGACACGCATGCCAGGGTGAGCGTGGACGTGGATGGGCACGCAACCCACCTCGACCAGACAATGCAGCCGCAGAAAAAGTGGACGCTCTTTCTCGTGCCTCACGTGCATCTTGACGTGGGTTATACCGACTACCAGGCCAAGGTCTCCGCGATTCAGAGCCGCATTCTCGACGAGGCCATCGATCTTGCCGAAAAGCATCCCTCGTTCAGATTCAGCACAGACGGCGAGTGGAACCTGGAGCAGTATCTGCAAACGCGCACACCTGCCGAGAAAGAACGGATCGTCGAGGCCATCAAGCAGCGAAAGATCTTTCTCCCTGCGCAATCCAGCAATGTCCTCACGGGATTTCCAACCGCCGAAACGCTCATCCGCTCGCTCTATCCCAGCGCCGATTTCAGCCGCAAGCACGGCACGCCGCTCAATTACGCGAACATCACTGACGTGCCTTCTTATTCATGGTCGTATGCCTCGATCCTCGCCGCGGCCGGCATTCCGTACTTCTTCGCCGGCAGCAACAACGATCGCGCTCCCGTGCTCCTGCAGGGACACTTGAACGAGAACACGCCCTTCTGGTGGGAGGGCCCCGACGGCGGCAAGGTGCTGATGTGGTATTCGCGACACTACATGCAGATGCAATTCCTGTTTGGCCTGCCCCCGTTCACACAAACCGGCGAGGAGGTACTACCGCTTTTCCTTCAGATGTACCAGCACCCCAGCTACCGTGCCAACGCCACGATTATCTTCGGCACGCAGGTTGAAAACACCGATCTATTCCCGCAGCAGGCCGAACTGGCCGACCAGTGGAACGCGATCTATGCCTATCCGCACATCGAATACTCCGGCTTTCACGATGCGCTCGCCAGCATCGCCTCTCAGTTTGGTGACGCCATTCCCACTGTGCGTGGCGATGGGGGCCCGTACTGGGAAGACGGCATCGGTTCAGATGCGCTCTACGCAGCCATCGAGCGCGAAAACGAAAGCCGGGCGCCATCGGCAGAGAAGCTCGCCACCATCAGCACCCTTGTGAATCCGCGTCTCGCGGTCAATCGCGAGGAACTGAATTCCATGTGGGGCAACATGGTCCTGATGGATGAGCATACCTGGACATCGTGGAACAGCGTATCCGATCCGGACAGCGACGAGGCCATCGAGCAGCTTCGTATGAAGGATTCGCGCGCCACCACAGCCGCCGATCAGCGCAGCGACATCCTGCGCAGCAGCATGGCAGCCCTTGCTGACTCCATTGCTGCCGGTGTCGACAGCCTCATCGTGTTCAATCCCCTGAACTGGAAACGCGATGGGGAGGTCACAATGGATCTCGACAAGGGCATGGAGATCGCCGATCGCGCTACCAAGCAAGCTATTCCTTACATGGTTCTGCACGACGGCCCTAATTTCCGCAGAGTCGAGTTCCGCGCAACCGACATTCCAGCCGTGGGCTACAAGGTCTTCGAATTGAGAACTGCCCACTCCCCGTCGCCTGCCCCGCAAACGACGACATCGACCACCCTCGAGAGCCCCTTCTATCGCGTCGAACTCGATCCATCCTCAGGCAGCATCCGCAGCATTTACGACAAGCAACTGAATAAGGAGTTGGTTGACACCAACAGCCCATGGCGTTTCGGCCAATATGTCTACGTCAGCGGAGGCGATGAGGAACCGAACAGCATCCTGCAGTATCGGGCCGTTTCTCCCAAGCCAGAGTTGCATCCTCATCCCGCCCAGAACGGCCGCCTGATCTCGGTCGAGCGAACCCCGTGGGGATGGCGTGCAGAGCTTGAGTCATCCGCCGAGAACACTCCGCAGATTCACACCGAAATCCGTATCGTACGATGGTGAAAAGAAAATCGAACTCATCGAGGATCTCGACAAGAAACCTGAGCTGAAGAAGGAGGCCGTCTATTTCGCCTTCCCCTTCGCAATGACGCATCCGCAGTTCCAGTACGAAATCCAGAACGGCGTCGTCGACCCGGCCAGGGACATGTATCCCGGCGCAGGCCACGAATGGTTTTCCGTGCAGCATTGGGTTTCAGTTCAGCAGGACGGCGCTTCCGCAACCGTCATGCCGCTCGATGCTTCGCTCGTCACGCTCGGTGATATCAATCGCGGCGAGTGGCCGACCAGTTTCGGTCAGCGGCCCGGCAACATCTTCTCTTACGTGATGAACAACTACTGGCACACAAATTACCGCGCCGCGCAGGGAGGACATTTCCGCTTCCGCTACGTCATCACCAGCGCGGCGCAGACCGATGCCGCGGCGCTCAGCCGCTTGGCGTGGGAGGAAGCGACGCCGCTCGAAAAGGATCAGATCCGATCGCAGGACAAGGCACTCGATCTGCCTCGTCCTCTTGACGGAAACGAGGGCAGCTTCATATCCATCGACGATCCCGACCTCCTGCTGGACACCTGGAAACCGGCGGAAGATGGCAATGGAACCGTTCTCCGTCTCATCGACCTCGGCGGCCAGCCACGCATGGTCACAATCACAGTGCCACTCATCTCACTCAAAAAGATTTTCTCGACAGATGCCGTTGAGCGCGATCAGAAGCCGATTTCTCCGGATAGTCCGCACAGCTTCAAGATCAGCGTTCAGCCGCACCAGATCATCACGATTCGTCTCACCGCCGGATGACCTCTTGAAATTAGTCTCCTCATCGTATTTCTCTTGCTGCACATCACTCGCTTGATTTTACTTAAACGCCTGTCTGCGCTAACGCCGTGGTCGGTTAACCGTCCACTGGGAAAGTGAGGCCATTTCATTGACCAAGTCCCATGGCCAATCGCAGTGGAATTACATGGTTGACCTTCCACATCGGCCACAACGATCCGTCAGCGCCTCACCTATAATCTGGCGCAGCCTGTAGAGAAATATTCTGGCATGCGCTCAGAATAGTGAAGGCCGACAACCTCTGCGCCGGCTAAGATAGCTCATCCCTGGGAGGCCTGAATGACTTCGAACCGCGCCGTTCCTCCAGTTTGGTTGATGGGCCTTTCCAACACCACTCTTGGCCTAAGCACCGGCACAGTCTTCTTTGTCATGCCCCAGTTGCTGGCGGCAGAACACGTTCCCGAGGTAAGAATCGCAGCAATCACCGCCGTGGCCATGTCTGCGAACTTCTGGGCTGTCATTTTTTCACCAATTCTGGACGTGCGCTTCAGCCGACGGTGCCATGCCGCGTGCCTTGCCGGGTTGGCGTCCATTCTGGTCTTCACCGCCGTCCTGAACCTCCGCCACCTGCTGCTACTTGAAATTCGGCCTCATAGTCCTGCCTCGTGCGCCGTCGACCTTCGCCCTCGCTCTACTAGGCGAATTCCTCTTCCAGGCTGGCTCCTATTGCGTCCAGATCGGAATCGTCTTTGAAACCATCGGCAAAGATAATCCGCTGGCCGCCACAACGTTCGCCTTCCTCACCGCAGCCACCAACATCCCTGTCACCTACATGATGGTTGCTGATGGCCGCGGATACGCCATGAGTGGTTTAGCCGGCAGTTTTTCCATCGACGGGGACGTCAGCATAGCGGCGTGCATCCTACTGGGACTGTTCCTCTATTGGATCCCTGGCGGAGGCTTCGGCAAAGGCCTCAAAGCAATCCAACCGCACGAGCCGCTTCTCCAGCGAGAGCGATGATTTCGCGTTTCAGTTCGCGTGTTTGCCTGCATCGCGGCAAGCGCAGGCAAAGATTAGGCATAGGGAAGGATTGCCCACGACTCGGGACCAGGGGAAATTGACTGCGCAACCCAGCCTCACTTCCGTGACGAGCGGCCCATCGGAATCATCAGCGGCCATTGTCGAATTTCGACTGGGGTTTTAACTCTCTCGAGTTACGGCGTATAGTTCCAGCAACGACTTTCCCAGCCCTGACAGAATGAAAGCAATCGTCGTCTCAATGCTTCTCGCTCTTGCATCACCCACGATCCTGACGCAGAGAGCGGGCGTCTCCGTCCTATCGCAGGCTCCTGCTGCTCCGGTCACCCTGGGGCAATCCGTCGTTGCGCTCACTGGTCCTTGGAAGTTTCACATTGGTGACGATCCGCGCTGGTCAGATAAGGATTTCGATGATTCGAACTGGGAACATTATGACCTCGCCCCAGGGGGAGAGAGTCTCCCGCCCGAGCGGGCGCTGCAGTTGGAGAAACTGCCCGGATGGCAACATCACGGTCACCCGGGCCATGCCGGATATGGCTGGTACCGGATGCAGTTGAATGTACAGCCGATGGCGGGTCCGTTCGCGTTTCTGATGCCGCAGAATGCGGAAGATGCGTACGAGGTTTACTTAAACGGCCAGCTTATCGGGAAGTTTGGCAAACTCGATGGATTTCACCTGACATATGACGGACAGCCGAAGTTGTTTTTCATTCCGGCTGCCATCTCCAACACGGGCAAGCCGCTCATTCTTGCGATTCGATTCTGGAGCATGCCGAGGGAAGAGTCGTCTCCCGCGCAAAACGTGAATGGCGGCCTTCGCGGCGTGCCGTTGATTGGGTCTTCGGCACTGCTTCGGGTGTTTGAGAAGAGCACAGAGGAGCCGCTTCCGAATGGGTGGCACATCCAGGAATCAATCTTTGGGTACCTGGTACAGCCCTCTCTTTATATCGGGATCGGGCTGATCTCGATCTTCCTCTTCTCATTCGGCAGAGGACAACGGGAGTATCTCTGGGCCAGCATCGCCCTGGCCGGTCGAGGATTGCTGGTTGCAGCGATTCTGATGGAGGAGGCGCATCAGATTGCCTATCAGCCAAGCGACGTGATTCAACAGATTGCGTTGTGGGCTTCGGTGTTCTCAATGCCGCAGGCGGCGATGTGGCTGTTAAGTGTGCCTCGATCGAGATGGCGATGGGCCAACTATTTTGTCACCGCCCTATTCGTCATTGATAGCTTGAAATCCCTCGGGGTCGAGCTGGGCTGGCTTTCACCCAATGGCACGCTCCATGTCATAGACGAGATTCTCAAATGGACACCTCGAAGCGCTCTCGCCCTCCTGCTGTTGCTGATCGCGGTAGATGGCATCCGCACCATCGGGCGAAAGGCCTGGTTTCTCATGGCACCGGGAATCTTGTTCGGCGCCCACATGGTTGTTTACATGTTTGTGACTGATTTTATGAACGGCCTGGGTATCTTGGACGCATTCTTGTCGGCCGGCGTTCCCGTTTCCGTTCTGTTCATCTTCCTGATCCGTTTCACAAAGCAGCAACGGGAAAACGGTCGCATGCTGGAGGATATGCGGCAGGCTCGCGAAGTGCAGCAGTTCCTGATCCCGGAGAAAATGCCCGACATCTCGGGGTGGAAAATCGAAAGCGAATACCGCCCGGCGCGGGAGGTTGGAGGAGATTTCTTCCAGATTATTCCGGACCACGACGAGGGTAGCCTGCTCATCGTGGCGGGAGATGTCACGGGCAAGGGCGTGCAGGCGGGGATGCTGGTTGCCCTGCTCGTTGGTGCAATTCGTACGGAGTGGGCGCACACCTCTGATCCCACCAGAATACTCCGTGTACTGAACTCGCGGCTCTGCGGGCGGGAGCACGCTCAAGCCACTTGTCTGGCAATCCACCTTACATCCAATGGGCAGGCGACCCTGGCCAATGCTGGCCACCTTCCTCCCTACCTCAACTGCGAGCCGCTTGCAATGGAGGGATCCTTGCCGCTAGGCATGATCGATGCCGCTGAATTCTCCGTGATGCAATTTGAGTTGAAACCTAACGATCGACTTGTGCTTGTTTCCGACGGCATCGTAGAAGCCCAAAATGCCAATGGCGCCCTCTTTGGCTTCGAGCGGCTTCAGGCCTTACTGCGCTCCGCAGAGAGTGCCGGAGAAGTGGCCAGTGCTGCACAAAGATTCGGCCAGGAAGACGACATCAGCGTCATCGTCGTTACGCATACGGGTTCTCCAGAGCTAGCTTCTGCCTGAGTAGATGAACCGCTTTTGTGGTGCAACTCACTGTCCTGGGCGAATCACCGTCGACTGGGAGTTGTCGGATTTGAACTCTACCCTATACTCCAGCGAAGAGGCTGTCGGCCAGGTAAGGAGCTGAGATAAATGCTATTCGACAAAACGACGTTCTCTGAGGACGGCGAGGAGGTCGTCGTTAGCAGACGACGAAAGATCATTATCTTTCTCATATTGTTTTTACTCGCCTCCGCGGTCATATACGGCGCCTACTGGTTCGAGTCATGGGGCGAGGCAATGCGACGCCAAGGGCCAGGTTTCTAGTGGTGAAATCGGAGCGAGAATCGCCGCGCGGCGTGTTCTGTGAGCGCACCACCGGCTGCTCGGCACTTTGCCATTCCTTCGCCTCAAAGCGACAGTCGTCCACCACCCGACATGTGATCAGAAACCATGAGGCCCGACGACTGTGAAGGAACTCATGCGTCATAGCGACGTACAGACAACTCTGAACTTCTACAGCCATGGTCGTAGCGAAGACAGATTGGCAGCGCAGGGCGACATGCTCACGGCGTTTTTCGCGCCGACAAATTTGGTGCAATAAAATGCACCCTTTGTTGTGCAGGGTGGGAGGAGTTTTCGCCGATTTTCCTGTAGGGTTGTGAACCAATCGCCGATGATGGTGGCCAGGGACGGGATTGAACCGCCGACGCCGGCCTTTTCAGGGCCGCGCTCTACCACTGAGCTACCTGGCCTCAGTGCAGACTTTCAGTTGCATTTCCTGCGCGGAATCCGGCGCGGCCGGAAAAGGTGGGCGACTCCACGAACAGTGCGTTGCAACGACTTGAGTAGTATACCAAGCGGAATTCGTCCCCGCCAAACCTCAAGATCGTGGCCATCGCAAATCTAAAAATCAGCTACTTATTGGCTACACTTTCCCTGACCGAACTGAGGGGAACCTCCATCGTTCCCACCTTGCGCGACGCCTCGTCGTATACGCCGGTGCGGAGCCAGTATTGCCCTTTGGGAACATCGATCTCGCCGTGCAATTGCACCCCGGTCTTCTTGAAGATGGAATAGACGTCGGGCTTGATCGCAAGTCTCACTAAGTGGTCTTTGCGACTGGTGAGCTGGCCGTACTTGTCGTAGACGATCATTGAGATGTTTAAGGTGTCCTCACGCGCCCCGTCATGATCCACCTTCAAGTCCAAATCATCCGTATCAAGCGCGAAGTCGATGGAATAGCGATCAATCGGGCCCTTGAGTGACGGCTTTGCAGTGGCGGATCCGTCAGGCTTCGCATCCACATGCTGGATCAGTGTCTTATACAGAATCTGCTCGGACTGCGGCATTCCGAAGACCATGAAAGGTTCGAGAGGATCCATGCGGGTGGGATCTTGCGAAGCATGCTGCGCGGCCTGATCCTGCTCGGTTTGCGCGGCTCCAGGCAGATCCTCGTCTCGAGCGACATATCCCTTACGATATGACAGGGCGTAATGCTCTCCATCTCCGACCTTTACTTCGATTTTTCGGAAGGCTCCATCCATCTTCGCGTCGCTCGGAGTAGGAGTATACGAGATGGTGTAAAAATCCGCGCTGTGATCGGTGACCTTGCCGATGATTCCGGACAGGTCATTTTGGTCGTAGAAGGCTTTGCCGCCAGTCTCATCAGCCAGCATATCCATGGTCGAATTGCTTGAGTTTTTTGCCTGGCTTTCATCCCGCAATGCCACCTGCAAAGCCCACCTGTTCCGATGTTCGGAGCATCCGCAGTCACTCCTGGCGGCGGACCCAGCAACTGTGGTGCTGAGGTGATCGTCGGATCGAGTGCATTCTCCGCGGTGTAAAAGCTCTGAATAGTCGTGCCCCGCACATCCACTGGATAAATCGCTACTCGGGCAGCTGCCAGCAGATTGATAGTCTTGTCGATTGAACCGTCGAAGCGGTTCGCAGTTTGCCCGAATAGTTCCACTGGAAACGCTCCCGACAGCCAGATCACATTCTTGCGCCCAGGAAACGATCCGAGGAAAGCAGCAAGCTGATTTAGATTCTGCAGCGTCCTGTGTTCGCGATCGCTATCCTGCGCATAACGCGTCTCCTGTATGAACTGCTGAAACGCTGCGATCGTCTGCGGGGACACGGTCAACGCTGTTTGACCTCGCTCCTGCAGCTTCCATCTCAACCATCATTTCAATCACAGTGCCCTGCGCGTGAGATTCTTGTTGGGACTGCAACAGCACCGCCGGCTCCGACTTGTCGTTCTTCCGATATCCCAACGCCCTTGCCAGCACGACAGGATCATCAGAGAAACCCTGGATAAAGCTTAGCCTCATCGACATCGTAAAGATTGCCAGGCGCGTTCCCGGCTTCAGAGTCTTGAGGTAATGTTGAGCTGCTTTCTTCAGATACATCTGGTCGTTCATCGGCGTGTTCAAGGCGTCCAACAGCAGGATGTTGACTGCAGGCGGTGTCGGCAGCGGAGAGAAGTTGGTAAACATATTCGGGGGAAGTTGTGGCTGCTCCCCATTCTGCCTGCGCTGCGTCAGATAGTCCCTATTGTGTTCTTCGAAATAGGTAATCGTCTGCGGCTCTCCCTGCTCCCGCACCCTGAAATCCCCCTGCTTTAATCCCCTGACCGGATTACCCTTGCTGTCGGTCACAACCACGTCCACCAGTACCGCTCGGCTGTTCACCTTCAGTGTGGATTGAGGCGTTTCGGGCGCTCCATTAGCTGCTCTGACCCATCAAAGAGGTGGCAAATGTGGCTGCTAATGCGGCAATTCCCAAGTGGAAGAGCTTCATACGTGGACCTCCAGCGCTCGGAAAGACTAGCACCTTCTTTGTGCCGTCGTCCGATATATGTTCTAGTCCGGTCGCCGATTTTGGCCGCTCGGCCTCGGACTAATTGGCAACGCCTTTTCTTCGCCGGGTGCGACCTTAACCCGCGAACTTTCGGCTGCGACGCGGCCATTTTGCGCCTCATCAAAAATCAACGTCGTGCTTGACCCAAACCGATGGTAGTTAGAAAAGATCGTCTGGTTGATCATTGCGACCGGCTTCTGCAGTTTATGGTTTCGGTGGGAACAACCGTTCGCTTCTTCAACCATGAACGTCAAACTCCGCAAAGGACAGATCGATCGGCGATTTCCTAGAACCACCGGCCCGTATTCCACAACGCTCGCTACATGCGATACGGGATCCGTCGGCCGCGACTCTGCTTCGAGCGTTATGCGGATGATCGCTCCCGTTTTCGGATCGAGGGCGATCTCCCCGTGGTACCCAGGGGTGTCCTGAAATGAGACATGATTCTGACAAGCATCCGCTACTTCGTAATGAGAGTATTCCGGCGGAACCGAATACCGATAGACCGCCGCCGGGCCTGCCATCGATTGCTCCCAATGATCGAACACGACCGTGCCCTGCTCCAAATCCATCAATACAACTGCCGCTTCGGTTCCGAATTCGCCGCGGCTCTCCAGGCCCAGATCTTTGCGCTTCGCTTCCGGAGTTCCGTGCGCGCCGTTCGTCACTTCTTTCCCATCCTGGAATGAAATCTGCTGCTGCAGGGTGCCCACACGATGAAATCCAGCCTGATCCGTCGTGGCCTGAAAGTACTTCAACATCACTGGAGAATTATCGAATCGGGTTGTGGTCTGGATTGCCACGAAGTTTGGCAGATGCGATAGCTCTCCAAGCACATAGGCCCGCGACTTTTTCAGCATTGTCTGCTGTGTCTCAGCGTCAACGGGCGGTCGGTGCAGCAGTTCGATTGTGGGCAGATCCAATAGCGCCGCACGATCGGCCAACTGTTCCAAAGCCTCCTGCACGTGCACGCCCAAGTTGTATTTCCCGATGAGCTGATACATCTTGAGGGTGCTCAGCCGCTCGGTCAGCTCAACGCCAGCAAGTCGCGGCAGCAACTCGTCATCCTGATCAAGTTGCTGCACCATATCCCCGTTGGAGATATCCGGAATTTCGTCGGAAGCTATAGCGATTTGCTTCTTGTCGGGTCTGTTGAGCTGCACTGCATGCCGAGCAATGATTTGTTCAAGCTCACTCACCGTGATCTTATCGGCTGCCTGCGACTGCAAAACGAGCGCGGCCGAAAACGCTGCAATGATCAGCAATCTCACAGGGCGGCGTCTTTTTCGCATCCTAGAGCGCGGGATTGCTGACCAACCAGAAAGCTCACGAATGGCGTCATATGTTCCCAGCCGCACCCGGGAATATGCGTCTCGGCATTTCCAGGAGGGATGAATCATCTCCAGTTCCTTCGTCGCCAGTCTCGGCAGTTATGTGGATTGCATTCATCTTGACGGCGTTAATCCGGGATCCGCTAGTCCTCGATTCTAGCGCAAATATCGTTGCGAATTGTCTCAGAAATGTTGTGGAGCGGGCGGCTTTGCCCCGGCCAGTGTTACCCTTTCAACAGCTTTAGCGCCAAAGCTTTATGTCCTTGAAAAAGCCAACTCGCCGCGAATTTCTCGTTGCGGGTTCCACCGCGGCCCTTAGCCGCCGCGGTCCCTGCTCCTACCTGCGATGCCGCTTGTTTGGCAAACGCCGCCCCGCCGAGCGAAGCTTTTGATCGAGAATCGCTTCCGTTTTCTACGGCAGAACTTTTTCAGCCAGGGCCACAGCGAACTTTCAGTGGGGATCGCGCAACGCAGGTCGCGATTCCCATCGGCGGCCTTGGTGCCGGTTGCATCTGCATCAACGGATCCGGCGGATTGCAGGACTTCTCCATTCGCACTCGGCCCGAAACTACGGCACTTCCCGCGGGCTTTTCCTCTAACTCGCCTGAAGCCGGATTTGCCATCCTGCACATCAAAGGAACGGCTCCTGTCACCAAGCTGATTGAAGGTCCCTTTCCCCCATTCAAGATCTTCGACCAGGGTTTGCAAGGGCAGGGTTTGCGCCGCGGAGGGTCCGAAGGGTTCCCACGCTTTGAGAAATGCAATTTCCGTGGGGAGTTTCCTTTCGCTGAAGTTCGCTTTGCCGATTCGTCCATTCCGCTCGACATTTCCCTGATTGCCTGGAACCCATTCATTCCGCTTGATGACAAGAACTCCGGCATTCCCTGCGCGATTCTTGAATACACGTTGCACAATACTTCTTCGCGCCCGGTTGACTACGAGTTCTCTTTCCATCTTTCTCATCTTGCGCCTGGTTGCCGTCCAGACCAAGCAGCAAGCGCGAATGCCATTATCTCCGGCAAGGGCGCCTTTCTTTTCAATCGCGAGGCACCCAACGCTGAAGGTTTTGGCAGTGCCACGCTAACGGCCATCGGCGCCAAGCCCCGCGTCAAAGCTATGTGGCTGCGAAGTCCCGGTTGGGAATTCGACTCCCTGTCGGCGCTGTGGCGCGAGGTCTCCACCGGCACGTTCACCCCGAATGATGGATCCAATACAGTGGACAATGCCGGCCGGAACGGCGCTTCCATCCTGCTCGATGGGCGTCTCGCACCGGGCGACTCACATACCTACCCGATCCTGATCGCCTGGCACTTCCCCAACTGCTATCTGCGCGAAGGGAGAATCACCTCTACGGAGAACTCGGGCGTGATTGAAGGACCCGCAGGCTGCCGAACTGTTCCGGCAGACGCTCCACCACCGTGGCATCCGTATTACTCCACCCAGTGGAAAGACGCCCGTGAAGTAGCTGCCTACGTTGAACAGAACTACGCCGCACTCCGCACAAGGACTGTCCAGTTCAAGAACGCTGTCTTTGGTTCCACACTGCCGCCTTATGTGCTCGACGCTGTCTCGGCCAACCTCGCGATCTTCAAGGCTCCTACCGTTCTTCGCGAGGCCAATGGCAATCTGTGGGGATGGGAAGGCTGCTTTCCTGACGCCGGCTGCTGCCACGGATCATGCACCCATGTCTGGAACTACGCGCAGGCCATGCCGCATCTCTTCCCCCAGCTCGAACGCACTCTGCGCGATCTTGAGCTCGCGCGCTCGATGGACGATCGTGGGCATGTGAATTTTCGCGGTGCGATTCCTGACGGCCCCGTCGATCACACCGGCCCCGCAGCCGCCGACGGCCAGCTCGGCGGCATTATGAAGGTCTTTCGCGACTGGCAGATCTCCGGCGATGCAATATGGCTGAAACGCATGTATCCTCTGGCCAAGCGCAGCATCGACTACTGCATTGCGACATGGGACCCCGATCATCGCGGCGGTCTCTTCGAGCCCCATCACAACACCTACGATATCGAGTTCTGGGGACCCGATGGAATGTGCACCAGCATCTATCTCGGAGCCCTTTCCGCGATGGCGCTGATGGCGACAGCCATGGGCGAATCTGCTGACGTGACGTTCTACGGCGATCTCGCCCAGCGCTCCGCGAAGTTCATGGACGAGACCCTCTTCAATGGCGACTACTTCCAGCAGAAAGTCGAGTTCCAGGATCTCCACGATCAGTCGTTTGCCCAAGCTATTGCGCACGTGGATGACAAGAGCAGCGAGATGCAGCAACTGCTGAAGCGCGAAGGACCGAAGTATCAATATGGCTCAGGGTGCTTGTCCGATGGCGTTATCGGCGCATGGATGGCGAGCTTCTATGGCATCGAAACTCCACTCACCGGGAAGAATATCCGATCCACCCTGCAGTCCATCTTTCGCAATAATTTCAAGACTGACCTGAGCCAGCATGCCAACGCGCAGCGCCCCGGCTATGCGATGGGCCACGAACCCGGCCTTTTGCTGTGCAGCTGGCCGAGAGGCAATAAGCCCACGCTTCCGTTCGTCTACTCCGACGAAGTGTGGACGGGCATTGAATACCAAGTTGCATCCCACCTAATTCACGAAGGATTCGCAGACGAAGGGCTCTCCATCGTCAAGGCGTTGCGCAGCCGTTATGACGGGCGCACGCGCAATCCGTGGAACGAATATGAGTGCGGCAACTGGTACGCGCGCGCCATGTCGAGTTTTGCGCTGCTGGGCGCGCTTTCTGGCTTTCGCTACTCCGCCGTGGACAGGACGCTGCATTTTGGACCGAAGCTGAAGGTGCATCCGTTTGTCAGCTTTTTCTCCACCGCATCCGGCTTCGGCACAATTGTCCTTGAAGGCCACACCATAACCGTCAATATCCTCGAAGGCGAATTGGCGATCGAAGATCTTCGATTCACCGACGCGGAGGGAACGCGTGCGTCAGCTTGGAGGATAACCGCCAAACCAGGCGCACCTGCCTCGACAAACGTCTAGTTTTCAACTCCTGCATTATGGTCCCGTCACAGAAGATCGATCCTTTGCACGACTATCATCGAGCCGTGCAAAATCACTTCCGCCTGGGCGACATTCTGGCCAATGCGATTACGCATGGCGTAGGCGCGCTGCTTGCGATTGCTGGAGCGGCCTACCTGATCATCGCAAGTACGCGCGGTTCAGCGTGGGTCGTCGCGAGCTGTTCGATCTTTGCAGCTACGCTCGTGCTCGTGTACCTCTGCTCTACCCTTTATCACTCGCTGGTGCGAACACGCGCGCGGCATGTCTTTCATGTGCTCGATCACGCGGCCATCTATCTGCTCATTGCAGGAACCTACACCCCATTCACGCTGGTTTCCCTCCGTGGGCCAGTCGGATGGACTCTGTTTGCGGTCGTCTGGGCTCTCGCGATTGCAGGCGTTATTTTCAAAAGCTTCGCGGTTGACGGGTTTGCGGTGGCGTCCGCGGCCGTCTACCTCTTTCAGGGATGGGTCGTGGTTTTCGCGGCCCGGCCATTGATGCATGCCATCAGTCCTCAGGGACTTATCTGGCTTGGCGCAGGTGGACTCGCATATACCTTCGGGATCGTCTTTTTCGCACTGGATCGTATTCCATACTTCCACGCTGCATGGCATGTGTTCGTGCTGGCCGGAAGCATCGCGCACTACTTTGCCATCCTGTTTTATGTCGTTCCACGGGCCTGAGAATGGGCGCGCTGCCTTTTGTACCGCAACAAGCCACCACACATTACTTTTGTGTGGTGCTGGCCATTGGACCTTTGATTTTTGCTAGATTTCCGATGCTACACTTCGCGTGGAGTGAACGAGAGCATGACACCCGATCCCTATCGCCAAGCCTACGAAAAGGCCGTCGAAGACCTGACGCTGATTTCCCAGAAGTTCGAACAACTGAGCACCCGCAAGATGCAAGTCGAGAGTCTCCTCACTGCGTTCCAGCCGATACTTGCCAGGTTCGAACACGCAGGTCAGGAGTCGCTTTCTCACGCGACCGTCGGAATCCCAGAACCCGCACAGCAAGACCCAGCCGATACGCTCGAATCGGCCGAGCCTCCGGGAGGCTATTCCTTTCTTGATGTCCCCGCGCCGTTGCCTACCGAATCTGACGGCGATCCATTCCAGCGACGTGTGAGGGCGGGAGGTTTCCGCTTCAAGGGGCTTACCGCGCAACGCTCCTACTAGCTCTCTGACCACCGCTTTCGAGTTTTGAATCGAGAACTTCACGGTTCGCGGACTATGGCTCGCAGCGACTACAATCGCGTGTCGGCCAGTTTGTCGGCGTCGAGAAGGTGGCAGATGGAAGCAACGCGCAGAGAGTTTTTGCGAGGATCACTGGGAGCGGCGCTCACCAGCAAGCTCCAGCATGCAGCGATCTGGCCTGCCTCGGCCGCACGAGGCAACACCTACGGGTCCAGCAATTTCGGCGTATGGATCGAAGACGAATTCGGCCTCCCCGCATTCCAATACACATGCAATCAAACCGCTGACCCAAGAGCGGTTACGCAGGTTCAGTCTGGAGTTTTGACGCCTACGGAACACGTGCACCAGGTCGGTAATGATCGTATTACTGCGCTAGCGTCAAACTACGGACACGTCCGCGTGCGCCAGGATGAAGGTTGCCCGAAATTCCTGAACGACGTCGATCCTGAAACACACCAGTTCGGCGGCGGCCTCGGCTACCTCACGGACGGCGAAGTGTCGCTGAACACTTATTGCGACGGAAGCAATGCCGCATTTGAGCGCATCTTTGGCATCGGCTATTACCGCAAGAGAGTGCGGGGTAGGAAATACTCTGTCGACCAGGTGATTTCGGCGCCTTTCGGCGACGATCCTGTGCTGATTTCACAAGCGACTCTGACCAATCACAGCAAAGCTGCAGTTACCGTGCGCTGGCTGGAGTATTGGGGATGCCAGCCATATCAGTTCTCGTATCGTGCCGCCATCGAATCGATGGCCGGGATAGGCACCCAGACCAAGCTCCGCCGTGATCTCGGCAGACGATTCAGCCATCACGTAAAGCGGATCGATGGAAACAAGGGGCTGCTTGAGGCTAAGGATTTCGAAGGGCGATCGCCGCAGGAAGAAGCCGCATGGGCGCACGCCAAAGCCATGTTGCGTTCCAACCCCAACGGATTCACCGCGCCGGTCGCGGACCTGAGGCCCGGCACTGAATTCGAAAGCCTTGATCTGCCCCAGACGTTTCTCGTATCTCTGGACGGTCCAGTGAGCGGATTTGGTTCCGACGCCGCTGCATTTTTCGGCGCCGGTGGTCCGGCAAATCCCAGCGGCCTGAAGCAGCGCCTCGACAGCGAACTCAACGCCGGCGAAAGACAAGCATGTCTTCTGCTCGAGCGCACTGTGCACTTGGCTCCGCAACAAAGCCGCACAATCCGTTTTCTGTACGGATATCTTCCTGAAAGTTTTGCTCTCGACACACTCATGGCGAAGTACGAGAAGGCCGCGGGCTCCGTTTTACCCGAGTCAGGCCGAGCTTGGAAGCAGAAGGGAATGCGCTTCGATGTGCCTGCCGAACCTTGGATAAAGCGCGAGTCGACCTGGAACCACTACTACCTTCGCAGCAGCCAGACCTTCGATGATTTCTTTGGCGAGCACATTCTGAACCAGAACGGCTTTTATCAATACACCATGGGATTCCAGGGTGCGCCGCGCGATCCGTTGCAGCATTGCCTTCCCTTCATCTTCAGCGATCCTGATATTGTGCGCAGCGTCCTGCGTTACACCCTCAAGGAAGTGCGCGACGACGGTTCGCTTCCGTACGGAATTGTTGGACACGGCGTAGTCGCGCCCATGGCGTCAGACAATGCCAGCGATCTGCCCCTCTGGCTGATGTGGACCGTAAGCGAATATGTGCTCGCGACACGCGACGTCGGCTTCCTCGACGAAAAAATCCCTGCGCGTCTCTCAGCGACCAAAGACCGCACGGACACCGTCCGCAGCCTGCTCGATCGTTGCTATCGCCACCAGGTCAACGACGTCGGAGTGGGGCAGCACGGCATCATGCGCATGAAGGTGGACGACTGGAACGACGGGCTTATATATACCTGGGCCCAGAGAGCTTTTAAGGAATGCATTGAGACCAGCGAGAGCGTCTTAAACTCCGCCATGGCGGCCTGGGTCTTTGACAAGTACGCGCGCATGCTCGACTTCGCCGGCGACAATGCAAATCTTGCAAAAGAGCTGCGAGCAACCGCAGAAAAACATCGCGAGGCAACCCGTGCGCAATGGAACGGCAGGTGGTTCAAGCGAGTGTGGCTCGGACCAACGCTCGGCTGGCTCGGAGATTCGACCTTATGGATCGAGCCGCAGCCATGGGCGATACTGGCAGGTGCGACCTCAGAAACGCAGAGCCGCGAACTCGTGCGGAGCATGAATGGTCTTTTGCGTCGCGGCCCACTCGGAGCAGCCCAGATGAGTGACGGGCCCGACATGCGCGATAAAGGCGGTACGAATGTCGGTACCCTGGAACTGGGGGCAATCTGGCCCTCCCTGAATCAGACCCTTGTCTGGGCGCTGATGAAAATCGATCCGGCGATGGCTTGGGAAGAGTGGAAACGAAACTCGCTCGCGGCGCACGCCGACGCGTATCCGGATATCTGGTACGGCGTATGGAGTGGAAATGACTCGTATAACTCTCCATTGAACAAGTATCCGGGCGGAGCCGCCAACGAGCCCTACTTTCACGGCACCGATTTTCCCGCTCTCAATCTCCATTCACATGCCTGCTTCCTTTATTCCGCGAGCAAGCTTCTGGGGATCGAATTCATGCCGGATGGGCTCAATTTGAACCTGGCACTCCCGCTGGAGTCCTACCGTTTCGACTCACCGCTGGTGGGCGTCGTGAAGTCCAAAGGAAGCTATGAAGGGTGGTATGCCCCGGCGAGTGCAGGAAACTGGACAATTCGTCTTGCCATCCCAACAGAATCGACGGGCAAGTTTTCCCATGTCGAAGCGAACGGAAAGCGGCTCCCGATCCAGAACACACCAGATGGGGCGATTGAGATTGCTGGCAGTAGCACACTCGCAACACCGATGCGCTGGGCCCTTTTAAAGAAATAGAAGTCTGAATTGCAATCGGGGACTTGAGGCGAGTTTCGCGTCTAAAGTGCTGATTTGCTGCGTTATAGCTTTTGACGCGAACGTCAAGACTTTCGCGGATCCTTTTCCGCAAAATGTCCCTTCGGAAGAGAACAGCTCTGAAGAAGAGAAGTCCAAACGCCACACCCTGCGAATCCCCGAAGCTCGCATTGACCCCGCCCCGCAAACCCGGTAAACTACTCTAGTTTGGCGATTCCTGCCTGTCGCCGCGGAGCCAACCGCTCGCCCACGGGTTTTTCGGCGCTCGAGCGTACCGCGGACTGGAAGTTTCCGCCCGAATTCTTTTTATTTCTTAGAGCAGATCCCGCTGCGGTGTGATCACGCTCTGGAGGGTTTATGTTTGCGGTCATCCGTACCGGTGGAAAGCAGTATCGGGTCGCGCCAGGCGACGTCGTCAAGATCGAGTCTGTCGCTTCTGACAGCAGTACTCTTGAATTCAGCGACGTTCTCGCCTTTAGCGGCGAAACGGGAAGCGTCGCCAAGCCTTCAGCTGCCAAAGTGACGGCCGAAGTGGTCGGACAAGGCCGCGGCGACAAGATCCTCGTCTTCCACCTGAAGAGGAAGAAGCAGTACAAGAAAATGCAGGGTCACCGGCAGAATTTTACCGAGGTGCGCATCAACTCGATCGAAGCCGATGGCGTTACCTACACCGCAGAGAAGAAGTAAGCGGACCAAAAGATCTAGAAGGGGAACAAGGCAATGGCACACAAAAAGGGTGGAGGCAGCTCCACAAACGGACGCGATTCCAATGCTCAGCGGCTGGGCGTGAAGGCCTTTGGCGGGCAGCTCGTTACTGGTGGATCGATCATCATGCGCCAGCGCGGCACGAAGATCAAGCCCGGCGTCAACGTCGGCATCGGCTCAGACGACACCCTCTTCGCGAAGGTTACCGGTCGCGTGAAGTTCACCGACCATGGCAATCGCGGGCGCTTTGCCTCGGTCGAGCCTGTCGCAGCTGAATAGCATCAACCTCAATACCAAAGGCCGCAGAAGACCGCGGCCTTTGTGTTTTCCTGAGAACAGCTCTAAGTCAGGATTTGCGGCTCCAGTATTCAATTGATGAACGAATCCAACTTCGGCATTCCGGATTGTGATCCTGCAAACGACGCCGTGTAGCGGTAAATCGGATTGATCATCGACAACGTCTGACTCACGAAGATCGCTGGGTGAGAGGCCACGCCCTTTCGCAGAACGCAGCGCGGCAACGGTTCAACGTGATATGGCGAGACCCTCGCCCAGGTTGGGATTCTCACGTAAGAACTCCTCGAGCCGCCACTCATACTCCAGAAGCTTTGTGAAGTCTCTGTCAGGGTCGAGTTTCCATGTCGCCCGTTGCCTGGCCTTCGCAACCATCATCGAGTGCCTAAGTCAGAGCATCCTGCAGGCTCTGCATCATCCGTTCCAGGTCGAACTGGCAGCCATGGACCAGATATCGCGATCAGACGAGAAACGAGGCGGCTTTTGCTCGATTCTTCAGCGACGTCTACGCCTGCACGGCCGCACGGCCGGCTAGGATCACATCCAAACCATGGGGTGGCTATCGCGATAAAGACAGCGACTTTTTGCGAATATCGCGGCTGGATGCCGTGATGGGGGCATTCATTCATAGATGAGGCACTGATGGCGGGGGGATCGATTCCGTGCGAACAAGTGAGTTATGGAGTTCGCCTGCCTTTTTTGAGGCGACTTTTCATCCGCGTGGCTTCCACGAAAAGACCGGACCGAACCCAAAGGCTCGGTCCCGGTCTTTTCGCGAATTCGAACTGGTCTACGATTTCGATTCGTTGCCCCGCAGATTACGCGTTAACACCTTCTCGACCACACGCTCTACATCGGTGAGGAAGAAGCCATTCGCTGGCTGCTGTACCGCAACTTTTGTGCCATGGCCTAGTGCCGAAGCAATTTCGTTCCACCGATAGATGGTGGAATTCGCCGGCATTACCACCGGCTTGCGCACACGCTCCGGCATCGCGCAATAGGCGATCCACGTGCACAGAGTCACTAGAATGACGCTCTCGTAAGCAAACTGTACCGGAGCATTCAGAGAAGGATTTGACGGCCCTGCGAGTGCAGCAACGATGAAGTCGTTGGCGGACATCAGTCCAAAACCAATACCAAAACCAAAGACAATGTCCCTGGCCGAAAGCTGAAGAGCATTCAGACACAAGCAGAGAAAAGCCAACAGACACAACTCAAGGATGCTCACGGAGCGCATAAGTGCAAGTGCAATGTCCGGGATGAGCATCGCGTTCAAATGTGCGTAACGAAACGATGCCGAGGCTCGCGACAGCCGAGACCAGGGCAACCCAGCGGAAGACGATCAGTTCCCAGCCGCTTCAAACCTGAAAACGCCGAAAGCACCGAGCGGAAGATTTCAAGTGTGACAAAGAAGAGTGTGATCGCGCTGGCGATATACACCGCCCAGTAAGGGATAGAAGTAGAAGCGGAAAATACTGATGGCCCCAAGGTCGAGCTGCAGATATAGAAGACCCAATAAAACGGGCATCGAGCCCACGCGCAATACGAGATAAATGTTTAATGCGGGGAAATCGCTTATGCAGCCCCTTCTTCCAAAACAGGAAGCCAAGCGTTGCCCAAAGCGCGAATTCAACCACGCTCATCGCCGACATCCAAAAATCCAAAGGCATACAAAGGCCTTTCTATCCTGAGGGTCCTCTCAGAATAGCCTCTGCAACCTTTGGAATCAAATGAAAACACGAACCCAGCCGTGTAGCACTTAGGTGCTAGTAACGCCTTTTAGTTACTTTGTGGTGCTGGTGCAACCCATGCCCGGGCCGCATGAACCGGAACCGGCAGTCCGGCGGTGGCGGATTGGTGACTCGAAAGCATGTGCTTTGGGCTCGAAGAAACGGAGGCAGCAGCGGCACCGGCGACGACCAAGGACAGGACAAAAACGCGGAAGGCGAGTTTCATACTTGGTTACCCCTCACAGAAAAGTCAAATCAAAATGTTGGATTACTAACACTTTTATGGTAATGCAAATCTGGAACTAAGTCCATCTTTTTCAACTACATCGAAAGTATCGCAGAGGTAAGTGACAAAAGTAACACCAGTCTTCGGTAATCTACCCCGAAGTACTCAATTTGGTTACTACCTCAGCGCGCACGTAATAGGTCTTTCCGACATGCAATTTGCACCGCTCTGCATGGTAAAATAACTATACGCAGAGTTCTCTCAAAACCCGCTTGTTTCAAGCAGTTAATCCCCAAAATTGTGGCCTGGACTTATCGTTCGGACCTGCTCAACTTAAAACCGCCGAAGGCGAAAATTCTGCGAATGGAAAATTATGGCTACTGAACCCCGCGATTTGAATCCTGTCCCTGAAGGTAACGGCAAGTACACAGGCGAAGACATCACCGTTTTGGAAGGTATGGAGCATGTACGGCTGCGCCCGGCCATGTACATCGGCTCTACCGGGAGAGATGGGACTGCACCATCTGGTTTACGAAGTAGTAGACAACTCTGTCGATGAAGCCCTCGCCGGCTTTGCGAAGAAAATCGACGTCACCATTCATGTCGATAACTCAATCACGGTCGTCGACGATGGCCGGGGCATTCCCGTCGACATGATGACGTTGGTAAACGGTGAGCAGATGCCCGCCGTGCAAGTTGTACTCACCAAGCTCAACGCGGGAGGAAAGTTCGATTCCTCCAACTACAAAGTGTCGGGCGGTCTTCACGGCGTCGGCGTAAGTTGCGTCAACGCTCTAAGCCAGGAACTGAATGTTGAAATATGGCGCGACGGCCACACCTGGGAGATGGATTTCAGCTGCGGCAGCGCTACAAGCGAGCTGCGCATGGCCGGCACATCCAAGAAACGTGGCACCAAGGTTCACTTCCTGCCCGACAAAACCATCTTCACTGCGACCGAATACAACTACGACACGCTGGCTCAGCGTCTGCGCGAACTCGCCTTTCTCAATAAAGGCCTCGAAATCACATTGACTGACGAGCGCACCTCCGATCCCAAGACCGGCGAGGCTCGTCGGACTGAGTTTCGCTACGCCGGCGGCATCGCGGAGTTCGTCAAGCACCTCAATCGCGGTAAGTCGGTGCTGCATGAGAAGCCGATCGTGATGGAAGCTCCGCGCGATAACGTTGAAATCGAAATAGCTTTGCAATACAACGACAGCTATTCCGAGTCCGTCTTCAGCTTTGCCAACAACATCAACACCGTCGACGGCGGCACACATCTCTCAGGATTCCGCACGGCATTGACGCGGACCATCAACGCAATTGGGCAACAGCTTGGTTTGTTCAAGGATGTTAAAGAGAACCTGAGCGGCGACGACGTGCGCGAAGGTCTGGTTGCGGTGGTCAGCGTGAAGCTGCCGCAGCCCCAATTTGAAGGTCAGACCAAGGGCAAGCTCAACTCCGATATCGCAGGAACCGTGCAGGCCTTCGTCAACGAACGCCTGGGTATGTTCCTCGAACAGAATCCGCCGATTGCTCGCAAAATCATCAATAAGGCGATTGAAGCGGCACGGGCACGCGAGGCGGCTCGCAAAGCACGCGACCTCACACGGCGCAAAGGTGCGCTGGATGGCGGTGGACTGCCCGGCAAGCTGGCGGACTGCTCTGAGCGCAATCCCGATCGCTGCGAACTCTATCTCGTCGAGGGGGAGAGCGCCGGCGGAACCGCTAAGCAGGGGCGTGATCGGCGCTTCCAGGCAATTCTTCCCCTGAAGGGCAAAATCCTGAACGTGGAGAAGGCGCGTTACGACAAGATGCTGGGGCACGAAGAAATCCGCGCCATGATCACCGCACTGGGCTGCGGCATCGGCAAGGACGACTTCGATCCGACAAAGATCCGCTACGGCAAGATCATCCTGATGACGGACGCGGATGTCGACGGATCGCACATCCGCACCCTGCTCCTCACCTTCTTCTTCCGCCACATGACGGACCTGATCAAGCGCGGAAACATCTACATCGCGCAGCCGCCCTTGTTCAAAATCAAGAAGGGCCGGTCCGAGCAGTATGTGAAAGACGAACGCGAACTCAATCGTGTGGCCATCAAGCGCGCTTCTGAGGGCATGATCGTGCGGCATGGCGAAAACGCCAGCCACATCGATGGCCCTGAGCTCACGCGCTTCATGGGCTACCTCAACGAGTACCTTGGCTTTGTCGAAAAAGTGGACAAGCGCATTCGCAACGAGAAACTCACTGAATTGATCGCGCGCGTTGAGCTGACCCACCGCGCCGACTTCACTTCGAAGAATGGAAACGAAGTTCCCGCCAAGCTTGCGCAACTCTTCGATCGGCTCGCGGAAGTTTCTGATGAATTGGGAATCAAGATCAGCAAGCCAGTCGAAGATGATGAGCACCATACGTGGTCGGTTTGCTACACCGACTCGCAGGGTGCAACGCGCTGCGTTGACTGGACGTTGGCTTCAAGTCCCGAATTTCGCCAAATGATGTCGAAGTACTCGCAGATTAGCCAGTATCTCGAGCCTCCCTTCCTCATTGAGTATGCCGCAAAGGCTACGCCGGAGCCTGCAGCTGAAGAGCTTGAAGGAACCGAATTCGAAGAAGGTGAGACGCCTGCCAAAGTTAAGGCGGAAGCTAAGGCGGCACGGCGCGCATCGCGCGTTCCGCACGATCCTGTCGAGAAGGCAACGGCTCGCGAATTGTTCACCTACATTGTTGAACAGGGCAAGAAAGAATACGATGTGCAGCGATACAAAGGCCTGGGCGAAATGACCGCGCCGCAGCTTTGGGAAACCACCATGGATCCCGATCGGCGAACCTTGCTGCAAGTCAAGCTCGAAGATATTGCGGAAACAGAGGCGATCTTTACCACGCTCATGGGCGAAGACGTTGAATCGCGCCGCAAGTTCATTGAAGACAATGCACTCGACGTAAAGAACCTCGACATCTGAGCCTTTCAATACCTACTTTTTCGTTTCCTGCAGTTTTCACGGATTGCCGCGGGGCGGTATCATCGTTCCCGCGGGATCCTGAAGCCTTCGTTGCTGGTTGCACTGTTCCGAAAATCCCCTAAGGAAAAGGAGTCTGCATCATGAATTTCCGTCCCAGCTTTGTTCTCTGCGCATCAGCCTCTCTTGCGATCACCCTGTCCTTCGCCGGATGCAAATCCAGTACTACGCCGCCGGCAAACCAGGCCAACTCGCCAGCAAACTCGCAGCCGGCAGCCGGACAGCCTGGCTCGGGTGAGCCATCGTCAATGCAACCGTCTGCGCCCGCCCAGCCCGGAACACCCGCGAACCAGCAACAGGCATCCGCACCGGCCCCGCCTCCTCCACCAGCGGTTATTACGCTCCCTGGTGGCACACCCATTCGCGTTCGACTCGATCAGGACCTCGGTTCGAAGATCTCTCAGCCAGGCGACTCCTTTTCCGCAACCGTTGCCGATGACGTCCTCGTCAATGGCACTGTCGTTATTCCCAAAGAGGCGCGGGCCGATGGCACCGTCATTGACGCCAAGCCTCTGGGAAAGTTCAAGGGGGGCGCCGTACTCGCCATCAAGCTCGAGCGCGTTCATACACGCTGGGGTAGTTATCCTGTCGCCACCAGCACCATCGACAGGGCCGAAAAAGGCAAGGGCAAGCGTTCCGCAGCATTTATCGGCGGTGGCGCAGGCCTGGGCGCACTCATCGGTGGAATCGCCGGAGGCGGTAAAGGTGCGGCCATTGGCGCGCTTGCTGGCGGCGGCGCCGGAACAGCGGGCTCAGCGTTCTCAGGCAACAAACAGATCGTGTTGCCCGCCGAAACGCTGCTCACTTTCCATCTCGACCACGCCGTTCACATCACGGAGCAGAACCGGCAGGATCAACCGGAATTGCAACCGCGCTAAGGCTGGACGCAATCCAATCTGCACAGAGAGGCGAACTCCCGACTGGGAATTCGCCTCTCATGTTTGGCCCTGGCTCACTTGTTGCTGGTGCAGATCGACCCCACCCTGTGACTCGACAGGAAATCCAACGATGGGCTAACTTTGCGGTATGGCTGGTTTGTCGCTTGTATTGGATGGGAAGGTTGCGCTGATCACGGGCGGGTCGCGCGGGATTGGCGCGGAGACGGTGCGGCTTGTTTGCGGCTGCGGGGGCGCGGGTGGTGTTCAGCTACCGGCAGGCGAAGGAGCAGGCGCTGGCGCTGATGGACGAGTGCGGGGGGCCGGGGCGGTGTGTTGCGATCGAGCAGGATCTGCGATCGCCGTCGGATGGGACGAGCGCTGGTGGGTGCGGCGGTGAAGGCCTTTGGGCGGCTGGATGCGCTGGTGGTGAATCATGGCGTATGGCCAGCCGGAGGATGCGCCGATTGAGCTGATGACCGAGGAGCAGTGGCGGAACACGATGGCCGTGAACCTCGATTCGGTGTTCGGGCTGGTGCAGGCGGCGGTGATGCAGATGGAGCTGCAGGGCCCGCCGGCGAAGGGCGACGACGGCAGCGAAAGGGCATATTGTGCTGATCAGCTCGACGGCGGGGCAGCGGGGCGAGGCCATGCACGCGGACTATGCCGTGACGAAAGGCGCGCTGATCAGTCTGACAAAGAGCCTGTCGACGGAGCTGGCGCCGCAGGGGATTATGGTGAATTGCGTGGCTCCGGGGTGGGTGGCGACGGATATGTCGGCGGGAACGCTGGGCGATCCGGCTCTGGGCGCGCGGATTCGGGCTGGGAATTCCGGTGGGGCGCGTGGCCACGACGACGGAGATTGCGGGGCCGGTGCTGTTTTTGTGTACGCCGTTGGCGGGGTTTATTTCCGGCGAAGTGGTGAATGTGAATGGGGGAGCGGTGCTGGTTGGGTGACAGGACAGTACAGTGACACAGTGAGTTGGGAACGAGGGTTAGAAAAGGCGCGGAGGACGAATGAGGAAGGGATTGGCGGCGGGGCTGGCTTTGGGGTTGCTGGCGATGCCGCTGGGAGTGCGGGCGCAGGCGGATGATGCGCGAGCGAAGGCTCCGGCGCAGGCGATGGATGTCTCCGGAGAGAAGAATGCGGCGCAGGCGCGCGCGGCGATGGATGCGATGGTAAAGGCGCTGGGCGGCGATGCCTGGCTGAACCAGAAGAACGTAGTGCGCGAGGGGCATATCGCGGCGTTCTTTCACGGCGAGCCCGATGTGGGTACGACGCTGTTCTGGGAATTTCACGTGTGGCCCGATCACGATCGGATCGAGTACACGAAGCATCGCGATGTGGTGCAGTTTTACGAAGGTCGCAAGGGGATCGAGGTGACCTACCGCGGCGCGAAGCCTCTGCCGCAGGAGCAGGTGGACGATTTTCTGCGGAGGCGCGACCACTCGATCGAGATGGCGGTGAAGGTGTGGCTGAAGGATCCGAAGACGATCCTGGTGTATGAAGGGCAGCGCATGGCGGAGCGGCACATGGCCGACCAGGTGACGATGATCTCGGCGGAGAATGAGGCGATCACGATCCAGATGGATGTGCAGACGCATCTGCCCCTGTCGCGGAGCTTCCAGTGGCGCGACCCGGTGTACAAGGACAAGAACACGGACGTGGAGGAGTACGCGGACTACCACGACGTGGACGGGTTTCCGACGCGCGTACTCAATTACGCGCGTGCACAACGGCGACACGGTGCGGCAGTTGTATATAGACAAGGTGCATTACAACCAAGATCTGCCTGCGGGTTTCTGGGATATTAGTGCGGTGGCGAAGAAGATCAAGAAATAGCAGGCAGGCTTTGGACCTCTTTCGCTGCGGTTCAGTCGCTCCGGACGACAGGCTAAGGGGAAGGTCGGCGACGTTATAATCCTCAGGGAGCGCGGGTTGGGTGATGCCGCGCTTCGTGGAGCCGCGCATGACGTTCGACATCCAGGAGATCCTGGAGTTTCTTCCGCACCGCTACCCTTTTTTGCTGATCGACAGGATCACGGAGTTCGAGCCGAAGAAGCGGCTGGTTGCGATCAAGAATGTGACCATCAACGAGCCGTTTTTCCAGGGACATTTTCCGGGATATCCCATCATGCCGGGCGTGCTGGTGGTGGAGGCGATGGCGCAGGCGGGCGGCATCATCATGCTGCACGAGATCGAGGATCGGGCGTCGAAGCTGGTGGTGTTTACGGGGATTGAGCGGGCGAAGTTTCGCCGGCCGGTGACGCCGGGCGACCAGTTGCGGATCGAAGTGGACGTGCTGTCATTCCGGACGCGGGCGGGGAAGATCCATGGACGCGCGATGGTGGAGGGAAAGCTGGCGTGCGAGGCGACGCTGACGTGCGCGGTGGTGACGCGCGAGCGTGAACGGAAGGCGCACGGAGACAGCCCCGACAAGGCGGTGTCGCCGGAGGCCGAGTGAGTATCCATCCCAGCGCAATGGTGGCCGAAGGGGCGGTGGTTCCCGACTCGTGCGAGGTGGGGCCGTTTTCGACGATCGGTCCGGATGTGGTGCTGGGCGAGAACTGCCGGCTGATTTCGCACGTGGTGCTGGATGGGCGGACCCAGATTGGAGCGCGGAATGTGTTCCATCCCTTCTGCGCGGTGGGCGTATCGCCGCAGGATTTGAAGTATGGCGGGGAGCCGACGCACACCGAGATCGGCGATGACAATACGATTCGCGAGGGCGTGACCATCAGTCGCGGGACAGCGAAGGGCGGAGGCATCACGCGGTTGGGCTCGAAGAACCTGCTGATGACGGCGGTACACATCGGGCACGACTGCATCGTGGGTAACGGCTGCATCCTGGCGAATGCGGCGACGCTGGCAGGCCATGTGATCATCGAGGATTTCGCGACAGTGGGAGCATTCAGCCCGGTGCACCAGTTCTGCACGGTAGGCAAGTATTCGTTTATCGGCGGCGGGACGATTGTGACGCAGGATGTGCTGCCGTTCTCGAAGACGTCGGCGCGGCGGGAGAACAAGGCTTTCGGCGTGAATAGCATTGGGCTGGAGCGGAGAGGATTCAGCCCGGAGCGGATCAGGGCGCTGCAGAAGGCCTTCCGGCTGCTGCTGGTGTCGAAGCTGAACACGACGCAGGCTCTGGAGAAGATTCGCGGGTTGGAGGGTGAGGACGTGGCGCTGCTGGTGAAGTTTATCGAACGCAGCGAGCGCGGGGTTATCAAGTAGCGCAGAACCAGGAAAGGTAGCCTATGCAGAGAAAAGAAGCCGTGCGTCTCGTGAACCGCGCCTTATCTTTCATCTGTTTGGTTTGCGCGCTTTACGAGACAACCTGCCTTCCTGAGCGCTTGTTGTCTTACCTGCATTACTCACATGAATTGCGCAGCACAGTTGGATTCTTGCTCCTCCGCACTGCGATTTATCTGGCTCTTGCCGGGGCCTTCTGGAAATGTACACCTTGGGTTGAACGGACTCATCTCCCTGGGCGTGAGTCATGAAGCTCGGCCTGATTGCGGGAAATGGGCGGTTTCCGTTTTTGCTGCTGGATGCTGCGCGGGCGCAGGGGTTCGCGTGACGGTGGCGGCGATTCGCGAGGAGACGGATCCGGAGATCAATCATCGCGCTGCGGTGGACGAGAAGATTACGGTGCATTGGCTTTCCCTCGGGGAGCTATCGCGGCTGATCGAGGTGTTTCACAAGGAAGACGTAAAGGCCGCCATAATGGCGGGTCAGGTGAAGCACAAGCAGATATTCAGCAGCATCCGGCCGGACTGGCGGCTGGCGAAGCTGCTCCTGAATCTGCGCACGCGCAATACCGACATGTTGCTGGGGGCGGTGGCGAAGGTGCTGGCCGATGAGGGTATCGAACTGATGAGCTCGACGCAGTTTCTGGAGCCATTGCTTGCCGAGCAAGGCGTTCTGACCGAGGCTGCGGGGGGGCGCGCGCCGACTGAGGACGAGCGGAAGAACATCGAGTACGGGCTGGGCGTGGCGCGGGCGCTCGCGGGGTTCGACATTGGGCAGACGGTGGTGGTGGCGGCGCAGGCGTGCGTGGCCGTGGAGGCGATGGAGGGCACGGACGCGACGATTGAGCGAGCCGGGGTACTGATGAAGTCTCTCGAACAAGACGATCTAGCGCAAGCCTCCACGCTTGAGCGGCAGTTGACCGTCGTAAAGGTCGCGAAACCGAACCAGGATATGCGGTTTGACGTTCCGGTGATCGGGATGAAGACGATCGAGACGATGGTGCAGGCGGGCGCGAACTGTTTGTCCGTTGAGGCGGGGCGGACGCTGCTGTTCGATCGCGAGGCGTTGCTGAAGCGCGCTGCGGAGGCGGGGATTGCGGTCGTGGCTACGCCACGACAAGGGACCTAGGGACCTAGGGACAGAGGGAACGATGGACCAAGGGACGAAGGGCTACGGACTAGGGAACCACAAGCCCGGGCGCAACCGGCGGACGTTTCGGTGACAATTTGGTTGGGGGGCTGGAACTATACTGGCGGGAGCGTGGCGTCCACTTGTTCTCTGCCACGTCTTATGAATGCCGGTGTGTGGGCCCGGAGTCGATTTGATCCCCGTTTTGATCGAACAGGAGGTTACAGATGAAGAAGATGATTCTGAGTGTGGTTGCGGCGGTGGTTGTGCTTGGCTTGCCGCTGATGACTGTGCATGCGGCCGACGATGCGATGCCTGCGGCCGGACAGAAGGCCCCAACGTTTACGCTGCCTTCGCAGGACGGCACGCCGGTTTCGCTGAAGACGTATCACGGCAAGTGGGTGGTGCTCTACTTCTACCCGAAGGACATGACGCAGGGCTGCACCATCGAGGCACATAATTTCCAGCGCGATTTGCCGAAGTTCGAGGCGGAGAATGCGGTTATTCTGGGCGTGAGTGTGGACACGGTTGACAGTCACAAGCAGTTCTGCACGAAAGATGGACTGACGTTCCATCTGTTGGCCGATCCGAAGCACAAGGTGGTGGACGAGTACGGCTCGCTTGGCAACTATAACGGCATGACGATTGCGCAACGGAATACGTTTCTGATCGATCCGCATGGAAAGATCGTGAAGGTGTGGACGAAGGTCAATCCGCAGGTGCATTCGGAAGAAGTGCTGGCGGCGCTGGCGGAAGCGAAGAAGGGGTAGGGATACCTGTTAGTCCGTCAGCGAACAGCATTCAGTTCACAGCGGGTCAGCTTTGGCCTGCTGTGCTTTGCGTAGGTCGCCAGCATATCGCTTGAAGATGTTGAGCGGAGGGTACACCGTCCCATCTGCTGGTTCCTCGGACTGGACGCGACACCCAGCCATTCGCTTGACCGATACCCTCAGGGGCTAAACCCGCGAGCGACTGAAGGCATGCCCTGATACAAACCAGATCCGACCTCGACTTTTCCGCGCGTTTAGGCGCCATTCCCAGCGTCTTGAGTGCGGACGCAAAAAAGCCCGGCGGGATGCCGGGCTTTTTTGCTTGCCTTTTGAAGATTGCGGTTGCCAGTTACTTTTTCTTTGCAGTCTTCTTGGTTGCCTTCTTGACTGACTTCTTCGCTGCCTTCTTTGCAGGAGCTTTCTTCGCTGCTGCCTTCTTGGCGGGCGCCTTTTTTGCTGCTTTCTTAACGGCCAACTTTTTACCTCGTTTTGTGGTTTTGCCGGCGCGCTTTGGAGCCGCGGACTTCTTCGCAGCTTTTCCGCCCTTGGCGCCAGCGGTTTTCTTGGCGGACTTCTTTGCGGCCTTTTTGGCCGGAGCTTTTTTGGCAGCTTTCTTCGCTGCCTTTTTTGAGGTCTTCTTGGCTGCTTTCTTCACCGGGGCCTTTTTGACCGGGGCGGCTGCAGTTGCTTTCTTGGCGGGCGCTTTTTGGACGGCCTTTTTCGGAGCCAGCGCCGAAATGGGAATCGCTTCCACGATGATTACGCCCTCTTCGACAACGCCCTCGTCATCGTCGGATGAGGTAAGCACGGTTGAGGTTTCCACCTCGTCGTCCTCTTCCATCTCATCGTGATCGGCGCTCATCTCTGCCGGTTCCAAGTCTGGATTGCCGTCATTCATTGCGTACATCTTGATCACTTCGTCCATCCGATTGCCTCCAGCGGATTGCCGCTGCCCATATGGGTTTTCGCATCTCTGCGTTGCGGAAAAAATCGTCTCCGCATGCGGAGTCATTCTAACAACAACCTCGGATGAAAAGCTATCAAAACAGCGAAGAGAAATGTCCTCGCAATTATTTCTGCGCATGTGAGGATGATTTTGCGTTCGACGAATGTTTCGTGGAACCCGCGCTGTGTTTGTGTTCTGACGATGCGGATGCGGAAGCGTGGGTCTTGCGGCGGCTGCGGGATGAGGGCGTTTTCGAAGGAGAGTGGGGAGATACCGCTGCGTCTTTGACGAGCGAACCTTCGCTGGCGCTCTCGTGGGTGTGGCCAGCTTTGCTTTTAGCACGGCGGCCGTGGCCGCTGCTGGCGTGGGCGACGCGCGGTTCGGCAACGTGGAGGCGGCGGCCTGCCGCGATCCTGATTCCGGAGGTGGGAAGCTTGTTCCAGCGGCGAAGCTGGGTGAGGGAGACTCCGAAGCGGTCGGCGACTGAGACCAGGGTATCGCCGCGGCGGGTGGTGTAGTAGACGGTGCGCGCCGATGGGGCAGCAGAAGGAGCCACGGGCACTACCAGCGCTTCGACGCCCTCAAGCTTTGAGTTCTCGCTCAACTGGTTCAAATCGGCTAGCTCGCGGAGAGATACGCGATAAGTATGGGCGACGGATGCGAGCGTGTCCTCGGGCGTGACCTTGTGATAGCGCCAGGAGTTGCGCTTGCTCTCGGGGATGGCCGCGATCTTCTCCTGGAAAATGGCGGCCGTGCCGGCAGGAAGGTGAAGGTCAAACTCCGTGTCGGGCGGAGTGACGAGGCGCAGCAGGCTGGGGTTGAGTGCGACTAGTTCGTCGACCGGTGCACCGACAATGTCAGACACTAGACGCAGATCAGCGGAGTAGTTGATGGTGATAGTGTCCGTGACGACGGGCGGGTCGAGCGTGATGTCATCGAAGCCGTATTGCGTTGGGTGGTTGGCAATGATGATGGCAGCGAGAATCTCGGGGACGTAGTTTTTGGTTTCCGCAGGCAGGTTGTTGCGCTTGTAAAGTTCCCAGAAATCAGCGTAGCCGGTCTTTTCAACTGCGCGCTGGACGTTGCCTGTGCCCCAGTCGTAGCCGGCCATCGAAAGATACCAGTCGCCGAGCTGGGAGTAGATGTACTTCATGTAGCGTGCGTAAGCACGGGTGGATTTTTCGGGATCGAAACGCTCGTCGACGTAGCTGTTGCGGGTGAGGCCGTAGTTGCCGCGGGGCATGAACTGCCACATCCCGCCGGCGCGGGAGCGGGCGTTTACGGCGCGAGGCTGAAAGCCGGATTCAGCAACAGCGAGGTAGATGAGGTCCTGGGGAACGCCCTCTTCGCTCATGACGCGCTGAATCATTGACCGGTAGCGGCCGGCCCGCTGGAAGGAGTGAAGCAGCGTGTTGTGGCCCTTCGTGGTGTTGGCGAAAAAGTTGATATAGGCGGCGACGTAGTCGTTGACGACCAGAGGAAGATCGGACTTGGTGGTAGCTAGTTCGGCGTTTGCCTTGGCCACGATGTTGGGATCGACTACAAAAGTGACATCGCTCGCGGCCTCTGCGGGCGTGTCTTCAGTCTTCGGTGTGAAACCGTTGCCCTGTTTGAGCGCTTCCATTTCAAGGCCGTTGATCTGGTCTACGATGCGGTCGAATTCATCCTGCAGCGCGGGGGTGGACTTGATGTCGATGCCGCTGGTCAGCATGAGATCGACGGCATTGTCGAAGTTGGAACGGGCTTCAGGAAGATTGCCGCGTTTGTAGGCAGCATCCCCGAGAGCGTAAGCCTCCTCGACCTTCAGGATGAGGGCCTCCACGCGCTGCTGTGACGCAGTTGCCTGCGGCGAAGGCTCGGGCTTGGGAGCCTGTTGTGGCGCCGGAGCAGAGATCGCAGGAGCGAGCGCCCGAGCGTTCGGAGTTGCAGATGCTGCGGGTTTTGAGGGATCGCATCCTGACAAGGACGCGGCTAGCGTCAGGGCCAGCACTGCGCAACCCAGACTACTCGAGCGATCGAGAATCATGTGCAACCGATGACGTTGTAACAACCCTACCCCAGAGCGCGGAAGGCACTATGCCGATGATAAGCTATGACCAAGAGATATCGCTGACTTTAGTACCTCTTCGCCAACGATTACCTACCCCTGATGGACGTAAAATACCTCCGCAATTTCGCCATTATTGCCCATATCGACCATGGGAAGTCGACGCTGAGCGACCGTCTGCTTGAATTGACGGGCTCGGTGACCGGTCGTGAGATGCAGGCGCAGATTCTTGATGCGATGGACTTGGAGCGCGAGCGCGGAATCACGATTAAGGCACACGCGGTGCGCATGATGTACAAGGCGCACGACGGCCAGACGTATCAGTTGAATTTGATTGATACGCCGGGGCACGTCGACTTCAGTTACGAGGTTTCGCGCTCGCTGGCTTCGTGCGAAGGGGCGCTACTGGTGGTGGATGCAACCCAGGGCGTGGAGGCACAGACGCTGGCAAATGCTTACCTCGCGATCAATCATGGCCTGGAAATCATCCCGGTGATCAACAAGATCGATTTGCCCTCGGCGGATATTGTGCGGACGCAGGAGGCGATCGAGATGGCGGTGGGACTGGACGCTACCGATGCGATTCCGGTGAGCGCGAAGACAGGAGAAGGCGTGCATGAGGTGCTGGAGGCGATCGTGCACCGGCTGCCTCCACCGACCGGAGACCCTGATGCGCCGCTGCAGGCGCTGATTTTCGATTCATGGTTCGATGCGTATCGCGGCGTGATCGTGCTGGTACGCGTGATGCAAGGGACGATGCGCAAGGGGCAGCGCATCCGGCTGATGTCGAACGGGAAATCGTTTGAAGTTGAGTCAATGGGTGTGCTGATGCCGAAGCCGGTGGAGATTGCGCAGCTTTCGGCAGGCGAGGTGGGTTTCTTCGCGGCGACCATCAAGACGGTAAGCGACACGCGAATCGGCGACACGGTGACGGAGGAAGAACGACCGGCGTTGGGGCAGTTGCCGGGGTTTGAAGATATCAAGCCAATGGTCTTCGCCGGACTTTACACGGTGGATTCGCACGAGCACACGCTGTTGCGGGATGCGTTGGAGAAATTGCGGCTGAATGATTCCTCGTTCTTCTTTGAGCCGGAAAGTTCAGTGGCGCTGGGATTTGGATTTCGCTGCGGATTCCTGGGGTTGCTGCACATGGAGATCATCCAGGAGCGGCTGGAGCGCGAATACGAACTCGATTTGATTACGACGGCGCCGGGCGTGCGGTACCACATCACGATGACGGATGGTTCGGTAATGGAAGTGGACAATCCTTCGCGCTGGCCGGAGCCGACCAACATCGATACGATCCGCGAACCGGTGATCACGGCGAAGATTCTGACCAACGAAGAGTATGTCGGCGGGATTTTCAAGCTGGTGGAAGAGAAGCGCGGCAAGCAAATCAATTTTGAGTACGTAACGCCAACGCGCGTGCTGCTGACCTATGAATTGCCTTTGAACGAGATCGTGCTGGATTTCTACGACCGCCTGAAATCGATCTCGCGCGGCTATGCGTCGCTGGATTACGCGCTGGCGGGCGAATGGGAATCGCCGATGGTGAAGCTGGACATCCTGGTATCAGGCGAGCCGGTGGATGCGCTGTCGATCATCGTGCACCGGGATTTTGCGTACGAGCGCGGCAAGGCGCTGGTATCGAAGATGCGGGAACTGATTCCGCGGCAGCAGTTCGAAGTGGCGATCCAGGCGGCGATCGGGGCCAAAGTGGTGGCGCGGGAGACGGTATCGGCCCTGCGGAAGAACGTGCTGGCCAAGTGTTATGGCGGCGATATCTCCCGAAAACGCAAGCTTTTAGAAAAGCAAAAGGAAGGCAAAAAGCGGATGAAACGAATTGGGAAAGTCGACATTCCGCAGGAGGCTTTTCTGGCGGTTTTGCGGGTGGGGGAAGACCAGCAGAAGTAACTCCAGAATGGTGACTTGGCTCACATCGGAGTCATCAATCATTCATGTGGAATTGTGGAAAGCTCTGTGCAGGCGCGGTGCGGGGCCGAAGATACTGATGGCGACGGCTTGGCGTGAAAAGTCCGTGCTTGTGATAGATAAATAAGGAGCTTCCTAGGTTTATCAGAGCGAGTGGCGGTTGGCAAGTGGGAAAAATCGCCAGTATTTATGGATTGAGCGGCTCGAAATCCACATTTTTTTCCACAGATGGCCCAACGGCATTTCTGAGTATCAGGGCGACGGAGAATTTGTGCGGATTCAGGTCGAATTGAAGGAGAAAAGGGCCCCGAGATCCGGGGCCTCTTTTGTTGATTCAATGATGAGGTCATTGCGCGCTCGACGAGCGCTTAATGAGGCGTGTTGGTCTTTGGTGCTGCCGGTTGGGAGCCGACGGAAGGGGAGCTGAACCTGCCGCAGACGGCGGAGGAGCGGGAACGCCCGACTTCACGTTATAAGCTTCGATAATCGCCTTGGTGATGTTGGTGGATTCGGTGGCATAGAGCACCGGGCTTTGCTGCTGAGCGACGTCGAGGACCAGAGTGTATCCGTGCTGCTTGGCGTAGTCGTTCAGCACGTCGTACACCTTCGAGGCGAGAGAGCTGTAGAGCTCCTGCATCTCGTTTTGCATGTCGTTTTGGTCGTCTTCGGCATTACGCTGAAGCTGCTTTTTCTTGTCGTCGATGGTTTTGGCCCGCGCAGCGCGCTCGTCTTCGCTGAGCTTGTCGCCCTGCGCCTGGAGCTGCTTGGTAAGCGTCTCGATCTCGTCGTTCAGGGATTTGAGTTGTGCCTGCTTGGGCTGGTACTTCTTCTGCAGGTCGGCAAAACTGCGCTGGCCTTCGTTGGTCTGCGCGACGGCGACCTGGAACGCGATGACAGCGATTTTGGCCGGGCCGGCAGGAGCAGTAGCGGCAGTGCCGGTGGCGGGTGCGGACGATGTTTGGGCGGTGGCGCTGAGGGCAAGGCCTGAGGCCAGCATGAGAACTAATGCAACAGAGTGCTTCATTCGGCTTGAAAACTCCTTAGAAATTCCTGGGGCTGCCCGCGCATTCGAATTTTGAAGGCGAACCAATGCCCTCGCTGCGCGCACCCTAAGAGAACCTCGCGACAAATTCTCTCGAAGGACTTCCATTAGACGCTTGGAAGGACGAGAAAAGAAGCGAACGGAAACATCAGCAGGAACTAGAAGGATTATAGGGGTGCGGGGGAGGGGGGTCAAACGGACAGCGGAGCAGGGAACAGGGAAGAGGGAACAGGGAACAGGGAACGAGGGAACAGGGACATAGGGATGGAGTGGGGCAGGTGCGCGGGAAAACGGGAAGGCCTCGCGTGATAGCGAGGCCTTCGGCTGAAGGGGGTGATTGCTGGCTAGTGGCCGGCGGGTGCCTTGGGGGTTGCAGTCTTTGCGGGTGCGGTGGCAGCACCGTGGGTGGCAGCGGGGGCCGCGGTATGCTCGGGCGCCGGAATGCCGGACTTGACATTGTAGGCTTCGACAACTGCCTTGGTGATGTCAACGGCAGGGTTGGCGTAGATCACTACGGGGAGTTGCTGGTTTCCGCCGTCGAGCACAACGCTGTACCCGTGTTCCTTGGCGTAGGCATCGAGGCTCTCTGCGACTTTGGAGGCCACGGCGCCAAAGGTCTGCTGCATATCCTGCTGATAGTCGGTCTGCGCGTCTTCTCCAGCTCGCTTCAGATCTTTCTGCTTGTCATCGAGGAGCTTGGCCTTGGTGGCGCGGTCTGCATCGCTCAGGGTTGCAGACTGGGCCTGCAGCTCTTTCTGTAGCGAAGTGATCTGATCGTTCAGGGTCTTGAGTTCCTGACGCTTTGGCTCATATTTTTTTTGCAGGTCAGCGAAGCGGCGCTGGAAGTCGTTTGTCCCTGCGACAGCTTCCTGGAAGCCGATGACGGCAATCTTGGCCGGTCCCGCGGGTGCGGTTGGTGTGGCAGCGGTGGCGGGCGGCTGAGCTGCGGCACTCATGGCAAAGCAAGAGGCCAGCGCGGCTACGGTCACAAAGGTGTATTTCATGTGTTTTCGATTACTCCTTGAAATCCCTGGAAGGCAGCCTGCAGCCAGTCCGGCGCATTGGCGAGCCTGTGCCTCCTGAGCAACCTTCATTCGTCTTTTTCGTTGGGAGCTCCGCGACGGTTGAGGCAGAGGCAAAAAGACGCGGACGGAGACGTCAGCAGGAACTAAAGAGGATTATATGGGGGGCGGGAGAGGGGGTCAACGGCAGAGGCGCAGGGATCGATGAAACAAAGGACGGGGAGTACAAGGCAAAGAAGGCCGCTTGAAAAGTGGCCTTCGGATGGAGTTGATTTTCAGCTACAGCTAGAAGGTGGTGGAGACGCTGAGTCGGAAGGTCTTGCGGGGTTCGCGGAAAAGATTCTGCGCGCCGTACCCCTGGATAGTTTGCTGATAAGTGTAGTCGCCCGCGCCGCCAGTCGGAAACATATCGCGCGTGATAAGTTCGGCGGTGCAGCTCTGTACCTTGGCGCCAAGGGCTACGTCGTTGCAATAAGGCCGCTCATAGAGGCGGAGCGGGTTCCACGCGTAGTAGAGGCGGAAAGGCGCATTGATGACGGGCATGATGATGGAGAATTCGCCGCCCAGCGACATGCGCGGAACAACATTGGTTCCAAGCACTGGGCGAATGTCGCGCTGGAAGCCGACCTGCGACCCGGGATGCCGCCCTGACAGGAACCGTTGTTATAGACCGGGCACCCATACAGTGGAGCGGTGAGTGAAGCGAAGCCCTCGGGACTCTGCTTCAGCTGACCATGATTGGCCACAACGTCCATGCCGAAGTCGTCGAAGAAGGCGAACATCGCAGAGCCAACGATGGGGATGCGATATTCGAGGTTGCTGGTGAAGTTGGTATCGCCTCCAATGGAGACGATGCCGTATACAGGAATCGGAACTGCAATGCACTGCCCGAGCTGCGGGTTGTTGGGGTCGCGCGGGACGCAGGTGCCGTCAGGATTGGTCAGCTGCACGGTCTGGCGGGTCGGGACATAGCCATAGGGCGTAGCGCTGCGTACGTCGAAGCCGCGCAATTCAGAGTCGCCGCCGGCATAGAAGCGGTTGTTGGGGGGCGCAACATCGCCGCCAAATCCCTGGATATAGCCGAGCTGAGTTTTGAAGGCCAGCACGTTATGCCCGTTGGGGCTGAACTTGAGATAGTGCATCGAGCGGTAGGTCTTGAAGGCCACCAGCGGCGAGTAGTAGCGCACGTTGCCCCAGATGCCGGCTGCCTGCAGTGCCGCCGTAAATTCCTTGCCTGAACGGGGTCGCACCGGATTGTTGACGGTGTTGTAGGAATATGTCAACGAAACCTGACTCGTGACGATTCCTTGCCAGTGCGTTCGAGCCCTGAATTCCGGAACGGAAGCTGATGGTTTGGAAGTATGTTTGCGAAGCAGTGCTGAACGCGGTGATATTGGCGCGCGAGAGCGAATAGGTGAAGCCTACTCGCTGAAACGCATGGCGGCGCAGAGGGTAGCTCAGAGAGAAGTTCAAACCGGTTGCGGCCTGGTTGTAGTTCTGCGTGAGCGATTCCTGAGCGGCGCTCAGGTTGAGGGCCGTCCCGGTGGTGGTTTGGTAGGACTTGGCTGCGTTGAAGTCCGACTTGTTGTTGTAGATCTGGAAGCCCACATTGAGCGGCTTGTTGTGGACGTAAGGCTGCGAGAAGCCAAAGAGGAATTGGCGGCTAACGTTGCCGATGTTGCCCTGCACGCTAAGGGTTTCACCCAACCCGAGGAAGTTGTTGGTCTGGTAGTTGAGGCCCAGGAAGGCTCCCGAGAGCCCGCTGACGCCGCCGTTGAGGCCGATTGAGTTCTTGCCCTTTTCCTTGACTTTCAGCAGGAGATCGACAGTGCCCGCTTCGGCATTCTGGTGAGCCTCTGAGTCCTGGTCGACCTTGAGGGGCTCGAAGTATTCGAGCTGGTTGAGGCGCTGCAAGCTGTACTCCCAGAGCTGGGAGTTGTAGACCTGGCCCTCATCGAGGAGCAGTTCGCGGCGGATGACGCGGTCGCGGGTAATTGTATTGCCCTCGAACTCGATGCGGGAAACGTAGAATTGCTTGCCTTCATCGATGTCGACCTGCAGCGAGACCGTATGCTTCTGGTCGTCGTAGATTGGTTTCGGAATGGCTCCGAAGTTGATGTAGCCGAGCTGGCCGTATGCTTTCTTCAGATTCTCAAGGCCCTTGCCGATGAGGGAGGCATTGAACCAGTCGCCATCCTTGACTGCGAAAGTGGAACGCAGGGCCTTAGTGTTCGTGATGTGGGTGTTGCCTGTAAACGTGATGGTCCCGAGGCGATAACGTGCCCCCTCCTCAATCGGCATCAGGATATCGATGCGCTTGCCGCGGTTAGGCCGGAAGGTGAACCAGTTGAGGCCGCCTTCATCGCGGATCTGGGTGCGCGGCGTCTCGACGGCAGCGTTGGCATAGCCTTTGTCTCGGTAGGTAAACCGGACGCGCTCCGTGTCCTCATCGAGCTTGGAGGCGTCGAAGGTGCGGGCGAAGAGGTTTTCAAAGATGATCGAATAGGGAATGCCGACGGGCTTCAGATTCTTCATCGAGCGGCGCAACTGGAGGCTGCTGATGTGCTGGTTCCCGGTGAACTTGATCTGGCCGACTTTGACAGTCGGGCCTTCCTTGATGCTGAAGTTGATCTGGACCGACGCCGGAGGGATGGTTTTTACGTCTGTCTTGACGCTGGCAAACTGGTGGCCGTGCTCAGCGAGGAGTTCCTTAAGGACGGTTTCGGCGCGCTTGATCTTGGTGGGATCGTACTGGCCTTCGACGGAGAGGCCCACCTTTTCCTTCTTGAAGCGGTCGAGAATGTCGGAGGTCGAGACGGAACTGTTGCCCTTGTAGTTGATTTCACGGATGGTTGGGCGTTCCGTGACGAATACGTCGAGGATGATGCCCTTTTCGGTATCTTCGCGCTCGATCCGAAGATTCTCAAAGTAATTTGTATTCCACAAGGAGTTAAAGTCGCGTTCGATGGAGACCGGATCGTAGGTGTCTCCCTCATGGGTGAACATGCGAGCTTTGATGGTTTCTTTGGGAATGCGCCGGTTGCCGATAACCCGGATGGATTGGATGATCTGCGATTGCTGGGCGAGGGCGGCTGCGGCTGAGAATACAAGCAACAACATCAGGAGCAGCCGGGAAAAGAGGAAAGGGATCCGCATATTGCGGGCAATAACGTCGAGCTTGATCTTCACCGGGCTGGAGTCCTGCGGCGAGCACAAGTACTGGTGCGGTCCAAGGTAAGGCTTCACGGGAAGAATATGCACACCCTCACTGCTTAAGTTCTGTTACAGCCTTTAGGAAAGATTGATTTTACCATCTCGAAGACGTTGTCTTCTGACCGCAACCGCCTCATCGAAAACGCCGATAAAGCGCCCGGTCCGAAAAAACCTTTCCCCAATTCTTCTGCCGCGCCTATGAGTACCTCAGGGACGAACCGCTGTCCGCGAGAGCCCTGCCATTCGCGTCATTTGGGACACCGGGCATTTTGCGATGCAGATGACGAAGTGGAGATGCGGAGGAAACAGCATTTCGATCCGGCAGCCCAACTCATCGCCAACAGCTTGCTCATTCAGGTCCTAGATCAGTTTACCGGACCGGAATGGGCTCGATTGCCCTTCAAATCGACTCGCGGAGAAAGACATGCCCGCGCGTGACTCCTGAATGACTGAATATAGGCGAATGCACGATCTTTAGACGCACGCGCGGGCAACATGACATCCTCAGAACGGCAGGAATTCGCTGTTCACCGATGGAGACCTGTGGCTCGAGATCGAAGGCTGTGGAGAAAACGACGGAAATGAAGGAGAGCATCTATGGATTTTCGGCCGAAAGGCTGGATGGAAGCGCTGTGAGCCTTGGGGACTTCGAGGGCAAGGTGCTGCTGATTGTGAATACGGCTAGTCAGTGCGGATTCACCCCGCAGTATGCAGGCTTGGAGACGCTTTATCGGACATATAAGGAGCGCGGGCTAGAAGTGCTTGGCTTTCCTTGCAACCAGTTTGGCGGGCAGGAGCCGGGGACTGCTGCCGAGATCGGCACTCTTTGCGAGAAGAATTACGGAGTGAGCTTTCCCATGTTTGCGAAGATTGATGTGAACGGCGACAAGGCGCACCCCTTATATCGGTTTTTGAAGAAACAGAAGCCGGGGCTGCTGGGACCGCTGGGCGGCGGTGCGATCCGGTGGAATTTTACGAAGTTCCTCGTCGACCGGGGTGGAAAGGTGGTGGCGCGGTACGCGTCAGTGAGCAAGCCGGAGAGCCTGGCGAAAAACATTGAAAAACTGCTGGAGAGCAGGTAGGCGAGGAGAACTGTGAATAAGAACCTTCCGATGATTCTGATTCGGGTGATCGTGGGAGTGGTGTTTCTGACTGAGGGGATTTTGAAGTTTGTGTATCCCGGCGAGCTTGGCTGGGGACGATTCGCGCATATCGGTCTTCCATTTCCGCATGTGCTTGCGCCGATTGTGGGGGCGGTGGAGATTGCGGCAGGTGGAGCGCTGATTCTGGGTTTCTACGCGGGCGATGCGGCGCTGCTGCTGCTGGTGGTGATTCTAACGGCGCTTGTCACGACCAAGGTACCGATTCTGCTGGGGCATCCCCTAGGGCGGTTTGCGCCGGCAAGGCTGGAGCACTACGGGGTGCTGAGCTTCATCCACGAGGCGCGAACCGATTTGGCGATGCTGTTCGGATTGGTGGCGATCTTGCTGGACAGCGGGGTCAAGGTCAGCTTGAGAGGCCGCTAGCTCATCCGTCGAAGCGATAGGCACTGATCTTCGCGCCCATGGGTTCCCCGGTGAAGACGCGCTTGCCTGGAGCCTGGCCGCCAGCGCCCGCAGCGACCATAAGCGGAATCAAATGTTCTTCGCGCGGATGAGCGTAGGTGGCGCAGGGCGCTTCGCGCCAGTTGGTGAGAAGAGCATCGCGTTCAGGCGCGGGCGATTCGACGGCAGCGGTAAGCCATGTGTCGAAGGCGCGGGCGCGCTCGGGCGTTTCGGGGCGGAGGTAGCCGCTGAGATTATGGAAGCTCATACCGCTGGCAATGATGAGGACACCCTCATCGCGCAGGGGAGCAAGAGCGCGTCCCGCGGCGATGTGCAGTGCCGGGTCAAGCGACTGGTTGAGCGATAGTGTGACGACCGGGATCTCCGCCTCTGGGAAGGAGACTTTGAGTGGAACGAAAACGCCATGATCGTAGTCGCGGTTGAAGCTGGCAGCCGATGGGAGACCCGATTTGCGCAGAAGGCCGATGACCTTCTCAGCGAGTGCTGGGTCACCGGGCGCGGGCCAGGTGAGCTGGTAGGTGTGCGCCGGGAATCCCGAGTAGTCGAAGATGAGTCCGGGTTTGGCGGTGGCGCCGGCGGTAAATGCTTCTTCTTCCCAATGGCCACTGATCACGAGCAGGGCCTTGGGCTTTTCAGGAAGAGAAGAGGCTACCGACTCAAGAAAGCGCTGTGTGGCGTGCCATGTGTCGGCCGGGCCCCAGGTCCAATCCATGAAGAAACAGGGACCGCCGCCATGGGGGAGAAAGAGGGCGGGTTGGCGATTGGTATTCACTTCTGAATCTGGATGGCTCGTGCGCCGCGAAATGTACCTGTTCAAACAACTATTTGATGCATGCGGATGAGCAGTGGATTCAAGGGATTGATGGCTACTCGATGGGAGAAGCCATGACATATACATACACAAGCATGGCGACACCAATGAATGCAGGGATAAGGCCGCAGAGATAAACCGGCTCGTGGGTGCCGATGAGAGCGTGCAGGAAAATGATGAGACCAAGGCCCACGCCGATGTTGATGATGCCTCCGATCTTGAGTCCTTCGCGGGACTTGATTCTCTTGATGCGCTCTTCTTCACGCAGCAACTGAAGCGCAGTCTGGCTGCCTTCCCCGGGAGCTTCGGCGATGCGCCGGAGGCTATCGGCCTTATAAAAGGCTTCGCGTTCCTTGCGGCGGTGTTCCACCCAGGTTGCGGTAGGAAGAAAGATGCCGAAGAGAGCGACGGCGCCCACCGCGAGAAAGATCCAGAGGCCGTTTGCCCCCACGAAGTCGTCGGAGTTGAAAAGAAACTGCAATACCAGATGTGCCATACAATCCTCCTGCCTCAGGAAGGCTCTTTTTGTTGCGTTCGTATGGTGGGACAGGAGGCGCTGCCGGGCGGTTGCAATTTGTTTGGGAGAAGTGGGTGTTCCCGTGGGGGAGCAAGGTATGCGCAGAAAATGCAACCGGTTGAGGCGGTTTTGTGTCGCACAGGGGAGAGTGTGGCGGAATTGATTGCAGCATCGGAAAACGCGAGCGCGACACGAAGCGGCGAGGCCGACCTGGCCGACGTGGATCGCGTGCTGGCGGGCGATGTGAACGCGTTTGAGGGGATCGTGCGCCGGTGGCAGGGACCGCTGGTGAATATGGCGTGGCGGTATTGCCGCGATCGGGGGCGTGCGGAAGAGATGGCGCAGGAGGCTCTGGTACGGGCCTGGCGCGGATTGAAACAGTGGAGGCGCGAGGGGAGTTTCTCGACCTGGTTGTTTGCGCTGGCGGCGAATGTGTTTCGCACGGATCTGAGGCGTTTTCCGACGGCGGACATGCGGATTGAGGATGCGCCGGAGCAGGCGCGGGGAGCGGCTCAGATGAGCGACCTGGCGATGAAACGAAGCTCGGATGCGGTGAGGCGGGCGGTGCTGGCGCTGCCGGTGCGCTATCGCGAGCCGGTGGTGCTGTTCTATTTTCGCGAGATGGATGTGAGTGCGGCTGCGCGCACTATGGGAATGCCGGAGGGAACGGTGAAGGCACGGCTGGCGAGGGCACGGGCGCTCTTGAAGAAGCGGTTTCCGCATCTTGAAGATGAGAAGGCGGCGATGGGACTGGCAGAGAAGGAGGCGTGACGATGGAGCCGACGAAGATGGAGAACCTAGATCGGATTCTGGGAACGGAAGAGGAGTTGGCGCCGTCGTCGGGGTTTGTGTTGGCGGTAATGGAGCGAGTGCGCGAAGAAGCCGCTACGCCGGCGCCGATTCCGTTTCCGTGGAGGCGGGTGGTGCCGGGAGCGGTGGTCGCTGGGGGCGGTTTGGTTTGGATGGGTGTGGAGGTTGTGCGGCAGGGGGTGGGGCGCTTGCCGGATTTGGGCGCGGCAGTTGCACCGTGGATGCCTGCACCGCGGCAATTGACTGGAACGGTGGAAGACCTGGGCTGGGTGGCGGCGGCGTTGGGCGTGTCGCTGCTGTCTTGGCTGCTGGCGCGACGGATGGTGGGACGGGGCGGGTTGATCTAGCGTTTACTCGATGGAGAAGACGGCGTAGACGGTGGCTTCGCGGCTGACCTGGTGGGGTTCGATGGAGAGCGGTGGCGGAGGGGGCGCAGCCGCGGCGGACCTCATCGCGCCGGCGAACATCGGTCTTGGAAGCTCAGGGGATGACATCTGGTTGCTGACGTAGATTAATGAGCCGAGGCGGACGCCCATTCCCCTGGCGAGGACTTCAGCATTTTGTTTTGTGCGCGCGGCGGCGTGGTCGAGCGCCCGGGATTCGAGGGCGGGCACATCTTTCACGGTCCAGTCGATCTGGCCGCTATCGGTGGCGCCGGCGGTGACGGCGATGTCGAGGATTTCGGCGGCGCGTTCGGGCGCGACCTTCACGGTCCATTGCTGGTGGAGGACGAATTTGTGCTGCCTGGTCGAGTAGTCCCGATCGAGATACTGCGACTCGCTGCGGATTGCGGTCTCGGGAATTCCTGCCTGTTTGATGGCGGCGATGATGGCGTTTGAATCGCGTGCTCCGTCGGCATAGGCGGACTTGGCGTCTTCGGGTGTGGTGTCGAAGCCAATGTGCAGGATGGCGAGGTCGGGCTCGACGGACACGGTTTCAGTGGCAGAGACGCTGAGCGTGCGATTGCTGGAGTCGACTTTCATCTGCGGCTGGGTGGTTTGCTGGGCTCGTGTCACAACAGCGGCAAAGAGAAGCGCAGAGGTGAGCGTAATTGCGATGGATTTCATAATTGCTCCTGTTCTACAAGAACGCGACTCCAGGTCTCAGGTCGCAGCTCCGGTTTTATCGCCCTATGGGGCTTGGGATCAAAACTCGCGCTGTTCCCAGGATTTCATCCTGGGCCATTCTCTCAGCATCCCTCCGGGAGGCTTTGTTGCTGTGACGCGCCCCATGCTGAAAGTGCTCAGGCGGTTACTTTGCCTATGAACGCAGAGGCGCTACGTTCTTGCATGTCTTTCGCCGAACATGCGGAGCTTGGCGAGCGTGGCGGCGGCCTGGCCGGAGTCGATGGCTTCGGCGCCGAGGGTTACGCCTTCTTTTAAGTCGGCGGCGAGTTCTGCAGCTACGAGGGTCGCGGCGGCATTGAGCAGCACGATGTCACGGCGGGCGCCCTTGATGCCGGTGAGCACGTCGTAGAGGAGCGCGCTATTGGTTTCGATGTCGCCGCCGGTGAAGTCGGCGAGTTGGCCCGGGGCAGGCCGGCCATTTCGGGAGTCATGCGGGCGGCTTTGATGGATGGCTCCTTGCCTGGTTCCGTCTCTTCAATGCGTGCAACCACTGACTCGCCTGTTGTGGTGAGTTCATCAATGCCATCGGAACCGTGCACGACGAAGGCGCGCCTGGAGCCAAGGGCTTGCAGTGCGCGGCCAACGAGAAGAACGCGGCTGGGCGCGAGCACGCCGACAACCTGGATGCGGGCGTGGGCGGGGTTCGTGAGCGGACCGCAGAGGTTGAGGATGGTGCGGAAGCCGAGAGCGCGGCGCAGGGGACCGAGCGTCTTCATCGCAGGGTGATAGAGCGGCGCATAGAGGAAGACGAATCCGGTTTCACGCAGGCATTCAACGGCGAGTTCAGGCGTGAGGTCGATGGGAACGCTGAGAGCTTCGAGTACGTCGGCTGCTCCGCAGAGCGAGGTGACGGCGCGATTTCCGTGCTTGGCGACTTTTGCTCCGGCGGCGGCGGCAACCAGGGCTGCGCCGCAGGAGATGTTGAAGGTGAGCGGACCGCCGCCTCCGGTGCCAACGCAATCGACGAGTTCGGCGCGCTCTTTTTTGGTGAAGGGGATGGGGACAGATTGCTCGCGCATAACGTCGACGAAGCCGGCGAGTTCGGGAGCCTGCTCGCCACGCGTGGCAAGGACAGTGAGGAGGGCGGCGGTTTCGACCTCGGGCGCCTGGCCGGAGAGAATCTGGCGGAGCGCATCGCGGGCCTGCTCGCGCGTGAGTTGTGCGCCGTCTTCGGCGAGAGGCTTCAGAAGGGTCTTCAGCGAATCCATATCTCTCATTATGGTAATCGCAGCATGAACACCAGACGGCCGGGTTCTATCGCAAACAACCGCCCTGAAGACCCGCTCATCGCGATGAAGCCGCGATGAATGATTGCATGACAGCGTCGGCTCCTTCGGCTGAGTAGACTGGTTGCTGCTAGACGACCGTGTAGCTCGGGAGAAGGAGCCGAGCATGATGATTATAGGCTGTGATTTTCATCCCAGTTTCCAGCAGATCGCGTATGTGGATGAGGAGACCGGGGAGTGCGGTGAGCGGCGGTTGAGCCATCGTGAAGAAGCAGTGAGGTTTTACGGTTCGCTGTCGGGCAGGAAAGTGGTGGTGGGGTTGGAGGCGACGGGCAACGATCGCTGGTTCCGCAAGCTGGTGATGGAAGCGGGTCATGAGCTGCTGGTGGGAGATGCGAGCGCGATCCATGCTTCTCAACCTCGCGAGCAGCGGACCGACAAGCGGGATGCGCGGCACATTTTGCGTTTGCTGGTGGAGAACCGTTTTCCGGCGGTGTGGCAGCCGTCGGGGGGCAACGAGGCGCAGCGGCAGTTATTGCTGCATCGCTGCCGGCTGGTGCGGATGCGGACGCGGATCAAGAACCAATTGGATTCGATCGCGAAGAGCGAAGGACTGACGGGATCGCGGAGCTGGTCGAGCAAGCGGCGGCGGCAGATTGAGGGATTGCCTCTGACGGGCTGGTATGCGGAACGGCGAGCCGATCTTCTCGGGTTGCTGGATGGGCTGGAGTTGCGGATCAAGCCGTTGGATGTGGCGGTGGAGGCCGCGGCGCGCCAGGATGCCGAAGCGCGGCTTCTGATGACGCATCCCGGAGTGGGACCGGTGGTCTCGCTGGCCTATGTTCTGGTGGTGGGCGACTGGAGGCGGTTCCCGCGCGGCAAGCAGGTGGGCAGTTACCTGGGACTGATTCCGTCGGAGGCCTCCAGCGGCAAGCGCCAGCAGCAGATGGGCCACATCACCAAGCAGGGCAACACGCTGCTTCGCTGGCTGCTGGTGGAAGCGGCGACGACGGCCCAGCGGTTCGATACGAGCTGGCATCGGCAGTATGTGCGGCTGTCGATGACCAAGCATCACGGGGTGGCCAAGGTGGCCATCGCGCACAAGCTGGCGGTGAGGTTGTATTGGATGTTGCGCTCCGGGCAGGACTATGGACAGATGATGGAGCGCGGTTCGCATGCGAGGCAGTCCGAGTGCCCCGTTGGTCGCAGTAAGAGACCGATTGAATGATTGGACGCCTCGCCTCTTTCCGCGAGGAAAGAGTTTGAACAGGAAATCATGGTGCTGTACCAGGCCGAATACATGGTTGGTGGAACCTGATGGTTGCCATCGAGAGTGATTGAATCAAGGTGCGAGCTTGGGTCGTCTAGCGATGATGAATGGTTTTGCAAATATGGAACGAAGCTCAGAAAAAACTCTGATCTTCGTTCCAATGCTCGATTGTCGAAGTGGCCGGGACGGCGTCAAGGGTCAAGATGAACGCCAAAGTGCGGCGCCCTTGACACCGTCCCGGCCACCAAGGGAGTCCGTACGCCGTTTTTCCTTGACAGGAGTAGTGGCTGTCATACACGGGGCAAAGACCGAATGGGCATAGGTGGTCGTTTGCGACCTTATCGTGCAGCAAGATAGTATTTGAGTACCGCGGGAGCGATCGCGCTGACCGGCCTTTGTCGTTGTTGCAAACGGATTCCCGAACATATCAGCGGACGTTGCGGTTCCTACCGACATGAAAATTCACGAGTATCAGGCAAAAGAAATCCTGGCAAAGTATGGCGTTGCCGTGCCCAAGGGCGAAATGGCGAACACGCCGGAAGAAGCGGCCGCAGTGGCGCGCAGACTATTTGCCGAGGGCGCCAATGGCGTGGTAGTGAAGGCGCAGATTCACGCAGGTGGCCGCGGCAAGGGCGGCGGCGTGAAGGTGGCGAAGAATCGCGACGAGGCCGAGACGCATGTGAAGAACATTCTCGGCATGCAGCTCGTCACGCACCAGACCGGGCCCGCAGGGCAGAAGGTGCAGCGGCTCCTGATCGAGGAGACGGCGGCGATTGATCGCGAGCTGTATCTCGGTATCGTGCTCGATCGCGCGACGGGCAAGCTGGTGTTTATGGCGTCGCAGGCGGGCGGCATGGAGATTGAGGAAGTCGCCGCGAAGACGCCGGAAGCCATTTTCAAAGAGGCCATCGATCCGGCGGTTGGGATTCGGCGCATGGCAGGCGCGCAAGCTGGCGTTTGCGCTGGGACTGAAGCCGACGCAGATCAATGCGGCTGTCGCATTTTTTCAGAGCCTGTACAAAGCGGTTCTGGATACCGATGCCTCGCTGGTGGAGATCAATCCGTTTATCACGACGAAGGATGACAAGCTGTTTGCGCTGGACGCGAAGATCACCTTTGATGACAACGCGCTCTTCCGCCACGCCGACATCAAGGCACTGCGCGATACGGCGGAAGAGGATCCGCTGGAAGTGGAAGCGAGCAAGTATGCGCTGAACTACATCAAGCTCGACGGCACCATTGCCTGCATGGTGAACGGCGCCGGCCTGGCCATGGCGACGATGGACATCATTCAATACGCCGGCGGCGCGCCCGCGAATTTTCTCGATGTCGGCGGCGGTGCGACGCAGGAACAGATTGAGCATGCGTTTGAAATTCTGCTTTCGGACGCGAACGTGAAGGCGATCTTCATTAATATCTTTGGCGGCATTCTGCGCGTTGACCGCCTTGCTACGGGTGTAGTTGCCGCGGCGAAGAATCTGAACGTGAAGGTGCCCATCGTGCTGCGGCTTGAAGGCACGAACGTGGAAGAGGGGCGCAAGATTCTCGCGGAGTCCGGTTTGAATTTCCAGGTTGGCGCAACGATGAAGGAGGCCGCTGAGATTGGTGGTGGCCGCTGCGAAAGGGGTTAAGTAATGTCGGTACTGGTTGACAATGACACGCGGCTCATCGTGCAGGGCATCACAGGAAAAGAGGGCACCTTTCACGCGCTTGGCTGTGCGGAATACGGCACCAAGGTTGTGGGTGGCGTGACTCCGGGCAAGGGCGGAACGAAGCATGAGGGCTGGCCGGTGTTTAACACGGTGGCCGACGCGGTGAAGGAGACGGGCGCGAATGCGACGATGATTTTTGTGCCGCCTCCGTTCGCCGCCGACGCGATTCTCGAGGCGGAAGACGCGGGGATTCCGCTGATCGTGTGCATCACCGAAGGTATTCCGACGCTCGACATGGTGAAGGTGTGGGCGAAGCTGAAGTCGTCAATGTCGCGGCTGATCGGGCCGAACTGTCCGGGCGTTATCTCGCCTGGGAAGGCGAAGATCGGCATTATGCCGGGTCGCATTCACAAGGAAGGCTCCGTGGGCATTGTCTCGCGCTCAGGCACGCTGACTTATGAAGCGGTTCATCAACTGACGCAGCGGGGTATCGGACAGTCGACCGCAATCGGCATTGGCGGCGACCCGATTATCGGCACGACGCACATTGATGCGATGCGGTTGCTGAACGAAGATCCCGATACCGAGGCGATCATCATGATCGGCGAAATCGGCGGAACCAACGAAGAGGCCGCTGCAGAGTATGTGAAGAAGCATGTGAAGAAGCCGGTGGTGGGATTCATCGCCGGGCAGACCGCGCCTCCTGGACGCCGTATGGGTCACGCGGGCGCGATCATTTCTGGCGGGCAGGGAACGGCAAAGGACAAGATGAAAGCCATGACCGAAGCGGGGATTCACGTAGTGGTGTCGCCGGCAGAGATTGGCGCGACGCTGGCGAAGGTGATTGGGAAGTAGAGACAGCTTCCGTCAACTAGCATTAATTACAAAAGAGAGGCCCACCGCGATGGTGGGCCCTTGTGCGTTCGGTCCTGGCTATCCTAGAAGCGGCCATTGACAGGCAGCCGATAAGAGGTAACTGTTGTACTCACCAGATGCGGCACGGCTTTGCGCTGACCATTTTGTCGCCGGGCTTGCAGCTGAAGCTTTTGGCGAAGTCCGGCAAATCCTGCAGTACGGTGTTGGTCCTGTACTCATCGGGCGCATGAGGATCGGTCTGGGCCTGACTGCGTAATTGCTCGGGACGCGTATCGGTGCACCACTGCTGTGCGTAGGCGATCCAGAAACGCTGTTCGGGCGTGTAGCCGTCGGTCTTTGCCGTCATGTCGACGTGTGCAGCTTCTGCCTTGTCCTGCCACGCGATCCACGCGAGCCAGAGGCCGCCGAGGTCGGCGAGATTTTCGCCGAGGGTGAGCTTGCCATTGAGATGCACGCCAGGCACGGCCTCGATGGCGTCATACTGATCGACCATGCACTGGGCCTTCTGCTTGAACTTGGTCTCGTCGTCCTTGGTCCACCATTCTTTCAGGTTGCCATCTTTATCGAACTGGCGTCCCTCGTCGTCGAAGCCATGAGTAAGCTCGTGGCCAATGGTGGAGCCCATGTCGCCGTAGTTGGCGGCGTCGTCTTCCTTGTCGCTGAAGAAGGGTGGCTGGAAATAGCCGGCGGGGAAATTCACGTTGTTCTGCTGCGGGCTGTAATAGGCGTTGACGGTGGGCGGAGACATGTGCCACTCGCCTTTGTCGACGGGCTTGCCAATCTTGGCGAGATCGCGAGCGAAATTGAATTGGCGCACGCGCTCCTGGTTGCCAAGCGGATCGCCACGCACAATGACAAGCTTCGAGTAGTCGCGCCACTTGTCGGGGTAGCCGATTTTGTTCATTACAGCGTGGAGCTTTTCTTTCGCCTGCACCTTAGTCGCGGGGCTCATCCAGTCGAGCGAGTCGAGGTCTTTGCCCATGGCCTGTTCGATGGCGAGGGTCATTTCGAGGGCGTGCTGTTTTGCATCCGGCGGGAAGTATTTGGCCACGTAGACCTGGCCAAGGGCTTCGCCCATTTCGTGATCGACGCGGCTGGTGCAGCGCTTCCAGCGCTCCTGCTGCTTTTCGGCGCCGTTGAGGATGTGTGCGTAGAAGTTCCAGGATTCGGTTTCGAAGGCCTCGGGCATGCTTGTCCCGGCGTAGGCGTGAAGGAGGTGCCAGCGGAGATAGGTGCGAATCTGATCGAGCGGTGTGTCGGCCATCAAGGTGTTGAACTCGGCAAAATACTTCGGTTCCATGTCATTGGCTTTGCCGGAGGCGGGGGCATGTGCGGCTTCAACGTAATCGGTGAGGTTGAAATGCGTGAGCATCTTCGCCATCGCAGCCACGTCGGTGGGGTGATTCAGGTTTTGCGGGTCACGCATTTCCGTGATCGTGAGCGATGCCTTGGCGAGACGGGTTTCGATAGCCATCACGGTGTCAGCATCTTTGGCGGCCTGCGCTTCGGGCTCGCCGGCGAGGATAAACATGTTGTGAACGTGATCGACATACTGCTTGCGCTGCTCAACGGATTTAGCGTCGGTGCGGAAGTAATAGTCGCGCTCGGGCAGGCCGAGACCTCCTCCGCCGTAAAAAGAGATGACCTGGCTGGCATTTGCGAAATCCTGGTCAGAGCCGAAACCGAAAAAGGCGTTCACACCGATGGTGTGTAAGTGGGCGAGCAGGACAGGCAGCTCGTCGGGTCGGCTCAATGCGGCGATTCGGTCGAGTTCAGGTTTGATGGGAGCTAGGCCAAGCTTTTCGGTGGCAGCCGTATCCATACAGCTTGCGTACTCGTCACCGATCTTTTGCTCGTTGGGCGTGCGATTGGGATCGGGTTTAGAGGACTCTTCGAGAATCTGCCGAAGGTGAAGGCGGTTCAATTCATAGAGCTCAGTGAAGCGGCCGTAGGAGGTCTGGTCGGGCGGCAGAGGGTTGCGCTTGAACCATCCGTTGCAGCTGTAGCGATAGAAGTTTTCGCACGGGTCCACGGTCTTGTCGATCAGCGAGGGATCAAAGACGCGCAATTCCTGCGTGGTCTTTTCGCTGGGCGTTGCGTTCTGGCTGAATGCGGGTACGGCGGCGAGGAGGGCGATCACGGCAAGGCCGGAGGGAGAGAGTACGACGGCAAAGCGAGACATGGCGAAACTCTAGCAGATTCGGCCCCGTTCGGTCGTGACGTGACCAGTACAATAATAGATGGGCAAAAGCCGATTTTGAGGAGCTATCGAGTGGCGCAGCGTACGTTCAGCATTATCAAGCCAGACGCAGTGAGCAAGGGATTTGCGGGGGCCATTCTGGCCGAGATTGAGAGGGCCGGATTCAAACTGGTGACGATCCGCAGGCAGACGATTTCGAAGGACCAGGCGAAGGGTTTCTATCACGTGCATGCGGCGAGGCCATTTTTCAATGACCTGTGCGAGTTCATGTCGTCTGGGCCGATTTTTCTGATGGTGCTCGAGAAGGAGGACGCGATTACCGATCTGCGCAAGTTGATGGGCGCAACCAATCCGGCGAATGCGGAGGAGGGAACGATCCGCAAGAAGTTTGCGGGGTCGATCCAGGAGAATGCGATTCACGGATCGGACGCGGAGGAGACGGCGGCGTTCGAGATTGGGTATTGGTTTGCGGGACATGAGCTGATTTGAATTTCAGTTGGAAGGAGGCGTCCGAATGTTACATAGGTACGCCGTTTCCCTCGCCATCCTTGCGGTCTGTCTTTCTGGTCAAATGTACGGTCAGGCATCGCGCGAGGTTAGCCTCAACGCAGTCGACACACTCAAGCTTCAAAATGTGAAGGCCGATCTCGAAATGTACCGCGGCGAGTCCTCTCTGCGAGTCATAGACACTGCGCCAGCGGGTGTCGATGATGCAGGGAGACTCGCGATCATTGAGGGCGCATCGTTACAGGACGGCACGATTGAAGTGAACGTGGCCGGAGATACTGCAGCAAGCGCCCCGGCTCAACAACGCGGCTTTGTCGGAATCGCATTCCGTGTGACCGATGCGTCGCATTTCGAGTGCTTCTACATTCGACCCAAGAATGGAAGATCGGAAGATCAGTTGCAGCGAAACCATTCAACGCAATACATCTCCATTCCGGGATTTCCGTGGGACAAGTTGCGCAGCGAAACTCCCGGAAAATATGAGTCCTATGTGGACCTGGTTCCAGGCCAGTGGACAAAAATCAAGATCAAGGTTGCGGGGCAGACTGCGAGGCTGTTCTTGAATGGGGCCGATCAGCCGTCGTTGATTGTTAACGATCTGAAGCAGCCGTTGGCGAAAGGTGCGATCGCGCTGTGGGTTGGGCCGGGAACCATTGCCCATTTTGCGGGATTGAAGATTGGTCCCTGAAAACGGCAACGGTTCAAGCGCTATTTATCACCAAAGAGATCGTCAAACTTCTGGCGGAGGGCGGCTAATTCCCGCTGGAGTTCCGCGACAGTGGATTCTAATTGGGCGACGCGGTCGTCCTGCGGTGGCGGGGCTGCGGCGTAATTGAGCACCGGCATTGTGCTGGCCGGCATCTTTATCGATTCGACGGAACCAGAAAGCAGATGCGCATAGCGCGCTTCCTTGGTGCCGGGCTGGCGGGGCAACACGGCGACCAGCGCAGGATCACGCTCCATCAGCTTTTGCAGACCGGCGAGCACGTCGCTGATCTCGGCGAATTCGTGAAGTCTCTCGGTGCGGCCGCGGAGTTCGCCCGGCGTTTGCGGTCCGCGCAACAACAATACGCACATCAGTGCGGTCTCAGCTCGGCTGAAATTGAAAGCTTCGCCGAGCCAGTGTTCGTACTTGGTCACGCGGCCGTCGGCAGAGCGCGCTCGGCCGGCGAGCCCCTTGCTTTCGAGACCGTGCAGGGCCTGACACGCGTCGTCCTCGTCGAGGGCCATTACCGGCTCGCGATTCGAGCGCTGGTTGCAGGCGTTGATCAGCGCGTGCAAGGTGAGCGGGTAGTACTCCGGCGTCGTGACTTCCTTTTCAACCAGGGCACCCAGGACGCGGACTTCGGCGGCGGTGAGCTTGATGGGATGTTCGGGAGGCATGGGTCTATCACCACCATGCGCGAGGGCGTAGGGTTTCGTCAATTCCTGAGCTTCAAAGTGTTCTATGCAAGGGACGGAAACTGCCAATCGGTGGATCCCGTAGCCGTGTTGGTTCCCTTGGTGACTGGGGCAACGCTCGGGTCTCCCAAGGCACCTAAATTATTGTTGTTCAGGCTGAGACGTTCCCCATTATTGTCGTTCAGGCTGAGACGTTCCCCCGTTTCGGAGGTCCTACTTGCGGCACTCAGGACGTGAGATTGTTCTTGTGTTTGCAATCGTCTCGTCGCGGTCACATGTGGGTTGCGCTCAGGATGTTGAATCACTTCCCGATGCGCCGAGTCCGGTAGCAAGCCGGCTGTCCGCATTGCCGGGGTGATGACTTCGGGGATTCCGGGTAGGATTCTCAACGAGGCTTGCGATTATGCCGATCTCGATTCCGACGTCGATTACCAGCCAAACGCAAGCCCGCTGCCTTCGCATCGCGCAGGCGGCAACTTTACGATCGTGACGGGGATTCGAATTCGCATTTCTCTGTCAAAGCCTCGCTGCGGCCCGGGATTTTGAGATACGGACAGGCTTATCAGTCGAGCCCCTCGGGATCGGGGCGGAAGCCTACGATCGGTCGGATAACGCAATTCGCGACTTCGCTTGCGATCAATGGCGATTACTTTATCAACCGCCGATTTGCGTTACGTGTGTCCGTCGGAAATAACGCGGTGCGATATCGAGAACCGTATCTTGCGCCGCTGAGCTCTCGTCCGGGCACACTTCCTTATCTCAACTGGCTGTCACGGCTGACGTTCCTCACGAATGAAGACTGGGCGTACCAGACTGGCGTGGTGATGCGCTTCTAGTCCGCCGCTGCAACGGGTGCATGACGATTGCGGGTGAGAAAGAAGTAGACGACGGGCGTCACCACCAGGCTCAGCACCATCGAAATCGCGAGGCCGCCAATTACGGCGATAGCCAGCGGCTGCAGCATTTGGGAACCCGCGCCGAGCGCGAAGGCCAGGGGCAGCATGCCGCACACGGCGGCAATGGCCGTCATCACAATGGGCCGAAGACGGCGCTGCGCGGCGTGCATCATCGCTTCAGCGGCGGAGACGCCCTCCGCACGGAACTTCTCATCCGCATCAAGCAGCAGGATGCCGTTTTTCGCCACGATGCCGATCACCATGATTAAGCCCATGAACGACGCCACGTTGAATGTGGTACGGGTAATCAGCAGAGCCAGGATTACGCCGGAAATCGAAAGCACCGATGAAGTGAGGATCGCAATCGGCGCGGGGAAGTTGCGAAACTCCGCGAGCAGTACGCCGAAGACCAGCGCCAGTGCAAGAAGCAGCACTTTGAGCAAGTCGCGGAAGGATTTCTGCTGTTCTTCATAGGTGCCGCCGTAGGTCACGCGCACGGAGGGTGGCAGGTGCAGGCCTTCGACGGTTTGCTTTACCTTGGCCATTGCAGTGCCCAGGTCGGAGCCTTCGAGGCGACCGGTGACGACGACCATCCTCTGCAGGTTTTCGCGGTGAATCTCATTTTGCGGCGGCAATTGCTGTATGGTCGCGAGCGAGCCAAGCGTGGCGGTGTGCCCGGCAGCGCTGTTGAATACGGTGTTCTCGATGGCGTCGAGCGACTTGCGATGATCGTCGCTGAGCCGGATGCGGATGGTATAAGGACGGCCGTTGGCGATCAGTGGATCGTTTGTGGGAAGGCCGTCGAGGATAGACGTTGCATCTTCGGCGACCTCGGTGGGCGTAAAGCCGAGGCGCGCCGCGACGGTGGGGTCGACCTGGAAGTTGGTCGCCGGTCCGCTGATGGTGTTCTCGATGCCGTCCTGTACGTCCACAACGCCGTCAATCTTGCCGATGGCATCGCCGATTCTCGGACCGAGGCGCGTGAGCAAGGCTTCGTCGTCGGAGAAGATCTTGATCTGGATGGGCTCCGGCGCATTCGACAAATCGCCGATCATATCCTGCAGGACCTGGATGAACTCGACGTCGAGTTCAGGCTCGGTGGATTTGATTTGTTGACGCGCATCCTCCATGATTTCGTCGATGCCGCGGCTGCGTTTCGATTTGAGCTTGACGGTGAAGTCGCCGGTGTTGGCCTCGGTAACGGCAGCGAGTCCCATCTGCAAACCAGTGCGGCGCGAGGTGCTTTCAACTTCAGGCTCTGAGTGCAGAATGCGCTCGACATGCTGGAGCACGTGGTTGGTCTCGGTGAGCGAACTGCCGGCGGGCATGATGTAGTCGAGGATAAATCCGCCTTCGTCCATCTCCGGAAGCAAGTCTGAGCCGAGCGCCGTGTAGCCAAAGTACGTGGCGACCACGAGCAGCAAGCATGCGGCACCGAGCCAGAGCGGCTTGGCCAGTGCCCAATCCAGCACACGGTGATGAACCTTGAGCACGCGGCTCATCATGCGACCGGTGGGGTGTTCTTTATGCTCGGCCGCGTCGCCGCCGTGATTGCGCAATAAGACGAGACTCAGGCCCGGCGTCCACGTCAGCGCCAGCATCAGCGACGTGAGAAGCGATGCGGCCATCGTAATAGCGAGCGCTCGGAAGAAGCTGCCTGTTACACCTGTGACGGAGATGAGCGGCAGAAACACAACGACCGGTGTGATGGTGGAACCAATGAGCGGAACGGTGATCTCGCTGAGCGCCTTGCGAACGGCACTGGCGCGGGGTTCGCCATTGTCGCGATGCATCACGATGTTTTCGACAACGACGATGGCGTCGTCAATCACGAGGCCGATGGCGGCGGCGAGTCCGCCCAGCGTCATCAGGTTGAAGCTCTGCCCGATCGCCCACAGGACAAGGATCGTGACCGCGACAGTGACGGGGATAACCAGTCCGGCAATTAGCGACGAGGTCCAGTCGCGCAGGAAGAGGAAGAGAATGATGCAGGCGAGGACGAGTCCGATGAAGATGGCATCGCGCACGCTTGAGATGCTGTCGCGCACCAGTTGGGATTGGTCGTAGAAGGGCTCGAGCCTTACGCCCGCCGGCAGCTTCTGGCGCAACTGGGCGATCTCGGCATCCACCGCGTCGGCGACAGCGACAGTGTTGGATGAAGGCTGCCGCGCGATGTTGAGCAGCACAGCATTTTTTCCGTTGGCCGTAACAGTGGTGTAAATGGGCAGGGTTGCGGGCTGTACGGTGGCTACGTCGGCAACGCGCACCGGCGCACCGGCAGCGGTGGTCTTGACGACGAGCTGGCGGAGCTCTTCGGCGTCGTGTACCTGTGCGCCTACCAGGCCGAGTATCAATTGATGATTTGCTTCGTAGAGGCCCGGCGAATCGACAATGTTCGAGGCCTGGATGGCGTTGACAAGATCCGTGACGGTGACGCCGTTGGCGGCAAGCAGCGCCAGATCCGGGGTAACGCCAAACTCGGGCACCTGCCCACCCTGCACGGTAACGGTGCTAACGCCGAGCACGCGGTTCAGCGGCGGCTTCAGGTCATACGTGGCCAACTCCCATAGCTGCGTCTGCGGAACGGTATCGGAAGTGAGGCTGTAACCAAGAATCGGAAACGTCGCGAATGTAAGGCGGTTAGTAGTGATGCGCGCGGTAGATGGAAGGGTCTGCTCGACCTTGCTGAGAGCAGCATCCGTTAACTGCAACTCGCGGTACATGTCCACATCCCAGTCAAAGAAGAGGCTCACTTCGGCCGATCCGCGGCTGGTGGTGGAGCGCACCGTGACCAGGCCGGGGACTGAATTTACCGCATCCTCAACCGGTCGCGTGATGGTAACTTCCATCTGTTCCACGGGCATGACGCCGTTGTCGATGCCGATGACCACGCGCGGGAAATTGGTATCCGGGAACACCGAGATGGGAACCTGAAACGAGGCGTAGATGCCTGCGGCGGTGAGTACTGCCGCGAAGAAAAAGACGGGCCGCGTAAAGTGAGACAGCCAGAACGGCGACTCCTTTGCTGCGGGCGCTTGAGTGGAGGTCGACATCAGTCCTTGTCGCCTTCCTTGCCGGGGGCAGGCTTGGCGTCATCCTCGTCGGCTGGGCCGACTTTCACCTTGGCGCCTTCTTCGAGTCCATAGGAGCCATTTGTGATGACCATGTCGCTCGTGGTCAGTCCTTTCGTAATTTGAACCTCGTCACCATCCTGGATGCCAAGTTCGACGGCCCTCTTGTGCGCGGCGCCATCTGTGCCGACGACCATTACGGACTTGGAGCCATCCTGTGCGGTGAGCAGCGACGACACCGGAACCTTGAGCGCATGCTCGACAGTCCTGCCGGTGATAGAGACTTTGACCGGAGTGCCAACTTTGAGCGCACCCTTTTTGTTTTCCGCTTTGAGCCAGATTTCGAGTGTGGTGCTGCCGGGGTCAAGAGCGGGACTAATTAGCGTGACCTTGGCATTTACCGGATCCTTAACACCTGGGATAAGAAGGGATGCGTCGTCACCAATCTTCATCTGCTGCGCGAGGCTCTGTGCGATATGCGCCTTGGCCAGCAGTGACGAGGTGTCCATCACAGTGATCAGCGGCGCGCCCGCGGCTGCCGATTCACCGGCATAGAGGGGCCGGTCCGTGACCACACCATTGATGGGGCTGCGAATCTCGGAGTAGGCGACCTGCGCGGTCGCGTTTTTGTATTTACCTTCCGCCGAGGTGAGTTGGCCCTGTGCCGACTTGAGCTCCGCTTCGCGGTTTACGCTACGCATCGAATCAAGATGCTTCGAGGCTGAATCGTAGGCGGCTTGTGCCTGAACTAATGCAGCCTGGGCAATGTCGAGATCGCGGCCCGGAATGGCCCCCTCAGCAAAGAGCTGCTTGCGGCTGTTTACGATGCTGGTGTTCAGATCGAGATTGGCCTTGGCTTGCGCATAATCGAGCTCGGCCTTCTGCACATCTTCAGGCACCTGCGCTCTGGTGGCGGTTGCGTATGCGGCCTGCGCGGCTTCGTAAGAGCCCTTGTTGTCCTGTGCCGTGGCGGCGAGATCTGCATTTTCAAGCACGGCGAGAAGTTCGCCTTCCTTCACGTGCGCGCCGCGCTGGACATAGAACTTTTTGACGGGCGCGGCGATCTTAGGCACGATGGCGGCTTGCGCAAGCGGCGCAAGAATGGCGTCAGCGGTGATGTGGTCAGAGATCGAACCCTGCGCAGGGTTTTCAGCCTGCACGGTGATTTCCGGCGCAGGCGTCTCTTCTTTTTTGCATCCCGCGGCGACAAGAGCTGGGATCAGTAGAAAGAAAGAAAGCGAGCGCATGTGCCGCATCGCGCGGTTCTCCATTTGGTCGTGTGGATCGTCAATGTTTCGGATTGCTTCGTTCATGGGTTCACAGTTTTCCGGTCAAAGTTTGCAGGGATGCCAGGGCCGCCTCGTAACGAACGCGTCCATCTTCACGCGCATTCTGTGCCGTCATGAACGCCGTTTGCGCGTCGACAACTTCGAGCACGCTTGCTTCGCCGCCGGTGTAGCGCAGCCTGGTAAGGCGCAGGCTTTCAGCGGCCGTTGTGACGCTCAAGTCGAGCGAAGCGAGCTGATCGCGGGCGGCCTGGGCCTCGGCGTAGGTTTCATCAAGCTGCGCGATGAGGCGTCGCTGGGTCGCCGTTAACGCCACTTTGGCGGCGTCGCGTTTGATCTCGGTCTGCTTCACCTTATGCTCGGTGGCGAGCCAGTCCCATACCGGAATATTCACGGTCAAGCTGGCGGAATATCCGAGGTTGCGGGCGCGATTCCCATCGGGAGTCAACGGGCCATTGGTGGCAAATTCGTTGGCATCGATGCCATATGCGTAGTTCAACCCAAGAGAGGGAAGATAAGCAGCGCGCGCGGCCAGCGTGTCGGCTTTGCTGACCTCAAGCGTGGCCAGGGCACTTTTCAGTTCGGCGTTATTCATTGCGGCGAGGTGGTTTACTTCGTCGCGGGACGCGAGCGCGGCCGGCGTTTCCGGCACCTGGATGGTGTACGGAGTGCGGGGATCGGGAAAGAGCAGGACTCCAAGTTCGAGCCGTGCCTTGTCTGCATTCAATTTCGCGTCGGAGAGCTCGCGATCGCGACCCTGTTGCTCGAGCTGCGCCTTCACCGTATCGGCGTGCGCGGCTTCGCGGGCCTGTTCGCGCTGGCTGGTCAGCCTGGTGAAGTCGGCGGCCTCATCTGCGGCGCGTTGCGCGATGGTGAGCTTGTGATCGGCGGCAGATAGGCCGAAGTACAAATTAGTTACGGTGGCCACAAGACCGCGGCGCGCGATTTCGAGTTCTGCGGCGGCTTCCGCGGCGGCCGCATCAGCGCGCCGAACGGCTGCAAACCCGCCCAGACTCAGCGTCTCTTCCACAATACCTTGAGAAATATACTCCCGGGGTCTCGCGTCGTTGGAGACGAACTTGGGATTGGGGGTAGTCACGCCTTCGCCGCCTTCGGCAAAGAGTCCGTTCGGCTGTGAATAGATGCCCTGGCCGTAATAGCGCGCACCGGGCAGCAGACCCGCGCGGGCAATGGATTTATCGAGACCGGCGACCCTTCGGTTGGCCAGCGCCGTGGCATAGGTGGTATCGCTCGACTGTGCGCGTTTCAAAGCCTCATCCAGCGTGATCACGACAGGCTGGGGGGCCGATGCAGAGTCCGGTTGCGCGGCCTGCACCGTGGTTTGCGCGGATGTTGCGACGGTAGAGAGAGCAAATGCGGCCAGAACGGGGGCACCCAGCAACAGAGAGCGCGCGACACGTTTCAGGCCGTGATGGCGATGGAGATCGATCTGCACAGAAAGACAGGATATAGGCACAACCTTAATTTCACCTTAGTCCTGCATGAATCAGATGCATTTCTTCACGGCTGCGTCGACTTAGGAGCTTAAGATGTTTCTGCATGGAAACCACGGAAGTTGCAGGCATTAAAGTTTCTCGGATCGGCCTGGGAACCTGGGCCATCGGCGGGTCGGAATGGGGCGCGGTAGCCGAGGACGCGGCAATTGCGACCTGCCTCAGCGCAGTTGAGCGCGGCATCAGCTTCATTGACACGGCGCCCATCTATGGTCGTGGCCGCGCCGAAGAGATCGTTGGCAAGGTGATGCGCGCACATGGCCGGCGCGATGCGTTCTTCATTGCCACCAAAGCCGGGCTCGAATGGAATGAGCGCGGCGTGTTTGCCAATTCCACGCCGGCCCGTTTGCGGGGGGAGATTGAAGACAGTTTGCGCCGACTCGGGACAGACCATATCGATCTGTACCAGATTCACTGGCCTGACACGCGCGTGCCCGTGGCCGAAGTTGCCGGCGTACTTGCGGGATTTCAACGTGAAGGCAAAGTGCGGGCTCTCGGCGTCAGCAATTTCAGCGCTGCACAGATGGAGGAGTTTCGCAGTGTTGTTTCGCTTGCTTCGGACCAGCCGCCCTACAACGTCTTTGAGCGCGACATCGATCGCGAAACCCTGCCGTGGTGCGCAGCCAACGGAGTGGGCGTACTGACCTACAGTTCGCTTTGTCGGAGCATGCTCGGGGGACGCGTACATCGCGGCATGCAGTTCGAAGCGGGCGATATTCGTGCTGTCGATCCCAAGTTCCAGGAGCCGCGGTTCAGCCAATATATGGCGGCCGTCGAGCGGCTGACGATGCTAGCCAAGGATCGCTTCGGCAAATCAGTGGCGCAGTTGGCGGTGCGCTGGGTGCTTGATCGGCCGGGTATTTCCGTGGCGCTATGGGGAGCCAAGCGGCCCGATCAACTTGACGCGGTTGGGGGCGTGATGGGCTGGCGGCTGGATACCACGACGATGGAAGAGATTGATCGTATTGTGGCCGAATCCGTGACAGATCCGGTTGGACCGGAGTATCTGACACCGCTCGTTCGGGAAGTTTGAGCGAGGCGCCTGTACGTCTGAAGCCGAGAATTCCGCACGCGCCACCCCGGCCAATTCTGAGATACTAAATCGTTATGCCAATCGATGACCTTCAGCAAGCTGCACAGAAAATTGCCGGATTTCTTTCTTCCCTTAACAGGCTTGGCGGCATGCGATTGAAATATCGCATTACCGCGGGAGACGGCGCGCGCGATCCGCAAGGGCTGGAAGCGCGGCAGATTTACGTGGAGCTGGGCGGACCGGATGTTCCCCTGCTGACGCAGCACAACGGGGAACTGCTGAGAGCCCTGGAAACAATCGCTGCGCAAATGCTGCGCCTGGAGCAGCGCGAGAACGACCTCGTCAGCTTCGACGCGGGCAATTTCAAGGCGTTGCGCGCGCAGGAACTACGCCTGCAGGCCGAGGTGGCCGCCGACAAGGTTATTCGCACCGGAGTGCCCTTTGCCTTTGCGCCCATGAATAGCCGCGAGCGCCGTCTGCTGCATATGTCCTTCCGCGATATCGAAGGCGTGGAGACGGCAAGCTCCGGCGAGGGACAGGATCGATTCCTCGCAGTCTTTCCCGCGGGCAAGACCGATCTGCCGGTGACGCCGCCCGTGAAGCCGCGGGGATTCGGCGCTGATCGTGGATCAGGGCGCGATCGGGGCCCCGGACGCGAGCGGGGATATGGCCGCGATCGGCGGCGATAAACACAGTCGTCAGGGATCAGTGATTAGGGATCAGCGTTCTCTGCGTCTTATGCCACAATAGGCTTCCATGAAGACTGCAATTTCTCTGCTGATAGCGTTTGCGGCGCTCGTGTGTCCGGCGCAAAAGCGCCTTGTACTGATCGATCAGGACGGCTCAGGTCCGGGCGGATCGAACCAGATGGCAATCCTTTCGCTATTGCAGGCGCCGCAGGTCGAAGTACTTGGCATCACCATGGTGACGGGCAACGCCTGGCGCGACGAAGAGACGCTGCACACGCTGCGCATGCTTGAACTCACCGGCCACTCCAATATTCCCGTGGCGAAGGGTGCGGTGTTTCCGCTGGTGCGCACGGAGCGGGACACGCAGCTTTCTTCGGCGATCGATGGCAAGGTGACGTGGCTGGGCGCCTGGGGACAAAGGCCGATGACGCTGGTCGAGGGTAAAGAAGGCGTCACTCCGTTCACACCCGACAAGCTCGACAAGCATGGACCCTATGCAATTCCGGCGCTGCCTGAAGGCATGCCCACGCTCAAGCCGATCGAAGAAGATGCTGCACATTTCCTCGTTCGCCAGGTGCGCGCCCATCCGCACCAGGTAACGATTTATGCGGCTGGTCCTCTGACGAATATCGCGCTGGCAGTTTCCATCGACCCGGAATTTGCGGAACTCACGCAGGGCATCGTGATGATGGGTGGAAGCCTGAACCCGCAGACCGATGATCCCGAATTCGCGACCAGCCCGCGGCATGAGTTCAATTTCTGGTTCGATCCCGAGGCCGCACACATCGTATTGCGCGCCGCTTGGCCGCGCATTGAGGTGACGACGGTGGACGTCTCCATCAAGGCTCCATTCACGCAAGAGATGCTCGACGAGATTTCCAAGTCGCAGTTGCCGACAGCGAAGTACATCGCGGCGTGGAGCCAGAATCGCTACTACCTGTGGGATGAACTGGCGGCCTGCGCATGGCTCGATCCGGCGATCATCACAAAGGAAAAGAGTGTTTACATGGACATCGATCTGAGCCACGGACCAAGCTACGGTGACACGCTTACCTGGACCGAACAGTTAAAGCCGCAGGCGGCCGTGCGTCTCGTTCACGCGCAACTCGATCTTGACCTGCCACGTTTCGAGAAAATATTCGTCGAACTGATGTCCCGCTAGGGTAGGATCTCTCTGCGGATGCAGAACTGCGCAGGAGGGAGATGAATGGCGGCAGATTCAATTCTTGGCAATTGCGAATTGGTTGCGTTTGCTCCAACGACCGATCCTGAAAAAGCGCGTGCGTTTTATGAGGGCGTACTTGGCCTGCATCTTGTGGCCGATGAGAAGCCGTTTGCGCTGGTGTTCGATGCCAACGGAACTATGCTGCGCGTGACGACGGTGCATGAACTGACGCCGCATCCCTTTACGGTGCTGGGCTGGCACGTTGCAAATATCGAAGAGACGGCCGATCGGCTTGCTGCTGCGGGCGTCGAATTCAATCGGTACAAAGGGATGAATGACGCCGATCCACGCGGGATCTGGAACTCGCCCAGCGGTGCGCGCATCGCCTGGTTCAAAGATTCCGATGGGAACGTGCTGAGCGTGACAGAGTCTGCTCGGTAGACTGGATCTCTCGCACAGGAGGGATTTATCCCATATGCGACCACTGAATGCATGTACCCTCCCCGGTACCTAGATACGGTTGAGCTCGCCCATATGAGCGAGTTAGGGATGTCATCCGCGAAGTCTCGCAATTATTAGGATTTTGCCGTAGATGATTGTGTGCAAATGGACTTACGCGGATACATGGAACGCAGGGACCCGAATGATCGGCGAAGAATCGCGATATTTCTGAAGGAGAATTCAGTTTGCCGGTTGGGCGAATGCCATCCTCAAAGAATCATTCTAACGGTTCTTGGGTTCAGGCGATTTGGAGCCGACGGCGAGGGCCTACGTGAATTTGGTAGCCTCAGTCATTCAGAAGCTGAGCTTACTGAGCGGGTCGAGCGACGATGGCGTTTTGGCAGAAAAAAGGCCGCGCATCGCGCGGCCTCTCTGATCACTGACCCCTGATCACCGTCTTTACCCGTTCAACTGTTCCTGCAGCTTATTCAGCGTGCGATGCAGGTCCTTGTCGGTGCGGCGTAGTTCGTCGATCTTGCCGATGGAGTGCATCACCGTGGTGTGGTGCTTGTTGCCGAACTGGCGGCCGATTTCCGGAAGGCTCGCTTCGGTCATCTGCTTGGCGAGATACATGGCGATCTGGCGCGGCACGACGACATTGCGCGAGTTGTTCTTCTGCTTCAGGTCGCTGACCTTCATGCCGAACTGCTCGGCCACGGCGCGCTGGATCGACTCGATGGTGATTTTGCGCACCTGCATGTCGATGAACTGCTTGAGGCATTGCTGCGTGGTGGCCAGCGTGATCTCGGTGCGGTTGAGGTTGCACCAGGCGACCAGCCGGGTCATCGCGCCTTCGAGTTCGCGCACGTTGGTGCGGACGTTTGAAGCGATGAAGAGGGCAACGTCGGTGGGAAGTTGAACCTGCTCGTTCTCCGCTTTCTTCTGCAGGATGGCGACTTTGGTTTCGAGATCGGGCGGCTGGATGTCGGCGATCAAGCCCCACTCAAAGCGCGAGCGGAGGCGGTCTTCGATTTCGGCAAGTTCCTTGGGCGGCCGGTCTGAAGCGATCACGATCTGCTTCTGGCCATCGTGCAACGCGTTGAACGTATGGAAGAATTCTTCCTGCGTCCGCTCTTTCTGCGCGATGAACTGGATGTCATCGATGAGAAGCACGTCGACGGTGCGGAAGCGATCGCGGAAGCTGGTCATGCGGTCGTTGCGCAGCGAGGTGATCATCTCATTCGTAAATTTTTCTGCGGAAACGTAGCAGATGCTTGCCGAGGGCTGCCTCCGCTTCACTTCGTGGCCGATGGCATGCATCAGATGGGTCTTGCCCATGCCGACGCCGCCGTACAGGAAGAGCGGGTTGTAAGCACGCGAAGGACGTTCCGCGACGGCCAGCGCACCGGCGCGGGCAAACTGGTTGCCATTGCCGATTACGAAAGCGTCGAAGGTGTAGCGGGGATTGAGCTGGGCGGCGGTGGACCAATCGAAGCGCGTCTGCTCAGGTGTGCGCGATGTGGGCGCGGTGGGCGCATGCGCAGGCAACGGGCCGAATCCGCCATCTCTGCGCTGCGGCGGCATCGACGGATCCTCGTCCATGGTGACGAATTCCACGTCGTCGAATTCCAGCGACTGGAGGTCGATGGCTTCCTGGATCAGGTCGCCGTACTTGTCACCAATGTGTTGGAACTCCTTGGAAGGAACGCGGACGTAGAGTATGCGGCCATTGGCATGGCTGAAGCGGGTGGGTTTCAGCCATGTCTCAAACGACTGGCGGATAACTTTTTTTTCCAGGGCTGCGAGAATCTGCAGCCAGGGATTGAGAGCCGAAGCCGGCGAAATTGCGAATGCCATCGAGCGAATCCTTACCTGCGCCACCTGTGTACTGCCGTGTGATTTTCAACCGCGCGGTTGAGACAATGGCTCACGCAGTGAGTGAGCGCATTGCTCACCCACATTCGCGTATTGAGAACATGCCTGATGGCCGTTGGTCTGCCTCGGAATAAAACTGCGAGGCACGGGTTGAACTTCACTCCGTGGGACGCTCGGAAACTTTCTTGAACGGTCCCGATGGTAGCACATTTGAGGTGTGTTGCAATGCCTCTTTCACATAACTTTTGGGAACAAGACGAAGGTTGCACCACACACGGTGAAACAGATCACGCGCGACGAAAATTCTCGCGCATCGAGCGCAAATTTCTGCTCCGTTTTTGCTTCAGTCGAACTCTGTCGGGATTGGATGCCGGACATGCGCGTCGCGTTTTCGGCGATGTGCAGCGGCAAACTTTGTCGAAGGTCTGCATGCACGCCTTGATGACGTCCTCGCTTCAGTGGCGGCTGGTTACCAGGCCCTGATTACCAGCGTGGAGACGGTTCGCTGGATTCCAAGCCCAACCTTCGATATACTTAATACTTGCCGTCCAGGCTCAGATTTCAGACAGGAAGCAGGAGCGCATTTTATGCCCAAGCGCACATTTCAACCCAACCGGCGTCACCGCTCGAAGACGCATGGCTTTCGCTCACGTATGAAGACCAAGTCGGGAGCAGCCGTGCTGAGCCGTCGCCGTGCGATAGGCCGCAAGCGCGTGTCAGTGAGCGCCGGCTTCCGCGACTAAGTCGTTCCCGCCGTTTTGTTTCGGCTGGAGCAGGTTCCCAGAGCCCAACATCCTCTGGCCGAGATCCTTTCAGTTTGCGATGAGCATTTCCACCCAGCCTGAGCAGCATTCCGTTGCGCCGGCAGCGCGCGTTACGGCTGCTGCGCCCAAGGTGCGTGAGTCTCTCGCGGGGTCGCGCCTGCGCAAGCACGCGGACTATCAGCGCGTTTACGCCGAAGGCCGGAAGCATCGTTCGGCCTCGATGAGCTGGTTTCTGGCGCGGCAAACGGAGACGTCTGCCCCGCGCGTCGGTCTCACGGTGGGCAAGGTTCTCGGGCCGGCGCACGAGCGCAATCGCATCAAGCGGCGGCTGCGCGATGTGCTGCGGCATCATGTCGGCCAGTTGCCGGCCGGCTGCGATCTGATCCTGCATCCGCACCGGACCGTGCTGACGCTCGAATTCAGGAAACTTGACGCGGAGATTGTGCGTATTCTCCAGCAGGCAAATGCCGAGCAGGCGCGCGCAAACCCGAATCCCTCTCCACGTCCCGGCAAGGCAGAGCCCGTTCGATGACGCGCATCCTTCTTTCCATGCTCGGGTTCTACCGGCGCTGGCTCTCTCCGGCGCTGCACTCGCTCGGTTCCGGCGGGGGATGCCGTTTTGTACCCACCTGCTCGGAGTACGCATCGATTGCGATCGCAACGCATGGGCCTGTCCGCGGCACGGGACTCGCGATCTGGCGGCTTTTGCGCTGCCATCCATTCAGCCGCGGGGGCCTCGATACCGTGCCGCCCGTAAGACACGCAACGCATCTGCCGCACGAACCGTTACCATAGAAAGAGCGGCTCCCCTTCGGTGTGCCACTCCATCAGGACAGGAAGTTACCTTTGCCAGAAATTCGTAATCCCAATCTCGAGTCGCAGGGTTCCGGCGGCAGCGGCCCCGGCGGCGGTGATTTTCGCAGCCTCATTCTCTTTACGTTTCTGGCCCTAGCGGCCCTGATGGTCTATCAGTATTTCCAGAAGCCGGCGGCAAATGCTCCGGCGAATGCAGACCCAGCAGACGCAGCAGAATCAGCAACAGGCGGCGCAGCAGCCGACGTCCGCGGCGACGCAAGGTACTGGAAATTCTGGAAGCGCCGGCACGAGCAGCGCCGCTGGTCCAGTCGCCAGCGTAAGCGCGACAGCCGAGACAACGACCACCCTCGAGAACGAGAAGTTCCGGATCACGTTCACCAACAAGGGCGCGCAGGTGGAGCACTGGATCCTCAAAGGGTTTACAGACTCCAGCGGGAAGCCGCTCGACATGGTGCAGCAGCAGGCAGCAAGCCGCTTCGGGCTGCCGCTTTCTCTCTTTACGTATGACAACGGTCTGACCACGCAGCTCAATACGGCGCTCTACCAGGCGTCGGCGACGGGCGAGCTTCTGGCGCCAAACTCCGTCACTTTCCACTATGCCGCCGGCGGACTCGACGTGGTAAAGACTTTCAGCTTCGATACCAGCTACGTGGTTAGTGTCCACGTCGACGTGAAGCGGGACGGCGTTCCTGTGCGTGCGCTGGTGGCATGGCCCGCCAGCCTCGGCGATATGGAAGAGTTCCTGGCTGCCAGCGGCAAGCGGACGACGTTCCTTGTTCCCACGCAGTCGCAGCTGGCGTGGTCGATCGACGGCAAGCAGGACACGATGGCGGCTAAGAAGGTGAGCGGTGACGCCACTCTCGATCAGCCTTATGAATACGCCGGCGTTATGGATCTTTACTTCGCCGCGGCGTTTCTGCCGGAAGTTCCATCGCGCGCCACCATGGTGACGCTCCATCACACCCTCGATTTGCCGGGTGACTTGAGCGATCCCAACAGCGCCAAGAAGCCCGCCGATGTCATCGGACTTGCCGTCGGCGACCAGAGCGGCGATACGCAGTTGCGCCTCTATGCGGGTCCGAAAGAGACCAGCATCCTGAATTCGATCCACGCCATCGGGGCCGACGGCAAGCCAGACGGCGAGTCGCTTGCATCGCTGATTCAATACGGTTGGTGGGGCATCATTGCCAAGCCGCTGTATCTTGCTTTGCGCGCTCTGCGCAACATGATGGGTCCCGGAGCGAATAACTGGGGCTGGGCCATCATCATCGTCACGGTCATCTTCAACCTGGTGTTGCTGCCCACGCGGATCTGGACGATGAAGTCGTCGCTGAAGATGATGCGCATTCAGCCCAGGCTCGACGGGATCAAGAAGAAATACGCCAACCTGAAGATCAACGATCCCAAACGCGCCGAGATGCAGGCTGAGCAGATGGCCATCATGAAGGAAGAAGGCGTGAACATGTACGGCGGCTGTCTTCCTATGCTGCTGCAGATGCCGCTCTTCTTTGCCTACTATCGCGTGCTGTTGAATGCTGTCGAACTGCGGCAGGCGCATTGGTTCTGGCTTACGGATCTCTCCATGCCCGATCCGCTGCATCTGCTGCCGATTTTGATCATCGGCACCATGTTCCTGGTGCAGTTCATCACGCCGACGCCCGGAATGGATCCGGCGCAGCGCCGCATGATGGCAATCATGATGCCCGCGATCATGGGCTTCACCCTATGGCATTTTGCTTCCGGACTGGCGCTCTACTGGATCACGGGAAACATCATCAACCTGATCATGCAGGTTGCCATCAACAAATCAAAGATCGGCAAGGAAATGCACGAGATTGCCCTGCGCCGCGCGGCGAAGAAGGCAGGCAATAAGAGTGGCAACGTCAGTCCTCGTGTCATCCAGGGACGTCGCTGATTTCGGACGGGGCAGTCCCACATCGATGGGTCAGTGGCGGATGTGGCTGCGTTTCATTGACACAATGACGGGGAGGGTTCGGGGCCTGGAAGTTGAAGCGACTTCAACGATCGTTTCAGTGCCTTGCCGAACTCAAGTCCCTGCGCCGACTTTTTGAGCGCTTCCTCGATCTCCATTGCTTGTTCCGGGGCAAGAAGGGTTTGCAGAGTCGTTCGTTCGCCACTCTTCAGTTGGTCAGCCCTCTCAATGTAGTGAATGCGCATCAGCACGCCAACGCCCGCAACGTACCGCACTTCGAAGTTACTGACTGGACAGGCTACGATGACCCCGGTGGGAACGTCTTTCACGTTGGTTGACGACATGATATCGACCTCGCTCTGATGACTGTACCTTTGACGCTGTTTTAAGTGGATTACACCTAAGAAGTAGGGGGATGGTTCGTTTGCAGCTGGCAACCGACCTCGATAGGTGGCCGGGGCGTCGATACCATTTGATCTCGAAGCAGCCTGGACAGCTGGTCTCAACCCAAAGCCGCGATCAGGGCGCTTTCAATGGTCGGCAGAGAAAACTGGAATCCTGCTGCCTGCAACTTCGCCGGTTGCACGCGGGCGCTGGCCAGCAGCGCCTCGTCGGCCATCAGTCCAAACATGATGCGCATTGCGAAAGCCGGCACCGTCAAGAATGCGGGCCTGTGCAATTGGCGTCCCAGCGCGCTCGTAAATTCATCGTTGGTTACCGGATTGGGTGCGGTCACGTTCAGCGGGCCGGAAACATCAGGGCACGCCAGTGCAAACTGAACCGCCGCGACGACATCCGCAAGGCCCACCCAACTCATCCACTGCTGCCCGCTGCCGAGACGCGCGCCAAGGCCGAGTCGAAATGGTGGCAGCATCTGCTGCAGAGCGCCGCGTCCTTTTCCCAGCACAACACCGAAGCGGAGATGCACGACGCGGATTCCCGCCTGAACCGCTGGCGCCGCCGCCGCTTCCCATTGTTGACAGACATCGGCAAGAAAGCCCGTTCCCGGGCCGGACGTTTCATCCAGAATCTCATCGCCACGGTCGCCATAGATGCCAATCGCCGATGCGACAAGGAAGGCCTTCGGCGGTTGCCTCAGTTCGGCCAGAACCCTCGCGAGCCGATGCGTGGAGTCGATCCGGCTGATTTCCAGCTCGTGCTTGTACGCATCCGTCCAGCGATGTGCGGCCACGCTTGCTCCGGAAAGGTGAATCGCCGCCCCTGCGCCTTCCAGCGGTGCGGGATTTTCGATGGGGCTGTCCACATCAGGATTCCATTGCAGTTGTCCTTCGGCGGCCGGAACCCGTCTTACTAACTGAAGGGTTGAAACGCCTTTCGTGCTAAGGGACCGATGCAGAGCCGCGCCGAGCATTCCCGAAGCGCCGCTCAGAATGATTCCGCCGGAAGCGATTGTGGAATCCATATTCAAACGAATGGCGTTCCTCTCATGCGCGAGGAGTTCCGCCCGTTTGCTCAGACTACACGACTTTGGTAGCATGGGAATAGGTTTTGATTGGGGCAAAACACGCCCGTGCATTCCCTGGAGGGCTGATGACCGAAGCAGTGGCTCGCAACGAAGAGACCCAAAAATCGCAAGTGGATACTGAAACCACGGAAAAGTTCATTGCGGAAAAGCATATCGGCGAGCGCATCAAGCGGTTGCGGCTGAAGAAGTCGATGGGCCTGGTGGAACTGGGCAAGCACACTGGCTTGTCCGCGAGCTTCCTTTCGCAGCTCGAAACCGGTCGCGTCGTTCCCACTCTTCGCAATCTTGCCCGAATTGCCATGGTGTTCTCAAAAGATCTCTCGTACTTTTTTGAGGCCGAACCCCAGTCAATGTTTCGCGTACATCGCCGCAAGGAGCGTGTGCGTCTACCACAGACCGGCGTCGACGAGCCCACCTATTTCTTCGAGAGCCTTGGCTACATGGTGCCGGACCGGCACATGGATCCCTACTTTGCCGAATTCATACCGCTGGAGCGAACCAGGGAACCTCGCGCGCACATGCATCCCGGCTATGAATTCCTTTATATCCTCGAGGGCGAACTCGAACTGCACCACGGCGAGCACCACTGCATACTCGGTCCCGGCGATGCGGTCTACTTCGACTCAAGCACACCTCACTCATATGTATGTACTGGCAAAAAGCCGGCAGATGCACTCATCGTGACCATGCACCAGCCTCCGGCCAGTCAGCCGGTAACGCTTTTGCGTTCGGGAAGCGGGGCAACGCTGGTCCAGCGGGCCGTCGCAGGCCGCGGCGTGCTGGGCGTGCGCGAACCGGCCGGAAGCTAATACATCAGAATTGGCGGCTGGATCAACAACAGGGACCTCGCCTTCAGCCGCGCCGTTACTGTTGTGGTTTCGCAGGCGGGTTGCCAGACGTGCCAGCTGCGGGCTTTGGCGCAGTTGTCTTTGCCACAGGGCGTTTCTTCTTCTTTGCGGGCGTAGCCGGCACTGGACACTTTGGGGCCGGAGGCGGCGTTGCGGCAGCCTTCAGCGAAGCAGCCTGAGTCTGTACCGTGGTCTGCAAATCCACGATCCGCTTCTCCTGCAGTGCAGCGGTTTGTTGCATCTGGTTTCCAAGCCGGACGCGCGCCTTCTCCAGATCAGACAATGTTGTTTGCAGCTCGCCTACCTGGTCGCCCGGCGCGACCACGCGAGCCGCTTCAACCACATGCAGAAGTACATCGTAAAGGGCATCCACGTTGCGCGAAGCGGGAAGCACCTTGCTCAGGTTGCCCGGCGCGGCATCCGCTTCTTTCAACAAGGAAGGCAGTGTCCCCTGCAAGTCCCGCTGGATTGCGTCGACGTTGGTTCCTGCTTCGTCGCGCACTGTGCCGCGCTTCCATTTTTCCAGTTTCAAGCTCCCGATAGTCTGCTGCACCTCTTCAAGAGCACGCCGAAGAATGTCAGACGGAGCGGAAGGTGTAAACGGAGCGTTTGTGGCCGGCTTGCTTGAGCCAGTCGGGGAAGGGGCCACGGGCGCTGTCTGTGCTGCACCGGAAGTGACCAACAGACAAAGTGCGCTCGCAAACAAACTAGCTTTGAAAACTCTCATGGGGATGTGCCTTCCTGACAAGCTGCGGACATGCGCGGCTTAACCGAATGTGCGACTTGAAGCAGCGTTTCAACTGGCCGCCCGCAGAGCCCGTCCCACCAGTATCAACAATCGACTCTCCTTGAACAAGTTGACTGGAGTGGGCCGATCTGGCGACCGCGCTTAAATCGTATCTTGCTCCAAGGCAACGGCTTTATCTCCGAGGCCATCTACAAGGCAGTGTATCTACACCTTAGAACGAACCTGGATTTTCGTGTTCGATGCCGACAATGCGTCGCGGCGTTGGTTTTCGCCATTGCTATTCTCGCTGCGGCCGAGCCGATCAAGGTGCGACATCTGGAGGGGACGTTACACGGATTCCTAGCCCTGAGCACGGAACAGGGTCAGGTTCTCGCCGACGGCGACCTCATCGAAATCGTGCGCGGCGATCGCGTGACGACGCATCTGACTTTTCACTTCAAAGACGGATCTCTTGACGACGAAACCACTGTCTACACTCAGCGTGGCGTTTTTCGGCTAATCTCCGATCACCATATCCAAAAGGGCCGTTACTTTCCCCACCCGCTCGACATGACAATCGACGTCGCAAAGGGAATCGTGGTGACGCGCTCACCAAGTAAAGATGGTAAAGATGACGTTGCCACCGACCGCATGAAGATGCCCGCAGACCTCTACAACGGCCTGGTCACGCCGGTGATCAAGAACATTTCACCGGATGCCGGTGAAACCAAGGTCTCCATGATTGTTGCCGCGCCCAAACCTCTTCTCGTCACACTCGACATCATGCCTCAGGCGCCCGAGACGTTCTACCTCGCCGGTTTTCCCCATCAAGCGATGGTCTATGAAATCAAAATCGAACTGGGCGGAATCGCAGGCATTATTGCCCCTGCTATCGGCAAGCAGCCGCCCAATATCTTCATGACGATCGAAGGTGGGGAGCTTCCCGCATTTCTGCGCGAAACGGGGCCTTTATTCGAAGGCGGTGCCATTCTCAAGATCTCCCTGATTGGCCCCACCTGGTCGAAAGAAGATCATGATCATTCGGGAAAATGACTAATCGCTACATCGACTCTGTGGTCCCGGCGAAGTACCGCGCGACCTCCTGCCAGTTGTTCACTCGCGTGAAACCGGTTGCTGTCAGGTTGTGCGGCGCGGTGTAGAGCAATCCGTGGCCTTCAAAGCGCAACAGGTTCTTCGGCAAGTCGTCGATCAGGTAGTCGGCTCGGAGGATGCGTTTATCCCCGCAGAACACGTAATGCGTGGGCGGAATAAAAGGGAAGTGACGCTGGAGCCAGCGATACTTCGGGCCCAGCGAGTTGGGGACGGCCATGGCCTGGGTGGCGATGAAGATCTCGAAGCGTGACGAAAGCTGCTTCAGAACCTCCTGCGCGTCCGGCATCAGAGGCAGGTCTTCGAAGAAGTCCTCCGCATCGAGAAACGCGCGCAATTCCTTCTGGCGATCCTGCGGCGTGATCTCCCACAACCCCTTGCCGGCCAGATCGTCGACCGTGACATCCTCTTCGAAGGCCTGGTTGTAGCGGCGCAGGTGTTCGGCCAGTGTATCGGCCATCACTTCGTCCATGTCGACGCACACGCGTTTCAACGTCCGCTCTCCGGTTTGTTTTCCTGTTTCTGCTGCACTGCTGAGGCGATGAACCGCCGGGCAATGCGATCCTTAGCCGTGTGAAAGCCTACGCCCCTGCCTGCTTGGGTTTTCGGATCGCACGGCCGGTCTCGCCCGCTGGCTCTGGCTGCGGCGTTTTAGGCGCAGGCGCCATGGCAGAATCCCAATAGAGCAGCCGACCGCAACTGTCGCAGGTCAGCAATTGGCCTTCGCGGAGCTGATTCCACATCTGAGGGCGTACGCCCATGCGGCAACCGATGCACTGCTGGTTGTCAACGCGTGCGATTGCAGTGCCGCGGTTTACCGCAATCCGATCGAAGCGGGTGAGGAGTTCGGGCGCGATTTCTTTGCGCAATGCTTCTCGTTCGACGCCAAGCCCTGTCTGCCGCTGGGCCAGTTCGTGCAGGTTGGCCGCCACGCGCTGCTTTGTCTTGTCCAATACCCCAGCAAGTTCCTCTACCTGTGCTCGGGCCGTCGCCAGCGACGTCTCCTGGGCTTCGGTGCGCTCCAGGCTGGCGAATTCCTCAGTTTCAAGCCGGTCGATTTCGGCCTGGGCAAACTGCACCTCGTGCTCGATGGCGGAGGCCTGCGCTGGTGTGGTCACGCTGTCCTGTTGCGCTTTGTAGCGTTCAGCCTTCTGCCGGTGGCCTGTAATCTCGCGTTCCAGCCTGGAGCGCAGAGAATCCTCGCGGTTCAGCGCGTCGGTTGCGGCCGATGCCTTTGCTTGCATAGCGGCCAGGGCGGATTCGGCCTGGTGGATTTCGGCGGGCAATGCTTTGGCCATTTGCATCAGCCGGCTTCGTTCCAGTTCCACGGCTTGCAGCTTCACCAGGTTCTCAATATTCGTATCCATCGTTGCCAAGAAGTCTAGTTCATTGGCCGTCTAATCAGAAAATGAGAGCTTAAGGGCGAAACATAGGCATCCAAGCTCACAGATGGAGCTGACAGAGACCACGACCTCGCATAGAAGACTGCCCCGCTGGCCCTTTTGGATTGGCGGCTGCATTCTCGCGCTCCTGGTTGCCGTTGGCATTTTTATTGATATCGCCGCGCACCGGGCCGAGCCTTTCATGCGCCAACAGATCGTACAGGCCCTCTCGGAGCGCTTCCATGCCCGCGTAGAACTCGACAGCTTCCATCTTTCGCTGGGCAATACGCTGCGCGGCGAGTGGGGGGTGTGGGGCGAAGGCAAAGGTCTGCGCATCTGGCCGCCGGCCGACGTTGAAGGGGTTCAGGTTCCGGAACCCAACCCGCCGCTTCAACCGCTCATCGAGCTCGCCGAGTTCCACTTCCACGCGCCGCTGCGTTACCCGGCCGGGCAGCCCATTCACATTACGCAGATTCGTCTCAAGGGTCTCGACATCCGCTTTCCTCCGCGCTCGCACATGCGGAGAGCGCTCGAGGCGGGTAACGAAAAATCTTCTCCGTCGAGCTCGCTGCATGTGAGCGTCGTGGTCGATACCGTGGATTGTACCGATGCCCACCTTGCTCTCGAGACGGACAAACCGAACAAGCTGCCGCTCGAATTTGACATTCATCGTTTTCGGCTCAAGGGAGTCCGTCCCGGCGCGCCCATGAACTTCGACGCGGAGCTTGAAAATCCCAAACCACCGGGCGCCATCCACACTACAGGCAGCTTTGGTCCGTGGATTGTCGATGATCCGGGGAGCAGCGGCATCCGCGGCGACTACACCTTTAACCACGCCGATCTTTCAGTTTTCACCGGTATTGCCGGCATGCTCAATTCCACCGGGCGTTACCAGGGGACGCTGCGGGACCTGGTTGTGGACGGGCAGACCGAGACTCCAGACTTCCAGCTGACGCATACCGGACACACTATGCCGCTGACGACTACGTTTCATGCACGCGTGGATGGCACGAACGGCGATACCTGGCTGGAACCTGTGGATGCGACGCTGGCCGGATCGCACTTTACAGCGAGCGGGCAGATCGTACGCGTGTTGAAGACAGGAGACGATGGGCGGCTGCACAGCATCGGCCACGATATCGCGCTGGATGTGAATGTGGACCGTGCGAGGATTGAGGATTTCCTGCGCCTTGCCACCGATTCGCCGACGCCGATTCTCGACGGGGGAGTGGAAGTCAAGGCGCATCTCCACATTCCTCCCGGGAAGGAGCCTGTAAGCGACCGCATCGCGCTGAACGGGCATTTTGTGCTGGATGATGCCGAGTTCACCAGCCTGCCGGTACAGAAGCGGATCCGCGAGTTGAGTTTGCGCGGCCAGGGAAAGCTGAGTGAGTTGAAGTCTGCCCAGGACAATGAGGACAAGATCAAGTCACACATCGAGGGAGATTTCACGCTCGATGGCGGCGTGTTGACGCTCCCCTCCATTACATATACGGTGCCCGGCGCCGACATCCATATGCACGGCACCTATCGGACCGAGGGTGGGACGCTCGATTTCACTGGAACGGCGAAGATGGAAGCGACGGTTTCGCAGATGGTCGGCGGCTGGAAAGGATTTCTACTCAAGCCCGCGGATCGCTTCTTCAAGAAGAATGGAGCTGGAGCCGAGATCCCCATTTACGTAGCCGGCACCCGCGACAAGCCGCAGTTTGGATACAATTCCGGACATTCCGGCGGCACCCATCCCCAGCGTCCCGACGCGCAATAACAAGAGCTTGCAAGGTGGTGAACTGCTGCCGCCCGAAGGTGTCATCTCGCTTTTCTTACCTGTCTGTATAATTCTCGGCAGATTTCACCTATCAGTGTTGCGGAGGCTCCAATGGACCTGGTTCTCCTGATCCTGTTGGCGATTGTCGCCATCATTGCACTCTCGCTCATCCTGGGCAGCTTTTTTACGGTCAGCACCGCGCAGGTGGCGGTTCTGACGCGCTTTGGGAAGTTTCTCCGCGTTGCCGATGCGGGCCTGAACTGGAAGACTCCGTATCTGGATTCGGTTGCGGGCGTGGTTAGCCTGCGAGTGAACCAGATTTCGCTCACGATGGAGACCAAGACCAAGGACAACGTCTTTGTCACAATTCCCATCTCCGTGCAGAATCGCGTACGACCTGAGCGCGTTTACGACGCGTTCTACAAGCTTTCCGATCCGGTTGCGCAAATCAAATCCTATGTCGAGCAGGTGATTCTTGGCCACGTTCCAGGTATGACGCTGGACGAAGTCTTTGCGTCGCAATCGAGCATTGCGGCGGCTGTGAAACAGGAACTCGATGCCGACATGACCACCTTTGGCTACGAGATCGTCAACGTGCTGGTCACCGATATCGTTCCCGACCAGAAGGTTAAGTCGGCGATGAACGACATTAACGCCGCGCAGCGCGAGCAGGTGGCTGCAACGGCGCGCGGTGAGGCCGATAAGATTCTCGTCGTCAAGAAGGCCGAAGCCGAAGCCGAGAGCAAGGCGCTGCAAGGGCAGGGAATTGCTAACCAGCGCAAGGCAATTGTCGAAGGCCTGCAGAACTCGATCGAGCAGTTCCAGAAGGCCGTTGAAGGGGCAACTCCCAAGGATGTGATGCAGCTCGTGCTGGTCACCCAATACTTTGACACGCTGAAGTCGATTGGAGAGAACGACAAGACCAACACACTCTTCTTGGCGCATTCGCCCGCGGCGGTGAAAGAAGTTTCCGACCAGATTCTCGAGTCGATGCTGATCGCGCAGAACTCAACCGTCATGACGCGATAATGGCAGTAGTGGGATCCAGGCAGATATCAGAGTGAGCAGAAACCTCAGCCCGGCGCGTCTTGAGGCGTTCTCTGACGGCGTTATCGCGGTCATCATCACCATTATGGTGTTGGAGCTAAAGGTGCCGGAGCCCGATGGCCTGGCCGGTGTGCGCGCAGTGTTGCCGACCATCTTTCTCTATCTGCTTACCTTCGTGCAGATCGGGATTTACTGGGTGAACCATCACTATCTCGTCGACGAGGTGGAGACGGTGAGTCATGGTATTTTGTGGGCCAACCTGATGTTTCTGTTCTGCCTCTCGCTGTTTCCGTTTGCCACGGACTGGGTCGGCGTCAAAGGGTTGTCATCGTTCACCACCGCGCTCTACGCTGCAGTCAGCATTTTTCCGGGGCTGGCGTTTATGGCGCTGTGGAGTCGGATCCGGGCGCAGAGTGCTGCACCCGCTCACGCGAGTTGGGGCAAGCAGATCGCGTCTGTTTTGCTGTATCTTACGGCAATTCCCGTGGCCTGGTACCGACCTGCTGCATCTCTGGCGCTGATCGGAATCGTTGCGGTCCTCTGGCTGCTGCCGCCCAGAGCAGAGGGCCACCCCGAGTGACTTGAGTGCAGGCTTCCGCGCCCAGTCTTCTCGTCTGTTGACGCGTATTCAAATGTGATAATTTGACCTATTCACACCGCTGCCGATTTTACGAGCAGCGGGAGCACAATGAGGGACCGCAATGCACCGGACCAAGTCTGTTGTAGCCGCAATCGCAGCATGCGCTCTGGGTGTGTCCACCGGAGCGTTCGCAACTAACGCATCCGCACAAGAGAAGACCCCAGCCGCCGTTGCCCAGGCCGAGAAAGACCAGCCCACCGGCCCTGAGTGGTGGCGTCACGCGGTCATTTACGAAATCTATCCGCGCAGTTTTCAGGACTCGAACGGCGACGGTGTCGGCGACATCAAGGGCATCACGTCGCGCCTCGACTACCTGCATGACCTTGGCATCGATGCCATCTGGATCACGCCGATGTATCCCTCGCCGGGCATCGACTACGGGTACGACATCTCCGACTACACTGCCATCGATGCGCTCTACGGCAGCATGACCGACTTTGACAACCTCGTCGCAGAGGCGAAGAAGCGCAACATCCGCGTCATCATGGACTACGTCATCAACCACACTTCAGACCAGCACAGGTGGTTTCTGGAATCGCGTTCTTCTCGCGACAATCCGAAGCGCGACTGGTACATCTGGCGCGACGGCAAGGGCGAGACAGCCACGGATAAGGGCGAGCCGCCGAACAACTGGCAGTCGTGGTTCGGACACTCCGCGTGGCAGTGGGATGAGAAGACACGGCAGTACTACTACCACTATTTCTATGTGCAGCAGCCTGACCTTAACTGGCGTAATCCCGAGGTCCACAAGGCGATGGATGGCGTGCTCGACTTCTGGATGAAGCGCGGCGTGGCCGGTTTCCGCATTGATGCTGTCTCTCGCCTTTTCGAAGATCCAGAGATGCGCGACGATCCCTACCTGCCCGGCCATAATGCCTATGGCGATCGCAACATCCGGCACAAATACACCGACGACCTGCCCCAGGTGCACGACGTTCTCAAAGAAGTCCGCAAGGTCGTCGACAAGTATCCCGGCGACCCCGTCCTCGTGACGGAAGCCGACGAGCCCAACGTTCAGGCGCTCGCCAAAATGTATGGCAACGGCGACGAAGTGCAGCTTCCCATGGACTTCCAGATCGCCGATGTTAATGAGCTCTCCGCGCCGCGCTTCCGTGAACTCTTCAACCAGATTGAGCACAACCCTGCGCACGGCCAGCCCGAATATTTCTTCTCCAATCACGACCAGCCGCGCCAGTGGGACCGCTACGGCGACGGTGAGCACAATGACCAGATCGCGAAGCTGATGGCCGTGCTTGAACTCACGACGCGTGGCACGCCGCAGATGTACTACGGCGAAGAACTTGGCATGCGCACCACCGAGCCGGCGCGTATTGAAGATGTCCACGACCCCATCGGCAAATTAGGCTGGCCCAAGGAAAAAGGCCGCGATGGCGAGCGCACGCCGATGCAGTGGGACGACACTTCCAGTGCAGGATTCTCCACCGCGACGAAGACGTGGCTGCCCATCCCGGCCAGCGCGAGCCAATACAACGTCGAAGCGGAAAGCAAGGATCCCGGTTCGATTTTGAACACCTACAAAAAGTTGCTGGCACTTCGGAAATCGGAACCAGCCCTGCGCGAGGGAGTGCAAGTGAGTATTGGCAACGATCCCGATGTCTTCGCCTATCTTCGTCGAACGGGTGACGAGAGCATCATTGTGCTGCTCAACATGAGCGCCCGGCAGCGAGTCTTCGCGCTCAACCCGGGCGATTACGGCATGAGCAGATCTTCGATGCTGTCTCCCCTCTACAGCCCAACACAGGGCGGCGAATCCATATCACCCGCCCACGTCGTATTGCCGCCGTTTGCCGCAGTCGTGGCCAAAGTGCAATAGCTGCGATAGGACCGCCACTTCGGTCGGCGGTCCTGCTCCGGGAAGGTCAGGTCATCGCAACCCAGCTTCGTTTGGACGCGTCTAGGTCAGGAGAGGCCCGATCGAACTCGAGCGGGCTGCGGGAGTCTTCCCGTGGAGACCATTGGGATGAAATCCCTTGTTAGAGGTACGGCGATGTTCGCCTTGTGGGCGATCCTGGCGGCGAGTTCTGTTTTCGCGCAGGTTCAAGTCGTCGCTCATCCGTGCACGAGAGACGGCAGCCAGTACAACTGCGATAAGGCCAATTTTGAAAAGATCCTGCGCGTTGCCAAAACCGCATCGATTCGCACCCCGCGGCTTCAGCCTTCCTCGGGGCAGCTCAACCAGCTTGTGCGAAGCCTTGGCAAGACGGTCCGGACCGGCGCTGCAGACCTGACGTTCGTCCTCGCGCGTCCAGAGCCCGACGGCATTTATTACGGCCCATCGGATCGGGAACTGGCCTCGATTCGCGTCTACTACGGGGCCAGTGAAGACGATCCGGGCACCCTCGTCTGGGTCGAGACCTACTTCGGCCAACCTGGCACCGCGTGGCCAATCGTGGTCCATCACCTCACTGAGCAGTTCCGTGAGCAATTCAAGCGATAAGCTCCCGGATGTGAGTCGCAACCTGTCCCACTTTGAACTCCCGCCACCCCCGCCACGTGTGTTAGTTTTGCCCTGTTCACACCGGTGCCAGTTCAAGAGCATCGGAATTGGGGTTTGTCGACGTTCGTTTCTAGCGAATGACCGCCCCGGGACGAGGAGAGCGCAATGCATTGGACCATGAAAGCCCTCAGGAAAGTCCTAACCGCAACGACCGCAGCATTCGTGTTGACCATCTGCCTTGGAAAGGCGGTGGCCCAGTCGCCAGAACTCAGCGCTTCCAACGAGAAAGACTGGTGGCGCAACGCGGTGTTCTACGAGATCTATCCCCGCAGCTTTGCCGACGCAAACAACGACGGCATCGGCGATCTGCGCGGCATCACAGCGCATCTCGACTACCTCAAGGAACTCGGCGTCGATGCCATCTGGCTCACTCCCTGCTATCCCTCTCCTCAGGTTGATTTCGGCTACGACATCTCCGACTACGTGGCCATCGATCCCAAGTACGGGACGATGGCCGACTTTGACCACCTTATCGCCGAAGCCAACAAGCGCCACATCCGCGTACTGATGGACATGGTGATGAACCACACCTCCGACAAACACAAATGGTTTCTGCAATCGCGATCGTCCAAAGACAATCCCTATCGCGACTGGTACGTGTGGCGCGACGGCAAAGGCGAGACGGCCACTGACAAAGGCCAACCACCCAACAACTGGCAGTCAGCCTTCGGCGGTTCGGCCTGGGAGTGGGACGACAAGACGCGCCAGTATTACTACCACAAGTTCTACGCCCAGCAGCCCGACCTCAACTGGAATAACCCCAAGGTCCACCAGGCTTTTAAGGCCATCATCGATTTCTGGCTCAAAAAGGGCGTCGCCGGTTTCCGTTTCGACGCGATCACGACTCTCTTCGAAGATCCACAAATGAGAGACGAAGCTGTTTTGAAGGACAAGGAAGGGAACCCGGAAATGGGATTGCGGAGGGCTTCCTCGTCTCGACGATGCGATGACCAACAATCTTCCCGGTGTCCACACCGTCATGGCAGAGATGCGCGAAGAAGCTGACAAATTCTCGACCTCGAAGTACCCTGGAGCGCGAGTTTTTGTCGGCGAAACCTATTTACCGAACGTCGCGGAACTGCTCAAGCAATACGGAACCTTTGCACACCCTGAGTTCCAGTTGCCAATGGATACACAGCTCGGCTTCATTAACAAGCTCGATGTCGGCACGTTCCGTGCAAGACTCGAGGATGCGGAAGACGACTTAGGCGACAACGTTCCCCTTTTCGTCTTCGACAATCATGACAACCCGCGCCTCGATGTTCGCTATGGCGATGGCGTGCACGACGCCGATATTGAGCGCGTAATCTCCACAATTCTTTTCGCGAACCGCGGCGCATCGCTCTTCTACTATGGCGACGAGATCGGTATGAAGACCACACCTCCCACGCGCAAGGAAGACGTCAAGGATCCGGTCGGGCTGCTTGGCTGGCCCAAATTCAAGGGCCGCGACGGGGAACGCACTCCGATGCAATGGACTCCCGGCCCAAACGCCGGCTTCGACGGCCCCAAGGCCACGCCCTGGCTGCCGGTCCCGCCCAATCACGAAACCATCAATGTCCAGATGGAACAGGGCAATCCAGATTCGCTCCTGACCTGGTATGAAACACTCATTCGCCTGAAGAAGACCAATCGGGCGTTTTCAGAGGGGGCAGACACCATGCTCGATACTGAAAACACCAAGGTGCTCAGCTGGAAGCGCGAAGCAGCAGGCGCTCCCCCGGTGGTGGTCGCGCTGAACTTCACGGCCGAGCCGCAGACCGTGAACCTGGCTGGCCGCGGCCTGCCGGATGGCGCCCTCAACACACTACTAAAGACCCCTGGCGGACCCAGCACAACTTCGCTCAAGGCCATCCAACTCGGTCCCTACGGCGTTTATATCGGCCAGCTCCAGTTCATGATCAGCCACTAGCGGAGATCAGAGTTGCGGCAAACTCAATCGGCGGCTTCTCTACCAGAAAGCTGCCGATTTTGGTTTTCCTGCATCGATCAGTTTCCAATCCTCAAACCATCGCTCGCTGGAGTAATATGCTGGAGCGTCCTCACCACGGCGCGGGCTTAACATCGCCCATCCTCTTCAGGAACCCGAAGCCGATGCCCGACTCAACCCTCGACCGAGCCGCAATCTTTCAGGCTGCTCTCGCCGAACATATCCAGATCATCCAGGCCCTCAAAGATCAGCAGCGCGTCCTCGATCAGATCGCCTCCGAAATGGTTCTTGCCATCCGCATGGGGGGCAAAATTCTCTGGTGCGGCAACGGCGGCAGTGCAGCCGACGCGCAGCACCTCAACGGCCAGCTTGTGGTCCGCTTTCGCCAGGATCGACCCGGCATCGCCTCCATCGCTCTCTCCACCGATACGTCGATCTTGACAGCAGCCAGCAACAATTACGGCTACGAGCACATCTTCCAGCGTCAGGTTGAGACGCTCGCGCGCAAGGGCGATGTGGTGGTGGCTATCTCCACCTCGGGCAACAGCCGCAATGTCTTTCTTGCCCTTGAAGCTGCGCGCAAGGTTGGCGCGGTCACCGTGGCCTTCACCGGCAAAGGCGGCGGCAAAATCGCCACAGCAGCTGATTTCCTATTTGAAGTTCCGTCGAATGACACCCCCCGCATTCAGGAGGCGCACATCCTCGCCGGGCACATCTTGTGTGAAATCCTAGAGAAGGAGCTTTCTGCCGGGCAGGCGACGGCGACGCAGAACGGTGCAGGAGTTAGAAATCCTCTGCCGACTGGTCCTCAGTAGTCCCGGATTCGGAACTCGAAATTGTGCCCTCGGCTTCCCGTAGTTGGGAGAGGGTCTTGCGGTAGAACCATGCGGCGGCCAGGCCTCCCAAAACCGCTGATGCGGCCGCCACAGCGCCCACCTTCAACCATCCTGGTGGAGTCGCTCCGCGATTGGCGGCCTGCGGTTCGCGCCTTTCTCCTGTTAAAGCCGATGATTCTAAATTACTTGTCATCTCTCAGCCCTGTCTCGCGCCCTGATCCATGCCGTTCTGCCTGGCCGCCACGGCGCGGTTTAGATGCCCCCTCACCGGGAAAGGTTTGATGTACCGCATGGCGGGAAAATTTCAAATTTTGTATTTGCTTCGGAGTGAATCTATAGTATCGTGTAGATATTCCAGTGATGGAGAGCGGTTTTACTGATCGCACCGGAGCTGGAAGTAGTTTGCGTCACTGGCCTCCCGGCACGAACAAATAACCGTTCGTGCCGCCTTTTTTTTGTTCCAAAGCTTCCCATCCATCTTACTGCGATTTTCTCTTGCATTCGAGGCTTTCTGCCCCGGCGCTGGATTCTGTTTTAGCTCCTCGCGGGTCTAAAATGGTCAACGGAGAGAATGTCACTTCCATGATCCTCGCCAATCGCCGTCTCCTCCTAGGCTTCGCCGTTTTCGCCATCACCGCAGTTAGCTACGCGCAGTGGTCCAACCCCGCCGAAGATGTCCCGGCTTATCATCCCTCGGCCCCGCTCAAGGTGGCCGCGCTTCCGCCAATGCTGTCTGGAGCGAAACTCACGGGCGAGAATTTCCGATATCCCTGGCAGGTGCATGTTTATCAGCAGGCTGCGAAAATCGGCAATGTGCTCTATCAGCTTCCCTGTAACTGCCGCTGCGACCGCGCTCTGGGACACACCAGCCTGCGCAGTTGCTATGAAGGCTTGCACGGGACGGAATGCTCCACCTGCGCGCAAGAGGCTTTCTACGCCTACGCGATGACAAGGGCCGGCAAGACCCCAGCCCAGATCCGTGCCGGCATCGCGAAACATGCTTATGAGCAGATCGATCTCGAGAAGCAATAGCGGTTCGCCGAGCCGGCCGGATTCTTCGATTGCCTTGGCGTGAGCAGATTCTCCCAAAGCTGAAATGATCGTTAGTATCTGATCGTGCAAGTCAATTTTTGACCAGTTGAGGAGGAGTGATCCCATGAAGTTGGGCAATCTTGCCGCCATCTTTGCTGCACTCGTGTTCCCCATAGCGTTCGTGGCGCAGGCCCACGCGGACAAAGGGGATGTCTATTTAGGCTATAGCCGTGTCGGAGACAACCTATATGCGGCGAACACCGGTGGCATGAATGGCTGGCAAGCAGCGGCGCACATCAAGTTCCTTCCCTTTGTGGGTGCGGAAGGCGACGTCTCGCACTACGGCGTGAATTCGAGCGGGTTCTCGCAGCACGTGACGCTGGTCATGTTTGGCCCCCGCGTCACAGCCCACGCGGTGGGCTTCAGCGCCTTCGTTCACGCTCTTGGCGGTCTTGCCCACGAGAATGCAACAGTTACCACGTTTCCCGCAGTTGGATATAACGCCGCCAGCTATGCGCTCGGCGGAGGCGCCGACATACCAGTGTTTCTGGGATTGAAGTTCCGGGTCACAGGCGACTATCTGGGCAATAGTAAGGCCCCTACCGCATCTGACTCCGGGGGGCATGCTCCTTCGCACTACCGGGTCGGAGTGGGATTGGCCTTCCATTTCTAGGCTTGCTTTCCGCGCAGCATAGAATCCTCAGTTTCGCGGTCTATCCATGAGAACCAGGTCCGAGCGCTCTTCCACACGCTCGAGCACAACTTCGCGGCCATCAGGAGAGACGTCGAAGTCACCGATATCGAATTCGGGAGGGAGTTCTGTTAATTGTCTCTCGGATCCTGAATTCAGGTCGATGAGCCAGAGATTCTTGTGCTGAATCATTCCCTGCATCACTACAACCGTGTGTCCGTCCGGCATCATGACCATCCGCCGAGCGCCTCGCGTTAATGTGATCGTGGGCAGAGGATGCGCCGCAGATTGTGCGTTAACTGCCGCCAATGAGAAAGTGGTGCCGATATCTGGCCCGGAGTATACAAGGAGGTTGCCATCGGGAGCCCATGCGGGATCGAGCGAATAGCGTTGGACAAGAGGAGTCGGAGATCCGCCATTGACAGGAATGCGATAGAGATGTGGGACTCCGGACTCAACAATCGCGGAAGCGATCGACAGTCCGTCAGGCGACCATGCCGGATCGCCCTCGAGATTAAGAGAATTTGCAACGATGTGAGCGTTTGTGCCGTCGTTCTGGACGACATACAAAAGCGTTTGTCCCTGGCGTTTTACGGTGAGGGCGATATTTCGTCCATCGGATGAGATTGCCGGTCCGCCGACGACCTGGGCGCCCTGACCACTCCACAACTCCATGGTGGTTTCACCGGCCAGTTTCCAGAGGGTATCCCCTTTGCTCGTTGCAGAAACATAGATCAAATACCCGGGACCCAGGCGCGGAGAAAATCCGGCGTCGGTCGTGAGAGGGATCGGCGCCGGAGCGGCTCCATGGGTGCGAGAATCGGCAATGTGCAAGCGCCACAGCGTCCTTTTCGGACTCGCGAGTGTTGCTACCAGCCGGTGACCGTCGCCGCTCGCGGCAAGCGATGTGTATCGGTCAAGTCCCGGCGCAAGGCGATGGGGAATGCGATGCTCCACGTCCACACCGTAGAGCCACGGCCCGGAACCATCCGGATCGGTAGCGAGATAGGCCAGCGTTCGCTTATCCAGCAAGACAGGGTAGATGATGCGTGTATTCTGCGACGTAATTCGCTCCGGCAATCCGCCGGCAGAGGGAATGCGCCAGATATCCAGTTTGTCGGGCAACGAACCCTGGACAAAGTAAATGAATTTCCCATCGGGTGACCACAGAGGAAAGTGTGCGTGAAGTCCGGCGGGCGCTGTAAAAATGGGCGTCCCTCCCGGTCGGGCGCTGCCCTCTGAGATGAAGAAAGGGTCTCCGGGGCCCGGCGTGTGGTATGCCAGCCGCGATCCATCAGCCGACCAATCGAACTCAGCTGCGTCATCGAGATATGGTCTTGGCTCTCCACCAAGGGTAGGCACGGCCCAGATGCCGATGTGGCTCTGTTGCGAACCGTCTTGCTTTCTAACCCAGAAGGTAACCAGAGAGCCGTCAGGAGAAAATCCCAGAGTCCGGAGAGAGGGATTTACGAGTTCAGGCGCGCTTCCGTGTGTGAGATTGTAATACTCACCCGAACCAACTTGAGTCACCCAGACGTCCATTTGACCGTCCCGGTCCGAGAGAAACGCAATGAAATGGCCGTCGCGAGACACCGCACCGGCTTGCTCTGTGCCATTAAAGTCCGTCACAATCTGGAACTTCGCATCAACGATGGGGTTTCGCCAGGAATATTGTGTCCGCTGAAGCCAGAGACCGGCTCCGATCGCAAGCGCGATAGCGCCGGCCGCCACAAACGCACGCTTCCACCTGGAGGGCAGAGATCCCAGAGATAGACGAATCAGGTGCAGAGGAGCCTGAAGTTCCGGTGCTTGGAAGTCCCTCGCCGTTCCCAGTCCCCTGGGCTTCTGGAAGATGCCGACTGCGGGCCCATGCATCCAACTCGGAGCGGGAAGCGTAGACGGAGCCACGTTTGTCGTGGAGGTGCCGATGGACGGGCATTCCCTCCCGCTTCTCCCAGCGCTGGACAGTCGTTACGTCGCGGTTCAGATAAGCCGCGATCTCCTTCCATGAGTCCAGGCGCTTTTCTGAGGCGGTGTCGGCGGGCGGTATTTCCAGGGACGCATCACCCATTGCCATATCCTGATCGACCTGGGTTTCTAAAAGGGGACCTTCGTGACCGAAGTGAGCCGATTGTACCTCCGTTTCCCTCCGCTGCAAAAGACGGCATTTGACGGCAAGGAGCTGTTCCGCTTGATGCCCTTTGACCTGCTTTCGTTGATAGTGGACTGTGGACTGGCACTTCAAACGCGTTTCTTGCCAAACGCACCGCCCGGCAATCGTTCCCTTGCAAACCGGATGTGCCAGGGATCTCAGGCATTTGGCGCCGGAACCGCGACTCTCAAATCCCCGGAGGTTCTCATGAACTGCAGAAGGATGATTTCCGCAACCCGCGTGCTCCCAGTCCTGGCGTTGGTATTGGCCACCGCTGCTTTTGCGCAAGGTAAATCACCCGTGCACTTTAAAGGTTTGATCAACGACTACACTGCCTCAACCGTCAAGGGCGGTCCGTGGGAATTGCACGGTGCCTGGACCCTTGATCTGCGAGGAGCCTCGGGCACGTCCGACTTCTCAGCCGACCTGACGATGTCTAACTACGGGACCACAAACGGTGTTGTCGATCCGAGCAAGCCTGGAAATTCCCCTCACGTCCATCACATCGTTATGAAAGGCGCAACTGTCCAATGGGACATGGACGGGTGCCCCACCTTCCCGGCTCCAACGAACAACACCATCGGCTTTCAAATTACCGGTCCGGTCAGTTTGCTTACAGGTAACGGGCAACCGGCGCCCTTCGACCCTGCTCCTCCGCAATCGCAGCTTACCGTTTGCATTACGGGAGTTAGCGGAGTCGACGGATCGGTCGCCTTTTCGAATATCACCATGGTACTCGGAGCGCCGGCGAGCTCGCACTTTGGCGTAGGCACCGTGATTCATGGGGTCGTCTCCCTTGCGCACTGATTCGTGAGTCGGAATTGGCGGCACGGAACGTTCAATGATTGACAGCTCCGTGCCGCTCGTTGCCCCCGACACCGACTCCAGATCGTTCGTGAACTTCAGCTTCGGTTTGTCCCTCATTGATCGTCAGATTCACGGTCTGGCGCACCGCCCGCACTACACATTGACCTCTCTTTTATTCTCCAAACACCTTGGGATGCAAAGGGCTACACGCCGCCGTACCACCCCGCATCGGACCCTCACATCAGAATTGGCGTAAAATAAATGAAGCAGCACGAGCCAGTTGGCCCGGCTCGCACCCCGCGGAACAATTGGTTCATCGAATGGGTGAGTCGATTCATTCCCGGTCAATGGGGGCGTCACGGTTTCGACGGGATCGATTGCGGCATGGGAGGCATGTCGGGGTGTGGGCACCCGTAATCGCCTGCAAAAACAAAGTTGCCAACGATAACCTGGCACTTGCTGCTTAATTAATTAAGCAGCCGTCTCTCGCAGCTTCGCCTATGGGCAGCGAATCAGACGTCATTCAGTAGGCTGGTGGCTGCTTCTCGGTCCGTGTTGTAGCCATAAGATCATCGGACTAGCTTCCGGCGCATCTTGTCCGTTCTGAGCGTCTGAGGCGAAAACATGCGGAACTGGACTGAACATGGATCTTCCCGGCTGACAGCGATTTCGGACGCGGGTTCGACTCCCGCCGCCTCCACCAACTTCTTGAAGCAGTAGAGGGATTAAGGTCCTTCGCTGCGCTCAGGATTTCGCCTGCAGGCTCGGACGCCTGCAAAATGGCTCAAGTTCGACTCCCGCCGCCTACACGAACTCCTCAGCATTCAGTCGTGCTATTGCACATGCCTTGTTATCCCGCCGGATCACGGCGCGCATTTTGCATGTCCGCGGTCACGCGGATAGCACGAATGAACAAAGGATGGAAACAGAGTCTATTCGAAATCGCACAGCGCGTTAACAAAAGCAGCTGATCCATCTCGGAGCCATCCATCTAATTGTGCAGGCTCCTTAAGCTGCTGGCCGCGCATACGTGATACGAGCGAGTACTCACATGACAGCTCCGGCAGCGCAGTCATGTCTACCCAGAGTTTTTCAGACTGCGCCACAGGGTAGACATCTTCCTGCCCCTTGCCCCAGCGCTTCTTTACGTCCTTCAGTGTGATGTAGGTGGGCATGCGGGAGGCAAGCGCACGGATGGCTGCGGACACCCGAGCCGGATCGCCCAGAGCTGCTCGATCCAGATCAAAGACTCGCAGAAGTGCGTCAATGTCGATCCAAAATGTGTTGGAGTTGTAATAGGAAAGCTGGAATTCAGCTTCCTCAAAAGGAAGCGCCATGCCTTCCACCAGGCGCAAGTGTCCATTGAGAGACGCAAGCCCACCTCCCCGGTCCTCGATTCTTCGGGAGATCACCTCGACAGTCATCGCTGCATTACTTGCGATGTGCCTACCTAGAATTCCGGGATCGAGGTTCGCACCAACAGTGTCCACGTTGTGGACCATGAGATACCTGAGAGAGGGCGTGGAATCGAGCATGCACTTCAACACGTCATTGCAAAACAGATTGGGAACTTCGTACCAGTGCCCCAGCGGATGAAGGCACTGCAGAGGCAGGTTGTCCGTATAGTTTGTTCCTTCTCCTACCTGCTGCGCCCACGCTAAAAGAGCCACACGTGTGCTTTCTCGCACTTTTTGGGCTTGAGCATCAAGTATCTGCTGTGAGGATTCTTCCCATGCGAAACGAAGGTCTCTAGCCATGGGCACCATACGCAACCCCACGGCCTTTCCACGAGACAGGTGAAGTGGTCCTTCGTACCCATAATTACGTTCAGAAAGAAGATGCTGTTCTGTGGGCACGTGTGTCAGGTAACTCGTCGTAACGACATGGGGTACGGCTCGTTGATAACGCCGGCTGACGCGTCGGCTTTTCGCCAGATGCACCTCTAAGAATGTGCGATGTTTTCCTTCAAGGCGGCAGAATGGGCTGAGAGCCTTCACCGTGCCTGCGCCCTTTGTCCATCGACTGCCCGCGCCTCCTGCAAGAGTTACAATCGCGACCGCGCCCGACGCGAGCGCCTCCTCTCCGATCCGACGAAGGCTTTCATCGATGCGCTCGGTGGCGTCAAAGACCCTGTCTGGCGGAACATCCTCGATCCGGCTGGAGATCGGCAGGCGATTTTGCGCGAGTCCGATGTATCCGGCGCGCATTTCCGTCTGAATGCGTTCATGCTGAATTGGATCGAAGCCGTGCTGTTCAAGCATTGATTCGAGAGTCTCGGCTTTCGTGCTATCCAGCCTGTCTCGAGGAAGGAGGCGATCGAGGAAGTTCCGGGCACGTCCCAACGCGCCAGGACCGTGATGCCAGGAAGAGCTGAAACGTTCCAGGTCTGATCTCTCCGCTACCGATAGCGATCGCTGATCCCTTTTCACCATCGAAGGGAGAATCAGGTCGTAGTATTTATCAGGCAGAGTCGCGGAGCTGCCGGTTAGGAACTCGGAAAACGTGCCACGTTCATTGATCGCGAAATCGTAGACAATCGGCTCCATCGCAAAAGGCACGCCGCCGGCGAGCCTGCCGCTAACATTGCGCATCAATACGGCCAGAAAATCCTGCGCTTCCGATTTCTTCGCGGGATCGAAGATGAAGCCCATTCCTCCGCCCGACATACCACCGAGCATCCAAAAGCCCCAGAACTGGGAACCGAATGCCTTGCGAGACTCCTCAATCAGAGTTTCTGTGTAAAGATTGCTTGCCCACGGAATGATGGTCTGCAAAGGTCCATCGAAATTTCTTTGCGTTGCCCTGGCTATTGCATGCACATCGCCCACCTGCAGATGTGCGACGATTTCGTCCAGCAGCCTGCTGGCCTGCAGACGGCCGTTCCATTCTGCTTCTGAACGGAGCAGATATCTCTCCGTCACCATTTCAAGCAAAGGGCCGACGTCCTGCGCCATGCCACCATGTACCAGAACGAGACTGTCCTGCAGTCGCTGGCGTGTCTCCTCGCCTATCTCGGATTTTGAAAAAATACGATGCATGGGCAGAAGAGTTCCGCGGCTGATACCAAACTCGATGTCACCTTCGACGGATCGCACTCCTTCGATGAGCTTGATTCCCGGCCAAACTCCTCCCGAATCCTGCCAGCCTCCACCGGAGCCTCCCAGCCACTCACCAAGGATCGCGCGCGCCGCCACCAGACGACGTTCGGCCTCTGTCAACTGCCCAGTCAATGAGGTTGATTGCCCGGTCGCTCTCATGCAAACGGAGATCAGCGAGGCCAACAAGTTGGTGGAGACTGCAAGCCTTGAGCCTTTGGGAATGTTATTTACATGACTGACAATTTCGATCCCGAGCCCTTCCTGCCCGAGCAGTTGCCGAAGCAGGTAAGAGAGTGGCTGTCCCGACGATTCGAGCCCGGGGGGAACCAACCCCGATGCGATGACTGCCGCCTTCAGCAGACCAAGATAGTCACGGCCAAAATCGAAGAGTTCCTGCAGATCGCGGATTTCTACGCTCGCATCGAGATCGACGCTTACTAAGCGGATGAGCGGGCGATCAATCACCCGGAGATACGTTTCGACGGGCGGTTTGGGAGGCAGTGCAGCAGAGCCGTGTACCGCCAAGTCAATCGAGACGTTAATCACCCGCGCCCATTCGGGAAGATCCATGCCAAGAAAGAAGATATCGCTCCAACCGCTATGGCTCAGATCCATACGCACAGGCGTGCATTCATGCAAGATCGGGAATGGCTCACCTGCATTCCGTCTCAAGAGTTCGGGGCGAATGCGCAATGCGTAATCGGCAGGATGACCAGTGCGGAACATCCATTGGTTGCCTTGTACCGACCTCACACTGAGACGCACCTGATCGGCCAGCGTCTGAAATGCCAGGCCGCGATAGGCAGCGGCCAGCGCGCTACAGAGGCCGTCGCTTGGACCAACCGCCTCCCCGGCGCCGAGAAACACAGAGATGGCCTCTTCGTAACGGCGGTGGAGTAGTTTGTCATAGCCGCTGAACGGAATGTGCACACTGCTGCAGTTCTCCAATTTCGCTGGCAGATGGAAGCGGTAAATCGCGTAAAGAAAAAACAACGCGCGAACTCGCTCGTACAGGTTTTCACTGCTCCGCCTGTGCACCTCGAGTTCTTTGACCTCGGTAAGTAGCTGCGCCGCGCTGGCTTCCCGGCAAGACGCGTCAAGGGAACGGTTGTGAGCTTCCGATTCGATTGCAGTGATGATCGACCAGAGCACGCTCAAGCGTCTGCTCCATGCGCGGAAAGCACTTCGCGGAGAGCAAGTACTTTGATCAGTTCCGCTAGCACTTCCTCCCGATCCTGTCCGCTGAGCGCTAACGCCAGTTGGGCGGTAAAGAGCCCATACTTCACACCGACGTCGAACCGACGCCCGCGTTGGATCAAGGCGAGATACTGTTCCCGCTGAGCCAGTTCGGAGAGTGCCGCGGAGAGGCTCACGCGCCCATCACGTCTATCGGAGAGCATCACGGAGAGAATGTCAAACACTGTGGGTGTCAACACATGCATGCCGTAAAAACAGAGGTATTGGGCGCTGCGTAAGCCGGGGACAATCAAGTGTTGTTCCGCTACTGTGGGAGCCGGCTTTTCGAGGACCTTGTCGACTCGATATAGTCCTGACTTGCCTGGAACCTGCTGTCCGCCGACGGTGCCATAACGGGGAAGGAGACTCTCGTGGGTGATTTGCACTCCTGAAATCGCGCAGTCCTCAGCAACCGCGGTTTCTACCAAGTGCCGCGCGCACCCGCGTGACTCTGGACTTACATAGATGTGGTCGCCCACAAAATGCAGAAACGGCTCGTCCTGAACGAATCCTCGTGCACACCAGATTGCATGGGCATAGCCCTGAGCTTCTGTCTGGCGCACAAAGGTCAGCCGCGCAGCATCATCGGAAAGAAGCTTGGCGTAGGGTTCTTCATCGCCTGGCCACACCACGATGCAGATATCGTCGATACCAGCGCGTAGCGCTTCTCTAACTACCAGGCTGAGAACGGAACGTTCCGCCCCTTGCTGGTCAAATAGTGTCTGCATAGGAAGATTGCGCTGCGCTCTTCCGGCTGCCGTGATTACCGCTTTGGTGACGCGCATCGCACCGGTTCTTTCCGGTCGCTTAACGGAAGATTGTGCTCTTCGGGAAGACAGAACATCTTCCGTCTCTCAACCGCCTAACCACCTCTGGCTATAGGTTCTACACTATCTTATCTCGTTCGTCGTATCGGAATGCGTCTTCGAGGTGGACGGCTGGAAATCCACGCAATCCTGATTTAGACAGTCCAAATTTTCGTTGACACCCAGAATCACCATTTGGAAATGAGGCAGGTGTGCGTCGCGAAGTGAGCGATTCTCGCCTTTCGTGGGATCTCTAGATTGTCTCGGGTTGTCGTACAATAAACGTACAGTCGATTTGTCATTCTGGATCTTTTGGCCTATTTGGTCCACTTTAGAATACGCAACTTGTGATTTTTCAGTGGCATGGATAGTTCGACTCCCGCCGCCTCCACCAATATTTATTTCAGTAGTCACAAGAAAAATGTAAAGCCGGCAGGTCACTCGCGAAGGTTTGTCCGGGCGGCGCGTTGACGTCTCAGAGGCTTTCGCTGCGCGCACGTTTTCCGATCCGATCCGATTTTATCGTGGTGCCAGCTTAGTCGCAGCCTCGCATACGTCGTTTGGAAATCCGATGCGTTTGTCGATAAAGGTGGCAGTCTTGCCGTCATTACCGAGGTCATAAACAAAGATTGCCGAACGAAGCGCTATGCCCCCTTGTTCCGTCGCCACGATCCACCGGGTACCGATACTCCAGACGAAGAAGAAGCGGCGATTAGGCTGTCCCTTTACGTACCCGTCGATCGCGTTAAACGGCCGGCTTGGCAAAGCGATGTTGCCCATTTTGTCGCGTAATGCAGGCGGCAACCCGGAAGGCAGAGCAACCTTGACCGCGCCCGGCGGTGCAGGGCAATCCGAACGCGCTGCCTGCGCGGGTCTGGCAGATGCAGCCATCGCCAACGCGCCTGCCACAATGCAAATCCATTTCATCATTGTGTCCTTCCCGTGATCAGAGCGTAACTCTGCTCAGCCTGCGGGCCCCTAACTGCATTCCCAAAGCCACTCATCTTGGCACTTCTTCGCCACACTATCCCCGATCCACTTGTCGTCACACTTCGGCTCCGGGGGATTGGAAAGTACGAAGCGCGCATCTGAACGTTGTCGGGGTATCCGTCCCGGTTGACGGTTTTCAAGGCCTGCGCTCCCACGTTCGTTGTTCTATTATCAGATCATGAACAATGCAAAGAGAAAGATTCTGGTGACCGGCTCATCCGGTCTTATCGGCTCCGAAGTCTGTCTTTATTTTGCCGCCGAGAGTTGGGAAATTCATGGAGTCGATAACAATCAGCGTGCGGCGTTCTTTGGCCCAAAGGGCGACACCCGTTGGAATCAGCATCGCCTCGAGCAGACCATCCAAGGGTTCGTGCACCACGAACTCGATATCCGCGACCGTCAGGGAGTGCTCGATCTTTTGAGGCAAATCAAGCCCGACGCCATCGTGCACACGGCCGCTCAACCGAGCCACGATCTTGCGGCAATCATGCCCTTCGCCGATTTCGATACCAACGCTGTCGGCACCTTCAACCTGCTCGAAGCCGTCCGCCAGTACGCACCAGAGGCGCCTTTCGCCTCGATGTCGACCAACAAAGTCTACGGCGACGCTCCCAACGAATTGCCGCTCAAGGAACTTGAGACACGTTGGGAATACTCCGACGAGACATACTGGAACGGCATTCCCGAGATATTCCGCATCGACCAGTCGAAGCACTCTATTTTTGGTGCGTCAAAGGTCGCGTCCGATGTCATGGTCCAAGAGTACGGGCGGTACTTCGACATGCCCACCTGCGCGCTTCGTGGCGGCTGCCTTACTGGGCCGAGTCATTCCGGCGTAGAACTGCATGGATTTCTAAGTTATCTTATTAAGTGCAACGTTACTGGAACGAAGTACAACGTCTACGGTTACAAGGGCAAGCAGGTTCGCGATAACATCCATTCCCTCGATGTAGCCCGCTTTATCGCTGCATTTATCGCTAATCCTCGGCCCGGCGAAGTGTATAACATCGGGGGCGGGCGGGAGAATAGTTGCTCCATTCTTGAAGCCTTTGCGAAGATAGAGGCTATCTCCGGCAAGCCGATGATCTACGAATATGTTGATAAAAACCGCTCCGGCGACCACATTTGCTATATCAGCGACCTAGGCAAGATGAAAAAGCACTATCCGGGCTGGGGTATTACAAAATCGCTTGACGACATCTTCCAGGAGATTCATGGGTCATGGTCTCTGCGAGCGGAGGCCACGGCATAGAGCAGTCGAGCTGTTTCCCGCACCTCCACCGATCTTGGAAATAGATAAAGCCGATTTCCGCATTCTCACCTTCACGACTACGACTAGACGAGATGACATCGCCTCAACCAACCCGCTATGGATTTGCATTCTAAGGGCAAGCTCAATGTTTCATAACTACATCTGCACTTCGTACTCCATTGCCTTACCTCAGCGACTAATGAATTCTGCCACCTTCCGGGAACTGCTTTCGTCAAAAAATGGCTCCTTTCTCCAAGAGGGTTGCGCAAGTTCTTCTAAAACTCGCGCCACCGTATCACCTGATGTGTTTGGCGAGAGCGTTAGCCCCCGTTTCAATCGAAGGATCTCTGTTGCAGTGTCCGAATCCTCCGGACCGACGAAAAGGATCGGCGCCGTAGTTTGCAATGCTCCATAAAGCTTGCTCGGTACAATGACTCCTTCCCAGCCGGATTTCATGCTTATCAGATGAACAGTTGCCGCCCAAAGAAGGTCCGCCGTGAAATCATCGGACAGGTAATCAAGCACTCGAATATTAGGCAAATCTTTCGTCGTGACTTCCAGATCTCTCCGATTTTCGCCACGAATGACAAAGGCAAAAACCCAGTCGTCGCGCCGGCGCTCGTAAAAATACCGCGCAGCATCTGCGAATTCACGAAATAAATGCCCCTGCCCAAGATTTCCGGAATAGAGAGCAATTTTCCGTCCCTGCCACCCAAACTGTCTCAGAACCACGTTTTCTTCAGGGCATATGTAGCGAATGGGACGGGTATCCCACGGAGGAACCACCACACTAGAATCGGCTAACTTGTTCCATCCCTTGTAGGTCTGAAGTCGTTGCAGTTGGCGTGGACCCAACGTGACAACTCCGTTCATCGCGCCTAATCCCAAGTCATTTAGCCATCGCAAACAAATCCACAATGGATGGCGTTGTGAGATCATTCCCGCTGCCACCAACGCTTCGGGGTAAAGGTCCATAGTCCACCAGTAATATCGTCGCTGCCGTCCTGTGAAGATTCTGGCCAAACGAGCGGCAAAAGGGAGGAATGGCGGATCTGTCAACAAGACGCACCGATTCCATGATGTAGCCGGCAAAATGAAGGCAACTTTGAACCAAAACCCTATCCAACTGGCCAAGCGACCGGGCCCAATTTCAGTGAGCCATCGAACCTTGACCTGGTCTGTATTCTTCGGCAGCGGAACTTCCGATTTCACATAGCGGCTGGTTGAGGCGATAACCGTAACAGTATGGCCTTGCCGACACAGATGGAGGCAAACGTCCGAAAGCATCCTTCCAGTAGGAACTGAACCGCCGCCAAAATATCGGTTCACTAGAAGAAAATGCACGGTGAAGTCCGTACTTCGATTGGTTTTAGAGTCGGGTAAACAAGTGAACGCGCAGGTGTCGGTTTTCGTGCATCTCTATGTAGCATGATAATTCCATTATAGAGCGCTCCCGTCTCGTTGAGAATTGTCGAATTAGGTCTCCACTTTGTACTGTCATCCTGCTGGGCGCGAGAATTCATGTCTTCTCTGATTTCGAAGACCCAAGGCGCATACGCGATTCAACAAACATTCACCGAGCAGGATTCGCTGAAATCTGTCTCATGAAGAGCGCGGCACGCCGATAACGCAAAATTAAACTCTTGACGAGAGCCAACCTCCAACGAATCATCTGCGCGACCGATGCGTGTTTCTCCGGAGAGCTGTTCCTATCGTGTCGTCGGTAACTCATCAACGGTTCGTCAATATATCCGTTTTTGCTGACGAGCTGGCTCAATATGCCGATCCACATGTCATGCATCGGTATATCAGCCGGAAATGGTAGACAATACTCCAGTATTGGTCGACGAAAGGCCATTGAACATCCCAAATAGCTGTTGCGCACAATATTGCGCACTGCGCCTGGATGAAACTTACCCGATTTGAATCGTGTCGTTGCAACAACCTCGCCTTTAGCATCGATGATTGCACAATCGCTTAGCACCAATGACAAATCGGCATGTGTCCGAAACATGCGTTTGATCTTTGCTACCTTATCTCCGCGCCAAACATCGTCTTGGTCGGCGAGAAAGATGATTTCACCCACAGCTTCTTTCAATGCGCGTTCGAAGGTCTGGAGCACTCCGCGGTTGCGATCCTGCTTAATAATGCGAATCCGCTTGTCATGAAATTCTTCAGCTGAGCGCACGGTGCCATCGGCGGAAGCATCGTCGACGATTACAATCTCATCGTCGTCTTCCAACTGGCCGAGAATGGATTCAAGCTGTTCACGAATGAACCGCTCGCCATTGTACGTGGCCATGCAAACCGAGATCTTCATTCCGCCCAGTCTCCCACCTAATCGTCGACAGGTTCCGGCTCATCCCTGGTCTTGTTCAGGAGAGTCCGTGGGATACCTTGCAATTCTAACAATCTCCGCAACGGTCAACAAGGCCAGGTCTGTTTGTTGGATTGCGAATCTCATGAAAGGTGTTTCCCACTTTCCCATAGTTACTGCGGCTGCTTGCTAGTTGTAAGGTTGTAGGATTACCGTGCGGAAAATCGGGCAGGTCAGTAGAGAGCAGTCCATCACGTGAAAGACGGTGGCTTCCAAGGCAAGAGTTGATCGAGGATGTTCACCTCATGCACCTCGTCGTTTCCTTTCGATAACGTGGGGATACTGTCATAGGATTCCTGCATAAAAGTCCTTCGCGTAGCGATCCACGCGGTTGCAGACCACGCACTTTTGGAACGCCAGTGGAATGTAGCGTAAAATGCCTTAATGAAGGATTCGGAGACTCAGGTATCTGAACTCGGGCACTTATCCCCGACCACGGAGTGGAAACGGCTGGCGTCGCTTCCTGATCTTCGGCCTGTGGTGGACCCGAACGACCGCGATGGGATCAAGAACGAGATTATCGATCGGATTCATTGGCAGCTGATTAGGAGGGCATTGCCCAAGGCCGGAACCGTGCTCGACCTGGGATGCGGCATTGGAAGATTTGCCAAAAGGATCGAGCGTCTGGGACTCAGATACGTCGGCGTGGACCCCGAACCTCAGATGCTGGCCGCCGCAAGACAATTGAATTCCGGCTCTGAAGCCGTGTTTGTGGAGGCGTCCGCAACAGAATTGCCCTTTGCAAATGGAGTATTCGATGCGTGTTTGATGTGCTGGGTGTTTCAATACATCTCCAACACACCGGTCGCGGAGCCTACTATGCGAGAGATTCGACGTGTTCTCTCTTCTGGTGGCCGCCTCTTACTGCTCGAGCAGGCCAGCATGAAGGGAACGCAATCCAGCACCGTCCAGCGCTCGTCATCTGAAAATGATTATGTCAGGCAAGTGAACAACTTCTTTTCCATTCAGGAGGTTAGGACAGTGCGTTTGGCGGGGCTAACATTTGTCTCGAATGCGCTGCTGCGATTCTTGCAGCGCACGCCATGGCTGCTGCAAGTCTTGCTGCCGCTGGGCGTATTGGTCGAAACTACTCGCGCTCGATGCGCAAGCGTGCGACAGCTTCGACGTAATGCCTACTACGACATCCTCTTGATCGCAAGCTCACTGCATGGCTTGGTTCGATAAGACAGATAACTTCCAATGCAGCTGAATGAACCTACCGCTTGCGAAATGGATCCACGCGCAGATCGAAAGTAGGCGAATCTGGGTGAATTCTGATGAAGTGGCGCGTCCCACTACGACGTGCAATTCAGCACAAGACCATTGAAGTGCCATTGGCCTCTTTGAAGCTGCTCGTCGCGGAGGAAGCGATTATCTAACGCGAGCGCAACTTGCTCTCCTCTGCTGTCGGCATCTTGCGCGGAAGTACCCGCGCTGGAACCCCGACAGCAATGGAGTTGGAAGGGATGTCGGTGATCACTACTGCATTGGCTCCAATATCCACATCGTCTCCGATCCGGACCGCACCCAGGACCTTAGCCCCCGCGCCTATTTCGACCCGGTTTCCAAAAACCGGTCCCCCGACATCATCAGCGTTTTTCATTCCGACAGTGACCCCTTGGTGAATCACACAGTCATCTCCAAAAACAGCATCGCCACTGATGACAATTGCCCCGAAATGATAGATTCGGAATCGCCGTCCCACCGTTGCTTTATTGGAAAACTCAATGCCAGTCAGTACTTCAGAAAGGGGCTTCAGCAACATGTAGAGCGAGGTGAAAGGAAGCCTGAGCAAACGCCAGCGAATGGTGTCGAGCCAGTGTCCAAAGCGGTAAACAGCCATGGCCCAGAAACCCTGGCAGGAAAGCCTCCGTCCATGCGAGCGCCAATCCTCGCGGATGTTGTTAAACAAACTCGATCTCCATTCTGCAGGGCATTCCCAGGAAAAATGCTGAGCCAGGAGGGTCGCAATCCATCCCGGACCGTTCGAATCCTTCAGCAATGCACTCGGCCCGGGGCTCAAAGCACGCTGCTGCCAAACCGCGGTGCCGATGATAACACAATCTCGTTCAGTGTAACCCGAAACTCGATTCCCAAACTCACAACATCAGATTGCTCGCTGGGCAATAGATTCTTTGGAAAGAAGTCGAACGCTGCTATTGCCCGCGCACATTATCAGCAGCGCGAGCAACACGACGAAGTTATCGCGCGAAAAAATGTCCATATTTGCCGACATCAGCAATGCGACGACGATGAGTAGTTTCGTTGCACGTCCGTACACTGGAGGCAGCTTGTCTGAAGTCCGAGTTGTAGTGCGCCAGAGAGCACGAATAAACAACCCAAACAGCACCACGCCAAGAACACCGAGTGGCAGGACGAAGGCCATCAGAGAAATATCCGAGACCGGAAATGCCACCACACCCAGAGTGGAATAGGGCAACCCAAATCCCTGCCCCCAGGGAAAATGTTCTGTAATACTCCTCCAATATTGGAGGTAATTGCTCATGCGGCCAATTACTACGGCGTTCTGATATATCGTCTGAGCCCCACCTCCACCGCCCAAAAAGCGTGAATAGGCGACCGCGCGCGTACGGCTGTCAGCAATCAGGAGCGCCCCGATAGCTACCCCAAACAACAAGAAAAACCCAAGGAACTGACCTAGGCGACGCACTGCTTGTCGGGTGTTTGAAATGAATATCGACCCGACGAAAAGTGCAATAAATCCAGCCAAGCAAGTCCGATTCTGCGTGATAAAACTCGAAACCATGCCTAGTAAAAGGGCGAATTCAGCAAGGAACCGATTGATTCGTGAATGGTCGTCACGAACAATGAAGTACAGCACAACGAAGAATAGTGCAGTTTCGTTGTCCCATCGCATGCGCGCAACTTTACTCAAATCTAAAGTGTCGTGGGAGTCTCCATAAATCCGCACCACGTATAAGTCAAAGAGGTAGTGCAGAATCAAGGCCAAAGTGGCGCTGATGATCGTGGTTACGGCGGTATAGCGGAAAAATTTTCGCAGATCGGCATTCGTGCCGACCCCGAGCAGCAACATGGCAATTGCAAACGGGGCGTAAATTCGAACTTGGCCCAGGGCTTCGTGGAAAGAGGCGCTCCCAAAGGCGACCGAACCGCAGACATACGCTGTAACTGTGAGCGAAAATAGTGCGATCGTTCCCGCTAATCGAATCTTCCCCAAAAAGGCAATTTTCATCAACAGCAAACATATGACCAGATAGTAGATGCAATCGAAAGCAGTGAGCTGAATTATACCCAGATTCAGAAAGACAATACGGCTGAAAGGCATCGCAATGGCCAGAAAGAATGTCGAGAAGACGATTGAATCAATCCGGGCGGCTATCCGCTGAAAGTCGGCAATCGGCGAATTGTCTAGCCCCGCGGCCATGAGTGGCTGGTTCACAGTCGCACCTTCCTAAGTGCGCTAATTAACGACGAGAGAACGAAGATATTCGGCCAATCAAGCATTGGAAACCGAAGCTCTAGAATCAAACCGCTGCTCGCATATCTGCAAGATCCGTTCGGCGGCGTGTCCGTCCCAGTACGGGATCTGACAAGGTTCGTGAACGGCATTTTGTGAGCCGATTTGTGTAACACGCTCGCGAAATAGCGGCCAATTCTCAGCGATGAGCGTATTCGTTCCACGAGCAATCGTGACAGGCCGTTCCGTGTTTTCGCGCAAAGTTAGACAGGGGACTCCAAGGGCTGAGGTCTCTTCCTGGAGTCCCCCGCTATCGGTGACGACCATCTTTGCATTGGCGGTCATGCAGAGTGAATCCAGATAGCCGAATGGTTCGACAAGCTTGAGCGAAGGGGGCAGGAATACTCGGTCGTGAAGGGAGGCAAGCCTCGCACGCGTACGCGGATGTACAGCAAAAACCACGGGCATCCGTTCGGCCACCCAAGCTAGATGGTGACAGATCTCCGCGAGGTGTTGGGGGTCATCCACATTCGAAGGCCGGTGGAGTGTCATATAGGCGTATGAACCCGGCTCGACACCAAGACTGCTATAGGAGTCAAGTTCGCGAACACGGGGCAACATGCGCAAGAGAGTGTCAATCATAACATTTCCAACTAGATGAATGGCCTCATCGGAATGGCCTTCCCGGATCAGGTTGTCTATCCCGGACTGTTCAGTAGCAAAAAGAAGGTCGCTGATGGCGTCAGTAATTACACGATTCACTTCCTCGGGCATGCCGCGATCAAAGGAACGAAGGCCGGCTTCGACATGGGCAACCGGAAGATGTTCTTTGGCGGCAACCAGTGTACATGCCACGGTGGAGTTCACGTCGCCGACTACCATACAAAGGTCAGGGGGATGCTGTTCGACCCATTTCTCGTATCCTTCCATGATGCGCGCAGTCTGCACAGTGTGACTTCCGGAACCGACGCCTAGGTGACACACCGGATTCGGCAGACCGAGATCTTCGAAGAACACGTCCGACATCAATGCGTCATAATGCTGTCCGGTATGAATCAGCCTGATTTCGAGCGTAGGAAACTGAGGTGCAACCGCGAAGATCGCGGCTGCCTTCATGAAGTTGGGGCGTGCGCCCGCAATGAGATCTATAGTTGCCACTTAGTTTTCAGAACCTTTCCCGGCTTGGTATAGACGGAAGTACTTGGTCGCGGCGGCAGAGCGTCCGAGAAGAGGAATTGCTCGTGCAGCCAGTGCCGCCCGCTGGTCGTCAGACCATCGCACCAGTTGAGTAGGAGACGAACCTAGTTCGACTTCAATTGCATTCCCAAGCATGCGCCCATGTTCCGTAGCTTGTACGACTGCCTCGGTCATGATTACTGGCAGGCCAGCCAGACAGTACTCCGCAAATTTTACTGGCGAAGCCACATCATTGATGGCATTGCGCGCACGCAAAAAAACGCCGAAATCAGCCGCATTCAAATACTGGTTGACTTGGTTGATCCCCGTTGAAAGAAGACGGAAGTTCTCGTTCGGCAACGTCCCTAGGGCAGTTCGGGCCTCTTTCTGGTTCGGTGTTATCACTAGGAACACCGCACGCTCGGCTTGGCCGACCACACATCGAAAGAGGTCTACAGCTTCATCGAAGCACTGATAATGGCTGATCGAGCCCACGAATACCAACACCAACTGGTCAGAATCAATACTCATGTGCTCTCGACCTACGCGTCGCAACGACGGCTTAAAGAAGAAGGCTCGCTCTGACGCACAGCAGGGAATGACTTCCACCGGCCGGCGGTCGGATTTTGGAAGGCATCGATCCTTTAGCAGTTCGCTCACGAATATAGCCTTGGTACTCAATCGCCGGGCGCCGAAACGGTAGCCAGCAACGGCTCGCATCTTAGCGAACCGTATAAAACGAGCCAACATTCCGTTAACCGGTTTAGACATGCCGATTTCCGCTACGGCATCCCCACGGCAATCCCAAATCAATTCAAACGGACAAAACTTACGCACCAAACCGCAAACCAGCGTGGAATAATCCGTGCGAGCATGGACGAATCCGGGCCGCACAGCGCTTCGGCACAGCGCTCGTGCGAAGCGAAGCGCATTCACCATCTCCGCAAACGGCAGGCGAGGATTGAATCCTTGAAAGAGCCTGATGGTGATTCCGTACGTCTGCTCAAGTTTCGCTCTGTGCAGATCCGAAGCGGCATAATTCGCCTTTGAAAGGGGAAAGACCCACACTTCCATGTCAATTCCGAATCTGCGCATTTCCTGAACATGGATCAGTACCTGTGACTCGAAGATAGTAGGCCAAATACCATGGAATACCACAAACAGACCATGCTTCTGATCCGAACCTTGCAGGGACGTCATCACTCCGAACTCCTGCTCATTGCATATATCTCTGCCAGCCGTTGGCCTTGAATACTCGCATGAAAATTCACCTCGACATGCCGTTTTGCCTGGGCCAGTTCAGGTTCCCAGTTCCCAGCGTTCTCAATGAGCCACTGCAGGCGGTGCACCAGGCCTGGCACATCACGTTCTTCTGCTAGTTCAGCAGACGCTGGCAATACGTTCGGAATGTCGCAATGGCGCGTGCTAACGATAGGCATGCCGCTTGCCGCCATTTGGATTATTCCAACCGGCGCGCCACCTTCGGTATCGCCGTCGGTAGCGGTTACGCTGGGAGAAAGAAAAACATGATGGTCATACGCCTCTTTCATGAATTCATCGTACGCACAAAAACCCAGCAGGCGGGTATGTTGCTTCAAACCGTACTCCTCTAATGCTGCCATAATCCGCGCTTTCTCGGCTCGACTGCGCGGCTCCGGGGTTGCGTCGCCAATCACGGTCAACTCCACCGGCACCTCGCGTTTGATGGCTCCAAGCGCGGCCAGTGCGTAAGGAATGCCCTTCTTCTCGCGAAAGGTTGCCGCGATCAAAACCCGAAGAGCAGCACCGCGCTGCCAACTGCGTGGACGATATGGAATCTCATCCACACGTACACCAAGATGATGGACGCGCACCTTTTCTTGCGGACAACCCAACTCTATAATGCAGTGCGCCATGTAAGGGCCCTCACAGAGCACGCGGTCGACACTCAAAAAAAGCTCGCGATATCGCGCACGCCAGTGAGGGTCTTGCTTCGGCAACAGATTTACGTCCAAACCGTAAAAGGTGACTATGTGATGTGCGCCTAGCCGTTCAACAGCCTTGTAATTGGCCCAACCCACGTTTCCAAAGTGCGAATGGACAATCTGCGGATTGATCTTCTGAGCTTGAGTCGTGAGATATCCCAGATCGTGCCTTATTCGCAACTTCCGCAATCCCTTGTCCCAATACCAGCGCAATTTGGATGCATCGGAGAGGCAATGAAGATTCTGCACTGCGAACTGACCCAGATTCGCAGTCGCTTCACAGATGATGTGATTTTCTATCCACTCTGGCAGATGCGTTAGTTGATCGTACAGCCAAACCTCGGTCTGCGGAAGCCATATCGGCACATGATGGACGACCCTTATGGGAGTTACAGTCCGAATCACGATTGTCTCCCGATTAACGCGAGCACTTCGCGAAGCTGTCCACGATTCATGATCCAGGTGACTGCAACATATGCACCCGCGCCAGTAGCAACCAGAACCGCCAATGCCTTTGAAGGTGACCACCCCGTCAGAATCGAACGCATTGCCAAGACGATCACCGCCATCAATAGACTCGCTGCCAGTGGGCGCGCAAGGGCGGCGGCAAACGAATTTAGTCGCAATCCGATGAAGCGAAATGGGATAGCGAAGGTCGGTATTAAAAGGACAACGGTAACGGCGGTATAAGCAACCGCGACCCCAAGCACACCCCACCGCAGTCCAACACCAAAGGCAACTACAGTTAGCAGACCTGCGCCAATGCCCCAGTGGAACATCACATTCGTGTGTCCCTTGGCTTGGTAGATAGCGCCCACAGTGGCGCCAATTGATTGCGCCATTCCGACTAACGCCAAAATCTTGATGAGGGGGATTGCGGGTGCCCATTTCGGCCCAAAGATCGAGAGCACAAACGGTTCGGCGACCATCCACAACCCGATCATCATAGGAAACGTGATCAGCGCAATCGCGCTGGAGGTACGAAGGTATGCGGAGCGAAAACGAGCATCATCATCCCGCAGCTGCGCGTAGGCAGGAAACATCACCCGGCTGATCACGGTCGTAATGCTCTGCAAGGGGTATAGCATAATGCGATAGGCAAGAATATAAAAACCCAACGAATTGGCACCCAGGAACCTTCCGATGAGAAGATAGTCCGCATTCCGCGCAAAATAGTTGAATGTATTAAAACCAACAAGATTGAGACTGTACTTGCTGATGCCACTAATCTCCTGCCAGTGGAACGATAACTGTGGCCGCCAATCGGAGAAATACCAGAGCAGTATGCTGATCACGCTCACGGTCGTGAGCGATTGCGCCACCAAGGCCCACACGCCAAACCCGGCAACTGCGCTGCTGATGCCGACGACCGCACCGCAGGCGACGCCGGCAACTTCGACTCTTGCCAGGATTCGGAACAACAGCTTGCGTTCAAAAATCGCCTGTTGAAGAATACTAAGCCCGGAGACAATGAAATTCAACGCCAAAACGCGGAGCAGGGCAGTCACGCGTTGTTCATGATAGTACATCGCTACCAAGGGGGCGGCAGCGACCAGCACCGCTGTGCCCAGCGCCCCAAAGGCAAGATTAGCCCAGAATACGCTGGAGAGTAGATCCTCCGTCACCTCGCGGCGCTGGATAATGGCAGACGAGGTACCGAGATCCTTGAAGAGGTTTACAAACCCAACCACCACGGTTGCCATGGTAACCAAACCGAACTCTGCTGGCGTTAGCAACCTAGCTAGCACCACCGTGGTCAGAAGTTGTGTTGCCTGCTGCCCGGTCTGTGACGCGAAATTCCATTTCACCCCAGAAATGGCCTTCTGTCTGATTGTCATAGAAACTCGCGGTCACCCTTTGCACGCGTATACGAATACGCCCAAGGCCAATTCACGATCCAGTCGCTTGGATCAGTCCAATAGCCGAAGCCAAGAATCGCTTGGCCGACCGCATCGACGACCCGAAAACGAAGCGATCTACTCTCTGGGAAATCCGGGATGTGCAGCATATACGGAGGTCTTCAGAATCCGCGCTGGCCCTCCCCCAACAAGCACGCGAGGTGGTACATCTGATGTTACAACGGAATTCGCTGCTATCACAGCGCCATCGCCCACCGTCACGCCAGGCCCAATCACGGCATTCGCATACACAATAACCTCGTCTCCAATCACAACCGGAGCGAATATATGGTTATCTTGACCAAGCGTATAGTCTGTGCGACTTGCGAAAATTTTAACCCCAGGACCGCAGTCAAATCTCCGTCCTATTCGAATGCCTGCGGGGCCTGACCCGTATAGGATACAGTTCGGAGAAATTACCGATTCGTCTCCAATCTCAAGCCGACCGGTGTGGTAACACCATTCCTGGCCGCCGAGATACAACACCACCCCCGACTGAATTACAACATGTTCACCCAATTTCAGATTCTGAAAATCGCCTCTTACAATAACATTCAGATCCAGCGAAGTAGTCGGAAAATGAATGGCAATCCAGTGCCTTGCGTGTAGTTGGCGCAGGAGTTCTGAGAGCCAATGAGACGTTGAACCCAAAATCGTCCATATCAACCTAGAGGTTTTCAAGCGACCCTCAATGCCTTAGGCGCGAGCTTAGGTGTGCGATTTTCAAAAGAGCGGTCCTTGCCGGTGTTTGCAAGTGTATTACTGGTGAACTCAAAGCCATGGTCCCGAAGCTCTTCTTGAAAGACTTGACACCCGCGTGCCCACCGCTCGGATTAAAGTCAAACCAACGATATCCCTGGGCACAAGCATATTCTATGGTCACGTACATCAGCAGGTGTACTGGCCGAACATTAAAATACTCCTCGAGAGTGGCTCCATGCCAATAGTTTATTTGGTCCTTACTGGAAACCGCTAACGCTCCAGCAATGATTCTGCCTTGGTACTCCGCCAGCCACAACTGTATATGCGGAGAATTACGACGCGCCAATTGTTCAAAGAGAGGCCACTTATATCGCGAGGTAGCATTTTCGCCCCAACGGCGAAGAGAATCTTCATAGACCTCGTAGTACGCATGCCAGTCTTGTTGATCGGCGGCAAGACGAACTTTTACTCCCTCTTTTTTAGCCTGCCGTGCAGCCGCTTTGTGCCCCTTAGTCCAGTTCCGGTAGATTTGATCGAAGCCAATCGCCAAGTCCAGCACTTGCGTTTCGTCATCCTGGCCTGCACCAGCAATAGCCGAGACAGTTAAATGATCATACGGATTAACACGCCAGGTAAGATTGCCCATCCCATTCAGGTGTTGAAAAAGCGCGGTTGCATGATCGATCTGCAGTTCATCGCCCGATATCCACCCTCCAAAAGTTCCAGCAGGCGAGGAAATATATGACCTTATAAGCCCTTTCAGGCGAGTCTGAACGCTCAAGGGAACAAGCACTTGTTTTCCGTCGCTCAGCGCGAGCATGATGGGCCTTGGCAGGACTTGGCCTTTGGAGTAGTCCCGCCATATCTCCGCCCATTCTCTCGACTGAAAATATGTTGCATAGGAGCAGGAGTCCCACGCTTTGTCCCATTCCTCTGTGGTCGCGGGCCGCTGCGAAGTTACCTTCACAAAACCTTTCTTTCCACAATCGAAGCGACGGCACTCATCACGTCTTCCACATCCTCATCCGTCAGCTTGGCAGATAGGGGAATGCTCACGGTCTGCCGTCCAACGCGCGCTGCATTCGGATAATCTTCCGGCTTCCATCCAAAAGTTTGCTGGTAATAAGGATGCTCCGGAAGACTTAGGTAGTGAACCCCAACACCGATATTTCGCGCCGTCATGGCGTTCAGGAAGGCGTCGCGGCTGACGCCCGTACGAGCCTCATCAACCATGATTGTGTAGAGGTGAAAGGCGTGGAGTGTGTTCGGTTCCGGGTCAGCGGGCAGCCCGATGGGCAGATTGCCGAACGCTTGGTTATAGCGTTGCCAAATCTCGCTTCTCCGCTGCCAGTAGGCATCTACCTGCTTCAACTGTTGAAGGCCGATCGCTGCCTGCAAGTCCATCATGTTGTACTTAAAGCCGCATTCGATCACCTGATAGTGCTTGTATCCCTCGTCGCCAAAGCGTTTCCAGGCATCCTTGCTCATTCCATGCAGTCCCAAGATCTTGATCCGGGCTGCATCTTCCTCGCTGCGGGCCAGCACCATGCCGCCTTCCCCCGTCACGATGTTCTTGGTTACGTAAAAGCTAAAGCAGCCAAAATCCCCGAAGCTGCCCGCTTTTCGCCCTTTGTACTCGGTTTCGATCGCATGGGCGCAATCCTCGATCAACTTGAGATTGTGACGCTCAGCAATTTCGCAAAGTCGATCCATGTCGCAGGGACGACCAGCAAAATGAACCGGCAACAGGGCTCGCGTCCGCGGCGTGATCTTGCGTTCAACCTGCTCGGGATCGATATTGAGGGTAAGCGGGTCTATATCCGCCAGCACAGGCGTGCCGCCCGCGTGTATTATTGCGTTTACGGTAGAGCAGAAGGTCATGGACGTGGTGATGACCTCATCGCCAGGCTTGATCCCCGCAGCGAGAATGCTGAGGTGGAGCGCAGCTGTGCAGGAATTGAGCGCCACGGCGTTCTGTACACCCTTGTACGCAGCAAAGTCATGCTCGAACTGCGCGACACGAGGGCCAGTGCCTAGCCAGCCAGATTTTAAGACCGAAGCCACCTCGTCGATTTCCGGTTGCTCGATTCGAGGTGAGCCAAATACGAGAAACTCCTTTCTCTTCTGCGGCAAATTCATTTATCTCCTTCTCGGAACGTCGTGCCCAGATTGTTCCAAACCAGCTTGCGCGTTGCATTCCGCTTCTGAGCGTGGCTAACCTCCGGCCACCGAGCTATTCTGCTTGGGTCCAAAAAACCAGGTTCGGACGGACCCATCAAGCAACATTGCCTTAATCGAATCCAACTCTTTGGCACGAATGGGATCCCGCCTGACCTGCTCCAATCCCTCGATGACGAAGGCAGCGAAAATGGAGCCAGAAAAGGCCAGCATCGCTACAAGAATCACGATCAAGGTACGGTGCGGCTTCGATTTCTTTTCGGGCGGCTCGGCACGATCGACTACTTGTATGACTACGGCGCCTCGCCCCTCATCGGCCTTTGCCGCCGCATATTGAATGCTCAGCAGATCGTGAATCCGTTGATAGTAGATCACGTCGCGAGAGTTCCGAAGGTATTCGAGCGTGTCCTGAGGGATCTTCTGAAAAGGCTCCAGAATATCGCCGCTAGCGCGATTGCTCCCATATTTCAGCTTTGCCAACTGTGACTGCAATGCGCTCAACTGTTCCATAGCCAGCTTTACATCTTGATTCTGCGGCGTCGCATACAAACTCATTCCCCTGATTTCTACCTCTTTCGCGGCAATCTCCTCCTTGAGAGCCATAGCGGCCGTCATAACTGACCTGGCTTGCGAGGCTGAATCCATGATCCCAGTCTTTTCCTGATCCGCCTCAAGTTTCACCTCAGACGAGATAAGCTGCTCCTGTACTCTTCGTATCTCGCTATCAAAATACTTACCGCGTTCCGAAGCCTGGTGAGAGGCCGCCTCGTTGATAAGCTCTTGTAACTCCTGCACGTAGGCGTTGGCCAGGTCAGCAGCTAGTTTTCGATCTTTGTCGGTGACCTGAATCGTAATTCCGCCATCCTTAGAAGATTCTATCTTGGTGGCTTGTGCAAGGGCTTTGCGAGTATCCACCTGGCTCTTAATGTGGTACACGCTCTTGAGGTCAAATCGGGCGATGAGGTGATCTGCGATCGTTCGGCTCTGCAACTCGCCTATGTACATGGCGTTGGGATCGCTCAAGCCGAGCGCACTGGCCGATAAGCTCCGGGCCGTCCCAGAGCCAAGCCCACTCAAGGACATTCCACCCTGCAACGTCAACACAGTTGCCATCGAATCCTGTATCTGCGGCGCCAGGAGCTTCGTTTCCCCGGTGTATTGGTTTGGAAGCAACAAAACGTAGAGTGCGGAAATAGCCATGCAGAGGACTGTTACCACCACAATCATTCGTTTGCGCTTTACCACAACGAGTAACACCTTGAATAAGTCTGTTTCTTCCGCGCTTTCCGCACGGTTGATCAGAGCGCTTGAGTCCTCGTTTGATAGCGTCTCCTTCGACGCCGTGCCGGATTGCGTTGAATTCGGAACTCGTTCAGTCATCGTTCCGGCCGCCTTTTCTTGGATGAGTGATGAAGAGTGCGGCTGCGGAGCGTGAACGATCGCTTTTGCGGTGTAGCGCGCGCGTAGGATGAGCGAAACGCTGATCGCGGGATTGCGAATCTACTGTGGCCCAAAAGTTAACGTCGTTCCGCTTGGCAAGCACGATTAGAACTTCCAGCAGAGGGATATCGCGATCCTCTGCAACCCGCCCGGATATGGTTGGGACTGGAGAAGAGTCGCCATGCTCTTGCAAATCGGAAAGCGAACCATCAGTAAGCGAACTCTCGGTAGGCGTGTATTTCTGCCGGAAATTGGAAATTGAAGGCATTTCTAGCTATATTCTACAGGCAAAATGTTGCGCGTTGTCCACCGGCGGCCATGAGCGTCGACAGATTGGCGTAAGCGCAGAGAGCCTCCGCGAGTATTGTCACAGCCCGACTGCATTTATGGCTCTCAAAGGAGTGAGGCGGCCACGACAAAGAAGAAACGTGTTGAAGCCGTTGGGCTACATTCAACAAGCATCGGGTACAACTTCGGCCGACTTAGGTCATTGCAGGCAATCATGTCGTCTCGTTGGCAAGCTGGATTAATGGCTGTCACCAGCCGAGGGGTGCGATGGCGCATTCAAACATTGCGGAAAACTTCTATGCATTTCAAATCAACCGTGTCGAGCCTCTTCGGGATCCTGGTCTTTCCAAAGGTTAGCGGACCAGTTCGTTACGAATTCCTGATTGGACAGCTCGAGGGTCACACCGAAATAGCTCCGATTACGCACTCATGGGTAAATTCAGGAAATCCCTGGTTACACGTCGAAAATCTGAGCTTTAGCCTGACGCCTAATCAAACGGGAGTTCCCTCGGCTTTGCCGGGGGTAATCTCACCTTTTGAGATCGGCTATGAGCGGCCCGTCATCTGGGGCGAAAAAGGTCACGTGCCGATATCGCTGCATACCTTTTTACGAAGGTTCTTCAGCACTTCTGCTCCAACCCCTGCCGTGAAGAACAGCCCGGCTGACCCCGGGGCACGATTCAGCGCATTTGACTTACCTACCGGCTCCCGTTCCTGCGAAACTGGCTTACTCTCTACACCGACCACGTTTCCCCGATCGATGCCCCGCGCCGTGCAGCCATCCGCCCCGGTCTGTATCTCTCCATGTGCCAGGGATCCCCAAACTCGACGTGCGAGCTGAAGCAGTCTCAACCGATCCATCCATCAGCAATAGCCAGGGCGGGCAATTCATGTACTGGGAGGTGATCCAAAAGCAGGGCTACACCAATAACGGCTCTCTGATTGGTGATTGGGCAAGCCGCGAAGGCAAGGGCGGGCAGGGTTGGCTCACCTATCATCTCAGTGGCAATGAGTGGGTGCAGGTCGAAATTAGGAATCAGAAGACAGCCAAGGATTTTATCCCCGGCGGTACAACCATCAACGACCTGAATTTCCAGATCGTCAAGCGACTCAGGAAAGACCTCGAACTCAATGGCCAGTTCCGGTTCGAGCACTGGACGGCGCCCATCTATCTCAACGGCCAGCAAAGGGTGATATCCACCGCGATTCAGTTGACCTGGTTCCCAAAGCGGCAGATCCGCTTTTAGAGGTCTCATTCCAAGGCGAGGGCAGGAACTCGATCCAGAGTGCGATTGGCACGTCCGCAGTGCGGGCTGAAATGTCCTATACTGCTACGCAAAATCCGCATCCCGATTTGCGGTTCTCTCTGAGCGCTCAGACCTGAACCGGTGAGCGTGGGATCAGTAATCAGACCGCGGGCTCAATCGCCGGAAACAAGCGATTCATCGCTTATCATGTCGGCAGTGAGGCCTCGAGTCTTGAGCTTCGGCCCCCGTATCTGCGCCTCAATCGGCTCTATCTCGAGCGACCTGTATATCTCAGAAGGCTCCCAATTGCGCAGAACCGTGTCCACGATGAGTTTCAGGTCGGACAGAAACGTGCATCGAGACGTGTACTCCCGATCGAGCCGATGCTTGGCGGGGAGAATGACGGAGTGATAGTAGTCGTCGACGTCATGATGAGGCAAACTTGCCAGCATGAGTTCTTCGCGAGCGAACACAATGGTAGCTGCGCCTGTGATTCCCGGCCGACATTTAAGCTCCCCAAGTTGGTGCTCGGGTAATTTGGGGCGGGGACCAACCAAGGTCATATCCCCCATCAACACATTGAAGACTTGAGGCAACTCGTCCAACTTCCACCGGCGAAGAAAAGGCCCGACCAGCGTGAAAGACTGATTGCCCGCGGTCGTAACCTTGCTGCGCACGCCGCTTTCAAGATGCTCCATGGTCCGGAATTTCAAGATCGTGAAACTGCGGCGGTTCATCCCCGCGCGCTTCTGTCTGAACAGAATCGGCCCCCTTGACGTGAGTCGGACTGCCAGGCCAACAATCAGAAAGACCGGCAGCAGAATAGGAAGCGCGAGCAGCACGCAACCGACGTCGAAAAGCCGTTTCAAATTTGACTGAGACCAGCGGCTTGCGCGATCTTCGACAAGGCGCAACTTCAGGCGCACGGGAGCGTCCGGCTTTCCGGCAAACGAAGCCTTCCGCGTCTTTATGCCAATTTGCAAATCGATGGAGCCCGAGGATGAATTCTTTGACCCGTCCGAGGCAATCACAACATTGGTGCTCAATTAACCCTCCGCAGGTTGAAAGCAATCGATCCAATGCGCAGGACACACCAAAGCTCAAGGCGTGTCGCAGATGAAATTGCGGCTATGTCGTCAGTTTCCAGCTTTCCCGGAATGCGCGCTATTTCTTGGCCGGGACTTTCACAGAAGACCGAGCTTGCACAGCTTCCATTACTGCGGACATAAGGACGGCAACTTCAAAAAAAACGCTGGTTGATTCTCTCGAGAGGATAACATCATTGAAGGCAAGATCGGTTACCAGTTTGCGAATAATCGCCCCTTGGTAACGAGTTTCGTGATAACCATCACATTCCAAATACCGGAACGCGTCTGATCGGCTATTTACTCGCAAAGTACTCTCCTGCCGGCATTGTCCGTAAAGCACTTATCCCTATTTGCTAAAGAGATAGCAACAATGTTAAAAGCCGTTGACAGTCTTGGATTTGATGGTGAAATCGTTATCGAGTTCGACGCGGCCACCGGAAAAACCTCGCGATGGCTTTGGGAGTATGAACGAAGAGGCAAGCATCTCGAGGTTCCGGGGCATCCGCAACAAAACAGCCCCGGGATCGAGCGCGACTTGAGTGGCCCGGTGCGGCGAAATAGATATTAAGCCCTCTTCTTCAACGACCGCCGGTAACCGAATGCCATGCTAGACTCATGACTATGGTTCCCAGACATCCTGGTGAAAGGAGTACCGGGGATTTCCGCGCGAGAATGGCCATTGTCCGATCCTTTTTGAGACCCAAGATGTCGAGATTTCTTACCAGCTTTCTTTCGGTTTTCTCGCTTGCCGCTTGCCTGAATGCGCAACTGCCGGCACAGAGCTCATACCCCGACGGAACGCAAAACCCGTCTGAATTGCGTTCCGATCCTTCCCAGGCCGGTGGGACCGAGTGTTCCTCGCAAACGACGGGCGGGCCGCAGAACCAGAATCAGCAATTGCGTTTCCCCCCAACTGATCGGTTTGGCAATCAGCCTGCGCGGCCCAATGGAAATTACTCCGACACCGAACAACTGAACCGCCAACAATTCCAAGGAAGGCAACTCCAGGAGCCACGTCCTCAGGAGCCGCTCACCGAATTCCAGAAGTTTGTCGCTTCGAGCACCGGTCAAATCCTTCCCAACTACGGCGCAAACCTCTTCCAACGCGTTCCTTCGACCTTTGCGCCCGTCGATATGACGCCGGTGCCTCCTGATTTTGTGATAGGCCCGGGAGACGAACTTCGCATTCGCGTCTGGGGGCAGCTGAGCTTTCAGGCAAATGTCCGCGTGGATCGTTCAGGAGATATTTATCTTCCCCAGGTCGGTCCCGTTCATGTTGCTTCGGTTCCGTTCGCTGAACTCGATGGCCACCTGCGATCCGCTATTGGCCGTGTTTTTCATAATTTCGACCTCACGGTCGATCTCGGTCAGATCCGCTCGATCCAGATCTACCTTGCCGGAGAAGCCCGGACTCCGGGTGTCTACACGATCAGTTCGCTCAGCACTATGGTGGACGCGCTCTTTGCGGGTGGCGGGCCCAATTCGCAGGGTTCATTCCGCAATATCGAGCTTCGCCGGGGCAGCCAGATCATTACTCACTTGGACTTATATGATTTGCTTGTTCGTGGCTATAACTCGACTGATGCCAAGCTCCTTCCGGGCGATGTAATCTACATTCCGCCGGTCGGTCCGCAAGTTGCCATCACGGGCAGCATAAAAAGTCCGGCCATCTACGAGTTGCTTCCTGGTGAAACCTTGTCTGCAGCCCTCAAGAATGCGGGAGGGGCTTCGGCAGTGGCTTCAGCCGCGCGCATTTCTGTGGAGCGAATCGAGAACCACAACGAACGCCAGGCAATGGAGATTGCGTACGACAAGAACGGGCTGGAGACTCCGCTCGCCGATGGCGACATTGTGCGCATCTTCTCCATCGTGCCTCGCTATGGCAAGACCGTTGTCTTGCGCGGTAACCTCGCGACCCCAGGCAGGTTCGCGTGGCATCCTGGAATGCGCCTTAGCGAACTCATACCGGATAAGGACTCGCTGGTGACGCGAGATTACTGGTGGAAACGGACGCAACTTGGTTTGCCTGCTCCGGAGTTTGAGCCGACGCCGGGATTCCAAAATCTAAAGCAGCCATTTGATGGCAACGCCGTCTCGCTCAGGCCCCCCGCGCAGGAGGAACTGAGAGCGCAGAATGATTTGGAATCGCCGCAGGATCGGTCGGGTTCCCCGCAGGATCAGAGCCAGACTGCTCAACAACGGGGCTCAAGTTCCTCGCTGGCAGCCCAGCAGTACTCAGCTTCGTCGTCGCAAGGGTCCCGGCCTGCGCAGCACACAACCGTCCGCCTTCTTGCTCCCGATATCGATTGGGACTATGCCACGGTGGAGCGCATCGATCCGGAGACGCTGAAGACAACGCTGATCCCCTTCGATCTCGGCGGACTCGTCCTCAAACACGACGCCTCACAGGACCTCGAACTGCAGAGCGGCGACATCGTCTCTATCTTCTCTGAGGCTGACATTCATGTGCCCCTCGCTGAACAGACAAAGCTCGTTACCCTCGATGGCGAGTTCGTTCACTCCGGTGTGTACAGTGTGCGTCCCGACGAAACCCTGAAGGAACTCGTGGAACGCGCCGGTGGCATTTCGCCAAAGGCTTATCTCTACGGCTCACAGTTCACCCGCGAGACGGTCCGTGCCGTGCAGCAAGCCAGAATCGATGAATACGTGCAGACTCTGCAGATGCGCATTCAGCGGTCGAACCTCGCCTTGGCGTCGTCCTCCCCACAGGACGCCGCCACCGGCGCCGCAACCCAGAGCAGCGAACGCGATCTGATTGCTGCTCTCCGCCAGATCCGGGCCACGGGCAGAATCGTTTTGACGCTCAAACCCGACAGTACTGGCACCGGCAGCCTCCCTGAAATGACCATGGAGAACGGCGACCGCTTCGTCATTCCGCCCGTGCCCGCGGTTGTGAGCGTCATTGGCGCGGTGTATAACCAAAACTCCTTTTTGTATGTGAAAGGGCGCCGCGTCGCCGGATATCTGCTCCAGGCCGGTGGACCCAGCAGGGACTCGGACCGGAAACACGAATTCATCATCCGGGCCAACGGCGACGTGGTCAGTCGCGATGCAGGCAAGTCGATCTGGGGTGATGAATTCGCAAAGCTGCGCCTCAATCCCGGAGATACGATCGTCGTTCCTGAAAAAACGTTCAAACCGTCTGTCTTGAAGGGCGTGCTCGATTGGTCGCAGGTTTTCGCGCAATTAGCACTAGGTGCCGCGGCGATCAACGTCATTAAATAGCGGATACGAGGTCGCATTCGCAGCATGGGCAGATGCAGGATCTTCAGAGAACCGTGGATTGGAAAAGCACGGCATCGCATCGTCCGCACCCGCACAGGCTCCGCCCGCGGACTCGAGCGAAGAGATATGCCTGCTTGAGATCCTGGTGGTTCTTCTCGAGAGGAAACGCCTGATCTTCTGGATCACTGCGAGTTGCGCGCTGATCGCGCTGATCGTTTCCTTCCTTCTGCCCAAGTGGTACACCGCTTCGGCCACCTTGCTGCCGCGCTCAGCTCGCAGCTAAGTTCCCTGGGAGGTGTGGCGTCGCTGGCCGGAGGCTCCCTGGGACTGAAGAATCCCAACGACCTGTATGTCGGCATGTTGAAGAGCCGCACCGTTGAAGATGCCATGGTGCAGCATTTCAGTTTGTTGAAGGAGTACAAAGACCGTTATCCCTCTGATGCCCGCAAGGATTTTGAAAAACACGCGTCCGTTGACGGCGCCGGCAAAGACGACCTCAGTCATCTCTCCGTTGAAGCGCGAGCCACAACGCGCGGCAGAACTGGCCAACGGTTACGTTGATCAGTTCAGAGGACTGTCTGTGAGCATCTCGCCATCACTGAAGCCTCCCAGCGCCGGCTCTTCTTTGAGCGGCCGCTGCCGCAGGCGAAGGACAACCTTGCCAATGCCGAAGAGGCTTTGAAACAGACGGAACAGACCACCGGCCTGATACTTGCGGCGGCGAACCACGCCACTGCGTGTGACCGAGTGTTGCCGTATTGTCCTGCTGGCCGCAGATGGGCTGCAGGATGAGCAGCTCGCGGAACGGATGCATGTGGCGGCCCGCATGGCGTCTCTCTGGCGCGGCCGCCTGAACTTATCGGTAGAGTAGTGGGCAGGCGATTTCGATATGCCCGGATAAATACGCTACGCAACCGCCAGGTCAATCATGCGCGGTCTCCGGGATTAAAACCTCAAGGGAGAGGCAATCGTGTATGAACATCGATTCAAGGACTCTCACTGAGAGCTGCCAAGGATAACGAACTGATTATATCCTTCTGCCGAAAGCAGAGATACGCGCATTGCCGCGCTTACTCCCTCGGCGAGCCTAGGGGGTGCGTAATATCGAACGTCGAGAATTGCCGGTTCTCGCCGGTGATCTCTGAGCGCAGCTCAAGCCATAGCTCGTTCGGAATCTTGAGGTAGACTTCAACCACCGCAGGATCAAACTGCGTGCCCGAGCAGCGGATGATTTCTTCGCGCGCTGCGTCAAAGGTGCGTGCCTGGCGATAAGGCCGGTCGCTGGTGATGGCGTCGAGCGTGTCGGCAACGGCAAATATCCGCGCGCCCACCGGGAATAGCCCCGCCCTTCAGTGCGCTCGGATAACCGCTCCCATCGTAGTGTTCCTGATGTGTGAAGACAATCTCGGCGGCTTCGGCGAGAAACGGAATCTTGCGCAGCATCTGGTAGCCGCGCGCGCAATGTTCGCGCATGATCTCCTGCTCTTCCGGGCTGAGCTTTCCGGGCTTGCGCAGGATTTCGTCGGGAATCGCCATCTTGCCGATGTCATGCAGAAACGCGCCGCGCGCAATCACTTTGATCTCCGCCGGCGAAATGCCCATCGCCCGCGCCAGCGCGATCGTGTAGGCCGTAACGCGCTTGGAGTGGCCCTCTGTCTCGGAGTCCTTCAAGTCAAGCGCATCGCCCAGTGCCTCGAGCGTTACATCGTAGGAGTGCTCCAGGTCTTCCATCGCCTGGCGCAGCATCTCGGTTCGCGCTCTTACCACCTGTTCCAGATTCTGCTGATAGGTGCGGCTCTCCTGCAATGCCTGCCGATGTTCAAGCGCGCGCTGTACCGTGGCCACCAGGTGTTCGCGCTCAAATGGCTTGAGAAGATAGTCGTATGCGCCGCGACGCATCGAGTCGATCGCCACGCTGATGTCGTGAATGGCCGTGACCATGATGACGGGCAGATTCGGATTCTGCGCGTGAATGCGCTCCAGCAGCGCCAGTCCGTTGCCTTCCTGCATCACGATGTCGGTCAGAATCAGCTCGAAAGCTTCCTTGTCAATTGCTTCCAGAGCTTCGCGCCCACCCGAGGCCACCAGGACCTCGTATCCCTGGCGCTCAAGAGTCGCGGCGATCATCGAGCGAACGTGCGCCTCGTCATCGACCACAAGGATGCGCGCCGCCTTGCGCGCTTTCATGCTCGTGCGTGTGTCCGCACTCGCCACAAGCCACGCTGTCGGAGACGCGTCCGTCCCTTGAAGGTTCGACGTCACCCCCGCTTCCTTCCCGGTTTCCCGCCAGTGCTCAGTCCACCTGCGGCGGGGCAATCCTCTTAACTTGGGTACAAGCATTTCTTAAATTAGGAAAGCTCTCTTCCTCAAGAGACACATCGTCACCAGAACACGTGATAAATAGGAAATTTCCGAGAAATCCATGGCGGAAACTTCCCGCGGAGGGACGGGGATCAGCATTCCCAAAGTCAATTCAACGCACAATTGGTTAAAACCCTCGAGAACGTAACAAAAACTTACGCTTACCAAAGCAGCGGCGCAAGCCCTTCCTGGCAAAGTACCAAAGTACTAAAGTGTTATAGATTCTCGGAGATTCTGTCCGCTACCGTACACAAAAGTGTGAACCAGATCACGCATTCGGGAACTACAAACCTCCGAGTTATCTCATTCCGTCTCTATTTCTGTTCCTCCTTGCGCGCGCGTCGAGCCGTTGCCCAGCCCGTCCTTGGTCACCTGTCGCGATCGTCCCACCGCCAGTGCTCCCGACGGCACATTTCGCGTAATGCACGAGCCGGCGCCGATGTATGCTCCGTCACCGATCTCGATTGGCGCCACCAGCGTCGAATCGCTTCCCACAAAGGCGCCCTGGCCGATACGGGTCATGTGCTTATGCACCCCGTCGTAGTTGCACGTAATCACTCCCGCACCGATGTTCGTGCCCGCACCAACTTCCGCATCGCCAAGATAGGTCAGGTGATTGGCTTTCGCGCCTTTGCCCAGCTTCGCCTTCTTCGTCTCGACAAAATTGCCGACATGCGCGTTTTCTCCGATCTCGCTTCCCGGCCGCAGATGCGAGAACGGGCCAATCCGTGCTCCGTCGGCCACCGTGCTTTCACCCAGAACGCATCCCGGCAGAACCAGCACGTCGATTGCCCAGCGTGCAATTCTCAATCACGGAATAGGAACGAATCCGGCAATCCGCACCGACCTTCGTGTTTCCCAGCAGTTGCACAAACGGCTCGATGATCGTGTCCGCATCAACCTGCACTTCCGCGTCGATCACGCACGTTTCCGGCCGAAAGATGGTGACCCCCGCTGCCATCAGGCGATTTGCCGTTGCCGCACGCATCTTCGCGTCAAGCGCCACAAGTTCAGCGATGGTGTTTGCGCCCAGCACCTCCACCGCGTCAGTGCCTTTGAGCGCTGCAACTTTCTCACCCGCGGCATTCAGCAGCGCAGCCATGTCCGTCAGGTAGAACTCGCCATGCGCATTCTTATTGGTGAGCTTGTCGAGATGCTTCAGCAGAGGCCCGACCTTGAACGCGTAGATGCCGGAGTTGATTTCGCGGATCGATCTGCTGCTCTGGCTTCAGCGCTCTCTGCTCCACGATTGCATCCACCTCTGCCCGATCCGGCGAGCGGCGAACGATCCGTCCATAGCCGGTGGGATCCTCCGGCACGGCAGTCAGGATCGTCATCGCCGCGCCTTCTGCCAGGTGCAGCGTCATCAAGTGCTGCAATGTCTCCGCCTGGATCAGCGGCACATCGCCCGATAGAACCAGGATGTGCTCATACCCTGCGATCGCTTCACGAGCACATTGAATGGCGTGCCCGGTTCCACGCTGCTCCTTCTGTTCGATGAATTGCACGCCGGTGCCAGCCATCGCTTCACGCACGCGCTCCGCCTGGTGGCCGACGATTGCGAAAATGTCCTCGCTCTCTGCCAGGCGACCTGCCGCTGCAATCACATGGCTCAGCAGCGGCTTGCCGCCGACTTCATGCAGCACCTTCGGTCGGCGCGACTTGAGCCGCGTGCCTTTTCCGGCGGCCATGATGACGACCGCCAACTTCGGCGTCGACCGTTTTTGCTTGCCCGCTTCCTTGCTCACTCTTGTCCTTCCGTCCCGCCGCCCTTGTTGCCAGGCGCGCCGGGTATCGTGATGTCGATCTTGTGCACAGGGCCCATTTTCAGTTCATCCAGTCCCGGCTTGATCTCCGGACCGTTGCCCACTACCAACACAGCGTACTTGTCGGGATGAATATACTTCTTCGCTGCGGCATTGAGATCGGCGACGGTCACTTTCTCCAGCGCAGCCTTGTAAGTCTCAAGATAGTCCGCCGGATATCCGTAAAATTCCAATCGCACCCGTTCCGCGAGCACCTTATCCTTTGTGTCATACCGGAACAGGAACGAATTCAGGATATTGTCCTTGGCGCGCTTCAGCTCTTCCTCCGTGAACGGCTGCGTCGTCAACCCGTCCAGCACCTTGTAGGTTTGCTGAATAGCATCAACCGTAGTCGCGCTCTGCGTCAGCACCACCGCCTGGAACGTAGCCGGATGATCCCAGCCGAACGCCAGCCCTCCTCCAACCTCGTACGCAAGGCCGAGCTGCGTGCGCACTTTCTGGAAGAGCCTGCTGGCAAATCCGCCGCCGAACACGTCATTCATCACCGCAACGCTCGGCACATCGGGATTGTGCCGGTCGATTCCCAGTCCCACAATCTCAACATCCGACTGGTTCACATCTTCCTTATTGATGAAATAGACGCCCGGAGTCGGCCCGTGAAACACGTCGTGCCGCACCGGGTTGGGCCGCGCCTGCGGCAAGCCTTCGAAGGTCGCCCGCAGCTTGGCTTCCATCGCGGCGGAGTCGAAGTCGCCGCTCACGCTGATGATCAGCTTTCCACCGATGGAGTGGTCGTGCCATGCCTGCAGATCGGCCACCGTCACTTTCGCGATGGTCGACAATTCCGGTTGCCGCGCGTAGGGGCTGTCAGCTCCATACACCAGCTTGGCAGCTTCGCGCCCGGCGATCTGCCCCTCGTCATCGTTGCGCCGGACGATCCCCGTCGCATCCTGCTGCTTCGCCAGCTGCAGCTTTTTTTCGTCGAACTTTGGATGGAACAACAAGTCCATCGCAAGGTCGTACACCTGGTTCGTATCCGCCTTCAGCGAGTCCCATGAGAGCGCGGTTGAGTCGTCATCTCCACCGGTTTCAATGTGCGCTGCCTTCGACTCCAGCAGATCGTCCATCGCGTCGCCGCTCATCTTTTCGGTGCCGCTGGTTCGCCAGGTCTGTCCGTAGAGATCGATCAGTCCGCACTTTGCCGGATCCTCGTCGCGCGAACCGCCAGGAATCAGAACGGACCCTGAAACAAATGGCAGTTCATGATCCTCCTGCAGAAAAAGAACAATGCCGTTCTTGAGCTCGATTCGCTTCGGCTGCTGCGGCTTGAAAGCATGCAGCGGAGGGATGGGGATCTTTTCCCAGGGTTTGCTCTGTTGCGCGGCGAGAAACCGCAACGTGGAAGAAGAAATCGCGACAACGAGAACTGCGACCAAGCGTACTAGAAAACGAACCGAACAATGTCACTGACCACTGACCAATGTTCTTCACTGTGTGCCTCCGTCGTTCTTCGCTGGCGCTGCCGCAGCCTGCGTCTCGATCTCTGCCGAGGTGCGGTTCGAGGCAACAAACACCTGGTTGGCAACGCGACGGATATCCGCCTTCGTCACCTTGTCTACGCGGTCAAGCTGCAGAAAAAGCTGGCGCCAGTCGCCATAGCGCGTCTGGTATTCGGCTAGTGCATTCGCAAGACCCTGGTTGTCCGCAAGTCCGCGCAGCAGATCCGCCCGCGCGCGCGTCTTGTACATGGCAAGCTCAGCATCGGTAACATCGGTCGTCTTTAGCTTTTCAATCTCCTTGTGGATTGCGTTCGCCATCTCACGCATCAGTATGGCCCGGCAGAGGGACCGCGCCGAATGTGAAGAGACTGGGATATTTGTCGCCGGGAAAATTACTGAAGCCCGCCGCCTCGGCCGCAATCTGCTGGTCGCGCACAAGACTCCGATAGAGGCGCGACACCCGGCCGTTCGACAGAATATCGCTGATCGCGTCATACACCGCATCGTCGGGACTGCGATAACTCGGCCGATGATACGACTCAAGATAGATCGGCTGACTCGGGTCGTGGATGATCACAGACTTCTCCGCGAACTGCTTCGGTTCGACGGTGGTCATGTCCAGCGGCTTCGGGCCACCCGGTACTTTACTGAAATATTTCTCCAGAATCGGCATCGCTGAGGCAGCCTTCACATCGCCCACCACCGCGATCACAATGTTCGAACCCACGTAGTACTTTTTGTGGAACGCCATCGCTTCCGATGCCGTAATCTGGCTGACCTCGCTCGGCCAGCCCACGCCGCTGCGTCCATAGTTGTGAGCCACGTATGCCGTTGCCGCCAACTGTTCAAAGAGGCGGCCCTCCGGATTTGAATCGGTGCGCATGCGCCGCTCTTCAAGCACCACCGAGCGCTCCTTGTAGAACTCGCGCGGAACCGTATCGGCCAGCCGGCTGCTCTCCAGCCACGCCCACAGCTCCAGCCGATTCTCCGGCATCGACCAGAAAAACATGGTCTGATCCTGTCCGGTTTCGGCGTTGAGTCCATGCGCGCCGTTGCGTTCCGCCACATCGGTGAACTGATTGGGGATCACGTATTTCTCCGCCGCCGCCTGCGCCTTGGTGAATGCAGCTTCCAGTTCTTTCAGCTTCTCGGGATTGCTTCCCTTGGGATTGCGTTTCTCCGCTTCGATGGCGTCATCGGCAGCTTCCACATTTGCCAGGGCTACCTTTTCCGCTGCATAGTTCGTAGTGCCGATCTGGCTCGTGCCTTTGAATGCCAGGTGCTCAAACATATGCGCCAGCCCGCTCTCGCCTGCGGGATCGTCGACGTCGCCTGCATCCACAAATGTGGTGTAACTGAAGACCGGCGCTTCCGGCCTCTCACAGATCAGAATCGTCAGTCCATTGGGCAGCACTTTCGTCGTAATCCGCTGCTCGAAACTTTTCAGATCCTGTGCCTTGATGGCCAGGCATCCTGAAAACAAAGCCGCGAAGACAGCCGCTACCGCAAGCCGTCCCGGCAAGTTCCTTGACATCGTTGCGCCTCCGGGAGGGGCCAAGAACGCACAACCCCCTGCATCCAAGCTAGTTTGGCGCGATTGGCCGCGTCAAACCGCGATCTGCGTGAACCCGCCGCAAACACGCTGCGTATGATCTCTTAACGGATGAGGTCCAGCTTATGCGTCGGTGGCTGTTTCGTCTCTTTTCTGCTGTATTAATTCTGTTTGTCGTTGCCTGTGCTGCGATCTGGTTGATTGAGTTCTATCCCCGCCACGGGTCGCACCCCCCGCTCCGAGCTCGCCAAAGGCACCCTCGCCATCGAACACGCCAAAATCTACGTCTCTCCCACAGCTCCGCCCATCGACGACGGCACGGTCCTGATTCATGATGGCCTCATTGCGGCTGTCGGCAGTCAGGTCGCCGTTCCCGCCGACGCCACCATCATCCCTTGCGACCATTGCGTTGTTACCGCCGGCTTCTGGAACACCCACGTCCACTTCACCGAGCCCAAGTGGTCGATGGCCAACTGGAAATCCGCCGCCACGCTCAATCCGCAGCTTGCTGACATGTTCCTCAGCCGCGGCTTCACCACGGTCATCGATCTCGGCTCCAATCCTGCCGACACCTTCTCCATCCGCCGTCGCATTGAGAAAGGCGAACTGACCGGCCCCTACATCTATACAGCCGGAACTGCGCTCTATCCGCCCCACGGCGCCCCTTCTACCTGCGCGAATCCATGCCCTGGTGGATGGTGAAGTTGCTGCCGCAGCCCGAGACGCCGCAGGACGCGACGCAGAATCGTCCGCCGCAACCTCGCTTCGGGCGCGGACGTCACCAAGCTCTTCACCGGCTCATGGGTAGCGCGCGGGCACGTACTACCTATGCCGCTGAACATCGCCAAGGCCGCAGTTACCGAAAGCCACCTGAACGGCAAGCTGGTCTTCGCTCACCCCTCCAATCTCGAAGGAGTCGAGGTCGCCATCAACAGCGGCGTCGACGTGCTGGCCCATGCCGCCGACGATACCCGCGGAGTGGATGCAAAACTCCTCAGCACGGCTATCGGCAAAAACATGGCCATGATCCCCACGCTCAAAATGTTTACCACCACCGTTACCACCGATCCGCATTACATGGATCCGATCTGCGCCGAGGTGCAGCAGTTTCATCAGCTCGGCGGCACGCTGCTCTTCGGAACCGACGTCGGCTACATGACCGACTACACTACCGAAGGAGAATTCGTGGAGCTCGGCAAGAGCGGTCTCGACTGGAAGACCGTGCTCGGCATGCTCACGACAAATCCCGCCGCCCGCATGGGCGTCTCCGACAGCAAAGGGACCGTAACGCCCGGCAAGCTCGCCGATCTCACCATCCTCGATGCCGACCCCGCAGCAGACCTCACCAACTTCTCCCGTGTGCATGCCGTCGTGCGCTCCGGAAGGGTAGTCTGGCAGCGATAGAGCTCCGCAGTTTTTGCCGCATTCATCGCGGCTGGATGCGCGAGGAGTGGGTTTCAGACTCGATGTCCTATACTGAATACTGCGCTTCCGGCGGCCTCGGCCTGCCGGGAGTCTTGTTTTTGTGAGGATTTGTCTTTGAGCAAGATCCAGAAATCCGTCGCCGCCAACCGGCCCCGCATCCGCTCCACCACTGTCATCTGCGTGCGGCGCAACGGCGTGGTGGTGATGGCCGCCGACGGGCAGGTCACGATGGCCGACCACGTCCTCAAGCACTCCGCCAAAAAGATTCGCCGCCTTTACCAGGACAAGATTCTTGCGGGCTTCGCAGGATCGACCGCCGACGCCTTCAACCTGTTTACGCGCTTTGAAACCAAGCTCGAACAGTACGCAGGCAATATCCATCGCGCGGCCGTCGAGCTTGCCAAAGACTGGCGCACCGATAAGATGCTGCGCAACCTTGAAGCTTTGCTGGTCGTCGCCGACAAAGGCCAGACGTTCCTCATCTCCGGCTCTGGCGATGTCATCGATCCCGACGAGCCCATTGCCGCCATCGGCTCCGGCGGAAGCTATGCCACCGCCGCCGCGCGCGCGCTGATGGAGAACACCGAACTCGATGCCCACGAGATTGCCGCCAAGGCCATGAAGATTGCCTCCGACATCTGCATCTACACCAACGACAGGATCACGTTCGAGGAGTTGAAGGGCTAGGCGCCCAACCATGGCCATCTACCTTCCCGCATCCGCCGAAGAACAGGATCTCTCGCTGGACGAGCTGACCCCGCGCGAAATCGTCGCCGAGCTCGACAAGCACGTCGTCGGTCAACGCCCGGCCAAGCGCGCCGTCGCCATCGCTCTGCGCAATCGCCAGCGCCGCCAGAAGCTTCCGCCTGACATCGCCGATGACATCATGCCCAAGAACATCATCATGATTGGGCCCACCGGCGTCGGCAAAACTGAAATCGCACGTCGCCTCGCCAAGCTCACCAATTCGCCGTTTCTCAAAGTGGAGGCTTCGAAATTCACCGAGGTCGGCTACGTTGGCCGCGATGTCGAGTCCATGATTCGCGATCTCGTCGAAATCGCCATCGACATGGTGCGCGAAGAGCGCCTTGAAGAAGTCGAAGACAAGGCTGAGATGAATGCAGAAGAGCGTCTTCTCGACATCCTTCTGCCTCCGCCTCCGGCGACACCGCCCGCGCAGGAAGGCCAGCTCACACTTCCCGGTTCCGATAGCTATCAGCGTTCCCGCGAAAAGCTGCGCCAGCAATTCCGCGAGGGCAAGCTCGACGACCGCACCGTGGAACTCGACGTTCGCGAGCGGAATTCGCCGCAGTTCGGCATCATTTCCAATCAGAACCTTGAAGACATGGAGATGAACCTCAAGGACATGCTGCCCAACATCTTTGGCGGCGGCTCAAAGAAGCGCAAAATGAAAGTCGCCGATGCCTTCGATTACCTTGTGCAGGAAGAAGAAGGCCGCCTCATCGACATGGACCAGGTCAATCGCGTCGCTGTTGAGCGCGTTGAATCCAACGGCATCGTCTTTTTAGATGAGATCGACAAGATCGCCGGACGAGAAGGCTCGCACGGTCCCGACGTCTCGCGCGAAGGCGTCCAGCGCGACATTCTTCCCATTGTCGAAGGCACAACAGTCAACACGCGCTATGGCATGGTGCGCACCGATCACATCCTGTTTATCGCCGCCGGCGCATTCCACGTCTCCAAGCCCAGCGACCTTATTCCAGAACTGCAGGGGCGCTTCCCCATTCGCGTCGAGCTCAAGTCGCTCACTGCCGAGGATTTTCTCCGCATTCTCACCGAGCCGAAATCGTCGCTCACCAAGCAGTACTCCGCTCTGCTTGAGACCGAAGGCGTTCGCCTCGAGTTTGAGCCCGAAGCCTTGCGCGAGATGGCGGAATTCGCCTTCAAGGTGAACGAGCAGACTGAAAACATCGGCGCCCGCCGACTGCACACCATCATGGAGCGCGTGCTCGAAGACGTCAGCTTTCTCGCGCCCGACGTTGCGCGCAATGCCGGCACTCCCGAGCAGGCCGCGGCCCTCACCAAGGATGGTGCCAACGAAGCCATCGCTCCGCTTCCTTATCACGAGCGCACCACTGCTTCCGGCCCGGAAAAGGTCTTCACCATCTCGTCCGAATATGTCCGGCAGATGGTCGCTGCGGTGGTCAAAGACAACGATCTAAGCCGCTACATTTTGTAAGAGGTTCGAAATAGGTTGATGGAACCCTCGCAAAGACTCTTAGGCGTGGATCTAGCACTCAACAACGTTCAGCGAGAGCATGAGATCGAACGTGAATTTCGTTCCCGCACGGAGAGTGCTCTTCTGATTGAAAGTGATTGGCAACGTGGTCACGCGGTACGATCTGCCATTCACGAACACGGAGTTCAATTCCATCTCTGCGCCGTTTTGCGAGTCCCTGTTCACCAATCCGGCGCCCGATGCGCCCGCGGGTATCACGACCATTCCGTCCACCCTTACCGGCTCACTGAATGTAACCGTAAAGCCTCCGCCGCTCTCAGCAGTCTTTGCGCTGACCGCCTGATCCAACTTCACGGTGAACGGAGTTGTCACGGGAATCGTTACCTTGCTGCCTCGGTTGTACCCTTCGTAACCAGGCGCTGCTGGCGCTGACTTTGCCGTCCCGTTCAGAACTGTACAGGCCATCAGGGTGATTGCAATGGACCACGTCCGCAAAGTCCTCATGTTGATCTCCTCGGCTCCACAACGCAGCGTGAAAACAGTTTTGACTGAAGGTCAATTGAGCTGCTGTAAACCCATGGAAGCATTCCCTTAGATCCGATTGCAATGTAACTTTCGTCTGTGCTACCTTCTCCTCGTACCTCGGCAGTCCGCGCCGCAGCGCAAGCCAGCGGGCTCTACCTGCACTCTCCCGCCTGAGGGATTGTGGATGGAGGCGTATCAGAGCACCTGGGAAAGGTGCGCCTGCGCGTAGCATTCGCGTCACCTTTCCCTCGACTCCACGCATCCCAACGCATGAGGAGAGACGCATGAGCGAACCCGCCCAGCACCACGCCATCAATTACATCGAATTCACCACGACCGACATCGCGAAAACCAAGGCGTTCTACGAGAAAGCCTTCAGCTGGAATTTCCAGGACTACGGGCCTGACTACATCGCCTTCGACCGGGACCACGCTGGCATCGATGGCGGATTCCGCAAAGGCGACCCACAGCAATCTCCCCGCGACACCCAGCCGCTCATCGTCCTCTACTCGCAGGATCTGAAAGCCACGCAGGACGCCATCATCGCCGCCGGCGGGTCCATCACCGTCCCCACCTTCGACTTTCCCGGCGGAAAGCGCTTCCACTTCTCCGACGGCCAGGGCAACGTGCTAGCCGTCTGGTCCGAGTAACCCTACAAAAAACAATGCCCCGCGGTCTATAGCCCCGCGGGGCATCTCATTCACTTGTCAGGCTTCCTTGTCCCCTTGTCGCTCTTTCCCTTTGTCCCTGCTTTTAGTTCATCTCTGGAGCCGGCAGCGCCTTCCGCTTTCTCAGTTCCTCGCGCACCAGCGACAGCCCCAGAATGCACCGCTCGAATCCGTCCGACAGACGCGCGAACAAAGGCGCCTCCTTCTCGTACTCGAACATGTTGAACTGGCTCACGATGAAGTAGCTCTCTTTGCCTGCGTGGATCAACTCAGACAAACTCGGATGCGGCACACGGCGCCGCGTGCCCGGAACATTCGCCTCCGGATACATCCCGCCCACAAACAATGCATAATCGCCGATGTATTTGCGCATGGCGCGCTCCGCGTCAAACGAGGTCGCGGTGCCATTCACAGGATCGGCCGCCAGAATCATCGTCTCCAGCTCTTCAATCGGATGCCCCTCGGCATCGCGCACCTGGTAGAGCCTGTCGGTCTCTGAGAATTCGCAGAGCAGATGTGCCACGTATCCCGTCACGTCAGGATCGTGCAATCCCAATTTGCCTTCGTAGCTGTTGCGAACAACCTGCTGAAAAAACAGCTCAAGCGGATGACCTTGGCTTTGCATACAACCCCTCCTGTAAGCACTCGCGCGCAATCGGCACTGCTTGTTGTGCAATGGCCAGTCGCGGTCAACGTGCAGCCGGAGAAACCAGCCACCACCCGATTTACATAGTGTTGACACCGAGATTAGCTGAAATGTTGCTGCGACTAAAGAGGGAGGCACAAGTTTGTTGGCAGAGTGGAATGTCAATTGCAAGGTATGGTTACACAGATCGGTTACCCCAGGGACAATGTGCCTGTCCCTGGGGCTCGAGCCACCAGACCACTATAGGACTGCTTGGTTCTAAAAGTATGGCTAATGTACAGGTGCTGGCGGATTTATCGTTCGCCACAGATCCCTGCGGGCTATGGCGAGACCGAGAATGCAATGCTCAAACGAATTCGAAAGTTGCCCGTACAACGCAGCTTCTTTCTCATACTCAAATACGTTGAACTGGCTGACGATGTAGTAGCTCTCTTTGCCCACGCGAATCAACTCGGCCAAGGTCGGCTTTTGAGAACTGCCGTCCGGATCAGATTCGATTGCCTCAGGACACATCCCGGCAAGAAAAAGTGTGTAGTCGCCGATGTACTTTCTGATTGATCGCTCGGCAATGAACGATCGGGCCGTGCCGTGGATCGGGTCAGAGGCGCGCACCATCTCTCCAAGCTTCTCGATCGGCCGCCCCTTTGAGTCGCGCAGCCGCAAGAGGTTGTCTGCCTCGGTGAACTCGCAAAGCATCCGAGACACGTAACTCGTGATCTCCGGACCCAACCCAAGCCGGCCTTCATAACTATTCTTAACTGCCTGCTGAAAGAACGGTTCGAGCGGATGAGATTGCACCTGCATGCGGGTCCCCACGGTAACGCGAAGCTGGAAACAATATGGCCCGGATGCAACGTGCGCAGTCCGGAAGCCCTCCCGGCCATCGCTGGATTTTCTTGCTTGAAAAGAACTTTAGCGGAATTGTAGCACCGGGAATGTGAGGTAAATCACTTCACTGGCCGTGATCTATCCATTAGTAACCAAGCCAATAACTCGCCAAAATCCGGAGCCGTCCCGGCCCACGACTGATGAATCATCTGCGATATCGCCGTTGATCGAGCTGGCTTATCCCGAGCCGATAAGTCTAGGGGTCTCCTCAGCCCGAAGCTGCACCAATTTTCTCCGCTGTCGGAAGCGCAACGCGAAACTCTGTATGGCCGCTCCTTGACTCCACCTCAATTGTCCCGTCGTTGTGCCGGACCAGCCGGCGCACAATATCAAGCCCGAGACCCGTTCCCTGTCCCATCGGCTTGGTCGTAAAAAACGGATCGAAGATCCGGACCAGGTTCTGCGGAGGAATACCCGGCCCATCATCGACAATGCTGACAACTACGCGTTGACCTTCGCTACACGCGTACACATCTACGCGTCCTCCCAGGGCCACAGCATCCAATGCGTTTTCTATCAGGTTTCCCCATATCTGGTTTAGTTCCGCAGCAAAGCCGAGCACCCGTGGCAGATTGGCTTCAAATTCGACGGCCACTTCAACCGATTTCTCCCGCGCCTTCGACTGCAGCACTGCGACCGTGTTGACCAGGCTGGGCTCCAGGTCTACAGCCTGCGCCACCATCGCCTGGTCCATGTTTGTGAACCCCTTGATCGCCATCACCAGGCCGGAGATGCGCATCGCTGCGCCCTGAATTCCAGAAGCCAACCGGCGAGCGGCGCAACCAGCGGCGGCCCACCGCAGCACCGCATTCAACGCGGATCCCGACACCACGGCTGCGAGCTGATCGAGTGCATCGAAGCTTACTTCTGTGTCGGCCAGCATCGGCGCATTCGTTGCGTCCAGCTTGTGGCGGACAAGCCAATCGCCGATGGCCTCTTCGCGATCCGACTGCTCCAGGCAGGTCCGCGCCGTCTGCGTCTGCGTGGCCATGCATGACGCAAGAATCGCATCCACGGCCGCCAGTTGAGCATCGCTCAGCTTCGCAGCGCTAAGCGCGCGCGTTGCCCTCTCGGTATCTTCAAGCCGGTCCTCCAGCAGCGCGGCACTGCGTTCAATCGCCGACGCTGGATTATTCAGTTCGTGCGCGAGGCCCGCCGAAAGCTTTCCCAGCGAGATCATCTTCTCGTTCAGAAGGTCGCTTGAGGTGAACAGCCGCGCGCGATCGAGCATCGTGCACACCAGGATCGACGTGATCTCAAAGCATTCGTGCGTCAGCGCGCGAAGATGCCCGCGGTCGATCGCCAGAATCTCCGTGGGCTCCTGCGCGACTGCGTCTCCTGGCGGGTTCACCATCCGCGAGTAAGGCAGCACTCCTGACACATCTCCCGCTCGCCATTCAATCATCTTCTGCAGGCCTGAGCCTCGGTCGACCGACAGCGACACATGCCCCGACAGCACAACATAGAGCCCCTCAACCTGCATGCCTTTATGCGACAGCACCTCACCCGCTTCGAGATTCCGGAGAGTCCCGTGCGCTGCCAGCCACGCGAGTTCTTTTCGAGGTGCCGTTCCCAGCGTCTTGTGCTCTGCCAGCCGATCAACCAGATCGCTCGAGGTCATGCTCGTGGTTTCCTTCAATGCGCACCCGATTATTCCAAATCAAGGTACCAGATACAACGCCGAAGCAGCCCCGGAACAGCTTAAAGCGGTGGAATGTGTTTGAGCAGGGAACCCACGCCAGCAAAAAGGGCAGCCCGAAGGCCGCCCTCTTGCATCTCTACCCCAATTCGCTCAAACCGAAGCAGGCGTCCTGGATTCCAGCTCCGCCAGCCGCTTCGCCAGCAGCTTCTCCAGGTTCACCAGAGCGGCCGAAAAGCCCTCGATGCCTTCTTTCAGCTTGTCGGTCGCCATGCGGTCCTCCGCATGCATCTTCTTGAACGCAGCCTTGTCAACCACGATGCGCTCGATCTGCATTGCTTCGCGTTTGCCGGATCGAGTTTGCGTGGCAAATCGCCCTCGGTCTTTTCCAACTCGGCTAGCAGCTGCGGCGAAATGGTCAGCAGGTCGCAACCCGCCAGCTCCTTGATCTCGCCGATATTGCGGAAGCTCGCGCCCATCACCTGCGTCTTGTAGCCGAATTTCTTATAGTAGTTGTAAATCTTCGTTACCGATTGCACGCCCGGATCATCGGCGCCCTGGAAGTCCTTGCCCGTATCCTTCTTGTACCAATCCAGAATGCGGCCCACAAACGGCGACACCAGCGTTACGCCCGCTTCGGCGGCGGCCACGGCCTGGTGAATACCAAACAGCAGCGTCAGGTTGCAGTGGATGCCTTCCTTCTCCAGCACCTCCGCCGCCCGAATGCCTTCCCAAGTCGATGCAATCTTGATCAGTACATGATCTCGGCCGATCTTGGCCTTATCGTACTGCGCAATAATGCTGCGCGCCTGCGCGATCGTGGCTTCCGTGTCGTACGAGAGTCGGGCATCGACCTCCGTTGAGACGCGGCCCGGCACAATCGCCAGGATCTTCTTGCCGAACGCAATGGCCAGTCCCTGGAATGCCAGGTTGGCAACATCCTTGTCGCTCGCGCTGTCTCCTAGCTCTTTCTTCGCGTCCATGATGACGCTATCGACGATCGGCTGATACTGCGGCATTTGCGCCGCCGAGGTAATCAGCGAAGGATTTGTAGTGGCATCGGTTGGACGAAACTTCTCCATTGCTTCAATATCGCCGGTGTCAGCAACAACGGTAGTGTACGTGCGCAGTTGTTCAAGCAGATTCTGTGCCATTTTTCCTCCTGGGGAAGGGGCCCCAGCGCATTCGTGCGCCCGCCTCCAGTGTACCGCTCTTTAGGATGCTCCTGCAGCCTCCAACGTTTCGCTCCCAGCGAACGAATCTAATGGTCCTTTTTTCTGAATTGAGATCTTTGCACTATACTTTGCGAATTTTCCGTGAATGGATGGGTAAGATAGCAGCCAATGGACTTCCTAAGCGATCTTGACGGCGGCACAGTATTCCTGTTGATTGCCACCGTTGCACTGAGCTTCCTCTTTTTGGTCTACACCGCAACGCAACGGCCAGAGAAGATAAGCAGGCCATACGGCTTGGCTCTCGCGCTGGGGATTTTCTGCGTCATCTCCTCTTACAATGCCTATTGCCCTGATGCGGATGAGCCGCATCTTCTCGTAAGAGGATGGACCTGGCCCATCCACAGCTACACCTATCACTCCGGCAAGAGTTCTTACACAGGACTCATCGCTTGTGCAAACAATTGCTCAAACGATGCACCTCGGTTAGAGCTCAATCATTCTGCTTCTCGCGCATTGAGTCGTGGCCCCGCAGCATTGTCCATTATTTATCTGGGGCGAACAGAAGAAGCGGACATCGGAAACAACAAGATCGTCGTAGCACATCCAGTCGTCCAAATTGATGATCTCGGGACCGGAGCTAGCCTTTATTACCGCGACACACTCCGCCATTGGCCAAGAGTCATTATTCTGGCAATGGCCTCACTCTTCAGCTTTGCTTCCCTTGGCATTTGCATCAGGATTGTGCATTTCAATCCGAAGTCGAACGGAGGCCAGGATTCCGATTCCCTCGTTAGCCCAGGCGCAAGTCCCAATGAACTTACAAGCCTGGGACTCGATGCAAATCGCGATAAGGCCTGAAAAGAATCACGTAATCCCTTCCTCATATTGGCTGGAATATGTTCGATAGCACACCAATCCCGGAGATCTCCACATCCACCTGATCCCCCGCTTTCAAGGGCCCAACCCCTGCGGGCGTTCCCGTCAACAGCAGATCCCCCGGCTCAAGCGTAATTGCCGCCGTGATATAGCTCAGCAGTTCCGGTATCGGAAAAATAAAGTCCAGTGTCGACCCGTGCTGCTTCAACTCGCCGTTCACACGCGTCTCGACCGTCAGCCCCTTTTCCGGATCCACTTCGCTCGCCACCACCGGCCCCACCGCGCAGAAAGTATCAAAACCTTTCGCGCGCGTCCATTGCCCATCCTTCTTCTGCAAATCCCGAGCCGTCACATCGTTCGCAATCGTGTATCCGCGCACATAGCTTCGCCAATCGGCATCGGCCCGCAGCCTGCTTGCTCGCTTCCCGATCACCAGCGCAAGCTCGCCTTCAAAGTCCACCCGCTCCGATTGCGGCGGCATCAGCACCGTCCCTTTGTGCGCCAGCAATGAAGACGGCGGCTTGAAGAACAGCAGCGGCTCCGTCGGCACTTCATTCCCCAATTCCTTCGCATGATCGCGATAGTTCCGTCCTACGCAGACAACCTTCGACGGCGTCACTGGCGGCAGCAGATCGGCATCGTTCAGCGACAAGGGTTCAAAATCGAATCCCGAAGCATCGGTCACCAACTCCCTGGACGCCAACGCCCGTGCATGGGCCAGGTGAAGCGCCAGATCCTCCTCCGGCGTCGGTGCAAGATCCACGATCCATGGCTCGCCGCCGCGCTCCTCCACGAACCCGTACATGACCTGATTCTCAAATCGAAAACGGCAATACTTCATCCCTGTCTCCTTGCGCCATCAAGGTTGCGGCACCGTTTCTTCGGCCTCTGCTCGAACGCGCGCTTTCGCGGCCGTTCTTGTCCAGCGCGCTCACGCCATAACGATACGTGTGTCCCGCTTCAACACTGCCATCATGAAACGCCGGAGCAATCGACGGAGTAGCCGGAGAAATCCGATGCCACGCTTCATCGCCCTCACGCCGATAAACAACATAGCCCGCCAGTCCCGGATCAAGCTCTGCCTGCCAGCTTAAATCGATCGCCGGTCCCGCACCATTCTCGCCCGCCGTTGCCACCGCCGCTAGTCCCGTGGGAGCCTCCGGCGGAAATACATCTTTCACATCGACGTCAATCGGCGCGGAAAGCTCCCCGGCCAATTCCAGATCTTACCATCCACAATCCACGCGGCTCACGCGCTGCGCCCTGTACTCGTAGGTTTCGCCCATGCGCACGGTCGCATCCATCGCCCGGCCTTGTCGCCGCGCCTTGGTTCCACCAGCAGACGTCTCATTCATCGGCTCCGGCGCTGGAGCCAGCGGTGCCTTCTTTTTTGCCGCCGGCGGAGTCAGCAATTTCCGCTGCAGCCTTACCGGCGCTGTTTCGCCATCCGCGGTCCAGCTCAGCACCACGCCCTGCTTGCGCATCTCTGCCTTCAGTCCTTCAACAGGGCGCGGAGCTTGGCCCGCCAGCACCGTCGCCGCATTCGATGACCCGCCGACCGCCCCTTCTTGTTCTGCAACTCCACACAATAACTGACCGGCCGCGCCGCACCGCCGCCAGCGGCCCCGGCAGGGTATCCGTATAACTCCCTTCTTTGCCCGGCTCGATGTTCAAGTCTGCGCCCATCTGGACGCACGCTCCCGTTCCTTCGCGCCTGCAGATGCGTACTGTCACTCCTGCTTCAGTAGAGTCTTGTCCGTGTTGCGCCTCGGCATCGTCCACGTCAGCGCAACCTGGTCGCCCGTGCGTATCGCTGAAAGGTCTTCCACCGGTGCCGGCAAATTAAGCGACGGCGGCTGCGGCGCCCCCGGCGTTCCGCATCCCGGCAACAACACGCACAGCCCCACCGCGAGCCCGGCCCAACCCTTGCGCTCAAACAGAATCATCGCTATCAGTCTAATGGAGCACCGTGAGCTTGCATGCTGGGCACTCTGCAACACTTCCGCCAGCAAACAAAACTCGCCGTTCCTCGACCAGCGTCGCGGTTGAAGTCCCCTGCGATTCGGAAACTGACGAGGCTGAGAAGAGAGAACCCTCTAGGCGTCAGCGTTTACTAACGGCGCCCCAGGGCACGACTCGGGCGAACCAGGCCAACTCGATCCGCGATACTTGCCCAGGATGTTGCCAATCAACAGCAGAATAGGGAAGAAGATGTTTTGAACTGGTCGGGGCGGAACTGCAACTAGTTGCGTGTTGCGATGACGCCAGAGCACGTGCGCTAAATAGAAGATAGAGGGCCGGCCGTTGGGGCTGGCGTTCAGAACAGCAAACAGTGCCTGTAGGAATCGATCCAAGTCCACTACCGGCACGGCATAGCCGCTATTCTCCAACAGATCGTCACCGGCATTCCACCATCGATGTCGAACGCCGGCGGGTAAGACTGCAGTCCCCCCGGCTTGCACGACGACACGATCCGTCCCGATTTGAGCACCGAGTGTTCCCGCCTTCACGATGATCTCTTCGCGTTCATTGAAATGCAGATGTAGAGGTGGGCCGCTCGATCCTGGCGGCAAGGAGCCATCCAGGGTCAGCATAATTTGTCCCTGATCGTCGCGAACGCGGCGCATCCGCAAAATTTCTCCCGTATGGCGGTGCTCCAACTTCAGAAATTTATCCATGACTCATCCTTGCTTTTGAAGCATGCGTCCGAAAACAACTTCTCGCGAATCTTACCAACGCACTCGCCAACTGCCGAAGATTATTCGCGGAAGGGATCCGATCATTGCCCGTGACCGTCCAATGTCCGGCAGGCAATATGATCTTATTGCGTTCATCTAGCAAACGGGGCGGAAGTGGCTGATGGCGAGGGGACAAGATCGCGGGCATGGAAGCGAAATGAAAGATCGGGATAGCGCGAGAGAGATTCGCAAGTTTCATGTGCAGCAAAGAACTGCAACTCTTGCGCGGAAGCTTTTGAAAATCAACAGTGACTATGACCCATTGTGGAATCCTCCACCAAATGCTCCTCTAATCTGGCGTATTGGAGCTGTATTGTTGGGATCTTCCTGCTAATCTTCGGCAGTGCTTTTATTTCCGTTGGGTATCAGGATCAAAGTTGGGGACTCTTCGCCGTCTCGGCCATTTTTATCCTAGCCAGCGTTCGACCGCTCTGGAATGCCCTCGAGCTTCGCAAAAAAGACCCTGCCTCTGCAAAGGTTCCACCCGCGAGTAGGTGACTGCAGAGTTGGCGCGTGCAGCCTGAATAATGCATGAGGCCGCGTGCGACTTGGCCCGACTTATCGGTTCTGGTCCAATCAAGGCCAAACAGGAAGGAAACCCCAAGGGAGGTCATTTCCTACCGGAAAGTTCAGCCCCGGTGCTGAGCCTTGAATCTCCTCGCCTTCATCCGATTCCCGCAGATCTTCATATCGCACCATCGACGCGTATGGTTCTTGCTCGTATCCAGAAAAAGCCACCGGCATTCTGCATTTCCGCATTCCCGCAGCTTGTGCATTTCGTCAGAAGTCATCAACTCCGCAACGCTCAGAGAAAGCATCCATAGCGGCAGCTCCGGCAGGGCGGGGGACTGCGCCAACTCCCACGCAAGTTTTCCGCCATCCCATAACAAATGCTGCGATTCCCAGGCTTCCCTAAAATAGCGTTCCAATAGCTTGATTGACGATGCCTGAGGGTTATCGCCTTCTAAAAATGCGTATAGAACCCGGGCCGCCGCCTCGCGCAACTCCCGAACCGCATCGATGACCTGCGCCGCCTTGGCCTCACTCACATTTCGAATCAGCCGCCGTGCAAGTGCATCACTTATGAAGCCGGACTGCTCCATAAAGTGCCCAAGATCCTCGTAGTCATTCAACAGCTCTTCCGGCGGCGGCTCCTCGCGAAACCGCCAGTCCAGCGTATTCACCAGGTCGAGCGCAGCATTGCCGGCTATAAGCTCGAAAGGTTTTCTTTCCTTTCGAGTACTTGCCCCATTTGCAGAACCGTTCGCCACAAATAACCTCTAAAACAATCTTGACAGGTTATCCGAAAGATGTAAACATGGTAACTCTCTATGGCTTATTCAATGGTTACCATTCGCGCCCGAAGAGAAAGGATCAGAATCCTACCGGATTCGCCTGTTCCTCTCTTTTTTCGCCATATATATCCTCTGGGGCACCACGTTCCTCGCCATCCGCATCGCCGTCGAAGAACTGCCCCCGCTCTTCGCCGCAGGAGCCCGCTTCTTCACCGCCGGCATCCTGCTTTATGCCTTCATGCGCGCCAAAGGCAAAACGGCCCCCACCGCAATCCAGTGGCGAAGCCTCACCATCATGGCGCTCCTCATGTTTGTCGCGGAATACGGCCCTCTCTTCTGGGCAGAGAAATACGTTCCCTCCGGCGTCGTCTCCGTCCTCGCCGCGACTCTGCCCATCCTCACGCTGATCCTGGAGATGCTCATTCTCCGCCAGCAGCGCATGCGCCCCATGCTGGCCATCGCCACCATCCTCGGCTTTGTCGGAGTCGCAGTTCTTCTCATCCCCGGCGGCAAGCAGCATCTCGCCATCGTGCCCTGCCTCGCTGTTCTGGCCGGCGCCACAACATGGTCGCTCGGCTCCGTGCTCACCCGCTCCATGAACCTGCCCAGATCCCGCCCCATCACGGCAGGCGCAGCCATGATGCTGGGCGGCGCCATGCTGCTCGCGCTCTCCGCCAGCTTCGGCGAAATGCACCCCTTCCCGCACATCTCTCTGCGCGCCGTGGGAGCACTGCTCTATCTCATCGTCTTCGGGTCGTTGCTGGCCTTCACCGCATTTGTATGGCTGCTTGCGCACATGCCCGCCACACGCGTTTCCAGCCACGCGTACGTCAATCCCATCGTTGCCGTGGCTCTCGGCTACTTCATGGCAGGCGAAGTTATCACCACTCGCATCCTCGCCGGAACAGCCCTCGTTCTCATCAGCGTCTTCCTCATCCTGCGCCGGGACTAAGCCGCCCAACGAATCGCGCTTTTTCAGCACTCGCCGTCCCAGCCCTTTTTTCGCAGGCCACCGGGTCCCATGCCGTATCCTTGCCTACGATATTGAAAGGGTCCCGGCACCGTGCTCATCTTTGCCGCCATTCTGGCCATCTTCGTCTACGGAATGATCGCCGCCATGCTCGGCACCATTCTGCCCGAGCTTTCTGAGCGCTTTCACCTCACGCCTACGCAGAATGGCACGATCGCCTTCGTGCAGGCGCTCGGCCTCATCATCGCCTCGCTCGGCGTAGGGCCGCTGCTCGATACCCAGGGCGACAAGATCGGTCTCATTCTTGGTCTGTCGTGTATCGCCGTTGCACTGTTCCTTCTCCCGCGCTCCACGGGATTCCGCCCGATCCTGCTCCTGCTGTTTCTCCTCGGCATGGGTGGCGGCATCGTCGTCACGGGCGCCAACGCGCTCGCCAACAGCGTCAGTGGCCAGCACAGCGCCATCGCCCTCAACCTCGTCAACCTCTTCTTCGGTCTCGGCGGCCTCGCGACTCCCTTCATCGCCGCCAATGTTTTCAAGAAGAACACTTCGCGTCTGTGCTACACCATCGCCTCGCTCACCGTTGTCGCGCTCATCGTGCAGGCCGTCTCGAAGATGCCTGCCCCCAGCGGCAACGCGCAATTTCTTCTCGCCGACGTCGGACCCATCCTCGGCCGTCCACTCCTCTTCATGCTCGGTCTTTTCCTCTTCCTCTACATCACCTGCGAAGTCGGCGTCTGGAACTGGCTCCCGCGTCACCTCATCGCGCAGGGCATCCCCGAGTCGCGCGCACTGAATATCCTTTCGCTCGGATTCGCGCTCGGCCTGCTCATCGGCCGCGTCGCTGTTTCACCAATCCTCGCGCACGCTCCCGCCATCGACGTCACGCTAGGCGCATCCATCGCCATGGCCATCACAACATTTCTGATGCTGCAAACCAACAAGCCCGGTCCGGCCTTCGCCCTCGTCTTCATCGCCAGCTTGTCGATGGCGCCCGTCTTTCCCACCACGCTCGCAATCACCGGCGCTGCCTTCCCGCGCATGACCGGCACCGCTCTCGGTTTCGTTATCACCTGCGGATGGGTCGGCCTCGCCGTCAGTTCCTGGATCATCGGCGCCATCGCCGGCGGCGACGCGAAGCGGCTCAAGAAAGCGTTGCTTCTCTTTCCCGCCTCCGCCGTTCTCATGGTGATTGTGAATCTGGCGATCCGATCGTCCCTCAAGTAGCAAATACAATGAAGGCACATTCATGACAGCCAGCAATTCTATCGATTCGCCCGCATCGTCCAACGATCGCACCCGCCAGCGCTACAACCTGTTCCTGCTGCTCGTCGCCGGACTCGGCGGTCTGCTCTACGGAATCGACGTCGGCATCATCGGCGGCGCACTGCCATACCTCGAAGCGACTTCGAAGCTGATCGCCATCGCAACTCTCCATCATCGTGGCCGCCGTACTGCTTGGCAGCGTCTTCTCCACGCTGTTCGCAGGCATACTCGCCGATTGGATGGGACGTAAGCCGCTCATGATCCTCAGCGGCGTGGCCTTCATCATCAGCATTCCCGTCATTGCGCTCTCGCATGGATATGCGCCCCTGTTCTTCGGCCGTCTGCTGCAGGGCATGAGCGGCGGATTCATCGGCATCGTCGTGCCCCTCTATCTCGCCGAATGCCTCTCCGCCTCCACACGCGGCAAAGGCACCGGCGTCTTCCAGTGGCTGCTCACCTTCGGAATCGTTGCCGCCGCCCTGGTCGGCATCTACTTCAGCTATCGCGTCGATGCTGTTGCGCGCCTCAGCCGACCCCGCATCGCTCCTGGCCTTCAAAGAACGTCGCCTGGCGCAGCATCTTCTGGGTCTCGTTGCCTCCCGGCGTGCTGTTCGTCATCGGCAGCCTTCATGGTCACCGAGTCGCCGCGCTGGCTTTACGTCGCCAGAAGCCGGATCAGGCCCGCGCTGCTCTCCTCCGCTCCCGCTCGCCCGAACAGGCAACCATTGAGTTGCAGGAAATGGCAACCGCCTCCAAGCCGGCGCAAACTACCGGCAGCGAGAGTTAGCGACTCACTTCTTCGCCGTAAATATGTAATCCCTTTCCTGCTCGCCTGCGTCATCCTCGCCTGCAACACCGCCACCGGCATCAATTCCGTCATCGGCTTCAATACTGGATATCCTTCTGCAAAGCGGCCTCGCGATCTGCAGGCGCACTGGGGCTACGTGCTCTTTACGGCCTTCAACTTCAGCTTTACCGCCATCGGCATGATGCTCGTCGACCGCAAAGGCCGCAAGTTCCTCTTCATCCTCGGCACCAGCGGCATCATCCTCTCCATGGTCACCGTCGGAACCATCTTCCTGCGCACTGAAAAGCCAGAGCATCGATTGCGGCCGCCAGATTCAGGCGCTGGTCGGTCCGGGCCAGGAACTTAACTATCACTTCGACAAGGCCGAAGGCAGCGCAACTGCTCGCGGCACAAGGAGACCTCGGCGGCGACAATCCGACCCGACCGCGCGTCCTTCGCCATCATCTACTCCTATGGGGACTTCACCGGCACCACCAGCTATGTCCGATCCGACGATGAAGCATCGGTCCCGCTCACCATCACGCGCGACAGCCTCCATTCCAGCCAATCGCGTTCAGGCCTTCTTCCAGAACCCCTTCGCCAATTTCGACGCCGCTCAAACCGCGCCTTTGAAGATCGAGAGAGCCGTTCTCGGCGCAGTGCCTGACGCCAGCCATGGATGGCTCGTTGCCTTCTGCCTATATGCGTTTATGGCGTTCTACGCCATTGGGCCCGGCGTCTGCGTCTGGCTCGCACTGTCAGAACTGATGCCCACCCGCATCCGCTCCAATGGCATGAGCTTTGCCCTCGTCATCAACCAGCTTGTATCCGCGACGCTGGCGGCGATCTTCCTGCCCTTCGTCAGCAAGCATGGCTACTCGTCGATGTTCTTCCTATTCGCAGGCTTCACCGTCGTCTACTTCCTGACCACGGCATTCCTGTTCCCCGAGACCAAGGGCAAGACGCTCGAAGAGATTGAGGCCTTCTTTGACAAAGGCGCCGCGCACTAAACCGCCGGAGGATACATCCAGGCGAGATTACTGTGCTGGAATGGCAAACAAGTTCACCTTTGCATCCGCGATCACAGCAAGCTGCGTGCCGTCTGGCGAGAGGGCATAGGCCTCATGGCTCGGCGGGGGAACCTGCAGTCGCACCGACGCTAGCCGACGGCCGTTGCTGGACTGAAAGACGCGCACCTCTTCGTAGTCGAGATCCGATCCATGGAAGTGCGCTCCGTGCAGCATCGACTGCGTAGCGTGCAGATTCTTCACCGCAAAGCATCGCCCGTTACCTTCCCCAGACTCACCAGCCATCTGTGGGTCTGGGCGCCCACGCAGAACCACCTTGCCGTTCGGCCGCAGCACGCGATACTCATGTGCTCCCGTGCTCAACTCGCACGTAGCTACCATGAGAAGATCCGGCGCAAAGCTCGAGACTTCAGGAATGCAGGCCGACGAGAACCGCGCCACAGTTGATGCCTCGCCGTTCCACCGCGCCAGCTTCAGCACAAACTGAGTCTTCAACTTGCCGAGCAATTGCACCTGCCCTTCGTTGAGCAGGGTTGGAGGAATGATTTTCGAGGATGTTGTTGCCCGCGCTATCGTTTTGAAATCCTTGTCGAGTATCTGAATTTCCACGTTCTCCGGCGGATCGGTGTTGAGGCTTTCGCGCAGGGCCGCATGCTGTTCCGGCGTGTGCGTCTCCCGCACAATGGCAATCGCCATCAATTCACCATTGGGCGAAAGCCGCACAAACTTCAGTGGGCCGTCCAGAGGAATCTGCCGCTCGATCTGCATCCCCTCACCGTAGATGCGCAGTTCGTTGCCTACATGGACCAGAACGCGCCCGCCCGCGAGCTGCCACATAAATTCGCCCATGTCCGGCAGGAACCAGTCGGCGCTGCTCAGCACTTTGCTTGTCGCTGGTTCCACCACCACCGCATGTATCTTTCGCAGTGCCATGCCTGTTGACGTCTCCCCCGCGCGATCAATCAGGGTATGCGGATTAAAAGCGATGAGAAGCTGATGCGGGCCGAGCCATCCCAGCGCCTCATCGTAAGTCAGTTCTCCCAGTTCCTGCTCCGGACGCGGCGCATATCCCAATGCGCGGATTTCGATCGATTTCGACGGCGATCCCGCGTTCATCGCGGTCGCTCGACGGCAAATCCACGGCGCAGGCCGGCGGCTCGCATGGCTCAAACTCCTCCGGTGCAGGAAGCGGAGCCGCCTTCAATGAAATGTCGGTACCTGCCGGAGGGCGTAACACTGGCGAAGCACCAGCCGCCGCGTCTCCCAGCAGCGACACTCCGTCGGTCTCGTGTCCTTTCGAGAAGGCGATGGTTTCCGGGATCAGCAGCATCATCGATTCCTTTTCCAGATGCACATCCCGCTTTGTCGATCTCAGCAGCGAACTCCGCTCAGGGCCCTTGCCGATTTCCAGGGTCACGCCGTCCATGCCCAGCACGTCGCCCGCCTTGAGCGGAACCTGGTTCTTCGACCGCTGGTTCATAGCCATCATCGTCATCCCATCCATGCTGAAGCCGCTCGACCCGATCCTCGGGTTAGCCATCGCCACCACGCTCGGGTACTGCGAATCAGGAACCTTGTCCAACCCGGCATCCCATTCCATGGCGGCCAAGTACCAGGCTCATCGTCGACTTGTTTCCTGCGCATCGCATATTTGGAAAGGAGACCGCCAGCTGGGATTCTTTTTGGCCTTTGCCGCGACGGATCGCCAGGTCAACTCTCCCCTGAAGCACCTGGCCGTCATAAAAGTAGCAACCCAGCCCTTCCCACGGCCCCATCAGCTTCACATAGAAACGAGAACCCGGATGTGAAGAGTGAACGTCAACATACGAAAGAACTTCGACGGCCACCGGTCGGTGATAACCAGCGTCCGGAGTCGCGGCAAAGGTCGTCGCCACGCCCGCAAGCGCTCCGACAAAAAGCCTCACGATGAACTTTGATATCAATCGTTTCACAAGCTTTGCTCGCTCGTCTGGGGTTTACGCATCCTTCGCGCCGCATTCCAGGGAAGGCTTCTTCAGCGCGATTACGTTTGTCTTTCGGTTGTGAACAACTATAACCCGTTTCTGTCACCCGATGCGGCGAAGCAATTTAGTTGGAGAGATTGGATAATAGGGTTACCACCGGATGACCGCTATGAGAACCGAAAAAGGGAAGGTGAAGAATGTGCCAATGGCGTGTGAACTGACAATGCGCATCGTTTTGGAGAAGCCACCTGCGGGCGTGGACTTCGCGCTTCAAAAAGGGAAGGGCAGCAACTACGAAACCGCCCAGAAGCAAAGATCCGGCGCACGTGATCTGCAGTTCGAGTTCACCGCGCGAGCCGTACCCGGCGTCGAAGGCGCTGATCCAAATCTGCTCGGTCCTTTCGTGCAGGGCCCCTCGGGCGCTCGCTTTGTTTACCTCGATATCGGAGCCGCTGCCGGCCAACTGGACTCAGCCTGGAGTAGACGGCTGAAGGTCCCGCTCATCGGCATCACAGCCGAGATTCTCAATCGCATAGAGAAGGATCCTCGGCAGATTCTCGAAGCTCACATCCCCGGCACCGGGAAAGACGGTGGCCCCAACTGCGCCACCGTTAAGCCCTTCTCCGGCTGGAAACTGATCAAGTCTTCTTCTTCGCAGAGATGATGGGGAGCCCTACGCTTCAATCACAGCCTTCGAAAGATTCCGAGGTCGGTCGACATCGACTCCGCGCTCCAAAGCCATCGCATAGCTGAAAAGCTGCAGCGGAATCACTTCTGGAATGGGCAGCAGGTGTTCACTCGCCGGCTCGACAAACACGCAATCCGTAGTCAGCGATGCCACGTCGCGGTCACCGCTATTTGCAATCGCAATCACCCGCGCCCCCTGCTTCTTCATGTCCTCCAGCAGTTGCAACGTCTTCTCGTAGCGAAGAACCGAGTCGTCCACGTCACGATCCACCGTCGCCAGCGCCACCAGAGGCACGTGTTCGCCGACAAGCGCGTTCGGTCCATGTTTCAACTCGCCCGTCGGATAGCCCTCGGCCTGCACGTACGAAGACTCCTTCATCTTCAACGCGCCCTCGCGCGCAATCGCGTAGTGCACGCCGCGCCCCAGGTAGAGGAAGCTTCCGACATCGTTGTACTTGGCCGCCAGCGCGGACATCCGCGCTCGCCAGCCTTCGAGCTGCCGCTCGATCACACCCGGTAGACCGCAAAGCTCCACAATCCGCGACTTCAACTGCGCGCTCTCGAACGTGCCGAGTCGGCCGCCCTCATAGAGCGCCAGCAGATACAGAGCCGTGAGCTGGCAGGTAAAGCTCTTCGTCGCCGGAATCGCCAGTTCCTTGCCAGCGCCCAGCTGCATCGCAGCTCCGGCCTCGCGCAGCATCGTGCTTCCCACTACGTTGGCAATTGCCAGCGTCTGCTGCCCGCCCTCTTTCGCAAAGCGCAGCGCCGCCAGCGTGTCTGAAGTTTCGCCCGACTGCGAGATCACCAGCACCGAGGGCCGGCGCGGATTCACCGCCGGCCGGCAGCTGTACTCGCTCGAATACTCTACGTCCACTGCCAACCCGCAAAGGTCTTCGAAGATGATCTCGGCGGCCAGCCCTGCATGGCGGCTTGACCCGCTCGCGGCGATCAGCACTTCGCCCCGCGCATTCAACCAGCCCTCGTAGGGAGCGAATGCTTCAGCCTTCAAAGCCTCGCCATCCAGGTACAAATCGAGCGTCCGCCGGATGGCGGCCGGCTGTTCAAAAATCTCGCGAAGCATGGCATGAGGGAATTCGTTCACGATGTCAGAACCTTTCGGGAAACACGCTTCTCGCGCAGTGGTTTATGGCTTGATTCTAAGCCTTCCGATGGCTATTCAATTGAACAACTCAGAGCCGGCGAAGGCGCGCGCAGGCCTCATCGAGGTCGGCATCCTTCTTTGCGAAGCAGAAGCGCAGCAGATCTTCGCCTCGTCCCGGACGGAAGAATGCCGATCCGGCCACGGAAGCGACTCCGGTCTTCGCCAGCAAATGCCGAGCCTTCAGCGCCGCCGTCTCACCCGGCAACCGGCTCGCCCGCGCCAGCACGTAATATGCTCCGGCCGGCACGCTCGGCTCCATTCCCGCATCGCGCAGCGCAGCCACAATCCGCTCCCGCTTCGACTGATGGTCCGCCGCAAGCTGCGTGTAGAACTCCGGCGGCAACTGCTCCAGCCCAGCCGCGGCACCATGCTGCAGTGCCGAAGGCGCGCACACGTACGTTAAGTCGTGGAAGTAGCCCATCGCGCCCATCCACTTCGCGTCGGCCGTTACGTAGCCTAGCCGCCACCCCGTCACGCTAAACGTCTTGCTGAATCCCGACATCACGATGGTGCGTTCGCGCATGCCCTCGAGCGTCGCCAAGCAGATATGTTGCGCGCCGTCGTAGACGAAGTACTCATAGATCTCATCCGTGAAGACGAACAGATCGTGTTCACGCGCCGCGTCCGCAATCGCTTCCATTTCCGCGCGCGTAAAGACTTTGCCGCTGGGGTTCGCCGGCGTGTTGACGATGATGGCTCGCGTGCGTTCGGTGATCGCCGCGCGCTAGTGCATCCGCGTCCAGCATCCAGTCCGGCTCTGCCAGCGGAACCAGAACCGGCTTCACGCGCATCGACTTGAGTGTCGTCACGTGATAGCCGTAGAACGGCTCAAAGACCAGCACCTCGTCTCCGGGATTCAAGAGGGCCATGGCCGCCGCGTGCAGTCCAGCGGTGGCTCCGCTCGCCACCATCACTTCGTTTTCAGGGTCGTAGTTCAGCCCGTATTCGCGCTGCTGCTTGTCCGCGATTGCCTTGCGCAGCCGGGCAATTCCGTCCTGCCGCGTGTAGATATTGTGGCCGCCGACGATCGCCGCAATGGCCGCGGCCTCCACCGGCATCGGAACCGGCGTATCGCAAACGCCCTGGGCAAGGTTGATGCCGCCAATGCGTTCGCATTCCACGCTCATGGCGCGGATTTCCGATTGCATGGCTCCGGGGGCAAGCTCGCTCAGCGCGAGACGGGACGCGGTATGGGGATGAGACACAAGGGTTTTGCTCACAGGGAAGGGGCTCCGACCTCTCGTGCCATTTTACAAGTCGAATGCCGTTCGGCACACGGGTTGTGCGGTCTGCGGGATAGAATCGACGTTCAGGCGAAGTCGCGTGCACGAGCTTTCCATCGTTTCAAGCATCGTCGATTCTGTAGTGCAGACGCTCGAAGCCTATCCCGGCGCCCGCGTCAAAGAGGTGCGCTTGCGCATCGGCGCGCTCGCCTCCGTTGTCGAAGACTCGCTCCAGTTCTGCTATGGCATTGCCACCGACGGTACTCCGCTGGAAGGTTCCAAACTGGTGGTGAAGATCCTGCCGGTAACGATGCATTGCGAGCGATGCGCTGTAGACGTCGAGATCGCAAGCCTGCAAAGCTTTCGCTGCCCGCGCTGCGACGAGCCGGTTTCGGATTTGCGGCAGGGGCGAGAATTGGAAATTGAATCCATCGAGATTGATGAGGTCGAGGAAAAGGTATGACCACCCGGATTGTTGAGCTGCGGCAGGGAATCCTGAAAAAGAATGATGAGTTGGCGCGCGGCCTGCGCGGACGCTTCGAAGCAGCCGGAGTCCTCGTACTCAATCTGGTCTCCAGTCCCGGCACCGGTAAAACTGCCTTCCTTGAACGCACGTTGCGCGACCTGCGCGCGAGCGGCGCGAACGTCGCCGCCCTCGTCGGCGATCTCGAAACTGACAACGACGCTCGCCGCCTTGCCGCCAGCGGAGCTCCTGTCCGCCAGATCAATACCCACGGCATCTGCCACCTCGAAGCCGAAATGATCGGCAAGCACGTGGAAGGCTGGGACCTTGCCGACCTCGACTACCTCTTCATCGAAAACGTCGGCAACCTTGTCTGCCCCTCCAGCTACGACCTCGGCGAGAAGATTCGCGTGGCCCTGCTCAGTGTGACCGAGGGTGAAGACAAGCCGCTCAAATACCCCACGCTTTTCAACTCCGCCGACGCCGCCATCATCACCAAGATCGACATCGCTGAGCCGTGCGGATTTGACCGCGCCACCGCCCTTAGGAACATCAACGAGATTCGCCCCGGCATCCGCATCTTTGAAACCTCGGCGAAAACTGGTGCCGGCATGGCCGATTGGTTTGCCTATCTCGCCGAAGAGAAATCCCGCCGGTCCTGAGTTCGGCATTCGTCACCATCTCCCACAAAGAAATCAGCCAAATCTCCTGCGTTTATGGCAGAATGGCTGCTGCCTGAATTGACTTTGGCACATTCGCCGGATCACCCTTACAAGAGGAACTATGAAGAGAGCGACCGACAAATCGGCGGAAAAGGCCAAATCTACAGCCGACGACGTCGATGCGTACCTTGCCAAAGTGCCCGAACCGGCGCGCACGACTCTCGGCAAAATTCGGGCAACCATTCGTTCCGTCGTTCCTTCCGAAGCCACGGAGGGATTGAGTTACGGGATGCCCGCCTTTCACTACAAGGGCGCGTTGGTCGCCTATTCCGCGTTCAAGAACCATTGCAGTTTCTTCCCTATGCAGGCTTCTCTCACAGACGAGATGCAGGAAGAACTGAAGGGCTATCGAACCTCCAAGGGAACCTTGCAGTTCGCACTCGACAAGCCACTTCCGGCGACTCTCGTAAAGAAGATGGTGAAGAGGCGCGTCGCCGAGAATGAGAAGAGGACTGCCAAACGCGGGAAGATGTGATTTAAATCACGTGCAGGTGTATCCTCTGGACGGTATAAGAGGTTCACTATGTGTCTCGCTATCCCCGGAAGAGTCGAACAAATCACTGAAGGTGATGTGCGGATGGGCCGCGTGAACTTCGGCGGCGTCGTCAAGAATGTTTGCCTCGATTACGTTCCCGAGGTCGTCGTTGGCGACTACACCATCGTGCACGTTGGCTTTGCGCTTTCAAGAATCGATGAGAAGACCGCCCTGGAAACCCTCGACCTCTTCGAGAAAATGGGCGCTCTTGAAGAGGAGCTGGCCGGCGAGGAAGAAATCTTTGCTCGCGCCGCCAGTGCGCAACCTTCGCCGTGTCCCGATGGCAGCTGCGGGCTGCCCGCGGAGGACGCTCACAAAGTCGACAAGGCTGGGAGTCCTCTATCCAAATGAAGTACCTTACCGAATTCCGCAACGGCGAAGTCGCGCAGCGCATGGCGCGCGAAATTCACCAGGTCGCCACCCGTCCGTGGAAGATCATGGAAGTTTGCGGCGGCCAGACTCACTCCATCATTCGCAACGGCATCGACCAGATGCTGCCGGCCGGCATCGAGATGATCCACGGCCCCGGGTGTCCTGTCTGCGTCACCCCGCTGCAGCTCATTGACAAGGCGCTCGCGATCGCCTCGCAGCCTGGCGTCATCTTCTGCTCATTCGGCGACATGCTGCGCGTCCCCGGCACCGAACGCGATCTCTTCCAGGTGAAGGGAAGCGGCGGCGACGTGCGCGTAGTCTATTCGCCGCTGGATGCGGTCGAGCTGGCCGCCAAGAATCCTGACAAGCAGGTGGTGTTCTTCGGCGTGGGTTTTGAGACGACAGCACCGGCGAACGCTATGAGCGTGCACCTTGCCAAGCGGCGCGGCCTCAAGAACTTCTCCGTGCTCGTGTCGCATGTGCTGGTTCCGCCCGCGATCGAAGCGCTGATGAACTCGCCGGGAAACAAGGTGCAGGCGTTTTTGGCAGCGGGGCATGTTTGCAGCGTGATGGGTTTCTGGGAGTATCCGCCGCTGGCCGAGAAATACAGGATTCCGATTGTCGTTACGGGCTTCGAGCCGCTCGATCTGCTCGATGGCATTCGCCGCGCGGTGATCCAGCTCGAAAAGGGCGAGTACCGCGTTGAGAACGCCTATGAGCGCATCGTCACGTACAAAGGCAACTTGCCGGCGCAAAAGCTGCTGGCCGAAGTTTTTGAAGTGACCGACAGGGCCTGGCGCGGTATCGGCGTGATTCCCAAGAGCGGCTGGCGGCTTAGCGAGCCTTATCGCGAGTTCGATGCCGAGGAACGTTTCCACATCACGGGCATTCATACCGAGGAGTCGCCGCTCTGTATGTCGGGCGACGTGCTGCGCGGAGCCATCAAGCCGGCCGAGTGCCCGGCGTTTGGCAAGGAATGCACCCCGCGCCATCCGCTGGGTGCCACAATGGTTTCGAGCGAGGGCGCGTGCGCGGCTTACTTCAACTACGGTCGCTTCCTGTCGGCAGAAGACCTGGCACACGCGGGCGCCGCACTGACCGGAGCGGTGAATGCCTGACGGCGAGAGCACGCCTGATTTCTCGAACTGGAGTTGTCCTCTACCTCTCGCCGATTACCCGACCATCGTGATGGGCCACGGCGGCGGCGGCAAGCTGGGCAACGAACTGGTTGAACACCTGTTCCTTCCGGCCTTTCGCAATCCGGCGCTGGAAAATCTCGGCGACGCAGCGGTCTTCGAACTCGGTTCAGGCCGCGTGGCCATGAGCACCGATTCGTTTGTCGTACAGCCACTGTTTTTCCCGGGCGGCTCGATCGGGGCGCTTGCGGTGAATGGGACGGTCAATGATCTCGCTGTCTCGGGAGCGGAGCCGAAGTTTCTTAGCGCCAGCTTCATCCTGGAAGAGGGTTTTCCGCTGGCGCAGCTTGCGGCGATTGTTCGCGCCATGGCCGACGCAGCTGCCACTGCCGGCGTACGCATCGTCACCGGCGACACCAAAGTTGTGGAACGCGGGCACGGCGATGGCTGCTACATCAATACTGCAGGCGTCGGGGTGCTGCGGCCCGGCGTGAATGTCGGTCCGCATCGCGCGCAGGCGGGCGACGCAATTCTGGTCTCCGGAATGATCGGTGATCACGGCATGGCGATCATGAGCGTGCGCGAGGGTCTCGATTTTGAAAGCCAGATCCGCTCGGACTGCGCCGCACTCAATGGGCTCATTGCCAACGTTCTCGAGGCCGTTGGAACGGGAGTGCATGCCATGCGCGATCCCACCCGCGGCGGGCTGGCATCGACACTGAACGAGATCGCGGCCGCTTCCAAAGTAGGCATGGAGATCGACGAAACCAGGCTACCCATCCGTACGGAAGTGCAATCGGCATGCGAGTTGCTGGGCCTCGATCCGGTGTACGTGGCCAACGAGGGCAAGGCGGTTTTCTTTGTCGCCACGGAGGCCGCTGATCAAGCTCTTGCAGTGTTGCGCGCGCATCCTCTCGGCGCCGACGCGGCACGCATCGGCCATGTGACGGCGCAGCATCCCGGAATGATTGTGGCCCGGACAGGCATGGGCGCCAATCGGGTGATCGCGCCACAGATTGGCGAGCAGCTGCCGCGGATCTGCTGAACGCAGCCGCCAGGCTCTGGCTGTTGAATCGCAGGTGCCCGGATTTGTGCCCTCGCATGGTTCGGGCACCTTTCCTCGCGACGAAGACGGCTACTATTGCGGAGTGGATGGGTTTGGGAGGTCTTGTCTTGGCGCATCGCGTTGCACAAGCATGATGCGTTTGATCCGGTTGCGGTCAATGTGCTGGAGATTGCCGCCGACGCGAATCTCGACATCCATGCCGGAGACGGAGATAAGGTCGCCATTGAGGACGCTGCCATCGCGCAGTTCGATGGAATCGAAGGAAGCCGCCCCGAGTTCGTAGCTGATGCTGCCACCGGAGACATCGTTGCGTCCGATTTCGAGCGGGAATTCGCCGGCTTTAAAGCCCTCTTTGCTGAAAGAGAGGATGTGCCGACCGGCGCCGACGGTGATGAGGCGCGGCGTTACTCCAGCTTCCACTCCATCGACTTTGAGCAGCGCGCCCTGGGGCGCAGAGTTCACGGTGAGCGAGACGGTTTTTGCTGCGTCGGTTCTTTCGTTGATGGAAACGGAGACGGGCTGACCGGAAGCCATGACGGTGGTCTGGAAGCGAACGGTTTCACCAGGTCCAACATTGCTAAGCAAGATGGCGTCTTCGCCGACGCGCACTTTCGCTTTGTCAAAGAGATAGACGGAAAATCGGGCTGACGGAATGACGCGGGCTGATAGATTCTCGGCCGTCGTCTCCATTACGTATCCATGAAGGCTGCCCATGCCTGGAAGGGTCTTGAATTTGCCGAATGTGAAGCGAACGACCGGTGTGCCGGTCGAAGGCCAGTCGATGACGGCGAGGGGTGCTTCTTTGGCAAACGCGGGCATCGCGGAGAGCAGAAGCGCAAGGGTGCATAGAAACCTGCGCGCCTTATTGGTTCCTGGAATCATGACGGCCATGATAGCTCACACTCAAATGGCGTACTTGTGTAGGGGCTACGAGAGCCCCTTCTGAGCGAGGGCGAAGGAACAGTTACCCAGACTCTGGGAGGTGCTGACGGTCTTTACAGAGACATTTGCGGTGAAGGTCTGGGAGGAGGTTGACCCGGTGATACTGCCAAGTGCCGATACCCAGAAGAATCCGCCGAGGCCTGTCCCTGGCCCCACTATCACGCTTGCCGAGTCAGGGCCAACAGCCCACGTTTCGCTGCCTGAGGAGGTCTTGCCGGAAGTGTCCACAACGATCGACCAGAATCCTTTGTCGCTGGTGAGTTCAACCTGGACATTGCATCTTGCTGAAACCCAGTGACTGGTCGCAACCGCATGCGAGGCCCCGTTCAAGATGCCGTTCGGGCCGGTCTGCGGGAGCGGATTACTTCGACCCATGCTGCCACTGCTGCTGCCGCCGCATGCCGACAGAAACAAAGTGAGAGCGAGTGGTGCTGCAACGTGCGACACATGAATTCTGTGGGATGAAAAACCAAGGCGAGTCAAAGGAAGCGTTCCTCCGCGGAAATCAGTTTCTTTTGGAAATTGAAGTGACGATAGGCAGGCGAGCGGTGCGACGTCAACGACGGCCATCACACCCGATTGAAGGAAGGAACCCTGGCGGGCCAGCGGGGGAAATCAACAGGAGGCGACCCTGGCTGCCGCGGCTCAGCACCACAAGACGAGGCGGCTGACGGATTCAGGCCAGCTTCTCGAACGACCTCTGAATGCGATCGGGGATGGCGGCTGTCGTGTCGTTGAGGTCGTAGCCGATCTCGAGTACGGCAGCGGGCGGGGCGGGAAGAGACTTGAGGGCTTCGAGGGTAGCGGGCCAGTCGATGGTGCCGTCGCCGGGCCAGAGGTGCTCGTCTTTGAGGCCGTGGTTGTCGTGCACGTGGAGTTCTGCGATGCGCTTGCCGAGGGTGCCGATGGCTTCGGCGATTCCGGGTGCGATATGCGCGTGGCCGAGGTCGAGGCAGACGCCGATCTGGTCGAGGTGGGCCATTTCGAGCATAGTCGACGAGGTGTTCGGGAGTGGTGGCGTCGCTGGTGAGGTTTTCAACCAGCACGCTGACGCCGAGAGGGCGGGCAAAGGCGCCGAGATGTTCGAGGGCGGTGGTGGCGTATTCCATGGTGCGGAGGGACCACGCTTCGTATTTTTCGCCGAGGTGCATGACCAGCTTCTTGAAGGGAATGTGTTCGGCGGTTTCGAGGGCGCGCTTGATCTCGTCCATGGCGTCGATGCGGCGGGATTTCTCAGGGTGCACGACGTTGACGGCGGGAGCGCCGGCGCGGCCCATTTCGCGGTCGGGAAAAAGCGGGGCGTGCATGGAATACGCTTCGAGTGGATTCGAGGCGAACCAGGTGGCCAACTCCATGACGTGCTCGCGGCTGGTGTAGTCAAAGTGCTGGCGCGCGGCAAAGAGCTCGACGCCTTGGGCGCCGGAGCGCGCTGCGGTTTCCAGCAGACCGGGGTGCAGTCGCTGCTTCAAAAAAAGATGTGTGGAAAGAACTGGCAGCATACTTTGATGGCCCCTGCACCGGAATGGGACCGGCGTTGCCCTATTGTCTCATTCTCTAAATAACGGACCGGAAATATCCGCAGGACGCAGGCGCGATGAACGTCAGACGCAGGAAGACACGTTCCAAAGCAGACCGTTCACTACCCCTGAGTGAAGGATGTCCGGGCCCGGTTCTGTCAGATTGACTTTGACGATATTTCAGAACATTAGTAGCCAGCCGCTTTTCCGTAGTGGCTGCGGTGGTCCTGGCCACCGGAGAGTTCGCCGGTTTTAGGATCGACGGCGATGCATTCACCATTTGACCAGTGCCTGTTACTTATAGCCAACGTGTAGCCCATCGTCTTAAGTTTGGCGAGGACGTCGGGGTTGAATCCTGGCTCAAGGAAGAGCTTGTCGGGCAGATCCTGATGGTGGAAGCGCGGGGCGTCAACCGCTTCCTGGATATTGAGGCCGCCTTCCGCAGCGGAGAGAAAAATATTGCCGACGGTGGTGATGATACGGGCTCCGCCGGGTGAACCGAGAACGTAGCGTAGCTTGCCGTCTTCGAGCACAATGGTTGGCGTCATGGAGCTGAGCGGGCGTTTGCCGGGTGCAATCGCGTTTGCAGGTCCCTGGATGAGGCCGAACATGTTGGGCACGCCCATCTTCGAGGCAAAGTCGTCCATCTCGTCGTTGAGCAGGAAGCCGAGCGATTCAGACGTCACATGCGAGCCGAAGCTGTCGTTCAAGGTTGTGGTGACGGAGACGGCGTTTCCTTCGGCATCGACAACGGAGTAGTGCGTGGTGTCAGGCGATTCGTGGCGAGTGCCAGCGGTGGTCGGCGCGGGCGGCAGAAAGCCCTCAGGGCGCTTGAGGTCCGCGCTGGGGCTGGCTTTGTCGGGAAGAATGCTCTTGCGCCAGGCCTCGGCGTATTTCGTTGCGGTGAGTTCGGCGACAGGGATGTGGTTGTAGTCGGGATCGCCGAGGTAGTCAGAGCGGTCCATGTAGGCGCGGCGATACGCTTCGGTGGCGTAATGGATCCAGTCGGCGGAGCGATCACCGAGACTGGCGAGGTCGTAGTCTGCGAGGATGTTCAGCGCGCTTACGAGCACCACTCCGCCTGAGGAGGGAGGCGGGGCGCTAATGATGGTGTAGTTGTGGAATGTGCCGACAATTGGTTTGCGTTCGACAACAGTGTATTGAGCGAGGTCGTCGAGCGTGATGAGCGAGCCGCCCTTTTTCAGATCGTCGATGAGCTCGTGCGCCATCTTGCCGTGATAGAAATCGCTGGGGTCGGCTGCGATCCGCTCCAGCGTGTGCGCAAGTTCAGGTTGCTGGAAGGTTTCGCCTTCGCGATAGTAGGTGCCGCCGCGCTGAAATAGAGCGCGCGACGCGGGGAAGCGTGCGAGATCGTGGTCGGTGAGTTCGTGCGCCTCTTCGGGCGTAAGCGCGAAGCCATCGCGCGCGAGCTTGATAGAGGGAGCCATCACGCGCTTGAGGCCGAGCTTTCCGTATTTCTTTTCTGAGTACACAAGACCGGCGACGGATCCGGGCGTTGCGATTGAGCGGTAACCGATGACGCTGGCACCCGGAATGATGTTGCCGTGCTCGTCCTGGTACATGGTTTCGGTCGCGGCCAGCGGAGCTTTTTCGCGGAAGTCGATGAAGGTGGCTTTGCCGCCGTGGGTGCGCAGCAGGAGGAAGCCTCCGCCGCCGAGGTTTCCGGCGATGGGATGCACGACGGCGAGCGCAAAACCGGTGGCCACGGCGGCGTCGACGGCATTGCCGCCTTCCCGCAGAATCTGGAGTCCCGCATCCGAAGCGAGGTGATGCACACTGACGACCATGCCATGTTGTGCAAGCACTGGTTGCTCGCCCCGATAGGCGATGACGTTGCTCGTGCTCTCTTGTGAGGCGGAGGTTGGGCCGGATGCGAGCAAGGAATATAGCGATGCGATGAGGACGACGGAAGCGGGGAAGCGATCCAGGGATTTCATGGCTCTGGACAGGATAACGCGTGCACTTGCACAGGCCGTCGTGAATCGTCCAGAAAGCGCGCGGATGGGGCGTCGGCGCAAAGAAATGGGGCAGACCGCTAATTGCGTGTCTGCCCCAATGGTGTTCCTAGGTTGAATCGTATTGTTTACAAGTGCTCCGCGATTTTCCGGATTGCGTCGTCGTGCTTTACCGGCACGAGTGCCTTGGATGGCACGCCGCCCGTCACATTTCGCCGAGGCAGCAGGCCGAGTTCCATCAGAACCGCGAGGCTGACTTCGTCGCGAGAACTCATGGCGCGGTACTCCGGATGTTGATACTTTTCCCAATTGTCCGAGAGGTTGGCAACGATGCTCTCACGAGTCGAATCCGCGCTGACAATCACCACCATGTTGAGCAGGGAGAGCTCACGGTCAGTCAGGCGCACCGCCGGGGTTCCCTTCTTGAGATCGTGCGCAAACTCCGGCATCTGCGTTTCGAATTGCGCCTTGATGTCCATCCAGCGTGCCAGCCCCAGCCAGGTCGGGGGATCGTCGGGCATGGGGACGATGAGTTTGTGCAATTGTCCGATCAGGTAAGGAATGCCGCTGGTCAGGTTGTAAATGTCGTCAATCTGCTTGTCGGAAAGCGCAATGCGAAAGACTTCGCTGAACCAGGTCTTGAGATGTTCGGGTGTGAAGCGACGGACCGCGGCAACGCCCTGGAAATTGCGATCGGAGGGTTGCAACAATCCCCAGCGCAGCAGGTCGGCTCCGCCGGTGAGCAGAGGCAGGCCGTCATCCTGCGCAATGCACTGCATCACATCGCTGGGAGAGACATACGTTGGCTCGGTTGTGGCGGGGTATCCAGTTAGTGTGCGAATGCCGCACTTGGGATGCGTCATCGGATTCTGATCGCGCGGCTCCAGCCAGTGCGAAACGGCTAGGAGGGCGCGGATGGTGCGAGCATCCTTGCGCACGACATCTGCAGTTTCAATGCGGCGCGTGAACTGGTCGACCTGCTCCCAGGGGAAGAACGAAATGACGCCGTTGCGATTGGGACTGAGCGTCTCCGCGGGAAGTTCGACGGGTTCCTCGGTCAATCCTGTGTCGATGAAATCGGAATTCAGAACCGGCGCATCGGTCTGAGTGTCGTGCACGAATGAGACTGCGTTCGCCTCAATTACAGGAGTGGTTTCGACGGCCGGTGCAGACTCGACGACCGGTGCCGCCTCAGAGATCGGCGCAAAAGACATAGGCGCAAAATCGACGGGGGTCGAGACTACAGGCGCTTCGGGCTTAGGAGCCGCTGCAGCGGGCTCTTCCTCAACACCAGGCTGCTTGAGAGCGCCATTGCGATTCCCATTGGAATACGAGCCGTTTGTTATGGCAGAAACGGAAGCGGTGGACTTGCGTTTTTCAGCTTTTTCCGGAGCAGGACCATCGTGCCACCAGTCGATCTCCAACTGGCGGACAAAGTCATCGAGTTTCGGGAAGCCATTTTTGAGCTTGTGGAGCTCGATTTCGTGGGTCTCGTCTTCGAGACTGCAAGCCCATTCGAGCCAGCTCTCGGCAGCCGGTCCGGGAAGCTCTGGCGGCGTCGGGTAGCTCTGAGATTTCCATCAACTCTGCCACTGCCTTGTCGCGAAGCGTCAGGCGCTCAAGACGGGTGCGCTCGCGGCGATGCGTGATGGTACCGGTGGCCAGCAGCTGGGCCAGATCGAGATAGCGCCGTCTTTTGGCTGCTACGTCGTCAAGCCGCCGGACCAGCGCACTCAATTCGCTCTTGGTCGTCCAGCTCGCGCCACCGTCTTCAGAGAGTATCGCGTCACGGAGGTTCTGGCATGCATCGAGCAACTTGCCGACTTCGGCAAGTACATCGGTCCGATTAAAGCTCTGACCTGCTTCTGCTAAATCAATTTTTTCGTGGCAGACCTTCGCCTGCTCAGATAGGTTGCGCAGCGTCTCGGCTACGACGCTGGGCCCTGCTTTCGTATCTTGAGAAGCGTTCACGGCTTGGCTCCATCTCGCGGAAGGAAAAGATTCTGCGGCTTCGAGAACATCGTATCGTGATTTGGGTACCAGAATTAAGCTGAGTGAAGACTTTAGTAATACCAATGTCACATTACTTTGGGTGTGCAGCCGGCTTTGATTTCTATCTCCCGGTTGGCTATGTAAGGCTGAGGCCAATGGGCAAGGGTCTGCTCCGTTACAGGACCGCAGAGGCTGTCTCGGATAGAATGATCCCGCCTGTCTGAGGCAAATTTTCTCTGTTAGGAGAATGATGAAAACGTACACATTCATTCGCTCGTTCGCTCCTGGGCCGGCTGCTGGTCTGGCTTTATTGCTGCTGCTCGGCAGCTCAACGGTAGCGTTGTGCGGACCAATTCACGATGCGGCCCGCAAAGGTGATGTCAAGAAGATCCAGGCGCTCCTGCAGGCTGATCCTAAGCTTGTAGCGGAGCAGGACAATAGCGGCGACACGCCGCTGCACGTCGCCTGTCTGCACGGTCAGCTGAATGCGGCCAAGGTCCTCATCGATGCGGGGGCCGATGTCAACGCGAAGAACAATTATGGGGCGTTCACACCGGGTGATTTAGGGAACGTGTTTTCGTCAAACAACCATCAAGATCCGGTGATTCTGTTGAACGTGCATGGGGTGGATACCCGGGACATGAAGAACGGCTACACGCCGCTGGATTTGTGTCTTTTCTCAGTCCGCCACAAAGAGTTGTCGCAGTTATTGGTGTCCAAAGGCGCTGATGTGAACGCGCAGGCCGCAAGTGGCGCGACACCGCTGTTCTTTGCGGTGCTTCGCGATCAGCCCGAAGATGTGAAGTTCCTGATCGACAAGGGCGCCAATGTGAATGCAGCCGACGCCTATGGAGACACAATTCTCGATGCGGCCCTTCACCTGCAGTTTGGCAGCATGATCCAGATTCTGGTGGACCGCGGTGCGGACGTGAACGCGAAGGACCAGAGCGAGCACCGACCCCTGACGTATGCGTTACAGATGGACGATCAGAGGTGGGCGAACTTGCTGAAGAAGCACGGAGCGCACGAGTAAACTTCGCGAACCCGGCTCGCTGGCGGATAATTGCCTGCGGAGGTACACTCGCGTGCGGGCTTCTCATTCTACTGTGGTCAGGTCATTCTTCCTTTTTTGTGCGCTGCTAGTTTTGGCAGGCGCAGGAACGTTGTACGGACAGGGTGTGCTTCCCCCCGCGCCCCACGCCAAGCAAGTGCACGTAAAGCACGTGCTGGTAATCGGACAAACCAAGGGCTTCGAACACGACTCGGTCACAGCAGCCATGGTTGCCATCTACAACATGGGCCAGCGAAGCGGGCTGTGGGACGCGACTCTGCGCACCGACACCGAACTGCTGACGAAGAAAGACCTGGGCAGGAACGCGAAGAATCTGAATTACTTCGACCTGATTGTCTTCGCCAGCACTACGGGCGAGCTCGACATGGATGCCGACCAGAAGCGCGACATGATGTCGTTTATCCACGATGACGGCAAGGGATTCGTGGGCATCCACGCAGCCCTCGATACGAACTACAACTGGCCGGAATATGGCGAGATGATTGGGGGCTGGTTCGATCAGCATCCGTGGATGACGTTCAATGCGCCGATCATCAATGAGGCGCCGGATTTTCCGGCTGTGCGTCATTTTCCGAAGGAGTTTGTAAAGTTCGACGAGATTTATCAGCCGAAGGCGTGGTCGCGCGACAAGGTGAACGTGCTGCTGAGTCTCGATGCCTCGCGGCTTGATTACAGCAACAATCCGCGCATTCATCGTACCGATCACGACTTTGCGGTGGCGTGGAGCAAGATGTACGGCAAGGGGCGCGTCTTCTATTCAACGCTGGGACACACCGAAGAGGCGTGGCAGGATCCGGACATCCGCACGATGTATTTCGAAGCGATCAAGTGGGCCCTCGGGATGACGGAGGGAAGTACGGCGTCGCATCCCAAGCCGGCGGTGAGCACGATTCCCTAGTGGTTGGCGATCAGCATCACTGGGTCGGGCGTGACGCGGCAGACGCTGGATCCGCCGATTCTCCACACGCGGCCATCGTCATAAGAAACCTGAATCAATTCAATGGAGTTCACCGCCGTGAATCCCGGAATGTAGAGATCGCCGGTAACTGCCGTCCTTCTGGCGTGCGGCAAACGGGACTTCGATGATCCTTGTCGCTTCACCGTTCGCATTTGCGTTGCCGTTGGTTTGCATCCATGCGATTGGTAGCGGTCAGCCCGTAGACTTTGACGGTCGCAGCAACGATCGAGGCACGGTGAGAATCGTTCAAGGTAAGGAAGATTCGCTGGCCGAACGGCTGTATGACCTTCTCCTGCTGCCCTTTGCGGACGCGGATGGTGTGGTCCCAGACTCCCTGGTTTGCGACCATGCCGATCGGGGCAATCGCTTGCCGCCGGCTGTGCTCGAAGAACGAGGACTGGCTCTCGAGGTTTGGCCGCGATTTTGTGCGCTTAGAGAGAAAGAACTGAAGAGCAGAACAAGAGCAGTGGCAACTGTTTTCACGGCAGACTCCCTGGGCGCTGGAACCCGCGTACACCAACAAAATACCCCGTATTCGCCTGGCCCTTGCAATCGTTGAGATCACAGCGGTCGGGCCGCGTGCAGGGGTCAACATGGCCGCTGTGTTACCGTTTGAGTACGGCGTCCCTGAGCTGGTGAAACGGCAGGAATTCGGGGGCAGCTTTTTAGGCTCTGGAGAATGTCGACCCAGCCGGAATTCATATCACCCAGCATGACTCCTAACCCAGCGCCGATCCCCGAAAACTTGACCCGTCCTAAACCGGACTCGGATGTCTTGCAGCCGGCAGCGGAATTTGATACCCCGCAGCGCATTCCTCACTGGCTGGTGCGCGCGGAGCTGTATCTGCGCGTTCTGCTGAGGATGTACATCGGGTTGGCCATCTGCTATGCTCCGTGGTCGCCCCTTTTCTGGGATCAGAATCCGATTTTTGTGCAGTTTCCCACGCTGGCCATTTACGCGGCCAACGGCGGGGTGCGCGGTGTCATCTCTGGATTGGGATTGCTGAATATCTGGATCGCCGTGCAGGACGCTATCCGGCATCGAAATGAGTAACGGCATGAGCGCGGAAGAGAACAGAAGCAGGCAGTAGAAGACACTCTCAAGGGGAACGGCTGGTACCGGCGCTGCAGCCGAAGCGAGCAAGACAACATCCAGCGACGAGACAGTCGTATCCGCGAACGATATGGAAGGGCACGATGGTCCCCCGCCACTTGGCTCGGCTCCCCTGGCGTATGAGAATTCCGCGTTTCTGAATGGTCCGGACGGACGCCTGATGCGGATCGTGGCCGAATACATGGAGCCGCTGGCGCGTTTCCGGCACGAGCACATCCAGGACACGGTGGTCTTCTTTGGCTCGGCGCGTTTTCGCGGCCGCGAAGAGGCTCACCATGCGCTTGAACTTCTCGACAATACAGGTTCGCGTACATCCGGCTCCGAGCGAGGAACAACCAGCAAGCGTACCGGATATCGCCGCAGGGAAAGCCACGGATCTGCAACGCAAGCGCGCCGTGGCTGCCGTTGCGATGGCCCGCTATTACGAGGATGCGCGGCGGCTCGCGCAGATGCTCACACGCTGGGCGGCGAAGATTCCTTCGCGGCGGAGCCGGTTTGTGGTGACGTCCGGCGGCGGTCCCGGAATCATGGAAGCGGCCAATCGTGGTGCCTATGAAGCCGGGGGCAAGACAATCGGCATGAATATCCGGCTGCCCTTCGAGCAGTCACCCAATCCTTACATCACGCCTGCGCTCAATTTCGAGTTCCACTACTTCTTCATGCGCAAGCTCTGGTTTGCATATCTTGCGAAGGCGCTGGTTGTGTTTCCTGGAGGATTCGGCACGCTCGATGAGATGTTCGAGATTCTGACGCTGGCGCAGACCCGCAAACTTGCGAAGAAGATCACTGTGGTCGTCTACGGTTCCGATTACTGGAAAAAGGTTTTCAATCTCGATGCGCTGGTGGATACCGGCGCCATTTCGCCAAAGGATGTTGAACTCTTCAAATTCGCAGACACGCCTGAAGAGGCTTTCGAGTTGCTGCGCGACGGGTTGACGGAAAACTATCTCGTTCCCGAGGCCAATGCCGCCGCTGCGCAGGCACCACAGGAACTGCTGCACGGGTCGACATTCGAGGATTTTCTGGGTCCCGAACTGGCTAAGACGAATAAGTAGCGCGGAGCATGGAACTGCAGCCAAGATGTTGCTTATCATATAGTTAGCGCAGATCTTACGCAGCGTTACTGCATTGGTGCCGTGCACAATTTGAAGTGCAATTGTTCTCCTCTTAACCTCCCATTGACGGTCATCCGACGACAATCAGTTGTAAGAATCCAGCGCACGATCGCGAATGAGGAGGAGAAATGGCCACATCGACCGTTTCGTACCTGTGGCGCGACCAGGATGCACCGAAGGGGTTCCGCACCGGCGTTTCATTGCACAGCCACACCAATCAATCGAAAGAGACGCTGGATTTTCTGGCGAATCTGGGCAGCCGGTATGCCGTGATCCGTCCTCTGCTGGCACGGCTCGAACGCCGGGCCGAATCCGATGCACGGTGTTCGTGATGAATTACGCGGCAAGCTACTGGACCCCGCCGATGACGCCGAAACTGGCGTTCGATCTGGAAAGCGGACAGATCGAGAAGCTTGGGCTGCATTCGATGGTTTCAATCACCGACCATGACACCATCGCGGCTCCAATGCTGTTGCGCACGATTCCGAGCGCGCGCCGTATTCCGGTTTCGGTCGAGTGGAGCGTGCCCTACGGGGGCGTGCAGGATTTTCACCTCGGCGTGCACAATCTGCCCTCAGCGCCGCGCGAAGGAGTGGATGCGCACGCTTGCGGATTACACGGCTAATCCGAACAGAGGAGCAGGTTGAAGGAGATTCTTATTGCGCTGAATGATGAGCCGGGTGTTCTGCTCGTTTTCAATCATCCGCTATGGGATCTTTTTCTGATCGGCGCAGGAAAGCATGGCTTCCTGGTGAACGAGTTTCTGCAGAAATATGGCGGACTGATGCATGCCCTTGAGCTGAACGGGTTGCGCAACTGGGAAGAGAATCGTGCGACGCGCCGGCTTGCACAGCAGTGGAACATGCAGCTGATCAGCGGCGGCGATCGTCACGGCGTGGAGCCCAATGCCAATATCAACTTGACGAACGCGTCTGGCTTTACAGAATTCGTGCACGAGATTCGCCGCGAGCGTGTGAGCAACATTCTCTTCATGCCGCAGTATGCGCAGCCGTGGAAGCACCGCCTGTTGCAGTCGACGATGGATGCGATCCGCGATTACCCCGATTTTCCGCAGGGCTCGCGTACCTGGGACGAGCGCGCTTATCATCCCGATGTGAACGGTGTGGTTCGGCCGCTGCGCGAAATCTGGCCAAATGGGCGCACGCCGCTCTCGATTCACTGGGTCATCAAGGCTGTGCGGATGCTGGGCAAGGGGCCGGTTTCGGGCGGCCTGCGCATGGCGTGGAGTGATGAGGGACAACGGCGTCTTGCGCTGGGCGAGCAGGAGGGCTGACTTTCAGCCGGATGGCCGCCCCATGAACGCACAGCCACGGATTGCTTATTTTTCCGACTCGTTCCACGAGATCAACGGGGTGGCTCATACCAGCCGTCATTTTGAGGCCTTTGCGCGACGCCGCGATCTACCTTTCCTCTGTGTGCGCGCGGGGCATCGCAGGCAGGCGTTGGTAGAAGAGGGCAGTCTCTGGACGCTGGAGTTGCCAAGAGGATCTCTCTCCATCCCTCTCGAAAAGGATCTGAGTTTCGATCCCGCCTATCTGCGGCATCTGCCGATGCTCGAAGATGTTCTGGAACAGTTCAGGCCTGATGTTATCCATATCACTGGCCCGAGCGAGATCGGAATGCTCGGCGCGGCGATTGCGAAACATAGCAATCTGCCGCTGGCGGCGAGCTGGCATACCAATGTGCACGAATATGCAGCGCGGCGGTCCGATCCGCTTTTGCGGCTGCTGCCACGAGCTTATTCAGAAGCAGCGGGCCAGACAATCGAGGAGCTCGCATTCGCGGTAGCCACCGGATTCTATGCGCATGCGAACATGCTCTTCGCACCGAATCTCGAACTTTGTCAGACTCTCGAGCAGGCAACGGCGCGGCCCTGCCACCTGATGTCGCGGGGGGTGGATTCCCTGCTGTTCCATCCGCAGAAGCGGAGTCGCCGGGAAGACGATCGCGAGATTGTGCTGGGCTTTGTTGGGCGTCTTTCAGTGGAGAAGAATGTAGCGCTTTTGGCTGTCGTGCAGCGTGAACTGGAGGAGAGGGGATTGCGCGCGTTCCGATTTCTCATCGTCGGTCACGGCGGCGAACAAGCCTGGTTGCGAGAGCATCTGCCGCGCGCGGAATTTACGGGAGTGCTGAAAGGCGAAGCGCTGGCGACGGCCTATGCCAACATGGACGTCTTCGTGTTTCCGTCGCACACGGATACCTTCGGCAACGTGGTGCTTGAAGCGCTCGCGAGTGCTGTTCCGGCAGTTGTCACTCCCGATGGTGGCCCGTGCACGATCGTGCGCGACGGAGTGACGGGGCGGATCGTGCCGGACGATGAGTTTGCCAACGAGATTGCAGGAATTCTCAGTGATCCGAATTTGCACGGCGAGATGCGGCACATGGCCCGAGCCTATGCGCTGACGGCAAGCTGGGATTCGGTGTTTGACGGGGTTTACGCAGCGTATGCCTCCATCTGCGCCGGCCCAAGCGTTGCCTTATCGACGACACATCGCTCAAAGCAATTCGATCGCCTTTCTGGCGGCTCTTGCCGTATTTAACTCGAACTGGAACCAACCCATGCGGCGCAAAATCTCTCTCACTGAAGGAGAAACCCGATAAGGAGGGCGCTTTGCGGTGTCTGGTGATTCTGATGATCGAAGAAGAGCAACCGGAAGGGCTCTCTGCACGCAAGCTTGTAGTGGAGACGGTGAAACACAATGTATTAACGGCTTACACTGCGAAAGACGGAATCGACTTGCTACGGAGATTTCCCGCGGTGGATGCGGTCCTGGTGCATGCCGCACAAATTGAGAAGAGCCCGAATCTGCTGGCGGAGGTAAAGGCACTCGCTCCACGCGTACCGATTGTTCTTGCGAGTCCATTTGCGCAGCATGGGGCGCCAGAAGCGAACTTTGTTGTCGACAGCCACAAGCCGCAGGCACTCCTGAAACTGCTGGGAGAAGACCTCCAGGCTTGAGCGCGTCTGAGCTATGTGGCGAGTGCGCCGCTTCGTAGATCCAGCGCGAACGGTGCGTCTTTGTCGGTGATCAGGTTCCAGCCGACGCCGTGCAAGCGTCCACCTTCAATGACGGTGATCGTCAAGCCTTCATCGGACAGCTTTGGTGACTCCCATGCCTCGCCGGCCGCGCCCCAGGCAAGAATCGCGCGATGTCCGACGAAGAGCAGTAGACCCTCATCGACAACCGGGTGCACCTGCAGTACCGGGCGATACGGCAGCATGGTGAAGCGATCCGGCGTTGCCGTATCGATGACATAGGCATATCCACCAGCGACGGCGCAGATCTCGTCAGGATTCGGCGCAGACCAGAGGCCGGTGGGAACGACAGGATCGCGAAAGCCCAATGCGCACGTTGCGAGAAACGGCGTTCCGCCGGGCTCGTTTGTCCGCACCAGTACCTCAAGTGCTCCGCGTTCCACCTCTTCGACATCGCGCGGATAGACGAAATGCCGCGCGGGTAGAATCACGGGGCGCGCAGACAGGATTTCCGCCTTCCACGTGCTGGGGAAACTGAAGTCAAGAACAGGGGCGCTCATTCCGCCCGCTCAAACCCCGACGAATGCGTCGAGGCGTTCCCGTACGCTGGGGATGCCAAGATTCAACTCCACGCCCTGCTCGATTAATGGAATCAGCTTGTCGAAGTCCGGTCCGGAGTGCGTGCCCGTCAAGGCAATGCGGATGGGCTGGAAAAGCTCATCGCCCTGGACACCGGTTGCCTCCTTGATCTGGTTCATCCACCCCGAGAAATCCGTGGCCGAGACTGCGCCGGAGTGGGCGCGCGTGTGATTAGCGAGTTCGTTGAGCACGGTCTGCGCCGAGTCGGCGGAAAGAGCGGCCGCGTTGTCCTGATCGGCGCGCGCCAGGTTGGGGTCCATGTGGAAGATGAAGGCGGCCTTTGCGGGTATTTCGTCGAGGTGGCTGACAGACGGTACGAACAGGCCGATGACACGGAAGAACCAGACCAGCACGGCGTCGGATGCCTCTTCCTTCTCGGGCAGCAGACCGCCGAAGTAGTCCCAGCACAGGGAGGCGAGGCGGCCGGGCGGCGTCTGTTTCATGTAATGCCGGTTGAGCGAATCGAGCTTTTCATAATCGAAGATTGCGGGGCTTGTGGTGATGCGCTCCAGCGAGAAAGCCTGCACGAGCTGGGCCGCGGTGAAGGTCTCGGTCTTATCGTCTTCCGCGCTCCATCCAAGAAGCGAGAGATGGTTGACCAATGCTTCGGGCAGATATCCCATCTCGCGAAAGCTCTCCATCGAGGTCGCGCCGTGGCGCTTGGAAAGCCGTTCGCGATCGGACCCGAGGATGGCCGACAGATGCGCAAATTCGGGCACCTTCCATCCGAAAGCTTCGTAGATGGCGACTTGCTTCGGGGTATTCGAGATGTGATCGTCGCCGCGAATCACATGGGTGATGCCCATTAGCGCGTCATCGACCGTGACCACGTAGTTGTAGACCGGCACTCCGGGGCTGGCTCCTGCCGTTCCGCCCCTGGCCGAACGCACCAGGATCGGATCGCCGATTGTGTCCGGGGCGAATTCCATGTCTCCACGCACGATGTCATGGAATTTGATGGGATGGTCGGGAATCTTAAGACGTACGGAATAAGTTTTGCCGCGTAGCAGGTTCTCCTTGGTCTCCGGCTTGGTGAGCTTGCGGCACTTTCCGCTGTAGACCTGCGGCCGATGTTCGTCGATGGCCCGTTTACGTTCTTCGTCGAGTTCTTCAGGTGTGCAGAAACAGCGATACGCGTTGCCTTCAGCCAGCAATTGCGCGGTGTGCGAAGAATAAATGTCGATTCGCTTTGATTGGTGATACGGACCGAACTCGCCGGTCTCGCCTGGATCGTTTTCGTTAGGGCCCTCATCCCATGTGAGGCCGAACCATACGAGGTCCGCTATCAGCTTCTTCTCGTACACAGCTTTCGAACGCTCGCTATCCGTGTCCTCGATGCGCAGGACGAGCTTTCCTCCCATTCGCCGGGCGAAGAGCCAGTTAAAGAGAGCGGTCCGCGCATTGCCGACGTGTAGAAGGCCGGTAGGGGATGGCGCAAAGCGCACACGTATGGTTCCACTGTCCATATCACTCTCGATCATAATCCGCTATCTCAAAGAAGGTAAGTGATTAAGAAGACTCGTGCCATCGCGGAAATCGCTCATGAAAAATGCTGCCAGCCTCCGGGAGACAAGGGACGGCGTAGGCCCGTTTCGCCGACGAGAACGACGGGAGGCTGTCCAGCGCGCCTCTTTGCGACGGATCCAATCCGCGTGACGGCGATGCCGGCAATACGGCGGGGGACCGCAGTATTCGGACTAGCTGTAAACAGAAGTTCGTAATCCTCGCCGCCGTGCAGTGCCTGATCGAGCGTCGCGCCCGAATGAAGAGGCAGCGCCGCGGCATTGATCACCGCCGAGACGGCCGATTCGGTGCAAAGGTGATTGAGATCGGTCGACAGGCCGTCGCTGAGATCGATTGCCGCTGTGGCAGCCTGGTGACGACGGAGCCAGAGTCCCTGAGGAATGCGCGGCTGCGGCCACAGGTGCGGCGCCAGCGAAGTGTTTCCCTGGGTGGCGAGGGCAGAGGCTCGTGGTAAGGGTCTGTTGCGGTCGCGCAGGGAAGCGAGCCCCACGGTTGAGCCGCCCAGAGTTCCGGTGACATACAGCAGATCGCCGGGACGCGCACCGGAGCGCAGCAGAGCTCGTCCCCGCGCAACGGCTCCCAGGAGGACGATATCGGCAATGGCCACTGGCGACTCGGCGAGGTCGCCTCCGGCGAGGGGAGTTTTGTGGGCGTCAGCGAGGGCTAGAAAGCCGGCGAGAAAGCGATCAACCCAGGCAGATCTCCGACTCGGGGCCACAGTCATCTCGCGGGGTAAACCCAGGGAAAGAAAGGCGGCGAAGGGCCGCGCGCCCATGGCGGCAATATCGCTGAGCCCGCGAGCGAGGGTGCGGTGTCCGATGGCCTCGGGGGGGTGCCACTCCACGCGAAAATGCCGCCCGGCGATTGATAAATCAGTGGTTACAGCTAATTCTTCGCCAGGTTTCAGCCGCAAAAGCGCACAATCATCGCCAATTCCCAGGCGAATTCCGCCGTTTGCTGGCCGGTCTGCGAGGCGGCGGATCCGCTCGACGAGCGCCAACTCGCCCCTACCGCCCTTTCCGATCAACTCACTGGTCTTGCGCCGCATCTCATTGAGAATAGGATAAGCCGCTGAAAGATGCGGATTAGATCGTTACTTATTGCCACTCTCGCGATGGACCTAAATCGAATTTCGAGCTGGATTTCCCCGGCAAGTTATTGACCCCGCGCCGGGGGCACTGCTAGCCTGTACGAACGTTCAACCATAAGCGCTCCCGCAGGGGGCGTGCAGAGATAGGACAGGGCTCCCCGGCACCTGCGAACGTGGTGTTTGACTGGCTACGCGGCGAGTAGCACCTTGCAGATTTGTTGATGTGAAAGCAGGACCATGCTGCGAAAACGCTATTACATACTTTTTGTTGCCAGAGATGAAGATGGCCGGGTAAGGAAGATTCCACTTCCTCTACGCTACGTATACGGATTTGTCGCTGCGGCGCTCGTGGGAGCGTTCACCATCGTTGGATTGGCCGGCTCGTATACGCGCATGCTTTTGAAGACTGAGCGCTTCAACCAGGTCAGGCAAGACAATCAGAATTTGCGCAAGGACTATAAGCAACTCGCGCAGGTCGCGCATGATCGCGACGTGCAGGTGGCGTCTCTGGGGGCGCTGGCCAGCGAAGTAACTGCTCTCTATGGTCTGCGCCAGCACAAGGTTATACCGGCGAAAGCTTCGGCCGCCGTTGCAGCGGCAGCTCCCACCCCTGCTACGCTGGCGACAAAAGACGACGTCAGTGCGCAGGATGTAAAGATGACCTTCGAGCAATTTTATTCATTGCGGGACCAGGCGATGTCGGGCCAGGTAACGCGCGCACTCGAGGGTGGTCTTGCTCCCGGGTTTACCGGCGACTGGACACAGTTTGCCGATGCACCCTCCATCTGGCCTGTCGAAGGCCGCATCGGTTCGAGCTTTGGTCAGCGTGAAGATCCGATCAACGGCGAAGGGGCCTTCCATCCGGGCATCGATATTGAAGCAGCTTATGGAACGCCGGTGCGTGCCGCTGGCGATGGCGACGTGCTGAATGAGAATATGGGCGCCGGATACGGCCGCCAGGTGGTGCTCAATCACGGCCACGATCTGATCACGCTGTATGGGCATCTATCGGCTGTCGCGGTTGTGCCGGGTCAGCATGTAGTTCGCGGGCAGGTCATCGGATATGTGGGCCAGTCGGGCCGCGCCACCGGGCCGCACCTGCACTATGAAGTGCGCATCCACAAGGTGCCCGTCAATCCGCACAAATATCTGCGGAACACGTACGAGCAGGCGCTTGCCGGCGACACGTCGACGCGTGTAGCAAGCAAATAGACAGATCGAAGTTGACTTGAGCGGCTCCGCGATGGAGCCGCTTCTGTTTTGCGTGAAAGTTGGCGACAGTCGAAGCATTTGGTCGGACGTAGTATGGTTACCTGTTGGATTTTTAATGTTGATCCTTGGAGATGAACTGTGCTGCTTCGTTCTCGTTTGAAGTTTGCGTTGCTTGTTTTCTCGTTGCCCAACTTCGCCTTCGCACAAGACCGCGGCGCTGAAGTCAAAACCGCCTTTGCCCGTGCACAGCATCTGCGGCATGGCATCAATGCATCGGAGTGGTTTGCGCAAACCAGCAACTACTCTGCCGCGCAAACGAACAGTTATACCGATGACGGGGATATCGCGCTTATGGCGCAACTCGGCTTCGATAATGTGAGGCTGAGCATCGATGCGGCGCCGCTCTCGCGGGCATTGTTTGGCAGGGACAACACGGGCTTTCTGGGCCGTCTCGACCACGCCGTCGACCAGATGCTCGCAAAGGGCATGGCCGTGCAGATCGATATTCATCCGGAGAGCGACTACAAGAAGAGCGTCAGCACGACGAGTGACGGCGTCGATCGCTTTGTGATGCTGTGGCGCAAACTGGCGGCGCATTACGCCGATCGCAATCCCGACCTGATTTTCTACGAAATCATGAATGAGCCGGAGGATCGAGATCCGTATCACTGGGCCGGCGTGGAGGCGCGCGCTGCGGAAGCGATTCGCGAAGTTGCGCCGAAGAACACGATCATCGCGACGGGGCCGAACTGGTCGTCGATTGCGGACCTGTTGACGCAGCACCCTCTGCCTGACGGCAACGTGGTTTACACCTTCCATTTTTATGAGCCGCACGAGTTTACGCACCAGGGCGCGGGTTGGGGCGGCATTTGGTGGATTTACACGCACGATATTCCGTATCCCGCGACCGAAGACAGCATGCAGAAATCGCTGGCCGAGGTTCCGGATGCGGCGAATCGGTATGCGCTGGAGCACTACTGGCTCGATCACTGGGATGCACATCGCATCCGGTTGCAGATGGATGCGGCGGCGGCATGGGGCAAGGAGCATAACGTTCCGCTGATCTGTAACGAGTTCGGCGCATACCGCGAGCATACCGATCCCACCTCGCGCATGAACTGGATACGCGATGTGCGCACGGCGCTCGAAGCGGACGGCATCGGCTGGACGATGTGGGATTATCGCGGCGGTTTCGGCGTGGTGTGGAAGCAGAACGGCCAGCCGGCGAAGGTGGATCCAGCCGTAGTGGAAGCGTTGGGGCTGAAGAAGTAGAACGCCGTGTGTATCGATTTCCCAGGTCTCGAAATCGAGACTTGGGCCCCAGAGGTACTATGACAATTCCGGATCCGAAGATGGAGATTGTGAGCGTGTTCGAGAGCGACGATATGATCGCGTTCGAACTTGCCAAGGCGGCTCTCGACGAAGCTGGCGTTGAGTACTTTGTGAGCGAGGATCCGCCCGCCCGTTTTGGATTCAGCCCATTTCTGAATCCAATGCGTAGAATCCTGATGCCGGCCTATCGCAGGGATGAGGCATTGGATCTGATTGAAGACGCACAGAAGGAAGCAAAACCGGGCGAGGAAGAGGCCGGCTGACGCTGCCGGGATTTGGAACCCGCGATCATTTTGCCGGTGACGAACAGCAAGCGGCACGGTCTATTCGGATATTGGAACTTCGCAAAACGTCGAAAGACACGGCCAGAGTGAAGGCCGCGCGAAGGGAGACGCATGGGATTTCCAGATCCGAGCGGCGAGCGGGAATTTATTACTCCGGCGCTTGCAGAGCAACACCTCTTGTCAGGGCTTTGTGAAAGCCTTCGCGACTGCCTCTTTCCTCCGAAACTTCCTCCGCTGGAACTGACGTCAAGGCCGGTTCCGGTCATCGACCGGATGGCGTCGCGTACCAATCCCTGGGCCGTGGGAACGGCGACGCTGGTGAATGGCGGAGTCCTCACACTCCTGCTGCTGATGGGCGTGAAAGCGGTTGTCCACAACAGTCCAGCTTCCCGGCCGGATTCCTCGTTTCACATTGACAACTTTCCGTTGTTCGCGCCATCGAGAGCTGATTCGTCGCATGCTGGACAAGGCGGAGGAACGAACGATCCGCTAGATCCCAACAGGGGCAGATTGCCGAAGATCAATATGAATGCGATCGAAAAGGTGCAGGTGCCGCTGCTTGATGATCCAAAGCTGGCGGAGGAGAACAGCATCGCTGTGCCGCCGGACGTGAAGCTTCCCGACAATCCGACGATGACGTTGATCGGTGTGCATAGTTCGGCGAACGTTACGGTCGTCTCCGGTGGGCCGGGAAAGAACGGGGGCATCGGTTTTGGGCCCGACGGAGGTTATGGTCCGGGAAGCGGAACTGGCTGGGGGCCGAACTCGGGAAATGGCATCTACACGCCGGGCATAGGAGGCGTTACGCAGCCGGTTCCGATCGTTACGCCTGAAGCGGAATTCTCCGATGAGGCAAGGCGCCAGAAATACGAGGGCGTTTGCCTGATCTCGGTGATTATCGATGCGCAGGGAAATCCGCAGAGCCCGCGCGTGGTGCGCCGACTGGGTATGGGGCTTGACGAGAAGGCGCTCGAGGCGGTGATGAAGTACCGCTTCAAGCCTGCCCGCAAGGACGGGAAGCCGGTGGCGGTGCGTATCTCGGTGATGGTGAATTTCCGGTTGTTCTGAAGCGCACCAATTCACGCGGCGTGTTGGAACCGTGGCGCTCTCGCCGAGGCCCCATTGCACACTGCGGATGGCTTTGATCACCCTCGAACTTGTGGTCTGCTTCTGCAATCAGCAGCCGTCTGATTACTTAGCGATCAATCATCTTCTGCGCACCCTCGGAATAGCGGGCGCCTTGCACCGCGATCGTCGCAGTTGCCTTGTTGAGGCGATGCAGATCGTCTGGCGTTAGTTCCACTGTCGTTGCGCCAAGGTTCTCTTCCAGGCGATGCAGCTTTGTGGTGCCCGGGATAGGCACGATCCATGGCTTCTGCGCCAGAATCCACGCGAGCGCGACCTGAGCCGGAGTCGCATTCTTCTGCTGCGCAAAACTGCCGACAGATCTACGAGTGCCTGGTTCGCTTTGCGATTTTCTTCATTGAAACGTGGCACGGTGTTGCGGAAGTCGCCCGCTTCGAACTTCGTTTCTTCAGTGATTTTGCCCGTGAGGAATCCCTTGCCGAGCGGACTGAACGGTACGAAGCCGATTCCGAGCTCTTCCAGGGTGGGCAAGATCTCTTGTTCCGGCTCTCTCCACCACAGGGAGTATTCGCTTTGTAATGCGGTGACGGGCTGCACGGCATGGGCGCGACGAATCGTCCGCACGCCGGCCTCAGACAGGCCGAAGTGCTTCACCTTGCCCTGATGGATCAGGTCTTTCACCGCACCAGCCACGTCCTCAATCGGCACGTTCGGATCAACGCGGTGTTGATAGAAAAGGTCGATCACGTCAGTTCTGAGGCGTTTCAGCGAGGCATCGGCGACCTGCTTGATGTGTGCGGGCCGGCTGTCCAGGCCGGCGCCTTTTCCGTTTTCGTCGATCTTAAAGCCAAACTTTGTCGCGATGATGACGTGGTCGCGGAGCGGCTCGAGAGCTTCGCCGACTAGTTCTTCATTCGTGTAGGCGCCATAGATCTCAGCTGTATCGAAGAATGTCACGCCGCGTTCGACGGCCGCCCGGATGAGAGCAATTCCTACCTGCTTTTCAGTAGCGGGGCCAAAACCGAAACTCAGCCCCATGCACCCGAGGCCAAGGGCTGATACCTCAAGGCCACTGTTTCCAAGTTTTCTCTTTTCCAATATTTTTCCTACCTCTCTTTGAATTTCCGAGACGTACTTCAGCATTCCCTGTGTTCTTAGCCAGTTCCCGCACGGCCCCTCTCTTCACAAACTCCACGGGCGCCAAATTTCGTCGCTGATTCTCTCTCGCTCGACGTTCGTGGCTAATTCTTATTGCTATTCATTTTGACTGGCCTGAGCAGATGCGAGAAGGTGAGCTGGGCGAGCTTCCACTTTCCGTTTTCCTTGATATAGACCTCTGTCACCATAAAAGGATTGATGACCTCGTGCTCACCAACTGCTGCCTGCAAATCAATGTCCTCCAGCAGGACGGCTGTGTTACCAAATATGCGAGCGTCAACTGCGTAGACTACGGCTTTTTTGTACCAGATGCCACCGCTCTTAATGGTGGCGAGTTCCTGGGTTTTCCCCCAGGTTCCCCCCATGTGAGTGAACATGGCTTTGTCATCGAAGAGTGTCTCTAAGGAATCGACCTTCTTGTCTGCCATCCAATCCCATTTCATGTTTGAGAGGTTGATGATTTCCTGTTGCTCGGGTGTAGGACTTGCGGCAGTTTTAATCGTTTCCGTTGGTGGCGCAGGCGATTGCTGAGCGTAGGACAATGGCGTAACCAGTGTTGACAGAAACAGGCCTAGCATTAAAGTTTTCATGGCTCTCCCTCGGCGATGTGTGGTTGATTCGTGGGGAAACTTGAAGTAGCGATGGCTCATCGATCACGCTATGCGGGATACGAGAAGAATTTTGCACTCAGGATTTGGGGCTGATCTCGCCTTTACCTGCTTTTGCCAAAACCCGGTGGCCCGGGGCGGAAAACAAATCACCACGGAGCTTTGCATCATTTCCTCACCGTCTGCAGTGTAAGGAGACGCGAACGCGGACCGTTATCCCGATCCTGCCGATCTTTTGCCTGATTCTCTTGATGACGGGTCTTTGCACTCGCCTCACACGAACGGCATGGCTATGCTTAGAAAGGAGGAGGGCAATCGAAATGAGCAGAAACGGCAAGTATCCCACGGCTCCTTTACCCAGCCTTTCCATAGAGGATTTGAGAACCGAGCTGGCGGATAAAATTGCCTGGTTCATCGGCTCCTCAGAGAAGCTGATCACTCAGATACCGGAAGTGATGCTCGTGCGCAGGACGGCACCGAGTGCGCCCTGCTCCGGAACCTATACACCCAGCGTGATCGTCGTTGCTCAGGGCAGCAAACGCGTCGACCTCGGCCAGACCACATTCGTTTACGACCGGTCACGCTTCCTTTTGACCTCCATCGACCTGCCGATCGTCAGCCAGGTGGTCGAGGCCAGCGAAGCAAAGCCCCTTCTCGCGATGGCTATCAAACTGGAAATGTCGCTTGTTCGCGAGCTTCTCAGCCGGGACGAAGTCCGCGTGCATGGCACGCCCTCCGACAGCCCTGCCATGGCGGCCGGTAAGATCACGGCCGAGTTGCTGAGCGCATGCTGCCGGCTAATGGATTTGCTCGCGACGCCTAGGGATATGCCGTACCTGAGTGGGCTCATTCAACGCGAGATTGTCTACCGGCTGCTGTGCGGACCTGAGGGAGTTCGCCTGCGGGCGATTGCCACTTCAGGAGATCAGAGCCATCGCACTGCGAGGGCGATCTCCTGGATCCGAGACAACTATGCGAAGCCTGTACGCGTGGATGATCTGGCTGAGATTGCAGGCATGGGAGTATCGACGTTGCACCACCATTTCCGAGTTCTGACCCATATGAGCCCTCTTCAGTACCAGAAGCAGTTGCGGCTGCAGGCAGCGCGGGGGCGCATGCTGATCGATAGTCTGGATGCTTCGACGGTGGCGTTTGAGGTTGGATACGAAAGTGTCAGCCAGTTCAATCGTGAGTACAGCCGCTTCTTTGGGCAGCCTCCGATGCGAGACATTAAAACTCTTCGCGAAGGACAGTCTGCAGAAATGAGTGCTGCCTGACCGCCTGCGGTCCAATTCTTCAGTGAGACTGGTTGTTACGGCTCAGCTTCAAACTGCCAATGGTCGCGTCCGATTGAAGCTTCCCCACGGCAAACGGAGTAACGTTCATGCGAACAGGAAGCCAAGGATTGCGCCAATCTACTATTTGCCGGTGTAGATGACGTGCCAGATGGAGCGGGTGCCGTCGTCGGAGACGAAGAGGGATCCATCGTGGGCTTCGGCAACGCCGACAGGGCGTCCCCAGACCGAGCCGTCGCCGATGGTGAAGCCGGTCAGAAAATCCTCGTACTCGCCGGTGGCGTGGCCGTTCTTCATGGGCAGGCGAATGACTTCGTAGCCAGAGCGCTGGGCGCGGTTCCATGAACCGTGTTCGCAGGCGAAGCCGTCGCCTTTGTATTCGGTGGGAAATTGCGACCCCTCGTAGAAAGTCATTTCCAGCGAGGCGAAGTGCGGGTTGACGATGATGTCCGGGGTGATGACCTTCGACTGCAGTTCGCGGTGTTTGCCTTCGTGGCGCGGGTCCTGGTGTCCGCCCATGTACCACCACGGCCAGCCGTAAAATCCGCCTTCCTGCACGTGGGTGACGTAATCGGGGACGAGGTTGTTGCCCAGGCCGTCGCGCTCGTTGGTGGAGCACCAGAGTTCGCCGGTAATGGGATTGATGGCCTCTCCGACGCAGTTGCGAATGCCCCAGGCATAGACCTTCACGAATTTGCCGCTGGGTGTGAACTGGAGCACGTCGGCGCGATGGTACTCCTCCGGATGCGTATCGCTGTCGTCGACGTTGGAGTGCGATCCGACGGAGGCAAACAGCTTGCTGCCGTCTTTTGAGAAGACCAGGTCACGGGTCCAGTGGCCGCCGCCGCGCAGGCGTCCGCCTCCGGGGAGATCGGCCAGTTCTTCAACTGCGCCGCGAGCCTTGAGGTCGCCATTTTCATATGGGAAACGGACGATGCCGTCGGTATCGCCGATGTAAACGTACTTGGGATTGGGTCCAAGGGGATAGAACGCGATGCCGAATGGCTGGTGCAGGCCTTCGGCAAAAACGGATGTCTGCTGGGGCTTGCCCTCTGCGGTGACGCCGCGAAAGACGCGGATTTTTCCGGAGGCGCTTTCGGCCAGAAACAGGTCGCCATTGGGAGCGACGCGGAGCAGGCGAGGATTGTCGAGGCCGGTGGCGTAGAGTTCGACCTTGAACCCTTTGGGGGCGATCGGCCACGCATTTGCTGGACGAGGAACCATGTTTGCCCCGTTGTCGACTGATTGATCAGGGGCGGGGGCGGGAAGATCCGCAACGGTGAGGTGACGGCGGATGCCAGGAGATTCGTGGGCCGCATCCGTAAATGCGTTCTTGCCGGTCAATACGGGTGGGGATTGTTCCGATTGGGTTGGAGAGGACTTTTTGGCTGCGGATGCAACCATCGATAAAAGACAGAAAACCACGCAGATCAGAGCTTGCGTTCTGAGAAAACGAGTCATGAGACCTCTCCGGGTTTGAGTGACGAGCTTAGCGTATGCCTACTGAACAAGATGCGGGAAGGGAGCGGCCGGAGTCTAGAAAAAAGGGAACCCAAACGGAAAGGCCACCGACCCAGCTCCACCTCCAACCCAGAAGAGGGAACTCATGGCCGGCGGCCTAAACTAAACACCGAAAAACGCGTTTGTCGAGAACCGCGTCTTTTACTTCGATGCATCGGGTGACGAGGGGGTTGCCGGGGCTGACAAAGAATTTTCACCGTTCGTAATTTGGCTCAGAAGCGAGGGGGACAGACTCGCGGTGGCAATGACGCGATCGCGTTTCTGGGTGACTTCGGTGGTTTTCAACAGCTCGCGAAGGGCGTTGTTGGCCGGATCGTTGGACAGCTGAGTGGTGACGTCGCGAGCCAGGAGCACGATAGTTGAAAGCGCAGCGGCCTGGCTGGCAGCCTTTTGCTCGTCCGGGGCGATCTCTTCGACGCGAAGATGGATCGAGTTTGCCAGGGGAAGGCCAGGTGTGAGGCTGGCGATGATGGTGGAATCATCCTGCAAAGGCAGGGAGAGGCCAAAAACCTTGATAGCGCCACTTTCAGAGAAGGGCAGGCCGATCTGGCCGACACCCCAGGCGACCGCCAGAAGGGGAACGTCGTGGTAGTGGTGCTGCAGCAGGGTGGATCCGGCAAATGGCAGGGCAGCGGTCCGGTGCCGATCGATGATGGAGTGAATCTTCTCAGTGGTCGGGTAGTTTGAGGCGGCAATCATGTCGTATCCCACCTGGACGACACGGACGGTCCGTCCCTCCGAGGGAATTTCGTAAATGGTATGGCCGGCATAGACTTCGCGGCTGGCGGCGTGTGCGTCCAGCCACGTGTTTAGGCGTTTTCCGGTCAGTTTTCCGGTAAGGACCATGGAGTACGCGACGGGGCCATTCGGGCCATTGGGATCCTGCATGCGATGTAGTGCGATTGCGGCGGAGTCGAGGTCCCGCTCCCAGTCGATGCCGGTGGCGTCGACGAATTCCTGATATTCGGGGACACGCTTAGGCGGCTTCAAGTCTTTATGGAGAAACGCGCGGACAGGTTTGAGATTGAAATAGAGGATGCCGTCGCATTCAGGCAGCAGGCGGGCACCCTCTGGCGGTGCCTTGGAACGAAGAAAAACCGCAATCGCCAGTAACAGCACGACTCCGGCAACAACCCATAGCGTTCTTCGCGTGCGCTTGTGCATGAAAAAGGGGAGCCGGCTTGAGGCTGCCCTTGAACAGGATATCGGAGTCGGGCCAGCGGCAGGACATGGGGGCAGCGCGATTCGGCAACGGGCAGACCGGCATGCGCAGGTCAGCGAGTCAGCGAGAAGCTGTAAATCTTGGTCGCGGTCGGGATGCTGTTCCCAAGCGGAAGGTCGGAAGGGGGCAAAAATCCGTACTCTCCTTTTTCGTAGTCCTCGCTCATTTCAATGAGATAGACGCGGGGAGCGATCTTTTTCGGGGTGTAATCCATCACGTCGCGCAGGGCACCTCCGGCATCGTGGACGATGCCGCCGTTTGCGGCGCGAAATTCGCGGCTGTCGGCGTTTTCGTGCAGGTGGATCAACTGGTATTCCCCAGGTGCGCGGCCTTCAGGAATGTAAAGGACGAACTTAGTGGGAAGCTTCAAAGTGAGCGGGCTGCGGTTTCCGCCGACAAGTCCGGTCATTTCGCCCTTGAGCAAGCCGGCACTGGCGTAGTGTTTGAGTGCGCCTTCGGATTTGAAGTTGACGACTTCGGCGGGAACCTCCTGCCAGTGACTGCCTGTGTTGTCGAGATAGTAGACGCCGATAGTATCGACCCCGTCGGGCAGAGCACCCCGCGCAAGGACCACCGCGGGGGCCGGAGTGGAGGCAGAGCCTGCTGTTGCTGGAGTGACGGGCGCGGTGGTCGCGGCGCCCGAGGCCTTGACCACGATGGCGGCAATGACCTTGTCGCCGGCCCCGGCTTTCTTCAGCGCAATCAATCCGTCTGCCGAGGTGTCATACGTGCCGGGCGAAGAGTTGATGGTGGTGACGATCAGGTCTTCCGAGAGCCCGGCCTTGACCAGCTTGATAACGGATTGGTTGTCGAGTGCCTGCTGCGCAAAAAGAATAGGGCTCAAGAGCAGGAGAGCGAAGGTCAAAACACCGTTACGCATGAAAGAACACCTCGTCGGATTGCAACGCAAGATCAAGTGCGGGGACAACTGAATGATCCTGCGGAGGGGCGGCGTCAAGCAAGGAGATTCAGCCTGGGTAACGTGACCAGCTGTAGACGGGTGGCAATGAAAACGGCGCAGCCGAAGCTGCGCCGTTATTGTGAATCGATAGCTTATTCAACCACGCTGATCGAATAGATCTTACCGGCGCTGGCCAGGTTATGGCTGCCATAAGATCCGGGAGGCAGCAATCCGTACTCGCCCTTACCGAGCTTTTGATCGAGCGTAATCCGGTAGACGCGTGGTGCAATCTTGAGAGGCTCGAATGGTACAGCATCACGGGTAGCACCGCCTGAAACGTGATAAACCCCGCCGGTCACGGAACGGAACTCTCGGTTACCGCCGCTCTGGCGCAGGCGAAGAAGCTGGTATTCGGTGATTTCTGTTCCCTCGGGAACGTACACAGCCAGTTCAACTGGAAAAGTCATTGAGGCCTTCGCCTGCTTGCCTTGAATGTGACCGTTGATATCGCCTTTAACCATTCCAGCAGTCGCCATGCCTTTCAGCACGCCGCCCGTTTTGAAGTTGACGATTTCGGACATAAGCTAGGTCCAAGCACCACTCTTGTCCTTGTAGTAGACACCGATGTCGTCGATTCCTGCTGGGCGACCAGAAGCAGGCGCAGCGGCGACAGCTGGAGTTGCGGGAGCGGCGACTTTGGCGAGGATAGCTGAAACGATCTTGTCTCCAACTCCGGCCGCTTTGAGCGCAACCAACCCGTCGGCCGAAGTGTCATATGAGCCCGGGGTTGAGGTGACTGCCGCTGCAACGACGTCCTCAGAAAGTCCGGCTTTCACCATCTTGATAACACCCTCGTTATTGAGTGTCTGTTGAGCAGAAACCAAAGAGAAAATGCCGAGAAACATTACTGCGAGAAGACACTTCCGCATGCAGAAGTACCTGCCTTTCAGGTGGCCGAGGCCCCAAATTGTTTTTGGGAAGCGCAAACATGATTGAACAAAGATGCGCAATAAGCACGAACTAAATCCTTTGAATCGGGTGGAGGGAGGCCCCTCGCGGCAATTCGAAAGAAACAGACCGTGATGTTCCTGTGATGTTCAATTACCGAACATCAATGGGGCGGCTCGGGCTGAGATCCAGCCGGAAATTAGGAATTTCCACATCGATGAACCGGATGTGAGGAACTAAGCGCGGGGTTTCGGAAGAACTGCGCTAAAAGCAACGTAAAGACAGAGCTAAATGGCTGTGTTTGTGATCTTCCAGTGCCGTTTGCCCGGCTCTTTTTAGTGTGCTAACCTTAGAAACTGTGCCGTGTTATGCGCGGAGCGGGAGTGTGTCCGCGGATTACCGGTGTTCCCGGCAAAGTTTCTTGGGTGGTCGGGCTGGCGTAGCTCAGCTGGTAGAGCATCTGATTTGTAATCAGAGGGTCGGGGGTTCAAATCCCTTCGCCAGCTCCACTTAGAGACGAAGCGGGAAGACGGGCGGCAGCAAGTTTAACGAGCCGGCGCAACAGATTTCATTGCCGGTTCAGTCCTCTGCGGCGATCCCACCGAGGTGCATGCTCCGACAAGCCGGAGACTCTCCGGTAAGGCGGGTATGCGCGGAAGCGGGCAGGACGGCAGTCGAATGCGGGGTCTCAAGAACAGGTCTATCGTTTTTGAGGTGGTTGGGCACAGGTGGCCGAGCGGTTAATGGCAGCAGACTGTAAATCTGCCACTCATTCGAGTTACGGAGGTTCGAATCCTCCCCTGTGCACCATAAAAAGGGATCAGTAAAAAGGATCAGTGATCAGGGTTTTAGAAATGGCAGAGCCCGGCAGCCCGTTGGAGAAGAAGTACTGGGTGGCTCTGGTTTTGTACGCAGTTTTGGCTGTGCTCAGTTGGTGTACCCTCGATGGCAAGATTCCAGTCGGGGGAAGGTTGGTGGAGCTGAGGTTGGTTCCACTGGTCATTATCGGTGGGCTTGCGTTGCGCACCGTGGTGGCAATGAAGGCGGAGAAGATCCGTCGCGAAGAGGAAGAGAACTCTTAGCTATCAGCTTTCACTTTGTCCGATGGCCTTTTGGGCCTGAGTGAGAAGTCTGAAGGATGTTAGCCGGGAGAAGTTTTAGGGCTGATGTAGCTCAGTTGGTAGAGCACTCCCTTGGTAAGGGAGAGGTCACCAGTTCAATCCTGGTCATCAGCTCCAGAAATACAGTGGTCAGTGAACAGTGGTCAGGTAGAGCGTCGCAGGTAACGGCGGATTCGGTTTCCATCGGCGAGAAAAAGACTGAAAACTGACCACTGACAACTGTTTTTGCGGGAGTAACTCAGTGGTAGAGTCACAGCCTTCCAAGCTGTTGGTCGCGGGTTCGAGTCCCGTCTCCCGCTCCAGTTAAGGAACAGAGGCAGAAGTCAAGATGTTTGAGCAGGCAGCGATTTCGGTTCAGGACGAGAAGACGTACGCGGCGCTTCACACGCAGATTGATGCGGCGTTCAAGGCGAGCGATGTGGAAGTATTTCTCAATCGCGTGATTCGCCAGAAACTGCGGATACGTGATTTTGAAAGCGTCCTCAGTCGCGGATTGCTGGGCAAGGAAGCGATCGCACTGTACAAGGGGTTGTCGGTTTCTGATCAAGGTTTGACCCGCGAGCGCTATCTGCGGTTGGTAGAAGCGGTGCCGGCGGATTTGCGGCAGCGGTACTTGAAGGCATACGCGTATTACTGAGAAGTAACGACTGAGTTTTTAGGGCTGGAGCCGGAACGCCGGCGCCCTTTTGGCAACGGCATAGAAGCTGCGAGGGGAAGAGAAAAATGGCGAAGGAAAAATTTGATCGTTCGAAGCCGCATGTGAACGTGGGAACGATTGGTCACATCGATCACGGCAAGACGACGTTGACGGCGGCGATCACGAAGGTATTGCAGAAGCACAACCCGAAGAACACGTTCCGTTCGTTTGATTCGATCGACAATGCCCCGGAAGAGCGGGAGCGCGGCATCACGATCGCGACGGCGCACGTGGAGTACGAGACGGCCAACCGGCACTATGCGCACGTCGATTGCCCCGGCCACGCCGACTACATCAAGAACATGATCACGGGCGCGGCGCAGATGGATGGTGCGATTCTCGTGGTTGCAGCCACCGACGGCCCGATGCCGCAGACCAAGGAACACGTTCTGCTGGCTCGCCAGGTGGGCGTTCCCTGCATCGTGGTGTTTTTGAACAAGTGCGATGCGGTTGAAGACGAAGAGCTGACGGACCTGGTGGAGATGGAAGTTCGCGAACTGTTGTCGAAGTACCAGTTCCCGGGCGACGATGTTCCGGTCATTCGCGGTTCTGCACTGGGAGCGTTGAACGGTGAAGCCAAGTGGGAAGCGAAGATTGACGAGCTGATGGATGCGGTCGACAAGTACGTTCCGCAGCCGGAGCGAGCGGTGAGCCTGCCGTTCCTGATGCCGATCGAAGATATCTTCTCGATCTCGGGCCGTGGCACGGTCGTGACCGGAAGAATCGAACGCGGCAAGGTGAAGGTCGGAGAGGATGTCGAGATTGTCGGCTTCCGCGAGACCCGCAAGTCGGTTTGCACGGGCGTTGAAATGTTCAAGAAGCAGCTGGACGAAGGCCTGGCGGGCGACAATGCCGGCATTCTTCTGCGCGGCATTCCCAAAGAAGACGTGGAGCGCGGCATGGTTCTGGCCAAGCCTGGATCGATTACGCCGCACACCAAGTTCAAGGGCACGGTGTACGTGCTGAGCAAGGAAGAAGGCGGCCGTCATACGCCGTTCTTCAAGGGCTATCGTCCGCAGTTCTACTTCCGTACGACGGATGTGACGGGAGTGGCGGAATTGCCCGAAGGCACGGAGATGGTGATGCCGGGCGACAACGTGGAGCTGACGATCGAACTGATTACGCCGGTTGCCATGGAAAAGGGATTGCGGTTTGCGATTCGCGAAGGCGGACGTACGGTAGGCGCAGGCGCGATTTCGGAGATTATTAAGTAGACGCTAGCTGCGTCGGGCGGACCGCCCTTCGGGCGCATCGAACGGCGCGGCAAGCGAAATCTGATCACTGTTCACTGAACACTGATCACTGGAGTTCAAAAATGCGGGAAATTGTGACATTGCAGTGTACGGAGTGCAAGGAGCGGAACTACTCGACGACGAAGAACAAAAAGACGACCACGGGCCGTCTCGAGTTCAAGAAGTTCTGTAACCGCTGCCGCAAGCACCAGCCGCACAAGGAAACGAAGTAAACGACAGTGATCAGTTGTCAGTGATCAGTTGTCAGTTAAATTTGTTCTGGTAAAGTCATTGGACTGGACCCGGCACTCAAGAGACTGATCACTGAACACTGCTCACTGACCACTGCTTAGGGGCGTAAGCTCAACGGTTAAACTGTCGGTCTCCAAAACCGAACTTGGGGGTTCGAATCCCTCCGCCCCTGCCAGATTGGAAACGGGGATCAGGGATCAGGTTTCAGGGATCAGTGAAAGCAAGCGCCGGAAAGATCAGGTCGAATCCGGTGAGCGTTAACTGAACCTTGAATTTCTGAACCTTGAACCCTGAGAGAAGGAACTGAAGTATGGCAACAGAATCAGCAATCAAAAAGGGCGACGATCATTCCGCCAAACGGCAGGAGCCGAACGCGCTCTCGAACTTCTCGGGCGGCGCGATGGGAGTGTGGGGTAATTTCACCAGCTTCCTGAGCGACGTGCGCGCCGAGATGAAGAAGGTGGTAACGCCCACGCGGAAAGAAGTCGAGTCCACCACGTCCGTCGTGATCATCACGGTGTTCATCTTTGGGTTTTTCTTTTGGGTGACGGACAGTATTTTCAGCAGGGCCCTTCAGGCGATCTTACACAAGCTGGGCGCGCAATAATGGCACAGCCGCGAATCGAGACAGGAATGGCAGAAGAACAAGAAGAGAAGCCCGCCGAGCAGCCGGCGCCTGAGCGCAACCCACTTTTTAAGTGGTACATTCTTCACGCCTACTCGGGATTTGAGCGCAAGGTGCGCGAGTCGATCGCGAGCCGGGTCGAGGCTTTTGGCCTGAAAGACAAGGTTGGCCGCGTGATGATTCCCACCGAACCGGTGACCGAGATCATCAACGGCAAAAAACGCACAGTAGAGCGCGTCTTCCTGCCTGGCTATGTGCTGGTGGAGATGGATCTCGACAACAACCTGTGGCACGTGTTGAAAGACACGCCCAAGGTGACGGGCTTTCTCGGCACAGGCGATAAGCCGGTAGCTCTCTCTGAGGAAGAAGTAAGCTCCATTCTCTTCCGTTCTGAGACGGCTAAAGAAAAGCCGCGGATGAAGATCAAGTTTGAGAAGAACGAACAGGTCCGCATCACGGATGGACCCTTTGCCAACTTTAATGGCGTGGTAGACGAGATCAACGAAGATCGCGAGACCATGAAAATCATGGTGACCATCTTCGGACGCTCGACTCCAGTTGAGCTGGAGTTCAGCAAAGTGGAAAAGATTGAGTAGTTGCAGCTTTGAGCTATTAGCTTCCAGCTTCTAGCCGGTTGGGTGACTGGCCGCCCCCGGTTGCGAGCAAACGCTTGAGCGCAACACCAAAATTCGCAACAACGATAACCAGTCGAAAGCTGATGGCTAGAAGCTGAAAGCTGGTTTCTGAAGGAACTGAATTCATGGCACCTCCGAAGAAAATAACCGCACAGGTCAAGCTGCAGATCGAAGCAGGCAAGGCAACCCCCGCGCCGCCGGTCGGTCCCGCACTGGGCCAGGCGCAGGTCAACATCATGGAGTTCTGCAAGCAGTTCAACGCGCGTACGCAGAACAAAGAGATGGCCGGGCTCATTATTCCGGTCGTCATCACGGTTTATGCCGATCGCTCGTTCAGCTTTATCACCAAGACGCCGCCCGCCGCCGTTCTGTTGAAGAAGGCAGCCGGCGTCGCCAAGGGTGCAGGCACGCCCAACAAGGACAAAGTGGGCAAGGTGACCGAAAAGCAGGTGCGCGAGATCGCCACGCAGAAGATGCCGGACTTGAACGCCGCCTCGATTGATGCGGCCGTCAAGAGCATCAAGGGCACGGCGCGCTCGATGGGCATTGAAGTCGTAGGGTAAGTCCGGACTGGCTTACGCCGAATGCAGCAAATGAAAAGCCCTCCCCGCGGGGAGGGCTTTTCTGCGTTCGCAATCAATTGCGGAATGGTTCTGGATCTATGCTCCTGAACTGTTACTTCGGCGGAGCGGGGGTGAAGATCTCGCGCCGAGCTGGTTCTGGTTTCGGCTTGGGTTTCGGCGCCTTCTTGGCTTCTTTTCTACCTTTGTCTTTGCTTCCCATGGTTAAAAGCATGACACAGAATGCTGTCCCGCGGAAGCCCAAATTGCGGTCGCGCCCCTTGGTTGTTAATCCAAAGAGCGCTATCGCATTTGACCGTCCAACGGGCTACTTTTTCTCTTCCTTGTTTTCTTCGGGCGTAGCGGCCTGCCGCTCCAGGTGGTCGTGGTTGAGGATGGCGTTGAAGACCAGCGCGTAGTCGCCGATGGTTTCGCCGCGATAGATGGGGTTGTTGCCGAACAGCAGCACGCTGCCCTGGCCGAGGTGCGCGTTGACCACAACAGCGTGTTCGGCGATGGAGTTCGCTTTATCGAGCAGGCCGTCGAGCAGCAGGTCTTTGTTGGCAGCGAAGCGCAGAATAACCTCGGGCCGCATTGCTTCCGGGATGACCGAGAAGTTGTTGCGCGTCTGCTCTTCGTTCAGCTTCTTCGCCTGCCAGGGTTCAACCTTTTCGAGGGGCTCGGCTTCGACGGCTTTGCGGCCCAGAGGCTCGTCATTTTCTTCGAGGCTGCCGCGGCCGGTGGGGCGTTCGGAGTAGGGATCCATCAGCAGGCGTCCGCCGGAACGGCCGAGGGTGTTGCTGATGTTGAAGGCCATGCCGTTGGCGCTGATTACGGGTAGATTTGCGCCGTACCCGGCTGCGATAGGACTGTTTTTCGCGACAAAAAGCGTGTTCATGACGGTGCCGACGACGCGCGCTTCGCCATGCGGCACAACGCTGACGCCGGGGGCGAGTCCGGTGTCGATGGCGAACTGCGCCGTGTCTTCGCAGGTAATCAGCAGGCCGCCTTTGGCGACGAATTGCTTGAGATGTTCGAGCCCGTCGTAGCCGAGGCCGGGGCGGATATCGTCAGTGGAGTCGATGCGGCCGAGATTGGGCGTAATGTCCGACTTCTTCCAGGGCATCGCGTTGTTCCACATCGGCAAGCCATTGATGATGTCGAGCGAAGAGGAGCGGCCGACAGGGGCAAAGATGATGACGTCGTACTTCGATCGCAGATCATCCGTTTTTGCGACGGCCTGCGTGCTCATGTAGTCGTAGGGAATGCCGGCGGTGTCGAACGCATAGCGCCACCAGCCCTCGGTTTGTGTAGCGAGCCAGGTGTGCATGAAGGCGATGCGGGGCGCCGCAACGTCGTGCATGGAGACTGAGGGTGCGGCGCTGAGTTTTGTGCCGTCAAGCGCAAGATCGTGGAGTGCTGCGGCGACCTTGTCGTCGGCGCCATTGATCAGGAGCGAGCCTGCTGCGAAGTGTTTGCCGTCGACTTCGAACGGCTTGTCGGCGAGCTGAATTTTCGCATCCTTGAGCTTGTAGACAAGGGAGAGCAGCGACATCTGGCCCGTGTTGTTGACGGCGATGATTGAACCCGCGCCGTCGATCTTGCCTGCCAGCGCGGCAGGATCGTCCAGGGGCTTCATGCCGGCTTTCAGGATCGCGGCGTCTGTGACACGTACAACCTTGACATTGAAGAGATGGGTAAATGACCAGCCGGTGTCGTCGTAGGGATGCTTTTGCGGATCGTCGGGCGCCCAGAACTGGCGGTCGAGCAGGGCATCGGCGATGCGGGAGTAGGGCTGATCCATGCGCACGACGATGCTGCCGGCGGCGAACGTTTCCTGCTTTGGCTTGTCGCCGCGCTTGGCGCCAGCAACCTCAGCAGTTGCTGCGTCGGAGAGCTGCTGGATTTCAACGTGCTGGCGCTTGAGCACTTTCAGCAGTTCGACTTCGCGGTTGGTCTCAGCGGCATCAGGTGCAATGACATAGGCAGCAGGGCCCTCGAGCGTCGGCTTCTGGATGGAGCGTTTGCTCTTGATGTAGTAGTTCTCGAGGAAGTGATGCGAGTGCTGCGCGAAGTAAGAGATCGTCGTGAGCAGCGCGCTCTGTTCGTAATTGTTGTTGTCGCGTTGCGACCAGGTGACGATGGGCAGGGGCGGATTCTGACGATACCAGGTGCGCGAGTATTCTTCGGGCGTGAGAATGCGTTTCTCAGTGTCGGCGCCGCCGTTGCCGAAGGTCTCATAGAGGCGGCTGATGCCGTTATGCATGGCGGCAAGGAACATCAGGTAGCCGGGGCTCCAGGTATCGAAGTCGCCGTGGGTAAATACGCCAGGCATGCCGAAGTTCTGCATCTGGGCGACGTTGTTCCAGCCGAGTTCGGCCCACTCGTCGGCGAGCAGTGGATCGACCCAGGCGTTGTAAGGGCCGTCGCCGACAGTGTTGTCATAAAGGAAGGGAACGGATTCGTGCAGATCGTGCAGCACCTGCGCGTGCCAGTCGATGTAGGTGTCGAGCACGTTGCGGGTGAGGTCGAGCGTCATGCCCATGGCGTCACGATTGTTGTCATGCGCGACGTAGTGGCCCCAGTAGAGCAGGTGCGGGTACTTCTCATTGGGGTGAGCCCTGTGCCAGCGATAAACGTCGACCATGCGGTCGCGGCCATCCACCTCAACCACAGGCGTGATGAGCACGATCATGTGCGAGCGGATGTACTTGATGTAGGGCGCGTCATCGACGGCGAGGCGATAGGCCAGCTCCATCAGCGCGGTGGGTGCGCCGGTCTCGACAGAGTGGATGGTGCCGGTGATGTAGTACACCGGGTATGACTGATCAATGAGCGTGCGAGCCTTGGCGTCGTCGAAGTTGAGTGTGCGCGGATCGCCGAGCTGGGCCAGGCGCTGCTTGTTGGCGTCGGCATTCTTCAGCAGGTCAGCGTCGGCGATGGCGACCGCGATCATCTCGCGGCCCTCCTCGGTGTGCCCGATGGTGACAACTTTCACGCGCGGGCTGGCAGCGGCGAGCGAGCGGAAATACTTGTAGACGTCTTCGGCGTAGGGCAGCATGTCGGGCGCGCCGGAGACATCGCCGAGGGTTTTGGCGGGCGTGGGTACGGTCTTCGAAGCAGGCAGGTAGTCCACCAGCGGCGAAAGGAACGACGGGTCGGTCGTGTACTTGTGAATGTGGTCGGTGTAGTCCTGATCGACGGGCTGCTGCGGGTCGCGGGCGAAATTGGTGTTCAGGGCCTGCGGGTGAAGTGAAGCGGCTGCGGCAAAAATCCAAAAAGCAGAAAAAACCAAGGCCAACCGAGACTGTTTCATATACCTCTTCTCTTGAAAGGGTTCTTCCGCACGCAACGGGGGACGGGAATGAGATCGGGAGACCTCGGGACCGCCTTCTTTCGTGCGTGGCAGAGGAGCGGCAGTGGAATTCGGCGGGCTTTGTGCAAAAGCTGAAAGTGGTTGGGCCCAGCCGGGCATTGCCGGTTTCAAGAAACTATACGGTATAGGGTTCGCATTTCAGAAATGAAAGGTTGGCGAGCGGCGCAACGGTGCTTGTTTACTGTGCGATGAACTGGAGAGCACAGAGATTTTGATGCGCGGGAACTTTGGAAGGGTCGAGGCCGCTCTTGACGCACGCGGGGCATCACACCTAAGCGATTTCTAGAATCGCCAAGGAGTATGGGTCATGACTGACTATCGAGTTCATCTGGGTGAAGTTGAGGAAGATCAACTCACCGCCGCAATCGAAAAGACTACTTCGAAGATTCCTACCAGCACCTACCTGGTGCTTGCCCTGGGTGCTATGGCCGTATCGGCTGGTCTACAGGCATGGAACAAAAAGCACGAATCAATGTTTGTGGGGCAGTGGGCTGCGCCCTTCCTGCTGCTCGGCATCTACAACAAAATCGTAAAGCAGCATGGATCTGACGGCAGGGCCAGAGGAAGGGATGCTGGCTACATTGGTGCGGGGGAAGGCGGCTATCGCTCACGCGAGGGTACGTACACGCAATCGGCGGGAATTTAGTCTGCAGATTTTGCTCTTCCATCGCGCAAACAAAACAGGCAGGCGATCCCTCGGATCGTCTGCCTGTGGCTTTTGGAGCAGCGCAGTTGTTATTCGCCGCGCGCGGTCACGGGCCCAGTCACCAGCACCTTCTGTGGCGAGTCGACCTTCGCGGACGGAACCTGGAGATCGACTTTCAGCGATTCGATCTCAGGCTTACCGTTGGATGGAGCCGTGAAGGTGAGCTCGTACTGGTGATTCAGGCGACGGCGCAGATCCTGCAAAAACGGCCGCAATGAAACGGGGTTGCCCATACCTTGCCAGTAGCTGTTGCCGCCGGTGGCCTGGGTTACGAGCAGCAGCAGATTTTGACCGGCGTTGTTTTCGTACCAGCTGTTGTTCGCTCGGCCCATATCTTTCCAGTAGATGGAATAGACAACCAACCCGGCGCGAACCGAGTCGTTGATCGCGGTAGCCACGTAGGGGTCTTCTGGATCGTACCGCCGTTCGTAGTTGTCGACACCATCGGTGATCATCAGGACTTCGCGCCGCGCGGTGCGATCATGCGAGGGCCAGTTCTTGGCGAGGTCTGAGAGACAGAAATAGGGGCTGGCATTCGAGCCGGGAAATCCGGTACTGAGATGCAGGCCTTTAAGGACATCTGCCGCATTCGAGGAAAGCTGGCTGGCCATGGCGGCGCGTCCGTTTTCCATATAGGCAATCCCGATTTTGCTGTTGGGCGGCATTTCTTTCACGAAGCTCTGGATTTCGCTGAATTCGGACCCAAGGCTGGTGCGGGATCCGCCATCGATCAGGAGAACCAGTTCCACCGGGCTGTTGGACTTCCTCAAGCGGTGTGAAATTTGTGACGGCGGAGTCTTTGCCGTTGACCTTAAGCTTCAGGCTCTGTGCGGGAACCTGGCTGACGGTGCCATTCTTGGCAGAGGGCAGAATCGTAACGACTGGCCCGGCCCTGTCCCGTCTGATCGTTTTTCTGCGCGAACGCAGGGCAGGCCATCAAAACAGCGGCCGCGGTCAGCGCGACGGATAATCCTATTTTTTTCATATTGTTAATCCTCATTGGAGCACCCGCTCAATCGACCTCAGGCTGGGGCGCCATCCTTTTTTCCTCTTCTCCTTCTTAGATGCCATATCGTGAGATTTGTTTCGGTTCCGAGGCTAAGACAGCTCGGACGAGGAACTTAGGCCAGGCGTTGATCTGGCGACCATTGCATTTCGCGTACCATTCCGCTATCATTCATAGATGTGCCCAAGGGAGAATCCCTGGGCCGTCAACAGCACCACGGCATTTGGACCTGTTCGCAAGCGTAAACGCCGAAGGGTTTCAGGCGCATAGCTTCCAGGTTTCCCTGAAAAGGGGCTGGCAACTGCGGTGGGAGACGAGGATCAATGGCAAAGATCAGCAAGAATATTGCGAAGGCGCGTGCGGCTGTAACCAAGCCCGCGTATCCGCTGACCGAAGCGGTCACCCTGCTCAAAGAAGTGAAGTACGCCAAGTTCGACGAGACCGTCGACCTGACCATGCGTCTCGGTGTCGACACCCGTCACGCCGATCAGATGGTGCGCGGAACTGTCGTTCTGCCGCATGGACTGGGCAAGACCAAGACTGTTGCCGTGATTGCCAGCGGCGATCGCCAGAACGAAGCGCGGGAAGCCGGCGCCGACTTCGTTGGCGGCGAAGAGATGGTCGAGAAGATTCAGAAAGAGAATTGGACGGCATTCGACGCTCTGATCGCGACGCCCGACATGATGAAGGTTGTCGGCCGCCTGGGCAAGGTATTGGGACCCAAGGGCCTGATGCCGAATCCGAAGACCGGAACCGTGACGCAGGATGTGGCGGCGGCGGTGAAAGAGATCAAGGCCGGTAAGGTGGAGTTTCGCGCCGACAAGACCAGCCTGGTGCACGTGCCGGTGGGTAAGCTGAGTTTCGATCCGCAAAAGCTGGTGGAGAACGCGACCACTGTGATTACGTCGATCGTGCGTGCAAAGCCTTCGGCAGCGAAAGGCAAGTACATCAAGAGCGTCACATTGAGTTCGACGATGGGTCCCGGGGTTCCCCTGGATTCAGCAGTGGCAGACGCGGCGGGCAAGCACTAAAAGAGCAGCGGTCAGTGATCAGCGGATAGTGGTCAGCAAGTGTTTCTGACCTGATGAACTCGGGCGAACAAGCAGGATGAATTTCGGGCGCCGATTGGGGGCGCGGAGCAGGGATAGAGAAGCTGAACAGTAGGTTCTGGGAAACTGACCACTGATCACTGATCACTGTCCACTGTCTGAGCGGAGCAAAGACATGGCAATTTCGAAGGCAAAGAAGTCGGAGAAGGTCAAGCTGCTGGCCAAGGAGCTTGAGACCTCGACTACCGCAATTATCGGTACGTTCAGCAAGCTGACCGTCGCCAAGGATTACGAACTGCGCAAGGTGATCCGCGAGGCGGGTGGCAAGTATCGCGTGGTGAAGAACAAGCTGGCCGCGGTTTCAAGCGAAGGCACCTCGATCGGTCCCGCACTGAAGGGCCTCAAGGGTGTGAATTCGGTTGCGTTCACCTCAGGCGACCCGGTGGCGCTGGCCAAGGTCTTCGCGAAGTGGGCGGGCGAGAATGCGGAGTTCCAGTTCAAGCTGGGCATTGTCGACGGCAAGCTGCTGAATGTGCAAGAAGTCAAGGCACTGGCGAACCCTGCCGGGCAAGGAAGAGCTCTTCTCGAAGCTGCTCTACCTAATCAATGCTCCGGCGCAGCGCCTCGTGACGGTAATGAACGCGACGGGACGCGATCTGGCGGTTGTGATCAACCAGGGAGTGGAGAAAGAAAAGTTCGCAGGCGCCGCATAGCGGGGCCGGCTCTCAGCCGTCAGTTTTCACTATCTGAAGACTGGTCCAGCTGAGAACTGAGAGTTGATTTTAAGTGTTTTGGCGGTAAAGCAGGCGGGAAGTGCGCGGGTCTGGCGCATCGGAAACTTCCACTGCGTGGGGCGGGATCTCGGATAAGGATCTCGTCTTGGTCGGGAAATTCAACAAATCGGATTTGAATGGAGAACAAAAATGGCGGATCTCGCACAGTTGGAAGAACAGATTGTTAGCCTGAGCCTGCTTGAGGCAGCGTCTTTGGTAAAGAAGCTTGAAGAGCGCCTTGGCGTTTCGGCAGCAGCAGCAGCCCCGGTTGCAGTTGCCGGCGGCGGCGGTGCGGCAGCGGCTCCGGCGGCTGAAGAGAAGACCGAATTCCAGGTCATTCTCAAGGATGCCGGCGCGAACAAGATCAACACCATCAAGGCTGTCCGCGAGGTTACCTCGCTCGGCCTGAAGGAAGCCAAGGACCTGGTCGATGGCGCCCCCAAGGCGTTGAAGGAAAGCGCGACCAAGGACGAGGCTGAGGCGATCAAGAAGAAGTTCGAAGGCGTCGCAACCGTCGAAATCAAGTAGTTTGGTACGCGACTTGCAAGACGAGCCGGGACGCGCTACGATAAGCGTTGCGCGTCTTTTCGGCCCATGCTGGAATTTCCGCGGTTTGGGCGAAAACCATTACAGCGCGTCTTAATCAAGAGTCAAAGGGCACAAATGTTCGCACCCTCGGCTGGGCCAAGCAGCCATGGGTCGAACATCAACGCGAAGTTAAGTGCTCTCGTGTCATCGGGATAGGCGGGTTTCCCGGGGACGGATGTCGATTGGCAGGCGGCGGCAGCAGAAGCGAGCTTTGGGATCGGCGATAGCAGTGCAACAAAAATCGGATGGGAGCATCGGCAGTAAGCCGCGCTCGTGAGGAATTGTGTCCTCGCGGGCATTTGTGTCTCTACCACGGCAGATTGGGCTGTCTCAGCAAAATCTACCATGCACTCGCAGGCATTGTGGCCGGAATCTTCGGCGAGCCTGTTACCGATTGTGCGCAGTTTAGTCCAGGACCCTGAAGTGCGGCAACGCCTGTGGCGCGATTTTCACGGCGCCTCAATCAAGTAAAACGCTTGGCGCGGAGATTCCGGAAGCTCGGCTGAATTGTGGCCGGACGTTTCGGACGGGATTGGCAAGATGCAGGCGGCCAATCTGAATCATGCGGTTTTTCTACGTAAACTGCCGGCGCCTCGAGACTCGGGAGCCGGCCCGGCGCAAACCTGGATGGCGGGATTTTGCGTTGGATGTGATGAGACTCAGGAGTGATGCATGCCTAACGAGAAGCGCGCGATTCGCAGCCGGCTCGATTTTTCCAAGATTCCAACCGCAACCCAGATTCCCAACCTGATCGAAGTGCAGCGCCGCTCGTACGAGCGTTTTCTGCAGATGGACAAGCTGCCCAACGAGCGTGACGACTCGGGGCTGCAGTCGGTGTTTGTTTCTGTTTTTCCCATCACCGATTTTCGCGGCATCTCGCAGCTTGATTTCGTCGACTACTCCATCGGCAACTGGGAGTGCAAGTGCGGCCACCTCAAGGGTCTTCACCACCTGCGTACTGCCTGCACCCATTGCGGCGCGATGGTCATCACGGATCCGTTTCTTCCCGGTGACGTGCTCTGCCACAAGTGCGGAACGTACAACAAGAACGTTCCCGACTTCTGTAACAAGTGCGGCGACCCCGTCGGCCTGCAGCTGAAGTATGACCAGCAGGAGTGCGAAGAGCGCGGCATGACGTTCTCTGCCCCGCTGAAGGTGACCGTCCGCCTGACAATCTATGACAAGGATGCGGAGACCGGCAACAAGACCATTCGCGACATCAAGGAGCAGGAAGTCTTCTTCGGCGACATTCCGCTGATGACGCCGAACGGCACTTTTATTGTCAACGGCACAGAGCGCGTGATCGTTTCGCAGCTGCACCGTTCACCGGGCGTCTTCTTTGAGACGGCGAATAACCGCACCTACTTCCTGGGCAAGATCATTCCCTATCGCGGATCGTGGGTGGAGTTTGAGTACGACCAGAAGAACACGCTCTACGTCCGCATCGACCGCAAGCGCAAGTTCCTGGGAACCATCTTCCTGCGCGCGCTTGGCCTGCGTTCGAACGAGGAAATTCTCAAGACCTTCTACACCATCGACCGAATTCACATCGCCGATGGCAAAGCTGCAGTGGGCTGTTGCCGCAGACAAGACGTCCGACGCACCTGCTGGGAGCAAAGCCGGCGCACGCGGTCCTGCACAAGGGCGAGGAAATTGCGCACTCCGGCCGCAAGATTACGGCGAGCTCGCTGAAGGCGATTCGTGCGGCGAATATTGAAAAGGTCGAGGTGGAATCCGCCGAACTCGACGGCGCCATCACGGCCGCCGACATCGTGGATCTGAATACCGGCGAAGTGATCGTCGAAGCCAACGTGGAGCTGACCGCCGATCGCCTGCACAAGGTGATGGCGAGCGGCGCAACGAGCTTCGAGCTCTTCTTCCCAGAGCGCGACGATGTGGGCAACATCATTACCAACACCCTGAAGCGCGATTCGGTGCACAAGCCGGAAGAGGCGCTGATCGAAATCTACCGCAAGCTGCGTCCGGGCGATCCGCCAACGCTCGACACGGCGACTGCGCTCTTCGAGGGCATGTTCTTCGATCCGCGCAAGTACGACTTCTCGCGCGTGGGCCGCTTGAAGTTCAACATCAAGCTCTACGAGAACCAGGACGCGACGCAACTCGATCACCGCACGCTGACGCCCGAGGACTTCTACGCGACGATCCGCTACCTGCTGAAGCTGCGCAAGAACATCGGCATGGTGGACGATATCGATCACCTCGGCAACCGCCGTGTCCGCGCGGTTGGCGAATTGATGGAGAACCAGTTCCGCATCGGCCTGGTCCGCATGGAACGCGCCATCAAGGAAAAGATGAGCGTGTATCAGGAGCTGTCGACGGCGATGCCGCACGACCTGATCAACGCCAAGCCGGTCATGGCCGCGATTCGCGAGTTCTTTGGTTCCTCGCAGTTGTCGCAGTTCATGGACCAGACCAACCCGCTGTCGGAAATTACGCACAAGCGCCGTCTGTCGGCTCTTGGGCCGGGCGGTCTTGTCGCGTGAGCGCGCAGGATTTGAAGTCCGCGACGTGCACCCAACGCACTACGGTCGTATCTGCCCGATCGAAACGCCGGAAGGTCCGAACATCGGCCTCATCAGCTCGCTGAGCTGCTTTGCGCGCATCAACGAGTACGGATTCATCGAGTCGCCTTACCGCAAGGTGAAAGACTCGCGCATCCTCGACTACGTTGAGATCGTCAATGCGGGCGAGAGCGGATTGCGTGTCGGCGACCACATCGAGAAGGAAGAAGCGATCAAGCTGAATGCTTCGCTGAAGAAGGCGAACAAGCGGCAGATTGATTACATGCCGTTCAGCTTCTACCTGTCGGCATGGGAAGAAGACAAGCACACCATCGCGCAGGCCAACATCGAGTTCAACGCCGAAGGGCAGATCACCGAAGACCTCGTGAACGCGCGTCGTCAGGGGAACTTCGTTCTGGTGAATCGCACGGACGTCGACTACATCGACGTCTCGCCGAAGCAGCTCGTCTCGGTGGCCGCGTCTCTCGTGCCGTTTCTGGAGCACGATGACGCAAACCGCGCGCTGATGGGCGCGAACATGCAGCGCCAGTCGGTACCTCTTCTGGTGGCGGAGGCTCCGCTGGTGGGAACCGGCATGGAAGGTGTTACGGCCCGCGATTCAGGCGCTGTGATCCTGGCCAAGCGCAACGGCATCGTGGATTCGGTCGACTCCGAGCGCATTATCGTGCGCGTCGAAGGCGAACATCATCCCACGCAGCTTTCGCGTGAAGTTGGTTCGGACATCTATACCCTGATCAAGTTCAAGCGCTCGAACCAGAACACCTGCATCAATCAGAAGCCGGTTGTGCGCGAGGGTGAGCGCGTCGTCAAGGGACAGGTCATCGCTGATGGTCCCTGCACGGAGCAGGGCGAGTTGGCGCTGGGACGTAACGTCCTGGTGGCCTTCATGCCGTGGCGCGGATACAACTTCGAGGACGCGATCCTGATCAGCGAAAAGCTGGTGCGCGAGGACTACTACACCTCGGTACACATCGAGGAGTTCGAAATCGAAGCGCGCGACACCAAGCTCGGACCCGAAGAAATCACGCGCGACATTCCCAACGTCAGTCGAGCATGCGCTGCGCGACCTGGACGAGAGCGGAGTTATCCGCATCGGCGCCCAGATCGGCCACGGCGACATCCTGGTCGGCAAGGTTACGCCCAAGGGCGAAACACAGTTGACTCCGGAAGAGAAGCTGCTGCGCGCCATCTTCGGCGAAAAGGCCGGCGATGTGCGTGACGCTTCGCTCACGTGCCCTCCGGGAATCGAAGGCACGGTCGTCGACGTTCGCATCTTCTCGCGCAAGGGCCAGGAAAAGGATGAGCGCGCCAAGCAGATCGAATCGGAGTACGTGGCCAAGCTCGAAAAGAACCTTGGCGACGAAATCCGCATTCTGACGGACGAGCGTCTGAAGCGTCTCGAAGCAATTCTGGGCGGCAAGGAAGTGTTGGCCGATCTGCACGACGAGCGGACCAACAAGCGCCTGATTACCAAGGCTGCAATTCTGGACCGCGAAACCATCGAGCGCATCTCGACGAAGAATCTCAAGCGCATCCGCTACAACGACAAGGATCCCCGCGTCAACGAGCAGATCGATGAGATCGAAGAGATGACTTCGCGCCAGATCGAAGTACTGCGCAAGATCACCAATGAGAAGATCGCCAAGCTGCAGAAGGGCGACGAACTGCCTCCCGGCGTAATCAAGCTGGTCAAGGTTTACGTTGCCATGAAGCGCAAGCTTTCGGTCGGCGACAAAATGGCCGGCCGCCACGGTAACAAGGGTGTAATCGCGCGCATTCTTCCCGAAGAAGACATGCCGTATCTGCCCGATGGCACACCGGTCGAGATCGTCCTGAATCCGCTCGGCGTTCCTTCTCGTATGAACGTGGGACAGATTCTGGAAACCCACCTCGGCTGGGCCGCACACGCGCTGGGTGCCAAGATCGCTGCATTGATCAAGGCCAACAGCGACGTTGAGGCCACCCGCGAATTGATGAAGAAGGAGTTCGCCGGAACCGCGACACTGCGTCAGTTGCTCGAACTTGACGACGAGATGCTGCTTCGTGTTGGTGCAGGCATGCAGCGCGGCATCTGGTTCGGTACCGCGGTATTCGATGGCGCCAAAGAAGGTGAGATCAAGGCTCTGCTGGCTTCGGCCGGTCTGCCTTCCTCAGGCAAGACGGCGCTATTCGACGGCATGACCGGCGAGCAGTTCGAACAGCCAGTCACCGTGGGCTACATCTACATGCTCAAGCTCTCGCACCTGGTCGACGACAAGATCCACGCTCGTTCGATCGGACCGTATTCGCTGATCACGCAGCAGCCGCTGGGCGGCAAAGCGCAGTTCGGTGGACAGCGCTTCGGCGAAATGGAAGTGTGGGCGCTCGAAGCATATGGCGCCGCATACATCCTGCAGGAGTTGCTCACCGCCAAGTCCGATGACGTCTACGGCCGTACCAAGATTTACGAGGCCATCGTCAAGGGCGAGGCGGCGATCGAGCCGGGTGTGCCGGAGTCGTTCAACGTTCTCATTCGCGAATTGCAGTCGCTATGCCTCGACGTGGAATTGATCAAACGCGCAGACCTGCTGAAGAAGGCGCCCGTGCCGGAAGTCGCAGCAGTCGCTGACTAGCAGATGCTAGCCTCAGTTGCCCCAGTGGCACGATTCTGAGATCTGCGGTTTACCAAAGCTAGAGTTAGCCGGAAGCAAAGAGTTTTTCGGTGTCCTTCTTGAAAGCGGTAACCACCGCTTCCCGGGAAGGAAGGACCCGCTAAAAGAATCCCGGGAGATACCGCGGCGAGTGCTGAAAGGCCCGCCAAGGAGGGTCGCCTTGTTCCGTTCAAACCCGTTTGAACTCACCAGCCCGATTACTGATTTCGACGCTATCCGCATCATGCTTGCTTCGCCGGAGAAGATCCGCAGCTGGTCGCATGGTGAGGTCACCAAGCCGGAAACCATCAACTACCGCACCTTCAAGCCGGAGCGCGATGGCTTGTTCTGCGCCCGCATCTTTGGACCGGTCACCGACTGGGAGTGTCTCTGCGGCAAGTACAAGCGCATGAAGCACCGCGGCGTGATCTGCGACAAGTGCGGCGTTGAAGTAACGGTAAGCAAAGTGCGCCGCGAGCGCATGGGCCACATCGAGCTCGCGTCTCCGTGCTCGCACGTCTGGTTCTTCAAGGGCCTGCCGTCGCGTATCGGCCACCTGCTCGATATTTCACTGCGCGATCTCGAGAGCATTCTGTACTTCGAGTCCTACGTCGTTGTCGACGTGGGCGATGGAGCTCCGGTAAAGGAGCGCGAGATCATCAAGGACGAAGCCCGCTACCGCGAGCTCGACCAGCAGTACCGTCCCTCCGGCTTCAAGGCCATGATGGGCGCCGAGGCCATCAAGGAATTGCTCAAGCGCGTGCAGATCGAAGAGCTTGGTCTGGAACTGCGCGAGCGGATGAAGACCGAGACCTCCGCGCAGAAGAAGATCAAGTACGCCAAGCGTCTGAAGGTCGTTGAGGCTTTCCGCAAGTCGAGCAACAAGCCGCAGTGGATGATTCTCGATGTGCTGCCAGTCATTCCTCCAGAGCTGCGCCCGCTGGTGCCACTGGATGGCGGCCGCTTTGCCACGTCGGATCTCAATGATCTCTATCGCCGCGTCATCAACCGCAACAACCGGTTGAAGAAGCTGATGGATCTGCACGCCCCTGAAGTGATCGTGCGCAACGAAAAGCGCATGCTGCAGGAAGCCGTGGACGCGCTGTTTGATAACGGCCGTCGCGGGCGTGTGCTGCGTGGCGCCAACAACCGCCCGCTCAAGTCACTATCCGATACTCTCAAGGGCAAGCAGGGCCGCTTCCGCCAGAACCTGCTTGGCAAGCGCGTCGACTACTCCGGCCGTTCGGTCATCGTGGTCGGTCCTGAACTCAAGCTGCACCAGTGCGGTCTGCCGAAGAAGATGGCGCTTGAACTGTTCAAGCCCTTCATCTATCACCGCCTTGAGCAGACAGGCCACTGCACCACCATCAAGCAAGCCAAGGAAATGGTGGAGATGCAGGAGCCGGTGGTCTGGGACATCCTTGAAGAAGTCATCAAGGATCATCCTGTGCTGCTGAATCGCGCCCCAACCCTTCACCGCCTCGGCATTCAGGCGTTTGAGCCGGTGCTGGTCGAAGGCAAGGCCATCAAGATTCACCCGCTGGTCTGTACCGCCTTCAACGCCGACTTCGACGGCGACCAGATGGCCGTGCACATTCCCCTGTCACCTGAAGCGCAGATCGAAGCCAGCGTACTGATGCTCGCTTCGCACAACATCCTTTCGCCGGCGTCGGGCCAGCCGATCACCGTTCCTACCCAGGACATGGTGCTTGGCCTCTATTACCTGACCAAGGCCAAGAAGGGTGGCATCGGCGAAGGCCGCGTGTTCTCGAACACTGAAGAGATCCTGATGGCGCTTGAGGCCAGGCAGTTGGAGACTCTGACGCCTATCCGCCTGCGCTACACGGGCAAAGTGCTCGATATGACCACCGCGTATGACGATCAGGATCTGACGCATACCGAGCCGGTGGACTTTAACAACGAGTACATCAACACCACCGTCGGCCGCGTGATTCTGAACGATGCACTTCCTGCGGGCATGCCGTACATCAACGGTCTGCTCAAGAAGAAGGGCATTGGACAGCTGGTGAACTACTGCAACCAGAACCTCGGTCTCGAGATCACTGTCGGCATGCTGGATCGCATCAAGCAATTGGGCTTTAACTATGCAACCAAGTCCGGCTTGTCGGTCGGTCTCGACGACATGGTCATCCCGGCCAGCAAGTACACCACGGTAGACGAAGCCGACAAGAAGGTGATCGAGGTCCAGAAGCAGTACATGGACGGTGCCATCACCAACGGCGAGCGCTCGAACAAGGTCATCCAGATGTGGTCGGCTGTCACCGATCAGGTCGCGGACGAGATGTTCGGCAACATGAAGAAGGCGGACGACGAAGGAGCCATGAATCCGATTTACATCATGGCCGACTCCGGCGCCCGCGGTTCGAAGCAGCAGATTCGCCAGCTCTCGGGTATGCGCGGATTGATGGCCAAGCCTTCCGGCGAAGTCATCGAGACGCCTATCACCGCGAACTTCCGCGAAGGCCTCACGGTGCTCGAATACTTCATCTCGACGCACGGCGCACGTAAGGGCCTGGCCGATACGGCACTCAAGACCGCCGACTCGGGCTACCTGACCCGCCGCCTTGTCGACGTGGCGCAGGACGTCATCGTCACGGAGTACGACTGCGGTACGAGCGAAGGCATCTACGTTGGTTCGATCGTGGAGTCGGGCGAAATCATCGAGCCCATGCGCGACCGCATCATCGGCCGCGTGTCGCTTGAGCGCATCAAGGACTACGACGGCAACGTTGTGGTCGAAGTGAACCAGCCCATCGATGAAGACATTGCACTGGGGATTCAGGGTGCGGGTGTCGAGAAGGTCAAGATCCGCTCGGTGCTCACCTGCGAATCACGTCGCGGCGTCTGCGCGCTCTGCTACGGACGCAACCTCGGTTCCGGCCGCATGGTTGAGCTCGGCGAAACCTGCGGCGTTATCGCGGCGCAGTCCATCGGCGAGCCGGGAACGCAGCTTACCATGCGTACCTTCCACGTCGGCGGCACCGCCAGCCGCGTGCAAGACAAATCGCGCCTCGATGCCAAGAACAACGGTTTTGTGCGCTTCATCAATCTCAGCACCGTCGAAAGCAAAGACGGCGCGCTGGTTTCGATGAACCGCTCCGGGTCGATTGCCGTGGTTGACGAGCGTGGCCGTGAAAAGGAGCGCTACCAGGTGGTTTATGGCGCGCGTCTCCGCGTAAAGGACGGACAGGCGGTGAAGCTCGGTGAGCTTCTGGCCGAATGGGATCCTTACACCTACGCCATTCTCACCGAGATCGGCGGTACGGTGCAGTTCAAGGACCTGCAGGAAGGCATCACGCTTAACGAGGAAGTGGACGAAGTCACCGGCCTGTCGCGCTGGGTGGTTGCCGACGCTGCCGATGAGAAGCGCCAGCCTGCCTTTATGGTGAAGAACGCGAAGACGCACAAGCGGTATCTGCTGCCTCGCGGCGCTCACCTCATGATCCAGGACGGCGACGAAGTCGGCCCCGGCGATGTGCTCGCCAAGATTCCCAAGGAGAGCACGCGTACCAAGGACATTACCGGCGGTCTGCCCCGTGTGGTCGAACTGTTCGAAGCCCGCAAGCCTCGCGAAACGGCCATCATCAGCGAGATCGATGGTGTTGTCCGCTTCGGCGAAGTTGCCAAGGGTCAGCGCAAGATCTACATCACGGCTGACAATGGCGACGAGAAGGAGTACTCGGTACCGCGCGGTATCCACGTCAACGTGCAGGAAGGCGAACGCCTTCGCGCCGGCGATCCGCTGATGGATGGTCCCTTGAACCCGCACGACATTCTTGCCGTGTTGGGCGAAAAGGAACTGCAGGCTTACCTGGTGAACGAAATTCAGGAAGTCTACCGTCTGCAGGGCGTGGCCATCTCGGACAAGCACATCGAAGTGATTGTCCGCCAGATGCTGCGCTGGGTTCGCATCGACGAAGTGGGCGATACCAACTTCCTGCTCGAACAGCAGGTCGATCGCTTCCGCTTCCGCGAAGAGAACGAGCGCGTTGTCAGGGAAGGTGGCCGTCCGGCGCTCGGTCGTCCGCTCCTCCTCGGCATCACCAAGGCCTCGCTCTCGACCGACAGCTTCATCTCCGCAGCCAGCTTCCAGGAGACGACCCGCGTTCTTACAGAAGCCAGCATCAACGGGGCGATCGACAATCTCCGCGGCCTCAAAGAGAACGTCATCGTCGGCCGGCTTATCCCGGCAGGCACGGGTCTCGAGTACTACCGCAACGTCCAGCCTCAGCCCAGAGTTGGAAGAAGCGGCAGCCCGCGTGCAACAGGAGGTTTCGGCAGAGATCGAAGCCGCCGAGCGCGAACTCGAACTCATGCGCCAGGAAGGCGAAGCCGAAGAGATGGCAGCCGAGTAAGTCGGGTCTCAATCGTTCCATAAGCCAACAGGACCTCGCGAAAGCGAGGTCCTGTATTTTGGTGCTCGCTCCCCTGCAATCCGGGGATTGGGTTAACGAGCGGGGGCTAAGCAGAGCGGTCGTCTTTATCGCTGGGAATTGCCGTTCCAAGCCCAGGAGGAGGGTATCTTGCTGCGTCGTCTTCCAGGACCAATACCCAATCCGGGCCGTAAGCAGGAGATCGAAACTCCTTTTGCTGATCTCGATCAACAATGCCCACCAAAGTGCCAATGCCTGTTCGTGGGTCGTACCACCAGGCGCGAACCTTGCTCCCTCTCAATTTGCCGAGGTCTACCCTTGCATCACTATCGCTGGCGGGGAAGTAGACGAACGCATAGGTTCCTTCACGGTCCCGCGTCGCCTGAATGTGCTGAGCTCCTCTTCTTTCATCGCTCAGAATTAGCGATTGATCTGGAATTCGGGTAAAGAAAGGGCGCGATTCCATCAGCGCACGCAAAAACTGCATTTGACGGCCTGCGGGCCGCTGCATCGCGTCGATCCAGTCTCGATCCGCATGATTGATGGTTCCATTGCGTGCATTGGCAAACGCCCAAACCGCATGATGTCCGTATGTTGCCCCGCAACCGCCTGCAAAAACCGATCGATAGATCTGCTTGCGCACGTCGAGGTCGCGAAAATACCCGGTGGCAGGATCCCATTCTGGCCATGGATTATATGGATGATCTTCATAGTTCGGCTCAAGGTCAAGCGTCGGCTTAGCAGGGTTCATCGCATAGTCCCGCCCAATCCACTCCCAGACAGGAATGTCGTGACCCCCTCCGTGACCACTCTGCATGCCGTTGATTGAGAGCCATGGCTCATCGTGAAGAAAAACCGAAGAAGACTCCTTGCCGCCCTGAGGATGAAAGGCGATTACCGGCTTTCGGCCGAGCCCCGCTTCAAGTCCGCTGGCAACTTTGCGCCAGATGGGAGTCCAGTCCTGATCTGGCGGGAACCCGGCTGACTTTCCCATAGCCTGAAGATAGTCATTGTTCATCCCTTTGAGCCGCGCAGGCCGGTCTCCACCTAAAAGCCAAAGGACGTTTGTCCGATCCTTCAGTCGCTGTGCCACATAGCTGGCGAAGAAGTGAGCATCGTCCAAGTTGTCCAGACGAAAGAGCCGCGGACCGCTGCCCCAAGGCGCAGTCAGTTTGTCGCCCCACATGGGAATTAGTGCGAGGTAGAGGCCGTTCGCCGCTGCCTCGTCCACTATCTCCACGATCCGATCGAAGTAGGCAGGATTGGGCCGCCGGGGATCATTCTCAATGAGCGGCTTGAGCCCGAGTGCGCTAGGCTCGGTGATTCCGTTGAACTCCGACAGTATTACCGTTTGGATGATCCTGAATCCTTGCCGGCCGCGAGTGTGCAGATAATAGCTGGCTTCTTCGCGCGTTGTGTGATGAATCAATTCCCACGCTGTATCTCCCATCCAGAAGAAGGGCTTGCCATCTTCAGTAGAGAGATAATGTCCATCTGATTGGACGCAAACTCGAGGCAGAACATTGGGTGGGACAGATTGAAGCGGCTTTGCCTTCGAGGCTTCTGGAAAGGCTCCCGCTCCCAATGCTGCCACCGTGGCGCCTAGAAATCTGCGTCGGTCCATTCTTGCTTTCCTCCATCGCAATTCTAGCTTTACCTTCGTCCCCTGAGGCTGCGAATTCAGCCATGTTCAAGTTTCCTTACCAAAGTTCCCATGCCTGCTGCGAATTCGGTGTCGTTGCAAGTCTTTATTGAAAGGCTGTTTGGCTTGGACGCATTGCAAGCGCTCGCGGCAGCGTGCCCTCAATCACAACCTTCCTTATTTCGCTCTGATGAACATCATGCTAATATCGAGCCATTCAAGACAATTCAATCTGAGCGGTATACAGAATTGCCTAACCAATCTGTATCTGTAGCTACATCTATCTCCGAATTTCCAGTGCTCCGTCCCAGCGCGGCCAAGCCGCCGATGCTGATTGAGCGGACCCAGCCGGTTCTCGAAAAGCTTTCCCGCGCGCTCGGCGAGCCGATCATCACCTACTGGAATTCCAACAAAGGTTCCATCTGCCAGAACGACGTCACCGGCCTCTATGCGCTGGTGCGCAACCTTGGGAATGTCGAGCGGTTGACGCTGTTTGTGAAGTCAGACGGCGGATCCGGCCAGGCATCTCTGCGCATGGTCAACCTGCTGCGCCGCTATGTGAAGCACCTCACGGTGCTTGCGCCGCTCGAGTGCCAGTCGGCCGCAACCATGCTGGCGCTGGGCGCAGACAAGATCCTGATGGGACCACTGGCGCACCTGTCTGCCGTCGACACGTCGCTGACCCACGACCTCTCGCCCATCGACCGCGACAATGACCGCGTAAGCGTGAGCAACGACGAACTGCTGCGCGTCATTCGTCTCTGGACGGAGCAGGCCAAGGACTCGACCACCAATCCGTACGAGGCGCTATTCCCGTACGTGCATCCGCTGGTGATCGGCGCGGTTGACCGCTCGAGCGCGCTTTCGACCCGTATCTGCGAAGAGATCCTGTCGTACCACATGGACGACAAGGAGCGGGCGCGCGAAATCAGCAACAACCTCAATTCCGGCTACCCCTCGCACAACTACCCAATCACGCTGCGCGAGGCGAGACGGATTGGCCTCAATGTCGAAGCCATGGACGACAGCGTCAACGCGCTGCTGTTTGAATTGAACGAGATCTACTCGGAGATGGGCGAGAGCGCCACCACCGATTACGACGAGAAGAATTCGCACGACAACAGCATCATCAAGGTGATGGAAGCGGCAGGAACGTTGATCTATTACCAGCTCGACAAGGATTGGCACTATCGCGGCGAAGAGCGCCGCTGGGTGGCTCTGAACGAGAAGAGCCAGTGGCGCAAGGCGGAACTGGTCAAGGGCAAGGTCACCATTTCGCAGCTGCACGTGCGCTGAGAGCAAGAGTCGGTTTTACCGGGGGGGATGAAGCGCGTCGGTTCACTTTGAATCGGCGCGCTTTTATTTGCCTTGTTCTTCGGGCCGGAAGAGTGACTGATGCAGGCGGTCCGGCATCTCGGCGCCATGGCGCTTGGTGTGCTTGGCAACGTACATGGCGGCGTCGGCAGCGCTCAGCAGACTGTCCGGTGAGGTGCCGTCGTCGGGAAAAAGTGCGACGCCAACGCTCGCTCCTCCGCGGAGTACATAGCCTTCCACGGCAAAGGGGGCGTCAAAGCAGCGTTCAAGCCGTTGTGCGATCTCCTCCAAAGCAGAGCGGCTGCGCACCACGGGCACAAGGGCTGCAAACTCATCGCCGCCGAGGCGCGCGAGCATATCGCCGGAACGGAGCTGCCGCTTCATGCGCATGGAAACTTCCTGCAGGTAAAGGTCTCCAATGTGATGGCCGTAGAAGTCATTCAACTGCTTGAACTCGTCCAGGTCGATGTAGACGAGGCCGAAGATCGAGCCCTCCAACCTTTGACTTTTCGATCGACTGCTCAAGGTAGCGATCGAGGGAAAACCGGTTATGGATATCCGTCAGCAGGTCGAACTCAGAGCGATAAACGAGGTCCTTATAAAGACGGCGCGTTTCGATGGCGAGCGTTGCCAGCCGAACGCCTGCTTCGAGGGCCGAGGCTTCGTCGTGAGGAAGAGGTTCACCCGCTTCGGTCGCGGCGAACAGGGTTCCCAGCGAACCGCCGGCGCGGGCCGGAATATCGTGGCGAATACTGCGCAGTCCTTTAGATTTGGCGGGAGCATTCCCGAGGCGCACGCCATCCGGCATTTCGCACCAGCAGAACGGGAAGCCAAGGCTGAACGCCACAAGGTCGGTAATGGCATCGATCAGCTCCGGCAACGGACGTGAGCTGTTGATGTCCTCAAGGATCTTGCTGCGCTTGCTCTCCAATTGCGCATTGTGCCGCTCGAATCCGGGCTTCGGATTCGGAATGCGCAGTAAGGGTTTGGGTCTGCTTGTCGATCTTCTTGCGAAGAATCCAGCCCCATAATCCGGCGATAAGGACGAGCACCGCCAGAACGATCACGATCGGAACCAGGTTGTGGGCGCTAAGCCACGAGGGAGTGCTCGACGGTCGTGAGATCACTGGCTTTCCGGGCTTCTGCGGCACGCGCGAACGGCATCGTGATCGCTGTCGCTAGAAGTGCTGCGACGCGCGCCAGGCCCTGTCGGGATTTGCCATTCAACTCCATGCCAACGTCCTTCGAAATCGCCCGCTAGAGGCCTTATAGTGAGTAACTTAGCCGACATAGCGCGCAATCGGTACTTTGCTGCGATTGGTAAAAGTTTACGCTCAACTGGAGTTACTCTAGTTACACCTTTCGCGGTAGTTTGATGCCACGGGTCATACCACTTTTCGAACATTGATGCCCCAGTTTCGGGGCAGGCTGCGGGGTCCGCGGGGTATCATGGCTGGGGCTCAGATACGGGAGAGCAACCCTCAATGGCAACCAATCCAGACCTTCCCCTTTCGTTTCCACCTAGCGGAACCCAATCCTTACCCACACGGCACATTCGTGTGCTCGGCGTGCCGCTTGACATGGGCGCAAGTCGTCGCGGCGTCGATATGGGGCCCTCGGCGATGCGCGTCGCAGGACTGGAAGCGCGCCTTGAAGCCCTCGGCCACCACGTGACCGACAGCGGCAACGTTGAAGTGGATATTGCCGAGACCCAGAATGTGGGCGAGCCGAACGCACGCTATCTCAAGCAGATTGCCGATACGTGTACGCGCACGGCAAATGCGGTCAGCAGGACGCTGGAAGAGGGAATGACGCCCCTGGTACTGGGCGGCGACCACTCCATTGCGGTCGGCTCGGTTTCCGGAGTCTCAGAGTTTTACCGTCGCCAGAACCAGAAGATCGGCGTGATCTGGATCGATGCACACTCCGACATCAACACCCCGGATACCTCGCCCAGCGGGAACGTGCACGGCATGCCGCTGGCAGCGCTGCTTGGGCTTGGGCCTGAGCTTCTGACCAATATTGGCGGCTTTGCTCCGAAGATCGCTCCGGAAAACACAGTGCTGGTGGGTGTCCGGGACATCGATGCCGCCGAACGCGCCAATATCCGTCGCGCAGGCATGGGCGAGGTGTACACCATGCGCGACATTGACGAACGGGGAATGCGCGCGGTGATGGAAGAGGCTCTGCGTGCAGCGGGGCGGGGAACCGCTGGCTATCACATCTCGCTCGATATGGACTGGATCGACCCCGAAGATGCGCCGGGAGTGGGAACGCCAGTGCGCGGCGGTGCGACGTATCGCGAGGCGCACCTGGCTATGGAGATTCTTGCCGACCATGGCCGCATGCTCAGCTTCGAGATCGTCGAAGTGAATCCCGTGATCGACGAGCACAACCGGACCGCGGACCTGGCAGTGGAACTGGCGTGCTCGGCGTTCGGAAAGAAGATACTGTAATGCGCAGCCGTCTTGCAGTCTGATAAGAATCCAAGTCCATCGTGACGAGGAATTTGTTCGTGTTGTGTTGTCTGAACCTTGCCGATTAACTTCCTCCACGTTCTTCTGAGCGACAATAAGAGCGATGGCAAAGAAACTTCGCGTAGGCATTTTGTTTGGCGGGCGTAGCGGTGAGCATGAAGTCTCGCTGCTCTCGGCCGCTTCGATTCTGAAGGCAATCGATCGCAGCAAATTCGATGTGGTGCCGATCGGCATCACGAAAGAGGGCCGATGGCTGGCGGCTGCTGAAGCCACAGGGCTTTGGCGGGTGAACCAGCGACGTGCCACGCCGCTGCGTGCGGGCGATCCCGCAGGCGACGCCGGGCGCGAAGCTGCTGCACGAGGGCATTCCGACGCATGGCTCTGACACCGGTGCCCGGGGCACGCAAGGGCCCTGGAAGGCAAATGCCATCGACGTGGTGTTTCCCGTGCTGCACGGCACGTTTGGCGAAGACGGCACCATCCAGGGACTGTTTGAGCTCGCCGGCATCGCCTATGTGGGTTCCGGTGTACTTGGTTCGTCGGCCGGCATGGACAAGGACGTGATGAAGCGCCTGTTTGCGCAAGCGCGGTTGCCTATCGTTAGACACATCACGATACTGCGCTCGGAGTGGGAGAAATCGCCACGAACGGCGATTGCGCAGATCGAGGCCGCGCTCAAGTATCCGCTGTTTGTGAAGCCCGCGAACCTGGGCTCGTCGGTGGGGATCAGCAAGGCGCACGGTCGAAAGGAACTCGGGCCCGCGCTCAACGAGGCCGCGAAGTACGATCGCAAGATCGTCGTGGAGCAGGGAGTCGGCGGCAAAAAATCGCGCGCGCGCGAACTGGAAGTTGGCGTGCTCGGCAACGATGATCCCAAAGCCAGCGTGGTGGGCGAAATCATTCCCGGCAAGGAATTCTACGACTACGAGGCAAAGTACCTGTCGGAGGGCTCTGTGCCGGTGATTCCGGCGAAGATTACCCGCGATGAGGCGAAGCGAATCCGCGAGATGGCGGTGGCGGCGTTTCGAGCCTGTGATCTGTCCGGACTGGCGCGCGTCGATTTCCTGATGGAGCCGGATGGCAAACGCCGCATCTATCTGAACGAAGTGAACACTCTGCCGGGGTTTACGCAGATCAGCATGTACCCCAAGCTCTGGGAGGCGACCGGAATCCCGTACACCGAGCTCATAACGCAACTCATCGAACTTGCGCTTGAGCGCCACGAAGACAAGAACCGGAACATGTACAGCCGGGAGTGAAAGAGACAGGGATAGGGATAATGGAACTGGACGCAACAGCCGGGAACTACCCTTGTCCTGCCGGTGTCTAAGATAGAAGAGGGTTTTAAACTGCGCTTATTCGATCTCTACCGCACCATGGTCGCGCAACACAACACTGACGTTGGTTATTCCCCTCTCCCTGTTCCCTACTGCCTTCAGTGGCTTATGCTTGACTGCGAGGAAAGTCTCAAATGACTCTGCTGGATGCTCCCAAATTTGACGAGGCCCGCGACCTGCGCAATCGGGTGATGTTGTACAGCGGTGGCGGCCTTCTTTTCGTCTTGATCGTTGTTTTCTGGCTTGCTGCGGGACATCCTGCTGACTGGCCCTGGAACTGGTGGGCGCACCTCCGTGGCCGTCACACGATCAACAACTTTATGGAGTCGGTTGAGAAGAACGACCTGAAAAAGGCCTACGGAATCTGGATGCACGATCCCAACTGGCAGCAGCACCCTAACAAATATGGCGCCTATCCCTTCGACCGCTTCGAAGCCGATTGGGGACCCGAACAGCGCCCAGAACGAATATGGAATCATCCAGAGCCACAAGATCGTGGCGGCGCGCGTGTATCGAAATGTGTTGCTGGTGGGGTTGCTGATCAACGGGCGCAAAAGCAAGGCCCTGTTTCTTACCTACTATCCCAAAGATCACACTCTGGACTTCGCGCCACCGGACGAGGAGCTGTATCTCGGGCCTTAATTCGAGCCGAGGGGCAAGGCAATCATGTTCTTCGTGGTGAGTCTCAGGCTCCTGCCAACTCCGCCAGCGCCCTCTCCATGCTTGCCGCGTCTTCCACGTTGAGTGATTTCTGCGCCGGATCGATTTGCTTGAGCAGGCCGCAAAGCACCTTGCCGGGACCAACTTCGACAAATATCTCCGCCTCTGCACCGACCAGCGTTCGCGCACAATCCACCCAGCGCACCGTGCCGGTTACCTGCTCGATAAGCGCGTTGCGCTGCGCCCTGCGCCGTCGTCACCATCGTTCCGCTTACGTTGGAAGCGACCGGAAAACACGGCTCGGCAAGCTGCAGGCCTGCCAGCACGCGCGCCACTTCTTCCTGTGCCGGCTGCATGAGAGCGCAATGGAATGGAGCGCTGACGGGAAGCATGACGGTGCGTCGCGCCCCGCGTTCCTTGCACAATGCGGCAGCCTTCTCAACCGCTGCTGCGGCGCCTGAGATCACCGTCTGGCCTGGCGAGTTGAAGTTGGCTGCCGAGACAATCAGGCCAGTATCCTGCGCGGCGGCGATGGCAGGCATCGGAAACCTTCTCCGGGTCGAGCGACAGAATCGCGGCCATCGCGCCTTGCCCGGCCGGCACAGCCAGCTGCATCGCGCGTCCGCGCGCCTTCACCGCGCCAATGGCATCAGCAAACGTCAGTGTTCCCGCCGCCACATGCGCTGACCATTCGCCGAGAGAATGTCCAGCGGCCAGCGCAGGCTGAATTCCGTGCTCGGCCAGCACGCGCAATACAGCCACGCTTACTGCCATGATGGCCGGCTGGGTATTCTCGGTAAGCTTCAGTTCATCTTCAGGGCCTTCGAAGCAGAGCCGGGACAGCGCGAATCCGCAGGCCTCGTCGGCCTCGGCAAAAGTCTGTTTTGCAACGGGGAAACGCTCGGCAAGATCGCGGCCCATGCCCACCGTTTGCGAACCCTGCCCCGGAAAGAGAAATGCAATCTTCTTATTCATTCCATTGAGGATTGTATCGCGTAGATCGCTCAAAGACGATCTCCGGCTCCGACCCCAGTGTGGATTTGCCCTCGAGGGAACTGCAGCCGGTGCTCCCGCATCACAGTTGAAGCGTCCCCGTGCGTTACCGCCGGGTCTTAATCGAAAGGACAAGGAAATGGCATCTGAGCGAGAAAGAACGCAGGTGAATTTGAATGAAAGTTCGGTTTACGCAGATGACAAGGCCGCACCGGACCCAACCGATCCGATGACCTCGCGACCGAAGCGGAACTGGATCGTCTGGAAGCCATCACGGGAGGCGCGGATGAACCGCTCATTTTCGAGGGTGATCTCGGCCAGAAATTCGACGAACTGGATGCCGCCACAAATGAAGAACTGGATGCGCTCCAGGTGAATCTTCTTCAGGAAGATCGAGCGTCCCAATGCCCGCGACGGCTCGGGTTTGATTGTGGATGACGCGGCAGAAGAGCGCATAGCGCGGTTTACAGAGTCGGATCCGATGCTGGAGAATCTGGGCGCTGAAAGTGTCGAGCCGGGACGCGACGACACCAGCTCAGTGCTTCGCCGTCATTATCCCGACAGCGCCATTGCGCGCTCTGAAGCAGTGGTCGAGGGCAATCTCGACGAGCCCATGGATGAAACCAAAACAGAGCCCAGAGTCGATGAACGCACGGCTGGCTGAGGGCCGTCAGGTTGTGCCAGAGCTCAAGAGCATCGCCCGATTGGCGCCTTCAGTTCCAGCGCTTCTTGTCGTCGATGTCTTCGTCGAGCTGCTTTCCGCTTCCGTCGAACTTCACGGTGCGGCCCTGCGACCGCATGTAGACCTCGAACTTTTTCGCGGCGCGGCGGCGTTTCCAGCGGTAGTAGCCGTTGCGCATGCCATACCACTTTTCGCTCAGCAGGAACGAGAATCCGCGGCGGGGCGCCATGCGGATGAAGGCGAATCCGGCGATCGCTCCGCCGAGCTGGGCAAAAGCGTACATGCGCATGCTGCCGAACATCATGGCGACGGCCACGAGCGCGTAGATGATGGCCATATAGCGTGCCTTGATGCCGATCACAAAGAACATCTGGAATTGCACGTCGCCGTAGAGCAGACCGATGGCCATCAGCAGTCCAAAGATGCCGCCGAAGCATCCGTACAGCGGGATGGTCAACAGCGATGCGCCAAGCATCACGCTGCCGCCGTAGATCGCGAGCGCGGCCAGAGCGGTGCCGATCACCGATGTCGCATAAAGGCCCATGACCCAGGCATCTGGATGGAACGCTTCGAGAAATCCGGCCAGAAACCAGAGTGAGAGCAGTTCAAACAGTGCGGAAAGAATCATGCCCGTGGGATGGACCAGGCTGTAGGTGAAGGGCTGCCAGATTCCTCCATGCAGAAACGTGGTGGGATAGAAAAGCAGGTACCTCAGCGCCGACTCGGTTGGCCCTGGAGCAACCATACCCGCGATGGCGAGCAGAAAGTAGGCGCCCAGATTTGACGAGCACCAGTCGGCGAGTGGCGCCGTGAAAGTCAGGGAAAGCAAACGGGGTGGCGCCAATCCGGGGCATCGTAGTGAACAGGTTAAATGGAATGGCGTGCGCATGTCATGGGGATGTGCCGGGCCGCCGTCGATCAGCGCAGCCCGGCGAGTAGACTCAGGGAACGACGACCAGCCCCCGATGACCCTTCGCGTCGACGGCGCGCACGCCAAAGATCACGTTGTCCTTTGAGATCGGGAGTTCCACCGTGACTGGGTTTTCAGCGGACTTCGCGTCAACCTGCTTCACATACTGCCAGTTGGGCGACGTCTGTTTCGCGCCACAGCACGTCATAGTGTGCTACTCCGCCGCCGACGGGCGGCTCCCACGTGAGTGTCGAGCCGTTCTCGGTCATCTTGTTTACGATGGTGACCTTCTGCGGCTCGCCGGGTGCAAATGCCAGGGTTGCCAGGGTTGCCGCATTCAGCCGTGCCACCTGCGCTACGTAGTCGAAATCTACGAATCGGATCAGGTCGCCGAGAATCGGATCTTTCGAACCCGCCGGCGGCATCACGATGTTCTGGTGCTGGTGGTTGTAGTCCTCGCGCCACTCGGTGAAGCGCACAGCCGCAAACCCCTCGTGGTTGAAGGAGCTGTGGTCGCCGCCGCGCAGGTAGCGGTCAGGCCGGTCAATCAGGGATGCGGCAAACGGCTTTGGGCTCCCCGGACGCGCGAGATACGTATGGGCGGTTTCGGCTATGTCCCGCGCCAGTTCGCGGCTGGGCGAATCGTTCTCCTTGCCGAGAGCACGAATGCGCCGCTCCTCCTCCGGCGTTGCCGCCTGGGGGACGCCTTCGGAAAATACGCGCACGCGATCCTTCAATTGAAGGCTGTCCCCGGGGGTGGTGTTGCCGCCAACGATGTCGTTGTTCAGCACTGCCTCCAGGTCCCAGCCTTCATCCTTGGCTAGTTTGGCCAGGTGGCCGGACCCGACCAGACCCTGCTCCTCACCCGCAACGGCCACAAACACGATGGTTCCGGGAAACTTCAATTTGCTCAAGGCCCGTGCGCACTCCAGCGAAACAGCGACGCCGGAAGCGTCATCGTTGGCGCCGGGCGCTGCCCCGTGGTCATCGTTATTGCTGGAATTGCGTGAGTCGTAATGGCCGGTCACGAGGACCATGCGTTTGGCCTGTTCCGGATCAGTCCCGCGCAAAATGGCGTAAACATTGGTGATTTTGGTGGGCTTGGGAATGCGGCGTGCCCACGGGGCGCCGCTTGCCGGATCGGCGGTAAAGGTGTCGCGCTTGACCTCCAGGCACCCGCCGCACTGCTTGGAAATGGCTTCAAACTGCCCGGCAATCCAGTCGGCCGCGGCGTTTATCCCCTTGCCGGGCGGCAGATCGGTTTCCATGCTCGATAGCGTACTGCGGGTTCCGAAACCAACCAGTGTTTGAATCGTCTCATGTATTTGTTGGGGCTTGATGGTGGCAAGGGCCTTGACGATCGCCGGATCGACCGGCGCGGGGCCAAGGGGGGTGGCATGGCGCGCATAGTCGGGCTGCGCAATTGCGGCGCCGCACGCCAGTGCCAGCCCGCAAAGCAGGACCAATTGGGGAATCTTCATGATGTTTTCTCCGGTGTATGTACTTCGGTGCAGAGGGGGGAATTCGACCTCTTGACCTTTACAACGGTTTGCCTAAAACTAACCCAAGTCCGTACCCTAAGGGGTAACGCCATCCTACATCACGAAAAGCCTTGGGAGGAGGCTGCCATGACAAGCTGCCCGGAATGTGAAAACAATCTCGATATCGATGTTGAAGAAGTGGAAGAAGGTGACGTTGTCGCCTGCGATGAATGTGGAACAGAGTATGAGGTCGTTGGAGTGGAACCGCTGGAGCTCTCGAAGCTAGAAGAGGGCATCGATGAGGAAGACGACTTGCTGGTTGAGGACGAGGAGGAAGAGTGAAAGCGAACCGTGCAAGATTGGCGGCCTGGGTGGCATTTGCCGCCTTGGCAGTGGTGATCTTCTCAGGGGTGAACAATTCTGGCGTTGCCCACGCCCAGAACATGGGTCAGCGCAATGTCGGTGGCCTGGTCATTGACGCCAACTCCGCGCGTGGTGCAGGGCGCGACCGTATTCCTCAAGAACACGAAGACCAAATCCATTCGCAGTTATACGTCTTCCAGCAATGGCAGCTTTCGCTTTGCCCAGGTCAGCATGTCCGACGACTACGATCTGTGGGCCGAAAAGGACGGCAAAAAGAGCCCAACCAAAACCGTCAGCTCGTGGGATGCCCGCAAGGACTTTGAGACGGAGTTGAAATTGAAGTAGACGGCATTTCCTCGCCGCACTTGATGTTTCCCATTCATCCGGGAATGGCTATTTCTGCTTGCCCCGGCTCGACAGCACAAGCTGATTCCCATCCGGGTCCTTGAATATGGCGACCGAGCCCCACGGCTCGGTCGTCGGTTCCTTGGCGAAGATTACACCCCTCTTCTTCATGGCATCGGCAGTTGCAAACACGTCGTCGCACCAGAACGAAATCGACTGGTGTTCGCCGATGCGCTTCTCATGCCCCGCCGGCGTGAAGAGCGCAACACCGGTATCCGCGCCCGGAATCATCAATTCAATCCAGCGCTGCTGCGGAGTGAAGGGCTGGTCCGTCATTACTTTCATGCCCAAAGCTTCGGTGTAAAACTTCAACGCCACATCCTGATCGCGCACCGGAATTCCCACAAACTTAATGCCTCTGATCATTTTGACCTCGCATTGAGTCGAGAATAACGTGACTGAAAATTCCGATCAATGAGCTAATCGATGCTATAGTATTGATTGGTATAGCATGCCTGTTCTGGATGATTACATTACCGACACCCTGATGCGCGACCTGGTGGGCCACGATCGCAAACCGGTCAGTTTTCTGGTGTACCTGTGGCTTGCTGCGGAACACGCGAAGACACGCGCGGATGTACAGGCGAGCTATCAGCACGTGGCCGAGTCGGTGGGGATTTCGAAAAGCTCGGCGCAGGCAGCCATTGGCTGGCTGCTCAAGCGAAGGTTGCTCGGCGTGAAAAAGGAGAGCGCAACCGCGACGCCGGTATACACAGTACGCAGCCCGTGGCGCGAAGCGGCGCGGCGGTTCAAGAACCGGGATTGACAGAGGCCGGCGCTATTCCTGATTCAGAATCACGTCGCCGTTGACGGTTTCGATGGTTACGTGGTTCGTGCCGCTGCCCACGATCCCGCTTGCCCGAATGTACCTGCGCGGCGTGCCGAACGACCTGTCCCATTCGCCCGATTCGTGGACGTCCAGACCCGCGTGCTGCACGATATGGTACTGGCGATCGGTTCGCGTGTAGGCAAGCGTGATCTTCACATCCATGGGGAAGTCTTTGGGTACGGTCAGCTCGATGGTTCCGCCTTTCGAATCGAGGCGAATATCCCGCTGCTGGCTCGACGTTCCCACTTCGCGGACGGTGATGCCGCCGCCCATGGAAGTAGCTCTCACGGGGCCTTCTGCAGTGTTGATCGTGATGCCGCCGCCCATGGTCGTGGCATCTACCGAGCCTGTGGCGTGGTCGATATCGATACCGCCGCCCATGGTCTTGATCCTGGCGAACGAACCGACATTGCCGACATGAATGCCTCCACCCATGGTCGACAGCGTGGCTCCATGCGGCGCGTTCGCAACGTCGATGCCGCCGCCCATTCTGTTGATGACGACCTCGCCCGACGCGCCGGTCGAACTGCTTGACATTCCATCATTGATGAAGTGCGAACCGTAGCCTCTGCATCCGGCAAGAATTGCAGGCAGCGAAGTGAGCAGCAGAAGCATAGTTGCTTTGCGCAGATTCATGTTCATGACGCAGACCTCCTGAACGTTGGAAACGCAGGTCCCAAGACAGCATACGCACGCGTTGCGCTCAGGGTTCCCTTCGACCTCAGGAATCGAAGTTTCGGCCGTCTTATCCGTCCAGCTTCTTCGTCACCAACTCATTCAGGAGCGCGGGATTGGCCTGCCCCTTCGACGCCTTCATCACCTGGCCCACAAAGAAGCCCGCGACCGTCTTCTTGCCGGCGCGATAGTTCTCAACCTGCTTCGGATTTGCGGCGATAACCTCATCGATCATGGCTTCAATCGCGGAGGAGTCGGTAATCTGCTGCGGCTTCTCGCGCTCGTAGACTGCAGGGAAGTCCTCGCCCTTTTCAAAGCAGATATCGAAGAGGCCCTTCATCTGCTTCGAACTGATCTTGTTCTCGTCGAGCAAATCGGCGGCCATCACTAGACCCGCCATCGAGATTGGCGACTGATCGAGTTCAAGCCCCAGCGCTTTCAAACGCCCCCCGAGTTCACTGAGCAGGAGATTGGCAACACGGCGCGGACTTTTTGCGGTCTTCGCCGCAGCCTCAAACTGGTCGGCAAACTCGCGTGAAGCTGTGAGCGCGTGGGCGTCCTTCGGGTTCAGCTCGTATTCGGCGATCATGCGCGCGCGGCGCGCCTCGGGCAATTCGGGGAGCTTGGCTCTCGCGTCCTCCAGGAACTCCGGTGTGACGATCAGCGGCGGCAGATCCGGTTCGGGGAAGTAGCGGTAATCGTGAGCCTGCTCCTTCGAACGCATCGAATACGTGCGGCTCTCGCTGGCGTTCCACAGGCGCGTCTCCTGCAAAACGCGGCCGCCTTCTTCGATGACTTCGATCTGTCGCTCGATCTCATATTCAAGCGCCTGGCGAATGAAGCGGAAGCTATTCACATTTTTCACTTCCGCCTTCGTTCCGAACTTCGGCGCGCCCTTCAGACGCACGCTTACATTGGCATCGCACCGAAGCGAACCCTCTTCCATATTGCAATCGGAGACGGCCGTATAAAGCAGGATTTCTTTGAGCCGCGTAAGGTACTCGAAGGCCTCGTCGGGCGTGCGAATATCGGGCTCGCTGACAATCTCGATCAGCGGTGTCCCGCAGCGGTTCAGGTCGAGATAAGTGCGCGTGGCTGAATCGGCAAAGCCATCGTGCAGGCTCTTGCCCGCATCCTCTTCCATGTGCACGCGGGTGATGCCGATCTGTTTTCGTGCTGCCGTCCGCCGTCGGCACTTCGATCCATCCATGCTCGGCGAGCGGCTTATCGTATTGCGAAATCTGGTAGCCCTTGGGCAGGTCGGGATAGAAGTAGTTCTTGCGCGCAAAGATCGACCGTTCGCGCACCTCGCAATTCAGCGCCAGCGAGGCCAGCACGGCAAACTCCACGGCCTTGGCATTCAGTACCGGGAGCGCGCCCGGCAGGCCGATGCACACGGGACAAATGTTGGTATTCGGCTCAGAACCAAATCTATTCGCGCAGCCGCAAAAAATCTTGCTCGCGGTGAGCAGCTGCACGTGCACTTCGAGGCCGATCACCGGCTCGTACTTGGCGAGAACGTCAGAGGATAGTGCGGTCGCGGCCATAATTAAATTCTAGCGTGAAGCCCGGTGAGCATCTTCACGGGTGCATCGAACCGGGGTGCCCCACGTCTTGCCTCTGAGACGTGGGAAACCTGGGTTGCACATCAGCGCCTCACTCCGAAGGATCCTGCGCCGTGAACGTCGAGCAGCATGGCTTCTCGGTCGCGTGGAAATTCATCAACTCCGCGCGAATCCCGTCCGGGTCGTAAAGATTAAACTGCCCCTTGCCGTCTTTGCCGATCTTGGGAGCGGCGTCGTGCCTGCCTTCCAGCCGGTTGCCGGCCTGCAGGACCTTGAAGGCGTCCTCCACGGACTTTTCGCCAACGGCGAAATGGTCCAGCACGCCCAGCGTCTGCTGCGTCATGTTTGCCGGAATGCCTGTCCTCGAAGGCCCGCTCGTCATCATGTACTCCACCCAGTCATGCCCGTCGGGAACCTGCTGGCTGACCCAGTCGACCTTGTCGTCCTTCATGCCGCCATACCAGTAGGGCCTGAACCCAAGCAGGTCGCGATAGAACGTGTCTTCTTTGGCGCGGTTATGCACCAGGAAACCGACATGAATGATGTGATGGCCGATGGCCTTCGGATCGTCCGGGGACTTCGCGCTTGCCGCCGGCTGTACGAATTGGATCTTGTTGTCCTCGGGGTCGCGCACCTCAAACCAGCGGCTTCCGTCTGAGCCTTTCGCTACCGCCGGCGGAACCTTCCATCCCTTGGCGGCAAGATACTTTCTCATCTCCTCGGCGTTTGCTGTGTTTAAGGCGGCATGATCCATCCGGTTCACGCCAGCGTTCGATGGCAGCGGCAAAACCTCGATGTACTGCGTCGCGCTGAATGCGTATTTCACTCCCTTGGCGTTTTCGGGGTCCGCCTCCTTAGCCGCACCCAGGATCACGCGGTAGTAGTGATCTGTAGCAGCCGCGTCAGACGTGTATACAGCCAGGTGCGAAATCCCGGTAATCTTCGGCCGTTCCTGCGCGGATGACCGCGACGGTTGCGAAGCTCAATACAGCAATTCCAGCAACGGCAAAAAACTTCGAATGCATAATGCACCTCAAATACTCGCGGCATCACGATAAATCGATTTGGCACATCCTGTAAACCAGCAACTGCTCGCCTCGATGCACAGATACAACCGCTGGAGCGCTGCCGTACAATGCTGCCATGCCCCGCCAGACATTCTCACACTCCTTGCAGTCGCCGCCTGTACGGCAGTTTTCGGTCTTTCAGCACTCGCGCAGCAGACGCTACCCACCACGTCTCCGGCCGAAAAGGCCGAAGCTCGCGAGATCTTCAAGCAGCTCATCGAAATCAACACCACCGATACTCCGAAGGGTAGCGTGACCGCAGCGACCAAGGCGATGCAGAAGCGCTTTCTCGATGCAGGTTTTCCCGCGGATGATGTGCATCTGCTCGGTCCCGATCCCAACAAGATGAACCTGGTCGTTCGCATGCGCGCCGCAGGGCCCACCACGGAAAAGCCAGTCCTCTTCCTCTGCCACATCGATGTGGTCGAAGCACTGGCCTCCGACTGGCACACCGATCCCTTCCAGTTCATCGAGAAGGACGGCTATTTCTACGGCCGCGGCACGCAGGACATGAAAGAGTCGGACGCCGCACTGGTCTTCACTTTCCTGCGTCTTCACAAAGAAGGATACAAGCCGAAGCGCGATCTGATTCTCGCGCTCACCGCCGACGAAGAAGGCGGCAAGTTCAACGGAGCATCCTGGCTGGTAACGAATCATCGCGACCTCGTGGACGCAGCCTTTGTGATCAATCCCGATGCCGGCGGAGTGGAGATGGACCACGGCAAGGCGATTGTCGGCGACGTAGAGGCAACGGAGAAGGTCTACGCCGATTACCAAATTCGGGCCACCAATCGGGGCGGACATAGCTCCCTCCCGCGGCCTGACAACGCCATCTACGAGCTCACCACCGCCTTGAACAAACTGGCCGCCTACAGTTTTCCGTTTGAGATGAACGAGGTAACGAGAGTCTACTTCGGCAATCTCGCCAAGCAGGAAACTGGCTCGATGGCCGACAACATGCGTGCCATCCTCGCCACACCGCCGAATGCGGATGCGGTAGCGCGGCTGAGCAAGGAACCGAGCTTCAACTCCAACTTCCGCACCACCTGCGTCGCGACGCGTCTCGCCGCCGGCCATGCCAACAACGCACTTCCGCAATCCGCGCAGGCCAACGTGAATTGCCGCATCTTTCCCGGCCACTCGCCGGAAGAGATTCGCCAGCAGCTCATTGCACTGTTCGGCGATCCCAAGCTGAGCGTGAAGTATGTTTCCGACGCCGGAAAGGTCTCCGACACTGCTCCCGAGCGCAAGGCGATTGTGCCTCCTCCTCCGATGAAGGAGGTCTTCGATCCATTGACGCGCATCACGGATCAGATCTGGCCCGGCCTCCCCGTGACGCCCGAGATGGAAGACGGTGCAAGCGATTCCATTTACTTTGCGCAGGCGGGCTATCCCTGTTATGGCTACTCCGCTGTTGCGCTGGAGCGCGACGATGTGCGCGCCCACGGACAGGACGAGCGCTTGCCGGTCGACTCCTACTGGAAGCAACTGGACTTCTTTTATTCCTTCGCGAAAGCGCTGGGGCACGAATGATTTCTTACCGCGCGCTCATCACCTCGATGTACCGGCCGGTCGCATTATGATGGAAATTCGCAAGTCACATTCGTCCACTGGAGTCGCCAGAGTGCCGGGCAAGATCGAACTGATGCTGGGGCCGATGCGAAGCAACAAGACTGCGGAGTTGCTGCGCCGCGCCGAAATGCGCCGCCAGTATGCCAAGCAGCACGTGCTTGTGCTCAAGCCGAGCGACGACACCAAGGGGGGACCGGGTCTTGTCGAAAGCCGCAATCCAAACGGCCATGCCAGGATGAATGCTCTCGAGTTTCCCTCGAACAATCCCTGGTCGGTTTTGAAGTCGATTGACGACCTCGAACAGGAGATCGGGAAACGGGTGGAATGCATTGCAATAGACGAAGGACAGTTCGTCAGCGACCTTTTCCTTTTCACGAAGAGCCTGCTCGACGCCAATCATGACGTGCTTGTCGCGGGGCTCGACCTGGATTTTCGGGCAATGCCGTTCGGAGAGATGCTGAACCTGTCGTGGCTGGTAAATGCCTACGGCGGCAGCATTACCGAGTGCATGGCCTACTGCACCTGCGGCGCCCGCGCGCTCTATTCGCAGCGCCTGATCGACGGCAAGCCCGCGCCCTACGACAGTCCCATCAAGGTCCCCGGCGATGCCTACGAGCCACGCTGTGCCGGGCACTTCGTACTTCCCGGACGCCCCCACTAGCGCTCGATCCTGTAATCTGGTTCCCGCCCCTCAGGAGTCGCAGGCGAGTGAGCCCAATCCCCATGAGTCCGCTCTACCGCAAGATCGCGTGGCGCCTCGTCCCGTTCCTCATGCTGCTGTACATGGTCGCGTTCCTCGACCGCGTCAACGTCAGCTTTGCCGCGCTCACCATGAATCGCGATCTTGGCATCAGCGAGAGCGCGTACGGGTTCGCAGCGGGCGTCTTCTTCCTGAGCTACTGCCTCTTCGAAGTTCCTGCCAACCTGGTGCTGGCGCGGATGGGCGCCCGGCGCTGGCTCGCCATCCTCATGGTTGTTTGGGGTTTTGTTTCGATGAGTACGGCGTTTGTGCATACGGAGGCATCGTACGTTGGCGTACGTTTTCTCCTCGGACTTGCGGAATCAGGTTTCTATCCTGGAGTGATTTATTACTTTACATTCTGGATGCCTCGGGGGCTGCGTACCCGCATCCTGGCACTATTTCTGCTCGCAGTGCCACTGTGCAATTCTATTGGCTCACCGATTTCCGCGCACATTCTCGTGCTCAACAATCTCTCGGGTCTGCGCGGCTGGCAGTGGCTGTTTTTGCTGGAAGGCGCGCCGGCGCTGATTCTCGGTGTTGCAGCTTGGTTTCTGCTCGCCGACGAACCCCATTCGGCTCAGTGGCTCACTGCGGCAGACAAGCAACAGATCGAAGACGATCTCAAGCGCGATGGCGCTCTGCAAATTGAATCGGGCAGTCAAACGGTGCATGTCGCGCGCGACTGCGTCGTCTACTTTCTCTGGAGCAGCGGCAACTACGGCCTTACCTTCTGGCTGCCCAAGATCCTCAGTGCTCACGGTGCATCGGATGTGTCTACTGGATGGTGGGCATCGGTGACCTTCGGCTTTGGCGCGATTGCGATGGTGTGGGCGAGCCGTCGCCATGGATTTCGCACGTTGCCGTTTTTGTTCTTCGCGTCCACCATGGGTTTTGTAGCAGCCGCGCTTGCCCACTCTGTTCCTCTGGCGGTCGCCGGGTTCAGCCTGGCCGCAATGGGAATTCTGGCCTCGCTGCCGATGTTTTGGAGTCTTGCGGCCAGCCGTCTTTCAGGAAAAGCAGCCGGCGCAGCAATCGCCCTGGTCAACTCCGTCGGTGCGGTCGGAGCCTTTGCCGGCCCCTCGGCCATGGGCTGGCTGCACGACTTCACCCACCACTACACAGCCGGCATCTGGGCAATCGCAGGTGGAATGGCGCTGGGCGGAGCGCTTGTTTACAGGGAGGCGTTGAAAAGGCCGGTCGCCGCGCCCCAATCCGCCGATTGACTGCACAGTACTGAGCGAGCTCCTGAGGGCGCGAAGCGCGAATCGCCGGATGCGCAGTCCTCGTCGGGTAAACTGGAAACTGCATGATCCTCCCGTTTGTCCGCGAAATATTCGCGGAACTGGAGCAGTCCTCCTCCTTCGACCGCGTTCGCAGGCACCTCTCGCTCGGTGTCGGTCGGCGACGTGTGTCCGGACTTACCAACACCGCGCGGTCCCTGTACCTTCCGCTGCTCGCCCGCGCCGCCAAGCAACCGGTCTTCATCGTCGTTGCCGATAACAAGGCCGCAGAGGCTTTGGAGCCCATGCTCCGCGCAGGCTGCGACCTCACCGGCGCCGTCGATCCCGACCGCGTCGTTCGCCTTCCCGCACACGACGTCCTCCCATTTGAGAACCTCTCGCCACACCCCGACGTGCAGGAGCAGCGAGCAGCTGCGTTGTACAAGCTCGCTACCGGAGCCGTGTCGATTCTGATAGCGCCTGTTGAGGCCGCAGCCCTTCGCCTCTTTAATCGCGATTACTATTCGAGCCTCGCCGTCACCATACGGCGCGGCGAAGAACTCGACGTTGAAGTCCTTACCGGCCATCTCGCCAGCGTTGGCTATACCCAGATGGATCTGGTTGAGATGCCGGGCCAGTTCACGCGCCGCGGTGGAATTCTCGACATCTACTCGCCCGAAGCCGATCGTCCCGTCCGCATCGAGTTCTTCGGCGACGAAATCGAGACCATCCGCAAGTTCGATCCCGAGACGCAGCGCTCGCAATCCGGCCTTGACGAAACCCAGCTTCTGCCGCTGACCGAAACGCCTGTGACCGAACACCTGCTGGCCGCAGTGCATGCGCGCCTCAGCAAGGAGAGGGTGCAGCTCGCCGAAGGTGCGAACGAAGACGAAGAGGAGATGGCCGTCGAAGCCGAAGCCGCAGGCGGCGTCAGCGTCTTTCCCGGCTGGGAGTTCTTTTCTTCCGTCGCCGGAGCCGATCACCATTTGCTGAGCCTGCTACCGCGCAGCGTGCTCTTCGTCGACGAGCCTGCCATGGTGCGTAACCAGATTGATCGCTGGTGGAGCAAGGTTGAGCAGCGCCACGAACGATCTGGAATAGGCTCTCTCATTCGTCCGGAGGATATTTACTTGCGCCCTGAAGTTCTCGAGGGCGTGCTGGAATCGCATCACGGTCTCGATATCGATCAGCTCGGCGCCATCGATGTGCTCGAAGACGACAACACGTTAGGCGAAATCGACGTGAACTCGCGGCCGACGCTGCGCTTTCATGGTTCCATTCCCGCACTGGTCGATCAGTTGAAGAACCTGATGGCTGAAGAGCAGCACATCGTTCTTGCCGTTCCCACGCAGGGCGACGTGGAGCGCACCGCGACCATGCTGCGCGAATACCAGGTGCCCTATCGGCTGGGAAGCCGCGTTATCACTCACGGATCGGAACTTGAAGAGGCCAGCTACCTCGCAGGTGACATGCGCGTTCCGGTCATCGTACGCACGCACATTGCCACCGGGGTCAGCTTCCCCAATGCCAACCTGATCCTCTTCGGCGCAAATGATCTCTCAGACGACGCGGACATCACGGCGCGTCCCGAACCGAAGAAATCGAAGACTGCCGCATTTCTCTCCGACTTTCGCGATCTCGCCATCGGCGACTACGTTGTCCACGTGGAGCACGGCATAGCGCAGTATCAGGGCCTGAAGGAGATAGTGCAGGACGGACTTGCCGTCGAGTTCATGATTCTGGAATTCGCCGAGCAGGCTAAGTTGTACGTCCCCCTAACGCGGCTTGACCTGATTCAGAAATATCGCTCAACCGACACTGGTCCCGCTCCCGTACTGAACAGGCTGGGCTCTCAGCAGTGGGTCAAAACGAAGGCGCGCGTCAAGAAGGCCATGCAGGACATGGCCGCCGAACTGCTGAAGCTGTATGCGCAACGCCATACTGCCGCGGGCAACGCCTTCTCGCCCGACAATGACTTTCAGCGCGAGTTTGAAGATTCCTTCGACTACCGTGAGACCGACGATCAGCTTACCGCGATCAGCGCCGTCAAGCAGGACATGGAATCGACCACGCCAATGGATCGCCTGCTGTGCGGCGATGTGGGCTACGGCAAAACTGAAGTCGCGATGCGCGCCGCCTTCAAGGCCGTGCAAGATGGCAAACAGGTCGCCGTGCTCACGCCCACCACGGTTCTCGCCTTCCAGCATTTCGAGACATTCAAAAAACGATTCGCGCAATTCCCCATCACCGTTGAAATGATCTCGCGCTTTCGCACCACGAAAGAGCAGAAGGTCATCCTCGAGAAAATTGAAACCGGCAAAGTCGATATCCTTATCGGTACCCATCGTATTCTGTCGAAAGATATCAAGTTCCAGGACCTGGGCTTGCTTGTCGTCGATGAAGAGCAACGATTCGGCGTTCGCCACAAGGAGCGGCTAAAACAACTGCGTAAGGAAATCGATGTGCTGGCAATGAGCGCCACGCCCATTCCGCGCACTCTGCACATGTCGCTCGTCGGCCTGCGCGATATGTCGGTGATCGAGACGCCGCCCAAAGACCGCATGGCGATCCAGACAGTCGTCGCCAAATTCGACGAAAAGATCGTTCGCTCCGCTATTGAAGTCGAGCTTGAGCGCGGCGGCCAGGTCTATTTTGTCCACAATCGCGTCGAGACAATCTACGAAATCGCGTCGCGCATCCAGGAACTCGTTCCCGGCGCGCGCGTTGTCGTCGGCCATGGCCAGATGGGAGAGAAAGATCTGGAATCCGTGATGCTCGCCTTCATGCATCACGAATTCGACGTGCTGGTCGCGACCACGATCATTGAAAACGGACTCGACATTCCGCTTGCCAACACCATCATCATCAACCGTGCCGATCGCCATGGTCTGAGCGAGCTCTACCAGTTGCGCGGGCGCGTAGGCCGCTCCAATCGCCGCGCCTATGCTTACTTGCTGATTCCGGGCGAACGCGAACTGACCGACATTGCGCGCCGTCGGCTCGCGGCGCTCAAGGAATTCTCTGACCTCGGAGCAGGTTTCAAGATTGCCGCGCTCGATCTCGAACTGCGTGGGGCAGGGAACATGCTGGGCGGCGAACAAAGCGGCCACATCGAAGCAGTCGGCTTTGAACTGTACACGTCGATGCTTGAGGCAGCCGTGAAGGAACTAAAGGGCGAAGGCGGCGAAGAACGTCCATCGACGCAGCTCAATCTCGGCATTGCATTGCGAATCGACGAGAGTTACGTTGCCGAAGAAAACCAGCGCCTACGCCTCTACAAGAAAATTGCCGGCGCCGAAAACGAAAAAGCGATCGCCGATCTTCGCGCCGAGATGGAAGACCGCTACGGCGCGCTTCCCGATGCCACGGTTTACCTGCTCGAAGCCGCAACCCTGCGCCTGGAGTGCGAACGCATGGGCATCGCGCAGATCGATCGTAAACGCGCCGAGTTGCAGATTCGATTTACCGAAAAGGCCGCCATCGATCCGCAGCACTTGATGCGGCTCGTAGCCCGCAACGCCAAACGCGGAGCGCAGTTCACGCCGCAGGGTCTGCTGAAGTTCCCCATGGACGCCACCCGCCCCGACGATGTTTTACTGGAGATTCGCGACCTGCTCGCAAAACTCGCGCCCGATGCTGTCACCGCCTAGTTCAAAATCAATACACGAGGAACCGTGAGAAAAATCGGAACTCTCTTTGCTTTAGGAGCCTGCATGACGATCGTGGCCGCACACGCCGAAAACCAAACCGCCAAACAACAATTTCAGCGTGTGTCTGACGCGTATTTCGATCAGGTCTACTTTCCGAATCAGCCCTCCGGCGGAACGATGGCTGGATACCACCAGTACGACGCGATGCTGGAAGACTTCTCACGCGCCCACATCGATGCGGAAGTTGCTGCCCTCCATGAATTCGATAGGCGGGTCTCCGCGATTTCCGCTGCAACGCTCGATCAAACGACACGCGGCGACCGCGAGATGGTGCTGGGCGACATCCATTCGCGCCTTCTCACGCTCGAAACGATTCAGCCGTGGGCCAAAAATGCCGATGGCTATTCCAGCTCCTGCGCCAGCGCTGCCTTCGTGCTCATGGAACGCAAATTCGCCCCCGCCGATGATCGTCTCCGATCTCTCGTTGCGCGCGAGAAGAAGATGCCCGGTCTCCTCGCCGAAGCGCATGCCAATCTCCAGAATCCGCCGCGCGTCTTCACCGAGATCGCCATCGAACAGCTTCCCGGCATCGTCAGTTTCTTCGAGCACGATGTTCCCGCTGCATTCGCCGACGCGCAAGACCCGGCGCTCAAGACCGAATTCGCTCAGACCAATGCGGCCGTGATTGCCGCGCTCAATGACTATCTGAAATGGCTGAAGACCGATCTTCTGCCGCGCTCCAATGGCGACTATCGCATCGGCGCCGACGCATTTTCAAAGAAGCTTCTCTACGACGAAATGGTCGATGTGCCGCTCCCGAAACTTCTCGAAATCGGATATGCCGACATGCGCCGGAACCAGCAACACTTCGCCGAGGTCGCCAAGGAACTCGAACCCGGCAAAACTCCGCGCGAAGTTCTCGAAGAGCTGGGCAGCCAGCATCCGGCTCCCGATCAACTCATCCCCGCGTTTACGGCTACATTCACCAGCCTGCTCGATTTCATTCGCGCACACCACATCGTGACTATTCCGTCGGATGTGCGCCCGGTTGTCGAAGAGACGCCGCCCTTCATGCGCGCCACGACCCAGGCCAGCATGGACTCGCCCGGGCCTTATGAGACCCACGCGACGACCTCCTACTTCAACGTCACGCTCCCTGACCCCGCCATGTCGCCCGCGGAAATTGAGGGCTACATGCACTCCTTCAACATCGGCACCGTCATCTCGACTTCAGTCCACGAAGCTTATCCCGGCCATTACGTGCAGTATCTCTATTCCCTCAAGGCGCCCAGCCGCGTGCGCAAGATCCTCAGCGCCAATACCAACGTTGAGGGCTGGGCTCACTACACAGAGCAGATGATGCTCGACAACGGGTATGGCCAACCCGGAACCGGTGCCAAAGACGAGCGCGAGGCGAAGTTTCTTCGCCTGGGTCAGCTCCAGGATGCGCTGCTGCGCAACGCGCGCTTCATCGTCGGCATCCAAATTCATACTGGGAATATGACTTACGATCAAGCCGTTGAATTCTTCCAGAAAGAGGGCTATCAGCCTAAGGAAACCGCCGCGGTGGAAGCCAGGCGCGGCGCGGGCGATCCCACATATCTTTACTACACGTTAGGCAAACTCGAGATCATGAAGCTGCGGGCGGACCTCGAAAAGAAGGAAGGCAGCTGCCTTTTCACTGCAAAAATTTCACGACGAATTTCTCAGCCAGGGCTTTCCGCCAATCAAGATCGTCCGCGAAGCATTGCTTGGCGACAATTCCCCAACACTTTGAAATTACCTTGGCCAATACCACAAATGGGCTAGAGTTTCACGGGCCGCGACTAATGGAAGATGAAGTTTGGGCCGCGCATGATCTTCCCGGCGGCTTTGAACGATTTTCTGGAGATGGAATGAGCGAGCAAGTACGGAAAGTAGTCTTCCCCGCAGGCGGCCTGGGTACACGGTTTCCTCCCGGCAACGAAGGTCATTCCCAAGGAAATGCTCGCGCTCGTCGACAAGCCCATCATTCAGTACGGCGTTGAAGAGGCCGTTGCCTCCGGTATCGAGCACATCATCATCATCACCGGGCGCGGCAAAGGCGCCATGGAAGACCACTTTGATCACAGCTTCGAACTCGATGCCACCCTCGAGCGCCGCGGCAAAAAGGAATTGCTTGCCGTTTCGCGCGGCGTCTCCGCGCTTGCCCGCGTCAGCTATGTGCGCCAGCGCGAGCCTCTCGGCCTCGGCCACGCTGTTCTCTGCGCTAAAGAGCTCGTCGGCGACGAGCCATTCGCCGTCATTCTTCCCGATGACGTAATCGACTCTGAGGTGCCGTGTCTCAAGCAAATGATCGATGTGTTCAACGAGCGCGGCGGCTCGGTGATCGCAACCCAGACCGTTGAGGGGCCCGGGATCTCGGCATATGGCGTGCTGGCCGGCTCGCCCGATCCCGGACGATCCACGCATCTACAACTGCACCGGCATGGTCGAAAAGCCGAAGCTTGAAGATGCGCCCTCAAAGCAAGCCATTATCGGCCGCTATATTCTTACGCCGCGCATTTTTGCACTACTTGAGGAAACCACTCCCGGCGCCGGCGGCGAGATCCAGCTCACCGACGGCATCAAGGCGTTGCTCAAAGAAGAGAAGGTTTTCGGCTATACCTTCGAAGGCAAGCGCTTCGATGCAGGAGATAAATTCGGCATGCTCCAGGCCACCGTAGAGTTCGCCCTCAAGCGGCCCGAGTTCGGCGAGAAGTTCCGCGAATATTTGAAGGGCCTGCCGCTTTAAGCGGAACTAGCGGAGTTAGCAGCCGCTTCGCGGAGTTAGTTCTCCCAGCTAGCCCCCGCGAACTGCGCTGACACGTTCGCGAAGCGAACGGCTAACCCTGCTAAACGCTAGCTCTTCCACTTGATATTGCACCCAATCGACGCCCGTTGATCCGCGCCTGGTTTTTCGCCCCGCAATACCGCGTCCAGCGCCGTGCGCAGATCATCACCCGTTACGGGAATGCTGTTGCCGGGGCGGCTGCCGTCGAACTGTCCACGATAGACAAGCTTGAAATCCTTATCGAACAGGTAAATGTCCGGCGTGCATGCAGCTTTGTATGCGCGCGCAACCTGCTGCGACTCGTCATACAGGTAAGGGAACTTGAAACCCATCGTCTGCGCCTGCCGCTTCAATCCTGCCGGACTGTCATCAGGGTAATTTTCCGCATCGTTGCTGCTGATCGCTACGATTCCCAGCTTGCCCTCGTAATCCGCGCCCAGCGCCGCCAGCCCCTTTTCGATGTGCTTCACATACGGGCAATGCGTGCAGATGAACATGACGAGCAATCCCTTCTGCCCGCGAAAATCGTCCCGCCGCACAATCTTGCCCGTCACCACATCCGGCAGCGCAAAATCCGGCGCCGTCGTTCCCAACTCCAGCATCGTCGATTCAGTCAAAGCCATATCTCAGCTCCAGCTAACTTGCTTCATGTTGAAACAAACTCCGCTAACCAGCCGTGCAGCGACCGCTAACTTCGCGAGACTAAAACAACCCCGGCTGCCGTCTCGGCAGGTCCACGCCAAAGTGTTCATAAGCCAGCCGCGTCGCGACGCGTCCGCGCGGCGTGCGATCCAGAAATCCGATCTGGATCAAAAATGGCTCGTACACTTCCTCGAGCGCATCCTCTTCCTCGGCCAGCGTCGCCGCCAGCGTGCCCAGTCCAACCGGGCCGCCATCATACTTTTGCATGATCGTCAGCATCAGCCGGCGATCGATCTCGTCAAATCCGTGCGCATCCACTTCCAGCATGGTCAGGGCCGCATTTGCCGTCGGACGATCGATGCTTCCCGTTCCGCGCACCTGGGCGAAATCGCGCACCCGGCGCAACAGCCGGTTCGCAATGCGCGGTGTCCCTCGCGATCGCAGCGCGATCTCTGCCGCGCCATCGTGATCGATCGGCACACCAATCACCTCCGCCGACCGCTCCACAATAAAGCGAAGCTCATCTTCGGTATAAAACTCCAGCCGCAGCATGATTCCGAAACGTGACCGCAGCGGCGAACTCAGCAGTCCCGGCCGCGTGGTTGCACCGATGAAGGTGAACGGCCTGAGCTCCATCACGTGCGTGCGCGCCGCCGGCCCCTGCCCGATGATGATGTCGAGCTTGTAATCTTCGAGCGCGGTGTAAAGTTTCTCTTCGAGAACCGGCTGCATGCGGTGGATCTCGTCCAGAAACAGCACCTGGCGCTCGCGCAGATTGGTCAGGATCGCCGTAAGATCGCCCTGAATCTGAAGCGCCGGTCCCGAAGTCTGCTGGAAACCGACGTCGAGCTCATTGGCAATGATAGTGGCCAGCGTCGTCTTGCCCAGCCCCGGCGGCCCGAACAGCAGCACGTGGTCCAGGGCCTCGCCGCGCGATTTCGCGGCCTCGAGCGCGATGGCCAGCTGCTCCTTGGCCTTGGTCTGGCCGATGAACTCTTTCAGCCAGCGCGGTCGCAATTTCAGCTCAAAATTCTGTTCTTCTTCAGCGCGCGAGGCGCTGACCAGCCGTTCTGGAGAGTTGTCGGGCGCAATGGCCATCTTGCGAGCAGTGTAGCGGTTGCGGGCGCCCCAGGTAAAACGACTCAGCCAGCCCAGAATTTACAAGCTCGACTGCCGTTGAGATGTCCCATGCTGCCGCGATAACTCCGAGGGCTACTTTGCTGCCAACTATTCGCAATTTAGCAAGTTACGCGCGTAACAAATCAGGCTCTCTGACCCAAGATTGCTATTGATTCGCCTCTTGAAAGTGCCGTATTCTTGGGCCACCTCTCAAGAGGCATGTTGTCGCGTTTACTCGGTTCTTTCACGAAGTGGGGAGCTAGTGGGCAAAGATTTGTGTCATGGCTGCAAAGCCCGCACAACGTCTTTTTCGCGCCTTGCAGCCTGCTGAACTCACCTGAGAAATCGGCCTGTGTCTGGACAGGGATTAGCCCAGGGTGCTGGGGTTATTGGAATTGCAGGTTGGCCAGGGTTAAGCTGAGCCAGCTCGGCGGAGACGCCAGGAGATTCGAATGCGTAATCGTTCTTTGTTAGGTGCCTTGCTCATCACTAGCGTATTGATTCCAATCACCAGCTGTATCAGTTCTCCATCTCTGACCTCGATTACTGTCAGTCCCAGCGTCATGAACTTTGGCGGGCGCTGGACTTCATACCCAACTCACCGCCATTGGATCCTATACGCGCCCGAATCATGCGCCGGTCACCAAAGATATTACGACTCAAGTCAATTGGGCGAGCGCGACGCCCGAGTGCGTCACCGTAAGCAGCACTGGATACATTGAATCGCAGCAAAACATTTGCTCGGGCATCCTGATCACGGCCAGCATGCAGGGATTTCACGGCATTATTCAAGGCACGATGACGGTGAATGTGACTCAGCCGGGCGCCGCCGGTACAGATGTGACGCAGATACTGGTGTCTCCCGCGAACCCCGCTCCTGTGGCGGTGGGTGCAGTGTCACAATTCGCAGCGACCGGATACACCGCTGCCGGCAACCCAGCTACTTTAACAAATCCAATTTCGTGGACCTCAAGCAATACCGGGGTTGCAACGATCGACCAAACGGGTCGGACTACCGCTATTGCCGCGGGCACGACCACCATTACAGGCGCCTACACAAATCCAGACGGGGTTACGGCGATTCCGGGTACGGCAATCCTTTCGGTGCAGTAATCGCTGCAACAAATCCCGAGGTACCAATGCCAACCACGCTTTGTCGAAAGCCGCCCAGCAAGGGCGGCTTTCTCCGTTCATGTAGAGATCTGCGCCGTAAGATAGATGCGCCAGGTTGATCAAACAGAAGACACTCAAGGGCCTGCTATTCTCTGCGAGTCGGCTCAGCCATACAGGTTCCGGCATTTAGACTGAAACAGTCGCTGTCGTTCTAGATGACCCGTCCCTTCGCCCGCCTTCGCCGCTTCCGATTCAACTTCCCGCAACGGATCGCGGCGGGACTCCTCGCCCTCTTTCTCATTCAGGGCTTTTGGATCACCAGCCACCAGACGCTGTCTGACCGAGACTACCAGTACGCTCGCTGCGGCCGCGAAACCTGGGAGAAGCCGTCGCCTCTCGCCGGCTACTACACCTCCTGCGGCAACATCCGTGACGGCATTCTTGCCTATCGCGTTGCGGGCCTGCCTCTCACAGTCAATCTGCTCTTCGAGCGTGGTCTGGACTTGTTTCGCAAGCCCGAGGATCGCGTTGTCCAGACCTCGACAGGGCCGGCAAGCGCGGAACTGAGCGTCTGGGAACTCCGTCACCAGATGACCCATATTCTCCTGTTGCTGCGTCTTCCGTTCCTCGCCTGCGGTTGTGTTCTCGGGGCGGGCCTTTGGTGGGTCACGCGGCGCCTTTACGGCAACCTGGGCGGATACGTCGCACTGGCGCTCTACTGCTTCTCGCCCCCGATTCTGAAGGCCTGCGTCTCACCCAATCCTGATATCTTCGCGGCTCTCGGCGTCTACGGCGGAATCTACACCTGCATCGGTGTCGCCCATGCCATGCAGGGTCCGCGGCGCAAATGGCGCCCGCGCATGATCCTGCTTACCGTCGTCTTCGGCATCGCCGCCGCCTCCCACATCGCCGCCCTCCCGGTGACGGCGCTGCTCGGCCTCGGTCTCATGATGTGGATTGCCGAAGGCCGGCGCAGCCAGATTCTTCCCGTTGTGCTGCTCGCGTCCGCGGGAGCACTCCTGCTGGTTTTCGCCTGCTACGGCTTCTCGCCTGACGCCTTCAGCTATGTCTTCCGCTCCGCCTCCGGCTTTGTTTCTTTCTCGCTGATGCCGGCGCAACGCTTCTTCTCCACAGTCTCCAATGCCGGCGTTATAATTGCTGCGGCAGCGTCGGTGTTGCTTTACCTTGGCGTGCGCAGATCGCGCTACTTTGGAAACACTGCTCCGCTCTTATGCTTCCTCGTTCTTGTTGTGTTGGTCACGACAGGCGTGCAAGCGAGCCCATGGCTCTGGTCGCTGCCATTTCTGCTGACTTTTGTTGGCGGCGTCTTTGCCGACGGCTTCGAGTCGCCAGCGTGGAAAGATCTTCCTCGTTGCTGCGGCTTCGCTCGTTGCGCTGCAGATCATCGTCTGCATCCTCTCGCCTGCGCGGCCTGGTGTAGCTCAGCCGTAATCTTCTCTTGCCGGGACCGCCTGCTCTGCCGAATTCAGGCGCAATTTGACGGCGAATCCGTCCACAAAATTGCCTTCGAATTCGCTCCATTTGTTATCAATCTCGGAACTCGTCGATGCTTCCGGTGAAATAACTGTAAGTATAAGTATTTTAGAAACTTAAATCCTTGTCTCCGGCTTGCGGAAATCCGTCCGCAAAGCGTAAAATCGAGTTGTAGCCCGCGAGATTCCCGGCCCAGCATTCTCGGTATTTTTTTTGCCGCCTCTCTGACGGGTGAAAACCTCTATGCCCGACGAAAAGAACCCCCAGCTCCCCCTCGATGGCGGTACGCCACCCCGCGAAGGCAGTCTCATCTCGATCAATATCGAAGAGGAGATGCGCCGCTCGTATCTCGACTACTCGATGTCCGTCATCATCGGGCGCGCACTCCCCGATGCTCGCGACGGCTTGAAGCCCGTCCATCGCCGCGTGCTCTACGCCATGAGCGAGATGGGCCTCGAGTACAACAAGAAGTACACCAAGTGCGCCAAGGTCGTCGGACAGGCGATGGGTGTCTACCATCCTCACGGCGACTCCGCCGATCTACGACACGCTGGTGCGCATGGCGCAGCCCTTCTCGCTGCGCTATCCGCTTGTCGATGGCCAGGGCAACTTCGGCTCCGTCGATGGCGATCCGCCCGCTGCCATGCGTTACACCGAGTGCCGCATGGCGCGCATCGCCGGCGAACTGCTCGCCGACATCGACATGGAGACCGTCGACTTCGTCCCCAACTACGACGAGTCCACGCAACGAGCCCACAGTCCTGCCCACGCGCATTCCCAATCTCATCGTCAACGGCTCCAGCGGCATCGCCGTCGGCATGGCCACCAACATTCCGCCGCACAACCTCACCGAGGTCGTGAATGCCACCATCGAACTGGTCAAGAACCCCAAGGCCGGCCTTGATCGAAGTTCTCAAGCACGTGCAGGGCCCTGATTTCCCGACCGGCGGATTCCTCTACGGCAAGGGCGGCATCGTCAACGCCTACAAGACCGGCCGCGGCCGCTTCATGATGCGCGCCAAGGTGGCCACGGAGAACCTGACCAAGGAAAAAGCAGGCGATCATCGTCACCGAGATTCCCTACCAGGTCAACAAGTCCAAGCTCATCGAGCGCATCGCCGAGCTGGTCACCGAAAAGATCATCGACGAAATCAGCGACGTGCGCGACGAGAGCGATCGCGACGGCATGCGCATCGTCATCGAGCTCAAGCGCGGCGCGCAGCCTGAGATCGTGCTCAACCAGCTCTACAAGCACACGCAGATGCAGGAGAGCTTCTCCATGATCTTCCTGGCCGTGCTCAACGGCCAGCCGAAGGAGTTCCCGCTCGACAGGCGCCATCCGCGCCTTCATCAATCACCGCATCGACGTGGTGCAGCGCCGCACCGTCTTCCTGCTGCGCAAAGCTCGCGAGCGCGAGCACATTCTCGAAGGCTACAAGATCGCGCTCGATAATCTCGACACGGTCATCAAGCATCATTCGCGCATCCGGCTCGCGCGCCGAAGCCCGCGAGAACCTCTACGCCTGGGGCAAGGGAACCGACATTGTCATCAACCTCGATCGCGAGCGCCTGCCAAGCGAAGAACGCGGCCTCTACGCTCAAGCCAGGTCGATGCGATTCTCGAATTGCAGCTCTATCGCCTCACGCAGCTTTCGGTCGACGAAATTCTCAAAGAGCTCGCGGAAATTCGCGCCAAGATCGCCGAATACGAAGCGATTCTCGGCAGCGACAAGAAACTGCGCACCGTCATCATCAAGGAACTCGAGGAAGTTCGCGACCAGTACGGCGATGCCCGCCGCACCCAGATCATCGACGAGTCCGCCGAGCTGCAGCTCGAAGATCTGATCGCCGACGAGCAGGTGGCCGTCACCGTCAGCCACCAGGGCTACCTCAAGCGGACGCCCATCTCCATCTATCGCCAGCAGCGCCGCGGCGGCACCGGCCGCATCGGCATGAAGACGCGCGAAGAGGATTTCGTCTCGCAGCTCATCATCGACTCCACCCACGCCTTCCTGCTCTGCTTTACCAACACCGGCCGCGTCTACTGGCTCAAGGTCTACGAGGTTCCCGACGTGGGCGCCGCAGGCAAGGGCAAGAGCATGCAGAGCCTGCTCAATCTGCAGCCCGGCGAAAACGTCCGCGCCATTCTGCCCATTCGCGATCTTGAAGAAGAAGGCAAGTTCATCTTCTTCGCCACCCGCAAGGGCACGGTGAAGAAGACGCCGCTCAAGGACTTCTCCAACGTCATGGCGCGCGGCATCATCGCCATCGGCATCGACAAAGAAGACGAGCTGGTCGCTGCGCGCATCACCGACGGCTCGCAGATCGTCTTCCTCGCCACTCACCTCGGCATGGCCATCCGCTTCGATGAGTGCGACGTCCGCTCCATGGGCCGTCCGGCATTCGGCGTGCGCGGCATCGACCTCGCCAAGAACGACTATGTCGTCGGCGTTGCCATCACGCCCAAGGAGCATGAAGAGGGCGCCTACCGCATTCTCGCCGTCACTGAGAACGGCTTCGGCAAGCGCACCAATGTCGAGGAGTACCGCCTGCAAACCCGCGGCGGCAAGGGCGTGAAGAACATGGCCGTCACCGAACGTATCGGCAAGGTCAATACCATTCAGCTGGTCGACGACACGTCAGAGCTGGTCGTCATCAGCCAATTCGGCAAGATCATCCGCATCGACACCAAGACTGTCCGCGCCGCCGGTCGCGCCACGCAGGGCGTCCGCCTGCTGAACCTCGAGGACGACGACAAGGTAGCCGCCGCCGTCATCATTCCGCCGGATGAAGTGAACGGGAAGGAAGACGAACAGGGCACGCTGATTCAATAAGGCGGTCCACCATATGCTGCAACGTTGAGAAGAGGTGCGAGACCTGCACCCCTTCTCATTTTGTTGCCATGCCCGATTCGAATCATCAAGTAAGGGCCCGGCACCATTCGTCACAGCACAATGTTCATTCGTCCAAATTGCCTCGCGTGCCGTCTCGAAAGCTTCTATAGTTGGCCTTCACACAAGAGGCGCCAACTTGCACGAACGCAGGCTTTTCTCTAATTCCTTCCTCATCTTTTTCTTGGCCACATTCGCCGTCGCGCAGGACTCGCCCATGTTCCGGAACGACCTCGCGCACTCGGGCGTGTACACTGCGACGGGCGTGCCGAAACTCAAAGGGGTCAAATGGACCTTCCACACGCGCGGCGAAGTTGTCTCGTCGCCCGCAATTGTGGACGGCGTAATCTACGTTGGAAGTAACGACGGCAACCTTTATGCGATCGACCAGCAAACCGGGGCGAAGAGGTGGGCATTCACAACCGGTGCGCGTGTTGCGTCGTCACCTGCTGTCGATCGCGGCCTCGTCTACTTCGGCAGCTACGACGGCAATTTCTACGCAGTAGACACCGCAACCGGAAAGCTCCGCTGGAAATTCCGAAACGCCGGTGAGCGCCGCTATGCCGCAACTCATTTGCACGGTTCGTTGCCCATCGGCGAAACCATGCCCGATCCATTCGACGTTTATCTTTCCTCGCCCGCGGTATCGAATGGCGTCGTTTACGTCGGAAGCGGAGATGGCAATGTGTACTCACTCGACGCTATTGCCGGCACTCTCAAGTGGAAATTCAAAACCGGCGATGTTGTTCACGCCTCGCCCGCGATTGTCGACGGCAAACTCTATATAGGCAGCTGGGATAGCTACTTCTATGCTCTCGACTCAGCCACTGGAAAAGAGATCTGGCGTTTCAAGACCGGTGAAGACCCCGAAATACATAACCAGGTCGGCATTCAGTCTTCCGCCACGGTGGCTGATGGCGTGGTCTACTTCGGTTGCCGCGATTCAAATCTCTACGCCCTTGATGCAGCGACCGGCAAAAAACTATGGTCGTTCAACAACAAGGGATCGTGGGTAATCGTTTCGCCGGTCGTGCAGGCCGGCAAGCTCTACTTCGCTACCTCGGATACGGCACTCCTGCATGCGGTCGACGCGAAAACCGGCGCACCGATCGATTCGCTCAAATTCTACTGGCCCATCTTCTCTTCGCCGTCGATCGCCGGCGCCAAACTTTACCTCGCCGGGCAGGATGGCAAATTGGTCGCCATCGATCTTACGTCCTTCAAGCCCGCGTGGACCTTCCAGTCGGAGGTCTCTCGCCAAAACCTTGCTGCGCTTTCCAAGCCTGACGGCAAGCCCAACTACGAAGCCGTCTTCCAATCCAATTTCTACGACGACATGGTCGTTGGCGTCGGCAAGACTCATACCGTTGGCACGTTTCTTTCGTCGCCTGTTATTTCCGGCAGTGCCGTTTATATCGGAAGCGCCGATGGAAACCTCTACGCTCTCGAATAAGGCAAGCCGGAATTTCATTTGACCTAAACCCAATGCAATCAGGGCGCGAATTAGCCAATTCACTTTCGTACCGAGAAGAAAATCGTCAATGTCGGCCTCCGCGCCAACAAGCCGGCAGCTGGCCGCATCTGAAGACCATTGAAGGGTCAAGCTAACGATGCGCCGCAGATTGCATTCGCGCCTGGGTAGCGAGCAGCCCAGCTATCGCCCAAGCCCGTTATCTGTGCAGCTAAACTCCTTGCCATCAGTCCCGAGCCTTCAGGAACCCCGGGGTTTCGGATTGGTGATCGTCGTAGATATACCAAATTGTGCAACTTATCAGACAAATCCGAACCTCTATCAGCACTCCAATTCGAACCTGCGGCGTCTTACACTAGTGGTGCTCAGGTTTCTCCGCGTACTTCTGATGGTGCGAACCGTATATCTCGCACTTTTGCTCGTCACACTGACTGCAATCTCTGCCGGTGCAGCCCGCATCACGCCGTCGCGATCGCGTGCGCACGCCACGATAGGGAAATCGACAGCGCATCGGAGTGGTCGATCGCTCCATTATCGCGCTACCAGATCTAACCGGCGCCCGATTCACAAAGCCTCGAAAACACGTGCATCGCGCACCAAGGCCAGCCGCCACGTCAGGGCTTCATCGAGATCCGCGCGTCGCACCCATGAAACCTCAGCGCGCCCAACAACGGTCAGGCGAGCCCGCTACAACCGTCAGCGTTACAGCGCACATTTAGTCCCTGCGGCCGCGGTTCTCGTCTCAGAATCAAGAGCTCACGGAGAAGAACAAGACGACGCGTCTGCCGCTATCGATTCTGCTGAAATGGCCGCTGACAAGCCGCGCCGCAGCAACGATTCAGTCACCGACCATGGCACTTCGGCAGGGGCACTCGATTCCTCAGCCGAACAAGGCGCCGCGCCTCGCGAAACGGATACGCTGCCTCCTGCCGGTACCGATCCCTCGGTCATGGCGTTCGCCGGAAACCCGCTTGCCGTTCCGCGCGAAACGCGCCAGCCGATTACCACGGCGTCCGGCCCGGTAGCCGAACTCGCGCGGCCGCCGCTTTTTACCGGGCCTGTCTCCAGATATTCGCTTCGCGGCACCTACGACTCCCTCGTGCGCCAGAACCAGCGCTCTGAAGAGGAAAACCTCGAGCGCATCGAGAACGACGCGGACTTGCAGGATCGCATTGCGCGCGGATTACTGGTGCGTGTCCCCGAGTCGGCCGCTCTCGCCGTCAATCCGGCGCTGCCAGAAGACCGCCGCTATTGCCGCCCCTGGACCGCCGATTTTCTAACCCGGTCTTGCACGTGCGCACAGTGCTCAATTTCATAAGCCGCTCATAGTCAGCTCCGCCGTTCGCACCGTTGACTATCAGATGCGCCTGATGCGTATCAACGGCAACGCCGCCGACGCTGAAGGCGACATCGTCAGTCCCCACCTCACTGGCGCCACCATCGACATTGCCAAGTCCGGCCTCTCGCGCCGTGAACTCCAGTGGATGCGCAGGGAACTGCTTGCCTATCAGAACGCCGGCATTATCGATGTCGAAGAGGAGTTCCACCAGCGTTGCTTCCACATCACCGTGTACAAGAACTACTTCAGGAACCGGTCGCGTCGGTCTCCCGAGGCCGTTGGCGCGTCAGCAATCCCAATGACGGATTCGCAGGGCACTGCCTTCCCAGGCCGGTGTTTCTCCCGACAATCGATAATTCCCGCACTCTGCGCACACCCCTCTTCTAAAATTCATTCCGAAACTGCACCGGACGCGCTACAATCGCCGCGAGCGTAAATCCTCCGGCGTTCGTGATCGATACTGGTCGCGGAGGTTTCCGAGAACTTTCCGACCGACATGCCGGGTCTGAAGGCCGATTTTTTTCGAGAGGCAAATCATGAACGATCAGGCAGTGCAACCAGCGAGCGAAGCCACTCAGGGTCTCACGCAAATGGAGCGCTTTGTTGATACTTTTACAGCGCCGTCCAAGACTTTCACCGATATCAAACTCGGCCACAAGAGCTGGTGGCTGCCGTTTGTCACCATGGTGGTCCTCGGCTATGCCTTCTTCTGGGCCGTCGATAGCAAGATCGGTATGCGCCAGGCGGTGGAGAACCAGATCCACATGAGTCCCAAGGCAGAAGAGCGTATGGCAGCAAGTTCCGCCCGATGCGCGGGAAACTCAGATGAAGTGGTCGGTCTACTTCACCGAAGGCGTATTTATTGCGTCGCCTCTATTCGTGTTGGGAATGGGCGCCGTTATCGCACTGGTTATGTGGGGAACCATCAACTTCGGCTTTGGCGGAAAAGGCAAGTTCGGCAGCATATTCGTGGTCTGGATGTACGCGATGCTGCCCTCGCTGATCAAAACTCTGCTGGGCATTGTCGTCATCTTTGCGGGTACTGCGCCCGAGTCTTTCAATCTCAAGAATTTCGCGCCAACGAACCTTGGCGCATTCCTCAATCCTGCAGACACCAACCCAGCACTTTACAGTCTCGCTACCTCTATCGACATCATCACAATCTGGACTCTTGTTCTGGTTGGCATGGGCACTGCCACTGTAGCCGGTGTCAAACGCAGTTCAGGCTATATCGCCAGCTTTGGCTGGTGGATAATTATCGTCCTTATAGGCGTGGGAATAGCAGCCGTTACGGGCTGAGTTCCGATTCACGCCAAAATCAAACGGCGCACATCGCAAGATGTGCGCCGTAGCTTTTTGAACCCTGATCTCTGAACCCTGAACCCTGTGTTACTCCGTCCATCGACGCATAATCAGCGTCGCATTGATCCCGCCGAACCCAAAGGAATTCGACAGCGCCACGTCGAAGTTGTGCTTAACAGCCTTGTTCGGTACATAGTCCAAACGGCACTCAGGATCAACGTTATCCAGGTTGATGGTGGGCGGAAGCTCCTGATTGATCAGCGCTAAAACTGTAATGCCCGCTTCCAGTCCGCCTGCGCCGCCGAGCAAATGACCAGTCATCGACTTCGTTCCGCTGATCTTCAGCTTATGGCTCAACGCGTGTTCACCAAACACCAGTTCGATAGCGCGCGATTCATTGCCGTCTCCCGCCGGCGTCGAGGTCGCATGCGCATTCACGTAGCCCACATCTTCCGGTTTGACCCCGGCATCTTTGAGCGCCGCACGCATGCTGCGTTGCGCGCCTGCGCCTTCCGGAGCGATGCCCGTCATGTGGTATGCGTCCGCGCTCATGCCGTATCCGATTACTTCACCCAGAATCTTCGCGCCGCGCTTCTTCGCAAACTCGAGTTCTTCCAGAATCAGAATGCCCGCGCCTTCGCCGATCACAAATCCATCGCGATCCTTGTCGAATGGCCTGCTCGCTCTTGTCGGCTCGTCGTTGCGGGTTGAGAGAGCGCGCATCGAAGCAAATCCACCCACCGACAACGGCGTGACCGACGCTTCCGCGCCACCCGCAATCATTACGTCTGCATCGCCATGCAGAATCATCCGCACCGAATCGCCAATCGAATTGGCACTCGTCGCGCAGGCCGTGGCCGTCGCAGAAATCGGCCCCTGCGCGCCATACTTAATGCTGATCTGCCCGGCGGCCATATTCACAATTACCGCGGGAATGAAGAACGGCGAGATCTTGCGGGGGCCGCCATTCAGCAGGTTGGTATGCTCGCGCTCGATGATCTCGAACCCGCCTATTCCCGAGCCTATGAACACGCCTACGCGTTCCGCGATTTCCGGCGTAATCTTCAGGCCGGACTGCTCCATGGCTTCCTGCGTTGCTGCAAAAGCAAAATGGATGAAGCGCCCCATCTTGCGCGCTTCTTTCTTTTCCACGAAGTTCAACGGGTCAAAGTTCTTGACCTCGGCGGCAAACGTGACAGGAAAACCGGTTGTGTCGAAGCCTGTGATCGGTGCCATACCGCTGGCCCCGGCTAGCAGGTTTTCCCACACCTCCGGTGCGGTGTTGCCTACACCGCACACCAGCCCGAGGCCGGTGATCACAACTCGACGGTTCACCAGTTACTTGCCTTTCGACTTATCGTTCTTCTCGATGTAATCAATCGCGTCCTTGACGGTCTTGATCTTCTCAGCGTCCTCGTCGGGAATCTCCAGATCAAACGCCTCTTCAAATTGCATTACCAGTTCCACCACGTCCAGCGAATCCGCTCCCAGGTCTTCCTGAAAGCTTGCGCCGGGAGTCACTTCGGCTTCGTCCACCTGCAACTGCTCGACGATGATCTGTTTTACCTTTTCTTCAACCGCCATGCCTGATTCTCCTCGATTCTGTTTGCCTGAAATCCGGTCTCGATCCGGGAAGTCAACCACTTCGATTCCGCCTGCCTACAATAACGGCACACGGCACACCAACACAACCGCCTCGGCAACAAAAGATTGCCCGGCCCCGAAACTCCAAGTCTATCGGGTGGCTCCCGGTGTGTAAAGCCAACGCAGAGTGGAAATAAGTCAAATCCCTGCGCTCGCATAAGAGTCCCTTGACTCCTCCGCAACCCCCACGTAAAAAGCTCAGGTTTCAACCCGGAATTGCACATCGAAAAGGCGTACATTAGGCGAAGAGATTCTCGGAGGCCTCCATGCAAGCTCTTGTCGCCGTTCTAGCCATTGTCGCAGGAATCTTGCTGGGCTTTTGGATCCGTACAGTCTCGGCCAGACGGGAACTGGCCCTCCTGGATCAGCGCAACCGCGAATCTCTCGATGCGCTTGCAGCTTTGCAAAAGCAATTGGCGCAGTCGCATGCCGAGTCCGCCTCCCGCGCCGGCTTTGAATCTCTCGCGGCAGAGAGAGCAGCCACGATAGCTCACGCAACCGCTGAAGTTGCCGCTCTCCGCTCTGAACTCGAATCGAAATCGACGCATGCATCTTCGTTAAGTGCCCGCATCAGCCAGCTCGAAGCCGACCTTCAAAACGAGCGCAAGAACCTCGGAGAAAAAGTCGAACTCCTCGAGAATGCGAAGAAGACCCTCGCCGACCAGTTTCAGGCGCTCGCAGCCGAAATCCTCGATCAAAAATCAAAGTCGTTCTCGGATGGCAGCCAGAAAGAAATCGGCACGCTGCTCGACCCGCTTCGGGAACAAATCAAGGAATTTCGCGAGAAAGTTGAGCGCGTACAGACAGAATCCACCACTGGCGTCACCGAGCTCAAAACCCTAATCGGCACCCTCGGCACGCTGAACCAGGCGCTGACTGAAGAAGCTCGCAATCTTTCCACCGCCCTGCGTGGTTCTTCGAAAGCTCAAGGCGACTGGGGTGAATTCATTCTTCGCGATCTTCTCGACAAGGCCGGGCTGCGCGAAGGCGAGCAGTACGCTTTCCAGCAGTCCTTTGCAGTGGAAGGCGAAATTGGTGAGCGCGGCCGTTCCGTGCGCACTGACGTCATCGTGTTCCTGCCTGGCGGCCGGAACCTCGTAATTGACTCGAAGGTTTCGCTCACCGCTTACACCGATTGCGTCAACGCCACCGATGAAGATGCTCGCAAGATCGCGCTGAAATCACACCTGGCGAGCATGAGAGGACACATCTCGGGATTGGCCAAGGCTGGCTATCACAATCTTCCCGGCATCGAGGTTCCTGATTTTGTCGTTATGTTCGTGCCCGTCGAACCCGCGTTCCTGATGGCCCTGCAAAGCGACGGCGAACTTTGGGCCGACGCTTACAAGAAGGGAATTCTGCTTGTCGGCCCCACAACGCTGCTCTACGTCATTCGCATCATCAATGTTCTCTGGCAGCAGGAACGCCAGGCACGCAACGTGCGCGATGTCATGAAACGCGGCACTGAACTGTACGAAAAATTCGCAGGATTCGTTACAGACATGGAGCTGATCGGCGACAGCCTCCGCAAGACGGATAAGCACTATGGAGAAGCAATGAAGAAGTTGGCCGACGGGCGCGGCAATCTTATCCGCCAGGTTGAGATGCTCAAGGAACTTGGACTTCGCACCAACAAGTCGATTCCCAAGAATCTGCTCGACCGCGCCGACGTTGATCAGGCCGAACTCGCCCTCGCCGCCGAAGCCGAAGAGGCAAGCACTGGACTATCCCTGGAACCGAATGACGTTTCCTGATACTGGACGCACAAGAAAGTAATGGACAATAAGAGTCCGAATATCACCGGCGATGTCACATTCCTCTCGGCCAGTCCCAGATAACAGGATTTCCTCATTACTTTCGTCCGGGAAAGTCGCGGTTACCCGACCGCAATCGCACCCCCGTTCCGCTTAAATATAGGATTAGGGCTTCTGTATAGATGGGAAATACGCTCATATTCGTCGGTGCGGTCGCAGCTGGAACTGGACTTGTCTGTTTGATTTGCGGATATTTTTGGGGCCGTTCCAACGTCAGATCGCAAGTCGCCGATGCGCTGGACAAGGCGCGCGTCTCCGCCGACGCTCGCGAATTTTCCGTGCGCGAAGAACTCGAAGAGAAGATGGTGGAACTGGCCGAGCTCCGCGCTCGCACAGAAGAACTCCCTCGTCTCCGCGAGCAGGTCGCTCAAGCGCAATCAGAAAGAACGCGCTACCCCGTCGCTGGCAGCGCGAGTGCTTACGCGCAAGGAAACAACACGTTTGCCGGGCAGAAAGCTCCTGCCAAAGCAGAGGAACCGGCCCCGGTTCAAGAGTCAGCTGACAAGGCTGTTCAGAAACTCCTGAATTCGATCGAGGAGAGAATGAAGCAATCAGAAGAAGATTCTCAACGAGCGCTTCAGCAAAAAACTCCGCCTCCGGGCAAAAAACTAGCCGTTGAGATCCCCCCCACCGTCACACATCTAAGCGGCAAGCCGGCTCCGGTGGCGAAACCAGCTGCCCAGCCCACCCCTGCGGTCAAGGATGAATGGCAGGAGTTCGCGGCATCTCTCGACGCTTTGAGAAATCGCCAGAAATAGCGATCTTCGTTGCGCCCAACGAAACACAGCAATCATTAAATGCAGCTATTCGGTTGCGCATCCCAGAGCGTCTTACATTGCCGGGATGCCTCATCGCGACGCGAATTTCAGTGGCGCAGCATAGTTAATTCTTTACGACCTTGATGCGTAGCTACGCTTCTTCCAACTCTGCAAACGTACCCCGCAGCCGCTTCCAGGTTGTGCTCAGGTCTTCCGGCAGCACACGCGTCTCCGCCACGGTCGTCATAAAGTTGGTATCGCCAATCCAGCGCGGCATCGCGTGCATGTGCAGATGCCCGGCAACGCCTGCTCCCGCTGCCTGGCCCAGGTTCAATCCGAAATTGAATCCATGCGGTCGGTAAAGCAGCTCCAGCGCACGCTCCGTCAATTGCGCCAGGTCCATCAGTTCGTGCGCCGCATCGGCATTGAGTTTGGCAATGCGATCTAGGTGCGCGTAAGGCATCACCATCACGTGCCCCGACGTGTACGGGTACGCATTGAGACAAATGAAGCAGTGCTTCCCGCGCTTGACCAGCCCCCCCGCTTCCTCAGCATCGTCGGCATTCATTCCATGCTCGATGGCGTAATCGACGCTGGCAATCAGATTGCAGAAGACGCAGTTCAGATCCCCTGGCCACGCATTCAGACGTGTAGGGACGCCCGGCCGAGGCGCCCCATCCGCCGTCGTCACATACGCAAAACGCCACGGACTCCAGAGCTGGTCCATCTTCAGGCTTCGCCGCGAATCCTTTCTGCCCGCTGTCTTCGCACCTAAGTATAGAGCGCGATTTCGTCCCAACTCGCGATTGCCTCTGCTCGCAGCGCAGCAGCGCATGTTCGCGCGTAAGAATCGTCCACACCTGTATTCCACGTCACATATCGCTTCCAACCTCAATCGAATCTCTGACGAACTGCACCAATGATGCAGCACTTTGTCATCCCCCATTCGCATCACTCAAATCGTTGCATTGACGGGGAAAACAGACCATTGCTACACTTAGAAGCGTAGCTTCCTGCGCGGATTCCAGCAGTTAGCTGCGGCCGCCCTCCAGCCAGCCGTTGCCTGCCTGGTGTTTCCCAAGGAGACGAGTCGCTTTGCCGCCAGCTCTCTGGCTAGAAGCCCCGTCTTCGTGGAACGCCCGGATCCAAAGCTCCCGGTTCGCCGAAGGTCCCGGCCGAAGGCATTGCCCGCCACCGCGGCGCGCACATGCTAACCGTCGACAGTACACCGTTGCCGGGCAAATGAATCGGAGCTGCTGCATGCCAAACGTCCTCAATCCCGAACCCGAGAGCATAACCCTGAACACCGAACTCGAAACACCTACCCTAGAGCCTGCGACGGAGCTCGATGCTCCTTCGTCCGAATCCACGTCCAACCCAGAGACCGCCGAAGCACAAACTGCTGTCGAATCACAAGCGCTGGACGCCGATGCCTCAACCGAGCCTGTAGCCCAGGCCGCTCCCGCACAACCCGAGCACGCGGAACTTGGAGAGCCCGTCGCTCACGTTGCGCACGCGCCCGCCGAACACAGTGCCGATTCTGCTGCTGATGATTTCTCAGCCGCCCTCGAAGCCTTTGAGCGCGAGCAAGCCGCTGAAGCTGCTGCCGTCGAAGCCTATGGCGACAAAGTCGTCTCCGGTACCGTCCTCAAGCAGACTGAAAAGCATCTGGTTGTCGACGTAGGTCTCAAGTCCGAGGGCCTTGTGCCCATCGAACAGGTCCTCGATCACACCGGCGCGGTAAAATTCCAGCCCGGCGACGTCATCGACGTGGTTATCGAACGCGAAGAGCCCGAAGGTGGCTATCTTGTCAGTTACGAGAAAGCCCAGCGCCTCCGCGTGTGGGACACCATTGAGAAGCATGCCAACGATAAGACCCCGATGATGGGGACGGTCGTCAGCCGCGTCAAGGGCGGCCTCACCGTCGACATCGGCCTCAAGGCATTTCTTCCCGGCTCGCAGCTTGAGATTCGCCCCGTTCGCAATCTCGACGGCTATCTCGGCCAGCAGATTGAAGTCCGCGTCATCAAGCTCAACAAAAAGCGCGGCAACGTGGTCGTCTCGCGCAAAGAGATCCTTGAAGAAGAGCAGAACGCCAAGCGTTCCACCACACTCGAGCATCTCGGCGAAGGCGCCATCCTTACCGGCACCGTCAAGAACCTCACCGACTACGGCGCGTTCGTCGACCTCGGCGGCATCGACGGCCTGCTCCACATCACCGACATGAGCTGGGGACGCCTCACCCATCCCCGCGATCTGGTCAATGTCGGCGACGAGATCCAGGTAAAGGTGCTCAAGTTCGACAAAGACAAGCAGCGCGTCTCGCTCGGCTTCAAGCAACTCACGCCTGATCCGTGGCTCGATGCCTCTGAACGCTATCCCGTTGGCGCACACGTCCACGGTCGTGTTCTCTCGGTTACCGACTACGGCGCGTTCGTTGAGCTAGAGCAGGGAATTGAAGGCCTTGTTCACCTCTCTGAGATGACCTGGTCCAAGCGCCTCAAGCACCCCTCCAAGCTGGTCAAGCCCGGCGACGAGGTCGACACGGTTGTCCTCAGCGTCAACCCCGCCGACCGCCGCATCTCGCTCGGCATGAAGCAGCTTCTGGAAAATCCATGGGAGAACCTCACGGAGCGCTATCCCGCTGGAGCCGTCGTTGAAGGTCGCGTTCGCAACCTCACCGACTTTGGCGCCTTCATCGAAATCGAAGATGGCATTGACGGCCTCGTCCACGTCTCCAACCTGAGCTGGACCAAGCGCGTCAAGCATCCTTCTGAAATCGTCAAGAAGGGCGAAAAGGTCAAGGCAGTCGTTCTCGGCGTTGAGCCGCAAAACCGTCGCCTGTCGCTCGGCATCAAGCAGCTTCAACCCGATGTGTGGGAGAGCTTCTTCGCTACGCACCGCGTCGGTGACGTGGTTCACGGCAAGGTCCTCAGGACAGCGCAGTTCGGCGCTTTCGTTGAAATTGCCGAGGGCGTCGAAGGCCTCTGCCATATCTCTGAAGCCAGCGAAGTGCCCGGCGAGCCCTCCAAGCTCGAAGCCGGTCAGGAGCACGACTTCAAGATCATCAAAATCAACGTCGAAGAGAAAAAAGTGGGCCTCAGCCTGCGCGCGATATCCGGCCACGAAGCCAGCCGCGCCGAAGTTCAGGACTACAAGGCGGAAGCACGCGGGGGCGGCCACAAGCAGTCTGTCTCCAGCGGCACCACCACCCTCGGTGACCTCATCAACTGGCGCAAGAGCGAGAACCACTAAATCGCTCTGCACCACGCTACATCAAAATGGCCACCCGCAAGGGTGGCCGTTCTGCTTTCAGCCCGTCCTAACTTGTTAGTGCGGGCAACCCGCCAAGACCTTGGAACGGACTCCTTGATTCCTTCGAAGCATCAGGAGACCTTGTCCGCCGCCACATGGAAGATTTGCTCGGCTTCATCCTCGAACTGTCCTCGAAGTGCTCATCAAGGGTGTCTTCGAGGCGGGAGTTGACGCCGCATCGCGAGCCTCTCGCTCAAGAGAAGATGCCGCTCCGAATGCACATTGCCGCTTCCGCTTCGCGCCTTTCTGCGCCGGATCCACCGCGATCAGCTTCCATCGCCCGTGGCGATGAATTGGCACTCCACCACCGTGTCGGAAACAAGGATGCCGCGCGACAAAAGCCCATCGGGAACGTTCGCCCCAAACGGAAGCATATCGATATGGATCTCGGTGCCGCCGCCGGCAACCGTGCTGCTGCTTCCATCAGGCGTATACGAGACCGCATCGCATCCTGAAAAGAACAGCTGCACATAATCCGCAAGCAACGCGGTGCTGCCGTTCACCTCGGGCCGCTCTACCACCCATTCGGCCGAGTCACCCACCAGACTGATCTGGCTGCCATCTCCAAACTGCCCAGCATCCAGGATGAAAGACGTTCCGTGCCCCGCCGTGACATTGGCAAAAAAGATCGTCGCCTCCGTCGCTCCAACGCCCGCAGTGCATATCGTGATCGCGACGGTATCTCCAAACGTAACGGGAAAGTTCGGAATCTCGAGCTCAGGACCTGGAAACCACTCGCACCATGCAGAGCAGTTCAGCGTCACGTTATCGCCATTCCGGGTCACATCCATATTGATCCCGGCCTGGCACACGTCTTCGCTGCTCACGCTGGCATCCCCGTCGATCCCGATCCAGGTAGCGCAATAATAGGTGCGTCCGTCATCAGGTGCATTCACATTCGGAACGGTCCACTCTCCCACAATCCAGCGGAACGACTCGCCCGCCGGAGGAAAGGCGAGACTGCCCGACCAGATCGGACTGTATTCATTTCCGGTGCCGGTTGCGGGTTGTACGTTCACCGCGTTTCCAAAATTCCGGCTGGAGGGAGGTCCATGTCTTCTGTTCGGATTGACCAGGAATTTTGGCTCGATGTATGTGAACCGGTCTTTCATCGCTCCAAACAATCGCTGGTACTCTTTCAGATGCTTCGGATGCACTGGCCGCGCAGGAAATCCGTGCTTGAGAAGCTCTTTGGAACTCGCTGTAATCGGATCAAATCCACGGGGCGGTGGCGGGAAAGTCCTGACGTTAGTTTCTTTTTCGAGTGCAATGCGGGCCATACTCGCTCTCCTTTGAATACCGTGCTGCATATAAGTGCTTCACAAGTGGAGATCGTTTCAATTTTGTCAGCATCAATGAGGTGTTCTCGTTTGAAGCGAACTCTCTTTACTCCGCCCGCAACGCCTGCGACGGCTCCGCCCCCGCTTGCCTTCAGGACAGCAAAACTCTTGCAGGTCATTTCGCCAATTTCTTCATAGTGGAATCAGAGAGCTTTCAGGGAAATGCGAGCGCGCTCTCGATTGAGCGCCAGCCATCGATGCGGTCTCAGCGAAAAAACACAACGACTGGAGATGTCTGCTGCTTTCCTGCCCTAACCCCTTTATTTAGCGTCATCTAAGCAAGAGTTAAATCCTGAGATAGCTTTGCGGCGAAGCTGCGCCACAACCAGCAGAAAACAGGGCACTTGCTTTCGGAGGCCACGGGTGCAGCGACGCTAACCCGCAACCAAACGGTTGCGTATTGAAACGCCGGTAACTGGATCGAGAGCGCGCCATGAAACATCGGACCGCTTCCCCGTTATACTGGGAGAGAGATCAGTACACATTCTCATCCCCGCAAAACATGGCAACAAACGTGATTAGCCGTAAAACCACCGCGCCACCCGTGTCCTCCCAACGCGAGCACGCGGGAGATCATCGGCTTCACTTCGCTCAGTTTTGTGGTTTATCTCGCCATCGGGCTACCGCTCGCCATCTTGCCCGAATACGTCCACATGCGGATGGGATACGCCGCGTCTTTGGCAGGTCTCGTCATCAGCATCCAGTACATCGCCACGTTTCTCAGCCGTCCGTGGGCTGGCCGCATCTCCGACCACCAGGGCGCAAAGATCTCGGTTCTGTGGGGCATGGGCGCGTGCACATTGAGCGGGCTTCTGCTGCTCGGAGCGGCTGTCCTCCATCGCAATCCCGCATGGCTCAGTCTTACCAGCCTCATCGCCAGCCGCCTTGTCCTCGGCGTCGGCGAAAGCCTCGGTTCCACCGGCGCGACGTTATGGGGCATCTCCAGCGCCGGCCCCGAGCACACCGCCAAAGTCATCTCGTACAACGGCGTCAGCACCTACGGAGCATTGGCCCTCGGCGCGCCACTCGGCGTCGTGATGGAAATGCACTGGGGCCTCACGTCGGTCGCGATTCTCACCATCGTCGTATGTGCCATCGCCTACGCTGGGCAGCGATGAAGCCCCCGGTACCCGTCACGCCCGGCGAACATCTACCGTTCCGCAATGTTCTCTCGCGCGTTACACCCCATGGCATGGGCCTCGCGCTCGGCGGCGTCGGCTACAGCGCCCTCGCCACATTCGTTACACTGTTCTACGTGAGCCGACACTGGAACGGCGCGGCGCTCTGCCTCACTGCTTTCGGTGTGGCGTTCATCGTCGCAAGACTCACATTCATTCGCACCATCGGCACGTTCGGCGGCTTCCCGGTCGCCAAGGTTTGTCTCATCGTTGAATCCGTCGGAGTCCTTCTACTCTGGCTCTCCACGTCTCCCTGGATGGCGCTCTTCGGAGCGGCGCTGACGGGTTGCGGCTACTCTCTCGGTCTTCCCGGCCCTCGGCGTCGAAGCCGTCGAGCGTGTGCCGATCGAAAATCGTGGCACCGCCCTGGGCGTCTACACCGTCTTCGCCGACATTTCCTTCTTCATGGTCGGTCCGCTTGCCGGAGCCGTGATCGGCCTCTTCGGTTACGCAAGCGTATTTCTCTTCGCGCTAACATGCGTGCTCGCCGCGCTCGCCATCGTCCTCGTCCTCGCAGGCAAGAAGACGCACGATGCTCTCGCTGCCGCGCGCTAACGTTTCGCACCTGCAGTTCACAAAAGTTGTGAAGTGTCATTCTGAGCAGCCTCACTTGCTCCCGGAGCAAGTTGCGGTCGAAAAATGACACCTGCAAACCGATTGATTTCGGAGGTTGTCGATTGTGTCATGAGGAGCGAACGGGGCCCCGAACGCCTTTCAGTTCGCGGGTAGTGAGCGCAGAATCTGTTTTTTCGGCCCATTCAAACTCCGTTAGACTAACCTTGTGCCACCGACCTTCCACATCGAAAACTTCGGCTGCCGCGCAGCCCGCGCCGACGGCGAAGCCATCGCCGCGCTACTGAGGGTTTCCGGTGCGTCCGAAAGCCCGCAAGCCAACCTCCGATGTGGTCATCGTCAACACCTGCAGCGTTACCGCCGAAGCCGACAGAGAAGTACGCGCCTACATCCGCCGCACGCACCGCCGCAACCCCGAGGCGCGCATCATTGCCACCGGCTGCTACGCCCAGCGCGCTCCTGAAGAATTGGCCGGCCTCGCCGGCGTCGCAGTCGTCATCGGCAACAGCCATAAAGCCCTCGCGCCAAAAGTTGCGCTCGGACTGATGAAAGCAGATTCTTTCTCAGCCGGCGAATGCACCCTGGTTCAGATTCAACCAGCGCAAGCCGTGTCTGCCGCGCCCCAGGTGCTCGTCGACGACACCTTCGCCCACTCCTTCCTCGAAGAAGCTCCCGTCGTGCCCGGTGCGCAGACCCGCCCGAATTTGAAAATCCAGGAAGGCTGCTCGAACCGCTGCTCGTTCTGCGTCATTCCCCAGACCCGCGGCAACTCTCGCAGTCTCTCTGACGAATCCATTCTGAATCACGTCCGCAGTTTCGTCGCCTCCGGTGGCAACGAACTTGTGCTTTCCGGAATCAACCTCGGCCGCTGGGGCCACGACCTTGATCCAGCCCAATCGTCGATCCGTACCTTCGCCGCGCTAGTTCGCACGGTCATCGAACAAACCGACTTGCCAAGATTGCGCCTGAGCTCCATCGAGCCGATGGACTGGGACCCCGCGCTCATCGGCCTCATGGCCGAATATCGGCGGCACAAAGCTCGCACGTCATGCGCACCTCCCACTCCAATCGGGATCTGACTCAGTGCTGCGCCGCATGTATCGCCGCTACCGTCCCTGGCACTATGCCGACAAGGTTTCGGAATTGCTCCATGCGGCCGGCCCCTCGCTCACCCTCGGCGCCGACGTCATGGTCGGATTCCCCGGCGAAACCGACCGCGAATTCGAGGAGACCTGCGACTTCATCCGTGCGCTCCCCTTCGGCTACCTGCATCTCTTCCCGTTTTCGCCCCGCCCCGGCACGCGCGCATGGACACTCCACGCCGAAGCGCCAGTTCCTCATTCGGCTGTCCTCGAACGCATGGCGGTTCTTCGCGCACTTTCAGCAGAAAAGACCCGCACGCACCGCAGCCAGTTCATCGGCACGGAACTGGAGGCAATCACCCTCCACACGCAACCGGCTCTCGCCTCCGCAAGCCGCACTTCGCGCGCTCACCGAGAACTTCCTGCCCGTGGAACTTGCTGGCACGCTCCCTGCCAATCAGCTCGTCCGCATTCGCGTCACCGGCCTGACGTCGGATAACACCCTCCAGGCAATGCCCCCGCAGCTTACCCGTCCGATTCCCGATGCGATTTGCTTCCGGTTTCCGCCGAACCGGTCCTCGAAATCGCTCTTTGATCCATATCCCTCCGGTCGGCTTAGGCATCAAACCAGTGCTATACTCAGGGTGCGTTCGCGCGCCCCGTTTGAACGCCGGAAGCTCTCCGGACACAGGCGCTCGACAACTTTGGAGGATGTACCATCGCACTCGATAAACGCTCGGCTAAGTCTTTTATCCGCATCAACGATCGCATTCGCGCCCGCGAAATCCGCGTGATCGACGAAAACGGCGAACAAATGGGAATCCTGGCTCCTTTCGAAGCGCTCAAAATCGCTCGTGAGCGAGGACTCGATCTGGTCGAGGTCAGCCCCAACGCCATCCCGCCTGTCTGCCGCATTCAGGATTACGGCCGCTTTCTCTACGAGAAGGAAAAGTCGGAACGCGCCGCGAAGAAGAAGCAGAAGATTATCGTCGTCAAGGAAGTCAAATTCTCCGTCACTGTCGATGAGCACGACTACCAGACCAAGAAGAATCAGGCCGTCAAGTTCCTGCAGGGTGGCGACAAGGTGAAGGCAAGTCTCCGTTTCCGTGGGCGGCAGATGGCCCACCGCGATCTCGGCTACAACATCATCAACCGCTTTATCCGGGATGTTGGCGAAATGGGTGTAGTGGAGTTCATGCCGCGCATGGAAGGCACTATCCTGCACGCGATTATCGCTCCCAGTAAGCGCCCTGAAGGCCAGAAACCAAAGCCACCCGCGCCTCCACAACAACCGCAGCAAGCGCGGCCCCCGGCACCGCCGGCGCAGTAGACTGCTCGAAGAATCAGCAGAGTTACGGCCGCCTTTTGGGCGGCCTTACTCTTTTCCTCCTCTGGCGAGATTGGTCCTCGCTCGCACCGGCTGAGATTTGATACCTCGCGTTCTCCTTTGAGTCCGCTGCGTGGTTGTATTCTGCTGCCATGCTTCGATTCAAGCTGGCTCTTCCCCTTGTTGTTGCCTCGTCGCTTCTTGCCGCTCAATCAGGGGGCGCTGCGCCCAGCTCGTCGCAGGCCGAGCCGCATTTCCCTACCAATGAAGATCTCCGTCACGTAAAGGCTCTCTCGAGTCCGCAGCTCTCGCCAGACGGCAAGCAAATCCTGTTTACTCTCAACCAAGCCACCGCAGACGGCGGTGCCAGCCATCTCTGGCTTGTCCCCGCTCCCGGAAACGGCAACGATAAAGCCCGCCAGCTTACCTTCTCGCCACCTTCCGACAAGCGCGGCGAGCACAGCGCGCAATGGGCCCCCGATAGTTCCGCAATCTTCTTCCTGGCCAAGCGCGGCGAAAGCACCCAGATCTTTCGTCTCGATCTGCGCGGAGGTGAAGCTGCTCCATACGATTTGAAGATCATTCCCCCCGTTGACGACTCGAAAGAGAAAGACGCCATCAATCCTCCGCCCCCGACCACCACCTCCGAGAAACAAGAGGAAAAGAAGTCCGACGCGAACAAGGTCGAACCACTCCCCCTCAATGTCACCGGATTCGCCATCAGTCACGACGGCAAGTACCTCGCGCTCTGGGCGCAGGATCCCGAAACACCCGGAGAGAAGAAACAGAAGGAAGCGAAGATCGATGCGTCCTGGATCAACCATGAGCGCCATGTCACACGCCTCTACATCGCCGCACTCAAGTCGGACGGTTCCCTGGATGGTGAACTGAAGACCACAGCCATTCCACCCGAGGTCCATGGCGTTCTTTGGTCCCCAGTCGACAACCGACTCCTGGTTGTGACTGAACCACCCAATGACGCCACTGATCTTGGCCCCGCTGCTCAGGCATTTCTGCTCGAAGTCTCGAACCTCAACGGCCCTCAAAAGCTCGAATTCGATCCCACCAACCGTGAGCCGCGCCGAGTGGTCGCAGGACGCGAATACAATCCTGTTCATCGCGCAGACCACGCAAGATGCGCCCCCCGGATACGAGGAATTGTTCGCGTTGCCCAAACAGAGTTCCGGGAGCAGGTGATCGCGCTCTCGAGCAGCTTCGATGGACAGTTCGGTCCCTCGCCTCTCACCTCCATGTCCGACCGCTCTGTCATCGCGCAGGCAGGCATCGGAACGCGTGCATCGGCAGTGCGGTTTGCAATTGACGGAAGCGGATCACTTCAAGTCCTGGACCTCGGCGCCTCCATGGTCCTGGGCTTGAGCACCAACCCCACGCAAACCGGCTGGATCTGGCTTGCCGACTCCGGCGGACAACCGATGCGGCTCTGCTACGCGGCGAAACTCGGCGACCCCTGCACTGGCGTTCCCATCCCGGATCTCGCTCCCGCCAACCTCCGCGCCGTCGCCCCAAAGCTCGTGAAATGGAAATCAGGTCAGTTTACGGTTGAAGGCCTGCTCTATCTTCCGCCCGACACCGGGTCTGCCAAAGTTCCCCTTATTGTGGATGTGCACGGAGGCCCATTCGGCGCCTGGTTCAATCAGTACGATCTTTTCGCGCCATTCCTGCTCGGCCATGGTTGGGCCGTTCTTCGTCCCAACCCGCGCGGCTCTTCGAACTACGGCGTCAAGTTCGCGGCCGCCAACAAGAACGACCTGGGCGGCGGCGACTACCAGGACGTGATGGCCGGCGTCGACTACGTTCTCGCCCACTATCCGATCGACTCCACGCGCATGGCGCTGATGGGATACAGCTACGGCGGCGAAATGGCCGGCTTCGTCGAAGGCAAGACCGACCGCTTCAAAGCCATCATCAGCGGCGCGCCGGTGATCGACCAGTTCAGCGAATACGGAACCGAAGGCGGCTCGTGGTACGACCGCTGGTACTTCGGCAAACCCTGGGAGCACATGAATGATGCATGGAGGCAAAGCCCGCTCGCCGGTGCCGCGCATGCCAAAACGCCATTCATGCTGATTCAGGGCCAGAACGACACCACCGACCCGCTCGGCCAGGCCGAGGAGATGTACCGCGCGCTTCGCCAGGAAGGCGTCCCCGTCGAACTCGTGACCTATCCTCGCGAGAACCATGGGCCGCTGGCAGGCGGAATGGTCGGCCGCCCATCGCCCGAGCCTTGGCATGGTTTTGACGTCCGCCAGCGCATCATCTCGTTCATCAACGCAGCGTTCTCGCAACCGCCGGCGGCGACGGCACCCGCGAAATCAGTAGTTCGTAGTTACTGATTCATCGGAACCTGAACCACTGTACAAGTGCGAAAATCTCGCCTGCCACAAAGAGCGATCCGAAGACGACCTTGTTGTATCTCGCCACCCCCAGCGGGAGATAAATGTCGAAGTTGTCAGCGCGCTCTTTGGTGAAGGCCTCAGCCAGGTTCGTTAGAGGACAGCGGCACCGGTTTACCGCCAGAATCATGCACTCCACGAGGATCACGCAGCTGAAAATTACCGCTGCTCGGAAGTGCCTGAACTCTGCCGCAAACGGAACCGCCACGATGCACGCCACAAAACCCAGCCATACAATCGTGTGTAGCAGTTTGATTCCAATAAGGATAGAGGATTTTCCGAAAGCGGGCTTCATCAGGCGAGTCTAGCGCTTCGAGGGATGATTCTGCTGTGACCGATGAACCGGCCGTCACCCTCTAAGTCCACTTGGGTTATACTGATGAGAGCCTCTTCTAAGGCAGGGAAACCCCTGTTTCGCGAGGCGTTCGGTGCGGCCATCAGGCCTCATCCAAAACGAGAAGAAAATGCCCAAGTTGAAAACCCATACGGGCGCGAAAAAGCGCTTCAAAAAGACTGGCACCGGCAAAATCGTGCGGGGCCAGACCAAGACGCGCCATATTCTTTCGTCAAAATCGCCAAAAGTGAAACGCAAGCTCGGCAAGAGCGTGCTTGTTTCCGATGGTGATTATGCGAAGGTTGCGCGCATGATTCCCTACGCCTGAGCACTGCATGCGGCAGCCCTCCATTGAGGGAGCGCCAAACGCAGATGGGCCGATGAGTATGGCCCCCGCCGGAATGAAAAGCGTCCTGACCGGCGAGAGATCAGGCTTGAACGAGCGAGTGAAGAGGTTTAACGCGCAGTCCCAAAGACCGGCGCCTCCTGCCTCCAGCCGCGATGACCAACGAACGCAAAATGGAGAACACCAATGCCCCGCGTAAAACGCAGTACGAAGCGGAATGACCGCCGCAAGAAAATCCTGAAAAGGGCAAGCGGCTACTTCCTTACCAAATCCAAGCTCTACCAGGCAGCCCAGGAAGCCGTCGAGCGCGGCCTCAAGTTTGCCTACACCGGCCGCAAGCAGAAGAAGCGCCAGTTCCGCTCCCTGTGGATCGTGCGCATCTCCGCCGCCGCCAAGCTCAACGGCACCAGCTATTCGCAGTTCATCAACGGACTGAAGAAGGCCGGCATCGAGCTGGACCGCAAGATCCTCTCCGACATCGCCATTAACGATGCGGCAGGCTTTACCAAGCTGGTGGAGCAGGCGAAAGCCGCTCTCGCCAGCAGCACCAAAGCCGCCTAAAGCCCGAGCTGCAATCAGCCTCATCGACGGCCCGGAGCTTAGCTTCGGGCCGTTTTGCTGTTCGCGTCCCGTTTCAATCCCACGCTGCTCAATACGATATTCTTGGCTTTCGCAATGACAAACGAAGATATTCCGAATTTGCCGGAGTACAACGACTCCGCTCTCGATCAAGCCTTTGCCGCATTGGCACAACAGGCCACCGACGAAGCCGCCGCAATCGCCAGCCCTGACGATCTCGAAGCCTTCCGCCTCCGCTGGGTCGGCCGCAAGCAGGGCCGCCTCAACGATGTCTCCGCCCGCTGGCTCAAGGCCGCGCCACCAGCAGCGAAGAAGGCTGTCGGCGAGCGCTTCAAGACGCTCAAGGAGCTCGTCGAAGGCGCTCGTTGAATCAGCCGCCGGCTCAGGCTCAAGCGACGCCGCCCTCGCCGCCGAGGCCATCGACATTACGCTGCCCGGCACGCGCCGCCTCACTGGCGCCGAGCACCCCATTACGCGCACGATGAATGAAATCGTCTCCGTCTTCGCGGCTCTGGGCTACTCGGTCGGCGTCGGCCCCGAAGTCGAGACCGACTTCTACAACTTCGAGTCAATGAACTTCCCGCCCGGCCATCCCGCGCGCGACACGCAGGACACGCTCGTCATCGCGAATCAGGAACGCCGCTCTCAGCGCGACCGTCTGCTCCTGCGCACCCACACCTCGCCCGTGCAGATGCGCACCATGGAGCAGCAGCCGCCGCCGATCCGCATCGTCATTCCCGGCAAGGTGCACCGCAACGAAGCGCAGGACGCCACGCACTCCGCGATCTTTCACCAGGTAGAAGGCCTCTGCGTCGACACCAACATCACCTTCAGCGATCTGAAGGGCACGCTCGACCACGCCATGAAGGCGCTCTTCGGATCGTCGGTCAAGACGCGCTTCTTCCCATCATTCTTCCCCTTCACCGAGCCGAGCGCCGACGTGCAGATCAGTTGCATCTTCTGCGGCGGCAAGGGCTGCCGCAAGTGCAAGCACTCCGGCTGGATCGAACTGCTCGGCTGCGGCATGGTCGATCCCGCGGTATTCGCCTTCGCAGCAGAGAAGCAGCCCGCCTACGATCCGAAAAAGATCAGCGGCTTCGCCTTCGGCATGGGCGTCGAGCGCATCGCCATGATGAAGTACGGCATCAGCGAAATCGGCCAGTTCTATGCTGGAGATATGCGGTTTCTGGGGCAATTCGCATGAAAATACTGACCAAATGGCTTCGAAGCTATTTACCGGAACTCCCAGTCAGCGACGCGCAGCTCGCCGAAGACCTTACCCTCCGCGGCATCGCCGTCGAAGGCATCTTCGATCTCGGTGCCTGGCAACGGCTCCGCTCTACGAGATGGACATCACCACCAACCGCGTCGATGCCATGAACCACTACGGCATCGCCCGCGAAGCCGCGACCATCTACGGCGTTGCGCTTAAGCCGCTCGATGTGACGTTGCCCGAGCATGAGCCCGGCCGCCAATCCATTTTCCGGTCAAGATCGAAGCCGAAGACGCCTGCGGCCGCTTCACCGCCCGCGTTCTGCGTGGCATCACCATCGGCAACTCCCGCGACTGGTTCCCCGGCGCTGAAGTCTCCACCTACTTCGGCCTGCTCGAGCAGAAGCAAATCTCCAACGCCGTCGACGCCACCAACTTCGCATGGCTCGCCATGGGCCAGCCCACCCACGCCTTCGACCTCGACAAGATCGAAGGCGGCATCATCGTTCGCCGCGCCCGCAAAGGCGAGAAGCTCAAGACGCTCGACGGCATCGAGCGCACTCTCGATCCCGAAGACCTCGTCGTCGCCGACCACGTCAAGCCTCTCGGCCTCGCTGGCGTCATGGGCGGCTGGGACACGATGATCACGCCCGACACCAAAAACGTCCTCGTCGAAGCCGCATGGTTCGAGCCCATGGCCGTACGCCGCACCGCGCGCCGTCACGGTCTGCACACCGACGCCAGCCATCGCTTCGAGCGCGGCGCCGACTTCAATGCCGCTCCCGTCGCTTCGGCAATCGTCAGCCGCATCCTGCTCGCCAACGGCGGCACTATCGAAGGCGATCTCGTCGACGTGCGCGTGCCTGCATGGGAATCTCGCACCGCCAATCGCCAGCCCATCACCCTCGCACTCAGCGAAGTCCATCGCATCCTCGGTAAGACAGAAGACAAGGATGGCATCACCGCGCCCTTTGTCGAATCCACCCTCAGCGAGCCTTGGATGCGGACTCTCCAGCTACGCTTCGCAATCCAATGCGTGGCAGGTTCAGCTTCCCAGTTGGCGCCTCGACCTCGAACGCGAAATCGATCTCATCGAAGAAGTCGCGCGCGTCTACGGATACAACCGCTTCGCTAACACGCTTCCCGCATTCGGCGAAGGCGTGAAGGCCCTGCCGTGGGCCGAAGCCGAATCCACCGTCCGCCGCACGCTGCTCGCTGCCGGATTTCACGAAGCCATCGCCAGCACCTTCTGTTCTGCCGCCGATGCCGCACTTACCGCGCCGACACCGGGCCAGGTAGTGCCAATCGGCAATCCTCTCAACGATGAAGCCGGCGTGCTGCGCCCTTCGCTCGTTCCCGGCATGCTTGCGGCCGTCGCCGGAAACCTCCATCGCGACGTCAGCGACGTGCGCCTCTTCGAACTCGGCACCGTCTTCAGCGGAACCACGGAAAAGGTCGACGAACGTCCCGCGCTCGCCTTTGCTGCCGCAGGCACTCTTCCTGACATAAGCTCCCTTCACCCTGGCAGGCCTATCGAGTTCCACGACCTCAAAGGCGCGGTCGAACAGAGTTCTCGCGCGCTTCCAGATGCGTACTGTTTACTTCGACCGATTTCCACCAGAGTCTGGCCTTGCACCTGCCTGGTTGCACCCCTATCGCTCTGCGCGCGTCGTCGCAGAAGGCCTCACCGTCGGCTGGTTTGGCCAGCTACATCCCAATCGAGGCTGCTGCTCGCAAAATCAAGGAGCCGGTCCTGGTCGGCGAACTTTACCTCGACCGCCTCTACAAGCTGCCGCTGCGCAAACCCGTGGCCCGCGACATCTCCCGCTTCCAACCCGTGCGCCGCGATTTTTCTCTCGTCCTGGATGAGAGCATCGCGTGGGAAAAAATAGATCAGGCGCTCGCGTCTCTGCACATTCCCGAACTGGTCGAATGGCGCGCCGCCGAGGTCTTTCGCGATGCCCGCCTCGGCGCGCAGGAATATTCGCTGCTGGTCAGCGCAACGTTTCAGGCGCCCGACCGCACTTTGCGCGAAGAAGAAGTCCAGTGCATTCCAATCGCGCATCGTTGAGGCTGTCAACAATGCGGGTGCGCGGCTGCGAACGTAGCTGACCGACGAGCGGTTAGACCGCAGTTTCCCTCATCGTCTGCCACCCGCATTCGGAGCTATACTTCCCGAATAGAGCGCAATTGCGCGGAGGTTTAATTTCATGTCGCCATCATCCCTGGAATCCCAGATCGCGGAACATCCCGACACACAGCCCACTGAAATGCACGATCAGGACAGTTTCGGAAGACTTGCCATGAGCAGCAGCGATTTTTCTGCTCTCGAAGAGCGCATCGCCCGGACCATCACGCTCGATCAAAACCGAACGCCAGGCCCGCGCCGCTGCCGAGCAGCAGAGCCGAAACACTCGATGCTCAACTCGGCGAACAGCTTGCGCTTGTCAAATCCCTGCAGGAAGAAGTGCGCGCCCTGAACGCCGAGCGCGACACGGTCCGCCAGCGCGTCGAGCGCCTGCTGTCGCAACTCGATGCCCTTGAAGTGTGAGGTTTTTCGATGGCCAACGAAATCCAGCCCAACACCCCCGATTACACCACGGTCAGCATTTACGACCAGAACTACCATCTGCGCGGCCAGGACCCCAACCACATCCGCCAACTCGCCGATCTGGTCGACAGCAAGATGCGGGCCGTGGCCGCGCAGGGCCGCACCGTCGATTCACTGCGCGTTGCCGTGCTGGCGGCGCTCAACCTGGCCGACGAACTCTCGCAGACCACCGTGGTTGATTCGAACGAAGGCCACTTGCGCACAGCTCATTTGAGCCGCATGCTGGACGAGGTTCTGGAAGACGAGCGCAAAACGGGCTAGCTGGGTTGATTCGCCTCAATCCCCAAAAACGGCTATCACCATCCACGCCGAACCTGGGTTACACTGGCTCCCATCCTGCCGTTCACCATTCGTTCAGGGGGCCACCCATGTTCGGCGTTCCATCTCGTCCGCGGATCATTTGCATCCTCTTCGCTCTCTCACTTTCCCTTCCCGGGCCGCTCAGCGCCAATGATGCTCCCAAAACCGACGCACCTAAACCTGGGATGCCCACCGACCCCAAGGCGCTGAAAACCTACCACAATGCCGTCGACTGGCTTAAATCAGGGAACCGCACTGAAGCGATTGATTCGTTCCGCAAGGCCGCCAAACAGGATGGCCACTGCACCGAATGCCTCCGCCAGGCGTATTCCCTTGCCACCAGCATAGGTCAGTACAGGCAGGCTGAAGATATCGCTCGTGAATGGTTGCTCATCGCCGCCACAGACTTTGATCGCGCCGCTGCACACTACCGTATCGCGATCGCTCTGCAGCAGCAGGGGCTTAACGATAAAAAGAACAAGTGTTTCGACGAAAGCTGCGACGAATTCAAGACCGCACTGCAATTGGAGCCAAAGCTCACCACGATCCATTACGCGATGGGCGTATCGCTCGCCCACATGCACCAGGACGATGCGGCGCGCGCTGAGTTCTCCACGTTCCTGTCAAGCGACACCTTGACCCCCAATGTGCACGAGCGTGCTCAGCGCTACCTGGATCGTATCGATCTTGCTCGCGCCCGCATGGCGCCGCCGTTTTCCATCACCACCCTCGACGGACAGCACCTCTCGCTCGACGGCCTTGCAGGCAAGGTTGTTCTCATCGACTTCTGGGCGACGTGGTGCGGCCCCTGCCGCGAAGCATTGCCCCACATTCGCGATATAGCCCATCGCTTCCAGGAGCAGCCTCTCGTTGTCATCAGCATCAGCCTCGATAAAGATGAAGACAAGTGGAAGGAGTTCGTTGCGAAGAACCAGATGAACTGGCTTCAATATCGCGATGGCTCGTTCAATGGCGCAATCGCGAAAAGTTTCGGAGTGAACGCAATCCCGGCCACCTTCACCATCGACGCAGATGGCGTTCTCGAAGACCAGCACGTCGGTGATGCCAACATCGAGGGCAAGTTGAAAAAGCTGGTCGCAAGCGCCACAGAGCTTGCCAAACACAAAACGGCAACGCCGTCCCTGGAACCGCGCCCCGCAGACGAGCCGAAGGCCGACAAAACGCCTGGGACTTTGGAATGAAATGTAAGCCGGAACCCGTGGCGAACCACATTCCCGAAAGGGTTTCAAGTTACTAACACAAATGAGCTGACCCGCACAAGACTTGCAATTCCGCTTCAACATCCATACAGTCAGCAATAGAAACCGGCCTGCAAAGCAGGTGGGTGGTTAACGCTGGTTGAACCAACATTCATTGAACAGGGGCTCTACTCGTACAAACTGGTTCTGTGTGCCGTGTCCGCCAGTCCGGAATGCCTAATGAACCACGGGGAGCTCCGCCGTCTTAGGACGGGTTCACCAGCGCATCACCTACGGCCTAGCGGGTCGGGTTCTACTTCATCCGTCAGGCGGCTTCGCCTGAGTCTCGGAATTTCTGCCGCAAAGGCAGACTGAACGTGGCGTTCTCTCCCCGCATTCCGCATCTTGCACTCTGAACCGGTATCCTTGGTCAAGTGCATCCAGTTCTCTTCCACATCGGTTCGGTCGTCATTCCTTCCTACGGCGCTACAGCCGCAGTGGGAGTGCTGCTGGGTCTCATGCTCGCCTTGTACACCGCACGCAAGCTTGGCATCGATCCCAACCAGATCTGGAACCTTTGCATCCTCATGCTCTTCACCGCGCTGGTCGGTTCGCGCCTGTTGCTCGTAATTGCGAACTGGACGGTCCTGCGCCACCATCCACTCTGGATGTTGAGCCTGGCGATGATCCATCATCCGCTTCTCGCAGCTATCGGCGCGGCCATCGCGCTTGTCGTTGCCGCTGTCTATGCTCGCGTTTATCATTTGCCTTTCCGCATCACCGCCGATGTACTCGCCGCGCCCGTGGCTCTTGGCCTCGGCTTAGAGCAAATCGGCGCCTTGCTTGCCGGCTCTGGCTACGGCACAGGCGCGCAGGTCCCCTGGGCCGTCGTCTACACTGACCCGCTTGCTGCGCGATGGAGCGATGCCCCGCTCGGCATTCCGGTTCATCCCGTCCAGGCCTACGCCGCACTCGGCTTCTTCGCCATTGCAGTCGGCCTTCTTCTCTGGTTGCCGCATCGCCGCCAGCATGGCGACCTCGCCGGCCTCTTTTTAATTACGACCGGCATTGTTCTCTACATCACCGAATTCTGGCGCGACCCACTCGGCCGCGGAGCCCTGTTCGGGGGAATGATCAAGGGCCCGCAGGTCGCCGGAATCGTTCTCGTCCTTGCTGGAGCATCCATGCTGCTTGAATCCAAGTCGCAACGCATTGCCATCCTGTCTACCCCCACTGAGCGGTCGCCTTCCGCACCGCCGGAAATCGAAAGACCTTCCCATGGTTGAACCGCGTTCGATCGCCGTCCCACCTGAGGCCGCCGGCCAGCGCCTCGATCATTTCATCGCCACGCAACTCGACGGCGTTAGCCGTTCGCGCGTGCAACTGCTCCTCGATCAGGGCGACGTGTCGGTCAACGGCGCGCAGGCCAAGGCTTCGTTCAAGCTTCGCGGTGGCGAACAGCATACTCATCACCGGCGAGCCCCATCCCGCGCCTCTCAAGGCCACGCCGCAGGACATCCCTCTCGACGTCGTTTTTGAAGACAAGCATTTCGCCGTCATCAACAAGCCTGCCGGCATGATGGTGCATGCCGGTGCCGGCGAAACCGCGGATGCGCGCAACAGCAACACCCTGGTCAATGCGCTGCTCTTTCGATTCAAAGCACTTTCGGCGACCGGCGGGCGATCTGCGCCCCGGCATCGTGCACCGTCTCGACAAGGAGACCAGCGGCCTGATCATCGTCGCCAAAAACGATGCCGCCCATGGCGCGCTCGCCGAATTGTTTTCCTCGCGTCAAATCAGCAAGACCTACGTCGCGCTCGTGCACGGCTCAGTAGAGCGCCAGAAGGGAACCATTACAGCAGCATTGAGCCGCGATCCCCTTCGCCGCACGCGCATGACCACACGCCCCGCTGAAAATGCCCGTAGCGCCGTCTCGCACTACGAGGTCATCCGCCGCCTCGATACTCGCTTCGGCAAGTTCACGCTTGTCCGGGTCCGCATTGAGACAGGTCGTACCCACCAGATTCGTGTGCACATGGCATCGATCAATCATCCCGTAGTGGGCGATACGATCTACGGCGCCTCATCGCAGCTTACTGACCAGGTCGCTGCGCAGGCCGCTCCCTCCCGTTCCGCACGCCGTAACTCACAGCCGGAGCGTCTCAGGCTCAATCGCAACTTCCTCCACGCCGCCCGGCTCGCATTCACCCACCCCATCACCGGTAAGACCCTTGAACTGGAGTCGCCGCTGCCCGCCGATCTCGAGACGTTTCTCGCCCGCCTCGAATCGAGTCGTACTGATTCCGTCAATACCTCCGTAACGGGAACGAAGCCCGAGGGTGGTGTGCCATTGATAAAATAAGGACTGCTATGAGTAAAAAATTGTTCGGCCTGGTTCTCGCCGCTGCGATGTGCCGTCACCGCCCTGCAGGCCCAGCAGCCTGCACCGCAACCCGCGCAAACGCCCGCACCTCAACAGCCTGCGCAAACCCCGGCGGCACAAGCTCCTGCCGGCCAGCAGCCCGCTGCCGGCACGCAGGACCAGACCGAGGATATCGGCCCTACCCTCAAGCTCGGCGTAAACGAAGTCAACCTGATTTTCACGGTGACTGACAAGCACGGCCATTACATTCCCAACCTGAAGCAGAGCGATTTCGCCCTGCTCGACGATCAGAAGGCCCCCGAAAAGGTCACTTCATTCCGTCAGCAGATTAATCTGCCCTTGCGCGTTGGCATCGTGATCGATGCCAGCACCTCCATCCGCTCGCGGTTTCAGTTTGAACAGCAGTCGGCGACGGAGTTTCTTCTGCAGATTCTGAAGTCGAAGAGCGACCGCGCCTTCGTGATGGGATTCGATGTGACGCCGACTGTCGACAGCCGACTGGACAAACAACATCGACGCTCTGGAAACTGGCATCAACCGACTGCGTCCCGGCGGCGGCACCGCGATGTTTGACGCGGTCTACACAGCCTGCCGCGACAAACTTCTCGACGCGCGCGGACAGGAACCGGTCCGCCATGCCATGATCCTCATCTCCGACGGCGATGACAACCAGAGCCGCGTCCATCCCGACGAAGCCATCAAGATGTGCCAGCGTGCCGAGACCATCATCTACGCCATCAGCACCAACTGGACCCCCAGCCGCGGCAAAGGCGACCAGGTCCTGAACCAGATGGCCACTGAAACCGGCGGCCTGGTCTTCTTTCCGCCCTCGGTCGAGGAGATGTCCAACAGCTTCAAGAGCATCGAAGAAGAACTCCGCAGCCAGTACGCGTTGACCTACACGCCGGCGGACTTCAAGACCAATGGAGCCTTTCGGCCCATCTACCTCTATTGCAACGACCGCAGGTACATCGCTCGCGCCAAGAAAGGCTATTTCGCCCCACGCGATTAACTGCCTCATCCTTCCAGCAGCTTCAGCAACCCCGCCTCATCCAGCACCGGGACTTTTAGCTCCCGCGCCTTATCGAGCTTCGATCCGGCCTCTTCGCCGGCGACCACGTACGTAGTCTTTTTGCTCACCGAACCGGAAACCTTGCCGCCCGCCGCCTCGATCCGTGCCTTGGCCTCCTCGCGCGTCAGATTCGGCAGCGGTCCCGGTCAACACCAGCGTCATACCAGCCAACTGGGTCGTGCGCTGCTTCTTCTCGGCGGTCATTTTCACGCCGGCGGCCTTCAGGTGCTTAATCAACTCACGATTAGCTGGCCGCGCGAAGAAATCAATAATCGCCTGGGAAATACGCGGCCCCACTTCCTCGGCCCGCTCCAGTTCCTCTGCGCTGGCACTCATGATCGCGTCTATCGATCCGAACTCCTGCGCCAGCACCTCGGCCGTGCGCTCGCCGACGAACCGAATGCTCATTCCCATCAAGACCCGCGCCAGTCCCGCGTGCTTCGAGTTCTCAATTTCCTTGAGCAGCTTCTTGATCTCCACTGGGCCGAAGACCCGTTGCTGCTTTTTCACCCCATTGCGTTCTACTTCCTCTGTGAGAGCGGCCAGCTTTTCTTCGTTCAGTGCATAGAGATCGGCGACGCTCTTCACAACATGTTGCGTCGTCAGTGCATACACCGATGCTTCGCCCAGCCCTTCGATGTTCATGACTCCGCGGCTGGCCCAGTGTTCCACGGTTCCGTGGAGCACCGCAGGGCAATCGACATTCACACAGCGGTAATCCGCCTCGCCTTCTTCGCGCACCGCAGCCTGACCGCAGACCTCGCACACGGTGGGATAGACGAACTTTTCCGTCCCGCGCGGGTGCTCCTCGTCCTCGACGATCGCCGCCACTTTGGGAATCACATCGCCGGCCCGTTCCACCTTCACCCAGTCGCCGATCATCAGCCCCATGCGCTCGATCCAGTCGGCATTGTGTAGCGTTGCGCGGCTCACGTTTGCCCCGCCCACAAACACCGGCTTGAGCATCGCTGTCGGCGTCAACTTCCCGGTACGGCCGGTCGTGATCATGATGCCTTCCAAGCTGCGTAATAGCCTGCTCCGCCGAGAACTTGTACGCGATGGCCCACCGCGGCGCGCGCCCCGTGTAGCCCAAACGCTGCTGGGTTGCTTGTGCATTCACTTTGAAGACGACGCCATCGATGTCGTAGCCGAGGGTCGCTCTGCGCTTTCCCGCGGATTCGATGAAGCTCATCATCTCTTCGACATTGTGCATTTTTCCGCGGTGCGGATTGACGCGAAATCCAAGCGCCGTCAGCGCATCCAGCGTCTGCTCCTGCCCCATCGCGGCATATTCGCCCTGCGTCAGCAAAAAATATGCGTACACATCGAGCCGCCGCTGCGCCACCACGCTGGAATCCTTGGTGCGCAGTGTGCCCGCCGCGGCGTTGCGCGGATTCACCGCCGGCGGCAGCCCCTCTGCCTCGCGCTCTTTGTTCATTTTTTCGAATGCCTTCAGCGGCATCACGGTTTCGCCGCGCACTTCAAAGTCCGGCGGCACACCGGCTTCCTTCAACCGCTGCAGCCGAAATACTGAGTGGCACGCTGCGAATGGTGCGCACATTCGTGGTGACGTCTTCGCCGACTTGCCCATCGCCCCGCGTAAGTCCGCGCGCCAGCAGTGCCCCTCCGCCCGGAGCAGCTTCGTAGTGCAGCGCCAGGCTCAGCCCGTCGAGCTTCAACTCGGCGGTGTACTCGACCGGAGAATTCCCCGCAAGTTCGCGCACGCGCCGATCCCAGTCGCGCAGTTCTTCTTCGCTATAGGCGTTATCCAGGCTCAGCATCGGCCGCGAATGCCGCACCTTCTGGAATCCTTCCGCCGGCTTGCCGCCCACCCGCTGAGTCGGCGAATCCGGCGTCACCAGTTCAGGATGCTGCGCCTCCAGCCTCTTCAACTCGTTCATCAGCGCGTCATACTCCTGCGTCGCTGATAACCGGCGCATCCATCACGTAGTACAGGTGCTCATGCCGCCGCAATTCCGTGCGCAACTCCTCAATGCGCTTTTCCGCCTGCGCTTTGCTCATCTCGCCCATGGGCTGGATTATAGGGTGCCGCAGGCCATGTCTTCGATGGACGAACCGCTAACCTGCTGACTCGCTATTTTCCGCGAACGCAAGAAAGCTGAACCCGCAAAACTACCACCCACCCGGATACACGTCCGCTATCGACGCAACGCGCCGCTAACCCCGCAAACCGGCCTTCTCCGCTACCATGAAGTGCAGTACGCCATGGAGCCCATCACCCATTTCCTTACCGGCGCCTGCATCGGTCGCGCCGGTCTCAATCGAAAAACTGCCTATGCCACACTGGCTGCCGTACTGGCTGCCGAGGCTGCGGACCTTGACGTCCTCTGGGGTTTTGCTGGTCCCGTCGAAGAACTCAAGCATCATCGCGGCATCACGCACACCTTCATCGCCGTTCCGTTTGTGGCGGCTGCCGCTGTCGGCGCAACCTGGCTCTATCACCGGTGGGTCGAGCGTCGCCGCGCACATCGAACGAAAGCCCCGCCGCCGCTCGAACCGGGTGCGCCCGCAGCGAAGGCAGCCGCAGCCGGTGCGCTGGCTCTGGGTTTATCTGGCGGCGTTGATCTCCGCTTTCAGCCATATTCTGCTCGACTGGACCAACAACTACGGCGTGCGCCCGTTCTTCCCGTTCAATCCCCGCTGGTATGCGGGCAGCTTTGTCTTCATTGCCGAACCGGTCCTTTGGATTCTGCTCGGTCTCGCGCTGATTGTCCCGGGCATCCTCGGCCTCGCTGAACGCGAAATCTCTTCCAGGCGCACGCCATTTCGCGGGCGCGGCTGGGCCATCTTCGCGCTCTCAGGCATGTTTCTGCTGTGGTGCCTTCGCTATGCCGAGCATGCCCAGGCGCTGGGACTTGTCCTCAACAATCCCATCACCACCGTTCCCGTCGACCGCATCGCCGCCGAGCCCTACCCATGGAATCCGTTTCGCTGGCATGCGATTGTCGAAACGCAAAACTACTACCAGACCGCCGAAGTGGACACTCGCACAGGCGACGTGGACAGCGACCCGCAGACCGACCAGCTTTACAAGCCGCCTGACACGCCCGCCGTCGAAGCCGCCAAGCAAACCGAACTCGGCAAGGTCTACCTCGACTGGGGCCGCTGGGCCGTCGTGCAGGACGTCGGCCAGGTCGAAGTACGTCGGCATCGATCCGCCCAGGCTTACCCCCGGCCGCACGTGGACGACCGTCGAGTTCACCGACTTGAGATTCGGATACGATTTTCGGGGAAACGGAAACGCCCGTCCGCCCTCAGGCCTGGGCGGAGCCGTCTACATCATCGACAATCGCGACGATGGCGGCGAAGAGATGGGCGGGCGCGAACAGAAGTGAAGCGGATCCGATGTGGAGTGTTGGCTCCGCAGCCCTGGCCTAAGCCCGCTTCCGGCCGCGTGCCCGCACGCTATGTCCCGCCTTGCGCGCATGACCACGATGCCTCGTAGACGAAATCTGCCGTGCAACTACAGCGTGCCCGCGCCGCCGATGTACAACGGCCGGCCGCAATACCGCGCCCACGCGATGTTCCGCGGCGGTGGGATCATCGCGATACGCCGGATCGAGCATGGCAATCACTGAGACCGCCCGCGAACGATACTTGTGCGCCCACTGGCTGCCCATCAGAGACTTCTGCACACTCAGCCAATAATCCGGCGTTTGATCAAGCGCGACCGGCTCTTCCTGGGCCAGCATGGGTGAATCCGCTGCCGCACCCCGTGGCACCGGATTGATCATCGACAGAAATTCATTGAAGTGCTGAAGATTCACGCCCATCTGGTAGACAAGCTGCGCCATAGCCATCTGTTGCGGACCCGACATCTGGTCGAAATTCCTGCAGTATGCGCGCGCGTTGTAGATCGCCTGGATCGCGCCCACGCGAACAAGCTGCATCGCCTCGTCATCCGAGATCTGCGCCGGCAAACTGAACAGCTTCTTCCGCCAGGTGCGCTTGCTCCACTCACGCCTGCGTTCGTAGAAGACCTTCAGCAGGTCGTCGAGGCGCTGGGGTTCAAATCCCGCCGCTTGCCAAAGATCGGCCGACGAAGGTTCGAGAAAGGGGTGCGGATTCAGAGGGTCTGGCTGCAGATGTTCGCGCGTCGGCAGATCGAGGCTGAACCCCGCGCCGATCAGCGGCTGACTCGTCCTCGGGTCGGGATAGGCTGCCAGCACCCATCCTTCATGGCGGTGATCCCGCAGAATATCGAGCAGCTCGTTCAGGTCGAACTTGATATCCGTGTCTTTGAAACCCTCGATCATCTGCACAGCCGGGCTGGGCGCGGCTTCAAATTCCGACGGCGAATTCACCGGAATCGGGGTCACGGCCGGCGTTACCGGAGCCTGCTCAACGGCGACCGGCGTACTCTGCGCCCATCCCGGAATTCCAAAGGCCACGGTCAGCGCAGCGACTATGAAGGTATGCTGAGACTTCACTGAAAGATTCCTTCCTCTAACAATGCGTTAAATCCTCGTCATGCGCAACGCCCTCGGCGCCTGATCCGCACAAAAGGTAATTAGCCTGTTCAACACCATCGTCCTCGCATTGTTGCTCTGCCCGGTTTCTCAGCCCGACTGCTCCCGCAGGATGAAAACTTTTATTCATCCCGCACCCCTTAAAGGTTGACCACCCGACTTTGACGCACGAGAATGGAGAAGTCGCGTTCCGAGCCGGTGCAGTCCCCCGGTACTCTTCAATTAGAGGTTTTCATGCCCGCCTACCTGCTGCTGGTTTTTGCCATTCTCACTCGTGTCATGCCGCATCATGGCTGGCTGAGTTTCACCGCGATCGGCGGCATGCTGCTTTACTTCGGCGCGCGGCGCTCATGGCGCGAGATGCTGGTTCCGCTGGCTGCCCTCATGGCTACCGATTACTGCCTCACCGTCTTTTCTTATCACTACAGCTTCGCCTGGGAAGCCTATGTCACCACCTGGGCCTGGTATCTCGCAGCAATGGTGCTTGGCTACATTCTGCTCAAGTCGAAGACGACCTGGCTGCGCTTCGGTGCTGCCGTGGTGCTCGGACCGACTTCATTCTTCCTCATCTCGAACTACGCAGTCTGGGTGATGTCGAGTCACGCGGTCTTGATCCCCGGCGACATGTATCCGCACACCTTATCCGGCTTGATCACTTGCTACGCCGCCGGGCTGCCGTTCTATCGTAACGACCTGCTTTCGACGACCATCGTCGCTGGCCTCGCGTTTGGCGTTCCGGTGCTCGTACGCAAACTGCGCCTGGAGCGCAGCGCTGGTGTTATCGAAGCTAACTAATTTGAGAATCGCCATGAATCATTGCTTGAAAGGCACCTGTTGACCTTCCGCACCTTGTAGCAGCGCCATGGTGTATTGAATCATTGCGGAACCTGTAAGCCCGCTTCGTCTGTGCGAGCGCTTATGCCCGAGTCGAATCCCGGAATTGATGTTTACGAATACATCCTGGAAAAGATCGACACCGTTCCCCACCTTGAAGCGGTCATCCTTCTCTGGAACAGCCGCCCTGTGGGATGGACCGCCGACGAACTCGCTTCCCGTCTTTATCTTCCGACCGAAAAGGTAATCGGGATTCTCAGCGACCTGGTTCGCCAGCAGCTCGTGCAGCAGAATCCCTCATCGTCTGAGAAGTACTCCTACCTTCCCCGCAATGCGGAACAAGATGAGTGGATGTATAAAGTCGACGCTGCCTACCGGCGCGAACTGGTCCGCATTTCCACCATGCTTCATACAAAGACCTCGGCCTCCGTCCGCGAATTTGCGCGCGCATTCCGCATCAAGAAGGATCGCGACTCATGACCCAGGCGCTCGACGTCCTTACGCTCCTTACCACTATCCTCTGTGCCCTTCTGCTCTTGCGCGCCTACCAGAATGTGCGCCGCAGGCTGTTGCTGTGGAGCGGGCTTTGCTTTGCGGGCATGTCCGTAGCCGCGTTGCTCCGCATCTTCGACTTGCGCGTGTTCCTATCCACCGATCTGTATACGTACCGTCTGGGCGTGACGGCGATTTCGATGACGCTCTTGCTGTATGGCCTGATCTGGGAGAGCCAATGAGCCCGATCACTCATCCCGTTCTCGACTTCTTCCTGCTGGGATTCATCGCCGCCTGCTCGCTCGTGGCGGGGCTTTTCTTCTTTAAGTTCTGGCGAGCGACGCGCGATCCGCTGTTTCTTGCTTTCCTCGTCTTCCTGGTCGTAGAGGGAGGCACTAACGCAGCCATTTTGAGCCTTGAGCACCCCAACGAAGGGAACATCATTATCTTTAGTTTCCGGCTATTCTCCGTGGTCGTTGTGCTGGCGGCCATCCTGTGGAAGAACCTGGCGAAGAACTGAGGTGGAGCTTCGGTCATGAAGGCGGTCGGTGGATCCCACTGAATTTATCCGTCGCGCCAGATCTCCCCGGATCGCCGCTTCCGCATCCACCAGAAGCCGAATCCGATGATCGCCAGGCCGCCCACAACGAGTAGTGCTGTAAGCGCGTGGTGCTGCACGAGTCCCACCGCGTCCGGCCCGAGCTTGATCACCAGAAGCGAAAGCACCAGCCAGCGCACCAGCCTCCCCGTGAACACCGCCAGCATGAACGGCACCACCCGCATCTCGAAGACACCGGCGGCGAAGACGAAGGCTTTCCAGGGGGTAGGGGGGGGGAGGGCTGAAGGAATGGCCATGGCCAGAAACTCCTGCTTCTCAAAGCGGAGCTTCATGCGCTCGTAGCGTTCCCGGTTCACGCGCTTGAGGATGAACAGCTCGCCACCGGCCCTGCCCAGCCCATACGGAAGCAGGCCGCCGATTGCCGACCCGAAGGCCGCCATCAGGCAATAAGCCCAGAAATGGCCCTGATCCTTCCAAACCCAGACCGCGATAAGGGCGTCCATCGGGACAGGAATCGTGGAGGAGTCAAGCACCGCAACTGCGCCGGCGCCCAGAATTCCCCACTTGATGAGCGCGGGCAGGAATGCGAGTTCCCATTTGAGCCAAATTACCCGAAAAAAGTGCTTCAAAAACGTCCCTTTCCGTCTTCAAAACGTCCATATCCAGGGGGATGGCGACAATTTTCGTCGACGGGGTGTTCAGAAAGATCAATTGTACGGTGCGTGCGCGATTGGCTGCGAACGCCGGGAATGAGAGAATAGAACAGAAGGACTCGAAGCAGAGCTGGCCGGGCGTACCACCCGCGGCAGCCGCAGCCCGCATGCATGCCGACCAGTGAAGCCAAACACACCGCGCAAGAGCCCGACGAGCCAGTGGCAATCACCCCGAAAAGGGCCAGTACCGGTCCGCTGAACCTGGCTTTTCCTGCGCTGGACGTGCCATATCAACCGGATGGCGCCGTCCGAAAACGAGGAAGATTCCGAAGCTAACGAGGTCGGCGGTCGCGCAGTCCGTCGCGGAGCCGCCACGTCGCGCTGGGTAGACTACGACACTCACGAACTTCTGCAGATGATCAGCGAGCTCGAAGACGAGCGGCGCTGGGCGCGGCTGCGTGAGGGCATCTGGATCGCCGTACTGATCCACATTCTGCTGCTTTCGGCCATCACCTGGATTCCGCGCTATATCTTCCACGTCACGCCGGTGATCGACCCGTTTGACGCCATCAAGCAGCGCAAAGATCTGGCGTATCTTGATTTGCCGCCGGACCTGATCCGAAAGCTGCAGCCCAAGGTGCAGGTCAAGCCCGTGCCGGAGCAGCAACGACACGTCGACAAAAAGACACTCGAAGCTCTGAACAAGCCGGCACCGCCGCCCCCTGTAACGGAGCCCCAGCCAGCCACGCCACGTTGACCAGCCAGCGCTGACAACTCCGGCTCCCAAGGTTGAGCCAGCGCCTCAGCCCACAGAGGCTCCTCGCCCGGAACCGGTTCCGGCGCGGCCAAACTTCGCGATGGGCTCGTCGAACCCCGCAGATCAGTTGCAGCAGGCAATGCGCGGCGCGCGCTCCGGACCCGGCGCAACATCAAATCCGGGGGCCGGTGGAGCGTTGCCGATGCACCCCGGCGCAGGCACGGGCGGCGTCCAGGTGCTGAGCGACACGCAGGGCGTCGACTTCAATTCCTGGCTGTTGCGCTGGCACCGTGAGACCGAGCGCACCTGGGATCCGCTGATTCCGGAAGAAGTCAATCCGCCGATCCTCAAGAAAGGCGCAGTCGTGGTCCGTTTCAAAGTGCTGCCGAATGGCCGGCTTATGGACGGCAGCATGGTTCTTGAGGGCCGTTCCGGCGATACAGCTCTTGATCGGGCAGCCTGGGGTGCCCTCACAGGGTCAAACTATCCGCCACTGCCGAGAGATTTCCATGGGCCTTATCTGGAGTTGCGCGCCATCTTTCTTTACAACATGGAGCCGGGGCAGCACTAATTGCCAATGCTTCCCGGAACCATTCCGCCACCGCGCACACCTTGCGGTAACCCTGTTTAAATCCCCTCAAGATTCATTCATTTGGTGCAAAAATCTGCGGGCGGGGACACACTTCTGTTTGAATCCTGCATCCAACTTCAGAATAGGTGTTCCCAGTTCATGACCACGCGCCCTGCCCGAGAAACCCTCGATTCTCTCCGTATCACGCTTCAAAAGCTTGAGCAGACGACAGATCCAGCATCTGATGGGCAGGACGTCACCGAGTTGAAGCAGATATTGCTGAATCGCATTGCCGAGCTGGAAGCGCTGCAAGCCTTGCAGCCAGAAGAGGTTGCGGCCACGCCCGCGCCATCAGAACTGCCTCCGATTGCTGTCACCACTGAGGAAGGGTCGCCGGACGAAGCCACAGACACCGCGGCACTCGAAAAGCTCGATTAAACGATTTAAGTTATTAATTCCGTTGCTTTTGCACTACCACTAGGCCGTTGCATCCATGGTCGGTTCTTCGGCATCAAGGTGCGCGGCGTGGGGCGGATCAAGCGGTCGGGAGCCATGCGGCAGCTCAATCCCGTCCTGCATCAGCAGTGCATCGTATACAGGGATTGGACGCCAGTGCCGGGCGAGAGCGAATGCGCTCATGTTGGCGATCATCAATGGCAGCACCAGTCCATACCCTCCCGTCATCTCGAAGACAATCAGGATTGAAGTCATCGGTGCGCGAACAATCCCGGCAAACACCGCACCCATACCGACGACCGCGAAGGCTCCAATCGCGTCTTTGGGATGATGGAAAACCGACACATCGATAAAGCCGACTACGCCGCCCAGCATCGAACCCATGAACAGTGCCGGTGCGAAGATGCCGCCCGATCCGCCGCTCCCATAGGAGCTTACCGTTGCCCCTAGTTTGAGCAGGCAAAAAATAGCCATGAATACTACAGGCATGGTTCCTGTGAGCGCGAGTTCGAGAGTCTTATAGGGATCGCCGGCAATGCCATTGAGATGAAATAAGTAAAGTGCAATCGCTGCCATCACGCCCGTAGCCAGTCCGCCAACTGCCGGATGAACCCATTTGGGAACGCTCGTCCAGCGCTTGAAGAGCGCACGCAGGTTGAGCAATCCGTCGGTAAACATGACGGAAACCACCGCGGCCAGAATTCCCAGAAGTGCATACCAGATCAGTGAAGATGAAGCGCCAAGATCGTAGTGGCGCGGCATGTAGAACACCGGGTTCGAGCCTAGAACCGAATGCTCTACAACGGCCGCAAGTGCTGCCGCCACGATCACGCCGGAAAGCATCGTTTGATCGAGATCGCCGATCAGCTCTTCAAGCGTAAAAGTAATGGCGGCAATGGGAGCGTTGAAGGCCGCTGCGATGCCTGCAGCCATACCGACCGAGGCCATGCGACGGCAATTCTGCGGGCTGAGACGGGCCCCGCGGGCCATCAGGCTGCTCACCCCCGCGCAGATCTGCACCGTAGGACCTTCGAGGCCCAGCGATGCACCAGCACCGATCTGAAAGGCGCAAAGCACGAATTTGCCGATAGTTTCCCGCAGTGAGACCAGGCCGGAACGGAGGGCAAATGCCACCTTGACTTGCGGAATTCCGGATCCGGCCGCAGCGGGAGCCCAGTAGGTGAGGCCAAGGCCGGCAATGAGGCCTCCCACGCCGGGCGTAAGAATCGTCCACCATATCCAGCTATAGCCGGGTGCATGGTTGGCGCGATTGATCAGGAGATTTTCAAGCCAGGCGATGGAAAGGTGAAAGGCGACAGCCGCCAGGCCGCATACACCTCCGGCAACGATGGTCACTGCCAGCAGGCGCTGGCGCTCGTGTGCCATCTTTTCGGTAAACCACGTCAAAAAGCGCGAAGAAAGATCGCGCAACCATCTTGCGTCGCTCAAGTCTCCATGAACCTCGGTGGGAAGGCGTGCACCTTCCAGTATAGGATGCGGCGCAAAGAGGAAGTTCGCGCATTGGGATGAACTGCATCCTGACGTCGGAACGCGAAATCGGTGGAACTGGCTACGGTTTCGGCTCCGTCTGCTGCATAAACTCCGCGAGATCGTTCTTCCAGACTGCTGCTGCGGTGTGTGTTCCGTGTCCACGTGTCTGGTTCGAGATGGGGATGAGAATGAAGCGCGCATGCGGCATCCGCTTCACCATCTTTTCCGCGATGCCAAGCTCCGGCGGATTGATGTAGTCGTCGGCAGAGTTGATCCAGAGAACCGGGGCGGTGATGGTCTCAAGCCGCGCGCTGGGATCGTAGTTCCTGCTGGCGTTGAGGTAGTAAATCATGTCATTCGCATCCGGAGTGGGCCGCGCCCAGTAGCGATCGACATACTGCTCCGCGGCTTCGCGGGTCGGCGCCGCCTTCTGCATCACCAGGGGGGCAGAACCCATCACAAGAAGGATCGTCTCGGCAAGACGCAGGCCTTCCGTTGGCTCCGTGGTGTAGTCCCCGTTCTTCCACGCGGGGTCGAGCTTGATGCCCTGGATGCCCATGTAACGCATCATGCGGTTGCGTCCGGCAATCTGCACCGGAAGGCACGCGAAGGGTGCGAGCGCGTCAGAGAAGCCGGGATAGGTTTCGCCCCATACAAACGTCTGCATGCAGCCCATGGATGTCCCGAGAATGAGGCGCAGATGATCGACCTTCATCTGGTCGAGCATCATCCGCTGGCTGCGCACCATGTCGTCGTAGTCGTAGGCAGGGAAGTGCATGCGCAGCCCATCGGAGGGCTTGGAGCTTTGGCCGTGCCCAATGTCATCCGGCAGGATGATGAAGTACTTCTGGATGTCGAGCACGCCGCCGGGGACGAACAACACATCGGAGAAGATCGGATTCAGCAGCGAATGCGCGCTGCCGCCCGTGCCATGCAGCAGAAGTACGGCATTGTCCACGTGGCCGGCCGCATTGCGATGAGGTGTGCCGAGCGTGAGGTAGTGCAGCTTGAGTTCCGGCAGCGTCTCGCCCGTGCCGAAGCGGAAGTTGGGCAGGGTGACCGTGCCATCCTGTCGTGGGCCAGTGGGACGCGGGATTTGCGGCCGGCGCTGGCGGTGGTCTGACAAAGGGCGATGGCCGAGGAACACAAAAACGCGGTGAATGCGAGCCGAGCCGCAGAGCAAAACATGGAGACCTCCGTGAATTTCGAGCGTAGAGATTGAGGTTACCGCACGCGAGTGATCCAAAGCGACGGCTACCTTGCAGCATTCAGGTTTGTATTTCCAGGTGTACCGCGGGCGCGATAAAATTCTCTCGTCAGGTATGTGCTGTGATTTCCAACTTCCCGCCCAGCCACCGCTCCGGCGATTTCGCCGCGGACGCCACGACCGTGGACGCTGACCCCGCGCGCTGAGTAATCTGATTGCCGTTGAATTCTTCTCCTCCTGAGCGTGCCCAGTTGCCGCACTGAGGAGTTCGCGCGGCGCATCTTCCGCCCATGAGATTGTCTGATCATCCGCCTGTGAGCGGATAGAAAGGTCCCACGCAATGAGTACCGACACCGTGAACAGCTTCAATAGCCGTGCCACTCTGAAATCGGGCAGCAAACGTATACCATCTTCCGCCTGCCCGCTTTGAGTGCGCGCGGATTCGACCTGGGCCGCTTGCCCTTCAGCCTGAAGATACTGCTTGAGAACCTGCTGCGCCGCGAAGACGGCGTCAACGTGTCGGCTGCCGACATCGAGTTCCTTGCCAGGTGGGATGCCAAGGCCGAACCCAGCCGCGAGATCGCCTATATGCCTGCTCGCGTGTTGATGCAGGACTTCACAGGCGTTCCCGCAATCGTCGACCTGGGCGCCATGCGCGACGCCATCAAGACCCTTGGCGGCGATCCAGAGCGCGTCAATCCGCTGGTGCCCGCAGAACTCGTCATCGATCACTCCGTGCAGGTGGACGAGTTCGGTACCCCGCAGGCATACGAAGCGAATTCGCTGCTCGAGTTTCAACGCAATCGCGAGCGCTATGCTTTTTTGAAGTGGGGACAGACAGCGTTTCGCAACTTCAGCGCCGTGCCTCCCGGCATGGGCATCTGCCACCAGGTCAATCTGGAATATCTGGCGCGCGTGGTGTTCACCACAGACGTGAACGGCGAGTTGCAGGCCTACCCCGACACGCTCGTCGGCACTGACTCGCACACCACGATGATCAACGGCCTCGGCGTTCTGGGATGGGGTGTCGGTGGCATCGAAGCGGAGGCTGCCATGCTCGGCCAGGCAGTAAGCATGCTGGTGCCGCAGGTTGTTGGCTACAAGCTGACCGGCAAGTTGCGAGAAGGCGCCACGGCAACCGATCTCGTGCTGACCGTAACGCAGGCGCTGCGCAAGCTTGGCGTGGTCGGCAAGTTTGTGGAGTTCTACGGCCCAGGCATCGCCGCGCTCCCACTAGCCGATCGCGCCACCATCAGCAACATGGCGCCGGAATATGGCGCGACGTGCGGCATCTTCCCCGTCGATGCAGAGACGCTGCGCTACCTCAAGCTCACCGGCCGCAGCGATGAACAGATCGCTCTCGTCGAGGCTTACTACAAGGAACAAGGTCTCTTCCACACTGAAAGCTCGCCCGAGGCAGAGTACACGCAGACCCTCGAACTCGATCTCGCCGCCGTCGAGCCCAGCGTTGCCGGACCGAAGCGTCCGCAGGATCGCGTGCTGCTGAAAGATGCAGCCGAAAGCTTCGCAAAGCAATTGCCAACGCTGTTGTCGCCGACCGCGAAGCCTCTCGGCACGCGCACCGCTTCGATGTGGGAGTCGTCCGCAGTCAAAGACACCGCGCTGGCAGTCGGTGCAGAGGACAACGAGGGACCAGCTACTTCATCGGCCAACACCAAAGCCGCCGAGAAGGACAAGACATTCAAAACCGGACCGATCACGACGACGGTCAAAGAGCGCTTCAACATCGATCCAGACAAATATCTTGATCACGGATCAGTCGTGATCGCGGCGATCACAAGCTGCACCAACACGTCCAATCCATCGGTGATGATGGCTGCAGGCATCCTCGCCAAAAAGGCCGTCGAGAAAGGACTCACTGTTCCGCCGTGGGTGAAGACATCGCTGGCTCCGGGCTCGCGCGTCGTCACGGACTACTACCAGAAGTCCGGCCTGCTGCCGTACCTCGAAAAGATTGCGCTTCAACGTCGTGGGCTACGGATGCACCACATGCATCGGCAACTCCGGCCCGCTGCCCGCCGATGTTTCGAAGAGCATCGATGAGCACGGCCTGGTCGCCGTCAGCGTGCTCAGCGGCAATCGTAACTTCGAAGGCCGCGTGAACGTGGATGTTCGCGCGAACTACCTGATGAGCCCGCCGCTTGTTGTGGCTTACGCGCTTGCCGGACGCATCGGGCACAACTTCGATACCGAGCCGCTGGGTAAAGATCAGAAGGGAACTCCGGTTTACCTCAAGGACATCTGGCCATCGCAGCAAGAAGTTGCAGCCGCGATCGAGAAGGGAGTCAGCAGCGCAGGGTTCCGGAAGGAGTACGCGACCGTCAGCGATGGCGACGCAAGCTGGCAGGGTCTGAGTTTTCCCACCGGCGACGTCTACAAGTGGGAGCCGGATTCGACCTACATTCGCCAGGCGCCATACTTCGATGGGATGAAGAAGCAGCCCGAGCCTGTAACAGACATTCTTGGCGCGCGCGTGCTCGCCGTGCTGGGCGATTCAGTCACCACGGATCACATCTCGCCCGCGGGCTCCATCAAGGCCAACGGACCGGCAGGGAAGTATCTTGCCGAACACGGCGTCAAGCCCGCGGACTTCAACTCCTATGGCTCGCGCCGCGGCAATCACGAGGTGATGGTGCGCGGAACGTTCGCCAATGTGCGCCTGCGCAACAAGCTGGCGCCGGGAACGGAAGGCGGCGTCACGCGCCTGCTGCCGGAAGGCGAGCAGATGTCGATCTTCGACGCCAGCGTGAAGTACGCCGAGCGTAAAATTCCGCTCGTCATCCTCGCCGGCAAGGAATACGGTTCCGGCTCGTCGCGCGACTGGGCAGCGAAGGGGCCGAATCTGCTCGGGAGTGCGCGCCGTGATCGCAGAAAGCTTCGAGCGCATTCACCGCTCGAACCTCGTGGGCATGGGCATCCTGCCGCTGCAGTTTGAAGAGGGGCAGAATGTCGAATCGCTCGGTCTGACAGGCGAAGAAGTGTACGACTTCGCGGGGCTGACCAATCTTCTCAAGTCGAAGTTTTCGAACGGTCACACGCTAAAGGTGAAAGCGAAAAGCGCAGACGGAAGCGTGAAGGAATTCAACGCCAAGGTGCGCATCGACACCCCGCAGGAGATCGAGTACTACGAGCACGGCGGCATCCTGCTCTACGTACTGCGGCAGCTTGCGACGAAGTAAGTGGAACCTGCGTGTCCCCATCCATTCGACAGATTTTGGTCGAATGGATGGGAATGCACGAACCGCCCAAAGCCAAAAGGCGCTACTTACGGATTTGAAATCTTCGGCGGATTCGGCGATGGGTACTGGCGCAAAGGTGTCTTGCGGCGTCGAGCCTTTGGCTGATCCGCGCGCGAAGCCACGTCCCTGGCCGGTTCGTCTTCGTGCGGGGCGAAGAAGCGGACGCCTTCCTGGTTGTGCTCGCCCATAACGTGCAGGCGCAGGAAGTTCGTTGAGCCGGACTTGGTGCGCGTGCCGGCAACGATCGCAATCACTTCGCGATTGCGCACGTAGCCATTCTGCTCCAGCAGGCTCTCTGCCACGTCGACCAGGGCTTCAGTCGAGTTGACCTTGGGGCAGCGAATCGGCGTCGTTCCCCACAGCAGATTGAGCCGGTTGATCGTGATGTCAACCGGGCTGAGCGCGAAGATCGGCGCGGAGGGATGGTACTTCGAAAGTTGACGCGCCGTCGCGCCGGACTCGGTAAAAAGCGCGATGCCGCGCAGGTCGAGATCGTCTGCCGCGTGCGCGGTCGCTTCGCAGATGGTCTCGGCGATGGAGAGATGCGTCTGGCGAAGCAGCGGCTCGTTCAGGTGATCTTCCCTGATGTGGCGCTCGGCTTCGCTCACAATGCGCGCCCATCATGGCGACAGCTTCAATGGGATACTTGCCGACCGCCGATTCGCCGGAAAGCATCACGGCATCGGTGCCGTCGTAAACGGCGTTGGCCACGTCTGAAACCTCGGCGCGCGTCGGCCGCGGATTCTCAATCATCGATTCCAGCATCTGCGTTGCGGTGATCACCGGCTTGAAGTACTCCGACGCGCGCCGGATGATGTGCTTCTGAATCGCGGGAACCTTTTCCGGCGGGACTTCAACGCCGAGATCGCCGCGCGCAACCATGATGCCGTCAGCGGCCTGCAGAATGCTGTCGAGATGCTCGATGGCCTGCGGTTTTTCAAGCTTGGCGATGATCCAGGTTTCGCTTCCGTATGCCGACACGCGATTGCGCACCAGCCGAACATCTTCCGCGGTCCGCACAAAGGAGACAGCAATGGCATCCACGCCGTTCTTTAGAGCGAACTCGAGGTCTTGCGAATCTTTTTCAGTGAGCGAGGGAACGCGCACCGGAATGCCGGGCAGGTTGATGCCCTTGTTCTCGCCCAGCATGCCGCCATTGATGACCTCACAAACAACGTCGGCGCCGACCACTTCGTGCACGCGCAGTTCGATGAGCCCGTCGGAAAGCAGAATGCGGGAACCCTGCTCCACGTTTTCAGCCAGCGTCTTGAACGTCGTTCCGACCAGCGAAGCGGTGCCGGGAACGTCGCGCGGAGTGATGGTAAGCCGTTGACCCGCCTTGAGTAGAACTGGCTGGTGATCCTTGAGCTTGGAGGTGCGGATCTTGGGTCCCTGCAGATCGCCGAGAATGCAAAGCGGCTTGCGCTCTTCGCGGCTCACTTTGCGGATCATCTGGATGAGCGCAAGTTTCTCTTCATGGGTGCCATGCGAAAAATTCAGGCGGACAACATCGATTCCCGCGCGGACAAGGTCGCGAAAAACCGGCTCGGTGTTTGAAGCGGGACCAAGCGTGGCAACGATCTTGGCGCGGCGCTGGCTGGGACTTGCGTTCAGGTTCGTATCGGCGAACGGCATGATATGACTCCAGGATTTCGGTAACAAAAGATGCGGTAAGAGGAATAGGGAATGTATGAGTGCGGTTAGCTTCATTATACAAAGTCGGCTGAACTCGAAAGCGCTCGCCTCATCGTGAACGCACTGCAGCATTTAGGTCGGTGCGATCGCATCCGCGACAGAATCTCCGGCGAAATTGCGCGATCCACTAAAGGCGATTGTTGCGCTCGCGGAAGAGCACGCCGTTCAGTTCGGCGCCAAGCAGCGCGCTGAATGAGGTGATGTAGAGCCACACCAGCGTGGCAATGCCCGCGCCAAACGATCCGTAAAAGATGGAGTAGTCGGCAATGCGCGTGACATACCAGCCGAAGGCAAGCGTTGCCGAAAACCACACCGCGCTGGCGGCGACGGCGCCGGGCACCACGAGCAGCCAGTGCTCCCGGCGCCGGGTTCCGAAGTGGTACAAAGTGCCAAGTACTGTGAGACTGGTGATGAAGGCGAGCGTCCAGCGCGCCAGGCGCCAGAGAAAAAGCACGACGTGGCGCAAATCGTGTCCGGTCTTGAAGACCATCCACAGTTCAATCGCACGGCCAAATACCAGCAGAAGTGTGGCCAGCGCGAGCGGAACGAGAACAATAAAAACGAGCAACAGCGCGCGTAGATGCCGCTCCCAGAAGCCCCATTCGTTTCGCGGAAGCCGATATGCGCGGCGAAAGCCCTCCATCAGCGTCAGCATCAGGCCCAGTCCCGCGAACACGCTGAGCGTGATGCCCGAAGCAATAAGCCGGTCAGGGTGAGGATTACGCTCGTGCAGCGAAGAGAGCAGCAGGCGTACGGTATCCAGCGGCAGGATCTGCACGGATACCCAGCGGATCTCGCCCATGACCGTGGGGCCCTCGGGTACCTTGGCCACCAGCGCGGTGATCACGATGAATGCCGGAAAGAACAGCAACATGCCGGAATATGCGGCGGCCTTGGCGGTATTGAGCACATCGTGCTCAACAGCCAGAAAGACAGCCTTCCGGAAATGGCGAAGAATCGGGCGCATCAGGATCCCCTCAAAGAGTAGAGCATTTTCAACGCTTCCCTGCGACGGACGGAAGCCGCCCTGTCCATCGCAGGATAAAGGCAAGCGAAGGCTCGATTACTGACCAGCTCGGGCTCAAACGGTTTATCATTTTCCGATCATGACGAAATTGAACGCCACTGCGGTCAAGCCTGTTGTATTTTTTGTGCTGCTCGCCGCTTTCGGGCGCAATTTCCGCGCCTGGTCAGGACCGCGTGCCACCCAAATCCCCAGCTGGCGTCAAAGGAGATCAACTCCCGCGTCGATGCGCTGCTGAAGCAGATGACGCTCGAAGAGAAGATTGGGCAGACGGTGCAGTACTCGGCGGGATTCGCGACCGGTCCTTCGGCTTCGAAACTGACCTATGACGAACTGGTCGCCAAGGGCCAGGTGGGGTCAATGTTGAACGTGGTGGGAGCCGAGAAGACCAACCACTATCAGCACATCGCCATGGAGAAGTCGCGGCTGCATATTCCCATTCTGTTCGGTCTCGACGTGATTCACGGTCATCACACCACGTTTCCGGTGCCGCTGGCCATTGCGGCCAGCTGGGATCCGGAGGCGGCGGAAACAGTGACGCGCGTAGCCGCGGAAGAGGCGCGCGCCGACGGCATCGCATGGGTCTTCTCGCCGATGGTCGACATCGCCCGTGATCCCCGCTGGGGCCGCATCATCGAGTCGAACGGCGAAGATCCCTATCTGAGTTCGGCGATGGCGCGCGCATGGGTGAAGGGATACCAGCAGGGTGATCTCTCCAAACCCGATTCGGTCGCAGCCTGCGTGAAGCACTTTGCCGCGTACGGCGCGGCGATCGCGGGGCGCGATTACAACGCGGTCGACATGAGCGAACTGACGCTGCGCCAGGTCTACCTCAAGCCGTATCACGCGGCGGTCGATGCGGGAGTGGCGACCGTGATGACGTCGTTCAATTCCATCAACGGTATTCCTGCAACAGCCAATCCATTCACGCTCACTCAGATTCTGCGCAAGGAATGGCATTTCGATGGCTTTGTGGTCTCGGACTGGGGTGCGGTTGCGGAGCTGAAGAATCACGCAATCGGCGACGGCCCGACAGTCGCACGCAAGGCCCTCGAAGCCGGCATCGACATGGACATGGAGGGCGATCTTTACGGAACCGTGATCGCCGCGCAGGTGCGGTCCGGCAAGATTCCCGAGAGCGTCGTGGATGAAGCGGTTCGCCGGATTCTGCGCGTCAAGTTTGCGCTTGGCCTTTTCGATCATCCCTACACCGAAGCCGGACCGGCCTATACGACCGACGCCGCAGAAGCGCGAGATCGCCCGCAAAGTAGCCGACGAGACAATGGTGCTGCTGAAGAACGATCCGGTTGAGGGCGCGGGCACGTTGCTTCCACTTACGGCGAAAGCGAAGACAGTAGCGCTGATCGGGCCGATGGCCGACGACGCGCTCGATCTGCTCGGCGCTTGGACAGTAGCCGGAAATCCAAAAGATGTGATCACGCTGAAGTCGGCTCTTCAGGAGCGGCTCGGCGACAGGCTGCTGTACGCGCCGGGTTGCGGGCTGCTTTCGGGCGAAGACGAGAAAATTCTGAAGAGCGTGACGTTCACGGGACCCGCAGCAAGTGTGGACCAGCCTTTAGCCGGATGACAGCAAGACCATCGCCGAGGCAGTGGAGACGGCACGCAAAGCCGACGTGGCGATTCTGGCGCTCGGCGAGCCCACCAACTGGATGGAGGGCGAAGCCTCTAGCCGCGTACACCTCGGCTTCACCGGAAACCAGGAAAAACTGCTGGAAGCCGTGGTCGCGACGGGCAAGCCGGTGATCCTGGTGGTGCTGGCAGGCAGGCCGCTCCAGCTGAAGTGGGCTGCCGAGCATGTGCCGGCGATTCTCGAGGCATGGAGCCCGGGGATCGAAGCGGGTCCGGCGGTTGAGGATGTGCTGTTCGGCGACGTGAATCCATCGGGCAAGCTGCCGTCCAGCTTTCCGCGCGCCGTGGGCCAGGAACCGCTTTATTACGCGCAGCTGCCAACCGGAAGGCCGGCCCATGGCGACCTGAGCCATATGCCGCGCGACGCGGCGGAGAAATTCGTCTCGCGGTATATGGACGAGCAGAATTCGGCGCTGTTTCCGTTTGGATGGGGGCTCAGTTACACGCGGTTCAGCTATGGAACTCCGACGGTGGACCGGGCAGAAGTTCCTGCGCGCGAGTCGTTGACGATCACCGCCCGGTGGCCACGGTCGGCGTGGATGTCAGGAACACGGGCAGCGTGGCGGGCACAGAAGTGGTGCAGATCTACATCCGCGACACCGAGGCCAGCGTGGAGCAGCCGGTGCGCGAGCTCAAAGGGTTCACGCGCGTGACGCTCGCGCCGGGGGAGACGAAGCAGGTTACCTTCCCGCTTGGTTTCGACGAGTTGAACTTCTACAACGTGGAGATGAAGAAGACAGTCGAGCCGACAACCTATGACATCTGGGTCGGAGGCAGTTCGCTGGCAACGGCGGAGACGAACGTTGAAGATCGTGGAATAGGGAATAGGTATGATGAAGCCCCGATCCGCAATGGGATCGGGGCTTCATTCTTTGCTTTGACTCGATGCTGAACTAACTTCCTGCCAGCTTGTATCTCGAATAGGTTTCGGTGAAGAGCGTGTGTCGCAGAATGAAGCGCCCCTGGGGCGAGTCGGGGTAGGGACGTTCGACCGTGTCGATGGTCACGAAGCCTGGCACAACAACCTTTTTGTCCCCGACGGTTTCGACTCCATAATCGATCCGCTGATTCTTGGCCTTCACTGGGTCTGAGACCTTGAACTCGACCTCGGTGATCAGGCGGTAGATGACGCCTGTGTGCGGGGTAGCACGGTCATTTTCTTGGCGGCCCATCCGGGCTAAGCGATCAGTGAAACCACAACCAGCCATACGAAGCGTTTCACCTTTGTATCCTCCGGGGAATGCGGCGCCGCCATTTTGATCATTCGGAGCCCGGCTGGAACAGTTCCCGGTTGTCCAGCGTAGATGAACGGGTACACTGTCCTCGACAGGAGGTCCGCATGCAAACCCGTATCCAAGGCACCACCATGCCCGTCCTCGATGTGCAACTTGACCCCAACGAGAGCGTCTTCTCTGAGAGCGGCGAGCTCTCGTGGATGACTGGCTCGATCCAGATGACAACCCATACGCAGATGGGCGGAGGCGGCGGGATCTTTGGCGTCCTGAAACGCGTAGCCGGCGGCGGAAGCCTCTTCATGACCGAGTACCGCGCTGTGCAGTATCCCGGCGAAGTATCGTTTGCCACCAAGGTGCCTGGGCATATCGTGCCGATTCAGGTTTCCCAGGGGCAGGAATACATGGTGCACCGCCACGGCTTTCTATGTGCGACGCCGCAGGTCACCATCAGCGTTGGCTTCCAACAGTCCCTTGGTGCGGGAATCTTCGGCGGCAGCGGCTTCCTCCTGCAGCGAGTTGCCGGGTTCGGCACCGCGTGGCTTGAGCTTTCGGGCGAACTGGTCTTGAAGAACCTTGCTCCCGGAGAAGTCCTCCTGGTGCATCCGGGACATGTAGGCGCGTTTCAGGCAACCATGGGGTTTCAGATCACCATGGTCCCGGGGATCAAAAACATGATCTTCGGCGGCGACGGCATTTTCCTCGCGGTCCTCACTGGGCCCGGGTCGGTGTGGCTCCAGACGCTGCCAATTTCGCGTTTGGCGCATCAGATCAGCGAGTATCTTCCCAGTTCGGATCGACGGGCCGTTGGCAACACTGCGACCGGGGCAGTTCTCGGTGGCGTCATAGGGTCGATTCTCGGTGGAGACCAGTAGAAGCACAGCAGTCAGTTTGAGCGGAAGGGGTCTTTCATCAGGCGCGAATCGAATGCAGACATGAATCAAGCCGAGGGCAGAAGCCGCGATCTCCGAGGCGCTATCGCATTTGCGTTCGGATTGGCTGTCGCCTGCTACGTGGCATGGCTGTTGCGGAACGTGTTGCTTCTGCTTTACGTCAGCGCACTGGCCGCGGTGGTTCTCACGCCCGTTGTTCGCGCCACATCGCGCTTCAAGGTCGGCCGCTGGCGGCCGTTCAAGGGGCGTGCCATCCTCATCCTCTTGCTTGCCGTCGCAGGTGCTCTGACGGCTTTTGGATTTCTCGCGTTTCCACCTGTAATTCGTGACCTGCACGAGTTCACACTCGAGATGCCATCGCGGTTGCCGGCCTTTCTCGACAAGCTGAAGCGAATCCCATTCGCCGATCAGGTCAATACCGACGAGATCAGCACCAAGGTCCAGGATTTCATCAGCAATGCTGCAACGTACCTTCTGCTTTCGATCAAGAACTGGGCCGGCGCGATCTTCGCTATCGCGATGGGTCTGATCCTGACCGTTTATTTCATTCTCGAAGGCGACGTCGCATATCGATGGGTGCTTTCGTTTTTCCCGAACGAGAAGAGGGCGCGCCTTGACGCCGCGTTGCAGCGCGCCGAAGTGCGCATGGGCCAGTGGCTTCTGGGGCAGGGAAGTCTCATGCTGATTCTCGGTCTGACCAGCACCATTGTGTACGTCGAATTACACGTCCGCTACGCCTACGCATTGGGTGTTTTGACCGGCCTGCTCAATATCATTCCCGTGGTAGGTGCCTCGGTCAGTATTGCGCTCGCGCTTATGGTCGCCGCCATTGACTCATGGACACGAGTCCTCGGAATCGCGATCTTCTACTTCATCTGGGTCCAGGTGGAGAACTCGTTCCTGACACCGCGCATCATGGGAACGCGGGTGGGGCTGCCGGGATTGTCGATCCTGGTGGCACTGCTGATTGGATCGGAACTCGGAGGAGTCCTCGGCGCGATCGTCTCTGTTCCAACCGCGGTGCTCGTCTCGGTGCTGATCGATGAGTACCTGGTGCAGAAAGAAGCGGAGCAAGCGGTCGCCACGACAGGGGACGATAGCCCCCCTTAATCGCGCCTGCGTGTGCCAGACGCTACGGTGTCACCGCAACATCGGCAGCAACCGAAGCAGTAAGCATCATGCCTGGCTCGATCTTCGCTTCGTTGCCGGGGGGCAGCGGGCCTGCCACATGCACCATGCTGGTGTCCGAAATATGGTTCAGTTGCGAACCGATATCGGGCGCGACCAGCGTGAAGGATCCGCTGAGCGGAATCGTGACGCCATGCGCGTTAAGGTTCGTCAGATGGAAGGTGATGACTCCTGATCTTCCATTTTGCCCAGCATGTTGCACCGAAGTGATGACGGCTTCGACTGACATTCCGCGTGGAGCGATCACTTTTCCGTTAACCACGAGATTCTCATCGAGCAGCAGATAGAAGTGATCGCCCGGATTTGCCGTTCAGAAGAAACACGGTTCCCGGTCTGCATCCGTAAGCAGCGTACCTTTTGTTACCGTCGAACCGGAGACATCAGCATTCACAGGAAGCGGCACTGCGGGACCGCTGATGGTGTACGACGCTGCCACAATCGGGCTGGGCGCTTTGCCGGGTTCCTGGGCGAAGGCCTGGATGCGCATCGGCGCGTTGACCACGATGGGATCGCGGTATTGTGCCGACGATTCGGTCGGCGTCCAGCCATCGATGGTGTAGTAGATCACCGCATTGGGACTGGAGCTGGAGAGGATGACCGGCGTTCCGGCAGGGATCTCTCGCGGAGCTGGGCAAAAACATCGGCGGCTGCGCGCAATGGCAATCGGGCAGCCCCCGATACATGTCGTTGATCACCTGCACGCCGCTCTGCTGCGGCATGCCGGAACGCGAATTCAGCGGGCCAGCCGGCGATCGACGGCGGCAGCGCCGGTGTTGTGAACCGCGGGCTGGCTGAGATGGATTGATTCTCCAAAGGCCTGTCCGAACGCGGCACCCGCGAACGCAAATGCGCACAAGGCAAAAAGAGGAAGTACTTTCATACACATCCTCCGATGAAGGGGATTCAATGACAGAACAGCAGACTTGAACCCCGATTTCAAGCCTAAACTGCAGTTACTTCTGACCTAAAGGAACCTGCGTCTTTGGGTACGAAGTGCGCGGAGTGCTGCATCGACCGCTGCTTTCATCACGCCGCAATTCGACAGGAAATGCACAACCGGATCGGTCAAGGTCTCGTGCGGAACACTTCCGGTGGCCAGTTCGAGCGTCCGCGGCAAAGCGCCCGGTCGGCGTGCCGATGCGGACTGGAGCGGTCCGCTGCCTTGCGATCCCAGAATGAGGGTGGCGAGCTTGCTGTGCCACCGGCAGGTCGAAGCTTTCAGAGACAAACACCATCTTCCCCTGGCGCGTGATAACAACCGGTCCCTCATCGGTGCTGTACACCTGCTCCACCGTTCCGTCGACTTCGCCGCGGGCGCTGGATGCGGCTTTGTCGAGCTTGAGTCCGGAGTATTTACGACCTAACTCGTCGGAATACAGGTGCGCAAATGCCTGTGCGGAGGCTTCATTCTTCCAGACCGACAAGTAGAAGAGCGAAATGGATTTGGTGCTCGCCTGCTCCTTCGGTGTCGTGGCGCTGAGTCGCTGGCCCGCCCAGTAGATCCCGCCATCCCATGCTGGGGTCAGGTCGCGGGCCGCGCTTTCGCCACCGAAAAGTCCCGTGAGAATGTGCACGTCAAGCTGGCCCACCTGGCCGATATCGTACGGGCGATACGTGCCGTCAACAAGTGGATGAATATCCGGAAGATAGGGAATCGGTGCTACGTGCCCCTTTTCGTATTCACGGGGATTCATGATTTCCCACGAGGACGATGGTGGACGATCAAGAGCGCCGGTAAACGCGGCTGTCTGTCCGCGATCCATCCACAAATCCTGCTCAAAGCTCAGGCCTTCGCGATAAGGGAACAGCATGGATTCAAAGAGAAGCAGGGGTGCGCGGGCCATTACCGGCGAGTTCTCTGAACTTGCCATATCCTGCTTGATGCTGTCCACGACTTCAGGTTCTTTGATAATGCTCATCCCCTTGGGCTTGAGAAGTTCGTCGAACATTACCGCCGTGGCTTGACCCTCGGTCACTGCCTCCCGTGCCGTATCAAATTCATCCTTGGCAAGGTGATCGCTGTCTTCCGATGCAGTGTGCGAGACGTCGGATGGCGTCTGATCGCTCCATTTCTCCAGATCCAGATGCTGGTCCTGCAGGGCATGGGTCAATTCATGGGCGAGAACGGGCTTCTGCTCGTCCGCTGCAATCCAGTCGAGCATATTCACTGTCTTTGTTTTGGGATCGTAGTAGGCCTCGATTTGCTCCTTGAGCAGGATCAGCAGGAACGGTTTGAGCTCGAAATCACGATCGAGCAGTCCGAATTTCTTCAAAACGATTTCGCTGCGCTGCATGCGCTTGGCGTCCTCGTCGTCATTGAACTTTTCGAGAAGGTATTTCTCCACCTCTGCCCGCGTGGTCATCCGGCGTTTGACGTCGCTCTTGATCGGGAAGACCAGTCTCCTGTGAGGAGAACTTCAGCAGTTGATCCACCAGGCCGAAAAGTTGTTTCGCCTCCTCGGGGGTGATGTGCTTTTCGCCGCCTTCCGCGGCCCCCGGTCTTGCCTTGCCAGGCGATTGAGCATCCGGCTTCGCATGACGATGCGGAGGGAGGTTGAGAGCCCGGCTGGGCCTGAGGTGCGGGTGCCTGGGCTGTCGCCGCTGCTGCCGCCAAGCAAAATACCGCTGCAAAACTCAGGATTCCCGTGGCTATCTTTCTGATTTGGGACCTCTTGCTCATTCTCTCTCCTTGGGTTGCGGGGGCGGCCGTGGGCCCGAGTCCAGCATCCAATCTCAAGGCTATAATCAGGATGCGCTGCAGCGCGAAGTTTCCGTACAGCTCTGCGCCGTGCTCGTGAAACGCTCCCCTATGACCGAAAACCTCGCCGTAACCGTTCTTCAAACACCGCTCACCGCGCAACTTGCTTCAGTCGCCCATGCGTCCCAGATCTCTGAATTTCACGGCGTGCTGACCCCACATGAATTTGACGTGCCAGCCCGGGAAATAGAGGCACTGGCCGCGGCCGCCGCAGCGCACGACCTTGGTTGGATGCGCCGCGTCAGTGTTCGCGGCGAAGATCGTTTCCGATGGTTGAGCGGCATGGTGACCAATACCGTAAACGATCTTCCCGCAAGCGGCGGAGCCTGGAACCTGGTGCTCAATGCGCAGGGCCGCATCCAGGGTGACCTGACGGTCTGGCGCGACGGCGATGAGCTCGAACTTTCGATAGCCGCCGACCAGTATGAGAAATTAATCGCCCATCTCGATCGCTTCATCATCATGGACGACGTCGAACTCGTCGCGCATGACGCTACGGCGGAAACCACCGTAGGTCTGACCGGGACCCAAGCGCGCGATGTTCTGGTGCGCATGGGGCTGCCCGCACCGTCCGAGCCGATGACCTGGCAGCGCGTGGAGTGGAACGGGTCGGATTTGAAGATTTACCGGAACTACGGCACTCTCGCTGACCATTTTGAGATTGCAACACCCGTCGCTGGACTGACGCTGCTGTGGCGGGCCTTGTCGACTGCGGGCGCAACCCCGGTCGGAACAGCTGCCCTCGACGCATTCCGCGTAGCTGAAGGAATTCCCGTCTACGGTATCGACATAGCCGAACGTGACCTGCCGCAGGAAACGTCACAAACGCGCGCCCTGCACTTCAGCAAGGGCTGCTACCTGGGTCAGGAGATTGTTGAGCGTATCCGCTCGCGTGGCAACGTGCACCGCCACTTGCGTCAATTCGAACTCGACGGACCCACGGCCAGCGCCGGAGCGGAACTGCTCCTCGAGGGCGCGCCGGTAGGTGCAATTACGAGCGTCGCAGGACTCCTCCTGGATAAAGGCATACGCCTCCTGGCTCTGGGCATGGTGCGCAGCGAAGCCGAAGTAAAGAATCAACCGCTCAGCTACGGTGTGGGCGCAACGGCCGGTACGGCGAAGATCCTGGATAAGCCGCCGGCTTTATGATCGAGATTGACTGGAAAGTTGGATTATGACGGATACCCCCAAATTTGAAGTAATCGATCGCCGCAAGATGAAGAAGGAAGAGGAGCAGGAAGGCTCCTCGCATCCAGCCGCCGCGGAACCAGCCGCCGCGCCCGAAACAAAATCGGCAGGGCCGCATCTCGTCGAAACCGAGAAGGAAGAAGCCGCCGCAACGGAAGCGCCGCCGGCCGAAGATGAATTCGCTGGAGAAATGCCGCCGCCGCCCACCATCGAAGAAAAGCGCGACCAGGCGACAGCCTATGAAGCTTCGGCGCAGCGCGTCGAAGACCTTCTGCGTGCGCAGAATCCAACCATGGGCGCGCAGCCGCCGATCAAGTTCGAACACCTCGTGCAGCAGCTGTATCTTTCCTCGCTGATGCAGATGGGCGCCGCAACGCCCGAAGGGCAGCGGCCCCGCGTGGACATCGTCGGCGCCCGACAGAGCATCGATATGCTGGGCGTCCTCGAAGAAAAAACGAAGGGCAACCTTACGCCAATCGAAACGCGCATGCTGGATACGGTTCTGTTTGAACTGCGCATGACCTTCCTCGAGTTGACTAAGATGATCTCGCTGCAGGGCGTGCAGGCTCCTCCCCCCAAACCGGAAAAACACTAGCGCGCATGGAAGGCCGGCTGACATTTCTAGGCACCGGAACCTCCATGGGTGTTCCCACGCTGGGGTGCGGCTGCCAGGTGTGTACTTCGTCTGATCCGCGCGATCGGCGTTTGCGGCCATCGGTGCTTTTGCGTTGGCACGACGGGACTCGCGATCGCGTGGTGCTGATCGACACGGGCCCGGATTTCCGCGAGCAGGCACTCCGCAACAAGCTAACCCGGGTGGATGCCGTCTTCTACACCCACGGCCATGCCGATCACATCTTCGGACTCGACGATCTGCGACCACTGAGTTTTACCGTCTTTCGCGAAGGCGGGCAGATTCCGCTCTACGCCTCGCCCCAGACCGAAGAAACGCTGCGCCGCATCTACGATTACACGTTCTCTCCGAAAGCAACTTATCCAAATCGCCCCCGTGTGCATATTGAGCCCCTGAATGACAGCGTGTATGTCTTCGGCGTGGACTTCAAGCGCGTGCCCGTGTTGCACGGGGAACAGGAGATCAATGGATTTCGCTTCGGGCGCACTGCCTATCTCACTGACGTAAGCGCCATTCCTGACGAGAGCTTTGCGTTGCTCGAAGGGCTGGATCACGTTGTGCTCTCGGCCCTGCGCCACAAACCGCACCCCAGCCACGCCACCGTGGAGCAGGCGGTGGAGTGGTCGCGGCGCATCGGCGCGAAACATACCTGGCTGACGCACATCGCACACGAGCTGGGCCACGAAGAAACGAATTCCCGGCTGCCGGACAACATTCGCATGGCTTACGACGGCCTTAGCTTTCCCATCGAGCTGGAAGGTGCGAACGCATGAACCCCGAGCCCGCCACAAATGTTTCGGGCATGGCTGCTCGCGTCTTTCACTCGCTCGACGAGGTGCCACGCGACTTCGGCCCCTCCATCGCCGCCATCGGCAACTTCGACGGCGTGCATCGCGGCCACCAGCAAATCTTGAGGACAGTGGCCGCAGAGGCGCAGGCGCGCGGAATGCGCTCTATCGCCATCACGCTTCAATCCGCACCCGGCACAATTCCTCTATCCCCAGGAGGCGCCGAAGCTGCTCACGTTCCTGCCCGAGCGGTTGCGTCTGCTGGCCGAGACCGGAGTCGACGCCATTCTCGTGTTGCGCTTTGATGAGGCTCTTTCGCGCATGACCGCGGAAGAGTTTGTGCGCGACGTTCTCGTTGCCCTCCTCCAGGTCCGCGGGATTCACGAAGGCGGCAACTTCCGCTTCGGCCACGGCGCCAGGGCCGGCGTCAATGAGCTTCGCGCATTCGGCGAGAAGCAATCGGATTCACCGTCGAAGTGCATTCCGCGGTGCGCGTTCACGGCATGGAGGTCTCAAGTTCTGCCGTGCGCAGCCTGATTGGCGCCGGCGATGTCCGCCGTGCGCGCTGGATGCTGGGGCGCGTCTTCGGCGTTCATTCTCATCCCGCCAAAGGACGAGGTGTAGGAACCAAACTCCTGGTACCGACAGTGAACCTCGCTCCGTACAAAGGGCTCCTGCCCGGATTCGGTGTTTACGTTACGCGGTTGACGATCGGCGACCGATGCTTTGAATCCGTCACAAACGTAGGCGATCGGCCCACCTTCGAGGGCGTTGGATTCGGCGTCGAAACCCATATTCTTGACTTCGAGCCGGTCGATCTCACCGATGAGACACCGCTCTATCTTGAATTCCTGTCCCGGCTTCGCGGCGAGATGCAATGGCCCTCCACCGAAGCCCTGAAAGCGCAGATTTTCAAAGACGTCGCACGCGCGCAGCGGTATTTCAAGGTTGTCTCGCTTCGTCAAGGGGATTCGTCACTCCGGTAGCAATCCGCGCTGGCTTACAATTTATGCATGCCTTTTCCTGAAATGCGCCTGCGCCGCCTGCGTCGCACTGAGTCGCTTCGCGCGCTCGTTCGCGAGACCACGCTCAATCCCGGCGACCTGATCTATCCGCTCTTCATCTGCCCCGGAGAAGGCGTGCGCAATCCCGTCAGCTCCATGCCCGGCGTCTTCAATCTCTCGGTCGACGAGGCTGTTCGCGAAGCCGAAGAGGCCGCGGCCCTCGGCATCGGCGGATTGCTGCTCTTCGGCCTTCCCGATACCAAAGATGAAAAGGCCACCGGTGCCTGGGACGACAACGGCATCGTGCAGCAGGGACTGCGCGCCATCAAGAAAAGCGCCGCAGCGAAAAAACTCGTCCTCATCGCCGATGTCTGCCTCTGCGAGTACACCAGCCACGGTCACTGCGGCGTCGTCATCCAGACCAAGACGGCGGCTACGACGTCGACAACGATCCCTCGCTTGAGCTGCTCGCGACGACCGGCGCCAGCCTCGCCCGTGCCGGCGCAGACATCGTTGCCCCCAGCGACATGATGGACGGCCGCGTTGCCGCCATCCGCGACGCTCTCGATGCAGACGGCAACAGCAATACTCCGATCCTCAGTTACGCATCGAAATTCGCTTCTGCCTTTTACGGCCCGTTTCGCGAGGCAGCCGACTCCGCTCCGCAATTCGGCGACCGCCGCAGCTACCAGATGGACGGCGCCAACCTGCGCGAAGCCATGCGCGAGATCGACCTCGACCTCGAAGAAGGCGCCGACATGATCCTGATGAAGCCCGCCATGCCCTATCTCGACGTGGTGCATGCCGCACGCGAAGACTTCGACGTGCCCATCGGCGCCTACCAGGTTTCCGGCGAATACTCCATGCTGCAGGCCGCCTTTGAAAAAGGCTGGCTCGAGCGCGACCGCACCATGCTCGAGTCACTGGTCGGCATCCGCCGCGCCGGCGCAGACTTCATCGTCACCTACTTCGCCAAGGACGCCGCAAAGCTTCTTTAGAAATCCGCAAAACCTCAATGCGGTCAGGATGCACAGCAACAATTGCGCGGCAACTGGCTGCGACCCTCTACATTCGTCCTTTACCATGAGTCCATCGTTTTACGCGGCCGCCCAATGACCACTCTTGAAGTCCTGAGCGTACTTTTCATTACCGCTGCCATCTTCGGCCTCATCAGCACACGCTGGTTGAAGCTGCCTCTCACGGTAGGAACGATGCTGCTGACGGTGGTGCTCTCGCTCTGTCTCGGCGGCATCGGCGGACTCGCACCCGAATGCTCAGAAGTGGGCGTTCAATCTTGCCGGTCAAATCGACTTCGAAAGCATCATCCTCCACGGCATGCTCCCGCTGCTCCTCTTTGCAGGCGCGTTTCTTCTCGATCTGGACCAACTGGCGCGCGAAAAATTCACCATTGCGTTGCTCGCACTCGTGGGTACCGTCATCTCTGTCTTCGCCGTCGCCGGGCTCATGTTCCTCCTCAGCGGCGCCCACTTGCCCTGGATTCAATGCCTCCTCTTCGGCGCGCTGATTGCGCCCACTGATCCCATCGCCGTTCTTGAAATGCTTCGCCGCGTCGGGCGTGCCCAAAGGTATCCAGGCCCAACTGGCCGGTGAGTCGCTTTTCAACGACGGCATCGGCGCGGTTCTCTTCCTCACCTTGCTCGATGTAGCCCACGGCCACGCGCCCACGCCGTGGTACATTGCGGGAACCCTGATCGCAAAGGCCGGTGGTGCCGTTCTCCTCGGCACGTGCGCCGCCTGGGTTACCTCGCACTTCATGCGTCGCGTTGACGCCTACAAGGTGGATATTCTTTTCACCATCGCTCTCGCCCTCGGCGGCTATGTCATCGCCGACGCATTGAGCCTTTCCGCTCCCCTCGAAGCGGTGGTCGCCGGCATCGCCCTGCGCTACTTCAACCGCCATCAGCCAGCCCAACGCATCGCTCATCACGACATCGACAGCTTCTGGGAACTCATCGACGAGGTCCAGAACTCAGTCCTCTTTGTCCTGCTGGGTATGGAAACCATGGCCATCGCATTCGATGGAACCGCGTTTCTCGCCGGCCTCGCGGCAATTGTTTCCGTCAATGCCGTCCGCCTCGGAGCCGTCGCCGGGCTGCTCGCACTCATCCGTCTCATCCATCACGGGCATCGCAGCTCACTATTCGTTCTCACCTGGGGCGGCCTCCGCGGAGGTCTCTCCATCGCCCTTGCGCTTTCCGTTCCGCTGGCCTTGGGCCGTTCGTGGATCCTCGGCGCCACTTACCTCATGGTTGTCTTCTCCATCGTCGTCCAGGGCGGCTCAATGGACTGGTGTCTGCGTCGCTGGAACCGCAAACAAGCGGCAGCCTGATCCGCCAATCTTCATGCCCCGGACACAAATCCCTTTGCGCTGCGCCGCGCCTGTGCTCTTCTAAGGAAACCCACCTATGCTCAAGTTCCTTGAACGCTATTTTGAATTCACACATCTGGGAACCAACTGGCGCACCGAGATCCTCGCCGGCGTAACGACCTTTCTCACGATGGCCTACATCGTGCTCGTCAACCCCGCCATTCTTGCGGCCGCGGGCGTGCCGCTTGCCGCTGTCACCGCCGCCACCTGCCTCTCCGCGGCTTTCGGTTCCATTCTCATGGGCATCGTCGCGCGCTATCCCATCGCCCTCGCCCCCGGCATGGGCCTCAACGCCTACTTCACTTACACCGTCTGCCTCAAGATGCACATCCCCTGGCAGACCGCACTCGGCGCGGTGTTTCTCTCCGGCGTCATTTTTCTTGCGCTCACCGCCGCCGGCATCCGCCAGATGATCCTGCGTTCGATTCCCCACGAACTCTACGCCGCCGTCGCCAGCGGCATCGGCCTCTTCATCGCGTTCATCGGATTCCGCAACGCCGGCCTCATCGTCAGCGATCCGGCCACTTTCGTCAGCCTCGGAAACATCCGCAACCCCACCACCGCGCTCGCTCTCTTCGGCCTCATCCTCATGGTCGCGCTCGAAATCAAAAAAGTCCGCGGCTCGATCCTGATCGGTGTGCTGGTCACCACCGGCATCGCGTGGGCTCTCGGGCTGGTGCATTGGGCCAACCAGGGCGGCGGCATTCAGGCCCTCGCCCAAACAGCCCTCAAGCTCGACATTCGCGGCGCGCTCAACAAAGGGCCTGCTCGAAATCATCTTCGTCTTCTTCTTCGTCGATCTCTTCGACAATCTCGGCACACTCGTCGCCGTCACCAAGCGCGCCGGCCTCATCGCCGCCGATCACTCCATTCCGCGCCTCAATCGCATCCTCTTCGCCGACGCGACATCTACCGTCTTCGGATCCCTGACCGGCACATCCACCGTAACCAGCTACGTCGAATCCACCGCAGGCGTCGCAGCCGGAGGCCGCTCCGGCGTCACCGCCATCGTTACCGGCCTGCTCTTTCTCGTCGCCATTGCCGCCGCGCCCTTCGTCGGGGTCGTTCCTCCGTCGGCAACTGCGCCCGCGCTCATTCTCGTCGGCTCCATGATGCTCGCCACCATCACCGAGATCCGCTGGCACGAGCCGCTGGTCGCCGTACCCGCATTTCTTACGCTCGTCCTCATCCCGCTCACTTACTCCATCGCCAATGGCCTCGGCTTCGGCATCATTGCCTGGGCCGTGCTCCATCTCGCCACCGGCAACTACCGCCGGCAGGACTGGCTCCTCTACATCCTCGCCGTCCTCTTCCTGCTGCGCTTCATCTACCTCGGCGCAAGCTAGAATGGCACTATCGAGCTTTGAGTGGCCGAGCGCGAACAGCCATGCACTGGTACACTTTCCGGCATATTTTTTCGGCGGAGCATTCCTCGCCAACGCACTCCCGCATGTTGTCAACGGAGTGTCCGGCCGCGCCTTCCAAACTCCCTTTGCGAAGCCACCCGGTAAAGGCTTGTCTCCGCCGACCGTCAACGTACTATGGGGCTTTTTCAACCTCCTGCTCGCATGGCTGCTCATCTTCCGGGTAGGTAGTTTTGATCTGCACAACGTTCAAGATGCGCTTGCGTTCGGCGCCGGCGTTCTGATGATGCTGGTGGCATCAGCCAGAATATTTGGGCCTCTTCATGGAGGCCGATGAGACATCGAAGCCTCAACACATGCCCCCAGGTCCGCTCTTGCATCCTGTTTACGCTGCTTTTTTGCGGCAGTTTCTTCGCGGTTTCCCAGGCAACGGATACCTACCGCATCGTCCACGCCTATCCGCACGACCAGCACGCCTTCACGCAGGGCCTCGTTTACGTCGACGGCCACCTCTACGAAAGCACCGGCATCCGAACGGCCAGTCCACCTTGCGCGAAGAAGACCTCGAAACCGGCCGCATCCAGCGCATGCAGCTTGTTCCCGATCAATACTTCGCCGAAGGCCTCACCGACTGGAGGAACACGCTCATCCAGCTCACATGGCAGGCGCATATCGCCTTCGTCTACGATCGCGCCACCTTCCGCCTGCTGCGCACCTTCCACTACGACGGCGAAGGCTGGGGCCTCACCCACGACGCAAAATCGCTCATCCTCAGCGACGGCACCCCGACCATCCGCTTCTTCGATCCCGCAACTTTTCACGAAACGCGCCGCATCACCGTGAAAGACCACGGCAAGCCCGTCAAGGAACTCAACGAACTCGAATACATCCACGGCGAAATCTACGCCAACATCTGGCACGCCGATCGCATCGCCCGCATCTCCCCCGCGACCGGCCGCGTTCTCAGCTGGATCGATCTCAAAGGCCTCATGCCGCGCAGCGAAGTCTCCAGCGACGAAGCGGTCCTCAACGGTATCGCCTATGACGCCGCCCACAACCGCCTCTTCGTCACCGGCAAACTCTGGCCAAAGATCTTCGAGATCACCCTCGTTCCCGAAAAAGCAGAACTCGTGCCCATCCGGCACGCCAAATAGCCAATTCGGAATCGGGTCGCATGTCTGTCGGAAATCACAGAGAGCCCTCAGAAGTCCCCGGTATACTTTCCGGCGAGGTAACAGCTTCGTATGGACCTCTTGTCGGTTCCTACCATTCTGCAGAATGCAGCCATTCTCACCGTCATCCTGGCGCTCGGCGGCTATTTCATGACATCGCTGAGCACTCACATGCTGGCACGCCGCCACGACAAGCTCGATCTCATCAACAAGCGCCTCAACGAGTTCTACGGCCCGCTCTATGTCGCCTCCGAAGCCGGAAACATCGCTTACCGCTCGCTGCTGAAGCGCCAGGGCAAGGAAAAGAGCGATCCCATCCTCGACTCTGAGATGAAGGACTGGACGCTCTGGATGACCACCATCTTCATGCCGTTGAACGACATTCGCGAACGCGTCATCATAGAAAAGGCGCACCTGATCATCGAGGAGCGCATGCCTCAGTGCCTGCTCGACTTCGTCACGCACGTCGTGGGCTACAAGGCCGTGCTGGCCCGCTGGGCCGAGGGAGATTATTCCGAGCGCCGCTCCACAATCGGTTGGCCGCCGGAATTTGATATCTACGTCAGACGCTCCTACGCCGCATTGAAAGCCGAGCAGACTCGCTTGATGCAAAGTGCAACCTGGCGTCTATGGAACGATATTTTCAACAGAAAGCGTCAATAACTCGCGTCAATTTGCTTCTGCAATCTCTTCCGATTCATCTTTCAGGATCTTTCCGGCAAGGTTCAGATCCGTAAACGTTGGGTTCAGCGTAGTCACCGTGCACACCACCTTGGTGAGCCGCGCTTCCTGCCGCCGCCGACGCTTGTGTGTCGCAGGCGCATAGTAGTGCTCAATCGAATCGACCAGGTAGGTCCCTGGTATCAATTCGCTTCTACATTCCATGCCGTCTCCAGGAAGCAGGATCAGGTCGCCTTCACGCGGCAGCCAGTTCAGCGTTTCTAAAGGGACCACATTGACGGTGGTTCCATCTCCAACAATGAATTCGAGGCAATCGCGGCTGTGCATCGATCCTTCGCGCACCTGCCGCGCCTCCTGCCGCGCCTTGTGCGCCTGGTAAAACGCGGCCACGATCGTCGGAATCCCGATCAGCAACCCAAGGATGCTCGCAATCGAGCCAAGATGATCGAGCAATGAAAGCGACACTAGTTCTCCTTACGTTGAATTCGACCTCCGTCCGGCGAATCCAGGCATCTTCAATGTGAGTTTGGATTAGGAGATCGTGAATGCGGAATTCAAGTCATTGTTTGAACTGAGAGTTATCGGAGTGAAGACATAGTAAGGCCTGCTGCGCCAAATCCATATCAGGAACGCATAAAGAAAGTCCTGCATCTGCAGAACTTCAACTTCAACGTTCCAGATTTACACGCGTCTTTGCGCAAATTTAGACATTGGTGGCCACTTCGTGAGCGCCTGCCTCTCGGAACTCTCCCCGCCGGGTCCAGAAATATACTGCGACAGCACCGACTGTGAGAACCAGTCCGCACCCGAACTCGGTCGTGTAATAGAGCGTGCGCCCGGCAGGGGCAGTCATCTCGTCAAGAATCGCCTGGATAAATAAGTTGTGACTGGCGTGAAGCAGTGCGCATGGCCAAAGGCTCCCTGACTTCAGCCGCAGCCATCCCATAATGAACGAATCGCCAATCACCATCAGCGTGAAACACGTCAGAGCATAGGCGGGTTTCGTGCCGGCGTTGTAGTCAGACCATAGCAACCCCGGATAATGCCACGTTGCCCAGATCAGTCCACTCACGATGCATCCGAAAGTGAATCCGAATTGGCCCACAAGCCGCGGTAGCAGGAATCCGCGCCACCCGATCTCCTCCCCAAGCGCATTGGCTACGCTCCCAATCACACCCAGTGTCGCCAGCATAGGAATCATCAACCCAAACGTCGCGAGACGCGGCGACGAAGGCAGGCTCAGCGAACTCGCAGCCGACTTCTCAAATGCCGCGAGCGCAAACGATCCAGGCACCGCAATCCAGACGACCACATACACAGGGATCGCGTACACCAGCGGCAACAGGTAACCCAGCGCCTCAAAGCGCACCGGTCGCCAGTTCCAGCCCAGCGTTCCAACGTCGATGCGCAACAGCGCGCAGGTCAAAAGCGCCGCAGCGGTAGGGCACCACATAATCATGCGTACAGCAAGGCCGTTTCCCGTCCCAACGTGATGCGAGTGGATTATCAGAAAATAGGGAAGAGAACTGAACAAAAACACCAGGCAAAGAAAGGTCAGGATCTGTTTGGCCAGCGGTTTCATCCCGCCATCCTACGGCAGGACGCTTCGAATGGCACAATCTTTATCGCGAAAAAGAACGGGCCCAGATTTCTCTGGGCTCGTTCCTTGCAAAACTCTGAACTGCGAGTTGTGAACTAGTACCTGTAGAACTCCGGTTTGTACGGCCCTTCCACCGGCACGCCTATGTAGTCGGCCTGCTTCTTCGAGAGCGTCGTCAGCTTCACGCCGATCTTTTCCAGATGCAGCCGCGCCACTTCCTCGTCCAGCTTCTTCGGCAGCGTGTAGACGTTCACCTTGTAGCTGTCCTTGTTCTTCCACAGGTCAAGCTGCGCCAGCGTCTGGTTGGCAAAGCTGTTCGACATCACAAAGCTCGGATGACCCGTCGCGCAGCCCAGGTTCACAAGACGTCCTTCGGCCAGCATGAAGATCTCGTGCCCGTCGGGGAAGCGATACTTGTCTACCTGCGGCTTGATGTTCAGCTTCTCCACGCCTTTTTCTGCGTTGAGCAGGTCGACCTGGATCTCGTTATCGAAGTGTCCGATGTTGCAGACAATCGCCTGGTCCTTCATCTTCTTCATGTGGTCCAGCGTGATGATGTCCACGTTGCCCGTGCAGGTCACGTAGATGTCGCCGCGTCCCAGCGTGTCTTCGATCGTGGTGACTTCAAATCCTTCCATCGCCGCCTGCAGCGCATTGATCGGATCAACTTCGGTCACAATCACGCGTGCGCCCATGCCGCGCAGCGAGTGCGAGCAGCCCTTGCCCACATCGCCATAGCCGCAAACCACTGCAACCTTGCCCGCCACCATCACGTCGGTTGCGCGCTTAATTCCATCAGCGAGGGATTCGCGGCAGCCGTAAAGGTTGTCGAACTTGCGACTTGGTGACAGAGTCGTTCACATTGATGGCCGGCACCAGCAGCTTGCCCTTCTCCATCATTTGATAAAGCCTGTGCACGCCCGTCGTCGTCTCCTCAGAAACCCCGCGCCACTCCTTCACAACCTTGTGCCAGTGCTGCTTGTCTTCGGCGTAAACCTTCTTCAGCAGGTCTTTGATCACCTGCTCTTCGTGATTGCCCGAGGGCGTATCGACCCACTTGTCGCCGTTCTCAAGCTCATAGCCCTTGTGAATCAGCAGCGTCACGTCGCCGCCATCGTCGACTACGAGCTCCGGCCCCTTGCCGCCCTTGTGGCTCAGCGCCTTGTACGTGCAGTCCCAGTAGTCCTCAAGGCTCTCGCCCTTCCACGCGAAGACCGGAACGCCGCTGGCCGCGATTGCCGCCGCCGCATGATCCTGTGTCGAAAAAATATTGCAGCTCGCCCAGCGCACTTCCGCGCCCAGCGAAACCAGCGTCTCAATCAGCACCGCGGTTTGAATGGTCATGTGGCAGTGAGCCGGTAATCCGCACGCCCTTCAGCGGCTTTTCTGCGGAATATTTATTGCGGATCGCCATCAGGCCTGGCATCTCGTGCTCGGCAATTGAAATTTCCTTGCGGCCCCAATCGGCCAGCGCAAGATCTGCAACTTTGTATTCGGTCAGTTCGAGGGTTGAGGAAGCCATTCAGTTCTCCTTATATCGACACATCGTGATATATTGATGTGTATCAGAAACCCATGGCGACGTCAATTGTGAAAATCCTCCGCGTGGTAGCCGACCCCAATCGGCTCCGCATTCTATTGCTCTTAAAGGCTGAGGAGCTTTCCGTCGCCGAACTACAGGAAATCCTGGTCATGGGCCAGAGCACCATCTCCACGCATCTTTCGCAGCTCAAACAGGCCGGCCTCGTCGAAGACCGCCGCACAGGGAAAAATAGCCTCTATCGCCTCTCGACGGGCAATGGCAACGACGTGCTCGCCGACCTGCTTGCGCGCGCTGAACGCGAAATCCCCGAAGCCGCCCACGACCGTACCACCGCCCGCCGCGTCGTCAAAAAACGCCAGGACAAGATGCGTGCCTTCTTCGACAGCGTTGCCGGCCGTCTCGGCAAAGACTACGTTCCCGGCAAATCGTGGAAGAGCCTCGCCGAGGCCTTGCTCCGCCTGATGCCGCCGATGGTCATCGCCGACCTCGGCGCAGGCGATGGAAGCTTCTCGCTTTTGCTGGCGCAAAATGCGACAAAGGTAATCGCAGTCGACTCTTCTGCGAAGATGATCGAATTCGCCCGCGAACAGGCCCACCGCCATCATGTCAAAAATATCGACTACCGACTCGGGGACATGGAGGAACTGCCCATCGATGACGAGGCCGTCGACCTCGTCTTCTTCTCGCAGTCTCTCCACCACGCCCTGCATCCTCAGCACGCCGTAGCTGAAGCCGCCCGTATTCTCCGTCCCGGCGGCCGCATCGCGATTCTCGATCTAGCCAAGCACCGCTTCGAAGAAGCGCGCGAAATGTACGCCGACGAGTGGTTAGGCTTTAGCGAAGCTGAGCTTGAATCCATGCTCCATAAAGCCGGGTTAGAGAAGCCGCAGACCTCTGTCGTTTACAAAGAAGACAAGCCGCCGCATTTCCAGACTCTGCTATGTGTCGCCAACAAGGCTGTCTGAGGCGGAACTGCCACCGCGCGATTATCCGGCCATCAGAATCTGCGCTGGGTCTTTCACGCCTCGAATCGACAACCAAATGCCCAGTCCGAACTGGCAGCAAACATGATCGGGAACAGCGGGTACGTCCATCGCTCGTGACCCATGAAAACCAGATTTGACCTGACTCCATTACCATTGCATCCAACACTCCGAGATGAAGAGGCCGTCCACCAAATCCGAGCTGAGTTCGAGCCGAACGGCGAAGCCAGCCCGCCTCACCCGCGCCCAGCGCACCGCCCTGCTCAAAGCCCTCGCAGATCCCAAGCGCTTCGAACTACTGGAGCGCATCTCCCGTGCCGCTTGCCCGCTCGCCTGCGCTGTCGCCGGTGAAGCCCTCGCTATCTCGCCCGCCACGCTCTCCCACCACATCAAGGAACTGCAGACCAGTGGACTTATCGACGTTCGGCGCGAGGGCAAGTTCGCACTTCCTCACCATCAAACCGGGAGTGCTGGAAGCCCTCGCCACTACCCTCCAGTCCCTCAGCACTGCCTCCTGCCCCACCCGCTGAACGATGCACCCAAAATTCTCACACGTTTCCTGAATCCTTCTGCTTTGCTGCTAATCAATTCGATAGTTGTCGAAACGTCGAAATGATGCCGCACAGGCAGGGAGCAGAGGATTATGAGCAAACTTCAGGGCAAAGTCGCATTAGTAACTGGAGCATCGAAGGGAATTGGCGCGGCCATCGCGCTTGAGCTTGCAGCGCAGGGCGCCGCCGTCGCGGTCAATTATTCCGGCAGCAAGGCCGGCGCAGAGAAGGTCGTTGACGAAATTAAGAAGGCGGGCGGCAAAGCCATCGCCGGTGCAGGCCAATATAGCCGATCCCGACACAATCGGGCCGTTGATCGAAACCGTAACAAAGCAGCTCGGGCCCATTAGCATCCTCGTCAACAATGCCGGCATCTACGACTTCGCGCCGATCGAGGCCGTTACCCCCGAGCATTTCCACAAGCAGTTCAACGTCAATGTCCTGGGATTGCTTTTGACCACACAGGCAGCGCTCAAGAACTTCGATCCCAAGGGCGGCAGCATCATCAACATTGGGTCGGTGGCGGCTGGCGGCGTTCCCGCCGCGGCGGTGTACAGCGCTACCAAGGGCGCAGTCGACTCAGCCACCTTCGCTCTGGCGCAGGAACTAGGTCCCCGCAAAATTCGCGTCAACTCGCTTAACCCCGGCATGGTTGAAACCGAAGGCGTGCATGCCGCCGGATTCATCGGCTCCGATTTCCATCAGAAAGTGATTGCCGAGACCCCGCTCGGTCGCATTGGTCAGCCGGGTGACATCGCCACCATCGCGGCATTCCTGGCTTCTGACGATGCAGTCTGGGTGAACGGACAGGCAATTCAAGCCTCTGGCGGCAACCGCTTGTAAGCGATCAGCGCCGGGCCGGGTGCCCCAGATCTCGTTCTTGAGAACGGGGTTTCAGCGTCGATCAGCAATAAAAGTGGGTGCCCCCCATCCATGGCGTGGTTTCATCGCGTCATGGGTGGGAACGCTGAAACTTCAACGTCGTTCCGCGGCAAGTATTCTTTCTTTCCTTTCCACGCCCCACCGATATCCAGTCAGCGATCCACTCGCACCGACCACGCGATGGCACGGCACCACCAGCGCCACCCGATTCATCGCGCAAGCCCGCGCCACTGCTCGCGTTGCGTTCGGTTCACCCATCTCCCGCGCAACCTCGCTGTAACTGCGCGTCTCCCCTCGCGGAATCTGCCGCAGTGCCTGCCACACCCGCAATTGAAATACCGTTCCGCGCAGGTCGAGAGCCCCCGGCAACCCTCGATTCTCAGAGAGATCCGCGCCCTCGCGTACGCTTGCAAGCGCCGCATCCACGAGCCGCGAGAGGGAGGGATCACGCCGCAACTCCGCGGCAGGGAACTCGGCCCGCAAACTCGCCTCTGCTTCCACGGCTGTTGCTGCCAATGACAGCCAGCAGAGCCCGCGTCCGGTCGCACCAACAATCACTCGACCAAAAGGAGAAGGCGCGGAGCACCAGCCGATACGCTCGCCTTCGCCACCTTTCGCAAATCGCGCCGGCGTCATTCCCAGCTGCGCTCCCTCGTATGCCCGGCTCGAAGATCCGAACCCCGCTTCATAGATCGCATCCGTCACGCGGCCATTCTGTTTCAGAGCGTCGCGCAGTCTCCCCGCTCGCAGCGATCGGTGATACTGCAGCGGACTCACGCCCATCTCCTGCTTGAATATGCGCTGCACTGTGAACGGACTCATCCCCGCCACGCGCCCTAGTTCCGCGAGCGATACGGCGCGATCGAGGTTCGCCTCGATGAAAGCTCGAATCTGACCCAGAGAATCGCGGCGCGGCGCGCTCGGCTGCATCGGTTGCAGGCGCGAAATCCCGCAGCCTGCGCCGCTGCCGCTGTTTCAAAAAACCGTACATTCGCGCGCAGCGGCCTCCGGCTCTTGCAGTCCGGCCTGCAGAAGACGCCCGTCGTCGCCACTGCATAAAAAAACGCGCGCATGCCATCGCGCTCGCAAACCTGTTGCCACGCCCGTTCCATGTCAATTGTGGGCACTGTCCTGATCCACTGTCGCGAATTGAATGTTGTTCTTCATGCATTCATCGTCGCCCAAGTCCGATTCGCGTACACTCCGATTCTTGCGCGCAATTCGGAATTTCAGAGCCACGCAACCGGCACTTTCATTTCCTATTCCCTGTCCTTTAGCGCCGCCTCCGCCCGCTCCAGATCCTCTTCCGTATCCACTCCGATGGTGTCCGCCGGTGCACCAGCTACATAGATGTCGATTCCCGCCTCCAGCAGCCGCAACTGCTCCAGCTTCTCTACGGATTCAAGCCATCCCGGCGGCAGTTCCGCAAACTTTTCCAGCGCCGCCTTCCGATATGCGTAGATCCCCAGGTGCTTCCGATATCCCGCAAATCCCCCCTGGTCGCGATCATGCGGAATCGTCGCCCGCGAAAAATACAGCGCCTTCCCATCCAGCGCCGTCACCACCTTTACCGCATTGGGGTTGTGGATATCGATCGCCGGGCAGCGCACCGCCAGCGTCCCCACCTGCACCTCCGGCCGGTCAAACAATCCGATCAGAGGCGCAAAGAACTCCGGCGTCAGCGTCGGCTCATCGCCCTGAATATTGACGTAAATGTCCGCCTCGATCTGCCGCGCCACCTCGCGCACGCGGTCCGACCCGCTGGCGCAACTGGGAGACGTCATCGCCACCGGAACGCCCCTTGCCAGGCAAACTTCTGCCACCTCATCGGAATCGGTTGCCACCACCACCGGGTCCATCAGTCCGCTGCCCGCCGCCGCCCGCCATACCCACTCCACCATGGGCCGGCCAGCCAGTTCGCGCAGCACCTTGCGCGGCAGGCGAGTCGACCCAAGCCGCGCCGGAATCACCCCCGCGATCCGTAACTTGCTCATGCACGCGAGTCTACAAGAACTGGCAGCGCTCCGGTTACCAGCGTCTCCGATTCCTGGGCGAATCCGCACCGCAGTGGTTTGACCTTAAATTCAACCGCCCGTATCATCTAGAGTGGAGCAGCCATCCGGCTGCACGTCCCTCCCGGCGGGGTAGCTCAGATGGTTAGAGCGACGGATTCATAACCCGTAGGTCGGCAGTTCGATCCTGCCTCCCGCCACCAGAACCCTCAACATTGCGCAATCTGGCGAGTTTGTTCCGGCCACGGCACTTTGTGCGTTTCGTTGCAGAAGGGGAAAGGCTGAATGACAACGCCCGAAATGGACCAGCAACTTCATCTGACTGACAGGTTTTCGCGCGCCATTGACTACGCTCGTCATCTCCACATCGAACGCCGCAAAGCTACCCGCATTCCTTATATGGCCCATTTGCTGGGTGTGGCGTCGCTGGTCATGGGCGAAGCGGGTCAAGTTCAGTTTCCAGTAACCGAGGACATGGTCATCGCGGCCCTGCTGCATGATGCAGCCGAGGATCACGGCGGCCAGACTCGTATCGAAGACATTCGATGCAACTTCGGGCCAGACGTCGCCCGCATGGTTGAGGGCCTGTCTGACACGTTCGTCGAAGACTCCGGCCAGAAAGAGGACTGGGATTTCCGCAAGAAGGGCTACCTTGAGCGTCTTCCTCAAGAATCGCCCGAAACTCAGCTAATCTCGGCAGCCGACAAGCTATACAACGCCCGCACCATCCTTGATGAATACCGTGCCATCGGACCAAAAGTATGGGACCGCTTCCATCGCAGCCGTCACCAGCAGCTCTGGTACTTCAATGAGCTGCTAAAGGTTTTCAAATCAGCGGGAAGCAACCGCATCGTCGAGGAGCTCGATCGCGTAGTAGCCGAGCTGGTGAGCATTTCCCGATAGCAGCACCTCGTTTACCAATTGCCTTTTTTGCGGCATCGTCTGGGCAAGTAAACAGCGCTTGCACCTTCAGTGCCGCCAATCACATGCGCACCCTCGGCATGAGCGATTCACCCTTGCGGTATCATTGCGTCTAACGAGTTATCGGCCTGCTTCCCCTCAGAGGCCCTACCGGTGGTGTGTGTGTCCCGATTCTTCCAGAGACTGACCTTCGTTCTAGCTGCAACCATCTTTGCTGCCCTCGGCCTCGGCTTCGCTCTGGGCGAGTTTGGCATGTTCGGCGTCCATGCAGGAGCCGAGCAGGACGGCGCCTATCGCCAGATGCACGTCTATGCCGAGGTCCTCAAGAGAATCCAGAGCGACTACGTCACCGATCCCAACATCAATACCGTGACCACCGGCGCCCTGCACGGGCTGCTCGAATCGCTCGATGCCGACTCCAGCTATCTCACGCCCACTGAATATAAGATCTACAAGGACCGGCCCACCACCGGTGTCGCCCAGGTTGGTCTCATCGTTTCCAAGCGCTACGGCTACGCCACCATCGTCAGCGTCATCCCCGGTTCACCTGCCGATCGCGAACACCTCGCGGATGGCGACGTCATTGAGTCTATCGGCGACACTTCCACGCGCGAGCTTTCGCTGGCCGTGATCCGCCTCATGCTCGATGGAAAAGCAGGCAGCACAGTTTCACTCTCGGTCGTCCGTCCCCGCAAGCCGGATCCGGACAAGATCACCCTGACGCGCACCATTATTGCCCCGCCCGCGCTCAGCGAGCAGCAGTATGAAAACTCCAGCATCCTCTACCTCAAGCCAGGCGAACTTACCGCGGCACGTGTAGATGAGATTGCGGCCAAGATCAAAGCCGCCGGCAAGACCCGCAAGATCCTTCTTGATCTTCGCGATGACTCCGAAGGCGACGCAGACCAGGGCATTCGCCTGGCCAACTTCTTCATCAACCAGGGAACGCTAGCTGTGCTCGAGGGGCAGAAATTCCCGCGCCAGACCTTCAGCGCCGACCCTTCGAAATTCCTGACCAGTGCGCCCATTGCGGTGCTCATCAACCGCGGAACCTATGGCGCTGCCGAACTCGCCGCCGATGCCATCGAAGATGCAAAACGCGGCGACGTTGTGGGTGAACGCACTTTTGGCGAAGGCTCCGTACAGAAGACAATTGAACTTCCCGATGGTTCGGCTCTTCTGCTGACGGTGGCCAAGTATGAAGGCCCCGACGGCAAAAAGATTCAGGACGAAGCGGTTGCCCCTACCGTTCTTGTTGGCCAGAACAATGATGACGAGATCGACCCCGACAATCCGCAGCCAAAGCAAGGCGACGACGTACTCAACAAGGCCCTCGCACTCCTCAAAGCCAAAAACAGCTAGCCCGATTTAATAAAAACCTCAGGGGTGATCTCCCGCGATTGCTTTCGTCAGGACAGCCGGGGCTTGCTCCCGATCCGCTGCATTCTGTGCGCACAATTCGAATTTAATCTTCTCCGATTGCGCTTCGTCCTTCGACAGACAGAACCGGTCCAGATCCATCGGCGCCAGAACCGGTCCCTGAAAATACTTCTTCATGGCGGCGACGCGAGCCTGCTGCGCTGCTTTGTTTTGCGGGTCAAAGTGATAGAAGAGAACCGATTGTACCTGGGCTTTCGAGGCAAGTTCTCCAAGGCTGTCCACGGTGAGATGTTCCTTCTCCATGTGCGCGGCAAACTCCTGCTTGCGTGCAGGCGGCCAGTGGTTCTGGGCTGCCATCTGGTCAATGAACCCGCGTAGCTCGTCCGAACTCTCCTCTACTTCGGCAACGAGGACGTCGGCACCCATCGCAAGTTTCACAACTGCATCACTGGGGCCCGTGTCTCCGGTGAATACCACCACACCATGGGGCGTCTGAATACGATACGAATATGATTTGAAATGCGCGCGGAATTGCGTTGGCATGAGCGCGTAATGAGAATTCTCGGCGGCCGTGATCTGAATTTTGTCGTCGCGATAAACAACTCCATCGCCGTCGACTTCGTGAGCAACAAAGGGACTGGTCAAGCCATGGTTCGGCCGGCCAAGCTGGAACCCCGGCTTTTCCGCAGCAAACACTTCATAGGGAATGCTGATGTAGTGAAAGGCGGTTTCGACCAATTCGCTCGTTTGCGGCGGCCCGTAGATATTGATCCTCCGCGCGTCGGAGGTGAGATCAAGGTGGAAGTAATCGTCGGCCATTACGTCGACTAGGCCAAGATCATGATCCGGGTGCAAGTGGGTAAGGAAGATCGTTCCGATCGTTTCCGATGGAATTCCAACCTCGACCAGCCGCCGGATGGTTCCAATACCACAGTCGATTAAATACGGTCGCCCATCGACGACGAGCAGCGTGGCCGGCTCGGAGCGATCCTTGCGCAAAGGTGGCCCGCCCGCAGTACCGAGCATCAGCAGTTCGGTATCGTTTGCGCGAAGCGCCGTAGTCTGCCGTTGAGACGCAACAGGAACGCTGAGGAAAATCGGCCCGAGTGCGAGCGCCGCAATGAACGTTCTTCCATAGAGCGATCTATTCATGCGTGGACACCCCTGCGCGGGAAATGACTCGCCGCCCAGAATCACGGCGGGGCAGAAGTATAGCGCAAGATTGGTTCCTTACTCCATTTCTTGAGCGGCAGTTCCTCCGCGAGGGGTGGGATTGATCGCAACGGGGGAAGCGATGTCCTCCCCAGCGTGCTTGGGCGCCATTGGCTGGCTTGTTTCCCTTACTGACTGGGACTCTAGAGCTAAATCGGGAACGAGAATTCCAATCTTGCACGGAGTGGTTCGCGGGCTTCCGCACACTCCTGCAATCAAACTTCAAGCGTGCTAGCCTTGACGTAGGCATCCCCGTCCGGCTTCCGACTGGCCGACGCGAGAGGAGTGCCGACGAGGCTCCTGTTGGCTGCCCCTCCTGCACACTCGGTTGAATCGCGCGGCCTTGGCCGCAGCCATAAACTGCGCCCCGAACCAGTTCCCCCTCCGCTCTTTCGCCGCCGCAAGGTTGCCGGCAAGACAGCTCTCGCCGTCCTCCTCCTCCTTGCTGTCGTAACCGGCTCGCTTGCCGGCCTGATGTTGGTTTTCTCCGTCAATCTGCCCCAGATCAATGACCTTGAGCGCTACCGACCGTCCACCATGACGGATCTCTATGACACCAAGGGGCGCATCATTGGCTCCTTCGCACTCGAGAAGCGCATCGTCGTGAACTACGACGACTTCGCCCCCGTCCTCCGTCAGGCCGTCATCTCCATTGAAGACAAGAACTTCGAATCTCACTGGGGCATCAACGTGCTCCGCATCGCCGGCGCTGCCTTGCATGACATCCGCTCCCACGGTCGCGCACAGGGCGCCTCCACGCTGACCATGCAGCTGGCGCGCAATCTCTTTCTCTCTGCCGACCGCACCGCTACGCGCAAAATTCAAGAGGCTTACCTGGCCATCCAAATCGAACGCGCCTTTACCAAGGAGCAGATATTCACCCTTTACGGCAACCAGATATACCTTGGCAGCGGCATGTACGGCTTCGAGGCTGCATCGCAGTACTACTTCAGCAAGCACGCCAAGGATCTGAACCTCACCGAGGCCGCCCTGCTTGCCGGATTGCCCAAAGGCCCGTTTGCGTATTCCCCGCTCATCAATCCTGAGAAAGCGCTACGGCGGCGCAATCTCGTTCTCAGCGAAATGGAGTCCGACGGCGTTATCACGCACGTGCAGGCTGAGAAGGCGCGTCTCGCACCTCTCGGCCTTCACATCAATCAGCCGGAGATGTCGGTCGCTCCCTGGTTTCAGGAAGAGGTCCGCCGCGAGCTTGAAAAGAAATTCGGCAGCGAACAGGTGCACGAAGCTGGCCTGCGCGTCGATACGACGCTCGATCTCGATCTGCAAAGAGCTGCGAACAAGGCTCTTACCGACGGACTCGCCGCCTACGAGCGCCGCCATGGCTGGAAGGGCAAACTTCAAAACGTGCTTGCTGCCGGCGACTCGATTGAGGACTACAAGAACCCCGACTGGGCAACCGCATCGCACGCCGGCGACTACGTACATGCGCTCGTCATTGCTGCGCGGCCACTGCAGATTCGCGCCCGCATCGGCTCCAACGAAATCCTGTTGCTTCCCCAGGATTGGGCTTGGACCGGCCAGCGCTATGGCGACGCATTGGTCAAACCCGGAGATGTGATCTACGTCCAACTTTCCGATACCAGCGAAGGAGGCGCACAGCGCGCTACGCTCGAGCAGGACTCAGGAACGCAGGGTGCCGTCTTCGCCATGGACAACACCACCGGTGACGTCCTCGCCATGGTCGGCGGCCGCGATTACGCGCTCTCTGAATACAATCGCGCCACCCAGGCGGAACGCCAGACCGGGTCCAGCTTCAAACCCTACGTCTACACCACTGCGGTTGAAGAAGGCGCCAAGGCCGACGACATCGTCGTCGACGCCCCCGTCAGCTTTGGCAGCTACGCGCCCCATGATTATGAAAATGACTTCAAAGGCGCGATGACGCTCACCAACGCTTTCGCTGAGTCGCGCAATGTTCCCGCGGTCAAGCTCGCCGCCCGCGTCGGCATTCGCAAGGTCATTGAGATGGCGCATCGCTTCGGCGTCACGTCCGACATTCCTCCCTACCTGCCCATCGCGCTCGGCGCAGCCGGCGTCACGTTGCAGGAACAGGTCACCTCGTACTCCGTCTTCCCCAACGACGGCATTCGCGTTGAGCCCCGCCTCATCCGCAAAGTCACCAACGCCGATGGCATCACCCTCTGGCAAGAGGCGCCCGCGGTAGACGAGATCATCAGCCAGCAGACTGCGCGCACCATGATGACGATGTTCCGGGCCGTCACAGCGCACGGCACCGGCGCGCAAGTTGCGCAGATGAACCATCCTCTCGGCGGCAAAACCGGCACCACCAGCGACTTCACCGACGCCTGGTTCATCGGCTTCTCACCGTCGGTTACCTGCGGCGTCTGGGTCGGATACGACAGCCGCCAGTCCCTCGGCGAAAAAGAAACCGGCGCCCGCGCCGCTCTGCCCATCTGGATGAACATCATGAAAGTCGCCATCGCCGGCAAAGACGACGAGCAGTTCCCCGGCGATACGGAACAGCCACCCTTGGAGCAAGCCAAAGCCGTACCGCCTAGAAAACCGATCGCGCCTCTGCCTCCGTTCCCGCATTCGCAAACGCCGACACCGCAACCCTACCTCGCTACAAAACCCGCGCCGAAGCCAGTTCAGCCCGGTTTGGCCAAAACACCTTCTCCCCGCTGACCCGCCACGGCTGTCATCCTGACGCGCACCGGAAGGACGCCACCTTACAGGTTGCGGTCCATCGCGCGCGTGGGCAACTCGGCAGTTTCTAACCATGGCAGCCCCATCTACTCCTGTTGACATCCGACCCAAGACCGCGCATACTTGTGTCGTATGCCGACCCAAGAGAACAACGACGACCGAATCGCCCTCCTGCAGGGAACCCTCGACCTGCTGATCCTCAAGACCCTCATCCTCGGTCCCTGTCACGGTCAAGGCGTCGCGCGCTCCATCCAGCGCCAGTCTGAAGAGGTCCTGTTCGTCGATCACGGCTCGCTCTACCTTGCCCTCCAGCGGCTCGAAGACAAGAAGCTGATCCAGGCCAAGTGGGGCGTCAGCGAAAACAACCGCAAGGCTCGTTTCTATTCCCTAACCACAAAAGGCCGCGCCGAGCTGACCGAAAAAGCTTCGCAATGGAAGCGCCTCACCCGCGCGATGGGTCTCATACTCGAACCCCGGGGCGAGGAGGCGTAAGCCATGTTCAAGCGCAAACGCAGTGCCGAAGACTTCGCCGAGGAGATCAAGTCCCATCTCGCACTCGAAGCCGATGAACTCCACGCCGGAGGCCTGAGCGAAGCAGAGGCCCGCCGACGCGCCCATGTTGAGTTCGGCAACGCCTCCGTCGCCAAAGAAAGGTTTCGTCTGCGCGGCCGCTGGCAGGCTCTCGACAAAGTCGCCCGCGATCTCCGCTTCAGCTTTCGTTCTCTTCTGAAAAGCCCCGGCTTTGCGCTTACCGCAATTCTCACCGTAGCCCTCGGAGTCGGCGCCAACACCGCAGTCTTCAGCGTGATGAACGCGGTTCTGTTAAAGTCGCTCCCCGTCGAAGATCCGCAGCGACTCGTCTATATCAGGACGTCCAACCCGCCACGTGGCACGGGCACCATCGACTCCCACGACACATTTTCCTATCCCGTGTACGACGCGCTCCGCAGGCAAACGTCCGCCTTCTCGTCGCTCATCGCTTATGTGCCCCTCTCCGGCAGCAAGGTTGCCGTACGCTACGGCACGCAGCCCGAGGAAGCCGAAGGCGATATGGTCAGCGGCACGTTTTTTTCCGGCCTTGGCGTAAACCTGCCCCTCGGACGCGGCTTCACCGAAAAGGACGAAACCGATCGTGCCCCGCTCGCCGTTCTCAGCTACAACTACTGGACGCGCCGCTTCGGACGAAATCCCGGCATACTCGGCCAGACCCTCTACGTGAACGGCGTTCCCATGACCGTCATCGGCGTCTCAGCCCAAGGATTCGAAGGTCTTGAAGCCGGCGGTTCGACCGACTTCTGGATTCCCCTGCAGAATCGCCGCGAGCTCAACGCCTGGGGCAATCCTCCCCAAGACGGCAAACTCTACATCGCCAACTCCACGTGGTGGTGCCTGCGTCTCATCGGACGCCTCGCTCCCGGCGTCAACAGAACCCAGGCTGTAAAGCAACTGCAGCCCATCTTTCAATCGTCCGCATATGTGGGATTGGGCTCGCCCATGGAAGGCGAAAAGCCGCCGGTGCTCGGCTTCGCTGATGCTAAAAGCTTTCCCGGCTATGACGAACAATACGGCAGTCCGCTGCGCATTCTCATGGCGATGGTCGGACTCGTTCTGCTCATCGCCTTCGCCAACGTGGCAATGTTGCTCGCAGCGCGCAATGCCGCTCGGCAGCGCGAATTCTCGTTGCGCCAGGCCCTCGGCGCCGGGCGAGGCGAACTCTTCCGTCAGCTGCTCACAGAGAGCCTGATTCTCGTTACTGTCGGCGGCGCGCTCGCTTTGACCTTCGCATTCATGGCAGCCAAGCTGCTCGCCAGCTGGGCGCAGATCGAGTCGAGTCTCGCCCCCGACAGAACAGTCTTGCTCTTCACGATGGCAGTTCTCTTCGTCGCTGCCGTTCTGTTTGGTCTCGCGCCCATGCGCGTTGCTCTCGCCGGCCGGGCCGAGCTGGCTCTCAAAACCTCCGCCGCAACCTCGAATGCCAATATCGGCAAATCGCGCACAGGCAGAATCATCGTCGCTCTTCAGATGGCAATGTGTGTGGTGCTCCTTGTCGCTGCCGGACTGCTCGTTCGCACTCTTCGCAATCTCGAAGACACTCCGCTGGGGATGCGCATCGATGGCCTTGTCGTCTTCGGCGTCAAGCCCGACATCCCGTCCATTCCCGCCGGCGTCGCTTTCTATCAAAATTTGATGAGCAAGCTGCGCATCCTGCCCGGGGTCGAGTCTGTCACCATCATGGATGAGCGCATTGGATCCGGATGGTCTGACAATAGCGACATGATGGTCGATGGTCGTTTACCCGATGTCGCGAATGGCGGTTCGCGCACCGTCCGCAGCAACGTTGTCGGGCCCGATTTTTTCACCACCCTCGGTGTTCCGGTTCTTTCCGGCCGCGATTTTAGGGACTCCGATACTGCCCGGTCGCCCCACGTCGGCATCATCAACGAAGAATTCGCCAAGCGCTTTCTGCCCCACCAAAATCCCCTCGGCCATAGCATCGGCACCGACGATGGACGATACACGATGACGGTTATCGGCGTCGTGAAGGATCACAAATACCGCAGCATCGATGAAGCGCCCATCCCCATGGCCTGGTACATGTATGCGCAGATTCCCTACATCGGCGAGATGCACGTGGAACTGCGCGTGAAAGGTGCGCCGCTCGCCATTCTGCCCACCGCGCAAAAAGTCGTGCAGCAGCTCGATCCGAATCTGCCGCTCATCAAGCCCATGACCCAGCGCGCGCAATATGACACCACAATCTCCAGCCAGATCATGTTCGCTCGCCTCGCCGAGTTCTTCGGCCTGCTCGCCATCGTGCTCGTCGCCACAGGCCTCTACGGAACACTCTCCTATCGGGTCAATCGCCGTACCGCCGAAATCGGCGTCCGCATGGCCATGGGCGCAGGACGCGGACAGGTTGTGTGGATGATCTTGCGCGACAGCCTGCGCCTCACGGTGATCGGCGTCGTAACCGGCGTGCCGCTCGCGATGCTCATTGGCCGCGCCTTGTCTTCTTCTCTCTACGGAGTCAGGCCGCTCGACACGCTCACCTATGTATCTGCCATTGCCGGAGTCGCATTCGTGGCCCTCGTCGCCAGTGCCGCACCTGCCGGCCGCGCTGCCAGCGTCGATCCGTTGCGTGCGCTCCGGACGGAATAATCGTTAACCCAGAGGCTCCTGCCGATAGAGTTCAGCCGTGTGCCGCGCCGCGACACCAATCGCCATCGCGATCATCACCACCGCTGCGATGCCGCCGCCCAAATCAAACAGCAGGACGCGATGCCCCATCAGCGTCGCGTAGGGGCTGCGTAACAGCGCCAGCGTTCCGGCGATCAGTAGAATGCGAATCTCTGTCGGGCCGAACATTCCCTGCGACATCTGGAAACACGACAGCGTATACGTCGCGAGATAACTCTCCGCCGAAAGCAGCAGAAACGCGATGAGCATCGCCAGCGCGACCTGCCAGTGCACAAACCCCGAGTAACCCAGCCCGCACATCATCGCCGTGGCGCCCAGAATATCCACCATGTGGTCGACGTAAAACCCATAGCGCGGCCGCTGCTGATTGCGCACCCGCGCCAGCGTTCCATCCATGCTGTCCCCAAACCAATTCAGAACGATGCACACAATCACGCCCACCAGCCCGGCATCGTTATAGCGCGACAGAGCATAGAAAACTCCGGCTCCGATCTGGGCCAACAACCCCAGCAGCGTCAGTCCATCCGAAGTCACCCAGCGCGGAACCCGCTCCGCCATCCATGTAAGCGCGCGCTTCTCGATTCCAGCAGTCAGAGATCGGTTGATGCGTCGCGCAGATGCGAACGTTGGCGTATTTGCTGCGATTGCGGACTTTGTACTCATACTCATCTCCCCTGTTTACGCAGCGCGTCGCAAACCGCATGCAGCGTAAACTCAAGCGACTCGCGCGGCACGCTCTCCACAAATGGCCGAATTATCCACCCCAGTCCCGCCGGAATGGACCGCGTCAACGAAACCGATTCAATCTGCACGTAGATTCCACCGTCTCGCTCCTCGCAACTCCAGTACGTGTTCAAACGCCACAGAAATCCATGTTCCTCGCTGCCGCTGAGTGCGTGCTCCTTTGCAGTACCCGGCGAACTGATCTCCGAAATGCGGGTACTGCGCGAGATGCTGTATGCATGTTGTGCGTCTAGCCTGCCAAATGTGACAGCGTAGGTCGTATCCAGCACCACCGTGATCACATGGTGTTGCCGGACGCGCATCAATACCGTGAAGTGGCCGGGGTCCGCGCCATTCTGCTTCGTCAGAATCTTCGCCTGCATCACCTGGGGCGAAAATACCTGCGGGTAAGCGTCGAAGTTTTTCATCAGCCGCTCAAAATCCGTCACGCTCGCTCCGTGAATAAAGGCTGTCCCGCGCCAGTCGTGCAGCATTGCACCTGGCAATTCTGCTTCCTTCTCCGGCGTCAACTTCTCGATAATCAAATCACCCTTGCGAAGGCGCGCGTCGATCCCGCCCTTCGATCCGGTTGTCGCGACAAACCCATTCCCCGACCGGTGCTGTTCCGCGAGCCGTCCTTCCACGCTGGCTGTATAGGCGTCGAATGCGGCTGTCGCCCCGGCCGGCGCTTCGCAAAATCCGGCTCCTCCGGACGCCAGGATCAGCAGCCAGATCAAAAGCCTCACCGCCTGAAAACTCCATCTCGCGTCTTCGATCCGACTGCTCATGTACTCCAGCTTGCCTGTAGAGAGCCCGCAAAGCAATGCAATGCGCATTCCGCTCAGAGCGAATGAACCTCACTGCGGAAGTCTATGCAGGAATTGAATTTGCGGAAAGTTGTTCTTCGCTCCTCGATGAAGTCTTTAGAGTGCCATCGAGTAAACTTGGCCAAAGATGATGTCAGATTCCGAGCCAGCACGGCGTTATCGCTTCGGAGCCTTCGAGGCGGACGCCTCAACTGGCGAACTGCGACGCCAGGGAATCCGCATCAAGCTTCACGCCCAGCCATTTCAAGTGTTGCTCATGCTGCTGGAGCGGCCCGGCGAAGTGCTCACCCGTGAAGAGATTTCCCGCTCCTTGTGGTCCGACGGCACATTTGTCGACTACGACCACGGCTTGAACTCGGCCGTCAATCGGATTCGCGAAGCCCTTGGCGACGCCGCCAGCAGTCCCCGTTTCGTTGAAACACTAGCCCGCCGCGGATACCGCTTCGTCGCTCCCGTCGAGACAATTGCCAACGAAATCGCGTCGGAACCCACCGCTGCCCCACAGCAATCCCCACCGTCAACTTCGCTCGATTCAAGAGTCGGAATCCGGCAACGGGATCCTGGCATCGCCCAAGGACTTTCCCGAAACCTCGCCCGCCGTCGTACACACGCTCTTTCTTCTTCTGCAATTGATGTACCTGGGCTTTTACGTTGGCGCGCTCACCAATCTCCCAGAGATCGAGGAACTCCTCTCAACACTGCCGCGCGCGACGCTGATCGTCTACGGCCTCATCTGCAGCGCCGCCATCCTCATTCCGGTCCGCGCCTTCGTCTTTTGCGCGGCCCTTTTTCGTGCCCCCGGCGTACGCACCAAATTCCTGAAGATATGGCCCTGGCTGCTCGTGGCGGATGTGCTCTGGGCGCTATCGCCGTTTCTTCTGCTCCATCACATCAGCATCGGACTGGCTCTTGGGTGCATGGCCTTGCTGGTCTACTCACCCTTCGCGCAGCGTGCCCTCATGCTGATGGGTGCAGGACGGCAAAAAAGCGACCACGAAGCGGCACCTCGCTGATCCGCGCACTCCCACGCAATTCTGCTCAGCCAGATTCACAACTGGTCGTAGAGCGACGAGTTCCGGTATCCCAGCAGCATCACCAGAGTCCAGATCGCAATCGCGGTGCCAAACGGAATCTTCAGGATGCTGAGAAATGCCGCGACGATCGCCACCACGCGACCCCACGGAGCGCGTTCCATCAGCCCCCATCCCGCCACAAAAGCCAGCCCGGAGCGCAGAATCACCATGATCCATGCGAAATGAATAATGGCCGTTCCAAATCCCGGCCCCAGCGGAAAGTTGCCACGTGCCCATGGGCCGTGCATCCAGAAGCCGCCGCCATTCAGGAACGAATTAGCAAACGCCAGCCCAACAATACCCAGTGCAAGCGACAGTCCTCCATAGATGAACCACACCGTGCTCAGCGCTCGAATGCGATTGGCGTAGTTGGCCAGCTCAAACGCGAGATTCGGCACTGGCGGTGGAGGAGGCGCTGCCGTTGGGCGACCGCATTGGGGACAAACTTGTTGTCCGGGTGCAACTGGCTGGCCACATCCGCTGCAATACATCATGTACCTCCTCGGTCCTTGCCAATCAAGTTCTCTGGATCGCTGCATGCCCGATCCAGCAAACATCTATCGAACTGCAGCCGGCATTTCAACTGCACCAAGCCGCGAATATAACAGGGCGTGGCGCTTTCCGACTAAAACAGAAAACGTATAAATCGCCAGCGCAAACCCTATCGGAAACTCAAGAAACGCTAGTCCACTCGCAATCAGGCTCACGGGCCTGCTCCAATCCGTTAGACGAGTCATGCCCCACCCGGCTGCCACTGCCGCCGCAATCCGGAGCGAAAGCAGTGTCCAGGCCGTACTGCCCACCAGCGTCCAATCCCATATGTAAGGATGCGGCCACGGCTCCCACGGCCCCGTGTGCATCGAAAGGCCGGTTTGGACAGCGAATAGTCCCATGACTCCAAGCACCACGTTTAAACCCGCAAACAAGAACCAGAAACGACTAAGCCTTCGAACGGCGCGCTGGAATCGACTCAACTCAACCGCTTCCGCTGACTGCGTCCCCAACACGTTGTTCGTCGAGTGCCCGCATCGCGAGCAAAATCCCGGTCCCTCTGAAACCACCCCGCCACACTTGCTGCAATACATAGGTTGCCTCCCACGGACTCGGAGGCCGCGAACTGAGAGCTACTGCTGAACAGCCGGCTGCTTGCGCGCCTCTTACTCCGGCTGCGAATGGGTACGCAGCGGAGACCGGATTCGTTCCCAGCGCTCTTCATGCCGATCATCCCGCAGCACGAGCGCAATGGCCCGTCCCCTGAGCGTCGCGCTCCACCGTAATCCGCGTCAGGCTGCTGCCATTCGGGTAGAAAAGAACCGAAGGCGACTCCGCCGCCAGTTCGGCAATTTCGCCATAGTGATTCTTCTGGTAAAGCAGGTCTCCCTGGCGGAACAGTGTGACCACAACCAGGCCCCGTTTATCGACGTATTCACCTGCAAAACTATCAAGCTGGGCCGGTGTAAGCTTCAACGCAGGTGGGTGCAGCGGAATCAAGACGCGCTCGGCAAACGGTCCCGCTTCTTGTGTGTCGCGCCTGTGCTGCAGCAGCCAGCGGGGTAACTCCGCCTCCCCATAGGCACGCGTCCAGCAGTCGTGCTTCAGGCCCTGGTACACCCAAAGTCGAACACGCCCCCCAGCTGTCTTGAGGGCCGAGTAGAGCAGTTCATCCTGTCGCGGCGCCACCACATTGTCTTCCGCCCCATGAAACAGCCACATCGGCGTGTGTCCAACCGCCTGCGCATACTCGCCCGGCAACGTCGAGGCTTGCTGCCATCGTTCCGGCGCGTAACTCCAGAAGATGCCTCCCGCCGCAATCGCAATGGCTGCCCAGCGCTTCGGATACTGCCGCGCCAGTTCCCACGCTCCATATCCGCCCATAGACAGCCCGGAGAGATAGGTGCGATTGGGATCGCCGTGAAACTCCTCGGTCTCCTGGTCCAGTGTCGACATCGCCATCGCGAGCATGTCGTGGTCCGTCCAGTAGCGGTCGATTGCGCATTGCGGCATCACCACGATGAAGGGCCAGCGCTCCGGGTGATCGCGAATCGCCTGCGGCAGCCCGATCTGCGTTTGCCACATTCCCTCGGCGCCGCGTTCGCCCCGTCCATGCAGAAAAAGGATGACCGGCCACAACTTGTGATCGTCGCGCCGCCACTCTTCCGGAAGATAAACCTGGTAGCGATAGCTCGCCTTCCCAACCTCAATCCAGCGGTTGAGAAATCCAGTCTCCTGCACCGCATGTTTGCGAAATCCCTTTGTCCTCGGCGCCGCATGCAGCGGGATGGGCGCTAACCCCCAGGAAAAACAGAGGCCGGCCGCGAGCAGTTTCAAGATGCGGTGCATAGGCTGCAAACATCATAGTGCCTGCAAGCAGTTTGCCGCCGGAGGCACCCGATTCCCATTTCCTTATGAGATTCTTGTGCGGAGCCATGAAACAATCAGGAAGATCTAATCCAGCCAACCGCAAATGACCACCTACGAAGCCGGAGACACGCTCGACCACTACCGCATCGATGCGGCGGTCGCCCATACCGGCATGTCCGTGCTTTACCATGCCACCGACCTGAACTCAGGCCGGCAGGTAGCCATCAAAGTTCCGCTGCCTGAAATGGAAGCAGACCCGGTTCTCCTCGAACGCTTCAAGCGCGAACAGGAGATCGGCCAGGAACTCGACCATCCCGGCGTCGTCAAGACCTTCAACAGTGAAGACCGCAGCCGTCTCTACATGGTCATCGAGTGGGTCGATGGCACGGCTTTTGCGCACAATTCTGAACGATGAGAAAAAGCTGCCCACCGACCGCGCGGTAAAAATCGCCATCGGGATCTGCGACGCCCTCGACTACATGCACAAGCGCGGCATCATCCATCGCGACCTGAAGCCCGAAAACGTCATGGTGGGCGACGACGACCAGGTCAAGCTCATCGACTTCGGCATCGCGATGAAAGAAGATGCGCGCCGTCTCACCTTCGTCAATGTCTCGTCGATGCTGGGCACACCCGACTACATTTCGCCCGAGCAGGTAAAAGGTGCGCGCGGCGACCAGCGCAGTGATATCTACGCCGTCGGCATCATGCTCTACGAGATGCTGACCGGCCGCGTGCCATTTGTCGGGCCCAATCCGCTGGCTGTGATGAACGAGCGCCTCTTGAATGACGTAAAGCCGCCGCGTGAACTAAACCCGCAGATTTCTCCCGAGCTTGAAGAGATTCTCTATCGCGCCCTCGATCGGGAGCCGCGCCACCGCTATGCCACCGCCAGCGAGATGATCTGGGACCTCGAACATCAGGAGCAGGTGGGTGTCGAGCCCCGCGGCCAAAAGCCCGTCAACCTCGCCGGCCGCAAATTCAGCAGGAAACTGTTGCTCTACACTGCTATGGCTATCGTGCCCGTCCTTTTATTTGTGCTCATGCTGCTGTTGGCGAAAAGATAGTTAGTCCCTATTCCTGCTCCCTGTCTTCTTAATCGTCTTCTTCGCCCGTTGAAACCACGGCCGCTCCCGCCGACGCAGATAGCGCGGCATGGTCGGCTCCTTGTCCAGCACCTTCTGCGCCCACTCGCGCGCCTCTGCGTTTTTCCCTTCGGATGCAAGCAAGTCGGCAAAGTTCAAATACGTTTCTGACAAGGGTCGAGACGATCGTCACGCGCCGAAAGAGCGCCTCCGCCTTTTCCTTCTCGCCGTTCATGGCATATGCATGGGCAAGCAGCGCCGGAGCCGCGATTGAAATCGTAATTCGGTTCCTTGGCGACCGCCTTCTCCAGGTCCGGCAAAGCTGCCGCCGCATCGCCCATCAGAATGGCGCACACGCCCCGTCGATAAAAGCAGTCCAGCGTATTTGAACGTGCGGCAATCGCCTTGTCGAAAGCCACCCGGGCCCGCTGCAACTGCCCGTCATCCATGCAGAGCTCGCCCAGATCCTCGTAATTGCCCGCCGAAGGATTATCGCGAATCGTCAATTCAAGAGCCGCAATGCGTTTGCGCCGCGAGATGCCTTTGAAAGACTGGTTCAGCAGACCTGCATCCGGAAGGACTTCGGCGAAGATGTAGACGATCGCGCCAATCGGTCCCAGAAAAATGATGATGAAGAGCCAATACGTATCGGGCCGGCGGCGAATGAAGTGGATAATCGCCCCAGCCTGGAGCAGCAGTCCCCAGGGATAGAAGAGGTGCGTCAGCAATCCCATGCAGTGATTGGTCCTGCTGTCAGGTTACAGGACAGCCGCGAATGAGCGCAGTCCACCTTGGATGTAAAGCGTACCGCTCTCATCATTGCGATAACCCTACCGGTACGACTCATCGCGATGCACCACAAACTCCGGATAAGCGTTGCCGCCCAACTCATGCAGATCCATGCCCAGCCGTTCACCATCGGGATCCACGCGAAACACCAGCACCCGGTTCACAAGCCAGAAGATGAGATACACCAGCGGCAGCATCAACCCCAGCAGCGTCGATACCCCAATCAATTGCGCCACAAACTGCCCGCCCTTCGGAGCGAACATTCCCGCTGCCGCCAGGCCCCACAACCCTGCCGCGCCGTGAACGCTAATCGCGCCCGATGGATCGTCGATCGAAAGCGCCAATTCAAACAGCTCCACCAGCAGCGGCGTAATGATGCCCGCAATCAGTCCTGTAAAAAGCGCAGCCAGCGGCGACACTACCCCGGCGCATGCGCTCGACGTCACCAGCCCCGCCATCCAGCCGTTCGCGCACAAACTAGCATCCGGCTTTCCAAAGCGAATCCGCGTCACTGAGAACGTAGCCACCATCGCCGCCGTCGCCGACAGCAGCGTATTCACCGCAGTGCCCACCAGTGCGGCTGGAGCGGCATTCAGCCACAGCAGCGAACCCGCCATATTCCATGCCAGCCAGCCCACCAGCGCGATCAGGCAACCCAGCAGCACATACACCACGTTGTGTCCCGGCATCGCCGTCGACAATCCCTCGCGCGGAAACTTCCCCTTGCGCGGCCCCGCGATCCACACCAGCGCCAGAGCCGAAACGCCGCCCAGTCCATGAATCGCTGCCGCGCCTCCTCCATCCAGCAGTCCCGATCCCTGGCCGAAGTTCACGCCCAGTTGCGCCAGCCAGCCGCCGCCCCATGTCCAGTGCGCCGCCAGCGGAAAAACCAAGGCGCCAAAAATCGCCGCAATCGCCGCACCCGCCGGCAACCGCAAACGATCCGCCCCCGATCCCCATGGAATCAAAACAACCATCGCAACCGACAGCAGTTCAAACAGAACCGCAAGCTGCGTCCTCGGCCCCACCGCGTCGAAACCTGTCAGGAACAGTGGCCCCGCCCCCGCCCAGTTCCACGCTTTGCCCCCAAGGTGAAACACATGATCGCCGCTCGTTCCGGCTGCGATCGCCGACCCCACAAGCGCAAAGGCAATCACCGCCGTCGAAATAACCACCAGGCTGCCCAGCAGCGACTGCATCGCAGACCGCGATCTTCCCAATCCCGTATTGATCAGCGCCAGTCCCGCAATGGCCAGCGGCGCCAGCAGCAAAAGCCCCAGCGTAAGCGCGAACGAAGTTTCCGGGAAGGGAATCGGCGCCAGCGGAGTCATCGGTTCTCGCTCCGCAACTCCATGTGGCCGCGCACTGAAACCACCACGCCCATCACCTCAACCGCAATACCGCACAGAACAAATGCCGTCCGTTGCACCGAAGGCGGAAACAGCAGAATTGCCCCGATGGTGAGTAGAAAACCGGCTGGCATCACCAGCAATCCTGCGTATTTCATGGCCCCGTCCTTTCAGGTCATTCACGCAATTCACCGGTCGATAGAGGTCGGCCCAGGGACTGAAGTCCGCAATAAAAGAAGGATGAATGGCAGAAGGTCAACCGGTCGAAGCGCTTTTATGAATTCTAAATCTTCCGGATGCTACGCTTGACCTGATCCTTTTCCAAATTCAATGCGCTCGGTTGTCGCGCACTCATCTTTCCCCATTTCACGGAGGTCATCTCGCATGTCGTTTCTCAACCGGCTGGTCGAAAATCCGCTGGGCGCCCTGGGTGTGCTCACAATCGCTGCATTTCTCGAGGTCTGGGGCGACTCGTTTTTCCAGGCAGGCTTCTATCGCTCATCGGGATTTGCGCGCATCCTCATGCTCCTCGCCGGCACTGCCGTCCTGGCTTTCTATGGCGCCACGGTCAACATACCGCGCTGGGACTTCGGAAAACTTCTCGGCGTCTACGTCGCGCTTTTCTTTCTCGCCGCGCAACTGCTCGCAAAACTCCGCTTCGGCCAGTCGCCCACTCCGCCCATCTACGTCGGCGGCGCATTCATCGTCACCGGCGGACTCGTGATGGCCTTCTGGAAAGCGTAAGCGGCCCTCGCTTCCGTCCCTTCGCCGCGGCCGCTCATTCAAAAAGGCCTTCAACAACAAATCGTGCACGTTCTCGATAATCTCCGGCCTGTCCTTGATAACTTTGGTCGCAATCGAAAGAGGCAAATCGTAATCGGCCGGTTACCAGCGGGTCGTCAGACTTCATCACCACGGGTGTAGCGTAAGAGGCACTCCAGTCCCGCAGGAGGCCTCGGCATGATCGCCTCAACGAGATCCGCACCAAGCTTGCTTCTGATGCTGTGCAGTACTACCGCTGTCCTGATGTCGCTCACCGGCTTGCTGTTTCTGATCGGCACCCGCCTGCTCAGCATATTTGCTCACGGCGAGAGATTCATCGGAGAGATCGATGCCATCTCGATTGCACTCATCTTTGGCGGAATCGCCGTGGCCCTGAAGACAATCGAAATTCGCCTCAGAGCAGAACACGATTCCTCAACGGACTAGATCGACACCCCGGCTCTCTCGGGCCTGCGCGATAGACTCTGTACATTCCGAATCGACCGAGAGACTCAATGCCGAAGACTTGTTCCCTCCTGTTTCTTTTCGCCGCCGCATCCCTCTGCTCCGCGCAACGAATCGAAGTCACCGTTCCCGCCACAAAGCCGCTCACCGGCCACCTCATCCTCGTCTTCGCAAAAACCGATAAGCCCGAGCCGCGCATGCAACTCCGCGAGACCTACGATTCCGCCGAAGGCTTCGGCGTGGATGCGGAAAACCTCGCGCCCGGCACCCCTCTCATCATCGACGCGAAGACCTTCGGCTACCCGCGCCGCTCGCTCGCCGACATCGACGCCGGCGACTACTACGTCCAGGCCGTCTTCAACGTTTATGAGCAGTTCCATCTCGCCTCCGGCAAAACCGTATGGCTCCCGCCCGACAAAGGCGAAGGACAGCACTGGAACGCCAAGCCCGGCAACCCTTACAACAAGCCGCAGAAGATCCACTTCGATCCAAAATCGAAAACTCCCATCACGCTCACCCTCGACCAGGTCATCCCGCCCATCGAAGGAACACCGCAAGACCCGATGGTCATCGCGCAACAACAACCCACCGCAAAATGGCTGAAGTTCGAACGCTTCCGCAGCGAAAAACTCAGCACCTTCTGGGGCCGCGACGTCTATCTCGGCGCGTGGATCCTGCTTCCCGACGGATTCGACGAGCACCCCGACGCAAAATATCCCGTCATCGTCTATCAGGATCACTTCCATCCCGGCATCGGCCCCGCACAGTTCACAGCCACGCCGCCCGATCCCAAATCGCCCAACTTCCGCCGTCTCGAGAATGGCTATCGCCTCTTCCAGGACTGGACCAATGGCCGCCTCCCGCGCGTGATCCTCATCTACGTGCAGAACGCGAATCCCTACTACGACGACTCCTACGATGTCGACTCCGCCAACGTCGGCCCCTACGGCTCCGCCATCAACGATGAACTCATTCCTTCAATCGAGAAAAAATATCGCGGCATCGGCCAGGGCTGGGCGCGCGCCACATACGGCGGATCCACCGGCGGTTGGGAAGCGCTCGCCACGCAAGTCTTCTATCCCGACTTCTACAACGGCGCGTACGTTGCCTGTCCTGATCCCGTAGATTTCCACGCCTACCAGAACATCAATCTCTACGACGACGCCAATGCATTTGTCCGCAAGGGCGACTTCGGCCAGGTGCCGATCCCCGCCGATCGCAAGCCCGACGGCAGCATCATCGGAGAAACCGGCCCCGAGTTCGCCTTTGAATATGTCCTTGGCACCCACGGCCGCTCCACCGAGCAGTGGGACATCTGGCAGGCAGTGTTTTCCCCCGCCGGCGACGACGGCTATCCCGCCGAGATCATCGATCCCCTCACCGGCGCCATCGACAAAAAAGTTCTCGCGTATTGGCACGATCATTACGACCTGACCGCAATTCTCAAGCGCGACTGGCCCACGCTCGGTCCGAAGCTTGAAGGCAAGCTGCACATCGCCGTCGGCGATGGCGATACCTATTTCCTCAACAACGCCGTTCACCTCCTCGACAAGCAACTTCAGGAAACACGCGACCCGCATTCCGACGCCACATTCCAATACGGCCCCGGCATGCCGCACTGTTACACAGGCGGCCCATCCGAATACACCATGCAGCAGAACAATGCTGATTGGACCCAGCGCGTACTGCCGAAGATGATCGAGCACATGCTCGCGACTGCGCCGGCGAACGCCGACACAAAATCGTGGCGCTACTGAACTGCAAGGCAAAATCCGTCGAAGATCATCCCATTTCTTGGGACGTGCCCTCTTCGTTAATACATGGATTTTTCCTTGTATTCCTCAATTCGAGGCGTTTTCCATTTTCAAGAGATAACAAAAACTTGGGCAGCATAAACATTTTTTGTTCTCTCAACTGTTGAAGGCGTTGCAGATAGGGCTTCGGCTGCTATATTGAATTTTCGGGGTCGTCCGCCTTCCAGGTGGATTTTGTCCGAAATCGAAATCTAACCACAACCTGTGTGACTCTCGGCACAGCGTGCTGCACCAACGACTGGACAACGAACAACAAGCAGGAAAGCATTCATGGCGCAGATATTTGACCGCAGCTCCAATGCTTTGGCTCGAGCAAGCCTGGTGCTGACGGGTCTGATTGTGATTGCACTCGGTGTAACGCTGGATCAGTTGCAGCGTTCGCCCTGGGTTACTCGACAAGGCCAGCGACCGGAACAGCCGGTACCCTTCAGCCACAAACATCACGTGATGGGATTGGGCCTTCAGTGCCAGTACTGCCACACCACGGTTGAGAAATCCAGCTATGCCGGCATTCCTCCCACCAAGACCTGCATGAACTGCCATGCGCAGATCTGGACCAACGCCGCGCTGCTGCAGCCCGTGCGCGATAGCTGGGCCACCGGTCAGTCGCTGCCATGGATCAAGGTGCACGACCTTCCCGACTACGTCTTTTTCAATCACTCTATTCACGTCAATAAGGGCATCGGATGCGCAAGTTGTCACGGCCGCGTCGACCAGATGCCGCTGATGTATGCGCAGAACACCCTGCAGATGGAGTGGTGCCTTAACTGCCATCGTAATCCGGCCAAGAATCTCCGCCCCACCGGCCAGATTTACAACATGGCATGGGAAGCTCCCGCCGACGACCGGCCGGTTTGGTGCTCTACGACAGACGTTCAAACCGGTACGCCGACCGCGCAAAGCGTCAACTGCACAACGAAGGATCCCTCCGGCGAAGGTCCGCAGATGGCCGCGCTTGCAAATGCCGAACGCGCCCGCAAATGGCCAGGCCAGCGACGCTCCAGCCGGCGTCGTTCCGGCAACACTTCACTACGAGAAATTCACCAGCCAGGATCAGTTGGGCCACTTCCTCTTGAAGCAATACCGCATTCGCCCTCCGAACGAACTGAGCAGCTGCGAGGTTTGCCACCGATGAGCAGCGAACCGATGAACGCAGGAACGAACAATACGGGGAACACCGTGGAGATTGAAAAAAGCAAGGCCAACCTTGCTGAAAACGAAGCGCCGATGACATTGCAGCAGGTGCGCGCCAAGCTCAAGGGCACATCGGGAAAGCAGTTCTGGCGCTCTGTTGATGAACTCGAGAACACACCCGAATTTCAGGCAGCCGTCGAAAAAGAATTTCCCAGCGCGGCGCAGGAGTGGGTCGATCCCGTATCGCGCCGCGGCTTCCTCAAGATCATGGGTGCCTCCATGGCCCTCGCCGGCCTGGCCGGTTGCACCAAGCAGCCCGATGAGCCCATCTATCCCTACGTCAAGGCGCCTGAAGATCTCATTCTCGGCAAGCCGATGTACTTCGCAACGGCAAACCCACTGCCCACCGGCGCCGTCCCACTGCTCGTCAAGAGCGACCAGTTCCGCCCCATCAAAGTCGACGGCAATCCCGATCACGCGTATAACCACGGATCCTCCGATGTCTTCTCGCAGGGCACCCTGCTTGACCTCTACGATCCCGATCGCTCGCAGCATGTGACCTACGAAGGCGAAGGCCGCGACTGGGCAGAGTTCGCCGTTGCGCTCCGCGACAAGGTAGTCAGCACCAAAGACGGTACCGGCATCTACTTCCTCTCGGCGACCATCACCTCGCCCACGCTCGCCCGCCAGTGGAAGGCCGTGCAGGCCGCATACCCCAAGGCGACGCTCGTGCAGTACGATCCCGCCATCGCCGGCACATTTCTCGCCAAGGGCTACAACGTTCAGTACGACCTCAGCACTGCCGACGTGATCGTTTCGCTCGACGCGGATTTTCTCTCCAGCGCATCGTATCCCGGCTTCCACAAGCTCGTTGGCCGACTATGCCAAGCGCCGCAAAGATCCCGCCAATGGCATGAACCGGCTCTACACCATTGAGAGCACGCCGACCACCACCGGCATGAAAGCCGAGCATCGCCTCGGCCTGCGCGCCAGTGAAATTCCCGCATTTGCCGCCGCGCTTGCCGCAGCCGTCGGAGCATCCGGTGCGTCCGCTCCGCAGTACAGCTGGACCGACGAGCAAACCAAGTTTCTCACCGCCCTCGCAAAGGACCTCAAAGCCAGCAACGGCAAAAGCGCCGTCATCCCCGGCCTGTATCAGGACGAGTCCGTCGCCGCTCTTGCACTCGCAATCAACCAGGCGCTCGGCAATGTCGGCAAGACCGTCACCGTCTCTCCGAGCCGGCAATACCGCTGCCCAGCGATCAGAACGCCGATTTCAAAAATCTCATCGCAGCTCTCAATGCCGGCAAAGTCGATTGGCTCGTCATTCTCAACTCCAACCCCGTCTATTCCGCTCCCGTAGACCTCGGCTTCTCCGACGCCTTCACCAAGGCCCAGGTCGTCGCGCATCTCGGCTCGCACTACGACGAGACCGGCCACCTATCGCACTGGCACATCCCTGCGGCCCACTACCTTGAGTCGTGGTCCGATGCTCGCGCCTACGACGGCACCGTCTCCGTTGTGCAGCCCATGATCGATCCGCTCTACGGCGGCAAGAGCGCGCACGACGTCTTCCAGACTCTGCTCGACAATCCCGAAATCAGCGCCTACGAAGCCGTTCGCGTCACGCAGAAAGACAACATCAAGGGCGATTTCGAGACCGGCTGGCGCAAGGTTCTGCATGCCGGTTGGATCGACGACACCGCGTTACAAAAGCGGTGGCGCAGCAAAGTCCGAGGCCGCCAAGGTTCCCGCGCCCAATCCCAAAGATCAGCTCGAAATCATCTTCCGTCCCGACCCCAATATCTACGACGGCCGCTACTCCAACGTCGGCTGGCTGCAGGAACTTCCCAAGCCCGTCACCAACCTTAGCTGGGATAACGCCGCCATCATGTCCGGCGCAACGCTTGAGAAGCTCGGACTCGAAGAAGACGACATCGTCGAAATCAGCGCCGGCGGCGGCAAAGTTAAAGCTCCCGCCATCGTCGCTCCCGGTCATCCCGACAACTCGGTCACGCTCTACCTTGGCTACGGCCGCGAATTCGCCGGCCGCGTCGGGTCAGGCGCAGGATTCAATGCCTTCCTGGTTCGCACCACCGCGGCTCCCATGTACGCAACCGGCTCCATCAAGAAAGTCGATGGCAAGTGGGGCGTCGCCATCACCAAGAGCCACTATCAGGATCATCGCGGCAAGAATCTCACCGATCACGGCAATCAAAACAACTCGCTCGAAGGCGTCGAAGCCCTCGGCCCCCGCGGCATCATTCGCTACGCCACTCTTGAGGACTTCAAGGCCAACCCCAACTTCGCTCATGAAGGCGAAGGCCGCGACACACCTGAATACGACACCTCGCTCTTCCCCAACTGGCAGTACAACGGCAACAAGTGGGGCATGTCCATTGACATGAACAGCTGCGTGGGCTGCAACGCCTGCATCGTTGCCTGCTATGCCGAGAACAATATTCCCGTCGTGGGCAAGCAGCAGGTGCGCATCGGCCGCGACATGCAGTGGCTCCGCATCGACACTTACTTCGAAGGCGATCTCGCCGCACCCCGCGCCCACTTCCAGCCCATGACCTGCCAGCACTGCGAAAACGCGCCCTGCGAACAGGTCTGCCCCGTCGGCGCCACGGTGCACACGCCCGAAGGCCTCAACACCATGGTCTACAACCGCTGCGTGGGCACTCGCTACTGCTCCAACAACTGCCCCTACAAGGTGCGCCGCTTCAACTTCCTCCTCTACTCCGACTACGAGACCGAAAGCCTCAAGCTCATGCGCAACCCCGACGTCTCGGTCCGTTCGCGCGGCGTCATGGAGAAGTGCAGCTACTGCGTCCAGCGCATCAACGAAGCCAAGATTACGGCCGACAAGGAGAACCGAGGCATCCGCGACGGCGACATTGTTACCGCCTGTCAGCAGGCCTGCCCCGCATCGGCAATCATCTTCGGCAACTTGAACGACAAGACCAGCAAGGTTGCGAAGCTCAACGAAGACAAGCGCATGTATCAGGTCATTGCAGACCAGAACACGCGTCCCCGCACCCGCTACCTCGCGGAAGTTTTGAATTTTAATCCTGAACTCGAACAGAATCCGGTTGAACACACACCGGAAAAGGGTTGAAGTCACGATGGCGACCAGTGAAATCAAACGAGGCGACCCTGGCATCGATCCGAAGACCGGAGAATTCCGTGTCGTAGGCCTGGGTGAGACCTTCAAGTCGGTTACCGAGAAGATATCGAGCATCGTGCTTACCCCGCACACGCCCGCTCGGCTGGCTTGCCTTCTTCGGCATCGCCGGCGCGGGTGCCACCATGCTGCTCGTTGCCGTCACCTGGCTCTTCCTCAAAGGCGTCGGCATCTGGGCCATCACCCAGCCCGTCGCCTGGGGCTTCGCCATCATCAACTTCGTCTGGTGGATCGGTATCGGCCACGCCGGCACCCTCATCTCCGCCATTCTCCTGCTCTTCAAGCAAACCTGGCGCAACTCCATCAGCCGCTTCGCTGAGGCCATGACCATCTTCGCCGTCGTCTGCGCCGGCATGTTCCCCCTGCATTCACGTCGGCCGTCCCTGGCTCGGATACTGGCTTTTCCCCATCCCGCTCACCATGAACGTCTGGCCGCAGTTCCGCTCGCCCGCTCCTCTGGGACGTCTTCGCGGTCTCGACCTACGCCACCATCTCCGTCGTCTTCTGGTACATCGGAATGATCCCCGACTTCGGGACCTTCCGCGACCGCTCCCATAGCAAGGTTGGCCAGTACATCTACGGAATGCTCTCCTGGGGCTGGCGCGGTTCCATCCGCCACTGGATGCGTTACGAAACCGCATCTCTCCTGCTCGCCGGCCTCGCAACGCCGCTGGTGCTCTCCGTTCACACCGTCATCAGCTTTGACTTCGCGGTCGCGGTCCTGCCCGGATGGCACACCACCATCTTCCCGCCCTACTTCGTCGCCGGCGCCATCTACTCCGGATTCGCCATGGTGCTCACCCTGGCCATTCCGCTGCGCAAGTTCTACCACCTTGAGCAACTCGTCACCGAGCGCCACATCGACAACATGGGCAAGGTCATGCTCGCCACCGGCTTCATCGTGGCCTACGGCTACGGCATGGAAGCCTTCATGGCCTGGTACTCCGCCTCCCACTGGGAAGCCTTCATGTTCTGGAACCGCGCCTTCGGTCCCATGGGCTGGTCCTACTGGGTGCTCATCACCTGCAACCTCGCCATTCCGCTCACCACGCTTTGGTCGCGCAAGCTCAGGACCAACATCAGCTTCATGTTCTTCATCTCCATCGTCGTCAATACGGGCATGTGGTTCGAGCGCTTCGTCATCGTCGTCACCAGCCTCTATCGCGACTTCCTCCCCTCGTCGTGGGGCACCTACCGCGCCACCAAGTGGGACTACATGACCTTCATCGGAACACTGGGACTGTTCACCACGCTGTTCCTGTTGTTTGTCCGTTTCCTTCCCATGATTCCCATGAATGAAATTCGCATGATTCTGCCTCAGGCCAAAATCAAGCCAAAAGTGACGGCGGGAGGAGGAGACTAGAATGCCCTCACGCGAAGGAACATACGGCCTGCTGGCCGAATTCGATACCCCGGGCGATCTCGTCCGCGCCGTGCGCCAGGCGCGCGAAGACGGATGGCGCCGCATGGATTGCTACACCCCCTATCCGGTGGAAGAAGCGGCGGAAGCCATCGGCTTCCATCGCAATCGCGTCCCGCTCGTTACCCTTATCGGCGGCCTGATGGGTCTCGCTGCCATGTTCTCCATGGAGACATGGATCTCGGTCGTCGCTTATCCGCTGAACATCGCCGGCCGTCCCACTTACTCGTGGCCCGCCTTCGTTGTCCCCGCGTATGAATGGACGATTCTCTGGGCCGGTCTCTCCGCCGCTTTCGGGATGCTCGCATTGAACGGCCTGCCGCAGCTCTACCACCCGCTCTTCAACGCGCCCAACTTCCGCAACGGCGCCACCACTGACAAGTTCTTCCTCTGTCTCGAAGCCCTCGACCCGAAGTTCGATCTCGTCGACTCGAAAAAATACCTCGAGACCCTGGACCCTGTTTCCGTAGTGGAGGTGGAGTACTAAATGCAAACCCTCCATACAACTAAGAGCGATGTCGCAGCGAATAAAACCGGGTGCCCAATCCATGAGCGTTTTTTACGCACGGGTGGGAAACCACTGACGTTCGCCTGCCTTACCGCAATCGTGCTCCTCGCCGGCTGCCGCCAGGATATGCAAAATCAGCCCAAGATCATCCCGCAGCGCGGTTCCGACTTCTTCGCCGATCATCGCGGCGCGCGTCCTCAGGTCGTCAACACCGTCGCCCGTGGTCAGCTCGATGAAGACAGCTACTTCTACACCGGCGTTATCCAGGGCGCCAACGGCTACCGCGAAGAGCAGAACACGATGCCGTTTCCAGTCACCATGCAGGTCCTCGAGCGCGGGCAGGAGCGCTTCAACATCTACTGCACTCCCTGCCACTCGCGCGTTGGCAACGGTCTCGGCGAAATTGTGCAGCGTGGCTACAAACCCGCCGCCAACCTTCACGACCAGGTTCGCCGGGCGCAGCCCATTTCACATTATTTCTACGTGATGACCCACGGCTACGGCGCCATGCCCGACTACTCCGCGCAACTCGCGCCGGAAGACCGCTGGGCCGTCGCCGCCTACATCCGCGCGCTCCAGTTAAGCCAGGCCGCCTCCGCGTCCGATGTCCCGGCAGGCGTCCAGGTGCGGAGCCTCAAGGATCTGGCTACCGAGGAAGGTCATCCCGATTACGCGCAGCCTTGGACGCTGCCCGCAACCGCCGTTCAGGCTTATCCGCCCATCAAGTCAGAGGGAACCCCGGGCATGGCTCCAGCCAACCCGCCTGATCCCAAGATTGAAATTCCAGTAAGCAAAACGGCTCCCGCGGCCGTGAAGAAGTAAGGATTGAGTTCAATGGCTCACGATACACACGGTGCTTCACACGCTAAAACGCTTCCCGCCGATCTCAGCGCGCCTGCGTTCGTCGATGCCTGGCGGACACGTGCGCTCATCGTCGCAGCGGTAGCTGCTGTCGCCGCCGTAATTCTTGCAATTCTCGGTCAGGCTCAGGATCAGCTCGGCTGGGAGCATCTGTTCCGCGCTTACATGCTCGGACTCACACTGACCTTCGGCTTCTGCGTCGGCGGCCTCGCGCTTCTGATGGTGCAGTATTGCTCCGGCGGCAAGTGGGGCTTGCTCCTTCGCCGTCCCCTCGAAGCCATGTCGCGCACGCTGCCCCTCATCTTCGTCTACTGGGTTGGCTCCGTCTTCTTCATGAAGAACCTCTACCAGTGGGCGCATTACACCACCGTCAGCGACACCGATGCCGCTTGGAAGTCCGGCTTGATCACTGAAGTTCAGAGGCACTGCCTTAACTTCAAACGCCCCATGCTCAATCCCACCACCTACGTGGTGGTTCTCCTTATTTGCTTCGCCATCTGGGCGTTCTACATGTGGCGCCTGAATTCCTGGGGCCTGCAGCGCGACCTTGAAAGTCCCGACACCACCCCGCGCTGGATCAAGAAGCTCGAAAACGTCAGCGGACCCGGCATCGTGGTTTACTCCCTCACCATGACCGCGGCGGTCATCTACTGGGTGATGGCCATGGATGTGACCTGGTTCTCCTCGGTTTATGGCCTGCTATTCCTCGTCGGCCAGGGCTACCAGGTTCTCGCCCTCGCCATCATGACGTCTCTCTATCTGTCCAAGGCGGAGCCATTCAAAACAGTTCTGCGCCCTACCGAGCAGCACGACCTCGGCAAGTTCACCTTCGCCTTTGTCATGCTGAATATCTACCTCGCCTTCGGCCAGTTCCTCATCATCTGGTCCGGCAATCTTCCTGAAGAGATCAACTGGTACCTCGATCGCATTCGCGGCCAGTGGGGCATCGTCATCACCCTCGACTTCATCTTCCATTGGGTGATCCCGTTCTCGCTGCTCCTCTCGCGCGATATCAAGCGCAACAAGAAGCGCCTCATTCGCATTTGCCAGTGGATGATCTTCGCCAAGGCATTCGATCTCTGGTGGCTCATCGAGCCCAACTATAAGGATGCAGCTCGCAACCTGCACTTCAGCTGGGGCATGCTCGAGTACATCGCCGTCCCCATCGCCATGCTGTCTGTCTGGGTTGCCTACTACAGCACGCAATTGAAGGCACGCGCGCTGGTGCAGACCAACGATCCGCACGTCGCAGAGATTCTGGAGCCTGAACATGTCCACGCTTGATCACAACGAACCCGACGAGAACAAAATGCTGGGCTCGCATGGCCCCAGTGAGATCGACGCATCCGCAGGCTATGAGCAGACCGACGTCAGGGTCACGGGCATTATCGTCTTTCTCACCTCGCTCGCCATTTTTGTCGGAGTCTGCGGCATCGTCACCTATGGCATGGGCAAGCTGATCAACGCACACATGAATAAGGAAGATGGTCCCAACAGCAAGTGGACCAAGACCGCGGAGATTCGCGAACTCGGCAACCTGCCCTCCAATCCGGAAATGCAGAACAAGGTCGCCGAGATCACCAGGAATTTCCCGACTCCGCGCGTGCAGACTGACGACGGCAACCAGGACGTAGCCGACCTGCACCAGCGCGAAGACCTCTTGCTCGATAACTACACCTGGATTGACCAGTCCCAGGGCAAAGTAAGGATTCCGATCGAACGGGCCATGCAGTTGATTGCCCAGAAAGGTCTGCCCGTAGCCCGCCTGTCCAACAGGCGCCGCTGCTGGCAGGTGACCACAAACCTACCATCACGGTGCCGCTCACCAGCGGTTTCGCGCGCACCGGCTACGAACAGGATCAGGTGGCCGCACAAAAGGCCGAAGAAGAGCAACGCAAGCAGTAAACCGCAGAAGGTGATTAGCAGCATGCAAACCAGTAAAAGTGTGATGAGGATGACGCAGCGAAGCTGGAAGACAGCCATGCTCGCGCTGTGCCTCGCCGCGCTGACTCCATCTCTGGTGGCGCAGGTATCCAGCTATGGCAACAAAGACGAAGGCCCGGCCAATACCCAGCCCTCGGTTCTGAAAGGCGTCGGCATCGCGCAGCATCTCAACGAGCAGATTCCGCTCGACCTCACCTTTACTGACGACACCGGCAAGCAGGTTCAGCTCGCCAGCTACTTCGGCAAAAAGCCCGCCATCCTCGCACTCGTTTACTACCAGTGCCCCATGCTGTGTTCGGAAGAACTCAACGGCCTCACCAGCGCCCTTACCATGGTCGACGAAATCCCAGGCCGCGACTTCAACGTGATCGTCGTCAGCATCGATCCCACGGAGGGAACCGATCTGGCCGCCGCCAAGAAGGCCAGCTACCTCAAGCGCTACGGCCATCCTGAAACAGCGAACGGCTGGCACTTCATGACCGGCACCCAGCCCAATATCGACGCACTCACCAAGGCCGTGGGTTTTGGCTACGTCAAGATCCCCGGTCCTGATGGCAAGCTCACCCAGTTCGCCCATGCCAGCGCCATCCAGATCGTTACCGCACAGGGCAAGCTCGCCCAGTACTACATGGGCGTCGAATACTCGCCCAAGGATCTCCGCCTCGGACTCGTCGAAGCCTCCAACAACCACGTCGGCTCGCCCGTCGACAACATCCTTACCTACTGCTACCACTATGACCCGCAGACCAATAAGCACTCGCTCATCGTTGCACGCGTCGTGCAGCTCGGCGGTGCCATGACTGTAATACTGCTGGGCGGTTTTATGTGGATCATGTTCCGCCGCGATTACCGGCAGGCCCATGACCAACTCGCTTCAGGAACAAAGGTGAACGGATAACGGAATGTCTCACATAAGCCAAGTTCTCTGGCAGTTTCTCATCCACTGGTTGACGAACTTCCAGCTCTATCCGCCGGAGGCGTCGAAGATTGCCCCGCAGATGGATGCCCTGTACTTCTTCATGGTCTTGGTCAGCATGATCGGCATGACAATCGTCATTCTGCTCGTCGTCGGCTTCTCGATCATGTACAGCAAAAAGCGCCATCCGGTCGCAGTGCAGATCGAAGGCTCCACCATGCTCGAAGCTACGTGGACCATCATTCCGCTCGGCCTCTTCCTCATCATGTTCGTCTGGGGCGCCCTCATCTACTTCCGCGTTTACACCCCGCCTGCCAATGCCATGAACATCTACATCGTCGGCAAGCAATGGATGTGGAAAGCAGAACACCCCGGCGGTCAGCACGAAATCAATGCGCTCCATGTTCCTACCGGCCGCGCCGTCCAGCTCACGATCATCTCGCAGGATGTCTTCCACAGCTTCTCCATTCCCGCCTTCCGTGTGAAGCGCGAAGCCATCCCCGGCCGCTATACGACCGTCTGGTTCGAGGCCACCACGCCCGGCACCTATCACCTCTTCTGCACCCAGTACTGCGGCACCGACCACTCCCACATGATCGGTGAAGTAACCGTGATGACGCCCGACGATTTCAAGAAATGGCTGGCCGGCTCCGCCAGCGGCGCGTCGCTCGCCCAGAACGGCGAACGCCTCTTCGCAAGTCTCAGTTGCGCCGCCTGCCACAACGGCCGTCCCGACGCCCGCGGACCGAGTCTGGCCAACGTCTACGGCTCCAAGCTCACACTCGCCAACGGCCAGAGCACGATCGTCGATGAAGCGTACCTGCGCGACGCGATCCTGAATCCCTCGCAGCACATCACCGAAGGGTATGCACCCATCATGCCGACCTATCAGGGCCAGATCAGCGAAGATGGCGTCATCTCGCTGGTTGAGTACCTCAAAACTCTTAACTCCGATTACCGCGTTCAGCAGACCACTACAACAACAACTCTGCTGCCGGAAAGTGAAGGCAGGACAACGCCCGCCGGTCAAAAGCCCGCCGGGCAGGGGATGGTGAAGCAATGAGTACCAGCACAATCGTCAGTCTTCCCGATCAGTCGACCGCGCGCATTCCGCAGAATGAACTTCATCTCGAAGGAAAAAGGCATCCTGAGCTGGCTGCTGACCGGCGACCACAAGCGGATCGCAATTCTCTACCTCATCTCGATCACGTTCTTCTTCTTCATCGGAGGAGCGCTGGCCGGACTCATCCGCCTTGAGTTGCTCACGCCGCAGTCAGACCTCATGGCCACGGATACCTATAACAAGGTGTTCACCATGCACGGCATCATCATGATCTTCCTGTTTCTCGTGCCGTCCGTGCCCGCAACACTGGGGAATTTCTTCATCCCCATGATGATCGGTGCCAAGGATTTGGCCCTGCCGAAGATCAACCTGCTTAGCTGGTACCTCTACATGGGTGCAGGCTGCATCATTCTGTATGCCATGATCTCGGGCGGCGTCGATACCGGATGGACATTCACCACTCCACTTTCCACCCACTACCTCAATACCAACGTCCTCACCACAGGCGTCGGCATCTTCATCGCAGGGTTCAGTTCCATCTTTACCGGACTCAACTTCATCGTCACCATCCACAAAATGCGCTGCCCGGGCATGACGTGGTTCCGCATGCCGCTCTTCGTCTGGTCCCACTATGCCGCCAGCATCCTCATGGTCCTCGGCACCCCGGTCCTCGCCATCGCCCTCGTTCTTGTCGCGCTTGAGCGCGTCGCCGGCATCGGCGTCTTCGACCCCACCAAGGGCGGCGACCCGCTCCTCTTTCAGCACCTCTTCTGGTTCTACTCGCACCCTGCCGTCTACATCATGATTCTTCCCGGCATGGGCGTGATCTCTGAGACCATCTCCACCTTCAGCCGCAAGCGCGTCTTCGGATACACCGCCGTCGCCTTCTCTTCGGTCGCCATCGCCGTCTTCGGCTTCTTCGTCTGGGCCCACCACATGTTCATCATGGGCATCAGCAACTACTCCATGCTGGTGTTCTCGCTCCTTACCATGCTCGTAGCGGTGCCCTCCGCCATCAAGATCTTCAACTGGGCCTTCACCCTCTACAAGGGCTCCATCACCTTTGAAACGCCCATGCTCTACACCTTCGGCTTCATGGGCCTGTTCACCATCGGCGGACTCACCGGCGTCTTCCTCGGAACCTCCGGCACCGACATCCATCTCACCGAGACCTACTTCATCGTCGCCCACTTCCACTTCGTCATGGTCGGCGGCATGTTGATGGCCTTCCTTGCGGGCATCCACTTCTGGTGGCCCAAGATGACCGGCCGCATGTATCCGGAGAAGATCTCCCAGCTCGCCGCCGTCGTCACTTTCATCGGTTTCAACTTCACTTTCTTCCCGCAATTCATTCTCGGAACCCTCGGCATGCCCCGGCGCTACGCAAGCTATCCGCCGGAATTCCAGATTCTGAACGTCTTCTCGACCGCCGGCGCGTCCATCCTCGGCGTCGGCTATCTCTTGCCGATTCTGTATCTCACCTGGTCGCTCCGCTACGGCGAAATCGCAGGCGAAAATCCGTGGCAGGCCACCGGCCTCGAGTGGCAGGTGCAGTCCCCGCCGCTTACTGAGAATTTCCCCGCAATTCCGATCATGGACCACGAAGCGTACGACTACGAGTGGCTCGAAGGCCAGAAGGAGAAAGTAGCCAGTGTCGGATAGTCAAGTAGTCGTGCACGGCGCCGCCGAAGGTGCTCACCACGAGCACCTCCCTTACCAGCGCCACCACTTCGAAACCTACGCGCAGCAGAGCGATGCCACCAACTTCGCCATGTGGCTCTTCCTGCTCACCGAAATCATGTTCTTCGGCGGCCTCTTTACCGCCTACCTGATCTATCGCAACTGGTACTATCCCGCCTTCGTCGAGGCCTCTCACCAGCTGCAGATCGGATGGGGCACCGCCAACACCGCCGTCCTCATCACCTCCAGCTTCACCATGGCCATGGGCGTCTGGTCCGCCGAGATGCGCAAAAAGGGCACCCTCGTCCTCTGCCTCGTCATCACCTTCATCCTCGGGCTCGTCTTCCTCGGCATCAAGGGCATCGAGTACCACGAGAAGTACGCCAAGCACCACATCCCCGGCTTCCACTACAGCCTCAAAACCTTCCTCGACCCCGCGTCCGATCCCGAGGTCTTCAAGGAGTACCACGACAAGCCGCTGCCCCTCGACATGGCGCGCCACACCGAGATCTACTTCTTCCTCTACTTCGCCATGACCGGCATGCACGCTTTGCACATGATCATCGGCATCGCCATTCTGGGATTCATGATCTTCCGAGCGCAAGCCGGTGCATACACCACCGGCCACGTCACTTTCGTCGAAAACTTCGGCCTCTACTGGCACTTCGTCGACATCATCTGGATCTACCTCTTCCCGCTGCTCTACCTCATCAGCAGGCATCAATAAGGATCAACAAGGATCAACGCCATGACCGAAGAACACGATAAGCCGGAAGTCCACGAGCACGAACACCACATCGTCAGCCCCATGATCTACCTGACGATCGTCTGCGCCCTGCTGGTGCTCACCGCCACCACCGTGGCTGCCTCCTATGTTGAAATGGGCGTCTTCAACCCCATCGTCGCTCTCGCCATCGCCGCACTCAAAATGATCCTCGTCGTGCTCTTCTTCATGCACGTCAAATACTCCACCAAGCTCACCAAGCTCACCGTCGGCGCAGGCGTCTTCACCTTCCTCGTCCTCATCGGCATGACCCTCTCCGACTACATGACCCGCGCCTGGGGCCGCTGGTAAACAAGATCACGCTTCCCACCTCCACTGCAAAAGGCCGCCCTCGGGCGGCCTTTCCTTTCCTCAAAAAAGTTTGATAGCTTCTCTTGACAAACCATAACCAAATGGTTATGGTTTTCCTGTGAAGTCGCTCCAACCCAATCCCGTGTTCCGCGCTCTCGCCGATCCACCCGCAGGGCCATCTTCGAGCAGCTGACCCGCCACGGCGAACAGACCGTCCACGCCCTCACCAGCTATGCGCGTATTTCGCAGCCCGCCGTCTCCAAGCACCTCACCGTCCTCAAGCGGGCCAAGCTGGTTCGCCATCGCCGCGACGGACGCGAAACCCACTACAGCGCTCAACCCGATGCCCTCGCGCCTATGGTCGAGTGGCTCGACCAATACGGCGCCTTCTGGCGCGACCGCTTCGACCGACTCGAAAATCTTCTGCAAAGGATGGACCAATGACCGACACCGCCACGTCCCGCACTCTCGTCATCGAACGCGAGATGCCCCATCCCCCTGAAAAAATCTGGCGCGCACTCACGGAAGGCCGGCTCATCGGAGAGTGGCTGATGCAAAATGATTTCCAGCCCGTCGTCGGCCACCGCTTCCAATTCCGCTCCACGCCTGTCCCCGGCTGGAACGGCATCATCGATTCGCGAAGTCCTGGCGGTCGAACCGCCCTCGCGTCTCTCCTACGGCTGGACTTCCATGGGCCTGGAGACCGTCGTCACCTGGACGTTGACAGCCACCGAGCGCGGCACGCGCCTGCGCATGGAGCAATCCGGCTTCCCGTCCGAAGAAGGCGCGAACTACAAAGGTGCAAAATACGGCTGGACCAGCTTCATCAACAAACTCGAGAACGTCGTCGGAGGTTTGCAATGACCGCGAAAACAAAATCCATCGTCTATTGGACTACGACCATACTGGTAGCGTTTTTTATGACCGGCGGTGTCGCGCAGCTCGCGCAATACCGCGCCAACCCCCACGGAGTCGTCCCCGAGCTCGGCTACCCAATGTACTTCTTCGCCATCCTCGGCATCTGGAAGGTGCTCGGAGCCATCGCCATCCTCGTGCCGCGGTTATCCCCGCCTCAAGGAATGGGCCTACGCCGGCATCTTCTTCGACCTCACCGGCGCTGCAGCATCCTGCGCCTGGGTCGGCGGCTACGGCGCTTACGGATTTCACATCATCGCCCCTCTCGCCATCGCCGGCCTCCTGGTCGCATCGTGGGCGCTCCGTCCTCCAAGCCGCACCATCGGCATCCTCTCTCCAGCCAGCGAAGGACAGCAGGCCGCCCTGCACACCAGGCCAGCCAGACGGCGTGAGCAGGAGAACGTAACCTTGATTGATTCAATGGTTAGCTGTGTCATTCTGAGCAGCCTCACTTGCTCCGGGAGCAAGTTGCAGTCGAAAAATGACACTTGCAAACCGATTGATTTCGGAGGGTTTGTCGATTGAGTCATGAGGAGCGAACGGTGCCCCAACGTATTTCAGTTTAGGGGTGGTTAGCGAAGAATCTGCTTTGGCGTTTCCTAATGCCTAGGGAACTGTTACACAGAAATTGAAATCACCAACGATGACCGCACCCAAAACAAACCCCAACGTTGACGCCTTCATCGCCAACGCCAAAAACTGGCAGCCGGAGCTGACGAAGCTGCGCGCCATCCTGCTCGACTCCGAACTCACCGAAGACTTCAAGTGGAGTCAACCCTGCTACACCTTCCAGGGAAAAAATGTCATCGTCCTCGGTCCAATGAAAGACTCCTGCGCATTCGCTTTCTTCAAAGGTGCGCTGCTCAAGGATATCCACGGCGTCCTCACCCGCCCCGGTCAGCATTCGCAATCCACGCGCTGGATCAAGTTCACCTCCGTTCGCGAAATCAGGGAGATGAAATCCGTTCTGAAGGCCTACATTCGCGAAGCCATCGAGATCGAGAAGTCCGGCCTGAAAGTAAAACTAAAGAAAACCTCCGACCTCAAATTCCCGGAAGAGCTCCAACTCATGCTCGACGAATTCCCCGACTTCAAGAAAGCCTTTGAAGCCTTAACTCCCGGCCGCCAGCGCGCCTACATCTATCATTTCTCCGCCCCCAAGCAATCCAAAACCCGCGAAGCCCGCGTTAGAAAGTTCATGCCCCACATCCTCAAAGGCAAAGGCCTCCTTGAAAAGTAGGCGGCAACAAGCCAGGAATCCAATTTTGCGCACTGTCATCCCGTGGAGCGGCTTGGGGCCCCATCGGGCACTCGTGCGCGATGGGGTAAGCGTAGCGAGGGATCTGCTTCTTGCGATGTCGGAAGGTATCCCACTCATCGATCATTTTCTCGATTTAGGAATGCGCCCGAGGCGAGGGTCATGACGCAGCAGAAGATCGCACGCATGAAGCGCCTCCATCTCGAAGCTCGGGCCATCACTCGGAATAAGAAGCCAATGGCCGATCTTGTTTCCCAGCAGTTCGATCTTGCGGATGGAAGGGAACTCGCGGCGAAGTGCTGGATCAGCCGGATTCGTGCTTTCCGACAAGACAAGCCAGACGCCATTGTCCCTCGGAGACTTGGCATGGTCGCGCAGCATGCAAACGATGCGTTCGCCCAGATAGACGGCAAAACCGGAAAACATGCGACGCACCTCCGGGTTCAAGGGCATCAGCGCATCCAGAACAAACGCATGTGAAGCCTTCTGTTTGGTTTGGCAGCACGGGCCATCTCAATCCTTTGAAGTATTCAGCTTCACCGCCGCCCGGATCAGCCCCTTCAACGCCTTCTCATTCACTTTGTCACCCTCACGAAAATCAATCGCCCGTCTCAAATTTCCCTCAAGGCTGGAATTGAACAGACCCGCCGGATCATCCAGAAACGCACCCTTCGCGAACGTCAACTTCACGGCACTCTTATAGGTCTCGCCCGTGCAGATGATTCCGTCATGCGACCACACCGGTACTCCCGTCGGGTTCGAAGCCTTCTTCCACTTGCGCTCCTCCACAACCTCCGGATCGGCCTGCTTGATCACGGCGCGTAACCGCGCCAGCATATCCCCGCGCCAGTCGCCGAGACCTTCGCTGGGTGAATCCATTTCCGCAGAGCCAGATCCCGTAGAAGCTGTTCCGGCCTTCTTGTTCATACTGAATCCTCCTCCCCATTGAGCTGGCCCACCTGTCCGGCCCGCTCCTACGTTGTGTAGAGATTCGTCTCCAGAAACTCATTGCGGAACTTTCCGCCCGGATCATGCTGCTTCACCAGCGCCTTGAAGTCGCCGAGGCGCGCATATTGCGCCTGCAGCTGCGCAGGTGAGAGCGTGAACAGCTTGGCCCAGTGCGGTCGGGGAGCGAATGACTTTAGCTGCGCTTCGACCTGGGGAAGGATCTTCTTGACCGCGTCCCACTCAGGTTTCCATGTGAAGTGGATAGCGAGCGAATCGCGCTCGTATGCGGTGCTCATCCACAGATTGTCTCCGGCGATGGTGCGCAGTTCCGTCACAAACAGATGCGGCGTAATCTGGTCGCGCAGCTTTTCAACAGCCAGGATGGCTTCGTATCCATGTGCGCGCGGAACCAGGTACTCGGTCTGCAATTCGCGTCCGCTTGATGGAGTGAAATTCATCTTGAAGTGCGGCAGCCGTTCGTACCATGGTCCGGGAATGTCCATCTGCTCGGTGCAGCTTTCGGCGGGATGGCCCGTGATGGGATGCAACTTTTCGGTTGCACGTTTTGCACCGTAAAAGTCCACAGCCGATTCGTGCTTCTCGCCGGGTTGCAATTTGCGCTTGATCCATACCTGCGTGGCCTGGTGATGCTGCCAGTCGGTAAACAGGCTGACGCTGTACCCGGCGCCGAAGATGGCGTCAAAGTTATGCGCCAGCTCATCGAAACTGAGATTCTGATACACGGTTTGCGCCATTTGGTACGTCGGCAGTAGGTCGAGTGTGACGCGTGTAACGACGCCCGCCGCGCCAAGGCCTACCACCGCGCCCATGAACCGGTCGCCATCTTTGTCGCGCGACAAGTTGATAAGATCCCCGTCGGCCGTGACAATCTCGAGTCTACGCACCGCCGTGGACAGGTTGCCATTGTGAATGCCTGAGCCGTGGGTCGCCGTGGCGATCGCGCCGGCCACAGAGATGTGGGGCAGAGACGCAAGGTTGTGCAGCGCATAACCGCGCGCGTCAATCACCGGCGCGAGCTGACCGTATTTGACTCCAGCGCCGACGGTAACCGTGCGGGCCTTCTCATCGGTGTCGATCTGGCCGAGGTACTCGAGAGAAACTTGATTTTGCGTGCTGTCGGCGATGCGGTTGAAAGAGTGCCGCGAGCCGAGCGCCCGCAGCTTGCTGCAACTCTTCACCACCTCGCGCACCTCGTCCGCATTGGTCGGCCTGTGCACATGATCGGTGCTGTAGGTGATGTTGCCCGCCCAGTTTTCCCGCGGCGCAGGTTGCTGTTGTGCTGGAGCCAACCGCGAAATCATGCCTCCTGCCGCAAGTGCTCCTGTAGATTTTAGAAACTCACGCTTGTTCATCGTTTCGATTGACCTCTCCACCGAGCTTCACCGATGCTCGACAAGCATAGGGTTCGTATGCAAACCAGGCAACTGGGAATTGGGACATGCACCTGTCTTCCATTTCGTTGTCAGCAGCCTCTCGCCTTTCGGGCGGTCAATTACCTGAAGGCAAACATCAAATACCTCTCCTGTTTTTGCCGGTTATTTCGCCCAGATCGCTGGAGTGAATTTCAGCCGAGATATCTCCGGCCCTTCAGCATTGCGGAAAATCGTCAACGGCCAATGCTAATGATAAGAAGACTTTGCAGCGTACTTTCGACGCCAAATCATAGAAATAGGCGATTTTATTCCGAGATAACTATAGGGGGGAGGGTACTGATCAGTAAACAGCCTGTCAGGCTAAACAGCATGCCGGATCGCTCGAGCACCGGAGCCAATTTCATCCCATCGAAGATCCTCGCCGAGATTTGTAATTGAATTGACCGCCAGATCCAATCCGTCCTCCGCACCGTCGACAATGAAGACACCGCTCCCGCGGACAGTCCGAATGCCTCGACATCCCAGTCAACCCGAAGAACTCGTGAAACTCGCGGACGACCCGCGCATCCTCGTCCGCCGCGACGGGCCGCCCCGCTCTGAAGGCAAATGCGTCGTCTACTGGATGCAGCGCGCCATGCGCATCCACCAGAATCCCGCCCTCGACATCGCCATCGACGCCGCCAATCTTCTCGGTCTTCCGGTCGTAGTCTTTTTCTCCGTCATCCCCAATTACCCCAACGCCAACCTTCGCCACTACCACTTCATGCAGCAAGGCCTGCGAGACGTCGAAGAAGACGCCAGAGAACGCGGAGTCGGATTCATCCTCCGCCGTTATCCGAACAACTCCCTCCAAAAATTCCTCGAAGAAGTCGATGCGGCGATGCTCATCGGGGACGAAAACCCTTGCCGCGAGCCAGAGCGCTGGCGCAAAGTCCTAGCTCGCCGCCTCAAACTGCCCTATTGGACCGTCGATGCCGATGTCGTCGTGCCCTCAACCGCTTTCGGACGCGACTACTTCCTGCTGCAGCACATGCGCCCGCATCTCAAGGCGGCGCTGCCAAGGTTCCTCATCGCATCGCACAGCCGCAAACCGCAACACGCATGGCACAAGCCGAAGTCCCTCATCGCCGACTCTCTCGCCAGCGACATCACTACAGGCTTCATCAACCCCGATCGCACCATTCTGCCCGTCGACACCTTTACCGGCGGAACGCATGCCGCCCTCAGGCACCTCAACCACTTCGTCAGCCACGGTCTGAAAGACTACCCCGAGAAACGCAACCATCCCGAACTGCAAGGCACCAGCCGTCTCTCGCCCTGGCTCCACTTTGGCAACATCGGTCCGCTCACCATCGCCCTCGCCGTTGAGGATGCCTTCGCCAAAGGCCACGTCTCCGAAGCCGCACGCGACCGCTTTCTTGAGCAGGTCATCGCCTGGCGTGAGCTCTCCGTCCTCTTCGTCAAGTACAACCCGAACTACGACAACTGGGAATGCGCCGAGCCGTGGGCGCGCCAGACTCTCATCGAACACATTGCGGACGAGCGTCCTTATCGCTACACCTTCGAGCAACTGGAGCGCGCCGAAACTCACGACGACCTCTGGAACGCCGCCCAGCGCGAAATGACCCAGACCGGCTGGATGCACAACTACATGCGCATGTACTGGGCCAAGATGATCCTCACCTGGGCTCCCGATCCTGCTCGCGCTTATGAGTGGGCCGTTACCCTCAACGACCGTTACGAACTCGACGGCCGCGATCCAAATGGCTATGCCGGCATCGCCTGGTCCATCGTCGGCAAACACGATCGCCCCTGGTTCAATCGCCCTACCTTCGGGCTCGTGCGCCCAATGTCGGGCGCATCCACTGCGAAGAAATTCGATTCCGACGCCTATATCAATCACCACAAGGTGGATTAACGGCACACTCTGAACGATCAGGTTCGTATCAGTGGAACTGAATTGGGGCGGAAGAATGGAGCCGCTATACTTGAGTTTCAACCAGGATCGGCCGCCGCGGTTCCAAACACCCATCTCGAGCGCGGACGCAAGTTTGATCACAAGGATGCTTCAAGAATGACCGTCAAAGTGAGCGTCGAGGACGTGCAACGCGTGGCCGAACTGGCCCATCTCGAACTGACTCCGGACGAATCCCGGAGCATGCTTCAGGATTTAAATGCGATTCTTGACCATGTCGCAGTGTTAAGCGAATTGGACACCGGTTCCGTTACTCCTCTCGCACAGGTTAGCGAGCTCGCCGGCGCCGGCAGCGAAGCTTCACTGCGTAAGGATGCGGTACTGCCATCGCTCGATCGCAGCGAAGTGATGGCTGAAGCTCCAGAGACCGACGGGGCCTTTTTCAAGGTGCCGAAAGTGATTGAAAGATAGAGAACCAGGGAGAATGCTTCATTGCCAGGCGAAACCATGACGGCCGAGAGCTACGTAGAAAAGCCGAAGACTCTTTCTGATCTGCGCGAGGGAATTGCATCCGGGCGCATCAAGGCAACGGACCTTGCCAACAGTCACTTCGCGCGCATCGAGCAGGTTAATCCGAGGCTTAACGTATTTCTCAGCCTGACCAAAGAACGCGCACTTGAGCAAGCAGCCGAAGTCGATGCGACTGCGGCGAAGGGCGACTCGCTGGGTCCGCTCGCGGGAATCCCCATCGGCATCAAGGATGTGCTCGTGATGCGCGGTGCGCCCGCGACGGCGGGTTCGATGATCCTGAAGGGCTATCATCCGCCTTACGATGCTACGGCGGTTGCGAGGCTTGAGGCTGCCGGGGCGGTGCTTCTAGGAAAACTCAATTGCGATGAGTTCGCCATGGGTTCTTCGAATGAGAACTCCGCGTACGGACCGGTGCGCAACCCTGTCGATCCGGAGCGCGTTCCGGGCGGCTCGAGCGGCGGGTCTGCAGCGGCAGTCGCGGCCAATATGGCGGTTGCGAGCCTTGGCACGGATACAGGCGGTTCGATTCGGCAGCCTGCGAGCTTCTGCGGCGTGGTGGGCGTGCTGCCGACGTATGGACGCGTATCGCGCTATGGGCTGATTGCCTTTGCTTCGTCTCTTGACCGCATCGGTCCTTTTGCGGGAAACGTGCGCGACGCAGCGACACTGCTGAGCGTAATCGCTGGACACGATCCTTGCGACGCGACCAGTTCTCCGGCACCAGTTTCCGATTACGCTGCGGAGAGCGACAAAGGCGCTGCGGGTCTGCGCATTGGAGTGCCTGCGGAATACTTTGCGGAAGGTCTCGATCCGGAGGTCAGGGCGCGGATTGAGAGCGGCATCGAGGCCCTGAAGGCGTCAGGCTGTACGGTGAAGCCGATCTCCCTTCCGCATACGCGGTATGCAATTCCCACCTATTATGTCGTCGCGACTGCAGAGGCGAGTGCCAATTTAGCGCGCTTCGATGGCGTGCGCTATGGCTATCGTCCGCCTTCGTCGGCGACGCTGTCCGACATGTACTGCCACTCGCGCGATGAGGGCTTTGGCGCCGAGGTCAAGCGCCGGATCATGCTGGGCACGTATGCGCTCTCGGCCGGATATTACGACGCTTACTATCTGAAGGCGCAAAAGGTGCGCAGGCTTCTGGCCGAAGAGTTCCTCCGCGCATTTCAGGATGTGGATGCGATTGTGACGCCGACCGCGCCGACGCCGGCGTTCAAGATTGGTGAAAAGGCGGACGATCCACTTGCCATGTACCTCGCCGATATTTATACGGTTACAGCGAGTCTCGCGGGCATCTGCGGCGTAAATGTTCCCTGTGGTGCAACCAAGTCGGGGTTGCCGGTCGGAATGCAGGTGCTGTCTGGTCACTTCCAGGAAGCAAATGCGTTTCGCGTGGCGCGCGCGGTGGAGGCGGCAAGGATTTAGGAAGCAGGAATCAGCATGCAGGTGGGCAGAGCGTTTGCTGTATGATCTCGGGCGACGGAGCTTGGCGTCTTTTTGAGGTACACCCTTGGCGTGAGGCAGTTTGGTTCTTCAGCAATTATTTGTCACGTCTGTATTTCCGGAGGGAGGCACTTCGCCGGTTGCGTGGCGCAGGGGGTTGCGCGAAGCTGATGGAATGGTGGAACCCATCGAGACACTGTTGCAACGGGCGGAGATTGCACATGGGCACATGTGCGCGGGACAGATTCTGGGCACACGGATGGCGCTGCTTGGTTTGCAGGGCCTGGGGATCAAAGATCCGCGGGGGGCAGACCGGAAACGGCTGGTCGTTTATGTGGAGATCGACCGCTGCGCTACCGATGCGATCAGCCTGGTGACGGACTGCCGGCTGGGCAAGCGCACCTTGAAATTCCGCGACTGGGGAAAGATGGCTGCGACGTTTGTCGATCTCGCGTCGGGAAGCGGGATTCGCGTGGTGGCGGTCGAGAATTCACGCGATCTTGCGAGGCAGCTTCATCCCGAGATTGAAAACATGAAACAGCAGCAGATGCTGGCCTATCGCGAACTGGGTGATGATCGGCTTTTCAAGGTGCAGAGAGTGCGGGTGCAAGTGGCCGCGGCCGAGTTGCCAGGCACCAGGGTTGACCGGAAGATATGCGTGCGCTGCGGCGAGGGGATCAATTTCGGGCGATTCGAGGTGGTTGGGGGCGAGAAGCTTTGCGTGAGTTGTGCGCACCCGGAGCTGTGCTATTGGACGGCGGAGTAGGCGGCTATTCACCTAGTCCAGGAAAGCGAATGCGCAAAGCAGATTCTTCGCTCACCACTCCCGAACTCTCCCCCAAACAGCAAAGGCCGTTTTTTGGGGACCCCTGAAAAACGCTTCGGGCTCCGTTTACTCAGAGTGACACAGGGCCATCCTCGCTCTCTCCAGATGACGCCGCCAAATTATTGAGAGGATTTCTGACTTGAGATGCTCGATCTCATTCCAAGCGTGGGAGCTGTGGGGGGCTTCATGCGGCCTCGAGGCGTACTCCAAGCCTCTTTTGCTTCGACTTCGGGTGGCCTCGATGGGCGCAGTGCTTCTGGCCTAGGTGGCAACCCTCGCATCGCGTATTGGCCGTTCACTTGAATGGAGATCATTGGCTGTTGCGCTGTTGATTCCCGGCGGTTCGACAATTCCTTCGTTACGCTCCAGAGAAACCACAGCAAAAACGCTACCGCGAGTCCCACCGGAATCAAAAATAAATCGCGCAGGGATGTGAGATGCATGGCTGTCTCTTCCGAAGTGATGTCCGCGACAGGTGCCTGAAGCAGGATGTCGCGGATTCGTGCCCGAATTCAGAAGACGCCCTGGAGCATAAAGATGGGGAAGTCAAAGGATAAGGTGTTTATAAAGAACTTCCGAACAGAACACCGCGCAGACGCAGGTTCATGCGCGCCGGCTCTGGAGCTTCTGTGGGGGATATCCTTGACATGGCTGCGGCTGCGCATTTCTTATCTTAGACAGGCCTTCTTTCTGGAAGTCTGGCTGGGGTGTGCGCGGTGCATGAGGCGTATTTTCCTGTCGGCTTTTTGGGGGATAGACCGTGTCGAACAGGAAACAAAAAGTGAGCTGAGTCACTGGTTTGAATCTGGCGGTGGGTTAGAGTGTCTGTCGCTGGTCAAATCGGAGATTTCATGTTCCACAGCCTGAGCCGGAAGCACTGGAGGCCAGGAAGATTCCCGGAGACAAACTCTTTTGCAGGCTCCCGCCCAGGCGGATGCGCCTGCGCCCTGAGCGGCCAGTTGAGTCGCCGGGGGTAGTAAAGGATGAGTGTGACGACGAGTTTTGCATTGTTGGCGGCTGCGCCCGCCGGAGCCGGGAGCGGCATCACGATGCTTCCGCTGTTGCTGTTAATGCCACTGATGTACTTCGTGATGATCCGGCCGCAGCAGAAGCGCCAGAAGCAGTGGCAGCAGATGCTGGGCAGCATCAAGACAGGAGACAGGGTGACGACCGCGGGGGGCATTCGCGGGATCATCATGTCGATCAAGGACGATGTGATCATCATTCGCGTGGCGCCGGACAATATCAAGATGGAAGTGGCGAAGAGCGCGATTGCTTCGGTCACAACGCAGGAAGAATCAGGATCTTGAGCGCACGGCACTGCGCCGGGATGTTGGGCGCACTGTGATCTGCAGGCGGCGAAGCGGAATTCAGTGGATGGAAGTCGTAAAATCGACAACGGTTCGAAGTAGAGAATTGGAACAATGAAGAAAAATCTTAAACAGAAACTTTTCATCATCATTGGAGTGCTGGTTGTATTCCTGTACGGGGCATTTTTCGGCTTCGATGCACCGAAGTTTGAAGCGCGGCCAACCTCTGCTTAGCCAAGCTGACCCAACATATCCATCGCGGGCTGGATCTTCAGGGAGGCGTTCACCTCATCCTGCAGGTACAGGTGAAAGAGGCGGTGGGCACCGAGACCGACAATACGCTGGCGCGGATTGAACAGGATCTGAAGACGGCGAAGCTGACGGTTTCGCAGGTTTCAAAGCCGGATCCAGTTGCCCATCCCGAGAAGATCCAGATCGAAGGAATCAATCCGACTCAATTCAGCGCGGTGCAGTCTCTCATCGACAGCAAGTACTCCAACGAGTACGACATCAGCGGGGCGGGCGACAGCAGCCTGAGCGTTACGATGAAGCCGAACATGGAGAAGGCGCTCGACGACAAGACGGTGCAGAACACGATCGAAGTGATCCGTGACCGCGTGGATTCGCTTGGCGTGACCGAGCCGGTGATTCAGCAGTACGGGTTGGGCGATAACCAGATATTGGTGGAGTTGCCGGGCATCTCGGATATTGACCGGGTGAGGAGCATTATCACCTCGACGGCGCGTCTTGAGATTCACGCCGTGGTTGGGGGACCGTATCCCGATGAGCAGGCTGCCCTGGCCAGCGTTGGCGGATCGCTTCCGTCCGACGACGAGATGCTGCATGGGTCCGGCTCGATGGCGACTGGCTCGGATGCGGACAGTGTTTACGTCCTGCAGCGGGTTGCGATTGTTTCCGGCACTGATTTTCGGTCTGCTGATCCGGGGACTGATTCCAATACCGGGCAGAGGACCGTTCACTTCACGCTCACCAACGAAGCGGGCGACAAGTTCTGGGATTACACCAGCGCCAACGTCGGGCATAGCATGGCTGTGGTTCTCGGGGGCCGGGTGAAGGAAGTGGCCAACATTGAGAGCGCGATCCGCGATTCCGGCGAGATCCGGGGCAGCTTCTCTACGGATGAGGTCACGATTCTCTCGAAGATGCTGCGGACGGGCGCGCTGCCGGCATCCATCAACTATCTGGAAGACCGGACGGTCGGCGCATCGCTCGGTGCGGACTCGATCAGGCAGGGCGTCACGGCCGCTGTGGTGGGCGTGCTGCTGGTGATGGTCTTCATGCTGGTCTATTACCGGGGCTCGGGCATCAATGCGGACCTGGCACTGTTTCTGAACCTGGTGATCCTGCTGGGATTCATGGGCTTTTCGGGGGCGACGCTGACGCTGCCGGGCATTGCCGGAGTGATTCTGACGATTGGTATGGGCGTCGACTCCAACGTACTGATTTTTGAGCGCATTCGGGAAGAGATGCGCGCCGGAAAGGCTCCGTCGGCGGCAGTCGATCAGGGCTTTGCGCATGCGTGGACGACGATTCTTGATACGCACGTTACGACGATCGTGTCGGCGGCGATTTTGTTCCTGTTTGGCAGCGGACCGGTGAAGGGATTTGCGGTGACGTTGACCTTCGGACTTGCGGCCAACCTGTTCACGGCGGTTTATGTATCGCGGGTTATTTTCGATACCCACGTCAACAATCTGAAGGCGGGAGAAGTTGTTTCGATTTAGAAGCAGGGATACAGGGAAAAAGAGCCAGAGGGAACAAGGGACCACGGCGACGAGAGCTAAGGAATTTGAAGGCTTGTTCGCCATATCAGGAAGGCAGAGAACCAGTGGAATTCTTTCGTAGCGTTAGCGTCGATTGGTTGGGGAAGAAGTGGTATTTCCTGGCCTTTTCATTAATTTTCAGTGTCTCGGGTCATAATCTCGATGGCCTTTCACTGGGCGCATCCGGTGGGCGGGGTGCGTAGTCCCGTGCCGCTGGGCGTGGACTTTCGCGGCGGGACCCAGGTTGAGGTCCAGTTCAAGCAGGCGCCGGATATCGAGCAGATTCGCCAGGCCACGGCGGCGGCAGGTATTCGCGATGTGAGCATCGTCAACTACGACCTCCCCAGCCATCATGAGGTCCTCATCAGCCTTCCAGAGCAGCATGTTGAGTCGTCGCTCGATACAGGGCGGGAGCAGATCAAGAACGCTCTGAGCGCGAAATTTGGCGAGAGCTCATTCGACATCCGCAATGTGACGGTGGTGGGCCCGACGGTCGGCAAGCAGCTTGAGAAACAGGCGACACTGGCGACGCTCTATTCGCTTTTGGGAATGCTGATTTACCTCTGGTTCCGGTTTCAGCTCATCTACGGCGTTGCCGCGGTGGTGGCCTGTTTTCACGACACTTTGATTACGGTGGGCGCATTTGCGCTGCTGGACTCATTTGGTTTCAAGGGAATGGAGATCAGCCTGACGGTAATTGCGGCGATTCTGACGCTGGTTGGTTATTCCATGAACGACACGATCGTTGTGTTCGACCGCATCCGGGAGAACCTGCGGCTGAGCCGGCGAGAATCGCTGCCGGACGTGGTCAACCGGAGCATCAATCAGACGTTGAGCCGAACCGTTTTGACGTCGGGGCTGACGTTTCTGACGGTGCTGTCTCTGTTTGTGTATGGCGGGCCGGTTTTGCGCGGATTTTCGTTTGCACTCGTCGTTGGCATTCTGATCGGGACCTATTCGTCGATCGCGATTGCAGCGCCGATGCTGGTGGCCTGGCAGCAGTATCGCGCAGGGAGCGGCAAGGCAGCGGTGCTGCCGGCGGCGAAGAGGACCAGGGTTTAAGGCAAGGCGGTGCACCTGTTTTGCAGCAAGCTTTGCATGTGGTGGGCAGTTCTGATATAGGTGGAGCACGCTTTTTGTAAGCGTTTTACAGCGCGGGAACATTTGAATATCCCGCGGTGTCTAAATAGAGGTAACCGATACCCGATTCGAGGCTGGCCATGTTTGAAGATTCCACATTTGAATCAGGCGGGAAGATCAAGAGCAAGAGCGGACGTTGGATGATTGTCACGGGACTCATCAACGCAGCGATCTTGATCACGATGATTCTTATCCCACTGATCTACCCAGAGGCGTTGCCCAAAGCGATGATGCAAACCCTGCTGGTGGCCCCACCGCCACCGCCACCGCCACCGCCGCCACCGCCGCCGGCAGAAGTCATCAAAGTGGTGCATGTTCAGTCTGAGATGATGAACAACCAGCTTGTTGCGCCGAGGAAGATTCCCGAATACCATCAAGCAGGTGGCCGAGAAGGAAGCGCCGCCGAGTTCATTTGGCGTAGCCGGGTCTGACCTGGGAGGCGGCAGCGCAAGCGGCGTGATGGGCAGCGTGTTCGGTTCCGGTTCGGCTCCGAAGGTGCAGGCTGCTCCGCCGAAGAAGATCAATATTTCCGCGGGCGTCGCGCAAGGCATGCTGATCCAGAAGACAACGCCGACGTATCCGCCGATCGCCAAAGCGGCGCGCGTTTCCGGTACGGTCGTGATTCAGGCGAAGATCTCGAAACAGGGAACCATCGAGGATCTTCACGTGGTCAGCGGCCCTGCGATGTTGCAGCAAGCTGCACTTGACGCGGTCAAGACCTGGCGTTACCGGCCTTACCTTCTCAACAACGAGCCCGTCGAGGTAGAGACCACGGTGAACGTGATCTTTACGCTGGGAGGCTAGTTTAATCTTCGGCTCTTTCTCGCGAGAGAAAGAGCCATGATTTTGACCCGAATGCGAATCCTGATCGAGCCGCATTCCCAATCGCAAAACCGGGGATGATGCATCCCGAGGCAACAACACTCCGTCCGGTGGGCCAAGTTCGATCTCCGCAGGGTTCGAGATTGAAAGTGAATACCGGGTAAGAATGAAGCTGATCAGGAGTCAGTTTCCCGGGTTTTGTTTCAATCGATCCGCGAAATGCGGATAGTCTCAGTTCACAAACTCCTTAGGAGGAACGATTCAAGTGATTCTCGCTCAGCTCGCACATTTCACATCGCAGACGGTCAACAGCCTGGCATTTCTTTCAGGACGAGCAGACGGTAAGCTTTAGCCCGCTCGGGTTGTGGCAACACATGGGATGGCCGGCGCGTACCATCGCCATCATCCTGTTCATCGAGTCGATCTGGTCGCTGGCCGTTATGATCGACCGCTACCTGTACTTCTCAGCCGCCCGCAAGCAGTCCCGCGAGTTTGCGCCCAAGGTTGCCGGCGCGCTCAAGGACAGCAAGCTGGAAGAGGCGATCAAGATCGCCGATCGCAACAAGAAGTCGCATCTCGCCGAAGTTGTTACGGCCGGTCTGCAGGAGTTTCGCGCTTCCGGCGGAGCCGCAACCGAGGCGACCATCGAGAGCTCTGGCCGCGCATTGGAGCGCGCCGAGGCGATCGTTCATGCCAAGCTGAAAAGAGGCCTGAGTGTACTGGCCACCATCGGTTCCACGGCACCCTTCGTTGGACTGCTTGGAACGGTCATCGGCATTCTGAACGCATTCCAACAGATCGCGACGCAGAAGACTTCCGGTATCGGCGCAGTGGCCGGCGGTATTTCCGAGGCGCTGGTGACCACGGCGTTTGGTCTGCTTGTGGCCATTCCCGCCGTCATGGCGTTTAACTATTTCACCGGCCGTGTCGAAGCGTTCGACGTGGAGATGGATAACTCCTCGAGCGAACTGATCGACTACTTCATCAAGCAGAGCAGGCGCTAAGCGATCTGAATGCAGGCCGAGCGAGACACTTACTGGGCAGGGGAAGCGGCAACGCCATCCTGCCCGCGATTCTGATCAAGCGCGGCAATCGCTTTGAAGGTAGGCCGGATGGCATCCGGTACATGAATTCATCAGGCACGGAGCCCAAACATGGGAATTGCAGTTCGTAACGAAGGCAGTAAGGTCAACTCCAACATCAATGTCACACCGATGGTGGACGTGATGCTGGTATTGCTGATCATCTTCATGGTCATCACCCCCATGCTCCAGAACAAGGTCGCTGTCGATATGGCCAAGGTGGAAAATCCCACTCCGATGCCCGACGCCGATAAGGAAGATGCCATTGTTGTGGCCATCACCCGCGATGGCGGTGTGTTTCTGGGCCAGAACAAGGTTGCTACCTCAGAGCTGGGAGGTCTGGTCCGCGACAAGCTGGCAGATACGCCGGGCAAAGAGATCTTTATTCGCGCAGACGCGCGGGCTCAATTTCGCGCAGTTGAAGACGCAATTGACGCCGTGCGCACGGCGGGTGTCGACGAGGTTGGCTTGCTGACAAACAAGCGTGAAGGCGCTGACGGCCTTGGCGGCCAGTAATCATTGACCTGGACGTTTTACATTAACCGATTGCACTAAACGAGGAGTTTGAAGCCATGGCAATGACAACTGGGAGCAGCGGTGGCGCAATGGGCGACATCAACGTCACCCCGATGATCGACATTCTATTGGTATTGTTGATCATCTTCATGGTGATCGTGCCGGTCACGCCGAAAGGGCTTGACGCCCTTGTACCGCAGCCGCCGAAGAATCCCCAGCAGCAGCCGCCACAGAACGACCGCACCATCGTGGTTCAGGTGATCTATCGTCCCGGCGCAGCGCCGGCCTACAAGATCAACGAAACGGATGTTGCCAAGAGCGACTTGCTGGCGAGGCTGACGGAGATTTACGCAAATCGCGCCGAGCGTGTGATGTTCGTGAAGGGCGACGACGATCTGAACTTCTCGTATATCGCAGAAGTAATCGACATCGCTCATTCAGCGAACGTAGATCACATCGGTCTGATGACGCCGAAGATCATGGCCGGACAATAGCAGCGCACTCTGCATCAACTTCTCCCCGAACGGGAAGAAAGGGGATACCTGCGATGACCGCGACGAACGGCGACATCAGGGGTCTGGCTTCTGAGATCAACGTCACGCCGATGATCGATGTGCTTCTAGTGCTTCTGATCATCTTCATGGTCATTGTCCCTGCCGTTCCGAGGGGAGAGGCCGCTGTGGCACCACAGGCCTCCCACGCCCATTTTCAAGTCGGGGATGCAATCGTCCTCGAAGTGATGCAGAGAGCCGGCAACACCATTGATCTTCGCATCAACCAGCAGCCGGTCGCGCAGGGGGAGTTACAGTCGCGACTTGCAGGCATCTACGCCAACCGTGCGCAGCGTGTTTTGTTCATCAAAGGCGACGACCGGTTGAGCTTCAGGGAGATCGCTCAGATCATCGACGTTGGTCACGCAGCCGGAGTCGATCAGATCGGTTTAATGACTCCCGAAGTTCTGGCCGGGCGCTAGAAATATTGCCGGTCGAAGAACACAGTTTGTTTTGAGGCAGCAGGAGTACAATTTGGCCAATCCGGTTTCGGTATCTCCCACCCGATTCCAGATGCATGATTGAGAACGTGCGTGATCGCTGCGCACGACCCGAAGGAGAAGAATAAGAACATGAATGGACCCGCACGAATTACGGCGCTCACGGTTGCTCTAGCCGGCATGGTGCTTTCCATGGGCGGGTGCAACCGCCTGCAAGCCCGTGATCAATTGAACAAGGGAGTGGAGGCGTACAAGTCCGCCCACTATGAAGAGGCGATCGGACACTTCCAGAAAGCAACTGAGCTGGACCCGAGCCTGCCGATGGCAAAGAGCTACCTGGCCACAGCGCTGGCGCAGAACGTTGTTCCCGGCCTGACAAGTCCCGAAAACCTGAAGAATGCGCAACAAGCGATCAGCATTTTCCAGGAAGTTCTGGCCAAGGAACCCAACGATGTCAACAGCCTCAAGAACATAGCGTCCATTTATTTCAGTATCAAGAATTTCGATCAGGCGAAGGACTATCAGAAGAAAGTTCTGGCGGTCGACCCGAAAGATCCTGAAGCTGCTTACACCATTGGCGTGATCGATTGGACATTAGCCCACGAGAATACGCTGAAGGCCCTGGCAACCGTGAATATGAATGACGACGGCGAGGGCAACGCAAAGGCACCGAAGAAGGTGCTTCAGCAGATCAAAGAGGAGAACACCGCTCTGGTGGATGAAGGGATTCAGTACATCAATCAAGCCCTGGCGAACCGCGCCAACTACGACCAGGCAATGTCTTACGCCAACTTGTTGTATCGCCGCAAAGCGGACACCGACTACAACGATCCTGCGGCGGTAAAGGCCGACGTGGCGGCAGCCAAGGACTGGAGTTCCAAGGCCATGGGCACCCGCAAGGCCAATGAAGAGAAGAAGGACAAGGGCCCCGGCGGAATCACCATGGATTCGAGCGGCAATATGAAGTAGATCTGACTGAGTTGAGTCAAGCCAAACGGCCTTCGCGTCAAGCGAGGGCCGTTTGACCTTGGGAGTGAGGAGAAGTCCTATCTCATGCCGTTATTCACGACACGGTAAATGGATGTAATGCTGGTGGAGCGGCAGATCATGGACGCAGCAGAGTTCCGGGGCATACTAGACGGGCCAACAAACGGTCATCGCACGCGCTACACAATTGCGAGTACCTTCATGCCAAGCGAAACCACTGGATGACCGGTCGCCAGACTCGGTCGAGGCTACTCGCGAGGTTGGAGATACTGGCGAACTGCAAGATCGGCCTATTTGGCGCCTTGCTTCAGGATCTCTTCCGCAAAGTAATTTCTTACCTTTGCGTCGTCGCGGAGCTTTTCGTAGTAAGCAAGCGTCATCAGCTGAGCCTGACTGTCGCGCAATCCCTGTCGAATATGTTGCTGAACGCTTGGATTGTTGAGTTCGCGTTGTCCTGCGGGCTCACGCTCGATTAGCTTGTAAATGGCATAACCGATGGCTCGCTGGGTCGGTCCCGCGCCGCCATATACAGGGAGCACATCGGTCATCTGTCCGGGTTTCAATTTGCTGATTGCAGCGAAGGTGCCAGGATCTCGCTGCTGGAGCGCAGACTCCGGGATGAAGCCCATATCGCCGGCGCTCGAATTTGTGTTGGGGTCTTCAGAGTAGTTCATCGCGAGCGAACCGAAGTCCTCGCCGGTTGTCAGACGATTGTGGATTGTCTGGATCTTCTTGCGAGCATCCGCATCGCTCGTGGCCTTGTTGTTCTGAAGATTGCCGGCCTGCTGCGATGGACCGCTTGTGACAACGATCCAGGCCATGTGGTACTGCGGCTCAATCACATTGAATTCGGACTTGTGCTGCGCGTAATAAGTGTTGATATCAGCATCCGTGATGTTGATCTTGGACTCGATTTCCTTGTTGATGAGTTTCTTCGCGGTGAGCTTGCGGCGAATCTGCTGCTTCAGATCGTCCAGCGTCATATTCTGTTGCTTGAGTCTTTTGGCGAACTCTTCTTCGGTGTAAGGCGCCTTGAACTCCGTCAACTGGGCGTTGACATCTTCGTCAGAAGCGGAGAGATTCAGCTTCGTGGCGCGCTGGTCAAGAATCTCGCTGTCGATCAATTGGCGCAGCAGGTTGAGCCGAACGATGTTCGCCTGTTCCGGGCTGGGATCCTGCGGAGCATCGCCCTGCGTGGCCTTGTAGTTGTTGTACGCCTTATCCAGTTCGGCGCGGAGAATATCCTTGCCGTTGACGGTTGCCATCACGTCGGGCGAGGTTGTGTGCCTGCACGCGGCCAAGGAAATCAGCAAAAGTGCGCACGGAATAACAAGAGCGAAGGACGTTCGCTTGAACAACGATGTTTGGACTTGCAACCTGTGTCTCCTCGGGAGCCACCGCGGCACCATCGACCAGGATCTGTCAATGGGGACCGCGGGCCACAGCCCCGGAACTACAGGATAAATCCCAAGCCCGAGGCTTCGAAACAAAAGACGACCATGTGGGGATCTGGTCCGCGCGGCCACTGACGAAGATGAGAGGCTGGCGGCGAATCAAATCCTCCAATCGCTACTTGCCCTTGCCGGCAGTTTGAGGCGCCTGCGCGGGATGCGGCGGTTCGATACCGTCTGCGCGCAGGGCGCGATCAATTACAAGCCAAACCTGTTCTTCGGGCACAGCGCCGTTGATGCGCTCTCCATCCACAAAGAGTGCCGGCGTTCCATCGATACCGAGCGCCTCTGCCTCTTTTGCCGATGCGCGAACCTGCGTCTCATCCTGTTGTGCAATGCACGCGTCGAGTTTGGCGCTATCCAGTTTCGCCAGCGTGCCTTCATCGCGGGCAATGCGATCCAGTGCTGCGAAACTCTTGGTGAGGTTGCGGTCTTCGCCGTTTACTTCCTGGCCGTGGGCGTGCACATAATCGACGAAATTCCAATACGCTGGGTCATTCTGCGCGGCAATGCAGTTGGCATCCACGGCGGCATGCATTGCCCAAGGGTGCAGCTCTGTGAGCGGGTCATCTTTATAGATAAAACGCACCTTGTCTTTGTATCGATCCATGGTGGCCGGGAAGAGCGACGTGTGCATGCGGGCGCAATAGGGACATTCGAGATCATCAAAGTTGATCACCGTCACTTTCGCATCCGGATTGCCGCGAATGGGTCGCCCGGCAATGTCGATGTTGAAGACGGGATCTTTGGCGAGATCGAAACTCTCAAGCCGGGCCAGTTTTTTGTTATCGGTGGAGATAAGAAAGTCGATCACCCTTTTAGTCGCGCCATGGGACAAGGTGATGGGCAGGGTATCGAAGCCCGCGATCTTGCTGGAGGTGCGCTGACCGAGAGTTACGGAGACTTCGGGCGGAACGCCGAACTGGGAACGTACCATCACTTCAATGCGCCGGTTCAGCGCCGCATCCTGCGTTCCGGAGCCGGCTGACTGGGCTTTGCAACCAACGGCCAGGCTCAAAGCCAGCAGGCCGACCAAACAATGTATGCGCGACAAATGATTGTCCTCTCCAGCAAGGATATCTCAGCCAAGCCCCAGCCGAGCGCGGGAATGGACCGTTGCTGTGTACCTGATTGGTGGACGCAGAAACGGGCAAAACGCAATCAGGAGAAGATGGGATTCGTCTCGACGGCACCCACTGCGCTGAATTCAGTACGCAGGCGGCTGAGTGGGATCGTGAAAAACCGTGTTGGACCGGCGTATATCGCCGACGGATCCGAAGTTGGCGAGCGTAAAGCTATACAGATATTGAGTTTCGTCGCGTACCGGTCCCAAGGCAAAGCGCCGGTAACCGACGCTGAGACCGCAGCAGTTCCAGTTGTAAACAGCCTGAACACCCGCATATTGGAGGGCGCGATTCACAAAGTCGTAACCGGCATTAGCGGCCAGATTGAGTCCCCCGGCATTAGGCTTTCCAAACTCAATAAAGGGTTGCAACTGCTGGCTCTGGATGAGGGAAGCGGCGCTACCCTTTTCGTCAACGGCATTGAGGAGGGCGTGGCCGAGACCGACGGTTGTAGGTCCGATGCTATAGCCGGCAAACACATTATCGGCATCGAGGCGGCCTCCTTTGGGGTCATAGTCCATGTCCCACTCGATGCGGAGATTGTGGATAGCTTCAAAGCGCAGGCGCGAAACTAGAGGGGATAGATTGCGCGCATCGGTGAGGAATGCGATTCCGGTCAAATCAAGCGTCGGGTCGAAGACGTTTCTGCGGTCGGGAATGATGGCTCCGCCGAAAGTTGGATTGAGAAAGTATTTCTGCGCGATTTGCCAACTTGCCCACTCGCGCGGTTGCGCGGGGCATGGAGAGGCGGTGTCACTTTCTGTCGTTGCGCAAGGCTGAGGAACTTTGGATTTCGCATAGAAGCGCTGCGTGAGGGAGAAGCCCACTTCATTTGTATTCGTGGCTATGTCAGCGGGGTCGATTAGCGGAACGTTACGCGCCTTCACGCCGATTCCACCGACGAAGTGGTACTGGAACTCCGGCTCGATGACGTGGCGCAAAACGTGAGTGCCGATGGTGAAATCACGCTCAAGTGGAGGCGGTCTTAAGTCAACTGATGCCTCAAGGTCACTTCGGGCCAAAGGCTCATGGCTGACGGTGGGTGTGCCGCCTTTGGCGCCGGTCAGATCAGGATCCTGGCTGCCGGTGTAGAAGGTCTCCCGAAGCGCGACTTCCGGGACGACGCTCCATCCGCCCGCAACCAACGGCAACGAGAGATGAGGGTAAAGATCGAATCTGCCCATATTGCGGACGTGAAATCCGGATTCAGAGCGGCCGAGATAACTGATGGACGAGCCCATTCGCCAGTAGAGAGGAGAGGTGTGGAGCGGTTCATCGAGGACATCGAATCGCAGGCTGGGCAGATGCAGGATGCGGACTTCGTCACCTTCGTTGGAACTGGCGAAATTCTGCAGCCGCTCGAGGTAGGCTGAAGGCACCAGCCCCTTGCGTACGTGGGTCAGCGAGATGGTGCTGTGGACCTGGGAGTTTACGGCTTGCAGGTAGTTGTCGTTGAACACCAGCTTGTAGACGTAGCTGGAAAGATATTCCGCGCTCACGGCAGCGCGGGTTTCCATGGTTATGTCATAACGGCCAACGGCGAGTATGTCCGCACCGCCCTGGTTCAACTGAATGCTCTGGCCAGCCTGCGGCCCTGAAGTCTGCAGTTGCGCGACACCGCGATCAAACAGCGCGTTCCACCTCGCCGTAAAGTGATCGAGTCCGGGGCCTTTGTAACGGAAATCGCCGTTCGGAGCCCAGCCGCGCTTGCTGTAGTATTCGGTGCCGAGAACCATATCCATGCTGCGGTTGAGGACGATGTAAAACTGGTCTCCCAGGGTTAAGCCGCGGATTGAAGAGTTGCTGACGACCGGAATCAGGAGTCCGCTTTGGCGGCCGGTCTCCTCTACTGGATGGCGGAGGTAGGGAAGGTAGAAAAGAGGGATCCCAAAAAGCTTGAATACGGTGTTTTTAGTGGTGGCCTGGTTGTCGGCGACGGTGATGGAGTGCGCGATCAACTGCCAGTCGGGTTTCGGGAGCCGGCAGTTGGTCATCGTCCCGTCAATGATCTTGTAGCTGCCTTCTCCCGTCTGCAGAAGGACGCGGCCCGAGAACAGAAATGGGTTGGCAGTGGAATAGACGACGGTGCGTCCAGCGCGCCTGACTCCCAGGGAACCGTTGACATCGTAAAAGCGTGCGGTATGCATGTCGAGGCGCATGTCACCGCGCGATGCGGTGATGTTGGCGTCGCTGGGGCCGCCGGTGACCTGGAGGTTTCCTTCGGCTTCGAGTTCTGAGGTGGAGCGATGGTAGACAATCTTGTCGGCGCGAATGATGTAGTCGCGGTAGTAGGCGACCACGCCGTCGCTGAGCGTTACGGTCCCACCGTCTCTTGAGTATGTTTGCAGGCCCGCTTCCCAGCGCAGGGGTACGCCAGTGGGCGGCAGCGGCTCGGGTTTTGCGATGGGAATGGCTTCCTGCCCGGGATCGTCGGGGAGTTGAGACGGGGGTGTGGTCTGACCGCTGCTTACGCCGCCGGCAGGACTTTGCGCAGGGGGTAACGCATTGGTCAACATCTGTCCGGCAAGTTGCAGGTGACAGAGGGTTATCACCGTGATAAACACGAGATTACGAGGATGCATCCGAGGTCCAAGGCCAGCATAGCAAATGCGAGCAGGATTCATTCGGTCGCAGCTCCTCCTCTGGTGTTGAGACGTTATAGAGGCATTAACCGCACGGCGCTGTGTGGATGATGCGCGAACCGGTGTAATTAACAAGGCCAATGCATTGGCCCAGGGAAGATATTGAAGGGAACTTAGAGTTTTGAGCACACTGGCCAGCTCGCCGACCCCCCTCCCATCGTGGAAACAGGAAGTGAATCGTCGCCTTGCGGAGCACAAGACGCGCAAGGGGATTGCGGTCGTGGACGAGGAATGCGCGGAAGGCGCACAGGCATCGACCAACAGCCGCGCTGCGGCAGCAGCCGCGCGGGTCGCGGCACGATACGCCAAGACACCCAGCTATAGCGAAATGCAGGCCGCGGAAGCGCGTGGTGCGTTGCGCGCAGCAGAGGCAGCCACGCGAGCGGCACTGGAAGCGCAGGCGGCTGCGCAGGCCGTGCTGGATCAGATCGAAAATGGCAACGAGCAGGTCGTGGAGCTTGCGTACGGAGAGCGCTCCGCTGCAGTGCAGAGCACAGATCAAAGGACCAGGAACTCCGACGCTGGAACAAGGGCCGAAGCGGCGAACGCCGGGTTGGAGATTCGCTGGGAACCGGATATGCCGGTGCGGCAGACGCAGCAGGAGATGCGAGCTGCGCGGATCGAGTCGTGGGAGACTGAAACGACAGACGATCTGAACGGCGGAGAGAGGTATGAAGCGGTGGAGGCTGCCCAGCCGATTGCCGCAAACCTCATCGAGTTTCCGCGCGAGATTGTGGCGACGCGCCGGATGCGTCCGCGGATTACTGAGGCATTTGTCGACGAGGCGGAACCGCAGCAGCTCAGCATTTTCGAGGTGGACCCACATTCCGTTTCAACCGAACCGATGGGTGCAGCTTCGACGACGGTCGATCAGCCGACGTGGATCGGGTCAAGCTGGCAGCAGATCGAGCTTGAAGAACAGCCGCAGCCCTTGCCCGACTACTATGCGCTGCAGCCGGATGCTCCCAAGCTCTACCAGGCGCCCTTCAGCCGACGGATGATGGCGACGATGGTGGATGCTGCATTGATTGTGAGCCTGGTATGGGGAGCGACTTATCTGGTAGCGTCCCATTTCGATCATTTGCCGAGCGTGCGCGTCTCCGAAGTGCTCGGGGTCATTGCGACGCTGGGTTTCGCAGCGCTCTATGAGTGGTTTTTCCTGACGTTCGCCAAGGTGACGCCGGGGATGCGGTACGCGCAGCTATCTCTTTGCACCTTCGATGAGGAAGTTCCGACGGCCGCGCAGGTGAAGGAGCGGATGAAGGCGATGCTTATTTCCGTTCTTCCGGCGGGGCTGGGCGTGGTGTGGTCGATCTTCGATGAAGACCAGATGAGCTGGCACGATCGGCTGTCGAAGACGTATCTGCGGCTAAGCTAGGTCGCGTGGATTCGGCTTCGGTGCCTGGTCGGACGCGGAATTCCTTTTTCAGACTTTCCTTCGTTAGCGCAATCTTCCGATGGATTTGCATCTCCGTGCTTTCGCCGGGCGACCGCGTCAGGACGCGAGGGCGCGGATGGCGCTGACACCGGCGCCGAGAAGAGCGGTGGCGTCGTCGTTGGGGAGGATCTCGAGCGAGTAGCTCAGGAGCGGGCTCATCTTGACCATGGTTTCGAGATAGCGGCGAAGCATGGGTATGTCGAGGAAGCCGACATTGTGGCCGGTGAAGTAGAAGCGTCCGGGGCCGGCCAGGTGGATGAAGGACGCAGTTGCGGCGGCGAGCGCACTGTGCCAGAGTTCGACGAATTCGCGGCAACGCGTGTCACCCTTCTTGGCGTTCGCAAAAACCTCTTCGGGTTCAAGGTCGAGGAAGCGCATGCGCATGGCGCGATAGCCCATGATGCCTTCAAGGTGGCCGACGCCGCCGCATCCGCAGAATCGCTCTTTGGGGTCGAGGGTGACGGTGACGTGTCCACCTTCCCAGACTCCTTCGACATAGGGCCAGCGGCCGTAACCGATGCCGTTGCCGATGGTCCATACGCGGGTGAGCTTGTTGAGCTGTCCGCGGGTGGCGGCCACGCCTGCGGCGATGGCATCGGCATCGTTGGCGATGTGAACAGGGGCATTGACACCCTGGGCACTGAGGAAGCGTGTGAGTTCGTCGGCGAGATTCATGCCCTTGATCTGGGTGAGATTGGGGGAGTCTTCGACGACGCCGTGACGAATGACGCCAGGCACGGCAACGCCGATGGCATCGACATCTCCGTTGCCGATGACGGAAATGATTTCGCCCGCAAGAATTTCAACGAACTCGCTGACCGGCAGACCGTTGAGTGCGTCGACCTCATCAACGTTCTGTGGATAGCGCACGGTATCTCCAGCGAGGCGCATATCCTCGAGCCTGCCGGCGACAATGTGTTCGGTAACGACGGCGCCAATTGCGGTAGTCATTTCGCCCTCCGTGGGGACTGACAGGCGTGGCCTGCGCCTATGTAACTGTTGTTGTGCGCCAGGGAGAATGTGGCTTCGTGCTCAGGGGAGAAAGCCCTCTCTAAAGCTGACGCATTTGTGGCACGACGAAAGTCATGCCCTGATGCAAGCCCCGCTCGAAACGAGTTCCTCGGGCAGAATTTGCGGCCATCGATAATCATGCGGGTTTCAAATTTCATGTCCATATCCACTACTCAACCTGGTAGCGGTGCAAGCGGCCGAGACCATTGAACGCCGCGGCTTTGTAGCATTCGGCAAGGGTGGGATAGTTGAAGACGGTATCGACAAAGTAGTCGACGGTGCCGCCGAAGATCATGACGGCCTGGCCAATATGGACAAGTTCGCTGGCGCCTTCACCGATGATGTGGACGCCAAGGACCTTGCGCGTGTCGCGGTGGAAGATGAGTTTGAGGCGGCCGGTGGTGTCGCCGCGAATCTGGCCGCGGGCAGTTTCACGATAGAAAGCCATGCCGACTTCGTACGGGACATCTTCGTCGGTAAGCTGTTCTTCAGTCTTGCCGATGAAGCTGATTTCGGGAATGGTGTAGATGCCGTAGGGATAGAAGCTGGGGTTGGAAGTGGTGTGGGTATCGTTGAATGCGCGTGCGGCAGCGATGCGGCCCTGTTCCATCGAGACGGAGGCGAGGGAAGGAAAGCCGACCACATCGCCGACGGCGTAGATGTGTTCGACCTTGGTCTGGTAGTGTTCGTCGACGGGGATGCGGCCGCGATTGTCGGCTTCGATGCCTGCCGCGGCCAGGTTGAGATCGTCAATGGCGCCCTGGCGGCCGACGGCGTAGAGCAGCGCATCGCCTGAGACTTTCTTTTTACTTTGCAAATTGGCGATGACCGTGCCGTCGGCGAGTTCTTCGACGCTTTCGACCTCTTCCCCAAGACGCATCGTGACGCGGCTGTCGCGAAGGTGATAGCTGAGGGATTCGATGATTTCCTGGTCAGCAAATTCGAGCAACCTGGCGCGCTTTTCAATCAGGGTGCAGCGCACGCCGAGGGTGGAGAACATGCAGGTGTATTCGACTCCGATGACACCGCCACCGACAACGATGAGGGACTTGGGGAGTGAGGGGAGATCGAGAACCTGGTCGCTGTTGATGATGGTGCGGCCATTAATGGGCACCTTGGGTGAACCGGCAGGTTTAGTACCGACGGCGATGATGATGCGGTCAGCCTCGATGGTGCTGTCGCCCGTGAGGCCTTCGACGCGCACCTGGTGTGGATCGACGAAGTGGGCAATGCCGTGGACGATATCGATGCCATTTCGCGAGAGTTGCGCCTCAGTTACGTCCACTTCAGTTTTGATGACGGCTTGAACGCGGAAGGCCAGATCGGCCATGGTGATCTTTTCCTTGACCCGGTAGTTCATGCCGTAGACGGAGCGGTAGTTGTAGCCGGAGAGATGCATCACGGCTTCGCGCATGGTTTTGGACGGGATAGTGCCTGTGTTGACGCAGACGCCTCCGACAACGGAGCGGGACTCGACCACGGCGACGCGTTTCTTCATTTTTGAGGCGGCCACGGCGGCGCGCTGCCCTGAGGGCCCGGAACCGATGACGATAAGGTCGTATTTGGCGGCGCTCATGCGCGTGTCTCCAAAGTGCAGACTGAAGGATGAAACGTGGTACTGAACACGGCAGTGGTTCGAGGCATACCAGGCACAGCATACGCTTTGCGCCGGCCTGGCGCGGAGTGGTGGGAAATGGAAATCCTGCTCCGTTTGTGATTGTCTCAACCCGCAGGAGGTTTCAGCAATCCAGAGATGGATTGTACCCGGTGGACTTGAGGGCGGTGTAAAACTTCGCACAGCGGATCGATATGGCGAGGATAATGGTGCGTTGTTGATCGGCGATGCGTTGCACTTGTCGCCACGACCATGAATCGATATGCTTGCCGGGTCTGGAGTTCCCTTGATGGCAGAAGCTCGCATCGCGCGACGTAGCGTGCGGATTACGTTTGCGGTCCTGATGTTTGCGTCGGCGATAGCGCCTGGCGCTTCAGGGCAGTCGGCAGTTCCCGCTCCAAAGGATGCGAAGGCGGCGGCTTCGCTGCATCTGACAGCGGAGCAGGATCGAGCGCGGTTGCTGGGGTTGCTGGGCTTGAAGGAGTCGGACCTGCGGCCGGCGCCGGTTCCGGATGCAAAGTCGCCTCACGCAGCGAATTACGACGAAGCGAAGGCTGATGTCTATCCGAAGCTGCCCGACTCGCTGGTGTTCAAGAACGGCGAGAAACTCGCCGATCGGCATGGCTGGGCTGCGCGACGGAAGGAGATCAAAGCCGAATTCGATCGCGAGATTCTTGGTCGAACGCCGGCAAATCTTCCCCAAGTGAACTGGGAAGTAGTGAGTGAAAAACATGAGATGTACGGGGGAGTCGATGTAACGGCAAAGAGACTGGCAGGCCACGTCGACAACGCAAGCTTTCCCAAAGCAAAGGTCGACATTGATCTCCTTTTGATTACACCTGAACACGCGAGCGGTCCTGTTCCAGTGATCATGGAACTGGCGTTTGCGAAGGATTTTGAGATGGCGACGAGCGGGCCGCCGCTGGATCGCTATGTCCCAACACCGTGGGGAGTCGATGGCAAGCCGGTGCTGCAGCGGGGGTGGGGATTTGCGATTCTGAATCCGGCGAGTTATCAGAAGGATGATGGGTCGGGGCTGACCGAAGGGATTATTGGTTTGATGAACAAGGGCCAACCCCGCAATCTGGACGATTGGGGTGTGTTGAAAGCCTGGGCCTGGGGAGCCGACCGTGCACTCGCATATCTTCAATCGGACAAAAACGTCGATCGGCAACAGATTGCATTGGAGGGCCATTCGCGTTTTGGCAAGGCGGTACTCGTCACCATGGCTTACTATCCTGGGTTCGCGGTAGGGTACTCAAGCTCTTCGGGCGAGGGAGGCGCGAAGCTGTATCGGCATATTTATGGAGAGACGATTCCGAACCTTGCGAGTGCATCGCTATATCACTGGTTTGATGGAAACTTCCTTCGCTATGCGGGGCCGCTGAATGCGGGCGACTTGCCGGTGGATAATCACGAGTTGATCGCGCTGTGTGCGCCTCGGCCTCTGTTTATAGGCGGTGGCAGCGATGCAGGGGATGGTTATGCCAACCCCAAGGGAGATGCATGGGCCGATCCGCGCGGGATGTTTATCGCCGAAGTGGCGGCGGGGCCGGTCTATCGATTGCTGGGCGCGAAGGATCTCGGAACGACTGAATTTCCGGCGCTTGGTACGGCGCTGGACAAAGGCGATCTGGCGTTTCGGCAGCACGATGACGGACACACGCCACAGCCGAACTGGCCGTATTTTCTGCAGTTCGCGAGCAGATATCTGCATGCACCGGGAGCGGCGCCCCGTTAGGGTGGCCGTCGGGGAGTTGATTCATCCCTGAAGGATGCCGCGGTCACGGAGCACCTGCATGATGTCCTGATGGGCCATGTACATTACGATCTTGAATTCTTCGTTGCCGGTGTCAACCAGATATGTCGAATCGGCGAGTACATGTTCGGCTTCTTCTGGATTTGCACGGGCGAAATCAAAACGCCACGTGGTCTTCGCAAGGACGTATCGAGCGTCCAGGCGTGTCTCGTTCAGATTCACCAACACAGCGGGCTTGCAGCCGAGTCGATCGAAGAGCATCTTGCGTCTTGGCAATGCGGCTGCGAAGTCGCTAAGCCGGACGCAGCGGGTTCCATGGGGGTCGGCGGAGAGAAAGGGATCGGCGAAGAGCGACACCTGGGCAGGGATGCTCTCTTCGCTGCTTGTCTGGGCGAACAGCTGGAAAAAGCGGCCGATGGCCGTTTCGTGACTGATCATGGGATCCTCCTTTGAGGTCGCACGGTAAGGTTTCGGGCGAAGAGCTACTTTAGTATTATATCAAATTTTGATATATAAGTCAAGCATTACCAGTGGCTTAGAGATTAGGGCGGCTAGGTGGTCTTCTCTTTCACCCATAGAACATAGTCGGTCCCGGGCGGGGTCCCGCCGAGCGCGCGGAGGCGCGCGGCGCATTGAGGGCGATGGCCCTGGGTGTGAAGGCATATCTGCAGGATCGCCTGCCGGACGGAAACATCGATGCCAAGCCGGGAGGAACGGGTGGCCAATGTGCGTTCGAGTTCCGATTCGTCGGAATGAGAAAGCCAGTCGGATTCGAGGTGTTCGGTCTCGCTGAATCGGTCGATGATTTCGGCGAGATCTGCAGGGGTTCGCATTTCGCGTTCGCGATCGAATGGTTGGCCGAGGATGGTGAGGAGCCAGAAGCGGTTGGAGAAGAGGATGTGGTTGAGCATTTTGCGCAGTTCTTCGTCCTCAGCGGCGGCTGGATGTTGCTCGATTGCGCGCAGCAGACCGCTGTTGGCCCACCATTTGTGGCGTATCAGTTCTTCAATTACTAAAAGCATGGTCGACCTCCCAGAGCTTGCTGCGCATTTGATAGCCGAATTCGACTGTGGTTTTCAATCATGACTGACTGGCGGCGTGATCCAGTATTGCAGGAGAACCAGGTCGAGGAAGCGGTCGAATTTGTAGCCGACTTCGCGGAGGTGGCCTGCGCGTTCAAAGCCGAATCGCTCGAGGAAGCGGAGGGATGCAGTGTTTTCGGAGTCAACGCCGGCGATCATGCAGTGTTTGCCTGCCTGGCGAGCCTGGACGATGAGAGCTTTGAGCAGCAGTGAACCCACGCCATGGCCGCGCAGTCCGGAGGCGATGTGCACAGTTCCTTCGACGGTGAAACGATACCCGGGCCAGGAGCGGAAGTCGCCGTAGCTCGCGAAGCCGCAAATACGTCCGCCATCGGTTGCGACAAGGACGGGGTATTGCTGCTGAAGTCGCATGCGCCACCAAGCAATGCGATCGGCGACGGTGGCGGGCTGGTCGTTATAGATGGCAGTTGAGTTGGTGAGCACGTCGTTGTAGATTGCGGTGATTTCTTCGAAGTCTGCCTGGATGGCATCGCGAATGAGCATCGTCTGGCCTCGCATTTGACTCAGTTGGTGGGCCGGAACCAGAATAGCGTTTTGGCATAAAGGATTGGTCAGGATGGAGCAGGCAGAAAAGGTCGAAGTGTTGCGGCAGTTGCAAGCCGGCCGCGATGCGATGGGTGCGGCACTTGCGGGAATGGATGATGCAATGGCTGCGCACAAGCCGTCGCGCGAGACGTGGTCGATTCTGGATTGCGTGGAGCACATGGTGATTACGGAGAAATACTTGCTAACGCGGTTGCAGGCGGCTGAGCATGCCGAGCGGCCATTTGAGAAATCGCGACGGGAAGGCAAGATCGCACTGCTTGCCGCGGATCGCAGCCGGCGGATCGAGGCACCGGAGCAGGCGCATCCACATGGACATTTCGCGACTTTGAGCGAGGCGGTAGCCGCGTTCGATGCGACCCGGGCAGAGGTGAAGAGTTGGGTGGAGAATTGTGCCGGTGATCCGCGTTGCATGCTGACGGACCATCCACTGATTGTGGGGCCGGTGACGTGCGCGGAGACGCTCATCATGATTGCGGCGCACCCGGCTCGGCATGCGCAGCAGATTGAGGAGATTCGCGCGCAGCTTCACAGCGCGCTTGAGCACTAGTCAGTGCCTGTAGGTCAATCAGGATATGGAATCAGACCGCGCATTGACGCGCACGGCGGTGCGCCTTAGGCTGAAGTCTATGGAATTCAAAGTTGTTGAGCTGGAACGGGAGCCGATCGAGTTTGATCTGGCGCTGCCGCCTGGCCAGGTAGATCTGGGCAACGAAGCCACGCAAATGGGGAATCTGGCTACCTCGGGCTTGGCGGAGGTCCTGCATGAGCACCGCGGACCGAAGGATATTGTTGCCGATATCCGGTTGCGGGGGAAGTTTGCGGGCCGGTTTGAGGTGCCATGCGCGCGGTGCGTAGAGCCGGTGGAGATTCCGCTGGAATCAGAGTTTGACCTGATCTTCAGGCCGGTGGTGGCGGACACGGAGCCTACGGAGCGATCGATAACGGCGCCTGAGACGGAAATCGGTTATTATCAAAGAGACAGTCTTTTGCTTGAGGATGTGCTGCGCGAGCAGGTGCTTTTGTCCCTGCCGGTCAGGACGCTGTGCAAGCCTGACTGCAAAGGACTTTGCCCGCGCTGCGGAGAGAACCGCAACAACCAGGATTGCTCTTGCGATGAGGGTCCAGCTGACCCCCGCTGGGAGGCGCTTTCAGGGTTGCGCAGCCAGATAAAGTCCTCAAAACACTAATGTTCAGGCGTTCCGCCCAAGCCGAGAGGCAGACCGGACCCGTGCGGTCCGGGAGGGTTGAGAACGCGAAAGGAATTGCACCATGCCGAATCCGAAAAGGCGCCACTCAACGCGCCGTACCGCTCTTCGCCGCTCCCACGACTTCCTTACCTCGACCGGCCTTTCGGAGTGCCCGAATTGCCACGAGAAGAAGCTTCCCCATCGCGCCTGCGCCAAGTGCGGAGAGTACAAGGGGCGTGCGGTGCTCGAAACCAAGGAAGCTGCAAAGTAGACCGGCAATCCCATCAGGACGTACCGGGATATGCAATGATGCATGTGTTTGAGATTGCGGGGTCGTCCCATGGGAACGGCCCCGTCAGCATTTCCGGCGTTTACGCATCATCAGCCGAGTTCACGGTGACTTGAGCATGCTCGTCGATATCGTTCTTGACGCAGTGGGTTCCGACAAGGCGCCTGAGCCCGAAATCAAAGGCGCAATCATGGCTTGCCGCGAACTGCCCGTTCGTGTGCACCTGGTTGGGCCATCCTCAGAAATCCGAGATTTGCTGGATGAGCACCTCGAAAACGAGGAGTTGCCCATCGTGATCCACCATGCCTCGGAGCGGATCGGCATGGAGGAGAAGGCGGCGCACGCGGTCCGCACCAAGCGGGACAGCTCAATGCGCGTGGGGCTGAAGCTGGTGCGCGAGGGCAAGGCGAAGGGTTTTGTGACCGCGGGCAATACCGGCGCTGCGATGGCCACGGCGAAGATGGTGCTGGGAGCGTTGCCGGGTGTAGATCGTCCCGCGCTGGCAACGCCGATGCCAAGCGCAACTGGTAACGCTTGTGTGCTGCTCGACGTGGGCGCGAACGTGGATTGCAAGCCCCACAACCTGGAACAATTTGCGGTAATGGGCGAGATGTACGCCCGCAGCGTGCTGAAGATTGCACACCCGCGCGTCGGGCTGCTCTCGATTGGCGAGGAAGAGAGCAAGGGCAACGATCTTACGCGCGAGGCGTTTCCACTGCTGAAGGCGCTGCCGATCAAGTTTATCGGGAACGTGGAAGGGCGCGATATTTTCAGCGGGCTCGCGGACGTGATTGTCTGCGACGGATTTGTGGGCAACGTGGCGCTGAAGACCAGCGAGGGCGTGGGACGATTTGTGCGCGATGTGCTGCGTGAGTCGCTGACACGGACGGTAACTGCGAAAGTGGGCGCGCTGCTGTCGCGGCAGGCGTTCAACGATTTTCGGCGGCGGCTGGATTATCGCGAGTATGGCGGGGCCCAGTTGCTGGGCGTACGCGGAGTTTGCGTGATCGGGCACGGATCGTCGAACGATCGAGCAATCTTCAATGGCATTCGGGTGGCGTACGAATTTGCCCATGCGGGGACGAACGAGCGGATCGAGCAGGAATTCATGCGCAGGCCGCATCGCAAGCCTGGGCATGGGGATGACGCTTCCGACGCTACGATTCACTAGTGCGCGCTGATGCCAGCCACGAAGGACATGAATCCCGACAATCTCAAGCAGTGGGCCGATGATCTGGCCTGCCCGGTTTGCTACGCGCGGCTGCGGTTTGAGGCTGCGGAGGTGGTGTGCATCGGATGTGGACGTACCTATCCGGTTGTGGACGGTATTCCGGTGTTGATTCCGCAACGGGCGATTGAACCCTCGAAAAACTAGAAGGCACAGGCCTCGGCGGTTATTCTGGGGAACAAGTTTTTCCCCCATACAAGCGAGGTCTCAGTTGGCGACAGCAAAACTGAAGCGGGCGCTCGGGTTCCGTGACGTTTTGCTGTTTTATGTTGCTTCGGGATTGAGCCTGCGCTGGATCGCAACAGCGGCGGCGAGCGGGCCTTCGGCGATTGCAGTGTGGCTGACGGCGCTGGTGGGATTCTTTGTTCCGCTGGCAGCGTGCGTGCTGGATCTATCGTCGCGGTATCCGGAGGAGGGTGGACTGTATATCTGGACGCGCGAGGCGTTCGGGCCATTCTCCGCGTTCATTTCAGCGTGGACGTACTGGATGAGCAATCTGCCGTATTTTCCCTCTGTCCTTTTCTTTGCGGCAAGCAGCATTTTGTATGTGGGGGTTCCAGCGCAGAGACTGGCGGAGTCGCCGGTATATTTTCTGGCGTTCACGGTGGTGATGCTGGTGCTGATCACTCTGCTGAATGTGGTGGGGCTGAGCACGGGGAAGTGGCTTAGCAATCTTGGCGCGATCGGAAGCCTGATTCCGGCGGCGATGCTGATCGGGCTTGGCTGTTCTTCGTTTGCGCGCTTTGGGGCGGCAACGCACTTCACACTGGGCGCGATGGTGCCGCGGCCGGGTATGAAAAATCTCATCTTTCTTTCGACGATCTTTTTTGCATTCGGCGGATGCGAGGCGGGATCGTTCATGGGGGATGAGATCAAGGAGCCGCGGCGTGTAATCCCGCGAGCGCTATTTGTGGCGGGCGTGATTCTGGGGCTTGGATATATTGCGGGGACGGTCTCGATGCTGGTGGCGCTGCCGGCAAGCAGCATCAGCGGGCTCGGTGGATTTATGACGGCGGTGGATTTTCTGGCGCGGCGGCTTGGAATGGGCGTTGTGGTCGCACCGATTGCCGTGCTTGTGGCTGTAAGCAATATCGGTGCGGCTAGCGCGTATCTTTCATCGACAGCGCGGTTGCCCTTTGTGGCCGGAGTGCATCGTTACCTCCCGGCGGCGTTCGGACGGATTCATCCGCGGTTCAGGACACCGCACGTGGCGCTGATCTCGTACGGCGCTGCCGGAATTCTCTTTGGATTGCTGGGGCAGGCGGGCACGAGTATTCATGGGGCATACGACATGCTGGTGAGCATGGCGGTAATCACTTACTTCATTCCGTATCTTTTCCTGTTTGCATCGGCGATCCGGCTGCAGGGGCAGGCGCTGCCGGAGGGTGCGTTCCGGTTGCCGGGCGGACGACGGACGATGATTCCATTGGCGTGCCTGGGGCTGATTTCGACCGCATGCACGATCGTGCTTTCGTTGTTTCCGGCGGAGGACGATGCGCATCCTACGGCTACACTTCTTAAAGTTGTGATCATGACGCTTGTTCTTCTTGCCGCCGGCATTGCAGTCTACCGCTCGGGTCAGCGGAGGCAGGCGAACGATCCCGCAGAAAGGAACCTGTGATGAGCAACTCGCTCGCCGAATTGCTGGATTTGTATAACGCGGAGGCGCCGCTTGAAGAGGCGTACACGATTCCGGCGCCGTGGTATCTGGATGAGCGGATCGAGCAGGCGGAGCGGGAGCAAGTATTTGGGCACAACTGGATTGCGGTGGGGCGGCTGGACCAGGTGGCAGAAGTGGGGCAGTTTTTCACCGTCGAGACCGCGGGAGAGCCGCTGGTAATTGTGCGCGGATCGGATGGCGTGCTTCGCGCTTTCTACAATGTGTGCCGGCATCACGCGGCAGCAGTAGCCAGCGTGCCATGCGGAACGGTGCAGCATCTGCGTTGTCCTTATCATGGCTGGACGTATGGACTCGATGGATCGCTGAAGGGAGCGCCGGAGTTTGCGGGTGTATGCAATTTCGATCGTGCCGCGAATGGGCTGGTTCCGGTGCGCGTGGCGACATGGGAGCAGTTTGTGTTTGTAACGTTGGATACGAGTACGACGGAGTTGAATGCGTGGCTTGGAGATTTGCCGGAACGAGTGGCGCCGTTGGGGATCGGCGACCTGCACTACTTTGCGCGCAAGACGTATACGCTCGCGTGCAACTGGAAGGTCTACGTGGATAATTATCTCGATGGGGGATATCACGTACCGCATCTGCACAAGGGGTTGAACAGCGTGCTCGATTACAAGGAATACACGATTGAGAACGGCGCGCGGTATTCGCTGCAGTCGAGCCCAATGGTGAGTTCGCAGGAGCATGCATCGTTTGCGGCAACGCGGACGGGGGACCGCGCTTACTACTACTGGCTGTATCCGAATTTCATGATCAATATTTATGAGGGCGTGATGGACACGAACCTCGTGCGTCCACTCGCGACGGATCGGTGCCTGGTGCAATTCGATTTTTACTTTGCGGACGTGAGCGACGTGGCGCGCGAGGGAAATGCGAAGAGCGTCGCCGTGAGCGACCGGATCCAGGGCGAGGACGTGGATATCTGCGAGTCAGTGCAGAGGGGATTGCGCTCGCGGGCGTATGGGGCGGGCAGGTTGTCAGTGCGCCGGGAAGGCGGAGAGCATCTGTTTCATCGGCTGCTGGCGGGGGATTTGCGGAAGGCGATTTGATTCTGCTCAGGGCTGCCAGATGTCTCCCGAGAGAAAGGCTTGGGCGGTCAAATCCCCGGGTGAGCGCTCGCGCATGGATTTCTCCAGCAATTGCGTGGGTTCGTCCCACGGCTCATCGGTGAGCTGAAATGTTCCCCAGTGAACACCGAGTAAATGTTGCGCGCCGCAGTCGATGGCGATCTGGATCGCCTGCGAAGGATCGGCGTGCTGCGACTTCATGAACCAGCGGGGTTCGTAGGCGCCGATGGGAAGGATAGCGACGCGAGGCTGGCCGCAGCGCCTGCGGATTTCCGCGAAGATCTTTCCGTCCTGATAGCCAGTGTCGCCGGCGCAGTAGATGATGCCGGCAGGTGATTCGAGAATGAATCCACCCCAGAGCGCGAAGCGGCGATCGCCGAGGTTGCGCGCGGACCAATGGTAGGCGGGGACTATGGTGGCACGCACCTGATCAGAAAGCGCAAGAGTCTGCCACCAGTCGCCGGTTTGTACCTCGACGTCCGTCGCGTCCTTGCGGATGACGGTATCGTTTCCGAGCGGCGAAATGACGGCTGGCTTGTGAGTCTTCCAGAGACGCGCGAGAGTGTCGGTGTCCATGTGGTCGTAGTGGTTGTGGGTGACCAGGACGGCGTGGATCGGAGGCAGGTCATCGAATGCGACGGACGGCGGATTATGCCGCATGGGACCAAGGGAGCGAAACGGACTGGTGCGATCGGACCAGACGGGATCGACCAGGATGTTGAGACCGGCAACCTGGATCAGCAGGGAGGCATGGCCGATGGCGATGATGCGCGGGCCTTCAACGCGGGCATCGGGCTTCAATCCGGAGCGAGCAGGGATGGATGCGGGCCAGCGCGATTGCTTGGCCAATAACTTCCAGCGAAGGATATCGAAGATGCTCTTGTCCGTGGAGGACAGGCCTGCGTGGAAGAACTGCTTGCCGTTGAAGTGGTCGGAGCGCGGACCGTTGTAGTAGCGATTTCCCAATCAAACTCCGTTAAAGCAGGAAATAGGGACCGGGGATTAGGCAATAGGAATTTGGACAGCTCGCCAAGATCGGAGAGCGGAGCTCCTCTAACCTCACGTAGTCAGGGCTTCGGTTTGTTTGCTCATCTTGGCGGTGCGCTCGATCTTGTCCCAGTTGAAGGGCTTGCCGTCAATGGCGCGCTTGAGAGTTTTGGCGAGCACGATGGAGAAGACCTGGCGGTAGGCAAAGCGCTGCAGCCAGATGTGGAAGAGAAGCCATCCATCGCCCTTGTTGGCGGGGTGGCGTCGTTCGAGGCTGAAGGCGATAGTCGAAGTGATGAAGTCGATGAGGAGAAATGCGCCGAAGTAGGCGAGCAGTTTTTCCAGGCTGGCGGCAGAGGCGGCCTCGGGATGGTAATGGCGATCGACGAGGTAGTGCGCGAGCCCGGCGAGAAACATCAAGTCGATGAACGGCGAAACGAGGGGAAGAAACATCTGGAAGATAAGGATATTGGGGAGCGCGAACAGGCCCATGGCCTTGTTGCGGACGAAAGCCATGCGATGCTTCCAGACCGCCTGCAGAATGCCGAAGGACCAGCGGAAGCGCTGGCGCATAAGTCCGCGGGCATCGATGGGCGCCTCGGTGAAAGCGAGGGCGCGGTCTTCGTAGACCACTTTGTATTTTTGTTCGAGCAGGTTCATGGTGAGGTCGGCATCTTCGGCGACGGTGTTAATGGGATAGCCGCCTGCGGCCCTGGCTCCGAGCGGTGCGCCATGCGCCGATAGCGCCGGGAACAACAGTGACGACGTTAAAGAGGTCGAGGGCGCGGCGTTCGAAGTTCTGGCTTGTGATGTATTCGAGAGCCTGCCAGCGGGTCCAGAGGTTGACGCGGTTGCCGACCTTCGCGTTACCGGCGACGGCGCCGACGCGCTCATCTTCGAAATGCGGAATGAGTTTGGAGATCGCGTCCATGGCGATAACGGTGTCGGCGTCAATGCCTACATAGAAGTCTTCGTCGATCCTTTCCAGCGCGAAGTTGAGGGCTGCCGCCTTTCCGCCGTTGGGCTTGGTGAGGACCTGAACGCGTCCGGCTGCGATGTCATTGGCGTAGGCTTCGCGGGCAACTTCAAAGGTGCGATCCGTCGAACCGTCATCGATGACGATGATGTGCAGATTGGTGTAGTCAGAATTCAGAACCGAACGGATGGTGCGGACGATGACCTTCTCCTCGTTGTAGGCAGGGATAAATACGGCGACGCGAGGATGAAAGCCGGGGGAAGCCTGACTGTGGGGCCGGCGGAGACGATCGATGATGGCGAAGATGCCGACGATAATGAGGCGCGCGCTCATGAGGACATCGCCGACGAAGAAGACGAGGACGATGAAGCGGCCGATGATGGAGAGCGCGGAGAAGGCGATGGAGTCGGGAATGGCGCGGATATATTGCCGCCAGGTAAGCGGCGGCATCACTTGCGCGGTGGTCATGCCCATCAGCGCGGAGACAGGAACAATGGTATAGCCCTTTGCGCGCAGTGTGTCGATAAGGACAGGCAACGCAGCCACGGTTGCGGAGCGATCGCCGCCGCCGTCGTGCATGAGGATGATGGAGCCGCGAAACTGCGGCTTGGTTTTCATGGTGTTGAGCTGGTCGAGAACGAATTGCGTGATCTCGGCGGGGGACTTGTGCTGTCGCTCATCCCAGTCGTTGGTGTCGATCTTGTTGCCGACGACGGTGAAGCCTAGCTGCTGTACGCGCACGACGGGCTCGGCCTGGAGGTCGGTTTCCGGTTCTTCGTCGATATCGTAGGGGGGGCGGAAGTAGAGCGGCTGGACGCCAAGTTTGCTGGCGAAGAGGCGCTCGGTGAGCTTCACCTCGAGGTCGAGCCGGTTGTTATCAATTTCAGCGATGTCGGGATGAAAGAAGGTGTGGTTGCCGATCTCGTGCCCTTCGCGCTGAACGCGCTGCATGAGGCCGATGTTCTCCTGGGCCTCCGCGCCGATCATCATGAAGGTGGCCTTGACGTTTTCGCGCTTGAGGATGTCAAGGATTTTTGGAGTCCATTTGGGATCGGGTCCGTCGTCAAAGGAGATCGCAACTTCGTTGGGATGGTAGCCGTAGTATTCGACGGTGTAGGTGTGCGGGAATACATCCATGTGCTCGTCGATGATGAGCTTTTTGCGCGGGTCGGGCTCATCGGTATCCACGGTCACGGTACGTTTGCCGGTCTTGGGCAGACCGGTGATGCGGAGAATATCGCCCGAGCCCTGCACATCGACGTCGTGCCCAGGCTGAAGCAAGCCGAGCGCATCAAGCGAAGCAGGATTCGTGGGCTTATCCCAGATGTTCCACATGCTGCGGTCTTCGCCGCCCAGCCTCCACAGCGCGAACGTCCGAATCCCAAGTCCGCGCGCGGCGCGCAGTTCATCGAGCATTGTCACGCCATCGAGGAACCAGACGACGTGGCGCGTATGCGTGTCTTCGTCGATGTATTCAAAGTGCGGGTTGAGGGAGTTGTAGTCGAGATCGAGGTCAGCATCGGCATCGCTCGCACGCTGCCACACGTCCGCAACATGTGGAACGTCTTCAGTGTCAATGACGCGAGGATTGCGTAACTTTGGGTTGCGAGCCTTGGGGTCGGGGATGGACATCTCCCAATCGAATCCATAGTTGCCGACCGCGCAGATGAGCTTGTTGAGCGGCACAGATTTGAGGGCTCGATTGAGATTGGCGATAAACCAATCCTGGCTTGCGATCGGACCTGGCTGGCTTTCAGTTTCATGCTCGTCGTAGTTCATCAAGATGACGGCATCAGAGTTCTGAGAGATGGTATGCAACTCGTCGGACGGCATTGACACGCCAACGTTGACATACAGCCGAAGATTGCGCGGATGAAGGTCAGAGTAGAGCTCATGGATGAAGGCGACGTAGGATTTCTGCGCTTCATCCGGGATGGTTTCGAAATCGAGAGACAGGCCGTGATAGGCGGGAAAGGCGGTGAAAAGCCGGTCCAACTCCTGTCGCAGGACCGCGCGCTTTGACGGGTCGTTCAGGATCGTGACGACGGCGGGATCCCAGTTCTGGGTCAGGGCATTGAAATTTGTGAGAAGCGGAAAGACCTCGGTGTCCTCGTGAGTCTTTTGAATGAGGCGCTCGACCTTGTTCAGATCATCGGGATCGTGCACTACGCCGCCCTGGATGATGGGGAACTCCTGGCCGTACTGGTTGGTTCCATGCAGGTCAGTTGATGACCCGTCCAGATGAAGCCATTGCGGAAACAGCAGATCGATCTGATGGATGTGCCCTTCAAGCGAGGCGTAGCTTGCCGGGTCGTCGGGAAGGTAATAAGCGGCGCGCAAACCTTCGTCGGCGTTGAACGGGATTTCAGAGGGTTTGCGATTCGTTTTGCGGCGCGCCGGGTGGATGGGCTTCTGGCCGTGCGCCAGTGCCGCCCTGTTCTGCAACGCCTTGTAGGTATGTTTCTGCGTTGGCAGCAGCAGCTCGGGCAGGCGCTGAACCCGGAGTACATTGAAAATAAAGCCCGCGAGCACCAGCGTGGACACAACCGCAGTGATGTCGAAAATGCGGCGCAGTCGCTTCCATCGGGTTCGCTGGGGATCAAAAAATATCTGTTTATCGAGCATTTCCGTTTTCGGGGTATACAGTACGAATCGTATGGAACCTGAACCTCAGAGTCAATTGATGCAGACGGTTAGCCCGGCAGACCGCGTGCGCAACGCTTTGTGGGTATTGCCGGCACTTCTGGCTGGAGCCCTGCTTCGTTTTTGGATGCTGAAGAAGCTTCTACGAGGTCACCGGGGACGCGTTGATCTATGGGGGGATCGCGAAGAATCTCCTGCTTTCGGGGCGTTATGCGCTGACGGTGGGCACAGGCGAGACGTATCCGACGCTGATCCGGCTGCCGGGGTACCCGCTGTTTCTGGCGGTGTGTTTCAAGCTGTTTGGAATGGAAAACTATGCCGCCGCGGTGTGGGTGCAGATTGTCCTGGAACTGGCGGGCTGCCTGCTGCTGGCGGATTTTGCAAGACGGGTTGCGCCGGCGCGACTGAGGGTGGGCGCGGCGTATTGCACGCTGTGGCTGGCGGCATTGTGTCCGTTTACGGCGATCTATGCGGCGAGCCCTCTGACGGAGGGGCCAACGCTGTTTGTGATCGCGCTGGCGATGTGGAGCGCAGCGAAGTTTGTGGAGCGGCCGGGATGGCCGGCGGCATTGGGATTCACGTTTGCGGTGACGTATGCGGCGCTGCTGCGGCCGGATGGAGCGCTGGTGGCGGTGGCGTTCGGGCCGGCGCTGCTGCTGGCCGTAGTTCGCAGGAGGGATCGGATTCAGGTGCGTGGCGGAGTCATGCGGATGGTCTCGGTTTGCATGCTGCTGGCGGTGATGCCGTTTCGCGGCTTGGACGTGGCGCAACTGGAGCACGTTTCACGTGATCGAGCCGCTGGCTCCTCGCTACGCGACCGATCCCGGAGAGCCTACGCAGGCGGGCTGGGTGAGTTGGGTGAAGACGTGGTGCCTGGATTTCGTTTCGACTTACGAGGTGTACTGGAATGTCCCAGGGGATACGCTCTACGTTTCCAAACTGCCGGCGCGGGCGTTCGATTCGCCGCAGCAGTACGCGGAGACGGCTGCGCTGGCGGAAGAGTACAACAACAACGGCGAGAACCTGACTCCGGAGCTTGATGCGCGCTTTGCGAAGCTTGCGAAGGAGCGGTATGCGGCGCATCCTTTGCGGTCGTACGTGCTGCTGCCGGTGGGTCGAGTGTTGGATATGTGGCTACGGCCGCGGGTTGAAAATCTGCCTATCGATCTGGATTGGTGGGTCTACAAGCATCACAACGCGGAGACGCGCTTCAGCTGGTTCTATGCGGGGTTGAATGCGTTTTACCTGCTGCTGGGGATCGCGGGGCTGTTCATGCGACCCAGGATGTGGCCGTGGATGCTGGCGTACATGGTGCTGCGCAGCGCTCTGCTGCTGACGGTGGAAGCACCCGAGGCGCGGTATACGCTCGAGTGCTTTCCGATGCTGTTTGTGCTGGGCGGGGTGGCGCTCTACCGGTTCATGTACTGGGTCTTGCGGTCGGTTTTGAAGGTGAAGACGCTCGAGGGCAGCGGTTGATTGAATTTGAAATTGGAGTAGATGCAGACGCGGGATTGGCCGTCGCCTTCGTCGAAGACCTGCTTCAGACTGACGCCGCGCGCTGTATCCATCCACACGGTCACTTTCAGGAAGATTCTTTCGAAGCGCGGGATCCTTCGGCACAAGTTCAAGCTTTTCAGTTTTCACGCCGTCGATGGTTTCTTCTCCGCCGTACGTGATATCCCACTTCTCAGAGAGATCTTTGCCGCTAGCGCCGAAGCCAAGCATGAGGTAGCCGCCGAGCTTATCGTTTTTGTAGGTGGTCACCTGGTCACGAAGTTTCTCGTAGAAGCGGAAGACTCCTTTGAGAAGGTGTAGATCTTGGGAACAGGTTTGCCGTTTTCCTGTTCGATGTGCGCGGCCATCTGGAAGTACTTGCCATGCCGCTCGTAATAGACCGTGCCCTTTTGCACTTCTTTGTCGGGGACGGGGTCGGTCTGAATGGAGTCGAACTCGAAGTCTGCGGAAGTTGAATGGAAGTTGGCTGCGGCTGTGTCGAGTTTGGCAGGACGCACGGTCTTTCCATGCAGGTGGATCCGTCGGCGGCCGATCTCCTCGGGGCAGATCGAGGCGCCACTCCCGTAGAGAAAGGGCTGCAAACGCTGTTGCGATCAGGGATTCTCTTTCCAAGGTACATAGACTTCCTTTTCCTGTTGGACGGATAGATGCGCCGAGCAAGAGGACCGTCCCGGATTTTTTCTGGCCGCTTAGCGCCGGGCCCAGATCTTCCAAACGGTGTTGCCCTGTGCGTCGGGAGCGGTCTCCCATCGGATGACCGAGACGGCGTCACCGGTGACAGGCTCGATGGCTTTGCGCAGAATCTTACGAACGTCATTCGTGGAAGCGGATGGAGGGACACTCACATCCGATGCGGCGAGGGTGACGATGATGCCGCGTCCACCGTCGGCGATAACCTGGATGGGGTGCGAAGGGCCGGCAGCGCGCGAGGGCTTGTCGCCGTAGTCCCACAGGTGGGGTGTGACGAAGATGAAGAGCAGGATCAAGGACACCATGACGTCGTAATGGACGTTGCCGCGGGGATAGGTCCAATAAAAGTAGTTCTTGAGGAGCTTGTTCATTTTTGCTCCTGTTTCGTAATGCGTTCGAGTCCGCCCATGTAGGGGCGCAACGCGTCGGGAACAACGACGGAGCCATCGGCCTGCTGGTAGTTCTCAAGAATCGCGAGCCACGTGCGCCCTACGGCGAGGCCGCTGCCGTTGAGGGTGTGGACGAATTCATTCTTGCCTTTAGCGGCGGGCTTGAAGCGGATGTTGGCGCGGCGGGCCTGGAAGGCTTCGAAGTTGGAGCAGGATGAGATTTCGCGATAGAGCTGCTGGCCGGGGAGCCAAACTTCGAGGTCGAAGGTCTTGGCGGAGCTGAATCCGGTGTCGGCGGTGCAGAGAAGAACACGCCGGTACGGAAGCTTGAGGGCTTCGAGAATTTCTTCGGCGTTGCGGGTCAGTTTTTCGTGTTCGGCGTCGGATTGGTCGGGGCGGGTGAATTTGACCAGTTCGACTTTCTGAAACTGGTGCTGGCGGATGATGCCGCGCGTGTCCTTGCCCGCGGCTCCGGCCTCGGCGCGAAAGCAGGGCGTGTAGGCGGTGAGGCAGATGGGCAGGCGGGACTCGTCGAGAATTTCGTCGCGGTAGAGATTGGTGACTGGGACCTCGGCGGTGGGGATGAGCCAGTGGTCGTTATCTTTGAACTCGCCGCGTGCGACGGCTTCCGCGTCTGCGTCGGAACAGCGGAAGAGGTCGTCGGCAAACTTGGGGAGCTGGCCGGTGCCGAACAGGCTCTTGCTGTTCACCATGAAGGGCGGCAGCACCTCGGTATAGCCGTGCTGTCTGCGTGTGCATGTCGAGCATGAAGCCGATGAGGGCACGTTCGAGGCGGGCGCCCGCACCCATGTAGACGGCGAAGCGCGCACCGCTGAGTTTGGCGGCGCGTTCGAGGTCGAGGATGCCGAGCTGTTCGCCGAGTTCCCAGTGCGGTTTTGGGGTGAAGTCGAAGTGCGGCTTTTCGCCCCAGGTTTTGACCGTGAGATTGTCTTCCTCGGATTTGCCGGTGGGGACTTCATCGCGGGTGAGATTGGGAATGCTCGCGAGGGCAAGGCGCATCTGTTCGTCGAGAGCGGTCGCGGATTTGTCCAGTTCGTCGAGCTTCTCTTTGAGGGCGCGGGTTTCGTCCATCACGGCGGTGGCATCTTTGCCTTCGCGCTTGAGGGTAGCAACCTGCTGGCTTAGTTCGTTGCGGCGGGCCTTGAGCTGCTCAGAGGCAGTGATGGCTTCGCGGCGCGTTTGGTCCAATTGCCGGAAGTTGCCTAAAAGTGCGGCAGGGTCGGCGCCGCGGGCACGGAGTTTTTCTTCAACTGCTTCCAGGTTGCCCCGGACGAATCCCAGATCGAGCATGACTCTTATCAGTTTACTTGATGAGACGTCCAGCGGGACTTTGCTAAGGGTTGGAAATGTTCAACATAATCCGGTCAATTGGACATTTGCCGCGGATCAGAAGCAATCAATTACCGAGACCTGCTCATCGCGATGCATGGGACACGGCTACGCGAGCTATCAGCTTCATCGCACCGCGGCAGTGCGGGCTTCTTCCTGGCGCGCGGGGCCGGCATCGATCTGGTCTTGCCAGCCGGGCAGGCGCTGATCGCCGGTAATGAGCCTTGCGCCGCGAGTGAAGGTGAAGTAAGTCCAGACCCACTGAGAGAAGACTGCGATGCGGTTGCGGAAACCGATGAGGAAGAAAATGTGCACGGCGATCCAGGTGAGCCAGGCGAAGAAGCCGCTGAGATGCGCTTTGAAAGGCCACTCCACTTTGGCGACAGCGGCCATACGGCCGATGGTGGCCATATCGCCCTTGTCGAAGTAGCGGAAAGCTGGGCGGCGCTTTTGTGAAAGATCGGCTTCGATCATCTTGCCGATGTGGTCGCCCATCTGCATAGCGGGTTGCGCGACGCCCGGAACCTGGTGGCCGTCCTGTTCGAAGTGGGCAAGGTCGCCGAGGATGAACACCTCGGGAAGGCCGGGCGGGTTGAGGTTGTCGTCGACGATAACGCAGCCGCGCTTGTCAGTCGGTGCGCCCAGCATTTTTCCAAGAGGCGAAGCCTGAACGCCGGCGGCCCACAGAATGACCGCGGCATCGATACGCTGGCCGTTAGCCTCAACCCATCCAGGGCCCACGTTCGACACATGGCTTTTGGTGTGGACTTCGACACCCAGGTCAAAAAGTGTGTGCTCCGCTTTGGCAGAGAGGTCCTCAGGGTAGGCCGCAAGGACGTGCGGGCCGTTGTCGATCAGCAATACGCGCGCCTTGGACGGATCGATGTGGCGAAAATCGTGACGCATGTAGAGTTTGGCGATATCGCTGATGGCGCCCGCAAGTTCGACTCCAGTAGGACCGCCGCCGATGACGACGAAGTTGAGCGGTGGATGCCAGCCGTGCTCCTGCATTTGCCGTTCAGCAAGTTCGAAGGCGAGCAGAACACGCCGGCGGATTTCAAGAGCATCCTCAATGCTTTTGAGGCCCGGAGCAAAGGTTGCCCACTCGTTTTTGCCGAAGTAGGAGTGTGTGGCGCCCGTGGCGATGACGAGATAGTCGTACGAAAGCCGGGCACCGGAGGCGAGGCTGACGATGCGTTCTTGAACGTCGATGGCTGTAACTTCGTCCATCAGGACTTCGGTATTCGTTTGGCGGCTCAGGATGGTGCGGATGGGCTGCGCAATGTCGGCCGGGGACAGGACGGCGAGCGCGACCTGATAAAGAAGCGGCTGAAACGTGTGATGATTGCGGCGGTCCACAACAGTTACGTCCACTGGAAGATGGCCAAGTGCCAGCGCAGCACGGAGGCCGCCAAAGCCGGCCCCAACGATCACAACCCGTGGTCGCACAACGCGATCGCCTGAATCAAACGGTTGGGTCGGTTCGCTCATTCGCCCTCACTCTCTGAGTATGTGATGCCCGAGAGTGCGGGAGGGTCACAGATGTTTGCCCAGGTGCCCGAGGGTCTTGGGATGTCCCTGAACGATCGATATGCCTGAAAGATTTAGGGGTGCTGTTCAACGGCGATCGAGATGGTACTTGTGTTGCCGGTAACGGCGAGGCCGGTGAGGTTGATGGCGAGTGCGGAAATGGAAGCGGGTAGGAAAGTCACACTGCCATCGAGCACGGAGACTGCGGTAGCAGTCTGACTGGCCAGCAATGGAGCCTGCGCGCAGCCTCCGTGCGGGTGGGCAGGGTAGTGCAGGGTAGTGTCCAGGCATTTAGGGTTTGGTTCGAAAGCGACGAAGCTGACGCACTGGCCGGTACCGTTCAGGCAGGCCTTTGAGGCGGTTTGCTGGCCTTCCGCCAGCGGTCCCACAACGAGGGATTTTGAGGGGTGCCGGTGAGGAGTCTGTGGCGGCTGAGGGTGAGCCTTGCGGAGAGATGCCCGCACTGGACTGCCAGCGATGACCCTGAAGGGTTTGGGACCCATTCGTAACTAGAAGCCCCCCTCTCGAAGTTACCTAAGTTCATTGCAAAGTTACTTTTCTGGCTACAATGAATCTGCGACTCAAAGCCAGCAATTAAAGCAGTTTAAGGGGGGCCGTCATCAGCGCACACTTACGTTTGGGAGATTTGCTCGTCCGAGCCAAGCTTGTGACCGAGAGGGACATTGCCAAGGCGCTGGAGCGCCTTTCGATGTGCGGCGGCCGTCTGGGCGACAACCTGATTGCCATTGGGGCGATCACACAGGACACTCTTGAGAAATTCGTTCACCGGACGCCGCGAGAGCCGGAGAACATCGCGGCAACGGGGCTGGATGAAACGGATCTGCTCGGCCTGATGCTCAAGCTGATCTATGTTGGCCGACTGCAGACTGTGCGGCAGTTCGGCGACGCGATTAAGCTGCCCTACAACATTGTTCTCGAACTTGTGCGCATGGCTGTTGACCGGTCGCTGCTACAAAACCTGGGCGTCCGCAACAACGGCAGCGACAGCCTGATCGATCTCGCATACACGTTTACGGAACAGGGCAAGCGGTTTGTGATCGATGCCATGACCCGCCAGCACTATACGGGGCCGGCGCCGGTGACGCTTGATGAATTCACGGACCAGGTGAACCTGCAGAAGCTGACCAATGAGTTGGTAACTCCAGAAAAGATTGCGGCAGCGATTACCGGACTGCAGTTCGATGCGCGGATCATGGAGCAGGCAGGTCCGGCGCTGAATTCAGGCCGCGCCATGCTGCTGTATGGGCCGCCTGGAAACGGCAAGACCACAGTAGCGCAGCGTTTTGCTTCGGTTTTCAGCGATGTGATTTATGTGCCGTATTCGGTAATCGTGGAGGGGCAAATTATCCGGGTTCACGATCCCAGTATCCATTTCCCTCTTGAGACGACCAACATTGAAGACGAAAACGCGTTCACGGTAGTGAAGGCGCAGACATACGACGCACGCTGGGTTCCAAGCCAGCGCCCATTTGTCATTACCGGCGGCGAACTGACGCTGGAGATGCTCGACCTCCGCTACGACACGACAGGGCACTATTATGAAGCGCCATTGCACGTAAAGGCGCTGGGCGGATGCTTCCTGATTGACGACTTCGGGCGCCAGATTGTGAGTCCGACGAACCTTTTGAACCGGTGGATTGTGCCGCTGGAGAGCAAGGTCGACTACCTGAAGCTGCACACGGGCAAGACATTCTCCATTCCGTTTGAAGAGCTGGTGATTTTCTCGACGAACCTGGAGCCGGAGGACCTGATGGACCCCGCATTTTTGCGGCGATTGCCTTACAAGATCGAGGTAGGGGCGCCTTCGGTGGAGAATTACAAGAAGATCTTTGAATCGGAGTGCAAAAAGCAAGCGCTGGAGATGTCGGACGAGATCTTCGACATGATCGTGCAGAGAATTACCGTAGTAAAGGGCCTCGAGCTTGCGGCGTATCACCCGCGGTTTATTGTGGACCAGGTTGTGGCGACATGCCGCTTCATGCGACAGCCTTCGCACTTTGAACCGCGATTTGTGGAGTACGCAATCGACAATCTGCGCGTGCGCCAGAGCACGTCGAAGAAGGCCACGCACGCGCGGATTTAAACAGAAGGGGGCCGGGCAGCCTTTAAGCGAGGTGCGCCTGGTCAGATCTCTGGATAAAAATCAAAGAAGGCATCGAGGCTCTGCATGAGCTGGGCTTCGATCTGCTTGCGCGAGCCCTCGAGCACGTGCATGGTGACGTGTGCCTCATGGCCGTTGGCCAGCTTGAGAGTAGCGTCGTTGATCTCGGTCACTTCGCCCTCGGGCAACAGGCGCATTCCGTAGACAAGAGTCAGATTTGCCATGGCTATCATCTTATCTACTGGCAATTGATTTGTATCGGTTGGCGGAAAGCGGCGGGATTGTAGAGGAAGCGCTGCCGATTTATGCGCGGATTTCCGAAGCGTGGAAGTTGAGCCGCGCCGTCTACAATTTACTGGGAAACCTGATGACAGAGACACGTGACACCGTAATTCTTGGTTCCGGCTGTGCCGGACTGACAGCGGCGATTTACAGCGCGCGCGCGAACCTGAAACCCCTTGTTCTGGAAGGGCATGAGCCTGGAGGCCAGCTCTCCATCACTTCGCTGGTGGAAAATTTTCCGGGATGGCCTGAGGGCATCCAGGGGCCGGAACTGATCGACAACATGAAGAAGCAGGCGGCGCGGTTCGGCGCCGAGTTTCAGCTGGCGCATCTGGATCGCGTGGAGTTGGGCGTGCATCCGTTCCGGCTTCATACTTCGGCTGGCGAGATTCTGACGCGCACGTTGATTATTGCTTCGGGTGCGAGCGCGCGCTGGCTGGGAATACCGAGCGAACAGGCGCTGATCGGGCATGGCGTATCCAGCTGCGCGACTTGTGATGGGTTCTTTTTCCGCGACAAGCCGATTGCGGTGGTGGGAGGCGGCGACTCAGCGATGGAGGAGGCACTCTTTCTCACACGCTTTGCGTCGAAGGTGACGCTGCTGCACCGGAGGCCTGCCTTTCGCGCTTCGAAGATCATGCTGGAACGCGCGATGGCGCATCCCAACATCGAGTTCAGGACGAACACGGTGGTGGATGAAGTGCTGGGCGTGGAAGAAAAAGAAGTGAAGGGTCTCAAACTGCGCGACGTGACAACAGGGGCGACCAGCGTTCTGCACGTGGATGGAATGTTCCTAGGAATCGGGCATGAGCCGAATGCCAAGATGTTTCACGGGCAGATTGACCTCGACGACGAAGGGTACGTGCTGACGCAGGGGAACATTTTCACAACGCGTCACGGAACCATTGTGCCGGGAGTGTATGCGTGCGGCGATGTGCAGGACCGGCGGTACAGGCAGGCGATTACGGCTGCGGGGACGGGATGCATGGCGGCGCTTGAGGCCGAGAAGTATCTTGAGGAGCACGGACGTTAGGCAATTGCCACGGAGTGACGCATGCAGACGATCTTTCCCGGTCGTTTCACCGCGAAGTTCGACAGCTCCTTTGTCGTGTTCATCATCGGCATGCGGGTCAATCGGCTGCTTCAATTCAGCAAGTGGACGTCCGTGGCGAAGGCGATGCCGCCGATGATTGCGGAGTTGAAGGAACATCCCGAATTGGGCCTGCTGCATGTGGAACAGATGATCTACTGGCGGGGCGTAGCGACCGTGCAGTATTGGCGCAGTTTCGAACATCTGCATGCGTATGCACATATGCGCGATGGCCATCATCTGCCTGCATGGGCGGAGTTTAACCGGCGGATCGGCGGCAACGGGGCAGTTGGCATTTGGCACGAGAGCTTTCTGGTGGACCGCGGAAGCTACGAGTGCATTTACGCCAACATGCCGCGCTTTGGGTTTGGGGCCGCGGCAGAACATGTTCCAGTGACAGGCCGGTTGGAAAGCGCGCGCCAGCGCGTTGGCAAAGCGGAATGAGCCAGTTTGCCGAAAACCTGGAGAAGATTCAAGCGGCAATTTCAGATTCGTGCCGCATGGCCGGGCGGCGGCGCGAAGAAGTCGAGTTGATGGCGGTTTCGAAGACCTATCCCGCGGAGACGATTGCCGAAGCTGCGGCGCTGGGCTTGACGTTATTTGGCGAAAATCGCGTGCAGGAATTTGCAGGGAAGGCAGCGGAGTTGGAGTCGCTGCGTTCCAGGTGTGAGAATCCGATTCGCATGCACCTGATCGGGCATCTGCAATCGAACAAGGCGGCGCGTGCGGCGGAGCTGTTCGACGCGGTGGACTCGGTGGATTCGCTGCGGGTGGCACAGCGGCTGAATGATGCTGCGGGAAAGCTGGGCAAGCGGCTGCCGGTGTTGATCGAGGTGAAGCTCAGTCCTGAGGAGACGAAGGAAGGGCTTGAGCCGGAATCGGATGAGGCTGCGCAGCTGCTGGAAGCTCTGCCTGATTTGGGGCATCTGGAAACGCGCGGGCTGATGACGATTGCGCCCTGGGGTGCGCCTGAGGATGTGACGCGGGCTGCTTTCGCAGTTTGCGCGAGTGGCGGGATCGCTGGGCGGCGGCGTATCCGAAGTTGCATTTCGGAAGTGCTGTCGATGGGGATGAGCGGGGATTTTGCGCTGGCGATTGCAGAGGGTGCGACGCGCATTCGCATGGGGACGGCGTTGTTTGGCAAGCGCGCGCCCTACACAGGACCCGCCCGAATGAGCACGGCGATGCTGCGCGAGGTTGCGGGCGGCGTGACGCTCGCGGTGCGGGCACAGCCGGGCGCGAAGAAGACGGCGATTGTCGGCGTTTACGGCGAGGGCGACGCGGCGCAGTTGAAGATTGCGGTGCAGGCTCCGCCGGTCGAGGGGCGCGCGAACGAGGCGCTGATTGCGTTTCTGGCGGAGAAGTTTGGCATTCCAAAAAGATCTGTGGAACTTGTGAGCGGGGAGCTTTCGCGGAGCAAGGTGTTCCTGCTGCGGGGAGTAACGTTTGCCCGAGCGTGCAGAAAGCTCTTCGATTAAAGCAATGCCGATGGAGGCGTTCAACTCGCCTAAATTCGAGCTCAGAGTGTTCCATGGTTCAAATGGTTCCGGAGATTCGCTTCACTCGGTTGCTAAGTGCAGCCGCAGGTCCCATTCGGCTCAGCGAAGCTGGACGCAAGAGATCCGCATCGCACAGATCACCGCTCCAGGATCGACATAGCGCTAGGTTTCGCAGAATGCCGTCTGGATATAGTTAACGAGCATGGTTAGCGATGTGCGCAGGCTGCAAGGGCTTCTTCGGGTTCGGGGCGGACGCGAAAGTCGGCATGCGCTTCGGCGAAGACAACGAGCCGCTCTTCGCGACAACATAGGTTGCCGGCAGGGGCAGCCGCCAGCTCTTGTCGCCGTTCACAAAGGGGATGTTGACCAGGATGGAGAGATAGTAGTCGCGGTGGTATTCGGGGATGGTGTAGACGAGGCCGAATTTCTCGGCGACGCGTTGCCGGGGTCGGAGAGCACGGGGAAGGGCAGGCCGTGCTGGCTGGCCATGAAGTCGCTCTGGCGCTCGATCTGCGGGCCGATGGCGACCATGAGCGCGCCGTGCTCGCGGAGCTGGCCGTAGAGATCGCGCCAGGTTTCGAGTTCCGTCACGCAGTAGGGGCACCAGCGTCCGCGAAAGAACTTGATGATCAGCGGACCGAGGGCAAGCAGATCGCGCGAGCGGACGAGCTTGCCGCTGGAGTCTTTGAGCGCGAACTCGGGGGCTTGCGCGCCGACGGGGAGGATGCGTGTTCCTCGATGCCGGTGGCGAAGAGTTCCTCGACGGCGCGTTCGCCGACGGCGAGGCGCTCGGGCTGCACGAGGTGCCGCGTGTTGGCGGTGATCTCGTCGAGTTGGTCTTGGAGGGGATCATGGTTTCGCCAGACTTGTTTAGAAAGCAAAAGCAGATCCTTCGCTCACCGCCCCCGAAGTGGAAAACGTTCGGGGCTCCGTTCACTCAGGATGACACTTCTCTCGGATAAATGCGGCGAAAGACGTGACTGCAGCAGTCACATCATTATCTGCCGAATTTTTGTTTGCCCATCATGCCGGACATGCCGCCGCGCATCATCTGTCTGGCGAGGCCGCCTTTGCCCATCTGCTTGAACATTTTGCTCATCTGCGCGTATTGGCGGAGGAGCATGTTCACGTCCTGCACGCTGGTGCCGGAGCCGGCGGCGATGCGCTTGCGACGCGAGCCGGAGATGATTTCGTGGTTGCGGCGCTCGTAGGGGGTCATGGAACTGATGATGGCTTCAAGGCGCGACGAATTGTTTTTCATCCACGTTCTTTGAGGCCTGCTGCAGGCCGGCGAAGGGGCCCACGGAGGGCATCATCTTCAGGATGCGATTCCATCGAGCCGAGCTTCTTAATCTGCTGCAACTGATCGCGGAAATCTTCGAGCGTGAAGCCGTCGCCGAGGAGCGCTTTCTTGGCGAAGTCTTCAGACTTCTTGCGGTCGAGGGAGGACTCGGCTTTTTCGATGAGCGACATCATGTCGCCCATGCCGAGGATGCGGCCGACGATGCGGTCGGGATGGAAGGGCTCGAAGGCATCGGGCTTTTCGCCGGTGCCGATGAACTTGATGGGCTGGCCGGTGACGTGGCGAATGGAGATGGCTGCGCCGCCGCGCGAGTCGCCGTCCATCTTGGTGAGGATGACGCCGGTGAGGCCGAGGCGCTTATGAAAGTCCTGCGCCGAGTTGACGGCGTCCTGGCCGGTCATGGCGTCGGCGACGAAGAGAATCTCCTGCGGGTTGAGCAGCTTTTTGAGCTGCGCCATTTCGTCCATCAGGTCTTCGTCGATGTGGAGGCGGCCGGCGGTGTCGACGATGAGCGTGTCGCAGCCGAGATGCGGGCTTCGCGGCGGGCTTCACTGGCGAGCCGCTCGACGAGTTTGGAGCCGGCGAGCTTCGTCGTTGAGCTTGCCTTCGTAGAGCTTGGCGTCGATGGATTTGGCGACGACTTTGAGCTGCTCGCGCGCGGCGGGGCGATAGACGTCGACCGAGACGAGCATGGGGCGGTGGCCGCCCTTTTTGAGCCACGCAGCGAGCTTGCCGCTGGTGGTGGTTTTGCCGGAGCCCTGCAGGCCGGCCATCAGAATGACCGTGGGCGGCTGCGAGGCGAATTTGAAGCGCGCGGTGTCGCGACCCAGAAGCTCGACGAGTTCGTCGCGGACGATCTTGATGACCTGCTCGGAGGGCGAAAGCGCGGTAAGCACTTCAGTGCCAACGGCTTTGGCGCGGATGTGGTCGATGAGTTCGTTGACGACGTTGAGGTTGACGTCGGCGTCCAGCAGGGCGACGCGAATCTCTTTGAGCGCCTCCTGGATGTTCTCTTCAGTGAGCGTGCCCTGGCCACGAAGCGTTTTGAAGGCGCGTTGCAGTTTTTCTGTAAGGTTCTCAAACATAGGTCAGATTCAAGTGTACCGAAAGACAGCGATACGGTGGTTAGCTAGCGAGAGTTAGCGGCGCTGGCGTGCCTGTTGGCGGGATGGCAGGTTGCCGGTTTCATTCCCGATCGCATTCCGGAGCAGCCAGGAGATGATGGGTCCCCAATAATGTGGCTGCGGGTTGTAAAAAGGCTCGTTGTGGGAGCGGGCGGGCAGGATGAGCAGGTCGGCCCGGCCGTTGCAGCAGGCGACGAGATCGTGAGCCATCGGCAGGCGGAAGAGGCGATCGTGATCTCCCTGAACGATGAGGATGGGAAGAGTGCAGTCGCGCAGAGCATCTTCCGCAGACCAGATCGCGGGAACGAGGGGAGACAGGAATCCGGGAACCCATGCAGCGCGTGCTGCTTTGCGAAATGACGAATATCCCGCGCAGAGGACGAGGAGGTCGGCTTTGACACGATCGAGGATGGCGGGCGCGATACCTGTTCCGAGCGAGAATCCGAGAATCGCGATCGGGACCTTTGGCGCGATTTCCTTGAGAAGGTTGAAGGCTGCCGACCGCATCGTCCTCGCATTGGCTCCAATCGGGCCGGCCGGTGCTGCGGCCGTAGCCCGAGAAGTCAAAGACGAGCGAGGCGATGCCGTTCTCTGCAAAGATCCGCTGAATGGGAAACCATTGCGGCACTATTTCGCCGATGCCGTGGCAGATGAGGACGGCTGGCCGAGCCTCGCCGGGCGATGCAGTGACATATACGGCGTCGAGCCGGTTGTTTCCGCTGGAAATGGTGTGTTGCGTCGCGGCGATCCCGGGGAATTCCGCGCGACTGCGAGGGACCCGGTTCAAAAAGCGATCCCTGATCTGCACCATGCGGCTGGCGCAGGTCAGGGCTGCCGTGAACATGAATCTCTGCACGGGCGTTGCTCGCATTTCCTGCTACTCCGCAGGCGCAATCAGATATTGCTCGAGCTTGCCGTCCGGATAGGTATAGGTTGTGAGCCTCAGATGCTTGCTGGGGAAAGTGATGTTGAAGGCGCGAAAGGTCATGCCGCCGCGCAGGGATTCGGCGACCTGTCGAAAGGTAAGCGGTTCACCGAGGGGCGCGAGGCTGGATTGGAAGTCATTGATCGCTTCGGGAGTGAAGTAGTCACTGAGGTTAGGAGCCAGCAGCGATCGATCGATGCGGCCCTGCAGAAGCCCGTGATAGATGTCGATCGCCTGTTTTTCGGCCTCGGTTGGCGGGAAGCCGGCAACCACCGGGACGGCCAGTCGGGCGATGGTAGAGGCAGCGCCAACGGCGTCCTGATTGGTGAGAACTGCGACGGAAACCCCATCATCCACGAGAACCTGGTTGTCTGAGACGAAGCCGGAGACTTCGCCGCTATGCTCGATGTCGCGGTGGCCGTTGAGGTCGCGTACACCGACGCCGAGGCCGTAGTGGGTGTCCTCGCCGTTCTTCAGCTTTACCGCGGTGAACATCTGCTTGTAGCTTTCGTGCTTGAGGACGGATTGCGCCATGAGGCTCGCGTCCCACAGCGCAAGGTCGTGCGCGGTCATTGCCAGCTCGCCGGCGGCGAACATCCATCCCCGGCCTTCTTTCGGTGCAACGCGCAGTGGTCCGAGGGCGTGGCGATAGTACGCAGTGGCGTCGGCCTGGGTGAGCTTGGCTTCATCGGAGTTCCACACAGATTTCATGCCGAGCGGGCGGAAGATGTGCTCTTCGAGGAAGTCCATCAACTTCTGTCCGCTGACCTTCTCAACGATCTCGCCGGCAATAACGAAATTGGTGTTGGAGTACTGCCATTGCGTGCCGGGCTCGAAGTCGAGCGGCTTTTTGCCCAGGTGTCGAGGATTTGCTGCGCGCTCTCAGCGTGCAGCATGGGCGTCATCACGTAGTCTTCGGGCCAGTAATCCTGGTAGCCGGAGGTGTGGGAGAGGATTTCGCGGATCGTTACCTCATCGCCGCGGGTGAGGCCGGGGACATACTTGCCCACTGCGTCGTCGAGCGTGAGCTTGCCCTGCTCCTGCAGCAGCAGGATTGCGGTTGCGGTGAATTGCTTGGAAATGGAGCCGATGGAGTAGCGCATGTCAGGTGTAGCGGGTACGGGCGGATCGAGATGCGCTTTGCCATAGGCATGGGCGTACACCAGTTTGCCGCCTTTGACGATGGCAACGGAGGCTGAAGGGACGCCGGTCTGCTTGAGTACGTCGCTGGCGATGACGTCGATGCGCGACTTGAGCGCGGGATCGAGGGTGTCGACAGCTTGGGCATGAAGATTGAACGCGAAAGAAAGCGAAGCAACAATGGCAAGTGGGTAGACGTACCGGGAGCAATTCATGATTGGCTGCGGAAACCTTTCCGTAGGAATGGTAACAACCTGAGCTGCCGGGTGTAGCAGCGAATCTGTCTTAACAAGGTTGGAAAGCCGAAAAGCAGACTCTTCGCTCACCACCCCCAACTGAAATGCGTTTGGGGCTCCGTTCGCTCAGATTGACACCCAATCAATCGGGCGCTAATGGCGGGCCTCGGCCTCTTCGACCGTTCCGGTCAGGGTGAGAACTTGTTCCAACCTTGTGGTGTGGAACATGCTGAGGACGCGAGGCGTGACACCGGCGAGGGAGAGTTGGACGTGCTTGCCGCGGCAATAGACTTCATGATTGATGATTTCGCTCATGCCGGCGGAGTCCATGAAGGGAACGCCGCTGAGATCGAGGATCGTGTGGAGTGGCGGATCGGTGCCGCGAAAGAGGGCTCGCAAAGGCGACACACTGTTTAATGTCAGGGGCCCGACTAGGCGGAGGATGACGGTACCTGGTTTAGAGCCGGGAACTGGCTCGATCTTGAGGGGGGAATCGATTGCCATCGTTCGATCAGTGTATGGAACGAGGAGAGATTTGTCGCCGGAAAATTGTCATTGTTCTGTTTCCGGTTGAGTTGTCCAGTGTGTATCTTCAGGCAATTGCCGATTCCATCATTCCAGTGCGAACGATGGAGAGCACGGTGATATCGTCGTCTTGTCCAAAATCCTGTGCGGTTTGAGCGATGGTTGCTGCGGACTGCGTACTAATGGCGGCTGTGCGCTCGAATCCGAAGAGTTCTCCATGCTGGTCTCGTGCTTCGACAACGCCGTCAGTAACGAGAGTGATTTGCCGGTCAGAGGCAAGCTGGATTGTCGACTCCGCGTACGCCACATCCGGTGACACTCCCAGTGGTAGGCCATTTAGAAGAGTGATCTCTTTGCCTTCCAAGTACGGAGGAATATGACCGGCGTTGGCGATGGTGAGTACGCCCTTGAGATCCGCGCGCATAATCAGGCAGGTAACGAAGCCGCCACTGCAACGCCCCAGGAGACGGCGATTAAGTTCCGAGAGGATTTTGCTTGGATCGCTTGTGATGTCAGCGAGCGTCTGGAGGGTGCCGACGAGGAGCGAGACCAAGAGCGCCGCAGGCATGCCTTTGCCGCTAACATCGCCAACTGCGATGAGCACGCCTTCAGAGTTGAGAGGGACAATCTGGAAAAAATCGCCGCCCACTTCTCCGGCCGGTCTATATACAGCCTCGATCTTGAAACCGGGAATCGATAATGACTGATCCGGAATGAGAACGTGTTGGACGGCTCGGCCCGCGGCCAATTCCGCGGAGAGTCGCTGCTTTTCTCGACGATCTTCAGTTAGGTCGCGTACGTAGATGACGAGAGTGGCAGTTGCCAACAGGATCATCGAAGCTGGGTTGATCGACCATCGCCAGCCGCCGATCTCGACGACGCGCGGAACATGAGTCAGGGATTCAAAGGTCTTCGAAAGCGTCCAGCGCACACAAACGAGAAAAGCAAATGCGGCAGCGATCTGACGTTCCCGCCTGCGGCCATTGAGAAACCCCTGAACAGTCAGAATGGTCAGAAACACCTGGCTGATGTCGACGGGCAGAGGTTGAAGAAATCGAAGGGCGGGGAACCACCCGCAGAAGAAGATAAAGATACAGAGAGGCCAGATGATCAAGGTCCAGCGCCGCCTGCGAATGCGCATGGCCTCGCCGGCGATCATCACAAGCAATGCGGATGTCCACGCAATCAGAGCCCATTGGAATGATTCGCCACCGAAGTAGGTGGTGATTAACTGCAGCGTGGCGAGGAACATGAAGACGCCCATGTTCCAGAAGACACGAAAGTCAGGCGCCGCCCACCAAAGCGAGAAGTATGCAGCAGCCAAACAGCAGAAGAATGCCGCGTAAATGAGAGCTGGCACGTTGCGGAGCTGCTCGAGAACCGGGAGGGGTTCTACAAGTGACGCAAGCTCACACATCATGCTAAGCCTCCTCTCTCGAAGGCTGAGTGCGGAAGCGGCTGCTCGAACTTCGCCCCAACTATACCTCAGAAGATGAGACGGGACCTGTGATGCGGTAGGCTGGTGCTGGTGAACTTCGAATAGATGAGAGGTGGATGCGGATGCAGCGCTTGATGGAAGGTCACAAGAAATTTCTTGCGGAGATTTTTCCGCGGAGACGTGATGAGTTTCATCTTCTGGCGGAGTCGCAAGCGCCGGAGTGGTTGTTTATCACCTGCTCTGATTCGCGCATTGTGCCGGATCTGATTCTTGGCACCGAGCCCGGAGACTTGTTTATCAGCCGCAGCATAGGGAATATCGTGCCCGTTTCGATGAACGATGTGGACGGGGTCACGGCGACGATCGAGTACGCCGTTGACGTACTCAAGGTAAAGCACGTGATTCTGTGCGGACATTCGGATTGCGGAGCGTTGAAGGCCGCGGTGGATCGGCGGGGTCTTGAGAAACTTCCCAAAGCGAGTCGATGGCTGCAGCATGTCGAGGCGGCGTTCACGCATCGGCAGCCGCCGAATCCCGAAGATGGTGCGCATGAGGAACTTGCTTCGTTGATTCGCGGCAACGTGGTGGCGCAGTTGTTGAATCTCCGTGCCCAGCCGTCGGTTGCCCGGGCGATGATGGAGGGGCGGCTCCAGGTACATGGATGGTATTACGAGATATTGAGCGGGCGGATCGAACGGTTCGATGAGAATGCCCGGCGGTTTGTACCGCTGGTCGGCTGAGCGAAGTTTCATCTTCAACGGACAAAAGAAAGGTGTGCGCCGTGGGCGCACACCTTTTTAAGGAGCAGGCTGGCGTTATCTTTCGGAATCTTGCGCGGCTTTGATGAATTCGCGGGACTTTTCAATGTGCGCGGCCTGGGTGGCGAGGACCTGGCGTACCGGAAGCGGAATGTAGGTTTCCGTGGCCCTGGCATAGGCTTCGACGGCCTCGTTCTCACTCTCCTCTGCAGTGGCAAGCAGACTGGGATCGCCGGCACCAAGAGCGGATTTGACGTCACCCCATGCGCGGCGCACCGTTCCAGCGGCGGTTCCGCTCTCCTTGACGTCGTGCACGCCTTCCTGGTGAAGGATGGATTCGAGCACTCCGCGGAATTGCGCGCGCGTAAGAGATTCGGCGAGGAAATATTCTTTCAGGGTTTCGTTCTTGAGTTGCTCGCCGATTTTCTTAAAGCCCTCCTGTGCATCGATCAGCGACTGGATGACGGAGCGCAAAGCAGATTCGGTTTCTTTGAGGTCTTTCGAAGGCGATGACATAAGGAACTCTCCAGTTAGAAACAAAATAGAAACGAGGCAGGTTCCGGCGGCTGCCGGTGCGATTCTCCTTCGCCGCCAGCGAGGTGGGGGAAATCGCGAAAACCCCACGCCCCTGCCCCTCAAGCGGATCTGACCCACCCTCGCAAGGCCTGGTCGATCCGGTTATTGAGATGCGGAATTTGAGGGAGAGGTCGATTCACGCGGGAGAATTCAGTGTGCCCCCGGCGGCGGCGCGGCGTGCGCGGGGGGTTTGCCAAAGAGCCAAACGGCCCCGGCGCAGAAGAAGGCGAGTACTGCGGTCCAGCGAAAGACATCGATATAGGCGAGCAGCGCGGACTGCTGTTGAAGCAACCCATACATCAATCCCAGCGATCCGGGGCGCGCGGCGGAGGGGCCGATCTGGTGGCCGAGGTACATCGACATCATGCGTGATTTCTGCTGGAGCACGGCGCTGGAGGCGGTGAGGTTAGCTCCGATTTCGTTCTGGTGCAGAGCGGCGCGGCGAATGAGTGCCGTGGTGGCCATCGCAATCCCAATGGATCCGCCAATGTTGCGCAGCATGTTGAACAGACCGGTGGCGTTGCCCATTTCTTCACGGGAGAGGGTGGCAGTGGTCATTGTGGCGAGCGGCACGAAGACGAAGCTGAGCGCAAAGCCTGTGAGCATGATGGGCAACAGCAGCGTATTGGGGCCGATGTCGAGGTTAACGGTGCCAAAGATAAACGAACAGACGCCGAAGCCGATAAAGCCGGCGCTCAGCAGTTTGCGGTTGTCGATACGCGAGCCGAGCATGCCAATTACCGGAGAGCCGATGAACGAGCCAATGCCGCGCGGGCCAACGACCAGGCCGGCGGTGAAAGCGGTATAACCCAAAATCTCCTGGTAGTAGAGCGGGAGAATGGCAATGGTGATGTAAATACACATGCCGAGCAGCGCGATCAGAAAGCAGCCGGTGCGAAAGTTGCGATTCTTCAGCACATGCAGGTCGACGAGGCCTCGCGGGTTGGTCCATGAGCGCCAGATCCATCCGATGAATCCGACGATGAGCGCGGCCACCGCCCAGCGCACCCAGAGGGCGCCGAACCAATCGTCCTCCTGGCCTTTGTCGAGGACCACCTGCAGGCAGCCGGTCCAAACAATGAGGAGGCCGAAGCCTATGTTGTCGAATGCGCCCACCTTTGCGTTCTTGATGTAGGGCGGATCGTGCACGAAGCGGGCGATCATGAAGACTGCGAGAATGCCGACAGGAATGTTGATGTAGAAGGCATAGCGCCAACTGAAGGTGTCAGTGAGCCATCCGCCCAGGGTGGGGCCGAGGACAGGCGCGACCACGATACCAAGGCCGTAAGCCGCCATGGCCATGGAACGCTTTGCTGGCGGAAAGCTTTCAAGCAGGATGGATTGCGAGAGTGGTTGCAATGCTCCGCCGCCGGCGCCCTGCATGATGCGCGCAAGCAGGATCACGGCCAGCGATGGCGCCGCGCCGCAGAAGAATGAGGCAATGGTGAAGATGACAACGCAGATGAGCAGGAAGCGCTTGCGCCCCCAGCGGCGGGCGAACCAGTTGGAGGCAGGCAGGATCACAGCGTTGGCGACGAGGTAGCTTGTAAGCACCCAGGTGGCCTCGGAGTTGGTTGCGGAAAGACTGCCGGCGATGTAGGGCAGGGCGACCGAAGCGATGGCGGTGTCCAGCACCTCCATGAAGGTCGGGAGCATGACCGAGAGCGTGACGAGCCAGGGGTTGACGCCTTGGGAGAGGGGATATCGGGCTTGGGCCTCAGCAGTGGTCATCGCAACCGGGAATAGTTGAGACTAAACGATTCGACCATCTGCCGGTTGTGATGGGCGTCAACAACGATCATCGCCCGAGAGGTCTGGCGCGTTCACGTAAGTTGACATGAACGCCGCCCCGGCGAATCAGATTCCCTCTGTTCGATGTGTGGTCGCAACAGAAATGAGCTTACTCCCGATGGCTGTTAAAGGCCGGAACTCGTCAGATTCGGACTGTCAGCAACAATCCGATCGATGACTTCCGGAGTCAAGCCGCCGGAACCAGCTTCGACCCGGCTGTACGGGTGACGGAGATTACGCTGATGTCGTCTTCCTGTCCGAAATCCTGGGCGGCCGTGGCCACCTCAGCGGCGGATCGACTCTGCTCCACAAGTTCCTTTGTGCGAGCGAAGCCGAAGAGTTGCTGTTCGGAATCCTGCGCTTCCACGATTCCATCGGTGATCAGGACGAGGCGATCTCCAGGCTTAAGCGCAAAGCTCACCTGTTCAAACTCAGGGCCTTCGACCAGCCCCAGAGGTACGCTGCCGGCGAGAGCAAGTTCGTGGCCGTTGAGATAGGGAGCCAGGTGTCCAGCATTGGCCGCAAGACAGTTGCCGTTTGCTGCAATGCGTATCGCTAAGCAGGTGGCGAACTGAAGACTCAGTCGCCCGCAAAGGCGCCGGTTGAGCCCGTGGAGAAACTCGAGCGGTTCGTGCGTATGTTCTGCGATCGTGCGGATGGCGCCCACGATCATCGAGACCAGCATTGCAGCCTTGAGTCCTTTGCCGCTAACGTCGCCGATGATGACCAGGAGGCCGCCCTCGGCGCTGGGCAGAATCTGAAAGAAGTCCCCGCCCACTTGTTGCGCGGGCCGGTATTCGCTCTCAAGGACAAAAACGGCGTGTGTGGGAAGGGCATCCGGGACGAGCATTTGCTGTACCTGGCGAGCCTGCTCCATCTCCTGCCGCCATTGGTCACGCTCCCGCTGCGTGCGGTAGAAGCGATTTAGCACAAGCACGGTTACCATGCAGAGAGACAACATTGTTCCGGGCTGGTAAGACCTGACAAGAATGCCAAATGGATGGAACTCCGTCGGCAGATGGACAGCTCTAAGGAACCAGTCGAGATGCCCAAAAACGATCAACAGTATTGCGGGGATCGCCAGCAGTCCTTCGATTCTGTTCTTGCGAGTTCCCCGGAATGCCACCCAAAGCAGTAGCGTTTCCAGAATCGTGGAAAACAACTGGCCGGCTCTCGAGATCCATTCACCCGCTGCGAGTGGAACGATGTGGCCGAAGAGCGGCGGAGCGAGCATAGTCCAGGAGGCAAACAGGAGGGCTGCCAATGGCCACACAATTTGATGAAGCCTGCGCATGCCATCCAGCCGCAGCCATGTGGCCCAAAAGACAATCCAGAGTGGGGGCACCAGGGCTCCCATCAAATTGATAATCGCAGTCACGATTCGTTCATCGATGCCTGCAGTTATCGCTTTGACAAGAAATGCAGATACGTAGACGAGGATCACGGAACACGTGATGCCGAGTGAGGAAAAGGCCGGTTCTGACCGATCAAGGCTGGACAGAACAACAGTCACGCCGATGGCCAGCAGAATGACGACGAACTCGATCCCGTAACTGGCGAAGAAGCGAAGCGCTGTCTTGCGGGCCAGGACTTGCATCGCCATGATCACCGGAGTCTGTCCCAGGACCGGTGGTCCGTGCAGACCGCCAGCCGACGGATTATCAAACGTTGTGGATGGATCCATCCACAAGTGGATCGCAATCGTCACGGGACCGCTATTCAGGCCCTCTGGCAAAAAAAATGCTCTTGGCTGACCCGAATAGATTTCCACGCCGACCTGAGTGAAGCGACCAAACTCTCCGATTAGTTGCCCGTTCGCAAAGACCTGGTAGGCGTCGTCGAACTTCGCCGGCATTTTGAGGGCCAGTCCAGTTCGGGAACTCGTGCTCTCCGGCTGCAGTTGGATCTGCAAGCGATACCACGCAGAGCCGGAGTATCCTGGGTGACCGTGCTGCATCCAGCCGGACACAAAGCCGCTTGTTCCCATCGCCGGGTTGTAGCTGCCGGCCGGAGGCGTCAGATCGATGAGGTCCCAATTAGAATCGTCGAATCCGGGCTCGGCCCACGGCGGTTTACCGGTCTGCGGATCAGTTGGCGCATCGCCCACCTGAAACTTCCACGGGCCGTTGAGCGGAACCGCTGATTTGCCGAAGGCGATGGGGGCGCCTGGCTGAGTATAGGCCTTAATACCGAACGCGCAGGCTGCAAGCAAAAGGAATGAGCGGCCTAAACTTCTTGCCATTTCAGGGACCTCAGTTGCGTGGAAAGTCGTTGTCCGCACTATACGCAGTCAATCCCCGGAGGGGGAATGGTCGAATCTTGGTGCTGGATTTTGAGGTGCATCGAGCGCGGATTAGAACAAGGCGGACTCACTTGACGGAAAAACAGGAAGGCGCCCTGCGGCCAATCCTCCAAATTCCGGGCGAGCGGCCTCCTCTTCCCCATGCAACGTCTTCGTCCGAGGAAAGCGGAATCCCGAGGGCGTGACGTTTGATGAGACGTTACAGCCCTCTCCAACCCGAATCTTCGCTCCAGTCCCGATTTGAGGTGGAACCCTGTACATTTGTAGATGTCCCACAAAACGGAAAGAAGACAATCATGCGCTATGTAATTGGAATCGATCTTGGCGGAACCGCCGTCAACTACACGGTCGTAGATGAAAAGCAGAACATTCTGGTGGATGGACTGTGTGAGCATCCAGCCCGCTCTGTTGAGGGGCCCACGATCTGCCTCAACCAGATTGCGGAGGGCGCGGCGCCGGCGCTTGCCCGCGCGGGTGTGTCGATGGAGGATGTCGCCGCGGTTGGACTTGACACGCCAGGTCCGGCGAGCGCCAGGGGCGTGCTGAGTGCCAAGGGATCCACAAACTTCGTGCACCAGGATTGGGCCAGCTTCGACATTCGCGGAGCCCTCGAGAACAAGTTGGGCAAGCCGGTTGTGTACTTGAACGATGCCAACGCGGCGGCTCTCTGGGGACATTTTGCGCTATACGGCACGAATAGCGGAAAGACGACGATCTCTATTATTGTAGGAACCGGAAACGGCGGCGGCGTGATCGTAAACGACCGGGTCATTGAGGGCAAGAATGGCTTCGGCGGCGAATTGGGCCACGTGCTGGTTCCTTACTCGGAGATTCCGGAAATTGCAGGATTGAAACCAATCTGCAACTGCGGGCGTATTGGCGATCTCGAGTCGCTGTGCTCGCTGACATCGATCCGGATGAATGTACTGCCGTTCCTGCTGAAGCAACATCCAGAACACGAGCTGGCGAAGATGGATATCGCCAAGGCTGCGTACGCGGCGCGCGGGCTGGCAGCGAAGGGTGATCCGCTATGCCGCACAATCTTTAAAGTTCAGGCACATGCGCTCGGCCTGTTCTTCGACGAGATGATCAACACGTTCGATCCGGATGCGCTGATCATTGGCGGCGGTGTACTTGAGGCAACGGAAGAATTCCGGCAGTGGTTCATTCAGCAGATTCGCGCCGGCATGCCGGTACAGCGTGCCGAGCAGGCTGATATCCCGATTCATGTGATTCCAAATGGCGATTGCGCCGGTGCGCTCGGTGCCGCAATTGGCGCTCTACAGTTACTGAAGTAGTTGCGGCTTTTGCCGATCCTGTTCTTGCGTCCGAATGACAGCGGCCCCGTCGAAATGTCTTGAGCTTTGGCGGGGCGGTTTGGAACTGCAGACGTGCTTTCAACTCATCACTTGATGAGCGCACAGACGACGATGTGCGTGCAGAGGGCGAATCGTTTAGGCGGCTTGCGCGTACAATAGAAGTCAGCTAGATAGATTCCCCGGCATTTGGTTTCGCTATAGCGTCATTCCAGTTCACTCGCAGCGGCTCTTTTGCTGGGCGGTGGTTCAGCGCCAGGCCGCAGGGTTTCTGTCACACAGGTCCGCAGAGCTTCCACGCAGAGAACGTACGAGCGCTCTAAATCAGTTAGGCTGTCCGTGGAGAAACCGCTGCCGGCAGTCCCCTTCCGTAAGCGTCCTTTTCAGGGCGACCATGCAGGGAGCACATGAAATATACGAAGTTTGTTGTGAAAGTAAGTCGTATCGGTGCGCCATGCGCCGAATACGTCCAGCGGATCGACCGCAAACCCATTCAGACAACGAATGAACGCAACCACGCTCTGTTGATGGGGAAAGTAACCGCCATGGAAGTCCTGGAATCTTTCAACAAATCCAGATGGACTTCCGAGATGGTTTCGGTCCAGGTGAACGGGTAAGGGAGTTTCTTGTCCCCGAGTTTCTTGTCCCCGGTCACCTTGTTTCCTGGCAATTCAGTTCATTGGATGGAGCGCAGGTAGGCTACGAGCTGCCAGCGCTGGGCTTCGGGGAGGCTGGACCAGGAGGGCATTCCATGGACCAGATCGCCCTGACGCAGGAACCACTCGAGATCGCCGTCAGTGGCTGAGCGAATGTGCTCGCTGCGAAGGGACGGCTTCTTGCGGCCGTCACCCATGGCGTCGCTGCGATGACACTGGGCGCAGCGGTCGCGGTAGATGAGACCGCCGGCAGCAACGGATTCCGGGATGGGCAGCAAGCGGGTTGATGCGAGTGTGATCCTTTTGCGGTACGCGATCCCAATGAGAGCGAGCCGCCGCGCAGAGAAGCAAGCTGGCGGAGATTGCAAGACAGAGCATTGCGAGGAGGCGCCGGATCATCGTGCACCTTCATCGCGGCCGCGGAACCAGTTGCCGACCTGGGGGAGTTCAGAGGCCCATCCGATGCGGTAGATGCGATCGAGGCTCGAAGACGTTAGGCCGAACCCTGTTGAAAAACTCAGACGGCCGACAGGCAACTGCCAGCCGACGATCGGCGCAATGTAATGGGAGGTGTCATGCAAGGTGAGCGAAGCGGTGTCGCCGAGTCCGCCGTAGGCTTCCGCGCCAGCCACGAACTTTTCCAGGCAGAAGACGCAGGGTTTGCCGCTACCAAGCGTACGCAAGGGACGCGCCGCGCCGAAGGCGTAGCCGAACTCCCATGGCTCGTGGCCGAGGTTTTTCTCGGAGATGAAGTTCTCTGAGACGTTCCACGCCCTCAGGTTCGACGAGAGGATCAGCTTGAGTTCTGCTTCGTGCTGGTGCTCGCGGCGCGCTTCGCCGTTGGGTTCGGCGAGGTCGGACTGGCCGTCGTGGCCGACCACTTCGAGAAGTGTCTTGTCGGCGCCGGAGATGCTTTCGAACTCGACATAGAGGACAGGGTTGATGAGGTGTTCGCGCATCAGGGGTCGGAAGCGGTTTTCGAGACGAAAGCCAGTGAAGAGGGTGGAATCCTGGGCGGTGGCCTGCCCGTCGAGATAGAGTTCCGTGGTCCACCAGGCGCGGGCGCCGTATTCGAGTTCGCTGGCGATTGCGCCATAGCGGTGGCTCTGGCCGGGCTGGGCGAGGGCGGTTTTGGTCTCGATTTCGAGGTTTCCGGGTTCCTCAAGGTCGTGGGAATAGGTGACGAAGTAGGGCTTTTCCTGGGCTCGCGCGGGCGGAAGACAGGCAAACCCGAGAAGCAAGCCAGGAAGCAATCCGGCGGCTGGCCGGAGGAATGAGAGGAAGAATCGAGACACGTGCAACCTCAATCTTTGGATATACGACTAAAAATGTCGTATATTGAATATAAACACAGACTAATTTGGTCCGCAATTGGCCGCAAGGTCGTTCGTCACACAGGGTGGGACGCATCCAAGGGACGGGTGCGGAATTGGGAATCCAGCGAATCTGGCCGAGTGGACCTTATAAAATTAGTATCAATAAAAGTTGACACTAATTCACTCATAGTGCATCTTATCTAGTGACACTTGAAATCTCTTTTATCCCTGAGGCAGGAAAAACAACTATGGCAAAAATCATTGGAATCGATCTTGGCACGACCAACTCGTGCGTAGCCGTTCTTGAGGGCGGCGAACCGAAAGTTATTGCAAATGAAGAGGGTGCGCGCACTACCCCCTCGATTGTCGGCTTTTCGAAGAGCGGCGAGCGCCTGGTGGGCCAGGTGGCCAAGCGCCAGGCTATCACCAATCCCGAGAACACGATTTTCTCGATCAAGCGCTTCATGGGCCGCCGCTATAACGAAGTGACGGACGAGATGAAGATGGTTCCCTACAAGGTCGTCCAACAGGGCGACCATATCGCCGTCGTGGCGCAGGGGAAGGAATATACCCCGCCCGAGATATCGGCGATGATTCTGCAGAAGCTGAAGAAGAGCGCGGAAGCCTACCTCGGCGAGACAGTCACGCAGGCTGTGATCACGGTTCCGGCCTACTTCAATGACGCGCAGCGCCAGGCGACAAAGGATGCAGGCAAGATTGCCGGCCTTGACGTCAAGCGCATTGTGAACGAGCCGACGGCAGCCGCTCTGGCTTATGGCCTCGACAAGAAGAAGGACGAGACCATTGCGGTCTATGACTTCGGCGGCGGCACGTTCGACATCTCCATTCTGGAAGTCGGCGAAGGCGTCATCGAAGTGAAGTCGACCAATGGCGACACCCACCTGGGCGGCGACAACCTCGACCAGCGCATCGTGGAGTGGCTGATCGGGGAGTTCAAGCAGGAAGAGGGTCTCGACCTCACCTCGAAGGGCAACGAGATGGCACTGCAGCGCCTGAAGGACGCAGCGGAAAAGGCCAAAATCGAGCTTTCGACAACGGTGGAGACAGAAATCAATCTGCCGTTCATCACGGCTGACGCGACCGGACCGAAGCACCTGGTGCGCAAGTTGACGCGCGCCAAGCTGGAGCAGTTGGTTGCCGACCTGATTGAGCGCTCGCTCGAGCCATGCAAGAAGGCAATGGCCGACGCGAATGTGACGGCAAACGACATCGATGAGGTGGTGCTCGTCGGCGGCCAGACGCGCATGCCCAAGATCCAGGAGACTGGTAAAGGGGCTCTTCGGCAAGGAACCGCATCGCGGCGTGAACCCTGACGAAGTGGTCGCGGTGGGCGCGGCGGTCCAGGCCGGCGTGCTGGCTGGCGAAGTGAAGGATCTGCTGCTGCTGGATGTGACGCCGCTGACCCTCGCCATCGAAACGCTGGGCGGCGTAGCCACGCCGATGATTCCGAGGAATACGACGATTCCGACCAAGAAGACTGAGACGTTTTCGACGGCGGCAGATTCGCAAACCGAGGTTGAGGTGCACGTGCTGCAGGGTGAGCGCCCCATGGCTGGGCAGAATCGCACGCTGGGTAAGTTCAAGCTGGCGGGCATTCCTCCGGCGCCACGCGGCATCCCGCAGATCGAGGTTACTTTTGACATCGATGCCAACGGCATTCTGAACGTGAACGCCAAGGACACGGCGACCGGCAAAGACACGCGCATCACCATCACCTCCAGCTCGGGACTCTCGAAAGAAGAGGTCGAGCGGATGGCGAAGGATGCCGAGGCGCATGCCGCCGAGGACAAGGAGAAGCGCGAGGAAATCGAGGCGCGCAACGCGTCTCGACGGACTGGTCTACAACATCGAGAAGATGCTGAAGGAGTCCGGCGACAAGGTGCAGGCTGCCGATAAGACCGATGTGGAGTCGGCGCTGGCCGAGGCGAAAAAGACTCTGGAAGGCTCGCCGAGCGTTGCAGAGATGCGTGCTGCGAACGACAAGCTGACCCAGGCAAGCCACAAACTCGCGGAGGTCCTCTACAAGGCCAACGCGGCTTCTGCCGGACAAGGTGCTGCGACGGCGCAGGCAGACGGAACGCCAGGCGCCGAGCAGAAGAAAGACGAAGGCGTGATCGATGCCGAGTACGTCGACGTCGAGGACAAGAAATAAGACTGGCCGTCCAGGCAATCCCGCCCTTCGGGCGGCCAAGCAGCTTCAGGGGGTGGGCGTTGGTGCCCACCCCTAGTTTTATAAGCGGCACCAAGCAATAGCACGGTCATGCAGAGTTTGCCGATCTACCGTGTAATGAGCATGGTTTCATTGCGCTTCCGAAGTACGTACGCAACATTTAGGCTAGGGACAAAGAAAATCTAAATGGCCACAACAGCAAACAAAGACTATTACGCGACGCTGGGCATCAAGAAGACGGCGACACCGGAGGAGATTCGGAAAGCCTTCCGCAAAGCTGCGCGCAAATATCATCCCGACGTCAATCCCAACGACAAGAAGGCGGAGGAGAAGTTCAAGGAGATTTCTGAAGCCAACGATGTGCTGAGCGACGAGAAGAAGCGCAAGGTTTACGACCAGCTTGGTTTCTACTCCGACCAGATCGACCCGGCGCAGGCCGAGGCGTATGCGCGCCAGCAGCGCGGGGGCGGCGTTCCCGTGGATTTCGACGGATTCGACTTCTCCGGATTCCAGGGAGGCGGACATCCGGGGCCTCAACCCGGGGCGGGTTCATCGTCATGGGGAAGCTTCAAAGACATTTTCTCCGGCATCTTCACGGGAGCGCAGCAGCAGCAACAGCGTCCGCATGGACCGCAGCCGGGAACCGATCTGGAGTACCAGGCAACGATCGATTTCTGGGCGGCGATTCGCGGCGGGCAGGCGCGCATCCAGGTGCACCGGCAGGAGACATGCCCGACGTGTCATGGGATGGCGCAGACGGGCGGCCCGATGACCTGTCCCGAATGCAATGGCTCGGGACAAGTGACGCAGATGGGCGGCCGCATGAAGTTCAACATTCCATGCCCGCGCTGCGGCGGCTCGGGACGCGTGACGAGCGATTGCCCGACGTGCCACGGCGAAGGCACCGTGAGCAAAACGGAGACGGTTGAGTTTCGCATCAAGCCGGGCACGCGCGATGGGCAGCGGATTCGGCTGCAGGGGAAGGGAAACGCCGGAGTGCACGGCGGCGCGGCGGGCGACCTGTACGTGATTGTGCGGACGGGAACGCATCCCGTATTCACGCGGGTGGGCGACGATATTCAGCTCACGGTGCCGGTGACGATTGCGGAGGCTTCGCTGGGCTCAAAGATCGAGGTGCCGACGATCGATGGGCGTGCGCAGTTGAAGATTCCGCCGGGAACGCAGAACGGGCAGAAGCTGCGCATGCGCGAGCGCGGCGTGGAGAGTGCCTCGCATCCTGGGCAGCGTGGCGACCAGATCGTGACAATCGAAGTGGTGATCCCGACATCTGAACGACGAGCGCAGCCGCGAGATCATGCGCGAACTGGCGAAGCTGAATACGCAGGATCCGCGGGTGGCACTGTTCGAGAAGCTGTAAAGCGCAGGGAAAAGGGATTGGGGAGTAAAGATACACGGTAATCTGATTCGAGAGATTTCATGGCTGCGAAACGAAAATCCAAAGGCGCATACATGATCTCGGCGGTGGCCGAGATGTTCGAGATTCATCCGCAGACTCTGCGCCTCTACGAGCGTGAGGGGCTGCTGAAGCCTTCGCGCACGGAAGGCAACACGCGGCTTTATACGGATGAGGACCTGGAGCGGCTGGAGTTCATCCTGAACCTGGCGCGCGATCTCGGCGTGAACATCGCGGGGATCGCGATCATTCTGCAGATGCGCGAGCGCATGGAAGAGATGAACCGGCAGATGCAGAACTTTGTGGAGTACGTGCGCAGCGAGATGCTGAGCGGTTCCAGCAGGGCGCGGCGGGCTCGGCCGGCGCGATTGTGCCCATGCGGAAGCCGGCGGTGGTGATCAAGCCGGCGCAGGGGCGCAAAGGTTGAGAGCGCCGTAATTCCCAAGTCTCAGAAGCGAGACATGCGGTACCCATTGTCGTGCGAATCGAGGCATCGCCGCGTATTCTTAAGCCTGCATGGGTTACGTCCTGCTGGCTCTGGCGATCTTCGGGCTTATAACTTCCAGCGTCTTTACAGGGATGGTTCTGGCCGCGGTACCGCGGTATCTTCGAGAACGGCGGGCTGCCGAGTCTGAATTGAAGCAGCGGCCCGGGTTTACGCCGCCGCTGACGCTGCTGAAGCCGCTGGCCGGCGCGGAGCCGGATTTGGAAGCGCACCTGGCGAGTTTCTTTCAGCAGGATTATCCCACGTTTGAAATTCTTTTTTGCGCGCGTGAGCCGAACGATGCCGGGCTCGAGATTGCTCGGCGCGTTGCGGCGCGATATCCGCAAGTTCCTGCGAAATTCGTGTCAACGGGAGAGCCGCCTTACATCAACGCCAAAGTTGCTTCGATGGAGCTGATGGAGAAATCCGCGATCGCACGAGATTCTTGTCATCAGCGATAGCGACGTGCGCGTGACGCCGGATTATCTGCGCGCGGTGGCGCTGCCGTTTGCGGACGAAAAAGTCGGTGGCATGTGCTGCCTGTATCGCGGCATCGCCGCCGGTGGCGGCCTGTGGGCGCGGCTTGAAGCCGTGGGCATGAGCGTGGAGATGACAGCTGGCGTGCTCGTCGCGCGCATGATGGAGGGGATGCAGTTCGTGCTCGGGCCGACGATGGCGTTCCGACGGGACGTGATTCGTCGCATGGGCGGGTTCAAGGTCACAGCGGATTACTGCGCCGACGATTTTGTGCTGGGCAACGAGACATACAAGCTGGGCCAGACGGTCGTGCTGAGCCATCACGCGATTGATCACATCGTCATCAATCTGAGCCTCATGGCTCGTCGTTGAAGCACCAGGTGCGCTGGATGAAGTCGACGCGGTTTTCGCGGCCGAAAGGGCATTTCGGAACGGCGCTTACGTTCAGCATGCCGTTTGGATTCGCTTGGGCTTGCAGCTGGTTTGCTGCTCGGTCATCCGTGGTGGGGTGTTGCGCTGTTGGCGTGGGCGATTGCTTCGCGTGAGGCGCTGTCGATCGCCGTGGGGCGCATGGTGGTGCGGGATCCGAGCTGGTTTAATTTGCTGGTCCTGTACCCGGTGCGCGACCTGATGGGATTTTTCTTCTGGGCGGCGAGCTACATGGGGAGCCGAGTTCTGTGGCGCGGGCGGTTGTTTCAGTTATTGCCCGGCGGAAAGATGCGAGCGGCAGAGTAAGCAGGCCGCGATCAGCATCGAGAACTATTTCAGCGGTCGGTCGGTCCATAGTGCTTTGTCGGCGATGGACTGGACGGGGTAGAGCCGCCCAGAAAGCAACTGCTCGGCCTTGGGCTGATTGGTGTCTTGCGCAAAGAGCCACTTGCGTTCGCCGGTTCCCCACATTTTTGAGAGCTGCTCGTCGCTGAGAAAGATGTGCGGCGCGTCGGGATAGCAGGAACCCCAGAGCAATGACGAGCCGTTGCCATGCGGCGAGCACGGTTCGACGACAATGTAGGCCGGCTTTTGCAGGAACTTGTGCGTGTAGAAGACAACCGACGATGCATCCGACTGATCTCCGTAGATGATGAACGAATCGGTCGGCGAACCTTTGCTGACGATGGTGTCAGCCAGTTGCTTCGAACTCAGCATTGGTTCAAAGCGCGCGAAAGCGATGTGCGCGGCGATAAGGAAAACGGCGGAAGTGAGCCCAATACTCACGGTGGCGGCCACGTGCTTGCGCCGCACACGCAGCATCCAGCCGAGGGCAGGACCGACGAGCAGCGCGATGGCGGCGACGATCGCGGGCAAGCGTAGCGCGGCGAATGATGGACCGGTGAGGTCGAAGAAATGCGACATGGAGAGCGTGTATCCGCCTACATCGCGATGCGCCAGCAAAGTGCCGATGTCGGAGACGAAGGGCAGCTTGCGTGATTCCCACAGGCCCCAGCCGAGCGCAGATGCCGCCACCAACCCGGCGATCGAGAACACGGCCTGCGCGCCGCTGAGCCATTTTTGTGAGAGCAGCGGCTTCTGGCCTTCTGGACCGCCGCGTTCTTCGATGTTTGCAAGCACGACAGCGATCAGCATCAGCATCGGCGTCCATGCGGGGAAGGTGTAGTACTCCTGATTCGTCGAGATCGCGAAGAACAGGAGCGTGAATCCGGAGAAGAGAGCGAGAAGCCACGCGGAGCGCACACGAAACTTGAGGCGCGCCACGTAGCTTGCCACGTCTTCGCGCAGCGGCGTGTTCGAGATAGAAGTCAACAGTCTGGCCGGAGTCGCGACGGAGATGCTGCATCCAGGCATGACGTGTTCTCCAAGCCACGACGAGCAAAGCGGGCAGGAAGAGGCTCCAGGGAAAGAGCCAGACAAGATGCGCGAGCCAATACCAGGCAAAGGGCATTTTGTTGTAGTCGTGCGGAAAGCGCCCGCCCAGAAAGCGCAGGATGTGCTCGTTGACGAAATAGAAGTACCAGAAGCCGTGCACATTTCCTGGGGTGGGGTGATTGCCGATGGGATGTCCCTGGTCGGGGTTTGCGAGGCCGCAGAGAATGTGCCAAGGAGCCGCGACGGCAAGGAAAAGCAACACGCCGGAGACAGGTTTCAATTCGCGCCAGCGACGCCACTGGCCGCTCAGCATCAGCAGCGGGATGGCGGCTGCGGCGAAGAAGACCGGAGCGATCAGACCCTTGGTGAGGGTCGCGAGGGCCAGGGCAGCCCACATTCCGTAGATGCGGGCGGGACGCCGGCTCTCGACGCCGATGATGAAGCTCCAAAGAGCGTAAAGCAGGAGGAAGCTGAGGAGCGCCTCGGGGATAGCAAAGCGGGTGAAGAGAAATGGCCCAATCGAAGTCAGCACGCCTAGAGCCGCGTACAGCCCGGCACGCCTGCCCCATCCGCGCGCGGTCCACAGCCAAGCCAGCCACGCAAGACCAAGAATGGCGAGTGCGTTAGGCAGGTGCGTGGCGAAAACGTTCTGGCCGAAGATCCAGTAGCAGACGGCATCTAGCCAGTAGGGCAGAGGCGGCTTCTCGAGATAGCGGATGCCGTCGAGCTTCATGGTGATCCAGTCGCCGCTCTGAACCATGTGTTGTGCAACCTGCGCGTGCGAGGCATCGACGTCGTCAAGGAGCGGCGGCGTAAAGAGCGCGGCAAACTGTACGGCCAGGAAGATGGCTCCCAAAAAAGCCCAGACGGCGAGCTTGGAAGTCTCGTTCGCGGCTCGGTCTTGCGGGTTTTGGGCGATGGCCATGGTGTAAAACCCTGAAAATTAAGGATAGCAGTGAGAGGCGTGGCGCGATATCAAGGAGCGGAACCGAGCAGATGTGGGAATTAAGTGCGGGGGTACCGAATAAAATCATCGCAGGTTAAGGGTCGATGAATTCCAAAGCAAAAGCGTGCCAGGCGGGAGCAGATACACTAAACCACCGCGTCGCCGCATGGGTTGAGCTACTGGCGCGCTGTGGAACCAAACCAACTCGCAAGCGGGTGCACGCCCTGCGCGTATCGACGCTTCGTTTGCAAGCCGAACTGGAGCGCGATGTTTCTGAACTTCCGCATGCGAGCCACCAGGCGCAGGCGATGCTGCAGTTTGGCAAACAGGCTGAGAAGCTGCGCCAGGCGCTGGGGCCCGTGCGGGAAATAGATGTATGGATTGGCATGCTTCGCGGGCTCCGCGCATCACTCAACAAGTCGGGAGAGTACGTGCCCCGCTCGATCCAGGAATGTTTGCGCGGGGTCGATCGTTTTGAAGATCAGTTGAGACGGAAACGACGCACCGCCGCAAAGAAGCTGGTGGCGTCGATCGAAAAGAAAAGCGGCCGCTTCGGGGAGGCTGCCGAGAGACTTGAGGCAACTCCGGAAGAGTCAAGACTTCCAGACACAACAGGGATCGCCCGAGAACTTGTCGCGCAATTTGTTCGTGCGCGGGTGGAGTTTCCGGTGCTGGATGAGGCGAATCTGCATGACTTTCGCAAGCGCATCAAGACGGTGCGATACCTGGCGGACCTGCATGCCGATGCCGATCGGGAGTGCGCGCGCATCGCCGCGCAGATGAGGAAGCTGCAAAGTGCAATCGGCGAATGGCACGACTGGCAGGCTCTGGCGGGCGAGACAAGGCGTCTGCATCGCGCATGGAGCAAACCCCTGGCGGAGTTGCTGGAGAGCCTTTCAAAGGAAACATTTGAAGCAGCGCTGGAGATGGCGCATAGTGTCACGGCGCGCATGCTCGGCGAAGGTGCGGAGAAGAAGCGGCCTCTCGGTCCCGGGGAGCGCAAGCTGCCCGTGCACGCTGAGCGCGGGCCTATGGCGGCAGAAGAGAATCTTGCCTGATTCTGTCGATTTACCAAATTCTGCGTGCGTTAAAGTTCGGGCCGAGCTATAGTTTTGGCGTCCACAGCGTTGTCGCCGAGCACACGCATTCATTCTGATTGCTTCAGACAGCTGTAGGCAAAGTGTCATATGATCACGTTCTGAAAGGCAGCAGGAGGAATCGATGTCCGATCCCACGAAATCCCCCCACCATTCACCGGAAGATCAAGAAGAGAATCGCGGCATCAGCCGCCGAGGTTTTCTGAAGGGTGCCGGATTGACTGCTGCCGGGACCGCGTTGCTCGATGGCGTTCAGGCATTCAGCCGTGAGACCGCAGCGACACCCAATCCGGGTGTCACCGAACTGGGGCCCGGTCCAGTTCCAATTCGACTCAGGATTAACGGCAAAGAGCACAGCCTGGAAATTGAGCCCCGTACCACCCTGGCCGACGCCTTGCGCATTCATCTCGGAATGACCGGGACCAAGGTGATTTGCGATCGTGGAGCGTGCTCTGGATGTACGGTGTGGCTCGACAAGATGCCGGTGAATAGTTGCATGACGCTCGCGGTCGATGCCATCGGGCACGAAGTGACGACGATTGAAGGAATTTCCGCCGACGGTGCAGCCGCATCCCACTGCAGGCTGCGTTTGTGAAACACGATGCCATGCAGTGCGGCTTCTGCACGCCGGGATGGTGATGAGTTGCGCAGCGCTGCTTGAAGCGAATCCCCATCCCACGGAGTCGGACGTGCGCCACGCGATTTCAGGCAATCTGTGCCGTTGCGGGACGTACCCTAAAATATTTGCCGCAACGCTTGAAGCGGCTGGCAACTCGCAGAAGGCCTAAGGGAGGAGATCATGCCGACTCATTGGAATGAAGAATCGATGCTCCAGCAACCCGAGGCTGCAGCGAGTGGAAAGTCCGACAAGAAGACCGTGAATGTGCCGGTCGGCGTGCCCGATTACACGCTGCGCGATGAACCGCGCGAGGTTCCGGTCACAGAGCCTCCGGTCTGGCCGATCAACAAGGATCTGAAGTATGTCGGAAAATCTCCCGAGCGGTGGGACGGTCTTGCCAAAGCCATGGGCCGAGCACGCTACACATCCGACGTGCAGCTGCCGGGAATGCTCTTCGCAAAATTTGTGAATGCCAACGTGCCCCACGCTAAGGTCATTTCCGTGGACACCTCTGCGGCGGAAAGTCATCCGGGCGTCCGCGCCGTTCACGTGATTGAGCATGTGCTGGGCAATGCCATCGCTGCGCGATCCGTCTCTGGAGCAGGTGAATTACCCCGTGGTGCGCTATGCGGGTCAGCCCATCGCTGCGGTTGCGGCCGTCAGCCCCAGCGCAGCCGAGGACGCTGCGGCCCTGGTGAAAGTGAAATACGAGACGCTTCCGTTTGTCGTCGATCTGGACAGGGCGCGCACTGCCGATGCACCGCAGGTCTATCCCGGCGCCGCCGACCAGGGTGGCACTGCCGGAGGCGGCGGTGGCCCGCATGGCGTTCCGCAAACAGGCAACGTGCATGGGCCTTCCATTCGCAAGGTTGCCGATATTGAGCAGGGCTTGCGGGATGCCGATGTCGTTGTCGAAGGGCACTACGTGACGCAGGTGCAGACACATTCGGCCCTGGAGACGCACGGTGTGGTCGCAGATTGGAAACCGGAGTTGTTGACGGTTTGGGCTTCGACCCAGGGAGATTTCCAGCGTGCGTGAGGAGCTTGCAGGGTTCTTCAAGATTCCCATGACTCAGATTCGCGTTCTCACGGAGTATCATGGGCGGCGGATTCGGCGCGAAGTTCGGTGCCGGAAATCCCGGCGTGGTCGCCGCGGCACTATCAAGAAGGCTGGAGCGCCGGTTCGCCTGATGCTGGACCGCGAAGAGGAGCATCTATCCGTCGGCAATCGTCCCAGCTCCGATCAGATGCTGCGCATCGGCGCGAAGAAAGACGGCACGCTCACCGCGGTTCACCTGGTCAGCTACGGCACCGCAGGCTGCGGCACCGGGGCGGGATGTGCAGGTCCGGCCTCGAATCTCTACAAGTACGCCGCACTCCACACTGAGGAGAACGACGTATTCACGAACGCTGGTCCAGGAGCGGCCATGCGGGCGCCCGGACATCCGCAGGGAGCTTTCGCGCTGGAGCAGACGATCGACGAACTTGCAGTGAAGCTCAATCTCGATCCTCTCGAACTGCGCGAACGAATTGATACGCATCCCGGTGCGCAAGGTTGAGCGCCAGATCGTTCGCGAGAGCGCGCTTTGGAAATCACGGAACCCCGTGGCGAATGCGGACCCGGGTCCCATTAAGCGCGGTGTGGGATTCGCTCAGTCGGTGTGGTATCGCTTTGTGAACATGGATTCTGCCGCCGAGGTGCGCGTCCACAAAGATGGATCGCTCGAAGTGCTCTCCGCTGTGCAGGACATCGGTTCCGGCATCAAGACGGTGATGGCGCAGATCATGGCGGAACAATTTGGAGTGCCGCCCGAGAAGATTGCAGTCAAGGTGGGCGATACCAATTACCCGGTGGGTCCGACCTCCGGCGGCAGCATGACCACGCTTTCGCTTACACCTGCGGTTCGCGATGCCGCATGGCAGGCTTCACAAAAGTTTCTGGAGGAGGTCGCTCCCGCATTCGGCACAACCGGCGGCGATCTGGAACTGGTGAATGGCGAGGTTCGCAGCAAGTCCGGCAAGATGCAGGCCTGTCAGCTTCAAGCGAGCCGCAGCCAAAATGAAGACCGATCAGATCGCGGTTCAATCCAAACGAGTTGCGGATTACGATCGCAGCAAGTATCTGACCTACGGTGGTGTCGACGTTGCGGAGGTCGAAGTGGACGTGGAGATCGGCCGCATTCACGTCAAGCGCGTTCTTTCCGTGCACGATTGCGGACGTCCGATGAATCCGGCGTCAAACGATCAGCCAGATCAATGGCGGTATTTTGCAGGGCATCTCCTTCACGCTTTTTGAGAATCGCCTGCTCGATCCGGATTATGGCCTGATGGTGAATCCAAACCTGGAGCAATACAAAATCACCGGATCGCGCGAAACACCTGAGATCGATGTGCGGCTGGTGGAAGCATATATCGGCCAGAGTTCCACCGATGCATCGGGAATCGGAGAGGCGGCCGGCGTTGTTTCCATTGGAGCTGCAGTTGCCAACGCGGTCTACAACGCAATTGGCGTGCGCATCCGTCAGACGCCGATGACGCCCGCGGTGGTTCTGGCCGCGCTGAATCAGCCTGTGCCGGGGAGGAGTTTGGCATGAACAGTTTTGCGCTCGCGAATTGCACCACAGTTGACGCGGCATTGTCACAGTTGAAAGACGGTGCGGTCGTCAAAGCCGGCGGCGTCGATCTTCTGGGACGCATGAAGAATGGGACCATTCAGCCGACGAAGCTTGTGAATATCCGCAACATCTCTTCACTGCGCGGAATTCATGAGACGGAGAATGGGCTGACGATTGGCGCGCTCAATACGCTTGCTGAGATCAGCGACCATCCTTCTGATTCGAGAGAAGTATCAAATTCTTTCCGATGCGTGCGGCCACGCGGCCACCCCTCATTTGCGCAATATGGCGACGGTGGGCGGCAATCTGCTGCAGCCGGTTCAGTGCTGGTATTTCCGTTCGGCAGATTTCCAGTGCATCCGGAAGGGTAAGGAGTTCTGCTTCGCATTTACAGGGCTCAACCAGTATCACGCCATCATGGACTACGGGACGTGCCCTTCGGTGGCGCCGTCGTCGTCGGCTGTCGCGCTGCTGGCGCTGAACGCTTCCGTAGAACTGGAATCTGCGAAAAATGGAAAACGGACACTCGCGATCAAAGATCTCTACGTCGAGCCTGAAGCGAATCCCACGAAGTTCAACGTGGTCGCAGCCCGACGAGTTGCTCACCGCTATCACGATTCCCAAGCCTGCGCCGGGCACGCGCTCCGCTTATCAGAAATATGGCGAGAAGGAAAGCTTCGATTGGGCGATCGCCGATGCGGGCGTGGTGCTTGAGATGGACGGCAACGTCTGCCGCAAAGCCGTGATCACCATGGGCGCAGCATCACCTGTTGTGCGCCGCTCGGCGGAAGCAGAAGCCGCACTCACCGGCAAGACGATTAACGAACAGGTGGCGCGGGCAGCCGGCAAAGCAGCTATGAACAACGTTCAACCGCTTTCAATGAACGCATACAAAGTAGAACTCTTTCCGGTCGCCATTTATCGCACGGTTCTGTTGGCAGCTGGACAAATGGACCGCGACCCGAGCGCGGCGGGCTAGGAGGTATCTCATGAACACAGTCGATCTCAAGCCGCTTCCCTGCCAGTGCCTGCGAACCAAGAACCCCTACGGCTCCACTCCATCAGAAGCGGAGTCCTGGCTCCCCGGAGTGCACAGTGCCTCAAGCTACTGGTGCCTGCGCACCATGAGCCCGGCAGGACCCGATGACAGCTACGTGCATCTCGCCCGCTGTGTGCCGGGGCGCAAATGCTACGAAGGGGCAGAAGAGTAAAGGGCAGCCTTCCTTGAAGATTGCCGGAGCGATGCGGAACGGAAAGCCGTTCGAGCGCCGTCGTGTATCTTGGCCGAAGAGAGTGATTTCGATCTTGCGGGGTTCATTCGTTCCTCATGCCCACATTCGCGGCGATTGATATCGGTTCCAATTCATGCCGGCTGAAGATTGCGAAGATTGTTGCGCACCAGCTTCGCACGCTGCACGAGGATCGTGAAGTCACGCGTCTCGGCGCCAGCGTGTTCGCTTCCGGGCTGGTTTCGCCGGAAGCGATGGCGGCAACGCTCCGCGCTCTCAAGCGGTTTCAGCGCGCAGCTCAGTCGCACGGCGTCGACCAGGTCCGCGTAGTGGCTACTTCGGCCATGCGCGATGCGCGCAATGCGGCGGCCTTTCACGCGTGGGTCAAGGCGGAGACCGGCTGGAACATGGAAGTGATTTCAGGCCTCGAAGAGGGTCGCCTGATTCATCGCGGCATCGTGAGCGGGGAACCTGGAACAGGCGGCAAAGTTCTGCTGATCGATCTTGGCGGCGGAAGTTGCGAGATTACGCTCTCAGAGCATAAGCGCATCAAGGAGACGGTGAGTGTTCCGCTTGGTGCGGTTCGGTTGACGGAAGAGTTTCTTACTGTCGATCCCGCGCCGCCAGAGGACCTGGCGCGGATGCGTCGGCTGATTGCGAGGGAATTGCGGCGGGCGCATCGGCGCATTCAGCCGGGCCGTGTGCCTCTGGTAATCGCAACTTCAGGCACCGCAGCCGCATTGTCTGAAGCTTGCGCCGCGGCGCTGGCAAAAGCGGGCAAGTCTTCGAAGTCGGCAAAGCGGACCTCTCGCAACGGCGGTGGTGGATTCGCGCCCTCAGCCATGGTTCGCAAACTGGCGGGAAAGATTTCGCGCATGACACTGGTGGAGAGGGAAGCCGTGCCGGGCATCGGTCCGCGGCGTTCTGAGATCATCATCGCCGGAGCGCAGGTTTTTGCCGAACTGCTTGAGAGCTTCAGCCTCGCGGGTTTTCGTTATTCGCCGCTGGGGTTGCGCGATGGCATTCTTGTGCAGATGCTGGCGGCGCAGGATGATCGCGCGGCCGCTCACCGGCAATTCGAAATTGAGCGGTGGGAGTCGGTGGTAGCGACAGCGCAGCGTTATGGCGTGGATATGCGGCACGCGGAGCCGGTCCGAGCTCACGCTGTGCAACTGTTTCGCGACCTCAAGCCGCTGCATCGCCTGCCACCGGAATACGAAGACTGGCTGGCGGCAGCGGCTGTGCTGCGCGACACCGGAAAGTTCATCAACCATCAGGGGCATCATCGGCACACCCAATACATTGTGTCGATGTCAGAGATCTACGGATACACGCAGGTGCAGCGCACCATTGTTTCGGCCATCGCGCGTTACCTGGGCAAGAGCCGGCCGCAGCCGGATGATCGCGCCCTGCGCAATATCCCGCCCGATGAGCACAAGCACGTGGAGCGCGCCGTGGTACTGCTGCGGCTCGCAGTCGCGCTGAACCAGGACCGGGCCAGTGATGTGCTCGACGTAGTGGCGCGGGTATATCCCAAACGCGTGTATCTGGAACTGCAGCCGGGCAGGACAGGAGCGGAACTGGAGCTTTGGTCCCTGCGAAAAGAAGCGGATTACTTTCGCGAGGTCTTCGAACGCGAACTTTTCGCGACGCTCGCGTAGATCCAGCGGGCCATGCGCGGATCGATAAGCCATTGCAGCAGAGGCGGGTGCTTTTCCATGTCGATGCGTGCGACGGAGCCTTTGCGCATGCGGACGCCGGCTCCGCCATTGCCGGTAATCAGGCGGCCAAGGAATTGGAAGAGATTCGGATTGTGGCCGACCATGAGCACATCCTGCCGGTCTGCGTACTTTCCCAGCAGTTTCTGGAAGTCGGCGTATGTCGCGCTGAGATCGAGCGCGGCACTTACCTCTACCTTGCTTTCATACCCGAGCTCGTTGCCGACAAACTGTGCCGTCTGGAGCGCGCGCTTCAGTGGGCTGGAAATAATGATGTCGGGCTGAACTTTGAGTGCTCCGAGCATGCGCCCCATGGTCATGCACTGCTCCTTGCCTTCGGCGACGAGACCCCGCTTGGCATCGAGCTTAACGCTCTCGCGGGGAACTCCAGCATTGGCATGGCGCATGAGGTAGAGATTCATAACAGGGAGGCGGGTGGTTCGGGCAGGGTTGAGCCACTTCCTTCGAATCTTGATTTTAACACGGCTGTAACATTCCTCTTGCGGTCAGGTTCGGGTGAATGGCCATCGAAAAATTGTGATACGCGGGGAAATTTCGTTTCAAACCATAGCGTTGAGGCAGCTCAAGCCGGCTCGCTTGAATGGGCTGATTGCTGCGGGCATGGCAGAGACGGAATGCGGCGCGCTGAACCAAAAGCCGCTCTAGAAATTGCCCTTGAATAAAAGCGCGGGCTGTGCATATTTTCGCTTTTTGTTCGCTTATACTGATGCGCATGGGGGAACGATCTTCAACGACCCGTATGCGCCTGGCTGGCAAAATCTGCGCACGCTGCCGGAACCTGATTCCGGAAGAGCCTCCGACACCGGGTGAGAGGCTGTGTGCCAAGTGCCGTTCGCCGCAGATTCACCGGATCTACATGTATTACATGTATCGAACGAACTGGATGTGCCAGTTTCTTGAGGAGGATTTGAAGACGCCATTGCCGCGGCGTTTCTATTTTCAAAGTCCAGCGAAGATTCGGGCGATTGTAGAGAAGGTGGGCAATTTTGCCGATCTTCAGGACCGGCAAGCACTCGATTACGGACTTGAGACGGGGCGTGGCGGCGTCTGGCTTCAACTTACGGAGGAGCAATACAAGCGTCTGAAGACACCGCGCTGATCTGTCAGCTGGCAATTCAGGAATGGGCGAAGTTGGGGCGCCGCACTCCTGAATTGCCTGGCCGCGGTCAGAACGAGGGAGGGCCACCTGCGATAGGAAGCGAGACGCTTGCCTGATTGGCGAGCGCTGTTGCAAAGGAGAATCCAGGCCCGGTGCTTGACGTCAGGAACGGAGTGAGAGCGGCGACAGCGGATTTCGGGCCGTTGTAAACGGCATTCAGCCCGTCAGTGCCTTCGTAGGCAATGTTGTTTGCCGGGTTCGAATTGCTGATGACGCGGCCGAGAACGCGATGTTCGGCTTCCACGCCCATAATCGAGGCGGACACCTTGGCGAAGTAGTCCAGCTCCTCGGCCGAATAGGCGCGATCTGCCGAATTGTGCCTTCGACTGTCGCCAGAGCGGATCATGGCGGACTTGACGGAAAACTCCTGGATTGCGTTCAGATAGGCGCCGATAAAGGCATTCTCGAGGGCGTCCAGCAAGCCGGTGAAGGCTGACAGCGAATCGAAGGCGCCGGCGGGGAAGTAGAAGGTTTGCACCGGATCCTCGCTCGCGTCTTTGATGCCGAGCAGGGAGCGGAAAAGGGCGGCATGATCCAGCTCCTGCGTGAGAGCCGCCTGCAAGTAGTTGACATTGCCCGGATTTCCAGCGCTGCTGACGTTGGTTGCAGAGCCGCCGGGCCCTGCCAGGTTTGGATCCTCGATGACGGTGCCGATCAAGCCGTTGTAATAGAAGGTGGAAGCGAGATCTTCTGCGATAAGTGCCGCGGTGAATATCTCCTTCACCGTATCTTTCGCCTGCGCCGCTTCCTGAGCGGCTTCGGCCGATGATTCCTTTTGGTCGGCGCGGGCAAAGCGCGGCGCGCCGAGTGTAACGGTTGCAGCTGCGCCCAGGCTGAACAGTCCAGCCCGGGTGAGGAATTTGCGTCGCGCGAGCCGCTCCTGCGCGATCGATTCAACTGATGAATGAAGTTCCAGCATTTTCATGTGACCTCTCAGGACGTTGTTGGTGATTCGTCGGACCCAGGGGAATAGCCGCTCAGCATGCGATTTGAACCGAGCGAAGAACAACTCTGCCGGATGAACGCGCGGCAGTGGCCATTGGATTTGCCGGATGCGATGTTTATTTCGATTTTGAGTTTTTGCCGTCAGAGCTGGAATTCGGGCGGCGCTGGCTCCCACATCTCGCTGACCAGGAGGCCGCCGAGCCAGCTGCGCTGCTTTGTGAGCAGGAATCCGGCTTCCTTGAGAGCTTGGCGATGATCCGGCAGGCGGCGAATGGAGAGGCCTGTCAGGAATCTGAATGCGAGATAGAGCGCGGAAACGAGGGTGCTCGCGATGAGTCTTCCGTAAATGGTGTTTGGAATGGCGAACTCGGAGACTACCCAGGCTGCGCCGGGCGCCATTCTGGTGTGAAGCTTGTTAGCCAAGGTTGCGACTTCTTCGGTGGTCAGGCAATCGAGGAAGAAATGCGTCGCTACGAGGTCAAAGTTCGCCGCCGGGAAATTGAGCCGGCGGGCATCGGCCAGTCGGGCTCGGACGCGGACAGCGTCGCCTCCCGCGCGCCGGACGAGTTCGCGCAGCATGGCGTCACTTGCATCGACGGCTTCGATTCGGATTTCGGGATTCTCGTGAAGTAGCCTTGCAGCGAAGCGACCATCGCCGTCGCCAAGGATGAGAGCGGACTCTTCTGCTTCGCGTTTCAGAAAGAAAAGCGATGCGGCATTTCCAGAGGAATGGACCGAAGGTGAACCATTCCATCCATCGGTAGAAGGGCGCGAGCCGATTGAAGTCGGCGGGCTCGACAGGCGCGACAGTTTCATACTCCCTGAACGCGATGGCGGCGGTTCTCCTCACTAGTAGATCGCCCCGAGGATGATGGCAACCAGCGGTGTGAGCAGGACCAGGTCTGCCAGAGCGCGCAGGGTGAGCGGGGAAATGGCGGCACGTTTGCGATCGAGTAACGCCAGGAGCAGTGCGCTGATGGAGGCCGAGCATGTGAGTGCAGACAGCCGCCAGTTTACAAATGCCAACGTTCCGGACCCGGTAATGCCTGCAATGGCCAGGATGACGGTGCGCAGCGGGATGCGCGAGGGCATGCGCGACGATTCCCAAATTTCAATCGCGGAGCAGTTAATCCAGGCCAGCATGGCAAAGAGGACGAAGCAAACGCAGAACGGCCAAGCGATGACAGGGGCGCGTGCGATAGTCGGCGCAACACAACCGGCCGTGAAGAGCAGGCCCACCAGCAACTCCTTCGTGACAAGTTTCTGCGACACGAGTCTCCGCAGCCAATTGGGAAGCAGGGCTGTTGAGTGCACTCCGGAGAAGTAGACCAGCGCGGCCGCGGCTAGCACTGAGTTGCGATCGCGTACCGCGGCCGGCATGCGGCTTACGATGAGTGTGGCGGCGATCGCGGCGGTTGCGCAGGCGATGGGAATCAGAAAGCAACGATGCAGCCAGTGAAAATAGTGACGCTCCTGCAGGGTGGAATGATCGCCCGAGCGAATGGCACGATGCGCATCAAGAAGACGGTCCCCCACGTAGACGGTGAAGGTGCCGCAGGCCAACAGCAACGGAATCCATGAAGCCAGGTGAACGCCCAATGCCCACGCAAAGGCAAGCGACCACACGATGGCAACAGTCGGTGCATCGAGGCTTGCGAGGTGCCACAATTGCAGCACGCGCGGCGCGCGTGAGCTGACGGCCGGAGAGCATTTGAACGCGTTTTCGCGCAACTCCTGCGGATTGGCCAGGGGAAGAGCCACTACTGCGATTGTAAAAGGAAGCGCCTGGCGTGATGGGGCTCGTTCGTGTGACTTGAATACCGGAGCGATGCAGGACCCAAGGAATGATCGAGGGTCAGACCCGCAGCGCCTGGTTTACCAGCTCCCGCAGCCGGGAATTTATATCCTCAGCGCTCACGAAGAACGGTGTGCGATGGCAGGTAAGCACCAGTTCCTGGGTTTCAGCGGAGTAGTTCCACTCGACTTCAACGCCCATTTTGGTGGCGCGACCGCTGTTGCCGCTCATCGGTACGCCTGAGGCGTTGGCCTTCTCCATAAGCGCCGCGTATTTGGCCGGAGTGATTCCTGAAAATACCTGCGGTGTGCTTGCTGCCATGTTGTTCTCCTTGATGGGCGGCCTCGTGCGCCGGGTTGAGGTTTTTATCCGACTTCAGACTTTAGCAAGAGTGTCGTAAAGCAGGGGGAATGGGAATAGCAGATGCGCGAACCTCCATGGAGCGCCCGCCTCAGATGCAACCGCCTGGTTTCCCTACCCCCTCCCCTCCCTCCATCGCTCTCTTGAGGAAGTTCACTCCGTTGAGCGGTTTAGCGAAGGCAGGTCGCTGCAAAGTCCTCTCTCGCTTGGACTTCGCCGGAAGCGATTCACGCGAATGGATTTACGGCTCTTTCTGCCCTCTGCCCCACGGCGGTCCGGCTTCGCAGTTTCACGGGGCCCATAGTTGAAGCGCAAGATCGATCGAGGATTTCGGCATGGATTCAGCGTAAGCCAGCCGGCCAAATAATCTGCAAAATCGGTCAAACTTTTTGCCGCTTGTTCTGAGCAGGTTAGGCATCGTTGACCGGATGAGGGCTTGACGCCAAATAGAGTGAACCCCTCGGGTGAGACAGTTTGGATTTTGACAGTTTGCCGTTTGCGCGATTCTGGTTCTGAGCCTCTCGAATGTTGTTCAGAGTGATTTCCGTTGGTCAAGCGGCAGTTCTAGCCGTGGAACTAGCGCGCACGGGCTCGGGTTGAAGCCCGATCGGGCTTCGTTTCACGCGACCTAGTCTTCGGATGGGAAATCGTCGAGGAACCAATTGCGGGCCTCGAGCATGGTGATGTATTCAAGGCGGGCTCGCTTGATCTCCGGGAGGCCGCGCTTCATCTCATGATCACCGATTGATTTTTCAGCGTCCGAAGTTTCGGAGCGGAGGGTCTCAGCGAGAAAGACTGTGGTGTATACCTGCATGATCTTCTCTACGATGGTCCCACAGATCCCGTTTCCCATGGCGCTAGAGTTGGTGATATTCGTCACGCAACCCGCAGTAGCGCTGGTTGAACACGACTCGTCGGAAATGAGAGGCTTCGCTCAGCCGTTGCCTTGAAAAGATGCATTTATTAGGAGCTGCGCGCGATGAGCGGGTGTTTAATCGCCGGAAGACTGTGCTGCTTCCGTTGCCAGGGTGCTGATGGCTCCGGCAATGCATCTTTTCAAATCGCTTACAGTTTTGCCATCTTTCCCGGGGTAGATTGTATGTTCCAGGAGATACAACGTGCTTTTAAGGATTTCTATAACGTTCAACGGAATCTCATAGGGCATGTTCAGTCACCATAATTTCTAAATTTCGAAGAACTCAATCTATACAAACTTAGATGCCGGGCGGTCCGGGAGGGTTTACAAGCGAGGTTTCTTGCGGGGAGCGGATTTGCCGTTCCTGTCGTAAGCTATTTTTGCGCATTCGCTGGTGAAAGTTGGGGGTTACGGCGGAGTGCGGGATACAACTGACGCCACGCACAACATAGGCAGAGAGCTTCGGGGCGGCCTATGATCGCCGATCGTCTACAGGAGGGTTGATGAACCTCTGGTTGCAGGATATTCGCGTTGCTTTTCGGATGCTTCGCAAGAATGTGGTGTTGACGCTTGTGATTCTGGCCTCGCTGGGCATTGGGATCGGCGCCAATTCCGCCATCTTCAGCGTTGTGGATGCGCTACTGTTGCGCCCGCTCCCGTATCCGCATCCAGACCGCCTGGCGGCTGTGTGGCTTCATTCACCCGCGATCGGGATTCTGCGCGACTGGCCGTCTCCGGGGGAGTACGTCGATCTTCAGAACCAGAACCATTCGTTCGACCAGATGGCGATTGCGCAGAGCCGCACATTCACACTGACGGGCCGCGAACAACCGGAGAGGGTGGATGTACTGAGCACCCAATCGAGCCTGCTTTCGATGTTCGGTGCAAAACCGTTGCTGGGCCGCACGCTGTTGCCGGAAGAGGACACGCCGGGAAGGCCGGGCGTGGTTGTGCTCAGCTACGGAGCGTGGCAACGCTTATTCAATGCGGACGCGACGATTGTGGGGAAGAGCATCACGCTGAACGGGAAGTCCTACACGGTGGTGGGCGTGCTGGATCGGCGCTTCATGCTCAACGCGGAAGTGATGCCGTCGGAAGGGCCGATGGACAAGGTGGACATGTTTCTACCCTTGGCACTGGGCCCGGATGCGGCACAGCGCCGAGGCGATGAAAATTACAACATCGTTGTCCGCCTCAAGCCCGGCGTTTCAGTGCGCCAGGCGCAGGCGGATATCGACGTGATCGCGAACGGCATTCGCATTAAAGACAAGCGCGACGCCAGCTTTGGCATGGACGTGATCGGGCTGCAGCAGCAGGTTGTGGGAGACGTGCGACGCGCTTTGCTGGTGCTGCTCGGGTCGGTGTCGCTTGTTCTGCTGATCGCGTGTGCCAACGTGGCGAATCTTTTGCTCGCGCGCGCGGCGGGTCGTGAAAAGGAAGTGGCAGTGCGCGCGGCGCTGGGAGCGAGCTGGCAGCGGCTGGCGCGTCAGTTATTGACAGAGAGCATCCTGCTGGCGCTGCTGGGCGGAGTGGCCGGACTGCTGGTGGCGCGGGTGAGCCTTCTGCTCGTACGCACCATGAATCCCGGGAATATTCCGCGGCTCGATGAGATTGGAATCAACGGAGCCGTGCTCGCTTTTACCTTTGGCCTTTCGCTGGTAACGGGCGTGCTGTTTGGGCTGGCGCCGGCATGGCGGGCGATCAAGCTGGATCCGAATTCATCGCTGAAAGCAGGCGGGCGCAGCGGACAGGGGGATGGGGGGCTATACCTCAGGCGGCACCGTTTGCGCGGATTGCTTGTGGCGTCGGAACTTGCGCTTTCGGTGGTTCTGCTGATCGGCGCTGGATTGTTGATTCGCAGCTTTGTGCGGTTGCAGAGCGTTCAACCGGGATTCACCGCGGACCATGTCTTGAGCATGCAGTTCGTTGTGAGCGACCCAAAGTATAAGGACCAGAAAACCCTCGCCAGTTTCTATCACGAAGTGGAAACCGCGATCGCGCATTTGCCGGGCGTAGCAGCAGAAGGTACTGTTTCGGCTCTTCCACTGACCGGCTCGGTGGGGTGGGGAGGAATTCATGTGGAGGGATACAATCCGCCGCCGGGACAGGAGCTGCAGGTGGATCTGCGTGGCGCGAGCACGAACTATTTTGAGACGATGCAGATTCCGCTGATGGCGGGGCGGTTCTTCTCGGATCAGGACAATCTCGATTCGTCCCAGGTCGCGATCATCGACCAGAAATTCGCGCAGCGGTTCTGGCCGCACAATGACGCGGTAGGGAAACATGTCTGGTTCGATCCGAAAAAGCCGATCACGATTGTCGGCGTGGTGGGAACGGTCAAACAATACGGACTGGATACGGACGGTAAAATCGCAACGTATTTTCCTATGCAGCAGGGGCCTGACCGCGGCACATTCCTGGTGGCGCGCTCGTCGTCGGACGATCCGGGGCTTGCGAATGCCATCACGCGCGAGATTCACGCGGTGGATCCGACCGCGGTGGTCTACGGGGTTCGAAGCATGCAGGACCGTCTGTACGATTCGCTGGCGCGGCAGCGCTTCTCAAGCACGATGCTGGGGGCGTTCGCGTTGTTCGCATTGCTGCTGGCGGCTGTGGGTCTGTATGGCGTGATGTCGTACCTGGTTACGCAGAGCACGCACGATATCGGCATCCTGGTGGCACTGGGTGCGCGGCGCGAGAACATTCTTGCGCTGGTTGTCCGGCAAGGGATGCAACTGACGTTCATCGGCATCTTCGCTGGGCTGATCGGCGCGGTTGCCCTCACGCGCGTGATTGCGAGCCTGCTGTTTGGCGTGAGCGCAACGGACCTTGGGACGTTTATGACGGTGCCCGTAGTGTTGGCGGTGGTGGCGTTGACGGCGACGGTGATTCCGGCATGGCGGGCGAGCAGCGTGGACCCGATGGTGGCACTGCGGGAGGAATAGGGCGCTTGTTCGACTGAAGAATCGCGCAAGACTTCAGCGACGTGAAGACTGCTGGCCATGTTTCATTCGGCGCCGGCGTTTTCGATGGCGCCGTTTTTCAGGGCCCATTCGCGGAATCCGGCGGGCGCGTTTTTGATGCCGGCGATGTTGGCGGATTTGATGGCGGCAATCTGCTGCCAGGCTATGGAGTGCAGGTCGGCATTGCGCAGATCGGCGGAGGAAAGGTCGACGCCGTCGAGTTTTGCGCCGTCGAGATTGGTTCCGACGAGATCGGCATCGCTCATGTTGGCGTTGGAAAGCACGGCTTGTGCGAGATTGCTGCCGCGAAAATTAGCGAAGTGGAGATTGGCGTAATCGAGATGAGCAGAGGCCGAGGGCGCTGCCGCGTAGGTCGGCGGCGCTCAAGTCGGCGCGGAGCAGATTGGCGTGCTCGAGATGTATGCCCTGAAGAAATGCGGCTGAAGCATCGACGCCGACGAGGGGAACTTTGTCGGCGTTCAGTTCCTGCAGAGCTTCGATGCGTCCGCCGCTGCCGCCTTTGCCCTGGGCGGTGTTGATGACCTGCCATGCCTGGTAGTGGCGCTGCATGACGCGGTCGCCGGACTCGCTGAAGTAGAAGATGACGCCGATGAGGACGGAGAGGCTGCCGAGGTATTCGAGGACTTCAAGGAAGCTCCATCGGCTGAGGGCGTAGGCGGTCCACTCCAAGAGCCATTCGACGCGGCGCAAGGGAAGAAGCCAGGGGTGCTTGAAGTCGCTTTTGATGGTGTTCCATGGTGCTGGGCGGCGGGTCGTTCTACGCGCGATCATGCTTGCTCTCCTGGCGGCGGGACTTTCATGCTCCCGCGCTGCCAGTGAGAGTGTCGATGGCGGAGGGAAGATACGTCAAACGCAGGGAACGGGGAAGAACAGGGAACAGGGGACAGGGAACAAGTGGTCGGCTGGTCGGCTCAGGCGCGCTTGGGCGAACCAGCCCGATGGAATACCCGATGGTTCACGGTCGAGGCCTGGTTGTTACTTTTTGGATGGCTTGGTTTTCTCCAGTTCTTTTGCGGCGGAGAGATGTTTTTCGAGCGTGGGCAGAGCTTCCTGGGCGTAGGACCGGAGGGCTTCGTTCTGCGCGTAGGCGGATTCTTTCTTATAGATCTCGATTGCCTTGGTGTGTCCTGCGACCATCTCCTGCGCATATTTGCGATCGAATGCTGCGCCTTTCAGTTTCTGGAAACGGAGCGATCATGGTTTTGTCGTGCTCGGCGTCAATGGCGGAGGGCACGGTGAGATTGGCCTGTTTGGCGACGTCGTTGAGTTGCTTGTAATCGGCGGTGTGATCGGTGACGAGCATGTTGCCATAGTCCTTCACCTGCTGGGAGTCGGCGACATTCTGGGCCAGTTGTCCAAGATTGGCTTCGACCATGTCTGTCTGCGCGGCGAGGTCGACGAACTGTTGATCGGTCATGGTCTTACGCTTCGGCTGGTTTCTTCTGGGCGAGTGCGGGAAGGGAGGCGAGGAGGATGCAGCAAACGGCTGTAAGAAAAGCGCTTCATCTGAATTCTTCTCCTGATCGAGATGGTTTTGTGGAATTGCGCGCGGAGTGCCGCGTGCGTGGGGAGGCAAGCCGGATCGCGTTGGATTGCAATGACTGATTGGTTCACGGCAGTGTGCACGGGAGTCGCAGCTTGCCGGTCGAGGGCACGCTGCGGTGCAGCCAACACGTTTTAGTTGGATGCAGGAGGAGCGCCGCGGTTTGGCTGTTGAGAAACGGTGAAGCCAGGAGGGTCAGTCGGCGGCGTGGGCGGGTTCGGCGGGAGCTTTTTTTGGGCGACGGCGGGCGGAGTGAGGGGCTTGATTTTGGGGAGGCGAGCTGACATCGACTTTGCCTTCGGCGAGCTTCATGAGGAAGTCCTGCGCAGAGAAGGGCTGGCCGTCCTGGGGAACGGTGGCGCGTTTGTAGGTTCCGTCTGACTGCTGGATGCGGGCCTTGACGGTGTCGGCGAGGTAGGCGGGGAGAATCTCGTCGTGGATGCGAGCCTTGACGGCGGCATCGCGGACCGGGAAGACCACTTCGCAGCGTTCGAAGAGATTGCGCGGCATCCAGTCGGCGGAGCCGAGGTAGATTTCGTCGTTGCCGCCATTGGCGAAGTGGTAGATGCGCGAGTGCTCAAGAAAGCGGCCGACGATGGAGCGCACGCGGATGCGGCTGGAGAGTCCTTTGACGCCGGGGCGGAGGATGCAGAGTCCGCGGATGATGAGGTCGATTTCGACGCCGGCGTTGGATGCGTCGTAGAGAGCCTCGATGACACTGGGCTCGAGGAGCGCATTCATCTTGGCGACAATGTGCGCGGGGCGGCCGGCGCGGGCGTGTTCCATTTCGCGGCGGATGAGGCCGAGGAAACTTTCAGCCATGGTGAGCGGAGCGACAAGCAGCGGGCGGTAGTCGTCGATCTCGGCGTGGGCGGTGAGGTAGTTGAAGACCATGTGCACGCGCTCGGTGATCTGCGGATCGCAGGTGAGCAGGCTGAGGTCAGTATAGAAGCGCGCGGTGATGGGGTTGTAGTTGCCGGTGCCGAGATGGCAGTAGCGGCGGGTGACGCCGTCTTCGTCGCGGCGAACGAGGAGGGCGAGCTTGCAGTGCGTCTTGAGTCCGACGACGCCGTGGAAGACCTGGACGCCGGCGTCTTCCATGCTGCGCGCCCAGCGGATGTTGGAGGCTTCGTCGAAGCGGGCCATGAGCTCGACGACGAGGGTGGCTTCCTTGGTGGCGGCGGCTTCAATGAGAGCGGCGAAGACGGGCGAGTCCTGGCTGGTGCGATAGAGGGTCTGCTTCATGCTGACGACGGCGGGATCTTCGGCACCCTGCTGGATGAAGTCGACTACGGAATCGTAGGAGTCGTAGGGATGGTGGAGCATGACGTCGTGCTGGCGCAACTCGTCGAAGATGCTGGTTGACTTGCGGCTCAAGTGGAGCGGTTTTGGCGTGAAGGGCGGGAACTTGAGGTCGGGGCGCTGAATGTCGCTGTAGAAAAACATCAGGCGCGAAAGATTCACGGGGCCATCGCCGCGGAAGACCTGGTCTTCGTCGAGTTCAAAGTTGACGCGAAGGCGCTCGACGATCTCGGGGTCGGCGCCGGTCTCGATTTCGAGGCGCACGGAGTCGCCCTTGCGGCGGTTGTGGAGCTCGACGCGGATGGTTTCGAGCAGGGAGCGCGCTTCTTCTTCTTCGAAGTAGAGGTTGGAATTGCGGGTGACGCGGAAGGCGGTGCGCGATTGCACTTCGTAGCCGCGATACATGCCGCTGAGATTCTGCGCGATCAATTCCTGGAGCAGGAGGTAGTCGAATTTGCCGTCTTCTGCGGGGAGGCGGACGAATCGTGGCAGAGCGCGAGGAACGGTGACGACGCCGAGGACTTGCGGACCTGAGCTTTTACGCTTGCGGCGCATGAGAAGGGCGAGACAGAGAGCCTTATTCAGAACGCGCGGGAAAGGATGCGCGGGGTCGATGGCAATGGGAGTGAGAAGGGGGTCGACTTCGCGCAGGAAATAAGCCTGCGCATAGGTGCGGGCCTCTTCGTCGAGTTCTGCCCACTCGAGCAGGCGGATGCCTTGCTTGCGCAGTTCGGGGAGCAGCGAGCCGTTCCAGCAGCGGTATTGAGCTTCGACGAAGGTGTGGATTTCGGCGGTGAGAGAGGCGAGGGATTCGTCGGGACGCAGACCGTCGTAGCCCTGCTCGCGGTAGCCGTCTTCAATGCGCTGCATGAGGCCGGCCTGGCGGATTTCCACATACTCGTCGAGATTGGAACCGGTGATGGCGAGAAACTTGACCCGTTCGAGCAGGGGATTGGAGGGGTCTTCGGCTTCTTCGAGGACACGGCGATTGAACTGCATCCAGGAGTGGTCGCGTCCGGTAAAAAGCTTTAGTTTCTGCTTCGTTCTAGCCATGAGCGTGAGTCGAACCGTGTTGGCAAGTCTACAGCGTTCAGCGGGGGAACTGGAATGGCGGTCTGAGTTTGTCGGAACGATCATGGTTACAGGAAGAGGCAGCTTGGAATGTTAAGGGGATGCGAAAAGCAAGGGGATGCTGAACCAAAACAGGCGTCAATCGATTGACGGATTGACCCGAGACAGGGAGTGGGTTGAGGATAAAGGCTCGGTGATTTTCGCCTTTTGACAGGATGAGGAGCTCACGATGGATGCCAAGGACAGCCTGATTCCCCCGCAGCCGATTCCGGCTGAAGCCGAAGAGTTTTCGAAAACGGTGAGCGGTCTGCTTGATGGACGGCCCAAGGATGAAGCGACGGTCAATCGGGCATTGGAAGGCATGGATGACTTGCTGGACACGATTGCAGCAGGACTGTACAGCATGGCATCGATGCTGGTGGGTGAGGGCGAAGACAGCATCGGGCTGGTCGAGACTGCGGTGGCGCGGACGGAGATTTCAGCGAGGCAATGCCGCGGAATCACGGCAGAGCAGCAGGAAAGCACTGTGCACGGCAGCGATTGAAGTGATTGCCAAGCGGAAGCCCGGAAGCCTGGCGGCGCCGGAGGGCCTGGAGCACGCAGCGACCTGCATTGAGGACGACGATCTGGAGTCGGCGGGGATTTCGCGCGAAGAGCTGGAACACATGCTGGCCGGCCCGAATCGGGATAGCGTGAAGAAGTGGATTGAAGGCCTGGCAACGCCTACTCGGGTGATTTTTGTGCTGCGGGCGGTGGCGGGTCTTTCCGCAGACGAGACGGCGGTGCTGCTGGCCGGCCACGGAGGACCGGGCGCCACGGAATGGAGCGCGGACGCGGTGCGGGAGATTTTCCGGCAGGGGTTGTGTTCGCTGGCTTCGCAGCTGATTCATGCGACAGCGAGATGACTGCAGTGCTCAGTGATCAGTGCAGAGTGAACACGGGGATGTGAAGTGGGAACAGTCAACACCTTCCGGCCGATCTTCCGGCTGGCGAGCTTCCTTCCGACCGTTGACCAGCGGATTCTGATCCCTGACCACTGATCCCTGACCACTGCTTTTTGTTCGGTACACTAGATAAAGAACCTGCCTGCCCGCATCGGGCATCTATTGGAGTGCAAACAACTTTCCGGCGGATTTGCCAGCCAGGATTCAAAGACGATCCATGTCCTCAGATCATTGTAGGAAGTACCCGAACAATTTTTGTGCTTTTGCTGTATTGGCGCTGGTGGTGGGGGCCGCAGCTGCTTCGCAGATGCTTGCGCAGCAACTATCCACGCAGATACCTGGGCAGAGCGCGGGACCAACGGCGCAGAGTTTTCAGGGAAGCGTGGCTTCGGGGCAGGCAACGGGCAACGCGATTGATCTTTCGCTGGATGAAGCGATTCAGCGGGGCCTCAAAAATAATCTGGGCGCAATTCTAAGCGGGACCGAGACAGCGGCAGCGCGGGCCCAGCGGTTGAGCGACCTGCAACCTTTATTGCCGGATGTGGAATTCAACGCGCGCGAAGCAGTGTCGCAGGTGGACCTGGCGGCGCAGGGTTTGCGGATTCCGGGATTCCCCACGATTATCGGACCCTTCGGCTATACAGATCTGCGGGCATCGCTGAGCTGGTCGCTGCTGGATGTGAAGTCGCTGCGGACGTATATGGCGACGAAACACCAGTTCAAATCGGCGGAGCTTTCAGCCCAGGACGCACGCGACATGGTGGTGCTGACCGTGGGCAACGCGTACATGCTGGTGCTGGCCGATCAGGGGCGCGTGGAGAGTTACCAGGCCCAGGTTTCGACGGCCAAGGTTTCGCTGGACCAGGCCAACGCGAATCATGATGCGGGGACCGCGCCGCGGCTGGATGTGCTGCGCGCGCAGGTGGATTACCAATCCCTGCAGCAGCAGTTAATCGTGGCGCAGAACAGCCTGGAGAAGGATAAGCTGGCGCTGGCGCGGGCAATTGGATTGCCGCTGGAGCAGAAGTTCAACCTGTCAGACAAGTCGCCGTACGCCATTTTCGACAAGGTCGATGTGGATGCAACGATCAAGCAGGCGCACGCGAATCGCAAAGATCTGGCCGCGATGCTGGAGCAGACTAAGGCTTACGAAGAGCAGCGCAAGGCAGCGACAGCGGATCGGTATCCTACGGTCAAGTTTGACGGTGATTACGGCGACATCGGAGTGAACGTGCGGACGTCGCACGGCACGGGAAATGCGCAGGGCACCTTGAGCGTGCCGGTCTTCAAGGAATACGGGCTGCGCGGCGAGGCCGAGGTTGCCCAGGCACAGCTGGACACGCAGAAGGCGCAGTTGAGCGATTTGAATGCCCAGGTAGACGCGGACGTGCGCGATGCACTGCTGGATATTGAGGCGGCGCAGAAGCAGGTTCAAGTTGCGCGTTCAAGTGTGGACCTGGCGAATGAAGAATTGAGCGATGCACAGCAGCGCTATGCCAACGGGGTAAGCGACAACCTGGCCGTGAGCCAGGCACAGCAGTCGGTGGCGCAGGCGAATGATCAATATGTATCCAGCCTCTATCGAGACAACGTGGCGAAGTTGAGTTTGGCACGCGCGCTGGGGGCTGGGCAGGACTATTCGAAATATCTTGGAGGGAAGTAAACGTGGCGGATACAACCACAACAACAGTGCAGGCGCCGCGGGACGAGAGCACGGAAGTGACGCCGCCTCCTTCTCGCCGCAGAGGGAATCATCATCGTGGTGGTGGTGATCCTGGTGCTGGTAGGCCTTGGCTTCTGGTGGCACTCCACCTACTACGAGGACACCGACGACGCGCAGGTCAACGGACATCTGATCCAGATCAGCTCGCGCATTGCGGGCCAGGTGATCCACGTGGATGTGGACGAGAATCAGCTTGTGAAAAAAGGCGATCCCATCGCAGAGCTCGATCCTCGGGATTACCAGGTAGCGGTGGAGAATGCGCAGGCCGCTCTGGAGAGCGCAAGGCTGCGGCTGCCGCGGCGAAAGTGAATGTGCCGATCACCTCGATTAACACCGGCAGCAACCTGAGTTCGGCAGGAGCGGACGTGAGTGCGGCGACGGCCTCGATTTCGCAGGCGCAGTCGCAGGTAGCGGCGGCGCATGCGCAGGTTGTGCAGGCAGAGGCCAACGCTCTCAAGGCGCAGCAGGATCTTGAGCGCTATAAGCCACTGGTTGAGAAAGACGTGATCAGCAAGCAGCAATACGACGCCGCCGTGGCGGCAGCGGATGCAGCCAAGGCTGCGGTCGAAAACGCGCATGCAACGGAACGCGCTGCTCAAGATGCAGTGCGAGTCGCCAATGAGAAGGCCACCGCGGCACAAGCCCAGTACAAGAACGCACAGAGCGGACCGCAGCAGGTAGCGGCGCAGTCGGCTCGCGCCAAGCAGGCGCTGGCACAGGTGGCACAGGCACAGGCGCAACTGGACCAGGCGAATCTAAACCTAAGCTACTGCAAGATTGTGGCGCCGGTGGCGGGAATCGTCACGCGAAAGAGCGTGGAGATCAACCAGAACGTATCGATTGGACAGAACCTGCTGACGCTGGTTTCGCTGGAAGACTTGTGGGTCACGGCGAACTTCAAGGAGACACAGCTGAAGCACATGTCCGCAGGCCAGCACGTCGAGATTAGCGTGGACGCGACGGGCAAAACTTACGACGGACATGTGACGCAGATTGGCGGCGCGACCGGTTCAGTGCTGTCACTGTTTCCGCCGGAGAATGCGACGGGCAACTACGTGAAGGTGGTCCAGCGGTTGCCGGTCAGGATCGACTTCGACGATCTGAACAAGGAAGATCCCAACCATGAACTGAGGCCCGGGTTGAGCGTGGAGCCGAAGGTTAGGGTGAAGTAGGAGAGCAGTTGTCAGTGTTCAGTTTGTTTTTTGGTTTGGCCAGCTTCTTGAGGAATCGGGAAGCTGGTTTTGTTTTTGATGCAGCTTTAGCGGCCAATTCTCTTGTGGCGTTCCGGAAACTGATCGAGCCTTGAGAAGTGTTCGGGCCCCATTCTCTCGGAAGGGGACCGTGAAATAGAAGAGTGGGTTCATGAACCTCTCAACGGGAAAAGCATTAGAGTGGATGAACAGCAATGAAAGACGCGATTCAGGTTTCTAAAGAGAACTATTTGAAAGCCGTCCTCGAGGCAGAGGCCGAGGGGCACCAGGTGATTCCGGCGACGCTGGCGCACTGGCTTGAAGTCTCGGCTCCTGCGGTGACGATGGCGCTGAAGCGGCTGCGGCGGGATGGATACGTCGAAATACGCGAAGACGGGATCGTGAGGTTGACCGAGGCTGGGCGGGAGACGGCATACCGGACAGCGCTGCGGCATCACCTGATCGAGCGCATGCTGACCGAAGTTTTTGGAATGGCCTGGTACGAGATTCACGACGAGGCGGAGCGGCTTGAGCATGCGGTTTCGCCGGCATTCGAGGCGAAGCTGAAGGAGAAGCTGGGCGAGGGCGGGGCCTGTCCGCATGGGAATTCGGTGCTCCCAGTGACGCCGACAGAGCGAAAAAGCCGGGGAGAAGTCCCTCTGTCGGAGGCTCGGGCGGGGGAGCGGTACCAGGTGGTGAGCCTGCAGGAGCGAGACTCCCAATTGCTGTTGTTTCTGCATCGTATGGGTATTGGACCGAATCAGCATTTGCGCGTGCTGAGCCAGAACTACGACCAAACTGTTTCGATTGAATTACCTGCAGGGAATTCAATCCTTGGTAGACCGGCGGCGGAGGCGGTCTGGCTGCGGCTGGAACACTCTAGTAATTAGAAATAATAAAAATACATTAACTATGATTAACATGTGGCATACTGGAAATAGCAGTGCCGCAGACTGTTCCCCCTTTTGCCTCTATGGCCACAGAGACTCCCAATTCCATCGGGCTCCGAGAGCCTTCATTGCCAGAGGTCAATGCGAGCGTGCGCATCTCGCGGTCGCCGCATTACTGGCGGCGGCTGCTGGGATTTCTGGGGCCGGGATTCCTGATTTCTGTCGGCTACATGGACCCAGGAAACTGGGCGACGGACATCGCGGGCGGATCGCGATTTGGATACACGCTGCTGTTCGTGATCATGCTGTCGAACTTGATGGCGATTCTGCTGCAGAGTCTGGCGTTAAAGCTGGGAGTAGCGACGGAGCGCGACCTGGCCCAGCTATGCCACGAGGAGTACCGCCGCTGGGTCAGCGTCTCGCTCTGGATAGGAGCAGAGATCGCGATTGCGGCGTGCGACCTGGCCGAGGTGATTGGTTCAGCGATTGCGCTGGAATTGCTTTTTCACATCCCGCTGTTCTATGGCGTGCTGATTACCGGGCTGGACGTCCTGCTGATCCTGCTGCTGCAGCGCTGGGGTTTCCGCTATGTTGAGGCGCTGGTGATCGCGCTGATCGGGACGATCATTGCGATGTTCGGTGTGCAGATGCTTCTGTCGAAGCCGGAATACTGGCCTGTTCTGCGCAATCTCGTGATTCCGTCGACGTCGATTCTCACTAATCCCTCGATGCTGTATATCGCGATCGGGATTCTGGGAGCGACGGTGATGCCGCACAATCTTTACCTGCACTCGTCGATTGTGCAGAGCCGGCGCTACAAACGCACGCCGGAAGGGAAGCGCGAGGCGATCCACATGGCCAATGTGGATTCGGCACTGGCGCTGACGCTGGCCTTGTTTGTGAATGCAGCAATTCTGATTGTGGCGGCGGCGGTGTTTTATCGCAGCGGTCACTTTGATGTTGCGGCGATCCAGGATGCATACAAGCTGCTGAGCCCGCTGCTGGGAGCGGCCGGAGCGAGCACGCTGTTTGCGATTGCGCTGTTGGCGTCGGGGCAGAACTCGTCGATTACCGGAACTCTTGCCGGGCAGATCGTGATGGAAGGCTTTGTCCATCTGAAGGTCTCGCCGTGGCTTCGCAGGCTGATTACGCGCGGTCTGGCCATCATTCCGACCATCATCGTAGTGGCGGTCAATGGCGAACGCGGGACGGAGAAGCTGCTGATTCTGAGCCAGGTGATTTTGTCACTGCAGTTAAGCTTTGCGGTGGTCCCACTCGTGATCTTTACGGGAGACCGCGCGAAGATGGGCGAGTTTGTGAACGCGCGCTGGCTCAAGGTGCTGGCGTGGACTACGGCGGTAGTGATCGCTGGACTGAATGCTTGGCTGCTGGTGCAGACTTTCAAAGGCTAAAGCCGGCTTCAGCCGAAGTCGGCTTTAGCCGCATCTCGATCGTCCTTCCAGGCGCTGACGGCATGAACACCGTGACATAGTCCGTTTCCCGATATACATTTACATCAATCTTCGGCGCGATCCCCCTCGGTATTTGAAAGGACGACGTGGCAACTTTCGCGGAGGCTTCGACCAACCTGTCTCAGCGATTGCCGGGACGTAAATACGATCGGCAGTTCTTTTTCGCAATGACCCTGCTGCTGGTAACGGTTGTGGCCATCGGGTTTGCGCCGACCTACTATCTTGCGGGCATCTTTCGAGCGCCGCTCCCGTCACGGATCGTCCACATTCATGGCGCGATTTTCAGCGCGTGGATGATTCTGCTGGTGGTTCAGGCTGGGTTAATTTCAGCGAAGCGGATTGGCTGGCATCGCCGTCTGGGCATTGCCGGGTTCGTATTGGCTGGCGCAATGGTAGTGATCGTAGTACTGACAGCTGCGGGTTTTGCAGAACGCGCAAAGAATACGCCGAACGAAGAAGTGCTGCTCGGTCTTCTCTCGATCACGTTTACTGACGCCCTGGATTTTGGCGTGCTTGCCGGCTTCGCTTACGCGCTGCGGAAAAATGCACCGGCGCACAAGAGATTGATTATGATCGCTACGGCCTGTATTACCCGGGCGGCCTTTTTCCGATGGCATCTTCCCATCATGTTCCGTCATGCGAATTCGGCTTACGCCGCGACCTACGTTTTTCTGGTATTGCTGGCCGCATACGATCTTTGGAGCACCCGCAGGATTCATCGCGCAACCTTGTGGGGCAGCACGTTTTTGATCGTTATGGGAGTTCTTGGCCGCTTAGTCGGACCAACCGCGGCGTGGCACGGATTTGCCCATTGGGTGCAAGGTTGGGGAGTTTGACGGAGACTTCTTCCGAAGGATGAACGAAGCACAAAGAGGATAAGCATGCGCAGGACGCTTGAAGCAATTTGTCTTGGGTTGCTGGCGATTCTTTTCTGGTTCACGTATTCAGCGCTGAATGGGCCGGAGAGGCTGCCCGATCGAATTCCGACGCATTTTGATATTGCGGGGCAGCCGAATGCGTGGGGATCGCCGGGTTTTTTGTGGTTTCTGCCGCTGATCGCGACCGGGGTTTACCTGCTGCTGACGGTGCTGGGGAATATTCGGTTTCGAAGCTATAACCTGCCGGTGCGGGTGACAGAGGCGAATCTGCCGTTCATCCAGGATCAGACCATCCTGATGGTGGGGTGGATCAAGGCTGAAATGCTATGCCTGTTTCTCTACCTGCAGTGGTCGATCGTGCAATCTGCGCGCGATGGGGCGTTTCGACTCTCTCCGCTGCTGATCCCGGTATTCCTGGTAGTGATTTTCTCGACGGTGGGATGGAATCTTGTGGCGCTGATTCGGGGCGCAAGGGAGCGCGCGGAGTCGAATTCTGCGAATCAAAGTCAGGACACGCGCTCGGGAGTCCGCTCAGGGGCGGAATGAAGAGAGGCGACGTGGATCTAGAAGATCCAGACGCTGGCCAGCATCGTAACCATTGCGGCTACAGTGACGACCTGGTAGACCAGGTCTTCTTTGCGTCGCTGCCGGCTTGAGACGGTGGTGGGGGAGGGGTTCATTTCTGTTGCCTTTCAAAGACTCGCGACGGGCTTTTGATCGCCGCAAGACCCGGAGCACGTTGTCACTATTTAGATTCAATTCGATTGATTTGTGAATCAACCAAAAGTGTTAACGGATTGGTTACTGATGTCACGTCCTCTGTTTTCGATTTGGGAAGCGATCTCAATTGTTCCAAATCGTCACACGGCCTGGGCGCAGTTCCACAGTCCGGTCCTGAAGGCCGGAACGAGAGAAGCATCTGTGCAGCGGCCTGAAGGCTGCCGCTGCCGCTGCGGCATTATCTAGGCTTCATCTAGGCTTCGGCAGTTGTGGGATCGATGATGCTTTTCACTTCGGCGACGGAGTTGGCGGGGAATCCGCCCTGTTTGGCGTGTTCGCGAACGAGCTGCTCGTTGGGCGCGATGTATACGCAGTAGATCTTGTCGCCGGTGACGTAGCTGTGGACCCATTGAATTTCTGGACCGAGTTTGCGCAGGACTCCGCAGGATGTCTGGGAGATGGCTTGCAGCTGTTCAGGAGAAAGGGCGCCGGCGCCGGGAATTTCGCGCTCGATAACATACTTGGGCATGGAACCTCCGTAGAGAAACAAGAACAGGTCGCGCCAGTGTACCCGGTCCGGGCGCAGTAATGGAATCCCGCGCCCAGATTTAGCCCAGCAACCCGGCGCGACCGCTTCACCACGAAGGACCTTCACATCTTTGTCGCCTAAGTTTGGGGAGAGTTGAGGGCTCCGCTTGTCATCGCACCGAGGACATTCCGAGTGGATGCGAACCCATCGGTCTTGATGGGGGGCGCGGTTGCCGAACTTCTATGAATTGGATTTTTCCCCTGCCGGGAAAAAATGTTCCATTCATGTGGTTGCCCCCGGCATTGACCTCGCATCGATCGAAAGCGACGAGTTGTCTCGATTCAGGATGTGTAGTGATGACAAGTCTGTTGGAAATGAGAGCTCCGCAGACAGCGATGCGGTCACCTCCATTTGGTACAAGCCAACCTGTTACCTGATTCCCGCTCTGAATAAGCTCCGCAGTGCCGAGAATCTGGCCGCCCGGAATCGATATTTTCACCGTCCATGTGCCGGTGACGCTGAAGCCCAGGCCGGCGATATCGGCGCTCAGCAACGGTGCTGTGAAAAGCACAAGAAACAGTCCGAGAAATCTCGCCCGGTAAACCATCGACTTCCCCAAGCTTGAATATGACTTGAGTGCGTCAACAGTTTAGATGAAGATCCTCTTCGCACTGCGCACAGACCCACAGTTACTTCCGCAGATGCTCGACGGGTCATAGGTGAAGACGGGAACGGGCAAGGTGTAGAATCCGCTCGTGAGTACCGGACCTCAACTTGTTCCTCCGACGGAGCCGCGCGAGCGAAACTGGTTGCCGATGGCGTTAGCTGCGGCGGTGGTTTTGGTGGTGGCGGCGATTGTCGTTTTCACAATGCAGCGCGGGAAAGGAGCGGCTGCGGTTACGCCGATTTCTGCGAAGCCTGATCCCTATGCTGCTAATTTGCCGATTACGGACGTGAAGATGAGCGAGAGCAGTAATCTTGCGGGCGGGAAAGTGACGTATATCGACGGGCACATCACCAATAACGGGGGCAAGACGGTAAAGGCAGTGGTGGTGCAGGTTCTTTTCAGGAATGTGGCGAATGAAGTGGCGCAAAACGAAACCATGCCGCTGAAGTTCATCAGGATGCGCGATCCGTACATCGATCTTGAGCCGGTGTCGGCCGCTCCCCTGAAGCCGGGGGACGGGCAGGATTTTCGTTTGATTTTCGATGCAATATCGCCGGATTGGAACGGCGCATATCCGGAGATCCGCATTGTGCATGTTGATGCCCAATAGGGATATACCTCGATTTACCCGGTAAGACTTACCGTTCGTTGTAAAAATTACTTTCTCGCCACCCGGGGCCAAGGAAGGATATTCCTCCTCCCCGGTCTCTGGCTTTCTTGTAATTATCAGAAAATAAATTGCTTATCTGATTCTCCGGCGCAGTTTCGCGCTTTGGCATCCCCCATGCAATAGATAGGGCGAGCAGCACACCTGCTCACCCGCAGAACGATTGCGGTAACCGCAGATCAGGGGTTAGAAAAAAATGAAAAATCAAATTAAAGCACGAGTACTGTTTCCCAGCCAATTGGCTGTTCTTGCATTGGCTTCAGTAATCGCGATCCCCGCGATGGCTCAGACGCAGCCTGACAACGCGCAGAGTACAGCGCAACAGGCGCCGACCTCAACTCCCCCGGCAGCCGCAACTCAGCCCATTCCGCAAGATAAAGAAGGATTCTGGGGCCGCATCAATCCAATGGCTCGCAAGAAGTGGGTGAAGAAGAGGCTTGATCCGATCAATGACCGCCTCACCGAGCTTGACCAGGTGAACGCGAAGAACGCATCCGACATCAAGGACGTGGATGCACGCGCAACGGCTGGTATCAAGAAGGCGCAGGACTCGGCCGATGCGGCGAATCAGGTAGCGACGCAGGCCGACGAGCAGGCGAAGAAGGCCGATCAGACGGCGATGACGGCATCGGGGCACGTTGATTCGTTGAACACAACGGTCAACGGACTGGATACCTACAAGCCGATCACCGATGTCGAGGTGCCGTTCCGCAATGGCAGCCCGATGCTGTCGAAGGAAGCGAAGGCGAAGCTGGATGACATGGCGAAGAGCCTGGAAGGTCATCAGGGCTACATCATCGAAATCGAAGCTCGTTCGCCGGGTGCAGGGGCAGCTGGTATCGCGAGTTCGCAGCGTGAGGCGGCAGCAGTGCAGCGCTACCTCGTAACGGAACATGAGATTCCCGTCTACCGGATGCACGCAGTGGCTCTGGGCAATGCTCAGATCACGGAACCGACCACGGAAGTTGCCAGCAATACTTCGCCCGAACAGAATGGCGCGAAGCCTGTGGCAGCTCATCATCGCGAGCGGGTTCCCAGCACTGTGCACATCAAGTTGATGGAAAACAGTTTGGCGGCCCAGGGCACCACATCCCCCCATGGTATGGCGTCCTCGACCGGTGCGGAGCAGCAGTAATGCTGCGTAGCCACCCCCCTGAGGCTCCCTTCCGCGCCGACGGCTACCCCGCCGTTGGCCGCCAATAGAGCTCTCGCAACACGAGAGAACCAAGGCAACTTGGCCCCCGTTAATGACGGGGGCCGTTTTTTGTCTGGGCCCATCTGTTTCATCGATAATTCAACGTCAGTCCACGCTGTATAGCGCGATCATGTCCGCCGAGCGATGCATCTCTCCGAATGTGCAGGGATTAGGATGGTTGCGTGAAGGTTCTTAGCGCGGAGGAGATGCAGGCTTGCGATCGGGTGACGACGGAGCGGTATGGTGTGCCGTCGATTGAGCTGATGCGGGCGGCTTCGGCGGCAGTGGATGCGTTTGCGCGAGAGGCATTTCCGCTTGCGCGGCGCGTGACGGTGCTGTGCGGGCGGGGAAACAACGGCGGCGACGGGATGATGGCGGCGCGGCTTCTTTCAAAAGCCGGCCTGGAAGTGACAACGCTGCTGCTTGGTTCGCAATATGAGCTGAAGGGTGATGCGGCGACGGCGTGGCGCGAGTTGAGTCTCTCTCCGAACCGGTATCTGTATGAAGTGAATTCGGCGGCGGAGTTGAAGGCGCATCGCGCGGCGCTAGTGACGGATCTCATTATTGATGCGGTGCTGGGCACGGGATTCAAGCCGCCGATGAAGGGGATGGCGCTGGCAGCGCTGGAGTGGGCGCATGCGAGCGAGGCGCCGTTTCTCTCTGTGGATCTGCCATCGGGGTGGCCTGCGAACGCGACCAGCAGCAAGGTTGCAGAAGATACGTTTCCTTCAGATGCGGTAATCACATTTACCGCGCCGAAACCGGCGCATGTGTTTGGCGAATTGACGCGGCGGTGGGACCAGCCTGTCGTGGTTGCGCCAATTGGATCGCCGGAAGAGGCGATTGTTTCCGACCTGGGATTGAGCTGGACGGGAGCTTCGCACGCGCTGGTGGAGCAACCGCGTGCAACGGATTCGAACAAGGGAAAGTTTGGACATGTGCTGGTGATTGGCGGTTCGGTGGGGAAGTCGGGCGCGCCGGCGATGACTTCGATGTCTGCTCTGCGCGCGGGGGCGGGGCTGGTGACGGCTGCAGTGCCGAGCCCGATTGTGGGGCAGGTGTCGGGGTTTGCGCCGGAGCTGATGACGCAGCCGATGGTGGCGAGTCCGACAGGAGAACTGGCGAGCAAGGCGGTCACGGCGCAGCAATTTCAAAAGCTCATTGAGCGCAAGACGGTGATTGCGGTCGGGCCAGGGCTGGGGGAGGGACCGGGAGTGGAGATTCTGCTGGAGGCGGTGCTGTCGGACACGAAGCTGCCGGTTGTGATCGATGCGGACGGACTGAATACTCTGGCGGCCAATCCTTTTTTGATGGAGAAGATGACCGAGGTCGCGAAGGCAGGACGGACGGTGGTGTTGACGCCGCATCCCGGGGAGATGGCGCGGCTGGCGGGAAAGAGTGTTGAAGAAATTCAGAAGGATCGGTTGACGGCGGCTCGCGAGTTTGTGCGCTTGCATGGCGTGACGCTGGTGCTGAAGGGATCGCGCACGCTCGTTGCTCATCCTGATGGGCGCGTGGCAGTGAATACATCGGGGAATCCCGGAATGGCGAAGGGCGGCAGCGGCGATCTGCTGACCGGCGTAATTGCCGGGCTGCTGGCGCAGTTCAAAGACGATGTTGCGCGGGCAGTGGAGGCGGCTGTTTATTTGCATGGGGTTGCTGCGGATCTTGCGGTGGAGGATACGGATGAGCGGACGCTGCTTGCGACGGACAGCTTGAAATATTTTTCGCGTGCGTTTCAGATTCGGCCTTTGCGCTTTTCGAAAGGGCACCCAAGAGGGTATGTTTGGTTGCAGGGGCTGCAATCCTGTACGGCTACGCGCTCCGCAGAGGTTACGGAATGAGCAAGGAATCGCCAGTCGCAGAAGGACGGATTCACGAATTCGTAACGAAGAGCGGCGCCGACACGGTGGAAGTGGGGCGCAAGCTGGTGAATCTGCTGGCGCCGCCGCAGTTGCTGATTCTGCGAGGCGAACTGGGTACGGGCAAGACGACGCTGGTGAAGGGGATTGCGCAGGCGCTCGATGCCGCGGAGCCTGACGAAGTGACGAGTCCCACCTTTACACTGCTGCACGAATATGACGGCACGCGTGAAGGCAAGCCGGTAAAGCTGTTCCATCTGGATGTGTATCGGCTGGAAGGCGAGCGGCAGTTGGAAACGCTGGGGCTGGACGAATTGCTGACGCCGGATGCGTTGGTGCTGGTTGAGTGGGGCGAGAAGTTCAAGAGCATTCGCAAGAAGGCCACGGGCGAGATTTCGATTGCATCGGCGGGTGGCGACGCGCGCAAGATTTCGGTGACGCTGAAGGAATAGCCCGAACGCTGCAGGGGAACGGCAGAGAGGTGGAGGTATGCGGCTGACTTTCCTGAAATCGAGTCTTCCGATCGTTCTTGCCGCGACATTCATTTCTGGTCAGCAGGGGAAGTCGGCACCGGCGCAGCAGCCGGCACAGCAGAGTGCGGCGAAGCAGTCTTCGGGGCTTGGGGCGCAAGCAAAGAGCACACATACGACGAGAGCGCATCATCGCGTGGTGCGGAAGCGAAATGGCGAAGGCTTCGCATCGCAAGGGTGTAAAGCGGGCCGCGTATCGTCCTGAATTCAAGGAAGACTCTGTTGAGGTGATCAACGGGTCATCGACAAATCACGTTGTGTTCAACGAAGGCAAAAAGCCCGCTGAGAGTGGTAAGGAACAGTCGTCGCAGATTAAGGTTGAAGTGGTGAATGGCACTTCTACGGACACGCAATATTTTTATGCAGGCAATGATAAGCGCGCACAGAATGCCGCGGCAATCGAAGCGACCGGTGGTGGTTGGCATTCAGTCAAGCGATACGCGGGTTGTTGGCGGCAACAAGCATCCGGTGGTGACGGGCATTACGGCAGTGGGTCCGACAGATGCGAAGAGCGCGGATAGCGGCGGACAGAAGGTGACGACCGGAGTTTCTCCGCAGCCGAAGCGGCCGGCTTATCAGCCGGAAACGCATTAGAGTCGAGCCATTCTCTGATGCAGCCTGAGATTCCAAATACAAGTTGCGGATCGTGTGCGATCCGAGGTCGTGCTGCCGCGCGCAGGTGGCGTGGCTGCAGTGGATCACGCTGGCGATGGATGGCGGTGGAGTGCGGTGCGTCGTTGTGGGCGGCTGCGCAATCGCATAGTGTGGCGCTGCTGGCGTTCGGGTCGGACAGCCTGGTGGAGATGCTTTCGGCGACGGTGGTGCTGCTGCAGTTTTTGCCGCGATTTGCGCTGAAGAAGACGTATGCGGACCGGGCGGCGGCGGTGCTGTTGTTTGCACTGGCGGCGGTGGTGGTGTGTATTGCGTGGCTGGGGCGTGGCCGGCCGATAGAAGCAAGTTGCGTCGGGATCGGCGTAACGGCGCTGGCGCTGGTGGTGATGCCGGTGCTGGCGTGGATGAAGCGAAGACAGGCGCAGCGGATGAACAATCGTGCGATGGCGGCGGATGCCGCGCAGTCGGCGACGTGCGCTTATCTTGCCGGCGTGACACTCGCGGGATTAGGTGCCTACGCCTTGTGGCAGATTCGCTGGGTGGATGCAGTAGCGGCGCTGGTTGCGGTGCCGTTGCTGATTGTGGAGGGGCGGCGTGCGTGGCGCGGCGAGAGTTGCGGCTGCGCCTGACCGCGTTCGGAACTTTTCAGAAGGCATGCGTGCCGAGCGGGCTGTAAGATGTTGGCTATCCCGCAGTAGCTTCCCGGAGGGTTCTGATGCGTGCGTTGCGCCTGCCTTTGTCGACTTGCCTTGCTGTTTTCCTGATTGCCATTGGAGTGGTTGTTGAACCGGCCGGAGCACGCGCGGCGACGAAGCCGCACATCTTTCAGCACCCAGCGCTGAGCAAGGATCTGATTGCGTTTGGATACGCCGGCGATCTGTGGACGGTGCCGCGCGCGGGCGGTGTGGCACGGCGGCTTACGACGGGCGTTGGCATTGAGACCGATCCGGTGTTCTCGCCCGACGGCAGCATGATTGCGTTCACAGGCGACTACGACGGGAACACCGATGTGTTCACGATTCCGTCGGAGGGCGGCATTCCGTTTCGCGTGACGTATCATCCCGCGGCGGATTTTGCGGTGGCGTGGACGGCGGATGGGAAGGACATCGTGTTCCGCTCCACGCGGATTTCGCAGAGCCGCTACACGCAGCTTTACGAAGTGCCGGCGCAAGGGAGGAATTGCAAAGCCGCTGCCGCTGCCGATGGCGTACCAGGGGCAGTTTTCGCCGGACGGGAAAGAGATTGCGTATTCGCCGCTGCCGCCGGCGTATGGATTCGACTACATGTCGTATGTTTCGTGGGGGAATTATCACGGCGGCCGCGCGAGCACGATCTGGATCACGACGCTGCCGGGGTTGGATTCGGTCGAGATTCCGCATGAGAAGTCGTCGGATTTTTCGCCGGTGTATGCGGGCGGGAAGATCTACTTTCTTTCGGCCGGAAGGGCAAGGCGACGATTTACAAATACGATCCGGCGTCGAAGGCGGTGACGCGAGGCGCTGAAGAACGACGGGCCGGATATTCGCTCGCTGCATGGAGAGGGCGACACGCTGGTGTACGACCAGCTGGGCGAGATTTATCTCTACGACACGAAGCCGGGAACGAGCAAGCTGGTGCCGATTGAGATTGATGCGGATTTGCCGGAGGTGCGGGCGCGGATCGAGAGCGTGGCCGACGAGATTGGAGAATGCGGCGATTTCGCCGACGGGCGTGCGCGCGGTGATTGAGGCGCATGGCGAGATTTTCACGGTGGCCGCAAAGCACGGGCCTACGCGCGATATCACGAATACGCCGGGGGTGATGGAGCGCGAGCCGGCATGGTCGCCGGATGGGCAGTCGATTGCGTATTTCTCGGATGAGTCGGGGCTGTATCAGCTGCACGTGGCGCCGCAGACAGGCGATGCGGTTGCGGGCGGCGCGGCGGTGAAGAAGTTTGCGCTGGCGCCGGAGCCGGCGTACTACTTCGACGCGAAGTGGTCGCCGGATTCGAAGAGGATTGCGTTCCACGACAATCGGCTGAAGACGTACATGCTGGACACGACGACGGGCAAGCTGACTGTGGTCAACGACAAGAACGTGTATGGCGGATTTTCGAGCGGCACGTTTGACTTTGCGTGGTCGCCGGACTCGAAGTGGATGGCGTATCCGCGGTCGATGGAGAATCATCTGCACGCGATTTTCCTGTACTCGGTGGAGTCGGGGCAATCGACGCAGGTGACGAGCGAGATGGGCGATTCGCGCGAGCCGGCGTTTGACCGCGACGGGAAGTATCTCTACTTCATTACGAGCACCAATGAGGGCGCGACGTCGGATGGGCTCGACATGACGAGCGATCTCTACCAGGTGACGTCGAACATTTACGCGTTGACGCTGGCGGCGGATACGGCTTCGCCGATTGCGCCGGAGATGGATGACGAGAAAGCTCCGGCAGAAGAGAAGGCGGAGGGCAAGAAGGGCGACGACAAGGGCGGCGATGCGAAGGAAGGCAGCGGCGACGAGAAGGCACATGCGAAGCCTGCGCCGAAGCCGGTGAAGGTGGATCTGGACGGGATTGAGAAGCGGATTGTGGCGCTGCCGCTGCCGGCAGGTGTATACGAGAGCGTGACGGGCGGGCTGAAGGGAAGCATCTATTTCACTGGAGCGGCCGGAGTCGGGCCGGTTTGGAGATCGTGGCGCAACGCTGAGCCGCTGGACGCCGGAAGACCGCAAGACGGAGAAGCTGGCCGAGCACGTGGAGAAGTTCGAGCTTTCGGCGAACGGCGAGAAGATGCTGCTGGCGCTGGGGCATCCGCGGCCGGATGGCAGTCCAGCGCCTCCGGGTGGCGGGCCGAAGCCGACGTGGGTGATTGTGCCGGCGAATGCTCCGGTGAAGCCGGGCGAAGGCGCGCTGTCATTTGCGGATGTGAAGATGCGCGTGGAGCCGCATGCGGAGTGGGCGCAGATGTACCACGAGGTGTGGCGCATCGAGCGCGCGTACTTCTACGATCCGAATTTCCACGGCACGAACACGGTTGCGGATGAGAAGAAGTACGAGCCGTACGTCGGAGTCGATCGCCTCGCGCGCGGATTTGAACTACATCTTCCAGGAGATGCTGAGCGCATTTTCGGTGGGGCATCTGCGCGGGAATGGCGGGCAGATTCCCGAGGCGAAGCACGTGCCGGGCGGGCTGCTGGGCGCGGATTACAAGATCAAGAACAATCGCTATTGCATTGCGAAGATCTACACGGGCGGGCGAGTTCAATCCGCGCGATAAGGCTCCGCTGGCGCAGCCGGGGCTGAACGTGAAGGTGGGCGACTGCATTCTCGCAATCAACGGGCAGGACCTGACGGCGGATATGGACATCCAGCAGCCGCTGGAAGGCACGGCGGGCAAGGTGATCAGCCTGCGCATCGCCGGAGAGGATGGAAAGCCGCGCGATATTTCGGTGACTCCAATCGCGAGCGAGGCGGCGCTGCGGAACGTGGACTGGATCGACGGCAACCAGAAGAAAGTGGATCAGCTCTCGGGCGGCAAGCTGGCTTACGTGTATCTGCCGGACACGGGCGCGGGCGGGTTTACGAATTTCAATCGCTACTACTTTGCGCAGACGGACAAGCAGGGCGCGGTTATCGACGAGCGCTTCAACGCGGGCGGGCAGGTGGCCGATTACTTTGTCGAAGTGCTGGGGCGGCACATCGAGTCGTACTGGGCTCCGCGGTACGGCAAGATCGAGCACACGCCGAACGCCGGCATCTACGGGCCGAAGGTGATGATCGCGAATGAATTTTCGGGCTCGGGCGGCGATGCGCTGCCGTGGCTGTTCAAGCATGCGAAGCTTGGTCCGCTGGTGGGCAAGCGGACGTGGGGCGGCCTGGTGGGGATTGGGCCGATTCCGGTGCTGATGGACGGCGGACACGTGACGTCGCCGAGCGTGGCGTTCTTCTCACCGCAGGGAGAGTGGGATGTGGAGAACCACGGCGTCGATCCGGATTACGTGGTGGAGCAGGATCCGAAGGCGGTGAGCGAAGGGCACGATCCGCAACTGGAGAAGGCGGTTTCGCTGGCGTTGGAGGAATTGTCGAAGGAGCCGAAGACCGAGGTGCACAAGCCGGCTTATCCGAATTACCACAAGTAGCCCGGAGTTCGTGGTTTTCCACTCATGGGACTTAAGGATGTTCCATGAATGGGGCACCCATGGCTAGTGATCATGCGACAGGAAACTCCAGGTCTCAAAGGCGGACCTGGGGCACCCGGATTTTCTGCATGCTAAGAATTTCATTCGACGAAGTTGAGGGACGGCTTGCGGATGGTGTTGCGCGGGCTGGGGTTCGGCGAGGAGCGCGCGCAGAGGTGTGCGCGGCTGTTTGCGGAGACTACCTGCGACGGGGTGTATTCGCATGGGGTGAACCGGTTCGCGCGGTTTGTGGCGACGGTGCGGAATGGGAATGTCGATCCGCGTGCGGAGCCGCCGCGTGGTCGCGCGATTTGGCGCGATGGAGCGGTGGGATGGGCAGCGCGGGCCGGGAAATCTGAATGCATGGGCGGCGATGGCGCGGGCTATTGGGTTGAGTAAGGAACATGGGATCGGCTGCGTGGCGATGGCGAATACGAATCACTGGATGCGCGGCGGAACGTATGGATGGCAGGCGGCGGAGGCGGGCGTCATCGGGATGTGCTGGACGAACACGATGCCGAATGTGCCGCCGTGGGGCGGGGTTGAGCCGGCGATCGGAAACAATCCGCTGGTGATGGCGGTGCCGCGCGCGAAGGGGCACGTGGTGTTGGATATGGCGATGTCGCAGTTTTCGTATGGGGCGCTCGACAGCTATCGCAGGCGCGGGGAATTGTTGCCGGTGGAGGGCGGATTTGATGCGGAGGGAAAGCTGACGCGCGATCCGGGAGCGATCGAGAAGTCGCAGCGGCTGCTTGCCGGTGGGGTTCTGGAAAGGATCGGGGCTGGCGGTGATGCTGGATATGGTGGCGGCGATGGCGTCGCTGGGGAATGCCACGCATGCGATTGCGAACGATCCGCTGAAGGAGACTGGCTTGTCGCAGATGTTTGTGGCGATCGATCCGCGAGGGGTTGGGAGATGCGGCGCGGATGGAAGCAAATTGCGGATGAGGTGGTGGAATCGCTGCATCGAACACGCGCGGCGGAGGCGGGGAAGACGGTGCGGTATCCGGGGGAGAATACGGTGCGATTGCGGGAGGAGAATTGGAGGCTGGGGCTGCCGGTGGAGGAGGCGGTGTGGGAGGAGATTCTGAGGATGTAAGAAGTTACCTCCATCCAATCGCATTCAAGTTGGAGGGCGATTTCAAGGACGCGATCCGCGTATGATTTTCTGCAAAGTAAGGCATCTGAACCTCTCGAACGGTGGAAATGATGAAGAAACAAACTGTCGCGGCGCTTCTTCTGCTCTTGCTGATTCCAGTGGTTCTTATGCTCGGGGGAATGCTGTCGAATTTGATTAACCCGGAGATGGCGGCGGGGCATGCGAACTATGCGCACAACTTCCAGCTTCTCACTACGCTGAGGATACTGACTTTCCTGGCGTCTGCAGCCTGCGCTGCGGCGCTGTGGATACTGGCGTGCTTGGCGGTGATTCGCTCGAAGAAACGATCTTATCTTTGGCTGTTGCTGGCGGTGTTCGGTCCTCTCGGATTCGCCGTGCTGGCGATGCTGAGTGACCGTGCGCCGTTGGGGACAGACCGTTATGAGCGGTTCGTACGGATGTTGAATGGCTATGTGCGCGTGGGCTATGAGGTGGGCAGCTTTGTGCTTATATGGGTGATCGCGTACGAGGCGATGGTGCTGCAGCGGACATTGATGATCCGGTTTGAGGCCGCTGCTACGAGAGTTTCGACTGCACAGATCATGAATGTCCAGAATGCTTCGTCTGGAATGTGGGCGTTCGCAGAAGGAAACGAAGTGATGTTTCTTGTGGCTGTTCTCTATCTTTTGCGGCCTATGGTTTTTTCATTTGTGAGCGGTTTGGTGGCGGCGAGGGCAGCAAGGGAACCATCGAATTCCCAGGTCTGAAAGCCAGGCCCGTGCGGCGCGCGGTGGGAAAGGACGGCGCGGTCGGAGGTGGTCAGGTGGTGTGCCGCGGTTAATTACCAAGAAATTGCGTGGTTTTCACCGAATATTCGCGGATGCTATACTCCGGGGGAATGAACAGGATCTTCACAATCGTTCTTGTCGCCTGTGTCATTTTGTTCATTATCGCTATTTTTATCTCTCCTCTCGTCGACGTTCAGCCGACGGCACTTCGTGCACAGCAGTGGCTAACCCTCATCCTCGCGATGTTCTCGTTGAGTGTGCAGATCGTTGTTTGCCTCCTTTCGGCATTTGTCGGTCTCGGGCTGGCAAGCAGCGATGCACAGAGTCTGCAACGAGTGTCTGTGGTTGATGTGCCCTGCTGCCTGCTCTGCTAGAGCATTTCCCACTTTGGACGGAATCCTTTCTTGTGACGTGAACCGATGGTTCCGTCAAGACATTGGTTTCGGGCAATTCCAAAAAGGAAAATGCGATGCACGACAGAGAATCACTCGATCCTTCAGCGGCGAAGATGCGGATTGCCGCTTTTCTTTCCCGTGTCTCCGAGGCTCCATCGCGCGCGCTTTTATTGGACTACGATGGCACGCTTGCGCCCTTCAGTTGCAATCCCGAAGAGGCTTACCCCTATCCTGAAATCTCCAACACGCTGAATCGCATTCGAGGCGAGACCGACACCCGCCTGGCGATCGTCACCGGCCGGCGGGCAGCTGAGATCCCGAAATTACTGAGGCTGACGGGTATTGAGGTATGGGGATGTCACGGGCTGGAGAGACTCAGAGCCGACGGTTCCGATGAGATTGCGAGGATCGATGCGCGGTTGCTGGCAGCGATCGAGACGGCCGGCAAACTTATCGCGTGCGAGGGCCTATCCAGTTTCGCGGAACGGAAGACCGCGAGCATTGCAATCCACTGGAGAGGCAGGGAATCGATTACAGAACACGTGATGCGAAAGATGCGTCGAATCTGGTCGATGATCCCGGACAGAGACGAACTCCGCTTTGCTCCTTTTGAAGGCGGCATCGAGATCCGGCCTGCCAAGAAGGACAAAGGGGATGCGGTCCGTTCGCTTCTCTATGAGATGGGCCCCGATGTGGCCATGGCCTATCTCGGCGACGACTTAACCGACGAAGATGCATTTGGCGCATTGGCTCATCGGGGTTTCAACATTCTGGTCCGCAAAGAGTATCGTCCCACCCTTGCCGATGCATGGATCAAGCCGCCGGAGGCGCTTCTCGACTTTCTTCGCGGCTGGATGACAGCTTGCCAAGTGAATCAGCAGCACAAAGAGTGAATATGTAGCGGAGAGCGTAATTCGTAAATCCACAGCAAATGGAGGAGACAATGTTTAAGACCTACCTGCGTATGGTTGTTCTCGTCGGTTCACTTTTCCTTGCTTCCCGTGGTGCAGCATCCCAGGAAATTGTTCATGCACTCACTGGATCGGTGAGCGCGATCAACACTTCCCAAGGCACGATGACCGTGTTTCAAGACAACGGCGAAAAAAGCACTTTCAAAGTGATGGCCTCGTCGAAGCCTTCGCTAGCTTTCGACAAGAAGGTCGCTGAAACCACCACGGATGCAACCAGGTTCAATCAACAGGGAGCATACGTGGTTGTTTTCTATTTTGGACGCGATGATAACAGGACCGCCGTCGCCGTAAAGACTCTCGGAGCGGGGCCGTTTTCATCGATGACCGGCGAAGTGGCGAGTTGGAACGGACATGATCACACACTCTCAGTGAGCGACGCGAAAGGGGTCGAGCACTCATTCAAAATTGACGCGCAAACGGTGGCGGAGACGTATACAGGAGTTGTCAACGGATCGAAATTCGACATCGACAAGGGAGACGAGGTGCGATTGGTTAGCACCAAGAAGGATGGGACCTCGACGGTACTCTTCATCCGACAGAAGTAGGAGCGCCTCTTCCGGCGGATGACCTCAAACCCGATATCGGGACACGGACGCTTCTTCGGGACACCTGGGCTTCAAAGCCAGGGAATATCTTTTAAAAGCCCATGATGTTGTAGCCGCAATCTACATAGGTGATTTCGCCGGTGATGGCGCTGGAGAGGTCGCTGGCGAGGAAGAGCGCGAGGCCGCCGACTTCGAGCTGGTCCACGTTGCGGTGAAGCGGGGCGCGGTCGGCGTGGGCTTTCATCATTACGCTGAGATCGCCAACGCCGCGGGCGGCAAGCGTCTTGATGGGGCCCGCGGATATGCCGTTGACGCGGATGTTTTTCGATCCGAGATTCCAGGCGAGATAGCGGACGGTGGATTCGAGTCCAGCCTTGGCGATGGCCATCACGTTATAGTTGGGGACGACTTTTTCAGCGGCGTAGTAACTGAGGGTCATGATGCTGCCGCCATCGGTCATCAAAGGCGCGGCGCCGCGGCTGACGGCGATAAGGGAGTAGACACTGACGTCCATGGCGATGCGGAAGCCATCGCGGCTGGTGTCGATGAACTCAGCGTGCATGTCGGCAGCGGGGGCGAAGGCTACGGCGTGCACGAGGATGTCGAGCTTGGTGTATTGGTCTTTGAGGGTGGCGAAAAGTTTCTCGATCTCGCTGTCGGAGGAGACGTCGCACTGGAAGCCGGAGGCGCCGGGAAGTTCGTTGATGAGGTCTTCGGCTTCGAGCTTCATGCGCTCGTTCTGGTAGCAGATGGCCAGGGTGGCTCCGGCTGCGTGGAGTTTCTGGGCGATGCCCCAGGCGATGGAACGCTTGTTGGCCAGCCCGAAGACCACGGCCGTCTTACCTGCCAGATTGATCATGCTTGCGTTGTTCCTCCGGTACGCGTTCTTCTTGTTTTTCGTGCTGCCAGGCGTCGCGAAAAGCAGATCCTTCGCTCACCACCCCCGAACGGAAAAGCGTTCGGCGCCCCGTTCGATCAGCGATGACACTTCTGTTGAATGGGGAATCTAAGCTGGCTCTAGGATATCAAGACGGTGCGGGGTGCTTGGGACGGTTGATTTCTAGCCTCCGAGGTCGACTAATTGGACGTTCGTTACGGGTCGGCCGAGGAAGCGTGAGCCGAGGAGCTCGAATTTTTCGACGGAGTCGGTGGCGAAGAAGCGGATTGGAGTGCGGACTGGAAGAGAGTCGCTTGCCACCCTACCCGCTGCCGCTTGCGCGTCTACGGTTGGGATGGGGCTCCCGAAGTCTTGAGAGAGGCGGAGGACGAGTTTGTCGGCGGTGGATTCGGCGGAGTCGATGATAGTGATGCCCGGCGAAAGCAAGCGTTCGATGACGGGCTTGAGGAGCGGGTAATGGGTGCAGCCGAGCACGAGGGTGTCCGGCTTCATACCCTGGGATAAGGCCTGAGTGGTGAGTTCGTCGAGGTAGATGCGAACGACTTCCGATGTGACTTGATGGTTCGTCCAGCCTTCTTCGACCAGGGGAACGAGGAGCGGGCAGGCTTTCTCGAGCGCGCGAAGGCCGTGGGTGTGGCATGCTGCGGCGTAAGCGTGGCTATGCACGGTGGCGTCAGTGGCGATGACGAGGACGTCGCGCGTTTTCGACGCGCTGTGAGCGGCTTCGGCTCCCGGCTCAATCACGCCGATGACAGGAACGGAGGGGACGGCCTCTTTGATGTCTTCGAGGGCGAGGGCGCTGGCGGTATTGCAGGCGATGACGAGGTAGTCGGCGCCTTGCTCTTCAACGAGGAAGCGCGCGCTCTGGGCGGCGTAGCGGGCGATGGTGCGGCGGGATTTGGATCCGTAAGGGAGGCGGGCGGTGTCTCCGATGAAGGCGTAGCGAGCCTGAGGGGCACGGTCGATGAGCGCGCGCAGAACGGTGAGTCCGCCGAAGCCGGAGTCGAAGACGCCGATGGTGGGGGTGGTGACTCGGTCACGGAATGCTTCCTTGGGTCGGCAGTGCGTCGGCAGTGAGGTAGGTGCGGGTGAGGTCGGCATGGCCGGCGAGGGTGGGGCGAGGCTGGCCGTCGACCAGGAAGCGGACTTCAGTGACGCTGGGCAGATTGGCGCGCAGGGTGGCGCAGATGGAAAGGACAGTCAGAGATTCGGTTTCGAGTCCGGAGGGATGGCTGGCAGCGAAGGTGCCGGTCAGGTTGACGACGGCGAGTTGATTGCCGGTCTCGGAGGCCCTGGCGCCGGACCCTGCTCCAGGCACGGGCAAAAGAAAGACCTGGGAGACGGAGGCGGCTCCGCCGGGGACGGAGTGGGTCGAATTTGGCGCTGCATAAAGGTCGAGCAATTTGCCGAGGACAGCGCGAGCGCGGGCTTCGGGATCGGCGGGGAGCGGCAGGGAGTGGAGCTGGGGAACCAGGGAATTGTCCATGTCGTTGGCGGCGACAAGGGTGGCCTGCTCGGCGGGGGCGACTTCGGGTGCTTTCGTAGGGGCGGTGGTTTCGCCGGCGAGCAGGCGCTTGTGGGCGCGCTCGCGGAGTTGCCAGAGCTTGAAACCCATGCCCAGCGAGGCGAGGAGAAGGATGGCGAAGAGGATCTTCTGATAGCGGGGGATCACGGCTGGCCGGCCTCCGAGCGGCTGGGGTCGGAACGCCATTCGAGAATTGCGGCGGCCAGAGCGGCGGCAACGCGTGATTGGTAGTCGGGATTGTCGGGCTCGGTGGTGATGTTCTTGTCTGCGTCGCGTTCGGGGGCGATCTCAATGGCAACGGCGGGGCAGGTCATGCTCTCGATGCCGGGCAGAGGAATGCGGCCGAGAGTCACGTTGAAGCCTGCATGGGTTAGCGCGGAGTTAAGCGCGCCTGCGAGGGCAAGGCTGCGCGTGATCCACGGGGCCTGGGCGGTTTCCCAGGCCAGAATGCGTGTGGCCTGTGCGGGTGCGAGGGAAGACGTAAAGAGATGCACGCCGGCACCGCTTTCGCTGGCGTGAAGGCTGAGGCAGATGGCGGCATTAGCGTGGTTGGCGATGGCGGCGCGCTGGTTGAGGTCGACGGAAGCGTCGGACTCGCGCGTGGTGACAACCTGAATGCCGCGGGCGGTAAGGAGGGAGCGCAAGCGGACGTTGAGGGCGAGGTTGGCGGATTTTTCGAGCTGGCCGCTGTCGAGATGGGCGCCGGTGTCGTCGCCGCCGTGAGCGGCATCGAGGAGGACGACGAAACGTGGGGCTGGGGGAGGAGTTGAGAGGGGCGGCGACGTTTGGCTGGCGCAGGGGACAGCGAATGAGAGGGCGATGAGGAGGATGGAGGTGATGGAGATATCCCTCCCAGGTCTGAAAATCCAGGCCTGGGGCACCCAGTGTTGGAGCCGTCTACTCCAGGGCATAGATGGTTAGGCCGCTGAGGAGCTTGGGGAAGAAGTCGGTGGATTTCTGGGGCATGACGGAGCCGGCGAAGGCGACTTCGCGAAGTTGCTCCATGGTGACGGGATTGGTGAGGAAGGTGACGTCTGCATCGCCGCGGTGGACCTGCTCGACTGCCTCGGCGGCATCGCGCAGGTAGCGGAGGTTGGTTTGCTCGCGGACTTTCTCGGCGTCGAGGCCGAGTAGTTTGTCGAGGATGATGGTGTGCAGATGGCTCAGGTCGAGTTGGCGCTGGTTTTCCGGCAGGGAGGCAAGAGCGGCCGCAGTGGCGTCGGGTTTGGAACGCAGGAGGAACGCGCCGGCTCGGGTGACGGCGACAAAGGCAGTTCCTGAATGCTGGCGGAGCGTGGCGATGGAGGAGGCAGCGGAGGTGTCGGGAAGTTTCTCAACGGTGAAGAACTGCTCGGCAGCGCGGGCAAACGTGGCAGGATCGAAGCTTGCCAGGCTGTGGACGACGCGGTGCGTTGGAAGGATGACGAGGCCATCGGAGTCCATATTGACGAAGGTCATCATGACGGCGGCTTCGGGATAGGCTGGATGGGGAAGTTCGCTGGCGTTGTGCTCGGTTCGCACAGGAGCGGCGGCGTGCTCTTTGGAGTAGTTCAGTGCCGTTTCGTAGCGATGGTGGCCGTCGGCGATGATCAGTTTCTTGTCCGCCATAGTGCTGGTGAGGAGGCGAATGACGGCCGGGTCGCTGACCCGCCAGATGCGGTGCAGAACGTCGTATTCGTCCGTGACTTCGGCGTCGGCAGGGCCTGCGCCTTCGTACAGGATTTTTTCGACGCTGCCGGCAGGATCGGAGTAGAGCATGAAGATCTGGCCGAAGTGGGCGCGGGTGGCTTTGAGGAGGTTGAGGCGGTCGCTCTTGGGCTTGGAGAGGGTCTGCTCGTGGCGGAAGACGACCTGGTCCGCGTAGTCGTGCAGCTTGCCCAGAGCGATGAATCCGCGACGTTCTTTAATTTCATCGGAACCCGGGACGCGAAATCGCTGGGCGTAGGCGAAGATCGCGGGGTCGCGTTCCTGAACGAGGATGGACTGGTCGCGCCATGCCTTGAAGTCGCGTGCGGCGCGATTATAGACATTCTCACCACGCTCCGCATCAAAGAGTTCGGGCAGCCCGAGGATAATGCGGACAAGATTATAGGGGCTGCGCTGGTAGTAAGCCTCTTGCATGGCCGGTGAAATCTTGTCATAGGGCTGGGTGACGACGTCTTGAAGGCGGACAGCCGACGGATTATAGCGCCATGCTCGGAACGGATAGATACTCGCCATGCGGAACGTCTTGCTCCCTATAGAAAAGGCAGGATATATGCAGCAGGAATCGACGGGAAAGTCCCACCAAAACTGCCGCTTAGAGTCGATTGTATCCCAGCGGAGATCACGGATTTCAGTCGGGCAACGTCAAACAAAACAGGGGCATCGCTGCGGAGACGCAAGGCATCGGCGGGGCGTGCTAAACTCGCCATCAATCCCATGTACGAGCCCACGTACGAGCCCAGGTATGAGCCCAGGTATGAGCGCATGAACCCACCCCTCAAATGGCTCGAGGCACCACGCGGACAGTTTCGCAGGCCGTGGCTGGCGGCCATTTGCGGCTTGGCGCTTGCAGTTTTCGGGGCTGGGATGCTCAACGCGCAGGATAATCCACTGGATAAGGTGCACGTTCGGCCGCCGGCAGCAGATGTACCCGCCGTCGGAGCGCCCCCGGGAGTGGATGCGCCAGCCGCAACAAGAGCCGGACGAGTAACGCCGGGATCATTGATCAAGATGAACGTGGATATGGTGCTGGTTCCGGTTACGGTAACTGATCCGATGAATCGCCTGGTGACGGGGCTGGAGAAGGAAGACTTTCAGATCTTCGAAAACAACGGCCAGCAAGCGATCAAGAGTTTCGCCAGCGAAGATGCGCCGGTTTCGATCGGGATTATTTTCGACCTTTCTGGTTCGATGACTTCGAAGCTGGTCCGCGCGCGCGAATCGATCGTCCAGTTCATGAAGACGGCGAATCCCGAGGATGAGTTTTTTGTGATTGGATTCAACGACCGTCCGGAACTGATTGAGGATTTTACAAGTTCGGTGGAGGATATCCAGGCGCGCCTGGCGACGGTCCGCAGCGGACACCGGACGGCGCTGCTGGATGCGATTTACTACGGCGTGGACAAGATGAAAGAGGCCAAGCACGAACGGAAGGCGCTGCTGGTGGTATCGGACGGCGGCGATAACCGGTCGAGGTATACGGAAGGCGAAGTCCGCTCCCAGGTTCGGGAGTCGGACGTCGAGATTTACTCGATCGGAATCTTCGATCCGTATGCTGCTACTCCTGAGGAACGCACGGGGCCGATCCTGCTGAACGAGTTGTGCGAAGAGACGGGTGGGCGTCTTTTCAGGGTGGATGACCTCTCCGAGATGGGCGATATCGCGGAGAAGATCTCGACGGAATTGCGCAATCAATATGTGATTGGTTACACGCCCAAGAACATTTCTCGTGACGGCAAGTGGCGTAAAGTGAAGGTGAAGCTAAATCCACCATCGGGTTTGCCTCCACTCACGGTCCATGCTCGAACCGGATATTATGCGCCCTTGCAATAAAGCACTCCTTTCGGTATTCATCCTGATTTCGACTCTCACGCTGGGCGCCCAACAGGCACAGAAGCCGGCTATTCCTGCCACGCCGGCCCAGGCTCCCCCGCTGACAGTGGACACCGATCCGGTGCGTTCGCCGGACGCCGAGCAGGCGCCGAGCGTCAATGGCGCGCCTCTGCACAAAGAGGGTGGCGAAGGCTACGTTCTGCATACGAATGTGGAGGAAGTGGTACTGAACGCCACTGTGCTCGAAGGTTCGCAGCTGGTGCAGACGCTGAAGCAACAGAACTTTCAGGTCTTCGAAGATGGGGTCAAGCAGAACATCATCAGCTTTCAGCACACCGATCTGCCGGTATCGATTGGGCTGGTGGTCGATAATTCCGGCTCGATGTCGAGGAAGCGTCCTGCGGTAAATAAAGCTGCGCTGGACCTGGTCGAAGCCTCGAATCCGCGAAGATGAAGCGTTTGTGGTGAATTTCTCAGACGAGGCATATATCGACCAGGATTTTACAGCGAATGTGAACAAGCTTCGCGATGGATTGAGCCACATCGAGTCGCGGGGAGGAACGGCGCTCTACGATGCCGTGGTTGCGTCGGCGGACAAGTTGGTGGCGGACGCCAAGCGGCCGAAGCAGGTGCTGGTACTGATTACCGATGGCGAGGACAACGCGTCAACGCTGACGCTCGATCAGACGATCCGGCGCGTGCAGGAACTCTCGGGGCCCGTGATCTATACGATCGGGCTATTGTTTGGTGATGAGATGAGCCGTGGCGAGGTGCGGCACGCGCGGCGCGCGCTGGAATTGCTCTCGAACGAGACGGGCGGGATCGCGTTTTTTCCCAAGTCGATCGAGCAGGTGGACGAGATTGCTGCGGAAGTGGCGCGCGATATTCGAAGCCAGTACACGATCGGCTATCACTCAACGAAGCCTACGACGGAGCCGGGATTCCGGCGCGTGCAGGTGACGGCGGAAGCGCCGGGGATGGGCAAGCTGACGGTGCGGACGCGCACAGGGTATTTCCCGGCGACGCGGCTGGCCAAGCGGCCTGCGCAGAAGAAATAGTCCGGTGCAGTAGGCTAAACTGAATTGCCATGGCAGTCGAAAGCCCCACCACATCCCCCGTCCGCGTCGCATCCGATATCACTCAACTGGTTGGTCATACGCCGATGCTTCAGCTTGGCAGAATTGTGCCGAGCGAGTCGGCCGCGGTGTTTGCCAAGCTTGAATTTCTGAATCCCGGAGGCAGCATCAAAGACCGTGCCGCGCTGGGCATGATTCTGGATGCCGAAGCGCGGGGCCTGCTGCGCGAAGGCTCCACGATTGTGGAGGCGACGGCAGGAAATACCGGCGTAGGGCTGGCGCTGATCGGCGTGAATCGCGGCTACAAGGTGAAGCTATTTGTGCCGGAGGGATTCGCTGAGGAGAAGTGCATCCTGATGCGCGGCTTTGGCGCGGAGGTGGTGCGCACGCCGGAGGCTGAGGGAATGGCCGGGGCGATCCGCGAGGCGAACAAGACCGCCGATGCGATTCCAGGGGCATTCATGGCGGGGCAGTTTACAAACCAGTCGAATCCGCAGTTTCACCACGATACGACGGCGCGGAGATCTGGGAGCAGATGGAAGGGCGCGTGGATGGATTCGTGGCCGGGGTGGGGACGGGCGGAACGTTCTCAGGCGTTGCGCGCTTTTTAAAGGAAAAGAATCCGGCGGTGATCACGATCGCCGTGGAGACGCAGGGATCGATTCTGCAGGGTGGCGCGCCGGGGAAGCATCGCGTGGAGGGAATCGGCGTTCATTTTATTCCGGAGACATTTCATCGCGATGTATGCGATCGGGTGATGATGGTGAGCGACGAGGATGCGTTCGCGATGGTGAAAAGGCTCGCGGCGGAAGAGGGCCTGGTGGGCGGATCGAGTGCGGGAGCGGCGGTGTTTGCGGCGGCCGCGCTGGCGAAGGAACTGGGCGCGGGAAAGCGCGTGGCGACGATCATTCCGGATTCGGCGGAACGGTATTTGTCGAAGAAGATATTTGAGGGCGGGGTTTAGAAGCGGGGAATAGGAGACCAGGGAACAAAGGGACAAAGGTGAAAAGGGACAGAGGAATAAGTGGCCTCAAAGTTCCTGGTTGTGAGCGGTTTTGATGGCCAGAGATTTCCCCGATCCGGGCTGACGCTCGTTTTTGAAACACAGCAAAATTTAAACCAAGGCTGGAGTAGTGCAGTCAGGCGCGCGTGCCGGAGTGGCTGCAGCCGTCGTGGCCGCAGGTGCACATGATTTCGGTTTTGTTGCCGATGCCTTCGCAATGGGCGCTGCAATACTTTTGCTTATCGGGCGCGAATGCAATTGCAGGCGGGGTTTGCGCATTTCTTTGTGGCGGCCATTTCTACCTCCGAGGCTGAACCAGCCCAGGTGCGTGATACACCGGGGGATATGGGTGGTTCTGATGCGAAGTCTGCAGGAAAAGGATGCTGCTGCAGGGAGGCTTGGGCGGTACTCCGCGATAAGCTAAAAGGCAGGAGCCAATTAGCCAAGCGCACATTATGTCCGAGCAAAAATACGCCACTCTCGCCGTGCACGCAGGGCAGCATCCCGACCCGCTGACCGGCGCTGTCAACGTCCCCGTTTACCTTTCTTCAACGTTTGAGCTGACCGGCATCGGCACGGACAAGGGGTATGACTATTCACGTGCCGGCAACCCGACGCGCGCAAGGCTGGAGACGGCCCTGGCAGCGCTTGAGGGCGGAACAACGGGGCATGCATTCGCCAGCGGCATGGCGGCGATCTATGCGCTGGTGGCGACGCTGCGCGCCGGCGATCACGTGATTGTTTCGGCCAACGTGTATGGCGGGACCACGCGGCTTTTCAACCTGATCATTCAGCACTACGGGATCGAGATTGAGTACGTGGACACTGCGAACCTTGACGCAGTGAAGGCGGCGATCAAGCCGAATACGAAGCTGATGCACATCGAGACGCCGACCAATCCGCTGATGGTGCTGACGGATATTGCGGCGATATGCGAGATTGCGCACGCCAGGGGTGTCGAGGTGAGCGTGGACAACACGTTCATGTCGCCCGCGCTGCAGAGTCCGCTGGCGCTGGGTGCGGACGTGGTGATGCATTCGACCACAAAATTTCTGAATGGACATTCGGATGGATTGGGCGGAGCGCTGATTGGATCGAAGCCGGAGCACAAGGATCGGTTTCTGCTGGTGCAGAAGGCGGCCGGGCGGCATCATGTCGCCGTTTGAGTGCTTCCTGGTACTGCGCGGCATCAAGACGCTGCCGCTGCGCATGAAGCAGCACGAGGAAAATGGGCGCGCGGTGGCGGAGTTTCTGTCGACGCAGCCGAAGCTGAAACGGCTGGCGTATCCGGGATTGAAGAGCCATCCGCAGCATGAGCTGGCGAAGAAGCAGCAACGCGGGTTCGGGTCGATGCTGAGCTTCGATCTTGGCTCGCGAGATGCGGCGGGGAGATTTCTGGGAGCGCTGAAGCTGTTTCTGAATGCGGAGTCGCTGGGCGGGGTGGAGTCGCTGGCTTCGCATTCGGCGACGACCACGCATTTCGCACTTACGGATGAGGAGCGCGCCAAGGTGGGGATCACCGAGGGGCTCGTGCGGTTGTCGATCGGCATCGAGGACAAGGATGATTTGATTGCCGATCTGGAGCAGGCATTAAAGACGGTCTGAAGTTTCTCTGATCGAAATGTTAAGATTCGCAGCCCTCCACTCATGCGCGAAAAGGGGCCGCATGAATTCAAGGGCACGCGGCAGCTGCTCAGGACAGGAAGCGGAGCTGGAGCGCGGAGATGTAGTCTTCGGGGGCCATTTGCTGGCTTGCCGGCGTGCATACCGAGCATTGCTCGAGCGGACTCGAGAGTGTGGTCATCGACCTCGGGGTGGCGGAGTCGCTCGAGCAGGAGAGGGAGCGCGCGCGGGTCGCGTCGTTGCGCGAGGCCGGCCAGAGCCTCATCGACCACGTCTTCGAAGGAGTCCTTGAGCCGCTCGGCGAAGGCGTCACGGATTTCGGGTGTGTCGACTGAACCCAGGCTGCCGAGGCCGAAGGTCGCCCAGTCACGCACGTCCTCGTCTGTGTCGCGCATGAGTTCGAGCAAGACCGGAATCATCGGCGGTTCGTTGGCGAAGCTGCCGCAGGCGCAGGCAACCGCGAAGCGTATCTCGGACTCGGTATGAGTGCTGTAGCGCACGAGAAGCGGAATGGCACGCGGATCGCCAATGTGGCCGAGGGCTTGAATCGCCGAGGATAGCGGCTGGATTTGCTTTTCGATTTCTGCCAGTGTCAGCGACGATGGAGAAGGACTCTTCGGGGAAGTTGTTCTCGAGATGGTCGGCGGTGCGGCCAAGTTGAGCCAGGACGTCTGCGCCGCGAGCACGCTTCAAGGGCTCATCGGAGCGGCACCAGTTCGAGGCCATATCGAACACTTCGCGCGAACCGATTTGGCGTAGCGCATGAACAGCGTGCCAGGGCGCCTCATCTTCGTACTCGCCTTTTAGCGTTTCCGCGAAGAGCTCATCAATCTTCATGGTCTTCTATTCGATGCGGAAGAGCGCGCATCCGTGTGCGGGTAGAACCAGATGCAGTGTTCTGGCGCTGGGGATGTGCTTCTGATTCCAGACATCGTAGAGAGCGTGCGGCTTGTTTTCGAGGTGGAAAAGTGCCCAGGGAAGATTGGATGAGGTCTTCGCATCGGCGAGGTTGAAAACAGCGATGTAACGCTTCGGATTTGGTCCACCGGTGCGCGCGTACCAGTAGCGCTGCGGGAAGGATGCCGAGTTTCCATGACTCTTAGGCAGAAGACCGGGTGCGGATTCGACGGCTTGCTGGTTGAGGTCGGTGACTTCCTTGTTGGTGATGAGGGAGAGGGTGAAGTCATCGAGTCTGGTGAGATTGGTGCCGAGAATCAGCGGCGAACGGGAGATGGCCCACAGGGTGAATTCCGTACGCTGCTCGTCGTGGGTGTAGGCGGACATGCGGGGCTGGTCTTTGCCCGGATGGGGGCCGAGATAGCCTTCCGGCAGCATGTCGGGATCGGGCCAGTTGCCGGGCTTGACGTAGGGCGCCCATTTGGCGATGCGGTCGAATTCGTCGCGAAGGCCAAAGGGGTATTCGGATGGCGCTTTGTGCGGGAAAGACCAGCCGTCCCAATGGTCGTCGGTGATGCGCCACATCTGCGCATATTTGGCGACCTCGGCAGCGTGGTCGAACTGGGTTGGGCCAGGCGATAGGCTCAGCACAATGGGGCGGCCGGTTTTGCGGATGGCCTCGGCGATCTGGCGGATTTCGCTGGGCCGGTAGGGATGGTCGCTTATGCAGTCGACTTTGATGTAGTCGAGCCCCCAATCGGCGTAAAGCTTGAGCATGGAATCGTAGTAGGCCTGCCCGGCGGCGTTGTCCGCGACGCCCCAGTTGCCTTGGTCCCAGGGGCACGGGGACTGCTGGTCAGCGGCGTCGGCGGCATGGAAGCTGGAGCCGGCGATGGGAAGGTTCTGCGCGACGACCTGGCGGGGAATGCCGCGGACGATGTGGATTCCGAATTTGAGGCCCTGGGCGTGAACCCAGTCGGCGAGCGGTTTGAAGCCTGCATTGTTCGCGGCATCGGGGAAGCGCGCGGGGTCGGGGATGAGGATGCCGTTTTCGTTCCAGAGATATTTGCGTGCCTCAAGAGTGCTTCCGAAGGGGTCCTGCATATACCAGCCTTCGTCGATCACTGCGTATTGCCAGCCGTATTGGCGGATTCCGGCGAGGACGGTGGTATTGGCGCGAAAGTCGGCTTCGCTGATGGTGAGGCCGTAGGCGTCCCAGCTGTTCCAGCCCATGGGGGGGGTGGGGGCTGGGTCCTGGGCGATGGCAATGCGGGCGGACCCGGAGATAAGGGCGAGCGAGAGCAGCAGGATAGAGACGGATCGGAACATGTGGAAACGTATACCACAAACGGAAGCGAAAGAGCGGAGGGTGAGGGGGCGTGGCGAAAGGCGGGAATCGATCCGGCGAAACGACGTGATGCATCTCACTTTCAAATGCGCCTATAATGCTGTCGAATCAAAAGAGAACAGCTGCACGATGCCAATCCCCCGACACCTGCAACTGAGGAGAAGACAATATGCTCAAGTCGTTCTTGCTCTTCACGGCGGTTGTCTTGCTAGTGACTGCAGCCGCATCCGCTCCCGCTGGTCCCGCGCAAGAGTCAGGTCAGGGTGCCGCATCGAAGAAAGTAAGCCCCGACCAGCTGGCCAAGGCGAAGAAGGTTTATAACCTGGACTGCGCACTCTGCCATGGAGCCACGGGTGACGGTAAGACAGACATTGCGAAGGATATGCAGCTAACGTTGGATGACTGGACAAACCCGAAGACGCTTGCGACGCAATCCGATGAGGCGCTGATCGACATCATTCGCAAAGGTAAGGGAAAGATGCCGCCTGAGGACTCAGGCCGCGCCACAAATGATGAAGTCCGGGGACTGGTGGTTTACATTCGCAAACTGGCGAGCGACCAGCCACCTCCTGCGGCAGCCCAACCGGCGACTCCGGCTCCTGCGGAGACTCCCGCCCCGGCGACCTCCCCTGCAACGCCACCGCCGTCTACTTCTCCAAGCAAGTAGCATTGAACCCCCGTCCTCGCGGTTGGATAAAGCCGTGAGGATGAGGGCGTTCCGGGATTGGTGCAGCCTTACTTGAGCGGGGTTGTGATGTTTGCGCCCCAGTCATCCGGACTCACGTCGCGTGCATGACGTGCGAAGAGCCAGGGATGACCTTCGAGGTCCAACGCCCCATATTGGAATTCCCCGTACGCAGTTTCGTGAGGTTCTTCCACGATCCGGGCCACAGTGCGAGCACGTGCGCAATGGGCCTCTACGTCTTCAATGAAGATGGTGACGCTCTGCGTCGCGCCGTCGAGTTCGGCTGGACTTGACCTGCCTGAGCGTGCGGCATTCACCATGATGAAGGCATTTCCGATGTGCAGTTGCGCACCCTGTACCGGGTCTCCGTAGCGATAGTGCTCGACGAACCCGAAGGTTGCAGAGAGCCAGTCGATTGCCGCGGCCAGGTTCGTGTAGGTGACGTGGGGAAGCACGGTATCAACCGGGACGGAGCGATTGCTCAACATGGCAAGAAGATACGCCCGCCGGATTTCTCCATCAACTGCAGATTTACCGTGTCTGTACGATAAGCTGATCCGGGAGAATCAAGGATGTTTTTCAGTGTCTGGAAGCGGGCCGCAATGGTGTGCCTGGTATTGGCGTTGCCGCTGTTTGCGCAGCAGGCAGAGCCGATTGTGGGTGGCAACCCGGCGCTTCCCCTGGTGCATTTCGCGAGCGAACCGAATTCCGCTGCCGCCCAGAAGGCTCACTATGTGGTGCTGGTCTCGCTGGATGGGTTTCGCTGGGATTATGCGAAGCATGATGGGGCGGCGAACCTGTTGGCGATTGGTAAGAAAGGAGTCTGGGCTCCGGAAGGGATGCTGCCGAGCTATCCCTCGCTGACATTCCCGAATCACTTCACGATCGTGACGGGGCTTTATCCCGAGCATCACGGGTTGGTGGCCAACAGCTTTTACGATTCTGCAAAACAGGCACGGTACGGGATCTCCGATGGGAAGGCGGTGCGCGATGGAAGCTGGTACAGCGGCGTGCCGTTATGGAGCCTGGCAGAGAGCCAGGGGATGCATGCTGCATGCCTCTTCTGGCCGGGGTCGGAAGCGGAGATCGCGGGGCACCGGCCGACGTGGTACGCCGTCTTCGATAACAAGACGCAGGCTACTGATGAAGTGCAGCAGGCACGCATCGATGACGCCGTGGCCCTGTTGAAGATGCCGGAAGAGGAACGGCCGCACTTCATCACGATTTACTACTCAGAGCCCGATCATGAGGGGCACGAATTCGGGCCAGATGCGCAGCAGACAAAAGCCGCGGTGCTGAAGATGGACGGAATGATTGGCAAGTTGAAGAAGGCTCTGGAAGCGACAAAGCTGCCCATCGACCTGGTGGTGGTAAGCGATCACGGCATGGTGAAGGAGCAGGGCGGATGGATCAACCTGGATGATTTTGCAGATCTGAGCGACTTCGAGACCGCCGGTCCATTGCTGTATGGCAAGACGGAAGAAGATCGCGTTCAGGCGTATGACAAGTTGAAGCATGCGTCTTCGGAGTTTGTGGTTTACAGACGGAAAGACGTCCCGGCAGGGCTCGACTACAACCAGAATGCTCGCGAGGGCGATCCAGTTGTGATTGCCACGGGACCCTACGCCATTCGCGCGCGCAAGCCGCAGGGTGACAGGCCGGATCATCCGCCGGAACCGGGGATGCATGGATTCGATCCGCGCAAGATTCCAGAGATGAAGGCGAGCTTCTTCGCGATTGGGCCGGATATTGTCACGGGGAAGACGGTGGCGCCCTTCGAAAACGTGAACCTCTATCCGTGGATCGCCCACATCCTCGGTTTGCAACCCGGGAAGACCGACGGCAGCTTGAATGTGCTGGCGGGAACCCTGCGTGACAACGGCGGAGAGATACCGAGCGCCAACGAATCGAAACAGGAGTAAGGACACCATGAGTGCAGTATTGGGAATTGATGGCGGAGGCACACGAACGCGTGCCTCCATCGTCGATGGCGAGCGGGTGCTGGCGTTTGGCGAGAACGGCTCGATCAAGAGGCTGCGCGTGGGCGCGAAGATTGCGGAAGAGAATCTGCGCGCTCTGCTCAAAGACATTTTCGCGAAGGCAGGGTTGCAGGGCGTTAAGGCCGCGTCGGCGGGTGTGGCGAGCGCATCCATGCCGGGCGTGAAGGAGTGGATCACTGCGGTATTTGACGACTTTGGCGTGGAGCGATCTGAAGTTGTGGGCGATGAGGTGATTGCGCTCGACGGAGCTTTCAAAGGCGGACCAGGCATTCTGCAGATCGCGGGAACAGGCTCAAACTGCATTGGCCGCGCACCGGATGGCGGACGTGAAAGTGCCGGCGGATGGAGTTCGCGATTGGGAGATGAGGGCTCAGGATATTGGATCGGGTTGCATGCGGTGCGAAGAGCGCTCAATGCGCTGGATCGCGAGGAGCCGACGCGGGTACTGGACGTGGTGGGCGGAATTTGGGGAACGAAGACAATTGATGAACTGGTGAACCTGGGGGACAGCACCCCGGGTCCGGATTTTGCCGCGCTCGCCCCGGCGATCAGCCAGCTTGCCGAAGAGGGCGACGTGGTGGCGACGGGCGTCCTGAGGCAGGCCGCTGCCGACCTTGTCGAAAGCGTGCTACTGGTGCGTGCGAAGCTCCGGAGGAAACACAATTTCGCAGCAGAAGTTCCCGTGGCGTGGATCGGCAGCGTGATCGGTAAGTCGCGGCTGGTGCGCGAGCAGTTTTTCGCGGGATTGCACCAGGTTGCACCGGAGATGCCGGTTGGAACCACCGAGGTTGCCGGTATCGAAGGTGCCGTGTGGCGCGCACAGCAACTGGCTAAGTCGGCGGGATAATCGTCACACGTTGAAATCTTCCGAGAGGGTTACAATCTTTGTCCTGAAGGGGGATTTCAATGCGAGGCTTTCGATTTTTCGCTGTTTTCCCCTGCGTTTTTTCAAATCCTGCTTGCGCTGCAATCTTGAGTGTTCTATTTCTGTGCGTCTCGGCAATGGCGCAGGACTCTACCGCCGCTGCGCAGGATGCATCGCAACAGGCTCCGCCCGTTCTCTCCGTTACCACGCACGAGGTCTTGCTTGACGTTGTGGTGACGGACGGCAGCCGCGCGGTGACGGGATTGAAGGCATCGGACTTCACGGTGCTGGAAGACGGCAGGCCTCAGGTGGTCGCAAGCCTTCAGGAGCACGCGCCAATGACGGCGGCGATGAATGCGCAGGCGGCTTCGTTTCCAGCGTTGCCGCCGAATACCTTCACGAATTTTGTGCCGACGGCAAATACCAATGCATACACAGTAATTCTGTTGGACGCCTTGAATACGCGGCTCGACGACCAGATGTCGATCCGTCTCGCGCTGATCAAGTACCTGAAGCATATGCAGTCGGGCGGACCGGTGGCGATTTTCGAACGGGACACCAAAATGCACCTGGTGCAGGGATTCACGTCGGATCCGCAGGTACTGTTGGCGGCGGCTCAGAGCGCCCGCGATAATCCCTCAATGCGCTCCGTGGTGCGAGCGACCAAGGAAGAGTACCTGGAGTATCGGATCAACGAAATGTCGATGGGTTTTCAACTGCTTGGACGCTATCTTGCAGCGTTTCCCGGGCGGAAGAATCTGATCTGGTTTACGGGCGCTCTGCCGCACACAACCACACTCGCGCCCATGGGCGATCCATTCATCGACGAATTCAAGATTCTGGAAGGGGATCCGCATGAGCTGACGGCGGCGCTGACGTTGAGCCGTGTTGCCGTTTATCCCATTGATGCGCGCGGGCTGCCGGTCGCGCCACAATACTTGGCGGCAACGAATCTTCCGCCCGCAGCAGATGCAACCGCACAGTTCGAGACGGGGCAGGGATTTCAACATCTGGCTCTGGATACGATTGCGGAGGCGACGGGCGGCCGTGCGTATTACAGCTCGAATGGATTGGGTGACAAGATTGCGGAGATCGAAAACAACGGCGCGAGCTACTACACGCTGACCTATGCCACCAACAACAAGAACTGGAATGGCGAGTTCCGGCATATCAAGATCGAGGTGAACCGCGCACACGAGAAACTGCAGTACCGGCAGGGCTATTACGCGGTGGATCGAACAAAGCAGGAGCAGAAACAACTTGATGATTTGAATAATGCGCAAAGGGTGGAGAGCACACCCGACAACGAAAATACACCCGGTGCAAGCCTGCCGCCGTCAGCCCCCAACAAGGATGTGGAAACGCCTGAGAAGACTGCAGCCCAGCCGGCAAATGCGGATAGGCATGGACCTCCCAAGGAGGGGTTCGAGGAGGCGATGATGCTTGGAGCCATCCCGCCTACCGAAATCATCCTTACCGTTCGCATAAATGAAAACGAAAAGGTGGAACAGTTGCGGAAGGAAGACCCGTGGCCGAAAGACAATTACCTTGCCGCGGACTTCAAGTACAAGCCGTTTCACACGTTCTCGGTGGAATTCACCGCGGATGCGAAGACCTTGCAACTGGTGAAGAGCGCGGACGGTTTGCGGCACGGCCGCATTGCGTTTGTGAGTGTGGTCTACGATCAGATGGCGCAGAACGTGAACTCCCGTCTAACCACGGTCAATCTGGACATCGACGACGCGCAGTACCAGGAAATTCTGGCGCATGGATTGACCGAGCATCATGAAATTGCCGTACCGGCGAAAGGAAATTACTTCTTGCGTCTCGGTGTGCACGACATGGTCAACGACCGGATCGGTTCGCTTGAAGTGGCCATGGATCGAGTTAAGCCCGAGGTCATGGGAGCTGTAGCGCAGGGAAAGTAAGCTTGCGGTGATCGGCCGGGTGGAATTCAATTCGCCGGAACGCCGCCGATTATCGAGCCGACGAGTTTTCCAGCAGCGTCGATGGCCACAAGATTGGCAGATTTGCCGGGCGCGAGGGCGCCGGCGCGATGCGCGAGGCCAGTCATTGCGGCGGGATTTGTAGAGAGCAGGCGCAGGCCTTGGTCGATGGCCGCGCCGGTGAAGCGGACAAAATTTTCGAGCGCACGATCGAGCGTGAGTACACTTCCGGCAAGCACGCCGCGAGCGGTCGCGCGTCCGTCCTTGACCTGCACGGGGAATCCGCCAAGCTGATATTCGCCGTCGGGCATGCCAGCCGCAGCCATAGCATCGGTGACGAGAATGGCGCGTTCGGGCCCTTTGCAACGCCACCAGAGGCGGACGATCTCAGGATCGGTGTGGATACCGTCGCAGATGAGTTCCGAATAAAGCGTGTCAGTGGTGAGGACTGTGCCGAGGATTCCGGGTTCGCGATGATCGAGCGGGCGCATGGCATTGAAAGTATGCGTAGCGCTGACGGCTCCTGCGGCAATGGCGGCGCGGGTTTCGGCGGCGGTGGCGTTGGAATGGCCGACAGAGACGCGAACGCCGCGACTGGTGGCATGCGCCGCGAGCTCGACTGCTCCGGGAAGTTCGGGCGCGAGAGTCATGAGGCGCACGTGTCCATGACCGGCTTCGATCAGTCGGTCGAAGGTTGCAATGCTGGGTGCGAGGAGATGTTCAGCGGGCTGTACGCCGCGTTTTTCGTGGGAGAGAAATGGACCTTCAAGATGGATGCCGAGAGGCCGCGCACGGCCGGGCTGCGGCAGCTTGGCGATTTCGTTAGCCAGGCCATCGAGCGCGCGGAGAGTGGCGTCGAGCGATGCGGTAACCGTAGTGGCGAGGTAGGCACTGGTGCCGCGTGAGGCTAGAAATGTGCCGATGGTGTCGAGCGCGTGCGGCGTAGCTTCCATTACGTCGTGGCCGGCGGCACCGTGAATGTGCACGTCAAAAAATGCAGGGCCAAGGGTGGCGCCGGGAAAGACGAAGACACGGGCGTTAGGCGGCAGGGGCGAAGATTCCCGAGATGCGACGGAGTGGATCTTGCCATCTTCAATGAGGATGAGCGGATGCTGATGGAGGGTTGCGCCGTCCCAGAGTCTTTCTGCAGTCACGACCGTTTGCATGGCTATCCATTATTGCAGGGGAAGGGGCGGGAATGGAGATGCGGATGAGGTTGGTTTGTTGCTTTCCCACCTTTAGACACAGAAAGCCGCGTTCAGGATGTGGACCCAGTGTGTCATCGGAGTGTAACGCGCGAGGCAGCCTCATTTGTTATCGTTTTGCCATGCGAAATTCGATGTGGTTGGTGATGGCTGGCGGTTTGTTGACGGTTGGAGTACAGACGAACGGAGCGCAGACAATCGATCTGCCCACAAGCAAGCAACTGATGGAGCCGGTGCCAGGCAGTCCGCAGCGGTTGAATAGCCTGCCGATGTCGATGGCCATTTCACCAGACGGGCGGTATGTGGTTACGGTGAACGCCGGCTATGGGACGTACGAATCGAAATACCAGCAGTCGCTCGCCGTGTTCGATGTACAGACGGGCAAGCTGACTGACTTTCCGGACGATCGTACACCGGTGCGGGCGCGGCAGACGTTGTACTCGGGGCTCGCGTTCAGCCACGACGGGAAGCATCTCTACGCGAGCATTGGTTCGGAGACGGACCCGGAAGGGAAGCTGCCGCCGTTTCACGGTGTCGCCGATACGGGGAGCGGGATCGTGGTGTACGGGTTCGCCGACGGCAAGATTGAGCCGGAGCGCATGATCCATCTTCCGCTGGAACAATTGCAGCCTGGGCATAAAACAAAGCTGATTGGCGATGCCGAAGGGGACAAAGGGCTGCCGTTTCCTGCGGCGATTGCGGTGGTTGAGACGGGCGAGGCGGAAAAGCTGCTGGTCGCAGAGAATCTGACCGACGATGTGCTTCTGATCGACCCGGCGACGGGGAAGATCGAGCATCGCTTTGATTTGACGGAGAGCGATGTGGTGCCGTCAACGTACCCGATTGCGCTCGAGGTATCGAAGGACGGGCGACGCGCCTTTGTTGCGCTGTGGAACGCGTCGGAGATTGTGGAACTGGATCTCGATAAAGCTGCGGTGGGGCGCAAGCTGGCACTGCTGAAGCCGGCGAACCCCGTAAAACCGGGAACGCATCCCTGTGCCTTTGCGCTAAGTGCGGATGGCAAAACTCTTTACGTGGCGTTGGCCAATCGCGATGCTGTCGCGGCGGTGAATGTAGGTGCGGGGCAATTTGCCACGAGGGGATATTTTGATACCCGCCTGCCCGGGCAGAGCTACTTTGGCGCGGAGCCGGTGGCGCTGGCGCTAAATACATCGGGGAACCGGCTGTATGTGGCGAACATGGCCTCGGATGCGGTTGCGGTGATCGATACGAAAAAGCTGACGGGCAAGGCATCGAAGTCCGGGATGGTGGAGCCGGTGGGCTTTGTTCCTACGGAATGGATGCCGATCTCTATCGCATATCTGGATGGAAAGGTATTTGTCGCGACGGACAAGGGCAAAGGAACTGTGGCGAATCCGTATCCTCCAAAGGATCAGAAACCGGAAGAAGGGATGCCGAAGAAGACGAATTACATTGCGTCTCTTCTGCACGGTTCATTTGCGGTGCTGAACGAGAAAGAGATCGATCAGAATCTTGCGCAGTCGACGCAGACGGTTCTGGAATCAAACCGGATGAAGGCGGCGGCAGAGAAGATCCGGTTTCATGATGGTTCAAGCAATCGCATCAAGCACGTGATTTACATCATCAAGGAGAACCGCACCTACGATCAGATTCTTGGCGATCTGGAGCAGGATGGAAAGCCGGTAGGCAACGGCGACAAGAGCCTGACGATGTTTGGCGCGGATGTGACGCCGAACGAGCACAAGCTGGCGCTGCAGTTTGGCGTGCTTGATAACTTCTACGACTCCGGCGAGGTGTCGGGCGACGGGCACGTTTGGTCGAATGCAGCGATTGGTACGGATTATCTCGAGAAGACGTGGCAGCAGGCCTATCGGGGCGGCGAGAGGACTTACGACTTCGAGGGCGTTGTGGCTGAAGGATTGCCGCTTGTGCAGAAGATTCCCGACGTGAATGAGCCTGCGAGCGGGTATCTCTGGGGCAATCTCGCGGCGCACGGAAAGACCTACTACCACTTCGGCGAATTCATTTCGAGCATCTTCTGCGACGAAAAGAAAACAGCAAATCCGCAGCAGGGGCCGATGCTCGAGGGAGCGACCTGCCGGAAGAAGGCGATTGCGCCGGGCGAGCAGTTTCCCGCGGAGTGGGGCGGCGGGGTGAACAAGTGGCCGTGGCCCGTTCCGCTGATCGCGTCGAACACCGCAACAAAGCCGGAGCTTGTGGGGCATTTCGCGAAGGAGTCGCCGGATTTCAATCTCGCCATTCCAGATCAGATTCGCGTGGAGATTTTCCTGCGGCATCTGAAGCAGTGGGAAGCTGATTTGAAAAATGGCAAGGACACGATGCCGAACTTCATCCAGCTGCGGCTGCCAAACGATCACACCAACGGGACGGCGCCTTTGAAACCGACGCCCAAGGCGAGCGTGTCTGACAACGATCTCGCGGTTGGGCGCGCAGTCGATGCCATTTCGCATTCACCGTTCTGGAACAATACGGCGTTCTTTATTCTCGAAGACGACGCTCAGGCGGGCGCCGACCATGTGGATGCGCACCGGAGTGTGGCGCTGGTGATCAGCAAATATGCGCCCCATGGGAAGGATGGCGGCGCAGTCGTTGATAGCCGGTTCTATTCGACTGTCAGCGTGATTCGAACGATGGAGACGCTGCTGGGATTGCCGCCGATGAATAACAACGACGCGTTCAGCTCGCTGATTTCGACGCTGTTTGCGGGGCCGGGCGATCAGCCGGCATATTCAGCAGATTATGCGAATCGCGATAACGGGCTGATCTTTACGGCGAATCCCAAGAAAGCGCCGGGCGCGGAAGAGAGCATGAAGATGGACTTCAAGCATGCGGATCGGGCGCCGACACAGAAGCTCAACGTGATTCTGTGGAAGGATGTGATGGGCTCTAAGCCGGTCCCGGCGATGCTGACGGAGAAGCGGAAACTGAAGAAGGATGATGACGATTAGGGACGGCACCCGCGATTGGGTTAGTTGGTGGTCGTTGAACAAAGGAGTTTTCTTGAAAAAGTTCGGCCACGCGGTCCTAATCATGATGGCTTTCATTCCGACTTCAGCCGCATGCCAGCTGTGCGTCGAGCAGATCAGCGTTCCGAAATACCCTCCGATAGCACTGGCTGCGCGAGTGACAGGAATTGTTGAGCTGACGGTTAGTCTCGGGGCGAGGGGAGAGGTCGTTCGCGTAGAAGGAAAGGGTTCGCCGCCAATGTTGGTTGACCCTGCGCAGGAAAATGTCAAGCAGTGGGTATTCTGTTCTCCGAAAAAGAATGGATCACAAGTGCGGCTTCAATACGATTACCGGCTGCAAGGTACGCCGGTTTATCCTCCACCGCGGACTTCTAAGGTTCAGATTGATTTAGGTGAGGCAAGAGTTCTGATTACGATGCCGCCACCCAAAATCGAGCCCTGATCGATGTCGGGCCACCCTCAAGCTGAAGATTGCGCTTGGGGCACCGTGTGCGCAGGCGGCTCCGTCCTTGATTCACCGTGTATGGTTATATGCGGCGGAAATCTTCCGTGTCGGGGTGAGCTGTGCAGATCTGGAATCGTCGGAATTTTCTTAAGGTAGCGGGAGCAGTGTCGGCAGCATCGCTGGCAGGTGCGTCGCGCACAAGTGCTGAGACGGGCAAGCGGATCTTCACGCTAAGCACCCAGGACGAGCCTGCGCAGCCGGTGGCGGCAAACGATCATATCCAAATCGCGCTGATTGGCGCGGGCGGGCAGGGCATGGGCGATACGCGCTCTGCCGTGCAGGTGCCCGGAGTGAAGCTGGTGGCTGTCGCGGATTGCTATGACGGGCGGCTCGCACGCAGCAAGGAAATCTGGGGCGACGACGTGTTTACGACGCGCGACTACAAGGAGATCCTCGCGCGCAAGGACATCGATGCGGTCATCATCGGCACGCCGGATCACTGGCACAAGCAGGCATCCGTGGACGCAATGAAAGCCGGCAAGGACGTCTATTGCGAAAAGCCGATGATCCATCTCTACAGTGACGGCCCGGAAATGATCGAGACGGCGAAGGCTACAAATCGCATCATCCAGATCGGCAGCCAGCGCGTGAGTTCGATCCTCTATGCGAAAGCGAAGGCGCTGCTGGCTTCGGGTGCGATCGGCAAGCTGAACATGGTGACGGCGTACTGGGATCGCAACTCGTCGATGGGCGCGTGGAACTATACGATTCCACCGGATGCTTCGCCGGAGACATGCGACTGGCCGCGGTTCGAGGGCACGGCGCCGAAGATTCCGTTCAGCGCGGAGCGATTCTTCCAATGGCGCAAATGGAAGGACTATGGCAGCGGCGTGGCAGGCGACCTGTTTGTGCATCTCTTCAGCGGAACGCATTTTGTGACGGGAACGAATGGACCGACGCAAGGCATGGCCACGGGCGCGATCCGCTATTGGAAGGACGGGCGCGATGCGGATGACGTGGTGCTGGGCCTGTTTGATTATCGCGAGGGATTCAATCTAAGCCTGCGCGTGAATTTTGTGGATGGCGGCGAAGAGAGCGAAAGCCTGGTGTTCACCGGCGATGAAGGCACGATGGAAATTGGCTGGACGTGGGTGAGCGTGAATCGCGTGCCACGCGAGAAAGAGCCGGGGCTGACGGTGTCCACCTTCCCTGAGGCGATGCAAAAGCAGATCGAGGCGGAGTACGCGAAGAAGTATCCGCGGAGACATCCGGAAGGGCAGCCGGCGGCCGGCTATGAGAAGTATGTTGCGCCCGAGGGATACAGCGATCAGTACGATCACTTCAAGAATTTCTTTGCGTCGGTGCGGAGTCGCAAGCCGGCGGTGGAGGATGCGGTGTTCGGGTACCGGGCGGCAGGTGCGGCGTTGCTGAGCAACCTGAGCATCGAGCGGAAGCAGATCATGCGCTGGGACCCGGACGCGATGAAGCTGTTGTCGTGACGGCGTCGGATTTCGGCCCGTTCATGCCGCGATAAAACCGCGGCATGAAAGCGGCACTCGACCGCGTGTCCAGCTAAACCTTTCCCGCCAATTTAGAATCGTGGAATGAAAAAGCGGATCGGAGTGCACCTGGGGACGGCGGGCGGCGCCTCCAATGCGGTAGAGCGCGCGAAAGAGATTGGCGCGAACACCTTTCAGATTTTCTCGTCGAGTCCGCGGATGTGGCGGGCGCCAAAGGTCGACCCCGCACAGGCCGAGCGGATGCGGACCCTGCGCGCGAAGCTAGACGTAGGGCCTCTAGTGATCCACACCAGCTACCTGGTGAACGTCTGTAGCCAGACGGCGGATATTCGGGCAAAGAGCGTTGCGGCGTTTCGCGGGGAGATTGAGCGGGCGCTGACGCTGGGCGCGGAGTACCTTGTGCTGCATCCGGGCTCGTGGAAGGGCATGACGCGGAATGAAGGGCTGAAGCTCGCGGCGGAGTCGATTGCGAAGGCGGTGGACGGGCTGCCCTGGCAGGGAACGGATTTCAGCATTCTGATTGAAAACACGGCGGGCGCAGAGTGCTCGCTGGGCGGCAATTTTGAACAGGTGGCGGAACTCGTGCAGCGGCTCAAGACGCACGCACCGGTGGGGGTCTGCCTGGACACTTGCCACACGCATGTATCGGGCTACGACATGGTTACGGCCGAAGGCTACGCCGATACGATTACACAGGCCGACATCACGTTTGGCGTGGACGCGGTGCGGGTATGGCACTGCAACGATGCCAAGGCTGTGCGTGGATCGAAGCTGGATCGCCATGAGCATATCGGGCAGGGGAATATCGGCGTCGAGCCGTTCCGGTGGCTGCTGAACGATCCCCGCTTTGCTGATTGTGCGTTCATTGCGGAGACGCCGAACGATGATCCGGCCGACGAAGAGCGGAATGTGAAGGTGCTGAAGAGCCTGGTGGCGTGATTCAAAGAAAGGCTTGCGCAGGCAGGTCTTCCGGGGGAAACTGATTGCGCCTTTGGTTGCCGGAGACACGCATGCGCAAACGTGATTTCGGAGTTGCGATTGTTGCCGTGATACTCACGCAGACAGGGACTGCCCAACCTCCGCCGAAACCCAAGCCTCGTTCCGCAATGAGTTGCCTGCCAGATCCAGTGCGCCATCTGCCATACTCGGCCGAGTTTAGTATGACCAACACGTCTCCCGGGAATGACGGCAACCCGGTGGTCTACCACTATTCAGACACTGAGGCATTCGACTCGCGTGGACGATACCTTGGAACTTCGACGTTTCCGGACCCCAATCACAAGGGACCGCCACAGATAACCGGCTGGGAGTGCGATCCGACGACAGATACGCAGTATTGGTGGGACTCGCTGAAACGAAGCCTTATTGTGCTGAAGATGCCCAAGATGGAAGCACGCTACGGATGCTGGGAATCGGACGCGGGAGACTTCTTCATCAACTTCGACAAAGCTCGACGTGTCAACGCCGAGACGCAGGCCAGGACGAACCGCTTGAACCAGGCGAGTCAAGACCAGGATCATTCAAATCCACTCGTCGAAGACCTTGGAACCATGACATTACAAGGCGTCGAGGTTCGCGGCACACGAACAACGCACCCGCCGGCGACAAGAGGCTCTGAGCGCGAGCCAGATTATCTGATGGAAGAACACTGGGCCTCGCCGCTCCTGGGATTCTGGCTCCAGCAGGAAGTTGATTACCCTCCGTCTCCCAGGCACAACAGCAAGTGGACACGACGGGTGACGAACCTAAGGCTGGGTGATCCGGATCCGTCCACGTTTGACCCGCCAAGCGGCTACGTGGTCGTCACCCAAACAATGCATCCGGTCGCCTGTGAAGTCCGGGCCGCATCCTTGCAAGGGCCATCACCCCATTTACACTGAAGAGTGATGGCGGAAGATAAAGAACCTCGATACGACCCGGCAACAATTGAGACAAAATGGCAGGCGCGGTGGGCGGCGGACCCTGGGATGTACGCGGCTGAGCCCCACTCCTGCGGCAAACCCAAGTACTACGTGCTGGAGATGTTGCCGTATCCGAGCGGCCAGCTTCACATGGGCCACGTGCGCAACTACTCCATCGGCGACGCGCTGGCGCGGCACATGTGGATGCGCGGCTACAACGTGATGCACCCCATGGGGTGGGACGCGTTCGGGCTGCCGGCGGAGAATGCGGCGCTCAAAAACAATACGCCTCCGCGGGAGTGGACGCTGAGCAATATCGCGGCCATGAAGCGCCAGTTCGAGCGCCTCGGCATGGGCTTCGACTGGGCCACCGAAGTTACAACGTGCATGCCCGACTACTACAAGTGGAACCAGTGGTTCTTTCTGCGCATGTACGAGAAGGGGCTGGCGTATCGCAAGAAGAGCAAGGTGAACTGGTGCCCGGAGTGCGCGACGGTGCTCGCGAATGAGCAGGTAATCGATGGCCGCTGCTGGCGCCACGAAGACACGATTGTCGAGCAGCGCGACCTGGTGCAATGGTTCCTGAAGATTACGGCGTACGCGCAGGAATTGCTCGACGATCTCGACAAGCTTGAAGGCTGGCCGGAGAAGGTGCGCACCATGCAGCGCAACTGGATCGGGCGCAGCGAAGGTACTGAGGTTGATTTCTTTCTTGCAGAAGATGGAATCAGCGTCGAGTGGGGGGACGAGTACAGGAAGACTGTTCCGGCTGGCATGCGCATTCGCGTTTTTACGACGCGCGTGGACACGATCTTCGGTGCCACCAGTTTGCAGCTCGCGCCCGAGCATCCGCTGATCACAACGCTCTCTGCCAGTGACGCCGGTTTGCGCGAGCAGGTTGCGAAGCTCATTGACGAGCAGAAGAAAGCGCGTGAGGCCGGCGATATCGGCGAGATTGAGAAGCATGGGATTCCGACGGGCAAATTCGCCGTCAATCCGTACAGCGGCGAGATGGTGCCGATCTGGGTGGCGAATTATGTGCTGAGCGATTACGGCACGGGCGCCATCATGAGCGTGCCGGGCCACGATGCGCGCGATTTTGAATTCGCGAAAAAGTATGCGATTCCGATTCGCCGCGTGATCGCGCCGGCTGACGCCAATGCCGAAGAGCCGGAGTTGCCATACCTGGCCGAAGATGGCGTGCTGGTGAACTCGGGCGAGTTTAACGGGTTGAGTTGCACGCAGGCGCAGAGGATGCTGCAGGAGGTCGCGAAGAGTAAGGGATTTGGCGAGGCGACGATCACGTTTCGCTTGAAGGATTGGGGGGTTAGCCGGCAGCGGTATTGGGGAACACCGATTCCGATGATTCACTGCGAACGCGACGGCATTGTGCCGGTGCCCTACGATCAGTTGCCGGTGCTGCTGCCGGAGAAGATTGAGATCACGCAGCAGGGTGGCTCTCCGCTGGCGCGTGTGCCGGACTTTGTGCATGTGATGTGTCCGAAGTGCAATGGCCCGGCGAAGCGCGAGACGGACACGATGGATACGTTCGTCGATTCGAGCTGGTATTTCTATCGCTACACCGACGCAAAGAATGCGGAGGCGCCATTCAATTCGGCGACGGCGCAGTATTGGTTTCCCATCGATCAGTACATCGGCGGCGTGGAGCACGCCATTCTGCACCTGATCTACTCGCGCTTCTGGACGAAGGTGATGCGCGACCTCGGTCTGATCACCAATGACGAGCCGGTCGAGCGCTTGTTCACACAGGGCATGGTGCTGAAAGACGGCGCCAAAATGTCGAAGAATAAAGGCAACGTGGTCTCACCTGACGAGATGGTGGCCCGCTTCGGCGCCGATGCCGCACGAATGTACTCCCTGTTTGCCGCGCCGCCGGATCGCGATCTTGACTGGCAGGAAGACGGCGTTGCAGGCGTGACGCGTTTTCTGGGCCGCGTGTGGCGGCTCGTTACGAAGTATGCGCCGATGGCGAAGTCAGGCCAAAGTCAGGCGGCAGCGCCGGGCGGTGGAGTTGTAGCGCAAAAGCTGCTGCGCAAGCTGCACCAGACGACGGCGAAGATCACGCAGGATTTCGAGGGGCGCTGGCATTTCAATACCTGCGTAGCGGCCATCATGGAACTGGTGAATGAGATTCAGGCGGCGGATGCGCACCTGGCGGCGGGCGAGGTGCTTGCGCCGGTGATGCTTGAACTGCTGCAGACGCTGGTGTTGCTGCTCGCCCCGTTTGCTCCATATCTTGCGGCTGAGTTATGGGAAGAACTTGGCGGGGAAGGCGCAGTGCTCAGGCAGCCTTGGCCGAAGAGCGATCCGGGACTGGCGAAGGAAGATGAAATTGAGATTCCTGTCCAGATCAATGGAAAGCTGGTGAGCGTGATTCGCGTACCGGCGGGCTCCGAATCCAAGGTGATAGAAGCGGCCGCGCTCGATGAGGAGAAGGTCAAGGCACGGATTGCTGGAAAGACGGTGGCCAAGATCATCGTTGTGCCGGGACGTGCGGTCAATTTAGTGGTGAAGTGAATTCATTGGTGGCGGAGTGATCACAGGCAGTAGAGCGGAGCAAATCCGAGGCACGCAAACGCTGGTCGATCAGATGGGATTGATGTTGAAGCGGCCGGTGCTTGTAGCGGTTGAAGTGGGCTGGCGGTGGCTGTTTGGAATTCCGTTTCTGCTGGTTTGCGGGTCGCGCTTTCAGCATGTTTTTGCGGTGCTCACGCCAGAGGAATCAGGACTTAGCAATATCGATCCTTCGAATCCGTGGCTCGCGGCCGGGGCATTCAGCCGCGCGGTTACGAAATACGATCCCCTGATTGCACATGAACTACGCTGGCTCGTGCCGATCGCAGTGGTGGCATGGATCGTGATCTCGGGATTCGGACGCAGCTTTGTCTTTCGGCTCATGCAGCCTGGCGTGCGCTTTCGTCCTCTCGCAATGATGGTGCTGCAGTCGGTCTGGCTGATCTTGTTCGGAGGCATTTGCTGGGGCTGGTATCGCTCCGTCGGCTGGGCGGCGGCAACGCACTTTCCCGCAGGGAGAGAACCGGACCTGATCGGTTTTTCGATCTGGCTGATTTTTCTTTCGCTTGGGTTCTTCACGCTGTGGGCGCTGGTGGGGTGGATCGTTTCCGTTGCGCCCGTGCTGATGCTGATGGAACGCAGCTCCGCCGTTTCTGCCCTCGGAATGACCATGAGGCTGGGGAAAACCTTCCGATCAGAGCTGTTCGAGATCGGAATGGTGATGGGGATCGTGAACCTGGCGCTGATGGTGGTGGCGATGGTCCTGTCGGCTGCTCCGCTGCCCTTCAGCGATCAGCTTGGCGGCGACACGCTGCACGTGGTGTGGGCCGGGGCGACTGTGTTCTATCTAATCGCGCATGACTTCTTTCAGCTGGTGCGACTGAAGTGCTACGTGCGATTTTGGCAGATCTTTCGGGGCGGCGAAGAGGGGTAGCGCAGCAGGCGCAAGAGGGTCGCGCTCTGAAGCTTGCACTTCTAATTATTGCGATTCCGTTGCCTGTGCTTCTTTCAGGAATTCTGGCGTGAGTGTACCCTTCTCTTTCGCAATCGGCAGCAGCGTCGGGTAAAACTGTACAAACGTCGTGTCCACCGCGGCGTGTGCCGCATGGCAGGTGTAGCACGGCGCTTTTTCGGGAATCAGCGTTCCGTTCTTGTCCGGAGAATCGAAGTCGAAAAATGCCCATTTGCCGGGGAAATGCGCTTCATCCTTGACGTGGACTTCGAATCCCATGATCTCCGTGTCCTGAAAATGGCCGCGCTGATTGATAGATCCCTTGGATTTCGCTCCGCGCACTTCGAGGACCATCACTGTCTTATCCGGCCAGGTTCCGGTGGCCATAAAGCTGTGCCAGGCAGCCCGGTTCACGAAGACGTTGTCGAACATGGAGTGATCGGGCATGGCCATTGTTTTGGGCGCGTAGCTCATGTCGATGCCGGATGTCAGGTAAATCCATTCGCGATAATCGCGAGGCGGCAGCAGGTCGCCGTTGGCAGCATAGGCGGGGGCTCCAGTCGCTGCGGCGTGAGCAATCGGGCCAGGGCGCCTGCAGAGAGATACGGCCGTTGCCAGACACAGAAGACAAACCGCGATTGTCGTGACTCGAAACCCGGGGAACATGTTGACCTCCGACGTAAGAACGCGCTTTCGCTATCGGAAATTCTGCAAAGAGAAGGTGTTTGTCGTCCAGGTGTTCCCGGGCTAAAAGAGCTTCAGGCGAATCACAAAGTATTTCTTCGGGTCCTGGCGAATGGCCTGAATCAGTTTTTGAGACTGGTCCATGGTCTGATCAGTGTGGTCGTAGAGCGACCGGTTCTGCATCAGCTGTCCGATGGTGCCTTTGCCTTCGTCGATGCTGGTGAGAATGCCATCGAGGCGGGTCACGGTGTCATCCAGCTTTTTTGCAAATTCCGGATCCTTGGAGAGCTTGCCCAGGGCGCCTTTTCCGGAATTGATATCGGCGAGAAGCTGGTTGGCATTAGCGACCGTGGAGTTGAGGTTCTTGTAGAGCGTGTCATCTTTCACCAGCTTGCCGGCCGTGCCCTGTCCCTCCTGAATGCCGCTTGCAATCTGGTCGAGTTTATCGATCACGGAAGTGGCATGGGTATAGAGCGTGTCGTCGTTGACCAGTTTGCCCAGTGTTCCGTGTCCGTTACCGATGGCTGCTGTCAACTTATCGAGATTCTCGGCAATGCGATTGAGCTTGGCATAAAAGGCGGGGTCATTGATCAGTCCGCCGAGGGTGCCGCGCCGTGAATTCAGTGTATCGACCAGCTTGTTGGAGTTCCGCATCAGCCTGGTGATTTCTTCGATTGAAGTCTGGCTGGCGCTGATGACGCCCTGCAGGCTCGATGCCTCGATCGAGGCGAGTTCGGTGTTGTTGGCCGGCGCAGGCCCCTTGGCGTGGGCAGAAGTGATATCGACATAGCTGTCGCCCAGAACGCCTGACTGCGCGATCGATGTGGTCGAGTCAACGTGCAGATCCTTAACCCACTTGCCGCCGACGCGCATGGTGACCTCGACGGGCTTGGGGCTGCGTTCCGGCACGACGCGGATCCGGGTAATGTTGCCGATGGTGACGCCTTCCAGTGTGACCGGAGCGCCCGATTTCAGACCGCCTGCATTCTCGAAATATGTGCGCAGGGTGAGCTTGGACGAGAACAGACCCCCCTCGGAGGAGTTCATCAGGAGGATAACGAGAACCAGAACGGCCACGGCCGCCATGACCAATGCGCCAACTCTCAGCTGGGACCACTGAATCTCTTTGCGGCTCGGCACGCCTACCTCGTGAAGAAAGCAACCCGACCGGCTGCGTCTTCGCCTTGAGAATAGCAGAAAGGGCAGGGGTTACCGAGCAGATTGATGAGGACAAAGGCAGGTCAAGCGAACGATGGGGATTCGTGACTTGGATGCGGAGTCGGCATCCTCTCTCGAGTTGCGAAAATGCATCCGGCATTTTAAAGAAGGGGAACCACGGATAGGTTTTACTGTTTTGCATTCTGATATTTAGCCAGAATGAGCGAGTTGAAAAGCAGCCCTTGGATTCCGGATCGGGTATATCAGCCCTGCCCTTCCAGGATTACGTTGGCGAGGGACAGGCTTGATGTATGCGTGATGGAAAGCGAGGCGCGAGCGACTCCCAGTTGCACCGCAATTTCGGCGGCGCGGCCGTGGAACCTGAGGTTAGGACGACTACCGGCCTCTCGCACCACTTCAATTTCGAGCCAGTTCACGCCCCTGCTGATTCCGGTTCCGAGGGCCTTGGCGGCGGCCTCTTTGGCGGCAAATCGAGCGGCAAGGCTTTCGGCTGCATTGCGTTTTCGCATACAGTAAGCCTGCTCGCCAGAGGTAAAGACACGATCGAGAAACCGCTTGCCATAGCGTTCAAGCGATTGCTGAATACGCGCGATTTCAACCAGGTCAGTGCCGCTTCCGACGATCATGCTGTGTACCAACCTAACATCCAGGACCAAGCGGACTCTAGAATGCGCAGTTGAATGGGGGGATTCCGATTTTACTGGTGATTTGCTATCTCGCTACCGGTGTCCTGCCGGCCGATCTGACTCACCTTGTGATCGAATCCGGTGATGCGATCTCAATCGCGACGTTCCCGCTCAGGCGGGATAAGCATTGCGACGATTCACGACCTTCTCCTCACGCGGACCGATTTAAGGAGCTTCACCACCTCGGCCAACGCGGATTTGCAGACACCTGAGGAATTGCTTCGGCTTGCACAGGAGTCCTGCACGAACTCCCACAGATATGAGTTCATCCCACAATCACGGTTGCGTAAGTTCTGCGCTTGGCTCCGGAACTACCCGATCGGGAATGCGGGCGCTCTGCGTGGTGCAGAACGGACGCTCAAAGAGTAGATAAAACGCAAATGCGAACAATACAATCAATGTCGTCCCGAACGTCGCCATTACCAGAAAGGTCGCAGGTTTGCCGAGATGCAGTGGCAATACAATGTAGAGCCATATGAACTGCTGAATTGGAAAGTGAATGAGATAGAGGCTGTAGGAAAAGATGCCGATCTTCGCAACGAATTCCAGGGACGCGATTCGCGCAATCGGATTATGGGGCCAATGTGCACAAACAATTAGAACGCACATGGCAACGACACCAACTACGAATTCGGTGAATCCCAGCTTGGTGAGAGACTCGCTTTGAAAAAGAGCGAGCATCAAGACGGCGGCGATGCCGCCAATCCAGACAAAGGCCTTTCTTCGAGGTCCAGAAGCTACCTCCGCCGCGTACATGCCCAACGCAAATATGAATAGGAACTCGGGCTTGAGCCCCCAGAACGAGGTGCCCGCGACCAAGGACTGGAGGCAAATGCTCGTCAGGTATGTGGCAGCCAGAACTGCGGGCATTCCGAAGTGACGGCGAAAAGCGACAAGAAGTGGGAAAAGAAGGTAAATCTGGCACTCAACCGCGATTGACCAAAGTGGAAGATTGATTTGACTCGAAGTTGTGTTGTTAAGGTTATGAACGAGCAAAAAATGCGAGATGACTCCCATCCGGGTCATCGGCAGAGACACGTCAAAGACACTGTGCGTGATGCCATGGAGGCAGCTCGATACCATGATGATCGAGAAAAAGAGAGCCGTATAGTAGGGTGGCAAGATGCGACGCGCCCTGCGAAAGAAGAATCGACGCACCCCTCCCGCCCCGAGCGTCCCCTCATGGGCGAGTACCGGCAGCATCAGGCAGAAGCCGGAGATCGCGATGAAGAAGACAACGGCGAATAGACCGTAGTCTAACCAACTCGTCAGTTGCAGCAACAATCCCGTTGGTCGCTCATTGGCAGCTGAGCTGGGCCAGGTCTGTAGCCAGGCATGCCCCAGCACAACGTAGAGGGCAGCAAATGCCCTCAAGCCATCCACATATTTCAGATGGAGCCGGGGCTTCGCGCCAGGATCGGTAAGAATTGATTTTGCTTGTGACAACTCTAACTCCGCCAGCGCATGCTTGATAGAGGGAAACTGATCTATTCTACCGTGGAACAAAATATCCGCCTCGAAACTTCAGAATTTGCTCGTTTTTGGCGCAATGCGTGAGCTGAGGCATAGCGACTCAATTACATTTGTTCGAGTTCAAGCATGAGAACGGCCGTCCTGGGGCTGTGACAAAAATCGTCTAGACCTGGCAAACGAGCCCCGCTGGAAAGAATTGATGAAGGTTGGCTATTTTATGTATTTCGCGGGTGCTTCTTCTCCTTTCAGTCCCTCGAGATGGCGACGCATCCGGTTCAGGATCTTCGTCAATTCCGCTTCGCTGTAGCGCGGCGCGATTTGTTGCTGGCTAATCGTTTCCACGATGATCTTGGAGGGATTCCCATCCGAGAATGCACAGATCCGAGATAAATGCCAAACGAGTGCGCTGCGAATGGCAGTAGCGCATAAATAGAGCAGAGAGAGCAGAGACTGGTGATGCTACGGCACAGCTGATCATTCCATCTTTCCCGCCGATGAAGGGGATATGAGGCAGGCTCAAGGTTTTAGCGACCCGCTGCGAACGAGTGCGATTCCGTGGGCGTTGCAGATGAAGGCCATCACGCTGGAGGAACCGGGTCGGGCGGTGAAATCTCTTACCGGCGCGATTCTCGCAAGCGGAGGCTGGGTACTGAGCCGGAGCGCGACCGACACGGGTCTGATCGATATCCTGTTTGAATTTGAGCGTCGCTCGTGCCTTGAAATCTACAGCATCCTGGTTGCCGCGGGACTCGAACTCAGCCAGAGCGCCCACATGCGCTTTACCGAGCTCTGCCAGTGCACGCGAATGGTGCAAAAGGATTGCGATGAAGAGATTGTCAGCATCGATCTGGAGATACAGACGTCGCTGCAGGATGAACGAGGGGACGGTTGTCTCTCGTCGTCGCAATAGAGTTGCTTTAACCGGCCTCGACTAGTCCATAGCGGCGCTGCCATGCCGCTTTGAGGCGAGCTTTGACGCGTTCCTGTTCTCCTTTGGGATAGGCGCCGGGGGTTGCGACAAAGTGGGCTGCTTCGCGCTTGGCGAGTTCGAGGAGCGCACGGTCGCGCAGGAGGTTGGCGACGCGAAAATCGGGGAGGCCGGCCTGGCGGGTGCCGAAAAATTCCCCGGGGCCGCGCATCGAAAGGTCGAGTTCAGCCAATTCAAAGCCGTCCTGGGTGCGGACCATCGCGTTCAGGCGTTCGTCACCCTGCTCGGAAACGCGGTGGCCGGTGATGAGGATGCAGTAGCTTTTGGCCGCGCCACGGCCTACACGGCCACGCAGCTGGTGCAATTGAGCGAGGCCGAAGCGCTCAGCGTGTTCGACGACCATGACGGTGGCGTTGGGAACGTCGACACCGACTTCAATGACGGTGGTGGCAACGAGAACATCGATTTCGCCGCGCTGAAAGCGGCGCATGATGATTTCCTTTTCATCAGGGTCGAGGCGGCCATGAAGCAGGCCGAGACGCAACCCGGCTAGCGGACCGGTGCGGAGCTTTTCGTGCATGGCTACAGCGGACTTGAGCTCCGCCGCCTTACTTTTTGGAGCGACCTTTTGGCTGGAGATGCCGGGGAAGAGATCAGCGGTTTTGCCTCTGCGGGTCTTTTGGGGTTGAATGGCAGGCTCCGCAATTACAGCCGCTGCTTCGTCTCGAGAGAAGTCGAGTTCAGGCTGGTCATCGCTGCTGCCTTCAATGACGGGGTAGACGATGTAGGCCTGGCGCTTTTGGGCGATCTGCTTGCGCACGAAGTCCCACACATCGTCGGCGCGCTCTTCGGGCACTCGGTGCGTGGCGATGGGAGTGCGGCCGGGCGGCAACTCGTCGAGGATGCTGACGTCGAGATCGCCGTAAAGAGAAAGTGCCAGAGTGCGAGGGATGGGCGTTGCGGTCATCACCAGCACATCTGGCTCTGGCTGATTCGGCTTCTTCATCAGTTTGAAGCGCTGGAGCACGCCAAACCGATGCTGCTCGTCAACCACCACCAGGCCCAGGCGATCAAATTCTACTTTTTCTTCAATGAGGGCGTGGGTCCCAATCACCAACTGTGCCTCGCCGCGATTGATAAGGCCGCGATTCGCGCGCTTGCGGTCTTCATCGAGAGAGCCGGTGAGCAGGACGATGCGATATTTGCGCGAAGAGCGCTCGAGGAGCTTGCGGGCGGCCAGAAAATGCTGCGTGGCAAGGATTTCCGTGGGCGCCATCAGCGCTGCCTGGTAGCCGTTTTCGATGGCGACCAGCATAGCCTGCAGGGCGACGATGGTCTTGCCCGATCCAACGTCCCCTTGCAGCAGCCGCCGCATGGGACTGGGCGCGCGCATATCGGTAACGATTTCGCCGAGGGTGCGCTTTTGCGCGGCGGTGGGATGAAACGGCAGGACTTCGCGGATGGCATCGCGGACTTTGTCGCTGGTCTCGAAGGCGATTCCGGCGCGTTCACGCATGCGGCGCCGCTTCAGTTCGAGGCCGAGCTCAAGGAAGAAAAGTTCTTCGAAGATCAGGCGTCGATGGGCAGGCGTAGCCCAGGATTGCAGTTGTGTCAGCGATGTGCCTTCGGGGGGAAAGTGCACTTCACGGAGCGAGGCTTCGCGGTCCGGCATATCAAGGCGCGCAAGCATCGCGCCAGGCAGGCACTCCGGTACGTTGCCGCGCATGCTCTCGAGCAGGTCGAAGATCACTTTGCGCTGCCAGCGGGAAGCAAGCCGCGCACCGCCGAGCGACTCATAGACCGGCGTGATGCGACCCACTTCGAGCAGTCGTGTTTCGGCATCGTCGCTCGAATCGGGCAGTATCTCGAATTGCGGCTGCATCATTTTGAAGTTGCTGGATGAGCGGGAGGGTTCGATTTTGCCGTAGAGGGCGACGGTCTGGCCGACGTTGAATTTGCCTTCAAGCCAGGTGGCGTGGAACCAGAGGCACTTGAGCACATGGCGGTCCTGTCCGACAGTCAACTCAAAAAGCGGCATGCGCCGGGTTCGCAGCAGCGCGGCGCCACGCACCTCGGCGATTACGCTGGCAGTTTCGCCGGGCTTGAGTTCGTCGAGGCTGCGGGGATTCTGGCGGTCCTCATAGCGAAAAGGGAGGTGGTAGAGCAGATCCTCGGCGGTGCGGATGTCTTTTTCGGCCAGCATCTTCGAGAGCTGCGGACCGACACCGCGCACAAACTGGATTTCACTATCAAGGCCGGGCACATTCTGGATGCTAACGCATTTCGGCGCGGGCCATCCGATGGCGGTATTCACGCGAGCGGGGGCTCAGAAGAGCGTGACGGCATGCGTCGGGCAAGACGCAAGACATTGCGCGGCTGATGACCTTGGCTGGATCGCTTTAGAACTCTGAAATCGCGTGCCGCGCTGTGCGCACTTCGGCGGCGAGAACACGGAGAACTCTCAGTGCGAGGGATGGATCGTTGAGCATGAGGCTGTTGAAATCTTCTTTGGTCACGAAGCCGAGTTCCGCATGCTGTTCGGCATTTGCGGTCAGCGTATACGGTTCATTTGCAACAAGGGCCGGCAAGCCAAGCAGCGAACCGGGATGCAGCGCGATCGAGAGCAGGCTTCCGCCGGTTGGCGATTGCATGGTAAGCCTGGCACCGCCCTTGCGAAGGATATAGAGTCCGGTCGGGGCGCCTCCCTGCGTAAAGAGGCAGCGCGGTTCCGTGCACACCACGGTCGAAGAGCGTTTTTCAAGTGCTTCGATCAGTTCCTTATCAGCAACAAATGAGGAAGAATCAAAATTCACTGAAGCGCTCCAGAATGTCTGCGTAGCCATGTCGATCTCGGACCTGTTCAGTGAATAATTTCATGAATCCTGGAGCCTACCTGTGATGCTAGTCACATGCTGATGGTTGAATCGGTCTTTGGAGTTTTGAACGGGCGATTGCTGACCCGAATATGACAATCTCAGCCGCCCTCATCACTATGTAACGAAGATAGTTACGGCTCTTCTATGGAACCCGTGGAGGGGAATCGGCGTGGCATTCAGCACGTTAGAAGGAATTATGGGTCCGCACTTAATCTACTGAATCAATGCGGTGAGTTTCATTTTTTCGCCGGCTCAACATCGTTTAGGGCCATGGCGCCTGCGGGAGTTCCCGGCGTCCGGGCAAACATCACATAAATGTCTTTGCCGGTCGTTTCCCGTTCCACCTGGGTCCATCCAGGCGTGTGCTTCAACAGGTAGGCGACAGGCATGGCGTCAGTCACCAGGACGTGGTCGATTTTGTATTGGTCGAAGAGCTCAAACGGGCGAGCGAGGTACATAACCTGGAGATAGGCCGCCAGAACTCCCTGATGCTCGAAGATGTCGAATCGCGAATCGATAAAGTCGGGCTTGGACTCGAAAGTCATCATGCCGCCGACGTGGTCGGAGTTGAAGGTGCGCCAGGAGGGCTGAATGGACGCAATCGTCTGCATCGGGAAGAAGGTGCCCAGCTTGGTGTCCAGCTTCTTTTCGCTGGGAAAGATGAATAAGGAATACGATGGCCGCCGCGGTGACCATGAAGGCGTTGGCTACCGGAATCGTTTTTTCATCTGACCCCAGATTGAAAGCCCGGCGAAGATCGACCGCGAGCAAGGGCGTGGTTAGGACTGCGGCCATGAAAAGGAAGCGCATGTGGACAAGCGCCGCATACCATGCGAAGAAGACGAAAGCCAATTCGTAGACACGCCATTTGCGGCCCTGGATCGCGTTGCAAACCACCATGAGGCACATGGCCCCGAATGCTGCTGCTCCGGCGACACTGGTGAGGTCGAGAGGCTTCCATTCCATCACGTTGGCGATGTTCAGTTTCTGGTTGAACATCATGTCGATGGGGTTCCAGACGAGGTGCCACCCGTAGGGATTGGCGAAGAGTGCGCCGATGGAGAGAACCAGAACGGTGAGAAAGCGATTTCGTTCGGCGGCGCGAGAAAGCTTCCTGCTCGATAACGCCTTTCTTCACTCCGAATGCACCGCAGAGAATGTACAGGACAAGCAGAGCCAGGCCGATGAGCCAGCTGCCGTGCAGATTGACCCAGATGAAGAACAGTGGCGGCAACAGCCAGAGGAGGCGGGTCTTTCCGCGTTCCGCAGCTTCAAGAATGAAAAGCTCGGAGGACATGGCGATGTAGGCCATGGCGATGGTGCGCGGGCCGGAGTTTACAGAGATCAGGAGGAATGCGAGCCCGGCGGCCCACCATGCAGCGCCGGCGTGACCCGATCGGCGGTAGCCACGCCAGTACATAAAGACCAGGTTGGCGCAGGTCATCAGCCATTCAAAGAGATAGATGCCGCGCAGATGAAGCGCCTGGTAGCTGAACCAGTAGGGAAGTTCGGCGAGCCACTCCGGGTTCACCCAGCGCTTTCCGCCGACGGTAAAGGAGTTGGTCTCAGTGGTCATGAAGTGGTGCGTCGACGTCAACTGACGGGCATCTGCCAGATGCCACCAGATGTCGGGATCGCGCACGGATTCGAGAGCAGGATTGAGCGAAGTGGTGAAGATGACCGGCAGCACCATGAGGACAGCGATGTTCATCAGGTGCCGGGAGAAGATCCGATTGAAGATGCGCCGCATCGGGCTGGTGGCCGCGACGGATGCATCTCCGGTGTGCACGGGGCTCTCAATGGCGGAGGTGGAGTCCATCGTTCTACGTTACCTGCAGGGCGAAGAGGCAGGAAAGTGCAACTACAAGGAGAGAATACACGGTGGTACTGTTGGCCGGAGGCGAACCGTCAGATTCTTCCAGAGAATTCTGGAGTTTACAGGGCCCTGGGCTTCGCGCGGACGGCCGCCAGAACTTCGTCGAGTGCGGACTGCCAGGGTGCGAGGTGCACGCGAAGGTGCGCTGGAGCTTGTCATTGGAGAGCACCGAGTTTAGCGGCCGTCTCGCGGGGGTGGGATAGTCGCTCGTTGCGATGGGATTGACTTTGGGAACTTTGCCGTCAAGAAGCGTGTGATGCGTGCTTGAAGATTGCGCGCGCGAATCCGCACCATGAAACGCTGCCGGAGCAGGTCATGTGGTAAACGCCGGACAAGGTGCGAATCTGCAGCAGATTTCTTTTCAAGCATGCCAGATGGCGATTCCATGCGTTGCGCTCGCCAACTCCGCGGCGGTTGTAGGCGCGCCGATCTGATCGTCGACGACATTCAGGGAGTCTCGTTCGCGGCCGAGGCGCAGCATGGTGAGGACGAAGTTCTTGCCTTCAGGTGCATAGACCCAGCTGGTGCGAAAGATCAGATGCCGCCCGCCTACCTTGCGAATCGCTTCTTCGCCCGCGAGCTTGCTGGCGCCATAAACGCTTAGCGGATCGGTCGCGTCGTCCTCCACCCACGGCCTTTTCTTCGAACCATTAAAGACATAATCGGTGGAGTAGTGGATGAGGAGGGCACTGGCGCGCTGCGCTTCTTCGGCGAGGATGCCCGGAGCGCGCGCATTGATCGCAAAGGCGAGATCACGTTCGCTTTCGGCGCGGTCGACGGCAGTGTAAGCGCCGGCATTGATGATGATGTCGGGAGCAACTTCACGCACTTTTTCGCGGATCTGATCGGGGTTTGCGAGATCAAGAGAGGCTCGGTTGTAACCGATCACCTCAGCAGATCCGGCAAAGCTGGTGAGCGAGCGCCCGCCCCACCTGGCCATCGGCACCGGTGACGAGGACGCGGGGCCAGATGCTCACGCGAATACCTCCGCGGTTGCGAGTGTCGCACCGTTCGCGTCTTTGTCAGACACGATGGCCTCTTCAGGAACAACAGGCCATGCGATCGCCAGTTCCGGATCGTTCCACACAATGGTGCGCTCGCCCTGGGGGTTGTACGAATCGGTGACCTTGTAGGCAAACCCAGCGACGTCGCTCAGAACGAGGAAAGCATGCCCGAAGCCCTCGGGGATCCAGAGCATCCGGCCGTTTTCGCCGGTCAATTCAACAGCGACATGATCGCCAAAGCATGGCGAATGGCGGCGCAGATCAATGGCAACATCGAGCACCGCGCCATGTGTGGCGCGAACCAGCTTCCCCTGCGGGTTGATGGTCTGATAGTGGATGCCGCGGACGACATTTTTCTTGGAGACAGAAAAATTGTCCTGTACCCATGTGCACGGCAGGCCTGTTGACTCGAATGCCTTGTGATTCCAGGTTTCCCAGAAAGCGCCGCGATTGTCGCTGTGAATCTTTGGCGTAATCAGCAGCACACCAGGGAGGGAGGTTTCTTCAATCTTCATAACTCGCTTATTCCTGCGGGAATTTGCCGCTCGTTGCGCAGCGCGAGGAGATACTGTCCGTATCCGCTCTTTGCCACGGGCTTGGCAAGCTCTTCGAGCTGGTCGGCATTAATGTAGCCGAAGTGATAGGCGATCTCTTCCGGGCAGGCGATCATCAGTCCCTGCCGGCGTTCGATCGTTTGAATGTAGAGGCCCGCCTCGAAGAGCGAATCGTGCGTGCCGGTGTCGAGCCAGGCCATGCCGCGGCTCATCACCTGCACTTTCAACTTGCCGGCTTCGAGATAAAGGCGGTTGAGGTCGGTGATCTCGAGTTCGCCGCGCGCGGAGGGCTTGAGGCCGGCGGCAAGCTTTACAACATCGTTGTCGTAGAAATAGAGACCAGTCACGGCGTAACGCGACTTCGGCTGTTTGGGCTTTTCTTCAATGCTGATGGCCTTTCCTGCGTCATCGAATTCAACCACGCCGTAGCGCTCGGGATCATGCACCGGATAGGCGAAGACGAGCGCGCCGCTTTTCAATTGCGCGGCGCGCTGCAGGTCGCGCGAGAACGATTGCCCATAGAAGATGTTGTCGCCGAGGATGAGCGAGCAGGTGTCGCTGCCGATAAATTCGCGCCCAATGGTGAAGGCCTGGGCGAGGCCGTCCGGGCTGGGCTGCACGGCGTAGCTGAGGTTGATGCCCCAGCGCTTGCCGTCGCCGAGCAGTTCAACGAAGCGGTGTGTGTCTTCTGGCGTGGAGATGATGAGAATATCGCGCAGCCCGGCGAGCATCAGCGTGCTGAGCGGGTAGTAGATCATCGGCTTGTCGTAGACGGGCAAAAGCTGCTTTGAAACGACGTGCGTGACCGGATAAAGGCGTGTTCCGGAGCCGCCGGCAAGGATGATTCCCTTCATTGCGCAATCCTCTCCTCGTAGTTCTGCTTGATCCACTTGAGATAGGCGCCGCTGCGCACATTCTCGATCCAGGATGCGTGATTGAGATACCACTCAACGGTGTTGCGAAGGCCGCGCTCGAAATCAACCGCGGGCGTCCAGCCCAGCTCGCGCGCGATCTTGCGTGCATCGATCGCATAGCGGCGATCGTGTCCGGGACGGTCCGCGACAAACTTGATGAGATTGCGGCGTGTGCCGATGGATGCGTCGGGGCGGAGTTCGTCTACTAGATCGCAGATTGTATTCACGACGTGCAGATTGTTGCGTTCGCTGTTTCCGCCCACGTTATAGGTCTCGCCGGGCCTGCCGCGCTCAAGGACGGCGCGAATCGCCGAGCAGTGATCGTCGACGAAGAGCCAGTCGCGGACGTTCTGGCCATCGCCGTAAACCGGCAGCGCCTTGCCTTCGAGTGCATTCATGATCATCAGCGGGATGAGCTTTTCGGGGAACTGGAAGGGGCCGTAGTTGTTGGAACAGTTGGTGGTCAGTACGGGAAGCTTGAACGTGTGGAAGTAGGCGCGGGCGAGGTGATCAGAAGCCGCCTTCGAAGCTGCATAAGGGCTGTTGGGCGCGTATGGCGTCGTTTCTGAAAAGGCCGGATCTTCAGGCGAAAGCGTTCCGTAAACCTCGTCGGTGGAAACATGCAGAAAGCGGAAACGAGGCCTTCTCCGCATCGCCCAGCGCAGACCAGTAGCGGCGTGCCTGTTCGAGCAGCGTGTAGGTGCCTTGCACATTGGTGTGGATGAAGGCGCCGGGATCGACGATGGAACGATCGACATGGCTTTCGGCGGCAAAGTGCACGATGGCGCGCGGGCGATGCTGGTTGAGCGCAGCGGCGACCGCTTCGCCATCGCAGATGTCGGCGCGCACCAGTTGGTAGCGCTTGTCGTCTTCGAGCGCCGCGAGATTTTCGGGGTTGCCGGCATAGGTCAGCAGGTCGAGGTTGACGACCGGCGTGCCGACCGCCTTGATCCAGCGCAGCACAAAGTTCGAACCGATGAATCCGGCGCCGCCTGTGACGAGAATCGTGTTGTGGGTATCTGTCATCGACAAGATCTTCCTTCAATGTTAGGGAGCCAGTGGACGGTCGATCGGACGGATGACCGAAGGGACGATGAGTGAGGGCCGGCTGCAACTACACGCGTAAGTCTATCGTATTCCGCAAGACGGTTTTTGCTGCCTCCGACGAGGGTTCGTGATGAAAAAGCGCTTCCTGGGGCCGTTGTTGCATACACTTGGATGCACTTACGCGAGAAACATACAGTCGCCATAGCTGAAAAATCGGTAGCGGCTTTTTACAGCGTGGCGATAGGCGGCCAACACATTCTCCCGGCCCGCGAAAGCGCTGACCAGCATCAGCAGGCTCGACTGCGGGAGATGGAAATTGGTCAATAAACCACTGACCAGCCGAAATTCAAAGCCCGGCGCAATGAAGATATTGGTGTCGTCGGAGTGGGCCTGGAGCAATCCCGATTCTGCTTGCTGGGCAGCGGCCTCGAGGGTGCGTACCACGGTGGTGCCGACGGCGACGATGCGACGCTGTTCGCAACGTGCGCGATTCACGGCATCAGCCGTCTCGGCGGAGATGCTGTAGCGCTCGCGATGGAGGCGCACTTCATCGACGCGCTCTACGCGCAACGGCGCAAAGGTGCCCAAGCCGACATGCAGCGTCACGCGGGCAATTTCAACCCCACACGCGGCGATGCGTTCGAGCATCTGCGGCGTAAAGTGCAGCCCGGCGGTGGGCGCAGCAACCGATCCGCGCTCTCGCGAAAACACCGTCTGGTAGCGATCACGATCGGCCGATTCATCTTCGCGATTGATGTAGGGCGGCAGCGGGATATGCCCGATGCGGTCGAGGATCGAGAAGAAGTCTTCGACAGGCGCAAATTCAATGAGCCGGTCGCCGAATTCTCCGCGCTCGAGCACTTCTGCCTCGAGCGCGATCTGACCGTCAGGGTCGGGAAAGACGAGGCGCTCGCCGATGGCGATTTTGCGGCCGGGGCGCACCAGTGCGTGCCACCGGTTGTCGCCCACGGGCTCGGTGAGCATCACTTCGATGCGGCCGGTGGGCTTCTCCTTTTCTCGGCGCAGGGTTCGCCGTGCATAGAGCCGGGCAGGAATCACGCGGCTGTCGTTGAGTACGAGAAGATCGCCTTTGCGTAACAGGGAAGGGAAGTCGCTGAAGTGGCTGTCGCAGACTTCGCCAGTCGCGCGGTTCATCGTCAACATACGGCTCTGGCCGCGTTCAGAGGGAGGTTGCTGGGCAATCAACTCTTCGGGGAGTTCGAAATCGAAATCGGAGACGCGCAGATCCGTCATGATGCATTTCTGCCCCAGGTGTGCGAGAGCCCGCAGACTTGCGCGCTCGATGGCGGCGTTCAGTTCCAGACGCATGACCTCAAATTGCTCCGGAGGAAGATCGGCGGGTACGCGCGTCCACTGCGCCCAACTCACCACGATCCGCGTGAACGGCCTGGGAATGAGGAAGCGATCCCAGGAATTCAGGGTCCAAGCATGCTCCGGTTGCAGGTGGAAAGCACCGATGGGTGCGCCGGTGGCTTGAGCCAGCTTGATCGGGCCCGAGTTTGGTCTGGTAGATCGGCCCCAGTGGACCATCCGCCGTAAAAATTGCCGTGCGACCGGTTTCGATCACGCGTTTCAGGCCGAGAAGCCCCTCGCGAGCGCCTCGCGAACTCGATCCGCGCACCGCATCGAACCCAAACAGACGAAGGACACGCGTGATGAGTTCGCCGTCAAAGCTGCGACTGATAAGAATCACGGCGCCCGAACGGCGGAAGTACATGGTGCAGGGCAAAACGCATTGATGCCAGAAGCAATAAATCTCTGGCCCTGCCTTCTTGCCGAATACAACCGGGGTTACGCCGTCCTCCGCGATCACTTCGAAACGCCAGGTTAGACCGACGATCCACAGCAGCGCCCACACGAGGCGCGGCACCACCGCCAGCACGATTCGCTGGCTTATTGTGAATCTGGAGCTCTCCTTGTCGTTCATTTCCCTGATTTTACGCGTTATGCGTTCGGCTTCACGATGATGGAGACGGCAACGGCGTATCCTCTACACGCGGCCATCACGATGTAAAAGGGAAATCAGGCTACAGGTTGCGAGCCCTCTGGAGGAATTCACGCAACCTGCAGGATAGCCGCCCCCTACTTCTGGCATGGCAGCTAACGTCAAAAGAAACGCCGACCAAAGGTCCAATAGGAACGCCAATTCCGCGGTCAGCAGCCATTACTTAAGTCATGGCAATCATATTTCGCTGAGCCGCAGATTCAATCACACGATCGGGTTAGTCGCAAAAGCGAAATGGGCGACTACATCACCAGACGGCGACTTTTACCCGAACTTTGCTTCGATTTTTTGAAAAAGAGAACTGCCAAGCGGGCGGAAAATGTCCTCGGCGCCAGCCAATTGGCGCACCGTTATGCGCGGGAAATCTCAGCTATAGCGAAGCCAGCGGACCAGCTCCGGCAGCGTAGCGCGCTTACCGTACATCAGAATGCCGACTCGGTAGAGCTTGGCCGATATCCACAGAACGACGAAGATGCTGACAACCAGAAGCCCGATGGAGACGGCGAATTGCCACAGCGGGCGGAACCTGCGAAGCCATGCGCAGGAACATGATGATCGGCGCAGTGGGTGGGAATAGGGAACCGGCAATCGCCCAGATGCGAATTCGAATCATTCATCACCACGACGATCAATGAGAAGCTGAGCCAGGTGGGCGCCGCTGCCAGGGGCATATACATCTGGAGTTCCTGCTCGGTCTCGCAGGAAGCGGCCAGGCCGGCGAAAAGCGAACTGTAGAGCAGGTATCCCAGCAGAAAATAGACCGGAAACAGGATCGCCTCGGTGGCGGAGACGTGTACCGCGTATTCGCCGGACAGTACGGTGGCTGCAATCGGGGTACCGAGGAGGATGGCACCCGCAACCAGCCAGATGCCGACCTGGGTAAGCCCCACGGCGCCCACGCCGATCAGCTTGCCTGCGAGCATGTCGGTCGGCTGGCGATTGCCAGCATGACTTCAAAGATGCGCGATGTTTTTTCCTGAATGATGGATCGGGCGACGTTCATGCCGTAAATCATGGTTGTCATCGACAGCAGGATCGCCATAACGTAGCCTTTCCAGAAAGAGGCTGCGGCATTGCTCTTGACTACGCTGCTCTTTCTTCACCTGAAACGTTTCCAGATGTACGCCATCGACGAGTTTGTCGGCGTCCTTTGTGCGTTCCGCCTGAAGTCAGCCGCGCGTCAAGGATGGCATGATTGACGGCGTCGTGCAGCCGCCGCCGGTTATAAAGTCGCCGGCATGACTGCGATGTATAGGTCGCAGTAGGGGTTTGCCCCGAAGGTGCTTCAACCCACAGAAAGCCGTCGATCTTCTTGGCTTGAACTTCGCCGACAAGCGTGTCGTGATCGGCGCTGGTAGCGGGAGCCACGATATCGACCTTGGTCTTGGCATCCTTGTCTCCCAGCAATTGAGACTTGATTTCGTTGGCGAGCGAAGGATCATTCGAAGCGACGGCAAGATGTCTTCCCGACTCCAAGGCCGAGATTGGAGAGATAACCAATTCCGATGAGTACGGCAAAGATCGCGGGCACGCCGAAGGTGGTCATTTTGAAGGCGCGTCCGCGTACCTGTTCCTGATACTCCCGTTTCGCAATCAGCCAGATATTACGCATCGACCTTGCCTCCAACCGTCTGAATGAAAATCTCTTCGAGCGAAGGCTCGACCATTTCAAAGCGAAAGATGGTTGCCACTGCTGACGCCTCATGCAGCAGCTTCTGTGCGTCGCCGTGTTCCTTGAGCCGGATTTCGGCGTGCCCTGAAAAATTCTTGGCTTCGGCGATCTCCGCACTGTTGAGAAAGTCGGCGCTTCCTTCAAATTCCACGACGATGTGGTTGCGCTCGTAGCGCGATTTGATCTCGCGCACGCGGCCGGAAAGTACCGACTCGCCCTTATTGATAAGGCAAATGGAGTCGCAAAGCTTTTCCACCTGGTCCATCCGATGGGTCGAGAAGATGATCGCTTTGCCCTCGTCCTTCAATTGCAAAAGGGTCTGTTCCAGCAGCTTTGCGTTTACGGGATCGAGACCGCTGAAAGGTTCATCCATCACGATCAGGCCGGGATCGTGGAGCAGGGAACCGATGAACTGGATCTTCTGCTGCATTCCCTTTGAGAGTTCTTCAGTCTTCTTGGGAAGTGCCTCGTCGATATCGAGGCGCTTTGCCCAGTCGGTTGCACGCTTGCGTGCTTCGTGCGGCGGCCAGCCCATGCAATTCGCCAAAGAAGACAAGCTGCTCGATAACCTTCATTTTCTTGTAGAGGCCGCGTTCCTCGGGCAGATAGCCGACGCGTTCCAGGCTCGCACGCTCAAACGGCTTGCCAAAGAGATTGATTGTTCCCGAGTCGGGCATGGTGATGCCCATCATCATGCGGATGGAACTGGTTTTACCGGCGCCGTTCGGCCCCAGGAGTCCAAACATCTGTCCCGCATCGATGGAGAGGCTCAGATTGCGCACTGCAACCTTGCTCTCGTAGGCCTTGGTGACTCCTGCGAGTTCGACGACTGGCATTCCTGCTCCTGGAGTTGGGTTTTGGCGGGACCCTGGGGAGGGTCCAACTGAAGTGTACCGAACATGCTGTTCGATTGCGCACTTCCCTGCAATACGGATAGAAGAGAACGTTGGTTCAACCGGCGAGGCTAATTGTGCTTGTTGTATTCCGGGGGACCGGCGATCACCAGTGCATCTTTATCTCCGTATACGTACCAGCAGCACCAATCGGTCTCATGGTCGGGCTGGTCCAGGGGCGAAATAAGGTCGCGGTAGATCACGCGGCCATAGATAAAGAGCTTCTCTTCCCATTTTTCAACGCGTTTGAACTGCTCATCGGAGGCGCAATAGGATCGAACGTCCGCGCGGCGAAAGGGCCGGATGCCTGCAGACTCTCCGGGGAGCAGGATGATGGGCTCGAATGGGGTGGCCGATTTTCCGCTGTCGAAGTCAGGCGTGGCAGGCAGTTTGGTTTCATCGCTCGCGATTTTGACGCAGTCGGCCTTGGCCAGGATACGAGCCGGGGTGCGGCCGCGGTTGGTCGCCATCACCTTGAAGCCGTGTTCGACTGTGAGGAATGGCTCGATCGTGATGACGATCCAGGGTCGTCCAGAGTCCACAATTGCCTGGGAGCTTTCGAGTGCGGCATTGGCACATTGCAGCGCTGCCTGGGCTGCGGACACCCCGAATTCGGTCTGCCGCTGGATATTTTTGAGTATCCGGAGGCCAAGAATGACGCCGATATAGCCGAGAATCACGAGTACAAGCAGCGCTCCCCAGAGCACCTTATCGTGCCAGGTCCAGACGGAAGGCGCTGTGGTGGGAGAAGTTACGACGATCTGAGGAGGCGTCGCGGTTGAAGGCTGCTCGGGGTTCGGGTCGCGCGGGCGTCGACTGCGGGAGTTTTGCTGGAGCCGGCTTGATAAATGCCGCCGGTACTGGGTTTTGGTGCAGCCGGAAGCGGTTTCGGTGTGGCGGTGACCGGCCGCGGCGTCGAATCGGCATCAGACTGGGCGTGACTGAAAGCAGGCGACAATCCGCATGCCACGATCAGAAGAAGAAAAGCAGGTCGCCTGAACATTAGAAGAAGAATACAACGGACTCGTGCCGAAACTGCCGGTTACCGTTGGGCTCGAATGCAGATAGCAAACATGGTACTGATTAATGACTGCGGCTGACTCGAGGGCAACCCGGCGTTCAGAGGTGTGAGGGTCTGATATGGTCGAACAGTCGGGACTCGTCGGTTTCGGGGGGAAGAGATACACAGGCGAGGGCGGTCCGAAGTGAAAGAATGGGCCAACCTGGATATTGGTGTTGTACATAGCCGCAAGTAGGCATTACTCCGGTGTATACCCGTTATTGCACAGGGGTACTCCCTACGTGCACTTCCGTGTACACTTGCCTCGATACCCCCAACGTAACGCATTGAATCCAGCGAGAGTTGACATGCGCGAAAATGGGGGCAGAATTGCTGTATTGGAAAGCCATCTCAGCGCGAAGCAGAGGAGGAGGAAGTTTGCAGCATTTGCAACACCCGTATGCCTGGTGGCCGACCTTGGCCGTGCTTGTTGTGGCGACCGTTACTGACATTCGCAGCCGGCGTATTCCAAACTGGTTGGTTTTTCCGTTCCTGCTGGGCGGACTGGTGGTATCAACCTGGGTAGCAGGGTGGCATGGCCTGGGAGAGAGTGTTGAGGGGATGCTGCTCGGCGGCGTGATTTACGGGTTACTTGCAATGATGGGCGGCATGGGGATGGGCGACGTAAAGCTCTGCGCCGCAATCGGGGCCTGGATTTGGTGGCATCAACTGGTTTTCGCATTGGTATTTATCGCAGTAGCCGGCGGACTCATGGCCCTTGGCTGGGCACTCGTCGGGGGCTTCATGGGAGAAATGTTTACGGGGGCGGGGGACCTGCTTTTCGGGTGGAGAAAGCGCGGTTTGCATGCGCCTGAAGACCTGAAGCTTTCCAACCCAAAGGCACGCAAGATGCCTTACGCTCCGGCGATTGCTATTGGTACTCTCCTTTCCTTCTTTTCTCATTGAGAACGAGTTTGAAAAACGACTAGAGTATGCTGACAGCGTTCTAAATCCGATCGATGTGCAACTCTGGCGCAAGAACTTGGGAGTTTTGATTCTGTGACTGACAACACGCACGACTCTGATCCCCTCGGCGGCAATATACTGTCCATCGCGCTGCTCTGCCCCAGTGAGGCGCGCAGGAGGACAATTGCGAGCGCATTAAATAGCTCGCATGCCGCAATTGTGCGGGAATACTCCTCTTATCCCCCGACGCTGAAAGAGATGCCCAGGATGCTGGGCGAGAAGGCGTTTGACGCAATCATTATTGATCTTGAATCTGACGTTGAGTATGCCCTCGAACTGGTGGAGTTTGTCGCTTCAACGACGGCCACCACGGTGATGGTATACACGTCTCGGCTCGATCCGAACCTGATGGTTCGATCGATGCGGGCGGGTGCTCGCGAATTTTTGTCGGATCCGATCGACTCCGGCGCGCTATCGGATGCGCTGATTCGTGCGTCCGGCCGTCGTCAGGGCGGCAAAGCCTCAAAGAAGACGGGCGGAAAAATCCTGGTTTTCCTGGGCGGAAAAGGCGGCTCCGGCGTCACGACGGTGGCCTGCAATTTTGCGGTCGCGCTGGTGCAGGAGTGCCAGCAGACCGCGGTCCTGATCGACCTCGATCTGCCGCTGGGTGACGCAGCCCTGAGTCTCGGACTGACCACGCAGTTCTCTACGGCCGATGCGTTGCAGAACGCCGACCGCATGGACACGAACTTCTTTACCAAGCTGCTTACAACGCACTCCTCCGGTCTTCCAGTACTGGCGGCTCCGGGCAGATTTCCGCAGGTTCAGGCCAGTAACGACGCAATCGACAAGATGCTGACCGTGGCCCGGCAGGAATTCTCGTATGTGGTGATCGATGCCGGCTCGCGATTCGATCTGACCGATGCAGCGTGGTTCGAGCAGGCGGATACCGCTTACCTGGTGATGCAGGCGGGTATTCCCGAACTGCGCAATTCACACCGGCTGATATCGGAATTTTTCAAGTCCGGAACTCCCAAACTCGAAATTGTGCTCAATCGATATGTGAAAAGCTCCATGGGAGTGGATGAAGAACATATCGAGAAGGCGCTCACCAAACCCATCGCGTGGAAGATTCCCAGCGACTACTACAACGTCCGGCGGATGCAGAATGAGGCAGTGCCGCTGGCTCTCGAAGATTCAAGCATTGCAAGGGTACTCCAGGACATGGCACGAGCGGCTTGCGGGATGCCCCCCAAGCCGGAAAAGCGAAAAGGCTTCAGCCTTTTCAAATAATCCCCCGTTATTTGACGGAATTCGCAAATTGAGGACGGCGCATCGTGGAATCAATGAATCTGGAAAACTTCAAAGCAGAAGTACACCGTACGCTGCTGTCGAAGCTCGATCTGGAGAAGCTCTCCCGCATCAACTCCAGTCAGGCGCGGCAGGCTGTCTCGAGTATTATCAGCGAGATCATCAGCGACCGCCGTGTGCCGTTAAGTTTCGATGAGCAGGAAAAGATCCAGACTGATCTGCTGGATGAGGTGTTCGGTCTGGGGCCGCTCGAACCGCTGCTCAAGGATCAGAAGATCTCCGACATCATGGTCAATGACAAAGACCATGTGTTCATTGAAAAAGGAGGACTGCTGACGCGCGCGGATGCTTCGTTCCGCGACGACCGGCACCTGCTCCAGATCATTGACCGCATCGTGTCGCGCGTGGGACGCCGCGTGGATGAGTCTTCGCCGATGGTGGACGCCCGCTTGCCGGACGGTTCGCGTGTCAATGCGATCATTCCGCCGCTCGCGCTCGACGGTCCTTCGATGTCGATCCGCCGATTCGGCACCGGTCCGCTGGCTGCCAATCAGCTGGTGCAGTTGAAAAGTATCTCCGCGGAGATGATGGAACTGCTGTCGGCGGCTGTCCGCGCACGACTCAGCATTCTGATCTCAGGCGGAACGGGCGCCGGCAAAACAACCTTCCTGAATATTCTTTCGCAATACATTCCGCAAAATGAGCGCGTCATCACGATCGAGGACGCCGCGGAATTGCAGCTTGCGCAAGAGAACATTGTCCGCCTCGAAACGCGGCCGCCGAACGTTGAAGGCCAGGGCGCCATTCGACAGAGGCAACTGCTGATCAACTGTCTCCGTATGCGTCCCGACCGCATCATCATCGGCGAGTGTCGTGGCGAAGAGGCATTTGACATGCTCCAGGCGATGAACACCGGTCATGAAGGTTCGATGACCACCGTCCACGCCAACACGGCGCGCGATGCGTTGACCCGTCTGGAATCGATGGTGGCGATGACCAACCTGAATCTGCCGGAAAAGACGGTTCGGGCGCAGATCGCTTCGGCTCTCACGATCGTGGTGCAGGCATCTCGTTTGAGTGATGGTTCGCGTAAATGCGTCAGCATCCATGAAATTACCGGCATGGAAGAGAACGTCATCAGTATGCAGGAAATTTTTGCGTTCCAGAAGAAAGGTATCGGGCCGAACGGCAGAGTGCAGGGCGCATTCGTGCCCAGTCGCATCCGTCCAAAGTTCCTCGAACAGCTACGTACTGCCGGCATCTTCCTGCCGCCGAGCTTGTTTGAGAAAGTAACGGAAGTGAACTGAGCCGAAGCGTTCGCGGAGGGAAAAATGGGCTTTAATCATCGGACTCGTGTTCCTGGGAGTTTTCGGGGTAGTGGTTCTGATCGCGGCGGCGAGTGGGTCCGGAGCGACCGAGCAGACCCGTGCAATTATGACCAGGCTTGAGTCGGCGATTGCCGTCGGCAAGCCGGAGATGGCCGATCTCATCGTTGACGTTCGCAAGAACGAACTGATGAGTTCGATTCCCTGGCTCGATCGCTACCTCTCAAAGCTGGAGCTCACTCCCCGTATTCGTCGCTTCCTGTATCAGGCGAATGTAAAGTGGACGGTCGGCGGCTTGAGCCTTCTCTGTGGCGCTTGTTTCATCGTGCCGGCTTACCTGGTTTACTGGCGCACCGGAGTGGTGATTCTCAGTTTGGCGATCGGGCTGGTGACCGGGGTCTGGGCCGGTGCTCTGGATCTACCAGAAGCGCAAATGCGCCTGGGCAAGTTCGAGCAGGGACTGCCTGAAGCGATCGATCTGATCGTGAGCGCGCTTAAGGTGGGCCACAGTCTCAACGCCGCCATGGGCCTGGTGTCACGTGAGTGCGCGGAACCTGTTGCCGGGGAATTCAGGCTGACTTTTGACGAGATGAACTACGGTCTGGAGTTGAAATCGGCGCTGGACAACCTGGTGACGCGCGTGCCCCTGCAGGACGTGAAGATTGTTACGACGGCGGTTCTGATTCAGCGCGAAAGCGGCGGTAACCTTGCCGAGGTGCTGGATAAGACGGCACAGGTGATCCGCGAGAGATTCCGCTTGAGGCGGCAGGTTTCAACGCATACGGCGCAGGGACGTTTGACGGGGTGGATTCTGACGTTGCTTCCGGTGGTTCTTGGATTCCTGCTTTATCTCGTCAATCCCGAATTAATGAGTAACCTGTGGAAGAAGGATCTCGGAATCAAACTTCTCTATGCGGCTGGTTCGATGATCGTCATCGGCGGTTTGATCATTCGCAAGATCGTGAACATGGACGTCTAGCGAGGACACATGACATTTGCAGTCGTTTCATTCATCATTGCGTTTCTTCTTATTGCCAGCGGCGGCCTGTTGATCTTCTATCGTGACACGATCCAGGAGCGCATCTCGGCGGCACTTTATCCGCGTGCCAATAAGAAGACGATGACCACCACGCTGGAAGAGACGCGCCATGTAATTGGCGGTGTGGTTGAACATTTTGAGAAGATCCTTCCCCGCAGCCAGGCCGAGATTTCGGTCGTGCAGCAGCGCCTGGTCCGCGCGGGAATGCGTTCTGACAATGCTGTGAAGATGTTCTACGGCGCCAAAGTGATGACGCCCCTCTTCCTGATCCTGCTTTCGTGGGTCACTGGGCTGATGCACTTCAGCCCGTTCTTCATTCTGACCCTCGCGGCGGGCGTCGGCTTCCTGGTGCCTGACTTCTGGCTGGGGCGCAAGATCTCAAACCGGCAGGCGGAAATCAGAAAAGGTTTGCCTGATGTTCTGGATCTGCTCGTGATCTGCGTTGAGGCAGGACTGAGCCTTGACCAGGCGACGGCGCGTACGTCGGCAGAATTGGTTAAAGCTCAACCGGCGCTCAGCGATGAGCTGGGAATTGTTGCGCTCGAACAGCGTGCAGGTCGCGCGCGGTCCGACTCCTGGAAGCACATGGCTGAGCGGACCGACGTCGACGTGATCCGTAACCTGGTTTCGATGCTCGTGCAGGCCGAGCAATTCGGAACCAGCATCGGCAAGACGCTGCGCGTCCACTCCGATACACTGCGTACGAAACGCGTTCAGGAGATTGAGGAAAAGGCGGCAAAACTTTCGGTGAAACTGCTGTTTCCGCTGGTTTTCTTTATCTTTCCATCCCTGTTCGTAGTCGTGCTTGGACCGGCAGTTCTGGTCATGATGGATTCGTTCAAAGAGTTTTTTGGTCACTAGTCCTTAAACCATTTCAGGAAGGGAGAGAATCGATATGGACACAACCACGATTGTCCGGGTTGTTGCCGGAGTGCTTTTCGTTATCGTGCTGGTCATTCTGATTCAGCGTCGTCGCACACGAGTGAAGTAGCTAGCCTGCTTCAAGGGTGCCGGAATGAGACGCGGCTGATGATTTTCCGTGCTTCATTCCGGCGGCCTTGCCTCGCGGAGCGCCGTTTTACTGCGGTGATGCTAGAGTTGTCTCGTCTGCGCCGATTGATTTTAATGGTAGACTTCAACTGGCTTTTCCTCTTCGTGCGATCGAATGCTATTGGTCGATTGAGCGGATCTCATTCGGGGTGACATTGACGCAGGCGAATCTCCCGCGTCTCCTGGCAAATTTTGGAGTTCGGAGCGAATCGGCTGTTATTTGTGCCGACCTTCATCCGGGCAGCTTTCTGAAGAGGCGCAGATCATGGAAACCCGTAAGTACTGTGTGTATAACCAAACTCGCGAGAGCTTTCTAAGTCTGGGCGTCAGTCTGGCAGATACCGCCGCCAAGCAACTGAAGGTTCTCATGGACAGCCTCTCCATCCAAGCCAACGCGGGCTTGTGGCTGACGCCTTTCCGGGGTGTCCCAGCGACGAAGGGGCTCACCCCAGTCGATCTGATCTACCTCGACGAAGACAACCGGGTCATTCAGACGATCGAGTCCTTCCCGAATCATGCGATCGAACCGACGCGGGAACAGCCTGCGAGCGCTCTGGTGCTTGCAGGGCACACTATTTTTTCCACGCAGACCCAGCCCGGCGATGCGTTGCTTATCTGCGCTGCAGATGAGATGGAAGAGCATCTGGCTCGCTCATCAAATGGAGCAAATGGAGCGGGTTTCAATGCAGTGGCTTCGGGATCAGCGCCAACGAGGGCTTCAGCAGCGGCTGTACAGGAACACGTCATCGAGAATCGACCAGGAAGCGGAACTGCAGAGTGCTCAAGCAGCGTCTTGCGCAGAAAGATAATGCCGACACCGACGCTCTGCAAAAAGCTTCGTGGTTCATTCGTTTTCTTCGCTGGCTTTCGACAGATCGGCGAGGTTCCAAACGCCATCCGTTGCCAGGACTGGTTGCCTACTATTGGACAGGCGGCGCACCGCAGGCTTTTCATATCTCGGATATCAGCACAAACGGTTTATATCTTCTGACCGACGAGCGATGGTTTCCGGGAACAATGATCCTGATGACGCTGCAGCGGACCAATACCGATGGCGATGATCCTGATGATTTCATCTCGGTTCTGACCAAGGTGATCCGCTGGGGCACAGACGGAGTTGGGCTTTCATTTGTTCCGTCCAATACTGTCGATCTGAACAGCGGAGAGACCCTGCCTGAGACGGGAGTGGGTAGAAAAGCTCTGCATCGCTTTATCCAGCGCGTGCAGGAACCGTCCTGAACCGACTTCGGGCAGCCGGTCGATCCCGTTAGGAAAGTGCCGTTCTGCGTGGCGCGCCCGATCACTACCGCTATCGAAACCGTTGATCGCCGCGGTGACGCCATCTTTGCGGCACGACAAGATTAGAATCCGGATCAAAGCCAAACAACTTGGTTTCGAGTTAGCCGCCAGGTAAGCTTGCCACGATTTCGAACGAGCCAATTCTAGCGGTGGTCTCAAGGGCCAAAGCGTTTCTCCGTTAGCCGCACTTATGCCGAGGGTAAGGAGATTGGCTGGCAAGAGGCTTAGCGCTCTGTGGTGCTCTTGGAAGTATAATTTTCTACCAGATGACCAATCAGCCCAACGAATTGGCGGAGACGGCTGATTTTGAATTTGCTGCCCTTGGTGAGGCGAAGAACTACCGAGCTGCTCTGATCGAAGAGTTCAGCCTGTACTTGCAGGGGGATGTACTGGAGGTCGGCGCCGGAATTGGCCAAATGACTTCCGAACTCCGACAGATTCCCAAAATCGAGAGACTATGTTCCATTGAGCCCGACCCCGCTTTTTGCGCGAAGTTGCTTCTCCGGATTCCCCAACACGATTTGCTCCAGGGAACCATAAGCGATTTGAGGTCAGAGACTGATTGGAATGCCATCTTGAGCATCAATGTTCTTGAGCACATCAAGCTGGACGTCGAGGAGTTGGTTGCTTACCACCGCTTGCTGCGGCCAGCAGGAGGCACGCTTTGTCTGTTTGTTCCCGCGCGGCCGGAAATTTACGCGCCGATTGACAGGGATTTTGGTCATTTCCGCCGCTACACCCGTCTCGAACTGCAAACGATACTTGAGAAGGCTGGATTTCGAATCGTGCGGCTCAGGTATTACAACATCGTTGGTTACGTCGCGTGGTGGGTCAGCTTTTGTTTGTTGAAGAAGCGATCGTTCGACATGGCTGCGGTGAGATGGTTTGATCGTGCGATTTTTCCGGTAGTCCATGGCATCGAATCGCATATTTGTCCGCCTCCGATCGGCCAAAGCCTGATCGCTATAGCTGTCGCTGAGTGAATCGATTCAAGTTCCCAATCGAGAAAGCTTGAGACATGACGCAGCCATACTGGCCGACCCTTCAATGCCATGAATCGAATCCGCGCATTCTCCCCTGCGGCAAAAATCTCCTTCTTAGATCGCGAGATGGAATCGCTGTTTAGAAATGCGGGCGGTAAATGCCTAGTTTGGTTGACAGGTTCAGGTTTGTGAGCATGCGCTCGCGCAATTTCACTCCCTCATATTCGCCGTTGGGTCCGGCGTAGCGGTATGGAGGAACCGGGTACCGTTCTGGAGCATTGGGGTCAGGATGCTGGAACTTCGTGATGGCGATAACGACGCTCTCGTTGCGCTGGCGGATCGATGACACGCCGATGATGTCCCAGCAAGAGCAAAAAAGAACGGAACACGCCAATACCGCCAGGAATAATCCACTATCCCAGGGCCGCCGGAGGCGTGGAAAAAACCTCTCGACAAGGAGTATCCAAACCAGAATCACGCACGTGACGGAGTAGAGCGAATATCGTGGATCGAGGCTTTGCGTTACGCCGAAAGCTGCTCTGCGGCTTGCCGCGGTGACGGCTGATAGCACGAGGAACGCCGCACAGTCGAACGGTAAGTAATTTTTACTCATCCGGTCTGTTGCAAACAACCACACAAACGTCGCAACAAGCAAAATTCCCAAGATGAGACCACACGACGGAAGATGAGAATTGAAGCCGCCGGCACTTCCCAGGAAGTACAGAACATAGAGGCAGTCTCTCGGGATGGTCAGCCAGTTGAATTGTGGCACCGATACTACGCCGCCCTCCGGAACGTGTAAGTCGAAGCGGTACGCATAGATTGCCGCGTATGCCAGGGAGATCGCGAAGAACAACCCCAGTTCCTTGTACCGCCGTTTTCGCGCCAGAATCCAAATTCCAATCGGAACGACCATGAACCCGTCGCCGAACGACGCAACGGCTAGTGTCAGAAAAGTCAGAGCAGCCCAAAACGACATGTGATTGTCGCGATTCAGTTGGTAGAGTGCCGCAAGCGAGAAAAGGAGGCCGCCAATATGCGCCATCCCCGGAGTCACCACCCTTAATTCGAGGGAATACTGCAGTTGGAAAAGCAGAAATGTGACCGGAAGAAAGAGCGTCAGGCGTAAAAGTAGATCCGGGCTCTTGGGGATGAACATCTTCCAGAGCAGGTAGGCGAGGCCAAGCAGAAGCCCTTCGGAAAACAGGGAAAGGAACCGGAAATTCACATGTCCCAGTACGGAGTACTGGGCAAGCACGATCGCGTGGAGAAGAAACAGTTTCACCTCCACGTGTTGCGAAGTCAGAAACCAGAAGAGCCTGTCGGTGAAGCTTGGACTGGTCGCCCAACGATTCATGAACCCGAGAATGGCTTCATAGTCATCCAGGATCGGAAGATCCAGCGCAGTCCTGAACAGGATGAAGTAGAAAAGTAAAACTGGCAGCGCGGCTGCTGATATTACGCCGGCAAAAGCCCATCGGCGACTCCCGGATTCGGTTCCTGCCGGCCCTTCAATGATTGACGAACTTTTCTCCGCCTGGGAAGGTTCTGGTGCCATCTTCGACCGTTTTCCTGGACCTTGGATTTCGAGCGAGAAGTGTTGAAGCTGCTATTGATCGATTTCCGGAATAATCAGAAGCACTTCGAGTTTGGCGACCTGGCCGTCATTGGTGCCTGCGCGGAACTGCCACTGCTGAAGCGCACCCAGGACGAGTTGCTCTCGCGCATAGCCGAGGTCTGTCGGAAACACGATCGAGAGCTTTTCAAAGTGACCTGACTCATCCACGAATCCGTGCACCATCACCGAATCCGAAGAGGCGTCATCGGGATTCAGATTTGGGCGGACAATGTAGTACGGCCACGGGGCTGCAAGATGAGCGCTTCCCGCAGTGGCGGAGTCGGCGGCACGCGGAAGCGAATACTGAAGGATCCAGCTCTTCTCCAGCCCGACATGCAAGTAGACCGAGTAGGCCAGGCGGCCCTTCCAGACATCCTGGGTTTCAGGGTATTGCTCGTCAAGAGACGATCCGACCACAACGACTCCGAATTGGCCGTTCTTTGGCACGCTGATGCGGGTGACCGCACCGTTGTCGCTGTCTCCTGAGCCATGGCCATTTGACGATCCTGCGCCTGTACCGGGGTTGTGGCCCGTGCCTTTACCGCCCGCATCGCCTGCCTGCAAACCGTTCCCCGAAGTGCCGTTTCCGGCGCCTTTCTGGGCGCCTCCATTGCCGGGCCCGGCGGACTTGCCACCACTTGCGCTTTGTCCCTTTCCGGCGCCTTTTGCCGTGCCGTTGGTGCCGGCGTCTCCTGAGCCATTCTGCAGAGCATTGGGTGTCTTACCGGTTCCGAGTCCGCCCTGGTCAGAACCTTCGGCGGATTGGTTTGCGCCGGGCATGGTGACCGTGCCCTGGTTCATATGAAGGTCGGAAGCGGAAAGTATTGCGGCTGGCGTGGGATCGATCGAAGATACGGAACTCGTTTCCGGAACTCGCTGCACTTCCAACTCACGTTTCAGAACGACTGGAGACGAATTGGCCGGCGATAGGCATCGGGAGCTTGGACTGAAAGCTGGTCGACGATACGTTCAGGTCGGCAATCTGTACTTCCTTGTTGGGGAAGTTCAGCTTTGGCTTGTCAAGCGTAACGGAGGGAGGCTGCGGTTTCGGCGGAGTGAGAACCTGAACCTTCGGACGATGGCCAGACCAGAGCAGCATCGCAGGAAGCGGGGTCTCCTTCGGCAGCATCTTGTTCGGGTCTACATCGGGATCGATGAGCGTTTGCGCGGCCAGTTTGCGGCGCATAAAACGGACACGGCTCGACGCTGGGGCGGCAAGCTCTTCATGAGCAGAGGATTCGGCCGCCGATGAGGATGACTTTGCGTTCTCGCTCCCACTTCCGCCGGTTTTCGGAATCGGCGGATAGGGCATATCGAGCGCGACATGCTGCATCATGTAGACGTTCGGCGTATTGAGCCGGAATTGCGGAGCAAAGAGAAACGCAGAGAGTATCAGGAAGATTGCCGAGCCGTGCATGACGACAGACGCCACCAGCGCCGACGGGCTTCGGCGTGCTTCCGGCTGCAGCGTAAATAGGGTAATCGTGCGCGAAGACCTCATTCGCCGGGTGATCCCCTCTCCTTTTGATCGCCTGCTCGTACTTTACACGGGGAACAGGTGCAGTTTCTGATTGAGTGTTGATCCTCGAGGCACTCCCGACTTACGGAGCGGCGAAGTTACACCCAGGGAATGGTCACAGCTGTATGGACGCGTGATCCTTGTCTGCAGGGAAAACTAGTTCCAAGTATGCGCGCAGACGACTCACTCGACAAGATCATTCCGGAAAAGCAAAACACTTTCGTAAGTTGGGAAATCTCCTGTCACCGTCCTGTCGAACCGGCGCACGTTTTGCTAAATTGTTTTTGGAACACATTGGTACCGTTGACAGCTATCCCAAGCCATGAGGAGATACGGTGACCAAACCGATTGAACCGAACACGGAAAGCCCAAGCCATCACGCTTGTCATTTCATTAAGTGGCTTACTAGGTACTTCGGTTTGGACGGGACCAAATTCGATGCACTCGAAATGCCACATAATGCTATACTCTAGCGGCATTCACCCATGCAGGCAGTTCACCATTTCGACCACTAACTCTGTGTGAAGAGGCCACTTCTCCCTGTGCCTGCGCGATAAGGGCAGAGGAAGCAGAAATCAAGGCACTTCACCTCGCGAAGACAGGATTCTGATGAACCGAAGACTGGTAACCATCCTCCTTGCTGCATTCGTAGTGGCAGCACTGTGCTCCGTGCTCGTCTACCGGTTGGTCGGCATGCGCATTGATGCAGTTAAACCGCAACCATCCACTCGAGTGGTTGCCGCCGCCCGAGACATCAAAATCGGCACGGTGTTGAGCGCTCCCGATTTGACCACAATTCAAATCATGGGGACGGTGCCGAAGATCTGCGATTCTGGATGCAAAAAACGCAATCGGCCGTGGAGTCACTTCGTCCATCTACGCCGGCGAACCGATACTGGATGATCGTCTCGCTCCCATGGGCTCAGGTGGCGGCCTGGCCGCAACCATCAAGGACGGTATGCGTGCAATCGCCGTTCGCGTCGACCAGGTTGTTGGAGTCGCGGGATTCGTGCTTCCGGGAATGCGCGTCGATGTTCTGATCTCGGGTGTTCCTCCGAACGCAAGCTCGGGAGGCAACAACAACACCCAGGTAAGAACCGTCCTGCAGAATATCGAAGTTCTTTCGGCCGGCACCGATATTCAGAAAGACGCCGAGGGTAAGCCTCAGCAAGTGCAGGTTGTGAATCTGCTCGTAACACCTGAGCAGGCGCAGGTGCTGGCACTCGCCAGCAACGAGACGCGCATTCAGCTTGTGCTTCGCAATCCCCTCGACACGAAGGTCGCACCGGTAGAGGGAACGGCCATGACGAATCTGTTTCTGGATCAGAACGCGCCCGCAACCAAGCCCAAACTGACCGGCCGCGTCGCGCCCCGCAAGCCGAAAGAGGATACGTTTACGGTTACCGTCATCAATGGGGCCACCAAAACCGAAGATAAATTTGCAACGCCCGGGGGGAAACAGTGAAAGCTAAAACTGGGATTTTTATCGCCAGTGTCAGCGCTTTGACACTCGTATTCTGTGCCGAAGCGGCCATCCTGGCCCAGGCACCCCCGCCGGGAGCCCAGCCGGCGGCATCTACGAGTCAAGATTCGACAAACGACTTGTCGCTCGCGGTGGGTAAATCGGTTGTCCTTGATCTTGCTCGGCCTGTCACGCGCATCGTCGTCGGTCTGGGTGACTATGCCATGGCGCAGGCCGTAAGTCCAACGCAGATTCTTCTCAGCGGCAAAGCTCCCGGCGAGACCAGCCTGATCATTTGGGATCAAAGCGGCGGCAGGCAGTTTTTCAATGTCTCGGTCAGGCCAAGCAATTTCGCTGCAAATGACATGCTCGATGGCGTTCGCCGCGAGTTGCGGGCGGAACTGCCGGGCCAAAACGTCAGGGTCTCGCAGGACAACGGAGTGATCTTCCTGCGCGGTACCGTAACTAATCTGAATAATTCCGAACGCGCTGTGATGATTGCCTCGACCGCCGGTAAGGTCGTGAACCTGCTCAACGTGAATGTGCCAGCGGCAGAGCCGCAGATCCTTCTCAAAGTTCGCTTCGCCAGTATCGATCGTACGAAGGAGAAGCAACTCGGCATCAACGTTTTCAGTACTGGATTTGGCAACACGATATTCTCGGCTTCGACCAACCAGTACACACCGACGATTCCAACGATCTCAGGGCAGTACGGGTACTGTTGGTGCAGTCAATCCGTTGAATCTTTTTGCGTTCTACCCTGGCATCAACCTCGGTGCGACGATGCAGGCGCTCGAGCAGAAAGGTCTGGCCGAAGTTCTCGCAGAGCCCAATGTTCTGGCCAAGAATGGACACCAGGCCAGCTTCCTCGCGGGTGGTGAATATCCGTATCCGGTCGCGCAAACAGGTGCCACGGGGGGCGGCTCCGCACCGATTACGATTCAATACAAGCAATACGGCATCGTTCTCGCCTTTCTTCCGACGATCACAAATCGCGGCACGATTCGGCTCCAGGTTGCTCCGGAAGTCAGCTCTCTTGATTATGCAAACTCGGTCAACATTGGCGGTGCAAGCGTTCCGGCTCTTACCATTCGCCGCGTGAATACTGAGGTCGAACTCGCCGATGGACAGAGTTTCGTGATCGGCGGTCTTCTCGACAACCGCGAAACCTACAATTTTGAGAAGATTCCTTTTCTTGGCGATATCCCGATTTTGGGCAAGTTCTTTCAAACGATGCAAAGAACGAAATCGAATTCAGAGTTGATCGTGATTGTCACTCCCGAAATCGTGAATCCGATCGATGCAGGAACACCTCTGCCGGAACTGAAGTATCCGGAAGGGTTCCTGCCTCCGAATTCGCCGATTCCGATGCACACTCCGGACACAAAGGTTGCTGGGACTGCTCCTCCGCCTCCCCCGGCAACGATTCCTGTGGAGAAGCTGATCGAAAGTCAGAAGCCTGAGATACCGCTGGTCATTAGTGGCGGAATAGGTGTTGGTGGCGGTGGGGGCGGCAGCCTGCTTCAAGCCAACCTGCTCCGCAGTAGTTCAAGGCGGAACTCGTCAACTCGAAGGATCATCTGGGTTCCCCGGCGTGCAAAGCGCGCTGGGAACGCCCTCAGTCAAGAGATTTCCTGAAACCGGAATCAAATTCAGTGTAATTGTCAATCCGATGCAGCGGAAACGCGTTGGAACGCCGATCGGGATTCTTGAGACAGCGTGAGCAGAAATGAATTCTTCGAATCCGCCGGGATCCGCGATGGCAGCTTTGGCTGACGCTCTCAAGTCCTCAAAACAACCTCGCATTATCATTCGGAATCGGACGCGATCGACGGAACTCGCCGATCATGCAGAGTTGGCATACAGCGGACCGAAGCGCTCGAGAGGCCTTCTGGGTCGCACAGGTCTCGGGCGCGGAGAAGGGCTGTGGATTGTACCTTGCGAGGCCGTCCACACTTTTTTCATGCAATTTCCAATTGATCTGGTTTATCTCGACCGGAAACTCAGGATCAAGAAAGTAAGAAATAGTGTACGTGCCCTGGCGGATTTCAGCTTGCCTGACGGCTCATTCGGTAATCGAACTTCCTGCCGGGACCATCCGCAATACGCAAAGCGAATGCGGCGACATTATCGAGGTTACGAACGCGCTCTAAACACTCTTGTTGTGGGCGCGCAAAACGTCGAAGTCGTGGGCGCACGTCCATTTTCATTTCGGAGGATTGATCGTGCCGGGTGTTCAGGATGCTGATGAAAAAGATCTCCACCCACTCCCACGTTAACCCCGCGGAAGAGCTACCAGTACCGTCTGAGGTTACGAGGTAAAGGTTCGGAACTATCTTGCGCCTACTGGTCATCGTCAATTCTGTTCGGGAGAGAGATCCAGGTGCCATCGACAAAACAGAGTTGGCTGGTCCTGTTCAGCACCCTCGTAATCATTGGATTTCATGCGGCCCTGTTCCATGCGATGCGGGGTTTCCATGATCACGGGCCGGATTTCGCGGCACTGTATCAGTCCGGTCGAGAGCTTGATCATGAGCACTTTCCCGGTTTGTTTACCCGCTTTCCGTCCCTGAATTCAGAGGGGTACAAGCTCTGGCAGAATGCTCAGGAGGAATATCCGTCGGATACCATGCATCCTCCGTACGAGAGGATCATTTACGTTGTGCTGGCGCTGTTCAAATTCCGCATTGCTTTTTCTTTATGGTGGGCCTGCAATTTAGGGTTCCTGTTCATGAGTGTATTTCTTCTGTGGCCTCACATACCCCGACTGCACGGGAGTCTTCCATATCTGCTCATACTCGTCGCCACGTTCTTTCCGCTTCTGGTGGCTCTTGTACAGGGCCAGAATTCAGTACTACTGCTGGCCTTCCTGACTCTCAGCTATTGTTCCCTTGAGAAGAATCATGACTTTCGCGCGGGCTTTCTGCTTTCGATGGGCATGTTCAAGTTTGTGCTGGTCATCCCGATGGCATTCTGGCTCATTCTCGAAAGACGCTGGAGAAGCCTCGCGGGGTTTATTTCCGGATGCGTCGTGCTTTTCTTCATAGCCTTGTGGCTTGTGGGATTCGGCGGAATTGAATCCTACATCCGCCAGATCGCCGGATATGGGAAGAAAGCACCGGAGGATCTCGGCAGGGTGGCCGCCATGCCTAATTTTCGCGGACTATTTCATGCCATTGGTTCTGGAATTGCGCCCGAGATCTGGCTTACGGTCCTCACAATTGTTGCTTCCATAGCTCTTGTTGTGTGGGTCGGCGCGCGGCTGAGCCGGTATAGGAGCCTGAGTTTGCGCTTTTCGATTGAGGTGTTTGTGGCAATTATGATCAGCTATCATTTCTATCCGCACGACGAAGCCGTGCTGGTGCTCCCCACCCTATTGCTTCTTGACCGTGCCGCCCAGGATTCAACCGCACGATCGTTCAAAATAGTTGTCCTGACAAGCGCCATCTGTGCTTATCTGGCTCCGGTTGTCGCCGGACTTTACGTAGGCATGCCCTTCATCGGCGCCGCCAGTTTGGCGATGTTGATCGTCGCCCGGAACCAGGCCCTGAAAACTCCGGCCCCGGGTGCTGTTCATGCAAGTTCCTAAATCCGTGCATGTGACGCCATGAAGAAACATGCTTCCAAACTCAATTGCGGAGCCGCCGGTCGCCTTACCGCTTGAGGCGAGCTAGCCCACAAGCGTCAAAATCTCGGGTCGGCAGGAGCTTCTGTACGACGAACTGGAGCCAGCGAGAGGAGGGAAGAGGGAATTGGGTATTCTCGGCTCGGGACGTGGTCAAGGTCATGTCATATTCACCTCATTGCGAATTTGTGAATAACACTTTCGTGTTAAAGGAATGGGCAAGTTTTTGTCAAGCGCCCGAGAGATGCCCAAGGTTACATCTTTCGTGGTATCCCCTTTTATAAGGGATTGACTTCTAATAAATTCAAGTGCTAAAAACAAAGGCACAACACCTGCTCACAGTGCACCACCACCAGTCCCTGACTGGAACCCCAACCCAGGAAATGGAGAATTACGAATGAACGATCTGATGATCAAGATGTATGTAGCCGCAAAGATGTTGATCGAGCGTGAAGAAGGTCAGGACCTCGTCGAGTATGCGCTCGTCGTTGCGCTGATTGCCTTCGGTGCGATCGCCGGGATGAACGTTCTTGCCAAGGGCCTGAACAACGCGTTCTCGGACATCGCAGTTACCCTCAACAGCAACATCTAGTCCGGTATGATCTCTCGTTAGACTGAGGGATCCCGCCAAATCAATTTGTCAAACAAAACTCGTAAACAGGGCGCGAAAAGCCCTCTGTTTACGAGTTTTTGCTTTTCTCTCAGAGGGCGATGCATTAAATTCAGCCGTACCAAGAGAGAGCCCTCTTTACTTGTCAATTTTCGGCGCTTCGACCGTTACAGTTCCTTGCATGACGGCTGAAATTGAAAAAGTGATATTTTTTCGGACACTTCTCCTATAATCTCGGTATTGCTCTCATGTCCTTCTCATCCCCCCTTGCTTTGACGGGAACATTTCCGCTCATCGGCCTCGAAGGGGCAGTTACCGCGATTCTCGCAGGATGCGCGTTTGCGTGGCCTCGAATTTGCGCCGGCCTGTTCTCGCGAATTGAGAGCCGGTTTCGTATTCTTGCCCGAAGGCCTAAAACTGCGATAGCAGCCGTGGGATTCACCGCTCTCTTCCTGCGACTTGCAATTCTTCCCATACTTCCAGTTCCAATTCCGCTCCGCCCGGACGAATTCAGTAACCTGCTTGCTGCCGATACGTTTTGTCATGGTCGTTTGACCAACCCCACGCCGGCAATGTGGGTGCATTTTGAAACCATACACGTCGATATGGTTCCGACTTACATGTCGATGTATTTTCCTGCCGAGGGTCTGGTTCTGGCAGCGGCAAAGGTCTTGTTCGGGCAGCCCTGGTTTGGGGTCCTGATCGTCGGAGCCGCGATGTGTGCGGCCCTGTGTTGGATGCTTCAGGCGTGGCTCCCGCCATCCTGGGCGTTGCTAGGTGGGTTTCTGGTGGTGATGAGGATCGCGCTCTTCAGCTACTGGACGAGCACGTACGACAATGCAGGATCAATCTCTGCGCTTGGAGGAGCGCTGGTGCTCGGCGGCCTGCCCCGATTCAGGAAACATGGGAGCGCGTTCAATCTGCTAGTGATCGGCGTTGGAATCGCAATTCTGGGTCTTTCGCGTCCTTACGAGGGAGTTCTTCTTTGCATCCCGGTAGCAGTCTCGCTTCTCTACTGGATCGCAACCGCGAGGCGGCCGCCGGTTGAGACGCTACTAAAGCGGGCCGTGCCATGCCTGCTTCTACTTCTTATCGCAGGCGGCTGGTTGGGATACTACAACTACCGAGCGTTTGGAAGCCCGCTTACACTGCCGTATACGATCAACCGTGCCACTTACGCCACGACCCCTTATTACGTATGGGAGAAGCCCCGTCCCGAACCTCACTATCGTCACCCGGAGATGCGGCTCTTTTACAAGAACGATGCGCTCGACTACTACCGCGTCCATTCCATTGTAGGGTTCCCGGAGATTACGCTGATCAAAGCCATTCGAGGCGTGTACTTTTTCTCTGGCTTAGCCCTGATCCCGCCGTTGTTCATGATTCCGTGGGCCATACGTGACCGCCGCATCCGTTTACTTGTCGTCTGTCTGCTCTTCTTGGCCGCTGGTATGACGATTGAGATATACCTCTTCCCGCATTACCTTGCGCCGTTTACATCGGCATTTTACGCGGTGGGATTGCAGGCGATGCGCCATTTGCGCCTTTGGAAACCGGGCGGACTGGATGTGGGAATGGCATTGACCCGGTATTCCGTTGCTGCTTGCGTTTTGATGGTTTGCGTGAGGCCCTTCAACAAGCAACTGGATTTCCCGGTCCCCAAGCGACCGGTGGCGACCTGGATTCTCAATTGGTTTGGCCCCGATCACTTCGTCACGCAGCGCTCCATTGTGGAAGACCGACTTGAGCAGATTCCCGGAAGGCAGATAGCCATCGTTCGGTACGCCCCGGGCCACGACACCCTGGATGAATGGGTGTTCAATGCCGCGGACATCGATCAGTCCAAGGTAATCTGGGCTCGCGATATGGGTGATGCCGATAATCAGGAACTCCTTCAGTACTACAAGAGCCGAAAAGCTTGGTTGGTTCGGCCCGATGCACCCACGGCGGAAGTGACTCCGTACCCAATAGCAGGGAAGGTTACTGCGGTGCCTTCAGGTGAATCCGCAGCGCAGGCAAAGATGTGAAAATAGAGCTTAGCGGTATGGTCTCAAAACGATGATCAATGGAAAACGCATCGCGGTTGTCATGCCAGCATTCAACGCCGAAAAAACGTTGGAAATGACTGTACGCGAGCTATCGGATCTGGTCGACATCAAGATCCTTGTTGATGACTCGAGCTCGGACCGGACCGTGGCGCTTTCCCGCCAGCTTGGCGTACAAACGTTTGTCCATGATTCAAACTACGGATACGGCCGCAACCAGCAAACCTGTTATCGCGAAGCGCTGGCTGCGGGTGCGGACATTGTTGTAATGGTTCATCCTGACTACCAGTACACGCCGCTACTGGTTCCTGCCATGGCTGGCATGATCTCCAGCGGCGTCTACGATATGGTCCTCGCTTCGCGCATTCTTGGCGGCGGAGCATTACGCGGCGGAATGCCTATTTACAAGTACATTTCAAACCGATTTCTCACGGCATTCCAGAACCTGTTCTTGGGCGTGAAATTGTCCGAGTACCATACCGGTTTCCGCGCATTTTCGCGCAAACTGCTTGAGACGCTCCCGATTCTCGAAAACTCCGACGACTTTGTCTTCGACAACCAGATGATCGCCCAGGCCGTGATGTTCGGCTTCCGAATCGGCGAGATCTCTTGCCCGACGAAGTACTTTGAGGAAGCGTCTTCGATCAATTTCAAGCGCAGCATGCAGTATGGTTTGGGCGTTCTGGCCACTACGCTCACCTTTGTGCTGCACAGGTTCGGCGTGATGCACCTGGCGCGATTTGACGCCAACGGTCGAACGGTTGGGCAACAATTCTATGTTGCCGGGAATCATCCGTGAAGGATTGAAGGCGAAACAGGATATGCCAAACATACGCACGATGAGTGTGTTCCTGATCCTGTTGAGCAGCGGGATTTCGATCCTGTTGGGCGTTCTTGTCGATCGGAATTCTCCGGGTGGAACCGAGAACTATAGAGCTGTCTATTACGGCGCTCGCTGCCTGATTGATCGCCGCGACCCTTATCGGGCCGGCGAGTTCCTTCGTGTCTACGCGGCTGAGAGTGGGGAGTTCCCCTCCGATCCGTTCAAAAAGTTCCTCTTCGTTCGCGCAGTCTCAGTGTGCGTAAATCTTCCCACCACGCTCTTTCTGGTGGCTTCGCTCGCGACACTCCCCTGGGGAGCATCGCATGTGCTTTGGCTCGCGTTGATTTCGGTCAGTCTCACGATCGCGGCGTTTCTGGTGCACGATTTGGCGAGAATATACGCGCCCCGCATTTCCCTCCTCCTCATCTGCATCCTGCTCGCGAACAGCGAGATACTTTTCGCTGTGGGCAATACCGCGGGAATCGCAGTGAGCCTTTGCGTAATTGCCGTCTGGTGCTTCGTCAAGAAAAGGTATGAGTGGCTCGGCGTTATAGGCCTTGGCGTCAGCCTGGCTCTCAAGCCGCATGACGCCGGCCTGGCGTGGCTCTTTCTGGTCGTCGCGGGAGGTACATTGCGGAAACGCGCTCTGGAGGCCCTGGCAATCACAAGTCTGCTGGCTGTTCCGGCGCTCCTGTGGGTTTCAAACGTTGCCCCCCATTGGCCCCGGGAACTGACCGCGAATCTGGCGGAGACATCTGCACCGGGCGATATCAGCGACCCCGGTCCTCATTCGATCAGTCGACGTGGCAGCGCTGACGTGATCATCGACCTGCAAACGGTTGCCAGCGTGTTTCGCGACGAACCGCGTTTCTACAATCCCGTGGCGTTGGCTATCAGCGCATCGATTCTGGCCATTTTGCTGATCACCATGCTCCGCAGGTCGGATGCACAGGCAAGTATCTGGTGCGGACTGGCCTCGATTGCTGCACTCTCGATGCTCCCAAGCTATCACCGGCCTTATGATGCCAAGCTCTTGCTCCTTGCGGTCCCAGCCTGCGCCATGCTTTGGGCGGGTGGGGGTTGGCTCGCGCGGGCCGCCGTTGTGTTGACCACTTTGTCCGTGACATTGACAGGAGACATTCCGCTCGCGATCATCTCGATTCTTACGCGGAATATCAACGTGCTTCAAATGGGACTGACCGCCAAGGTGCTTACGATCTGGCTGCTGCGTCCAGCCCCGCTCATTTTGCTCTGCACGGCCATTTTTTACACGTGGATGTACGTCCGGCAGGCGGTTAGAACGGAAACCGGAACATTGAAGAAGACGCCTGATCATCCCGTATCCTCTGTCACGGGTGGGTCCTATCGATTGACAAGAACGGCAGGGATTTGAGAGTCATTGCATCGGCTCGCTGAAGGATGGATAACCATGAAGAGATCGCGGTTGAGCGGCGTTTCCGTCCTCCTTATCGGAACGGCTCTCTTCATCTTCTTCGGGTTTGTCTTTGAGATTCACGCGCCGGGGCTGGCTGGAGATTTCAAAGCTTCTTATTACAGCGCGCGCTGCCTTGTCCAACGGGGATGTGACCCATATGCCGAAGGCGACGTTTTTCGAATGTACGACGAGCAGGAACACGTGCACCTTGCCGTTTCTGACAGCAGCCGGTCAGTTGTTACTCGCTACGTTTATTTGCCGACCGCATTCCTCTTTACAGCCCCCTTCGCGCTCCTTCCCGTTGGGCCGGCGCACGTCCTATGGATGACCGTGACCGCGGCAAGCCTGACTCTTGCCGGATTTCTGATGTGGAGCTTCGGTCTCAATGACGCACCTCTGGCGTCCGGCGTGCTCTTGGGGTTCCTCCTCGCCAACAGCGGGATGGTCCTTGCCATCGGCAATCCGGCCGGTGTTACCGTCGGTTTGTGCGTTATAGCCGTCTGGTGCTTTGTGAACGAAAGATTTATTCCGGCAGGGGTCATCTGTCTGGCGATCAGCCTCGCCCTCAAGCCTCACGACGCTGGTTTCGTCTGGTTGTATCTACTGCTTGCGGGCGGAACACTTAGGCGGTGTGCGCTGCGTGCTGTCGCTGTGTACGTGGCGTTTACCTTGCCCATCCTTTTATGGACGACACGGATCTCGCCGCATTGGATACAGGCGCTCCACTCCAACCTGCTGTGGTTTTCACAGCGAGGTGGAATCAACGATCCGGGGCCTTCTTCGTTTACGGGCCACGGGGTCATTCGCGCGATCGATTTACAGGCAGCGATCAGCGTCTTCAGAGACGATCCGCATTTCTATAATGCAATGAGCTTTCTCGTGTGCGGCATACTCTTCTTTGCGTGGGCACTCGTTGTTTTGCGTTCGCGCCGGAGTTCTGCCGGGATCTGGTTCGTGTTCGCGGGCATAGCAGCGCTTTCAATGCTGCCTAGCTATCATCGGCCATACGATGCCAAACTCCTTCTGCTAACGGTTCCCGGTTTCGCTATGCTGTGGGCGGAGGGAGGTGTGGTTCGGTGGGCCGCCCTCCTGGTTTCGGGCTCGGCGATCTCTGCGACGGGGGACTTTCCATTGGCAATACTCGCCTTGTTCGCTGGGCGACTACCGCTGTCGGCTGACAGTTTCTTTGGAAAGCTCATCACAGTTTTGCTCTGGAACCCAACTCCGCTCATCTTGTTGGCTACTTCCATCTTCTTCTTATGGGCCTTTGTGCGGCAGAAATCCCGCGGTGTTGAAGTCAGCCCCTCGGCAGGCTCGACAAACAATTTCACCTCCGAGATAACCGTCTCATGACAGACTCAGTACCATTGTCGGTACCAGGAAATCAAACTTGCTCAGATATAGAACGGAACTTGCACATGAACAGAGGACGGCTCGATGGACTGATCCTGGTGTTGCTGGGCATGATGGTATTTCTTGCCGTCGGCATTGCATGGCGGCACGTTTCCCTGATCGCAATGGGTGATTTCAAGGTCGTCTATTACCCTGCTCGATGCCTGCTCCAGCATGGCGATCCCTATAGCGAAAGGGATGTTCTTCGCGTCTACCAGGACGAAGGTCGAGAGCGACCCAACGAACCGATTTTGGACCGCCAGGTCAAGACCCGGTTCTTCTATCCGCCTACGGCTCTGATTGTTACCCTTCCGTTCGCCCTCCTCGGGTTCGCCGCCGGAAAACTCCTTTGGAGCGTTTTTCTGACGGGATGTCTTGTTCTCGCTTCGCTTCTCGTATGTGAAATGTCAGGCGACCTTGCTCCCCGGCTCTCTGGTTCTCTGGCAGGGTTCGCTCTGATGAACAGCTTCTGGCTGTTCATGGTTGGCAACGCAGCAGCGATAGCCGTTGGTTCCTGCGTGATCGCGGTCTGGTGCTTCTATCGTGAGCGTCTTGTTGTGCTCGGCGTGCTCTGCCTTGCTCTGAGCCTTGCGCTCAAGCCCAATGATTCAGGTCTGGTGTGGTTGTGCCTTCTTCTCGTGGGAGGCACCTTCCGCAAACGTGCGTTACAGGCTCTATTCACCGTTGTAATCCTGAGCCTTCCGGTCGTTCTCTGGGTCACTTACGTTTCTTCGCATTGGCTGCAGGAACTTCAAGCTAACATGGCGTTTTTTTCCGGCGTCGGCAGCATTGTTGATCCTGCGGCAACCGGTATGACCGGGCGCAACATGGATTCGCTGGTGCAACTTCAGTCGGTTGTCGGCATCTTTTTTACGAATCCCTCGACTTATAACCTGATCGCGTACGCCATCGGCATTGTGCTGATACTCATTTGGGTAGTCTTGACAGCACGCACCCGGCCCACCCCGATTGGAGTTTCTCTGGCGCTTGCGGCCGCTGCGCCGCTCTCGATGCTTCCCACATATCATATGCAGCACGACGCGAAACTCATCCTGCTCACGATCCCAGCATGTGCCATGCTCTGGGCCAGAAGGGGAGCGCCCAGCTGGCTGGCCATGCTCGTTACCGCCGCGGGATTTGTCGTCAACGGGGATATCTTCACGGGCATTCGCATCCTGCTTACGCGCGGCATCCTGGTGCCGCAGCCTACGTTCGCAAGCCGCCTGATAACCGTCGTCTTTACGCGTCCAGCTCCGCTTGTTTTGCTCTTGATGGCGGTCTTCTACCTCTGGGTTTTAGCGAAGCACTCTTTGCGCGATCAGGAAACTCGAGGCTTTGAAGCAGTGCCTGAGCAGGTTACCGTGTCAAATCGAATTCGCAGTTCCCCGTTCTCAACCATGAAAATAGAGGCCAATCCTCAGGCGAAGCGAATTATGTGGCAAGGAGATTGAGATTTCCGGAACTCCCAACATCGCTGTGACTGAGATCCGCGACGTTTTGCTGGCCATTGCGGCTTTTCTTCCTGTCGCTGTGTGCCCAGGCTACCTTGTCTGCTGGCTCACTGACCTTTATCGCTTTCGCTCCCGTTCGTTCGTTGAGCGGATATTGTGGAGTATCCCGGCATCGTATGCTGTTTCAACAATCTCATCGGTGTTGATCGCGTGGGCCTTTTCCCTCATCGCCGTGGTGCGGGTGTTCGAGGTTGGCGCAGCCCTTTGGCTGGTCCTTCTTGTATGGGAGAGCCGAAGACTCCACCGGAAAAGCGTGAACCTGGTCGCAGGCTGGCAGCCGCTGGGTGGCTCCGCTAGCGTCCTGGCTGCTCTCTGGATCGTAGTTGCCGTCCTGGCCCTCGTTGACTTCGAATATCACCACCAGCTTTTCATGAGCCTCACCATCTACGATCAAGGGGCGAGGGTCAGCTGGACTGAAAGCATCCTGCGCACCGGCGTTCCACCGGCCAATCCGTACTACTGGTACCAACACGCGAGCGCAATGCGCAACTACTATTTCTGGTACGTGATCTGCGCGGTAGTGGCTCTCATGGCGCATGTTTCCGCTCGTACTGCACTTATGGCCAGCTGCGTGTGGTCGGGATTTGGCCTGGCAGCCCTCATCGGTCTCTACCTCAAGCACTTTCTCGGCGTCAGGGAGAAATTGCGCCGGCATTTCATTGTGGCCATTTCGCTGCTGATGGTTAGCGGACTCGATATCATCGTCCACGTCTGGAATTATATTCATTGGCGAATCCCGATCTTCAGCCATCCACGTGCATGGTTCATTGGTCAAATCGACAGTTGGTTCGTAACGCTCCTATTCGCCCCGCATCACGTTGTCAGCCTTGTGTGCTGCATGTTCGCTTTTCTCTTGGCATGGATGGGAAACGAGGATGGAAAGGGGCGCCTTGCCCCTATCGTGACGCTCATCGCCTTTGCATTGGCCAGCGCTTTCGGCCTCTCGCTCTACGTTACATTTGCATTTGCTTTGGTGATGTTGACCTGGGGATTATGGCAGTTCATATTCCAGCGGAGTTTTCGTTCTTCGATGATGCTGGCGGCAGGAGGTTTGGGCGCTGGCCTTCTCCTCATTCCCTACCTAAGGCAACTGGCCGGTTCATCATCGGGAATACACGGCGCCTCCCCCTTTGGTTTTGCCGTCCGCGAGACCGTTCCTCCCGACCGGCTCCTCTCATCGGGGCTGTTCCAGTCCATCGCCTTATCTCATCCAGCGGCGGCGAAAAACCTCGCCAAACTTCTGCTCCTCGCTCCGGGCCTGGCCGTCGAGCTGGGGTTCTTCTTCGGCGTGTTTCTCCTTTACCTGCTTCCTGCCCTTCGTTTTCGCGCGCAACTCACTCCCGCTCGCCGCACGCTTATCTTCATCGCTGCGACTTCACTCGTCATTACGTCTCTCATCCGATCCTCTGTGATTTCCTACAATGACTTCGGCTTTCGGGGAGCTCTGTTGATGCAATTCTCTTTGCTTCTTCTGGCCTCAGAAGTCGTGATGAGCTGGCAGGGCCGGGAATCGAACCAGAAGTTGGCTGAGAACAGGTCGCTGGCGCCTGCATCAGCGCCGTCCTGGCTGCGCCCGATCCTTGCTCTGGCTTGCATCTTCGGGGTGCTCACCACCGCTTACTATGCGGTGATGTTCCGGTTCACCGTCCCCATGGTGGAGGCTGCTCACAAGCGCGTCGTTCACGATCCAATAGCCGGCAATCTCTCGCACGATGCCTACATCTCATCCATTGGATATGCTCAATTGGACGCGGCTATCCCACGCTCTTCGATCGTGCAATTCAACCCCTCTCTTCCGAACGAGTTCTGGGGACTTGTGAACCTCGTGGCTATTAATCGCCAGGTGGCGATTGCGGGGGACAAGCCGTGGTGCGGTTCTGAACTGGGGGGAGATCCAACCGGTTGTGCGGCTATGGCCTCAGCCCTTGACGTCCTCTTTATGGACTCTACCGACGAACAAGCCCGCTCAACCTGTCGCCGCTTCGGAATTCAGTACCTTGTCGCCACCATTTACGATCCCGTATGGAAACAAAAGCACAGCTGGGTTTGGACGCTCAAGCCCGTTGTCGAGGATCCGGAATTTCGAGCGCTCGATTGCCGTTAGCGAACAGACGGCCCGGTTCGCTCGCCTAGAGTCTCGCGGGAACGGAAGGACTCGCATCCAGAGCAGGAGGACAACATCTCGATTCTCCAGTCAATCACGGCCGCACAACTCGTCGAGAGCTTGATCGCAATTCCGGCATTTGCTCCCGTGACATTCTTCCCCGGATACGTCGCCGCCTGGTTCACCAATCTGCAGGCCTTCCGCCAGCGAACATTGATAGAGCGCCTTTTCTGGAGCATTCCGTTATCCATCGGGATCTCGACGATCTTCTCAGTTCTCGTTAGTCGATTCTTCTCGCTCACCACAGCAGCCGTCTCTCTCAGTCTCTGCGGTGTGGTCTTCCTCGGATGTATCGGTTGGGAATGGTTCCAACTGCACGGGACCGGTGCGAAGCGGCCCTCGGGCTTTCATCCTCTGGGTGGCTTTGGAATTGCGCTGGCATGCGCGTGGACCGCTCTTTCGATTCTGTCGTTGATCGACCTTCAACGTGGCCAGCAATTGTTTCTGAGTCTGACTTTTTTCGATCACGGCACGCGGGTCAACTGGGCCGATGCTGTCCTCCGGACGGGACTACCGCCTCATAATCCCCTCTACTTTTTCGAACATGCAGCCAATTTGCGTTATTACTATTTCTGGCTCGCTGACTGTGCCGTGATCGCGCGGATTACCCAATTCCCCGTACGCGTCATTGTGATCGCCAGCTGCGCCTGGTCCGGGTTCGGCTTGGCAGCTCTTGTTGGACTCTATCTCAAACACTTCCTCCAGGTGGGCGCTCGGCTGCGTAAGCAGTTTCTGCTGTCCTGTGGCCTTCTGGCGGTCACCGGACCCTACATTGTCGTCGATGTGTGGGATATCTTCATCGTGCACAAATCGCCTCCGGGCATCGAGGTATGGCCCGAAGGCCAGATTACGAGTTGGATCGACAATTTCTACTTCTATCCGCACCATGTCGCGAGCATGGTTTGTTGCATGCTGGCATTCCTGCTGGCTTGGATGGCTAAGGAGCATCGTCGCGGGCTGCAGTTTGGGTCTGCAGTCATGATTGGGGCATCCTTTGCCAGCGCGTTCGGGCTGTCCATTTATGTTGCCTTTGCTTTCTTTCTGATCATGCTTGCCTGGGCGATATGGCAGCTCGCCGTGGAACGCGAACCGAAGCCGGTTTTGTATCTGGCGGCGGGCGGCGTACTGGCCGCTGTCCTGCTCATCCCCTATTTACAGGAATTGACACAGGGATCGTCCAAATTACAGGGCGGACACGTTTTTGGTTTTGCAATTCGCGAAACAATCTCTCCGATCGCCTTGCTGGCACTTCCCATTTTCCGGAACATTGCAAATGCGCATCCGGCCACCGCACGGGCTTTCGCCAAACTCATCTTGATGATCCCCGGATATACCCTGGAGTTAGGCTTCTACTCCTTGGTGATCGTTGCTTACGTTGTCCCTCGCTGGCGGGCTGGGAAGCCCCTGAATTCCGCGCAGAGAGCGCTGCTGTTCCTCGCATTTGCGACGTTTCCCTTCATCTCTTTTATCCGTTCAGAGGTTTTGACGATAAACGACTTCGGCATTCACGGCGGCCTGTTTGTGGAGCTCCCCCTTCTCCTGCTGGCGTCGGACCTCGTAATTGGCTGGAGTCGCGAAAAGCACAGAAGCGCGGCGCTTGTTCGCGATCCAGAGGGCATCCAGGCTCCGCTCTGGCTCACATCGAGTGCCAGGGTCTGCATGTTTCTGGGTGCGCTCAGCACCGTTTATATTGCCGCTATCCTTCGTTTCGGAATCTTCGCTCTACCCGATGTGCGAAACGGCACTCTCCCCCATAAGGCGTACATTTCCGCCCTCGGCTATGCTCAGGCGAACACCAAAATCGCGCGCACCGCAATTGTGCAGTTCGATCCCACTTCTCCTGACACATTCTGGACAAACATCGACCTCGCCAACATCAACCACCAGGCCGCCATCACCTCAGACCAGCTCTGGTGCGGTTCCGAGCTTGGCGGAGATCCCTCCGGCTGCCCGGCCATGATTGCCGCCATTCCGCCGCTCTTCAAGCACGCCACCGCCGATACGGCACGGGACGTCTGCCGTACCTACCACATCGACTATCTCATCGCGAATATCTACGACCCCGTCTGGAACGACCGTGCGAGCTGGGTCTGGACACTGAACGCTGCTGTCGCCGACCCCGAGTTTCGGGCCCTCGACTGCCGATGAGAAGGTGGATGCTGATCCCGAATCCTGTGTGCCTGATGGCCTTCGACAAAGGTAAACTTTCGATAAGTGTCGTCATTTGAGCTGGATTGCGAGAATATCACTCGATGGAAACTGTTTCTGGAGATCGTGCTTCCGTTCGCTTCCCCGCACTGAAGTCGCCGGGAAAAGGTCTGATCGCAGCCTATTTTACCCTTGCGTTGTTCGCCATTTTTTACATTCCTTACTTTTTCCCGGTGCGTCCTTCAACCTCGGAATCCTACATCTTTGGCTACAACAACACCGTTGGGGTCGTTCTTTTGTTGCTGCTGGCTTCGATCGGCGCAATATGGACGAAAGGCCTCAATTTCAACTTTTCAGCGACGGGGATGTCTCCCAAGATTCCGCGGAAATACTTGTGGATGAGCCTGGCAGTCGAGTCGGCTGCTTGCGCTGGGATGTATCTGAGCACCGGTCGCTATGGGGCCTTTTCAGAAGCTGAATACGACCTGAGCAGGACGTGGCTCCTTTCTCAGGGCAAGCATCCCTTCATCGACTTTGAATGGAGTTACGGTAGCGGCCTTCTCTATCTACCGAAATGGCTGTCTGACGTCACGCATCTCAGTATTCCTCAAAGCTACTTTTTATTCTGGGCTCTCGCGTCTTTAGCTGGAATCGTGCTGCTTTACGCAACCATTAACCTGATTGATTTTACCAGCGGACACAAGACGTTCATATTCATTTGCTTCAGCATTTGTGCTTTAACTGGCGTCGTCAATATGGGTGTTCATTACACATGGCTTCGATTTCTTTGTCCCACGTATTTCATTCTGATGATCGACAAGGTTGGCGCAGTAGAGGGAACAACTCGAGCGAAGGTCAACGCAGGAGTATTGGCACTTGTTTTCACTGCCGTGCTTTTGCTTATTTCACCCGAAGTAGCGATTGCACACGCTTTTGCATGTCTTGTTGTCCTATATCCACGAAGGCAAGCACTACGAAGGCGCGAGAAGCTGCTCGTGCACCTTGGAATGACAGTTTCATTGCTCGTTCTATTTGTGTGTGCAATGAAGCTCCGAATACTTGATAGCATCGTTTCGAAAGGTCAAGGGACCGATAGCTTCCCGATAATTGTTGCCCCGGCCACTCTGTTTTATTTTTGCGCGGTTTTTATCTGCGCGTGTTACGTCGTGCAACGTGCTTTCCGAGCAGATATCCGGGACAACACGATTGCATTAATTGCATTTTCCGTGCCAATGACCGTCGCGGCGCTTGGTCGATGCGATCCTGGTCACATTCTGTTGAATGGCGTCGGCTTCTTTATCGCAGTCTTCTTTTACGCGTCCACGTCCGGGCGAATGTGGAAGCTATACTGCGCTGGATTTGTCGCTTGCTTCTTAACTGTAGGTCCCTTGAGAGGCATTCAGATGCAATCTCATATCTTTGCATTCGGTTCCCTCCCTGTCTTTCCCCAGAACGCCGCCCCCGCATCCCTTTATCCAGAGGGTCCGCGCTCCAACGCTGCAGGGTTTTTGGAAGCACCGTTTGGGTACCGACCGGAGGCATCCGGTTTCTATTTTTCTCCTCAAATCGACTACGGGTATTACGAAAATCTGGTCGACGTGAGCACTCCACCCGCCTACCAGCGGAAGATCAGCGAACTCCAAGAGCATCCACAAAGGAGCATCTTGCTTCCGCCTGGGGCGTTTCGGTCGTGTGAAGTCCATGATCGGAACCTAAGAATCTTCATCGGCTTACTTTTTGACTTTCCATACACGGCGAAAGCAGTGCACCGCGAGAGCGTTCGCAAGCCCCTTTGCGACTACGTTATCAGCCACTACACTCTGCAAGTTCCGGCGAGTGCCGAGAATTTCCAATATGAGCTATGGAAGCCGAAGCCTTGAAAGGCGCGAAGGATGAAGCTCTGCCAGGAGACAACGACCGCGCGAGCTGGGTCTGGACACTGAACGTTGCTGTCGCCGACCCCGAGTTTCGGGCCCTCGACTGCCGACATTAATGCTAAAGTACCCACATCACGCTATTCATCCGAATCAGGGAATTCCAAAAGCATGAAGGCCCTCATCGAGGAACAGGATCCATTCAGGTTTCGTTTCCTGCGGCCGCCGGGGAACGGTCTTCTCGCCCTCTACTTTGCCTTGTCCCTGCTCGCCATCCTCTACATTCCCTATTTGTTTCCTGTCGCCCCAACAGGGTCAGACTCCTACGTCTTCGGCTACAACAACACCGTTGGGGAACTCCTTGTTCTCCTCTTGCTGTCCATCGCCGCCTTTTGGACGCGCGGTCTTAACATCGACTTCTCCTCAAGCGGCAAGTCTCCGGGGATGCCCGCTGAAGAGCCCTGTGGATCAGCCTGGGAATCGAACTCGCCGCCTGTGCGGCTGTCTACATGCGCGTGGGTCGCTACGGTTCGTTCGGCGACTCGCAATACGAAATTCATCGCATCTGGCTGGTCTCACTCGGCAAAGTCCCCTATCGCGATTTTGAGTGGATTTATGGGAGCGGCCTTTTATATGTCCCCGCGTGGCTCTCCCGCTGGCTCCATCTCAGCATTCCTGACTCCTACTTCCTCTTCTGGACTATCGCATCGCTCGCAGGCGTGGCGCTGCTTTTCGGCGTCATCAACCTGGTGGACTTTCCCAGCACCCACAAGACGGCAATCTTCGTCCTCTATTGCGTTCCCGCAGTCGTTTGTTACCGTCTACATGGGATTGAGTTCCACCCTGCTGCGCGGCTTTTTTCCGCTCTGTTGCCTCTTGCTGGTCTACAACGTCAGGCGGCGCAGTTCCGGGCCGCGCGTAAACATGCAAGCGTCGCCGCACTTACGGTGCTGTCCACCGCCACCATCATTCTCATTTCTCCTGAAATGGCGATTGCCTTCGCCTTTTCGTGCGCCATGGTGTTTTGCCCCGCCAATCTGGTCCGGCTCGAGGGAATGAAGCTCGTTCCTTATCTGTTCACCTTGCTTGCGCTGGCATTCGGTTCTCTTCTGCGGCTTTCGAGCTTCATGCGTTTGACGGCGTGCGCATGGCAGGGCGCGGAGCGATCAGCTTTCCCATCACCCTTGCTCCCGCCACGCTGATATTTTTCGTCGTCGTTTTTTGTGTGTGCCTGCTACGTGGTGCGCAGGATCCTGCAGCCCGATATGCGGGACAACACCATCGTCCTCATCGTCTTCGCCCTTCCCATGACGGCCTCGGCTCTGGGCCGTTGCGACGCGGGACACATCCTTGCAGGCGGCGCGGGATTCATTATCCCCGCCGGCTTCTATGCATCGAAATCCGTCCGGGCATGGAAGCTGTATCGTGCGGCGGTTGCCGCGTGCGTCCTGATCGTTGTGTACTTCACCATCATGATCATGGTTCTGACGCTTCGCAACGCGCCAAACCTGCCTGCCTTTCCGGCAAAGGCCGATCTCTATGCGCTCTTTCCAGGCCGGAAATCGATGGCGGCCCGGCGCAATGCTCGAAGCTCCCCTTGGATTTCTGCCCCGCGCAACCGGCTTCTATTTCTCCCCACAGATCGACTACGGATACTTCGACGGCATGATGGATGTCGGCGGCGAGGACGCGGTTCGCAGAAAGGTAAGCGAACTTGCCCGGCACCCCGGGAGGGACCTGTTGCTTCCACCTGACTTTGAAGGCGGTTGCCAGGTCGATGAACAGATGAGGAAGAAGGTCATCGGCTATCTCCTGCTGGCTCCGTATACTGCCGCTGCAGTGAACCGCCAGAGCATCTTGAAGCCGCTCTGCGACTATGTAGAGGCTCACTACGTCGTTACCTCCCCTGCAACCCCTCAGAGTTTCAATTACGAGCTACGGTCGCCGAAGTCAGTGGAAGAACAATGACCTCCGTTACGGTCGTACCAACAAGGTCAATGAACCGTCTCCCTTACGGTGTCTCTTCTGCTGGATACTTATGTAAACCAACTGCCGCATACGACCACGGTTTTAGATGAGAACAGGTGACATCGAGTGATCGAAGTATCACAATGCGTGATCTGCGACGGCCTCCTCCGCGTGATTAAGCGGGCATTGGTCGCGCCATTCCTCGCCGAGCGGATCTGGAAGAAGAAACCTTTCTGCGTGAATCTTGTTGCTTGCAATTCCTGCGGATTCATCTTCTATAACCCGCGACCCGAAGATGCCGAGCTGGCTCGCGAATACGTCGGCTACCGCTCCGACGAGTACTTCCGGATGCGGCGCTCCTCCGAGCCGTGGTACACCGAGAAATTCAACGCCGATCTCGCCTCGCCGGCCCACTACGAGTCGCGTCGCGCTAAGCTCGCGCCGATCTTCCAGGAGCTTCTTCGAGGCAGAACCATCCGCCGGGTCCTTGACCACGGCGGCGACCACGGGGACCTGATGCTCGGCCTCTTTGGCGATGCCGAACTCTTCCTTTACGACATCTCCGGCGCTGCTCCCGCTCCCGGGGTAGCGTCCGTCTCCGATCCCGCATCGTGCCGGCCCGACCTCATCATCAACAGCAACGTCCTGGAGCACGTCGGCTTCCCGCGCCAGCTGGTCAGCCAGATCATCGAGGCCGCTCCGCCCGGCGGACTCGTCTTCCTCGAAAGTCCCTGCGAAAATGTACTCGGCTGGAAAAGAATTCTGCGGCGCATCGCCCAGATCCCGCTCATGATCGCCTCCAAGCCGAGCAACGCCGTACATCTTTTGCAGCCCGCAACCCTCTTTATGATGCACGAGCACATTAACTACTACGCGGAACGATCTCTTAGCACACTTATGGACAAGTGTGGCGGAGAAGTCATTGCATCCGGCTTCTATCCCCTGATCGCCACGGCAGGCAACGAGGGCATCGTCTGGTGTCTTGGCCAGAAATAGCATCTAGGGTTATCCATTTGTCGGAGGGAGGTTAGCCACGATGCTGCAGTTTCTCAAAGACCGTCTAGTTCGTCTTGGCCCTGGCAATCCACTCGTCCAGAGTGCATTGCGGTTTCACGCACGCCGTCGGGGCTTTCGCTTGCTGTTTACTGAAGGCAAGATAGAAATCTTAAAGTCGACTCAGGTCATGAAACTGGCGAAGTCTCAATATGTACAGGTTCCATTCATGATTGAGAATTTCGACTTCTACTTCAACACAACTGAGTCCAAATCGGAAGGGGCGCGAGAGAGTCTCGACTTCTCAGGTCCGGGGTTGCACCGGTACAAAAGAAATGGAGTGGAATTCCATTTTCCCTCTGTACCGGAAGATGATGTGATGGAGGCCTACACGCACTGGCACAAGCCGGGCAGAAGAGAAGTCGTGTGGGATGTCGGCGCGCACGCCGGGGCTAGTACGTACTTTTTCTCGGAGATGGTCGGGCCGTCGGGAAAGGTCTACGCGTTCGAGCCGGACGAAATCAATTTCGAGTTCCTGATGAGAAACATCGAACGACACAAGCTCGAGAACATAGTTCCAGTGAAGAAGGCTCTATCCGGAGAAACGGGAGTGGCCACGTTCAACATGGACGGTTCGATGAGCGCGGGACTGAGCGATTATCTCGTATACACCGACAGGGAGACATCCAGGCAGGTTGAAACAATGAGTCTATCCGATGCTTGCGAGGAATTCGGCGACATTCCGCACTTCGTCAAAATGGACATCGAGGGTGCAGAGGCGGATGTAATCGCTGCATCCCGCTCGTTTCTCAAGGTACATCCCATCCACTTCGCCATCGAGAGCAACCACAGAGTGAATGGGGAATTAACGTACAAACCGCTGGAACGCTTGTTCCACGAGGCGGGATATCAAGTACGATCCTCTGAGGAGTTCGGCAATTCTTCACCTGGGCTGCGCCGCCCGAATAAAAGAATCAGATCGATTAGGCTACTCCCGGCTTCGGAGTGCGTTTCGGCG
>CAWKNV010000006.1:0-770048 GCA_963851155.1 uncultured Acidobacteriaceae bacterium
GAGTCGAATGGAACTCCGGAAAATCGCCTGAATCTGCAATTTTCCGGCCGCGGCAAGGGGTGGCTTCGTGGCTGGGCGCCCGCACCAATGGGCTCGCTCGAATTTGTGACGCCCAATGCGCCGTCGTCGTGGCGATGCTTTCAAAGGATCCGAAGGCCATTGCGGATGACCTGATGAAGATGGCCGAGGACAAAGACGGAAGGATAAGTTGAGCGACGCAGGACAAAGTTGCAGATCATTCCGCGACGATCTGGCGGCGAACCTGGGCGGAGAACCTGTTGGCCCTGGATGGGCCGGTGCTGCCGACGCCTGCATGGAAGGCCGTGATTGAGGTTCGCGACCCAGAGCGGCTGGAGCAGACGCTGGAGCGGATTGACAGGCGATTCGCAACACAGGCGCAGGACAAAGGGGCGCACGCGTCGATTGAATGCGAGCAAGGCGGGCGGGCAGCGTTTTACAGAGTGCAAATACGACCACCAGGCAATAGTCGCGGAATACACGTTTGCGGATGGCTACATGATCGTTGCTCCCAATCGGGCGCTGTTGATGGATGCGCTGCAACGCATTCGACAGGGGACTCGCTGGCGCGTTCGGCACCTTCCGGGCTTTGCTTCCAAAGGATCAGAACGAGAACTACTCTGCGGTTGCATATCAGAACTGAGCCCGGTGCTGACGCCATTGCTTTCTCAATTCAGCGGAGAGTCGGCAGACGCGATGCAAAGCTGGCGGCGGACTCCAGGCCGACCGTGATCTGTGCGTGGGGGAAGGACGCCGCATTGAGGCGGCCAGCGACAGCCGCCTGTTCGGTTTCGATTTCCTCACACTCGGCGCATTCTGGATTCAGGACAAAACAAGTTCGGGCGCGGAACAATGCCGGCCCAGCACGTAATTCAAGACATGAGCGTCATCGAGCTGGATGGACTGGAGGTGCGGCTCGGCGGCCGGATCGTCCTTGACGGTCTGACCGGCGAGCTGCGCGGCAAGGCCATCGGGCTGCTGGGCCCGAACGGCGCCGGAAAATCCACACTGATCAATACGCTGCTCGGATTTCACGTTCCTTCGGCGGGCTCGCACAGTATTTGGCATGGATACGCGGCTCGACCGGGCGCAAATCCGCCAGGGCGTCGGCTACATGCCGGAGAACGACTCCTTCATCGGCAACATGACCGGAGTGCGATTCGTGCGCTACATGGCGGAGCTGGCCGGACTGCCCGCGCGCGAGGCGCTGGAGCGAGCGCATGAGGCGCTGTTTTACGTCGGGCTTGGTGAAGTGCGCTACCGCAAGATCAGCACTTACTCGCTGGGCATGAAGCAGCTCATCAAGCTGGCGCAGGCATTGGCGCACGGTCCAAAATTGCTGATTCTCGATGAGCCGACCAACGGCCTCGACCCCATGGCGCGCCAGCGCATGATCCAGACTCATTCAGGAGATCCGCAAGGAAGGCAGCATCCATTTGCTGGTCTCTTCGCATCTGCTGCGGGACATCGACCAGACCTGCGATGAGGTTCTGATCCTGAAAAATGGCCGCATCGCCGCGCTGTGCAACATCGAAGAGGAGCGCCGGTCGCACCGCAACTTCATCGAACTGGAAACGGTCGGCCCCACGGAGCGAATTCTGCGAGTAGCTTGCGCGGCCTGGGGTGCGAGTGCGCATCTTTCCCGGATGGGCGAATCAAGCTGGTGATGCCCGAGCGCATCGAAGCCCGCGATCTTTACGTGATGGCGGCGCGAGACCGGAATGCAGATCCGGCGCATTCATCGCCGGCGCGACTCCCTGGAAGACATCTTCATGCGCGCCATGGAGACCGAGCCGGAGAGGAGGGAACATGTCCGTCTATAAGCACGAGTACCGCGCTTACACGGGCGCCCTGACTCCGCTCTGGTCGCGCGTCGTAGTGGTGGTGCGATACGCGCTTGCGGAGGCGTGGTCGTCGCGAATCACCGTGGGCTGTTCATGCTGTCCATGTGCCCTGTCATCGTCTTCATGGTGGGCATTTATCTCGCCAACAATCCGCTGGCGAGATCGCTCATCATGCGCAGGGAGTTCAGCGCACTCGAGATCGGCGCCGGATTCTTCCTGAACCTGCTTGCAACGCAATGCTGGATTGCGCTGGTGATTGCCGCCTGGATCGCGCCCCGCCTGGTGTCCTTCGATCTGGCTGACAACGCCCTCCCCATTCTGCTGAGTCATCCCATCTCCCGCTTCGGTTACGTGCTGGGAAAATTCATCGCGCTGTCTTGCGTCCTGTCGCTCGGTTACCTGGATACCTTGTCTTCTCTTGTTTGTTTACCAGGGATATTCCTCGCCACAGCCATGGTTCGGCGGCAATCTTCGCATTGCAAGTGGCCTGCTTGCAGGTTCGCTTTTGTGGATTGTGTTCCTTTCCATTCTTGGGTTGGCCATTTCGTCGTGGGTGAAGTGGAGAGTCGTGGCCACGGGCGCAATCTTCGCGGTGGTATTCGTTCCAGCGGGAGTTGGCGGCATCGTCAGCTGGCGTGCTGCGCACCAAATGGGGATTCTTGCTCAACGTTCCGGTAATGATGACGCAACTGTGGCAGCGGCTACTGGGCGCGCCGGAGTGTAATGCGCGGCCGAGTTGCACTTGCCCACCATGGCAATTGCTGATTGTGCTTACACTGGCATGCGTCATTTGCGTGGTCATGCTGAACGCGCGCATTCGCGCTCGCGAGGTGGTGCGAGGATGACTGCCATGGACGATCGCATCGTCTTCGAAAATGTTTCCAAGTTCTACGGCGAAGTTCTGGGCGTGAATCGCGTATCGCTCAATATTCCGCCTGGAGTCACTACGCTGGTTGGCCCCAACGGATCAGGCAAGACCACGCTGATGAATCTGATGACCGGGTTGGTGCAGCCGTCCAGCGGGAATGTTTCGGTACTGGGACTGACGCCTGGCGAATGCCGACAGAGTTCTTTCGCCAGGTTGGCTACTGCACCCAATTCGATTCGTTTCCGCGCCGCCTCACCGGCTGGGAGTTTCTTCTCGATAGCCTGCTGCTGCACGGAATGAGCGAAGGCGACGCCTACCGATTGTCCGGCGGAAGCCATTGAGCGCGTGCGGCTTGGCGATGCCGCTTCGCGCACGTATTGCAGGCTACAGCAAGGGGATGCGCCAGAAGATCCGGCTTGCCCAGGCCATCGCGCATCATCCGCGGGTGCTGGTGCTCGATGAGCCGCTGAACGGGCTTGATCCCATGGCCCGCGCCGAGTCGCTTGCGCTATTCCAGGAATTGAGCCGCCAGGGAATGCACCTGGTGATCTCCAGCCACATTCTGGATGAGGTGGACCGAATCTCCGATCGCGTGGTGCTCATCACCGGTGGCTACATTGTTGCCGAAGGAAACATTCACCAGGTGCGGCACGAGGTGCGCGACAAGCCCATGCAGGTGCTCATTCGTTGCGACCAGCCGGAGCTGCTGGCGTCCCGCATGTTCACCGTCAAACCATTGCGTTGAGGCAAGGCTTCATGCGCGACGGCAAAGGCGTGTTTTTGCGCACTGCCGATATCGACGAGTTCTACCGGCTGCTGAATCAGATTGCAGTTGAGGGATTGGTGAAAATTGAAGCGGTTGCGCCCGCCGACGACGACACGCCGCGCCATCTACCAGTACCTGATCGGTTCGGATGGGAGCCCGTCATGACGAGCAAACGATTGACTGCGTTCAGAGAAGTCTTCCTCAGTCAGCCTTGGGGCCTGTGGTGGCTGCAGGCACGCCGGCTGGTGCGCATTGAGTTGAGAAGGAATCTGTTCTCATGGAGGGCGAGGTGGGTCTACTTTCTTGCGTTCGTGCCCACGGCATGATTCTGCTATCCATTTACTGTTCGAGCTGCATCCGGCATTCGCGTTGAGCGACGACACCAACGTACTGGCCGGCATCGTGCAGTTCTACTACATTCGTCTGGGCGTGTTCTTTGGCTGCCTCGGCATTTTCTCGCGGCTCATTCGCGGCGAGATGATCGAGCGCAGCCTGCACTTCTATCTGCTTGCGCCGGTACGTCGCGAAATGCTTCTGCTGGCCAAGTTTGCCGCGGGTTCGTTGAGCGCCTTCTTGCTGTTTGGCAGTGCGATGATCGCCGATTTTGCCCTGATGTATGTCGGCTTCGGCGCAGCCGGGCAGGAGTATGTTTTTAACGGCCCCGGATTCTGCCAACTCGAGGCCTATCTCCTGATTATCGTTCTGGCTTGTCTTGGTTATGGAGCGGTGTTTCTGCTTTTAAGCATGCTTCTGCGCAACCCCACGCCTGCCGCCATGATCGTGCTGGGATGGGAGGCAATCAATCCGGTGTTGCCCTCGCTGTTGCAGAAGATCAGCGTAGCGTCCTACCTGCGCCATCTCATGCCGATCAATGTTCCCGGCGAAGGGATCTTTGCTTTGCTGACAGTGCAGACGGAGCCGATCGCAGGGTGGGAGGCGGCTCTAGGGCTGCTGATTCTGATCGCCGTGGTCCTTGCATACTCCTGCTTCAAGATCCGCCGGCTTGAGATTCGGTATACCACCGAGTAACGTGATCACCAGGCTCTTTGACTTCGCCGGCATAAGTTCTGGAAGACGTCAGTTCGGGTTGAGGTTCGTGGTTTCCCGCCCATGCCAAGGATGAGGCTGTTGGCATGGATGGGGCACCCAGGATTTCAGGCACCCCAAAAACCGAATGAAACGATTAGAGACTGGATCAGGCCATGGATGCAGCGATAGCCTTGACGCCGCGCAGATCGATCTTGCCTGTGCCCAAAACGGGCAATGCATCGACGTGGAAGAACTATTTGGCCGCGGTTTCCAAAGCGCCGGCAGATCGCATTGCGGCAGCTTCTCCAAGACTGGAGCAAGCTTTTCCGGCGCAAGCGTGTGGATCACGATGCGCTCGCCCTTCTTTTCGTCGGGCAGAGCGGTAACTGCAAACACCTGTTCGGTGACTCCGGCCAACTCGTGTAGCTTGTCCTCGATCTTGATGTGCGGCACCATCTCGCCGCCGATTTTGCTGAAGCGCGAAAGTCGATCGGTGATGGTGAGGAAGCCGTCTTCTTCCATCACTGCTACATCGCCTGTGGTGTACCAGCCATCGTGCAGCACTTCCGCGGTCTTCTCGGGCTTGCCGAGATAACCCTTCATCACATTCGGGCCCTTTCACCAGCAGCATGCCTGAGGTAGCCCGGCGCAACGGGCTTTGCCGGTTGCGATATCCACGATGCGTACCGAAACACCTGGCAACGGATGGCCGATCTTCCACGGCGTGCTGCCATTTGCCGGAAGCCCGGTGCGCGAAAGTCGCGCCCATTCACGGTGACCACCGGCGAGCACTCAGTGCAGCCGTAGCCTTCAAGAGGGCGAATGCCGAATGTGTCTTCAAATGCGAGTGCAACGCGCTCCGGCTAGCTTCTCGGCGCCCGATCAGCACATATTGCAGGCTGCCGAAGCTTTCGGGCGAGCAACGCCGCATGTACGCCTGGAGAAAGGTTGGGGTCGCAATCAGAAATGTGACTTTGTACTTGCCGACCAAGCTCGCTGATCGAACTGCGTGTCCAGCGGATTCGGATGGTAGACGACGCCCACGCCGATCACGGCAGGCATCCACAGCGCGGCCATGAAGCCAAAGGAGTGAAAGAACGGCAGGATGCCGAGAATCTTTGTCTCGGCCGCCGAGCATGAAGACCTGCGAAACCTGCTGGATATTGGACGTGATATTGAAGTGCGTCAGCATGACGCCCTTGGGGTCGCCCGTGCTGCCGCTGGAAAAAATCACCGTGGCCAGGTCGTCCATGCCGCCCTTCGCTCGCAAAGCGTTGCCTGCCATAGCTCTTGCTCAGCAGCCATTCGCGGCGTCAGCCAGGCGAATGCGAGCGCGAGCAGCTTTTCGCCGACGCGCGGAGCTGCCAAGAGCGTCTTCCAGAAAGATGGTCCGCCCGGGAATCTGCAGCTTTGGGAAGCGCTCGACAAACGCTTTGGAGGTGATGCACGACATCCACGCCGCACTGGCTGGCGCAGGAGGCGATCACCTCGCTTGAGGCTGTGTAATTCAGATTCACGGCAATGCGGCCAAGCAGAGTAAGAGCATGTTGGTGAGCGCGCCGCCAACCGAGGGCGGCAGCAAAAGACCGACCATCTGCTGCTCGCCGATTTGCGTGCCGCAATCGGCGCGCGATATAAATGGTTTTGGTCAGCGCCGAGCCAAACGTGACCTTGGGAGTTTTGCCATCGGCCATCATGAAGCGCAGCGGGAAGCGCCGCGCAGTGGAGATGAAGGCGAGGTCGAGCGGCTTCATGCGCCGTTTGCGCTGCTGGAAGGCCTCGGCCTGCAGCTCCTGCACGGCACTTGCGTACCTCGATCGCGCGTGGACGTAGGCGGCATGGGCTGTACCGAAGCTGACCGTCACCGGATATGGCACATGCGCGGGGAATCTTCCACAGAAAGCGTCCGCGCTCAAAGCTGAAGATGCTGCCCCAGACGCCATCCAGATTCACGGGAATGATCGGCACATCGACACCTTTCATGATGCGTTCAAGTCCTCGGCGAAAGGGCAGCAATTGCCCGGTGCGCGTGATCTGTCCTTCGGCAAAGATGCAGACGATTTCGTCTTCGCGCAGTGCATCGCTGGCGGTGCGCAGCGAGCGAATCATCTCGCGCGGCCGTTGCTCGCTGGAGATGGGAATCGCCTTCATCATGCGCTGCAAAGGGCTTGACGAACTTGATGTCGTAGATGCCCTTGTACATCAGAAATCGAATGGGCCTGTCGGTGGACGCGATCAGCAGCAAGGCATCCACAAACGACATGTGATTGCAGACCAGCAGGGCGCCGGACTTATCCGGAAAGTTATCGCGCCCCAGGACCTTCACGCGATAGACGGTATGGGTGACAAAGAAGAGAATAGGCGCGCCGAACCACTCGGGGAGGAGCATCAGGACATAGATGGTTCCGGCTGCCGGTGATGAACGAGGCGGCGACGATGACGCCGCGCGGATTGAGATGAATGAATGCGGTAAAGACGTAGTAGACGCCGGACGGAAACGCGATTCCCACAAAAGACAGCAGATTCGCCGCTGCAATGATGCCGCCTTTGTCTTCTTCCGCCGGGCGATGCTGAATCAGAGCATTGACCGGCACGGCGAAGAAGCCGGCCCAAAAGCCCAGAAGCCCCAAGCAGAATGGCCGAGCCAAGGAGGCCAAGTGGATGGCGTCCGAGCGCAAAGCCGGTGACCGTCATGCCGATGGAACCCAGCGGAATCAGTCCGTACTCGATTTTGTTGCCGCTCACCAGGCCGGCAACCATGCTGCCGATGCCGATGCCGATGGCCAGCGCGCATTCAGGTAGCCGGTTTTTGTCTGCCCGACGTGCAGTACATCCGGCCCGTAGACAACGATGGTTGAGAACAGCAGCGAGCCGAGGAACCAGAAATAAGTGTTGCCAGCGACGGCGAGCAAAGGAGCGCGGTCTCGCCGCATGAATCGGATCTGCTGCCACAAGTCGCCGACGAAGTTGAGCCGGAACTGCTTCTCCGGCGCGGCAGCCGGAACGCGATCGATGCCCAGACTGTAGCAAAGCCATCGCAGCCGCCAGCCCCAGCAGAGCGTAGCCGGCATAGACTTCGTGTCCATGGAAGTGCTCGGCCATCGCCGCGCCGGTGACCGTGCCGAGAATGATGGCGAGGAAGGTGCCGAGTTCGATGACGCCGTTGCCCCAGGAAAGGCGTTTCTCGGGAAGCAGTTCGGGGAGCAGCCCATACTTTGATGGCCCGAAGAGCGCGGCCTGCGTGGCGACCAGGCCGAGCGCGAGCAGCGAAAGCGTGCGAATGGATGGGCGTAAGTCCTGCGGTGGCGAGGGCCATGGCGCCGATCTCCATCACCTTGGTCCAATGGTGATCTGCCGCTTGCTGAAGCGGTCGGCCAGCCAGCCGCCGGTCATGCTGAAGAGGATGAAGGGCAAGGAAAAGAGGAAGGTGACCAGGGAGACGAAGCTCTCGCGCTCGTCTTTGCGCCAAGCCCATGCCCACGATCATGGAGAGCAGCAGATTGCGCAGGATATTGTCGCTGTAGGCTCCCTGGAATTGGGTGGCGATCAGCGCCCAAAAGCCGCGCTCGCTGCGCACGGTTCCGGTGGGGTAAGGGCCTGGAGGGCCGCGAGGTCTTCAGGTGGCATAGCGTGCTCGGGTGGGTAGCGATGATTATACGGCGGGAGCGGCGTGGCTGTCCGATGGAACAAACGGGGTGAGGCTGGATCGCTGGAAGGCTTGTTTGCCCAGAACGCCGAACCGCCCAAAATGGAGGGCGGTTGGGTAAATGTGCGGCGACGGCGGGAACTAGAAGGGGATGTCGTCGTCGGAGATTTCGGCGGACTGGCTATATTCGTCGGCGCCGGCGGGTGGACGCTGTTCCGGTAGCTCGATGAGCCGGACGACGGCTGTATCCGCCGGAACCGGAGCCTCCATCTTCGCGTCCTGAAAGCAGGGAGAGGTCGTTGACGACGATTTCGGTGCGATAGCTTTTTAGCGCCGGTTTCTTTGTCATCCCAGCTGCGGGTCTGGATCTTGCCCTCGACATAGAGCTTGGAGCCCTTCTTTACGTAATCGCGCACAATCTCAGCGAGGCGGGTAAAGGCAACTAGGTTGTGCCACTCGGTGCGGTCCTGCCAGTTGCCCTGCGCATCCTTCGTGCGGTCGCTGGTGGCGAGAGTGAAGTTGGCACGATGCGCGCCGCCAGCGGTGGAGCGATCTCAGGGTCTTTGCCGACGTTGCCCAGCAGGAATGACTTTGTTTACTGATTTCGCCATATGCTTACACCTGGGTGTCCTCTGCTAATTCCCGTTGTCACTGTGAATTTGAGCTGTCACAAACCGTTACCCCGCTGCTAATTCGGACTGTCATCTGGTAATGCTGATTCCAGTTTTCGCAAAGAGACGGGCACTTGCTCTTTAGGGCAGTGAACCTGCAGAAGACTCCTTTCCATTGAATTTCTTGCTGTCTGAGAAAGTATAAATCTTCAGGCCAAGTTTGGCTCGACACTTCGCCTTTACATTCAGAAGGTCGAGCACTTGTAGAAGGGAGGCAGAAGCGAAGCAGCTGTACTAGCGTTTCCACTCCATGTTCCAGAAAGCGATGGGCGCGGCTGGCAAGCGAATTCTGGGCGCCCCGTGCATTGCTGTCCCTCTATGCCCGCGCAATCCGGCGTCCAGAATGTATGCGAAGTTGGCTAAGGCGCAATTGTTAATCTTTCGTTGACATTTCGCATGGGACGAGCTATGTTCTCATCCAGTCATCTATATGACTGGATCACTCACGGGTATTCCCCGGTGCAGTTGTCAGAGTTCCGTGCTGCCTGACGGGCGAATACTGCATCACCGCTGAAGCTAACTGCAAGAACATTCTCCGCCGCACGCGCGCGGAGACTTCGTCAACAGGTAAGACGACGCTCCTCAAGCGTTGGCTGGCACAGTTCGACTTATTGCTTTTCTTCTCTCGTGTTTGAAGTTCCAATGCAGTTCGTGATCCGGCTGCTCTCGGCATGAAGTTATGCGGGATCTCTCATCCGCGCGCCGATGCTGTAGTGAGTTGGTTCTCTCAGTCAGTTTGATCCAACTGCGCGCGATGTCAATCGCGGGAAGTACTGAATCCAAGGAGGCATGAGATCAGAATGTTTGAAAAACTTGCGAAGGGCTTTCTCCTGCTCGCCGCGTCGGTCGTGGCGTTTACCCCAGTCAACGGCGTCGCACAAAGCGCCGTATCGGGAAGCATCAGTGGAACGGTATCGGATCCGAGTGGCGCAGTGATTCAGAAAGCCTCAGTCACCATCACAAATACGGACCGCGGTCAGGACATTCGCACGCTGATGACCAACTCCGCAGGTTTCTACACAGCGGGATCTTTGCCGCTCGGCACCTACACCGTGAAGGTGGCTGCGCCGGGGTTCAAAACTGAAGCCATAACCGGCCTGGTGGTTCACGCCAATGATGCGTTGACCGTGAATCGGACGTTGACGGCCGGTGGCACGAATGAAACCGTGACCGTGACCGCAGCTGAAGCCCAGATAAATCTGGAGAACGCATCCTCAGAAGGCCTGATCAACAGCGAACAGATGAATGAGATGCCGCTGGTGACACGCAACTACGAAGTGCTCATGAATTTGCAGCCTGGAGTTTCATTTGGCGGCGGAACCGATGACTTGACGCGCGGCCCCGCGGGACTGAGCGGCGCGTCGAGCACGGTGGCGTTCTCGGTCAACGGCGGTCGCACCACCTCCAACAGCTGGACAATCGACGGTGCAGACAACCTGGATCGCGGCGCGAACCTCACCCTCTATAACTATCCAAGCCCCGATGCTATCGCTGAGTTCAAAACTTTACGTGGCCAGTACAGCGCGCAGTTTGGCCGGAATGCTTCAGGGCAGATCGACGTTGTCACAAAGTCCGGCGCGAACGCGATTCACGGCAGCGCCTATGAGTACTTGCGCAACGATTACTTTGACGCCAACGGATATGCAAATAACTTTCTCAAGGCACACATCGCGCCCTATCGCTATAACGACTTTGGATTCTCTTTCGGTGGTCCCGTTCTTCTTCCGAAGGTCTATAACGGCAGAAATAAGACGTTCTTCTTTGTTTCCGAGGAGTGGCAGAGAATTGTTCAAACCTTATCGCAGGCGTCGGCCATCGTGCCTCAGGCTTCAGAGCGGCAGGGCGATTTTTCTCAGTCGGGTCAGAAGATTGGCGGCGTGTGGACAACAGGGCCAGTGACCGTGTGTACCGCATACACGACCGACCCTGCAACGCAGGTGAACACCTGTACTGCCACAGGAACGCAGGTAAGCAACCTTTCTCCGACTGCTCAAGCCTACTTGAAAGATGTTTATAGCAAGATTCCTGTTCCGGACGAACAATTCGACATCGCACACGGCTTCGATCCGCACACGATCTTCACAAACTTTAAAGACATCTTCAATAACCTGGACTCGGTGGTGCGCGTTGACCAGCAATTCGGACAGAAGGCGAGCGTTTTCTATCGCTATATGCACGACACGTTTCCCGAACTTCTTCCCCAAGGGCAGTTCACGACGGTCTACATCGCCGGAGCAAACACCACACGGGTCGTCAACCCGGGAACGCAGCATCTTGCTCACGGCACCTATATTTTCAGTCCCACCCTGTTGCTGAACGTTGGTTATGCTTACTCCAACGGAAATATTGTCAGCACTCCATCTGGTTTTCTGGCCTCGTCAGAGTCGCCTGATATCAACGCCCAACTGCCTTACGCCAATACGGTCGGACTGATTCCAACTGCTGCAGTGAGTGGCATGACTACACTGAACGGCAGCGTTGCGTACACCGATCATGGCACTAACCATCAGATTTTTGGAGACATCACGAAGACTCTGCACACGCATACGCTGATTGCGGGGTTCTCGTACAACCATTACCAGAAACTTGAGAACAACACGACCGGCACGCAGGGTACTTTCGGATTCTCCAACGATTCAGCATTCAGCAATGTCCCCGTCAACAGCAACGCCGGCGCGGGAGAGGCGCAGGCTTTCGCCAACCTACTTATCGGAAACGCGAACGGCGGATTCAGCCAGCTTTCGCGGGATCCGGTCACGGATATCAAGGCTGCCCTGTACGAGGGATTCGTTCAGGACAATTGGAAGGCAACTCCGCGCCTGACGCTCAATCTAGGAGTCCGTTATGCCTACTACGGGCAGCCATGGGATGCGCACGGATTGCTGAGTAATTTTGATCCGTCGAAGTACGACCCTTCAGCGGCGCCAACAATCGCCACAACGGGGTTGATCTGTTTTACCGGAACCTGCAATCAGACCGGCAGCAACGCGGGTCAATCTACAGGGCCCAACTCCGCGGCGGATTATGCAGGCATCAACTACATCAACGGCATGATCTTCAATGGCCCAAACGGTAACAATAACAATCAAGCTTCTCCCTACGGAAATAAGGTTGGATCCGCACAGAAGACCAATTACGCACCTCGCTTCGGCTTTGCCCTTGATGTCTTCGGCAATGGAAGAACAGCGCTGCGCGGCGGCTACGGCTGGGCCTTCGACGATGCCGAGGTCAGCTACTACGAAACCACAGTCTTCAACAATCCTCCAGCGGTTGCCACTTACTCGGTAAGTCAGACTTCGCTCGATAGCCCGGCCGGAGGAGCGCTTACGGCTCTCTCGTCAGTTCCTGGCAGAGTGCAGGCGGTTCCAATCAACTACAAGACGCCCTACGTGCAACAGTTCTCGCTCGATTTGCAGCAGCAGATAACCCCAACCTTCATGTTCGACATTGGCTATTTTGGCGACCACGGCACACATCTCCTCGGTGCGCTTGAAATAAACCAGCCGGCGCCCGGGGCGTGGGTTGGCAAAGTGCAGCCGAGCAACTCGGGCAGCGCCTGCAAAGATCCGGACACAGGCCAGCAGTCTTTTCTCAATTCAACCTGCGATCGCGTTTTGAACCAGATCAAACCCTACCTTGGCTACTTCGCGATCGATGCGCTGAGGACGATCTTCAGCTCGAACTACAATTCGCTCCAGGCCAAGATCACCAAGCGCTTCAAAGGGAAGACCTATATCGACGCGAATTACACCTGGTCGCGCGACCTGACGAATGCGCAGGCGGACTACTCGGGATTTATCCAGAACATCTACAACATCAACGGCGACTACGGCCGGGCAGCTGTTGACCGCACCAATGTTCTGAACATCGATGGCGTGTTCGAAGAGCCATTCTTCCGCGATCAGAAGGGATTAAAGGGTCGACTACTGGGCGGATGGGAGGTGTCCACTATCTATGCAGTGAACTCAGGCCTGCCGCTTACGGTATCGGCAAGCAGCGCCTTCTCGCCGTCTTACAATCTGCCGGGTAACGTGGCGAGTGTTTACAATGGACGAACGAACACAGGTTACGAAACAGACAATGCGGGTCTCAGCGTTCTCGGCAATACTAACGCCGGGCTTCGTCCTAACCAGATTGGGGACCCGAATGCCGGACATAATGTGAAGATTCACAACAAGGGCTATCACGAGCTTTGGTTCTACACGGGGGCCTTTGCGGCGCCGGATCCATCGAGTTCAGTACCTGGAACTGCTCGGCGCGGAACGGTCAACGGCCCCGGCTTCAACCGCCTTGATCTTGGCGTCTTCCGCAATTTCCGTATTTACGATCGCTTGAATTTCCAGTTCCGCGCAGAAGCTTTTAACGCAGCTAATCACACGAATGTCAACGCAGTCACGACAAGCATTGGTTCCGCAACGACCTTCGGCCAGGTAACTGGCTACCGCGATGCTCGTATTATGCAGTTTGCGGGCAAGTTCACATTCTAATCTCGATTACAAACTCCGGTGTGCGGCCTGATTGTTTCAAGCCGAAGCAGGCCGCGCCCGGAGATTCAGGAAGTATTCAACCGGTTGCGCGTGCCAGACCGGTCACACGTGACGGCACACGCCGCAGTACGAAGTGATGAGCGGCTACGCTGTTGCGCCGGCAAGAAGCGGAAAGTAGTCATGGGACTCAACACCCTTGATCTGAGCATCATTGCCGCATATATGGCGGGCGTGACCCTCTTTGGCTTGCATTTTCGCGGCGACCAGCAAACTCTCAAAGGATACTTTCTCGCCGATAAGGCTATTCCGTGGTGGGCCATCTCGCTCTCCATTGTGGCCGCGGAGACCAGCACGCTGACGGTCATTAGCGTGCCGGGCCTGGCCTACGATGGAAATTTCAGCTTCCTGCAGCTCGTTTTTGGTTATGTGATCGGGCGTGTTCTGGTCAGCTTTCTCTTCATCCCCGCCTACTTCCGGGGAAGCCTCGTTACCGCTTATCAGCTTATGGAGAGTCGCTTTGGCCAGAAGTTGCGGACACTCACGGCCGGTATGTTTCTGGTGACGCGCGCTGCGGCGGAAGGCGTGCGCGTATTCGCAGTCGCGATTGTGGTGCGAATTGCGCTGGCGGGATTTCTCACAGGCATGAGCAACTTCCAGCGCGACCTTGCCGCAATCGCCGTAGTTACGGTATTGACGCTCATATACACGTTTAAGGGCGGTCTTCGCGCGGCGATCTGGACCGACGTGCTGCAACAGACGATTTACGTAACAGGCACCATCATTGCGTTCTTCACGATCCTGCGTCTCGTTCCGGGCGGTTGGAGTACCGTGCAGGCAGTCGCGGGGAATGCCGGCAAATTCAGGATTCTGGATCTGTCGTGGAACCTGACGACGAAGTACACTCTCTGGTCCGGCCTGATCGGCGGAACGTTTCTGACTATGGCGAGCCACGGGACCGACCAGTTAATCGTGCAGCGTCTGCTCTCGGCGCGGAGCGAACGACAGTCGAAGGTCGCCTTAATCATGAGCGGGGTAGCTGTGCTGGCCCAATTCTCGCTGTTCTTGCTGATCGGCGCAGTCTTGTTCGTTTACTATCGTGTGTTTCAGCCAGCTTCCGCATTCACGCGTTCCGACACGGTTTTCCCCGAATTTGTGGTCGCTCACCTGCCGCACGGAGTAAGTGGGCTGCTGATTGCAGCGATTCTCGCTGCCGCTATGTCGAACCTGAGCGCCGCACTTAATTCGCTGTCATCCACGACGATCGTTGATTTCTACACACGGCTGCGACCGCAATCGAGCGAACGGCGCCGGATGCAACTTTCACGCATGGCCATGGTGGTCTGGGGTGTGATTCTGTTCGCGCTGGCATTGATCGCCCGGCATGGCGGAAGGGTAATCGAAGTTGGTCTGACGATTGCCTCGGTAGCCTACGGTGCGCTTCTGGGCGCATTTCTGCTGGGCGTGCTTACACGCGGCGCATCCGAGCGTGGAGCGATGGTCGGCATGGTTTGCGGGCTGGCACTCAATCTCTATCTGTGGTTGTTCACCCGTGTTTCATTTACCTGGTACGTCGTTCTGGGCAGCATTGTTACGTTTGTTGTGGGATATGCCGCGAGCCGATTCGGAAGGTTACCAGAACCGGCCTTGCTGAGGAATGGAAATGCAGATTAGACAGTTGATGACAGAGCGCCGAAATCCAGCTACCGAGAATCTCGATTCTATGAGTGCGCTCGAGATTGTTTCGGTCATGAATCGCGAGGATACGCTTGTGCCGCGTCGCGATTGGGCGCGTATTGCCGCAGATCGCAAAAGCTGTAGATTTAATCGCCGAGGGATTCGCCAAGGGAGGACGCCTGATCTACGTGGGAACGGGGACAAGCGGACGAATCGGCGCGCTGGATGCATCTGAGTGCCCGCCCACGTTTGGGATAAGTCCGGAAAAAGTTCAGTTTCTCATCGCCGGCGGAGAAGAGGCTCTGATTCATGCGACGGAAGCGAGCGAAGATTCTGCGGATTTGGGCCGCAGCGATATGGCGCGGAAGCGGCCCGGCAAGCGAGATGTCGTTGTCGGTCTTGCCGCCAGCGGCTTTACCCCGTATACCATCAACGCGCTGCAGTTTGCGAAGAGCAAGGGCGCGGCGACCGTTGGCATTGCGTGCAACCGTGGATCGCAACTGGGAAAAGTAGCGGATATCTCGATTGAGGTTGAAGTGGGTCCCGAGGTCCTTACGGGCAGCTCGCGCCTGAAGGCCGGAACAGCGCAAAAGCTCATCTGCAATATGCTCACAACCGCGGCGATGGCCCGGGTTGGTTACGTCAGCAGCAACCTCATGGTCAACCTGATTCTGAAAAACAAGAAGCTTGAGCAGCGCGGCATCGCGATTCTCGAAGCGCTCGCCGAAGTCGACCAGGCGGCGGCAGTCGAGACTCTGCAAAAGGCTGGAATGAAGCTGCCCGTCGCACTGGTGATGTTGAAGGCAAAGATAAGCAGAGCTGAGGCCGCGCGAAGACTTGGTAAGACGAAAGGAAACGTTCGCAAGGCAATAGAAGGCTGATATGAGCACTGGAATAAGGAACGATCAACGTATGATGCGTGTGGTTTGCGCCTTCGCACTGATTGTGGCATGCATGTGCCCATCGCTGCTCTCGCAGGCGCCACGGCGCGTCGAGAATTTTGCTGACGTCGACACAATCATTCAGGACGCAATCGATCGAGGGAATACCCCCGGGGCAGTCGTGCTTATCGGGCACAATGGCCACATCGTTCATCGCAGAGCGTTCGGATCGCGCTCGCTTGTACCCATGCGCGAGTCGATGACTGTGGGAACGATCTTCGACCTGGCATCCCTGACCAAGTGCATTGCGACAACCACGGCAGTCATGCAACTCGTTGAGACCGGACGCGTGCGGCTGAACGATCCCGTAAGCGCGTACCTGCCCGAGTTTTCGCAGAATGGAAAAGGCCAGATTACGGTTCGTGAGCTGATGACGCATTACTCCGGTCTTGCGCCGGATCTCGATCTGAAGGAACCATGGGCAGGGCGCGACACCGCATTCAGAATGGCGATGGAGGCGAAGCCCTTCAACCCTCCGGGCACGCGATTTCTCTATAGCGACATCAACTTCGAAACACTTGGATTTATCGTTGAGAAGGTTTCCGGCATGCCTTTGAATGAATACGCTGAGAAGAAGATATTTGCTCCTCTCGGCATGACAGAAACTCGCTTTCTTCCCCCTGCCGGATGGCTGCCGCGTATTGCTCCCACGCAGTACGACGAGAACGGCAAGATGTTGCGGGGCGTGGTGCATGATCCGACCGCGCGAAGGATGGGAGGCGTCGCCGGGCATGCAGGCCTTTTCTCGACTGCCGACGACCTTGCAAAATTCGCACAGGAATTGCTTGCACGGCCACACGATCCTGAGCCGGTCATCGATCGAGAAGATGTCGACTCCGCAACAGCCTGCTGCGCCTGCGAGCTTGCGCGGATTGGGGTGGGATATCGATTCGCCCTTCTCCAGCAATCGCGGAGAGCTTTTGCCCGTGGGATCTTTCGGGCACACGGGATTTACCGGTACATCGCTTTGGATCGATCCCGAACGACCGATACGTACATCATTCTTCTTGACCAATGCAGTGCATCCGGATGGCGAAAGGGTCGATGGTCTCGTTGCGTTCGCGCGTTGCGACGGCTGTGGTCCACTCGCTCGATCTGACCGTTCGGCGAAGAGGCAAAGTTTGCGCCTCGCGCGCATCACGGGCTACAACGAATCGATGATGGCCGAACGGCGTTTCACCGCGCGCGACGGAGACGTCAAGGACGGCATCGATGTTCTTGAAGAGCATGGGTTATCGCGAACTTGCATCCCGACGCGAACATCCGGTACACGTAGGGCTGGTGACGAATCAGACGGGTGTGGATGCGCGCGGCGCGCGGACAGTCGACGTGCTCGCGCACGCGCCGGGCATCAAGCTCAAGGCGATCTTCAGTCCCGAACATGGCATTTGCGGGTGCATCTCGATACGACTGCGATCGGCAATTCGCAGCGATGCCGCGACAGGCGTTCCAATCTATAGCGTCTACGGAGATACGGACGCAAAGAGGCGTCCGACTGCCGGGGAGTTGGCTGGAGTGGACGCGATAGTCTATCGACATCCAGGATATTGGCGCGCGCTTTTACACCTACGAGAGCACGCTGGGCTATTTCCTTGAAGCGGCGGCGAAGGCTCATAAGCAGATCTTCGTGCTCGATCGGCCGAATCCGATCGGCGGAGTCTATGTGCAGGGGCCGATGGCCGATGCGGGCAGTGAGTCCTTCGTGAGCTATTGGCGGATTCCCGTCCGCCATGGATGACCATCGGCGAACTGGCGCAGCTCTTCAACAGCGAGCGCTCCATTGGCGCGAACCTGACCGTCGTTCCCATGGAAGGCTGGATGCGCGGCGATTGGTTCGACTCCACGGGGCGGATGTGGATCAACCCTTCTCCGAATATGCGAAGTCTGACCGAAGCGGCGCTTTACACCGGCATCGGAATGATCGAAGGCACAAACATCTCCGTGGGTCGCGGCACGGATACGCCGTTCGAGCTTGTGGGTGCGCCATGGATCGAGGCCTCGCGCTCTCGGCTCTACCTCAACGCGCGGCGAGATCGACGGGGTGCGCTTTGTGCCGCTCGATTTCACGCCGGCCGCATCGAAATATGCCAATCAAACATGCGGAGGGGTAAATATCGTCGTGACCGCCCGCGATAGCCTCGATGCGCCGGAGCTGGGACTGGAGATCGCGGCGGCATTGATCCATCTCTATCCAAGCAATTCAAGGCGGCTCGCATGGATGGCCTCATGCGCAATAAGGCTTCGCTCGGCGGTTTGATTGCCGGTGAAGATCCGAGCCGCATCGCCGAAGATTGGCAGGATGCGCAAAGACGTTTATGACGGAACGCGCGAAGTATCTTGCTCTATTGACGCAATTGCGGAAACAGCGATCAAGCGATGAACGTACGGTGGCTGGAAGTCGGACGAAAGCAGCTTATGGAGCTCCGATCGTTGTTTACTGCGCTGCTACTTAGCAGCCTGCAGGTGTTGGCTTCGCCACCACCTTCGATTCATCTGGACCGAAAAGGAGAGCGGTGGGCCGAAAAAGACACTCCATAGCATGACGCTTGATGAGAAAGTCGGGCAGATGATCATGGTGTGGGCGAAGGTTCAGTTTTTGAATTCCGACAGCCCCGAGTATCTGCAGCTGCGGGACGAAATCGTCAAAGTACCACGTCGGCGGCTTCGGTGTATCGGTTCCGACGGAAGGGGCGTCGCTGCTGAAGAGCGAGCCGCTGGAAGCTGCGGCACTTACCAATCGCCTGCAAAAGTGATTCAAAGTACCCTTTGATTTTTGCGGCGGACTTTGAGCGTGGGCTTTCCATGCGGCTCGAATGGCGCCACCGCATTCCCGGCGGCCATGGCGTTTGGCGCCACCGGCAATGCGGATTTGGCCAAAGAATTCGGCGAGATCAGCGCGCGTGAGTCGCGCGCCATTGGCATTCAGTGGAACTGGTTTCCCGTGGCTGACGTAAATTCCAACCCAGCTAATCCCATCATCGATACTCGATCATTCGGCGAAGATCCTGCGCTGGTAAGCAAAATGGTGGATGCCTACATCGAAGGCGCGCATCGAGGTGGAATGCTGACGACGGTCAAGCACTTTCCCGGCCACGGCGACACGGATACGGATTCGCACCTGTCGCTTGCGCGGGTGAATGGCAATCTGGACCGGCTCAACGCCGTAGAACTGGTGCCGTTTCGAAGTGCCATCGTGGCCGGAGTGGACTCGGTGATGGTCGGCCATTTGCTGGTTCCTGCGATCGAGCCAGATCCCAACCTTCCCGCCAGCATCTCGACAAAGGTGGTGACCGGATTGCTGAAACAACAGCTTGGCTTTCATGGTCTCGTGGTGACGGACGCACTGGATATGGCGGGACTCACGAAAGTCTTTACGGGATCAGAGCACGACATTGCTGCGGCTGAAGCTGTGGCGGCTGTGCGTGCAGGTAACGATATGGTGATCATTCCGGGCGACCTGGATGGAGCCGCCACCGGTTTGCTTAATGCGGTCAGGCATGGCGAAATCTCAGAAGGGCGCGTGGATGAAAGCGTCCTGAAGATTCTCCGCATGAAAGCTTCGCTCGGTCTCGATCGGAATCGACTGGTAGAACTGTCGGCGGTAGAAAAGGAAGTTGCAAAACCGCAGAGCCGTGCGATTGCGCAGGAAGCTTCCAATGAGGCAGTCACACTTGTGTCCGATGTCAGGAAGATCGTTCCTCTTCCTAACGGGTCCGCGCAGCAGTCTCAAGTTGTCGCTGTCATTTTTGCGGACCGAGGGCAGGGCAGCGAAGGCGCTCGTGAGTTCGTAGCCGACTTTCGTATGCGCGCGCCGGGTGCGCACGTTCTCTTTGTCGATGCTGCCAACGCGAGATTTATCGCCCGCGATGTGATGGCCGCGGTAAGAAATGCAAGCTATGTGGTTGCACTCGCCGAGGCAGTCCCAAATCCAAGACGCACGACGCAGGGCCGTGCCGGTGGATCAGCCAGCCTCGATACAGGACCTCAGCAACTTCTATCGGACATCGTGGCTGCGGCGGGGCCAAAGACCATCGTCGCTGCATTCGGCAATCCTTACACGGGCGGATCGATTCCTGGCGTGCAGACCTATGTCTGCACATTTTCAAATACGCCGGGATCTGCCCTGAGCCTCGTCGAGGCGTTGTTTGGAGAGATTCCCGTTCATGGGCGGCTCCCGGTGACCATACCTGGATTTGCGGCGCGTGGAGCAGGGCTTGACCGCGCAACCGGGATCAGCCATGACACAAGCGAAAACCATGCAGACAAATTGGATCCAGGATCACTGGGAATGCAGACACCCCGATATATCATCCCCGGGCCCGTAACCGGCTTCTGGACTTATTGAACGCTGAAACAGGCGTTTGAATTTGAGGATCGTGCGCATATGGCTAAGGCAAAAACGCCGCAGTCCGGGATTGATCATCCCCGTCCATCCCCGTTGAACCGCAAGAGTGGCGTGCCACTCTACCACCAGATTCAGCTGCGCCTGCTGGAGCAGATCCGGACAGGCGAACTCAAGCCTGGAATGCCGATGCCCTCGATTGAAAGAATCGCCGACCGCATGGGGGTGAGCCCGATGACCGTCCGCCAGGCGGTGCGCGCGCTTTGTGAACTGGGTGTTGTTTACAGCCGCCAAGGCAAAGGAACCTTTATTTCTGGAATCAAACTGGAGCGAGATTTCAGGCAGGTGCTCTCGTTCACGGAGGAATCGAAGGCGCGCGGCACGAAGCCCAGCTCCAGAATGATCTCGTTTGATATCCGTACGCCCAACCCGAGCGTGATGGCTGCGCTCCGCTTAACCGAGAAAGACAAGGTCTTCAGTCTGCGCCGCGTTCGTTACGGCGATTCAGTTCCCATGGGGATTGAATGCAGCTGTCTCCCGGTGCGAATATGCCCTGGTTTGCTGGAGACCTTCGACCCGACCACCTCGCTCTATGAAGAACTGGCCGAGCAGTATGGCATTCAGCTGATGGTGACCGACGAAGTTATCGAAGTTGGAAAGGCCAACCAGGAGGATGCGCGGCTTCTTGAAATCGCGCCAAAGAGTCCTGTCTTTCTGTTTACCCGAACGTCGTACCTCGAAAACGGTGTGCCTGCCGAGCACGTGACGTCGGTTTATCCCGGTAGCCGTTATAAAGTTGTCAACCGCTTGATGCGCATGAACCGGAAACTGGGATAGGCGTCTCACCATCGAAGATCAAGTTCTTCCGCTCGGGACTCTGGTTGCAAAAGCAGACCCTTGCCTGACGGCATTTCCTTGGGGTATGCGCAGAGAATTCCGGTCGTTAACTGCGAAATGATGATTCTGAGCGTCACGCTGCCATCGCAATTTCCAGGATAGAGTGACTTCCCGGACGCCACTCGGGTCATTGGCAGGCAGTCAGCTCGCATGCCCAGCCGCGCCTGATTCATTCAAGCAAGTGTGACCTAAAACACATGGCAGGGAAAGGCAAGAATTCGATAGGATCGTGCTATCGCCGTGCGTGCGATGCGCGTATATTTAAGTAAATATTCTCGCTCTTTCGAGACGCCGCCATTATCATAGCGTCCGCTTCCCAAGCAAGACGGCGGGTACTCGCACGATGCTTCGCTTGGTCTCATTTCTTTTGGTCACGCTTTTGGCCGTTTGCGGTCTAGTACGGCCTTCGTCTCTAAGAGCAGAGGACATAAACCGTCAAGTAATTCAGCGGCTGGTCGCCGAACCGCTCCCTGATGGTTCGATTGCGCAAAGTCCAGTCAGCTTCTACAGCCCCGACAATCTCTACGAGTACATGGATGGCGGCGCGGACATCTTTGTTCTGTACGGCGTGAAGAGCATGCTGCATCTTGATGCAAAGGTGGGGGCCGTTGACGTGACCGTGGACATCTTCGACATGGGCACACCGAACGCGGCATTCGGAATGTATGCAGCTGAGCGCTCACCTGACTATGACTTCATTGCGATGGGTGCGGAAGGATACCGGAACAAGGGCATACTCAACTTTGTCCAGAGTCGCTTCTACATCAAGCTGGCCGGATTTGGCGTTGGAGCGGACGCAGTTCTTGAGGCCTGGGCAAAAGCACTTTCCGCGCGGGTAGGAAGCGACACCGGCTTACCCGCAATGCTAACCCACCTTCCTTCAAATCACCGGAAGCCGCATTCCGAGCAATACATCCCCAACGATCCACTGGGGCACTCATTTCTCGGCCCCGCGTACGTTGCTTCCTATGAGTTCAACGGCCATGAGAGCAAGCTCTTTGTGACTCTTGCTGCGAACGAAAGCGACGCTCACGGGCGGCTGAAAAAACTGGAGGCTCATTTTGCCAAGACCGGAGAGTGTGTGGCCGCCCCAGAAATCGAAGCAGGAGCGATCAGAGGGAAAAACAGCTTTGAGGGAAGCTTCATGGCGAAGGTCCAGGGTCATCTGCTTCTGATGGTTTTGAATCCGACGGCAGGCAGCGAACAGATTCTTCGAGAAGCCGCCCAGAGTCTTCAATGATGGGGCCGGTTGGACGAATCAGCGATTTGGAGGACGCATGAACGATAGTTCGCGTAGAGATTTTCTCAAGACATGTGCCTTAATAGGGGCCGCAATGAAGCTTGGTCCGTTTGCCGGGCAAGAAGCGCTGGCTGCAACTACAGGCCCGGCTCTGAGCATCGCGCATTTCCGCAGCAGTCCTGAAAACGTCGATGCCATTGCCGCGGAAGCTCGCAGGCTCACGCAGGAATCGGTAAACGCGCTCGGCGGAATGGGCCGCTTTATCAGCAAGGGAGACGTTGTGTGGATTAAGCCGAACATCGGCTGGAACCGCGTTCCTGAGCAGGCTGCCACGACCAATCCGGATGTTGTGGCAACACTGGTATCGCTTAGCTACCAGGCTGGCGCGCGGCGCGTTATTGTGAGCGACAACTCCTGCAATCCTTCCGTGGCCTGTTTTGCGCGCAGCGGTATCCAACAGGCCGCGCAAAAAGCCGGTGCGGAGTGTTTCACCATGGAAGATCGCAAGTTCCGCAAAACCAACCTCAATGGCAAGGCTCTTCCGGCATGGGAACTCTATGGCGATGTTCTGGGTGTGAATAAGTTCATCAATGTCCCGATTGTGAAACATCATGGGCTATGCAAAGCGACCCTCGGCATGAAGAACCTGATGGGAGTTGCGGGCGGTCAGCGCAACCGATTCCATCAGGACCTGACGAACACGCTGGTGGATCTGGCGACCTTCATCCGGCCGACGCTGGTTGTGATGGATGCAATCAGAGTGCTGACAGCCAACGGGCCAGTCGGTGGCAATCTGGCCGATGTGAAACGCAAGGACACCGTAGCCGCTGGGACAGATCAGGTGGCGATCGATGCGTTTGGTGCAACCCTGTTGGGCTATAAGCCGCAAGAGATTGGCTACGTCATGGAAGGCCACGCGCGCCGGCTTGGAACCATCGATTTTGAATCTCTGAAACCGCGTCGAATTGAAGTTGGGTAAAAGGCATCTTAATGGCTCGTCGAAGAGTATCGTGGCAGGTTTGGTTGAGGCGCATCGCACAGGCGGGATTCTCTGTCCTGTTTCTTTACGTCTTTTTGCAGGCGGAGTATCGTCCCATAAATAGAACTGGCGGCCACGTCAAGTTCTTCTTCACGCTCGATCCGCTGGTGATGATCTCGTCATGGCTCGCCTCGCATCAAGTCGCTTCGGAATTGCTTCGTGTCTCTAGTCATCCTGGGGCTGACTGCTCTCTTCGGCCGCTGGTTCTGCGGGTGGATGTGCCCCTTTGGGGCGCTTCATCATCTGATCACGAGCCTGCGGAATCGCACTGCGAAGCAGAAGATAGCCACGGACGGCTATTCACGATGGCAAAAGACGAAGTACTACCTTCTCGGTGCGATTCTGGTTGCCTCTTTGATGGGGGTCAACCTTGCCGGCTGGTTCGATCCGTTCGCGTTTCTTTATCGTTCCGCGACTTTGGTGATCTATCCGGAATTAAATGATTTCACGGCGTGGATTTTCGGATGGATATATCAACACGATCCAAGCATCGGATCTTTCAAGGTTACTTCCGTTTCAGAGCCGGTATACGAGTTCCTGCGCCACACGCTTCTAGCGAATGCGCAGCCGTATTTCTATGGAACGGTATTGATCGCGCTTGTTTTCTCTGCGGTAGTTCTGCTCAATCTGTATCGAGCGCGATTCTGGTGCCGTTATATATGCCCGCTGGGAGCACTGCTCGGCGTTGCCGGAAAGAATCCGCTGGTCCAGATCAAGCGCAATGAAGATGCCTGCAACCAGTGCCGGGTGTGTGTTGTGGATTGCCAGGGCGGTGCGGATCCTGAAGCCACCGCGAATTGGAAACCTGCGGAATGCTTCTACTGCTGGAATTGCCAGTCGGCATGCCCGCATGAGGCTCTTACCTTCAGCGTCCGGGTACCTGGGGGCAAGCGATGAATCTACCTGCTCCGGTTCGATGGTTGAAGCATTTCTTCCGCCCGCCTCACGCGCAGGGGCTGGATCTGAAGCGCAGGTCGATTCTGGTGGCTGGAGCTGCAGGTGTCGGCAGTGTGCTGCTAGTGCACACCAGTGCACAGGGAGAAGATCACACATTCAATCCCGCACTGATTCGCCCACCGGGGTCCGGGGCGGAAGAGGAGTTCTGTCTAAGTAAATGCATTCGCTGTGGTGAATGCATGAAGGTGTGCCCGACCAATGCCATTCAACCCGCTGTCACTGAGGGAGGGATTGCAGGGTTGTGGACGCCTGTCCTGAAGATGAAGCTTGGCTATTGCGAATACGAATGCAACCTGTGTTCACAGGTTTGTCCGACGCACGCAATCGATACGTTGGCCCTGGAGGCAAAACAGAAAATCAGGATCGGTACGGCATTCTTCGATCGGAACCGCTGCCTGCCGTATGCCTCTGCACGTACCTGCATTGTGTGCGAAGAACATTGCCCGACACCCAAAAAGGCTATCTGGTTTGAAGAAGTTCAGGTGATGAAACCAGATGGCACGCTGACCACCGTGAAACAGCCTCGGGTCGATCCAGAGCTCTGCCTGGGCTGCGGTATCTGCGAGAACAAGTGCCCCATTACCGACCAGCGCGGCGTCTACGTCTCCAGCGTTGGTGAAACCCGCAATCCGAAGAACCAGGCACTCCTCGATAGTGCCATCGGATACGGCGGCAATTGACCCTAGCCTCGGGAAGGAAGACTTCGATGAAGAATGGACCTAAGTGGAATCGCAGGGATTTTATTGTCAAGCCCGCAGTTGCATTTGCAGCGTCACAATTGCTGGGCGGCAGCGCGAGTTTGCTGAGTGAAACAAAAGGATCAGGATATGGGGTATCAAAGACCGAACCCGTGGGCCAGCCAATCTATCGAACCCTTGGGAAGACTGGAATACGGCTGCCGATTGTCAGTATGGGAGTGATGAATGCGGATGTGCCGGGCTTGATTCCCCGCAGCTATCAACTCGGAATTCGTCACTTTGATACTGCCGCGCATTACCAGCAGGGCAGAAACGAATCGATGGTGGGCAGCATGATCAAGGAGATGGCGGTCCGCGACAAGGTCGTCATCTCCACCAAGGTGCTGCGCCCCGGATGGGGCCGCGGACCGGGCAACGAGGCGCAGGCTCACACCTACAGTCCGGCCGAGGTGGAGGCTCACTTCCACGAGGAGTTTGACGGGAGCCTGCAGCGCCTTCAGATGGATCACGTCGATATCCTCTACAATCACGCAGCCGACTCCGAAGCAGATATCGACTCCGAAGGCACCTTGCGCGCGATGACATCGATCAAGAAGGACGGGAAGACGCGCTTTCTTGGCGTTTCTTCGCATCAGCCTGAAATGGCCCTCAAGCTTGCCATGAAGCTCGGTGTTTACGATGTGGTGCTGGTCCCATTCAACTTTACTTTGGCTGACAATCGGGGCTTGCTCGACGCGATCGAGAAGGCCGCGGGCTCTGGTATGGGCATCATTGCAATGAAGACCCAGGCAGGGGGAGCCACACGCCCCGATCACAGGCTTGGCCGACAACTCACACCGGCAAGCCAAACCGCCCTGCTCAAGTGGGTTCTTCATCACGATGCAATCACGACAGCGATTCCGGGCTTCACGACGTATGAACAGCTGGAGCAGAATTTCTCGGTCGCTCCGAACTTGGAGTACACAACAGAAGAGAAGGATTTTCTTTCAGACAAAAAGACAGTGGCTGAAGCACAGTTCTGCCGCCAATGTGGCCAATGTCGCGAGGATTGCCCGCATGGGGTGGACATCCCGACTCTGATGCGTTCCCACATGTACGCCGTTCAATATGGCAATCACGCTCTGGCGGCTTCCACGATGGCTGCGTTGCCCGCAGGCAAGGGACTGAGCGCCTGCGGCGAATGCTCCACGTGCGTTGCCAGTTGTCGCAACTCAGTAAACATCGCCATGAAGATCAAGAGCTTGCAGGACATCGCATCCATGGGTCGCATGACCGCTTAGGTTGCGGCGATTCCCGGTCATGTTGGCGAATAGCGGCCCGCTTCCTATACCAGACTTCTGTGCTGCGTCTCTGAAAAGAGGTGAATCAGAGACGCAGCATCTATATAGAGCGCAATTTAACGGCCTGAGAGGACGAGCTCTCGTTCTTCAAGTTCGGACTGAATTCGTCCGCCTGTGGTTGTCTCGTCGTTGATTGAATGCCCGGTGAGTAGGCCGAGCACGAACCAAGCGAATAGCGCTGCTCCAATCGCGAACAGGATGTCTCCTGGAACTCTCATCCAGCGCAAGGTCTGCATGGAACTGGATTGCATGAACTCAGAGGAACGCGCGTACCAGGTGCCCTGTTCAATCGATGCCCATGCCTGCAGTAATCCAACCGGCAGCATGCTGAAGATCACCATGAAGATCAAGCCAAAGTTCAAAGACCAGAAAGAGAGTTTAAGTGGAGTCTCCTTCCACTTGCGACCAGGGTTTAACGCGCGGAGGCAAAACAGTGTGAGTCCGAGGCCGAGCATTCCGTATACGCCGAACAGAGCCGTGTGACCGTGTACGGGAGTAAGGTTGAGTCCCTGCACGTAATAAAGGGAAATGGGCGGATTGATGAGAAAACCGAAGAGGCCTGCCCCCACGAGGTTCCAGAATGCCACCGCGACGAAGAAGTAGATGGGCCACTTGTAATTTGCGATCCATTGAGACTTCTTTGTCGGTTGTGCCAGGCGGATGTTCTCCCATGCTTCGAAACCGATCAAAGTCAGCGGCACAACTTCGAATGCACTGAAGATCGCACCGAGGCCAATCACTGCCGGGGTCGCACCCGCGAAGTAGAGATGATGAAATGTACCGATGATTCCTCCGGACAGAAAGATGATGGTTGAGAAGAGCGCGGCTTTTGTTGCGGTGCGAATCTCAATCAGCCCTAACCGCGTAAAAAGGAATCCAATCACGACAGTTGCGAATACTTCGAAGAAGCCTTCAACCCAGAGGTGAACTACCCACCAGCGCCAGTATTCGGCAGTAACAAGATGGCTGCGCTGGCTGTACATCAAACCGGCCGAATAGAAGAGCGGAATCGCAATGCTGGAGATGAGGAAGAGCATCAGGAGCGCGCGGTCTTCGCTCTTGCGAATCAATGCCGGCTTGAGCGCCGCGACCATCAGGACGAGCCAAAGCACTAATCCAACGAACAGCAAAATCTGCCAGAAGCGGCCAAGATCGACGTATTCATAACCCTGGCTGCCGAACCAGAACCACATGTTGCCAAGACGCTGTTGAATGCCCATCCACTCGCCGGCGAGCGACCCGCCAACCACCAGGATCAGTGCACCGAAGAGTGCGTTCACGCCGAGTCTCTGATACTTCGGTTCATGGCCGCTGACTGCCGGACCCACGTAAAGACCTGTTGCCAGCCATGAGGTTGCGATCCAGAAAATGGCGATTTGCAGATGCCATGTGCGCGTGACCGCGTAAGGCAGATACTTAGCGAGCGGAAATCCGAAGAAGGCCTGCCCCTCGACTCCGTAGTGAGCAGTCAGGACTCCCATCAGAATCTGCACGCCCCAGAGGAGTACCACAACGTAGAAGTACTTCAACGTCGCGCGTTGCGACCGGGTTGGCTTGAATACAAGGAAAGGATCGCTTTCTGGATAAGGCCCGTGAATGGGTTCCTTTTCCTGCGACGCATACCACCAGACAAGTCCACCGATTCCCGCCAGCAATCCAACGAAGCTAAGGACGCTCCACAGGACTGCGCCGGAGGTTGGCACGTTGCCGATCAGCGGTTCATGCGGCCAGTTGTTCGTGTACGTCGTTTCAGAACCCAGCCGATCAGTACTGCAAGCCCACGAAGTCCACCAGAAGAACGCGGCGAGTTGATGCTGCTTTGCCGCATTGGTCAGTGCTCCGCTGGGGATAGCGTATGCAGACCTGCCTGTCGCAAAAACGTCTGTGTAGTAGGCACGAAGCTGATCAAATGCCGCCGCGCGATCGGCGCTTAGCGTGACGCGATTGCGCGAGACGTCGTATGTGTTGGTGCGCATCTCGCGAATCAGGCGCGCCTTGAAGATGGCCTGTTGATCGGGCCGGAGAGCTTCGAAGTTAGCCGCCCCTTCTCGGACAGCCCAGGTGTTCAGCAGAATCTGCGATTCCCGGTGCAGCCAATCCGCACTCCAGTCTGGTGCGACATATGCGCCGTGGCCCCAGACTGTGCCGATCTCCTGCCCGCCGATCGACTGCCACACTCCCTGGCCGTCGGTGATGGAACTTCCAGTGAAGAGAAGTTGCCCATCAGAGTTGTACACGTCGGGGATAGGCGGAGCTTCGCTGATCATCTTTCTGCCGACTCCTCCGAGAACGGCGAAAGATCCAATAATGACGATGGCCAATGCCACCCAATAACGCTTGTAGGACATGGTTTTCCCTCACTTAATCAGGCCGAAAGTGGTGCGTGATGCTCCCGGATACAACGACATTCCAATCTGCGTGTCCGTGGCACATAAACCGGCAATTGGATGCCCATGCAAGGCATTGAAAGTCCCTCAAGAACATTCGCACTGAGGCAACAGTAGCTTTCAGTGAAAGGGGAGTGCAGGGACTTAGGTCACTATCCGGCGTAGAAACTTCAAAAATACCGAGACTCATCATCCCAGCAAGAAACGAGTCGCTGTGTGATTTAGATCACACCGCGGGCGAGGAGGTCGCAACCCTCTTTTTCGTGACGCTAGTCGGGATTCATTGTGCTGCTAGCTCTCGATCGCAAACGCCCGGCGGCCGAGCGAGAAGGTAGCTATGAGGTTTGAAGCGAATAGAAGCACTCCGCTCAATTCCAGCATGCCCGAAAAAGGCAGCACCTTCCATGCCGACGAAGCCAGGCCCTCGTACGCAAGAGGCTCGGAAAAGACGCGCAGCAGGCATCCCGCCTGAAGACACACCAGGCTGACGAACATCAGTCGCGTGCTGAAGATCCGCTCGATGCCTGCAAAGTGAGGCAGGATGCGCGGCCCAATCGCGAAGACCATCGTTGCCGCGAAGCCCACGGTGAGGGCGTGACGCGAAGCGCCCCAGATTCCACCGTGGACATCCATGAATGCGGCCCAGATGCTCATTGATCCCGCCACAATAAGCCATGCGTACGCCAAGCGAACGAAGACGGGGAAACTCGCATGGATGCCTTGAGACTTGGGTTGGCCATGGGGCCGTTCTGTAAAGCGCAGAGCAATCCCAATCGTGACTGAGCCAAGAGCGAACAGAATCGTCGCCGGCCTGGGCAGGCCTGAAACCCCGAATAGAACACCTGTGATGTTCAGCAACAACGCCGCGCGAAACTCACGAGCACCGGGTTTCGAGATTGCGAGAAAGGACGGCAACCAGCGCGCCGAGAATCCCCATACCACTGGGACGACAAATCCCCATCCAAGCAATACGAGATACTTCTGATCGAGCCCATGCGGAAAAGACCGGAGGCCGCCCTGCATGGCCAATCGAATGCATTCGACAAAATTAAAGATGACCGCAGATGCGAGCCCCGCAGTGCCGATCAGAACGGAGATCATCCAGAGTTCCATGGGCGCCTTCGCTCTGTTTGCATCGCTCGATTGCGGCAGCTTGTGGTGCGAAGCTGCGTAAAGAAACAGCAACACGGCGAGAAGCTCGAATCCCGCGGAAATCGGCAGCAGAGCGCGCCACTGCCATCCATAGATATTTGCAAACCAGCGCATGGCAACGCCGGATGTCCACAGCACATAACAGGAAAGAGGCACGCGAATGGCCGACCGTCCATGCCCAGGCTGAGAATAGAAACCAATGCCGAGAATGAAACTGCCGATCCATCCGAACATCTGTGCGTGTCCGTGGCCTTCCATCCATGCGGCCGGCAATGTGCCCAGCCCATGATGCGCACTGATCGCCATCAGGTTTGAGAATCCCAGTAATGTCCCAGGCAAAGCCATGAAGAAAAGCCCGCTGCCAATCCAGGCACGAAGCATCAGGCTTTTGTGCCTTTCGCGGGCAATGATTGCTGCATTCTCCGACTGCGGCGACGGAAACGGGTTGATCGAACAGCGGACTCGTGGCCATGGCTAGCTCCTTCGCCTTGATTTCTGCTTCCAATTGAATGGCACGCGGAAACAGAACATCATTCTCAAGATGCACATGCTGTTTGAGGTCTACCTCAAATTCACGTAGCCCGGAAAAGAGAGCGATATGCGTCGCACATGCCCACGAAGGTGTCTCGAAGTGATTGGTGAGACCGAATGAGCTCGCGCATGATGTGGCCGGCAGATTCATGTTCCTGCTCCATCATGAAGATCGGGTTAGCTACAGAACGAAAACACGCATGCGCGGGCGGATAGGAGACGATCGAATCCTGATCCATTTGTGAGATGAATGGAAAGAGAACTTGCTCTTCCTTCTCGATATGCGCATACATCTCACTGCGAAGTTGTTCAACTAATTTGGCGACCTTTACCAGCTCAGGGATCTCGATCACTCCGCTTTGCCGCGACTTTTGATGCCATCTCAGCCAGAGCGGGAAGGTCCTGGCGAACGCGACGGTGATGAACGCGGACGATGTGTTGGATCAGGCGACCGAGCGATACATCCAGAGGATCAAATGCCAAACCACCAGGTCTTTCAATCTCGGCGTCAGCAAGCTTTTCGAGAACTTGATCGACAGAGAGTTGCAGCTCCCGACACGCGGCTTCAAGCGAAAGGTCCGCCTGCACGCACAGATCAATATCAAATCGATGAAAGATGCTGGCTGCGGATGGCCTGCTGGTTACGATCTCGCGGATAGACTGCGTTGCGGTGGACATAAGCACTCTCCACCGGCAACCCTAGCGTTCCAAAAAGTGCGGAGCAGTAACTTATGTCACTCGGAGTTAGAAATGATCTAGGATGAGGTCTCCAGGAGAGCCCTCAAACCACCAATATCCTTTACGACGATTTGTCGCGCGTCCACGTCCAGCAGGCCTTCAGCCTGAAGGCGCATCAGGTTGCGGGAAACGAGTTCGCGTACGGTACCGAGTTGATTGGCAAGTTCCTGATGGGTTGCGGGAAGCTGAAATTCAATTCCGCCTGCAGTTTTCTTCCCTTCGCTCTCTGCGAGCTTCAACAATACGGAAATCAAGCGCTGCCGGATCGTGGTAAACGATAGCTCCTCAATGATCCCCACCAGACGTCGCAACCGCGTCCCGACCACTTGGAGCACTTTAAGTGCAACTTCAGGATGCTCCATGCAGTACGCCTGAAAATCGCGACGCGAGATAAACACAATCTCTGCATCCTCGATTACCACGGCCGAAGCTGGAAACGGACCACCATCAAAGACCGGCAGTTCCGCAACCGATTCGCCTGGAACGTTTATCGCAAGAACCTGTTCACGACCGCTCATCGAAGTCTTGAAAATGCGAACTTTGCCCTGGGCTATGATGTGGAGGCCATTGCATGGCTCGCCTTCAGAAAAGAGCAACTCTCCGGCACTGAACAGCTTGCGAACTGTTCGCGCGGCTAACGTTTTCAACTCTATCGGCGTGAGGCTCGATAAAAGTGCGGTCTTCCCGAGGGCGGTCGCGAGGTCGGTGCGTTCGGCAGTCACTTGAGAATCTTACGGCATGATCGCGAGATCGGTGTCATCTTTGGTTGCTTGATAGGCCGCCCACCCTGTTGGTCGCGCTGACCCGGGGATTGGAGTCCTGCACTGAAGAAGTTTCTGAGAATGCGACGCAGACTGGGACTTTGGTCACTGCATTCGGCCATTCTTCGCGGTCTCATAGAATCCATGAACCCGCAAATCAACACCACCGACTTCAACGAACGGCCATTCATCGCCATCTGGGAAGTGACCCAGGCATGCGATCTCGCGTGTGTCCATTGCCGTGCATCCGCTCAGCCTGACCGCAGTCCCATAGAACTGAGCACGGATGAAGGCAAACATCTGATCGATGAGATCGCGGACTTGAAGGTGCCGGTCTTTGTGTTGACGGGAGGCGACCCCATCAAGCGGCCCGACCTCTTTGAACTGATCGCACACGCCCGCTCAGTGGGAGTCAGAGTTTCGTTGACGCCGAGCGCTACGCCTTTGCTGACGAAGGAAATCATTGTGAGGCTCAAAGAGGCCGGCCTTGCGCGACTCGCTGTGAGCATGGACGGTGCAAGCGCCGAAACTCACGACGCATTCCGCGGAATGAGTGGGTCATTCGCGCGAACGCTCGATGCCGTGCGCTGGGCAAATGAGATCGGACTACCGGTGCAGATCAACACCACGTTCAGCCGACGGAACATCAACGAGATTGACAACATCGTTGCCTTGATGGAGAAGCTGAGGATAACGCTTTGGAGTGTCTTCTTCCTCGTTCCTACAGGGCGTGGAAAGCTGAACGATTTACTGAGTGCGGACGAGTTCGAATCGGTTTTTGCAAAGGTGTATAGTCTGTCCAAAACCGCGAGCTTCGATATCAAGACCACCGAGGCGCAGCATTACAGACGCTACCTCTTGCAGCAACGCGTTGCCGAACGAAAGTCAGGCATTAACCTCGCCTCATGGCACGACAGAGCAGCAGACTCGATTGGACGGGCACCGCGCGGACTCAACGATGGCAAAGGGATTCATCTTCATCTCCCACAAAGGAGAAGTGTTCCCGAGCGGCTTTCTTCCTCTCTCAGCCGGTAGTATCCGGGAGCAAACGTTGGCCGAAATATATCGCGATTCGCCGCTGTTTCGCGATTTGCGCAACACATCCAAGCTTGAAGGGAAGTGCGGCGCCTGCGAATTCAAAGAAATCTGTGGTGGATCGCGAGCCCGGGCTTATGCTTTGACTGGAAACCCTAACGCTGAAGAGCCGTGCTGCTCTTATATTCCAAGAGGCTACGTGCAGCCGGCACCGCAGTTGAAGACGTCGACGACGCTTCATGTTCTTCAGGGCGCCTGAGAATCAATCGGCGGCGAATCGGCGACAATGACAAAGAACGGAAGTAAAGAGGAGATGTCATGGCGATTCAGATTGGCGCAAAGCCGGACAGTGGTTTCGATGACCCGATTGGCATGCTCAAGGATTGCCACAGAAGAATCGAGAGCTTTCTCCACATTCTCTGCGTTGTAGTTGATCGCGCACAAGGTAGAACTCTCACCGGTGAAGAGCGCACCGCAATTCAAGCGGCACTACAGTACTTCCGTACAGGCGGGCAGCGCCACACTGCAGATGAAGAGCAATCCCTCTTTCCTCGGCTGCGCAAATCGGACGCACAAGCCTTCGAAGAGATCGACCGGCTGGAGAATGATCATCGCGAGGCAAACGATCTGCACGGATCGGTCGAACGCCTCTATGCGGCCTGGATTGAATCCGGTGGGCTGGGTCCGGACGAAACACGACGACTACTTTCAGAAACGTCGCGCCTGGAGCAACTCTATTCTGACCACATCGAGGTCGAGGAAACGACAGTCTTCGCTCGCGCCGCGCAGGTGCTGGACAGCAATGCGCTCACCGCGATTGGAACCGAGTTCCGATTCCGGCGGAAATAGCCTGCCTCTGAAGATTTCATACAAAACCAGGCCTTAAATATGTTTCGAGTGACCAAAGTCGCTGTGGCAGATCGTACCGATGTGCGCGGTAAGTTGGGATTCAAGGAGATCGAAATGACCGCATCCACGCAAACCGTCCGTGAGATCGCACTGGAACAACCAAGCGCAATACGCGTCTTTGAGCAATTTGGAATTGACTACTGCTGCGGGGGCCGCAAGCCTCTTGCCGAAGCGTGCGCTTCCGGAAGTCTGGAAATTGACGCGGTCCTTGCTGCGTTGGAGGCAGCGGAAAAGAAGCCTGGCAGCGAGCTTGATAGCTGGACCGACAAGTCGCTGGAGAGTTTAAGCTCACATATCGTCGCCAAGCACCATGCCTATGTGAAGAATGAGCTGCCAAGGCTGGCCCATCTTGCCCAGAAAGTCGTCAATCGTCACGGTTCAACGAAGCCCGAGTTACCCCTGATTGCGACCGCTCTGAGGCATCTGGACGAAGAACTCACTCAGCATCTGGCCAAGGAAGAAGCAGTTTTGTTTCCCTACATCATTCGCCTCGAGCAATCCCTGTCCAACGGGACGCCCAAGCCGCATAGCTGCTTTGGCACAGTCTCCAACCCGATCGCAATGATGACTCAGGAACACGATGCTGCCGGAACTCTGCTTGCTGAAATCCGCCGTCTGAGCGGAAATTTCTCCACTCCGCCGGATGCCTGCCCTACTTTCCACGCGTTCTATGACGGCCTGAAGGAATTCGAGCAGGACCTGCATCAACATATCCATCTCGAGAACAACATCTACTTTCCCCGAGCCATCGAATTGGAGAAGTCCGTCGGTTAAAGTCCAGTTGCTTCGAGATCTCCCGGGCGATGGCGATTTGATCGCCCGTGGAGTGTACCTGCTAAATCCCGTTATCACATTTCTATTTTGACCTGCTAATTTCGCCTGTCCTTCAAATCAACTTGATTTCAGTGATGATGGCGACAGCTCAAGTTGGCAGTGCGCAACTTCTTGCACGTAGATCGACTGCGGAGACCCGTTTCCTGGGGGTCCATTGCAATGTCTGTAAGCACAGATGCGGGGCCGCCGAGTTGGCTGAAGCGGAAACTCGGGTGGAAGGGGGAATGCATCGAAAACGATGCTTTCGGCGAGAAGCCTCCATGCGGAGGCAGGCGATCGCAAGGAGTGATGGATCGAGTTGCCGTGTTACAAATTACGGGTTGGCGTGTTCAAAGCGGGGTCTGTGCCTGCGGAGATTGGCGACCTCTCCGGTCTCAAGTGCGAGATTGGGGCACAGTTGAGGAGAGATTCATGGCGAAAGTGGAAGAGGCGGGCAAGAGGCTGGTTTTCCGGTCGGCGCGCATTTTTGACGGGGACTCGAATGTCCTGGTCGAGGGCAGGGACGTTGTTGTCGCAGGCGGAGTGATCGAGGACGTGATCGCGCCAGATCCCCGCAAGGACAAGGACGTTGAGGTCATTGACTGCAGCGGCTGCGTGCTGATGCCGGGATTGATTGACGCGCACGTGCATGTGTATGCGGCGGGATTGAACATCACGCGTGTGGTGCAATCGCCGATGTCGTACCTGGCGCACTTTGCGGCGAAGTTTCTGCGCGGCTGCCTGGATCGCGGGTTTACCACGGTGCGCGATGTGGGCGGAGCGGATGTGGGGCTGGCTTCAGCGATCCGCGACGGACTGCTGGGCACCGTGCCGCGGCTGTTTTATGGCGGTCGCGTGATTTCACAAACCGGCGGCCATGGGGATTTCCGGCCCGGCGATCACGCACTGGATGGCGTGACGTGTTGCGGGTGCGGATTCCACAGCGATCACATGGCGGTAGTCGCGGATGGTGCGGATGCGGTGCGTCGTGCAGTGCGGGAGGAGTTGCGGCGTGGAGCATCGCACGTCAAGATCATGGGGTCAGGTGGGGTTGCGTCGCCAACGGATCCGCTGGATCGTTGTCAGTATTCCGACGATGAAATCAAGGCTGCTGTCGACGAAGCGGAACGTGCCGGGTCGTATATCGCGGCGCATTGTCATCCGGCGGAAGCGGTGCGGAGAGCGGCTGCCTTCGGAGTGAGGTCGATTGAGCACGCTACGCTGATCGATCGGGAGACGGCGGAGTTTGTGGCGGAGCGGGGATCGTATGCGGTGCCGACCATGGCGACGCTTTTTGGTCTTCTCGAGGAGGGCGCGGCTCTCGGTCTTCCCGCAGTCAGCGTGGAAAAGCTGCGCAAAATTGGCGATTCCGCTCTCAAGGGCCTGGAGATCATGAAACGTGCCGGCGTGAAGATGGGATTGGGGAGCGACCTGCTGGGGCAGCAGCACGTGCGGCAGAGCACGGAGTTCACGCTGCGTGCGCAGGTGCTTCCTGCGATCGATGTCCTGCGTTCGGCGTGCTCGGTGAATGCGGAACTGATGGGGCAGACCGGCAAGCTCGGTTGCATCCGCAAGGGAGCGGTGGCGGATCTGCTGGTGATTGACGGAAATCCGCTAGAGAAAATTTCATTGCTTGCGGGAGATCACACGGGTATCGCGATGATCGTGAAGGACGGAAAATTTCATAAGCGAGCGCGGTGAGCGACGGCTCGGATTTGGATGGTTGGCACGGAGGCGACTCTCGCTAGTTGGAACGATTGCGGGAGCGGTGCAGGCTGCGGTTTCGGAGCCATTTGGCGATACCCAGGGTCAGCAGCAGTCCGCCAAACGGGATGCACATCAACGCAACGATGAGGGCGAACCAGCCGGTGTTGGTGCTGGCGCCGGTGGGGCCGAAACCGCCGAGCAATGTCTGAAGCAGGATCGCGGCAAGCCCGCCTGCGCCGGTCATGGACGATCCCCACTGGAGGAGCTGGCGCGTGCCGTCATCCTGCGAGGCTGCTCGTTTGGGTGATGCGGGAATGCGGTCGATCACTGGCATGCGGCTCACGATCCCTGCGCGAGGCGCAGCATCACATAGGTGATAACGCCGGTGACGGAGACGTAGAGCCAGATGGGAAATGTCCAGCGCGCGACCTTGCGGTGCTGCGGAAAGCGGCCGGTGAGCGAAAAGAAAAACGTGATCAGTACCAGCGGCAAGGCAACAACAGCAAGGACGATGTGGCTCGCGAGCAGGGGCAGGTACGCGGAGCGCCACGCAGCATGGAGCGGATAGCGGACATCTCCGTGGAGGTAGTGGTGCAGGATGTAGCTGACCAGGAAGAGCGTGGAGAAACCGAAAGCGGTGATCATGGACGCGCGATGGGCGGCGATCTTGCGGGCGCGAATGAACGTGTAGCCGACGAGCAGTGCAGTCGCGCTGAGGCCATTGAGAGCGGCATTGAGCGCGGGCAAAAATGCAAGCTTTGTATGCGTGGTGTCGGCGGCCGGGTGCTCGTAGATCAGCCAGAAGAGAAAGAGCGAGGCTGTGGCGCTGATGGCAAGAATGGCAAAGACGGCTGTGCGCGTATTGGCGCGGGGTTGCGATCTGACTACCGTGGCGCTCATGTGTTCCTCAGTGTTTGGCGATGGCGCAGACCATCAACGTCGTAAGCAGGAGAGGCAGGTAGATGACGCTAACCTTGAGCAGATCGCGGGCGACCATGCGGCTCTCGGTTTCGGTGGTCGCGCGCAGGATGCGCGTGAAGCGAATGGTGTAGGCGAGGTAGAAGAGACCGAGGGCTGTCGCGGGAAACGCGTAAACCGCGCCCGTCATGCCGAGTCGCCATGGAATGAGGCTAATGGGGATCATCAGCACCGCATAGAAGAGTGCTTCGACGACAGTCGACCAGCCATCGGGTTGCACGACGGGAAGCATGCGGATGCCGGCGCGTGCATAGTCGTGCCGATAGAGCCATGCGATGGCCATGAAGTGCGGAAACTGCCAGACGAAGAGGATTGCGAATAGGGCGACAGCGGGCCACTCAATGCGTCCGCGGGCGGCGGTCCATCCGAGCATGGGACCCATGGCGCCGGGGAATGCGCCGATGAAAGTTGCAAGCGAGGTGACGCGCTTCAGAGGCGTGTAGATGGCGACGTAGGAGAAAGCCGTGAGCAGGGCCAGAGAAACGGTGAGCAGGTTGGTATTTAGCAGCAACCACCATCCGCCAAGCGCGAGTGCGCCAAGGCCGGCCAGCACTCCCTGCGCGAATGAAATACGTCCGGTGGCGATGGGCCGGTCGGCGGTGCGCTTCATTTTTGCATCGCTGGTGCGCTCGAGGGCCTGGTTGAGCGCGCTGGCTCCGGCGGAGACGAGGCCGATGCCGATGAGCGTATCGAGCAGGCCGCGCTGTACGCTGGAGATTCCCGATTGCATCGATCCCAGATAGAAACCCGCCCACCCGGTAATGACGACCATTCCCGTGACGCGCACTTTGAACAATTCGCGCAGGTCAGTGATCAGCGTTGCAGTCGTGCCGGGGCTTGGAGCGTGAATTTGATGTGCCGATTGAGCCGGGACGGCCTCGTCTGAAACGCGCGCGTCATGCGCAGCGAAGTCCGGTGAGGTGGCAGCCTGGGAGATGGGAGTCATTCTGTGGAAAGTGACCTCGGTGAGGGTGATTTGAGTACCCTCGCACCTAGGTTGATGATATCAAGAGGCAGCGGGATGCCGGGTTGGGGGCGATCATGCAACTTCAAGATATTTTCGTGCCACTTCCACAATTTGGGCGTGGCTTGCATGCCAGCACTGCCATACGTCGGCGCACCAGCATTCGATCATGGCGTCGCGGGCGGGACCGGCCTCTGCGGCGAGTACATTCTCAATGTGAATGGTGCCGCGTGCAGCTGGGACGAGCGGCTTGGTCCAGGTATTTGGCCACCGTGCCAGCTGCATGTGTGCGCGCTGTACCTGTTTGCCGGTGAAGCCTTTCTCGAGGTGAAGATACAGGCCGATCAGGGCGAAGACGATTGCGATTGGCTTGGTGGTTTCGTCGGCATTCTGGGCAGCGTAGGCATCGACCACGAGCTGGTGGATGAAGGCGGGATCAGGATGCGCCAGGGTGTACAAGGCGAGTTCGTTGTAGAGGGCGTCGTTGCGGGGCATGACCATTCCCATTTTATGGAGAAACTCGCCGCCTGCGATGCTGGAATCACACGGCAAGGGGGAGCATCGCAATTGTTCAGGATATCGAGGATAGCCTGTTATGAGTTTGGGAAGAGAATGCTTCGGGGCAGGTTTTTGATTGCGGCGGGTTTGTGGACTGCATCGCAGCTTTGCGCACAGACGCTATCTGTTCCAGAGGCGAACCCGGCCCGTCCGACGGTAGCCACTCCGGCGACGTTGACGCCGGTAGGGTATCTGCAGTTTGAAAGCGGCGTTCTTTACGCCGATGGTTCACCTGGAATTTCTACTCAATTCTCAATCAACCAGGTCACGAAGTTGACGGTCATGCCGCGGCTGCAGTTTCTGGGCATGTTCGGTCCACTTGCCAATACTGATGGCGCAGACGGCGGCATTGGCGACGGGAATCAGCCCGGGGGAATTGCTGCGGGAGTACAGGCGGTTATGTTTCCCGGCAATGGCGCGAGGCCGACGATCAGTTTGAGCTACGCCCGCACACTGTACGCGGGGTCCGCTCCAGACATCGATATTGGCAGCTTCGATCAGAGCGCGACCTTTCTTTGGAGCGAGGATCTGGGAGGTTTTCACTTCGATGTGAATGGGATTTTCAACCAGCAGTCGCAGGCAAATGTGCGCCGAGGGCAGTTTGGCCAAACTGTGTCTGTCTCACATCAGCTCGGGCCGTTCACGGGGGCGGGAGAGTTGTGGCATTTTACGCAACCACTTTTGCGGGGAAATGCGGTCGGGAATTTGTGGGCACTGTCGTACGCGATGCGGAAAAACCTGGTATTCGATGCGGGATTCAACCGGGGATTGACCTCGTCATCGACCAAGTGGGAGGGGTTTGGAGGATTTACTTACTTGTTGCCCCATCGTCTTTGGAGGCAGCGCGCGCACGATTAGTTGGGACGATCGAAGGGTCAGTGATCATCTAGTTGGGCGAGGATTCGGTCAGGTCGAGAAAGATCGCGAGGCCGGCAGCAAGGACGATAGTATCGGAGACTTGTTGTGGGGTGAGCAGGTCGGTGCGCAGGGAGACGTGCGCTGTTCGGTAGAGCGGCAAGCGACGCTGGTAGCGTGCGGCGAGGTTGGCCTGGTCGGCGAGAACGGGACGGGTGTCTTCGGTTCCGCTGCAGCGGGCGAGCGTGGTGTTCAGCTCGACTTCAAGGTGTACGAGCAAGGTGCCGGGTGCATTGAGAAGAAGCATGCGTGTGTCTTCGCGTTCGATGGCGCCGCCGCCGAGAGCCAGCACCAGTCCGTCAGCGGTCGCGAGGCGGGCGATGGTTGCGTGTTCACGGTCACGGAAGGAGGCTTCGCCGTGGCGGGCGAAGATTTCGGCGATGGAAGCATCGGCTTCTGACTCGATCACGTTGTCGACATCGATGAATTGCCAGCCGAGGCGCGCGGCAAGGATAGGGCCGACAGTGGATTTGCCGGAGCCCATGAAGCCGGTGAGAACGATGCGGCGCGGCGGCTTTGCCGGGACGGTTTGATTTGCAGAGGCCAAGTGGATCTTTCCGGTCTTGTGAGTGCGTTGCTCAATCAGTATAAGAAGGGCGCGGCTCGAATGGTCTATCCCAGCACCATGACGACGGCTCCGGCGGTAATCAGCAGACCTCCGGCGATGGTTGGCGCGGTGAGTTTTTCGCCCAGCAGCAGCCAGGCGAAGACCATCACGAGGGGCACGCTCAGCTTGTCGAGCGGGGCGACGCGCGAGGCGGGTCCCAGTTGCAGGGCGCGAAAGTAGCAGAGCCACGAAAGGCCGGTGGCCAGTCCGGAGAGCACGAGATACAGGACAGTGCGCCGGTCGAGGAGGCGGAGTTCGCCGTGTTTGCCGAGCGCCAGCGCGATGCCCCACGCAAACACAAGAACGACGGTTGTACGAATGGCGGTGGCGAGGTTTGAGTCGACATGCGCTACGCCCACTTTTGCAAGCAAGGCTGTTGCAGCGGCAAACACGGCCGAGAGAAGTGCCCATCCAATCCAGGTCATAGCCCTTATGGTATGCGGCAGAGGTCCGCAGCCCTTCATCTAGACTGGATTTTATGGAGACGGGCCGGGCCAGCAAAACTGCTCTGGGTGTGGCGATTCGACGCGCGGCGCATCAGTTGGCCGACAAGCCTCCCGTATTGGATGACCCGATTGCGCTCCGTCTTGTTGGCGAGGGGTATCCGCGGCTGATGGAGCGGGCGCTGCATCCGGTGGGGCGGGACTTTCGCGGATTCATGGCGGCGCGCAGCCGTTATGCCGAGGACAAGCTTGCTGAAGCGGTCGCCAAAGGCGTGACGCAATACGTGGTGCTGGGGGCGGGGCTCGATACGTTTGCTTATCGCAATCCGTTTCCGGCGTTGCGCGTGTTTGAGGTGGACTTTCCGGCGACGCAGGTGTGGAAGCGAACGATGCTGGAGCAGGCGGCGATCGCGTTGCCGCCGAATCTGGTATTCGTCGGCGCTGGACTTTGAGCACCAGACGCTCGCCGACGGACTGGCGGAGGCTGGGACTTGATTTTCAGAAGCCGGCGTTCTTTGGCTGGCTGGGTGTCGTGCCGTATCTGACGCTTGAGGCATTTCGCGCTACTTTAAGTGTCGTTGCGCAGGATGCCTGCGGGCAGCGGGGTCAGCTTCGATTACGCGGTGGATCCGGAAGCGCTGAGCCCGATCGGTCGTATTGCGTTTGACCGGCTGGCGGAAAGAGTTGCAGCGGCGGGGGAGCCATTCCGATTGTTCTTTACGCCGGAGTCACTGGAGTGCGGAATTGCGGCGAGCGGGATTCGGGCGCATTGAGCAGGTTGGATCCGCTGAACTGAACGCAGCTCTACTTCAACAACCGCGCGGATGGGCTGCGATTATCGCCGCTCGGGCTGGGGATGTTGGCTACCGCCTGGGTGTGAAGCCGAAAGCAGTACGACGCTACAATGGAGCCAGCATGATGCGCAGGATTCTGGGATTCATGATTGCGGCGTCGCTGGGCGCGGTTGCCGGCTGCGGATACCATACGCTTGGCGCGCCTACGCATCTGCCTCCGGATGCGCGCACGCTTTCAGTGCCGTTGTTTGCCACGCGTACCGAGGCTTACCACACGGAGACTGCATTAACGGGTGCGGTGATTCGCGAGTTTGCGGCGCGTTCGCGGATGCGTGTAACTCCTGCGGCGGAAGGTGATTCCGATGTGGTGCTGCACGGCACAATTCTGAACGAAACTGTTGCGCCGCTGACCTACAACACCACGACGCAACAGTCTTCGAGCTTTCTGATTACCCTGGTTGTTTCCGTGACGCTGAAGGATCGCGAAGGCAAGGTTCTGTACGAGAACAAGAACTACGTTTTTCGCGAACAGTACCAGTCGACGTCGGATTTGCCGACGTTTCTGGATGAGCGGCCGGCGGCGATTGACCGGTTGTCGCGCGATTTTGCGCGCGCACTGGTGGCGGATGTGCTGGAAGGAATGTGAGAAGCAGACAGGGGACAAAGGGACAAAGGGATCAAAGGGGACAAGAGAATAAGGGACAAGGGACGAAGGGAACAGGGCGAAGGATAGGGAGAAAGGCAGTTGCGTTGGGGTTTCGGCCTTCTAATCCTCAGTCTTTGTCGGGCGTTGCGCTGGTAATCTGGAGACGCATGTTCGCTGCACGGCCAACCTGGAGTTTTGTGCGATGACCGGCTCTCGCTGGGGTGCGGGCTTCAGCGCCGTGGGGCGTTTTGTGGCGGAGATCGAGGCTGCCGCTGCCGGGAAAGGCTCATTGCGGGCGGGGTATGTGCTCGCAGGCGATGAGATTTTTCTGCTGGATCGCTGCCGCGAGGCGGTTTTGAAGGCGTTTGTTCCGCCCGATCTTAGGGATTTTTGCCTCTCCGACCTCGATCTGAGTTCCACGCCGATCTTCGATGTGCTGGATCGCGCGCAGACGCCTTCGCTGATGGCCCCATTTCAGGTGATTTTCGTGCGCAATGTGCGTCAGTTGTACACACGGGGCGCGAAAAAGGACGAGTTCGCTGCGCTGGATCGCTATTTCAAGTCGCCGAATCCGCAGGCGCTGCTGGTGTTTGTCGCCGATTTTCTGCGCATTCCCACGGATACGCGGCGCATGGAGATGGACGACAAGAACCGCTTTGAGCGACTGACCGAGACGCTGGGCGAGCATTGCGGCATGGTGGAACTGGCGCGCGTTGCGGAAGAAGATGCGATGCGCTGGGCGGTCGCCACGGCGCAGGCCGCCGAGACCAAGCTCGAGCCGGACGCGGCGCGCGAGCTTGTGGATGCCTTAGGCGCGGACATGATGCTGATTGCTTCGGAGCTGGAGAAGCTGCTGCTCTACACTCTTGGCCGAGGCCGCATCACGCTGGGGGATGTGGAGACGATGGTGCTGGCCGCCAAACAGCGTTCGCTCTACGAGCTCACCGATGCCATCAGCTCGCGCAACACGGCGAAGGCCCTGGCGCTGCTGCACGGGCTGTTAAACAGTTCGGATGCGGGCGAGGATGCGGCCATTGGTCACCTGTACATGCTGGCGCGCACCTTCCGACAGATGCTGGTGATCGTCGAGAAGAATGTGCGAGACTCGCGCGCAATCTGGCAGGCGCTTTGGCAGGGGTTTCGCATGCCGCCTTTCGCGGCGGACGACCTGATTCGCCAGGCACGGCGGTACAAGAGCCGGCGCGAACTGACGCGGGCGCTTCGCTTGATTGCGCGTGCCGATCTTGAGCTTCGTTCGTCGCCGCCGGACAAGCGGCTGGTGCTGGAGCGGCTGGTCTATGATCTGGCCGCGGAGCCGAAAGCAGCTCCATTGCCGTGGGCTTCGGCGCAGTTGTCGTTCGAGGGATAGCAAGGGCAGAAAGTTGAAGCAGATCTTCGTTCACCACCCCCAAACTGAAGACCGTTTGGGGCTGCGTTCTCTCAGAATGACAGCAGTCAGTCACTGTCTTCGCCAGCCTTGGTTAGTAGACGCCGTGCGCGTTTAGCCATGTGCCGCAGGGCTGATCGAGCTTCTCGACGTGGTCGAGGTACCAGGACGGCAGAAAAGCAAGCAGAGATGGAAAGTGCAGAGAATTTTCGCGGTTGATCTGGTCGAGAGCCGCGTAGAGCTTTGCCAGCAGGTGCTGGTGTGCGGTCCTATGTTCGTTGATGCCGGGGAATCCTTGTTGCAGCAGGAGCTGTTCTTCACTTTGAAAGTGCATCTGGGTGAAGTCGATGAGGCGTTCAAGCTGCAGGTTGACGTCGTGGCGATCGGCTCCGCGCAGGAGCATGGCGCGGAGATCATTCAGGGTATCCATGAGGATGCCGTGCTGATCATCGATGGCGCCGACGCCGACAATGCACTCGTGACTCCACGTCAACAGGGTCACATACCCTCCACGATCAAAGGCAAGTCTAGCCCTGCTGCAGAAAGTCACAATGGCGCTATGGTGGTGAGGTCATGAGCCTTTGGGTTCATCCTCATGTGACTTCCGACGCATTACCCCGGTGCTTCTTACTCCAGAATTACGTCCGGCTGGGGCTCATGGCTGCGGGTGGTTAAGACGATAGCGGCGCCCAGGATAAGTGCGCCGCCGAACCACGCATACGGGCCGAGATGTTCGCCAAGGAGCTTGACGCCGAGGTAGGAGCCGAGGGCGGGCTCGATGTTGAGGAAGACGCCGGCGCGTGAGGCCGGGACGTGGTGGATGCCCCAGTTCCACAAGAAGGTTGTGGTGGCCGTGCAGGCGAGCCCACTGACGGCCAGCGCCACCCACGCCGTGATGCTGACATGAGCGAATGGCGGCGGCGTCACTTTGTCGGTGCGCCACGGATTCAGGAGGATCGGGCCCAGGGTCCACGCAGCCAGCATGATGGTGCCCGCCAGGATACTGTAGGCGGTCACCACTACGGGGCTGTGGGTCTGCATCAGTTTCTTGCTGAGCAGAATCCAGGTGAGCGCGGTGCAAAGCGAGAGGACGACGAGCAGATCGCCATAGAGGGTGGGTTCGCCCTGCGCAGCCGGCCCACGATGACCGCCGAGGACAATGAGTGCCGCGCCAATGGTCGAAGCGACCAGGGCTGCCCAGCCGAAGCGATCTAGGTGCTCGCCGGCAAAGAGTGCTGCGGCTACACCGAGCAGAACCGGCATGGAGCCAACCATGAGGGACGCATGGCTGACGGTGGTGTGCTCCAGGCCGTGAAACTGAATCAGGAACTGGACGGGAATCCCGAAGAAGGAGGAAACAAGCAGAATGCGAATCTCGCTGCTGGTAAAACGGACGGGATTAAGGAACGCGACGGGCAGTAGGCCGACGCATGCAAAAAGGAACCGGTAAAGAACCATGTGCTCCACGCTCATCTCATTGAGCGCGAGGCGGCCGAAGTAGAAACCGGTACCCCAGAGGCATCCCGCGACCGCACATGCGCCGTAACCGAGAAACCGGGTGCGCGGGGTCAATGTCGTTGGTTCTACCATGCTTACCTTTACTGTCGCACAGCGAAGGTGAGGGATTGTTGCGAGGTTTGGAGAACCGGCTGTGCGGTTCTTCGGCTTTTGGATCCAACTGCTCCAAAATCTCACGCGACCGGGGCATTTCTGCAAAGGGCGGCCTTTTCCGGGAGAGGAATATTCCTGGGGAACAGAGGAACCCGAAAGACCGGCGAACCGTCGAAGATCGTGCTAGCATTTGTGGCACGGTGCGTTCTGGCCGCTGTCCTGTGGCGAGGCGCTTCTCACCAACGTTCGCCCAACCAAAACGAGGATGCGAACATGAGATCGAAGAATTCTTGCAGAGCCATAACCTTCCTGCCGCTGCTGCTACTTGCTCCGGTTTTGCATGCACAGACCAACGATGCAACGAGCACAAATCCTGGCACGTCGAAGGTTCGCATTGTGCGCCTGAGCCAGGTGAGGGGTTCGGTTCAGATCGACCGTAGCGAAGGACGCGGCTATGAGCGGGGTATCGCAAACCTGCCGGTTGTCGAACATAACCAGTTGCGCACGGGCGAGGGCATCGCCGAGGTAGAGTTTGAAGACAATAGCTCGTTGCGGCTGGCGCCAAACTCCCTGGTGGAGTTTCCCCGCCTGGAGCGATCAGGAAGCGGCGCTACCATCTCTTCGATTCACCTCATCGAGGGGACTGCCTACATCAGCCTTGTGAAGCCGCAGAGCGGCAAGGCGCCGGTGAATGAATTTACGTTAATATTTGGCGATCGCACGCTCAATCTCGCTCCTGCGACGCATGTTCGGCTGACACTTGAAGGCGCCGAGGCGCAGCTCGCTGTATTGGATGGATCCGTTCATGTCGATGAAGCGAACGGCGCGCTGATCATTCCAAAAAAGAAAACGGCAATCTTTCAGGCTTTGGATCAGAGCGAACCGACGGTGGCACGGAGCGTTGAGGCCAACGCATTCGACGAATGGGATCATGAAGCGGCTTCCTATCACTCGGGTGTCGCTTCGTCTCAGCGCGTACAACTCGCCCTATGCTTATGGTCTTCGGGACATGTCGTACTACGGGAGCTTTATCAACGCGGCCGACTGCGGTGGATCCATGTGGCGGCCTTACTTCGCCAGCGCTGCGTGGGATCCATTTGCGAATGGCACCTGGGCGTGGTACCAGGGCGCGGGCTATTCATGGGTTTCTCCGTATCCCTGGGGGTGGACGCCGTATCACTCCGGTTCCTGGGCATATTGCGACAACGTGGGTTGGGGATGGATGCCCGGCGGAGGCGGAGATTGGTACGGCGTGAATAACGTCGCGGCACTCACGCCGATCGGGCGCAATTCGGATGGGAGTGGGCGCATCCAGCCACCGCATCTTCCCGCCCATCCGCCTCTTCCGCATGCTCCTTCGATGATTGCGATCAACACGAAGCCGATTCCGGTTTCGCAGATTGCGTCGTCGACGAAGTTCGAGTTCCGGAAGGACTCGGCGGGATTGGGCGTGCCGCGGGGAACGCTTGGAAACCTGAATAAGTTCTCGCGCACATCCATCAGCCACGGCACCGCAAGCACGGCGATTTACGCCAGCGTTCCGCGAGCCGGCCAGTCCATAGGGGGCGGCATCACCAGGTCGGAGATGTTGAGCGCATCGATCCATCGCGGGTACGCACCATCTTTCAGTTCATCGTCCTCGGGGAATTCGAATAGCTCATCCTACGCGGGATCGAGCAACGCAGGTGGAATGGGCGGCGGAGGCGGCTCGGCTGTCCGTTCCGCTCCCGCGCCTGCAGCGCCTTCCATGCCTTCAGGTGGCGGAGGCGTGAAGAGGTAGCGGCCGCGCATCGTTGATCCGGATTGGCTATTTTTTTGAGATTTCAACCCGAAGGCAACAAGAGCCCACGCTGTGCGCGTTCCCTGTCCGCGGGAAATCGAACGTTTTCACGCAAGCAAGCCGCGGAAATCGGCGAGAATGTGTAGAGATGGTGAAGCGCTTTTTCGGGTTTGATTTGCGCGCTGCTTTTGCGCGCATGGGGAAGATTCTGGCAATCGCTGCGGTTTTAATTGCTCCAGCGGCGCAGAGCCAACTCTTCAAACACCGTGAGAAGGATAAGCTGGACACCTCCCCGCCAGAAGCAACGAAACCAGAACATCCCGCTTCGCAGCCAGCTGCATTTACGATTCCCGTCCAGCCTCTGGGATTCTTTGCGCCGGGCGCGATTTATCAGGGCCAGCGCGAAAGTTTGGTCTCTCTGGACTTTCTAGATGAAGACCATCTGCTGTTCACGTTTCATGCGCCAGGCCTGATCCGCCGTGAAGGAAACCCAGCAGCAGACAATGAACGCCAGATCCGCGCCGTCGTTCTGGCGCTTCCTTCGGGAGCGCTGAACGCAGAGGCACTGTGGACTGTTCACGATCGCGGCCGTTATTTGTGGATGCTCAACGACGGACATTTCCTGCTGCGGGATCAGAACGAATTGCAATTGGGCGATGCGTCGTTGGAACTGAAGCCGTCGCTGGTGTTTCAGGGCCCGCTGTTGTGGCTGGAGTTGGATCCTTCGCAGGACTTACTTGCTACGGATTCGCGGGAGCCATCGGAGGCCAAGCCGCAGGCGGGTACCGTGCCCAGCCCCGCGACCGCAACTGCTTCGATTACCGAGGATGATGCGAAGTCGGCAGCCGGGCCCGACATCGTTCTTCGTATTCTGCGGCGCACCACGGGAAAGGTCATGCTTGTCAGCCACACGCGAACGACGGTGCATCTTCCGATCAACTCGGAAGGTTTCGTCGAAACCTTGCGTGGCAAGGGGCACGAATGGGCGCTGGTCATGAACTATTTCAAAGGCGGCAGCCGCATCATGGGGAGCCTGGACTCCATGTGCGCTCCGTCGGTTGAGTTTGTATCGGATCCGGAGTTCCTGGTAACCACCTGCAACCCGGATAACAGCCGCTGGATGGTGGCCATGTCGACCGACGGTAAGCGGTTTTGGAATGTGGCCAAGCCATCAACTCAGATTTGGCCGCGTCTGATCATGGCTCCGAACGGGCTGCGCTTTGCCCGGGAGACGCTGACCGTAAAGCATGCGATAGACACATTTGCGCCACTCAGTTTTGACGACGTCACGGGCCAACTGGTGGAGGTGTACGACGCCATCGGGGGAAAGGTGGACTTAACGGCTCCTGCGAGCCCGATTCTTGATGGAGGCGGAAATGTGGCGATTTCGCCCTCGGCGCGGCGGGTGGCCATTCTCGATGCGGGCGCCATCCAAGTGTACGAGCTACCTGCTTCGGCGGTGGGTCAATCCGTGGCACGTTAGCGGGGCGGGTGTCCAGGACTTACCATTGACGTGTAAACTTGCCTGCGGAGGTTTTTCTTGGCCTTGGCTGTCGTCCGGTATACCGCTGCGGCGGCCTCAGACCGCGGGCGGAAACGGCCCTCGAATGAAGATGCCTATGGCTTCTCCATCGAGGCGGGCGTGTACGTGGTGTGCGATGGGATGGGCGGGGCGGCGGCAGGGGAAGTTGCCAGCACGATCGCCGTCGACGAGATACTACGGTTGCTGACCGGCCGCAAGGAAGAAAAGGAAACTCCGCTGCCCGATGCCGCGCAGAGTGCGATCTGCGAGGCTAATGAAGCCATCTTCAACCGCGCGCAAAGGAATCATCGCCTGAGCGGGATGGGGACAACGATGGTGGCGCTGGCTACGCGCGAGCAGCGCGTGTGGGTTCTGAATGTTGGGGACAGCCGCTGTTACCGCCTGCGGAACGGCAAGCTGGAACAACTCAGCCAGGATCACTCTCTGGTGGAAGAGCAGGTTCGGCTTGGCAGGATGACACCCCGTGAAGCACTGCATTCGCCTCTCAAGAATGTGATCACTCGCGCCCTGGGAACGCAGTCGCAAGTGACGCCGGACGTCTTCGAGTTTGAAGTGGAACCCCGTGATCTGTTCCTATTATGCTCCGACGGGTTGACGCGCGAATTATCCGACACGGTCATTCAGGAACTGCTGGCCCTGGATCTTCCGCTCGAACTTCAAGCGGCTCGGCTTGTAGAAGCTGCGAAGAAAGCTGGCGGGCACGATAACATCACGTGCCTGCTGGTCCGTGCCGAAGGCTGAGAATCCGATCTCAGATCAATTCAAAGACCCTTCGCGCATTCACACCCGCTTTTCAACGTCTGATGACAGTGCTCCCGCCCGTTTCGAGCTGAAAAGGTCGAGGAGTGTATTCAGAATCTCGGTGGGATGAACGGGCTTGGCAAGAATCTCAAAGTCATACCCTTTCCTCCTGGCATCCTCCAGCAGCGCGTCGGCGGAGGGTTGTCCTGAGATCAGCAGGATGCGACAGTCTGGAAGGCACTCTTTCATCGCCATCGCAAGGTCTATTCCATTCATCTTCGGCAGCATGACATCGAGGATGGCGAGGTCCGGCGGCCATCGCGAGAGGCTGCTTAGTGCCGTCTCCGCCGAGTAGGCTACGTGCGTATCGTATCCGTTTGAATCGAGAATCTGGCGCAGCGTGTCGGCCACGACCGGTTCATCTTCAACGACAAGGATCCTTCGGTCTCCCACTTCTCTAGGCATTCGGTGGCCTCTCAGGTGGGAAGTCGGCGTGCGGCCCACTGCTGTTTTGAAGGATGCCGTGTTGCTCGGCAGTGGTTGGATGCGAAGGCACAATCGCTGCATGTATCTCAACAGAAACGCAACTTGTTCTGCGGCTGATACGTTTCGTTCTCTGCTCTGAAATGCCGCCAGGCGCGGTACTTACTTTTTGGCTCCAGGTAATGGAAGCCTGTTACCGCTCTGCCGGTTTTCCGGTCTCGAAGGTGTGATCCTAAATCATTCAATTTACGTAATTTGCGGGATTGTCGGCCTATAGTGAAAAGCATAAGGTTCAAGCATCGAAGCGTGCCAGACAGAGAGCGAACAGGGGCGCGCGAGCGAGGTCGCTATGCACAGATCCGGCAATCAAGACGGACGCGTACAGGTCGGGACGACAGGTTGGATCTCCATATGTATCAACGATCCAGACGGTCTATCAGCCCACACCGCCAGCATGAAAGAGGAAGCGAACGATTCCTTCGGTTCTGACCCATCTCTTCGAGAATGCGGAGAAAGGCCGTGTGCCGTTGCCAGAGCGTTTTCCGCGACTCACCTTTCTGACGATCGCGATTGCTCTTCTGGTGACCGCGCTTACAGCGGAATTCGACGATCTGCGGGGTGCGGGATATTTCTGGCCTTGACAATAAGCACAAATTAGATCGAGAACATGTGACTTACGAAGCAAGACAAGCCGCAAATCCTAGATGAGGGAATTTCGGCCCGCAACCAACAATCACGTTGAGCTCGAGACTCGAGCGGTGGCTCTTCGAATGCTTGCTGACAGGGGCTTTCTGCTGGACTGGCTTTCGGCATCAAAGAAGTACACGGCGATATCTGGCTGGTCTGCTTTATGGATTATGATCTGGGATACTTCGATCTGGAGACTCGAGTGCTCGAACCGCTCGAAAATCCGTTCGGCCTGAAACTGTCACCCATGTGACCGGTACGTTCTGTTACCCATGTCTCCGGGTCAGACCAGCAACTTCTGGTCGGGGCGGAGGGATTCGAACCCCCGACCCTCTGCTCCCAAAGCAGATGCGCTACCAGACTGCGCTACGCCCCGACATTGCTTTCTGATTGTATCGCGGAACGGAGCGCCGCTCACATCGGCAAGGTTTCGCTCTAATGGTGGAGGAGCCACCCCACAAGCCAGATCAAAAGCACGATGGGAACGACGAAGAGGAGCGCCATGGTGCATGTGAGCGCAATGAGAAAAGCCCAGTCTTTCCAGGTATGACGTCGAGGCTCGCCGAGGTGGCGCTGCAGGATCAGATAATTGCGGCGATTCGCCTTCCATCCGATGTCGAAGGCATCGCCGAGGACCGGAATGGATCCGACAAGAACACCGATGCCGATGTTGACTGCCATGCGCAGCAGAGTGACGTAGGGAACGCCTCGAATCCAGGCGGCGATGGGGATGATGAGGGAGAGCAGTCCGGCGAGCACGTCTCCCAGACCTGGTACGAGGCCGATGATGCCATCGATACCGAATCGGATCCCTGTGAAAGGGATGCGGAAGGCTTCATCGAGCAGAATTTCAAGGCGATGCAGGGTCTCGTCGCGAAAGAGCCATGTACCTCGCGCCCAGCGGCCTGGGCGCACAACCTCGCCCTCCCGCGCCGTCGAGCCGGGCGGGCTGAAATGGGGCGAATTGGCGTGCGGATCAGGCATTTAGGGGGTGACCTGACGGCCCTTGGTGCTACTGTTTCGATGCTACAATCGAAGATACATACGGCGGCTATAGTTCAGCGGCAGAACGCCTGACTGTGGCTCAGGATGTCGAGGGTTCGATCCCCTCTAGCCGCCCCAAGGCACTCACCCAGGAGCCCCTGGATAGTCTATTTTGACGAGCCTCCGTGAGCCGTGATTCTCCTCAACAAGAAATAGATGCCGTTGCAGCAGCCATGCTGAAGGTGGGTTTACACCCCTTTGAGCCGCGGCGAGGACTACGCAATGGTCACCTGCAAACCATTGTCGGCAATTACCTGCCGCGCCCGCCATTTCACTCTTCGGCTGTGGCAGAAACCGTGGAAGTGGACCCGATCGATGGCAGCCGCGTGGTTTGCTATTGCGATTGGCAGCCGCTGTCCGTGCGAGCAGACAGGCTCTCGGTGATCCTGGTACATGGCCTTGAGGGCTCATCGCAATCGCAGTACATCCGGGGTCTGGCGGCGAGAGCATTGGCAGCGGGATGCAATGTGATTCGCATGAACATGCGCAATTGCGGAGACACGGATGAGCTGACGCCGACGCTCTATCACTCGGGTCTGTCGTCGGATGTAGGGGCGGTGATGCGCCACTATGCCGAACTATTCGGGCTTGAACGGGTGGCGCTGATCGGCTATTCCATGGGCGGCAACCTCGTGCTCAAACTAGCCGGTGAATGGGGAAGCGCTCTGCCGCTATGCGCCGTGGCAACAGTCTGCCCGGCCATCGACCTCGCGGCGGGCTCCGATGCATTACATGAGCCGGTGAACCGCTTGTACGAGCGTCACTTTCTGCGCGGGCTCATGCGTCGCTACAGACGCAAGGCCGCGCTGTTTCCGCATATCTTCGAGATGAAGGGCGCCTCCTCTGTTCGCTCGTTACGGGAGTTCGATGACACAATCGTGGCCCGTTACTGCGGGTTTCGCGATGCCGACGACTACTACTACCGTGCCGCGAGCGCGCGGGTGGCCGACAAGATTGCCGTCCCTACGCTGATTATCCGCGCCGAGGACGATCCGTTTGTTCGATTCACCCCGGAGACGCGCGCGACACTCTCTGCAAATCCAAACATTTTGCTGATCGAGACGCGGCATGGGGGGCACTGCGCATATCTTTCGCGAGATCAAGGCGACGACATCCATTGGGCAGAAGCCAGCGTCATCCGCTACGTGATGCAATTTGCCCCGGCGACCCATCTGGCAGACGTATTGAATGGAAGCTGACTGGGAATTCGATGTCGGTGGCGATGCGCCCGTCATCGAAGCGCAGTGGCCGGGATTCGTGAATCTGCGCGAAGACCCGCGTCGAGCCTGCGAGCTGACCGAAGTGCGACAGCTTCCCGGTCTTGCGGATGCGTTGGCACGATTGAATGCAGCGAACTCCCCGGTATGGACCTCGAAGACGGATGTCTTCGATCCCAGCCCGATTGATTTCGATGAACTTGACGCAACGCGCGAAGAAGCGGAACACTCCATTGCCTGCTATATCGACTTGCTCATGCGCAGCGATCAGGTATGGAATTTCCCGTTCAAGGCAGAACAATCCTGCAGGGTCTTGTGCAAACGGCTGCGGGAGGTGCCCCTCCTGTGCTGTCGAATAGATCTGGTGGTTCGCCGGGTATACATTCATCCAGATATTAATGACCTCGGCGCGACGGCCTATCTCGCTGCGTGCGGTCGATCGGAGGGCGATGCGAGGGCTCGTTTGGAGGAGTGTCTGGCGGCCTTTGTGGCCGCAATTATAACGACCCCGAAATGACCTCAGTGGATGTGTCGAGGGGCGTATTTCCCGCTGACATCAATCAAAGTTACAATGGAAACAACGCGGGCGAGTAGCTCAATCGGATAGAGCACCGGCCTTCTAAGCCGGGGGTTGTGGGTTCGATTCCCGCCTCGCCTACCATACTGAAACTAAATATGTTATACCGCAGATCGCGTCCTCTAATTCGGTGCAATTCTCGCTGACTGTGGGGGATTTTGGGGGGACCCTCGCGGCCAAACAAGAGTAAGAGAGAGCACTTGAGTCCGGCGCGATAGCATCCTCTTCTTGACCAACTAGAGATTTCGAATTTTCATTTCACCGCTGGCGTCACGAAGCCGCCGAATTCTCCGCGACTGGACACTGTTTACTCTTGAGTTATTCCGGATCGGCCACCACTCGACCGCAGTATGCTGGCTCCACTGACATGGAGCCTTGATGAGCATTGTTTTCACCATCTGCGAGACGTTCAAGCTCGGCGAATCCTTCTTTGCTGATCGCGTGCGCGAACAGCTCGATGGATTGGAATTGGCGATACCTTACACCACGCGACAACCCGGGAGTGCCCAAGATGATGCTTTCGTTTTCACGTCTCAAGACATTTTCGAGCGCATGATCGCGAGAGAAGAGTTTATCGAACACTCACAGATTCTCGGCAATTACTATGGGACGCCGCACGATTGTCTTCAGGAAAGCCCAGGATAACGGCAACGACCTGCTGATCAAGGTCGATGAGCGTGGAGCTGCACAGATAAAGCAGAAGCTGCCCGACGCGGTCAGCATTCTGGTCTTGCACTCGTCGTCTGGCCAGCATGAAAAGGCGACCGTGTCGATTGTCAATGAGCTGCTGCTCGATCGTCGTCTTCGGGAGGCATCACAAATGCTCAACCATCATAAATTCGACCACGTCGTAGCTAGGTGGTTGCAATCATCCGCTCTGAACGCTCAAGGCGAGCCTGAAAGAGTGCATTGCGGTCGCCGGATTGTCACCATTCGACTAGAACCCAGAACTGGGAAGATTCCTGGGCGCGCCTCGATCTTAACGAAGTACTCGTTCGCTAAGAGTTTAGAGACTTCCTTCTTGCGGCTCGCCATGCGAGATCGTCGATTCCGGAAACAATGTGGAGCTACGATGTCGTATTCGTTTATACCGTTGGTATTCTGCGGTTGCTATAATCTGGTACGTTCCCTCCGGCTTTTTTTGCTATTTCGGCCATGTCGGTGATTCGATTCGGAGACTTTGAGCTCGACGAACAGACGCTGGAGCTGCGCAGGAACGGCGCGCTGATCCACATTCAGCAGCAGCCGGCGCGGGTTCTCGCCTTTCTGCTCAGCCATCGCGGCTCGCTGGTCACCCGCGAGCAGATTCGCCTCGCGATCTGGGGACAGGATACTTTCGTCGACTTTGAGCAGAGTCTGAATTTTTGCATTCGCAAGATCAGACTCGCCCTGAACGACCAAGCGGAACAACCGGTTCACGTCGAGACTCTCCCGCGCCTCGGCTATCGCTACATCGGCTCAATCGAAGGAGCTGAAGACAGCAGTTCAGTCTCAACGAAGAGGCGCATTCGCATCGCCGTCCTGCCCATCGAGGATCTTTCCGGCCGCTGCGAAGATTACTTTGCAGCTGGACTTACCGAAGACCTGATATCGGCATTCTCTCGAATCGATCCGCATCGTTTGCGGGTCACCGCCGGCCCGAAGAGCGAACGCGGAGCAGATACTTCTCCGCAGCAACTGGAGCTCCTGCGGCGGCAGTTGGATCTGGATTATCTCTTTCGCGGAACCGTCCGGCGTTCCGAGGAGAGAATCCGCATTAGCGCTCAGCTTCATGATCTGCGCGACAAAAGCGTCCTCTGGTCGGAGACCTGTGACTTCAAATCGGCTGATCTCCTCGCCATCCAGGAAGAGGTCACCAACCGCGTATGCCGGTCTCTGGCTCTCGAGATTTTTCCCAGTGCGACCGTGGGCGCGCGGCGTTATGCTCGTTCTGCCGCCCCATACGATGCGTACTTGAAAGGCCGCTTCTTCTGGCACAAAATGACAGCTGAAGCGATCCTGCGAAGCATGGCCTATTTCAAGGAAGCGCTGTCACTGGATTCGGGATTCGCTCCCGCCTACGCCGGGCTGGCGGACTGCTATGCGCAGATGGGTTCGATTCGAGTGGGAAAGGTAAAGCCTCTTGATGCGCTGGCCAAATCGCGTGCGCTTTTGCAAAAAGCGCTGGACCTCGACGAGACGCTCGCCGAAGCGCATTGCACGATGGGCTTGCTGAAAAGCTGGTATGACTGGGACTGGAGCGGCGCCGAACGCGAGTTCCAGGCAGCGCTTGCGCTGGATCCCAGCCAGGTTACCGCTCTCATCTGGCAATCACTGCTTTTTGCAGCAACCGGGCGGCAAAAAGACGCCATAGGCTCCATGCAACGTGCCAGGGAAATTGAACCGCTGTCTCCTACGGTAAATCTCTACCTTGGGATGTCTCAAATGTTTGCTGGCCAATACGATCTTGCCATCCGCCAGATGCAGCAAAGCATCGAACTTGATCCCGGATTTTATCGTCCGTATGTCTTTTTGGGCAAAGTGTTTTGTGCCATGCAACGATATGACGACGCAATCGCTGCATTTCAGAGATCCCATTCCCTGGCGCCGGACAATATCGAGGCTCTTGCTTTCCTCTCGACGGCAATGGCGGGCAAGGGAGATCGCGAAGGTGCGCTCGAGATGATCAAGAAGGTCCGAGCAGCGGAAGAACGCACCGAACCCGCAGTGCTCGTCGCGTCAATTTATGCAGGGCTTGGAATGCCGGACGAGATGTTCGAGTGGCTCGATCGCGCCGTCGCCGTCAAATCCACACCGATTTACATCCCTGCCATAGCGCCTGAGTTCGCACCGTACAGGACGGATCCGCGATACCACAGATTTCTCGGTTCCATCGGCTTGTCGCACCTGGCGCGCTCTTAGTTTGCCGGCACAATGTTCTGGTTGAAGCGGAAAAAATTATCGGGATCGTATTTGGCCTTCAACTCTGCCAGGCGCGCATAATTTGCTCCATACGAGGCTTTCACCGCCGACGGCCCTTCGTCCCCAAGATAATTCACATACGCGTCGGATGCGCCAAACGCGTTCCATCGCCGATGCAAATGCCTCGCGCCCACTCGATGCATTTCTCCGCCAGCGCTGGATCAGTCCATCCGGGCATGATGTTGATGCTGTAATGATTCCGTCTCAATCCAAAAGCGGTCTGGTCCACCGGTACCCGACTCGCCGCACCGTGCATGTGCTCCAGGACCACTTGGGTTTCCGCGGTCGGCAAGCTCCTCCGCGTACTCCACGATAGCTCGCATCGCCTCATCGGTCAGTTCCCGCAGAAACGGGCATTTGAAGTAATAATGCCGGCCTTCAGGCGCCGTGAAATCAAGCATGGTCTGAATCTCGGTGTACTTCTTTTCCCCATCATGTCCATGGCAGGCGGAGCGGCAAGGTGGAATTGCTTGCACGCCGCCTTCGCCGTCTTCTCTTGATCCGCTGTGGCATAGAGCGATCCCCGCCATCGGATGGCCGTGTCCAACCAGAAGTGCGGCATACGCAGTCAGTTCATCCGGCGCGCTCACAGTCAGGTCCCTGTACCGGCGCAGCAAATCCAGAGCGAATGGGCGCGGATACACATGCACGCCCCCCGTGCACCGTAGGCAGATCGTGAAGCCGAAACTCCAGCGCGGTGACGATACCGAAGTTGCCGCCTCCGCCGCGAATCGCCCAGAAGAGATCTTCATTCTCACGTGGCGCTCACTGACAGGTGTTTGCCTTCGGCATTCACTAGATCGGCCGAGATCACGTTGTCGCAGCTCAGCCCGTGCTTGCCCATCAGCCACCCAATTCCCCCGCCCAGAGTCAGCCCGCACACCCCGGTCGTCGAGATCACTCCACCGGTCGTCGCCAGTCCCGCCTTCTCGCATTCCCGGTCGAACTTTCCCCAGGTCGCTCCACCCTGCGCGAGCGCGCTACGGCGCCCCGCGTTTACCTGGATTTCATTCATGAGCGAAAGGTCGATCATCATCGCCCCGTCCGCCACCGATTTCCCTGCCACACTATGGCCCCCGCCCTTTACTGAAGCGGCCACTGCGTTGTCGCGGGCAAAATGAATCGCTGCGATGACGTCCGCTATCGCCGATGCACGCACAATCGCCGACGGCCGGCGATCGATCATTCCGTTCCAGATCCGACGTGCGTCATCGTATGCCGAATCGCCCTCGGTCAATACTTCGCAGTTCACGCGCCGCCGTAGTTGCGTGACCTGTTCCGCCGTGAGACTCTCCTGCCATTCCTTCATGATCAAGACATTATCACCAGTCTTCCCGTTCCAGGATGAGTTTCCGATGAGTTATATGAGCCGGAGAACTCAGGTCCAACTCACAGCCGCCTCATTGCATGCCGGTCAGCAGCGTCGCAGACTCCTTTCATCCCAAGGCGCATGGAACGTTACGGCGCCGAAATCCAAGAGGAGGTTATTCCATGAAGTACCAACCCATCTTCGACAGGTTCACGCGCTTGGCACGCCGGTTGAGTTTCTCTTCTGGTGTGTTCGGCATGTTGGCCGCCGCTGTGCTCATGTTCGGCGCCACCAACGCCAACGCAGCCTGTGGCATCTTCAACCCGATTGGCTCCCACAACTCCATCAGGCTTCCTGCACTTTCGCAGGCTGAACTCGGATCGGCATTTCCATTTGCCGAAAATTCCTCTGTTGTTGGCCTCTGGCACGTCCTTTACACCGGCCCCGACGGCTCAACATTTAACGACACCTTCGATACCTGGCACAGTGACGGTACCGAATTTGAGAGCGCCTTTCTTCCCCCGCTTGCCGGAAATGTTTGTGTTGGAGTATGGAGGCAAACCGGCCTGCGTTCAGTTTCCCTCCATCACGTCGGCTGGATGTTCGATCCGGCCAATCCCGGCAAGACAGCAAGCAACAGCTTTACCCTGGACGAGAAAGTTACCGTTTCTCCAAACGGTCAAAGCTACACCGGCAGCTTCACATTCAAAATCTGGAATCTCGACGGGACCTACACCGGAACAGAGGTAACAGGCACTATCGCCGCAATCCGGATTACCGCAAGTTGATTCGGTCCCGTGACTACCTTCCTTGCGCACAGCGGTCGACGACCTGTTCGTTGCCGAAGACGACAGAACGACGGCCGCTGCAGGTGCGAGAGGCGAGTTATGGCTTCGACCTCCAACCCCCACAAAGTGGAGCCGGCTGCGGTTGGGCAAGCAGCGGCTGCACAAGGTGGGCTACTTCGGCGAGATGATGTCTACGAACGTGGATATCAGCGATGCGGTGCGGCCGCTGCTGAACCTGAGCCGCGGCATAGAGAGGAGTTCTGTTGAACCGGGTACAGCAGCGCACGATCTGCGGTCTGGCACCGAAGGAAATCGACTTCATCTGATCGTGGAAGCGGAGCGCCGCGCTACACCGAATGAGATTCGGAAGCTGCGCAAGCGCGTTTAAAATTATGAGGTTCCTCACTGTAGAGCAATGTGCCCGCGGCCCAGTACTGCTTCATTCTGAGCGGGCTACTCTGCTCTTGACGATCGAATGGAAAGAGTGGCGCGCAATCAGCGTTTCTCTCCATTTGTGAGCACTTTGACCTTGCCCTCAGAATAGGCTAGGGCAGTGCAGGGTAATCAGGGGAAAAGACCCAGATGGGCCTTCTAAGCCGGGGTTGTGGGTTCGATTCCCGCCTCGCCTACCATGCTTAAAGCGCCATTTCGTCTGAGCCTGCGAACGTTCGAAAGAAATGCCGGAAGGAAGTTCCGCTTTCCATGCAGCTACGGTCTTCGTTGGCCGGGGAAATCTCGATTCATCTCGTTTCCGGGAATAATTCTATGGCCCCACAGATAGTAGAACTGTGCCCCCAAGGAGTGTTGTTCCAGTCACCTCCTGGACTGTATCGAGGCCACTGATCTTCCAAACGTGGATGCCAGGGTGATACGACTCATCACTTGCAAACAGGTACGCATCGCCGTTAACAGACACGGTCGCCATCCTTGCTATGTTCCCAGCTGCACCCGGGTAAAGGGTTCCGTCCGCCGCCGTTCCGTTTGCGGGATGTCCAAATTGTCCGATGAGCAGCCCGTCTTCGCGCCAGTGCATCCATTGACTCGAGAAAGTTCCATATTGCCCGTCATAGCCCTCAAGCACGTTGGAGCCCTCCACTAGCGCCGTAATTCCGTTGTGGCCGCCATAAGCCTCCAAATCCGTGAATGTTCCTTTGCCATCCGGAAAGTCAGCTTGAGCTCCAGGACTAGCCTTCCAACTCCAATTCGACGATTCGGCGAGAACGCCGCCAAGATGGAAATCCCTCCCTGGCAATGATGTGGTCGTGTTATACGTGACGTAGAATCCGCCCGCTGTTGATTCGGGGTATTCCTGCATGCCCCATCCACCGATTGGCAGCGGATCAATCGAATTTCTGTATTTTCCATCGCTTGATTGAACCGATGCGACCGGTTGAAAATTCCCCCACATCGGGAAGTTCGCTTCATCGTAACCGAGGAGGGTTCTCTTGTAGGCTGTTTCTCGAACGCTTGCTGAAGTATCCGGTTCCCACAGTGCAAGATTCCCCTGTGTATCCATGATCACTGGAAGTTGATCTTTCTGAAGGGTGATGGAGCTGAATCGAATCGGTCCGGATTTCGGCAACTCCACGAGTTCAGGTAACGCGCCGCCAGTCCAAGAGCTACGTACGTTAAAGTTCGGCAATTCTGCGTAAGTCCGGCCATTCGTGTAAGTGTGAACTGCTATGAAAGATGGAGCGTAGTTGGCCGGCGTACAAACGGACCAGTTTCGGACCAATGACCAACTTCCGTTTCCTCCAAGCGATGGATCAGGATCGCCCGGGATAAGAAGTTTAGAGTAATCGATCTTAAATTCAAGAAAATCCGCAAATACGCGCGACGGATCTGCATGGTCGGCTGCGACAGAATATAGGAATCTCAGGAATGAGATCTGCTCGAGGTACTGCCCCGTGTTGGAAATGTGCAAGATGCGATCATTTCCCAGATCTCCAATCCAGACTGAACCGTCCTGCTGCACGCTCAGCCAAGTCGCAGGAGACTGGTTATTGCCAGCACCTGGGCCCGCGGTTGCGTCAAGGTAGAGGCGGCTATTTGTTATGGTCGGATCACAGTCTGTATAACCGCCTGGATCCCCATAGGTTGAAAGCAAGTTCCCGGAAGCGGAGAAACGTTTGATCTGCTGGACATTCCCCCCATCCGCAATAAGAACATCTTGCGTATTAGGGTCTACTGCTACAGCAAGGGGAGATGAGACATCAAAGGTTGCATTCGAAACAATGTTGCGCTGTCCAACGGATGTGATGTGGACCACTCGACTGCCGGCGATTGCCCAAAGGGCTCCATCCGAACTGAATGCAAGCTGCTGTGGATTGTTAACGCCAATATCGCCGAGAGAAGCACCGCTTCGCTTGTCAAATAGGCTGATTCTATCCTCACTCGCGACTGCAATCTGTCCATCACTAAAGGAGCCATGCGATACGGCAAGAATCTTCCCGTTCGTTTGCACAGCTAGACCCGTCGGCATATGAACGCGGGAGAGACCGGAGTGGGAGGACGCGCCGGGATCGAGGTCGATTACTCCGTCGATTGGTTGCCCACAGTTGGAAATAGCCGTTCCGGCTGTGAACGGATACTTGTTCGACGTTTCGCCATCAACAGCAAAGACAAAGGCATTGCTGCCAGACCATCCGTCTCCAACATTGCCGAAGTAGAGGCGAGTTCCATCGCTTGCTACATAGCGAAGCAGATCGCATTGTCCGACGTTGAGTAGGGGGTTAGGCTGCTGCGGAGTTGAAACGTCAAAGTAAGACGCGTTCGGCCTACCTTCAGAATAGCCATTTGCTGTGAAGGCGCGGCTTCCAACAAATGCCATCGCCAGAGGAAGCTCGCTCTGGAGGTCCCAGTTATCAGGTCCTTGCCAAGACGAAGATGTGTCACCAATGAGGCCCCAGTCGTATTTGACATTGTTGTAAAGTACCCTAACCTGATACGCATCGTGGGGCAGAATATTGCCAAAGTCATCCTTTCCGTCCCAAGCTGCCAAGTGTGGACCTTGTGCATAGGGCTGATTGCTCCACAAGGTGCGCACGAGCGTTCCTCCGGTGCTGTAAACTGCGGAACTCGTCTGAGCGTCTACTGGAAGGGAGAAGCCAAATACGATCTGCCCAGCGACAGCCAGCGGGGAGACGATCTGGATCGACATGGAACTCTGTTCAATCGGATCAGCCTGAAGGACGGCAGTGATCTTTACGGTAGTATTTGCGGCGGCTGGGGCTTTATATATTCCAGTCGGACTGATCGTTCCGACTTCTGCATTGCCACCTACAGTACCATTCACGAGCCACTGTGCGGTTGTATCGGTAGTTCCTATTACCGATGCTGTAAAGGCAACACTGGAATTTCCAAGCACAGCAGCCGACGGTGTGCTTATGGATATCGATGGATGCGGGGGGTCTGCCGTAGTCACTCCATCGGAATGGTTAGCTTGCGTACCTCCGCACGCCGTCATTATTCCCCAACATAAATAAGTGGCAATTGCGGCAGAAACTGATTCAAAATTCCTCATAAGTGGAGATCCCATGAAGCTCCGCTGAGGTATCTATCGGCAGTTCCGGTAATTTGTTAAAAGAGGCTGTTTGAGCAATTACACCGAAAACGAGCCAAGAATTAAAAGAGGGTAAGAATCCGGGCGCGGAGCGAGGACGTCGTTGAGGACGGTGGCTCAGATTGATGAGGATTGCATTCAGTCACATGTGACCGAAATCGGCCGTTCGACGGTGGAAGGAATGTCGAACGCGCTGCTTGATGGAGACGAACGCGCGGGATCCAAAAGTATGAGCGCAGTGAGGGCATCAAGGATAAACGCTGGGCAGTTCGGTGGCCGCAGACCAAGGTCAACGAGGCCGCTGACAGATCCAAAACTGCACAACATGCTGTTCTTGACGCCATCATTGAACGATTCTGGCGGCGCGAGTCGTTGGTCGATGAGGCTCTGGCGGGTGCATTCCTCATTGGGCAGTGCGCTCTAATTTTGATGGCGGCCCGGCTACGTCATGTTGCAGTGACAAAGTGTGGACGAAACGATCTCTGCAGATGAACCTGATGGCCCCAATCATCGCCATCGGCCGAGGATGCTGCACCGATCCGAAAACGGCACAGCGCAAGCAGCTTCAAACCAATACGCTTCAATGCATGAGAGCAAAGTCGACAAAGTTCACAAATCTGAATGGCAAAGACTAAAACGCGCGGGACTCGGCGGAGTCCGCGATTTCCTCAGAGATGTTTCGAAATTCCTTGTCCCTCGAATTCCCGAGATCGTCGGACGTCGCCGTTTTGTGAATGGTACGTCTCTCAGAGAGAAGGCATATGGTTTTTGACGGTCGAGACGATATTTTGCAGACCTTTGCAACTCGCGCAGTGAGGGCCGCACCAGCAAGCAATAATCTGTAACAACTGTCTGAGGTGTGGAATGAAAAAGAGAGGGTCCTGTGATGCGATCGTCATAGTTATCGTATTTTCATGCTGAGGTTGCAGTTGCGAGAGCTAGTTGCATAAATGCCTCAAGGCGATGATGAGACATGCGAAGTGGAGGAAGCCTTGAAACACTGTGAGGATGCGGTCGTATCGCACCTGGATGCGGCGAAAGTTTTGCAGCCAGGCGTTGGTGCGCTCGATTTTCCAGCGCTTGCGATAACGACGCAGCTTGCGTTTGTCTTCGAATCGGCGGTTTCGAATGTTCTTTCGGTAGGGGACAATCAATTCTGTCCCACGCTGTTTGAACCGCGTTCGCAGGGCATCGGAGTCATAGCCTCGATCTGCAATGACTCGGCGCAGATGAGAGCGGGGGCGTCCACGTCCAACGCGTGGGACCTTCACTTGCTGGAGCGTGCTCTCCGCGAGTCGGCATTCGGCAATCTGCGCGGACGCCAGTTGCACTCCGACAGGAACGCCCTGGCCGTCGACCACCACCATGCACTTCGTACCTTTCCCGCGACGTGTTTTGCCGACTGCCGAGCCCCCTTTTTCGCAGTGATGAATGTGGCGTCGAGAAAGGCTTCTTCCCAATCCAGCAATCGGTGCTGGTCCAGCATGGACAATAGTTTTTGCCAGGCTGCCAGCCAAATTCCTTCCTCTTCCCACATCCGCAGTCGGCGCCAGCAGGTTGAACCATCTGGATACTGTTCGGGTAGATCGCGCCATCTGGCTCCAGTGCGCAAGACCCACAAAATGCCCTCCAGACAAGATCGATTTGATGCCCAGGGTCGACCTCGTCCGTCCTTGCGCCGCCTCGGCTCGGGAAACAGCGGCGCCAATACCTTCCACTGCGCTTCGTTCAACAGAACTTCCCGCTTCTTCTGCCTCATGGCAGAAGATCAACAAAACACATGCCTCAAACGTAAGTACCTGTCCTGAGGCCGAACCTATCTATGCAACCAGTTCTAGGACGACCACAAAGTGTAAATTATTGGTTTCGACGTATCTGGAGGCAGCAATAGATCGAGCGCTGGAGTGTACGACGCAAACGGGATCCTTATTAGGACACTCAAATGTTCATCTCGGTCCCGGAATACATGCTGAGAGTTGGGATGAAAGACTTGCCGATGGGACGCAAGCGCCACTGCGTATATATACGATTAAGGTCCTTACTAACGACGTGGCTATTCCTACGATGGAAGAATAGGGACAACTAGTGGACTGTCGCGGTGAGTTCGTTACTACGGATGCGACGTTTGGTGTCTGAGTACTTCCACTGGATTGGCTTGGCGTTTGCCGAGTAAGCCTTGATGTAGCGTTTGATCTTGCGGGCCAGATCAAGGATAGATGTGAAATCGCCGCGGGCAATGAGATCGCGCTCGATCTTACCGGACCAGAGTTCCACTTGGTTCAGCCACGAAGAGTACGTGGGTGTGAAGTGGAACTGAACGCGAGGATACTGGTGAAGGAATTCGTCGACGAGAGCGGCAACACGGGATCGAGTCGATCCAGAGCCTGAATCGCGGTCTTTTCATCAATGCAGAACACTGCGGCGTGTTCGGGCGGATTCAGATACAGGCCGATGATATCGGCGGCCTTGGTCTCAAAATTGGGATCGTTGCATGCCATGTACCGCTCCAGCCTGTGTGGTTTTAGACCGGTCCGTCGCCAGACGCGATGCACGGCCCCCTTACTGACGCCCAGAGCCGCATCCAGTTTCCGGCAGCTCCAATGCGTCGATCCATCCTTGGGTAGCTTGAGGGTAGCGGCCAGAATCCGCGCCCGCAGCCTGGCCGGGAGCACCGACGGCTTCTGTCCAGGATGAGCTGTGTCCAATCCGTCCATTCCTGCGGCCATGAAACGCCGCTTCCAGCGGCTGATGGTTGGAGCTGTCGTCCCCAGCCGCTCCTTGATCGCACTGTACGAGGTACCCTCGGCCAGCATCAAGATCAGCGTGGCGCGGAAGACATATCCCGCAGGCAAGGAACGGGACTGAGCGATACGACCGAGTTCGATCTTCCGTTCTTGGGAAAACACAATGGAATCGCTGATCACATCAGTTTAGACGTGAACGCACTTGTAATGCTTACTCCGCGACAGTCCACTAGTAGCGTCTCATGCAGATCGTCTTTTATTGAGCGAGGTCTGAGCGCGGGTGACCTTTTCCAGGATGTCGTTGTGCCTTTGCGGTCCAGATGAAGGGCTTTGGGTTTTTGGTTGTGGTGGTCGATGTAGTTGCCGATGGCGGTGATCAGTTGCTCCAGATCCTGGAAGACGCCGCGCCGAATCTGGTTGGTGGTCAGGTCGCGGAAGAATCGCTCGATCATGTTGAGCCATGAAGCCGAAGTAGGCGTGAAGCGAACATGGAATCGCGAGTGTTTCTGCAGCCAGCGCTGAACCCGTTCATGTTTGTGCGTCGCGTAGTTGTCGCAGATCAGATAGATTTCCTTCCCCGCCGGAACGGTCTGATCGATCATGCGCAGGAAGTGGAGCCATTCCTGATGGCGATGCCGTTGCTGGCACAGCCCGTAGACTTCCCCGGTGGCCGTATCGAGGGCAGCAAACAAGCGTGGTCGTGCCGTTGCGCTTGTAATCGTGCGTCATGGTGGCGCCGCGGCCTTTCTTCATCGGCAGGCCGGGCTGTGTGCGATCCAGCGCCTGTATCTGGCTCTTCTCGTCCACGCTCAACACCAATGCATGCTCGGGCGGATTCAGATACAGCCCGACAATGGCTTCCAGTTTCTCGGCGAACTGCGGATCGTTGCTGACCTTGAAGCTCTCCACACGATGCGGCTTCAGGCCGCTGGCGCGCCAGATGCGCGACACCGAAGCCTTGGAAATGCCCATCTCCCGCGCCATCGTGCGCGTAGACCACTGCGTGGCGTTTGAGGGAATGCTCTGAGTGGTCTTGTCGATCAACGAAGCACGGCAGATCGTCGGAGTGCGGCCAGGCCGAGGCGCATCCTGCAACAGCCCTTCGATACCATGCTCAAGAAAACGGGCCCGCCAAAGCGCCGCCATGCGCGGAGCCACCTTCAGCGTTGCGGCAATCTGCTTGTTCTGCAGCCCCTCGGCAGCCAACAACACGATGCGGCTGCGCAACACCACACGCGCCTGCGTAGAACGTCCACGCGACTGCTGCTCCAGCTTTCGACGGACTTCTTCGCTCAGAACAATTGGCTGCGCAACACGCATATCGAGGTCTCCTCATCATAAGATGAGTCTCGATATATAACATGATTCTAATAATGAGACACTACACTAGTACTGGGCTAGACACTGCATTTACAGACCAATTCACGGTGCGATTCAAAATCTTCGAACCTGCTGATAATATTGGAAAGACCGGGCAGGGCAGGTGACGGGATGTGATGGCGAGCGAATAGCAGCAATTGCCTTCATTTTGACCATTTTGATGCCCCTAATCTGTGGAAAACCTCTAGCCAAGTGAGGATGGCGAAGCCATGCACACGTCAGCGGTTGTTTCCTTCTTCATACACAGAACGACCCTATTGTTGATCTAGCGATGCAATTTCGTTCAAGATTTTCCTTCCGATCTTTTCTTCTGCGGAATTTTTTCGTGGGACCTGCAACTGAGTTGTTGGTGTTCTGGGGCCAACAGTATTCTTCGGGCGTTCGGCCGTTGGTGCGGCTCAATGCGGCCAGATGGTCAGGGACTTCTACTGGAGGTCTGCGGGCCGATTTATCTTGTTCCGAGCTTTCCAGGAGCCCATCTCTGCCTCGAGCACAGTCAAGCCTCATGATCCGAACGCGCCAAACTTGAACTCAGCCCAAGGTCTCACCGGTCTTCATCATTGAGAAATACTTGCCCGAGATTCTCTATTCGTTCCTTAAATCTGAAAGCACATGCTTCTTCTCCCAGAGCTTTGCGTCGATCAGAAACCGAAACCAAAAGGTTTGCAGCACCCAGAAGATAAAACCTTCGGTTCCGTCCAGAAATCCCAACCGAACAAAATATCGGTAGATAAAAAGTCCAAAAGGCCGCAGGAGTATCGGGAGTCCGCCGTACACGTTTCGGAAGAAGCGCTTTTTTTGAATTGGGTTTCCGAACAGATCGGGTTTTACGAGGCCGGCTATCTGCCGGCTTTCAATCTCAGAAACTTCTCCGTCGGACCACCGGTTATGGCGCGCAGTCCATTCGGCAAGAGGCATTCTAATATCATCGATTAGCGTGCCCCGAAGCTGGGCCGCCCGACCCGTTGTCAGCAGAAAGTGTTGATCATATTTGCGCTCCTCGCATCGTCCAATTCCTGTCCTGAAGAGACGTAGGTGCCAGGTCGGGTTCATGCCTCCGTGTCGAAGCGTACGACCCAAAAAGCGCACGTATCGGGCTACAAAGTATCCATTTACTTCGGGCTCGTCAGTTAAAGCGTTGATGGTAGATACAAGGCGATCATCCAACCACTCGTCTGCATCGAGATGAAGCTGCCATTTTCCTGTTATGGGTAAGTTGTCCATCGCCCAGTTTCGCTGTTCTCCGTAGGTTTCAAACCGGCGTTGGACAATATGCGCTTGATAGGTTTTCGCAATTTCTGTTGTTTTATCTTGGCTGAATGAATCTACAACAAAGATTTCATCCGAAACCATTCGTGCACGCGACAGAGTCGCAGCGAGAGTGTCTTCCGAGTTGAAGGAAAGCAAAATAGTAGTTGGCTTCATGTCGACGGAACCTAACTGTTCGGGACTTACGGGGTGTATGGCGCTCTGCTCACGATTGGATCTGATCAGATGACGATCCACTAGAATAAGTGTAGCGCGAACCATGACTTCACAGCCGCGATCTAGTCGCAGTGACCGCAAAGCATGACAAAAGGAGAAATCAAATCTCTATGACTACTTCGGGAATTCCTGGATTGATTGCGGTGCTCGTCTTTTGCATGTTGGGAGCGGCCCAACAGTCCGTTACGTCCTCAGAACCACGGCCAGAATTCTCAGTTGGATTGGCTCCCGGTGACACTGTGGAGGTTCATTTTTTAGACTTTCCCGAAGCAAGTGACATGCACTTAACTGTCTCGCCCATCGGCACCTTATTTGTGCCGTACGCTGGCCCAGTCACCGTTGCAGGCATGATGCCAGATGAGGCGGAGGCAGCACTGGCAAATGCGCTGAAGAGCAAGAATGTAGTGAAAGATCCGCAGGTTTCATTGACGGTTCTTGCTGCACGAAATCTCACTGCGATGGTGGTCGGTGAAGTTAAGACCCCACATCCGGTTCAGCTCTTCTCGGCCGCACCACTCTCTTTCATACTAGGGCAAGTCGGCGGTTTTACCGAACTGGCTAACTATCACGTTCTTATCTCTCACGCCGATGGATCATCTCCCACAGATGTGGAACTCGATCGATCCCTTCGAGATCCAAAGGGTATGGACGCCCTGGTGCGGCCTGGCGATCTAGTAGCTGTTGTCCGCGCAGGCAGCTTTTTCGCTCTAGGGGAATTTAACCATCCCGGAATCTTCCCGCTCACCGGCGTGCAGCATATGACCCTGCTGCAGGCGATGGCAGTTGCTGGCGGTCCGACTATTAACGCCAAGCTCTCGAAAATTTACCTTATGCGTGACTCTGATGGCCATCGGGTGGTCCTAGAGATTGATTACGAAAAAGTTCGAGACGGCAAAGCATCCGATTTGCCGATTCTTCCGAACGATATCCTCATTGTTAACCGCAGCGGAGGAAGGGTGTTTCTTAATAGTTGGCTACAGCAGTCCCTCTTTGCTGCAACTGTGGCAGCCCAATACAAATGAAACTAAGTTATTGGCAACGAATGTTCAAGATATGACCCCTACTTTACATCCCGGCACACGTCGAAAGGAAATCGATGTGCTTGCAAAACTCTTCCTGATTTCCTGGATCTTTGTTTTGCTTCAAGGTGCCCTGCGTAAGTGGTTTTTTCCCGGCATCACAGCGATATACCTTGTTCAGGATGTTCCGCTATTTCTCGCTTATGTTTATGGGATACAAAAAGGAATTGTGTCGGGTGGGAAACTCGTGATCTTCTTTGTGCTCTCATCGCTCGCTCTCGTCATTCAGGCTCTCATGCAGATTATGCTTGAAGATTATTCGCTTTTTGAGGCAGCGGTTGGACTACATCATTACTTGTACTATTTGCCCATTCTCTTTTTACTGCCAGCGTGCATGAGTTTTTCAAATCGCCAACGCTTCATCCAATTCAACGTATGGGCCGGCATTCCAATGGGCTTGCTTGCAATCATACAGAGTGCGCTACCTGGAAGCGCGTGGATAAATAGAACTCCGGCCGGCGATGATACAGCTTTTCCAATTCCCGGCTTCGACGCGATTCGCGCAACGGGCACGTTCAGTTTCACACTGCTTTTCGCAATTTGGTGCGGAATAGCCTTGGCTTTTGTCATTGGGGAATGGTTGCGGCCAGTCCGTCATAGAGCAGTTCGATCCACTGCGGTTCTCTCATTGAGCACTCTATCCATCATCATCGCAACTGCAGATAGTGGCTCTCGCACAGCAATCGTCGGCTCAAGCGCTTCATTACTTGGTGGAGTTGCAGTGGTTGTCATTACAAGGCAGTATCGTCATATTCTTCGATTTGCCCTAATCATCGCTGCAATCCCCGCCCTTGTGGCGGTTGCATCGATTACGGCGCCAAGTGCATTCCAGGGTGTTGCAAGTAGATTTTCTGGTGACGAGGCGCGTGTGGATCTTGTAACTCGGATTCATGACATGACGCTGAGATTTGTGGAAAGTCCAGGTGTGGACCTGCTCGGGCAGGGAATTGGCAGTGGACTTCAGGCTGCGCGTATCAGGATGGTGGCTTCCTATTCTGACGAACTCACGGAAGATGACAATATGCGGATTGTTCAAGAGTTGGGCTGGATTACAGGCGACGCGATTGTGTTTCTACGCTATATTGCCGGTTTCCTTCTGGTGGTCGCGGCGGTTAAAGCTACCACTCTGAAGTCTGAGTATCAAATGCCGCATGCGCTTCCACTTGCTTTCACTTTGCTTCCAACGTTAACGGTGGGCGATCTAGTTCGCGTCGCACCAATGGTTGCGACGCAAACATATTTCTGCCTTGCATTGATCCTTAGCAGCTTGGTCTATTCACCTGATCCGCTGCTTGCAGCGGAGACCGATTCGATCCAAATGAGGTTTGCGTGAAAGTTCAACCTACGGAGATATTGCCCCAGTTTCAAGAGGGCAGGATGCTGTCCATTTCGGACATTCTCAGAGTGTTTAGAAAGCATCTTTGGCTATTTGGAGCACTCAGCGTTGGATTTGCTATTGCGGCTTTTCTTTGGTCGAGCAGCCAACCGAAGCTATATGACGCATCGGCCGCCATTCAAGTAGATCAGCATGGGCAGCTAAGTCTTTCGACAGGGGTCGAGTATGCCGACGACTACGATACGACTATTTCCACCGATATTCTTCAAATGCAGTCACATGATTTGGCGCTTAGCGTTCTTAAGAACCTGAATCTGAATACGAATGGGCAATTCAACCCTCAAGCTCCAAAGAAAGCAAATCTTTCCGATCCGGGAGATAGAGAGTTCCTGGTCAAGCGGTTGCTCGCTTCCCTAAAAATATCGCGCATTCCTAAAAGCGAGATAATCTCAATAACCGCTCGCAGTAAGAATCCACTGCTTTCCGCTCAAATCGCGAATGGCGTTGTGGATGCTTACCTTGAAAACAACTTCCGTACTCGCTACGAAGGATCAAAGGATATCAAGGGATGGCTTTCGAATGAGCTCGACGAGCTTAAGTCAAAAGTGCAAGCGGAGCAGGGTGAGCTTTTCAAAGACGCATCAGGTTTGGGACTTATTAATGCTGGAGAGCAGGGCGAAACAAGCCTGTATGAGCAACAGTTGTCCGAGCTTCAGGGAGAAATGGTAAAAGCACAGGTTGATCGCTTTACGGCGGAAGCCGAATATCAAAACTTAGAACAGTCAAATGGAAATATTCCGGTTGCGGCCACGATGCCCGGCGCTGAACTGCTGTTGAGTGAGCAAACTCAGCTCGCCCAGGTGCAGAGCCAAGAAGCGGCACTTTCTGATCGATACGGTAGTGGCTACGGCCCTCTTAAAGCTCTTAAGGATCAAGAAGCAAAGCTTCAAAAGGATCTTGTCGAGCGCCGGGACGCCACGACGCGTGCAGCCCTCGGAGCCGTGCACGCGGCGGAAGAAACCGAGCGTCAACTTCAGAAACGCATCGACGCTGTTAATGCGCAGACGAAAGGGATGAGTCCCGAGGCTGTACGCTATCAGGCCTTGAAGGCGCAGTACCAAGCAGATCAAAGTCTATATAACAACCTTCTCCAACTGCTCAGTCAAGGTGGAATTCAGGCGGGCTTGTCATCGCAGGAGGTGCATCGCATGTCAGCCGCTGATATCCCCGCATATCCCTCTGAGCCACGGGTCATGCGAAGCACCCTGGCCGGCTTTGGCATAGGCTTTTTGCTTTCCGGTGGCATTGCGATCGTCCTGGTAGCCCTGAGTGACACAGTCGAGACGATGGAGCAAATTGAGCAACTTCTTCCACTGCCTCTTATCGCGGCGGTGCCAAGCTATCGACTCGCGTCGCCTAATTCGATCGAATCGATCGCTCTCATCGCTGCTCCACGATCACCTGCGGCCGAGGCATATAGAATTCTGCGCACTTCGATCGAGCTGATACCTCAAGAAAACAATCGCCAAAGTCGAGTTATCGCTGTAACTAGTTGTGGACCCGGGGAAGGGAAGACGACAACCGCGCTCAACCTTGCAGTCTCTGAATCCCAACAGCAGCGTCGCGTTCTCCTGATCGACTGCGATTTGCGGAAACCAATGATTGCGAAACGGCTCTTATCCACTTCGGTTAAAGCGGATCTACCTAGATTGATCAGTGATCCATCCGTTCAAGTGGAAAACTGTGCGCATTCCGTGGAAGAGATCCCAGGCCTTTTCATCCTAGAGACGAAGGAAGCTCCGCCCTTTCCCTCGGAATTGCTTGGGCAGGGGAGGTTCAGCGATCTGTTGGACTGGGCCCGGAAGCACTTTGATATCGTTGTCATTGACACGCCCCCGGTACTACTGGTTCCAGATCTACAAATCATCGCAAACAAAGTAGACATCATTCTCCTTGTAGCACGTGTGGGGGCAGTACAGCGGAGGGCACTGCGCCGCGTGCAGCATGAACTCAGCAAGTTTCCGAACAAATACATTGCGCTCGTAGCCAATGCAGTACCTCATCGTCAGTCCTATTACGGCGGCTACTACAAATACAGAGAATATTACGCGGACGAATCGGAGACAAAGATTTAGCTTTAGCCACCAGGTCTAATCCCTCCGCCATTAGGCGGGCAGCCTTCAGCCTCCGTGCTGGATAATTCGGGGATGGCTGAGTATAGGCAAAATTCCCATGCGGTGTGGGACGTGAAGGACCACATCATCTGGGTGACGAAGTATCGGTACAAGGTGCTGCGGGGTGAAATTGCAGAACGGACACGGGATCTGCAGCGGCAGATCTGCAGGGGCTGGAAGTGGTGATCGTGCAGGGAGCGTTGAGCCCGGATCACGTGCACATGCTGGTGAGTGTTCCGCCGCAACTGTCCCCAGCCAGCTGGTGCAGTACATGAAGGGCAAGTCGAGCCGGATGCTGCAAGAGGAGTTTCCCCAGTTGAAGAAGCGGTACTGGGGCCAGCACCTGTGGGCGCGCGGATACTTTTGCGCGAGCGTAGGCGCGGTGGATGAGGAGACGATCCGGCGGTATATCGAGAATCAGAAGTGGGAGGATCCAGGCGAGAACTTCAAGATCACAGCGCCGAGCGAGCCTTGAGCCGGCTCTCAGCCAGGACCCCTTGAGGCGGCTTCAGCCGCAAACCGGCGACTTTCAGTCGCAACCACGAGTTCCCGGCCATTTTGCAAAATACACGGCGGTACTAAGCGTAGGCCAGAGAGTTACGTATCGACTTAGGCTGTCCAGCATGTCCGTTGGTTCGCGATACGGCAAGTCAATTATGCTTTTTCGAGGTCTGTGTTGAAAAAAGAGGGGCTTAGCGGATCTCCGGTGCGGGGTAAGCATGCTTTGCTGAAGGGCATCGCAAATGCCTCTGAAGAGTCCGTTGCTCTCGGTAGAGAACCGGATGAGAGGGCCCGCGCAACGGCCATGCAGCGGTGGATTCCACTCCTCGTTAGATTCAGTTCAGTTCAGATGTTAGTGCAGATTATTGGTTTTGCTGCCGGGATCATAGTAATCCGGAAGTTGCCCAAGGCGGAGTACGCACTTTACACACTCGGAAATTCAATGCTTGCGACGGTTTTGGTTCTTGCTGACAGTGGGATTAGCAGCGCCCTAACAGCGATCGGCGGTCGAGTATGGAAGGACCGGTTTCGACTTTCGCGGGTTACGCGGACGGCGCTTCAATTGAGGCGCTGGATGGCTGTTGCAGCCTTTTCTTTTGTCATTCCGACGTTGATTTGGCTGTTGCAGCGCAATGGTGCCAACGCCTCAAGGACGGCGTCGATCGTTGTTATTGTAGTATTAGGATGTTCATTAGAGCTAGTCACTCGGATCTATGCAGTTGCACTTCGCCTAAAGTCCGAGATTCGACAAATTCAGAATCAGTCGATCGTCGCGGCTATTGTCAAGTTCCTCATCGTTTCTATTGCCAGTCTTATCTTTCTGAATGTTGAGATAGCACTCTGTGCGGTCGTAATGGGCTACGCGATCCAATATTGGATGCTTCGGAATTGGCACCTGCAAAATCTCGACCCGAACGCATTGCCCGATCCAGAAATCCGAGCTGAGGTTCTTGCGGTTGTACGCAGGCAGGCTCCTCACAATATTTACTACTGCCTTCAGGCGCAGATCACTGTATGGTTGATCAGCATTTTTGGAAACTCTGACGGTTTGGCGAATGTGGGAGCACTTGGACGCTTAGCCGTGATCTTCTCGCTCATTTCCACCGTGACAAGTGAGCTCGTGTTCCCGGCCTTCGCGCGTATTCAGTCCGCGTCCCAGCTGCGGCGAAGGTACTGGCAAATCGTAATAGGATATTCTGCGGCATCGGGTCTGCTGGTTGCGGCAGTCGGAGTCTTCCCAAGTGGGATCCTCGCGATCCTAGGCAACCAGTACGCAGGCTTGAGAACTGAGGTCGTTCTGATGGCTCTCAGCGCTGTCCTCGGGTCTATTTACAGCGTCGCATGGGGTTTGAACACTTCGAGAGCGTGGATTCTGTCTCCCTCGAAATTCATTCCAATGACATTCCTAATTCAGGTCGCACTTATTGCGACAATAAGTTTCTCGACCGTGAGGGGAGTCCTGCTGTTTTCCATCTATTCCACCATTCCATCTCTCGTGGCTGTAATTTGGTTTGCTATACGACGAATGAATAGATTGAGCAACGCGCACGCGTAGGAATTTACGCATAAATTCGAGTTCAAGAGTGTTTTCGTTTAAGGATAGCTCCGATGATGACGATGGTACAAACTATCGTGGATAGAAGCGAAAGAACGATACGAGCTACTCCGTCGCGGATTCGATGATAGGAACGTTGATCGCTAGTGTAGTGCGTCTTAAATAGCATCCATTATGAATTGAGTCTCATCTTATGATTGGGAGACCAATCATGCGTGTTGCCGATCCTATAGTGCTCGATGAAACAACCCGGAAAGAACTTCAGCGGCAAACTCGCCGCGGTTCGGTTCCGGTGCGCGTCGCTCTGCGCAGCCGCATCATTCTGCTTGCCGCTGACGGCTTGCAGAATCTCCAGATTGCCGCCGAACTCAACATCAGCGTGCGCATGGCGGCATTGTGGCGCAAGCGGTTTCTCTGGCTGGGCATTAAGGGCTTGCTTAAAGATGCGCCCCGGCCTGGCCGCACACCATCGATTCTCGCCTCCACCGTCGCGCAGGTCATCCGCAAAACCACGCAGACAACACCGCCCCATGCAACCCACTTGGTCAACGCGCACCATGGCGCGCGAAGTGGGCATCTCGGAGGCCAGCGTACGGCGCATCTGGCGCGCTCATGGACTCAAGCCGCATCGCGTGGAGAGCTTCAAGATCAGCCGCGATCCCGAGTTCGCTGCCAAGTTGGAAGACGTGGTCGGCCTTTACTTGAATCCGCCCCAACATGCGCTGGTGTTGTCGGTCGATGAGAAGAGTCAGATACAAGCACTCGACCGCACCCAACCCGGTTTACCGATGAAAAAGGGCCGTGGCCAAACCATGACGCACGACTACAAACGCAACGGAACGACAACGCTATTTGCCGCGCTCAACACCGCGACCGGTGAAGTCTATGGTCTGTGCCAGGAGCGCCATCGACATCAGGAGTGGCTGAAGTTTCTGCGCCTGATCGATGAGACGGTCGACGCGGAAAAACAGATCCACATCATCTGCGACAACTATGCGACCCACAAACATCCACGCGTGCAGCGTTGGCTCGCGAAACACAAGCGTTTCCAGGTGCACTTCACGCCGACCTCGACATCATGGCCGAACATGATCGAGCGGTTCTTCCGTGACCTGACCGATAAGAGAATCAGACGCGGAGTTTTTCACGACCTGGAGCAGCTCATCATGGCCATCGGTCAATACATCGACAAACACAACGCGAATCCCAAGCCATTCATCTGGACTGCGAAGGCCAACGACATCCTGGAAAAAGTCTCTCGTGCGCAAGCAGCGTTGAATAATCGCCTATCTGTGTGACGCACTACACTAGGACATGAGTGATTCGATTCATGCTGACTCCTAATCAACATCACGACATCGGGCTCGGCATACTGGGAAAGAGGCGACAGGGTCGTGGGCGTCGCGTCACGAGAATTGTTTTGCCGATATTTGAAATGATCGAGTCTTTGGAATGTGACTGCCTGTCGAAGCGTGTCGTTCACATTAATGCGCCGAATCCCCTTTCGATCAGCCAGCGACGGCTCAGCCTGATGGTATAGCCTAGTTGTCGAGTGGTTAGGATCTGAGTTGCTGCCGCGATTCTTCTGTTGGGAGAGGACAAATAGTAAGTTCAATCGTCGGGGTCAGCCCAGAGGTATGGGATAAGATCGTTTGTTGACTGGCGGAAAGAGTCGTTACGGCTTTGTTGGAATAGATTCTATTGACCCCTGACGCGAATCTGATGAAAAACTCAGTGATCCAAATTGTTCCATTCTTGCCTCCCTTTTCAAGTGGCGTGGGAGACTATGCGGTAGGTGTGGGCTCATTAATGCGCTCGAAGTGGGGAGTGGATACCTATTTTGTAACAAGCGATGAGAGAAGCAAGGTTTCTGACGTGGTTGAGGGCTTTCGCCTAAAAACAATCAGTGTTCGGTCAGAAGAGAGTCTCGTTGGTACTCTAGAGGCGGTCACATCCGAGGTCGGCGCTTCGGGTATCCTGTTGCAGCTTTCTAGCTATGGGTTCTCAGTGCGAGGATGCCCACTCTGGTTGGTTTGCGGCCTGAGAGCTTGGAAGAGGAGGCATCCTAAATCTCCGCTAGTGACGATGTTTCATGAACTATATGCATCCGGACCCCCGTGGAGTAGCGCCTTTTGGCTGCGACCGATGCAGAAGGCGGTCATAACGGGAATACTGAAAGAATCGAATGTTGCGATCACAAATACGCATTTGTACCAAAGGTTTCTGGAAGGGCAGGATTCGAGGAAAATCGGAAGAATAGAGGTGATGCCGATTCCTTCAAACCTAGGAGAACCGACTGCCACCCGCAATCTCAATGACCGAAGTAAGGGGCTTGTGATATTTGGGTTGCCTTCATCAAGACGGCGGGCATACAAGACCAAAACATCAGTAATTCGCGCCGCTTGTGAGTATTTATCAATCGAGAAAATCCACGACGTTGGAAGCACGTTTGAGTCGATCCCCGAAGAGTTCGGAGGAATTCCCGTGACTCGACACGGATTCCTCAAGTTTGCTGAACTCGGGTCATTGCTCGCCGATTCGGTCGCAGGGATTGTTGCCTATCCTCGAGCATTTCTGGAAAAGTCGGGGGTATTCGCCGCATACTGCGCATATGGACTACTACCTGTGGTGCCGCTATTACCCTCAACCCTCGATTCTGTGTCTAACTCGTTAGAGGACGGCGTTCATTATCTGAGCTTCAACCGTGGGATCAGTCCGGATGGAAACTCTGCTCAGGAAATAGCGAACAGAGCGAGAGAATGGTATGAAGGACACTCCATGGATTGCCATGCACGCACTCTAATTAACGCAATGTTTTGAGACGCAAGATGCTGCCGTCGGAGCGAAGAACAATTGCCGCAATTGCGGTGAAGACGAGTAAGAGATGAATGACAAGATCTCCATCGCAATCTTAGTAACGAACTATAATACATGGGATCTGACTGAACGGTGCGTTCGGAATTGCCTCGAATGTGACGTCGGGAATTTCAAAAGGCTTCTAGTTTATGACGACTGCTCGACGCGGGAACGCCCCAAATCGTTTCCTGCAGGCGTAGAGGTCTTTCGAGCTGAGATCAATTCAGGATTGGTGAAAGCGCTAAATGCAGCTTTTCGTCAGATCAACGAAGATGTTGTAGTGGTATTTGATAGCGATGCGTACCCGACGACACCATTTTGCAAAGAAGTGAGCGAAGTGTTCGCGAAGGACCCAATGTTAGGGATGGTTGCTTTTAAGACAATCGGAAGAGAAGGCAAGCCTACCGAGTCATACTCCACAGAGCCAAACATTTGGAGCATTTTGCTTGGAAGCGCGCTGTATGCGAAAGCTGAGAGGTGGCTCTGCGACAAGTCGGGTAGAATTTCCGTATTTACCTGTGCAATGGCTGTTCGCCGCGAGGCATTTGAGGAAGTTGGTGGGTTTGACGAGGACTTCGATTGGCTCGACCTTGATCATGATTTAAGCATGCGAATGAATCGATCGCAATGGAAGCTAACTATCGTTTCCACGGCTACTGCATACCACGAAGGCAGCGGAACTCCCCAGCTCACTCGGGAGCGCGTGAATCGATTCTATAAAGCCAGATGGCATCTGCTCGATAAATATGATCGTCTGCCGATGCGGCGCTTGACTAAGATACTGATAATAATGAGGTTATTTGGAGAGTATCTTTGTCTGGTGACCATTGGACGGGCTATTTTCCGAGACAAGTCAACGCGTGAGGACAAGGTCAGAGGGCGGGAAGATCTGCTGCGGCTATGTCTAAGGGGTCTCAAATAACACTGTCACGGTTCAGGTCCTAAGTGAAGATTCTTCTTTCATCATATGCATTCTCGCCGAGCGTAGGTGGGCTAGAGGCGCTTTCTGCTATGTTGGCAGAACAATTCTGTGTCCGGGGAGATCGAGTTACGATTGTCACTCAGACGCCTGGAGCTTCTCGGAACGACACGGTGCCCTACAAGGTGGAGCGGCGTCCGTCGCCGCTACAACTGCTTCGGCTGGTGCGCTGGTGTGACGTTTTTGTCCACAACAATATCAACCTTCGCTCCGCCTGGCCATTGCTACTCTGCCATCGTCCATGGGTCATTGTAAACAGCGGTAGCGTGACAGATACTCCGAAGGGGTGGTTAAAAAAGTTCATTTCACGTTTCGGCATTGCTCTAGGGGTGAGTGAAGAAATGGCGCGTTTGATAGGCTCTAAGATAGTCATCCCAAATTGTTACGACAACGAGCGATTCCGGGAAATACTAGACATTGGTCGTGAGTTTGACTTGGTTTACGCAGGGCGCCTAGTCAGTGAAAAGGGGGTTGACGTTCTTCTTAGAGCCCTACGACAATTGCGCGATAAAAAACTGCAGCCAAAGCTAACGATCGTTGGTTCAGGGCCCGAGGAGCATGTATTGCGAGAGCTTGCGGCGGCATTAGAGCTAAATGAGCAGGTTATATTCAAAGGCACATTGCGGGGATCTGCACTCGTCGAAGAACTCAATCGACATAGCATCCTCGTTGTTCCGTCTCTCTATAACGAGCCGTTCGGAATCGTAGCTCTTGAAGGAATTGCCTGTGGTTGCGTGGTTATTGGATCTCATGGGGGTGGCTTGCGGGACACGATTGGTCCGTGTGGCTTAACATTTCCAAACGGGGATTCTAACGCCCTCGCGAAGTGTCTCGGAGATGTGTTATCGGGGAGCCATTCTCTGGAAACACTGCGAGCCCATGCTCGCGAGCATCTGGCCAAATTCTCAAAGAGCGCTGTCGCAGATGCATACCTTCAATTGTTAAGGCAGGCAATCAGCTGCTCGAAACACGACCAGAAGGGGATTGTCGAATGGGATTAGCGAATTCTTTTGCTTTGAAGATACTTATGAGCCATCCGACAGGGAACGCGAATGTGCGGGAAGCCTTGACTGCACTGTGCGAACAAGATTTATTGGATGAATTCTGGACGACGATTTGTTGGAATTGTGAGTCTAAGGCGAATCGACTATTACCTCTCAACGTCTTCTCAGAACTAAAACGGAGAAGTTTTCCCCAAGTGCCTTTGCATCTCACGCATACTCGGCCTTGGCGGGAGACAGTACGGCTGATAGCACGGCGAGCGGGTATTGGGGGAATTACTCGAAGCAATACATCACCGTTCTCTTCAACACAGGTGTGTTACAGCCTCGATCGATCAGTAGCGAAGAGAGTTGCTCGCCATCATGTCACCGCAGTTTATGCATACGAGGACAGTGCGCTCAAAACATTTGAGAACGCACAACGGCTGGGAATTAGGACCATCTATGAGTTACCGATCGCATATTGGAAGGCAATGCATTGCCTTCTAAAAGAGGAAGCAGAACTATGCCCCGGATGGGTCGATACAATGCCCAGTGCATGGGATTTAAAGGAGAAGACAGACCGAAAGGACGAAGAGCTAGAGAGGGCTGATATTGTCATAGTTCCTTCTCGATACGTTCTTGACTCTCTCCCTGAATCGCTGCGAACGAGTGGTCGCGTTAAGATATGCCCTTACGGTGCGCCGGCGCCCGTCAACCGGATCCGTAAGCGTCATTCCAAACTGCGCGTTCTATATGTGGGAGGCATGACTCAGCGAAAGGGCGTAGCATACTTATTGCGCGCTTTACGCAAGGTCGAGACGCTTGTAGAAGTGACGCTGATCGGGAATAGGGTCGGCAAGTGTGTGGAATTAGATGAAGCGTTAGTGCGCTACAGGTATTTAGAAACTATCCCACATGCGCGTGTGCTTGAAGAGATGGAGAATCACGATGTATTGGTATTTCCGTCGCTAACAGAGGGACTGTCACTATCTGTCCTTGAAGCGCTCTCTCGAGGACTTCCCGTTATTACAACTCCGAACTCCGGCGCGACAGAAGCGATCTCAGATGGTTGTGAAGGCTTTATTGTTCCAATACGTTCAGTCGATCCTATCGCCGAGAAGCTTGAGAGATTGGCAAGTGATCGAGAGTTGCTTGAGACTATGTCGCGAGCTGCGCTAAGGCGGGCCGCAGAGTGTGGTTGGCAGGCCTACCGCAAGTCATTGGTATCCACGATAAGAGAGATGATTCACTGACCTATCTGGGATGAAGTCTCTGTCGTAAGACGATGATAAGTTCGCACGAAAGTGTTCGGCAAACGCAATGAGGTCCTCGGAAATGAATCGCCCAATGCTCCTACGAATGCTCCCTGAGAGAATCCAGATGTCGCTATGCTCACGGTTCTATCGCAACAAAGGGCAGCAGTGGTCGCAGTTATACACTGCCGCCAGATTGAAGCATGCTCCCGGCGTACGAATGGATCTGATGCCCGGGGACGTGATTTCTGACTCTATTGCATTCACGGGGCTATATGAGCCTCATTTGACGCGTCGGTTAGCCGAAATCGGTCGATCTGGGGGACGACTCGTAGACGTTGGTGCCAACATTGGATATTACTCGTTGCTTTGGACCGCATGTAATCCAATAAATGAATGCATTGCATTTGAAGCCTCTCCCCGCAATATCAATTTGCTTCGAAGAAACATCACCCAAAGTAGTTTAGAAGAGCGGATCATTGTTATGCCGATGGCAGCCGGAGCGTCGAAAGGAAAAATGCATTTCGACTTGGGCCCGGCGGATCAAACGGGATGGGGTGGTCTGACTCTGGGAAAGACAGGTCGTTCAATTGAAGTCGAGGTAGTAAGAGTTGATGAAGTTGTGGGATTGGACAAGCCAATCAGAGTTCTGAAGGTGGACATCGAGGGTGCTGACACATGGGCCTTGATGGGATGTGAACGGCTCCTCAAGGCTAAAAGTGTTCAAGAAATATGGTACGAACAGAATAAGCCGAGAATGAGCGAAATCGGTGTTGAGATCGAAGCGGCTCAGAACTATCTTCAATCCGTTGGATACAAATCTCACCCTCTAAATGATCTGAATGACGCAACGGTGGAATGGTTTGCATTGCCAATATAGCTCTCGAAGTGCAGTGAGCGCTATGTGCAGTACGGATGCTAAGGTAATGGCGGACCATAATCAGGCGCGAAGCCCCGATGAAGGCCCGCGGGTCCGTTTGGTCGTTTGGTGGAGTTAGCCACGGAGATGTCGCCCTTCGAAAGGGAGCCGCTATTGCTTCGAAATCGATTTCGTATTTTGGCAAGGATCAATTCTGCGAACGTTCGTTCATTTTGCTGGGTATGGACGGCAACGAAAGCCGGCGAATACTGTTGATGAGATCGAGAGATGAATCTAAGAACACGTTAAAGTGTCAATAACGCTACCGCTACCTGATCCGACCTGTCGTTATCTCTTCGCTGCTTACTTCGGTTCAAACCAACACACCCGGTCGTTAGGCTTCTAATGCGGATCCTTCTTGTAGGGAACTATAAAGACGACAGACAGCAAAGCATGGCGCGCTATGCCGCATGGCTTGAACGTGCGCTTACAACGCGCGGTCACCGTGTGACGTTAGTGATGCCAGGCTCGTTCTGTTCAAAGCTTGGTACGAGCGAAGTGGCAAAGAAGTATCTTGGGTACATCGATAAGTTGCTGGTGTTTCATTTTAAGTTGCAAAGAATGGCTCTGAGATACGATATCATACACATTCTTGATCACTCCAATGCGATGTATCTGCGCGCTATTCGCGATCGTCCAAGCGTCATCACCTGTCATGACACCATTGCAATCCGCGCAGCCAGGGGCGCTTTTCCTGAACATCGAACCCGATGGTCGGGAAGGATTTTGCAACGATGGATCCTCTCAGCCTTGGGTGAAGCACGGCACATAATCTGTGTATCGGCGCAGACCGCAAAAGACTTGAACTCGCTGCCCGGGATGACTCCTTCTGCGTCGCGTGTGATACACAACGCACTCAACTGGGATTACCGCCCTGGCGAGCCCCTCAACGAGGAGGTCGTGTCCCGCTTCGGCGTCGTCCCCGGAACGAGGTACTTGCTTCATGTGGGCGGAAACCAGTGGTATAAGAACAGGGTTGGAGCCGTGCGAATTTTTGCGCGGCTTTGCATGAGGCCCGAATTCTCGACGCTGCGACTCGTGATGGCTGGAAAGCGGCCGACGCCTTTGATGAAGAGCCTGGTTCAAGAGTTAGGACTAGGCGACAGGGTAATCGAAGCGGTCAATCCGAGCAGTGAGCAATTGCGCACGCTTTATTGCAATGCTGTCGCCCTTATCTTTCCGTCCTTTGCCGAAGGTTTTGGATGGCCCATTCTCGAAGCGCATGCATGCGGCTGCCCAGTGATTACCACTAACCGTCCGCCTATGACTGAAATTGGAGGCAACGCGGCGATTTTCATTGACCTGGGAAATCCGGACAGTGCGGCTGATGAGATAGCGCGTCGACTGGTATTCTCCGGCGAACTACGTAAGGCCGGCTTCCAAAATCTGCTCCGGTTTACTGAGGATAAAATTGTTGAACAGTATTGTTCTTTTTATCGTGAGATTTGTTCTAAAGTGGAGTAGATGCGGGGATGGCGTATTCGAACAACGCAGAGAATGTATGTTCCTTTCGTATCAACAGAATTGAACCTCTGCAGTTTCCTCTGCTATCGAATCTACTTGGGCCTTTCCGCTACGATTTCATGGTTGGATCTCTCAAAGGCCACACATTTCCCAACGCCCCGTGGATTCACGTTGAGAAGGTGAGTTTCAGATCTACGCAGAATCTTGAATTAGGCTTCGAGCGAAGCGTTATCTGGGGCGGCAAAGATCACGTGCCGATGACAATACACAGTTTCTTGCGTAGCTTTTTAAATTGTTCTGGAGTGACAGAAGCGCAGAAGTTTAGCCGCAATAATCCTGCTCCCGTTCGTCAGAAACTGGCTCACGCTCAACTATGATTCCGAGCTTCATGATGATGTGTTTCCAATTGATGCTCCGCGCCGGGCATCGTGGCGGCCGGGTCTGTATCTCTCGCATTTCCCCAAAGTGCCTAGACTTGACTCGCGAGTTGAGACGGCAGAAACTAACCCTCCTGTTTCGACAAGCAATGGAGGACGATTCATGTATTGGGAAACGATTCAAGCCCAGGGCTATACAAACAAGGGAATGTTGCTTGGCGATTGGATGGGACGCGAAGCCAAGGGTGGTCAGGTCTGGATAACGTACCACCTGACCGGGAATGGATGGATCCAAGGCGGCTTTCGCAACCAAAGGGCGGCAAGGGACTTCATTGCGGATGGGACAACGTTGAACGACATTGAGATGCAGATCGTTAAACGGTTCAGAAGAAACTATGAAGTTCGTTGCGTACTAGACTTTGAGCGCTGGAAGGCTCCGGTTTACGAGTCGGGACCGCACTCTGTGACGAACACAACTATCCAGCTAACGTGGTTTCCGCAAGCCAAGCGTAGCTATTAAACTCGGCCTGGCGGCTGAACCCGCGGGTGCCAAAGCTTTCCAAGCTGAGACAGCCATGAAAATCAGGCAAATTTCTCTTCTACTTATCGCAGTGATCTTTCTATCGCTTCCAGCTCGAGTTGTGATTGGGGAGCAGACAGAGGAAGCCCTTGCATTCGCCTTTGTGATCAACTCGCCGAGCGCGGCGACGAGCGCCGGAGTCTATGACTCAAACGGGATTTTGATCCGTACACTTTGGGCAAATGTTTTCTTGACTGAAGGAAATCACGTCAGGTACTGGGACGGTAAGAATGACTTAGGCATTCTCGCACCTCGGGGGACCTATACGATTAAGCTCCTCACCAATAACGTGATCTACAAATATGACGGCAAGATTGGAACGACGAGTGGCCATTGGTACGAACCAGACCGCTGGGAGAATTTCGGATGGAATGGTTCTCTTCACTTTGCCTTTTCTGGTAGCCGCGGCTGGATTGCAACGGGCTATGCCGAAGGGACCTACAACGTGGGCTATTTTGATGTCGCGAACCCGTTCTCTCCGCTTCCCGTGAGTACACAGTATGTGAACCAGAACATCGAGCTTGATGATATAGCCACGGACGGTCAATGGGTCTACCTCATGAATCGTGGAGCGTGGCACGGATTCCCGATGGTTACAGCAATCGATGCAAAGTCTGGTTTCCCGGTTTCCTTTTCCAGTGGAATGCAACAGTCGGGACCCCGATGCGCCGCGTTTCCGGGCAAGAGATGCGGAGCCAACGACGCCGCTGCTAGTTGGTTTAATACGACCACTAGTTATATAGACCCAAACAGCGCCGGGACACTGCAACCAACGGGCATTGCCGTTCAGCGTGAAGGGCGACTGTTAGCGGTCGCGCATGGTGACTACGTCAAGGATGGTACTGTGTACCACCCTGACATGATTAAGCTATTCGATAAGCGTTCTGGGGTTGTAATCGGCGTGATCTCAACAATTCACAACCCCACGCAGATGGCATTCGACTCAAAGGGATTATGGGTCCTCGGGAATGGAACCCTTTATCTCGTAACAAGCGTAGGAAATAGAAATAGTCTGTCGCAACCTCTATCGGGGCTCTCTCACGTGTTATCTGTTGATACTAACCCAGTGAAAAGCACAGTCGTAGTTCTAGACGGGGGATCAAGCCAGCAAATGAAGGAATACTCATCATTTACTTATCAACTGATAAGGAGTTATGGTATCCAAGGGGGATATAGTAATTGCGATCCGACCATTTCGACCGATCGGCTTATGCTGGATTCGACGGCGGTGGATGGGCGAGGATTGGCTTATCGATCGTGGGTGCGAGTTCAGGATTCAGATGATATATGGATTCAGGATGGTGGAAATGGCGCTCGCATTCTCCATATTTCTCCGTCAAATCACTATGTTGACCAAATCCTCTTCACGAGACCAAGTTATCACTTAGCTGTTTCCGAGACACTTCCATCAAGATTGTTCATGGGAATGCTCGAGTACGCTGTGGACTACAGCGTTCTTCTGAAGCCGGGGGATCCAGATAGATTCCGTGGTGGAAATGAATCTTGGAGGCTTCTGAGAAACTGGTCGGTCTGCGCGGATGGTGCCGCTGGATCCTCGACTTACGGCTTCCGTGATATCACTAATCTGGAGCGGCTGGCCAATGGCGGCGTTTATGCAACGGCTGTGGATCAGGATAAGAATGTGCGGGTTGTCGAATTGCCACGTGGCGGGAAAGCCCCACTTCGATCGACGCCTGTGGTGTTCCGCAAAGGCGATTGGCGTCAGCTGCTTCGGGATGGTAGCCTCAGCTATTCCGCTATGGTGGGAGCACAACACAATTGTGTGTCTTCCTACACGGCTCGATTGGCAGGATTCGACGCTAACAGGAATCCGCATTGGGAAGAATTCCGAACCGAGACGCTTGTATGCCCTGACTCCAAGCACCTTGTCGTCCCCAACTCCGGCTGGGGCTCCGACTATACTGGGTCGGAGGCGACAAAGTCCGGATATTTCCCGATCTATGCGGCTGGAAGTGCCACCATCCACAATTCAAAGGCTTCTTCCAACTATCCTCATTTGGCGGGCGCCAAACCGGGCTTAAAGTCTTTCGCATGGACTTCAATGCCGGAAGAATGCGTTAGTCGTCCCGACCTTCACGGGGCTTTTCCCTGTTCTGATAGCTTCGGCGGTCATGATGGCGTTGGTCCTCCTCGGACAGAGGGAAAAAGTATCTTTGTTCTCTATGACGGCCAGTACGCTTCCTACGGCGCTCAGGTGTACCATTTCTGGGAAGATGGTCTATTGGTTGGTCAATTTGGTAACACCTATCCATATCCAACAGACCTGACGCTGGCGGCGCATCCAGGAAACGCGGGTAATATTGCGACCTTCGGCACGACAACTTACAAGAGCGATATATTTGTATACATGCCGGACGAAAGTTTTGCACCGATAAGTCGCTGGCGGATTGCCAATGTGAAATCCGTGCATGAGTTTTCGGCAAATGCAACTATCGGAGTCGACAAAGTGGTAGATCTTGCTCAATTATTCTGAGAATTGTGCTACGTCAGTCCAAGCTTGTGCGAGGTTTAGCGAAATGACGCTAGGTATCTAACTTCGAAGGAGACAAAAATACATCGTGCGAATTAGCGGCGTAGCAACCCGGGCGGCCGATATACTTCGATATTTAGTCCGCGGTCGCCATCCTTGGCGCTTTAAGATTGTGGCTGTTTATGTTGTATTCCGACTGCGCCTTTCATTGAGTACGTTGTTTCGCACACCGATCCGTTCGTTGTCGTTTCTGGGAAACAGGGTATATTTTACAAATCCACGTGCGATTCCATTTCTCATAAAAGAAGTATTCATGGATGAGAGCTATTGCCGATGCTTAAGGCCCCCCCAGACAATACTTGATCTCGGCAGTAACATCGGAATGTCTATCATTTTGTTCAAGAGTCTTTGGTCGGCAGCGGAAATTGTGGGGGTAGAGGCGTCGCCGGATTCCTTTTCTATTCTCAAGAAGAACGTATCGCCCCTTCAAAAAGTGACGATCATAAATGCTGCTGTTTGCGATCGGTACGGTGAGATCCCATTTTATTCCTCATCTCCTCATTCGTTAAGCGGTAGTACAAATGTCGGCAGGGGAGGGGGCGAAGCCGTTATGGTGAAGGCCATTCCGGCCTCCGCGTTAATAGAGTCATCGGTTGATCTTATGAAGATGGATATCGAAGGTTCAGAATGTGATGCTCTCTTAGACCTCGAAAGGACCGGCAAGATTCTATTGATTCGGCAGATGGTCATCGAGTATCACCACCACATTCCCGGCAGACGTAACAATTTGGCTGAATTTCTTGAGCGTCTTTCTCGGTGTGGTTTCGACTTTGTGATCGAGGCTGTCGCTCCAAGCGAAGTTGATGAATTCCAGGATATCCTAATTATCGCAACGCGTGATACGTAGATATGTTCTAACGGAAGTACGGCGGCCTTGATGTGAGCGAGGCGCAACGGCTTCGACAGATGGAAGATGAGGACCGGCGATTGAAGTCGCTGGGTGCCGATCCGAAGCCAGGGAAAACTGGAGTTCTCTCGTAATCTGAAACAGATCATAGCGATGCTGAAGCAACATGAGGCCGGGGTAAAGGCGGCGGATCTTTGCCGAGAGCATGGAATAAGCGACGCCGCATTCTACAACCGGAAGGCTTCGGACGAGGAAGCGCTGAGAGCAGTCATCAGGAAAAACTGTTGGAGCTTGCGGGTCTGAGAGAAGACATTGCGTTCGTATCGGTTGGAGTTCATCTGAGCGAACGCAAGCTCTTGAGGTGGATCGAGCCAACTTATCTGTACGAGCTGAGGCCGGATCGGAACGCAGAGTTGAGTGAAGAGTTGGTGAAGTTGGCCACGCATGAGCCGCGCTATGGATGTCGCAGACTGGATGCGGTGCTAGAGCGTCGAGGACCAAGCGGTGAACGTGAAGCGAGCCTATATCGGTCGTGTGTCGAACAAGGGTTGGCAGTCCGCCTGCGCAGCGTGAACGGCTGGTCCGCAAACAGCAGATCGAGCCCCGTCCGATTCGCGTGAACCAGGAGTGGGCGAATGTGCGCTGTTCACCTCGCGACGGATGCTGGGTTGGGCGGAAGAATGCAAGGTCAATCTGATTCGCATCCAACCCGGTAGGCCGATGCAGAACGGACATGTTGAGAGCTCACATGGACGACTGCGTGGCGTTTGATAGTGGCAACCTCGAATTGCACTGCTCGCTGTGGTTCTTTGAGACAATTGGAAGTGTGGAAGTTTGCCTGCATTGCCGATCATTTCAGACATTATCGAAGAGGGCTGGGGATATGAACATGAGGTCTGAGGATTGATTGCTTCGCCAACGGCCTCACAGGAACCCTTTTACTCCGGGTTGAAAGACGCAACTCTGACCGTAACTGTCGTCATTTGCACCAAAAATCGTCCAGCCAGCCTGAGGAAATGCCTCTCTGCCGTTGCCTGTCTGGATCCAATGCCCGACCAGGTTCTCGTGGTGGATAACACGCGAGGCGACCAGGAATCCGAGAGGCTCGCAAGGGAATTTGGATCCCGCTATGTCACCGAGCCGGTGCCCGGTCTGAGCCGTGCACGAAATCGAGGACTGGAAGAGTGCGACTCCGACGTGGTGGCCTTTCTCGACGACGATGCCATCCCGGCGCGAGACTGGCTCGGCATCCTGATGAAGCCATTCTCGGATGAAAAGACTGGCGCCGCCACCGGAAGGGTAGTTACGCCCAAGCCGCCAAGTACCAAAAGTCAACTCGACGAAAATCCGAGAAGTCTCGACAATCGGGTGCCGCGCTGGTTTGAAATCGCTGCCTTTGGCGGTATGGGCCTCGGCAGCAACATGGCGCTCCGCAGACCGGCCTGCAATGAGCCCAGGTTTTTTGATGAACGCTTAGGGCGCGGCGCGCCGTTCAACATCGGCGAGGAAACCTACGCTCTCGCACGCCTTCTTGCGAAAGGCTACAGAGTCGTCCATCTACCTTCGGCACGAGTGTTCCATTCTCTGATGACTCGTGATACGATCGATAACGAAGCCCGCAACTCGATTACGTACGCGCTCCTCTTGTTCACCGCGTTCCCTAGTCAGCGCATGAACCTAATTCGGTTTCTCGTGCGCCGCCTCCGGCGCAAGCCGCTGGATTGGTCGCGCGATCCGCAGGAACCCGGCGAGATCGTGACGAGTGGGTGTCGTGTACTTCTTAAGGCCTCGCTAAAGGGTCTTTGGCTTTTTCTGCGCACCCCCAAAAATTGGAATGCAAGAGAAAGGTAGTCATCCTCTCGCTAAGAGTCAATTTTGAGCGCCTGACGAGCACGGAGATCATTGATGAGAAACTGGCCCTATTCATCAGGCCGAACGCATCCCGGCATGGACTGCGATGCCAGGCTCTAACCGTTTTTAAAGTCATCGCCATGACTAATTCCCTCTCGGCTTGAATAGTCGTAGAAACGGAAAGCCGCAGCTGAATTTATTCCGGGGAATTGCCAGTAGTCGAGTGGTCGCGCATTACCAACCTTTGAAGCACGAGCCACGAGTTGTCAGATTGCGACCAGGATATCTTGCTGCCCGGCCCGGGAGGTTGGGAGAGTCGCTCGCTTGTGGGGCGAGACATTGGCTACCTTGGTTTTGCTCAGGCGCTTCCGAAGTGGTGCTATCTTCCCAGAATGAGCTTTTATCTACGCAGAATCGTCGTGCAGTCGCGAGCATCCACTCCTGATGTTCTCCGCGTGCGCCCTCGTCGATAGCTCTGCGTGCGTCTTCAGGTTCAAGCGAGGCAAGGTGTGGGAACTTCCGAGGATCACGCGGTGTCATGCCAACAAATTCGAGGAAGTGAGTATGCTTGAAGCGCGGCTCAAGCATGGCGCGGGCGTCTCCGTGAAGTTCGATGATCAGGTCGGAGGTCCTCAGCGCCTCAACGACTTCCGGAGTGAAAAGCTCCGTCTCGTAGCCTTCGCAGTCGCTCAGGATTAGGCAACGCGTGCCGGCCAGCTTAAGCATAGTTTTCCGATCGCACCAAGAGTAAACGGTGACACGATCGGCACCCGATTCAATCGGGCTAGCTCTAGGCAACGCTTGCGGACCTGCGGAGCGGCATCGTAGGCATCAACAGGAACGTCAAGTTGCATTGCCATTCCAACAGCGTAGTAGCCTTCGCCAGAGCCGATATCGATGCAGCGATCGTATACATCCTTGAATAGCCGTCGGAACCACGGGTGTAGTTCCACCTCGTAAGTGCCGAGCAGAAAGTGCGTGCTCAAATGCTGTGGTGTGAAGCGGAGTCCGGAGAATGGGCCGTCACTTACCTCTCGGTCATACTTGTCCACAATGCGGCGGTGAAGCTCGTAGTCGTAATTCTTATTATGATGCACCCACCAACGGTATGCGCTAATTTTGGCAACGACACGACGGGGAAGGATGTTTTTCAAAAAGTGCTTCAACATACTGCAAATGTATTATATTTTGCCGATGCCGAAGCTTCCTCTCAGCTTCTAATGCTTTAGGAGGTATCGAAAGCTCACCGAGTTCGCTTTACTGAGTGGCTTAAAATGCCGAAGCGGCCGCGCAACACGCACACACAGCGGCTGGGCCTAGCATCGGCATTGCTTGACTAGCGACGGTATCGCTGTCGAATGACAGCTCAGTGACAAACACCCATTCCGAACTGATGTCAAGGCTGCAGTCATTACCTCCGTGCGGACCGGTTAATGCGGAACCGAGGTTTTCGCTTTCAGCGCACGTGGAACTCCATGCCATCGATCAAGTTAAGAAGTCTTTTGAAGGGTGGAGCCGAGATACTCAAAGGGATCTGCTCTACTTGCGGTATATCGAGGACCGCACTAAGGAATCGCAAGTGAATGAGACGGCGCGCATCCGCGAGTTCGACCGGACGGCTCGGAACTGGCTGGCGATGCAGCCGGTTGAGAGCATCGATCGATTTAGCGCGCTGGTTGAGGCAGAGATGTGTGGGCTTCAAATGCACAAAAGGATCGAGCCGCAAGAGGCGGATGTCCCTTCTTCATCCGATTTGCAATGGATCGAGCAGCGGCCTAGCTTGCGCCTTTCGAACGCTCGGTCTTACATCAACTGGCTTGCGGGCCCTCGTTTGACGGCAAAGCCGTTGGTCCGTTGGTTCAGAATGTACATGTGTCGGGGGCCTGCCTGAGCAAGATGTCTGGCGGGCAGTCGGCGAAGCACTTTTGACGGATACGGCGATACCACACAATAAGCCAATCTGGCAAGATCAATGGCCAAAGAACCAATTTGGAATGATACAGTTACAACTGCTTAAGCAGACAATCGAAATGGATTTGAACGGCCTCGCAAATCATGCGAATATGGCACAACGGCCGTCAACAGAAGAAATCGCGAATCTCCCAACACTCCGTCGGTTTAAGATTATCGCAGAGCGAATCTCGGCTTATTCGCAGCCTGCAATTTACGTAGGAGAATGTATGAACAGCGCGATAAAAGCCTTAATGGTTCTTTTTCTCCTTGTCATTTTCGGCAGATCGTGCGCATACGGGCAAGTTGCTCAGGCCGCTGAGGAAGGCAATCTGCCACTGATGCTGGGGGTCGGTACATCTGACTATTCGATCGATTGGGGGCAAAACCGACGCATGGTTGGCATCACCGGTTGGGCCGACTGGAGATTTAAGGGACTTCCCTCTGCTATAAGAGGTTTGGGGATTGAAATCGAGGCGCACCATATAGCCTACGACCGACCAACAGGGCTAATTAGAATGAGGCAGGACTCGGGTCTAGGCGGTCCAATGTATCAATGGCGTCACTATGATCGGATTCAACCCTATGGAAGGTTCATGATCGGCTTCGGCAGCATCGACTTCGACGATTCGTTAAATCCGTACTACACGCACGACACACGAACCATCCTGGCTCCAGGAGGAGGAGTAAACGTTCGCGCTTGGCGGAGCGTTTACATTCGCGCGGACTACGAGTACCAATTCTGGAGGAAACTTTTTGGACCTAATGATCTTACGCCGCAGGGATTCTCAATCGGTGCGGCATACGATTTTGGACACCGAAATTTCAGGCTTGCACAAAGCCCGACGATGACCCGTAAATAGGAGAATGCGGCAACGCCGTGCCGTGTTCAAGAGTCAGAAGCCGAAGCTGCAAATCTCGAAACTGTGCCTTTAAAAAATCTGTAAGATTTGAAATCTCAGTCGGTTGAAAAGTGATTGGACGCCTATCAAACTAGAAATCTCCTGAGACTTGGTCTTCATCTCAAGACTCTGGGTTCGCGTCTCGACAGTAAGATCCTGAGCTCCGCCAAAAGTGAACAAGGCAAGCTGCAAATTAGGGTCTTGGATGCGCGATTCGATCTAAGTACCATGGCGATGGATGACTGATTCCAAATTGAACTGCACTTGGTGTTGTCTGCGCTTCCGACGGACGTTGCAGTGAATTCGAATTGATGGAACCCCGAAAGATTCTTGGAGTTCGTAACTCCTCCTGTGATCGCCCCAATGAAACTGCTACGTGTAATTCGTCGAACTGATCTCGAGTCAGGAGGTCCGATCGAAGGATTGATTCGCAGCTCCGAGGAGTTGATTCGACGCGGACACCAAGTAGAGGTGGTGAGTTTAGAATCAGCTGATGAGGCAATATCACGGAAATATTCGTTTCCGGTGATTGGCGTTGGTCGCGGCTTTGGGAGATATGGGTACAATCCCAGACTTGCACCTTGGATTAAAGCTAATGCGAGCCGGTTCGACGCTGTCATCCTTCACGGACTTTGGAATTACTCATCGTTCGGGGCGTGGCGAGGCCTCAAGGATCAGTCCGTTCCATTTTTTGTTTTTGTACACGGAATGATGGATCCTTGGTTCAAGGCACATTATCCGCTTAAGAGTCTTGGAAAAGATGCGTATTGGCAGCTCGCTGAAGGACGTGTTTTGCGCAGCGCCAAAGCTGTTCTCTTTACAAGCGAGGAAGAACGCCAACGGGCAAGAGGGGTGTTCGGTGGATCTCGGTACATTGAACGCGTTGTACGCTATGGGATACCGAGCCCGCCAGCTGAAATAGAAATACAGAAGAGAGCGTTCTTCGAGGCGTTCCCAAAACTAAAGGATCGCCCCTTTCTCTTGTTCCTTGGAAGACTTCATCCCAAAAAAGGATGCGATCTTCTAATTCGATCATTCGCGAAGGTTGCGAACGAGATTCCTCCTGGAGTTCAGCTCGCATTTGCCGGGCCTGGTCTGCCGGGTTATGTTGCCGAACTAAAAAAGATCGCGCATGGATTGCATATTTCAGATCGACTCGAATGGCTTGGGATGTTGGATGGCGATCGAAAATGGGGCGCTCTTCGATCAGCGGAAGCTTTCATTCTACCTTCTCATCAGGAGAACTTCGCTATCGCTGTTGCTGAGGCGACTGCCTGCGCTGTTCCAGTTCTCATCAGTGATAAGGTGAACACTTGGCGCGAAGTTGATGCATCACATGCTGGATTGATCGATTCCGATACGGATCTGGGCTCATACAGTCTAATCCGCAGGTTTTATCAGATGTCCCCTGAAGAGCGCACACGGATGGGGAGTGACGCTCGCCAGTGCTTCCTCCGAAATTTTGAAATAGAGGCAGCTGTTGATGATTTGTCTCAAGCGATTGGGTTTGCACCCACGCCAACTCTAAAGCGGCCTAGACCGAAGAAAATTCTACAGATTCTCCATAGTATTACTCCCGAGTCGGGAGGTCCTATCGAAGCTGTCAATCGTATTTCAGAGGCGCTCATGAAAGAGGGGCATGAAGTCAAAATTGCTTGTCTCGACCTGGAAAAGGATGCAGCCGCTAATTCATTGTCTCCTTTTCCGACAGCATACTTTGGAGCGGGTAGCGGAAAGTATGGATTTAGCCCAAGATTCACAAAATGGATTCGAGAAAATGCCGAGGGCTTTGATGTAGCGATACTCCACGGGCTTTGGAATTACTCGTCCTTCGGAGCCTGGCTAGCATTGAGAAAGAGGCCTACACCCTACTTTGTCTATGCACATGGCATGATGGACCGCTATTTTAGTCATCGCTATCCCTTGAAGCATCTGCTCAAACAAGTGTATTGGTGGCTTGCGGAAGGAAGAGTTCTCAGGGATGCCGCAGAAGTGTTCTTTACATGTGATGAAGAGGCGATACAGTCGCGCAGAGTCTTCCATGGTTTCTCGTATAAAGAGCGGATTGTGAGATTTGGAACCACTGACCCCCGCGGTAATGCGGAGACAGAAAAGCGAATATTCCGGTCGTCAGTTCCTTCATTAGGAGACAGGCCATTCCTTCTATTCCTGGGTCGTATTCATCCGAAGAAGGGGTGTGACCTATTGATTGAAGCCTTTGCCAATAGTTTGAACTTTATTCCCCCAGATATTGATTTGGTTCTCGCAGGCCCGGACCAGATTGGCTGGACTCCGGAACTCAAGAGGCTAGCGAATCACTTGGGTGTGGGGAATAGAATACACTGGCTTGGCATGCTCAAAGGCGAACACAAGTGGGGAGCATTTCGATCTGCTGAGGCAACGATTCTGCCGTCGCACCAGGAGAATTTTGGAATCGTTGTTGCTGAATCAATGGCATGTTCAACTCCTGTTCTTATCAGCAACAAAGTTAACATTTGGCGCGAGGTTCTCGATTCTACCTCTGGTCTTGTCGAACCCGACAGTATCGATGGAATAATAAGGCTGATACGACGGTTCTTTGAGCTGTCTCACCATCAGCGTTCGAAAATGAGAAAATCGGCTCGACAAGAATTTGAAGCCTATTTCTCGATGGAGGCAACTGCGGCCGAGATTCTAAGAGCGCTTAAGAGTCATGTTTGATCCTTAAACCGCGATGTAAAGACTTCCAGATCGCACGATAGAGCCATTCTGTTTTCGTTTTGCCGCGTGACTATGGAATTGTTGGATGCGCATTTCTGAGAGCTCTCACCTGTGTTAGATCTAAATCTGGAGAGGCCTTGTTCTGTTCCGTCGCGGCAGGATAGGTATTGGGTCGCCCAGAGGAGGTATCTGACTCTGCCTGGTATTGCAGCGCTCAGTGGATAAGGCCCCTGTTTTCCCAAGCACACCCAAAGGAGCAAAGGAGCCATGTTGTTGGCATGAGTATCGAATCACTCATTGTTCGAACATCTGAACTGTTCGAGTTGGTACTTGCACAAAAGTTCAGCCTATTATTGTCGGTTAGAATTATGCCATGGAGGATCGAATCATGCTACTAAACCTCGTCGGAATTATAGTCGCTATTTTCGTTCTCGCAGCCGTATGTGATTACACATGGGGAAAAAGGCCGAATGGTCCTGCGAGATCGTTTGGCCCGCAATCTTCCGCTCATGTTCAACATGACCCCGATGTATCAAGGACGAAGTGAGCCCGCAGCTCGAATTCGGAAGACTAGCTCTGAAAAAACCTTCTCTTAAATGTTAACTGTTCTACGCAAGGGCCTTCAGCTTGACAGCTTGACACCGAATTCTTTGAGCTTCCGATAAAGGGTGGTCTTTCCAATTCCAAGCATTTTGGCCGCAGCAATTCGATCTCCACCCAAGGTGTCAATCGCATTGATGATTGCATTTCGTTCAAGTTCAGCTATCGGAGTAATCTCAATGTGGCTGACGTCATGGTTCCTCGACGGGCGGTTTTTCCCAGCAGATTGCGAGGCCAATTCGGCTTCCCTGAGAAGCGTTGGGAGTTCGCCGACCGTAAGTAGAGAACTGTCCGCAAGTGCACAGGCTCGATCAATAACATTCTCAAGTTCCCGAACATTCCCCGGCCAATCGTGCCGCATCATAGCCCTTAAGAATTCATCATCCAAAGTAAATTTATTTCTAATGTCTCGATGCCGGCTGTTTCGATTGAGAAAATGTGCTGTCATCATTGGTATATCTTCTTTGCGTTCTCGAAGCGGAGGTATCCGCAAACTGACAATATTGAGACGGTAGTATAGGTCCTTGCGAAACTGCCCTTTACTTACCATGTCGGGCAAATCGCGATTTGTTGCCGCCAAGATCCGCGCATCAATCTCCTGTGTTCGATTCGAGCCGATAGGGCGGATCTCTTTCTCCTGTAATGCCCGAAGCAATCGGGACTGCAGTTCGAGAGGTAGTTCCCCGACCTCGTCAAGGAAGATGGTACCCCCCTTTGCAGATGCAAGGAGCCCATCCTTCGCGGAGATCGCTCCCGTAAAGGCGCCTTTCACGTGTCCGAAGAGCTCACTTTCAATAAGTGTGGGCGCCAGCGAACCGCAGTCGACCACCAGAAACGGCTTAATTGAATTAGGTCCGCTCGCATGAATGGTTCTGGCGACTACTTCTTTGCCTGTGCCGCTCTCGCCAAGGATTAGGACCGGGTGCGTGCTTGCCGCCACTCTCGGAAGCATCGCCCGAATCTTCTCCATTCCCGATGACCTAATAATCAACTTTGAAGCGGATTCAGGCAACTCCAACATACCGCGAATCTCACTGCCCAATCCCTGTGCCTTGCGCCGTTCGATGGCGCGCGCCATGACGGAAGTCAGGTCCTCGACGGTGAAGGGGATGGGGAGATAGTCAGAAGCACCGGCGCGCATTGCTTCCACAACGGGTCGCACAGAAGTTGAAGCAGCCATCACAATGTGAATGATCTTCGGATGGTTAAGATGTAACTCTGATACAAAATCGAGGTCCTGCTGGCTTTTATATGCAAGATGAGAAAGTATCAGGTCGACCAGGTAGTGTTTGATCCTCAGTCGAGCGGCGTCCAGATTCGCGACTTCTACAACATTGAGTCCCATCGACGACGCCAACTCTCGACATGCCGAGGTCATGTCCGTATCAGAGCCAACAATCAGAAGGTTGAGTCCGCCGCCATCAATTGTGTCCGTTGAATTCACCTATTACGTTCTCCTCATGCGACCCGTGAATCTCGATGGAGTTGCACGTCACAACAAGCTTTCCGAGCGAGCACTTCGCGCCGATTGTGCAACCAGACAATTGAAGGGAAGATGCACTCAGTCAAGTTGTCGATGCGATTGATCAATCCATGAGCGAACCCATCGACAGAAGACGTTTTCCAATCTGAGGGCAGCGTGTCATGAGCAGAAGCAATTGAGGATCGGCCATGATGTTGGATCTGATAAACCCAATCGTGAATCACGTCGACCACTTCGCTCGTTTCATAGATGCGTCTGTCCGGAAACATGCAGGCTCCGAAGTTTGAATGGTTTTCCGAACTCGAGCTGGTCTTCGAATTTCCGTGGTCAATGAAAAGTGCTATCAAGTCTGACGATGCGGCAAAGGATTGAAAGAGGGCTTGCCTTGGGGAGAATCTCTCGGTCCATATATCCAAGGTATAGGCTCCCCAAAAGTCGGAACGATTTATAACTCTCGGATACCAATGAGCTGGCACGATTTCATAAAGACGCTCGGTTGAATCGTGAACGAGTCGCGAACCAAAATGAATACCTGCGGCTGGGCGCATTGTGAGCCCCGATGACCGGATGCGCATTTCTGGAAACTCGTCGATAAATCGATCGGTGATCTCAATCGTTGTCCAGGATGAAACGGGAAGTCCCAATAGTTGGTAGAGTGAGTTTCGAAGTGCTTCCGTTCGAATGTTTATGGTTGACCGAGGTTCACACATCCATTTCACGACATATTGGTTGTGATCATCTGCTTCAACGAGTGCAGCTTGTGAGCTTCCTCCCATCATGCGTATGAAGTCGATTGCAGAGATACGACTAACTGGGTTGATTCTCATTCTTCCCCTCTCGAAGAGCATTAAATTGCACAGAGAACCGAATCGTGACAAAAAGTGAACCGAGTCTATGCTTTGACAGGAAGGCACCTGGCTCGCCGCAAGAGATTAGGTTGTTGCGGTTGTGTCCTAAACTTGCACACCTGGTGCTAGCGAGGATGTGATAATTGTCACTGCGGTGTAATGGAGGTAACTCGCGTTTCCATTTTGGGAATGTGCCTAGATGAGACCAAGATGCTTCATGGAGAGTGAAAGCGTTAGGAGTTATAGGATTACCTTCTTATAGTGCTTCGCCTGCGTGTGATCTGCACTCGTGTTCCGCACGGTGGTGTTACAACCCAGCCAGCACTTGACCCGCCCCGGGAAACCCCAGCCCAAAAGTGTTAGAGACGTCGGTCTGTGTGGGTAGTATTGCCCGTTTGGCGGCGCACGATTCGCGGTTAATGTAACTCATTTGATGACCTCAAGCAACGGGAGCTTGAGATCGGAGCGGTCAGGTTCATACCAGCAGCCGCAGCCGTGCGGTAGAAAGGTGGTAAACGCGCAGCGCTTTCCAAGGCGGCTTTATCGCCGTTTTTTCGTCTTTGCCATGGCTGCGTTGACCCGCCCCGGAAAACTCTGCCGCAGGAGATTGGAAATTTCGGCCTGTGACCCGCCCCGGAAAACTCTGCCGCAGGAGATTGGAAATTTCGGCCTGCGTGGTTCGGTTAGTGCCCGTTTGGCGGGCACGATTGCGGTTAATGTAACTCAAGTGATGGTCTCAAGCAAGAGCCTTGAGACCGGAGCGTAAGTCAGATCACTGTCAGCCGTCGCCGTGCGGGGGAAATGTGGGAAACGCGAAGCGTTTTCCAAGGCGGTCTGATCGCCGTCATTTCCACCGCTGCATACAGATGCAAACTCAGCGGGCGTGCGATCGGCCAGTGCCGAGTCAGGCCGGTGGTGGTTGTAGTCGTGCAACCAGAGAGCCAACTTGCGACGGGCGTCGGCCAGGCTGAAGAGCACTTCCACGTTCAGGCACTCGTCGCGCAATCTTCCGTTGAAGCTTTCGATGTAGCCATTTTCGACCGGCCGTCCTGGCCGGATGAAGTCCAGATGCACTCCGTGCGAGTAAGCCCAGTGATCCATTGCTTTACTGGTGAACTCGGTTCCGTTATCGACGGTGATCGACTTCGGCGCACCGCGGCTGGCGGCGATCCTATCCAGTGCGTTCGACCTTCTCTCCGCTCAGGGCTGTGTCGGCATGAGGCGTCAGCAAATCCAGCCGGTGCGATTGGCCAAAGACAAATGTGGCCGCTGACGGGTGTAATCATGCCGCCAGAGCACCTTGCGGTGGGCATCAGCCAGGGTGAAAAACACTCCCACGTTCCGGCACTTGTCGCGTAACCTGCCGTTGAAGCTCTCGATGTAGCCGTTCTCGCCGGATGAAATCCAGATGAACTCCTTTGGTGTAGGCCACAGGTCCGTTGGCTTCGATGAAAACTCTGTGCCGTTATCGACAGTGATCGATCGAGGAGCCGCGGATGCCGACCTTCGACAGCGCCATCGCGACCTTCTCTACGCTGAGCCCCGTGTCAGCAGGACCGTCGGCCGACGTAACCGTAACGCACTCGAGTCCCGGCCGATTCCCGCAGACGCACACGCAAAGTTTCCTGCGGATCGCGGTGGTGTTCATAGCGCAAAGTCGCAAACTCGCTCGGTCCGCTGGAATCAGCCCCGCCACGGCGCTGCGGACTAAGCTGGTCCGCCTCTTCGGCCCACTCCGCCAGCTCCTGACGCATCCGGGGCTCCAGAGCTTTTTTGCGACGATCTCCTGCAGAATGTGGCGCTCGAGACTGAGGTCCGCCGCCAGACGTTCAACCTGCTGTTTTCTTCCCGAAGCTGCGCCCAATTCAACCTGATTAGGAACTGTTTGGCGTCTGCAGAGACGATCCCTTGGTGAGGGCTGTTGCTACAACGAAGACATAACGCACGAAGCGTAGCAGCCGAACCGGCTCGGCATTCGGTCGTATGAATTGCCCCGCTTTTCGACCCAATAGGTGAATAGAATACGACATCGGGATTGCTATTTCGTTATGTCAAACTCTGAGAGCAGTGCCGAGCTCGATCAAATAGCCACCCTACTGTTTAGCTTCGTGAGCGTCTTGAGCGCGTCGGCGAGCGACTCGGCGCTTAAGGCAGGTTTCAGATAATCGACTGCAACGAGTGGGCCGACACTGAGAGAGCTGAGCTGCTCGAAGAGTCTTCTGGAATCAGATTTTGAACGAACGGCGAAGTCCTTCAAGAGAGATTCGAAGTAAGGCTGGTCCCTGCTGCAAACGTACTTACGCCAATCCGGATCAAAGAAAATGGAAAGGTTGCACTCCTCATCAAGGGCTGCAATTATGACGGGCGAAGAAGTGGCTTTCCGCTCTCCTTCAGCACTGTATTCAAGGACACAATACCGTTTGAGCTGCTTCTGGTTTGGCATGGCACTCAATTCATTCACGCGGCCTAATCCTTTCATCCGCCCGGACCATCTCGTGAGTTACATTTTCTGCGTAGAGATATCCGATGAGCGGTCAGGGCAAAAAAGAAAAAGCAGCAAGTGCCGAATCGGGCTTTCCTTTGGCTGGAAAATTCCCGAACTCGCGACCACAACGCCTCTGCGTCGAGACTCCTGAGGTTGGTTAGGGGACTTGCCAACTGTAACGAAGATAGACGTTTATGTATCGTTGAGTCAAGGCGGCGGAAAGCGACAATTCACTTCTCGAAACTGTCCGGAGAATTCAAAAAGAGCTGGTCGTCATCATAAAGAACGCACTCATCTTCCGATCGAGATTCACCCGGACACGGCCGGCGCGGTTTCGAGGGTCGTAATAACAGTCGACCCGGAAACGATCCAACACTGCCGCATTTAAGAATTCAAGGCCCGCAAGCGGGCATTTGTTTGGGCTGCGTTGCTTTTTGGGGAACTCGGCACCTGCTTCATCGACCTTTGGCCACCTTCATAGACCGATCATCTAACTTTTCGACCATTGTTCCTAGCCCGCGGCGGTTCGGTTGGGGTTTAATGACAGCAACGATCTACCTTGAATGAGCGAGCCAAACCTCGCTGGCCAGAATGCCGGCCGAGACGCCGACAAATATTCCGGCTATCACATCGCTGACGAAATGCCAGTCGCCCACGATCAGCAGCACGGCCGCAATGAACAGCAGTACTGAAAACGGTAAGATACTGGTTCGATAAAGGCGCATGAAAACCCCGGCGAAGGCGGCTGCAAGTACCATATGGCCGGAAGGGAAGCTGCTGCTGGAGGAGCCGCTTAGGAGGTTGAAAGCATGTGGGGTTCCGTGCAACGTGGCCGCGGGACTTGGTACCCCGAAAAAGAACTTCAGGGTACTGTCGTTGATTGCGTAAGTACAGATAGAGGTGAGACACGCAAGAACAGTTGCTTCGCGAAAAGGAGATAGATGCCCGCGTGTTATTCGAATGATGACCAGCGCGAACGCAACTGTCGCTTCGATTCCCACAAGAACAGCGCTTCCAAATCCCGTCGCCAAGCTCTTAGCTGACGTCAATATTCCATAAACGTGGCGGGCTATCGAAACGTCAAAACATACAAACGTTACTGTAATCGCCAGCATACAAATCGGCAAGGATAGAAGCCAGATTAGATAAGGAAAGCGCGGAATGTCCCTCTCCAACTCTCTCCCGCTTTGCTTCCCAGAGCTAGAGACATCGTCAAGCATGGACTTCTCCTCGATAGCAGATGGAGCTGTCAGCAATGGGGTCCCGCCCAATGGACAGCGCCTGGAATCTCGATGCCACGACGACACGGGGTGAAGCGAACTTCGACGGTTCGGTCATCAGGATCAGCACCTATCTTCTCCTCGTATTTGCGCAACCCTCAAACACGCCTCAGAACGAGGAATGCCTAAGCTAGAAGATGCAGAATCGATCGATATTCCTTTTCAAGCTCCTCCTCCGAATGCCATTCTACGTTTTGAATGAGCGATGAAGCCGCTCAGAATCCGATGAATGACCTTAACCGCTGAAAGGTCAGGAGCCCTTGAACGCTTTCTTAAAACAAACTATGCAGGCCGCATCGCTCAATACAGGTGCGCTCTTGATCTCATATCGACGAGACCGCGCGGGTCCTTGCCGGCGCTTTCCGCGACAATCCTCGTTTGCAGGATGCTCATAAAAGGCTCGTTGTTCTGGTTGTTCGGCATCCCAAAATTGTATCCGCAATTAGTCGGGACCTCATAGACGTGGGCTGCAAGTTTGCGCGTGTAACGCCCTCGATCCGTCGCAAGATGGACACTTGTGCATACGGCAGAGAACAAGTGCGTCGGAAGCGCCAGATTTCACAATGCAGGAGCGTGTTTGCAGGTTGCAAACTCATCGCGACTGAACTGACGACTCAAGGACTCTGACTTGTCTAAAGGTTCTGGCGAGCAGGAAGGCTGCTCGTGCACGTAGAACTCATTCTCGTGATCGCCAATCGTAGCCGCCCGAGGCCTGAGATCGCGCAGGATGGCGCCTTGACCATCTCGAATAGCGCGCACCGATTGCGCACCACACCGGTATGGATTAGCGAGGTTGTTGCAGCCCATAAGATGTCGTAGACTTGGGGAAAAATGTCTCGTAAGCTTCACTACAATGCTGCACAGCACATTTCCGAAAAGACTGCGAGAGACCCCTACCTGCGTCCCGCCTTCCCACTGTACCAGCGTATGAAGCGCCTCACCTGGAACATCTGCTGGGTCATCCTCTATCGCCTCTCACCTCGGCCCTTTCATGTATGGCGCACATTGCTGTTACGCCTTTTCGGGGCAAAGATGGGTCCAAATTGCCACTTCTATCCTTCTTCGCGCGTGTGGGCGCCATGGAATCTTCTTTGTGCCGACCAAGTTACGGCTGGCGATGGCGCTGAAATCTACAACCCCGCTCCCATCCGCCTCGGCTCCCACGCCATCCTTTCGCAGAATTCATACCTCTGCAGCGCGACTCACGATTTCGACGATCCCGCTTTTCCCCTTCTCGCATATGCCATGGAAATCGGCCCTTACGCGTGGGTGTGTGCGCGAGCCGCTGTCGCTCCCGGCGTCAATGTCGGCGAAGGCGCGGTCCTTGGACTCGCTTCCGTTGCCACGCGCGATCTTGAGCCCTGGGGGGTCTACGCAGGATCGCCTGCCGTCAAAATAAAACATCGCGTTCGTGTTGCCCGCTAGACCGATGCTTCTGAACTTCTTTCATATTTCATGATTGCAAGGTCCTATAGCTCTGCAAAAGGAGCCGCAGCCGTTGGCCTAACGCAATGGGGCCACAACCTCCGTAAGAATCGCACCACTTCACACAACGCTCCACACTCCAGCGATCACGTGGAAGCACTTGCGATCAGTTGCTGATTATTTCATCTGAAAAGGCTCTATTCTTCCACTCCGGTCCGGTGACAATGTTGTTCCCGGATTCGTCCGCTGCAGTTGGGTAGAAATTCCCGTAAATGTGGGCCCGCCACTCCTGCTGCTTCCCTTCCGAACGAAGCCGTAAGAATACCCGATTGATCGTATCCATTCGCTGGATGAAGATTGCGGCAAGATCCTTGTCGCGGAGGCGGCTCAAGAAACGGGCGAAAGCAGACAGAGCCTTGGCAGTTTGCCAATCTCCAGGAATCGACTCGATCAATTGCCAATAGACCTCATGGTTAAGCGTCTGGATCGCTCGAACCCAGGCTGACAGCTTTTCGACCGGCATGTCCCCGTAAATTCTAGAGTCGAGAAAACGCGGTGCCATCATCTTTCCGCGAATCCTGTCTTCCGGACCGCCGAACATATAGCCGTGATCAATAAACCACGGCTGCACGAGGCGATCCTCCCGTTCGTGGAAGAGTGCCTGCCGTGTGTCATAATGCTCGGCACAGATGTCCAAAAACCATGCGCGCCAGAAATCGAATGGCCTTTGTATTCTTTCAAACCAAGAGCCGGGCAGTATTTGATAGATCTGAGTCTCTCTATCTCCTAGAAACTGCGAACCAAAACACAAACCCGCCGGTGGGCGGGTCGTTCCTTCATTCCTCTCGATCCAGCAACCTGTGTTCTGATCCAGGAATTCATCAGTCACAATTAGCGGTTTCCAGGGAGGGCAAAGTAAGCCGAACAATTGGTATAGTTGGGACCCGAGGGCCTCGTTGAACAGGAAATTTGCGCAACATTCCTGCGCGTACTTGACTACGTATGTTCTTCCGTCGGTTGCGCGAGCTAAAAACGGCTGCGAACTCCCACCCAATTTGCGGATGAAGTGCGTAACGGCGGTGCTTTCGGTGCTCAAGGCTTCACACTTTCAGAGCGACAAAGAAGAGCCTGCGGAACTATTTTTGCGTCCGCGAAGTTACTGAAGATCGTCAAATTGCGACCCATAGGTAACCTTATTGTGATTACTTCTCCGCGGTCAAGCTGATAGGAACCAAAAAATGTGCAAATACACGAAAGTTGCAGCCTGACAGCCCGGTGCATCGGCCTGGCTCAGACATAAGCAATTGTGTTGTTTGTTTGTAGATGGTTTGATTAGAAAAGACTAATCTGGGAATGCGGGATCACTCGAATTCCAAAAAATCCGAAGGAATATCCAGATTGCACTCCCGGCTCGAAGGAAGTACGTCTCGCGTTATTAGCGGTCCCACCCTAAGCGAACAGAGTTGTTCAAATAGCTTTGCAGGCTCGAACTGCCGTCGATCCCTAAAATCTTGCAGTAGATCTTCAAGGTATCCATGATGCTTCGACTTGACGAAATCTCGCCATCGAGGGTTTGTAAACAGGGAGAGCCCCTCTGATTGCTTCCACTTAGCGACGATCAAGACTTCACCGGTTCCAGATTCCGATCCCTGCATCTCGTTCTCGTGATAAACCAGGGTGCAGATTTGCCCATTCAGCCGTTCCGTCTGAGAAACCATTGAGGACTCCACACCTGCCTCTTCTCTGTCAATAATCCCATCCTGCTTATCGGCCAAGTGACGCTGCTGTTTAGACGGCGCCAGCCACCTGCGAGGTCAACGCCTTCTCGAGGATCGATCTGTTCAGAACCTTGGACCGTCCGGTTGAGCAGATTCTTGTTTGTCGCTTTGCAGCTGAGTCTGGAGCAACAGAGCAACACCTCCGGCAAGCGACATCACTTTCTGCCGGGGGCATGTGCGCAGACCTGCTGGGGTATGACGTGAGCTATATAGATCGAAAGGGCGGAAAAGAGCCCCACACTCTAAAAACTGATCAGTATTGCGACGGCGCTGGAGGCTGGAGACGAGGCTTTCAGAGCTTTTGAAAGGCGTAGAGGAACGCTCGTTGGGTAGGCACCGACTTCGGTGGGATGAGGGTAATGCGGATCCGGTCCATGTGAAAATCCCTAAAAGGCTCTAGCAACTTGCGCCTAATCTTTTCACCTTGAATGACTCGATTCATCAAAAAACCGCATGAACTACCAGTCCATATCTGAATATCGGAATACCTGTTCAGCTAGCGATCCTCTACGATACTCATAGCATTTCTGCGCCCCATTGAACGTCGCGAATAGAGTGAGGATCATCCCAGATGATTCTCTTGTTCAGTGCGTCCCACTGCGCCAGCCTCTCAGTCACCCAATACGCGGCCTCAGACCCCGTGTCGGAAAGACGCAATTCGACAAACTGTGCGCCGTTAAGCTAACTGGGACGAATCCGGAGTTTTCGAGAGCACTTTCTTTCCATGGATTCCCGGTACACTGGTTTCTAATCTCTTGCAGCGTAGCTTGGCGCTTCTTCTCGACGATCCAAATCCCTTCGATATCCTTCATTCTCTGCCCAAAGAAGTGATAAAACCTGAGACGCTTGAACACGACACCGCCGATGTAGCCGACGTTGAAATTAAGCGGGACGATCCGGTAGAAGTCACCAGCATCAGGTTTGCTGGACATGCCTCGATGTTACCCGAATAACGAACCCGTCTTGTAAGAATTGGTGGACCGCCGACGATACCTAGGATTATGTTCGTGAACTTGGATTTCTTGAAAGCGAGGACTTTATCGCCAACGTGCCGGATTCGATCAGGCACTCAAAAAACCAACGACGTTGCAGGCGATCTGTGATCTAGATCACGAAGTTAACCGGTCACCCTTCAGCAAAAGAAGTTCAGAGTGCGCGGGTATCTCGTAGGGCCCAAGCCGGGCTTCAGCTGAATTTGTTTCCGTCACCTGCACACCCAATATCTCCAGTCTCCAGCTCCCGCCGGCGGAAGAATCTCCTCCTAGCGGTATACCGGCCGAACTTACGGGGCATTTACCTTTTGCGATGCTTGCCGATATAAAGCCTATTGTGATGAGGCCGATTAGCCAGAATCCAGGTTGTGGGATGAAGAGCGCTCTTGCCGCGATCCTTCTGATCTTTGGATGGGTGTCCACTGTAGATGCAGCGACGTCCGGCACCCTCACTACTCTGCGTGCCGTTCATCAGCTGAGCCACGAAGAAGCTGCGCAAGGGCGTGCCGTCGCGTTCGAAGCCACAGTGACGTACTACAGCGCCAAGGACATTGACCTTTTTGTTCAGGACGGCAATGCGGCGGTCTATGTGCAATTTGCTAAGGGCGCCAATCTGGTTCCCGGGGATCGGGTACTTGTGGAGGGGCACTCCCGCGATAGTTTCCGTCCAGACGTAGTGGGCGATCGCGTAACACTTCTGCGTCGCGGCACTTTACAGGAACCGATACGCGCCACCTTCGACCAGATGATCCGGGTGCAGCTGGACTGTATGCGAGTACAAGTGCGCGGCGTGGTCCGCAGTGCCGATATGGTGACGGAAGACGGTTCGCACATCATCAAAATGCACATGGTCGTCGATGGCGGGTATGTTGACGCCCTTGTGCTAAGTAACGAGACACGCGCGACCGAAGACCTTCTTGACGCCGAGGTCGACGTGACAGCTGTCGTTGCCGGCAGCTTCGATAGCAAGATGCAATTGACGGGGATACTGCTCGAAATTCCCAGTCTTTCGGATATCCGCATTGTGAAACGTGCAAGCGCGAGCCCATGGACACGCCCGCTTATCCCGATGGATCAGATTCTCTCTGTCTATCACGTGGGCGATCTGACGCAAAGAGTGCGGGTACACGGAGTAATAACCTATTATCAGCCGGGTGCGGCAGTGGTGCTTCAGGATGGCGCGAGGAGCATCTGGATCTCCACTCGTTCCCATGAAGCGCTGCGCATTGGAGACGAGGCAGATGCGACAGGATTTCCAGAATCCCGCGATCATGCGCTGACCCTGTCAGACGCTGAAATTCAGGATAGCCATATTTCCGCGCCGATCAGGCCGCGACAGGCGACATGGCGCGAGTTGGGCTTTTGGAGTCCTAATAATCTCAGCGGACATCAGAACGACCTGGTGTCGATCGTGGGGGAAGTGACCACGGAGGCTCGGCAAGCAACGCAGGATGAATATGTGCTTGTATCGGGTGGGCGAATGCTGACGGCAATCTATCGTCATCCGCCTGGCAATGGCGAACTTGCACCGATGAAGCGCGTACCTCTGGGTGCGAGAATCCGAGTGACTGGAATTTGCACCATGTTGGATACTGCCTCCGTCAACCCGGGCGGGGAGTCGTCATTCAACATTCTGCTTCGTACGTTTGACGATATTACGATTGTCGCAAGACCCTCATTCGTGAATGTGCGCAGTCTGTTGATTGTGGTTGCCTTCCTGGTAGGGCTGGTTTTGATTGTAGGCGCCAGGGGCTGGTCACTTGACCGCAAGGTAAAGAGGCAGGCGGTTGCGATGGCGGAGCGTATTGACAGGGAAGCGAGTCTCGAACGGCAGCGCAGTTCGATTCTCGAGGATATTCACGGAAAGCGGCCAGTGGAGGAGATCCTCCGCGAAATAGCAAACATGGTCTCGTCTCGTTTAGAGGGCGCGCCCTGTTGGTTCCGGACTGCCGATGGATCCGATTCTGGAGACCGTCCAAGCGAATTGACGAACATGCGCATTATTCGCGAGCAGATACCAGCCCGTTCTGTATCCCCCCTCGCCGAGATATTTGTTGCCCTCGAAGCAGATTCTGAGCCGCGATCCACGGAGTCTGACATCGTTGCGATGGCTGCCGGGCTTGCGTTTCTCGCAATAGAGTCAAGGCGCGTCTATTCCGACTTGTTTCACCGCTCAGAGTTTGATTTGCTAACTGGACTTTACAATCGCTTTTCATTTGAGAGACGCGTGAGGGCAACTCTGGAAGAAGCACGGGAGCAAGCTGGAATCTATGGACTGATTTACATAGATCTTGATCAGTTCAAGTCCGTAAATGATCGGTACGGACACCGAGTAGGGGACATGTATCTGCAAGAGGCTTCGCTGCGAATGAAGCGGCAGCTGCGCAATGTGGACATGCTGGCACGCTATGGTGGAGATGAGTTCACTGCATTCATACCTATGGTTCGCAGTAAGACCGACGTTGAGGATGTGACCGAACGCCTCAAGCGTTGTTTCGACGCCCCGTTCTGTTTCGAAGGCTACTCATTCCAGGGTTCAGCCAGCTTTGGGATCGCGATCTATCTAGAAAACGGCGAGAACCTGGACTCTTTGCTGAGCACCGCCGATGCTGCAATGTATGTTGCCAAACATACACGACATGAAGCTGGTCGCGAGCTTGCTCGCAGTCGGTAGCGTCGTCAAGTCAATGTTTGATCTTGTGCTTCCGTTGAGACTGAAAGCGGCACGCGTCCCTTCTGGTCCACACCGCGAAATACCGGCCCCCGCAGCGTCAAGCCAGTCTCACTGTTGATTGTCTGGCGAAGGGGAGGGGAATTGAGGAGGGAGTGATAGTCGTGCGACAGGATGCCGCTGGCTTTGCTACTCTCTGCACGCGACTTGTTGCAATGCGTCTCCGATTGGGAGAACCCCCGATCAGGCATTGAACTAGAAGACCGCTGAGTTCGTCTACTGCCGAGTCACTGAAACTCCAAAACATACGAGTACCTCAATCTATTTCATTTTGGGACGGAGTCTGCTTTCCGTTCCAAGTGCGGAAATCTTCTCACGAGAGTCGCGCTATTGGTGACGTACCAATCGGGGCCAGGTTGAGAATACCTTCATGAAACAGCTTCATGGTGCCGCTTTGGATTCCTGGCCGGATGCCAATGAAAAGGGTCGCATGGAATCACAACGGCTCTGCGCATATAACGAGACCAAACAATCTTTACTCGGGATGGACATCGTTGCCGGAGACTTCTCCGATATGAGCCTTCGCGATTGGATGGCCAGACTCACCCCTGAGACCCGCGCGGGGCTTCGACTAATTCCATTCAGAGGGATACCCGAAAAGCGGGTCAGTTCGCCTCTGGATCTGATCTATCTGGACGTACATTGCAGAGTCATCGATATAGTGGAGTTCTTCCCCTATTTCCCTGCTTCCGCGTCTGCCGTGCCTGCTGCAAGTGTTCTGGTTCTGCCAAGTCACTCGATCCATACTTCACGGACTGGTGTCGGAGACCGGTTGGTCATCTCCACCCTGGATGAGATGAGAGGTCGACAAGGCCTGCCTCCGAATTACAACGAGTCGGCATACGCCGCGCTTGTCGCCGGGCGACGACCGATTCTGATGAACAAGCATCGTCCCTTGACTGCTGGTGCAGATGATATTCGAATGGAGGATTTGTCGGGAACTGCCCAGTCGACGAGGCACCCGCGCAAGCGGGACATTTCACTGAAAAGTGACACTGTAAATCAGGAGCCGCGAAGAAGTTGGCTGGCACGCTGGTTCATCCGCGATGGCGAGGATCGGACGAAACAGAAACGACGGGAGCCAGCGACAGGGCTGACTGCATTTTTTTGGACAGGCGGGAGCCCAAAGGCCCACGTGATCCGGGACATCAATTCGTCTGGCATGTATGTCAAGACCTCGGAACGTTGGTACATCGGTACTGTTATTCGAATGACGCTATCGATGGCGAGTGGTCAGGACTCTGGACCTGTGTCTTCAATCTGCGTTCATGCCGAAGCGATCAATTGGGGCAATGACGGTGTCGACCTTCGTTTTGTTGTTCCCGACGATCCGAAGCAGATAGAGGACCTGCCGCAAGCAGCTGACGGCGCGGATAGGAATCAACTCGAAAGTTTCTTGGCCATGTGGAGGAAATTGTGGCCAAAGCAAAGCCTGACCAACGGAGAAGGCGGATCCACCGCACGAGATGTCAAGGAGCAACACATGGCAACCCGGTGGCGAGAAATGGAGCCTCATTTCTAAGGCCGGCGGCAACTCGTCATGCACTCCTTCGAATACCTAGATCCAGAACGGTGTTCTGAGGGAGAGCGATCTTCACTCGAGTCTGGAGCAGAGCCTTGATCTCCTGCAGGTCCTGCTGCAAGGTCTTGATTTTCTGATTGATGGTTTCGAGCTGTTTATCCAAGGTCGTCGATTGAGGTTTGCTGCGCCGGTGCGGAGGGCGAGAAGAGAAAAGAGCAAGCGATATGAATGCGGCGATGTGCGAGCTCTATTCTTTGAGAAGACTCCCCATTGAGCGTGTTGACCTTCTTCGCAAGACGAGCGATGAAGGCGTCTCGCCGACGGCGGCGAGTGATTTCGCCGCCGGCACGAGATAACGTGGAATGCTATTTCACCTGAAGTTTGAACGTCGCCGACGCAACGCTACCCAGATAGAGGTTTGCGTCAGCGCCCATCGTGGTGTACGTCGCGGTGAGGGTGTAGCTCGCATTCTTCTGTTTCAGCGCGAGCGTCGTTGCTGCAACGCCACTGGCGTTGGTGGTGGCCGAAGCCGACTGAGAGCCAAGGTTGAATGCGATGACCTTTCCGGCTAAGGGATGGTTCTGGCTATCGACAAGAACCGCGCTGAGGCTGATGGTTTTGTTTGGACCTCCAGTGAGCGCGCCGGTGTAAGTGACAGCGGTCGGTTTTCTGTTGACGGTGTAGGCGGCATACACGGGGCCGGCCGCGTTGTAGAGGGAGTCTCCTGCGAACGCTACGGACGCCATGTAGGACCCGGCAGGAAGTCCCAGGAGGTGCGTTGTGGACGCGCCGCCGGCGGAGTTGGTTGCGGACGCGCCGCCCGCCTCGGTGCTGATGGCGAAAACAATTGTCCGGCCGGCTACCGCGTGGCCAAGTTCGTCAACAAGAGAGCCACTCAAGTTCGTCAGCGTGTTGTAAACGCCCTGTTGGTCTCCCAGGTAGCCGACGGTGACGTTGCGCGCGCGGACGAAGACCTGACGGGAAGCCGACGAGCAGAATCCGTCTTCGTCGCAGACCTTCAGGGTAGCGGTATAGGTTCCCGGGGCAGAGTACGCATGGAATACGCTCGGGCCACCAGTGGCGCTGGGTGAGCCATCGCCAAACGCCCATGCATAGGTGAGCGTCGCCTGGTCGTCTGCGCCAGCGGCTGTCCCGCTGCCGTTGAAGGCCACCGGAACTCCCCAGGGCGCGGTGGTGTCGGGACCCGCGGTGACGCTAGGCGGCACGTTTTGAACCGTCACCGAAAACGCCTTGGTTGCCGAGTTGCCGCCGATATTTGTGACTACCAGTTGGCCGCTGAACACATCGGCGTCCTGGAAGGCGTGGAATGGGCTGAAACCATATGCGACGCCGTGATCGGAGAAGTTCCATACCAGGCTTGAGGAATCGAGACACTTGTCCTTGGCTCCGGCTGCCGATAACTGGATTGGAGAGCCTTCGTTGCCGCTGTATGCAGTTGAGACGGCCGTGAGGTCAGGAACCGAGGTTTCCTTCTGTACGGCCCCAAGGTCCACCTGGCCGGTGGGACCGCTGAGGGACAGTGTGAGACCCCCAGCTGGGACGGGAAGCGGAACTATGTTTGGTTCATCGATTACGGTTTGCTGAAAGCAGGCGGGGCAAATACCTTCCTGCAAGGTACCGGCAATCCCCAGTTCGATGCCGAAGTTCGAAAGGGGCGCCGTCGTTCTAGGGTTCGCGACCTGGTAGACCACATCGGTTCCGACCGGCTCTACGCAGCTGAGCTGAACGGGATCGTTGACCGGATTTGGAGGGAACGAAACAACACTTGGGCTCGGGCTGTCTGCTGCGGTTCCGTCATAAAAGACCGTACGGTCCGTCGAGAAGGCCTGCGGCGTAACGAACGCAGTCGGAGTCACGGTGAGGTCGATGCAGCCATCGACGATATCAAGGCCAACACAGAGGACCTCGATCTTTTGCTCACCGAGAGAACACTTATAGGCTGACCCATCAGTTTTGAGCGGGCAATCACCGCACACGCTCTGATTGGTTACTTTGCCCAGGCCCACGCTGTGGCCATCGAGCACCACGTCAAAACTGGCATCGAAGTTCATGCACAGGTTCCCATGTCCCGGAGTGAGCGTGTCAACAGTGCCTGGTGTATCTCCCTGCTCCATGTGATTTGAGTCGTACTGGACGGCGATGTCGGAGTTCGGGCTCCAACTCACCGTTGCCGTCAGATTTCCGGTGAGGCCCCAGTTGCCGTCACTGGTCAAGAGTCCGGTAACCGGACCGTCGTAAAGAGGCTGGGTCCCCGACGTCATCGGCATCGAAAGATCGACGGTCGGATCTCCGGGGACGGGGATGCTCGTCGCCTTAGCGGCGAGAAGGCCTTGACTCGAAGGCGCCGACTGAAGAGTGGTGAGCGGTATGACCTGCGCTCCGCGTACCAGGATGTATGGCGACACAATCGCCCCAGTCGAAGGATCCATGAACTGACCGGAGACATTGGTCGCAACCGCAAGTGGCGTGAAGGTGCTGTCCCAATTCACAAACTCCGCGTTGGTCGTACACTTCCAGCCCGACATGTTGGTGTCGTTCAGAGCGCCCAGGTTCGGATCGCTTGCAACCAGGTGAACGCTGTCCGAGCAGCCGTCCTGCTGCACCACGGAGAATTGGCCGAAGGGCTTGAGAACCGGCACGTCGGTCTGATTTGCGGCGGACATGTAGCAGCCCAGGGTGATATAAGCGCCTGTACTCCCAGCCGCTCCCGCAAATCGAAGGGCATTCTGCACGAAGTCCTGCGCGGCCGTTGTAGATAGCGCGCTCGTGCCGGGGTGGTTCCCCATCACGATCACGTTTCCTGTTATCGCCGGCGCCCATGCATCCTGGCTCGCAATTGCGGCCTTAAAGGAGCTATTTCCGGAGCACATCCCGTCGGCGAAGATGATGGCGCGATAGCTTGCGAAATCCGCTGTCGTCATTGCCGCCCAATCTGCATCACTCGCCACAACCACGGTGAAGCCCGCCAGAGTTGCCTCGTGCCCCTCAATCAAGCTAGGTGATGCAGCATCCCGGGCCGTGCTGCCGAGAATAAGAACTGAATTTGCATTTGGCGCTGGAGCGGCTTGGCCACTACCCAGCCCGAGAAAAAGCAGGCAAAGCAAAGTCGTCACAGCTCTCCAGCTCGCCGTCCCTGTACTCCTCCGCATCACAATCTTGATCATTTCTTCCTCCATTCCTACGAAAGCGGATTTGTGAATCATTCCGATCACCGAACGCTCCGAGAGAGCGCGGAGTTTGCGTTTCAGTTGTGTTGAGACGTATGCCGACTCACCCTTTGGCGGGCATCCATCTGCGTTCTCACGCGAGGATCTCCTCGCTCCGGGATGCTTTGCGAGAACACAAATTTCCCGAAGTGTTTGCAATAACGAGGGCATCACTGCTCGCGTGGCAAATTCTTATCTGGTCGTCGCCGCAAGGTTTTGCAGTGGCCCGAAATTCTCTTTTTGGGGACTACTCTGGGGAATATTTGATTACCGATCGAAACGCAATGAACGTTGCGCTGACAGGCTCAGCATCGAAGCCGGTTCGCTGCGCGAGAGGGATGAACTGCAGTGATTGGTTTGCCACAACCACCTCCAGGATGGAGGCGACTATGAAGGCGGAAAGGAATTGCGTCAAACTAATCGCTTGTTAACGGAGGGCTAACCACCAAGCGGCCTATCGTCAGTTGTTTATAAGCTCTCACTAACTGGATTAGCCAGGGGATCGAGCGGGCTGATGTCGGTCCGCGCATTCGTGGGGCAGGCCCTGGCGGTTCGGATAGCCAATATAATTGGCGGGAACAGGGGCGACTCTGAGTTTCTCTCTCAGTATCGACCTCCACAGTTAATCCCACAGAGGCGTAACCCCACCAATGATCTATAGGTTTGGACTATTTGAGGTGGACACCGCTGCCGCCGCGCTCCGGCGAAAAGGTCTGTTGATCCGAATCCAGGATCAGCCGATTCGGCTACTGATCGCATTGCTGGAGGCTCGTGGTCAGATCGTGAGCAAGGAACAACTGCGGTCGCATCTGTGGGCGCAGGACATCCATGTGGAAGTGGATGGCGCACTGTCTGTCGCGGTAGCGAAACTTCGCGAGGCCCTGGGAGACGATGCAGCGAATCCGCGGTTTGTCGAAACGGTCCCTCGCCGCGGATATCGCTTTATCGCGCCGATCGAAACGGACAGCGTTACGGAGAGGGCCGCCGAGCCGGTAGCAGCGCTCTTCTCGGAGAGGGAGATCACTGAGAAGACACGTGGCGGCTTTTCCACGCTTGTTCTTATTTCGATTGCCGTACTGGTGCTGGCGGCGGGTGGGGTCGCGGCTTATGAATGGATGCGCACGAGGCCGCCTATTCATTCGATCATCGTCACGGATTTCACCAATAATACAGGAGATGCGGTTTTCGATGGATCACTGCGACGGGCGGCAATTGTGCAATTGGCACAGTCGCCATGGCTTTACATCGACGCCGATTCGGCGATTGACCATGCCTTGCAGAACCTTAATCGTCCACCGTCACAGGGACGAGTGACTCCCGAGATGGCGCGCCAGGCGTGCCAGCCAATGCAAGCCGATGCCATCCTTTCCGGTTCAATCAGCCGGCGTGAATCTGACAACTACGAGATTGAGCTTGAGATTCATCATTGTGGTGACGGAAAGCGGCTGAGCAGGGCATCGGCTGAGGTCAAGGGGCGCGACGGAGTGCTCAGTACACTCGGAAAACTGTTGGTGAGCGTTCGGCAAGACCTTGGCGAATCGAGAGCGATGATGGAGCGCTTCAACACTCCGCTGAAAGAGGCCACGACGGATTCACTTGAGGCGTTGAACGCCTACCATGTCGGGTACGACCTTCGCGGCAAGGGCCGCTCGCTGGATTCCATTCCCTACTTCAAGGCTGCCATTCTGCTGGACCCGAAGTTTGCGATGGCGTATGAGCAGTTAGGTTCTGCCTACACCAATATGGGTGAGGAGAAGATCGGCGCGGGGTTTGTGCAGAAAGCATTCGACCTCCGTGAGCGGACGACAGAACCGGAGCGCTATGTGATCTCGGCGCGATATTTTGACCTGGTGCCCGTTGAGCTGGAGAAGGCGCTAGCCATCTATTCGATTTGGCATATGACCTATCCGCGAGACTGGAGTCCGCTGAATGCCTTGGCGAACGATGAAAATCTGATTGGGCGATACACGGAGGCAATTTCAGCTGCGCAGGAAGCGGTGCGACTGGAGCCGAACCATTCGTTTCCGTATACCAACCTGGCAGTCGCTCTGCTTGGCGCGAATCGTTACACAGAGGCAGAAAAAGTGTGTGCCGAAGCGACGGAAAGACATCTGACAACGTCTGTCATGACGCGCGTGAAGTTTCAACTCGCTTTCGCAAGCGGCGATCCAGAGCGGATTCGTAAAGCCGCCGAAGCGGTGAAAGACAACGTTGACAGTTCGTTCTCTCTTGCGGAGGCCACGGTCGCCCAGGGAAAACTGAAGGAAGCGGAGCAGCTGTTTGCAGCCTCGGCAGCGCAGGCGCACAGTGCTGGGTTGCCTGGAATCGAGTCCTCGGATCTAACCGGGGAGGCTACTTTTCTCGCTTTGCTCGGGGAGACGGACAAAGCTCGCCGGCTCGCCCGGTCAGCCATCTCCGAGCATGCAGGTGAAGTGACCTATGGAGAAGCGATGGTTGTACTGGCCATGACCGGTGAACCTCAAGAAGTCGCATCGCTCAGTCGCAGGATGGACGGCTCCTACCCGAACTCCACTTACAATATTGGCGTTTATCGGCCGATGACGGCGGGCCTGATGGCGAGGCGCCGAGGTGAAAGCTCGGACAAGATTCTGGAAGTAATGTCGCCCGCGGTTCCTTATCAGCTTGGGCAATACGCTACGCTACTGCCCGTCTATATTCGGGCGATATCTCTGGCAGGCGTGGGGGATGCGCAAGACGCGGCACATGAATTTCAGTATCTGCTGGATCATCGAGGGGTGGATCCAACTTCGCCTTTGCTGCCGTTGTCGCACCTGGGATTGGCGCGCGCCCACGGTGCGGCTCACGAGATAAGGGATAGCTGCACGGAGTATGAGGAATTCCTCCGCGAATGGAAGAATGCAGACCCAGACATCCCGATTTTGCGTGCCGCGCGCAGCGAAGCTGGCCGTTCCTGCAACGCTGCTCACTAGAATCGCAGTTTATTCGAAGCTGCAAGTGACTCTGTACATTCCTCTTATCAATTAGGAATCATTCAAGGCTGAGTTAGCTTGATCCTTCGCGAAATGAGGCGCTTCATCTCTCCCAAGGCAGCGCGTCGGCCTGTGTCGGAGCGGGCCCGGAGAGATCCGATGGCAGTTTTTTGTGGCAACTGCGGAGCGCTTTTAGGTGAGCAGGCTACGTTCTGTGGCATGTGCGGTGAGAAGGGGTCGGCACCTGGTCAGAACGCGCAGTACCAGCCGGCTCCACAGCCCACCGCGACGCAGCCTGCCGCCACGAGCTCAGCTTCTTTCGCAGTTTCACCGGCAAAGTCGAAAACGCTGGTGAAGGTTACGGTGGGCGCACTGGCTTTGGCTTCGGTGTGCGGACTGCTCGCGGTAGCCGGCGTTATGTACGCGGTGCATAAGGTCAGCGAAAAAGCCCATGCGGAAGCCAGCCAACTGTTGGGCGGCAAGACCTCTGCGGCGGCCGACCTTACTTCGCTGGCCGGAGGCGGCCGAGACGATACTGCGGTGATGAAGGATCCCTGCCGATTTCTGAGCAAGGAGGATGTGTCGCATGCAGTGGGAGTCGTGATCATTCGAGCGGAAGCTCAGGATGAAGGTTGCGTGTACATCGCGCATGGCGACCCTGCCGACATGACCTCGAAACACATGGCATCGATGCTGACGAATCAGGCGAAATCCAATGGGCAGGTGATCGACGCGAAGCAGCAGCGGATGATGCAGCAGATTAGCGGCGCATTTTTCAAGCAGCAGGAATCTTCCGATAAGAATCTCGCGGCGGAGGCGGCCAAAGGGGAAGTCGTCGTGCTTGCGATCAGCTTTGACTTGAGGACTGCACGGATGACTATGGACGTGACCAAGACCGCATTCGACCACGTCAAGCAGGGTGTTTTGTCTGCCTCGGAGCATGGGTCTGCTGCCGAAACAGGAACTGGAGATTTAACCGGTTTAGGCGATGAGGCCTACGAGATGGGAGGCACCATGCTGATGGTGCGGAAAGGGGATACGATGGCGCGATTCCTCTTCAACGAGTGTCCCTGCAGCGCGGATGCCATTAGGCCGCTTGCAGAAAAAGTTGTAAGCCAGCTTTGAGTTTTGAACAGCGATTCAGGAGAGAGGTCCTATGAGAAATATCGTCTTTGCTTCGCGTCTCGCAATCGGCGGGCTCGGAGTCGCCGGTGCACTCCTTGCCCCAGCGCAGCAGCCACAACATAATCCCGTGAGCCTGATGATCGCTCAGGAGGACACTGTTAAAGCCGGCGCACGCGAACAGTACGAAAATGGTCGCAAACAACTGGCCGCGTGGCATGCCAGCACAAAAGATCCCCACGCCCTTGTCGTTTTTGAAGTACGGACGGGCGAGAAGCAGGGGACGTATGTTCTCGTCCGGCGAGGACTGGAGTGGGCGGATCTGGATAAGGAATCTGCCCACGAAGCAGAGCAGCACGCAGAAATTCACAAGGCGATCGCCGATTCGCGGGACAAGTCGGTTACGAAGATGTATGAGGAAGTCCCTGAGTTGGGCCACGCGACGGGCGAAACGTTGGACAGGCCGTCGAAATACTACGAAATCGACACATTCCATGTGCCTCTTGCCAAGATGCGTCTGTTTGTTGCCGCTGCGGCCAGATTTCGCGAGGCGTTGGAAAAGAACAAGGTCCCGATGGATGCCAGCTGGTATTCGCTGGATGAAGGGGGCGAATCCGGAACCTGGCTCCTGGTGATTTCCCATAAGACATGGGCGAGCTTTGATGACCCGGCCGTGAAATCTCCGCCCGAGATTCTGCTGGATGCGTTCGGTCAAAACGAGGGGCAAGCCGTGGTGGATCAAATTGAGAACGCGATGGGCGGCTTCTTCACGTCGGAAGTGGTTGAGTTTCGACCGGAACTGAGCTATTTCCCAACGAAGTCAGAATGAAAACGCCGAACGCGGTTCGCGCAGGAAGGACCGCAGCGACGTATTCTTTTAGTGATGCGTACTGTGAATTGGGTGGTTGCCGGTGTGGGCGACATTGCACGGAAACGCGTGCTACCTGCAATTCTTGCGGAGCACCGCAGCAAACTCTATGGTTTGGTAACTCGAGACAAAGCCAAAGCCGAAGACTATCCTGCAGCAAAGGCCTGGTCCACCCTCGAAGAGGCTCTTAACGACAGCGCTGTGAATGTTGTCTACATCTCTCTGCCTGTGGCGCTGCACGCAGTCGCCGCAATCGCTTCTCTTCGCGCGGGCAAGCACGTGCTATGTGAAAAGCCCATGGCCATGAGTGATGCACAAGCAGGGAACATGGTATCTGAGGCAAAAGCCAGCGGATGCTTCCTGGGCGTCGCTTACTATCGCCGTCTCTACCCCAAGCTCATTCGCGCGAAGGAACTGATTGCGGCAGGAGCAATCGGGCAGCCCCTGCTCGCGGAAGCGAATTGCCACAGTGAACCACCGGCAGCACAACGCGGCTGGCTTTTCGATCCGGCAATGGCTGGTGGTGGACCTCTTTATGACATTGCGTCGCACCGTATCGACGCAATGAATTTTCTATTTGGCAAGCCTGAGCGGGCCAGCGGAATGCTCTCGAACGCTGTGTATCGGACAGATGTGGAAGACTCTGCCACGGTCGTGATCAAGTTTGCCAAAGGTGTGCACGGCGTTGTCGATGTGCGCTGGAACTCGCGCGTTGAACGCGACCAGTTTCGCGTGATCGGTTCGGAAGGCGAACTCGGACTCGACCCGCTGAATGGCCCGGAGCTGCGGGTTCGCGGTGAGGTTGAGCTGCTTCCCCCACACGCAAATCTGCACTATCCCTTGGTATCGAACTTCGTCGACGCTGTAGTTTCAGATTCGCCCGCCACCCTCGTCTGTCCAGGAGAACAGGGCCGATGGGTAGATTGGACAATCGAGCAAGTCGTGCGGTCACAGAAGCAAATGCTCAACTGAGATGAATAGGCAGGCCAACTTGCTTCTTCTCGATCGGCATCAGGATCAGAGTCGCCGGTGACTGTGCGCCATGAGCACGTGAGTATTGCAACAGGGCAGCGTGCGTAACTGCTTAACCGATGAAGGAGGGCCCTTCGGAGTCGGCTTACAGGAGCGGACTTCAAACCGCCTTTCGGCGGCTATGGACAAAAGCCATGGTCGTGAGCGCGAAAGGAAAAGGCCCAGCGAGGACTGGGTCAGGTGTCAGGCAAGAAGAGGACCGTAAGGAAACCACTATTGAAGTGTCGAAAGCGACTTCAGACGATGCCAAAACCGCGGCGTGGTTGTTACTGCGGGACAGAGCTCTGACGGTACCTGTTTACGGGCAGGGCGGCATCCGGCATGAGAGGTGGCCTGAGCTTGCCATGAGGCGGATAAGCGGAACATGGGAACCTGCGATCGCGATGCTAACGGAGAAGTCACAAGTGGAGACCCCACGAGGGCGAGAGTACGGATGCGCGAGCGCAGGGACGGGACAGCGCGTATTAGCGATGAAGTCTCCCATAAAGGGATGGAGCCAAGGCGCTGTGTCGAGGGGCCTGATTCAATGAGCCAACCAGCAATGGGAGGAGCCCGATGAATGAGGCGAAGTCGTTCTTGATTTCGAAGAAGGAGGTCTGGGAAGCGTATCAGACAGTGAAGTCGAATCATGGATCGGCAGGCATCGATGGACAGACGATCGAGGATTTTGAGAGGAGACTGAAGAAGAATCTTTACAGGATCTGGAATCGGATGTCGTCGGGCAGCTACTTTCCACCGCCAGTCAGGACAGTGAGGATACCAAAGAAGAGTGGTGGGGAAAGAAGTCTGGGCATTCCGACTGTGGCAGATCGAATTGCACAACAGGTTGTAAAGGCACGGCTGGAACCGGAGGTTGATCCACACTTCCATCCTGACTCTTACGGCTATCGGCCGGGAAAGTCAGCATTGGATGCCGTAGGTGAGGCCCGGCGGCGGTGCTGGCGAAGTGACTGGGTTTTGGACCTGGACATCAGAGCCTTCTTCGACAATCTGGATCAACATCGACTGATGCGGGCGGTGAAGAAACACGCATCGCAGCGGTGGATGGTTCTCTATATCGAACGCTGGCTAAAAGCGCCAGTGGAAGAAGAGAACGGGCGATTGGTTCCGCGACAGAAAGGCACGCCGCAAGGTGGCGTGATCAGCCCACTGTTGGCCAACCTGTTTCTGCATTATGCGTTTGATCGATGGCTGGCGACGCACTATCCCGGTGTTCCATTCGAGAGGTACGCCGACGATGCCATCGTGCATTGCAGAACAGAGAAGCAAGCCCAGATGATGCGGAGGGTCATTGCGAAGCGGTTGTTGGAGTGCGGACTGGAACTCCATCCGGAGAAGACGCGGATCATCTATTGCAAGGATGATTCGCGGAAGGGAAGATACACCGATGGGAGGTTCGATTTTCTTGGCTATGAATTTCGTCCAAGAGAATCGATCAATCGCAAAGGGAAGATCTTCACCAATTTCAGTCCCGCAGTCTCGACCAAAGCAGCAAAGGCCATCCGAGACAAGATGCGAGGCTGGCGGCTGCAACACAGTAGCCACCTGAACCTCCAGGAACTGTCTCGGCAATACAATCCGATCGTTCGGGGCTGGATCCTTTACTACGGGCGGTATTACCGTAAGGCACTTCGCTCGGTGGTGCGTCAACTAGACCGTGAGCTGGTCCGCTGGGCCAGACAGAAATACAAGAAGCTGCGTAATCATGTACACCGGGCACGGCGCTGGCTGGTGGCGGTCTCCCGTCGGTCGCCAGAACTCTTTGCCCACTGGTCCATGTCGCGCGGTGGCTCCTCGATGGGAGCCGTATGAGGCGAGAGTCTCACGTACGGTTCTGCGAGCGCCTCGGGGTGAAACTCCCCGGGGCGACTCTCCTGCTCAGAGTTCTGAAAAATCGCTCCTCGATGCTCCGATGGTTTAGATATCTACCGTGAGAAAGCTCAGCGCAATAATAATCCTCTGCTGTTCAAATCTTGCGTCCTCACAAATGAGAATCAACGTTCCGGAGCAGCACTAGAAATCACGAGATAAGATCGACGTCCAAATCTCGAACGGCGGAACTGAACAATCGACTAGCGTCCACCTGTGCGCGTCGACGCCGAATATAATAGGCTGGATCGGGGCCAGGACGCCCGAGTAAATAGCCTTGCGCTTCATCTCCACCTAGTTCTCCTACCAGCGCCAACTGTTCTTCGTTCTCTATGCCTTCAATGATGACCTTCATGTGTAAATTGCGGGCCAGAGTCAGGATAGATTCCACTAGCGCTCTGGCTTCCGGGCTGGTCATCAGTTCCCGAACAAATGAACGATCGATCTTTAACGCGTCAAATGCAAGTTTCGGAAGATAGCTTAGGCAGGAATACCCGGTCCCGAAGTCGTCCATGGCCATGGTAACTCCTATCTCTTTTAGGCGACGCATCGTCTCGGAAGCATGGTGAATGCTGATGAGGGTAGCGGACTCAGTTAGCTCCAATTGAAGCAGATCAGGCCGTAGGCCAGTCTTTTCAAGAATCTCGACGATCTCTTCCACAAACGAACTACGAGCAAACTGGACACTTGATACGTTTACGGCAACTTGGATGGGATGGTCAGCCAAGTCCTGCCAGGTGAGTGCCTCCATGCAGGCCCTCTCCAAGATATAGGATCCAAGAGGAATAATCAGTCCACACTCCTCCGCAATGGGAATGAACTGCAGAGGAGGAATCACCCCCATGATTGGATGCGTCCATCGAGCAAGTGCCTCAAAACGGACGAGCTCATTTGTCAGGATGTCGAACTCCGGCTGGTAATGAACTGACAGTTCGCCGTTCGTCAAGGCGCGCCTCAGTTCATGTTCAAGGGTGAAGCGCTCAAGCACAGAGACGCCGAGATCCTCGCTGAAGAAAACAATTCGATTCGTCCCTCCCCGTTTCGCGACGTACATCGCATTGTCCGCTTGCTGCAGCAAGTCATCATTGGCCAAGCCATGTTCTGGAAAGATGCTGATTCCAATGCTGGCGCCAATCGTGGCCTCACGACCCTCAATACAGAAGGATTCGCCCAGGGACTCCAGCAGGTCACGGGCTGCTTTTTCCGCGTCTTCTTTGGAGTGAATGCGGTTGAGAATTACGGTAAACTCGTCGCCTCAATGCGAGCGAGAGTGTCGGATTCTCTTATTCTGGATCTGAATCGCCGACTGACCTCTTTAAGGAGAATGTCGCCGGCTGCATGTCCAAAGCTGTCGTTGACAAGCTTGAAGCCGTCCAAATCGATGTACAGCAATGCAAGCTTCGAGTTCTCGCGCCGCGCCGTTGCAAGACTTTGACCTAGACGATCGGAAAGCAATCTTCGGTTCGGTAGTCCGGTCAATTCATCGATGAGAGCCTGATGCTGTAAGCGGGTTTCTGCATCTCGTTTGGCGCGGTCGCGTTGCCTCAGTTCTGCAAGCATTCGATTGAAGGCGACAACAAGATGAGCAATGTCTTCGGTCCCCCGCACCGAAACTTCGGCATCGAATCTTTCTTCGTGAGACACCTCTTGCATAGCAACGGATAGATCATGAATCGCGTTTGCTGTTTGCTCAGCTCGCTTCAAAGCAGCCACTTGCTTCCGGACTCTACGGCGCAGTACGCCGACCCAAGCCAAAATCAAGATTATTGCCAGCGTGAAGAGCGTCAATACAGAGAACGTTGTCTTTGGCGTCCAGAATGGAGCAAGGCGAACGATGGCGATATCCGTCGGGCCTCGAAGCAGAATCTTGAAGGTAGCTGGATCTTCGTGGGGTAGGCGATAGATCTTGGATGGATCCATTTGAGCTGAACTGATTCCGGTCAGCCGCAGGATACTTCCTTCAGTTAAATTGCACGAATACGTACCTAAATCTGCGGTGTCCAATTGCGCTGTGAATGTCTGAGCCCCGGATTGCAGAACGAGATTGCACGCCCCGCGTGCGTGAAGCGCTGTCAACAGTCGGCCCTCGACAGTAACCAGCCGTGAATCAAATTTCCCCAATAGAATCTCTTGTGCGGTGGTGGCGATAGGTTGCACGATTTGAGAGTCCGAGATGGCACGAAGGATAGCGTCAGATAGTACAGGCGAGTATCGCCCAGCCAGGGTGGGGTAGCCGACGGCCTCGATCCGGTCGCCGAGATGTAAGCCGGGGCGGCTTCCCCTGATCTCAACGCCACCGCTGACATCTTCGATGTAGATCAGGTTCTGACCGATAAATGCGACGGAGCCGGAGACTTTGACACGATGTCCAAACCGCAAGCCTGGTGAGAAACGCAGAAGATTGCCGATAGGGGTAGTTTCCATGGCAAGCGGATTGGAAACTGGCGGCTCAATTACCTCGATTTGAGATGGAGATGAAATTGACAATTGATATCCGACCAGTTGTCGTCTCGAGTTGAATATCGTGCCAAAGGCACCTTGGATCCGAACTCTCGCGTCTTCGAGGCTTGCCGAACCCCGAAGATCTGGGAAACCTGGCGAAGTAGATACGTGAATCTGGCCGAAGGCCGTATAGAGTTCGAACGTCAGTATTGGATGATCCGGTTGCTCGGCAAATTTCAAAGGGTGAACGACGCCCTCAACGGAAACGTATTGTGAGTCGAGTCTCCCAGCAGCAGCGTCATCAAATGTCACGGGAATCGGAACAGGCAGCGTCGACGGGCCTTTGACCTCGAACTTTGGCGCAAGAATCACTGGTGCGTAGTTGCCGGCGTCAGTGATGCCGCTGATCGTCACAAGCTCCCCAACCCGCAGGCCGGGGGGATTGCCTGAGTATTTCAGGAAGATACCACCGCTATGATCTTGAAAGAAGATTTGACGCCAGATCGGGTCTAGTGCCGTAATGACACCGGTAACGCGAACAGGCAATGCCAGGGCCGCGCGAGAAGGTGTCAGGTGTCGGACCGCAGCGACGGTCTTGATGGGTGACGGGAGTGCTCTACTCTTGTCAATGTGATTACCTTCTTCTTCAGGAATCTTCGCGATTCGCGCATGATACAAATCGATGCGCAAACCATCCGCACCGGGGAACCCGTTTACCTCAATTGGCTCTCCAATTGGAAAGCGAGACAGTTCAGTTAGGTGGCATTCGATTGCACCCCACGGATCTTCAATGAGCACGGAATTCTCGGATGACGCTCCCACGTGTCCTTGAATACGAATACGGTGGCCGTCATTGGCGGCGAGGTTCTCGCGGTATAGATCGCGGATGGAATAGAGATCGTCGGTGCCAGGTGCTGGCTGAATCACTTGGATGTCTGCAGCGGAAGGAACCCAAATACGCTCAGATAGGCGCTCCCCTCGGGTACTCACGGTTTGTTCACAGATGCCAGTTATTCTGACTCTTGCATTAACCAATCCCAAAACGGAGGCACCTGGCTGAGCGACTACTGCCTCGATTCCCGTGCCAACGTCTGTTAGGTTGAGATGCGCGCGCCCAAAGGCATCCAAATACGCGTCACGAACAATGACGTTAAGCTGAACGCCGGTGCCGTTCTTTTCAGGTCCGGGAAGATTATTCAAAGTGCCCGAAACAGGCTGAGATAGTTTTATGCGGGCAAAGGAGGGGTGGACACTCGCGTTAGCCAAAAGCAGGCTTCCCGGTCCTTGGAGCGGATCATAGTGTGACGCTTTCGTGGCATCGATGGCAACTGTATCGCCGACATGAACCCCGGCGTTGCTTGGACTCTGAGGAATGACAATGGCACCTGTCTGATCCTGAATCCAGAATCTCATTCCAGGCACATCAGTATATGTGACTTTGCCTTCAAGATGCGCTGGAGATCCAACTGGAAGTTCCTGCAATTCGTCAATGGAAATAGATTTGGAGAACGGGAATCCAACCCAAAATGCGAATCCGAACATTCCGGCGCCGATTAGAGCACCCGAGATCGCAATCACTCCGAAGGACCTGTTGCCAATTAGCGCCATTTATATGCATATCGGCAAAGCGACACGTACATTTAACGATTGGAAATATTTCTAGGCCCCACCGTTGAATCCGTTGTCCCAATCGCTGTTTGATCCCTATTAGGATCGAGTGAAAGCGCGGGTACCACCGCCCCGTGTTCTGCATCCATATCCCACCCGACTTACGAATAATCACTTTTGAGCTTTTGATCGGAGATCAATCAAGAGTTGATGCGCCTCCGCGGTCATGGCCTTTGCCCCCGGTGAAACAGCACCATTGGCAAGGATTCGGTCCGCAATTTCCGCGTGCTGCAACGCTTCTCTAATGCGATTCTCGCCCGCCAGGGCCCGCGCCAGGATCATGTGAGAGGCGCCAATGCGGCGGTCTGTACCTGCAATCTTTCCCTCCTGCACCAAGATTAGTTCTCGCGCGGTCTTCTCGGCCTCTGCAAACCTTCCTGTGTCAACATATGCTTCGGTCAGAAAGAACAGGACCTCCGACAAGTCTGGACTCGAGCCGGCGATCTTCCTCCAGGGTGCAAGCTCCGGCTCGAGCAACTTCAGCGCCTCGGGCGCTCTGCCTAGCTTGATGAGAGCACCCGCCAGGTAGTCGCCTGCCGTGAGCGCTCCGCGGCTGTCGGGTCCTGAACAGGCGAGGTAGCCATCGTAAGACCGCTGAAACAGCGGCAACGCGCTCTTCAGGTCGTCTTTCATCTGGTAGGCAAAAGCAAAATCTCCGTACACCTGCGATTGATCGCACAACTCAGACGGATCCTGGTTGTAGATATCCAATGCCTGCTGATACAGCGGTAAGGATTTGTCGATCAAACCGCGCAGTTCCAGATCGCTGGCCAGACTATAAAGCGCATCCGCAGCCTCGTGAGGGGGCAAGTGTTTATCTCGCGCCTCCTTGGCCGCATACTCCAACAACCTGACATTCTCGTCCTCCCGGAAGCCGTTGTTTTCGCGATTGACGGCATAGTACATTGCAGCGCGAACCTTGATCACTGCAGACATGCCCGGCCCGCGCGACAGTTCCAAGGCGTGCGCAGTCAGCGCCGCGCCCTGTTCCATTTGTCCATTCTGGTACGCGATATTGCCGGCAAACGCTTCTGACTCAGCCTCCGACTGCAAATCGTGGTCCGCCTTGGCGCTTGCAGTTGTTTCTGTGAACACCGCCTGCGCGCCATCCAGATCGCCATTGTCGAACATCGATTCCGCCAGGCTCAATTGAGCTTCCCGAAGATCTGCCGGATCCTTGATATATTGCGGTAACAACCGGATTCCGAGCTTCAGAAACTCCGGTACCGTGGCCGCGGGTTTGCCGGTAAAGTTCGAGTTTGCGAGCCGGAACAAGCTGTACAGAAATGTTTGCATGCGAACCGCACGCTGGCCTGCGATCAGGGCCTGCTCTTGGCGCCACCCTGCATAGGCGATGCTGGCGAGAAGCGCAATCGTAAACACGGCAGTGGCAATAACGCTGCCCCGGTTTCGGCGGACAAACTTGCTTATGCGATACATCGCAGTTTGCGGGCGCGCCAACACTGCGCGATCCGTGAGGTACCGCTCGATATCCTCCGATAGCGCGTCAACCGTTGCGTACCGCTCCGATGGAAGCGCGCGCATGCACTTTGCCGTAATGGTGGTCAGGTCGCCGTTCAGCAGTTGCCGCAGCCGCATCTCCGACATGCCGCGGCCTTCGGCGGCATGCGCAGTCACTGCGTCCGGTAGGGGCTCCGGCTCTTGCTCGCTCAAGGCGCGTTCAAAAACAACGGCCGCCGAATCCGTGGTGCGCCGGCCAGAAAGCAATTCGAAAAGAATGGCTCCCAGGGAATAAACGTCGCACGCCGTGGTCACGGGTTCGTTGCGCAATTGTTCGGGGCTCGCATATGCCGGCGTGGCCAGCACCGTTGTAGTCAATTGGCTATCGGCCTGCACCAGCTTGGATGTTCCAAAATCAAGGAGCTTGACCGTTCCCTGGTCGCTCACCAGAATATTTGAAGGCTTGAGGTCAAGATGCACAATCAGATTGCGGTGGGCATACGACACTGCGTCGCATACCTGGAGAAAAAGTTGCAGGCGCTCACGAACACACAGCTTGCGCGCATCGCAGTACGCGTCAAAATGTTCGCCTTCCACATACTCCATCACCAGGTAGGGCTCTCCTGAATCGCTTAAACCCGCATCGAGCATGCGCGTGATGTTGGGATGATCCAGCGAAGACAAAATGTGCTGTTCGCGATGAAAACGGTCCACAAATGACGGTCCACCCGCATGCGGCGACAGAACCTTCAGCGCCGAACGCTGCGGGACTCCTCCCATAATTCGTTCCGCGAGATAGACCGATCCGATTCCACCCGAGCCCACCAGCCGTAACAATGTGTAGGGACCAAATCGTGCAGTGGGCGCCTTTTGCTTGGGACTTTCTGACTGCGTTGTCCCCTCATTCGCACGCCGAAAAATCCTTAACGCTCGCTGCACGAGGAGAGGATCTGGACAACGCTCGGCAAGCACCCGCTCCCGATCCTTCTCGGGTGTCTCCTCGGCAAGCTCAAAGAGCTGTTGCAGGATTTCCCAGTTCTCTGCGTCGGCAGTCATCGAGGTTTTCTCCAGGAAGCAATCAAATGAAAGGTGCCTGAGGCAAAGCTGCATCACACCCAGTTTGCGTCACGCCTCATCCGGCGCCAGCCGTTCGTGCAGCCATCCACGCACAAAGCGCAATTCGCGGTCCACCGTCGCCTTCGAAAGGCTTAGCAGTTCCGCAGTTTCGTCCGCAGTAAATCCAAGGAAGAATCGCAGCTCTACCATCCTGCACTTGCGCGGGTCCATCGCTTCCAGTTCCGCCAGCACGCGATCAAGACCAATCGCCTCTATTGGCTTCGATCCAATCCACGCGAGCTCTTCCGTTAACGGAACGTTTAAATCGCCGTTGCGCTTCTTCCGGCTTTGATGACGCGCCTGGTCAAGCAGCACGCGCCGCATTAACCGCGCAGAAAGACTGTAGAAGTGCTCGCGATCTTCGAAGCGAAGGCTCCGCTGCCGAATCAGCTTCAGGAACAGTTCGTTCACGACGCCAGTCGGCTGAAGGATGTTTTCCTGTCGCTCGCCTCGAAAGAGCGCTCCAGCGATGCGCCGCAATTGCGGATACACCAGGTCGAACAATTCATCGAGTGCGCCAGGCTTACCCGCAGTCCAGTCGCGCAGCAACACGGTGACTTCGCCTGCATCCCTGGGGTCCATGATCCGCAGCGAAGCCCTCCTACACTGGAAGGGCCAGTTTACGGTCAAACCCGCGTTTCTTCAACACAATCTCGTGACGGCTCCTGAAGCAAGAAATTGCCCGCCGAGAAAGAGATCACTCGATTACTTCATCCTTTTTCACATCGAGTTGCGAAGTCATCAGGCGCAGTGTGACCGGCAGACCGCCAACTGCGTTTGCTCCATCGCGCGCAATCCTCTCGAATTCCTTCACGATCGCCGGGTCCTGCCATACACCTTCTTTTACAACAAACGACATCGTCGTGTTGTTGCTGTGCCTCGCCAAAAACACATCTGCTCCTCTTCCTTGAAAGAACTTATCGGCTTTCAGCGCAAGGCCCAGCGCGTGTGCCTGGCTCTGCGGAACATCGCCATAGTAGTAAACGACGTCACCACCCTCCAACGCTTCACGGGCGATCGTCGATTGAAACTTTACTTCTTTGTTTTTGTTGATGATGCGTAGCAAAACTGGAAGCCCTCCCACGGAGGGTGCCGCCTGGCCGGTAATCTCTTCAAATGAAGAGACCAGCGAGGGGTCGTTCCATGAGCCTTCCTTCGCGACGTACGAGATAACCGTGCCTTCGCTGCTCTTGGCAAGAAAAACGCTGACACCGCGGTCGCTCAGGTAGCCGCTTTGCTTCAGAGCGCCGCCCAGTGCCTCGGCCTCTTGTTTGGTCGCCGAACCGGAATAAAATATCTCATCCCTGGCTCCGATCGTCAGCTTTGATCCATTGGTCGCTTGGTCTGAGATTGATGCGAAGGCAAAAACCAACGCGACGATTACGGTAAAAAACACTAAACCCAATCCAAAAGCAAGGCCCTTCGATCCCAGGCGTCCGCCCTTCTCGACGTGTTCATTCAGTGTGTGGCCTTGTGCAACCCGCGCGACCTGTCGAACGGCAATCAGCAGAACCAGCGCAATGGGAGAGACAGCAGATCGCGGAAGATTCCACGACAAAGCGATCACGATCAAGGTGACGGCCGCGCCCGCAAGCAGAGTTGCGATCGCCATGCCTGTCTTTCCCAGGCGACGGTAATTCAACGCCATCAGCGACGCGCCCGCCACTGGCGTGCCAAACAAGCTGGCCAGGGCTACTGCCCCGGAGTCGTACAGGCTATAATCCGGGGTCGCCGTTTGAATTGCTTGTGGAGAAGTAGTCGACAATGCATCCTCGCTTGTGCGTGGGTTTGGCTTCGATAAGTACGCACCGTTCGTAATGGAAATGCCTCACCTGCGCTCCGTTTGGCGCCCGAGCTGCGCCTTCTCCGCTTGCTGTTCGTCTCGGTATGCCTGCAGACTGGTGCGCCCGTCAGGCAATTTCCAGCGCCGCGCAGCGATGATGAACCAAATGAAATTAAGCGCGGCAAGCACGCAGCAGGCTGCGTAGGCAGGAATGAAGTAGCTGACCGCCGGGTTCATCACACTGACAGGCACAATAAGAATGGCGCACTCCAGTCCCGCGAATCCGAGCTTAAACACGAACTTCGACCAGCTCCACATCCCGGCGCGCTGCTCGTTGCGCACGCCCGCAACAATCACCACGATCTGCAAAGCAAATCCGAAAAGAATCCACATAAGCTGTTCACCCTTTCAAAACAAGTCGGTGCTAATCTCGAATTTCGCCGACGGACTTGCTCGCGGACAGTTGGCGAAGAAAACGACGCACGCCCCAGGTCATGAACCAGACAAAAATAAGTCCGTCCAGGACGATCGTTGCGATAAAGATAGGCTTGTATCCCGGTTTCTTCTCGTAAAGCAATGTAACCGGCAGCGCAGTTCCATATAGAAAAAGAACAAAGCTGATCGCAATGCCCCAGATGCGCCAGTTCATTTGGCCTTTGCGGGCGGCATCCCGGAGCACAAGAACGTCCCACAGGATTTTGAAGATTTCAAACATTCTCTCCTCCAGTCAGCAGCAAATCAGTTACGCTCGGTGACCAGGCACTCCGCCTCAAGTCCACTTGCTCCCCAGCGCGCCTCTATTCGGTAGGCGACAGAGGGGAGAACAATGACGCACTCGCATTCGAGCTCATGCTGAATGGCACCGGATTCGTCACATGGTGCATGCTCGACCGACCCGCACTTTCGGCCAGGCCCATCGCGCCTATGCCGCAAGCCATGACGCCGCCGTCAGCAGAATCGCCTTTCGTTCTGCGGTCGTCCTGACCGGATGCACCGAACCTCTAGTTCACCGGCACCAACGGGGTAAAACTCTCCTTCACGGGGTTCACCACGCCGTTCGGGTCGAAGGTCGGGTCGTCACCCAGCACCACCGTTCCGTCCGAACCGATCCAGTTGCTGGTGAACTGGTTCGACGTTTCGATGCGGCGGCCCGTGTTGGGATCGATAAAGTCCTGGCGATCGAGCGAAATGCGTACCTGCTGTTGTGCGGCGTGGTCGATGGCCGCCTGTTGCTGACGGTCCGCGGCAATGGCATGCTGACCTTCCGCCTGCAACTGGCTGATGAAGGCCTGCCCCTTCGCGAGCATCGCCTGCGTTTGCTGTCTGCCGATCTCCAGGTTCGTCTTGAATGTCGCGTCGTTAGCGACCTTCCACTTATCGAACTGCTCCTGCATGCGCTGGGCGATCATCATGTCCCAGTCGTGGTTGATGACGGCCAGCGGCAGCTTGCCATCCAACAGCTGCTGTAGATGGCCCACCGGCGCATGTTGAAAGTAGATGCCGTGGGTCATACAGGTGCGGTGGGTCATCGCGGGGCGATGCAGCAGCGGATAAGCGGGCGAATTCGTCTCGGTGCAAGTCAGAATCGTGGCCAGTTGCTCCTCCATCGGAATGCCGTACTGGGTATAGGTCACGCGGACGCGGCCAAAGTCCACGAGCTTGCGCATGGGCCCGGACTGCCGGCCATTCTCCTGCGCTAAAAACTGCTTCTGGCTTTCGGGCAGCTCCAGCGGTTTGATCCCCGTCGCATTCGGATGCATGATCGGAATCGCAATGTTCAGCAGATAGGCGTCCGCCGAGGTCAGGTTTATGGGGGAGCACTGCTTACCGAGAGGGCTGCCGCCGTCGCTCTGCCACATCCACATGGAACCCGGCAGTTGCCCAGCTGCGGTTACGCCATCGGAACTGAGCATGGTGTAGGACAACGCGTCGGCCGGAACGGCAGGTCCATGGCAGGCCGGAGGATGGGTGATCGTGCCGATGAACTTCCACCCGTTGGGCACCGTGGCCGTGAACGCCGGGACGTGGTTGACAGGGTCCTGGATGTCTTCTTTGTGGGTGCCGCTCCAGGTGGCTTTGATTACCTCGCCGTGCGAGGATCTTTGCGCGTGCCGCGCACCATCGGGCTGTGATGCAGCCACTGCGCTGGGCTTGCCATTGAAACATCCAACTGCAGTGACCAACAGCATTATCACCGCCCCGTTTGCAATTCCGATCCGCTGCATAGGTTCTCCTTCATTGAATCTGGGCTCTTGTTCCTGTACGCGTCATCGAAGGGAACTTTGCGTCACTGGAGTCGGCAGAAAATATCAGGCAGTCTCGAATCCGGGTCGCTGCTTCCCAAGGGGGATCGCTGCCCTTCGTAGGCCGTCTCCGGCTTTTCGGAAGTGATCCGAGTCTCGAACAGAAGCAGAGCCAAGCGATGATCCTGGTTTACGCATAATGCACTCGCGTGATCGTCGGAATGTTTGCGAGCAACTTTTTAGCTTGCTGGCCAGTATCGGCCACTGTCGCTTTGAGAGCAAGAACTTGCCAAGGTCACGATGGGCGACGATCCCGCCCAATGCCACAGAATCAGCGAGCTCTCGAGCAGACTCTAGCCCCACAAATATAAAGATCAAGAGAGTTCGGGCACCGGCGGAATTTGCGTATGGGGTTTGCTTGCACGCTGCTTCGTGATCTTCGGCATTGTGAGAAGAAAGATAGCGGCCGCGCCCCAGAGAAGCGTGACAGTGAGCCAGCCAACGAGCGAAGAGTGGAAGGTGAAGACGCCGGACGGTTGCTGTGAGGCGGAAGGGACAATGTCCTTGAAATTATTGTTGGCGGCGTGGAAGAGCATTGTGAGCAGCAGACTGTAGCCAGTGCGTGCCCACAACCAGGCCATCGCCACTGAAATGGCCACGACTTGAAGGAAGTAAAGTGGGAACGATTGATGCCAGGTGTCCGCCTCCCGGATATAGAACTGCGGCAGATGCCAGCAGGCCCAAATGGCTCCGAGAAGAATGCTGGCCCAGGCGAGGCCGAAGCGGTCGGTCAACTGCGGAAGGGCAAAGCCGCGCCAGCCGATCTCCTCTCCTGCCTGAAACGGCGTCGAGGTGAGCGCGGCGACGAGGATCAGCGGTAACGAATCTTTGCCGAAGAGTGGCCAGGAGCCGCTAAAGACGCGTATAAGGACGGCGACAGTGAGCTTTATGGCGGCAATGAAGAACAGCGCGACGACGTAGTACAAAAATGACACTCGCCATCGTAGGGCGGGGCGCAGAAGAACGCCGACTCCGAGCAGACCGTCACGAAGCCCGCTGAGGCTAATAGCAATGATCGCAGGTGCAAAGGCACCGAGGAGGATGAGTCCCTGGAACACGGGCGGAGTCATCGGTCGCGCTGCGACTGTAATAAAACAGGCCCACGTGAGGACATAGGTCAAGGCGAAAAAGAGAAACAGGCGGCTCATAGAGGCACAAGCGGTGAGGGCATCTTAAACTATTGAACATCATGTTGAAAGCGCGACTCACTCATCGATGCATCCGGAATCTCGATTGCGGGCCCGAATTACTGTCAGGCAACATCGGAAACGCCTTTGAGACGGGTTGACGTGTCTGGTTGAGAGCGGGGCGTTTTGGATTGCAGGTGAGAAGGAAGCGGCAGGCGTTTGCCCCGGATGCGAATGAGTCTATGGATTTTCAATCCGAGCTTGCTGATAAATAATGAGGTGTAACTTTACAACGCAAAGACGAGATTGCGAACTCATCCTCCCCATACTGCCTCAGTATGGCACAACCCAGCGTCCGCGGCGCCTGCGGCTTCGTTCTAACCGTCTAACCGGACAGAACTCAATTCTGAGGTGTACGCTGGATTCCCAACGAGGACCTTGCGGGGCTAGACAAGATGGTTAGCAAATGCCGTTTGCGTTTAAATGACGTGTGTATTGCATATCCGTACCCTGAATGTGAACGGTTAGCCACTGTTTCAAGATGTCTAGAGTCTCGATTGCAAGCGCGGTTTCACCGGTCCTATACCTTGACTGCAGTGTGACAACCTTCTCGACCAATTCTCTGTGCTCTCGCTTATGATCAACCGCTGGATATCCAGTTCTCTCAAAAAACTCTTCTTCTCGAGCGAAATGGTACCTGGTATAGCTTTCTAGCTCATCGAGGACTTTGCCTATAATCGCTTTGCCTTCGCCGCGACTCATTCCCTCAGAGAGACGGTCAATCAAAACTATCAACCGCTTGTGATCATCGTCCGACGCTTTAACTCCCACGCTCAAATCAGGAGTCCATCTAAAACTTGACATCGACCAATCTCCACCTAACGTTGCGTCCCAGCCGCAGTTCACAAAGATTGTCACAGTTCCGTGAGCATTACGTGTGATCCAGATCACGGTTTTCCTTCTTGTCCTTATAAGCATCGAAAACCAGTAGCTTTCCATTGCTGCTCCGGTCGGATTACCGATGTGGTCACTGAGGCCATTTTCTTGCCAGTGTCCCCGTTTACCGGTGGGCGAAATCTCGCTTTCGAAAAAGTCTTACTTCGACCTCCAGAAATCGATCACCAGGTAGAGGTCATTGGTAAGGTCGCTCTCGAGAATGCTGCATCCAATGTGACCCGGAATCTCGTTCTTAAGGGTTGCGAACAAGCCCTCGCGGCGGAGAGCCTTCACTGTTCTTCGGCATTGGCGTGAAGTCCGGCTAGAGCAGATGCTTCAACCCATTCGAGAATCGGCGCCGACGCCGTAACCTCAATTCTCGGGCGAACGCCTCCTGGATGTTCCGAGAATACATCCGCAACTTTTTCCCAGCCCGGGCAGGAAGAAGTCGGCGATGATCCGACTGGAAACTATAAAGATTCGAACACACGCCCAAATATAAGGAGAATATGGTGGTTCAGACGAAACAGAATAAACTGATACCCCCCCGGAAATCCCCCCCAATAACAAGAGCCCATGAATTCGTGTCAGGAGCCTTAGCGCATTTCTAATCTGACAGTTAGCGTTTGCATTGCTCCCGAGGTGCATGCCGGCGGCGGAACGTTACCATCGGGCCAAACTGAGTCCATACTCTTTCGGATCTCTTGAACGATTGCTGGCGATTTACCGATAGTGGCGAAGCGGGAGATGATCTCGGGTTCCCTTAATGAGCAGCTCCTAGCGCGAAACACACTAAAAGGATGCTCGGTCATGACAATGATTCCAAAATTCTTGCGAGCCACTGCCGCATGTGTCGCCATTTCTATACCTTCGGCCGTCTTCGCCCAACAGATTGCCCTCAACTATGACACCCTTGCCGACTCGAGTGAGTCTTCAGGGAACGCGGCGACCACACTGAGCCGTCCAGCGCCTGCGATTCCCAGTTGGGAAACCGCCTTCGATCGTTGGGTAGACCTCAACACCTTAAGCTACGGCGCGCGTTATCGCAGCACGCTCGACATTGACGGAGCTCGCAGCTTCAGTCAGGGTCAGGAACGCCTGATTGCCGACGGCAAGTTCAAGTTCGACCGGGATGGCCGCTACGGGATCGGCCTCCATCTTTCCAGCGGCCGCTACTTCAACTGGGCCTACGCGTCCTTTATGGGCGGCGGACAGGTTGAATTCATCAACCAGACCGAAATGAACATGTCGCCTACGCAGCTCTATATCATGAACGTCGCCCCGTTCCAGCCCGGTTTCTTCAACTCCGATGGTGCCGAGGTTTATTTTCGCCAGGCCTTCCTGACGGCACAGCCGATTAAGGGAGTTGAGTTTCAGTTTGGCGGTCTCGGAATCGATCGCGGCATTAATACCGAAGCCACAAGTTACGACGACGACGGTTACATCTCCGGCGAGCGCGTCTCGATCAGGCGCCCCAAGCTGCTCTTCCTCGACGAGGTTTCTTTTACCCGGGCATATATCGGAGACACCTACACTCCGAACTTCTTCGCTCGCGGCGAACGCCTCGCCATCTCCAACTATCGGCAGATTCTGGGAGAAAAGAATTTTAGCAAGCGCGTTTCCGTCTCTGCGGACTACACCTATTCCGAGCCTGAGTTCGGCGCCTTCTACCTGAAGACCGTTCGCGAGGGATTCCTTGCCGACGTCCACGAAAGCAAAATCTTCGACAAGGTTCGCTACGAAGCCTATCAGCGGCTTAATGCGGGCAACTATGCGGTAGGATATCCGTTCCCTTCCGGCCATGGATCTGCCCTGACCGTGAGCAAGAACTTCAAGGATCGGCTCTCCGTTGAGGCCGGCTACGCTAACATCGACCTCAACTACATCACCAACATGGGACTGGATGTGCAAGCCCTGATTCTCGGTCTCACTGTCAATGGTGATCAGTACGGAGTTGGCAACCGGTGGTTTGTGCGCCCGACGATTCCTTTAACCAAGTCTGTCAGACTGGTGGGCGGATTCAACCATCTCTACAGTGTTGGCGTCGAACCCCCCGTGCCAACAGCAATCTGGAATGCACAGGTTCTCACTGCAGGGTTCGTGATCGACGGCAAGAAGCTGTTCTTTCATTCACGGACGGTCCGCTAAACGGGAGCGTTGAAAGCAAGACTGCATCGCCAATCGAGGGCTTTGGCGATGCAGATCTTGATCCAGATTGATTCTTGCCCTCATTCCTGCTTCAGATACTAAGAAGCGACTCTGTGCCGCTGTTATTGGCTCGGGCGCGCACAGGAAGAATGGTCGCACGAAAGATCGCGCGGCAATATCAGGTTTCGCATCGCAGTCCGAGCTCTGAAGGGGTATTACAGTGAAGCGCTTTTCGATGAAGGCAAAATTGTTCGGTGGGATTTCGGCGCTCCTTGCCCTGTGCTTGATGTTGTTGGCTCTCATCATCGTGCAGGCACAGAGCAGCGGCGAACGGATGGATAACATTCTCCATCGCTTCAACGAGAAACTGTCGATAGCGAAGGAAATTCAACTGGCGACGGATCAGATGAAGGGAGCACAGCGCGGGCTGATGCTCTCCTATGAAGCGCAGGATGAAGCATCGGCTCCTCAGTACATCAAGATATATGAGGACTCTGGCGAAGAGCTTGATCGTCTTCTGTCGCAATTGGCGCCACTCACAGAGACTCCACAAGAGAAGGAAATTCTGGAGCATGTAAGGCAAAGCCGAGAGACATGGGCTCCAAAGTTTCAGCGTCTAGTCTCGCTGTGCCAGTCAGGGAAGATCAAGGAAGCCTACGCTCTTCGCAACGAAAACAAGACTCTCTCCACAGATATGCTCGCGGCTGCCAATAAGTTGGAGGCCCTTCAGAAAGAGGCTTTGGACGCAAGTGACCAGGAAGCGAGTGCGGCGTCGAAACGAGCTGTACTCGAGGGGTTGCTGATGGCGTGTTTGACGATTCCGGTCGGGTTACTGGTCTGTCTGACTGTGCATAAGGCAGTCGGTGGGATTCGCGACGCGCTAGATGTGCTCAGTCGAATTGCGCAAGAAATAACCGGGGCGGCTTCTCAAGTTTCTTCGTCTGCCCAGTCACTCGCCCAGGGGTCGTCAAGACAGGCTGCGTCAATTGAAGAGACTGCGGCGTCCAGCCAGGAGATCCAGTCCATGGCACGGGCCAACGCCGACAATTCCCGTTCCATGGCCGGTTTTGTTGATGAGTCGAAGAAGGAGATTGTGCAAGCCAACTCAGAACTGAGCGCGATGGTCCGGTCGATGAATGGGATCAATGAATCGAGCGAGAAGATCTCGAAGATTATCAAAGTCATAGATGAGATTGCATTTCAGACGAACATTCTTGCATTGAACGCGGCCGTGGAGGCTGCGCGAGCAGGAGAAGAAGGCCAAGGATTCGCAGTGGTGGCGGATGAAGTGCGGAACCTCGCGCAACGTTCGGCACAGGCTGCCCACGATACAGCCTCTTTGATACAGGAGTCGATTGACAAGGCGCTTCAGGGTAAGACACAGGTGGATCGAGTGGTGGGTTCGATCCATTCAATCAGCCAGAGTTCAACTAAGATCGCGTCTTTGGTGGACGGAATTGCTGCCGGAAGCGCAGAAGAGTATCGTGGCCTCGAGCAGATTGCGAAGGCAATCACGCAAATGGAGCAGGTGACGCAGATGACCGCCGCGAACGCAGAAGAGAGTGCAGCCTCTGCCGAAGAGCTGAATGCGCAATCGGAGACTATGACGGGCTTGGTGCTTCAGTTAAACCTCCTGGTGAACGGATCGAATGAGATCGCCGGCAGTCGACATCTCGGCGGGCATGGACGTAAGAAGGGGTCTTCGTCGGATTCGCGGTTGGCCGTTTCCGAGTTGTGAATCGATCTGGCATTTCCCTTCCGGCGCCATCGCGCAAGACCCCACGGAGAATGTCAGATCGAGCCTAAGCCTGTTGGCCGCCTACAGCTCTGGTAGAACGACGGGAAGGTCAACGGTGCAGACACACCACACGAACTTGTCTGGAACTGTTCGCGGTCACGATGCTTTCGTGCGCGGCTTGAGCCAGGGCTAGTTGGCACGCAAAGTCTCCAGCGGCATCAGGTTCAGAGGCGATAACGATCTTTGCCGTCTTGTCGTTGATCACGCGGAGGTTTGCGTGTGGGCTGTCGACGTCGGCGGTTTTCAGCTTGCGATCTTGCGCGGTCGATGCGGGTGGCGTAGGGAACTATCAACAGCGTGCGCTTGAACAGGCCGCTGCTGCACTCGTTGAGCGATGCTGCTTCCTCTCAGCTCAGAACCTTGGGCAGTGTGCTTTAGCTAAGGGAAACGCACCAGATTCACCGCCGGGGATACAGACCGTCACTTCATGTATCCAATGTCGAACTTGTCGATCGGATCATGGTATCCGAGTGGCGCTCCAATTCCTTTTGTAGAATCCCCCAAGCGATGACTGCGACGGCGATGCCAACGATTAGAGCAATGAGCATTATTACTTCGGAAATCCGAATCAAAACCCTGAAACTCATATCGCGGCACCCGTGATTCTAGAATTTTCGGCTGACCTGGGACAAGGAGATGCTCATCTATATCGGCAAAACTAGTCTTGCATTTTAGCCTTGGCTGTGCGCCACGCGTCCCAGCTCAGCTTTGGAAAACTAATGGGATGGTCCACCGCCTTTGCCCCGAAGATCTGTATAAGGGAGAGCGAGGGTGCTTCCCATGAACGTTCACACTATCGGCATCGATGGGCAAGATGGTTTTTAACTTTGTTGGACTGGGCGAGACCGGAGCAGTCGTGGTGCGGTCAGGGCACGCCCGGAACGCGGATGGGAGCTAAGGACTCGATTGGGTAAGCGAACTAAGCCCCAAGCTCTCGCGAAGTTGAAATTCTCTCATTTTATGCCGATAGGGGAAAAGAGGAAAGGATGCGTGTATCTGGCGAACCTATTGGTCACGATTGGCATCGTTGCGGAAGCAACCTTCATCGGGGTGCTCGTGTGGAGACGCATTTACAGATCGCTTCCCGTCTTTTTCTTCTACATTGTCTGGGGAGTGGTAGGCGACAGCGTAGTTTTGATCGAGCGAACTCTGATGCACTCCAAGAGCCTATGTCCCTTCGAGATCGAGACGTATGTCGATTCGCTCTTTCAGTACCTAGTCCTAATCGAATTGGCGTGGGCTATCTTTCGTCCGATTCAACGTTTGCTACCCAAAGGGTTTTTACTTGGTATCTCTCTGATCATCGCCGCGGCTGCTCTGCTGGCGTGGCCATTCTCGGGAATCGATGAGACGTCCCTATATCCCCGGCAATTACTAATTGCACTTCATGCCCAGCGATCGTTCGCGATTGTTAGAATCGTATTCTTCCTTGTGCTGGCGTGCAGCAGCCAGTTTCTGAGAATCGGCTGGCGGGATCGCGGACTCCAGGTTGCGACTGGTCTGGGGTTCTATTCGCTCGTAAGCCTTGCCGGAACCGTGGTGCATTCCCACCAAAGTTATGGATGGCAGTATTTCTACGTGGATGTAGGCATTGCATTCAGTTATTTGCTGTCTCTTGTCTACTGGTCCTACAGTTTCGCCCAACGAGAGGCTCCACAGCGCGAGATGACGCCGGAGATGCAAGGCCTTCTGCTGGGCATGGCAGATGTATTGCGCCGGCAGCGGCGCAAGTTGAGCGAACAAACGACCAGATCCTGAGTCACCGCGCTAACTGCCACGTGGAGAAGCGGATCTTGGCGGAAATGCCCCGGTTCGGCAACGAAATCGTCAGACCTTACAGGATGTTCGGCAGGATCACGGATTAATCGGGACGTTATTCGAAAATCGGGGCTATATCCGAATCGTTGAACGCGGCACCACAATACGAAAGGGGCGCCGATATGCGAAAGAGGCGCTGCCGGGGATACTCGAAGACCCGGACAAAAATCTCTCTGGGCCTTTGCGGACGTTGCTTGCGCAACTCCAAAGTGAGTTGAAGCATTTGCAACATCGGATCGATGACGCAGATGTCGTTATTTTCAAAGCAGCGAGTGAGCACGAAACTTGCAAACGCTTAATGGCGATCCCTGGCATCGGACCGGTCGTTGCCACTGCAATTATCGCGGCCATCGGCTATCGAGGAAATTTCCAGAAGGGGAGGGGCTTTGCCACCTGGCTTGGTCTGGTTCCAAAGCAGTACTCAACAGCGGGCAAACAGACTCTGCTCGGAATCAGTAAGCGCGGCAATCGATATCTTCGACATCTTTTCGCGCATGGTGCTGACGAAGTGCTTGCGCCGCTTTGATCCGATCTTGTCTTCCCGATGGATCCTGCCGGCCGCGTTCTTCACGCAATAGCTGAGCGTCCGCATGTGGGTAGTGTCTTAAGAGCGCAGATTTAAGACAATACCCCGCTTGTGAACATCAAGTCCGATTTAATGCATAATGTCTCTGAGGAGCCTCCGTAGGTAGTTCCCTGAATCAGCGTCAGAGCTGGGGTTCAGCTTTTGCAATACCCCCGTGACGGCGGGCACTTCGAAAAGGAAGGCGATGCGGTATTACGAAGCGACAGCCAGATCGCGCTGAAGATACCGCCGCGCGGCGTCGGAGAGCTTGCGGCTATGCCAATCGAGTTCACTATCATTCCCGCTGAGAGACTGGTGATCACACGTTCGTGGGGTATCGTCACCTTCGAGGAAGTGGTCGCGCATCAGAACGGGCTTCTGGCTGATCCGAAGTTCAATCCCGATTATGACCAGCTGGGGATTCATACGGACGCGGAACGGTTCGCAGCAACAGCCCGGCAGCTGACTACCATTGGCGGACGTAGAATGTTTTCTGACACGTCGTTCCGCGCACACGTGGCAAGCAGAGACGCCGTGTACGGGCTGCTTCGGATGATTGCCTGTTACGATGAGTTCGAGCGTAAGCAAGAATCTGGCCGGATATTCAGAGATGAAGAAAGCGCAAGGCAGTGGCTTTCTCAAAGGCGAGCCGAACGAGACGCCCCGCGCCCTGAATGACATCGACCATTGCCAGCGACATGTGATGAGATTTCATCTTTGAGGCAGTTCCGCAGTCGATTAACCATGCGAGCGCGTGCTGCGGTTCTCCGAGCCTATCGGGCGGTGTCTTTGTGACTTGCGCCCCGAGCCGCTGTCCGCTGTCCCATTCTGTCGGTGTCATCTATAAAAAAATCTAACTTTGTGGCTTGCCAGGAATTTGAGCAGTGGGCCTACCCCGGCCAAGGGAGAATGCGCTCCGCTCCTCAATTGTCATATTTGCCGGACGGCAGCTGTGCCGCAATAACGTGTCGTCTGAGCGCTCGTACCGAGCGCCTAGATCTGGGTCGATCCATCCGGACCTGCCTGACGATGGCTCCTGCAGTGCTCTATCTCCACTTAAGGGATCGGCAGCCCTATGCTCCAGGTTCCGACTAAAAAACGTTCACCAGTAGGTTGCGGAGCTCGCGGGGTCGACACTTGCTCACCGGCTCACCCAACGGTGTTCGTAGTGGTCGGAGATCATGCTCCTCCGTTTGGCTCCTCAAGCCTAAGAGCGCAGTTCTCGAACGGCACAGTTCCATATGTTCTCACCCCCAAGAGAAGCTCTGCAAGGTAGTTCTTTCGAACCCGCAACAACTGTTTCCGAGTGGTGTAGACAGGACTCACAAATGTCCGTCGGAGATCTACTATTTGACAAGTGGGCGATTCTCACGAATCCAAGGCAGTCCTAATAGTCTCCAGCAGCAGTTGTGAGGGGCATGGCTTCTGCAGCACAAAGGTTCCGGCCGTTAGAAGTGAGCGGTCACCGGCAGTCTCCGGACTGTATCCGCTAATGAACACGACTTTCAAATTCTCATTCTGCCTCTGCAGCGTGTTTGCGAGTTCGTATCCAGTTACTCTGTCGGACATAAGAATATCGGTAAGCAAAACTTGAATTTGCTCGGCATGTCCGTGCCACATCTGCAGCGCTTCTGGGCCGTTAGCCGCTGTCAGGACTCTGTATCCTGCTCTCTCCAGAGTCACCCGCGTCAATTCGCGAACCTCTAGCTCATCCTCCACAACAAGTATGGTCTCGTTGCCGTGCCTCGCCGCTCTTCTTATGGTTTGAGCCTCAACAAAGTGTACTGTATGGATAGCCGGAAGGATGACTTGAAACGTAGTGCCGCTTCCCATCTCGCTCTTGACCGAGATTTTCCCATTATGCTGTTTTACGATTCCGAATACGATTGACAGTCCAAGACCCGTACCTTTGCCAGGTTCCTTCGTCGTGAAGAATGGTTCGAATACATGTTCAAGAGCGTTCGGATCGATACCAATACCGGTGTCAGTCACAGACAAAAAGAGATAATGACCGGGCAACAGCTCTGTTTCCTGTGCCGCTTCTTCAGCAGAGAGTTCATATGCACGAGTCTCAATCGTAAGTGTTCCTCCGCTCGGCATTGCATCACGTGCATTTAATACGAGGTTCATCAAAACCTGGTCGATCATTCCTGGGTCTGCGTGCGTTATTAACAGATCCGGGGCGAGTTTCAACAGGAGTTTAACGTCCTCACCAATAATGCGATGCAGCATCTTTGATAGATTCACTACAGAGTCATTTAAGTTGAGATCGCGAGCTTGCATTACGTGCCGACTGCTGAAAAGAAGAAGTTGACGAGTGAGATTGGCACCGCGTTCGGCATAGCTTCGGATCTGGCGAAGATTCTCGTAGACCTTCTGTGGCAAATTGTCAATCATCCCTGTTAGCTCAGCCTGCATCATCACAGCTGCAAGAATGTTGTTAAAGTCGTGAGCGACACCTCCAGCAAGTTGCCCAATGCCTTCCATCTTTTGCGACTGACGAAATTGCTCTTCAAGGATGCGGTGTTCCGTTATATCTTCCGCAGTCCCGATGACATGAAGTCCCTGTCCATCTTGTCGTTTGATGGGAACGGCGCGTTCATGTATCCAGCGCACTGTGCCATCGGGCTTTATGATGCGGTAGGTCTCATCGTATGGACCCGGCTCCTGCTTGAGCAATAACGCAAGGATCCGTTTGCGGTCTTGAGGATGAATCGAGTTCTGCCATGTGTCCGGAGATTCGAGCAGACTCGCACAGGATCGTCCCCAGACTTCTTCAAACGCGGGGCTGATATATAAGATCGAGCGCGTCGGTAGATCCCGCATCCAAAACACTTCTTTCATGTTCTCAACAACTTCTCGGAAGCGCTGTTCGCTGCTTCGTAATTCACCCTCCACCTGACGCCGTGCGGCTTCACTGCGGTTGAACTGAATGGCAAAGCCTACATCGGAAGCGAGTCGCTCAATGACGCGCATCTCCTCTTCTCTAAAGAAGTTTGTCTCGCTCGCATAAAGCGTCATTACTGCAATGACCTTGCCTCCGACTTCGATCGGAGCAACTGCGCTGGAGCGGTATCCCCGCTTGAGTGCTTCGTCGCGCCAAAAGGCAAAATGTGGATCTTGTTCGACATCGTTGCATACGGTGCATTTACCGGTGAGCAGCGACTGTCCGGAAGGTCCGCCGCTTTGTGCGGGATCCTTTAGGTCAATATTTATAAAGCGTAAGTAATCTTCGACAAACCCGGCAGCCGCAACTGGTTTGAGGAGGCTGTTGGCTTCATCGAACAATCCGATCCAGGCCATCCGGAAATGACCTTCCTCTACCGCAATCTTGCATGCGTTTTCGAAAATAGTCTGCTGATCCCGTTCCCGCAGGATCATTGCATCAACGGCACTCAGGACCGCGTAAACCCGATTGAGGTACTGAACGTTCATTTCGACTTCCTTACGTTCAGTAATGTCCTGCATGTTCCCAACAAGGTAATCCACTGTGCCGTCAGGTTTACGGACGCAGCCTACTGAAACACTGGCCCAGATTGCCCGTCCGTCTTTACGAATGAAACGTTTCTCAATCATGTACGTGTCGATTTCGGCAGCGAGAAGCCGCGTAAACTCGCGGACATCAGCTTCCAGATCATCCGGATGAGTGAGCTGAGCCCAATCGGTGTGAAGTAATTCATCGCGCGAGTAGCCTAGAATCTCGCAGAGCCGATCGTTTACATCGATGAATCCCTTCTCAAGCGAAGTAATGGCAATCCCAAACAACGGTAATTCGAAATAGCTACGGAAATGTGCTTCGCTGCGTCTTATCGCATCTTCCGAGAGCTTTCGTTCGGTAATGTCCTGGAAGTACACGCAAACGAACTCTGGTGTGCCATCTGCACTGCGAACACAGCCGACCTTTAGTTCGGCCCAGCGTGCAGTGCCATCCTTTCGGATGTAGCGCAGTTGTAGAGAATAGTGATCGAGTTCTCCCACTAAAAGACGATCAGCATGTTGAGTGTATTTCGCTAGGTCATCGGGATGTGTTATGTCCGGCAGGCCAATGAGACTAAGTTCATCGTTGGTGTAACCCAAGGTGTCTCGAAGGTGCGCATTGACCCGAAGTCCGGGCTTCCCGGGTGAGAAGGCGCAGAAGCCAGTCAGAGGCAGCTCGAAGAAACTCCGCAAAAGGGCTTCGCTTTGCTTCAGTTGTTGTTCGGTGCGTTTGAGGTCGGTGATGTCTGTTAAAAAGGCGAGAGCCGCTGGACCATCAGGAAGATCGACGACCGATGCCTCTACGTGCACCGGAAAGGTAGTCCCGTCTGAACGTAGACCAGTTCCGTTCCAAGAAGTGGGTGCAGGTTCTCCGGCGAGGCGGTGCTGATTTTGCAGCAGAATGATTTCACGCCATTCAGGGCTCCAAGCTTCGGCAAGCGAATGCCCAATCGCATTACTCGCATCCTGCAGTCTGAACATCTGGACATACTTTTGATTTACGTATATGTTCACACCATCTCGTCCAATACCGATTGCACTCGGAGCGCTTTCGACTAATGTTCGGAAGCGCGTTTCACTTGCACTGAGGGCTTCCTGCGCTCGCTTTTGCTTACTAATATCCTGGATGTAGGTGATGAAAAGGCTCAGTCGAGGGTCAGGTTGTTCGACGAAAGCTGATGAAACGAGTGCCCAGAGGAGATGCCCATCCTTGCAAACGTAACGCTTTTCGAAGCAGGCACTCTTCGGGCCTCCAGAGATGGCAGCTTGGATCATCGACGAACCGGTCGGCCTATCTTCTGGAAACGTGACCTGGCTAAATGTCATCCTCTGCAATTCTCGCTCGGAATAACCGAGCAGGCTGCAGAAGGTCTCATTTGCCCTTATGAAACCGCCGTCTATTCCTGTGAAAGCAATTCCAACTACGGGCGATTGAAAAAGCGCATCGAAAAGAGACTCGCTGTTCCACGAAGCAGCAGTGTGCTGTTTCGTGTCTTTCCTCGGGCCTTTGCGAGATTTTGGCATCTAGCAATCCCTATCATGGCAAGACGCCTTCCATCTTTGATCTCTAGGGTCAGAAATCCAAGTGAAAACACCTCGCCTGTGGATTTGCTCTAATATAGATTGACTGGGCCATGCAGTCCAGGTTCTTTGGGGAAACTGGTTGTAGGTGTGCCGTTCCAGAACCCGCCGTTGCAGTTGGCCTGCATCCAACGAATGATCTCCGACTCAGGGACTGGGCGAGAAAATAGAAATCCCTGACCGATGTCGCATCCAATCTCCCTCAGATAATCGAGGGTCTCCGCATCTTCAATCCCTTCTGCCGTTGAGCACAGTTTCAAGCTTCGAGCCAGGCTGACAACGGAACTGATTACTGTACGGGATTCCTCTCGATTCATTGCCGTCATGACGAACGATTTGTCGATTTTGATTTCTGAGAAGGGCAGTTTCACAAGTTGAAACATCGATGAGTATCCAATTCCGAAATCGTCAATGGAGAGATGAAAACCCCTGACACGCAGGCGCGTGAGGAGTGCGAGTGATTCGGCGGGATCTTCCATCGCGGCTGTTTCAGTGAGTTCCAAAATGACTCGGTCGTTCGAAACGTCATATTTTTGACAAATCTGTAAGAGTTCTTCAACAAACTCCTTCCGCCGCAGGACTTGAGCGGACACGTTGACCGCCACGAGCAATCGATTTGAATTAAGAAATTGCTCCGAATCCGCTAAGTTGTCCTTTTCCAACATACGGGCAAGGAAGCTGAGTGCCTGATCGAGTATCGCTAGTGTAAGGTCGTAAATCAGATTGTGCGACTCAGCAACTGGGATGAATGAATCCGGGAATATGAGACCGCGCTCGGGATGCCGTATCCGCGAGAGTGCTTCAAAGCCGACAAGTCGATTGCTCCTACACTCAATTTTGGGCTGATAGAACACTTCTAAGTACCCGTTCTGTATGGCCTTCCTTAACTCATCTGGAGAAATTGAAGAGGATTGAGATGAGAGACCAGAAGAGTTGTCACCGTTGCGACGACAGTTGTTCGATAGGGGAGCGGAAAGAAGTCGAGTAATCGCCTTTGGCGCGAACGGCTTTGAGAGAATTCCTACGAAATTCAACCCATAATCTGCGGCAGATCGAGCCGCTGCGTCCAATACCCGCGCGTCCACACCGCTAAGAATGATGATCTCAGCCTTGCAACCCAGTCCTGCTAACTGCTCCATTACTTCGAGCCCATCCATTTCAGGCATTTTGAGATCGATCGCAACGTGGGTTGGCTCCCAGTCACAAATCGATTGGAGAAATAGCGAGGGTGATGCAACGTACCTGCAGGAGAACCCAGCTGATTCCGCAATGTCCGATATCAACTGGCCAACGGCGGGCTCATCATCTAGTATCAATAGTTTCTTGGTCATGACTTCTCCGTGCTCAGCGCGTCTTTTCAAAACCTGCTGCGTTAAACACTAAATCGCTTCAGTAAGCGAGCATTCTTGGCCCACTCGAGTACAGTTGACAAGATTTCGATCGGCTGGCATCAGGGGGTGGCCAGTTTCCTGTCTAAAAGCATCCTCACCGATCTCAAAAGTCCTTCTGCCGGTATTGGCTTTTGAAGCACAATTGTTGCGGGGACATCGTTGAGATCAGAGTTGAGAAAATCGTCTGCGTAGCCCGAAATCAAGATCGCCCTTGGAACCTGACCGCTTTGGCGAAGGCTCCTGGCGAGGTCTGGGCCGCTCATGCCCGGCATAACGATGTCTGTCACGAGTAGATCGATGGGCCCGGTCCGGTTCTCGATGATCTGCATCGCCGAGTTGGCGCTATCTGCTTCTAGAACACAATAGCCTTTGGAGCGCAACGTGGTACAAAGTATCTTTCTCAATTGTTCTTCATCATCGACGACAAGCACCACTTCATTGCCTCCGGGGTTCACGGGGCAAGAATCGAGCTGAAAGGATGATTTTGCCGGATCACTCACCGCTGGCAAATAGATTGTAAACATGCTTCCCTTTTCCTTGTTCGCTTTCAGCGGAGATGCGGCCGCCGTTGTTTTCGACAATGCCGAAAGAGGTTGATAGGCCCAGACCGGTTCCACGGCCGGGCTCTTTTGTGGTAAAGAACGGTTCGAAAATCCGCTCCAGTATTGTGCTATCCATGCCGCATCCCGTATCGGAAATGCTGACTGTGGCGAATAATCCGGTCATTGCGTCGGGAGAGCACTTGAGGTCAGCTGCCTGGATCTTCACGTTGGATGTTCGAATTGTGAGCGTTCCGCCATCGGGCATCGCATCCCTGGCATTTAGACAAAGATTCAAAAGTACCTGCTCAATCTGAACCCGGTCGGCGAGCACGCAGCTCAGGTCTTGATCGCGGTCTACTTTGACGATCGCGTTTGCTCCTACGACCCGCTGAATCATCTCAAGCATTTCGTCAATGACTTCGTTTAGATTCAACTTGACCCGACTGCAAACTTGCTTCCGACTGAACATCAGGAGCTGACGTGTGAGTGCCGCTGCACGCTCCTGGGCGAGCAGGATCTGATTTACAAAACGCAAGCTCCTCTCGTCGGACGCAAGACGTTCCGCGAGCATTTCTCCGTAGCCGAGAATCACACTGAGCGCATTGTTGAAATCGTGCGCTATGCCCCCTGCCAGCTGCCCAATTGCCTCCATTTTTTGGGCTTGAAACAGCTGCACCTGCGCCTCTCGCAACGATGCCTCGGCGCGTTTTCGTTGAGTAACATCCTGAAATTTCAAAAAAGCGATTTCTTTCCCGGTATCGTATTTGACAATGGATCCGTGATAGCTGAGGATCTTTTCGTTGTTCGTGTCGTGTCGCCTGACTCTGGCTTCAAAGTTGCTAAGCGTTTCGCCTCGTAACACCCGCTGTAGGGGCCAGTCTTCTACTCCCAGGATTTTTCCATCAAGTGTCCTTATCTCGATGAGTTCGCTGATTTGGGCGAAATTCAGCATTGACTTTGATTCGGCTATGCCCGTTATGGAAAGGGCCGCAGCGTTTCGACGAAGAAAATTTCCCTGCAAGTCCGAGATTATGAGACCTTCGTTTAGGTTCTCGACGACAACTTCGACCTCAGCCTGAGCACTTTGCAATGCCGTCTGCACAGATACAAGATCAGTAATATCCGTTCCATAAACACGAAGTGACCCAAATTGGGGAAGGTAACGAATCCGTCCAAGGTAGGTCCGTTCGCCGATTTTGAAATGGAATGTATCCGTTTCTTCGTAGATTGGGGTACGATTCACAAGCCGGGCTTTCCATGAATCAGGCAGGAACATGGCGGGATCATCAACGCCCGACTTTTCCATTGCAGATTGCATTGCCGGATTGAGGTACTTGACATCGAGGCCGTGGCCTAGTTCGAAGACCACATCGGGATCGTATTCGGGGAAACTTGCCAAGTGTCTGATGGTTTTCTCTGAGGCTTTTCGATCGGAGATGTCCTGAAACCTAATGAAGAGCAACGCCCGGTCGGGATCGATTCGAACAAGAGAGCCGCTGTAACTCAGGATTGTCGTCTTGTCTGTTCCAACTGGACGAAGACTCAACTCAAGATTTCGCAACGTTTCACCGCGCTGGATGCGTGCGGTCGGCCATTCTCTGGGTTCAAGGCGAACTCCAGCCAAGGTGGACAACTCAATCAGATTCACAAAATCTGACAGGTGTTCCTGAGGTGTTTGATCCTCCGATATTCCGATCAGTCGCAAAGCCGCTGCATTGCATTTCAAGATAGTTCCGTCGGGTCCTGCGATGATGAGTCCCTCATCGAGATCCCCGATAACTGCTTGAATTTCCGCCTGCGCGCTTTCGAGAGCGATCTCGGTTCGAGATTTTTCCTTCGGATAGCGTTGTTCGAAAGCTTCGAGCGAGAATGAGATGTCATCGGAAGCCTGTTCAATAAGTTCGATTTCTCGCTCTTGAAAGAATCCGGCAGTTGATGCGCAGACACAAAGTACGCCAAAAACCTCTTCTCTGAGATAGAGAGGGAAGATTCCTAAAGCGCGAAGCCCATACCTGATTGCTGACTCCCGCAAAGAAACATCTTCGAGATGGTCTAAAAGGTCGTTGCAAACGTACGGCTGGCCTGTGCGGATTGCTCTTCCAGCGAGTCCCAACCCCTCGGATATATCAGGCGCATACGCCTTTATCTGATCCAGGAAGACATCTGGTGCACCAGCCCTTGCGACGGTGTGAAAGTGCTCGCTCGAAGAGTCGAAGCGATCGATCCATGACAGTCCCAAACCGCCAAACTGAACAAGATTTGAGCAGATCCCATGAAGCAATGATTCACGTGAGCGCGAACGCGCGATCGACCGATCAATCAAACGAAGTGCCTCGTAAAGAGGCCCCACCGGGTCAAGACCGGGCGGTCCTATTTCTTGTCTTTTCTGTTGGGGCATGGCTCGATCGCGTGAGTATCTCAGGGCTTGTTGTGGGCAACCGAGACAGAACTAGCAATTTGCATGCCAATCGCGCCAGAGAGATACGTTGTTGCGTAAATATTTGGAAAAACAGTAAAGCTTTCGCCGTCTCTGGAGGTGTTTCCTCGTTCAAAGAAGGCGAAGATGTCCAGACCATAGACAGATTCCAGGTATGGTTCTATATTTCAGATAAATTTCAAGGGATTCTGAGCCGGTAGTTCGAACCGCGCAATGCAAGTTCTTGCATGCATTTCCGCGCTGGAGAAGACCTCATTCGAGCAATGATGTCAAAAAGAAAAAAGGGTCGGGTGCACAATGGAACAGCGCATTCTAGTGATTGAAGATGAAGTACTGATGCTGGACCTTCTTTTCGAAGGATTGACGGCTGAAGGATTCGAGATCGTTGGGGCGAGCAGCTTGGGCAAAGCATTCGCTGAAATTCAAAAAAGTCCACCGGACATTATCCTCAGTGACTATCAGCTTCCAGACGGAACATCCTTCGATTTGCAATCCTGGTTAAAAGCTCGCGATATTCAGATCCCGCTTCTCCTTATCACCGGGTACGCAAGCATCGATTTGGCCGTACAAGCCGTGAAGAATGGTGCAGAACAATTCATCCCTAAACCAGTTGATCTAGGTTTGCTGACGACAATGCTCCGGCGAACACTGGAGAACCGCCGAAATCAGAAAAAGGAAGTCGTCAACAGACTTGAACAGGCTCGAATCGAGTGTGATCCTTTCCTAGGCAGTAGCTCTGCAATATCTGAGTTGAAAAGAGCTACGCAACGAATTGCTTCAGCGAACAGCACATTGCTGATTCAGGGGGAGACTGGATCCGGGAAAGGTGTGCTTGCGCGTTGGCTGTTTAGAAATGGGATCCGCTCACGTGAGTCTTTCGTGGATCTAAATTGCGCGGGACTCTCCCGTGAATTGTTGGAATCAGAGCTCTTTGGATATCAGAAGGGGGCTTTCACTGGCGCTATCAGCAACAAAATGGGCTTCCTTGAAGCTGCCAATCACGGGACGCTCTTTCTGGATGAGATCGGAGACATGGATTCTTCCGTACAAGCCAAAATCCTGAAAGTAGTGGAGGAAAAGCGGTTTTACAGGCTTGGTGATGTCTTGGAACGCAAAGTCGACGTGCAAATAATTGCTGCAACACACCGCGATCTGAAGAAACTTGCTGAGGAAGAGAAGTTTAGGAGCGACCTTTATTTCCGGATTAGTACCCTGCGGCTGCGAATTCCTCCGCTTCGGGAACGACCGGAAGACATACCGATCATCGCTGACAAAATCCTTGAGCAGATGACGTTCGGATCATCACGTGGCGTTTTAAGGATTTCAGATCATGCGCGAGAAGCATTGCAGAACTACCATTGGCCGGGGAATATTCGAGAGTTGCGGAATGTGTTAGAAAGGGCGGCCATCCTCTCGGATGATGGAATGATTCACCTGACGGGTTTGGAATTCGAAGCGGCGGCTCAATTAAAACCTCAGCCGGCAGGTTCTAATTCAAAACTCACTTTGAAAGAGCTAGAGCGGTTCCACATTAGCGCTGTTCTTAATTCTGAGCATGGCAACGTTGCGCGAACTGCAAGGCGCCTAGGCATACCGAGAAGCTCACTCTATGTAAAGATCCGGAACTATCACTTGCAAAATGAGCTTCTTAGCTAGCGTACGCAATCGGCGTGCATCGCAATTATCTGTCAGATGACTGTCGAGACATCATTTCTGGCCCGATTTTATCTACGCTCGCGCGAGAGTCATAACTATTTTATATTCAATAACTTGCGACCTTCCTTTGAAGCAATGGCGGAATGGCCATCCAGTTGCACCGTCCGGAATTATTGGTGCACTTATGTCTCCTCAACTCCAAAATCAGAAATTCACTCTCGCTGAGTACCAACGGGAACAGCCCAACGACTGGAAAAATAACGGCGCGCGAGCATTTCGCGGCGCTCTAATTGCACTTGGCATATCTGTTTTCGGCTATGGAATCATCGGGGCTTTGATATTAATTCTTCGACGTCACTTGAAGTGAGCAGCATATCGAACCCGAGAATCAAAATTCAGGTTGTGCCGCAGTTCACGATGCCGCTGTTCTATCGCTCAATTATTGAATGTGTTGCAATTTCAGAGTTGTCTAGAAACGAGACATCCAAATGACGAGCCAGGAGGTTTCCCGAGCAAGGATCAATGTTCAAGACTGTGAGAAAGCAGGCCACTTAGCTAAATGGGCAGCTGTTTGTGAAGATGGCACGACGATTGCTTTCAGGGGAGGTATCCACCGTCTGCCAATACCGCGCAACCTTATACCAGACGGATATGTTGCTCGGTTTATATCTAGACCTACTTAGATTGCAGTACCTCTCGTGCCTGTGGCTGCGGATAGCGCAACCCCGTATAGCAGCCACAGGCGCAAACCCAAGATCCCGATTGTTGTCAGTCTGCTTCGGCGCTCGACAGGCTGTGCTTCAGTGCGCGTGATCAAGCATGATTTTGCGTTTGGACAGACTCAATCCCTGGGCCGTGTTTTGGGCACTCAAATTCTCGTCGACCGATGCCGATAGGGCGGCATACCCTGAGGGAGTTTAATTCATGAGTAAGTTCTTCAAGCTCTTCTTAATTGCTCTGCCACTTCTGACGACCACGACCTTCGCAACAGGCCAGATCACACAAACTTCTACCGACGTGCTCGGCGCTCACCTGAATTACGGTCGTGGCTGTGCGGCATGCCATTCGCCGCATAGCGGCACTTCTGGCAATGGCAACGCAAAAAGCGTCGAGTCTGCGGCCGCCAGTCCCGTCCTCTGGGGAGAAAATCTCAGCGGTCTTTACGGAAAAACCATCACGACCGACGGTGGCAAATACGTCGAAGTCCTGCCGACAAGTATGTCTGCCAAAACCCCGGATGTCTCCGGCATGCTCACCTGCCTCAGTTGTCACGACGGCAACTACGCGTCGGCCGCCATGATGAAGAACAAGCTGTACGAGGACCTTCCAGCGACCTACGGCAATCGGAATTCGATCCCCACTCTCATTGGGAATGACGGCACCTACATGAGCGAGCATCCCATGGGCCTCAACGCAAAAATCAGCTGTAACGGTGCGGGCAATTGGGATTGTGCCGACTCAAATGGAAACATCCGAATGACGGGCTCCGCATCGAGTCGCTTCGTCTCCAACTACGGTTTCTTCGTCAAACCTGGCATCTATAACAATTCCGCCGTCGTTGTATGCACCACTTGTCACGATCCCCATTCGATGAACGTGGTCAACGTAACCCGCGGTTCAAATTCTGGCCTGCCGCTCGGAACCTACGCCACGATGTTCTTCCTTCGCGCTCCATACAATCCGAACGACACGAATTCCACGTCGAATCAGACTGCGCAGTTCTGCCGGCAATGCCACGCCGATAAATCAAACGAGATGAATGGGAGTACTGCAGGGACGGTGTTTTAGTGCATTCAGGAATGAACCTGTATCCAGGAATGAACAGTTCGCTTGGCGCATGGTCCGCACGTCTCTTCCTGAGTTTCCACTTGTGACATGGAGCGATCGCTGGTCCGCCTATCGTTGGGTTATCTGTTCCATCACCTAGAGCTTACAATTAATTCAAAACGCTGTAGTATGGAAGGCCGAGATGGCACAGACTGATGATAATGGCCGCCCGAGTCGGGTTCTGAAGGTAACTTCACGTTCTTGTCTCCTTCCCGCTGCGATAATTACGATCTTTTCAATCTGCATCTGGCAGATCACAGGTTGTCGAAGAAGGTCCCCAGATGTTGATTCCCAGAATGTAGCGCTCTCATTCATCGGCTGGGGATCTGATTCCACAATGGAAACAAAAAGGGTGAAGGCTCTCCTCGCCGAATTCACAGCAAAGACTGGAATTCACGTCAACTATATCGTTGGACCTGAGTCGGCCGATGATCGTCTTGCGCTTTACGAAGGATGGTTTGGAAGGAAGTCCGATACCCCAGACGTTCTCAATTTGGATACTGTATGGGAGGGACTTCTCGCTGATGATCTAATTGACCTAAAACCCTATCTTGGCGATGAGTCCAAAGAACTTTGGCCAAGAGCCGTACAGGATGACACGGTCGACGGTAGGCTCGTCGCGATGCCGTTCAATCTCCAAATCGGTGTTCTCTATTACCGATCAGACCTTCTCAAGAAGTACGGATACAAGCATCCTCCTCGCAGTTGGGAAGAACTTTCAGCAATGGCCCTACGAATCCAAAAGGGAGAAAGAGCAGCTGGGAAGACGAAATTCTGGGGTTTTGTCTGGCAGGGTGGTCTTTACGAAGGTCTAACCTGTAATGCACTCGAATGGCAGGCATCGTACGGCGGCGGAAACATACTTGAGCAGAATCATGTGGTCTCCGTCAACAATCCGCGAACGATTAAAGCATTCAAAATGGCTAAGAGTTGGATCGGAACAATCTCCCCGCCGAGCGTGTTGACCTTCATGGAAGAAGATGGCCGAAACATGTGGGAGAAAGGCAACGTGGCATTCCGACGGGACTGGACTTGGCGAGGAACACCATTTGGGGACATACACGGGTCCAACCAACGGAACGTTGCAATCACTCTCCTTCCAAGGGAAGGGGGAAACGAAGCCTCAGTTTTAGGTGGTGAGTCACTGGCTATATCACGGTATTCGAGACACCAGCGGGAAGCGGCCCAGCTGATCCGTTTTCTTACAAGCCGAGAGGTCCAGCTTAAGCTGTGGCAAGAGGAATCATTACTACCAGTGATTCGAGATTTCTATGAAGATCCAAAATACTTCCAGGTTCGACCAGAGATCCAAGAGATTAAATTCATCCTAACGTCTGGAGGTACTTCTCGACCTTCTGCAGTCTGTCGGAAGAAATATCCTGCCGTTTCGCGAGCATATTATACAGCCGTGCATTCTGCACTGTCGGGTAAATGTACCGTCGAACAAGCTGTTTCCGACCTCCAGGTAGAGTTGGAGAGGTTAACCGGGTTCGGGTCAGGTAGACCGGGTAAGAGTGCAGGAACGCGCGTAACAAACTGAATGATGAAGATCCCCAGCACGATTCTAGAAGTCATTGCGCGACCAAACATTGGAAGGCGTTTGACGGTCGTTTTCGTCTTTGTGGGGCTTCTAATGGCTCTGGGCGACGCGATTGCGTTATTCCAGGTCGACTCGATTCGCAAACGGGCAGAACTTGTTTACCAGGCTGATCAACCGGCGCGAGATGTCCTACTTGTTCGTAGTTCTTTCCTTAGCTATCAGGATCAAATAAGGATCCTCGCCGATGTGCACATTCCGGATCAATTCACAACCAAAAGCGATGAGGTACTTCGCGCATTCGACGCGTCAGTAGATGAAGCCATTCGGGCTGTGCGCTCCCTGCCCCAAGGAACAGAACGAGACAGTGAGTTGAACAGCCTAGACTCCGTAAGAGCACTGTTCGAAGGCCAGGTCAAATCTCTAAATGCTTTGGCACGGGCAGGCGACTGGGAAGGCGTTCAATCGCGACTGGAAAACCGCAATCCCATTATCAATGATCTTTCTTCCAGCCTCGTGCAAGATATCGACGCACTGGTGGCGCTTGAAAAGCGGACTGAACTAGAAGATATCAGAGCGGCACAGTTGCATGCGATATACACTCTTCTGACGGTGAACGCGCTCGTACTTATCATTGCGAGTTATCGCGGATTTCGGGTAACGCACGACATTGCTGGACGCATGAAACTGTTGGATAAGGCAGCTCAGGCTCTTAGTCAAGGCGACTTTACATATAGAGCGTCGGTCGTTGGACGCGATGAAGTTGCCAGACTAAGTCACGTATTCAATGAGATGGCCTCGCAAATCCAGGCGATTTATCTGACACTTCAGCAAAGTGAATCGAGATTTCGTTCGCTGATTGAGAATGCAAGCGATTTTATACTGGTACTGAATAGTGACGGGACGGTGCAGTATGCCAGTCCTTCCATGGAGAGAGAGATTGCCGCCGGCATACTCGCGAAAGGCGAGAGTCTATTTGGACGGCTTGAGCCTCACGACCGAGCAGCAGTCGCAGAGTTCCTCGCGAGTGCCACCAGTAGTACGAGTGTGCACAAGACGGTCGAGTTTAGCCTTCCAGGTCGAGCGGGATCCCCTCGGATTCTTGAGGCTAGTGCAAACGATCAAAGGCAGGATCCAAGTGTTTGCGGGTTCATCTTGAACGCGCGCGATATCACCGACCGCAAGCAGGCAGAAGAGGGAATCGCAAGGTGGAAGCGGCGTTACGACTCGGTGGTGCTTGCTACCGGGCAGATTATTTATGAATGGGACATTCGGAATGGGGAAGTTACCTTTGGCGGAGCATTGCAACATGTGCTGGGATATGGGCACCAAGATTTCTCACTTGGCATGGAATCTTGGCGTGCACTGATCCATCAGGAGGATCTCAATAAGTATCTCATGACACTTGATGATGCAGCGAGATCCCAGCGGTCTTTCGAAGTCGAGTATCGAGTGCGAAGAAAAGACGGCTTATACAGGATCGTAAACGAAATGGGGCGAATCTCAGCTGATGCCGCGAAAAACCTGTGTATTGTGGCATCCATAACCGACATCACCGAACAGCGGGCGATGGAGGAACGGCTTCAACAGTCTCAGAAGATGGAAGCAATTGGCCGACTGGCTGGGGGGGTCGCCCACGATTTCAATAACCTCCTGATGATTGCCAGCGTCAGCGCGCAAATGCTCAAAGATGCGGGCAATGATCCAGATAAAGTGGCTCGTCTCGCTCGGCAGATCGAGGAGGCGGCTAAACGAGGTGCTGATCTGACCAAGCAACTGCTCGCTTATAGCCGGCAACAGGACTTGAGACCGTCTCGATTAAATCTGAACAACGTAATCAAACATCTTTGGAGAATACTCCCTCAACTGCTTGGAGAGGACATCGAGACGGAGTTCTCATTAGATCCTGAGTTGGGGGATATTAGTGCGGACCAGGGAAAATTAGAACAGGTCATAATGAATCTCGCCCTCAATGCAAGGGATGCGATGCCGAACGGTGGGCGTCTATCCCTGGAAACAGCGAACGTCACCTTTGACGAAACAATGGCTAAGTCGAAGGGGTTAGAAGTATCCCCAGGTTCTTATGTCTGTCTCGCGGTGAGTGATGACGGCGTTGGTATCAGCACCGAGGTCAAACCGCACATTTTTGATCCGTTCTTTACCACGAAAACCTTTGATCAAGGTACAGGACTAGGTTTGGCAACCGTACATGGTATCGTAAAGCAAAGTGGCGGAGCTATCACTGTTTATAGCGAACTTGGTATTGGATCTACATTCAGAATCTACTTACGTCGCCTAGAGGATGGTGATCGTGTGCCGGAGAAAGTTGTCGCCGTTCCAGAATGCAACCTTACGAGATCAGGGACGGTGCTAATTGTAGAGGATGAGGCTGCGCTTCGTGAGCTCACTTCCGAATACCTTCGGACTAAAGGTTATCAAGTCTTGGAAGCTCGCAATGGAAATGAAACGCTTGAAATCATTGATTTGCACAAGGGTGACATTGATGTGCTAATTACTGATGTTGTCATGCCGGGAAGTATAAGCGGTCCGCGTCTAGCGGAGATATTGAAGCCGTTATGCCCTTCGATTCGAATAATTTTAATGTCCGGTTATACCCAACACAAAGCAGATGTTCAGTTACTCGATCCGGCAATTGTGTTCTTCCAGAAGCCATTCAGCCTGGAGGCGCTTGCCCGGAAGATCAATGAGATGCTTGTTCAGGCTCGCTAACGCTTGGATCGCGCTGAGGTAGATTGGTAGATGCTTCTATAGAAAATGATCAATTTGTCAATTGATCTTCCACAAATGGAGAGAACCGAAGGTCTTCAGAAGAATATGCCGGATTGATTTCGCCGGCGCTTGAAGTTTCTGGTTGCCCCGGCAAGGGCAACGCACTTTGCCGATTACCAAATGGAAATGATCGACCTTGTACCGAGAACTTGATTTCGCAAAGTTGATATCCTTTCTGACAGGAAAGCAGTGCAATGGCCGCAGAGTCGAACAATGGAACAATGTGCGGATGCCGAAGGCGGAACGACCCCGGTTGAGGCCGAGAGTTGGAACCGTACACGTCTCCATCTGTTCATAGATGTTTTCGCCAAACTGCCGTAGCTGATCGCGGCTCGGCCAGGAAGTTCGGTTTGGATCGCGCCACTCGCCGGCCGCGCAGTTACATTCTGTATGTCTGCCCTTGTCTTCGAGGATAGCCGCCGTGACCGGGATTAGCGCGATGCTCGGCTCGTTCAGTTCGCCACGTTCGAATGCACAACGCCACTTGAACACCTGGTTCGTCTTCACACCGTGCGTCCGCCACTTCAGCCACGCTGGCGCAGGCTTCAGGTGGAATTGCCCCCTCGCGGTCTGTCCTCTCCGCTGACGAAGCACATCCAATGATCGGGAGATTGAGATCTACTGTAGGAGGCCAGACACCTGTCGCAGGAAATCGTGCTTTCGGAAGGGCTTTTCAATTAGGGCAAAGTCACCTCCGAGGTGGTAAGGGAATCGAAACGAATCTTGAGAAGCCCCTGCGTATAAAACTCGTGCTTCTGGCCTCTTTGCCCTTACATGCTCAGCAAGGAGAAACCCGTTACTCCCGGGTAGGATGATGTCAGTGATGATCAAGGGTATAGGCCCAGGATGCTCATTGGCGAGACGAAGCGCGTCGATGGAGCAAGCTGCTCCAAGTACCGAGTATCCAGAACACTCAAGGAGATCTCGCATCAGTTCTCGTATCGAAAGAAAAGGATCGGCAATAAGAATCGCTTCGCCCGGCGAGAATTGCCGAGGAGGCCAAGGATACAAGTGAGGCGATTGCCTACAGGTCCGGCAGATTGACTCATGATTTGAGTAGTTTGGACTCATAATCGTATCTTCCATTTGCGTCTGAGCAAGAGGGTGTGTGTGTCCAGATTAAGTCCGTGCAGGGCGCCACCAACAGTGAACGTCCTAAAGTGCGTGCCGCGAGGAACTAATGAACCTAACATTTATCTAGCTAACTTGTTCAGGTTCCTTCGTTTGACGGAATCATCCCTGTTTAGTTCACGGCGGAAAGGATGAGAAGCCAATGGCGGAGCGATCTCCTCCTCGATCCCGAGCATCTCGGCAAGTTTATGCTCCTCTTGTGGTGTCTTGAACCTGAACTCAAGCCCAATATGCTCTTCCGAGACGCGTGTGACCACAGCAGCAACCTCAAATAAAGCTCTTGGGTGGTGAAGAGTCAAAAGCCCTGAAGATCCCTTCTCGACTTGCACATCGAATTGGGCCTGGATTCCAGAAAAGCTGATGTTTCGGCACTGACCGATTGCAATATCTGTTTCGCGTGCGAACTCTACTCGAAATCCCACAGCTTGACGGAAGGGACGGTATTGAAAAGCTCGAATATGTTCCAGGTCAGACCTCCCTGTCCAACGACAAAATCAAGACTCATGACCATATCGACAGAATGGGACGTTATTTCAGTTACTCTCGTTCACCTGCACGTTGCACGTTTAGCGGTCGTTATGCTCTATATTTTATAAAGAAGCCAATCAATCTATCGTCGGGTTTGGACTAACCGCCTGCTTCGGGTTTTTTGCGGAGCGGCGTACTGAGGTCGAGAAAGTGACTCGCGCTGTGAATGCTCCAGAGGCAAAAGTTACCATCGTTGACGACGACATTCCCCTCGGGAGATTTCTGCAGCGCGAGCTGAAGGATGTGGCCCTTGAAGTGGTCGTCCATACGACACCGCGTGCGGCCCTTTTGAGCTTTGAGGAGTCAATTCCAGACCTGCTGGTCCTTGACCTAAACCTCCCAGAAATGGACGGAATGGAAGTATTGAGGGAGGTCAGGAATAGGTGGCCGATGCTCCCGGTCCTGGTTCTGACAGCACGGAGTCGAACTGAGGATCTGGTGAACGGGTTTGAACAGGGAGCGGACGATTTCCTTGTTAAACCATTCTCAATGAAGGAGTTACTAGCGAGAATCAAACGCTTGCTTAATCGTCGCTGTGCGTCAGTTCCGAAATCAGCACCATCAAACACGCTGACCCTCAATCGCGAACGCTTATGTGTCATGAGGGGTCAGCGGCGGATCGATCTTACGCCAAGAGAGTTCGCAATTCTGGAGTATCTTGTAGGTCATTCGAGTGTCGTCGTTTCGCGGAAGTCGCTCATGGAGGACGTTTGGAACGTTCCGTTCGATCCTTCTACGAATATTGTGGATGTTTATGTAAAGTACCTCCGGGACAAAATTGATAAGGACGGAGAACGCAAACTGATCCGCACGGTGCGCGGCGTCGGTTACGTTCTGAGCGATGATGACGAGGGACAGTAGATCGATTCGTATCACGACCCCAGGAAGACTTCGGGATGCGTTCTGTTGTGATCTTGCTGAAGGTCTGCATGCGGTTGCTCAGCCTCTCACCATCGTTCAAAACGAATTGAGCCCCTGGAGAATCGAAAACCTATCCGAATCGGATCTCAGAGAGTCGGTGTCAAACTCAGCGAGGGAGATCGAGCGAGTTTGTAGCTTGTTTGGGATTGTACGACAACTCATTGCGATTGAGCGATTTGCGCCTGAATTGGAGAATCTCATCTCCGCTGATTTGATTGCGGAGGCTGTTGGCGGCGTGGATCGCCTTTATGAAGAACGAAGAATCGGTCTCCGAGTAGGGTCCGAAGGCCCTTACATGATGATGGCCCACCGCAAAAGAGCTCTCCAGAGCCTGACCATTTTACTTCTCACTGCATGTGCGTTGTCCGATGTTGGTCAGTCCGTAGAAATCAATTCTCAAGCAACGTCGCGGTATGTCAGCATTGGTATGAAAAATCCCGACGTGGAGTTGAAGTATCTCGATGCACATCACAAGCTCGCGATGACCTTGGTTGAGTCGAGCATACGAGGACAGCAAGGAAAATTCGGCTATGAACTTCAACCCTTCGGTGCTCGACTCCGATTCAAGAAAGCATCAGCGTCGGCGGGAGCGCAGAGAATATGAGTCCAGCTGGGGAAAATATGAGTAGCCGTTCCGAGGACGTGGCATCAATCAGGGTGCTCGTCGTGAGTCCCAACTCCAGGCTGCGCTCTGAACTGTTCGAGAAGCTCGAGCCTCCTCGCTGGAAGATCATTGAAACAAGCAGCGGTGCTGAGGCGCTCGAATTTTTGCAAGAGACACCGACCGAAATCGTGCTTCTTGACCCAATACTCCCCGATCTGGAATCTGGCGAATTCAACGGTATGATCAGGGAACGATTTCCAGAGGTCCAGGTCTTTACCGTGAATGTGCACACGGGCAGGCTGCTGGTGGGCACCTCATCGCCAACGTCGTTGTCCGCGAAACTTACGGATGCGCTCTACGCCAGATCGAGCTCGTCCTCTCTTTCGTTGTCCCCAAGCCAAATTCAGCAAATGAGATCGGCTCAGCGGGACAGTCCGGGAATTCGCGGAATGGTTGGAGACTCGGCTCCAATGAGAAGAGTGTATGAACTTGTCCACATGGTCGCCAAGCGAGACACAACAGTACTTGTGACAGGCGAGAGCGGAACGGGCAAAGACTTGATCGCCCAGGCTATTCACTTAGTGAGCCTGCGGCAAAAACAGCCCCTGGTCACAATCAACTGCGCGGCGATCCCGGAGCCACTTCTGGAAGCAGAACTATTCGGCTATACAAAAGGGTCCTTCACTGGCGCTGTTCAGTCGAGGATTGGACGTATACATGCGGCACACGGAGGGACCCTGTTTTTAGACGAGATTGGCGATATGCCGCTTGCTGTTCAAAGTAAGATTCTGCGGTTTCTTGAGCAGGGAGAGGTACAGAGAATTGGCGGAAATGACAACCTGAAGGTCGATGTCCGGGTGGTGGCTGCGACCAATGCCCCTCTTCAGGAACTGATGAAACAAAAGCTCTTCCGCGAAGACCTCTACTATCGATTGGCGGTCTTCCCAATTGCATTGCCACCTCTACGAGAGCGCACCGGCGATATCCGGCCTCTCACTGAGGCATTTCTCGCGAAATACGCTCCTAATGCGTCAATTACGCCGGAGGTCTTGCAAGTCCTTGAGCACCACACATGGCCCGGAAACGTGCGAGAATTGCGCAATGTACTCGAACGGTGCAGCATCCTGGCCCAGGGACAGACTGAAATCGCAGAAAATCATATTCTTTTCTAAGACATCTGACAGAATATTCCATTGATGGCCCGGATCAGGAGTTGATTGGCACGATTCGTGCAATGTAACTAGGCATATGCTGCCTGGTTCTCATGATGGATTCATAAATTATGATTGCGCGAGCGACCAGCGCTCCGCTGCTGAGTTCGGTCTTCCACGATCCGGCGGGCGCAGCGACGAGTCCGCTGTTCTAGCCAATGCATTCACGCAATTCGTGACGGCCTCAGTCCGTCTCGAAGACTCCTATCACCAATTACAGAGGGATGTGCTTGATCTGCGCAAGCAGCTTTCTGAGCGGGATTGCGCATTGCTCGATAGTCTCGCGGAAAACGAGAGGATTAGAGAGTCATTACAGCAGATTCTTGACTCAATGCCGTGCGGGGTCCTCGTTCTCAACGACAAGGGGCAAGCTGTGTTGATGAACCCTGAGTCTCGACGTCTATTAGGCCTGTCGTTGTCGGAGAGCAGGAATTCGAACTCTCCGAGCGTCGAAGAAATCTGCCGCGCGAGTGGAATCTCTCCCGAGTGCTTGAATCTCGAGGTTGATGATACGGATGCATGTCAGACCCTCTGTCTTCGAAAAGAAGCCGAACCGAGGTGGCTGGAGATCCGCAAACGGAAACTTCAGCTTTGGAACATCGGGGGCAGGGATTCCGATCAGATGATCCTGGTTATCCGCGACATTACGGCCCAAAGGCGTGCGGAGGAAGAAAGAGAAGCCGGCCGAAACGCGGTTGCTCTTGCTGAAACGCTGTCCGTCATCGCTCATGAGATTAGAAATCCATTAGCGAGTTTGGAACTATTTTCTGAACTGATCGAAACGGATGCGGTCCGGCGGAGCGAATGGATTGCGAATCTGCGGGCCGGGATTCGGACGCTTGGAGGAACGGTCAACAATGTCTTGAATCTTCGCTCAAGGGATTTGCAATTGAGTCCCATGAAACTGTCCGATGCGATGCGTAGCGCTCTCGAATTTGTGAAGCCAATAGTTGATCAGGCCGGTGTCAAGATCAATGTGACCGGCGATGCGGAACCGCAGCAACTGGTGATGTTGAACGAGAGTGCAATTCAACAGCTGGTACTCAATCTGATTTCAAACTCAACCCGGCACACCCCCGCTGGCGGCACCATTTCCGTTTCCTATGGAACTAGTAGGGCAAAGGACGCCAATGACAGCCGCGCAGGCACGGACCAGATCGTCGTTGAAATTGCTGATAACGGGTGTGGAATTCGAGCAGATCAGATCGAACGAATCTTTGAACCCGGTTTCAGCGGAAATGGGGAAACACCGGGACTGGGTCTCGCAATATGTGACCACGTCATGCGGCTGCATGGCGGCGGTATTTCCGTGAAGAACTTTATTCCATCCGGCGTGCAATTTACTCTTCAATTCCCAGTAATGCAACCACAATTGGCATAAATATGGCTACTCCAAATCCAAACGCAGAACTCGTCTCCGTGCTCGTTATCGACGACGAACCCGGCATGCGTACGGCTCTTCAGGCCAACTTCTTGCGCCATAGGTGGCAAGTCGACACGGCCAGAGGAGTCGAGGAAGCAACGGCTCTGATTAAGCGCCAGAGCTTTGATTTGATCGTTTCGGATGTCCGGATGAGGGACGGCAGCGGATTCGACGTACTTCGATCGGTGCGGAACATCTGCCCTGACACACCGGTGATCCTACTGACCGCTTATGGAAGTGTCCCAGATGCCGTTACATCAATGCGAGATGGCGCGTTCGACTATTTGACGAAGCCGGTGGCGTTCGACCGCCTTCAGGCGACAGCAGAGCGGATTATCCAGCAAAGAAACACCTCGCAACCGGTAAAGCAATCTCCGCAACCGACAGAGACAAGCACGGCGTCCATGGTGGGCCGCTCACCTTTGCTTTTGAAGACTATTAGCCGCGCAAAAGCGGCCGCGACGACCAATGCCGATGTGCTGATTGAGGCGGAAAGCGGAACTGGCAAAGAGGTGTTGGCACGGTTCATCCACGAATCCGGCAGTCGTTCGGGTACGCCATTTGTGGCGGTGAATTGTGCGGCGGTACCGGAAGCGCTCCTCGAAAGCGAATTGTTCGGACACGGCAAAGGTGCGTTTACGGGCGCCCATGCAACCAAGCCTGGTAAGTTCGAGATGGCGAATGGCGGCACAATTCTGCTGGACGAAATCGGCGAGATGCCAATGAGCCTCCAGCCGAAACTTCTTCGGGTTCTCCAGGAGCGCGAAATTCAGAGACTTGGTGAGAGCCGCACCATTCCCGTTATTCTGCGGGTCATCGCCACAACGAACGCTTCTCTGATGTCCATGGTCGAACACGGGACATTTCGTAGCGATCTGTACTACAGGCTAAACGTAATTCCTCTTTCAATTCCTCCGTTGCGCGATCGCCGCGAAGATATTTCGTTACTTGCGGCGTACTTCGTCGAGAAGTTCTCCAATGAATTCAAGAAACCGGTACCGGCCCTGTCTGCGGGCTTCATTGAAAGGCTCGAGCGCCATGCATGGCCAGGCAACGTCCGTGAACTCGCGAATTTTATGCGTAGAGTTCTTTCGCTTCACTCAGTGGGTCTGATCGAAGAGGAACATTTCCTCGAAGAGTTCAAGCCGATGCGCCTTGAACAAGGGACAAATCCGCCGGTGCCAGTGGCAGGCACGCCGATCGCTTTGCTTGAGCGAATCCATCTTGAGAACACATTGGCTCTGGCGAAAGGCAATCGCACGCATGCCGCGGAGATGCTCGGCATCAGCATTCGAACCATGAGGAACAAGATCAGAGAGTATGGTTTGCCGCCAAGGAGGTATGCATCATGTCAGACGTACCCATGATTTCAACTCTCGAAAGCTTTTTGCAACTAACGACGGCACGTCAGCGGCTTGTTTCAACCAACATGGCAAACATTGACACACCGGGCTACCATGCGCGGGACATCAATTTTCAGCAGGAACTGAACCGCGCGGTGCAGGGCTCATCGATGGCTCGGGGTGGGGCACCACAGTTGTCTCCTGTTGTGGAGGAGCAGCAAGGACTCATGGAACGTCCCGACGGGAACAACGTCGACATGGATCGGGAAGCGCTCTTGATGGCTGAGACGCAGCTGCAGTACCAGATGGGAGTTTCACTCATAAAGGATGAATTCCACCAGATTATTTCTGCAATCAATGGAGGCAACTAACCATGAATCTTTTCGAATCGCTTGCAGTCAGTGCTTCGGCTCTTTCAGCGGAACGGCAGAGATCAGAAATCATTGCTGCTAATCTCGCGAATGCGGAGACAACGCACACCACCAGCGGTGGGCCCTATCGAAGAAAAGAGGTTGTGTTCCAGTCGGAGGGTACGTCTTCCTTCGGCTTCACTCTGGCGAACGCCACTCTGGGGTCAAAACCTTCGGGAGAAGTCAGGATTTCAGAAGTTGTGGACGACCCGGCAGCTCCGGTTATGCGTTACGAGCCAGGACATCCGGATGCAGACAAAGACGGTTATGTGGCCTTCCCGGCAATTGACCCGACGATGGAACTGGTTGACATGATGGGGTCTGTTCGCGCCTATCAGCTCAATGCCTCGGCAGTGTCCGCGACGAAGCAGATGATCCAGCAGTCCATTGATCTTCTTAAGAGCTAGCCGGAGGATAGAGGATGACCAGTCCGATTACGAATGCAGGTGGAATTGGGGCGATCGGCCCGCTGCCCGAAATGCCCAAACTCGAGCTTCCCTCAGCGGAAGGAGGAGGATTCAATGGCATTCTGACCGACGCCTTGAATCAAGTGAATCAGCTGAGCGGGAACGCGACGGACCAGATCAGCAACGTGCTGCATGGAGGCGGCGCAGACATCAGTTCAGTGATGATCGCGGTTGAAAAAGCGGACGTTGCGTTTCAACTTATGATGCAGGTGCGCAATAAGATCGTGAATGCCTACCAAGACGTAGAGAAAATGCAGTTCTGACGTGAAGGTGCCTAAGTGTCGACTGGAGTCCGCGGGCAATCCTAAAAATACTGGACAACTATGGCTGCTAAAGACAACCTGACGACAGGAAAGATCAGTACTGTCGCGACAGAGATTCCCGAGCGAGCGAAGATCTTCTGGTCCAAACTTCCCACGCAGCAGCGACGCTACGTAATCGTGGCTGCGCTCCTTGCGATTGGTGTCTTCGTAGTGTTTGGGAGAATGATCGCGACACCAGACTACAAAGTGCTGATGACAGGGCTGGATCCACAGGATCTCGAGACGATTAGCTCAGAGTTGTCGGGTAAAAACATAAAATTCGTCGTTGGTTCTGACGGAAAATCGATTACAGTTCCCTCGGACCAGCTGGAAGCTGCGCGTTTAGAGGTCGCGTCTCACAATTCAGTGAGCAGCGGCAGGATCGGTTATGAGATCTTCGACAAGGTATCGTGGGGCCAGACGGAGTTCAACGAGAAGGTCAATTATCAACGTGCGCTTGAGGGTGAGCTCGAGAGGACGATTCAGACTATCAGCAATGTCAAGAGCGTCCGGGTCCACCTCGTGATGGCAAACGAGTCGGTGTTTTCGGATGAGGAAAGAGGCGCCAAGGCGTCGGTTACATTGCATCTGAAGCACGGCAGCGTGTCCAGGGAAGAAGTTGCTCAGATCGCCCGCCTGGTTGCCGGCTCGGTAGATAACCTTGATCCGAAGGCCGTGGTAGTCACGGATGCCGACTCGGAAAACACATCGGTGGGCGGCGATCAGTCTGGATCTGAAGATGGCCTGGAAGGGAGCCTCACTCGTCGTCTTATAGCAACACTCGCCCCGGTAGTGGGAAGCGAGCACCTTCGCGCAACTGTCAATGTGGAATATGAAACCAGAAGTAGCGAAGAGAGCGATGAAAAATACGACCCGACGGTAAGCGTGCCCTTGTCCATGCAACGGTCCGAGGAAAGTTTAGGTGCCAATACAAACGCGGGTGTGCCAGGCACTGCGAGTAACGTCCCGTCAGCCAAGCAAGCTTCACCGACAGCAATCTCGAGCGGCCCCGGGTCATCTTCGAAAACGGAGAGCGCAACCTATGGGGTTAACAAGACCACTCGGCACGAAGTCGACCCCGCTGGATCCATTCGCCGAATCACTGCCGCAATCGTTCTAGATGATTCTGCAATCAGGAAACAAGAGAAGGGACAATGGGTAACATCACACATAAAGCGAACCCCCGAGGAGATCAGCACGATTACCGCGCTTTCCCAGGCGGCAATTGGATTCAATAGTGCACGCGGAGATGTTGTAACCGTTCAGAACCTGAGTTTTGATCGCGAGAATGAGCTGGATGACGTTCCGGCAACCTTCTTGGAGCGTGCAAAGAACGGATTGAACGATTTTACTTCCGTTGTCCGTTATGCTGTCCTCTTTGGTCTGTTTCTTGCTGTGTATTTGCTGATGTTCCGGCCGATTCAGAAGCGCATTCTCGCCGCCGACGCTCCAGCAACGTTGCCTGTTCCGGAACAACAGCAGGCACAGCTGCAAGCATCAGCCGTCGACTTAACTGAGGCGCATACGAATGCGCTTCAACGCTCATTGACATTAAAGCGGGAGTTGACGGAGTTTGTTCAAAATGATCCGGAGAGCAGTGCTGCCGCAGTGCGCGCCTGGCTTCAGGAGGAGGCGTGATGACGACTGCAACTGATACCGGCGGCATGACCGGCGCTCGCAAAGCCGCCATCCTACTGACACTTCTTGGAGAGGAGCCTGCCGCTGCCATCATCAAGAATCTCACCGAGGATGAACAGCAGCGCGTTGCTGAGGAAGTGTGCAAGCTGGGACCAGTGCCGGTCGAGGTGAACCTTAGCGTTTGTGAGGAATATAGGCGAATCACAACTGGAGGTATGGAGGATTTTATCCGCGGCGGACAGCGACTTGCACGCCGCTTTCTGGTGAAAGCATTTGGCGAGGTGGAAGCGGATGAAATCCTGCAGAAGATGAGCAAATCAAGGGAGATGAATCCACGGGAGGCTCTCCAAAGAGCGGACCCGCAGAAGTTAGCCCGGTTTCTGGAAAATGAGTTGCCGCAGACAATTGCTCTCATTCTCGGTCAGCTTGGAGAACGACAGGCCTCGGCTCTGCTGATGAGCCTTCCGAGAGAAACTCGTGCCAAGGCAGTCAAGCGCCTTGCAAACCTCAGGAGGTTCTCGCCAGAGATGGCACAAAAGGTGTCACTGATTCTGAGTCAAAGAATGAAATCGATTGGAGAGCAGGGAAAACGGAAGTATTCGGGCTTTCAAAGCGTCGCTGCCATTATGAATTGTATTGATACGACCGTTGCGCAGGAGATCTTGGAAACGATTGAGAATGACGAACCAAAACTCGCAAACGGGATCCGCGATTTGATGTTCACGTTTAATGATCTGCTCCACGTGGGTGACCTGCATATTCGCGAACTCACCGCTGCGGTCGATAAACGGGTGTTGGCTACAGCACTAAAGGGAACAACTGATGAAATGAAGGAGTGCTTCTATCGGACGATGTCGACCCGCGCTGTGGAAATGATGAAAGAAGACATGGAGACCCTGGGGCCCGTGAGAAGCAAGGACGTGCTTAAAGCGCAGAACGAGATTGTCGGAATTGCGCGTCAACTAGAAGCCGAAGGCAAGATTGTCTTGAAGGGCGAAAGCAAGGATGAATATGTTCTCTGAGAATGTGGCTTCGAATTCGGAAAAGAATCCAGTCATTTCCTTGCCCTATCCGGAAATCGGACAGCCCATGTTGTCCTCGAGAGACGACGGTACCGGCTGCGTTGACGAGGCTCCTAAGACGAAAGAGGCGAACCACGGACGTTCTCTTGAGGAACTGGAGGGAATGCTGGCCAGCGCGCGCTCCGAGGGGAGAGAAGAAGCCGAGAAGCGGTTAGGCGAGGAGTATGAAAATAGACTGCAGGGTCATTCGGCTCAAATAAAGGAAGCGCTGGAAGCTTTCGAGTCGGAACGAAAGAAGTATTTTTCCCAAGTGGAGACGGAGGTTGTTCGACTTTCCCTAGCGATCGCAGCAAAGATATTGCACCGAGAAACCCAGGTAGATCCTGCAGTTGTAGCTGGCTTGGTTCGAATTACAGTTGAGAGAATGAGTGAGGGTTCGACTGTAAAACTCCGTGTTCCGCCAGCTGAGTCAGCTTCTTGGCACAAATGGATGGAAACAAGCATCAGGGAGCAAAGAGTTTTCATTAGTGAGGACGCCAGTCTTTCGAAGGGCGTTTGCATCGTTGAAACGGATCTGGGCTCGGCGGACTTTGGCCTGGAGGCCCAACTGAAGGAAGTTGAACTTGGCTTCTTTGATCTGCTTGCACTGAGGCCCTGAGGAAATGGATAGGAGCCAGCAGCTACTTGAGCCATACTTTGACCGCCTCGATCGAGGCTCGACGTTGCGTTGGGAAGGTCGTGTGTCCCAAGTGATCGGGAGCCTGATCGAGTCAGATGGCCCGTTCAGCTCGATAGGGGAATCATGTCGGATCCTGTGTGGAGACGAGCGCACGTATCAGGGACAGGTGATTGGGTTCAGGGGCTCGAAGGTCCTCTCCATGGCGATCGAGGAGCCGCAAGGCGTGCATTTCGGCGATCGGATTGTGACCTGTGGAACCAGACCCTCGATCCGCGTAGGGAACGAGTTGTTGGGAAGGGTCATCGATGCTGTGGGAACGCCCCTTGATGGGCGCGGGGAGTATAGAGCAGAGCGTCGCGTTTGGATCGATGGAACTGCACCCCAGCATCTTGATCGAAAACCTATCCGCGATCTCCAGGGATGCGGTATCCGTGCACTCGACGGATTTGTCACCAGTGGCCGGGGACAACGTATCGGACTGTTTGGCGGAAGCGGAGTCGGCAAAAGCACCTTGCTTGGCATGATGGCCAGGGGAACAAGCGCTGATATGACAGTGCTCGCACTTGTCGGAGAACGTGGCCGAGAAGTTGGGGAGTTCCTGGAGGTCCTGGGAGAAGAAGGCAGGAGGCGCTCTGTCGTGGTTGTATCGACTTCTGATCAGTCGCCGCTTCTCAGGATGCAAGCCGCGCTATCTGCAACAGCTATTGCCGAACACTTTGCAAAGACGGGGAAGCACGTCCTTCTCGTGGCTGACTCGCTCACCCGCTTTGCAATGGCACAAAGAGAGATCGGCCTGTCCGCAGGCGAGCCCCCAACTTCCAAAGGCTATACACCTTCGGTCTTGAATACGCTCGCGAAGCTGGTGGAGCGCGCCGGGAATTTCCAAACAGGAAGCATTACTGCCTTCTATACCGTGCTGATGGAAGGCGACGATCAGCAGGATCCGGTTGTGGATACAGTTCGCGCCCTGCTTGATGGTCACGTGGTTCTCGATCGAGGTCTGGCAATGAAGAACCACTATCCGCCAATCTCCGTGCTTGATAGCCTCAGCCGTTTGATGCCAAGCGTGACCTCGAGGGAGCACTTGCGTAAGGCCAAGCACCTTCGGCAACTTCTCGCCGCATACGCGAGATCAGAGGATCTGATTCGAATCGGGGCGTACCAGAAAGGGGCCGATCCGACTCTCGACCGCGCGGTCGAACTGCTTCCAAAGCTCAACGAATTCCTGCAGCAACGCCCTGACGAAATTGTTGTAATTGGCGATGCTCTCAGAACATTGATGGAGATCCCTGACTGATGAGTTTCTACTTTCCATTATCCTCAGTACTTCGAGTTAGAGAGGCCGATGAGCAGCGTGAAGAGCGGGTGCTCATGGAAATCAACTCCGAGATTGAAGTGGCCAACCAATCGCTCGAAGAGGTTACTTCAAAACTCGCAGAAACAGAATCTGCACGCCCTGATTCTTCGGTGATACCCCAGCCTGGCTATCATGTCCAAGCATGGTATGGGGAAATACAAACCCTGTCAGAAAACAGGAAGCAGTTGCTGGATCGGATCGAGAAACTCAAGAATCTCAGGTCCAGGCAGATGCTTGTGTTTCGAAACGCGCGTAGGCATAGGGAAGTTCTCGACACTATTCGAGACGCGAGTTTCGCCGATTTCGAAGCGGATGCAGACCGTCGTGAACAGAGAACCATGGACGATCAGCACGCTGCGCAGCGATTCAGGAAATACACGTCCTCGTGAGAAGGTCCAAATCTCATCTCTACAAGTCGCGGTTAGCGAAGAGAATTGCTGGGAACTAACTGAGCCATACTGATCGGTCGGAGCTTGCTTGACGATAGGTTATGTGCCCTCCCAAAACTCAAGGCTCCTCAGAGTGGGCAACAGTTGCCGGGCTTCAAGTAGGCAAAGGTTGCCGGTTCTCTGATCAACAATCGATCCCGGAAAATCAGTTAGAGAATTGATGCTGATTTCAAAGAGTTTAAAGAAGTAAATGCGAGGCTTCGCACACGTAAAGTTTGGTATGCAACTTGCAACTATGATGGGCGTGATCGTACCAAGCAATATCCGCCCGGCGAGCCCAGCAGAGTCATCTGCTGAGCCCGGAATGCCCCAAGCTCAGGCCGGAACTCCTTCGGACACCAGCTCATTCCAGGCCTCGATCCAGGCTGCAGTTACCGCTAGCAAGGGACAGGACGAATCCAAGAGCCAAGGACACAAACAGACGCGCGAACGGAGCGCGCATGCAGATGAATCGCAAAGTTCCGATTCACAGTCCGGCAGCACACAGGATGGTCTTCAGGGGATTCTCTACGCAGCGGCCGACTATATCCCTGTAATTCAAAATATGGGAATTCGATTGTCGCCAGCGTCCGTTTCATCACACAGCCTTCAAAACGGAGTTGATGCGAATGTTCCCAACGTACCGTCTTCGGAAGAGCCACTCTCTCATTCAGCTGAGACTCTTGTGCGAGCATCACAATTGGAGTTAAACGCTGCCGTCTCCAGTGGTGCATCGCCCCATCCATCAAATACTCCGTTAGAGTCATCTGATCGTTCTAATGGCGAGGTGACTGTTCCCACGGCCAATGACCATTCGGGCATTCAACACAGTGAAGGTCATCAGAATCTGGCTGCGGCACAAGCGCCAACCCCGGCTGATGCAAGTTCTTCGAAAGCGAATGATCTCTCGGGAGCGAGCACAAATGCCGCCGTGGCAGGCAATTCGGAAGCGCTGGCTACTCTTGCGAAACTTGCTCCGGAAGCGACACAGGTCCCGAATGTAGATCCTCAAACGATCGCCGAGATGCTGGTGCAATCGCCGCGTCAGGGTTTGCAGCAAAATGTTGCAACTGTGCTCGACGGTGAATCGCAGAAGCGCCTGGATGGAGGCATCTCGGGATTTTCCGCAGTGTCCTCGAAGAGTCCGGGGGCAGCCAAAGACGGCAAAGATCGAGAAGTCTCCGAGTCTCTGCAGAATCCGTCTCACTGCAGTTCTCAAGATGGAGCAAACACAAATCCGGATCAGTCCTCATCTCAGCTTTCCCTCGATTTCAAGGATCACGTAGGATCACCTCAGAGCATTGCGAACGCCCCAACTCTCGGTGGCCCGTCAGGTTCGTCTCAGGGTGCTGCGCCCGATTCGACTCATTCGATAAAGTCCAGCCTTTCGCAGGAGGCATCAGCGCTGAGTCCTGGACAGGCTCAGACAGACCTTGCGAATGCTGGTCTGTCTAGGCAGCCAATGGTGAATACGGCGCGACTGATACAGAGCATCAACAGTTCCGAACTCAAGGTAGGAATGCAATCGGATGAGTTCGGAAAAATTTCAATCACCACCTCGGCCACGCGGGACGCGATCCTGGCACAGATCTATGTCGATCACAGCGATCTTGCCAGGGCGCTGACGTCACATCTGCCCGACATCCAGTCCAGGTTTGGCAGCGCACAACCTTTTGACATTCGGGTTGCCATGACCAGCGGAGCCAGTGGAATGTCTGCAGACACATCTGCGGGCCACATGAACCAGGGGGCAAATCAGGAACAGCGCAGCAATCAAAGTTTCGCCCGGGGGATAGTACCCGTCAATCAATCTCCAACCTTAGGATCAGTTGTAGTCGTTCCAGAAGCGCAACATGCGTCCTCGATCAAAAACAGGCTTGATCTACGGGCTTAGACAATAAAGGAGCAAGTAATGCCAAGTGCCAACGCAATGCAAGTTTTCTCAAGCATTCTTCCAACGATCGGTCAAACGAATGCGGGGCAGGTGATCGGTCTTCGATCCAACAGAACGTCGGCAACTACAGGGACAAGTTCGAGTTCAACCGCAAACGATGGCGGTCTTGGAACGACTTTCCTGACGCTTCTATCTCAGGAGCTCCAGAACCAGGATCCCACCAATCCGGTCGATTCAACAGCGATGGTTGGACAAATGATCTCGTTGAATCAGCTGGACCAGCTCATCAGTATCAATCAGATTCTCTCGGGGGCTTCGACGGGAACCAGTACGACCGCCAATGGCTCACTTGCGAAGGCCCATGCGGCTACTGCCGCGATCAGCAATCCGACCGCAGGTGGATCCGCGTTTCCACAGACACAGCTGCCGTTTGATCCGAATACACTCATGCCATTGAATCTTGCAAACCCCGCTGGGGTGGCTGCGAAGAGCGCGGCGAGTCAGCTTTACGGGGATCGATTACCAGGAAGCATCAATTAACTATTCACTATTTCTTCTTAGACGAAAGGGAAAGGGAGGCTAACTATGGGATCATTTTCAATTCCGCTGTCAGGAATGTCGGCTGCTCAGGATGCGTTGCAGTCCGTTTCGAATAATCTGGCCAATATCAACACTAATGGCTACAAAGATCAAAATGTTCTATTCAGTGATGTCTACGCCCAGACAGGGGCGACAAATGGTGCAGGAAACCCGATGCAAACGGGGCTCGGAGTTACTCCGGCTGGCACAGTTTCCAATTTCTCAGAAGGAGCGCTGAATCCAACCGGGATTCCTTCCAACATGGCACTTTCAGGCACCGGCTATTTTGTCGTTCAAGGGGGAAATGGAATTACGGATTACACGAGAGCAGGAGACTTCACATCCAATAATGCGGGCTTCCTAACCACGCCAAGTGGACAACTTGTGCTCGGGTATCCCTCTGTAGGAGGTGTCGTTAATACTTCAGCGCAATTACAGCCGTTGCAGGTGGGCCTTGGGGAGACGACGCCGGCAGTCGCAACTGCCAATGTTCAGATTTCCGCAAATTTGAATTCGGATGCGGCAGTCGGAGGTGCAGGTCCCGTGAGCACGCTGACGGTTTACGATTCGCTTGGCTCACAGCACGTTCTTACTGTTTCCTACACGAAGACTGCAGCAAACACTTGGGACTACACAATAACGATTCCGGGCGCCGACCTGGCCGCGGGTGGTACCGGAAACACCACGATTGGATCGGGAACCCTGAACTTCGATGGTTCGGGAAATCTTACCTCAACCACCAACGTGACCGCAATCAGCATCCCCACGCTGACAGATGGTGCAACCACACCGATGGCAATCAACGGCCCGTTCGGCACTGCAGCCAATCCGACGATCACGCAGACGGCGTCTCCGAACGCGACCAGTGGAACCACCCAGGACGGTTATCCAAGCGGTACCTTGCAAAGCTACACTGTTCAGCCAGACGGTACCATTGAGGGTGTATTCTCGAGCGGCAAGTCTCTTGCTCTCGGCCAAGTCGCGGTAGCGACGTTCGCGAACGATCAGGGTTTGAATCAGCTCGGGAACAACAGTTACGGAAGTACAGTAGCCTCTGGGGCCGCTGTGGTGGGCGTTGCGGGAACTGGGGGACGCGGAACGATAGTTGGCGGCTCGGTTGAGCAATCCAACGTCGACATCGCAACGGAGTTTTCAAAGCTGATCGTTGCTCAACAGGCCTACTCCGCAAATGCGAAGTCGGTGACAACCTTCAACCAGGTCTCGCAAGCTACATTACAGATGGTCCAATAAACTATTTGGTTCTCACCTTTCGTTAAGGCACGCCGTTCTTCTTTCCCTTTCGACGGCGTGCCTGCGGAACGCGCTCATTTTTCTCATCCTGCGCTCACGGAAGGGCCTTTATTCCCTCGGTCGGTTTGTGCCGCTGACGATGAGCCGAGGAGCAAAAATCAGGCACAAACGCTGAAGATTCTGCGCAAAAGCCGCTGAAATCGATTGGCAACCCGAATGCTGACTGTAATGGCATCTCAATTGCATTCCTAAGGGGTAAGCCGCTTTTCCACCCGGGAGAGAATCACTGGGCGGGCGCATTGTGGCGTTCGCCCCAGTGTTCGTTTTGCAAGCGGCCTTGCGGAGACAGAGTAAGTGAATACCCAAAACAACGCTGTGCCGGCGGTCTCGAGCCCAAACATTCAAGGTCCACAGCTCGTCCACAAGCAGCAGGAGAAGGACTTTGCTGAATCTCTGCATTGGCTCCCCTGCACGCTTGCAGTGGACTTGCCCGTGCTGAATTTCAAGGTTACCGATTTGCTGCAACTGCACGAAGGCACAATCGTAGAAACCGGCTATCACCAGAGTAGCGATCTCCCATTACGTGTTAACAACCAATTAGTTGGATGGACCGAATTTGAAGTTGTCGGCAATCGCCTTGCGGTTAGACTTACGGACCTGTCATGAAGAGTACTAAGACCCCGCCTGTGCAGAAGACCGCTCCTACAGTCTTCGACGAGAAGACGAGCTCGATCATCAGCATTCATCGCATTCTGGTTCGACCCGTCGGGTTGGTGTCGAGAGCATGGAGATGGATGAGGGAGCAGCAGGTGTCCCGCTCCACTGCCCAGAAGTTGAAACTCGAGCATAGCATCAGCCTCGGTCAGAAGAGGTTTGCAGCCGTAATTGAGGTGCAAGGAATGAGATTCCTTGTCGGAGGTGGCGCATCGAATGTTGAGCTTCTGGCGAGATTGGAGGACGAAGCTAGCTTTGGGAAGGTGCTTGATCGAACAAAATCCAAGTCGATCTCTCGAAGGGTAAAGGCAGTAACGGAGAAGAAGAAGGCTATTAAGAAAAGTTCACCGAAGGCAGATCAAGCGGCGTGAGAAGACAAACGAAAGCACGCCTGGTCTTCTGTCTCGGCATGGTCCTGTACTCATGTGCGCTGGCCCAGGCGCAGGAGGCCCCCGGTGGAGAATCGCACGTCGGGTCAGAACAACAATCGTTCCCAGTAACTTCGGTCCAGAGCCCGTCTCTACAGGCGGCCCAGAATGTTCCCGATCCAAATGAAATCAGAATCAGCGGGTTGGGAGGAAAATCTCCTCAGTGGACCATTCTGGTTCTGCTCACATTTCTGACACTAATACCCTCGATCTTGATCTGCATGACCCCATTTGCGCGGATCCTGATCGTATTTCATTTCCTGAGACAGGCTCTAGGTCTGCAGACTACGCCATCAAATCAGACACTGATCGGTTTATCCCTGATCATGACCTATTTTCTTATGCAGCCAATCGGCGCCCAGATTTACAACAGCTCTGTTGTCCCATTCCAGGACGGGAAGATTACAGCGATGGACGCAGTAGTTCGTGCGGGCGGACCCATGAGACAGTTCATGGGACATTATGTCCGGGACAAGGACGTAGCTCTCTTTGTGGATCTCGCGAAAGAACCACGACCCAGGTCTATTCATGACGTATCGTTCCGAGTGCTTCTTCCCGCATACATTCTTTCTGAATTAAAAGCCGGGTTTCAGATTGGCGCAGTTATATTTCTTCCGTTTCTCGTGATCGATATGGTCGTCGCATCCATAACAACATCTGTCGGAATGATGCAACTTCCCCCGGTCGTGATCTCGACACCTCTAAAGCTGCTGCTTTTTTTGATGGTGGATGGATGGCATCTGATCGTGGGGGCACTTATCAGGAGCTTCAATCCATGAGCCAAGACACTGTTGTGGTGCTTGGACGCCTGATGCTGCAGGAGGTCCTGATTCTAGTGTTGCCGATTCTCGCCATTGCGATGGTGGTAAGCCTGGTTGTGAACGTACTTCAGGTGTTGACATCATTGCAGGACCAAACACTCTCGCACGTGCCGAGACTGCTTACGACAGGTGTAGCCCTGTTCTTCCTGATGCCATGGATGTGGCGGCATCTTGCGACTTACTCATTAAACATGTTTTCGAGCTTTCACTCGATTCTCAAATGATCGATATCCCCCTCATTCAGATACTCGAAGCCTTGTTGACGATCAGCTCTCGGCTGACCGGGATCATGCTCTTTGCTCCGTTTTTCGGCAGCACAGCGATATCAGCCCGAATAAAGGCAGTGCTGGTTCTCACATTGACGGCTCTGTTGTACCCAATAGCCTCACCCAAGATCCAGACGATTAATTTATCGCAATGGCCGCTGGTGCTCTTATCTGAATTCATGATTGGCATTGCGGTGGGAATCGCAACCAATGTGATATTTGACGGCATTCAGATGGCCGGTCAGATTCTAAGCGTTCAGATGGGCTATTCGCTTGTCAACATCCTGGATCCACAAACCCAAGTCGACTCGACAGTCGTTGCGACGTTCCACCAAATGCTCGCAATGCTCATCTTCCTAAGGATGAACGTCCACCTGTGGATACTTCGGGCTCTCGCGCGCAGCTTCGATTATCTCCCTCCTTCCACCGGACGCTTCAGAGTAGCTTTCCTGTTTGGCGCGCTGCATGCGGGCGCAAGCGTGTTCTCGATCGGCATCCAGATCGCCGCGCCTGTATTAATTGCCACACTCTTTGCGGATGTCGCACTCGGTCTACTTGGTAAGGCGTCTCCGCAATTGCCCTTGATGCTTCTTGGTCCCGCGGTAAAGAGCGCTTTGGGAGTGGCAATTCTGATTTCCACATTGAAGTTCTGGCCCGACGAGTTTGGACAATTGTTTCTTAGATCGATTGATATGGCCGATCACATCCTGCATCTCGCGAATTGATGGGAACCGAAGGTTATGGCTGACAACAAGACAGAGCAGGCAACGCCGCGGCGTCAGAAAAAAGCCCGCGAGATGGGCCAGATAGCGCGATCGCGGGAGCTTCCAGCGGCATTGGCGCTCATTGCATCTGCAGCCCCCCTCATCTGGTTGGGCCGTGCCGCCGTGGAGCACTGGGGTGCTCTCTATCGTTATGAACTGGACGCCGCGGCGACGGAGGATCTTCGCCTAAACAGTCCCACCCTCTTCTGGAGTGCAATCGAAGTGTTGCGGCTGGCCGGTCCAATTTTGCTCTCGGCCATGGCCGTCTCACTGATGGCGGGTGCGGGACAAGGTGGTCTCAACTTCGCAGCCCAGGCACTGACGCCGCGATTTGAACGATTGAATCCGGCAACCAAGTTTGGTCAGATCTTTTCTTCGCTTGCACTCAATAACCTGTTGAAATCGCTGATTCCGTTCGGTGGCCTTTTGTGGATAGGTTACGCCGCGCTGAGAGCCAGATGGGGACTGATCATTCATGCAGGAATGATGGGTACCGGCTCAATCACAAATACTCTGGGCTCGATGTTGTTCGAGATTACGTGGAAGGCCTGCCTGGTTCTCCTTGCGTGGTCATCGGTCGATTACATATTCACTTGGAGAAAAATCCAGAGTGATCTCAAGATGACGAAGCAAGAAGTCCGGGAAGACATGAAGGAAGTGGAGGGGAATCCTGCAATCAAGCAGAGGATTCGTCAGGTTCAGCGGCAGTTACGAAAAAAGCGCACCGTGAAGGATGCGGCGACGGCCACAGTGATTGTTACAAACCCGACCCACTACGCCGTGGCGCTTCGTTATGAGACCGAGATGATCGCGCCAATCGTGGTTGCGAAAGGTCTCGATTTGATGGCGGAGAAGATCAAGGAAATAGGCCGTGAAAACGGAATCATGATGGTCGAGAACAGACCGCTCGCGCAGGCCCTATACAAGAGTGTGGAGATTGGCGAGTGTATCCCGGTTCAGCTCTATGAAGCCGTTGCCGAGATCCTCGCGTTCGTTTACCGAGCCCAGGATGAGGTCAGGCGCAAGGAAGCGGAGCGGAGATCCAAGAATGCATCGGGCCAGGTTGTTCAACGGCAGCTAACTAGTGATACAGGAGGCAAGAGATCGTGAGCCGTCTATTCCTGATCTTGCGCAAATCGGGTGAGTGGATTACGCCGATCTCGGCGGTGGTCATTGTCTTTGTGATGTTGGTGCCATTGCCAAGCTTCCTGCTCGACATGTTTCTAACCATCAGCATTACTGCATCCATCCTGGTTCTATTGACGGCGATCCAGATTCTTCGGCCGCTCCAGTTCTCTGTGTTTCCGAGCCTCTTGCTCTTACTCACGTTGCTTCGTCTCTCGCTCGATCTGGCAAGCACACGGCGAATTCTCTTGCATGGCAACGAGGGGACATCAGCTGCCGGCAAGGTAATTGAAGCTTTTGGGCAATTTGTTGTAGGTGGGAACTATATTGTTGGATTCGTCCTTTTTCTGGCCCTCATTGCAATCCAGTTTCTGGTAATCAGCCATGGAGCGGTTCGCACGGCGGAGGTAACCGCTCGCTTCACCCTGGACGCGATGCCAGGCAAGCAAATGGCGATCGACGCAGACCTGAACGCAGGACTCATCAATGAACAGCAGGCCCGTGCACGTCGTGAGAGAGTGGCCCGAGAGGCCGAGTTCTGCGGAGCTATGGATGGCGCCGCGCGATTCAGCCAACGAGATTCGTTGGCCACAATTCTGATCATGGCCATCAACATTGTGGCTGGATTCCTGATTGGGGTCTTCCAGCAAGGGATGCCTTTCGAAGAGGCGCTAAAGACCTACACGATCCTGACCGTGGGCGACGGACTTGTCTCGATCCTGCCTTCACTCTTGGTTTCTGTGGCCGGGGGTATCGTTGTAACTCGCGCCGCCTCCAAGCAGACCCTTGGCATCAATGTTGGACAACAACTTCTTCATAGTCCCCAATTGCTATATATCGCAGGTGGAGTGTTGGTTGCGCTTGGTCTCATTCCTGGTCTTCCGAAGATTGCATTCTTCACGCTAGGAGGGCTGCTGTTTTTTGCAGCGCGCAAGCTCAAGGGCGACCCGTTTAAAGAAGATACAGACGAAGTCGAACTGGCCTCCACCAAAGCTCCCGGCGCGCCTGGAACGCTGATCCCAGCCGTAGACGGTCCCGACACCATTCTCAAGCTCGATGAACTGACTCTCGAGGTTGGAGTGGGGCTCGTTCCGCTGGTCAACGTTCAACAGGGGGGACAACTGCTCGCGCGGATCAAGTCGATGCGAAAGAATTTGGCGCAGCAACTGGGATTTTTGGTCCCATCCATTCACATCACTGACAATCTCTCTTTACAAGAACGGGAATATGTCATCTACCTGCGTGGAGTAGAGATTGCCAGATGGGAGCTTCGCCGCGATAGCTTGTTGGCCATTAGCTCGAATCCAAATCCGCCCGTAATTCCCGGACAGGATACGCGCGAGCCGGCATTTGATTCACCGGCAAAATGGATCACGGCTTCTGCGCAGGGCCACGCGATAGCTGCCGGCTACGCAGTCGTTGACCAAACCTCGATCCTGGCCGCTCATCTCACAGAGATTATTAAACACAACGCTCACGAACTTCTAACCAGAGCAGAGACCAAAAGGCTAATTGACAGGCTGGCCGATTCTCATCCAAAGCTCATGGATGAGCTGGTACCAAAGCTACTGAGTCTGGGAGAGGTCCAGCGGGTACTCCAACAGCTCTTAAGAGAGCAGGTTTCAATTAGGGATCTTGGCACAATTCTTGAGACTCTCCTGGAGACGGCAGTTGTGAATAAAAACCCGGTTGCTCTTGTAGAGGCCGTTCGTCATCGCCTCTCGCGCAGCTTGGTTCGGTCCCTTCTAAGTGATAAGGGGCAACTATCGGTAGTGACTCTGGACAGTTCCATCGAGGAAGAATGCGCACGTGCCGCGAACAGCCAAAGTGGACAGCCGTTTTCTACAGGTCAACAAGTCACTTTGGCACGTCGAGTGCTAGAAGGATTACGAATGAATTTCGGGAAGGATATCAGTGCTTCGCCGCCGGTTCTTTTGTGCTCTTCTCCCGGCCGGTATCATCTGCGGCGGTCACTTGAGCCCTTTATTCCAAAAATTGTGGTGATCTCGCCGGGGGAGATTCCTCCTCTGACTCCGGTGCAGACCATCGGGGTTCTCCGCTAGATGGGGTGAGGGCCTGCTAACTACGTGAAGGGGGAGCAGGCCCATATTTATCAGGAGTAGCGAGAAGGAGCAAGAATGAAGACTGCAGAATTAGCCTATCGTGCCAGCTGTGGGGATATAGATATGAGGAATGAACTCGTGATGCGTGAGTTGCCCCACGTATACTATATTGCCGCACGAATTGGTGAGCGCCTCCCGAAGCACATTGATATGCAAGATCTGATTCAAGCTGGAGTGCTTGGACTTCTCGATGCCTGTCGGAATTTCAGCGAGGACAAAGACGCACAATTTAGCACGTTTGCCAAATTCCGTATTCGCGGCGCGATACTGGACAGCCTGCGAAGACTCGACTGGGGTTCTCGTGCACTTCGGAAAAGAAGCCGAGAGATCGCTGCTTCCATCGCCAAACTGGAGGCCGCTCTTGGAAGAGAGCCTCAAGAGGAAGAGATCGCCACTGATCTGGGCCTTACTATCGAGGAGTTACACGATGCGATGACGCAGATTGATGCCCTTTGCATTATCGGGCAGCAAAGTGAGTCAAGGAGCGACAGGGGAGACGTCCAGGACCTCATCGAGTCGGCGCCAAGCCCCGAAGATGACAATCCGTTCAAGATGTGTGCTGATGCCGAGACGAAAGATCACCTTACGCGAGCAATTTCTAAGTTACCTGAGCGTGAGCAGTTGATTATTTCGCTCTACTATTGCGAAGAACTCACGATGAAGGAGATTGCGGAGGTCGTGGGGGTCGCAGTGTCTCGTGTGTCACAGATACATTCTGCTGTACTGATAAAGCTTCGTGCCTCTCTCGAGCATCTGAATGAGAACAAACAGAGCCCCAAGACAAGCATTTCAGAACCCACCCGAGCCTCAGAGATTCTACGGCGTGAGAGGCAATATGAGCGGATCGCCTAGAGAAGACGTGGTGACATCCGATAACTCGCAGAAATCACGGGTAATTCATCCATGCAATTTTCGCTACGCGGGGCGGCTGTCCAACGAAAACGCGCGGTTTTTAACCGGTCTTCATCAGAAGTTTGCATTAAACGCAAATACAGCACTTGAACTCTATTTGGGAACAAACCTCAAACTTCGACTTGTGTCGCTCGAGCAGTTACCATTGTCAGATTACATCGCTGGCATCAATGCGAATGCCTATATATGCCCCTGTTCCATCGATACGATGGATAGCAGCTGCCTTGTCGAAATCGATGTTGACCTGGTCTGTCCGATCATCGATCTGCTTCTCGGAGGTGCCGGAAATACGGCGACAGAGTCGCACGAACTTACTGAAATTGATGAAGAGATCATGGAAGCAGTCAGTTCGCTGATCGTAAAGGAACTTGAGAGTTCCTGGCGCGGTCTGAATTTGACTTTGACTCGCGCAAATTGCATCAAGCCGTCCGCAGTCCAGCAATTCTTCCCGGTTCGCGAGAAGCTGGTGCTGCTGATGTTTGAAATGACGATGGGAGAGGTCACAGGTTGTTTCAATGTAGCTCTTCCAAATCCATTTGTGGGTTTCATCCTGCGGCATCTCAAGGTGCAATCAAAGAAATCCGCGAATATGAGACTCTCGCGGAATCCCAGTCTCAAAGAGCGAATGCTCGATTGTACATTTGCGGTCTCCGCCGAAATCGTAAATATGCGGGTACAGGTTCAACAACTTGTGAATCTGGAACCTGGCAGAGTGCTAAAAACGAATACGCCTGTCCGACGAACTGGTCGCCTAACCGTAGAAGGTGTCGATGTCTTTGAGGCAATTCCCGTGCGAAGTGGAAAACTCAGAGCTGCACAGGTAACGACAAGATCACAAGAGGCAGCACCAACAAAGGAATAGAAGATGGACGAGCAGATCTCAAAAGTCTCTGGAGAAGAGGCGAGCGTTTCGAGTGGCGGGGTTCCAGCGGCAGATCAACTGGCGTCAGATCCTCTAAACCTGGGCTTGCTGCTGGACGTGGAGCTGAACGTCACGTTGCGATTTGGGCAGCGCCAGCTGACCCTTCGTGAGGTAACGGAGCTCACGAGCGGATCCGTGGTGGAACTTGACCGCCAGGTAGAAGAACCGGTGGAGCTCTTACTTGACGGAAAGGTAATCGCCCGCGGAGAAGCTGTGGTCGTCGACGGAAATTATGGTCTGCGGGTAATCGAAGTGATGCAACCCCTTACGCAGTCAGTGGTTAAACTGCGACTTAACGGGGCTTCACCAGAATAGGGCACTCCGATATGCACTGATTGCCTGGATCTGTCGATATAGGACAGGACAGGTGAAAGAGTGCAAACGCGATCAAATCGATTACTGAACCGACGTAATGATCTCTGCTTCGGGTCGCGGCCCGTTGAGTTGTGGAATCGGAGCGCGGAACTGCTAGAAACGGTCCCGGTGATGTCTGGGACGATCCTGGGTTTTGAGATGGTAACCCGGAGGCCCTCCATCGACGTTTCGATGGCTACGGAGATTGTTTCGTCGGATATTGGAGCGTGCATTCACCTGCTTCGATGGGCCGGCAGACAGTACGGCTTTCGTCAAGGTGGGCCTACCAGGATTTCAGAATGTATTGCTATAATGGATACCGAGTTCTTTCTCGAGATTCTCTCTTCGCGCACATTTGTAACTGATGCGGCTCATTGCGGCTGGATTGTCGTGAGAGAAAAATGCCAGCGGGTGGGGAAGTTCGCGAGACTGATTGCCGAATCTATCATTGGTGTTTCTCCCGATGATGCCTATCTCGCTGGGTTGCTACATGACAAGGGCGACGTTGGTCATGTTCTCGGCTGGTCGCAAGACCGGACGGTAGTCCAGAGCTGCGGCGAACTTCTTGCTATGGAAGGTTCCTTGCCGCCATCGACATCAGCGGCATTTGCGGAGCTGAAGGAAGATGACCCGACCAGCACGTGGAGCTTTATCCTAAGTGGAGCCCACGAACTTGCCGACTCTGCTAATTGTTATCTGTGAAATGCCGTTGATGAGATCGGCACGAGCACTAAATCTCATTCGCCATTAATCGTCGAGACATCCCGCCCAGTCGCAACTCCGAAAACCCTCCAAACTAAAGGGAAAACAATACCATTTGGCTTTGCGAGGGCCTGACGGCCTGAATGGCACGCCACGTGCAATAGTTCCTGTCGAGGCTAGATCAAATGGACAGTGGCTATTATGCGGCATGCACGGCACTGGTAGCTCGCACTCAAGCGCTGGATACGATCGCGAACAATCTTGCGAATGTAAGTACCTCCGGCTTTAAGGCGAGTCATAACATCTTCGGAGAGCTGCTCGCATCCTCTGGCAACCCGGCACTCTCAATTCTGAACGAAGATGCAAACAGTTATGGCGTCCTTAGCGGCAACCAGCTCGATACATCTCAGGGTTCACTCGTGAACACGGGAAATGCGCTTGATTTGGCCATCGAAGGACCCGGCTATTTCCAGGTTAAGAGCGCTGGCGCCAGCAATGTGTTTACCCGCGGGGGGAGCTTCCAAGTATCCCCAAAGGGGCAATTGGTCACTGCTGCTGGAGATCCGATTTTAGGCGAGAACGGCCCGATTTCGGTTCCGCCGGGATCAATAACAATCAGCGCGGACGGAACAATCTCCGTAGATGGCGCCATAGCCGGGAAGTTGAAGATGGTTGAGTTTAACGCAAATGCCAATCTTCACAGCGTCGGTGGATCATATTACACAGCCTCAGCAGGTTCTGCGGTACGCGCTAAGACCTCGGCGATACATCAGGCTACGCTCGAGAGCTCAAACGTCAATCCCGTGTCCAGCACGATTGAACTTATCACCGCTCAGCGTCAAGTTGAGACCATGCGCCGCGTGCTGACGATGGTCAGCACGGAGATGGACAAAACGGCAGCACAGGATTTGCCGCATATTGGATGAACCGAACTGCATAAAGAAAATAGACAATATCCTTGAAAGGCGACAACTATGTTTCGTGCTCTCTATACAGCTGCCAGCGGGATGTCAGCTCAGCAAACAAATCTAGATAACATCGCCAATAACCTGTCCAATGCAAACACGACGGGGTTCCAGCAGCGCCAGGTCAACTTTACGGACCTTCTCTACCAGAACCAGGTGATGCCCGGAGCAGCCGCAACACAGCAGACAACCGTTACAGCCGGCTTGCAAATAGGTTTGGGCACGAGGCCGGGTGCGACTGAAATCATTCAGACGCAGGGAGAATTCGCGACGACCAATAATCCTCTGGATATTGCGATTTCGGGTGCGGGGTTCTTCCAGGTTCTCCTGCCAAATGGTCAGACGGGATATACGCGCGATGGATCCTTCAGCACGAACGCGCAGGGAGAGATGGTTACTGCCGGAGGCAATCCGATTCAGCCCGCCATCACCATCCCGCCAGATGCGTTGAGCGTCACGATCGGAAGTGACGGTACCGTGAGTGTCACTCAACCGGGACAGACGGCTGCGACGCAGGTGGGTGTTATTCAGACGGCACTCTTCGTAAATCCAGGAGGGTTGAACAGCATTGGTAACAATACCTACCTGGCGACGACGGCATCCGGGGAACCGATCGTCGGGACTCCGGGTAGTGCAGACGGGCTAGGTACCCTCCAGCAGGGCATGCTTGAGCAATCCAACGTAAGTGTAATCAACCAGTTTGTCGCAATGATTCTCGCTCAGCGTTCTTACGAATCGAATTCCAGAGTCGTGAAAGCGGCCGATGAAATGCTTCAGCAACTCAATCAACTTGCACAATGATTAGACACCTAAAAGCCTATAAGTTCACCTGGATGGACATAATGGTTCATATCTACTTGGCGGCGCTGTGCTTGACGTCATATGCGTATGTAGCGCATGGAAGTCCATATAAAGACGTCTTGATAAGCACTGCCCAGATTGCAAAGGCTCTATGCAATCAAGGGGCGTGTGTCTCTGAGAACGAGATAGTCATGGCCGCCAGTGTCGTTTCAAGCAAAAATGATCCTCGCCTGGAGATTCTCAAAACTGACGAGGTTACGAGCAGCGACATCGAGGGAGGCGAAGACCCGAAAAGGTTATGGGTAATGTTAGGTTGTCGCGGGGAGATAACATGCAATCCATTTTATATTCAGGTGACGAATCCTCCTAAGTCGCTGACCGAGTTTAAGGCTCCGCAGAATCCCGTGGCGGTTCTGAACCCAAGGACAAACAAGGGTAAGATCATAATCGGGAGTAACTCACTTGCGATGCTTGAAATAGTGCGGAACCGGTCAAAGATTCAGCTTCAGGTCATGACCATTGACGCCGGAAGATTAGGAGATGAAATTCGGGTCAGATCGATTGGCGGTAAACACTTATATAAGGTTAAAGTGTTAAGTTCAACACTGTTGGAAGAGGTGAGTAAGTAACGTTAAGAAACATAGTGCATGTTACGAAGTAGTAACTAGTAAGAAATATCGTGAATAGTTGGAAATGGGGCTGAACGCTCAAGAGGGAAAAGTGTCATGTTGCTGCCATCGAAATCTATAACATTGCCTAATGCGGGAGCGTTGGAGTCTGCCCCATGCATGCTTGCACCCCCCGCCATATGTACTGTGAAACCTGTTCTTATCGGGCAATCTGACTCAATGCGTTTCAGAGCCGAAACGCTGGCGTGCCGGCAGAGTTCTCGCGGGCGTCGAATCCAAGTCGTGAAGTGCCTTCGCATCGCAGGAATCGGAATCTCGATTATCATGGCACTCGCGTGCGCGCCTGAGGCTAGATCAAAGGCGGCAAAGGGCGCCAAGAATTCCGAGCAACTCCGGACCGAGTACATCGCGAAGTTACAGCAGCAATTCGTCCCTGTTAGAAATGATCACACGATGGGGAGTGTGTGGTCGGATCAAGCCGTTCTGGGCGATATCGCGAGCGACTATAAGGCCAACCATGTGAATGACACAATCACTATTCAGGTTGCAGTTCAAACAACGGCTGCCCAATCGGGATCAGTAGACAGCGCGCGGAACTTTTCAACGAATTCGGCGATCACCGGTCTGCTCGGGAAGACTCCATCCACGACCAATCCATTATTCGCCGCTCAATCCGCCCACGCCTTGAAGGGGCAAGGATCGACGTCATCGAACACCGCATTTTCCACGAGCCTCACCGGGCGGGTCGTTGCGGTTTTGCCAAATGGAAATCTGGTTGTTGAAGCCGAACGTCACATCTTCATGAACAACCAACACGAGGACGTGATCATTCGAGGGATGATTCGGCCTGGCGACATCGGACCGGCAAACACGGTACCCTCAACAGCTCTAAGCAGTCTGGAGATCGAGATGAAGGGCCGGGGAATCATCTCCGACGGAGTTCGCCCGCCAAATGTATTAACCCGCTTGCTGATGAAGTTCTTTAATTTCTAGGAGGAAGGTGGAAGTCGTGGCTGCTTTCAAAAGAATGATTAGAACAAGTCAGTGGATCCTGATCTGCTCTGTCCTGTGCGGTTCGATTCCATGTTCCGCATCCAACCCCAGGCGGCAGGTTGCCATTCGCGACATTTGTCAGATCCAGGGCATCCGAGACAATCAACTGGTCGGATACGGCCTGGTCATCGGCCTCAACCGTACGGGCGATACGCAGCAGACCTTCTTCACAGTTCAGACTCTTGCGAACACACTGCAGAGGATGGGAGTTCAAATTGCTCCTGGCGTGGTGGTGGTGAAAAACGTTGCTGCGGTTTTCGTCACGGCTACTTTGCCGCCCTTCGCACGGCCCGGGGTGAGGTTGGATGTTACTGTGTCGTCGGTCGGAGATGCCAAAAGCATCCAAGGTGGAGTCCTCTTGCTCACCGCGCTTCACGCAACGAACGGACAGGTATTTGCTGAAGCACAGGGCCCTCTCGTAATCGCCGGCTATACCGAAGGTGCAAATGGAAACACAAAGACAGTAAACCATCTTACTGTTGGCAGAATCGTGGAAGGCGCGACAGTTGAACGTGATGCAGCAATTGATCTCAGTCAGCTAAAGACAGTGTCATTGTTACTGCAGACCCCTGATTTCACTGAAGCCCGTGACATCGCATCGACAATTAACCAAGAGTTTGGAAGAACGATCGCCGCCCCGCTGGACAGCCGCCGCGTTGATCTCAATGTTGCTCTGAGTGGGGAATCGTCTGTTCCAAATTTGATTGCCAGAGTTCAGAATCTCTCTATTGAGATCCATCCTCCGGCAAAGGTAATCGTGAATGAAAGAACAGGAACTATCGTGATGGGGGGTGACGTCCGCCTCTCAGCTGTTTCGGTGATTCAGGGCAGCCTTACGATCAATGTGGAAAGCCAGAGACTGGTATCCCAGCCCCTTCCCTTATCTTCAGGAGGTAAGACCGAGACAATAACCCAGAGCAAAGTTTCAGTTACCGACGCGCCTGCGCAATCGATCGAACTCCAGGAAGGCGCGAATGTAGACGAATTGATCCAGAATTTGCATATCATTGGGGCAACCTCAAGAGACATCATTGCAATTCTTGAGGCAATCAAAGCTGCCGGTGGCCTGCAGGCAGAAGTGGAGGTAATCTGATGTCTGACCTCTCAGGATGGCGTACCGCCATGGTCCCGAAGTTGCCGAATCTGGAAACGCCGTCCACCCACTCGTCGGGAGCGATAAGCGAAATAAAGGCGAAAATCGACAAATCCTCTCGTGACTTTGAATCGGTCCTTTTGAACAACTGGTTGCAGGGGGCCTACGCGAGTTTTGGTTCTGTGCCAGGGGGAGATGACGATGATGCTGATAGCGGTAAAGAGCAGCTACAAGGTATTGCCATACAATCACTTAGTTCGGCAATGACTGCGGCAGGTGGGATTGGAATTTCCAAGATGATTACTGAGGAGCTTACCAAGGCGGATGAGGTTCACAAGAGCGCCCAGACAATCGACGTCGCCGGGTGCTCAGCAAAGAATTGGACAGTTGACCTGAAATCCTGCGAACCTCTTGCCGATAGGTGAATCGGTGAAACAGGAGAATCAGGATGAAAATTGATCTGAACAATGTGTCTGGGAGCCTAATCCCTTCAGAGTTTGCGACAAAGGGAGCCGCCAGCCGCGGTGCGGATGCCAGTACTGAAGCCTCGGGAGATCGGACGACGCTCTCGACGCAAGGTTCAGCTGTACAGGATTTGGCGGCACAGGCACATAATACGCCGGAGATTCGACAGGATAAGGTAAGTGCGCTTCGCGAATCCGTAAACAATGGAACATACTCGCTCGATCCGTCAAAGATTGCCGACGCCATGATCGAATTTGAAAGCTAGCTAGTGGTGTAAGGACCTTCCGAGATGGCTGTGACGATTCCGCCGTGCGATGAACTTGCTTTTGAGTATCTGACGATGTCGCGCTCCCTTGCCGCGGAGATGACGTTTGCGATGGAATGTATTGCGTCAAACGCAATGCCGGAATTCAAGGAGAGCGTCAGAAGGCAGGTTGTGCTGAGTGGGTCTCTTGAGGAAATGGCCGGAAAAATGGCACGGTCCATTCAAGCAACTGGACCAAGGCTCTCGTTTGCGAATACATCTTCATTTGATGCTGAGATCAAGGCGGTTTGGCGTGAGCTAAGGGAGCGCAACGTGAGATATGCTGCGTTGCTGAGCCACTCCAGTAAGTCGATCGACCAACTAACAAATCTTTGCAAGAGCTTCCTGGGGCAAGTCCCGGGAGTTAGCGAGTCTGGTGTGAATTGTCAGACTTGGTATTGCGAGGCCTAAATCCATGTCACTTACCACCTCGCTTTCGATTGCTGCCCAAGCCCTGAGCGTAGATACCGCGGCCATTCAATCGATCAACAATAACATTGCAAGCGTAAACACCCCGGGATACAGCCGGGAGTTGGTGGAACTGCAATCGGTGGCGCCGACTCCCAATGAGCCTGCGACTCCGGGCAACGGCGTAATGCTTGAGGGCTTTCAGAGCGTGCGTGACGAAGTGTTGCAATCGCGAATCAATCAAGAGACCCAGTCGCAAGCAGATGCGAACGCGCAACTGAACACCTTGAACCAGGTTCAGCCTATCTTTACTACCTCAAGCCAGGACATTGGGACTGAATTCACCGCGTTCTTTAACAGCATTTCGAATCTGTCTGCAGCCCCTACAAGTTCGACGGCACGACAGTCTGTAATGGAGGCCGGGGCGAATTTGGCCGATTCTTTCAATACCGCTTCAGGCTCGCTTACGTCGCTTCTACCGGGACTGAACACGCAGGTCACCCAGGATGTGAGTCAGATCAACCAGCTGACGCAGCAAATTGCAGCTCTGAATCCACAGATTGCCGCATTGAAGGCGCAGGGGCAAGATCCTGGTGCCCTGCAGGATCAACAGGACCAGCTCGCCCTCAATCTCTCCAAACTGACTGGAGTTGCTGTAACTAAGACCGAGGGTGGAGTCACCCTGACCACTGGGAATGGGACGCCGCTTGTTGTGGGTTCTTCGAGTTTCGCCCTTCAGATAGCTACCGGGCCAGGCGGGAGCGTCGAGGTTCTCGATGCCAATGGTAACAATGTCACTTCGACGATCCAGGGAGGAGATCTCTCCGGGACGATCCAGACTCGTGATCAAACGATCCCAGGTCTGTTGAATCAACTTAATAATCTTGCATACCAATTTGCCTCCACATTCAATACCGTTCACAGTCAGGGTTTCGATCAAAACGGAAATCCAGGAGGAAATTTCTTCAATATTCCTGCCACGGCTACAGGCGCGGCAGGCTCCATCAGTCTTGCAATAACGAATCCGAATCAGATCGCCGCAAGTTCCGATGGCACCTCGGGCAGCAATGGAAACCTGACGAATCTCAGCACGTTGCAAAGCAGCGCTCTTCCCTCTGGTCAATCTCCTATCGACAGCTACGCAAGCATGGTCTACCAGGTGGGAAGCCTGACCTCGAATGCCAACGCTGAATCGAGCGCAACCGCTGCGACGTTGGTTCAGTTGACCGATCAGCGTAATTCAATCTCCGGGGTATCGATCGACCAAGAATCTACCAACCTGCTCACTTATCAACAAGCCTATTCTGCTGCCGCGCGAGTCGTGACAACGGTCCAGGAGCTCTTTCAAGTAACGATGGCGATGGGAACCGCAGGCGCTGCATAGCAGAGACAGAGCGCAAACAGCCTTTGCGCCAAATGAGGATACCGATGCGCGTTACCAGCTTAATTCCCGATGCACAGTATCAGATGCAACAGGCTGCACAATCGCTGGCGACAGCGGAGCAGCAAGTATCCACAGGGCTACGGGTGAACCAGTTGTCGGACGATCCGGCAGCTGCGGCAAACATGGTCCGGTCGCTCTCTGCTTCATCGGCGGTGGACCAATATACGACGAACATCAATTCATTGAATTCACGGCTACAGACGGCCGACTCGGCGATGAGTTCGATCGTGAATGACCTCAACACCGCTATCACAACGGGCACAGCCGCCGCGAGCGGAACAGAAAATGCCGCGAATCGGCAGGCCGCCGTGACTCAAATTGAAGGAATGTTGAGCAGCATCGTATCTCAAGGCAATGCGTCCTTTCAGGGGGCTTACCTCTTCGGTGGTTCTTTTTCGTCTACGCCCCCGTTTGTAGCTGCTTCGACAACTTACACCTCGAGTACCGGAACGGCAGCTGCTCCAATCGCGATGACTACGCCGCTTACAGCGGGGGCCACAACGACGATCAGTGATGCCACCACTGGGAAGATACTGGTTTTCAAGGCATCGGCAGGGGATACGGTAGCTACGCTTGCGGCGGCTGTTTCGGCAGCCGTTGCTGCCGGTACACTTTCTGCGGGCACCACTTTGACGATTAATGCGTCTGGTCAATTACAGATCGGCACGAATAGTCCTTCGTCAGGCATTGTGGTCAGCTCCAATGATGCGGTCCTGGGAACAATGACGGCCTCCCCAGGGACTGGCGTTCCGAACGCATACGCTTACGTTGGCAACGGATCCATCAATTCTGTTCAGGTGGGACAATCGCAGACTGTCGCATCGAATGTACCCGGTGACCAACTGTTAACAACCGGAACCAACGTAATTGGTTCCTTGAATCAGCTCATCAGTGCAATTAATTCAAATAATCCATCTCAGATCGGATCGGCAGTAACTGCGATCACATCGGCGCTTAATGCGCTTTCTGCCGTTCGCGAGCCCATGGATAACACGATCAACCAACTGAACTCACAGGAGAGCTACCTGAGCCAGGAAAAAGTGACCCTTATCAGCGAGCAAAACTCTCTGGTAGGGATCAGTTTGTCAACGGCCGCGACGAATCTCTCCCAGGCGGAACTCGCTAATAATGCCGTGCTTGCAGCCGCAGCCAAAGCAATTCCGCAGTCTCTGCTTGACTATCTAAAGTAATCGATCGCCAAGCTGCCTTCTTCCGTCGGTAGCCACCGATATAGGAAGCAGCACCTGTCCTACTGCAAGACATGACTTGTGGAGTTTAGGCCGGGCCACGCCATCATTAAGTCAAAGAGACAAAGTACTAGCACCAAGGGGTCAAACAAAACTGCAGTACTCAATTGAAATAAACTGAAATACCTGACGATAGTCTTGCTGTCCAAGACGACCTCTTTCTCGACGAATAGGCGCCGATGTAAAGGCCCCACACAAATTAGCCGAGTGCAGGCGTTCGTTGGCAATGAAAAGGAGCATAAACGATGTCTCTTACGATCCTGAATAACATCTCCTCCCTTACGGCGGAGAATGCACTGTCCAACACGCAGGCTTCTCTGCAAAAGACTCTCACGCAGCTCTCGACCGGTATGAAGATCAACTCCGGTGCGGACGACGCAGCCGGACTTTCCATCGCGAACGGAATGCAGGCGAACATCGCTGCCCTGACGCAGTCTCAGCAGAATGCCAACAACGGCATCGGCCTGCTGCAGACCGCAGACGGCGCGCTTTCGCAGGTCACCAACCTCTTGAACCGCGCAGTTACGCTGGCCACAGAAGCCTCCAACGGTGGCATTACGGGCAGCCAGTCGACCGCGCTGCAGACCGAGTTTGCCTCGATTCTTTCGGAAGTTGACCAGATTGGCAACACGACTGACTTTAACGGCCAGAACGTGTTCTCTTCCAACACGCCGACAGATTTCCTGTCGACCCAGCAGGGCCTTGCCACCACCACAGCATTGACTGCAGGTTCAACCACCACAATCAGCGATTCGAAGACCGGCGGCACCTTTGTATATCAGGCGCAGGCGGGCGACACCATTGCAACTCTCCAGGCAGACGTCGCGTCGGCGGTTACGGCGGGTACACTCTCGGCTGGAGCCACCGCCACCATCAATGGCAGCGGCCAGTTGGAGATCAAAACCACCACAGCCGGCGATAGCCTTTCGGTTTCGTCGAACGACGCAGTGCTCGGCCCGATGGCTGCAGTTGCGGCCAACAACACCGCCAACGTATACCTGGGTGACGGTGTAACCAGCGGCGCAGCAAACACGACCATCTCGACCACCATCAACACACTCTCTGCAGCTGGACTGGGTCTGACCGGCGGTACCGTCAACCTGACCAACACTGCCAACGCGCAGTCGACGCTGAACCTGATTACCGCGGCAATCAATACGGTTTCAGCACAGCGCGGCGGCATCGGCGCCTCGATCAACCGTCTTACTGCTGCTGCGAGCGTTGAAAGCAACGCTGTCAGCAACCTCCAAAGCGCATCCAACGCCCTCGAGAACGCCGACATCGGCAAGACCGTGGCCAACATGACGCAGTACAACGTTCTGCAGTCCACCGGTATGGCTGCCCTGCAACAGTCCAACCAGGCCCAGCAGGCAGTTCTGAAGCTGGTCCAGTAATTAACCTGGAACCAACGCGGATCGGAGGCGTCATTGCGAAGTGACGCCTCCAATCCATTCCCATGAAAACAGGCCAATGCAGCCGCGGCTATTAGAAGCTCATGGGCCTCTCTAATTCCGAAAACTAAGCTGGTGCCACCAGCGAGCAGGTAGTCGCCTATGAGTTCGACATCCGCCATCAATTCGCTCGCGTCCTCGTCTAGTCTTTCCTCGACAAACTCAGCTCTTGATCTGAGTAATATTCTGAGCACCGTTTCGGGCTCAGCGACGACCGGTATTGACGTGAATGCTGCCGTATCGGCCGCGCTCTATGCCGATCGGGCACCTGAACGGGTGTGGCAAGCGGATCAGGTCACCTTGACGAATCAGAGCAGTGAATTGAACCAAATTCAGAATGCAACCGAGGCGGTCTACAACGATCTCCAATCGCTGAACGATTTAAGCGGACCGTTGTCGGCGAGAACGGTGACATCCTCGAACAGTAACTATGTCGAAGCAAGCGCGGCGAACGGGACGACGGCGGGTGTCCATAGTGTCATCGTAAATAACCTGGCGTCGACGGCGTCATGGTATTCAGATCTGGAGGCGAGTCCGACGTCCGCTCTTCCGTCATCGTCTTTTACCATCACAACTGCGGCTGGCGCTTCAGTGACCTTTGCCACTGGAACGGGCAACGCCGGCGACAACCTTAACGATCTTGCAACAGCTGTCAACGCGGCCAACCTTGGATTGACTGCTACGGTAGTTACCGACTCGACAGGATCCAGGCTCGCGATTGTTTCCAACGCCACCGGCGCTGCATCGGATTTCGCTGTGACATCTCAGAATTTCTCCGGCACCTCATGGACTGCGCCGAGTATTCCAGCCGGCGCATCGCTTGGTGCGAACAACGTGGTTATTACAAGCGGCAGCGCCTCGGTTACGGTTGCAACTACGAGCGGCGAAACCTATGCGCAGCTGGCGGATGCAATCAACAATGCAGTGAGCGCTTATAACACGAGTGCCACTACGAATGGGGCCGCAACTCTCAATGTAACTGCCGCGGCCGACAGTAACTCGAACGGAACCAATCTCACGCTTACGAGCAACGACGGTACCACTTCGTTTACCGTCAATGAGCCCGCTCTCAGCTTTACCCAAGCCAGTGCGGCGAAAGATGCATCCATAACGCTCGATGGTGTCCCGGTTCAGAGCGCCACGAACACGCTGACCGGAGCGATTCCCGGAGTCACCATTGATTTGCTAGGAGCGACCCAGGGAACAGCCGTCAATCTGACAGTTGCATCGAATGCCAGTGCTGTTTCGCAAGCTGTGAATCAGTTCGTCTCGGATTACAACACCGCGATCGGGCTGGTGAACACGCAGTTTGCCGTAACCACAAGCGCAAATGCCTCGGGCACAGCGACGAATTCTCAGGGAGTTCTGGCATCCGATCCGACGATTCGCAATTTGCAGAATGCCATGGAGCAGGCTCTCGGGTACGTCAGCACGCCCGCATCAGGTACCACCACTTCGGTATCGACTCTTGCGGACCTCGGAATCTCGATGAATAACGACGGCTCGCTCTCCGTCGACACCACAACATTGGATAACGCTCTTGTAAACGACTCGTCGGATGCACAGAACTTCTTTCAGGGACAGGCCTTGAATGGGTTTGCTAATACCTTCAGTGGAGCTCTGAATAGCTATACGAATCCCGCGAACGGTGCATTTCAGGTCGATTTGAAGAGCATAAGCGCGCAGAATGCGGCACTGACGCAGCAGATTAGCGATTTTGAAACGGGATATATCGCGAGTCAGCAAACGATTCTCAATGCGGAATACAGCAAGGCAGAAAGTGCGTTGCAATCGATGAACCAGACGATGCAGCAACTGAACGCACTGCTTGGATTCCAGAGTAGCGGCAAGAGCGGCGGATAAGGTGAACCAAAAAATGATTAGGGACATAACATATCGGAATTGCGCTATCAATGGAGCCACCTCAATCGGCTTGATGCTTGCGTTGTTCGATCGACTGGTCGCTGATCTGCGAAGAGCGGCCACAGCACTGCACGAAAATGATATTGAGACTCGATGCAGGGAACTTAATCACGCACTTCTTATTGTCGGCCAGCTTGAGAATTGGGTGGATCGGCAGAACGGCGGCGAGCCTGCGGAACAACTGGGAAGACTTTACTCCTATATTCGCGCCAAAATGATCGAGGCTTCGATGAAGAAGTCTCCGAAGCTTCTCGAAGAGCAGGCCGATACGATTCTGCACATAAGAACTTCATGGCAGCAGCTCGATGTTCCAGAGCAATCGTCCGTCACAGAAGTACAAGCCGAGCCGAGAAAAGGAGAACTTGCTCGCGGCTTTGTCGATGCAGACTCCGAAAGAATCCCGTTGTCGCTTTCGGTTTGAACTGACAACTGGGCCATCGAGTAAAGAGCTCGTTTCAGGACAAGTCTTGTAGATGTTCTAAATAGGAGTTGGGCGGAGAAAACCATGAGAGCGCTTATCGTTAACAAGTCGAGACTAATGAGGAGTGTTCTTCGGCACCTTAGTGAAGAAAGAGGATTCGCAGTGATGGAGTCGGGAGCGGATGAGACGGCGCTCGAGCAGATCCGGTTTGCATCACCGGATTTGATCCTGACTGAGGAGGCTACCTGTAATCCTGAGCTCCTGAAGTTCCTAAGGTCCTGTCGAAGTGAGGCGTCACGGAATGCCGTAATTGTCGTTGTGGGACTGCAGGAGCTATCCAAGGCTGAACGGCAGAGTGCGGCAATTGCGGGTGCAGATTTCTTCTTGCCCAAACCCTTCACCGCAATTCAACTTGACTATATCCTCCAGCTTTCCGGACTTGAGAGGAGATCGTGCATTTCAACCTGCAGCGTTGTTGATGGTGTTCTGTCATCGAGGCTTCCGATCAATCCGAAAAGCACCATACAGTTGTGGGAAGGGTGTTGCGTGTGAATCGGGGCGCGATCTTCGGGTTGAGCCTCGGAGCATTCGGAATCGCACTTGGGCTTCACTTAGAGGGTGGTAAAGTCGGGCAAATCATGCAACCGACAGCCGCCCTTATCGTCTTTGGTGGAACCCTGGGAGCTGTTCTGGTGCAGTTTCCACCTAAGGTCGTCTTGGAAGCTGGGAGACAGCTTCGAGGCATTTTCATGGGAGAGCATGATCCAGCACCCGAACTGATCGAGATGCTGCGAGGCTATTCACTTCGATCGCTCCGTAACGGAATCGTTACGCTCGATGACGAACTCGAATCCATCAATGATTCATTTTTGAGGAAGGCGCTGATGCTTGCCGTGGACGGAGCCTCCGTTTTGGATCTTCGCCAACAAATGGAACTCGAAATGGACATTGAAGCCGAACGGGATTCTGAAGCCCCAAAAGTCTTCGAGGCGGCCGGCGGATTCTCTCCGACAATTGGCATCTTGGGCGCTGTTATCGGCCTGATCCAGGTGATGCAGCGATTGGAGAATATCAGCGAGGTTGGTCAGGGCATCGCCGTAGCGTTTGTTGCCACAATCTACGGAGTTGGCCTCGCCAATTTATTTCTGTTGCCTTGTGCGGGAAGATTGAGAATGATGGCGCGCCGCAGACAGGTTCTGAGGGAGTTGATGCTCGAGGGAGTTGTCGCGATCGCTGAGAGGGCGAGTCCAAGAATTGTCGAGAAGAGGCTAACTCCCTATCTCGTCGAATCGCTTAGGTCCAAAACAGAAAAGGTCGCCATATGAGGAGGAAAGCATGGAGGGAAGAGAAGCAACACCTGGACCGTTGGCTCGTTTCCTATTCCGACCTTGTAACCCTTCTCTTTGCGCTTTTTGTGGTGCTGTTTGCGTCTGCCTACCATGATCGCAAGTCTGTGGAGCGAGTGTCATCCTCCGTTCGCAACGGCCTTGAAGAGATGGGGGCGTTCACTCACGCCAGTGATCAAGGAGCAAGTGCACTGTCGATTGAACATGGGGAGACGGTGCGCGAAGGGACGACCGGTGTTTCCTCCTGGCCGCCCCCTGTCACGGTGGATATGGAGGATCTCCGACGAGAGATCGAAAGGGCGTTCGGGAGAGAAATTGAAAACCGAGAAGTGGCAATTCAGGAGACGCCGGAGGGTTTTGTTATCAGCCTTCGCGAGGTCGGTTTCTTCAACTCCGGGGAGGCAAAACCTCTGCCCGGTGCGCAAGAGAAGGTTCGAAAGCTGGCGTTGGTCCTTGTGCATTATGGGCTCTCTATGCGGATCGAGGGTCACACAGATAACACACCCATTCACAACGCGGTTTTCAAATCGAACTGGGATCTTTCCGCGGCTCGAGCTATGGAAGTGGCGAGTCTTCTGCTGAGAGATTCTGCGGTGAATCCGCGCCTGATCTCGATCGCTGCCTACGGTGAATATCATGCCGTAGCCAGCAATGACACACCCGAAGGGCGCCGGGCCAACCGCAGAGTCGATGTGGTGGTTCTTTCGGGTAATGGTTCGAGCCTGTCTAACATTCACTGATGCTTCACGCTTCCTGACGCGAATGGGGCCCGTCACTACCACAAACGGTGGTAACACAATCTTTGAACAAGACAGCCATTTGTGACGATAGATCAATCACTTCGCTCAATAGGATTTATGGAAGCGAAATATGCGAAAAAGCCGCGATCTTAGGCGCCATTTCTGAGATGCACCAAGCGAAGCCTGGGACACTGCAGGACTTTGTTTTATGGCAATGTGGATCGCCTGTGACTGGCTCGCACTCTGGAATTTCTAAGGGGTTCAGGATGAATATTGATCTCTCAGTCGAGACCGTCGTCGAGGTGGTCCAGACAATTTTTTCAACGATGATCGATCTCGAGGCGCGGCCGGCACAAGGCGCAGGTTTGCCTCAAGGCAATCGGGTGACTTCATCTGTCTTTCTTGAAGGCGCTTGGAATGGAGCCGTATCTGTCGAATGCGGCCTCAAGGATGCGTCATTTCTGGCCGGCAAGCTCTTGGCTGTGGATCCGCCGGAGTCGTTTGATGACGACGTTCGGGATGCAATGGGTGAATTGGCGAACATGATCGGCGGAAACCTGAAGGCGACGATGGGAACGGATGTTCGTCTTTCGATGCCTTCGGTGATTCATGGGAATGACTATCAGGTCAACGTGTGCGGTTCCGTTGTTCACGATCGAATCGCATTCGAATTTGAGGGTGGGTGCTGTTGGATCACCGTCCTGTCTAAAGACAACAAGGAATCCACAAAGCAAGCCTCAAGAATAGGCCAAAACGTCACGATGTAGTCTCAACTAACGGCTCCGTTTGAGACGGAAAGAGGCCGGTTTAACGAGGAAGGAGGTCCAGGATGGATATTCTTGTGGTGGATGATAGTAGGACAATGCGTATTATTCTTCAGAGGGCGATTAAGCAGGCTGGATATCGCAGCTTGGAGGTTGCAGAGGCTGAGAACGGATGCCAGGCGCTCGAAAAGCTTCGTGGCGGGCTGCCAAAGCTGATTCTTTCAGATTGGAATATGCCCGAGATGTCCGGGATCGATTTTCTGAAGCACTTAAGGGCCAATGAAAACAAGGTTCCCTTTGGGTTCGTCACTTCGGAAACATCTGCCGAAATGCGAAATCTGGCCATGGAGTCGGGCGCAAGCTTTCTCCTGACCAAACCCTTTACTCCAGATGACGTACAAGAGGCGCTGAGTCCCTTCTTGGGGTAGTCTAAAGCGATGTCTGAACCTACAGCACATGCTCTGTCTCGCCACTTCAGCAACCTGATCAATCGAAATGTCTCGTTTGTGCAGGCGAAGTCGTTTTTGGAGAACAAAGTTCGCCAGGTATTCGGCGTGTACGAAGTGTTTCCAGGTAACAAGGCTTTGGTGGTCAAAGCGGATCTCAGTTTACTTGGATCCTTTGCAGGCGCGATGGTGGGCTTGCCCGATGCGGAAGTGAAGTCACATCTGACGGCAAACCCGATCGAGGAATTGCTACGCGATGCAATGAACGAAGTCTTTAATGTCGCTTCGGCTGTCGTCGCAAGTGAAGGCCGTGCGGTGTTCAGGTCGATGGCAACCAGCCCGTTGTACCTGGGCCCCGAAGCGGAACAGGCGGTCAATAGTCCGCTGCATCGGAGCTATTTCGAGGTTGAAATCGAAGGCTACGCCGGTGGAAAGTTTTTCATCCTCTCGTAACCCTAGCCATCGCTCACCCCGGCGAGCTAGCAGGATCTCCTCTAGCTCGCAGTCCTTCCGGGGCGCTACCCTCGCAGGACGCAGAATCCGTCATGGCGTGAGGCTAGTTGAAGAAGCTGCCGGCGGCCTCCATCCGATCATTCGGATCTCACCTTTTCGTTACACGATTCACTACTAGAATCTGTTCAATGAGCGATTTCGATCGTAGCCATCAATTCTCGCAGCCACACGTTTCTGACGGCTGAAGGATCTTCCCTGCAAGGGACCTGGCACGTCTCGGTGTGAAATGCTGCCGAAAGCACCGGCTTCGAAGTGCTTAAGAGGATGGTCTTTCCGTGACCACGAGTTCAATCCGGTTCGTTCGCCTTCTTTCGCCAGGAAGCAGACGGGAAGCCAGCTGGTGAGGGATGTGTTGTCATCTTCGGCAGGGATGATGATCCCCTGATGATACTGAATGCGTCAGCCATCGGGGGCACTCCGCCAAGACTGTCGCGCGTCGCCTGGCGCAGTCAAGCTGGCACAGTTTGTCTGTGCTGCGACATGTATCCGAACCAAGCTGTCGAACAGTACGGCCATGGCCATTCCCATGGAAATCACAAATCCACATTGTCCGAGTCAATCGGAATGGAGGACGCACGAGGGCATCGATTCACACTGTGGCAGGCCTTGCTAACTAATCGTGTTGTTGCGGACGTTGCCGGGTCAATATCGATGAAGAGTTCCTTGCAGGACAACAGGACTAGTGCTGAGTGGCGGTGCCAGGCGAGGTTAGTGCTCCCGTCTCGGAGGAGGAAGCCGTATTGGAGTATGCGGAGGTCGCTGGCAGCTCACCCGCAGTAATGATCGGTGCGGGATCCTTGACAACCGGCAGATACTGAATCAGGACAGAAATCCGGCGATTCGATGCATCTTCCGGATTCTGAGGTTTCCGCAGTTTCCGATCTGCATAGCCTCGAACCTGCGTCACCTGCCCGGGCCGGAGTCCACTCTCCTCCATCAATCGCCGAGCCGCATTGGCACGATCTGTTGACAGCTCCCAGTTGCCATAGGTTCGTGAGTCCGAATACGGCCGTGAATCCGTGTGCCCTTCGATCGAGATCGGGTTCGGTAGTTTGCCAGCCTGTGCCGAAAGGATCTTAAGCACTTCCTGAAGAACTTCAGTTGGCTCCGCCTTACCGTTTTCGAAGAACGTTCCGGAGGGATTCTCAAGAAGCTCGATACGGAGCCCCTCGTTGGTGACGGTGATTTCAATCTGGCTCTTCAGCTTGTCAAAGCCTGGCATTGCCTGCATCGCCTTCAGGATCTGATCTTTGATCTTCTCGAGGTTCTCCTTAGGTGTGAGGAGTTCTCCGGCGCCTATGTCATGGCCAACCTTTCTTGCTGAACCATATGGGTCGCGAAAGTACCCGCCCACCGCCACCTGGATGGCCTTGTTGGTGTTCATGAGCCAAAGCACTATAAAGAGGGCCATCATGGCGGTGACAAAGTCTGCGTATGCCACCTTCCAGGCGCCACCGTGGTGACCATGGTGACCGCCCTTCTTCCTCTTGATGATAATGACCGGATGTTTATCCAAAGCGACCTTGTCCCCTATTTTGCACGTGCGTTGTCAGGCTTCACTTCTACAACCTTCTGCCTGCAAGCTTTCTCAAGTTCGGAAAAAGTGGGGCGCGAATGTGCTGGAATTGCCCGTCGGCCCATTTCCACCGCCATCGTTGGCGAAGTTCCTTTTATGTAAGCAATCAGCACCACGCGCAGAACGTGGTAGTAGCAGTGCTCTTCCTCGACGCACTTGCTCAGATTGGACGCAAGTGGTCCAACCATCCCATAACAGAGTAAGATGCCGAGAAAGGTCCCAACAAGTGCTGCTGCAACCTTATGTCCAATCAACTCGGGAGGTCCCCCGAGAGCGCCCATGGTGATGACGACGCCCAGGACCGCTGCTACGATCCCAAGGCCGGGAAGTGAATCTGCGACTGTAGTTAGCGCCAAGACTGGTTGATGGATCGTTTGCTGGTGGACATCCATGTCCAGCTCCATCATCTGATCGAGATCAAATGCAGCCACCCCGCCGGTAATCGCCATGCGGAGCGTATCGCAAACAAAATTAAGAGCATGGTGATCTGCGAGGAACGCTTTATGACGTGACAGGATTGGGCTATTCTTGGGTTCTTCAATATCCGATTCGATCGCAATAGCCCCTTCTTTCCTTGATTTTGTAAGAAGGTCAAAGAGCATCTTGAGAGTATCAATATATCGTTGGCGTGAAAATGGTGTGCCCTTCCAGATCTCAGCCAAACGGCCGGCCATCTGTTTCAAGACATGCATCGGGTTTGCCGCGAGAAGGGTCCCCAGCGCTGCACCTGCAATGATCAGGACTTCGGCGGGCTGAACGAGTACCCCCAATTTCCCGCTTTCGATAAGAAACCCTGCTACCACGCAGATAAAAACGAAGAGAATTCCGCCAATTGCAAGCATGGTTCTTCCACCCGTCTCGTTTCGCTGCCAGAAACCAGGCACCGAGCATCGGTCTAGCCAGAAAGAAAGGCCAGACTCGTTTGTCACTTATCGGCTGCCGTGGGTCGGAGTTACAACCCTTGGAACTGGTAATGAAGGCGCACTGGGCCGGTCAGGTAAGCAGAAAACTGCCAAACCATCTCTCGTAACGGAAGGAAATAAAGGTAGCAGTTGAAAGCGCTGAAATTCTGCCCCATTGGGTCGATAGTTAAGAGGCACGCAGTGGCCGACTTGATCAGGCCGCCGGCATAGACCGTTGCTCGCACAAGCCCGGATTGTCTAGAGAAATTATTGATGGTACATCTGATCGAGTGTTCACAACGGTTGTCAGATGCAGGCTGCACCTCACGGATGAATTAGAAGTTCACGAACGGCTAAATCAAAGGGAGAGACAACAATGCAAACGATGCATCTGGCGTCTGTGGAGAAGAGCCCGCAGGTCGCGAGCGTTGATGAGAGATCGGGCAAATATCTTGTATTCCAGCTCGATAACGAAGAGTTCGGGATCCGTGTCCTGAAAGTTCGGGAGATTATGGGTGTTCAGGACATCACGGAGGTTCCGCAAACACCCGTGTATGTCAAGGGTGTATTCAACCTTCGTGGCAAGGTTATTCCGGTGATTGATCTTCGCCTCAAGTTTGGCTTGTCCGAGGTCGAATACACTCAGCGTACTTGCATCATCGTTGTTCAGGTCAGCCGGGAATCCGGAGAGATTCAGATGGGCATCGTGGTTGACGGTGTCGCGGAGGTATTGAGTCTGGCATCAGCAGACATCGAAGATACGCCGAATTTCGGAGGCAGCTCCGATTCTTCCTATCTACTCGGAATGGCGAAAGTCAAGGGCAAGGTCAAGATCCTTTTAGATATCGATCAGGTGCTCGGTAGTCGAGAGTTACTCAATCTTAGCGCGTTGGCGCAGTGACATAGACATAGAGGAGAAAGAACGTGACGAATTGGACGGTCGGAAAGAAAATCAGTTTTGGTTTTGGCGCTCTGGTATTCCTATGCGTGGCCCTAAGCGTAATATCTCTCGTAAACGTCAGCAGCATTAATACGAACCTCCAAAGTGTTACAACGGATTCGCTGCCGGGAGTGTACCGAATTTCTATTCTGGAAGTGGACCTTCAAACGCTTCGCGGCAATTTCTGGAAGTATATCGGAACTTCTGATCCGGCAAAGAGAGTGCAGATCAAAGGCGATATTGAGAAGGCGGGACAGTCCTTTCAGGATCAGATGACCGCCTACGAGAAGACGATTACCACCACAGAGGACCGTCAACAATTCGAAAAGATCAAGCCCGGTTTTGACCGGTTGATTGAAGCGTGGGCGGGTGTTCAACCACTTGCCAATGCAGGTAAGACCGAAGAAGCAGTGGCGAAGTACTATGCGGACATTGACCCCGTCCATCATGCTGTCCTCGCTGATGTCCATGGACTGGTCGAGTGGAACAAGAGCAACGGCGACAAGAACGCCGACAACGCCACCTCGACAGTTTCACGCGCACGGATGTGGGCTATTTCTTTGCTGGTTGTGAGTGTTCTAACAGGATGTTTCCTCGCGTTCTTTATTACGCGGAGCGTGAACTCGGTTCTGACGCGCGCTATCAATGAATTGACAGAGGGCGCCGATCAGGTGGCGAGTGCTGCTGCCCAGGTTTCATCTTCGAGCCAGTCTCTGGCACAGGGCTCGTCGGAACAGGCGGCCTCTCTCGAGGAAACTTCGGCATCGAGCGAAGAAATCAATTCGATGGCACGGAAAAACACGGATAACAGCCGTTCAGCTGCGGATCTCGTCTCCTCCTCTCAGCATAAGTTCCTCGAGACGAATGAAGCGCTCCAGCAGACAGTTCTGGCGATGGGCGAGATCAATGCGCAGAGCGGTAAGATCTCAAAGATTATCAAGACGATCGACGAGATCGCGTTCCAGACGAACATTCTGGCTCTGAATGCGGCGGTTGAAGCAGCGCGCGCAGGGGAAGCGGGTATGGGATTCGCGGTCGTCGCCGACGAGGTTCGGAACCTGGCTCAGCGTGCTGCTCAGGCAGCGAAGGACACGGCGTCGCTGATTGAGGAGTCGATCTCCAAGTCTGACGATGGCAAGATGAAGGTTGATCAGGTCGCCACTGCGATCCAGGCGCTCACTTCGGAGGCTGGAACGATCAAAACCTTGGTGGATGAAGTGAGTCTTGGAAGCCAGGAACAGGCTCGAGGTATTGAGCAGATTGTTAAGGCGATCGGGCAGATGGAGCAGGTCACACAGAAGACGGCCTCGAATGCAGAAGAGAGTGCCTCGGCGGCCGAAGAACTGACTGCGCAGTCTGAGACATTGAAGGATGTTGTTGGCCGGCTGAGCGCACTCGTCAGCGGGGAGAGCGCGTCGATCGGGCACCGTATCGCCTTGCGGTCCACCTCATCGAACCAGGTTCGCAAGTCCTGGGACAGTGCTTCAACGCGAACAGTTTCGACGCGGAAGTCTCATGAATTCGCTTCCACAGGGAAGGCTGCAAAATCGTTCCCACTGGAGCCTGAATTTCACGAATTCTGAGGAATTCGAATCGGCCAAACGGCCGGGATGCGCCTGATACATCCTGGCCCGCATGGCCACCAATCGTGACGGTTTAGGCCCGGAGAAAAGTCATGTCTGTTTCGGAGAGGCAAGCTCAGTCGATGCTTGATGACCTGCGAGTGCGTGCGGACGGTCTCGCGACGCGGTTAGCACTTCAAGGCGCAACAAGCGAGCTTATCGACGACTTGACCAGGTTTTGTGAACAAGTAGGTAAGACGATCGGTTCCGTGGAAAGTCCCTTAACCTCGAGCGGGTCCGGCCTGCGGAATGGTCTCCCTCCCGGACCAGAGCTTGAAAAACTGGTTGAAGCTGAAATTATCCGACTTCAGGAAGTGATCGAATTGAGCACTCAACAACAACCTGACATGAATCAAACCAGTGGGACGAATGTGCCTCACCCTGGGCCGCGAGTTGCGCCTCTCGCGCAGGACATTGAACTGGTTGGAGATTTTGTCGTCGAAGCGCGAGACCATCTGATGTCGATCGAGTCACAGATGCTTGTTCTCGAACAAAACACCACTGATCTTCCTGCAATTCATTCAGTATTTCGTGCCTTCCACACCATCAAAGGTCTGGCCGGTTTTCTCGAATTCGAAGATATTCAGTGCGTTGCGCACGAAGTTGAAACGCTGCTCGATCTTGCGCGCAATGGAACACTATCCATAACGCCGGCAATTGTAGATATTGTTTTGGGTGGTGCAGATTATCTAAAGGAAGCGATTGCAGGCGTTGATCAGGCGTTGGCTAACAAATCCTCTCGAGTCATCTCAGATTACGACGGTCTTCTCGCAAAGATTCGAGAGGCAATGAATAGCGATCCCCTAAAGAGAGAGGCAGCCTCTACGCAAGGGCAGGCAGCGCAGGCGGAGAGTACGAAGTCGAGCGCAGCTGACGAGACTCCGGTTAGCTACACCATCGAAAGCGAGAGCGCCTCTGGGCAAGGACTGGAAGAGCAGGCGCGGGGTGTGAAGCCGAGTGCAGCTATCGAGAAGCCGGCCAGCGCTCCCGCAAAGCATGAGACTGCCGCTGCGCAAGGCCAGAAGCCAGGTGCTTCTGTGGAATCTCCGGCCAGCACACCAAAAACAGAAGGGAAGTCAGGCAAATCCCAGGAGAACTTCTCGGTTCGTGTGGACACTGGAAAGCTCGATCATCTGATGGACATGGTCGGCGAGATGGTCATCGCACAATCGCTAATTCGTCACAACCGCCAACTGACGTCAGTTCAAGACGCACGTCTGCAGCGCGATCTCTCGCAGCTTGCGCGTATCACGAACGAAGTCCAGCGTACGACCATGGGCATGCGAATGCTCCCGGTGGGTCAACTTTTTCAAAGGACGGCGAGGTTGGTACGTGATCTTTCGCGCCGAGCCGGCAAAGAGGTCGAACTGGAAACCAGCGGCGAAGATACAGAAGTCGACAAGACCATAGCAGAAGAGCTGGCAGATCCTCTCATGCACATGGTTCGTAATGCCATCGACCATGGAATCGAACCCCCCGCGGAACGACAGGCGGCAGGGAAGAATCCCAGGGCACGGGTCCGACTTGCCGCCTATCACCAGGGAGGTCAGATCGTCGTCGAGGTACGGGATGATGGGCGGGGACTGAACCGCGAAAAGATCCTCAAAAAGGCGAGGCAAAACGGCCTCATTCAGGAAAACGAGCAACTCACTGAGAACGAAATCTACCATCTGATATTCGAACCTGGTTTCTCGACCGCCGATCAAGTCACCGACATCTCCGGCCGGGGGGTAGGGATGGATGTAGTTCGAGGGAGTATCCAGAAACTCCGGGGGCGGATCGAGATTCAAACAGCGCCAGGTGAGGGAACAACTTTCTTGATCAAGCTTCCACTTACCCTGGCAATCATCGAGGGACTCGTCGTCGTTGTTGGGGACCATCGCTATATTGTTCCTGTCTTTGCAGTGAAGGAGATGTTCCGCCCAACCTCCGAAATGCTGTCCACCGTCGAACGAAGGAATGAGGTGGCGATGGTCCGTGGTCGTCTACTGCCCATCGTGCGGCTTCACCGCAGGTTCAATATCCGGCCTCGGAGCGAGGAGGTGCAGGACGGACTGCTTGTAGTAGCGGAATGTCAGGACCAGCATTTCTGTCTTCTCGTGGACGATTTAATCGGAAAGCAGGAAGTGGTCATTAAAAGTCTGGGCGAAGGCCTGAAGAATATCCCCGGAATCGCAGGTGGGGCCATTCTTGGCGACGGCCGCGTCGGCCTGATTCTCGATATGGATGGCGTCTCCCCGGGGGCCGTTCATGAGTAATTTCGGTGAGGCAGTTGGGGAAATCCGACCTCTGACAACCCGGGAGTTCGATCAGATCAGAAACCTGGCGTACGAAAAGTTTGGATTGAGTTTGCGAGAGGGCAAGGAAACCCTGGTCTCTGCTCGACTCGGGAAGAAAATACGGGAACTGAACCTCAATTCATTTCAACAGTACTACCGGCACGTTGTTGAAGACGCCACTGGCGAGGCCCTCGTTACTCTCATTGATGCGCTCACAACAAACCATACCAGTTTCTTTCGTGAACGGATACATTTCGAGTTTCTTCGCGAAAAGGTCCTTCCGCAACTCCGAGACCGAGAGCGAATCGCAATTTGGAGCGCGGCTTGTTCCACCGGGGAGGAGCCTTATTCGATTGCGGCGTCAATCCTGGAGGAATGGGGAGAAACGGGTTTGCCGAAACTTCGCATTCTAGCGAGTGACATCTCCAGTAAGGCACTGAAGAAAGCTCAGCAAGCCGTCTATCCGGCGGAGCGATTCGAAGGAATTCCAATGCAGCAGCTTCGTCCGTTTCTGTTGCGCGGCGATGGAGAGTCGAAAGGGCTATATCGACTCAAGCCTCACGTTCGCGCCACTGTCGAGTTTGCAAGGGTGAACCTGATGGAGAGTCTGTCCCACCTAGGTCCGTTCTGTGTGATCTTCTGTCGCAATGTCATGATCTACTTCGACAAGTCGACACAAGAAGGACTGGTGAATCGATTAGCGGGCTGCCTTGAACCTGGAGGGTATTTATTTACGGGACACTCAGAGAGCCTGAACGGCATCAAACACCCTCTGCAATATGTCCGCGCAGCCATCTACCGAAAGTCGTCATCCGGTGAGACGGATCACCCGGGAGGCTGCTATAGATGACGGTAAATCCCCTGATCGTTGGTATTGGAGATTGCAAAGTCACGGACAACCCAGAGAGTGTGCTCGTGACCTATGCGCTAGGTTCATGTGTCGCGGTCATGATTCATGATCCAATCGCGCGAGTCGGCGGCTTGCTTCATTTCATGTTGCCTGAGTCGGGTATTGATCGCGAAAAGGCTCAGAGCAAACCATTCATGTTCGCCGATACAGGGATCCCACTGCTCTTCCATAGCGCCTATTCCAAAGGTGCCGAAAAGCGCCGCCTCATTGTGGCGGTCGCCGGCGGAGCGCAAATGATGGATGAGAGCGGCGTATTCAATATTGGGAAGCGCAATTGTCTGGCGATGCGCAAGATTTTTTGGAAGGCCGGTGTAATCCTGCAAGCCGAGGACGTAGGAGGGACTATGTCGAGAACAGTTCGACTGGAAGTAGGTACCGGGCGTGTCTCATTGCATGGAGCAGGCGAGAAGCAGGATCTGTTGCCTGCCTGCAACGCCTCAGGAAGGAGTTTCTGAATGGCATACAACGTATTGATTGTTGATGACTCGCCGGCAATGCGCACGTTTGTGCGACGGGTTCTGGACCTCTCTGGCTTGGAGATTGGAACATGCTCTCAGGCTGAAAACGGAGAGGCAGCGCTTGCTGTCCTGGGCCGGGAATGGGTCGATGTTGTATTGACCGACATCAACATGCCGGTGATGGACGGCGAGAACTTTGTGCGCAACATGAGTTCCATTGATGCCTTTCGCTCCATTCCTGTGATTGTCGTCTCTACAGACAATACAGAAGGCCGCGTAAGGCAGATGCTTTCCCTGGGAGCCAAAGGATATGTCAAGAAACCTTTTCTTCCCGAAACATTGAGAGAAGAAGTCGAAAAGGTTCTGGGAGTCTGTCATGCGTGACGATAAGTTCGTTCAGCTTCTTTCCGAATCAGTCGGCGAAGTTCTCGAAAACATGTTCTTCACCGGGGTCTTTGATGAAGATGCGTCGAACTTAGACGGCGAAATTTCGTTGGTTGCTGCCCGGCTTTCGTTTCGTGGGACGCCATCGGGAGAATTCGGTATTCGGACAAAACCTGAAACAGTGCAAAAGCTGTCCGCAAGCTTCTTAGGAGAAGACGAGAGCTCAATCAGCCAGAGTCAGGGCGGCGAAGTGCTTTGCGAACTGGCGAACATGATGTGTGGCTCATTTCTGAGCCGCCTTGAAAAGGATGGCAGATTTGAATTGTCGAAACCAGAGTTACAACCGGTGGGAGAAGATGTACCTCGGGATTGCGTCATTCGTAGAGAATTCCAGGCCGAGGAAGGCTCTCTGCAGGTTTGGCTGGCCGTGGAGCAAAGCGCGTGACCGTCAATCGCAAGATCAAGGTTCTGGTCGTCGATGACTCGGCAATTGTGAGAAAAGTGCTGACAGATGCAATTGCCGAGGAAACCGATCTGGAAGTAGTAGGGACTGCGCCCGATCCATTTATTGCACGCGATAAGATCCTCGCGCTTAATCCAGATGTGCTGACTTTAGACATCGAGATGCCGAGGATGGATGGCCTCACGTTTCTCAAGAAACTGATGCAATTCCATCCTTTACCGGTCATCATCATCAGTTCGCTCGGCCAGGCGTCCTGCAGAGCGACACTGGACGCGCTCCGGATCGGAGCCGTAGAAGTTCTGGCAAAACCAGGTGGCCCTTATTCGGTCGGGGAACTGCGAAAGAGCCTGGCGTCCAAGATACGCGCTGCGGCAGCCGCCAGGGTGAGAGCAACCCGGGCAATCGTGGAGGTTGAGCCGATTGCAGCTAAAGAACGACCAAATCAACGCCAAAGTTTCCCTGCCGGCACCGTCATCGCAATCGGTGCATCTACCGGCGGAACTGAAGCGATCGAGGAAGTGCTAATGCGTCTGCCGTCCAATGGGCCGGGAATCGTCATCGCACAGCACATTCCACCAGTGTTTTCACGCACCTTTGCAGAACGGCTCAATCAGGTCTGTCCCATGACAGTGAAAGAGGCTTCAGACGGAGATCTAGTCGTGCCAGGGATGGCATTGGTCGCTCCCGGAGACTTTCACATGCTTCTAAGAGCGGGGACCAACGGATACTGTGTGGAGGTTAAGACTGGTCCGCGTGTCTGCTACCAGAGACCATCGGTAGATGTCCTTTTCAGTTCGGTAGCCGAATGCGCAGGCGCGAAGGCGGTTGGCGCCATTCTTACCGGCATGGGGGCTGACGGTGCCAACGGCTTGCTTTCGATGAAGAATGCCGGTGCCCGAACAATTGCTCAGGATGAAGCAAGCTGCGTTGTCTTCGGAATGCCCAGGGAGGCGATCCGCCTTGGCGCCGCGCATCGTGTCGTGCCACTTCATCGACTTTCATACGCCATTATGAATGAGATTGGGTCTGAGTAGGTCCCCTGAGGGCCGCAAGCCCTGGCCCGCTGGGATGAGGGTGATTCATTGCGGGCTGTTCAGTTCGATCGTGGGCGCCTGCCATGCATTGACTCGGTTTCTCCCAGAGCACAATCCGGGCGCACGAGGTTCATTGACGAATGAGTGGGCTCCTCTTGCCTCGTAAGACTCGTTTGAACCCGGTTAGGACATCGCCATGATGTGGCGCCATCATGTTTTACTGCAAATCCTTTGCGACCGCAGTGAGTGATTGTGCCCAATCAATCGCGCTCGAATAGCATTCGGCAGCATCGGATTCGTTCAGCCCGAGTAGGGCGCATGACGTGACTACGCCTTCCCAGGCTCCGCCTTCAAGAGCGGTGATGAGATCGTAGAGGGGGTAAAGTTCGCCCTTATGTTCGAGCAAAAGAACCCGTGAGTCGTCATCGACAGGAAGACCGTCAATCACAGCAGACATGGGTATCTCAAGGATCGCGTCCATAAGCGAGAGCATGCCGAGCAGGAACAGATCTGCCTCGCGGTGCTCAAATCTGTCTCCAATGAGTTCACAAAAGCGTGCGCGGACAAGAGTTGTCAAGATGAGCTCAGAGCGCCTGCCTTGAGACATTTCGAACATTCCTGCGAGGCGACACCAACGGCGCACATCTTCGTCGCCGAGTAGCAGCAGCGCTTGGCGAATGGATTTAACCTCGCAGCGGACGGGAAATGCAGCTGAATTGACAAACCGTAACATTCGATAGTAGAGGGCTGCATCGCTCTTAATGAGTTCTTCCACCTCGTCCCAGCTAAAATCGGGATCGGATACCGCTCGAATAAGGCGCAGGTAAACCCCCCGATTCGTGAGAGCATTGCGCGCACGCATCGATTCCGGCTTGCGAAAGAAGAAACCCTGAAAGAACTGGAAACCAGCTCGGCGTGCGAATTCGAATTCTTCGCGGCTCTCTACATGTTCTGCAATGAGATCAGTGCTTTCCCAGTGCTCAGCTCGGAATACCGCAACGATTTCCTGCCAACCGGGACGGCTTATATCGAATTTCAGGAAGTCAGCCAAGTGAACAAGAGATTGCCTCTGATCGTCTCGTGTGAAATCGTCAAGGGCGATCTTGTACCCGGCATTCTTGAGGTCGCAGCAGGCTTCGTAAACAGCGTCATCTATTGCTAGGTTCTGCGCGAGCTCTACGACAACTCGTTGAGGTGGAAGGAAGGCCAGGGAACGGTTCAAGAGAATATTGCGGTCACATTCAATGAACGCAAGGCGATTGTCGCAAAGAGTGTCGAGCCCAATCATACTTGACATGTCAATTGCCGCTTGCGAACTTGGTTCTTCCTGGACTCGAGAGAAATGGGATGCTACATCCGTGCGGAAGAAAAGCTTGTAGCCGAGAACCGTTTCGTCGACCGCAAGAATAGGCTGACGTGTAGCGTATCGTATTGGGATGATTTCCTGGTGCACGAGAGATCGCATACCTCCGAATTACCTATCGACCAAGAAGGGCGAAGTTTTCAATTGTGCAAGTCGATTCCTGGAAGCCATTCGGGTTAAACATATGCGATGAGGCACTGTGCTGCCTTACCAATCCGTCTCCGGCGGTCTCCGCCCGGCACCAGGCCCCGGCCGTTCTTTAAGTGAGTCCCCAAGGCGGGGTGTTTGCTCCTTTAGGGTGCCAGATATGGCTGAATCGCTCGTCTTCTTGAAATCTGTAAATAGCCTAATCACGTCAATCTGATCGGAGCAGGATATGGGAAAGCCGGCTATGATGGACATGCTTATATGACCTCGTTTCAAGCTCTACATCGAACAGATTTCGAAATGTGTTAGCGCTTTCATTGCGTCACTATCGAGCTTGAGATTACTTTCGAATGGCAGATTCGAAAGGCTTCCTACGTTGTCGAATGATCGTGCAAGCAACGTGCAGTCTGGTTTTATCAAGGGATCCGGATCCGTGATGAATATCAATGGATTGTGAGGATCGCGACGCCCGACGTCGTGAACTGCTGGGGAGTGAGCGATGAGGGTGGTGTTAAGGAGTTTCCTGATCCGGCACTGCAACTGACTATCAAAGGCGCAGCAAACTTAGCTTTGATGCTTTCACTTACCAGCTCCGAAACCAAAGGATATTGAAAAGCTGTGGCTCTAAATCGCTTGTCGGCCGTTCGGGAGGGATGTTTCGGACGTCGGATGTCAAAGAGCCGCAAAACACGCCGGACACGCTCCGATTTCTCAGCTTGTCAATCCGCTACCCCTGATCTCTCGCCAGCAGCTCGCAACCCGAAAGCCATCAGAACCTTCGATGGGTACCATGTTCGCGATTACACAGCACACGTTCGCCAGGCTGAATAGCGGGAACCATGGCTCAAAAGCAACCAAGAGCAGATTGACCGAGGGGCCTGCGAGCGAGACGAGGAGATTCTGATACGGGGTTCCTTGCTCGCGGACAATAAAGATACCTTTAGTCCACTTCAGCCCAGCCCGCTTGATCTTAACTCCAAGAGCGAGGGCTACAACGATGTGCCCGCATTCGTGCAGGATCATTGAAACGACTCCCATGAAAAGGCCAGAAAAAAATGGATAGAACCAATCTACCGTGATGTGCATGTCGTATATATCGGCTAGAAGCCTTGTGGTGTATAAGAGGCCGACGTGCCTGGGATTGATTGACCTGACCGATTCGCGGTGCAGCTCTCACATGCCGAGATAACCAGCGCCAACTTGCCTGTGGATCAGCCTGGCATATTCTTCGATCTTGGCTGCAGCGGCGACCGGTGAGGCTGAACATCCGCCCAAAACCCTCGCGCCCAAACAGGGCGAGCGCCAGCAATTCCGCACGATTGCGCGTACATGTGTTTTGGTATATGCGGTAACGCGCCCCGTACCGTATCATCGCGCGCAAGCCTCGTAAGCCTCGCCATCTTCGCAATCTGAGTATTGAGAGATCCCAGCGTCGCTAGATCGGCGCAACGCGCCTCTTGATCAGTAAGGTCGTCGCGCCCCGCAAACTAACAATATGCGTCGGAAGTGTTGGTCGTGGTGTGCACCGCTGGGCTTAATTAGCGCACTTCCAGCTTCGCCCAGGCCTTTTGCATCTCTGTCTGTCCACACCAGACACATGGACCGTGATCTCGCCTATGTAGGTCGAAGGTATTGATTGCGATAAGCTTCACAGCGCGGAGTCGCTTCAAAAGCGAGTTACCGATCTGGAAATTTATAAAAACACCCGGCATGAGAGCAAACCTTTGAATGAGCGAAACACAATTCAGAGCTAAGCTCACCGAAGTGCCGCGGATCTCATCCGTCTCAATCAATCGGGATCATGCGATTTTGGCCTTGGTAAATGCTCAGCAACTCCCAGCCCTCATCGCTCAGGCCAGGAACGCTCTCCTCAACGAGATTCTCTTTCGCCACCTTTTCGGTGCGCTTCAACTCAACGCATTGATAGATCAGAGTCGTAACAATCACCATTTCGACTTCTTCTAACCTTTCCCTTTCATACAAATTCTCTTCATATCAACATCTTCCTGCGCGCGATTGACGCCAGCGTCTCGAATCCCAGGATACGTTTCCTGCAGCCACGCGCGGGGTGCATGGCAATTAGAAGGAGGCTCCCATATAAACCACGCCGACGGCCTTTTCGTATGAAGTTTAGCGGTGAGCGGAAAGCATGTCTTGCCCTTTCGTGTTGCAATCTCCGTGCCAAATCCTCAGAAGCAAACACCGGATTCGCTAGCTGATAAACCTGCTTGGAGATGACGGTCATGCATTTAATCGAACCACGAATCTTATGTATTCGAATTTCTGAATACTGGACACTATCTCAACAAACGTGTACAAAATCTGGAACGACTGAAGAGTCAGCCTTGACGGGAAATGAATCGTCCCAATGCGGTAAAGGTTTGTTTTGTGGTGGCGGCCATCAGATTGCCGCAGCCAGGGACTGAGCCCACGTGATTGCGTTCGAATAACACTCGGCCGCAAATTCTTCCTCAATGCAGAGGTGGGCGCAGGTTTCCGTGACGGTGTTCCAAGCACCACTTTCAACCGCAAAGACCATATCCAATAGCGTTTGGAGGGGACCTGCGTGGTTTAAGAGGAGATCCAGTACAGATTTCTCAAGGCAGAGCCCCTCGAGTATTGCCGCCATCGGAACTTCTAGGATTGTTTCCATGAGCGTGAGAAGGCCGACAAGAAAAAGGTCTGTCTCTCCATGATCAATCCGCTTCCCGAGCAGTTCTAGGGAACGAGCCCGTATCAGGGCGGAGAGAACTGCTTCTGATGGACCACGTCGCGACATTTCGAAGATGCCAGCGATTCTGCACCAACAGCGAATCTCATCCTCACCCAGTAAGGAAAGGGCTTGGAGCACACTCCGGACTTCCGAACGATTTCCGAAAGCCGCAGAATTGATAAATCGCATCAGGCGGTAGTAGATGGTGACGTCGCTCTTGATCAGCTCTTCGATTGCGTACCAGTCAAGTTTGGGCTGTGAGACTGCACTGAGAAGTCGAAGGTACACGATGCGGTTGGCACTTGTGCTGCGTATCTTCATTGACTCTGGCTTCAGGAATATGCTGCCTTGCAAGAAGTGGAAACCAGCTCCTTTGGCAAATTCGATCTCACCCCGGGTTTCCACGCCGGTCGCTATAAAGCTACAAAGATGTCCACGTGTCGCATCAAGAATGAGTGCGATATCCGGCCGGCTTGTGTGTCGCAGATCAACAAAGATGAAGTCGGCGAGGTGCGCAATTGACTGACGCGGATCATTAGGCGAGTAGTCTGACAAGGCAATTTTGTAGCCGCTGTTCTTCAGTTCGTAGCACAACTGGTAGATCGCGTCATCAGCCACCACAGAAGATTCAATTCCGACCACAACTTTGTCTGCGGGGAGGAGTTCGAGCCCATGCTGGAGTAGAACGTTACCGTCGCACAAGATGAATGCGGGGCGATTGTTACACAGCACGTCCAACGCAAGCAACGTTGACATCTCAATCGCGGCACTGGCCGAGTCGATGCCCAAGAAGTCGGAAAAGTGGTCGACCACATCGGTACGAAAAATGAGTGTGTACCCGAATACGGTCCCGTCAGTCGCATGGATCGGTAGACGCGTCGCGTACCGACTCGGTCGCGCGTCGATTTTGACGCTCTGTTCCACGGTTGTACACTCCCGCTTTCGAATATCGGCCAAAATACAATGAGAGTTGAGCAGAGAGCGAGAGCAAGCATTGCCTGGTGGCCAGGTTAAACGGTCAGAATATCGCGAAACGCCGGCATCTCATGAATGAAACAGCTCGAAGACCTTCCGTGCAAGCGCGTTGAGCGCGAATGGCTTTTGCAGATAAAACGATCCAACAGGGAGGATGCCATTCCGCAATACCGCATCATCGGTGTAGCCGGAGAGATAAAGGACTTTGAGGCCAGGTATGCGTGCACTGAAAACCTCTGCAAGTTGTCTTCCATTGATCCCGGGCAGGCCAACGTCTGTGATCAGCAGTGCGGGCCTTTCTGAACTGAGTCCACACAGCTTGATGGCTTCATCACTGTCGCCGGCACTGATTACACGATAGCCAGCGCTTTGCAGGTATTCTCGCAGTTTTTCCCGAAGTATGCTCTCGTCTTCTACAAGTAGTATCGTCTCATCACCGTATAAAGATCCAGGGTCGTGTTCAGAAACAAGCGGCGTCGTAGCCTCACTAAGGCGCGGAAAGTATACCTTGAAAGTCGTTCCTAAACCGATTTCACTGTAGACCCAGATGAATCCGTTGTTCTGCTTCACGATGCCGTAGACTGTCGCGAGTCCGAGGCCCGTTCCTTTGCCATGTTCTTTCGTGGTAAAGAAAGGTTCAAAGACTCTGGCACTTGTTGCGGCATCCATTCCCGTACCGGAGTCGGTGACTGCCAACATCACATATTCTCCTACAGGCATTTCACGATGACCCGCCATATTCTCGTCTTCGATATGCACATTGCGCGTTTCCAGGAGTAGCTTTCCGCCAAGGGGCATCGCGTCGCGCGCATTTAGCACGAGGTTTAGCACGATCTGGTGCAGCTGTCCTTCGTCAATCTCTATGGAGCCGATTTGGTCGCCTTGGAGGAACTCCAACTCGATATTGTTCCCGATTAGACGCATGGACATGCTTTGTACATCCAGTATGGCGCTATTGAGATCCAAAACTCGAGGCTCAATGGGCTGTTGGCGGCTGAAGGCCAGCAACTGCTGGGTCATGTTGGCGGCACGTGTTGTAGCGGACTGGATGTCAGTCAATGCTCGGACTGCGGCATGATCTGGAGGGATCTTCAATATTGTCGCTTCGCAGGTCATTGAGATTATTGCCAGGATATTATTGAAATCGTGCGCAATCCCGGCTGCCAGCCGGCCAATTGCCTCCATTTTCTGGCTTTGCCTGAGCTGTTCCTCCATCTTTCTTCGCATGGTGACGTCGTGATGTACGGCGAGGGTGTAGCGACAACCCGCGATTTCGATAAGTTCGATTGACGCGAGAATAATGGCTGACTCCCCCGACTTACGTCGAAGACGGTACTCAAAATCGCGCATCGGAATCCCTTCTCTCAAGACTGTCGTGACTCTGTCATACATAGAAGGGTCTATGAAAAGCCCGAGGTCTATTGGCGAGCGTCCTAGAATCTCATCTCGCGAATAGCCCGTGATTTGTTCGAAGCGCTCGTTTACCTCAAGCACGATGCCACTGTCCAGTTCCGCCAGACTGATCCAGTCCGGACTGGCGTGGAAGAGCTTGGCAAATCTCTCCTGCGAGGCACGCAACGCGTCAGCAGCTTGTCTCTCCAGAGTGATGTCTCGCACTACGCCGACGGACGCTACCAGTTGTCCTCGCTTATCTTTTAGTGGAGAGGCCCCCAATGAAACTGGGAAGATTCGCCCACTCTTGGAGCGGTTCCAAAGCTCACCGCGCCAACCGCCCTGCATTGTTGAGGCTTGTATTTCTTGTGAAATGTCAGATGCATTAGGTTCAGTACGAAGAATCTTGACGCTCTGTCCAATAATCTCAGAATCTTCATATTCGTAGGTGCGCGTGAATGCTGCATTGACCATCAGAATCCGATCCTCAGGATCAGTGACGATAATGCAGTCGTTTGCACTATGCAAAGCGTGCGCAAGGAGTCGAAGGCGTTTCTTCTGGTGCTTCAGGATTACTACCCAGACGCCCATTGATGCCAGAAGGAATCCGAAGAACGTACTGACAATCCAGAAGATGGCGCGATCGATCTTCTGTCTGGAAAGAAAAAGTATCTCCTGTGGGCGCCATTTCTCTTCTATCCGAGCAACCGTTCCGTCGCTCTTGAGACTCTGAATTGAGCTATTGATTTGTTTGAGCAGGTAGAGATTCCCTTTTCGGATTCCTACACCGACTGGCTTGACACCGAAAGGCTCCCCCGCAAGAGTAAACTCACGGCCCGGCTGTTGCTGTACCCAGTACGCACCTAACCAGGTTGACGTTACAACGGCGTCAATCTCACCCGAAGCCAACCTTCCGAAAGCGTCCTCATAGTTCCGGCATGCTACAAGAGTAATGTTTGGTCGTCCGTTCGAAATCCTTTGTGGGTCCGACCCCAGGCCGATGACTCCGACCCTTCTGGAATTGAGATCGTCGAGGCTGTGGATTCGGATTTCTCCAACGCGAACAAAGATTCCGAGGCTGTTCGTGAAGACGGGGTCAGAGAGGTCGAGGGTATGTCTCGAAGAATCGGTCTCATCGACGAACAGAAGTGCGTCCGCTTCGCCCTGCTGAATCGCGAGCAACGCTTTGTCCCAGTTGCGGAGTTCAAGGCGAATGGGTCTCCCCAGTTTTTTCCCCAGCGCCACAGCGAAATCGATATCCCGGCCCTTGATCACGCCGTTGTCGTCATAGCTCCATGGCGGGTCGTTTTCTTCGGCAAGGATGAGCAGCGGCTTCGCGTTATCGGCTTGTGGCGACCCGGTTTGCGCGCGACCTTTGAGAAACGCGAGGAGTACGATCGCCGCCAAAACGGCCAGCGGCCAAATCGCCTTGCATCGTCCAGTTCCTTTCAAAGGTTTCTTCACGAAACACTCCGCTGAGAGTTTCAATCACACGCACACTTGGATCCGCCGGATCAGGGCAAAACTGCTAGCTCCGCGCTGACCAGAGACAATCACGGACCATCCCTAAAAGGAGGCAGAGACAACTATCATCCGATTTTACATAGCTAAACATCGACAGGATCGGGAGCAGCTGTTTTCTTGATACCAGAGCACTTTCTATCTCATGCTACTGGGCATCTGTATCTCCAGTGAATTCGCACAGTTAGATTCTGATTGGCAACGATTGCGCCGGAAATTACAGAATGCAAACAGGACCCCTTCGCTGAACTCCAAGGACGATCCTACCGATAATCAGTAGGGTGTCTGTTTACCCCAGGATGCAGATCTATTTCGTTCTTCCGGAGAAACTCAAACAATGAAGGACATTCGTTTTGTTGAGTTCCTGCGGGCATCGGGAAGACTGGGATCGGCAAGTGTCGCTTTCGCGGCCATCCTGTTCGTCATCTCAGTCGGAGAATATATCCGAGGTGATGTTGTTGCTGCGTACGCACTTGAGGGTTCCTCGGCGATCATCTTCACATTTGGTGTTTACCTAGCTTGGTTGAGAGAGAGCCGAAAGCTGAGAGCCGAGCTTGCTAGAGCGTATTTCATAAACATTTTCGTAGCGTGATCCACATGCAGGCGAGGTAGAAGAACGCTCGGTAGATGGAGAGGAGATGGTCATGACGGACCAACAGACGTCGGAATTGGCCGAGCCAAGCATTGGTTCGCTCAATGATCCAGCGACGTTTGTAGCGGCGCAATTTGCGGCCGTCATGATATCTCCGTTCCTTGTTGTTGCTCCTGTATGGGGAGATCAATTCAATGCCGCGCCTCTTCCATCTTTGGCGCAGGGGATCGGAGTCATATCCACGATCGGCGATCACCCTCTTTGGCTTTTGCCTCGGCCGTCCTTTGGGTCTGGGGACGCGGACTTGCTGGAGCGTGGCGTCCGCAAGCGTAACTTCTGCCGGAGAGGCACTTTCCAGCCGAACTCCCAGCGGAATACCTTGACCGTCTCCCAGTACCATCCACTTTGTGCCTTTGCCGCGCTTGGTTTTGCCGACTGCGGCGCCCCCTTTTTGGCGGGAGCGAAGCTCCCATCCAAGAAGGCTTCGTCCCATCGCAACAGCCCTCTACCATCGAGCGTTCCAAGCAGCGCTCTCCAAGCATGCAACCATACGCCCTGTTCTTCCCACTGCTTCAGTCGACGCCAACACGTCGAGGGTGAAGGAAAGTCGGTGGGTAGAAATCGCCATGCTGCCCCGGTCTGCAGTATCCATAGGATGCCTTCCAAACACGCTCGATTGGATGCCCATGGTCGGCCCCGATTGTCCTTCCGCCGCCGTGGTTTAGGAAACAGCGGCTCGATCAACCCCCATTGCTCGTCGGTCAACAGCTTCTGCCGATTCCTCATGACAGAAGATCTACAACTCACCCGCCTCACACGTAAGTCACCGCTTTGAGGCCGAACCTATTTATGAAACACGCTCTAGGAATGCAAGGCCAGCCCTTCAAATTGAGCTATTGGCAACGTTTTTTGATACTTCCAGCGAGCCCAGCAGCCAGGATGGTCGAGAGCACATATATACGTATTTGCGCATTACTAATGTCAGAGAGGTCGAAACCCTGATCAAGAGGGGCACTTTGACCTTGAGGGTTGGCGGAATTGAATGCACGGGATTTGGAGATGACATTGTCAAACAAGGAAAATACTTGAGCCACGTAAGCTCCTTTCGGCTTGGAGGCGAGCTGTCGGGAGATGTTTTCGGAGAAATCTATACGCCGGCAAAGAGACTTACAACTGTCGTAAATTTCGAAAACCCACTCCGCTTCGGCATTCATCAAGAGGGTCTTTTCGTATTTACGTTTGAGACGGAATTAGACTGGGATCGGGAGAATCCTTTCATTTTGCCGGTGACGGATGTCCAGCTTACATTGGTTGATTCATTCGACGAGGCACACTCAATCAAACTAGACCTGCTTGAGATTCCCTGCGGGTCTCTGGAGAGTGGGCGCACACGGATCTAGAGAGGAGGTATGTCGGGCATTCGGCGGAATCATAGACAAGGGGCACAAGACGGTTCTACTGCCTGGTTGGATTTGGCAAGCGCCTCGACTTGCCGTCCTCTCGGCGGCCATCTTGAATTCGAAAAACCAATCTTGGATCTCTCGGGACGTGTTCCAGTCCGTGAATTCATTTGTTTCACAGCCGGGAATTGCTTCGAGCGATCTCTGGATGGCGTGGACCTGGCCTTCGGATGGAGCAACTCATCGAATCCAGTTTTGGAAGTATCCTTGTTGAGTGCTGAACGCCGAGTTCGCGTTTGCCGATTATTAACTGATACGCATCTTGTCGAATCTTCATAGCAGACTTTGGCCAATCGACCGGGTATGCCCGCAGAATCACCATTGGCATACAATGACATTTCCCAAAAAATAACCCTTAGGGAATCTATAGATAGCATGTGCGAATACGTAGAAGCTAATTTGGAAGGACAAAATCGACTTCTCGCTCAGGTGCAACAAGACACCCACGACTGGACCATCGTGATCGATCGTGAGAGCAGGATCATCTTTGTCAATGAATCCTTCCTACGCATCTACGAGTATCAAGAGGCAGAACTGATCGGACAGAACGCCGACGCACTTCGGCACACTGTCGAGCCGGCGATCGTAGATCAGCTCCAGTTCGCAATACAAGAGGGAGACTCGGCGAGGCTGATATGGATCGTGACTCGATCCGGTCTCAAGATCCGTGCCCTGTTCAAGACTTCCATCGTAAGGGACGAAATCGGAAATGTGCTTGCGGTTGTCGGGACAGTCCGCGATGCGAGCCAGCCACTCGGTCAGGAAGCCGAGTTGCGCCGGCTTAACCGCGCGCTTCGCACCCTGAGTCAATGCAATCAGGCAATCGTTCACTCGACGAGCGAGCAGGAACTAATAGACAGCGTCTGCAGGATTCTGGTAGAGATCGGTGGGTATCGGATGGCTTGGATCGGATATCCGGAGGATTGCGCCGAGAAAGTGGTTCAACCGCGCGCCAAAGCCGGCTACGAGGAAGGGTATCTTGAAACGGCTCGGATTACCTGGGCTGACGATTTATTTGCGGCAGGCCCCAGCGGGAAGGCCATCCGCTCTGGCAAACTAGTCGTTAATTCAACTACTCAATCTGACAGGGCCGTTTACCCATGGCGAAAGGAAGGGCTCAAGCGCGGCTATCTTTCCTCGATTGCACTCCCGTTGTTAAATGGCGGAAACACACTTGGTGTGCTTAGTCTTTATGCGGCGGATCCTGATGCGTTTGACCGAGAAGAGGTCAAATTGCTCTCGGAACTGGCCGACGACGTCAGCTTTGGGATCGATACCCAGCGTATACGAGCGGAACATAAAAGGACGGAAGCCGCTCTGCTGGAGAGCGAAAGACGGTATCGGGACTTTATCTCACATGCAAACGAGGGTGTATGGCGGTTTGAACTCGACGATCCGCTTCCCATTGAGATGCCTGAGGACAAAGCCGAGGAGTGGCTCCTGCAGCATGCCTACATGGCGGAATGCAATCTGGCTCACGCAGAGAACTGTGGCCATGCGAGCCCAGACAGTCTCATTGGCAGATACCTGAAAGATCTGATCGCGCCTTCCGATACGCATAGTTTCGAGCGTATCCGCGAATCAATCCGCGGTAACTGGCAAGCACGGACGGGTGAGTCTGAAAGTCACGATAGGGAAGGGAATTCCCGATGGTTGCGCAAGACCGAGGTCCCAATTATAGAAGATGCAAAGCTGGTTCGAGTCTGGGGAATGACTGCCGACATCACGGAGCGGAAGCGGGCTGAAGAAGAGCTAAGAAGAGAAAAAACCTTTACTGAGGCAGTCATCGACAGTCTACCGGATATCTTTTGTGTCATCAAACCGACAGGACAGTTTCTTCACTGGGGCAGAAACCCGGAAAGAATTCTGGGGTATTCAAATGGAGATACATGCTCCATGGAAAGTGCCGTCGACATTGTGGCGAAAGAAGATCGTGCGTTGGCGGCAGTCAAAATACAAGAAGCGTTTACCGTCGGAAGCTCGGAGGTGGAACTTCGTCTCCTGCACAAGGATGGGAGGCAGATACCCTATTTGCTCCGTGGAACACGCGCCACCATTGGGAATGATACATATTTGATTGCGATCGGTCTCGATATTTGTGAGCGAAAGCGCGTGGAGGATGCTTTGCGTGCGAGCGAGGCTCAGCTACGCGAAGCCGAGCAGATTGCGAGGCTGGGCCACTGCATCTGGAACGTGGATATGGACACGGCCATCTGGTCGGAAGAAATGTATCGCATCACAGGCAGAGATCCAATACTGAAGCCACCGCGACACGCCGAATGCCAGGCAATATACACTGCCGAGAGTTGGACGGAATTGGAACTTGCGGTGAAGCACGCTGTTCGTACAGGCGAGCCTTACGATCTGGAGTTAGAGATTGTTCGGCCCGATGGCGGGTTGCGATGGGCACACGCGAGGGGAATCGCTGTCAGCGACGAGAGTGGCCGCGTTATCAGGTTGCGGTGTACGCTTCAGGACATTACAGACCGAAAGACGGCAGAAAGGGCTCTGCGCGAAAGTGAGGCACGTTTCCGAACACTGATCGAGGATGCACCACTCGCGGTGGGCATCAGCCGCGATGCAGAAGGCCTGTATGCCAATAAAGCGTTTCTACAGATGTTTGGCCTTCAGAGTGTGGACGAGGTTTTCGGTCATCAACTAAGTGAGCGATGGGCGCCCGAATGCCGGTTCGAAATCGAGCGACGCGCTCATCTGAGGTCTGCTGGGCACGATGCCTCTACAACATTCGAAGGTATAGGGATCCGCAAGGATGGCTCCCGGTTTAATTTGCATGTCGATGTAACCGTAGTGACGCTTCCCGATGGCCCTGCAACGCTTGGATTTCTTCGGGACATCTCGGAACAGAAGCGGGCGCAGGAGTCTTTGGTTCGCCTCCGAAAGGCCGTCGACTCATCGAGCGAAGTCATCTTCATGACCGATCAAAACGGACTGATCACGTTTGTAAATCCCGAATTCACGCGATTGTACGGGTACGAAGCCGAGGATGTCGTTGGGAAAGAAAACCAGCGCATTCTCATGGCTGACGAGGTTGACGCAGCCGAGTACGATGGCTTCTCTCAAGCCGCCCAGTCCAGGCAATCCGTGGATGGCGAGATCATAAACAAGACAAAGAATGGTCAAAAGGTCATTCTTCAGCGATCGGTGAATGCCATTCACGACGGAAACGGCGAGACCGCGGGATTTATCTCGATGCAACGAGATATTTCTGCTCGCAAGCGGCTGGAACAGCAATTTCTTCAGGCCCAGAAGATGGAGGCTGTCGGGCATCTGGCGGGTGGACTGGCACACGATTTCAATAACATTCTCGGAATCATCATTGGGTATGCCGACCTCATCTTGCTTGACCCCTCACTCCTCGAAGGCCCCAGAAGCCGCCTGCAAGAGATTAAGAAGGCTGCGGACCGCGGTGCAGCAGTCACACGACAGTTGCTCGCGTTCAGCCGCAAACAACTTCTTCAGTCGAAGATCATGGATCTCAACGAGGTTGTCAAAGATACGGTCGAGATGCTTGGACGGCTGTTGCGGGAGGACATCGAACTTGAGACTGAACTCGCGCCGGATCTGGGCATGATTCACGCAGATCCAACCGGCATTGATCAGATCATCTTGAATCTGGCGGTCAATGCGCGCGACGCCATGCCTGACGGCGGCAAACTCACAATTGAATCCGCAAATGTCCGATTCGATGCGGATGTTTTGAATCCTGAGTTGCCTGCGGGAGACTACGTTCTGCTCGCGGTGAGCGACACCGGAATTGGAATGGATTCCGAGATACAGAGGCATATATTTGAGCCGTTCTTCACCACAAAAGGTAGAGAACAGGGTACTGGGCTTGGACTATCGACCGTGTACGGGATCGTAAAGCAAAGTTCTGGCCACATCAGGATCTACAGTGAAATCGGACAGGGTACGACCTTCAAGGTGTATTTTCCGCGGGTGCGTGACACATCCTTACCGACATCGGCGGAGCCTCCGGTTGTGAGGTACGGCGCGGGCGAGGCAATTCTTCTGGTGGAAGACGATTCCAGGCTACGCGAGCTCAATACCGAACTCCTGCAAAATCTCGGGTACACGGTCATTCCGGCTGCGGACGGGAATCAGGCGATGGAGGTGGCCGCGAATCGCTCCGGCGCCCTGAATCTGCTCATGACCGATGTGATCATGCCCGGCATGAACGGGCAACAACTCGCAGAGAGACTTGTCACCGCCAATCCCGGCCTGAAGGTCCTATTTGTGTCAGGGTACACAGGCGCAGCTATTCGTGAGAAGATATCCGCATCCCAGGCAGCGTTTTTGCAGAAACCATTCACGCGGATAGCTCTGGCCCAAAAGCTCGGCGAACTGCTGGATGCCTAAGCTACGGCTGCAACCCAGCGGCTCATTTTGCAGGCAGCTCAATTTCGGAGGTACCTTTTCTGTTAACGCGGCGTTCTCCGCGTCCACGGTTGCAGCAAAGATTCGTTCGCCCTTTGGGACACAAGGAAAATTCTGTTTTTATGTAACAATGCACCCTCGGGGAGACCAACCGATCACCATGCCCGTGGAATACAAGATCGATCTTCAAAAGAAGCTGATCACCCAGACGGTGTGGGGCGAAACTTCATTTAGCGATTTACAGAATAACCGTGAGAAGATGCGCAAGGACCCCGATTTCGATCCGTCATTCAGTTTGCTTTGGGATGGAACCAAAGTAGTGTCACTTGCGATCTCCAGCGACGAGATCAGAACCCTTTCGCAGAACCAGGTATATCTTCATACATCGCGTGTCGCATTCGTGGCACCCCAGAATCTTGTTTTCGGATTGGCCCGCATGTTTGAGGCGTACTATTCAATGCACGATAATCCAGCCCGGACACGGGTATTCAGGCACCGCGCTGACGCACTCGAATGGCTCGAAGCGCCATATGAACCAGGATGCTTGCCGGAGAGTTGAGAAAACAGTCGAAAGTCCGCACATGTTCCCGTTGAGGGTGCTGCGGCAGCTTAAGTCATTTTCGCTCCGAACCGTCATCGCGATAGCTCGAAAACATCATGCGAGCCATTTCATGGAACGGTCCGAGTTTCCGATAGGACATGAGGTTCAGCGGGTTTAAACCCAGTTATTCGTACAAGCTCGGTTTGAAGATTCGCCATAGCGTGCTCTACGCTTGCGTCGCCCGACAAAGCGGAATGAACTGCCATGTAGTAAGCTCGACTTACTTCAGGATAATGCTTGCCTGAAATCGTGGAGGGGCGCTCAACACCTCCGGTAGTCAGAATTGATTTCAATTGTTCGAGTTCAGGATGATTATGAGAGTATAACGGGTCGTCATAGAATACCCGAGCCGCGGGTAGCAACGCCTCGTCTTTCGATAACTGGAGCTGAACTTTCTGACTCGTCAAATAACGAATGAGTTGGGCTGCCTCGCGTGGATGTCTTGAATACTTCGATATCGCAAGCGACTGGCCTCCTAATACCGAAGCTTGCCGTTCGCCTTCGCCCGGAATGAGTGTCATCGAGGCCGTCTCCGGAGTAATTGCCGAGCCTCTTTCTGTTCCCCTCCAAATCCAGTCTCGGGCGAAAGCGGCATTTCCTTGGTTCCAGATGCTTCGGCTGTCGCCTTCCATGAACGTTAGAACACTTGGAGGCGAGATGGTTCCAATCCAACTCCTCGCCATCTTTATCGCAGCGATCGTGCGCGGGTTATTTACCGAAACGATGCCGTTTTTCTCGATGATGTTTCCGCCGCCGTAGGACACCTGCCATTCAAGAGCGTTACAGGTCAAGCCTTCGTAAGCGGCGCCTTGCCAGACGAATCCCCAGAAGTCCTTGTTGCCAGCAGATCTCTCTCCTTTTTGAATCTTCGCAGCCATCACTCCAAGTTCCTCCCAAGTGCGAGGGGGATGACCATATCCGTATTTCATGAGGAGGTCATTCCTGTAGTAGAGGACACCAAATTCGAGATTGAAGGGCATCGCGATCAGTTTGTCGCTTGACTTGTCGTCTTGCACCGCTGCCGGCCAAAAACCCTTCGCCTCTTCCTCGAAATAAGGATTCAGGTCAACGAGGTCATTGGCAAGTATTCCCGGCCATGTGCTGTCAACATATAAAACGTCTGGCGTCTCAGACTTCTGTTCAAGCCAATGCTGGGCAAGCGCGAGGCGTTCTTCAACTGACTCAGGCGCGATGATGTATTTTGCTTGAATCCCGCTCTCCGCCGAAAAGCGCGCCAAGAGTTCTTCTGCAGCCCTTACTTCTACCAATGAGCTTGGGCCCCAGCCAAAGAACGAAATCGTGATGTGTTGAGTCCTTTCTGCGGATCTTCGCGAACGGCAATCCGTAATGAAGAGGCAGAAAATTGCGCACAGAGCCACGATCGCAGTGCGCATGACTGAACCAATTCGAATCGAAGAGCGACTTATGTGAATCTTCGGCATATCGTGCTCCCCGAACACCTTCATGCGTGCTGAAGCTGAGCAATCTCTCTGTAGATCTCGGCAAAAATGTCGTTCATACTCATGGGGCCTAGTGTACAGGCCGAACTGGAGATCCAGCGCATCGTGTGACAAGAAGAGCGTACACCTGGATGTTGGGACAGGGAAGTCACAGGTCTGCGCATTTGCTGTCTACATCTGGCAGACAAGGTGTTCGGACAATTGAATTCGAATACCGCAACAGTTGCTAAACCGCACTTATGATGAGGAGGACTACCGCGTTGTTGGTCAGAAGATTGTTTGGCCCTCTACTGTTGCTCTTAGGTTATTGTTGTCGCGCCCATATGGTGTCACCGGTCCTCGAGGAGTCCAAGGGAAAAGCTGAGGGCAAGATCGCTCTGACGAACAATACCTTTGCCCCCGCGGCAGTTGTCCTGGAGCCGGGAAGCTTCAGCGTTTCGCCGGATGGAAACGGCGTCTACCGGCCACTCGCCGGGGATTCACGTCGAACCTTCGACGATGAGTTTCCGGATCGATCCTGGCCAGACATCCTACGTTTTCTACGAGGCGAAGGCAGATAAGCTCCCGGTGTGGTTCACGACCGAACGGCTGCCGCTCGATGAGGCGCGTGAATTCGAAGTTCTTGCGATGCGTTCCGCAAGTGTCTCGCCTTCGACCAGTTTCATCACCAGTGCGCTGACGCCGCTGGAGTCTTCCAGGCCGTAGACGGCTGCAATGTTGGGATGATTCAGCGACGCCAGGGTGCGAGCTTCGGCTCAAAGCGCGCCATGTGCTCGCGATCGTGGGCCATGGATTCAGGCAGCGCCTTTAGCGCAACGTCGCGTCCCAGCCTGGTATCTCGAGCGCGGAATACCTCTCCCATCCCTCCGGCACCCATCGGCGAGAGAATTTCATATATTCGAGATGGCCCCCTGCCTTAATCCCCATAAAGCGTGGGACCATCATATACCGCCGCATTCTGCCCGGAAACCGCCAACGCATCCTGCTCGGCGACGTCAGCGGCAAGGGAGCAGCGGCGGCCATGACCGCGGCTGTGCTTCTGGGCGCCACGCACAAGCACGACAATGAATCGCCGGCCGGGCTGCTGCAACACCTCACTGGCGTTTTAAACGACATGCGCTTGGGAGGCTTTGCAACCTGTCTCTGCGCGGAATTCGCAGCAAACGGTACGCTCACGGTAGCCAACGCAGGTCACCTCGCTCCCTATCGCAACGGCGAAGAGCTCGAGCTAGATTCTGCATTTCCCCTCGGCATTGGAGCCAGCCCCGGTAATTCCTAAGCAACCTTCTACCTCGCCCCCGGCGAATCCCTCACCTTCCTGTCCGACGGAGTGGTCGAGGCCCGCAACGCAGCGGGGGAACTCTTCGGCTTCGAGCGCACGCGCCAATGCAGCCATCGGGCCGCTGAGGAAATCGCAATCGCCGCACAGCAATTCGGCTAGGAAGACGACATCACCGTGCTGACCGTGGCGCGCGCACCGAGGATAGAGGCGGTTTCGGCATGAAGAGCGGATGCCCGCAATCATTGGTATCTACGAAACTTCCAAGCGGCACCGACCAAAAATGTCGATCGAGTGCTCTCGTCAACGATTGAAATCGGAGACCCTTGAGGCGATGGTGCGGGCTTCTTCCCACATCTGCGCGGTCTCCTTCGGTGGCTACATCCCACAAATCCATGGCGGCGTTGTGGAGAATCGGAAAGCTCGCGAACCGTCAACAGGGAGATCACCAAACATGAGCCACTTTTTCTTGTATGTCACCTAACCTATACGTTCCGATGTAATTCTATTCCGGCCCGCATTGAACAATACGGATTTCCTGATCTAGGTTCAATGGAAGCTGATTTCGACGCGGTCTCGTTCTGGCCGGAACTCTCCCCATGTAATCTGGGCGTAGATTTCCCCGAGATTCCGATGTACACTTCTCGCCTACCCCTCGGTTCCCTCCTCCCCTTGGAGTTGAGTCGTGAATAATTGCGAGTTAGGGCCCCTTCTGGAAAAACTCGGAACTCCAGACCAGCGTAACGACGCGTGGGCGCAGTTCTTGGAGTGCTTCAGCTCTCTCTTGTATCAGGCGGCTCGCATTCACAGCTCGAACGATGATGAAGCCGCGGATTGTTATCTTCATATATGCGAGCGGCTTTCCCGCAACGACTTCCGACGGCTGCTGAAGTTCAAGCTGGACGGAAGTGCCAGTTTCACGACGTGGTTGCGCGTGGTCGCGCGGAATCTCTGTTTTGACTGGCACCGGAGTCAGTCTGGACGTCCACGCCCGTTCAAATCGGTTGAGCACCTCTCTCCTCTAGAACTGGAAGTCTACAATTTGCGATGCGTCCAAGGTAATTCCCAGCAAGAGACGCTGCACAGAGTCCAGTCTCTGTTTCCCGGCGTCGGACTAACTGAGCTCGCCGCAATCGAGGAGGAGCTTCAACGAGCCCTCACCTCGCGGCAACAGTGGATCCTAAGCACCCGACGACGCTTCGAACCGATGGAGGTAGTGGCCGGTGAAGATCGGGAACTTCATGAGTTGGAAGTCGCGGATTCGCATCCGAGCCAGGAAGAACTGCTCGTCGAACGGCAGATCCACGACCAGCTACAGGAGAGCATCGCGTCGTTGCCGGCGCGAGAACGCCTGATTATCCAACTGCGATTTGAGCAGGAGCTCTCGCTGGAGGAAATTGCACGTTTATGCGGCTTGTATGATGCTCAGCGAGCGCACAGGGCCCTGGCGGCCATCCTCAGGAAGTTACGCGAGACGATCCAGCAAAGTTCAGGGAAAACTCGGAATCCTGTCCGTGAAAGAAGGCGAGAGGCTCGGGATGCCCAATACCCATTACCGCAAAGTGACCAGAGCCATTGAACAGCCCAAGATGACGATCTTCAGGAGTGAGGATAATAGATTCCGCCGCAGGTGGTTATGCCCTGGCGAGATGATGATCGCCGCGTACTCGGATGGCGCGCTCGGAAAGTGGAGGAAGGCTTTAATCGAATTTCATCTGGCCGGCTGTGAGCGATGCCGGTTGACCGTGGGGTATCTGGTCAAAGCGCAGAGAGAAGCCGATGTTGCGATGCCTTCAGCCGATCTCCTTGGACGCGCGGTCGGCTCGGGTCGTCGGCCTTCTTATGGAAGACACTGGCAATGGGCGGCAGCGGGAGCGCTGGCCGGCATTGTCATTCTTGCAGTTGTTCCGGCTTGGTTGCATAAGACGGGACGAGTTGCGGTGGCGCCACCGACCACTCCGGCTGTGCCGCTCATCGCGAAATCTGAACCTGTGCCTAGACCTGGCTCGCCCACCCAGGAGCACAGCCAAGTCCGAGGCCCGCAAAGCTTTCATCTTCTACCGACAGTGATTGCGCCGCGGCCGGAAAGCGTTGTTGCGACGGGAACCCCTCAGTTCAGCTGGAACCCGATTCCAAAATCTCACAGGTATGAGGTACAGGTGCTGAGGTCAGATGGCGACCCGGTTTGGAAAGGCGAAACGGACAAATCCGCTCTGCAGATTCCATCAGAAGGAGCGCTCAGCAACGGCGCATATTTTGTCTGGATTACGGCTTACCTTGAGAACGGTGCGCTTGCTAGATCCGCCCCGGTCCGCTTCCAGGTGAAGCGGTAAGAGATGATGCGCGTCGTCGTCCATTTCGTGTGTTGCCTATTGTTCGGCTGCATGGCTTTAGCCCAGAACGGCATTCCGTCTTCCCAAGACCTTCTAATCCGAGGCAGGCAGTTGTACTTGCAGAATGGTCCCAAGGCGGCACTTCCAGAGCTTGAGAGTGCTCTGCAGCAGCTCCGTGCAAAGAATGATCGGCATGGCGAAGCCGTCGCTCTCGGCTACATCGCGAACTGTTACCGGAAACTGGAGAATCTCGACAAGGCTCTGGAATTTGCACAGGAGGCTCTTCGGATCAAGCAGAGCCTGGGCGATTCAGACGAGATAGGCGAAACACACAATCAACTGGGGCTGATTTATTGGCATCGTGCCGATTACGCGGTCGCGAGTCAGCACTTCCGGACGGCCATTGAAATTGCAGGTTCCGTTCCGGACAAGCAACTTGAGGGAAAGGCTCACAACAACCTCGGCCTGGTTTTGGACGAACAAGGTGATTACCGGCAATCGCTTGTTCAATATCAGAAGGCCCTCGCATTGCACCGCGCCACACATTTTGAGAGAGGCGAAAGCGATACTTTGGGCAATATCGGAGGCGTTTATCTCCTGGAAGGAAGATTCACCGAAGCGCTCCCGTATTACGAGCAGGCGTCAGCCATTGACGAGCACCTCGGGCTGAAACCGGCATTAAGCCTCGATCTCGGAAACATTGCGCTCTGTCTCTCTTCGACCGGCGACATCGATGGTGCGCTGAAGACGTTCGATCGTGCGTTAGCGGTAGCCCATGAAGCTGGCCTGGCGAAGGATGAAGCAGACTGGCACAAAGGGAAAGGGACAACGTTAGCCGGCCTCGGTCGCTTCGACGCGGCGTTGCTTGAATATGCGGCGGCAGAGCGAGTATACGAAAAGGCCGGCCTTCGCCGCGAGCTGGCAGAGGCGCTGCTCGATTCCGGGCAGGTCGACGAATTGCTCGGAGATGGAATCTCGGCCGAATCGCGCTTTCGCCGTGCGCTCGCATTGGCGCGGAAGATCGGCAATGCATCCGGCGAAAACGCAAGCCTCCTGGACCTGGGCGAACTGGAACGGCGCCGACGTCGCTATGACACAGCCGGAGCCGATTTTCTTCTTGCATCGCAGAGGGCCAGGCGCATCGGGAACGAGAACATCGTGGTTTCGTGCATGATTCAGTCGGCGTTGAATGACCTGGACCGGAAACGCTATGAATCCGCGCTCAAGAACGCGGCCGATGCCATCCAGCTCGCGGAGCAGGGCGATAATCGTCCGGCAATGGCAAATGCGCATTATGTGATCGCAGAGGTGTACAGAACCCAGCGACAGTTCCAGCCTGCATTGGACGAGTACTCGTCGGCGGAGAGCATTCAGAAACAGCTCCGGGATCCGGAAATGAAATGGCGCATTTTGTATGGCCGCGGACAGGCGCTCGCCGCCATGGGCAAAACGGACGATGCGATTGCGTCTTACGAATCTGCGGTTCGCGTCATTGAGGATACCCGATCCGCTATTGCCGAGGAGCGATATCGCGCCGGGTACATGGAGGATCGTTATCAGGTCTACGTGGCGCTAGTGGAGCTCTTCCTCAAACTTCATAGGAACGACGACGCCTTTGTCTATTCTGAGAAGCTGCGAGCGAGGGCCTATTTTGATCAGTTGGGATCAAATGTTCCGCCGGGTACCGGTCGCGCAGATCAACAACGGCTCAGGGAACTCGGCGAGCGAATTCGTACGCTGCGTCACGCACTTGAAAATGAGTATCAGGCTCCCCAGGCGCAACGGCGTGAACAGGCTGTGCAGGTCTATTCCGACGAATTGGCCACGGCAGAACGCGAATATGCCGGCCTGCTAGATCGAAATCACGATACGGCCACTGGGGTGCAATCGGGCGGCCGTCTGGCCATTCTCTCAACCTCAGAGATTCAGCAGCGTCTGCCCAGCACTGCGGCACTGGTCGAGTATGTCGTCGGAAGGGAGGATGTGAGTATTTTGCTGATCACGCCGTCAGCGGTTCGCGGATTCTCCGTGCCTGTCACAGCAGAAAGCCTCTCGTCCCGGACGGAGTTGCTGCGTGACCTGATCGCGGAACGGCGGCCGGAGTGGGTTCTGCCGGCGCGTGCACTTCGACAGTTACTGATCGATCCGCTCATCCGAACGGAGGCGATGCGCGGCATTCGCGAGTTGGTGATTGTTCCCGACGGGGTTCTGAATTATGTGCCGTATGCCGCTTTGCCGCTAGGCCCCCAGCGGTTTCTGGGAGATGGATTCGTCATCACCTACTTGCCGGCAGCATCGGCTTTGATACGAAATCCAAAAAACGAGGGCAGAAGTCTTCTCGCTATGGCACCTTCCGATACCCACCTGCCGTATGCCATTGCAGAAGTCCGTGGTATCGGACAAATCTTCGGCCCTGAAGCACACGTTGTTGTCGGCACACGCGCAACCAAGACCCTGTTCAAACAGATCGCCGGAGAATACGATTTTTTGCACCTTGCGACCCATGGGAGCCTCAACCGCAGCGCGCCATCCTTGTCTGCATTGCAATTGGAGTCAGACAGAGATAACGACGGCCGTCTCGAGTTGTACGAAATCGCTGGATTGCAATTGCATGCTCGGCTGATCACTCTCAGCGCCTGTGAAACAGGGCTTGGCACGGGCTACTTTACAGAAACGCCGGCAGGAGACGAATTCGTCGGGCTTACCCGGGCTTTCCTGGGTGCCGGAGCCGAAAATGTGCTGGCCAGCCTATGGGCGGTTAACGACGAGTCGACCGAATACCTGATGATCAGGTTTTATCGAAACTTGCTGACGGCGAACGGCCCGGAAGCCCTCGCCAAAGCACAGCAGCAACTCCGGCATGATTATCCTCAGTACCGCCGTCCGTATTATTGGGCGCCATTTGTTTTGTCGGGGCCGATTAATTAGGCCGTAAAATTCAATTCCATGTCCGTGTAAACAGCCAGTATCGCGGTATCGTTCCCAGGTGAGGTCAACTTAACAATTTCTTGCTAGAGGTTTCTTCCATGAACTTCGCGCGCCCGGTTTCTGTTCGGCTCATGCTGTTAGCTCTCATCACTGGCATGACTATCTTGCCGGCTGCTGCCCAGATTCAGGTAACCTCGGCGAATCCCTCTGCCGCTGCTCAGGGTACAACCAACCTGAACGTGACGATCAATGGGAAAGGCTTCAAGAAGGGCGCAATTGCGAAGTGGTTTGTGACGGGCACGACGAATCCCGGCGGCGTGACCGTAAACTCGACAACCTATAGCACCGGAAGTTCTGTAACCGCAAACATCACAGTCTCCGGCACAGCGACCCTGAGTGGATTTGACATTGTGGTGACGAATGCCGACGGCCGCTCCGGCAAAGGCACTGATCTGTTTACAGTGACTCAGAATGGGACACCTAACGGGAATTCAAGTCAGAACGTTCCAGTGACCACGTATGTCAGTGATCTGAACGCTAACGGTATCGACTATTACATCCAAAGTGACGGTCTAGCGGGGCCGATAAATGGCGTGACCGGTGAATATGACAACAATGATCAGAACGTAAGCTCCATTCTGAACGCCAATACTTATAACCAACAGCCCCCGGGCGATTGGACGCTCGATCTGCTGAGTTCCACATCACGTACCATGCAGCTAACGCTCAACTCAGAGAACGAAATTCAACCTGGCGAGACAGGATACACCGTTGCGCCCAACCCTCCCTTCACGGGGATCATGCGGGTCACGGCTAAGTTTGCGGAGGACTGTACAGCTATTGGTCTGGACATGGGCACAATGAACGTCGTAAACCACACCATCCAATGTCCGGCCGTCTTCCGTTTCAACTGGAACAGCAGTACCTATTATCGTGTCGCCATGATAGGTGCGTGGGGAAACGCGCCTGAGACGGCCTACGTCCAGATTCAATGCAATAGCCTGGGCCCAGATGGCTACTGCAACGATTGGTACGTTGATCCGATTCCGATATCGAATGGGGATGGGACGTTCAGCCCTGGCCAGGCGATTGGCAGACTGGTCGCTTTAACTACAAAGGGAAGGAGCACTGAAACGAACGAAGGCGATTTCTACATGACGTTCCACATTCACGTGACCAGGCCCTGAGAGGTGGAAGACTATCAGGGCGTCGGCCCCACTTCTGAAACCGGACAAATCTGTATCCACGAGATGAATAAGGGTGCGTCATGACAGACAGAAGCAGAACGAATGGGCAAATGCCGCGAAGCGGTTCTCAGATTTTGCAGAGCGGAATCGTCCATCCTGCGTGGACGCACCTGATGCAGTATTGCGCCGAACTTGGGCACGGCGAGATTGAGAAGCTCAAGATCCAGGATGGATTACCTATGACTGCGGAAGTCACGACGAAAAAGATCAAGTTCAGTCCGTAGCTGGCTCGGCAATTGGCAGGCTGACCGTATCGACGGAGGCCGCCACGCCGGAACAAGCCGGCGCGGCGGCCTTTCTTTTGTAACAGAAGCCAAAATCCAGGAGAGGAAAATGATAACGCGATCCCCGAGGTGCAGTGCGCTCCCACGCCGTTTGTACGTGCCATTTCGATCTGAGCCATCGGAAGCTACGATGAATCCCACTCGCATGCTGACCATTATTTTCGCCGGTCTTGTTTTCTCCGGATGGTCGCTGGCGCAGCCACAAACTGGGCCCAAAATCACTACCATCGATGCTCCCGGTGCAGTGTCCACAGAAGCTATTTTTATCAACCCGGCCGGTGTGATTGTCGGCCAATATGTTGACGCCAACGGCGCCTATCACGGGTTCGTGCGGTCGCTAGATGGAATTGTCACCAGCGTCGACGCTCCCAGTGCAGGCACAGGTCCCGGCGAAGGTACCGAGCCGTGGAGTATCAACCCTGCCGGAGAGATCACTGGCTGGTACACCGACTCCGCTGGCCTGACTCACGGCTTCGTACGCGCGCAAGACGGCACCTTCAGCACCTTCGACGCTCCGGGGGCGGACGTACCTAGCGGCGTCCCTTGTACCCCTCCTGTGATTTGTTCCAATGGCACGCAAGGAGGAACCATTAACGCGGCGGGCATTGTCGCAGGTCAGTATGTTGACACCTATGGTGTCTTTCATGGGTTTCTGCGCTCTCCAGATGGAACCATCACCGCATTTGACGCTCCCAATGCGAGCACTGGCGCTGGCCAAGGCACCCTCCTCACATTTGGCGATGGTATTAGCCTGTCCGGAGCCCTCGTTGGAGGATACAGTGACGCGAGCGGATTTATTCATGGATTCGCGCGAACGGTTCGATCGCCTCGTTCGACCCGAGCGGAAGCGTGTTTACCGATCCCGCCGGCATCAATGCTCAAGGCGTGATCATGGGTCTCTACGTTGGATCGTCGGGATCGTACCACGGTTTCGTGCGCTCTCCTGAAGGGAAGATTACGTCTCTTGACCTCAGTGGCGCTGGTGCGGCAAGCGGAGAAGGAACCCTACCACTCAACATCAACGCGCCGGGCGATATGACAGGAACCTACGTCGACGGCAACGGTGTAAATCACGGCTTCCTGCGCACGAACAATGGCGCACTCACTACTTTCGACGCCCCAGGGGCCGGAGCAGAAAGTGGGCAAGGCACGATCCCGTTCTGCAACAACTCGTCCAATGCCATCGTCGGATTCTATGTTGACGCGAGCAATGGGATCCATGGTTTTCTGCGGAGTAATTGATTACTTCCAGTAAGCATCTGCTTAGCCAGCAATTGGCAGGCTGACCGTATCGACGGAGGCCGCCACGCCGGAACAAGCCGGCGCGGCGGCCTTTCTTTTGTAACAGAAGCCAAATTCAGGAGAGTGGAAAATGACGATGAAGGTTTACGGCTCAATTCTCGTGCTCGTCGCAACCGCGGCATTTGCCGCGAAGCCAAATCAAAACGTTTCAGTGACCACGTATGTCAGTGATGTGAACGGCAACGGTGTCGCCTATTACATCCAGAGTGACGGTCTAACGGGACCGGTAAATCGCACGATGGGTGAGTACGACAACAATGATCAGAACGTGAGTTCCATTCTGAATGCAAACACCTATAACCGACTGCCCCCGGGCGATTGGACCCTCGATCTGCTGAGCTCAACATCACGCACCATGCAGCTAACGCTCAACTCAGACAACGAAATTCAACCTGGCCAGACGGGATACACCGTTGCGCCCAACCCACCGTTCACGGGGACGATGCGGGTCGTGGCTAAGTTTGCAGAAGACTGCACAGCTATAGGTCTGGACATTGGAACCATGAACGTCGTAAACCAGACCATCCAATGTCCAGCGATCTTCCGCTTCAACTGGAACAGTAGTACTTATTATCGCGTCGCCATGATCGGTATGTGGGGCAACGCGCCTGAGTCAACCTACGTCCAGATTCAATGCAACAGCCTGGGTACAAATGGCTACTGCAACGATTGGTACGTTGACCCCATTCCGAAATCGAATGGAGATGGGACGTTCAGCCCTGGCCAGGCGATTGGTAGGCTGGTCGCAATCACAACGAAGGGAACGGGCACTGAAACCAATGAAGGCGATTTCTACATGACGTTCCACATTCATGTGACCAGGCCATGAGCTAAGAACTCAAGCCGGATTGGTTAAGTTCAAACGGGCCGGATAGATTCGTTTCTGAATCTATACCTTTTGACACAGCTGATTCTGAAGAGTTTCACAGAAACACAGCGTGGAGGAATTAAAGGCCGTTCCGAACAAAGATCGCGTCAATTCTAGTTGTGCCCGTTTTTGCCATGAATTAGGAGAAGAACTCGAACAGATGCAGTTTCTCCTTGGCCATGCATCAGTGCAGACGACAGAGTGCTACATTGGGTGCAAGCAGAAGCTCAGCGCAGCGGTCAGTGATCGATTCCCGATCTCACTCAGTGCGTATTGCGTCCTTGCTTCCGATACCGACAGCATGTGCCAAAATGCCGAAAATAGCATTGAATAAAACAATTTGGGGCTGGCCGTCAGGCCGGCCCCTGCTCTCACGGTTCCGGAGATCGAGGATAAATTTGCACAAAGAACAGCGAGGTGCCATCTTTTCTGGCGGATGCGCCCCTACACGCCCGTTTCAAATTCGGGAGTTTCATCGACATATTACACCGAGTGTAATATCATCAGCGTGGAGGTTCAAATGACCGGACATGCCCTTCGCCAAGCCAGAATCAATGCCGGTATGACCCAAGTCGAAGCTGCGGCGCGGCTCGGCGTTTCTCAGACTTTGCTTTCGCTCATGGAGAAAGGCGAGCGCTCCGTTACGCCGGCGGTTGCGGAGCTTGCAGTACAGCACTTGCAAGCGACTCCAGAAGAACTCCCGTTTTCCTTCGAGCTCCGCCACAGCGACGATCAACTTGCGGCGGATCTCGGTGCGCTTGGCTACCCCGGCTATGGTTATCTCCAGAGACGGCTCCGGAATCCAGCCGAGGTCCTTTTTGACGCGCTTGATCGGCCGGACCTCGACGCTCGGCTGGTTGAGGCATTGCCCTGGCTGCCGTTGGAATACCCGAATATGGATTGGAGTCGGCTTACCGCAGAAGCCAAGCTGCGGAATCGTCAAAATAGACTTGGGTTCGTAGTCGCTCTCGCGGCGAAGGTTGCCAAGAAGCAGGCTAGGCGCGACCTCGCACAACGGTTATCTCATGTCGTGAAAACCCTTGAGGAAGCACGCCTCGCAAAGAGCGATACGCTATGCCAGGAATCGTGGCCACGACGCCACAGACAGTTCGCACACAAGCAGCGGTCCGCCTTGGCAGCTCATTGGAACCTGGACACGCGCCTTACGGAGGAGAATCTTGCCCACATTGCCGCCTAGCCCGTGTTGCCCGAGGAATACCGGTCCAATGATCGTGTCGATCTGCTTGACGTACGTGAGATTCGCGAGGAAGAGCACTTCCTTGACCTCGAGTGCTCCATCCTTATAGGTAACTCCCACCTTACTGTTTTGGCTGACAATGAGGCATTCGTCACCGTTGTGAGTGACCTGAAACGTATCGTGCGCATTCTGCACATTGACCCAGGTTCCGAGGAATTATGAACCTTTGGCAGAACAACCGGTAGGAAGGCTATGCTGAGCAAGAAGATGGAGAGAGAGCGAATCATGGCTTTCATTTGAGATTCTCCAGTGATTCTCATCGGACACCTAGGCGGGCGGCAGGCGCAGAACCGCTGTCATGGTCTGCCAGCTAAGTCCAAGAGCGTTGTGAGGGGGAGCGATCATCGCTGCCCTTCGAGGGCGAGATGATCGCGGACCGGTTTAGAGGTTGATTAGACATCAAGTATTCGGCCCCGGCGAATCTTGCCGGGGCCAGATAGTTCACGTGGGGTGATAGTGGCAGTGCGCTTCGATGCCGCGAGTGATTACATAATGTAGGAGTTTTCGAATATCAGTTCCATCTCGCCGGGCGGAAGAGTCTCCTCGTCTGGGTCATCAAGATCCGGATTCAGGTATTCGCATTGCTCGTCATCGAGGTGCTCCTCGAAGTAATCGAAAGAACTGGTATGGGCCAACATGTGAGCGCTACCATCGTCCAATGCCTCATTGACGAGTCTGGCTCCCTCATCGCTTAGAAATCAAAAACTGGTTCTTCTCCTTTCTCGATTGCTTCTTCGCTCGTATTCTCCTCGTCGGTTCCCATTCGATCGATCCTTCCCGAGCGTACTCAACATCGAGTTCGCACACTGTTCCGATTGTGGGAGAGAAAGATCGCCATGGAGTGGAATGAGTACTTTAGGTTGTTCTCGGGGAGAACATCTGAAGTTCACACGGCGGTCAGCTCAGCGTTTAAGAGCTTTCTCGGATTCATCCGCCTCGAAACGCAGGATCACAGCAGTGAGCCCCAAAGCCTTTGCGAGTGGCAACAGCTTGTACACCGGAATAAGCATACGGCCGTTCTCAACCTTGGAAAGGGATGTGCGAGCAATGCTGCCCGCGGTCCTTGCAGCCAACTGCGACTGACAAAAACCGCGGCGCTTGCGTAAGCTCCGAATCAAGTCGCCGATCGAGCGAGCAAGTTGCCTCTTGGCAACTTCAGAGTCGAGGCTCTGCAGGGTGTTGATCTCAACGGAAATATAACTCACGCCGAGAGTTTGGTGGCAACGGACGCAGTTGCCATTCGTGGGGAATTGGCGGGTCTTGCATCGCCGGCAGGTGATTGTTTCCTTGTTGCGGATTGAGGACAGGAATTCAGGACCAGGCATGGTTATCCTTTCAACATGTTTCGGATAAGGTTGGAGAGGGATGATAAGGATTCGAGAGGTTGACTGATGCTTTTTGAGAGAGGGCGAGGTCTGGTGCTCTCACTACTGTCTCAGCTACTGGCTGTGAGAGACGCAACGACTTGTTAGTTGGAGGGGTTCTCTCCGCGTACTTCAAGGACCGCTTCCAGGTCGAAGTCGCGGGCATCGGGAACGTGTACAGACCGCGATGCTACACAGGTGAAGTTGGATGGTGGAACATGAAGCCTGTAGTTTCCCGCTTGAACAGACTCCGGACTATGAATACGATATCCTCCGATCCACAGCCTATCGCTGTGTGCGACCGCGTATCCGTAGGCTGCCAATTCACTTTCAATTTCATCGTTGATCGAGCCTGGTGGCACGTCCGCGAAGCCGTGTTCGCTTCGCTCTGCTATGGCGATCAGATTCAGTACTGCACGGTACATTTTTGTTCCTTTCTGTAGTTTCGTGAGGGTCCGAAGGTCGCCCTAAGGCATGATCCAGACCTGGCCGCCGATCTAGGAAGTGTCTGAGCGCAACTTCTGACGTTTGTTCCGCGCGAACTTGGATTCGGTGCGAAGAAGCTCGCCTTGTCTGGATTGGGTCGGCCGCTGGCGGAGGGGGAAGGTTTCTCACTTCTGATAAGAGGAGATCTCCCGCGACCAGAGGCGATTCCGGATTTCGTAACGTCTGCTAGCAGGCATGCTAGGCCAGCGTGCAGACGCGCATCATAAATCTGCTCAGAGGCCCAGATGGGCTTTCTAAGCCCGGGGGGTGTGGGTTCGATTCCCGCCTAGCCCACCACTAAATCCAATGCTTCCTATTTTTCAGCTACATAGCTGCATTTCGTACTCTCCACAACTTCAATCCCGGTGGAAAAATGTGGAACACGCAAAAAGCGTGCACGGGAGATTCTTATTCAGTCATGGACGAACTGGAGCGAACTTTTGCAAGCTGACGTGCTCTCGAAGAGTTTGGGCGCGTTGATTGAGATTCACTTCTGAGTGTTCTCAGCGAAATAGAATTTTCAGATACATTTCAGAGACGTTGCACTTGTTGTCCACGGTTTGTGTTTGCGACTGCTTCGCCGAGCATTGACAGAAATGCATCCAACCGAGTGTCTGCAACTGAGCCGGGATGCATGTTTTGAGCGAAGCAATAGGCGATTATGGAATGATTGGCGATCTGCGCACAGCGGCGTTGATCAGCGCGACGGGAAGGCTTGCGTGGCTGTGCTGGCCCGATTTTGATTCGCAGGCGTGCTTCGCCAGCCTGCTTGGAGAGAAGCGAATGGAAGCTGGCTTCTCGCTCCCAGGGCTTTCAGCTGCGCGAGCCGCCGTTATCTTCCCGGCACGCTTGTGCTGGAAACGACCTTTATCGAGGCCACGGGTGCGCGCGTCGCGATCACCGACTTCATGCCTTTGGGGACGCAATGCTCAAGCGTGGTGCGTATCGTTCGCGGAGTTGCAGGCAGATCGCGAATGCGAACCTGCTTTGCGCCACGCTTCGATTATGGCAGTGCGCAGCCGCGCCTGGAACAGCTAGATGACCGCACATGGAGCGCGGTGACAGGTCCGCATCGCGTAACTCTACGGAGCAACGTGCAGGTTCGCTGTGAAAAAGGAGATATTGAGGCCGAGTGGCTCGTGCGCGAAGGCGAAACATGCTTCTTCACCCTGCAACACAGCAATTCCTATCTGGAGCCAATACCTTCGGCGATCAACGCCGAACAGGCAGAGCAGGAAACTGTTGCGCACTGGTCTGAATGGATTTCGCGCAGCACCTATCAAGGACCTTATCGGGACGCTGTCGAGCGTTCGATGCTCACGTTGAAAGGCCTCACGAGCGCGGAGTCGGGTGGCTTCATCGCGGCTCCGACCACGTCACTTCCTGAAAAGGTGGGTGGAAGACGTAATTGGGACTATCGATTCTGCTGGCTGCGCGATACAACCTTCTCGGTTTTGGGTCTGATGCATTGCGGATATAGGACAGAGGCCAAGGCGTGGCTAGAGTGGCTCAGCCGATCAGTGCAAGGCAATCCAACAACGCTGAAGACGCTTTATGGCTTGACCGGGAAACGGGAGCACAGCGAATGGGAGGCCAAATGGCTTCCGGGATATCGGGAATCAAAGCCGGTGCAGATCGGCAATAAGGCATCTGACCAGCTACAACTGGACACTTTCGGGGAAGTCATGGACGCGCTTTATCGCGCACGCCGCATGGGTCTCTACCCATTGGAGGACAAGAGCGGTGCAGCGCTGGAACTTCCGCTGCTGGAGCACCTGGAAAAGATCTGGACCGAGCCGGATTGCGGTTTGTGGGAGTTTCGCTCGCGACCACAGCAGTTCACGCAGTCGAAAGGTGATGGCGTGGGTGGCGTTCGATCGCGGCATTCGCATGGTGGAAAGATTTGGAATCAGGGGGCCGGTCGATCGGTGGCGTAAGGTTCGATCGAAGATCCACAAACAGGTGTGCGATCGCGGATTCCATCGGGGTATGAACAGCTTCACGCAGGCCTATGGTTCGAAGCACCTGGACTCGAGCCTTCTTCTGCTGCCGCTGGTCGGCTTTCTTCCCTCGTCCGATCCCCGGATTTGCGGTACGGTGAAGGCGATCGAAAAACATCTTCTTCGGAACGGGTTGTTGTTGCGCTACGACACCAAGTGCGTGACTGACGGCCTTCCCGCCGGTGAAGGCGCATTTCTGGCGTGCAATTTCTGGCTGGTGGACGTCTACGTTTTGCAGGGACGAATGGCCGAGGCGAGAGCGCACTTTGAACGGCTGCTCAAGCTCCGGAACGATCTCGGACTTCTGTCGGAGGAGTACGACGCAAAACACGGCCTTGTCGGGAACTTTCCGCAGGCTTTCTCGCTGATTGCGCTGATCAATTCTGCTTTGGCGTTTGAGTTAGGAACATCGGTGCGGCTGCTGGATTTGGATTCGACCGAGTCGAGATAACGGGCGGCATGGTTCCCGCCGGCATTCCTCTGCTGATACTCAGGATGGCTTTCGCGGGCATACTGCACCCGGATCAGGTAAGCGCGATAAGGCGCATTTCGCAAGAGGCATCCTCTCAGAGTGCAATGGACTCTTACGTGATAGGCGCATGTTTATTGCGGATTGGGTCAGTTAATGAATTCATCTCCTGTTGTTGCTGTCACCGGCGCATCTGCCGGGTTAGGTAGAGCGATCGCCCATGCTTTTGCCAAACGAGGCGCGAAGATCGGGCTTATCGCGCGCAATCCTGAGGCTCTCGCCGCTGCCCGGCGTGAATGCGAAGAACTTGGGGGCAGTGCCATTTACATTCCTACAGACGTCTCCGACGCGAGCGCAGTGGAACATGCCGCATCGGCGGTCGAGGAACAACTGGGACAGATCGACATATGGGTGAACGACGCAATGGTGAGCGTTTTCTCTCCAGTCAAAGAGATGGAGGCCTCCGATTACAAGCGAGTCACCGATGTTCTTTACCTGGGATTCGTTTACGGAACCCAGGCTGCGCTGCGGCGCATGCTGCCCCGCGATCGGGGCACGATCGTCCAAATTGGATCGGCTCTGAGTTATCGCTCCATTCCGTTGCAGTCCGCATACTGCGGCGCCAAGCATGCCATTAATGGATTCACCGATTCGCTACGCTGCGAACTTTTTCACGACAAGAGCAATGTGCGGGTGACTACTGTGCAGATGCCGGCGATGAATACGACGCAGTTCAACTGGGTGAAGAATCGCATGCCGCACAAGACGCAGCCAGTGCCACCGATCTTCGAGCCCGAGGTCACGGCCGAGGTGGTGGTAGCCGCGGGCATGGCGAAGAATCCCCGACGTGAATATTGGGTTGGGTCGCCCACGGTGAACGCGATCGTGGCGCAGAGGATAGTTCCCGGTCTGCTGGATCGCTATCTCGGCAAGACGGGATACAAGTCACAGCAGATCGCGAATGAGTTGCGCGATCCAGACGCGCCGAACAACCTGTATGACTACGTGCCAGGTGAACACAGCGCGCGAGGCAAATTCGATGATCGGTCGAAACGGACCAGCGCCGAAGTCTTTGTGGTGCTCCATCGACAATGTTTCGCGTGGGCGGCCTTATCGGTGCTCGGTACGGGCGCGATGGTGCTGGGATTGCGGAGCCGGAGATGAGAATCGCCTCGCCGCCTGAGAGCCTAAAGGGTTTCAACTCAAACCGGGCTCTTGCGGCCGTCACCTGTACGGCCGTGGCTACGTTGATCCCTGTAGTCGCGCATCAGATCGGCGCAATCGATCATCTCCCTGATCCGCATGGATCGATCTTTGCGTCCGATCAAATCACCGGATCGAAATCGGCACATCCAGTGGGGATTCCCGACGGAATTCTCGGAATCACCAGTTACGGCGTCACTCTTGGACTGGTTGGGCTGGCGGCCGGCAATCCTAAATCTCGCAGGCTTCTGGCGATCAAACTGCTCGGCGACGGCGCTCTCGCGTCCTTCAACGTGGTGCGCCAGGTTGTTTTGTTTCGCAGGCTGTGTTCATGGTGCACTGCTACAGCGGTTTGTACTGCCGCCATGTTGATCGCGGGCCGTCAAATCATCGCAAGCGAACTGCAAGCGGGAAATGCGCCTGCCGATTTCTAGTAGGAAGCGCTCTGTCGAACTATGAAGCAGAAACATTCCATTGCGGGCGGATCGATCGGTTTTTATATAGTCCCTACCGATGCGCCCGAGGCCGACGGCACGTTTTCGTGGGATAGCACCTCGATGGTGCTGGTGCAACTGGAGTGTGGCGGCACGCGGGGGCTGGGTTACACCTACGCCGACGCAGGCACGGCAGCCGCAGCTAAAAAGCTCCTCAATGAGATTGTCCTCGGCTCCGATCCTTTCTGTCACGCCGCCACACTGCAGAAGATGCTGCGAAGTATTCGTAATTGCGGTGAGACCGGAGTTGCGATGATGGCTGTGTCTGCAATCGACAACGCACTCTGGGATCTTCGCGCGCGTCTAGTTGGTCTTCCTCTCGTATCTCTCCTGGGACAGGTTCGCGTCGGTATACCCGTCTACGGCAGCGGCGGATTCACTTCTTATTCTGATCAGCAACTCTCCGATCAACTCGGCCGATGGGCATCGAATGGGTTCGCCAGCGTCAAGATGAAGATCGGCGCCAACCCGGACAAGGACCCATCCCGCGTGCAAGTAGCCCGTAAGGCCGTTGGCGACGGGTGCAACCTGTTTGTCGATGCGAATGGGGCGTACACAGTCACGCAGTCGATCGAGCTTGCGCACAGATTCGTTGAGCAGGGCGTCCGTTGGTTTGAGGAGCCGGTAAGCTCCGATCATCTCATCGGACTCAATCAGGTGCGCAAGCGCGCTCCGCTGGGCATGGATATCGCCGCAGGTGAATACGGCTACACCGCGTGGTATTTTCGCGCAATGCTCGACGCGCACGCGGTCACCGTTCTGCAGGCTGATTGCACGCGCTGCGGCGGCATCAGCGGCTTTCTGGATGCGGCTGCGCTTTGTTGGGCGCATAACACGCCGCTCTCTTCGCACTGCGGGCCAAGCATGCATCTTCATGTGTGCTGTGCCGTGCCCAGGGCAGTGCATATGGAGTTCTTTCATGACCACGCTCGCATTGAGCGGATGTTCTTCGAGGGGTTCTGCGAGCCGGTTGAAGGTTACATGATTCCCGACCTCTCGCGTGCGGGGATAGGGCTCGAATTCAAGGAGAAAGATGCGGCGCGCTATCGAGCGTAGCCGGGAGAAAAATGCGCCTGAGCGCCTCGTTGCGGTGCTCCAAAGACGCGAAATCAGGAGTGAAGAATGGCCAAGAAGGTTTCAGATTTAATCGTGGAACGGCTCATCGAGTGGGGAGTGGATACGATCTTCGGATTTCCGGGAGACGGTGTGGATGGATTTTTCGAGTCGCTGAGAACTCATCAAGACAGGCTCCGCTTTATACAAGTGCGGCATGAAGAGGCTGCGGCTTTCGCGGCCGTCGGCTACGCGAAATATACAGGACGTCTCGGCGTATGCTGCGCAACTTCAGGTCCAGGCGGCATTCATCTTCTCAACGGGCTCTATGACGCGAAGTGCGATCTGCAGCCAGTGCTCGCGATCACCGGGCATACCTTTCATGACCTCATCGGAATGGATTATCAGCAGGACGTTGATCTGGACAAGTTGTATATGGACGTTTCTGTATTCAATGAGCGCGTGATGGGTCCGGCACACGCGGTCAATGTTGTAGATATGGCGGTGCGGACGGCCTATGGCCGCCGCGGTGTCGCTCACATCTGCGTCCCCAAGGATATTCAGGAGTGGCCTGTCTCGGACAAGATGCGCAGCAACGCCAATGTAGCAGGGCACAGCGGCGACTGGGCTAAGCCTTCGACGGCGCGGCCTGCCGATACCCTTCTGCGCAAAGCAGCCTCGATCATTAACGATGGCTCGCGAGTCACGATCATGGTTGGACGGGGTGCTCTTGGTGCGCGGGAAGAAGTCGCTCAATTGGCTGACACCGTTGGCGGGCCGGTGGTGAAAGCGCTGCTCGGCAAGGGAGTTCTTCCCGATCGAAGTCCTTACACCACAGGCGGCCTTGGTCTGCTTGGCACTGCGCCATCGGTCGACGCCATGGAGGAGTGCGACACGCTCATTCTCATCGGCAGCAGCTATCCGTATATCGAGTTTCTCCCCAAGCCGGGACAAGCGAAGTGTGTGCAGATCGAACTGGACCCCACGCGCATCGGTCTTCGACACCAGGTCGATGCCGCATTGGTTGGCGACGCGAAGACGATTCTCCAGGAGCTGCTGCCGCTGCTCAAGAGGAAGAACAACAAGTTCCTCAAGAAAGCGCAGGAGCGGATGAAGACCTGGAATGAGCTGATGGAGGAGCGCGGCACGCGCCAAGATATGCCGATGAAGCCTCAGGTAGTGACGCACACGCTGAACAAGCTGCTTGACGATGATGCCATCGTATCGTCAGACAGCGGCACGATCGCTACATGGACGGCGCGCTACATCGAAATGCGCGGCGCGATGCAGTTCTCTCTCTCCGGCTCGCTGGCCACGATGGCCAACGGTCTTCCGTACAGCATCGGCGCAGCAGTGGCATATCCCAACCGGCAGGTCGTCTGCGTCGTTGGAGATGGTGGACTCACCATGCTTATGGGCGAGCTTGCCACGCTGGTCAAATACAACCTGCGCGTCACCGTGATCGTTATCAAGAACAATGTTCTGGGGCAGATCAAGTGGGAGCAGATGATTCTCGAGGGCAATCCGGAATACGGCGTGGAGTTGGAACCCATTGACTTTGCCATGGTCGCCAAAGCGTGCGGTGCGGGTGGATACACCCTCGACCGGCCTGAGGATGCGGAGAGTGTTCTACGCCGGGCCCTCAACCACGAAGGACCTAGCTTAGTGCAGGCCATCGTCGATCCGAATGAGCCGCCCATGCCCGGCAAGGTGACCACGGAGCAGGCCTACAAGTTTGCCAAGTCCCTGGTTCGCGGACAAAAGGACGCAATGAAGATCATCGAAACGGTCGCCGAAGATCAAATCCGCGAGGTGGTGTAAGCGCAGATGGAGACGCCCGACAGATTGATCGGCGACGAGGATGCCGAAACCGCTGCCGACTACATTCGCGAGGGCCGGTTTCAGCGGAGCCTCGCCCTGCTCACCGCTGGAACCAGCATCGTTAGCGGCCTGGAAGTAGCGTATGAGCACTATCGCGGCAGCTACAGCCGGCGCGTGATGTACACGCCGGTGATACTGAGTGCAGTCCTCGGCCTAGCTGCGATTGCCGGTTTCTTCAGCCGCTGGGCTGCGCGCGGCCTTCTTCGTTTGGCCGCATCTGTGACGATCTTCGACGCCGGGGCGGGTTTCTATTTTCATATCCGCGGCATACATCGCAAGCCCGGCGGATGGCGTTTACCGATGACCAACATGATCATGGGGCCGCCGATCTTCGCGCCGCTTCTGTTTGGCACAAGCGCCTACCTCGGACTGATTGCTTCGTACCTGCAGCGTGAGGAGGGAAAGCAGCTCACTTCCGGCGGTGGCGCCAGCACCGATCGCTGGCTCGCTCGGATCTTGCCTCCACGCGCGGGGCGCGATCTGATCTCAACCGAGCAGGATATTCGCGAAGGCAAATTCCAGCGCCAGGTTGCGATCGTCGCAGGCGTCAGCGCGATGCTCAGCGGATTTGAAGCTTACTATTCGCACTACAAAAACAACTTTCGCTACAAGGTGCAATGGAGCCCGGTCATTCTCGCTCCAGTGCTGGCAGGAGCGGCGTTTCTATCTGTCAAGAAGCGCAGGGTGGCCACGACGGCTTTGCCTGCGCTCTCCGCGGTCGCTTGCGCGGACGCCGCAGTCGGCTTCTATTACCACGCGCGCGGCGTGCTTCGCCGGCCCGGCGGACGTAAGCATCTGCTCTACAACATCATGTATGGACCACCTATTTTTGCTCCACTACTTTTCGGCGCCGCAGGCATGCTGGGAATGCTGGCCAGTCTCTTGCGGCGAAGGAGGGGATGAGTCCCCATCGCATCATGGATCTCCGGAGACAGTATGAATCCCAATGACGCTCCAGACCCGGTAATGCTCCCGCGCGATCCCAGTACGGGAGAACCGCTGCCTCAAACGCCGCAGCCCGGATACTATCCAGGCTTTCACACCATGTCGCAGAAGGCATTCTGGGATGAATCCACCCGCGACGCCGTCACTATGCGGGCGGAGCAGACGACGTCTATCCGTTTCTTCACCGCAGACGAAGCGAAATTCTGGCGAGCGGTCTTCGATCATCTCCTCCCGCAACACGATCGCACGCCGGAGCGCCGCATCTCCATCGTCGAGCCGCTCGATGCTCGGCTTTATCGGAATCAGGGAATTGGGTATCGTTACGAGACAATGCCTCCCGACCGCGAGGCCTACCGTCTCGGACAAGAAGCGATCAACCTCGAAGCGAAGCAGCGCTTTGGAGGGGACTTCCTCGATCTTCCTCATAGGCAGCAGGAAATTGTTCTGCAGGCAATTCACGACAAGAAGCCGACGGCCGGAACGCCTATCTGGAAGGACATGTCCATCGGGCGTTTCTGGCAACTGCTCATGCAGGATGCGCTCGAAGGCTATTACGCGCATCCCTGGGCGTGGGACGAGATCGGTTTTGGCGGACCAGCCTATCCGCGCGCCTACACACGTCTTGAACGCGGCGAGCCTGAGCCGTGGGAGGTCGAACCCCGCCGCTACGAGTGGGATGCGCCCACTTATGCCGTTTCTGACACGACCGAATCGACCCAACATCTCCACCTGGAGTCCGAACAAATCGGCTAAAGCCGCCCGCGAGGTTTGATGAAGAGGCCAATCCAAGGCGCGTTTGAGCATCGAAATGGCCCCGCCCACATGCTCGGCCCGCTCCAGAAGATTCACCGGCCTATGCGTCGTTTTTCGGAGAGCGAGGAAGTCGACTATGTGATTGTCGGTTGCGGCTCCGCGGGAGGAGTGCTGTTACAGCGCCTTGCTCGCTCAGGCTTTCGGGTCGTAGCGCTTGAAGCTGGCCCCTTCTGGGATACCGAGCGCGACTGGGTTTCCGACGAATCCGGATCGCATCAGCTCTATTGGGAAGATCCCCGCGTCACGGGCGGAAAGAATCCTCTGGCGCTGGGAGCCAACAACTGTGGCCGCGGAGTAGGCGGCGGCTCGGTGCACTGGGCTGCGTTCACGCCCCGCCTCCATCCATCCGACTTCGAAATTCGTACTCGCGACGGTGTCGGCGTGGACTGGCCTATCTCCTACGAAATTCTTCGGCCCTACTACGAACAGCTCGAAATCGAGATGCCTGTTGCGGGCCCAGCCTACTATCCCTGGGGCCATCCGCATGGTTATGCCTATGGCCCCCATCCAATGGGCGGCGTCGGCAACGCACTCATCAAAGGCTGCTCGGCGCTTAACATTCCTGTCTCCATCGGAGGCCCGGTTGCGATCCTTTCGGGCTCGCACGGAGATCGCCCGCATTGCATCTATCGCGGCTTCTGCATTCAAGGCTGCAAGGTTGGGGCGAAAGCCAGCACTCTTGTCACGCATGTTCCCGATGCTCTTGAGAGCGGTGCCGAGATTCGCGATCTCTCCATGGCCTCGCGCATCGAGGTGGGCAGCAATCGGCGCGTTGTGGGCGTGCATTATTTCGACGACAACGGGGACGCCCATTTCCAGCGATCGAAAGCCGTCATCGTTGCCGGCTATTCAATCGAAACGCCGCGTCTTCTGCTCAACTCTGCATGTCCAGGATTTGAAAATGGCCTTGCGAATTCCAGCGGGACCGTGGGTCGATATCTGATGGCTCAAGCCGGCAACGTTGTCCTGGGGCGCTTCTCACCAGCCGGTGCGTATGTACAAGGCTCCGCCGGCGCACGCGCTGACGGAGGAGTTTTACGAAACGAACCCCGGGAACGATTTCGCACGGGGCTTTGCTATTCAGACTGTTGGTCCGCTCCCCATCGCGTTTGGCAAGCAGATGGTTGCCGCGAAGAAAGCGTGGGGTTGGGGCCTGCGTCGCGAAATGATGGATTACAACTACTGGGCCACCTTCGGACTGCTCGGCGAAATTCTTCCCTGGGCGGATAACCGCGTAACGCTTGCCGACGAGACCGATCGCTTCGGACTTCCGGTCGCCCGCGTCACGTTCAATCTCCACGATAACGATAAAAAACTCATCAAGGGCGCCAAAGAGAAAACGATGGAAGTGATGTATGCCGCCGGCGCCACAGAGGTAGTTCAGGAAGCGCGCTACGCTCACCTCGTTGGCGCCGCACGCATGGGCTCGGACCCTTCTTCTTCGGTGGTCGACAAGTTCGGACGCACGCACGACATCGCCAATCTGTTCGTCTGTGACGGCTCGATCCTGCCAACCCAGGGATCGGCGAACCCGGGCCTCACCATCCAGGCTCTCGCAGCTCGCACTGCGGACTACCTTATTTCGCAGGGAGATGCGGTCTTTACGAGCGACAAACGCGACATGGCAGAGCCACCGCTGCGAGCCCAGCTGGCGCCACCTGGAACCTACGGCAAAGGAACGCCGCGCATGAAGTAAAGCCTCCGCGGCTGGCGAAGTACGGCGCAGGAATTCCTGCAATTTGGTCCCTGCGACTGCGCATAGTCAGCGGGCAACTTTTGAGCACTTCGCGTCCATGCAGTCAGTGGGCCGCGAATGCACATTTAGATGCTTTCTACCTTTTTGTTTCTAAGAGACTGCCCAATGTGAATGGGAGGGTATTCGCACTCAGCGAAGACCCACTCTCGGTCTTTTCCGTCGATAAGATTTTGATCAAAAAGAATTACCGTTTTGCAATGCCCGCAGCGGAACCCGAGGTGTCCTCTGTCCCACGTGGTCTTTTTGTACCAACCGAGGTCGGTCTGCGCCACTTTGAGGGTGCTTTTGCAACTTCCGCATACGACCTTTTGTGACCATTCGGGGCCGACTGAAACAATCTCCATGAGTAGCTCCTCTTGCAGCTTTTTGAAGTCTTCGCTCTGTTGGTTCTCTGGATCGATCGTAAAGCAACGCAAAACCGATACGGAAAGGAAGCGATCGAATCTTCTCCTGTCCGGGTGGTAGGGATTGTAATTCACCGCGACACGCTTCGATCAACAGGATTCCGTGCTCGCTGCGAATTTCTTGCATGCCTTGCGCGACGCGACGTATTCAGCCCTGGTATTGTTCGTCACTCACCTTTTCAAGCCAGTCGACCGTCTTGCCATTGAGATTTTCCTGAATGGCGAAGTGAGTCATCGCCGTGGCAGGTGATGCGCCATGCCAATGCTTCTCTCCGGGAGCGAACCAGATAATATCGCCGGGCCGAATCTCCTCGATCGGGCCTCCTTCGCGTTGCGCCCTTCCGAGCCCCGCGATGACAATCAACGTTTGCCCGAGCGGGTGGGTATGCCAGGCCGTTCGCGCTCCGGGCTCAAACGTGACGCTGGCTCCGACTACGCGCGCGGGATCGGGCGCATTGAACATTGGATCGACGCGGACTGTGCCGGTGAACCAATCCGCCGGTCCCTTAGCCGAAGGCTGAGAGCCGGCTCGTTTGATTTCCATAATCTTTTACTCCTTATCGCGCTTGTGTGTGGGTGGGGCCAAAGCGCCGGCCCCTGATCCGCAATTACTCCGATTTCAGAGAAGCCATGTCGATGGAGAAGCGGTACTTCACATCGGATTTCACGACGCGCTCGTAAGCCTCGTTCACCTTTTGAATGGGTATGACTTCGACGTCAGAGATGATGTTGTTCTGACCGCAGAAGTCGAGCATCTCCTGAGTCTCTGCGATTCCGCCGATAAGAGAACCCGAGAAGCTGCGGCGTGCAAAGATCAGGCCGAAGACGGAAACTGGGAGCGGTTTTTCCGGCGCGCCCACCATCGTGAGGTTGCCGTCACGTCGAAGCATCTGGATGTAGGCGTTGATGTCGTGATCGGCGGCAACCGCGTCGAGAATGAAGTCGAAGCTTCCGGCGTGCCTGGCCATCTCGTCGGCATTTTTCGAAATCACAACTTCGTCTGCGCCAAGTCGCAGAGCGTCATCCTTTTTGCCAGGGGATGTAGTGAAAACAACGGTGTGAGCGCCGAGAGCGTGGGCGAACTTCACGCCCATATGGCCGAGACCGCCGAGACCGACCACGCCCACCTTCTTGCCTTTCGTCACACCCCAATGCCGCATGGGCGAATACGTGGTGATGCCGGCGCAGAGCAACGGCGCCGCTCCGGCGAGGTCCAGACTAGAGGGAACGCTCAGCACAAAGCGCTCGTTCACAACGATACTGTCGGAGTATCCACCGTAGGTGACGCCGCCTGTGTGCTTGTCAGGAAAGTTGTAGGTGAGAGTCATGTTGGGACAGAACTGCTCAAATCCTGCTTTGCATTCTGGACAGGTTCCATCGGAATCCACCAGGCAGCCGACCGCTGCGATATCTCCCGGCTTCAATTTGCGAACGGCGGAGCCCACTTTGGTGACACGGCCCACGATTTCATGTCCGGGTACGCATGGGTACACGGTCGGCATCATGCCGCTCCACTCGTTGCGCGCCTGGTGGACATCTGAGTGGCATATTCCACAGAACAAGATTTCGATCTGCACGTCGGCCTCAGTTGGATTGCGGCGTGCGATGGTGGCGGCGGCAAAGGGCGAAGTCGCGCTGGCTACTGAATAGGCTTTTGCGTTGTACATTGGGATTTTCTTCACCTCTTGAAATGATGGCGAGCATGTCGCCTCAATCAGACTACGAAAGAGCGCTCCTCGAGCGCTATCCCGATTCTTCCGATTTTTTCCTGATTCTGTCCGGGACGGGAGTTTTATGCGTCGGGAGTGAAAGGTCATGGCGCTGCTCGATCTTCGTTGGCGGATGCCAGGCGCACCAATGGAAATTGCACCAAATAAAAAGGGCCGGGAGGTTCGCTCCCGGCCCCTTTTGGTTAGAGTTGCAGTTTAGAAGCTGGCACGCATGCCGAACTCCATCTTGCGAGGAGTAGTTTTCTTGCGCCGCCCTGTACGCCCCAGATCGTCGGTTTGAAGTGTCGATTGTTGGATCGGCGAGAATGTTGTGGTTGAAGACGTTCGTAAAGATCACCGAGAACTTGAGTGCGACGCTCTCGTAGACCTTGACGTTCTTTTCAACGCTCATGTCCACGTTCCAGTAGGGTGTGCCGTTGATGGGACCGACGCCAGGATTCTTGGAGTCGATGCCAAGGATTGGTGCGCGGACCTGGTTACAAACAGACACTGGATCCTTGAACATGTTGATCGATCTGGCTCCAACGCCGGCAGTGGCCACCTTCGTTCCGACACCGGTCTCCGAATGCGTCGTACACCGGCGACGTTGTAGTGCGAAGAATGGCCGCCGGTGTACTTGGTGGTAAAGACGCACTGCTCGTTGGTGAAGTAGTTGTTTCCATCAGCCGAGCCAAACGACTGAGCGTCGGTCATGGGTATTGCAATAAAGGGGTTCGCCGCTGCCCGCCGTAAAGATGGGAGCGAGTGACCATCCGCCAGCGATGCGGCCCATGACACCCTGCTGGCCTTTGTAGAACGACGGCTGATACACCATGTACGAGTTGTAGACGAATTTGCGGTTGAAAGCCTGCTGCCCGTACATCTTGTACAGATCGAAGGCATCGTTCGGAGTGTATTCGCTGGTTGCCTGGACGAAAGCTCCGGTACCGAGAGCCTTGCTGTAGGTGAAGTTATTGTGCATCAGCAGACCGTGGAAATTCTGCGTGGTCAAGACGAGGAACAGCCCGTTGTAGTTGCCGTAGCCCGTGCTGGCATTGAGAGCCAGACCGCTGGAGGCAATTTCGGGGTGGGTGGCGTCCCCGTTGTTCTGCATTGTGGGTCCTTGCATCTGGCTGAAGGTGAACTTGCCAGCGTCAAGTTCGGACCACATACTCCAAACTTCTGTGCAGTCAGGTTGTCGAATTCTTTGTCAACCACAGCCGCGGTGCAGTTGGCGTACCCAGTGCAATACGTTGAGCTGGGACCACCGAGAGCGGATTCAAAGAACGGCTGAGCAGCGATGCCGGATGTACTGCCGGTTCCGCATGCCGCCGGCTGACGTGGCGCACCCCAATGCTGTTTCGAGGGCAGCATACGCGGATTTGAAATCCTGGCCCCCCGAAACCATCATGTAGGGGACAACGTTGAGGTTATAAGGTTGGTATTCGTGTTTGATGATGCGCCCGATATAACCAACTTCCAAAGTGTTGTTGCGGTTGATCTGGCGCTGGATGGTGAAATCGAACGAGTCGGAGACGTTGGGCCGGAAGTTTGGATCGAGGCCCTCAGCCGCCGAGCTGGCTGCGCTGTTGTAACCGGGGAAAACCGGCTGCGGCAGAGTTGGACTTGCTGGAGCGAGCGGGGCCGTGTTGCCGTCGACTCCAATGCGGAAGCCGGAACCAGCGGTTCCGTTGGTCGTTCCAGTCGACGCCGCCGCAGGTTCCATCGTTAAGAGCCTTGGTGCACTGCACCGGCTGGATCAAGACCGACGCCGAGCAGCGGTACGAGCACGAGGTTGACCCCATTCAGTCGTCCGTAAACACGGCCGTAGCCACCACGAATGACGGTACCTTCATGGCCAAAGATCTTGCTTCCAATGCCATCACCGTCGAAGCGGGGATTCCAGGCCACGCCAATGCGCGGACTGAAGGAGCCGTAGAACGGGTTGTAGGGGTATTTGCTTCCTTTGCCGACATTAGCAACAAGGGCAAAGCCGAGTTCAGGGTTGTAGACCTGGCCCTTCAAAGCGGCGGCCTTTTTCTGCGCCAGATAGTCTTCAGTCTTGACCGGCTCGTCAGCAGCGTCCACGAGCACTGTCTGCTTGCCGCTGGCTTCTGTCGGAGGCATCTCCAGCGTCCACCCCATGCCATAGCTCAAGGTGAAGGAAGGCTTCATGTGCCAGGTGTCGCTGAAGTACGTGTTGTAGTAAAGGATGGTGCTCTTATCGAAAGCGTGGGTCAGCGGAGGATTCAGGGCCAGGGTCTGGTCCCTGACGGGTATAAGCCACCTGGGCCGCGGTTACGATTCCCATTGCCGCTGCTGCAACGCGACTGGCCGTGGAGCCCGGTTGGATAGCCGTTTGCTTGCAAATCGGCAGAGGTCGAAGCTGCCTACGCCGGTTCCACCACTCGACCCGAGCTGGTAGGTGGGTGTGAAGTTGATGCCACCGCCATTGTCAGAGCGCTCGTGGAAGTTGAAGTTGTGCTGAAATTGGCCGCCAAACGTGATAAGGTGGTTGCCTTTGATCAGGGTCAAGTCATCACGGAAGAAACTGGTCCTGGCCGTCCCAGAAGCGGGTGCGGATCGACTGCGTGTTGAGGTTGAAAGGTGAAAGTGCACTCGCCGTCTCACCAAAAGGTTCCAAGGCTCCGCCCAGTCCAGCGGCCTGCGGAGGAGCATTCTTGAGTTGACCACGACCAGTAGTTACGCAGGATAGCTGAACGTGAAATTGTTGGTCAGGGACGAAGTGATGTTGGTGGTCAGTCCGGCAACGTAATACCAGGGTTGCTGAGGACGCGTGGCAGCGGAAGCGGCTTGACCCAGCTTGTCGCCGGTGAAGAATCCGCCGATATCCACTTGGTTGTCAACGGCGCGGGTTAGTTTGTAATAGCGATAGCTGGACATAAAGTGCCATCTGTCGCTGAAGTCATGATCGAGGCGGGCAACGAAGAAGTTGTCCTTGGTAGGAAGATTGAGCGAACCTTTGAACTCGTACTCGTTTACGCCATCGCAGAGTACCCCATTGATGTCGTTGCAGCCTGCCTCGCCGGCCGGTTCATATTTGTTCCACATCTGCTGAACGACCGGGTTGATGCCGATGTGGCGAGGGTCAACCGTGGCCAGATCGTAGGTCACGCCATTAAAAGTGACCATGCCGTTGCGCAGATCCGGCGAGGGTACGGGGCGCGTGTAAATCTCAGAATTCGGGTAGCGATATCCCTGGTAAAGGGCAAAGAGATAGGTCTTACCACCCAGGAAATGAGGGAGGATGGGGCCGCCCGCGCCAAATCCGAATTTGGAGTAGTGGAAGTCTGGAGGAGCCGCATAACCCTTGGGGCGGTAATTGTTCTGCCAGGAGTTGCCACTGAAATTGTTGTCGAGGTAATACTCGTAGCCAGTGCCGTGCCAGCGGTTCGTACCGCGCTTGGTCACAACCGAAACCTGCGCGCCAGCAGAGTTGTTAAAGTCGGCGGTCTGATTGGTGGCGTTGACCTTGAATTCTTCCACGCTGTCGGTGGGAGTAGGCATCACACCAGTAGCGCCGGCTGCGACGCCGCCATTCTGGTTGGCGACTCCCGTCGGATCTCCGGCAAACGAGCCGGTGTAGACGGACATGCTTCCGTCCATGTCGTTGGTGTTGTTGCCGCCGTCCAGCTGGAACGTGCTTTGGTCAACCACCGTTCCGGCGACGCTGCCGTCTGGGCTAACGCCCACCTGCAAGGTGGTGAAGGTGCCGGCGTCGTGGAGAAGGCTGGGAAGTTGCGCGATTGCCTCCTGTTCAACGGTGCTGCCGACAGTGGCGTTCAATGTCTGCAAATCCGTGCCTGAGGCTTGTACTTCGACCGTTTGCTGTTGGCTTCCCACGCGCAGTTTAAAGTTTGCCGTGGTTTGCGTGCCAACCTTCACGGTTTGATTCGAAATCTTGTTGAGCTCGAATCCGGTCTTGCTTGCGGAGATGTTGTACGAGCCGGGCGGAACGTTGACGAACACATACTGGCCGGTGTTGCCCGAGACAGTTGTACGGCTCTCGTTCGTTGAAACGTCGGTCAAGGTGACTGTTGCGTCGGGAATAACGGCACCGCTCTGATCAGTGACCGTACCAACGATTGTGCCTGTATTGGTGGCCTGTGCATAACCGAACGTCACGCCGATACAACACAGAAACAATGCAAGCGCGATCGCTCGCATTGAGAATCGTGATTGAAGCTGCGTCATGAAACTGCCCCTCCAGGTAGTTGAATGAAGTCCCGTTGCCGGGACGCACAATGTTGCAAAAGGCCGAAGATTCAAGTGAATCGGCTTCTCTGCATATAGCCCAGCGGCAAGATTTTCGGAGTCTCTCAATAAGGCTTGAAAGAACCGTTTAGCTCCTGGATCGCTGGATGTACTGTTCCAATTGACCGCTTTCAAAGCTCGATGCGCGAAAAATAACGAACCTGCTCGCGGGTCATACCCCGGAGTCATTTAAAGCTCGGTATTTCTTTGGAACCGCAAAATTGCTGCGATTCCGGGGACTTCACGATCAGCCTTGATCTACTGCACACGAACGCTAAGTGCGCTGGATAATGTCAAACTTTCAATTGCCATTTCATGCGTGGGAAACGTCGTTGAGAATCTCTCGTTGATTCAAAGTAGATCGAACGTTGTTGTCGAACGGCGGGGAACCGTTTCCTGTCGGACAATCGCCTGAAATGGAGGAGAGTTATCCGAAAGTTGCTTCAAAGTATCATGGAATCGTCATCTATTCAAGAACGATTAATAAAAGAGTGTCCCGCGAAATCCTGTTTTTCGTATGAATTAACGAAGGGCGCCCCTGGGAGTCAGGCCCTCTGCCGCGCCTGCGGCGAGACCGAAATGCAGACGATTTGGAGCTTTCACTACCGATGAGGATGGCTGCAGCGAGGGCTATGAGTCATCCCAGCGACCGCATAAATCGATTTTGTTAGACACCGGTGTAGATCTGAAGTGGGGCCCAGAAAAAGGGTTTGCGGAACTCTCCGTTGGAGTGCAGGAGAGAGAGCTTGGCACGGCGAAGGGCTTCGGCGGGACTTTGGCCGGCTTCAAGTCCCTGGTAAAGGGAGTCCATCAGCCGGGGGGTCGATTCCTCGCTCACTTCCCAGAGGGCGCCGATCACGTGATGCGCTCCAGCGCGCAGAAATGCCCACGCCAATCCAACCAGCCCTTCTCCGGCGTAGACACGGGTACCGCTTCCATAGCAGGCAGAGATGGTCACGAGGCGTGCATGAAGAGGGTGCTTCATAATGTCGCGGGCATGCAGCTTGAATGAGTCAGAGTCAGCCGACGTCCGGGAAAGGATAATGGCCGAATCCAGCGGGTCGGTGCGGCTGGCGACGCCGTGGGCGACGAAGTGAATGTAGGCAAATTTTTGCGGAGAGCTTGCGAGGTAAGAACCAGCCGTGGCTCTTTCGCGCGAAAAAACCGTCACTTCCGTTGCAGAGAAGTGCCTCTCGATCTGCTCCATCTCAGACTCCGCCTTGGGCAGATCGGGATAATCCGGGTTGGGTGAGACCGCGTCGCCCACGAGGAGGAGCCTATTTCCGTTCCGCGGTGGCGGCTTTGCAGACGCGAGCAAATCAAGGGACGATGCGGAGACGAGCGTTGCATCTTCAATGAAGTAATGCGGAGTCGGTTCGGGAGCGATCAGCGTTTCGAAGTTCAGCAGGTTCAGCACCCCGTCGTCGAGGATAACCACAGTCGATCCTGGGCGAATGAGTTCCCGAGCCGGCGCGATGAGCATCCGATATAGCGCCACGCCATCTGCGTTGGATGTTTCGACGGGATCGCTCAAGCCGAGCAATGTCTTGCGGTATCGTTCAGCCACCGGAGTTATCGCAGCCCGCGCAGGCAGTGTGAACATAGTTGTCTCCGCAGGCGTAATCGCCCATAGGTAGGATTCGCGCTCGCCGAGCCAGTAAAACAGAAGGGTAGCATCCGTCTTGCGAGCGACCTCGCCGGGATGGAAAGACGCATACGAGAAGGATTGGGAATTGGAGGTCAATCCCAACCCCTGTTCCAGGGTGCGAGCGCGGCTGCGATCAGCAAGGGCGAGGGCTTCGTCCGCTTTGTGGTGCGCCACGAGAAAGTGAAGGTAGTCGTCGTAGATGCCGGTGGCATTGGCCAGAAAGGGAAGCTTCGATTCCTCGCTCTTGAGTGAAGCGCGCGCCGATTCAACAGTGTCGAGCGAGGTCTGATACATCCGATCGGCTTCAGCGGCTTTGTTTTCCGATTCGTAGAGTCGGGCAAGTTCATGCTCTGCACTGAACCGCATCGAGGTCTGGCTGGCGGGATCCTTTTCGACCTCGCGGAAAAGCAATTCCGCGTTCTGGGGGTCGTGTTCGGCTGCTGCAATTCTGGCACGGGCCAATGTGACGTCGAGTTCGTCGAGTCGATTGCTGCCGGCTTTCAGCAGGTTATCAAGTTGAAACAGATACAGTTTCGCTTCGTCGATTCTGCCTGCGTCGATCGAGGCGTGCGCCAGATCTTCGAGGGTGTTGACGACATCGTCGTTGCTGTTAAGCTGTCGCGCGAGGGCCAACGCGTGGCTATACGACCGCGTGGCTTGAGCGAAATCTCCCATACTCCAATACACGTCGCCCAAGGTCGTCTGCCATTTGACTTCGAATCGCAGGTCTCCGAGTTTAGCCGCGCGGGTCTCGGCGTCAAGAAACAGCTGCAGCGCTCGCTCCCGGTCTCCGAGTTGGAAGTAAGCCCACCCGAGGTTTCCCGAAGCAACTTGTGCCATATCTTCAGCGCCTAATGCGACGGCAGACCGGTAAGCCTGTGTTGACCAATCCACCGCTTCGTCAAAACGCTCACTCTGGAGAGAAGCGTATCCGAGGCCAGAGAGCGCGGTTGTCTTTAGAAAATCATCATGATGGATTTCGGCAAAAGAGAGACTCTCAAGAAACGACTGGCGCGCATCCGTCATCTGTCCGACTTCCATGGCGTAAACGCCGCGTGCTCTTGAGGCGCCCCCACAGGAAGAAAAGGTCTGGCTTGCGCAAAGGCGCTCGAATTTCGCCAGCCTCTCTTTTGCTTCAGAGAACAAATGCAAGTGGGTTAGAGCCACACTTTCCGCAGTCAATTTCTGAATGTCTTCATCTGTGCTGGTCGGGGCGGGCGCCGGCGCCGCGAGAATGCGCAAAGCGTCCTCATACATTCCGCGCCATTCCATTGCTTCAGCCTCAAGCAGTTGGAATTTCACGGCCCATGCTGGCATCGATTTCAACGATCGCGAATATCCCAGCTGCGCCTTCTGCTCGCTGACTTCGAGATAGCCACGCATGAAAAGCAGCCGGGCCTCATCGTAGTCTGCGCTGGCGTTGAATGGTCGAGTGTCCTTCAGCGGAATCAGCAGCAGAAATGCCACAATCCATGCCCATCGGAGACCAGGCATGGCTGCAAATGGTAGATGGCCTCGACCCGAAAGATGGCTGCTGGCCTGAGAGCCGGCCGAAACGGAACTCATTCGCGACCGGCGCTCACTGGAAGTTTTGATCCTACGGCTGGGTTCCGCCGTTCGTCTTGCCGCCGCCGCCCAGCAGCGTTCCACCGCCAACACAGCCCATGACCATTTCGATCATATTCACGGCGATGGTTGTCTTTTTGGGAGCGCTCGTCTTGGGGTCGAAGTCCGATTGCTCCAGAGTCAGCGTCCCGAGATAAATTTTGCCAAAGTTTGGCACGTCGAGCGCGTTTCCGAAGCATCGCCCCGGAAAGCCTCCCTCCGACTGGTTCACCAACGAACATTCGATCTTCCCTTGTTTAGCTGATATCGCAGGAAGTCGATTGTAACGCGTGGAGATCTCGGTCGGAACATTCTTCAGGCTCTGGATGCGATCGCGCTGCGCGGCAACGCGCTTGATGAAGTCCCGATTGCTTGTATACGACGCATCGCCCTTGGGCTTATCGCCGAGGATGTTCAGATCAAGTTCGAGCTTAACGGCGTGGCCCGCAATGCGAAGGTTTTCATATCGTGTGCCAAGGAATGTGACAGTTGGAACATATCCAACGAGAGGGTGATCCGTTGAGATCTGGCAAACGATGCGATCGGCGGTCACGATGTCAAGTACGTTCAGTCCCTCGATGACGGAAGTAGTCAGCGTGTTCCAGCCGTGGCCTTTCTTGGTATCGGGGTTGCCGGCTACCTGCGTGTAGGCAGAGCGGAAAGAGACAGCGCCTCCGAGTCTGTAATTCTCCGCATGCTGCGAAAGGTATCCGCCACGCGGATTCAGCTTCACGTAGGTTGGAGGCTTTACGGCCTGGATCAAGGGCAGCGTCAGATCGCCAGACAGGGCTTCAGCTTCGGCGTCGTAAATGTGATATCTCTCTTGCTCCTCGGGCATGCTTTTCTCACTTTCCAAAAACAGAGTCAACGCATTCAGTCAACGAAATGTACATCGAGAACACGCCTGTCGATTTCGGTGCGCGCTCCCTTACCATCGATGCCGATGATAGCAAGCGAGTAAGAGCCCTGTGTTAAGTCCGCGACCGGGGATGACAAGTGAGACGGTTCCGTCTCCATCTGATCCCGTCTTGGAAGCCGCGACCGTTCGCGTCCAAAGCTGCTTACCTTGAGGATCATATAAATCGAAGACGAAGGAAGCATAGCCGGAATCCTGCGGAAGCTCAATCGAAAGTGCCGCGCCCTTGGTGTGATCCGCCTCAACTGTCGAGTGAGCCGCACCGCGCGTGCCCGCGTGGAAAGCGGTGGATGGAAGTATGCTCGGTTCGCTTGCTGCCTTCCGAAGTGAGGGAATCGTATCGAGATTCTGGTAGGCAACAAGAGCTAGCAATGCGGCAAAGACGGGCAGCGCAAAAGCTGGCCGCAGCCACGCCTGCCAATCGAATCCCTCTTTCACTGGCCGGATGATCCCCGGCTTCGGGAGTGTCGCGGAGACTTCGGCAATTTTCGGAAGCTCCACTTTGGCGGCGCCGATAAAGGCCGCACCGGCGCGAAGGTCTGCCGCGCACTCCGGGCAATCAAATGCATGCTCTTCAAATGCGTCGCGCAGTTCCGGCGTGAGTTCCCCCAGCAGGTACCGTTCCGCGGCCATTTGTTGTGTTGCTTCATTGTGATCCATTGAATCAGTTCCTCAAGTGCAGTCCTGGTCCCAGTCGGATTGCGGTGTCAAAGGATGGTGAATTCTGTCACCAAATCGTTTCAGCCCGATTTGCGGTCATTCCCATGTTCATGCGTTTGAGGTATTCGACCTTGAAATCCTGCTTGGCGCGGTGGAGGAGTACGCGAAGGTAGTCTCGTTCGACTCCAAATTCGCGGCAAACTTCGTCCCGATCCCGTTCGTCGAGGAATACAGCCTTCAACAACGAACGGTCGCGTGCCGGCAGGCCGAGCAAAATCTCCCGAACCTTCGCGCTCAATTGGCTCGATGCAATCACGCTTACGACGTCCGCGCCCTTGGCCTGCGGTTCCGGCATGCCTTCCTCGTCAAGCGACTGGCTGCGGCTCGACGATCGGTAATGCTCCAGAAGGACGTTGTTGCACACCGTATTGATAAAGGCGCCAAAGCGCTCCGGCTGGCGCAGAGCGTTCTCTTTGCGCAGAATGGCGAGAACGCGCGCAAAGGTCTCCTGGCGCACGTCTTCGATCGCCTGCGGAGACTGAAGCCGCGAGCGCAGTTTTAGCTGGATCAGCTCCGAGAAATACCCGACGAAATGGTCCTGGGTAGCTCGGTCTCCAGCGCAGAGGTTTTCGATGTAACCTGCATCGAATGAACGAAATTGCAAAGCGTTCTCCGCGACCTTGAGAGGACGCAAGTATAGCATCGGAGTCATTTGCGCGAGTGTGACGGCGAGGATGGCGTGGGCGGGAACTCGGTTGCTTTCGGGGCGGCGTAGCGTCGGCAATAGCCGGTTTTGAAAGATGCACGTGAATCACCTGCTGGTCGTTCGCGGGCTTGTCTCCCTGTCGGGAACGGTTACAACTTCATGTCGCAGAGCGCAACTTCCATCCGGCAGGTCCTCTCTGTAGAGACCTGCCCGTGAAAGATCAATCCGATCCAGCTGGAAAAGCCAGATCGCAAAGGTTGAGAGAACCAGGGCTGAAATAGAAACACATGATCCAATCTGCACCTGCACGGTCGCGGAGTTCGTGGCGCTCAGCTACCGCTCGGCTGTTGGGGGCCGCAGACGGAGCCCAGTCTCTGAGGAACTCCGTCTGCGTTGGGGGAGGACCGTCAATTTCGCGAGTCCCCATGCCGTTCATAAAGCCGCAGCAAATCCAGCCTGTGCTGCGATAGGAATTTGCGCTGCCGGAATCACAAATGCGTCCAGCGACGGATGAATCGCTTGGCATGCCGGATTCGGAATTCCAAGTAATGTGTACCGAGCCGACCGGGCAAACAAGTACGTCAAGAATCGATGCCGGGGATCAGTTTTGGAGGAGGGAAGCGAGTCCACTGGTCTTCCGGGAAGACCCAGGCAAGACCTTGCTTCCACCTTTCCGGCTTGGATCGTTGATTCCAATTGCTCGGACGGGATGGCGGTCTTCAAACCCATGGGGAAGCCCACATGAGAATCCTTCATCTGCGTATCGGATTCCAGGACATTGCCCCAGACAGGAGTCCAATTGGGAACGCCGGCTGTCGGCGGTGTGTTCCACGAGAGAATTGCTCGCACCCTTGGTTGTTGCTTGGGGAGACCGGTTTGCGCCGCGGACCCGAGCTGCAAAATCACTTCGTAGGCAAGCGGTCTGGGGAAAATGGCGTCGGACACGTTCGCCGATCGCATCCCCTGGTCGAGCCACGTCGCGCCACCGTCGTAAGAAACGTAAAAACGCACAAACTCTTCGGAACCGTTAATCCGCCCCACGCCCGAATAGCCAACGGCTTGCTTGATGTCGATTGTGGCGCGAAGTTGCTCGAGCTGGGCGTCGTAGGCAACACGGGAGAGGCATTCGTAGGTGGTGTCTTCCTGGATCTTGAGGACCGCATGAAAGGATGTTGGGGAGATATTTCCAAAATATTTCGGGTTTGCCAGCAGCAGAGCACGAAGTCTCTGCCCGGCTTCGTCCGGCGAAAGCTGCGCGAGTGCAATCAATTCCAGAGCGGGATGAGTTGATGGAGCGATGGGTTTAACAGCAGGGGAGTTCATTTCCATTCCTCTCGATCCGTATAGTTAGGCGGCCGACCCTCAGCCAAGATTCGCAAACCTCATCTGCAATTTGCTTCTGAGGCGCTGTTTCAGAAAGCCGGACGGCGCAGGTTTTGGAGTTGCCCTCGGCGTCAGTTGGGCTTTACGAGGAATAGTGCGACCTTCTCGCAAACCGTTTCACAGCAAAGCGAAAATTATCGGGATCCAAGTGTAGGGCCGATAAAGAGGGAGTAAACGACCTTCCATTGCGCCGAAAATGTGTGCAAATCAAGTCAATGCAAGCATGTGTCAGTGACGGAAGGCGGCGAAACCGCACCGGCGGAACAAGCAAAGTCACCCTGCGAGGCCACCGGCAGATTAGGGCCAAGTATCCCCAAAGGCTGGACTTGCATGTCGGGTGCGACACCCAAACGTAACCAGTTTGCCCAGTTTGCCCCAGAAGAAGCAGTTAGATGCAAGTAAAGCTGTGCTAGCCTAACCACACTTTCAGTGAAGAGCTATTCGGCGAGTCCCTGAAAACCGCAATCTTGCGTGACCAAGACGTTGTATTGAACAGGGAGTTGAGATGGGATGGCTGGCTGTTAACCGGAGACCAGGACCGGAATCGACACCTGCTCAGACCTCTGCTTTCTCCTGTACTCGGCAGACCCTTGGTTCAGGAATGCTTGTCGTGGTCCTTTCTGGCGGACTCCTTCCGTTGATCGCGGAAAGTCCGCGTCCGGTCGAGATAACCTCGGTTCGCCAGATTCGCCTGTCCAGAACCTCAACGAACACCCTGCTGAGAGCCCATTTGCGCGGTGTAGTGACCTACTACGACACTGTGGCGCCTAACCTGTTCGTCCAGGATTCGACCGGCGGGATTTGGGTCGATCTGCATGGCTCCACCGCAAAGCCGCCATCCCCGGGACAGGAGCTCGATCTTCGTGGAGTGGTGGGATTTGGATTCAGCCCATATATCCAGAATCCACAATGGACTGTCACGGGAAAGTCTGCGCCGCCGAAACCGCGGCTGATTTCCTACGACGATGCGGCAACCGGTACTTTCGACGGCCAATGGGTACAGCTGGACGGAGTCGTGCGCTCTTTTGTCCAGCAGGCTGAAGGCAATGTCCTGGTGATCGATGTTGCAACGCCAACAGGCGTCTTCAAAGTGAGGATCCCGGACTATCGGGGTCCCTTTCCGGTCCATCTTGTTGATGCCAAGGTCCGTTTCAGCGGAGTCTGCGGAGCTTCGTTCAACGGTCGGAATCAGTTCATCTCCTTTCATCTCTTCACGCCTTCGCTCGACAATCTTGTGGTCCTCGAGGCCCCTCCCAAAGATCCCTTCGCGGCGCCGGTGATCCCGATTGCAGACGTCCGCCGCTTTTCGGCCGATCTTCCTGACGTGCACAGGGTCAAGGTTGTCGGTACGGTCACTGCAAGGTTTCCTCTAAAGGGTATCTATATGACCGACGGCTCCGGCGGTCTTTACGCCGAGAGTCAGGATGGAAGCCCGATTCGGGAGGGTGATCAGGTCGAAGTTATAGGTTTTCCCGCAGCAGGCGACTATAGCCCAACACTCAAATCTGCAAGCTTTCGTCCAACGGGAAAGCACTTTTCGCCTACGATCACGCCGATCACGGGCAGGCTCGCTCTCAAGGGCAAGTTTGATGCTCAACTCGTCAACATCACCGGAACGATTACCAATTACCTCAATCATCTCAATCAACGAAAACTGGTCGTCGAGTCCGACGACCACGTGACATTCGAGGCCGATCTTGATCATTCGGGGTCATCACCCTTGCATGTCGAAGAGGGAAGCAGAATATCGTTGACGGGGATCTGTACTGTTAAAGCTGATGAGAACGGAAATCCATCGGCGTTTGAAGTCGTTCTCCGGTCGCCGCAGGACATTCGGGTGCTTTCCTCTCCAACATGGCTCACTCCCGAAAGAGCAGTCTTCTGCCTTTTTGGTCTCACAATAGCCACTCTGGGTGTAATTGGATGGGTATTCATCCTTCGCCGGCGCGTGCACAGGCAGACCGAAATCATCACGGAAAAACTCAAGAATGAGATGGCTCTCGAAGAGCGCTATCGCACTATCTTCGAACGCAACCTGACCGGGCTGTACATCGCTGAGGTCGACGGCAGGATTCTTGATTGCAATGATGCCTGCGCCCGCATGCTTGGATACAGAGGGCGTCATGAGCTGCTTGCAGACAGCACACAGGCGGAACAAATCGTCCGAAAATTCCATGAAACCGTGGCGGACGCAAGTTTCACGATCGGCACCGAGCAGTCGTTTGAGCGGCTGGATGGGACCCAGGGCTGGGCGTTGTGCAGCCTCAAAGCGGTCGGCGGCCCGGATGACGAAAGTCGAATTTTTGAGGGTTCTCTGGTCGACATTACCGAGCGAAAACTCGCCGAAGACCGAATCCAGTTTCTAGCCTACTTCGACACCTTGACTCAGCTGCCCAATCGAGCTCTGGTGCAAGATCGGCTTTCCAAGGCCATCGCAATCGCGAAGCGTGAGAGACAAAAGCTGGCTGTGCTTCACCTCGACATCGACAGCTTCAAGGTGATTAATGACTGTCTCGGCCACACGCGGGGCGACGAACTGCTGCAGAGCATCGCGCACAGACTGCAGGCATGCGCACGCGACGAAGATATGGTTGCCCGCCTTGGTGGAGACGAATTTCTGGTCGCTCTCGGGCCCATCAATTCGCCCGCCGATGCGGCTATTGTTGCCGACAGGATCGCAAGCGAGCTAAAACCGGCCTTCAATCTCAACGGGAATTCACTCAATGTCACATGCAGCATCGGGATCAGCGTCTTTCCCGATCACGGGATGGATGTCGAGACGCTGATCAAGAACGCCGATGCGGCCATGTACGCTTCGAAGGGCCGGGGCCGCAACACATTTAGCTTTTTCTCCGAACAAATGACCGCACAGGCTACCGAGCGCCTCCAACTCGATAACAGCATGCGTGGCGCGCTTGAGCGGGAGGAATTCTACGTCGTCTTCCAACCCGAATTCAACCTGCAAAGCGGCGCAGTATCCTGCTGGGAAGCTCTTCTACGTTGGAAGCATCCGGAACTCGGTCTGGTCTCTCCGGAAAAATTCATTCCGATCGCCGAGGCGAACGGAATGATCGTTCCCATTGGCGAATGGGTCTTGAGAACAGCATGCAACCACGCTCGCTCCTGGCATAACGTCGGCAGCCGCGTCCCGGTCGCGGTGAATGTATCCGCCGTTCAATTTCGACAGATTGGCTTCTGCGAACTGGTCAGAAAAGTGTTGAAGGAGACCGGCCTCGATCCCGAGCACCTCGAACTGGAGATCACCGAGAGTCTTCTGCTCGCCACTGAGGACATGCGCTTTGAAGTGCTCAGCCAGCTAAAGGCGCTTGGCGTGCGCCTGGCACTCGACGACTTTGGTACCGGCTACTCCAGTCTCAGCTACCTCAAACAACTTCCGGTCAGCAAGCTTAAGATCGATCGCAGCTTCATTCATGATCTGCACCACAATGGCAATGAAGAAGCCATCACCGCCGCGATCATCCAGATGGCGAAATGCCTGAATCTTACGGTGACCGCCGAGGGCGTTGAAAATGAACGGCAGCTGCGGTTCCTGCGTGAGCAGCAATGCGACGATGTGCAGGGATTTCTCTTCAGCAAGCCCCTCAAGGCTGACCAGATGGACTTCCAGAACCGGAAGGCATCCGCGCTATTCGAGATCCTGTCAATGGGTGCAGCTAGCTAACTTTTTGTGTCCAAACGGAACTTGCCATCTCGCTGTTCAATAGTTGCACTCAAAAAAACGGTCAGCAAATTCAAGCGTTCCGGTCCCACTCTGCCGCCACATCAGGTTCTATGTAATTCCGTTTGGAATCAGCCTTGCATTTGTGAATTTCGCCGCGATGCTCGTGAAGATCGAGTTCAGCGAATAACTGTTCGCTGAAGCACACTGCCCCTTGTTCTGCGAAGCTGTCGCGTCTGAATAAAAGTCGCTCGAAGAGCTTGCCATGTCCTGCATTGCTGTGCACGGTGAAAGCCCGGCGAGCGGACCGGATTTATCGCTTGAACACCCGGATGATGAGGCTCCATAAGCGATCGTGTAAACCGTGGTGCCTTGTCCCGTTGCGTACTGAGCCGCGGTAATTGCCTGCTGGCACTGGTCATCGAGCGAACCATATACATTTCCCGAGTGCTTCCCACCTGTGATTTTCGAGCTGTTGGCATCGCCGTCGCTCAAGATGATCATGATGTTCTCAGAACCTGGATTCGCGGAGGACGCAGCAGCCAGGGAGGACTGCGCGGCATAGATCACGCCGGCATAATATGTTCCATCGCCGCCCGGCGTCTGCATGCCGTTGCAGTTCTTTGAGCCGGAGGCTCCGGTCGCAACCCCTAATCCCGAAGAGGTACTCAGGGTTCCACCTTTCTGATTGTTCGAGCTATAGTCGCTGAGATAGTTGGTGATCTGGTAAGTGGCCGATGCTCCACTGGGGGTGGTCCAACTCGCACCCGGAGTAGGGACGGAATACGGCAAAATTGTCGGGTTGCTGGATGGGCAGGTCGTGTCGTTGGAAGCGGTGCTCGCCATTACATTAGGGAACGTGAACAAACTCACCTGGTCAAATCCGGTGCACTTGCTCTTGGTGCTCGAAGCGGTGCACGGCGTGAGCTGTCCCAACAGTGTTTGAACGCCAGCCAGAGCACAATGGATCCGTGTATTGTTGCAATTGACGTCGTTGTCCTGGGTTCCCATGGAGGCGGTGGTGTCAACCACCATGGCCACGTTGACCTGCGTATTCTTACCGCTCAGCGGAGTCGCGGTTGCCATTGCGCTGATGGGGATGGAGCGTGCGGCATTGATCCCAAAAACAGACAGCACGCGGATAAAGTAGGTCGGCACGACTGAGGTCTGCACGATCTGGAGTACGTTGTAGCCAGTTGGCGAGGCGGAGCATGGTGCCTGGACAATGTTCGAGTCAGTCACGCATCGAAATGCCGGAGTCAGAGTAACGCTCGTCAGATTGGGATTCGCATTGGTGCCATTGGTCAACGAACTTGAGGCATTGACTTGGCTTGTTACCGACGCCGTTGTCGCTCCCGATAGGGTCATGGCATAAGCGCCCGCCAATGCCGCCGCGTCGGTTGAACTCTGCAGTTCACGATGACACACATAGGCATGCCCAAGGTCAACCGTGATTCCGGCCATGCCGCAGAAAAGCACCATGAGGAAGACCATCCATGTCAGAACCTGCCCAGACTCGTCCCGCGTGAAGCGGCAGAGGAATGAGTTCACAAGACCCTTCATTGCACGACCTCCGTGATCTGGCTCGCCATGTTACAACTCGCATACTTGACGCCGTACATTTGCAGCGAGCAGGGATAGGTCGCGATAATCTCGGCTGATCCGCCAGCCGCCATATTGCCATTGGCGGTGCCGCTCGAACCTGGGCACGACGTTACGCCGGCACCATAATTGACGCCGCCGAGAACGTAAGTAAGCGAGATACTGCTCTTGCTCAACCCTGGGGCCGCAGCGTAAATGGCTGAAGTTGCCGTCTGGCAGGGATCGGTGTCTCCACGATCGACCGCGAGTAGGCGACCGGCATTGCTGACTGACTCGTCAAGTTGAAGCTTCTGGTAGAGCGCGACCGAAAACGAGAAGATCCCGGTCATGAGCAGCAGAACCATAGGCAATGCAACTCCCATTTCGACCAGCGCGCTTCCCTCACACTCTGATCCAAAAATGGTGCGAAGCCCGCGAACGGAAATTCCTATGCGGAAGAATGGCAATGAAAAAACCGATGATTGGTTCAAGGGGATGCCTCCTGTTTCGCGGCAAATTCATGCACTTTCAGGCTCGTTCGCCTTTTTCTCTGATAATCGACGGATCGCTGTCTTCTTGATGATTGCTGTCCGACTCGGCGAACTTGATTTGAAATGATGCCGTGAAAGCAACCATAGGCCGGGCTGATATGACCGACAATGCCAATAAGGTGTCGAGAGCATCCCCTTGTGGTGATCGTGCCAGGGTTACCCTTCAAGCTTTGCAAGTTACGTCTTGCGAGTAACTTTCGGTAACCGGAGCGTGGTCATAAGCTGTTAGAACGATGATTTCTAGGTCGCTTTGACCCCGCCGAAGCATGCGTGCCGAATTTGTTGACAGGTTACTTGACGTGCTGACGGCCGCTCTCATCTGCCCCAGGTGAGATTTGAAGTTTGCTGAGCTCTTCGATTTCTGGAATTGAAGCCTTACGCAAAACTTCTAAAGGTGCTGGACTCCCCATCGGTGCTTCCGCGGGAGTATGATTCCTGCGCCGCGAGTCCTTCTAGATTCGCGCGGCCTATCCCCGGAGGAATTCGATGGCAACCATGACCGAACCAGTCCCGGGCAAGCTCAGCGATAAAGTGAGCTTTCGCCCCCGCTATGGCAATTACATTGGCGGCAAGTGGGTTGAGCCCGCTACCGGCCAGTATTTCGAGAACGTAACGCCAATTACCGGGAAGACATTCTGCGAGATTCCCCGCTCCACCGCGCAGGACATTGAACGGGCTCTCGACGCTGCCCACGCAGCCCGCGAGAGCTGGGGCCATACCAGCCCCACGCACCGCGCCATCCTGATGAACAAGATTGCCCAGCGTATGGAAGATAACCTCGACCTCCTGGCGCTGGCCGAAACCTGGGACAACGGCAAGCCTATCCGCGAAACCGTTAACGCGGATCTGCCGCTCGCCATTGACCACTGGCGCTATTTCGCCGGCTGCATCCGCGCGCAGGAAGGCACCATCTCCGAGATCGACCACGACACGGTTGCGTACCACTTCCACGAGCCACTGGGTGTGGTCGGCCAGATCATTCCGTGGAACTTCCCGATCCTGATGGCGACGTGGAAGCTTGCCCCCGCCATCGCCGCCGGCAATTGCGTGGTGCTGAAACCCGCCGAGCAGACGCCCGCCAGCATTCTCGTCTGGGCGGAACTCTGCGCCGATATCCTGCCTCCCGGCGTGCTCAACATCGTGAACGGCTTTGGCCTCGAAGCCGGCAAGCCGCTGGCCTCAAGCTCGCGTGTCGCCAAGATCGCCTTCACCGGCGAAACCACCACTGGCCGCCTGATCATGCAGTACGCCAGCCAGAACCTCATTCCCGTCACCCTGGAACTTGGCGGCAAATCTCCGAACATCTTCTTTGCCGATGTCCTCAACGAAGACGATGACTTCTTCGACAAGGCCATCGAAGGCTTCGTGATGTTCGCGCTCAACCAGGGCGAAGTCTGCACCTGTCCCAGCCGCGCACTGATCCAGGAAAGCATCTACGACAAGTTCATGGAGCGCGCACTCAAGCGCGTGGCTGCCATCAAGCAGGCCAATCCGCTCGACGGCGACACCATGATCGGCGCTCAGGTATCGACCGAGCAGCTTGAGAAAATTCTCAGCTACATCGATATCGGCAAAAAGGAAGGCGCTGAAGTGCTGGCCGGCGGCGACCGCGCCCACCTCGGCGGCGAACTTGAAAGCGGATTTTACGTGCAGCCGACGGTCTTCAAGGGCCACAACAAGATGCGCATCTTCCAGGAAGAGATCTTCGGACCCGTTGTTTCCGTGACGACTTTCAAGAATGAATCCGACGCCCTCGAAATTGCCAACGACACGCTCTACGGCCTGGGCGCCGGCCTGTGGACACGCGACGTAAACCGTGTTCATCGCCTTGGCCGCGGCATCCAGGCCGGGCGGGTCTGGGTCAATTGCTACCACGCCTATCCCGCGCACGCTGCATTTGGCGGATACAAGCAATCCGGCATCGGCCGTGAAACTCACAGCATGATGCTCGACCACTACCAGCAGACCAAGAACATGCTGGTCAGCTACAGCCCGAAGAAGCTCGGCTTCTTCTAAAAGTTAGATCGACGGATTCCTGGGTGCCCATCCATGACGCAGCCTTCCCGCGTTCATGGGTGGGATAGCACAAACTTTGACAGGTTTTGCAGGGTGCCTCATCTCATGCCCGAACTGCCCAAACAGGTCGATGCCACAGATCTCGCCGTGCACCTCATTCGCGTCCTGCGCGAGAAGCACGGGCTGCTGATGTTCCACCAGTCAGGGGGCTGCTGCGACGGCAGCTCCCCGATGTGTTACCCGCGCGGCGAATTCATGGTGGGTGACTCCGATGTGCAACTTGGCGAGGTCGACGGCGAGCCGTTTTACATGAGCCGCAGCCAGTTCGAGTACTGGAAGCATACCCAGCTTCTTCTCGATGTGGTGCCGGGCCGTGGCGGACAATTCTCGCTCGATAACGCCGAAGGTCTGCGCTTCCTCATTCGCTCCCGAGTCTTCAATGACAATGAGATTCGCGAACTTCGTGAGGCTGGCCGCATCTAATCGACGGGACCTATCATAGGTATCGCTGCAATCTCATTTTTCGGGAGTCATCCATGACAGAGGTCGTCATCGTCTCGGCCGTCCGCACGCCGATCGGGAAGTTTCAGGGTTCCTTGCAGTCCTATACGGCGCCGAAGCTGGGTGCGCTGGTGGTGTGCGAAGCAGTGAAGCGGGCCCGGATTGAACCTGCGAAGGTGGACGAAACCATCATGGGCTGTGTCCTGCAGGCCGGCGTTGGCCAGAGTCCTGCACGTCAGGCCGCCATCTTTGCCGGCCTGCCTCCTGAAGTCGGCGCCTTAACTGTGAACCAGGTCTGCGGATCAGGTCTCCGCGCCGTTTCGCTGGCCGTCCAGGCAATTCAGGCGGGTGACTCTCAGGTTGTGGTGGCCGGCGGCATGGAGTCGATGTCTAACGCGCCATACCTGCTGCCCCAGGCGCGCACCGGCTATCGCATGGGCAACGGCGTCCTGGTCGATGCCATGATCCACGATGGCCTCTGGGACGTCTACAACCAGTTCCACATGGGGACCGCCGCTGAAATGGTTGCGGAGAAATACGGCATCACTCGCGAAGACCAGGACGCCTTCGCCGCCGAATCGCATCGCCGCGCCGCTGCGGCAACCGCCGCGGGCCGCTTCCGCGCGCAGATTCTGCCCGTCGAGGTGCCGGCCACCAAAAAAGGAGAAGCTCCGCGCGCCTTCGATGCCGACGAAGCCATTCGGCCCGACACCACCGCTGAAGTGCTCGCCAGACTCAAGCCTGCCTTCAAGGCAGGTGGTACGGTAACAGCCGGCAACGCGCCCGGTGTCAGTGACGGCGCCGCAGCCTTGGTCGTCACCAGCGCCGACCGGGCAAGGGAATTGGATTTGAAGCCCATGGTCGTCATCCGTGCCCAATCGCAGGCCGGTCGCGCGCCCGAATGGTTTTCGCTTGCGCCCATCGATGCCATTCGCATGGTCATCGCGAAGGCGGGCTGGTCCCTGGACTCTGTCGACCTATTTGAACTGAACGAGGCGTTCAGCGTGCAGGCCCTCGCCGTGATCCGGGAACTCGGCCTCGATCAGGCTCGCGTCAACGTGAACGGGGGAGCAGTCGCGCTGGGCCATCCCATTGGCGCCAGCGGTGCGGCGGTGCTGGTCAAGCTCATCTACGCCATGGCAGACCGGGGAGCGAAACGCGGCATCGCCTCGCTGTGCCTCGGCGGAGGCAGCGCAGTGGCTCTCGCCGTCGAGAGCACGTGACGGCGGAGGCTGCCGTTTTTTGTAAGTAGGGGTGTATGGGTTTTCAGTGCAATCGAAACCGCCAGCCAAAAATCATTTCGCTGGGAACAACTGGCCACCTGTGCCTCAGCACTAAGTAGATTGTGCTATTTCGGACGCACGTCGGCTAGCCGGTAGCCCCTGTTGGTCTCCTTTTCCCGCATCCCCATCCCTTGGAACTCTCGAAGAGCGGGCCGACACATTTCATCGGGAGAATTCCAATGACGGATGCAGTTCGGGGTCTCGGCCTCGCAGCTATCCTTCTACTTGTTTCTTCTATCGCCGCTGTGCAAGAGGCGCCAGCACAATCCCCTTCCAACGCAGCTTATGTATATGTCCAGGTCGGAGGGCCGGCAGGCGCAGTGTATGGCTACAGTGCCTCCTCATGCGGACAATTAGCTTCAATCTCAGGATCGCCGTTTAAGCCTGGCAGGCAGATTATCGGCGGAACTCGGCCTGGATTCATGCATACGCAGCGCGCGATATCACGTTGAAACAGCTGGGAAGGATTTGCGCATTCTCAAGCCGCACGTTTATCACGCGCCGCGCTCACACGCCTGAGCGCGGTCATTCTCTCAAAGGAGTGCCTATGAACCGAGTCATCTGTGTTCTCACCGCGATCCTCGCATTTTCGGCGTCATTCGCCCTGGCTCAAAACAGCGGTACCGTCGCCTATATCTACGTGTCCAGCAACTATAGCGGATCGAATAATCGTGTGGTGGGATATGCCGCGAACGCCGACGGTAAGCTTACCGACAATTCCGGGGTCGCCATGGGCCGACAATCTCTCTTACTTGGCGGCCACGGGAACCTATCTCTTCGGCACCAGCAACGTGCCCGATTCGATCGGGAAGAACATTTTCTCCTACTCGATCGGATCCGACGGCGCACTCCATTATGTCGGCGCCACCAACATCCACAATAGCTCCTCGGCCAACGCCTGCGACTATGCCGGTGATCTGTTGCTGGACCACACCGGCAGCGATCTCTATATCTATTCGACCGAGGCTTATTGCAACTCCGAAGCCGCCTACCTGTCTTACGCCATCAATAAGTCGAATGGGACTCTGAATTATCTTGGAGTGACACCCGGCAACGCATTTGGACTGGATGCGCCGCTCACCATGGCCGCCGACAATCTGTACGCGTATTCCTCGCCGGACAATGACATGTATGGCACGATCTGCGCATTCAAACGACAGCCGGATGGGAGCCTGGCAGATGACAATGGCAGCGCGTATTGCAACTACACTCCCTGGCCGTCCGGCCAGCCCGGCAATTGGACCGGCTATGGCGGCATCGTCACCGCCGACCCCACCAATCATCTGGCCATGAACATGCTCTATTACGACCAGAACGGAACTCAGTACAACAAGATTCAGACCATCGCCATTGACCCCACGACTGGAGGCGCTCACCAGCAACAGCACCTTCTCCAACATGCCTGAAACTTCAGTGCAGAACGTGGACTGGCTCACGATGTCGCCTTCCGGCAATCTTCTCGCCGTGGCCGGAAGCAACGGCATCCAGATCTTCAACTTTGATCCGAACGGGCAAGCCTCTCAAAATACCGGCCTGATCACCAATGCGCCGATCACGCAGATGTATTGGGACAACAGTAACCATCTCTATGCAATCAGCAACGCCGATAATGCCATCCACGTATTCACGGTAACGACCGACGGGCGCGACGGAAGTCACAGGCTCGCCCTGGTACCTTCCCCACCCGGTCGCCCTCGCCGGGAACTCCTTGTCTACCGGAGGTGGTGGCGGAGGAGCCTGCGCGGTCCCGTCCGTCCCTGGCGTAAACGTTTGTGCACCCGATGAGAACGCCACTGTCTCTTCGCCGGTGCAGATCAACGCAACCGCGAATGTCAGCGGAGGCGTGTATCGGTTTGAGCTATGGAACGGTAATACGAAGCTGCTAAGCGTGGACAGCGGCGTTATGGATCAGACTGTCTCGCTGGCGCCGGGAAGCTATCACTTGACTTTTGTGGCACGCAACACTGCTGGGGATCATCAGTACGCTTATCGTGATATCACTGTGGGCGGCAGTACCGGAGCTTGCTCAACCCCTTCCAGCAATGGTGTCAATGTCTGCTCGCCGGCAGAGGGCGCCACCGTGAGTTCGCCGCTGCAGATTAACGCCGCAGCAAACGTAAGCGGAGGAGTCTACCGGTTCGAACTGTGGTCAGGCAGCACGAAGTTGCTGACCGTACGCGACAGCGGCGTCATGGACCAAGCGGTTTCGTTAGCGCAGGGGAGCTACCGTCTGACATTTGACGCGTACAACAGTTCCGGAATTCACGAATACGCTACACGCGACGTCACCGTGAAGTAGGCGCCTTCTTTCAGCCCCCGAGAGTTCCAGTTCCACCGGTTCTTCCGATGGAGTTACGATCTGGGCTCTTTCGCCGCACTGTCCGATAACGGACAGTGCGGCTCTACACCGGTCACTTCAACCCCCGTACCTTCAAGGTCTTACCTTCCATAAACCTTTTGTTTGGAGCGTCTAGCCATGGGCCCCCTTTGGCATGGCAAGTGCTCCCATCGTGGGGTGATGGATATCGCACGGCCAGACTTGAAGAAGCAAAAACGGCGCCGCCTCTATATATGGGCCGGCATTGGGGTGGTGGTCCTTACGGTTGCGGTGGTACTGGTTTCCCGGCTCAAGCCGGCAGCACCCACGGTCGATGCATCAACCATTTGGCCAGACACAGTGAAGCGGGGAGACTTTACCCGGCAGGTGCACGGTTCAACCGGCACCCTTGTTCCTCGCGAAGATTCGATCGAGCTCATTCCGGCGCTTACCGATGCGACCGTCGTGCGAATCCGCGTGCTGCCCGGCACCATTGTGAAGCCGGATACCATCTTGATGGACCTGTCCGCTCCGGAACTCGAACAGAAACTGCTCGACGCCAAGCTGCAGGTTAAGCAGGCGGAGTCCGATTACAAGGCCCAGGAAGCTCAGCTGCAAAGCACCCTGATGGACAAGAAGATTGCGGCCGCGCAGGTGAACGCCGACTACACCCAGGACCAGATACAGGCTAAGACCGACGAGCAGCTATTGAAGCTTGGCGTAATTGCCGGAATTGCCTACGACAAATCAAAGAACACTGCCGATCAGCTTGCCGCGCAGCACAAGCTCAGTCTGCAGCAACTCGATGTCAACGAGAAGAACATCGAAGTGCAACTTGCATCCTCGCAGTCCAAGATTGACCAGGCGAAGACGCTGATGGCGCTCTATCAGAAGCAGACCGACGCGCTCGAAGTGAGAGCTGGCATAGCAGGCGAAGTCGACCCCCTCCCGGTCCCCATGTCGGTCGGCACCCACGTCACGGCGGGCACCTCACTTGCCGAAGTCGTGCAACTGGGCAAATTGAAGGCAGCTCTCCAGATCGCCGAAACCCAGGCGCGCGATATTTCAATTGGATTACCGGCTTCAATCGATACTCATAACGGTGTCGTTCCGGGACATGTCACCAGAATTGATCCTGCCGTATTGAACGGAACCCGTACCGTTGACGTACAACTGGATGGGCCTCTTCCTGCGGGTGCCGTGAAGGGGTTGAGTGTGGATGGAACGATCGACCTGGAACATTTGCACGACGTGCTGTACGTTGGCCGTCCTGCGCTCGGGAATGAAAATTCGACGCTGAGCCTGTTCAAGGAGTCTCCGGACCACAAGACAGCCGAACGCGTTCAGGTGAAGGTCGGCAAAGCAAGTGTGAACAGCATCCAGGTGCTCGACGGTTTGAAGGAAGGCGATACCGTGATTCTTTCCGACATGTCGCGCTACGACGCCGTAGATCGCATTCGCCTCGAGTAATTGCTAGGCGAATGAGGTAGCAATCTTCAGGGACCAGCAGAAATCAGGATTGAATATCATTTCTGGTCGCTGGCAACTGATAACTGACAACTGAATTCACGAGGGGGATTGGATGGCAAACGACAAGCTGATTGAGATTGAAGACCTGACCAAAGTCTTCTACACCGATGAAGTGGAGACCCACGCGCTCTCCGGCATTCACCTCACCATCTCGCGTGGAGAGTACGTGGCGATGTCCGGCCCCTCCGGCTGCGGCAAATCCACCCTGCTGTCCATCCTGGGTCTGCTCGATACACCCACAGGCGGCAAATACCTGCTTAACAACAAGCCAGTCGAAAACCTGAGCTTCGGCGAGCGCTCGCGCATTCGCAACCAGGAGATTGGTTTCATCTTCCAGAGTTTTAACCTGATCGGCGATCTCACCGTGGAAGAGAACGTGGAACTGCCGCTCACCTATCGCGCCGGAATGCCTTCCGCAGAGCGCAAGAAGCGTGTCAAGGAAGCCCTGGAGCGCGTCAACATGGCGCACCGCATGCGGCACTATCCCGCGCAACTCTCCGGCGGTCAGCAGCAGCGTGTCGCAGTAGCGCGCGCATTGGCTGGTTCGCCTTCGATCCTGCTGGCCGATGAGCCTACCGGAAACCTGGACTCGAAGAACGGCGAAGCCGTCATGCACCTGCTCGCAGACCTGCATCGCGAAGGCTCCACCATCTGCATGGTGACGCACGATCCGCGCTTTGCCAAGCATGCCGAGCGCGAAGTGCATCTGTTCGACGGCAAGGTTGTCTCGGAAGACGAACTGAAGAAGCTCACGGAAGAAGTGGAGGCGTAAAGTGTTCGGCCAGGACTTGCGATATGCTGTACGCCAGCTGCGCATGTCGCCTGGCTTCACGCTTACGGCCGTGCTGACGCTCGCATTGGGCATCGGCGCGCTCGTCACTGTCGCCACTTGGACCAACGCGGTTCTGTTCAACCCCTGGCCGCAGGTACGCGACGCGGGTGCGTTGCGCTTTGTTTCCGCGACCGTGCTTGGCAGCAACGGCTACTCCGTCCACTACGACCAGCTCGAGTTTCTTCGCAAGGAGTCGCGCTCGTTCAGCGATGCGGCTGCCTTCGATTTCGCTCCGCTTAACCTTACTTTACCGAACGCGCAACCGCAGGCGATTCCGGCCGGGACTGTTTCGTCTAATTACTTTCGGCTGCTAGGAGTCAAACCAGAACTCGGCGCCTTCTTCCAACCGACAGCCAACGACCGCGCTTATGGCTCAATGGACGCGATCGTTCTTTCTGATGCCTTGTGGCGCGACCGATTCAACGCAGACCCCTCCGTTATCGGTCGCACCGTTTCCATCAATCGACATGTGTTCACCGTTGTCGCTGTTGCGCCTAAAGAGTTCACAGGCATTTTCGGCGGTCTCGCTGAAGCTGCATGGGTACCGCTTTCCTCCGTGCGCGACCTCTCGGCCGACGCACCCCCTGATCCGCTGCTGAATAAGGGGCTCCAAATCGTGGTTCGCATGCGTCACGGTGTCAGCGACTCCACTGCCAAGGCTGAAATCCACACCCTTGCACGGTCTTTTGCTCTCGCACAGCACAACAACCAATACAACAGCTGGGATCTGAACCTCTACGACTCAGCGCATTTTCAACGCGGATTATTTTCCGTCATTGGCCAGGTACTTCCTGTGCTTCTTGGCGCCTCTTGCCTGCTGATGCTGCTGGTGTGCATCAATATCGCTTCTCTGCTGGGCCAGCACGCCGCGCGCCGCCGCCGCGAAATCGCGATACGTACCGCGCTCGGCGCTAAGCCCGCACGCATCGCCTCCCAGGTGTTCATCGAAACCGGGTTGTTGGCGGTTGCGGGAGCCCTCGTCGGGTGGGCTGTGAATGTGGCGATCTCAAGGTCGCTCTACGTCCTGCTGCCGGACTTTGGCATGCCGCTTACCTTCAATCTGCACAGTGACTGGCGCATCATCACATTCGTCGCCGCAGTCGCCATCGGCATCACTTTGGTTTGCGGCATGTACCCGGTTCGCCAGTCTCTTCGCGTTTCCCAGCGGGAAGCCCTGCATGAGGGAAGTCCGACGGTGGCTGGATCGAGCCGCAAGAGAATCGGCCAGCGTATCCTGCTTGGCGTTCAGTTGGGCATCTGCTTCATCGTGCTCGCCTGCAGTGGCCTGCTTACGAGATCTGCACTCAACATCTTTAATCGCCCCACCGGATTCGATCGAACCAATACGCTCACGGCAGTCATCGATCTATCCAGAGCTGGCTACAAAGACGACCGCGGCCGTCTCTTCCTCAACCAGCTTCTTGATCGACTCCATAGCGCACCGGGTGTTTCCTTGGCGACCGTTACAACGCATCTCCCGATGGGCGACTGGGGCTCCGGAAACACGCGCGCATTCAGCATCCCCGGTTACATTCCCGGTAAAGGGGAAGACACCTCGGTGGTGACCGACTTTGATGGCCCCGACTTCTTCCGGACAATGGGCATTCAACTTCAGCAGGGCCGCGATTTTTCTTCGTCCGACAATGAGGCTGCCCCTAAGGTGGCAGTTATAAACGAGTCGATGGCGCACCGTTACTGGCCCAAGGGAAATGCACTCGGCAGCGGCATTGTCGTGGACAAGATTCAGCGTGAAATCGTCGGTATTGTGCACGACTACGCGTACCACAGCCCCGACAATACCGATCCCAACCCTGTCGTCTTTCTGCCATTGCTGCAGGGGAAGTCGGGATACGGCTACGCCATCATCGCCGTTCGAGCCCGTACCGGCGCAGACTCCGTAACATCGCAGCTTCGAAAAGCGATCAGCGGCCTCGACTCAACTCTGCCCCTCGAGAACGTGCGCACACTCGAAGATATTACCGGCGCGCAATATCAGATGTCCCGCATTCCTGCAGAATTGTTGGGTGTTTACGCCATCTGCAGCGTACTTGTCGCCATGATGGGTTTGTATGCAGTGATGGCCTACTCTGTGATCGAACGCAATCGCGAGTTTGCTTTACGCATGGCGCTCGGTTCTTCGCGCCAGGGAATCTTCCGGCTGGTATTGCAGGGAAGTGCAGGCGTCATTCTCATTGGCCTAGTAGCAGGCGGTCTTGGTTCGATTGCTGCGGTGCGTCTGCTGCGCTCCATGCTGTTCAACGTTGCTCCTTTTGACCTGCTCAGCTTCAGCGTCGCCGCTCTCGTGTTGGTGCTCACCGTGCTCATTGCCGGGGTCACGCCCGCTCGCCGTGCGGCGAATATTGAGCCGATGCAGGCGCTGAGAAACGAATAGTCAAGGCACGATCCAGACCCTCAAACCCAACGGAGCTGAATCGCGATGAATCAAATGTTCAACAACACGATGCAGGATATTCGCCTTGCACTGCGCCAGTTACGCAAATCTCCTGGATTCGCGGCCACAGCGATCATTACGCTCGCGCTTGGCATCGGCGCCAATACGGCGATCTTCACGTTGGTGCAAGGCATTCTGCTGCGCTCGCTTCCAGTTGCTGACCCAGGGATGCTTTATCGCATCGGCGATACCGACGATTGCTGCGTGAACGGCGGCTTCGTCGGAGAGAACGGCGACTTCGACATCTACTCCTACGATCTCTACGAGCATTTGAAGGCCTCCGCTCCCGAATTTGAATCCCTGGCCGCTATGCAGGCCGGGCAGTGGCAATGGAGCGTGCGGCGTGGAAACGCTCTTCCGCGTGAAATGCGCGGAGAGTTCGTCACGGGAAACTACTTCTCCACGCTTGGAGTCGGCTCCTACGCAGGCAGAGTCCTCAGCGACACCGATGACCGACCGACATCTTCCCCCGTCGTCGTGCTGAGCTACCGCTCCTGGCAGAATGAGTTTGGTGCCGACCCATCGATTGTTGGCCAGGTCGTCTCCATCCAGGCACATCCTTTTACCGTCATCGGTATTGCGCCTCCCTCGTTCTTCGGCGACCGCGTATCCGAGAACCCTCCCGATTTCTGGCTGCCTCGTCAACCAGGAGCCTTACGCGCGCGGCGAGAGTTCCATCCTTCATCATCCCGAGCAAAACTGGCTTTATCCGCTGGGCCGTGTCCGTCCAGGCACTAACATTGCTGCGCTTCAACAAAAGCTCTCCGCTGCCCTGCGCAATTGGCTCTCTACACGCACGGCTTATACCGATCACGGTGGCTCGGCCATCATTCCCAAGCAGCACGTAACAATCGTTCCCGGGGGTGGAGGCATCCAGAGCATGCAGCAGGAGACCGGGAAGGGCCTGAAGATGCTCATGATCCTTTCCTCAGTCGTGCTGCTGATCGCTTGCGCCAACATTGCGAACCTCGTCCTTGCGCGCAGTACCACGCATCGCGGCGACATTGCTGTCCGGATGGCGCTTGGAGCCGGCCGTTCCCGCGTGATCCGTCAGATCGTCACCGAGAGTGTCCTGCTTAGTTGTCTTGGTGGACTCGCGGGTCTGGCCGTAGCTTATGAGGGATCGCGAACGATTCTGGCCCTTGCGTTCCCCGATGCTCACAACCTCCCAATTAATGCGAGCCCGTCGCTCGCTGTGCTCGGATTTGCCTTCCTGATTTCGTTAATCACCGGCGTGGCGTTCGGCTTCGCGCCTGCGTGGCTTTCATCGCATGCGCAGCCAGCAGAAGTTCTGCGTGGAGTTAATCGGTCGACGCGCGATCGTTCCGCGTTTCCGCAACGCGCGCTGGTCGTCTTTCAGGCTGCGCTTTCACTTGTGCTGCTGGCCGGCGCAATCCTGATGACCAAATCACTCAATAATCTGGAACATCAGAATTTCGGAGTCACAACCGCAAATCGTTACGTCATTCACGTTGATCCGGCCGGAGCTGGCTACACCGAAGATCGCCTTCCAGCGCTCTACCGCCAGATTGAAGACCGGTTCTCATCTTTGCCCGGAGTGGCGAATATCGGGATGGCTCTTTACAGTCCGCTTGAAGGCGACAACTGGGGCGAGTGCGTGATTCAGCAGGGACATCCAGCGCCGGGCCCTCACGACAAGTGCGGATCCACATGGGACCGGGTCAGCCCGCATTTTCTTCAGTCGATCGGCGTGCCCATCATTCACGGCCGCGACCTCTCCGACCAGGACACACAGGCCACGCAGCCGGTCGCGATCGTCAACCAGGAGTTCGTCAAACGCTTTTATCCCAATCAAGACCCCATCGGCAAACACTTTGGCATCGATCTGCCGCAGTATTCCGGCGCGTTTGAAATTGTCGGCGTTTTTCACGACTTCAAGATGAACAATCCGCGTAGCGAGCCGCGCCCCGTCTTTCTGCGGCCGCTTGCGCAGTATTACAACGGTTATAAGACATGGACCGGCCCCGGAGCGCCGCCGTCGTTTATTGACGCAATCGCAACCGGCGAAACGCAGTCGATGTTTATTGACGCCATCATTGTCAATTTCCGCAGGCCTGAGCAGAACGCCGACGAGCTTTTGCGCCGGACGCTGGCATCCATCGATCCGAATATGACAGTCGTGGATCTCCGCACGTTTGACACACAGGTCGAGAACAATTTCACGCAGGATCGACTGGTGGCCCGCCTTACGACGCTCTTCGGCATTGTGGCACTCATTCTTGCATCCGTGGGACTCTACGGAGTGATGTCGTACTTTGTAGTGCGCCGCACGAGCGAAATCGGCATTCGCATGGCACTCGGTGCGACGCGTTCAAGCGTGCTGGCTATGGTCATGCGCGGCGCGCTCTGGCAGGTCTTGATTGGCCTTTGCCTGGGCATTCCTGCATCGCTCTATGCCGGGTATCTGATGAAGAGCCTTCTCTATGGCGTGGCAAGCTACGATCCTTGGGCGCTCGCAGGCGCACCCCTCATGCTTGTCTTTTGTGCCGTCGCTGCCGGGTTTATCCCCGCGCGACGTGCCTCATCCATTGAACCCATGCGTGCATTGCGCATCGAATAGCAGACGCGCTTTGCGCATTGAGTAGCAGAAAGGAGGGCGAGGGAAATGAACAGGCTGGCTAACGACATGCGATACGCATTCCGCCAGATGCGGCGCGCCCCTGGATTCGCACTTACCGCCGTGCTCACACTCGCTCTCGGCATCGGCGCCAGTTCCGCCATCTTCTGCCTGATCGATGGCCTCTGGCTTCATCCGCTTCATGTTCCGCACCCCGGCGAACTGGTTCGCATCTTTGCAACCACTCGGCAGGTTTCCAATGCCGAGCAAGGCGTGGACACGTACTTCACCTATTCCGACTATCAGACTCTCGCTGCAGCGGACGTCGGCTCTGAAAACCCTGGTTGCCCTGGGCCGCCGCGGCAGCATGATCCAGCGTCGCGATGGTACGGCGGCGTTGTTGCTGACGAATGTCGTGTCTGCCAATTTCTTCGAAGGTCTGGGCGTCCATCCTCTGCTTGGTCGCGTCTTCACGCCGTCCGATGCCGCGCAACTCCGCACTCACCCCGGCGTGCTGCTGGGCTACGGCTTCTGGCGGCGCGAATTCGCCGGAGACCCCAACATTGTCGGACGCCAGCTCTCAATCATGCGCGGCGAGCATCATCGCACCCAGGTGGACATCTGGGGCGTACTTCCTCCTTCGTTCCGTGAGATCGACAACGGTATGGATCGCGACCTGTGGATGCCCGTGGAGACCTGGGCTGCCGTCGCTCGCGCGGATGAGTTGACCTCGCATGAATTCCGCTGGTTCAAACTGCTCGGCCGTCTCGCTCCGGGTGCCACGCTTTCTCAAGTCAATGAGCAGGTGAGGGCGACAGCGGAAGCTCTCGCAGCGACAGATCCGAAGGACAATCAAGGACGAGGCGCGCGTGTTGTCAGCGATTTCTCGTATCGTATGGAGCGCGCGGGAACGACGGGAATCGTCCTCTTCGTCATCGTCGGATGCGTGGTTTTATTGGGGACACTTAACCTCGCGCAAATCATGCTGGCGCGGGCGCTGGCACGCTCCCCCGAGGTGGCCCTGCGTCTCTCGCTGGGCGCGCATCGTCGCACGGTCGCGCGGCAATTGCTGATCGAGAATCTGATGCTAGGCATCTTCGGATTGGCCGCCGGTCTGACGGTTGCCGCGGCGATTGCGAAGCTCTTGCCGAGGCTTCTGGTCAACGAGCCTGCCATGTTGGTCGCGATTGGTGACACGTCGACAAACTTCCAATTGGATTGGAGAGTCTTTTCGTTTGCCGCAATGCTTGCGGTTGTCACCTTGCTGCTGCTTGCACTGGTTCCGTTAACCCAGGTCGCAAGGGCGGAGTTGCTGCCTGTCCTGCAATCAGCGTCCACCACCAGGACCGAGGCCAGGACGCCTTTTCTTCGCCGTGCCGCGATCTGGTTGCAGATCGCTGTTTCATTTGCGCTGCTTATCTCGACCGGCGCGCTGGTGCGGAGCTTTATCAATACCCGCACGCAGTCCATCGGCCTTACGCGTGGGCAAGTTCTTCTCGCATGGACTCAGGAGCCCGACGCTCCCATGCGCAATGAAGCCGTCCAGCGCATGGAAGCGATGCCAGGCGTCGATCGCGTAGCCTATGCGATTCGCGCTCCGCTCAGTCTCTCCGAAGGCGGCATTGCGCTGAAGGCAATGCTTCCCGGCCATCCTGAGCTGCACGATCCCATTGAGATCAAGTACAACGCAGTCAGCCCCGGCTTTCTCGACGTCATCGGTACGCGCATCCTTCGCGGTCGGGACTTCGCGCCGTCTGACGATCAACCCGGTCCGGTCGCAATTCTGATCAACCATTCCATGGCACAAAAATACTGGCCGGGTCAGGATCCCATCGGCCAGACGATCGAACTTGTCGGCTATAGCGACGGGTCTCTGCCGAATACCGCGGCGCGCATTATCGGGGTTACTGAAGATGCTCCCATCAACCAGGTTGGCGAGATCCCCGAGCCCTACATCTACATGCCGTTTCACCTGTCGCATATGGGCGAAATCACCTTTGCGCTCGCAACAAAGCAGAATGCCATGAGCCTGGCGCAGTCAACGCGGCAGGTGCTCATTCATATCAACCCGTTGCTCGATCCCATGATGGTCACCTCACTGCCCGAACTGATCCGTTATTCCGCAGGCAACTATCAGATGATGGCCGAACTGGTCAGTGCATTAGGTTTCATCGGCCTTGCGCTCACCATCGTTGGCCTCTACGGATTCCTCGCCTTCCGCGTCAACCGGCGGCGGCGCGAGATCGGTATTCGCATGGCTCTTGGCGCATCCCGCGAAACTACGGCTCTGCTTATCCTTCGCGACACGGCCCGCATGGCATGCATCGGCCTCGCACTGGGTATCGTTCTTGCAATCGGCGCTACCCGACTAGAAACCTCGATGCTCTTCGGTGTGCGTCCGCTCGATACGCTTTCGATCACCTGCGCGCTTGCCGTGCTGGCCATCGCAGTTACTCTCGCAGCGTGGCTACCCGCACGCCGCGCAGCTTCTATTGATCCCATGCAGGCCCTGCGTACTGAATAAGGAGAGGTCACAATGAATTCGTTCGTGCAGGATCTTCGTTACGCGTTTCGCCAATTGCGCAAGTCTCCCGGCTTCACCATCACCGTGGTGCTGACGCTTGCCCTCGGCATCGGCGCGAACGCAGCCGTCTTCACCCTCTTCGATCAGGTCTTGTTGCGCATGCTTCCCGTCCAGCGTCCGCAGGAACTGGTTCGCTTCGAGTGGAGCGGGGCCTTCAACGGCTCCATGAGCAGCTTCGGCGGCGACAGCGAAGGCCATATCAACTACTTTTCCTATCCGATGTATAAAGATCTGCGCGATCGGAACCAGGTCTTCAGCGGAATCCTCGCAGCCGATAAAGCGCAGGTGGGCCTTTCCTGGCACAACCAGGCAGAAAACAACGACGGCGAAGTTGTCTCCGGCAATTACTTTCAGTTGCTCGGCCTAAAACCGGCCGCCGGCCGCCTCTTCACGCCGGAAGACGAAACGGCTAAAGATGCCAATCCCGTAACCGTGCTCAGCTACAACTACTGGCGCACCCATCTTGGCTCCGCGCGCGACGTCATCGGCCAGACGATTCTCATCAACGGCCACTCGTTCACCATCATCGGTGTCGCGCCTCCTAACTTCGATTCCGCGATTGGCGGCTATCGCCCCAGCGTCTTTGTGCCCGCGACCATGATCGACTACGCGATTCCCTGGCGCGCGCCCATCGATGACCTGACAAATCATCGTTCCACGTGGCTCACGCTCGTCGCGCGCCTCAAGCCCGGAGTCACCCGCCAGCAGGCCGAAGCAAGCATGGGTCCCCTCTGGCGATCTCTGCGCGCCGAAGAATTCGCATCGTTCAAGTCCACCTCAGAGCGATTCCACAAGCGGTTTGTGGACCTATCCACCATTCGTGTCCTCGACGACTCCAAGGGCTTCAATCCCAATCGCATCGATCTTCAGAAGCCGCTCGTGATCTTGATGAGCATGGCCTGCCTGCTCGTCGTTCTCTGCGCCATTAATGTAGCGACTCTGCTCCTGTTGCGTGCCGCCAATCGCGCCCGCGAAATGTCGATGCGCTACGCACTCGGCGCGAACCGCAGCCGCATCTTCTCGCAATTGATGATCGAAGGCGGCGTCCTCGGCCTGACCGGCGCCATCGCCGGAATCCTTCTGGCGCCTGCGGTCGCAACCGCACTGGTTCGCATTCTCACGAACTCCGATCCCGGAACTGAGCCCTATTCAGCCTCTGTCGATACCCGGGTGCTGTTTTTCGCGCTGGCGATCTCCGTGCTGGCGACGCTGTTTTTCAGCATTGCCCCGGTCTTCCATTTCATCCGGCCCAATCTGGCCGGAACCATGCGTCAAAACACCGGGACTCTCTCGCGCGACTCGCAGCGCTTCCGCAAATTCGCCGTGGGCGCCCAGATCGCGCTCAGCGTCCTGTTGCTCGGCGGCGCCGGACTCTTTCTTCGCACGCTCGACAACCTTCGCCACCAGTCGCTCGGATTTGAAACCGCAAACGTAGCAGTCTTCTCGCTCGATCCCGCTAACTCCGGATATGGCGAAGAGCGCATCCCGGAAATCATCAATAACTCCATCGAATCACTGCGCCGCATTCCCGGCGTCGTTTCTGTCGCGGCCAATACCGATCCCGAACTCGTGGGCGATACCGAAACTTCTAATTATTCGATCCAGGGCTATAAGCCGACTGAAGATGAGCGCATGAACTTCGAGGAGCCGCGCGTCACGCCCGGCTACTTCGCCACCATTCATCAGCCCATTCTCGTTGGCCGCGATTTCACCGCTGCCGACACGAAGGGTCAACCCGAAGTCGCAATCATCAATCTCGCATTCGCCAAACGCTTCTTCGGAACGCCGCAGAATGCTGTCGGACGCCTTATAACGGAGGGCTCGAGCGACAAGCCCAATTTCAATATCACCATCATCGGTGTCGTGGGCGACATCCGCCACACCGATCTCCGCACGCCGCTCGGCCCCGCAGTCTATCAAGCTTACGCACAGATGAAGCATCCCGGCGGCGTTGCCATATACGTGAAATCGTCGGCTCCGCCTGCAAGCATCGAGGGAGCTATCCGCCAGACCATCCATCAGCTTGACCCGACGCTGGTCGTCGACGGTCTGCGCACCATGGATGCGCAAGTTCAGCGCAGCGCAGCCGATGAACGCGCACTGGCCTTTCTCGCTGTCGGCTTTGCCGGCCTCGCCCTGATCCTCGCCGCGGTTGGACTCTACGGCGTGCTTGCTTATTCCACCGAACAGCGCACCCGCGAAATCGGCGTCCGTCTCGCCCTCGGTTCATCGCGATCCGTCATCGTTCTGCTTGTCGTTCGCGAAATGGCGATCATTGCTGCCATAGCTACCGCAGTCGCTCTTCCTTCGCTCATTGCTCTTGGCCGTCTCTTCCGCAGTCAGTTGTACGGAGTCTCCACCTTCGATCCACTGACGCTATGCGGAGCTGTCATTCTCACCGTATTCATGCTTTGTGTGGCCGCCGCATTGCCTGCCCGGCGCGCCGCGGGCGTTGAGCCCATGCAGGCTTTGGGAACGAGTGAGCCACGCGAATGACTGCTGGCGCCAATGATCTTGCCTTGAGATCGGAGTAAATAATCGCCATGATCGACTTGAAAAACATCGAACGCAGTTATAAAACGGGCCACGCCGAAACCTGGGTGCTGCGCCGCATCAATCTCACCATTCGCGAGGGCGAATTCCTCACCATCATGGGTCCGTCGGGAGCGGGGAAGTCGTCGCTGCTGAATGTGCTGGCTCTGCTCGATGACAGTTGGCTGGGCGAATACTGGTTCGGCTCAACGCCGGTGCACTCGCTCAATCGCAAGCAGCGCGCCGACCTTGCCCGCCAGCGCATCGGCATGGTCTTCCAGAGCTACCACCTGCTCGATGACCTCACCGTCGCCGAGAACATCGATCTCCCGCTTTCCTACAAGAACCTGCCCTCAAAGGACCGCGGAGGGCATGGTGGCCGACATTCTTGATCGCTTCCAGATCGTCGCCAAGAAAGATCTCTTTCCCGAATCAACTCTCGGGCGGACAGCAACAGCTTGTCGGTATCGCGCGCGCGGTCGTGCACGCACCGTCGCTCCTGCTGGCGGACGAGCCCACGGGCAACCTGCACTCTACGCAGGCGCGCGAAATCATGGATCTCTTCTGCGAACTCAATCGTGCCGGCACCACCATCGTGCAGGTCACGCACTCTGAAGAAAACGCCCATTACGGCAAGCGCATCATCGAGCTGCGCGATGGCTGGATGACCCGCGACGAAAATCTGCAGGCTGCCGCCCCGGAGGTCAGCGCACAGTGAAGAATCCACAGGTGAAGGCATTGAAAAATAATCCCAGGCATCTCCATCGGTAAGCGTCTCATTGCGTGCGTGGCAATCATCCTCCTCCAGGCCAACATGGCTTTTGCGTTTCAGTCGGAGTCCACAGCCGCTCCAGCGCAAACTGCGCCCCAGGCCACGACGACGCTGCAGACGTCACGTCCGGTCCCGTTCAACGAAATGCTGCAGCACTCGCACAATCCCTTCGACGCATATCGCGGCAAGATTGTGCCGCCTCCCAGCATGGCGAACTCGATGCGCCTTAATTCATTCGTCCGCGACGGTAAGCTCTATCTCTCGCTGCAAAACGCGATCGATCTCGCTCTCGAGAACAACCTCGACCTCGTCATCGCGCGCTATAACCTGCCCATCGCGCAGATGGACATTCTGCGGACCAAGGCAGGCGGAATTCACGAGAGGCGTAAATACCGGTGTGGTTTCCGGCACACCCGGTGGCGCGGCGAGCGGTACCGGCACCGGCAGCGGTGCGGGCGGCACAAGCACCGGGAGCGGCGGCGCAGGCGCTGGAAATGGCGGTCTCGTGCAATCTACCTTCGGCGTCGGAACCAATGTATCCAGCTACGATCCCTTCATCATGGCCAAGATCTACAACGACCATACCTCGCAACAGCTGACCAACCAGACTCTGTACGGCGTCTCCACATATCACCAAAACGAAAACCTTGCAAACATTAGTTATCAAGAGGCTTTCCCAACTGGGACCTACTTTGAAACTGATTTCAACAACAATCGCCAGACATCCAATAGCCCGAACAATACTTTGAATCCGCAGCTTTATTCCAACCTGCAGATCATCATCCAGCAACAGTTGCTCGCCGGATTCGGAACCGGGCCGAACCTGCGCTTTCTACGAATTGCCAGAACGAACCAGAAGATTGGGGAGATCGCTTTCAAAGCGCAGATCATCGCGACCGTCACCCAGATCTGCAATATCTACTGGGATCTCGTGAATGCCTACGACACCGAGCAGGTTGGCGAGCGCTCGGTTGCTTTTGCCACGGAGACTCTTGATACCAGCCGCAAGCAACTCGCCCTCCAGGCCATTCCGGAGATGGACGTCCTGAAAGCTGAGAGCGAAGTGGCCACACGCCAGCAGGACCTGACGGTCGCTCGCACAAACCTTGAACTCCAGGAACTCTACATGAAGAACGCCATCACCCGTTCTTTCGACGATCCGGTTCTTCAGGAGTTGCCAGTGGTGCCGACGGATCATCTCGCCGCCCAGATCCAGCCGGAGACAGAGCCAGTGCAGCAGAGCATCACTGACGCTCTCAAGAATCGCACGGAAATCCAGGAAAACGCCCTCGACCTCAGCAACCGTGAGCTGACCCGCAAGTCTGCTCGCAACGACCTGCTGCCGCAGCTCAGTCTTTATGGTTTTTACTCCGGAACGGCATTCGGAGGAGTCCCGAACCCGGCGTTCGCCGGAACGCAACACCGCTCCCGGCGGATACGGCGGCACGCTCGAAAATGCGCTGAACAACTCGTCGCCCGAGTACCAGGTAGGTTTCCAGCTCCAGATGCCTCTGCGCAATCGCCAGGCCAAGGCCGACCAATACCGCACTGAGCTCGAGTACCGCCAATCGCAGGTGTACGCTGAAGAGTTGAAGAAGAACATCGTCATTGAAGTGCGCAACGCCCGCTACGCGGTGGAGCAGGGAGCAAGCCGTGTGGATGCCGCCAAAGAGGCGCGCGACCTCGCTCAGCGCACACTCGATATCATGCAGAAAGAGCAAAAACTGGGGGCCGGATCCAACCAGCAGACGCTGTCTGCCGAGCATGATCTTTCGGTGGCGGAATCGGCGCTCGTAACGGCTCAAACAGCATACGAAAAGGCTCGCATTCAATTGAAGTATTCCACCGGTTCCGTGCTGGAGGAATACGGAATCTCGATCGACGCACGCAAAAACCGGTGTAGTAGAGGCGGATAGTCACTAAAATGCCAGACCCTCGCAAGAACGGACGAATCCGGGTTTTAGTTGCCGACGATCAACCGCACATCCTCGAGGCTGTGGAACTGCTACTTGAGCCGCAGGGCATTCATGTGGATTGTGTGCGTTCGCCGCAGCTTCTTCTCGAGGCGCTCGGCCAGGCCGACTACGATGTGTTGCTCATCGACCTTAACTACACGCGTGACACGACCTCCGGCAAGGAAGGACTCGATCTGCTTGCTCGACTGCAGGAGATCGATCCGCGCATGCCCGTCATCGTCATGACTGCCTGGGGCAATATCGACCTCGCCGTCGAAAGCATCAAGCGCGGCGCCCGCGATTTCATCCAGAAACCCTGGGAAAACGAGCGCCTCATCTCGCTGGTTCGCGTTCACGCCGAACTGCACCAGGCACTTCGCCGTGCGCGTCAGCTCGAACTCGAAAATCGTCTGCTGCGGGCTGAAGGAATGCCCGACTTCGTGGCCGCTGCCCCTTCCATGCAGCCCGTGCTCGAACTCATCGGCCAGGTGGGCCCATCTGACGCCAACGTTCTCATTACCGGTGAACACGGCACCGGCAAGGAGATCGTCTCCAAGCTTCTGCACGCCGCCTCGCCACGATCGCGCATGGCCCTCGTTGCCGTCAATGCAGGCGGGCCTGCCCGAGGGTACCTTCGAAAGCGAGATATTCGGCCACGTCAAAGGCGCATTCACCGATGCGCGCTCCGACCGTGTCGGACGTTTCGAACTGGCCAACGGCGGCACCCTTTTCCTCGACGAAATCGCCAACGTCCCTCTGCGCCAGCAGGCCAAGCTCCTGCGCGTCTTAGAGACAGGCGAACTCGAGCGCGTCGGCTCCTCGCAAACACGGCGCGTCGACGTCCGCGTATTGTCGGCAACCAACGCCAACCTGCCCGAAGAGGCCAAGGCAGGTAATTTTCGCGAAGACCTGCTCTTCCGCATCAACACGGTCGAGATCCACATCCCCGCCCTGCGCGATCGGCGTGAGGATATTCCGCTTCTTGCCGTGCACTTTCTCAATCGCAATCGCTCGCGCTATCGCAAGCAGGTCATGGGTTTCTCCCCTGCTGCCATGCAGCAGATGATGCAATACCAATGGCCCGGCAACGTGCGCGAACTCGAGCACACGGTCGAGCGCGCCGTGCTGCTGTGCCGCGGCGATGAGATCGAGCCTGCCAATCTCGCCATCGCTTCCGCAAAATCCTCGGCGACCAACTTTGAGAACATGAGTATCGATGAGGTTGAGGCTTTGCTGATTCGCAAGGTCCTTCGCCGCTGCGACGGCAACATATCGCAAGCTTCTGAGGCTCTCGGCCTCAGCCGGGCAGCGCTCTACCGCCGCATCGAAAAATATGGCTTATGAACGGCACGCGCGGAAACGCAAGCCCTCGGCCATTCGCCGGGCGTGGCTTTTCTGTTTCCTGCTCGCGTTGCCAACATTTATCTTCGCCGGCATCCTTCTCTGGCAGCAGCATGTAACTACTGCACCTGCTCTGCTGCTGCTGCTTTGTCTCTTTATTTATCTCCTGCTCATTGCGGCCACGCTCATCGAAGGACTGATGCGCCCGCTGCAGACGCTTTCCAACGTCGTCTCGTCCCTGCGTGAAGGGGATTACTCATTTCGCGCCCGTGGCGCAGGTTCCCGAGATGCCCTTGGGGAACTGGCGGGGGAGATCAATGCACTCGCCGACCTTCTGCAAAAGCAGCGCGTGCGCTCTCTCGAAGCCACAGCCCTGCTTGCGCGCATCCTCGAAGTCATGCACGCCCCGCTCTTCGCCTTCGATCGCGAAGACTCTCTCCAGTTGGTGAACAATGCCGGAGCGCAGCTTCTTGGGCGCCCGCTGGCGCGTTGCTTCGGCCACAGCGCGCGGGAACTCGCGCTCGACAATCTTCTCGCTTCGGCCGACCAGACCATTCACTCCTTCGGAACAAAGCCTTCGCGCTGGCTTCTCCGCAAGGCGCTTTTTCGCCAGGACGGGGCACCGCATACTCTCCTGTTGCTTGCCGATGTCAGCCAGCCCTTGCAGGAAGAAGAACAGATTGCGTGGAAGCGCCTGATTCGCGTTCTCGGTCACGAGCTTTCCAATTCGCTCGCACCCATTAAGTCCATCGCGGGAAGCCTGCTGGCGCGTGCCGAAAACATCAGCGGGGACGACACCACAATTCGCGATTTCCGGCGCGGGCTCAGTGTTGTGGAAAGCCGCGCCGACGCCCTGCATCGCTTCGTGCAGTCCTATCGCATTCTCGCCCAGTTGCCCCCGCCACATTTCAAACCGGTGCAGACAGGGCCGCTGCTCGAGCGGGTTGCGCTCCTCGAGCAGCGCGTGCCTGTTCGCCTCGATCCCGGTCCGCCCGTCATGCTCAATGCCGATCCCGATCAGCTCGAACAGATGTTCATCAATCTGCTCACCAATGCTGTCGACGCATCGCTGGCGAACGGCGCCAAGCCGGTTCGCATCGGATGGCGCATCGCTGAGTCGGATCTGGTTGTCGGCATCGAAGATAGCGGCCTCGGCATCGCCAACACCGAGAATCTTTTTGTCCCCTTCTATACCACCAAGCCGAAGGGCAGCGGTGTAGGGCTCGCGCTCGCGCAGCAAATTGCTCGCGCGCATGGCGGCGAAATCCGGCTCGTGAATCGTGAGGATGGACCCGGGGCTCGGGCGATTATCCATCTCCCCCTCGCGTGATCGGCCTTATCCCGCGGCAGAAATGGATACAACTGTCGACTTGATCTCCGTTGCCATCACGCAGTTTCGCCCCGCATTCTTGGCGCGGTAGAGAGCCGCATCGGCAATCTGGATCATCTCTTCGTAGTTCGTCGGATATCCCGCCGCAACGCCGAAACTCGCCGTCACCGAAAATGTTTTATCACCCTCACCAAACGCGCGAGGCTTCCACCGTCTCGCGCATGTGTTCCGCCCTGGCACGCGCCGCTTCAAAGTCCGACCCCGGCAAAATCAGCAGGAATTCCTCACCGCCATAGCGGCCCACCCAGTCGTAACTCCGCACGGCGCGCTGGAAGATGGCGCCCGTTTCGCGCAGCGTAAGATCGCCGGCCACATGCCCCATCGCATCGTTGACGCGCTTGAAATAATCCAGGTCCACGAGGATGATGCTAAGCGGCGATCCATCGCGTTGCGATCGATCCACTTCGCCGCGCAGGCGTTCCACAATGATGCGGTGATTCCACAAGCCTGTCAGCCCGTCGTGCTCTGCAAAATGCCGCATCTGCTCCCGCGTCCGTACCAACTCCGTCTTCTCGCGCTCGAGGTCTTGTGTGCGACCCTTTACGGCATCTTCCAACTGCGCCTTTTGGCGCATCAATTGGCCCACGCGTCGACGCCACGTCCAGACGGCCACCACCAGCATCAGCACTCCCAGTTCCCACTTGATGTACTTGTCCTGCCACCACAGAGGGGTGATCGTGAAGGCGAACGACGCTACCGGCGAAACCGCGCTCCCAGCCGCATTCACGGCCTGCACCTCAAAGCGGTAGTTGCCCGGCTCAAGATGGCGATAGTGCAGCGTCATCTCCCGTGTATTTTCCCAACCGGAGTCCTGCTCGCCAATCAGCCTGTACCGAATCCCGATGTCTTGCGTGTCCTTGAATGAAAGCAAAGCCATCGAAATCGTCAGCTGGTTCGAACTCCACTTCACTGAACCACCGTCCGCGACCGGTACGGAGCCCAACATTACCTGAGAAATGGCGGGTGGAGGCGGAGATCCAGCCAGTGCATCCTGCGCATCGATCAGGTGGCTCAGCCCACCCGATGTGCCGATCCACATGCTTCCGTCCCGGTCTTCGGTCATCGCGAAGCTGTCTGTATCGTTCCAGATCAACCCATCGTCCTGCGTAAAGCTCCGCCAGATGTGTCCGTCATACACCGTGACGCCCGCGTCTTCGCCCACCCAAAGCCAGCCGCGATGATCCACAACCAGCGATACAATCTCTTCCGACATCAGCGGCGGATGTCCGATGTGATCGGCTTCTACCACCTTGTATCCGTCCACATGCAGCCGCATCAAGTCCTGCGAGGGGCCCGCAGCCCAGACGTCTCCGTTCCAGTCGACAGCGATAAGGTCAGGTCTTGCACCGGATGTTCCCGGATCGATCGCGTGCCAGCCGCTCCCATCATGTTTAAAGAGCCCCTGCGTCCGAAGTCACCCAGAGGTTCCCTGTCTGGTCGAGACTCATATCTGTAAAACGCAGCGCCGCCTTCGGAAACGCTGCGTCGATCACCGGGTGCGGCGAGCGATCAGCTCCGCTCGGATCCAACTCGAAAATCCCGCTCGACCGTTGCGATCCACAGGCGATGCGGCCCTTCGGACAGGAGCCGATACACCGCCGGCATCGTCTGTTGTTTCCCAACCAGCGTCTTTGGATCGATCCTGGTCAGGCTTCCTGCCATGCAGCCCATCCAGATCGCTCCATCCGCGGTCACCTCCAGCGATCCTGTGCGCGCTACGATGCACACCCGGCGAATGCCAGACCTTGGGAGCATTTCCGCCCGCCGGAATCCAGTCGAGTCCCGATTCCGTTCCGATCCAAAGCCTGCCCTGGTGATCGCGCTTCATTGCCCACACCAGGTTGTCACTCAATCCATCAGCTTGTGTATATCCCTCCCAACGGTCTTCGCCCACCCAGCGCAAAAGCCCGTGGCCCACAACACCCATCCAGATCGAACCCTCGCGATCCACAAACAGTTCCTGTACCTCAAATGGGGACAAGCCATTGTGGTCCGTTACCAGCCGCCAGTGGTCCTTCTCCCAAAGCGCCAACTCAGAGCCCAGCGAGGTGAGAATGCGTCCCTGCCCATCTTCGGCAAGCGTCGGATACGCCTCGGACGTCTGCTCTCCCGGCAGAGTGCGAACGTAAGCGCGGCTGCCGTCGGGCAGCATTTCCACCACATGCTGATTGCTGCGCAGCCAGATGTGCCCGTTACGCGCCACCATCATGGTCAGCCACTGCTCTTCAGGAAGATCCCAGGGCCTCGCGCATTGTGTGTCGTTTGTCCGCCATTCAATCGGCAAAGATCTTTCTCGCACCCATACCACAGCGAACCATCCGGTCCGTAGAGTACGCTCCACACAAACCCGCCCTTCAGATCCAGGGGTTCGGCTATCCAATTGTCTGCGCCGCGCCGTTTCAACACCACGCCATGGCTGCTCGATGCCGTAACGACTTCGTCCGGCCGGTTCGAGGCAAACGTCGTACCTGTCGGATGTGAGAATTCGTTCAGCGTATAGGGAAGCTTGACCGAAGAGAATTTTCCGTCCTTGCGCTCAAAGTAAATGCCCGCCGAAGTTCCCACCCAAAGGGTTCCATCGGGACCGACGTACACGTTGTCGATGATGCGATCGGGAATTCCTTCTGCAGCGCCATAGCGCTGAAACTGGCTGCCGTCGTAGCGATAAAGCCCGTTCTGCGTCCCCATCCAGAGGTAGCCCACACGGTCCTGCTGGATGGAGGTGATGTTGGGATTGCCAAGTCCCTGGATATATTCGCGAAAACTGTACCGTTGAGCGCGACGAAGTCGCACAAACCCCGCAGACCGCTGCTACGGCGACTGCCGCGCGCCACAGCAAATTGCTCGATTTGGGAGTCCAATTCATCAAGGTCGGGCTTTCTCGGCGCTTGAAATGGCGAAATCGGGGGGAATTGCCTCAGCGATGACCTGCAAACATTCAACGAAAAGCGAACTCGACCGGTTCCCGATCTCTGGCTCGTCAGTAACCCAAATATAGCCTCGGGCCGTCCCAGCGAACATGCCACTTTGGTCTAAGTTGTTGTAAGACAAAGGTGCAGAGGTAACTTCTATACGTTACCAGTGTGCTCAGGTTGGATCGATTCGGGTCATCCGCCGTAAAAGAATGATTCTGCCCGCAATGTCATCAATCGCACACCAGCGAGGACTCCGGGAATGCAGCCATTGCCCATGTCTTCGGTAACGTCAGCTGCGACCGGCGGGGCTGTGAAAAAGGCGTTCACCCGTTCCAGAACTTCCATTCCGGTCTTCGCCTGGTAGATCGACTTGCGCAAGCGTCCACCGCCCGCCACCCCGTGCGTGAACCAGGTGGCAAACTGCTTCATCTTGCCCGCCGTCTCGCCAAGGCGCGCATCCCGCGGCAGGTCTTTCGTCGCCTCTGCTTCGGCCAGCAGCATTTCGAAATATGCTCGAATCATGTGGTGGCGGTCGGCGAACGTCGGCTCGTCGTAGCGGCCCGTCGCCGTATACTGCGCGATCTGCCTGAAGATCCAGGGATTCGCCGCGGCCGCCCGCCCAATCATCACTGCATCGCACCCGGTCTGCGCCACCATGGCCGCGGCATCCTCAGGGGTGCGGATATCTCCATTGCCGACGACTGGAATCGCAACCGCCCGCTTTATTGCGGCAATCCACTCCCATCGCGCCTGTCCGCTATAGCCCTGCTCACGAGTTCGCGCATGCAGGGCAACGGCATTCAGCCCCTCTGCCTCCGCCATCCGCGCCAGCTCCACACACACAATCGCTGCATCATTCCAGCCCATGCGGAACTTGACAGTGAAGGGAATCGTCACCGAGCGCCTCACTGCGCGAAAGATCTCGCCAATCTTCGGCAGATCGCGCAGCAAACCCGATCCGCCATTGCACCCGACTACCCGTTTTGCCGGGCAGCCAAGGTTCAGATCGACGGTGTCAAATCCCGTGTCCTCGACAATGCGCGCCGCCTCCGCGAGCGTCTCCGCGTTCGAGCCGAACAATTGAGCCCCGATCGGATGCTCGTCGTCGTAGAACGTCAGGTAGCGGCGCCGCTTTGACTCCCGCATGCGCGAAAGGCCGTCCGCCGAAGTAAACTCCGTCATCAGCAGCCCGCACCCCGACTGCTGATTCGTGACGGACTCCTCAACCGCCGCGATCTCCCGAGTTCCGCCCTCGAATCCCTGAATCCTGGAAAAGACGCTGGCGTGCCGAATAAACCGCCGGAACACGGTGTCGGTGACGCCCGCCATCGGTGCCAGCACCGTCGCCGGCGCCACAACCACCGGCCCAATCCGCATCTCGGCCGGCACACGAACCCCCTCGGGCATCGCGTGCTCCCTGGGATTGTCCCAGTCCTTCTTTACGGTGAATCCCTTGCCAGCCATAGTTGCGGTTCTCAATGATCAGTTGTCAGCAATCAGTTCACAGCGGGCATCGGAACAGAAAACTGACAAATTGGTTCCCAAACATACGTGGGCCTCCGCCGTGGCGGAGGCCCGATCGCTCAGCCGTAGCTTCGACCCTACTTCGCCGGAGACGTCTCGGCAGCCTTGGCGTACTTGCGGCGGAACCGCTCCACGCGCCCTGCCGTGTCCACCAGGCGCTGTTTGCCGGTGAAAAACGGGTGGCAGTTCGAGCAGATTTCCACGTGAATGTCGCCCTTGTGGGTCGAACGGGTCTCAAAGTTGTTTCCGCAGGCGCACATCACGCGCACCGCGGCATAGTTGGGATGGATTTTTTCCTTGGGCATCGCTAAAGACAAACCTTTCCTGCAATCTTCCGTATCTATTGTATTGGGATTCAGCAGGTAGCGCAAACGATTCAAGCAGCTTGAGACGGCCTCACCGGGACCGGGTCGGGGCTCGGAAGGCTCTTTACAGGACTTAGCAATGGCCAACCCTTGCGCAGTACGGAGTCCAGCCGCGAAGTGGGATGGCTTGTCGGTACCGGCACGGGTAAACAATTGCTGCGTCTCGGCGCCGCTGAGGAACATGAGCAGCAACAAACCCACCCAGTAGATGAAGTCGAGCACATCACTTTTGTGCATCGCACTTCCGACGAACCCGGCAAAATACGGCAGCTTTCCCAGCAGTGCCGGCCCCAGCACAATGCCAGCCAGAATCTCGCCAATCACCTTGGGATGGCGCAGTTTCACGAATAAGGCGCCAAGCAGTTGCGCGAGCCCGATCAGCAAAAGCAAGACGAAAAGTGTTGAAGTGAGGGAGGAGTTGGAAACGTTGGTTGTAAGAAGTGCTCATAGATTGTGATGCTCATCCTGACCCATGATTTGCATCAGGTTTTGGAACGATCCGCCTTCTTCGTGCCGCGCCACCTGGCATCGAAATTGCAGCCTCAAAAAACCACGTCGAATCCTCGTCGATGGACAACGCGTCTCTGCCTGTTCCCCTCCAAGTGGGGGGAACGAACGGACGCAAAATTGACTTGAGGTGATTTCTATATGGGACTCATTACGCCTAACGACTTTCCGAACCTTCGCGAACTCTATACAGCACAACTGCGTTATCTGCTTTCCGCCGAGAATCAGATTGTCGACGGTCTTCCCAAGATGATCGAGAAAGCGCAAGAGGCGCAACTTAAGCAGGCATTTCAATCGCATTTGCAGGAGACCCGCAATCATGTCACCCGGCTGCAGCGCCTGCTCGGGGATCTCGCCAATGACGCGTCCGACAAGAAGGACTCCATCCTCGCAGCCATTGTCAGTTCAGGCGAGAACATCACAAAGGAGTCCGATCCCGGCGCCGTCCGCGACGCAGGCCTGATCGCCAGCGCGCAAAAGGTCGAGCACTATGAAATCGCGTCATATGGCAGTGCGCGCGACTGGGCGGAGCAACTCGGTCTCAATGACCACACCCAGGTCCTGCAGCAAACCTTGAACGAAGAGAAACACGCCGACAAACTGCTGACGGAAATCTCACACACCGCCAACGCCACCGCCGCAGTCTAAAACTCAGACCTCCGCAACTACCTGAATAGCGGGTGCCCCATCCTTGAATCGTTTTTTGATTCAAGGATGGGAAAGCACGAATTCCATCTTCATGTTCGGGAAGTTCCTAAATCCAGCCTTCACGACCACGGTGCTCACAGTTTACTTCTTCAGCGCCTTCGCAATTCCCGCTTCTACCAGCGGCGCCATGATGTCGTAGCCGGCCTGCGTGGGATGCACCCCGTCATGACTCAGATTGGCCGGCAATCCATCGCGATCGTCTTTCATCACCGAGTGGTAATCCACAAACACATCCTTATGCTCCGCAGCGTATTTTTGGATCCAGGCGTTGATCTGATCGATCTTCGGTGCAGGCGTCAGGCCAGGCTGCCACGGATAGTCAAATGCGGGCAAAATCGAACACAGCACCACCCGAATATGGTTGGCCGTCGCCATCTCCGCCATTGCCGCGAGATTATTTTCCGTCTCCTCCAGCGTCATTGGCCCGGTGTTGCCGGCAATATCGTTCGTTCCAGCCAGGATCACAACAACCTTAGGCTGCAGGTTGACTACGTCCTGGTGGAAGCGCAGCACCATCTGCGGCGTGGTCTGCCCGCTGATTCCGCGATTGACGTACGGCTTGGCGGCAAACGCTCCGCCCGGCTTATCGAAATGCCAGCCTTCGGTGATCGAGTCTCCCATGAACACAACCCGCTTTTCACCTGCCGCCGGAGGTCCCAGTTTCAAATCCGCCTCCTTGAAACGTTCAAGCCAAGGAAAATCAGTGAGCAACTGCTGATCGTGCTTGCGCCAATACTCGTTGTCAGGATGCTTCGGCGCAACCTGAGTTGGTGCCGGAGCCTTGGTCTCCGGGACATTCCCCGGCTCCTGCGCTGCAGCACCACTCGAACCGATTCCTGAAACAACAGCAAGAACTCCAACAGCGACGTGCAACAAAATCCGATTCAAAGCACACATCCCTTCCGATAACGCAAACAAAACGAAATCTCATCTTAACGCCGCGACACGATCTCGGATGTCCGTCAAGGCGTACGGCTCATTTTCCACCATCCCGCACGCCTTTCCCACCGCAACGGGCCGGCGCCCACTGCGCTAGGCTTAATGGAGCACATGACTGAATGTCCCATCTGTCACGGCGTAGGTCTGGTCCGCGTCATGTCCGACGCTGGCCTGTGGGTTTCCCGCGCCTGCGAGTGCCAGGAAGCTGACCGCGAAGAGCGCCGACTCTCCGCCGCCCATATCCCCGAGCGCTATCGCCAATACACGCTCGATGGCTACGAAACCGCATTCCGCGGAGCGGATCAGTCGCTGAGCCGCGCTCATCTGACTGCCCGCAAATTCGTCGATGCTTACCCCGTCGATACCGCCGGCAAAGGCCTGCTTTTTACCGGCTCCATCGGCGTAGGCAAGACGCATCTCGCCGTCGGCGTGCTCCGTCGTCTCATCCAGGAAAAAGGATGCAGAGGCCTGTTCTGCGACTACCGCGAACTGCTGAAGAACATCCAGAACAGCTACAACTCGCAGGTCAACACCACCGAACTCGAACTGCTCAAGCCCGTCTTCGCTGCCGAGGTTCTCGTCCTCGACGACCTCGGCGCGCAAAAGCCCAACGAGTGGGTCTGGGACACCGTCGCCCTCATCCTCAACACCCGCTACAACGACAAGCAGACCACCATCATCACCACCAACTATCCGGACCTGGCTGCGGGAAGCGGCGCCAAGTCCGATGTTGAGCGTGCCGCGCGCGAGCAAACCCTCGGCGACCGCATCGGCGATCGCATGCGCTCCCGCCTCGCCGAGATGTGCGTCAAGGTCGAGGTTACCGGCGAAGACTTTCGCCAGACCGTCAAGCGCGCCCGCTTCGGGTGATCGATTCCGCCTGAAACAAGCCGAGCACCCTTACCCGGAAGAACATAATGCCTGGCAAACTGGAAATGATCGTCGGACCGATGCGGAGCAACAAGACCGCCGAACTCCTGCGCCGCATCGAGATTCGTCGCCAATACGCCAAGCAGTGCGTGCTACTGCTCAAGCCCAGCGCCGACACCAAGTCCGCCGCCGGCGTTATCGAAAGCCGCAATCCCAACGGCTGCGGGAAAATGGAAGCCATCGAATTTCCCAACACCGATCCCTGGTCCATTCTCCCCATCCTCGCGGAGACGGAGCAAAGCATCGGCAAGCGAGTCGAGTGCATCGCCATCGATGAAGGCCAGTTCGTCGCCGACCTGTTCCTGTTCACCAAGCGGATGCTGCAGCAGGGCCACGATGTGATTGTCTCCGGCCTTGAGCTCGACTTTCGCGGCATGCCCTTCGGAGAAATGCTACAGCTCTCCTGGCTCGTGCGCATCTACGCCGGCAACATCACCGAGCTCGTCGCCTACTGCAGTTGCGGCGCCAAAGCCCTCTATCCCCAGCGTCTCGTTGACGGCAAGCCTGCAGCATACGCAAGTCCCATCATCATGGCCGGCGACTTCTACGAGCCCCGCTGCGATGAACACTTTGTCCTGCCCGGGCGCCCCCACTAGCGCCAGCAGTCCACAGCACAATCGAACCCCTCATCACGGCGAGGTCAGCCGCAACCTGCTATAGTGCTCGCCAGATTTCCGAACCATGGGAAAAGGAGCGCTCCATGCGTAACGCTACATTTAGTGGCGTCGCAGCGCTTTGCCTCAGGGGAGCTTGCCGGTCACTCGCAAGCCTTCTGCTCGCATTCACTGCGATGGCGTATTTCTTCGCAGGGTCCATCACTCTCGCACAGGACTCTAAAACTCCCGCCGTACTTCCCGCACCCTCCGCCGGGAAAGCGATCGTCTGTATCTACCGTACGTACAGATTTACCGGCTCCGCCTCACACGACGAGCTCTTTGTGAACGACATTCACCTCGCCAAACTCCTCAACAGCGAATACGCATTCATCGAAGTGCCGCCAGGGACCGTTGTGATCGCCGGATTGCCCAAGATGTATTACGGAAGCGTCACGATGTCGATTGGCGCGGCATTGAACGATGCAAGGAAGAAAGAGAACGAGCGAGCCCGGTTTGAGGCGGAGGCAGGCAAAACCTACTACTTCAAATGGACTGCGGGCACGATGGCAACCATGATCAAGGTGACGCCCGTGGATCCCGGAGTAGGAGCCAAAGAGATAGGCAAACTCCATCTCTCCAAGCCGGTTGACGATAAGGATGCTCCAAAACCAGAAACGAAAGACGGCGAGAAACCGTCAGCGAATTAACGTTGCTTCGGAGGACTGGACTCGGCTTTTTCGCATCTCTCACCAGAGGTCAAGGTGACCCTCTGTTTGCACATACCACAGAATTGCTTACAGCCTCAGCTGGCCCCGCAGGGCGCAGAAAGAAATCGCTCTTACTGGTACAACGCATCAGGGCGCTTGTCAGTCAATTGTTGCGCCCCTTCGAGACTGGCATCCTTATTCGAATCTGCAAAGATCAGCGGGAACTTCACCGTTGCCTCAACGAACCCGTTCGAAATCTCACGGATATCCACGGAGCCTTCGTTTCCAAAATGCAAGCGAAGCCGGTTTCTGATGTTCGTAAGGCCGATGCCCATCCCACCAGTCTCCCGGTCCGTCGATGAGTTCAACCCAACGCCGCTGTTGCGAACCACAATGCAGAGGTGGCTGTCTTCCTTTTTCCCTATGATCTCGATGAGACCCGCACTCACGCGTGAAAGCCCGTGGACATAAGCATTCTCAACCAGTGGCTGAAGAATCATGGTCGGAACCAGGGCGTCATATAGGCGAGGATCGATGGCGATATCCTGGCGGACCTGTCCCGCGGATCGGATGTCCTGAAGCGAAAGATACATTTCAATGAACTCCATCTCTTCCTGGAGGCTGATCAGTTGTTTAGGGCCTCTCTCGAGAGAAACACGAAGGAGGCTGCAGATTTGCTCCAGCATTCTGTCGGCCGCGCGTATATCGGAGTACATCAAACTGGACACGCTGTTCATAGTGTTGAATAAAAAATGCGGGTTGATCTGCATGCGGAGTGCTAGCATCTGGGCTTCGCTCAACTCGATCGCGAGCTGCGACATGACTCGTTCCTTCTGTCGCGATTCCCGGTAGTAATGAACGCCGCGGATGACGATGAAAGCTCCCCAGAAAACCGCCGTATTCTCCAGAAATTCCTCGGCAAGACTGAAGTCGAGTCTCTGCCAGAAATTCATTGGAATGCGCCTGATGGGGAATTGCGGGAAGCAAGCGGCCAGAGCCATTTCGACAACAATACTCATCACGATGCTGAGAGGGACGATCCGAAGAAGGATGTACCGCCAACCAGCTTTCTGCAGGCTGTTTCCCAGCCAAAACCAAAGAAACCAGCAGAATACGCCCCAGAGCAGATACTGCAGTTCCCATGCCGCGAGGGACGGCAGCAATTTGAACGGCGCCTTCTGGTACAGGATGCGCATGCCGAGCCATTGCTGTAACGCAAACATCAGTCCGACGATCAGGAAGCTGCCTAGAAATGGAATAGGTCGCATTCCCACGCGGTCTGAGCGTCCGAACATACTTTTGATATTCATGGTCAACCTCGCGAACAGCGGGCTCCATCGTTGCGATCCGGTCAATTAATCGTGTCTCGTCGCCCGAGCTTTTTACCGAATAGATTGAAAACTATACGGGCTTTAATGCGATCAAGCGCTTGATCATATCAGCTTGTTTGACCGAGCAGACGGAAAGAAGACGCGATTTGTGACGAGTGACGGAATCAGGTCGAAGCTGGCCACACTCTTAATTACTCCACGTCCTCCTTCTTCTGCTCCGGCGCCTTCTCCGGCGTCGTCAGCGGTTTGATGATGTCATCCAGATACGCCGGCGTTCCATCCACGCGCTCCAGTGCCGGATAGCGCTCGCCATCGTGATAATCAATTTGCGCCGTCGACACAAACGAGTCCGCCTGCACAATCACCTTGATCGGCTTCGCAGGATCCTTCGCCTCACGAATCGCCTCGCGCAGCGCATCGCCGGAGTAGACCTTGTCATTCACCGCCATGATCTTCTCGCCGGCGCAAGCCCCGCCTTGTCTGCAGGGCCGTTCCACAGCACATCGGCAGATCGTCCCGTCTGGTCCAAGCCGCAGTCCGATCGAATACCAGCAATCCACGCCACTCCGGCGTCCTCCCGCCGCGGCCATCATCCGTTCGGACTTTGATCGGCTTGTCGTGATAGACCAGCTTGTATCCGCCCTGCTCCAACCCCGCCGTATCCACATGCGGATTGATCATGTCCACGCGATCGTGCAGAAACTTCGCCCAGTCGTAAGGCACTACCTGGTTCAAGTCCTGCACGAGTTCATCGAAGGTATAGGTCACAATCAGCGGCCCGGTATTGCCGCCCTTGCCCAGAAAAATCTTTACGAAATCATTGAGCGACTTCTTGTTGTCCGTCATCTTGCGGATCAGCGTGTCCGCATCGAGCCACAGCATCTCGCCTTCGAAGTAGTAGTCCTGCCCGCGCCGCCAGTTTGACCAGGCGGGATTGCCGCCGCGCAGGATGCTTGCGCGCAACCGCTGTATCCACTGTCGGCCGCCACTCGCGGCCGCGCGTGTAATCCAAATCCGCCGCCGTCATCGCCAGCACATCCTTGTACTCCTGCGGATTCTTCAAGCCCGAACCGAGCCGCCAGAACATTTCCCCAATACTCCGTCATGCCCTCGTAGACCCACAGCATCGAGCCCTGCATCGGAGTCGCAAAATCCGGCTGATACAGCCCCACAGGCCGACGATACTTCCCATTCCACGAGTGCGTGAACTCATGCGACAGCAGATCCGACTCAGGCAACTGGTGCACATCGTCCGCAAATCCCTTCTCACCGACGCCGTTGTCTGAAGACTGCCCATGCTCCAGTCCCATGCCGCCAGCAACATCAGAGAGCGTCAGCAGAAAGTGGTACTCGTTATAGTGGTGCGACGCGTAAAGCGCATCCGCCTCGCGCACCAGGTTGGCCACCTCGGCCAGCACTGCCGGCCGCAGATTCGCATCCTCCGGCGCATCCGCCGCCACATCCAGGTAGTGCTTCGGCGAGATCGTAGGCGCCAGCGGATATTCATGGAAATACAACCCCGTCAGAATCGGCGAATCCTCAAGCTGCTCCACCGTGGTCACCGCAAACTTCGTCGTGCTCCCCGCCGCACGGCACCGGATAAGGCCCTCCGCTGATGGGCTTCAGCGCCGTCCCAATCCCCCAGCCCGCCGGCACCTTCACCGACGGCTGAATCGGGATATCCTTCACCGGCACATGCGCCGGATAAAACATCAGCGCCTCCCACTCCAGCGCTGCCATCCGCTGTGAAATTCGCCGCGTCACAATCGAATCAAGATGCATGTGCAGCGTCGTCACACCGGCGGGCACCGTCAGGTGGAATTCATATAAATTCACATCGTCGCGCCGCCAATCCAGCGTCTTTCCATTGGCCGTAAACACCACGCCGACAATCGATGATGCTGGGCCCGAGGGCATGTGGTGCCCCGGAATCCACTCCGGCGAGATGAGCGTCACCGGTCCCGCCGAAACCGGAAAATCGATCTCCGCATGAAACAGCTTGCGCGGTGCATCTGAGAGATCGGCCGTGATCTCGATCGGCGCTTTCTGCGCGCGTGCAACTGGAATGACGAGGGCAAACACCAAAAGGGCAGGGAAGTAGCGCGTATAACGCTTCGACACGAACATGCAGACGGGGCCTCCTGAAGAATTCAGGTTATCGCATGGCAGAGCGTATTTTCGAATCCGCTAGCGCTGCCTAACCGACTTCTCGCACCCGCACTACTCTCTGATATTCAACAAATCTTTGATCCGCCCCACCAGCGTAGTCGGACTCTTGTCGTGCGCCAGCGTCATGCGTCCTTCTCGCGGTACCCACACCTCTTCGCCCGTTGAACTCGCGTTGAAGAGCCCCAGATGGTGCTTCTCCGCCAGACGCGCCACCGTCATGTAGGCCATTTCCGCCTTTGACCACGCGAACGACACGTAAATAAAATCGGCGCCAATGGCGTAATCAGAACTTGATGCTTCATCCTTCGGGTGGAGATCTTTGGCATAAGGCCCGTTCATCGGTGGGAAAATTTCGATGATGTCTTCAAACCACGCGCGCAGGTTCGCGGAACTAAGAGCCGGATCGTCATAGCCGTGGTCTTCGCTCCATTTCGTCTGGCCGGCATACCAGTCCAGGAACTCAGCGTGGCTCAGCTGGAACGGCATCCGGCTCGAAGACCATGAGGTCGTAGCTCATGATCTGATGCTATCCCGTCAGCGGAATTTGCGCCGCCTCACGGCCAAAATTCTCTCTTTGTGAGCGTCTCGCCGCGCTCCCCTGCCGTTCCCTGATTGTGCCTTTATGTCCAGCGTGTTAAAAGCTAAGGAACAGGGTACAGGGCGAAACCGTCTTCCAGGGCTGGCATTTCATTTGCACTGGCCGGCGCATTCGGCCATTTTCAAACCCTGATTCTCGTGGCAAGGAAGTCTCCAGAAGCATGAGCGCCGGGCCCATGACGGAAGTGGAAACTCTCTACGGCGACTATCCCATCGACGGCGCCTTCGACGAAATGCGCGAGCCGAACGGAGATGTGCGCCTGCACTATCGCGCCCTGGCTGAAACCCTCGCGCGCCTGCCGCAGGAAGAGCTTCAGCGCCGCAAACAGTCGGCCGAGCTGTCGTTCCTCACGCAGGGCATCACCTTCACGGTCTACGGCCGCGACGAGGGCACCGAGAAGATCTTCCCCTATGACCTGCTTCCCCGCCTCGTCACGGCGCAGGAGTGGGATCACATTGAACGCGGCCTCACCCAGCGCATTACCGCGCTGAATCTCTTTCTTCGCGACGTCTACTCCGAGGCCAAGATTCTCAACGACCACGTTGTGCCGCGCGAACTGGTCTACAGTTGCAAGCACTACCGTCGCCAGATGCGCGGCCTCCAGGTGCCCCGCAACGTCTACATCTCCGTCGTCGGCTCTGATCTGCTTCGCCTCAACAACGGCGAGTTCGTCGTGCTCGAAGACAACCTGCGCGTCCCTTCCGGCGTGAGCTACATGCTCACCAACCGCCGCGTCATGAAGCGCACCTTCCCTGAGCTGTTCCACAGCTACGGCGTGCGCCCCATCGAGCACTATCCGCAACTCCTGCTCGCCACGCTGCGGTCCCTTGCCCCCGAAGGCCGCCCCGAGCCCAACATCGTCCTGCTCACGCCGGGCGTCTTCAACTCTGCGTATTTCGAGCACACCTACCTCGCCCGTCAGATGGGCATCGATCTCGTTGAAGGCCGCGATCTCGTCACCCACGACAACATCGTTTACATGCGCACCACCGATGGCCTCAAGCGCGTCGATGTCATCTATCGCCGCGTCGACGACGACTTCAGCGATCCGCTGATCTTTCGCGGCGATTCGATCCTGGGCTGCACCGGGTTATTCAATGCCTATCGCGCTGGGAACGTCACCGTCACGAACGCCTTCGGAACCGGCCTCGCAGACGACAAGGCCCTCTACGCCTACATTCCCGATATCGTTCGCTATTACCTCGGCGAAGATCCGATTCTCAACAACGTTAAAACCTACCTGATGACCGAAGAAAAGGAGCGCCAGCACGTTCTCGCCAATCTCGACAAGCTCGTCGTCAAGGCGGTCGGCGAAAGCGGCGGCTACGGCATGCTGATTGGTCCGCACTCCACTGCGCGTCAGCGCGAAGAGTTTGCCGCGCGCATCCAGGCCAACCCGCGCAACTACATCGCCCAGCCCACACTCGATTTCTCTCGCGCCCCTTGCCTTATCGGCGACCGTCTCGAACCGCGTCACGTCGACCTGCGGCCCTACATTCTGTTTGGCGACAAGATCAGCATCGTCCCCGGAGGGCTCACCCGCGTAGCCCTCGAAAAAGGTTCACTCGTGGTCAACTCCTCGCAAGGCGGCGGCAGCAAGGACACATGGGTTCTGGAGTAACAACGAGTCACAGACTTCCGGAGAGTACCAAAATGCTTTCGCGCGTTGCCGACAGCCTCTATTGGATGAGCCGCTACCTTGAGCGCGCTGAAAACACCGTACGCCAGCTCGACGTCGCCATGAGCCTCATGCTCGACTCCGGCGGCGCCAGCGCCGAATCCCACTGGCAGCGCCTCATTGCCTCCCTCGGCAACCCTTCCGGCCTCGAATGGACTGGCGACCCCGGCGCAAATGCTGAAACGCTCGTCTTCGACAAGCAGCATCCGGCATCCGTCAACTGTTGCATCGATTCCGCGCGCGAAAACGCACGCCAGATCCGTGAAGAGATTTCCACTGAGCAGTGGCAGCGGCTCAACCGCCTCTATCACCTCATGCACTCCCCGCACACTGAAACCCAGTTCCGATCCAACATCAACGATGTGCTGTCTTCGCTCATCGACGCCGTCCATCTTTTCAAAGGCGTCAGCGACACCACCATGATTCACGGCCAGGGATGGCACTTCATCCGCCTCGGCCGCTACCTCGAGCGCGCCTACGCCATCGCAACTTTGCTTCAGGTCTACCAGCCATTGCTTTCGAGTCAGCCTGAGCGCGAACACTCCGGCTACCAGTATCTTGAGCAGGTCGGCCTCCTGCGCTGTTGTACGGCATTCGAGGCCTATTGCCAGGTCTACACCGCTGATCTCTCTCCCGACCGCATCCTCGAATTTCTCCTCCTCAATCGCGACTTTCCACACGCCATCCGCTACTCCGTCGATGGCGTGCGCCAGGCCATTCAGTCCATCCAGCACACCGGCGGACGCCGCCCACCTGACGAACTCAGCGCGGGCATCGGCAAACTGCACGCCATGCTCAGTTTCACTTCCATCAGCGAGATCCTGAACGGAGACGCCGCCGCATTCCTCCACACCATCCGACAGCAGTGCATGCGCATTCATGAACTCATGTACCGCTATTACATCCAGTACTCCATCCAGTCTGCGCTGGCGATGTAACTGAGGATCCGATACTCGTGAATTGCTACTCCATCCGCCACCTTACGCGCTATCGCTACTCCCGCTCCGTGAGCGAGAGCATCATGGAAACGCGCATGCACCCGCGTTCCGACTCCAATCAGCACTGCCTCACCTTTTCGCTTTCGGTCAGTCCGCGATGCCGCGTCTTCACTTACCGCGATCACTTCGGCAACAATGTCCACCACTTCGATATTCCCGGCGAGCACAACCAGCTCGTCATCGTCGCCGAATCCGTTGTCGAGCAGCAGCCCATGCCCGACGTTCCCGGCTTTCTTTCGCCCGATGCCTGGGATGCTCTCGACGCCATGATCGAAGCCGGCGATTACTGGGAGATGTTGCTCCCCAGCGAGTTCGCCGTCGAAACGCCCGCCCTCACCCTGCTGGCATCGCAAATGGGGGTCTCCCGCCGTGACGATCCTTTGATGCTCGTGCAGGAACTCAACCACCGTCTCTTCGAATACTTCGAATATGTTCCCCGTTCCACCCGCGTCGACTCTCCCATCGACGAAGCCATCGTCAACGGCCGCGGCGTCTGCCAGGACTTTGCCCACACCATGATCGCCCTGCTCCGCCTTGTGCGCATCCCCGCACGCTACGTTTCCGGCTATCTCTATCGCAGTCGTGAGGACCACGACCGCTCAACGCCCGACGCAACGCACGCCTGGGTCGATGTACTGTTACCGCATTTGGGGTGGGTTGGTTTTGATCCCACCAACAATCTCGTCGCCCACCATCGCCATATTCGCACCGCCGTAGGGCGCGACTACGCTGACGTTCCCCCCACTCACGGCATCTTTCGCGGAAAGTCTTCGAGTGAACTCTATGTTGCGGTCCACGTTGAAGCCAGTGACGAGCCGCCGGCTCTCGACCGCAAAATGCCGATTCCCGAGGATTGGTCAGTTTTAGTTGAACGCGCCCAGCAGCCGCCTGACCGTCCCCAGCCGCTGATTGACGTACAGCAAATGCAACAGCAGCAATGACGACGAACCGCGAAATTTGAGACGACGAATCATGACTCGTTTCCAGGGACGAAACGGTATTTTCGCGCCACTTCGCGCGGCTTCTATCAGGATTTCTTTATTGAATCTGCACCGTCTGACCAAATAAATTAATGAGAATTCGCTGAGTTTGGCGTTCGATGCCGGCAATGTTCAAACGTTTCATAGTCGGGATTTTCCCGAGGAAACAGATTTGATCCGAACAAGATTGAAGATGTAACGAATCACTCAGCCACACGCGCAACGGCTCTGAACCGTTTGTGCAGACAAAAAAAAGGTCGCTTCCCACGACCAACGCAGCAAGAATTTTTTGGAGGTTCGCCGTGAAAAAATCCCTTCTGGGATGGATACTTCTCTGTATCCTTTCCGCAGTCGCACCTTCCTTTGGCCAGCTCGCAACTACATCACTCCGTGGAACAATCAAGGATCCTTCCGGAGCTCTAGTTCCAGGAGCCAAAATCACCATCACCGACAAGGCAACCGGCAAAACGACATCCGCCGTCGCAGACAGCTCGGGCGCATATACGTTCGCCCAGATTCCGCCGGCCAAGTATATCATCGTCGTCGAGGCCTCCGGCTTCGGAGACCAAACCAAGTCTGCAGAGTTGCTCGTTAACCAGCCAGCAACTATCGACTTTGCGCTTTCGGTACAGGCGAAGTCGGTCACCGTCGATGTCTCTGCCACCGCGCAGACTCTTAACACATCCGACGCGTCGCTCGGTAACTCCGCTGGAAATGAACTCATTCAGGCGCTCCCCAGCGAAACCCGGAACGTACCCGACTTGCTTATCGCTTCAACCCGGTGTCCTCTATCTGCCCTTCGACGTTACGACAGCCGCAGCGGCGCGGTGAACGGAGGCCGATCCGACAGGGCAACATCACTCTCGACGGAGTCGATGACAATGACCAGGTCAATGGATTCGCATTCACCGGCGTGTTGCGCGAGACGCAGGATTCCATCGAAGAATTCCGCGTCGCCACTGGCAAGCACCAATGCAGATTCCGGTCGCTCATCAGGTGCACAGGTCAGCATGGTCACCAAGTCGGGAACGAACAAATTCCACGGCGCGCTTATGAATACAATCGGCCCACAATTACAGTGGCCAACGACTGGTTCAACAAACAGGCCGAACAGAACAGTGGCTTGCCCAACGTTCCCGGCAAATTGATTCGCAATATCTTTGGCGGAACCCTTGGTGGTCCGATTTTGAAAGACAGGTTGTTCTTCTTTGGGAACTATGAAGGCAGCCGTCTGGCAGAGAACGCCGAAGTGACGCAGGTCGTGCCCACAGCCTCTTACCAGGCCGGCAATCTAAGCTACTTCGATACTGGCGGAAATATCCAGACGCTCAGCCCTGCTCAAGTAGCAATTCTTGACGCAGGTTGTCAGGTCTGCAACACGCCCGCATACCCCAATCCACCGGGTCCCAATCCAAATGCCTTGGCTTATTTCCAATCGATGCCCGCCGCGAACGGCACAACACAAGGAGACGGCATCAACGAGGGTTCCTATTCGTTCTCTTCGCCAAATCCGATCCGCCTCAACACCACGATCGGAAGAATCGATTTCTCTCCCTCTGACAGGCACCGCATCTTCGTCCGTGGCAATTTGCAGGATGACGTCACCGCTGGGACTGAACAATTCCCAGGTCAGGGACCGTCCTTTGCGATTGAAGACAATACCAAAGGCATTACCGCGGGCGATACCTGGACGATTTCGCCAACGATCGTGAACGACATTCGTTACGGATATATTCGCCAGGGCTTCAGCAACCGCGGTGTCGGCCAGGGCGATTACGTGGATTTCCGTTTTCTGTCGACGACGACTGCAGAAACGCGTAGCAACATCACCAGCGTGCCGGTCAACAATATCGTCGACAACTTGACCTGGACCAAAGGCAGGCACAGCCTTCAGGCGGGCGGAAACTGGCGGTTGGTTCACCAGAATTTCTTGACCGACGCCCTCTCTTTCAGCGGTGGCAGCTCGAATCCATACTGGCTCGGCGGGGTCGCTCCCTCCCCTGGAAACCTGGACCAGGGCTTCGGCAACTCCTACCTCGTCGCATACGCTAACCTTGTCGGCACCGTCCCCTTTGTAACCAACTATTACAACTACCAGGTCAGCAGTGCCTCATCGGCAACGTTGCTCGCAGACGGAGTGCCGCTCAATAAACACTTCACTGCCAATGAGTTTGAGTGGTACGTTCAGGACGCATGGCGCATGAAGCCGAATCTTACCGTCACTTTCGGAGTGCGGCATTCCATCTTGCAAACTCCCTGGGAGACCACCGGCCAGGAAATTACTCCGACCGTCGATACGCATTCCTGGTATCTCGCCCGGGAAACGGCAGCCCTCAAGGGCCAGATTAATGAGCCGGATCTAGCCTTCGCTCCCTCCGGCCCGTTCTACGGCAAACCCGGATACTATCCCAAAGCAAAAGACAATTTCGCTCCACGACTGGCGATTGCGTATTCTCCAGATTCCAAGACTTCGATTCGCGCAGGTGCGGGCATCTACTACGACCACTTTGGCGAATCTCTCGTAAACAACTTCGCGCAGAACGGTCAGTTTGGAATCAGCAGTGCCATTACAAACCCGGCCTCGATTTACCAGACAGAAACATCGCCGCGATTTACCAGCCGGACAACCCTTCCCTTTAGCAACGGCGCCGGCGACCCCACTGAAACCTTCCCTTATACTCCCGCCGACTACAACGCGCTCATTTCAACCGGTCTCGACAGTCGCATGAAGACGCCCTATGCGGAATCATTTGATCTGTCGGTTCAGCGTGAGTTGCCGGGAGGTTTCACCCTTGAAGCGGCATATTATGGCCGTCTCGGACGCCATCTGCTCCAAAGCGTCGACCTCGCCGAACCGACGGATTTCGTCGATCCAAATGGAGGGGGCGATTACTACGCGGCTGGTACCACTCTGTCTAAAGCCGTCGATTCCAACGGAGGGTACGATCCGAACGCGACTCCAGGCTGCAACTGCAACCAATTCGCCCAGGTACCCAGCGTTCAATACTTTGAAGACATGTTCCCCTGGATGGCCAACTTCGACTACGACGGTGAAAGCGCCACCCAGGCAATCTATTCCGACGAGTGGAATCCATCCCGTGCGAACCTGGGCGCAACCACCGCCCTGATCGATCTCGATCTGTACTGCGGAACTGCGTTCCAGAATCCGTACAGCGGAGACTTTCCTGCGTATCCGTGCCCGTCCGATTTCACGTCCCGGTTCTGGCAATACCAGTTTGCATCGCTCTTTTCGCTCTCCTCGATCGGATCGAGTTCCTACCACTCAGGCCAACTTACACTTCGGCATCCGATGAGCCACGGATTCCAAATCGACGTCAGCTACACGTATGCCAAATCGATCGACATGGGCTCTGACGCGGAAAGGAACCCGGCTCTCTCGCTCCTCGTCTTCAGCCAAATCTTTAATACCTGGAAACCGCAGCTGAATCGCGGCGCATCGGACTTCGATACCCGCCATCTGCTTACTGCCGACTACGTCTACCAGCTCCCATTCGGAAGCGGAAAGTCCATGCTCGCCAATAGCGGCAAAATCGCGGATGCGCTTATCGGTGGTTGGCAGCTATCCGGAATCTTCCGTGCAACCAGCGGCCTTCCGTTCTCGCTATTCGAGCCGGGATACACCACAAGCTGGACATATGGAAGCTACGCAGTTGCCACGCAGCCGATCAAGATGCATCGCCACTTCGATTCCAATGGGGAACCGCAATTCTTCGCCGATCCCGGTGCAATCAATAGCGGGGTGGCAAAGGGATCGCCGATCCGTCTTCCCTATCCGGGCGAGGCTGGACAGCGCAATCCTTACCGCGGCGATGGCTTCATCAACCTCGATTCGGGGGTTAGCAAATCCTGGAAGATCCGGGAGTATGGCGCTCTCAAATTCGCCTGGGAAGTCTATAACGTCACAAATACGGTAAGGTTCGATCCGGCTTTCGCCGGCTCCCAACTCACCAGCGGCAACCTTGGCGTAGCCAGCACTCTGCTCTCGACGCCACGCCGCATGCAGTTCAGCCTGCGGTACGACTTCTAACCCATCTCAAAAGAGAAACACCGGAAGAGCTCTCGCTCTTTCGGTGTTTTTCTTTGCATTCGTCCCGCGAACCCACTGCTTGCCCCCCGGCGGCTTCGGGGGCAAATCCGCCAAATTATGTGACGAAACGGTGTTTTCGACCCATCGAGCGGGCTCGAAGTAGGATTTCTTTATTGAATCTGCACCGTCTGACCGAATAAATTAAAGAGAATTCGCTGAGTTCGGTGTTCGATGCCGGCAATGTTCAAACGTTTCATAGTGGGATTTTCCCAAGAAACAGATTTGATCCGAAGAAGATTGAATCACTCAGCCACGGCGCCAACGGCTAAGAACCGTTTGTGCAGACAAGAAAAAAGGTCGCTTCCCAAGACCAACGCAGCAAGAACTTTTTGGAGGTATAGCCGTGAAAAAGTCCCTTCTGGGATGGATGCTTGTCTGTATCCTTTCCGCAGTCTCCCCTTCCTTTGGCCAGCTCGCAACCACGTCCCTTCGCGGAACCATCAAGGATCCTTCCGGCGCTCTCGTCCCAGGAGCCAAAATCACGATTGCCGACAAGGCGACCGGCAGGTCGTTCTCGGCTGTCGCCGACAACACCGGCCAATACGTCTTCAACCAGATTCCCCCGGCGAAGTACGAGATCACGGTTAATGCTACCGGCTTCGGTAACCAGACCAAGTCTGCTGAACTGCTTGTGAATCAGCCGGCCACGATTGATTTCGCCCTATCCGTTCAGGCCAGTTCAGTCACGGTAGATGTGTCAGCTACCGCACAGACCCTGAATACATCGGACGCATCGCTCGGAAATTCCGCGGGAACTGAACTTATCCAGGCGCTCCCCAGCGAAACCCGCAACGTGCCTGACCTGCTTTCGTTGCAGCCTGGCGTTCTCTATCTGCCGCCAACCGTGAACGATAGCCGAAGTGGCGCTGTTAATGGAGGGCGATCCGACCAGGGCAACGTCACCATCGACGGTGTCGACGATAATGATCAGGTAAATGGATACGCATTCAACGGCGTGTTGCGCCAGACCCAGGATTCGATCGAAGAATTCCGCGTAACCACGAGCAATGCGAACGCTGACGCCGGTCGGTCGTCGGGTGCACAGGTCAGCATGATCACCAAGTCCGGCACCAACAAGTTCCATGGTGCGGCGTACGAGTACTATCGCCCACCGCTAACCGCGGCGAACAACTGGTTCAACAAGCAGGCCGAATCTTTAGCCGGCCAGCCGAATATCCCCACGAAGGTGCTCCGCAATATCTTCGGCGCAGCCTTTGGTGGCCCGATTGTCAAGGATAAGTTGTTCTTCTTTGGAAACTACGAAGCGAGCCGCCTTTCAGAGGATCAGCAGATCGTCCGCACCGTTGCGACGGCCAGCTTTGCCGCCGGTAATCTCATCTACCTCGATCAGGGCAATAACCCAGTCACCCTAAATGCAGGACAGGTTACCACTCTCGATGCCGGGTGCCAGATTTGCAACACTCCCACCTATCCGCTCCCTCCCGGGCCAAACCCCAATGCACTGGCATATTTCAACTCCACGCCGGTTGCGAACGGAACACTCACCGGCGATGGCTATAACATCGGATCATTCACGTTTGCGTCGCCCGCACCGGTCCGGCTGAATACTTCGATCGCCCGACTCGATTTCACCCCGACGGACAGGCATAGAATTTTCTTCCGCGGTCAGCTACAGAAAGACACCACACTTCAGCCTGAGCAGTTCCCAGGCCAGCCCGCGTCTTCCATCGACAAGAGCAACAACAAGGGCATCATTGCTGGAGATACGTGGACGATTTCTCCGACCCTTGTCAATGACATCCGCTACGGATACGTTCGCCAGGGCTTCAGCAGTCGCGGGGTTGGATCAGGCGATTATGTCCGTTTCCGGTTCATGGATACATCAACTGCCCATACACGTGACACGGTCACGAGCGTTCCGGTCAATAACATTGTCGACAACCTGAGCTGGACAAAGGGCAAGCACAGCGTGCAGCTCGGGGCCAACTGGCGGTTGATTCATCAGAACCACAATTCGGACGCAACCACCTGGCAAGGAGCAACGTCGAACCCGTACTGGCTCGGCGGGAGTCCTCCCGATCCGTGTCAACTCGACGACACCTGCGATTCCAACGGTTCAAAGGTCAACGATGGCTTTGGCAACTCCTATGAGATTGCCTTCGCCAATCTCGTAGGGACCATTCCCGAGCTCGACAATTCCTTTAATTACCACGTGGATAGCGCGACTTCGGGAACTCTGCTACCCGATGGGGCTTTCCTGGACCGCCACTTCAAGGCGAATGAATTTGAGTGGTACATTCAGGATTCCTGGCGCATGAGACCGAACCTTACTGTCACGTTTGGCGTTCGGCATACTCTGCTTCAAACGCCTTACGAAACCAGTGGCCAGCAGGTTGCTCCCACGATCGACACACACGCGTGGTATCTGAAGAGAGAGTCAGAAGCGCTCAAAGGACAAATCTACGAACCTGAGCTGGACTTTGCGCCATCCGGACCTCACTACAACAAACCCGGGTTCTGGCCAAAATCGAAAAACAACTTTGCACCTCGGCTGGCAGTCGCCTTCTCGCCCGACTCCAAGACTTCGATTCGTGCCGGAGCGGGCATCTACTTCGACCATTACGGCGAATCCTTGGTGAACATCTTCGACCAGGAAGGATCGTTCGGAATTTCCTCTTCCGTAAGTAATCCCGCGGGCATCTATGGAATCGAGGGTGATAGCAGGCACTTGCCCTCGCCGCGCTTCATCGACGAACACACTCTGCCCCCCATCGATAACGGCGGCGCGCCACAGACCCAGACATACCCCTACACGGCTCCTCCGTTTAACTTCGCGATTACCTGGGGGCTCGACAGCAAGCTCAAGACCCCCTATTCCGAAAACCTTGACTTTTCCATCCAGCGCCAGATTCCGGGCGGATTTACCTTCGAAGCCGCGTACGTTGGGCGACTCGGACACCACCTTCTGCAGAGTCTTGATCTCGCTGAACCGGTTGACTACGTCGATCCATTAGGTGGAGGCGATTACTACGCAGCCGGCACGGCGCTTTCAAAGGCAGTCGACGCGAACGGCGGAGATTCGGGTGCATCCGTTCAGCCAATTCAATACTTCGAGGATGTCTTCCCGTTCATGGCCAACCTTGACTATGACGGCGAAAGCGCAACCCAGGCCATCTACAGCAACGAGTGGGCGCCTTATCGCTCGCAGTATGGGGCAACCTCCGCTCTCGCAGACATCGACTTCTATTGCTCGTATCTCTCCAATGCGGATTGCGCTAGCTACCAGTCGAAGTTCTGGCAAGATCAGTTCTCTTCGCTATATGCGCTTTCGACAATTGGAAGCAGTTCGTATCACGCCGGCCAACTCACCCTTCGCCACCCGATGAGCCACGGTCTGCAGTTTGACTTCAGCTACACCCTTTCGAAGTCTATCGACATGGGCTCGGATGCGGAGCGCGATACGGAATTCACCGGCGAATTCAACTTTGACAACATCATTAACACGTGGAAGCCGCAGCTTAATCGCGGCGTTTCTGCCTTTGACACTCACCACCTGATCACCGCCGACTGGGTATATCTGTTGCCCTTCGGCAGAGGCAGAGCCTACGGCGGCAATGTCAATACTCTGCTCGACACTTTCATCGGTGGCTGGCAGTGGTCGGGAATCCCTCGGTGGTCGAGCGGCCTGCCCTTCTCTGTCTACGAGCCCGGATGGAGTACTGACTGGCAAATTGAAAGCTATGGCGTGAATGTGGGCAACGTCAAAACTCACAAACACATCGATCAGAACGGTAATCCTCAGTTCTTCGCTGACCCCGCTGCGATCAATGCGGGCACCTCGACCGGTGGTCCGATCCGGTTGCCCTATCCAGGAGAGGCGGGCCAGCGCAACAATTTCCGGGGTGATGGTTACTTCAACATCGATTCGGGCCTTGCTAAGAATTGGAAGATCCGCGAGTATGGAACGCTGAAGTTTGCCTGGGAGGTCTACAACGTGTCGAATGCGGTTCGCTTCGATCCTGCTTCGATCGATGTCGGTCTCACAGATGGCCAACTCGGCATCGCCAGCAGACTGCTTACGCAGCCTCGGCGTCAGCAGTTCAGCCTGCGTTTCGACTTCTAACCCAACTCAACAACAAAACGCCGGAAGAGCACTCGCTCTTCCGGCGTTCTTCTTGCCCGCTTGGCTCTCTGCGAACCCATCAAACTACTTGCTCGTCGCCGCTCCTTCCACACCCATCGCCTTCAACCGGTTCTGCGCCAGCAGCCAGCTCGACGTCGAAATCATGATTTCCGCCTTTGGCTTCTCCAGCTTGCGATAATCCGAAATCGCCGCATCGCGCTCGCCGTATTGCTCGGCGATGCGCCCGAACGCATACCAGTAGTCGTCATCCGGCTCGTCAAGATTCAAATCGTCCATAGCGCGCAGCAAAAGATCGTGCGCTTCCTTCGTCTTGCCCCTCTCGGCGTAAACGCAGGCCAGGGTATGCAGAATCGCGGGATTGTCGTGATCCATCTGCGTTGCCTTCGTGGCCGTGGATAGGTCTGTTTCGTCCACTTTGCCCGTGTAAAGTGAAAACCATGCCATCGAATTCAGGAGGCTCGCATCAGCCTTGCCTTGATCGATCAGCTTCTGGATCCAGCCCCGCGCGGCTGCATAATTTCCCCGGCTCGCTTCAATCCGCATCTTCACCTGCAATGCGTCAGTATCGCCATCCAGCAGCTTCAGCCGTGCATCCGCAAGCGCCAGCGCTTCATCATATCGTTTCAGACCGATCAACCCTTCCTCATCCGTCAGAAATGCCAGTCGTGATTCAGGCACTTCCTTTACCAGGCCCGCTCCAACTTGCTCGAGCTTCGCGTAATCCTCGATTTCGGAATATCCCACCGCCAGCGCCAATTCGATATTGCTCTTCTCGCGATCCGTCGCTGTGCTCTTGCGCGCATCTTCCAGCAGCTTAACGCCCTGCGCAGCCGTCTGTTTGGTGCCCACCATCAGGGCCGCTGCAGCCAACGTCATCTTGTGTGCATCTGCTGCTTCGCCCTTGATCCAGAACCGCGGGAATACGGGGCCTCCCAGCGTGTCATCGCCGCCGCCCAGATGCTGGTCTTCGCGAATCCAGTCCAGCAGCACCTTCGCGCCGTTCAGATCCCCCGCCTTGATCCGATCCAGCATCTCCAGAGCAATGGAGTTCGGTTTGTCCGAATTATCCAGTAGCTTGTATGTGCCGCCCTCCTTCACCACGAAGAACGTGACGGCCGGCCCGCCTGGAATCTGCACCTTCTCGCGGTACCCCGTCGCATCGTCTCCGTCGCCCTTGGGATCGAAAGCCTGCAGCATGATGTCGATGGTCACATCCAGCGAGTTGCCCTGCCGCGCCATCTGACTATTCAGCTTTTTGCCCGCGGCCAATACCTTCTTACGATCCTCTGGATCGTCGGCACGGAAGACCACAAGCGCGTTGCGGCTCAGGATCGCTTCCATTTTGGCTTCTGTCAGGTTCGGATCCATCGTTAGCAGAAAAGCCCGCTTCACCAGGTCCGTCGGTGTATTGGCAAAAATCAAATCCTCGTGCCGCTTCGCGCCGCGCAGCATACTGGCCAGCCCCATCGTTTGCGCTGCGTTGTCACCGGCCGCTCCTGCTTCAAGAAAGTCCGCTGCCAGCGCATAGTTGCGCGTATTCATCAGCATCTCGCCCGCAGTGCGCGCCATGTCTTTGAATGCCGCATCGGAATTCGAAAACTTGTTGATCTCGGCCAGTCCTTGCCTGCTTCCTTGCAACACTGCACGGCTCGCTGCAGTCAGTGCTACCGGTTGCGGATTCAGTGCCTGCGCCGCCTTGATCGCTCCCGCCGCATCGCCGCTGTAGAACATGGAATACGGAAGATTGTTCGGAATCTCCAATTCCGCCAGCTTGTCCTGCCCCAGCTTCTCGTACTCCGCCACTGCCCGCTTCAGGTTCGTCTGGTCGCCGTACCGCCGGCCCACCGCGTCATACTCCAGCAGAATTGCAAGATTTCCCTGTGCGTTGTGATCGTCCGGATCAAGCTTCTCCGCTGCTCGGTAAGCTTCCGCGGCACTCGCCCAATCTGATCCCGGCCGCATGTCACGGCCCACCAGGTCGTGCTTCAAAATGTCTGCCAGGGTCCGCTCTGCCAATGCTGAATTGGGATCGAGTTTCACCGCTTCACGCGCCTCTGCCCGTGCCTCTTCGCCCATGCCTGCCTGCAGCAGCACGCGCGCCACCTGCAAATGATGGACCGCATCATTCGGATTCGAGGAAATCAGACTGCGATAGCTAGCCAGCGCTTCCTTCACCTTGCCCTCGTGAAGAAGCGCCTCGCCTTCCGGCTCAAAACTCACCATGATTGCGGGACCGGCCAGAAACGCCGCCACCTTGTTACGTACCGCCGTCGCCTCCGCGACCGAGTAACGTCGCTTCCCGGAATCGAATGCAAGGTCCGCTTCCACCACGCCGTCGCTTGCTTTTGAAAACTTCTCTGTCAGAACCGCCGGCCCCATCGCGATGGTGTCGTCTTTCGGCAACTCCTTCGGCACAAACCCAACCGGCGGTACAATCCTGTATTTCCACTCCGCGGTGAATGGCTGATCCAACTCCCAGTCCACGGTGCGCGGCTTCTTCGGTTTGTCTCCGTCGTCCTTCTTCTTCGCGTCAGTATCGTCCTTGCGCTTTAAGTCGTCCGGCAACTGCTGAAATAGGGTGTCCACGCGGATCGCCGCGAGCGCATTGTCCAGGTCGGTATATCCGCGCTTGGCTTTTTCACACGCAAGCGTCAGTTCAAATTGCTTCGATAAGTCTCCCGGATCGGTCCGCTCGACACTCGTCAGCTTATCCGCAATGTATTGCGCCTTCACGTACCCAGTCAGCCCGTCACGCGTTTCCTTGTCCGGCTTGTCCGCATAGAACGACCGGTAGTGGGACTCGAACACGCCCGTGGGCAGCGTCTTTTCAATCACCGTTGCCGGCCCGCTTTCTCCGAGTCGAATCTCTCTCAGTTCCAGCAGCACATTATCGCGCGACGAGGACTCCGGCGTAAGCGTCAGTGCGGTGCTCTCCGGGCGCGCAATCAGCGCGTGCCTTCCCTGGTCGTTGATCGGCAACTGTCCAAGCCGCGCGTATTGATCCGTCGCATCAATCCAGAGCGCCGGCTTACCCGGCACGTACACAATCGCATGGTCGAACAAACCCATCCCCGGCAAATCCGCCGGAACATCCAGTCGCGAGCCAGCATTCAGCAGCGCCACATACGAGGGAATCCCCGCCGCGCGCAGCATCGCCACCAGCAGCGTCGCCTTGTCCTTGCAATCGCCGTATTTCAGCGCCAGCGTCTCCGACGGGTTGTGTGGCACAATCGCTGCTTCGCCAAATTCGATTCCCGTGTAGCGTACCTCGCGGTCCACGTAGTCGAGAATTACGGCTTCCTTCTCGCTTACCGACGATTTTCCCGCGATCAATCCCTCGACGATCGAACGCACCGCGTCTCCATCCGCCTTGCTGTCCACAATTTTCGAGTACTCCGTCGCCAGCGCCTGCCATGAAGCTCCCGTTGAGTAGTCAATCTCAGGGAACAAGTAAGCGTCGGGAGGCAGATTCGCATCGCGGGATTCCACGCCTTCGAGAGTCCCGATTTCGTACGTGATCGTCGCACGCCCGTTTGCCTCGACACGTTTCGGCGTCAGTCCCGGCAGCAGCCGCGTTTCAATACGAAGCGGCAACGACAACGGCGCCTCAAAAACTGCGCTGCTGTGCGCCACCGGCGTCCGGTCGTGTCCAAAAAAGGCGCGTCCCACCCGTCCTGGTGCAAAAAATGGCTCCGTTTCGCGCTCCAGATACTCTTCCTCCACTACTACTCCGGGCGAGATCGCAGGCAGCGGTGCCGTCAGCCTCTTTCCGTCGCTGTAGGTCTTGTAGTCGCCTCCACGCGCCGGCTCCTCTGTAATGGCCTTTGGATCGAGAACATGCTCCGTGTAATCGGGCTCAATCACCCGGGCGCGAATCACCGGGCGCACTTCATGCCACGGGTCCCAACCCACCGACAAGTTGTCCCAACCCTCAGCGCCCTTGGCGGTCAGCACCTTGTAGATGAAATGCCCCACATGCGTCAGCCTGCCTGCTTCGTCAAAACTGAATTCTTCGTCGTCGTTATACAGCGTTACATTTGCGCCGTCGGGAGCGGGCATCGACGAGGCGGCCTGGTACAAATCTTTCGCAGGAACAGAAAAATGCGGTGCGGTCCACGGCGCGGCTTCCTGCTGGGCGGACGCTTCAAGCGCGGCTACTCCGGGAAAAATGAGAAGAAGGCAGGGAATGAAACAGCGCAAAACAGGAAGGTGCACAGCACTCCTCGTTGAACAGGGATTGTGATCACGGTAAACCCGACTCACGGCGAGTGCAAGACCGCCGTGCGAGCTTGTCACCGTTAGTTACCTGTGGGAGTAAACTGTCAGGCCGACAGACGCGCTTCTGCCGCAATCTCGCGCAGGTCCGGAAGCACGCGCCCCAGCGGTACTGCGGCCGCATGCCGCTGTCCCAGCGCAAAATACAGGTCTTTGTAGAGCGTGTAAAGCCGCTCATACACTCCCGCCGAGCGCCGGTCCGGCTCAACCGTTCGCAACGGTAGACATACCTTCGCCTGCGCCTCATCGATCGTCTTGTAGATGCCCGCCGCCAGCAGCGCCATGATCCCCGATCCCAGGCTCGTCGGAATCCCCGCCGGCACCAGTACGGGCTTGTTCAGCACATTCGCATACACCTGGTTCAGCACTTCATTCTTCTGCGGAATCCCGCCCGCATTGATCACGCGATCCACGCGGACTCCGTGCTCTGCCATGCGCTCGAGAATTATCCGCGTATGAAACGCCGTTCCCTCGATTGCCGCGAACAGCTCATCCTGCGCGGTGCTCACCATATTCCAGCCCAGCGTCACACCGCCAAGCTCCGGATTCACCAGCACGGTGCGATCGCCATTGTCCCAGCTCAGTCGCAGCAGCCCCGTCTGCCCGGCGTGGAATGATTCCAGCCCCTTTGACAGCTCAAACACGCGCGTCCCCGCGCGCTGTGCGATTGCTTCAAAGATGTCTCCCGTCGCCGACAGACCTGCTTCAATGCCTGTATACGCGGGGTGCACGCTGCCCGGAACCACTCCGCATACACCCGGCACAAGGTGCGTCTCATGCGCCATCGCGATAATGCACGTCGACGTGCCCACCACATTCACCACATCGCCTTCGCGGATGTGCGAGCCGATCGCATCCCAATGCGCGTCAAACGCGCCCACCGGAATCGGAATTCCCGCGCGCAAGCCAAGCTTCTCCGCCCACTCCGTGGAGAGGTGGCCGGCAACCTTGTCGCTGGTCAGGTACTCGCCGCCCATCTTCGCGCGGACGCCCTGGAGCAGCGGATCGACTGATACCAGAAATTCTTCCGGGGGCAAGCCGCCCCACTTGGGATTCCACATCCACTTATGGCCCATCGCGCAGACACTGCGTTTCAGCCCGCGTACGCTTTTGACGCCGCACAGCGTTGCGGCCACCATGTCGCAGTGTTCCAGAGCCGTCACAAATAAGTCCCGCTTGCCGGGATTGTGCCGCAGCCAATGCAGCAGCTTCGCAAATCCCCACTCGTGCGAGTACACCCCGCCGCACCACTCGATCGCCTCCAGCCCCGTCGCATGCGCCTTCGTCGTGATCTCTTCGGCCTCCGCGTGCGCGCGATGATCACACCACAGGTAGTACTCGTCCAGTGGCTCCAGCCCTTTGCCCACCGGGATCACGCTCGATCCCGTTGTATCGATGGCAAGGCCTTCCACTGAACCGCCGCTGATTCCCGTCGCGGCCAGCACATCCTTCATTGCCACGGCGAGTGCCGTCATCTGGTCTGTATGCGACTGCGTCGCAAAATCGGGATCCTCGCGCCGCCGATGAAGCGGATACGAAGCCGACGCCGTGCCAACCGGCCCCATCTGGCTGTCCACCAACGTTACACGCACACTCAAGGTGCCGAAATCCACACCGGCGACAACGGCCATTCCCATCCCCCGCAGTAAACGATTTCCAGCTTCGGCACCAGACTACACCACGCCGGCGAAGCGGCGAAGTTGTACGGTCCGAAGCCCTCTATCCTTTCGTGAAGAGACTATTTCTTTAGAGTGCGCTCATCCTTGGCGCCTTGCGATGCACTCACCGGCGCCGCTCTCTTCAGTCCAGGCGGCGGCCCCTCCTGGTTCTTTACGAGGATCGAAATCCGCCGGTTCGACGGATCAAACGGATTCGTCTTTACGCGCAGCAGCTGATCGGCATATCCGCGTACCTGCGTCACCTGGTCCCTGCGCACGCCGTCCTGCTGCAGCAGCCGGCGCGCTGAGTTGGCCCGGTCCGCCGACAATTCCCAGTTACTGTAGGTCCTGTCATCGGAGTACTGCGCCGCATCCGTGTGTCCCTCGATCAGCAGCGAATTCGGCAGTGTCTTCAGTTCAGCCGCGAGCAGCCCCAGCAACTCCTGCCCACTGTCGCTCAGCCGCGCGCTGCCGCTTTCGTAGAATGTCCCGTTCTTGTCCTCCAGCAGCTCGATCCGCAAACCCTCCGGCGTGATGGTGATTTCAATTTGCTTGGAGAGCTTCTTCAGGTCCGCCTTCGCCCTGATCTCCTCCTCGAGCTTTTCCTTCAACTTTTGCATATCATCCACGCTGGCGGCCGTTACCGTCTCTCCCGTCCCAGTCATCGTCGTGCCCATCAACGACGCCGCGCCCCTGGGATCGTTAAAGTAGCCAGCCACGGCCTTTTTTACCTTGTCGCTGGAATTCATCAGCCACAGCACGATAAACAGCGACATCATCGCCGTAACAAAATCGGCATAAGCGACCTTCCACGCGCCGCCATGATGACCGTCGTGGCCACCCTTGCGCTTGATCACGATAATCGGTCGCGTCTTCGCCGCCACGATCAGCCTCTTCTAAGCAGCCTTGGCCGGTGCAGACGACGCACCGCCCTGGGCCTTGCAGAACTTCTCCATCTCATCGAACGAGGGCCGCACCCGCGCAGGAATCGCGCGCCTTCCGAGTTCGATCGCAATCATCGGTGCCGAACCCTTCAGAAACGCAAGGAGCAGCACCCGCAGCACATGCAGATAATCGTTGTGCTCATCCGCAGTCTTTGCCATGTTCGCGCTCAGCGGGCCCGCCACGCCGTAGCACAGCAGGATCCCGAGAAACGTTCCGACGAGCGCAGCCGCCACCTTCTCGCCGATCTCTTCCGGAGGGCCTCCCAGCGAGCCCATCGTGATCACCACGCCCAGCACCGCCGCCACAATCCCCAGCCCCGGCAATGCATCCGCCACCGTTGTCAAAGCCGCAACCGGCAGCGTTGCTTCGTGGTGATGCACCTCCATGTCTAACTCCATCATCTGGTCCATGTCGAAGGGATCCACACCGCCCGTAATCGCCATGCGCAATGTGTCGCACACAAATGCCTGCACGTGATGGTCAGCGAGAAAATCAGGAAAGGCTTTGAAGATTATGCTCTCCTTCGGCTTCTCGACATCGTTCTCCACGCTCAGCAGTCCTTCTTTCCGCACCTTGTTCAGAAACATGTACATCATTTTCAGCAGATTCAGGTAGCGCGCCTTGCCGAACTTCGATCCGCTTAGGACGCCTTTCAAACCGGCCAGGATTCCCTTCAGGATGTGCAGCGGATTGGCCACCAGTAGTGTTCCCGTTGCGGCCCCGGCAATAATCAGCAGCTCCGCGGGCTGCACCAGCACGGCCATGTGTCCCTTTTCCATCAGGAACCCGCCAATCACCGCGCCAAACACCATGACGATGCCTATGATGGCAAACATGCGCGTCTCCCCTGTGCTGCCGTGATGTGATTGCCGTCCATTCGGACGCTTTCCAGCATCGCCGTCTGTGCCCGTTCGAGCAGTCCGGCCAGCGACTCGCCGCGTTCAGCCTGGGCCGCGCCAATGCTCACTGTCAGCGATACACGATCGCCCCACCAGCGAAAATCTGTGGTGCGCGCGAGGCCTGCAAGATTCTGTGCATGCGCCGCGAGCATTGGGCTGCTTCGTTCGTGCGACAGCACCAGGAATTCATCGTCGCCCCAGCGGCCGATTTCTTCAAAGGGTTTCAGTCCGCTGGCCAGCGTGCGTTCGACTTTTTCCAGCATCGCCGCGCAGGCCCGAGCACCGTGCGTTCGCCGCAATCCGCACGCCTGGTCGACCGTTACCCACAGCACACCGAGAGGGATATCGCTACGTAGAAAGTCTTCGTGCATGGAGGCCAGACGCTCTTCCATTTCTGTCTGACTATCGCCGACACTTGCATCCTCGCCAAGTTCCCCATGGGGCACGGCATCAATGCTCCGCGCGGGATGAAACACGACCCCAGCACCGATCCGGCCGCCCATGCCATTCCGCAACGACAGCACACGCGCCACCACCGGAACGTCATGTCCCAACTTGTGCCGTACCTGCACCAGTGCTCCGTGCGTTTGCGCCTTCTCCGCACTCGTCTGCTTGATCCAGCGCTGAACGCCTCCCACAACCATCATGTCCAGCACCTCGCCGACGCTGCGTCCCACAGTTTCTGCGCTCGCGAAACCTGAGATTGTCTCGGCGGCGGAGTTCCACAGCGCAACACGGCCATCCTGATTTGAAAGGGCGATACCTTCGGTCAGACTGTCCAGCGCAGATTCGAGAAGTTCGGTGCGGTCCAAGGCTCAAGGTCCTTCCACCCCGTTCATCGGCGAAAAACTCCGCACCTTGATTCAGCCCGAAACCGGAATAGCCCAAGACCAAGCCCTGGGACCAGAACGAAGCCGACGTCTCCGTCTCGTTGGACCGGAGCAAATCGGCGTTTGAATTAAAGAGGAAAGGGAACTACTTTGTCTTCGGCCCGACCCCGTTGACCGCCTGTGTGCCACCTAACGGCAAGCGCACCACAAACCGCGTATTCCCCGGCTGGGATTCCACATCGATCTTGCCGCCGAACTTCTGCGTCACGATGCGATGCACGATCTCGAGCCCGAGTCCGGTGCCAGAGCCCTGCGGCTTGGTCGTAAAAAATGCCTCGAAGATCCGAGGCAGCACGTCCGCCGGAATTCCCGGCCCGTGATCCGTGATGCTCACTGCCAGCCAACCCGGATCGGCACCATTCGCAGGCTCGGTCCACGTTGCAATTTCGATCTGGCCCTGCATCGGCGAAGCATCCGCGGCATTGTCGATCAGGTTCGTCCACACCTGGCTCAGCGCCGAACCGCGCGTGTGAATCATCGAAGGCGACGCTTCAAATTTCTTTTCGACCCCGATCTGCTTGATGCGCAGTTTGTGTCCCAGAATCGTGAGCGTGCTCTGCAGGCTGTCGTGCACATCCAGATCCTTCGCCGGCGAGCGCTCGTCATAGGCAAACTTCTTCACCGCCATCGCCAGATCGGACACGCGCGAAATGCTCTCTTCGATCGCGCACACCAGCGACACACTCGACACCAGCGCCTCCAGCCAGTTCAGCGCGTCTGAAAAGCTCTTCGCGTCAAAATATTCCCGCGCACAGTTCAGCTCGTCCTGTTCAAACCCGATCTCCACCAGCGACGGCGCAATCGTGAAGGCGTTTTCCACGCCGGCATCCTGCAGCCACTCCGCCAGCTTCTCTTCGGCATCGGCCTGCTCCACTGAACTCATAGCCGAGCAATGGCAGCCTTTCATCGCATGCTCCAGCAGGTTGTGCATGCACTCCAGTTGCTCCGGCGTCTTGGGCTTGCTTGCAGACCGCAGGCTCAGTTCCTGCAGCCTCATCAGGTTCTCGCGCAGTTGCGCTGCCGCGCGCTTCGCCGCCGATCCGGGATTGTGCAGCTCATGCATCAAGCCCGCGGCCAGCGTTCCCAGCGAAACCAGCTTCTCCCGGTGCAGCGCCTCTGCCTGGTGCGCCTGCAGCCGCGGCGCCATGTCTGCCAGCACCACCTTGCGCGCCTGCGGGCAGCAGGCCATCAATCCCCAGAACTGATCCGCGGTAAACCGCAACAGAACCGAATCCCGCACCGCGGTCACGAGGAACATGCGACTGCGTCTTACCCGTCAAAAATGGGGCCTCGCCGAAGGCTTCGCCCGCCTGCGCGGTTCCCGACCGTGCGTCAGCGAGCCGTCTGCTTCTACGCGATCCGCGCGGCACTCGCCCTCAAGCACCAGCCAGTAGTGCAGCGGGCCCTTGCCCGGCTCCATCAGCGTTGTGCCCGCCGGCGCTTTGACGCGGTCCACGACGCTCAGGCTGCCCAGCGCATCTGCCGATACGTCAGCAAACGGCCGCGTGCGCACCAGCATTCCCGACAGCTCGCTCAGAGCGACCGGCTCAACGCTCATCAATTGTGTCGCCCGCGCTCATCTTGCTGCTTCAATCCCCATTTAGAACCCCGCCAGATACTGGTGCGCAAACTGCACTGCGATCGATCCTTCACCCACTGCCGAAGCCACGCGCTTTACCGATCCGTGCCGCACATCCCCCGCCACAAACACTCCCGGAACACTGGTTTCCAGCAGAAATGGCTCCCGCTGCTCCTGCCAGACCTTCAGCGGTTTCCCGTCCTGGCGCAGGTCCGGCCCTGCCAGCACAAACCCCTTGTCGTCACGCAAGATGCTGTCCGGAAGCCATTCCACTCCCGGCTGCGCACCAATAAAGACGAATAACGAAGAGGCTTGTACGCAATACTCGCCTTTCGGCCCGCTCAGACGCAAGGCCTCCAGCCGCTCTTCGCCTTCCGCCGCCATTACCTGTGTTTGCGTCTCCACCACAATATTGGATGTGCGCTCGATCTCATCGATTAAGTATTTCGACATGGTGGCTGAAAGACCCTTCCCGCGCACCAGCATCGTTACCTTGCGGGCGTACTTGGCAAAGTACAAGGCCGCCTGGCCGGCAGAATTGGCCCCCCCACCACATAGACCTCTTCGTCCTTGCACGAGGTGGCTTCCACCAGCGCCGCCCCGTAGTAGATTCCGCGCCCCGTCAGCCGGTCCGCCCCCGGAATCTCCAGCTTGCGGTACTGCACACCCGGCGCCAGCAACACCACGTGCGATGCCACTTCGCGCCCATCGCCCAGCTGCACAAACCGGTATTGCCCGTCGATGCGCAGCCCCGCCGCCCGCTGGGTCAGAAACTCCGCGCCAAACCGCGACGCCTGCGTGTGCGCCCTTCGTCCCAGGTCCGCGCCCGTGATGCCGGCAGGGAAGCCAAGATAGTTCTCGATCCTCGAAGTCGATCCTGCCTGTCCTCCGGGCGCCTCCGGCTCAATCACCAGCGTCTTCAGCCCTTCGCTGGCCCCGTACACCGCCGCCGCCAGCCCCGCCGGCCCCGCGCCCACCACCGCCATGTCGTAGAACTCCTGCGTCGCCTGCGTGCTCAGCCCCACTTTGCTGGCCAGCGCGTCCGGAGTGGCCTCCGTCAGCAGGCTTCCGTCCGCAAACAGCACCGCCGGCAGCTGCTCCGGAGCCACATGCCGCTCCTCGAGCAGCTTGCGCGCGTCTTCGCTCGAAGCCGCATCCAGCCAGCGATATGGAACATGGTTGCGCGAAAGAAAATCGCGCACCTTGTAGTCATTCAGCGACCAGCGGTTCCCAATCACCCGCAGCCCTTCGAACGGAGGCCGATATCCCGCCTTCCAGTCGTCCAGCAGATCGTTCAGCACCGGATAGAGCTTTTCTTCCGGCGGATCCCACGGCTTGGTCAGGTAGTAGTGAATGCGCGCCGTATTGATCGCCTGGATCGCCGCTTCCGTGTCGGCATAGGCCGTCAGCAGCACCCGCTGCGCATCCGGATAAATCTCCTTCGCCCGCTCCAGGAACTCCACGCCGGTCATCCCCGGCATGCGCTGGTCGCTCAATAGCAGGGACACCGGCTCCTGGCGCGTCTTCAGGATTTGCAAAGTATCCAGCGCCGCCTGCCCGCTGGCCGCGCGCATCACCCGGTATTCCGCTCCATATTGACGGCGCAGGTCCTGTACAACCGCCTCCAGAACGCTTACATCGTCATCTACTGCCAGTAAATTCGGCCTCGCCATAACCTCTTCCAGTCTACGATCCTTTTGCAGGGCTGCAACTGCTTCCATTCCAATCAAATCCACAGCTTTCCGTCGATGCTACAAACGGCCATTCCGTGGTTCTATACCACTACAGTAACGCCCTCTTGTGCCAAATCGGTAAACAGGGTGTTCCCGAAACCCTGAAGGATTCTCCGTGACGGTTCGGTCATTTGGGCTGTAATCTTAGTTTGCAGGGTATTACCTAGGTGCAGGTACCTCTGAGCGGTGGGGGTGACGAAAGGCATGTGTATGATTTCCACTACACCAATCAGAGGAATTCCCGCGGGCAGAAGAATTCCTGCGAGCTTTCCAGGCGGTTGCCGATACTGGTTGTAGGCATCAAAAACGCCATCTGATCGAGTAGTAGCACCCGGCCCGTGAAAGATTGAGAAGCCGGTTTTGGCCAAATGTAACTTGTTTCACAGGCGAAGAGGCGCAAAACATGAACAAGGTCATTCTCGCTGATTCACAGGCTATCTTCCGTGCGGGGACCGCAAAGGTTCTGGCCATGGACGAAGACCTGCGCATCATTGCCCAATGTACCGACCTGGACCGGATGATGCATGCCGTCACCACCTTCCCCGGATCCATCGTGGTCTTCGCAGCATCCCTGCGGCCTGACATGGCCCGCTTGAAAACCCTGCTCGAAGCCTCCAACAGCCGCGGCATCGTCATCGCCGAAAACACCGAAGCCGCCAGCAGCTATTTGCAGCAGGGCTTCAGGGGAGTCGTTTTCCGCAATGTCACCGGCCAGGCGCTCGTCGAATGCGTCCGCCGCGTGGCCGCCGGAGACACATGGGCTCCGCCCCAACTCCAGATTCCCGACTCGCCCGAAGAGGATATGGTCGGCACCCGCGTTCGCGATCGGCTTACGCCGAAAGAAATGCGCATCGTCGCGCTCATCGTCCAGGGCTGCAAGAATCGCGAAATTGCGCTCCGCCTCAAGACCACCGAGCAGGTCATCAAGAATTACCTGCGTTCCATCTACGACAAAACCGGTGTCAGCGATCGTCTTGAACTCGCGCTCTTCACCATCCATCATCGCGTCCTCGCGCAGGCTGCTGCCGAAGTAGGCAGCAAGCTTGAAGCGGAAATGCAACAGGCCCCTGCGATATCGACCGGCTCACCAGCTCTCGCGCAGTCGTAGCCAAATTAATTCGTACAGAAGATGAAGGCCGCTGATTCAATCAGCGGCCTTCGTCTTTCCAGTGAATTCTCAAGGTCTCCCGACCGTCAAATGCCGCGGCCCACGCCGATCTCGCCAACTGTCAAGGGACCGAAGTAACCACTCCGCACCTGAAATCAAATGCATGCGGCTTATAAAGCTGAGATCATGGCTCGTCTCGTATCCCTGGAGCGAACCAGGAGATCGCGCGATCTCTGCAACGCATTTCAGAACATCACGGCTTAAGGTCAAACACATGCTCTCGATATCAACTTCTCTGCGGTCCGGCTTGATCTCGAATACGGATCGAAGCCGCATCATCAAAATTAACGATGTCAACTACGAATTCCATCTGACCAACGCCAGGAAGGGACGCCTGTCGTGCCACCGGTTGGTTGCAGGAACGCCCCAACTCGTGAACGTCATCGAGATCCCATTGAGCAGGATCGAGTTGGAGTCGATGTTTGACGCCGGGACGGCAGCAGCCATCCTGCGCATGGCAAAAGACCTTGGATCGTAGCAACGGTCATCCGCAGTTTTGAAGCTGCGGCTTGTCGTTCTCCGGCCCAGCTTCGCTGCAATCTCTTACAACTTCTCCGCGACGCTCTTTGCCTGCGTAAACAGCAGCAGATAGTCCGGCCCGCCTGCCTTCGAGTCGGTCCCGCTCATATTGAATCCGCCAAACGGATGCGCACCCACCATCGCGCCCGTGCACTTGCGATTCAAATACAGATTGCCCACGTGAAACTCGCGCCGCGCCGTCTCCAGCGCGTCTCGCGAACCGGAATAAATCGCGCCCGTCAATCCATACTCAGTGTTGTTCGCGACCTTCAGGCCCTCATCGAAGTCCGCAACCTTGATCACTGCCAGCACCGGCCCGAAAATCTCTTCCTGCGCAATCACCGCTTCTGGAGCGATATCCGCAATCACCGTCGGTTCGATGAAGAATCCGCCATCAGCGTTCTCTACGGCCTTGCCGCCTGCGACGAGCCGGCCTTCTTTCTTGCCCCTCTCGATATAGCCGAGAATCGAATCCATCGCAGACTTGTTGACCACCGGCCCCATGTTTGGATTCGCAGCAGGATCACCCACGGTCAGCTTCGCGACTTTCTCGCGCACGCGCTCCACAAAAATGTCATACACCGGAGCCTCGACAATGGCCCGCGAACATGCCGAGCACTTCTGACCGCTGAATCCGAACGCCGCTGCCACCACGCCATCAACCGCCGCGTCGATATCCGCATCCGCGCAAACCAGGATCGAATCCTTGCCGCCCATCTCGAGGACTGTCCTCTTGATCCAGATTTGTCCCTTCTGGTTCTTCGCGGCGCGCTCATGAATCTCAAGCCCCACGTCACGCGATCCGGTGAAAGCGATGTAGCGCGTCTTCGGGTGCTCCACGATTGCGTTGCCGAAAGTCGCGCCCGAGCCCGGGCAGAAATTCACCACGCCACCCGGCATCCCGGCTTCTTCCAGTACCTCGACAAACTTCGCCGCAATGGTCGGCGAATCGCTCGACGGCTTCAGGATCACCGTGTTCCCGGTAACAATCGAAGCCACCGTCATCCCCGCCATAATCGCGAACGGAAAATTCCACGGCGGAATCACCGCGCCCACGCCCAGCGGAATGTACATCAGTTGATTGAACTCGCCCGGCAATTGGATCGGCGTCTCCGCTTTCGCCAGTCGCAGCGCCTCGCGACTGTAGAACTCGAGAAAGTCGATCGTCTCGCCCACATCCGCATCGGCCTCGGCCCAGTTCTTGCCCACTTCATAGGTGAGCCATGCGCAAAATTCGAAATGCCGCTCGCGAATAATCTTCGCCGCATTCAGCAGCAGCGACACCCGCGTCTCCACCGAGGTCCGGCTCCAGGTCTCGAATGCATCGAGCGCTGCGGCCATGGCCTTCTCAGCGTGTTCAGCGCCGGCCTTCTGGTGGACGCCTACCACCTGCGCCGGTCGCGCCGGATTGAACGACTTGATCTTGCCCTCGGTCTTCAGGCGATGCCCGCCAATGATCAGGTCGTATTCGTGGCCCAGGTGGCTTGCCACCAGGTCAAGTGCAGCCTGCATCTTGCGGGCGTTCTCGGGGTTCTTGAAGTCGGTAAACGGCTCATTGCGGAACTCGCCCTGAGGCGAGCGCGGCTGAATTTCGGTCGGAAGTGTCACAGTTGCCATAGCGAGTCGATTGTATTCCCTTAGGCAGATTTTTCGTTCCACAACATTGGATGTATGGAGGGCAAGTGGGATTCGACGTCGAAAGAGCCTCGGGCCTCAGTATCTGCGTGGAAATTCGATGAAAGAGCTAACTTGCTGTTCTGTTTCCCAATACAACCGTTGCCCAGTCTCCCATCGGTCTTGATGCAGTTCTCACGCACGCTCTTAGACACTGCGAATACATCCATAAAGTCAGCTCCCATGCCCCTTCATTGCAACCCTCTGACTCCACCCAATATGACAATTCCGTTACATTCGCGAAACTAAGCCACCGTCTCAGGGTTGATAAATAGGTACCCCTGCGGAGGCTCAATCCGTGCACGAGACCACGTCCGGGATACACGAGCATTCGGCGATGACAGATGCTGTCAAGTCAGAGCGGCGCTTCGCACGAATCCAGTGAGGGATGAATGAAACCCCAATTCGATCTGCGCACCCTGCCCCCGCTCTCCCGTACCTCGCTCTCGGGCTTACCTTTAAACGCTTCGTATAAGTTACAACGTTGAGTCGGTTCCGCATTTTTCCCGGCGCCGCTTCATCACGGTATCTGCCCTGATCGCATTTGGTGTGGCCGGCGTGCATGCAATCGCACAAGACCCCTCCCCCATCCCCAACTGGCCCGCCGACGAGCCCAGCACCACCGCCAGCCAGTACTCTCCGAATCCGCAGTACGGCCAGCCGCAATACCAGCAGCAGCCGGCCTATGGTCAACAGGGCTACCCGCAGCAGGGATACCCCCAACAGCAGCAGGCCTACAACGATTCCACCCAGGGCTTCGCTCAGCCCTTTCAGCCGGCGCAGGCTCTCAGTCCTGATCGCCTCGAGCAGATGGTTGCTCCCATTGCTCTTTATCCCGACAATCTCGTCTCCATGGTCCTCGCCGCTTCAACGTATCCCGCGCAGGTAGCGGCAGCCGACCAGTGGCTGCACATGCAGAGCGGCGCGCCGCCTGACCAGATTGCAGCTGGCGCCAACGCCCAGACTACGTGGGATCCCAGCATCAAGGCCCTCACCGCCTTTCCCCAAGTCCTCGACCAGATGGCGCAGAACCTGCAATGGACCACTGATCTCGGGAACGCCTATTACAACCAGCCGCAGGACGTGATGCAGACGGTCCAGGTGATGCGTGACCGCGCCCAGCAAGCCGGCAATCTCGAGAGCACTCCGCAGCAGGACGTGATCGAGGACCAGGGCAACATCGAGATCGCCCCGCCCACCCCGCAGGTCGTCTACGTGCCCCAGTACAACCCTTGGGAGGCTTACGGCCAGCCCGTCGATCCGTATCCAGGCTACGACGTGCTCGGCGCCATCGGTTCTTTTGTTGGCAACGCTCTTCTGTCATGGGGACCTGGCATCGCCATGGACGCCTTCTCGGTCACTCCTTTTGGATGGCTCGGCTGGGGCCTTGACTGGCTCTCGCATGCCATCTTCTTTGGCGGCGATGTGTGGTGTACCCACAGCGGCGAAGTTCGCGACTGGGGCTTTGCGCACGGCGGCGGCCGCTACTGGGGAGCACACGGCGAACTGGCTGGCTTCCGCGATCACGGTGGTTGGGGCGGTCGCGGTGGCTGGGGTGATCGCGGTGGTGGCGGTGGGTGGCAGCACAACACCTTCCGCTCCGGTCTCGATCGCGGGAACTTCCCCCATGCCACCACCCCCACGCCCCGCGCCTTTAACCGGGGCCAGCGCGGCTTTGACAACCAGCGCGCATTGGGAGGCCAGGGCAACTTCGGCAATCGCAATGGTGGAAACTTTGGCCGCGGATATCAGGGCAATGGCAACACCTATGGCCACGGCAACGGCTACCAATCGTCCGGCAACACCTATGGCGGCTATGGCACGCAATGGCGGTAATGGATACGGGCTGCGCAACGGCCAGATACGGCAATACCTTTGCTCGTGGAGGCGGCTACGGCCAAAACGGCGGCACCTACGGTCGCGGCGGTGGCTACGGCAACGGCCAGTCCGGCTACGGATTCGGCAATCGCACGCCTCAGGCCACGGGGCGGCCCCAGCAATATGGCAACACTCGTGCGTTCGCCGAGAGCGGCTACGGTGCCAACCGAGGTACTTATGGTGGCGCCTATGGCAGCGCCCGCGAAGCCTATGGCAACACCGGCCGAGGAACCTACGCTTCACCCGGCGCTTATGGCCGTCCTCAGCAGAACTACGGTGTGCGCTCAGGCATTCGGCGGCAGCTATTCCCAGGCTTATCGCTCGCCCGGCTACAGTGCCGGCTCCGCAAATCGCTCCTATGGGTATAGCGGCGGATACGCCGGCGGATCGCGCGTCTACGGCGGGTCGGGCAACTACGGAGGATCAGGCTTTGCTCGCGCCCCATCCGGCGGCGGCTTCCATCCCTTCGGCGGTGGCCACGGCGGATACAGCTACGGCGGAGGCAGCTACAAAGCTCCCAAGGCCCAAAGCTTCGGCGGTGGAGGCCACTCCTTCTGGGGTGGTGGCGGTGGAGGCTACAAAGCACCCAAAGCTTCACACTTTGGCGGTGGCGGCGGAAGCCACTTCGGTGGCGGTGGCGGTCACTTCGGCGGCGGTGGCGGCCATTTGGTGGTGGCGGTCATTTTGGCGGCGGCAGCCATTCCGGCGGCGGCCACTCCAGCAGCCACGGCGGTGGCGGTCACCACCGCTAAACCACGAACTCTCCGATCGACTTACATCCACGCAAAATGACCACCCCTCGAGGTGGTCATTTTGCTTTTCGACGCAATCCTGAAGAGCGCCTACTCCTCGTCCCCCATCTCCAGTTCATCCTCAAGGTTGCGATTCAATCCCCGCGTATCGAGATCGATCACCGCCAGGTGCTGCTTCTTCAATTCGATGTTCAGCGCCTTCACGTCCGACGCCTTCACCTTCTCCCACTGCTCGATCAGCCCATCCAGCGGCTTCGCCGCAGTCTCCGCCGCCTCGCTCTGCGCAGTCGTCGGAGCCGCGTCCGCAGCTTCAATTGAGTGCTCCAGCCGCGCCAGGATCATCCGCACCGATCCCAGCGTTGCGGGTCCTGCTGGTCCGCGTCCGAAACCGCGCCCGCCATGCTCCGGCCCCGCAATCGCATCCAGCTTCGAATCGATCGTCGGGCCAGCCTGCCCGACTGGCGGCTGACCCTTCCGCGCCTTCAATTGCTCACGCAGCACGCTGATCTCGTGCAACGCCGCCGTCGCCTTCATCACGTCGTCATACATCCGCTTCGCTACGGTGAACTGCTGCTCCAGATCCGCCATCGGCGTCTTCACCCGCGGATCCATCACCACCTTCAGCGGCTCCGAAAGCGTCTTCCCACCCGCAATCAACTTCACCGTGTACTCGCCCGGCATCACCCACGGCGCCGTCGAAACCTGCGGCGTATCGTGCGGAGTCGCCAGCATGTCATCCGGCCCCGTCGACAATCCCGGCACCTGCGGATACTGCATGTCCCAAAGGAAGCGATGATGTCCCGGCGCAGCCGACAGCACACGCGGCTTCCGCTCCCACACCGGCGGGTCAGGATAGCGCGGATCCGGCTTCGGCATCGGATCATCGCTGTTGAAGCGCGCAATCGTCTGCCCCTTGCTGTCCGCAATCTCCAGCGTCACCACCCCCGACATATTCGCGCCGAGGTAGTAGTCAATCACCGCCCCATCCGGCGGATTCTTCGTCGCCGGAAATCCGCGGGCCACGGCGTCGGCGGATTCATATCGTTCCGAATCCGCAGCGCCGTCTGCGGCGCGTACAGATGCGCACTCTCGCTTGCCGTTGCCGCCGCAATCTGCCGCAGTGGCGTCACGTCATCGAGAATCAAATAGCCCCGTCCATGCGTCGCCGCGATCAGGTCGTCGCCCTTCACTTCGAGGTCGCGCACCGAACTCGCCGGCATATTCAGCCGCAGGCTCTGCCAGTGATCGCCATCGTCGAACGACACATACACCTGCGTCTCCGACCCCGCATACAGCAAGCCCTTGCGCTTCGGATCTTCGCGAATCGCGCTTGTCGCCGCGCCATCCGGAAGTCCCGTTGTCGATCTCCGTCCAGCTTTTGCCGCCATCATGCGTGCGGAACAGATGCGGCCGCATATCATCCAGCCGCATCGTATTCACCGCCGCATACGCTGTCTGCGCGTCAAAGTGTCCGGCATCCATGTTGAAGACTTTCCAGAACGGCTTCATCGCCGGCGGAGTCACATTCGTCCAGTGCGCGCCTGCGTCCTCAGTCGTCCAGATCAGCCCATCATCGGTGCCGGCCCACAGCCGATTGCCGTCCAGCGGCGATAATCCCAGCGAGTAAATCACGCCGCGCCGCGTCAGCCTTCGCTGCCGGCGCGTCCTTGTAGTCGTCCACAACCGCCGGCAACTCCCACGTCTCGCGCGACAAATCGGGACTCACTTCCTTCCAGTTCTTCCCGCCATCTTCAGTCAACCACAGCGTGTTGGTCGCAAAGTAAAGCTTGTGCGGATCGACGGGCGAGAACATCAGCGCCTCGGTGCGCAAAGCGCGATAATCCCGGAGCGGCTTCGGTTCCACGTCCTGGATCTGCCCTGTCCGCCTGTCATACTTCGTCACCTTGCCGCCATACACAATGTCCGGGTCCAGCGGATCGGGCGCCGCATATCCGTACTCCTCGATGCCCGCCGGATGCCAGTCGTGAAACGTGATGCGCCCATCATTGCTGCGGCTCGGCACGCACGCCGACCCTGAATCCTGCTGCCCGCCGCACACGCGATAGGGAAACGCATTGTCTGCCGTCGCGTGATACATCTGCGCGGTCGCCTGGTTGTACCATTCCGCCCAACTGTGGCCGCCGTTCTGCGAAATCACGACACCCTGGTCGCTCGCCAGCGCAATGATCTTCGTGTTGTTCGGATTCACCCAGACGTTCTGATAATCGTCCCCACCCGGCGACCCGCGCAGCGCCGTCCACGTCTTGCCCGCATCGGTCGACTTCCAGCTCACAATGCTGGCCACGTACACCGTATCGGGATCTTTCGGATCGACCAGCGGCACCGGCACATCGCCGCCGCCAATCCGCTCCTCAGGCCGCGTATCGTCCTCCGGCGCATGAACCCAGTGGTCGCCGCCATCGTCTGACCGATAAAGCCACACAGGCCCCTTCACCGGCGCAATCTCTGCATAAATCCGCTTCGGATTGCTCGGCGAAATCGTCATCTGCAGTTGCAAAATCTCATCCGGCAGCCCGTTGCCCGTCAGCTTCTTCCACGTGTCGCCGCCATCGGTCGAGCGATACAGTCCGCCCTCTCCGCCGCCAAACGACCCGTTCTCCCACGGCGCTTCCTGCCGCTGCCACATCCCCGCAAACACAATCTGGGGATTCTGCGGATCGATCTGCACCTCCGACGCGCCCGTCTTGTCGCTCACAAACAGAACGCGCTTGAACGTCTTGCCGCCATCGATCCGTGCGATACAGCCCGCGCTCCTCGTTCGGCCCAAACGGATGTCCCTCCACCGCCACAAACACGCGATTCGCATCCTTGGGATCAATCGCGATCTGGCCGATCTGCTGCCCGTCGCGCAGCCCCTCCAAATGCGTCCAGGTCTTGCCCGCATCGGTCGACTTGTAGACGCCGTCGCCCGTTGAAAGATCGGGCCGCTGCAGTCCCTCGCCGCTGCCCGCATAGATCGTGTTGGGATCGCTCAAAGAAACCGCGATCGACCCGATCGACCCGCTCGATTCCTTATCCCAAACGCTGTGCCATGTCGAGCCGGCATCCGTCGTCTTCCACACCCCGCCGTTCACTGCGCCCAGGTAGAACGTTGCCGGTTCGCTCGGCACACCGGCAAGCGCACGGGTCCGCCCTGCGCGCATCGGCCCAATCTCCCGCCACTTCATGTCGGAGAAAAGTTTCTCGTCTACCTGCGCGTGTACGCAGACCCCAATCAAGACCATCGAAACGGCAACAAACAATGCGCGGCTCAAACGTTTCATGCTTCTCCTTTGCTTCATGCTTCTGCTTTGTAGAAACAGCTCGTCAGCAGGTTTCAAATGCGTCGGGCCAGCCAGGGCAGGGAAGGTGGGAATACGTGGCGCAAGGCCCTCCGCTCGATGTTACCGAATGGAATTGGCCTTGCTCGCATTTTTTACAAATGCCGGTCTTTGAGATACACCTAGATTCCTGATGCGCCAGAAACCAATCGTCCCAGGTCGACTCGTAACACACTGGTCCGTCTCGTCACCGTTGGCTCGCCAACCAGAAGCCTCATTCATACGCTGAGACCACCGTTGCCCCTGGAGGCTGGCGAGAATTAAGTCGCGGTGGCAATCGCGAACAATTTCTTCGGCTGGGGAATGATGTGGCGCGTGGCTGATCTCGAAGGGGTCAGTTGGCCGTCAGATGAAAAACGCCCAGGGTTGGCGTCACCCGGTTACTTGCTCGGTGCCCGCCCAGGTCGTCGCTCCATCAGATTTTTTGATCTTTTGATCTATCGAACTCGCATGGTCACGGATTCAGAGGAGCGCTAGAAATAGAACTCCCGCAGATTTCCGCGATGACCATTGCAAAGCGCGAACAACTGCAGACCGAGACTTGTCGGCGTGATATAAGCTTCATTGCTCGTGTGCAGAACCGAGGCGGAGGCGCCTTTTCTCTCAATCAACTGAAATCCAGACAAGGCTTCCAGATCGCGTTCGATCTGAGGCCCTCGTGATCCTACCGTCGCAACCAGTTCCTGCATATTGCACGCAAGCGGTTTCGCGAACACCTCCCCGGCATCCGACACCGCCTTGGTTGCCCTCGTGCACACAACGGTGAAAATGCGAATCGGAATCGACGTCAGCTGGCTGAACAGCTCCACAAACTGCAGATTCTTCTTGTCTTTTCCATCCTGCGAGATCGCAGTAACCAACAAGCCGGCCCAGAAGCCATGCAGCCATTCCTCGTCCGTGCCTGATCCGACTTCAAGGATGCGCACTGCAACCTGCGGATTGACACGCGCCCTGGTACTTGCGAGACCCGGGCCGAGAAAATTCTCCGCCTTCAGCGCAATCGAGACTGCGTTCAGAACCTTGTGGCTGCTCGCCCTCGTGCGAACCCACTCGCCGATTTCCTCAGCACCTTCTGAACAGATTCGCCCCAGGAACGCAAATGCCTCGACCATTTGCACCAGGCTTTGCATATCCCTCGGCTTCGTCTGCTCAATCAACGACTCGAGCAGATTCTCCCAGCGTCGCGACTCGGGATCACCTTTCGACCAGAGAAACGTGAGCCCGCTCCATCCGGTCCGCACCTTACAACTTTCGCCTGCGTCGTGATCCGGCGCGCCGGGTCCAGATCCAACGATCCTTCCCGTTGCAAAGTGAGTGTGAGAATGGTTCCGGGTTCCCAGCGTTCGCGCGTCAGAAGATACAGGCCCGTTGAACTGATATCCCTGACCGAATCCTGTGATAGGGACTCGCCGTTCCAGCGGTACGCCGCAAACTGGTCCACCCGCCGACGCTCGGCCCGATCTGCTTCGGGGGCCAGAAATTTTTCCAGCCATCCAAAGGATGCGGCGATCGGATCGGTATCAGGCTTGAGAACCTTCTCCAGCCAGCCAACGCGCACGGCCATGCAACCTCCGAAACATTTCTCAGTCTGCTGATTCAATGCGATTTTACCCACACCTATGCCTTCCCGAGCTAACACCTTCGTGCAGAACGAAACTCCGAAGTACCGCGAGCCGGGCCCGCCCTGAAACCTCGAATACTTTGGGATCTTGTCGAATGCGTCGGTGCGCGCGAAAGGGAAATGCGGAGCAATATCCGCTTAGGAGCAGTATCCGCTTAAATGCGGCTTGGCAGAGAGTCCGCTTCAATCTGGTCGGCATGTGCCGCTTCGGGTTGGAAAACGTAAGTCTATGTAAAAGGGAGACCTTCCTCGAGACTAAGGGAGTACAGCCCCCGACTCTCACTCGAACATAGCCGTCAGCTCAGAGATGTACAGGGTCTCGTCGGCAAACCCGAACGTGCCGTCATCGATCACCTCGCGCGCCGCGTGCAGAAAAGCCGTCAGCGCCGCCCGGCAGAACCCCGACCCGATGCTGATCCGCCGGACTCCCAACTCGCCAAGTTGCTGCACCGTGAGCCGGGGAGCGGCCTTCAACCCCATCAGCACATTCACTGGCTTCGTTACCGACGAGCAGACCATCTGAATGTCCTCGGGCTTGGTGAGGCCGGGTGCATACAACACCGTGGCCCCGGCCTTCTCAAACGCCTGCAGTCGCTTGATGGTGTCGTCGAGGTCTGTGCGCCCGTGGAGATAATTCTCTGCCCGCGCCACCAGCATGAAAGGAAACGGCAAAGCTTTTGCAACTTCCGCCGCCGCGGCGATGCGCTCTACTGCGTGGTCGAATTGATAGATCGGATGCACCTCATCCCCCGATCGCATCTTCAATCGACCCGCCCACCAGCCCGACCCCCGCCGCCAGCCGGATTGTCTCGGCCGCATCCTCGGGCCCGTCTCCATAACCGTTCTCAAGATCCGCGGCGACGGGCAAGTTTGTGGCCTCCACAATGCTCTTCGCATTCGCCAGCGCCTCTTCGCGGCTAACCGCCGCCGTTCCGTCCTTGCGTCCCAGCGAAAATGCCAGCCCCGCACTGGTTGTCGACAGCGCCTCGTACTTCAGACTCGTCAGGATGCGCGCTGACCCCGCATCCCACGGATTGCCGATCACGAAGGGCTGGTCGCGTTCGTGCAGCGCTTTGAAAATGACCGCCTTTTCCGATTGCGTCATCATGAAACACCTCGATACAAACCCTGAGAGAACTCGCCGGCAGCCTGCCATCGACGATCATAGTACGCAGGGAGCCGCCGTAGACCGGACCACATCGTATCGATCGAATATCCATCGCTTTCCTGCAACGGGGAACCAAGCCGCTCGATTATGCGTCTATCTTCATTAGGAGCAAGTCGGTTTGCAGATTGGAATGGATTTGAACGCCGGAACGATCACGATTTCCCCGCGCATACGCATGCGGACCGCGCTCGCGCTGGCGATCGCTGCGGACCTTCTTCAGATTGCCGTCTTTCCCATGTTTATCGAGGGTGCTGCCTCGCCCGCGGACGATCTCCTCGACCTGGCGATGGCAGGCGCAATGAGTTTCCTGCTCGGCTGGCACTGGGAATTTGTGCCATCGTTCTTCGCCAAGCTCGTTCCGGGAGTTGACTTCGTTCCCCTTTGGACCATGGCCGTTGCCAATGTCTATCGCAAGTCTGGAAAAATCGAAGTTAAGCCCGACGGACCTGTCATTGAGGGCGAAGCAACAGGCGCAGGTGCCCGGCGAAAATAAACAAATCGCACCGCGCAATGACGTCAATGCCGATGATAGAACGGCAGTACGATAAACAGCGCGATGCCGATGGCCGCAACCAGTGCAACTGCCAGGAGGCTGTAAGCCAGGGCGAGATTTGGCCCGGGCGGGTCGTCGTCCGCCGAATCCGGCCGCTGCTCCGGATCGCCCGCGTCATTCATACTTCAACGCCTCTACCGGATCCATCTGCGCTGCGCGCGTAGCGGGAACCGTGCCGAACACCACGCCAACCACGGTGGCCGCCGCCAGCGCAATCACCACCGACCACGGCGAAATCGGAAGGCTGTAATCCGTGAAGAGCTGAATGGAGAGCGGCACGGCAAGCCCCACTGCGCAACCCGCGAGTCCGCCGGTCAGCGAAATAATGACCGCCTCGGCCAGGAACTGCAGCTTGATCTCGCGATACGTCGCGCCCAGCGCCTTGCGAATTCCAATCTCGCGGATGCGCGCCCGTACATTGGCCAGCATGATGTTCATGATGCCTACGCCGCCCACCGCGAGCGTCACCGTCGCCACCAGCACCAGCACCACCGTCAGCGCAATCGCAATACGGTTGGCCATTGTGAGCAACTCGCGCAGATCAAAAGTTTTGTAAACCGAGTTCTGCTTGTGCCGTGACTGAATTACGCGCTGAATTTCGCGTGTCGCATCGGGAACCTCGTCCATGCTGCGAATCGTGAAATAGATTTGTTTTACGTTGTCGGTTCCGGTGAAGTACCGCGCCACGGAGAAGGGAATCAGAATCGTCTCGTCCGCAATCTCGGTTTCGCCGAAGGTGTCAACGCTCTCCTTGAAAATGCCCACGATCGTAAACGGAATCCCCTGGATCGAGAACTCCTTGCCCATCGCGGCATCTTCGCTGCCGAACATATCGCGCGCGAAGGGTACGGTGACTACCGCGCACATCATGTGTGCGCTTTCATCCTCCTCGTCGAAGAACCGCCCCGAGAGCACGATCAGGTTGCGAACCTGCTGGTATTGCGGGCTCACTCCCAACACCAGAGTGTCCTTCACGACTCCGCTGCCAAAGCTGATGTGGTCATGCGATTCGAGCACCGGCGACGACGCTACCACGCTTGGCACCTGCGTCAGAACCGCCTTCTCATCTTCGCGGGTCAGAAAGTCGCTGTATTGCACCTTCTCGGCTCCGACAGCGCCGCCGCCCGAATACTCGACCTCGACCTCGTTGGTGCCGATCTTTTGGATCTCGTTCAGGATGAACTGTCGACCCGTCAAGCCGATCGTCACCACAAGAATCACTGACGCCGTCCCGATCACCATGCCCAACGCTGTCAGCGCAAAGCGCAGCTTGCTGGCGCGAAAACTGTCGATGGCGAGCTTCAGGATCTCGCTCATCAGCATGGTTCGCCGCGCACTTAGCAAGGTCTGCTGAAATGCAGCGTGCCGGGCTTGTTCAACAACAGGATTCATTCGGGCCTACAAGATAGGATGCGCCATAAAACCGGCCGGGTTCAGCACAATCGTTGGACGTGCGGGTTGGCAAAGCTGATGCTCCAAATTTCAGCCGGGCAGGATTCTTTACTGCTGATCGTACTTCTCCAGCCACTTCAATTCTTCGCGCACCTTGATGTAGCCATGCCACGGATTCTTACCGAGTCCGTGACCCTCGCCCGGAAATACCAGAAACGTGTGCGGAATCCCCAGCGACTGGAGCGCCCGCTCCATCGTCTCGCCCTCCAGGAAGCTGACGCGAATGTCGGCGCCGCCTTGCACCAGGTGCACAGGCGTTTTGACCTTGTCGAAGCGGAACAATGCAGCTTCGTCCTGGTAGAGTGTCGGATTCTCCCACGGCCGGCCGCCCAGGTACCAGGCGTCGTCCCACGTCTCGTCGTCGTTGCCCCAGTTCGCCGCATGCTCCACTGCACCGGCTCCCGTTACAGCCGACTTGAACCGCGTGGTCTGCGTGATCAGCCAGTTGGTCATGTAGCCGCCGTAGCTATACCCGCCGATCGCGAGATGATCAGGATCCGCATAGCCGTCCCTTACCAAGCGCGTCTACCCCGGTGAGAATATCGCGTCCCGGTTTCGACACCAGGTGAGGCTCGATTTGCAGCATGAACTCGTCACCATAGCCGGACGAACCGCGGTAGTTTGGCCGAAACACAAGCCAGCCATTGTCCGCTGCAAATGTTGCCCAGTCATACCAGTCCGCGCCAAACCGGTTTCCGTCGGCATCCGCAGGACCGCCGTGGATCAATGTGAACATGCGCAGGTGCTTCGCGCCCTTCTTGCCCGGCGGGAAAATCAGCACACCCTCCACCGTTTGTCCGTCATCGGACTTCCACGCGTAGGGTTCCCACTCTGGTTGTGCCCTCTCGGCGAACACTGGATTGAAGTCCGTAAGCTTCTTCAGATTGTCAGGGTGTAGCGGATCGGCGGCCAGATAAACCTGCGTGCGGATCATTCACGGTCGAGTGCCGCACCAGCAGCGCATCGGCTGAGTGTGCGCCGGATCGAGCCCGGCATAGCTTCCCGCAATGCCTGGCAGCTTCGTAGCCTTTTCTCCCTCGATCAGGTAAACCTGTGTCTCGGTGCCCTTGAGCCCGAGTGCGAGTTCGCGTCCATCTGCCAGCAGCGTGTACTGGTCAAGCGATCCGTCAAACGACGCACCCAGCCGCTCGGTTTTGCCTGAGGCCGGATCGAGCCGGTAGAGGCGTCCCTGCACATCGCGATACTTTCCTTCCAGCGAGCCTGCCGGCCGCGTTTACTGCGAAATGTATCCAGTGCCCGTCCGGCGACCAGCGGATATTGGATTCAACGGCCTGGTTGTGCGTTACCTGCCGCGTGCTGCCACCCGCCGTTCCGACCAGGAAAATCTCGTAGTCCGCCGGGTTCTCAATGCGCTTGTTGATTGGTTCGGTAAGAAAGGCAACCTGCTTGCCATCCGGCGAAGGTGCAATCTCGCTGATTGCCAGATCGACCTTGGCAATGGTCTCCGCACCCGACGCGAGTTTTGAGGAAGGTTCCGCGTCGGCTTTTGCCGCCTTGGGAACTTCTGTAGCCAGAGGCACCGCAACGGCACGTGCCAGCGCCTGGGCCACGTCAAGCTTCAGCAGAACATCGCCGCGATACTGCTCGCGCCAACGCACAACGTCCTTCCACTCGTCTTTCTGATCGTCCTCCTGGACGTGCGTCTGCGGCGATGTGGCCGAGAAGTAAATTGCTGAGCTGTCCGGTGCCCACGCAAATGTATGCACATCGAGCTTCTCGTTATAGAGCGGCAATGCCTCGCCACCCGAAGCGGAAATCAGCCATATACGGGTCGATTTCCCATCCTCGTTTCCTGTATCGCCGTCTACTGATCCTGCCGGCAGCCGGTCTGACAGAAATGCGATCCACTTCCCGTCCGGACTCCAGCGAGGTTGTTCGTCCGTCCCGGAGTGGGTCAGCGGTTTCAAACCGCCCTGTGCGGTCCACAGCCATAGGTCGTGGCGATAAACATTGGCCTTCCAGTCCGGCGTCTCCGTGGCAACGACCGCGGCAGACGCGTCCGGCGATAGGCTGGTTGCCGTGATCTCGGTGGTGTTCAGATACTCATCAAGGGTGATCGTGCTCTTGGGAGATTGAGCCACGGCGAACAACGAACACAGGCAGAGCGAGGCGGTGAAAGTGCGACGAAACAAGAGGTGCATATCAGCACTATACCGGTCTGACCGCAGGGGTTAGCATGGCTTCTGTTGCCTGCTTTTACGAGATGAAACGATGAGAATCGACGCACATCAGCACTTCTGGAAATACAGTCGCTGCCGCATACGACTGGATCGACGGCGAAATGACGGCGTTGCAACGCGACTTCCTGCCCGGCGACCTGCAGCCGTTGTTGGCCGCGAGCGGATTCGATGGCTCCATCGCCGTGCAGGCCTGCCAAACGGTTGAGGAGACGCAATGGCTGCTCTCGCTTGCTGAGGAGAGCGACTTCATCAAGGGTGTCGTAGGATGGGTCGATCTCTGCTCGCCCGATTTACCCGCGGAACTCGAGCGCCTGGCAAAACATCCGAAGTTCGTCGGAGTTCGTCACGTGGTGCAGGCGGAGCCCGACGACGAATTCATGCTGCGCAACGATTTTCAGCGCGGCATCGCTCATCTCGCCCGTTACGGCCTCACCTACGATCTGCTTCTTTATCCGCGCCATCTGCCCGTCGCCGTGAAGCTGGTGCAGAAATTCCCCGAGCAGCGCATTCGTGCTCGATCACATCGCCAAACCCGGAATCGCCGACGGCCTGATGGAACCCTGGAAGACGGACATCCGGGAACTGGCACGACATGAAAACGTCTGCTGCAAGCTCTCCGGCATGGTCACGGAGGCGCGCTGGAAGCAATGGAAGCCCGATGATTTTCGGCCGTATCTCGATGTGGTCTTCGAGGCCTTCGGCCCGCGGCGGCTGATGATCGGTTCCGACTGGCCCGTCTGCACTTTATCCGCAGCCTATGCCGAGACTCTCGCCATCGTGAACGATTACATCCGGCAGCTCGACCTTGCGCAGCAAGAGCAGATTCTGGGTGGCAATTGCGCTTCGTTTTACGGACTGCAATGAGCGGGAAGTAGCCTGAGCTTCAACTCCCGGCGATCAGCTTCATCCAAAAGCGCCGCCAGTGTTAGATTGGCTTTAGTGCGAAAGTGGCGGAATTGGCAGACGCACCAGACTTAGGATCTGGCGGGGAAACCCATGAGGGTTCGAGTCCCTCCTTTCGCACCAACCCCGTTCCATTCCTGCCTCGCGCTGCGCCCAATTGTATGCGGTATGGTGCGCATCTTATACTTCCCACAGTTTGTGGCAGCCTCCGGTCCGCCCGGGCAGGGTAATCTGAAGAAACTATGAGCCAGACTCCGCAACAGCCCCAGATGAACGTCGTGCAGACTCCGGACTATCGTGAGTCCTACGCCAACAGCGTGCAGGTGCGCGTGAGCGTGTGGGATTTCTCGCTGGTCTTCGGCCTTGCCTCCAGCGACAGCCCCGACCAGGTCACCATCCGCAACCACCAGGCCATCTTTCTCAGCCCGCAACAGGCCAAGGCGCTCTGGAACGTGCTGGGACAGAACCTCTCGCAGTACGAACAGGCCTTCGGCACGCTCAATCTCGAACCGCAGAATGTGAGCTTCCCGCAAGGGCCGGTCAATTAGCGCGTATCTAAGCGGTAGGCACACCGCCTCCTGCCGATTCATGCGCACGGCTGCGAACCGCCGGAGCTAAGAAGACATATTCATGAGCAAGCGATTGCGTCTGAGAACGATCCTCGAGCCGCGCATCGACGCGCCATTTCCGCTCTGGATGGTGTTTCCTGTCATCTTCGCCCTGCTGTATGTTAGTCACTTTCCGTTGCTGCGCCTGCCCTACTATTGGGACGAGGCCGGCTACTACATTCCAGCCGCATGGGACTTCTTCCGCACCGGCTCGCTCATCCCCTCACAACCATGTCGAATGCGCACCCGCCGCTGCCCAGCGTCTACCTTGCGCTGTGGTGGAAGTTTTCCGGGTTCTATCCGGAGGTGACGCGGGAAGCCGTGTTGATGATTGCCTCCATCGGCCTGCTCGGCGTCGTGGCGTCTGGCGCATCGTGTCGCCGGTTCCGGCCAGGTCGCCTTCTGGACAGTCGTGCTTACGGCGCTCTATCCCATCTGGTTTGCGCAGAGCACCCTTGCCCAGGCCGACATCTTTGCTGCCGCCTTCTCGCTCTGGGGATTGGTTTATGCATTGCCTGATCGCGAGCGCCGGCCCTGGGCTGCCGCTCTGTGGTTCACCGCTGCCGTTCTTTCCAAAGAGACCGCCATCGTGATTCCGATGACGCTGGTGGCGATCGCACTGGTGGATGGATTTCGTTCAGCTCAGCCACAGAGGAAGCGTCATCTGATCGATGCCGCCTGGTTCGCAGCGTGCGTCTTTCCGCTCATCGCGTGGTACGGCTGGCACTTCGCCAAAACCGGATTTGTGTTTGGCAATCCCGCATTTCTCAAATACAACGCCGAAGCTAACTTCGAACCGGCGCGTTTTCTCGCGGCTTTCGGACATCGCCTTCTCCATCTCACGGCGCACATGAATATGTTTGTGCCGTCGCTGCTGACGATCGCCGCGTTGATGCTCAGACCGCGCTCGACGCGGAAGGGCACGAGCCGCCTCGGCATCAGCACCGCAGTCTTGTGGCGAATCTTTTTCATCCTGCTCGCGAACGCTGTGTTCTTCAGCATTCTCGGCGGCGCGTTGCTTACGCGCTACCTGCTGCCCATGTATCCGCTGGTGCTTCTCGTTGCCGTCTCAACGATCTCGCGCCGCGTGCCGTATTGGCAGACGCTTGCCGTCTTCTCGGCCTCGGCATTCATCGCAGGGCCTCTTCATCAATCCGCCTTACCGCTTTGCGCCGGAAGACAACCTGGAATATGCCCGCGTCATTCGCCTGCACATGGCCGGCATCGCGCAGCTCAACAAGCGCTACCCCGGCTCCACCGTTCTTTCCGCATGGCCCGTTACCGATGAACTCACCAAGCCCGAACTGGGCTATGTAAAGACGCCCTACCAGGTCTACCGCCTCGAGGACTTCACCTCGGAACAGATCGATCGCGCCGCAGACGATCCCGGCGGCTACTCAACAGCTCTCGTCTTTTCGACAAAATACGATCCTCCCTCGCTGCTGCTGAGCCTCGGACCGAAGAGCGAGGCCCTCGACGAGAAGTATTTTGGCTTGCATCACGATCTGCCGCCCGAGGCCATTGCGCTGCGCCTGCATGGAACGTTGAACTGGGAGCGCGAAGACCATGCCCAGTGGATCGCGCTAATCCGATTCAACCGGCAGTTTGAAGCTCGCGTCGAGTTGCCGCGACCGGCACGCTGATCTGCCCGACACGTTCGAGAGCACTGCGATGAAGGAGCCGAAACACCTATAATCAAGCCTGTTGTGTTCATTCTGATTCGATTTCGCGGATGGCTGCGCCCTGCACTCGGATGGGCCGGATTCTTGTTTCTTGCGAGCATTGCGCTGAATGTCAACGCAAGTGCCCAGACTGCCGCTAGCGATGGCGGAACCGCAGGAAGAAACCGGATTCTGCTGGTTCTTCCTTTCGACAACGGAACCGGACAACCCAGTCTCGATTGGATTCGCGAAGCTGCGCCTGAGATTCTGGATGCGCGTTTTGCCTCCGCCGGCTTCGCGCCCATGCGCCGCGAAGACCGCATGTATGCGCTCGACCACCTCGGCCTGCCGCAGCAGTTTCAGCCCTCGCGCGCCAGTGCTCTCAAGCTTGCGCAGACGCTCGATGTCGACTCCATCATCGTCGGCAGCTACCGCACGGAGGGCACCGGCATCGTGGCCGAAGCGCGCGTTCTCGACGTTCCCCATCTGCGCATGAGCGACGCGGTTGTGGCGCATGGCGAGATGCGCGACCTGATCGCCGTGTTCGATTCGCTCGCGTGGCGGCTCACCCGCATCATGGATCCAGGATTTGGCGTCTCGCAGGATACCTTTCTTGCTGCAGGAGAAGGACTCCGCCTCGATGCCTTCGAACAGTACATCCGCGGTATCTCCGAGCCGGACCAGCAAGAGCGCGAGCGTCATTTGAAGCAAGCCGTGACGCTCAGTCCGAATTTCAGCCCGGCATGGATGGCGCTGGGCCGCGAGGACTTCAACGCGCAGCAGTATGAAGAGGCAGCGTCCTCGTTCGCCAAGGTGAGTCCAAACGATCCGGATGCACTGGAAGCTGGCTTCTACCGCGGTCTTTCTCTGCTCTACTCCGGCTCGTATAAGCAGGCGGAGGATGCATTTGCAGACGTGGCACGCGAGTTGCCGCTTGGCGAGGTTCTGAACAACGAGGGCGTCGCCGTCAGCCGTCAGGATCACGACGGTACCGGCTTATTTGTGCAGGCCGCCGCCGCCGACCCAAATAATGCCGACTACCATTTCAACCTCGCCGTCAGTCTCAAGCGTCATGGTTCCGACGCAAGTGCTTTGAACGAACTGAACCAGTGCCTGAAACTCCGACCCAGCGACACCGAGGCGCAACAGGTGCTCGCTGCGTGGAAAGCCCCAAAGTCCGCCGATGCCGATGATGCCAGCCAACCGCTCGAGCGCATCGTGCGCACCTTCGATGCGGTTGCATTCAAGCAGGCGGCCGTGGTGATGGACCAGATGCAGGCAAATCGGCTGGCGGCGCTTCCGCCCCATGACCGGGCTGTCAAGCTTGCAGCCCAGGCCAGGGACTATTTCAATCGCGGGCTGCTCCTTGAGGCCGAGCGGCTGTATCAGACCGCTGTGGCGGACGATGGGTCGCTCGCCGATGCGCATGCCGGATTGGCCGCTGTTCGCGAGCGCACCGGAGATATGAAGGCATGCCCGCAAGGAGGCGAATGAAGCCTTGAAGCTATCGCCCTCGCTGGATGCCTACCTGGTGCTGGGAAGGCTCGATCTGGCAGCGAATCACCTGGACGACGCAAGCCGGGATGTTGGAGAAGCGCTGAAAATTGATCCCGGCAGCGCCACTGCAAAAGAACTCAAGCCGGGAAATCGAGACGAGGTCCGGGAAGAAACCGTAGCGATTGGAGTGAGCCATGCTTCGGTATTTGGGTGGATTCAAGGTCCGCGAACTCTTCAGCCTGATCGCAATGATCGGGCTCGTGTGTGCCGGAGCCGTGCGCGCACAGCAACCGGTTGTTGACAAGCTTGTTCTGGATGACACGATCCAGTCCGTTAGCGCAGGACTGTTGGAGCGTGCCATTGCGCACGCCAACAGTCAGGGCGCTGCGGCCCTGCTGATCGAGATCAATACGCCGGGCGGCCTGGTCGATTCCATGCGCACCATGGCAGGCGCGATCCTTAGTTCCCGCGTGCCGGTCATCGTTTATGTTGCGCCTGCGGGTGCGCGCGCGGGGTCCGCAGGATTCTTCCTGCTTGAGGCTGCCGATATTGCCGCCATGGCGCCCGGAACCAATGCGGGCGCAGCACATGTGGTCTTCGAGGGTGGAAAGCCCGATGAGGTTCTGAGCCAGAAGGTGGAGAACGATGCGGAAGCGTTCCTGCGGTCGTACGTCGCGAAACGCAATCGCAATACCGAGGCGGCGATTGCCGCGGTTGCGTCGTCGCATTCTTACACCGCGGATGAGGCTTTGAATCAGCACCTCATCGATGTGATCGCGCCGAATGACGCGCAACTGCTGGACATGATCGACGGGCGTCAGATCACGCTCATAGACGGTTCGAAACTGACACTGCACACGAAAAACGCGCAAATCGAAGTTGTCCAGCCCACCATGCGCGAGAACCTGCTTGGTTGGCTGGTAAATCCCAACATTGCGCTTCTGTTTCTGGTCGGCGGAGCACTGCTGATCTATCTCGAATTCAATACGCCGGGAACCATCGTACCGGGAGCATTAGGAACGTCTGATGGTGCTGCTGGGCATCTTCGCTCTCGACCTGCTGCCCATTCGGTTTACGGCAGTTTTGTTGTTGATAGCGGCCTTTGCGCTGATGTTCCTGGAAGCGAAGTTTGGCGGCCACGGCGCGCTCGCATTGGCGGGGATCGTTTGTTTGACCTTCGGGACGTTGACGCTGGTTGCCGCTCCGATTCCGGAACTCCGCGTAAATCCATGGGTTGCGGTTGGCGTGAGCCTCGGGTTCGGAACCATCACGGTCTTTCTCGTCCGACTGGCCATGCGTGCACGGCGAATGAAAGCCAGACTCGGGGCAGACGCGCTGGTGGGCAGCGAAGCTTCTGCAATGGAGCCGCTCGCACCCGAAGGCCACGTGCTGGTGGAAGGCGAGATATGGCTAGCCGTGGCCAGCGAACCGGTTCCAGCAGGCGCCAGGCTCCGCGTAGTGGGGCACGAGCAATACCTGCTCCGTGTTGCCCCGGTTGAGTCGGCAGCCACACCGCGAACAGCCGCTTGAATTGATGCGGGAGTACAATCCGTGCTGAGTGGGGGAAAGCGTTATGCCCGATCTTTCGGTTCCAATTCTGATTGCACTTGCCATCGTTGTCCTGTATTTCATCAATTGCATCAAGATCCTTCGTGAATACGAACGTGCCGTCATCTTCAATCTTGGCCGCATTCGCGGAACCCCGAAGGGCCCGGGCATCTTCTTCGTTTTCCGGCCCATCCAGCAGATGGTTCGAATCTCGCTGAGACAGGAAGTGCTGGAAGTTCCAGCGCAGGACATCATTACCCGCGACAACGTGACCCTGAAGGTGAACGCAGTAGTCACGCTCTACGTGGTCGACCCGAACGCCGCGGCGATCAAAGTGGCGAACTATGTCTACCAGACTTCGCAATTTTCACAGACAACGTTGCGCTCGGTCCTAGGCGAAGTGGAATTAGATGAGCTGCTCAGCCATCGCGACAAGCTGAATCTGAAGATCCAATCCATCATCGATCAACGTACCGAACCATTCGGCGTCAAAGTCGTCTCGGTCGAAGTCAAACAAGTCGATCTGCCGGAGTCAATGCTGCGCGCCATGGCCAAACAGGCCGAGGCGGAACGCGAAAAGCGCTCCAAGATCATCCACGCCGAAGGCGAATTCAACGCGGCGCAAAAGCTGGTGGACGCAGCAGCGCTCATGGCTACGCAGCCGATGACGCTGCAGTTGCGCTACCTTCAAACCCTCTCCGATATCGGCGTCGAGAAAAATACCACGGTCGTCTTTCCGCTGCCCATGGAGCTGCTGTCGATGCTGAATAAAATGACAACGGCGCGCCACACCCCCAAGGCCCGCGAGTGACAAACCTTAGGCGGGTCACAACAACCGATCGAAAGTATTCTCATTTCGAAGGCGGAGAATGATTCGAGACTTCAGCAAGGATGAGTTGGAAGCCGCCGAGAGCGGCCAGGACACAGAACTCACCCTCGGCGGAGGGGCGCTGTTTTTTCTCGGCTGCGGGCTTCTGGTTCTCTGCACGGTCTGTTTCAGCATCGGATACTTTGTTGGCCATCGCACTTCGCTCGTGGCAGCGACGACCTTGCCATCGTCCGACACAAAGACACATCCGATTCCAACTGGTTCTGGCATCAAGCCTGGAGCAGCCGGGCAGCCGCCGGCGAAACCTCAGGCGGTTGCAACGGCGGATGTCTCTACCAATTCCTCAGAAAGCGTCAGACCGCCGATCGAGGCCCAGGCCGCTGTCGTGGCCGGCAATCCAGGCGCTCCGCAGACTCAATTGAAGACGGCGCTTGATGCCCAGGTGCGCCCGGCGCTTGGGCCGCAAGCCAGCGGGGCGCAGCCTTCGTCTGCTCTCCAGGTGCAGCCGGCCATGACGCAAGTTCAGGGGTGGATGGTCCAGATTGCTGCGGTCTCGCATCCAGAAGACGCCCAGGTGCTTGTCAATGCACTGCGCAAACGCGGTTACACCGTTACAGCCCGTCGAGAGGTCGGCGACAACCTCATCCACGTGCAGACCGGTCCCTTTGCAAATCGCAACGATGCAAATGCGATGCGCCAAAAGCTGCTGAACGACGGTTATAACGCCATCGTCGAATGAGGTCGGGAAACTATGTACGCATCCACTCCGGCAGGCCCGAAGCGATCGAAGCGCGAACGGCCGCCAGCAATTCTTCTCGTGTTGCGTAGTCGGCCGGAAAAATGGGCGCGTGAAACGTGACATGGCCCGTACCAGGGCGAATGCGCACGCTCCCCTTTGACATCATCGCTTCCGTACCCCAGATGGAAACAGGAATGCACGGGGCCCCAGTCTCCTTTGCGAGATAGAAGGGGCCCTTCTTGAAGGGCAGCATGCGTCCATCCTTCGACCGCGTTCCTTCCACGAAGGTCGTGATGTGCACGCCTTTCGCAAGAACCCGGCGCGCGGCGGCGATGCTCTCTTGCGCGCTTTCCTTGCGGCCGTCGCGGTCGACAGGGATGAACTCGCCTTGCTGAAATCCCCAGCCCAGCACCGGCACGTGCATCAGCGATCGCTTGAGAAATGCGGACGTCCGTCCAGGAATATTCGGAATCAGTGCCGGTGGGTCCAGGTTCGAAACGTGGTTTGCCATGAAGATGCATGCCGTGTTCGGCGGGACATTTTCGCGACCCTTCACCTCGATATGAATGCTCGCGAGAAAGTATCCCGTCCTCACAATCATCTGCGTCGCGTTATAGAGCGGCAGAACATTTCCGGTAATGATCGACCATGGAATGAAGATGATCGCCGTCGGAATGCCCAGAGTGATGAACGTGATGAGAAGAAGCAGTGTGGCGATCATGATGGGCTTTCGCGATCAGTCCTGGCGAACTCTAAGTCGCGCGGGAAGTTTTTCATAGATGCCGTCGAAGCCGCCATTGGAGAGGATGGCGACCACATCGCCCGATCTCAGTTGCGGCGCAATGGTCTCGACGATCTCGGTTGCATCCGGATGCAGCTCGGCTGGCGTTCCGGCTGCATTCAGCGCGTCGACAACATCCTCCGGGTGTAGCCGCTCCGCGTCCGGAATGCGCTGCTGCTGATAGACGCCCGCCATCATCACGCGATCCGCAAGGCGCAGACTCTCAATCAAATCGTGCTCCAGAACCTTGCGGCGAAGCGTATTCGAGCGCGGTTCCAGCACAGCCCAAATGCGCGCTTCGGGATACACCGATCGCAGCGCGCGCAGCGTCTCGCGAATCGCCGTGGGATGGTGCGCGAAATCGTCAATGATGGTGACACCGCGTATAACATCGCGAACCTCCAGCCGTCGCTTCACACTTTTGAAGCTGGCAATCGCCGAGCGGATTGCGTCCTTTTGCGAATGCCTTGACCGGCAGCCAATGCTGCTGCCGCTGTCGCATTCAGCGCATTGTGTTCGCCTGCGAGTTGCATTGCCAGTTCCGACCAAAGCTCGCCATGTTGCCAGATTTCCCATTTGGTTTTGCCGTCCGCGTGGCGCAGGTTGCGAATCTGCCAGTCGGATTCCGCTTTGAATCCGTAGCGTTCCACGCGACAAAAGGCTTTGCTGATGCATTCTGTTACGTTTGGGCTGCCATCAAACGCAACCAGCAGGCCCCTGCGCGGCACAAGATTAACCAGCCGCTTGAAAGCGACCTTCACCGCTTCGAGATCGGCGTAGATATCTGCATGGTCAAACTCCACATGGGTCAGGATCAGCCCGTCAGGGAAGTAGTGCAGAAACTTGGGTCCCTTGTCGAAAAATGCCGTATCGTATTCATCGCCTTCAATGATGAAGGTGCGCGTCGGACGAAGCTGAAAACTGCTGCCAAAATTCTCAGCAACGCCGCCGATCAGGAATGATGGCTCGAGCGCAGCGTCTTCATGCGATGCCACCTGGTAAATCCACGACAGCATGCTCGTCGTCGTCGTCTTGCCATGCGTTCCAGCCACGACGAGCGATTCGCGCTCCTTGAGAAACTCTTCGCGGACCAGTGCGGCCATCGATGTAAAGGGAATCCGCTCATCGAGCACGCGCTCCACTTCGGGATTGCCGCGAGAGAGCGCATTTCCGATGACGACCAGGTCTGGCGCAGGATCAAGGTTGGACTCTGAATATGGCTCGAGCACTGGAATTCCAAGCGAATGCAACAGGTCGCTCATCGGCGGATAGGCGGCCTTGTCGGAACCTGAAATGCGATGACCCTCAAGTTGAAGCAGGCCAGCCAGCGAAGCCATCGCTGTCCCGCAGATGCCGGTGAGATGAATATGTTTGCGCGCGATAGTCACGATCGCACCGCCGGTTCAAGCAACGATAGTTCAGCTTCATCGCCGGCGCGTAGTTCAGCCTCAATGCCGAAAATCAGCGTAACGTTCTGCCGCGAGACGTGACCGCTGCGCAATCCAAAGGCGATGGGAACATCGATTCCATTGAGCGCGGAAAGGATCGCATCTTCCAGCAGATTCTCCGGCGCACCCGGCGAGGTACAGTCGAGCATTTCTCCGAAGATGATGCCGCGCACCCCGTTCAGTTTCCCGGCGTCTCTCAACTGCCAGATCATGCGGTCAACCTGGTAAGGCTTGGCGCCCACGTCTTCGATAAACAGCAGCTTGTTTTCTGTTGCGGGCTCCCATGGCGTTCCAATCAGGGACGACCAAAATGCTGAGGCATCCTCCGTAAAGCGTGCCGCGCGCTGAACCTTCTTTCAGAGTGCGCATTCCTTCCGCGGCCCCTACGGAGTAATGCCCGGCCTGCCAGCGCCGCCTGAAAGCTATCGAGATGCACGCCATCCTCAAGGTAGAAATCCGCCGCAACCATCGGGCCGTGAAACGCAGGAAGCCCGACCTGATCCAGGAGCCAAAGCTGCAAGCCAGTCATGTCGCTGTAAGCAAAGAATGGCTTCGGATGGTTCGCAATCAGTGCAAGATCCACTGCTTCCAGCAGGTAGTTCGAGCCATAGCCGCCACGCACGGCCGCTACGAAACTCGAATCAGGATCCACAAATGCCGCATGCAAATCTGCGAGCCGCTCTTCAGATCCTTCCCGCGAAGAATAATGGACCGCGCGCTTGCATATTGGCTCCAGAGTCGCGGCACATATCCGAGTTCATGAAGACGATCCACGCCCAGTTCAACCCGTTCTGGAATCGCGAACGATGCCGGCGAGATGATGCTGACGCCGGCGCCCGGCCCAATTGGACCAAGGGGCAACAGCGGCTTTGATGCAGCTCGTCATCCGCACCACGCTTCACCCCGCGCAATCAAGGTTGCAGGCCCTGTGAGTTCGAGTTCGCTGCCCGGTCCGCGCCAGTTCACCGTCTGGGCTCCTCCCGGCGAGACTACGCGCAACGGCGACGTGCATGCATGAAATGCAATGGCAGCGGTCGCGGACGCTGAAGATCCTGTTCCTGAAGATGTGGTGGGGCCAACGCCGCGCTCGAAGATGCGGATCTCAATCTCTCCCGGACTTACCATGCGCACAAACTCAACATTGGTCTGGTGAAGAAAGTCGGAGTGGGCGCATATTTGAGCGCCAATTGTCTGCCACGCATATCCCGTGACTGAGAAGTCTGGGCTTTCAACGACGATCACGAAGTGTGGGTTTCCAGTGGAGACAGCGATCCCTTCCACGGCACGGCCATCTGGCAGTGTCACGATCTTGCGCGCAGCACTGGGAATTCCCATGCCCGTCGTGATTTCGACCGAGTAGCCACCCTCCGCAAATACGCTGTTGATCCGGCAAACGCGTAATCCGGCATCCGTCTCAATGCGCAACTCGTCGCCGGCTTTTGCGCCCAGCATCGCGCTCATCCAGGCTGCAACGCAGCGAGTCCCATTACCGCTGATCTCAGCGATCGAGCCATCCGCGTTGTGAAGGCGAACCCGTCCGGACTTGGAACCCGTCCAGGCAAAGAACTCGATTCCGTCGGCACCAACTCCTGTATTGCGCGCGCAAAGACGGCGCGTCAATTCCGCCCAATCGTCCTTGGCTGCTGAATCTTCGGTCACGATCAGAAAATCATTGCCGCACGCGTGCGCCTTGGCAAAGGGAATCAATCTTCCTCCGGATCACGGAAATTGAGCAGGGCATTGATCGCCGGCTCTGAGAGAAGCTTCCCGCGCAGTCGTTCATGTTGTTTCTTGGTAGCGGTTATCGTGAAGCTTATGCGCTGTAGATCGCCAATCGCATTTGTCGCAAAGTCGGCCAGACGCTCGCCGGCTCTATCCATCGCGTCCAGAATCGATTGAAGCATCGCCGTCTGGTCGTCTCCGCGCGCTTCATAAATGAGCGAATAGATTTTAATGCTGGCTCGGCGTTCAAGAAAGCCGACTAGTTCAAGAGCGACAATCACGATCGCGGTGGCAACGGCGGCGGCAGCCAGCAATCCTGCACCGCATGCCATGCCGATGGAGGCGACCACCCAGACGCTGGCGGCACTGGTCAGCCCGCTGATGCGGCTGCGGTTGTGAATGATCAATCCCGCGCCGAGGAATCCAATGCCCTGCACAATATTCGACGCTACCTGACCCTTGTTCGGGCTCCCATCTCCGGCCAGAACGGCGGAAAGCAGGGTGAAGAACGCCGCGCCAAGACAGATGAGGAGGTTCGTGCGAACGCCGGCAGATCGGCGTTTGTACTCGCGCTCGAGGCCGATGATTCCGCCCAATGCGGACGCAGTGAGCAGCCGGCTGATTGCGCCATTCACTACGACGATCTGCTGCAGCCAGCTGAAGTCGAAAGGCGCCGAAATGTTGGCCAAAGTCGTACACATGGCTGCCACCTTGGCTGATGCTATCACCGCTCCACTGCTTTCGTGCGCGGCAGGGTATCGGAGACGTAAACGGCGCCAGCCTTCTGTCCGGGACAATGAAAGCGTTGCACTAATCTGAGCCCGTTGGGATGGGTCTTCACCGCCCGATCGATCTCATCGCCATCGAATGCAACCACGATCGCGGCGTGCGTCGCCGGAGCAGCCAGAGCAGCAGAATAGAATTCCTTGTCGCTCTCGTTAATCGTCTGGCGAAGAGGGATCCCGGTAAACGCAACCAGGTTTGGATACACCGAGGTCTCCATCAGAATGAGCCCCCCCGGTCGTGTCGCCAGCAGTGAACGCAGCACCGGCGGTATCTCCGTTTCAAAGGCACGGCGAGACTCAATGTTCTTGGTGCCTTCCACATACGTCAAAGGATGATCGCGAAGGACAGCCCATGCGTTCACTCCGACGATCACATAGATAGCTGCGGCGGCAAGAGGCACCAACTTTCGCTTAAATTCGCGGAAAACCGCGATCACGAATTGGGCGCAAAATCCCAGTCCAAGAGCGAAGGCTGGCAGCATCTCCATTCCATAGCGCGTGTTGTACCAGGAGTGCGGCCACCACACGGGAAGAAAAATTGGCACAGAGCCGAATGCGATCGAGTACGCATAGAAGGGAACTGGCAGCCATAACAACAGCGTCCACTGAAACGCGCGCCGACGGGTCGTAAGCCATCCCCATGCGGTACCGAGCACAGCAAGCATTAGCGTGAAGTTCCCCCACGATTTCGCCACCACGTCCATCTCGGCGCACTTGACGAAGAAGATCAGCGATACCCAGGGATTATGCCACCCCGGATGCGGGGGGCCTGATCCCGGCGTCGCGGTGCGCATTTCGATTGCCGCCGCAGAATACGGACCGCGCGCGAAGTCGAGCCAGTCTCCAAAGACGATCCCGTTGTAGGTGAACCAAATCAGCGGCGCTGCAACCACGGCAGCACTTGCAATCCAAAATGTCCGCGAGCGAAGAGTGCTGGTGCGAAGTTGCACGATGCCGACAGATGTCCACGCCAGAAACGCGAGCACCCAGCCGTCATACCGCGTAAATACCGCCGCCACGAGAACCAGTGCGATGCCGCATAACAGCCGCGCCGCGCGAGGCGGATCGTTGTTGAGAGCTCCGCGCCACTCGACCAGCCAAACGGCGAGCCAGATCATCTCGCATAAAAACAATGGCTCCGTCATTGCCGTTGTCTGCAAGTAAAGCAGATTTGCGTTCAGCCCAAAAAACGCGACGGCCACAACGGCCGCGGATGGACGCAACCAGTGGCGCACAAGGCGATGGATTCCTGCGCACCCGGCAATATACGCCATCGCCGAGGGAATCATCCCCGCAATGCCATCAGCCCACCATGCGTAGACCGCAACGAAGGGAATCAGCAACATGATGCGGGAGTGGAAGCCAAACCGAACCGAGTTGCGACAGTCCCGGGCGATGCGAATCAAAGACACGGCGCGCAATATGCAAGTGCGCAACAGCGTCACCATAATTCATCATTGCATCGTGGCGCCAACTCCAAAGGCTCGCAAGCGCAGACGCAGTCACCGTTGACGCCACCACCACCAACCACTCGTTGCGGCTGATGGGGCGGCGAATCGGCTCTTCAGTCAAGGTGTGTCAACTCGCGGAATAGATTGAAGCGGTGATCGATCTCTTCGCGGGTTAGCTGCTGCAGGCGCTCGGTTCCAAACCGCTCAACCGTGAAGGACCCCATGACGGAGCCATAGAACATGGCGCGGCGGAAGGCGCCGGGCGTCAGGTCGCGCTGGGAAGCGAGATAACCGAAGAATCCGCCGGCGAAGCTGTCTCCCGCACCGGTGGGGTCGGTGACTTGCTCAAGCGGGAAGGCGGGCGTCTTGAAGGTGCGTGACGCGGGGGCGCCAACAATTGCCTTGTGAAAGAGCGTTGCACCGTACTCGCCATGTTTGACTACGAGCATGCGCGGGCCCATCTCCATCACGGCGCGAGCGGCGAGAACTAGATTGCTGTTGCCGGCGAGCATGCGCGTTTCGGTGTCGTTGATCAGGAGGATGTCGAGGCCCTTCAGTACTTCAAGCAGTGCCGCCTTGTGGTCCTTTATCCAGTAATTCATCGTATCGCCGGCAACCAATTTAGCCTGGGGCGTTGCCTCGCGGACACGGTGCTGCAGAACAGGATCGATATTTGCGAGGAAGAGGAACTGTGAATCGCGATATGCGTCGGGGATCTTCGGTTCGAAGCCGGCAAAGACATTGAGATCGGTTTGGAGCGTTCGAGCTTCGTTGAGATTCTCAAGATACGATCCCTGCCAGAAGAACGTTTTGCCGGGCGCGTGTTGGATTCCGGTGGTGTCGATTTTGCGGGCATCGAAGACGGCTTGCTCGCTCGCGCCGAAATCTTCGCCGACGACGGCGATAATGCGGACATCGGTGAAAAAGCTTGCGGCCAGGGAAAAGTAAGTGGCGGCGCCGGCGAGGCAGCGCTCTTTGCGTCCCGAGGGAGTTTCGACAGTGTCAAAAGCGACGCTGCCCACAACAGTAATTGCCATTCATAACCTCTCTGTATCTGTTTATGGAATGAATTGCGCTACCAGCCCAAATACTTGCCAAACAGGAGCTTCAGCCGCTCCCTCGCGGCAGCTGGAATTACATCGGGCTGTGTAAGCACGGCGAACTTTGCAGCCGAGGCACACGCGCAGGTTCGTTCCGCCGGCATTGCGGCGACCGCGGCCTTCACCACTTTGCAGGCATTCTCGGCATTCTGATGCAATACGGCCACAATCTCTTCAATCGTCACTGCATCGTGGCCTTCTCGCCAGCAGTCGTAGTCCGTCACCATGGCGACGGTGGCATAGCAGATCTCCGCTTCGCGGGCGAGTTTCGCTTCCTGCAGGTTGGTCATGCCGATCACATCGGCGCCCCAGCTGCGATAGAGATTCGACTCTGCTTTGGTCGAGAACTGCGGACCTTCCATGCAGACGTAGGTGCCGCTGAGTTTGCCCACGACGCCGACACTCTTGCAGCCCTGTTCAGCTGCCTTGGCAACTACCGAACACACCGGGTCACCGAACGCCACATGCCCCACGATGCCATCTCCAAAAAACGTCGAGACGCGGTGAAAAGTGCGATCGATAAACTGGTCTGGAATCACGAAGTCCGTAGGTTTGTGTTCTTCCTTCAACGAGCCGACGGCCGAGACTGAGAGAATCCGCTCGACGCCGAGTTTTTTGAATGCGTAGATGTTGGCGCGGAAATTCAGCTCAGAGGGCAGAATCCGGTGGCCGCGACCGTGGCGCGCTAGAAAAGCGACCTTACGTCCCTCGAGTTCACCAAGCACGAACGGGTCGGAAGGCTCGCCAAAAGGTGTATCAACGCGTTCTTCGTGGACGTTGGTAAATCCGGGCATGGAATAAAGCCCGCTACCGCCAATAATCCCGATCTCTGCCTGAGGCAATGTCGCTCCGATCAACAGGCAAATTGGACGGCCTGTCTGATTGATTCAACAAACAATTCAGTATAAAGGTCAGGAGCGCCTCGGACTGAATGCGAACCAGGCTGGTCGTCGTCGAAACTAGAAACTAGGCAACTAGAGCTTTTCCCGCAGCCATGCGGATGCGATTGTCGGCTATGCCGCGCACTCCCCACCCGGCTATAACCAGGCTGGGTGCCTGCGTTGAGTGCGCCTTCCCCAACTCGCCGAGCGTGGTTCGCTGAACCAGCTGTTCGGGCTGTGCGGCGTGGGACACAATGGCGCAGGGAAAATCGGCCGGCAAACCTTTCTCGAGCCATTCGAGAGCCAACAGGGTAAGGTCGCGTCCCGGCATGTAAACCACGCGGGTAGCATCCTCGATCTCCGGTATCGGCGCGTCATTGTGCGATTGCGCGTGATGGCCGGTCGAGAAAATCACGTTTGAAGCCGCATTGCGATCGGTGAGCGAGCAGGGAATTGCCGCCGCAGCAGCAAAGGCAGCCGTGATGCCGGGTATGACTTCGAAGGCTATTCCAGCTTCTGTGAGGGCGTTCATTTCTTCAGCTGCGCGGCCAAAAATCAGCGGATCGCCGCTCTTCAGTCTCACTACGTTACATCCAGCCGAGGCGTGCGCAACCATTAACGCATGAATTTCTTCCTGGGTAATGTTCTTCGTGCCGCAACGCTTCCCCACGTTGATCACTTCGGCGCCTTCCGCAGCTAACGCCACAATCGCCGACGGGACCAGATCGTCATGCAGAATAACTTCGGCTGACTGGATGAGGCGCAGCGCTTTCACAGTGAGCAGATCCGGATCCCCCGGCCCAGCGCCCACAAGAAACACTCTGCCTTCGGCTCTTTGGTTGGATTGGCGCGTGGTCGAATTGACTGAGGTACGCGAAGGTGTCGGACCCGATTCGAAAAACTGTCGCTCCGCCATTTCATGCAGCAAAGCTTTGCGCTCCTCGCCCGGCGGATGCGTCGCTAGAACTTCGCGCCGAAATGCACCGAGATTTCTGAGCCAGGGTCCGATGTCCCCAGACAACCGCGCGTCAATTTCGCGCCGAAGCTGTTGAGCAACGGCCGGGCTTTCTCCCGCCGTCGAGATCGCGATTTGCAGATCGCCCCGCCGCACCACCGATCCGAAATAGAAGTCGCAGTGCGGCGGATCATCCACGCTGTTTACCAGAATTCCCCGGCGAACAGCCTCCCGATAGACCGTCGCATTCACTTCCGGATCATCGGTCGCGGCGATCACCACGAAGTTGCCATCGAGGTCATTCGCATCAAAGCTGCGCTGAACCCATTCCAGCTGGTTCTCGCGGGCAAGTTGCTGAATTTCGGGCTTAGCCTCTGGCGCAATCACGCGCAGGCGCAATCCGGTAATCAGGAGGCTGTTGATCTTTTCGAGCGCTACATTGCCCGCGCCCACCAGCAGTCCTGGGCGGCCATCGAGTTTCAGAAAAATCGGCAGTAAGCTCATGGCGGCCTCAGTCTGCTACCGCGTGGGGTACGCGCCCCGTGGGTAAATCGCGCTCAACGGGGGCGAGAATTTCTCCCGCCAGAAAGCCGCGTAACTCATCGTTCGTATGGCGGGCAAACCACGCACGCAGAGTTTCATCACAATCCCGCGTGACCAGATATTTGCGCAACAGCCGCGCGATTGCTTCCGGAACATGGGTGGCAGGCGTGCGATAACCCACCGGCCGTGCGATGCTCGCGCTCTGCCCAACTGACCCGCCGAGGCAGAAGTAGTAAGCGTCCACCAGCTTGCCCTCGTGCTTAATCTTCTTGCCTTCGATGCCGATGTCGGCAATCCAGTGCTGTCCGCATCCATTGGGGCATCCGGTCACGTGCAGCCGCAACTGCTGATCAAATTGAGGGACGCGTTCCTCAAGTTCGTCTACCAACCAGCGCGTGAAACCTTTTGTTTCTGTGATGGCCAGCTTGCAGAATTCCGTTCCGGTACAGGCAACTGCTCCGCGCCAGAAGGGAGAGCCTTCCACATGAAGTCCGATTGCGCCAAGCTCGCGTGCAAGATCGCCAGCCTTTTCGGTCGGCACGTCTATGAACAGGAGATTCTGCGAAACGGTTGCGCGTAGCGCACCGCTTCCATACTTGTCTGCCAGGTCGGCTGCTGCTTCCAGTTGTTCGCCACTCAGCCGCCCGCGCAGGACAGACGCGCCCACGTAGCTCAATCCAGGTTGCCGCTGGCGATGGATGCCAACATGATCGCGAAGGGTCTCATCCGGCACTTCCTCTTCGACGCCGGGGGCCAGCTCAAAATCAAGACGCGATTGCAGCTCGGCGAGGAAGCTTTCCGCCGTCCAGCCCTCTTTCATAAAGAGATATTTCAATCGCGCACGATCGCGGCTCTCGCGCAAACCCTGCTGATCTCGAAAGATCTCCGTGATCGCCTGTACGACGGCGACTGCCTGCTCAGGCAGAACGAATGCGTCGAGCCGGATCGCGAGATGTGGCTCATTGGAAAGTCCTCCGCCAACACGCACCGCAAATCCGACCTGGCCGTCGCGCTTCACCGGCGTCAGCGCAATGTCATTGATTTCGGGATAGGAGCACCAGGTTGGGCAGCCGGTCACAGAGATCTTGAATTTGCGCGGCAGATTGTAGAAATCAGAATTTGCGGTGAGAAGTTGCGCAATCTCGAGAGCGATCGGCGAGGCATCGATCAACTCCTCGTGATCGACGCCGGCTAGCGGGCAGCCCGTCACGTTGCGCACCACGTCGCCGCAAGCGCCCTTTGGCGAGAGGTCGATCGCGTCCAGCGCATCTACCACTTCGGGCAGGGACTCGATCGTGAGCCAGTGCAACTGGATGTTCTGCCGCACCGTAATGTCGGCCAGGTTGCGTGCATACTTCCGCGTGATGCCGCCAATCGTTCGAAGTTGGCTCGATGAAATGATTCCATTGGGGATGCCGATTCGCATCATGAAATGGTCAGAGACAAGCCCCTCGCCACCCTTGCCTCCCGTGGCGCCTACGCCATCTCCCTGCGTGTAGATTCCCCACCACTTGAAATACATTCCGGCCCATTCGGGGACTACGCTAGAGCGCCCTTCGCGAGCAAAGGCCCGCACTTCATCAAATGCTTCCCAGGGATTCTTGGCGCGCTTCAGGCGTTCGGTGCGTTGGGCCTTCGTTTCTTTTGGTGGAGCGGCAACTTCAGTCATATGACCTCTTTGGGGATTCAGGGTGCGCTGAAAACAGAAAACCCGCGACAGCAATCGCTGCGTCGCGGGCAATCAGGAAACCTTTGGATGGATGGAAGCTTTAAGAGACCATGGTCACCTGTGCGCGCGAGGCGTCATACAGCGGCGACAACAGGTCCGAATGTCCATGAATCGATATTCGCAGGATATCGGCGAAAACGCAACCCTTACGATGGCGCAACTCTTGCAGCCTCACGAAATACCACAATGCGAAGCCTCCCAAATCTGATTCAGTTCAGACCTATCGTTCCGACCGAAACCGATGAAACGCATGATGATGTTCTGCTTCTTCAACGTGAGGTTTTGTACGCTTCAGGCCACGCCGAGTTCCGCTCGCCGCATCCAATCCGTTCTGAATGACCCGCTTGGTACTGACCGGTTCGGGAGCATGCCACTCATGAAAATCGCGCAGGTTGCGCCCTTATACGAGAGTGTGCCCCCGAAACTCTACGGCGGGACAGAACGCGTTGTCTCCTACATTACGGAAGAGCTCGTAAAGCTGGGGCACGAGATCACCCTCTACGCCAGTGGAGACTCCCAAACTTCCGCCCGTCTGCGATCCATCTGCGAGCGGGCCCTTCGACTTGATGGAGGTAAGCTGCTCTCGCCGCTCGCTCACCATCTCAATCTCATCGAAACCGTAGCTCAGGAAGCAGACGAATTCGACGTTGTTCACTTTCACCTCGACTATTTGCCCTTCTCGCAGATTCGGAGGTTGGAAATTCCAGCGGTGACCACCCTTCATGGCCGGCTCGATATTCCCGACCTCTATCCGCTCTTCAGGGAATTCAACGATATGCGCCTCATCTCCATCTCTGACGCGCAGCGCGCCCCGATGCCCTGGGCGAGTTGGCTCGCGACGGTACACCATGGAATTCCGGAAGATCTTCACCAGCCATGCTTCTCTCCCGGGAATTACCTGGCATTCCTTGGTCGCATCTCTCCAGAGAAAAGAGTCGACCGAGCTATCGAGATTGCGCGCGAGGCCGGAATGCCGCTGCGCGTTGCGGCCAAAATCGACGATGCCGATCGCAACTACTTCGAGGAAGAGATCAGCGATCTTCTGGCCAATTCCGATGTCGAGTTTGTTGGCGAGATCGGCGAGCAGGATAAGACCGATTTTCTCGGCAATGCCGCGGCACTTCTATTTCCCATCGATTGGCCTGAACCTTTCGGCCTGGTCATGATTGAGGCCATGGCCTGTGGTACGCCTGTCATCGCCTTTCGCGGTGGATCGGTGGCCGAAATTATTGACGAAGGCGTTACAGGATTCATCGTGGAAAACATCGAACAAGCCATTGAGGCCGTCAAACGAATTCCATCAATCGATCGTCGTGCTTGCCACCAGCGTTTTCTTGAGCGCTTCACCTCTCGACGCATGTGCGAACAGTATTTGACCGCGTACGAAAGAGGAATTTCGGAGAAGAAACGTGCCTCTCGCGGCAAGCGTGGAGTCACACTCACTCTTTAAAACAAGGAGCTGGTTTTTGATGATGCCAACCGGACAGCGCGAACAAAATCGCGACGTCATCGAGGTCGATCAGCAATTCTACATTCGAGCTTCATCGGCGCTCGCTGACGATCGAACCAGGGTTCTGATGAATGGCGATACATTTGCCATTTTCGATCGCGGAGGAGATATTCAGCCGGTCGGGTTCGGCCAGCAGGGAATCTTCCACGACGAGACTCGCCATCTCTCGCGCCTGGAAATGCTGTTGTGCGGATTTCGCCCTCTGCTCTTGAGTTCCACTATCCGCGAAGACAACGTTCTCTTTGCAATTGACCTCACCAATCCTGACATTCAACTTGAATCCGGCGCGTCGCTGCCGCGGGGAACGGTGCACATCTATCGCACAAAGTTTCTCACGGAGCTGGTCTGCTACGACCGGATCACGGTAAACAACTACGGCGATACTGCTGTTGATCTCGATATCTCTTTTGCCTTTGAAGCGGATTTTGCTGACATCTTCGAAGTCCGGGGCGAAAAGCGCGCGCGGCGCGGGACGAAACTCCCCCAGGAGATTGCGCCCTCTTCCGTGACCATCGCGTACGACGGCCTCGATCACATCCGGCGCACCACGCGCGTCGTGTGCTCGGCGCCATCTTGTGAACCGCACGAGGGCGGGATTACCGTTCCGCTTCAAATAGATGCCCATGGTGAGGCCAACTTCACGATCGACGTTGTCTGCGAGCACGGGGGAAACGGCAAGAAAGCCATAGGTGGATATGCTGAATCGCTGCAAGCAATGGACTACAAGCGTAGTACCGGACCATTGGCGGCTGTGGACATCCAGACTTCGAATGAACAGTTCAATGACTGGCTCAACCGGTCCTAGCGCCGACCTCGCCATGATGGTCACGCAGACAGCCCACGGGCTTTATCCCTATGCAGGCGTGCCATGGTTCAGCACGGTCTTTGGTCGAGACGGCATCATTACCGCACTCGAGTTGCTTTGGTTGGTCCCCTCGGTCGCTAAAGGGGTGCTTTCCTACCTGGCGGCGACACAGGCGACAAGTCATGATCCCGCGCGCGACGCGGATCCGGGCAAGATTCTGCACGAAATGCGCAAGGGCGAAATGGCGCGGCTCAGGGAAATACCCTTCGGCCGCTACTACGGCACAGTGGACGGCACACCGCTGTTCGTCATGCTTGCGGCGGCCTACTATGAGCGCACCGACGATAAAGAGTTTCTGCGCGGAATCTGGCCTAACATTCTCGCCGCATTGGAATGGATCGATGTCTATGGGGATCCAGACCAAGACGGGTTCGTAGAATACGCGCGCCAGACCGATCACGGCCTTGTGCAGCAGGGATGGAAGGATTCAGGCGATTCCGTTTTCTATAGTGATGGGCGATTGGCAACCGGGCCCATTGCTCTCTGCGAGGTGCAGGCCTATGTCTATGCGGCTAAGAATGGCATTGCAGCCGTCGCCGCCGATCTTGGTCACAACGACCTGGCAGCCCGGCTTCGTGCCCAGGCAGCCGAACTGCGTGCGAACTTCCAATCGAAGTTCTGGTCAGACGAACTCGGCATGTTTGCATTGGCACTCGATGGCGAAAAAAAACAATGCCAGGTGCGCAGCTCCAATGCTGGACAGTGTTTGTTCTCTGGCATCGCAAGCGATGAACAATACCACTCCATAAGTAGTGCGCTTCTTTCGCCCGCTTTCTTTTCGGGTTGGGGCGTGCGCACTCTCGTGCGCGGCGAAAGCCGATATAACCCCATGTCCTACCACAATGGTTCGATGTGGCCGCACGACAATGCTCTCATCGCTCTCGGCTCATTGAGGAGGAGCGAGAAGGATCTTGCCTTGCGAATCACCTCAGGGTTACTTGATCTATCTTCGGAAGTAATGTTTCATCGTCTTCCGGAACTGATTTGCGGCTTCGGCCGTCGTCCCGGAAAAGGGCCAACACTCTACCCAGTTGCTTGTTCGCCGCAGGCGTGGGCCGCAGGATCAGTCTTCATGCTGTTGCAGGCTTGTCTGGGACTTGAAATTCGCGCCAGCGAGTCTCGAATCTATCTGCATCATTCTGCATTGCCTGAAAAGCTGCAACATATTCGCATTCGCAATCTGACGGTTGGCAACGCCAGCGTCGACCTCGCATGCGAACGCTATGCGGACTCCGTAAGCGTCAACATCCTGCGCCGCAGCGGCCACGTTGAAATTGTGTCGATGCGATAGATGCTTGTTCTTATGGTTTCTGCGCGCCGTCCGCAGCCTGCACCAGCGTCTCTACCGGCGATACGATCATGTCGCGCAACACGGCCTGTGGTTTTTCTGCAGATTTCAGTGTCTGTAGGTCGCTTTGAGTCGTCGCGCGATCTGCAACGCGATGATTCTCGAGATCATCGAGCGCTCTCAGCCCGATCGAAGAAACCTGCGACAGAGTCTGCGAGACCGGCGCCAGCTCTGCTGTGATGTCGGAATTCTTCAGCGAAGGCTCCAGTTTTGCATCATTGTCTCGCCACAACGTCAGCCATTCCTTCGCTTTTTCAAGTTGCTCCGCCGACGCGTGCCCGCCACCAATCACCGCGACCAGGTTTCTGAATTTGCGCGCCACTTGGCTCTCCGGCGGAACCGCGTCTACCAGGTGATTAAGCGGTGAATGCCAGTCGTATTTTTTCAGTTCTTCCCGCTGATATCCCACCGGTGGCTGCACCACCCCTGCCAAGCACCGCAAGATATTTTGGATCGGGCTGGCCGCTCATGCGTTGCAGCATGGGCCGCGTGAACGATTGGTGCTTCAGACCATAGAATTCAAGCTTATCTGACACAACCGACATCCGCGCATACATCGAATTCACATCGCGCACATCCTGTGCGGACCACAACCGCTCTGCAATCGCTGCCGTGCGCGGCCAGATGCGGCTGTCGATGATTTCCGGAGTCGTGAATTCGCTCCACATTGCCGCTTCGCCGCCCAGAACGCGCTTTTTCTCTTCGGGTGTCAGGCTCGCTCCATCTCCGGCCAATGGGTCTGCAAGATAGTGCTCGGCCGCCGACTGGTTCAAGTCAACGTAATATCCCGTCGAAAGTATGCCGCGATTCCCCTGGCGCGCTGCAGCCGCCAGGGACTTTGTCCCCCGCCACGATTGGATCAGGACATCCTTGGGAGTGTTGGGTTGCAGCACCTCATCCCAGCCCTCCATGATCCTGTGATGCGCGGCCACCAGTTTCTGTACTCTCGCCGTGAAATACGATTGAAGCGCGGCATTATCCTTCATGCCGTGTGCGCGCATGAATGCCTTGATTCTCGGGTTTGCGTCCCACTCTTTTCCATTGCACTCATCGCCGCCAACGTGAAAGTACGCGTCCGGAAAGATTGTCGTCATCTCTCCGATGAATTTGCCGATGAACTCGAACGTGCTCTCGCGCGTCGGATCCATCGCCGGATCGAAGACTCCCCATTGCGTCTCAATCTTGTAGGGTCCTTTGCCACTCGCCAGGTTTGGATAGCCAACGAACCATGCCGTGGTATGGCAAGGCATGTCGAACTCGGGCACCACGCGGATCCCACGATCGCGCGCATACTCCACCACTTCGCGCATCTGCGCTTGCGTGTAATACAGCCCATTCGAACCCTTGCCGGTCAAAAGCGGATATATCTTGCTTTCGGCGCGAAATCCCTGGTCCTCCGACAGGTGCCAGTGGAAGACATTCAGCTTCACCGCTTCCATCCCGTCGAGGTTGCGCTCAATCACGTCCAGGGGCTGGAAGTGCCGCCCCGCGTCGATCATCAACCCGCGCCACGGAAAGCGCGGTTCATCGTCGATGGTTACCGCCGGTGCACTGAATCCTTCCGGCGTGATCGTCACCAGCTGCAGAAAGGTCTGCAGCCCATGCATCGCGCCGAGAGGATTTGGCGCCGTGAGCAATGCACGCGTCGAGGTCACCTCAAGGTGGTATGACTCGTTCTCGCCCAGCTTCAACAGCGGATCATCAGCTCCCCCAGTCCTTACCGTCAGTGTGGCTTCTCCACTCGTCACTTCGTCGTGATAGGGAATTCCGGTTTCGTGCGAAAGGGTATTGAGGAATCGTTTGCGAGCCGACTCAAGCCGCGCGTCCTTGTACCCATCCAGAGCGATGGTGAAATTGCCATCAATCTTGAGGTGCCCCTGTCCCAGCGCAACATGCTGCGGCATTGGCATCAGGGCCAGCGCTTCCGAGGTCTGGGGATGAATCGGCGCAGCGGCGAGAAAGGCCGCCAGAGAAATGCCCGATAGGAGAGCTGAACAGCTTCGGCCGCAGGATTGCATCAAATTCACCCCCAAAACGGAATTCAAAATGACGAGATACTTAGAGGCTATCGCGATGTAGATTTTGATCGTTTAGACCTTGATCGATCATTATAAGACACCGGAGCCTCGCCCTCGATACTTGAATCTTGCAAATTCCATCTGTCGCGCGGGTTACCGGCCGATCAAGATTGAGGAAACCGAACGGCGAGATTCCATCTTTCGTGCGTGATTGAAAGTTACCGTCTTGCTCGGAAGTGCTGTATTTCAGGCATCCTTCCGTCGATCCGCTGACGCAGTTCTGTGTTGCTGCTGATCGTAAGGCATCTATTCATTCACGACATTGAAAGATTGTAGGCATTTTATTACGGAAATTGACAGAAAATATGAAAAGTTGATGCAAGCCAAGCCGTAGCACGTGTAGAATCGTTCGCGTCATGCCAGAGACATTGAACGACCGCTGTGAACTGATCATCAAGTTTCTGCTCCGAGCAGGTTCAGCCAGCATCGAAGAGATTCTCGCCGTCGCCGGTTCCTCGGCTCCCAGCATCCGTCGGGATCTTGCTCGCCTCGAAAACCGGGGGCTGATTCGCCGCACCCATGGGGGTGCGACCCTTGTCGAGCCGCTCCTCTACGAGCCGTTTCGTTACGACAGCTCCTTTCTTGCACGCGAACAGAGGTTCGCCGTCGAGAAACGCCGCATCGGCCTTGCCGCCGCCGAACTCGTCCAACCCAACGAGACGATCGGGCTTTCTGCAGGCACCACAACCACGCATATTGGACGGAGTCTCCGTCATCGCGAGAAGATCCAGGTCATCACCAACGCCATCAACATCGGCATGGAACTGTGCAATCAGCCCGGTGTTCGCACCTATTTGACCGGTGGCGTCATTCCGTGGGCGTGGTCTTTTTCGCTCACCGGGAATGCCGCAATTGAATTTCTTGACGACGTGTATATGGACAAAGTCTTCTTGAGCGTTACCGGTCTCGATGCCGAACGCGGTGCTACTACCCTTGAAGCCGACGAGGCGCTGGTCTACCGCAAGATGCTCAAACAATCCAAACAAGTCATAGTCGTCACCGATGCGAGCAAATTTGGCAACGTGAGCCCGGCGTTTATCTGCCCAGCCAGCGAAATCCATACCATCATCACCAATGTCGGAGCCTCGCCAGAAGTTCTGGCCCCCTTCGAGCGCCAGGGGACTCGCATCATCCGCGCCTGAACGCCGGGGCTGTTCGCCGCAAATCAATGCTCCGTTCTCCAAGAATCTTGAGCAATTTGCGCCGCAAACAATAGAAGACTGCACAGGATCTGCATGATCGAGATTCTCGGTCTTGGATATTCGCGAAGGGTTTAACTTTGTATAAACTATTGAAATACATATACTTAATATGAATAATCGCGGAATGAATGATCCTCGACTCTGGCGAGTGGATCTCGTCCACTAATTGCGTGAATTGCATCCGCCGAATATTCGAAGACCGATCAAAAGTCAATAGAAAATCGATTAATCCTCCGTGATTAGACCATCATCATTGATTGTTTAAGTCATATTCGATCATTTTGTTGTTGAAATTGCTTCAAGAACGTCGTATCTTCATCCCCAACGAGTAAACGGTTCGTAAGCTCCGTACCACTTCTTTGCGGCAGATCGCAGGATTGGTAACGGCGGCAACAATGGCCGGCGATTATCTCAGTACTGATCGGCCGTCCGTTCTGCAACACCTTGGGAGGCGTAGTGCCAGTATCGAAAAGCCCATCAGCGAGCCAGCATCTTGAATCCGGCGCAGCGAACCCTGCTGCGGTGGAACAACTAGTTTGGCGGCCGGTCTCTTTCAGAAAATCCCAGGGCGAATTCGTTCAAGCGCAATCCGTGTGAAAGCTCTTGAATTCACCCGTCCATACGCGGATGCGTATCGACACCACGAGATCTCATAGGAAAGGTGTGATGGCAATGATTGACCTGAATCGGGTTCTCAATCAAAGTCTTTCATTGGTGCGTTCGAACCTTGGCCCAGGACGCTCCACAATCGGCGGGGGCCTGCAAATGCGGCGAGTCATGGTGGGCCTCGTTGCGGCCTTGTTCCTCATCTGCCCTTTCACAACCCGCGCGCAGGAACTCTCCGCGACTCTGAGCGGTATCGTCACGGATAGCAGCGGCGCGGTCATTCCGAATGCCACCATCACCATCGCTCTCAATGGCGTGGGCGGTGCATCGCGCGTGGTCCAATCCGATGGCACCGGATTCTATAAAGCCACGAATCTCACCAACGGAACCTACACAGTCACGGTAGTCGCGACCGGTTTTGACACGTTCAATGCAAAGGGCGTCGTGCTTGACGTTGCAGAGAAGCACTCGCTCAACGTTCAGATGAAGACAGGCTCTGTGAGTACCACGGTCACGGTTGAAGACAATCCCGTCTCAATCGATACAGAGAGCAGCGCCCAGGCCGGCACCATCTCGGGCGAGCAAGTTCGCGAGCTTGAGCTCAGCAGCCGCAGCTTCGAGCAATTGGTCACTCTGCAACCCGGCGTTGTGAATGCAGCTGGGCGACGATGTATCTGCGGGCGGAACGGCTCTTGCGATAAACGGAGCTCGCACGACCGCGAACAACTGGACGGTGGATGGCGCCGACATCAATGACAGCGGTTCCAACGGAACCATCACCAATGAGCCCAGCATCGATGCGATCCAGGAGTTCACGCTGCAGAGAGGTAGCTACGATGCGGGATATGGTCGCTCAGGCGGCGGCCAGATTCTGGTGGCCACCAAGAACGGCACGTCGCAGTTTCCATGGCGATGCGTACGAATTCGTACGCAATACAGCTCTCGATGCCAACGCCTACTTCAACAAGGTCAACACGCCATTTACTCCGCGCAACGTTTACCACTACAACGATTACGGCTTCACAATCGGCGGCCCGATCTTCATTCCGAAGGTCTACAACACTGACAGGAAGAAGACCTTCTTCTTCTGGTCAGAGGAGTGGAAGAAAGACACGTCTCCCGGCAGTCAAAGCATGGCGGTGGCGACCGCGGCTGAACTCACTGGCGTCGTACCAGGCAATTTCACACCCGCCGGACCCAACGGTGCCGGCTGCACAACCTATGATCCAGCGAGTAACACCACGCAGATCAATTCCAGTTGCTACAGTTCAAATTCCCAAGTCTATTTGACCAATGTCTTCGACAAGTTCCCGGCCAACAGCGGCGGAAACTATGCATTCTCCTACTCGGCCAAGAACGACCTGCATGAGGACATCGTCCGTGTCGATCACTACTTCAACGACAAAGTGCATTTCTACGCACGCGGCATGAACGACGACATGCCGGTGAACGCACCCATGGGACTTTGGGCCGGCCCGAACTATCCCGGCCTGGTCAACACGATCGTCGATTCGCCAGGCAAGAACGTCGTCGGCAATCTGACATGGAGCATCTCGCCAAAAATCGTCAACGAAGTCGAGTTTGTCTACGCGCAGGGTACCTACAACTCGACAATCGCTTCCGGGCAGTTTGCAACTTCACCCACCGTCAACAGTGCGCTCACAAACAATTGGGCCTATCAGGATCCGTACGGTCGCGTGCCCGCTGTCTCCATCACCGGCGTTCAGGGATTCTCTCCCGGCTCCGCTCCATGGAAAGAGCGCAACCTCGACCGAACCTACTTTGACAACCTCGCGATGAGCTTCGGAAAGCACACCATTCGCACAGGATTCCAGTTCCAGCAGATGATCAAGACTGAGAACGCGGTCTCCGGTGGCCCGAACTTCTCTTTCAACTACCTGGGGTGATTTCCTTCTCGGCAACGTGCGTCACCTACTCACAGGGCAGCCGCGACATCATTCCTGACCTCCACTACATCAATAGCGAAGCGTATGTTCAGGACGATTGGAAGATCACGAAAAAGCTGACGATCAACCTCGGCGTTCGTTGGAGCGCATTCCCGTCGCCGTCTGATGTAAGAAACACGCTCAACAACTTCGATCCGCAGATCTACAGCTCAACAAAGGCGCCCGTCATCGATCCAGGCTCTGGCAACTTCGACCCAACCCAGACATCGCTGATTCCGGCGACCTATGCCAATGGGATCATCTTCCCCAAGGGCGCGTGCATGCACAGCGGCGCAGGCTATCTCTCCGCAGGTAACCTGCTCGCCTTTTGGCAGCCATGTCAACCCAAATAAGAACACTAACTTCGGACCGCGCCTCGGCTTTGCATATAATCCCGATGGCCGCGGACTAACGTCCATCCGTGGCGGCTTTGGAATTTTCTATGACCGCCTGCTGAATGGCATCTGGGAGCAGAACGCATTCCAGGATCCGCCTCTGTTGCAGACTACGACCATCAACAACACTTCCTTCGACAGCCCATCCGGTCAGAACGCCGTTTCGTATGGTCCCAACGCGCTGACTGTGACGGGAACTCCAACGTTCCTCGTCCCCAACTACGCCAACTACAATCTGTCCGTCCAGCGGCAATTGCTGCCCACGACGACCGTCGAAGTTGCGTATGTAGGGAATCTGGCTCGCCATCTGCTCGGCGAATTCGATGCGGGTCAACCGACAGTCTCCGCCAGAGCGAACAATCAAAACTGCCGATGTGAACGCAATCCGTCCTTACCTGGGGTACGGATACATGCACGACAGGGCTCCGCTCTTTACCAACAACTACAACTCACTGCAGTTCTCGCTCAGCCATCGCGATTCGCGAGGTCTGACGGTGGGTGTCGCATACACCTGGTCGAAGGATCTCACCACCAATTCAAACGATCGCGGGACCTCTGCAACCAACAGCTACGATTTCAAAATGGATTACGGTCCGTCTTCAACGAATACGCCGCAAATCCTCGAAGTCAATTACATCTACGACTTACCGTTCTTCAAATCTCAGCACGGCTTTGAAGGGCACATTCTGGGTGGCTGGGAGATCTCCGGTGTTTCTTCCTTCGTCTCCGGCTCGTCCTTTACTGTTACGCAGCAGATCGATCCGTTTGCGTGCGTCGTGAGCGGTGGCGTTTGTGCGGCCGGAAGCGCGCCGGGAACGGGAATCAATGGCCTGGGATTCATTCAGGACGGAGACATCGCGATCCGCCCCAACCAGACTGCCAGGATTCAAAAAACCAAGACCCTGGCAGAATGGTTCTCAACCTCGTCCTTTGCCGAGGCGAATGCTACAGGCACCTTCGGCAATGAGCGCGTTGGGTCGTTGCTTGGCCCCGGCGTGCAAAAGTGGGACATTGCAACCATGAAGAACGTCAACATTGGCGACCATCTCAGGTTCCAATTACGCGGAGAATACTTCAACGCGTTCAACCATACCAACTTCGACAGCGTTGATTCTTCGCTCGAAGACGGCAACTTCGGACAGGTCACTACGGCACACGAGCCGCGCATCATCCAGATCGGCGCAAAGCTCTATTTCTAACTAGGTTTGTGTCACACACTACCAGGCCGGAGCTTTCGCTCCGGCCATTTTTTTGGTGCGGAATTCTGGTGAGCTAGCGAGCAGATACCGCGATCTCGCCCTCCAGCCCGATGCAACCGTTGAGGCACGTTTCGGCATCTAGCGACAAATCGGATGGAACGAGGATCCGTACAGAGAGGAATAAAATGCACTCGATAGGGAAGCAATCGGCAGTCTCACTGGCGCTGTTAACCTTTGCCGCCGGCCTCGCCGTCGGCTGCACGGTCCACGCTGGATACTATGATCCCTATTACCACGATCGCCATCCGTGGGGTGGTGAAACGGTGTACTACCAGCATTGGGAAAATGACACGCATCGTCACCATGAGGACTTCAAAAAGCGCAGCAGGGAAGAGCAAAGGGAATACTGGGATTGGCGCCATCACCAACACCCCAACCAATAGAATCGCCGCCCGCGATTCCTGGCTAGTTATCTGGCGATCTTTTCGTTGATCCGGACGCCCCCTTCGTGGACGGTACTGTCGACATGATCTTCAGCAGCCGCTCGTCTTCTGCTTTATTCAGACCGCTTGCCTTCTCAAACTCCGCCTTTGCCTGCGCCGTCATTCCCATGGAACGATACAGTCGCGCCAGCCGGTAGTGCGCGTTCACATTCTTCGGCGCAAGCTTCACCGCCATTTCCAACTCGCTTTTGGCATCCTGCTTGCGATCTTCTTCTGCAAAGACGATGCCGAGGTCAAGGTGCTGCATTGCGATGTTTGGATCTGCTTTCTCGATCTCTTCCAGCAGCGGCCTTGCTTCGTCCATCTTGCTCATCTGCATCTCCGCGTCCGCCAGGTAAAGCTTCGCCTGCAAATGATGTGGATCGTTCGCAAGCTCCGACTGAAATTCTTGCGCAGCCTCTGGGTACTGGCCCTTCGTCCAAAGCAGGTAGCCTAATCCAAAGTGCACGTTCGGCTCTTTGGGATTCGCTGCAATCGCCGCGCGAAATTCCCTCATCGCACCTTCCGGATCCTTCATCTCGTCCAGTGCCTCGCCCACCAGCATGTCTGCTTCGGCTGACTCTGCATTTAACGCGATCAGTCGATGATAAGCGTCAAGCACGCATGGATATTGATTCGATAACAGGCAGCTGTGAGCCAGTGTCAGCAGGAGCGTAAGATTCTGTGGATCCTGCTCTGATGCTCGCTTCAAAAGCGAGGAGGCTTCGGCAAAATGATCGAGCCCATACTGCGACATACCCATCAGAATCGTCAGCCGTTGATCATCGGGCTGTGCCTTCAGCAATGGGTCAAGATCTGCAATGGTCTCGCGGTAATCGCCCGCCTTGAACAGAGCAATCCCCAGGTTCAGCCGTAGTCCCGGCATCGTCGGATTCAGCTCCATTGCCCGTTGGTAAAATTTGATCGCCTCGGGATAGTGCTCCTGCTTCGATTCGATCAAACCCAGGTGTGCCAGCGGTTCCGGATTAGATGGATATTGCTTCGCCAGTGCGCTCCATGCCGCTTCGGCTTCTGCCAGCTTGCCCTCGCGTTCGAGTGAAAACGCGACTTGCCCGGGATCGGACTGCGCGAAGGCCGACGCTAATGCAAGTGAAAGTATTACGGCTGCGGTCCCCACACGCTTCGCCGCTTTCCGATGAAGTTCCACAATGACTGAATCTTAATTGTTTCCACCTTGCTGCGGCGGAGTGTTCCGCCACTGCCGCGCGAATCGAACGACGAAGAATTGTGCTTGTCGGACTACCCTTCACTGGTCGTCACTATCATCATCAGGCGAAGCGTCCGCACCTTTCGGCAACGGACGTGGATCGGGTTTGATGGTGACCGGCTGCGTCAGTGTCTTACCGTCAACTGTCAGGCGAACGGTGTAGTTCCCGGGTTGCAGTCCAGGCGCACTCCGGCCCCGGCGCATCGGAGCCGTCGAAGGTTTTTGCGCCGGAGTTCCCGCCGGATGGCAGGCGTCCGCTGGAGGCAGCGTAATCGCGCGTCCGCCAAATCCGAAGCCGCGCTGAGCAACAACGTTCAGTGCCACGCGATGCATGCCGGGCTCCCCCGATGGCGGTGGCGTTGGTTGTAGCCAGTACGCCTGAACATTGATTGCCTCGGTATCGACCGGCTTCACAGGTGTATCGCTTGCTACGCAAACATCCACCTTGCCTCTCGCATCGATGAGTTCCAGTTTCAGCGGACTGCTGGGCGCACTCTTCAGCCAGTAATAAGCGACGACGCCTGCTGGTGGGTTTAGCTCCTGCGGCTCCTCGTGCGGCAATGGAGTCCCGTTCTGGCCGCCCTGGTGAATAGCAGTCGTCTCTCCGGGAGCAAACAGAAATGCCGACGATCGCTCGATTTCTTTGCCGCGTTCTGCAATCTGCCGCAATGCCGCCATCTGATCCAGCACCCAGAAACCGCGGCCAAACGTCGCTACTGCCAGATCGTCTCCGTGCACAACGATGTCGCGAACCGACGTGACCGGCATATTCAGTTGCAATGGCTGCCAGTGATCACCGTCGTCGAAGGAGACGTAAACGCGCAATTCGGTAGCTGCGTAGAGCAGACCCTTCTGCGTTGTGTCCTCTTTAACCGAGTTCACAAACGCGCCATCGGGAATGCCTTCCACCACGTTCTTCCATGTCTTTCCCCCGTCGTGTGTTCGATAGATATAGGGGTGATCATCGGCTAACCGGTGGCGGTCAACGGAAGCGTATGCAGTCGCCACGTCGAAGTGGCCGGCTTCAATTTGTGACACCTTGCTCCACGCAGTCATCTCTGGCGGGGTCACATTCTTCCACGTTGCGCCATCGTCGCGCGTCACGTGAATCAGGCCGTCGTCCGTGCCCACCCAGACGGCCTTCGCATCGAGCGGTGACGGTCCAATGGTGTACACAACGCCGAAACGATCTGTCATCACCTCGTCAATATCCTTTGCTGTTACTGCGTCTAATGTCTTAGGCAAGTCGGGATGGAGCCGCGTGAGATCCGGGCTGATCTTCGCCCACGTCTTGCCACGGTCGCGCGTGCGGAAGACAAATTGATTTGCATAATAGAGCGCCTTGTCGGCGGCTGAAAACACTTGCGGCAGCGTCCACGTCCTGCGGTTGGGATCGTTTGGATCGGCTGCGGGCAATTCGCCACCCGTGGGCGCAGGCAGGTTCAATTCCCGGTTGCAGCGCTGATCTCCATTGCCATATAGCAAATTGCCGTCGTCGGGATCCGGCACCACGGTGCTGCTCTCTCCCGCCTCGCAAATTGGCTCCCAGTTGCGGAAATCGAGGACGCCCATGCGCGACCACGTGCTGACACCCACTGCGCCCGAATCCTGTTGCGCGCCATAAAGCCAGTAAGGGAAGCCGTTATCGGCCGCGATGTGATAAATCTGCGCAGTCGGCTGGTTGTACCATGTGCTCCACGTCTTCGCGCCGTCTACCGAGACTACCGTTCCCTGATCGCTCGAGAGAACCATGCGGTTTCCATCGTTGGGATTAATCCAAAGCTGGTGATAATCATCTCCGCCGGGCGCACCCTTAACCGGGACCCAGGTCTTGCCCGCGTCGAGGGTCATGTACGTTGACGTATTGATGTCATAGGCGCGATCTTGATTAGTCGGATCCACGCTGATCTGTCCGAAGTACCACCCGCGGCCCCACAAACGCTGTTCGTTATTCACGAGCCTCCACGTCGCGCCTGCGTCATCGGACAGGTAAATTCCACCGGAGGGTTTCGGTTCCGGCCCTTTTTCGCCGTCAGGGATGCTTCGAAAAGACCGTGCAATCGCTGTTCCCAGATCATCCACCACTGCATACAAGCGATTCGGATTGCTCGGCGCAATGGCAATGCCGATCTTGCCCACATAGTCATCAGCCGGAAGACCACCGGTTAACCGATGCCATGTGTCGCCGCCATCGATGGATTTGTATAGTCCTGATCCGGGCATATTCGACGGTGCATACACCGCCCACGGTGGTCGTCTCGTCGCCCAGAGTGAGGCATAGATTGTTCGAGGGGCATGCGGATCGAGTGCCAGATCGATGGCGCCCACGTTGTCAGGATCCTTTGCGTTGTTCAGGATCTTCTTCCAATGCGCTCCGCCATCAAGCGAGCGATAAACGCCTCGCTCCGGATTCGCTTCGTAGACATGTCCAAGTGCCGCGACATAGACCCGATTCGGATCAGCTGGATCGACAACGATCTTCCCAATCTGGCGCGTTTCAGCGAGTCCGATCGAATGCCATGTCTTGCCGGCGTCTGTCGATTTGAAGAGCCCGACGCCATACGAATGCTGGCTGCGAATGTCGGGCTCGCCCGTGCCGACATAAACAATGTTGGGATCCGATGGCGCCACCGCAATCGCACCGATGGAGCCAATCGGAATCCCGGTCTTCGGATCGTCAGCGATCGGAAACCAGGTGCGCCCGGAATTTTCCGTCTTCCAAACCCCTCCACCCACGGACCCCATATAAAAGGTGTCGGGCTGCGTCGCATTGCCGGCCACGGCGTAGGTGCGCCCCCCTCGCATCGGCCCCACATCGCGCCACTGAAGCCCCGAGAGCATGGTGGCAGGAAACTGCTGTGCTGCAAGCTGAATCGCAAAAAACAGAGAAAGTGACGCGGCAAAAGAATGTCGGCCGGCAACCATGGCAGTGCTCCAATGCAAGCAGAATTTTGTTCTACGGAGGGGAAAACAATCAGATTGCGATTGATTGGGATTGTAAAGCAAATTGGCGCATGATGGAGCAGTTTTAGCAGCGGTAAGCAACCTGATCGTGACGAAATCAGTTTGGATAGTTCTTGCGAATCAGGACTGTCCGGTTGAGCGGGTCGACTGCTTCGAGAATCTTGAGCCGTAGATCTGGATCGATCCGGTGGGCTGTCAGCCACGTATTTACTGCGGCCTGCGCATTCACACTGTTCTCAAGCGTGTCTTGTCCACCCATGAAAGCGCCCAGCCATGCACCGAGAAAAAAGATCTTTCGGTGCTGCTTGATGTTTTCGAGTTCGTCGAGGGCTTGCACCAGGTATTGCTGTGTGAGTCCGGCCTGATTCCACGAGTTGAAGGGACGGAGGCTTTGCGTGATCCAGTCTTCCTGGATTGTCGCGGAGTGGAGGTATTCGTCGAAATAGCGTGCCTTCATGGCGGCAGATGGAGTTGCTGCCTCGGCCGCATACGCATATTTCAGTCCTTCGCCGCTTTGGTCATGCGCATGTTCCGCCGCGTAGATCGCTTCTGGCTTCGGGGTCGTTCATCGCGATCAGGTGACCTACGAGATTCCAGCGGTCAAGGCGCTTCAGTGTCATGCCGGGCACCTCGGCTTTGCCGGCGAGAAGATCTTTCACCTTCTGCAGGCCATCGGGTGTTTCGGAAATAGAGGTGAACGTCCGGAAACTGACGATGCGCATGCCGAGCGTCGGCGCATTGAACATGCGATCTGCGATTACCGACTCCACGCGCGGCAGAGCCGCTTTGCGTGCGTCATCGCTCATCCAGGAGTGGATGGCTGTCGAGATTCTGCCGCCTTGAACGCGCGCCATGGCCTCATCAATTTCGACTGGAAGCGACTTGAGCGCCAATTCGACGTAGCCCCTCGGGGGAGATTTCGCCAGGTGAACATTGTCCCAAAGCGCACCCCAGAGCATGGCGCGGAGGAGAGGATCTTGCTTGTCCGGCGGGATGGCAACAATCTGTCTTGATGCTTGCCCTTCGCTCGCTCGATCGAGCGGAAACCTTCCATATGCCTCGTCTCCGGCGTTGGCGAATACAAAGGCGGGACAAGCCTCTCCCCTGGCTTGGGATACATTGACGGATGCTGTGCTCCAGTCGACGCGCAACAGGCGATTCGCTTTGTCCTCGTGTCCGTAGTGCAACATCACCCGGGTTGAGATCGGCCACGCAAACCCATCCGGCAAAACGTCATGCTGCGACAGGGTGAGCCGATCGACCTTGCCATTGTTGCAGGACCAGGCGACGTCAATCTCCGGCATCCCACGCCGCTTGATCCAAGCTGCCGCCCACGCATTCAGATCGGGATTTTCCTTACTTGAGGCTGCGGATGGCGTACCTTTTCCCTTCGAGATCGCCCGATTCAATGCGGCAATCAGGTCGCTCCACTCTGCATTTCCGTACGCGTGGGCGCTCAGATATGTGCGAAGGCCTTCGCGAAACGCGTCACTGCCAATTCGAAACTCCAGCTGCTTCAGAATCGCAGGCGCCTTCTGGTAGACGATCGCTCCGTAGGCTGACTTCGCATCCTTCAGATTGGGGATGTCCTGATAGATGGGTGTTGTGCCAAGCGTCTCATCAATTCCATATGCAAGGGGCTTCACGTCATCATAGAAGTGCTTCCATGGGTTCGACGCAGGCTCTAACGTCGCGAGCGCCTTATAGGCCATGTACTGCGCAAAGCCTTCTTTGAGCCAGAGATCGTCAAACCACCGCATTGTTACAAGATCGCCAAACCATTGATGGCAGGTCTCGTGCAGCACGAGTGTGTTGCGACGGAAGTAGTCGCTGGGCGTCGGAGTGGAGCGGAAGAGAATGCCGTCCTCGTTCAGAAATGTCGCGCCTGCATGCTCCATTCCGCCGAAAGGGAATCCGGGGATCAGAACAAGATCATATTTAGGGAAGGGAAACGGTTGCGCAAAGAATTCGGAGAAGTATGCGATGCCGCGCGCCGCCATCTGCTGCACCTGCGGCGCCTCCTGCTGGGCACGCGATGCTTGCGACTTGCGCACATAGATGGCCGGTTCCCCTGCATTCTTTGCGCGGACTGCCTCAAAAGGTCCCGCCGCAAAGGCAAACAGGTATGTGCTGATGGGGACGTGTTTCTTCAAATCGAGTATGCGTTTCATCTATGGGTGTTGGCGCTGAATTCCCAATCACGATCCAGTGCGCAGGATGCTCGACGTCGAGGTGGAACTTTGCTTTCAGGTCAGGCTGATCAAAGCACGGGAACGCCATGCTCGCATCCATCGGCACAAACAACGTGTAGAAATATTCGTTGCCGTCGTCCTTGTCTTCATAGCGCGTAATCGCTTTGCCCGCCGGTGCCGCGTTGCTGGTGAATATCAGCTTGACGGTGTTTTGTCCATCTTTCGCCGCCAACCTCAGGTGCCCGTTCTCGATCTGGGCCGGAATGGAACGACCGTTCAACTCCGCCGAATGCAGAACACCATCGCGATAGTCGATTAGCAAATCCCCGTCGGTCTTACTGTCAAAGGAGAGAGATCTCTGTCCCTTCAACGGTCGGCTGGTGCTCCTTGATTACAAACGAGAGCTGATAGTGGATATTCGACAGTCGACCTGCGCGAGAGATCGCGAGCGCGTGGGATACGCCGGGATCCGAAGCGACCAAGCCTGATGCCATTGATGCGGCAGATAACATTGCCAGTCCTGCAAAAATATGCAACCCGATTCCAAGCTTAGTCGCCATGATGTAACAGCCATCCTATAAGATTTCCGGAGCCAGCCAAGCACAGAAAATGGAGGGATGCCTTTCTTATGCTCTGGCACCTCGGGGTTATGCGAAAATCCAAAGAAACGGCGTGGACCGCCTCTCGTTCTGCGGTCTCGGGAATTCATGAAAAAGCTTGTCATCTATCTCGTAACCATTTTCGCTGCAGTAACAGCGCTCGGCCAAAATGTCGGTGGATCTCTGCGGGGATCGCTACAGGACGCGACGGGGGCCAGGATCGCCGACGCCACGATCGTCGTTCGGGCTCCGATGGAGGCCGAGCGCCGTTCTGTTCGAAGTGATAACCGTGGATCGTTTCGCATTGACGACCTCGCGCCAGGAAATTACCGCGTTGTTGCGATTGCGCCTGGATTTGCCGATGCGGCGGCCGATGTTGTCGTCAACGTCAGCACGATTCTCGACATCACCGATAACCTTGCGGCTTGCCCCGGTGCAGGCAGCTGTCGGCGTTCGCGCGCAGGGATCGTCAATCGCCACCCAGCCCATCGATCTTGCCAGCCAGACCCACCAGAGCAGTGATTACGGCGCGCGATCTCGAGTCGCTTCCATTGGCTGAACGGAGTTTCGCCAATATAGCCTATCTTGCCCCGGGCACTGAACCCGTCGAGCCCTCTGACCCCACCAAGGCGCGCATCACCGCTGTCTCCACCGGGGGCAGCTCAGGTTTGAACAACGAGCTCTCCGTCGATGGTGCCGATAATACCGACGACTACATCGGGGGATTTCTACAGAACTTCTCGCCCGATTCGATCCAGGAGTTTGCCGTTCGTACCGCCCAGGAAGACGCAGATACCGGCGGCACCACTGCCGGGTCTGTGGTGATCACAACCAGGCGCGGAACTGACGAGTGGCATGGCGATGCAGCTTTTTACGAGCGCGCGGCCGGCCTCAACGCGCGTTTTCCCATCGAGAATCCTGCTCCTAATCCCAAGCAGCCGTTCTCGCGCCAAAACTATGTCGCCGCAATCGGCGGGCCTGTGCTGCCGAAAAGACTGTGGTTTTTCACTGCCCTCGAACTGATCCACGAGGATGCCAGCATCGTCTACAGTCCCACAAACAGTGAGCAATTCGTTGCCCTCGCTGCAATCGCGGCCGCCGATTTGATTCCGGGCGTTCCATCCATTTCCATTCCCGCAAATGTGCCGATTCCGTTTCGAGATGCCTTCGGCTCGCTCCGCTTCGACTGGGCACAGTCCGCGAAGTCTTCGTGGTTTCTGCGCAGTTCTGTTGACAACTACACGACCCACAACAATCTTGTTCAGCAGGGAACTCTCCCCTCCACCGGCTTGTTGACCCACAACAACTATCTCGACCTGGCGCTCAGCAATCAGTTCATCTTCAGCCCCGCCTGGCTCGGAAGAATTGTCTTTGGCGCGAGTGGCTTGCATCTCACCCAGCAACGCAATTCAAATCTGGGATTCGCGCTGGCGTTCCCCTTCAGTTCGACGGCACTCACAGTCTCCGGATTCGAGACATTCGGCGACAACCAGTTTGCCACGCCGATTACGTTCTTTCCGTCTGAACGCAATCAGCAAAAGTATCAACTCCGATACGACGTCACCAATGCGCGCGACCGTCATGCCATCAGATTCGGTGTCAACTTCATTCACGAACCAGTTCTCGGCGGATCGTTTCCGAGCAACGACGAGACTCTCTATCAGTTCACGCAAAACCCGGATTACTACACAGCCAGCGGAGAAAACCTGTCCCAGTTCTCTGCGGACATGCAGGCCGGTGCTTCCACCACGAACCTTGGCGGAGGCTTCTCGCAGGATGTGCAGCGTCTCGCGATGTATGCCGAGGATTCCCTGCGCATAACAAAAAGCCTCACTGTGAACTACGGACTGCGGTACGGTGCTACCTTCGGGTTACTTAATGGGTCGGGTCGTACACAGCGGGAGAATCCCGCCTACATCACCCTCGAAGCCCTCAATGTTCCGCTTGTCACCGATGCGCCTCACGATGATCGCAAACAATTCGGACCGCGGTTCGGCTTTTCGTTTGCTCCTGGTGCAGGCGGCAAATACCGTCTTGCGGGCCGGGTTTGGACTGTACGCCGATGACCTGGCACAGACCGGTTGGGCCACGGCGTTCCAGGCTGTAAACACCGCTCCTGGTCCCTGCATGGATCCCATCGCAAATCCCGGCAGCGAGGAAAACAGCGGCTGTGTTCCTGGTTCCGCATCCGGTGGAAGCGGGAACCTCATCGGCGCAAACTACAAGACTCCCTACGCGATCCACATCACCGGCGGCGTCGAGCATTCCTTCAGCGCCGGCTGGTCTCTCAGCGCGGACTACACCCACGAGCAGGGAAACAATGGGTATCGCGCTTACAGTTATACTGGCGGCACAAACCTGTTCACTCCGCTATTGTCGCCTTCCGATCCTGACCAGGCTTCGTTTGTGCCGGATATGAACGTGTTTCACTCCGACAATCGCTCCAGTTACAACGCACTGATGCTTCACGTGCAAGGTGAGATCTCACGAAAGCTCACCCTCGTTGCGAACTACACATTCGCCAGTGCCAAAACCTGGGGCTGCGTTCTCGGTGAGCTCTCCGATTATGTCAACGGCGTGTGTAATCCCCTCGATCCGTTCGGACCCGGCGATTACGGCCCTCCGGGGAGGATGTCCGCCATCGTTTCGTTCTGGCAGGAACCTGGCGATCCCCAGGTGGAGTGGAATTAAGCACCCTCATGCAGGCCGAGAGTGCCCGACCCTTCACCATCACCACGGCCGATAGTTCGGGCCGCATCCAGATCAACGGTGTTCCAACTGCGCTCGACCAGTTTCGTGGCACTCCATACATTCAAGCCGACGTCCGTGTCAGCCGTCCCATTAAACTCGGTGACAGCAATGCGCTCATTCCCTTCGCTGAATTTTTCAATCTCTTCAATCGCAATAACCCCGGCGCCAACTACGTGACAAATATCGCGTCTCTACCCGTCCCCGCCGATCAAGCAGAGTCCGGCAACATCATGGATATCTGTTCCGACGCCACCTGCACATCGACCCAGCCCATCAACAGTCCAAATCAGTTGAGTGTTCCCTCGGGAGGTCTTGGTGATTTCTTCGGCCCTGGCACTACGGTCGGCATCCCTTTCGCCGCACAGGTGGGCGTTCGATTTACTTTTTAATCAAAAATCGTCGGCGCCATTCGGCTTTTCCTGCACTGAGATCGCGAAGGTTGAACGATTTTGCGTGGAAATTAACGTCATAACAGTCTGCCTAGTGGCCGGGATCGCTCTTGAGCGCATCTAAATACCAGATGCGATTTCGCAGACAAGAGAGTCGCGCTATGCCCGGGTTGAACCGAATGTTGGCTAGACCATCCCGATGGGCAAGCCTGTTTGTGACTGCAATTGCGCTGCTGCCTGTCCCGTCTTTGGCGGCACAGGTAACGCCCCCGCAACAGTCCGCTGGTAGTCCGCGGGCTGCGACCCTTCCGCTCAACCCGACTGATCCCAGGCGGCCAGAGATCCAACCCAGCCTGAGTGTGGATCGTGACCCGGTGCCTTCGCCTGATGTGGAAGCTCCTGAAGCGAGCCTGGCCCCTCCCAATGTTCCGACGCGCGGATCGGAACTTGAAAAGTCAAAGAACGGGGTTTATACCCTCCATGAAAATGTCGATGAAGTGCTTCTTAACTGCACCGTGATCGACGAGAAAGGGGCGTCCCGTCGAAGACCTTACACGGAACGATTTTCGGGTGTGGGAAGACAACGTGCCGCAGCGCACCAGTTCCTTCAGACATCAGGATCTACCCGTTTCCATGGGGATTCTTGTCGACAACTCCGGCTCCATGCGCGACAAGCGTACCGCCGTGAATGAGGCTGCGATGAACCTGTTGCGCGAATCAAACCCCAAGGACTCCGCATTCATCGTTAACTTCAATGATCATGCTTATCTCGACCAGGGCTTCACCTCAAACCTCGTTGCGCTTCATCGGGGCCTCGCGCATTTCGATACGCGCGGAACTACCGCCCTCTACGACGCGGTAGCCGCTTCTGCCGATGAGCTGGCCAAACATGCAAACTTCGAGAAGCAGGTCCTACTCATTGTTTCGGACGGAGCAGACAATGCGTCGAGGTTGAATGAGCGGGAGGCCATCCGCAGAGTTCAGAATCTTGGTGGCCCGGTCGTTTACACCATCGGATTGCTCTACGACTCCAGCCCGAGAGAGGCTGGGCGCGCTCACGAAGCGCTGCAGACGCTCTCCGATGACACCGGCGGTATCGCCTATTTTCCACGATCACTCGGAGAGGTTGACAAGATCGCGTCCGAAGTGGCCGAAGATATCCGCAATCAATACACCGTCGGATATCACTCGACAAAGCCAGCCAGTCTGGGTGGATATCGAGTCGTGCACGTCGAGGTTTATGCTCCCCATCACGGCAAACTTACAGTGAGAACACGCCGTGGCTACTACGCTAAACCCGCCGTCGTCGATCAGACCGCCAAGGGAGCTAGCCGACCTCGAATCCGTAGCTTTACAATCCGAATAGTCGCTCAACGGCATGCGGCGTTGCAGCGCTACACTGAGACACCCATCGTGTCTCGTGTGCACCTCCTTCTCCCTTGCAGAAACCGATTCTGCTGGATGTGAACAGCGAGTGGGATAAAGATGGAACTGCGAAGATGGAGCCAGGAAGGGCGTTGACGTCAATGGGACGAGGTGCCCATCGCCAAAAAGGCACGGCTCGCGCCGTGCCCAATTGATTAAAGAGGTCTAAGAATTTTCGTAGTGCAGTGAGATCAAACTCTCTCTAGTGAAGATGGAAATCGATATCCACCACGATCTGAACAGCGACGGGATGGCCTTGATACATAGCCGGTCTGAATTTGTATTGCCGCACTGCCTCCACTGCTTTCTCGTCCAGACCCATTCCAAGATGCCGGGTAACCCGGATGTTCTGGGGATTGCCTTCCGCATCAACGATCAGCTGAAGAGAAACAGTGCCCTGAAGACTAGCCGACCGTGCCTGTTCCGAGAATTCGGGCTGCACAGAGTGGATCACAGCCGGTGCACTCACCCCACCCCCCACATTCATCAGTCCGCCACCGTACCCTCCACCGTTTCCTGGTCCGGCGCCGATTCCATGACCCGAGCCGAGACCGCCGCCCAGCCCGCTTCCAAACCCTGAGCCACTTCCGTTCCCCTGTGAGGCAAGTGCGATCTGCGGTGAACTGCTGATCCCGAAATTCATCATCTTCGGATTATCCGGAATCTTCACCTGCTCCGTCGGCTCAACCGCAAGCTTCGGCCGCTCGAGTCGGGCCAGTTGCGGGGCATTCATTTGTACTTTTGCAACCTCTGGCGCTTTGCCTTTCGTCGGCGGAATCGGCGTGTGATCACCGCCGCCACCGCCGCCACCTACCTTCGCAGCCACCGGCAAAATCTTCGGGGGCGGCGGAGCGGGCGCAAAAAGCTTGAAGTCCACATGCGTCGTCGTGGTTTCGGGGACGATCACCGGATGAATCCTCATGCCCAACCAAAGTACGAGGCCGATCACCCCAGCATGAAAGATCGCCGATACAATCCGCGACCTGCGGACTCCGTTCTGCAAGTGCCGTGTCCAGGTTGCCGAATGTCGGCACACTTACTTTTAAGGGAACGGTTGGTTTCGGCATCGGACGCGGGTGCACAAGATAAAGAGGATGTGCCTCTTCAGCATCGTGGTCCAACACATCGATAGCCAGCGATGAGGAGTTGTAAAGATCTGCCTGCCGGGTTGTGCTACCCAGGCCGCTTGAGAACGGCCTGAGTTTCGAGCCCGTTTTTCGTGTTCTTGGTTCAAAGTCACCCATAAGCTCCGCCGGTGTAAATGAGGCCTCCGGCCCCCCTCTCCTGATTAGTCGAACCAAAGAATCGCTATCAACTTAAGAAGACCTCATAGCTCCGGCGCTTTCCTTACATGGCCCGAGATGAAGAAACCTCACCAGATTCCCTTGTCACTTCCCGTGATCTTCTGTCCTACAAGCGCCGCGGTTGCGAGCCATGGCAGAAGACTCAAACGTGCTCCGCTTACGAATTGCCGCCGCCGAATGACTCTCGCCAACTGCGATCCGTAGAGTTTCGCCGACTGCGGCAGGATTGGTACGCGCAGGAAGTCTCTCGCGAAATAAACTTCTTTGCCGCTGAAGCGGGCTGCTGTCATCACCCAAGTCGGAATGTCCAGGGGAACACCGCGATAACGCTGCACATAATCCGAAACGATTGCCAGATAGGTCGTCACGCCTTCCCATATGCCAGCGGTTGCTGCGGCCACGTACAGATCGTCGTAGTCGATACTTCCCGATTCGACCAGCAGTGCGCTGTCCACAATGTCGCAAAGGCGAAAATAGAAGTGGCGGTACATCCGCTGCAGGGTCGAGACCAACAGCCGATCGGAGATCGATGGAACGCGAAACTGCAAGTCGCCAATGGAGATGCATCGCGTCCGGTCGAGCAATGAATCCGCAATCGCGAACTGCTCTCCCATCTGTCCAAGCCGGCCGATGTGGATTTCGACAAGTTCCGGCAATCTCGGAACCATGAAATTCCATTTGCAGGCCATCCGATCGCCCAGGCTTCGCGATGCGGGGCGGGCTCCGAATTCCTTCTCCATGAGCTGGATAACTTCTTCGGGCTTTGCATTGGTGTAAAGGTCAAGGTCACTGCCGAGGTCGGGATAGTGATCGAGAGACTTGATCACCGCAACCCGGAGTTGATTGCGGGTGAAAGAATCGCAAATCATTGAAAGATGCGAGAGCGCCACGTTAATGCGCGCCCGCTCGGCAGAAAGGCAAACCTCAGCCCACGAAGCATGAGTCGCATCTCCTGCTTGAATCGCGATCTCTCTAAAAGCCTCTAGCCCACGCACGAGAACATGATTGGTGTCAGCTAACGCGACCAGGCAGTCGAATTCAGGACGTGAAAGTTCAACGACCTCTTTCGTCAGATCTGCGGTGAATGTTTTGTCGATGCATCCCGCTTGCCTCGGCGGAAGCACAAGGCGAGAGAGAAGTGTCAGCGACTGATGTGCGAGAGTTTGCGTGCAATTCTTTGTTGTCATTTGGCGATGGCTCGATTAGTGCGGTTGAGGTGCTTGCTGCTGCGGCAACTGCGGCGCTGTAGCAGGCGATTGCGGAGGCGCGGGCTTCGGCGTCTCCGGAGGCTGGTTGGGAGTCGCACCGGAATCCCCACGTGGAGTCAACTCGACCGGACCGGTCTGCCGTTGTCTCTGCCGGCTGTAAATCTCAAGCGCATCATCGACCTTGTCATTGCTGTCGGTCGCAACGGAGTCAAGACTTCTGCCCTCGGCAGATAGCTGGGTCGCAAAGCCAACACGTGTTCCCGCATTGTCGGCACGCGTGGCCTTTTCGTAGTAAAACTGCGCTGATTCGAGGTCGCCGTCCTTTTCCGAAACATACCCCAGATTGTTCAGCGTGAAGGCGCTCGTCGGATCGAGCGAGTAGGCACGAAGAAAATCCTTGCGAGCTGAGGCCCAGTTGTTCTGGTTTACCTCAAAAACTCCGTGGATCGTGTACATCTCCGCTTGCGCCTCAACCGGGCCGCCGTTGCGGATGCGCTTTTCAAGACGCCTCGCGCTCGCTGCCGCCATCTCGCTCACGGACTTGTCGCGCCAGCTCTGGTCCAGAGTTACCGCCGCCGGTTCTGGAGAGTTCAATGCTGCGGCCGCACGATAGTAGCGAATCGCGCCGTCCAGGTCGCCCGTTGCCTCACTTGCGACACCAAGGTTATTGAGTGTGAATGCATTTCGCGGATCAAGAGGAAGAACCTGCTTGAGCAGCGCAATCGCCTCAAATCCACGATTCTGCGCGAGTAAACGCATCGCCTGAATGTTCACCTGGTTCACGCGCATCTGCGCATCCTTCAGGTTGATCAATGCATCGCGCATTGGCTTGCCCTCAAGATGCTTCGCATTGCTCAGGTCGATGGTTGCATTCGACCCCTGTTCCGACGCCAGCTGGTAGAACTGGTTGGCGCGATCGAGTTCGCCTTCTAACTCAGATACATAGCCAAGATTGTTTAGCGTGAAGGGATCGGCGGGATCATATAGATATGCCTTGTAAAAGAGCGATTCAGCGCTTTTGTACTCATGTTTCTCAATGGCCTTGACGCCATCACGATTCAGACGCTGTACCGGTGTCAACTCACTGCGTCTGGGAATCTTGATTACTGTTCCTTCGCTCGCCCACACGAGCGACAGCCCTGACCCGGCGGCAAGAGCAATATAGGCAATTATCTTGGAATATGAATATTGCAACGAACTCTCCTGCCGTGCCTTTAAACCTCGACCAGGATTGGGTCGGAAGATATCTGTACATTTCGTTAGATGCTCAATCCTCGCGCGTGTTGCTCTGCCACATGGAGGGATTTTTGATCGGGGATCTTTGGCTGCGAGACCACGAATTGCCCCTTAATCTCATCCAAGCAACTGTCTGGGAATATAGAAATCTGCAGGTGTTAGACAATGAAGAGAGCCTCTGAATTCGCTCTTGTGGGCTTGTTTGTTCTTGTGTCCGCAGGAATACTACGCCCACAAGCAGCAGGCACCAACGCGGTCGACTCCGACCTTGACGTGGTTAATGCACACGGCGACGTATCAGCAATACCATCTCTGCCACGCGGAAAAAGCACCATCCTGGGCGGTGCCATCCATGACGTCGATCCAGTCCTGGACCGCTTTACACTGAAAATCGTCGGGGAAAAACCAATCACGATCCTCTTCGATGAGAGAACGCAAGTCTTTCTGGACGGCAAGAAGATCCCATTGCTCGATTTGCGGCCTGCCAATCACGCCTCAGTACAGACAACGCTCGATGGAACCTCCGTATTCGCCCTGAGCGTGCATATCCTCTCTCAACTACACCCGGGCGCCTACCGCGGCGAGGTCCTGAGTTTCAGTCCTTCAACAGGTGATCTGGAACTGGCTGGTGGCCAGGGTGGAGAACCTGTCCGCTTCAAAGTATCCAGCGACGCCAGTTTTGCTCGCAAAGGACAGGCGAGCTTTGCTGCATCGCAATCGGGTCCTTCCGACTTGCAAAGGGGAACCCTCGTGTCCGTCGATTTCGAGCCCGACGGCAAGGGACACGGCACTGTCACCAAGGTCACGGTGTTGGCGACTCCAGGTGCGGAATTCGTCTTCAGCGGAAATCTGATCTCCCTGGATATGCACACCGGTACGATGGTGTTGCTTGATCCAACCAACAATCAGAGCTATCAGATCAACTTCAATTCCAGCAGCCTGGCCTCCATGCCGGACGTCCGTCCCGGCCAGCGCGTGCGCGTGGCGGCGGAATATGACGGAACGCGCTACCTCGCAAACAATGTGACCGCTTACTGATCGGCGTCCAGGCGATTTGGACTCGCCAGGTATTCATTGCGCGGCATTCCTCGCCTTGTTTGCTGGAGCTGCTGGCGGCGAAAAACTAGTCGGCGTACAAGGATCAGCCGCGAAGGAGCTCGCCGAAACTGGTACGGGTGGTGTCGGTGGCGTCTGCCATGGAACTTTGTTGAAGTCGAAGAACTCCAGCAGATTTGGTTGTGCGGCATCCCGAGCGGTCAGGTGCGCCGAACTACCAATGAAACGGTTCTCAACAAACTTAATAACTGCTGTGTGGTCCATCGGTGTGTGCGACACATAATGACGCCGCGTGAATGGCGAGATGACGAAATTCGGCAACCGAAATCCTAGCTGCGCAGCGAACCCCTGGGCCGCTGCGGCGTCTGCCGGATTTGCGCCGGGATCAGTCGCAGAAAGATCGCAATGGGTTGTTGGCGTTCCCCCAACCGGCACGCATGGATTGTACTGATCTGGATTTACAGCAATCTGCGATATGTCGGCGATCGATCCAAGGGTCGTATCGGTGTAGTCGTTTGAGTGGCCCGGCACTGGTGGCACATGATCATAAGGTCCGCCTCCCTCGTCGTAACTGAAGAAGAAAACGGAGTCGGTCCATGACGAACTCGCCATGAATGAATTGATGATATTTGCTACCTGGGCCTGTCCTGCCAGGATCGATTGTCCTGAGCCGGGATGTTCGTCATTATTGCCGTAACCAGCTTCAATAAAAGCAAAACTGGGGAGCGTGCCATTTGTAAGATCTGTGAAGTATGTCAAGATTGGAGCGATGTGGCTTGTGTCGATACAGAATGAATCTGTCGAGTCGCCAACCACGCTGGACGACTGCAGAGGCGGAGTGCAGGCAGCGCCAGTCGGGTTTTCATATAAGAATTGGGTCGAATAGCTCAGCGTCGTGAAATCCGTTGCAGGGAAATTGGCGTTAGAGGAGCCATTGCAGTCGTCCCCCGTGAGGCACAGGCCCTGCGTGACCGTGTAATAGATCTTCCATGAAACATTTGCCTGCTGAAGTTCCTGAAAAATGCTCGGGATATCCAGTTGCGGAAGGTGATCATTGCCTCCAGGATCCCTGACAAGACCTTGCGTTGTCCCGCCTGTAAATGTGGCAATGCGATTACCGATGCTCTTGGTTGCGACCGGTGAGAACCACCGATCCGATAAGGCAAACTGAGAGGCCATGTAGTAGTAGTAGTTCAGATAAGTCTCATCATAGTAGCCCATCGCGCGTTGACCGGTAAGATCGGTGAAGGTTCCTGAACACGTCGCTCCGGCTGCGGCACAGCTCTTTGCATATCCCCCGGCGTTATGCACAAACCCGTCCATTGCGATGAGGCGTGTTGCCGTGAAGTCATACCGATTGACGTCGCCATAACTTGAAAGCCAATCGGAGCTCTCGTCGTCGATGCAGGTGCTCGTAAGCTTGAAAAGCGGGTACGCGGTACCTTCATCGTCGGTATTGCTGATCGAGCCAAGCTTGTCGTCGATGCCGTCCACTTCATAGTCGGTGCCGTCATCGCCAATATTCCAGACATTGGCCTTGCGATACGGATTCAGCATGCCGAAGTAGTTATCGAAGGAGTGATTTTCCTGAAGCATAAAAATCACGTGCTTGATGGACTGCAGCGTAGCTGCCGGCTCAACCGTGACTGTCACGGTCGCCGTGACGCTGCCCGCAGCACCGGTGGCTGTTGCCGTGTAAGTTACAGTTGCGCTCGGCGTCACCGATTGCGTTCCGCCTGCCGGTTGCAATGTGTAGGAACTGCCATCCGTTCCGGTGACCGTGACTTGCGTTGCGTTCGTTGCGGTGACTGCCAGAGTCGAAGAAGCGCCGTCAGTGATCGTCGGTGGAGTTGCCGTGATGTTCACTGTCGGTTGAGTCTGAGAAACCGTAATCGTTGCGGTCGCTGAGGCGTTGCCCTTGCTGTTCGTTGCAACCGCAGTGTACGTCGTGGTTGTTGAAGGCTTCACCGCCTGAATCCCGCCGCTCTTGGCGAGGTTAAACGTTGTGCCGTCACTTCCCGTGACAGTTACCTGGACGGCATCGACCGCGGTGACAGTAAGTAAGGCCGTCTGCGCCACGGCCACCGTAGAGGGACTTGCCGAAATTGTGATCGTTGGAGCCTTCAGAATGTTGCTTCCCACAAAAAGAGCGCATCCCGAACACACAGAGCACACAAGAGCGAAGATAGAGACGAGAAAAGGAGTAGAGATTTGCCCGGTTGAATGCACAGTCTGCAAGGTACTCTCCATTTCTTTCCGAGGGCCTGAATCAGCACAAAACCGAAAGCACTTTACCAAGGAGCACAGGTCTTATGGGATAGATCGCAGACATCTAGCGGCGCATACTCCAGTTGCGGCGTCAGATGATCCGATGGGTAGGCTCTTCCCGACTTCTTCGCGATCTATACCGGGTCCAATGACCGATAATCTATTTCCAGGTTGTTAATGCCTGCATGTCAGCATTAGTTTGGATGACATTTGGTGGACGCTGGGATGCCTCGATCGGGTAAATTGTCGTATCGGCAAGATCCCCAACAATCTCGGCCTCATGCAGACAGGGGTGCCGCTCACGGAGTCATCAAGGGCGGAGCTTCTCGGAAGAATCAGCCTCGTTGCCTATCGATGTCTCGCTGTCGATCCCAGGAAAGTCGTCCGCGTCCTGGGCTACCAGGTGAGGAACTGCGCCATCCTCGTGCTTGAGAAAGATTCCTGGGTCCAGGCTCCATCTCGGCGACGGTGCACCTCCGTTCCGCCGCGGAATACGCGATCCAATGCGTGCGCCATCTCCGGATATTGCTTTCTTGGCCTGGTGAAGACGAAACCAGCGGAGATAGCTCCCAATCACATTCGTCATGGTCATTTGAACGCCCGCCGCGAAGTTCTGTTCCGCCATCCTCTCCTCCAGTTCCGGCGAGCGGAGGATGCGGATAATCTGATCTGCAAGATCGTGGGCATTTCCGGTTTTGTAAAAGCGCACGGCCATGCCTTCGTCGGTGACCATTCCGCGAAAGTCCGGAATGTCTGCACACACGATGGGCACACCATACTCGCAGGCTTGATGGGCAGGGCCGCTCGATCCCGTTGCCGAATCGTATGGCAACACAAGGACGGACGTTGATTGAAACAATTCCGGAATGTCGTCTTCCGCAACATACCCGAGAAACTCGATGGGAAGGCTTTTAGGCTGTAAGTCGCGAATGGATTCCCAGTATCCTGCGCGTGTGTGATGATTCGCGCCGGCTACGACAAGCTGCGCAGTCGGAACCTTCTCGAGGATCATCGGGAATGCTTCCATCAGCGTCTCAAGACGTTTGTAGGTTCCCCAATGTCCGATGGCGAGTATGCGCTGATGGGGATTGCCCCGCTTGCTGAAGTCGGGCGGAGTGGGGGCCGAGGCAAACGTCCCGTGCGTTCCGAGCAGGACATTCTGCGCTGAATATTTCTTGACCAGAGTCTTGCGATACCCAGGTAACAAGACAGAAACTGAATTTGCGCGCAGCAGTGCACGGGTCGCGAAATCGGTGCCCATGCGGTAAAGACGTTCACGGCGCACACCGGCCGCCGCAAAATCGACGTGTTCGATGATGTGGTGCAGCGTGATGTGCGTGTAAAAGCCCGCAGCGCGCACCAGCGCCGGCGCACTCAGTCCGGCAAACGCGGCAAACGGGTTTTCAGGTGTCGCAAAGCTCGAAAAGACAAGGTTGAACCAGACCACATCCGGCTGCAATTTGCGAATTGTGCTCAGAAGACGCCAGGGCGTGGAGAGCGTGCCGAACTTCCAGCAGCGAATCACTTTAAACCCGGGTAGCTCGCCCTTCGAATCGATCTTCAGCGACTCCCCATTCTTGTCCGTTGCAAAGTCATAACTAGTCAGCTCGTCGGCCAGAATGGTCAGATCGACATCTGTATGGTTGTTGAGTTCCTTCGCGATGTGGAAGGCGTATTCGTTCAACTGCCTGCCACTCGGAGGGAACGTTGCCACTAGACAAATCTTCATCAATACCGGCCTTAGAAAATGCTGATTTGAACGAACGGTCTATATTGCTGGTTCTGACCACCGGAAAAATTGAAGAATGTCTCTTCCTGAAAGCCGGCAGTAAATCGAATCGGGTATTGCAGCACAACCGATCCGGAATCATCATGAAACTTGCGCTTGAACGGCCGTGCGTAGGAAAGAGAGAATCCGTTTTGGGTCGCATCGTAAACGTGGTAGCTTCGCGTGCTCGAAAAAGCCGTCGATGCCTGGAAATTCCAGTTCCGTCTCGGCGTGAAATCAACTGAGAAAGCCGGACGTACGTTCTGCGCGATGGCATCTGCGCCGCCAACCACGCGCCAGGCGCGAACATCCTCGATCATGCCTCGCAGCAGCAGGCGGTCTGAGAATCGATGCTCCAGCCCGATGTACGACGACGTGTAGAAGTCCTCATAATTCACGGGTGTAAACAGCTGGTCGTTGGCCCCCCATCCTGTAAGAAGAGCCGTCTTTCCCCAGGGGGCGCCTACTCTGAAATCGATAGCTCCGGTCAGTCCTCGAGAGTGTTCGTTCGTCTCTGTAAATGGACCGCTCTCGCGAATGAGGTAGCCGCTTGCAGATATGGCGTTGAAGAACGAACTCGTGTTCATGTAGATGAACGTCCGAAAGAGATTCTGATTCAGTTCGGCAGGTGCAACCGAGTCTCGGCGAATCGTCGTCTGGATCCCGCCGCTGAAAGTGATCGCATTGGCTCCGAAAGATACAGTTGGATTCAGGGCAAAATTAAGCGTGTAGTCCGTGGTATCCCTGTTCACAATGGAGTTTGTGGCGGGCACTGAGATTTGACCGCGCATGTTGCGCACTTGAAAGAACCCACCCGGCGTCGGAAGTTTTCCAACATGGAGATGGAAGGCATTCGTCGATTCTGTCTGCAGAGAAGAGCGCGGCGGCGGAAGAAGCGAAACGTCCGAGCTTGGAACTGCAAAGGGTGCATCCAGTTTCGAATCGAGCACGTATACGGTCGAGTCCTCAAAAATCGGCTGGATCGAGAATTCCGAGAGCACGCTCACAGTGGGAGTGACGCGAAGGCCCTCATTAGCGGCTGCTTCCAGCAGGCTGGTTGTGGCAGTTTGATCTTCGCCTTCGGCATTGGACGCCATCGCAAACGAAGTTAGCGCCTGTACATTGTGATGTTCCTGGCGGTAGAGATTCGCCTGAGCCAGCAGATATTGATAATCAGGGGTGCTGTCTGCCTCCACTTTGATGGCTGCAAGTTGGGCATTGGCTTTGGTCGTTTCTCCGAGCGCGAGGTAATTGTTTGCGAGTCCGATGCGCACCTGAGTATCTGGCGCACCTGCCGCCTTCGCATGTTGAATGTAGGTCTGCGATAACCGATAGTCGTGGATGGAGCGGAAAATATCCGCAGCTTCAATGTACTGGCCGCCGCTCGGAGGCAGCGCGTCGCCGGCCGTGGCCTCCATCAACGCAAGGGCAATCTCTCTTTGAGCATCGTCGTCATGACCTTGGTCAGCCATGGTCTGCGCAATCGCGAGCCGCACATCTACTCGATTGCCGTGCGGCAGCTGAAGCGCCTTACGAAAACGCTCCATCGCGGCCTTCTGATCGCCCACCGCGCTCAGGGCTTCGCCGGTCGAAACAAGTGTTGCACTCATCTACCGATTGCCCGAAGGGGCCGGGCGTTGGTGGGGCTTCCGCGGCCTGTTGTTCCGCGAGTTGCACGTAATGATAAGTCTGGTCGCGATCGTCCAGGTTTGCATAAGAACGCGCCAGCAGAGCAGAGATACTCGGGTCTGTTCGGCGAGAAACGTTGTGCGTTCTCTAATTCGTGAATGGCTTCGTGATACTGTCGCGCCGAAAAGAGCGTGTTGGCTAAACCGAAATGAAGAGTCTGGGTCATCTGGCGCAAAGGTCAGTGCCGCCTTGTATTCCTGCGCCGCTTTCGCCAGCATGTCCTCACGGCCGTACGCCGTCGCGCAAATGACATGAACGTCCTTTGAGTCGCCCATCAGGTGTTTCGCCATGTCCGCGTGGCGAATTGCCGCCGCCGGCTCGATGTAGGTCAAGATCGGAGTACGCAAGTCCAAGATGCGCTTCGCCGTCTTTGGGATCTCGCTTGAGTGCCGCTTCGAAGTCTGTCGCAGCTGCGTCCGGTTTATGCAGATCGTTGCGCATATACCCGCGGTTTACATAAGCCGTCTCCACGTTCGGATCGCGTTTGAGCGCCTCGGTAAAGTCCTCCTCGGCTTGCTGCGATTCGCCTTTATGCTTGTGAACATAGCCCATCAGAAGCGGAATATCAGGTTCTTTGGGCAGAACATTCTCGTATTGCTTCGTTAGCGCGAGCAACTCATCCCACTTCTCAAGATGCAGCAAGTCGTACCCGAGATAGACAACCACATCGCGGTCGTGCGGCAACTCCTTCATCGCCTCCTGGCCGATCTGCTCCGATTGCCGATAATCGCCTTTGAACGCGAAATACCGCTCCTCTTCGCGCAGCAGGAGTGGTTCCTGCGCCATCTCTGGTGTGGAGCGACCAAGCCATTTTCCGGCTGTCTGCAAATCATGCGCCTCAATTGCTGCATTCATGCCGCCGGCCACAACCAATGCGTTCTTCGGATCCAGATCAAACGCTTTCTCATAAGCGGCCTGGGCAGGTTTGAAACGCTTTCGCGCAGTGTATAGATCCCCGAGTGCCAGATGAGGTACGTACAGCTTGGGGTCCACCTGCGCGAGGCGCTGAAAGTACTTCTCCGCATCCGCATCTTTGCCCGCTGCACGCGATGCATAGCCAAGAGAAGCGAGGGCAAACCGATTCGTTCGAATCAATTTGCAGAATCTTCTTATAGGTTGCGATGGCCTCTTCGGTTCGCCCCAGCTTCATCAGCACGTCGCCGTTCAGCTGCAACCCGTTCGGATCATTCGCATCAAGGACCAGCGCCTCCTTTACATCTGCGAGAGCACCGTCTAAATCGCCCGATGCCAATTTGATCTGCGCGCGCAGACGCAGAAAGGGCGCCCTGCTCGGACCCTGCTCGTTGATTTTGCCTATCTCTGTCTGAGCAACCTCGACCTCATGCCGTGCCGCAGCCTCATCGCGCTGCGCCCGATAAAGCTCCGACAGATCCATATGAAGCTGAATCCCGTAGAGCGGACCCTCCGCGGGCTCGGCGGGCAAATTGGCAATTGCAGCCTTGTATTCGTTGACAGCCTCACTTTCCTTGTCTTGAATCCGGTCTATTTCGCCGCGAATTGCGTGCATCCGGTAAGAGTTACTGTCAATCTGCTCTGCCCGCTTCAAATACGATTGGGCTCGATCAAACGCCCCGGCTCCCACCTGCGCCTGCGCCGCCGATAGCTGCAGTCCCAGGTCTTTGGGTAGCTTATCGGCCGCTACTGCATACAAATCCGCAGATTCCTTGAGCTTGCCATCGAGCTGATATGTATAGGCAAGCTCCGCCGTAATGTCGGGCTTGGGATTGCGAATTGATTTCAGAGCTGCGATGGCCTCTGGATATTTACCGACCTGGCGAAAATATCCAGCCATGGACCGCTGCACTTCAGGATTGTCAGGAGCGCGCTTCTTGGCCGCTTCAAGATACTGGTTCGCCAGGTCCAGCTTTTTCTCGTGCTCATAGCAAATCGCCATCAGCAATTCTGATCGCGCGTCAGGGTGATAGCGTTCTGCGCGGCTCAGAGCATCGAGGGCCGAGTCGTAATTACCTGAACGCATGTAAAGATCGCCAAGCACAAGCGCATCGTTCGCACGCCGCGGATCGGCGGCAAGCACCTGCTTCAACAACCGCTCCGCATCGTCGTTCTTTCCCATCGCCGAGTAGGACTGCGCAAGACCGGAGAGCCCTTCGAGCGAGGATGGGCTAAGCTTCAAACCATGCGAGTAGGCATCAACGGACTGCTGGTATCGCGAATTTAACCGAGCTGCATACCCCAGCAGGAACCACAACTGCGGATCGTTCGGTGCTGCCTGTGCAGCACGCTGAGCGTATTCCAGCGCCTGAACTTTATCGCCGCGCTGAAGCGCCTGTTGCGCCGCACGAGCAAGGCGCGCGTTCTCAATGCTCGAGCCCCATCCTAATTCGGGCTGTGCATTATTTTGTTGATGCTGTGAAGGCTTTGAAGTGTCAGGTCCAATTTGATATGTCTGCGCATGCACCGCCGCAACCTCCCGCAATGCATGCCGCGAGGCAAACAGCTCTAAAACACTTATGGATATCTTTCAAGAGTCCACCTAGTCCGCTCGTTACTGCAAGAGTTCACACAGCCGCGAACTCACGGTGTTTGTTTTGATTCCGGAATCGGCCAGAATGTTGGCTGATCGTTGATTCTGAGGGTTTAGCTCGCGAAGACGGCCAGTTCCATCAATGTCAATGTGTGTGAGCGAATGCAACCTATCCTTGCATTCTGTGAATCAAAACCCCTGAACGATTGCATATCCGGGTGGTTGCGGACTCCGTTTGCATTCCATGGGCCACGGCAATCGGTATTTCCGAATCAACACATTGCAGAGAGGAACCCGTGGAGACGTCCGAGTCGATTGCACAATCCAGACGGCCAATTCCATTAACATTGGTTTTGCTGGCGGCGCTGGTGGTCCATCTCCCACTTCTGTTAATGAAGCTGCCGCTGCGTTCCTACGACACGAACTTCCATATATTCTTCGCGTCGCACTACGTCCATCATTGGTTCGATCCCTGGAACACGAAGTGGTACGCCGGCTTTTCGCAGGCCACATATCCGCCTCTGCCGCAGCAATGGGTCGCTGTAATCTCGCATGTGATCGGCCTTGATTTCGCCTATATGGCAGTGCAATTGATTGCCATCCTGCTTCTGGCAGTCGGGGTGTACCGGTTTTCCTTGTTGTGGGTTTCTCCGCGCGCTGCGTCACTTGCGGCACTCGCCAGTGTTTTCGTCGGTTCTGAAAGCTTCCTTGTGTATTCGGCTGGCCAATTGGGTACGACCGCGGCTGCCCCAATTTATCTCAATGCTCTCCCATTTCTCTATGAGTGGATTCGCTTCGGAAAATGGCGCGCCTTCATCAAGGCCAGTGCCTTGTTTGCTGCCGCTGCTGCCGCGCACCACGCCACGCTGCTATTTGGGTCCTTCTTCTTCGCTCTGCCCGTCGTAGCCCTCGCAATCATGGATCGGCACGAAGGCGAGCAGTCATCGACAGCGGCAGTTGTCGTCCGAACCATCGGCATCGTGGTCCTGGTCTCGGCACTGATCGGCGTCGTGCTCTTGCCTTTCTGGATTGCACTCATTCACTATCCCGTGACGCAGGCGCCTATTCCGCATCCGAGTCGCGCGAATTACATCCTGAGTCCGCAATGGGGACTTAACTACTTCGTCGTTCCTTATGGCGCATTGGTGCTCGCGCTTCCATTCATCTTTTGGCGAGGGGCCGCCGTCATCAGGCTTCGACCGCTCCTGTTGGGCTTCTGGGTAGCCTTCCTTGTGGGACTCGGCGGGACAACTCCTGTTGGGCATATTCTGCTCGGTCGCGCCTTCGAAGTGCTGACAATGGAGCGCTTCAGCTATTGGGCGACACTCCTCGCTCTGCCGTTCGTGGGTCTGCTCGCCGCAGAGCTTGTTGAAAGGTTCAGGACTCCGGCCATTGTCGGACTCAGCATTCTTGCCGCATCGACCTGTGCCCTGGCCGTTGGCTGGTCCACGTTTCACCCGGCAGACGCTGAGGACTTCAAGGTCGATTCGGTGGCTGCGTGGCTCAACCGTGACGGTCACGATCAGTATCGATACGTCACACTCGGATTCGGAAACAAGATCGCCCGTCTCGCCATGATGACCGACGCAGGCAGCGTCGACGGAGAATGGAATTCTGGACGTATGCTTCCAGAACTGACAGCGAACGGAGCAGGCGCACTTACGAGTTCGAAAGTATTTTGGCAAAAACGGAATCGATGCCTTGCGCGCGATCCTGGAACATGCGGATCACTATGGCTTGAAGTGGGTCTTCGTTCGCGATCACTACTACGATCCGCTGTTGTCGTTTGCCGGATGGCGGCCCGTGGACAATCTTGAAGACAGAACGATCATCGTTTGGAGCAAGGATGGCATCCCTCCCGCGACCCCGCTGAATGCTCCGCAGATTCCTCCCCACTGGCAGGGATTGATGTGGGGCATCCTCCCATTCGGCAGCAGCATTCTAGCGCTGCTGGTGTTGCTCATTCCGGAAAAAAAACCTTTGGAGAGCCGGGTCTCCTACTCTTATCCGGCAGAAGAGCATCTCGTATCGGGGAGGATGGCTTCGTGAGCAGAGGACCCCTTCTTGCGGCTTCGCTTGCCGGCGCAACGATCGCCCTGGTTGCGATTGGTACGATCTGGCCAATTGCTTCTGCCGCAGCGTACGCGAGCGGAGAGCATTTTAGTGGATCGGCATCAACTCCAGAGGCAGCCGTGAAGGGCCTTGGCGAGGAGATTCGTGCCCAGGCATGGGACCGGGCATACGGCGGCCTCGCAAACAAAGCAGAATTCTCCGTCGGCCAGTTTCGACGCGACTTGACCAGCGCATATCCCGACCTTCTAACGTATGCGACCCTCAATAGTTTCGAGGTTCAACCAGAGCACGCTACCGCCGACGATGCCAATATTCTGTTCAAGATGCATTGGTCCACGGTCGTTGGACCTTCGGTAACCACACGCGATCTTCATGTCGTGAAGAACGGCGACAAGTGGCAGGTGGAGTGGCCCATCCGGAAGATACCGGTCGTTCCTCCCCAGGTGATTCCCGTAAATTACTTGCGCTGGGATGTCATTTACCGCACAGCAGGCGACGATTGGGGAGCGCAGGACGTTGAAGCTCCTCATGTCCGCATCGTCAATATGCATCCGGTGCAGAGAGCGGAGGGTCTTGTCTTACTGGGCGAACTGATCAATGAGGACGTTGTTCCGGCTTATGTGTCGGTCACGGCCACCCTGCTCTCAAAAGATCAGAAGCCGATCGAGACCGAGGCCAGCTTCGACAAAATATCCCACCAGCTCTTGCCAAAACAGGTCACGCCGTTCCTCATTCGCTTTCCGAACGTGGCGCTCTCCGAAGTTGGGAGCGTACGGATGTCCCCGTTCTCGACCCTCATTTCTGCTTCTGCCGATCCAGTCATCGAGATCGAAAATGAAAAGCTGAATCCTGCGCCGGATGCATCTCTCACTGGTCAACTTACTAATCAGAGTGGTCAGATCGCCAACGTGGCGCATGTTCTGGGGACGTTCTACGACAAATCGGGTCAGGTGATTTGGGTCGGCGATCAATATGTCGATCATGCGCTCCTGCCCCAGACGCCCGTTGCCTTCAACATCCACATCCCGGAAGATCTGGCACGTAAAGTCAGCAGCGAGCGAGCCGTCGTCTCGACCTTCAGCTTCGGAGGTTCCGAGTGAGAGTGGGATGGCCAATTCTGCTAGCTTTGCTGTCTCTCGGGACTTGCGCTGCGTCGGCGCAAAGCGGCAATCTGAGTGTCCCCTCCAGTATTGAAGCAGGCTCCGCATTCTCCATTCAATGCGGAGGTTCAGGAAAAGCCACGCTCTATATCGTCGGCCCCGGCCAGCTGATCAAGCGCGAGGTGCAACAGGGTCAGGCGGTTTCGTTTCCAGCGGGTTCACTGGGCAATGCGGGCCACTACTCTGTGTTTCTCTCTTCGCCCACAGTGAACGAGGCAGGCTCCCTCGACGTTTTGCCCGCAGACAAGCCGGCAAATTTAGCGTTCATCGCTAAACCTTCGCGACTCCCGGTCGCATTGCAGGGGGGAATTACCGGCGCCGCCTATGTTTTTGACAGCTACCGAAATCTGATCACGAAGCCGGAATCGGTATCATTCGAGCTGTCCAATCCATCGTCTCCCAATGCAAACGCATGTCGTGCAAACACGAATGGTGCCGCGTGGACCCAGATGGATTCATCACCGCATGAGGGAAAAGACCAGTTTGTTGCCCGCGTTGGCGACGTCTCAAGCACCCGCGTTGTGAACCAGGTGCCCGGTGATCCCTGCAGTTTGAAAATCAATGCAAAACCTGCGGGTGCCAAAGTTCAACTCCAGACTGATCCCGTGCGCGATTGCAGCGGAAACGCAGTTCCCGACGGCACGATCGTTACCTTTACAGAGTCGTACAACGATACAAGATCCACGGTGGATGTGCCCCTGAAGCGAGGCGTCGCCAGCATCGAGATGCCGGCGCACCGCGGTGCTACGATCTCCGTCGCCAGCGGTGTGGTGTTGGGCAATCAGATTCGGTGGGAGCAATGAGGATTCTGAGATTGCTCACTCTGGCTTCCGCCATGGCTGGCGCTGCCACAGCGTTCGCTGCGGACCAACCCGCAGTGCGCGTCGAGCCCTCCAGGCTTGAGGGCCCGCGGCAACTCCAGCAACAAACGGCGAAGGCGGTGATTGAGGACTATCTCGATTCTTGGGCTACATTGGGCAACGCCTTCTCACAGAATCGGCCTGATCTGCTTGACAAAGGGTTTATCGGGGAAGCTGAAGACAAACTCGCCGGCACGATCAAGCAACAGCAATCCAACGGCGTGCACGCCGTCTATCGCGATAAGTCTCACGATGTGAAGGTACTTTTCTACTCTCCCGACGGTCTGTCGATCGAATTAGCCGATTCGGTTCAATATGATGTGCAACTCTTCGATCACGATAAAGCAATCGGAACCGAACAAGTTCACGCCCGATACATTGTCGTGCTAACTCCAACAGAAGTTCGTTGGCGCGTACGAATTTTCCAGGCACAACCCCAGTGAATGGCATTTAAGCGCATCTAATCAATTTGATGGACGGATCGTCCGGTACGACTCAAATCAGGCAACGGAAGCAGAAAGGGCAGGGGTAAGTGCAAGTGCAAGAGAAAGGAGAACTACAAATCAAATGCGAATCTTCAGGAGCTGAACATGATCTCAGTAGTCATCCCGATCTACAACGAACAGGAGTTGATTGCGCGACTGAACGACGCTGTCGCAAACGCCTTAAAGGAAGTCGTGGATGATTGGGAGGTCGTCTACATCAACGATGGTTCAACAGATTCCTCTCTTGAGCTTCTGAAAGGATTGCAGGCAGTAGATTCGCACGTAGTGGTTGTCGACTTGTCGCGCAATTGGGGGCACATGGGTGCGATCTCAGCAGGTCTCCAGACCGCGCGCGGACAGGCAGTCATCCTTATGGATGGCGACTTTCAGGATCCACCCCAGGTTCTTCCACGCTTGATCGAAGCTTGGCGTGATGGTGCTGAAGTGGTCGTGGGAGTGCGCCGCAGCCGTCAGGAGAGCCGCAAGCTTCTCGCAATTCTTTTCCCGATTTTCTATCGTGTCCTGGGATCTCTGTCCGACTACCCAATTCCACTGAACGCGGGAATCTTCAGCCTTATGGACCGTAAAGCGGTCGATGCTGTTGTGGCCCTGCGCGAGAAAAACCGCTATCTTCCTGGATTGCGTGCCTGGGTCGGCTACAAGAACGCGATCGTTTACTATGACCGGCACGACCGCGCAGCCGGAGATGGAAAGCTCTCTTTCATCAGCCGAATCAAGTACGCGATGGATGCGATCACGAGCTTCAGCTACAAGCCTCTTCGCCTCAGCTTTGGTCTCTTTGGATTCGCGACGATGATGGCTGCGATCTTGGCGCTGTGCATGATCCTCACGTCATCCGCCGTGTCAACTGCTGGGTTCGGTATTGCAAGCGCCGTATTTTTCGTCGGCGGGCTCCTGCTGCTTTCAATTGGGATTCTCGGCGAATACGTCGGCCGAGTCTACGACGAAGTGCGCAACCGGCCCGTCTCGCTGATCAGTGAAGTCCATCGGCCACGACTCAGCCTCGAGACCGAGGGGGGGGAAATCGAGGTTCCCGTCGGCAGCTACGGCATCGCCAATGGAAATCTTGCCATGCAGGCCGTCAGGTTTTCGGAGCAGGACGCAGCCTAGGCATTCATTGACAGAAAGCATAGAACCCCGCTGCCATTCGGCTGGCGGGGTTTCATTTTGCTGAAAGCCTTCCAAAGGTTGGACCTTCGCATCAATGCGGGGGGGGGGCGGCCCTAATGAGCTGGCTCTGGATTCTTGTTAGAAGTTGACTTGGAAGAAGAGAGCAGGTTCAAATCATTTCCTTTACCGCACGATGGAACGCCTCGCTCAATGGCCGACCCTTCTTCATAATCGTTCCACGTCTCCAGCATAACGAATGGCGGAGGCTCGGTTGCCGGAAGCTCCCGGCGCCAGAAATTGAAGGTATCGGTAAGAGTCTGGCCACAGCGCGCAGAAATATGGCGATTCAATCCCCACGACGCCTTGCTGTCGTCGAAGGTGGACCACGCTCCACCCACGATGATCTTGTCAGCGTATTTCGTTCTCATGGTTTCGTAAAAGTTGCTCAGATACTGTTCTCCCCAATCACTGCCGTCAGGCTTCCAACCCTGCGTACCGGGGTTAATCCACGCATAGAAACCATCAAAATCATTCGCATACTGCCCAGGGAGATTTTCCTGGATAAGGAACGGTGCCGGATCCCAGGTGTTTACCAGTGCTCGCACCTTGTCCCAGTCAGTATGGCCGCCTTTCGGGAAGATGAAGATCACTGGCCGTCCCTGGTAAGTCAGGTATGCTTGGTGGCCCGCCGATTTCGACGTCAGATAGGTGTCGTGAAACATCGTGAAGTCCGCGATTGCCTCGTCCGTCGCATCGTCTTCATGGTTCGTCTCGTCGTACATCATCGCAACTTGAAAGCCGTTTTTTGCCGCTTGTTTCTGCATTTCCGCATAGCTGTGATCAATAAATGGCTCGCGGTCGCCATACCAATCCACGACGAATGCGGTGATTCCGATCTTCTTTGCGGCTTTGATCTGGCTTTGGATTTCCTCGGGGTCCTGCGATGAATAGCCGACCGAGATGTGTCTGGGGTGTCCAAACCACGCCTCGTAGAGGGCGATCACCTGCGGCGAACCCCCAGTAGCTCTGTACTTTAACTGTACTGGGGCGTCCGAAGCTGGAGCGAAGCATCCGTGTGCCATAAAGAGCGAGAAGAGGAGAGTAACGCCTGAACGATTCAGCATCAATAAGAGCTTAGAAGCCATTCAGCCTGCTTCGGTTGCAGACCGCGCCCGTAACAAGCAGCCTTGCGGTCATGAGCAGCCATCGCATCAATTAACGCATCGGACTATTAGTAGAGGCTGTCCCCGAAACATATTGAGAAAGCCTGCGATTGGTGCCGTTCCTTCAAGCAGCACATGGAGACTCATTCACAGTGGTAAGTTCTGTTGCCCAAACCAGAAAGTCGCTGCAGGCGCGCATCGTTTCAGGCAGCATCATCCTGCTATCCGGTTCCGGGCTAAACACCGGAATCAATCTCGCCTACAACATTGCCGTTGCTCAATATCTTGGGCCGACGGGCTTCGGCCACGCTACTGTCATCTACACCATTCTTGTCCTGCTCTCGGCTGTGACTTTGTCGTTTCAGCTCATCGCCTCAAAAATGATCGCGCAGCAGAAATCCCTCGCAAACAAGGCTGCCATCTATCGCTTCCTTCATCGTGCCTCATGGGCCTGCAGCACGGTCGTCGCCTTGCTGTTGGTTGCTTTCCAGGGGCCCATTTCGGGCTATTTGAATTTGCCCGATGCCAATCTCATCACCCTGATTGCTGTTGGTGCCGCATTCTATGTACCGCTGGGAGCACGTCGTGGTTACATCCAGGGAACTTGCGGCTTCCGCAGCCTCGCGCTCAATCTGGTTACCGAACAGGCGATTCGTTTAGGAGGGTCGCTTGCACTCATTGGTCTTGGATTTGGACTCAAGGGCGTCATCGCGGCAAATTCTGCAGCGATTGCGATCGCGTACTTCAGTGCTCGGGTCAAGCTCATCGGTAACGTTCCCAATCCGCTTCGCCTCTCCCATGTGACTCACGAGACTTTTCAGGCAATTATCTTCTTCGCTGGCCAGATGATCATCAACAACTCCGGCATCGTCCTCGTCAACCACTTCTTTCTCGCACGTGAGGCTGGGTACTACGCTGCTACCGCAATGGTGGGGCGCGTTATCTTCTCCTTCTCCCAGGCTGTCGTCAATTCCACGTTTCCCCTCGTTGCTGGAACGAGCAATGAGGAGCGAAGGGACTTCCGAGTCATCGCGACCTCTCTGGCTCTAGTGCTCGGCGTTGGCCTCACCATCACCGTCGGGCTTTGCTTCGCTCCTCCCGAACTCTGGTCGCATCTGTTCGGAAGCGGCTTTGCCATAGCAGGAAAATACAATCTGCCCTATCTGCTGGCCCTCTATGCGCTTGCCACTGTGGTCTACTCGCTTGCCGGCGTCATCATCACCTTTGAGATGTCCTACAAGATTGCAAATACCAGCTGGGTGCAATTAATGATCAGCGGCGTTCTCATTGTCGGAATCTGCGAATATCATTCCTCGTTGAGAGAGGTTGTGTTGGTGCAGCTTGGCCTGATGGGCCTCCTGCTTGTGTTCGTCGCAATTCCGTTTCTTATTAACTCACTCACCGATCCCAAGGAAATCTTGCAGCCCGGAAATGCCCGTCCACTCCGCCTGATTTGCAGGGTCTCTGAGGATGTCGCGATCGCGGAATTCCTGAAAAGCGACTTCCACGGACCGGCCTTCCGCCTGTATCACGGCACGCTCGGCAATATCGTCAACTCTCCAAATCTTGAAGACCCCCAGGAAAACGCAAAGCGTCGCGCCTTGCTCTTTCTTCGACATCTGTACCTCTGGAGGGAGATTCCAGCTGATACACAGTGGTACGAGGCCGAGATTTCCGTCGAGGATCTCTCAAACATCCGCATGTTCCCAAGAGCGCAATGGCGCAAGGTCGCGAATGGAAGATTTTCAACGCTCGCAATCGCCGAAGGAATTCAGAAGCGCCGAGATCAGCTTGATGAGCAATTCGTTTCGAAGATCGATGCGATCTCAAGTCGATTCGACGAGGAAGACCCCGGACTCAACGCTGTTCTGATGATCGGTCAGAGTGAGTCTGACCCCGTGACCGTCCTTGATGGCAATCACAGGATGATGGCGGCAGTGCTGCATTCGCCGCAGGCGCTCAGAAAGCTTCGCTTCATATGCGGGCTTTCTCCTCGTATGACGGAGTGCTGTTGGTACAGAACAAATCTGATGACTCTCTTTCGCTACGCAAAAAACGTTCTTACGAACTCCACGCGGAATCCGGCGGCGGACCTGGCTCGCCTGTTGTAGAGCCGAAATCGGGTCTCTGGCCAACGAGAACGAATCCTAATTCGAAAGGAATAGTTACGATGAAATATCGAAAAAGATTGATTGAAGTTCGAACCCTTCCCGGGAAGATCGATGGGCCGAGGCTGAAAACCCTTTACCACGAATTGGAAAGCTGCATCAATGTTGACGCCCCCGCCGTGGTGCTGGATTGCTCCCTTCTCTGCCAGGTCGACAAGCCCGCGATTCACTTCCTGCTGTGCTGCCTTGAAGAAGCCATGAAGCGCAACGGCGACATTCGACTTGCGGATCTCCAACCTTCGGTGAGGGCGGAAATGCGGTCAACTGGCCTCGAGTCTCTCTTTCAGGTCTTCGAATCTGTCGAGGATGCCCTTGAAAGCTTCCAGATGCCGCGGATGAACTTCATCCTGCCTGAACAGGTTAGCGCAAACGATCAGCGCGCCAGTGAGAATGCCGCCTAGGCATTGTGGGAGAACGTATGGCAAGAACACACTGCAGGCTAATCCCTCGAAAGGAAACCGGGGACCTCTTACGTCGCGGCTTTCGACTCGTCGCGCTCGGCGTTGTCATGCTTTTGACGCTTGAAACCTCGAGTGCGGCTGGAGCGCAGCAAAGTCCTCCGCCGATTCCGCCTGGTCCCCCGTCACACGCCCTTCAGCGACAGAGGACACAGGAAGCGGCCACAGCGCCGTCGCCGACTACAGAGGATGCGCGCAACGAATCCCCTGACTCTCTGCCATCGGCGCCGACTCCTATGCTTGCTCAGCAAGCTCCGGAACAACAGCAGCAGACAACTCCGCAACAGCCTGTCGGCACAGCGGCTGCTCCGTACGAAAAGCCCACTGGTGTTGCGGGCTCAAGGCCGGCAGGGGCCGCAATTGCCCCAGCAAAGCAGCGGAGGGTGCGTGCCATCGTCATTCGACTCGGAATTGTGCTCGCCGCTGGGGCAGCCGTCGGCACAGTGGTGGGACTCTCCAGGGCGACTCACAGCACTCCTTAATAACTCAAAAGCGTGGTCATCAAACGAAGGGTGCGAATGCGAAGCAGTTACAACAGCGAAATGGTCAGATTCGTGAGCTTCTCCGGCGTTGACGGTGCCGGGAAAAGCACACAGATCGCGCTCCTCTGCGCTCATCTTGAAGAGCAGGGCTTGCGAGTTCACATCGTTCGATTTTGGGATGATGTAGCAAGGCTCACAAGGCTTCGCGAAGGCACCGGCCATCGAGTCTTCAAGGGCGATAAAGGCATTGGCAGGCCCGAGGCCCCCATCAATCGGCGGGATAAGAATGTCGGCGGATGGCTGATGACCGGCCTTCGCTTCTTCCTCTATCTGGTTGACGCAATCTCATTGCGCAATGTGGTCAGAAATCAACTCCGCGGAGATTGCGATTTTGTCATATTCGATCGGTACATCTATGACGAACTGGCCAACCTTGACTTGAATAACCCCATCGCGCGGACTTACGCTCGCATGATCGGGCACATCACTCCCGATCCTGACGCGGCTTTTCTCCTCGACGCGGATCCAGAGGCTGCGCATGCCAGAAAGCCGGAGTACCCGATTGAATTCGTTCGCCTCAACCGTCGGACTTACATGCGGCTAAACGAACTGCTCGGTGTATTTAGCGTCGTTCAACCAGCTCAAATCGACACAGCCAGTCGAGAAGTCCTGGACCGCGCGCTTCGTATACTCGCGCCCAATGGCCCGCTGGATGAGACTCTCCAGGTCAGCCTCTCCAGCGAGACATAGGCTTCGGTGGTCCGGCGTTTTCAGAATTCGAAGCCTCCACCAGCTACCACCGGTAGACGGTCAGATCATCCAGAATTGCGGCCGCTGATCCGCTACCACTGGTCGCGCCGTCAAGTTGCACGTTGATCAGGAGTGTAGGTCCCCAACCCAGGCTATACGCACCCAGAACGGTACTGTTGATGTTTTGCTGATACCCGTCAAGCGAAACATATTTGTACGTAATCCAGCCCGTATCGTTTCGCGAGTAGCTCAGTTGCACGTGATGCCAGGTGTTGGTTGACCAACTGCGAACATTGCATTTAGCGCCCGTGTGCACCCATTGATCCCATGGCTTGTTGGTTGTGCCTTTATTAACCGCGATGTCCCAGGTGCCTGACCATCCGTCGCACTGCATTCCGTACAGGACCGTCTGGCCTCCGCTCAGCACCTGGTTCAGATCCAGTTCCAGATTCATAAGGCCGCTATTGGGGCTTGGAAGATAAACCCACGTGTCGAAAAGAAAATTCGAAGCCGCTTCGTCGTCTCCGAACGAAATGCTGTAGCGTTCACCCCCATAATACGAATAGTTCATCGAAAACTTGCGAGCTGCTCCGCTGCGCGACGGCGAACTGGTGATTGCTGACAACCCGCTCGAACTGCCCGGCGTTCCCGTATCGTGGACTGCCGACCAGCCGCTCAGTGCCTCGATGCTGCTGACGCTGGATGCTGACGCCGGGGCCGCTGAGGAAGTGCTTACGGTCACGGCAACATCCGTTACACACGAAGCTCCTGAAACTCCCCAGGCTTTCACGTGCAACGTATGCCCGCCGGTAGACGCCGAAACGGTTGTCGTGATGGATGGAGCCTTAAAAATCTTTGTGTCGGTGCTGCTATCCAGCGAATAGCCCATCGCGCTCACTTGCTGATTCGAACAAAGAGACGTATAAGCCGAGAGGCTGAACGGGGAACTGACAGTGCTGCTATTCCCTGGACTATTCACGATGACGCCTGCAAAGGAGGGAATTGCGGTTGAGGCAAACAGGTAAAATGCGGTAACAAACTTCTTCGAGACCCTCATTCAAAATCCTTTTACGCGAGAAATGGTGGTGGTGGTGATTACAACTGGCAGGATTTGCAGCAGGCTGTCCCTTGCGCACAGCTCAAACCGGGAGGCGAGGTCGCGCTGTTTCTGGCTAACTTCGCTGCTGTTATGTTTTTCCAGATCACATGCGCGCGAGCATGCGTGTCTGCTCGATTGCCGGTATGAGCCTTGGCTGCGTGCTTGCCGGCTCCCCAGGATTCTGGATTTGTTGTGTGCAATATTCCATCATCGCGCTAGTTCAAGCAACCTTTTTTGAGGGGCAAAAATAGAGGAAATTGCAAGCCGGCAATTTCCGTGAACTTCCTACGCGTTTAGCCTCTGTTGCGCGTAAATATTACGCAAAAATCGATGTTTTTTCGGGCGGGCAGCTTCCTTGAGGTCCACATGCTGGGACGATTCCCGCGCCGAAAGTGCGGATGTGCCCGGCACGAGAAAGCATTTCGTCCCCTCCATTTCAAAACAACTTGCGATCTCCTCACTTCGGATCGATCGGCGCCAGCATCTAAATATTGGTAGCCCTGTTTCGAATTGCGTCATCGACGGGGACGTGGAAGAGGCAAGCGTACCAATGCCATCAAAATCTCAAGTGCTTCGGCGTACCCTGTTGCAATTGGCCATTTGTGGTTTTGTAATTCACCCATACATGGCGGGCGCTGCTACCTGTTCAACGCAGTCCCAGATGCCGGCTCAGCAGCGCGACCTGCTTGCAAATGAAGCTCGCGCCATGATTGCTCTAGTGCAGGAGGGCAACATTTCAGGTCTGCGCGCCCGCACTCTGCCCGCGATCGCAGCTGATTTCGCCGGCATTGCCGCCTCTGTCACCAGTCTCAGTCCGATGATGGAGAACTCGACAATTACAGTCGAAGACCTTTATTGGCTCGATGCTTCTATGGTGCAGCCCGGCACGGAACGCACTCAGTTCTTCTGCGGCTCGCCCACCGTCGTGCTCACATTCAATGGAATTCCCCCCGGCAATTACGCATTGGCAATCCTGCATGCCACCGGGGTGCCTCACCCCCAACAGATATCCCTCATTCTCGCGAGCGCTCCAGGAAACAAGTGGCTGCTTGCCGGTTTCTATGCCAAGCCATTGCTTGTAGCCGATCACGACGGAGTCTGGTATTGGGCTTCCGCACGCAGGTTCGCGCAGATGAAATCAAATTGGTCGGCGCTGCTCTATTACCGTGTGGCGCAAAATCTGCTCAGTCCCGTCGACTTCCTATCCAGTCCGAATCTGGAAAAGCTGCAACAGGAGACGGATCAGGCACGTCCCGGTGATCTCCCCGGAAAGTCGCCTTTAATGCTCAACGCAGAGGGCTCGACCTTCGAAGTGACTGCCGTCGACACAACCACGCAATTCGGCGTTTTGGACATTGATCTTCATTACATTCCCAATCCTGCGCAAGCGACCCAACTGAGGGTTCCGGTTTCCGCTCGTCAGCAAGTCACAGGGGTCATGTCCGCGTTGCTCCTGCAGCATCCTGAATTGAGACACGCATTTCATGGCATCTGGACCCACGCAGACCAGGGCAACGGAAGTCTGTTCGCGCTCGAGTTGCCGATGGATCAGATTCCTTCGGGTCCACAGGCACAGGTCGCCGGCACGCCACCCACCACGCGCTGATTTGTTGACATGCAGATTCGTGAAGGACCGTCACTTGCCCTTGAGGCTGCGTTCAACCGTTTCGCTCGCCTCGCGATAGACCTTGATTTGGTGTGCGCGCAGCAGTGCGTGCAGTGTTCCTGTGCCCGAGGCTGACGTGATCTTTCCAGACTCCAGCATCGGCATATGACATTCCACGCACTTTGTTCGAATCCTGGAGCCAAGAGCCGCGTACCGTCCGCAGGCTTTTATCTGGTGGCATCCAAGGCAATGACGCGAGAATGCATCTGCGTCCTCCTGTTTCTCGTGAACGTTGTGGCAGGTTGAGCACGTCATTGTGCTCGAGGTGAAACACTTGCTCTGCTCCAATGCACCAACCTGGTTGCCATGTACATCGGGCGGAGCATTGGGAGTGGGAGGCTGGATCGCCAGGTAATCGTGGACATCATCACCCACAACGAATGTCAGTGGCGGCCTGGTTGGCCTCACGGCGCCCGCATGGCACAACGCGCACAAACCCAGCTGCCGATCGCGCGTCAGGAGCGCAGGATTCACGATTGTCTCATTGTGCTTTTCGCTCCGTGGCGAAGCTGAGCGCTCATAGGCAACGTGCTTGGCGCCCGGCCCATGACACCGCTCGCAATTGATCCCCAGCACCAGGCTATCCTTTTCAAAACGATTCAGCGGCGGTGCCAGGGACGTGAAATAGCTCCCGTGGCACTCCAGGCACCGCGGCACGATCTCGCGGTCAAAATGCACCTGTCCTGCTGGAAATCCCGGGCTGATAACCCATTCGTGGTTCCACGTCCAGTACGAAACCGGCATTTCGTACAGCAGGTCGTTCTGCCAGTACAGGTACGTCTGTCCGTGACGTCCTGATCCAATCACGATGTCGAACCGTTCCGTCAGCTGATTTTCTGGATGGGCCAGATTAACCGCGCTCTGGTAGAAGCCGTCCGGTGCGGCAACCATTTTCACGATTAGATTCGGATTAGTTGTATGCAGGATGTTGTGTCCTTGGCTGAAACTGCCAATAATGTCCTTAGCCGTGGCCGGCCCGGAGTCTCGAGCATGCGGTGTGAGTCCGTAAAATTGAGACTCCTTGCGATGGCACTGTGCACAAGCTGCGTCCCCGGCATACGATGTGCGCGGCGGCGGTGCCTCAGTATGAACTGGGGCGGCGCGCTCTGCAGTCACCTGAGAGTGAGAGATGGTCGCAACAGGGAATAGGCCCAGGCAAGACAGCACCAGGACCGCGGCCCGACCCCTTCCTTGCTCCAACATGCCACGGTTCATTCTTATTTAATCCAAGGTAATTTGCTCTGACCGGCTTTCGATGCGGTCTCTGAGGATCATAAACAACTGCGTCTTGAGTTTCTATTCGTGCGAATGAGCAGTTGTCCGCACCTGGTGTGGCTCAGGCCCCCCGTGCTGAGCCTCGACCGCGACCGGTGCCTGTAAGTGCCTGTGTCTGCAACAAGGTCAGCCTTTCGAGTGACCGCTATCTCCGCAATCGAGGCATCATCCTCCGCGATGGATACGTTTACATAGCTAAGTTCATTATTTCGCGCTGTTTGTGCTCCTTTCAGCGCCGCGACAGAAGCATCAAATTCACTATTGACACTGATCTTACGGCTGAATAAGATAGCCAACCGAACTAGTAAAGCGTTTTATCCTGCTGCCAACTGACCTCAGTTGCTTTCCCGGGTCCATGGATAACTGAGGCCGGTTTTGATTACTTGTCGTCGTGTTGAATGGTGGAGACCCTTGCTAAGGTGCTTCAACATCAATTTCGAAACGGATTCAGGGTATAACGCGGGGCGAATTTGAATTTTCGTCCCCACTGTTCACTTGCAACCCGGGGAATGCAATCGCTCAGATCGGCGACTATGTAAAGGTCGTCTCGAGCGCAGAATAAGCGGGACTAACACCGCGGCGCATAGTGAGTGTCTCAAACGGCATTCGAACGCGGCGCCAGATGTAATTGATAACCAGCTTCAATGGAGAGTGACGCATGAAAGTGAACATGGCAACACCGGCGAGATACAGACTACTTCTGTTATCGCTCGTTCTGCTTCTTACCAGCTTGGCAGGACACGCCCAGGCAAACTCAACCATCACAGGAACTGTTTTTGACAAGAATGGAGCCGTGGTTCCGGGAGCTGAGGTCACACTCACTCAGCAACAGACAGGCTTCGTTTCTAAAGCAGTCAGTAACGACAGCGGTAACTTTACATTCAATGGGTTGAACGTCGGAACCTACGATCTGAAGGCCTCTGCAAAAGGCTTTAACGTCTATGTAGAGAAGGGAATCGTCGTGAACGTTTCCCAGACGACCCGCGTCGACGCAACCTTAACGGTTGGCAGTGTCGATCAGACCGTAACCGTCCAGTCAGATCTTCTTACCGTGCAAACGGACTCCAACGTCGTCAGTACGCTCGTCAGCGAAGAACAGATCACTGAAATCGCGACGGAAAACCGGAACTTTGCATCGCTGGTTGCGCTCGGTCTCGGCGTCAGCTCCACTTTGCCGGACAACAACACGCCAACTTCGGTTGGTTCTAATGCAAATATCAGCGTCAACGGTCTTCGTCAGAGCCACAACATTTGGCTCATCGACGGCGGTGAAGCCGATGACCGCGGCGGCGCAGGTGGCATCAGCATTATGCCTTCGCAGGATGCCATTGCCCAGATGGAAACTCTTTCTTCCAACTATCCGCCAGACTATGGCATCTCCTCCGGCGCCACCATCAGCCTCTCCCTCAAGAGCGGCACGCAGAATTTCCACGGCGAAGCATGGGAGTTCAACCGCAACACAGCCTTCAACGCAAATAGCTACCAGAACAAGAACAAGCCGGTTCCAACCAAGCGCGCCAAGTTGAACTACAACATCTTCGGCGCCAACATCGGCGGCCCGCTCTTCATTCCCCATGTCTACCCCAGGGGCAAGACGTTCTTCTTCTGGAATGAAGAATGGCGCAAGCTGATCCAGGGCAATGCTCCCAACCTCCAGAACGATCTGCCTGCAGCCGATTTCCCGACCGCCGGCCAGAATTTGACCTACGTTTCGCCTGGATTTGCCAGCACTCCGGTCGTCTTGACGGTCCCAGCGTCGGGTGATCCCGCATTTGCCGCGAAGTTGGCTGCCAATTGCCCGGCATGCGTGCAGGGTCAGCCGTTTCCCGGTGGCGTAATACCGGCAGGCTTGTTCGACGCCAACGCCGTAGCTTACCTCAATTCCGGAATTGTTCCCAAGCCGAACACGGCGAACGACCAATACCTCGGTCAGGCAAGTCTTCCCATCAACGTGCGCGACGACGTTGCGCGCGTGGACCATCGCATCAACGACAAGTTCCAGATCCTTGCCCACTACATGCACGACTCGGTTTCGCAGGCCTTCCCTTCACCGATGGTGGGTTGGTCCGGAGGCAGCTGGCCGACAATCACAAGTACTCTTAACAACCCTTCCAATAGCGCCGCTGTCAAACTGACTGCGACCATCAGCCCGACGCTTCTGGTCGAAGCCAGCATGAACTACGATGGCAACATCATCGACATCGTCAACGGCCCGGTAGGCAACCTGCCGTCCGGGTTCACGGTCAACAAGTTCTTCAACAACGGCTCGAAGTCCGCACCAAGCATGCAGTGGAACGGCGTCTATGGCGGCGTCCAGGAGAATCCGGGTTCCGCTCCCTGGCACAACGCGGCCGGAGATCTTGAGCCTAAGGTTGACGTCTCCTACACGATGGGCAAGCACGCGATGAAGTTCGGTGCAAGCTATAACCGCTACACCAAAAACCAGAAGCTCTTCCTCAATGCAGAAGGTAGCTACTCGTTTTCAGGCGCGACCGGCGACGCCTTCATGGACATGTTGCTCGGCATTGCCTCCAGTTACTCCGAGTCACAGGCTGCCCCGATCCGCCACTATGTCAACCAGACCCCATCGGTGTATGCGATGGATACCTGGAAGGTCACGCCTCGCCTCAGCCTGCAACTCGGGTTGCGGTATGACGCGCTGCCGTTTGCCTGGGAGCGCAACAACCAGGTCGCCAATTTCGATCCGGCTACTTACCTCAGCTGCCAGGCTCCGACTTGGCTTCCTAGCGGATGCGATCGCTCCAAACAGCCCCGGATTGCAATCTGTCAATGGCGGCACGTTTTATTTGAACGGCGTTCACCTGGCCGGTCAAAATGGAACCCCCGCGGGACTGGTCAAAACCGACTACGACACACTCCAACCCCGCGTCGGCTTCTCTGAGGACCTCTTCGGAAACGGCAAGACCGTTCTCCGTGGCGGCTTCGGAACCTTCTACGAACGGCTCCAGGGCAACGACATCTACGACGTCGCCACCGCTGCACCGTTTGCCAACACTCCATCTGCCAACACCGTGTACCTGAGCGATCCTCACATCAGCTACGTAACTGGCGCGGCGGCGGCTACACCGTTCTTCCCCGCAGGGAAGCACCACTCTCGCCCAGAACTTCAGGGCGCCTGCGGTTGCCCAGTTCAGCCTCGGCGTTCAGGACCAGCTGGCTCAGTCGGTCATCCTGGTTGTTCAGTATGTCGGCAATCTCGCCTGGCATCAGAACATTCGCCGTAACATCAACAACTACTCACTTGAATACGCCGCTACTCTGGGCAACAATCCCGCGCTTCAGACGTGGTGGCGGACCTGCCACGATTACCTTAGGTATCGCGATGCGAACCCGCCAGGCGACCCGAACAACCACTCGGGCACACGATCCAGGCGGCTCGAATATCCCGATTCCGAACCAGATCCGTATCTATCGATGGATTCGCGGAATTACCGAGCAGGAAAACAACACCAACGGCAACTACAACGGTTTCCAGACCGGCCTCCGTATCCAGGGCCGTTGGGGACTCAGCGGTGAAGTCGATTACACCTACTCGCACGAAATCGACATCACCAGTACTGACGACTCGGGCATCGACAATCCATTCAACATTAAGTACATGAAGGGATCCGGTGGCTTCGATCGCCGCCAGATCCTCAGCATGAACTACATCTACAAGCTGCCCATCTTCAAGGCACCGGGCTTTACGCATTCGGTTCTTGGCGGTTGGGAAGTTGCCGGCACCATCATCGACGAGACAGGCGTTCCAACAACTCCGCGCCTGTCGCTCAACTACGATACGATTGGCCTGGGCGGAGGCTACACCAACCGTCCAAATCAGTCGGCCAAGTCGAAGAGGCTGGGGCACATCGGTGCAGCGTTTGACACCTCCGTCTTCAGCAACCCGACTCCAGCCTGGGCTAGGCGGAGCCAACCAGGGCTTCGGCACCGCAGGCAAAGATGCCATCCCCGGACCGAACCGTGTGAACTTTACGACTTCGCTCTACAAGTCGTTCGCGTTCACTGAGAAGGCTCGTTTCGAGTTCCGTTTGGAGTCGTTCAACACCTTCAACCACACCGAGCCCAACGGAATCGGCAACACGCTCGGCAACGCGTAACTTCGGAACGGTAACCTCGTTCTACGATCCCCGCGCACTCGAGCTCGGCGGCAAGTTCATCTTCTAACTGTAGTTCGATAACCCAAAGCGCGGCAGCTAACTACTGCCGCGCTTTGTTTTTTGCGCGTAGATTTTGGGAATGGATTCATCGTGCCGTTGAAAGGAAAAAGAATTCGTCCCGGACTCATCTCTGCCTGCGCAATCGCCATCGGGCTGCTCGCCGCGCGCGCACTGCCCGGACAACAGAGGACCCGGCGTCCACACGAGTCAGGGCCATGACCCTCGAACAAGAGGGGCGCAACGCGGAGGCTGAGCAAGCCTGGCTCGCCATTGTCGATGGCGATCCGCAAAACGCTGAGGCGCTCGCACACCTGGGTTTGCTGGAAGCGCGTCAGGAACATTACGAAAAAGCGATTGATTACGACCAAAGGGCGATGGCGATCAATCCGGATTTGCCGGGCCTGCAGATGAACCTCGGCCTGACCCTCTTCAAGGCTGCTCAATTTCCAGACGCAATCCGAATACTTCTCTGCGGAGTTGAAGAAGCATCCAGGTGACCTTCGGCTCACCATCCTGCTCGGCATGGCGCACTATGGAATGAAAGACTACCTCGTTGCCATTCCATATCTGCAGCGCGCAGCTGAACTCGACCCCCAGAGCGTTACGCTGCGCATTCCCCTGGCTCATAGCTGTCTGTGGAGCAAGCAATACCCATGTGTTCTCGCCGTCTGCAAAGAGATTCTTGCGTTAAAATCCGATTCTGCGGAGGCGGACTTGATTGCCGGCGAAGCTCTCGATCGAATGGGCGACAAGGCCGGTGCGGCAAAGGCACTGCAGGCGGCCGTCGAAGCGAATCCAAGCCAACCAGAAATGCACTTTGGGCTCGGTTATCTCCTGTGGACTGAGAATAAGTGGTCCGAAGCGGCGAACGAGTTTCAGTTCGAACTTCAGAATAATCCCGAGAATCGGAAAGCGCGCGTATACCTCGCCGACTCCTGGGTGCAGCAGAGCGAATTCGACAAGGCTCTTCCGGAGTTGGAGAAACTCGCTGCCGGCAATCAGGCGGAATCAATTGTGCACCTCGATCTCGGCATCATTTATGCCGCACAGTGGCCGCAATGAGGATGCGCTTCGAGAACTCAGAATGGGCAGAACAGTTCTGATCCTGAGGACCAGTAATCCCGTGTTCAGATTGCCAGGCTCTACCAGATGGTGGGCAAACGCGAAGACGCGAACACTGAACTCGAAACGGCCAGGAGAACTTCCGCCGCAGAAGCATGCGTCACTTGAGGAGACCATCGACGCGATCGAGTCATCAACTCATTGAAACCTATAGAGCACGAATCCAAAAACGCAATTCTAAAGGCCGATCTAAGGAGTATGAGTTCCACCTTCAGCCTTGGGCAGCCCGACGTCCGCATAGACCTTTATCCAGTGGTTCCTCATCTTCGCGTGTACCACCTTGCCCGCCGTTTGAGACACAATTACATTGGTCTCTTCCACCGGCATATGACAGTCAATGCACTTGCTCGTGATCTCGTGTCCCAGCTTTTTCGACATACCGCAGCTTTGCCACTGATGACAGCTAAGGCACTTCAGCGAATAGGACTCGAGCGGCTGTCCGGTGCGTGTGGACGTCATGGCAGGTCGAACAACTCATATGCTCCGATGATCGATAGCATTTACTGCGCTCAAGCAAACCCACTTGATTTCCATGAACATCCGGATGTGCCAGGTCGGGATTCTGAAGTTGCTTGAAATATTCATTCAGCGGCTGACCCGGAACGTAGGAGAAGGCCGGCTTCAGAGCTTCTCGCTGAGTCCCGTTGTGGCATTCAGCACATAAATCAACCTGCAAATCCCGCGAGAATTTTGCCGGATTCAGAATCAACGGATTCTTTCCCTTCGCATCGGCGCGCAGCTCTTGTTGAACATGATTTGCGCCCGGCCCGTGGCAGTTCTCACACGAAATGCCGGGTATCAGGCTTTTACGGTCGTATCGATTGTGTCGCCGCGTCGGCGGAAAGCGCTCGAATATAGGTCGCGTGGCACTCAAGGCAGGCCGGATTCACGGGACGGGAAAACTCCGCTGTGCCGTCGATGTAGCCCGGACTGTTAATCCATCGATGGCCGTCTCTCCAGTAGCTTACCGGTAATTCAAAGAGCCGGTCGCCTTGCCAGTACAGGTAGGTTTGACCTCGTGCTCCGGAACCCGGTTACAAGACCAATACGCTCAGCTCTCTCATAAACGTGAGAACCCCACCCGGTCCGCGCAATTTCAAAGAAGCCATCTTTGTTCGACTCCATACGAAACTGAAGTCCAGGCTCGGTCGTTTGCGCTGAGTCAACGATGACCAGGGAATTGGCGCCGCTTTCAAATGATCCGTGAACCGAACTGGTTGTCGGAAGTTGCGAAGTCAAATGATGGGGGGTGTGCTCGTACTTTTGACTCAACTCCCTGTGACACTTCACGCAACTCGCGTCCCCAACATAGTCGCTTCGATCTGTTCTCGCTTGGCCCTCTTCCGGCGAGTGAAATGCAATTGCGGGGCGCAGGAAGAACAGTGCAGCCAAAACAGCCGGAAAGACGAGTTTGGCTCCAGACATTCTGCGCGACCTCCATCTGATCATATTGGGTATCGCAGAAATATCGCTCAAATGTTCAACCTATTTGCGGGCAGCAGCTGCTTCCTGGTTCATCAGTATCTTCAGGCTCCGCGCTAGCTTCTCGACCTCTTCAGCCTTCTTGAGCACTGTAAGGGAAAGGCTCTCTTTATAGGTCTTGGCCACTTCAGCTCGCAAGTCGACGGACAACACGTAGAGCTTCTTGGTATCCGCTTCAATCTGCGCCTGTCTCGCCTCCTCAGCGGTGAGTGGGTGGGTGACTTCCACTGCCGGCATCCTGAGAAGATGCATTGCTCGGCTGCACCATCTCTTTTCAACGTGCGGAGTCGACCCCGACTGGGCGGATGAGGGCGGCGCGCTCGACTGGGACCGCATTGGAACAATAAGCCCGCACACCAAAATTACTGCCAGTAACAACCGGTAGATGCGCATCGGTTTCTTCGGATGGTCCGTCATCATTTTTCCCTTTGTGTGCTGCCAGTGGATGAAAGGATGTCTTGGATTTCCAATGAAAGCGCTATTGCATCTTCATCTTCTCTTGCATGGTTTGCGCGAGCTTTTCAATCTTCGCTACCTTGGCGGCGTCGGCAGCCACCGACGGCGATTTTTTCCCCGCACTAATCTCCTGCTTCAGTTCCTGTGCCAGCAGCAGTATCTGATTAGACTCCAGCCAGATTTCGCGTGCGCGGAGCTGATTTTCGAGCGACAATGCTTCTCGCCTCTTCTGATTCGCTGGAGTGTCTCCAAACTCCTGCTTCAAGTCGGGCGGCCGCGGAGTTGGATTCGGAATCACAACGTGGTGGGGTCTTGATCCTGCCCAAAGATTGCGCCGTGCCGAGAAACAGCGCGCATAGCAAGCAAGTTCTTGCGTCAATACCCGAGAAAGAACCTCGCATAAATCCTCTCTCAATCAGTGCAATCTAAACAGAGATTCTGCGTTCCCGGTCCAGACATTTCTTGAAGCCAAGACGTCTCCACAACGTTTGGATCGGCGCTCTCTTCCTCTATTGATTTCCCAGGCTAATGGCGGTGCTTGGAGTCCGCTGCGAACCTCTTTCCGGTTTGGTCTTCCATGCTAACAGGGAAAAATACAATGAAAATATCAAATTTCCCTGACGTCTCGAGGCAGGTCTGGGCTCTAGATTTCTGATATATGGGAATTTCCATCAGATCTAATGTGAAACTGACGCCTTACCAACAGGGAATTCTCACCCCGGTATCAGGGAATTGGCATCCCCTGATACCAGTCCGAAAATGCGTGGTTCGGATAGGCGACTACACGGCCAAGTGGATTGTAGCCTCCCAATGGAGTTCCTGGACCCTGGGCCGTTTGAACCGACTCCATTCAGAAATCTGCCTTGTGAGCCGCTACGAAGCGAGAGTTCTCCTCTAGACCGAACGACTTGCTTTCTCGCTGCTTCCGACACCAGCCTTGAGTCTCTACTCGTGGATTCAACTCCTCTATTGCAGTATGATCTGCTGGTGGAGCGGCAGAGCTTGTGAGGAACCTCCCGCCATGACCGTATAACTGCCGGGGACAAGCTTCCATGCATCCGTTGTTTCGTCGTAAATGGTCAAGTGATCGCGATTCGACCGGTATCGTCACGATCTTTGACTCGCCGGCCGCCAACTCAACGCGGGCCCAACCGATCAGCCGCTTGGGCGGTTCGCCGGCTGCATCGGGAAGCGATGCGTAGACCTGGGCGATCTCAGTGCCGGCGCGCTTGCCTGTGTTCTTCACCGTGAAGGAAACCGCGATCGTGTCGCCGGTCTTCACGGTCAGTCCGGAGTAGGCATAGTGGTGTAGGAGAGCCCGAAGCCAAAGGGGAACAGCACCGGCTTCTTCTCCGCGTCGTACCACTTGTAGCCGACCTTCAACTTCTCGTCGTAGTAGATCTGGAATGGCGGCAGGCCCTTGGCCATCGATCGCCATGAAGCTGGAGATGTCAGCGCCGGGAGCTGGACGGTGCGGCTGCGAGGCTGGCGGCGGCATCACGAGGGTGGGATGAGGCAGGTCGGCATCGCTCTTGGGGAAAGGTGATGGCCAGTTTGCCGCTCGGATTCACTTCGCCGGTGAGCAGATTGGCCAGCGCTTCCGCGCCGCGGATTCCCGGATACCACGCTTCGACGACACCCGCGACCTTATCGATCCAGGGCATGGTGGCCGGGCTGCCGGTTTCGAGCACCACGATCGTCTTTGGATTGGCGGCGGCAACCGTTTCAATCAGCTTGTTCTGATCCTCGCTGAGGTCGAGAGACTTCAGATCCAAGCCCTCCGACTCCAGCTGATAGCCGAAGACGATCGCGACATCGGCCGCCTTGGCGGCAGAACCAGCAGCGGCCAGGTCGTCGCCGGCTGACGTAGGTGACCTTGCTCGACAGGCAGTTTTGCGGTCAGCGCGCGCAGCGGCGAACTTGGCAGCCAAACCTGGCGCCGTGCGAAGTTCGCCATTGGGTTCGCGCCTGGTTCGGGCGGCGGCGGAGGAACCACCGAGCCCCCCGGTGCATCGACCTGCGCCGACCGCCGCCGGTGAGCACGCCCACATCGGCATGGCCGCCGATCAACACGACGGAACGAAGACTTGCGGCGCTCAAGCGGCAGAACATCGTGCTCGTTCTTGAGCAGCACGATGCTCTTTTCGGCGATGCTCTGCGCCAGCGCATAGCCGCGCTCAACATCGGGAACCTGCTTGACTACCGGGTTGATCGAACAGGCCGGTGGCAAAGATGGTGCGCAGGATGCGATGGACGTGCTCGTTGAGCTCGTCCTGGGAGACTTCTCCACTCTCGACGGCCTTTCTTGAGCGCGTCGCCGAAGAAATTCTTGCCGGGCTGCTCCTGGTCGAGGCCGGCATGCGAGGCTTTGGCGGTCGAGTGCGTTCCGCCCCAGTCGGAAAGCACGAAGCCCTTGAAATGAAAATCCTTTTTCAACACGTCGGTGAGCAGGTAGCTGTTTTCGCAGGCATAGTCGCCATTCACGCGGTTGTAGGAGCACATAAAGGCGCCGGCATCGGAGATTTGAGTGCAATCTCGAAGGCGCGCAGATCGGTCTCGCGCATCGAGCGCTTGTCGATGTTGGCATTGACCGCGTTGCGGCCGCTCTCCTGATCGTTGATGGCATAGTGCTTCAGATCGCCGATGAGTGCTGTCGACTGCACGCCTTTGACAAAGTTGCCGGCCAGCGTGCCCGCCAGCAGCGGGTCTTCGCCCTGGTACTCGAAGGTGCGGCCATTGCGCGGCTCGCGGGCCAGGTTGACGCCGCCGCCGAGCGACATGCTGTAGCCCTCGTCGCGCAACTCGCGGCCAATCAGCGCGCCATATTCAAACGCCGCTTGCGGATCCCAGGACGAAGCAGCGGCGAGGTTGTTGGGCAGCGCGGTGGAATAGCGTCCCGAAGCAGCGCCGCGCGTGACGCCGTAGGCCGAGTCGGCCATCTGGATCGCAGGAATGCCGAGACGCGGAATCGCCACCGTATAGCCGGCGCCGCCATTGGACTCAGTCGGGCCGGTGGCAAAGAACGGAATGCCCTGCCCATGCAGCAGCGAGATCTTCTCTTCCAGCGTCATTTCCTTGATCACCAGGTCGGCGCGCACATCGGCCGACAGGCCGGCATCAGACCAGGCATAGTGCTTTGGCGGTTGCGCCGCATTGAGCTGGGCAGCTCCATGTGGAACTGCAACAAAAGCAGCGGCGAGCACTAAAACGCTCGCGCAGGTCCGGCCTACAAAACACTGGATCACGGTCGTCTCCCTCACTTGATGAGAAAATTGCGGCACTTCCGGCCAATTCCAACGAATTAGCCCCCGAGGTACAGCCGCGAAAAGGGATACACTCCCGGCAGGATGAATTGGTAAGTCCGCGAACGGCGCGATCCAATCGAGCACACGCCCATCGGAGTCCACAATCGTTTTTTGCCGCAAGGTTCCTGATGCATGGACGCCCATTCCAGACTTAAAGACGCAACGAAGTTGCGGTTCCGCGATACGCGCTCGCTCGCCACCTGCGGGTTGTCGACGGCCTCGGTCTTGTTATCGCCCTTTCGTGTTGAACCCTAATACGGGCAAAGCCGCGAGCATCGCCCGCAATTCGATCGAGTTCACAAACGTCGGAGCATGGGGTGTACTGACCAATTTTGCGGACGTGATGGTGAACCTTTCCAACATGGCTGAACCCGCCACTGGCGGTGGCTCCGGGGCTACCGAAGCTTATGTAATCCTGCGCCCCGCGATTGACCTCAATGAACTCGGACATTCCGATACCTTCAAGAAAGGCGCACTACGCGATATCACTTTTGAGATGGGCGCAAATCTTGAAACAAAGAACACATCGTATGCTCCCTCTGAGAAGACCATCTACATTGGTCCCAAGCTTGTGTTCGCAATGCCCAAAGGCTTCTTGAATGTGGGTCTTCACTTCCGCAAGGAGTGGAATCATGAGGGAGTGTTGGGAAAGTCGGAACTATACAGGGCAACAATATTCCCGTACGGTAACATTTCTGTGGTTTTGCTCTCCGCAGAGACAAAATATTCCCGTACGGTAATATTTTATTGATTTCAGCCAAAAATCGGCTTAATATTCCCGTACGGTAACATTCAATAGGTGGAGCTGCTTTGAGATACACAACTCAGCAAATTGGCCTGATGATCCGGGACACACGCAAGAAACTGGGCGTCACCCAGAAGGACCTGGCGCTGACATCGGGAACGGGGCTGCGCTTCGTCATCGACTTAGAGCGGGGCAAGGAAACCTGCGAGATCGGTAAGGCGCTGAGGGTCCTGCAGACGCTCGGGATCAAACTGACTCTGACCCCGCCCGCGACGGCGACGACGGCGACGAAGAAGGAAGACTAAAGATGGCGCGGACGCTCGATGTCTATCTGCACAACGAACTCGCCGGCCAGCTCGTCCAGGACGATGGCGGCCAGATGCGCTTCGCCTATGCCGAGAGCTGGCTGAACCTGCCCGGCGCGACGCCGCTCTCGCAATCGCTGCCGTTGCGCAAAGAGCGCTTCTCGCGCAATGAGTGCCGCGGCTTCTTCGGCGGCATACTGCCCGAACAAGCAAAGCGCGAACTCATCGCCCGCAATCTCGGCATCAGCGCGCGCAACGACTACGCCATGCTGGAGCAGATCGGCGGCGAGTGCGCCGGCGCCGTTACTTTCATTCCGGCAGGCGAAAAGCTGCCCGAACAGCATTACGGCTACCGCCCGCTCTCCCCGGCCGAACTTGCCGCGATCCTGAAAGAGCTTCCCAAACGCCCGCTCCTGGCGGGCGACGAAGGGATACGCCTCTCGCTCGCGGGCGCGCAGGACAAGGTCGCCGTCCGCATTGAAGGCGACGAAGTTTCCCTGCCGCTCGGCGGCGCGCCAAGCACACACATCCTCAAACCCGCTGTCGAGCGCTTCGCCGGCGTCGTCTTCAACGAACATCTCTGCATGAGGCTGGCGGCGGCATCCGGGCTGCCGGCGGCGGCGGTCAAGACCCGTAGCGTCGACGGCATGGATTACCTGCTGGTCGAGCGCTATGACCGGGCGCATCGGGCCGTAGACGGTGGCGCGCCCGTCCTCGAACGCCTCCACCAGGAAGATTTCTGCCAGGCCCAGGGCATCGTCTCGGAAATGAAATACCAGAAAGAGGGCGGCCCATCGCTGAAGCAATGTTTCAGCCTGCTGCGCGATGTCTCAAGCGCGCCGGTCATCGACCTCGCACGTTTTCTCGACGCAGTGATCTTCAACTTTCTCGTCGGCAACAACGACGCGCACGGCAAGAACTTCTCCCTGCTCTATCACGGTGACGGAACGGAAAACCTTGAGATCAGGCTGGCGCCGCTCTACGACATCGTCAGCACGGTCTATTACCCGGAACTGAGCAGAGACATGGCAATGAAGATCGGCGGTGAATATCTGTCGGGAAGAGTCGTGCCGAAGGACTTCGAGCAGCTGGCGGAAGGGGCGGGCTTAGGCAAACCGCTCGTGAAACAGCGCGTCCCCGAACTAGCCGATACCGTGCTCACTGCTCTCGGAAAAATCGAAATCGCGAATCCTGTCGCCGAAGGCGTCGCAGCGCTGATACGCACCCGCTGCGAGAGCACGCGAGACAGCTTCCGGAAATAACAGGGCGGGAAAGTCATGCGCGATAAACTGAAATCCCGAACCACCTCCAACCGGAAGGGTTCGCCGTCGAAGAAACGTTCCGTGCCGAGCACGGCGGCACCAGTCCTTGACACGGAACCGTGCTCAATCTGCGTTGAATGCGCAAAGCATCCGAGCCTGAAGAAGTTTGTCCTGAAGCACTGGGCAATAGGACATGAATGCGGAATTTGCCACCGCCGCGATCTGATCGCATCCGCGCCCGCGAAATACGAGGCGCTGTCTTCGCTCGTTCGTGCGGTTGTCAGATTCCACTACGAAGAGTGGAACTACAACCACCATTGGGGCGGCGAAGACGGGCCCGTGCCCCTTCTTTGCGACGAGAATCCGATCGTCGAACATAAGGCCGCGTCTGGATTTCCGCGTGGTGCTGAGAAATCCGAAGGATTCCTGACAGACCTTTTCTATCCTCCATACCCCGACCACGACAAAGGCATCTCCATCTATGGCGGACACTATGACGGAATGCCAATGCTGCTTGATGCCATCGGCACGTCATCGTCGCCGCGGTACACAGAATTCGCGAGCCGCCTGACTAAGGAAAATCACTTCGAGGTCGAGGATGAATTCGCGAAACTCCTGGTGAAGCTCGAACATGGAATCAATGCTGCCCTGCCGGTGAATGCGATTTTGTTCAGGGCGCGCATCGGTATCGGAAAATGCTTCATGCGAAGTGACGGCGGCTGGACGGCAGAGACCATATATCAACCGTAGACGCGGTGCCCTGGATGCGGGCGGACTTCGGCCGTAGCCGTGGCGGACGGCGTTTTGAGATTGTTTCTACCGACGACTTGATGAAGGCCACGGGCCCGATCTTCAATGCCTTCTCTTATCACTTCTATTCCATGCCGTCGCACCGCTGCCTTGGAGAGAGCGGCGCTGACGCCAAACAGGTGCTCACCTCTGATTGGCTGGGCCGCGATCTGACGGTCTACACTTCTCCGCGAAGGAGCGTGATACATACCTTCCGGGCAAGAATCTCTGGCTCACCGAGACCGGAGAAGGATCGTGCGGCGGCGATACCTGGGCTGCTCAATTCGCCGACAGCTTCCGCCTGCTGGACCAGTTCGGCAGTCTCGCTCAAAGGAGCGTAAAGAGCATCATGTATAACGCGCTGGCAAGCAGCGACTATGGCATGCTCGACGAGGAAACGCTTGAACCCCGCCCTAATTACTGGGCTGCTCTTCTGTGGAAGCGCACCATGGGGACTCGGTCTCTGGACCCTGGGGTTGTACCCGCAAAGAACGTCCGCGTCTACGAACAGTGCATGAAAGACTCACGCGGCGGAGTGACTCTCATGGTTCTGAACATGGACAAGACCTCCGAAGCATTGCTCAAGCCTTTGAGTCGGGCGCCTCATGGAAGCGACTCCAGCCTAGGCCGTCCCTTCACATCGAAGCGGAAGCGGCCACGGCCCGTCGAAACGATTTGCAAAAAGTCGCAGCGCTCTTCAATGCGGCGTCGCAGCAGAATCAGCCTCGTTTCAAGGTTGTCTTTGAAGTCAGGCAGCTGCAAGCTTGAATCCAGACGGATTTCCTTGTTCGTGAACTCGCTTCGACCGGTGGTCAAATAGGTGTAGACAATCTTTCGCAGGATGCGCCCCGGCACTCCTTTCACCAGATAGGCATCATCGACGAAGACACTGTCATCCGACCCGTAGTGCTTGATCAGGGAACACGGGCCGGTTTGGTTCGCGACTTCGGGATGATCGCGCCGGGGTTCGTCGGGTGTTTCAACTGCGGCTTTGAGCCGGATCATCTCCATGGTGGCGGCGATCTGGCGGGCTGCAACCAGCGCCAGGCGCTCATCGATCGCTGCGAAGCGTCCGGCTTCTTCGCTCTGCAAACACAGGACGCCTAGCAGATGATTGTGAGCGAGCAGGGGAACGGCGAGCTGGCTGCAGGCGTTCGCCAGCCCCGGCAAAGGGATTTCACGCGAAAGCGAGGCTTGATCACCCCGTTTTTCGACGCCGGTGCGCACAAGGCGCGAATAGATCATGTCACGAGCCAGATTGGCGTTGCGTATGGGAGAACGTTGCGTAGCGGCGATGCCAATGATGCCCTCGCCAATGGCGACTTCTGAGCCTACGCCCGATACAGGAAATCCCCGGCTGGCAATGGTGAAAAGGTGTTTTTCCTCCTCGTCGGGGACCAGAACGAAGCTGTGGTCATATCCGAAAAGAGAGGAGAGTCCGTCGAGCGAGGCGGTCAGCAGAGTGTCGAGGTTGTTGCAGGCGGTCAATCGCTCCGTGAGCGCATCCAGGCCTCGCAGATGATCTGGAAGGGGTTGTACCGCATCCACAGGAAAGTTGCCGGCCACGGCCCGACAGTCGAGAACCTGAAAGATGTCGGCGCCTTGCAGAGAGAAGATGTGAGACATTCCGATCTGCGAGGCAACTGCGTCCAGATTGACCCTCAGGCGCTCAAAAATAGGTCCCTCGGTCAATGTGGCTTCATAGACGAGGTCGAGTTGAAACTGTCGGAAAGTCGCAGGCTCAACCACGAGCACCTGCGCTCTCGGGTTTTCGAGCAGGTTCTTTTTTGACTTGTTGAAGAACTGGGACGAGAGAGCGACGTGATTCGAGTCCAGTCGATGGACGACCGACAAATAAGTGATGTTCGGTACGCCGGTTGCCGAGCAGGTGCAAAACGGGCTGGGGATGATGCCTTCGAAGCAGGTCCCGATCTCTTCGAGCGGAATGGATTCATTCTGCTTCGCGATCAAAGTGCTCTCCCCGCTCCCGGCCCCGGCGTTTGTTCGAATGCCTGTTGCACAACAAATCGGATCCTGACTGGGTCAAGGGGTAAGATCCTTAGTCCGATGTTCGGCGGGATGCGGTAGGCCTTCGCCTGTTCCGTCAAAATATTCTTCTGGCGTTCGAACGACTCCCAATCCTGCGGAGTGAGGTCGCCGGACTCGAGAAAGCGCCCCTTCAGCTGCACAGTTTTGTAACTGACTGTCTGATGGAACGTAACCGCGATTTCTTCCTGATCCCGGAGGTTGTCCAGCGTCTTTCGCTCCGGCCGAAAGCGAAATGCACAAGTCGATCGTATGGCCGTCTGGCAGGATCGTCGGGCCCCAACCACGGGTGATCTCGGGAATCAGATGCGCGTCGCGCGTGCCGACAAGGATCGTGCCGGTGTCTTCAATGATGTGAGCTCTGATTCCGGCGCTGATTTGAAGGGAAGGGGAAGATCCGGCCAAGTGAACCTCCTAGCGAATGATCCCAGAAGCCGATGGTAGCACTCAGGATAGGCATCATAGCGAATACTTAAGAACAACTTAGGAAGTATTTAGGAACGCGCATTTTTGACTTCGGCTACTTTGGGCACAGGAGAAAAGACACCATGTCACTCACATTCACTGAAAACGCCAAAGTAGGCCTGAAGCCAGACACGCAACAGGCAAGCAACAACGATCAACTCAGCGCAAACCGGGGTGCCGATGGATCTGCCATCACGTCGGAGCAGAGCCAGGTCGCCTATGTGCCGGCTGGGACAGGTCAAGCCTACAAGAGCCCCATCGATCAAGTCACAGTACTACTCACCGGCGAACAAACAGGCGGCGCTATTTTCATGGCAGAGGCGATTGTTCCGCCAGGCTGCGGCAACCCTCCGCACATTCACGCCCGCGAAAACGAAACGTTCTACGTCCAGCAGGGAACACTGACCATCCAGGTCGGCGACAAGACGCTGAATGCGTTGCCAGGCGACGTTGTTCAGCTACCTCGCAATGTTGTGCATTCCTTCAAGAACACTGGAAATGTGAATGCGAAGGTCCTGGTTGTGGCTGAACCGGCGGGCCTGGAGCAATTCTTTGAAGAAGCGTTTTATCCGGCGGCTGACTGGCCGGATGCGATGCCGCCGATGAATGATGCGTTCATGGCCAGAATAATCACGGCCGCCCAAAAGTGCGGATTGACATTTCTTCCCCCCGCATAACGAATTGAATTCAGGGCAAGACGTTCATACAATTCGGTCGAATCATCAGAGGCAATCACATGCACGTTACACGTCCAGATGCCAGGCGACTTGGGCGATCAGATGCTGGTTACGGATCTTAGCTTAGGCATTCGCCGACCAGTCGATGATCGTCCCGGCCCGCTGGGCGCACAGGAAAACAGCGACGATTGATTTCAGAATTCGGAGGGTTAGCGATGGTCGAGAGTCTCTTCTGTGGCCAGCAGTCCATTCCATGGCTGCTTTCCGCCTACAAACGCTCCTGCTCTCATCATCGTGGGGCGACTATTAATCGGCCCGTTAGACCTGAAATCGTGAGCACAAACTGCTTACCACTTGGGTTCACCGAGTAATACACCACTCCCGGCTTCTCAGGGTTCGTGGAATAGGGCGTACCTTGTTTCCCAATTGCACAATTTAAAAATGGAACTTGTGGACCGAGTCGGACCTGAAGAGCACGTCAATGAGGTTTTCTTTCAGGATTACCACAAGTTCGGATCAACATTCCGTATCCTTACTGAAAGCGAGAGCCTGAACCACCATGAGAACTAGCTTAGGCAACTGGCGTCCCGATTGCCGACAATCCAAGCACGACCACATAAGACGTCCACGGCAGAATTCAATTCGCGCCTTCGGCTCGAGAGATTTTCTTTTGGATTTCCCTTACGAAGGAGTGAAATGGATCGATCTCAACCGAGTGACTTCTGCCTCGCAACGTTAGAGGGGGCTCAGCCATTCGAGCGATGATCTTGTGAGAATTCGCTCTCCGCAAGCTAAGTAGGATCATGTCGCGATCTCCCATAGAGGGAACGTCTGTCGCAAGCCCCAGTCCGGATGGGTCAATGTCAACACTCTCATGGCGCTGTATGTCGGCCACATACCCGCATCCTCTTTGCTCCACGGAGCGGTTCAAATCTTTGGAACGAATTCCGAGCACAAGTATCGGGACGAGGGGTGTACCGTTCGGCAGAGTCTGCGCGGACAAAGCCTGGGCGAGTTCTCTGGCGTCCCTGCTCGCGTATTGGATAAGGTTATTCCGGTCATCTTCACTCGCCTGTACCACCACAAGGCAAATGGTCACGGGGCGCTGTTGCGAATAGACGAACAGAGGCGCTCCCATCGCGAGGATCGAGATGCCGCGGAGAAGTGAGGGAACCCGCAAACGAACCTCCGGAAATCCCCATCAGCATACTTCACCGATGATCGAAGGCTATACAAAATCATCATTCCGGGTGTATCACCGCCGACCCGGAACTTGAGCAATTTTGGCGAGGTTCCCACTGCCGACCGTGCAAGCCGAAATATTGCCTGCATCGGGTAGGCAGACAGACGCCATTCAATCTGCCGCGGTTACTTCTTCGGCTGTGCCGAAGGCGGCGTCATCCCGTTCAGCCTCAGGTAGGCAGCCATTTGGGAGTAATGATCCGCCAGATCGGACGGCAGCAGTATGAGAGCCATCGCCCGCGGCATGGTGCGATGGAACACGGTGATCGTTTCCCCAAGCTTTGCGTCAGTCAGCCCATCGAGCACTGGGCCGCAGAAGTCGAACGAAGCTTTCAATCCCGCAACCAGATCGGCCTTCGAAGCGGTATCGCTCACGTGCACCGCCGCCGGCGCTGTTGTGCCGGACAGCGCGCCACATAACCCTCCATTCGATTGCGCAACGTGCGCAACGAGCTTACCGAAAGTCCACTGGTCGGGTGTCGGGTGGTAGCTGAACTTCTCTTCGGGCATCTGTTCGGCTGCAGCGGTCATGTTTTTCGCGTCGCGCTGATAGAGCATCTTCGCGCTCCACACCACCGGGTTGCTAGTTGCTTCACGAGGCAGGGGCGTGGCCGGCGTCTGCGCCAACAGCAGCGGCTCAGATGTCAGAACGATAACTGCCACCACGGACAAAACTCTCACCGAGACTCGCACAGGCGTTGCCTCCTCATGATGATTTCAATTGTGCAGTAATCGCTTAGGGATCCAGCGAAAATCGTTCGACAGCGTCAGTCAGGCAATGATAGAAGTCGCCTTTTTCATATGTCAATCGCGCTCTTACACGGCCTCACCCGGATCAGAAATGAACGCGCTGTTGAACAACCGGCGTTCTGTCAGTGACTGAATTCCGGTTGCATTTTCCGATAGGGCCCTGTTTGCCGACGACTCGCTCGGAACAGTGAAGCCTAGAGCTAGTTGCATAAATGCCTCAAGGCGATGATGAGACATGCGAAGTGGAGGAAGCCTTGAAACACTGTGAGGATGCGGTCGTATCGCACCTGGATGCGGCGAAAGTTTTGCAGCCAGGCGTTGGTGCGCTCGATTTTCCAGCGCTTGCGATAACGACGCAGCTTGCGTTTGTCTTCGAATCGGCGGTTTCGAATGTTCTTTCGGTAGGGGACAATCAATTCTGTCCCACGCTGTTTGAACCGCGTTCGCAGGGCATCGGAGTCATAGCCTCGATCTGCAATGACTCGGCGCAGATGAGAGCGGGGGCGTCCACGTCCAACGCGTGGGACCTTCACTTGCTGGAGCGTGCTCTCCGCGAGTCGGCATTCGGCAATCTGCGCGGACGCCAGTTGCACTCCGACAGGAACGCCCTGGCCGTCGACCACCACCATGCACTTCGTACCTTTCCCGCGACGTGTTTTGCCGACTGCCGAGCCCCCTTTTTCGCAGTGATGAATGTGGCGTCGAGAAAGGCTTCTTCCCAATCCAGCAATCGGTGCTGGTCCAGCATGGACAATAGTTTTTGCCAGGCTGCCAGCCAAATTCCTTCCTCTTCCCACATCCGCAGTCGGCGCCAGCAGGTTGAACCATCTGGATACTGTTCGGGTAGATCGCGCCATCTGGCTCCAGTGCGCAAGACCCACAAAATGCCCTCCAGACAAGATCGATTTGATGCCCAGGGTCGACCTCGTCCGTCCTTGCGCCGCCTCGGCTCGGGAAACAGCGGCGCCAATACCTTCCACTGCGCTTCGTTCAACAGAACTTCCCGCTTCTTCTGCCTCATGGCAGAAGATCAACAAAACACATGCCTCAAACGTAAGTACCTGTCCTGAGGCCGAACCTATTTATGCAACCAGTTCTAGTGATGCCTCGAGCGGTGCTGAGCGGCTATCGAACCACAATTAAGCGCACTCCGCATGAGCCGTGCCGACCATACATCCAGAGCTCGCCCAAAGCGTTGTTGCGACTAAAGGATTTTGAACAACCGCGTCCAGCGCCTGTGTCCCAACGGAATCCTGTCGGGAACCGTTGTCTGCCCTGCGTCTCGCTGGTCTTCGCGGCATCGAAGCCGAAGTCGTCTGAAACACCTGGGCTTAGTCAAGTTTTTCGCCTCAAAGCGACAATGGCCGACGATCCACTCGGGACTCTGTAGCAAGTCTTATGTCCAAAGGCTGACCCACTTGCTAATTCGATTGATTCAACGCTTTCTTGCCTTCGCTGGTTTCGGATTTCGTTTGAATGCATTAAGAAATAGTTTTGTTCCTAACGCAAGCAATGGAAGTCCGAGGAACGCCGGGACCAACTCATCCTTCTGGGAAGCGATCATCTCGAAGATTACGCCAAGGAAAGCAAAGGTAAGTCCCCAGATCGCAATGCCGATTCGTTGAACTTTGGTTGCGTTGGGTGACCCCTTCCAGAGCAAACCATCGACGGTGCTGCTATTGACCATCGCATCGGGCCATGTTGTATTTCGCTGTTTTGCCTTGACATCCTCGATCAAGTGATCTCGATCATAGCGGTCGTTCATGCGCTCCACTATACGCCCCTGAACATTGGGTCTAAGTGACACGGACCAACCTGTGCAGATGCTCTGTCTGAGTGACCGGCGACTGGGAAACTGAGGTCAAGAAGTTGCCAGGTTCCCCATGATTTCACTGAAAGCGTCGGCTCCTTCCGAGCCTGAGCGCAGTTGGCAGTTGCTGACGACCAAGGGCTCGAGGAGGAAGGAGCCGGACGCGTGGGGCCATTATAAGTCCGCTTCGATTAGCCGACAATACACTGGCTGACCGCGAGGCGAAGCGGGAGTCCGTTGAATCACCGGCAAACTGGAGACTGAAGCCATCGTATTGCCAGCATCTCCATCGGCGACAATACGACCGGAATCAGCGTTTCGTTTTGAAAGGTCGAAAAGCGTCCTGAACTATGCCATCGCGGGATTCAGATTGACCGTACGGGTTACGGAGAGGACCGTAATGTCGTCTTCTTGGCCAAACTGTGTGGCTGCTTCAGCGATAGCATGCGCGGGTTGGTTACTGAGCAGGTACTCTTTTTCACGCGGCTTGGCATATGGCGGAGGGAGAGGGATTCGAACCCCCGGTACCCTTTCAGGCACAACGGTTTTCAAGACCGCCGGTATCAACCGCTCACCCATCCCTCCGCGGATGGAAAGCAAGTGCTTTCTTCCAGTTTAGCCCAAGTTTGACCCGATCTTCAGGCAGCGCCTTCGTCAGTCGCTCCATTCTCACCGGATTGCCGCCAACACCGACGCGTATCCACCCAGCAACACACTGCAGTCCATGCCAACCGCAATCAGCTCGAATCCCGCTTCCGCGTAAGACTTCGCTTTCTCCGCCGTCGCCGCAAAAATTCCGCACGGCTTGCCCGCTGCCTTGCATGCGGCCTGTACCGTGGCAATGCCCTCCACTACCTGCGGCGCCTCGATCTGGCCCGGAATCCCCAATGATCCGCTCAGGTCATACGGCCCGATCATCACCGCATCCACGGCCGCGTGTCCTGCACATCGCCTCCGCATTCTTCACCCCGGCGACCGACTCGATCTGCACGACAATCGCATAATCCTGCTTTGCCAGGCACTCCGCGAACCGCGCTCCATATCCCTGCGCCCGTGCAATCCCCACGCTGCGCTCCCCGCGCGGCGGGTAGAGTGCGGCTCCTGCAATCTCATCCACCTCCGCCGCCGTAGAAACCTGCGGCAGAATAATCCCATCGCATCCAGTATCGAGAAACCGCTTGATCGCTGTCGCCGATCGATCCGGCAGGCGCACAAACATGGGCACTCCGCCGCGCCCACTGCACACGCCGATGGCCGCGCTCACTTCGTTAAATCGCCCATGCTCCCCATCGATCCAAAGCCAGTCAAATCCAGCCAGCCGCGCGATCTCCACAATGGCCGGATGATCGATCGTCACGATCGTGCCCAGTTTCACGCTGCCCGACTGCAGCCATGCTCTTGCGTCCATTCGATCTCCGCTCCACGGTTCCGATTTCGAACAATTTTAGTCGTTGCTCACTCCCGCGCCCTATCCGGCAAATACTCATAACTCACAAACGCCACCTTCGTGCTGTCCGGCGACCAGGACGGCACATTATTCGTCCCTTGCCCGCCAAACAAGGTCGCCAGCACCTTCACCTTCTTGTCCGCCAGCGACATCACGTTCAGCGCCACATCCTTGTCCGGCGGATGTCCCGTTACACCCTTCTCAAACGCGACAAACGTCATCCATTTCCCATCCGGCGAAATGTGCGGGAACCAATCGTTCGTCTCCTCTGTGATCACCTGCTCTTGTTCGCTGCCATCTGGACGCATCCGCCAGATCTGCATATGTCCCGTCCGCTCCGAATTGAAATATATCCACTGCCCGTCCGGCGAATACTCCGGACCGTCATCGAGCCCCGCCGCCGTCGTTAGCCGCTTCTCGATCGCCGCCATTTACCGGCACCGCGTAAATATCAAAGTTGTCCCCGCGCTCACCCACAAACGCCAGCGTCCCACCATCCGGCGACCACCCATGCCAATACGACGGCCCCGCCGGCGTAATCTTCTTCGGCGTACCGCCGCCAATCGGCACCGTGTACACCAGCGACTTGCCGGTCTCTGTCGAATCGCTGATCACCAGCATCGTTCCATCCGGCGAAATCCCATGATCGTTGTTGCACTTCACTTCAGGGTCAGTTGCAATCCGCTCTGGGCTCGCCACCTGTCACCAGTCAGCCGATAAATCCCGCCATCCTGGTTGAACAGAAAATACGATCCATCCCGCGACCAGTTCGGCGCTTCAAAGTGTGCGCGCGCCACGTACGCCACGCGCCGGTCTCCCGAAGCAATCGGCACCGTTTCCAGCGTGCTGTAGAGCACCGGCTTCTCTCCGCCAGACACGAGCGCCTCGATTTTCACGTTTGAGAAAACTGCCGTCTCCGTCGCGTCCTTGTCGTGCGCCGAGACCCCGATCCCCACGTAGAACGATCCATTCAGTGCAAGCTTCGTCGATGCGCCCGCCGGCTCCAGCTTTCCGTCCGGGCCCGAAACGAAAGCGTAGAAATAATCCCCGCGCTTCTCCAGCCGCACCCGCTGCGGTCCATCCACATTCGATTGCACCTCGTGGTCATCCGCGCCCGTCGCATCGCGAAACTGCAGCGAAGTCAATCCAATCCCGTGCCGCGCAATGTCCACCGCCGCCGCGTTTCCGTCCAGGCTCTGCCGGATCATCAGCACTGCTTTACGATGAGGATTCCCCTTGTCCCCCACAAATGCGATATCCGCTGAAATCGCCACATCTCCGCTCATCTTTTTCCACGCAAACTGGAAATCATCCATCCCGAACCACATGTTCTCGCCACTGCCGCTTACCGTGTAACTGTCCTTCGCCGCATCGAACGTCGTTGCTCCCGCATGCAGAACAGTCCCCACGTCCTGGTGTCCTTCAAATATCCCCACGGCCCCAGGCGCTGCCTGCCCCATCGCGTATCCCGCGCTCAATCCCCAAAAAAGAACAAAACAAAATGAAGAGATTTGCCGATTCATTCCATCCTCCGCCACAATATTCAGGCGCGATCATTCTCGCCCATCGCCCTCCCGCACGTCTCGTCGACTTCCTCCACACCACCCGCATCCGCAGGTAGTTCTCATCGAGGGTTCCGTGAAAACACAGCGCGTTCCCGCTCAGCGGTGTTAAAACAGGAATGCATGCCCAAGCGAACCAAACCAGGAGCGCAGCCGCTTCCCGGCCAGCCCATCAGCCTGCGCACCCTCGGCGAGTACCTCAACCTCTCGCCGGCCACCATCTCCCTCGTCTTGAATAACGCCCCCGGCGTCCGTTCAATCCCCCAGGAAACTCGCGACCGCGTCGTTGAAGCGGCGGCCAAGTTCGACTATCGCCCCAGCTTTTTCGCGCGCTCCCTGCGCAAACGCCAGACGTTCACCGTTGGCGTACTCGTTCCCGAACTCAGTGATAGCTACGCCATGCAGGTCCTCAGCGGCGTCGAAGAACATCTCATTGAAGAAGGCTACTTCTATCTCACTGCAAGTCACCGCCGCAAACCGGACCTTATTGTGGAGTACCCGCGCCTCTTCATGGATCGTTCGGTCGAGGGCTTCATTTTTATTGATACCGCGCTCGAAAAGAGCATAGGGATTCTCCCCGTCGTTTCCGTCGCCGGACACCGCAAAATTGAAGGCGTCACCAACGTGGTTCTCGACCAGAAACGGGCCGCCGAGCTTGCCCTGCGCCATCTCTACCAGCTCGGCCACCGCAAAATTGCGTTCATGCGCGGCGGCAGCCACAGCTCCGACGCCGACGATCGCTGGAACTGCCTCATGGCGGTCGCCCGTGACCTCAAGCTCGCCGTACCGCCCGAACTTGTTGTCCAGCTCGAACTACGCGTCTCCACACCCGAGCTCGGGTTCCAGCCCGCCAACGAACTCCTCCAGCGAGGAGCCGATTTCACCGCGCTCCTCTGCTATAACGACATCGCCGCCATCGGTGCCATTCGCGCCTTCATGAACCGCAGTCTGCAGGTCCCTGCTGACATCTCCGTCGTTGGATTCGACGACATTCAGAGTGCCGCATTTCACAACCCCAGCCTCACCACGATCCGTCAGCCGCTTTCCCAAATGGGCACCAGCGCGGCCCGCATCCTCCTGCAGCGCATTCGTGGCCAGGCCACCTTCCCAGATTTTGTTCCTATTCATCCCGAACTAGTTATTCGCGAGTCCACCAGCCCGCCCAATCCTAAACGCAACCGCATCAAGCGCACCTGAGCAGTCGATGCAATTCCCACGCAGGCCTTCTTCGCTTCGCACCCTCGCCGTTCTTCATCCGGTCTTCGCGCTCACTGGAGTCCTCCACGCTGTCGGCGGCGCCCTGCTGCCATCACTCGCCGCCCGCTTTCATCTCAGCGACTCCACTTCGGGCCTGCTCTTTCTTCTCTACTTTGCCGGAACCTCGCTCGGTGCGCTTCTCTGTCGAGGGAGCTATGCGCGGCTTATCACCATTGGCTTCCTGGCCATGGTTTTTACCTGCCTTGCTGTAGCCGTCGGCCCGAGCTCGCTGCTCGCGCCAATGTTTTTGCTTCTCGGCATCAGCGTCGGCGTTCCCATGTCTGCCGTCACCCTTTTTGTGGGCCGCGCATACCCGTCGCGCTGCGCGCCGCTCCTCACATTCCTCAATTTCAGTTGGAGCATCGGAGCTCTCGCCGCGCCACTCATCGCCGCGCGCGTTCTGGTGCACCACTCCTACCAAGCGGCTTACATCCTCTTTGCCTGCGCCTCTGCCGTCGCCGCCCTGGCCTCCGCGCTTGTTCTCAGAGATCCACCCGAGCCCGTCCGAGCATCATCCGACTCACGCACCAACACAGCTCTCTCCCTCATCGCTGTCTTTGCATTTGCAGCGTTCCTTCAGGTGGGCATCGAAAACACCGTCGCGGCCTGGCTCCCCACCTATGCTTTGCGAACGGCCGCTGCTGGACTCGTCCTTGCCGCCGCCTCCACTTCCTTCTACTGGGCAGGATTTCTCTGCTCGCGCGGCCTCTCCTCGCTCCTTTTGCTTCGCGCCGAACCCATGCGCGTCTTCCGCATTGCCGTTGCCGTCGCGTTCATCTCGGCCCTGCTTCTCGTCTTCGCACCTTCGGTCCCTGTCCGCAACATCGCCATGTTCCTTCTTGGCGCCTCCCTGGCTCCCACTTATCCCCTTGTCCTCGCCGGTTTCTTCGCGCGCAGCCATCACACCGCCGATTCCCGCTGGATCCTCTTCACCGCCGGCTTCGGCGGCTCCGTCCTCCCTTGGATCGCCGGATTCATTTCGACCCACGCGGGCAGCCTCCGCACCGGAATGCTCACCATCCCCGCCGCCCTCCTTCTCATGGCCTTCCTGCTGCCAATCCTCCACGAGCCCCAGGCCCGCCCCGCCACCGAGTAGCCCTCAACCTCAACACGCAAAAAAGGGAAGGGAAGCCACTAGCTTCCCTCCCCATCACAATTACTAATAACCCCAACTAAGAAGTTCGAACTATCGTTTCCCCTCCAGCTCATCCGCCAGCGCGTCCGCCCCATAAAGCTTGCGCAGACCTTCAATCATTCCCGCGGAATGTACTGCCACCGCGCGATTTTTTTTCGTGCCGTCATACACAAAATCTCCGGCCATGGATTCGATGTTGCCATCAAAAATCAGCCCCACCAATTCGCCCTCGCGGTTCACCACCGGCGAGCCCGAGTTCCCACCGATAATATCGCCCGTCGAAACAAAATCCAGCGGAGTTGACAAATTCAGCTTTCCCAGTCCTGCCTCTTCCCTCGGTGTCAGGTTGAACGGCGCCTTGTCGCTAAAGCTGTCCGCTCGATCGTACAGCCCATAGAACGTCGTAAACGGCGGCGCAATCGTTCCGTTGTAGGGATAGCCTTCCACCGTCCCGTAGCTCAGCCGCAGCGTGAACGTCGCATCCGGATATGCATTCTTCCCATACACCAGGAATCGCGCCTTTCCCAGCTTCTCGCCCGCCGGTGTCAGCACGCTTGAGATGGTGTCGCGAATCTTCCGCTGCGACTCCCGCACAATCGGGTCCACTCGCCGCGCCGCCACAATCATCGGATCCGTCGACGCCGCAATCGCCGCCTCGCCGCCATCCATCAGCGCCTTGCGCACCGCCACATCGCCAAGTTTGGTCCCATCCACCAGCGAATCAACAGTCGCATCCACTGGGCCGCCATTGAGCACCGCCTGCACATAGACATCGCCTTTGCCCAGCTTCTCTTCGCCAAGACTCAGCGCCGTCTTCATGTACAACTTCTCTGTTGCCGTCGTAATGGGAGCCGGCGACAGCATCTGAAACTTCAGCGATTGCAGATTCGCATCATGGAACTGCGGCATCCGCTCGCCGTCCGGCTTCTTGATCTCCGCCGCGTATTGCACCAGCTGCAGCGCGATCGCGAATAGCCGGCTATCCGTTCTGCGATAAATCTGGTAGCGATATTCCGGCTTCACCCGCTCCTCGGTCTTCGCAATCGTGTCCCACGCTCCGCCGTACTCCTTCTCCCACTCCGGATTTGCCGCCACCTTCTTGCGAAAATCATCCTCATCCGCCTGCTTCTTAGCTATCAGGTTCTTGTCCGCCAGAGCCTCCTCCCGGCCGATGTACACCTTGAGGCTGTTCTGCAATCCAAAAATCGTTGTCCCTACCTGCCGCGCTTGCTCCGGCCCCTTCGCCGCATACGCCTGCGCCGCCGCAATCCGCCGCTTCAGATATTCCGTCACTGCCGGCTCCACAACATCGCGCTCTACCAGCAGCTGCGCCATCGTGTCCTGGCGCGATGTCGATCCCGGATGCCCCGAAATAAAAATCAACTCGCCCGGCGCCGCGCCCTTCGCGCTCCACTTCAGATAGTTGTCCGTATGCAGCGGCTTCCCATTGTCGTACACGCGAAACAGCGCCATGTCCAGGTCGTACCGCGGATAGGTAAAGTTATCCGGATCGCCTCCGAAAAACGCTGCCTGCTCTTCCGGCGCAAACACCAGCCGTACATCTGTGTACACCTTGTATTGATAGAGCCAGTACTCGCCGCCGTTGTAAAAAGTCACCACATCCGAGCGCAGTCCGGTCTTGTCCTTGCTCTCCTTCGCAATCGCCGCAATCTCAGCGTCGCGCGCCTTCAGCGCCTTCGCGTCATCCGCAATGCCCTTGGCCGCGCCCTGCACCCGCGCCGTGACATCCTGCATCCCCACCAGCACGTTGATCTCGAGGTCAGGCGACTTCATTTCCTGTTCTGGAGTAGCCGCATAAAATCCATCCCGAAGATAGTCGTGCTCGGCCGTCGAATTCTTCTGCAACTGCCCCCGCGCCACGTGATGATTCGTCAGCAGCAGCCCATCCGGACTCACAAACGACCCCGAGCCGCCGTCATTCAGCCGCACGCTCGAAAGTCGCAGATGATCCAGCCACTCCTGAGTCGGATGAAAGTTGTACTTCGCCGCCAGCTGCTTCAACGGCGGATTATCAAAGGTCCACATCCCCTCTTCGGCGCGGATCATCGGCGCAGCAGCCACCACGGCCGCCGCCAGACAAGCAACAGAACACTTCACCCAACCCATCATCGAATTCCTCACAGTTTTTAGCTTGTTACTCCCTGCTCCCTGCTTCAAATCACCGCTAAGACTATCCCATCGCGAATCCTTTCGTCAGTGAGCACACCCACGGTTACTACAATCAAAATGAGCCCCCCGGCCTGATCCGGCCCGCCTCCGCCCTCAGCCAAACCGCGTGCGCCGACATAAAAACCCGCTATCGAAAACAGCTAAACCATGCGAACCGCCCTGAGCAGTCGACCGTAGATAGCCCCGCCTCTGCAACGAAGTCCCTCCTTTGCATCAGAAAATCTCCCTTCTGAGACAAGAACGAACGTTCGCTACGATATGAGAGTCTGCGGGTTCAAATCAAGACTTAGTCGAGCAAACCGTTCTGGATGAGCGACTAGCCTGAATGATCCATTCGAAGACCGCTTTCCAGGACATGGCCAGCCAAGCCCGATTGCAGATACTTCAAGATCGCTGTTCCTGCTGTCGGCCGAGGCCATCACTCGCAGGCCCAAGACGCATCGGTCGCCATGGCGTCTAAGCACCAACCTTGTGCCATTGGAGGAACGAGCCGAGTTCTTCGACGAAGATCTTCCAAGCTGGTTCATCTTCGAGAAGAAGATGATTGGCACTCGACAACGGAACAAATCTCGCGTTTGGGATCTCTGCGGCTAGTATTCGACCCTCGTCGGGCGGCACCGCGCGGTCCCGATCGCTATGGAACACGATGGTCGGAACGGAGACCGACGGAAGCAGCGCACGGACATTGATTTTGTCGCATGCCTCCATAATGCGTGCCGCATTTTCGGGGGATGCCGACACGCGGCGTAAGGCGTTGAACCATTCCTGGTGTTCGGGGGTGGCGTTTTGTGGCATGTACAGGTCGGCAAAATTGAAGGAGAAGGCTGGATTCTTAGTTCCCCAGTCCAAACGCACCAGCGTTTCAAACGCGTGACGAGCTTCAAGGGCCTCAGAATCGTCTCTGTGCTCAAAGCCACGACTATAGGCACCTACCAGTATGAGGTGACTCACGCGCTCGGGATGTTCCACCGCATAAGTAATGGCCGGGGCTCCTCCCTGCGAGATCCCCATTAGGGCGAATCGGTCAATACCAGCTGCCTCAACGACGGTCTCCAAGTCCTGTGCCCAGACCTCAGAAGACATCTCTTTCATTTCCCAATCCGATAGCCCATTACCACGCGCGTCGTACCGCACGAAGCGGTGGTGTTTTGTTAACTCTGCAATCCAGTGCTTCCAGACGGGACTTTCCCACTCGTAATCCAGATGATTAAGCCAGTTGGCAGCTTTGACCAGCGGATAGCCCGAGCCAACCGTTGCCCACGCAATGCGGACGCCGTCACGAGTGGAGCAGAAACGGATTTCCTGACGTGCGCGGGATCCGAGTTGGCGGTCCTCAGGCTTTGGCGCTTGCGCATCTGACGCAATCTCAGTCACCGGAGCAACGAATCGGTAGCCGACTCGCGGAATGGTTTCAATGTAGGACTGTCCCGTGGCATGCTCGCCCAGCGCTTTACGCAACAAGGACACGTTCTTGTTGAGGTTGTTCTCCTCAACCACCGCATCCGGCCAAACCTGCCTTAACAGATCTTCCTTCTTTAGAAGCCGGCCTGCGTTCTCGACAAGAATGCAGAGAGTTTCGAAGGTCTTCAACTGGAGAGACACTTCTACTCCATCCCGCAGAAGTCGGTGTTCCGCGGCATCCAGGTGGAAAGGGCCGAATTGATAGCCCAACGCCGTTGTCCCCATATAGTCCAGAAAAAAGTAAGAAAAAAGCCAGCGAGCCGAAAGGACTTGCAAAAGCTCCTGCGTGCCTAATGCAGAAGAAGGTCGCTTCCCCCAATCCGATGCGACCGTTTCCAGACGTGATTCGCAAAACCGAGCAGGAGAAACAAGCAATGACTATGTTGCTTCCAGACCGAAGCTTCTACCCCTCACCGAAGATGGCCATGCAGGCGCCTTCGGAAGAATTCGCCTATGTTGCGATGTTGAACGGCGACCCCACTTCACCCGATGCTATGGCTGTTCTGGATCTGGATCCGACGTCAAAAACTTACAGCCAGATTATCAGCCAAGTCAATATGCCGAATCCCGGCGATGAACTGCACCACTTCGGATGGAATGCGTGCAGTTCCTGCCTATGCCCATATGCGCCGCACCTGCACATGGAGCGACGTTTCCTGGTCGTCCCGGGTTTGCGATCTTCCCGCGTTCACATTCTCGACACCAAACCGGATCCTCGAAAACCGAAGCTGGTGAAGGTGATCGAGGGCGAGGAGATCCTGCGAAAGACCGGCTACAGCCGTGTACACACGTCGCACTGCGGACCCGACGGCATCTACATGAACGCCCTCGGATCAGTCGATGGCAAGGGCCCTGGTGGAATTTTCGTGATTGACCCCGAGACTTTTGAAATCAAGGGTGCTTGGGAGGTCGACCGCGGTCCTCAATACCTTGCGTATGACTTCTGGTGGCACCTGGGTCACGACACTATGCTCACCAGCGAATGGGGCACACCCGAGATGGTGGAAAACGGTGTTAACCCGGAGTTGCTGCTCGGCGGCAAATACGGACATGCACTCCATGTATGGGACCTGCATAAAAGACGCCATCAACAGGTCCTGGAAATGGGTCCGGAGCACCAGATGGCGCTCGAACTGCGACCCGCCCATGATCCGACAGAGGCATACGGATTCGTCGGCGTAGTCACTTCACTGAAAGATCTCTCTTCTTCGATATGGCTCTGGTATCGCGAAGGCGCTAATGGCAATGGGACCTGGAAAATCCGCAAAGTGATTGAGATCCCGGCGGAAGCGGCCGATCCGGATCTGCTCCCGCCTCTCTTGAAGGGATTCAAGGCTGTCTCCCCATTCGTCACCGATATAAGTCTTTCGCTCGATGATCGATTTCTCTACGTTTCGTGTTGGGGCACCGGTGAACTCCGGCAGTACGACGTTTCGGATCCATTCAATCCGGTGCTGACCGGATCGATAAAGCTCGGCGGCATTGTTCGACGTGAACCACACCCTGGCCAGCCCGAACAGAACCTGAATGGCGGGCCGCAAATGGTAGAAGTTAGCCGCGATGGAAAGCGGGTGTTCGTGACGAACTCCCTATACCGTGCGTGGGATGAGCAGTTCTATCCCGATGGCATCCGAGGCTGGGTCGCCATGGTCCATGCTGACCAGTCTGGAGGCATGAGTACGGATGGAGGCTTTCTGACCCCGACTCCAGGCTTCCGTCCTCACCAGGTTCGCCTCCAGGGTGGAGACGCATCATCGGATTCCTACTGCTTCGCTTGAGGTTACAACGTGAACAACATGACAATTTCGTGGGCCGTGCTGCTCGGATTGGGAGCCTTTCATGGCCTCAATCCGGGCATGGGTTGGCTATTCGCGGTGGCACTGGGCATGCAAGAGCGCCGCCGCGGAGCAGTCTTCTCTTCGCTATTGCCGCTGGGACTAGGCCACGCCTTGGCTGTGGGAGTCGCTGTGGTTGTAGCGCTTATCGCAGGAGTCGTGGTTCCTATCAGGCTCCTGCACTGGTTGGTTGCGGGGACATTGATCTCGCTTGGCGCGAGCCGGCTCGTTTGGCACCGACATCCACGTTGGGCGAGCATGCGGGTCAGCGCCGGAAAGCTTACGTTCTGGTCATTCCTGATGGCCTCGGCTCACGGTGCCGGCTTGATGGTCGTGCCCGTGTTCCTGAACATGCCGGTGGCAGGCGCCTGTCATGCGATGGGAGGCTCAGGCATGACAGCGGCGAGCGCGGTGATCGCGACGGTGGTTCACGCCTTCGGTTATCTACTGGTTACCGCATTCATTGCAGTGTTGGTCTTCGAGAAAGTTGGAGTCGGCGTGCTACGCAAAGCGTGGTTCAATCTCGATTTTGTCTGGGCCGCGACATTGCTGGGCACAGGCGTTGTCTGTGGTCTCGCCTAACAACTACTTGCACCACAAAATAAAAAACAAAAGGAGACGCTTCATCATGAAACGACATTTCAATTCGACTTGGCCGTCGATGACTGCCATAGAGCCCGCCCACTCGGGTTTTAAACATTCCAACAGGAGAGAAAGGAACGTAATTTCGATAATCAATAAGCAAGGAATCCGAATGCTTGGAGCACTGGTTTTCACGATTGCAGTGGCGTGTGGTTCCGCTATGGCCGCGGACAAGGGGATTGTGCGGAGCAATGCGGACGGGACATTTACGGGGCCGTGCTGCTCGCGATGGGACGAGTCGGTCATCGTGAACGAGCCGAAAACGCTGGTTCCAGTTGTCGTAACCTGGAGCACGGATTATCAATCGAACGCACCGTTCATCGTTGGACTCAGCCTGAATGGGGGGGTATGCACGGTGTTTGGATCGGCATCGATCACGGCGCAGAACCCGAATGACGGGATGTATTTGGCGCCCGCCAGTTATCAATGGGTGATTCTTCCGGGCGACTACGGATTGCGAAGCGGACAAAATGTCATCACGCTCTGTGGTGGCGGAGTAACTGGCGACACCGACCAAATCACGATTATGGGGAACACCCTGTTCGCACATCTGGAGCGCTGAAGCTTCGAGAGACATCAGAACACCTAAGTCTGCGGCCCTGAGGGAGCAATGGGTCGCAGCATCTCTACATTTATCGTAGAGAGATGAGAAGTATGCCCACTCGAATCATGCCGATTTCCTCTCTCTGCGGCTCTGCTTGGAGATCCTCTAGCAACTAACCTCCTACTCGGGGTTGCCGATCGCCGCTCGAGCCGAAGTTTCAATCGGTGGAGAAAACGCTATCGGTCCTCGAGAACTATTGAAAGCAACCAAACCAGGTCAAGCTTTCGAAGTAAGAATTGCTCGGAGAGCAGGGCCAGGTCGGCCAACTCGTTCTTGCCAGGATTCGTACTGCTAAGTCTTGTCGCAACTTCCCTCCCGCCTGATACCATGCCTCCCATGAACAAGCTTGCCCCCTTCCTCTGGTTCAATGACAACGCTGAAGAGGCCGCCGAGTTTTACCTCAGCGTCTTCCCCCACGCCCGCAGACTCGATGAACTCCGGTCCAAGGGCGTCGGTCCCTGGCCCGTCGGCAAAATTGCCACCATCACCATCGAACTTGAAGGTCAGGAGATGGTTTTTCTCAATGGCGGCCCCTCGCAACAACTCACCCCTGGCTTCTCCTTCTTCGTCCGCTGCGACTCCCAGCAGGAAATCGATAGCTACTGGGACAAGCTGATTGATGGCGGTAAATCCATGGCCTGTGGATGGCTCACCGATCGCTTCGGCCTGTGCTGGCAGATTGTCCCGCGCAATATCGGCGACCTCATCAGCCACCCCAAAGCCATGCAAGCCATGATGGGCATGATCAAGATGGATCTCCCCGCACTCGAAGCCGCTGCGCAAGAGTAAGAGGTCCACGTCAGTTCTGAGCGAGCATAAGCCTTGGCTCTTGATGGCATCACTCGAACCAGCCATACTTCGGAAAGCACGATCATCGGTGACAATGCGAGAAGAGTTCCTGCGCCTCAACGGCGCTCGCCAACACGACCCCGCCATCGACGCCTGGATGCAGCAGCATCGGGGTGAACTCGGAATCATCGCCCATCGCTGGTTTCAAATCATGCGCAATTGCGGCGACGAAGTTCGTGAACTCGTCCACGACGGCTGTCCCGTCGCATGTCTGGGAGACGTGCCCTTCGGCTATGTCAACGCGTTCGCCGCACATGTCAACGTCGGATTCTTCCAGGGTGCTGCACTCCGCGATCCAGCCCGCCTCCTGCAGGGCAACGGCAAGTTCATGCGCCACGTAAAGCTGAAACCTGGAACCCCTGCGGACACCGCAGCGCTAACGGCCCTCATCCACGCTGCCTACGCCGACATAAAAACCCGTATCGAAAACGGCTAAACCACGCGAACCGCCCTGGCCAGCCGACCTTAGATATGCCCTGCATCTGCAACCGAGTCCCTCCATTGCATCAGACGCCTCGAAGAGCGCCGAATCCTTCTATGCGCTCATCGAGCTAGGATCGGTAAACCTAAATCGGAATCGCGACTGGAATCTCCGAACCAGCAGCCTTCGAGAACCGGCGTTGCGATGCCCGTTTTCGGGTACCTATTCTTACCTCGACGCTGAAATCGGGGTCAATGCGTGCTTTACAGAAAAGTCAGACCACCTAATTGGACGATAAGAGAGAGTTCCGCGATCGGCTAGGCGCGCTAGCTCCATCAGTGCGAAAGCCACCGTCATCCAGAAGAGGGGCTCAAAAGTGGTGGTCGAAAAGGTTGCACTGGCGCCCATCGCCATGGGCGCCAACAGAATCCCCATCATTGCCAGCGCCTGCGCCCAGCGCGAACCGCCCATCCGCCATGCCAGCAAGCCCGTTATCGCCACTTCCGCGGCGCCCGCCAACGAGGCAAAGGTCCGGAAAAGCGCCAGCGAGTGCAACCCAAACAACAACTCCGAGATGCGCGCGACCAAAGGAATGACGGGCGGCTGATCCACATACCCCCACGCCAGATGGCGCCCGCAGACAATAAAGTACAGCTCATCGCGGAAGACGTCATAGCCGGCGTTCTGCATCGCGATCTGGGTCAGCGTTGCCAGCGCGTACCTGAGCAAACCAAATCCCGCTGCCAGCCATACCGCGCTCTTCGCAGACTCTGCAGAGAATCCCTGCGGCTTTGCAATTCTCGTCTCAGTCGTCACAGGGTGCCGCCTCATCAGGGTACAAATATACCGCCAACATCAATCGCTATGCGTAGCGCGCCCCAGGTGTTCCGTTGTCATGTATCCTTGAACCCGAAGGAGCGAATTGGACGTTGATTGGCGCCATTTCGGAAATGCGCTCATCCAGCCAGATGAATACCGAGTCGGCTTGTCGTAACTGAACTCCCGGCTCATACCATGCCTCCCAGGAACACGCTTGCGTCTTCTCTGTTCATTGAAAGTGCTGAAGAGGCCGTCGAATTCTGCCTCACCCCCACGCACCCAAACTCGATGAGACTCTGTCCCAAGGGCGTCGTCCCTGGCCCCTCGGCAAGATTGTCAGGGTGCTCCCCACACTCGAAGCTGCCACGCCAGAGGATGGTGCGAACCGATGGAGATAGCTCATGGCCGGTGAAGCAGCCCGGAAGCTTGCCTTCAGTAATCCGCCACGAGTTCCTTGTAGCTCGCATTGGCTGCGTGGCACTGGCCCTGTGCGTGGCCGGACTCGTTCTCCGTCACATCCATAATGAATCCGGAGATTGGACCCACCGTGGAAGTTGTCCCCGCACTCGTGCCTGGCTTGTACTGCCTCTCCTGATCCTCCGCTTCCCACAGGAGGCCTAGTTCAATGCAAGCTTGCCGGCGCTGCTGCGCATAGCTCGCCAGTCGTTTCATCTGGTGCTCTTCGACACGGCACCGAAAAGCGAATTCGCTGTTGCCGACGAGCAAAACTGCCGTTGTACACAGCGCCGCCACTTCAGCAAACTTCCATCTTCTACTTAGAAATCGCAAATGACAGGTACCGCCGCTGCATAGGGGTTTGGGTTTGTTGTGCGCCCAGTATAGCTAAATTTCCGCTTTTCCAAGTGACGAACCGCACTCGAATTCCGCTCGCTGCGTTCCCGAAGTCACTTAGCAGTCTTCGCCAAACCTGTGCGACAATCGTTTCACCGGACCGCCCCTGTCCTTGGCGAGGCCAACATGCGATCTCCAGCCGAACGCTCTCGACTCCTGTATCGCGCGCTCCTCGTTTCGCTTGCTGTCCACGCGGCCTTCTTCGCACTCGTGCTTCTCTTTGGCACGCGCGCCACGATCCGCATCGTCTCGCCCGTTAAGACCCAGTCCGTTGCGCAACTCGCCTTCGCTGGTGGATCCCACGCCATCAGAATCCAGTTGCCCGTCGCTCAGTTCGCCGCTCACACCCGCGAACCGGCACCAAACGCTGCGGCTGCCAAACGAACCGACATTCCCATGCAGGTCCCAGCCCTCAAGAAGTCAGGCGGCGGCTCTCCGCGCGCGCCTCACCACGGCGACGGCTCCTCAACTGCCCTCACCGGCAACGGCAGCGACCCCCAGGACATCCACCCCGCCTTCCCCATCTATTCTCCTCACCCCCCCGTCCCAAACCGCGCGTTGCTCCCGTCCTCCGAACAAAAGATTGTCGTAGACGTCAGTGTCGATGCCTTCGGCCAGGTGGTTAGCGAGAATCTCGTGAAGGGAATGGGAACCGTTCTGGACAAGATTGTCCTCGAAACCGTAAAGACCTGGCGCTTTCAGCCCGCAACCATAAACGGCAAACCGGTCGCCACCGAAGCCGAGCTCATCTTCCCGTTCAATCAGGACTATCCGATTGCAAACTCGTAGCCTGCGCGACCGACCTTGATTTTTCCGGTAAGTGTCACCTCTTGTTCCGGCTGGAGGCATCAAACTTACAGGGCATATCGAGACTTCCGCCGATTGCAGTAAGATAGCCGCAACCGGGAACCTGCTCGGGAATCCTTCCCCTGAACGGCATGGGTTTTCAACCCAGAGGAGTGTATGGAAAGAGGCAAGAAGGAGAAGCATACAACCGATCATTTGCGAGGGGTTCTGCGGGGAGAAGCCTTCGAAAGCGACTGCACTGTAGCGCTTGTGACCAAACTTGATCACGGGCGGCCAACCGTTGCCGTCTGGACCAGCCTGCGTATTACTGCGGCCTCTCAAACGCCGCCCGATGGAACGTACCGCCTCGAGGTTCACGGACGAATCTTCGACGTGAAGCGCATTGGAGGAAAGTGGCCCACACTCAACCTGTGAGCCCTCATCCGTTTCTGTAATCGATCCGTAAATCAGGCGGAATATGATTCCTCCCTTCCCATTCATCCGGCCTGTCGCGTAGCGAGACCGTTGCTGATCGCGTTCGAACTGCACCGCTTTCTTGCTGAGGGATACCGAAGTGCACGCGCGGCTCACAATGATGCTGAATTGACTCAGTGCGCCTTAAGATATGATCCCGTTCTCAGCTATATTCAGAGCTGTTCATTTGGAAGATGTCCAGAATGAACTTGTGAGCTCATTAGCCTGAGGTGCGCGCATGAGGTATCTCTCCGTTTGGACAATCGCGGCGGTGATAGCCGGCTTCGCGGCAGCGCAGTCTGGACCGGTGTTCCTGCCGGCGAGTCCGTCAACAGTCGCGTGGGGCTACTACTGGTCGAAAGCCAAGCCGGTGCTTACAGTCCACTCCGGAGGCACGGTCCGCATCCAGACCCTCTCTACCTGCGGATCGAGTGAGCGGCTCGAAGCCAGCGGAGTGGCCGCCAGCGACATCCCCTCCTACAACGCAACGATCTACGACCAGGTGAAAGATCGCGGTCCGGGTGGGCACATTCTTACTGGTCCGGTCGCAATCGCCGAGGCCGAACCTGGCGACGTGCTGGAGATCCAGATTGAGAAGATTGACATCGACGCACCCTTTGCCTGCAACGGATTCTCCGTAGGGCGAGGATTCCTCCCCAACGATTTTCCCTATGGTCGCCGCAAAATCATCCCTCTCGATCGCGAAAAGATGCTCGCGCATTTCGCGCCTGGTATTGAGATCCCATTACATCCGTTTTTTGGAAGCATGGGCCTTGCTCCTCCGGAGTCGGCGGGGCGTTATGACAGCGCTCCCCCGTGGATGCATGCTGGCAATATCGACAACAAGGAGCTCGTGGCGGGTACAACGCTCTTTATTCCCATTCACGCAAAGGGCGCTCTTTTCGAGGTGGGTGACGGCCATGCCGGGCAGGGCAACGGCGAGGTCGACATCACTGCCTTGGAGACGTTTCTGACCGGGACCTTTCGCTTTGTCGTTCACAAGAATCAGCATTTGCTGTGGCCGCGTGCCGAAACACCGACCAGCTATATCAGCATGGGATTCAGTCCCGATCTAAAGACGGCGACGGAGATGGCGGTGCGCAACATGATCGATTTTTTGGTGACGGAGAAGCACTTGTCGCGCGACGACGCCTACATGCTTACCAGCGTGGCCGTGGACGTTGATATTACCCAGTTAGTGGACGGCAACGTAGGAGTCCACGCAATTTGTCCCAAAGGAATTTTTGCAGATTCTAGATAGTTGGAAGCTCTCCAACCAGGGTCTCTTCGAATTTGGATAGACTGCGGCGAACCGACAATGCCAATGAAAGCGCGAGCTGCGAACTTGGATCTCCTGAATGTAGAGACTCTCGCGTATGGCCAAATGACTCCGGGCCGGTAAAATCAGGCTATATGGATAATGTTGGGAACAACATCGCCGGCGAGGAGACGATCCTCGAGGGCACAAGGTTTGTGCGGGCATGCCTGCGCAAACCCGTAGATCGGACGCCCGTGTGGTTTTTGCGTCAGGCCGGGCGTTACATGCAGGAATATCGCGATGTTCGTAAACACCACACGCTCGTCGAGATTTGCAAGCAGCCCGAGCTCGCCGCCGAGGTGACAATTACCGCAGCTGAGAAGCTCGGTGTAGACGCGGCCATTATCTTCGCTGATCTTCTGCTGCCGCTCGAACCTATGGGCCTGCCATTTGAATTTCAGGCGGGTGAAGGCCCAGTCGTCCATCACCCAGTCCGCACAGCAGAACACGTGAAGGCTCTGCGCACGGATCGCGCCGGAGACCTGGCCTATGTCGCGCGTGCGATCGAAAAGGTGGCTGCGCACTTTGGCGTTCGGCTCGGCGTAATTGGATTCTGTGGAGCTCCTTATACGCTTGCGAGTTACATGATCGAGGGTGGCGGGTCACGGAATTACATTCATACCAAGAAGATGATGTATGGCGACACCCTTGCGTGGAACAGCCTTCTCGATAAGTTGGTTGTGGTGCTGACCGAATACTGTCGGCTGCAGGTGCAGGCGGGCGCGGACGTCATTCAAATATTCGATAGCTGGGTTGGCTCCCTCGGCGTTGAGGACTATCGCGATTACGCGTTCGAGGCATCGAAGCGGCTGGTTCGCGCGGTGCAGGGAATGGGCGTACCGGTCATCTATTTCGGCGTTGAGACTGCGGGGCTGCTGTCACAGATGGCGGCTACCGGTGCCGATGTTATCGGTCTCGATTGGCGGCAGCCGCTCGATCTTGGCTGGCGCGAAGTTGGTTACACCCATGCTGTGCAGGGAAATCTGGACCCGATCACATTGTTCGCGCCCCTTGAGGTTCTTGAAATGCGTGTGAAGGAGATTCTGCGTTCGGCGGCCGGACGGCCTGGACACATCTTCAACCTGGGCCACGGAATCGTTCCAGAAACGCCCGTCGAAAACGTGCAGGCCGTAGTGCGCATGGTGCGCGAGTTTCGTTTGGAGAACGAGAATGGCTAAGCAAGCCGTCCTGCTCCTTGCGCACGGAACGCCGGAGACGATTGAAGAGATTCCGGAATACCTACGCAATGTGGTCAGCGGGCGACCCCTGCCGGAGCATGTCATTGAAGAGATTAAACACCGGTATTCGCTGATCGGGCGCAGTCCTCTTACGGAGATTACGCTTGCGCAAGGGCGGCTCGTCGAAGCTGAACTCGTTGCCGAGGGCCTCGACGTGCAGGTTTACGTCGGCATGCGGAACTGGAAACCGTACATCGCGGACGTAGTTCGCAAAATGCGCGGCGATGGCGTTACTGAGACGGCGGTGATTTGTCTGGCTCCGCAGAATTCACGGACCAGCGTGGGTCTTTACAAGCGAGCCGTGCAAGCCGAAGCGGGTTCGCTGATGATCGATTTCACCGAAGCCTGGGCGCAGGATCCACTACTCGCGGATGCATTCGCCGAGCGACTGCGAGCAGCGCAGACGCGCATGATTCAGGAAACTGGTGCGCCAGTGCCGGTGCTTTTTACTGCACATAGCGTGCCTTGCAGAACGGTGCAAAGACAGGCGGCAAACGAAGGGCAGCCGAAGCTTTGGCCTGCCGGCCAGGACGCCGATCCGTACGCGCAAGAGGCCAAGAGAACCGCAGATCTTGTTGCGGAGCGGGTTCCGGAGATTCCCAAGTGGTGGTTTGCCTTTCAGAGCCAGGGTGCCAGCGGTGGTCCCTGGATCGGACCTACGGTGGAAGAGACGCTTGCGGCGATCGCGGGAGAAGGCGCAAAGACGATCTTGCTGCAGCCGATCGGCTTTCTGTGCGATCACGTCGAAATTCTGTACGACGTGGACATTGCGTTCAAGGACTATGCGGCAAAGCTCGATATTCGTCTGGAGCGGCCGGAGTCGCTGAATACATCTCCGATTTTGGTGCGCGCCATCGCTGGACTTGCGAAACGTGGGCTCAGTCGGTTGAAAGAGTAGGAATTCCCAGATCGCCTGAACTGATCATCGGTCATGGAGTCGAGTGAATCGAGTTCGTTTTGTGTGCGCTTTCCGGACTGCGGACGGCCGCAGATGCGGCGGATTCAACGCTCCGGTTCCTGCAGCTATGGGTTCTGCCCTGCTTTGGTTCTATCCACGGGAGTATCCGATCTGCAGAAGCTTGAGGCTCGTCCGGAAGCGGGGACGTCGCGCAAGGCGTCCTGAAACGGCCAATAATCTTCAACTACCTCCCCAACGGTTTTCCGGTTGCGAGACGTCTCTTTCCATGCTTTTGCAAGACGCTCATTCTAAATAACTTATATGATGATAAGGCACAACTTTTCTTCCCCGTTGACCTACAGGTTTCACGTGCGCCAAACGGGGAGAATTACCAGCAACTTCGGCGAGGTTTTATTATTCATTTTTTTTGTCGGGCCAGGATGCGAATCAGGCACGGGACGGGGTCGACAACGGCGCTTGGGCAGCCCGCAAGCTGCGCTAGACATTGAAGAGATGAAGCGCCGAGCAATTCGCAAATCCAAGTGAGCTGACAGGCTGAATGGAGTATTCCGACGATTCGTGTCTCCTGTCACTGACGGGTATCAGCTTCCAGTAGGAGTGTGGTGCAAATCTCCTAGCCAAAGAGCGGGGTTAAATTATTCCTCTGCGAACGCCCTACTCCCTGGGACCAGGAAGACAGATGAAAGCAATCAGAATCGCACCGGAGCACCGAGCGAATTCGCAACTGTCACGCCGCCGGGTTTTGAAGTTTCTGCCATCAGCCTTGTTCATGATCCTCTGCGTCGCTTGCCCGATGTCCAACGCAAAAACTTCGAGACTTTTCCCAGAGAATAGAAACGAGACTGGAAAACTGCGGCTTGCAGAAGTCATGGCTTTGGCGACGCGCGAGGAGATTCTGCATATGGGCCTCCACCTGGAGTATTTATATGCTTCGGGGCTGAAGGACTCGGATTTTAGAGATGGGAGCGTTGCGATGGCACGCGTCTATTGCTGCCATCCATCGACCGATGCGGGGTCAGCGATCTGGTTTTATGTTCCGTCGACCCAGCAGGTTCAAGTGGGTGACCTCGTGGTGGTTCGGATGGGACGTGAGGCCGCGAAGAACGATACGGGGATGGTTAATGTGGCGGTTGAAGTGCGTGAACACAAAGGCACGGCAAATTCGCAATGCCACTGGGACCCGCCCGATTCTACGAAGTGGGCCAGAATACTCTATTGCACATGGATGCCCGCCGAAGGCTGGACTCTAGAGAAGGGATTCACGCACAAAGGATGGTTGAAATCAGATCAAGGCGCAAGCCCTTAATGTCATTCAAGGAATTTTTGGTCCTCCGGCATTCGCAACCTCGGTAGATTCAACCTCGCAACATTTGCAGCCCCAGTACATTGCCGTGTCGGGATGAATGCCGGCCGTATGGTTCCTTACGAGATGATCACCGTCTTCGGGTTGGTATCTTGTCTCGGGCTATTCGGGCAACCGACGGTGCAGTAACAATGAGTTCCGGTGGCGTTTTGCAACGTGGCTTGCCTAGTCCCGGGGTTGCTACCCATTTTTCCTGGAACAGTAAAGCCTGGCGGCGGACTCGAGAAAGGAAAGGGACATTTGGGATCGCCACAGTCATTGACCGTGACAGAATTACCGTTGTGGTTCTCCAGCGTGACGGTGCTGCCGTGGACCCCATGCCATCCACTGCTGCATACATTCCTGTTGTCGCTCATCGGTCTCCCTTTCGGCTTTCGTTCCCTCGGTGCAGCAGCACTGCCTGAAATCACCATGGAAGCGCAGTTATTCGGCGGCTAAGAGTACCACGAAAATAACCACGGATAAAGATCGCGCTACTGGTGATGCTGCGCCTGACCAACGATTTGCTGGTATCGCGGGTTATCCACCAGGTTCTGGAATGCGACCAGATCTTGAAACTTGCTTGCGGAATAGCCGGCATCGATTGCTTTGCTCATCCATTCCAGGGCAAGACCTGTTTCGCCGAGATCGTTGTAAACCTGCGCCGCGGTCGCCAGCAACTCTTTTTCGCCATGGCCGTACTGAAGGGCCTGTCCCAGGTACTTCTCCGCCTGCTCTTTATTACGGAGACCGGCATAATAGACTGCCAGATCGCTCAGTACGTCGATGTCGTGCGGGTTGACTTTCAGTTCCTGACTGGCCAACTCGATTGCCTTACCGTAGGAAGCCGCTCCCTGCTGTTTCGCGCCGGAATAATCCTGGGCCGACGCCAAGTTTCCCCAAGTGACATATTGTTTGGGATCAATCTTGACGGCCTGTTTATAAGCTTCGGCCGCCTCAGTCAGCTTGTGGAGTCCAAGATAGCTTGTACCCAGGTCGGTATAGCCGGGGTAACTGGGCCTCAAGGCGATCGATTTCTTCAACGGTTCCAGAGCTTCAAGAAAGCGCCCCAAATCGTTATAGGTTCCGCCGAGGTTCACATAGCCTGCGTAGTTTTCGGGGGCTAGTTCGGTCACCTTCTGAAACATCCGGATAGCTTTCTCATACTCACTGCGACGGTAGTAGAACCCTCCCATGGCGTTGTGCGCGAAGTAGCTCTGCGGATGCGCATCGATCACGCGCTGGTACGCTGCCTCCGCTTCATCGACCTTGCCCTCGTGCTCCAGCATGGTTGCCAGTCCGATCGCTGCGCTCTCGTTGCCGGGTTCGAGTTCTGCCGCAAGTCGATATTCTGAGGCGCTTTCGGCATAATTTCCGGTTCCACCGTACACCAACCCCAGGCAGATGTGGCCCGCTGCTCCCGCATTCCCGAGCTTGATGGCGGAATCGCATTCTTCTTTGGCTTGTTCGGTCAAATGCTGGTCTTTTGTCAGCGCGTACTTGCGCCAGTACGATTCCCCCAAACTTGCCTTGGCGGCGCCGAAGTTGGGATCAACCTTCAAGGCTTCCTGGCTCATCACAATGGCATTGTCGAGATTCCCCGTCTTGGTGTAGTCCACCAGGTATCCGCGAGCCTGTATGTAGTAGTTGTACGCTTCAGGCGAGGCAGTACCATGCAGCTTAAGCGCTGTTTGCTCCTCTGGTCGAAGCTTCAGGTGCAGCGCGTTGACGGTACCCTCCACGACATTGTCTTCCACAGCGAACACGTCCGCGGCCGGAACTGTAATTGAATTTCCGCCCACGGTAGTGCCGCCCTGGGCAGTCTGCAGCGTATACGTGACCTTTACCAGGTCTCCGGTCCGCTCGAGGTTCACCGCAAGCCCAAGATTTGCGCCGAACTGGCGACGCGCATCAGCCAGCGTTGTCACGTTCTTCTCACGCAGATTGCGCGCAGGTAATACTTCAAGGGAGTGGTTTTCTGCCAGGCCGGTCAGCTTTGCCCCAACGCTCTCCACGAGTCCCTGGCCGAGTGCGCTCAGGTGTGAGTCCTGCCCGACCGGCGTGAAAGGAAGCAATGCGAGGACCGCCGGGCTCGGGATGTTCGCCGGCGCATTTTGCTGGTCGGCTGCTCGATGTTGCAACCATCCTCGGTCGACTGCGAGCCACGCAACGGCGGCGGCCGCAATGAAGAGCGCGGCAACAGCGGCAACCGCGATCCAGGTGCGTCGGCGCGAGCCGGGCAACCGCATATTCAGGGCAGACCTCGAAGCTTCCTCCCTGGACCGCCGAAGATCTGCCGGCGGCTTCGTGTATTTCGACGAGTAGGTCTCGCGTGGTTCGTTCGACTCATTCACTACCGCGCTAACTTTTTCCAGGTCCTTCAGCAGCTCCGAACAAGTTTGATAGCGCTTCAAACGATCTTTCGACAATGCGCGATACACGATGCGCTGTACTTCGAGCGGCGTGTCTCCCAGCGAGGCCGGGGGCTCGTTCAGCACAGCGAGCACCGTGGCGGGAACGCTGTCACGCTGGAACGGGTTTTGTCCCGTCAGCATCTCTGCCAGCACTACGCCCATTGCCCAGATGTCAGCTCGCTCATCGGATCCTTTGCTTAGCGACTGTTCGGGAGCCATATACCCAACCGTGCCGGCACCACCGTGCGTAAGCGTGGCGGTCTGCTCGCTTACATGCGCCAGCCCGAAGTCCACGATCTTCAACAGTCCGGAGCTGGTATACATCACGTTGGATGGCTTGATATCGCGATGAATTATGCTGTGCGCATGGGCCTCTGCCAGCCCTCGCGCCATTTGCCTCGCGGTATCCATAACTTCGGACAGCTTCATTGGGCCGCCGAGATGAATTCGCTGGGCCAGCGATTGTCCGTCATAGAACGCCATCACGATGAATGTCCGACCGTCGGCCGTGGACTCGATCCCATAGATCGAACCGATGTTGGGATGGTCGAGGGCTGCAGCGAGCCGGGCTTCCTTGATAAAGCGCTGTTTGTCTTTCTCGCTGGCAATGACTTCGTCGGGAAGGAATTTCAGCGCTACGGAGCGTTCCAGTTTAAGGTCGCGAGCACGGTATACCACCCCCATGCCGCCCTTGCCTATTTCACCGAGAATCTCGTAGTTGCCCGCAACGACTTCGCCGACTGCGAACTGGCTCTGTCGACGATTTGTCGATCTTGCTCGCGTGGCTTCTTCGTCAGCCATAGGTTTTCTTCAACACCGGTGCTGCAAGCTGGCGATTGCTCTATTGGTGCGGATAATTCATCCTAAGACCTTCGACTCTGGGTTGCAACCGCTGTTACACCTTTGGGAAATAGCATTGTCTTGGTACCTCGTTGTGAAGAAATCCGCTTGGGGCAGATGTGGCGTTAGTCAAGGCCTCTTGCGCCCCAGGTTGCCAGGCAGGATTCTCTCGGAGGCGGATCGGCTGCGGTGCTTGCTCATCGTGCGGGCTCCTTTGCGCTTCGAAGGCGACGAGCCCCCGGCTGTAAAGCAGAAGACTGCTCAAGTTTAGTACTGCTGGTCGAGTTTGACTGCGTAGATCTGGCAATCGAAGGCAGAGTCAACTTTCCAGCAGTTCGGAAAGTAGATCGTGCTGCCGTCTTTGGACCACTTCGGCGCTGTCGCTCGGCCCTTGGTATCTGCGACCTTGCGAACCCCGGTTCCGTCCGGGTTCATGATGTAAATCTCGTGATTGCCCGCACGGTTTGAGGCAAATGCAATCTTGGCACCGGTGGGAGACCAGGCGGGCCATCCATCGAATGCGGGGTTGTTAGTAAGATTCACGGCGGCGGATCCGTCGCTGTTGGCTAGGAACACCTCGGAATTTGTGGCTTCCACCATTCTGCGGTAGGCGATCCGCTTTCCGTCTGGCGAGACCGCGGGATAGGTGTTGACGCCTCCCGCGATGAGCTTTGTGATGTGCCTACCGGCGAGATCGATGGAATAGATTTCGGCGTCGTTCTTTGCGGGAGGATGGAGGTCGTCGTCAGTGCAATACAGGATGTTTCGGCTGTCCGGTGTCCATGCGGGGTGTATGGTTTTGTGTTCGGGGGGTACGATGGCTTCGACGCCGGATCCATCGGGATTCATGATCTGAATCTGCTCGAGCCCGGGGCGGATGAGGACGAACGCAATCTTGCTGTCATCTGGAGACCATGCGGGATCCTCGTGGTCCGCATCATCGCTGGTGATCTGAACCGGATTGCTGCGGTCGACTCCCATGCGGATGAACTGCTCCTTGCCAGCGATTAGGGAAATGTAGACAAGTTGTTTGCCATCGGGCGAAAAGGAAAGGTCGGAATTCTCAGAATGCGAGAACTGTCTGGCAAGACCGATTGGCCCGGATTGCGCGTGGAGCGCGGCACAGGCGAGGAGTATTGAGGGGACGAAGAGCGCGGCGAAGTGATTGCTGGAGATTGGTGTGCGCATAGATGCTGCCATGCTTAGCAGCTTTCATGCAGTTCCGTCCAGCAGATGCTGACGAAATGCGGAATTGTGGTCGGCGGCTATTGCCGGAACAATTGCTTGGCGATGAAGAAGACGTTGGCGGGGCGTTCCGCTAACCGGCGCATGAAGTAGGGATACCACTCGCGGCCGAAAGGGATATATATGCGGACGTTGTAGCCTTCGGCGACGAGTTTGCGCTGGAGATCGCGGCGCACGCCGAAGAGCATCTGGAATTCGAAGTGGCTGCGGTCGATATTGCGCTGGGCGACGAACGACTTTGCGGCAGCGATCATGTTTTCGTCGTGCGTCGCGAGGCCGTGGTAGATGGGGCTTTGGAGCAGCATGTTGGCGAGTTTGATGTAGTTGGCGTCGACGTCGGATTTTTTTGGGAAAGCGACTTCGGCGGGTTCCTTATACGCGCCTTTGCAGAGACGGACGCGGATGCCCTCGGCGATGAGCTGCTCGATGTCGGCCTGCGAGCGGTAGAGATAGGACTGGATGACGATGCCGATGGAGCCGCGCAGTTCAGTCTGGGCGTTGATGCGGCGCACGATGTCGAGCGTGACCTGGGTGACGGGCGAGTCTTCCATGTCGATGCGGAGGAAGTTGCCGGTGGCGTGCGCGTGCTGGGCGAGGCTGGTGGCGATGGATTCGGCGAGGGTAGGATCGATCGCGAGACCCATCTGGGTGAGCTTGACGCTGATGTTGGCATCGAGCTTGCGTGCCGCGATTTGGTCGAGAAGCTGGTGATAGATGTCGGCTGCTTTGTGGGCCTCTTCGGCGGTGGAGACGCTTTCGCCGAGCGAGTCGAGCGTGACGTACATTCCCTGCTGGTTGACCTGGGCGCACACGCGGAGGGCATCTTCAATTTCGAGACCGGCGACGAAGCGAGAGCTAAGCTTGCCGCCGATGGCGGAGTGCTCGGCAAATTTGCGGAGTGGGCGGTTGTGGGAGAGAGCGATAAAAGCGGAACGAAGAACGGGCATCGGTTAACCTTGCCGGGCGACCGTCGTGGGGAGAGGCATTCGCGCGGGACACTCCAGTTTCGCACAGCAGGGCGGCGGCGCGGAGCGGGCGGCGGAACGGGGACGAGCTTAGATGCGTAATCTGAACAGACTGCGTTTTGGGGCTGCATGGCAGCCTTTGATGGAACCGTGGAGGTCTGATGCGGGTGTTGAGCATTGTGGTTCTTGAAGCGTTGACGGGCTGTGCAATTGTGCTGGCGCAGGGGCAACCGTCGGGGATGCCCACGACTGCAGGTGAGACGCTGAGCGGAAAACGGATTGTGCTGGCGGAAGCGGCGCGGGGGCACAGGACTGTGCTGGTGGCGGGTTTCAGTCACGATGGTGGAATTGCGTGCGGCGACTGGATGAAGGCGATTCGCGGAGATGCTGCGCTGGAGGGCGTGGACGTGTATGAGATCGCTATGCTGGAGGGCGCTCCGGGGATCTTTCGGGGCATGATCAAGGGCGGGATGCGCAAAGGTATGAGCATTGGAGAGCAGGAGCGGATGGTGGTGCTGACGCAGGACGGCGAGATGTGGGAGAAGTACTTTGCCGTATCGAACGGGCAGGAGCCGCAGGTGTTGCTGCTGGATGCGAAGGGCGACGTGGTCTGGCGCGGGCATGGGGCGGCGAGTGCGGTTGAGCCGCAGTTGAGGAATGCGGTGAGTGCGCGTTGAATTGGTGAGATTACCGATTTTTGCAGAGACGAGTCTAGGCGGAAATTACTGCAAATAGGGGCAGGTGAAGTCATAGTAGCGGCGTTGCCAGAACGGTCTCTCGCGGCTTTGGGCATGATTACGTAACCCAGAACGAAAAAAGCCGTAGTACAGGCTGGATGGTTTCGAGCGAGCGTTCAATGAGTTCGCGCATGGGGTGTTCCGAGATGGGGCCATACGGTAATAGCAGGAGAACGTAACGAAATGAAGATCACCAGTCTGCTGATAATACGAGTCCATTCGGCATAACGGGTCATCATACGACGTTTTCCTCCCATGTCTCTGTGGGATGTGAGGCACCCGTTGTTGGGCGCGGCTGATCCCACATCTCTTCGAGATATGGGGCACCCACGGATAGACGGAGTAAAGTGCTTTTCGATCAGTGGCCCATGGGGGCGGCGGGGAGTTTTTTGGGGCGCTCCATCAGGAAGGGGAGCGGGATGAGGATGGTGGTGACCGCTACCATGACCCAGACGACATCGACATAGGCGAGGAGGCGGGCCTGGAGCTGGGCCATGCCGTAGATTTGTGCGCCGGCGTGGTAGATGGCGTCGGGCATGGCGGAGCCGCGCTGGACCCATGCACCGGCGAGGCCGGCGCGGATCTGGTCATAGGGTGGATTGCCCGATGCGGCTTTGGGCACGAGCATGGCGAGATGTTTCTGGCTGAGACGGGCGAGCAGCGTGGTGATGAAGCTGATGCCGACGCTGCCGCCGAGATTGCGCATGAGCGCGGTGAGTCCGCTGACCTCGTTGTATTTTTCCTGCGGGATTCCTGAATAGCAGAGCGTGTTGATGGGGATGAAGAGGAAGGGCAGGCCGAGCGCGATGAAGACGCGCCAGCTGACGGCCTGGCCGAAGCTGATGTTGGGATTGATGGTGGTCATGCGCCACAGGCCGAAGGTAGTGATGACGAATCCGATGGCGACGAGTTTGCGGGGGTCGAATTTGGGCGCGAGCGCTCCGGCGACGGGGAAGAGAAGCATGAGCACGAGTCCGCCGGAGGAGACGGCCATGCCCGCCTGCCGGGCGGAGTAGCCCATGACTTCCTGCAGGAATTCGGGGATGAGTACGGTGGAGGAATAGAGTGCGACGCCGACCATGAACATGACGAGCTGGGTCATGCCGACGTTGCGGCGGGCGAAGAGGCGCAGGTCGAGGACGGGGTGGTCGATGGAAAGCTCACGCCAGAAGAAGAGCGTGAGTCCGATGATGGCGGTGATGAGGAGGGTGACGATGAAGCGGGAGCTGAGCCAGTCGTCTTCCTGACCTTTATCGAGCATGATCTGGATGGAGCCGATGGCGATGATGAGGAGGCCGAGGCCCCAGTAGTCGATGCCCTCGCGGCGCTTGCGGACTTCGGCGAGATAGGGCGGGTCTTCTACGAGACGATTAGAAAGATAGAGCGAGATGATGCCGACGGGGATGTTGAGGAAGAAGATCCAGCGCCAGGTGTAGTTGTCGACGATCCAGCCGCCGACGGTGGGGCCGAGGACGGGGGCGGTGACGACGGCGACTCCGTAGACCGCGAAGGCCATGCTGCGTTTTTGCGGCGGGAAGGTGTCGGCGAGGATGGATTGCTCGCTGGGCTGGAGGCCGCCGCCAGCTGCGCCCTGCAGAACGCGGAAGAAGACGAGCATGCCGAGCGTGGGGGCGAATCCGCAGAGCAGCGATGCGGCGGTGAAGAGAAAGACGCAGGACATGTAGAAGCGCTTGCGGCCGATGCGGTTGGCGATCCAGCCGCTGATGGGCAGGACCATGGCGTTGGCGACGAGGTAGCTGGTGAGGACCCAGGTAGCTTCTTCAGGGCTGGCGCCGAGGGAGCCGCCGATGTGGGGCATGGCGACATTGGCGATGGAGGTGTCGAGCGCCTCCATGAAGGTGGCGAGAGTGACGGTAATGGCGATGGCCCAGGGGTTGGCGCGGGGTCGCCACGTGTCGTGGAATGTGGATGTCGCCGCGGCGGCCAACGCCTGGTCCTTTCGAGGTTGAAGAGGCTTCGCTTTTGCCGCCGGAGGCAGCTGTGTAGAACAGGGGAGTGCTGACAACAGATTACCGGAATTGGGGCTGGCTGAGGGCGGGTCGCGGTATGTAATCCTGAGGGGGAGATGACGGAAAGTCAATCAGTTGCGGAGAGCGCGGACGGGACGGGGCTGCTGGTGCTGGGGGTGGACACGTGCGGGCCGACGGGGTCGGTGGCGCTGGCGCGGGTGGAAGGCCGCAAAGCGCGGATTCTTGGACAGACGGAACTGGCGGGGCGGAGCTATTCGGCAACGCTGGTGACGGCTGTGGGGGAGTTGCTGACGGCAAGCTGTGTGACTCTGGGGGATGTGGGAGCGATTGTCGTGGTGAACGGGCCGGGAAGTTTTACGGGCGTGCGCGTGGGGCTGAGCGCGGTGAAGGGGCTGGCTGAGCCGGGGCAGATTCCGGTGGTTGCGGTGTCACGGCTTGCGGTGATGGCGGCAAAGGCGGGGGTGAGCTCGGCGGCGCTGGATGCGCATCGGCACGAGGTGTTTCTGCGGCTGGGCGGCGAGAATCCGAGAGAGTTGCTGGCCGTGGCGGAAGAGCTATCCCAGGTGTCAAAAGCGAGACCCTTCGACAGGCTCACGGCAGGCTCTGGGGCACCCAACGTCGTTGCGGTTTGCGACGATGCGGCGGCAGCGATGGTGAGCGCGTCGTTTGGTGATGCCGAGTTGGTAAGGATCGAGGCGCCGACGGCGGCGGATGCGATCGAACTGTGCCTGCCGAGGGTCTTCGAGGGGGACTTTGCCGATCTGGCGCTGCTGGATGGGCACTATTTGCGGCGGTCGGATGCGGAGATTTTCGGCGATACGATGAAGCACGAATGAGGAAAGAGACGAAGATTAGGATTCGTCCGCTTGCGGAGCCGGATGTGGACCGGCTTGCGGAGATTGCGGCGGGATTGAAGGAGGCTCCGCAGTGGCCGCGCGGGGTCTATGCTTCGCTCCTGGACGACGCCGGTGGGCGGATTGCGCTGGTGGCGGAGGACGCGGAAAGCGGGTCTGTTTCGGGCTTTGTGGTTGCGCGTCTTGTGGGACCGGAAGCCGAGTTGGAATCGATTGCCGTTGCGGGCGAGTTTCAGCGCTGTGGGGTTGCGCGGGGGCTGTTTACGGCACTGGCCGGAGAGCTGGGGCGTCGGGGGATCACAGAGATCCTGCTTGAAGTGCGGGCCGGTAATGAGGCGGCGCTTGGATTCTACCGGAAGCTGGGCTTTGCGTCGGAGGGGCGGCGGAAGGGCTACTACACTAACCCGGTTGAGGATGCTGTGCTGATGCGTTTGAGTCAAGTAGATGCTCATAGGGGCTGCGAGCTGGTGTAGAGGCGGGGCGGCGACGTGGTGCGTGATTTTTGTCACAGTTGTTGAGAGGCCCGTTAAGAATTCCACAGCCTTCGTCATTTTCTTGAGTCTTCCCGCTTGCCGACTGCGGGCGGGGAGGACTATAAGAACGGATTAAGAACACAAGGAGGTGCTTTGATGGATGAGATAAATGACTCCACGCTGAGCGAAGAAATAGGTCGTCTCCACGCCGAACATCGTCGCTACGCTCAGCGGTTGGAAGAATTGCTTCAAAAGCCTTATCTGTCTACGGATGAGGAACTGGAAGAAGTTCGCCTGAAGAAGTTGAAACTTCATGCCAAGGACCTGATCTACGCACTCGAGCATCGGGCCCCGGCAATCGCATAAAGTTTCAGGGCGATTGGGCCAGTGACGATGATTTTTGGCGGCTTGGTTGCGCGCCTGCGCGACTGCAGGGCCGTTCTCACCCGAAGAGTTTGCCTTCGATATCCCTGTGTTGAAATCAACCGTATAATCGTTAGGGACAATGGTTCGTGACGGTTACATCTACGGTTTGAGTTTGCTTGCAGTGGGCGGCGTGCTGGTCTGGGCCACGGGAACGTGGGTCTGGAGCATCGTTCCGGTACTGCTGGCCGCGTTTTTTCTCTGGTTTTTCCGCGATCCGCATCGGGACGTTCCCAGGGGCACGGGACTGATCGTTTCGCCGGCGGATGGGCTTGTGACGGAAACGGTGCGCATCGATACTCCGAAGGGACCACGGCAGCGCGTAAGCATCTTTCTGAATGTCTTCGATGTGCATGTGAACCGCTCGCCGATCGCGGGCGAGGTGACTTCTGTCCGTTATCAGAAGGGAAAGTTTCTGAATGCGATGAACGTAGAGTCCGCCGAGCGCAACGAACAGAATATTGTGACGGTGCAAGGCGAAGGCATGGAGATCGTTTTCAAGCAGATTGCGGGCTTGATTGCGCGGCGGATTGTCTTCAACCATTGCGAGGGCGACCGGGTGGAGCGAGGGCAGCGCGTGGGGCTGATCAAGTTTGGGTCGCGAACGGATATCATTCTGCCGGCGGAGGCGGAGATTCGCGTGAAGACCGGGGAGCGCGTGAAGGGGGGCGCTTCGATCATCGCCGAACTGCCGGAGTCGGAACTTGCCGTGGGCGTCACCAACCAGCGGAAGGCAGCCAGCGCAAGCGTGGAGCCGGAGTTCGAATTGGGAGACGAGGCTTGAACTCAAGTTTGAACTCGGGGGACGCGGCGCTCGCCAGGGCGAGGAACCAGGCTCGGCTGCGTCGTGGGATGTTCATTCTGCCTTCGTTTTTTACGGCGTTGAATATTGGGGCGGGGTATTTTGCAATCACGCAGACAATTGCAGCCATCAGCGGCAACGCAATGGCTAACCGGACGCTGACACATCTGGATCTGGCAGCGATTGCGATTCTGGTGGCCATTCCCTTTGATTCGCTGGATGGGCGGATCGCGCGCATGACGAACACGGCGAGCGATTTTGGCAGGGAGCTCGATTCTCTGGCGGATGTGATCACGTTTGGCGTGGCGCCGAGCTTGCTTGCGTATGTGTGGGGATTCTATTTTCTGCCGGACACAATCAATCCGCAGTTACGCCTGCACCTGACGCAAGCGGGGCCATTCATCTGTTTTCTGTTCTTGATTGGCGGGGCATCGCGACTGGCGCGCTTCAACATCAGTAAGGATCCGAAGCCGAGAAATCCGGGACGGCCGGACAGGAAGTATTTTGTGGGAATGCCGATTCCGGCGGCAGCAGGATTGCTGGCGGCCACGGTGCATTTCTGCGGCGGGATTCCGGTGCAGGCGTGGTGGGTGTCATGCCTATGGCTTGGACTTGTGGGGTTGGCCGGGTTTCTGATGGTGAGCACGTGGCGCTTCTGGTCGGGCAAGGAGATTGATCTCAGCCGCAGCCATCCCTTCCGCCTGATTCTCGTGATGGCGATCGTGCTCTATGCGATGATCAGGTTTTCAGAGGTGGTACTGGTTTCGATCGCGCTCATCTACACGTTCTCTGGCATCTGGGCGCGGGCGGCGTATGGCTGGTCGCGGCGGCGGCGGCATGGGCAGAGGGCGGATGTGCCAAGCATGCCGGAGGGCCCGAATGCCGATCCGAATCCGCGTCACCTATAAGTTCAAACGACAAGAAGGAAGACCGTGTACAAGATTGCCATTGTTGGAGCTGCGACGCTGCTCGGTAAGGAACTGAAGGATGCTCTCTCGGAGTCTTCGCTCTCGGCGGCAGCGATTACGCTGTTTGATGAAGACGAGGGACTTGGGCCAACTGGACCAGCTTGGCGATGAGGTCACGTTCGTGCAGGCGATCAGGGCGGACTCGTTTGAATACCTGGATTTTACTTTTTTTTGCGGCACCGAGAGTCTGACACGGAAGCACTGGCGCGAGGCGCTGCGGGCGGGATCGACGGTGCTGGATCTCACCGGCGCACTGGATCAGGAGACGGGAGTGCTGGTGAGATCGCCCTGGGTTGGGGCGCAGGAGGTTGCGGCCGATCTGTTTACGCCGGCGGTGGTTCCGGCGCATCCGGCAGCCCTGGCGCCTGGCGTTGTTGATGGAGCGGCTGCAAGAGGCGGCGCCAGTGCGGCAGGCTGCGGCGACGGTGCTGCTGCCGGCGAGTGAATTTGGGCGTGCAGGGATGGATGAATTGCACCAGCAGACGGTGAATCTGCTGAGCTTCCAGTCGATTCCGCGGGAGACGTTCGATGCGCAACTGGCGTACAACCTGCTGTGCGGTTTCGGCGAGAACTCCAAAGCGAGCATGCTTGCCATTGATGACAGAATTCGGCGGCAATACGCGGCGCTGGCGGGAAGACGGCTGCCGGCGCTGGCGATACAGACAATCAGCGCGCCGGTGTTTCACGGTCATGGGTTTTCGATTTTTGCGGAACTGGAGCGGCCGGTAGATCTGTCAGCACTGGAAGATGCGCTGAGCGGAGATCACGTGGACCTGGTGCTCGAGGATACGGATTCGCCTTCAAATCTTGCGGCAACGGGGCAGAATGATGTGCTGGTGCGGCTGCGGCTGGAGCCTGGACCACGCAATGCGAACGAGTCTTCTCGCTTATGGCTGTGGGCGGCTTCAGACAATCTGCGTCTGTATGCGCAGAATGCGGTGGAGTGTGCACTGGACTTGCGACGGCTGAGGCCGCAAGGGACGGTGCAGTAGGTTTCAGTGAAATAGCGAAATCAGTGAGGAAGTCAGTCGCAGGGTTTCGCTGAGATTTACCTCGCATACCTAGACCACAATTGTTCGATGTAGCTGTCGGTCATGCCGGCGATGTAGTCGGCTACGGTGCGGGCGAGGCCTTCGGTTGGAATCTGTGCCTGGTGGTCGGCGGGTAAAAGCGTTGGATCAGCTATCAGAGCGGCGAAGAGTCCTTGAACGACCTGGGCGGCGCGTTCGTGCTCTTCTTCCATTCCGGGCGAATTGTAAAAGTGGATGTAGAGATATCTCTTGGCAGTGGCGCGGTCGGCTTCCATGGCGGAACTGAGCGCGGCGATTCTGTGCGGCGTGCGGCGGATGTCTTCAAGCGTAACGGCGCCGAGAGCGGCCACGCGATTCCGGACTTCATCAATGAGATCGGTAACCAGCGCGTTGAGAACACGGTTGAGGGTTTCGTAGACCGTCTGCTTGGACTGTGCGTTGGGATATTGCGCCGTTACCTCGTCGTGGAAGCGACGGAAAAGCGGCACATGTTCGCAGACGCCCTTCACGGTAAGGATGGCGGAGTCGAGGCCATCGTCGAAGTCGGCGGTGAGGTAGGCGATTTCGTCGGCGAGGTCGATCAGTTGCGCTTCGAGAGGCGGACGGAGATCGAGGAAGTAATCGGCGAGTTCGGGATGGGTGGCGCCGGAGTAATCGCGCGAGTGCTTGACGATGCCTTCCCGCACGGCCAAAGTCAGGTTGAGTCCGCGCCAGGCGGGATAGCGTTCTTCAAACCAGGTGACGATGCGGAGGGCGTGAAGGTTGTGGTCGAAGCCTAGGCCATGCTGCCGCAGAGCGGAATCGAGGGCCTTTTCGCCTGCATGGCCGAAGGGAGGATGACCGATGTCGTGGGCAAGGGCGAGGGCTTCGGCGAGTTCGTGGTTCAGACCGAGTGCCGCGGCCAGGGTGCGGGAGATCTGAGCGACTTCAAGTGTGTGGGTGAGTCGGCTGCGGGAGTGGTCGCCGGGCAGATTGCGTGCGAGTCGGGAGAAGACCTGAGTTTTTCCGGCGAGGCGACGGAATGCGCGTGCGTGAAGAATGCGGGCGCCATCGCGGGCGAAGGCAGAGCGATAGGGATGGGGCGGTTCGGAATGTTCACGAGCGGTAAGGTCGCCGCCACCATCGACGGCAATGCCGGGAGGGAGCAGATCGTCTTGTTTGGCTTGAGTATTCATCCGGATTAGTCTTGGTCTGGTTATATCGCAGTGGAGTGGACGGGTGCACGGCGACGCGGTCTATGATGCATGGATTTCGGCAGGTCCGGGAGCAAATCCGCAACGGACGTGTTGAGAGTCACGAAACTACATCGTGCACGGTGCTATAGAATCCATGCTGCGGCAGAATTGGACAATCGCCCGGGTCCGGGAGTACCATCCTGCCGGTTTTAGAAAGTGCGCGTGCAGACGTCGAAATTTCGCGCATTCCGAAATTCTTCACATTCGGACAGGAGGCAAGAATGAAGACGATGAAATGTGTTGGATTGGCCCTCGTGGCCCTTGGAGTTGCTTTCACGACAGGCTGCGATCGGCACTCGAACAAGGAAGTTTTTTACATGGTTTCGTCGAATATGGCATTGCCATACTGGCAAACGGCGGCGAAGGGATTCAACAAGGCGGCAGCGGAATACAAGGTGACAGCGAAGATTGTGGGTCCTGAAAACTACGACCCACAAGCCGAACTGGCAGAATTGCAGAAGGCGGTTGCGGCGAAGCCTGCCGGCATCCTGATTTCGGTAGCCGATGTGGCGGTGCTGGGTCCGGCGATTGATTCGGCGATCGGCGCCGGTGTTCCGGTGATTACGATTGACTCCGACGCGGTAGGTAGCAAGAGACTGTTCTTTATCGGTACGAACAATCTCGAAGCTGGCAGGATGGGCGGCCACCGCGTAGTTGAGCAATTGGGCGGTGCCGGCAACGTGGTGTTCTTTACGATTTCAGGGCAACCGAACATGGAAGAGCGGCTGAAGGGCTTCAAGGACGTGTTGGACACTCGGCCGAATATTCATGTTGTTGACGTGATCGACATCAAGAGCGACGCGCGCACGGCTTTCGACAAGACGCAGCAGTTAATGACGCTGACCGGGCCAAAGAGGATCAACGCTTTCATCTGCCTCGAATCGGCTTCCGGCAAGATGGTGTCGGACGCGATCAAGAGGACGGGCGAAACCGACAGGCTGCTGATTGCCTGGGATGTGAATCAGGATACGCTGGACGGAATCAAGAGCGGCACAATCAACGCTACAGTCGCGCAAAAGCCGTTCACGATGGGCTTTGTCGGCCTTCGGGCACTGGATGAGATTTTCCATGCACCACCGGCGTCGCTGACGACGGATTACAGCCAGGATGCGTTCTCTCCGTTTCCCGTGTTCATCGATACAGGCACATCGCTGGTGGACAAGCGCAACGTAGATGCATACATTGCGTCGGCCCAGGCACACCAATAGCGACTTACACACGCGAAGATCAACGTCTCTTGGATAAAATTGTGACTTCGGCAGCTTCGCAGTAGTGGAAGCTGCCGAATTTTTTGGTCGAAGCAAAATTTCCTCCGTGGGCTTGAGCAGCGTATAAACACTGTGCTAAATCGATTCAAAGAAGGTTAACTGAAGACGCTGTGCGCGGCCCTTGACGTGGCAGGAAAATGGGTCCAACATAGGCAGCAAATGGGCTTTTACTGCGTGGTTCCGCGGAGTTCTGCCGGGATTGTGCAAGCAGCCAACTGATTGACCGGGCTCGATACGCTTTAACGAGGCTGCGAGGCGAGCGATGGTGGTCAAGACACAATTGAGGGGCACTGAAGTCACCGGCTTGCGGGTTGGCTCGCGGAATGTGCGCCGATATTTTCCGAAGAGCGTTCGCGTCATTGAGCTGCAATTGGATCATTTACAGATTCAATGCGGCCTGTCTCCTGAATTCTGGCGTGGAGAACCGGAGATTCATGACCCGCGGCTTTGTGTATGGCTCAATTCCAAGGTCACTCATCGCGTGGGCTCGCATAAGGATCTCAGGCTGGCCATGACCCCAGCCGGAAACAATGCGTTCAGGCTGGGGCCTTCCAACGTAAGGGAGGACAGCATGTTCAGCATGGAGCCGCTTTCAGTGGGCTGAAGGATATGGAACTTGTCTGCCGGATCAGGTTGCGGCAGCATGAATTTTGCGGGATAGACCGCCTCTTTGTTGCCGCTGACAAGTCAAATAGAGCAGGGACATCTGTTCCTCGACGAAAGCGTGGTTTCGATGAAAAGGCAACTGGAGCATGAGGCAATTGAAGCGTTGCAGCAGACCTTGAGTCAGATTTCAGTGGTGAAGATCAAGGAGATCAAGGTTGAATCGCACCGGCATCGCGGCGAAAGCACCATCATCGCGCATGTCGATATCTATCAACATGCACACAGGCTGGTTTGCAAGCTGGTGAGCGACTGCTCTGCGATTGGATTGCAACACACTTTCATGGAACTGCGAAAGCTTCACGCGCAATTTCCGGGCGAGACAACGCCGGTTCTGATTGCGCCTTTTCTCTCCGAGGAAGCGCAGACTCTTTGCAGGGACAGCAACACGGGATTTCTTGATCTGGAAGGGAATGCACGGCTTTATCTGGATGAAGTTTTTATTGTGAAGCGATCGTTGACGCATCACAAGAAGCTCCCGCCTCCGGCTGAAACCTTGCCCACAAGCGAAACGGCCCGCTTTGCAGGAATTGCTTAGCCCGTGCCGGGTTTCCTCAGCCAACGGCGGTAAACATTAAGGGCGGCCAGATCAGCGGCCGCCCTTAATGTCTTCAATCATTCAACCTGGCTGTTACTGGGGTTTATTCTGGCCCGTTGTATTTTCCTGCTTGGCGAGCTTGACGCGGGCGGTCTCCAATTTCTTCTGAACCTTGGCAACCTCCGTTGGCTCTACATCGGGAGGTGCGGATTTGGAGAACTCGGTCAGGGAAAGCTCCCACTGCGCGGCAGCAAGGCGAATGCGTCCAGTTTTCTCGTAGAGATCGCCGAGGTGGTCGTGGACGGTGGGATCGGTTTGATCGCGCTCAGCGGCCTGGCGCAGGTTCTCTTCAGCCAATTCAAATTGGCCGAGCTTGAAATACGCCCAGCCGAGCGAGTCGAGGTAGGCGCCGTTCATCGGTTCGATTTCGACGGCCTTGCGAATCATCTTGAGCGCCTCAGGCAACCGGGTACCCTTGTCAGCAAGCATGTATCCGAGGTAGTTGAGGACAGCGGCGTTGTTGGGATCAATTGCAAGCGCCTCGTGGAAGTACTGCTCGGCCTGTTCGGAGTGCTTCTGGCGCTCGGCCAGTCCGCCCTTCAGGAACAACAGGTAAAGGTTGTCGTCCTTTTTGGTGGTTAAGGGAGTCGCCTTGCTCAGAGCATCCTCTGCTTCCTTCCACTTGCGGATGCGGGTGTAGATCTGTCCCAGGGCCAGCCAGACCTCGCGGTCTTCGGAGGAGTTCTTGAGCATGCCTTTGGCCATGGCAACGCCCTCGTCCTCTTTGCCCTGGTCAACCAGTTCGCCGGCGAGCATGAGCTTGAGATCGCGATTTTTGGGATTGGCTTCGACGGCTTTGCGCGAAACCTCGATCGCCTTGTCGAACAGCTTTGCGTCGCGATAGACGTCGACCTCGCTCTGATATCCGCGCAAGGAATAATCGCCGCCGAGTTCAATCATCTTCTGATAGGTTGCGATAGCTTCGTCGACCTTGTTCTGTTCGTGGTAGACCGCACCCAGCCTTTCAAGGAAGATGGCGCGATTGTTTTTTTCGTCCGCAGTGTAGGCGCCATTGGCATGGGAGGTGAGGTCGACCATGTGCTCATAGACCTGTGCGGACTCGTCGTAGCGGCCGAGAACGTCGAGGAGCAGTCCCTCGTTATAGCCGGCCTCTGGCGAATCGGGGTCCTTCTTCACGGCTTTCTTCACTGCCGTCAACGCTTCCTCGTACTTGCCCTGGCGGCGGAGGATTTCGCTGATGTGAATGATGGCGCCTGCGTCTTCAGGATCGGCTGCCGAGATCTGCTGAAATTCTTTGAGAGCTGCATCGAGCTGGTTGTCGTTGAGCAGTGCTTGGGCAAGTGCCCCCATGGTGTGCGATATCATCAGGGTCGAGGTCGGCTGCGCGTTTGTAGGCATCAATCGCGTCTTTAGGGCGCTTTAACTGGTCATAGACCGCACCGAGGGCAAACTCCATCTTTGGGGTGCGTTCAGAGGCAGCGACCGACTCGATGACCTTTGCGGAGTGGGCCAGGTCGCCGTTTTCGGCATAGAGCCGGGAAAGATTGAGGATAACTTCCTCTGAATCGGGATCGATGTCGCGAGCAGCCTTGAACTGCGCTTCGGCTTTCTCGTTCTGATGTTTGACGGTGTAGAGCTGGCCGAGCACCATGCGGTCTTCAACGCTTTTGGGATCGAGGGAAACAATTTTTTCGAATTCGGCGATGGCCTGATCGAGCGTGTTGCCGGTGGGGGATGCAGAAGAGACGGCGTTTCGTGCTTCGCTCAACTGGCGCAAGTAGATGCGGCCGAGCAGACGATGGGCATCAATGTCGTTCGGGGAACTCTTGAGCAAGCCGCTGGCGGTCGACTCGGCTTCGCGAACCTGGCCGGTGCGGAAATACAAGTCTGCCAATTCGTCATTCAGTTGGGGCGAGTTGGGATCGGCGCTCAATGCCGTCTTGTACTCCTCAACGGCGTGGCGCATGTACTCAGGCCGGCCCGAGGCGATAGCTTGTTCCTCGTAAATGTGGGCGAGGGCGGAGTGGTAATAGGATTGGGCGCGGTCGGGAACGGCAGCGGCAGTTGGAGCAGAGGCCGGCTTCTGCTCAACGTTGCCACTGGGAGCGCTCGCCGATGGCGGAGCAGATGTGTCGGAGCGCTGTGGGGCGGAGTGGTCTGGGATTGTGCCGAGACGGCCATCGCGGGAACCAGAGAAGCGATAAGCGGCAGCCATAGAGAATGACGATAATGTTTTTATTTTCATGATCCTCGGGGATCCAGTGTGTCAGTTTCAGGATAGGGAGATACCCCCACCTGTCTGGCCGGTCAAAAGCTTTGATGCGACGGCGATACCGGCCAGCCCGCCTGCTGTTAAAGACGATTTTACCCGTGAATAGTCGCAGTGAGCGAACCGATTCACGGGATTTCGCCTGTGTGGTAACGGGATAAATGCCGCAGGAAGGCTGTGTCGGGCGCAGAGATTGAAAGCGCCAGCGGGCTGCTGGCGCGGGGAGTGCCGATGCTGCGAGCGCCGGATCAGTGGCGGAAGTGGCGAATTCCCGTAAAGACCATGGCGAGACCAAGGCGGTCGGCGGCGGCAATCACGTCATCGTCCTTGACGGAACCGCCGGGTTGAATGACGGCGGTGGCTCCGGCGGCTGCCAGGGTTTCGAGGCCGTCGGGGAAGGGAAAAAATGCATCAGAAGCGGCGACGGTACCGTGGAGAGGAAGGACGGCCTTCTGGGCGCCGAAGCGGGCCGCGTCGACGCGGCTCATCTGGCCGGCGCCGATGCCGATGGTCTGTCCGTCACGCGCGTAGACGATGGCGTTGGATTTGACATGCTTGCAGACGCGCCAGGCGAAGATCAGGCTGCGGAGTTCTTCGGCCGTGGGCGGACGCCAGGTGACGACCTTGAGTTCATCTTCGGTGACGCGGCCGGTATCGGCGTCCTGGAGGAGCAGGCCGCCGGAGACGTGCTTCACGACGGGGCGTGTTGGGGCATTGCGTACCTCGACGAGGCGAAGGTTCCTTCTTGAGGCAAAACGTTCGCGGGCCTCGGGGGTGAAGGCGGGTGCAGCAATGGCTTCGACGAAGAGCTTGGCGATTTCGGCGGCGGCTTCAGAGTCGACCGGGCGATTGATGCCGATGACGCTGCCGTAGGCGGAGACAGGGTCGCAGGCGAGGGCTTTCTGGTAGGCATCAAGGACGGAGTGGCCGGTTGCGGCGCCGCAGGGATTGGTGTGCTTGACGATGATGACGGCAGGGTCATCGAATTCCTGCACGAGTTCCCAGCAGGCATCCAGATCGACGAGGTTGTTGAAGCTGAGTTCCTTGCCTTGCAGTTGGGTGGCGCCGGCGACGCCGAGGCCGGAGCCATCGCTGTAGAGGGCTGCGCGCTGGTGGGGATTTTCGCCGTAGCGCAACGACTGGGCGAGGGGCATGTTGATGCGCAGCGTTGGTGGCAATGTACCTGTGCCTGGTGAGGCGGCGTCTGCTGGCGGGCTGGCGCAGTGTCGATCTGATCGAGGGTATTCGCAATGGCGGAATCGTAGGCGGCGGTGGTGGCGAAGGCCTGCTTTGCCAGGCGCCAACGGGTTTCGCGCGTGATGGCGCCGTTGTTGCGGAGAGTTCCTCGATGAGGGAGGGATAGTCGGAAACGCGCGTGACGATGGCGACGTCTTCAAAGTTCTTGGCGGCGGAGCGGACCATGGAAGGGCCGCCGATGTCGATGTTTTCAATGAGATGACCGAAGGTGACGCCGGGCTGTGCTGCGGTTTTCTCGAAGGCGTAGAGGTTGACAACCACCATATCGATGGGCTGGATTTCGGTGAGCTGCGACAGCGGCTTCATGTTCGGCATTGCCGCGAATATAGAGGAGGCCGCCGTGCACGCGAGGGTGGAGGGTCTTGACGCGGCCATCGAGCATCTCAGGGAAGCCGGTGAGGTCGCTGATGTCCTTGAACAGTCAGCCCGGAATCACGCAGTGCGCGGGCCGTGCCGCCGGTGGAGATCAGCTCGACGCCGAAGCCGGCGAGTGCTTTGGCAAGCTCGACGAGCCCGGTTTTATCTGTAACGCTGAGCAGCGCGCGGCGGATCGGTTTTGTTGCACTTGACGATGCAGTCACAGTTCAACTCCCTGGCGATCTTCGTTGCGAAGGAATTTGCGCGCCGAGACGGGCGCCGAATGCGAAGACCAAAGAACAGACTACATCGAAAGGCCGGGTAGGAATTTGTGCGGTGATTTGCACTGGTCCGGAGAGCATTCGTGGTGCGTAACCTGATGCATGCAATGCAGTAGAGTGAAGATATGAGCAGTATTCCCCCATCCCCGCCAGGGGACTGGGTCCTTCAATGCTGAGCCGGAGATTCTTCGACCGGCCGAGGGATACATCCCGACTCCGCAGCCGATGATGCGACGGAGGCGGTCGTTCTGGGCAACGGCTCCGGCGACCTACGTGCTGGTGGGGATTAACTGCGCCGTATTCCTTGGCGATGGTCATGCACGGAGTGAGCGCTCTCGGTCCGACTGCCGATCAGTTGATGTTCTGGGGGGCGAACAACGCCGGGTCAGTGCTGATCAGCGACCAGTGGTGGCGGATTGTCACCGCGATGTTCGTGCATGTGGGCATCCTGCACCTGGCAACCAATATGTGGTGTTTGTGGAACCTGGGCTTGCTGGCCGAGCCGCTCATGGGGTCATTCGGAGTCACGGCCGTGTACCTGCTGACGGGCGCTGCCGGCAACCTGCTCTCAGTGTTCTGGAACGCCCGGCATTTGAGCGTGAGTCTATTCGACCAGCAGTTGCAGCATCAGGTATTTTATCCGCTGAACTACTTTTCGCCGGGCGCTGGAGCATCGGGCGCTGTGTTCGGCATTGCGGGAGCGCTCATCGTGCTGTTGAAGTCCGATCGCCTTCCGGTGCCGCCGCTGGAATTGAAGAGGCTAAGGAAGTCGGTGATCTATTTCGCTGCGATCAACCTGGTGATCGGTCTTGCCATAAGCTGGGATGTGGTTTCTTCGCGCACTGGGATCAGCATCGATAATTCCGCGCATCTTGGCGGCGTGCTGTGCGGCCTACTGTTTGCCGCGCCGATGGTGCCGCGCATCGGAAATTCCCGGAGTGTTTTCCAGACACGCCTGCAGATTGCAATAGGGATGATTGTCGGCATCCTGGTGTTATTTGGGTTTTTTATCACTATTGTTACAGCGTAGAGACTTCCAGCCTGTTGAATATGGCTGGCGTGACGATTGCGCAAATCCTTTGTCTTCACCACTCCGCTGCACATTCAAAACCAGGCTCGGGCATTGCAGCAATGTTGGAATTGCCGCTGTGATTCGGTCGTCTGGCGGTTGAGTTTTTCCGGCGGCCTTGTGCGTCACTGGCCATGATGCCCAAAGCCCCGCGCGGCCAGAAACGAGAACTAGCGAACCGCGGTTGACGCGAACTTCTTGACCATGGCGAGAAGAAGCTTGCGGTCGCTGTCATTGAGATTTAGTAAGTCGCCACCTAATTATCGTGATCCGGATCACCATAACTTAGAGTATTAGACCATTGGTTCACAAGTTATCCCAAATAGCGAGAACCATGCTTGACTCGATAGCCAATGCGGTCCATAGTTCTGACCGGGATAATTCACAACGACGATCACGCCGCTGCGATTGAAAGGCACCGAGAATCTCATGAAAGTAATTGAGAGGATCGCTAATATCGCGATCATAGTGGCAGTAGCTGTCTTCCTCTTCGTAGTCATTCGGGGAGACCTCACAGCACACAGAATTTCACCGGCACCTCCGCAGAACCTGATTGGAAAAACCTTAAGCAACACCGGAGCCGAATTTCCAAAAGACCGAAGCTCAATTGTCCTTGTGCTCTCAACACAGTGCCATTTTTGCAGAGATAGCCTGCCATTCTACAAGCTCCTTTCTGATCATTGCAGCAATGGATGAGCCAGTGCACGCGAGACTGCACAATGAATGGGGGAGGCGGCGGCTCCTCGCAGTATTGCTACCAATCACCCTATGAGGATTGTGAACCAAATCCGCCCGGCCACCCTGTTGGCCCTTGTTTCACCTCGTATTACACGGACTGCATGTCCATCCCAAATTCGGGAGGAAGCTGCATTTCAGGTTGCATAAGCCAATACAACTCTCAGTTCAGCTCTTGCCTCAGCACATGGTGCTATTGATTTAATAATCGGCCGGCGGACGCGGGTGCGATCACCGCGCCCGCCGCAATTTCAGGACGTGTGCCATGACGCGTTTGCACATTCCACAGTTCCTTCTTGCTACCCTCTTTATCGGCTCGTGGGCACAGATTTCCGCTGCAACACAATCCATCTCAGCCGAGCCCGAAACGTCCATTGGGTGGTTCGAACGCGCTCGCGATCAAATGAATTTGCGGATGCCTAGTTCGGCCCCTTTTCACATGAAGGTCAAATTCCGTGCGTTCCCGGGAATGGAACTCCTAGGAGCAAAAGAAAAACCTGAGATCATCACCGGCGATGGAGTTTACGAGGAAACCTGGCTCGCTCCGCACAAGTGGCGGCGCGAGGTAACTCTTGCCGACTATCATGCCTTGGAAGTGGAATCTGAGTTGGGCCGCAAAATGCGGCCTTCTTCGGACTACGAGCCAAGCCGGGTTCTGATGTTGTTGAACGCGCTCCTTTATCCTATTCCGCGAAATTTTGCTTCGCGTGAATTCCGCCATCAAGGTGCTTCTGGTTGGCAAATTGATCACGTTTCGAACGGAAGCCTGTCGCTGATACGCATCAGCAGGGGCGTTGGGGATGAGAGAGGTGACTTGACGGATGCTTTCTATTTCCAGCCGCATGGTCTTCTAGCCCTGAGAAATGACGAGGGCTTCATCACGAGTTGGGAGCAGTTTATTCTCTTCGCGGGAAAAGCTGTTCCAAAACACCTGTCCATCAAGGCAGGAGAAAGGGATTTGCTCACGGCTGACGTCATCGTGGAGGCTGCAGGTCAAGTCGCCTCGGGTGAGTTCGATATGCCGGGCGGGACAGCAGAACCCGGCATGACAATGCGTCCATTTTTAGACGTCGAAGTTAGGAGGCCCGATCTAACATTTAGCCATGGTTGGACTAAGGATGGGCGGTCGTCTCCATCACGGGCATTCTCACTTCGTGAGGTGCTCGACCGCCATGGGAGGTACAGAGAAGTGGAGCTTATTCTCGTGCTGAACCCAGAAGACGCACACATCATAATGACTTTCATGCGCGAGGAACGACACCACCCTGCTGAAATAGATGGAAGCCCCTGTCAGCTCGCCGTAAGTTGGGCGTTCCTGTAACCGGACGCCCCAGAGGCCTATTTCCCACTGGGGAACGAGCAGTGGGCCTTGGTGCGTCACTGGCCAAGATGCCCAAGGACCCGCGTGGCCTGAATCGGAATTATCGAACTGCGGTTGAAGCGAACTTTTTGACCATCGCAAGCAGTAGTTTGCGGTCGCTGTCATTGAGGTTTGTGGAGTAGCGACGAATCTGGGTGAGAAACCGGAGTTCGTCGTCGCTCAGGTGTTGCGTGTTGACCGCACCGTTAAGCGAATCCTCGGCGAAGAATTGTGCGATGGGCAGGTCGAGCGCGAGCGCGATCTTGGAAAGCGTGTCAAGGGATGGAACGGTGTGTCCGTTTTCAACGCGCGACAGATAACAACGTAAGAGGCCGGTTTTCTTTTCGATATCCCCCTGAGAGAGTCCCTTTTGCAGCCTGTGCGCACGTATAGTGGTGCCGATCTTCATCACGCCATTGCCTTTCCTGCTTCCGTGCGTAGGATGAGCTCACGGTAGCTACCACTGAGTTATTGGCGTAAGAGTAAACATCGCATCGCAGGGAGCGCAAGCGGAAATCGACGGATGAAATGACGGGAGTAACCATGGTGTCAACCAAGTAGTAAACAACTGCATTGACGCCGTTGGCCCATTCTTTTGATTTTCCTTCAGGCTGAGGCAAGTGCAGGTATATTCCCGATGACTACGCACATAGATCTTCATTGGCGTAAACCTTGACAGTGCGCTGCTCGTCTGTCTGAATACAGGTTCGAGTCCGGGAGCATGGATGAGGCGCGGAGCAATACGGCAGGCTGTCGCAGTATTGGTGTGTGTATATGCAAGCCCGGGCGCGTGGGCGCAGGCTGCAGTTCCGCCGCAGGTTCCTGGAACGGCAGTGGCTCCAGCCTCTGCGCCTGCGTCGACCACACCTGAAGCGCATCCGGCCTCGCTGCCCGACCTTTCTGGTGGCAAGCTTCACGGATTTGCGAAGAGCGGGACGATTCCGCTGCCCGGCGTCACCATCACGGCACAGAACACACTGACCGGCAAGCGATATTCAACGACGACGGATGTAACCGGCGCGTGGTCGCTGACGATCCCGCAGAATGGGCGGTACGTGATCCGTACGCAATTTGCGGCGTTTGCGCAGGGCGACCAGGAGGCTCTGCTGAATGCGGCCAATCATGATCAAGCTGTCAATTTTCAACTGATGCTGGCTTCGCGTGCGGCTCAACAGCAACAGCGCGAGGATGCGCAGTCGGGGAAGGTGTCGCAGGCGATTCGCCAGCTGGCGGGGAGCGGCGCGCAGGCGCTGAATCTTGTGAGCGCGCTGGCTGGAGATACGGAGACGCAGGGAGGAGCCGCGGGAACGAGCGGTGCGGCGCTGCCATCGATTGCGGGGAACTCCGACTTCAGCGATGAATCGGTGGCCATCAGCGGCCAGTCGGGCTCGGTGAGTCCGCTGGCAGGCGTGGATATGGATCGCTTGCGCGATGCGATGGAGACAATGCGGGCGCAGGGTGGATTCAATGGAGGCGGTTCGGGTGGAGGGTTGTTTGGCGGGGGTGGTTTTGGCGGCGGATTTGGGGGCGGAGGCTTTGGAGGAAGGCGCGGGGGATTTGGCGGACGCGGGAATTTTCGCGCTTTCAATCCGGGCCAACCGCACGGCGCGATCTTCTGGATGGGCAGCAATTCAGCGTTAAACGCGGAGCCCTTCAGCCTGCGAGGACAACCGCAGGGGCAACCGGCGTCGGGAACGAATCGATTTGGGCTCACGTTTATTAGCGCACCCTATATTCCGGGACTGACGAAACCAAGTGGCAAGGACACGGTGTTTCTGACACTGTCAGGGTCGCGGAGTTCGAACCCGCTGGATGAATATGCGGCGGTGCCGACGGATGCGGAGCGCGGCGGTGATTTTTCGGCGGCCGGGTTGCCGGCGATTTTTGATCCGACAACGCAGCAACAGTTTTCGTCGGGCGGCGTTGTGAATGTGATTCCGGCGGCGCGCATTTTGCAGCAGGCGAAGGGCCTTCTGGCGTATTTTCCGGAACCGAACATTGCGAATTCGCTGCAGAATTATCATTTGCTGTCGACTGCGCAGTCGAACTCGACGCAGGCGGGGATTCGTTATATGCGCAGCATTGGCGCGAATGCATCTCCATTCGGCATGGGAGGGCGGCGGTGGTGGACGGCGTGCGCAACAGAGCCAGGGGCTGCGGCAGAGCATGAATACGAATTTCAACTGGAGCCATTCGGCCTCAGACAACGTGAATCTGTTTCCGCAACTGGGCGGCAAGACTGCCTCCGACTTCTTATTCGCTGCAGGCTGGGTACACGCTGGGATACAAGAAGTTCACGAATATTTTCAACGTGAACTGGAATCGCTCAGACAGCAACGTGATCAATTTTTTCACCAATGGACCGGACATTGAGACGCAACTGGGCATTCTGGGGCCGGGCGGGGATCCGCTTAATTCAACGCCACTGAATTATGGATTGCCGAGCGTGGTGCTGAGCGATATTTCAGGGTTGAATGAGCAGCAGCCGAGGGTTGCGATTGCGCAAACGATTTCAGTTTCAGAGACGGTGAGCTGGATTCACGGCAAACACAACTTGCGATTTGGCGGGGATTATCGCCGGGTGCATGACGATTTTCTTTCGAGCTCAAATGCGACAGGGAGTTTTACGTTTACTGGATTGTTCACGCAGGATGCGGCGAGCAACGCGAACACGGGTTCATCGTTTGCGGATTTTCTGTTGGGGCTTCCGCAGCAGACGGCGCTGAATGCGGCGATCAACAAGAGCTATCTGCGCGATAACGTGATTGACGGTTTTGCGAGGACGATTGGCGCTGGAGGACGAGTCTGACGCTGAACTACGGTTTGCGGTATGAGTTTTTCGCGCCGTACACGGAAAAGAATGGGCGTCTCGCGGAGGTTGCGACGAATCCTGCACAGGGGTTTACGTCGCAGACTGAAGTGCTATCGGGTCAGGGCGGGTTGCCGGCGTTCGCTGGTCTATCCGTTTCGCAAGGGATTTGCGCCGCGGGTGGGGATTGCGTGGAGGGTGCCGAAGGTTAAACAAATGGTGGTGCGCGCCGGATTCGGGATGAACTACACGGTTGGTTCGTACTCGACGTTTGCGACGACCATGGCGCATCAACCGCCGTTTGCAAATGAGCAGACGAACCAGGAGATCGATGGGAACGGGGCGCCGAGCGCGGCTTGCGCGCTGACCGATGCGTGCCTGACGCTGGCGCAGGGATTTGGGGCGCCGGCAACGGTAGGGAATTATGCGCTCGATCCGCATTTCCGATTGCCGTATGTGCAGGTATGGAATCTCGACATCCAGAAGACGCTGCCGTGGGGCATCGTGATGAACCTGGGGTACAACGGATCGAAGGGAAACCATCTGGATATTGTTACGGCGCCGCGAGCACTCGCGATCAGTCCGACTACGAATCCGACGAATTTGATCTTTCGATATGAACAGGCCGCGGCATTTTCGAAATTCAACGCAGGCACTCTGCGCGTGAACAAGCGGATGTCGAACGGGGTTGCGCTGGGAGCAAATTATGTGTACTCGCATTCAATTGACGATGCGGGAGCCCTGGGCAGCGTTGGCGGTGTGGGAGCACAGAACTGGACCAATATCGCGGCTGAAGAAGCGAGCTCGACGATCGATCAACGGCACAAGGTGAGTGGAAATTATGTATATGAACTGCCGTTCGGGAAGGATAAGCACTGGCTGACGACGGGGGCCGGTTCGCACCTGATGGAGGGATTTTCGGTTTCGGGGAGCTTTACGTTTGCGAGTGGGACTCCGCTGACGCCAGTTTACGCAGCGTCGCAAACCAGTGTGGCTTGCGGAACGGGGGGCACGTTTCGACCAAATCTTACAGGCGCATCTCTCAACGTGAGTACAGGCCGGCAGTGGTTCAGCCCTGTGGCGTTTGCAGAGCCCTCGAGCGCGCCCAATAATCCGTATCCGTGCGGCGTGTTTGGAGATGCTCCACGCAACTTCATCACGGGGCCAGGGAAAGTGCTGAACAATATGTCGCTCTCGAAGACGATGCAACTTGGCGAGACCAGGAGCCTGGAGATTCGGGCCACGATGGACAACGCATTCAATACCGTGCAGTATTCGGGTGTTGATACCAATGTGGCGTCTCCTACATTCGGGCAGGTGACTTCGGCAGGAACGATGCGGTCGTTCGAATTCACGTCGAGGTTCAGGTTCTGATGGCGCACTGGTGGAACAAGGCGACGGCGACGGTGGCGATTTGTGCGCTGGCGCTTCAATTTGGGCCGATGGCGCAGGCGCAGGAGTCGAACGGCGCGCAACAGGACAATTATGTTTTCAAGGCAAATGCAGAACTGGTGCTGACGAATGTTGTGGTGCGTGATGCGAAGACGGGCGAAATTGTGCAGGGTCTCAAGCAGAGCGATTTCAAGATTCTGGAGAATGGAAAACCACAGCAGATTTCGACGTTCGATTTTCAGTCTGTAGACATGGCGACGCCGCTGAAGGAAGCGACAGTAATGGGGCTCGCAACGGGGGTGAGCGGACCGGGATCGAAGGCTGTGGTTGTGGCAAAGCCGGAGGATCTACTTAACCATCGGCTGATTGTGATGTTTTTCGATTTGACGTCGATGCAGCCGGAGGACCTGGATCGCTGCGTGAAGGCGGCGCGCGATTTTCTGACGAACAAGATGCAACCGGCGGACCTTGTGGCACTGGTTTCATTGGGTGACACGCTCAAAGTGGACCAGGATTTCACTTCGGACAAAGCTGCGCTTGCCAATGAGGTTGGGATCTATAACGGCACAGAGGGGCAGGGGTTTGCGGAAGGGGCGACGGCGAATTCGAACCAGGTGGAGGACACGACGGGTTACACGCCTGACGAGAGCGAGTACAACGACCTGAATACAGACCGCGAATTGTTTGCGTTGCGGGCAATATCGAAATCGCTGGAGAAGATTACGGAGAAGAAGTCGCTGCTGTATTTCTCAGGCGGCATTTCGCGCGACGGCATCGAGAACCAGGCGTCGTTGCGGGCGGCTATCAATTCTGCGGTGCGCGCCAATCTTTCGATTTATAGCGTGGATACGCGCGGGTTTGCAGGCGATTTCGCCGCTCGGGGATGCTTCGACGGGAAGTACTCGCGGTTCGGGCGCATTCAATGGCGGCGCGCTCACGAACAATATGAATTCCAACTTCGCTTCGCAGGAAGTGATGGCGACGCTGAGTTCGGATACGGGCGGCAAGGCGTTCTTTGACTCGAACGATTTTGCGCCGGCATTTGCGCAGGTGCAGCGAGATACGTCGGCTTACTATGCGATCGGGTTCCACTCGTCCAATCCCGCGCGCGATGGCAAGTATCGCAAGCTGACGATCAAGATCAATCGGCCGGGCGTGAAGCTGGAGTACCGGCCGGGGTATTACGCGCCTGCAGACTTCAAGCATTCAGGCAGGGAAGATCGCGAACGCGAACTGGACGAGGAACTGGCGAGCGATCTACCAGCGACGGATGTGGCGGTCTATCTCGACGCGATGTATTTCCGGCTGGATGAGAATCGATTTTTCGTGCCGGTTTCGTTGATCGTGCCGGGATCGCAGATTCCCTTTGTGAAGGGCGGAGACAAAGATAAGGCGACGCTGGACATTATTGGTGAAGTGATTGACGAGGTGAAGCGACCGATCGGAAGCGCGCGCGAGACGGTGAAGCTTAATCTTGATCCGGCGTTGCAGGCGCGGCAAAAGAACATCGAATACACGACGAGCTTCAATTTGCCGCCAGGAAAATATCATTTGAAGTTTGTGGTGCGGGAGAACCAGACGGGGCGCATGGGCTCATTTGAAGCGGATATCACGCTGCCGGATATGCGGAAGCAGCCGCTGAAGATGAGTTCGATTGTGCTGGCTTCGGCGCGGCAGCCGAGCAAAAAGGCGTCGCCGCTGGTGCGTGCGGGGGAAGAGTACATTCCGAACATCAGCCATGTCTTCCGCCAGAATCAGCATCTCTTATCTTCTTTACGAGGTGTATGGGCCAGCGAGAGAAAAACTCGCGGGGAACCAGCCAAAGGGCGCCAAAGCCGGAATCAACGTGCTCAGCAGCCTGGAGTTGATTCAGGGCTCCACCAAGGTCTATGAGACGCCGCTGGTGCAGGCGAAGGCTGTGAACATCGAGGGGCGTGACGCGGTGGCCGTCGAATTGGATGTGCCGCTGGAAGGTCTGAAGCCGGGATCCTACGTGTGCCAGCTGAATGTGATTGACGACGCGGGTGGAAGCTTTGCGTTTCCACGATTTGCCGTACTGGTGCGCGAGCCCGTGGCAAATGCAACTCCGACGGTGCCCGCGACGTCCTCTGCAAGCGCCGGCGCAGCGGGGACGAAGTAGACTCAAATCCTGCAACAGTCTGACAGCTCATTCCGCGTATTCTGGAGCGGAGGGCGCAATGAACAGCGGCACAACCGGGCGAGTGGCTGTGATTACGGGAGCAACGGGAGGAGTTGGCGCAGCAGTGGCGCGCACGCTTTCCCGGGCCGGCTACTCGCTGGTGTTGACCGCGCCTTCGATGGAAAAACTGAGCGTGCTGGCTGCGCAACTCAAGGGGCCCTGTACGGTAATCGAGGGCAATCTGAGCGACGAATCGCTGCCGGAGACGCTTCTTTATGCTGCACTCGATCGGTTTGGGCGTTGCGACATCTGCTTCAACAATGGAGCGTTGTTCGAGGCGGGAATCATTGAGACGGTGGACATTGAGCGCCTGAGCAGCATGGTGCGCGTGAACGTTGAGGGCTCATTTCGGGTTGCGTATGTGTTTGTGAAGCACTTTGTTTCGGAGGGATCGGGCCACCTGGTGAATGTGTCGAGCGTTCTGGGGAGTAGCGTAAGGCCAACTCCGTATGCGGCTACGCAGCGGGCGATCGAGGCGCTTTCAGATGCCCTGGCGGCAGAATTAGGCGATGGCGAGGTTTTGGTTTCGTGTATTCAGCCGGGACTGGTGAAGACCGGCATGCATCATCGATGGGAGATCGCGCGCGAGGGGGCCCAGGGAACCGGGTATCCACTGGAGCCGGAGGACTTTGCGCGGATGGTGCTGTTCATCCTGGAACAGCCGGGGTTGAAAGGGCAAGGGCGATGAACCTGTCGAAGCTGATACGGGCGCGAGTGAAGAACCGGCCGAGGGCGGAGATGCTTCGGACGTAAAGATGGAAGCGGCGGAAGGGCACGGTTGGCAGTCTGCGCAGAAGAAGCGGATGCCGCCGAAGAGGGGATTGTGCAGGACGAGATTTGAAGGCAGTCAGGCGGGCGGGTTTCGGTCTTTTTCCGTTCCGCGATAGGGGCAGTGGCGGCAACCCGATCCGCAACAGGTTCCGCGCTTGAGCAGATAGGCGGCGGTAAAGACCATGTAAGGGCCGTCGAAGTAGAAGTCCTCAGGGTCGAGTTGCTGGGCCGAGACTTTCGGCTTCGGGTGAGAGTTGCCATCCATATCTGCATTTTCGCAGACCGACATTCGGCGATGCGTCGCGGTGTTCGAGGGTTTGCAGCAGCCCAGATTTAGAATCAAATCATGACAATGACAGCGCAGGATCGTGCCCGTCGCATCAAGATCATTCTTTTTGACGTAGACGGTGTGTTGACCGATGGAACCATCTGGCTGGTACCTGCTCCGAATCCGGCTTCGAGCAGTGCAGACACGCAGGCGCATCTTTCGAAGCATGAGGGGAAGGTTGGTTTCGGAGTCCACTCGGCGACGATGATGGAGGCCAAGGGCTATAGCGCGCATGATGGCACGGCGATTTCGCTGGCTCGGCTGGGCGGGATGAAATGCGGTGTGATCACCAAGCGCGTGAGCGAAACCGTGGCGACGCGCGCGCGCGATCTGAAGCTTGAATTTGTGTATATGGGGCAGGCGTTCAAGATGCAGGCGGTGCGCGAGATCATGGCGAAGGAAGGCGTGACGCTGGAGGAGATTGCGTATGTCGGCGATGATGTGATCGATCTTCCCGTGATGCGCGAGTGCGGGTTTGCGGTGGCTGTTGCGAATGCGCGGCAGCAGGTGAAGGCGGAGGCGCATTACGTTACGCCGAATTCGGGGGGATATGGCGCGGGGCGCGATGCGGTTGAATTTATCCTTGAGGCCAAGGGCATATTGCAGAATTGCATCGAGGAGTATATTGACGAGCGCAATCCGATTTCGCCTTCGATGGATATCGGCAAGGGAACTGATTAGAGCTCGTTTTGCAACGTGATGCGCGTGTTGAGTGGATTTCATCCAGGGGCTAAAGCCCACGGTCATTTTGATGTGTTTTTGGCACGACTGAAGTCGTGCCCTGACGCAAGATCGCGGACGGTTGGATGTTTATCGAGCTGTGAAGTTGTGCCGTGATGCGGAATTGTGAAACAGACGCTAATCGATTTTTTGGATTCATCTCGCTGACGGAAACACCTGCTCAATCAGGATGGTGCGCAGGGTCTGGCGCAGGTCGGTTTTTGCGTCGGGCTCGGTGTTGGACTGCGGATGCAAATCTGGTGCCGGGGGAGGCGCGCCCGTATCGGTCGTGTTTACGGCGAGAATGCTGGCGCAGTGATCTGCGGGATCGATCAGCAACTCTGACGAGAATCCGCCTTGATCGCCATCGTGATAGATGTAGCGGTGGCCGCTGACTTCGACGACAAAGAAACCAAGGCCCATTTTTGGCTGGCTGCCATGCGGGCCGGCGGTGTACGCGGTTGCAGGCTGGCCTGGTTCGGTGGCGGGCAGCACGCCGGTCCAAGCTTCTTCAAGTGAACTGCGCTTCAACACAAGTTCATAGAGCGGGTTGCCGGGATCCCCGATGAGGAAGCGGAGGTATTTGGCCATGTCGGTGATGGGGGCTTTGAGTCCGCTGTTGGACGTGGTGATGCCGGTGTCGAAGTTGAACGGCTGCGGGGTGAGCTTCGCACCGGCGCGCAGATAGCTTACGGAGACGTGGTCCTGAAGAAAATAAGGCGCGACATCGAAGTAGCTGTCGTGCATGCCGAGTGGCTTGAGGATGTTTTTGTCGATGTAGACTTCGAAATCGTCGCCGCTGAGTCGCTCGATGATCTGGCCGAGGAAGACGTAGCCGAGATTCGAGTAGCTCCAGCGTGAGCCGGGCGCGAAGGCGACATGGGTGTAGGGGAGCATCGCAGCGACCTGCGACCAACGGGTGGGTTCAAAGGGTTGCCAGTCGCAGTTGGAGGAGTCGTCGCAGTCCCAGGGCCATGTTGGATTGCGAAAGCCTGCACTGTGCGTGAGCAATTGGCGAATGGTGATGGCATCGATGCTGCCAAAGGCGTCGTGTACTTCGCGAAGTTCGGGAACATAGCGAACTGCGGGGTCGTCGAGGGAGAGCTTGCCGCGATCGCGAAGTTGCAGGATGGCGATGGCGGTCATGGTCTTAGTGATGGAAGCCCAGTTGTACGACGTCGCTTCGTCAATGCGCTGATGGGAATCTGCGCGCGCCTCGCCAAATGCGATGGTTTGTGCTTGTCCCTGGCCGCGCACCAGTGCGAATCCGCCGCCGACGATGCCATGTTGCTTCAAGATTGATTCGAATTGAGGGCGGAATTTGGAGAGATCGGGATGGTGCGGTTGCAGGTTGAGCATGGCTCGTTGTGACGAGGGGAAGCAAGAGACACATCGCAGCGAGCGGGGAAACAGATGAATGATGAGCCGGCATGGGGCAATCATAATATGCGTCAGGGAGCGCTTATGCGGCTGCATCCGGAAGCACGGTATAGCGTCGGCGCGCGAGCCAGAGCAGAATGCCGGCGACGGCCCAGCAGGTGCCGACGAGCTTTGCTTTGGGGCTGAGGTTCCACCACAAAACGGCACAGGTTGCCATGCCGGCCAGCGAAATGAGCATCGGCATTATCTGTGACCAGCGACCGTAACGCCATCCACGCAGAAGTGAAGCGAGGTTGACACCGATGAAAGCCAGGAGTGCGCCGTAATTCAACAGTTCAGCGCCGAGGTCGTAATTCAGGATCATGGCGCCGGCGAGACAGACGGATCCAATGAGAAGAACGTTGTTTCTGGGGATGCGGTTTTTCAAGCTGACTGCGCCGAAGAAGCGACGAGGGATGGCGCCGTCCTGCCCCATGGCGTAGAGGAGCCGGGCGGCGCCGAGTTGGGAGGCCATGCCGGAGCCCATGTTGGCGAGCAGGAGAGAGGTATTCACGATGGCGAGCAGGATGGGGCCGCCCATGCGTCCGGAGACGTGGACGTAGGCGGTGGTTACGTCGGGGAAGGCTGCCCCGCGTGGCCAGACGAGCTGCGCGAAATAGACTTCGATACTGGCCAGAATTCCGGTGATGAGGCACGTGAGCACAATCGCCCGTGGAACGTTGCGGGCGGGGTCCTTTGCTTCGTCAGTAAGAGTGGAGATTCCATCGAAGCCGATATAGGTGAGGACTGCGATGGACGTGCCGTGGAGAACAGCGCTGGAGTTGAAGCTGGCGCGATTGTACAGAGGATCGAGAAAGAGGCCGGCCGTGGGATGTGCAATGTGAATGATCCAGCGAACCGAGGCGATGAGGACAAGAACGATGACGACGCCGAGCGCCGCGGCCATTCCGGCGTTGATGCGTGCGGAGGTTTCGACGCCATTGCAGTTGAGGATTGTGAAGAGCGCGGCGAAGAAGATGGCCCATGCAAGGTAGGGGACCTCAGGCACGAAATTGATGGCGGCGCGACTGCACCAGATGACGCAGATGAGCGGGTTAATGACGTAGTCGAGGACGAGGCACCAGCCGGTGATATAGCCGAGGCTGGGATGAATTTCCTTGCCGACATAGAGGAAGGCCGAGCCGCCGTGCGGGATAGACGCGCGCCATGCGGCCATAGCTCACCGACGTGAACAGCATGGCGATCATGGCCAGGAGGATTACGGCGACGACGTGACCGCGCGACTCCTGGTAGAGCACGCCGAAGACGGGCATGGGCGCGGTCGGCTGGATCAGGATGATTCCGTAGAGGATCAGGTCGCGGAAGCGCAGGGTGCGCTTGAGTCCGATCGTTTCGGATTGTGTGCCGGGCGGTGGCGGCCATTCCGATCCTCAGCGTGCTGCGACAGCGGTTGTAGGCGTGAGCGAGATGGGTGCGACGTTCCAGCCATCGATCTTTACGATGGGGATGGAGTTGTCGCCTTCAGGCAGTTTCGCGGTGAGGGTGGTGGTTTCACCGGGAGTGAGTTCGATCCAGTTGTCTGACCAGAGGACGGGAGCAATCAATCCACCGGAAGGCGTGCGGACCGCAGCGCGTAGTTGAAATGCGAGGGCATTGGAGTGATTGGAGAGATGGAGGTGCAATTCGCGCCCTTGAGCAGTGTTTTCGATTTCCGCATGGGCGTCAACCTGGGCGGGGGGAAGATGGGTCAGCGCGGTCAAGTCTTCGTGGCGCGCTGCGGGCGTGTGGGTGTAGTCGGTGGCTTCCCAATCGAAAGTGGTCAGCGTTCCGGGGACCCAGTAGAAGTTATGGCTGAGGACGCGGCCTTTGTCGTCCGCAAGAGAGAGGTCAATGAGGAAGATTCGCTCTGCGCCGGAGTAGAGTTTCTCGGGAATTGTGAATACGCGCTGTGCGCTGTCGGCGACGGAATCAACGGCTGACTGTGAGGTGTAAAGCTCGTTCCACGCGATGCCATAGACGTGAATGGTCGCGCGAAGATTCATTTCGTCCGCGTAGGTGCTGTTGACCACGTCGATGGCGCGGTCGTCGTAGGAGTACTGAATGTGCAACGGCTCGCAGGCTTTTTTGGTGCCGAAATATCCCCCGCCTGTGTCGAGATAATAGTCATAGAGGTGCCAGATCATCGAGGGCCATGCATTGTTCAGCATCCACTGGATGACGCCGGTGGAGGTGTACTTGTTTCTGCTATAGGCCTCGAACATCGCGCGCTCGGAGTCGTACTCCATGGTCTGAGCCATGCGCTCGTAGTCGGCAGCGGATTGCGGTTTTGCGTAGACCGCTTCCATCGATGGAGTCGAAGACTCTCAGGTTTACGAACTCTCCGCCACCGTAGTGAAAACGCCAGTCGTCGGTGGGCGGCCACGCTTCGGGGTCGGGTAGAAAGAGCTTCCGGCTTGCGAGAGAGGGAATTGCCGGGCCTGGACTGGTCTCGGTGTTGTAGCCAATGGCGCCGCCGTAGTGAGTTCCGAAGTACCAGTAATTTGGCGCGACATAATCATAGGGACCGGTCATCTTCACGCCGCTTTCGCCGGTTACGGTTGTCGGCGCCTGCGTTGCGGAGGAGAGGATCGGATTAGGCCAGTGCGTCTCCGATTCGACCTGAAGATAGGCTCTCTCCACGTCGGCGGGCGGAGGATTATCGCTGCCATTGAGCCATACCAGTAGGCTGGCGTGATGGCGCAGGCGAAGCATCTGTGCGCGCAGCGAGGCCGTAGCGATGGTCAGATCCTGGGGAGTCCATTCTTTCCAGTGCTCCCAGTGATCGCAGCAGCACCAGCCAAGCATGATAAGGATGCCTCGTTCATCGGCGAGGCGAAAAAAGTCGTCGGTTTCGAGCTTGCCTTCGAGGCGGATGGTATTGAGGTTCATGTCCTGGACGAGATCGAACTGCTGGCGCAGGCGATTGTCGTCGGTGCGAAGGAGCATGTCTTGCGACCAGCCCGCGCCGCGGATCAGAATGGGTTTGCCGTTTACGCGAAAGAGGCGGCTACCGTTGGATGTGAGCTCGGATGTGATCTCGCGGATGCCGAAGGTCGTGCTTTGCTCATCGGTGACGTGGCCGTCGGTGGTGAAGCTCACGGTGAGATGCTCGAGGTGCGGTTCGCCCATCTGACGCGGCCACCACGGCTTTGGGTTTTCGATGCGCAGGGCAGGGAACTGTTCGGGACTGAAGGCGACGGTCTGATCCTCGTTGGCGGCGAGTGCAACGTGTTTTTCGAACTTCACGTTGAGGGCGGTTCCCGAGATGACTCCTTTGATGGGATTGCTGGTGGCGTTATGCAACTCTGCGTAGACGGTAAGATTGGCGCGGGTTAACGTGCCATCTGGAAAATGGGTGACGACCAGAGGCGAACGGACCGTGACAGGACCCGTTTGCACCAGATCGACAGCGCCCCACAGGCCCATGTCTTTGTCGGGAGGGCAAGGGTTCCAGTCGACCCAGTTGATGCCGAGATCTTTTTCAGTGGGCGCACTGGTTTTGACGGCGATTACATTCGGTTTGCCTGGAACGGCGAGGTTGGTGATGTCAAAGTCATAGGTGCGATATGCACCGGCAACTGAGGTTGAATCGGCAATTTTGTGGCCGTTAACCCAGAGTTCGCCCCGATAGTTGATGCCGCCAAAGTGCACCCAAAGGCGGTTGTCCTTCGCGGAGAGGGCGGGCGCCGTAAATTCGTTTCGATACCACCAGCCGCAGGCGTAGGGGCTTTCGGTGGGCATGGGCAGGTTGGCGAAGTTATGGCCAATGGGGTAGCTGGTACCAGGGATTCTTCGAAGATTGTCGCCGAAGTAGGGATCGGGGAAGAGACCCGCTTTGACCTGCGCGGCAAGCACGGTGCTCGGGACCGATGTTTTGAGCCAGCCCTCTGTTTTGAACTTAGCGGTTGAGATGGCTTCGCCGGAGTCCGTGGTTTTGCACGCCGACATCAGTTGCCAGTTATCGCGAAGAGGCGTTGTGTTTTCCGCGGCTATCGAGGCGGCTGCAACGAGGAGGGCGAGAGGGAGAATCATTGCTTTCGGGTTCATGGGCACCTGGCGTTCTTTGCTGGAGCACGATCTTGTTCGAGGTGTTTGCGGTTTGTTCAATCGTTTGAATCAAGGAATATCGCCTGCGTGCATCAGGTTGTCAAGCGTGATTTTGCAGAGCCGACGCGGCGCGATGGAGGAACGTGCTCAGAAGTGGACATGCGGACAACGAGTTCAGGCGGAGCCTTGAATAGTTTTGCCGGCTTCTCTGCGTTTTGATCGCGAGAGTTGATCGCTTTCAGAGTCCACTCTGATGCGAGCAGGCCCATTTCCTTTAGAGGTTGGCGGATGGTGGTGATCCCGGGGGTAGACACGGATGCTGGCAGCACGTCGTCAAAGCCGACCACGGAGCAATCGTCTGGAACTTTCATACCGGCATTGGACAATCCGCGTACGACTCCAAGAGCAGTGAGATCGTCGAATGCAAGTACAGCAGTAAACGGGCGACCTGAAGCGAGGATTTCTTTCGAGAAACCAAGTCCACCTTCAAAGCCTGACGTGGAGCCCATCGAGTTGGGCAACTGAAACATCAGCTTGCGATCGATTTCGATTCCGGCTTCAGCCGCAGCGCGCTGAACGCCAGCCCAGCGCGGTTCGGTATCGAAGAGTTCCTCGGGGCCGCGAATGATGGCGATGCGACCGATGACCGAGTTCGATAAGATGGCGCATGGCAAGCGCTCCGCCGGCATCGTTGTCTATGAGCAGGGAACTGACTTTTCTATTGGTGAGATCGCGGCCGACGATGACGATCGGCACACGGTTCTTCTCGATGTCTTCAAGCAGATTGGTTTCCTGGAAAATCCAGCTTGCAATGACGATGACGCCTTCCGCTCTTCGCTCAAGGATCATCTTCAAGTAGTTGTCGAAGAGCTTGCGCTGTGTCTGCGCATCGACGAGAAGGGGCATATAGTCAGCCGGCTGAAGGCCTTCCTGAATGCCATGGACGATGGGGATGCAGAACGGATCGGAGAGATCGTAAGCAAGTACGGCGATGGTCTGGCTGCGGCGGCGACGCAGGGAGCGGGCGTAAGCGTCGGGATGGTAGCCAAGCTGCGCTGCCATTTTGCGGATTCGATCACGGGTAGAGGCTGCAACGTTCTGCGAAAGGGGCGCTTCGCTCAGCACGATGGATACGGTGGAAACGGAATATCCGCAAGCATTTGCGATATCGAGGAGTGTCACATGACCGGATTTGCGTTGCATCATTGCCTCCTTTCGCGCGGATTGACGCCAGGGAATCCAGCGTCATTTTGCCACAGGGAGCGATCGGGTTGATTGGGTGATCTGGCGTCTTTGTCTGCCACCAATCCCGCAGAGCACTTTCCGCTTGACATGCAGGAGAAACGATTCTACATTCTGCTGTCAAGAGATTCAAACGTTTGAATAAGGCGTTTGACCCGGGGGTAGCCATGGATGTCCAGTGTGCGCGGACTGCGTATACGCGGTCCATTTTTGTCATTTGCATGATTTTCGCGTTTGTTTCCTCAGCCTTGGGCCAGGCTGGAAGAGGCTCGGTAAGCGGACTCGTCACGGATCCGACCGGAGCGATTATTCCCGGAGCGAAGGTGGTGGTCCAGAGCCAGGCGACAGGTGTGAAGCAATCCACGGTGTCGTCGGCTTCCGGGCTGTATTCGTTTGTATCGCTGGCTCCGGGAATGTACCAGGTGACCGCCACCGCCAAGGCATTCGACACGCTGGTGGAGAAAAACATCGCGGTTTCGGTGGATCAGGCTTCGACAGTGAACCTGGCTCTCAAAATCGGTTCGGTGAGCGAGGTGGTGACCGTCAATGCGGCCACGGCGCTGGTTGAAGTCACCAATTCCACGGTAGGCCAACTCATCTCGGCCGATACCATCGATCGTGTTCCGTTGCTGACGCGGAACGTTTTTGACTTGGTGCAGCTGAGTGCCGGGGTCACGCCCGCGAACGGCACACCAAATTCCTCCAGTTCGCAGCAGATTTCCAGCATTACGAGTGGTCGCCCCGGCGTTGACGTATCTTCGTACACAATCAACGGCGCGATTATCGGTTCCGTCTATTACATGGTGGACGGCAGTCCGCTAGGCATTGCGGAGAACAACGCAGGTGCCATTATTCCCGCGCTCGAAATTCCGGAAGATGGGGTGCAGGAGACGCGCGTCGAGACGCAGAACACTCCGGCTTCGTATCAAAGCGGTGGCGCCGGTGTAATCAGCCTGGTCACAAAGTCAGGCACGGGCCGGTTTCATGGAGACGTATTTGGTGTATTTCGTCCGGATGTGATGGGAGCAAACGAGTACTTCAACAAGCAGACACAATTGGAGAATGGAGAGCAGAATCAGATTCCGGCATTCCACCGGTACCAGGAGGGAGGAGCAATCGGTGGGCCCATCAAGAGGGACAAGTTGTTTTTCTTTGCCGACTACGAGGCCACTCAGCAGAAGCAATTCGACGGCTCGAATGTCTACACGGTGCCGACAATGGCGGAACGCACGGGGGATTTTTCTGCCGACGATTTTACAATCTACGATCCACGATTGCCGGACAACCCGGATGGCACGCGTCAGCCTTTTCCGAATAATGTGATCACAGATCCGAATCCGATTGCGTTGAAGTTTCTCTCCGAGTTTCCGAAGTGTAATTATCCAGCGAATTGCGATTCAGATACCACCGGAGCAACGACCAATCTGCGTGTGCCAGGGCTGGATCCGCTGACCGCGCAGAAGTTCGACATCCGCATGGACTGGGCGCAGAGCGAGAAGCAACGCATCTTTGGCCGTTTTTCGTTTGACCGTCTTTTTTTCTCGCTGGTGAATGCATTCGGCAATGAGTGGGATCTGAACTATGCGCAGAACACGACGAACGGCCGGAACGTCCTTCTGGGCGACGACCTGACGTTGAATGCTTCGACGGTTCTGCAACTGCGCTACTCGTTTGTGCGGCACTATGAGAACCAGGGTGGAGACCCACGTCAGATCGGATACGACATCACGACGCTCGGATTCCCGTCAGACTTGGCTGCCGAGGAGGTTTACAAGACGCTGCCTTACGTTAATTTCTGGGATTATGGCAATACGGGTATCGGGGGTACGGCCAACTGGAACACTTTCAAATACGCCAGCGAGAACAATGACGCCAGCGCAAGCATTACGAAGGTTCTGGGCAAGCACGAGATCAGCGCAGGGTTTGAATTCATGAAGCGCTTTTTGAACGTGGGCCAGCCGCCCGCCCCATCGGGCGCATACGCCTTCGACGTTACTGCAACGGACCAGAGTGTGTCCGACGGCGGCGGCGGCAATGATTTTGCGTCCTTCCTGATCGGAATGGGATCGACACCGGGAAGTGAAGGATACAACTTCACGAAAGATCTTTTCGTAGCGGAAGCCAGTCCGTATTATGCGTCGTTTGTCGAGGACACGTTTCATCCTACAAAGTCGTTCACGATAACGGCTGGTTTGCGGTGGGACATTTTTGGAGGACGTACGGAGCGCCACAATCGGCTGGAATACTTCGATCCGAATGCGACAAACACTGTGAACGGAGTTTCGTACAAGGGCGCGGAAGTGTATGTCAACGGCGGGAATCGTTCACCGTTCACCGCTAACCTAAAAGACTTTGGACCTCGACTGGGGTTCTCGTGGCAGCCAGTTGATCGCCTCGTGGTTCGCGGTGGGGCGGGGTTCTACTTCGGCCCCAGTCCGCAAATGGTTGGCGGTGCATCGCTCAATAGCGATGGATTTGCATCAGTCACAAACTGGGACGCTACCTGCTACAACGATGATGGCAACACCGTGTATAACGGCACGTCGGCGTGCTCTGGAGCATCTCCAGGTGATCCGGCGCCGAGTGATACAGGTATCTACTCGTTGAGCGACCCATTTCCGCAAGGCGTAGTGCCTCTCATCCATTCTCCATCGGGATTGGGAAACAATCTTGGCAATTCGCTCGCAACGATGCTTCACTCTCAGCGCACTCCCACGACGTACAACTTCAACTTTGGGCTGGAGTATCAGTTTCCGCACCAGGTGATTGTGAGCGCGGGGTACGTGGGCAGCCGCGGACTGTTCCTGCCTCTCGGTGGAGTTGACCTGAATCAGCTGAGTCTCGAGACGATCGCGAAATATGGAGCGGCTCTCTGCATCGATCCTTCCGAGGACGGGTGCGAGATGGTTCCGAATACGTGGGCGGGAATTCTGCCGCCCACCAACTCAAACTATGGTTCCGATATGGTTCCACTGTGGGTTTCACTCCAGGAGTATCCACAGTTTGGCAACGGGAGCTACGGGGGCGGGAATGGCGTGAATGTCACCGGCTATCCCGGCGGGGATTCGGAGTATAGCTCTCTTCAAACCAAGGTGCAGAAGAGACTGACACATCATTTCACGGCGCTGGCGAGCTTTACCTGGGCCAAGTTGATGACGGACGATGGCAATCCTCCGTTGGGATTCGTCGGTTCGCACGGAGGCTCAGCGCAGGATTGGAAGGATCTGCGATTCGAACACTCCGTCAGTCCCCAGGACGTGAAGTACCAATTTACCGGGCAGGCATCCTACGACTTGCCGGTCGGCCGAGGAAGGGCCGTCAACATGAGTGGCGTGGGAGATGCCGTTCTGGGCGGTTGGACGGCGAACGTCATCGCTTATCTGAGCACCGGCATTCCTGTGGCTTCGCCTAGTTCGGGACTGTCGCCGGGTTACTTCAACCAGAGAGCTGACATGGTCTGCGATCCGGGCAAGGGAGCGCCCCATACGGCCGACACATGGTTCAAGCCTGACTGTTTTGCGCTTCCGGCGAGCCCATTTGTGCCGGGAACGGCGCCCGCATATCTCGATCATGTTCGCACCATGGGTGCAAACGACTTCGATCTCTCGTTGTATAAGAATTTTTCGCTAGGAGGCGAGAGAAATCTTCGCTTCGAAATATCTTCATACAACATCGCAAACCGTGCACAGCTGGGCATGCCGGGCACCTCAAGTATCTTCGCAGTACAGACCCAGCCTGACGTTGCGGCAGCCTTCGGCCAGATCACGAACACGGTGAACAGTCCGCGGCAGTTCCAGTTTGGCGGGCGGTTCACGTTCTGAACGAGCCTGTTCAGGGCGATCCGAATCAAAAAGAGAAGGCCAGTCGAAAAATCGACTGGCCTTCGTTATTGATACGGTGTCTTAGGCCAGCACGATGGTGGGTTTCTCTCCCCGTGTGTCGGCTTCGTTGAGTTCGGTGACGATGGTGCGGGATTCGCCGGGCATCAGAGCGATGTAGTTGTCGGAGTAGATTGCGGGCAGGATGCGATCGCCTGTCTTTTGCCGCACGGCTTTCACGCGCACCATCAAGGCAGGTGATGTTCCGGTGTTGTGGACGTCGGTCGAAAACACCCAGCGGTCTGCCTTCTGATGCACGCTGGTGGTGGTGGCCAACTTGGGCGCCGGCAACTCGCGGATGGCGCGAAAATCGTTCTGCCGCAATCCGCGCATGTAGAAGTTCGACGAGAGTGTTTCTGTTCCGCGCTTGAGCGTCAGGCGGAGGAAGTGAACCGAAGATAGCCCGGCTGGATACTTCATATTGATGCAGGTAGTTGTCGAGTCCTCCGTGCTGTCGACGCTGGCGGACTTCAGGTCACTTGCTTTCCATCCATGTTCAGGATTTCAACACTTGCGGTGAGGCCTGCGACCTTGCCGGCGCTGTAGTTGACCACTTCGATGGTTTCGTCAGCGCAGTTCCACTGGATGTGCAGCGGCTCTGAACCTTTCTTGCATCCGTAGTAGGCGGCCGTCGGCTCGAAGAAATAGTCATAGGTTTGCCATACGAAGGAGGGCCAGCAGGAGTGGCTCATCCACAGCAGGACGCCCATGCGGTAGCGGCTTTGCGCTTCAAACATGGCGCGGTAGGTGTCGTAGTTGATGAACTGGGCGAGGCGAATCCACTCTTCGGCATTCGTCGCGCCGCCGTAGCTGTTTTCAACGATGGTGCGAAATCCCGCGCCGCCCATTGCACCCTGCAGGCAGAAGTCGTGCAGGCCCCAGTCAAGCGCCTGCGGCCATAGTGCTTTTTCGGGCATCATCAGCCGCACGCTATCGAGGGACGGGATATTCGGCGCGCCGATTTCGCTGTGAAGTTTTTTGTCAGCAACCTGGAAGTAGAAGGCTGCGGGATTTGCCCAGTACGGTCCATGACCGCTGACCACCTCATCTGCGGAACTCGGAATGTAATGCAACTCCGGATGGAGGTCGCCAAGAATTTTGCGGATGCCCTGTTCGAGCGGAGGAGGAGGGAAGCCCTCGTTGCGGCCGCAATAGAGGCCAACCGATGGATGATTGCGGATGCGCAGGACGAGGTCTTTCACATTCGCGAGGAACATCTCGTTGTTATCCGGTTCGGGACCGTCCCATGGATTGGCGAGCCAGAAGTCCTGCCACACCACGATGCCGTGGCGGTCGCAGGCTTCGTAGAACGCCTCGTCGCCGATCTGGCCCACCCAGTTGCGGATCATGGTGAAATTCATTTCGCGATGGTAGCGAACGGCGGCATCGTATTCGCGCGCACGATAGCGGAGCATCGATTCTCCGAAGCCCCAGTTGCCACCACGCGCAATGAAGCGGCGGCCGTTGATCCAGATACGCAATGCGCCACCGTCTTCGCTATAGGTCATGTGGCGAATGCCGGCCTTGAATGCCTTCTTATCGAGCTGTTTTCCGCCTGCTTCCACGCGAAATCTGCGCGTCGTAGAGGTGCGGATCGCCGTAGCCGACGGGCCACCACAGTTTCGGGTCCTTCAGGTGGAGAGCGGAATTCGTGCTCGGATCAAGAGTGATGGTCTTGCGCTCGCCTGCGGCGAGTTGGACGCGCTGCTGGACCTTGATCTCGCCCAACTGGAAGTGCAGTGTGCCGTCGAAAGGGTGGTCCTGGTGATTGATGAGGTCGGTCTGAACCGTGAGGTCTGCAGAGGAGGTATCCGGAAGCGGGAGCTTGCTGGAGACGAATGTGTTTTCGATCGTGACTGCTTCAGTGACTGAGAGAGAGACGTCGCCCCAGATGCCAATGTCGCGCCCGCGCATGGTCGGGATCCAGTCCCATCCAATGGAGGCGTGATAGGTGGGATTATCAGATCCGAGGGCGCCGCCATTTTTGGCACAGACCTCGTAGGTCTTCTGCTTGCAACTGCCCGGGGTTGCGTTTTTCTCGATGCGCACGGCGAGAGCATTCATCTGGCCCGGCAGAATCTTCTGCGATACATCGAACTGGCCGCGCATGAAGCCGCCTTCAATGCGGCCGAGCTTTTCGCCGTTCAGATAGACGTCGGCTTTCCAGTTAATGCCGTCGAAGTTGAGCCACGCGAGTTGATTCGGGAGCTTTCGCGGGAGCTTTGAATTCCGTGCGATACCAGAAGTCGGAGTAGAAATAGGAGTCCGAGATATGGAGCTGATTCTGGCCGAAATTGGGCTCGGGAATTGCGCCGACATTCGCGTAGGAGGTCAGCACGGTTCCGGGCACAGTGGCGACCAGCCAGTCCGCGTCGTGGAAGCCGGGTTTGGAAAGCGCTTCTCCCGCATCCTTTACGAAGTTTTCCCGTTGAATGCGCCACGACCCGCCGGCGAGAAGTTGCCTGTGATCTGGTCCAATCGCGGGAGCGGGTTTGGGTTTGGCCGTGAATCCGCCATGGCCAAAAACTTCGATTTCGCTGAGGATGTAGCCGTACGGCGTGGCGGGGCGCGTCATGAGAACGCGAACGTAGCGTCCTTGTGCGGGTTGCGGCAGTTTAAAAACATCGACGGCGCCTGACTTGCCGGAGAGAGATACCAGATCGCGCCATGTTTCTGCGTCGTCCGAAACCTGCACGGCGCCTTCGGCTGCGCGGGCTATCCAGGTAAGCTCGATGTGGTCGAAAGTGCAGCGCGCGCCAAGGTCGACGTAGACCCATTCCAGGCCTGAACCCGCACTCATCCATGCGCTGGTGAAGCTGTATGGGCCGCCAATCTCAACACGCTGGTCGCCCTTGAAGAACGCGACCTGGCCGAGGCGCCAGGTTGTTTGAAACTCCGAAGAGGGGTTCTTTACCTGCCGCACATTCGATCCGATAGAAGCGGCTGCGGCTGACTTCTTTGAGAGGAATGGTAGGCGTGAAGAAGTGATTGGGAGGAGCAAAGTCCGGCGGATAACCGGCCGTCGATGCCGGCTTGGGTGATGAAGTGGTGCCTGCGACTTGCCAGGAGCGACCATCTTCAGAGACAGATACGGTGAAGTTGAGCGAAGCGGGTGACGCCTGGAATGGCGAGACGACGAAGAGCTGGATCCGATCGACTTCCGGCGCGGCATCTCCGCCGGCAAGCTGGATGTCGACCAGAGCGGGAGAGCCGCGAAGCTCCATTGTGTTCATCGGCGCATGGTCGACGATGGCTTCGCGATTTTCTTTGGAGATTGGGCCTTGCAGTGCGTCGGATACAACGATCCACTGAGGCAGATTGCTCGCCTTGATGCCGTCTGTGACAAGCTGGGCCGTGAGGTTGTAATCGTAGCTGCTGGAGTGATAGGCAGGACGCAGCAAAGCAAGATTGCGGTAATTGGTTGTGTCGGGAATGAGGGTTGGGCCGAAGTGCGCCGCGGGTTCTCCGGGATAAATGCCTATGCCGCGCGTGAATTCCGATTTTGCAGCTTTCCCGGTAGACACCGGCGCAAGGGATGATCCAGGCGCCGTAGTTCCGGCAGGTTCGGCAAAGGCAGATAATCCATCTACGGCGACGGTTGCACTCGCAATCGCTGTTGTCTTCAGAAAGTCTCTTCTTGATGTCGTCATCTTTTCTCCGTGAGTTGACCTCGTTCGAGTTGCGCGCGAGGTGAACCGCGAATGCCTGAAGAATCGAAGATTTGTTCTCTGATTCGGCAGACCCGGTTGGCTGCTTCCTGAGTCGATCCATGCGAAATGCTTTGAAGCTGCTGGACTGGCAGGTTTTGGCTCGACACCATGTTAGTCGCACACCCCGCAGGCTGCCGAATCGATTGAGCCGGGTAGGGCGCAGCGAGTTGCACTTTGGGGAGGACGCCGTCAAAAGGCGGGGACAGGTCTTTAGGATGGCGCAGTTCGCTCGGCCAGGACGACGGCGAACTACAGGCTTACGACTTCAATTCCTGAAACGGTCGCGTAGCCATCCACCGGAACAAAATCCAGCAGCAATTTTCCCTGCGCATTTGGTTCAAGGCCAACGATTTTGCGAATCACCACATCTGACTGGCGCGCTTCCTTTGCGAGATCGAAATTCTGGAGCAAGGCTTTACCGTTGCAGAAAACGTTGAAGATGTGGGCGACAGCATCCTTCCCTTCGTGACCGTCCGATGACGGACGATCCCAGTCTCCGTGTCGCGCTGCGAAGCGAAGTGTCACGGAGTATTTTCCCGGCGAGACAGGAATAGCGTAGGAGAAATTGCCCCATCGCTCAGTTTCGTAGAGCTCAGGATCGTCGGTTCCGCCGACGGGGGTCGCGTACGTGGCAAGTTGTCCGCCCTGAAAATAGTTATCTGGGCTCCACCACTGGCTCTCGTTGGAATAGTAGGGCGATTGTCGCGTCAGGATGCGCACGGGGCGAATGTGATGGCGAGCGCCTGGCAGAATTTCGATGGCTGAGAGAGTGGCTTGCTTCCCATCGTCACCGGAGAACTCAAGATGCAGCAGGCCATCTGCCGCGGGTTCGATATCCGGGAAAACCTTGACGTCAGCGGTTCGGCCGGCACCTGCGTCCGCGACAACATCGAAGTGGGCAAGGAGCGTCTTGCTGTTTGCCCGCACTGTCATAATGCGGCTTCCTTCGCCGCCACTTCCTGAGGACTCTGGTCCGAAGGTCATCTCGGCAAAGTGGAGACGTAGTTCATAGATTCCTCTATTCAGCGGTATGTCGTAGCGGAACTGTCCTTCACGACTTGTGCGATAGAACCATGGATCCTGCGTTCGCCAGATGGTCTGGACGGTGCTTTTGAAGGCTGTGCCACCGGAGTAGCCTTTGTCCGCGCTCCATAGCTTGCCCGCATGATCGACAAAACTACGCGTTGCGCCCGCGAGGATCCTTATCTCCTGACCCACTGGCGGCCCAAATTGCGATTCCTCGGCGCGCGGCTCGTTGACCGGGACGATTGCCGGGGGCTGCTGCGACGGACGGAAATGGATCCATGTACCGCCAAGGCCCAGAACAAAAAGCGCGAGCACCGTGATGAGCCACCAACGACGGGATGTGCGGACAGCTGGAGGTGGCGAAGAAGCGGGGTTTGTGGGATTGTTTTCTGCTGGCTGCTGAACGCGGGGCTCGAACCGGGGGACATACTGCCCAACGGGAATGGTGATCTGGAGGGCGTGCGATGACCCTTCTTCTGCATAGTATTCGGCCAGGCGCCGGCGGAGCCGATTGGCCTCAACGCGCACGATGGAGTCGGAATCCTGGTCGAAAGAGGCGCCTCGGTGGAAGACCTCCAGACCGATGGAGTACTCCTTGATTTGATTGGCTTCGTCCGCAAAGACTTTTTCGCAGAGATAACTCAAGAGCGACGCGAGCTTGGGTGCGCGGGTGAAATGCGTCGACTGAAGCAGCGCACGCAACTCGGCTCGCCGCGCTTCAAGTTCGGTCGAATCTACAGCTTCTATCGTCACCGTATGGCGCTTTCTGCTCCAGGGCTAGTCTTATATTCGAAGTTCGCCTAATCTTAGTTCCACTTTATTGTTGCCGGGTGGATTTAACGGTGTAGGTAGCGGAATGAAAGCGCGTGTAACGGGTGGCAAACCGCTTCGCCTCTCCTTCGTGAAGCGTCGCCAGCCTTGACCCTCCAAAATCGGAAGTCGTTCCAACGATGAGGAATACGGCAGATTTCCCGGGGATGTAACCCCCCCTTAACTGCTAAGTAGCCGGTATAGCGTTGTCGGGTTTAGCGGCGAGGCCTTTACTAGGGTTCGACGTGGAGAGCAGGTCCGAATACGCAAAATGCTGCTTCGGCAAGATGCTCCATCGTGGAAGAGGCAACGACTATGCGGCGACTTAGGATGATTCTTGCAGCAACAAGTTTGGCGATTTGTGCGGTTCCGTCCGTGCGGGCAGACTCCTCTCTTGACCTTCCCAGAACCGAGGCGCAAGAGGCGGTCAAGACGGCAGAATTGAAAGGGGACCTGGCGCGCGCACACAATGATTATGTGCTGGCCGTCGCCTACTATCAGAAGGCTGTGCACGCGGATCCGCGGAATGCGACGCTTCTCAACAAGCTTGGTATTTCCGAGTTGAAGTTAGGTGACAGGGGCCCCGCCCGCAAGCATTTCAGTCAGGCAGTGAAATACGACCCACGAAACGTATCGGCGCTGAATAATCTTGGTGCTGTGTCGTTTCTCAACAAGAAATTCAAGCCAGCTGTTCGCTACTTCAAGCAGGCGCTCGAGCTTGATGAATCCAGCGCTCCCGCCCATCTCAACCTCGCGGAAGTCTGGATGGCAATGGGCGAGGTCGATCGTGCGATGACCGAGTACGGCAGGGCACTTGAGTTGGACGCGGACATTCTGGCCGAGAGTCAGCAGGGGATCTCGGCGCAGATCACGACGCCGGAGCAACGCGCCCGTGTCTCCTATCTGATCGCGAAGGCGTACGCCAAACGTGGCAATCTTGACGGAGCGCTGGAATATCTGAGGCGCGCCAAGAACGGTCACTTTGCCGATCTGGCTAGGGTGTACAAGGATCAGGAGTTTGCGGCCCTGTGGCCTGATCCCCGGCTAGCCAAGATCATCAAGCAATAAGCGAATTTGCCAGCGCTTTGTAATCTGCGCCTCGTCGAGCTTGGGCTCGACGAGGCGCACTGCTGCCGCAGCGAGCCTGAATGTCTCGGATGCGACGAACATGTGAACCGATTTCTAACATGACGGGATTGATCCAGAGACCGACCTCGTGCGAGCGGCAACATATCGTAGGCTCGAGAAACAAAACTCCGCTTCGTTCTGATTCATGAAGGGTTTTGCCCACAACTTCCGGCTTTCATACAAAAACCGTTGACAGGAGAGTTGTGAGCGACGTACACTTCGCGCGCTATTAGTTCGTTCCCCGAACAAAAGCAATTCCCAGACTGGGTAAAGGAAAGAGAGGCCAGGATATGCTGCTCAAATCGACGACAGATACCACTCAACGCAAGTGGATCGTTCGGATCGGAATTCTTTTCGGAATCCTGACATTCTTGTCCGGAGCATGGGCACAGGGTGGCGGCAATGTAGCAATTACCGGAACGGTCACCGACTCGACCGGCGCAGTGCTGCCCAATGCCAAGGTCACGGTAACGGAAAAGAACACCTCCATCGCTCGTACCGTGGTCTCCAATGGCACCGGCCAGTTCAACGTTACATCCATTCCTCCGGGCACTTACACCGTGTCGGTCGAAGCGCAGGGATTCAAGAAATATGTTCAGGATGTCAACCTGCTCGCCGACCAGATTCGCGACTTGGATATTCACCTGCAGGTTGGCGAAGCCAGTCAGCAGGTCACGGTCGAAGAATCGAGCGTGCAGGTCAACACAGTAAGCCAGGAACTCAGCCAGGTGATTGAGAGTTCGCGCGTGAGTGATCTGCCCCTGAACGGGAGAAACGCCGCGGATCTGACGCTGCTAGTGCCAGGCGCGGTATCGGCAATCGCAAACAATTCCGGTGCGCTGCAGGGAGACACAAAACAGGTTCCCGGCGCCGAAGCGATTGCGGTGAATGGCGCGCGGCCCGATCAGATCGGCTACAACCTGGACGGCGCCAACAACGAAGACTTGATGAGCAACACGAACGATCCTTTTCCTTTTCCTGACGCGCTACAGGAGTTCAGCGTCCAGACCAACAGCTTCGACGCACAGTATGGCAACAACGCCGGCGCGGTGGTGAACGTCGTTACCAAGTCCGGAACCAACCAGTTTCATGGCGATCTATTTGAGTTTGTTCGCAATGGCGCATTCAACGCCCGCAACTATTTCGCAGACAAGGTCGATCCTCTAAAGCGCAACCAATTTGGCGGGACGATCGGGGGGCCGATTCATAAGAACACCACCTTCTTCTTTTTCGGGTGGCAAAAGACGATTATTCGCAGTGTGAACAATGCCACCAACGCGATTGTTCCCACGGCTGACAACCTGAACGGTGATTTTTCGCTTACGAATCCGGCGATTACTGCCATCAAATGCAACCCCAGCGACACTGTTGCGCAAACGAATATCTGCAATCCGTTTACGCATACTCCGTTCGCGAGCAACGCCTCGATTGGCCCGATCGATCCTGTGGCTTTGAACATGACCAAACTGCTGCCGGTTCGGCCTGCGGGTTCGACCAGCGGGTCTGTGACGTTCGGCACCCCACTCCAGCAAAACTTCGACGAGTACATTGCGCGTGTTCGACCAGGTTCTCCGCGGCCAGGATCGCTTGTTTGGCCGCTTTTACCTCAACAGGTACCATCATGCGCCAACTTTTGACGGCAAGGACTTGCTGACAGTAGGGCCGGGTTCGACCGTCCAGACGCAGAATTGGGCCGTTGGCTACACTTGGGTCATTTCGCCGAGGCTGGTGAACGCCATCACGCTCGACGCGGTCCGCTCGTCTTCCGATCGCGGCCAGCAAGGAGGCCCGGGAGGCACCGTGCCCGGATATGAAGACCTTCGGTTCAAGCATCTGGCAACTGCCTACTGCGCAGAGCGGCATCCGCAACTTCGCCGTTTCGGGCGACTTTACATTGGGCAGCTTCAACGACGCCAAATTTATTCGGAACACCGGCGACGTTCGTGACATGCTTAGCTGGACCAAGGGCAAGCATGCCTTCGGTTTTGGTTTCGACCTCGAATTTGATCAGTCGAACATCCGCAATACCGATCTCGAAAATGGCAGTTTCAACTTCACCAACGACGTGACGGGTCTCTCGATGGCAAGCTTTCTGCTGGGCTATCAGCACACGTTCAGCCAGACATCGGGCGACTTCTCTGACTCTCGCGAAAATCCGGTCGGCGTCTTCGCTGATGACAAGTGGAAGATTTCGCCCCGGCTCACACTGGACTATGGATTGCGCTGGGAACCGCAGCAGGTTATGAAAGAAATCTGGGGACGCATCGAGCAGTTCCGCCCTGATGCGTATGCCGCAGGTGTTCACTCCAGCATCATTCCTTCCGCTCCCGCGGGTCTGTTCTTCATCGGCGACAAGTACAACAACATCGCCGTTCCTGATCGCGGGGAAACGGGCGACCTCAACAACTTTGGTCCGCGCGTCGGCGCCGCATGGGACCTGACCGGAACGGGCAAGACTGTCATTCGCGGCGGCGGCGGCCTTTTCTACTACTCGCGGCTGCCGGGCCTGTTCCTGAACGATGCGGCGATTTCGGCGCCGTTCAGCCTGCGCATCGATCTGAACGATTCAAAGACCGGAGCCTCGCAGATTGGTTCGCTTTCCGATCCGCTGGCGAACTATCCGGATTTCACAAGCGGTTTTCCGCAGCGCTATACGCTCAAGAACGCTCCGAAGGACGCTACCTTCGTGGCCAACCCGACAGTTTTCGGCTTGCAGCCGGGCGTGAAGTGGGTCACGCCTGAGATCTACGATTGGAACATCACCTTTGAACGTCAGCTGCGCGCTGATACAGTTATTCACGCCTCCTATGTGGGAACGCGCGGAACCCATCTCCGCCAGGATGTGAATTTGAATCCTGGCGCGTATATGCCCGGCAGCAGCGCTTCGCTGCAAGCACGGCGACCCTATCAGCCGTTTGGCGTTATTTATCAGAATCGAAACACTGGCGCCAATGCCTATAACGGTCTGCAATTCGACCTGGAGAAACGAGCTGGATCGGGCAGCACTGGAATCCTGAACCAGATCACCTTGCTGGCGAATTACACGTACTCCCATGCGAACGACTACGGGTTGTCTGAGAACGGCGGGATCACGGATATCGGATCAAGCATCGGCTCAGGCATGTCCTTCTACGATCCGAGGCAGCACGCGTTCGAGACGGGACCGGCGACCTACGACCACAGGCACCATTTCGTGCTTCGTACGTGTGGAACCTGCCCAAACTCAACGGCTCCAACGGGCTGGTCCGCAATATTGCCGGTGGATGGCAATGGACCGGCATTTACAGCTTCACCTCCGGTGATCCGCTGACCATCCTGGCTGGAACCGACCAATCCCAGACCGGCAACAATCTTGATCGCGCGGATTACGTCGGCCCCGCAGGTGGGTTCGGGCAATCGCCGTCAAGCGCGCCCGGCGGGTGTACTGGCGTCAAGCATTGCTTCGCCGTGGCTCGACCCGACCCTTTTTGCAAAACCGGCGGCAGGAAACTATGGAAACGCCGGCAAAGGAACATGGCGTGGCCCGAATCTCTGGGATGTAGACATGGGCCTCATCAAGAACTTCTATCCGGTGCCGTCGCATGAAAGAATCAGCTTCCAGTTCCGGGGCGAGTTCTTCAACCTGTTTAACCACCCACAGTGGTCTGATCCGAACGTGAACTTCTCCAACGGTGCCTTCGGCAGCACTCGCTCAACGATCGGCACGCAGACAGGCAACGTGGGCACGACCGCGGATTACCGCGTCATTCAGCTTGCGCTGAAGATGAACTTCTGACGGAGCGAGATCAGATTATCGAATCATCTTCAAGCTGGTTTGCATAAGTTGGCTTTCTCGGGGAGAGATCATGAAGCATGGTCTCTCCCTCATCACTGGCGGGCGTGCCTCAGACCTTCTTTTGACGATGCTGCCCAAACTCTTTCATCACGAGTCTTCCCATGGCTGAATCATTCATTCGTCGCCGCGAATTTCTGCGGAATGTCTCTGTTGCGAGCATGATGTCCGCTCTGCCTTCGTTCGCTTCTCCGGGCTCTTCCCTGGCTTCTACGGCAAATGCAAGAGAGGAAGTGCTCCCACGATTAGAGGATGCAGCTCCGCGCTACTCCATCAAGTTCTCCGTTTGCGGCATCAGTCATCCCCACATCTACGGCATGATTGAAGCGGTGAAACGTGGTGGGGGCGTTCTGGTCAAGGTCTGGGCGCTTGAGCCGGATCTTCTGGCAGCGTTTCAGAAACGTTATCCGGACGTAGCGGTTGCCTCGACGCAAGATGAAATCATTCACGATTCTTCGATTCAACTCGTTTTGAGTTCGCAAATTGCGAACGAGCGCGCGCCCCTCGGCGTTCGCTGCATGAAGGCCGGCAAGGATTTTCTTTCTGACAAACCCGGCATCACAACGCTCGAACAGCTGAAGGAAGTGCGCGAAACGATCGCGTCTACCGGACGCATTTACGCGATCATGTATTCAGAACGGCTGGAGGTGAAGGCGGCCGTCAAGGCAGGAGATCTCGTACAAGCCGGCGCGATCGGCCATGTGATCCAGACCATTAATATCGCGCCTCATCAGATTCGTCAGCGACCCGGTAGTGATGCGGGAAGTGCAGGGTCGATCGACGGCCGTCCGGCCTGGTTCTGGAAAGACGTTCAGTTCGGTGGGATTCTCTGCGACATCGGCTCGCACCAGGTCGATCAATTCCTGTATTACACGGGCTCAACGCAGGCAGAGGTTGTTGCATCGCAGGTCGCCAATGTCCGACACCCGAATCATCCGCAATTTCAAGATTTTGGTGACATGATGTTGCGCGGGAACAACGGTTTCGGTTACGTGCGCCTCGACTGGTTCACGCCCTACGGACTGGGTACATGGGGCGACGGAAGGCTGTTCATCCTCGGCACAGAGGGCTATATCGAGCTTCGAAAATACACAAATGTTGCTGTAAGCAAGCAGGGCAACAATCTTTTTATCGTCGATCAAAATGATGCCCGGTACATCGATTGCAACAATCTAACGCTTCCGTTTGGTCCTCAATTCGTCAGCGACATTGTCAATCGAACCCACACGGCCCAGGATCAAACGCAATGCCTACTGGCTGCGGAGCTTTCAATCAAGGCGCAAATGCATGCGACCCGCGCTCACCTCGACTGGGAAAGCCGGGCCTGACTACTTTCAGGGAGAAGCACATGGATGCGTCACGCAGAAAGTTCATCAAAACATCGATCGCCGGGAGCGTTGTTGCCGGATTTCCAACCATCGTGCCCCAGTCAGTGTTTGGAGCGTCTGCTCCGTCCAACAGGATCAACATCGGCGCGATTGGCGTGGGACGAATCTCTCGCGGGCACGATATGCCGGGCGTCATGCAGTTCACGGGTGTCGCGGGCCGGGACAATCGCATTCTGGCTGTCTGCGATTTGAGCGAAGAGCGCGTCGAACTGGGCAAGCAGTTTGTGGACAAAACCTACACCGAAAAGCTCGGCAAGCCCTACGCGGGAACCAAGGGGTACTCGGATTTCAAAGAGCTTCTCGCGAACAAGGAGATCGATGCGGTGCTGATCTCGACTCCGGATCACCAGCACGCTCGATTGGCTGTTGCCGCGGTGAAGGCAGGGAAGGATGTTTATCTGCAGAAGCCCGCGTCTCTGACAATTCACGAAGGCCGCGTTATGGCTGACCACGTGAAAGCGAGTGGACGCATTCTTCAGATCGGGTCGCAACAGCGCTCGTGGAAGCAATTTGCCCGCGCGGTTGCACTGGTGCGCAACGGCCGCATCGGCACTGTGAAGCAGGTTGAAATCGGGTTGCCCGGCGATCCGGCCGGCGGGAATCCCGAGCCCATGCCGGTTCCTGCAGGATTCAATTACGATGCGTGGCTGGGTTCGACTCCAGAGGTGCCCTACACGCTGGATCGCGTGATGCCCACCACAGATTTCTCGCGTCCTGGATGGTTGCGCATGGAGCAGTTCGGCGCCGGCATGATTACAGGCTGGGGTGCGCATCACGTTGATACCGCGCATTGGGGCATGGATACGGAGCTTACCGGGCCAGTCGAGATTTGGGGAACCGCGGAATTCCCAAAGGAAGGCCTGTGGAACGTACACGGACCGTTCAAGACGTATGGCCGCTATGCGAACGGGGTGGTGATGACCATCTCCGGCGATTTTGAAAACGGAATCAAGTGGATTGGCGACAAGGGATGGATCTTTGTCTGTCGCGACGGCATGACCACTCCGACAGCCTCGTCCAGCGATAAGCCGGCACCGATCGTGCCGCTGCGTGCGAGCGATCCCAGGATTCTGGACTCTGAGATCGGCCCAAACGAGTTCCATCCTTATACCTCCGACGATCAGCACGGAAACTGGCTCGACTGCATCCACTCGCGCAAGGCGCCGACCGCGCCGGCTGAGATCGGCCATCGTGCCTGTACCACATGCCTGCTTCACTGGATCGCGATGAAGACGAATCACCATATCCACTGGGATCCGGCGACTGAGACCATCGTGGGCGACGACATTGCCGGAAGTCTGCTTACGCGTCATCAACGTCACCCGTACGAGATCGTTTGAAATAAATGGGCGCATTGGGCAATAGCGTGAAATCGAAAGACCATGGTTCCAAGCGGGCTCAGGGCATGTCACCGATTCGCGATACCAACCGCGATCTCGTTCTTGAACTTTTGCGGCGCAATCAACCCATTTCGCGCGTGGACATTGCGCGCAAGTCCGGACTGCAGCGCTCGACAATCTCTTCGATCGTGGATGGCCTTATCGAGGAACGATGGGTACGAGAAGGGTCTGTGGTGAAGACGGAGCGCGGCCGCCGTCCAACCCTGTTGACGATGAACGACGATCTTTTGCTGTTGGTTGCCGACGTGCGCCCCACCAAGGCAATCCTGGCAGTCGTCGACCTGAACGGCAGGTTCCTTGACCGGACGATGGTTCCGATCGTTTCGGATCCTAAGCAGGGCGTTGAACTCATCGCCAAAGGCATGCGGCATCTTCAAACGCGTTTTCGCGGGAAAACGTGGGAGGGTGTGGGGATCAGCTTGCCGGGGCGCGTCAACAAAATCACACAGAAGCTGGTATGGGCTCCCAATCTTCCGTGGGTGGGTTTCGACATCCGCGGAACTTTGCAGAAGGCTCTGAAGATCCAGGTCGAACTCGAGAACGCTGCCAATGCTTGTCTGCTCTCCGAGGTGTGGTTCGGGCATATGGATGGCATTCGGAACGCGGTCCTGATCACGATTGTCGAAGGCGTCGGAGCGGCAGCACTTGTGAATGGACAGTTGATGGAGGGTGCGGAGGGACTGGCCGGGGAGCTTGGTCACGTATCCGTCTCCGACTCCGGCCCGGGGTGCGCGTGCGGGCAGGTCGGCTGCTGGGAGATGTTCGCCTCATCTCGAGCGGCGCTGCGTTACTTCTCCGAGGAGATGAAGGGAAATGGCGTTTCCACCTTCCAGGATCTCTTGAATCTGGAGGCGAACGGCGATGAGGCGGCGCGCGCGGCGTTGAATCGCCAAGCCGAATGGATCGGCCGGGGACTGCGCGTTGTTACGGCGGCCTTCAATCCAGAGGTGGTTCTCCTTGTCGGCGACATCACGCTTCGCTGGGATGCTGTGGGGCCGGTCATTACAGGTGAACTCGCGAAGCGCCAGATCGGTGGGGCGCAACCCAGAATTGCGATTTTGTCAGACGGAGAGGCGGCGCGGTTACGAGGAGCTGCCGCAATACTTCTGCAACGACACATAAGCTTTAGACGAACATAATTAGGCCCGCCGGGGTGGTCGCACGAATCGCTGACAGCCCATCAGAACATCGCGCCATCAAACATCTGCTCACCAGGTTTTCTTGATGAGTGCATCGACAGCGAAGCCTCCATTGGGGTCGCGCGTAGCACTGACGGCCAAGCGCGGCGACACTTGATATTGTCCTTGAATTGTCTGTCCCTGCGTGGTCTGAACGTTTGTTGAGAACGTGACAAAGAGATTACTGGTGACGCGCTGTTGCACTGTGATGTTGGCGCCCGCCGGTCCTTGGGAACCGCCGCCCGACAGGACTGGATTGATGGAGAGTTGCGAGATGCCCGCAACCTTGGAGATGCGGCTCGTGACCTGGCTCGAAACCTGGTTGGCGACGAGCGTCTCGGCGGCCTGATTGGCGGGAGTAGGGTTGGCGGCGCTCGCCTCGGTGGTTTGGCCGAAGGCAAGTAAGTGAATGATGTCAGCGGAAGGCAGAGCCGGATCGGAGCTGTACTGCGTGCGCAACTGGTCGACCGGGCCTTCAAAACGGAGATTGATGTTGTACTGCTGAATCGAGGTGGTGAGTGTGAGATGTACGACAGGCTGGGTCATCGAGGGATTGACGAACTGGATGGTGCCGCCGTTGAGAATGAAACGATTTCCGTTGAGGATGATGTCGCCGCGGCTGAGATTGGCGCGCCCCAGAATGACCGGGTCTGCAACCGTTCCGCGTACCTGAAGATTTGCCGACCCGTCGACACTGAGCGTGCGGCTGACCAGGTTCACCTGATTCGAAGAGTGGACAGCGAGATTAAGCGCGACGTTCTGGGTGAATCCCTGCGAGGGCGGAGCTTCTACACCGCCGCTGAACTGGCCGATAAAGTTGCTGAGATCGAAGGCGGGCGTGAACGAAAGGTCGGCGAGGTTGACGTTGCCGCCAAGGACGCCGCTTGCGGTGATCCAGTGAGGCGGATATTTGCATTCACGGATTCGCGCATTCCTTGCGGGTAGAGCATACGCACGTCGTGCGCGACCACGCCCATATCGAACTGGATCGATGGGCGCAGGGCCACTCCCCCCTGCGCGGTCAAGGTGCCCCCGCCCAGGTTGCCTTTGAGTTGAGTGATGTTGATGCGGTCTTTCGTCAGCTGCAGGGTCCCGTTGCAATGCTGAAGGCCGACGGGCAGGTCAGGTGTGGCCAATGCCGCGTCGACGATGTCCACGGTTCCTGCGATGTCAGTGCCGTGAGCAGCACCGTACGAGTTGACGTTCAACTTGAGCTGCCCGGAAGTGCGCAGGTCGGGATTGAAGAGCTGGGCAATGTGCAGATCGATGGAGCCGAGCAGGAGAAGCGACATCGGCGCGGAGCCCGCAGTTGGAATCGTTCCCTGGAACTGCAGATCGGTGTCGGTGCCGCGAATTGAAGAGCGCTGCACGTTGATGGTTTCGTCTTTGTAGTCGATGTGGATGGGAGCGGTGGCAGCCAGCTGCACGGAATTGCTGTAAGCAAGTTTGAGAATAGGAATCGTGACGTGCGCTTCGAGTTGCTTCCTGTTCTTGAGCGGACCGTGAAGGGTGGCGTGGATTTCAGTTTGGCCGGCAATGTTCGCAGCCTGATCGGGTGCGTAGACCGCGAGCAGCGGCCCTAACGGAATGCCCTGCGTGTCTAGCTTGGCATCGGCGATATAGTCACCGGTGAGGGCAACTTTTGCATTGGCCCTGATCGATGTATTCACTGCGGAAGATGTGAGTTGAGCTGTTGCCTGATGATCGGCAAGGTTGGCTTGCAGGAGGATGTCGGAGATGGTTTGCCGCTGCACGACAAGGCTTGGAATCCGAATCGTTGCGTCCAGTTGAGGGTTGTCGAAGGTGCCCTGGCCCTTCGCGGTGATGCTGACTATGCCAGTGGGATTAACGTTGCTGGACTTGAGCGCTTGTAACTTGTCGAGATGGATTCCGGATGATGTTAGTTCAGCGGAGTAAGTCTTGTTCTTCAAGCTTGACGTCAACTTAGCTTCGACAGTCCCGGCCGGAGCGGCGATGGATACGTTGGCATGGGCCTGATTGCCGTCGCCGTTAAACCTGACTTTGGCGGAGAAAACGGGTTCGCCGTAGACGGCGGCGTTGGTAAGTGTCAGGGTGCCGTTACCTTCGGGGTTGAGAATGCTACCGCGCATCTTGATGTCGGCGGCGAGGGTGCCGGTCGCAGGGATTTGCTGGCCGGCGAGTTTGACGAGTTCGCCCAGGTCGAGCTGCGATGCGTTGAGCTGAAGCTGCATGGGGCTTGATTTGGAGAAGGACCATTTGCGCAATTGCGCGTTCGCATTGAGCGAAAGGTGGCCCTGCCCGGCCGGGTCGAGTTCCGCATGTTGCAGGCTCAGGTTCGAAGGGCTCGCATCAACATTTGTGCGGATCAGTCTCCACGAGGAGCCCTGGAGTTGCACATTCTGTGCGATGAACTGGCCCGTGAGATGCGGCGCGGAGGTTGAGCCGCGGACGACACCGGTGAAGGATGCCGTACCGGCGAGACCAAGCGGTTGCAATGGCTGACCGGGCGCGGGTGTGCGGAAGAGATCGGCGATCGACTCGAATTCGCGGAGATCATTGGCCTGGAGCTGAATTGCGAGGCTGGAGCTTTTACTGATTGTTCCATTCAGGTTCAGGTTGGTTTGCGGCGTGCGGAAGTAACTGTGGTCGAGGGCCAACTGCTGAGTCTTCCCGTTATACGTGGCATGCAAAGCGCCCTCGATAGGGACCGGGCCGGTGGGGACTGGGACTGCCGGCGTTGACGCGCGGGAGGAGACCTGCACGGCCGAGGATCTGAGTGTTGGTCACTCTTTACGCGAGCGTGGATGGTCGCGTCTGTGTGCGCAACGAGATTGTCGAAGGTCCTTCCCCATGTGGCTGTCGCTGTCGCGTTGAGCGTGCCGGCGATTGCGACAGGGCCAGTGGAGGCAGCTTTGCCCATCATGCGTTTGGCATCCGCGAGCGAGATTCCGCGCAGGGTTGCGTCGAACTTCGAGTGCGAATCGCCGCCAATGTTCTTCATCGTGCCCTGGGCCGTGACTTCTCCGCCAAGAAGACTGGCGCGGAAGTCGTGCAGTGTGGCGTCTCCGTTGGCGAACGAATAGTTGGCGGCGATGTTCGAAATCTCTGCGCGAAGCGAGGATGTTTCAGCGGTGAGTTTGCGGCTGGTGAGATCGCCATTCACGACGAGGCATTGCAGAAGCGTGCGTCCGGCAATCGACTGATACTGCGCATTGCCAGAGACCGAAACGAGCCCGCTGAGGATGGATGGATTGTGCAGAATCCCGGCCAACTGCTCTCCATCGACTGTTGCGTTGTATTGAGCCTGCACGATGGGCGCACTGTAATTATTGATCGTTGCATTGAGAACGAGATGCGAGTTGCCGGCCTGGATGGTGGCAGGCGAGAGATGGAGCGTTGTCGGCGTGGCATCAAATTCAACGTTAAGAGCATGCGTGGGCGCCTGGTTGCCGGAGTAGTCGAGGCTTCCGTCCGAATAGGTGAGCGTTCCGGAGTATTTCTTCAGAAGGCTGTTGAAGGCGGAATTGAACTGGACATCGCGGAGATCGAGCGCGAGAGAGCTGGGTCGATTGTTGTAGAAAACCGCCCCGTTTGTGAGCACCGCATGGCGAATGCCGAGATCGAATACGGTCGTGTATTGCTGCTGTTACTGCTGTTGAACGTGGGAAGGTTGGAGACGCCATTCTTATCGACGAAGATTTGCGCGACGGGATTGTCGACGCGAATGTTCGTCGAAGTACCATTCGCGCCGAAAGACCGAGACGACGCGAACGCCTGCCTCGGCGTGCTGCACCTGGAGCAATGGCGGCGTGCGATGAGGGCCTGCGCCATCGATGGTGAGGCCGTAGAGATCAACGCTGAGCGTAGCGAGATGGAGGTTGAAGTTCTGAAGATGTACCGCGACGCCAAGACTCTCTCCGGTTTTCTTCTGGATGAGGTTGATGAGATATGCGTGTCCGCGCGAACTGTTCACCAGCAGCGTGAGAACTAAAGCACCGAGGAGAATGGGAAAGACGACGACCACGAAGAAGAATTTGGCCACCCGCAGCAGAGGCTGCTTGAAGGATCGATGTGGCGGTGGTTCCTGGTGATGAGTATTGGCGGCTACGCGATGAATGATTGCCACGGGTGGGCTCCTCAGAATGCCTGGCCGATGCTGATGAAGGGTTGTGTTGAGCTCACGCCCGGGACAGGATTCAGATTTATTCCGAAGTCGAAGCGGATGGGGCCGACGGGAGTGGAGTAGCGCAGGCCGAGACCCACGTTGTTTGAGTAGAGCGAAGTGAAGTCGTGAAAGCCAATGCGAGGAAAAACGTTGCCGCCGTCGTAGAAAGGAACGATGCTGAGACCTTTTTTGATGGGAAGCGGGATGCGCGCCTCGGCGTTGAGGACAAGTAGTTCGTTACCGCCGCTGGGTACATTGATGAACGCGCAGTTTGTTGTGGTTGGGCATCCGCACGCAGTCGTCGATGTGCATACGGGCACGGCGCGTTGCGGTCCTGCGCCATCCAGCGGAAAGCCGCGCAGCGAGTCGCCGCCGCCGGTGAAGAAGGCCTCGCTCAGAGGGACGCGGCTGTTTGCAAAGGGCTGCGCCATTCCGATGCGGATGCTGCCTGCCCACACGATATGATGAAACTTTTCTTTATAGAAGGCCGCCTGCGATGTAAGTTTCGCAAAGTCGACACTGGAGCCGAGCTTACTGGAGTTGATATCGACCTCGAGCGATCCGAGCACGCCCTTGTGCTCGTCGAGAACGTTGTCTCGCGTATCGCGGGTAAGGTTCGCGCCGAACCCGGAAAGGCGGACGTGCTGGTCCGCAGTTGGGACCAGATCAGGAATTTCAACCCGCGTAAGGTCCGTCTTGCCGAAGCTGTATTTGACGAAGAAGAGGTCTTTTCTGGCGCTGTCGATGAGGCGCTGGATTTGATAAGTGCCGATCTCCTGCTGCGACGAAAAGATCGGGTTCTCTTCATTGCGTTCAGCGGAGAATGAAACGGTGGACTTCCAGGATGACCAGCGGAAGTTCGGGTCGATGTAGTAGATGGCCGCCCGTTGATCGAGGCGGCCTGCGAATGCGGTCAGCGAAAGCGATTCACCCTTGCCGCGCAGGTTGTTGCGGGTGTATTGCACTGTGCCGCGCGGGCCATAGAAAGTGACTTGGCTGGTTTTGAAGTTGGAGGGCAGACCGACAGGCGGAAGATTGGGCAGCGCGACCGTTCCGCTGGGAATGCTGCCTCCGCGGTTGATCACTTCAAAGCCGAAGCCGTAGGTGAACTCATTGCGTTTAGCTTCATGCACCTTTACCAGGACGTCTTCACTGGTCTGCGTGGTGATCTGGCTCTTGGGATCGACTTCGGCCCAGTCGAAGACGCCGGTATGGTTGTAGAGATTGCTGCCGGCCGTGAGCAGATCGGTTTCGGTGAGCGGCTGATCAGGCTTGATGGCGGCGATGTCCTGATCGATGAGGCGCTGTCTGGTGTGGACGCGGCCCAGGGTCAGGATATCGCCGGTGAAGACGCGTGGGCCTTCGTAGATATGGTAGACAACATTGATGCGGTGCGGGTCGTTCTTCGAAACCTCCGTGGCCGTCTCGCGGAAGCTTGATGTGAGATAGCCGGCCTTCAGGTAGTTGGCGACAATGGAGGCGCGGTCAGCTTGCACATTTGCCTGCGAATACGGCTGTCCCGCGGCGACCTTGAGCCCTTTCGGGGCGAACTGCGATTCGGGGAAAGTGCGTGCGCCTTCGATGGAAAGCGCATTGACGATGTCGCGCGGTCCTTCGGAAACGTGGAAAGCAACCTCGATGTCGTCGCCGTGCTTGATCACGGAAGAAGTGACCTGAACGCTGCTGAATCCCTGGGACTGATAAACGGCCTTGAGATTGTTGATGCTGGTGCGTACGAGCTGATCGCTGAATTTGCCATGCGAAAGCAGGTGTTTCTTCTGCACGGCAATGTGCGGCGCGAGTTGATCCGCCTTTAGCTTCGACTCGCCGGTGACTCGCACGTTAGTGACTTCGTGTTTCTTTTCTTTGGATACGTGGTAGACGACCGTGCGGCGCTTCTCGGTTCCGGTCATATCTGACGTTACGGTCACGTCGAAGTAGCCCTTCGCCTGGAAGTAGGAGATGAGTGCACGCTGGCCCTCCAGCACGGTCTCCTCGTCGACTCCGACGCCCTGGTACTCGGGCAGCAGGGACTTCTTTGTCCATGGCCAGAGGTGTGCGCCTGCAATGAGCACGTGCGTTTTTGTGCCGGGCTCGACGCTGAAGTGGATGTCGGCGCGATTGGTGTCTGCGTGGTACTCAGCGCCTTCGAGTTTCACTTGAGCGGCAAGAAATCCATCCTTCTGCAAACGGGTCTGGATGTAATTCGTTGCCTTGTTAAGAGTTGAGCGCTTATAGGTTTTGCCTTTGCGAATTGCCGCTCCGCGAATCTTGCGCCCAGATCGAAGTGAGGCGCTGCTGCATATCCTGGAATTGAGGGGGAAGACCGGCTATGTCGACGGTTCCGAATTTCGCCTTACGGCCGAGATCGGAGTGAAACAGCACGTTCACTATTTCATCCTGCGTGTCGATTTTGAGCGTTGTGGAGACCTTCGCCTGAAAATAGCCCGTCTGCTGAAAGAAGCGCACCAGCAACTGGCGATCGTGCTCAATTTCACTCGCGTTATACGGCGATTGGCTGGTGTAGTTGGCGACCTGCACAAGCCGGGAGTAGGGAAAGCGCTCCGCACCGGGAAATTGAAAGATGCCGTAATAGACCGCCGGTTCGATCACGAACAAGACGCGGAGCCCTTTGGCCTCCGGCTCCACCTGGACGCGCACATTCTGGAACTTGCCGGCGGTTTTGAGGTTGGCCGCCGTGCGATCGATCTTCTGCTTGTCGAAGGGCTGGCCGGGCTGTTGCGCCAGGTCCGAATGAAATTGGGAGACCTTCAGGTCGGGGCGTCCGGCGATGTCGATTGCGGTGACGGGCTGGCCGTCGTAGGAAGCCAGAATCTGCTCGGCAGGGGGTGTATTGGAGTCTTGTGGAACTTGTGCTCTCGTCTTCACCGACAGAAGAGCGAACATGCCAAAGTACACCGCAAAGATCAGCCGGCTCGCCCTTCGCGCGTGGCGCGAAGCGGTCATTGGCGCAGTTCCCGTGAGATACAGCATTGGTGTTTTTGGATGCGAGTCGGAAGGCCGCGTTTGCTCAATGCGCCCAGCTTCAATGCCGGAAACGTGTATTCCCTGAGAAAGAGGAAGACTGAGTCCGGCCGTGCGACGTTTCTGGCCCGGGCTATCGATGTCGTTTGAATGGGCATCCAACGCTCTGTGAATTCCGATGGGATCGAGGCGAGGAGAGCCTATCGCTGCCGAGAAATCCAACGTCGATGCGCGACTCAAGGGACGGCAACGGCGAATCTGGGAGATTGTGTCGCAAGCCCCACTCGCATCCCTTTGGAATCTTCAGGGAGTTCCACTGAGGTCCATCCTCGTAAGGACGTGGAAGGCGATAAACGAGGATCGAGTTTTTGGTCATGCCGCGGAGCTGGGATTCTATTTTCTGTTTGCGCTGTTTCCCACTCTGCTGTGCGCGAGCTCCATCCTCGGTATTGCAGCCCGGTCCGCCTTCCAGTTTTACGACAAGTTGCTCGATTACCTGGCGGTGGTGATCCCGACGGCGGCATTGGGAACCGTGCTGAGCACCTTCAACGAAACGACGGCCGCTTCAACCTCGGACAAAGTAACGTTTGGGCTGATAGCTGCGATCTGGTCGGCCTCCGTGGGGATATCGGCGATCCAGGACACGCTGAACGCGGTGTACAAGATTGCAGACTCGCGATCGTACATCGTGGCGCGCCTGCAGGCGATCGGACTGACTATTCTGCTCACGATCATCGTGACAATGGGATTGGCTTCGATGCTGCTGGGCGATTATTACGCGCGCGTCGCTGACCATCGTTTCCACGAATTCCTGTTGCGTACAGCGGCGGTGATCTTCCTTCCGGCTGGCAAGCTGGATTGTCGCCTGCTCATTGCTGGCATTGACATTTGCGGTGCTTTACTACTGGGCGCCGGATTTGAAAAACAGGTGCTGGCACTGGCTCACACCAGGAGGAACGGTGGGTATTGCCGGGTGGATGGCGGCATCGCTGGGCCTGCGCTTATATCTTCATTTTTTCAATAACTTCACCGTGGCGTATGGATCGCTCGGCGCGGTGATCATCCTCCTGATGTGGTTCTATATCACTGGCCTGATGTTGCTGGTCGGAGCAGAAATCAACAGCGTAATTGAAGCTGCCGCAGCAGAGAAGGCTCTGCAACAATCGGCCGTCCGATTCCAGGGGGGAGTATCAGCGATTAGCTAATGAGGAGATTTTGGTGGACCTGATCGGGATCGAACCGATGACCTCTTCCATGCCATGGAAGCGCGCTCCCAGCTGCGCCACAGGCCCACATGAGGGATGCAACTCCTCTATTGTCTCTGCTGGGATGGGATTCGTCAAACGGAGATGTGTGTTGAAGATGCCTTCTCAGAGCCACCGTCTTAAGCTTATGTTCACGGAGCTTGACTGACGGTAGAAGAAGCTTCCGACAGGATCTGATTCCAAGGGAGGTCACGATGAAAGCAGCTGTCGTAAACGAACTGGGGCAGGCGCCGCGTTACCAGGATTTCCCGGATCCGGTGGCGGAGAAGGGCGAAGTACTGATCAAAATGCGCGCCGCAGGGCTTCACCCGGTAGTGAAGGCGCTGGCGAGCGGCAAACATTATGCGGGGAAAGGAGAGGTGCCGGCCGTTCCGGGCGTCGATGGTGTGGGCACGCTGGAAGACGGCAGCCGGGTGTTCTTTGGGTTTTCCCGGAAGCCGTGGGGAACGATATGTGAGCGCACCGTAGCTCTACGTTCAAGGTGCGTGCGATTGCCGGAGAACCTCGATGATGTGCAGGCTGCAGCCATCGTTAATCCCGGCATGTCGGCGTGGCTTTCGATCAAGGACCGCGCCGGACTTATCGAAGGAGAGGCGATTTTGATTCTTGGCGCCACGGGGGTGGCTGGCCAGTTGGCGATCCAGTCGGCGCGGCTGCTCGGAGCGAGGCGAATCGTTGCAGCGGGGCGCAATCTCGACGCGCTTGCATCGGAGAATCTGGACGGCGTGATTTCGCTTGCGCAGGAGGACGATGCAATCCGCGAAGCCTTTGCAGCCGAGGCCCGCAAGGGAATTGATGTCGTGATTGATTATCTTTGGGGACGGCCGACGGAGTTGCTGCTGGAGGCGCTGGCGAAGGGATTCAATCCTGAAGGGGCACGCGCCACGCGCCTGGTGGAGGTGGGGCAAAGCGCCGGGCCGGCCATCACACTGCCGGGCGCCGCGCTCCGCAGCATCGATCTGAAACTGATGGGCAGCGGTTTTGGCTCTGTGCCCCTGGAGCGCGTTTTCGAGGCCATCCCAACCTTGTTTTCGATGGCAGCCGCCGGTACTTTGCGGGTCCCGACAGAGCCCGTGCCCTTGGCGGAAGTGGAAGCCGCCTGGAACCGTAATCAGGGCGGCAAGCGGATCGTTTTTGCCATGTAATCCCTTCAAAGACAGGACCTCAGGGCAAAAATACATCCGTGACTGGGAACACTTTAGGGGGGTGCCGGTGTCTAAGAGAATAGGCAGACGAGGCATTCGTGCTTCGCTCCCACGCACAGTGGTTTGGTATCCGGAGGAGTTTGGCCGGGAGCGTGGTCGGGGTAAGCCGGAAACGGCGATTCCCTGATGCCAAACTTACCGCCGATGCGGTAACGTGGGGGGAGCTGAATTGCAGGCGGATCTCACCATGGGGAATCTTGCGAGCGCGCTTTCACTTCGATCGGAGGAAGCCGCACTGATCGCTGAGCTTCAGGCAGGCTCTGAAGAAGCCTTTGCCTGGCTGATCGCGCACTACCACCAGCCGATTTATTCGCTGCTTGCGCGGATGTCGCACGACCGTGCAGATGCGGCGGATTTGACGCAGGAAGTCTTCGTCAAGGTCTTTCGCGGAGTGGCGCGCTTTCATGGGGAGTCGTCGTTGCGCACCTGGATTTATCGCATTGCGCTACACGAAGCTTCGAACCAGCGGCGCTGGTGGATGAGGCACAAGCAGCAGGAGATTCCGATTGAACAGGAGATGACGGAGGGCTGCTCGGGCGTTCCGATCAAGCTGAAAGAAATGCTGATCGATCCGGGCGAGTCGCCGGTCGAGATGGCGATGCATGCGCAAAACAGGGCTCGCGTCGAAGCTGCCCTGAGCCAGGTGCCGGAGCCATTTCGTTCCACGCTCATTCTCCGGGATATTGAAGGGTTTGTGTACGAGGAAGTGGCTGAGATTCAAGGAGTGAATCTCGGGACTGTGAAGTCGAGGCTTGTTCGCGGACGAGCCCTTTTGCGGACCATTCTCACGAAGTCTCAATCGGCCGAAAGGGCGGCAACGCCTGGCGGATTTGAGATCCCCTTGAAAGGGGAGGCGCGATGAGCAGTTGCAACTCCATCCAGTCGAAGTTTTCAGAGTATCTTGATGGCCGGTTAACCGGGCACGAGATGCAGGAAATCGGCCTCCATCTTGAAGCATGCGCAGCGTGCTCGGCAGAGTGGACAGGTTTGAAGCAGACGCAGATATCGCTGTCCGCGCTGGGTCCGGTTCCCGAGCCGGAAGATCTTTTGTTGCGTATTCGTGTAGCGATCAGCCATGAACGGGCACGCAGCCGGAAGAGCGTGCTGCAGAGCTGGAAGCTGACATGGGACAACACAGTGGGGCCGTTCCTGCTGCAGGCTTCGGCAGGTTTTGCGAGCGCGGTTCTGCTACTGGGCACGGTTACGGTGCTGGTGGGAATGTTTACACGGCCAGAGGTTGCGCGGGGAGAAGACGAGCCCCTGGGCATGGCCACTTCTCCGCAATTCCTATATCTATCTTCGGCGGTAAGCAGCAATGATCAGATCCGCGCCGGAGGCGGCCCGGTAGTGGTGGAAGCTTATATCAACGGGCAGGGCGAAGTGTACGACTACCGGATCGTTTCCGGGCCGGTAGATGACAACACGCGCGCGCAGGTGGTGAACCTGCTTCTCTGGAGCCATTTTGAGCCGGCACGTTTCTTCGGACAGCCGGTGCGTGGGCTGGCGGTGCTCTCTTTCTCCGGCGTTTCTGTTCGCGGCTAGCTTGATCGGGCGAGATGACAACGGCCCTGGCGTATTCGGCGCCGGGCCTTTCTTTTTGGAACTCTATATCGTCTAAGGTGCATGCGCCGCAATCGTGCCTCCGACCCGAGAGTTGAGGATGCCCTGACTGCTGCCGTAGTGTCGACAGCCCTGCGCGCAAAACCACCGAAATGCCGTAGACTTCAGGCAAGGTCCTTTTGATGCCGCATAGTCCGTTTCCGAGATTCGTAATCGTCGTTCCTGTCGCCATTTTCCTTCTCGCTGCCTTTATCGCTCCGCGGGCCAGGGCACAATCTTCCAGCAGCAATCCTCCGGCAAGCCGGCAGAGTTCGTCGTCGCAGCCAGTGCAGGAGAAAGCTCCCTCTCTTGTCGATGCGGCTGGGCCCACGATTTCGCTGGTAAGTTCAGAGCCGGTGTTTATGATGGCCGCAGCCTTGAATGCCTGCGGGTACGACGAGGGCCTTGAGGATAGCGCTCCGATCCGTAAACATGTCCGCGATGAAATCAACGACGCGCTTGCGAAAAGCGAAGATGCGCGCGCCAAACGCGACAAGGTGTGCCTCTACATCGCGCAGCATCGGTTGACGGGTACGGAGCACGATATTTCGCAATACATCTCACTGGCGCTGTATCTCAGTCAGCCGCCGGCTCTGGAAACCACGGTGGAGTTGACAGAGATGCCGCCTGACTCAACGCAAGTGGTAGAGATTGTCCCGCTGCTGCGCGACTTTGCCGAGGCGGTCGATCTACATGGAATCTGGCTGACCGCGCATCGCATCTACGACGAAGAGACCGACAAGCTGCACGATCCGCTGTCAAAGATGATTGTTTCGACCAACCTCTATCTCAAGATGCCAGCGACGACGTACGAAGGGCGGCGTTTCGTAGTGGTGATCGAGCCGCTGCTTTCGCCGAAGCTGGTGAATGCGCGCATCTATGGGACCGATTACGTGGTGGTGGTGTCCCCAGTGAATGGCACCATTCCGATGAACGACGTGCGGCACACCTACCTGCACTACGTGATTGAGCCGCTGTTGTTTTCGCGGACGAATGCCATCGACCGGATGCAGCCCATTCTGAAAGAGGTGCGCGAAGCTTCCCTTGATTTCCGCTACCGCTCAGACACCGTGGCGCTGGTGGTCGAGTGCCTAATCAAGGCCATTGAAGCGCGCACCATGGACACAGGAATTCCGGAATACAGAATTCCGGCGGGGGTCGAACGATCCGACCTGCCTCGCTACGAACATGAGCGCCAGCTGACGCACGAGAAGATGGAAGCGGTGCGTGTGGCGGCAGTGCATCACGATATGGCGCAGGGATATGTATTGACCCAATATTTTTTCGAGCAGCTGATCCAATTTGAAAAAGATCCGGCAAGCCTGCGCGACACTATCGGCGAGATGGTGTATGGCATGGATATCGATCAGCAGGTGCATAGGGCGCGGCAAACCGATTTTGACAAGCAGGCAGATAGTGATGTGTTGCAACGCAGCAAGCCGCGAGACCTGACAGGGTTGGACCTCGCCGAGGCTAAGCTGGCACAGGGCGATGTGGCCACCGCAAGCGCACTGGCGCACAAAGCACTGGCTGATCGGTCAGATTCATTGGATGCGGTGTCGCAGGAGGCCCGGGCCAACTTCATCCTCGCGCGGGTGGCCATCATGACCGGCCATCCCGATGTGGCCATCGACGATTTTCAGAAGACGATTGCCACCAGCAAGGAGCCGCGGCTGGTCGCGTGGTCGCATATCTACCTGGGGCGCATGCTTGACCTTGACTGCAAACGCGACCAGGCATTAACGGAGTACCAGGCAGCGCTCGCCGCGCGCGACGGGCAGCAGGATACGCGTCTCGCGGCAGAGCGAGGCGTCAAGACGGCGTATGCCGTGAAGGGCCACAGTTGCGAAGACGATGCTGACGACTCTACTCCGGCCTCGCCAGCCAAGCCTCCCGATTCGCCTGCTAATCCTCAATAACGCAAACATTTGCCGTTTCGACGTTCTGCTGTTGTCGGAAGGGTGGGAGAACACAATCCCTGCGCCCGTTGCTCAACTTGGGACTTTACGTCTCCCCTTGTCGGCAATTAGCGTGGTGTGGTCCCCAGGAGGACCGATGCTGCGCCGTGATTTTGTCCGTGCCGTTCTTGCGCTAGGTGCATCTCCCAAGTTGTTGCTGAGCCAACAAGCCGCAAACCCCGCTCCGCCACCGCCCGCACCCGTGCCGTGGCTGGCCGGCCTTAACTCGAAAACACCAATTCCGCACGTCGAGGCTGCCGACCAGGTGGCCGCGGCGGAGTTGCGCTTCTTTACGCCACAGCAGATGGCGACGCTGACGCGGTTGAGCGATGTGCTGATGCCGCCGATGGGCGAGAAGCCGGGCGCTGTGCAGGCACAGACACCGATGTTTCTGGATTTCCTGATCGGCGATTCGCCGGACCTGCGCAGGAAAGTGTATAGCGAGGGCCTCGACTGGCTGGATGCGGAAGCGAAGAAGAAATTCAATCTTGAATTTGCAAAGCTGAGCGACGCGCAGACCGATGCGTTACTGAAGCCGTGGTTGCGCACGTGGATGAACGACCACCCGCCCGCTGAGAAGCACGCGGACTTCCTCAACATCGTGCACGATGATATTCGTACAGCGACCGTGAATTCGAAGGCGTGGTTCGTGGTGCCCGAGATTGGGGCGGAACCGCGGACGACGGTGGAATTGTACTGGGCTCCCATCGAGCCGGATATTTCGCTCGAGAAGGCGGATTGCGCAAACTTTCCGCCGCATGTGAAGGCAGTCCCGAAGGCGGACCATCCGATGCCATCGTATCCGAGGTAAAGCAGGGAACGAAGGACAAAGGACATAGGAACACAGGACAGAGGGAATCACTACGGCGATGATGAATGAGATTTATGACGTGCTGATTATCGGATCGGGACATGCCGGGGGAATGGCGGCGAAAATCCTCACCGAATATGGAATCCGCTGCATCATGCTGAATGCGGGGCCGGTGGCCGATGTGAGTCATGATGCCGAAAAGAAACCTGCATTTGAGCTGCCCTTTCGTGGCTTTCGTCCGCCCGGGCGGCTGGAGCATGTGTTTCAGTCTAACGAGTTCAACGCCAACGTATGGGTGGATGAGCAGGAGGTTCCATACACGTTCGAAGAAGGCCAGCCGTACAACTGGGTGCGCGTGCGATTGTTTGGCGGGCGTTCTCTGTTCTGGTCGCGCCAGTCATTCCGCCTCAGTGATTACGAGTTCAAGGCAAAATCGCGCGACGGGTTCGGCGAAGACTGGCCAATCAGTCTTGCAGATCTGGCACCCTACTACTCGCGCGTGGAAGGGATTTTCCGGGTGTCCGGTGCATTGGACGGTCCGCCGCAGATGCCGAACGGGAACTTCATTATTGACGATGTGCCGTGGAGTTCCGCAATGCAGCGATTTATCGAGGTGGCCAAACCGCGCGGTGTGCCGGTGTGCAAGCAGCGGTCTGCGCAGGGGCGGGACGGACTGGCGAGCTCAGTGAATCTGCTGTTGCCCGATGCGGAGAAGACGGGGAAGTTGACTTCGATTGCGAACGCCGTGGTTCGCGAAATTACTGTGGACAAGAATACCGGTCGGCCGAATGGCTGCAACTTTGTTGATCGTCTGTCGCATCGCGAGATGAGCGTGAAGGCGCGGGTGGTGGTGCTGGCGGCGGGGACACTGGAAAGTACGCGCCTTCTGCTGAATTCGAACCTTGCGAATTCCAGCGGACTCGTAGGGCGTTATCTGATGGACCAGATTTACGGAGCGGGCGTGGTGTGCTCAGTACCCGAGGCGCGCAATGGGAAAAGCAAAGGCGTGATGGGATCGTATGCGATCATTCCGCGATTTCGGAACATCGACACCAAGAGCGACAAGTTTCTGCGCGGATATGCGTTCAACACCACGGCTTCAACAGGGTCTGTAGGCGCCCGGAACTTTGCCGCCTACGGTGCGGAACTGCAACGCAAGATGGACGAATACTACGGCAGCGGGTTTCACATGACGATCATGGGCGAGGTTCTGGGACGCTACGAAAACCATGTGCGCATTGATAAAGATCGCAAAGACGCGTGGGGAATTCCGGTCTTGCACGTAGACACGAAGTATACCGACAACGAATTCAACATGGCCAAGGATGCAGTGAGCACAGCATGCGAACTGGCGGAGGCTGCGGGTTTCGAGATCTTATCGAAAAATGACAAGCCAAACCCGCCGGGGTACAGCATTCACGAGGTGGGCACCTGCCGGATGGGGAACGACCCAACGAAGAGCGTGCTGAACAAATTCAGTCAGTCGCACGATCACAAGAATCTATTCGTTGTGGATGGCGCGCAGTTTACGAGCGCCGGGTGGCAGAATCCGACGATGACGATACTGTCTTTGTCCATGCGGGCTTCAGAGTACCTGGCGGGAGAGATGCTGCGTCAGAATATCTAGAGAGCAGCCGACAGCTCTCGAAATGAGGGTGGGGAGCGCCAAAGGCCGCTCCCCAAAGTCATTTCTGGACGCCAGGAGCTAGAACCGAATAGTAGGTCCAAAAGTTACGCGAAGGTTATTGTAAGTTCCATTATTGAAATACATCTGATCCCCAGCTTCAACGCGAAGTCCGATAGGTCCAAAGAATCCCTCGATGCCGCCGCCAGGATAAGCGGCAAGGTGGGTTGTTCCACCGCCAAACTGGTCGAATGCGTTGTCAAACGTGTCTCCGGAAACAGTGCTGGTGGTCGTGTGACTGAATTCAGTGAAGCCGACCTTGCCGGTGACGAACGCGCGGAACGGCCCGCTCGTGCCGAACTGGAATTTAGGCCCGAAGAGCCCGGTTAGAGGGCGCGTTCTGCTGCTGACTGTGGAACTGGTCACGCCGGTAGTTGACCCGTTGTTGGAGATCGTCGTGTAGTTTTTTTCGAAGTCGTAGCTCATCTCGGCTTCGAGCGCCACGTTGGGATTGACGTTGAAACCAACGCGACCGCCGAGTCCGACGAAGTTAACGGCGGTTCCACCGGCCGGCTTCACTCGGAACAAGTCGCCGTATATGCCAACTTCGCCGTGGTTATTTGTGTAGCGGCTCCGTGCGTATGGCGCCGTATTTTGGTCATATTGGGGCGGTGGTCCCTGATACGGGGCCGGCGGAGGAGGGGGCGGAGGTGCCTGGTCTTGCGCTTTCAGCGAAAGTGGAAGTGCCAGGAGGGCGATCGCTCCGGCACAGGCAAGGGTGCGATTCATGAATGTCTACTCCATAGGTTGAGTTGTCTCGCCGAAAGATTCCTCTTTCATCGAGGGGATTCGCGAACATCACGCCCGAATATGGAGAAGCGCGGGCGCCCGAACTTCCGTGTCTAGATGCGATGGACTTGCGACAGGTTGGAAGCGACACCGGGTTGCCTGCATGTCGGGCACGGGGTTTCAGCGGGTGGGACGCGATGTGTTGGCGCAAAATCAAGCAAGCGCAGAGAATGCGGGCGGGGTTGGCAAGTATGATCACGCCGCCAACGCGCGGAAAGGCTTCACTTGGATCAGGCGGTGCGTCTAAGGAATAATTAGATAGGCGCTTGGCGGCAGCGGACGTTCGAGCGCAGGAAATGCCGGCTTCTTACGGGATCTTTACGCAGCGATAGTTTGAGGAGAAAGTGGAAGAAGTCTTGACTGAATTGGAAGCTGCGCTTGGGCATGGCTTTGCCAGACCTGAATTGCTGGTGTGCGCTCTGACCCATCGGTCCCTGGCCAACCAGCAGATTCAGGCGAGCGATCAGCAGATACAGGCCAATGGCGCCGACGCGCTGCCTGCAGCCAGCGACAACGAGCGGCTGGAGTTTCTGGGTGATGCGGTCCTTGGCCTGGTGGTCGGGGAGGCATTGTTTTTGAGCCATCCTGAGTGGCAGGAAGGCGAGTTGACGCGCGTGCGTGCGCAACTGGTGAGCCGTCAGCACATGGCAAGGGTTGCGAAGGCGATCGCTCTGGGCGATCATTTGCGCCTGAGCCGCGGTGAAGATCGCAGCGGACTGCGGCGCAAAAGTACCGTGCTCTCTAACACGATGGAAGCGGTGATTGGCGCGCTTTTTCTGGATGGTGGGTTGGAGCCGGTGAGGGGCTTCACCCGTCGATATGTCATAGGCGATGCGGTGGAGCGACTGGCGGAGCAACTGCGCTCCGGTGCGGCCCTCGGGAACTACAAATCGGCCCTCCAGGAAAGGTTGCAGGCGGAACGAGCAGGTGCTCCCGTTTACCGCGTGAAGAGTGAGAGCGGCCCCGATCATCGCAAACGGTTTCTCGTCGAGGTGCGGTTGAAGTCAGCAGAAGATGAACCGGGCAAGCCCCTTGCGCGAGGAATGGGGACCACGAAGAAGCTTGCCGAACAGGAGGCTGCGCGGCGTGCCTTGATGCGATTGACCAGTACAACGATGTTGGTTGACGATGCGGAGAAATTGCTAGAGGAGGCCGAGGAGACTGAATGAGTGCTCCTGCACAATTCGCAGTCTCTCCTGCGCGCGCCAGCCGGCATATCTGGCAGCATCTGCCAACGGTGCCGGAAGCCATGGCGTCGCTGTTGCGAACCGTGGTGGTGGCGCTGTTTGTGCTCACGTTTGTGCTGCAGCCTTTTCTTATTCCGTCCGAAAGCATGGAGCATACGCTCCTGGTGGGAGATTTTCTGTTGGTGAACAAGCAGATCTTCGCACCTTCGGGAAGCAATCACAATTACGCGCGCTGGATGATGCCGTATCGAGATGTGGAAAGGGGCGATATCGTGGTGTTTCATCATCCCGAACCCCACCCATATCTGGTCAAACGGGTCATCGGTCTTCCCGGCGACCGTTTGCGCATCCAAGACGGACGGGTTGAGGTGAACGACGTACCGATCCAGGAGCCTTACGTCGCATTTGAGCCCGCCCCCCCCAGCCAGTTTCGGGATAACTTTCCGGCCAGGGTTTACACAGATCCTGACGTTGACCCCGATTGGTGGAAGCAGATGCAGATGCTCACCCAAAACGGTGAGCTCGTGGTCCCGCCCGACAAGTACTTTGTCCTTGGAGATAACCGGAATCACAGCTTCGATTCCCGTTCATGGGGATTCGTGCCCCGGCAGGCGATTATTGCGCGTCCGCTGGTGATTTACTTCTCGGTACGGCGCCCCTCGACGACGGATGTGCAACAGGCCGCGGATGATAGACTCGGACACGACGGGGAACTCTCGGCCCGCCTCGCGGCATTTGCGCGCTGGAATCGCATTTTTCGTGTGGTGCATTAGCGCTTCCGGGAATCCGCAGAGTAGCTGCAAGCCATCTGGACACAGAGCGACAGGATGACAACAAAAAATACGCCGCCAGCTATGACGCCGTCTGAAGTCGAGTCTGTTTCCGAACAGAGACACGAGGAAGAGACGCCGTTTGAAGCGGCGGCGAGCATCTGCTCCGTCCTCGTAATCGGGCTGTTCATTCTCACGTTCATCGCTCAGAATTTTGTGATTCCCTCGGGATCGATGGAGCAAACGCTGCTTGTGGGCGATCACCTTGTGGTGGACCGCATCACGCTGGCGCCGCCGACCAGATGGATGCCTCTGGTGCACTATCGCGATCCCCGGCGTGGGGACATCGTGGTGTTCATCAAGCCAGGCGAACTGGACGCGGATGGCAAGCCGACCATTCTCTTCCTTGTGAAGCGGCTGATCGGCGTTCCCGGCGATCATATCCACCTGCGCAATGGAATCGTGATTGTGAACGGAGTGGCTCAGAGCCAACCACACGCCGCACCCACCACGCCCGAGAACTATCGCGACTACCTCGACGACTTTCCGTCAGTGCCCATGACCGTGGATATGGGTGCGACTGAACGCTGGGCTGTGGATATGCCAAACCACGTCGTGGATGGCGACCTGGTTGTTCCTCCAGGCAAGTACTTTATGATGGGCGACAATCGCCACGACAGTCTGGACTCGCGCTTTTGGGGATTTGTTCCACGCGAAAATATTGTGGGCCGGCCGCTGTTCAACTACTGGTCGTTCATCACGCCCGAGCATCAGTATGACCAGACCGGTATCGGAAACAGCATCGCCTGGATGGGGCATGTGGCCTTGCACTTCTTCACCGACACGCGCTGGAAGCGGACGCTGCACCTTACACGCTGAGAGGCAGCCGCCAGAAATCAGTTTGCAGTTCTCGCCGAACGACGTGCTCACGGAAAATTGAGGAAGGACAACTTAAAAACCGATGGCGGCTCCAACCCACAAACGACTAATCAGGCCATGACGGAAGAAGCGCAAGGCCGCAGACACTGGCGATCAAAGTTATGGATCGTCGCCCTGGCGCTTACGATTCTGGTTGCGATTATCGTGATTCCACCGCTCGTCGGCATCAATCGCTATAAAAGCCGGATTGCGCGTGCGATGTCGAACTCGCTGGGGCGACCGGTACTCATGTCAGGCGTGAAGTTGCGGCTCCTGCCGCGGCCGGAGTTCGTCATCTCCGACCTCACCGTGGATGAGGATCCGGCATATGGCGCTGAGCCGGTGCTGCATGCCAACACCGTAACAGCCGCGATACGTCTGTTCTCGCTCTGGAGCGGACGGCTTGAGTTGAGCCGCATCAGTGTGGACGAGGCGAGCCTCAATCTGGTGCGCACTCCCGATGGAAGATGGAATCTGGATACGCTCTTTCGCACCGCGGCGCGCTCGCAAACCGATGGAGCAAACCACGGCAGGCCTGTTCCGTTGCCTTACCTTGAGGCGACCGACTCGCGCATACATATCAAGGAGGGCGTCGAAAAACTGCCCTTTTCGCTGGTGAATGCCGATTTTTCGTTTTGGGAGGAAAACCCGGGCGACTGGCGTGTGCGGCTGAAAGGTCAACCCGCGCGCACTGATGTGAACCTCGACTTGAGCGATACCGGTATCGTGCAGCTTGAGGGGCAGATGCGGCGCGCGCCGGAGCTCCGGCTGATGCCGGTACACGTGGAAATGGAGTGGCGTGCGGCGCAGATGGGGCAGTTGACTCGGTTGCTCATTGGATCGGACGCGGGCTGGCGTGGAGATGTAACCGCGGAGATGAAGCTTGATGGGACCGCGGATTCAGCTGATGTGACAACCCGGCTCCGCGCAACGGGCGTGCATCGCGAAGAGTTTGCGCCGGCTGCACCGCTGGACTTTGACGCGAACTGCGGGTTCAAGTATCACTACTCGGCGCGTGCGATTGAAAAGCTGGTCTGCGATTCCCCGCTCGGCGACGGCCGATTGAGGCTGGAAGGCGACTTGCCTGGCGATCGCCAGCCAAAGCTCTCACTGGAGTTACAGAGAATTCCGGCGCAGGCCGTGCTGGATGCATTGCGGACTGTCCGGCAGGAACTGGGGGCTGGGCTTGATGCCGATGGGACGTTGAGCGGCAAGCTCACCTACGATGTAACCGCGCCCCCGCCTGTCGTTGTAGCGAAGATCAAGCCCCGTCATCGCAGCAGAATGGCGCCAGACGCCAAACAAGTGCCGGCAACCCCGTCGCCGTTAAGCGGAAGTATCAGCGTGGAAGGACTGAAACTGAGCGGCGGAAGCCTGAGCCAGCCAATCCAGATTCAGAAAGTCCTGCTCGATCCGGCAGCGGGAACGAACGGGCAGGGTAGCATTCTTGCCGGTTCGGCGAACGTGCCTGCCGGAGCGCCAGCGCCGCTTGTGTTTACCGTGCGCCTGAGCATGAACGGCTACCAGGTAGCGGTGCGCGGCGCTGGATCGCCCGCACGCGTTCGGCAGCTTGCGCACGCCGCCGGGTTGAAGGAGGCTGGCGCGCTGGATGCGATTGGAGGGCCGCCTATAACTATGGATCTGGCGATCGAGGGACCGTGGCTACCGGCGCCGGGCGCTTCGCTGGTCGGGAGCGTCAGCGCTGCTCCCGGCTCGCCCGCGGTGGTGGCCCTCGCCACATCCGATCGCTTGACGGGCACGATCACATTGCACGAAGCAAACTGGAAGACCGATTCGCTGGCGACCGCCGTGCAGATTCCGGAGGCAACGCTGCACCTCGGAGGCGGCACCATCATCTGGGACCCAGTGACGTTCAACTATGGCCCACTCAAGGGGATGGCGCGGGTGGAAATTCCTGCCTGCGAAGCGGCCGATAAGCCGTGCACGCCGAACGTGGATGTGGACTTCAGCACGCTGGACGCCGCGGAGTTGCAGGCGACTCTGCTGGGCTCGGAAAAGAAGGGAACACTTCTGGCGACGGTGATCGCCCGCTTGGCGCCTTCATCGACGCGTCCCTGGCCGACATTCCAAGGCACGATCAAGGCGGATTCGTTGGATATCGGCGAAGTGACTCTCGAGAACTTCGCAGCCGACATAAGAATGTCGACCGAAGCGGTGGAGATCACGAGTCTCGATACAGGATTGCTCGGAGGCCAGCTCCACATGACCGGCACTGTGCAGAAAGGCAACAAACCTGACTACTCATTTGAAGGTCAGTTCACGAAAGTGAGCGCAACGGACTTGTGCGCATTGTTCGAGCTGAGGTGTACAGGTGCGAGTTTCGATGGTGATGGCAAGCTGGAGCTGGCTGGGTTTACGGGCGAAGATCTCGCCAGTTCGGCAAAGGGCATGCTGCGTTTTGATTGGAAGAAGGGTACGATCGCCGCTCGCGACGGCAAGTCAGCGGATGCTGTTCCATCGCTCTTGACGCGATTCGACCATTGGACTGCCGATGCGGTGATCGGCGATGGCGGCGTGACGTTGAAGGAAGACCATGTGCAGCAAGGGGCCCGCAATGGGTCGGTGAATGCAGCGATCAAGTTTGGCGATCCTCCAAAGCTCGGCTTTGTGTCTGCCAAGGCCGCAGCCGAGCTAAAAAAGTGAGCAGCTCCGCTCGCTACAATCGAAACATGGCAAGCAATGTCGCCTCTTCCCCTGTCGAAATTCGCTGCAAGGGCGTGCTGTTCGACATGGACGGCATCCTGATCTCTTCGATCGGGTCCGTTGAGCGGAGTTGGACGAAGTGGGCTGAACTTCGCGGCGTCGATCCCGAATACGCATGCAAGACAGCGCATGGACGACGGGCGATTGAAACTGCGGCACTGCTGCGGCCCGACCTCGACAGCGAAGTGGAGTTACGCCTGATTGAAGACATCGAACTCGCCGATGGCGAGGGTTTGGCGGTGCTCCCAGGCGTGCTGGAACTATTGCGCGCGCTGCCGGAAGATCGTTGGACTGTGGTGACCAGCGCGACGGAGCGGCTGGCGCGGATGCGAATGGCGCAGGCGGGCATCCCGGTTCCGGCGCGGCTGGTGACAGCCGATGACGTGGCGCTGGGCAAGCCCGATCCCGCGCCTTACCTTGCTGGCGCTGCGCTGCTTCGGTTGCCGGCCGAGGAGTGCGTTGTGTTTGAAGACGCGGAGTCCGGCACGCAGGCCGGTCGGGCGGCTGGATGCACGGTGATCGCGACGACCTTCTCCCATGAAGCGGAGTCTTTGCGTGCGGCGCATTACCTGATTGCAGACGTCACGGGCGTGAAGGTGCGTAATCTGCCTGCGGAGCAGGGGATTGTATTGACCTTCAGCCCTCTGGCCGAATAGATCCTACTCGTTGGCTTCGATGCGGCGGCCGTGGGCGTCCTGCAGGGGGCGCGAATTCATGCGGAAGAGCATCTCAAAGGCTCGCAGCTGTTCAAGGTTGAGGCTGATTTCTTCTTCGAAGACGAACCAGCGCACGCCTTCGGTGCAGGGTGGAGTCGTCAAAGAGCCCATGTAGGTCCAGTAGCCGCGGTCGGCCGGCAAAAAGCCTCCGGCATTCACCATTTCGCTGACGTGTGCGGTGGCTCCCGGCTTTTTGGGCAGATGGGGCCAGAGCATGGCGAGTACTGCGTTGGGCTTGTCGCGATCCATCGCGAGGCGAACATCGACGACGGCAACCTTTCCATCGGCACCCTGGTGAATGAGTTCGACGCCGAGGTCGGTGAGCTTGCCGCGAACTGCCTCTTCGCTGGGGTGGTGGAATTCAAATCGCTTGAGATCATAGCGCACACCGCCGGCGACAATGTAGCTGCCGGGGTCAACGTGCACGATAATCATCCGACCGTCATTTTCCATTTTGACGGGGCCGGCGATGTAGTGGAATTCGATGGGCTGGAGCGTATTGTTCAGGCGCGCGCCGCGGATGTCGATGGGCGACTGCTCGTGGCCTTTAGAGCAGGCCTGGTAGGCGGGATCGAGCCTGCCCCAGGCAAGCGGCCCCGTCTTTCCGTAGTAGTCCCAATAGGCCCCGGATTGCCCAGAGGCTACGGCTGCGACGAATCCCAACGCAAGAGCGGCAACAACATAAAGGCGCATGTCTTCCCCTCGATATAAAAACGCAGAAGGCTACCGAAGGATTCTAATGCACCGGGTATGACAGGATCACCGATCCCGGACGTAGATTCTGGAAATCGCAGGGGTCTGCCGTAGACTCTAACCCACGTTGTGAGAAATATGCCTGAACGCACGGATTTCGGTCATACTTCAGAAATCTGAAAGGATGCTCCGGATTTCATGAATTCCACGAACCCCTTGCGCACGGCTCCCCGAAGGGCGGTCGTTGTTTTTCTGCTTGCCGTTTTCTTTACCTTCGTCGCCATGGGTGTTGCCAACGACATTGTCTCCATCGGGCGAATCCCAACGTTGCGGTTCGGAATCACCGTCTTGCTCTCCGGATCATTTGCGGTGTGCTATGCCGTTGCGGGTGTAACCCTTCGTTCGCGCGTGTGGAAGGCATTCATTCCGCTGTTCGCTGTGCAGATTGGGGTGATGTCGTTTCTGGCACACAAGTACCCTAACAAGCCGAAGCCTCGCCAGATGAACGCGGCAGACGTGGAAAGCTTTGAAAGCCGCCTGAATTTTGATGGTAACGCGACAATTATTGCGGTTTGCCTAGGCTATGCGGGTTTCGTTCACGTATTTGTGAGTGAAAGCAGGCGGCACATTCGGGCCAGCGCGGAGAAGGCCGTTCTGGAGGCAGAGATGGCCGCAGCCCGCGAGATACAGCAGGTGATTGTGCCGGAGAAGGGCGAGGGCTTTCCGGGTTTTGTTGTGGAGTCGGTGTATAAGCCGGCGCGCCAGGTTGGAGGCGATTTCTTTCAGGTTTTGCCGGCCGGTAAAGAGGGTTTGCTTGTGGTGTTGGGAGACGTGGCGGGCAAGGGGTTGCCGGCGGCCATGCTGGTGTCGATGCTGGTCGGCTCGATTCGCACAACGGCGGAGGACAGCGACGATCCGGTGGTGATGCTGCGCAAACTGAACGATCGGCTTGTAGGGCGAACCATGGGCGGATTTGCGACAGCACTCGCCGCACATATTACTCGCGATGGCATGGTGACGATTGTGAATGCCGGGCACTTGTCGCCGTACCTGGACGGAAGTGAAGTCGAACTGGCCGGCGCTCTCCCGCTGGGGATTCAGTATGGCGGAAACTTTGAGCCTAAACGATTCGAACTGAGGACCGGAAGCCGACTTACGTTTTACTCAGATGGCGTGGTTGAAGCGCAGAACAAGAAGGGCGAACTCTTTGGGTTTGATCGCGCGAAAGCGATTTCGACCAAGGCGGCGACCGCGATTGCGGAAGCGGCTGTTGAGTTCGGGCAGGAAGACGACGTTACGGTGGTGACGATTGAGCGCGTGGCTTCGCAGGAATTATCGCCGCTGAAGGAACCGCTACCGATTCTTGCGTAGTGAGTTGGCAAACATGAAAGGGGCTCCTTGTCGGAGCCCCTTCGCGGTCAGAGTACCTCTGCTGCTTACACCGTTGCGTGCATATGGTGCTCCATTTCCTCCTTGGAGACGTCGCGGACGTGCGTGGCGAGATACCACACATGGCCAAAGGGATCCTTGAGGCCGGCGGTACGGTCGCCATAGAACTGGTCGGCAATCGGCCGCACAATCGTTGCGCCGGCAGCGGCGGCTTGCTTGGTGGTGGCATCCACATCGGGCACATAGACCATCAGGGTGATCGGCGAGCCTCTGAAGTGATCCGGTCCGTAAGCGTCAATCTTGGGCGCTTCGTCCGCTAGCATGATTTTCGAGTCGCCGAGTTGGATTTCGGCATGAGTGATGCGGCCGTCCGGCCCGGGCATTCGCATGACTTCTTTGGCATTGAAGGCGCGGCCGTAGAAATCGATTGCTTCGCTTGCCCTGCCTTTGCCGATGATGAGATAAGGCGTAACGGAGTGGTATCCGTCAGGAATGGGTTGCACGGATTTTGCCATAGGGGAACCTCCGGTTTTTTCACGTACGGGAATCAGGCTACACCTTTCGGAAAAACGAGGGAACCGGTGTCTGGGCGGTTGCTGTTGATAAAAAGAAAGTGAATTTCGCAAGACCGGATACGAAGAGGGCCACAAATTAAAAATGGGATCCCTTTTCAGGGATCCCATGGTGTTGATTCGTTACTTTTTACTTCGCCGCGACTGCAACACCGGCCTGCTCTGCGAGAGCTGCGGCCTTGTCAGTCGCTTCCCAGGTGAACTCGGGCTCGCTGCGGCCAAAGTGGCCGTAGGCTGCCGTCTTCTGATAGATCGGGCGGCGCAGGTTGAGGCTCTCGATGATGCCTTTGGGCGTGAGCGAGAAGTTTTTGCGCACGAGTTCTGTCAGTTTGGCTTCGCCGACTTTGCCGGTGCCGAAGGTGTCGATGCGGACGCTGACGGGCTCGGCAATGCCGATGGCGTAGGCAAGTTGGACTTCTGCCTTGTCAGCGAGACCAGCGGCCACTAGGTTCTTCGCGATGTAACGCGCGACATATGCTGCACTGCGATCAACCTTGGTCGGGTCTTTGCCCGAGAAGGCGCCGCCGCCGTGACGGCCCGCGCCGCCGTAGGTGTCGACGATGATCTTGCGGCCGGTGAGGCCGGTGTCGCCCATGGGGCCGCCGATAACGAAGCGGCCGGTGGGATTGATGTGGTATTTGGTGTGTTCGTCGAGCCACTTGGCGGGAAGCACAGCCTGGATGACGTGCTTGAGAACGTCGGCGTGAAGTTCATCGTTGCCAATATGTTCAGCGTGCTGGCTGGAGATGACAACGGCATCGATGCGAGCGGGCTTGCCGTTCTCGTCGTACTCCACCGTCACTTGGCTCTTGCCGTCGGGGCGCAGATAGGGCAGTTTGCCGTTCTTGCGAACCTTGCTGAGCTGATGGGTGAGCTTGTGTGCCAGTGAGATCGCGGCAGGCATCAGCTCGGGGGTCTCGTTGACCGCATAGCCGAACATCATGCCCTGATCGCCGGCGCCGCCGGTATCAACGCCCTGCGCAATGTCGCCCGATTGCTTGTTGATGGACGAGATGACAGCGCAGGTGTTGGAGTCGAATCCGTAAAGGGCGTTGTCGTAGCCGATGGAGGCGACGACCCCGCGGACGAGGCTCTGGAAGTCAACGTAGGCCTTGGTGGTAATTTCTCCGGCGATGACCACGAGACCGGTAGCAGTCAGCGTTTCGGCTGCCACACGGCTGTAAGGATCCTGTTCGAGACACGCGTCCAGGATGGCATCGGAGACCTGGTCGGCTATTTTGTCGGGATGACCTTCCGTGACGGATTCAGAGGTAAACAAAAAACGATCGCTCAACTTCGCATTCCTCCCCATTGAAGGGATTCAAGGTGATTGCCTGCCGCAGACGGCTGGAGACGCTCGATGAGGGCCATGCAGTTGCAGTGAATGCAACTGCAGCGGGAGACAGCGCTTGGGCAGACCGAGGGCCACGCCGGCGCATCTCTCTATGGTAATTGGAGAAAGGCTGCAGGGCAAAGGAGGTCAGTGAATGGGGACAAGAAGGTGGTCAGTGGGGATTGTGGGGGGTGAATGGGGCGGTCGGGCGACCGATTGAGCCAGAACGAACCAGATAGTCCTGAGAGGAAGTTGCCGGGCCAGGGAATGGATTGTGATCGTGACGGGAAGCACACCGCTCTGGAACGTCGGGCACAGAAACTGGACCAACTTTCCAACACGGCACCCAAGTGAAAGCAGCGTGACCGCGAACCAGGGATTCATGTCCGCGAGACGGACGCCGGCGCAGCTCTTCTTTGCTAAGGAGGTCCGGACGCATACGCAAATCCTGGAGCAACTTCCAGCGGCTTGGCTTCTATCTCGCAGGATCGCGCCGCGAACCCGAAGGTCGTCAAAATGGCAGTTGGAAAATGCCAGTCGAGAAATTGCCAATTCGCTGCTGCACCGGCCCACTTGTCAGCTCGAAGCCATTGCAAAATCGTTCTTGAAGTTTCTTGATCGCTGCGCGAAGATAGCTTGCAGTCCTTCGCGGCAGGCTGCGAAAGTTCTCAAAGGCCTGTCATGAACGGCGTCCTTCCCCCTCAGAAAATTAGGCGCACTTCCTCGCTGCACCACGAACGCGCCAAACGCGAGGTGTTCCATGACTTCCAGAAGAAACTCTGGAGCGCGGAGTAATCTTCCTTCCAGCTTCCTCTTTCTGGCCGTTGTTATCTCCGGCGCTGCATCGGCGAATGCGCAGGCTAGCGGCACGATGTATTGGGTGTGCACGTGGGGAAATACCAACAGCACGATGTACGTCAGCGACGAGTTCGCTGCGGGCACCTTTACGGGTAGTCAAGTGGGGCCGACCGAACTCGTCCCGCCCTTCGAAGAATTTGTCATCACGAAGTTTGGCGCTACGCCGCACGTGGGCTTGGCGAGCTGCGTTTACAAGTTTGCGGAAGCAGATGCGAAAACGTATTTGCAGCAGCGAATCTCCAAACCGCCGAGCGGCATGCACGTCGTCCAGACCGGCTGGAAGTACGGGATGACTGCCTCTGGAGGAGCGGCGTCGACGGAGGTCGCATCCCCGCCGCCCGCCGCGACTGCTGCAACAGCCTCCGGGGCAGTTTCCGGGCAGAGCGAACCCGCGCCGCCAGTCACTACTGATGTCACAGTCCGGCTGGTGGATGCCGTGAATTCATCCTCCGATCCGGCAGGCAAGCGATATCGCGCCGTCGTAACAAAGGCGGCGACAGCCGGGAGCGTTCAGATTCCAGAGAATACAATTGCGAGCGTCACGCTTGCGCAGCAATCAGCCGGAAACTTCAGTGCGCAACTCGTCTCGCTAAAGCTGATCGGGCAGGAAGTCGCTGTCTCGAGCACCGCCGTTACTGCAACCAGCATGGCGCACCAAGCGCAACAGGCTGCAAGGAAGATTGGCGGATTCCTCTCCAGCTTCGGGAAGCAGAGCGCGGCCGCCAATCAGGCAACCTCCGCCATCTCTACGGCCGGGGATCACGTCGCAATCCCGCCCGGCACTTCGCTTACGTTCTCAACATCCGTACCCCAGCCTGGAGTTCCGGTGGCGACGGCACCGGCCCCGCAATCGGCAACGCCATCGGCTGGCTCGAGCCAGGGAATCCAAGATGAGAATGGCGAGCGCGGCCCGGATGGGCAGATCCTCGGCGGTACCGCCTCTGGTGTGATGACGGCGTATTTCTGCACTGCACAAACTATTCTGCCGGGCAAGCACCGGCAAACGACGTATGTCACAGCGCGGTTCAGCTCCGCGCAGCCGCAGCGGTGGATCACGTTCTGGTTCAGCCAATACATCCACCAGACGTACAACATCCCTTCTAACGTCGCCAACTATACCGTTGATTGCAACACGTTCGGCCACAAGGCTCCCGCCCAGCAGCAAGCTGCTTTAAGTGCCGACATCACCAGGTGGAGACAGCACAATGACGACGTGGTGCAGCTCAACTGGGTTCCGACGCAAACGCCGACGCCCGGCGTTTCCGTTTCCCAGTTGAACAACATGACAGGCCAGATCGTGACTGGCGGAATCGGCTCGAACTTGCCGCCCAACACCAATCCGGCAGGATCGGTTGCCCTGTGTGACACACCTGGCATGGACGGCAAGCATTATGTGAGTGCGATCTTTCCGGCCGGCAATCACGCCCATACAGACCTGGAGATCGCCTTCACGAACCATGTGGCGAACCAATACGGCAACGGAAAAGCACTTGGGGATGCAGGCTGCCAAATTACCACAGCAGCGCACGCTCAGGCGATGCTGCAACAATGGAAAAAGGACTTCGCTACACACGATATCGCCCACGTGGATACTGGCTGGAGTTATAGCGGACCGGAGTCTGGGCCGGCTAAGGCAGCGCAAGCCACGCCAGGCTATGTCCTTTGCACGACGAGCGGCGGGAGTGACAAGAAGGCCTACGCCAGCGCAATTTTCAAAGTTGGTGGCGAGGAGGAACACCTCGTCATCGAACAGGCCTTTCTGGCGTATCTGGTGACGAACTTCGGCTCCAATGTTTCTCACAATACCAGCTGCATGAAGAACAGATATCTGGATGACCCGCAGCGCAATCTTTACTCGATGAAGAACCAGGCCTCGGGCGCTGGCATCAAGGTGGTGGAAACCGGCTGGACGTACAAAGGGGCCGAGCCGGTTACTGCTGCGAACAGTGGCGAAGGCGACGCCAACCCGGGGGCGTCCTCGGGCGGCCAATACGTGCTTTGCTTCTCCGACGCTAACGAATCCCCGCTGTATTTGTCCGCGAATTTCCACATTGACGTGCCGCCGGCACCCGGCGCCCAATCCGGCCACAGCGATAACGGCCGGAGCGCCAAAGCCATCGCCGACATGACGCAGGAGTTCGTTCGCTTTCTGCAGAAGCAATATGGATACCGCAGCGCTATCTCTATTCCCGCATATTGCGTTGGTTCCGCGTCGTCCACTCAGCCCGATGAGCAGCGCCAGAGACTGCATGAGCGCTTCTCGAAGCTCAAATTTATCGAGACTGGCTGGAAGCCGGGAACGGCTCCTCCTCCTGTCACAGCGAATGCTCCCAGCGCGCCCGCCAATCCGTACAGTTCCGTTGGCGGCGTCTACACCGGAACGTACACGTGTGCGAAGGGTCCGGTTGACATGAACCTCAAACTGTCTCTGAACGAGAGCAGCATCCTGAACGGCACCATGACGTTCTATCTGCCGCCAGGTTCCCATACGAAGGCATACACCTTCAGCCTCGGCGGCCCTTTAAATCAAACTACCGGCAGCTTCAATCTGCGCCCGATGAAGTGGGAGGGGGCAGAGCCTCCCAATTACGTGATGGTTGGCCTGAACGGCACGGTGAATCCTCAGAACGGGAAGATCTCGGGTAAGGTGGATTATTCCGGATGTGGCAACTTTGAAGCGATGAAGGGTAGAGACGATTGAACTCTGTGGCCGTCGCTATGCGTGCGACTCGCCAGATCCGAGGGGCCGATCTGCGCGGTTGGATTGCCAATTCAATTCGGGTGGAGGAAACCAGCCTTGATTTCAATGACAGATTTGATTTGGAGGGGGAGGAACTAGGAGCGGCGCATCCAGTAGGCTACGTGGGCAACGACGGCGTCGGCTTTGTGCGGGAGGGGAATCACTGAACTCCACCAACCGGCGCGGACGCCGAAGTAGCGGACGGTGAAGAAACCAAGAACCGTGACCAGGGCGACGAGTGCGAAGGCGCCGAGCCAGCGGAGACGCTGCTCCATAGCTTCGCGGCGCTGTATGCGCTCTTTGCCGACGTTGGAGGCGAAGGTGGCCCAGCCATCCGCTGCCGGATCGACGGGCGCGCCTTTTTCGTAGGACGCTTTAAGGAAGCGGTCAGTCCAGTCGCGCGTGTCGAGGCCGAGGGCGCTGACGTATCCGCGCACAATGCCTTTGCTGAGGATTCCGCCGGGAAGCTGCTGGTAGCGATCCTGCTCCAGCGCAACCAGGTGGCGCTGGCTGATCTTGGTGACGGCAGTGATCTGCTCCAGCGCGATACCGCGCGAAATTCGCTGCGTCCGAAGCTCTTCCCCAAAAGTACTCATTTGGTAACCAGTCTCGACATCATAGCCCGGGGCATATCCACAGGCAAGTTACTAATGGCATTGCACGATTAGAACAACTGTATCACCCTTTCTTATCATCGAGCTAGAGGGGTGAAAAGTGAGTTGCGTCACTTTGAGTTGTGCAGATCGCCGGCTTAAATCCTCCGGCCCCTTTCTGCACAGGTTCAGCCAGTGGACTACCAGGCGGATACGAGACGAGCAGGCTGATACCCTTAGACTGGAAGGTCGCGAGCCCTGAGCGCGTTCCTTCCGGAGCCGTGCCGCACCCATGAACAAGCTCGTCATCGCCAACCTGCTGCATCGTCCGCTGCGATCGCTGATCAGCGTTACCGCCGTGGCGATTGAAGTTGTCATGATCCTGTCGATCGTCGCCATCTTCATGGGCATGCTCGACAGCCAGAGGGAGCGCACCAATGGAATCGGCGCGGACGTTGTCGTCATGCCTTCGAATGCCAGCATTATTGCCGGGGTCGGAGGCGCGCCGATGTCGGCGAAACTGGCAGGCTTTCTCGCCACCCTGCCGCACGTCAAAGTAGCGGCGCCGGTAATCACGGATTTCAACATGTCGAGCGCGGTCGAAATCCTCTACGGAATCGATTACAAGACCTACAACGCGCTAAGGCCGTTTGTATTCCTGTCCGGCGGCCCGTTTCAAACTCCCGATGACGTCATCATTGACGACATTTACGCGCGTTCCGGCAAGGGCTATCGCGTTGGCGACACAATGACCATCAAGAACCACACATTCCGCGTCTGCGGCATCGTGGAGAACGGCAAGGGAGGCCGCCGGATGGTGCCGATCGATACTCTTGGCAATCTGATTGGCTCCGATGGCAAAGCTTCAGTTATTTATCTGAAGGCCGATAACCCGGCAAACGACAACCTGATCATGCAGGAGATTCACAATACCAAGGGCCTGGCAACCTATAGAGTGCAGACGATGGAGGACCTGGTTTCGCAATACACTCCTTCGCGTTTTCCTGGGTTTGACATTGCTCTGGAAGTGGTGATTTCGATTGCTGTCATCGTGGGATTCCTTGTGATTTTTCAATCCATGTATACCGCGGTGCTGGAACGCACGCGTGAAATCGGCATCCTCAAGTCACTGGGATCGTCCAAGGCAACGATCGTGAGCGTCGTTCTTCGCGAAACCGCTCTGCTGGCTGTCGCGGGCGTTCTGCTGGGCATAGCCGCTACTTACGGGGTGCGGGCGATGCTCCATGTGAAGTTCTCTACTTTCGCGTTCGAACTGACTGCTGGATGGATCGGCCGGGGCATCTTGATCGCATTTTGCGGCGCAATCTTCGGGTCTCTCTATCCGGCATGGATGGCGGCGCGAAAAGATCCCATCGACGCGCTGGCATACGAATAGAATTTCGGCGCGCAGCGTAGTCCTCGGGACGCTTCGACACCTGCGGAAATCGCATCCTACATGATGGAAGATCATTTTTCTTCACGCGTTATACTTTGCTTCATTCCCGGCAACTCAGCGATAGAGGTCTTCTGCTTCAGCGGAGTGAGATCTATTGGCGATCGTGTCAAAACGCTGGCTCTATGCGGTATGGGTGGTCTTCATCGGCACGTTTGCGGTAATGCACGCCCTGAACCTTGCCGCCGATTTTCCCAACCACACGCCGTGGCATATCGACTGGGCCAAGTACACCGATGAAGGCTGGTACGGGAATGCGGCGATTCGCGCGCACCTCTTTGGCCAATGGTATGTCCCGGGAGATTTCAATCCCGCGCCTGCGGTTCCGATGTGGCCGTTTCTTGAGTGGATCCTGTTTTTCTTTACCGGCGTGACGGTCGAGGCGGCGCGCGGACTGGCGGTCGCACTCTTCTTTGCCAACCTGGCTGCTGAGCTACACACTGCTGCGGCCGCGCGGGCCCAGGTGGATGGCGCTGTTGGCGCTGACGATGATGGTGACCAGCCCGTTTCTTTACTGCTTCAGCCGGCTGGCAATTCTCGAGCCGCTGCTGACTACGCTTCTGCTGTTGGCGCTGAATCTTGCGGTGAGACTCCCGCTGATGAAGAGGCCGGTGGCCATGTCGGCAGTGATCGGCGTGTTGTTCACGCTGATGATGTTGACCAAGACGACAGCAGTCTTTCTGGCGCCGGCGATTGGGTGGGCGATGTTCGCGGCGTTCTGGGATCGAGGCGAGGCATCGTCCGATACGACCCGCTCGAGCCTGCGCACCTGGTTTCACCGGCGCGCTCTGCGCTGTGCCGCCGCCGCCGCCGCGGCCTTTGTCGTTGACCTTCGGCGCATGGATGGCTCTGGTGGTATCACTCGGGTACCTTGGCGATTATCAGGTATTTGATGTTCGTCAACAAATATGTCAAGCCGACCGAGTTCTACTGGCCTCTCCTCAGCTTCTGGTGGTCGTTCCACGGGTCGATCTGGATCGATCGCGTTCTTATTCCGTTGGCGGGACTGCTGATCGTGGCTTCTCTTGTGGGGGCTACTGTTTTCGGCCGGCGGACAAGGTGGGGGACCGAGTTGCTGATTGATCCGGTCTTCGGCGCTTGCATATTGGCGGCGGGCGGTTACATCGTATTTATGACGTATCAGAATCATCCGCAGCCGCGATATTTTGCGGTGGTTGCGGTGTTCTGCTTTCTGATTGTCGCGATGGCGACTCAGGCGCTGATTGCGCAACATGGCTCGCTTCGTTTGTTGGGATGGGGAGCGGCTGGCCTGACCGTAATCGCCATTGCGGTGAACGGCGCGCAGACGGTGAGTTTCGCAGCGCATCCTGAATACACATTTGTGACCGCCGCGCGGTCAACTCGCGGCGTATATCGATCAGCATCCGAACGGAAACCGGCTGCTGGTGTCGATCAGCGGAGACGAGATCACGCTGCTCACTCACATGCAGTCGTTATGCGACGACTTCAGCATGCGCACCCGGAATTTCCTGACCTGGGAACAAAGCTGGCCGTGTACAAGCCTGGCTGGTGGGCGACGTGGAATGACATTGACCCGGGAACGCTCGAAGACATTCACACCCACTATTCGCTGGAACAGGTGGCGGAGTTCCGAGCCTTCGATGACCCTGAGCGCAACGTGCTGGTGCTCTTCAAACTACATCCGCTGCCGGGCGGCCAGGCAAGGCTGATCAAGGGCAACAACCTGCAGCGACCGCTGCCTGATGACAAGATTCTGATTCCGATCGAATAGGCTGATCTTGTGTTCCCTGGTCCCTTATTCCCTTTTCCCCTTTTTAAGGTCTTCCGATCATGACTTCAGTGGCTTTGATGAGGGCGATGGCTTGTTCGCCGGGCTTCAATTCCAGTTCGCGAACGGCGTCGGCGGTAATGATGGCGGTAATGCGCTGATCGCCGATGGCGAGCACCACCTTGGCCAGCAGGCCGTCGATCTTGACCTCGACAAGGGGACCAACAAGCTGGTTGCGTCCGCTGATGCGCGACGCCCCCAGGTGGGCGGAGCCGGTGGGCAGGAACTCCTGAAGAGCGCTGACGGGGATGCGGTGGTGGCCGCCCGGCGTCTTGATCGGTCTGGATGCGGCCGGCCAGGATCCAGTGCTTGAGGGCCGGGTAGCTGATGCCGAGCTTTTCAGCGGCCTGGCGAGGAGTCAAGAGGGTAGACGAGCTCATGCAGTATTGATAGACTCCTGCCCGCGGTGTCTACAAGTGCTAGTTCCAAACCGGTTCAAACAGGATGGCTTTTCCCGAAAACATTGCGCATCGGATGCTTGTGACTGCAATCACTCGACAGCCCTCGATACGGATGATAGCCTTCCGGGTGACTTTGAGCCGGGACTCTTGCGGCACGCTATTTTCCCGCGAGGGCGGCCTTCCGAAGATCGTTGGGTCGCGATCTCGGAGTGCCTGTACAACGGCAATCAAAAATTCACATTGGAGGACTTGTGACAGCACAGGACTGGGTGTACTTCATTCCGGCCGTGAGCGTTTTATCGCTTGTGGCCTTTTTCTTCGCACGCCATGCAATTGGCTCAGATCAGGGGACGTCGGATATGCAGAAGTTCGCAGTCGCAATCAAAGGAGGCGCTGAGTCCTTCTTGAAGCGCCGTTACAAGACCGGTTTGGCCCTTCTGGCCCTGTTGCTTCCCACATTCGCTTATGCGCAGCCGGAACATGCGGGCGGCGGCGAAGCCAACCTGGTTCTGCCGGATCTGACGACCGTGCAATTCTTTCGGCATGAACGGGCATGCCCTTCTGATGATCGGATTGCTTTTCTGCGTCGGCGGCCTGTTGTTCGGCCTGGCCATCTATGTGCAGTTGAAGAACTCGCCGGTCCATCGCAGCATGCTCGAAATCTCCGAACTGATCTACGAAACCTGCAAAACCTATCTGATCACGCAGGGCAAGTTCATCATGCTGCTCTGGGTCTTCATCGCGGTCATCATCTCGCTGTACTTCGGATGGCTGGCGCCGGTACCCGGAAAATCGATCGCGGTTACGCTTGCCGATCATCCTGCTGTTCTCGCTCGTCGGCATCGCGGGCAGCTACGGCGTGGCGTGGTTCGGAATTCGCGTCAACACCTTTGCCAACTCACGCACCGCGTTTGCCGGATTGCGCGGCAAGCCGTATCCGATCATGGCGATTCCGCTGAAGGCCGGCATGAGCATCGGCATGTTGCTGATCTCGGTTGAACTGCTCATCATGCTGTTCATCCTGTTGTTCATTCCGCGCGATTATGCGGGTCCCTGCTTCATCGGCTTCGCCATCGGCGAAAGCCTTGGCGCCGCGGCTCTGCGTATCGCCGGCGGCATCTTCACCAAGATCGCCGACATCGGCGCCGACCTGATGAAGATCGTCTTCAAGATCAAGGAAGACGATGCCCGCAACCCCGGCGTCATCGCAGACTGCACCGGCGACAACGCGGGCGACTCGGTCGGCCCCAGCGCCGACGGCTTTGAAACCTACGGCGTCACCGGCGTGGCCCTGATCACCTTCATCCTGCTGGCCGTCAAGGATCCCACCATGCAAGCGCAACTGCTGGTATGGATCTTCGTGATGCGCGTGGGAATGCTGCTTTCGAGCTCCGGCGCGTACTTCCTCAATACCGCCATCTCCAGCGCGAAATACAAAGACGCCGACGAAATGGACTTCGAGACGCCACTGACCTCGCTGGTCTGGATCACGTCCATCGTCTCCATCATCCTCACCTACATCGTCTCGTATCTCATGATGCCCACCTTGGGTGACGGAACGCTCTGGTGGAAGCTGGCTTCGATCATTTCGTGCGGAACCCTGGCCGGCGCGCTCATCCCCGAATTGGTCAAGGTCTTCACCTCAACCAAATCCACCCACGTCAAGGAAGTCGTCAAATCGGCGCAGGAAGGCGGAGCTTCTCTCGGAATCCTGTCGGGATTCGTAGCCGGCAATTTTTCGGCCTACTGGCTCGGGCTCAGCATGGTCGCCCTCATGGGACTGGGCTATTACTTCAGCATGGGCATACCGGATCTGCAGAATAATCCGGCGGGCATGATGCTGGCTCCAGCCGTCTTCGCCTTTGGCCTCGTGGCCTTCGGCTTCCTCGGTATGGGTCCGGTCACCATCGCCGTCGATTCCTACGGCCCGGTTACCGACAATGCTCAGTCCGTCTATGAGCTGTCGCTGATCGAAGATGTTCCCAACATCGAAGCCGAGTTGAAGAAGGACTTCAACATCGACGCGAAGTTCGAACGCTGCAAACACCTGCTGGAAGCCAACGATGGAGCCGGCAATACCTTCAAGGCAACGGCGAAGCCGGTGCTCATCGGCACGGCCGTCGTGGGCGCAACCACGATGACCTTCTCGATCATCATGGCGCTGACCCACGGACTGACAGACAACGTGGCGAAACTCTCGCTGCTGCACGCGCCCTTCATGCTCGGGTTGATCTGCGGCGGAGCAGTGATCTTCTGGTTCGCGGGCGCTTCCACACAGGCGGTCTCGACCGGCGCCTACCGCGCGGTCGAGTTCATCAAGGCAAACATCCACCTGGAAGGCGCGGAGAAGGCATCGGTCGCTGACAGCAAGAAGGTGGTCGAGATCTGCACGAAGTACGCGCAGAAGGGCATGTTCAACATCTTCCTCGCCGTCTTCTTCTCGACTCTTGCATTCGCGTTCATGGAGCCGTTCCTGTTTATCGGCTACCTGTTCTCGATTGCGATCTTCGGCCTGTACGAGGCCATCTTCATGGCCAATGCCGGCGGCGCCTGGGACAATGCCAAGAAAATCGTAGAGGTCGACATGAAACAGAAAGGCACACCTCTACACGACGCAACCGTCATCGGAGACACCGTCGGCGATCCGTTCAAAGACACTTCGTCGGTGGCCATGAACCCGATCATCAAGTTCACGACGCTGTTCGGATTGCTTGCCGTCGAACTGGCAGTGACGCTCAGTGGGAACAACCCGATGCTGACGCACGTGCTGGCAGTCGCGTTCTTCCTGGTGTCGGTGTTCTTCGTGCACAAATCGTTCTATGGCATGAGGATCGAGTCCAAGCAGTAATTGACCGATCGTTGAATTGAAGAAAACGCCGCCTGGAAATGGGCGGCGTTTTCCTTGGCCAACAAAGTCAAGTTGTTGCGCGGCTCAGTGGGGACCTACGATATGCAACCAGCAAGTTGCGCGAGGCCCTTGCGCTGTTTGCCGGCCGCGTCGAAATTCGCGGGATCGAGCCACGCTTCGAAAGCAGCTTTACGAGCTGGCCATTCCGAATCAATCATCGAAAACCAAGCTGTCTCGCGGTTCTGGCCTTTGACCACCATGTGCTGGCGGAAGATGCCTTCGAAGGTGAATCCGTAGCGAAGGGCCGCGCGACGGGAAGGCGCATTGTTAGCGTTGCACTTCCACTCGTAGCGTCGGTAGCCGAGGTCTTCGAAGACGTGGCGGGCCATCAGGTACATGGCTTCCGTGGCGGCTGTGGTCTTCTGCAGCGAGGGCGCCATCAGGATGTTGCCGACCTCGATAACGCCGTTGGCGGGATCCATGCGCATGTAGCTGGCATAGCCCTCGGCGCAGCCGTTGGATCTGGTAAGCAACGCGAAGAATATCGCGTTTATGCTCGACTGCTTTTCCTCGACCGCGCGGCGCATGGCGGCCTCGTCGGGATACGGCCCGTCTGTCAGGTACGTCCACACCTCGTCATGGCCGTGTACGGCCTCCCAGAGGTCGGCAACGTGCAGTTCTACGTCCAATGGCTCCAACATTACGTGTCGGCCGTATAGTGGTGCGCGGGAGGGAAGCGGGACGGGTTTCCATCGAGAAAGTTCGGGAATGTCAGAGGACATACGATTACGGTATCAGCCGCGCGATGCTCGTTTCCGGCGGCGGTCAATTTCCAAAGATGATTTTGAAGTACTTTGTTGCCGCCGCTAAGATGTCGTCGTCCGTCATCACACCAAACTCAACGTGAGGTTGTTTGCCCGGCTCGACAAAGTAGTACCCGACGCCGATCTTGCCGGTTCGAAAAGTGCGAACGGTCGCGCCGTTTTTCACTTTGAATTTCACGGCGCTCACGACCTCGAAGTCGATTCCTGCCTTCTTTAGCGGCGGAACAGCCCTGGTCGCATACAACTGAAAATCCCCAAGGACCTCGTTGGTGTCCGGGTCCTTGTCCAGGTCGGCTTCGTTCACCGGTGGAAAGAAGGCGAGGATGGTGGGTCGTTGGATAACGTAAGCCCGAATCGGCTCCTCTTGCGCATTCCCGGATGCCAGCCAAAGAAAAGCAAGGGCAGCGAAAATGATGAACGTCCTCATGGCGAGAACGTTAGACTGATTCGTTTGGGTCTGCAATCGCCCTTGAGGACGTGCCTGAAGAGTAACGTCCTGAATCTCCACATTTTGAGTGATTTCGCACAGAAAAATAGCCCAAATGCACAGTTTCTGCGCCTTGTATGGTCCCCAGACGCGGACTAGGCTTGTATTTCAGAACGGATGAAGGTTTCAAAGCCGCATCTGCACTGGATTTTGGGCAAATCTCATTGCGAAAAGCCGCACCTCGCAAGCCTTTTCGCGCTTTCCACAGCCTGAATGACCGTATTTAGGAGCTGGATGCACGATCCAACATCTAAATACAAGATGTTGTGGTTTGCGGTTGACAGACCCCATAGACAGCGCTATTTTTGCAACTGCGACTGTTAACAGACTGTAACCTTTGAGCCCGTTGCAGACCGCAAAAGCAGAAAAACCCGCGGTACTGAAAAAGCCCCCGTTTTTCCGTTCGCTGCACGACTTAACCCCCCAATTCTGGCTGCGTTAAGACCAAGGGACAGGTATTTAGAGAATTCGCCGATGGAGATGAACCGATGAACGAGGCCAACCTTCAACAGACAACCGCACCAGCCCTGCAAGCTCCCTATAGCCAGGGTGGCCTGACATTTTCCCGCCGTTTTTCAACCGAGGGGAAGTCCCCCTACGACGACGTGCAGTGGGAGCGTCGCACTGCCCTGATCTCCGACAGCCGGGGCAACACCATCTTCGAGCAGAAGGACGTGGAAGTGCCTGCCGACTGGTCGATGACCGCGACCAACATTGTGGCCTCGAAGTATCTGCATGGAACCATCGGCTCGCCGGAGCGCGAGACAGGCGTGCGGCAACTGGTGTCGCGCGTGGCCGAGACGGTGCGCGACTGGGGTATTGCGGGCGGCTACTTCGCCAGCGACAACGACGCGGCAATCTTTCACGATGAGCTGGCGCATATGCTGCTGACGCAAAAGGTTGCGTTCAACTCGCCGGTATGGTTCAACGTAGGCTGCGACCGGCTGGAGCCGTTTGCAGCGGGGCAGAACTGGCACTGGGACCCGATGACGGGCGGCGTCGTGCATGCGGCGACAGGCTACAAGAACCCGCAGTGCTCGGCCTGCTTCATCAACTCCGTCGACGATTCGATGGAAGGCATCATGGACCTGGCGCGCACAGAAGCGCTCCTGTTCAAGTACGGCTCGGGCACGGGTACAAACTTCAGCTCGCTGCGTTCAAGCCACGAAGGTGTAACGGGCGGCGGTACGGCCAGCGGTCCGCTGAGCTTCATGCGCGGACTCGATGCGTTTGCCGGCGTGATCAAGAGCGGCGGCAAAACCCGCCGTGCGGCCAAGATGGCGATCCTGAACGTCGAGCATCCTGACATCATCGACTTCATCGAGTGCAAGGCGAAGGAAGAGCAGAAGGCGCACACCTTGATCCGCAACGGTTATGACGGATCGGGTCCGGACTCCGAGGCCTTCTCGTCCATCTTCTTCCAGAACGCCAACAACTCAGTGCGCGTGACCGATGAGTTCATGCGAGCCTATGAGAACGACGGCGAATTCACGACCAGGAGTGTGAAGGAAAGTACGCCGGTCCAGACTCACAAGGCGCGCGAAATCATGCGCAAGATTGCCGAGGCTACGTGGCTGTGCGGCGATCCAGGCCTTCAGTTCGACACCACCATCAACAAGTGGCACACCTCGAAGAACACGGCGCGCATCAACGCTTCCAATCCATGCAGCGAATACATGTTCCTCGACAACTCGGCGTGCAACCTGGCGAGCTTCAACCTCATGAAGTTCATCTCGCCGTCGGGCACCTTCAACATTCCCGAATATCGGCATGCAATTTCCGTGGTCATTACGGCGATGGAAATCCTGGTCGACAACTCGGGATATCCAACCGAGAAGATCGCGCGCAACTCGCACGACTACCGTCCGCTCGGCCTGGGCTATGCGAACCTCGGCGCGGTGTTGATGTCGTTCGGCTTGCCGTATGACTCGGCCGCTGGACGCGATCTGGCTGCGGCGCTGACGGCCATCATGTGCGGGCAGGCTTATCTGCAGTCGGCTGTGCTGGCGGCAAATTGCCCGTCGCTCAAGTCAGCCACCCCGCTTACGGCGAGCGTGGAACGCCAGGGCGGAGCATGCCCCGGTTTCTATGTGAATCGCGAGCCGTTCCTCAACGTGATTCGTATGCATCGCGCCGAAGTGAACAACATTGGCAAGTCGCGCATTGTCGGCGAGCCCTTCATGGTTCCGCAGCTTGAGGCGCTCATTGACTCCAGCCGCGAGTGCTGGGACATGGCTCTCTCCTATGGCGAGCGCTATGGCTATCGCAACTCGCAGACCACGGTGCTGGCCCCGACGGGCACGATCGGCTTCATGATGGATTGCGACACGACAGGCATCGAACCGGACCTCGCACTGGTGAAGTACAAGAAGCTGGTGGGCGGCGGCATGATCAAGATCGTCAACAACACGGTTCCGGCCGCGCTTTTTAAGCTCGGCTACAACAACGATCAGGTCGACGCCATCGTCAGCTACATCGACGCCACCGGAACGATTGAAGGCGCGCCGGGCATCAAGCCGGAACACCTCGCCGTGTTTGATTGCAGCTTTAAGCCGGCCAAGGGAACGCGATCCATCCAATACATGGGTCACATCAAAATGATGGCAGCAACGCAGCCGTTCCTGTCGGGTGCGATCTCCAAGACAGTGAACCTGCCGCATGAAGCAACGGTAGAAGAAGTTGCGGAAGCCTACGCGGAAAGCTGGCGCCAGGGCATCAAGGCTGTTGCAATCTATCGCGACGGATCGAAGGGTGTGCAGCCGTTGAACACCAGCATGGATGCGAAGAAGGAACCTTCGGCAGTGGACGCAGCAGGGCAGCGTGTGATGGCGCAGCTTGCGGCCGGACAGCCGGCGGCGGAGACGGACTTAAAGACGCTCGAAGCCAAGATCAGCGAGAAGCTGGAAGTAACAGCAAAATCGGTGGTCGCGACTGCGAATGCCTTCCAGCGCGCTCTCGAAGAGATCGCACGGGCGACCTCGGTGCCGCAGATGACCGCGGCACTCGGTTTGGAGGAAACGCCCATTCAGCAGGATCTGAACGGTCCCCCGCGCGCGGTGCGTCACCGCCTGCAGGCGGAGCGCGCCTCCATCACCCACAAGTTTTCGATCGCGGGTCACGAGGGCTACATCACGGTGGGCCTCTATCCCACGGGACAGCCGGGCGAGATCTTCATCAAGATGGCGAAGGAAGGTTCGACCGTATCCGGCCTGATGGATGCGTTTGCGACATCGATTTCGCTCGCACTGCAGCACGGAGTTCCGCTGCGCGTGCTGTGCGAGAAGTTTGCGCACACGCGGTTTGAACCATCGGGCTGGACGGGCAACGAGCAGATCGGCTACGCGAAGAGCCTCATGGATTACATCTTCCGCTGGCTGAATCTGCGCTTTCTCTCGGGTGAACAGTTGACGCTGTTTGCAGGGCTCGCCCCGCAGGCCGCGCCGCTGCCGGAGTCACCGACGATTCTGCCTGACGTCCATGCGGAAGAAGATTCCGCAACGCACAAGCAGCTTTCCAGGCTGGCCGAAGAGATGTCGCGCCTTCGGGAAAGGGATAGAGGAATGGGCAGCACCTCGGCGCCGGGCGGCAGCATTCCACCTGACGCTCAATCGTCGATCACGGCTTCCGCCTCATCAAGTCACGGTCCGACATTGCAGGATCGCGGCCTGTTCCATGCATCCGAGGCCATGCGGAGCATGTACGAAATGGGCGATGCACCGAGTTGCTCCACCTGCGGCGCCATCATGGTCCGCAATGGAAGCTGCTACCGCTGCATGAGCTGCGGCTCGACCTCGGGATGCAGCTAGGAACTTTTTATTACTTTTACCATGGAGCAGGATCATTCCTGCTCCATATTGTCCTTTCGGGAATATCAATGCAGATACCAACTCTACTTATCCTGTGCTTGTGATTAGAGAGGCTAGGAGATTCAGAGAATCATCCCGCGCTGTAAGCGCGGCGGTTTTGGTCTTTGCTTATCATCCACGCCGAAGGCGTGCTTCGAAGCATGCAGTCAGTGAGATCTCTAGGCCGTAGCAAAATGACCACCACGAGTAGACACAAAACCTGAGCTTCGAGGTATGGGCTAGACCTAAACCTCAGGACTAACCTGACGCCACTCCGGTCTAGTAAGTAGATGTGTAAACAACTGCGGATTACAACGAATCCCCCCACTTGATGTAACGATGTGCCCCCACGCAGTACAGAGTTATGCCCCCACACCGTACAACGAAATCCCCCCACGGCCAGGGCAGCTTAAGCAGCATCATCGCTTGGGCTGAGGGTGTGGCTCTCATTAAGCCCTCCAGCCTCCCCGGTCGGGATCTGGCAAGTTATTGACCTCAGTGTCCATGTTGCCGGTGCCACGCCCTCGAAACGGTGTGGGGGCCCCGCATTCGATATACTTGGTTTCCACAACAGCATGCGACGAGCGATTCTCATCCTGATGTTGGGAATGTTCTGCACAGCTCTCTCCACTTCTGCTCTCTCGGTTTACGTATTCCACGACGTAGATAAAACCGAGATGGGACACTGGAATAGGGCGTTCGTGAGTTTGTGTGCGGAATTCATTCTCTTCACTGTCGTCATTGGTTGCGGGGTAGCACTTCTCGTCTTTCTGGGACGACAGCTTCTTCATCTGCAAGGATATGCTCCTAATCCGCGCTTGGTTTTGCTCCTTGGCGTCGGCGTGTCGATATTCCAATATCCTTGGGACTTCATCGGAAGGCTCCTGTTTCCGGAGCTTGCAGATTTCTTCCTTGCCTCATATTTGCTTCTCGCGATCCTCTTTTGCGTTGCAGTGATTCTTCGCAGTTGTTTCAAGCAGATGAAGCTGCGAAGGTTCTGAGTAACGGCCTGGTACTTTCACGCGCGGCCTGCCGGATAGAACGAAACTCGATTCAATTGTCGGATGGTCGGCAACTGCGAACTTGACAAGTTTTTGATCTCAACGTCACCATTCCCGGTTATTCACTCGGAATGTTGGCTACGTCACAAAACCTTCGAGAACCTGACTTTCCATTAGTGATCTTCGGTCGATCTAGTCACGGGCCTCCGTCTCATCGCGTGCGACGATGGCGCGGGCCTTTAGCTGCTTTCACCTTTGCCGGATTCATCGCCGTCTGGCTGCGTTATCGCCCGCAGTGGCGTGCGGATTGACGCTCAGAGGGCGTAGGGTAACTTGTCCTCGCGGAATACGACTGATATCGTTCCGCCATGCGTAAATCGGTCGTTTTATATATCTGGTGTGGTTTTGCGTGGGTTGCTATATGTCATGCGCAACAGCCTTCAACTCCGGCATCCGATCCGAAAGCCCTGATGCTTGCCGCATCCAAGCTCAACAACCTCGCCGCTCCCGATGTCAAACCGTGGCATATCAAGGCTGCCTTTCAGATATTCGATGAGCAGGGCGTTGTCACCGACGAAGGCACATACGAGGAATCGTGGGCCAGCGCATTTCAGTTCAAACGCACATTCACTGGCAAAGCGTTTTCACAAAGCGCATACGGCAGCAAGAAAGGGGTTCTGATTGCAGGTGCGCAAGATGCGCCCGACATCCTGCTGGTTGCTCGAAACAACCTGGTCCATCCATTGCCCGACGACGTAGTCATCGAACACACGACATATACGACCAAACCGCTTGATTCAGGAAGTGTGAAGCTTATTTGCGTTATCCCTTCAGCATCTGCTTCTGGCGCGCCTGCAGATAATTCCGCATACTGTTTGAACACAGACGACCCGATTTTGCGCGTTGCGGCCCGACCGTCAACTGCTGATCAAACTTTCCATAACCGTCATCTCCGAGTCGAAGACCGCGCCATCGCCGGGGAGATGAAGATCACGCACAACGGCAAAGTAATCGTTACGCTCCATGTCGAAGCAGCTACAGTTCTTGACCCGTCGGAAGAAGCCGTCTTCACTCCACCTGCAGGTGCAGTCCCAGCAGCACTACGAATCACAGTTGCTGGCGCGGTTTCTGAAGGAATGTTGGAATACAAAGTCGCTCCGGACTATCCCAGCGCAGCAAGAAACTCTCACGTGGAAGGAGTGGTGACACTGCAGGGGATCATCGGCAAGAACGGCTCAGTACGAAGTCTCAAAGCCCTCGCCGGCCCCGAAATCCTCCAAGGAGCAGCAATGCAAGCGGTTCAGCAGTGGCGCTATCGTCCCTATCTGCTTAACGGACAGCCGGTGGAAGTGCAAACAACCATCAACGTCTTTTTTAAACTCCACTAAGATTGCGCCTGAAAAGTTCAGAGGATCACTTGAAACTCGTCTCCGAGTTACTCCCGATTGGCTCCGAGCGGGTAGTCGGCAACTGTCGCTTTGAGACGAAAAATACGCAAAGTTTACACTTTCCGTTCATTCGGCCGACTGCGTTTTGCTACCAGATAACGCAACAGCAGCGGCGATGAGCAAGCGACCAAAAAGGCGGTTGCCGCCGGAGATAACTAAAATAAGTGAATGATTCGCCGATCTGCCCCGAACGCAAAATGCGACACAGAACCGACAACTGGATATCCACGTCTAAAGGGCAACAGTAGGAGAAACCTACCATGTCATCGAATTTGGGGTGGAGGATAGCGCAGGCGGCGGTATTCATGATGTTTCTGAGTCAGGCTCTGATGGGTCAATTTGCTGGATCGGGGTCGAGCGGAGTGCCAGCGGCAATCGTGAATGCTAAGTCAGTTTTCGTATCGAACGGTGGTTCCGATGCAGGGTTGTTCCCGGAGCCATTCTCCGGGGATCCGAACAGAGGCTACTTCGCATTCATAAGGGCCCTTCGCGATGCACACACTCTTGAGGTGATCGACGATCCGGGTCAAGCAGATCTGGTTCTGGAGATCCATCTTTCGGCGCCGATGGGACCAATCCACATGTCGAAACAACTCGGCAGTGCCGACGCACTTCCATTCCTCAAGCTGACGATTTACGACAGGAAGACTCACTTTGTGCTCTGGACCATCACGGAGCCCATTGAAATCGCAATCCTGCAGAAAACGCATGACAGAAACTTCGATCAGGCACTTTCGCATGTGGTTGATGATCTGTGGGCACTGCGCAAACCCGGAACGGGATCGCTGTATCCGCATCCGCCCGCTACGCAGAGCGGTTGGACGCGTTGACAGCAGGCCCTCTTGACTCCTGCCAATGCAACATCGAGGCGGAAACAGACAAATTCTTGTCCTCAAAGTGACAGTCGCCGGTGATCCGCTCCGAACGCAGAGCGTGGGCTAACATCTATCAAAGAATTCCTTTCATCGTGGCGGGCGAATATGCTTCGAGCTTTTTACCGAGTTGTAGCTGTGGGCACCATTTCTCTACTCGGCTTACTTTTGGCCTTGAATGTGATTTTTGTCGCTTTTCGGACAAACCCCTTCTACACGATGCTCGAAACATGGTCGAACCTCGCCTTGCTGCCTTTTGCCCTTATTGGCGCTTTCTTCGGAGTCGGCATGATCGTGCTGTGGTTCGGAATGATGTGGGATTGTGCCTTCACCAGGAAAATGCGGGTTTGGTCGAAGGTGTTGTGGATGCTTCTGCTAATACCGACTAGTGGCATGGGGGCGCTAATCTACTACTTCTGCGTTTACAGAGGTCGGCCATCAGTAAACTCAATGGCCCAAGACACTCAAATGCCAGCGTGAGTTCGCACCGATTTCAAATAAAAAGCCGTCCAATTTTCAATTCTGAGAGAGTCGTCGGCAAGTGGGAATCGGCCAAATGCTCGCTCAGCCCTACAGGCGTCATGACAAGATCGACTCCTGTTCATGTACCACCTTTGTGGTATGAAATATCCGTTCCAGGTTGTCGATGAATTGGTTGGAACCTCTTCTTCATCGCACACTCCTAGTGCTTCGGGGCGGCTGACGCCGCCTCTCTTTTCATCAGCCTTCCTGGTTTCGCTAATCGAAAGACACATTCAAATCGGGGTCATGAACAAATGATCCTGTAGAACCACGTTGGGTCTAACTGCTTGACTGGTTCATTGGGGTTGCGGTGGGAAATGGTAGATTGTCAAGTTTTTGCCCTCAAAGCGATAGTGGCCGGTGACTGGCTCACGGCGCCGTCGAGTGCTCGTTTAGTTGGGCGGTGTTCGCCTTGGTTTAAACCAGCGATCTGGCCAACCGTAGATGAATAAAGCAAGAGCGCCGTATGCCATGATCTCCCAATCGGAGATTCTCATTGGCTTACCAGAGATATAGGCAAATAGTGGCAATGCGAAACTCAACAGGCTCGCCGCGATTCCCCATGCTCGCTGTGGCTGTCTTGCTTTTCGCGTGGTCCACCATGCCATGGCAAACACAAGCCCTGCACCAAACAGGACGCAACACACGATGAGCGTTCTCCAACCCTCGTGGCTGTCAAGACGAGCCAGTCCGCCGTCTCTGATCAACTTGGAATAGAAATGAAGTAGAGAAAAACCAAGCAGCGTGAAAGAAACAATTCCGAAGGTCCAGCCGAAATGCGGCCTTATTTTTTGCAGGCCATCTCGTATACGCATTGCCTGCATCTCTTCTCGCGCTCGGATCGCTTCGGCATCTTTTCGATTCGACATGATTTGCACGTCCGCTCGATTTGGAATTGCGACTTCATCATATCGCGCAATTTGAGCAGCAATAGCAGGTTAAGGCGGTCAAAAGGGGTCATATCGGAACGTTGCGGGACAATTGTGCGGGACAATTGTCGGCGATGGAGAAGTTGACAAGTTTTTGACCTCAAAGCGATGGTGGCCGGTGACTGACTCAGTGAGCGACAGAATGCTTTGCCGAAGCCCGTGCGCCTGCCTTTGTTAGCAGTTGCTTTGCCTTCTTGTAGTCGTCCAGATCCAGCGCATTGCATCTCGAGTACCCTATGGTCATCCATTGAGGATCTTTCTGCTCTACGATCGGGTGCCCGCAGTTTGCGGCATTCAAATAGTCCATGGCCGTCCGCCCAGCCCCATCTTTCTTTCGAGCATCGGCACCGGCCTTCAGCAGGATCGCAATTTCGTCTGCATTCCCGCGCTGGGCCAGCAACATAAGCGCTGTCATCCCCACATCGTTGGCAGCATTCACGTTGGCTCCCGATTCTAGGAGGTCCTCATCCGCCATGCCCGTAACGGCAGAGGCCATTAGTGCTGTTTCACCTCGCTTGGATCGCGCATTCACGTTTGCGCCTGCTTTTAGGATTTCGCTCTCTTCTGAATTACTGTAGGAACCGGCCGCATACATTAGAGGTGTCCAGCCACTCGCATCAACATCGGTCAACCTATCGCCCTCGGCCAACGCGGTCCGGAAAGCTGCGTCGTCTCCACGCTGCGCGGCGTCCATGAGCCTCGTCTTGCCCGGCTTGGGAAGGTCTTCCCAGGTAATCTCGATGATGCTCTCGGTTGCCGGATCACCGTGCCTCCATCGGTGAGTGTTCGCGGTGGCGTCGACACTGAGTTCAACCTCCCTGAAGATCGGCGGCGCGACATCGCCATATTCACTTACGCTTTTCTCTCTTCCACCGATACGGACTTTGAACGAACTCCCACCGCCATCCATGAGTCCGGCCTGATAGTAGTTCTCGCACAGGTTCCAAACAGAGTGAGTGGGAAACTGCTCCAGAAGCGACTTCGCTTCAGCGAGAGTAATTTGTCCTCTGTGCGATGTCTTCCCAAATTTCCACGTGACCGAGCCATCCGCGCCGACTCTCACAATCTCGTTCCAACGCTCCAACTCGACAAAGTCACCGCTTATCACAGCTGGTGGCAATTCGCGCTCGGCAGCCGACGGACATTTCAGCCGTTGGAGGCCTGTCGTAAAGATCGAAAGTACCCGAACGTCCCCAGCCCCATCCAATTCCACCTTGGTTGCTGGCTGATACTCATCGAAGCCATCATCAGGCGGATTGAGCTGAAAATGAAATATGGCTCTGAAAACTTGGCCGGTAGGCCCAGAGGGTGGTGCGAAGCGCCAGGCCTTCACATTTTCAACCGCGACACCTTGGAGCATTGCGGGGCCTGAGATTGGCGTCACATCGACAGTGCTACCGTCCAGTGCTTGCCGGAAACTGACGATGACGTCACCCTGAACTCGGGCAGCTCTTGCAATCGGCGGATACTTCAGTTCCGGGAGACGATCAGGAATCGAACCCTGTCCCAAACAGACATTGCAAGCCAACACTAATAATGCCCCCACAAACCATGGAAGCGTCCTACATCTCCAATGAGTTGGGCCGTTCATTTGTCTGCCCTTATCGCGCTGCCGCGCGGTTCGGCGACCATCCTTGGCGTGTCGCCGATGGAGAAACTGGCAAGAATATGCTCTCAGTGTCCTCATGGCCGGTGATGCTCCCAGAAGGACACAGTCGATCTTTCGACGGTGCTCATTCAACCGCAGCCATCCACCATTTCGTTTCACTCACCGGTCGCGTCCATGTCTCCTGCAAAGCGATGTCGACTGATATGTCGTCCAGTCCAGGTGCTAATTGGAAGTGCCGATGAACCCCGGGGTCGTGGACAGGAGCCTTCACTGAAATCGCGCCTGTGCTGTTACGCGCAGCATAGTTGTACGTGAATCCCCCGTCTGCTTCGTCGTGGGCGGAGACCACCTTCGCGCCGGTGCTTCCGAGCCGAAGCAGGATGTCTTCGCGCAGAGCATTCAGCAACTCTTGCTTTCGGCTTGACCACATGATGAACCTTGGCACGAACTCCGCATTGTGCCGAATGGATCTGATTCCTGATCTGAAGCCCTTTCCTTCGCTACTGTGGGATCCCGCATCATATTGGAATTTCGTAACGACAGAGGTGGGGTTATAGCTTCTGAGGAATTGGGACTGATTTTCAGTCCCCGCCACAATTCGGTGAGCGTTAACCCATCCTCCCCAACATACAAGGGATAGCCAACACAGACCGAGCAAGCCGATGATGCCGAATGCCAGCTTTTTCATTCCGCCTCCCGTGTACGGCTTGGAAATCCGAGTGTGCCACATCGCTCGTAATTCTAAGCCTGTCTCCGAACGAAGGGTGTGTTGACGGCGATGGAAGCTGACAATTTGTTGGCCTCAAAGTGAGGGTTGCCGGTGATTCGACCCCGTTACTGAAAACAGCCCTATTCTAGTCAGAGAACGTTTCAAGAGGACAGAGATGGAATTGCATGAAGCAATCGAAACCGTAAAAGACGCGGAGACATTTCTAAACTTCGTCAGAGAACTAGTAGCAGACAGGGAAGATGAGGTCAGAAAGGAAAAGGAACGCTCATCTCCGCCTTTTGGGCCGGGCGCAAACGGATGGGAGAACGGCAGCATTGAAACGTATCTGGAAGCGGCTGTCGCATGGGCAGATGACAGCGACTTCGTTGAGGCGCAGAAGAACACCAATGCCAACCCTTGGCAGCAGTTCGCACAATTCCTCTACGCCGGAAAGGTCTACGAATAGTAAGTGAGAGGAGGCATTCTGGCAGGTGCCGTATACCGTGAACTTGGCAGGAAATTGACCTCAACTTCTGTATGGCCGGTGACTCAGGACGATCTACGTTTGTCACTTCGCGGGTTCGACAAACAACCACCTTCGCTCGCTGTAAACCATGATCGATGCGAAAGCGGTAAAGAGGACATCAGCAACAGACCATCTGGTCCCGTGAAGGACCCATGTGTCCGTCATCCAATACGGCAGAACAAGGACAAGCGAGTTAAAGATGCGCATCAGACAGAACAGAATGACGAGGAAAGCGCAGTGAGATAGAAGCACCTCGCGGAGCGAACGAGCATTTTGTTTTGAGAAGATGAGCGGACCATCCTTGGAAAGTTCGCCGCTGAAAACGAAGGCACTGTAAATGAGACACACGAGGACAAAGAGAATCCAGCTGAAATATCGAAGATCGTTCTGCGAGTCGATGTTCTGCGGCATAGACGCATGTGTCGTTGCCACAACGAAGCAGACCATGTTCTCCTCTTCAATCTGTTAAGTAGCTAATAAGCCACAGTATCACTCTGGGATCACTGCGAATGGAGATGTTGTTTTTGCGATTCGGGGCGAGTGGTCGGTTTTTACCGGCCAATATCGCGTAGAGCGAGGGTAAGGGCATTCAGTAAGAAGGTATATTTTCTTTCAGATGAAGTTTTCTTCAGGAGGCGGGGCCCCGCTTCCTGCCCAGTATCTTGACGGATCGAAAGCAGGAAGCGAGACCCGTGTGAGGTACGATCCTCTTTGTCACGGTGTGCGTCCCGTTGGAACAGCTGTCTGCCCGCTGGGCCGACGACTGTGACCAGATCATCTTACGCCGATGTCCGTTCTGCGAAAAGGACTCGATTGTGGGCCACGGGCGGCGGCGGAAACAGGCGCACGACGAATATCACGACTGGATCGGAATCCGGCGCGGCGTCTGCTCTCAGTGCGGGATGACGTTCACCTTCCTGCCGCTGTTTTCACTTCCTTACACGCATTTCAGTTTGCTGGCCCGCGGTCAGGCGTTGCAGCGTCGCTTTGAGGAGCACTGTTCGTGGGAGAAGGCCTCGCCGAAGCTGAAGGATGCGGATCGGGTGCCGGATGCTTCTACGATGCGGCGCTGGTCAACCGGTCTGGATGGTTCTCAGCCGGCAGCTTCGTTTCTGCGTGAGGCTGTGGTTCGGATAGCGCGCTGGCTGAAGTGCGGCCGGCAGGCCGATGCGCGGATAGAGCCGCTGCCCTGGATGGTTCTGGCTTTGCAACGGATCTGGCCTCTGCGTCTTTAGAAAAAGTGCTTCGCCCACCATCCTTGCCTGGGAAGCGCAGAGGAGTCGACGCAGACTGGGTTGCGGAGACAAAACGCGCTGTGGGCGAAGGAGCCGGAACACCGCGGCGGCGATTGCCGCTGCTGGACTATCTCGAGCAGCACCAGTGGAAGGGCCGGCCTGCCGGCCGCTGGGAGTATGTCGGCCTCTGTCCGCTGCACGAAGAGAGTCAGCCGTCGTTCTATGTGAACACGCGCAAAAATGTTTTCTACTGCCATGGCTGCGGTCAGGGCGGAGACCTGATCCGTTTCGTGCAGTTGTCGCGGCGGCTTTCGTTTCCTCAGAGCCTGGCATGTCTGGATCAGCAGACCGACCAGCATGTAGATCGAAGCACACTACTCGAGCAGGCAGCAAGCTTCTATCAGCACGAACTGGATCTCTCGGCCGAGGCGATGAGTTATCTTCGCGCACGCGGAGTTCATGATCCGGCTCTGATCCGCGAGCTGGGCATCGGCTATGCCGCGGGAGGCAAGCTGCGCCGTTATCTAACGGCACAAGGTTGTTCGTTCGATCTGCTGCGTATAACCGGACTGATCAACGCGCAGGGCGCCGATGCTCTCTATCAGCGCATGGTGTTTCCGTTGCGGCAGGACGAGCACATGGTTAATCTCTACGGCCGCAGCATCGGCACTGGGTTCGCGCATCGTTTTCTGCCCGGCTCCAAGGGCGGACTGTATGCCTGGGAGAAGGTCCGGCACGCCGGGGAGATCATCCTTGTCGAAGGCCTGTTCGATTATGCGGTGTTGCGCCAGGCCGGTTTCGCGAACGTGACCTGTTCGCTGGGCACGCATCTGAATCCCGACCAGTTCGATCAACTGTGTGAAGGCCGGCGCAGCGTCTATGTGGTCTTCGATAGCGATCAGAACCAGAGCGGCCAGCGGGCAGCGCAACAGCTGATCGAGCGACTACAGACGCGTGATGTCTGCGCTTGCCACGTGTTGCTGCCGGCAGGACAGGATCCCAACTCGTTTTTCCTCTCAGGCGGCAATGCCCAACAGTTCCAGTCGCTTCTCAAGGACGCACAGCCATGAAGTTCCAGATCATCCATCTGAAGAACCGCCACGGAGCGCAGAGTCCGTTCCGGGTCGTCGAACAACGCAGCGGAAAGGAAGTCGCCTGGATCAATCACTTCCTCGACCGCGAGTATGTGCGCCGGGTGGCCGATACCAGTCTGCGCACGTATGCTTACAACCTGCTGCACTTCCTGCGCTGGTGGCACCAGGAACATCGCACTGCGGAACTGGACCGCAAGCATCTGAGCGCATCGACGCTGCTCGATTATCTGCGTTTCCAGTCCGGTCTTGAACCGCGCCCCGCGGCCTCGACCATCAATGACCGCGTAGCCGATGCCGACCGCGCCATCCGCAATGAGTTCCCTGACGCTCCCTCTCAGGTGGCGCATGGCTATCATCAGGCCTTCCTGCACCGCAAGCCGATGGGACTGAGCCGTCCTGCGTTGGCCATCAGCAGGCTGCGTGTCCGGGAAGCGAAGCTCAACATCGTGCCCCTGTCGGTCAACGAAGTGGCGCGCTTCTGGAAGAGCTTCCGCAACGCGCGCGATCTGGCCATCGTAGGTCTGATGCTGATGCAAGGACTTCGCTCGGCCGAAGTGATCGCCCTGAACTGCGACGACGTGCTGCTGTCCGAAGCCCAGCTTCGTGTGCGCGGCAAGGGCAACAAGCTGCGACTTCTTCCCCTGGCTCCGGAAACCACCGAACTGCTGGACCACTATCTGCGTCTCGAACGGCCTGATCCCTGCGCGGCGGCGCTGTTCGTAGTTCTTAAAGGGCCGGCGCGCGGACAGCGCATGACTCCGGCTGGACTGCGGTCCCTGTTCCGTCATCATCGCCGCACTACCGGCGTCGAAATAGCCAACCCCCATCGCTTCCGGCACACCTTCGCCTGTGACATGGTGCGTGCCGGCATGAGCCTGCCCGCACTGATGCAACTGATGGGACATGCCGACATCGAAACTACCTTGCGCTACGTCCACGTCACTCCGCAGGACGTCTACCTCGAGTACACCCGCGCGGTTGCCAAATGCGTCCGGCCTCTGAAGGGAAATGGTTCGTGATGCGCCGCCAGCCGCCGCTGCGCCATCCTCTGGCCACCGACTTCCAGCGCGCTGTGGACTCCTTCTGCGCTGCACTTAAATATGACACCACCCGTCACTACCGCGGCACAGTGCGCAACTTCCTCACCTATCTCGGGGCTCATCATCCCCAGGTCAAGAACCTCGATCAGCTGAGCCGCGATCCCCACATCCTCGGCTGGATGGCACACCTGCGCGCAAGGACTCCACCTCTGGCTACAGCTTCCTATATCAATCGGCTCATCGCGCTGCGTTCAGTCCTATATGAACTGGCCAGAACCCATCAGAAACCAGAGATGGCGCACATGCTTCGCCGGGAGGATCTTCCCCGCGCTCCGCAGAGAATGCCAAGACCGCTCACCGACGAGCAGGATCAGCGCCTGCAGGAGGAGTTCCGCCGCCGCAATGATCTCGGCGCAAATGTCTTCCTCCTGCTCCGTCACACCGGTATGCGCATCGGCGAAGGTATCGACTTAGCTTATGACTGTCTGCGCTCTACCGGCCCCAATCAGTGGGCCATCCACGTTCCTCTGGGAAAACTCCAGACCGAACGCATGGTCCCCGTCGACGCCTTCGTCTGTGAACTGGTGCAGCGCCTGCGCTTCTTCCGCTCGCTCGACCCGCTGCCACCCGACAAATGGCTCCTGGCAAGACCCGGATCCAAGGTCGCCCTGGTTCGTCAGTTCCGCGACTACCTCCATCGGGTCTGCCACTCACTCGATCTGCCCACCAATATCGTCCCCCACCAGACTCGCCACACCTATGCAACACAGATGCTGCGCGCCGGCATCAGCTTCCCCGTCCTGATGAAACTGCTCGGACACTCCGATCCGGGAATGACCATGCGCTACATCGATGTGGCCCTCACCGATCTTCAACGCGAGTTCCATCTCGCCCGTGAACACCCAAGGCATCTGCCTCCCCAACCCAAAACCTCTCCCCTCGCCAAGACCGGCCTGGACGCCGTGCGCGAGGCACTCATCGCTGCTCAGCATGTCATGGAGATGTTCCGCCGCTCACTCCCCGACGGCGCTTCCAAGAACCAACTCGACCGACTCTCAAATCGCCTCACTAAGATCCTCACCAAAATAAAAACCTTCAAAATCTCCTGAATCAAAGTGGGCAGCGATTGGCCGGTTAAGTCGGCAACTCGGTAGTTGACAATAAATTGTACTTGGATTCACCAGAGGTGGGGGCATAACGCTCAGTGGGGGCATTCGATTGTAGCCAGCACAACCGCGCTGACGCTTTCACGAGGTGCGGAGCCTTTGGAGTTTTAGCCGAGCGTATTGAAAGTACTCTTCACCGACTTTTGTTTCCAGTACTTCTTCTATCACCGGTAGGAAGTAGGCCAACACCTGTTAACGGTCCCCGGAATCGGGCCGACGATCGCTACGGCAACGATCGCAGCTGTCGGCAACGGGGCAGCTTTCAAAATGGGACGAGGATTTGCCGCCTGGCTCGGCGTGGTTCCCGGAGAACACTCCACCGGAGGCAAGCAGAAGCTCACCGGGACCGGGAGGCGTGGTAACAAGTATCTGCGAAAACTGTTCCTGCAAGGAGCACATGCGGTGCTGCAATGCAGGACCAAGCAGGATCCCGTCCTCAGTGCCTGGCTGGACCGGTTGGCAACGCGCAAGCGACCTCAGGTGGCGGCAGTCGCTCTGGCCAACAAGATGGCGCGTATCGCTTGGGCAGTTTTGAGGAAAGGAGAGGCATATCGGCCGCAGCTGAAGGCACAAACAGCAGCAGCCTGATGGCCTGCACATGACGCCTGGCACAAAACGCCAGGCTTGGAAATCGCTGAAGCGATTCCCACATTTGCAGACCAACGACGACGACGGATTTGACTTTTGAGATTCCTGCCAGGTTTGCTGGCGAACCATGAGATGGCAAAAACGGTCGATCCCGGCGCTCTCGAAACCTGTGATGGGGAAATGCCTCCCAAGGCAGACCAACTAAATAGGACGAGGGTGCAGCGCATTCCATTCAGGCCAGGAGATCGCTACTCCAATTAAGGCCGGATACATTCGCGCAGACCAATTCTGTCTCCTCATGTTTCACTTGCAAAACGGCGGCGGACCATACATTCCCCATCGTCCACAACGCGACCACAGACCAATTTCAACAGTCCGATTGCTATTCCCAGTAAAAATCTAAAGTGGATTTGAAATACCTTGACCTTCTACACCTCCGGGCGTATATGTAGAAGCCATAGGTATGAAGAAGGTTGAAAGCAGATTTGATCTTCCTCAGGGCACTCTCGATCTTCTGATCATGAGGGTTGTTGCGCTCGGCCCAATCCACGGTTACGCCATCGCCCAGCGGATTCAACAGATGTCCCGCGAGGCCCTGCAGGTCCAGCAGGGGTCGCTTTATCCGGCGCTCCATCGCCTCGAATATAAAAAACTGCTCACCGCCAACTGGCAGCCGTCCGAGACCGGACGCGAAGCGAAGTTCTATGAACTCACCGTCAAAGGCCGGGCACACCTCGAAGCAGAGACCGATAACTGGAAACGCCTCACCGGCGTGGTGGGCCTCATTCTCAAAGAAACAGCGGAGGGAACTTCATGAGCTGGCTCCGGAGCCTCTTCGGGCGCAAACGCTTAGAGCGCGATCTCGACAAAGAGCTGCGGTTTCATTTCGAGTCGCAAGTTGCCGACAAGATCCGGTCCGGCGCTTCAGAGAATGAGGCCCGTCGGCTCACCCGACTCGAGTTCGGCGGCATCGAGCAGATTAAAGAGGATTGCCGCGAGAGCCGGGGCACGTTGTGGGTGGAATCGATGGTGCAGGACATCCGGTATGGTGTTCGCCAAATCAGGAATTCACCCGGCTTCAGCATTGTTGCCATTCTCTCCCTGACCCTGGGCATAGGAGCCAACACTGCCATCTTCACACTGCTCAACGCCATCCTCCTCCGCCCCTTGCCGGTGCACAATCCCGAGGAACTGCAGTTATTCGGCGACGGCAGGGCGCAGGGTCTCACGCTCTCAGTTCCGGACGGGCCCATGGAATTGTTTTCCAAGGCGTTCCTACATGACTTTGCCCAGAAAGATACCTCGTTTTCCGGAATCGCCGCGGTAGACAGCTCTCCAATCGAGACGAAGGCCTCGATTGCAGGCGGGGCTTACCAGACTATCCACATCAATCTCATCTCCGGCAGTTACTTCTCCGTTCTCGGGGTCCCGGCGTTTCTCGGCCGCGCGATTGATGGATCCGATGACAGCGCCCCCGGCGCCGGCCCGGTCGCGGTTGCCAGCTACGCCTGGTTCCAGCGCCACTTCAATGGAGATCCCGCCGCGCTCGGCAAAGTCGTCCGTATTCAGATCACACGATTACACCCTGGTGGGCGTGGCAAGGCCCGGATTCTCGGGTATCACCGTCGGCCAATCCGCCGATCTCTGGATTCCGCTCTCGATGGAGAAGGACTTCCCGCGTCCCGGCGGGAGACGCCATCGGAAGCAAGCTCTATCAATCGCTAGATCTAATCGGAAGGCTCAAACCGGGCGTTATTCCAACCCAGGCCAGTGCCGAAACCAATCTCCTTTTCAAGCAGATCATTCGCGGCTATCTGGAGCCGCAACCTACGCAAAAACACCTCGCATGATCTGGCCCACGCGAGTGTCCGAGCTTACCCCGGCGAAGCCGCGGAGTCTCTCCCCTGCGCTACGCGTTTTCATTACCGCTCAGATCCTTATGGCGATTGTCGCCTTGGTGCTTCTCATCGCCTGCGCCAATATCGGCAACATGCTTCTTCGCCCGCGGCGTTGCGCGTACGCGCGAAGTGGCCGTGCGCATGGCTCTCGGCGCCTCGCGGCGGCGCATTGTGTTTCAGCTGCTTACCGAGTCCGCGTTCTTGTCTTTGTGGGGCGGCCGCGGGCAGGTATCGTGCTCGCATGGAAATCGAGCGCATGCTGCTCAACATGGCTGCGCCCGGCCCCGATCCGGTGCCGTTGAGCCTCAGGCCCGGATTTGAGCGTGCTTGCCTTTACGCTCGGGCTCACGGTTGTTACGCGCGCTTCTGTTCGGCACCCTTCCGGCATTGCGCGTCCACCAATCTTGAGTTCACGCCCGCTCTCAAGGATGGCCGCGGCAGCTCTTCTGTCTCCACGCGCGGCGTCATGGCTCGTTCTCTCATCGTCGGCCAGGTCGCGCTCTCCGTATTGCTCATGGTCGTCGCCGGACTCTTCGTCCGCAGCCTTGTTCACCTCTACGATGTCGATACGGGCTTCGACCCGCACAACGCATTCCTCTTCACGCTCGATTCCAGCACCGCCAATCTTCCCAAGGGCGCCGACGAAATCCGCTCGGTGCGGCTGCAGGAGCAGATTGAAGCAGCGCGTGCAGCGCCATCCCCGGCGTGCAGTCCGACAGCTTCGCTTTCTTTGCATTCAATGACGGCGCATGGTCCGATCAAGTTCTCTTCCAGGGCATTCCACGAACGCCCGTCAACGGCGAAACGGTCAACTTTCAACATCACCGGTAACGGATTCTTCTCCGCCATGGGCATTCCAATCATGCTGAAGGGCCGTACCTACAACTCGCAAGACCTGCAGAACTCGCCCAAGGTGGCCGTCATCAACCAGACCATGGCGCGCCGCTTTTTCCCGAACCGCTCGGCCATTGGTCAGCACTTCGGCATCGGAGAAATGCCCGACCATGTCGGCGAAATCGAAATCATCGGCGTGGTGAAGGACGCCAAATACTTTGCTCTCGACGAGGGCTCGCAAATGGCTGCTTACTTTCCCTGCAGCCAAAGCCCCGGCTTCTTCGGCAACTTTATAGTGCGCACGCTCCCGGCGCAAACCGCCAGGAGATCGTCTTCCGAACTCGCGCGGCCATCACTGAGATCAACTCCAATATCCTCGTCAATACCGTAAGCAGCTCTTCTCGAGCAGGTCGACCGCTCCATCGCCACACAATCGCTGATCGCCCGGCTCTCCGGTTTCTTCGGAATCCTGGCTGTGTTTCTCTCATGCATCGGAATCTACGGCTTGCTGTCCTATTCCGTAGCGCGGCGCAACAGGCGAATTGGGCATCCGTCTCGCCCTGGGGGCGCAATCGCGAGGCTGCTCTGGATGATCTTGCGCGAGTACATTCTGCTGCTGCTGGTTGGACTCGCCATCGGCATTGCCTATTGCCTCAGCTCCACGCGCTTCCTGAAGAGTCTGCTCTATGACCTTAGCCCGCTCGATCCTACGGCTATCGCCATCGCAATATCGCCGTTGCATGCATGACCATCGTCGCTGCCTGGTTGCCTGCACGCCGCGCCACCAGGATCGATCCGATGCAGGCTTTGCGAACGGAATAGTGCGCCGGCGGCGCACCTCTGGCTGGTAGTTGAGCACAACAAGGAGCCTCATCGTTCGAGGAGCCGCGGGAGCTTCGCGAGCCTGGACACGCACACCCGCAGTATTAGATCCATGTGTCTCGACGATACATCTCAAATTGTTCGCCGAACTTTTCATGTAGAAGAGCGCTTTCCTTGCGGGAGTTTCTAATCTGTAGGGGCACCAAGATGACTAGGAGCAGCAACACTGACCAATGATGGACCGCGAGCGCAATTCCACAGATGGCAAAGTCCAGAAACAAATACATCGGATTTTGTATTCGCGAGTAAAGACCGTGCGTTACCAGGTCCTTTGCTTTTGGGGTCACCGAAAACGACTTGCCTAATTGCATTCTTGCAAGTTGCGCCAGGGATATCGAGATGAGAGCAATCAGCGCGCCGATCAACGTTTGAATATTCATTCGGTTCTTTCTCAACCTTCGCGTGCGTCCGAGTCTACTCCATTTCGTCGGCATTGAAGGAACTTGGTTCCCAAATCACCGCCCATCGTGAACTTGAGGACAAAAAGTTGCCAGGTTCCCCATAGTCCACTATCTGCCCGGAAGCAGCAGCCAATGTGCTACGAGGCCAGCAATCACGAGCTTCACGAGCCAACCCACTGAGTAGAGGGCGACAAATACCCGATGAAGTTTGATAAACGCTGCATTGGTCAGGATGAGTGGGAGCGGCCCAATGAGCCACATTAAGAGGGAAAGTTCGAGCAATGTGACCAGCGAGTGGACGTCCAGCCATCGAGCCAGAACCATGAACGTAGCGCACGTCACGAACGGCAACGCGCTCGAAACAATGATCGCCCTGGTTTCGGGGCCCTTGCGCCAGATCTCTGGATAGGTGAATCGCTTGTGAATCCAGTCGCCAGCGAAAAACCAATCCGTCATCGAACTTACAATCCCCGCGCCGATAACCGCGAAAACAAAACGAGTCCAGTGCATCGTGAGGACACATGCTACTCGTCAGATCGATCGCCAGTAAATGATGAATTTGGCGCAGTGAAATGGGACTGAGACAAGCGCAAGTGAGTTACCGGCCATCACACAGAACCTGAGGCCAATTTCTTGCGGGTTCTCAATGCCGACTTTCCAGGATTGATTTACTGTTGGTCATTTAGGCACACGCAAAATCACGCATCGAACCCAGCCCACGGCGCAGCTAGCTAGTTCGTACTCGTTCCCCACAGAATGCCCCTTCCGCTTCCGCTGAAGTAGACCGTCCCGAAGGTGCGCATATCTCCGGTGACATGGTCGATTCCGCCATACTGGTGGGCATCGTCGTTGATCCTGATCCACGAAGCGCCGCCGTCGGTGGAGCGGTATAGTCCCCATTGCCCGCCGATCGTGCCGACGATGAAGAGAGTCAGTTTGGACGAGCCGGGTGCAGCCTTTCCGTAGCCCAGAGAAGTCGATTTCTGGACGCCGGTGACCGTGGTCAGGTGTGGTGTTGCAGCCGAGCCGGTGTTGGTGTAGAGACCGTTGGCGTTTCCACCCGCCGTAAACCAGAGATCGCCCTGGGCGTCAGGCAGCGAATAGAGGGTTGGGGCGGCCGTAAACGCAGCCGCAATGGGCAGGCCGGTTTGAAGCGTGGTAAAGGTCACGCCGCCGTCGGTGCTCATGGTGAGAGCCCCGGTGCTCCCGCTATATCCATAGAAGACGCCGGCCTTTGCGCGATCAGCGATAACCTGCGATTGTGCCGGGATTCCTGTCGAGGCCGTCCACGACTTTCCACCATCCTTCGAGTACCAGGCCGATGTGGTGTCCTGGGTTGCCCAAACGATCGACGAGCCATCGGCCGCGATCGCGATCGAGCCGCCTCCAGTTGTCGTTCCCGCCGGCATTGCGGCGAAACCAGACCAGGTGATGCCGCCATCCGTTGAGATCACACCAAGCGGCGTGGCGCTATAGGTTCCGTCCGACGCGCGAAGCACGGTCGTCGGTGTGTTCTGCTGGAAGTCCATGGACGTGGGCATGGCCCGCGAAACCTGGTAGTTCCCCTGCGCCGGAGAGACCGTAAGGTCCGTATGCGCAAAACCGTAAACGTCACCGATTCCGCTCAACAGAATGGTGTTTCCCGAAGGCGGAGCAAGCAGGACATTGGTCGCCGTCTCCTCGATGCCTTCGTCCTCGAATTTCCAGTCGACCACACCTACAGAACTGGCGCTGGGATCGGCGTGCGTCAGATCATGTGTAATCCATAGACCTCCGCCAAAGGTGTATATGGCGTGATCGGGATCGAACGGGTCGATCGCAAGACCGGTATTCCAGTTGCCGGTCGAGACCGTTCCCGGCGCACCGACATAAGGCGCGTTTGTATTGCTGTGCGTGGCAAGATTCGGAGAATTCGAGTAGGGCAGGCTCGGGATCTTGTCCGAGGAAACATCGCGCCAGGTTGCGCCATCGTCGGTGGAACGATAGATGACGTCGCCGGTCGGCCAATACTGGTTGAGCGTGCCAACCATGATGGTTCCGGGATGGCTGGGATCGACCGCGACGCTGCCGTAGCCCTGTTGGTCGGCAGGCCCACCCGCGTTCGCGGGCAGTCCGATCTGGGTCCAGGTTCCCGAGGTCCAGTTCGAGCCCGGCGTGAATTTCCAGAGCTGGCCGACGCTTTCCCCATCCCCTCCTGCACCGTCACCATAAATGATGTAGATGGAGCCATTGGGACCGAGCTTTGCCTGCATCGGCGACATCGGCTTGGCTGCCCCCGCAAACGACGGCTGTCCCGCAACCGCAGTCCATGTGCTTGTCGTCGAGCCGCCGTTCGTGGTCACGTATAACCCCTGCGAATTGCCGTTGAGTCCCGTGCCGGCGACCGCGGCATAGACCACAGGAGTGGCCGATCCCGAGGAGCCGCTCGACTTGATGGGAAGCACCGATACAACGCCCATCGGCATGAAGTTTCCTCCCCCGATCGAAACCGAAGTCACAACCGTCAGGCCAGGAATCTGGGGCCAGCTGTTTCCCGAGTCCGTCGAAATCCGCAGGCCGTCTTGGCGCGTTCCGAAGTAAACGGTGCTGGGCATGTTGGGATCGACGGCGATGCGCTCTCCCATCCCGCGGCCGGGGTTGTTCGAGCCATTTTTGAAGCTCAGCGGAACAGTCTTGAACGTTGCGCCCTGGTCGCTCGAGATCAGCATTTCCCCGTTTCCGGCCCAGGAGTTCGAATACAAGCCCACTGCAACGTAAAGCTTGTTCGGATCGGTCGGATCGAGGCCGATCGCGTCGCCGCCGTTAAAGAATCCATCCGACAGCCAGTCGAACAGCGGAACCCATTGCGTGTCGTTTGGTCCCCAGCGGTAGATGCCTCCGATATCGGTGCGCGCGTACATCAGGTTCTGCTGCGTCGGATGGAAATAGACCCCGGGGATGTATCCGCCGGCTAGGATCTTGACATTGGTAAACGAGTACGAGAGCGAGCCGCCGCCCGACGACCCGCCCACTGTGAGCGTCACGCTGCCCGTAGCGGAATTGTAGTTCGCAGCATCGGTCGGCGTGAACGTGACGGACAACGTCTGCGATCCGGCCGTGTTCATCACGGTTCCGGAACCAGGCGTGTAGGCAAACGTACCCGGCACGCTCGCGCCGCCAAAGCTGGCTGTCGCGTCCAACTGCGTGGCGTTTAGCGCGGTGCCTACACTTACGGCTGCCGGAGCACTCCAGTTAATCGTAGGCGTAGCTTTATTGACCGTAATCGTGCTTGTCGCCGTTCCCGACAGAACCTTGCTGGAATCATTAGGAGTAAACGTTGCTGAAAGCGAATGCGACCCAGCGCCAAGCACTGTTCCCGCAGCTGGGGAATACGCAAACGTGCCGGGGAAATTGGCGGATGCATTCAACTGAGCGGAACTCAACGGCGTCCCATAAGTGATTGCCGTCGGAGCCGGCCATGTGATCGTCGCCGTGGCCAGTGGAGAAGAAGATGAGCCGCTGCCCCCACCGCCACATCCGGCGAGAACAAAAGTGAGAGTGAAGGCTGAGAGCAGCCATCGCCGTGCGTACATTTGACCAGTTCCTATCCCGAGAATCGCGATCTAGAAGACAGTCGATTCCGCAAGCAGCCACGCACGTTATGGTCTCCGCGCGAAGACCCGTACTTTCATAATCAATAAATGGCTCGTTTGGTCATTTTAGCCCAGCTCGCGCGTTCTGAGTGCGTGACTGGCATCACGAACCCTGGCACTTCGAGGCTACTCCGCTTGTGCAGGTTGGCGTCGCGCACGATCCCACTCCCTGCGAGATGTCAAATCGCCAAGGCGCTCATCGTCTTCGCCTTGTAAGCTTCTTCTGCTTGCATGTAGGACATGTGATTCTGCCTGATGTGAAGAGTTGACGATTTGCATCGCGCGCTGGAGGGTGGTTTTGTAGGAAGCGATCGCGCCCCTCACATCCTGATGTCGCACAACTCAGGAAAGCGCGGGATAGCTCGTGTATCCGGCAGCGCCTCCTCCGTAGAAAGTCTTCGGGGCCGGCTCATTTAGAGCGGCTCCGAGTTGCAGCCGCCGGGGAAGATCTGGGTTGGCGAGAAACGCTCGGCCGTATGCGACAGCGTCAGCATGCCCAGTCCGCAGAGCTTCCTCTCCTCTGCGCCCGTCATATCCGCCATTCACAACGTAGAGACCTTTCCAAAGTGTTCTCAAATGAGCCGACATGGCGAGATCCTCTGCGCTGCTTCCTTTGCTGTTCTGCGCCGTTTCAACGACATGGAGGTACCCGAGCCCGTAGCCGTTGAGTCTTGCGATCGCGACGGAAGAGGTTTCGCGTGGGTTCTCGTCCGACATGTCGTTGAAGCCGCCTGTCGGAGAGATTCGCACGCCCACCTGCCCGCTCTCCCAGACCTCCAACACCCGTTCAACGGTTTCAGTGAGAAAGCGGGCTCGGTTCCACGCAGTACCTCCGTATTCATCGGTTCGCCGATTCGATCCTGTCCGAAGAAATTGGTCGATCAAGTATCCGTTTGCTGCATGAATCTCGATCCCATCAAATCCCGCTTCTTTTGCGTCGGCGGCTGCCCGCCGATAGTCATCCAGAGTCTCTTTGATCCCGCTGGCCGTCAAGGCAAGTGGCTCCGCAACCTCTGCCAGCCCCGTGGCAATCAGCGTCTGACTGTTTGCACGGATTGCTGAGGGAGCAATGGGGCGCGCGTTGTTCGGCAACAAGGACGAATGAGAGATTCGGCCAACATGCCACAACTGAAGGAAGATCCGGCCCCCACTCTTATGAACGGATTCCACGATTCGGCTCCAAGCTCGCATCTGCTCGACGGAATGAATCCCTGGAGTATCGATGTACCCTTTGCCCATGGGCGAGATCTGCGTCGCCTCGGTCACGATGAGTCCAGCCGAAGCGCGCTGCGAGTAATAAGTTAAGGCCAGTTCACCAGACACCCCATCCGCATCAGCGCGGTTGCGCGTGAGCGGCGCCATGAAGACTCGATTTGCCAAGACCAAAGACCCAAGCCGAACAGACTCGAAGAGATTCGACATTCTTGTTCTCCCATTTCCAACAAATGGTGTGCTGCTGAAGATACGTCTAACTACTAGGCCGTTCGCCGTTCTCGCGTCCGGATAGTTATGGCCCTAAATCAGCAGGGAAAAGAGCCGGAAACGCCTTAGGCTTCCTCTGCTCTTAGCTGCATCAAAACATCAAAAGCAGTGAGCAAGCCGAGAAGGAGAACGATAGCCGGAATCACAGGCGGTTTGATACCAAGAGGAAGCACACCAGCAGGCACTCCGGGCTGCAGGTGGACATAGATAGCCACGCACATTTGACTAAAGAGGATGAAACAGGCCGTCAGCAAGACTCGATCTTTGCTTTTGGCGGTCAGCGATCTCCAAAGCCATGGCAGTAAGAACAGGATGCCGGTGAGCATTTCCGTCAGCTTGCCCGCCAAGATCGCCTCGTGGGGTAGATGACTCTGTTGAATCTGGACATCGAACCAGCCACGGATCGGCTGGAAGAATTTCAGGAAGCCGAACATGAACATCTGAACTCCCAGGAGAAGCGATAAGCCCTTACTAAGGCGGCTAGACATTCTCTGCCAACTTTCGATTTCTGATTTGTACATCAAGACAGACATGTCTGTCTTGATGTACTTGCAGTCTAGACAGACTGGTCTGTCTCGTGTCAATATAAATTCAATGAAGACAGCCGAAAAATCAGAACCGCGAGAGAGAATTCTGGCTGTAACCGACCGCCTTTTCTACGCCGAGGGGGTCCGCGCGACTGGTACCGAGAAGATCATGTCCGTCGCTGAAGTCGCAAAAGCGACGTTCTATCGGCACTTCGAGAGCAAGGATGCTCTTGTGCTCGCGTACCTGGAAAATCGCGATCGGGCTCTATGGGATTATCTGTCTCAGCCCACTCCCCCAAAGGATCTATGGGAGGCGCTGACCAAATTCGAACAGATGGCGAACTGGCCCGAAATAATTGGGTGCCCGTTCCTGCGGATCGCATCCGAATTTCCGGATACTTCTCACCCGTTCCATCGCCTTGCGATCGAACACCAAAACAAGATTGTCGACTATCTAACCGACCTGCTCGAGCCTTTCGCAATCGACAAAAGAGCAGCGGCGGCGGCGATACTGAGCGTCATCGATGGTGCCTTCTCCCTTCGAATGCTCTTTGGCAATTCAACGGTGGTTCCGATTCTCTTGCCCGCCGAGGCAGTGCTCAAGAGTTTTCAGAATGCGCGGACTCAACGCCGCAGATAATTCGCGGTAGCTGGGAAGCCTCACCCCGTCACGCTCCCATCGCCACCGCCTAATCGGACAAATGGAGTGGTCCACTTCTGCAGACTACACAATTGCTCCTATCGAAAGCGATTTAACGGTTGTTTGGTGGATGAGTACCGACCGGTGACATGCGTCACCTAGCGCATTATCGCCAGCTAGAAACTGACGGACTGTTGAGCCGGTTCGGGCCTCGGTGAGCGATACGACCAGTCAATGCAGAACGAAGATCCACCAGGCGGAGATTTGTTTGTTAACGGTGGAACATCGTTACCCTCTTCGATAGCCAAGTGGAGCACAGCGCATACGCCTGATTCGCTCAAGTTCACGGGGAGTTCGAACTGCAGCTTACAGTTCGCGAATCGCGGTGACGGGATTCCGGCGCATCGCTCGACGTGCCGGAAAGTAGCAGGCTAACAAAGACATCGTTCCCAGGAGTTTGACCACGGAAGCCACCGTGACTGGATCGTTGGCGCCGATTCCGTACAACAGCCGGGCGACGAGACGTGTCAGTCCCAATGCAAACGCTAGCCCCAGCACTAGGCCCACGCCTGTGAGCCACACTCCCTGCACCAGCACGAGCCGCAACACGTCTACGCGTGAAGCACCTAAGGCCATTCGTACTCCGATCTCGTGGGTCCGCATTTGGGTTCGATATGCCACGACTCCGTAGATCCCAGTTACCGCAAGAACCAGCCCGATCAGCGCGAACATCCCCGCCAGGGCGCTCTGTATGACAGCGAAACTGCTCGCCATCTGGGTACTCTCTCGCATGGGACGCACATCGAAAACCGGCAGCCGTGTATCGATTTCGTGGATGGCGTCTTCCACCGACGCCGCAAGGTCGACCGGATTTCCCTCGGTCTTCACCTGCACGATAGTCTCGTACCCCGCCTGGAAAAAGCTCATATACACCATTGGCTCCGGGACCTCATTCACGAATATATGTGTCGAATTTCTCGCGACGCCGACAACCGTGAAAAGGCTGCCCCACACCCTGAGTTTCTTTCCCAGCGGATCCTGCCCTGGCCAGTAGCGCCTCGCCGCGGTCTGATCCACGATGAGTACCCTCGGGGCCTTTTCACCGTCATCCGGCGTAAACTCGCGTCCTTCCAAAATGGGTATATGAAGGGATTCGAAATACCGTGCGGATACCTCGGCGTGCACCACCTGCAAAGACTCATGCGGGTGCGGTACATACCCTTCCGGATACGCATCCTCCCCCTTGTGGCTCAGGGTCATCGGAATCCAGTCCGTAAGAGACGCAATCTTCACGCCTGGCAATGCCGATACGCGATCAAGAATCTTGTGACGGATCACCTGCTCCTCGTCGTGGCTGTAGCCGGCGATATTCAGCCCCACGGAAGCGGTGAGAATGTGGTCCTGCTCAAATCCGGGATTCGCGTCGGCAAGATTCCGCAGCGTTCGCAGAAAGAGCCCGGAGCACAACAGCAGAGGAAGTGAAAGTGCAATTTGCGCCACCACCAGCGCGCTTAGCAATTTCCGGTTGCGTGAGCCGCCGGAGATACTTGCCGACTCTGCCTTGAGTACCTCAATGGCCGGCGCGTGGGATGAACGCCAGGCTGGGAGCGCGCTGCACAGCATGCCGGCCAATAGGCTAGACATCGCAATCCCCATCACCACCTTATTGTCCATGGTCCCGTTCAGTATGAGGGGATTCGAATTCGCCGGAAAGAACCAAGCGAATGTCTTCGAAGTCCACGATGTCAACACCAGTGCTACAACTCCCGCGACGATGGAAAGCGCCGCGCCCTCCATCACCATCTGCCGCACCAGTTGAGTGCGATTCGCCCCGAGCGACTGCCGGATCGCAAGCTCACGCCGCCGGGATACAAACCGCACCAGCGTGAGTGTAGCCACGTTCGCGCAGGTTAGCAACAGCACCACAGCGGCGAAGGCCAGCAGAATGGGCAGCGTCGCCGCCATGTATCCGTTGGCGCCGAATGGCGAGCGCCACATGGGATCCAGCGTGATCCGGTTCTCGCCCAGATGATCGTTCGGATATGCCACCACAATGTTGTGCATCAGGGTGTCGAGATCCTGGGCTGCCTGGCGACGGCTCACGCCGGGCCGCAATCTTCCTATTACGTTCAGCCAGACCGCACCACCACTGCGATGCGTCATCCTCCACACATTCGTCCCGAGGGGATCAAGCGTTATCCACAGATCTTCACGGATCCCCGGCATTGCTCCGATAACCCCCTCCGGCGCCACACCAATCACCGTCACAGGATGCCGGGCAACCTCAATCGACTTGCCAACAATTGCCGGGTCTGCGGCATAGCGTGTCTTCCAAAGCGAGTGACCCAGGACCACGTTGGGGATGGCGTCTGGTCGCGTCTCTTCTTCAGCCAGAAAGAAACGCCCCAGCACCGGCTTGATGCCGAGCACATCGAAATAATTCGCCGACACGTTCGCAATATAGGCGCGTGCCGGCTGTGCGCCGCCAGTCAGCGTGATCCAATCGTGATGATAGGCAAGTAGTCCGGTGAAGGTGTGGTTCTGCTCGCGCAGATCGCGATAGTCGAGATACGAGAAGGGCGGAGTCGGCGAAAGGGTCCGTTCCCCTCGTTGCAGGCTCACCAGGTCGCCCGTGTCTTGCGCGCCCGGAATGGGACGCAACATTGTGCCGTCGATCCAACTGAATACCGTGCTGTTGGCGCAAATAGCTACGGCCAGCATGGTCGTCGCGGTGATCGTAAAACCGGGGCTCTTGCGCAGTTGCCGCAGGGCATAACGGATATCCCGGCCCAATTGTTCAAGCCAGCCTTGGCCCCACATCTCGCGCGTCACATCTTGCACCAGAGGAATGTTTCCGAACTCCCGCGCTGCTGCTTGTCGCGCTGTCTCCGCCGTCTCGCCTCGCGCCACTCGATCTGCAATCGCCATCTGCAGGTGAGCATCGATCTCTTCCTGCAATTCGCGCTTGCGCCGCTGAAAACCGAAGCTCGGGAACCACTTCATGACTCACTCTCCTCCGGCTTCACGTACATCACCGACCCAATCGCTTCGACAATCCGCTCCCATCGGCCCAGATCCGAGGCCAACTGCTTTTTCCCCTTGGCCGTGATTCGGTAGTATCGGGCTCTTTGCTTGCTCTCTGACTGCTTCCATTCAGACTGCACCCAGCCCTGGCGCTCCAATCGATGGAGGGCCGGATACAGTGATCCCGTCTCCACCTGAAGCACATCTCCGGATCGCAAACGTAAAGCCTGGACAATGCCATATCCATGCTGCGGCCCCCATTGCAGCGTCTGAAGAATGAGCATGTCGAGTGTTCCCTGCAACAACTCGATCCGGTTCTTATACTGGTCTTTTTCGCTCATAGACGTAGACACTCTACTCCCAGTGGAGGTAGATTGTCTACTCGGTCTTCGTAGTGACGCTCAAAATTCGAAACCCGGTTCCCGTTCCAGGCGAAATGCCTCGCTTCTCGACCAACCTCGCCGCTGCGAAAAGGGGACTCGGTCGAGATCCGAAAGATGGCGCCTGAAGATAGCTGCTCAGCGGACATGTTCGTGATGACCCGGTGGAGCAATCGACAGTTCGCCGTGCCGCTCTCTCGGCTGAAGCCCATCGGTGCGGGTGAATCAACCGCACAAGCCATCGGAGACTGGCATTACTGGATCGCTCAAGGAACTGTTTCTGAGTTACGCACCTCTGCCGAAAACTCACGGTTGATCGAAGTCACGTCGCTTCTCGCACTCAGCGAGTTGGAGGGCTCTCAAGGGGACCTTCGGCGTCGCGCATATCGATCCTGATGTAAGCAATGCGCCGAAATCCCACAGTTTATTCGGCAGCAGGCTACTCATGTATTTACGTGAATTACAACCCACTTAGCCGATGAATCGGATCGTCGAGTCATCCTCGCCGAAAGAGGGGAGTTGTGTCTCCCATACAGAGCACAGCGTTAAGAGGAGCTGGAGAATAGACATCAATTAGTGGATTCTCATGCCTCCCCGCCATTTCCGGCACATGGACTGCTTTGTTGCAATCAGCAGAAGTCAAACGTGCAGATAAGACAGATCGGCATGGGGAAATTCGATTGTATGCCGATAAGGTACTTGGTTCCGTAATCAAATGCCCGCGCCATCAGTTTCAAAGTGAGTTAGTGGAAGACACAAGAGTGCCACGCCGGGCAGATGGCGCAGAGCGATCAGTGTTCTCTGGAGAACAATTGCATGCAAGACGATCAAGATGTAGTTCGTGAGTTCTTAGTCGAAAGCCATGAAAATCTTTCTCGTCTGGATCAGGCTCTCATTGAGCTCGAATTGCGGCCGAAAGACGCTGCTCTATTGGCAAGTATTTTTCGTACGATCCACACCATCAAGGGCACTTGTGGTTTTTTCGCGTTCTCCACTCTGGAAAGAATCACCCATCAGGCTGAGACCTTGCTGAGCCAACTGCGCGATGGAAAGCGGGAACTCAATCCATCCCTGGTATCCCTCATCCTGGAAACCGTGGACGCTACCCGCAAGGTCCTTGCATCAATTGAGGCAAGTGGAAACGAAGGCGCTGATACTTACGATGACTTGACCGAACGCCTCCGGGTAGAGGCGCAATGTCTCGATCGGAACGATAGCCGAAGCAATCTCTATGACCTGCCTGACGCAACCGCTGGACTTCACAACAGAGTTAGTGCGGATCATCCGGAAGGTGTAAAAGTCGATGAAGACAGCACCCGGTCTTCCGCCATAGCGGATGCGAATATCCGGGTCGGCGTAGTGCATCTGGATAAATTGATGGATCTGGTCGGTGAGTTGGTATTAACCCGCAATCAGATACTCCAATTCAACGCAGAGCGCGAGGATCCAGCTCTCAATGCAACGTCTCAGCGGCTGAACCTGATTACCACGGAGTTGCAGGAAGGCGTCATGAAGACGCGGATGCAACCGATCGGAATGGTTTGGAACAAGCTGCCGCGCGTGGTGCGCGACATGGCGGTGTCTCTGGGAAAGCAGATCCGGCTGGAGATGGATGGGGCCGACACAGAGCTCGACCGGACCATCATTGAAGCAATCAAAGACCCGCTGGTGCACTTGGTCCGCAACTCATGCGACCACGGAATCGAACCTCCTGACGTTCGCACGCGCGCGGGCAAATCACCTCAAGGCAAACTGACGCTTCGCGCCTATCACGAAGGCGGACAGGTCAACATTGAAATCGGCGATGACGGCACCGGGATCGACGTCGTTCAGGTAAAGCAGAAGGCAGTCGAGAAAGGTCTTCTGCGGCCCGAACAAGCTGAAAAGTTGAGCGACCGCGAGGCCCTGAACCTGATTTTCCAGCCCGGTTTTTCAACGGCCCAGGCTGTGACCAAGGTCTCCGGACGCGGCGTCGGCATGGACGTCGTCAAGTCTAATATTGAGAAGATCGGCGGCGTGGTCGATATTTTGAACCGACCCGGCGAGGGATCCACGGTCAAGCTGAAGATTCCGCTTACCCTGGCCATTATTCCTGGCCTGGTCATCACCAGCGGCGGCGAGCGCTTCGTTATTCCCCAGGTCAGCTTGCTCGAGTTAATCCGCCTGGAGGGAGATTCATCCGAAAAGCACATCGAGCAGGTGCACGGAACGCCGGTATATCGTCGGCGCGGAGTCCTGCTGCCCATTGCCTATTTGAATAAGGTTCTAGGGCTGCGCACGGCGGAGCAAGCCGATGCCGTCAGCATCGTGGTTCTGCAGGCCGAAGATCGCCAGTTTGGCCTGATGGTCGATGGCATCAACGATACACAGGAAATCGTGGTCAAACCGCTCGGCAAACAGTTGAAGGGGCTAACGGAGTATGCAGGCGCGACCATCATGGGCGATGGTCGCGTTGCACTCATCCTCGACGTGCTCGGCATCGGCCAGCGATCCGGAGTGCTTGCCGAATCCCGCGAACAGGCGCGCGTATCGGAAGAGAAGAAATCGCATGCGGGCATCGAGCAGCAGCGCCTGCTCTTGTTCCGGGCCGGTTCCTTCGAGCGCCTCGCCGTGCCCCTGTCGCTCGTCGCCAGGCTCGAGGAGTTTCCCCGCAGCAGCATCGAGTTTGCCGGCGGATGCCAGGTGGTGCAGTACCGTAACCGCATTCTCCCTCTGGTGCCGCTCCGTGCTGTCCTGGAGTCAGAGCCTGACCTGGAGCAGACCGCCGATCCCGTGCAGGTGATCGTTTTCAACGACGGCGACCGTAGCGTCGGTATGGTGGTCGACCAGATTCTGGACGTCGTTGAAGAAACCGTTATGGCGCGTCAAAAATCAGCTCGCAAGGGACTGCTGGGCTCAGCCGTGGTGGGAAAGCGCGTCACGGATCTTCTCGATCTCAACGAGGTCATTCACGCCGTCAATGAAAGCTGGTTCCCGGGCACAGGCGCGTCCGGATGTCGCAAGACAGTCCTCATTGCGGATGGCTCGTCGTTTTCACGCGGCCTGCTCCGCAGCGGGCTGGACATGGCAGGCTTCCGGGTCCGGGAGGCCGCAAATCTTGACGAGGCAATGCACGAAATGGAGCAGCAACCCAGCGTTGTACTCGCGGCGATGGACCTGCCCCCCGGAGGAGGTTCCGCGTTGCTGACTGCCATCCACGCAAGACCCGAGTGGGCGCAAATTCCGATGCTGGGTTTAGCCGATTCAGACAGCCAGCTCCAATCATCCGCAGCCCGCACTGCCGGGTTTGAGGATTACCAGGCGAAGTTCAATGGCACCGCCGTGCTCCAGTCAGTGGAGCGGCTGGCCTCGCAGCAGGATTTCCAGAAATCCGAGCCGGTCTGTGTCGGAGAGGAGAAGTAAGCAATGGCGACCGATACTGCGATCCCGAAGTCCGAACTGGCCCAGACCAGTGGACAACTTTCAACGTTCTTTGTGGCGGACCTGTTCTTTGGCGTGGATGTTCTACGCGTACAGGAGGTGTTGCGCTTCCAGCAGATGACCCACGTGCCCCAGGCTCCGGAGGTCATCGAGGGGTTGATCAACCTGCGTGGGCAGATCGTTACCGCCATCGACTTGCGGCGGCGGCTGCGATTACCGGCCCGTACAGGCGGTCAGGTGCCGACCAACGTGGTTATCCGCACCGATGACGGCGCGGTCAGCTTGCTGGTTGACGAAATAGGAGACGTGCTGGATGTGGATCCCGCTACCTACGAGCGGCCACCGGAGAATCTCGATTCCGAGGCACGAGAAATTATTCATGGCGTCTACAAGCTGAAGGACCGGCTGCTGCTCGTACTCGATACGGAACGAACCGTGGACATCGCGGCGGGAAGGGTTGCGGAGCGCAACTGAAGCATCCGGCGGGCACAAGTTTGCGCAGCAGCACAAATGGCAGTACGTGCGAAATGAAAAAGAAGGGATCCGAGTGGCCTTCACGTTCTTCTTCCGTGACCAACAAGTGCTGGAGAAAGCAGTGGAACACTGCCTCCCCATCATTGCGGGCCGAAACCATCCCCGCATCTGGGATGCCGGCGCGGCCCTGGGGCAAGAGCCTTACACACTTTCCATACTGTTTGCCGAGCGCATGGGACACTTTGCCTTCAACAATCTTCGTATCGATGCCACCGACGTGGAGAACACCGGCCAATTCGCTCAAGTCATTCAGGCTGGTGAATACCCCGATGACGAGTTGTCCCGGTTGCCCGAAGGCATTCTCGACAAATACTTCGAAAGAAATGCCAAGCCGAGGACCTTCCGTGTGATTGACAAGGTTCGCCAACGAGTCGTCTTCCAATGCCACGATCTCCTCTCCTTGGAAGAGATCGGACTTAATTATTCGATGGTGATATGCAAAAACGTGCTCCTCCACTTTAGCCCGCCTGAAAGAGTCGAGGTGCTGAAGATGTTTCATCGGGCACTGGCTTCTGGAGGATTCTTCGTCACCGAGCAGACGCAGGAGATGCCGAAGGAACTTGCACCGATGTTTGAGCGGGTAATACCCGACGGACAACTGTTCCGGAAAGTGGAGACTGGCGCATGAGGATCGTGACCCTAGAAAATGGCGGCCGGGTCTACGCCTCCCAGATCTTCCGCTACAACGAGACCGAAGTCATGGTGTTCGCCGACGACTCGCCCCTGCTGATCTCGTCGGCCAGGGGAAAGTACGAGGCCGAGTTCCAAGCGACATCGAACAAGCTGTGTGTCGGCGACGTGCGGCGCATCTACTTCGCGCACGGCCCTCCACTCACTGAGCGCTGCAATCAAAGGCTGCGCGAGTCGCGAAGACTCGCCGCGTCGTGAGCTGCGGCAAGAGGCAAGCATTCCGATAACGAAGCAATAGCCGGTGGCGGCGCAGTAACCAACCAGAACGAAAAGGAGCAACAACAATGCAAAAACAATCGAGTTTCAGCCGGGGAGATCGCCCCGAGCGTACTTCGTCCGCCGGCACCTCCGTGTTGGAACGGCCAGAGCATGCACGAATCACAAACAAAAATGGAAACGGCACTAAGAGTGTCGACCAGGAGTTGTTAGCCGACTACGCCGGGCAGGTCGCCGCCATTCGCAAATCTCAGGCAGTCATTGAGTTCGCCATGGACGGGACGATCCGCGATGCCAACGACAACTTTCTCAAGGCGGTTGGTTACAGGCTCGAGGAGGTTCAGGGCAGGCACCACAGCATGTTTGTCGACGAAGCCTATCGGCAGACGTATGAGTACAAGGAGTTCTGGGCGGCCTTGAATCGCGGCGAATACCAGGCAGCCGAATACAAGCGCATCGGCAAAGGCGGCAAAGAGGTCTGGATCCAGGCGTCCTACAACCCCATCATGGATCTCAACGGCAAGCCGTTCAAGGTGGTCAAATACTCTACCGACGTAACCGCACAGAAGCTCCAGAACGCGGACTATATGGGCCAGGTCGCAGCCATCGGCAAATCGCAGGCCGTGATCGAGTTCAACATGGACGGCACAGTCCTAACCGCCAACGACAACTTCCTCAAAGCTCTGGGCTACACGCAGGACGAGATCAGAGGCCGGCACCACAGCATGTTCGTGGACGAGGCCTATCGCCAAAGCTACGAATACAAGGAGTTCTGGGCAGCCTTGAATCGCGGCGAGTATCAGGCGGCCGAATACAAGCGCATCGGCAAAGGCGGCAAAGAGGTCTGGATTCAGGCGTCCTACAACCCCATCCTGGATCTGAACGGCAAGCCCTACAAAGTGGTGAAGTACGCAGCCGACGTTACGCCACAGAAGCAGGCGCTGAACGCCATGCTGGAAGACACAGCCCATTTGTCCAGGGCAGCTGCAGAAGGCAAGCTTGCCACCCGCGCGGATGCCTCGAGACACCATGGCGACTTCCGCAAAGTCGTGGAGGGCGTCAATGCCACGTTGGACGCGGTCATCGGTCCCCTCAATGTTTCGGCCGAGTATGTTGACCGAATCTCCAAAGGCGACATCCCGCCCCGCATTACCGACAATTACAACGGCGACTTCAACGAGATCAAGAACAACCTGAACACCTGCATCGACGCTGTAAGCGCCCTGGTCGCAGACACTGGCCAATTGTCCAAGGCAGCCGTCGAAGGCAAGCTTGCGACGCGCGCTGATGCCTCCAGGCATCATGGCGACTTCCGCAAAGTCGTGGAAGGCGTCAATGCCACTCTGGACGCGGTCATCGGTCCGCTCAACGTTTCGGCCGAGTACGTGGACCGAATCTCCAAGGGCGACATCCCGCCCCGCATTACCGACAACTACAACGGCGACTTCAACGAGATCAAGAACAACTTGAACAGCTGCATCGATAACATCAAGGCCCTGGTCAGCGAGACCGGCAGCCTGATCAAAGCCTCTGCGGAAGGTCAACTCAGCAAGCGCGCTGATGCCTCCAGGCATCAGGGTGACTACCGCAAGATCGTAGAAGGCGTTAACCAGATGCTGGACGAAATCCTTCTGCCCATCGGAGAAGGCAACCGCGTCCTCACGCTCATTCGCGGTGGAAACCTTCGCGAACGGGTAGCCATTGACTGCAAGGGCGATCACGCCCGAATGAAGGATTCCATCAACGGCGTGCATGCGTGGCTGACAGATTTGATTGCATATATCACCAAGGTCGCGAACGGCGACATGTCGGCAACGATGGCCAAGGCCTCCGATATGGACCAGATTCACGAGTGGCTCGTCCTGTTGAAGACCAACATCAGCAATCTGGTTGGCGACACCCACGAGCTGGCAAAAGCAGCAGCTGAAGGCAAACTTGGCACGCGCGCCGACGCCGGCAAGCACAAGGGCGATTACCGCACAATCATCGAGGGCCTCAACAATGTCCTCGAGATCGTGGTAGAGCCGTTGAAGGTCACTGCGCAAAGTGCTACGGCGCTGGCGTCCTCCTCAGAGGAACTGACCGCTGTCAGCATGCAGATGGCAGGAAATGCTGAGGAAACTGCAACGCAAGCCAATGTAGTCTCGGCGGCCAGCGAACAGGTTTCCAAAAACGTCGCTTCAGTTGCAACAGCCTCCGAGGAGATGCAGGCTTCCATCCGCGAGATCGCCAAGAACGCCAATGAGTCCGCGCGGGTGGCTAAGAATGCCGTCAATGTGGCTCATTCCACAAACGAGACGGTGAAGAAACTTGGCGAGTCCAGCCAGGAGATTGGCAATGTGATCAAGGTGATTACCTCGATCGCACAGCAAACCAATCTTCTGGCTCTCAACGCCACCATCGAAGCCGCGCGCGCCGGTGAAGCGGGCAAGGGATTCGCGGTGGTGGCCAACGAAGTTAAGGAGCTTGCCAAACAGACGGCCAAGGCCACAGAAGACATCGGTCAGAAGATCGAGGCGATCCAGGGCGACACCAAGGGTGCGGTAACAGCGATCGAAGAAATCAGCGCGATCATTAACCAGATCAATGACATCTCCAATAGCATCGCCTCTGCGGTAGAAGAGCAAACAGCGACCACCAATGAAATTGGCCACAGCGTAACCGAAGCCGCAACCGGCGTAGGCGACATTGCCAAGAACATTGGCAGCGTGGCCCTGGCTGCTAAAAACACAACCGAAGGCGCCAACGATACTCAGAAGGCTTCGCAGGAGTTGAGCCATATGGCTGCCGAGCTGCAAAAAGTCGTCTCAAAGTTCACGTTCTGAAGAAACCAACCATCGTGGATGCGGCCTGGGGGACCGAATGGTCTGTTCAGGCCGCGCCCAGTCGCGCGACAGAGGTATAGGTGAATCGATGGAAAAAGCGTTGGTCGTGGACGATTCAAGGGCCGTCAGAATGCTTCTCGCCAGGACCTTGAAACAACTCGGGTATGAAGTTCAAGAGGCTGCCAACGGCAGAGAGGCTTTGGAAATCGTCGAAGCCGGTAACAGCGGGATAAAGCTGGTTCTGGCGGATTGGAACATGCCGGAGATGAACGGCCTGGATCTGTTGAAAAGGTTGCGTCAGAATCCCGCACTCTCTTCAGTCGCGGTGGTCATGGTAACAACCGAAACCGAAATCCAACACATCGCAGAAGCCATGGAGGCTGGCGCGAACGAATACGTGATGAAGCCATTCACGCGGGACATCCTCGTGGAGAAGCTCGAGCTGGCGGGAATCCGTCCCTGAGGAGTGTGACATGACTGCGGTGAACAAGAGAATTCTCCAGCCCGGAGAGCGGATTCGCGTGCTGGTTGTGGATGATTCAGTCGTCATCCGCCGCCTGGTCACGCACGCTCTCGAGGAGGATCCGGAAATCGCGGTGGTGGGAACAGCAGCTAACGGCTCAATCGCACTGCAACGAATACCTCAGTACAATCCCGACGTTCTCACCCTGGACATCGAGATGCCCGAGATGGATGGCCTGGAAACTTTGCGGCATCTGCGGCGCGACTATCCTCAATTGCGGGTGATCATGTTTAGCACGCTCACGGAGCGCGGAGCGGCAATTACCTTGGAATCGTTGACGCTGGGCGCCAGCGATTATGTGACCAAAGCCTCGAATGAAGGATCCCTGGATCGCTCCATGGCGCGATTGCGGGAAGACCTGGTCCCGAAGATTAAGCAGTTCTTCACTCTGCCGGGAAGAGGCAGCGCGGCAACGCCTGAAATGGCGCGAGGGCAAGTGGCGCCGCCGCTCTGGCGCAGCAAGGCTGTCCTGCAGACTGCGAAAGCACAGCCAAGAGTTGTCGTGATCGGCGTCTCCACCGGGGGACCCACAGCTCTGGGCGCGATTCTGCCGCAACTGCCGGCCGCGTTTCCTCTGCCCATCCTGGTTGTGCAACACATGCCGCCGCTGTTCACGCGGTTTCTTGCCGAACGTCTTTGTGCCTCTTGCCGGCTGGCCGTCAAAGAGGCGAGCCAGGGCGATCCGGTGGCTGCCGGCACGATATTGATTGCGCCCGGAGATTTTCATATGAAGGTGACGGGCAATGGCGGTGAAACGCGGATATGCCTGGATCAGTCGCCTCCCCAGAACTCATGCCGACCGGCGGTTGATGCGCTCTTTTCCTCGATTAGTCAGGCGTATGGCGGTGCGGTCATTGCCGTCATCCTCACCGGCATGGGGCAGGATGGACTGCGCGGCGCGGAGATCCTGAAAACACAAGGGGCGAGCATCGTCGCGCAGGATGAGGCTTCAAGTGTGGTTTGGGGAATGCCCGGTGCTGTGGTGAATGCCGGCCTTGCTGACTGCGTTCTGCCGCTCGACCAGGTCGTACCGGAGATCTTGCGCAGGGTGAGACGGACTTAACGGAGCAGTGAATGTCTAGCCAAGCCTCAGTGACGATGATCAACCCGAAGAACTACCAGTTTCTCCTGGACCACGTGTATACACGCTCGGGCATCGTGCTGGAAGGGGACAAGCATTACCTCTTCGAGTGCCGCCTCGCACCCATCGTCAGGCAACTCGGTCTGGCATCCATTGACGACTTGTGCACGCTCGTCCAGTCCTCTCGTCGGCCGGAGGTCAGCCACCAGGTGGTGGAGGCGATGACGACCAACGAGACCTACTTCTTCCGCGATCCTTCTCACTACGATGCCGTACGGACAGTCCTGTTGCCGCGGCTGATCAAGGAACGTCGCGATACAAAAAGACTGCGCTTCTGGTCGGCGGCAGCCTCGACCGGACAGGAAGCCTACAGCCTGGCCATGCTTCTGCTCGAGGCGGGGTTGAGCGACTGGAACATTCAGATTCTCGGTACCGATTTTTCATCGCAGGCTCTGGAACGCGCCCGATCGGGCAAGTACCAGCAGATCGAGGTCAATCGAGGTCTGCCGGCAAACCTTTTGATCAAGCATTTTACCCGCGCCGGCACCGTCTGGCAGTTGGGCGATCAGGTGCGCCGCATGGTCAATTTCGAACCGATCGACCTGCGCAAAAGCATGCGCGCTATGGGCCCGTTCGATCTCGTGTTCTGCCGCAATGTCATGATCTATTTTGATACGGCGACCAAAATGAACATCCTGAATGAACTCCACGGCACGTTGTTTGCCGGCGGATGGCTGTTCCTCGGAGGCATTGAGACGGCATTCGGAATCGATACGCGCTTCGACAGGCTGGCCGTGGGAAATGCAACTGTTTACGTCGCACGCTGAGAGGATAGGCATGATTAACGCATCGACAATGGAAATACAACTCGGCGAGCTATCGCAGATCGTGGAATATGTGTTCAAAACCATGATGTGCCTCGAAGTGAGCGAATCAGACCAGCCCTGGATTCATGACGCGGGCAGATTGACGGCTACGATTCATCTGGCGGGCGAATGGAAAGGAGCGCTGGCGCTGGAATGCGGTCGTAATGAGGCCCGCGCGTTCGCGGCCCGCTTTCTTTCCATTGAGCCCCCAGAGAACGTAGACGACATGGTGCGAGATGTTCTCGGCGAACTGGCGAACATGATCGGGGGCAATCTGAAGTGCGTTCTTGCGGGCGGGCTCAAGCTGTCGATGCCCTCTGTGGTGGACGGCACGGACCTCAGCCTGCGTGTCTGCAGGTCGGGAATCCGCGAGCGCGTCGTTTTTGAGTGCGGAGACGGAGTCTTTTCGGTCGCTGTGTTGAGGGAAGAGAGAAAGACTGTCAGAGGTTCGTGACCTAAACTCGCCATCAATCGAGCAAATAGCGGCGGCGTCAACTCCGCTGATAACCCGGTGCGAGCTATTGCCGCGGATGTCCGTTGCGCTCCGCGTTCAGTAAGCATGCAATCTCCTGGCAGCAATGAATCACGTGCTGCGCAATCGCGGGAACGCAATGGGCAGCAAGCCGTGTAGCCGATCCGGAGACGCTGACCGCGGCGATGGGTTGTCCGTTCACATCGAGAATAGCGGCGCCAACGCAGCGCGTCCCGATCTCCATCTCTTCATCATCGACGGCATATCCGCGGCGGCGGACGCGCTCCAGCGCATCGACAAGCTCCGAGGGCGAGGTGAGTGTCTTCGCGGTAAAGGCGTTGAACTGAATCTTCGAGATTGTTTTTGCGACCTCCTCGGCCGGCATATAGGCCAGGATCGCCTTGCCCAGTGACGTGCTGTAAACAGGGTTTGATGTCCCCGTCCGCGAGCTGATGCAGACGCGCCGATTGATCGGCTCGATCTTGTTAATGTAGACAACGCGCGTTTTGTGCAGCACTCCCAGGTGCACGGTTTCGCCCACTCTGAGCGCGAGTTTGCGCAGATGGGGATGGAGGCGCGAACGCAAATCGATCTGCTCGACTGCGCGGCTGCCCATGTCGTAGAGCTTGAGGCCGAGTCGGTAGCGGCTTGCAGGTGCGCGCTCGATCATGCCGGTGCGCTCGAGCGCCATCAGGGCACGATGTGCAGTGCTCTTGTGCAGGCTCATGCGCTGGCAGATTTCGGCGAGACTCAGGGAATCGTCACTGGCGCCCAGCAGATCGAGGATAGCCACGACGCGGTCCAGGCCCTGCAACTGGTAGGGATCGCCTTGTTCGCGCTCGGCCGTTGGGCTGGATGCCGCCGGCGATTGAAGCTTCTTGGGCCTTTTGACAACGCTGCGCAGTGCGGCACCTGACAATGCAGGCCGCGGCGGTGATTTGCGGTTTCGTGCGATACCGTTTTCGACAGATTTGGTCTTCATTGCGTGACCTCCACAAGCGCGTGTGTCTGGGGAATGCGCTGAAGTTTCGGATCGAACGATCCAGTATAGCGCCGTAGATTTTAGATCGAGACGCCATCGGTGAATCAGATTTCCTTCCGTTGCGAATCATGATGAAAACCACAGGACCGGTTGCCGAATAGGGTGGTTGCGAATGACTTCAGGCAACTGTGGATCAGGATCGAGACGCTTCCAAAGATCGAGATATCGAGAGCTGCGATAAGCGAGACCTGCAAACAGCAGACTCGGCTGGCGCACCGGCAAGTCGTCGAAGCATTGCACATCATGACGGAAGGGCCACGATTGCTTGTTCGCAATGAAAGGAGCCATGAAGCGGAAGCAACTGGCGAGACCCCGTCCGTCCGGCAGAGCGAAATCCCAGAGATTGGTGGTGTTGTTCGACAACACGTGCGCGAGCATTCCCAGGGCATCGAGATTAAAGAGTGAATAACCGTACGGTTTGGTGCGGGCCAGTTCCAGCGGAAAGCTTCCGTCCGTCGCCACCTGCGTGGGAATGAGCGTGTTCTTGAACCGATCGCGAAATCCAGGTAGGGCGTCATCCTCCCCAGCCAGAAGCGCAAACTCCGCGGCCTGCAAAAGCCAGCAGGAACCGTGGTTGTTTTTGGCATCGCGCTCTTTCTGGCCGGGATCGGAGGTCTGCATCCAGTCGAGGTATTCCGCAAACCAGTGGCGGACGCTCTGCCAGTCCGATTGGGAAAGAACGCCGCCATTATGCAGCACGATTGTTGCCTGTGCCACTTCGACAAGATGCAGTGTATCGATGATGCCCCAACTGCGCCCCGTGGTGACGCCGTGCACAGCCTGCGCATATTTTAGATTTGGGTTCATGCGCGTTGCTGGCTCGATGAACCACGCGCGAAGATGAGCGCCGGCGTGCTCTGCGAACTCCTTCCGCTTCGTAAGCAGCCATGCCGCCGTCAGGGCCGGCATTTGGATGCTGAGGCGGATCAGCAGCAGGCGATGCGTATTGAAGTTTGCAGGATCGGATTCGCCGTCGCGATTGATGTAAGGGCCGTTTGGATCTTTCGGATTGGGCCAGAAATAGTCGGCCTCGGAGAAGTAGTCGTGAAGGCCGCCGGCACTGCGCGGAGCAGGTGCGGAGACGATGGTCCGCGGCGACTCCCGCAGATATTCTCTGGCAGAGCGCAGCACACGCGGCTGTTCCAGTTTGTCAATGGCCGCCCGCGGGTGCGCGAAGATATCTTCGGAAGAACCAGGCGCAGATCGACCCGCAGCGAGTGCGGCAGCACTCAACGAGATAAAGTCACGGCGAGAAAGTTGGGATATCATCAATCCTCGCTGGTCAATCTTTCCGGCTCACTTTCCGGAGAGTTGTGAAAGCTCAGACCCCGCAAGCAGGAAAGCTCCTACTCCGTACACGTAGCTCGACGAGGGCTTGAATTTGCCCGGCTCTCCGCCGATGGGCTGAATGGAACCCAGCCTGCCATCTGCATAGACATGCGTCAGCATTCCGGCCCAGGACTTCTTGACCACGGGCAGATATTTTCTGCGATCGAGAAGCTTGTGGCGAATGCCCCACGCCATGGCGTACGTAAAGAATCCCGAGCCCGAGATTTCGGGATTCGGATAGGAGCCAGGATCGAGCAGGCTTGCGCGCCACAGACCATCGGACTGCTGCAGGCCGGCGATCCGTTCGGCCATATCCTTGAATTGCTTTTCGTATTTTGCGCGATCGGGATAATCCGCGGGCATGCGCTCAAGAACAAATGCCAGACCAGCGAGAACCCATCCGTTGCCGCGAGACCAGAAGACTTTTTGTCCGTTGGCTTCATGCATCGTGAAAAAGCGGTCGTCGCGGAAGTAAAGATGTTCGGCCGGATCGTACAGCGATCCGGATGTGATCCACCACTCGCGATTCATAAAGTCGAGGTAGCGGCGGTCACCCGTTGCTATCGAAAGCTGTGCCAGCACCGGCGGAGCCATGTAAAGCGCGTCGCACCACCACCACAGATTCTTCTTGGGATCGTCGGGGCGCGCAAGCAGCTTATCCATACCCTCGCGCGTCGGAGCGATCTGGTCGGGCTTGTGATCTTCCGCATAGAAGGCGAGATAGGTAAGGCCGATAGCTTCGTCATCGGCATGAGCAAAGCGCGGACCCAGTTCCCAATGATTGTCGCGTGCGACCTGGAAAACGCGATCGTGATAACGTTCGTCGCCGGTGGTTTTCGACGCGGCAAGCAGGCCGTCATAGAGCGCAGCGAAGGTCCACTGGATGTTATAGCGACCTTCGGAGTGCTGCAGTTGCCAGTCGGCAACCTTCTTCATGGCCTTGAGAATCGCTGGCCGTTTCAGGGTTGGAGAAAGATCCGTAGCGAGTGGGCCCGGATCATCCGGTTGGTCGCCGGCCGCGGCGCGTTCATCGATCACTGGTGGTGGGCTTTGCGCAAACGCCGCGAAGTGAGGCAGTGAGATGGTTGTCAAAGCCAGGAGAGCGAAAAGCGATATTTTCATGAACCTTCTCACGGTAAATTGTCTGAAGCTAGTGTATCGAGCGCTCGGCTGCTGTTGCTTTCATGCTGATGCGGCATGCTTCCTTGCCGATGAACGAGCAGGGAAACATACCGCTCTTCCAATTCTGCCCCTAGAATGTGAGCCGTGCACCGACCTGGATAATGCGCATGCTTGCCGCCGAAGATATTTTTCCGTTGAGCGAAGATGCGAGGTTCGCGGTGGGATTATTGAGGCTCACCATGTTAAAGACATTCGTTGCCTCCCCGCGTAGTTGGAACGTGAATCTCTCCGCGAGATGAAAGTCCCGGAAGAGCCCAAGGTCGACATTCCTGTATCCGGGGCCGCGCAGAAAATCGCGCGGGGTATTGCCGTCTGCGCCGCCAGGACCGATGCCGCCGGGTACGCCGGGCCCGTTGGGAATGAACGCTGCTTTATTGAACCAGGCCGCTGCGGCAACTGGCCGACTGCGATGCGGATCGAGAAACGGACTGACACCCGGCACCAGGTCGGGCCGATTGTGATTTGCGCTGTCGAAGTTCTTGTTGGAGCCGGTGACAATTTCGAACGGCGGCCCGCTCTGCACATAGAAGATTGGCGAAAGCGTCCAGCCATTGACGACCTGCTTCATCATGAAATTCGACCCGCGATAGTAGTCGATCTTCCACATCCCCGAGATGTTGGCTACGCTTCGGCGGTCAATGTCCATTGGGCCGCGCTCTTCCCACAAATTGGCGAAGTCCTGCGCCGTCATCTGGCCGATCGCCGACTCGTTGGAACTCTGCAGAGAATGGCTCCAGACATAGAAGCCGTTCACCAGAAGATTTCGCGTCAGCGGACGATTTACCGAGACTTGAAGCGAATGATACGAAGCAGTCTGGTTTGAGGTAAGGAAGATATTCTGCCCGAGAATCCCCGGATCGTACGGACGCCGCGCATTGATGCTGGTCTGCGAGGTGCTTGCGCCCGGCGCGTACGGTGCATAGTTGTCATCGATCATGGTGGGCACATCGCGCGACAAAGTTCCCACATACGCAGTCGTCAGATTGAGCTGGCCGGGCATCTGCCGCTGAATGGCAAAGTTGAACTGGTAGATATAGGGCCATTGGACTTTGGGGTTGATCGACTCGATGCTCGCCGGCTGGAGGAACCGCGGATTCTTGGGGTCGTAGACGTACGGGAAGGGATCACCGTTGGGGAACGATGCCGGGTTGTCATACGGGTGGGTCAACGAAGCGATGGAGTTGAAAGTCTGGCGAATGGCAAACGGCTGGGCATTGCCTGGTTGATTCCATTCGTTGCCGCTGGTTGTGCCAAAGAAGATTCCTGCCCCGGCACGAACGGCGGTTTTGCCGTCGCCCCAGGGATCCCATGCAAAACCGATGCGCGGCGAAACATGATGCCAGCGCGTAGCCACGATGCCGCGGCCGATGCCCTTGTCTCCCGGAAAGACCATGCCCAGCGGAGCTGACGGCACCACCGTCGATTGCTGGCCTGGGACAAAGCCTGCCGTAAAATTCGACGACTCGTAAGGAGGTGTATCGATGTCCCACCGAAGTCCCAGGTTCGCGGTGAATTTTGGCGTGATGCGATAGTTGTCCTGCACAAACACCGCGGTGTCCCACGCGCTGGTGAGCGTGTGGTACGGCGTGTCCTGCTCCATCGTATTCACCTGGCCGGTGACAAAATCAGCCAGCGCATTCCCTGTGCTTGTCGGTGCGGAACTCTGGAAGGTGAAGACTCCGAAGTTGTACAGGTTGCCGGCAAACATACCCTTGTCGAGAGCCAATTCTCCACCGAAGACGAGTGTGTGCTTACCCCTGGTCATGGTGACCATGTCGCGCAGCGAATAGAAGTCCGACGTCGTAACCGGGCCAGCCAGCGCGCCGCCAACGTTGAAGTATCCTGAGACGTTGAGCTGCGGCAGAGCAGAAGGGCCCTGGATTGTGAAGTCCGATCCAAGCTGCCCGAGATTTGTGGTCGGCAGGTTGACGCGGCCACCCGCAGCTCGCGTAAATGTCAGCCATGCCTGGTTGGCTGTTTTCGCGCCAAACGTATGAACTTCGCTCACATTGGCATTGGTCTGATCCGTATAGGACTTGTTGATGTCCCAGGGAAGCGGGCCGTTGCCAAATGCGTTCTGGGTCGTCTTGACAAAGAAGTAGGTCACCGAAAGGTGATCGTTGTCTCGGATGGATTCATCGAATTTTCCGAGATACTCGTTGTCCTGCGGTGGGACCGGTAAAGAAACCAGTCCACGTGTTTCCCGCGCTGTTCGGCAGGGGAATCAACTTCGCCGTATTGAGGATGTTTGCAGCGGTTGGATCCAGCAGATCCGCTGGAATGCAATTCGGCGTCGGCGACTGGCAATTCGGAGATGCATTGGTTCCTGCCACCTGGGTGTGGGTGCCCGGCATGTTCACTTTGAAAGTATCCGCAGTGAAGTCGCCAATGCGTTCGTTCGCCGTAGGAACCACGGCGCCGGTGAGTTGTTGCCCGACGACCTGGCGCAGCGCCGCGTAGCTGAAAAGGAAGAAAGCTTTATCGCGCTTGATGGGGCCGCCGATGACACCGCCGAAGTTATTGCGGTGATAGGGGGCCTTCGACTTCGCATTCCACGGAGTCGCGTTGAAGTCGGTGTTGCGATTGAACTCGAAGAGCGATCCGTGAAACTTGTTGCTGCCGGACTTGGTGACAGCCGTAACGACCGCTGCCGACATGTGGCCATACTGCGCCGAGAAGTCGCTGGTCTCCACACGAAACTCTTCAAGCGCGTCAGGATTGGGGAGTTGGTTGCCGTAGTTACGAATTCCCGTGACGTTGCTGCCGCCGTCGAGGTAGAAGGCCACCTCGGGATTGCCGCCGTCGATCGATCCATTGATTTGCACATCGGCGGACGGCAGACCGATCACGAAGTTCGGTGTCCCGTTCGGATTCGAACTCGGGCTTGCGCTGTTGGCTTGCACGCCCGGCGTGAGCGATAGTTCGGCGTACGCATTGCGATTAACGAGCGGCAGTCCGATGATCTCAGCCGGCTCGATTGTTCTGCCCAGTTCTGCCGTGCTGGTGTCGACACTTGGCGGCGCCTCGCTTACCGTTACGGTCTGCGTCTGCGTTCCTACGGAAAGAGTGATCGGAACCGTCTGCATCTGATCCACCGTGAGAACAATATTCTGCTGAATATATCGTTTGAAGCCTCTGGCATTGACTTCGAGGGTGTAAGAGCCGATGGGGAGGTAGTCAAGCCGATATTGCCCGTATCCATTTGTAACCACGGTGCGCGACAAGGCGGTTCCTGTGTTGGTCACCTTGATCGTTGCGCCGGAAATGACCGCTCCCTGCTGATCGTTGACGGTGCCGACAATAGCACCGGTGATCTGCTGTGCCTTCGACGGCAATACCGTCGTGAACACGAGCAAGATCAGCATCAATCCTGTCGGCCAACCTCCTTTCATGACGCTCGGTTTGCGAGAATACGACCTCCGGAAATTGCTCATCATCTACTCCTTATCAAGACCGTGGTTGAGGATCCGAACTGGTCCTTGAGGGCGCCTTTCACACGGATGGCGCCGGGGAGTATTCTGCGAATCTCACGGTTGGAGTGTCAACGAACATGGAGGGTTTCCGTTCCGCTGACAGGGACGGAAGCCGAAATTCGAACCAGAGAGGGATCGCGCCGATTCAGTCCCTACCCATGACACGGAGCAGCAAACTCGCTAATCTGTCTTCGATATGGCGGAGCGCAGCCTCAGCAACTGGATTCACTGGTTGTTCGACTCACGCACTGGCGCGCACGGCAGGCTGGTGCCGCGCTGGATCTTTCTGCGCGCACTGGCTGCTATCTACTTCTCCGCGTTCTACTCTCTTCTGTTTCAGATCAAGGGACTGATCGGGCCCGATGGCATCATGCCGGCGCACGATTATCTTGCCGCAGTGGCGCGCCAATTTCCTTCGACAAAACTCTGGTATGCGCCAACGCTCTTCTGGTTTTCTTCCAGCTCTCACGCATTGATGGTCGTGACCTGGATTGGACTTGTGGCTTCGATTGTCGCGTTTGTGAATCTGTGGCCCCGGCTGAGCTTCTTCGTATGCTTCGTCAGTTTTCTTTCGTTTGTAACGGCCGCGAGCGAATTCTCGAATTACCAGTCAGACGGCATGCTGCTTGAAGCGGGATTTATCGCGCTGTTTTTTGTGCCGCGCGGGCTGAATCCTGGACTGGGCGCCACGACGCCGCCTTCGCGCGCCAGCCTCTTCCTTTTGCAGTGGGAGTGGTTCCGTATCTACTTTGAGTCGGGCATGGTCAAGCTGGTCAGCGGCGATCGGCAATGGCGAACGCTGACTGCGATGGACGAGTACTACCAGAATGGCCCGTTGCCCACCTGGATCGGCTGGTATGTCCAGCATCTGCCGCACTGGTTTCAGGCCGCAAGCGCGGCAGGAACACTGGTGCTTGAGCTCGCAATCGTGTGGATGCTGTTCTTTCCACGTCGCGTGCGTGTCATCTGCTTCTTCATCGTCACTCCATGGGAGATCGGTGTGATTCTGACGGGGAATTACACGTTCCTGAATTACCTCGTGTTATCGCTGGGTTTCCTGCTTCTCGACGACAAATTCCTGCAGCGGTTTGTGCCGGCGCGCTTTCGGAGCGGCGTGTCTTCACTTGCCGAAGCTCCAGCCAAGGAGGAAGGGCAGGAACAAGAACAGTCCGCCAACGAGACAATTGAAGCGGCCAATGAGTTGCCCACGCGCGGTCGCATTTCGCGCACGCTGAGGGGCCATCTCGGTGCCATCAGGCTTGCCATCGCCGCAGTCATGCTCTCGTGGATCTTCTACGACACGACGGCGGAAATGATCGCGATACCCTTCCACGATTCGCCGCTGCCCAACCTGCCAATCGAGATGCTCGAACATCTCCGCATCGCCAACCAGTATGGGCTCTTCGCCGTGATGACGCAGAGGCCGATACGAGATCGAATTCCAGGGTTCGAATGACGGCGAGAACTGGACACCGTATCCTTTCCGCTACAAGCCGCAGGCGTTGAACGAGGCTCCCGGCATCTACGCGCCTTATCAGCCGCGCTTCGACTGGAACTTGTGGTTTGCGTCGCTGGGCGACTGGCGGCAGGACGATCTTGTTCCACTCACCGAAGAGCGGCTGCTTGAGAACGACAAGGATGTGCTCGCGCTTTTCAGGAGCAATCCGTTTCCGAAGGCGCCGCCCCGCTATGTGCGTGCCGTACTTTGGCAGTACTGGTTCACCACGCGCGCAGAGAAGCGAGCGACAGGGAACTGGTGGCGAAGGCAACTTCTCGGACTCTACGCACCGGTATTGACTCGGACGCCGGAGGGCCGGCCGGCCGTGGTCCAATGGCCGGACGAACTCCCCCCGCATGATTGATCTGGCACAATGATGGAATGAAGCGCGCCTGTGTCATCGGATCCGGCCCTAACGGTCTATCGGCAGCGATTGTGCTGGCGCAGGCCGGCATCGATGTCGAGGTTTTTGAAGCCGAGGCTGTGCCGGGCGGCGCGGCGCGTACGCTGCCATTAACGCTGCCGGAGTTCCTGCACGATTTTGGATCGGCAGTTCATCCCATGGGAGCGGGATCGCCTTTCTTTACAACACTGCCTCTTGCCGACTACGGGCTTGACTGGATTCATGGCGACGCGCCACTCGCGCATCCACTTGACGACGGAACGGCCGTGACGCTGGAGCGCGATCTCGATGATCAGGACAGGGAATTCGGGCCGGACGCACAGGCATGGCGCGGCCTGGTGACGCCGCTCGTCGATCATTGGGATCGATTCGCACAGGAGTCCCTCGGCCCGATGCTGCGTATTCCACGGCATCCGCTGTTCATGGCGCGCTTCGGTACGTCGGCGTTTCAGCCGGCACGGCGCATTGCGATGCATCGTTTCACGCAGGCGCGCACGCGAGCGCTCTTCGCCGGGCTGGGGGCACATTCTTTTCTCAGTCTTGACGACGCACTCAGCTCTGCCGTTGCGCTTGTGCTCGGCGCTGCGGCGCACAAGGTTGGCTGGCCTGTTCCGCGGGGCGGATCGCAAAGCATTACGAACGCGCTCATCGCTCATCTGCAGAGTCTTGGTGGCAAGGTCTACACCTCGTGCCGCGTCAATCCGGACATCTTTGACAAATTGAATGCGCCGCAGACTGCGATGTTGTTCGACACTTCGCCGCGGCAGCTTGTTGGCATCGCGGGCGATTGCCTCACAAAGGGTTTCCGCAGCCTGATGGAACGCTTCAAACCGGGACCAGGCGTCTTCAAGATCGACTACGCACTTTCGCAGCCGGTGCCGTGGCGTGCGGCAGAGTGTAAGCGCGCCATTACCGTGCATCTCGGCGGCACACTCGAGGAGATTGCGGAAGCAGAGGACGCGGTGTTGAAAGGCCAGCATCCTGATCGGCCATTCGTGCTCACGGCCCAGCCATCGCTCTTCGATCCGGGGCGCGCGCCGCAGGGACAACACACGTTCTGGGCCTACTGTCATGTGCCCAACGGATCGACGGTCGATATGACAGATCGCCTTGAAGCCCAGATAGAGCGTTTTGCGCCAGGCTTTCGCGACTGCGTACTGGCTCGAAATGTCTCGAATCCGGCAACGCTGGAGCGCATGAATGCGAACCTTCTGGGCGGCGACATCAGCGGTGGGGCGATGACGATGAAGCAGTTTCTGCTGCGCCCTTCTGCCTTGACCTATGAAACTAGCGCTCCGAATCTGTTTCTGTGTTCCTCGTCTACGCCGCCCGGAGGCGGAGTCCACGGCATGTGTGGTTTTCGTTCTGCAAAAGTTGCATTGCGCAGAATGCGCTTTCAGCAATAGATTCGCGAGCTATTTGATCTCAACCTCATCGATCGCGAATTGAAATTTACCCGGCTCCTGCACGCGGATGAATCCAATGCCGCTGACGTCGCTTCCGTCCGTTTCAAACGCCGAGAAGGGGAATGTAAATTGTTTCCACTCGGGACCCGCTGTAAACGACGTCATCGCCGGCGGCTCGCCGCTCTGGCCGCTGCGAGCCTCCGTCAGCACCAGCAAGGTATACGTCTGTCCATCCCCTTTTGCCCAGAAGCTGATACTGCTTTTCTTTGACAGGTTTACGGGTTTCATCGGCGCAGACCCTGGCGAAAAAAGCGCGCCGGCAAAGCTAAATGGGCCGCCCGCAACCACTTCGCCGCTCACCTGCATTGCGCTCTTCGTTCCTGCCGCACCCGGCTCAATCACGTCGAGTTTCGAATTCGATTTTCCTCCCTGCATCATGTCGCTCGCCGGAATCCACATGCCATACGCAGCGGCGACCTTGCCTCCGTCAAAGTTGCTGACCATGTTGTTCTCTGAGCCAGCCGGGACCGGCGCCAGGGCCACTGGTTTTCCAGTCTCTCCACCCGTGCCAGTCACTGTGAGCCTTACAGTTGTGGTTTTGTCGGAACTCGGTCCAACCATCATGTCGAATACGCCGGGCTCCACCCCGCGATGCATGTCGATGTTCAGGATCGACAGCATGTCTGGTGTGACCTTGAAGGTCACGGTGCGCTTTTCACCGGGCTTCAGCGTGATGCGCTCGAATCCCTTCAACTGCATGACGGGTTGAGTGACCGAAGCAACGCGCTGATGAATGTAGAACTGCGGGACCTCGTCGCCCTCACGTGTGCCGGTATTGGTAACGTCGATGCTGACCCTGGCAGTCCCGGCCTGCATAATCTGCTGCGGTTCGACTTTAAGATTGTCGAATTTGAAGGTGGTGTAGCTCAGGCCGTAGCCGAAGGGATACAGCGGCTGGCGCGTTGAGAATTCGTAGCCGCGATTCGCCGAGGGTTTGTGGTTGTAGTAATCCGGCAGCGCGCCCACGGTATGCGGAAATGTGATCGGCAGTTTTCCCCCGGGATTCGCATCGCCGAACAGCACATCGGCGGCGGCTGTACCGCCTTCTTCGCCGAGATAGAAGCCTTCAAGAATTGCTGTAACATGCTCGGCGATATAGTTGACAGAAGGAGGGCGGCCGTTCAGCAACAGCACGACCACTGGCTTACCTGTTTCGACGACAGCTTTCACGAGATCGTTTTGCGCTCCGAGCAGATCGAGCGAGTCGCGATCGCCAAGGTGGTTTTCTGCCCATGCCTCGCGATTCGTGCTCTCATTTTCGCCGACGACGAGGATCGAAACGTCGGCCTTCTTTGCTGCATCCACCGCCACCTGGATGGAAGCCGTCTGCGTCTTTGGATCTACGAGCTGGACATCGTTTGCCCACCATCCGCGAAAGCCCTGCGGTGCGGTGGTGATCTTGCAGCCTTCCGCGTACAGCACCTTCACCTTGTCGCCGACCTTGGCCTTGATGCCATCGAGCACGCTGACGCCGTAGCCCGGATCGCGGCTATAGCCACCAAGGTGAACATCGGCAGCATTCGGACCGATGACGGCAATGGTCTTCAGCTTCGTCATATCGAGTGGCAAGCAGGCTCTTGTCATTCTTCAGCAGGACAATGACCTTGCGCGCCGCTTCCGCAGCCAGTGCCTTGTGCTCGGGACTGTTGTTTACTTTCTCGGCGTAATCGGGATCGACATAAGGATTGTCGAACAGGCCCAGCCGGAATTTCGTTGCCAGTACACGCGCAACAGCCCGGTCAACTTCGCTTTCGGGAACCAGTCCCTGCTTTACCTGGTCCACAAGCGTGCTGTAGACCGTGCCTTCTGACAGGTCGTAATCGATGCCCGCGGCCAGCCCTTGCCGCGCGGCGTCGGCAAAGTTATACGCCACGTGATGTGTACCTACAAGCATCTGCAGGCCGTCGCCGTCGGAGGTAAGGTAGCCGTCGAATCCCCATTCCTGGCGCAACACTTTATCGAGCAGCCAGTGGTTGATGTGGTTGGGCACGCCATCGATTTCGTTGTACGAGGCCATTACGCTGCCTACATGCGCTTCCTGCACGGCCGCCTGGAAGGGAATTAGGTAGGTCTCGCGAATCACACGCTCTGAGATATTCCCCGGCGCTGTGTTGGTTCCACCCTCGGGCACGCCATGCACGGCGAAGTGCTTCGCTGTGGCCAGCACATGATGGCGGTCGATGGAAAACGAATCGCCCTGCAGACCTTCGATGGCCGCGACACCCATGCGCGAGATCAGGTAGGGGTCTTCGCCATAACCCTCTTCCGTCCTACCCCAGCGTGGATCATGCGCCATGTCGAGGACCGGCGAGAACACCTGACCAGCACCGCGCGAACCAGCCTCATCGCCAACCGCAGTGAAAACCTGTTTCACCAGTACCGGATCGAACGTGGCTGCCAGCCCCAGGGCCTGCGGAAAGCTGGTGCTGCCATACTCCATGTATCCGTGCAGGGCTTCACCCAGAAACATCGCTGGAATTCCGAGGCGAGACTTTTCGCGCAGGTAGCGCTGCACGCCGTTGCGCAGAATCGCCGCCTGGCGCGGAGTAAACTTCATTTCCGGCCCCCACTCAGCAGACAGCGTCTTGCGGGCAGTTTCCGTGGTAAACGTTCCGGTGGGATCGATAACCTCGATCTTTCCGTCCCAGCCGCCGGTGAGCTGATAGACCTTTTCTTCGAGCGTCATGCGCGGCAGAAGGTCGGCGACGCGATCAGCGATGGGCAGCTTCGCGTCTTTGTAAGCGCGGAGTAGCCGTCAATGGCGCAGACTTTTCCTGCGCTGCAGCGCCCAACGTGAAAACGACGAGTCCAATCATCAGGCTCGAAAACAGCAACTTTGAGGAAATGCGCGCGGATAGAGTCATGGTATTTGCAGGTGTCCCTGGATCCTTTCCGGTTCTACGGCGAGACATTCTATCTGACCTACGCAGCCGGTGTATGTGCGGTTCGACCTATCGTCAACAAACTTAGCCGGAACCTCTCCAGCGGCCTCGATTCGGGACGATCGTATCCGTTCCGCTTCGCATCCAAGCTGAGGGAAGGTAAGTGTCGTCTGTAAAATGAAATCATCGATAAAGGTGTCCTCAAGCGAGGCTAGAAAGCATACATGCGCCGTGTCGCGCTAATTTACAACCCCGCTTCAGGTCAGCATTCAGGTGGCCGCGCAGCCCAGGTTCGGGATGTGATTGCGGTGCTGCGAAAGGCCGGTATCGAAGCTGAAGCACTTGAAACCCACGCGCCGGGCAGCGGGAAATCTCTTGCCCTTGCGGCCGTGCGGCAGGGGTACGACGCAGTGCTGGCCTGTGGTGGCGACGGTACGGTGCATGAGGCGCTTCAGGCGCTGGTCGGGACGAAGGTCGCCCTCGGCGTCATTCCGCTCGGTACGGCAAATGCACTCGCGCAGAACCTCGGGCTCGGGCGAAATCCCTTAAAGGCTGTGCATTCGCTGGTCAAAGCCGAGCCCGTCGAGGTACCCGTTGGCCGCATCTTCTTTCAGGAAGACAACGGCGCGCAGGGTTGGCGATATTTCACGGTCGCTGCTGGAATCGGTGCCGATGCGCTGCTGATGTCGAGCATGGACCCTGCGCTGAAGCGACGCCTCGGATACGCGCTTTACATGATTGAGGCCTTCAAGATCTGGGTATCTCATCCGTTTCCGCTTTTCGACGCAGCCTTTTCGATAAGCGGCAATAGCGAGCCTCGTGTCGAACAGGTCTCGCAACTGCTCGCCATACGCATCCGTTCCTTCGGCGGAGCGCTGGGGGTGTTCGCTCCGGGCGCGACGCTGCATAAGAAAGATCTGAGCCTGGTTGCCTTCAAGACGCGCAGCCGCTTCCAGTATTTTCGCTTCCTGGTGGCGACGATCATAGGCCGTCAGACGTTTTCACGAGCGATCGAACTCCTCGACGCTAATTCCGTCGAATGTCGTCCAGCGAACGGATCAAAGACGAAGGTATTTGTTGAAGCTGACGGCGAGGTGCTGGGCACGTTGCCGGCGCGCATCGACCTTGCGCGCGAGACACTGATGCTCCTCGTTCCTCCCGGCGCACGCCCGTAAGAAGATTTGCAGCTTCGGTCCCCCTCCTGCAATCATCGCTGCGACGCTTTTTCATCCGGAGTTTCAGCATGAAACGATCTGCACTTGTTCTTTGCGCTGCCATCCTTACGTCTGTCCCTTGCTCCGTCGCACAAAAACCCGCGTGGGCGCCTGCTCCCGGCCACATTACCCTGCCGCTCTGGCCCAACGGAGCACCTGGCGCTCCAGCCAATCCCCCCGCTGAAGTCGATACCACGAAACCCACCGACAACCTCATCGCCGGCAAACCGCTCGTTCGTCTGGGCAACGTCTCAAATCCGACCTTGACGCTCTACGCGCCAAAGGGCAGCGCGACGCGGCCCGCCGTCGTCGTCTTTCCGGGAGGCGGTTACCAGATTCTCGCCATCGATCTTGAAGGCACCGAAGTCTGCGACTGGCTCAACTCCATCAACGTGGCCTGCGTGCTGGTGAAGTATCGCGTGCCTAACACGGGTCCGTATCCCAAATCCGCGGCGGCCTTGCAGGATGCGCAGCGCGCGGTTGGCATGGTTCGCGAGCACGCCGCCAAGTGGCACATCGATCCGAATCGCGTTGGCGTTCTCGGCTTCTCCGCGGGAGCGCACCTTGCTGCCGCGCTCAGTACTCACTTCGACGAGCGGCTTTACGACTCCATCGATGCGGCCGATCAACTCAGTTGCCGGCCAGACTTCGCACTAGTCATCTATCCCGGCTACCTGGCCAACGCCGCTGAACACATGGCGCCGAATGCCGACATCAACCCAACCGCGCAGACGCCGCCCACCTTCATCGTGCAGGCTGAAGATGATCCGGTCCACGTCGAAAATGCGACCGTCTACTTTCTGCAGTTGAAGGCCGCCAAGGTTCCCGCCGAGATGCACATTTACGCTGAAGGGGGGCACGGATACGGCCTGCGCCGCACCGAACTTCCGGTGACCACCTGGCCGGATACAGCGAAAGTCTGGCTCCAGACCATCAAAGTTCTCCCGCATAGAGTTGCCAATCAACACAAACAGTAGGGAATTAGGATCTTCGCCATGCTCTTCTGCGTTCTTACCGTTTCCGATCGCTGCTCGCAGGGCCTGATGACCGATACCGCCGGCCCGGCCGTCGCAGACCTCCTGCGTCAGCACTGGCCCGCTGCAAAGGTAGAAACCGCCCTCGTCTCCGACGACGAAGAAAAGATCGCCACGCAGCTCAAAGAATGGAGCAGCCAGGGAGCCGCGCTGATTCTCACTGCGGGTGGCACCGGCATGAGTCCGCGCGATCGCACTCCCGAGGCCACGTTCAGCGTCCTCGATCGCCTTGCCCCCGGTCTGAGCGAAGCCATGCGGTCCCGCGGTGCAGAAAGCAATCCCTATTCGTGGCTCTCGCGTGGGGTTGCCGGCCTGCGCGGGTCGACGTTAATAGTCAACCTGCCGGGCAGCAAACGCGGGGCCGAAGAGAGCCTGGGCTTCATCCTGGTGTTGCTGCGTCACGCGCTTGAAGTGGCCGGGGGCAACCAGAGCCATCCGTAAGCGATGGTGGCTCTTGAGATTCAAACGTTTTCCTTCTCGCGGCCAATTCAAGTGAACATCTTCTTGCGCAATCCGCCGCAAGATCAAACAGAGTCAGCCCCATGGATTCAGTCCTTTCCCGCCCTCTCGACGCGCAAGTTTTTGGCGAGATCTTCTCGTGAAACACAAGAAAATCTTCTAAGATCGGTTTATCCGTGGGCGGTCCAAGAAAAAATCCGAATCGGCTTCGTGCGGCCAGCGCCAGCATTCGCGACGTGGCGCAGCGCGCCGGTGTCTCCATTGCTACCGTTTCCCGTGCCGTAAACGGTATCTCCACGGTCGCTCCCGAACTGGTTGAGCGCGTGTGGAGCGCGATCAAGGAAGTTGGCTACGTTCCCAACACCCAGGCCCGCGCCCTTGTCTCGGGACGTAGCCGCATTCTTGGTCTCGTAGTTTCGGAGATCACCAATCCATTCTTTCCCGAACTAGTGCAGGAGTTCGAGAATCTTGCAGTCGAGCAGGGCTACGAGGTCTTCATCGGCTCTACTAATTACGAAACCGCTCGCACAGAGGCGCTGCTCCGCCGCATGCTGCAGCGCAGCGTCGACGGCGTCGCCATCATGACCTTCGGCATCGAGCAGGAACTGATTCAGAAGCTAGTGGATCGCGCTTTTCCACTTGTGTTCGTAGATACAGGGCCCGATCTGCCGAATGTTCGTGTTATCAAGGTCAACTACGAAGAGGGGATTCGCGAAGCCGTACAGCATCTTGCTGCCCTCGGGCATCGCCGCATCGCGTTCGTAAGCGGTCCTCTCAGAATGCACTCAGCGGTGGCGCGTCGCGACGCTTTTCTCGCTGCGATGGCCGAGCTTGGACTTCAGGTTTCGCCTGGGCATCAGGTTGAAGGCACCCACACGATGGAAGGCGGCATCCGGGCCAGCGAATCACTGTTGGCGCTCGGCGAACTGCCCACCGGCATCGTCTGCTCCAACGATATGACTGCCATCGGCGTGCTGCACGGCCTCTATCGCTCCAACTGTGCGGCGCCCCGAGACGTCTCCATTGTGGGATTCGACGACGTTCATCTTGCACAGTTCATGCTTCCGCCGCTTACCACGGTGCAGATGTCATGCAAGGCTCTTGCCGCAGCTGCCGTGCAGGCCCTGCGCGCCGGCATCGAACCGGATCATCCCCAGGCGCAGCAGCGGGAGTGGCATATTTCCACCCAACTCGTGGTGCGCCAATCGACTGCTTCTCCACGGGGCAGCCTTCCGGCATCGGCCAAGTCAATTGCCCCCGCACGCCGCCGCGCCGCAAAATAGAGGAGGACCTGGCCTCCCGGGCTGAATCGGGCAAACGGCATTTTCCACGCGATTTTCACCCCCTCAAAGTGCCGGCATGTTTGTTGTAACCCCGGTGCAGTCGATGTTGTCTAATAAATGCGGCGAATCGTTTCCCCGCACGAGGTCAATCATGTTGATACGCAAGCCCTCCGACATCCCCGCATCGGAGATCACATCGCCGGACAGCTATACGCAGTTCCTCAGCCGCCGCCGCTTCCTGCGCAATGCCATTGCAGGCGGGGCAGCCGCAGGTGCAGCCATTGCCGGTGCAGATAGACTCGCGGACGTTTTCGCGCCCCGCACCCATGCACTCGCCGACTCAACCAAGCTACAGACCATCAAGAGTCCTCTGACCACGACAGGCGAGCAGCTCACGAGCTTTCAAGACATCACGCACTACAACAACTACTACGAGTTTGGCGTTCAAAAAGACCAGCCTGCCGAAAATGCGGGTGTTCTGCCCACGCGTCCCTGGACCGTGAAAGTGGACGGGAAGGTAAAACAACCGAAGACTTTCGACATCGAGGCCCTGCTGAAACTCCGCCCCCTCGAAGACCGCGTCTACCGCCATCGCTGCGTTGAAGCCTGGAGCATGGTGATTCCCTGGGTCGGCTACTCCCTCTCTGAATTCATCAAGCAGTGCGATCCGCTGCCCAGTGCAAAATTTGTCCAGTTTCTCTCCTATTACGACAAGCACGTGGAGAAGTGGACATCGGAATCGAACATCGACTGGCCCTACACCGAAGGCCTGCGCATGGACGAAGCCATGCATCCGCTCACTCTGCTCACCTTCGGTCTCTACGGCCAGGTGCTGCCAAACCAGGATGGAGCGCCGATCCGCATTGTTGTTCCGTGGAAGTACGGTTTCAAATCGGCGAAGTCGATCGTCAGCGTTCGCTTCCTCGACAAGATGCCGCCGACCACCTGGAATGAACAGGGGCCCAACGAATATGGCTTCTACTCCAACGTCAATCCCAATCACGATCATCCGCGCTGGAGCCAGAAGACCGAGCGCCGTATCGGCCTGCCGTTCTATGCGCAGCGCCGCACCACTCTCATGTTCAACGGATACGGTGAGCAAGTAGCCTCGCTCTACAACGGCATGGATCTGAACAGGAACTTTTAGCGGAGTCAGGCGGGTTAGCCGCGGACGCGAATCGCCGCCGGGCGCCCCATTCAAGCCGCGCTTTATGCGGCTTGGGAGGGAGACCAGGTCAGCCAACCAACACACACAACTCTAGAAGCCAATGAATCGCAAGACCCTCATCACGCTCAAGACGCTCACCTGGATCGCCTGCCTCTCGCCCTTCGCGATCCTCGTCTACGAAGCCGTCACCAACACGCTGGGTCCCGATCCCACATCGACCATTGCACTCACGACCGGCTACAACGCACTGTTGATGCTCATCCTGTCGCTGGCCATCACGCCTTTGCGCCAGCTCTCCTCGCGCCTGTCCTGGCTCATCAAGTTTCGCCGCCTGCTTGGACTCTTCGCGTTTTTTTACGCATCGATCCACCTGGCTACCTACGTAGCGCTCTATGCGAATTTCAACATGAGCGTCTTTACGACCGACATCACCAAGCGACGCTTCATCATCGCTGGATTTTGCGCCTATCTGTTGCTGCTACCACTCGCGGCCACATCGACTACATGGGCCATTCGCAAACTAGGCGGCAAGCGCTGGAATCGCCTGCACAAGCTCGTCTACCTCGCCGCGATCTGTGGAATCATTCACTACTGGTGGCAGGTCAAGCCCGGCGTCCTCAGCCCCATGAATCTTACTATCGCTCTCGGGGTGCTGTTGCTCGCCCGGCCGGTGTTGACCTGGATACGCGATCGCAAGGCGCGGGTAGCCTATTCCGGGACCTGATGCGACACCGGTTTTTGAGGAGTCGTTTCGACCATTCCTACGGCGAGGTCCTTGACATCTCCATCGACCGTGACAGCTAGCTCCCGATTTGCAAATTGATGCACCTTTGATGGTGGACTCACGCTACTCTCCGTCGATCCGGCTGGTGGTGACGGTTCAGTGTAATTGCCGTCCGTCACCTGCAGGATGTAAGTTCCTTCGGGAACAAATGGGAAAAGAAAGGTTCCATCCGAGAAGGCTGGCGTACTCATCGCCACTTCACGATCATCGCTGTAGAGCAGACTCAGCTTCGCCTGTATGGGTGGTTGATCGGTAGCAACCTGCACCAGCGAGCCTGCAATCGAATGGATAGCTTTCAGCGGTATTAGAATCTCCGTCCCGTTCACAGCATCTCCAGCGCCGACCGAGATTGATCTCGCATCTCGTTTCCGAAAGACATTTCCGAGGCAAATCTGGGGCGAGGATTCTTGCGAGTCTCCGGGAATAACAGCGCACACGACATACTCGCCCGCGGGCAGATTATGGATTGTGAATCGACCGTGCAAGTCGCTCATCTCCGGCAGCGCAAAATCTCTAGATCTCACCGAACCGACGTTGGACCAGCCGCTTTTCGCGTTGCGCCTGTAGAACGCGAAACGTATACCGATTGCCGGCGTGCCATCGTCGTACGCAACCCTGCCGGAAATCTCTGCCCCCCGCTCAAGCTCGATCGAGAAATCGCTCGTCTGCTGTGCACGGACCGAAATCTCGACCATGTGCTCTCTCCACTGGTCGACAACATCCGACATCTTCTCGTTCCCCTGGTCGTCTCGCCCTAATGCTTCGAAGTCGAGACCGTACGCCGGATCAAGATATCCTTCGAGAGTCGCGAGCGCAAAATATTGGCCCGGAGCCACAGCCTCGATTTTGAATCGTCCATCAAGGTCTGTTTCAGCGGTCTCCTGCCCTGAGCCCGAATTGTCCTTTTGGCCGCTTGGATCCGGCAGAAGAGTGACAACTGCAAATCTGGCTGGCTTGCCCGTGTCGGTGCAGAGAACTGTACCTGTGACTGTGCCTTTTGCGGGATCAGGCTTCCTCGGTTCAAACCGGGAACTAGGGCCACAGTCATACAGGGAAAGACAAAGGGACGAACAAAGCAACAACCAGTAGCCCGACATATCCTGCCTCCGGGTCCATTCACGTGCGCAAGAATTCTAGCGCTGTTTTTGATTCCGGTCTGTGTTCGCGGCAGGAAACAACAATCGGCGCAAGCAGGTCGAGAAACCACCCCTCTTACTCCAAATGGAGTGCGGGCTCTTGTATGCCTTCGAGATCCAGCGCAGAGCCAAAGTCCAGCACCGTCTGTGCAACCGGACTCCAGTTCTTGCGGTGAAGCGGCGTCGGCCCCAGTTTCCCCAGTGCCGCCATGTGCTCGCGCGAGCAATATCCCTTATGCTTCGCCAGCCCATAGCCCGGGTACACCGAGTCCAACTCGACCAGCAGCCGGTCGCGATGCACCTTGGCCAGCACGCTCGCGGCAGCGATCGAGTAGCTGGTCCCGTCACCATGAATGACTGACTCCTGCGGGCATGCCCAGTCAATCGTGTCGCAACCATCGATCAGCAAATAATCCGGCTGAATCGCAAGTTGCTCCACGGCCAGGCGCATTGCCAGCAGCGAAGCCCGGCGAATGTTGATGCGGTCGATCGTCTCCACATCCACGGCGGCGATAGCAAATGCCAGCGCCTTGGCGCGCACCACCGCGTCAAGTTCGTTGCGCTTGTTTTCGCAAAGCTGTTTCGAATCGTTAAGTCCCGTTAGCCTGCATCCCAGCGGAAGAATCACCGCGGCAGCAACTACTGGCCCGAACATCGGCCCACGCCCCACTTCGTCGCAACCGGCAATCCGCAGAAAGCCGCATTGCGCCGCAGCCTTCTCCAGTTTCCAACCGCATACGGGCGCCTTTGCCATGCCTCAAGTATAAGAACAAATCGCATTTGCCATGCGGTGGATGCTTGCGGAAAACGCGTACCGGATCGCGAGCACTTAAAGATCGCGCAGCCCTCGAATGCACTTCATTACCGTATCGGCAGCACACTCATAGCGGGCGGTAATCGTAAATCGGGCGTTTGGGAAAGCAATCCGGGCTGCGCAATCAAATGCTGAAGATTACAAAGCCCCATATTGGAATTGATCTGATCCGATCAAATTCCGCATGAGAGAGAGTCACAACATGAAAAACCGAATCACTCTATTCACAGCCGCATTCGCTGTGCTACTTGGCACCATTCTGATTGCTCCCGCCGCATCTGCTGAGACCGCAGCTCGAGTCACAATCCCCGTTGCATTCTCCGCCAACAATCAAGCTTTTCCGCCGGTCGCTACGAAGTCATATTGCAGTCAGAAAACTTCCTCTTACTCGTCAATCGCGAAACTGGCAAGATGGCGAATCTGATGGTTCGCACCTCTGATGCCAATCAGACTATTACCAACGGCAGCCTGCACTTCCAGTCAGTTCGTCATGGATACCAACTGACACAAGTCCGGTTTGCAAACGCCAATCTGGAAAGCGAGCTTGCCAGGCAACCAAAACTTGAGCGGGAACTTGGACGCAACTCGGGCAGTGAGAGTACTGAAATCGCGATGAAGTAGATTCCCCGATCTGAGCAGCTGCTGCGGTGGTGCGGACGTTTTCCGATGGAGATCTTGATCACGCCGCCCCCTTCGCGCTGAGCTACGGCGCTCCCGTCACCGCTCAATTCGTACTCGAAGACCACGCCGTTCGCCATAGCTGGCACCACCTCGAGCGACTGCGTAGCACGGTCGGACAAGCGGGCCCTCATCCCGCGTCAGAGATTGACTAACCGCGCAATCGAATCGGAATACCGGCCGGGAAGAACAGCCCGGCCGATCTCTTTCATATGTACAAGTGATGTTTGTGCCGGCTGCATCCAACCGGGCAGGAGGTCTGATGACCGAGAAATTGAAGCCCACCCACACGCAGCCCGGCGGATTCGAAGAAAAGAATCCGCCGCCCGATGATGGAGTTGTCAACGACTCATTCGGAACAGTGGATATAGCCGATTCAACCGGCCTCGATGAAACTAAAGAGACCGACGACGCCAAGCGACTCAGCAAAGATACCCACGAAGACTAAAGCTATCTCGTCCATGCAGAGGGCCCTAGTCCGCAGGAAGTCAAAACCCCGGCCAAAGCCGGGGTTTTGATTGGCCCTTGAAAAGGGAAGCCCTTAGGCTTTTGCGGTGACGCGTTCCACTTCCTTCAGACGGGCGGCCTTGCCGCGCAGTCCGCGAATGTAGAACAGCTTGGCACGCCGCACTCTGTAGCTGCGAACCTTCTCCACCTTGTCGACAACTTTGGAGTTGAACGGGAAAATGCGCTCTACGCCCTGTCCAAAGCTCATCTTGCGGACGGTAAAGGTGCCTTGCGGTCCCTTGTTAATGGCGATTACGAGGCCTTCAAATGCCTGCAAACGTTCCTTATCGCCTTCTTTAATCTTGACTTGCACGCGAACCTGGTCGCCGGGCACGAATGTGGGTAGATCGGTGCGCTTCAGCTTGTCGGCCAGGCGCTGCATTACTGGATGGATAGACATAGCTTCTTCCTGCTGATGGACTCAGAACCTTGATTTTAACAGAGATTCGGTCTTCGCGCCTAGTTCGCAGCGAATCTCGTATGCTATCGTTCTTCCAGCTTCCCGTCCTTCCCCACTCCGGAGGTAACTTGAAACCAGTCAAGAGCTTCAATGTCTTGGGCGCTCACCTCGACGTCATCACGACCGGCGAAATGACCGGTGGCCGCACCTGCGTCGTCGTGGAGACCTCTCCTCCCGGCGGCGGGCCTCCGCCCCACTCCCACCAGAACGAGGATGAGAGCTTCTACGTCCTCGAAGGGGAATACGAAATCCTATCGGAAGGGCAGTGGCACAAACTCACCAAAGGCGAGGGCGCACACAGCAACCGGGGGGTCGTTCATACCTTTCGCAATTCCGGAGCCGGGCAGGGAAAGATCCTCATCGTGATCTCCCCGGCGGGATTCGAAAACTATCTCGAAGAAATCTCGGTACTCTCCATCCCACAGGACATGCCGCAGCTTCTCGCCATATCCGAGCGGTACGGCGTGAAGTTCTTTCTTTAACTCGGTCTTGCCGCACTCGATCTACGGTATATTGCACCGTATGAACGAGCAACGCGAATTTCTTCGCCACACGGTCGCCACTCTGGCTTACCGTGCCGCCCGTGCCCTCGATGGCGCGCCCGACACCTTCGCCACGTTTGACGGAGCTGGTCGCCAACCGGTCAAGATTCTCGCTCACATGGGGGATCTCTTCGACTGGGCGCTCAGTTCGGTGCAGGGAAGCGAGCGTTGGCACAACTCCACCCCCCTCCCCTGGCGTCAGGAGAAAGACCGATTCTTTGCCACCCTCAAAGCCTTCGACGACTACCTCGCGTCCGACCAGCCGATGCACTCTCCAGCCGAGTCGCTCTTTCAAGGACCCATCGCCGATGCACTCACACACGTCGGTCAGATCGCGATGATGCGTCGCCTCGCCGGCACACCCACTTGTGGAGAAAACTTCTTCGTCGCCAGAATTGCGGTTGGCCAGGTCGATGCTGACCAGCCTTCTGCGGTGCAGCCGTTCCACTGAAGTTTGGCCGTTTTGGCCGCTAGCGAATGAAAGGAAAATACGCCGGAGTCTTCGCCTTGTACCGAGCGAAATCCTCCCCAAACCGCGCAGCCAGCAACTTCTCTTCGGCCTGTACGCGGATCTCGGTACCGATCACAAAACGGACGACGCCCGTAACCATCAGCGGCCACCAGGTCTTCGCGAATCCCGTCGCCAGCAACATGCCGAACATCGACGTATAGATCGGATTGCGAAGCCAGCGATAAGGCCCTGTCGTGATCAGCTTGTGATCCTCGCTCAGGGCTGCTTCAAACCGCCATTGTTTATCAAGATGCCGAGCCGCCATCCAAACGAGCGCCACTGAAGGCGGCCCCAAAACCATCGATGCAATCAACGATGCCGCAGACTTTTCAAATCCCACCGGCCGCACAAGAGCCCAGATGCAGGCATACCCCAGCATCACAAGAAATATTCCCCATCGCGAAACAGGCGCGCGCTCCGTCTTCTTCGCGCCCGCAGCTTGCTTCCGTGGCTCAATAAAAGCGAGTGACCACGCGATCCAGCAAACGCCAAGCTCGACCCATGCCGCAATTTGCAATGTACTCACGTTTCACTCTCCGTCGTTGCTGCGAATAATATCCAGCAGCCGCCGGTCTGCTTCGCTCAGCTCCGCTCCCTCCAGCAGGTCCGGACGATTCTTCAGCGTTTTACGCAACTGCTGCTCCCGCCGCCATTTGCGAATTTGCAGATGGTCGCCGTTCATCAGCACTTCCGGCGCACGCATTCCGCCAAACTCCGCCGGCCGCGTGTAGTGCGGATAATCCAGCAGTCCGCCCGCCCCGTGCTGCGATCGCGGCACTCCTGCTTCGTCTTTGCCGATCTCCGCATCGGCTACGCCAAAGCTTTCAAACTCGCCCGAAGCCTCGTTACCCAATACGCCCGGCACCAGCCGCATCACGGAATCCACCACTACAGCAGCCGCCAGTTCGCCGCCGCTCAGCACATAATCGCCGATGGAAAGCTCCATGTCGCAATAGAGTTCGTTGATGCGCTCGTCCACGCCTTCATAGCGGCCGCAAATCAGCACCACGCGCTCCACCTCTGCCAACTCCCGCGCCATCTTCTGCGTAAACGGCCGTCCCTGCGCCGAAAGCAGAATCACGCGTGCGTTCCCGTTCACCTTTCGAGTGTCATCCTCCGCTGAAGCGACGGACCTGCTTCTCTGTCATCTTCGCCTCAATGCCCAGCGACCCCAGCGCCTCCGCGAGCGGTTCCGGCTTCAGCACCATTCCCTCGCCGCCGCCAAACGGCCGATCATCCACGGTCCGGTGCCGATCGTGCGTAAAAGCGCGCAGATCGTGCGACGCCGATCCCCACCAAGCCCTCGCCTGCGCCCGCCGCACAATTCCGTGCTCGAAGATTCCGGCAAAGAACCCGGGAAATATCGTGATGATCTCAAATCGCATAGTCGTCACTCACGATCATAGAACCGGATATGGCGCAGGGAGCGGTCTGGATGGGAGCAGGATACCCTCACATCGCAATCAACGCCGGCTGTGAGAAGAAGCAAGATGCTCGAGACAGGCAGTGGCGATGAGCCGATAGTGAATCTTCCGTCGAGAACGGATCATGGAAACAGCAACCGTGTCACAGAACACTAAATCAAGGGTATCGAGATTTACCGGTGCATCTTTCATCACCAAAATCTCGTTGAGGGTGTGCTTCCTCCCTATCGCCGGGGCCAGGAGGCCTTTGGCTGTCCGCAGCAGGCTCTCACTCACCGAGACCACGGCCACAATGGACGGATTCTTGAGCTTGTGAATCCGATCCACGTGTTCGGCAGCCTGCGAATAGACAAGGCCTATAGTTGGCCGGCTTTGCGGAACCAGCATCTTCAAATCGTCTACAAGGTGATTCGCTGCCAACACCTGGGCGCCGATGGCAAGGCTTGGGTCGCCCGCAAAATCTTCGGGAGAGCAGCTGTCGACCTGCAAACCAAGGCTGTCGACAACTTCTTGCCGAATAATCTCACGCAAACCGGGCTCCTGCTCCACAACAAGAAAGTGGTCCGGGGCCTGATCCATCAGGCGCTCGAGTACTTTCTGTCTCAGTGCCTGCAGGGAGTAGCCCATCTCCCTGGCGCGCTCGATGCTCTCGTTAATCAATTCATCAAGCGTGTGCGGCTTCACCAGGGGTGCGCCAGCGTTAGTTCCCACGACCAGCTGAGTGCCGCGCCGACGAGTAACCCAGCCCCGACGCACGAGTTGCTGATATGCCTCGCTCACCGTGTTGTGGTGAACCTTGCTTTGCCTCGCCAGTGCACGCACACTGGGGAGCGCCTCGCCCGCACGAAGTTGGCCGGTTGTAATCAGGAACACAATTTGCTCGGCGAGCTGTTGCTTCAGCGGGACATCACTGTTCTTGCTCAATTCGATTTGCATTGGTTCTTTCCAGGCACGCCGATATGCGGCGAGTGTGACGGTAACCGAAACCATCACACGCCTGCTGGCTTATGCAGCACCTACTGCCTATTCTCAGGCAAGCAGAGCGGTTCGCGATCGAGGGAGGCAAGATGATTCCTGTTCTCATGATTGTCGATGCCACAGTCGCGTTCTTCATCGTCGAGCGGGTTTTTCCTGGCCGCGACTTGCCGGAAGTGCCTGGTTGGTATGCTCGCGCGGCTTTCCTGAACCTTTGCCAGGTTGGAATGGACCTGGTGGCCGGGCCCGCGTGGAATCGATGGCTGCAGTCGTGGAGTCTCTTTCACATTTCGAAAGGTCAGTTCGATCAACATCTGCACCAACTCGAACCGCTATTGCTGTGCTCTAATATTGGCCAACTTCTATGAATGAATTTGATCCGCTGTTAAAACGCTGGCAATCTGCCGGCGTACTCGATGCGGAGGCTGCAACCCGCATCCGCGCCTGGGAATCCGCACAGTCGTCCACCGCCGGTCCAGTCGCACCCGATGTCCGCAAAAAAGAGCAAGCCGAAGGTATGGCCTGGCAGGGCCGCGTCGCGCTCATCCTTGGTGGCATCCTGCTGGCAAGCGGTGTCATCCTGTTCGTCTCCGCGCACTGGGACCAGCTCGGCAGAGGCATGCGCTACCTGCTTGTGATGGCCATGGTCTCTATCTTCCACCTCGCCGGGGCCGTTTGCCGTGAAAGATTCAACGCCCTCTCCACCACGCTGCATGCGGTCGGGACTATCTCCACTGGCGCAGCCATCGCGCTGGTCGGGCAGATCTTCAACATCCAGGAACACTGGCCTGCCGCCGTCCTATTGTGGGCCATCGCCGCACTTCTTGGTTGGATTCTCCTGCGCGACCAGGCCCAGCAGACGCTCACGCTGCTCCTCTTTCCTTCATGGCTCATCTGTGAGTGGAGCAACGCCGCAGAGAACCACATCGGCGTTGAAGTCTACGTTGGCCGATTCCTCTTCGTCTGGGCTATTCTCTATCTCACCTTTTTCATCGGGACAGAACGGCGCGTCGTGCGTGGCATTCTTTTCACACTCTCCGCCATCGCCGCCGTCACAAGCGTCTTCCTCCTGCTTGAGGGCTGGCACTCGTGGTATGGAATGCAACCTTACCCGCCCTTCCCCACGCGCTTCTGGGGATGGGTCGATATCGCGGCGATTCCCATCCTCATATCGGCCTTCCGCTTGCGTAAAAGCACGGGGTCCCCGACGACAGGTCTTAGTCGTTGGGGTGTGAGCTTGATCCCGGTGCTCGCCGCCATCGCCTTCGTCATCGCTCTGCCGTGGTGCAGCCGCATTCTCGTTCAACACTACGCTTACAGTTCGTGGACCCGCACCGAGCCGAATTTCGCTGCACATGCGCTGGTCGCAGCCTTCTGCGTCTTCCTCATCTGGTGGGGAGTGAGAGAGATAAGCCGCGGACTCGTGAACCTCGGCATCGTCTTCTTCGGCGCGGTCGTTGCCTGGTTCTACTTCAGCGATCTCTTCGACAAGATGGACCGCTCGCTCGCCCTCATTGGCCTCGGCGTGCTCTTCATTGCCGGCGGATGGGCGCTTGAGAAGACACGCCGCCGTCTGCTTGCGCACATGGCGCAATTGCCTGCGACACTCGAGGAGGCGCGATGAAACTCCCCAAAGCTTCCATCGCCCTTCTCATGCTGCAACTGCTGATCGTCTCGACGGTTGCAGCGAAGTACTTTTACGAACGCGCCACCTGCCCCCGAGTCTGGACCCGCACTGCGGCTTACGATCCTCAACTCGTGATGCGCGGCCGCTACCTCAGCCTGCAACTCTCGGTTGATGCATGTGGCAGCACTCTGCCTACCGCCAAGGACGCAGAATTTCCACGCAATGCTAACGGCGTCCCGGACGGACACAATTTCTCCATCCGTGCGGCGAACACAGTCTGGTTCCAGGCAAAGCTCGCCGTCAAAGAAAACAAGCTGATCGCTATTCGCGTTCCAGAGTCCGACACTTCCACGCCCACCCAGACAGTCGCCGCATGGCCTGGCGCGCCATGCGATCAGTTGAACCTTTCCAATCCGGTCGATTTCTATATCCCCGACACAGCTGCCGATCCGACCATGCTTAAGCCCGGCCAGCAACTCTGGATCGAAGTGACCCTGCCGCCCAAAGGGCCGCCCCGCCCGCTGCAACTGGCGCTCAAAGAGAAGGGGACTTGGAAGCCGCTGGCATTTCAGTAGCTCAAAAGCCTCATTGGCAATTGTCACGTTTCTGGAGACACGGGAGATACGAATGATAGGTGGCCTCTGACGGGTGGCTTAGCGGTCGGGATTCCTGCGCTGATTGTTTTACTAGGCTCCGTTTTTATCGGTGGCTTATTTGTCCTGATTGCGTGGCTGGCCGTGATTTTCAGAGTCGTTCGCACTCAACAGTGAAATACTCCCGCTCCGATTTGGTTGCTGACAGCAGCCGTAATTGCCGATTTGTTGAGTGCGAAAGCAATGGATGCGACGCCGGCAGAGTCGTCCTTTTTTTGCAATCAGCGATTTCTGGTTTTCGTTGATGCTTTTGAGCTTTTGCCTCGTGCTCGCTAGCTTCTTCATGCTTCGAGCGAGATCAGTTCATGGCATGAGTATTCTGCGAGTCGCCAGTCTGATTTTGCTTGTGCTCAACGTCTCGGGACTCGTGCTCTATATCCTTGCGCGACCGGGGATGCCGCTTGGTTGATAGATCAACGATTCAGATCCACCAACCCCTCAGGCAGCGCCATCTCCACCCGCTTCGCTTCCACATCCACGCGTCGCAGATAGTCTTTCGCAAAGGGAACCAGAATCTCGCCGTCGGATGATTCCCCTCGCACTACCAGAATCGCCACCGGCCCCGCGCTGCGATCTACATCCTCGATCTCGCCAACGGCGACAGCCTCAACTCCAGCCACATCGACCAGCACGCACCCGATCAGGTCGCCGATATACAACTCGTCTGCGGAAAGTGCCGCGCGTTCTTTCAGCGGAATCGCTACGATCATTCCAGCAAGCTCTTCCGCGGCGGATATCGAGTCCACGCCCGCGAAGTGAAGCACTACGCCGCCCTTGTGTAGCCAGTGATGCACCAGTCCCACTTCGCGCGGATACGAACCTGCTGCTGCAGCATTGCGCGCAGAGGCATCATCGCGCAGTAGCCACAACCGCCGCCGCTCCGCAAATTTTTCAGGAAAATCAGTGAGAATTTCGGCGAATACCTCACCCTTGCGGCCCTGTGTGCGCTTAATGCGCGCCAGCCACACCCATCCCTCCGGCGCGGTCATCTGCGTCCCGAGCGATGTTTGGACCCAAGGGGTTTTGGCCATCCTACTCTTCGTCGTCCTCTTCCAGGATGTCGAGCGTGTAGCGATGGTGCAGCTTCATGCTGACAGCTCCCAGAATCGTGCGTACTGAGCGGGCTGTGCGCCCCTGCTTCCCAATTACCTTGCCGACGTCACCGGGTGCTACCCTCAGCCGCAAAACGGTGTTTTCGTCCCGCTGTACGGACTGCACTTCGACGGCTTCCGGCTCGTCTACCAAGGCCCGCGCGATTTCGCGGACCAGTTCATCTACTGCCACCATGTCAACTTGGGTCATGAACTTGCCTCTGACCGTAAACATCCAAGGAGAAGCGACTTGGATCGGTGCGCAGATACTATCAGCACACCCCTCGTCAAGTCAGTAACCTGTATTTGGGAACTCAGTAACCTTCTGTGCGCGACCCTGAAAAGGTTCGCGCACCCCGCAAATGAGGTCAAAGGAAACTAGGCGACCGCAGGCTCGACGGCCTTGGCCGGGTTCTTCGCAACCAGCTTGGCCACGATTGGAGTCAGCTGGGCGCCCACGCCGCGCCAATAGGCAATGCGGTCGTGCTTCAGATCGACTGAAGCCGGGCTGGTGCGTGGATTGTAAGTGCCGACAACCTCGATCGAACGGCCATTGCGGGCGCGATCCTTCTCGATCACGACTACACGATAATAGGGCTGCTTGGGGGCGCCAACACGCGCCAAACGAATCATCACCACGGGGTTACAAGTCCTTTCAATTCCGGTGCTCTGTTGCGGTCTTTGAGTGGTCTCCCGGCCTTGGCCGAACGCCCGGCCAGTATCCACCCGGATTTCCCGCTGGGGTTCCCTCGGATAGACCTACGTCCACATGGGTGAAAGACACAACACCCAAGTATCGCCGATAGTTGCCGTTTCAGGCAAGCTGTCCCATGATCCGCAACGCCCGGGCTACCCCATCTCCTGCTGCCAAAGTTGCAGGCGAATTTTGTGCATGGTCACTGTTTAAAGTCGTTCATTCAAGGCATACTTAATGCGACTTCACAACCACCTTCGATACGGGAGCCAGAAACGGCATGTGGCCATTTTCCACGAAAGAGCCTCTCAGCCCTGAGAAATTACCAGTCCCCGACACCTGGACGCAGCGCAAGGGGAGCGATCCCATAGGAAAACCGATGCTTGTCCGCGTCCACTCCGGCTACAGCAAGTTCAAGGGAGTGACAGGATACGGTCACTACGTCACCATCGCGGTGCCTATGATCGACACCACACGGGATGGCTTTCCCAACCCGGGCGAAACCGAAATCCTCAAGCGCATCGAGAACGACATTCGCGAAGTATTCGAGCCTAATCGTGAATCGCTTTTTGTCGCCACCACCACTATTCCCGGCATCCGCGAATACATTCTCTACACCAAAAACCCCGACTCCGTTGAGCGGAAGTTCAACAACGACCTGCTGGCTCGCGTCTTCAGCCACAAAGTTCACCTCAAAATTGAGCCGGACAAAGACTGGAAGCGCTACAGCAAGCTTCTGTAGCCGGTTGCATACTCATACCATGGGGCTCGACTTCGTGCGTAGACCAACCGTACTTTCGCGACTGAGCATCCCGCTCGTCGCCGGGTTGGTCTGCGCCGGAATCTTCCTGATCCTCTTTGGGCTTCTCGCCGACGAGATGCGCGAAGGAGACACGCGCCAGTTCGATGACGCGGTTCGCCTGTTTGTCCATGCCCACTCTTCTACAGAACTCACCGCGGTCATGCGGTTCCTGTCCGTCGTCGGCTCCCCCCTCGTTGTCACTCTGTCCTCGCTCGCAGCCTGCATCGTGTTATGGTTTGTCGGCCATCCTCGCCGCGCAATCCTGATCGCCGTCACTGCCGGAGGCGGGAGTTTGTTGATGGGGGTCCTCAAAATCGGTTTCCATCGTCAGCGCCCAGAGCCCTTCTTCGATACAAAGCTTCCGGCGTCCTACAGTTTCCCCAGCGGCCACGCGATGCTTTCATTCTGCCTCTGTCTCAGTGCCGCGGCACTATTCGCAGCGAGTCGGAAAAACATCTGGGTTCGCATCGCCATCTGGGTTTTCTGGGTCAGCCTTTCCGGCGCGATTGGCTATTCCCGAATCTATCTGGGTGTCCACTACCCAAGCGATGTCGTCGCCGGTTATCTCGCCGCGATCGTCTGGTCGCTTGCCGTCGGCAGCGCATATCAGAAATGGCGGAAGACGCCAGCCCTTCCGGTGGTGTAACGCACATTTCGATCAACGCACCGCTTAACCTGCGGGAAACAAAAACGTCAGCATCGGCCTGACCCGCTCCGCCCAGCTTGCCTCGTCGTGCGTGCCCCCATGCACCTTCTCAAAGTGCATCATTTCTCCTGGACGCCAGCCGTTCGCCTTCAGCCGTCGCGCCAGGTGCTCCACATCCCGCAGGGTTCGCTGCCCCTCGTGGTCGCCCACATCGAGCCATATCCGCGGCCGCTCCCACATCTGCGGAGCGTGCTCATTCAAGTAGCCCAGGATGCTCTTGTGATTCCACCACACACTCGGCGACAGAATCGCCAGTTTGCCAAACACATGCGGATGCCGCAAACCCAGATAAAGCGTGACCAATCCGCCCAACGAAGATCCGCCGAGCCCGGTGCTCTCGCGATCCTGCCGCACGCGGTATTCAGTCGCAATCCAAGGCATCAGCTCCCGCGTCAGCAGGTCGCCATACTTGTCTGCTTCGCCGCCGCCCATCTGCCAGTTGTACTCGTGTGTGTATTCGGCCAGCCTGCGGTCGCCGGTGTTGTAGATTCCCACGATCACCAGCGGCTCAACCTCGCCTGCTTCGATCGCTTCATCGGCATGCTCGCGCACCATCCACGTTCGCCCCTTCACAAACGAGGTGCGCCCATCGAAAAGATTTTGACCATCGTTGAGATAGAGCACCGGATAGCTGCGCTCTGGCTCTTCTTTATATCTTGGCGGCAGATAAACAATCACATTGCGATTGTCGGGTAGATAATTGCTTCTAAAGTCTTTATGAAGTCGCAAACGGGGATGCATCTGCGCGTCTTCTATCTGCGCCAGCACCGCATCTTCGTGACTCTGATTTTCGTGCGAGTCCAGATTCAATCCGTTGGTTCCCAGTCCTGTGATCTAGTCCAAGTCCCTATATCCCCGTGTACCTACGTCCCAGTGCCACGTCCCTCAGTCCCTGCTTTTCCCTGTTACAGTAACAGGAAACCAGCGCATCTCAAATCGCCCCACCGAGGAGCCAATCCATCCAATGAACCGCGAGTACCACAAGTGGTATTCCAGCCGCCTTGGCCGCGAGATGGAAATGCTCGTCTTCGGTCATGCCGGACTTCCCGTGCTCGTCTTTCCTACGTCCGGCGGCCGCTACTACGAGTTCGAAGATCGCGGCATGATCGGTGCTGTCGCCGGTCGCGTCGAGCATGGCGATTTGCAATTCTTCTGCGTCGATTCGGTTGACATGGAGAGCTGGTACAACCGCAACGTTCCTCCCCGCTGGCGTATCGCCCGCCACGTCCAATTCGAGGACTACCTCATTCACGAAGTCGTCCCCTTGATCCGCAAGAAGAACTGGGATGCTCATCTCGTTTCGCTCGGTTGCAGCTTCGGCGGTTACCACGCCGCCAATATCGCCCTGCGCCACCCTGATATCTTTACCGGCTTGCTCACCATGTCTGGCGCCTTCGATCTTTCCAACTTCCTCGGCGGCTATTACGATCAGGATTGCTACTTCAACCTTCCCACACACTATCTGCCCAATCTCGCTGATCCGTGGTTCTTTGACCACTACCGGCGAAACACCTACATCCTCGCCACAGGATGGGACGACCAATGCCTCGGTCAGAATCAAAACCTCGACAGCATCATGAGTTCCAAGGGAATTCCTCACAAGCTCTATACGTGGGATACCTATAACTCTCATGATTGGCCCACTTGGCAGCGCATGGTTCAGGAATATCTTTAAGTTGCGGTTCAGGATCGATCAGATAAATGTTTTCGAATCGCTATCAACACCCGTATCCAAATCGCCAATTGTCCGAAGCTTTCGCAAAAAGTAGAACTGTATTCGGAGCTTTTCCCATTCACTGTCGCTGATCCCTGACATCTGATCCTGAACCCTGAACAAGGACTACCCCCATGAGCGAACTCAATCCATACGCCAAATTTTTAGACGGTCGTCCCCTTGAGGTCATCCTCTCTGCCACATCGCACGAGATCGCCAACAAGCTCCAGATGATCGCCCCGGACAAGTCCAGCGAACCGCCCTCGCCCGGCAAATGGTCTCCTGCCGAAATCGTCTGCCACCTCGCCGACTGCGAGATTGCTTTCGCCTTCCGCCTGCGCCAGACCCTGGCAGAGGACCATCACGTCCTGCAGCCCTTCGATCAGGACAAGTGGTCCGCACCTTATAAGGGCATTCCCGCCAAGGACGCTCTAGCTGCCTTCACTGCTTTTCGAAATTGGAATCTCAAACTGATTGCAAAGTCGCTGCCTGGCTCTGCCTCAAAACCTGTGACGCATCCCGAGCGCGGCTCCATGACCTTCCAGACCATCGTCGAAACCATGGCCGGCCACGACCTGAATCACCTCGAACAACTCAAGCGCATTGCAACCAGTTAGTGCTTCCGCGCGATGTCGCAAAGCATGTCCGAGTGGATGTTCAACCCCAGGTTCGTCATGTTGTAAAAGTGCTCGCTTGCAATGAGCCACACAATCTCGCAGATTGCGCGCTCGGAGTAATATTTCTGCAATCGCGCGAAAGTCTCCGGCGCAAGGGACTTGTTGCGCGTCAGCTCCGTCACGTAATCCAGCGCAGCCCGCTCGGCCTCGCTGAACAATGCGCTCGTCTTGTACTCCGGTAGCGCATCGAACTTCGCCTCGTTCATTTGCGCCTCGACCACGAAGGCCCGTCCGATATCCATGCAAAATTCGCAGATGTTGATGTGCGCCACCTGCTCGCGAATCAGCATCGCGGTCTCGGGTGCCAATTCCAGCTTCTTGTCCAGCTTGGCGATCTTCCCTACAAACATCCCGAACGCGGCGGGCATGCGCGCATACACTACCTTCACGGGCGTTGGCACTTTGCCGAACTGACGCCTGGCCATGGCGTAAGCCATCCGCACGACTGCGCTTTTCGGATGTTCAATCGGAGCGAGAAATGTATCCATCGGGTGACCTCATTCACAATTCGGAGAACAGCCTATCGTGCGGTCGAACTCCATCTTTATTGACGCCGCAGGTAGTTCCCGGATTCGCAAATTTGGATGGATGAAAGAATCTCCTGCAAGAAATCCTCGCAGCCTCGTTCCAAGGTAGATGCGCAGATCTTGGGAACCTTTTTGAATGTCCTGGGGTCCAAAGCAATAGCGCTTCGAAAGTTAGCTGTCTCCATCTGTGCCAGTTGTACCCGGTCTGGGCTTGGACTGCGCAGCCATGCAGCGTCGCTCAGACCCCGAGGAGGATCGATGCGTCTCTGGGTCACCGCACTTTGTCTCGTCTTCAGCGCCTCTGCCGTTAACGCTCAATCAAGCCCGCCGCCGGTCACAACTCGACATAGCGCGCCGAAGGCGCGCTTGGCCGCACCGCAGGTGCCGCAGGGGACGAAGGAACTCCCGGTCCGCAAGGTCGTCCTCTACAAAAATGGCGTCGGCTACTTTGAACACGCCGGGTCCGTCAGCGGCAATCAGCGCGTCACCATCGACTTCACTTCTCCGCAACTCAATGACGTCCTGCAATCCCTCACCGTGCTCGACGAGGGTGGCGGCCGCATCGCAGGCGTCAATTACAACTCCACCACACCGCTCGCCGAACAACTCAAGACTCTGTTTCTCGGAATGAATGAAGACCCTACATCGACGGAACTTTTCGGCGCATTGCGCGGGCAACGCGTTGAAGTAGTCGGAGCGCCTGGCGGCACCATCTCCGGCCGCCTCATGTCCATAGAGACTCGCACGGAAAGAGCCGGTTCCGGTGACGATTCGAAGTCCATCGACAAGCTTTACCTCACCGTTATCGCCGGCTCCGGCGCAGTGCGCGTTATCGAGCTCACGCCCACACTCAGCGTGCGACCAACCGATCCCAGCCTTCAGGGCGAACTCGATCGCTATCTTCAGCTGCTTTCGTCCACCCACTCCACCGGCCTGCGTCATCTCACGCTCGATGCGCTCGGCACAGGCCAGCGCCAGCTCCGCGTGAGCTACATCAGCGAAGTGCCCGTCTGGAAAGTTACCTACCGCATGGTCTTCCCGCGCGATGCCAATGGCAACGCAACTTTGCAGGGCTGGGCCGTCGTCGACAACACTGTCGGTGCGGACTGGGACAACGTCCAACTCTCCCTCGTCGCCGGTGCGCCGCAAAGCTTCATACAGCCCCTCTCGCAACCGCTCTACACTCGCCGTCCAGAGATTCCCATCTCCACTGAAGCGCAGACTACGCCCCAGACCCACGAGGCCGCTGAGATGATCAATGGCGCTTTGCAGCCGGCGCCCCCTCCGCAGATGCAGGCCTTCGCTCCGCGAAGAGATATTCGTAAGCAACTCAAAGGCGCCTACCAGCAATACGACAAAATCGGCAGTGCGAACGAAACTGTCTCCGTGAACGCCGTGGACGCACCCGTCAATTCGGGCCCCTTTGCCGGCGGTGCAATTGGCGGACCGGTCGCTGGCTATGCAGGCGGCGTCTACCGCCCGAGCGACGCCATCTCCTCAGGCGACGTCTCCACCTCCGCCTTCGACGACTTCTTCGAGTACTCCCTCACCCAGCCCGTCACCATCCACAAAAACGAGTCCGCCATGGTCCCGATTCTCCAGCAGGACCTTCCCGCCGAACACGTCACGCTCTGGAGCCAGCGCAATCCACGTCCGCTCCGCGCCGTCTGGCTGGAAAACAAATCCAAACTCACCCTCGACTCGGGCAGCTTTTCCATCTTTGAAAGCGGCGAGTTTGCCGGCGAAGGACTTCTCGACCCCATCCACCCTGGCGAGCGCCGTCTGCTCTCCTACGCAGCCGACCAGGCCATGCGCGTCAAGATAACTGACCAGCAATCCCAACGCACATTGCACCATCTCCAGGTTCACAAAGGCCTCGTCATCGAGAACTATATGGACGTCGCCTCCATCTCCTACTCCGCCAACAACACTGGCGACGAAGATCGTGTGGTCCTGCTTGAACATCCACGCCGCACCAACGGCTGGACGCTTGACGAAGCTCTGAAGCCCGCTGAAACCACGCCCGACACCTACCGCTTCAAACTCAGCGTCAAATCGCATGCGACAGAAAAGCTGGAAGTCCGCGAGCGCGGCCCCGAGTACACAACCGTCACCATTGATCCCAACCAGAACACCAGCGCGTACCTCATCGACCTCGTCAAGCGCGTCCCCAACGCCGATGCCGAACTCAAGCCCATTATCGACGCGCAGACAAAACTCGCCGACCTCGACCAGGCCATCGCCGATTCAAGAAAGCAGGAACAAACCGCTGCCGCCGATGAAGCCCGCGACCGCGAAAACCTCACTGCGCTCAAAGGAAACGATGCGGCCCGCCGTTTTGTCGACGAGCTGAACCACGCCGAAGACCTGCTCCAGTCCACGCGCAAGCACACCGCCGACCTTGAGCAGCAGAAAGCCTCCGCAGTCGAGGCCCTCCGCGCCCAGATCAACCTCCTCAACTACGACTGGGACGTGACCGCAAAGAATTAGATGCCTTCATGCACGAGGAATCTGGCGCGAATCAGGTGCGATTCCTCGTGCTTGGCAATGCCGCCGGACCCCCATGCTGCCGCATGCATTGTTGTGACTCAGCGGGCAGCCGCTTTCCACATGGCATACTCAATCACCCGCGCTGTCCGTTCCTCATCCTCGCCCGACGAGATCATCAGGTCATACAGGTGAGGATTGTTCCATTCCTTCCCGAACCGCAGCCTTAAATAGTGCGCGCGTTCGGCGTCAACATCCCGGATCCGCTGCTCGACGTCGGCCCCCTGTTCAAGTCGCATCCGTAGCCGCTGAATCCGCACGCGCAATGGCGCATACACATAGACGTGAAACACATCGGGCATTGCCTGCAGAACGCATTGCGCCCCGCGCCCGACGATTACGCAGTTGCCCGCTTCCGATGCCCTCTCGATGATCTGCCGCGTCAGGTCCGTCATCACGTCTTCGTCGAAGCATTTTTCCTGTTGCAGAGCAACGCCCGCCGCCATTGCCGCACCCCGCATTGCCTGCCGGTTGAGGCGACGCAGCCAGCCGTCCACATGCTCGTCAAACAGGCTTACCACGCCTGCATCTACATTTGCCGCGCACGCGATCTCGTCGATCAGCGCGGCGTCCAGCAGCTTCCAGTTCAGCCGCTTCGCAATCGACTGCGCAATCCTTCCGCCGCCGCTCCCAAACTCCCGCGATACCGTCAACACCCGATAGTCCATCGCGTACCCCCCCATCCTGCTGACGCCACCAAATTACGCCGCTTCGTCACCTCGGGCAGTGACGCCCCTCACCGACTCCTCATGTCCTCATGAGTTGATCGATAACGCCCTCAGGACTACAAGCCTTAATCGGGCTTCTCACCCCGCTGCCGTAAACTGGTCACGAGCACCGCCTCGGAGGTAAGTTATGAAAAAGATCGGCGTCCTGTTCGGCATGGAAAACAGTTTTCCTGGTGCGCTGGTGGAGCACATCAACGGACGCAATGTTGCGGGCCTCCACGCCGAGTTTGTTGAAACCGGCGCTGTCCTCCTTGACAAGCCATCGCCCTACGCCGTCATTGTCGATCGCATCTCACACGATATCCCCTTCTATCGCGCTTATCTCAAGCACGCAGCCCTCAACGGCACTGTCATCATTAACAATCCATTCTGGTGGTCGGCCGATGACAAGTTCTTTAACTACTCGCTCGCAGCCAAACTCGGAGTAGCCGTCCCACCCACCGTCATCCTGCCCCACAAAAAACATCCCGAAGGCACCACCGACCGTTCGATGCGCAACCTGGAGTATCCGCTCAACTGGGACAATGTCTTTGCCTATGTCGGTGAGCACGGATTCATGAAGCCTGTCGACGGCGGCGGGTGGCGCGACGTCTATCACATCCACAATCGCCCCGAGTTCTTTGCTGCCTACGATCAGTCGCGCGACCTGTGCATGCTTTATCAAAAAGCCGTCGAGTTCAAAGAATACTTCCGCTGCTACGTTGTCGGTCAGAGCAAGGTCCACATCATGCCCTACGACCCGCGCAAACCGCACCACGAACGCTACGTGCAGAACCCGCCCGCCTACGATCCGAAACTACTTGCCCGCGTTGAAAAGGATGCGCTGACTCTCTGTCGCGCCCTGGGCTACGACCTCAACACCGTCGAGTTTGCTGTGGAAGACGGCATCCCCTACGCCATCGACTTCATGAACCCCGCCCCCGACGCCGATCTCCACTCTGTCGGCCAGGCTAACTTCGACTGGATCGTGCGCGAAGTGGCGGATATGGTCATCGCCAAAGCGCAAGACGCCCCGAAGGCACCAAGCGAACTTCGCTGGGCAACGTTCCTTGCCGGCGCACCCGCGGCCTCTTCCGCGAAAGAATCCGCTGCGGCCAAGGCCAAAGCTCCCTCAAGAAAATCCGCCTCCAGGAGGTTATCGAAGCCCATTGCCCCCCTCGCTCCAATATCGGAGCAATGACTTTCATTCCTGATGAGAAGCTCAAGGGCAAGCATCAACTGTAAACGCGTCTGCGTCACCTGCCGCCAGCGCAGGCTCCCGCAACCGGCCAGACCGACTGGCTGTACAGGAAGCTGGATCGGTCCTCGGCAGCGTACTCGGCAGCGGCACAGGTCGGCGCGACAACTTGGCGCAAGCCATGGTGAAGAGCGCCGCTCGGTCCATTGGCAGCACCGGTGGGCCGCCAGATCGTCCGCGGTGTGCTGGGATCGCTCCTCGGTGGCAGCTCGCGAAGATAAACTTAAAAACAGCGGAGCGGTCCAGTTTCCTGCCTTCAAACCCAGGCCGAGCCCACGTATGCGCGCTGTTTGGCACGCGTAGGAAGCATCAGACGAAACTCAGCTATTTGTTTGATCCGAACGCCAGCAGCCGTCCGTTGCAATCCTTCACCACAAACTCGCGCGCCCCCCACGGCATATTGGCAATTCCCCGGGTGAACTCGACGCCCTTTGTGGTGAACTCCGCATACAGCGCGTCTGCATCTTCGATCTGAATATACGCATCCAGCAGTTCGTCCGCATACTTGTTTGGCTTTGCCGTGGGAGGCTCGGCGCAGCGAAAGTGAATCGAATGATCGTCTCGCGCGACGATTGCGTAAGCAGGCGGATCCATCCACGTTCCCAGACAATCAAATCCAAGCTTGTCTTTGTAAAACGTCAGCGTTCGCGGAATGTCCAGAGTGAAGAACACAGGCACAATCTGGCGAATCATGCGCCAAGTCTATCTGGCTACCGGAATTTTCGCATCCTCAGTGACAGGCTTGTCTCCGGGGGCGCGAACTGCAAGTCCGCCCCCTCGTTCCCTTTGTCCCCCATTCCCTTTATCTCGCGGCCCCTAGGCCACTTTCCGAAACGTCAGGTTGTATCGATACGGCCCCGTCAAAGGATGATGCCCCGGCTTCAACGGCTGTACACCATGAAAGCGCATCCGCGACGGCCCGCCCCACACAATCACGTCGCCATGCTCGAGCACAATCCGCTTTGTCTTGTCCGTCCGCTCGAAACCGCCCAGCAGAAAAATGCACTCCAACCCAAGCGAGATCGACACGATCGGCTGATGCAAATCGAACTCGTGCCGGTCCTGGTGGATTCCAAGCTTGGTGCCCGCCTGGTAGCGATTAATGTGGCACGTGTCCGGTCGGAAATGCGGAAAGCCCGATCGCACCGCACAGCGCAACGCAAAATCGAGCAGGACGCGCGGGATCGGTGGCCACATCCGCCGCGCGCTCGGATTCTGTGGATCCCACCGCCTCCGAAAGGCCTCAGGCGTTCCGCAGTCCGAAACCATTACCGACATCGGCAGTCCGCTGGGAGTCATCGCATGGTGCAGCGGTGCCGCTGCCAGAATGTCCTCCACTGCAGTAAAGAACTCGGCATCTTGTGCGAGCGCCAAGCCGCGCATCAACACCGCGCCCGGAAAAATCTCCTCGTGCGTTGGCTCCGCCGCAAGTTGGGAAAAGAGATTCATCGCCCAATCTCATCCTACCCAAAAAGCGAACAAAAAGCGAACATAATTTATCTATCCTATGTCCCTAGTCCCTAGCCTCATCGTTGCCACCACTTCCTCGTCTGTCGTCGCTCCAAACTCCCGATAAAAGAGGCTCACCGCATCCAGCGGCTCCGGAACCAGCGCGCACACCACCCGATCCGCTTCATGCGCCAACTCCTCGCAGGTGCTCTTCGCGCCCACCGGCACGGCCACGATCACCCGCCGCGCACCTCCACGCACCGCTCGAATGGCCGCCCGCATCGTCGCTCCCGTTGCCAGCCCGTCATCCACAAGAATCACAGCTCGCCCCGTAAAATCCGTCGCCGGCCGCTCTTCGCGAAACAGCCTTTCGCGCCGCTGCATCTCCTGCCACTCGCGTTCGACTACGTGCTCAAGCTTCTTCTCAGAAACACGCCACGACTGCACAATGTGCTCATTCAGCACCACCACACCGCCGCTTGCGATCGCTCCCATCGCCAGCTCTTCCTGTCCCGGCACGCCCAGCTTGCGAACCACCAGGATGTCCATCGGCAGTCTGCAAGCTCGAGCCACTTCAAACGCCACCGGCACGCCTCCCCTCACCAACCCCAGCACCACCGCATCCTGCAAGTCGGGAAGGGAAGCGACAAGTTCCCCCAACACCCGCCCTGCCTCCCGCCGATCTTGAAACATCATTTCGCTCACGCGCAGGATTGTAAGCGCACTGCGCTCCGAATGTCTGAATTCTGATCACCGACCATTGTTCACTGACCCCTGCCTTTACAATGAGCGCAAGCACCACCGAGGTCATCCCATGCGCCCGTCCTTCTCTCTCGGCATCGAAGAGGAATACCAGACCATCGACCCGGTCACGCGCGATCTGCGCTCCCACATCGAGACCGAAATGCTGGCCGAGGGCAAGCTGCGCCTGCAGGAACGCGTCAAGGCTGAGATGCACACCTCCGTCGTCGAGGTCGGCACGCGCATCTGCCGCAACATCGATGAGGCCCGCGAAGACATCTACGAACTGCGCCGCGAGATGATCAAACTGGCCCGCGAACACAAACTCGAACTCGTAGCTGGTGCTACCCATCCCTTCGCCGACTGGCGTACCCAACAGATCTATCCCGACCCGCGCTACCACCAGGTAGTCAAGGATCTACAACTCGTCGCCCGCGCCAACCTCATCTTCGGCCTGCATGTTCACGTCGGCATCGAAGACCGCGAGGCCGCTATCCGCATCATGAACTCGATGCGCTACTTTCTTCCCCATATTATGGCGCTCGCCACCAACTCGCCGTTCTGGCTCGGCCTCAATACCGGATACAAGGGCTACCGCGCCAAAGTCTTCGAGAACTTTCCCCGCACCGGAATTCCCGACGCGTTTTCGAGCTACTCTGAATTTGAGAACTACGTCAGCCTGCTGGTCCGCACCAACTGCATCGACAACGCCAAGAAGATCTGGTGGGACATCCGCCCCCATCCCTTCTTCAACACTGTCGAAGTCCGCGCTTGCGACATCCCTCTCCGCGCCGAAGAAACCATCGCCATCGCCGCGCTCATCCAGGCCACGGCGGCTTATCTCTATCGGCTCCACGCCGCCAACCAGGACTTCCGCCAATATGCAAGACCATTGTTGATGGAAAACAAATTCCGTGCCGTCCGCTACGGACTCGACGGCAAGCTCATCGATTTCGGCCGTCAGGCTGAGGTGCCCGAGCGTGACCTGTTGGAGGAGTACCTCATCCTCATCGACCGTGAAGTAGACGAGCTCGGCAGCAGGGAAGCAATCGACGGCATCCGCAAAATCATGAAAACCGGCACCGGTGCTGACCGCCAGCTCAAAGTTTTCGAGGAATCCAAAGGCGACCTCAAAGCCGTAGTCGACTACATGGCCGAAGAGACACGCGCGGGGCTATAACGCAATCAGCCAGTTGCTGCTTTTAAGCACTGTCATTCTGATCGAGCTCAGTCACAGCCGCTCGAACTCCACATCCCGTTTGCGTGTTCTGTCCATCGCATCCAGAGTCCGGCAGATCGTCATACCATGCATAAAACGCCGCGTCGAACACGTAGAACTTTTGAAACTTGATCATCGGCAGCACCGGATCGCGCGGCACTACTTGCAGATACCGGATGTAGCTGCCGTCAAAATTCCGATGCACGGTCTCGCGCCGTCCACGAATCTCTGCGAAGCGCAAGCTATCCGTCTTCAGCGGCGTCTGCTTTTCGATCGTGTCTTGCGACAGCACAATCACGGCGCCAAACACATAGATTGTCCAGCACACCGCAAACAGCGCAATCGCCGCCCATTCAACTGTCTCCGCTGGATTGCGCCTCTGCACCCCGGCATGCTGGCTCCACAGCAGCCCGAACAATCCAAGCAGGCTGAAAGCAAGGAAGGCCACCGCAAACATGCGAATCCACGGGTTCAGCCGATACACGCGCCTCGCCATGGTCACTCCGCTCCTGTTCGCAAACGAAGACATGCGCCAGTCTCTAGTATCCCAGCCCACGCACCACCGCGCGAATCCGGTCGGCGCTCTCCCGCAAGCCATTCTCTTCGTCTACCGTCATCGGAATCGGCAACGGCGCCTCAATTCCGGCGCGCCCCACAATCCGCGGCAGACTCAGGCACACATCCTCCATACCCCTGAAGCCGCGCACCAATCCACTCACCGGAAGCACGCGCCGCTCATCAAACAAAATCGCTTCGAGGATGTTGCACACTGCCAATCCCACAGCGTAGTTGGTCGCGCCCTTGCCCTGGATCACCTGGTACGCGGCTTCTTTCACATTCTTGACGATGGCTTCCTTGTCCGTCGCAGTCAACCGACCGTGCCCCTCGACGTTCCACTGGCTCAGCGGAATCGACCCGATCGTCGCGCTCGTCCACAGCGGAATCTCCGAGTCGCCGTGTTCGCCCGCAATATACGCATGCACATTCTGCACCGCGACATTGCAGTGCTTCGCAACCAGGTAACGAAACCGCGAACTGTCCAGCACCGTTCCCGATCCGACCACGCGCTGCCACGGAAGCCCCGTCAGCTTCAGCACGATCTCCGTCACAACGTCCACTGGATTGGTCACCATCAGCAGCAGTGCATCTGGCGCCACCCGAACCACCTCCGGCAAAATCTTTTTGCAGATATGTGCGTTTGCTTCCGCCAGGTCCATGCGCGTCTGTCCCGGCTTCTGCTTCGCGCCCGCCGTCATCACCACAACGTCAGCGCCACGCAGCACGTCCACATCGTCTGAGCCATCCACCTTCGCCTGTGGCGCGAACAGCAGACCGTGATTCAAATCCAGGACTTCGGCGTCGACCTTCGATCGCGCGATATCAAAAAGACTGATCTCCCGCGCCACTCCGCGAATCAGCGCGGCGTACGCGATCGTAGCGCCAACGCTGCCCGCGCCAATGATTCCGATCTTTGCCATTCTTACCTTGCCCGGCCTGCGAGAATCCATGTCTCGCTAGCTGATCCATCCACACAATTGGGTGCCCCCTTCATGACGCGCCATTTGCGTCATGAAGGGGAAAGCACGACCTCTCATAATGGGGTGGTTACACCCATTCCCCGCCGCGCATCAGCGGTTCCAGTGTTCCCGTCGCCGTCACCCCGTCGATGTCCAGAGCGCCAGAACCGATCATCCAGTCCACGTGGATCAGGCTCTCGTTCGCGCCCTTCGCCGCAAGCTCTTCCTTGCTGAGTTTGTCGCCGTCCTTCACCGTCGAGGAGTAGGACTGACCCAGCGCAATATGCGACGCCGCGTTCTCGTCGAACAGCGTATTCAGGAAAAGCTGGCCGCTCGATGCAATCGGAGACGAGTGGGGCACCAGCGCAACTTCGCCAAGCCTTCGCGCCCCGTCATCGGTATCAATCAGCTTGCGCAGCACTTCCTCGCCGCGCGATGCATGCGCCTCCAGAATCCGCCCGCCTTCAAACCGCACGTGAATACCCTCGATCATCGTGCCCTGGTGCGACAGCGGCTTGGTCGCCGTAATCGTGCCATCAGCCCGATCCTTGTGCGGCATGCTGAACACTTCCTCCGTCGGCATGTTCGGAATGCAATAGATTCCATTTCCCGCCGTCGTTCCACCGCCCATCCACATGTGATCATCCGCCATACCCAGCGTGAAGTCCGTTCCCGGGCCGCGATATTTCAGAGCCGCATAGCGCTTTGCATTCAGATAATCCGCGCGCTTGTGCAGTCCGGCATCGTGCCGCTTCCAGTCGCTCACAGGATCTTCCATATTGATCCGCGTCGTCTGAAAAATCGCTTCCCACAACTTGGCGAGTGCCGCATCCGGCGCATCGTTGGGAAACATCTGCGCCGCCCACGCCGGCGTCGCGCTGGCCACAATCGTCCAGTTGATCTCGTGGCGGGTAATCAGTTCCAGCGCTGGCCGGTACGCCATCGACACCGCGCGATTGGCTCGACCCACTTTGTCCGGATCCTCATTTGAAAGCAACGCTGGGTTGGCTCCCGTAATCGCCAGCCTTGCCGCTCCGCTCCTGAACGCCGCGCCCATGCCGTCATACAGCCAATTTGCCGCCTTGTCGAACGAGGCATCCGGCGCATGGTGATACCGCATCAGCGTTGCTTCATCATCGGTGTAGAGCGTCGTCACCAGCGACGCGCCCGCGCGATAGGCCTGCTCTGTAATCCGTCGCGCCAGCGCCACCGCGTCCAGCGACGCCGTCATCAACAACTCCTGGCCTTCCTTCAGTCCCAGATCCCACCTTCACCGCTACTTCCGCCAGCAGATCCAGTTTCTGCTCATGCGTACGTTCCACCGCCGCCACTACTGATCCCATCCTCAACCTCCTGTTTTCTTCGGAACAATCTCGTCGCAGTCGTTACTCTACTCCGGCCCGACCGCGTTTCTTCATTTTAGGGCCCCGCCCAGAACAAAAGCGCTGGCCGCCAGTGCCAGCGCTTCCAAGTCTCACTCCGCGGAGCGTCAATCCATCAGCTTCATCGTCAGGTACGTAAACTCCTCCGCCCATGTCCGAGCGGCCTGCCGGTTGTCTGCGCCCGCCCCGTGGCCGCCCTCTGTGATCTCGTCGTAGAAGAACGGCTCGCGGAACTCCTCCATCTTCGCCGCAAACTTCCGCGCATGCACCGGCCCCACGCGATCGTCCGCCGTCGTCGTAAAGATCAGCGGCTCCGGATAGTGCACGTCCGGCTTAAGCTGGTTATACGGCGAAATCGATGCCAGAAACGCCCGCTCCGCCGGCACTTTCACTGATCCGTATTCGCCCACCCACGATGCGCCCGCCGACATGTGTTCATACCCCAGCATGTCCAGCAGCGGCACCTGGATCACCACCGCCTTCCACATCTCCGGATGCTGATTGAACTCCACGCCCATCAGCAGTCCGCCATTCGAGCCGCCTTCAATTCCCAGCCGTTCTCTCGACGTGAATTTCCGCGTGATCAGATCCTCGGCCACCGCGTAGAAATCGTCATAGATCCTTTGCCGGTGGGTCTTCAATCCCGCATCATGCCACGCCGGACCAAACTCCCCGCCGCCGCGAATATTCGCCAGCACAAAAGTGCCTCCGCACTCCAGCCAGAGCTTGCCGAATACCGGATTGTACGTGGGCAGGTTTGAAATCTGGAATCCACCGTACGCCGTCAGCAGCGTCGGCGTGTTCCCGTCCATCTGAATGTCCTTGCGATGCACCACAAAGTACGGCACCTTCGTACCATCTTTTGAAGTCGCCTCAAGTTGCTCTACAACATCGCGCGACGCATCGAACTGCGCTTTCTGTGTCTTCCCTGGTTTCAGGGAACCATCCGCCGCATCGCCCAGCACCACACTCGATGGCGTCAGAAATCCCGTCTCCGAAAGGAAGAATCTATCGTCCAGCAGGCTCGTCGATGTAATCCCAATCGATTCGTTATCGGGCACCGGAAGCTTGCTTCGCGTCCATCTTCCGTCTTTCCCATGCGTGTAGACATAAGCACGTCCCTGCACGTGCTCCAGTGTCGTCAGCAGCACGTGATTCTTCGTCGTGGCCACCTGCTGCGCAAACTCCTGGGCCGTCGGCGCAAACAATACTGTTGGCTTCAGGTGCACCGGGTCCGCTTTTACGGCATCGAGGTTCAGCGACACCACTGCTCCCTGCGGATAGCTCTTCGTCTGTCCTGCCGGCGTCCACTGCTGTTCCAGGGAAATCACCAGCTGGTTGTCCTGCAGTCCCCGCACGTTTGCCTTCAACGGCAATCCCAGCTTCTTCGTGCCAGTCGCCAGCACAAGATAGTATTCAGTTTCGAAAAACGTCTTGCTGTTCCGGATCAGCGCAACGCTGTGCCCCTGGCCGTCAGTAAGCACAAGTGGATCAACCCCGGCGCCTTCATCCTTCGCGTCTCCGCGGAACACTTCAACTGCGCTGTCGAGCGGCGTTCCTCGCTTCCATCGCTTCACCTCGATGGGATACCCGGCAACGCTCATCGTTCCCGCGCCCCATTCCCGCGCGATCAGCAACGTGTCTTTGTCGAGCCACGCGGTCCTCTGTTTCCCGCGCGGAGAGACAAACCCGTTCTCAACAAACTTTCCCTTGGGTAGATCGAACTCGCGCAACGTCGCCGCATCCTCGCCGCCCGCCGACAGCGAAACAAGACACAGCTTTTCTTCCGGCTGCAGACATTGCAGCCCATGCCCGACCCAGCTCTGCTTGTCTTGCTTGCCCAGCGCGTCGTAGTCGATCACCGTCTCCCACTTCGGATCGTCGGAGAGATAGCTTTCCAGCGTCGTCCGCCGCACAATACCGCGCACATGATCCTTGTCGCGCCATGTGTTGTACACCATCCCGTCTCGAAACTGCGGATACGCCAGCTTATCCGGAGAGTCCAACACCTTCAGAGCCTCTTCCTCCAATTCCGCAAACGGCTTTTGCTTCTCAATCACCGCCGCCGTTCGCGCATCCTCGGCCTTCACCCACGCCATTGACCGATCACCGTGGATATCTTCGAGCCACGTGTACTTGTCCCGCTGCTCCACCGTCGAACCCTGCGCAACCGCCGCAGGCATCGCTCCCGCTCCAACCATAAGCGCCAGCACCGACCCTGAAAATCCCCATGACCAATACATCTTCACAAACTGCCTCCTGAACCCCGCACGAGGCCCGCCTGGAATCGCCTCTGCAAGTTTTGTTGTGTAGGAACATCAATTTCCGGTAAGGAATGCCGCGTCCGCTATCTTAAACGACCCATCCCCGCATGCTCATCCTCGAATTTTGTTACCCTGAATAGACACGCGCAGGGTGCCCCATCCAAGCACTGCTTGGGTGAGGTCGCGCATCCCGATCTGACGGAGCAACACCATCGCAAGCCTTACAGCAACCGCCTCGCGCCTGCTTTCCCAGGCTTACCCCCCCGAATTCGTCCCCGGCGCCCGCTCCGCCGTCTTCACCTGTCTGCGCATCCAGCCCGATGAGAAAGTCACACTCATTACCGATCGCGTCACTGAGCCCATCGCCGCCTCCATTGCGGCCCAGCTCGCCGAGCGCGGTTGTCCCTTCAACGCCTTCATCCTCGAAGATCTCGCGCCGCGCCCTCTCACTGACATGCCGCCCGCCGTCCTCGCTGACATGGAGACCTCGCAGGTCTCCATCTTCGCCGTCCAGGTGCAGCCCAACGAACTGAAGTCCCGCATGCAGATGACCGACGTCGTCAACCGCCGCCGCATGCGCCACGCCCACATGGTTAACATCACTCCTCAAATCATGTGCGATGGCATGCGTGCCGATTACGACCAGGTCGATCGCCTCAGTCAACAGGTACTCGACCGTGTCCGCCGCGCCACCCGCATTCGTGCCACTACAGCCGCCGGCACCAGCATCGTCTCCGAGATGAACCAGGATTACAAATGGTTCAAAACCTCCGGCATCATCTCGCCAGAAAAGTGGGGTAACCTCCCCGGAGGCGAATGCTTCACTTCGCCCGGTGAAGTCAACGGCACCTTTGTCGTCGACGGCGTCGTCGGCGACTGGCTCTGCGCGCGCTACGGCCTGCTCGCTGCAACGCCGCTCACCATTGAGATCGCGCAGAATCGCGTCGTCTCCTGCACCAGTTCAAACAAGCAGCTTGAGCAGGACTTCTGGGCCTACACCCACACCGACGAAAACTCCGATCGCGTTGGCGAATTTGCCATTGGTACCAATATCGGTGTCGGCCGCGTCATCGGCAACATTCTCCAGGACGAGAAATTTCCCGGCATCCACATCGCCTTCGGCAATCCCTACGGAGAACACACTGGCGCCCCCTGGCGATCCGGCACCCACATTGATGTCGTCGGCCTCGGTTTCAACATCTGGCTCGAATCGCCAGACAGTGAAGAACAGATCATGCGCGACGGCAAATTCCTCATCTGCGCCTGAAAACTCTACTCAGCTCCCCAGGGACGCGCGACGCTGGCGCATCGAAGTCGTTCTACGCCCTTCGATGGATGTCCCGATCCTCCGTTAAGCCGATGCTCCCGGACACTCGCGTCCGGTAAAGTCCGCATCAGCTTCAGCCCCAGATTCCAAATCCCCTGCAACCCCGGAGGCTGATTCCCTATGCTGTCTCGACTATGGAGGTCGTATTGTTCTCAACCAGAATCTGCAAAACGGTCTGGGGATCGTTGTATCTCGCGTTGCTCCTGGTTATCCCCTCGGGCGCGCAACAATCCGCCACAGGTGATATCGGCGGTACGGTCAGTGATCCAGGCGGCAAGTCCGTTGCACAAGTTGTCGTCACACTAACCAACGTTGCGCAGGGCACCGTCCGAACGTTTACGACCCGCCCCGGCGGTGAATTCAACTTCGCCACGCTTGAAGCCGCCAATTACACGCTCTCTGTCGCTGCGCCTTCCGGCTTTGCCGGGTGGCGTGAGGCAGTCAATCTCGAAGTCGGACAGACCCGGAATATCCCGGTTCGGCTCGCACTCTCCGCGACCAAGGTTGATGTTGAAGTCAATGCTGAAAGCCAGCTCGGCGTCAACACCACAAGCTCTGACGTCGGCGGCGTCATCACCTCGCGCCAGATTGATACGCTGCCCCTTAACGGGCGAAATTATCTCGAACTCGCCTATCTCGTTCCCGGCAATGCTCCGGCACCCAATTTCGATCCCACCAAGGAACACACTGTGGTCGTCTCCTCTGCGGGACAAGTCGGCCGCGGCGGCAACGTCATGATCGACGGCGCGGATAACAACGACGATGCTGTCGGCGGCTCGCTCGTGAACATCCCTGAAGATGCGGTGCAGGAATTCCAAATCGCCAGCAACCGCTTTTCAGCCGCACTTGGTCGCTCCGGTTCCACGGTCATTAATGTCGTTACCAAGCAAGGATCGAATAATCTCCACGGCGGCGTAGCTCTGTACGAGCGCGACCGATCCCTTCAGGGACTTCCCGCCACCTATCAGCCCATCCCCAGCCTCACGCCCACATTTCATCGCCAGCAATATGCCGCCGACGCCGGTGGTCCCATCCGCCACGATAAAGCCTGGTGGTTTGTCGCCCTCGAAGACCGTCAGCAGCTCGGTGCCGACATAGTCGGTCAGCGCGACACCACGAATGACGTCATTAACCGCGTCTTCGCCACTGCGCCTTTGCACGACTTTCTAGCCACCGAGCGTCTGGATTGGCAAGCCACCCCGCGTGACCGTTTCGGCTTCCGCCATTCCCTCGAGCTCGAAGACGATCTCAGCCAGAGTTCTCTTGATCGCTCCCTCGGCACCGCAGCTTACCGCCAGACCGCCGTGAATCACCTGCAGGGACTCATCGCAGACTGGGTCCACATCTTTACACCAAGCGTTATCAATCGGATGAGCTTCGCCGACAATAACTTTATCAACACCACTTCGCCCACCTCCACCGCGCCCCAAATCACCTACCCCGATCTCGATGACGGGGCAACCTACCGCGTCCCTCAACAGACTCTGCAGTTCCGCCTGCAGGGCGACGACATTGTCAACTGGACGCACCGCAATCACACCCTCAGCTTCGGGGGGGAAGTGCAGTCCATCGACGCCGACTTCAATCTCGGTGTTTTCCAGCAAGGCAACATCCAGACCGTCGAAGATTTTCCTGACTTCGATCGCAATCAGGACGGAAGGGTTGACGACAACGATCTGCTGTTCGCCGTAGCCCTTCGGAGTTCAACCCCCACGCGTCCACTCGACCTCCCCAACGACGACAGCTACCATTTCGCACTATTCGCCCAAGACGATTGGAAAGCCCTCCCCAAACTCACATTCAACCTCGGCCTTCGCTGGGAAATGGATTCAAATCTCAACAACCTCAGTTGGTTCAGTCAGCGCAACCCCATCGTGCAATCGTTCTATCAGGGCGCCCGCCATCGCGACTTCAACAATTGGGGACCGCGTGTCGGATTCAACTACGCCGTGAATCCCGATCTCAGCGTTCATGGCGGCTACGGAATCTATTACGACCGCATCACTCTCGAAATTATGTCGCTTGAAAAGGGATTTGATGGCCGTGCCCTCGCGCTCAACGTTACCGCAGGCAATGTCATCACCGACCAGAACGGCGTTCCCATCTATCTGAATCAGGATGGCACCTTCAAGCCATACGCGCCGCAAGTATTGTCCAGCCCTTTTAGCGGATTTGTCTTTACCGGCGCAGGCGCCGCCGGCATCGACGTCATCAGCAACCACATGCGCAATCCCATGGTCCAGCAGTTCAATCTCGGCGTCGAAAAACAGGTTGGCCGCGGCCTTCTCGTTAAATTGGATGGAGTTCACAATCTCGGCACGCGCTTCATCATCGGCCGGCCCGTCGGCACTGTCTACAACCCGGACACGCAGGGCCCCGACAACGTCACCGATCTCGAGTCCGCCGTCAACACAAAGTACGACGCGCTCTGGGTCAGCATCCGTCAACGATTTGCGAAGTACGGTGAATTCGACGCCGCATACACTCTCGCCAAGGCTTTCAACTACGCCAACGATGATCAGATTCCTTTCGAATACTCACCCATCGATCCAACCAATCTGCAAGGCGAATACGGCCCTCCCCCCAACGATCAGCGCCACCGTCTCGTCATGTCAGGCATCGCAAATCTTCCCCTTCAGTTCCATTTCGCGCCAATCTGGACCATCGCTTCCGGCGTCCCTATGGACATCCTTCTTCCCGATGGAAGCGAGCGCGTACCCACGCTGCAGCGCAATGCAGGTGGTCGCAAATTTCACAATGCCCAGCAACTTAATGCCTTCATCGCTGCCACCAACGCGGCCGGCGGAGTCTTTGAAGCCAGTGCCAACGCAAACGTGATCCTCCCGCTGGTCAGTCCCAACGCGCGTTTCAACGACAGCTTTAACTCTCTGGATTTTCGCTTGGATCGGTCGTTCCGCTTCGGTGATCGCTACACCGTCAACCTGCTCGGAGAAGCCTTCAATATCTTCAACGTCACAAACATTCTCGGCGTCAGCAATCTCAACTATTCCGGCTTTGCCAATACGCTCTCGCCCGATCAAAACAATCCAAACTTCTCGTGTAGCTTTGGAACGCCCGTCTCCACAGCCGGAGGAGTCTTCGGTTCCGGCGGTGCACGCGCCTTCCAGCTCGCAGCAAGGTTCAGCTTCTAAGCAAGGGCAGGGGAGCGGCCAGTCTTCAGCCGCCGCTCCACCGCTGCTTCAGCCACTACAATCTGTGTCGAGGAACCCAGTGGATCGACCCGAATACGAGCTTCTCGCAAAGTTGCGAACAATTCCTCCGCCGAGGGCAGAGACCAAAATCGCCCTGATCGAAGAAAAAGACGCGCAGGGGAACACCGCGCTGGCCTACCAATACTTTCGCGATCAGACCGGCCGCCAGGATGTCCCCGGCATTCTCAAATGCTTCGGAACCAATCCTGCCTTCACCCGCCAGATGGTGGATATTTCTTCGTCACTCCTTTTCAACGAAGGACACCTCTCTCGCAGGCAAAAAGAACTGATTGCAACCTGGATCTCCCAACTCAATTCCTGTCCTTACTGCGCTGACAGTCACGGCTTCTTTCTCGTCACGCATGGTGCCGCCAAAGAGACCGCGCAGAGCCTTGCTGCCGGAAATCTCGATGCCGCAGGCCTTTCAGAATCCGAGGTCGAGCTCCTCCGCTACCTCGAAAAAATCAACAGAGCCTCCTTCAAGACCACCCGCTCCGACGTTCTTGTCCTGATCGATTGCGGCTGGAGCGAAGAGCAAATCGCTGAAGCCGTCCACGTCGCCGCAATGTTGGCATTCTGCAATATGGTTGCAAACGCCTTCGGCCTCCCCACCCAGAACATGATGGCCCTGCTCGATTCACAGTCAGTACCCGCTGTTCAGGAATAAGCGTCCTGATTCCAACTACACAAAGGCGATTCAAATCGTGAACTCCTGAGCCGGCGGACAGATTCCTCCTCACCGCGAGAGGTCTCCACCGCTATACTCACACCATCACGCTCCAAGGAGTCCCCCATGTCCCGGCCCCGCAAACTGACAACTCTTGTTCTGTTCCTCATCGGGCTCATCGCCGCCGCACCTTCTGCGCAAGGCGAGCCCGCAATCTGGGTCGTCAAGGGACCCCATGCCACCGTCTATCTTTTTGGCACAGTCCACGCCCTGTCCAAAGATGACCCTTGGCGCTCGTCCCCCAAGATTGATGCCGCCATCAAGCAGAGCCAGACCCTGTGGCTCGAAATCCCCAACGTCGACGACGCCGCCTCCATGCAGCCCCTCGTCATGCAGCTCGGCATGGATCCGGCACATCCGCTCTCGGCCCGGCTTACTCCAGATCAACTCGCCAAGCTCACCAAGGATGCAGCGAGCGTCGGCATTCCCGGCGGTGAGGCCGTGTTCGAATCCATGAAACCCTGGCTAGCGGCCCTCATGCTCAGTCTCGCGCCCATCATGCAGGCCGGCTACGATCCCAACAGCGGCGTCGAACTGGAACTTAAACCCGAGTTCGTCAAAGACAACAAGCCTGTCAAAGGGTTTGAAACCGCCGAGCAGCAGATGCACTACCTCGCCGACATGCCCGACAAACAGCAGCTCGATTTCCTCGTCTCCGAGCTTGATGACTACGACTCCGCCGTCGACAAGTTCAAGCAGATGCTCGCCGCCTGGTCAGCCGGCGACATCGAAGCCCTCGACAAACTCAACAATGCCGAATTCCGCGACAAATACCCTGATCTCTTCCAGACCCTCGTGGTCAAGCGTAATCAGAGGTTCACCTCGCAGGTTCAGGATCTGCTCAAAGGCGATGGCGTCAGTTTCGTAGCCATCGGCGCCGGTCATTTAGTCGGCAAAGAAGGCGTCCCCGCCCTGCTTGACAAGCAAGGCTACAAAGTCACTCGCGAGTAACACGCGCCTTCTTTGAAGAGCGTCGTCAAACATCGCCGTCACTTTGAGAATTCCAGAAACATCTCCACAATGCGCCCCGGCAACTCCGCCCGATTTCGCGGCGTCATCAACTCGTGTCCCGCGCCTGCAACCATTAGCAGTTCCGACCTCGCCGGAATCAACTTTAGCGCCGACTCCAACTCTTCCTCCGATCCGAATCCATCCCTCTCCCCGCTCACAAACAGTGCCGGAGTACGCAGAGAAGGGAAGTGCGCGGTCCGCATCTGATCTGGCCGCTTCGGTGGATGCAGCGGATACGAAAGCAGCAGCAGCCGCCCCACCAATCCAGGCGCGGCTGAAGCCAGCATCGAAGCCTGCCTTCCGCCATAGGAATGTCCGCCCAGAAAAACCCTGCCCGTGGTCTCCCGCTGCAGGGACAGCACCGCCGCGCGCAGCCCTTCCTGGTCTCGCTCCCCGCTTCCACGCATCGGTGGCCCGTGGGGACGTGCCTGTCTGAACGGCAAATCGAATCGCAGCACCGTCACATCAGCAGCGCAAAATGCCTCCGCGAGCGCCTTCAAGAGAGGCGTCTGGCAATTGGCGCCCGCTCCATGGGTCAGCACCAGACCATCTGCATCGCCACTTCGAGCCCGATGCAGAAACCCCCGTACCAGCGCATCTTTGATGGAGTCGTCTTTGTATTCTTCGCACTCGCCCATGGCGATCCAACCACAGCTAACAACTCATAACCAAGAATTCAGCACCCTGTACTAAGAACTCCGGTACGGCAATCCGCACTTGCGCAACACCTCGGCAAACCGTGCATCTCCGCGAAGTCCATCCCACTTTGCATCCGACGGCAGCATCGCCAGGTGCACATCGTGCGCTTCCACAGCACTTTCCAGCCACTCGAACGCTGCGTCCACACTGCCGAGTCCAGCGTGCACCGTCGCAATCGCATAAGGCGGCATATACCGCTGCCGGCCGATCGCCTCCAGCGTTTGCAGCACAAGCTCCGCTTCTTCCGTTCTTCCCATCTTCGCCAGAACATATCCGCGTAGCGAAATCACCTTGCTGTTCTCACCGCCAGCGCCGCTGCCGCGGCTGAGTGCCGCTAGCGCCTGATCGTACTCGCCCAGCTGCTCGAGTGCCTGCGCCATCTGCAGATTCCCAATCCAGAAATCAGACAACACAACCGAGGCCTGCCGCGCAAACTCCAGTGCTCCCGTGAAATCCCGCGCCAGGAACGCCACCTGCGCCGAGAGCGCATGGTGCATCGCCTGCAGCGGCTCCAGCGCACGAGCCCGATCCATCGCCTGCCGCGCCTCTTCTTCGCGATTGCCTGCATGCGCCAGCGCTATCCCCAACAGCCGGTACACCAGCGAGTAGTTTGGATCGATCGCAATCGCCCTGCGATACGCCGCCTCCGTCTCCGCCCAGTCCCAGTCCAGCCAGAACTTCACAAATCCCCACGACGTCTGCGTCTCGGCCAACTCGGGCTCTGCTGCAATTGCATGTTGTGCCGCCTGCCGCGCTTTCTCCCATACATCGTGAGGCCGCGCGTCGGCATGAATCGGGCTCGACGCATACGCATCCGCCAGCCCCGACCACGCCAGCGCATAATTTGGATCCAGCTGCGTCGCACGCAAGTAGCACTCGACTGCCTTGCGTGTCGTCGCCGGCGTAAACAGATTCCAGTAGTAGCGCCCCTGCAGATACGCGTCGTAAGCCGCAGGATTGTGTGCCTGCCTTCGCGCCAGCGCATCCAGCCTTTGCGGAGAAAGCCGTAGACTTATCTGTTGCGCAATCGTCGTGCTCAGTTCACGCTGAAATGCCAGCATGCTCTTCGGCTCGCTGTCGTAGGTCGCCGACCAGATCTGCACCTCGTCGCTGGCACGCACCAATTTCGATGTCACCCGGATCCGGCCGCCTTCGCTGCGCAGCGAACTCTCTACCAGGAACGCCGCTTTCAACTCGGTGCCAATCTCTTTCAGCGACTTCGTTCCATGCTTGTATTGCATAATCGTCGTTCGCCCGATCACGCCCAGCCGTACCGGATCAATTTGCCCCAGCGACGCAATCACCTCTTCCGTCAGCCCGTCCGCCAGGTATTCCCGCTCTGTCTCCGGTCCAATATTTTCAAAAGGCAATACTGCAAGCACCGATGCCGATGTCGCCTCCGCGGGCGCGCTCGGTTCCGTCGACTTCACCGGCAACAGAAAGCGATAACCTCGCTTTGCAACGGTCTCGATAAACTCCACGCCGTTGCTCTCCGCGCGCAAGGTCTTGCGCAATTCCGACACGCAATGCGCCAGCGTGGCTTCCTCGACAAACGTGTCCGGCCAAAGCCCTTTCAGAAAGCGTTCCTTCTCCACCAGCTGTCCGTGATTCTCCACCAGCATCAGCAGCGTATCGAATACCTTCGGCTGCAGCTTTACGTTGCGTCCTTCACACACCAGTTGCTTTTCCCGCGGCATCAGCCGGAAGCTCGCAAACTCGTATGCAATCTGGGGTTTATTGGTCATCGCCGCCTTGCGCTCGAACGTGCGCTGATTCTAGCAGCAACCTCAACCATCCCAATCCACTCTCCTCAACATTTCCGGCACAAAAGATCACACCATCCTCAAGACTTCCCGTCCGCGAACCGGCTACTGTGTCCATGTTGTTGCAAACCATCTTTCATCAAGGAGATCGCCACCATGACCACAGATTCAAAACCCCAGATTCTCTTCCGCCTCGCTTGGCTTGTCATACTCACAGCCTGGTTCGCCGCCTTGGTCCCCCTCCACGCGCAATCTGAAGAATCCGCCTCCCACCGCAGCCTCGAAGGCGCGTGGTTCGTCAACGTCTCTGTCTTCGACTGCACTTCGCTGGCATCGAAAGGCAAGTTCACTTCGTTGCTGATGTTCTCCCGCGGCGGCGCCGTGACTGAAACCACCGCCAATCCCGGCTTCCTCCCCGGCCAGCGCAGCATCGGCATCGGCGCATGGGAAAAAGCCGGGCACGACACTTACACCGCCAGCGACCTTGCGTTCATCGTCTTCACCGGCGGCCCTTTCCAGGCAGGAACCCAGAAGCTTACCCACACCATCACGCTCACCGATGATGGCACCCAGTGGAATGATCAAGCCCTCGTCGATTTCTACGACGCCACAGGCGCGCCTATCACCGGGATGCACGCCTGCGCCACCGCCACCGCCAAGCGTCTCTAACTGAAACCCTGATTCATTGCCCTGGCCCTCTCCCAGAAAACCCGAGGGCGGATCCAACCCGATCCGCCCAATCCCCCAATCCCTCATGTCCCCATGTCCCCATGTCCCCGTGTTCCTGGTCCCTCTGTCTTTGGTCCCCAGCCTCAAATCCCCCTCTCCGCATCTCACCTAAGACGGCCGTCAGACCCGGAGAGTCATGAATCCCTCGTCCCCCGCACGCACCCTCGCCCAGCTCTGGTTCATTGCCGTCGCGGTTCTGGCCGTCGCCGTTCTCATTCTCGGTAAAGTCCTCCTGCTCCCGCTCGGATTCGCCATCCTCTTCGCCTTTCTTCTGGCCCCTGTGGTTGCCCTGCTCGAGCGTCTTCGCCTCCCGCGTCCCATCGCCGCGATGTTCGTGATTCTCGTCTTCGCCGGCCTGCTCTGCATCGCTGCCTGGGGCTTCTTTACCCAGCTCGTAGCCATCACCAACGACTTGCCCACCTATGGTGACAACATCGCACAAAAAATGCAGGCGCTTCACAGCCCCAGCAACTCCGCCTACAGCCGTGCGCAACGAGAGATCGAGAACATCAGCGATGAACTCGGCATCGCCAACTCCACCGGCGCCCTCCCGTCCCCCAGCAGGCGCGAGGCGAATCCAATCGGCACCACTCCCGATCATCCTCTGCAGGTCCGCGAGGTCGGCCGTCCCACCGGGCGCCTCGACCAGCTGGGCGGCTTCATCGAGCCGCTTACGACTGCGCTGCTCGCTGTCGTCTTCACCTTCTTTGTCCTCCTCCAGCGTGAAGACCTCCGCAACCGCCTCATCCATCTCTCTGGCGATCGCAACCTCACGCTCCTCACGCAGGCCATGAGCGACGCCAGCCGCCGCATCTCCCGCTACTTCCTCCTTCAAATCACCGTCAACCTTGTCTACGCAATCATTGTCTGCGTGGCGCTGTACTCCATCGGACTGCCGCACGCCTTCCTCTTTGCCGCGCTCGCGTTCCTCTGCCGCTTCGTCCCTTACATCGGAGCTCCCGTCGCCGCCCTCACCCCCACCTTGCTCTCGCTGGCCGTCTTCCCTGGCTGGCGTCACTCTGCTGAAATCTTCGGCCTATTCGTTGTCCTCGAAATCGTTACCGCAAACTACGTCGAGCCCCATGTCTACGGCAAACACACCGGTCTTTCCTCCCTCGCCGTCCTCATCGCTGCTGCTTTCTGGACGCTCATCTGGGGACCCGTCGGCCTCATCCTCTCCGTACCGCTCACCGTCTGCCTCGTCGTCATGGGCAGCCACGTGCCCTCGCTTAAATTCCTCGCCGTCCTCCTCGGCGATCAGCCCGTCATCCCGCCCTACACCGCTTTCTTTCAGCGCATGCTCGCCCACGACGAACGCGAAGCCGCCGACATCCTCGAGTCCTCCCTCAATAACCAGTCCCTCGCCTCCGTCTATGACTCCATCCTCATTCCCGCTCTCACCATGGTTGAGATGGAACGGCAAAAAGGTGAGCTCGAAGAATCCACCCTCCGCTTCATCCGCAGCAGCACTTCCGAAATGGTCGATGAACTAGGCTTCCGCGCCTTTGAAGAAAAAAACGAACAAGCCCAATCTGCGTTGGATTCCCCCAGCCCCGCGAACGCCGCAAGCCCCGCCGAGATTCAGAACTTCGCCAATTCCGTTGTCTCTACTAACTCTGCTACCTCAGCAACCCCGGTCCCTGCCCCCTCAGTTCCGGGTCCCTCCATCCTGATCATTCCGGTCCGCGACGGTTTCGACGAACTCATCGCTACCATGCTCGCCCAGGTCCTCGACCAGGCCGGCTTTGCCGCCAGGGCCATCCCCATCCAACGCATCGACGAAACCGTCTCCGCCGTCGCCGAACAGAAGCCAGGCCTCGTCTTCCTCTCCGGAATGCCGCCCGTCGCCATGGCCCGTGCCAACCGCATCTTCCGCAGTCTGCGCCGCGCAAATCCTGCTCTTAAAGTCGTCATGGGCATCTGGCACTACAACGAAGACCCCTCCCGCGCCGCGCAAATGATAAGCCGCTCTGAAGACCTCCATATCTCTACATCCTTGGCCGACGCCATCGCCGAAGCACATGCCCTCAGCGAACCCAAACCCGCCGTAGAAGATCCCCTCGACAACTCCCCCAACCTCGTATCCACCCCCACCGACACCGCCGCCTGACGAACAACGCACACGCACGACACCTCAAATCACCCAGTCAAAAAAGCTAGGTTGTCATCCCCGAACGTATCGCTTTTGGGGCCCCATGAAAGACCGGTCGTTCATGGGGTAAGCGAGTGAGGGACCTGTTTCTGCTTTTTCGCCAGCACCACCACAAATCCGTGTACCCTATGTCTCGCCGTTGAGACATGGACTCGAAACACACCGCACGTCATCCTGCGAGTTTCTTCGCCGCGTCCGGTTAAGATTGGTGCAAAAGCGCCGGATGAGCTCACACAGGCTGGCAGCAATTTCGAGGAAGAATTATGCCCACGCGTCAACCTGGATTTCACGCCGACTCCCCGATCCACATCTTTGCCGCCAACGACGTTCTGAATCACCTCCTCATCGAGCATCTCGACCCCGCCGTCTGGATAGCCAGACCACCCGGCAACGTCCGCACCATCGCGGCGATCTTCACCCACATCCACAACGTCCGCACCAAGTGGATCCGGCTAACCGCGCAGAATCTGGAAATTCCTACGCGGCTCAACCGCGCACACTGCACCCCCCGTCAGGCTCGCAAGGCGCTAGCCGAGAGCACTGCGCGCTGCGAAGAAATGCTCGCCGGCGTTGAGTCCGGAAGTATCCGGCAATTCGTCCGCGATGGCTGGGCCAAACCGTGGCCGGCATCTCCACATCTGCTCACACGCGTGCTCTGCTACATGCTCGCCCACGAAGCGCACCACCGCGGCCAGGTCGCGATGCTCGCGCACCAGCTCGGCCATGCGCTCCCAAGCGCCGTCACATCCGAATTGTGGAACTGGGACAAACTCTGGAAGTAAGAGGCAGCACAACGACCGTACACAGTTCTGAGTTGCGAGTTACCGGCGTCGGTCAACAATGCAGACCTCCGACACCGATCGCGCTACCCCAGCGACCTGCGGGGAACTCAGAACCACGAACTCCGTTCAGCGCTCTCCATCGATCGGGTACACCCGGCTTGACCCCTGATACATGCTCACCAATTTGCGCTCGGCATCCTTGAGCTCGGCATCCTTGAGCTCGGCTAAAGACCTCTGGGCAATTTTTCCATTTTCGGGCTGAGGTGCAGGTTCTGTTTCCGCGCAATAAATAGTCGTAACAATAATCATCTTCGTACCCCTTCTTCTCTATCTAGGTCTAACGGTGTCTCTACGACCGCTGCTGAATACCTCTGCATGATTGGAACGCTCGCCGCACAAAGAAGATGCACAGCCGCGCAGATATTTCTCCGCCTTTAAAGCACACCAACAACACGCCAACAATTTATTGTGTGAATGAGACAACCGCAAAGAACACAATGCGATTGTCCGTTGGAAAAGCATGCCAAGTAGGAAGAACTAGAATATTCAGCCGCTCTCCGAACCCCGCCCCTGATCTCTCTGACCCCTGAACCCTGTTCTATTCCGAGTCAATCGGCAGCACGCGGTTCTTGCCCTCGTAGATGCTTACCCACTGGCGAGTCGCATCCTTCAAATCGGCGGCCTCCTGCCACACTTGTTCGTGCGATTCATTCTTGGATGAATCTTCCGCTTCGGCGATATAGATAGTCGTAATGATCAGCATTGGGGAACCTCAACGTTAAGCAATTGGACACTCGACAGGCCAAAAGGACTCGAAAATCTGCTCCGGCCGGCCTCTTTTTGCGCCGATTTGCGCTCCGTTTCGGCGATTTGCCCGACTAAAATCCGCGTCAGCTCCGTAGTTTGCTCCGTTTCTACCGGCGCAGCCTCCAGGTTGCTCAACCTCTTGCAAGGGTTGCCATTGTGCTGTGTCGCTGGAGAATCGACGACCGGCTTGCGAAATGTAAACATCGATATCCTACGCCGCCTCTGCCTGCTGTTCTCGTTCCGCCTGATCCGGCAACTGGCATCGCACGAAACCCTCCGCCTCGCGTATGCGCAGCAGCAGATGCCGCCGTATCGCCGCAACAGCCTCCGCATCGCCAAAGTCAGGACTGCGATCGAAGTGCTGCAACTGCGTCTGGAGGCGATAAAGCAAATCCGTGTGCGAGGCCCGATTCATATGACGAAACGAATGGTCGCACGCACTTAGTTAAAAGGAAGTGATACACGTCACGCTGTTGCCGGTTTTGATTCCTCTGCGCCTGGACCTCGCCCCATCCTCTCCGGTCCTCTTGTCCGCTCGACACACACGCGCTGCGCAAAAGCAGAAGCCCCGGCATTGCCGGGGCTTCTGTTGAAACGAGAACCGCGACTTACATCGCAGCTACAAAATCGGGAACCATCGTTGCTGCGCTTTCCTGCAGCAACTGCGTCATTCTCGCTGCCATACCTGTATACATCGAAGCCGCACGGAAAGCATTCACACGCACGCCTTCGCTCGCCTGGCTGAATGCATATTGTGCCAGCGCCATCAGAACGCAAACTTTGATCTGCATCGCATCGCTGCGCAGGGTCTCCACCAGCACCCGATCCACATTCTCGCAATGCCGCGTAGCATAATCTGCCATCTCCAGCATGACCTTGGCATTCTGGAACATGACCCAAAGACCACGCGGACCTTCCATGCGCGCCCAGGTTTCTTCAGGCGATGCGTTCAATCCTTCTTTCCACAGGAACTGATCGCTCAACTCGCGTGCACTCCAATCAGGACGTAGCCGCATCAGCAGCGACTCCCACGATTGCGAATTGCGGCGACGAACACTCATTCGCCAACGGCCCAGATACAAGGCAACCAGAACAACTGCACCAAGTTGAAGCAGCGGGAAGATCATACGTAGCCCTCGGTCCGGTCTTTGGTAACAGTTCTGACATTCCGCGAAACGCCGGACAGCATTTCGCTGTTCCCTTCACTTCTATCAGAAACTACACGGTTTGTGGACTTTTTTTCTGCACGTTTCCACTGTTCTCCCATCCATGGGTAATCCACACGACTGGTCACATCAGTAACTTAAAGTAATCAGCCTCTGGAGTAAATGACACTTTCGGGTCGAATAATGGCCGAAAGGCATCAATTTGAAGCCCATTGGAATGAGAGATTTCTAACCTGCAGAGCCGGGCCGGTTGTCGCACCAGGTTTCCAACTCGGGGTTAACGGCCGTCACGTCTTCCCGTTTTGGATTCAGAGGAGTCTGTCATCGCCATTCGAGCAGCCCGTGCGTTGCCGGCGACCGCCAGTAGCAGATTTTGCATCTGCGGCGTGAATTCGCGCCGTTTGGTCTCTGCCTGGGTGAAGCTGAAGACCCAATAGAGCAGGGAGAGAACGTAGCTCAAGCCCGCAATTCCTTCGAGAACGTGGGAATTCGGCAGAAACCTTAGAGCGGCGGACGAAAGTGCAGGACTCTGGTTGATCAAAGCCACGAGCAGGCTCGCGAAAGAGTAAACGCCGAATCCAGTTGCGATCTGCAGTTCGCGGTCGCGCCAGCCGAGCGAGAGGAACTGGCTGAGCCCAGCGAGTACGATGAAAAACAGGACACGGGCAATTGCAGTTGTCATGATCATTCGGTCCAGGAATTGACCGAGCGGATTGCCGCTATTCCCGGACGACTTCGCGAAGAGCCATGCAACGAAACACAAACAGGCGACAAGAGCCGCGACTGCGATCGGGAGCCACCGAGGGAGGGAACTGCGAATTGGCTTGAGCACCGAAAGCAAAATCTCGATGAGGATGCAAAACATGAAGATTGCATCCACAAGAGCGGTTACCAGGTAAATCCGGCCTGCATTTTCCGGCCACCGCTGCATCAGCGTGAAAACGCCGATGTCGTTGACAATGCTCCAGGCGATATAGCACGAGAAGATGGGAAGAGATGTGTAAACACGTCGAACCAAGAGCAGAACCAGAACGGCTGCCTCTGCAGCGATGCCCGCGAAAAATAGCGTCTTATCCAGGGCTGCTCTCCGCCTTCCGTCCGAAAACGCCGCCGGAAGATTGGTTAAAGTCTAGCAGCCCTTTCGAATGGTCTCGCTGAAATTCATTGATTTCTCATTACCAATAAAACAACCGCGGACGCTATCGAAGCATCCGCGGTTGTTTTCTAAAGACGACTAGGCTATCAATTTTTCCGTGGAAGCTGGCCTCAGGATGATGGGTGAAGCTGCCGCGAACTTTTCCGTGGAAGCAGGCCTCAGGATGATCGGCGAAGTCGCCGCGATCTTATCCGTTGACGCGGGCCTCAGGATGATGGGTGAAGCCGCCGCGATCTTATCCGTTGACGCGGGCCTCAGGATGATGGGCGAAGCCGCCGCGATCTTATCCGTTGACGCGGGCCTCAGGATGATGGGCGAAGCCGCCGCGATCTTCTCCGTGGAAGCGGGCCTCAGGATGATCGGCGATGCCGCCGCGAGCTTTTCCGTGGAAGCAGGCCTCAGGATGATCGGCGATGCTACCGCGAGCTTTTCCGTGGAAGCAGGCCTCAGGATGATCGGCGAACTAGCGGCAAACCCGCTCTGCGCGGGAAGAGAATGCGTGGTTGGCGCTGCAGCCGCTGTGAGTGCGGACAGAGCAACAGCCGAACCAAGTGCCACGCATGAAACTTTCAACCATGACGAAGACATTTTTGGTACACCTCAGTGTGTACAAAGAAACCTGCAGAAAGACTAATGCAGTTGAGCCAACTCCGTACAACAAAAGTACTGAGGTCACCTCAAAAAATTGCAAGATAACGCTTACTTGTACCATATTATGGGAAAACACACTCTTTGCCTTCCCAAAAGGTCACGTTACGGTCTCCCGCCCTCCTACAAGTCGCTCGGATACAATCGTGCCCACGGACACTCCATGAACAGCGCACGCAGTTTTCCCCTCAACATTCCCGGTCTCCAAGGCAAAGCCGGTTCCTCGCAGGAGATACCTTGATCCCAGAACTGCGTAGTCAATTCAACGCCTCGTTCCACGAATCGGCGTATTCCGAGCTGCTGGCTCTGCTCGATCAGCGCTGTGGTGGCCCCATCCCGTTTCCAGTGGCGGAGACCCCATCTTCGTTTCCAGGGCTCTTCTCGAGGGCATGGCTGAACAAGGGGCCGCTCTGGCCCATCATTTGATCGCCGATCCGCAGTATCTCGCCGCCGCCCGCATGGCCATCCCCCATGGCTACGCCGTTGCTCACGAGACGCCGCAACCGCACTTTCTAACCGCTGATTTCGCCCTGGTGCGTGCTGCGTCCGGTGCATTGGAATCCCGCCTGGTGGAGATTCAGGCTTTTCCTTCGGTCTTCGCCTATCAGGCTCAACTCTGCTCCAGCTACCGCGATGCCTTCCGTCTTCCTGAATCCCTCGGCGTCTTTCTTGGAGGGCTCAACGAATCCACCTATTGGGATCTGCTCAGGCGAACCATTCTCGGCGGCTACCAGTCCGACGAGGTAGTACTCACCGAAATCGATCCCTTTCACCAGAAGACTTTTCCAGACTTCTATTTGACCTCGCAACGTCTCGGCATTCCGCTGGTCGACATCGCTTCGATCCAGCCTGTCGGCAGCAAACTGCACTATCGCGATGCCGCTGGCCGCCTCAGGCCGATTCACCGTATCTACAATCGCGCCATCGCTGACGAGTTGATCGCCCGCAATATCCGACTTCCCTTCGATCTTGCAGCTCCCTGGGATGTGGAGTGGGCCGGCCATCCCAATTGGTATTTCCTGATCAGTAAATTCTCCATCCCGTGGCTTGCCCGCACCGGGCGCTTTCCCGTCGTACCGCCTGCGGTTTTTCTCGACGACTTTCTCGCCGGCCCCGGACAGGATTTCCTCGCTTCCTCCGGCGTCCCGCTACCTGCCGGCGACAGCCCATCCCGCGTCTACACAGATTTGCTGCTCAAGCCGCTGTTCTCCTTCGCTGGAAAGGGAATCGAATTCGAGCCCTCCCATGCTCGTCTCGATGCCATTCCGCCCGCCGAGCGCGACTCCTACCTCCTCCAGCAGCGCATGCGCTTCGAATCCACAATCGAAACGCCCTTCGGGATGACCCAGGCCGAAATCCGCATCCTTTATATGTGGCCTGACGGCGGCGAACTGACGCCGGCCTTATCCCTCGTCCGCCTGGGGCGAGGAAAGATGATGGGCGTTGACCACAATAAGAACCAGCGTTGGGTCGGTGGTTCGGCGGCTTTTTATATCTGAACGCCGCACGGCGTTATCTGATATTCTCGGCTCGCGCTCCGATGCCGTCTTCCCCGGGTGGAGTTACCTATCCGATTACTACTTTTAAACTTTCGTGCTCTAGGTTCTACTGCAGAAGTTGTATACATTCAACAGTGAACCTATCCGCGGGAAAAGGAAATCGCATGATGGAGATCTCCAAAACGAATCCATCCGAGGAAATGAGCAAGACCGGGCGCGGCACCTTTCTGAAAGAAGTTCGGTGTGCCGTGCGATTCCCTCTCTCCTTGCCGGTGGAGATGGCCGACGACAAACAGCACGACCAACCAGCCGTGACGCGCAACGTTTCCGCAAACGGCGTCCTGCTTGAACTCAACGGGCCCCTCAGATGTAGGCGAGGAGCTCGATTTCCATCTGCGGATGCCCGGAAGTGTGCTGGGCACTCCCCAGGATGTGTTAGTTCACTGTCGAGGACGTGTGGTACGCTGCTCCATAAGCCAAAGTCACTATCAGGCTGCTGCGACGATCGACGAATATCATTTCGTAGAGCAGTAAGCGTCCTGAATTGACGGCATTAGCAGCTACCTATGGAACTTCTCGACGAAACACCTGATGGCGAGATTCTCGATTCACCCGTAAAGCCGGGTACCATCCGCATTATCCTTGCGGACTCTCAGGCCATCTACCGGGTCGGAATCCGCAAAATCTTCGCGCTCGAAGACGATATTCGAGTCGTGGCGCAAGCCGACTCCCTCGAAAACCTCCGCCTTGCGCTCGAACGCCAACCGGCTGACGTGGTCCTCATTGAAGGTGGACTGCTTACCGGAGCTCCCAGCGCCATTCCTGACGTCCTTCGCATTGCCCCCGATGTCAAGCTCATCGTGCAGGCGATTGGCAGCGACGAAAGCCAGACGGTTGACCTCTATCGTCGCGGCGTTCGCGGCATCATCTCCCGGTCCATCTCACCCGATCTGTTGGTTCGCTGCGTGCGCCGCATCGCCACCGGCGAGACCTGGATCGATAACCAGGCCGTCAACTGGGTCATCGATGCGTATCGTGCCCAGGCGGCAGCGCTGGTCAGCCCCCGCACTCAGCCTCGCCTTTCTCCCAAGGAGACGGCGATCATTACCTGCATCACGCAGGGCAAGCGCAATAAGGAAATCGCCTTCCAGCTCGGGACCACCGAGCAGGTCATCAAGAATTATCTGCGCAAGATCTACGACAAGCTCGGTGTCTCCGATCGGCTCGAACTTGCTCTCTATTGCCTGCACAACAAAATCATTAAGTCCGATGCCGACGAAGTTATTGTCGCGCAGAAGATCGTCGCCCGCTAATACAGCTTTCCATCGATTCTCACGTGGCGCCCCCTAAGGGCGGCGCCTTCGGTTTTTGCCGACAGAAATACGTGGCGTCATTCTGCGAACGGGCACCCAAACGTACCATGGGCCCCAAAGTGCGATGAGCTCTTTGGGGTAGGTTACGGCGGTGGTGAGCGAAGAATCTGTTTTCTACAGCTCCAGATTGAGGCCAGCCGCTTTTGGCAACACACTAGTGGCTCTTTTTAGCCGCCTTTGTCCCATCGCACGAAACGCCTTCGCAGCTTACAGGCGCCTGCCCATCGCCGCAATTCTTCCGCGCCAGTTCCAGCAGCCGTATCAGCTTGCTCAGATCCTTGCGATTCAGGTGCCCCAGCAGGTCTCGCGGAATCTGGTCAATCACCGCGTCCATCTTGCCCAGCAATTCCAGACCCGCCGCGGAGATATGCGTCCAGAGCACGCGTCGGTCGTGCTTGTCGCGCTGCTGCCGGATCAACTTCATTGTCTTGAGCCGCGCCAGCAATCGCGTGATGTCGGGCTCGGCCGTGATCATCCGGTCGCCGATTGCCGAACAGGTCAACCCCTGTGTGCCGGCTCCGCGCAGAATCCGCAACACGTTGTACTGTGTCGACGTCACACCCCAGTCGCGCGTCCTGCGTTGAAACACTCGCTGCAGGCAGTCCGAAGTACGCAGTACATTCAGCAGTGCCTCTTCTTCGTCGCTTGAAAACGGGCGCGCTTGCGCGATTTCGCTCTTCAATCCAGCCATGTCTGTTCCCGTGAATCTTCTAGCAGTGTCATCCTGCGCACGGGGCCCCAACGAACCAGGGGCCCCAAAGAGCGATTAGCTCTTTGGGGTAGATTCGGGGTGGTAAGCGAAGAATCTGCTTCTGCACTTCCATATTGTTGCCACTCGCTTCGAGACGCCCGCTACTGCTTCACCACATCCAGTTCGATGCTCAGCTGCACTTCGTCTCCAAGCACCGCCTCTGGATACTTCGCTCCAATTCCAAATGCATTGCGGCTGATCGTCGTCGTCGCCGAAAATCCTGCGTGCATCTTGCCGCCCATGCCCGCCTTGGGTCCCATGGGTCCTTCCACCTGCAGCACCACCGGCTTGGTCACACCGTGCAACGTCAGGTTTCCGTTCACGGTCAGACCGTTCGCTGTCTTCGCGACGCTCGTACTCGTGAAAGTCGCCGTCGGAAACTGCGCCACATCAAACAGGCTCGCGCTCTTCAGGTCCGTGTCCCTCGGCGCGACACCGGTGTCCACCGTGCTTATATCGACTGTCATGTTCACCGTGGACTTGGTCACGTCCGCCTCGTTCCATACAATCTGCCCGCCCAGGTTGCCAAACCGCCCGTGCACCTTCGACAGGCTCATGTGCACAATGCTGAAATCAACCTCGCTATGCGCCTTGTCGGGAACCCATGTGGATGTCTGAGCCACGGCCATCGGAACTACCGTCGCCAAAATGCCAAGCATCATTGCAAAACGTTTCATTGCGTCTCTTATCCTTTCCATTTCGTGCTCGAGGTATCGAGGCTTAGGGTGGGTGACGAGGCCGGCCATTTATCGGTTTTGGTGGCTTTCTGCCTCTGTCGAATCTTCGCGCCGTCAACACGGTCACATGGGGAACAAGCTCTCTCTATGGACGCTCACCGCTCGTTATTCGTTGCAACAAATGTTTTTGAACTCGATCGGGAATCCCGCCAGACCGCTGACGGATACCCCAGCATGCGACCTGCGGCGCACATCTTCATTCCTTTTGCAGTCAAGTCAACCGCCTCTGGATCAGAGTAAAAGGCCTCATAAGTTCAATGCAGAGAATCGTCTACGCATAGGTCCAATCTGCAGACGACTTTGCGGTTATAAGTCTCTCCGCAAACCAATGAAACAAGAGGCTATCTTCAATGAGATATAAGCGGAGGGGGCATGCAGGCGTCCGGTGTCTACTTCGCAGATTCCAGTTCAGCGAGGATTTGGGGGCCGAGCTGGCTTACGCTCCCGGCGCCAAGCGTCAGGATCATGTCGCCCGAGCGCGCCGCACCCGCCACTGCCGTGACCGCAGCACTTGAAGTCCGCCACGTATTGCGCAGGGGGCGCGGTAATCTTCGAGGTCAGCAATTCCGCCGTGATTCCGGGCAGAGGTTCTTCGCTGGCGGCATAGATCGGCAGGACGAAGACGGAATCGGCATCGGTGAACGCAGCACCAAACTCGTCGAGCAAGTCGCGCGTGCGCGTGTACCGATGAGGCTGGAAGACCACATGAATGCGTCCCTTCGAGAACTCGCGGGCGGCAGCCAGTGTGGCACGGATTTCAGTGGGATGGTGCCCGTAGTCGTCCACCACGGTAACGCCGCGCGCCTTCCCGCGAATCTGAAAACGGCGATCCACACCGCGAAAACTCGAGATCCCGGCAGCGATCTTCTCCGTGGCCACTCCAAGCTGATGCGCGATGGCCACCGCGGCAGTTGCATTGAGTGCGTTGTGGCGGCCAGGAACGTGCAATCGGAACGGGCCGACGAGGCCGGAAGGTGTATGTACCTGGAAGTGCGAAAAACATTCGGGAAGTGCCGGAAGAAGTTCCAGCCGGTAGTCAGCCTCCGTCGAAGTTCCATACGTGAAGACGCGACGATGCACGCGCGGCAGAATCGCCGCAAGCGCAGGGTTATCGATGCACGCAGTCACGGCGCCGTAGAAAGGAACCTTGTCCATGAAAGTCGAGGAAGGCGTGCTCCACATCGTCCATGTCGCGGTAGCAGTCCATGTGTTCGCGATCGAGATTGGTAACAACGGCAAGAATGGGCGGAAGCTTGAGAAAGGAGCGATCGCTCTCGTCGGCCTCGGCAACGAGATATTGAGTGCTGCCGAGTTTCGCGTTGGAGCCAAGTGCATCGACGCGGCCCCCAACAACGACCGTAGGATCAAGCCCGCCGGCGGCCAGAACAGAGGCTACCATCGACGTCGTTGTCGTTTTGCCGTGCATGCCGGCAATGGCGATGCCGTACTTAAGGCGCATCAGTTCGGCCAGCATCTCGGCTCGCTGAATCACGGGTATCTTCAGGGAGTGCGCCGCAACCACTTCCGGATTACTGGGCGACACCGCAGAACTGGTAACCACGACCGTGGCGCCGGTTACGTTTTGTCCGTCGTGTCCTTCGTAAATCGTTGCGCCGAGTTGAGCAAGGCGGTCCGTTACGGCGCCGCGCCGCAGATCGGAGCCGGAGACGCGAAAGCCCATATTGAGCAGGATTTCGGCGATGCCGCTCATGCCGATCCCGCCGATACCGATGAAGTGCGCGTGCTGTGCGGTGACAAACATTCTGGCGAAGTTTCAGGTTAGCAGCACAGGGGCATCATCGGCAGCGCGGGCGAGGTATCCTCGACAAAGCAGCCGCTCAGCCCACGCGGAGCAGATCTTCGCAGTGGCTAGCTCAAACGTTTGATAAGACGGTTCACATGCTATGATTCCGCCGACCACAATTGTCTTCGGCAAGGAGTACCCGATGATCCACCGTTCGCGCAGAGATTTCTTAAAGGCCGCATCCGCGGCCGCAGCACTTGCTGTAACCCGGAGAACTCCCGCCTGGGCCTCCGAATCAGGCAATGTAAACGTATGGGGCACTTTCCGAGAGCGCCGCCACTCCGCACTCGAACCTCTCGCATGGAAACCAGCAAAGCAGATTGCCGCGAACGCGATTCAGCTCGACACCGGCGCGAAGAAACAGGAGATCCTCGGTTTCGGCGCAGCCATCACCGAGGCCTCTGCCTACATGCTCAGCCGCCTTTCCGATGCCGAACGCGCCCCCGTCATGCACGATCTCTTCGCGCCCGATGCCATGGCCCTGAATGTTTGCCGCACCTGCATCGGTTCCAGCGACTACGCAACCAAGGTCTACAGCTACGACGAAAGCACCGAGCCCGATCCCGAGTTGAAAAAGTTCTCGATCGATCACGATAAGCAGTTTTATCTCCCCATGCTGCGCGAAGCGCGCAAGCAGAATCCGGAACTCTTCCTGTTCTCATCGCCGTGGAGTCCGCCTGCATGGATGAAGCCGGATCACACGATGCTCGGGGGAGCGATGCGCAAGTTGAGCTTTGGCCCGTATGCGCAATACTTCGTCAAGTTTCTCGAAGCGTACAAGGCCGAAGGCGTCGACATCGATGCGGTAACCGTGCAGAACGAAACCGACGCCGAACAGGAAGGCCACATGCCCGCCTGCCTCTGGGCGCAGGAGCAGGAAATGGAGTTCGCGGCACGATTCCTGGCGCCGGCTCTGCGCAAGGCGGGATTCGACGCAAAGATTTGGCTGCTGGATCACAACTACAGCCTTTGGGGAAAAGCGATCGACGAACTCAGCGATCCATCGGTATATGAAGCGGTCGACGGAATCGCCTGGCACGGCTATGTGGGCGAACCCACCGCGATGACGCGTGTGCACGATGCATTCCCGGCGAAGCATGCCTATTGGACCGAAGGCGGTCCTGACATCAACCAGCCCGACTATCAGACGGACTTCACAAAGTGGGCCGATCAGTTCAACGGCATCCTCAACAACTGGGCCCGTTGCATTACAGCGTGGAATGTTGCACTCGACGAAAAGGGCAAACCGGATATCGGCCCATTCTCCTGCGGAGGCGTCATCACCATCGACAACGCCACGCACAAGATCACGACCAGTGGACAATATTGGGCGTTCGCGCATTTCTCGAAGCATGTGAAACGCGGAGCCAAGGTGTTCGCAACGAATGCACTCGGTGATACCGGAGTCGGCTCAGAGCTGTCGCACGCAGGTTTCTGCAATCCGGATGGAAGTTGCGTGGTGGTGCTGGCCAACAAGGGAGCAGAGATGCAAGTGCAGTTGGTAATCGACAATAAAACGCTCGATGTCGATCTACCTGCGGATTCCGTCCACACGCTGCATTGGTCTTGAGTTTCATCGGCTACTGGCTACGGTTCCCCAGAGGTAACCGAGGAAAATAGCCTAGGGTGGAGCACGGCGGAACCATGGGATCGCCAGGTTTTCATGCCGCGTCAGGAGGTGGGTCCGAATCCAGACGCACGCCAGCTCTGGCAGCGACGCGCAAGGGAACAACTGCGGTCCAGCAGAGTCGATGGTGACGTCTCTCAGTAAATCTCGTTCGCCGTTTGCGAAGAGCGTATCTTCCCGTTTTCGATCGAGAGCTTGTAAGTGATCCCATCGCCCGCCCACGACTTGATGTAGAAATCCGAACCGGGCATTACCTTCTGCACAATGAAAGGACCATAGGTCAGCGGTTTGTGCGCAGCCATCACACCGGCTCCATGTTTCGTGTCGAGCATGAAGCCGGATCCGCGATCGGCATCGATGAAGTACGCTGCGCCATAGCCGACGACATGCGCTCTCCCATCAGGTTCAAGCAGGACGGCAGCGCGTTCTTCCACGCCAATTCCACGTATCTTCGGGGCAGTTGGCGGAACAGGCTTCCCATCCTGCTCGTTCAGTCGAGCCAGAAAAACCAGCAGCCGGCCCATGCGGTCGCGCCGCTTGAAATGCGTGTCGGTGATGACGTCTTTGAGAATCGGGATGTTCAGGAAGTTGCTCGCCAGCGTGATGCGCGCACTGTACGGGTCTGCCAATGCTGTCTTCCCGTCGAGGTTCGGATCATCGGGCTTGTCCCCTTGTGCGGAGTAGATGAATTCACCCATCACGGCAAGACCCGCGCTGGTGCCGCCAATTGGCACGCCGCGCCGGATCGCATCATTCAACGCCGATCTGAACCGGCGTGTTCATCCAGAAGTTGATGTAGTTGGCTTGGTCCCCGCCCGCGATAAAGATGGCGCTGGCACTTTTGATCGCATCGACGACAAAAGAATTCGCTGCCGCGTCGCGATCGGGAATGATCAGCGTGGCAACCGAATTCAGGTGGCAAAGGCCGCGCAGGTAGAAGTTGTATTCGTCGTCGCCGGTCGCGCGCAGCACCAGGAAGTCTCCACCGCCGGCGCGATCACAGAGGAACGTGAACGCCTCGTCGAGATCGGTGCCGCCACCCATCAATGCGAAACCCGGGCGCGACTGAGCCTTGATGTTGGCCTGCTCACCGGCGCGAATATAATGATATGCAGGCGACTCCGCCAGCGCGAGAAGCCCGCTTGCCGCGAAGCAAAATGCACAGAACCATGATTCGCAAATGATTCATCCCGGTAGCTTATTCTAAGCTGCGATGCCAGCCCGTTACGCTGCGGGTTCCCCCTCGGGTTCATGCGAGAAAAGCCAGTCACGCGCGGGCTATAGTTGACTTTGGCGATTCTCCCGATCCACTGGCGCTGGCGTGGCACAACGTGACAATAAAACTCGGTCCCTCGTGTGGGAGGAGGAAGCGCCCGCAGAGCCGCGTCTTCGACGCGCACCCCCTGCGGTGCCCATTGCGGCCCGCAGCCTGCCCGGAATGCCGATCTCGATGGACGATGAGGACGACGACGGTCCTCGCACCCGCAGCAAACCGCGCAAGTTTGGCGACGAACCCGCTCGTCTCTGGTGGCGACCTGCAAACACATTCGGCCGCGTCCTTCTCACAACCGGCGTTGTCGCGGTTCTGTCTGTCTTTGCTGTCTCCGTTTACGCCTTGCGCAACTTTCTCGAGCACGATGCGCGCTTCCGCATTGGAGGCACAAGCAATATCCAGGCCACTGGGCTTTCGCAGGTGAACCGCTCTGAGTTGCTGCCTGTTTTCGGTGAGGATGTTGGCCGCAACATCTTCTTCGTGCCCCTCGCCGAACGCCGCAAGCAGCTCGAGCAGATTCCCTGGATCGAGCATGCAACGGTCATGCGCCTCCTGCCCGACCAGATCCGCATTTCGGTCGTCGAACGCAAACCCGTGGCATTTCTTCGCCAGGGATCGCAGGTCGGCCTCGTTGACGCCAACGGCGTGCTCCTTGCCGAGCCGCCGGCGATGATGGCGCAACATCACTATTCGTTCCCGGTTGTTACCGGGATCGATAGTCGCGACGCCTTAAGTTCGCGGCGTGCCCGCATGGATGTGTATCAGCGACCTCGTCAGCGAACTGGACTCCAGCGGGCAGCATCTATCTGACCAGATCTCCGAAATCGACCTTTCCGATCCTGAAGATGCGAAGGTGTTGTTGCCCGCGCAGGGAACTGACATTCTGGCGCACTTTGGTTCCGACCACTTTCTCGAGCGCTTCCAGCGCTATAAAGCGCACATCGCAGAGTGGCGCCAGCAGTATCCCAAGCTTGCCGAAGTCGACCTTCGCTACGAGCAGCAAGTCGTGCTGCAGATGACCGGCGGCGGTCACACGCGGCGCCGGCAAAGTTGGATCCGAGTGAGGTTGTTGACAGCTCACTTGGGGCGCCGAAACCTGACCCCGCAAAGCCGGCTCTCAAGCCCGACGTGCCAAAGCCTGTTGTCTCGAAGCGCGCGGATGTCGTCAAAACCTCCAAGGCCCACGCTCCAGCCAAGCCGTCTGCAAGGACGAAAGCCCTCAAAGACAAAGGCGCGAAGAAGAAGCATCCCGATCCAAAGCACAATGTGAAGAAAACGGCGACGAAGCCGAAGCCACATCCATCCAACCCAGCCCACTGAGAGAACGATGAGCGAGAAGCAGGACAATCTGATCGTGGTGCTGGACGTGGGCAGCGCCTGGACCCGTGTGCTGGCCGCTGACGTCAATGAGGGCGCCCTCCGCTATCGCGGCCACGGACTGATCGAATCAACAGGCATGCGCAAAGGACTGATTTCCGAACTTGGACCGGCCGCAAAGGTTGTAAAGCAGGCGAATGAGCAGGCCGAGTGGACGGCGCGCGCAAACATCGACCAATGCGTCGTGGGAGTCGGAGGCCCACATATTCGAGGGCTCAACACGAATGGCGGACTGGATCTGGGGAGCCGCATGCGGGAGATTACCCGCGAGGATGTGCGCGCTGCTGTGGAGCGTGCCCGCGCCGTTGAACGGCCTCCGGACCGCGAGATCCTGCACTTGCTGCCGCGCCAATTCATCCTCGACGATCAGCCCGGCATCTTCGATCCAGTTGGAATGGTTGGCGCGCGCCTCGAAGTGGACCTGCATATCGCCACGTGTTCCGGCAGCGCGCTGCAAAGCACCGTGACGTGCGCCAATCGTGCCGGACTTGAGGTTTCCGAGGCCGTACTCGAGTCGATCGCGGCAGCAGAGTCAACGCTTTCCGCAGATGAGCGCGAACTTGGCGTTTGTCTGCTCGACATTGGTGCGCATTCCAGCGACATGGTTGTCTTCTTTGAAGGCGCGGTCGTTCACACGGCGTCGGTGCCGGTCGGCGGTGCACATTTCACCAACGACCTCGCGGTCGGACTGCAGATGCCCGTGGCGCAAGCCGAGGAACTGAAGCGGCAGTATGGTCACGCTGTGGTCACGGCTGTACCGCTTGAAGCGGAGATCGAGATCAACAATCCCGAATCCACAGCGTCTCGTATTGCGCACGCTTGCGGAGATTCTGGAACCGAGAGCACGCGAACTTCTGTATTTTGTAAAAGAGAGCCTTCGCCAGGGCGGCGTGCTTGAGGCTCTGGGCGCAGGATGCGTTCTCACCGGCGGCGGGGCCATGCTTCCGGGAATGCTCGACGTAACAGAAAGTCAGCTTCGCGTACCGGCGCGCACGGGAATGCCGGTGCGACTCTCGAACATGCCGGGCGAGTTAGTTCATCCCAGCTTTTCCACTGCCATCGGAATGCTACTGTATGCACATCGCACACGCGTGACCCGTGCGGCAGAAAACAACAGTTTGCGCGCCAAGCTGCGCGCCATCTTCGCAGCGAGTTTCTAAAGGCAAGGATCATGTCAACCACAAATGGGGAGGCGCCAACCGCTATGGATCAGCAGAAGATAGAAGCCGCAGATTTGCGCATTCAGTTTCACGATGAAGAGCAGCGCGGGGCGCGGATCAAGGTCATTGGTGTCGGCGGAGGCGGTGGGAACGCTGTCAATCGCATGATCCAGGCAGGCCTGGAGGGCGTCGAGTTTATCGCGGCGAATACAGACGTGCAGGCGCTGAAACTGTCTCTGGCTCCGATCAAGCTGCAACTCGGGGTGCGCCTGACGGCCGGACTGGGCGCAGGGGCGAATCCTGACGTGGGCCGTCGCGCTGCGCTCGAAGATTCCGAGAAGATCATCGAGGCGCTCGAAGGCGCGGACATGGTCTTTGTGACAGCCGGGCTCGGTGGAGGCACTGGAACCGGGGCGGCTCCTGTGATCGCGTCGCTGGCCAGCGAGATGGGCATTCTGACCGTCGCGGTCATTACGCGGCCGTTCGCGTTCGAGGGCAAGCGCCGCCTGCAGCAGGCGGAACGCGGCCTGAAGGAACTGATCGAGAGCGTCGATACGATGATCGTGATTCCCAACGAGAAGCTGCTGGCGGTGGCGAAGGACGCAGGCTTCTTTGAGAGCTTCCGCATCGCCGACGACGTACTTCGGCAGGGTGTGCAGGGCATCTCCGACATCATCACGATTCCCGGCATCATCAATCGGGACTTCGCCGATGTAAAGACAACGATGGCTGGGATGGGCCACGCGGTGATGGGCACAGCAATTCGTACGGGCGACAATCGCGCGAAGGAGGCGGCACAAGCTGCGATGGCATCGCCGCTGCTCGATGCAGGCGCAATCGATGGAGCGCGCGGAATCCTGATCAACATCACGGGGTCGAGCAACCTGAAGCTCTCCGAAGTCAATGAAGCCTCCAGTCTAATCCAGAGTTCGGCGCACGAAGACGCGAATATCATCTTCGGCGCGGTGCTGGACGAACGCATGGGCGATGAAGTGAAGATCACAGTAATCGCGACGGGTTTCCGCGACCAGATGCCGGAGCGGCGTGCGCGCATGCTGAACGTGGAAGAGTTGCCGGTTGTTTCGGTTCCTGTGGTTGCGGCTGATGCATGGATGCGCGAGAAGGCTCCTGTTGCGCCGCCGGCTCCCGCGCCTTTGCGATTCATGAGCGAAACCGAAGATGAGGACCTAGAAGACGACAGCGAACCGGAGTTTGTGGCTGCAGTGGTTCGGTCTGGCCACGTGGAGGTCGCGGAAGAGCCGACGTTTGCGCCGCTTCCGCGTGACTATGCTTCAGACTTTGGTAACGGCGTACGAACCCCCTCGATTACCGAAGAACATGTACCGCAACCACCGGTAAGTCCTTTGTCTGCATCTTCGAACGATGAAGAGAGAGACCTGGATGTTCCGACGTTCATGCGACGGATGAAGTTTTGATGCAAGCTCCTCCAAATCGGGGACTTGCATTGAATCTGGAGCGCGGTATAGTTCAAAGTAGCTCTCGAAAACCAGGGGTCTGGACTAGTACTTCTGCATCATTGTTGTTGTTTCCCCGAGATGTTTGTGGGCAAGCACCAATCAAGTCAACCGGTGACTTTGCTCACATACCGCGGCCAGAGCGTGTGGAATAACCAGTTTGAGAGTCGGAAAGAAGTGCGCTGCTGCTGGGCAGACGCATGGCACGCAATCTTCTGTTGAGGGGAATTTTTCCGGGATGAGACTGTCTTGCGTTTTTGCCTTGGGAATTGCCGTTGTTGGAATGAGTGTCGGCGCTTGTAATGTCGCTGCGCTTGACGTGCAGCACACGATTCACCACTCGAAGACGGCGCACAAACACCTCGCTGTCGGTCACACTCATCGATCCTCCCACTCCAGTACATCTTTGGCGACACATCGCGTCCATACCACGAAATCTTCTTCGGCCACGCTTCATCATGCTGTCCTCACGAGGCGCCATCGTCATTATTACGGCGAGCGCTTCACTGCCAGTTCGTTCGCAAAGGGCGACATTTTTGCAGGCGACGTGATTGCGGGCGAAGATCCGCTGGTGCGCCAGGCTGCGATTGATGCGCTGGGGGACATGAACGGCACGGCGGTGGTGATCGACCCCTCGAACGGCCGGATCCTGGCGATGGTGAACCAGAAACTGGCGCTCTCTCCGGGCGCAGAGCCCTGCTCCACGATCAAGCTCTCGGTGGCGTTAGCCGCGTTGAGTGAAGGACTGGTAACGCGCGACACTCCGGTGCAGCTTGCCGGCTTTCGCATGAACATGACGGACGCGATCGCGAAGAGCAACAATCTCTATTTCGAAGAACTCGGCCGCGAACTTGGTTTCCAACGGGTTCGCCACTATGCCACCGAATTCGGCCTTGGAGAACTGGCCGGATATCACATCGAAGGCGAGCAGCTTGGCGAGTATCCAACCCAGGCACTTCCTGCATCCGAAGGCGGCGTGGGTCGCATGTGCAGTTTCGGGCAGGGCGTCTCGATGACTCCGCTGCAACTTGGTGCTTTTGTAGCGGCGATCGCTAACGGTGGGACACTTTACTATTTGCAGCACCCGACTTCGGCGGAAGAGGTTGCAGAATTCCAGCCCAGGGTGAAGCGGACACTCAATATCGCTCGCTACGTCCCGGACCTGCAGGATGGCATGGCAGGCGCGGTCCAATACGGAACTGCACGCCGGCTTCGCGCCAACTTCCAGGAACTGCCGGTCTTTGGTAAGACGGGAACCTGTTCGGACAAGGGAACGCGTTTTGGCTGGTTCGCATCGTACTCCGACACGCCGCAGGGCGCGCTGGTGACAGTGTTCTTCCTCGAGGGCGGCCGGCCGACGTTTGGGCCGCGCGCTGCCGAGCTGACTGGTGAGTTCTACAAGAACTTGTGGGATCGCAATTACTTTGCCGACAAGGGCACGCAGGCTCATGCCGAACTCCTCGACAGAGGCACGACAGCCGCCCGGTAGTCGCCAACCACTGCAGACAAAAGCCGCCTCCGGGCGGCTTTTGTATTGGTGCGCCCGGCAGGGCGCACTCGCTAGGAGGTGTAAGTCCTCTACACACCCGGCAAGGGGAAGTGTTAGCTGAACGGCAAGGGTGTCCATCGCGAGGTGGGATCTGAAGGAAGCCGAAGGCAAAGCGTTGGCCTGACGAACAGGCAGCGGATAGAGGCATGGCGGCAGGGTGAGCGGGCAAATCTTCGCAAAGCCCAGTACCAGCACGGAAACGCCGTGATGTAGGAGCGCGTGATAGTCACAGTAACGTTCGTTTCTTGGACAAGCTGGCGGAAGATTGGCGTCGCGACACTGCCGTTCAGCTTTGAACCGGACACCGAGGCGCCAATTACTTATGCGGCCAGATTGCGCTGGATAGCAAGGCCGCTTTTTCCATGCATCCACAAAGAGAGAGCCTCGGCAACCTCATACGCCTGATCGGCAATTTGCCATAGGCTCCTTGCAATCGATAGCTCAATTCGGCTCTGTGCGCCGGTTCGCGGCAGCAACTTCTTCTCGGCGCCATCGAGTGTTCGCTCGAAACCTAGACGCATTTCATCATCGCGAAGAATCGCTTCTGCAAGCTGTGACTCTCCTGTGAATAAGGCCACGGTGTACTGCCTCACCAGGGCATTCACGCGGCGGCCCATCCGCATGATCAGTTCAGAGCCGTCCGTCTGTCCGACCTCGGCCAGCATCAGAGAACTGTGGGCAATCTCGGTGGCCGCGGTATAGGAGGTCCGGAGCGCGCTGTAAATGCGCACCGTGCAGCAGGCAGTCAGCGAGTCCGTGTCGACTGCCAGCCCTGCGGCCAGAAGTCGGCGGCCTCGATTGCCGATGATGCGCTGCACGGCGCACCACTTCCGATCCGATTTGTGGATGAGATGCCAAAACTCCGGATCGCGCAGCTCGTAGGCTTTGAGCGAGTAGTCCACCGCCCGCTGTGTCAGCATCATCATCTTGAATAGATGCGCGCGCATCATCGGGCTCTTTCGTTTCGTTTCCATCTTGCTCTCCTCATTCATCTAACTTGCTGTTTGGAGCGGAGCGGAATTTCTTGATCGTCTCTGGATCGGGAGGCCAAATGCAGAGCCACTCCTCCTCCTCTCCTGTGCTACTTTCCTCGAACCGCGAAGCTGCTGCCTCGCTCTGCGTTGCGGGTGCTGTGTTTTGCGCGACGGTCCGGTCCGCGCCTGCCGGGAGTGAATCCCGATCGTTAGTCTCACGAAGATTTGTTTTAGCTTCCATAACCCTCACCTAGGTTGAAACCTGCGTGGAATCGTGGGACCGGCACTGGGTCCGACCCCCGGAAGAATCAGCCCCGGCTTGTGCCGGGTGGACGCAAAGCGGCTTGACCGACCGCGACTCAGGCTCGAGCACGGGCGGTTCCCTCACTCCGAGGCAGCCGCGGAACCAGCATGGGGACCCGCTGACGATACTCCGAGTACTCCGGATGTGCCTCGATCAGATTGCGCTCTTCGAAATGAATCGCGATCAGAATGTAGGCCGCCGTCCCCAAGGCGAATACGAGGTGGGTCACGGTCATGGTCGGAGTGCACCAGAAGGCCATCAGCCAGCCGACATAAAGCGGGTGGCGCACCATCCGGTAGAGCAATGGAGTCGCGAATTTGAGCTTGACCTGCGGCTGGCCTTTGAGATTCCGCCAGACCTGCTGCAGACCGAAGAGGTCGAAATGATTGATCAGGAAGCTCGCGTAGAGGATCAGCAACCAGCCGAAGAGGAACCCGCTATAGAGAAGGGTGCTCCCCCATTCATTCTGGACATCCCAAATTACACCGCCCAGGGGGCGCCACTGCCAGAACAGGAAGGACAGCGCGATGCTGCTGACGATCACATATGTGCTGCGCTCCAGGGCCACCGGAACAAAGCGCGTAAAAATCCGCTTGAACGTTGGGCGCGCCATGACACTGTGTTGCACGCTAAAGAGCGTGAGCAGCCCCAGATCGATCAAGAGCGCTGTCGGCCACGCGCCGGTCGAGGGAGAATCCATCGACTTCGGTACGGCGAAATCGCCCACGAACCCAATGGCATACAAGAACGAAGCGAGGAACAGCAGATAGCTGAAAGCTCCGTACATCAAGGTGAAAATCCGTTTGGTCATGATCTCTTACTCCTTCATCCTTTTAAGTTGTGTGCTGAGGAAAGCCTCAGCTAGGATTGTGCAGACCCATCAGGGAACCAACAATGCTCAGCCGTCGCCGTTTCTTGCTCGTTCGTCTGAAGCGGCCAGTTCGATTTGCAGGGGTCCCGCAGAAGTTTGCAGATCGTCCACAGGAGGATCGGATGGATGGACGCATTCTCTGAAATTCTTGCCGGAGTGAAGTTGAACGGCGCGCTGTTCTTCCACGCGCAGTTCTCGGCTCCTTGGGGCTACGACGCGCCGGCATCGCAAGCGCTTGCCAAGGCTCTCGCACCTGGAGCGCCGCACCTGGTCATCTTCCACTTCCTGGTTGAAGGCAATGCTGTCGCGCGCCTCGTCGATGGGCGATCAATCGCCCTCGAGCCTGGTGACGTGGTGATCTTTCCCCATGGCGATCCCCATCTTCTTGCCAGCGGACCGGGATCGACCGTACGTTCGCAGATCGCCGCGGCGGTCGCCCAGAAGGTCATGACGCGCGATTTGAGCGCGCTACGCGTCGGCGGCGGCGGTGAATCCTGTCGCTTCGTATGCGGATTCATGGCCTGCGATCCACACCTGAGTCGGCCCATCCTCAGCAGTTTGCCGCGGATCTTCAAGGTCAACGTCAGGACAGATCATGCCGGTCAGTGGCTCGAGAGCTCAATCCTGCATCTGGTTGAGGAGGCGAGCTCCGGCAGATTCGGCAGCGACGCCATGCTGGCCAAGCTCTCGGAAGTCCTCTTTGTCGATACGCTGCGCCGCTATGCCATGAACCTTCCAGAGCTGGAAACCGGGTGGCTCGCCGGCGCACGCGATCCGATTGTTGGAAGATGCCTTGGGCTGATGCACAATCGCGTCGATCATCCTTGGACCATCGCCAGCCTGGCGCACGAACTATCGATGTCCCGTTCCGCGCTCAGCGAGCGCTTTACGCGCTATCTGTCGGACCCGCCCATGACGTACCTGACTCGGTGGAGATTGCAATTGGCGGCTCAATCGTTGACCAGGACGTCTAAGGGCGTGGCAGAAATCGCATCAGACGTGGGATATGACTCTGAGTCCGCATTCAACCGAGCGTTCAAGCGGGAATTCGGGCTTCCCCCAGCGCGCTACCGGCGCGAACGGAGGGCGTCGGCAACCGGATCCAGCGGAGAGGCTACAGGCGAGAAACTGCCCACAGGGGGTGGATTGATTTGAAACGAATTCAATTCACAATCATCCGATAGATTGAGATCAGCGGGTGTTCGCAGTCGCGGCTCGCCTGTGACCTTAACTCAAATCAGAACATTGGAATCAGACCATGGCACTACCCGAACACATTCTGCTTACGTATAGCTATCTGCTGCTTTTCGGCTGGGTCCTGGTCGAGCAATTCGGCATTCCCCTGCCGGCGACACCGGTGCTGCTGGCGGCGGGAGGTCTCTCCGCCGATCACCAACTCAGTTTTGGCTGGGCGTTTCTGGCTGGGCTGCTGGCTTGCATGGCCGCGGATACGACGTGGTTTCTGGTCGGGCGGCGATACGGTCATCATGTTCTACGGATTCTGTGCAAGCTTTCGATGGAGCCGACGATTTGTGTACGGCGGACGCAGGACTCGTTTGGGCGGCGGCGCAGCGTGATGCTGCTGTTTGCCAAGTTTGTGCCGGGACTGGCGACGCTGGCGGCTCCGGTGGCGGGCGAGAACGGGATGGGGCTGGGGCGGTTCCTGTTTTTCGATGGAATCGGGGCGACTCTGTGGTTGCTGGCGTTGCTGACGGGCGGGAGGCTCTTCGGTGATGCGATTAAGCGCAATCCAAGTGTGCTGGACTGGGTGGGACGCTTTTCGGGTGCGCTTCTGCTGCTGGGCGTGGTGGGATTTTTTGTGTGGCGGCTGTATCGCAGGCGGGCGGTGCTGAAAAAGCTGGTGTCGCTACGGCTGGAGCCCGAGGAGTTGAAAGCGCAGCTTGACGCGGGCGAGGAGGTATACATCGTGGATCTGCGTCACCCGCTGGAGCTTCTGGCGGATCCGTTCACGCTGCCGAAGGCGCAGCACTTTTCGCCGGATGCGCTGGCGGCGCGGCATGGGGAGATTCCGCGCGACCGGGATGTGGTGCTGTTCTGCACCTGCCCCAGTGAAGCCACGGCGGCAAAGACAGCGATGACGCTGCACAAGCTGGGCATAGAGCGAGTGAGGCCGCTGCGCGGCGGCTACGACGAGTGGAAGCGGCTGGGGTTTCCGCTGGATGAGATTCCGCCGGTGAATCCGCTGGTGCAGGTGGCGCAGATCGCGCGCTGAGGTATTTCATGCTCCAGATTTTGCGCTCTCCAACTCACGACGCGATGAGGCTGCGTCATACCGTTCTTTAGCTGGCAATCTTCAGGCATATTCGTCGGACCGTAGACGAGTTCTGCGGAAGCCACTAAGATGGGCGCAATTCTTATGCGCATACAAAGAGTCGTTTTGTTTTTCTCGCTTGCTCTGCTTTCGATCAGCCTCTGGAGTCAGGATCAGAAGAGGGCGTTGGTGATCTCCGTGGATGCGGCGCATCCGGGGCCTGCCATTTCGCCTTCGATGTTCGGGGTTTTCTTTGAAGACATCAACTTTGGCGCCGATGGCGGGTTGTATCCCGAACTGGTGAAGAATCGATCGTTCGAGTTTCAGGAGCCGCTGACAGGCTGGCACCAGGACCTGGGCATCCACAAGACCGGCATGGCGAATCCGCGTGGCGAGATGAGCATTCGCACGGAGGCGCCGCTTAACCAGTCAAATCCACACTACCTGAACGTTCGCGTGTATGAGCCGGGGTACGGCTTCTGGAATTCTGGTTTTCGGGGCATGGGTGTGACTGACGGCGCGGAGTATCGCTTCTCGGCGTATGTACGGAGCCATGGGCAGAAGGCGATTCAGGCGACGGTGACGGATGAGAACGGGCACGAGATTGGAAGCGGGAAGCTGGAGGGTTTTGGCGCGCAATGGAGGCGCTACGAGACGGTGATTCGCACGAGCGCGACAACGCAGCATGCGCGACTAAATCTCATTTTTGATGAGGCGGGCGCGGTGGATCTGGACATGGTTTCGCTTTATCCCCTGGACACGTGGAAGCATCGCGAGAACGGGCTGCGGAAGGATCTTGTGCAGCTGCTCTACGACATGCATCCGGGATTTCTACGGTTTCCCGGTGGATGCATAGTGGAAGGTCGGCAACTGGCGACGCGGTATCGCTGGAAGACCACGGTGGGTGACATCGCGCAACGCAGGACCATCATTAACCGCTGGAACGACGAGTTCGATTTTCGTCCTGCGCCGGATTATTTTCAGTCATTCGGGCTGGGATTTTATGAGTATTTTCAATTAGCCGAGGACATTGGAGCGAAGCCCCTGCCGATTCTGAATTGCGGGATGGCGTGCGAGTTCAATACCAATGAAACTGCCGCGCTGGACCAGCTGGAAGAGTATGTGCGCGATGCGCTGGACCTGATCGAGTTTGCGAATGGGCCGGTGACGTCGCCGTGGGGCAAGATTCGCGCGCAGATGGGGCATCCGGCGCCGTTTCATTTGGCGATGATCGGCGTAGGCAACGAGCAGTGGGGCCCGCACTACGTCGATCGTTACAAGATTTTTGCGGCTGCGTTGAAGGCAAAACATCCTGAGATCAGACTGGTGGCGGCCGCTGGGCCAGCGCCTGCGGGCGAGCCGTTTGAGAGTATGTGGGCGACGTGGCGGAAGCTGAAACCGGATTTCGTGGACGAACACTATTACATGAGTCCGGAGTGGTTCCTCGAGAACACCGGCCGGTACGACCACTATGACCGCTCGGGTCCGAAGGTGTTTGCGGGCGAGTATGCGGCGCAGACGGTGGGAACGACGAGCGCTGAGAATCGAAACAATTGGAAAGCTGCTATCGCTGAGGCCGCATTCATGACGGGGCTGGAGCGCAACGGCGACGTGGTAGAGATGGCGTCCTATGCTCCGCTGATGGCGCATGTGGATGCGTGGCAGTGGAAGCCGGATGAAATCTGGTTCGACAATCTCCGGTCGTATGGGACGCCGGATTATTACGTGCAGAAGGTTTTTGCCACGAATGCCGGGTCGCGAACGGTTAGGTCAACGCCTCAGGCAGTAGATGGCATTTACACCAGCGCGACGGTGGACGAGCGGAGCCATGAATTGATTGTGAAAGCGGTAAATGTGTCAGCTGAGTCGAGGGCGGTGGAGATCAGGTTGGATGGACTGGATGTGGCCGGAAGTGCGAAAGTGACGACGCTGGCAGGGGAGCCGCAGGCTGAAAACAGCTTTGAGCATCCGACGGCGGTGGCCCCGGCGGAGACGACTGCGGAGGTGCGCGAGGGGAAGATCACAACGCATTTGAGCGCTTATTCGGTGACGGTATATCGGATTCCTTTGCAGACGGTAACGGCAAGGGTGCGGTGACTTTTGTAAGGGTTCACTTTTGGGCCGGGTTGGATATACTTTGCAAGCCAACTTCCCGGTCGTGGATCGGGCAGCGAATCGAGCTGGACCTTACCGATGTTGCATTGGTGGGTCGGCGCGAGGATCCGACATAGGTTCCGGATCGCGGGCTGAAGTGGACGCCGACAAGCAGCGTCGCCTTCTCCCTATCATTTTGGTCGAGATCGGCCCCGGGGTGGATGCCTTCGGGGCCGATCTGTGTTTGAGGCCAGACGTGATACGGGTTGGGGAAGGAAAATCGAAGTCCCAGATATATCGGGACGATATCTCCGCATACGAACAGGGACACGCTTGGCGTGGACCCCTCCCGGTTGCACCCGTCGGAATGAGCGGCTATTTCGAAAAGATTCCAGAGCCGCTGCGGCCGTATTCGGTAGCGGCTTTGTGGGCCGCGCGATTCATGATTCGATTTAATCGCTTGCTTGTGACGACGGGCTTGGGCTCTTCGTTTTCAGGCTTTGAAAGTTTCTCAGCCTCGGGCTTCGGATTGTCGGATTGAAGATGCAGTTGCAGTAGGGAATCCATGACTTGATCCTCTGGCCCCTATTCTGCTCCGAATTCTGGCAGAGTCAAGCGGGTGGCGCAGGCAAATCGAGGCTTGTCGCGGAAACCCTGATCAGCCTGTGATTTGCGCGTTTGGGTTGTGACCGGCTGCGCCCGTGGCGAACATGCTGGCGAGTTTATTGCCGATTGGGGAGCCGAGGCCCGTACAGGGGTCAGGGCCGGGGGCGGCGTTGTAATAGCCGTTGCCGCCGCTGGTGATGTCGTTGAAATCGGCCGGATTTTGATAGAGCGAGGGGGTTACGAAGCCGAGCTTTGTGCCGAAGGCGGCGAAGAGGCCGGCGTAGAGCGGAGCGACGGCGCTGGTGCCGCCGACGACGGCGGTTGAGCCGTGCACGACGACGTTGTAGCCGGTGTTGGGGTCTGCGTCGGCTGAGACGTCGGGGACCATGCGGCCTTTGCCGTAGGGAGAGCCGGCGGGGGGCCTGGGAATGCCGATCTGGAAACTCTGCGCGGGGAAAATGGTGGAATAGCCGCCGCCCGTACCTTCGCCGTTGGTCTGGCCGGGGCTGTCGTTCCAGACGGATTCGACGGTCGAGGTTTTGTAGGTGCCGCCGCAGCCGATGACGTGGGGGCAGGACGAGGGTGCGTCGACGTTGGCGGGAGTGGAGGTGCCGTCGCTGGAGTCGTTGTCGCCGGATGCGGCGAAGACAATCATCCCGAGGTCGTTGGCGGTGGCTGCGGCGGATTCCATTTCGTTGGCGGCCTTCGTGCCCCAGGTGCTTTCGTCGGCGCCCCAGGAGATGGAGCAGACGTCGCAGCCGTCGTTGGCGGCTTTCTGGACGGCGGTGGCGATGTCCTGCGACCAGTAGACGCGGATGATGGCGGGCTTGCCGGTGGCCGCGTAGTAGGCTGCCCCTGCGACTTCGATGTCGAGCGCGACTTCATAGTCGGGATCGCTGTTGGAGCCGGTGCTCTGGTTGGGGCTGTTCTTTGTGCCGTCGACGGAGACGTCGGTGATTTGGGGAACGGGCTGGTTGATGGATTTGAAGTACTGATCCATGTCGGACTGAACCCATCCGCCACCGAGCTCGACGATGGCGATGATACCTCCGCCGGCGAGGTTGGTGGGCCAGTTGTAGGCGGCGCAGAGGTTGGGGACGCTCCACGGTACGGGCGCCAGGAGGCCGATCTGGATGTGGGGTGTGAGTCGGCGGAGTTTGAAGTAGGGATGGCAGGGAACGCATGGGGGAGTGGGCATGAGGGTATCCCTCGAAGAACGTGATCGCGAACTTTGGGATTAGATGCGGGGCTTTTGGGAGGCGAAGATTAGCGAGGAAGGATTGAGTGAAACGAAAGTCCATGGATGACTAAGGCCTTAGTATGGTTGGGGGAGCAGACCTGAGCTACTGGCAGTGTTCCGTTCTGATTTTTTTAGCAAGTTAGCGGCGCTTTCGCGCCAAGCGAGTTAGCGAGTCAGCAGGGAGACGACTTTGGCATACGACGATTTGCGCGACTGGATCAGGACACTGGAGAAGAGCGGCGAACTGAAGCGGATTCGCGAAGAGGTTTCGCCGGAACTGGAGATCACGGAGATTACGGATCGGGTGTCGAAAACAGGGACCAAGGGACCAAGGGACAAAGGGAACAGCAAGTATGCGGCGGGTGGGCCGGCGCTGCTGTTTGAGAACGTGAAGGGGTTTCCGGGGCACACGGTGCTGATGAACCAGTTTGGCAGCGAGCGGCGGATGGCGATGGCGCTGGGCGTGGAGCGGCTGGACCAGATTGCTGAGCGCATCAAAGGTCTGATGAATGTGAAGGCGCCGGGGGGCGGGTTCCTGGACAAACTGAAGATGCTGCCGCAACTGGCGGAGCTTGGAAATGTGTTTCCCAAGACGGTGACAGCGAAGGATGCGCCGTGCAAGGAAGTGGTTCTGCGGGACGGGTTCGATCTGAATGCGTTTCCGATTCTGAAGTGCTGGCCGCACGACGGCGGGCGGTTTATTACGCTGCCGTGCGTGCATACGCGGGATCCGCGGACGGGGAAGCGGAACATCGGGATGTACCGCATGCAGGTGTACGACGGGCAGACGACGGGGATGCACTGGCAGCGGCAGAAGGTGGCGGCGGAGCATTATCGCGAAGCGCTGCGAAATGCAGCTTCATGGACCGGTGCCTGCGGCGGGGTCGGCGTCTGCGCGAGTGGCGGCGATGGCGGAGTCGGCGGGCGGGGCGGTGACGATTCCGGATGGGCCGATTGGCGGGATGCCGCAGGTGGCGTTGGGGAATTTGAAAGGATCACGCCTGGAGGTTGCGGTGGCGATCGGGACCGATCCGGCGACCACGTTTTCTGCGATTGTGCCTGCGCCGCCGGAGGTTGAGGAGTTCATGATTGCGGGTTTCCTGCGCGGCAAGCCGGTGGAGATTGTGAAGTGCGAGACGGTGGACCTCGAAGTTCCGGCGAGCGCGGAGATTGTGCTCGAGGGATACGTCGAACTGGGCGAGCTGCGCAGCGAGGGGCCGTTTGGCGATCACACAGGCTTCTACACCATGACGGATGAGTACCCGGTGTTTCATCTGACGTGCATCACGCATCGCAAGGATCCGATTTATGCGGCGACGATTGTGGGCAAGCCGCCGATGGAAGATGCGTGGATGGGCAAGGCGGTGGAGCGGATTTTTCTGCCGGCAATGAAGATGACGATTCCGGAGATTGTGGACATCAATCTGCCGGTGGAGGGCGTGTTTCACAACCTGATGCTGGTGTCGATCAAGAAGAGCTATCCGGGACAGGCGCGCAAGGTGATGAACGCGATCTGGTCGCTGGGGCAGGCGATGTTTACCAAGTGCATCGTGGTGGTGGATGAGGACTGCGATGTGCAGGATATCGGCGAGGTGGTGCTGCGGGTGACGAACAACATCGATCCGGAGCGGGATATTCAATTCACGCTGGGGCCGGTGGACTCGCTTGATCACTCGTCGCGGCTGCCGAATTACGGATCGAAGATGGGGATTGATGCGACGCGGAAGTGGAAGGCGGAGGGATTTGAGCGGCCGTGGCCGGCGATGATCGAGATGGATGGGGCGACAAAGGCGAGGGTGGATGCGATTTGGGAGAGGCTGGGGTTGTGAGAATCCAAAGGACCGCGGGCATGCAAACGGCGATCGCAACCCTCGGCATCGCTGCGCTGGCGAGTGGGATAGCAGGTTGCCGGATAGCATCTGTCAGAAACGGTGTTGTTCCGATCGTGGGGGCATGGATCGTGAAAATGCCCGAAGCTCCTTTTCCGCTGCACATGTTCATATTTCACGCTGATGGAACGGTGCAGCAATCGAACCCTGATGCCGGCGACGCGAACACAAGCGACAGCAGCGCGTTGGGAGCATGGCAGCCGGACGGAGATGGAATCAAAGGTAAAGTTGTCGAGATCACAGCGGACCGGACGACGCACAAGTTCGTCAGCCGGGGCGAAATTTCGTTCCTAATCAAGGTAGGTGGCGATGAATTCAGCGGTAACGCCAGCGCGACCTTCTATGACGAGAGTGGCACACGCCTGCGAGGCCCCCTGCGGGTGAGCATCCGAGGTAAACGCGTAAAGCCCTAGCGCCCTCAGCCTGTCTGGTATACCTAGAGCCATGCGTGCTGTTTCTGGCCGAGTTGGCTGCGCTTTTGTAGCAGTATTGCTGGCCGCAATTTCTCCGCTGTGTTTTGCGCAAGCTCCCGACTCATTTCGCTGGATAAACTTTCACACGTCGGACGATCAGGACGTGGTGGTATGGGTGACGCGAGCGCTTGACGGCCAAAAATGGTCTTCGATTCGCGAGATCGGCGTGGAGTATGATGCGGCGCTGGTGATCACGAGCTTTCGCGCATCAGCGCAGGCATCGCCAAATCACGACACATTTTCTATCTGGAGCGTTTCGCTGGCTAATCGGACGCTGACGCACATTGCCGATGGTGTTAATTTGCGCCTGACAGACTGGCTGCTGCTGGATGTGGGACAAGGCAGGGAACTAGGCGCGCTCTACGACGACTGCACCGACTGCCAGGCAACGACGTATTTCACGGCGCTGCACTACGACCTTCGACAGCACACGTTTGCAGGGCGGTGGATGACGGGAGGCAACGCGGTCCCGGTGTGGAGCATGAATACGCCGATGCGTGTGACACAGACACAGGTGTATGCGGTGATGGCCGATGACAGTGGGCGTGAAACGCTGGGCACGTGGAGCCATCTTGACTACGGCAAGGACAAGCCGGCAGAAGATGCGGTGTATCGCTACGATATCGATCCGCAGAGCGACATTGAGCGTTCGCTGCTGCTGAACGGGAAGGAAGCGGCAAGCATGAAGGATCGACTGTGCCACGCACAGGACGCGGTGCCGGGGTTAAACCGCGGGCAGGATTCTTCGCTGTGTCAGGTGAGCGTGAAGCCGCGCTACGTTCGCAAGCCCGTAACCACGCCGCCAGCCAATAATCATGGGCAGTCGGTGCCGCCGGGTGCGCGGCACTAGAGCCGGCAAACGGTCGCGAGAATTCTCCGGTAGCCGCCGGGGTGTTTGATGACAATGAGTTAGCTGGGCAATAACATACTTGACGCACATAATGCAAGCAACTATATTATTAGTTGCCGTGACAGGGCTGTGCTTATTTGGCGTCATACATATCGTTACCGGTTGGACAAAAAACAAAACTATCTCCGTCGCTCCATGTCTCGTTTTTAAGACAGAAATCAGTGACGTGTTTCGTTCTTCGGTCTTCACCGAAATAGGTGATCCGCCCCACAATATAGAGAACCCTCAGTTTGGAGCGATCTGCAGTAAACTCCCGACCGAGTTCCACACCATCGGTGAACGTGATGGTGCGCGTGGAGGATGGTGCCATAACCCCTATCGTCTTTGGCATCGCCCAAGAGATATCAAAGCCGCGCTTTTTCATGGACTCAATTTGCCCGAGTGCTTCCGCTTTAACCGATTCGACAGTTGGCACGCGGTCGGTTGCGAGACGATACATTGGGATGCTGGAGAATACTTCCATCTTAAAGGCTGGAGTTCTTCCGCTGTTTACGATCAAACCAGTGAGCTGCTTCATTCTAAAGAATTGGCCGAGCTTAAGGCCTTGGCTATTGTCCCTGATTTCAGATTTGCATTCTCCACAACTGCTCCCAACAAATCCGACCCAGGGACGACGATCTTCGGCGACGGATTTTCTGTTGTCATCAACCGATTGCTCAGTAGACTTCTGGGACAAGTCTGCGGAACGTGCCAGCCAGTTCATATTGTCGATTGCTTTCCATATTTGCAAAGAGGATTGATCGCCAGCGGTTTTCATCTGCGTCAGAGTGTCACGCATTGTCCACAGTTGGAATCCAGCTATAACAGCGTAAATACCGGTTGCGAGAGCAATTATTGCAGTACAAACGATGTTGGTTTGAGTGTGGGGTGGACTTTTTCTGAATCGCAAAATCCAACCTTGCTTCGCCATATTTCTCTCCTTTTGGCCGGTGTTCTCCTGATGTTCGTTGGGATCTTTTGCGGAATCTGTATATTCCTTTTTCATGGGCCAAGGCTACATGGAATTGTTTCCGTAATCGCCTTCCTAGTCGGAGGTATTCTGTTTGTGATGGGAATAAAAGGATGAAACCTGAATATCACGAGGGGCCTGAAGCGCGAAAGAACTTTGAAGAAACCATACAAAAGCTATTCCGCGCTCCGAAGCTACCTAAAACGGCAAAACCAACTGCAAAGGAACCTGCGAAAGAGAGCGACAAGTAATGCGCTTACCGCGTCCCCATCTACGCTTCACGTCAGTCTGCACCGTGTCCCGTCAGTTGCGTGTAGGTGAGGCGACGGCCAACGGTTTGCAGCATCGCCAACGCAAAGCGATCTTCATCGGTGAGAGGATTATCCTTCGTGGCGCGATTGTTGAACCGGAAAACCTGCTCACTCAGATAGCGGTCAAGGTGGAAGGGTTCGACGGCAACATAGGTTCCGCGCAATCCCCTCTTCAGCAAGCTCCAGAAGTTCTCAATCCCTTGAGTGTGTACGTTGCCGTTTACATACTCATGCGAGTGATTGATGACCTTATGAACGAAACTGCGGCTCAGGCCGTCATACTGCATCGCCTCATCGGTGTAGACCCTTGCGAATGGTGTCACATTGTTAAGGATTGCATTCTGCAATGTCTCGCGCTTCACATTCGGCATGACCTTGGCGCGAACCTGCCGAAGCTCACGATCCAACATGCCGTGGACGGCGGTCTTACCGACATATCCACCCTTGAGGCCGTCACGCGCCTGCACCATTGCCTTACGGCTCTTGTGCATCTTCTGAGGGTTCGGTCCGATGTAGACTTCGTCGGCTTCCACGGGACCGCCAAAGCCAAACTTGTGCGATGTGTCCGACTTCATCGCCTCACGAATCCGGTGAAGCATGAACCACGCCGTTTTCTGAGTGACGCCAATGGACCGATGCAGTTCATAGCTGCTGATTCCGTTCTTGCAGTTGCAGATCATCCAGACCGCCGTCATCCACTTGTCCAGACCGATAGGGGAATCCTCAAAGATCGTGCCCACCTTGACGGTGAACTGCTTCTTACATCCCTTGCAGAACCAAATCTTACGGGTACTCACGAACGAATTGGCATCAGAACCGCAGCGGGGGCACGTAACTTTGTCATCCGGCCAGCGCATCCACTTGGCATACTCGAATGCTCTATCCGGGTCACCGAAGTAAACTATTGCCTGCTGGAGAGTTACGGGCTTTTTCATCTTTCTACCTTCCGATCTATAGGCAGAATACTACTTACGGTCTTGTGCGTCAAGTATATTATTGCCGTTGGCTTCATGGTGCTGGGAACTCGACGCGCATTGAATTAGGCGGCAATACAAATCCTGCCTCATACACGGCATCCAACGAGCCGGAGAGGTATAGAAATGAAGTTATTTCCTAGATATATGTGGCTTGCTTTGTTTTCTGCTGCGATATTTGTGAGCGCAGGAGCCTGCAAGAGCAGTCAGAATGCTGAGAATGCACAGGTGCAGGCGCAAGAACAGAATCCTGCGCAGGACCCGGCAGCAGAAAATGTTGCGCCTGTCTCAGGTGCATCGGCACAGGGTGCAAGCTACGATGCGGGCACCCATCCGCCGAGCGGTTCCGCCAGTAGCTCCGCCCAGGGGCCAAGCGCAAACGACTCAGGCCAATATCCGCAAGATCAGTCAGAGGACTACGACAACGACGATCAACCGGTGGAGTATGCGCCGCAGCCTCCGCCCCCGTTGCCGGAGTATGACCAGCCGCCGTGCCCGGGCGATGACTACATCTGGACGCCGGGCTATTGGTATTGGGCGCAGGATGCGGATGGCTACTACTGGGTGCCGGGAGCGTGGGTGTATGCGCCATACCAAGGAGCGCTGTGGACTCCGGGCTACTGGAGCTACGATCGCGGGCGGTATGGATGGCATCGCGGGTACTGGGGCCGGCATATCGGCTACTACGGCGGGGTCGATTATGGATTCGGCTATATCGGATTCGGCTACCAAGGCGGGTACTGGCGAGGGGATCACTTCGACTACAACAGGTCGGTAAACAATGTGGACACGAATAGGGTTCACAACGTCTACAACTACCGCGTTGAGAACCAATCGAGGCACGAAAACCGATTGAGCTACAACGGGCCGGGCGGAATACAAGTGCGTCCGAGACCAGCGGAGATCGAGGCTCGGCACGAGCAGCACACGCCTCCGATGAGCGCGCAGATGCAGCAGGTGCAGGCGGCGAGGAGCGACCGGGGCAACTTCGCCAAGGAGAACCACGGACACCCGCAAACTGTAACGGTGGCAAGACCGCTGCCGGCGGACCACAACATTCATGCGCCAGCGGCGGTTCCGATGCGCGAACAGCCGCGCACTGGAGGGAATGGCGGGCACGGTCAGCCTGCCTCGCAGTCAAGGGGGAACGAACCGAACGCGCGGCCCGAACAGCCGGCGATGAGGTCGGAACCGACTCCGAAGAGGCAGGAACCAACGCCGCAACAGCAGCCTCCGTCACCGGTGCAGCATTCTGAGCGCCAGCAGCGCGCGCCCGAACGGCAGGCGCCTGAGCAACATGCCCAGCCCGCGCCTGAACGGCAGGCGCCTGAGCAACCGCGTCGCCCGATGGAGCAACAGCGGCCTCCGGCACCAGTGCAACATCCGGAGCGCCAGCAGCGGGCGCCTGAACGGCAACAGCCAGAGCAACATGCGCAGCCTACGCCTGAACGGCAAAGACCTGAGCAGCATGCGCAACCTGCGCCGGAACCGCGGCGTCCGGAGCAACAGCGGCCTGCGCCAGTTGAGCATCCGCAGCATCAGCAAGCTGCGCCGGCTCAGCGCCCTGAGAACAGGCCGACGCCTCGTCCGCAGGAAACAAGGCCGGCGGCGCAGCAGCACGAGCAGCACGCTGCTCCCAGGTCGCAACCGGAACACAAACCGGAGCAAAAGCCGAAGCCTCCAGAGAAAGATAAGCACCCGCAGTAGTTACGAGGAACCGGAGTGGGCGGCATCGTTCTGGAATCCGGGCTAGGCCAGATCACAAAGGTCGTTTGGTGCCTGAGGCTGATGATGGCACGCTGGGGATGGGTGGTCGCTTGCAGGCATCCATCGTATACTGGGGCCATGTCGGTTGTGCGCAATATCGCGGCGATTGCGAAGGGTATGAGCATCACCTTCGGGGAGATGCTGCAACCTACGACGGTTGAGAACTATCCGGACGGCAAGGGGCCAATGCGGGGCGCGAAGTTTGAGCAGCGCTTCAGGGGCGGCCATGTGCTGCAGCGGGATGAGAACGGCTTGGAGAAGTGTGTGGCCTGTTTTCTGTGCGCAGCCGCCTGCCCGGCGAACTGTATTTATATAGAGGCGGCGGAGAATACCGAGGAGCAGCGGATCTCGTCGTCGGAGCGGTATGCGAAGGTATACAACATCGACTACAACCGGTGCATCTTCTGTGGATACTGTGTGGAGGCTTGCCCGACCGATGCGATTACGCACGGACACGGCTTCGAACTGGCCAGCCTGAACGCGACGAACCTGGTAATGCGGAAAGAAGACATGCTGCTGCCGGTGAATGCGATTACGGCGGCACGTTAGATTCTCCATATCGGTTGTGATGTGGCACACTGACCGTTGTGATCTGGATCGATACTTTGGTTAGAGACGCCGGATGAAACGCCAATTCCAAATCTTCGCAATGTTGCTGACCGTTCTGCTGGCGGGGGGACCTTCCCTCACCGCGGCGGCGTGCACGCTCAATAACATGGCGATAGGCGCGTCCTGTCCGATGGGGATGGCTGAAATGGGCGCGGACTGCCCAATGGCGCAAAGTCTGGCGACAACAGATTGCTCACAGGATTGCTGCAACCGGGCGCAGTCCCCAGCCGTTGCGGTCCCGGGCGTTCCAGTCAAGCCGACGGTTCTGGCGACTGCGTTGCATTTTGAACGGCTGACAGAAATGTCGACCGCAAGGACTGACTCCGCTCCGGAATTGGCTTCTTCTCGCCTGGCGGCGTCGCCGCCGCTCCATGTTCTGCTTTGCTTGTTTCGGATTTAAACCCTCCTGACGTTTCGGTAGTCAAAAACGGTCGCGGACCTTTGTGCCCGTGTTTCAGATATTCACTGCATTTTCAACGTCAAGGAGATTCTTATATGAAGCGCATGTTTGCAGTTTTGTCCGTAGCAGTTGTCCTCGCCGTCACCGCATTTGGCCAGACTTCGCAGCTAACAGCGAAGAATGGTTGCTGCACCAGCTGCTGCCCCGACAAATGCAGCGATTGCTGCGCGAGCGGTTGCACATCTGATTGCTGCAAGGGCAAGTAACCGTCAACCCTCCGAGGGTCCGGATCGCATCAGGGTCCGGACCTTGGAGTTTTCTGTGCGTTTTGGGGTATTTACCCGCGCTTCAGGCAGTTAAACTGTCGATCCAATCCCCGATTGCTCCTATTCCCTGCATCGAACCGGTCCTTTGGTCCGTAAGCCTCTTACAATCATCAAAGAGATATGACAACACCCCACGAACATCCCCTGGTGGAGATTCTGAAGAAGCGTATCGCGATTATTGATGGCGCGATGGGCACGACTATCCGTACGTACGGCATGACCGAGGCGGATATCCGCGGCAAGCGGTTCAAGGACGCGAAGAAGGATCTGAAGAACAATGGCGATCTGTTTGTCCTGACACAGCCTGAGATGATCGGCGACATTCATCGGCGGTTTCTGGAAGCGGGCGCGGACATCATCGAGACGAATACGTTTGGCGCGACGACGATTTCGCAAAGCGAGTTCTTTGTCGATGATCCGCGGGAGCACGGTGGGCGGAAGGATCCGGAGTTCTACCAGAAGATTATTGATGACAAGTTTCTGAAGGACCTAGCCTGGGAGATCAATGAGGTGTCGGCGAAGATCTGCCGAAAGTGGGCGGATAAGGTCGGGAAGGAAACGGGGAAGCCTCGGTTTGTGGCTGGGTCGATTGGGCCTCTGACGGTTTCGCTTTCCAATTCGCCGGATGCGAACGATCCGGGGTTCCGGTCGGTGACCTTTGACCAGGTAAAGACCGCTTACGCTGAGCAGGTGCGCGCGCTGATTGCGGGAGGAGTGGATTTTCTGCTGGTGGAGACGATTTTCGATTCGCTTGAATGCCAAGGCGGCGCTGGTGGCGATTCGGGAAGTTTTCGATGAAGACAAGATCGAGTTGCCGGTGATGATATCGGCGGCGGTCGGACGCGGCGGGGAGACGCTGATTTCCGCGCAGACGACCGAAGCTTTCTGGAATGCGGTGGAGCATGTGAAGCCGCTGTCGGTGGGATTGAATTGCTCGCTGGGTCCTGACCTGATGTATCCATTTCTGTCGGAGTTGTCGGAGAAGGCGAATGCAGCGATCTCGTGCTATCCAAATGCGGGGCTGCCGAATCCGCTTTCGGCGACGGGGTTCGATCTGGGGCCGGAAGACATGGCGCGGTATCTGAGCGAGTTTGCAAAGGCGGGACTGATCAATATTGCGGGCGGATGCTGCGGCAATACGCCGGAACATATTGCGGCGATTGCGAAGGCGCTGGAGGGATTGCCACCGCGGGCATTGGGGCAGCGGTCGGAACCAGATTCCGATGCGAACGAAGGTGTTGCCGCATGAAGCCTCTTCGTCTTTCGGGATCGCAGCCATTTACACAGCAGGCCGGTGTTTTCATCATGATCGGCGAGCGGACCAACGTGGCCGGTTCGCCGAAGTTCGCGCGGCTCGTGAAGGATGGCAAATTCGAAGAGGCTGTGAGCGTGGCACGCCAGCAGGTGGAGAACGGGGCCAATGTTCTTGATATCTGCATGGACGAAGGGATGATCGATGGCGTTGCGGCGATGACGCGGTTTCTGCAACTGCTGGGGAGCGAGCCGGAAGTCGCCAAAGTGCCGTTCATGATCGATTCGTCGAACTGGGCGGTGTTGCAGGCGGGATTGAAGTGCCTGCAGGGCAAGGGCATTGTCAATTCGATTTCTCTGAAAGAGGGCGAAGCAAAGTTTTGCGAGCATGCCGCGACGGTGTTGAAGTATGGTGCGGCCGCAGTGGTGATGGCGTTTGACGAGACGGGGCAGGCGGCGACGTTTGAAGACAAAATTCGTGTGTGCGAGCGCGCTTATCGGATTCTTGTCGACAAGGTTGGATTTCCTGCCGAAGATGTCATTTTCGATCCGAATATTCTGACCGTCGCCACCGGCATGGAGGAGCACAACAACTACGCGGTCGACTTCATCAACGCGACGCGCTGGATCAAGGCGAACCTGCCGCACGCGAAGGTGAGCGGCGGGGTCTCGAATATTTCATTCAGTTTTCGGGGCAACAATCGAGTGCGCGAGGCGATGCATTCGGCGTTTTTGTATCACGCGATTGCAGCAGGCCTGGACATGGGCATCGTGAATGCCGGGATGCTCGAAGTGTACGAAGAGATCGAGCCGAAGCTGAAGGAACTGGTCGAGGATGTGCTGCTGAATCGTCGCGCCGACGCGACGGAGCGGCTGGTCGAGTTTGGCGAGTCGTTGAAGGGCGAAGGCGCAGTTGTCGCCGAAAAGAAGACAGAAGAGTGGCGCAATGGAACGGTAGAAGAACGGCTGACGCATGCGCTGGTGAAGGGCATCGACAACTATATCGAGATCGATACGGAGGAGGCGCGCGCGAAGCTCGGCCGGCCGCTGCTGGTGATCGAAGGGCCGCTGATGGCTGGGATGAGCGTGGTGGGCGATCTGTTTGGCGCGGGCAAGATGTTTCTTCCGCAGGTGGTGAAGTCGGCGCGCGTAATGAAGAAGGCGGTCGCGTATCTGTTTCCATTTATGGAAGCGGAGAAGGCGGCCATGGAAGCGGCAGGGCAGGTTGTGAAGGCGCAGGGAAAGATCGTGCTGGCGACCGTGAAGGGTGATGTACACGATATCGGGAAGAACATCGTCGGCGTGGTGCTGGCATGCAACAACTTCGAAGTGATCGATCTTGGCGTGATGGTTCCGGCGGAGAAGATTCTTGAGCGCGCGAAGGAAGTGAAGGCCGACATTATCGGGCTGAGCGGATTGATTACTCCGTCGCTCGACGAGATGGTGCATGTGGCCCGAGAGATGGAACGGCTGCAGTTCAAAGTGCCGCTGCTGATTGGCGGAGCGACAACAAGTCGTGCGCACACGGCGGTAAAGATTGCGCCGCACTACAGCGAGCCAGTGGTCCACATTATTGATGCGAGCCGTGCGGTTCCCGCCACGACGAGTCTGCTGAGCGAGGACGGCAAAGCGGAGTTTGTGGCGCAGCATTGGGCGGAATACGAGGCTGTGCGGAAGGCGCATGCGGCTCCGCAGCAGAAGACGATAGCGCTGGAGAAGGCTCGCGCGCGACGGACGCCGATCGAGTGGCGTGCGGAAGATATTCCCGTGCCGGAGTTTACGGGAGTGCGCGTGCTGGAGGATTTTCCGCTTGCGACGCTACGGGAATATATCGATTGGACGCCGTTCTTTCATGCCTGGGAGCTGAAGGGAGTTTATCCGCGCATTCTGGAGGATGAGAAGCAGGGAGAACAGGCACGGCAGATTTTTACGGAAGCGAATGCGCTGCTGGACAAGATCATCGAGAAGAAGCTGCTGACGGCGCGCGGCGTGTATGGGTTGTTTCCGGCAGCGGCCGTGTGCGACGATGTGGAACTGTTTACAGATGAAGCGCGGACCAGGCGATTGGAGAGTCTGCATTTTCTGCGGCAACAGGCGAATCGCGAAGGCAGCGAGCCGTGCAGGTCGCTGGCGGATTTTATTGCGCCGAAGGCAACAGCTTTGCGCGATCACATTGGGGCATTCGCAGTCACAACCGGTATCGGGCTGAAGGCATTGACGGACAAATATCGCGCGGAGCATGACGACTATAACGCGATTATGGCGGAGGCGATTGCGGACCGGCTGGCGGAGGCGTTTGCTGAGTGTCTGCACAAGCGGGTGCGGGATGAGTGGGGCTACGGGCGGTCGGAGACTTTCAGCCCGGCGGAACTGATCCAGGAGAGGTATCGCGGCATTCGCCCGGCTCCCGGATATCCGGCGTGTCCCGATCACACGGAGAAGGGAACGATTTGGCGGCTGCTCGATGTGGAGGCGAAGGCGGGGATTCGTACTGACCGAGTCGTTATGCGATGTGGCCGGGATCGAGCGTGAGCGGACTTTATTTTGCGCATCCAGAGTCGCGTTATTTCTCGCTGGGCAAGATCGATCAGGGAGCAGGTGGCCGATTATGCAGAGCGCAAGGGGATGAGCGTTGCGGAAGCGGAGCGGTGGCTTTCGCCGAATCTTGAATTACGATCCGGCACGGTGACTCTGGGACGAACGCGGCGCACGAAGTTTCCTGAAGCGATTGTGCTCGAAGTCACATCCATGATGAGCTTAGAATGAATGACCCTGTCAGACGCCGAGTGCTTTGATGGTGCGGTGCGATAAGGCACGCCTTTGCGACGTCAGATGGGAGAGTTCACGTGCAGATGAGGGCTGATATGTTGACGGCTTTGGTTTTAGCGATGTGCATTGATGTGCGGGTGCGGGGGTGGTGGGGGCAGCACGAATACAGGGGGAGGGGGTACTACGGCGACTCCGGCGGCGACGCCTACGGTGACTGCGGCAGCGGCGCAGGGTGGTGCGCAGGTCGTGAGCCTGGCGGACTCGACGCCGGGAGCCACGATCTACTACACGCTGGACGGTTCGGCCCCGACGACGACGTCGCAGGTGTATCAAGCGCCGTTCCTTGTGTCGTCGAACATGACGGTGAAAGCAATTGCGACGGCTTCAGGTTTTACGACGAGCGCAACGGCTTCGCAGAGCTATGCGCCGAATATCGCTTCGGGCACACTGGTGTGGAGCGACGATTTTGCGAATTCGGGAACCAGCAATGTCTTGCCGGATTCCAAGGTTTGGGCCTATGACACTGGCTTCCAGTGCTGCGGAAACAATGAGCAGGAGACGTATTGCGCGGCGGGGTCGGGGACGGCTCCTTGCGATCCGAATAATCCGAATGCGTATATCGATACCACTGGAATACTGCACATCACGGCGCGTAATCCTTCAGGCACGACGTACACCTCGGCGCGACTGAAGACACAGGGGCAGTTCAGCTTCATGTACGGGCGGCTGGAAGCGCGCATGCTGGTGCCGGAGAGCCAAGGGATGTGGCCTGCGTTCTGGCTGCTGGGGAATAACATCAAGACCTTGAGTTGGCCGGGGTGTGGCGAACTGGATGTGATGGAGCATATCGACGGCAACAATCCTCCGCCGTATGCGGGCGGGACACCGCCGGGCTATGACTGGATTGCGGGATCGGTGCACGGCGGGACGAGCGCGAGCGAAGCTAACGGTACGCAGCAATATCATCCGCAGGGTTTTCGGCGGCTGCCTGGCATACCTACGGGATGATCTGGAGCAAGGGGCAGGTGCAGTATTACGTTGACGATCCGGGCAATGTGTACGCGACGTTCACGCCGGCGAACTTTCCAGGCACGTGGCCGTTCGACCAGGGACCGCAGTTCATCATTCTGAACCTGGCAGTGGGCGGCAGCTGGCCGGGAAACGTGGATGGGACGACGGTTTTTCCGGGCGACATGCAGGTGGATTACGTGAGGATTTATACGAACTGAACCTGCTATTAAGATCAGATAAGCAAAGAGGGCCCGTCGGCCGTTGTGCTGGCGGGCTTCTTTTTTGCTGCGTGTTCAATTTAGCGAACGTCGTGCGGGGAGTGACTGATGGTATGATCCCGACGATATGAGACGCAATCGGTATACCTTCTCCTGGTTGGGTGTTTAAGCGGAATTCTCGCAGCGGCACAGAAGCCGGATGCGGCGCGGATTGAAGTGAAATCGCCTGATGGGCAGGTCGTTCTTGTTTTGTCGGATGGGACGGCCAATGATTCCGCGGCGGCGAAGAGCAACGACATTCGCTATTCCGTTGAATTTCACGGCAAACGGCTGATGGATGACGCTGTGCTCGGAATGAAACTGCCGGGGCAGGCGGCGCTCGGGCCCGGCATGCACAGGGTGAACGTGCAGACGAGCACGCGCGATGAGACGTATAGCATTCCGGTCGGCAAGACGAGTTCGGTGCGGGATCACTGCAATACGACTCTCGTGGACTTTGAGGATGGTTCGGGAAGAAAGCTTTCGATCGAGATTCGAGCGTATGACGATGGCGTTGCGTTCCGCTATATCGTGCCAGCGCAGCCGAATCTGAAGGACGTGCGGATTGAACGGGAGCTGACTGAGTTTACTTTCGACAAAGACGCGTCTCTCTATCCACTTATCGTGGATGGCTTTCAATCGTCGTATGAAGATGAATACCAGATGCGTCACGTGAGCGGCATACACCGCGACTGGCTCATCGCATTGCCGCTGTTGGCGGAGGTTCCGGGGGCGGGCTGGGTTGCGGTGACAGAAGCCGATATTGAGCATTACGCGGGAATGTACCTGCGCAAAGGCAGATGCTCGTTTTGGGTTGCGGGCGGAGCTTTCGCCGCGAATCGATGTGCCGGGTATTGCGGTGGAAGCTGATGCTCCGGTCACAACCCCGTGGCGCGTGCTGATGATCGGGGATGAGCCGGGGCGGTTGATCGAATCGAACATGGTGCTGAACCTGAATCCGCCTTCGAAGATTGCGGATACGTCATGGATTCGCGCAGGAAAGTCGGCGTGGGACTGGTGGTCGGGCGAGGCTGCTCCCAGCATGAGCACCAAGCCAGGAATGAACACGGCGACGATGAAGCACTACATCGACTTTGCTTCGGCGTCGGGATTCGCGTACATGCTGATCGATGCGGGGTGGGCGCAAGCAAATCGCAAAGGGCCGGATGATTACGCGGCCGTGGCGGATATCACGAAGATGGATCCGAAGGTGGATATGCCGGAGTTGCTGCGCTATGCGAAGGAGAAGCATGTCGCGATCTGGCTTTGGTCGCACTGGACTTCGGTGGACAAGTACATGGAGCAGGCATTTCCGCTATTCGAGAAGTGGGGAGTAGCAGGGGTAAAGATCGATTTTATGCAACGCGACGATCAGCAGATGGTGGCATGGTACCGGCACGTTGCCGAGGTCGCGGCGGAGCATCACCTGATGCTCGATTTCCATGGAGCGTTCAAGCCCGATGGTCTGCGGCGAACGTGGCCCAACGTGGTGACACGCGAAGGCGTGATGGGCAAGGAGTATCTGAAGTGGAGTGCGCGGACTTCGCCGGTGCACAACACGACTCTTCCGTTTACGCGCATGCTTGCAGGGCCAATGGATTACACGCCGGGGGCGTTTGGGAACACGACGCGCGAGGAATTTCGTGGCGCAGGAACAAGGAGCCGATGGGACCGAAGACGCGCGCACATGAATTGGCGCTTTACGTTGTGCTGGAGAGCCCGCTGCAGATGGTGTCGGACTATCCCGAACACTATGAGGTGCAGCACGATTTCGAGTTCATCCGGCAGGTTCCGACGACGTGGGATGAGGTGCGCGTAATCGCGGGGCGGCCCATGGAGAACATCACAATTGCGCGACGGAGCGGGAAGGACTGGTACGTCGGGTCGATTACGAACTGGGATGCGCGGACGGTGAAGGTGCCGCTGGAGTTCCTGGGTGAAGGGAAGTACCAGGCGGAGATTTACGCCGATGCGGCGGATGCGGGGACGAATGCGACGCATACGGAATTCTCGAAGAAGGCGGTGGATCGGAACACGGTGCTGACCGTGAGGATGGTTTCGGGCGGGGGAAATGCGGTGTGGATTCATCCGGTGACGGCAAATCAACCCTGAATTTCCACTCCAGACCCAAATTCATCCATTCAAACGAGTTTGGGACCCGTTCGCTGTGCGGTTACTTGCGGCGTTAAGCGGGCTGTGGTACAAACTAATCATTCAAGTTTGCCCCCAAAGGGCAAGCCTGAGTTTCATGCAGAGTGGCTGAGGGACGAGCCCTGTGACGCCACGACAACCTGCCCGCGCAAAACGGGAGTATGGTGTCAACTCTTGCCCGGAGACGGGGAACATGAGATTCGGGGGTTGCTTCAGCACTCTTTGCTTTAGCAGCTTCGCAGGTAGTTTCGAGTCAATTCACGTTCACTCTTTTTCGGGCACGTCACGCGCTCGTGTTGCTTATGTCACTCGCATACAGCGAGGGACCTTTGACGACTGCGTATTGGTTGCGATGTCGGGAATGCGGCAAGACCTATGGTCATCAGCCGCTTTCGATCTGCGATGAGTGCTTTTCTCCGCTCGAAGTGACGTACGACTTCGAGTATGCCCGGAGCCGCTTTACCCGCGAGACAATTTCCCAGGGACCGCTGAACATGTGGCGCTACCGGACGCTGCTGCCGGTTGCAGACAGCTACGTTCCGCAGACGCCGTCAGGCTTGACGCCGCTGGTGAAGGCTCCGCGGCTGGGCGCGCAGTTTGGCGCGACGAATCTGTACGTGAAGAACGACGCCGTGTGCATGCCGACGCTGAGCTTCAAAGATCGCGTGGTGGCGGTGGCGCTGGCGAATGCGCAGGATTTCGGGTTTGATACGGTCGGGTGTTCTTCGACCGGCAACCTGGCGAATGCGGTGGCGGCACATGCGGCGCGGCTGGGACTGAAGACGTTCATCCTGGTGCCGGCCGATCTGGAGCCCGCGAAGATTCTGAACACGCAGGTGTATGGGGCGACGCTGGTGCGCGTGGAAGGAAACTACGACCACGTGAACCGGTTGTGCTCGCAGATCGCGGAGCGGTACAACTGGGGCTTTGTGAATGTAAACCTGCGGCCGTACTACGCGGAGGGATCGAAGACGGTTGGATTTGAGATTGCCGAGCAGCTGGGCTGGCGGTTGCCGGATAACGTAGTGGTGCCGATGGCGGGCGGTTCGTTGATTACGAAGATCAACAAAGCGTTCAACGAACTGATCCAGCTTGGGCTGGTGGAAGAGAAGCCGGTGCGGTTCTTTGGCGCGCAGGCGACGGGTTGTTCGCCGATTGCGAAGGCGGTGAAGAACGACACGGACGTGATCGAACCGCAGCGGCCGAATACGATTGCGCGGTCGCTGGCGATCGGGAATCCGGCGGACGGAGTGTATGCGTCGCGCGTGATTCGCGGCACAGGCGGATGGGCGGAGGATGTTTCGGATGTCGAGATTGTGTCGGCGATCCAGGAACTGGCGGAGACCGAAGGCATCTTTACGGAGACGGCAGGCGGCGTGACTACGGCGGTGACCGCGCGGTTGTATGCGCATGGGCGGATCAAGCCGGATGAGTTGACGGTTGCATGCATCACCGGCAACGGATTGAAGACGACGGATTGCCTGAGTGGAGCATACGAGCGAGAGTGCGGCGATTCGTCCGCGGCTGACCGACTTTGAGAACTTTGTGGAAGAGCGCAACGCAGCGAGCCAGGGACTAAGCCTGGCAGGAGAGATCGATGGCCGTTAGAGTTTTGTTGCCGAATGCATTTCAAAAACACACCAACAACGTGCGCGAGATTTCGAGCACGGCGTCGAACTTGCCGGAGCTGGTGACGGATATCGAGGGGCGCTTCCCGGCGCTACGGCAACATCTGCGCGGGGAAGACGGGCAGGTTCGCAGGTTTATTAATTTCTATGTGAACGAGGAAGACATTCGGTTTCTGGGGAATGATAAGTACGCGTTTCAAGAAGGGGATGAGGTGCTGGTGATTCCTTCGATTGCGGGGGGATGCTGCTAGGTTCTTTTTGTAGTGCAGCGAGACGTGGCCGGTTGGCCACGTTTTGTTTTTTGGCGAAGGTTGAGTCCAGTCGCGCGATTGAAGAGCTGTCCGGTACCCCAAATGAACGTCGCACTGCAAGAGTCAGGCACACAGGAGCCGCGAAGACGAAAGCTAAATGAGTGGCGTTGCCACGTTTAATTCAGCCGCAAGCAGAAATATCGCGAACGTCCTTGATCCTCCATCGAGAAAGCCAAAAGCAGGATAGACGTGTGCCAAAGCAGAATCAGAATGCGGTTTGTCATGACCTCTGTCCCACTGCAAGATGGAACGACTACATTTGCCAGGACCGGTTGTCGCTCCATAAGCAAGCGAAGATGATCGGATTTCGCGCCACATTCGCATTCTTTTCCTCACAAGAATATTCAATCACTTGAAGGCGCTCGCACTGGGTCAGTCGGTCATCATGTGCACGGCGACGATGGCGAGGATTCCTCCGGCTGTCGCAGTGGCACCGGCAATCAGCAATGCGGATAGCATGAGCGCGGATGATTCCGATGGCTTCGAGCGTGGCGGTGCGCAGGGCTTGATTGCGGCGCCATTCGCGAAGCAGCGTTGCTGAGCCGATGACGAGCACGGCGAGCGGCAGAGCGATGAGCAGAATCCACAGGCCGACGTGTGGGCTGGATGCGTACCAGTCAACGATGCGCTGGGCGGTGTGCGCCGGTTCGTATTGTCGGGGCTGAATGCTGCGGGCGACCAGCGACGTCATAAACAGAACTGCGGGGAAAACGAGGAGCAGTTCGAGGGCTGCGAGGGAGCGGGGAATCGTCTTCATGGTTTTACTTTGTATCACAAAGTAAATTGCGTTTACAACTGAATTTTCGGACTGCCTGACGAGTGCTAACTCGTCGCGAGAGTGAGATAGATCACATGGTTTTGGCGGACTCGATCTTCTAAATATCAGATTTATTTGATTGTTGTGTTAGTGACGCAGAGATTTTTCGCATTTCTTTTGCGTTCCCTTCATCTTCCTCTTACAATCGCTGCCGGATACTACTCCCGTGATTGCGCAAGCAGGGCAGAAGGCTCCGTTCGCACTCCTACCTCCTACCACCTCCGCGGTGGAACCCTCCCATTCTTTTTCTTTTGCGGCGGTGTCGTCTTCGTCGACAAAGCCGTGTATTTACGCAGAGGTTGGCCGTTACCGGCTGCGGCTGGCGCAGGGAGCGGAGGATCGCGAAGCAGCATGCAGGCTGCGGTTCAAGGTATTCAACATTGAATTGGGCGAGGGTCTGGAGCGCTCGTACGAGACGGGAATCGATAGCGATCACTTCGATGTTGTTCTGCGAGCACCTGCTGGTCGAAGACAAGTGCGATGGGCGCGTTGTAGGTACTTATCGCATGCAATCGGGAAGTACGGCTGCGGCGAACCTGGGTTATTACTCAGCGCAGGAGTTTGCATTCGCACCTTATGAGCCTTTGCGCCGGGACATACTGGAACTTGGGCGGGCATCGATCGATCGCGAGCATCGGACGCCCGAGGTACTTACATTGTTATGGCGAGGCATCGCGCAGTATGCTCATGACATGGGGCTTCGTTATTTGATCGGTTGCTCTTCCTTGAATTCAAAGGATCCAGCCGAAGGGTGGCTGATGTATCGCGAACTCGAGCGGTATCGAGTTTCTCCAGAGTTCGAAACGGTGCCCACGGCAGCTTACGAATGTCCAACCGAGCAGGCGGGAGAGGATACACAGATATCGCCGGACCCGCAGAATCTTTCGACGCCTAATCAAGGTTCCCAAGTTATTGAAGACTTACCTGACGATCGGAGCGCGGATCTGCGCGCCGCCGGCATGGGACCGCGAGTTTGGCACGATTGATTTTTTGACTATGCTCGATCTGAAGATGCTTTCCCCGGCTGCGCGGAACAGGTTTCTCGCGCCATTGACGCAATGAGGTTGAGGAGACTCCGGCGCGCTGTGGCGCTGGTTTTTGCGCTTGCAGTTGGGATTGTTCGCCTGGGGTTGATGCGGTTGAGCGGCCCCTTCACGGCGGAGCGAAGGGGCGAGTGGTTTCAAGCGACCTCGCGCGGGGTGATATCAGTCTGGGCGTCGGGGTGAGAGATCACGGGGCAGCCGCCTGCGCGTGGACTGGTGGTATCGAATCACCTCAGCCACATTGATGCAATCATTTATGCGGCGATCGTGCCCAGCGTCATGGTGGCGAAGGCTGAGATCAGAGGCTGGCCCGTTATTGGCATGATGGCGCGCGCATGCGGGACGCTGTTTGTCGACAGAGCGAGCCGATCGAGCGCACTGGAAGTGACCGAGCAGGTTGCGGAACGTTTGAAGGGACCGCTGCCGGTGCTGTTTTTTCCGGAGGGGACGAGCACCGATGGAAGTGAGGTGCTGCGATTTCACTCGAGGCTTTTCTCGCCTGCGGTTGAGGCTGGGGTGCCTGTGACAACGGCGACGATTCGCTACGTGATTGAAGATGGAACACCGGAGCGGGAATTGTGCTGGTATGGGGACGCGCTGCTGGTGCCGCATCTCTGGAAGGCGCTGGGCGTTACCGGTTTCTATGCCGATGTGCGCTTTGGCGAGCCGAAGGTCTACCTCGATCGGCGTGAGGCGGCCGACCAAACGCACGATGAGATTGTCGGCAGTGCGGAACCGGGCGCCTGTGGACGAAGAAGCAGAGATGCTGCAGCCGGTGTAATTCTGCCAAATCAAATTATGCAGCTTATGCGCCAGCGGGCGGCGGCGCGGTCGACCCGCGCACAACCAGACTGGTCGAAACGAGGAACTCGCGCTGGAGGCCGGGCTTCCCGTGGCTATTGCTATGTTGGCGGAGGGCATCGAATGCGGCTTTTGCAAGGTCGGAGCGCGAAAGGCGGATCGTCGTGAGCGGAGGCAGCGTGAACTCGGCGAAGTCGATATCGTCGAGACCGATGACGGACAGATCCTGGGGTACGCGAAGGTCCTGCATGTAGGCTGCGCGCAGAACGCCGATGGCGGTCATGTCGTTCGAACAGATGACTGCCGTGGGCCGTGCGTTCAGGGCCTGAAGTTTTCCGAAGCCGACGACGCCGCCCTTGAGGGTGTGGTCGCACTCGATGATCCACTTTTTCTGGATGGGCAGTTTGCTTTCCTGCATCGCGGCCTGAAAGTCATTCTGGCGGGTGATGGCGGAATGGAGTTTGTGCGGCCCGGCAAGGAAGCCGATTTTGCGATGGCCAAGGGCTGCGAGGTGATCGACGGCAGCGCGAATGCCGGTGTTGTAGTCAAGGACGATGGTGCTGGCTTTGGGCTCGGCGAGTGTGAACTCGGCAAGAACGACCGGCACGTCGTGAAACGACAATTGATCGAGCACGGGTTCTTCTTCGCCGAAGGTCATGACGGCAACGCCTTCGACTTTGCGCTCAAGCATGCGGCGCACGCAGGTGGTGAGGACGACGGGGTCGCTGTTGGAGGAACTGACCAGGATTTCGTAGCCGTGGGCCACGGCAATTTCTTCGAAGCTCTGGATCAGCTCAGGGAAGAATGGATTGGTGATGTTCTCAACGATGATGCCGAAGAGGCGGCTGCGGCCTGAAACAAGGGTGCGGGCGTGGGTGTTGGGAAAATAATTGAGTTGTTCGATGGCCTGCCAGACGCGCTTGGAGAGCTTCTCGCTGACGACGGGCGAGCCGTTGATGGTGCGTGAAACCGTGGCGATGGAGACTTTGGCCAATGCGGCCACGGCCCGAATATCGGGCGTCTTGTCGGTGTTTTTGCGACTTGCTTTTCGAACCACGTGGACGTCCTGAGTACAGCCGGAGATCAATAAGAATTGAAACTCAATCATAGCGCCGGCTGACGGGCCGGGGTGCGAAGGAGGAGTAGGAAGAATGGCCCAGGTTCAGGATTTATCGGAGATCAGGAGCCGCAGGTCGCGCAGGTTGTGGCCGGTGGGTCCGGTGACTACGGTATCGCCGAGGGCCGTAAACAAGGGACAGGCGTTGAAGGTTCGGAGGGACTGTTCGGGATCGAATCCGAATGCAACGGCGCGGGCGACGGTGGTGGGATCGGCGATGGCTCCGGCATTGGGAGTGTTGCCATCGATGCCATCGGAGCCGGCGCTGAACACGGTGAGCATTTCGCCGGAATGATGGGCCAGCTCAAGGGCGCAGGCCAGGGCAAACTGCTGATTGCGGCCACCTGCGCCGGGGGTGCGATTCAGAGTGACGGTGACTTCGCCGCCGGAGATGAGGCAGAAGCGACGGTGCAAAGCGCGCAGATCGTGGAAGCGGTCGAGGAGGTAGCGGGCGGCGTCGGCGTAATCCCAGTCGTCGCAGGAATTGTCGACGGCGACGAAATAGCCGGCCTTTTGGGCAAGGACGCGCGCACTTTCAACAAGATCGTGGCTCGACAGCAGGAGTTCAAAGACCGAATCGCGAAAGGCCTCGTCTTCGCCGGTGAGGTTGACCGCGGAGGTGAAGCGGCGTGCCGGTGCCGGCGCGCCTTTTTGAAATCGGGAAAGAAAGGGTGGACGCCAGCTTTTGTTTCCGGGGGACTCGGGAAGATCATTGCGTTCGAAGAAGGCGCGCACTGTCGGCGGGAATTTTTCGGCGAGATTGTATTTGGCGATGATCTCGTGGACTTCGTCGACGGTGGAATGATCGGGCGAAGTTGGTCCGGAGGAGAGGGCGTCGAGGGTCCGCAAGGGAACGTCGGGCAGCAGGAAAGATACTTTCATGGCCTCGGCAGCGGCGATGGCGAGGCGGCCGCCTTTGACAGCGCTGAAGTGTTTGCGCAGCGTGTTGATTTCGTTGATGGGCGCGCCGCATCCAAGCAGCGCCTCGTGAAATGCGGCGGTGTCATCGAGACCGATCTGGGGATCGAGAGGCAGGTCGAACATGGCGGAGCCGCCGCCGGAGATCAGGAAGAAAACCAGCGTGTCCCTCTTCGCCTTTTTCAGCATGGCAAGCGCGGCGCGAGCGGCGGCGAAGGAATCCTCGTTGGGCAAAGGGTGGCCGCCTTCGAAGTAGCGGAAACGCCAGTTGCGCTTTTTAGGGACGTACTTGGTGCAGCAGATGCCGCGCAGGCCCTTGCGGCGCTTCATGCGATCGAGCAGGATTTCGAGCATGGGTCCGGCGGCCTTGCCAATCGCAATTACAAAGATGCGCTTGAACTGCGAGAGATTGATGATGTCGGGACCGCTGCCGTCGGGAATCAACCGCTTGAGCGTGTTGCCCTCGAAGCGTATGCGGCGATCGAATGCGGACTCGATGCTGCTTGCCTCGAGCGCGCCGGTGAAAAATTCGGTAGCGCGGGCATGAATAAAATCGAGCGCGGTATCGCTGGCCGGCGTCATCGTATCTGCTCCTTCAGCCAGGCTGCGAGAGCTGTCTGCATCTGTTCGAGATGTCCGGTAAAGAAGTGATCGGCGTCGGGGATGAACGTCAGGGTTTTGGGGTTAGCGGCAGAATCGAATGCGTGCTCAAGCTGCACTGTTGTGGCGAACTGATCCTGATCGCCGCTGAGAAAGAGCTTGGGGAGAGTGCAGGTGGAGAGAAGCGGATATTCGTAGGTACGTTTGAAGCCGTGGGTCGGAAGTCCCAAGAGGGCGAGCGCGCGAAGGTTCGGGCTGTCGGTGGGTGCGGATGATGCGGACAGTGCGTTGGAGGCGGCGATTGCCATGGCTGCGCCAAAGCTGAATCCGACGAGGATGATGGGCAGATTGTATTCGGCGTGAAGCCAATTGGATCGCCGCGACCACGTCGGCGGATTCGGCGTGTCCGTCATGTTGGCCTTCGCTGGTGCCGGTGCCGCGGAAGTTGAAGCGGAGGACGGGCCAGCGCAGGTTCAAATGCGGGCGCGTTGAGGACTTTCATGGCGTGATAGACGACCTTGTTGTGCATGGTGCCGCCACCCTTCGGGTGAGGATGGCAGACAAGGCCGACGAACCGCGCATCGGGTGCGCCTTCGTTCAGGAGAGCCTCAAGCCGGCCTGCGGGGCCGGGCAAATCAACGGTGCGCAAGGATTTTCTTTCCGAACTTGTTTCGGACAAAGGCGTCGCGGCTGTGGAGGTCATTCCAAGTGCTATTTTACGCCGAGTGCGTTGCCGTATGCGCCGGCGGTGCAAATCTGCGGCAGACTGCCGCCTTCGGGACGAATCATTGCGCTGCCGCGGCTGTGGGAATTGTCGGTGACTACGATATTCTGGCAGAACCATGCACGAGATTCCGCGGCTCGATCCGATTCGCTTCACCGAACAGCTTTGCGAGATTGAATCCACGACCTATAACGAAGGCCGGGTGGGCGACTTTCTTGCGGATTTTCTGGCGGCACGTGGCTGGGCCGTGGAGAAGACCGCGGTTCCGCAACCAACCGAGAGCGCGGGCGTGGGTGAGCGGTGGAATGTTTATGGCGGAACTGCGGGGCAGACGCCTGACCTGGTCTTTTCGACGCACATGGACACTGTTCCTCCGTACATCCCATTTCGCGAGGATGGGGAGTTCATCTATGGGCGCGGGGTTTCGGATGCCAAGGGCATCATCGCCGCGCAGGTGGCTGCGGCTGAGGCGCTGCGGAGCGAGGGATATCGCGTGGGGGTGTTGTTTGTGAGCGGCGAAGAGCGGGATTCAGCTGGGGCGAAGGTGGCGAATGAATCGCCGAAGGGAAGCCGTTTTCTGATCAATGGAGAGCCCACCGACAATCGGCTTGCGCTGGCTTCAAAGGGATCATTGCGCGCCGTGTTCAGGGCGCAAGGGAAGATGGCGCACTCGGCTTATCCAGAGCTTGGGGATAGCGCGGTGCACAAGCTGGTGGAGGTGCTGGGGCGGCTGCTGAAACTGGAATTTGCCGGTGACGGAAGATGTGGGGCCGAGCACGCTGAACATCGGGCAGATTCATGGGGGCCACGCACCGAACGTGATTGCGGACAAGGCAGAGGCGCAGGTGCTGGTCCGGCTGGTGGGAGACTCGGAGCCGGTGCGCGCGGCACTGATCGAAGCTGCAGGGGACCTGGCGGAGGTGGAGTTCACGCTGGAGATTCCGTTTGTGCGGTTACGCGCGGTGGAGGGTTTGCCGACGATGATCGCGAAATTCACTACCGACATTCCGCAGCTCACGAACTGGGGCGAGCCATTGCTGCTGGGGCCCGGTTCGATTCATGTTGCGCACACGCCGTTTGAGAGGCTGGCGAAGAAAGAACTGGCAGAAGCGGTTGAACTGTATATTCGGGTCGGCCGCCAGCTGCTGTCGTGATGGAGCGCATCCATTGCGGAACAGCCGCATCCAAAGAGGGAACAGAGTCGCAATTTTAATGTCAGGAGATTTCATGATGAGCAGTGCTGTTTACGATGTTCCTGTGCAGAGGATCACTGGTGAAGATGCCTCACTTGCGGAGTTCAAGGGCAAGGTTCTGCTGCTGGTAAACGTGGCTTCGAAGTGCGGGCTGACGCCGCAATATGAGGGCCTGGAGAATCTGTATGAACAATTCCGCGGACAGGGACTTGGTGGTTGCGGGATTTCCGGCGAACAACTTCAAGAGCCAGGAGCCGGGCACGAACGAAGAGATCCAGTCATTCTGCACGACGAATTTTGGCGTGAAGTTTCCCATGTTCAGCAAGATCAGCGTGGCCGGGGATGACAAGCACCCGCTGTATAAGCTGCTGACGACGCGCGCAGCCGAAGGCGATCAGCGTTTCGGAGGTTCCGTTCCGCGAGAAGTTGAAGGGGTATGGAATTGAGACCAACGCCGACCCCGAGGTGCTTTGGAATTTCGAGAAGTTCCTGGTAAGCCGCAACGGCGAAGTGGTGAAGCGCTTTTCGCCGGATACGCTGCCGGACGCGCCGGAATTGATCGCTGCGATCAAGGAAGAGCTGGCGAAGGAATAGCGGCCGGTCCGGTTTGCACGGTGGCCGGATGGATCTGCCTGAGCGACGAGGGGAAAGAATATCCGGAAGACGGTGCCGAAGCCCGATTTCGTGCGTACGGCGACATGGGCGTTGTGTTTGTCGAGGATACCCTTGGAGACCCAGAGCCCGAGTCCTGTTCCCGCTTCGCCCTTGGTGGTGACGAATGGGTGGAAGAGGCGCTCGAACATGTGCTGTCCATGCCGGAGCCGCTGTCGGCGACGGTAACCGCAACGCCTTCGCGTCCGGAGCGATCGCGCGCGGGTCGCACCGCGAGGGCAAGGCGTCCTTTCTCCGGGCAGGGCATCGAGGGCATTCGAAACAAGGTTGGTGAAGACCTGCTGGATCTCTCCCGGGTGGCACAGGACCGGCGGGTGCGGCGTGATAGCGGCGTTCAATCGCAATGTTGCGTATTCGGATGGCGGGGTCGTGGAAGTAAATGACGGAATCGATGACTTCATCGAGCGCTGTGAAGGCGGGCGCGGTTCGCTGGCGATAGAACTTCAGACTGCGTGCCGTGATGTGCGACAAGCGCTGCAGTTCCTTGTCTGCGATTTCGAGCAGGTCTTTGGAACTGGATGATAGGCCGGCATCGTTTTTGGCGAGGAAGAGCAAGTTGGTGACGGCCTCGAGCGGATTGTTGATTTCGTGCGCGATGCTTGCGGCAAGCCTGCCAGCAGCGGCCAACTGCTCAGAACGGCGGAGGGCCTGCTCGGCTTTGCGCGCCTCGGTGGTGTTGCGGCAGTACAGGATGATACCTTCGCCGGGCTGCGGATAAACGTAGAACTGAAACCAGGTTTCATCTGCTGGAGACGGGGAAGAACTGTTCGAACTCCGCGGGAACGCGCGCATCCATGACGCGACGCATGCTGGCCTCGAGTTCGGTTCCGATCAGGTCCGGATATAATTCCCAGAGTCGCGCGCCCATGTGAGGTTTGCCGGAAAGCGCGGCAAGCTGGAGCGCGGCGGCATTCATGTAGGTAATGCGGTAGTCGCGATCGAGTGTGCAGAAGGCGACGGGTACGTGTTCCAGCGCTTCGCCGGCGAACTGTCGGGCGCGGTTGATTTCGTGGGTCAGCGCGGCTTTTTGTTCGGCTGCCTCATGCCGCATTCGTGCCATCTTCAATTGCGCGTCGACGCGGGCGACGAGTTCGCGAGCGGTGAAGGGCTTGGTGAGATAGTCATCTGCACCGGATTCAACGCCTTCAATGCGCGCTTCTTCGCCGGCACGGGCGGAGAGCATGATGATGGGGATGGTTGCGGTGGCGGGATCCTTGCGAAGTGCGGAGAGCAGCGCAAAGCCATCCATTTCGGGCATCATGACGTCAGTGAGAACGAGTGCGGGAGGGCGGCGGCTGATTTCTTCGAGGGCGAGTTTTCCGTTTGTGACAGCGACAACCTCGAATTTCCCGGCCAGCAGGGAGCGGACATATTCGCGCATATCGGTGTTGTCGTCGACCAGGAGGACGACGGGCTTGGAAGCGGCCATGTCGAGGAGGGGATCATCGTCCTGGTCGCCGGCGACAGAACCGGCGATCTGGTTTTTCAGCTGATCGTGCCCCGGCATCCAGCCCAGGGCTTCCTGCACGTACGCTACGGCCGTTCCCTGCATAACGAGCGGGCTGGGCGCATCCGTTTCGACGTGACCGTGGGTGAGATGCTCGTGGCCAAAGGGAAGAGTGACGCGGAAGGTGGTGCCATGGTCCGGCTTGCTCTCGACGGTGATGGAGCCGCCGTGCATTTCGACAAGTTCGTGCACCAGGGCGAGGCCGATTCCGCTGCCCTCGTGGCTGCGGCGGCGCGCACCTTCAATGCGGCTGAAGCGCTCGAACAGATGAGGGATCTCGCTCTTCTGCGATTCCGGTGCCGGTATCGCGCACCGTGAGTTGCGCGCCGGAGTCATCCGCGGAGATGGAGACGCGAATTTCGCCGTCGAAGGTTGCCTTGAGTGCGTTGGAGAGCAGGTTGAGTACGATCTTCTCCCACATCTCGCGATCGACGTAGACAGGCTCGGGCAACGGCGGGCACTCGACGATGAGCTTCAGCCCGGCGCGTTCGATCGCAGAGCGGAAGACACTCGCGAACTGGGCAGTGAGAATCGACAGATCGGTGGGCTGGTAAACGGCGCGCATGCGGCCCACCTCAATGCGCACAAAATCGAGCAGACCATTCACCATCTTGAGGAGGCGGAGGGCGTTGCGGTGGAGCATCTCCAGCGACTCGGGCGAGGGAGGGACCTGGTTCAGGAGGGCATCCTCAATGGGACCGAGGATCAGCGTGAGGGGAGTGCGGAGTTCGTGGCTTATATTGCTGAAGAACGCAGTCTTGGCGCGGTCGAGATCGGCTAAGTTCTTCGGCGCGTTTTCTTTCGGACTCATAGGCCTCGGCATTGGTGATGCTGGCGGCAATCTGGCCAGCGGCGAGGTCGAGAAATCCCTCGTAGCTTGCGTCAAACTGGCGGAAGGGATTCAGCGCGGCGATGAAGACGCCGGCCGGCTTTTCCTGGCCGCGCCGGAACATGGGGACCAGCCTTGCCTGGTTTGGCGGCTTGTTCCAGACGCCTGTGGGCAGGTCGGGAAAAAGATCGCCAATCCGATCGATCGTCAGGGGGCGATTGGCGCTGAAGAGAATGTCGACGGGCCAGGCACTACTGAGGGAATCGGCATCGATCTCGCGCGGTGCGGCGGGATGATCTGGGCTCGATGCCGGCGTGTGCGACGAGGCAGAGCTTAGGGCCGCTGTTCCTCGAAGGTGTAGACGAGACGCAAAGGGAATATCCTTCTGGCCGGCCAGGCCGCGCTCAATCGCCTCATAAACGTCTTTCCGGGTATTGGCGTTGACGAGCGCGCCGGCAAGGGTGGTGAGCGAAGAGAGCTGGCGTTCGCCGCGGACGCGCAGCGTATCTTCCATCACCACGCAGAGCATGCCATCGATCTTGTCGTTCGGTCCGGCGAGCGGACTATAGGAGAACGTATGGAAGGTCTCTTCGGGGAATCCGCTGCGCTCGAGGATCAGTCCTAGCGTCTCATCCCATGAAGCCTCAGCCGTGGTCATCACTCGCTCGATGCGCGGACCGATCTGGGGCCAGATTTCGTGCCATACCACCTGCGCCGGTTTGCCAAGAGCCCAGGGATGCTTTTCGCCGAGCGTGACGCGGGCATAGGCGTCGTTGTAGAGCATGGTGAGTTCGGGTCCCCATGCCATCCACATTGGGAAGCGCGAAGTGACGAGGATGCGCACCGCTGCCTTGAGACTGTCGGGCCAGCGGCCGACATGGCCGAGAGGAGTGGTTGACCAGTCGTAGGACTGGATCAACTGGCTCATCTGGGCGGCAGGAGATGGTGCCTGTTAGTCCGTCTGGCTGAGGTGCGTCGTCGTGCATCGGGCTTTCTCCGGCTTTCATTAACCCACAAGTCCCTTCAGCGTCAAATGTCCGGGCAAGGGGCGGAGGTGCTGGAAGTCTGCCCGCCCGGATTTGCTTTCTGGGACGTGCGAACGCAGTACCTGCCATTGACGCATTTGATGCGCTCGGTTTCGTCTCTGTTGTTTGAGTGTTTTACCGAAAAAGGCGAACGGCGCAAGTGTGATTCGACGCGAGGCGCGATGGCAGGGGGGTGGCAGGGCGAGCTTCTGACCGTGTATTCTCGGCCCATGTCCCGTGGACCACACATCGACGTCACCTTCTGCCAATCAACTGGAAGCGGCATCCTCCTCTTATTTACGTTCCGCGCGTCATCAGCCGGTGCACTGGTACCCGTGGGGGGAGGCGGCCTTTGCGCTGGCCCAGTCGGAGAACAAGCCGATTCTTCTGGACATTGGGGCGGTGTGGTGCCACTGGTGCCACGTGATGGACAGGGAATCTTACGAGGATCCGGAGATCGCGCGCATCATCAACGATCATTTTGTCGCGGTGAAGGTTGACCGCGATGAGCGTCCTGACGTGGATGCGCGTTACCAGGCGGCGGTTTCAGCCATCAGCCAGCAAGGGGGATGGCCGCTGACGGGATTTCTTACGCCGGACGGGCGGCCCTATTTCGGCGGAACGTATTTTCCGCGCGACGATCGCTACGGCCGGCCGGGATTTGGACGCGTGTTATTGACGATGTCGCAGGTGTGGCAAGAGCGGCGGGAGGAAGCTCTGGAGTCTGCCGCGAGCGTGATGGCGGCGATCGAGCATAACGAGAGCTTTTCGTCGCGGGGCGGAGACCTGAGCCTGGCGCTGGTCGACAAGATCGCGGCGTCGGCGGTGGCGCAGTTTGATCCGCGCAATGGAGGGTTCGGTTCGCAGCCCAAGTTTCCTCACCCGTCGATTCTGGATTTGTTGCTGGAGGTGGCGCTGAACCGCGGCAATGCGCAGGCGCGAGGAGGCATTTACAGTCACGCTGGAGCGGATGGCGCGCGGCGGCGTGTACGACCAGCTTGCGGGCGGATTCCATCGCTACAGCGTGGACGAGCGCTGGGTGGTGCCGCATTTCGAAAAGATGCTCTACGACAATACAGAGCTGCTGCGCAATTATCGTGCATGGATACCAGAGTTTTGTGCGGGATGATTTTCGCAGGACTGCTGAAGAGATCGTTGCGTGGCTCGACGCAGTGATGACGGATCGCGCGCGGGGCGGCTTCTACGCATCGCAGGACGCGGACATCAATCTGGAAGACGACGGCGACTATTTTACGTGGACTCTGGATGAGGCGCGCGCCGTGCTTGACGCAAACGAGCTTGCGGTGGCTTCGCGGTACTGGGATATCGGCGAACTCGGCGACATGCATCACAATCCGGCGAAGAACGTGCTCCATCGCAACTTCACCATCGACGAAGTCGCGGCTCAGTGCGGCCGGTCGGTGGATGAAGCAAAGGGGCTTATCGCTTCGGCTCAAGCAAAACTGCTGGCGTCGCGGGCCAAGCGTCCTACGCCGTTCATCGATAGAACGCTGTATACCGGCTGGAATGCGATGGCGGTGACGGCGTACCTGGAGGCGGCCCGGGTGTTGCGAGCCGAGTCTTGCGCGTGCGTTTGCGCTGCGGACGCTCGATCGGTTGCTGTCGGAGGCGTGGGATGGCGCGGAACTGCTGCAGCACGTGATTGCCTATGGTGAATTGGATGGCGCAATACCTGCGGAGCGAGTCGCGGGCACGCTTGATGACTATGCCATGACGGTGCATGCGTGCATTGATGGGTGGATCGCCAGCGGTGAAATGCGTTACTACCGTGCAGGCGTGAAACTGGCTGATGCCATGATTGCGAGGTTCTACGATCGGACCGCGGATGCCTTTTTCGATACTGCCGCCGGGGCAGATGGGGTCATTTTGCTGGGGGCACTGACGGCGCGGCGTAAGCCATTGCAGGATTCACCGACGCCGGCGGGAAACCCTACGGCGGCCGCCGCGTTGCTGCGACTCGAGGAATTGAGCGGGCGCAAGGAATATCGGGAGATGGCGGAGGATACGCTCGAATCGTTTGCTGGGATCGTGGAGCATTTTGGTCTGTATGCGGGCAGCTATGGGCTGGCGCTGGAGCGATTGATACTCGATCCGGTGCAAGTGGTGATTGTGGGAAGTGGCCCGGAGGCGGACGAACTAGAGGCCACCGCAGTGGCGCGGTTCGCGGTGAACAAGGTCGTGATCCGATTGGCTCCAGAGAAGGTGATTGCGGACGGACTTCCTGAAGCGCTGGCGGAGACAGTGCTGCAGGTTCCCCGGCCCGAGGACAGCGCGGCGTGGGCGCTGGTTTGCCGGGGCCGCGTGTGCATGCCGCCGGTAACGGATGCGGAGGCCCTACTGAAGGCGCTTGGATAGGCGGCCGAGTGGGTTTGTGCTTTCCCACCCATGCCGCGATGAAGCTGCGTCATGGATGGAGCACCCGGCTAGTGGCTTGTAGCGGAAGTCAAAAGACCTCAGGGCTAAAGCCCACCATTTCTGGGATATAACGGCACGGCTTAAGCCGTGCCCTTTCAAAGCCGGGTTAAACACAGTTGTTGAGTCGCGAGATCATTCGCCGCTGAAGGGGTTGGACTCCTGCGGCTTTATCGTTGTGGGGTCAGGTTTTGGAGGCGGTGCACCCGTCGCTCCGGAGGGCGAGCTGCGCGGATTGAGCACTGCCGGTGTAAACGCGATACGGATCGCCGGGCAGCATGTGGTTTTCTTCGAGGGCAAGCCGGACACGGCGCTTGAATTCGCGCACCGGGGCGTACTGCTGGGTGGCGCGGGTTTTGAAGACGACGGGGAAGATGAGTTCTGAACCTTTCACCGCGTCGACTCCCAGCACTTTCGGATCTGCGATGAAAACATCTTTGAAATCTTCGCTGTTGCGGACATCCATTGCGATGTTCTTCAAGAGATCCGTGACCTTATCGGGATTCGCAGAGAAATCGACGCTTACGTTGACGGTGGCCACCGAGTATTCAGCGCTCATGTTGGCTACGGTCGTGATCTGCGAATTTGGGATGACGTAGAGCGTGCCGTCGCCATCGCGCAGGGTGGTTTTGCGCAGGGTCATGGATTCAACGACGCCCGAGACACCCGCGATTTTGATGGTTTCGCCGACGTTGAACTGGTCTTCGAGGAGAATCAAGATTCCATTGAGCATGTCGCGCACGATGTTCTGTGCAGCCAAGCCGATGGCGACGCCCGCGACGCCGGCAGAAGCCAGGAGCGGGGCGAGATTAACGCCGATTGCGGCGAGGAACTGCATGGTCACGATGGCGGCGATGATGGTGACGCCGGTGGCGCGCATCACGCCTGCCATGGTTCTGACCTGCGCGATACGACTGTGCTCGGCTGCATGGGATTCGGCGATGCGGATCATCCGTGTCGTAATCACGCTCAATAGGCGGTAGAGCGCGAAGCCGATCGCCGCGGCAACGAGCAAACGCGGCAACTTCAGGTGAATGAACTCCTGCGTATCGAGGAGCCATTCATCGAGCACCTTGCCCATAAATTGACCATCTGCAGAACCACACGAGGTGCACAGTGACGAAGAAACGCAAGCATACAAACTCCTCTTTTCCGTATCTATATTTTGCAGAATAGGGCGCTGGCCCTGCCGACGGGCCCTTCAGGAAGCTGCGATCGATGGCGGCTTCGAATCGAAACAGGGCTGAGGAACTGTATGGAATCACTCGAACGGTATTCTTCACTCTTCGCCAGATCTGGCCTCGAATTTTCCCAAACAATGCGCATCAGACGTTCAACTGTGCAAATCTGCTGGCTCAGTGGCAATTTTATTGCTTGCTGGCACGTCTAGCTTGGGACGAACACAGGGCGCAGTAGATTTGACGGGTCAGGGAACAGCACATTGGAATCTGAGCAATGCGGCTTCCCGGATAAATGCACAGATCCGTCTCTCCGGAAGGCGTTTGTACGTCAATATTGATGGATTCAACAGGCAGCGTGAATTAGAGATTGCGAAAGACAGCAGGAAGTTGCTTTCATTAGCCATTGCTCTGAAGGCGGAACTGGATCGAAACCCAGGCGAAGACTGTTCGCCTGCTGCTGAAAGCAAAGTGAAAGCAATTGAAAAGCTCGCGCGGGATGTCAAGGAAGAGATGCAAATGACCCCGGTACTTGGACCGATTTAACGCGCCGTTAAAGAAACCAGACACTCGTTTTTGCTTGCAGCCGATGTAACGGATGCGGCAGATAATAGAGATGCGCCTCGACCAGGAGGACCAGATGCAATCGGACAAATCTCCCAACGTATTTCCAGTTCGGTACTTCTTCCGGCCCAAATCCCGGAAACCGCATCAAGTGGCGGGTTCCGTGTGGAGGTGCGCCGGCGCTGGGCTGGTGTTTGCCGCTGCGTTCACGTGCTTTGCGCAGGAGCGGCATCCTGGAGAGGCGTCCGGCCGCGAGCGGCCAAGCGCGAGCTCCGCAGACCCCGGCCGACTCGCCAGGCAATTCCAAGGCGCAGGCTGACGGCGGGGTGAATCCGCGAGCAAAGGAGTCGAATCTTCCGCCCCAATCTCCGGCAGACGGCCAGCGACGCAAGCAGATTTCGGTCGAAAGTTCGCAGCTTCTGGCGATGGCGGTTGACTTGAAAGCCGAGGTGGACAAGACGAACAAGGACACCTTGTCGCTCACGGTGATTCGCAAGGCGGATGCGATTGAAAAGCTGGCAAAAACTGTCAGGGAGAAGATCAAGCAGAGTTCGGGGCCAAGTTAGAGGCGCTCGTGTTGAGGACGGCACGCTTACGCCGGCCATGGTGTGGGAAGCCGAAATGATCGAGTTTCCTGCCAACGATGTGAAGAAAAAATTGAACCCGATCATGAGTGCAGATTGAGGGCTGGAGGCCTGAGTGGAATGAAGGTCATGCGGGGGACGTAACGCAGCGTTCGCAGCAGTTGCGGTGGTAGCTTTTGCCGTGACTACGCAGGGAGGGGCGCAATACGGATCTCCAAATGCAGGCCCCCTTGGGAGCCTTCCCGGCACCCGCTCACAGAACGACGTGGACACGACGATCGAGACGAATTCTATCTGGGGTGAACAGCGAATGCGCTTGCTGAATATTGAACGTCACAAGTCCGTGGTTTCCGACGCGGACAAGCTGCTCAAACTGGCTCGACAGCTGGACGCGGAAGTCGCATCTAACTCCACGGATGAACTGACGCCCCAGGAATTGCACAAAATTGGGGAGATCGAGAAGCTTGCCCATAGCGTGAAAGCCAAGATGGCTCAATCGTTTGGAGGCGGTCCGGAGTTTCGTCTGACACCGATTCCATTGGGTGGTCCGGGCCGACAGTGACGGTTGCTACAATCTTTCGGTAGAAATATATACACTCAAAAAGCTCGAAAGATCCTGAAACTTGGAGTGAGACAGATGGGACTTGCGGTTTCCGGCGCTCAAGCGCAGACGGCTAGCGGCCGCCTGAGCTCACAAGAGCTGATTCAGATTTATCGGCTCATGTATTTGTCGCGCCGGATCGACGACCGCGAAATCTTTCTCAAAAAGCAGCAGAAGACCTTTTTTCAGGTTTCGGCTGCGGGACACGAGGCGTTGCAGGTAGGTGCGGCGCTGGCGCTGAAGCCAGGGTACGACTGGTTCTTCCCTTACTATCGCGACCGCACGCTGTGCCTGGCGTTAGGCGTGACTCCGACGGATATGTTTCTGCAGGCGGTAGGAGCGGGCACGGATCCAGCCAGCGGGGGACGCCAGATGCCGACGCACTGGAGCAGCGAGCCCCTCAACATCGTGAGCACTTCCTCATCGACGGCGACGCAGATTCTGCACGCGGTGGGATGCGCCGAAGCCGGCCGCTACTTCGCCCGCCACCCCGAAGCCGCAGCCAGGGTTGATGGGGATTATCGTGCATTTCGTGACGTCAAGTTTCACGGGGACGAGGTGGTGCTGGCGTGTATCGGAGAAGGTTCGACTTCCCAGGGCGAGTTCTGGGAGGCGCTGAACACAGCTTCGAATCGCAAGTTGCCTGTGATCTTCATGGTTGAAGATAACGGCTATGCGATCAGCGTTCCAGTCGAGGTGAATACGCCGGGCGGCAACATTTCGCGCCTGGTCGCGAATTTTCCGAATTTCCATTTTGATGAGATTGATGGCACAGATGCCGAGGCGAGCCTGCGGGCATTTCAGACGGCGGCTGAGTACTGCAGGGCAGGGCATGGACCAGCCTTCGTGCACGGGCACTGCATCCGCATTTATTCGCATTCGCAGTCGGACGACGACAAGCTTTACCGATCGGCTGCTGAACGGGAAGCAGACGCCATGCGCGATCCGATTGCGAAGATGCGGTCGCGGCTGCTGCGTGAAGGGATTCTGACTGCGGGGCAGATAAACGTACTGGAAAAGGAAGCAGAGCACGAAGCGGAAGAAGCGGCGGGACGAGCTTTGGAGGCGCCGCTTCCCGAGCTTGCGACTATTCCGCGGCACGTGTATTCGGAAGATCTGGATTCGACGCGCGTCGACTTTGCCACGGAAACAATTCAGGCGGCAGGTGCTGGACCTGGCAAGTCCGCCAGCGCCAAGGGCAGCGGGCCGCGCACCATGGCCGACCTGATCAATGCGTGTCTGTACGACGAGATGGGCCGCGATCCGAGGATCATTGTTTACGGCGAGGATGTGGCGGATGCCAGCCGCGAAGAAGCGCTGAGCGAAGTAAAGGGCAAGGGCGGAGTTTTCAAGCTCACGTCGGGACTTCAGGCGGAGTACGGTTCGGAGCGCGTGTTTAATTCGCCATTGGCCGAGGCGAATATTGTGGGGCGTGCCGTGGGGTATGCGGTTCGCGGGATGAAGCCGGTTGTGGAGATTCAGTTCTTCGACTACATCTGGCCTGCCGTCCACCAGATTCATAATGAACTTGCGCTGATGCGCTGGCGGTCGAACGGAGCGTGGGCATCTCCGGCTGTCGTTCGCGTACCAATCGGGGGATACCTGACGGGCGGCGCTATCTACCACTCGCAATCGGGAGAGAGCTTCTTCACCCATATTCCGGGATTACGCGTCGTGTTTCCATCGAACGCGCTGGACGCAAACGGGTTACTGCGTACCGCGATTCGCTGCGATGACCCGGTGCTCTTTCTCGAGCACAAGAGGCTTTATCGCGAGTCGTACGGGCGTGCGCCGTATCCTGGGCCGGAGTTTGCAATTCCGTTTGGGAAAGCGAAGATCGTCCGTTCCGGGCAGCACATGACATTGATCACGTATGGGGCGCTGGTTCCTCGCGCGCTTCAAGCGGCCCAGACAGCCAGCCGCGAAAAGGGCATTGAAGTTGAGGTGATCGACTTGCGCACTCTGAGCCCGTATGACTGGGACGCGATTGCGACGTCGGTGCGCAAGACCAGCCGGGTGATTGTGGCGCATGAGGACATGCTGAGTTGGGGATACGGCGCCGAGATTGCCGCCCGCATCGCCGATGAACTCTTTGACGATCTGGACGCCCCGGTGAAGCGCGTTGGCGCGATGGATACCTTTGTGGCGTACCAGCCGGTGCTTGAAGACGCGATTCTGCCCCAGCCGGATACGGTTCTCAAGGCCATCCAGGAACTGCACGCCTATTGAGTTCTGCGGCCCAGCCCCGGGGAGCCAGTCGACGGCGCCCCGGATACAATGTGGGGATGGGCACCCAACCTGAACATCGCTGGCAGGGCCGGGGTTTCCGGCAGCTTTTCAGCGGGCTGGCGGAACCGGCCGCATGAGCAGCTTCTTCCGCTTAATCCGCTATGGGCTACCCTACTCGTTGCAATGGGTGCTGGGCGTTGTCCTGCTGGCGGCGGTTGGCGCCCTGGACACATTCCGCGTTCTGCTGCTGCAGCCTGTCTTCGACCAGGTGCTTCAACCCAGCGCACCTGAAGGCCCGATCTTTCTGGGACTTCACAACAGCCGATGGCACTTCGATCTGCGGGCATTTGTACCGCACTTCCTGCACATGCATAATGCGTGGACGGTTGTCGCAACATCGATCATTGCTGCGACGATAGCGAAGGGAGTGTGCGACTATCTCGGCACTTACCTAGTGAACTACGCCGGGCTGGGGATGATTACCGATCTACGGAATCACCTCTACGAGGCCACGCTTCGCCGTTCGTCGAGCTTCTTCCATAAGCACGCAACGGGGACCATTCTTTCTACGCTCATTAACGACGTGGATCGGGTGCAACTGGCGCTCAGCTCGGTGATCGGCGAATTTCTTCAGCAATTCTTTACGTTTCTGGTGGGGATCATTTTTGTGATTCGGCTCGGCGGACATTTGAGCTGGGCGCTCGTGCTGTTCGTCCCGGTAGTGATTACGTCGGCGCGCAAGATTGGAAGGGAAGTGCGCACGCGGACGCGCACCGGGCAAGACAAGCTGGCAGAGATTCAGAACATTCTGCATGAAACGGTCACGGGCAATCGGATCGTGAAGGCGTTCAACACCGAGATCTGGGAGATCCTTCGCTTCAAGCGCGCGGCCAAGCGGCTATTCAGAGCAAACCTGCGCAATGTGCGGATCCAGTCGATCAGTTCGCCGTTGATGGATACGATCGGCGCCATCGCCATCGCGCTCTTTCTTTTGATCGGCCGCAATGAGATCCAGCACGGCCGCATGACGATGGGGTTGTTTGGCGCGTTCATCTTTCTGTTGTTCAAGCTTTACGATCCGGTGCGGAAATTCGCATATTTCTACAACAGCTTCCAGCAGGCAATGGGGGCTTCATCTTCGATCTTTGGTTTCTTCGATACCAAGGATGATGTGAAGGAGCGATCGCATGCGGCGGCGATGGCGCAGTTTTCGAACTCGATCCGGTTTGAAAATGTTGGTTTCTCCTATTCCACCGAGAAGGGCGAGGAGCAGATTCTGCATAACGTTGACCTCGAAGTCCGCTCCGGTGAACTGCTGGCGCTTGTAGGTCCCAGCGGTGCAGGGAAGTCGACGCTTGTCAACCTCATTCCGCGCTTCTTCGATGTGACCTCCGGCCGCATTGTCATTGATGGGCATGACATTCGCGAGATGACGTTGAGTTCGCTTCGCCGGCAGGTTGCGCAGGTTTCGCAGGAAACAATTCTCTTTAACGACACAGTGCGGAACAACATTGCCTACGGTCAGCCCGATGTTAAGAACGAGTTGGTGGAACAGGCGGCACGCAATGCCCTTGCACACGACTTCATCATGCGCATGCCGCAGGGCTACGCTACTGTAATTGGGGAGAAGGGCTTCCGGCTCTCGGGCGGAGAGAAGCAGCGACTGGCGATTGCGCGCGCCATTCTCAAGAACGCGCCGATTCTGATTCTCGATGAGGCCACTTCGGCGCTCGATGCCGAGAGCGAGTCGCTGGTGCAAGCCGCATTGTCAAACCTGATGCAGAACCGCACGGTAGTGGTGATTGCACATCGGCTTGGAACGATCCGCCGTGCCAATCGCATCGCAGTGCTGGAACGGGGCCGCATTACCGCTATCGGCTCCCACGAAGAACTCCTGACCTCTTCACCCACCTACCAGCGACTCTATCAACTGCAGTTTATGGATTTGCCCGAGCAGGAAGATTCTGTTGAGAACGAATCACAAGCCCTTGAGCGGCTCTTGCAGCCAACGCTCTGGGCAGAGGCAGAGGAAAAGTAAGCATGCCTATTTACTCGATGACCGGATTTGCCCGTACCCAGGTGCGCGTACATGATCAGCTTGGCTACACGCTAAGCGTAAAGAGCGTAAATCATCGCTTTCTCGACATACAGTTGCGGCTGCCAGTAGGGTTTGATGCACTGGAGATGGAACTGCGTCGCGTGCTCAAAGAGAACCTGGTTCGGGGACACGTGGAACTGACCCTCTCTGTCGATCGTTCGGCACAGCAGAAGGCGGGCTATAACCGCGAGATGGTAGCCGGGTATATCGATGCATTCAAGCAAGCTTCGAAGGAATTCCGGATGAAGGGTGAGCCGGATTTGAACGTGGCTCTGCGTATGCCGGGAGCCCTGCAGTCCGAGACCCGCAATAACTCGGAAGAAGATGTTGCCGCGTTGACCGAAAGCGTTGGGCGCGAGATCGGGCCTCTGCTTGACGAGTTGAAAGTGATGCGGTCGCGCGAAGGCGAATCGCTCGAGGGTATTTTGCGCGCCTGCCTGACTCGCCTGGCCGAAGCAGTGGACGGAGTAGCCGCGCTGCGCCCTGAAGTAGAACAGCGCTACCAGGAACGCCTGACACAAAGGCTGATTGCGGCGACTGGAAACGAGTTCAACCGGCAGCGACTGCTGGAAGAGGTGGCGGTGCTGGTGGACCACAGCGACATCTCGGAAGAACTGGAGCGCATGGTCACGCATATCGGCCACTTTCGCGAGTTGCTGACCGCAGGGGGTGAAGTGGGCAAGAAGCTGGACTTTCTGCTGCAGGAGATGAATCGCGAGGCCAACACGTTGCTCTCGAAGACAGGTGGAGTGGGCGGCAAAGGGACGCGCATCACAGAACTGGGCCTGGCCATGAAGGCCGATATCGAAAAAGCCCGCGAGCAGATTCAGAACGCGGAGTAGCGGTATAAGCGGATCGAAGAATGAAAGGGAATAAAGCGCGTGGCAGGAATTCTATTTATCATTTCGGCGCCGTCGGGGTCAGGCAAGAGCACGCTGGTCAGCGAGCTACGCAAGCAGGTGAAGGACGTTGATTTTTCGATCTCCTGGACAACGCGGCCGCCGCGCGGATCGGAGGAGCACGGGCGCGAATACTATTTCACCAGTCGGGATGAGTTTGAGAGCATGATAGCGGAAGGCAAGTTTCTGGAACATGCCGAGGTTTTTGGCAACTACTATGGAACCGCGCGTGGGTCTCTCGATGAAGCAAGGCGCGAGGGGCATGATCTGCTTCTCGACATCGATGTGCAGGGTGCAGCGCAGGTCCGCGCAATGATGCCGGAGGCAGTCAGCATCTTTGTGCTGCCGCCAACGCCGAAGGAGCTGCGCACACGGCTCCGCAACCGGAGCCGCGCGGAAGGTGTTGTAAATGAAGCGGAACTTTACCGGAGGCTCTCGGAGGCCATCAAGGAAATTGAGAATTATCGTGAATACAGCTATATTCTCATCAACGACATCCTTGACCGGGCAGTAGCGCAACTTGAGGCTATCGTGCTGAGCGAGCGGTACTATCGCAACGCCGAGCCGATTGCATATCGTTCGAGCAGGGTGCTGGAGGTCGCCGCGGGTTGCCGGTTATCGAACTCGCGGGAGCGGCTCAGGCCTGTGCTGGAAGCCTTCGGCATCGAAGGCGGCTCCGGCCAGCAACAACTTCCCTTTGGAGAGGATCCCGATGACGATTGAAACCAGCTTCGATTCGAACTACCGCAAGGTTCTTGTGGCAGCCCGTCGCGCACGTCAGATCCAGAGCGGCTCAGCAGCGCTCGTCGCCAGCCGTTCAACGAAGGCATGCCGCATTGCACAGGATGAAATCGACGCGGGCAAGATTTCTTACGTCAAGAAAGAACAGCCGGTTGTAAAGCCGCTGGTGGCGGAGACCGGTATTCCGATCCTTTAATCTCATCACCTTCCGCGCGGGTAACCAGAGCGTTCGGTCAATGCGGCGATCATTTGCAAAGGTGCGTCTTACTGGCGCGCGATGACATCTGCCACCATGCTAAAGCGAATCGGACTACAATCGAAGATATGCGGGTAACGGTCGGGGTCTCCGGCGGCATTGCGGCATACAAGGCAGCGGAACTGGTTCGCGCGCTGCAGCAGCGCGGCATGGAAGTGCACGTGGTGATGACCGAAGCGGCAACCCGCTTCGTGCAGCCCCTGACGTTTTCTGCGCTCACGGGTCACAAAGTGATCAGCAACCTGTGGGACGACTCCGATAACGATGAGTCCACGTACGAATCCTCGATCGAGCATATCGGAGAGGCGCAGTGGACAGAGGCACTTGTGGTCGCGCCGGCCACCGCCGATATCCTCGCCAAATTTGCGCACGGCATCGCCAACGACTTTCTTACAACCATGTATCTTGCAACGCGCGCGCCTGTTCTGGTAGCTCCGGCGATGAACGTGAACATGTGGCAGCATCCGGCAGTGCAGGCCAACCTGGATCATTCTGCGCCATCGGGGCGTACGCGTCATAGAACCTGGCACTGGCGACCTAGCCTGCGGTATGGTGGGCGCGGGGCGTATGGCGGAGCCTGAGGCCATCGCCGACGTCGTTTTCCATACCATGGGCCGTCGCAACGACATGGCTGGTGAAACGGTGCTGGTGACGGCCGGTGGCACGCGCGAGGCGCTTGATCCGGTTCGCTACATCGGCAACCGCTCGAGCGGCAAGATGGGTTATGCGCTGGCAGATGCGGCGCAAAGCCGCGGCGCCAAAGTGATTCTCATCAGCGGTCCTTCAGCGCTGCATCCCCCGGCGCGGTGTGAAGTGGTACGCGTCACCACGGCCGCAGAGATGCGCAAAGCGGTGCTGGAGTTGATGGTCGAAGCCACCATGATCATCAAGGCTGCAGCCGTCGCAGACTATCGGCCTGTAAGCGTCTCCGAGCAAAAGCTCAAGCGCTCGGGCCCCATGACCCTGGAGCTTGCGCCGACCGAAGATATCCTGGCCGAGGTAACAAAGCAGCGCCGGCCTGGTCAACTTATCATCGGTTTCGCTGCCGAAACCCAAAATCGAATGGAGAACGGCCGCGCAAAGTTGTTGCGCAAGGGGGCCGACGCCATCGTCGTCAACGATGTCTCCGGCGAAGGGAGTTGGCATTGATTCCGACCGCAATGCGGCAACGTTTCTTACGGCCTCAACGTCCATCGAGCTTCCGGAGATGACCAAGCGCAGGCTTGCCGACCGGATCCTCGACGAGATTTCTGCACTGCGTCGGCCGCGCCCACTGGTGTTCGAGGTTGACGAAGAAACTCCACCGCAGGAGAGAGTTCTTAACGAGTCTGTTGCGCCGGCCAACATACGCCGCCGGATCATCGTGGAGTAGGGGAGTGCCTTCAATCGACCACGCAATCCGCGATGCTCTTGAGGTGCGTCTACGATTCTACCGAGATCTCGGGCTCACTGACTTCTATCGCCGCGTTGTGGATCCGACGCGAACGATTTGCCCAGGATCTGAGCCAGAAATCGCAACTGGCCAGGAAGCTCGTCGGGTCACCGAACAAGATTCTCAGGAGGGAACACCCATCGCACGCCGCATGCCCATGCAAGCCCTGCCACCGGTCGCACCGGAGGTCGCACGCTCAGACCGGGCGTCCGCTCTTGAACTCATCCGTGAAGACATGGGTGAGTGCACCAGATGCGCGCTGCATAAAGGACGGAACAAGATCGTGTTTGCGGATGGCGACCCGAACGCCCGGCTTCTGTTTGTGGGTGAGGGACCCGGTGCTGATGAGGACGCGCAGGGGCTGCCCTTCGTGGGCCGCGCCGGGCAGTTGCTCAACAACATGATCGCGGCGATGGGGCTGAAGCGGGAGGACGTTTACATCGCCAACGTGGTCAAGTGCCGGCCGCCGCAGAACCGCACGCCTGAACCTGACGAAGCCAATACGTGCTCGCCGTTCTTATTCCGTCAGATCGACGTGGTGCGGCCCGAGGTGATTGTTGCGCTAGGAGCCACGGCGGCCACGTATCTTCTGGGCCAGCGCCAGCCCTTGGCCGGGCTTCGCGGGCGGATTCACTCGTTCCGTGGGAGCAAGCTGATAGTGACCTACCATCCGGCTTTCCTGCTGCGGGATCCGCGTCAGAAAAAAGAAGCTTGGGCGGACTTGCAGATCGCCATGCGCGAACTAGGGCTAAAGGCGCGGAGTTCCTAGTTCAGAGTTCGTAGTTTTGAGTTAGGGATTGCTGCGACTGTCTCTGGGCAGCGAGAAAAGCGTAAGTGGCTATAACGTGTAGATCACGAGGTAGAGATCGAGCGCGAATGCGGCCGACGATGGACGCCGGGATGACGAGCCACCATCTCCGTCCGCTGGTGGCAGCCAGTGTGCCCAGAACGCACGACAACACGGCGCAGGCAAAGCTAATCGACGCGCGCCACTCGCGATAGGGCGGAATGAAGATGCTGGCAAAAAGGGCCACGCTGGCAATTCCGGCTTTCGTGGATCTGTTCACGATTGCACCTCCTGGGTTCGCGGTCGCTCGACTGATCGGCTGCAATCCAGATTTCGTTCATCCGACGTCGGCCCGAATTGCTGCGTTCAGTCACGAAGCGAATCTCCGAACTCCAAGGCTACCTGCGCCGGGATTTCGACCTTGCCGTGGCCATGACCGCAAACGGCGGGACAACCGTTATGAGCACAACAACGAACGCCATCACCAAACCGAACATGATCCCTCTCGCTTTCTTCCGATTCAGCGTGGAACAGGACAAGGATGGCGCGTGTAAAGGCTGATCGCCATCACCCCCAGGCGGGTGGTAATAGCCGGAAGGTTGCAGTTAGAGGCGGCCGCTCAGGGGTTATGAGAGCGCAGTTGGACAATTGCCGCACGTCACAGTGCCAAATCGTCATCCTCTCGCATTACTCTCTACAATATCTGCGGTCTTCATTCGTCTAGCTGAGTAGATGGAGTGGGCCATCGAGCATGATTGCGATGATCGAGCAAGACCGGCAAATCGCGGATGTCATCGCCAAGGAGCGGCCCCGGCTGCGCAGCTTTATCCGCCGCCGGGTGGCGAACGACGCTGACGCTGATGACCTTCTGCAGGACGTTATTGCCGAACTGGTTGAAGCGTATCGCCTGCTAATGCCGATCGAGTTCGTTACTGGCTGGCTTTTCCGGGTGGCGCGCAACCGCATCACCGACCTCTTTCGCAAGAAAAGGCCAGAAGCCTTCAGCGACGCCTCGCAGGAAGATGAGGAGGGTGATTTGCTCGATGTGGAAGATCTGCTGCCGTCACGGGAGGCAGGTCCCGAGGTGCAGTACATCCGCACTCTTCTGCTCGAGGAGCTACAGCAGGCGTTGGCGGAATTGCCCGCGGAGCAGCGCGATGTTTTTGTGGCTCATGAGTTGGAAGGCCGCAGTTTCAAAGAAATCGCGGCAGAGACCGGCGTGAGCGTGAACACGCTGCTCTCGCGCAAACGCTACGCTGTGCTGCATCTGCGCGGGCGATTACAGACCATTCACGACGAGTTGATTTGAGAGATGAGGGACGTCATGAAAAAGCTATGGATTGCATTGATTGCTCCACCGGCCATTGTGCTTTTCGTGTGGCTGTTTGGCGAACTGGTAATGCACCTGTGGAATTGGCTTCTGCCGCCGATTTTCGGCCTGCACATGATCACCTTCTGGCAAGCTCTCGGCTTGCTCCTTCTCAGCCGCATTCTATTTGGCAGTTGGGGCGCGGGCGGAGGCAATCGCGGACGGCGCGGTCGCAGGGAAAAGTGGGACAAGATGAGCCCCGAAGAGCGCGAGAAGCTCCGGCAGAGCTGGGGTGCGCGCTGTGGCGGCTTCCCTGCGCATCCGGGCGAAAGCAAGGAGACGGCCTGACGTCGATCAGAGTCGATGTTGGCCATTGCTTTCCCGTCGGGAAAGTCTGGCACATTAGGGGCGAGATAAGTTTGTTATACGAAAATCCTGAGCGGTTCCTGTCGGCAAAATGCACGGACCAAGCTCGAGATGCGTGACAATTCCGACCATTCCAAAAGAGGGAACATTGTCGTACTCGCTGAGCGTATATTCATTGCAATTCCCCGCATGAAGGTCATGAGAGGGTTGCGATGCGTACGTTGCGTCAGGATGTTCTCTATGCGTTGCGGCAGATGCGTATGTCGCCGGTATTTACGCTGACAGCGATGCTGACCCTGGCGCTTGGAATTGGCGCGACAACCGCCATCTTTTCCCTGATCGATAGCGTGATGATGAAGTCCCTGCCGGTCGCCGATCCGTCGCGGCTCTATCGTGTAGGTTCCGGGATGAACTGCTGCGGGCAGATCGGTCCGCAGAAAGAGTGGGGGCTTTTCCCCTATACGCTGTACCAGCGGATTGCCGCGGAGGCTCCGGAGTTTGAGCAGACGGCGGCATTTGAATCCTGGTTTTCAAGCTTCAGCGTGCGGCGCGCCGAGAGCAATGAGCCCGCGAAGCCGCTGCGCAGTGAGTACGTTTCGGGAAATTATTTCGCAACATTCGGCGTGCAGGCGTACGCGGGGCGCACGTTGACTGCAGTCTGACGATCAACCCGCTGCGGCGCCGGCAGCGATGTTGAGCCATCGCGTGTGGCAGCAGGAGTACGGATCGGATCCGAAGGTGGTGGGGTCAGTGTTTCTGATTGATGGGCATTCCTTCACGATTGTGGGGATCACGCCGCCCGGGTTCTATGGCGAAACATTGCGCAGCGATCCTCCGGAGATTTTCGTACCGCTGCAGCAGGAGCCGTTGCTTGCCGGTCAGAACACCGTGCTGAAAGCGCCGCTGGCATGGCTGCGGATCATTGGGCGGCTGAAGCCGGATGCGAAGACGGACGGCATGGCCGCGCGGTTTACGACTATCACCCGCGACTGGCTGCTGCGTGAGCTGGGTGCGGAGTATCCGCAGTATCTCGATCAGCTGAAGAAAGTGCTTCCAACCGAGAACGTAAACATCGTTCCTGCGGGCGGCGGTGTGGCAGAGATGAAGGCTGGCTACAAGAGCAGCCTGCGCATCCTCATGGTCGTTTGCGGGCTGGTGCTGCTGATTGCGTGCGCGAACCTGGCGAATCTGTTTTTGGCTCGCGGCTCAGCGCGGGGCACGCAAGCAGCGGTACGCCTGGCGATGGGCGCGACAAAGATGCGGCTGGTGCGGCAGTCGCTTACGGAGAGCCTGGTGCTCGCGGTGCTTGGCGGCGCGGCGGGAATTCTCATTGCGTTTGCGGGCGTCAAGCTGATTGTGGCGCTTGCATTTCACTCAGCGCATTTCGTTCCCATCGATGCGAAGCCATCGCTCGCGGTGCTGGGGTTTGCATTCGGCATGGCGCTGGTGACGGGTCTTCTGTTCGGAACTGCACCGGCGTGGTTTGTGTCGCGTACCAACCGGCCTCAGTGCTGCATGGCGCGGGTCGCAGCACCCGCGACGGACGCGCGCTGCCGCAGAAGGCGCTGGTGGTGGTGCAGGCGACGTTGTCTGTGGTGTTGCTGACGGGCGCGGGCCTTCTGACGCGCAGCCTCATGAAGATGGAGCATCAGAACTTCGGATTCGAAACCGATCACCGGGTCAGCCTGCGCGTCAACGCTCCCTTCTCTTCCTATTCACCGGAAAAGCTAGACGCGACTTATCGCGCGCTGCGCCAGCGGTTGGAGCAGATTCCTGGCGTTAAGCACGCGGCAATGGGAATGTATTCGCCTTTCACGAATAACTGGGACGCGATGATTGCGCGCCAGGGGCAAGGCAAGGTCGATGTGAATGGGGACAATGCCTCGTCGTGGGATCGGGTGAGCGCCGGCTACCTGGAATTGATGGGGCAGCGTATTCTGCGCGGGCGCAGCATCTCGGAACAGGACACAGCTTCGACTCCGAATGTTGCGGTGGTCGATGAAGCGTTTGTGAAGAAATTCTTCAAGCCTGGAGAGGAACCGATTGGCACCCATTTTGGCATGAACGATGAGCAGTACAGCGGGATGTTCGAGATTGTGGGAGTGGTTCGCACGGCGAACTACACCGATCCGAGCGGCCATTGGCGGATGCCGCTTCTCTTTGTGCCGCTGGCCCAGCGGGGTCATTACAACACGGCAATGTCGCAGATGATCGAAGACCGTTCGCATTTGATTGAAGCCGTGGTGCTGGAACTGCGTGGCAGCATGCAGGGGCTGGAGCCGCAGGTGCGCCGCGCATTTGCCGATGTGGATTCGAACTTGACACTCATAACCATGCGCACGATGGAGGAGCAGGTTGCGGATCGCATGGACCAGGAGCGTTCGGTTTCGCAGTTGACTGGGTTGTTTGGCATTCTTGCGCTGGTACTTGCGGCGGTGGGCTTATATGGCGTAACAGCATACGGTGTTGAGCGTCGCACAGGCGAGATCGGTGTCCGCATTGCGCTCGGTGCGAATCGCGCGCAGGTGGTGGCGATGGTGTTGCGGGGAGCATTCGTGCAAATCCTGATCGGACTGGCCATTGGAATTCCTGCATCGATCGGTTGTGCGCGGCTGATCGCTTCGCAACTCTATGAGGTGAAGGGATGGGATCCTATAGTGCTGTGCGGATCGGTGGCAGCCTTGGCGGTTTGTGCGCTGGTAGCGAGCCTTGTGCCTGCTCGGCGCGCAGCGACCATTAATCCTGTGCGTGCGTTGAGGGCGGAATAGCGGGCAGCGCCTATGTCACGATTCTTTCGTTGTGCTGTCGCCGAGGGATAAGCTACCTTTCCAAGAAGCAGTTGAGCGCGCGAAAGCATCACTTCCCCTCGCGGCGCTGCGCGCTCTGCTGATTTCACGACTAACGGTGATGCGGATGAGAATCGGATGGCGTTCCATGCGGCGTGCGGCTTGCCCTTTTGCTCGTGTGTGTTACGACGCTTGCCCAGGATCACAGCGCGACGGTAAGCGGCGATCAAGCGCGCGGCGAGCAGTGGTGGGCGCATGTGCGCGTGCTGGCCGATCCGGCGATGAAAGGCCGACTCACCGGGAGCGCTGAGTATCTGAAAGCCGCAGCCTATGTGGTCGATGAGTTCAAGCAGTGGGGACTGAAGCCTGCGGGCGTGAACGGAAGATGGTATCAGCCAGTGCACTTCGATGTGCAGCGCGTGATCACAAGCAAGTCGTCGCTGGCATTGGTCACGGACGGAAGAGATTCGCAGCTTGAAATTGGCGAGGATGCCATTCTTGGGACACGGATGCAGCAACCGAATAGCATCGAAGCGCCGCTGGTGTTTATCGGATACGGGCTGAATTTGCCGGAGTCCGGCTATGACGATTTCGACTCGAAGGAGCTGCGGCGCGCTGCACTGAAGGGCAAGATTGTCGTGGTGGTGAACGGCGGCCCCGCCGATCTGCCGGGGCCGCTGAAATCGTACGCGCGCACTGCACCTTTGATTCGTGCGATCAGGGCGGCCGGAGCTGTGGGGTTGATCTCGATTCCGACACCCAAGTCCATGGATTTCGGATGGCAGCGGATTGAATCAAGCGCATCGCAGCCCGGAATGAGGCTGGCGGCGATGGAGGGGGACGCGGCTGTGGGCGAGCGGCACACGGCACTGGCTGACGATCATGGCGAGTTATTTACGGCCACGTTCAATCCAGCAAAGGCTGAGAAGCTGTTCGAGGGCAGCGGCCACAGGTTCGCGGACATTCTCGCGCTGGCTGATGCGCAGAAGCCGCTGCCTCGTTTTGCGTTGACGAAGAGCGTGCACGCGGTGGTGGTGACCGAAAATGCACGCGTCGAATCACCGAATATCGCTGCAGTGCTGGAGGGCGCAGACCCTGCTCTCAAATCGCAATACGTCATTGTGTCGGCGCATTTGGATCATCTTGGCGTAGGCGCGCCGATTCACGGCAAGACGGTGTACGCGGGAGCAATGGATGATGCCTCCGGTGTGGCGACGGTGCTGGAAACGGCGCGCTCGCTACGCGCATGGTGAGCGGCCGAAACGATCCGTTCTGTTTCTGGTGTTCACTGCCGAGGAGAAGGGGCTGCTTGGGTCGCGCTACTTTGCGGGGCATCCCACAGTTCCGGCGGACAGCATTATTGCCGATCTGAATCTCGACATGTTCATGCCGATCTTCCCGCTGAAGAAACTGCATGTGCAGGGACTGGAGCAGTCGACGCTGGGCGATGCGGCGCGTGAAGTGGGCGCGGCGCATCACATTGAGATTGCCGGCGATCCCGAGCCCGATCGCAACTCTTTTGTGCGCACGGATCAGTACAGTTTTGTTCAGGCGGGTGTGCCGGCGCTGGCGATGAAGTTTGGCTGGACGGCAGGATCGCCCGAGTACAAAGCATGGCGTGCATGGCTGGCGGAACGGTATCACTCGACGGATGATGACCTGAATCAACCGGTGGATCTGGTAGCGGCGGCGCAGTTCAATGCATTCTTCGCTGATCTGGCGAGGGCGGTGGCGAATGATGCGGAGAAGCCGCACTATCTCGAGAAGAGTTTCTTTCGGCGGTTCGAGGCGCGACAGTAATACGCGGTAAATAGCAAGATGAGCTGAATTGAACCTGGTTCTCAAAATCGAGACCAAGGCACCCGCTTTTAGCGAGACGATTGACTACTCGCCGCGCAATGCTTGCATGGGGTCGATGGAGGCTGCGCGCAGAGCCGGCAGCGTGGATGCAGCAACGGCAAGCAGAAGCACACCGATCGCGGCGAAGGTCATGACCAGCGGGTCGAACGGGCTTACGCCGAACAGCATCGATCGCAGGAGTCCTGAGGCCGCGGCGGCGCCCGCCAATCCAATGACGCAGCCGATAGCGGCGAGCTTTGCGCCGGACTCGATGACGAGGCGAACGATCGCCGAGCGCTGCGAGCCCAGCGTCATGCGGATTGCCATCTCCTGCACACGCGATGCGACGGAGAAGGCGATGACGCTGTAGATGCCGAGAATCGCGAGCAGAACGGCGGCGAAGGCGAAGCTCGAGATCAGCACGGTGTTGAAGCGGCGGGATGCTTCGGAATCGGAAACTACCTGTTCCATGGTCTGCACCTGCGTGAGAGGCAGCAGGGGATCGAGAGAGCGAACCGTGGCGCGAAGTGCATTCTCCATTTGTTCCGGTGGAACGGCCGAGCGCAGCGCGATGTAGCCGCCATTGCCGTTGAGGTCTCCCGGCTGGGCGAGCGAGCCGACGGCGTCTTCCGCTTGGTCGACGGGCATGTAGTACTGTTCCGTCGCCGGATTGTCTGGCGAGAGGAGTTGCGTGTCAGAGACTTCGCCCACGACGGTAAGCCATGGCGTTTGCATTTGCTGTGTGCCGATGCGGATGCGCTTGCCAATGGGGTCCTGGTTGGGCCAGTAGTGCTGCGCAAATTTGTGGTTCACGATCAGCACCAGCTGCGTTCCTGCGTGGTCAGCCTCGGTAAAGAATCTCCCTCGCTCAAGGCGGATGCCCATGGCTGGAGAAGAAGTTTCCGATGACTTGGGTGACCGTCGCGAGGTTCATGGTCGCGCCTGGCGGTGGCACATATCCATCGACGACGAAGGTCTGGTTGTTATGCACACCCTGGGATGGCAACATGCTTGTCAGTCCGACGGACTGAACGCCGGGAAGCTGGCTGAGCTTCTGCAGCAGTTCACGATTGAAAGTGTCGATCTGCGATTGCTTGGAGTATTGCAGCTGGGGCAGTGAATAGGCAGCCGTGGTGACATGTTGCGGAGTGAAGCCAAGATCTACGGCGCGCATCTTGTCGAAGCTGCGCAGCAGCAAGCCAGAAGCGGTGAGCAACACCAGGGCGATGGCGATTTCGGCGACAACCAGCGTTGAGCGCAAGACGCGCATGTCCACCGCCGGCGCTCCCGGTGCGGCCGCCTTCTTTCAGGTTGCTGTTCACGTTGGTGCGGATCGCCGCGAAGGCAGGCGCGAGCGCGCAGACGAGTCCTGTCACGATGGCCAGGCCTAATGCGAAGAGCGATGACCTGCCAGCTCAGCGAAATCTCATTCACGCGCGGCAGAGATTCCAGGCAGCATGCTCTTGCCCACGCGAAGTGCGACGGCGGCGAGGATCAGTCCGAGCACTCCGCCGCCGAAGCTGAGAATCAGGCTTTCCAGGACGGCCTGACGAACCAGGGCCGACGCGCGCGCGCCCAGCGCGAGACGAACCGCAACTTCGCGCTGACGGCGAATTGCACGGACCAGCATCAATCCGGCGAGGTTGAAGCAGGCAATAAGCAGCACGACGGCAACTGCGAGAAACAATGTGCGCAGCAGGGATCGCGATTGCTGGACAGTGTCGTTCTGCAAAGGCCGGACAAGGGCGTTGATGTGCAGATTGGCCATCATGGCGGGATATCCACGCATGATCTCCTGCGCCACTCGGTCAGCATCGCTTTGCGCCTGCGTGGGAGAGATGCCCGGCTTGAGACGCCCGATCATCTGATAGCTCCAATTGGCCGCAGCCGTCGGTGCAAGTTCGTCAGGTCGGAAACTCATGGGGACCCAGAGTTCGGAGCGATTCAGTTGCCCGGGGATCAGTGGAAATTCAAATCCGCGGGGCATGACGCCGATGACAATGTAAGGCTTGCGATCAAGCAGGATTTTGGATCCGATGATTGCCGAATCCGCATGGAAGCGGTTGCGCCACGTCGCATCGCTCAGTACAACCACCTGCTGATGATGCTCGTCCTCATCCGCGGTAAAGACGCGGCCAAGTTCTGGCGCGACTTCAAGCGCACTGAAGACTCCCGCGGTGAGGCGCGAGGCATTCACCTGCGCTGGATCGCCAGTGCCGGAGAGTTCGTAAGCTGCGCCCTGATATCCGCCCAAAGCGGTGAAGGCGCGCGTGTCGCGCGTGTAAGCTTTGATGTCGGGTACCGTCACCCCGACTTCGTCACCCCCACCGCCTACTTCAACACCTTGCAGGTGATCGGAGAGCACCATCAGGCGATCGGAATCAGGGAACGGAAGGGGGCGCAGCAGGACGCCTTCGACAATGGAAAAGATCGCGGTGGTGGCGCCAATGGCGAACGCGAGCATGAGGATGGCGGTGATGGTGAAGCCGAGCGACTTGCGCAGTTGGCGTAGGGCAAACTTGAGATCAAGAATCGACATGCAGTTCCTCAGGACCGTCCAACAATGGCAAAGCACGTAGGGAGCCAAATGCGCGATCAGCTAATTCGAGCAGCAGCAAGGGGTTATGAATGCGGCACGAGTCATGGAAAGAAGCGAACTTGTTCGAAGGGTTGTAAAACTGTCCGGAAATGGACGGCAGCGTAAATCGAGCGCGCGGTGGCATCTGAACGGCTCGGTGATGGCTCAAATCGTCGAATTGAGAATGCGCGATGAATCGTTGATGAAACGCTCGTGAATCGGGATCAACCTTAAGACTGCATTAAGAATTCACCACCTAGTCTCCGTATAGGCCCCAGCTTCATGTCTCGGGGACAAGGAGAGCCATGCGTAAACTTTGTTTGAGTTCCGTCCTTTTGATTTGCTTTCTGACCGCGACGGCAGCATTCAGTCAGTCCGGAAAGGGAGTAATCGAGGGTGTGGTCAAGGATCCAGCGGGCGCAGTCCTGCAGGGCGCCAAGATCGCAATGAAGCCACAACTCAGGCCAATCACGACCAATGGCCAGGGAGAGTTCACCGTCACGGATGTTCCTGCAGGAACCTATGGCGTGACGGTCACCTACGTCGGATTTGCTCCTTACACGGGCACTCTTACGGTAGCTCCGGGCCAGGCGGCTCACTTTGACGCGAAACTCCAGGTTGCGTCAGCATCCGATGACGTGGAAGTCACGGCAGATCGTCCGCGAGGCGAGGCGGAGGCTATAAACCGCACTCTTGCTGCGGAAAACATTCTGCAGGTGCTGCCTGCCGATGTCATCACTTCGTTGCCGAACGCAAACATTGCCGACGCGCTGGGCCGCATGCCGTCGGTCTCGATCGAGCGCGATGAAGGCGAGGGCAAGTACGTGCAGATTCGCGGAACCGAACCGCGCCTGAGCAACACGATGGTAGACGGCGTGTCGATTCCGTCGCCGGAATCAGGCGTGCGCCAGATCAAACTCGACACCATCGCCTCTGACCTCGTGGACTCCGTTGAAATCAACAAGACTCTGCAGGCGAACATGGATGCGGACGGCATTGGCGGATCAGTGAACCTGGTCACGAAGACGGCGAGCGACACGCCAACAATTGTTCTTTACGGAGTGGGCGGATACACCCACATCATTGGCGGCCGCGACGTCGACCAGTATGGCGGGACGTTGGGAAAGCGCTTCGGGGCCAGCAAAAAGCTAGGAGTGCTGGTAGGAGGCACGTATGATTACAACGGCCGCGGCATCAACGATATCGAGCCAGTGCCTACGGCGGGAGATGCGTCGCCTCACTACGACAGCATGGATTTCCGCGACTACATCTACAACCGCACTCGCTGGGGAGGCACAGGCAGCATTGACTACAAGCTAAGCGAGGGTTCGAGCGTATCACTCCGGGGCCTCTACTCCAACTTTCGCAACTGGGGCAACAAGTGGGCGTTTACGACGAACGATGGAGGGGCTCCGCAATACAGCCAGGACTGGCGCCGTCCTAACATGGCCATCGGCAGTCTGAATCTCGAAGGCAAGCATCTCTTCGGTTCGAACACGATTGTCTGGAACGCATCGGTTTCGCGCTCACGGTCGTTGGGCGGCGGCGGTGGAGCCAGCTATCAATGGATGGGCGACCCCGCTGCGCAGTGCGTGAACGTGCCTGGAGTGAGCGTAAATCGGCCGGGGTGGACGGGATGTATCGGGAGTGGAGTTGCCGCTGCCGACAATGCCTTCGACACGAATAACTACGGCTTTGTCGAATTCGACTATCCCACCTACGGATTGAGCGCGCAGCTGAACCTGGAGGCGTCGGGGTCTTATGGTCGGCAATATCATCTTGGTACGCGTTATGGCACTATCGAGTTCGGCGCAAAGATCCGTAACGCGCACAAGTTCGATAACACGCACAACATCTGGTACACGGTGCCGAATGACGACAGCGGAAATCCCATTCCTGTGGCAAACGCAGCGCATCCAGAGTGGAAGAGCACGTTCAGCGATCCGGTTTACTACGACGGCACGTATGGCGGCAAATACCCAGCGGTGACAGATTGGGGCAAGCTTAAGGGTTGGGTGGAATCGAACAAGAGTCAGCTCGATTTCAACGAAGACTCGCTGCCGAATTCAAACAACTACGACCTGATCGAGCGGATTCCCGCTGGTTACGTGATGAACACGATTGAGCTCGCGAGCCGCGTGCGGTTGGTGGCAGGGCTGCGGATTGAAGCGACGCACGTGGATACGACGAGTTTCGACGAAACCGCGAACGCGCTCTCGTACAAGGCTGGCGGCGACTATACGAGCATCCTGCCAAGCGCATCGCTACGATTTGCGCTCGACAAGGACTCGGATCTTCGGCTGGTATACGGCCGCGGCTTGGCGCGCCCCGATCCGCAGGACATTTCGGCCGCGGTCAGCCAGCCAACCTTGGATCAGACTCCGGTGACGATCAGTATTGGGAATCCTAACCTGAAAGCAGAGCAGGCCAACAACTACGACCTGCTTTACGAGCGGACCTTCAGCCATACGGGTTTGCTGCAGGCTGGCTACTTCTACAAGGACCTCACTAATCCAATTGCTTACGAGCAGTTCTACTCCACTGCAACTTTTCCGCACGTTCCTGCCGGTACCAACGTTCTGGTGACACAACCCATCAACGCGGGCAGCGCCTACGTGCAGGGATTCGAGATCGGGTTCGAGCAGCGCATGGCGTATCTGCCGAGCGTGATGGGTGGATTGGGCGTCTCGGCGAATTACAGCCACACGTCTTCTGCGGCACGCGGCTTGCCGGGACGCAGCGATCAGCCCGCTCTGCTGCGCGACGCTCCAAATACGTGGAACATCAGCCCGACTTATGACACAAAGCGGTTCTCAATGCGGGTCGGGATGACCTATGACGACGCGATGATCTACCAGTACCAGTGGCAAGACGGCGTGGACTCGGTCGGTGTCAAGGGGCCTTCGGGAGACAACTATCTGTACGCGCATTACCAGCTTGACACGCAAGCTAGCTACAAACTGCCCGGTGGTCTGCAGGTATATGCGTATGGCTTGAACTTGAACAACGAGGTTTTCGGATTCTTCAACGGCAGCCCGCAGTATGTGGTGCAGCGCGAGTATTACCACCCGACCTTTGCGGGCGGAATCCGCTGGAACCTACGGCACGAATAGCTGTGAAGAAGTGAACAAGGGAGAGATAACAAGTGAAAAGTGAAGAAGTGGGCAGTGATCAGTGGTGAGTTTCTAACGAAGCTCAAAGACCCACGGCTTCTAAGCCGTGGGTCTTTGAGCTCTGCACTGCTGACACGCGCGCCGTAGCCTCTTCAAAACTCAGAACGAGTGCGCGGGACTAGCTGGACTATTTCCACTCGCGCCACAATGCTACGCCGCCCAGGAGGCCGGCTTCGTTGGAGACGATTTCAATATTCTTGCCGGGCTTGAAGTCGATCTTCTTGGTGTTGCCGCCGCCCAGGTACAGGTGGTCCCAGTTGAAGAGCTTGGCGGTCTGCTCGATTGCTTCCTGCAGCAGCTTGTTCCAGTGCTTCTTACCGTACTTGTCGAGACCGCGGCGGCCGAGGTAGTCCTCGTACTCGCGATCTTTCTTCCAGGGGTGATGGCCGAGTTCCAGTCCCGGGCACAAGCGCCCGTCGGTAAACAGCGAAGAACCGAGACCGGTGCCGAGCGTGATGGCGAGTTCCACGCCGTCGCCCTTGATGGCTCCATAACCCTGCACGGCTGCATCATTGGCTAGACGCACAGGTTTTTTCCAGCGCTTGGCCAGTTCTTTTTCCAGCGGAAATCCGTACCACAGGGGATGAAGATTCGCGGCGGTGTAGGTAACGCCTTTCTTGACTACCCCCGGAAATCCGACTGAGACGCGATCGAAATTTGAGGGTATCGCGGCGTGCAGTGCATCCAGTCCCTTGAGCACAGCTCTTGGTGTTGGGATGGCTGGAGTCGCCACGCGCTGGCGGTCGCAGACGGGATGGCCCTTGGCATCTACTAGCATCGCCTTGAGTCCGGAGCCGCCAATATCGATGCACAAGGTGATGGGGTTGGAGGATTTGGACGAAGCGCTGCGCGCAGGTGAGGCGGCCTTTGAAGTCTTGGTGGTCATCAGCAGGAATTGTACTGAAAGACAGGGAATTGGGAACAGGGAATAGGGGCCAAGGAGCAAAAGACTTTCACGGGCACGGATTCCAGGGGCCAGTTACACACAGAGCAGAAGACCTGCCGGCCGATAAACTAGAGGCTGCTCCCGATGCCTGCTTATTGCGAAGTCGCACTGCCTGTGCCGCTCGATTGCACCTTCACTTACGCCTTGCGCGATGACGAACAGGTGGCGCGCGGCGTGCGTGTGATTGCGCCTTTTCGCAATGAAAAGCTCATCGGCGTGATTACTGCGACCGATGTTGCAGCCCCCACAGAGTTCGAGGCAAAGTTTCTGGAATCCGTGCTGGACGATGAGCCGCTGCTCGGCGAGCACTTGCTCGCGCTGGCGGAGTGGATCGCGGGCTACTATCTTGCACCCCTTGGGGAGGTGCTGCGGGGTATGCTGCCGCTGATGGCCGAAGTGAGGCGGGTAGTCTACTACCGCATCACGGATTTGGGGCGCGACGTGCTGGCTTCAAGCCTGGATGGGGATGGAGATGGAAGGAATTCCGAGGTATCAAAAGCGAGATCTGGGGTACCCGCATCGCGGCGGAGAAAGCGTTCAGTTGAAGACATGGGCATGGAGCGTCGGGTGCTTGAGCGCCTTGCTTCCGGCGAATCGGTGAAAGTGTCAACGCTGCGAACGGCCACCGCAGCCAGCCTGCCAGTGTTGGTTGGAATGCTTCGCAAAAAATGGATCGCGCGCGAGGCTACGGCGAGCGAGCGTGATGCGCGCCGCACAGAGCGCTTCGCCGTCCTGATCCCGGATACACGACTGCCTGCTCTCACAAAACTGCAACAGGCTATTCTTGCTGAGCTCGCTGCCAATGGTGGCGAACTTCCTCTGGTCGCACTGCGCCGCCGCGAGCTACCGTCGTCAACGCTTCAGACGCTGGTACGGCGTGAACTGGTGCGCATCGAAGGACGCCCAACTGCTTTCCGGCTTGGTGGCATCGAGTCTCCAGCGGGTCCCCTCACGCTGAACGAATCTCAGCTCGATGCGCTTGCCACCATCGTCTCGCATCTTGGCGGATTTCATGCCCTTTTACTGCACGGAGTGACGGGCTCGGGAAAGACGGCGGTGTATCTGAAAGCCATGCAGCGTGCGCTCGATCGCGGTCAATCTGCCATCCTGCTGGTGCCGGAAATCGGGCTAACCCCGCAGATGGTTGGCGTTCTCGACGCAGCATTTGGAGAGCGCGTCGCGCTGCTCCACTCCGGCCTGACCCCGGAAGAACGCACTGAACAGTGGCGTCGCATTCATCGCGGCGAAGCGCCCATCGTTGTCGGAACCCGTTCTGCAATCTTCGCACCCGTGCCGAATCTTGGACTGATTCTCGTCGACGAAGAGCACGATCAGAGCTACAAGCAGGAGGAGACACCGCGCTATAACGCCCGCGATGTTGCCGTGATGCGCGCCAAGTTGGCAAGTGCAGTGGTGGTGCTGGGATCCGCGACTCCCTCCCTTGAGAGCTGGCAGAACTCGGTGCAGGGCAAGTACACGCGCATCGAGATGAACGACCGCGTCAAAAATCGCCCATTGCCTGAAGTCGAACTCGTAGATATGCGCCGTGAGTTTCAGGAGACGGGGCAGGAGCAACTCTTTTCGCGCTCGCTGGTCGACCAGACGCGGCAGGCTCTGGAGCGCGGCGAACAGGCAATGATTCTGCTCAACCGCCGTGGCTATTCGTTCGCGGTTATTTGCCGGGCGTGCGGACAAAAGCTCGAATGCCAGAACTGCGCCATCGCGCTCACCCATCACAAGCCTTCAGGCGATGACGGTCTGGCACGCGCGGGACAACGCCTTGAATGTCACTACTGCGGATTCAAAAGGACGGTGCCATCGAAGTGCAGGAGCTGCGAGAGCGAGCACCTCTACTATCTCGGCGCAGGCTCGGAGCAGGGTGAGGAGCGGCTCACGGAGATCTTTCCCGGTGCGCGCATCGGACGCATGGACCGGGACACGGTGCGAGGGCGGCATGATCTGGAGCATTTGCTGGCAAGGCTTCACTCAGGCGAGATAAACCTCCTCATCGGTACCCAGATGATCGCGAAAGGGCACGACATTCATGGCGTGACGCTCGTGGGCGTGGTGGGCTGCGATCTTTCATTGTCGATGCCGGACTTCCGCGCGGCGGAGCGTGTTTTTCAGCTGATGACGCAGGTCTCGGGTCGTGCCGGTCGTGGAGAGTTGCTGGGGCGCGTGGTGGTGCAGACGTACTATCCAGACCACTACGCGATTGTGGCGGCAAGCACGCATGACTATGCCGGGTTTGCCGAGCGCGAACTGAAGTATCGCCGCTGGATGCACTATCCGCCGTTTGGCGTATTAGCAAATGTGCTGGTGCAATCAGACAAGCTGGAAGAAGCAGTGGGATGGTCTGGTGAGATCGGCAGGTGGTTCCAGAAGACCGCGCCCGAAGGCATTCGCGTGCTCGGACCGTGCACTGCCCCTATTGCGCGAATCAAGAACGTCTATCGATTCCACCTGATCTTGAAGGCGTCGTCGCGCAAAGCGCTGAATGCTGCGTTGCGGGGCGCGCTGGCGCATGCGGATCAAGCCGGCATTCCGCGCAGGAACCTGGTGGTGGATGTCGACGCGCAGCGGTTGATGTGAAGTTGAAGCGCAGGTCTGAAACAAAACTTGTCACATTCTGCTGGGCACCTGTTGCACTAGGATGTCATCGCTTTCATGAGGTACGCGATGGAATACGTCAATGCATTCAAAGGCAAAGAAGACCGGCCTACGGACGCGGAGATCGCCGATGCTCTTGGCCCTACCGCAGATTTGTGGAAAGAGTTCGTGCAATGGATGGCTGATAGAGAGGGTGTTACGGAACAGGAGTGGAAGGGAATTGTTGTCAAGAAGTACGGCTGGAGCCTGCGCCTGAAACAAAAGAAACGCAATATCGTCTATCTCGGCCCAGGGGAAGGCTGCTTCATGGTGTCATTTGTTTTAAGTGACAAGGCGTTAACGGCCGCGAAGAAATCTAATCTGCCCAAAGCTGTTGCTGATGTAATTGCCGCGGCACCTCGGTATCCGGAAGGAAACGGGGTTCAGTTCGTGGTGAAGCGCGCGGCCGATTTGCGCCCAATTCAAATGATCGCCGCGATCAAGCTGGCGAATTGATGCAGCAGCCCGTCGGGCGTGCAAGCCTCAATTCGCCTTTGCGATAGCATTAGGAACACTGCATCTCCACGAAAAAACGGATGTGGAACTAGTGTCGTCCGCACCGCTCGCAAGATTATGTGGTCGGAGTGGGCGTTCCAGACTCCAATGTATGCAGTTCCTTACCAGGCTTGAAGCGCACGGCCTTTCCGGGCGTGATGCTAACTTCAGTCCCGGTGCGCGGATTGCGTCCGATCCCGGTCTTTCGCGCTCGCACGCTGAACACGCCGAAGCCGCGCAACTCAATGCGTTCGCCCGCGGCAAGGGCCTCCTTCAAGCCTTCAAACACGGTATCGACCGCCGCTTCAGCCTTCGTTCGGGGCAGGCCCGTGCGCTCGATCACATGGTGGACGATGTCTTGTTTAATCAATGCGGTCACCTCTCTCGCGCGACTGTTTTCGACTGTACCACGCCCTACCGGACTGATGGTACAGCCTTTGCCTCATTTGTGGAACACTGGCGCATAGGATTTTTACATAGGTGGCGAGGAAGACAGCGGGAGAATCTGAGTCCCTTCGCGTGTTCTGACTCACAATTGACGTCGATTCGGGCTCATTGATCGGTGGAAAAAGGGGCATTTGTGACTTTAGAGATGGGGCGAGCCGCTTTCCCTCGCGGTAAGGCCTATACGAAAGAGTCACTTTGCCGGATACTGTTATTTCACGGTAATCAGTTGCAGGGTGCCATCGGTAACAGATGTCTGGCGAAGTGCAACAAAAGACATGGGATGTATCCGCGTGCTTTCGGCGTTACAGGCGGAAAGCCGCGAGGATGGCGAAAGCCAGATTTACACCCGTCGCTCGTTGAAGCCAGGCAAGGAGAGAGGCTCGATGTCCGCGATGTACAGCTTAGAACCAATCCGAATCGGCGTCGTCGCAAACGAACCGATGCGGCTCGAAGGCCTCACCAGCATCTTTGAGAATCACGCCAAGCCGGGGGAGACTCCTCTTCTGCCTGTCGTGGGCACGCTCGAGGAGCATCTGGATAATCAATCGATCGAGTATGTTTTGATTGACTGGAGCAGTTCCTCCAAGAAGCTCGGCGTGCTGGAAGGGATTCGACGCAAGCGTCCAAATCTCCGCATGGTGGTCATCGGTCCTGACAGCAATGAGCAGGTGATGATGGACACGATAATCGCGGGAGCCCGCGCCTATCTTGATACTGGCGCTGGTCCGCGCCTCGTCCGCGAGGCTCTCGACGTTGTGATTTCCGGTTCTATCTGGGCTCCGCGCAAACTTCTTTCCAAGCTGATCGACCGCCTGCTTTCGGGGGACGACGCGAGTGTGACGAGCCCACGACCGCATTTGACCGCGCGCGAAGAGCAGGTGCTGCAACTGCTTCTGCTTGCGCGTTCGAACCGCGAGATCGCGGAAGAACTCGGCATTGAAGAGCGAACAGTGAAGGCTCACGTGGGCAAGCTGATGCGTAAGGTGGGAGCGGAAAACCGGATCGAGCTCTCCATGCGGGCGCTCCACGGATCGTACAAGCCGGCGCCGCATCACGTGCATATTGCCGAAGCTGTTACTGCCTGAGGATTCAGAGGAAATCTCAGAAGTAACTAGATGAATACCCACACAAGAATTACTAAAATTGTAAAACCTAAGTACTCTTGTGCGATTTCAGAAGATTACTAATAATCATTTCAGAAACAACGCAGATCTGGGGAAAGGAGTTCCCAGGCTCCATGTGACCATGAGGCCTGTGAACTCCTCTTTTTTATTTGGCGCGATCTGCCTCCGACAGGGTTCTCCTTCCGCAATCCATTCCATCACATGGTTTTCATTGGCGGAGTCTGACAAACGTGCGTAATCGGCCAGATTCCGCCACCTCGAATTCATCGCGGACTGTGCATGGTGTCGGTGTGGCGATGCTGTAGGCTGAAGCCGGGTGTTATTGCACGCCGATGTTCCCGGATGCGAAATCTTCGGCGGCGCGCGCGACTTCCGACTCTCAGCGCTGTCCTATTGTCAGCAGGCAAGAAGCCGCGCTATCGATGTGCGCGGAAAAAATTGAAAGGACTCCCCGAATGAAGAAATTGATTGCTTCCCTCTGTCTTTGTTTCCTGGCTACAGGAGCAGCCAATGCGGCATCTTCGAAATCCGATTTGAACGACCGCATCGAAGCTGCGAAAACCGTCCTCGATCAAATCATGCAGGCAAAGGACAGCACGATCCCGCTTAACATCCTGGAGCAGGCAACCTGTGTCGGCGTGGTGCCCGGCATGATCAAAGGCGCGTTTGTCTTCGGCGCGCAATACGGACAGGGCGTGGTCACCTGCCGCACCGGGCATGGCTGGAGCGCTCCGGTTTTCATCCGCATGGCGGGCGGCTCGTGGGGGCTGCAGATTGGCGGCCAGTCTACTGACCTGATCCTCGTGGCTGTGAACAACCGTGGGTTTCAGGATTTGCTGAAGAGCAAATTCAAGATCGGCGCGGATGCCTCGGCCGCAGCAGGTCCTGTGGGACGCGCTGGGCAGGCAGCTACCGATTGGAAGATGAACGCTGAACTGCTGAGCTACTCGCGCAACAAGGGCCTTTTCGCAGGCATCAGTCTTGACGGCACCAGCGTCTCGCAAAACAGGGTCGACACCGAAACCTACTACGGTGCTCCACAGGACTTTCAAAACGTGCTGAAGGGAAACGTGGGCGTACCGCCGGGCGCTGTCGAATTTGTTCGAACAGTGGCGCACTACTTTGTACAAGCGAAGAAAAACTGACAACGTTGCACATTGCTTAACCGGGGGCGGCTCAGCGCGGGCCGCCCTCGGTTTTTGTAAGCCCTCCCAAATCCGGCGGCCCGCGCAGGGCCGATCCAATGACCTAAACTTGTGTTTGCCTCAAACGATGAAGCAGACCTTCGAATATTGGCTGATAGTCGCGGTAGCGCGCGCGCTCGGAGCGGTGCCGCGCGGGCTGGCTCGCCTGCTAGCCCAGTACCTCGCATGGGTCGTTTTTCACTCGTTGGGCCGCCTGCGACGCGTAGGTGAACGGAATCTTTCTCTTGCATTGCCTGATCTGCCGAAGAGCGAGCAGAGCAGAGTTCTGCGCTCTGTCTATCGATACCTCGGTTGGCAACTGGTCGAATTCTGCCGCCTTCCTCGTTACACACGTGAGAATACGCAGGGTTGGATTAGGACTGTAGGTCTCGAACACTATCTCGCGGCGGAGGCACTCGGGAACGGAGTGTTAGTGCTTACCGGCCACCTTGGCGCCTGGGAACTCTCCAGCTTTTACCACTCGCTGATGGGCCATCCGATGGGCATAGTCATCCGGCGTCTCGACAACCGGCGACTCGACGAGTTCGTGAATGGTATCCGCTGCCTGCACGGCAATCGCGTTCTTCATAAGGACGACTTCGCGCGTGGACTGCTGACCGCGATGCACGAAGGCGGCGCAGTAGGCATCTTGATGGACACTAACATGACGCCGCCTCAAGGAGAATTCGTGAAATTCTTTGGGATGAGCGCGTGCACAGCGTCGGGTCTCTCGCGTATCGCGCTGAAGACTGGTGCTGCTGTTCTGCCCGGCTTTATGCTCTGGGAGCCTGGCGAAAAGAAGTACGTTCTCCACTTCGGGCCCCAGATACATTTCTCCGAATCGGGCGACACGGAGACCGACGTTGTTGCGGCGACCCAGAAATGCAACGACGTACTCGAATCCTGGATCCGCCGTTATCCCGAGCAGTGGCTTTGGATTCATCGCCGCTGGAAGACGCGCCCTCCCGGAGAACCTTCACTCTATTGACCGCTGTGCAGCCGCGATTGAGCTGGCTAAGGATGTCGTGAAGGCCCAGCAGACCGGTGAGCGTATTCATTCGGACGGAGCGGTAGGGCGCTTGACTTCTTCGCAGCCTGGAGCAATGTTCGACGGCAACGGTTCAGCTTTTGGCGCCGGGTTTCGCTACCTGCTTTTCTACGTCGGACAGCATTTTTTCAACCTGATCTCTGGATGCATAATCGGGATTGGTTGCGAGCAACTTCTTCCAGTCGGCTACAGCGCCGGCACCGTCGTGCTTGCCTTCCCACTTGACCAATCCAAGGTTGAAGAGCGTATTCGGATTTGTCGGGGAATACTTCAGCGCCGTGTTGAACTCCGCGATCGCTTTGTCAGCGTCCCCCAGGTACCAGTAAGCCGTCGCCAAGTCGGTGCGAACCGCTGCATCGGACGGCTTGATCCGTATCGTGCGTCCGTAATAATCCACGGCGATTGGATACTGTTTCGCGTCGTAATACAAATTGCCGATGCTGGTGAGCAGATCAGAATTTTTTGGATCCGCATTTAGCTTCGCTATCAGCGGAGCAGCCTGGTTGTCAGCCATCGTCTTCAGCTGGTCAGGAGTCGGCGTCTGAGGCAGAGGGCTCGCGCCAGTTGCAACCGCGGCTGGCATTCCCACGGTCTTGGCGGTTGGCGTTTGTGCGGGGTTCCGGTTTCCGTGAATGGCCCATCCGGCGGCAATTCCGGCCAAAAGGCAACCTGCCATGAGGGCCAGTGCTCGTGGTCTGGTCCAGTCCATCGCAGAAGACTCATTCGCGCTCATTGTTGTTCTGCGCCCCCTTGATCCCGTGTTGATCGCCCATCATGGTCATCGCATCCGCCATCAGTTTCAGGACTGTGGCTCTGCGCTCCGGGCTGAGCTGTGGATTGGTCTTGAGCAGGCGCTGCCACGTTACACATGCGGCCTTGGGGTCGCCCTTCCCCTGCAGCTTGATCAACCCAAGATCAAAGAGGGCATTCGCGTCTGACGGCTGATCCTTGAGAACATGATTCAATTGCGTGATCGCGCCATCGACGTCTCCGCTGCGATAGAGACTCGATGCAAGCTTTGTGCGAACGGCAGCATTTGTCGGGTCGGATTCAAGCGCCCGTTTGTAGTAATCGGCAGCTTCTTTAAAGCGGTGCGTAGTGTGATAAATCGCCGCGACCTGGACGAGCAGTGAAGCATCGCTGGGATGGCCCTTAAGTTTTTCGAGAAGCGGGGCGGCCTGCTTGTCAGACACCTGCCGCAACTGTTCGAGTCCTGCATGATGTCCTGCTGGGTTGGTGTTTACGAACGGCGTTGATTGAGCGGAGTCCCGCTGCGTAGGAGATGCCGGCCGCGAGCTTCGCAGCAGATATCCGATGGCCAGTCCAGCCGCGAGGCAAAGTACCCCCATGAAGTAGACCTGCGCCGCGCGAAGGGCTGGCGCCGCCGGTTCGGTCGCGTTGGATTCGTTGGTCATTACCGTAAACTCCCGTCGCGAGCAGGACTCGAGAACGCGTTCACCTCGAACATTCGCATTCGAACAGTAAATAATTCAGCAGCACGTTGGTCGCCGAACAGGAGCCCGATCGCCCTGGGGCAGTTCATTGTCGCGTGAATGCTTACCACGTGTAGTAAATCAAGCCGTCAGAGATCGAGACGTGATGTAAATCACACGCCTGTGCGGGTGCGGGTGCGATTGCACCAGGTTGAATCACTATGGGCGATGTTTAGATTGAGTAAGTTGTGACGGCTGTCACGACCGTCTTGGGGCATTTCACCAATGCGGTGTGGGAGAACGCCCATCACCTGGCGCGGAATCCGGCCCACGCAATGTACCTCTGCAGTGCGGCGCACGCGCAAGACCCTTGTCGCCAACGAATTACCGGCATTGTGCGAATTCGCTACACACGTTCAAGCAACGGCATGAGGCGTGCACGTTCGAAAGGCAGCCTGAACTGAGAGCAAAAGACACAACGTCGAAGTGACGGTTCAGACAGTTTGAAGGAGTGCGCGCTAGGAGGCTCCACGTAATGAAGAATATTCTTTTCATCGCTCTTTTGTTATTGGCAACCGCAGGGTTCGCGGCGGCTCAGATAGGAGCGGCACCATCGACTGACGTCCTCGGTGCCCACCTCAACTACGGCCGCGGCTGCGCGGCCTGTCATGCACCGCACAGCGGCGTGTACGGAAATGGCAACGCCGCAAAGGCCGATCCGAATGCCGGAAGCATTGCTCTCTGGGGTGAAGATGTAGGCAGTCTGTACGGCAAAACCATCATGACCGGTCAAAGTGAACACGGCGTTTATCCGGAAACGCTTCCGACAGCCCTGAATGCTGGAACACCTGATGTCGCTGGCGTTCTCATGTGTCTGAGCTGCCACGATGGCAACTATGCACAGGGCGCCATGATGAAGAACCAGGTCTATGAGACGCTTCCCGCGACTTATGGAACCAACCCCATCCCGACGCTGCTCGGAAATGATGGCTCCACGGTCGGAAACTATCTCAATGATCACCCGGTGGGCATGAATGCCACGATGACGTGTGGCGGAACCTACGACTGGGACTGCACCATTGACGGATCCGGCAATGTCCTGATGACGGGCGCCAATTCCAGCAAGTTCGTAACGAACTATGGCTTCTTTGTCAGTCCCGGAAAATACAACAACACTCCGGTGGTCATGTGCACAACATGCCACAACCAGCACCTCATGAACGTGGTGAAGGTGACGACCGGAGCGAAGTCGGGTCTGCCGAGCGGAATCTACGCGACGATGTTTTTCATTCGCGCTCCCTATAACCCGGCGAGCGGCAATCTCGGCAGCAACCAGACGGCGCAATTCTGCCGCCAGTGCCACGGTGGCGAAGCGAACGAGATGAACGGCGGCAAAGCAGTCACTACTTTCTAGATTCTCATGCTTAGGGGGAGGGGGTAGCACTTTCCCTCCCCTCTTTTTTCAACGGGGGTCAGTCAAATGAGATACAAATCCTTACTTATAAGTTCTCTTCTCCTGGGCATTAGTGCGGCCTTAGCGCAGGTATCGTCACATGCGCCCACCAATTTCAAGCAGGCTCCGACTCAAAATGTAGTGAAACCGGCGCCGGGAGCAGACAAGCCGGTTGCCCGCGTGAATGGCACGGTGCTCACGGATGCCGACCTGGTCCGCGAAGAGTACGCGATTTTTCCGTACGCCCGCCAGCACAACGGGATTCCGAAAGAGTTTGAAAAGCAGATCCGCGACGGCGCGATGAAGATGATCGTCTTCGAGGAACTCGCCTATCAGGAAGCACAGCGGCAGAAGTTGACAGTTTCGACGACGAAGTTGCAAAGGGCGGAGGCAGATTTTCGCAAGCAGTTCGCTACCCCGGAGGAGTACAGCACTTTCCTGCAGAGCGATTTTCACGGCTCGCGGCAACTTCTGCTGGAGAAGATCCGGCGTTCGCTGCTGATCGAAGCCTTTCTGAAGACTGAAGTCGAGGACAAGAGTGTTGTCTCTCCGCCAGAAATCCGGGCCTATTACGACAAGAACCCAGTTCGCTTCCAACATCCAGAAACATTCACCTTTCAGACGATCTCGATTCTCCCGCCTGCAAATGCAACGGGCGAACAATTAAGAGAAGCTCGCACGCGTGCGGAGAATGCGCTGAAACAGGCCAAAGCGACAAAGACCGCAGAAGAATTCGGACTGCTTGCCGAGAAGATATCCGACGACGACTATCGCGTGATGATGGGCCAGCATAAGCCGCTGCCCGTCGATCAACTTGCACCCCAGGTGGCGAAGGCGCTCAATTTAATGCACCCGGGCGATATGAGCGGTCTTATTCAGGTGGAGCAGGCCTACACCATCGTTCGGCTTCAGGTGCACTCCCCTGCTGGACAGACACCATTCGTGGATGTCAGGGCACAATTGCAAAAGGAACTTCAACAAGCAAAAACCAATCAGATCCGCGCCGCATTGGATCAGAAGCTTCGCAAGAACGCAAAGATTGACGAACTGTAAGCAGACGAATGAAGTGTGGACTCAAGAATCGGGACCGAATCTGGCAAGTGTATTCAGACAACTCGGTAAGGATCCAGGAAGCGGGATCCGACACAAGACAGCTTAAGGATGGTATTGAGTGCTGCGGTCTTTTCAATGTGCGTTGTGGGTAACCGGAGGGTTTCTGCTATTAGCGATCCCTGCCAGTGCACAAATTCGTTTCGGCGAGACAAGCACTCGCGCCACAGGGACCATCTCTTCGGGATATACCGCAAGTTACGGAAACATGACGCCGTCATCCCATGGATGGACGTTTGGGGGCGCAGGTACCTTCACGGGATCGTTTCACAGTCCGAATTTTCTTTCCTATGACATCTCTCCATATTTGAATCAGTCTCGGGCCAATTCCAATTTCCAGTCGATCTCCGATGCCAGCGGCGTGAACCTGACTGCCAACATCTTTGCCGGAAGCAAGTTTCCGGGTTCCATCAGCTATTCCAAGGCGTACAACAGCGACGGGAACTACGCGGTTCCAGGTCTGGCCAATTTCGTGACCCACGGAGATAGCGGGGTTTTCAGCATCAACTGGAGCGAGAATCTTCCTGACGCTCCCAGCTTTTCTGCAGGATTTCAAAGCGGCAGCAGTCAGTATTCGGTGTACGGGTCCAACGATAATGGGATGAACTCGTTTCATTCCCTGAACCTGCATTCGGGCTATGCTTGGGCCGGCTTCAGCATGGGAGCTTACTACACAAAAGGCGCCGCGCACTCATTGATTCCGCCCGTGCTAACGGCGACTATTTCGGATTTGCATTCGGACAACGCCGCATACGGGTACAACCTCTCTCACGCGCTGCCCTTGCGGGGCTCATTTGCCGGCAGCATCAACCGATCTACCTGGAACACGAATTATCTCGATACGAACTCCAATGGCTCAATCGACACCTTGAATGCATCCGCAGGGGTACACCCGACGAACAAACTCTCTGTAACGGCGACGGCGAGCTACTCCGACAACCTGACTGGGCAGATCATCCAATCCGTGATTGGTGCCGGGGGTGTCACTCCGATACTGAATTCGAATCAATCGTCCAATTCGCTGGACCTGATGACGGTCGCGACATACACTCCGGTGCCAAATCTTCAGACCGCGGGATTCTTCGAGCGGCGTACCCAGTCGTTTCTGGGACAGGATTACGGTGTGAAGTCGTACGGAGGCAGCGCCTCATTTACACACAAGATGCTCGATGGGACGATCAACACTGCGGCGAGCGTATCTGCCAACTCAGCGGATCAGAATGGTCAGGACACCATCGGCATTTCGGCATCCGAGAACTATAGCAACCGCGTTCTCGGATGGCGTATAAACGAGTCATTCAGCTACGCGCAGAATGTGCAAACGCTACTCGTGAGCTACACAAACTCGTACTACAACTACTCAGGAAACGTCAGCCGGAACTGGGGACTGTTCAACATCAGTGCAGGTGCTGGGGGTGGGCGAACCGCATTGACCGATCAACCCGGAACCTCAAATAGCAGCGAGTCCTATAACGCAGGCATAGGCTATGGAGCGGTGCTAACGGCGACAGGAAGTTACTCCAAGGCAGACGGGCAGGCCCTGGCGACAGGAGCTGGTTTGGTGGGCGTACCGGTGCCGCCGCCGGTGCTGCCATCAGATCTAGTGAGTCTGTTCGGCGGGAAAAGCTATTCTTTCGGGGTCTCGAGCACGCCAGTAAAGAAGTTGATTCTCGCAGCGACGTATGGGAGATCGACGAGCAACACCATCAGCAACAACGTCAATTCCTCAAATCAGAACGGCCAATATAATGCACTCATCCAATATCAAGTTCGCAAGTTGAACTTCATCAGTGGTTACGCCAGGCTCGAACAGGGATTTAGCAGCACCGGTTCCAAGCCCGAGGTGATCTCGTCGTACTACATGGGGATCTCACGGTGGTTCAACTTCTTCTAGCCCGGAAATGCCGAAGGATTGCCGCATGGTCAGCTTGCGTAGCGCTGCTGCCGTTTGCCGTCTGGGGTGCGCCCAAACCTAAGTCTGCAGCCACGCGTGAACTTTGGGAGATGTCGCTCGACGGAGGTCGGAGCCTCACCTGGGAGCGCAGCTTTAAATCGGAATCTGAAGTGCGGCCGAATCGCGGCTTCTGGAACAAGCTCGTGGATGTTGTTGCCGGAGCACCTGACTACCGCTTCCTGGTGCGGCCCTACAGCATTACCAGCGATTCGCACGGGCGCCTCATCGTGACCGATCCAGGCGCCTCGGGTGTCCATATTTTCGATTTTGCGCAGCGCAAGTACAAGTTCATCGAGCGCAGGGAAAAAAGCAAGGATCCGATGACAACACCGCAATGCGTTGCGGTCGACGCACAGGACAACATTTACGTAACCGATTCAGACGCGGGCAAAATCTTCGTATTTGAGCCCAGCGGAAAGTATGTTCGCGCCATCGGCAGCCTGAAACGCGGCGAAGGTTACTTCAAACGGCCTACGGGAATTGCCGTAGACTCGACGGAACAGCGCATTTATGTAACAGACACTCTGCGCGACCAGGTTTTTGTGCTTGATATGCAGGGCAACATCGTTCAGACGATTGGAAAGACCGGCGATGGCGATGGCGAATTCAATCTGCCGACGGAGCTGCGCTTGAGCGGACCGAACCTCCTGGTCGTGGATGCCATGAACTTCAGGGTGCAGGCGTTCGACCACTCCGGGAAGTTTCTGTATTCGATTGGAAAGATCGGCGACTCGACTGGGGCAATGTTCCGTCCAAAGGCGGTAAGTGTCGACTCGGAAGGCGATCTCTACATTGTGGATTCGCTCTGGGGCGTGGTGCAGGTCTTCAACCGCCAGGGGCAGCTGCTTTATTACTTTGGCGCAAAGGGCACGCATGCAGGCGAGTTTCAGCTGCCCTCCGGCTTGTATATCAACCATGACGACAAAGTTTATGTGGTGGACTCGTTCAACCAACGGATCCAGGTGTTTCAATACGCAGGTGCGAAGAGTTCTGGGCTGGGGGCGGCAAAGTGAAAATTCCATTCCTGGTGGTCGCGCTCACAATTCTGCTGACGGGGATAACCGTACCTGCGCAGGTGATCGGGGACGCGTTGGGCGTTCACAATCTCGGTTCCGGAAGCTCGTCACCGTTAACGGGATCCCGGCCTGACTCGTGCGCCTACTGTCATGCGCCGCATTCCGGGCTGAATACGGGTCTCTGGAACCAGAAACTGACTACGCAGACCTATTCGACCTACAGCAGCAACACGGAAAAGAACATCACGACGCAGCCGCCTCTCGGCGCTGTCAGCAATCAGTGTTTGAGCTGCCACGACGGTACCGTCGCGGTGGGTGCCACGGTTGCCTATGGTCAGGTGACGACCCGGGGATCCATGCTGACGGCTGACGTGTTCGGCAGCAATATGCAGTCTTCCCACCCATTCAGTCTTGCGCTTCCCCTGCAGGACAACATTGACCTTGCCGCTTCGCTCGCAGCCAATGGAACGACAGCCGACCCAACCCACGCGGTCAAGCTGATCAATGGAAACGTGGAGTGCACATCGTGCCACAATCCGCACGTGCAGGCAAAGGATCTCATATCGCCGAACTTTCTAGTGAAGGACAGCTCGAGCGGACAGCTTTGCCTGGCATGCCACGATCCAAGCCGCACGATGGGAGGCCAGACAAATCCTCTGGCCGATTGGTCTACAAGCGCTCACGCGCTTTCGACCAGCAAAATATCTCCACAGGCGCTGCTCGGGAGCTATCCGACGGTTGCGACCAATGCCTGTATTTCGTGCCATGCGCCCCACAATGCAAGCGGTCCGAATCGGCTGCTGCGCGGACAGAACGAGCAAGATTGCATTTCCTGCCACAATGGCGGAGCCAATGTTTCACCCATGGCGCCGTCTGCGAACGTCTTTGCGGAGTATGCTGCGCCCAAAGTCGGTCACCCTTTCCCGGCTTCGACGAACCCGCACGATCCGACTGAAGGTGTCTTATTGAACAACAATCGGCACGCGACCTGCGTCGATTGCCACAGCGCCCATGGTTCGGAACCGGTCGGCGTCTTCCCGCCAGCACCGCTGATGCGCATCTCGCAGAAGAATGTTGCGGGCGTGAGCGCGACCGACGGAACGACAGTGCTTACTCCGGCCGTGAATCAGTATGAGAATTGCCTGCGCTGCCACGGAACCAGTTCCGGAAAACAGGTTCAGACGATTTATGGATACTTTCCGGTGCGCGCGGTCTCAGGCGGCGATCCTCTTAACCTGATTCCACAGTTTGCCGTAAGCGCGACGTCGAGCCATCCGGTGATGCACACCAGGAGCAGCGCGTTTGCGCAGCCCAGCCTGCTGGCGAACATGGTGAATCTCGACGGAATCACTCTCGAACCGCGCGATGGGAACGCAGATACTCTGCACGGATTGCCACAACAGCGATGACAATCGCGAGTTCGGTGGATCGGGCGCGAACGGGCCTCATGGTTCACGCTGGACGCATATTCTGGAACGCCGCTACGAATTCAGCCAGACGATCACGCCGGGTCAGGCGATTTCAAATCTCTTTCCCAATCCCGATCTCACCGTGAACGGACCGTATGCGCTTTGCGGCAAGTGTCACGATCTAGCCAACCAGATTATGAAGAACACCAGCTGGAACCACCATGCGGACCATATCAACGCGGGATTGAGTTGTTCCACGTGCCATACAGCGCACGGTATTGGGGCTGCAAGTGGCACCATCAGCGGCGAGCGGCTGGTGAACTTCGATATGAACGTTGTGGCGTCGAATGGAGGATTGCCGATTTCCTTCAATCGTGCAACCAATTCGTGCACGCTGGTGTGTCACCAGGTTGCACATAACTCCGATGGCTCCGTTTCGGCAGCAGGCGCGCATAACGTGCCCGGCATCCGCCGATAGTACGGCTCCGCTAGAACGTAGTGCCCGCGGTGCTGCCATTCATCTCATTTGATTTGTCCGCATGGCACTGACGGCAAAATTGTGCGGTCTGGTTCGACATTGGGTTGGTGTCGCTCGGATTGTAGGGAGCGCGCAGGAAGAACATGGTCGCGTAGGTTCCCGCCGGCAGTCCGGAATTCGAATTACGGCTTATGGTGACTACATTCATCGAGTGCGGATTGTGGCATGTGGTGCACACAACTACGGCACGGTTGTTGTAGACGCCGGGCTTGACGAAGAAACCGTAGCTCGTCACAAATCGGCGGGACGCGGCGCCGCCCATGGTGATCATGCCGTTCGCTTCGGTGCAATCCCAATCATTTGCGCCGCCGCAATTGATGCTGGCGTTGAGGCCCATCGGGTGGTCACTGACGTAGCTCTGGGTGCCGGTGGTTGCGAGCAGTGTTGGGATGGAGTTGCGGTTGCCGTAGGTGGCGGGAAGATTCTCGTAAACCTTGTTCCGCATCATCGCTGCTGGAGCGAAGTTGCCGTCGTGACAGCCGAGGCAGGTCAGCATTCCCGCCACATCGGGCGTTGTGGCCGACATGCTTGACGGCAGAACTTCCAGGTATTTGCCTCCGCCGGTCGTGATGGTTTTACCGTAAAGGCTGCTGACATCTTCGCCCCAGAGGATCATATTGCCCGCGCTGCCTGACTGGCCGTTTCCGGAGGTACCGCTGTGTGGGGAATGACATGCCGCACAGCCGCGTCCGTAATTCAAGTGAGCGCCAAGAACGTCGGTTGATGGCTGTGTAATCTGCGCTACTGCAAAACCTGAAGATGCCAACATCACGAGAACGACAGTAAGAGTCCGCTTCATGGAACAAGGCCTCACTTTGCTTTGTTCCGTTCATCGGCGGGAATGGAATGGAGCTTGAGAAAATTCGTTTCGTTCCTACGGGTCGGAAGCGATCTGGTGAGTAAAGTCTCAGCGCCGCACTTCGCTGGCTGGGATGTTTTCGGTTCTCAGTTCGGGTGAATTCGCGTCAGTCTTCGTCGTCGACGTGCGCCATGCTGAATTTCTTCAGTTTGTAGCGGAGGGCATCGCGGCTGATATCGAGCAGCTTGGCGGCGTTGGTCTGGTTGCCGTTGGCCTGGCTCATGGCCAGTTCGACCATCGAGTGTTCGAGTTCTTCGAGCGAAGTTCCGCCCTCGGGAATGTAGAGCCTGGGAAGAGCTCGTCCATTGGGGAGCTTGCGTCCGCCATCTGCGGGGGAGGTGCGTTCGAAGAGCGTGCGGCCGCCGGACTCGCCGACCGAAAACGGCAGATACATCGAGCGCAGGAACGCTTCTTCTTCCAGAATCATTCCGCGCTCAATGGTGTTTTTGAGTTCGCGCACATTGCCAGGCCAGTTGTGGCCGAGGATCAGATTGCGCGTCTCGTCGGTGATGCCGCGAATGGATTTGCGGAAGCGGCGATTGTAGCGTTCGATGAAGAAATCGACGAGCGGGAGGATATCTTCCTTCCGCTCGCGCAGGGGAGGAATGAATATGGCGATGATGGCGAGGCGATAGTAAAGATCCTGGCGGAACTGGCCCTCGCGCACGGCTTTCTCGAGGTCGCGATTGGAGGCGGCGATAACGCGGACGTCCACCTGGCTATCGCGCAGACCGCCGACGCGGCGGATCACCTGATCCTCAAGCACGCGGAGCAGCTTGGCCTGGAGCAGGGGAGAGAGTTCGCCGATTTCATCGAGAAACAGGGTGCCGCCATCGGCCGCTTCAAACAGGCCCTTCTTCATCTGCTTGGCGTCGGTGAAGGCTCCCTTTTCGTGACCGAATAGCTCGGCTTCCATCAGGGTTTCAGGGATGGCGGAGCAGTTGATGGCGACGAAGGGCTTTTCGCATCGGACGCTTTCGTAGTGGATGGTCTTGGCGATGAGATCTTTGCCGGTGCCGCTTTCGCCCTGGATGAGGATTGTGGAGGCTTCGCAGGAGGCGACCTTCTTGACGAAGTTCATCAGCTCCGTCATCTTCGGCGATACGCTGACGACGCTTTCGTATCCTGCGCCGGTGCGAGCCTTGGCGCGGGAGAGGTGCTGGCCTTCGCTGCGTGCGCCGGTTGCCTCGATCGCGTTCTCCATGACGTCGTGCAAGGCATCGAAGTCGATCGGCTTGCCGACGAAGTCATATGCACCGAGTTTCAGAGCTGCCTTGACGTCGTCGAGTTGCGGATCAGCGGTAATCATGATGACGGCGCGCGCATTGCCGGATTTTTTCAACTGGTCGAGAACTTCGATACCGGTGAGATCGGGAAGGCGCACATCCAGCAGGACCAGGTCGGGAGATTCGCGCTGGGCGAGTCGCAGAGCCGTTTCGCCGGCATCGGCTTCGATGACGATGTAGCCCCACTCCTCGCACTTCTGGCGGAGTGACCAGCGCACCAGCCGCTCGTCGTCTACGATCATGACCTTTTCTGGGGGCATCGTCGTTCTCATGTGCTGCGCAAGCTCAAAAGGCTCACTTGTTTGTATCCAGGTCGTCGTTTTAGTAGCGGGGATCTTACTCGTGTATGTATCGAAGTGATCCCCGATACCACGCTTGAGCTATTAGAGGGGCTGTCAAGCTTCCGAGAATGTGATTAAGGTCACGCCACTGTAAAACCGTTGCCCCCGGTGCAAAGAGTCTTGGGAGTGCGCGCCCATATACGCTGCGCAGAAGGCATTCCTTTTTCAGTTGTTTACGGGAAATGCAATGTCGGGGAGAATTACAAGAAGTGATTCGCCGCGATTAAAAACTCAACCTCGTCTCAGGGCGTTTCAGATCGCGTGGATGACGGATAAAGTTGGGATCGTAAACGATCCTGCGGCGGCGGCCACGCGATCTTTTGATCATTACCTCAAAACGGCTTCCGCGTGAAGATTGGTCGGCTTGCAGGCGGCGGATCAAACCGCCGCCTGGAGTTTATCGCCTGAACGGGGAGATTTCGGCATCGGCTAGCCAACTTTCCAAGAGAAAATCGTGTGTAGCACATACTGTCCGTATTTGTGCTACAGTCATATGGAGGTTCTACTATGCCCCAGGCAATCCCACTTCAGACTTCTCGCATTCCCAATCGGCCGAAACAGACTGTGCGTAGCCGCAGGTTCGGCGATGCTTTGTTCATTGCCGAACAGCAGGGACTGTTGAGCGGCGGCAGGACGCTTACTTTGCGCGGCCGTATGCCGGCGTTGCTTGTTGAGCGGGCGAAGAGAAAAACAGGCATCCAATCCGACTCCAAGCTGATCGAAGCTGCACTGGCGAACATCGTAGCCGAGGACGAGTACGCCGACTGGCTTCTTGCCCAGAAGGGGACAGTAAGCAAGGATCTAAACCTTGAGTTCTAGCGCCACGTTCCAACAATCGCTGCGCCGATTGAAGCCGGAGAAGCGCCAGAAACAGCTCGAATATCATGATCGCGCCCAGTTGCGTTTTCTGCCGAACCTCAAACCGCCGTTCCCGAAACTCCTTCTTGACACGACGGTTTACATCGATGCTCTGCAAGGGAATCTGCCGGAGTATGCCGGGATTGTTCTCCGGGCCGGAAAGCTCTGGCACTCAACGGTAACGGAATCGGAGTTGGCTGCTCTGGCTAGTTCGTTGGACCCTAAGCGGCCAGAGACAGCCAGCGTGATTGCCCAGGTTGCCGAGTCCATCGATCAAAGGCCGGAACATCGCATACTTTCGCCGGACAGGGATATATGGCGGGAAGCCGGCATCCTCGCCGGGCTCTTGGCGCGGCTGCAACACTACGACAAGAACGAGCGACGCAAAGCGCTCAATGATGCGCTGATCTATCTCACGGCGACCAAGAACGGCTGCGTGGTGCTCACTCGCAACGTTCTGGAATTCGATTTGCTGATGCAACTCGACAGCACAGGGCAAGCCGTTTTCTATGACTCGGTAAACCGATAATACAACCGCGTATCTGTTTCTGTTTCTATGGGTTGAGGTATACCACAACATCTTGTGGTCCTTTGAGTCAAGCAGATACCCAATCATCACCTACTATGCGGCCCGATCATGAAGAAGCTGAGGAGGCCATCGCGTCGTCACATGTTCTTACTGGCCGGGGAACAATGTGCTTAAGGTCGCGAGGGTGGCTTCGGAGGCTGAGGGGGCGCAGTACTGGACACATAGGCTGCGGTGACATCCAACCGAGCTTTCCAAGGATCTGCTTCTGCCACTGGACCGTTCTCGGTGAAGTTCATCAACATGTCGGTTGCAGGCGAATACCGAGGCCACGCCGGAGAATTGCCCGTGCTTGGATTACCAGTCTTTGCAAAAGCAGCCCAGTAGCTCAGCATTGATTCCGCAATTCTCTCATCCTCAGGTGCGAGATCTTTGTTGTACTTCGCCTTGACCGTATCGAAGACAAAAGGTATCTCCGTTGCATGAGGCGCTCCTGGCCACTTGCTGCGCATCGACTTCGCCACGTAGGAAAAGCGGTACTCGTAAGCCGGCAAACCTTCAGAGGCAAACACAGTGGCCACAAACCGCGCAGGTTCTACCATGAAACGATCCATTGCAACGGTGTACTGGACGGCCCTCAAATCTCCTTGGCCTGTAGGATCGTATGCGGCCATAGCCTTTTCGCGATTTGCGCCGAAGGGATCAAACAATTCATCCTTGCTGCGGGCAAACCCGAAGCCAATGTCCATACTGTTGGTTCCGATCATGATGGGCACGCGCCATCCCGCACCGGCCAGGTACGCGGATTGCGGGTCGGAAAGAACTACACTGCCGTCGATCATGGGGCCGGCGTATCCGGGCTGTGCCATGGTCGCCATGTTGAGATTGCCACGAACCTTCTCTGCAGGCAGGCGCCGCAGCGCATCCAGAGCCTCTTTTCCTGTGCCGTCGATGCCCACGCTGCGCGCGAACTCGATTCCCACGGACTCGGCTGAAGCAGGTCCGTTGGGCAAGGCCGTGCTTAGATAACGCGGCCCTCCAATGTTCGTCCGTCCTCCTCCAGACTCAATGATGGCTTTGGAAAACAGCCCCTTGGTCAGCGGCGAGGTAAGCAGCATACTCACTGAAAAGCCTCCAGCAGATTCACCGAAGGCCGTCACATTAGAGGGATCGCCACCAAATGCGCTGATGTTGCGCTGGATCCATTTCAGTGCGGCAATCTGATCCATGAATCCATAGTTGCCAACCATGCCGTCCGAATTCTCTTTGGTCAGCTCAGGGAATGCGAAGAAGCCGAAGCGGCCCAGGCGGTAGTTCGCACTGACGAAGACAACGCCCTTTTCCGCGAACTTGCTGCCGTCATAGACGTCTGGCGAGCTGCCGCCGTTCACGAATCCGCCGCCATAAATCCAGAACATTACGGGAAGCCTGGCGTCAGCCGATGTGCCTGCAGGACGCCAGACATTCAGGTAAAGACAATCCTCAGCTGGGGTTGTACCCAAGGGAGCCGCATCGCTTGGAAACGGAACCTGCATGCAGTCCGACGAATAGGAGTTGGCCTGCCGCACGCCCGACCATGGATGTACCGGCTGCGGAGCACGCCAGCGCAGCTGGCCCACGGGAGGCGCGGCGAATGGCACACCTTTGAAGGACTCAACGGCGCCCTGCGTCACTCCCTCAAGCTTCCCGGACTCCGTGCTGACGACTCCGGCCTGCGCAAATAGTGACGGGGTCGTCAAAATAGCAATCGTCGCCAGAACGAGCTTCTTTACCAGATCCATTCGAGCCTCCCAAAACGCCGTGTCGTGCAACGCCCGCGACTATAACAACGCATGCCCACATATGTACAATTCATTGAAACGAACGGATCCATCGCTTTTGTCGATGAGGGCGGTCTCACATATTCCTCCGGCATCAGAGCGATCGCCCCCGTTTTGCCGACACTCTCCGAAAGTCACCCGGGCTCTCCGCACGCTCCAACCGCGTCTTTCGTACTGCAAAAAGCACGAAAGTCTAAGGTCTCCGCCTTCGCAACCGGAACATCCGTCATCTGCCCGCAACTGTTTCCAATTGAATGCAAAAAATCTTCGTGATATTCCGGTGTCAGCGAGAAGAATCTTCAGCACGCAAAACGTGTGTTTCGCAGCCGACTCGAGCCGAAAGGGGTGCCTATGGACCGCGACAGATTCTCAATTTCAGTCGTCCCTCAGCCCGCGGACCGAAGCTTCGACGGGCCGCGCATTGTGCCTGACCCCAGCGCAGAGTGGGATGCCAAGTGGCTCCGTCCCAATGTCACTTCCATGCAACCCCCTCCCCGCCCCATCCCGCACCCCCTTCCAGCCACCTCCATTGCCAGTTCGGTCTCCAAGGAGCGTCCCGTCTCACCCCGACGCATTGCCCCCAAAGCTCCCTCGACACCGCGCCGGAAGCCCGAGCCCGAAGAGCAGCAATCCGATCCGCTGACCCTGCGGTTTCTTCGCTGGCTGTTCCCTGAAGTCAATCAGCGTCGCGCCAAACGGGTCCCAACCCCCGGTCTGGTTGCCTATTACTGGACAGGCGGCGCCCCGTACTCCTATCAGGTCGGCGATATCAGCGCCACCGGACTCTTTCTACTCACACGGGAGCGCTGGGCGCCGGGCACGTTGATCCAGATGACCCTCCAGAAGCAGGACGGCAAGATACATCATGCAGACAGCTCCATCTGTGTCCTGTCTGAACTTGTGCGCTGGGGAGAAAATGGGGCCGGCTTCAACTTTGTCCTCTCCGACTACGAAGATGTCCTCAACTACGGAATCATGCCCGGAGAAGCAATCGACCGGAAGTCCGTGGAGCGCTTCCTCCACAAAATTGGAGTGCTCGAAGCACGTTAAACATCAGCCTTCACTGCAGCGCACTCTCTAAGCACGCTGGCGAATCTCCGCTTTGATGCGATGACACCGCTCAGCCGGACTTCCCGGTTTCACGTCGATCAGTTCGAAGCCCAGGTCCCAATACGTCTCCTCGTGAATCTTCTCGAAGCGCACCGTCTCCTGGTAGTTGATCCGGCGCACCTCGGTCGGCGTGACAAATCCGAGATTGCGAACGAAGAAGACGTGCTTCTCGTAGATCGCTTCTCTCTCGATGCGGTCCAGTTCGTTTCGCAGAAATGGCGTAATCGCGAGTCCGAGATACCTGGCCAGCGCCGCCGTGCACACCGCGCACCTGTCATGAAACTGAATACCTTCCGCCTGATGCGACGCACGAATCTGGCGCTCCTTTTGGAGCGTTGTCACCGCATCGAGAAACGACGCATGCATCCATGGCTGTTCTGTGCCGCCCTCGAGCGCGGCCGTGATCACATCCGTCGCCGCCTCTTCGACCACGCTGAATCCGTCGAGCTCAAGTTGACGCAGAATCGTCGTCTTCCCGGCGCCCGGGGCGCCTGTAAGAATGTACCTTTTCATGTGAACTTTCATGGCAGGGAATTCAAGAGGGTTGCCGTCCAGCGCGCAAGCACGCCGGCGCAGATCCCATTCAAATCCTTCAAATCCCCGATTGTGAGTTGGATTTATGGTGCGCCCGGAGAGATTCGAACTCCCGACCTACTGATTCGTAGTCCCTTTAGAGCCATTCTGCGTGAGGATGCACCGGGGCGCAATAGTCTGCATAACAGCCTTTATTAGTGAGACATAGATGGTAGTCTTCGCAAACGCAGCGCTGCACGGGGCTGCACTGAAATCCAGATCAAACATGCACCAAAACAGGCACTCGACTCTATACACAGCGGGGTGTACCACACTCCGTGTGGAAGTACACAGATGATGTTTGCCCCGAACGAATCAGTGACACAATGCGGCTCTGCGCACCGCGAGACTGGATGTGAACATCGCCAGGAATTGATTGAAGAGAGTTTCCGAATGCGTCGCGCTACCCTCTCGATTCCTCTCGATCCGCAGGTAGGACAGACCTATGCCGCTGTTTCTGCCCGCAGAGCGGAACAAGATCCAGGCGCCGAAGACCCTCTGGCTGCGTGAGGTGATGAGGTGAGAGTCACTCGATGAGTTCTCTTGTGTTTCCGAAGACAGACTACGACGTAGACTTTCAAGCCATCGTGCAATATTGCAGGTAGGCAGGTTTCGGCTCAACCCGATTTGATCTCCGGCAGCTCCACAGCCAGTCGCTATTCAAGCAAACGCAATCTCCAGCTTCAAGCACGTCCTTCAGCGCTCCAGAATCAAGGTGCAGGCTCCCCGACTCCGAGGATGGAACCTGCGCCCACTATTGCCGCTTCTCCAAATCCCTAAGACTGTCCACAAGGAACGATCGCATCGAGGGGTCACGTTCTGTGGAGATTGCCTGGCGGATTGTGGCCTCCGAATCTGTCCAGTCTATTTCCGATAACGCCCGGCTGGAATTGATGCGGACTACTGGCTCCTGTCTGGAGTCGAGGACTAGCGACCGCAATGCAATCAGGATCCGTCGGGCCTGTTCCGGAGAGGCTTGACGGTAGATCGAGGGAAGAAGCGAAGCTGCCATCGCCACCTCCCCTGGTTCTTTTGTCCGGCCCATCGCTCCTAATAATGTATCGGCGCAAATTGCGCTTGGAGTGTTCGTTAAACTGAGCACTCGTATTGCGGAAACGACAGCCTGCAAGGGCAATTCAGGATCTGTGCACATAGCGTGCAAATGGACAATACCCCTCTGGTCGCCCAGCAGTAGAAGCGCTTCGGCCAAACCAACTTGAGTGTTGAGATCGTGCTCGCGTCCAAGAGCAGATTCGATAGGTGGAATCGCACTCTGACGATGGTCAGTTGCTAGCTGGTTCGCGGCCTCTCTTCGGATATCCGGATCGCTGTTACCGAGCTCTCTAACGAGTGACTGCTCCGAGAGGTCTTGCACGCCCTTGGATCGCAAGATGTCCGCAGGGGTCGTTGGTGGAAGATTGGAGATAATTTGGGTTTCCTGCGCCCAAAGGGCAATCGCTCCTCCAGACAAGACCGCAAAGGAGAACAGCAACGACTGAACCTTCATGGCGCCTCCCCATTAGACCTAATTCTTACTTGCCGTTACCTGAGTGACAGAGTGCGAGCCTACAGTTCCATTTGCGAGATTGAAGTTGATTGTAAAATTGCCGATCGCGTTACCGCCGCAAGAGTAGGTCTGGCTGCAGGTGATCGTGCAGTTACCAGTACCGCCGAGAGCGTTCGTCGTCGACAACAGGACATGCGTATCATAAAACTCATTTGCATTGGCAGGGAAGTTGGTTCCAAACCAGCTCGCTGGTGAGCCGACCGTGAACGTTGAAGATCCTTGACAAGCCGAGGTCTCCCACTGCTGCTGTTGACACGTCGTGCCGAGTGGGGTGACGGATTCTGTGATCTGGGCATTGTTATATGGACCTGCATTTCCGCTTACGAGCATGCCGGCGACCATGCCGATTCCCGTCAAAGTCGGAGGAGTCGGCTCTGTCGAGTTCGGAAGTTGGAATTCTGTTTGGGCTGCGACGGACATCGATGTCGGGCATGTCACTACAGTTGGGTTGCCCCCGCCACCTGACGAGCAAGAGCCTGTGGTAACGTACACATTTGCATATCCACTGCCGGGACTCACGCCATGCAGAGGAGGGGAAGCGACCGATCCATTTGAAGTTGTGATTATGTTGCTAGTGCCGACGCTCCAACTGTAGTTGGCAGAACCGCTCGAGACGTAGCTGCCGCCACCGCAGCTGCTTGGTGAAAACTCGTCGCAGAATTGCGGATCGCCGTGTACAGTGCAAGTGTCTGATTTGCATCGAGAAACCCATTATTGGAAACGAGAAGAGTCATCCCGCAAACCACAATGAATTGGCCACAACTGAAGTTCCGCGCGAGGGCGCGCGAGTGGCTAGTGACCATGAGGCGTCCAGTGCCCTCACCAGAATCCGGCACCATCCAGTTGACCACGCCGTTGGTTCGGAACGGGTTCAAGACCTGCCCTCTGTCGTCTTTGACTTCGTCGTCGATCAGTTCGTTCAAGCTGATTTCGCGGGTTTCGTAGGGTGCGATGGTGTATTTCTTGTCCCATACGATGGCTCCGTTTGAGATGCCGACGCCGAAGACCCTCGGCTTGCTACTGTAGTTAAAGAGCAGGAGATGCGACAGCGAGTCGCCGTCAAGGGACCATGGATGACTGCCTCCGTTGTCCTCGCCCATTTGGTCCTTTCCGAGAAGCTCTATCTCATAGAGATTTCCATCGCTGCGCGAAACGACCTTGCTCTGGACTTCGCCAGGCTTCCTGTCTGTTTCGACGATAAGGGACTGTTGGAGTCCGGTTTGCGACCCGGAACCGCTCAGCGTGAATTCGACGGTGCGTCTTGGCGCGATTGTGATGGTCTGAAGCGCGTGTTTCTCCGGCGATACTGCTGTCGCACTGGTGTTAGATGGATCGCCCGGCGGGGTTGTCGCCAGGGAGACTGTTACGTGCGCGGGGTTCGCTGAGAAGTTGGTCAAAGATATCCGCGGTGCATAAACGCCGTCGGGCAATGTGGGCTGCGTTCCAAACGGTACACCAGCAAAGACGCCGTTTGCGGCGTGGGCCCTGGCCGGATCGGTAAACGGAATGCCGCTGAAGACTGGGTCCTGGTTGCGTGAGTGTGCTGCAAGCCCAAACGCAGTAATCGTGCCGATGCCGCCGTCCGTCACGAGTTCGTAGCCCTGGATTCCATGTTGCGAATGCTGATTGGCGCTCGACAGGTACGAGTCGAGATCGGTAACCGTCTGGCCCGAGCAGTTGGAGACAAGGGCAGTTGCCTGCGCGGCAAGCGTGATGATAGTGGGCTTGCTTTCGCTGTTTTGATTGAGGCAACGAAGCGTGATGTGTTGTGTCCAATCCACGACACTGGTGACCGCTAGCAGAGCATCGCCAATGGCTTCGTCGGCGACGCCGCGCAGCGTCGTCGAACCCTCGATCGCGGGCATGGCCAGTTCCTCGTCGACGTACGAGGGCAACGCTCCGCGCTGGTTCGTAATCAGCATTTGTGAAACAACAGTCAGGCCTTTCAGCTCCGAGTCCTGCGCGACCGTGACGCTGCCGATGGTGGGCGGCGAGGTGAACCCGCCGAGCAGCGATTGGAGCGAAATATCCTGCTGCTGATGCGGTTTGAGCGCGATATGAGAATGCACCGCTTCTGCGCCTGACAGCGCTCGAATGCTGATGGTTGCTCCAGCGTTAATGCCAGAATTGTTCACGATGACCAGTGAACTCGTCGTCTTGCCGTCTTCGATGAAGATGGGAGCGACCTGGGGAAGCATCTCCATGGGCGTAGCGATGGTGCCGGGAGCAGCATTTGGTTGGCCGATCGGAGTGGCCGGAAACCATTGAGAGGTTCGTTGAGTTTGCTGTTGCGCCGTCAAAGCAGATGAGAGAAGAGTGATGGTGAATGCGACCTTCCGACCAGACAGCATATGCTCCTCCACAACGGGAAATTGTGTTGAAGAAGTACTGCTCTAAATTGCTGGACTGCGGCGGAGAACGAGGTGAGAAGTGGGGGAAAGGCTCGTCCAAAGTTGAACTCCGAAACTTTGGCAGAATCGATGAGCGGTGTCAAGAGAAAAGAATGTGAAGGAGTTGTGGGTGACTTTTAAGATTGCGGAAGGCACCATTCCCCGCTCATCGCGACGAACTGTGGCGGAAGAGCGGTCAGAAACACGGAGTATGAATTCTATTGGCGCTGGTGTTTACTAACAATCTCGCTCCGAGTTCAGAGTGATTCCCGTAGCAATGCAGCCAGCCGAACGATAGAAGCGCGTTTCGTTCAGGAGGCAATGCGTTTCGGGTAATCCATCCGAGCAAATCTCTGAAGCTCAGATACAGGAATCATCGTTCGAGTTCCGATCTTTCGGAACGGTAGTTGTTTGCGTGCCAGCAAGTAATCGATCGCTCGAATGCTGAGCGAGACGATTGCCGCAGCCTCTCTGCGGCTGACGAGGAGTTTCGCATCGAGCGGAACGCTCACCGTCCGCGGTGGTTTGCGTCTTTCATCGTTCGCGTTGCGCTTCGGCTTGCTGCGGCGACGATCGTGTTGGACCGCCGGGGGCCTCGAGATTTCAGTTCGCTTGGAGTTGCGAGCCGGGATGCTTTCGGAAGACAGTTGTGAAGCCGAGTTCGACGAATCCTCCGCTGGCACGAGGAAGGGGAACGTGAGTTGGCCGGCATCAGTCGCCTGCAGACGGCGGGTTGAGGAAGAAGAAGGACGCAAGAAACACCTCGGCGAATCGTGTACAGGGTTGACAGTAGCGCTGAGTGGACCTAGAGTCAAGTTGTAAGTTTACAATCCCGGAAGAGGGTTTGATGGCTGAGAAGCAAGTTTGGCCACAGCAGCCGGTAATCTCCATCCGCGTCTCGGAGGCGCTGCGGGCGCGCTTGGAATCGCTAAAGGAGATCCTGACCCGGAGAACCGGAGAAACCGTTTCGACTTCGGAAGCCGCCAAACAACTTCTCGAATCGGCGCGGGAGGACCGGCTTGAAGTAGCAGAACTGCTGGCCGATGGAACAAACGCGCTCGCCGCAGCTCGCCGCAAGGGCGAAGCGGGACAGAGCCTCTCCCGGGCCGAATGGATCGTCCTTGCTTACTACGTCCAACTGGGAGTTGAGAGCCACATCGGTCAACGCATTTCGCAGGAGACGATGAGAGGGATTCTGGAGGCCTTTCTTGCGGCATACAAAGTGCGGCGCGGAAAGAAGCCAAGCCGAGATACCCATTACCTCTCGAATCTGCCCGTCCTGGACAAGCAGGGCAAGCCGGTCCACGGAGCCGAGGCGGAAGGGATCGATGTTTCGACCGCCATCGAGCGGCTGATTCGGGCAATGAAGTCTTCGGATGTGGACGAGGTCTGGCCGCAGTTCGCTGCGCGGAATCTTTATGAGTTTCTGGAGGAGGAACCCTTCGGAATCGAGGCTATGAACCAGGCTCTGAAACCGCACTGGCTGATCCTCTGGCGAGCGGCGGCGAGGGGGCATTATCTGGTTCGTGGATACCCGGTCCGGGACTCCTCACGCAGTGCCACCTCCGAGCACCCGTGGGGCCCGGCCATTTCGTCCGTATTCGAGGGTGGATTTGTATTGTCCTTTGCGACGGGAAGCGAAGGGGATTTATCCGTGCTGGTGAGCCTGCCTCAAGCCCGACAAGCGATGTACGAGATCGCGCCCTGGCCGGTCATCACGGAGTTCCGGTCGATGCTGGAGAACTGGGATACGAGCACGCCGAATTCGTTCTGGCAGGGCCGCTGGTTCTTCGGATACACGGCGATGGAAACCACGGTGCCGCCCGTTTGGGTTCGCTGTCAGGGATCAGTCTCGTTCGGGTTTACGGCTGAGGAATGGGCTTCGCTTCAGGAGGCATTTCATCGCGCATGGGAGATGCCTCAGCTGCAGCGTATTTCTGGTGAGCTGATGCTGGAGTACGGAGAGATTTAAGAACGGCGCTGCTGTCGCAGCGGAAGTAAGTGGACACGTCACCCCCAACTTGGGAACTGCAAAGCGCTCTGGAGCGCCGTCATGTTTACAAATGTCAACTTCCGCTGCGACAGCAATTTAAGTCTTTGGCGTTTACAAACGTAAACGCGCGTTTGCATTCGTAAACGAAATCAGCCCCGGAAAGCACTCTCGTGTAAACACGTTGAAGCGAAAGAGCTTCACGCAAGTTCGATCGAACGGGTACTGCACGGCCAAATCCGCACGTCAGCAAGGGAGGTTCCCCCATGAACACCTTCCAGACGACGACTGAGCAATTGAAGAAGCCGTCATCGAGCGAAGAAAACAAGCAAGGCTTTCGTACCAAAACGATCTCAATGCGGCTGACTCCCGACGAGGTTGCCGAGTTGGAATCGGCTGCGCAACGAGCCGGCAAGCAGACCTCTGAATGGTTGCGAGAGACGTCGTTGACTGCCGCGAGAGAGCGGCCGTCGAACCCGATTGAATTGCTCCTTGCCGAAATTTGGGCGCTGCGTCACATGCTCCTGAGCCTCTTCCATGCGGGCGCTCAAGCGACGGCACAAGGCAAGCCGCTGCTGCCTGAAACGGTCCTCAAAATCCGCGACAGCGCCGACGCAACCAAGCTGGAACAGGCCCGCAAGATGCTCGCCAATTTCCTCGGCCTACAGGTCGAAGAGGGCAGCCAAGAGCGATGAATCCGAGGCGAACCTTTCTCATCTTTGCTCGGCTCCTCGCGTTTGCGGCGATTACAGAGGCGGTAACGATCTGTATATTTTGGCGCTCTATCTCCACACCCATCGAACGCCATTACCGGTCCGCATATTTCTGGAGTTCACTTCCGATCATTGGCCCATCGACTGTTGAAATCCGGTTGATTTGGAAGACCGGGCGGCACCGCAAGCAGCAACTCGCCACGAATAACGATGCCGTTGGTTCTGATGACGGAACCGACATGGTGCTCTCGCAATCGGCCCGCGATGCCGGTTGGAAGGCACTAATTGAAGGGCCACCACAGCAGGTCCCGGCCGACCTACTCAGCCAGGATTTGGCCGGTTTGGCCTTTGACGGCCAGAGCCTTTGGGATCTCCTCCTTCTGCCGGAGTTGTCCGCGCTCGCTGCGCTGTGCACTGCGCTTGGTTCCTGGTATCTGCTCATGGGATTCTTTCGAGCGCTGCCCCACGAGATCGCATGGCGACGGCGATTCTCTGAGTTTCAGGAGTCATCTGCGAGTTTCTTTAAGGGATGTGCGGCGCTGGCCCAAACCGTCCGCCCTGGGCTCAAAGCATCGCGCCAGATCGCAATGCGTCGTGTAGCAACGCATTCTGCTGCACCGCGCACGACAGTTCCCGTGATCTCACCGGAGGCGAAGCCCACATCGTTCGCACTTCCGCTTTTCGGCGTCTACAACGGAACCGGCAAGGGCTATCTGTGGACGGAGAGAGACGCGATCGAATGAACGAAAAACCGTAACGAGGTGCACTTCCGATGCTCACCATTTCGAAACCGTTATCAGCGAGTCAGGCGTGGATGTATCACGCCAAGGAATTCGCATCGCAGCAGCAGAACTATTGGAGCCGCGGCCAGCAAGCTCACAGCGAATGGCAAGGGAGGCTCGCAGGCCAGTGGAAGCTCAATGGCTCAGTGCACGACGAGCATTTTGCCCGGCTAGCCGAGGGTCAGCATCCCCAAACCGGCGAACGACTCGTCCGGCACCAGGTTTCGAGAACTTACGAGGGCAAGAACGGCAAAGAGGTCACCAGCGTGGAGCACCGCGCCGGATGGGATGCCACGTTCTCTGCGCCCAAGTCAGTATCGATAACTGCGTTT
>CAWKNV010000007.1:0-209948 GCA_963851155.1 uncultured Acidobacteriaceae bacterium
CACTACACCAAACGTCAAAAATCGTACGCTTAGGAAATTAGATCACTCGTTTGAGGCTGTAATCGGCCGTAGCGACCTGAATGAGCCTTTCCGAAGTCGTCCTGAAGCCTGCCAGGTGTAGTCGCCGGTCAAGTTGACGTGCTCCCATCCGATGGGTGAGAGGTGGACAAGAGCTCCGTCGTCGATTACGACGCCATGCCCGCGCAACGCGGCAATGGCGCGTTCGAGGTAGACGGTGTTCCAAAGGATGATGGCGGCAACAATTAGGTTGAGACCACTCGCCCGGTAGCGTTGGTTCTCGAAACTGCGGTCACGCAGGTCACCCTGCCGGTTGAAGAAAACGGCACGAGCGAGGGCGTTTCTGGCCTCGCCTTTATTGAGTCCGACCTGGACTCGCCTGCGCAACTCAGGGTCTCTCATCCACTCCAGCATGAAGAGTGTGCGCTCGATGCGGCCGACTTCGCGCAGCGCAGTGTGGAGGCTGTTCTGACGGGGATAGCTGGCGAGCTTACGGATGATGAGCGAAGCAGTCACAGTGCCGTGCCGGATGGATGCGGTGAGTCTGAGAATTTCGTCCCACTGCGTTCGAACCAGTTTGACGTTGAGCTTGCCGCCGATCAGCGGTGCGAGCGTTGGATGGTCGCGCTCCTTGCCCGGAACATAGAGCCGCTTGTCGGCAAGGTCGCGGATGCGGGGCGCGAAACGAAATCCCAACAGATGACAGAGCGCAAAGACATGATCGGTGAAGCCTGCAGTGTCGGTGTAGTGCTCCTCGATTCTCAGATCGGACTCGTGGTAGAGCAGACCGTCGAGAACGTGCGTGGCATCGCGGGCATTCGCGGCAATCACCTTGGTATAAAAGGGCGTGTACTGGTCGGAGATGTGGGTATAGAAGAGCACGCCCGGCTCATTGCCATAGCGCAGATTGACTTGCCCGGACTGCTCTCCGCGTCCGCTGGCACGGAATCGCTGGCCATCTGACGAAGAGGTCGTGCCTTCTCCCCAGTGCTCGGAGAAAGGGTGTCCATGATGATAATTGACCAGCTCGGCGAGGGCCTTCGTGTATGCCTCATCCCGGATGTGCAGGGATGCGAGCCAGTCGAGCTTACGGGCAGTTGTGCCCGGACAGGCCTCAGCCATTTTAGAGATTCCGAGATTGATGCCGTCGGCGAGAATCGCTGTGAGTAACAGGACGTGATCCTTCGCCGGCTCGCCGGTCTTCAGATGAGTGAAGTGCTTGCTGAAGCCAGTCCAGCGATCAACCTCCAGGAGCAAGTCGGTGATCTTGATATGCGGAAGCAGAGAGTATGCGCGGCGCATCAGAACGCTTGCCTCTTCGGGCACGGTGTTGGTAAGAGGCGTTATCTTCAGGCCGCTTTCGCTGACAGCCGCGTCAGGCAGTTCGCCACGGGTGGCCAAGCCGTTCACTTCGTCAAGTGATTGCTTGAGTTGCGCGATTCTTTCCGCCACGTAGGAGTTACCATCTAGCTCTACCGGCAGTGTCAGGCTTTGTTTCGTCCGCAGCTCGGTAAACCTCGAAGGCTCGAGAAGGTATGCCTCGAAGTCCTTGAATTGGCGGCTTCCCGTTACCCAGACATCACCAGAACGGAGGCGATTCTTCAGCTCCGTTAGTGCACACAACTCGTAAAAACGGCGGTCTATCCCCTCGCCAGTAACAACATATGGTCGCCAGCGCTGGTTGATCCACTCCAGAGGGGCGTTCTGAGGAACAGAACGGCTCTTGTCCCGATTCATCGCGCGAAGAATGTCGATCACCTCCAGCAGCGGTTGGGCTGCGGGAGCAGCACGAAACTCAAAGATGTCGAGCATGGCCGGCGTGTACCGGCGCATCTGCGGGAAGCCATTTGAGATGAGGCCGAGAAAATCGAAATCTTCCGGTTGTGCCAACTGTTCCGCTTCGGAGACCGTGCGGGCGAAATCAACCCAGGAAACGATCTTCTCAATGGCGGCGAAGGGATCGGCTCCGTGTTCTTTAGCCGCCAGGAGTGCCTGCCCAATGCGAGCGTAAAGACGCACCTTTTCGTTGATCGCTTTGCCCGAAGACTGGAACGCCTCGTCCCGTCTGCGACGAGCTTTATTGAAGATGGAACCGACAAAGCGGTCATGGAGATCAAGGATCTCGTCGGTCAGGGTCGAACTTGCTTCGAGAAGGACTGCGACCAGTGTTCCATAGCGACGTGGATCGTCGAAGCGGGCGAGGTGCTGCACCGTTGTTGTTGCCCCCTCGCGGGCGAGCTGCAAGAGCCGGTTCTGATGGATGAGCTGACTTAGGTCTGAGCGCAGTTCGAGACTACGAATATGTTGTAGCCGTTCGATATGAAGCAGGATGCTCTGCGCGGTCGGCGCGCCTGGCGGAGAGCGGAGCCAGGTGAGCGTGCTGACCTTTGAACTGCCCCGTAACTTTAGGATGGCGTCGAGTTCTGACCGCTGGCCGTCGTTCAAATTCGTCGTGAGAATCTCAAACAGCTGTCGTTCGGAACGAACGATGACCTCCGCACACAGGCGCTCCATTACCGCCAATCGCGGCACTACAACTGACCGACGTCGCAGCTCATCGATACCAGCCCGGACCAGAACGACACCACGATTGGTTTGCAGGGCCGTTGGTATCAGCCACGTTGCAAGCGAGCGGTACTGCCCAATGCCAAAGGATCGCAGCCCATAGTGAGCTTGCAACTCGGCCAGGTGTTCTCGGCGTGTCTCATCGCGTTCGGCATAGCTGGCCCACGCTGCGGACGAGAGATCAAGCTGCCGGGCCAGGAAGATTAGCAACTCCTGGGGCGGAGTCTCGTTTGGCAGCAACGCGCGTCCTGGATACCGCAGGATCGCTAACTGAACGGCAAGACCCAAACGGTTCTGGGCTCCTCGTCGGCGGCGGATCAGGCTGAGATCCTGATCGCTGAGGACGTAATGCTCGATCAGTCCCGCGCGATCAACCGGGATCGCCTCCAATGCCTCGCGCTGCGAGGAAGAAAGAAGTTCACGCAGCGCCATTCGGGGACTTACCTCCTACTGACGGCGGCTTCGCCGCCCGCCCGCGCAAGAAGCCTGGAGATCGTCGCGGGGTGGACATTGAAGAGTCGAGCGGCATCCGCAGCAGTTTTCTTGCCATGCGCGACCATCTTCACTATCTCCGCCTGCTGCTGCGGGAGCAGCTTCGGACGGCGCCCTCCGATGCGGCCTTCGCCGCGAGCGGATTCCAGGCCCGCCCGTGTTCTCTCTCGCAGCATCGCCCGCTCGAACTCCGCGAACGAGCCGATCATTTGCATCATCATTCGGCCGGCTGGCGTTGTGGTGTCTATCGCCTCGGTGAGGCTGCGAAAGCCAGCCTTCGCTTCCTGGATTCGCTCCATGATCGTCAGCACATCCTTCAAGGACCGCGACAGGCGATCCAGCTTCCAGACAACCAGAACATCTCCTTTGCGGAGGTGGTCGAGCAATCGCTGGAGCTCAGGACGGTTCCATCGGCCTCCGGTAGCCTTCTCCCGAAAGACGCGCTCGCACCCCGCCGTCTTCAGGGCGGAGGCCTGCGCCGTTGTGTCCTGTTCATTGGTCGAGACGCGCGCGTAGCCGATGAGCATAGTTGCGGAAAGGTATCGCCAATGACTTTATCATTGCAATACCTTTTTGCAACTCGAAAGTGTGGACTTTGGGGCAGTTTGGAATTTATTGCACAAACGTTCGTTTGTGCACGGGCTCGTTCTTCTTGAAGTGGGTCACAACTTCCGCCGCCGTAGATGTCAATGTCGAGTTCAGCTTGGCGAAAGCATGGCAAAGGGAAGCATCCGCGGTGACTCACCCGCGACGGAGGAAAAGCGTCTAGCGAGGCCCGCCGTCTTCACCTAAAAGCTTCTTCCTTAGAGCAGGGTAATCAATCCCTTTATCATCCAGAAGCTTGTTTTCGTTCTCGTCCAGGAGCTTTCCCTTCAAGGCAGGGTCATCAACGACAAAGAAATACGCTAAAACATCACCACTTTTGTTTCTTTGGGTTTTGAGCCCTGTAACCTCTGGCACACCATTTACGACGTCAATAAAGTATCGTCCGGACAAGTTGAACGACTTTCCACGTACCTCTTCCAGTGTTTTGAATTTGTGATTCATTAAAGAGAACTTTACGTCAACACCTCGGCCCGTTGGTTCCATGGCTTCCTCTACGACTCGAACGTCTGCGCGTGTGAGGCCAGGCCGGAGCGTGATCCATTTTGGCAGTCTTGAATCACTCGTTAATTCCCAGATTGATTCGATGCATCCGCTTATCGCACAACATGAAAGACATATCGCAACATTGTCATCCAGAAGCTTTTTCCGTACAGCAGGGTAATCCAATCCGTAGTCAGCCAGAAGCTTTGTTTCGTTCTCATCCAGGAGCTTTCTCTTCAAGGCAGGGTCATCAACGACAAAGAAATACGGCATATCAACACCATGTTCGTTAATGTGGTGAGTAAGTCCCGTAACTTCTGGTACACCATCCACGACGTCAATAAAGTATCGTCCCGACAAGTTGAACGACTTTCCACGTACCTCTTCCAGTGTTTTGAATTTGTGATTTATTAAAGAGAACTTTACGTCAACCCCTCGACGCGTTGGTTCCATGCCTTCTAGTACGACTCGAACGTCTGCGCGTGTGAGGCCGGGCGGGAGCGTGATCCATTTTGGCAATCTAGAATCACTCGTTAATTCCCCGATCCATTCAATACATCCGCTTATCGCGCAAGAAGAAATACACAGTGCAACGATAAGCAGGCATTTGTTGACGCGCCGAACAATGTTGGGCATGGCCAACATCGTTGCCCTATTCTTCGTGGATTTCATGCAAGTAATTGTAATGGCTAACTAATTGTGGAGGGCGTCAAGTGTGACACTTCCACGACTGACGCACTGGGCGAGTCGTGGACGATGGGGAAGTTTGGCGGCCCGCCCACTGCCCAGGATACGCTCGCTAGCTGCGCCGGACGTCGAAGGCGGGATGGGCGGGCCCTGGTAGAGATTACGCGGGAGGCTCAATGCCGATCCGGTCGTTCACGGCTGCACTAATGCGCTGCTTGGATCCCAGGTAGCGTTCAGTGGTTTGAACCGACAGATGCCCAAGGAGCAGCTGAATCTGCTCGAGCTCCCCGCCGGCGCTCTGGCACAGACGGGCGCACGAGCGACGAAGATCATGAGGCGCAAGCTTCGCAATGCCGGCGGCACGGGCAGCTTGCTTCACGATATGCCAGACGGCCTTGGCCGTGATCCCTGGTCCCAGGATCCGCCCAGTGCGGCTCACCCGGCGAAAGATGCGGCCTTCATGAATGGCGGCCGCGACCAGCCACTCGTTGAGCACAGTCCAGACCCATTGAGGAATCGGCACTGTCCTGACGTGACCCCCTTTTCCACGCAGGTCAACGATTGCCCAGTGTCCGTCACGCTGCTGGATATCGGCCAGTTTAAGTTTCACCGCTTCATGGCGCCGCAGCCCGCAGGCCAGGAGCACTGCAAGCAGTGCCCGGTCCCGCTTACCCTTTACCCGGTTGGCGTCAGGTGTCTGCCACAGCCGTTGGCCCTGCTCCGCGGTCAGCCAATTCCCAAGCCGGACGCCGATGTTCTTGACTCCCTTCACGCGCCGGATGCCAGCGACGAGATCGGAGCTCAGGAGCCCGCAATCGGCAGCCTCGTAGGCCAGACGCCGAACGGCGCCGAGCCTGAGATTGATCGTGCCCGGTGCGAGAGACCGGGACTCGAGGTGGTTTCGGTACCGAATCACAACCGTCTTGTTGAAGGCCAGGCGGGGTTCGGAACAATACCAATCGACGAACTCTTCCATGGCGTGACGGTAGCCGCGCTGGGAATCTGGGCTTGTCAGACTTTGAAGAACGGCGGTCCTGGCAATTTCAAGGTCGGGAAGCCGCAAGATTAACTTTGGCTTCTTCCGCTTGCTGCGGAAGTTCTTTCTTTTCATATCCGTGGCACCTCCAACGCCACGGATCCTATGATTCGCCCGTTATTCCAAGAGTGTCTCGCACACCGGCTACAATCTCACTCGAAGCTTCCCCATTGTCCACAACTCACTCAGGACAGCAGAATTGACGCACCGGGACTCGACGGCGAGGGATAACTCACCCGCCGCCGAGCCGTCGCCAGACCACTTTCTCTCATAGCAGATCGGTGATTTTAGTGCCCGTGGTGATGCGTGTGGCGGCGAGCGTGCCTGTAAACGAAACCTCGATGTTGCCCGAGGTATCGTATGCGATCAGCGTAAACGTCCCGGAGTAGTGGTTTCCGTTAGGGCTCAACGTAACCTGTTCAAGAATCTGTGCCCGCCCTGCGGATTTCCAATGCCGCTCGCTCCGCCGGAAGTATCATTTCCCTGCCACGGGAGATGGTTGAGGAAATAAGTGAACTTCCCGGTCTGCTTCCACACGCCGAGGCAGAAGTTACAGTCCTGCGCCGGGCGGGAGGAATTCATGATCTCCGTGCCGTCGGCGTGCCACACAACGACCGAGTTGTCGATTACCGGATTGGGAAGCGGCACACCATTCATGCTGTGAGCCGTGAAGACTACGTGCCACATTCCGACGATCGCGGGCGAACCCTCGTCGCCGTCGTCTGTGAACGCACATTCATCCGGTGGACGTTGCCCACTTGCGGCTGCCAGCTTGATGGTTTCACGAGTTTCGTGGATAGACCGCACTGCGCTAGGGCGCCTGGGAATTTTGCCTATACTCAGCCATCCCCAAATTATCCAGCACGGAGGCTGAAAGCTGTCCGCCTAAAGGCGGAGGGATTAGACCTGGTGGCTGAAGATAAATCGCCGCCAATGCGCTCATCGTTCGGCGAGATCGCCGGACGTGGCAATCGTCAGGCTGCTCGTCAGCGTGCCCGCTTTTTGCTGGCATGTAATTGCAAGCAGGCCCAGTTCCCTGGAGGCCTCAGGCTGGAATCGACTTATCACAAATACGCTATAGCGCATAGTTACACTTCATACGATTTAGCGTATAGTAAAAATTTATGCGGCATTCCGTATAAGGCGGAGACATTTCGATGGATCAGATCACACGCACCCCCAAGCAACTCGGCACGGTTCTGCAGCGCTACCGGAAAGCGACAGGCCTTACCCAGGAGGCGCTTGCGGCTCGCATCCGATTGCGCCAGGCAACGATTTCAGCCCTCGAGAATTCAGCGACGAATGCTCGCCTTGGTACTCTGTTCGACACGCTGGCGGCTCTAAACCTGGAACTGGTGGTTCGCCCAAGATCCAAGGGTTCGACGAAGGACATTGAGGGGATCTTCTGATGGCCAGGCAGCCTCGCCATGTCCCCCTAAACGTTTACTTGAACAGCAGGCTCGTCGGACAATTTCGGCGCGATCCTGCTGGAGCAATCGCCTTTCAATACGATGCCAGCTGGCTGGAATGGCCGCACACGCTACCTGTATCTCTTTCTTTGCCTCTGCGAGAAACTGCTTACACGGGAAAGCCCGTCCTAGCGGTCTTTGAAAATCTGCTCCCGGACAATGGGGAGTTGCGCGGGCGTATCGCCGCGCGCACCAAAGCGGAAGGGACTGATGCCTACAGCCTGCTGAATGCGATTGGACGCGACTGTGTGGGCGCATTGCAGTTTCTGCCGCCGGATATTGATCCTGGGCAGACTGGGTCGATTAGCGGAGCCCCGATCAGCAAAGGCGAAATCTCGACTTTGCTTGCGAATCTTGCCATCTCACCATTGGGAATTGGCGAAGATCAGGAGTTTCGCATCTCGGTTGCGGGAGCACAAGAAAAGACAGCTCTGCTCTATTGGAATCGGCGTTGGTTGAAGCCGCACGGAACCACTGCAACGACTCACATTTTTAAGCCGTCAATCGGGCAGCTCCCCAATGGCCTCGACCTGACCCACAGCGTCGAAAACGAATATTTTTGCCTGAAACTGCTTGCTGCTATCGGCCTGCCTGCTGCCAAGGCAAAGATGGCAACGTATGGAGAGCGTCGTGTCCTGATTGTGGAGCGGTTCGATCGGCTGCGGACACAGGATGGGCGCTTATTGCGTTTGCCCCAGGAGGACTGTTGCCAAGCCCTTTCTGTCGTTCCGTCGCGCAAGTATCAGAGCGATGGCGGGCCGGGGATCGAAGCGATTCTTCATCTTTTGCGCGGGAGCGATACCCCTGCGGAGGATCAGAGGACCTTGCTCAAGGCGGCGATTGCATTCTGGCTGCTGGGCGCGACGGACGGGCACGCCAAGAACTTCAGCGTCTTCTTGCTACCGGGCGGCCGTTACCATATGACGCCGCTGTACGACGTGATTTCAGCGCAACCGAGCGTCGATGCCAATCAGATTCGCCATAACCAATTCCGACTGGCAATGTCGGTTGGGGACAACCGGCACTTCATTATGAAGACGATTTCAGCTCGGCATTTCATCCAAACAGCAAATCGCGCCGGTATCGGCGAAGAAGTCGTGGCTTCCATCTTCGATGAACTGCGCGGGACGGCGGAAAGAGCCATTGATCGTGAAGCGGCGAAGTTACCCAAGGGCTATCCCATGGAAGTTGCCGAGTCGATTATCTCCGGAATGAAGAGGCGGCTCCGGACAATTTGAACAAGGCCGAATATTTAAACGGCAGAGAGCGCGAAGTTTAGTTCGCTTGCGCAATGACGTTTACATATTGCCATAGGCCGTTTCCAATAAGAGCCTCGCAGCCGGCAAAATAAGGGCGATCATCTCGCAACGACCGCAAGGGCGGGCCGCTCTATGAACTGCGTTACCGGCTCGTGCCCTCGATCGAGGCTGCCGGTTTGACCGACTTCACTCCGCACGACCAGAGGCACACGGCGGCCATCGGGTGATGCAGGGCGTGCCGCTTGCGGCGGTGGCCAAATACCTTGGCGACAGCGTGGAGATGGTGATGCGCTATTCGCATCTGCAGCCCGAGGTAAAGGCGCGAGCCGTCGAGGCGGCGATGAGCTTTTACCCTAAACAGGACAAGACAAAGCAGAACAAAGGGAAGAAGAATTTTTGCCGGCACTGCTCCCGGAGCGGTGCCGGCCGTGGTCTATCTATATAGATGGAGCCGGGACGATCGGCCGGACCTTCCCTCTCCGCCAGAATCCAACCAATTACTCCAACGGCTTCAACTCGCCAAACGTCGTCGGAATAAGCTCGGCTACCGTGGGATGGATATGCACGGAATGCGTGAGCAGTGACGCAGGCTGGCGCGCGTACATGGCCGTAAGAATGCAGTGGATTGCTTCATCCCCACCGACGCCGAATACCGTAGCCCCAAGAATCTGTTTTGAATCTGCATCCACCAGCACCTTGATGAAGCCGTCGGTCTCCCCTTTTTCAATTGCGCGGCTTACCCGCGTCATTTCGCGGAACCCCATCAGCGCCGGCTTTCCGCTTTTACGAACATCGGCTTCCGACATGCCTACCCGCGCCAGGGGAGGGTCGATATACACCGCCGACGCCGGAATGCGGTCGCTCACCTTGCGCGCGGATCCGTCGAGCAGGTTATCGCCGACAATCTCATAATCGTTGTACGAAGTATGCGTAAAAGCGCCGTGGCCGTTGCAGTCGCCCAGCGCATAGATGCCCAGGAACATTGGTCTGCAGGCCCTCATCAACATGAATGAATCCATCTTCATCGGCTTCGATTCCAGCGGCTGCGAGATTCAGATCACCAGTATTCGGCACGCGGCCCACCGCCAGCAGAACGTGAGAACCATCCACATGCGGAGCACCCAGATCGCACTGCAGTCCGACTGAAACACCAGGATTGCGCGGCTCAAGATGAATGCAATTCGCGTTCAGGCGGATGTCGATACCCTCGCCGGCAAAGACTTCGTGAATGACCTTGGACGCGTCCTCATCCTCATGACTCGCCAACCGAGAGCGCTTTTCCACGACAGTAACCCTGCAGCCAAAGCGCCGGAATATCTGCGCAAATTCCAATCCCACATAACCGCCACCGACCACAACGAGGTGCTCCGGCAACGCATCGAGCCCGAGAATGCTTGTGCTGGTCAGAAATGGCACTGCATCCACTCCCTGCATCTTGGGCACTGCCGGGCGCGCGCCGACATTCAGAAAAATCTGCTCCGCCTCATAACTTTCTTCGCCAACCTGCATCGAATGCGGCCCGGTAAATCGCGCCTGCCCCCGAATCACGGTAAGGTTCGCCGTGCTTCCAAGCCACCTCTCCAGCCCGGAGCGCGACTTGGACACAATGCCATCCATGCGAGCCTTCACATCGCTCCAATTCACCGTGATCGGTCCGGTTGTCACGCCGAAGTCTGCACCGCGGCGCGCAACGTGTGCCGCATGAGAGCTCGCCACCAGCGACTTTGTCGGAGTGCATCCCGTGTTCACGCACGTTCCACCAAGCAGATGCCGTTCGATCAGCGCCACCTTTCGCCCCGCTTTCGCTAGGCGCGCCGCCAGCGAAGGACCTGCCTGTCCAGCGCCGATGATTATCGCGTCAAACCGCAGCGTCATTCAAAACCTCCTGAACTTTTTCACGCATAGAGGGCCGTCACATGCCGGATTTATCGTAACGACACTTTGCCTCTCTATGATGCGGGGTTGTTGAAAACTGCCGTTCGGGCTTATGAACCCTTCACGCGATGCCAAACATCTGAAGCCTAGAAGGAGAAATTCAACATGCCATCGAGATCCGCACTTGTGGAGCACCAGAAAGCTCCCCTTACCATCCCTTCTGACCTTGAGCCGAAAGCAGTTGAGGAGATCAGCGGTGCGCTTAACGCACTGCTGGCAGACGTATTCAGCCTTTACCTCAAGGCAAAGAACTTTCATTGGCACATGAGCGGGCCGCATTTCCGCGATTATCACCTGCTGCTCGACGAGCACGGAGACCAGTTGTTTGCCATGACCGACGACATTGCCGAACGCGTCCGCAAGATTGGCGGTACGACGATCCGCTCCATCGGCCACATCGCACGGTTGAAGCGCATTCGCGACAACGACGCAGACTACGTCACTCCAGAGGACATGCTGGCCGAGTTGCGTGAAGACGAGAAGGCGCTCACGCTTAGCATGCGCGCGGTCCACACCCTCTGCGACGACAAGGGAGACGTGGCCACTGCGAGCCTGCTTGAGAACTGGATTGACGAGGGTCAGCGCCGCAACTGGTTCCTGTTTGAGGCGACGCGCCACTCTCGCGGTTAAGTTCGATCAAACTCAAGTTTCGGCATTCACAACCAGAAGCAATTCGCATTCACGGCCGCCATCGCACTGCCAAGCGCGGCGGCCGTAGAGCATTATTCCGACCGCAACGCCTCAACCGCATTGACGTTTGCCGCCCGCGCCGCCGGAACTGCCGAGGCAATCACCGCTGCCGCCAGTATTGCAAAGGCCGACGCCACAAATGCCAGCGCACCGGGCTGATGAATCTCGGTTACGTACTTCTCCGCAACCTTCGCAAGTCCGAACCCAAGCACCATACCCGCCATTACCCCAATCGCGGCAATCGCCAATCCGTCTACCAGCACATCGGTAAGAATATTGCGCCGCTGCGCGCCGAGCGCCATGCGGATTCCAAATTCACGCGTGCGGCTGCTCACCGAGAACGCCAGAACACCGGCAACGCCGACTACCGAAATCAATAGCGCCACTGCCGCGAATCCGCCGAACACAATCGCATTCAGTTTGTCTGGCGAAAGCACCTCCGCGCGAACATCGCCCAGCGTACTGGCCTTCTCCACCGGCTGATCTGAAGACATCTCGTGAATAGTGCGGCTGATCGCGGGCAGCAGCGTGTAAGGGTCGCCGTGCGCGCGCACAAAGAGCCGCCCGTTCCAGCCTTCCTGTTCAACCGGCTGATATACGGTCATCGCGGGCGAAGGAATAATGTTCTCGTCATCAAAGTCCGGCACCACGGCAATGATCCGGCGAGGCTCCGTGCTGATGCCGATGAATTTCATCACGCCATCGGTCCACCACAGCTTGCGGTTCAGCGGATTCTCGCCGGGATAGAGCATATTGGCGAGGCTCTGGCTGATGATCACCACGCGCTCCGCACCTTCCTTGTCGCCGTCATTGAAGTCGCGTCCCGCAACAATCGGCACTCCAAAAGTCGCAAAGAATCCCGGCGAAACGCTCCGGAACTTTGCCCGGTAATCCTGCCCGTCATTGCGCCGCGCTCCCTGTGCGGCAAAGGTGAAGGCAATATTCAGTCCCTGGTCATCGCGCCACGGGCGCAACAAATCCGGAAGACGCATGCTCCACGCCCGGCAAAGCGCCAACGCGGCGCAGCACTTCGCGATAGAACTCGCTGACCTGCTGCGGCGTTTTTCCATACGACAGCACCGGCAGATTCATGGCCAGCACATTGGCCGAGTCGAACGGTGGACGCGTTTCCTCCAGCACGAAGAGCGTCTTCATCAGCACGCAGGCCCCGGCCAGCAGTAGAAATGAAGCCGTGATCTGCGTAACTGCGAATACGCGCAATCGCCGGCTGCTTCCACCGCCCGAGCGTACCCCGCGCGCCGATAGGCCGCCCTGCGTGCCTGAGGCGGAAGGCAGACGCGGCACATAAGCCAGAAAGACAGCAGCGACCAGTGCCAGCACGATCCCAAACCAAACCATGCTGAAGTCGAGCTTCAGGTCATTGGCACGTACTGAGAATCGCGCAGCATACCGGCCCAGCACATTCACCATCGGAATCGCCAGCAGAATGGCCGCAATCGCCCCACTGCCGCACAGCACCAGCCCCTCCGCCAGCAACGATCGCCGGATGGCGCGCGTGCTTGCGCCCAGCGCCAGGCGCACCGCCAGTTCCGATTCACGCCGCACCGTCCGCGCCAGTACGAGGTTGGCAACATTCGAACTCGCAATCACAAACAGCAGTCCTGAGGCCGCAAACAATATCCATAGAATTGCGTTGGCCCGCGAATTGATCTGATCGTGCATCCGCGTTACGTCGATTCCGAAGTGATCCTCGGGCTTGTAGACTTCCGGGTGCGCCGCCGTCATCGCGCCATACACCGTGCGCAGTTCCGCGCGCGCCGCTTCCACGGTTGCCCCCGGAGCGAGCCTCGCAAAAACTTCCGTCATGCGATGCTCGCGGCCGGTCACCATGGTGGCGGAAAGGTGATGCGGACTCGTTACAATGTTGGCAATGATCTCGGTTGCAACCGGATATGGGACCGAAGGCTCAAGGACGCCCACCACGGTCGCAGATCGCGCGCCCAATGCGCCTTCCAGTCTCACTTGCTTACCCAGCACGCTGGGATCGGAATGAAGCGATGACTTCCAGAAGTGATATGTCAGTACCACAGCGCCTGCAGCGTTCTGTCCATCGTCATTCGGACCGAGCAGGCGTCCCAGGATCGGCTTAAGGCCCATCACTTCGAAGTAGTGGCCGTCGACAACGCCCGCAGGGATCTCGCGCGGCGTGCCCAGCCCCACCACGGTGAAATCGATCTCTGAGAACGTGCCAAGTTCCTGGATCGTTTTCAGCTGGCTGCCGATGTCTCTGATTTCTGGAATCGAAAATGTCGCGTTCCTAACCCCGATCCCCGGCGCGCTCTGGCGCACATAGAGCAGACGGTCCTCGTCGCGATTGGCCAGCGGCCGCAGCAGCACAGCACGTACCACGCTGAAGATCGCAGCGTTGGCGCCGATACCTAAAGCGAGGGTGAGCGCCACGGTGCACCAGAGAGCGCGAACGCGCCCCAGAGAGCGCACAGCAATCCTGAGATCACGAAAAAAGGACATAAGGAGCGACCTCCGAAGGGGATTCGGCTGGAAGTGAATCGAATCAACACTTCCGATGCTTGACGATTATGTTGATATCAACTATTCTCGCAGCGTGTCAAGTGCAAAAACACTGCCCTTCGAAACAACGCTCTTGGTCAAAGACAGATGCCTTTGTCTTCACGTGCAGCGCGCAGCACGCGCCCTTGGCCGCCGTTTCGACGAAGAATTGCGCCCCTTAGATCTCACCAATGGACAGTTTTCATTGCTCATGTCGCTCAATCGTCCAGAGCCTCCACCGATGGGTCCGGTCGCTTCCCTGCTTGCCATGGATCGAACCACCCTTACCGCGGCCCTGAAGCCGCTGGAGCGCCGCCGCCTGGTCAAGATCGCATCCGACCCGTCCGACCGACGCAGCCGCATTCTGATTCTCACCGCCAAAGGGCGCAGTCTGCTCTCCCGCGCTCTTCCTGTCTGGCAGCGCACGCACGATGAGATTGAACAGCATGCTCCCGGCATCGATTGGAGCGGGCTGCGCCAGAATCTCCGCGCCATCTCCTGAATTCAATATAGTCAAAAAAATCTGCACGCGATTGATTTGTCTTGACTTTCGCGGGTGCGAGCAGCGAAGTTCGAAACATCGTGACAACAGGAGAAGCAAGTGGCAACTGCACCGGCAATCCAAAAGCCGAGAATGATGTGGCATGTGCGCGGAACGTGGAATCCACGCGAAGATCGGGTGCCCTCAGCAATCTGGCTCGGCATTCTGTGGGTGGGGATGATCGCAGGATTCGGCGTGGACATTCCTGGCTTTCAGCGTGGGAACCCACCGGCAATCCTGTGGGTGCATGGAGCCGTGTTCACCGTCTGGATGCTGCTGCTTACCGCGCAGGTCCTGCTGGTTGTGGGCGATCGTGTCGCGCTGCACCGAAAGCTCGGCTGGTTCGCTTTGGGATGGGCATGCCTGATGGCGGTAATGGGGCCCATTGCGCCTGTCGCAGCGACTCTGAAGACTGTGAAGCTTCACGGCCCGTTCCCCTATCCCTTCATCGCAACGCACGTCGTTGACCTTGGCGGATTTCTCATCTTCCTTACTTGGGCAATCGTGCTCCGCAAGAACTCCGCAGCCCACAAGAGACTGATGATTCTGGCAACCGTCGCGCTCGCCGACCCGGGCTTTTCGCGATTCTCCGGCTATTTCATAAAGGAGCCGGCTTCCGCGGTTCCATGGTTCTTCTACATGTTTTACGGAAACCTGCTGATCATTGTCCTGATGGCGGCCTGGGATTGGTGGCGGGGACGGCTCGTGCGCTCGTTTGTGGTGGGCGCCTCCGGGCTGGTTGCAGCCCTGTTGCTCGCTTCTTTCATGAATTTCTGGGATCCGTGGAAGAACCTGACGCTGGAGTGGGTAAAAGCCTGGGCGAAGTTCGCCGCGTGATTCAAAGGCGCGCGCCCACCGTGCCCTGGAGTCCAGTCCACACCGAAGCCGTTCGCGCTCAAAAATACGTCTGCACCAGGTCGACAACGTTATAAGACTCGTCCAAAATTGGCAGCGTCCTCCACTTGTCAAACGTCAGGCACGGGTGCGAAATGTTGAACCCGATCATGTCCCCCACGCGCAGATCATCACCCACCGCCATCTTCAGGTAGGCGTGCTGGTCCATCAACTTCGTGATCTCCCAGTGTGCCGGACACGGCTTCGGTCTTTCATTTCCAGGCCGAAAATGAAGCGACGGCGCCGGCAGTCCGGAATCGAATGCCGCATCGCGCCTGCCCATGGTCACAACAGCCAGTTCGTCCTCGGGAACGGATTGAACGTAGGCCCATATATGCAACGCCGGTACCAGGCCTGAACGCATCTCCTGCGCAATCGGATTCGAGGCCAGTATACGCTTCTGCTGCGTTTCGTAGCTGCCCACATCGTGCGTCAGGTAGCAGCCGGGACGCAGCACAATCCGTACCGCATCGCCGAAGTTCGCCGCAGAAAACTCTTCGGCCACCACGTCGTACCATGCCGATCCGGCGCCGGAAAGTAGTGCCGGGGTGCGCGCAAATGCCTTCCGCTCCAGCAACGACCGCGTCACAGCGCATGCCCGCTGCATGAACGCGCGAATGTCCTTCTCGTCCTTCAATACACCTTCGTATAGTTCCACGCCGCAAAGCTGAATCGTGCCTTTCCATTTAGTTAGTGCACCCAGCACCTGCTCCAACTGCGCATTGTCGCGAACGCCGCAGCGCCCGCCTATTACGCCAAGTTCGACCAGAACATTCAGGCCCAAACCACGCTCCAGAAAGAACTGCCCAAGCAGTTCAACCCCAGGCGCCGAATCCACTAGGCAATAGAACTCAAAATCCGGATCGCGGAGCAGGTTCTCAATCATCTGTATGTTCCGCCGTCCCACAAGCTGGTTGGCCATCAACACGCGCTTCACTCCATGCGCATGCGCCACCAACGCCTGGTGCGCGCTTGCCAGGGTGATGCCCCACGCGCCGCGGTCGAGTTGCATTTGGAACAGCCGCGGCGCCATCGTTGTCTTGCCATGCGGTGCCAGCCAAACCTTGTATGCGTCCATGAATCTCTGCATCCACGCGAGATTGTGTTCCAGCCGATCGCGATACAGCACCGCAGACGGCAAGCTGAGATCCTCATGCAGCAGGTTCCATCCAAGTTGAGCAACTTCTTCGGCCTGCAGATCCGCCTTGATCAAGCCCAGCCCCTTGTTCAAGCAGCCGATCGGCCGTTCGGCCTGCGTTTGTGTCTTGTTTTCGCGAATGATTCTCACCTCTTCGGCAAGCGGTATCTAAAACCCGCACCCGCGACCATAGTCTATATTCTGAGTCAGCGCAGATGCTGAATTGCGACACACTCATACGCAACGCAACGGTGCACGACGGCAGCGGAAACGACGCGCAACTGCTCGACGTTGCCGTTCATGATGGCCGGATCGTCGAAATCGGCGCATCCCTTCGTTACAGCGCTACGAACATCATCGAGGCCGATGGTCTCTGCCTCGCACCCGGCTTCATCGACGTACACACCCACGACGACACGAGCGTCATTGAAACACCCGCGATGCTGCCCAAAATCTCGCAGGGCGTCACCACCGTCGTCGCCGGCAACTGTGGAATCAGCGCTTCTCCGGTGCGCCTCAAGGCCGATCCACCCGACCCGATGAACCTGCTGGGCAAGCGCGAATACTTTCGCTACCCGACCTTCGCCGATTATGTTTCCGCACTCGAAACCGCGCGCCCGTCGGTAAACCTCGCGGCGCTCGTGGGACATACTTCGCTCCGCAACAACCATATGGACCGCCTTGACCGCAGCGCAACCCAAGATGAGATTGATGCGATGCGCGCAGAACTCGCCGCTGCCCTCGCGTCAGGCGCACTCGGCCTCAGTTCCGGTCTGGCATACGCATCAGCCAACTCCGCAAGCACCGATGAAGTTATGGCGCTCGCACGCACGTTGATCGGCGCTCGGAGCATTTACGTCACCCACATGCGTACGGAAACCGACGCCATTCTCGACGCGATGGACGAGGCATTTCGCATCGGGCGCTACAGCGAGTCGCCAGTTGTCATCTCGCATCTCAAATGCGCGGGCATTGCCAATTGGGGCCGCAGCGGCGAAGTCCTTGGTGCACTCGAGCGAGCGCGCGGCTCTCAGCACATCGGCTGCGATTGCTATCCCTACGCCGCCGGCTCCAGCACACTCGATCTCAAGCAAGTGGATCCGCGAGTCAAAATCGAGATCACCTGGAGCACGCCCTTCCCCACAGCCGCAGGCCGAACGCTCGCTGACATCGCCGCCAACTGGGGCCTCACACAAATCGATGCCGCACGACGTCTCCAGCCCGCCGGCGCCATCTACCACAGCATTAACGAAGACGACATGCGCCGCATTCTCGCCCACCCTGCCACGATGATCGGGTCAGATGGCCTGCCGTGGGATCAGCATCCTCATCCGCGCCTCTGGGGCGCATTTCCGCGCGTCCTTGGCCGCTATTGCCGCGACCAGAAGCTGCTCTCGCTTCCCCAGGCGATTCGCAAGATGACCACCATGCCCGCCCGGCGTTTTGGTCTTGCCCAGCGAGGCGCAATTGACGAGAATTACTGGGCCGACCTCGTTCTCTTCAATCCCCACACCATCGCCGACTGTGCTACCTTCGCCGATCCCATTCGTCCAGCCCACGGCATCGCGCGAGTTTGGGTCAATGGCGTCTTGTCGTACACTTCTCAAGGACTCACAGGCAATCGCGCAGGCCGCTTCCTTCCTCGCGCCCAAACCGAGTGGCTCCAATGAACTGCGCAGTCATCTTCCTGAGACCGGCTATCCGATGATCGATCCCCACAGCATCTTTCTGTTGCTCAGCGCGCTCGGCGCCGTTATCGGAATCATCCTGCTCGTCACGGTCCTCAAACTCAACCCATTCCTCAGTCTGCTGCTAGCTTCCCTCGCGCTCGCCATCGTCTCCGGAATGCCGATGGCCAGCGTCATCCACTCCTTCGAAGCAGGCGTCGGCGGCACCCTAGGACACATCGCCATCGTGGTCGCCCTCGGCACCATGCTCGGCAAAATGATGGCCGAGTCCGGCGGCGCAGACGCCATCGCGCTCACGCTGATCCGCGTCTTCGGCGAAAAGCACCTGCCCTGGGCCATGATGGTAATCGGCCTCATCGTAGGCCTGCCCGCATTTTTCGAAGTCGGATTCGTACTGCTGATTCCAATCGCCTTCACGGTATCGCGCCGCACAGGGACTCCGCTCATCCGCGTTGCCCTGCCGCTGGTCGCTGCGCTTTCAGTCGATCACGGCCTCGTCCCTCCACACCCGGCTGCTCTGCTGGCCGTCAATATCTACCACGCAGATGTTGGAAGAACCATTTTCTACGCGCTACTCATCGCCATTCCGACCGCCACGCTTGCCGGTCCGCTTTTCGCTAAAGTCATCGCCCCCTGGATCAAGATGCCTACGGAAAACCCCATGGCCGATGACTTCGCCGATCACAACCCAGGCCGCAGCCTGCCCGGCTTCTGGCTCACCATCGGGAGCATCCTGCTTCCTGTCGTTCTTATGCTCGTTGGCAGTTGGGCCGACTCTTTCGCAGCCAAGGGCACCGTCGCCAATGAAGCGCTACACCTCGCCGGCAACGACGACATCGCGTTGCTCATCGGCGTCCTCATCAGCTTCATCACGCTGGGCATCATGCGCGGGGTAAGCAAGGAAACCATCCTCCGCTTCAGCAATGAATGCCTTGCTCCCACCGCCACCATCACCCTGCTGGTCGGCGCAGGCGGCGGCTTTGGCCGCGTGTTGCAGGATAGCGGCGTTTCCCACGCCATGATCCAGATCGCCATGCAGCGGCATTTGCCATTGCTCCTCCTAGCCTGGACCTTGGCAGCGCTGATGCGTCTCGCCACCGGCTCTGCCACTGTGGCCATGACAACCGCGGCAGGCATCGTGGCGCCCATCGCGTTGCAGACCCCCGGAGTTTCTCCAGAACTGCTCGCGATCGCTACCGGCGCTGGTTCCCTCATCTTTTCGCACGTCAACGACGGTGGCTTCTGGCTGGTAAAGGAGTATTTGAACCTCAGCGTCACTGAAACCATGAAGTCGTGGTCAATCTGCGAAACCATCATCTCCGTCGCAGGTCTCGGATTCGCCCTGTTGGCCTCGCTTGCAGTCTGATCCACCCGCCCCCTAGGCTGCGTCTCGAATGCAGCCCGAATCCTGCACCAGATTCAACTCGATTCTTTCGAGTGAGCAAACCTCAGATCGCGATGATCCGCCCATGTTCTTTGAGATAATTGGATATGCGAGGTAGCCGACGCTCGCACGCCTGTATTGGAGTCGCCCTGAGATTTACGACGGGCGCTTTTAATATGAACTTGAGGTTTGCGGATTGACTGCTTCGGCCAGTGGCCTCGCGCAAATCATCTAAATCTCCGGTTGCATAGGAAGTACCTCTGACCGTAACTGTCGTCATTTGTACAAAAAACCGGCCTGCTAACCTCAGGCAATGCCTCACCGCCGTTGCCCGGTTGGACCCAATGCCCGACCATGTTCTGGTAGTGGACAATACTCAAGGCAACCCGGAATCCAAAAAACTCTCCAAGGAATTCGGTGCCCGCTATGTCGTTGAGCCGGTGCCAGGCCTGAGCCGCGCGAGAAATCGCGGTCTGGCAGAATGCGACTGCGACGTTGTGGCTTTTCTCGACGACGATGCGATCCCGGCGCCCGACTGGCTCGGCATACTGATGGGACCATTCGACGATGAAAAAACTGGCGCTTCCACCGGAAAAGTCGTCACACCTGAATCGAACAACAAAGGCATTCGCGACGAATATCCGAGGAGCCTGAATAATCAGGTGCCACGGTGGTTTGAAATTGCTACCTTTGGCGGCATGGGCCTGGGTAGTAATATCGCACTGCGCAAACAGGCCTGCAATGGACCCCGTCTTTTTGACGAGCGATTGGGCCGGGGCGCGCCGTTCCAGATCGGTGAAGAGACCTACGCGCTCGCTCGTCTTCTATCGGACGGACACAACGTCGTCTATCTCCCTTCCGCGTGCGTGTTTCATCCTCCGCTAAGCCGCGACACGGTCGAGAACGAAGCTCGCAACTCGATAACCTATTGGCTGCTCTTGTTCACTGAATTTCCCACGCAGCGCATGAACCTGGTTCGATTTCTCATGCGGCGCCTCCGACGCAAACCACTCGAATGGTCTCGCGACCCTCAGGAGCCCGGCGAGATTGTGACCAGCGGATGGCGCGTCCTCTTCAGGGCATCCGTGGAAGGTCTCTGGCTTTTTCTCCGTACTTCGAAGAACTGGAATTCCAGAATCGGGTAGTCATCCCTTTGCAGATCATCCAGCCCCAGATCATGGTCGTGAGCCTGAGAATCCTTGAACCGCCCGCAGCCAGTGGATTCGACGTCGCATCTGCAAGGCACGAACACCCACATTCCTCAGTAGTGGAAAGCTGAACAACTTGTCCCCCAGCATGCACCATGGTGCGAGCAGGCACCTTTCAAGCATCGGGGACCTTGCCATTAGCGCCCTCGTTATCTTCTTCCAAGACGGATCATGCTCGAGCCAGCGCAAATGTCCCTCGACGATCTGCCCAGGATGCTTTCGCGCAAACATCGCGTCAGCAGTGCCAAACGCCCGCGCATCCGCTAGAAGGTCCGCAGTAGTTTTATCGTAGTACTGATAGGCCACCGCATCCTCCACGTACTCCATGCGAACGCCGTTCTCCCGCAGTCGTATCCCAAGTTCGAGATCTTCACGCATTCTGAATCGCTCATCGAATCCATCCACCTTAAGCAGCACCTCACGCGGTATCGACGAGTTGCTGAAGACGCATTCCGTCACTTTCCATTTCGCCGTGGAATCCATGAGGTGGCGCAGGTGGAATGCGCCAACCTCTCGTTTGAAGCATTCCAAAGCCAGATTTGCCTTCGAATCGGGACTGGGAAACAAAGCGCCAAAAGCCGCGACAGGACCGAGCCTTTGATGCGCTCTGAGATGCGCAGACAGCAATTCCGGATCGCATTGCATGTCGTCGTCGATGAACAGCACCAGGTTAGCTTTCGCCGCACGAAAACCGGCATTGCGCGCTGCTCCCGGTCCGCGGTTGTCCTGTTCGATAACGCAAAACCTGCATGCTGGCGTCAGGCCCCGCAAGGCCGCTGTGGTGCCATCGCTTGACCCATCGACCACCACAATAATTTCGAATTTAGAAGAAGGAAAATCCTGCGAAAACAAGGCTTCCAGCGAACGCAAGACGATCTCGCGGCGATTGTATGTGGGCACAACCACCGATATCTCCAATGCATTTCCCGTCACGCGCTACCTTCTGTGAAGCCTGATCGCATTTCTCATTCGTTCTGGTGCTGATTGCTTGTGGGTCCCAGCACCGGCACAAGAGTCGGCGGCCCGCATTCCCGCCAGCTTTGCCCATCTGTTCCGAATCACTTCAAATGGATTCCTGCCCAACCGCAGTCGGCACCACATTCCAAATCTCGATTCTCCCGACAGAAACGCGATGCGAGGAACCAGCAATGGATCTGTAGCAAGGTGTAGCCGGCCCGGCCATGAAGTGAACCCCAGCTGAAAATGTCGACCCACCGCTGCGGTTGCTACCGCACTGAAGCCCCCAAAAGGATACGCGAAGCTGACAGGTGGTTTTCCAAGGAGTTTGGCTAGAGCCTCCTTACACTGCGCGACCTCCTGTTCCACGCGTTCATCACTCACTAACGACAGCTCCGGATGACTGCATGAGTGTCCGCCAAATTCAAAACCGCCCCTCGCCCACTCTCGAATTTGCACCTCGTCCATCATCTGAAACGACGGGCGTCCCGCTTCCTCATCCCACTCGTTTGTCTTTCCGATACAGTTTGTCACCACCATGCAGGCTGCCGTGAATCCGTAGCGCTGCAAAATAGGGAATGCCGCTTCTGCCGCTTCCTTGTAAGCATCATCGAACACCAGCATGATCGGCCGTTCCGGCAGTTCTCCACCGCCATCGCGCCATCGCAGCCAATCTTCCGGCAGGATTGCCGTGTATCTCATCGTCTTCAGAAGTCGCACCTGCGACTCAAATTCATCCGGTGGCGTTGTCAGCCCCGGATACTCGTCGACACGCGTCACGCCCACATTGTGATAGATGATCACCGGCACGCGTATTCCGAATTTTCGCTCGAGTTCCTTCCACGAACTGGCCCCTTCAATCCCTCCACGTATGTGCTGAAGACCCAGCCTGGCCCGCAGCACGCGATGCGCAATCGATGCCAATGGCGGATGACCACGCAAGATCTCCGACACGCCGTAGACTAATCTCAGTGCGAACTCGCTCGCGCCGGCATGCACCGCGAGTTGCTTCCGCAACCACCTCTTCAGCGGATTTCCTTCGTTGATGCGCACCAATGCAGCCAGCCGTTTGAACTCGGGATGCTTCTCTGCGAGGAAGACTTCATATCGGCCCTGTTGCCGCGCGTCCCACAGCACGCCGGCAACCGGCTTGGTGAAAAACTCATACGCCACTGCGTTCGCCGCAAACTTTGGCCGATATCCTTTCGCCCACAACCGCAATCCCGCCTCAACGTCATGCATGCGTTTGTAGGTTGAATCGAACGGATTCTCCAGCGCTATCTGTCTGGAAATCGAGCTATTCGCGCAAAGCATCAAATCGGAGCGACGAATTCCGCCAGCGTTCAGCCTCTCAAAGTCTGCTTTCTCCACGTCTCCCTTTACTTCGGCCGGAGTTCCTCGAGGTGTTTCCTTGTGCAGCAGGACCGGACCGATAACGACCACGCGATCTGGGCCTTCATGTGACTCATAGTGCGCCGCTACAAGACCGGAATCGCAAGTACAGTCGTCATCCATCAGGATCACGATTTCGCCGGCTGCCGCTGCGATTCCAGTGTTCTGCGCGGCGGGCTGTCCCTTGTTCTCCTGCGTTAGCCAGCGAAAACCGTGCGGCGCTTCATAAACTCGTAAGAACGAGTCTGTGTCATCTGTGCAGCCATCCGCCACAACAACAACTTCAAACTCCTCTGGTGGGAAGGTCTGTTGCGCGAGACTCTTGAGGCAACGCTCCAGCGAAGCTACCCGATTAAAGGTCGTTATGACGATTGAAACTTTCATCGTTGTAATTGTCCCAGTCACGGCTTGACTGCCTTCAGAAGCACCGAGATTTCAAAATTCGGATCGCGATAATCGAGCTCCTCCTTGCGAAGCTCCTCGAACGCGAGTCCGTGCAAGAAAGCGATCGCCGTCAGTACATTTCCGTGCGCCTCTAAGCTGATGTTCGCCGCCGGAAAAACCTCCTCAAACAGAAGGCGAAGCGAAAGGCTCGTGAACCTCCAGTAGTCGCCGCAATACTCCATTTCGTCCTGCGACATCGGGGAAATGTTCGAAACTGAAACGAGCACACAACCGCCCGGCTTCAGGATGCGGTGGATCGTGCGAATCGCCGCTTTCACGTCGTAGATGAAATTCAGAGCCTGCGTCAGAATCACACAGTCAAACGCGTTGCTTGGAATGTTCTCTCCAACAGAAAGGTCGGCGATGATTGTGGCCAGCGGATAATCCTGCCGTACATCAAGCACATCCGATTGCGTGACGCGATCTCCGCCGAATCTGACCGTGTATTCGCTTTCTGCCAGTTCGAGAACGCGTCCACGGATGCACGACGCATTTTGCTCGAGAAAGCGCTCGATGTAATAGCGATCGACATAATTGCCACGTCCGATCGAGAAGCCGGAATGGATTGGCGTCACACGGCGCAGGCTCCCCCAGCGCACCATCTTGTATGGTGGCCGCTCTGAAACCCTGACCTGCGTCACGCGCATCCAGCGACGCAGGCGAGCCGGAAGAATTTTTCTCGCAATTGCTTTGAGCCTGTGTTCTGTCATTCCTGGTCCTCGGTTTTCACCTCAACTAGTAAGCCACAACGCGCTGTCAGGTCCTTAACATCTCAATGGCGCATTCGAAGGAATCGCAAGAGTTTCGCGCCCGCACGTGTCAGAATCGTCCAGAATATTCGACGATACGATTGGCCGTTGTCTCTGAGCTTGCCCACATTCTTGGCCGCACCGGCAAAATTGAACGCCATGATGTTCGCCGCGGTCCAGTCATAATAAACGCCGATCAACTCAGCCTGAATGAGTCTGCGCATCTCGAGATCAACCAGTTCGGGATGGGCCAGCATCGAGTTGAGTAACCCTTCATGCCAGGCGAAGACGCGGTCACCCCTCTGAGAGGAGAAATCCGTGAGCCGTGCAATTCCCGGCGTGCGGTCGATGCTGACGAGGGGCTTGGATACGTAGGATATCTTTGTCAGGAATGACAGCCTGAATATGAAGTCCTTATCTTCAGCAAACGCGACATTTTCATCAAAGCCCCCCGCTCTGTCGAACACAGACCTCAGGACCAGCAAACTCGGAATACACAGCGCAAAAGAATCGCTCATGAGGAACCGAACCGGCTCGAGCACTGTGCCAAACTCGTCAGTAGCTTTGAATCCGGCGATCTCAAATACTGTCAGAGTCAGCGTTGGATCGCCTTTATAAACGCAATTTGTGAAGCAGGCTCCGTATTCCTCTCCCAGCGCTGTCACTGCATCGAACTGCCGTTGAAGTTTAGTTGGACACCAGATGTCGTCCGAATCCAGGTAGGCTAGCCACTGCCCTTTAGCAGCCCGCGTGCCCACGTTTCGTGCAGAACTGAGACCTCTGTTCGCTTGGTAGATGTAGCGGATTCGGTCCATGTACGGTTGCAGGCGCTCTCGCGTGTCATCTGTGGAACCGTCATCGACAACGATCAGTTCGTAATCGGTCCAGGTCTGCTGCTCCACACTCCTAATTGCGTCCAATACTAGCGCGCTCCGGTTGTAGGTGGTTATGACAACGGAAACTCTTGGGCGCTCGCACTCATGAGAGACCCTGTCCGTCAATTGCGCTTGTTGTCCTTGAGGAGTTTTCAATTCAGTCGACATCAACTGCATCCGTCAAGACACCATACCAAGTCCGGCCAAGACACGCCGAACGGAACGAGGGATGCGCTCGATCGAAACAAGCGCGATCACCGTTCGAATCGAATAAAACGACATCGCCGCCACCGCGACAATTCCTGAGCAGATCGCCATCCAGAAGGGCAGCACCATGAATCCCACAAGAACGACAGCTGTAACCGCCAAATAAACCCCTCCTGTCTTCAAGTTTGCGGATGACCACTTGAAATTGCTCAGCTTCCACGCGATCAACCAAACGAGCAATCCAGAAACGATATTGGAACCCAAAAAGGCCACCCCCGTTCCGTTCAAGCCAAAATTCCTGACGAAGATCCATGCAAAAGAAATGCTCGTCACTCCCCATGTAACCTCAGTCACGAAATAGAGGAGGCGACGATTCTTCGCCACGATCAAGTAGCCCAGTGGCCACGTAATCACTTGGACGAGGGCGCCCAGAGCAATCCAGCGAAGCACACCGACCGCCGCGCCAAACCGCGCGCTGTAGAACATCGTGATCACGAGTGGCGCCAGCGTGAGTGTAGCCAACACTCCTGGTCCTGCCAAAAGCAGGCCCACCCGGGTCTGTTCGTTGATGAGGCGGTTGCATGCATTGTTGTCGTCGGACTTCGCCGTTAGTCTCGGATAGAAATCTGTCCCCATAGCCTGCAGGATGAACCCGACGTAAAGTCCCCCAAGCGTCCAGGCAGATTGGTAGTACCCCGTGGCTGCAAATCCAAGAGCGTGCAGCACGATGATCCTCACAGCGTAGGCAGAACCCATGCTCATCAGGTAGCTCGACATGAAGACCAATCCGAGCTTCAACAGGGCCGACGTCTCCCGAGATGTCTCAGCAACCGTGAGGAACCTGCTCTGGATTCCAACTTTGCGGCCGTACCAATAGGAAACGGCCAGCGACATCAGCCCAACACAAACGAGGGACGGAACCACCCCTCTGTCGCGAAGAAAATACACGATCGGGATACTGAATGCCGTTCCAAGAACCGCGCCCCACACACTCATCCTTGCAAGGTCGGAGATACGTTGGACTCCCTGGATGACTGCGCCTTGTCCATTGGAAACGAGTTGAAAGAACACCGCGAACCCCAGCAGAGCAACGGCGCCGGAATGCTCCGCACTTCCAAACGTAAAGACCGCAACTCTACGGGCAAACATCGCCAGCAGGACTCCGCCGAACAACCCGAGAAAGATCGAGGTTCTGCGCATCACCGTAACCGTGGTAGACACTTCCTTCGCGTTCTCGGTGCTCCGGGCGTAGGCGATCTGGCGTACTCCGCTGCTGTTGATGCCCAAACCCGCAAGACACTGCATCAGGTTTGAAATCGACCCGAATATGCCAAATAGACCAAACCCTGCTGGGCCCAGCAGGACGGCAAAGACTTTCGTCCGGACGATTCCGATTGCGATGTTCAGAGCAGAGGATCCGCCGATCAGCGCGGACGCCTTCAGGATTTGTTCGTAGGTATCGGTCGCGTCATGTTCCGTCCCCACCACTTCAAGCACCTCCGGAACAGGCGCGCAGAGTGGATCCGCAACAGAATCTGCATTGGAATTCTCGTTTATGGTGGACATCGCTCCGGAAGATGGTACCGCAGGCATCCCGCGTCAACCTCATTCGGCGGCCATTACGGTATTTTGTTTCAGCAGCTTTCGCAGCTCACACCAGCGGAAGTGCCTCCCTGAGTCGGGCATTTTTCTCGTGTCCCGCGTGCACCGGAAGCCGGTTTTGCCTGTGCCTCGTAGAATAATCTGAGTCTATTATGCTCAGATATTGCGTGTTTGGCTCTTGACAACCGATTGAGGCTTCCCCTATCTTTAGCAATTGGAAGCAGTGAGTGCTAGCACTGTCTGACGGAAGTGCTTATCTCGCAGTTCGGCCTCCCCTTGGGGGCCTGTTTCCCAGAAGCTTTTATCCACAACTCAAAACCATTCCGCGGCCGGCATTTTCGCTGGTCCGCGTGTGAAGGAGAAGCGAAGCAATGGCAGCAACATCAGTTACCACCACCTTCACCCCGCTCCATGATCGTATCCTCGTCCGCCGTGTGGAAGAGGGAGAAACGGTCCGCGGGGGCATCATCATCCCCGACAGCGCAAAAGAGAAGCCCCAGGAGGGCGAAGTCATCTCCGTGGGCAAAGGCAAGTCGAACGACGAGGGCAAGGTATTTCCTCTCGACGTCAAGGCCGGCGACAAGATTCTCTTCGGCAAATACTCAGGCACCGAAATCAAGATCGACGGTGAAGAGTTCCTGATCATGCGTGAAGAAGAAGTCCTGGGCATCATCAAGAAGTAGTTCAGCGGTCGGTGAACAGTGGACAGTGGTCTGAAACGGCCACTCACTCATGAGCCTGACCCGGAAATAGGTACTGCTAAATACTGAACCCAAAACTGATCACTGAACACTGTTCACTGATCACTGTATTGAGGAGAGAAGCATGTCAAAGCAAATTCTGCACGGTGAAGATTCCCGTCAGGCGATCTTGCGCGGCGTCAACACGCTGGCAGACGCCGTGAAGGCGACGCTCGGTCCCAAGGGCCGCAACGTCGTAATTGAGAAGAAGTTCGGTTCCCCGACCATCACCAAGGACGGCGTGACGGTTGCCAAGGAAATCGACCTCAAGGATCCGATGGAAAACGTCGGCGCGCAGCTCGTCCGCGAAGTTGCCTCCAAGACTTCGGATGTCGCCGGCGACGGCACCACAACCGCAACTGTTCTGGCCCAGTCCATCTTCCGCGAAGGCGTGAAGACGGTGGCTGCCGGAGCCAACCCTACCGCCCTCAAGCGCGGCATCGACAAGGCAGTCACCGCCATCATCGGCACCCGCGACAAGGATGGCAAGTGGACCGAAGGCGGCGCTCTCGGCAAGTTGTCGAAGCCCGTTGATGAAGGCTCCGTTGCCCAGGTCGGCGCAATCTCCGCCAATGGCGACCAGGAAATCGGCGACATCATTGCCCATGCCGTCAAGGTTGTCGGTAAGGATGGCGTCATCACCATCGAAGAATCGAAGACCATGCACACCGGTCTCGAGACCGTCGACGGCATGCAGTTTGACCGTGGCTATCTCAGCCCTTACTTCGTCACCGATGCCGAGCGCCTCGAAGTGGCCCTCGACGATCCCTACATCCTGATCTACGAAAAGAAGATCAGCGCGATGAAGGATCTGCTTCCCCTGCTCGAGCAGGTTGCTCGTGGCGGCAAGCCGCTGTTGATCATCGCTGAGGACGTTGAAGGCGAAGCTCTCGCAACCCTCGTCGTAAACAAGCTGCGTGGCACCCTGAATGTCGCTGCCGTAAAGGCTCCCGGCTTCGGCGATCGCCGCAAGGCCATCCTGGGCGACATCGCGATTCTCACCGGTGGCAAGGCCATCACTGAGGATCTCGGCATCAAGCTCGAGGGCGTCAAGCTCGAGGATCTGGGCAAGGCGAAGCGCATCACCATCGACAAGGACAACACCACCATCGTTGACGGCGCCGGCAAGGCTTCCGACATCGAAGGCCGCGTGAAGGAGATCCGTTCGCAGATCGAGAAGACCACCTCCGACTACGACAAGGAAAAGCTCCAGGAGCGCTTGGCCAAGCTGGTTGGTGGCGTTGCCATCATCAAGGTTGGCGCAGCCACTGAGACCGAGCTGAAGGAGAAGAAGGCTCGCGTTGAAGATGCTCTGCACGCAACCCGTGCGGCAGTCGAGGAAGGTATTGTCCCGGGCGGCGGCGTGGCCCTGGTTCGTGCCATTCCGGCGGTCGATGCGTTGATCAAGACGCTCGATGGCGACGAGAAGATCGGTGCGCAGATTGTGCGCCGCTCGCTCGAAGAGCCCCTCCGCCAGATCGTCGACAATGCCGGCGAAGAAGGTGCGGTCGTGGTTGCCAAGGTACTTGAGTCCAAGGACCAGCACTTCGGCTACAACGCTGCAACCGGCAAGTATGAGGACCTGGTGAAGGCCGGCGTCATCGACCCCACCAAGGTTACCCGCACTGCCCTGCAGAATGCGGCATCGATCGCTGGTCTGCTGCTCACCACCGAAGCCCTGGTTGTCGAGATTCCGGAGCCCAAGGCTGCCCCGGCAGGCGGCGGCCACGGCGGCGGCATGGACGGCATGTACTAACCAGCCCCGCAACGAAGACCCGTCGTCGGGAAAACCCCGGAATGACGCCTTCCGAGCAAAAGCAAAGGCCTCCAGCTTCGGCTGGAGGCCTTTTTGTTTCAAGCTTCGGCTGCCAAGAGCTTCCTGGCAGCCGGGGGCTGCCATCGAGCGCCCCCTGTCCTCAAGCGATCTGGCGACGGACTTCGTTAATCGGCGTCGGTGCGCTCACCGGGGCTGGAGCAGACTTGGGCCGCCCGGCATGAAGCCATCCGGCCGAGAGCCATTTCTCCGGAACAACGAACTCCGAGAATCCGCAATCCAGGCAAATCTGAACGTCGGGTTGAGGGGACATGGGCGGATGGCTCATCGTACGGGGAGCGTTGCGATAGAGCCGGATTTCAGCAGGGACCGTGGACAGGGCCCCCGACTTGCACTTGGGACAAACCATTGAACACCCCAGAAATTATTTGACCTGTGGAAAAACCCACTCTAATCCCGGTTCTGACGCGTGAGCAACAAAAATAGTGCAGCAAATAAAACTTTTGGCAGGGTGCGCGCCGAGACCTTCAGCAAATGCTCATCGGCAGTCGCTTCCGAAGCTTTCGCACTCAGGTCGAAGCCATCGGCCGTTCGCTCGGATTGTCCAACTCGCTGGCTCTGCACCAAAACAAGAATCGGGAGCCCGAAGGCTCCCGATTCTTGTTTATCCAGCTCGCCGGAGCTAGTACGTGATGTGGAACCCCATTGTGAATGCGCGGGAACCCCCAATCGCCCCCGTTACCGACCCAAAGTTCGCTGCATTGTTCGGACAGACGCTGGTATTCGTGATGTAGAGATTCGAGTTGCAGTAGGAGTCGCCATTGTTCAGCGTCAACGGAAGCTGGGTCGCTTTTCCTGTTCCGGATGAGAACGGAATCTGGTCGAGGTTCGTCCTCGCGCTCTGTTGATCCCCGGGATCGGCCGACGTCACAATCTGGCCGTAGCCGAGGTAGCTCCGGAAAGTCCCGCAGTTATTATCGCCACCAAAACTGGCAATCGCCGTAGTCGAGCATCCGTTGTTCTGGCGAATCTGTGCCTGGTCCTGTGGAACGTCAGGGCTGGTGGTATTGGTGAGGTTGAAGACGTTGAGTTCATACTCCGCCCTGATCTTTTCCGTGATCCTGAAGCCCTTCCGGAGCGAAAGATCAAGACGCTTCTGCGGGTCCTGCCGGAAGATATTGCGCTGCCCCGTATTGAAAGCCGTCTCATAGATATCCGACGGATCCGATCCGGTAGAAACCGGAATCCCGTTCGTGCCCGGCTCCAGATACGTGATAGCAATCTGGGCCGGATCAACATAGGGGATGTAGTTGCCGCCCGAAGCACGGAATCGTCCGGGATTGCCGGTCAGAGCCGATTTCGGATGCTTGGGGTCCTTGATGCCAAGAACCGGATTCATCAGCGTTGGGAAGTTTCCAAAGTTGATGCTTCCGACCGCGCCATAGAACTCGTACAGCGACCACGGTTCCCCGCTCTGCAGTGTTCCCATTCCGGTTACATGCCAGTCATTGGTGAAGTAGGACGCGAAGTTGTTTTCCTTGATCGCGTTCGGCACATCCACCTGGAAGTTCGCCGTAAATACATGGGTGCGGTCAAAGTCGGAAGAAGCCCACGAGTTGCGCAGGTGCTTCGGATCGTTGCCGGTGAAGAACAGGCCAATGTCGCTTTGTTCGTCGAGCGAATGGCTCCATGTGTAGCTTGCGCCAAGTTGGAAATGATGTGAGAGCCGTTTCTCCACGTGTGCTTCGAGGGCGTCATAGGCCGAAACTCCTACGGTCTTGAAATCCGCGGCGTTCGGGCTGAAACCAACATACGGTGTTCTGAAGTCCGTATTGCCGGCGTCAAACGTGGCCCACGGCTCGACCGCTATCGGAAGATAGTCATAGTCCGGAGGACCACTATCCTCGTTCTGATTCATGACTTCCATCCCATAGCTCGAAGTCTCGCCCCAGATCGGGTTGGTCGGCGTTGCAACGCCGGGCTCGTTGATCGGGATCGGAATCACCGCATGGCGGCCGCGATTGCCGGTGTAACCCAGGATGACAGCAAGATCATTCCTCGGCTGCCACTGCACGTTCAGCGTGTAGTTCATCGTGTACGGCAGCACGTTGCTCTTGTCGTAAACGCCGAAGTTCAGCGGCGTCGTGCACAGGAAGTAACCTTCCTGCGCCTGAAGGCCGCTGCAGTTCTTGCCGTACTGCGCGAAGTAACCAGAAGTGGGTGCCCCCGTCATCTGGTTCAACTGGGCCTGCAATGCCTGCGTAATCACACCGGGGTTTGAACTCGGCGGAACATAGCTGCCTGCCGGAGCCGACGAGAAAGCTAGGTTCCCCATCGGGTTTTCCAGTGTCAGCCCCGAATCCGAATTGCCATTGGCAAGGCTCACCAGCGGCGAGGATTCGGAAACCCCAAACGGACCGCCAATCGAACTTCCGGCCGGTTGCGAAAGGTACGTAAACAGCTCGCCGCGGTCATAATAGATACCGCCACCGCCGCTGATCACGAGCTTGCTATTGAAGCTCCTTGGTGACCATGCGAACCCGAGACGCGGCGAAATGCCCCATTGGCGCCCATTCAGGGTTGATGCGGAAACGCCCTTGGTTGGGTTTGCTTTGTTGTTGCCCGCAATCACGAACCCGGCATTGATCACGTCGAATCCCGTTGTTGCAGTTCCAGTCACGTCGTACAGAGCCGGATCGAAGTTGAACATGTCGCCGTATTTCTCGGTCATGCCTCCGTGATAGTCGTAGCGAACACCGGCAGTAATGCTGAGATTCGTAAGCACCTGCCATTTGTCCTGCACATAGCCGTTCAGTTCGTTGGTCCGGTAGTAGCGGTCCGCGTTGTTGCGCTTCGTCTTGGAATCGATACTCTCCACCACGCTCGAACTGCGCACGACGCCTTGTAGAAAATTGTCAAAGCCGTTGACAACCACTTGGGCATGCCCCGTGCGGTTGTTGGTGATATTCAATTGCGTGTAGCTGTATCCACCACCGGCGACGATGGTGTGCCTGCCCGCCGTGAAGATTACGTTCGTCGACGGGTTCACTCGGCTCTGGTAATAGCCCATGTCTACGAATGCCCCAGGCACTCCGGCGGGTCCAAGATTAAGACTCGGTGAATATTGGTCGGTATCGGCGAAATTCTTGATCTCCAACCCAGGCAGAACATTTGCCACTAGGTTATCTGGCTGCGCTGCAGCAACACCGAGGTTGCCCCCGGTGAATGTCTGTTTGTAATCGCTGAAGGTCCCTTCGCGCACGAATCCGAGACGCTGCTCCCAATTGAATCTCGGACTGACCGCGATGGTGTTGCCAAGCGAAAACACCTGGGCGCCGTTGTGTGCGGTTACCGGGAACCCAGGCGTGCTCGAAAAACCAAAGGGACGCGTCACTGGCGCGTTCTGAAAGAAGTACTTCGCCTCCACACGATCTCTCTTGGTTGCATCGTAGTCCAGCGAGATCGTCGCCTGATCTGTCCTTAAGCGGGAGGTGCCGATCAGGTAGCCGTTCGGAATATTCGGATTGTACCCCGCACTGGATTGAGCCGAAGGGATCAGGTATTGCCCATTTGGCAGCTTTGTTTGCAGTATCTGCTGCGCAACTGGATCGATTGCGACAGGCCCTGGCCAATTGTCAGTTCCCCACCACGACTCATCGGCGGCTTCCAGTCCCGCAGTACTCCGATCGTCTGTCAAACCGCTCGGCACGTTTACCTCGGAGAGGCCCGTTGCCTGATCTTCATTGAAGCTCCTTTGGTATGCCCCGAAAAAGAAGAGCTTGTCCTTGATGATGGGCCCCCCCGCCGTAATCCCGGCAGTCCAGCGGCGTAGCCAGGGATTGACCAGCGCTTTCGGGAAAACTCCAACACCCTGCTGCGTCAACTGATAGTCCTGGTTGAAGAAGAATGGCGAGGCATTCATCAGGTTATTCGCGTATGCCCCGTAGACCTGTCCATGCCAGTTATTGGTGCCCGTAGTCGTGTTCACGTCAATCTGCGCACCCGCCGTCGCTCCCTGCTGTGCGTCGTACATCGACGTGTTCACACGCAATTCCTGTGTGAACTCCGGCGGAGGAGAGGGCAGGCTGTTGCCGTTCGATCCATAGACCGAGGTGCCCACTGAGTATGCCCCGCCCACTGTCGGTGCGCTTCCAATGTTGAAGTTGTAACGCTGCGAAGAGTCGCCGGAAGAGGTCATCCCGTTAAACAGGTTGGTCGAGTCAACACCGTTGACCTGGAATGTATTCGATGTTGCGCGCTGTCCGTTTGCCTGGATGTTCTGATTACCGAGGCCGGCATTCGTATCCAGGTTCGACAACAACTCAGCATGCACGCCCGGCGACAGAACGGCAATCTGCGTGAAGCTGCCGGTTGCCAGCGGTGTCAGATCGATCTGCGCACTGTCGAGCGTATAACCATTCGTTGCATCCGTCGCATTCAGCAGCGGCGTCGCTGTCACTTCCACCGAAGTCGATACCTGCCCGATCTTCAGCGTCGCGTTTGCTGTGGTCGCACGCGCTTCCTGTACGGGAACGCCTTTCAGGCTCGTGGTCTCAAATCCCTCATGGCCCACTTTGACCGTGTACGTTCCAATCGGCAGGTTAAACACCTGGTAGAATCCGGTACCCTGGGTTGCGGTCGTCGTCGAGTAATTGATGGCCGCGTTCGTGACCGTCACGGTTGCCCCCGGCACCGCTGCCCCCGACGAGTCGACGACGGTTCCGTTCAACGACCCTAATGTCTGTTGGCTAAATCCCTGCCAAGAACAAAACAGCACGATCAGGCACAACAGACCATACTGAGCGACACTCCTCCAAAAACGTCGATTCATATGCTCCTCACGACAAAAGTTTTAGTTTGGCCATTGATGAGAAAACAGCTGCAAAGCCGCCGAAGCGGGCCCGGTGCGAAGACCAAATTTGAGTTTTAAAGCGTTGGGGAAAAGATCGAGTTAGAAATAGTTTGTGACATCTCCCCTGTTTTTCCCAAACAAAAATCCTGTGACAACCCCAAATTCAGGCGTGCCCTGTGGAAAAACCGGCTCAGATGATAGAAAAAAAACACAGAACGAACTCAGGCTCTTCTGGCAAGGCTAAGAACAGGATTTGAAGAGCAGGCGCTTTAGAATACCCCACTACCTTCGCGCGGAAGGCGCCACGTTCGCCTTTTCTCTGCCCCATTGGAACTTCAGTCCCACCCGCACGCTGGCTGGCAAGCTGACATAGCCGATCGGCGCGATGTGCTGATTGTTAGTCAGGTTCTCAGCGAGCGCGTAGAAACCGACCCAATCCCTCAGCCGGATGCTGCCGCCAAAATCAAGCTTTGCGTACCCGTGATCCAGGTTGCGATTGGGCAGCAGCAGGCTGTTGCCCCCACTCATATCCAATCCACCCAGAAAAGTCGAATCGTCAGACCGGCTTGCGAATGCGGAGTTGAACAGCACGGTCAGCCAGCTATGTGAATAGCTCGCTGTAAAGAACCCCGTGTGCGGAGGCCGCCGGAACGGACGCGCTCCCACCAGCGGCGAGTAGGGGCCAACGGGAATGCCATTATATGTGGGAACAGGTCCCAGCAAGTCAACATCATCATTGGTGTAAGAGCGCTGGATCACCGCATCGAGATACGTATATCCGCCGCGCAGAAAGACAGATCGCCCGATCCCGCTCTCCATCGTCGTCTCGAGACCCATGGCTCGATACGCCTCCGTATTCAGCGTCAACTCGTAAGCCCCGCCCGCCCGCAACTGATCTGCGAGAGCAACCTGCTGCGCCGGCGTGAGGTTAGGAAGCAACTCCGGAATCAGATCCAGACCTACGTACTCGATCTGCCGCCCGAATTCATTGTGAAAGAAACTTGTCTTGAAGATCAGGTGCTCGCTGAAGAACGACTGTTCCAGCCCGGCCTCATAGGTCCGCGAAGTCGGTGCGCCGATCGGCGAGATATGCATCTGCTGAATCGTCGTTGGACCATCGGGAGGATTGTTCAGTAGAAATGTGTAGAGCGAGTACAGCTGGTCGGTTCCCGAAGGCTCGCGCACTGCGTCGCCGAAATTGAAAATCAGCCGAGTCCCGCTCAACGCACCTCTTCGTGGTCGAAAAGCGTAAAGCGAAAGACCCGCCCGCGGTGTCGTCTGCACTCCGAAGAGAGAGTAGTGCTCAAGGTCGCCTCCCAGCGTATAAAACAGTCGGTTTTTGAAATCTCCATGCACAGCCGCGCGGTAGTCGTAATTAGTGCGATGAATCGGCCCGGCATAGCGCTCATCTTCAAATCCGAAACCGATCTGCGCCGTCAGGTGCGGTGTCAACGTGTAGTCGCCCTGGTAAGTCAATGCATCGCGATTTGAAAAAAGCTGGTAGCCCTGCGGGTACGTGCCCGCAAAATCCATCAGCGCGCGCCCTGTCACCTGATAGCCATTGGCCCCGGTAATCGTCACCAGATCGCCAAAGCTGTCACCGTAGGCATCGAAAACTCCCGCCCCTGTCTGCTCCCACAGGTTGAATTGCTCACGCTTGCGGGTCGCACCATACCGCACCATGTTGTGGAAGTCAGCGGTGGTCTGGTTATCAATCGATCCACTGATGTACAGGTCCTGATCCTTTTCGGTGGCATTGTCCGCAAGGTGATGAAATTCCCACGTGCCTGGAACGCCGGTTCCACCCACACCGTAGTGCAGAGTGCCCCGCATCTGCGTCGAGCCCGTCGGCTGAAATCCAACATTCGCAGCTCGCGGTTCCCAGGTGAAATTCGTTGTGTGGCAAGTCATTTGCCGTCTGCAGCCAGCTATACGCGCCTAGATAATCGAGCTTGCCATACGTCCCAGCTGCTTCCAGCTCTTCGCGCGAGCTCTCAAAATTTCCCCAGTCCCCATGAAAGATCAGCGAAGGAAAGCTTGTCGTCCCATGCGCGGTCGTCACGCTCACAACGCCGCTCTCCGCACCTGCTCCGTACAGGCTCGAATTCGGTCCGCGATACACCTCGCTACGCTCCATGCCGGTCGTCGACAGCGGTCCGAAATCAAACCGTCCGCCCAGATCGCCAGCATTCACACCGTCAATCAACACCAGGTTGGCGTCGGAATCTCCGCCTCGCACAAACAACGAACTCTGCGCGCCGCGCTGTCCCGCCTGCGCCACAAATGTTCCCGGCATCAGCCTGAGGGAGCTTACGAGGTCTTCGCTGAGCTCGAGCTCATTGGGGGCAATCACACTGGTCGCGGCGCCTGTCTGCGGCTGCGGTGTCGGTGTCCCCGTCGCCGTCACCACGATCGATTCGTGTACCCACTCCGGCTCCAGCACGAGGTTGCGTTCGATATTGTCCAGCTGCCCGGCGTAGAAACCCGGCGTCTCAAGCTGGCGAAATTTCGTGGCCGAAACCACTAGAAAGAACCGGCCGCGCAGGCCCGTCATGATCTGAAAACTTCCATCGGCCCCGGAAACCGCAGACGCCACAACGGATCCGTTTGAAATCAGGTCCACCGTGGCTCCGGTTACCCGCGCGCCGGACGCATCCGTCACCACGCCGCGAATCGAAGCTGCCTGTGTCGCAACTGCAAAGCAGACAAACAGAATGAAAGCCCCAACACGATGGGCAACTTGTTGATCGGAAATCAAGCGCTGAATCGGACGAAATGACATGATGGCTCCTCCGTTCCCCTCGGAACGCAAGCGGGTTGAGCGCACAGGACCGGTCTCCTGACTTGCGCCTCTTACAGCCACCTTCCCGGAGCAGGCTCCAGTGGTTTCTGGCCGATTTCCTCGCTCGATTTAAGTCGAGCCAGGGGCGCTCACAGTTGCGGGGCAGTGGCGGAATTTCACCGCCTTCCCGAGCATCCTGACGATTGCGGTTGTAACCTTCCGTGCCCAGTATTGGGAACTAAGGCTGTCATGAAAATAATTTCGATGACATGCACTTTTATAATCGGGACCGCGCACGAAGTCAAAACTCGCCTCCTGGCAAGGATTCCTGTTTCGAGCAAAAATCGTTTCGAAACGAGCTACGCACTTTCGCTGTAAGGCACAACTTCGCCTCTGCGCGGTCGATGCGTGCGCGTCGTCGACCGCCGTCGATGCAGAACAGTACCTTCCCGCTGCAAATAAAGTTATCGAAGATCCACGCCAACTAACAGATTGCGTCCGCACCAGGACGCGAGTTTTTACCCAGCCACCTTTGTGAATCTCTCATCGCAATAGCTTCATCGAAGTTGAACACGCATGCATACGGATGCGACGTGAGCGCCCCCTGCAGAGCACATTTCAAACGTGAACGGAGTTTCAGTATGACTGTGTCGCAACGCCGCAATGCTGGCGCAATTTCTTTATCTTCCCCATTTGTGTTTTCGTTTCTGGGCTTGCTTCTGCTTGGCACCGGCTTGCTTTCTGGCTGTGACAACCATGCAAGCGCCGCTTCAACCGGCGCTCCCCCACCCCTGAATGTTGCCGTCGTCAAGGCGCAACAGACCGACGTGCCCGTAACCGGCGAGTGGGTGGGTACCCTCGACGGATACGTCAACGCCCAAATTCAACCGCAAGCCAGCGGGTATCTCATTCGCCAGGATTACCGCGAAGGCTCCGAGGTCCGGCAGGGCCAGGTGCTTTTCGAAATCGATCCCCGTCCCTTTCAAGCTGCACTTGACCAGGCGCAAGGACAGCTCGGACAAGCGCAGGCTCAGCTCGCCCTGGCCCAGATCAATGTGAAGCGCGATACACCTCTGGCAGAGGCTCGCGCAATTGCACGCAGCCAGCTTGACAACGAAATTCAACAGCAGGCCCAGGCCCAGGCAGCGGTGAAGACGGCAGAAGCCGCCGTGGCAACCGCAAATCTCAATCTCGGATTCACGAAAGTACGCTCGCTCATTAGCGGAGTGGCAGGCCAAGCTGCAACGCAGGTCGGCAATCTAGTCAGCACGCAGTCGATCCTTACCTCTGTCTCACAACTCGATCCCATCAAGGTCTACTTCTCCATCAGCGACAGCGAATACCTTGCACTGACCAAGCGTGCCGGCGTCCACGGCAGCGACCTGCTTCATGGGGCTTCAAAGATCCCACTCACTCTCACGCTCTCCAACGGCGAGGTCTATCCGCACAAAGGTCAGGTTGTGTTTGTCGATCGCCAGCTGAATTCGCAGACGGGTGCAATCCGCATCGCAGCTTCTTTTCCGAATCCCGGCAACATTCTTCGCCCCGGCCAATTCGGCCGCGTAAGAGCCGAAACCGAAACGCTGCACGATGCGATTCTCGTTCCGCAAATCGCGATCACTGAATTCCAGGGCCAGCAGCAGGTTTACACCGTAGCCGCGAACAACACCGTTCACGTGAACAATGTGAAGCTCGGTCCGCAATACGGCGACAACTGGGTGATCGAGGGCGGCCTCCCCGCTGGTTCCCTCGTCGTCGTCGACAATCTCCAGAAACTCCGCGAAGGTGCACCAGTCAATCCGCAAGCTTCGCAGACGCAGGCCGGCCTCTCAGTGCCGCCACAACCGTCGAGCAGGTAATCCATGTCAAAGTTCTTCATCCGTCGCCCGATTGTGGCGATCGTCATCGCCATTCTCACTGTCGTCATCGGCATCGTCTCCATGCTCACGCTGCCAATTTCGCAGTATCCCAACATCGTTCCGCCGGAAATCCTTGTCACTGCAACCTATCCCGGTGCGGACGCCAAGACAGTCAGCCAGGCAGTCTCCACGCCAATTGAGCAGCAGATGAACGGCGTCGACAACATGATTTACATGAACTCTGTCAGCGCCAACAACGGCGTTGTTCAGCTGTTCGTGGACTTCGATGTCAAGACGGATCCAAACATCGACCAGGTGCTTGCGCAGCTCCGCGTCGACCAGGCGCAATCGCAACTTCCCGAGCAGGTAACGACTGCCGGCCTCTCGGTGCAGAAGGCGCTCACTTCTCCGCTCATGCTGATCGCCATCAGCTCTCCAGGCGGCAAGCTCAGCCAGGACTTCCTTACCAACTACGCCATCATTAATCTCCAGGACCAGATCGCGCGCGTAAAGGGCGTTTCGCGCGTGCAAACGTTTGGCGGCCAGTACGCGTTGCGCGTCTGGGTGCAGCCTGACAAACTCGCAAAGCTCGGCGTCACCGCAACAGATGTTATCTCCGCCATCCAGACCCAGAACAACGTCAACCCCGCCGGCCAGATCGGCGGTGAACCAATTCCGCATGGACAGGAATTCACCTACACCGTTCGCACCCAGGGCCGCCTCGTCAAGCCCGAAGAGTTTGGCAACATTATCCTCCGCGCCAATCCCGATGGCTCAATTCTTCACCTCAGAGATGTCGCGCGCATCGAGCTTGGAGATCAGGCCTATGGCATCTCAGGCCGCTACAACCAGGCGCCTGCCGGCGTCATGGCCATTTACCAGCTACCCGGCTCCAATGCAGTGGAGACTGCTGCGGCTGTAAACAAGCGCATAAAGGAGCTCTCTGCCACTTTTCCACCAAGCATCACCTACAGCGTTCCTCTCGACACAACAAAAGCTGTCACCTCGGGCATTAGCGAGATCGTGTATACGCTGCTTGAGGCGCTTGGCCTCGTCGTGATCGTCGTCTTTGTCTTTCTTCAGGGCTGGCGCGCCACGCTTATCCCGTTGCTGGCAGTTCCCGTTTCACTCATCGGCACATTCATCATCTTTCCGGCGCTCGGATTTTCGATCAATACGCTTTCGCTCTTCGGACTTGTGCTCGCCATCGGCCTCGTGGTTGACGACGCAATCATTGTGGTTGAGGCCGTTGAACACCACATCGACGAAGGCATGGATCCGAAGTCCGCAACAGAGCGAGCCATGGAAGAGGTGGGCGGCCCCGTAGTCGCCATTGCTCTCATCCTCGCAGCCGTCTTCATCCCAACGGCCGCAATTCCCGGCATCACCGGCCGCATGTATCAGCAGTTCGCCATAACCATCGCGATCTCCGTTCTCATCTCGGCATTCAACGCGCTCACGTTGTCACCGGCCCTGGCCTCACTGCTTTTGAAGCCGCGCGATACAGAACGCAAGCCCGGTCTTCTTGGCAGAGGATTCGCCCTCTTCAATCGATTCTTCCGCCGCAACACCGATGCATTCGTCGGCACCTCTCGTGTCCTTATTCACAAGTCTTCTTTCGCTATGCTCGCCCTTATTTTGGTCGGCATTATTGCTGTCTATCTCGGCAGCAGTCTGCCAGGTGGCTTCATTCCAACAGAAGATCAGGGTTACATGTTCCTCGCACTGCAACTCCCCGACGGAGCCTCGGCGCAGCGCACAGATGCCGCTCAACAAAAGATCACTGCCGCCCTGCTTAAGACACCGGGCATCGAAGGCGTCATCGCCGTTACCAACTTCTCGCTCCTCACGCAAGTCCAGAGCACCAACGCAGGATTCTTCTTCGTCAATCTCAAACCCTGGGCCGTTCGCAAGAGCAAGCAGGAGCAGCTTGAGTACATTCAGGCAAATCTGCAGAAGCAGCTCGCCGGCAATCCTGATGGCATAGCTTTTGCCTTCCCGCCGCCCTCCATCCCGGGCATCGGAACGTCAGGCGGCGTCACCATGATTCTTGAAGATCGCTCCGGCTCCGACGATCCGACCACGCTCACAAAGAATGTCTTCACGTTTCTCGGTGCGATTTCAAAACGCCCCGAGATCGCCGCCGCCATCCCGTCCTATCAACCGGCAGTGCCGCAGCTCTTCGTCGACGTCGATAAGGAAAAGGCGCTGCAGCAGCAGGTCGACCTCCCCACCATCTACACGACCATGCAGACCTTCATGGGCGGTTATCTCGTGAACTACTTCAATCGCTTCGGCCGCCAGTGGCAGACCTATGTCGAGGCTGAAGGAACTTCGCGCACAAACATCGCAAACATCGATCAGTTCTACGTGCGAAGCGCCAACGGAAGCCAGGTTCCGCTGAGTTCATTGGTGAAGGTCAAGCAGATTACCGGCCCCGAATTTATCTATCGATTCAACGAATTCAACGCAACGCAGCTTAACATCACAGGAGCTCCCGGATACAGTTCCGGCCAGGTACGAAAGGCTCTCGAAGAAGTCTTCAAACAAACAATGCCGCCCGGCGCAGGTTTCGACTACTCCGGCATGTCGTTTCAGGAGCAGCAAGCGGAACAGGGAGTGCCATCGTGGGCCGTGTTCGGTCTCTCGTTGATCTTCGTCTTCCTCATCCTCGCCGCCCTGTATGAAAGCTGGACGCTGCCCTTCAGCGTTTTGCTCAGCACGCCCGTCGCAATTCTGGGTGCTTATCTGGCGCTACACGCCCGGCATTTCGAGAACGACATTTTCGCGACCATCGGCCTCGTTATGCTCATCGGACTCTCTGCGAAGAACGCCATCCTCATCGTAGAGTTCGCCAAGATGAATTACGAACGCGGCGAGAGCATCTGCGACGCGGCGCTCGATGCGGCGCGCCTGCGCTTCCGGCCCATTGTCATGACCGCCCTTGCCTTCATCGTCGGCTGTTTGCCGCTGTGGACGGCGAGCGGGTCCGGCGCTGCATCCAGACGGATCCTCGGTACCGTCGTCGTGGGTGGAATGACGCTCTCCACCGTCCTCGGACTCATCTTCATTCCCGTCACGTTTGCGGTCGTTGAATTCCTCTCGCATCGCTTCGTCAAAGGCGGCGAGGGCACCACGATGGATTCGATCTGCGGACCCGGCGTCACCTCACGTGAACCGGCTCCGATAGGCGCGGCGCAACGCGCCGAAGGAGGCCAGGCTTGAACACACTCGCAACATTGACAAAACTTGGTTTACTCGCCGCTCTCGCTTTCCTTCTGGCCGCATGCAATGTAGGTCCCAAATATGTGCGGCCAAACGTAACGGCACCGCCGGCCTATCGTGGCGCTGATAGTGCTGCCGCGGCAACCGACGCGAAGGAGTCCTTCGGCGATGAGCAGTGGGCCGCTGTCTATCGCGAGCCGGAGCTTCAGGAATTGATTCGCAAGGCTCTCGCCGACAACTACGACGTCCGTATTGCTGCCCGCCGAATCCTGGAACAACAGGCGCAGGTCAGGATCACGCGCTCGCAGCAGTTTCCCACCGCTTCCATTGGAGGCACGGGCATCGGCGCAACTTTGCCTTCCTCACTTGGCACACAAATCCCAAGTCCTCTGGTAAACGGTTCATTTAACGTTTCAGCCGCGTGGACGCCGGATTTCTGGGGCCTCTATCGCAGGCAGACAGAAGCAGCCCGCGCGCAACTTCTGGCGCAGGTCTGGGCGCAGCGCGCGGTGCAGATGACGCTGGTCGAGCAGGTTGCAACGGCCTATCTCCGGATTCGCGCGCTCGACGCTCAACTCGAGATCACCAGGGAAACCATCAGGGTTCGGCAGGACTCGGTTGCTCTCACCAGAACTCTCGAAAGCGGAGGCTCCGTTCCGCTCTCCGACGTGCGCCAGGCAGAACAGCTGCTCTACGCCGCGACGTCCGAGGTGCCTCAACTCGAAGAACAGATTCAGCAGCAGGAAAACGCAATCTCGTTTTTGCTTGGTGAGAATCCCGGCCCTATTGCTCACACCGATCCCAACGCGCTCGCGCCGCCGCCGCAGGATCTTCCCTCCGGTCTGCCTTCGCGTCTCCTTGAACGTCGCCCCGACATTCAGCAGGCCGAAGCAACTCTTATTGCTGCCAACGCACAAATCGGTGTTGCCCGAGCGCAGTTTTTTCCCAACTTATCCATCAGCGGCTCCGGAGGCGTAGGGGGCGACAGCCTGTCCAGTATCTTTGACCCGGCCGGAAAAACGATCTACGGCATAGGTACCCTCGCGCAGCCCCTATTCGAGGCTGGAAAGCTGCGCGGCCAGCTTCAGCTTTCGCAACAGACCAAAGAAGAAATGGTCCTCAACTATCAGAAGACGATCTCCGGAGCCTTCCGCGATGTCTCGAATGCGCTGATTGCTCTCAATAAGCAACGCGACTATCGCCAGCAGCAGGAAAAGCTCGTTGAAGCCGCAAAGGACGCCACGCGCCTGGCGCGCATTCGATATCAAGGCGGATCGACAGGATATCTCGAGGTGCTCACCACCGACTCAAATCTCTACGCAGCCCAATTGAATCTGGTGAGTGCACAGCAAAGTGAGGCTCTCGCCCTTGTCCAGCTTTACAGCGCGCTAGGCGGAGGCTGGCAATCATGATTCACGAATAAGACGGCGGACAGTGGTGACCCCGGGCTGATTCGAACAGCCGACCTGCGGTTTAGGAAACCGATGCTCTATCCATCTGAGCTACGGGGCCACTGCGGAAATGAACTATCAACAGGTTAGCATTAGCAACGTTTCGAGCGGCAACCCAAGGGCCGGATCCGCCGACGCTCGGCGCGCGCCAATTCAACCGTGCCAATTATCCTGAATCGTGCCCGAACAGCCCGACTTGCGCAGCAAAACCTCGGCCCGGAACCGCTTCCTCAGGTCCTGTGCGCTATTGTGCGTGCTCAGTTTCGCCGTGTTCTGGTCCCTCGCTGTGCTGATTCTTATCGCTGTACGCTTCATCGACCCGCCCACCACCGCCGTGCACATCGAGCGCCTCTTCCAGGCCTGGATTCACCACACGCCCTATCACGAGCGCTACAGGTTCCTTCCGCTCAGCCAGATCTCGCCCAATCTCCAACACGCCGTCGTCGCCGCCGAGGACGCGCGCTTCTACGAGCATCATGGGTTCGATTGGCATCAGATCCAGATCGCCGCTGAGGACGATATGGAAGGCGGCCGCATGCGCGGAGCGTCCACGATAACGCAGCAACTCGTAAAGAACCTGCTCCTCGGCACTAGCCGCTCAATACTTCGCAAAGGCGCAGAGTTTACGCTCGTGCCCGTAGCCGAACTTGTTCTCGGCAAGCGGCGAATCCTCGAGCTATATCTCAACGTTGTCGAATGGGGCCCTGGGATTTATGGCGCAGATGCGGCCTGCCGCACCTATGACGGAACCGTTCCCCGCACGGTCAGCCGGGAGCAATCCGCCCGCCTCGCCGCAATTTTGCCCGCGCCCCTCAAACGCCGCCCCGAGCGTATGAATCGTTATAGTGCTCTCATTCTCGAACGAATGCGCCAAATGGGCTGGTAGCCCCTTGCGCCGCATTTCGTCCCAAACTGCCGAACAAAGATGCCGTCTTCACAGAATCTCGGCAGGATTATCCCTGGCGCGCGCAATTCCCCCGGCACCTTAAAAAAACGAAAGCCCGCCGATTAGCGGGCTGTCGAACACTTGCAATCGAAACATTTTCGGCAAATAGAACAGGTGACACCGTGAGGTGTCACTCAGAGCCGATGGCAAAACACGTGCTCTATTAATAGGCTAGGTCCGTTTCGCAGAATGCCAATACACCCTTTGACCTATGAGGATTGCATCTTTGGGCTACCTTACTGGCCCAGACTGGTGCTTCATCTTCATACAGAATGCCCCAGTTTGCATCTAATCTTATTATATGTATTTTAATCATTTATAAGATATTTCTCATGTAATTCATCACCTTATTGAACTGGCTCCGCTTGCATGAATTGCGCAGCAATGTCTCTTCAGCTTGGTCACCTGCTACCATGTCCTTCATGGTGCGAGTTTCCTCGCGCCGGCGCCATTCGGCCGGCGGTGTTTTTGCGCCCGATTCGTCTTTCATTACAGACTTTGCACGGCATCCAGGCAGAACGTGGCAATTTCCCTCTTCCCCAGCGCGGCCGCACGCGGCCTCCTGCTCCTCGTCCTCATTCCAACGCTTTCCCTCGGGCGTGCGAAAGCCCTCGCGCAGGAGAACACCGCCCCCCCGCAATCGCCCGCACAGTTTGACGACCTTGCAGCCCGCGCCGCCGCTGCGCGCGACCAACAGAACTTGCCCCTGGCCATCCAGCTCTACACGCAGGCCGAGCAGCTCAAACCCGATTGGCAGGAGGGATGGTGGTATCTCGGCATCCTGCAATACAGCTCCAATCAGTATTCCGGCGCCATCGGCGCCTTCAACCACCTCCTCCAACTCGCGCCTACGGCGGTCCCCGCAATGGCGCTGCGCGGTCTATGTGAATTCGAAACAGCAGCCTACGGCGATGCGCTCCGCGACCTCCAGCAAGCGGTGGCACACGGAGCACTGAACGAACCGCGCAACGAGCAGATTATCCGCTACCACCTTGCCCTGCTGCTCGCCCATGCCGGCCACTTCCAGGAAGCGCTCGATCAGTATCGCTTCTTCGCAGAACACCAAGCCGACGCCCCTGACTTGAAAATAGGGATTGCCCTCGCCGGAATGCGCGTCGACTCATTCCCCAAAGATCTGGCTCCGCAAGACCGCGGACTCTATGAGGATGCAGGCAACGCCGGATACGTCTTCCTGTCCGGCGATAACGAACAGGCGAACGATCTCTTCACGAAGCTCTTCGCCAAATATCCTTCCGCGCCAAACCTACACTACTTCTACGGATTCCTGCTCTTTCCCCACGATTCTTCGCTCGCCATCGATCAATTCCATAGCGAACTTGCCGTCAATCCTACCAACGAAATCGCCAATGCCCTGCTCGCTCTAACGCTCGTCATTGCCGGCCGCTTCCAGGAGGCGCTCGCCCCCGCGCAGCGCGCCTACGCGTATGCCCCTGATATGGAAATGGCCCAGCTCGCTCTCGGCCGGGCGCTCGCCGAAAACGGCGATATGAAGCGCGGCGAAGAACTGTTGAATCAGGTCATCCAACGCGACCCAGGTAATCTTGAAGCTCACCTTGGGCTCGTTTCCATCTACTCCCAGAGCGGGAACCGCGAAGATGCCGCGCGCGAGCGAAAGGTCTGCCGTGATCTGGGCAAATAACGCACGACCGAATATGACCACCGGCGCCGCAGCCGTAGGAGCGGTGGTCTGCCTTTTATCTACGACGCATGCCGCGATCGCCCAGCACGTCAAGTCACTGAGTGCCCCCGTCACCTGTGCGACTTGCCATAGCGGTGTAACCACTTCCTTTGCGACCGCGCCCATGCGGCATGCCATGGAGTCCCCGGGGACGGACCCGGTACTGAATCAACACACGGACTTGACCACTGAAATCGGTGGCTATACGTACACCGTAGAGACCAGGAGTGGCCAAAGCACCTACACCGTTTCCGATGGATCCGGCACGCTTACCCTTCCGATCAAGTGGATTTTCGGGCAGCACTCGCAAACCTGGGTGCTGGAGAAAGACGGCCATTATTACGAAAGCTTCGTGAGCTACTTTCCGCGCGCCAACGGTCTCGCGATCACCCCCGGCGATCAGAAGATCACGCCCCACAATTTGACCGAGGCGATGGGCCGCCTACTTCCTATCTGGGAAACACGCGCTTGCTTCAACTGTCACGGTACAGGCGTCACTCAAGGCGAAAAGCTTGTCCCAGCTAACGTCACACCCGGCTTGGATTGCGAGCGTTGCCATGCAGGCTCAGACCAACACATGGCCGACGCGGCACAGGAGAATTTCAAGTCCATCCCAAAATCGCTCAAGCGCCTTGACTCCGAACAGGTCTCTACATTCTGCGGCCAGTGTCATCGCACCTGGGACACAATCATGCGCAATAAAGGGCATGGTCCTGCTTTGGTGCGCTTCCAGCCATACCGCCTTGAAATCAGCAAGTGCTTCATCGGCAACGACCCGCGCATAAGTTGCCTTGCCTGCCACAATCCGCATCAGCCGGTAAATCACAACGTGGCTTCGTACGATGCGAAATGCCTCGCATGCCACGCCGGGACCAAAGCTGCGTCGGCGCCTCCCAGCCCAAAGTCTTGCCCCGTTGGCAAGACCAACTGCACGACCTGTCACATGCCCAAGGTGGATTTACCCGGTGGCCACGCACAGTTCACCGATCATTACATTCGCATTGTGCACGCGGGCGAACCGTATCCCTATTAGTCTCCACTCGTAATCCTGCGTAAGTTGATACCGAATAGTTTGGTCAAGACCTGCGAAGACCGTACTAACGTCCCTCGACACAAAGAAAAAGGGCGCGGCAGCCGAAGCCACCGCGCCCAAAGTTCAGGCTCTAACTAGAAGATGAACTTACCTGCGAGTTCGAACGTTCTCGGATCCTGCACACCGTTAGTCACGCCGAAGTCGCTTCCAGAAACGTTACGTTGGAAGTTATTGAACTGGGTGTGATTGAAAGTGTTGAAGGATTCAGCGCGGAACTCGAAGTGCATGCCCTCTCGGATCGCGAACGCCTTGTAGATGTTCGTTCCGAAGTTGGTGCGGCGAGGTCCAACAACAATGTCCCTGCCCGAATTGCCAAAGCCCAGGCTTTTGCCGCCAAGCCATGCAGCGACCGGCTGCGAGAATCCTGCCGGAGAAACATAGTGGTAGGCACCGGAAGCGTCTCTAGTCTTCGAGTACTTCACTTTGCCTGAGAAATCTGCGCGGTTAGTGTAGTCGCCGCCCAGACCCACTGTGTCGCTTCCGCCATTGCCCGGCGAGTTGTTGCCGGCCCACGGCAGACCTGTCTGAGAGATGACCGTTCCGGAGAGCGTCCATCCACCCAGGATGCTATGCGCCAAGCCCGTCGAGTTCTTGAATATCGGGATGTCCCATACATAGTTCGCGTTGAAGATTTGGCGACGATCCAGATTTCCAGACCCTTTGTCGTACTTCAGGTTGAAGGGGTTGGTCGCCTGAGTCAGGTCGGCGCTGCCCATTTGGTCATCTATCTGATGGCCATAGGTGTAGTCGACTTCAAAGCTCAGACCATGCCGGCTCTGCTGCCGCAGTCCAACTTGCAGACTGTTATAGCTCGTTGTGGCGATGTTGGTTTGTTCCCTGATGTTGTTGAAGCCAGGGAACGTGCGCAGCATCGCAGTCTGTGCGCTCGTGAGTTTGCCGGTACCGGCAAGCTTCCGTGTTGCAAGATCCGTGCTCAGCGGAAATGGATTGATCGGGAGGATCACGTTCTGATGCCAGCCGATGTTGCCCACGTATTGTGTGGCCAGGATGAGAGCCGGAACGATTTCATGCTGCACGCCCAAGCTAAACTGCGACACGCCCGGAGCTGGATACCTGGTGGCGATTGTTGTCGGCCCTTGCGGTGCCACCGGCAGTTGGGCTTGTGACAATGCGGCGCCCGTCTGCCAACTGGTATATGGATTTGAGAAAGTGACATTGTTGAGACTCGGCGTGTTTGAGAACGGAGCAGCTGTCGCGATGTTGTAAATATCGTTACCCTGCATTCTCTCAAAGAATTCACCGAAGCCGCCGCGAATAACGGTCTTGCCGTTGCCGGTAACGTCGTATGAGAATCCGACGCGAGGCATGATCGTGCCGTAGTCATTCTTCGTCATGCCGCGAGGCGTGCCGTTCTGACCTGCAATGGTGACGCCGTTCAGATAGAACTGCGCTCCTTTATAGGTCTGCAGTCCGGGACTGACCGACGCGCATGCTCCCGCGATGGCCGTGCAGAACGCGCCGGTGTCCGGATCGATTACCGGCGTCAGCGCTGATTGGTACTGCTTCGGATCGAAGCTCGCCAGGAAGTTGTTCCGCTCCCATGCATGCGGCATCGCATCGTATCTGATGCCGTACTGCACACTCAGACGGTTGTTCAGATGCCAGTTGTCCTGGGCATAGAACGACGTCGTCTGATTGACATAGTGGCGGATGTCCTGGTCCTGAAGCTGAGCGTAATTCGTGCTCATACCCAATAGGAAGTCGATGTACGAGTCGCCAGTCAGGTTCGCAGTTGTCGGAACTCCTTTGTCCTTATCCCAGTTGTCAGCGAAATTGAAGTTTCCATTGGTATTGCCAAACAGCTGCTGGTTCTTGATGTAGCGGTTATAGCCGCCGCCGAACTTCATCGAGTGTTTGCCCCGGGTTACAGAAAGGCCGAACACCTCGGCGTAGTCCATAGCAGCGTTCTTCCACGGCTGCGACCACGGATCAAATTGTGTTCCATACGATCCGAGCTGAATGGTGGGCAGACGATCCAGCGCATTAGTCGATGCCGGGAAAAATCCCTGTCCCGTCCATCCCGAGGGCTTCTTCCAGGAACTGCCGCTCGGTTGAATGTTGATCTTGTTGCCGTTGAAGTTGAAGGCGGCTTCAAGAAGCACATTCGGAGTAATTGCGCCGGTCAGCTTGATGACGGAGCTCCACGACGGGTTGCTGAAGTTCGAACCGACCGTCGGATAGCTGTCCCCGCTCCACATCGAAGTGCCATAGGTCTGGCTAACCGAGTCGCCGATGTAGTGGCCAAAAATCTGCCATTTGTCGTTGATGTTGTGGTCGATGCGGAAGAGATCCTCGCGAACGTTCGTGGGTTGCTTCACTGACATCGAGAGCAAGTCGCCCGAAGCGTTTGCCTTCGGAATCGCGCCGGTCGCCATGAACTGCATGCTGACGGGATCCATGAGAGCACCAGGAATCACGTTGCCCGGGAAAGGCTGTCCCGCAACCAGCGGGACGGTAGCTCCCAGGTTGTAGGTCGCAATGGCCTGCCCCAAAGGCGATAGCGGAGATGGATTAGGCACCACAACCTGATGGCCCGCGTTGTACGCCGGGGCCACATAGGTGATGTCGGACGCCGACGTGATGTAGTTGGCAGCAGGAATTGTGTGAATGCCAGCCGGAGCGCTGCCCTGTACGATCTTGCGCCACTCTTCATTGACGAAGAAGAATGTCCGTTGCTTGTTCTCGTTGTACACGTGAGGGATGTACAACGGACCGCCAATGTTGCCGCCATAGATGTTCAACCGCAGTTCGGGCTTCCTGGCGTTAGCAGCGTCGAAGTAGTTATGTGCCTGGAGCGCGTCGTTGCGAACAAATTCCCAAAGTCCCCCATGAAACGCCTGAGAACCTCTCTTGATCGACATCGAGATCGTGCCGCCCGAAGAGATACCGTAGTCTGGAGGATAGTTGCTGGCCATCACTTGGAACTCGCCAAGAGCATCCTGTGAAGGCATCATGGATGATTTGCCACCTGAACCGCGGTCATAGGCTTCACCTCCATCGATCAGCCATATGTTGTGCGCCTGGTTCAGACCGTTGAAGCTGATCTGAAAATTTGAACCCACTGAGGTCGGCATGTTCGAGTCAGGAAGATTCCCGCTGACCCCGAGACCTAGCGTAGCGAGCGCTACAATGTTGCGTCCATTGGTCGCGAGTTCGGTGATCTGTTGCTCGTTGATCAGTGTGCTCACCACGTTCGAGTCGGCCTGCACCGTCAAGGCATTTGCATTCACCGTGACTGTCGTCGACTCAGAACCCACTGTGAGTTTGGGATCCACACGGAAGGTCGCGGAGATGTTGACTACGATTCCATTCTGCTCGAAAGTCTGGAATCCCTTCGCCGTAACCATCATGTTGTAGTTTCCAGCGTTCAAACCGGCAATCGAATACAATCCGGTTTCACCGCTTTCTGTGACTTTTGTTGCGCCGGTGGCTGGATCGGTGAGGGTAATCTTCGCTCCCGCAATAACTGCCCCGGTCTGATCCGAAACGATGCCGGTGATATTCGAGTTGGCCTGCGCAAATGCTCCTGCGCACGTCAACACAAAAAGCAACGACAGCAGAAGAATCCTGCAGCTCGTTTTTCTCATGTTCACTTCCATCTGACTCTCCTGTTCCGAAGTGATACTGCTTGTTAACTCCGGCCCGTAAGAACTTCTTCTGAGTGCACTAGTCTCGAAGGTTCGGCACTTCGCCGATTCTCAAATGTTCTCTTCGCCTGAGCTGCGCTCTCGTCGGTACCGCGAGTTCCTGTTTGGTGATTGGCTTTCAAGCTCATCTCCTGAGCTCGCGCCATTTGGTCGGCTGCCCGCATATAAAGCGATGCAATCTCACGCGTGTCAAATGGCCTTCGCCGAATATTTCTCGGAAAGACTCAATGGCTAAGGCCCCTAGAAGGGGCTAATTAATCGTTTCAGTAAGACGCCATTAAGCTACCGCGGTCCCCGCCGGAGGGTGCGTGATGACCGTCACTGATCCGTGTAAGATTTCATTTGCAGGCGTCTCAAAAATCGGACGAGGTGTCTTTTTGCGTCTTCTCAAGAGATAGCGTTTCCTCTCGAGGATTCAGCCTCGTATTTTCCAGTTCGCAACTATGCGGTGCCTGCTATCGCATCGACTTCTCACGTGGATCGCCGCTCAACGACGAAATCGCGAAACCAGATAGAGGAGAATGGAAAGCACGGCGCTGATCAGAATCGAGGTTCCAAGCGGAAAGAAGACCGTCACGTTCTTCCCTCGGTAGGAGACATCCCCTGGCAGCCGTCCAAGCGGCAAGCCGAAGCGCGCAGCGATCACCAGCACCGCTCCGATCACAATCAGCAGCAGTCCCAGACCAAGCAGCATTTTTCCTAAATCGGCCATTCCGCTCAACGTGCCTGACTCAGCTAGGATACGGTAATCGGGCCGTGCAAATGCGCCTCGGAGGAGGTTGATGCAGACCGTCACCATGCTTGTGGGCATTCTCTGTTTGTTGGTCGTTCTCCTGGATGCCTTTCAAACCGTCATCCTGCCCCGCCGCGCCGCCGGGCGACTTCGCCTCACGCGCATCTTCTACATCCTTACCTGGATTCCGTGGAGATTCGTTGCCGTCCGCATCCACCACCCCCGCAAGCGCGAAACCGCCCTCAGTTTTTACGGTCCGCTATCCCTCATCTTTCTGCTCGTCGTCTGGGCCTGCGGCATGATCTTCGGTTTCTCACTGATCTACTACGCGCTCGGCACTCCATTCACCGATGCTTCTCGCCGCATCGCTTATTTGACCGATCTCTACGTCAGCGGCACCAATTTCTTCACTCTTGGCCTTGGCGATGTCACTCCTCACGCACTGGTTGCGCGCGCCCTCACGATTTGCGAAGCCGGCACCGGCTTCGGTTTTCTCGCCATCGTCATGGGTTACTTCCCCGTCCTCTATGGAGCATTCTCACGCCGTGAAGTTAGCATCTCTCTCCTCGATGCCCGCGCCGGCTCCCCGCCAACCGCCGCCGAACTTATGCGCCGCCACTCCTTCGATGGAGCAGAAAACGCCCTCGCTTCTCTCCTCTCCGAGTGGGAGCGCTGGTCGGCCGAATTGCTTGAGAGCCACATTTCCTACACGCTGCTCTGCTACTTCCGGTCGCAGCACACCAATCAAAGCTGGATCGGTGCGCTCACATGCATCCTCGACACCTCGGCACTCCTCATCGCCGGCATTCAAGGACACGAAGCCCGCCAGGCGCAACTCACCTTCGCCATGGCTCGTCACGCAATGGTTGACCTCGCTCAGGTCTTTTCGATCAGGCCACAGCAGAACCTACCCGATCGTCTCCCGCGCGAACGCTACGAGCAGCTCTATCAACTGCTCTGCCAGAGCGGCGTCAGCGTCTGCCGCGACGGAGCATCCTACGAGCGACTCCGCGATCTTCGCGCACTCTATGAAGGCTATGCCGCATCGCTCAGCGAACACCTCTGCATGCCGCTACCGCCCTGGATGGCCGAGCATCCCCATAAGGACAACTGGCTCGCCGTCGCCAAGGTTCGCGACCAGGCGGAGGCTGCCAATCCCGGTCCCAACACCATCGCCGACGTTATCGACCAACACCATGAGTTCTAGATCACAAATTCATTCCAGTGGCTTGCATTAAACTGTTGCGTCCAAGACATCTGGATTCTTCCACTTTCACTCACGCCACAGATTCTGTAGCCTGTAAGAGACAGGCAGCGCAGGAGAACTATCTAAATATGAAACAATCCGTTCTCAACAACGAACCGGCCGCCCTCCAGACTCCACCCACATCCAACAAACACCTCATCCGCTGGGTCGAAAAGATGGCCGAGCTCTGCCGCCCCGACTCCATCCACTGGGTCGACGGCTCCCAGGCGGAATACGAGTTCCTCTGCGATCGCCTCGTCGCTGCCGGCACCTTCACCCGTCTCGATCAAAAGAAGTGGCCCGGCTGTTTCTACGCCCGCTCTGCGCCCAACGACGTCGCCCGCGTCGAAGACCGCACCTTCATCTGCTCTCTCTCCAAAGATGCTGCCGGCCCCACCAATAATTGGGAAGACCCCTACGTCATGCGCCGCCGCCTCAAGCAGCTCTTCAAGGGCTGCATGCAGGGCCGCACCATGTATGTGCTCCCCTTCAGCATGGGCCCCGTCGGTTCGCCCATGTCCGGCATCGGCGTCCAACTCACCGACTCCCCTTACGTCGTCGTCAACATGCGCATCATGGCCCGCATCGGCGCGCCGGTCTTCGCCGAGATCGACAAGGATGAGCAACGCGTCGTGCCGTGCATGCACTCCGTCGGCGCGCCGCTCAAGCCGGGCGAGCAGGACGTTCCCTGGCCCTGCAACGACACCAAGTACATCGTCCATTTTCCTGAAACCCGCGAAATCTGGTCCTACGGCTCCGGCTACGGCGGCAACGCCCTGCTCAGCAAAAAATGCTTTGCCCTTCGCATCGCGTCCAACATCGCCCGCGACGAAGGCTGGATGGCCGAACACATGCTCATCCTCGGCGTCGAAAATCCCGAAGGCGAAAAGACCTACGTCGCCGCTGCTTTTCCCTCCGCCTGCGGCAAAACCAACTTCGCCATGCTCATCCCGCCCAAGGCCATGCAGGGCTGGAAGGTATGGACCGTCGGCGACGACATCGCCTGGATCCGTCCCGACACGGCGTGGCCGCCTGCGCGCAATCAATCCTGAAGCCGGCTTCTTCGGCGTCGCTCCCGGCACCAGCGAAAAAACAAACCCATCGGCCATGGCGGCACTTTCCCGCAACTCCATCTTCACCAACGTCGCGCTCACCCCCGACGGCGGCGTCTGGTGGGAAGGCATGACCGACAAGCCTCCCGCCGAATGCCTCGACTGGCGCGGCGAGCACTGGACCCCCGACATTGGCAAAGAGAACGGCACTACCGCCGCGCATCCCAACGGCCGTTTCACGGCGCCCGCGTCGCAGTGCCCCACCATGGATCCCGACTGGGAGTCTCCTGAAGGCGTGCCCATCAGCGCCATCATCTTCGGCGGCCGCCGCTCCCACACACTCCCGCTTGTCTACCAGGCATTCAATTGGTCCAGCGGCGTCTACCCCGGCGCCACCATGGGCTCTGAGACCACCGCCGCCGCAACCGGCGCCGTCGGCAAGGTCCGTCGCGATCCCATGGCCATGCTTCCCTTCTGCGGCTACCACATGGGCGACTACTTCCGTCACTGGATCAAGATGCAGCGCGGCCTCGATGTCACTCCCCGCATCTTCAACGTCAACTGGTTCCGCAAAGACGCCGAAGGCAAATTCCTCTGGCCCGGATTCAGTGAAAACATGCGCGTGCTCCGCTGGATCGTCGAACGCGTTCAGGGCCGCGCCCACGGCCGCGAAACTCCCATCGGCTGGGTTCCGCGCTATGAAGACATCGACTGGACCGGCCTCGACTTTTCCCGCGAAACCTTCGACGAACTTATGGAAGTCGACCGGGCCGCATGGCGCAAGGAAGTCATCGCCCACGAAGGGCTCTTCATCGAACTCCACGACCATCTCCCACCGGAGATGATCTACGAGCGCGAATTGCTCATTTGCAAATTATGATCAAAGCCGATGGGGTCCACGCCGAATACGTGCACGACGGTGGGTAAATCACCTCTGAAATTCACTAATCTTGCAATTCGGGATCAGGATGACGTTTTTTCAGCTATCATAAAAATTCAGCACGATCCCCATGTGTCTGGGCCTGCGACGACGGGTCCGCTCCGTTATACCTGGCGAATTCCCTTGGAAGTCGCCTCGCTCATTGTGTCTTTGCCGTTTGCCAAAACTGAATTTGCAAAACGACCTTATTCCATAAGGGAAGGTACCAATGCAGAAATCGGATTACCGTCACAGCGTTCCGAAGCCCCAGGGCCTTTATCATCCGCAAAATGAACACGATGCCTGCGGCATGGGCCTCGTCGCCAGCATCGCGGCGAAAAAAGCCACGACATCATCCGCAAGGGCCTTGAGGTGCTCATCAACCTCACCCATCGCGGCGCGGCCGGCTGCGATCCGGAGACCGGCGACGGCGCCGGCATTCTCATCCAGATTCCCCACGTCTTCTTTGCGCGCGAGTGCGGCGAACTCGGCATGCAGCTGCCTGGCCCCGGCGCTTACGGCGTGGCCATGGTCTTCCTTCCCGTCGACAAACACAGCCGCCTCCAGTGCGAAGGCGTCTTCGAGCGCATCGCCGCCGCAGGAAGGCCTCAAGCGTCCTCGGCTGGCGCGACACCCCCGTAAACGGCGACGCCATCGGCCGCGAGGCCCGCGCCTCCCAACCCTACATCGAACAATTCTTCGTCCGCCGTCCCGAACGACATGGACGAGGAAGCCTTCGAGCGCCTCCTCTACCTCGTCCGCCGCCGCACCGAAAACGAGATCGCCGTGTCCGACATCGAGGGCAAGGAGGACTTCTACGTCCCCTCCTTCTCCTGCCGCACCATCATTTACAAGGGCCTCATGCTGGCCCCGCAGATCGAGAAGTTCTACTTCGAACTGGCCAATCCCCTCGTCACCAGCGCGCTCTGCTCTCGTTCACCAGCGCTTCTCCACCAACACCTTTCCCAGCTGGAAGCTGGCGCACCCCTATCGCTACGTCGCCCACAACGGCGAAATCAACACCATCCGCGGCAACGTCAGCTGGATGACCGCCCGCCAGTCGATCCTCGACAATCCGCTCCACGGCGAAAAAATCAAGGATCTCTACCCCGTCATCATGCCCGAGGGCAGCGACTCCGCTTCGCTCGACAATGCCGTCGAATTCCTCTTCCAGTCTGGACGTTCGCTTCCCCACGTCATGGCCATGCTCATCCCCGAAGCGTGGGCCGGCAATCCCGACATGGACGAGGACAAGCGCGCCTTCTACGAGTACCACGCCTCGCTGATGGAGCCCTGGGACGGCCCCGCCGCCATTGCCTTCACTGACGGACGCGTCATCGGCGCTACGCTCGACCGCAACGGCCTGCGCCCCGGCCGCTACATCGTCACCAAGGATGATCTCGTCGTGCTCGCCTCCGAAGCCGGCGTCATCGACGTTCCCGCCGAAGACGTCCGCAAGAAAGGCCGCCTGCAGCCCGGCCGCATGTTCCTCGTCGACACCGTGCAAAAGCGCATCATCTCCGACGCCGAAATCAAGAAGAGACTCGCCGCGCGCCAGCCCTATGCAGACTGGCTGAAGGAGCAGCAGGTCACGCTCGATGCCCTGCCCGAGCCCTCTCGCGTCATCGCCTCGAATCCCGAAACGCTTCTCCGCCGCCAGCGCGCCTACGGTTACAGCGAAGAAGACCTCCGCATCCTGCTCGGCTCCCATGGGCGCGACGCGGCGAAGAGCCCGTCGGCTCCATGGGCACCGACACGCCTCTCGCCTGCCTGTCCGACCGCCCGCAGCCGCTCTTCAACTACTTCAGGCAGCTCTTCGCCCAGGTCACCAATCCGCCCATCGATCCCATTCGCGAAGAGCTGGTCATGTCGCTCATCAGCTACATCGGCACCGAGCGCAACATCCTCGACGAGACGCCGGAGAACTGCCACACCCTCAAGCTCCCGCATCCCATCCTCACCAATCGCGATCTCGAAAAGCTGCGCCGTGTCTCCTCCGGCGATCTGCTCGCCACCACGCTGCCCGCGCTCTTCCGCGCCGAAGATGGTGAAGCCGGCCTCAAGTCACGCGCTGGAAGACCTCAGCGCGCGCGCCGCCCACGCCGTCGCCTCCGGATACACCCTGCTCATCATCTCCGACCGCGGCGTCGACCCCACCTACGCGCCCATCCCCAGCCTGCTCGCCATGGCCGCCGTTCACAATCGTCTCGTCCGCGAGAAGACCCGCACCCAGGTCGCCCTCATCATCGAAAGCGGCGAGCCGCGCGAAGTCATGCACTTCGCCCTCCTCATCGGATACGGCGCCAGCGCCATCAACCCCTATCTCGCCATCGAAACGCTGCACGACCTCAAGCGCCGCGGCCTGCTGCCCCACAACATCACCGCCGACCACGCTGAAAAGAGCTTCATCAAGGCCATCAACAAAGGCCTGCTGAAAACCTTCTCCAAGATGGGCATCAGCACCCTGCAGAGCTATCGCGGCGCGCAGGTCTTTGAAGCCATCGGTCTCAACAACGACCTCATCCAGACCTACTTCCCCGGCACCGCTTCGCGCATCGAAGGCATCGGCCTCGACGTGCTCGCCCGCGAAGCGCACATGAAACACGCCTACGCCTTCCAGCCTCTCACCGATTCGGAAACCGAATTCGTCGTCGGCGGCCATTACCAATACCGCGACGGCGGCGAGTATCACCTGCTCAATCCGGAGACCATCAGCAAACTCCAGCACGCCGTGCGCGCCAACAATCCCACCACATTCCAGGAGTACACCGACCTCCTCGATCGAGCAGAGCCGCAACCCTCTGCACCCTGCGCGGCCTGCTCAAGCTCAAGTACGCTGACAACCCCATCCCCATCGAAGAAGTCGAACCCGCCAAGGAAATCGTCAAGCGCTTCACCACCGGCGCCATGAGCTTCGGCTCCATCAGCGCGGAAGCTCACGAAACACTCGCCATCGCCATGAACCGCCTCGGCGGCATGTCCAACACCGGCGAGGGCGGCGAAGACGAAGCCCGCTTCACGCCCGACGCCAACGGCGACTCCCGCCGCAGCGCTGTCAAACAGGTCGCCAGCGGCCGCTTCGGCGTCACCACCAACTACCTCGTCAACGCCGACGAATTGCAGATCAAGATGGCGCAGGGCGCAAAGCCCGGCGAAGGCGGCCAGCTTCCCGGCCACAAGGTCGACGAAGTCATCGCCAGAACGCGGCACTCCATCCCCGGCGTCGGACTCATCTCGCCGCCGCCGCACCACGACATCTACTCCATCGAAGATCTCGCCCAGCTGATCTACGACTTCAAGAACGTCAATCCCAAAGCGCGCATCGCCGTCAAGCTCGTCTCTGAAGTCGGCGTAGGCACCGTCGCCGCCGGCGTCTCCAAGGCGCACGCCGACGTCGTCCTCATCTCCGGCGACAACGGCGGCACCGGCGCATCGCCGCTCAGCTCCATCAAGCACGCCGGCCTTCCCTGGGAACTCGGCCTCGCCGAAACGCAGCAGGTCCTCCTGCTCAACGATCTCCGCGGCCGCATCAAGGTCCAGACCGACGGCAAGCTCCAGACCGGCCGCGACGTCGTCATCGCCGCCCTTCTCGGCGCCGAAGAATTCGGCTTCGCCACCACGCCGCTCATCACCATGGGCTGCATCATGATGCGCAAGTGCCACCTCAACACCTGCTCCGTCGGCATCGCCACGCAGGACCCCGTCCTCCGCGCCCGCTTCACCGGCCAGCCCGAGCACGTCATCAATTTCTTCTTCTTCATCGCCGAGCAGATCCGCGAGCACATGGCAAAACTCGGCTTCCGCACCATGGACGAGATGATTGGCCGCGTCGACAAGATCGAAGCCTCGCTCGCCGATGCCCATTGGAAAGCCAAGGGCATCGACCTCTCCTCTATCCTCTACGCGCCCACCATTCCCTCACGCGTCGCGCGCCGCAAGAGTGCAGGCGCAGGATCACGGCCTCGATCAGGCTCTCGATCACGCCCTGATCGCGAAGGCCGCGCCAGCCCTCGAGTCCAAAGACTCCGGTCACCGGCAACTTCGCCATTCGCAACGTCCACCGCACCGTCGGCGGCATGCTGGGCGGCGAAATCGCCCGCCGCTACGGTTCTGCTGGATTGCCCGACAACACCATCCACTTCAAGTTCGAAGGCTCCGCCGGCCAGAGCTTCGGCGCATTCGTTCCCAACGGCGTCACCCTCGAACTCGAAGGCGACAGCAACGACTACCTCGGCAAAGGCCTCTCCGGCGGACGCATCATCGCCTATCCGCCCAAGACCTCCTTCTTCCTGCCCGAAGAAAGCATCCTCGTCGGCAACGTCGTCCTCTACGGCGCCACCAGCGGCGAAGTCTTCCTCAACGGCATCGCCGGCGAGCGCTTCGCCGTCCGCAACTCCGGCGCCACCGCCGTCGTTGAAGGCGTCGGCGACCACGGCTGCGAATACATGACCAACGGCACCGTCGTCGTGCTTGGGCTGACTGGCCGCAACTTCGCCGCAGGCATGAGCGGCGGCCGCGCCTTTGTCTTCGACGATCAGGGCGACTTCTCCACGCGCCGCTGCAACAAGTCCAGCGTCGACCTCGAGCCCCTCGAAACCGAAGCCGACATCGCCGAGGTCCGCGCCCTTCTCGAGCGCCACCGCGATTTCACCGGCAGCCCGCGCGCTGCGTGGATCCTCGAACACTGGGCCGACGCACAGCCCAAATTCATCAAGGTCTTCCCGCACGAATACAAGCGCGTGCTCGGCGTCGAACGCGTCGACACCATCTACTGTCCACCAATTACCGCAGCGCCTCAGGTCGAGGCCACAGCCGCCGAGGTGCAGCATGGGTAAAGTTACCGGGTTTCTCGAAATCGAACGCGAACAGACGACACGCCGCAGCGTAGAGGAGCGCGTGAAGGACTGGTTCGAAATCTATCAGCCATTCCCTGAAGAAAAGCAGCGCGAGCAGAGTGCCCGCTGCATGGATTGCGGCGTTCCCTTCTGCCACACCGGCTGCCCCGTCAACAACCTCATCCCCGACTGGAACGACCTCGCCTACAACGGCCGTTGGCAGAGCGCCATTCGCCGTCTGCATGCCACCAACAACTTCCCCGAGTTCACCGGCCGCATCTGCCCCGCGCCCTGCGAAGCCTGCCTGCGTCCTCGGCATCAATGCAGCCCGCCGTCTCCATCAAGCTCATCGAGCGCAGCATCGTCGAGCGCGCGTGGGACGAAGGCTGGATCCAGCCCGAACCGCCCGAGCACAACACCGGCAAGCGCGTCGCCGTCGTCGGCAGCGGGCCCGCTGGCCTCGCCGCTGCACAACAACTTCGTCGCGCCGGACACTCCGTCTCTGTCTACGAAAAGAACGATCGCATCGGCGGCCTGCTCCGCTACGGCATTCCCAACTTCAAGCTTGAAAAGCACGTCCTCGATCGCCGTCTCCAGCAGATGCGAGCCGAAGGCGTCACCTTCCTCACCAACGCTCATGTCGGCGGAAACGTCCCGATCGAATCCCTCACCGGCCATTACGACGCCATCCTGCTCGCCGGCGGCTCCGAGCAGCCCCGCGATCTCAAGATTCCCGGCCGCGAACTCAAGGGCATTCACTTCGCCATGGAGTTCCTGCCTCAGCAGAATCGCCGCAACGAAGGCGATACCGTCGATCCCAAAATCTCCATCACCGCCACGGGCAAGCGCGTTCTCATCATCGGCGGCGGCGACACTGGTGCGGACTGCCTCGGCACCAGCCATCGCCAGGGCGCGAAGAGCGTGCATCAGATCGAGATCATGCCCAAGCCCCCCGAGACCCGCGCAGCCTCAACGCCGTGGCCGCTCTGGCCGCTGCAGCTCCGCACCGAGAGCGCTCACGAAGAAGGCGGCATTCGCGACTGGGCCATCAACAGCATCAAATTCACCGGCGACGAAAACGGCTATGTGAAGCAGGTCCATGCGGTTCGCGTTGGTCCCCCACCGAAGTTCGAAGCCATCGCCGGCTCCGAGTTCACCCTCGACGTCGACCTCGTGCTTCTCGCCATGGGCTTCCTCGGTCCCGTCAAAGGCGGAATGATCGAGCAGCTCGGCGTTGCGCTCGACCAGCGCGGCAACATCGCCACCAACGCGGATTACATGACCTCTGTCGATGGCATCTTCGCTGCAGGCGACATGCGCCGTGGTCAGTCGCTGGTCGTCTGGGCCATCTCGGAAGGCCGCAAAGCTGCGGCAGCGGTTGACAACTGGCTCTCCACAAAAGAGCCCACGGCGCCGATATTGCGTCACGCGCGAGTCTGATCTTTAACGACTCGATCATCATGAGCGACACACGCCATCGGGGTTCTCACGAACAGATCTTGGTTTGTGGTGTGATCCTGGGGGCCCATTGCGCGGAAAGCGTGAAGGGGTAAATGTCGCGAAGGATCTGCTTTTGTATTTGATTTGTGTCATGCACGACTTCGGTCGTGCCGCAAAACACCGTAACATGAATGTTGGCTTTAGCCTCTGAGGGAAGGAAACCCTCTATTTCCCCTTGCGATTTCCCCGCCGATACTTCCACACCTCATACAACACTCCCAGCACCAGCAGCGAAATATACGCAACGAAGATCGGCGTACTCCAACCCTTCAGATTCTTCTGCCAGAAGTTGATGACCACCCGTCCATATGTGTAGCCCACCCATGCCACCAACCCGTACCGCACCGCACGCCCACCGCCGTATGCGATAAAAAACCGCGTGCGCGAAAGCCCCAGCGCTCCGGCCGCAAACAGAAATGGCATCAATGGTACGGGCGGAGGCAAAAGCGCGGCGATCGCCACCGAAACCACCCCATTCCGTTTTACCCATCCCTGCACGCGCCGCACCAGCCGGCCCGTCCCCAATTTCTCGAGCGCCGCTTCTCTCCCTTTTTTCCCGGTCGCCCACGTCATGTAGCCGCCCGTTACCGAACCCGCGAAGGCGCACGATCCAAAGAAGAGAGGCGACGCAATCGACTTCGACCGGAACACCGTGAGCAGCAACAGCACCAGGTCCGTGCTTCCCGGCAGCGATATCGGAATAACCGACGAGTCGAGCACCGCAAGCCCAAATAATCCCACGCCGCCAAGGTTGATCACCCAGCCCAGCTTGTGAGCGCCTGTCCCACTTACGGGTGCAGCATTCAGTGCCGCATTCAACAGGACGAGATCGGGCACAAGGCATAGAGCCGCCACCATGCTGCACATAAAGCTCAACCCTCGCCCTGCCGTCCCGCACGGTCGCGCACGCCAACTCCGTCTTCCAGATCGAACGCCGCGTTCACCAGCGCAATATGCGAAAACGCCTGCGGAAAATTCCCCACCATTCTCTTCCCGCGCGGATCGTATTCCTCTGAAAGCAATCCAAGATCATTCGTTAGCTTCAGCAGTTCCTCAAATAGTTTTCTCGCCTCCGGCTCGCGCCCCACCGCCTTCAGACTGCTCACCATCCAGAAGCTGCAGGCAAGAAAAACGCCCTCCCCCGGTGGCAACCCATCCGGCGACTTCGACGTGTTGTAGCGCATCACCAGTCCATCCCGCATCAACTCCCGCAGGATCGCCTCCACCGTATTCTGGACGCGCCGATCGCTCCCCGGCAGAAACCCAACGAGCGGCATTAGCAACAGTGATGCATCCAATTCGTCCGAACCGTACGCCTGCACAAAACAATCCCTCTTAGCGTTGAATCCTCTCTCGCAGATCTGTGCACGAATCGCTTCCCGGGTTGCCTTCCACTGCTCGGTGGGTGCCTTGTAATTCATCTGCTCCGCCAACTGCACCGCACGATCAAATGCGACCCACGCCATCAGCTTTGAATAGGTGAATTGCTGTGCTCCGCCCCGCGTTTCCCATATGCCTTCATCCGGCTCCTGCCAGATCGTCTCCAGATGTTTCAGCAGCAGCACCAGCACCCTGAAGTCATCCTCCGTATGCTTTCCCATCTGGTGCTGTGCATGAAAAAAACAATCCAGCACTTCTCCATAGATATCCAGTTGCACCTGCATCGAAGCCGCATTGCCGATCCTCACCGGCTTTGAATTTTCGTATCCCGGCAGCCAGTCCACTTCCCACTCCATCAACTGCCGTTCGCCACCCAGACCGTACATGATTTGCACCTGGTCAGGACTCCCGGCCAACGCACGCAGCAGCCAATCCTGCCACGCTACTGCTTCATCGACATAGCCTGCATTTGAAAGCGCAAGCAGCGTAAATGTCGTGTCCCGCAGCCAACAGTAGCGATAGTCCCAGTTCCGTACCCCGCCTATGCACTCCGGCAATGACGTTGTCACCGCCGCCACAATTCCCCCCGTGGGCATATACGTCATCGCCTTCAACGTAATCAGCGATCGCTCCACGATCTCGCGATACTTTCCGTCATAATGCAGAACCTCCGTCCACTCCTGCCAGAAGCTATCCGTTTCCCGCAAGGCAACATCCACATCCTTGCCATCCGGATCGTCCTGGTACGAGAGTCCATACGCAAGCGAGAACCACGCACGCTCCCCGGCCGCAACCTCGAACTCCGCCAGCGTCTTCAGATTTTCTCCCCGGGTTTCCACCGACGAACGCAGAATCGCCAGGTTCGGTCCCGCCACCGCGCGAACTCCGTTCTCCAGTCGCGTCACCCATGGCACTGTCCGCCCGTAGTCGAAACGAAGACACAACTCCATCCCCATCCGCACGGTTCCGCGCAAACCCTCAACAATTCTCACCACATGGGAGTGAGCATTGCGTACCGGCATGAAATCCGTAAGACGCACCGCGCCATCCGCAGACTCAAACACCGTCTCCACAATCAGCGTGTGCTCGCGATAGGTCCTCGTGATCTTCCACTCGCGTTCGCACGGCGCAATTTTCCAGTAGCCGTTTTCCTCCGTGCCCAGCAGCTTCGCAAAGCACGCCTCTGAAGCAAAGGTCGGCCAGCAGAGCCAGTCGATCGAACCGCTCTTGTCCACCAGCGCTGCCGTCTGGCAATCGCCAATCAACGCGTAGTCTTCAATCTTCGCAGCCATAACTCACTTTATTGTTCTCGATAATTGCGCATCAACCCACCGTCCACCACAAACGTCGAACCCGTTACATAGGCTGCATCGTCCGACGCCAGGAAGGCCACAACTCCCGCTACATCGTCCGGTGTCCCCATCCTCCCCAGCGGAATATTTTTGAGCAGCGCATCCAGCTTAGGCTGATCTTCCAGCAGGGTTTTGTTGATCGGCGTCGCAATCGCCCCTGGCGCAACATTGTTCACCGTTATGCCCAGCGGCCCTAGCTCCACCGCAAGATTCCGCATCAGCATGCGCAGTCCGCCCTTGCTGCAGCAGTACGAGTCGAATCCCGGAAACACCATGTCCTCGTGCACCGAACTGATGTTGATCACGCGTCCAGGCTTCTTCTCATCCCGCAATCGCCTCACAAACGCCTGCGTCAGAAAAAACGGTCCGCGCAAATTCACGTTCATCACCAGGTCATAATCGCTCTCCGGTGTGTCCCAGAACTCCGACTTTTTCTCGACCCCTGCGTTATTCACCAAAATGTCGGCGGAGCCAAACTGCTCCCACGCCGCATCAACCAGGCACTTCACATCATTCATGCGCGTCACGTCCGCCTGCACGATGCTCCCCTGCCCACCGCTCTTTTCAATGGCCTCTTCCGTCTCCTGCGCCCCGTCGGGCTTGCCTACATAATCCACAATCACCTTGGCGCCCTCGCAGCCAAGCCGCTTCGCAATCCCCTGCCCAATCCCCGACCCTGCGCCGGTAACTATCGCAACCTTTCCTTCAAAGCGCCTCATCGCTCCCCCAAAGAAGTGAGATAAATGTCATTTCTTCAACTTAGATGCGCAATTCGCCGAAAGACGACGCAGGCATTAAGAAAGCCCTGAAATCTCATTTTAAGGAGCGTTTGAAATGGGGCTTGACCTCGTAAATTCCGAGTCCAAAACTCATTTCACCACTGGCGGCGTCATCCTGTCGATAAACCAGAAGATGTTGTGGAGGCACACGCGGACGCAATTGCCTGGAGCCGTTCGAGCACGCCATGGTTTGAAGACCGTACAACTGCACTGCCGGCTTGCGTGCCGCCCGGGGTCCCGAGAATTTGTCCTTTTCGGGGTGGAGTTTGTGGGTGGTAACCGAATAATCTGCTTTCGCGCTTTCCGCACAGTCCGCGGCGTCAACGAATCACTTCAGGCGAAGAAATTGACCTTCGTTTTTGAATCCGAGAGGTCCGGCAGTGTTGCCGTCTCCTCCTCCGGTTCCTCTTCTTCCAACCCGCGCTTAGGCGTACGACCGTTTCCGCTATACGCGTCGTCTTCCAGGCGCGCAACAAGGCTCAAGTCAAACGGCGGCTGCACGTCGCTGTCCGGCTTTGGAGTGCTTGTCGCACTTACCGCTCGAATCTCGCGTATCGGGCTGACTTCCATCGCATTCAAAAAAAGACTGCTTGTTCAATGACTATCGGCAGAAAGAGGCAAGAACTTAAATCCGCGGGTCCAGCAATCGCGGCCCAGCCCCTTCGGCAGCGAGGCAGTCCCATGGATTCCGAAGTGGGCAAGTCTCCAGCGACAGACACCCGCATCCGATACATCCATCCAACTGGTCGCGCAACCTCGTCAGCCGTTCGATCCGGTCATTGAGCTGCGAACGCCAACGCGCCGACAGCTTCGTCCAATCCGCCGAAGTCGGCGTTCGCTTTGCCGGTAAAGTCGCCAGAGCTTCCCGGATCTCCGCGAGCGGAATCCCCGTTCTCTGCGCCACCTTGATCACCGCCACCCGGCGCAATACCTCGCGCGCATAGCGCCGCTGGTTTCCTTCGTTGCGCCAGCTGCTGATCAACCCCTGCGCTTCGTAGAAGTGCAGCGTCGATACCGCCACCCCACTCCGCGCCGCCACTTCGCCCACCGTGAGAGCCCTGTGAATCTCCTGCCGCTCTGCCTCGTCGATTATTCGTTTAGCCATCAACGTTCCCTCTTGACCTCAAGTTTACTTGAGGTCTTACGCTTGAATCATTTGGAGGAACTACACACTCATGGAATCATTGATCAAAGTTGGCCTGGTTTACGGATCGACGCGACCCGGCCGCTTTTGCGATACGGTCGCCCGCTGGGCCGCCGGCCAAGTTGCCGCTCGTGAAGGTTTTGCGGTCGAAATCATCGATCCTGCATCAGTCGGAAGCGCGGACACTGCCTCGCTGAACGGCCGTGTCGCTGCATGCGATGCATTCATCATCGTCACGCCGGAGTACAATCACGGCTATCCAGGTCCCCTCAAAGCACTCATCGACGCATTCGGCCAGGAATGGCACGCCAAGCCGGTCGCGTTCGTCTCCTATGGCGGAATCTCCGGGGGCCTGCGCGCCGTCGAACAACTCCGCCTCGTCTTCGCAGAGCTGCATGCCGTCACCATCCGCGACAGCGTCAGCTTCGCCGGCGCCTGGGAGCAGTTCGATGCCAACGGCGCGCTGCGAAGTCCCGAACGTGCCGAGCGATCCATGGACGCAATGCTTCGCCGCCTCCACTGGTGGGCGGTAAGTCTTGCCCATGCCCGCAACATCTGGCCGTATGCGAAATCCATCTGAGCGTCTCTTCGTCCCGCTCCGCGCCACCTCGCCGCCCCCAGCCATCGATTGCTACACTTGAATCATGCAGGATGAAACAGAATTTCGGCGTGCCGCGGAAAGCTCCCTTGAAGCGTTAAAAAAGCACCTCATCGCCCGTGAAGAAGAACAAGAGGCGGGCTTTGAAGTCGAGGAGCAAGGTGGCGTGCTGAACGTCGTCTTTGAAGAGCCGGCCGTCAAATTCGTGATCACCCCCAACACCCCGGTGCGCCAGATCTGGATCTCCGCGCTCTCCACAAGTTTCAAGCTTGACTGGGAAGCTTCATCCAGCACATTCGTTCTTTCCCGTACCGGCGAAAAATTGATCCCGCTCGTCGACCGGCTCATCCAGGAAAACAGCCAGGACTGATCCAGCTTTAACGGAAATTCGGCGGCCGATCCTCGGTCGCGGTACCTCGCTGCAGGTTCGGGTCCGTGCGCATTTTGAATTGCAGTTGATTCGTTCCTGCTCGGATCTTGCCGAGCGGCAGCCATGAACTCGCAAAAGGAGCACCGTTCAGTTCCACCTGCTGTACATAGATGCCCTGTCCCTCGCGCGATACCACCACTGTCCGCCCGCCCGCAAAATTGAGCGTCGCCTTGTAGAACATCGGCGTCCCGATCGCCAACCCGCCCACGCCCGGAACCGCCGGATAGAACCCAAGCGCGTTCCACACAAACACGCCCGACGTCGCTCCGAGATCGTCATTCCCCGGAATGCCGTCCGGCGCAGCCTTGAACGTTTCCTTCGCAATGCGCGTCACCACTTCCTGTGTCTTCCACGGCTTGCCGAGAAAGACGTACGCATAGGGCGTCACAAAGTCCGGCTCGTTCTCGATGTTGAAACATGGCTTGCCCCAGCATCGCAGCGCCGTAAAGAACCGATCCAGACGCGGCTCCGCAACCTGCTCGCCACCCATCGCGTTGAACAGCGCCGGGTAGTCGAATGGAACCATAAATGAATACTGCCAGGTGTTCCCTTCCTCAAACCCCATCTGATCCCCACCCACCCCTGCGCCTACATGCCGCTTCGGCATCGACGTCTCCGGATCGAATCCCGCCATCCACGATCCGTCTGCGTTCCGCGGTCTGATCCAGTGCGTCTCGGGATCCACAAGCGTCTTCCAGTTATCTGATTGCTTGAGAAAGCGCGTGTACACATCGTCGCGCCCAACCGCCTTCGCAAACTGCGCAATCGCGAAATCATCGCTCGCATATTCCAGCGTGCGCGATGCTGCAATATGATCCTCGTCCACCGGCGAATACCCATCCTTCATGTATTCGGCAAGAAATGGTCGCTCCTCCCCGTCGTGCGGACCCTTTCCCGGCTGAGATCCGCCCTTGACCATAAAATCGAGCGCCTTCCCTGTATCGAAATTCCGCGCCCCAAATGCATGAGCCGACGACAGCACCGCATCCGGCGAGTCGCCTCCCATCACGTACGAAACGTCATTCGCCGCCGGCCAGCGCGGCAGGTACCCGCTCTGCTCAGCGTCATTCACCAGCGACTGCATCATGTCGCTCTCGCGTTTAGGCTCAAACAGCGCCTGCCACTGCACCGTATTCCGATAGATATCCCAATCGGAAAAGTTCGCATATTGCGCCTTCTGCTTCGACCCCGCAAGCGAATGGACCTTATTGTCAAACCCGATGTATTTCCCGTCCTCATCGCTGAAGATGTTCGGAGACAGAAAGGAGTGATAAACACCCGTATAGAAAATCTTTCTCTGCTCGTCCGTCCCGCCTTCAACCGCAACTCGATTCAGCAGTGCACTCCATTGCATCGCCGCTTGCTGATGAACTTTTTCAAAGTCCCAACCGGGAATCTCCTTCTCCATGTTGGCTCGTGCACCAGCCTCGCTCACAAATGAGATGCCCACCTTCAGCAGAATCTCCCGCTCCTTCCCAAAGTCAAACCATGCACCGGTGTGTTTGCCGCTCGCTGCTTTCGATTCCAACGAATCATCCTGCCAGAGAAATACCGACTTCTGACTCCGGTTGAATTTGCCCGCAACGTAGAGCTTGTAATGTGAGTCGCTCCCGCAAAATCGTCCGGCGCTAGTCCAGCCAGCAAAACTTCCGTCAGCATTGACTTCGATGTGATCGCCAAAGGCTTTGCGAATACCAGGATTGTCCTTAGGATCGGCAATGGAGTTAGCGCTGCTCCCGGCGTTCACGGTAAGGCCGGCATCCAGTCCCGCCGGAAAAGCAAAACGCGCGATTCCAGCACGCTCCCCAACCGTAAGTTCAACCCGCACTCCATCCGTTAGAGTCACCGCGTAATAACCCGGATGAGCCTGCTCATCGCGCCGATCAAACGGGACGTGAATGGCGACAGTCGCAGCGCTGATCATGAGTTTGTCAGTCTTGGGCAGCACCGCAAAATCCCCATACAACGGGCATCCCGCGCCGCTGATATGCGTCAGGCTGAACCCATACAACTGCTTCTCGTCGTACTTGTACCACGCATCCGTATTGGTATCCGGACTCCACTGGATCATCCCAAACGGCAGCGTCGCCCCAGGAAACGTGTTGCCCCCTCCCGCCGTACCAATCAACGGATCAACCGAATCGTATGGGGATGTCGTCGATTGAGGCTGCGCCGGCAAGATGAGAAAAATCTGCAGCAATGCCAAAGCATGAAGAGCAGGAATTACGCGCATCGGAAAGGTCCCTTGGCTCGAAAGAATTCTCAGCATCGAATTCTACTCTTCCGATCCGAATCGCCTGCGGCCAACCATCGCGCTCACTCCATCCAAAGAGCGAGGCCGCGCAAAAGCGCGGCCTCGAACATCTCGCCATGAGTGACTTGTTCTACTGCAATGAGTACACCGTCTTCAGTTCCTTCTCAACCAAGGTGTCCGGCAGCGGAGCATACGACAGGGACGAAGCCTGGCTCTCGCCGGACTTCAAAATCCAGCTGAATAGATCCTTCATCACCGCACGATTCGCCTGGCTCGATCCTTTCACCGGGATCAGCAGGTAAGTGAAGCTCGAAATCGGATATGCATTCGCGCCCGGAGCATTCGTAATTGAAACGCGATAATCCGCCGGCATCTGTTTCACGCTCCCAGCCGCATCCGTCACGCTCTCGATCGATGCCGTAATCCAGTTTCCCGCTGCATTCTTAACCGCACCGTATGTCATGTGATTCTGAAGTGCATAAATCAGCTCGACATATCCGATCGCACCGGGCAGCTGGCGCACCAATCCGGCAACGCCCTCATTACCCTTGCCTCCCACTCCCACAGGCCAACTGGGTGAGGTGCCTTTGCCCGGGCCGCCGGCCCAGTCCTTGCTCACCTTGCTCAGGAAGTCCGTCCAGATAAAACTGGTGCCCGATCCATCTGAACGATGTACGACGATGATCTTCTGGTCGGGCAGCTTCGCTTCTGGATTGTCTTTTGCGATACGGCCATCATTCCAGTTCGTGATCTTGCCAAGGTAAACGTCGGCGAGTACATCAGGACTGAAGCGCAGATCCTTGACACCTGGCACGTTGTATACCGGCACAACTGCACCCAGCACAGTGGGAAGGTGAATCAACTTCACCGGCGACGATGACAGCATTTCGTCGGTCATCGGCATGTCTGAAGCCCCAAAATCCACCAGACCTTTCGTCACCTGCGCAATTCCGCCGCCCGATCCAATCGATGCGTAATTCACCTCAACACCAGGGTGGGCCTTGCTGTATTCGTTGAACCATTTTGAGTAAATCGGGTAGGGGAAAGTTGCGCCGGCTGCGGTTAACTTCTGCGCCTGGGCGACGCCCATCGCTAAAACCAACATACCTATTGCAAGCAAAGTCTTTTTCACGGATTAGCTCCCATGCAGGATCACTGCCGTAATCCATTCTCGCTACGCAATGTTAAGGGGATTTGAAAAGGAGGCAGCTTTCTGATTTTTATCGACTTAAATACCACTTTGCGCCACGGGTGCAGAGTCAGAATGCTCCTCATGACGTTGCTTAGCCGGAACCATCGGCAGAGTGAATAGAAACTTCACCCCCGAACCAAGTTCGCTCTCCGCGCGGATATGTCCCCCGTGTGCGTGGACGATGTGCTTCACGATCGCCAAGCCCAATCCAGTTCCTCCAGCATCCCGCGATCTTGCCTTGTCCACACGATAGAAACGCTCAAAGATCCGATCCAGATGCTCCGATGCGATGCCTGGACCAAAGTCCCGCACATAGAATTCGATTTCTCCGTCCAGTGTCCGCGCGCCTATCTGGATCCTTTCGCCCGACCTTCCGTATTTAACGGCATTTTCGATCAGATTCCCAAACACTTGGTTCATCGCGTCCGGATCGACCATTACCAAAGTATCCGGCGCACCCGACGATTCCAGTTCCACTCCCGAATCCACCACCAGCCCACCAAGCGAATCGATAGCGTCATTCACCATTTCGCTTGCTCGCGTCGGCTGCATGGCAAGCTTGTAGTCCGGACTCTCGATTGTTGCCAGTGCGAGCAGATCCTCTGTCAATCGATTCATGCGCGTCGCATTCTTCATGATTACTTGCAAGAATTCATTGGTCGTCGCGGGATTTGGATGCGGGTCCTCCAGAAGCGTTTCGACATACCCCTGAATCGACGTCAACGGAGTACGCAGTTCGTGGCTCACATTGGCAATGAAGTCGCGGCGCGATCGCTCAGCCGATTCGATCCGCGTCACGTCGTGCAAAACCGCGATGACTCCGCCTGTCGGCAGTGGCGCCACGCTAATCTCAAATGTCCTGCCCGGCGCCAGCGAACTCGATCGCCCGTAGCGTACTTCCCGAGATTCCTGCGCGCCTTTCACGCATTCAAGCAACTCTGGGTCGCGCACAGAATGCACCAGAGGCCGCCCGACGCGGATTTCAGTACCAGCAATATGTTTCATCACGGAATTCGACCACCGGACCAGGCCTTCTGACGTAACCGCCACCACCGCCTCCTGCATCGAATCCAGCATCGTCGCCAGTTCGTGCCGGCTGCTCTCAATCTCCGCGAAACTCTGCCCTAACCGCTCCGCCGTCTGGTTCAGCGCGGCTTCCATCGCAGCCAGTTCGCCGCCTTGTTCGTGCTCCAGGCGGGCCCCCAGATCTCCTTGCGCAATTCGGCGTGCGAAGACCATCACCCGTTGCAGCCGCGCCGCAATCCTGCTTGCTGCCCATGCGGCAATCGGAAGCGCCACCAGCAGTGCAATCAATCCCGACCAGATCGCCTCGCGTCCCAGTCGATGCAGTGTCTCGCCGGCAGAGTGCTCCATCATCCGGCGCAGAATGATCTCCATGGCCGCCGTCTCAAACAGCAGCAGAAGCACAAACAGCGCCATCAGTTTCGTGAATACTTTGCGCGTCAATTCAGGGCCTGCTCACGCTGGTTTCTGGCCTGTGTTCTCACTCACCCTTGGGAATCTCGAACCGGTAACCGGCCCCGCGCACTGTCTTCAGATAGCGCGGATTCTCCGGATCGACCTCGATTTTCTCACGGATGCGGCGCACATATACGTCCACCGATCGGGGCGTCACAAACCGTGCATCGCCCCAGACCGAATCCAGCAGGTGATCCCGGCTGAATACCCGCCCGGGGTGCCGCGCAAGATAATCCAGCAGCCTGAACTCCGTGGCAGTCGTCGTCGTCAGTTCGCCGCGCACCTTGAGCTGCATGGCGTTCGCATCAATCACCACTTCTTCAAAGCTGATGACCGAGGGCGTAGTCGGGCGCTCAAATCGCCTCAGTACCGCTTTCACCCGTGCCACCAGTTCGCGGGTGGCAAACGGCTTTGTAATGTAATCGTCCGCACCCAGTTCCAACCCAAGTACACGATCGTTCTCACCCGCGCGCGCAGTCAGAAAGATAATGGGAATCGTCGAAAGTGCCGGGTGCGACCGCAGTCTTCTGCAAACATCCAGTCCATCGCCTCCCGGAACCATGATGTCCAGCAGAAATAGTGCCGGAGGCTGACGCTCGGCATCCGAAATCACATTGTTGGGTGTGTGAAAAATTCTGGGTGCAAATCCTGCGGCCTCAAGATGATGCTGCACCAGCCGCGCAATGTCGGTGTCGTCTTCCAGTACAAATACGGTTTGGCTCAAACCGGAATGCCTTTCATCGGCGGCCCGTGGAATTCGAATGCCGCGGCCGCTCAGATTCGTTAACAGAGTAATTCAGTCCGGCAAACAAATTGCAAACGTTTGATGAATTTGAAACTGACAGGTCGGCAACTCGTTGACTTGCTTGACTCTGTTTGCCTCCCTCTGCGACACTCGCTCCGCAATACCCAAAGCGCTTTCGCCCGTCCCTCCTCTCCCACTCGTGCAGTTTTGGACGTTCGGCGCACCAAAAATCGGGCAGCGGCTTGTCTCAGCTGTCAAACAAGCACAGGAGGAAAACATGAAAAAGTATTTCGCGGAGCTGGTAGGCACGTTCATTCTAGTACTCTTCGGCTGCGGCACCGCCGTGGTTGCAGGAGACAAGGTTGGTATCCTCGGCATCGCTTTTGCCTTCGGATTAGCCCTCATTGGAGCAGCCTACGGAATCGGGCCCATCTCCGGCTGCCATATCAATCCCGCAGTCAGCCTCGGCGTGTGGTCTGCGGGCCGCATGAAGGCGGGAGACATGATCGGTTACTGGGTCGGCCAATTCGTCGGAGCCATTCTCGCGGCGGGCGTGCTCTCGCTCATCGTTCGCGGCATGGGCGCCGGCTACGACATCGCCACCAGCGGCCTCGGTCAGAACGGTTGGGGCCCTGGCTACCAGGGCGGATACAACGTCACCTCTGCCATCGTGTTCGAATTCGTGGCCACGCTGATCTTCGTCATCGTCATCCTCGGGGCCACGCAGAAAGCCGCTCCCGCAGGCTTCGCCGGTCTCGGCATCGGACTCACCCTCGTCGTCATTCACATCTTCGGCATCCACATCACCGGCGTGAGCGTAAACCCGGCGCGCAGCCTTGGCCCGGCGATTTTCGTCGGAGGCGCGGCACTCTCGCAGGTCTGGCTCTTTCTGATTGTTCCCAGCGTCGCAGGAGTTGTCGCAGGGCTCCTGTTCCGCCTGAAATTGCTCGAAGCCGACGAGCCTATGCCGGAAATCAAGAACCGCCGCGGAGTCGAAAACGAAATCGCGGTCTAGCTGATTGGTCCAGTTTCCGCCAGAGCAAAGACGGGAGATCTGCCCTCACATATCCCCCCGTTGACTCTGTGAGCATGCAGTGGATCCTGGGTGCCCCATGGCGCAGTTCCATCGCGTCATGGATGGGAAACCGCGGGACCCACTTTCACGTCGACAAATCATCCGAGGTGCCCAGTCATGTCGGGTGCCCATCCATCGCGTTTTCCGCGCGACGGGTGGGAAGCCAAGACACCACTCACACCACCGGATCCGACAGCTCCAGGTCAGCGATGAACTCAACCACCGCTTCGCTCCAGCCGTCGACATGGTTCCAGGCCCCGTATCCAACACCGTTGCGGTTCGAAGCTACGTTGATCACGTAACCGCGGCCGCGCGGTGCCGGAACCTGGTCGTGCGATTGCTCGTCGGTGATCACCACGATGCGGTCGTATCGCTTCCGCATGTCGGCCTCGACCTGCCCGATTGCCTTGCCCAGGTAAGTTCCGCCGTGCGCCTGGCTCTTGTCCAGCGCGTCGCGCAGTGCCATTCCCCGACGTGCCGGAACCAGCTTCGCCTCATTCGAAAAGGTGTACACCGTCACCTTCTCTCCGACTTCGCGAAGCAGGATCGCCAATCCGTAAGCCGCATCCGTGCGACGCATATCCGAGCGATGCGAGATCGGCGCCTCCATCGATCCGGAGACGTCAACCAGCAGCACGGTGTGCCCCGGCAGCGTACGAGCACGGCTCTCAAGCGCCCGAAACATCGCCGTCTCCAGCGCCTGCTCCCACTGCGGAGCAGTTCGAGCCGCAGCCAGAAAACGAAACGGCAAAACGCGGTCCGTCTTCATCGCCCCGAGCGCAGCCAGTACCTGCTCTTCGCTCACGGCCGCCTGCTGCATATTGCGCAGGTTGCGCAGCAGCGCCAGCGCGCCAAGTTTTCGCTCCGCCAGCAGGCGCTCCCACACCTCGCGCTTCTCTCCGCCGGCACGTCCGGTCGCCGACAGCGCAACCTCCCACGTATCCGGCGTAGGCAGCTGATTCTCGGCCAGACGCTTCCAGAGCAACGCCTGCGCCTCGTCAACCGGATGCGCATGCGACAGAAACAACACGTCACGCAGACGAACCGCGTCAGCGCGATCGTACTTGGCGAGGGCATACTCGTCGAACTTGCAGAATGCCGCAGCCAGTCCCTTCTTCACCTGCGCAGACAATGGCTGGCGCCCGTCCGCCCAGTAGATGGCGACAAACTCCGTCAGTTCGTCGGCACGCTGGATCACTCGCGCCAGAGTCTCCGCCACCAGCGAACGATGCGTCGCAAGACGCGCCATCTCCCGGACCAGCAACAGCGGCGCGTGACGCAGCTTCATCTGCTCGCGCGCCTCCACAGCCAGCGCCGCAACCGTCTCCGCATCCACCTGCGGCACCAGTTCGCGGATCCGTCCAGCGATCTGCACGCCATCCTCATAGAACTCCCCGTCCCACAACATGCAGGAGAGAACCGAGCGGCGCAACGCCTGCTCTGGCGAAATCGCCACGGCCGGCGCTCCCTCGTGCGTGCGCAATCGCGGACGCAAGTAATGCTTTGCAATGTTCAAGCGCATCATGCGCCTCCTTTGTCAAATTCCTGCCGGGAAAAAATCGGCCGCCGCATTTACGCCGGCTCGCACCCGGCTGCAGGGTTCGTACCTGCGCTATGGAAGGTGTAAAACCCCGTCGGTCCTCTACCACTGAAGTATCCGTGCCCTGCGCCACCGGCTGAACCCCGAGATGCCCCATTCAACCCTCATCCTTTGCCGCTTGAATGGGAAACCACCAACCTCAATTGGCGACTCAACCAACCCGGGCCGCCTCATCCTCGTCCTCATCCACGCTAATCGTCGTCACCGTTCCAAACCCGCGCGTCTTCGCTGAAACCCTGACGGGGTCCACAGCGATCGCCAGCTTCTCCATCTCGTCCCAAGTCGGCTTGCGCTTGTCGCTAAACTCACTGCAGTCGAACACCGTGAATGGCACCACGATATTCGGGTTGGTGTTCATGCACATCACCAGCAGATCCGACTCGCGGTATCCCGCCATAACCTGCCCCCAATTGCAGCTCTTGCAAAGGTGGACGTTGCCCACTGGCGTTCCGTTCTTCACATTCAACTTGCCCATAACAATTTCGCTTCTATCCGGACGTACCGGAGGTTAGTTAGCCGGAAAGCAACGGCCACGGTCCTCGATATGAATTTGCATACCGGGCGGGATTCGAACCCGCGACCGAAATATCCGTTGCCTACGCCACCGGTCAATGTGTTGGTTATCGCGCTTCGTTCAAAGCGCAGTTCAGTTAAAGCCGGGGAACAAACAGCCACGGAACATCAGGTGCTCTTCCAACTGAGCTACCGGGATCGCATCCCGGGCAGGATTCGAACCTGCGACAACCCGCGTGTCAAGCGAAGTATCCGTAACCTACACCACCGGCCAATCCACATAAATCTCGCAGCACCAAAGCCACGCCGGGGAACCCGCGAAAAGAGTGCGGACTCGGCGTCTCTTGTTCGCGGAACCTTTTCCATCGGGACTACACCCCCGTCCCGCGAACCGAGCACGACCGGCAGGTCTCCTCACCTGCGCGTCCTTTGGCGGAAGGAAGTAACTCTTCTCTTTCACCACCGGCGTTTTGTAACTTCGTTTCATTCTCACTGCACACTTATCCTGTCCACTGGCCTCTTCAACCAGGGATCGCCAGCACTAAGTCATCAGTAAGCAGTTCTCCAGTACTTTCCCGAGGGAACAATCAAGACAGAAGGCCGAAACGGCCATCGATTAAGAATCGAAGTATCTGTCTGTTCCACCACTCGGGCTCATATGCATTCAAAAAACAGCGCAATGCTGTCTCGAATCTTCCCGTTGCTCAGGTTTTCTGGAATGCGCGCAGGATAGGGACGCCAGAGGCGTTATCGAAAATTGACGAAGTACGCCCGGCGACCGGTAAGGCTCTTATCAAGCCATTCCAGCCTAAGCATCGAATTGGGTGTGATGCAAATCATCGGGCGTTTCTCCTACGCAATTAGTACTTTGCCATAAGTAATTCCTAAAAGCAAGCTTGCGAAGATACATTTTTTGGCGATTCACTCTATCTTGACCGCACTTATCAACTAACTCTGCGAGTTTGCATCTCTCAGGCGATGGCCACAAACCGCAGCCGCACATAATCCGCGATCCAATTCCCGGACTCATCCCGCAACGCCGGCGCAAGCAATTCCGTTGTCTCCCTTACCACCGCTTCGCGTGTATCTTCCGGCAATCCGTCCAGCACTCCGAGCCGAAACGTGCGCAGCCAGCCTTCCATCCCGCTTTCGGCAAGCTTCGTGGGGCGCGGTATGATCGCAATCTGCTTCACAGTGAATCCATGCCTCTCCAGTTGTCCCGTATAGCTCTCCGCCGTCGGATAGTAGTTGACGCCATCCTCACGATTTCCGTATTCATGACGATCGAGTACCGCCATCAGCGCCACGCGGATCGCCGCAATATTCCCGTGACCGCCCATCTCCGCCACGAAACGCCCCCCACTCCTCAGCACACGATGCACCTGCATCAACATCGCGTCTTGATTGCGTACCCAGTGCAGCGCAGCATTCGAGAACACCGCATCAAACGTCCCATCGTGAAACGGCAAGAGTTCAGCGTTCGCCTGCTCCGCTTCAATCCCCCGCGCGCGGGCCGCCTCCACCATATTTGCGGAAGCATCAACCCCCAACACATGCGCGCCAGTTGCTCCAACGCGCTGCGTTAGCTGTCCATCGCCGCAGCCGAGATCAAGAATGTATTCGCCGCTCTGCGCGTCGAGCAACTCCAGCACACCCCCGGCAAGTCCATGCACAAATGCGCCGTTGCGTTCGTAGGCAAGGGGATCCCACGTCTGCGTCATTCGCAACCTCCACCTTCAGTTTCGGCGAGCCGAATCCATAACGCAAAGTTATTCTGTTTTGGGTTTCGATAAGAGTTCCTAATGGGCTATCGAGCAGCCAAAGGAATGCCTAGATCGATTGCACCGGCAGTAGAGTCAAGTCGTCGACGAGTCCGACTTCCTTCTGCACGAACGGCTCGCCATACTTCACACCCGCCAGCAAGCCATAGTGCCGCGCCTCCGCAAAGGTGCGCTCCCGGATCTCTTCTTCAGGGACAAACAGTGCGCTCCCCGCATCCTGGTTGGCGTACTGCGACCTGTACGCCATCAGCGCCGCATGCCGCTGTTCAATAAAGGGCGTAATGTCGACCACAAAACTCGGCCGCACATCCGCATATAGACTCGCATAGACAATCTTGAACGGTCGATGCGGAGCCGCACTAGTCTCGACCTTCGCCAGGCCCGACAAAAAACAAGCGTCATATCCGAGCGTCGCCACAATAGCGTGATCCGGATGCCGCGCCTGCCAGTAAGGCAGAATCACTACCCTTGGCCGCACCGCGCGCAATACCCCCGCAATTTTCTTGCGGTTCTCCAGCGTGTTTTCGATCGCGCCATCAGGAAGATCCAGCGCCTCACGCCATCCCACCCCCAACAGTCGGGCTGCCTCCTCGGCTTCCCGCGCGCGATCCTCCGCGGTTCCGCGAGTGCCGGCCTCGCCCCTCGTCAGATCGAGAATTGCAGTTCGCAAACCGCGCGCCGCCATGCGCAGCAGCGTCCCTCCGCAAGTCTGTTCCACATCGTCTCTGTGCGCGGCGATTGCCAGCACATCCGCGCGCCGAGCATCGGGCTCTTCGACTCTTGGCATGGCTAGCTAATAGACGGTGTTGTTGCCGTCCGTATGTGCGTCCATGAACGCGACATCCGACGCCGTTCCCGTCACCGTCACGTACTGGTTGTTGATGGAAGACCCATCGGTGGTGTGGAAGATATAAACCTGTCCGCCCTGCGCAACGTACACCTTGTGCAATCCGGTCACTGCCGCGATGCCATTCAGATCGCCAAGATACGGCTCCAGCATCGTTACGGTATTGCTGCTGGTGTTGAACATCGTCAGGCATCCGTAGGGCTGGCCTGTCTTGAACCGCTCGCCGTTGTTGCACTTGGTCATACCGATCCAGAGTGTATTGTCGTCCGCCATCAGCATGCGGCTCGGCGCTCCGGGCGCACCATCACTGATCGAAATCGGCGACGATGCCGAAATGGTGCTCGATGCTGTTTGAGCCAGGCTTACTAACGTGAGGTTGCCGCTAAAGAGTCCGTCGGCTTGCAGCTGCTGGCCAGCGACATACATCATCGAGGTCGACATAAGCGCATTGCTCGCTCCGCCGGGTATCGCCAGCGTACAGGAACTCGCATTCGGCGTAGTGGCACAATCAGCGTGCAGAGCAGCGTTGGTCGGCAATTTGCCAGAGTGCTGCCCCGCTAGGAAGATCAGCGGAGCCACCGGCACCTCGGTAATCGACGAAGTCGAAGCCGCCGCATTCCGCGCCGCAATTCAACACGTAGGCCGTATTGCCATCGGCCGAGAACACCGCCTTTACAGGCCGATCAAACACCAGCGGCGCGCCATACGCATTGCCCGTCGAGTCCACATTGTCGGGACTCTGCATCTGGAACAGGCACCAACCGGGCGAATTCTGCGGCTCGCAATCCATCGCAGCTTTCGGCCATGTGCTCGACCCGCCAGAGTATGCAAGCGTCTCATTGGCCGTCAATTTGCGCACGTAATACGCATAGTTGGAATTCTGCACAAACGCCATTGCTGCGGATCCGCCAGGGTTGACGCTCACGCGGTACACGCCCGGCAGACTCAGCGCGTACGAACCGCCGTTGGTGTTGTCCAGCGCCGTAAACACCGTCGCTTGCTGATTTGCCGCGAAGATGTAATTCCCATTGCGCGTCATGAAAACACTCGATGAAAGGCCATTCAAGCCCTTTTGCGCGCCACCGTCACTTTCTTTTTGATAGTTCTCCACGTGCAGAGAACCGTCACCGGCGCCGTACACCACGCCGATCTGCTCCTCAGGCATGTTCTGGATCGTGACCGGTAACTGACCGGAATACCCCGATATGCTGAAACTCCCCACCTTCTGGTTATAGCTGTAGCGAATGTCATAAAAGGCATCCACAAACACCAGCGCATTTGGGTTCTGTATGGCAATCAGAACGCGGTTCGTCAGGCCGCTGGGGGGCAGCGCTCTTCCCGCAAAGTATGTCGTGGTACCACATCCCGCCAGCACAATTGCCGCTACCAGGGACCCGGCGGCGCTATACCAAAAACTTCTCTTCTTCAAAATCGCTTCCCTCAAAACCGGCGCGGACAGGCCGAGAATGATTGCACTGCGGTTGCCGCAACTTGGACAAAATGAATGGCGATGGCCGCAGAACTTGCCCGTCCGAACTGGCTGATCCTGGACTGGTTCTGCATAGCTTTTGACTCTCAAAGTATAACAAAGCAACCCGCTCGCTCGACTTAATGCGCTGCCGTCGCATTCGGACCCGCGCAGCTAACCGTTCGCCGCACATCAGATACATTCCTTGAAGGCTTGCGATAGCATGACAACAGAATGGCCCAGTTTGCCGACATCTTCTCAAACCGCCCCGTCCTCGCCGACGGCGCCATGGGTACGGTCCTCTACGCACGCGGAATCTTCATCAACCGCTGCTACGACGAGCTGAACCTTTCCGACCCTAACCTCATTCTTTCGATCCATGAGGAATATCTCCAGGCCGGCGCCGAGATTCTGGAAACCAACACCTTTGGCGCCAACCGCTTTCGCCTCACTCGCCATGGCCTGGCCTCCAAGGTTGCCGAAATCAATGCGGCAGGCGTCAAGCTGGCTCGCCAGGCTGTCGAGCACCTCAAAGAGAAGCAGGCCGGTACCGCATACGTCGCCGGATCGATCGGTCCACTCGGAGTCCGGCTCGAGCCGCTGGGTAAAACCGGACTCGATGAGGCGCGCGCCGCGTTCGCTGAACAGATTCGAGCCCTGGCCGATGCTGGCGTCGACATGCTCATCATTGAGACCATGCCCGCGCTCAACGAAGCGCGGGAAGCCTTGCTGGCCGCCGAAGAAACCGCGCCCCAGCTTCCCGTCCTCGTCATGGTTACAGTTGACGACGAAAGCAATTGCCTCGACGGCTCCTCGCCCCAACAGGCTGCCGCGCTCTTGACGGAGTGGGGCGCAACCGCCATCGGCGTCAATTGCTCCACCGGACCATCCACTGTTCTGACGGCGATCGAAGCGATGCGGACCTCCACCACGCTACCTCTCGCCGCCATGCCTAACGCCGGAATGCCGCGTGCCATCGAGGGCCGCAACATCTATCTCTGCTCGCCGGAATACATGGCCAGCTTCGCCCGCAAGGCCATCGCGGCCGGCGCTCAAATCGTCGGCGGCTGCTGCGGCACTACGCCCAACCATATCCGCGCCATGCGCTCGGCCATGCGCGCCATTGACGCCCAGGCCCGCGTCGCCGACGGCGGCAAGCACGCTGAGATCTCAACGGAAACCCCGCCCGCACCTCTAGGCCAGCGATCCCAGATCGGTTCGCTCATTGAACAGGGCGGATTCGTCACCCTTGTCGAAATAGTGCCCCCCAAAGGTATCGACTGCAGCAAGGAAATTGAAGGCGCCAGGCTCCTGTCACAACTCGGCGTCCATGCCATCAATGTCCCGGACTCGCCCCGTGCCTCCGCGCGCATGAGCGCCCAGAGTCTCTGCATCCAAATCCAGCAGCACACCGGCATCGAGACCATCCTTCACTACACCTGCCGCGACCGGAACGTCCTCAGCATCCAGTCTGACCTGCTCGGCGCATCCTCAATCGGTCTCAAAAACATTCTCTGTCTCACCGGCGATCCACCCAAGTCGGGCAATTATCCCGACGCCACAGCCGTCTTCGACGTCGACGCCATCGGCCTCGTCAACATCGTCCGCCGCCTCAATCACGGCCTCGACATTGGCTCCAACTCGATCTCCGCATCCACCAACTTCACCATCGGCGTAGCTGCGAATCCCGGCGTGCCCGATATTGAGCACGAGCTCCGCCGTTTCGCTTACAAGGTTGAGGCTGGGGCAGAATACGCCATCACCCAACCCGTCTTCGACCTGCGCCTGCTCGAAGAATTTCTCAACCGCATCGAGTCTTTCCGCATTCCCGTCATCGCTGGAATCTGGCCGCTCACCAGCCTGCGCAATGCGGAGTTCATGAAGAACGACCTGCGCGTCTCCATGCCGGAAGAAATCATGCTGCGCATGGCCCAGGTCACCACGCCTGACGCCGCCCGCAAAGAAGGCATCCTCATCGCGCAGGAGATGCTCGAGGCGGTGCGCCCCATGGTGCAAGGCGTACAGGTCAGCGCCCCATTCGGCCGCTATATCGCCGCCGCCGAAGTCATCGCCAGCGTTCTACCCCAGGCACCTTCAACTGTGTAACACCTTTGTTCCCGTGCGAATTGCATGATTTTGTGCGATCGTGTGAGTAATCCTGTCTGATCTCACCCGGTCCCGGAGCAGCCGATTCAGTATGGAGGTGTTTCGCATGGCAGATGGGCTCATCCTTGAAGGTCCCTCCGAAGACCTCAATATCTTCGAGTGCCCTAACTGCAAGCAGACGATCGACAGCTCGGCAGACGTATGCCGATTCTGTGGAGCGAAGGTTGACCATGAAGCCGCGCAGAAGGCAGCTCACCTTCTTGCCAGGATCGATCAGGCATGCAGTGATGCGAGCGTTCTTCGAAATGCGGCAGTCGTTGCGTTCCTTTTGGTGCTGGGCATTGTGTACTCGCTATTACGTGCCGCCCGGTTGGTTCTGCTCATCGGCTTCGAAAACGAAGTTTTGGGCATCTCCTTCCTGGTGCTCATACTGGCGGCGCCTTTTCCCATCTGGTCTCTGCGATGGTGGACCAAATACGCGAATATCACGAGTGACGATGAGGACTTTCAGGATGCCCGCGGTATCGTGCGGAGTACGGGTTCAACCGCACTCATTTTCACAGTCGCCTCTGCGGCGATCTTTTGCCTGGTTCTTATTTTGAAGCTCACCTATCGATGAGCGGCGACATGACGGTCCTTGCAGTCCCCAACGAATGTTGTCTCAGGCACGATCAATTATCCTGAACCCGTATAGGATTAATTCATAGCCATGGCATCTTTCGAAGAATCCCTCAAAAAGCTCGAAACCATCGTGGATCAGTTGGAAAAGGGCGACTTGACCCTTGAAGACTCTCTCAAACTCTTCGAAGAGGGCGTGGGTCTCTCCGCCGCCTGCAAAAAGGAACTCGACACAGCCGAGGGCAAGGTCCAGATCCTCATCAAGCAGCGCGATGGTTCCCTCAGGACCGAGCCCTTCCCGACCGACAAGACCAGCAAGTAGGTCACTCGTTTCGCGTCTGCGATCTGCCCAGCCGAGATCGAAGCCAATCCACCATTTCCGGCGTCAGTCGATCCTCCGATTGCAATGCAAATCGCGGAATCTCAGCGCGAAGATCTGCCGCTTCAATTCCCGAAAATTCGAAACTGACCAGCGCATCCGCCCTCCGCAAAAGGTGGACAAAGCTTGGTTTCCATTCCCCTGTCGGACCGCCAACGAGCGCGAGACATGCATCCGGCTCGACCGCATCCACGATCCGGTTCGACTCGTAGATCACGTTGCGATCCGCTCCAACAGCTCGACGAATCTCCTCGATGGGAATGCGGCCACCCTGCCGCGTCGCAAGCAACGCTCGCCGCGCACCTGCGGCAAGATAGCGGGATGTGTCTGTCAAACTGTCTGCCGCAGCTTCTTCGCGAACAGCCGCTCCAGCGAAAACTTGGCCGATACTATCTGTGAGATAGTCGTGCGCGGTAATCTTTACGGCGGTCCAATCAAACTCGCGAAGCGCTGAAATAATTGCGCAGACCAGTGCCGTCTTACCGATATCCTTTGCGCTGCCTCCCACGACAACCATCGCCAAAATGAACCTCTGTTTCTTTTTGTGGCCGAGTGACAGCGCAAATAGGAGGCCTCCGAGCCGGGAGTTCGCCCTCGGCGACCATTCTCTATTCACCATTCCCCGCATTAAGCGATGAAGCGCAGGCTGTTTCCATCGGCGTCCTTTACATACATCTCGCGGCTTCCCCACATCTGATCGACAGGAGGAACAACAATCGGTACGTGCCTGGCCGTGAACTCCACATGGAGATTATCGACGTCATCAACGATGAAGTTGGCCACGCCCCCGGCCATGCCGTCCCCACTGAACGACGACAGGTGCAGCCAAACCCCGTCCCGCGAGAGGCCCAGGTAACACGGGTCCGCGGTCACGCCTTCAGGACGATGTTCAAATTCCAGTTGGAATCCCAGTCCCTCGCAATAAAATTCAAGCGCCTCGGCTGAACTGGAAATGTGTAATAAAGGAATCGCGCGTCGAAGCATCGGATCCCTCCTTCATTCAATTTCTACTTGGGCCCTTCGCCGTCGTCCGGTGCCTTGTCTTTTCCGCCAGGTCTTCCCGCCTCAGTCAACTTCGTCAGCGTTGCCTGCTCCCGCAGCACCTGCTTCAGCGGTCGCGCTGGCGTCCCGAACATCACCGTCCCCGGCCTCTGTCCTTCATTTGAGATCGTTTTACCGCTGAAGACCCCCGACTGCCCTCCCAGAATCACCCCCGGACCCACGTGTGCATGATCGCCCATCCCCACCTGCCCGGCCAGCACCGCCCCTTTGCCCACCGTGCACGAGCCGGAGATGCCGGTAAGCGCCACCAGAATCACATTCTCACCGATGTCGCAGTTGTGGCCAACATGCACAAGGTTGTCGATCTTCACACCGCGTCGAATGCGCGTCGCTTCCAGCGCCCCCCGGTCGATCGTGGAGTTGGCTCCGATTTCGACATCGTCTTCGATCGTGAGAGTTCCCTGCTGCGGAAACTGCGTGTACTCGCCGGTCAACGAATCGCGAACGTACCCAAAGCCGTCAGCGCCGAGCACCGCGCCCGCATGAACCACCACGCGATCGCCCAGCGTTATGCCGGGATAGATAACGACCCGCGGATGAATGTGGCAGAGTTCCCCAATCTTGACGCCTTCTCCTATCACCACGCCCGCGTCGATCTGTGTGCCGTTGCCGATGCTCACGTGCGAACCGATAACGGCGCAGGGTCCAACCACCACGCCGGGATCGACCTTGGCATCCGGCGCCACGACCGCGGAGTGAGCGATGCCCGCAATGTGGATGTTCTTCTTCACCAGCCGCGCTGCCTTCGCAAACCAAAGCTTCGGCTGGTCCGACTCAATGATGCACTTGCCGCGCGGATATACCGAACCTGCCGCGGGCTTCAGCACCACAACGCCGGCATTGCTCGCGAACGCTGCAGTGACCGCCGCATCCGAGTCGGCAAATGCGAGGTCGAAAGCGCCGGCCTTTTCGGGTGCATTCACGCCGTCCACCATCCACTCCGGATCGCCTTGCATCAGGGTTCCACCCAGCTCTTCAATCAGCTCTTGCAGTGTCATGCGATTGCTCCATTGAAAGGTTAGCGCCTGCGGCTCGCTTGCGGCATCCCCATTTGGTTATGTAACCATGCCCGAAAGCCCGCGTCTCCCACTCTGGGTGCCGGGTGCCCATCCTTGCGACGCTTTTGTCGCAAGGGTGGGAAAGAACAAAAGTCAACTTCGCTGAGCGACCTGATCGCAGTGAAGGGGGGCCGAAGGATCTGCTTTGTCTTTCTTCAACCACTCAAAGCCAAGTTGACCCATCACCGGGAACGTTCTGGTGTTAGCTGCATTTGCCGTATAAGTAAACACAATCCTCGGACGGCGATTCTACACTGACTTCATGCGCCCGGCTCTCATCCTCCTCGCATCCCTCGCAGCCGCCTCATCCCACGCCCAGTGGACTCTCCAAACCTCCAACACCACCGCCGACCTCCGCGGAATCCACAACGTCGGCAACGGAGTCGCCTGGGCTTCCGGTACCAACGGCACCGTCCTCCGCACCGAAGACGGCGGATATGTCTGGCAGACCTGCTCCATCCCGCCCGGCGCAGAGAAACTCGACTTCCGTGGCATCCAGGCCTTCGACGCCAACACCGCCATCGTCATGTCCTGCGGTCCCGGCGACCAGTCCCGCCTCTACAAAACCACCGACGGCTGCCACTCGTGGACACTCATCTTCACCAATCCCGACAAAGACGGCTTCTGCGATGCAGTCCATTTTCGCATCAGACGGCAAAGTGTACGTTCCTCGGAGATCCAGTCAAGGATACGTTTGCACTATTTCTTAGACGACGATCGAGGAGAAACGTGGATGATGCGGGACGGCAAGGGCCGCTGACGCCCATCCGAGCGAAGCGAGGCGTTCGCGGCAAGCAACGACGAAGCTTTCGCGCAGCAATCGATCCAGTTTCTACTCTTCGGGACTGGCGGTTCGGAGCATGCTCATGCGTACTGGACGGCCACAAAGTGCTATCCTCGGGCGGGGCACCCGCAATGGACGCGTAATCTTCAACTGCGAAATCGCGTGGAATAACAGCGAAGTGCCCGTTAGCCAGTGGAACGGCCGCATCCGGTGTATTCTCCCTTGTCCGCCAAAGCCACGACCGCAATCGAATGCGCGCCAACCGGCACCGTCATCGCAGTCGGAGGTGCGTACGACCATCCGGACGAGTCCACGCAGATCGCCGCATCCAGCATCGACGGCGGCAAGCACTGGACCACCGCCACAACCCCACCCCACGGCTACCGCTCCTCCGTAGCCTACGACCCCGCCACCAAAACCTGGATCACCGTAGGCCCCAACGGCACCGACATCTCCACCGACGACGGCCGCAACTGGCGCGCTCTCCATCCCGACCCCGCCCTCCACGAAGCCCCCGACGCCGACCGCAACTGGAACGCCCTCTCGCTCCCCTTCGTCGTCGGCCCCCACGGCCGCATCGGCAAGCTGGATGAATCCGCGCTAAAGCACTGACCTCAGTATTCTTTCTGATCACTGATCTCTGACCACTGACCACTGAATGTTACTCCACCCGCAGCGCCTTCACCGGGTTGATCGATGCAGCACGTCGCGCCGGGATCATCCCTGCGACAGCAGCCGCTGCAGTCAAAATACAGATCGCTCCCACCATCACGCCCGTATCCACGCGCGTAATTTCGTAGAGCTGCGACTTGATGTAGCGCACGCAGAGGATGGCGACGGGTGCGCCGATGGCGAGACCGATCACCGCCTGCATCATGGCTCCGCGCATCACCATGCCGATTACGCGGATGCGCTCCGCGCCCAGTGCCATGCGGATGCCGATCTCAGGTGTGCGGCGGACCACGGTATACGAGGTGACGCCGTAGAGGCCGATGGTGGCCAGCAGCAGCGCAAGCGCGCCAAAGAGCGACGTGAGCCGCGCGATCATGCGGTCATCATTGAATCGGTCTGCAATCTGCTGGTCGAACGTCTGGAACTTGACGATCGTCAGGTTGGGATTGATGCCGGAAAGCGTCCGCTGCGCCAGCTTCTCCATGTCGTTCATCGGGCGGCTGGTCTCGACGACGATGCGCCCCGGCGTACAGCGAGATGTCTTCGGTTACCGGTTCTTTTGCGCTCGGCCGGACGCTGCGTGATGGGAACGAAAAACATGGCGTGGTTTTTCCATTGCACCGCCGTGTACGTCGTGTTCTCCACCACGCCGACGATCTCATAATCTCCTCCCTGCGAATCGGGGCCGCGGCGAACCAATCCGATGACCGATCGGATTCTCGCCCGGCTTGAAGAACTTCTTCACAAATTCCTGGTTGACGACCGCGACAGGTGGCGCGCCCAGCACATCCTGCCGCGTGAATCCCCGTCCCGCCACAACGTGAGTGCCGACAGAATCGAAGTACTCAGCGTTGCCTTTCACAAATGAAGCACCCTTGTTGGGATCGGGCTTGCCCTGGATCTGGACGCTCGTGCCCCAGTTGTTATCCTCCATCGGCGTATAGGTTGAAATGCCGACTTTCACGACTCCCGGCAACGCGTGAAACTGGTCCTCGATGGTGCGATAAAGCGCTTCAACCTGCGTGGTGGCATAGCCCGCCGCCTGGGGATTGATGTGAATGATGTAGCGATTTTTCGAGTCCAGATGCATGTCGGAGCTTTCCAGCTTGTTAAGACTCTGCGCAAACAGCCCCGCGCCGACAAGAAGCACCAGAGACAGCGACGCCTGCAGAATGACGAGCGACCGCTGCAACAAGGGATGCTCCGCCCGTAGTCGTGCGCGTGCCGGAACGCAGAGCTTCAGCCGGTTGCGCCTGCGCCGCTATCCACGCGGGCGCAACGCCGAACAGAATGCCGGTAACCAGCGAGAGTCCGAACGCAAAAGCCACGACCAGGCGAGCGACGGAGCCGCATCAATCGGAACATTCTGCGCGCCGGGGAAAGCCATCGCCAGCAGCATGTGTGCTCCCGCGTATGCCACAGCGAGCCCCGCTACTCCGCCCAGACCCGCCAGCAGAATGCTCTCGGTCAGCAACTGGCGGATGATGCGGCTGCGCTGCGCGCCGAGCGCCGTGCGCACGCACATCTCCGCGCGCCGGCTCATGCTCCGCACCAGCTGCAGGTTGGCAATGTTGGCGCAGGCAACCAGCAGAACAAGCGCAGCAATCCAGGTCAGCAGATGTAGCTGCGACTTGGCGTTATCCTGCAGTTGCTGGATCCCGGCGCCGCCCGGAATGAGCACAACGTGCGTGCGGTCGAGAAACTTCTTCCCGCGTTCCGTCTTGAACATCTTGAACGTAGAAAACTGCTGACGAACGATGGCGCTGATTTTCGATTGCAGGCCTGGCAGCGCGACGCCCGGCTTCACGCGCCCGATCACGTAGAGCCAGTCAACCTCGGGATCATGAAGGAACGGCACATTGGAGATCACGCCCATGGACTCGATGGGCAGATAGAAATTGGGCGGCGTACTGGTAAGACGATCGCCAAAATAGCCCTTCGGCGCAACGCCGATGATGGTCACGGGCTGCGTGTTGATGCGAAATGTAGAGCCGACAATATTCGGATCGCTGGCATAGTCGTGCGCCCAGGTGTCGTAGCTCATGACAGCGGTAAATGGCAGCGCCCTTGGCGCCGTCGGCATCGGTGAAGAAGTGGCCAGCGGCGGGCTGAAGGCCAAAAGTGCGGAAGTAATTGGCGGAGACGTACTCGCCCATGATCGATTTCGCAACGCTCGTGGAATCTTCGCGACGCGCGGTGAGCGGCCGGTAATCGAAGCCGGCTTCCATCGCGGCCAGCTCCTGAAACTCAGGAAGGTCCTGCTTCATCAGCAGGTAGGTATCGGTCGAAAAAAGTGAATAGTCGCCCTTGTCGTTGTACCCGGAGTTACGCAGCAGTCATCGGTGTCGCCGACGCGGACAAGCGTCTTCGGATCGACAACCGGCAAGGTTGCGCAGCAGGACGGCATTCACCAGCGTAAAGATGGCAGCGTTGGCCCCGATGCCCAAGCGCGAGCGTGAGGATCACGGTGATGGTAAAGCCGGGCGTTTTGCGCAACTGGCGAAACGCATAGACCAGGTCCTGAAGCAAAACCGTCATCAACGACCTCCGGGCTCACACTGCCTCGGCTTCGCAGAAGCACTTTGACAACCACTGCCCCGCATCGGGCAAATCATTCGCGCAGTTGAGATTGCGTCGCGGTGCGCCAACGCCCGCGACGAAAAATCGTTCAAAAGCGCGACGAGGTGTTCAATTGTGGACAATCCCCTCCAGGCGCTTCCATCTTTTCGGTGGTACATAGCGTTTGTTATCCTTCGCGCATCGCTGGTGGTTGACTCGTGGGGGATTCAAAAGCTGCCTGACGATTTAACACTTCCCTTTTCGCCTGAAGATGCCATCGGTCAATCGGAGACACTCGCTCCCAGTGACGCGACCGGTACACAGCCTGTGGCTGCACCTGAGGTGCGCTCGACCCCGGAGAGGATCGGACCTTATCGGGTAATCCGGCTACTGGGCGAAGGCGGCATGGGCGCGGTGTACGAAGCGGAGCAGGACCAGCCGCGCCGGCGCGTCGCGCTTAAGGTCATCAAAGCTGCATGGGCCAGTCCCGAGCTGCTGAAGCGCTTCGAACGAGAGTCGCAGGCGCTCGGAAGGCTGCATCACGCGGGCATCGCGCAGGTATATCAGGCGGGCAGCGCACAAACAGGCTTTGGGGTGCAGCCGTTCTTTGCGATGGAACTGATCGACGGCAAGCCTCTCGTGGATTATGCCGACGATCATGGACTGCACGCGCCTCAGCGCCTGCACTTGATGATCCAGGTGTGCGAGGCGGTTGAGCATGCACACCAGCGGGGAATCATTCATCGAGATCTGAAGCCGGGAAACATCCTTGTAGACGAGTCGGGACAACCCAAGATCCTGGACTTCGGTCTTGCGCGGGCAACCGACTCGGATGCGCAGGCGACGCGGCAAACGGATATGGGGCAGTTGCTCGGCACCCTTGCGTATATGAGTCCGGAACAGGTGCTCGCGGACCCTCTGGCGCTCGATACCCGCAGCGATGTCTATGCGCTTGGTGTGATTCTTTACGAGTTGCTCGCCGGCAAACTGCCTTACACGCTATCCCGCCATCTGCACGAGGCAGTACGGACGATCCAGGAGACGGACCCGGCGCCTTTGAGCGTGGTGAGCCGCGTGTACCGGGGTGATATCGAAACCATCGTCGCCAAAGCGCTTGAGAAGGACAAGGGACGGCGCTACACCTCGGCTGCCGAACTGGGGGCGGATCTGCGCCGCCATCTGCAGGATGAGCCGATTGTGGCGCGGCCCGCAAGCACTTCCTATCAACTGGCGAAGTTTGCAAAAAGAAACCGCATTCTTGTCGGCGGAATTGCAGCCGTGATGCTGGTGCTCGCGGCGGGCGCGACGGTAAGTACCATTCTTGCGATCAGGGCGACGCGGGCACAGGCTCTCGCAGAACAGCGACGTATGCAGACCGAGCAGGCGCGCGCCATCGCCGTGGAACGCGAGAAAGACGCGGTGACCGCGCAAAAACTGGCCGATCAGCGCAGGATCGAAGCCGATGCAGCGAGGTCGGCGGAGGCGAAGCAGCGGGCAGCAGCCGTGCACAGCGCTCAGGAGGCGAAGAAGGAGTCGCAGGCCGCACAGCAGAATTTCAACATGGCCCGCGACGCCGTCGACAACTATTTCACCAAGGTCAGCGAGAGTCCCGAGCTAAAAGCGCATAACCTTGAGAAGCTGCGCCGCCAACTCCTCCTGACGGCGAGGGATTTCTATCAGAAATTCTCAGACGAACATGCAGACGACAAATTCCTCAAGGCCGACCTGGGCGCAGCCATGCTGCGAGTGGGCTCAGCTGACTTGCAGATGGGAGAGACTGCGCAATCAGAGCAGTCGCTGATCCGTTCGCGCACAATTCTCGAGATGGCCTTCAAGGAGCATCCTGGAAACCGCGTGATTGCCGACAACTTATTCGCGACCTATGCAAACCTCGGGCTTCTCTATGCAGACACGAGCCAATATGACAAAGCTGAGCAGTCGTCGGAGCAGGCGATTGCCTTTACGAAAGCGTGGAGCGCGCATCATTCGCTCGACGGATCGGAGCTGAATCAGCGGGCTGACCTATATGACAGCTTCGGATCGCTCGAGACGCGCGCCGGAAAATTGCCGAAGGCCATTGCGGCGTATGGCGACGCCCTGGCAATACGGCGGCAGCTGGTGAACCAGTATCCGAAAGAGGACGCCTATAAAACCGGTCTGGTCATGACCGACGTCAACATGGTCGGAACACTGGCGGCCATGAACGAAGTCGCGAAGGCGCTGCCATCCGCGGAGGAGTCGGTGACCATGGGCGAGGCGCTGTACGGGACTCATCCGGGCGATCCCGATGTCCAGAACCGGCTTGCCGCAAGCTACAACAACCTTGGCGGACTGTATACCCTGCTCGGCCGGAACGGCGATGCGGAAAAGGCGCACCTGCACGCCCTGAAACTGCGCGAAGCCCTTGCGGCGGAACATCCCGCCATCGTGGAGTACGGAATACGCGTGGCTTCTTCGTACATCAACCTGGGCGAATTGACGGAGAGGCGCAATGATCCGACTGCTGCGCTTAGCTGGCTGAAGAAAGGCGAAAATGCTCTGCTTGGTGTGCTGGCCAGCCAGCCTCACCAGTCCACTGCGCGCTACTACCTCAGCTACGATTACTCGTGGCAGGCACGCGCCTGCGACAGCCAGGGCGACAACAAAGCTGCTGCACAGAACTGGCAGCGCGCAATCGATTACGACGATCACAACGATCCGACGCTGCGTGTGGGCAAGGCAATGGCGATGGCCCGGTTGGGCGATGCTTTGGGGGCAACGGCGCTTGCCGACAAGCTGGTCAAGGGCAATCCTCGAACGGATGCGTTGTTTGAACTCGCCGGCGTGTATGCGGTGGCAGCGCAGGACGCGAAGCTTGCCGCGACCGATGGGTCGAAGAGCGTGGCGCTGCTGAATCGCGTTGCGGCGGCGGGGTATTTCAAAGTGCCGGAGCAGTTGCAGCAATTGAAGACAAGTACGCAGTTCACAGCGATCCGGGCACGCGATGATTACAAGCAGATGATGGCCGGGATCGGCAGGAGCAAATGAGACGGGAGCCCGACTAGTCGCGGCTTTTGAGAGGTTCGCCGTAGTAGCCGGTTTTGTGCCGGATATTGAACGACTCGGCCGCGGCGCGCGGAATGGTGACGTCGATCCGATGAAATGACCTTCCGGGCTCCTGATTGTGCGGGTAGTACCCGATCAAGTATTGCGTGCGCAGGTCGTCGCTCACCCGGGCAAACGCCTTGTCGAGTCCGCCATCGTAGACATAGAAATACTTGCCTCCGGTCTGCTCCGCGAGGGTGATGAGGGCATGCTCGCCGCCAAGATCGCGACCGGCGCTGGCTTCAATAGGCACGTCGATGATGGAGTAGATCATGACCTCGTTGCGCAGCGCCTGTTCGAGCGCTTCGTCATAGGTCGAGCCTTTTACCGTATCGCCCCCGTCGGTGACCAGTACCAGGACTTTCCGGCCATCCTTTTTCCCAAGCAATTTTGACCCCAGGTAGATTGCGTCGTAGAGCGCTGTGCCCCCTTCGCCCCGCATGTGGTCCAGGCCATGATCGATCAGCGCAACCTTATTCGTAAAGCTTGTCAACTCGGTCACGAACGTATCGAATTCGATCACGCTCATCTGGTCTTGCGGCCGAAGAAGTGCGCGCACAAATCTTTTCGCCGCCTGCTGCTCGATGGACCGGTCCTTGTAGGTGCTGGAACTCGTGTCGATGGCCAGTGTGAGGTTTAGGGGCATCTCAGACTGGCGCTCGAATACCTGGATGGTTTGAGGACGGCCATCCTCGCTGATCTTGAAATCTTCCTTCGTAAGGCCGCCGACGATGGCTCCAGTCTTATCGGTCACGTTGACAAAGAAGCTGACTAGCTTGACGTCGAGACGGAGCGGCTTGTCCTCCTGCGCGGCGAGACGAAAAGCAACGCCGAAAGACAGAGCGACAGCAAGAAGGCGCCGGGACAGCAATCTTGAGATCAGGCCGCAGGGCCATCGGCGCCCTCCACGGCATATCCCGGCGGAAAAGGCTCCCCATCTGCCCAGACTGCGCCGTCCACGAATGTCTCCTTTTTCCAGATAGGCACGGTCTTCTTGAGCGTGTCGATCAGCCATCGGCTGGCTTCGAACGCCTGACGGCGATGGGCTGAAGCGACAATGATGAGCACGCTGGTCTCACCCACCTGCAGACGGCCCAGCCGGTGGATGATGGCGACGTTGCGCACGCCCAAACCCGTAATCGCTTCGCGCGCAAGCTCGTTCATCTGCTTCACGGCCATCTCTTCGTAGGCCTCGTAGTCCAGATAGAGTGTCTTGCGCCCGCGGGAGTTGTTGCGGACGATGCCATCAAAGACGATCACAGCGCCGTCTTCGCCCCTGCTTGGCGGCGGCAACCAAGGCTTCAGCCTGAATGGGTTCGCGGACAAGCCGGATAAGGACAGCAATCTTCGGTTTTCCAGGCTCGTTGGAGGGGCCTCCGCCGGAGACAGGTGGAAGCAGACCGACTTCATCGTTTTCGCGCAGTATCTGCCGCCTTTCGGCGTACTCGGCGTTGACGCTGACAGCGATTCCGAGGCTTTCAACGGCGGGAGCCTGGATGCTAAGGCGGGCCACAAGATCGGCGACCGTCGCCCCGCCAGGAAGATCAAGCGCAAAGGCGTCGGAGCCGAGAGACTCCTTGAGAATGCCGAAAGGGAGAACGCGTACCTGCATGTTTAAGAAAGAATACCGCCTTGGGTATTAGACGCAGCAGGGGTGCGGGGGTAGGGCGGCATGTATCAGATGCTGGTTACTTCGGAGACGCAGTCGTGGAGTCGACCTGGATTACACCATCCTTTCCCTTCGAGAGGAGTGAATTGCAGGATGTGGCTTTACAAGTTGCGGACTTACTCCTAGAGTTTCCTGTTGCCCATGCAAGATCCGGCGGAAACACGGAAAATGGCTGAAGCGATTGCTGTCATCTATTGCTTTCAGCTGGCCTTCTATCTAACCCTGATCGCACCCCGAATAAGAGCCAGTTTACAGGCGGAGATAATTTCTGTTGAGACGGGACTGCGACGCGATCAAGAAGCGGAAGATGATCAGACGCGAACTGGCGATCATGCGGAGCACAAGTTCCATTTTGCCTGGATGATGTATGGCTTCATCTTCTTTCTGTTGATTTGCATGCACGATCTCTTTGACGAATACCCGCTCTGGTCGATGTCCACTTTCGCGCTGCTTTTTGCGCTTGGCGTCCTGATTCTTCTGCTGCTGCGAGCGGATCGCGAGAACGTTGAAGAAGTTTCGATCGACATGGCACATCGGGAAAGGATCGCCCCGGAGCTGGAGAGGATCGCGAGGAACCGCCGCCGCCTGATCGCCTGCTTCAATGGCTGGATGGCCTGCATGGGAATGTCTGTTTTGTGGCTCTGGCAATTGACTGGGAGCACGCCACAAGGGTTCTGGGAAGCTTTTAAGGGTATTGCCCGAAGGAACTGGTGAAGGTCGCGAGCCAACCCGGCTTTGGGCCCAGGCTCCGTGGTTGGCAGTTACGGCGATCACATTCCCGGCCGGTGCAGGGTGGTATTCTAGCGCGTCGTTTGATTGGTACGAGGAGGCGAATTGAGAACAAGAGTCATGCTGGTAATGGCAGGATTGGCGTTTTTGGCGGGTTGCGACTCCGGAAACAATGCTGCGAAGGTTCCTGCAAAGCCCAAGTGGCCCGGGGCAACCTATCATCTCGCGTTTGACACAAAAGCAACCAAGCCGAATCCATCCGGCGTCACCATTCCGGCGATCAAGTATTCGGCAAATCCTGAGGCGCTTGAAAAGCGTGCCACTCTCGTGGTGCGATTCGACACGTCGAGCGTGAAGAAAGACGGCCCAGTCTCAAACCAGATGGTCATGGGCCCGGTCGACGTCCCTGTCGCTGAGGGCGCCCTTCCGGCGGAGTATATGGACGCGGCAGACAAAGGACTCGCGACGTTTTTGAAAGCCTACTGTCTCCACGGAAAGGTAAAGCTCACGGTGGCGCTGGCGAGGTCGTCGCTATCAAGCCGGCCCAGCGATGCCGAACTGGATAACAAGCGCCTTTCAGACTGGATGCCGGTCGAAGTCGATTTCAAGAACCCGCATCCGAAGTGCTAAATGGCGGGTTGATTAGAAAAGCTTGCCGACAGCTATTCGTCAAAGCTAGACTCCTTCGCATGACGCGATCGATTCCCCACGTTGCCAGATTTAGTGCCGCAGCTTTGCTGTTGCTCGCTGCCGTTTCCACCTATGCACAGGACTGGGCCAAAGCCCGGCTCGACGCTTCTCCACGACACCACGAGTATGTGACCCTCAAGCATGACCACCGCAGTCTGCAAGCCTTTGTGGTCTATCCCGAGGTCAAAAACAAGGCAACGGTCATCGTGATGATTCACGAAATCTTCGGCCTTAGCGACTGGGCCAAGGAGATGGCCGATGAGCTTGCCGCCCAGGGCTTCATTGTGGTCGCGCCGGATCTGATTTCGGGACTCGGCCCGAATGGCGGCGATTCAAACTCCATGCCCGATCGCGACGCCGCCGTCAAAGCCGTTTCCGGACTCGATCCAAACCAGGTGATGGCCGACCTCGACGCGGCAGCGGACTATGCCAAAAAGATTCCCGCCGCAAACGGCAAGATTGTTTCAGTGGGATTCTGCTGGGGCGGCGGCAAGTCGTTCGCCTTCGCCGCGCACCGCAGGGACCTTTCTGCGGCATTCGTCTTCTATGGCCCGGGGCCTGCGGATGTCACATCGATTACCGCTCCGGTGTATGGCTTCTATGCCGGGAACGATGCGCGCATCGGGGCCACAATTCCGGCCACAACCGCGGCGATGAAAGCGGCTGGTAAGACCTATGAGCCGGTGACCTACGACGGTGCAGGCCATGGGTTCATGCGTGCCGGCGAAGACCCCACAGATACAAACCTCGCAAACAAGACAGCGCGCGAACAGGGCTTCGCACGCCTCGTTAAGCTGCTCAAGGCACTCTGATTCGAGGTTCGCGCTATTTACCTTCGACACAAACGAGAAAGGCCAGCGGGTTAGCTGGCCCTTCTGCTTCTGCCCATTGCGGCATCGACGCCGCTTATGCGGCGGCGGAGGCGCCGTGTTCGGCAGCGATCGGCGTAACTTCGTGCTTGGCATTCAGCAGCGGCAGTGCCACCGCCAGCACGTCTTCGATACGGCTCGCATAGTGGATCGAAACCCCGTCAATCATCTCGGGCGTCAGATCCTCTTCCACGTCCTGGCGGTTCTCGGCGGGCAGGATGATGGTTTCCACTCCTGCGCGGCGTGCCGCCAGGAACTTCTCCTTGATGCCGCCCACTGGGAGCACATTGCCGCTGAGCGTGATTTCTCCGGTCATCGCGGTAAGTGGACGAACCGGTATATCGGTCAGCAGCGATGCAAGCACCGTAGCCATGGTGACGCCGGCTGACGGGCCATCCTTGGGGATCGCGCCTGCAGGCACGTGAATGTGCAGGTCGAGATCCTTGTTGAAGTCCTCTGATAGACCCAGCATCGCGGAATTGGAGCGTACCCAGGTCAATGCGGCCTGCATCGATTCCTGCATCACCTCGCCAATCTGGCCTGTCATCGTGAACCCACCCTTGCCTTTCATCTTGTTGGCCTCGATGAAGAGAATGTCTCCGCCGGCTGGCGTCCATGCCAGGCCCACGGCCACCCCGGGACGCTTGACACGCTCCGCAACCTCCGTTTCCACGCGGACCTGAATGCCACCAAGAAATTCCTTGAGAACGTCTTTGTCAACGACGAGCTTTTCGTTCTTGCCTTCGACCACGCGACGCGCTTCCTTGCGGCACACCGTCCCGATCACTTGCTCAAGCTTGCGCACCCCGGCTTCGCGCGTGTAGTGGCGGACGATATGGCGGACGGCAGCTTCGGGAAACTCGATCTGCTCCTCGGTGATGCCGTTAGCCTTGATCTGGCGCGGAACCAGGTAGCGCGCGGCGATGTGCACCTTCTCCTCTTCACTGTAGCCCTGCAGCGGAATAATCTCCATGCGGTCGATCAGCGGCGGAGGAACGGTGTCCAGCATGTTCGCCGTGCAGATGAATAGCACCTTCGACAAATCAAATGGCACATCGAGATAGTTATCGCGGAACGTGTTGTTTTGCTCCGGATCGAGGGTTTCAAGCAGCGCCGACGCCGGATCGCCCCGGAAGTCCCGTCCCAGCTTGTCCACCTCATCCAGCATGATCACGGGGTCGTTGGTTTCAGCCCGCCGTATGCTCTGAATGATCTGCCCCGGCAATGCTCCGATATAAGTCCGGCGATGTCCGCGAATCTCGGCCTCATCATGCATGCCGCCAAGCGAGACACGCTGGAATTTGCGCCCCAGCGCACGCGCAATGGAGCGGCCAAGCGAAGTCTTGCCCACACCCGGAGGTCCGACGAAGCAAAGGATCGGGCCCTTCATATCGGGCTTGAGTTCCAGCACCGACAAGTAATCGAGAATGCGGTCCTTCACCTTCTTCAGCTCGTAATGATCCTCATCGAGAATCTCGCGAGCCTTGTTGATATCGATCTTCGAGCCCGAGCTCTTTGCCCACGGCAACACCGCCAACCACTCGATGTAGTTGCGTGTGAGAGAGTAGTCAGCGGCCATCGGAGACATGCGTCCGAGGCGCGACAGTTCCTTCATCGCCTCTTTCTTCACGTCTTCCGGCATGCCCGCTTCTTCAATCTTCTTGCGCAGGTCTTCGACCTCGCGCTGGCCCTCATCCTGCTCGCCGAGCTCCTTTTGGATGGCCTTCATCTGCTCGCGCAGATAGTAGTCGCGTTGCGACTGCTGGACCTGGTCCTGCACCTCGCTCTGAATCTTGGTGCGAAGCTGCTGCACTTCCAATTCCTTGGCCAGATGCTTCGTAAGCAACTCCAGCCGCGCAGGAACGCTGGCCGTTTCAAGTAAAGCCTGCTTGTCGTCCGTTGTCAGGAACGGCAGCGAAGACGCAACAAAGTCGACCAGGCGGCTCGGGTCCTCGATGTTTCCCGCAATCGTGCGCAGTTCGTCCGACAGCGTGGCCGATTCCGACACAATCTGCTGGAACTGGCCCACCACGTTGCGGACCAGTGCCTCGACCGATGATGTGTTTTCAGCTTCGATGTCTTCGACTGTCTCGACTTCGGCGATCATGAAAGGCTCCGTCTGCACGAAGCTGAGCAGCCGCACGCGCTCGACCCCCTCGGTGAAGACGAAACGGCTCTGATTGGGCATGCGCACAACCTTGTGCACAGTGGCTAAAGTCCCTACATCGTGCAGATCCGCCGGCTTGGGAGCATCCAGGCGCGCATCAAGCTGCGCCGCAACCACAATCGAACGCTCTTCCCCCAGCGACTCAATCAGTTGGATCGAGCTTTCGCGACCAACTGTAAGCGGCAGAACAGCATGCGGGAATAAGACGGTATCGCGGACAGGCAGAATCGCGATGCGTTTGGGCCCGGAAACCGACCTCTTCTGGGGATTTTCCGGTGGCAAAATGGAAGGCTGACTTGGCATTGAGTGTCCTCTTATCAACTTTCCTTATTAGACAACACAGAGCATTAAAAGTTTCAAGAATGACAAGCTCTTGAAATCCTTCCGACGCCCGGCCGCTTGATGAGGTTTACGTTGTACTTCTCGCTTCGGTTCCGATGCCCCTGGTGCACGCTTCTTTCAGCGCCCTGCTCAAGGGTTTCATCGGCAGGAATCGAAGAATGTTGAATGCAAAGCGACGTCCAGATCGCGCGAAACAGGGCTTTTGCCGTGAGGGACGATCCGCATGGGTTGGCAGGAGACGCGAGTTCGGCCATCGTGGCTATCCCTCGGGGGGCCAAAAGCCCGGCTTGAAGACAGCTGCTTGAGGCACGGACGCAGCCGCACCCCTCTGTAAGGTCTCAGAACTTCCATTCAGGCCCTGAGGCCCGAAGCGTTTTTGGAGACCAGCGCAGTATATGCGCAATGCGCGTCCCTCGCGGCAGGATTCTTTTCACTTCAGTGAATCAGTCTTCCTTCTTGATCGCGGACTCGATGCGTTCCCAGAGACTGTCTTCGGGTTGCTCTTCGGCAAACAACTGGTCGCGCCGCGTCTGCAATCGTCTGCAATTCCTCGTACAGTTGGCGGCAAATGTCGCAATCCTTGATATGCGGGTGGCTCGCGACGTCTGCCCCGGAACCGACAAGGTCCGACAGTTGAGCTTGAAACTCTTCACATGTCATGGACTTGGGATCGGTCATCGCCGGTCTCCCTTCCGAAGCGAAAGACGAAGTGCATCGCGCAGTTTGAGCCGGGCCTTGTGAAGTTGAGATTTACTGTTTCCAACCGAACAATCAAGCATAGCCGCTATCTCATTATGCTCAAAGCCCTCCACATCATGAAGGACGAAGATGAGACGGTAACCAGCTGGTAATGCCGCAACCGCACGTTCGAGCGCCAGCCGGTCAATAGAGCCGGTCAGCGACAGATCGGGAGCGCCGAAGCTGCGGCCCGGACCGTCATCGTAAGAGGGCTCCATTGCTTCATCGAGAGACATCAGCGGCAGTCCCTTTTTACGCAGGTGCATCAGGACGACATTGATTGACAGTCGATGCAGCCACGTCGAAAAAGCGGAATCGCCGCGAAATGTTGCAATCTTGCGATGAAGCTGGAGGAAGGCTTCCTGTGTGAGGTCCTCGGCTTCGGCTACATTGCCGACCATGCGCAGACAGAGCGAGTAGATCCGCCTCTTGTGCAGCGAGTAGAGGTGGGCAAATGCGTGGTGATCCCCGGCCTGGGCCCGGGCAAGGATCTCGGCATCGGGGGAAAGTTGTGGAGGGGCGGGGGTGGTGTCGGGTGCAGGATCGCCAACCTCGACCGCACTCTCCTTTTCCATAGTGGAATCGGGCACGGAATCTTCCGGCGTCTGCTTTTGAAACCTGGAACGTGGCATGCGCTTCCTTTGGGGAGGGATATCGAGAGCGGTAGCGGTAAGAATCGTCTGATGCTGCGCCAAGCTTCTTTCCTCGTTAGTATAAGGTGCAGCAGTGAAAACCTTGAGCTGCGGCAAGAAGGAACCCGAAAGGCTCTCAAGTTATTGGGTTAGATGCAACCAAATGGCACTCCGTGGGTCTATACGGTTAAATTCTGGGAGATATAGTGGGTAAGGCAACGCCCGCATGGCAGCTCGGCTCGGAACTCAGGCGCGGAGCGCTTCCGACTTGTCTATTTCTAGCCCTTGCGATGACGAGCAACTGCTGGCCCCAGGCGGTCCTTTCCCGGACCGAAGGGAGCTCCGCGGGGCCCTCCACAGAATTATCTGTTGACTCTCATGGTTCGGCTGGTCTGGATGCCGAGGAGGCCGGCGAACCTGATCCAATCGCGGCAGTGGGAAGGGACTGCCAGTCCGCGAGATCTCCTTTGAAGGCGTCTCCTCGGACAGGCTCCAGCCGCTGGCTGGGCATTTACCGCAAGCCGTAGGAACCCCACTCAATCGGGAAAGCGTGGCCGCCAGCTTGCGCGCGCTGTTTCAGACTGGACTGTTCAGCGCCATTGAAGTCGACGCCGTGAAAATGGATGGCGGCGTGAAGATCATTTTCCGGGGAACCGCCCGGGAGTTCATTGGAACAGTAAGCGTCGATGGAGCCAGAGGGCGCAACGATCAACGCGCAATTGCAGGCGGCCAGCCGGCTGACGGCCGGAACACGATTCACGCAGCCGCGGCTCGATGCAGCCCTGGGAAGGATGCGCCAGGCGCTGGCCGATAACGGCTTCAACGAGCCGATGATCACATACACACTGACCCGCCATCCGAGTGAACAACTGGTTGATGTCGCCTTCCAGGTAACTTCGGGAGTGCAGGCGCGCGTGGGTGGGGTCAAAGTCTCGGGCGACTCCGGACTGACCGAGGCACAGTTTCGTCGTGATGCGCATCTGAAGCTCGGAACCAAAATTGACCACGACACAAACAGTCGCGCACTGAGCGGCGTGCTCAAGCACTACCAGAAAGAAGATCGACTCGAGGCCGACGTCAAGCTGGAGTCAGAGGTGTACATTCCGGCAACGAAGAGATCGGATTTCATGTTCTCATCCAATCGCGGGCCAGTCGTAAAGGTCAGCGTGGAAGGTGCCAAAATCGGAGGCGACCGGCTCAAGCGGCTGGTGCCGGTTTTCGAGGAGGGTACGGTCGACGAGGATCTGCTGAATGAAGGCAATCGACGCCTGCGCGACTACTTCCAGCGGCTTGGCTACTTTGACGTGAAGGTGGACCATACCGAACAGAATCCCGAGGGCACGACCGTCACCATCACCTATAAGGTGGCGTTGGGCTGCGCGCAGGCGTGTAAGTAAGGTGTCGGTTGAGGGCAATCACTACTTCGACGCGGGAACACTTGAGGCTCTGTTGAGCGTGCATGCCGCCGATCACCTCGATCGACATGGCGCCTATAGCCAGGCCCTTGTTGCCGCGGACGTTAGTGCCCTGCAGGCGGTTTACCAGAACAACGGTTTCTCCGAGGTAAAGGTGACGCCGGAGACCATGAGCGGAGGTGCGGCGACAACGACTGCCTCCCCTGGCCCACTGCGAAATCCAACGGAGCCGATCGCGGTGATCTACCACATTGATGAAGGGCGGCAGCAGCGCGTGGGCGAACTGCATCTCGATGGGGTGGAGAAGCCGGATCAAGAGCAAGCTCCTTGCGCTCATGAACACCGCGCCGGGACAGTTGTTTTCGCCGCAGATCCTCGCCGGCGACCGTGACGCGCTGTTGACCGATTACCTCAGCCGCGGATTCGACCAGGCACAGATCGAAGTGGAAGAGCAGACACAAGCGAAGGATCCGGCAAAGGTGGACGTGACCTTCCACATCCACCAGGGGAAGCAGATCTTCGTGCGTAAGGTTCTAATCTCGGGTCTGCACTATACGCGCCCCGATACGGTAGCCAAGGCCATCACGCTTCACCCCGGCGATCCGCTGAACCAGTCGGCACTGGCGCAGACGCAGCGAAATCTCTATGAGTTCGCTTTGTTCAGCGAAGTGAACACGGCCATCGAGAATCCGGCGGGCTCAGAACCTTATAAGACGGTGCTCCTGCAGACCACCGAGGCGCGGCGATGGACCCTCACCTACGGTCTGGGCTTCGAGGCGCAGACCGGAACGCCCCAAAATAACTGCCGGGCAATCGCGACCACCGGGGAACCGTGCAATCCCAACGGAAAGACCGGCATCAGCCCTCGCGTGCTGGCCGCCATCACTCGCAACAATCTTTTTGGGCGTGAACAATCCGCGTCGATTCAAGGTACCTACGGATTGCTGGAACAGAACATCAATCTGCTCTATCAAAATCCGCATTTCCTGGGGAATCGCGATTTTGGATTTCACGTATTCGGGCGGCTACGCGAGCAGCCAGAACGTGACCACATACGTCGCGTCAAAACTGGAGACGGGCGTGCGCTGGACCGAGCACTTCAGCCAGCCGGGATCGTGGTTCTCGAAGGCCAATACGTTTGTCTATGAATTCGACTTCCGGCGCGTGAAAGTGGCGAAGGAGACTTTGCAGGTCGGCCCGAGCGCCCTTACGGCGCTGTCAACGGCGGTGCGCGTCGCCGGACCGAGCATTACCTGGATTCGCGACACGCGCGATTCGGCCCTCGATTCGCGCCGTGGAACCTACACCAGCTTTCAGGACTTTTTTTCCAATCAGAACTTCGGCGCTCAGGCGGAGTTCAACCGCCTGGATCTCTCTAATTCTAGTTATTACGGGTTTGACAAGGGACGCCTTGTATTGGCGCGCAATACCAGGTACGGACAGGAACGGGCCTATGGACCGCCGTCTGCTAGGTTGATTCCGCTGCCGGAGCGCCTGTATTCCGGCGGTCCCACTTCGCATCGAGGTTTCCCGATCAATGCTGCCGGCCCGCGCGATCCTGAAACCGGATTTCCAATCGGCGGTGCAGGAGCGCTGGTCAACAGCACGGAACTGCGTCTGCCTCCGCCCGTGCTTCCCTTCTTCGGCGATACCCTCAGCTTTGTCCTCTTTCACGACATGGGCAATGTCTTCACCAATGCCGGCGATGCATGGGCTAGCGCGCTTCGCGTGCAGCAGCCCAATCGCGATGCCTGCAAAGTGACGGAAGGCCCTACGCCTCAACCTCCGCCGCTGCCGCCGCTGCCACCCAGCCCGACAGGACCAATCACCTCGACGGGACAGCAGGGCCAATGCAGCTTCAACTACTTCTCGCATGCAGCAGGATTGGGCATGCGCTACCATACGCCGGTCGGACCGATCCGCCTTGATTTCAGCTACAACCTCAATCCGCCCATCTATCCCGTAAATATCGATTACTCGATCGGCTATTCGCCAACCACCCCGCTGGGGCCATACTCCAATCCGCATGTGGGCGAGGCCGCACACTTTAACTTCTTCTTCAGCCTGGGACAGACGTTCTGATGACGGCACAGCGACCAATTCGAATCAGAATCCGTCGCGAAGTGCAGCGGTCGCTTTGCTTCGTGGCATTGCTGGGTGGGTTGCTTTCGGCAGCTGCGCAAACGAGCGACGGGACTGCGGATGCCGCAAAGTCTGTCCGCATTGATCGCGTGGTTGCGGTGGTCAACAGGCAGGCGATACTCCAAAGCGATATCGAAGACGAAATGCAGCTCTCGGTACTCGATCCGAGCATGAATTCAAAAGAGCAGATGACGCAGCCTGAGGCTCTCGAGCGGCTCATCAGCCGGGCGCTGATCCAGCAACAGATTCAGCAGGAAGATATCGAGGCTACAAAGCCTAAGCCGGAGGAGATCGCTGTCCGGATCGAGGAGATCCGCACGGAACTGCCGGCGTGCGTTCGCGCCGACTGCAAATCGGATGCGGGCTGGAAGGCATTCCTGGCGCATCATGAACTCACGCCGGCGCAGGTCGAAAATTACATGCGCCTTCGAATAGAGATTCTGAACTTTATCGAACTGCGATTCCGGCAGGGCATTCGCATCACCCCCGACGAGATCGAGACCTATTACACGGGGACCCTGCTGCCCCAATATCCTGGCGGCGAGAAGCCCCCACCGCTGCAACAGGTGTCGTCGCGGATCGAGGAGATTCTGCTGCAGCAGCGAGTGAATGTGTTGTTTGACAACTGGCTTGTCGAATTTGCGCAAACAGGGTCAGATCGAAGTATTGGATCCGAAACTCGAAACAGCCAACGCCGCCAGTGAAACCGGAGCGACAAAGGAATGAGCGGGACAGGCGGAGGTTCCACCCGTGCCTCCTGATTCTCCCGCTGAGAATAGGGAGCAGCTCGCCTGGCATCGGCGCTATCTGCGCCACATGCTGTGGGTGGGGTCCGGCATTGCCCTTCTGCTTGTCGTCGGTCTCGTGGGGTTGTACTTCTGGGCAAGCTCTTCATCGTTTGAAAACATCATGCGCAAGAGACTGATTGCGCGGATTGATGCGGCGACTGGAGGCCGCGCCGAGATTGCCTCGTTCCACTGGAATCTGCTTAAGCTCCAGGGCGAGGCCGACGGTTTTGTTCTCCACGGCCGCGAACGGGCCGGCGAAGCACCCTACGCCCAGCTTGATGCACTGAAGGTCGATATTGACGTACTGGGTTTGTTCAGCCCGCGCGTTCTGCTGCGGAATCTTGAACTCGAGCATCCCCAAATTCATCTGATCGTTTACGCCGATGGGACCACCAATCAGCCGCAACCGCGCCAGACGTCGGAGATGCACCCGATTGGCACTCTGTTCGATCTCCAGGCCAGTCACGTCGCTGTGAATCATGGCTCCTTCGACTACGACGACCGCGCAGACGCGAACGACTTTCAGAATCGACCTATCCCGGTGGACTTCGAGGCCAATGATGTATCGCTTCTGCTGAAATACGTTGCTGGCAATGGCCTCAGGCCGGAGAGCTATCACCTCGACGCCGGCGTTCGAAATATACGCTTGTTTCGCGGAACCACAGCTCACCCGGATGCGCCGCCCGTGGAAGGATTCGCACAAGTGTCGCTCGACTTTACGCGCAGCGCCGTCTATCTGCGTTCGCTCGATTTAACGGCGCACAGCAAAGGATCGGCAGATCGCGTCCTGCGGATAGCAGGCGAGCTTGATGACTTCAGCCGTCCGCGCTGGAAAGCGTCAGTGCAGGGCGAATTGGACTTGAAGCTGATGGAGCCTGCGCTGGGATATCCGTTTACTCCGGAGGGAATTGCAAAGTTGAACCTGGCCGCTGCCGGCCAGCAGGGTGAATTCCGCATTGATGGAACGGTGCATACCGACAACGCCTCGTATATAGGAACAGGCGAGGTGGCGCGCGGCGTGGGACTTGACGCGCATATACACGCCGATCCGCTGCGACTTGCAGATTACAAATGTGACGGCGCGTCTAAAGGCTGGCGGACAGCTTGAGGGCGAGGTGCTGCTCGATCATTGGATACCGCCCCTGGCCGGTGCTCCGGTAGTGCAGGCAGTCGAGCCACTAAAGCACGAGAAGAAGGGCCGCAGCCACGAAAGAGCCACGCCGCCGGTGACCGCAAAGGTCGATACCAACCTCCATACCGACGGGCAGGTGAAAGCCTATTTCCGAAATGTCTCGCTCGATACCATTCTCGACATGGTGAGCCAGCCTCCGTTCCAGCGGCTGGGGATGGATGCGCGGATCAACGGCCTGACCAACGCAAAGTGGAGCGACGGCGATGTAAATACGCTCTCGGTTGACGCAAATCTGAGCTTGAGCTCGTCGCCGAAGAGCGACGCCGGGAGAGGCGCCGACGAGCGGGACCATCGACGCAACCTATACGCAGCGACACGGCGCGGTGGACCTGCGAACACTTCAAGTCAATCTGCCGGCAAGCCAGATAAGCGCGCACGGGCAGCTCGGCGCTTTTCCAATGACCAGCCCGACCGGAATCGCGATCGAGGTTCACTCCCACAATCTGGATGACTTCGATACGCTCTTCCGCGATCTCGGATTGACGCGGGATGGAAAAAGCGGAACGTCGGCGCTGCCGGTTGATCTCGACGGTCAGGCCGACTTCAAGGGATCCTGGACAGGTTCGCTGGCCGACCCGCACTTGGCGGGAGAGCTTCAGGCTACGAATCTGTCGGTCGAACTTCCTGGGAACAACGGCGCAACTCAACCCCGGCTGGTGCACTGGGATTCGCTCGATGCATCGGGAAGCTATTCGGCATCGCGGATCACAGATTGATCGCGGGCAATTGAAGCACGGAGACGCATCAATCGTCATCGACGGCACTTTGGCGGCGACTCGAAGCACCGTCACCGAAATCTCCCGGCAAGCCTTTGTTCGATTTGCATTCGCTGCTCCGCGCAAACGTGCGAGCGACCGCCGTAAACGCCGACGACCTCGCACCGCTGCTGACAGAGAAGCCTCCGATGACGGGACTGCTGAGCGCACAGTTGGCCGTTGATGGACCGCTCGACACGCTGAATGGAAACGGCTGGGTGCAGCTCGACAATGGGACTCTGTATGGCGAACCGCTGATACGGGCCCATGCAGAGGGAAAGATCGCAGGCCAGGTGGTTCAGCTCTCAACGATAACGATGAACAATGCTGCTGGCGCCGTCACGGCCTCTGGCTCGTACGATCTGCGCACGAAACAGTTCCAGGTGGATGCGCGCGGAAGTGAAATCGATATTGCGAACATTGACAGGCTGCGCAGCAGAACCACCCAGATCACAGGCAGCCTCGCGTTTTCTTTGGCGGGCTCCGGCACCTTCGACGATCCGCAAATCAGCGGGAAGGCTACGCTGGGCAATTTGATCGTGAGCGGCCAGCACTTCGGAGAGTTCAATGCCGTGGCGCACACGGCAAATCACGCATTGACCTGGGATGTAACTGCGCGCCTGCAGGCAGCCGAGTTCACCGCGCACGGCGTGACCGCGTTGCGCGGCGACAACCAGACCCAGGCCACCCTGAAATTTGCCAGGTTCGACATCGGCGCCCTGCTCGAGATGGCGCACATCAATGGCCTTACCGGTGAATCGGACCTCGAAGGCACGGTGACCGTGCAAGGCCCGTTGGCGCGGCCTGCGGAGATGCGCGGCGATGCCCGCATTCAGCAGCTCGCCGTCACTGTCGCTGGTGTGCACCTCAAAAGCGATGGCAGCCTCCACGCGAGCATGGGCGACTCGAAGATCACGCTCGATCCCCTGCACGTAACCGGCGAAGAGACTGACATGCGCGTCCAAGGCACGTTGAACCTCACCGGCAAGCGCCAATTGGATATCGCGGCCAACGGAAACATCAATCTCAAGCTGGCAGAAACTGTCGATCCTGACCTGACGGCCCGCGGCTCAACTACCTTTCGCGTCGAAGCACATGGGCCACTGGACAATCCCGGACTGTCGGGGCGCATCGATTTTCAAAACGCATCGCTCGCGCTCGAAGACCTGCCCAACAGCCTCAGCCAATTGCACGGGACGCTTGAGTTCAATCAGAATCGCCTGGAAGTGAAGTCCCTGACAGCAATGAGCGGGGGCGGCTTGCTGAGCGTTTCAGGGTATCTCGCCTATCAGCACGGCATTTATGCCGACCTGGCGCTAAAAGGCAAGTCGATCCGCATCCGCTATCCGCAGGGCGTGAGTTCGGCAGCAGATATCAACCTGCAATTGCAGGGCACCCAAAGCAATCTCCTGTTGAGCGGCAACGTGATGATCACGCGTTTCACCGTGAGCCCCGAGATGGATTTTGTGGCTCTGGCAGCGCAGGCCGGCAAGTCGAAGCCCATCGTGCCGCCGGACGCACCTTCAAACCACGTCCGGCTCGACGTGCGCATTCAGTCTTCGCCCCAGTTGAACTTCCAGAATGCTTACGCCAAACTGGCCGGAGATGTCGATCTTCGCCTCCGCGGCACCCTCGCCACGCCGTCGCTCCTGGGGCGCATTTCGATTACCGAGGGCAGCGCCACGATTGCCGGAACTCGCTACGAACTCCAACGCGGCGAAATCACATTCACCAATCCCGTGCGCATCGAGCCGCTGATCGATCTCAATGCCACGGCGCGCGTGGAGGATTACGACATTACCCTTGGGCTGCATGGGTCGGTCGATCAGATGGCGGTCACCTACAGAAGCGATCCACCCCTGCCCGAAGCCGACGTTGTGGCGCTGCTCGCCCTGGGACGCACACAGGATCAGCAGCGGCTTTACACGCAACAGCAAGAGCAGATCGCCACCAATCCTGCAACCGATGCCCTCCTGGGCGGCGCGCTGAATGCTACCGTCAGCAGCCGGGTACAAAAGCTGTTTGGCGCCGGATCCGTGAAAGTAGATCCGAATTACCTGGGCGTCCTGGGAAACTCCACCACCCGCATCACGGTCGAGGAGCAGCTCGGAAAGAACCTCACCCTGACATATGCAACCGACGTCGACACCACAGCGCAGCAGCTGCTGCAAGCCGAGATCGCAATCAACCGCCACGTGTCGCTGCTCGTGGCGCGGGATGAATCCGGCGTGTTCTCCATGGTCATCAAGGCCACCCGTCGCTTCAAATAAGACTCTCAATCCAAGTGCAAAACACCACAGCCGTCAGCCCGTTACTCCTGCTCTTTCGCTTGCAGGCAATTCAATCTGAGACGCGTTCAATTCCCATAAGTAAGCCCCTCCTGGCTGGATTTCGCGGAATTGTGTTCCGCAAGTATGGCCGCGTGACTTTCCTATCGCATCTGTGTCTATAGGAAGCAAAAGCAACCACTGAGTTGCGACAAGGAGCACAAATATGAAAGCAACAAGATCCACTCTTCCCACCGCTGTGATAGCCGTCGCTATCGCTCTCGGCGCCTTTGGGCTCTCCCCAGCCACGTATGCTGCGCCCGGCTCTGGAATTGGTGTCGGTCAGGACGCCGCTGGCGACGCCCAGGCGAAATTGAACAAGTCACAATTCAAGAATGTCAAAGTCGGCGTCGACAACGGGATCGCTACTTTGACGGGAAACGTCAGCCTCTACGAGTACAAGAAGGATGCAGGTAACCGCGTGCGTCGCGCGAAAGGCGTGACTGCCGTTCGCAACGAAATTGAAGTCTCCGGCCCCAGCGTGCCTGATAGCGAGCTGAAAGCGAAGCTGCAGGAGAAACTTGCGTACGATCGCGTGGGCTACGGCACCACGCCATTTAACGCCATCAGCCTCAATGTCGAAAATGGGGTCGTGACGCTGGGTGGCCATGCCTATTCCGATGTGGACAAGGACTCTGCAGTAGCGCTGGTATCGACCTATCCAGGCGTAAAAGATGTAGTGGATGATGTCGAGGTCGATCCCACGTCGATCATGGACGATCAGACGCGGCTGGCCGTGGCGCGCGCCATCTACGGCTATCCCACCCTGAACAAGTACGCCATTGATCCCGCAAAGCCGATTCGCATTTCAGTGCAGAATGGGCATGTAGCGTTATACGGAATGGTGGACTCGCAGGCTGACAAAAACACAGCGTACATCCGGGCCAACGGTGTGCCGGGCGTCTTCAGCGTCAAGAATTATCTGCAGGTGGCCGGTCAGCCAAGCGAAAACGAGAAGTCGCAAAAATAGCGCAAAGTGATTTGTTCCCGGCCGCAAACAGCGAAGTCGCGAGTGTCTGGGAAGCAATCTAATAAAGCCGAACTAGAGAGGGACTCCCGTACCGATCGTTGGGGCAGCGGAGTCCCTCAACCTTTTTTCTGGACGAAGATGCGGCCCGCGTGCGACATTTACAGAACTGTAATCAAACAATACGTTTCATTCCTTACACTTGAGTCGCTATGTTGAACGACGGCCCGCTGACCATCGATCGTAGAGAAGGGAAGAATCCCGGTACACGGGTATTCTGTCTGTCTGGACCACTCACCCTGCGCAACCTGTTCGAACTTCAGACCGAACTCCGCGGTTCAGAGCCACCGCCACTTACCGTGATCGACTTGACGGCCGTTCCTTACATGGACTCGGCCGGGATGGGACTCGTGATGAACACCTACGTCCGCTGCCAGACCAAGGGCGTCAAGTTTATCGTCGCCGGAGCCAATAGCCGCGTCATGGATCTGTTCAAGGTCACAAAGGTCGACACTGTGCTGCCGCTCGTAGGTACGGTAGAAGAAGCGGATGCATAGACCCGGGCTCTCGCCCTGCTCCTGCGCTTCTGCCATTTGGTGTAGCTCTGCGGCTAACTATCAACTCGAGCAGCAAATTCGTCTACTTCTGCAACCGGGCATAGATTCGCCTTGCTTGGTCTAGCATCTGCAGTACGGAAACTCTCTCCGCAGGGGTATTCCAGTTGCCGTTTGCTTTCGTCGCCTCAGTCAGGCGGTCAATCCAGGAAATAAAGAACGCTGCGTCGTCTGCAGACTTGGGATCGGACCCCTTTACACTCACGTAAATCGGGCTCGTGGTGGCGTAGATAAAATCGTCAAGCACCGGATGCTCTGGTCGGTCGCTGGAAGCTCGTAGTACACACCATCCGCTCTGCGAAATCGTGATCGTATCTTTCACGTCGGCCCATTGCCGGTTCCTGTCCGCCTTCAAGTTGCGCAGCACGCGTCCGTTGCAAACCACCTCGAGGTGATCGACCGGAACAAAAGAACGAAGCCATGAACTGAACCTGACTTTGTTCTCACCCGCCGGCAGTTTCAGCTCTCCTCCCGCCACTTTGCCGCCGAGAGTGAACCCAAGCAGTGGACCATTGGTTACAAACGTGTGTCCTTGCTTCAGCGACTTAAACCATGGTGCCGTGCCAGTCGCATTGTTTGGAATGCTTGCGTAGACGCGAGTCAGGCCAATCGGTCCATGCAGCGAAGCGTAGTTGGCCATGGTGTCAGAACCGGCGCCGGCCGGCAGGTGAAATCCGCAATTGAGCAAGCGGTACCAGACAGACGCAGTCATGCGGTGGTCGCTGAAGCCCATGACCTCGACGTAATCCACTTTGCCCAATGCCGCGTCGACTGGCAGTTCCAGAGCCTCATCCAGCTTCTCTGCGTGAGTGAGCGTGGGATCGTTTGCCGGGTCCTCCTCTATATCGAAGGGATGCGCATATCCGACGATGCCGCTTTGCCGATGGGCCAGATCGGCCACAACGGCATTGGTGGGGAAAAGGCTCGCGGCTGCGGTGTTCCCATACGCAGCGTAGTCCGGCAGCAGAAGGTTGTGAGTGAGATTCAGCAATCCCAGATGTCCCCAGTAACTCGTGTGAAACTCCTGGCCGTAAAGCAGCCAATGGTTCGGAGTCGATTCCGGATCGGGCACGCTCTGGAAGTAAGCAATATCGGGAATTCGCTGCTCCTTGTTGACGACTAGGTTCTCCACAAGAAAGAGATCCTCCGCCGCTTCCTGTGCAAGCAGATCTTTCGGAGTGTTGCGGTAGGCCCCCCCGTAATTCATGTGGACGTGCAGATCGGCACTCGCCCAATGCGAATGCGCGTCGTTGGGAATCGCTAGCGGCTTCAGGCGGATGATTAATCGCGCTTGAGGTCCGCAGATCAGAGTCTCCCTGGCTACTTGGTACTCGAAGCCTTTTGTGACTTCCACCTGAATGCGTCCTGGCGGAACCGTCAACTCCGCCTTTCCCAGTGTGTGGAAATAGTGCGATTCAAATTCGCTTTCTGACCGGACGAAGTTATCTTCAGCACGCATCCACGCATCGTCGGGTGCATAAGCCTTGCCATCTTCGCCGGTGACCGAGACGCGCGCGGACGTTGGTTTTCCTGAAGCGTCCAGAATCGTAACTCTCAAATGCGCCATCGTCCGGAGATAGCGCCTTTCTTTGGCAAGCACCGGGCGTTGGGCTCCGCCGAGCACCTCTTGGACCCAAAGGGAAGTGTTTCCGCCCCGATTTGAGATGAATGCGATGCGTGAGCCGTCGGGAGACCAGCGTGGGTTGGTGTTGTCGAACGCTCCATAAGAAATGGGGAAGGGATCGCCGCCTCCGGATGGCATTACCCAGAGCTGATGCCACTGGCCGCCGAGATACGATGCATACACGATGCGTTTGCCGTCAGGCGAGAAATCGGGGCGGGCCTTCCACGCGGTCTCTTCATAATGAATTTCGCGAGCTTCCGAGCCGGGCTCAACCGCCATCCTCCAGAAGCCACCTGTTCCGTAGATGTGTCCGCGATTGGAAACAAATATCAGTTCCCTTCCGTCCGGCGACCAGGTGGGGCTGATCTCATGATCGAATTCGCTGTAATAGAAACGTGGCAGACTGCTGCGCGTTTCGCCGGTGAGCCTCCGCACATTGGTCAACTCTCCGCCGTTGAAATCGCCAACAAAGATGTGAAAGTGCTTGTTATACGAAGTGGAAACGAAGGCAAGCCGTTTGCCATCCGGCGAAAAGCGGGGCTCGACATTCACCGCGCCACCAGAGGTGATCAGATGAGACTCCTTCTTCTCAAGATCAAGCACCCAGAGTTCCATCGCGTCCTGTCGATACTTCGCGTAGGCAACCCAACGGCCGTCGGGGGAGCAATCGGGCTGGTAGTCATATCCAGGGCCTGCGGTAAGCTGTTCAGCCACACCTGAATCCACTGCCTGCCGCCATAGCGTCCCCGACATCGAATAAACCAGCGAGCGTGAATCGGAAGACCACGCAGCAGAATTCGGTCCTGTTGTCAACTGCGGTAGATACATTTCGCGGTAGTAATAGCGATGCGGAAGATCGATCTGCTTGAGGACCGGGTCTCGCTGCCCAATAAGAGGCAACGCAGTCGCTATGAGCATTGTCAACAGGCTCCTTCGCCCGAGTGTGGAGATTCTTTGTTGACAGGACGCAGCTTGAGGGTAGGCCATCATATGTATGCGAGCAGTCTACCGCGCACAAATGAACCAGCCGCCCATGGGTCACGTTGTAGAGCCCAGGGGGCGACACGGAGCACCTGGACCCGCGTGGCAGAAAATTCGAATCGCCCGCAACAAACAGTTGAATCTCTGAAACTGCCCCCTGCTAGAACATCAAGTGCGCGGTGCGCTCCATTAAACTAGATCATGGAGCTGCACCCGATGGGCTTAGCCACAAAAACCCGCACGACGCTCGAGATGATCAAGTGGGAACACTCGATCTTCGCGTTGCCCTTTGCGCTGACTGCGGTTCTGCTGGCGAGCCACGGAACTCCCGGCTGGCGCACGTTGGCATGGATCCTGGTTGCCATGGTGACGGCACGTTCGTGTGCAATGGCTTTCAATCGCTGGGCTGATGCGGACCTTGATGCAGCCAATCCCAGAACGCGAACCCGGGCAATTCCCGCAGGACAGCTGTCGCGGGAATTTGTGGCAGGCTTTACCATCTTGATGGGGCTCGGATTTGTAATTGCCTCGGCTGAATTGAACCGGCTGACGCTGTATCTCGCGCCCATTGTGCTCGCAATATTGCTCGGCTACAGCTATATGAAACGAGTCACGCGCTGGTCACACCTTGTGCTTGGGCTGGCCCTCGGGCTGGCGCCCTCAGCAGCTTGGATTGCGGTGCGCGGCAGCCTCGATCCACGCATCGTGGTGCTCACCGCCGCGGTAATGTTGTGGGTGGGCGGATTCGACGTCTTGTATGCCTGCCAGGACTTCGAACATGATCGACAAGCTGGCCTGCACAGCATTCCCCAGGCGATGGGCGTTCCTGCCGCTTTCATGGTGGCTCGCGCCATGCACCTCGCTATGCTCGCGCTGCTGATCTGGTTTGGATATCTGTTTAACTTTGGCATCGCGGGCTGGCTGGGCATTGCTGCCGCTGGACTACTCCTCGCCTATGAGCATTCCATCGTTTCGCCTCAGGACATGCGGCGGCTTAATGCAGCTTTTTTCACCATGAACGGTGTCATCGCCATGGTCTTCCTGCTCTTTGTGGCCGCCGATATCTGGCTGCGGAGATAGGTTCACATGGCAGACGAAGACTCCAAAAAGGCAGCCGTTCAGCTATGGTATGGTGCGAGCAAGCCATCTGCGAAATCGCCTAATGCCATACTGACCACAACCGCACAGGAAAGAGAAGTCGACGCCGGAATGAAGATTGCCATCCAGGGTGAACCGGGTTCGTTCAGTCACGAGGCCACGCTGGCCATGATGCCAGAGGCCATCATTGTCCCCTGCACCGTCTCGGCCGACGTATTTAGCGCCCTGACCGGGGGTTCGGTCGACGGCGCAGTCATTCCCATAGAGAACAGTCTTGCCGGTTCCGTGCTCGAACACTTTGACCTGCTCCTGCAACATGACGTCACCGTGGTGCGCGAGTCGCAACTGCGCATCCGGCATAACTTAATCGGAATAGCGTCAACCTTGGACGACATTGACCGCGTGTTTTCCCATCCTGTCGCGCTGGCGCAGTGCAGGCGCTTTCTTGCAGCTCACCCCAGAATGGAGTCGTTCGCCTTCTACGATACGGCGGGAAGCGTGAAGCAGCTTGTGGAACTGCGCGACCGCCACGCGGCTGCCATCGCGAGCGAAGCCGCTGCCAGATACTACGGCGCACAAATTCTGCAGGCTAACATCGAAGACAATCCTGAGAACTTTACGCGCTTCTTTCTGGTGCGGCGTTCAAAAGAGGCCTGGTTCGATGCCGACGCTAACAAGACCAGCCTCGCGTTCTCAGTGGAGAACCGGCCGGGATCTTTGGTGGCGGCTCTAAGCTCGCTTTCGGCCACCGGGACAAACCTCACCAAGATCGAATCGCGCCCCGTGCAGGGAAAGCCCTGGGAGTATGTCTTTTACGTTGACTGCCAGCTGCGCGCGCCAGAGCAGGATTTGCTTGCCGTCGAAGCGCTGAAACCTCACTGCGCGATGGTCAAAGAGTTGGGACGCTACCGCGAAGCAGGAAGAATACAGGGAACGGGGATCGCGGGTTAATTAGAGATTACAAGGCGCCTGAAAAATCGCTGCCTCCCATCGCCTCTCAGAGCGCATTCCGGCAAAAGAATGAGATAGAAGTCAAAGAAGGGATGGCCTTGAGGCCATCCCCTCTTTTCGCTTGCAAAATTCAATAGGCAGATCCCGGATTCTGCGGAGCTATTCCCTGCTTCTAGAAGTGGTAGGCTACGCCCAAGGTCGGGTAGTAGATGTTGTACCACTTGTTGGTCGTGAGCTGGCTGTCACCGAACGTCGGCACCTTGGTCACGAAGCCGCGGAACTCAGCGCGGATATCGAAGCTGGGGCTGATCTCGTACGCGATGCCTGCGCCGTAAAGACCGCCGACAGAAGTCTGCTGTTTAGCGTCGAGGAGAGTTGTACCCGAGTTGCGGATGGGCAGGAAGATGAATACGCCTGGACCGGCCTCGACAAATGGATTGAACTTCTTAAAGGTGAAGCTCCGCACGTATGCCGCTGAAATTTCCTGGGTGCGCGTGTTTATCTGGTAGTGATTTGGGTTCACGTAGTAGTTGATCTTGTTCTGGTAAGTGATTCCATAATTGGCCTCAAGCGCGCTATTGGGAGTGAGCATGAAGCGGTAGCTGAGCAATGCGCCATACGCGGTGTTGGAATGCACCTGCACCGTAGTAGAGGATGCGATAAACGGCTCGATCAGGGCTGATCCGCTGAGGCTGACATCCTGCCGGCTCTCCTGAGCGCGGCCCGCTGCTACGCACACGGCCAGCAGAAAGGTAATTAGGGCGATCTTCTTCATTCGGTCTAGAACCTCTTGGACTGCTCAACCGTCCGGCTGGCAACCAGGTTGTTGATTAGGACACGCCGGATTCCCCCACGCGCCGCTCTCAGCATTGTAAATGCCCGGAACGGGTTGCAGACGGAAGCGGCTGACTCGGAATGATCTAAGTCAATAGACGCGCGCCCCCCCGAATGGGAATCGCTCACCGGCAGCGATTAGGGACTCAGAATTAGAGCACAGAGGTTTGGAACCAGAAAGCCAGGTGGGAAGTTGAGAACAAGCGCGAGGTGGCGGGATTTTGTTTGTAACTCTCCCAGTTAGCTCCCTCTTTCCAAGTCCCTAGTCCCTGGTCTCTGCCTCTTTCACCCCGCACGCTCCACGTGGTAGTAGTACGGTGGTCCGTGCTTCTTTGCAATGTCGCGCACGGTGCGTAGAAAGGCTTGACCAGCGTACGAAAGCGAGGCCTGCCGCCGATGGACAAGCCTCAGCACCCGTTTGAATTCAAGCTCGTCGACTGTGACGCGCACCAGTTCGCCCTGCTTCGAGTTCGTGAGCGATCGTGAGGTGCGGCACAAGCGCCACCCCGTTGCCCATGGCGACAAACCGCTTGATAGCCTCGATGGTCGGCAGATCGATCCCCATGTTGAGCGGCGTCCGATACCGCTGGAAGGCCTCGATGACCTTGCGGCGAAGCGGCGATGTCACGTTGTGCGCGATGAAGATCTCTTTGCCCAGGTCGTTAATGGAGACGCGCGCGGCCTTGGCAAGGCGATGTTTTGGGCTGACGATAAACGCCAGGCTGTCGTTGTAGACGGCGATGGTTCGGAATTTCTCAGGGTCGAGACGAAACGACGTGACGCCGATCTCAAATGTTCGCAGGCTTAGTTCCTCCGCGATGCGGCTGGCCAGCATCCGGTGGACCGAGATGCCAATTTCAGGATACTGGCGCCGAAATTCGTCGATAGCCGGCAGCAGGTACATGCAAGTGTACTCGTTCGCGGCCAATTGCAGGCGTCCGCGCTCCAGGCTCTTCAACTCGTCAAGCGCACTTGAGGCTTCGCGACGCAACGCCAGCAACCGCTGCGCATAGTCGCGCAGCAGTTCCCCTGAAGCGGTGAGCGAGCCGTCGCGGGCGGCGCGGTCAAACAGCGTTTCCCCTAGCGAAGCCTCCAGCTTGCGGATAACCTGGCTGACGGCCGGTTGGGTGCGATGCAGGCGAATGGCAGCGCGTGAAAAACTACGCTCCTCGGCAACAGCAAGAAAGGTTTCCAGTTGAGAGAGTTCCATGGCGGCTCCGGCACTAAACAGTGGAGTGGACTGTGTGCAGTGGTCCGGCCCCTGACTATCCACTGCTCACTGTTCCATAAGCAATTGTAATAGGTTCCCCAAAAAGAATAACTTTGCGTTATATAGCCGGGATGCGAGAAAATAAAAGAGTTAGGAAAATGTCTTCCCCGGCAGGCGTGAACACAATGAACAATTCAAATCACGTTGCATTCTTCGACACCACTCTGCGTGACGGCGAACAGTCCCCCGGCTGCAGCATGACCACGCAGGAAAAACTCACCATGGCCCACGCCCTTGAGGACCTGGGCGTGGACATCATCGAGGCCGGCTTCGCCATGGCCTCAGAGGGCGACTTCGCGGCCATTGCGACCATCACGCAGGCCGTGCGCAAGCCGCGCATCGCTTCCCTCGCCCGCGCCAAAAAAGAAGACATCGAGATGGCCGCCCGCGCCCTTCAGTTTGCGGAGCGGTCGCGCATCCACGTCTTTCTTGCCTCCAGCGATCTGCATCTCGAGTACAAGCTCAAGATGAGCCGTCAGCAGGCGCTTGACCAGGCCGCGGAGTCGGTGCGCCTGGCGCGGACCTTTGTCGAAGACGTTGAGTTTTCGCCCGAAGATGCGACCCGGTCGGATCGCGACTTCCTGGTCGAAATCGTACGCGTCGCCATCGAGGCAGGCGCGACCACCATCAATATGCCCGATACAGTGGGCTACTCGACACCGGAAGAATACGGGCAGATGTTCCGCGAAGTGCGTGAGCGAATCCCCGCCGTGGATATCCAGAACATCATTCTCTCCTCGCATTGCCACGACGACCTCGGGCTGGCTGCAGCCAATTCGCTGGCCGCTATCACTGCCGGCGCACGCCAGGTGGAGTGCACCATCAACGGCATCGGCGAGCGCGCGGGCAACGCCTCTCTCGAAGAAATTGCGGCCGCGTTACACGTCCGCGGCGAACTCTACGGCGTAACAACCAACATCAAGCTCGATCAGCTTTATCCCACCAGCGAAGTGCTGGGACAGATCATCACCTTCAAGCCATCACCGAACAAAGCGATCGTGGGCGCGAACGCCTTTGCGCACGAGTCCGGCATTCATCAGCATGGCATGCTCGCGAATCCGCTGTGCTACGAGATCATGACGCCTTCGCTCGTCGGTGTGTCGAAGACCAACCTGGTGCTGGGCAAGCACAGTGGCCGCGCGGCTTTACGCCATCGCCTGGAGCACCTTGGCTATACCATCTCGCGCGAGGAGTTGCAGCATGTGTACTATCGCTTCGTGGCATTGGCTGATCGCAAGAAAAACATCTACGACCAGGACCTGATCGGAATTTTGCCCGACCCGATTCGCGACCGTAAGCATGAGCCGGTAGCGGAGCTGGACTGATGTTTGACGGCGCCATGATTGCGCTTGGCGTTGAAGAGTCTTGTGTCAACGCACGTCTTTAGTCGTTTTTCAAAAACGCAATGTTTCAGGGCACGACTTTAGTGGTGCCGATTGCAATCGTACTAATCCGGGGCTTTAGCCCCTGAGGGACAACACCAAGAATGCACCTGAAGATCTTAGTCACCGCCGGCGACGGCATCGGCCCCGAAGTCACCAGCGAAGCAGTCGCAGTGCTGCGCGAAGTCGCGGCGCTGGGCGGCCATACCCTTCACATTGATGAGAAGCGCATCGGCGGCATCGCCATCGTCAACGACGGCATCGCCCCTACCCAAAGACACTCTCGACGCCGCGCTCGACCAGCGATGCCGTTCTCCTCGGCGCCGTAGGCGGCAACGAGTTCAATTCCCTGCCCCCCGATAAGCGTCCCGAAGCCGGCCTGCTGCAACTGCGCGCCGCTCTCGGTGGATTCGCCAATCTGCGCCCCGCCTTCGCCTTCAAAGAACTCGCCGTCAACAGCCCCCTCCGTCCCGAGATCATCGACGGCGCCGACATTCTCTTCGTCCGCGAACTCCTCGGCGGCCTCTACTTCGGCCAGCCCCGCGAATGGAACAAAACCACAGGCGAAGCTTGGAACACCATGCGCTATACCCGCGACGAAGTGGCTCGCGTGGCACGCATCGCATTTGAGCTCGCAATGAAGCGCCGCAAAAAACTCACCAGCGTCGACAAGGCCAACGTGCTGGAAGTTTCGCAACTCTGGCGCGCCACCGTGAACGAAGTTGCCGCAGAATTCCCAGGCGTGACCGTCGAGCACCAGTATGTCGACGCCATGTCGATGCACCTGATGAATCAGCCGCGCAACTACGACGTCGTTCTCACCGAGAACTTATTCGGCGACATTCTCAGCGACGAATCCGCAGTCATCACCGGTTCACTCGGCATGCTCCCCTCGGCCACCATCGGCGGCAAAGTGAATCTATACGAACCGGTTCACGGCTCCGCGCCCGACATCGCCGGCAAGGGACTGGCAAATCCGCTCGGCGCAATTCTCACCGCCGCGCTCATTTTGCGCCACTCCGGCGGCCTTGAACCCGAAGCCGCCGCAATCGAATCGTCCGTCCGCAAAGTATTGGAGCAGGGTTTCCGCACGCCCGACCTGGCGCGCGCAAATCCGCAGGGCTTCCCGGTGCTCTCGACAAAGGAGATGGGCACGAAGGTAAGGGAGACAGTGAAAGAGCAGCTTCTAGCTGTTAGCCACTAGACACCGGCCCGTCACAGGAATAGCAGTACGCATCACCGCAATACTGAGTCGATTGAGTCGGAAAACTATAAACCAGCAAGACAAAGCTGGTGGCTGAAAGCTAGAAGCTAGGAGCTGTCTTTTCATGAACACCGCACCAAAAACATTATTCGAAAAGGTATGGGAGCAGCATATCGTCGCTGAGCCGAAAGGCGAACCGACGCTGCTCTACATCGATCTGCAGTTGCTCCACGAGGTCACGTCACCGCAGGCATTTGAAGGCCTGCGCCTCGCAGGACGCAAGGTCCGCCGCCCCGATCGCTGCATCGCTACCGTCGATCACAACGTGCCCACAACTCTCGAAGGCCGCCTGCATATCGTCGACCAGATCGCTGCAACGCAAATCGACGCACTCCGCAAGAATTGCGCTGACTTCGGCGTTGAACTCTACGACGTCGACAGCCGCGAGCAAGGCATCGTGCATGTCATTGGACCGGAACTCGGAATCACCAAGCCAGGCATGACCATTGTCTGCGGTGACTCGCACACCTCCACCCACGGCGCGTTCGGCGCGCTGGCCTTCGGCATCGGCACCAGCGAAGTGGAGCACGTCCTGGCCACGCAGACTCTGCCCCAATCCAAGCCGAAGACCTTTCGCATCGCCGTCGAAGGCAAGCTGCCGCAGGGCGTCACGGCAAAGGACATCATCCTCGCCATCATCGGCAAGATCGGCACAGATGGCGCAACGGGCAGCGTCATCGAATACGCTGGCTCGGCCATTCGTGCTCTCTCGATGGAAGGCCGCATGACCATCTGCAACATGAGCATCGAAGCCGGCGCTCGAGCCGGTATGATCGCTCCAGACGACACGACGTTTGCCTATCTCGAAGGCCGCAGATTCAGCCCAAAGGGGGAAGCTTGGAAAACGGCCGTGAGCGAATGGAGCAAGCTGCCCAGCGACCCCGGCGCAAAGTTCGATCGCGAACTCGTGATCGATGCAGCTACGCTGGTTCCCTACGTGAGCTGGGGAACAAGCCCCGGCATGGTGGCGCCGATCACGGCCTCAGTTCCCGATCCGGCAGCGACAAAAGATGAGCAGGAACGCAAGGGACTCGAACGCGCCCTCGAATACATGGCGTTGAGACCCGGCACTCCCCTATCCGAAGTTTCCATCGACCGCGTCTTTATCGGATCGTGTACCAATTCGCGCATTGAAGATCTGCGCGCGGCTGCCAGGATCGCAACCGGGCACAAAGTTTCAAGTCATGTGAGCGCAATGGTTGTTCCCGGATCGCAGCAGGTAAAGGCGCAGGCCGAAGAAGAAGGCCTCGACCAGATTTTCAAAGCTGCCGGGTTTGACTGGCGCGAGCCGGGATGTTCCATGTGCCTCGGCATGAATCCTGACATTCTCGCGCCAGGCGAGCGCTGTGCTTCCACCAGCAACCGCAACTTCGAAGGCCGCCAGGGACGCGGTGGCCGCACACATCTCGTCTCGCCGGAGATGGCAGCAGCAGCAGCAATCGCCGGCCACTTCGTCGATATCCGCAACTGGCCCGTTCACGAATCTGCGCATGAGGAGGTCAAGGCCTGATGGAACCGTTCAAGACACTGACAGCACTGGCCGCGCCTCTCGATCGCACCAACGTCGATACCGACCAGATCATTCCCAAGCAGTTCTTGAAGCGTATCGAGCGCACCGGCTACGGCGAATTCTTATTCTTCGACTGGCGTCGGACCGCGTCGGGCGATCCCGATCCCAATTTTTCACTGAACGACCCACGCTACAAGGGAGCGAAGATTTTAATCGCCGGAAAGAACTTTGCCTGCGGATCGAGCCGCGAACATGCTGCCTGGGCGCTCAGCGATTACGGTTTCCGCGTGGTAATCGCGCCGACCTTCGCCGACATCTTCTTTTCCAACGCCGGCAAGAACGGAATCGTACTCGCACGGCTAACCGAGGAAGAAGTAGCTACGCTCCTCCAAAACGCAAGGAATATCCCGAATTACAAACTAACCGTCTCGCTCCAGGATCAGACCGTAACCGACGATCGCGGATTCAAGGCAACGTTCGAAGTTGATCCCTTCCGCAAATTCTGTCTGATCGAAGGCCTCGACGACATCGGACTTACCCTGCGGCACGCCGCGGAGTTGGACTTCTACGAAGCAAAACACGACAAAGCTGAATGGCTGAAGGCCAGGTAATCTGGCTGCTCCAGGTCTCGCTTCTGAGGCCCGGGTGCCGAAAACAACCAATTCGCGGCAATAGCTTCGCATTCCCGCGAAACAAACTGACCACTGATCACTGACAACTGACCACTGGCGAGCAAAGCGAGCAAATGACCATCGAAGGCAAGCGACAAAGTATTCCGTTGACTGAGGGCCCGAGCCGCGCGGCAGCGCGTTCTTATTTGCGTGGCTCAGGATTTGCAAAGGATGATCTCCACAAACCGATTATCGGTATCGCGAACACGTGGACCGAGATCGGCACCTGCAACGTGCATCTCCACGAAGTAGCAGAGGCGCTGAAAGAAGGCATTCGCGAAGCCGGCGGCACGCCCATGGAGTTCAACACCATCACTATCTCCGATGGCATCACCATGGGCACGCAGGGGATGAAGGCGTCGCTGGTATCTCGCGAGGTCATCGCCGACTCCATCGAACTGGTCGCACGCGGCAATCTTTTCGACGGTCTGGTCGGCATTGGCGGCTGCGACAAGAACATGCCGGGCATCATCATGGCCCTGTGCCGCCTCGATATCCCGGGCATGATGCTCTACGGCGGTTCCATCGCTCCCGGAAAACTCAACGGCCCCAACGGTGAAAAGATTGACATCACGATTCAAAACGTCTTCGAAGGCATCGGCGCTTACGCTGCGGGCAAGATCGACGCGGCAGGTCTCGAAGCCCTCGAAGCCAACGCCTGCCCTGGTGCCGGCGCGTGCGGCGGCCAGTTCACCGCCAACACAATGGCCATGAGCGGCGAAATGCTGGGCATTTCGCCCATGCAGCTCTCCGGCGTCCCCGCAACCGACAAGGACAAGCATGCAGCCACCCGCGAAGCCGGGCGCATGCTCATGGATGCGGTGCGCACGAACCGTCGCCCCTCGCAGATCATCACCAAGACGTCGATCATGAACACCATCGCCAGCGTGGCCGCCAGCGGCGGCTCTACCAATGCCGTGCTGCACCTGCTGGCCATTGCGCGCGAAATGGGCATCGAGCTGTCGATTGACGACTTCGACGCGATTTCAAAGAAGACGCCCTTCATCTGCGATCTCGTTCCTGCGGGCAAATATATGGCCTCGCATTTCCAGGCTGCCGGTGGCTCGCGCCTGCTCGCGAAACGCCTCATCGACGCGGGCCATGCCGACGGATCAACCCTCACAATCAGCGGACGCACCCTGGCGGAAGAAGCGGCCCTGGCTGTGGAGACGCCCGGACAAGTTGTGATCAAGACCTTCGAGCAGCCCATAAAATCAACCGGCGGCCTGGTGATTCTGAAAGGCAACCTCGCACCCGAAGGCTGCGTAATGAAGATCGCCGCCGCGGACCGCTATGAACATCGCGGCCCGGCGCGCGTGTTCGACTCGGAGGAAGACTGCTTCGCCGCCGTCCAAAACGACAAGGTCAAACCTGGCGATGTGCTCGTCATTCGCTACGAAGGACCGAAGGGCGGCCCTGGCATGCGCGAGATGCTGCAGGTGACCGCAGCTGTCAGCGGGCATCCTGAACTCAGCCACACCGTTGCCCTTCTCACCGACGGACGTTTCAGCGGAGCAACGCGCGGCTTCACCGCCGGACACGTAGCGCCTGAAGCATTCGTTGGCGGTCCGATTGCGGCCGTCCGCGAAGGAGACATCATCTCCTTCGACATTAAGAAACGCACCCTCGATGTCGAGATCAGCGCGGAAGAGATGGCGAATCGTCTGAAAGATTTCAAGCCGCCGGCACTGCGCTGGCCCGCGGGCGTCTTCCGCAAATACGTCGATCGCGTGACCAGTGCATCGCAAGGGGCAACAACATAATCCGGTGGACAGTGGTCACTGATCATGATCAGAAAATCTGGAACCTACCAAGGAGAGAATCATGGGAAGCAACGCAAAAACGCAATCCGCTGAGAGCCACCTCACCACGCCGACGCGCCTCACGGGCGCTGAGATCGTGTGGGCCACGCTGGTAGGTGAGGGAGTGACCACGGTCTTCGGCTATCCCGGCGGAGCGATCCTGCCGGTGTACGACGCGCTGCGCAAGTTTCCCATTCATCACGTCCTCGTGCGCCACGAACAGGGCGCCGCGCACATGGCCGACGGCTATTCGCGCGCTTCCGGCAAAGTGGGCGTAGCGTTGGCGACCAGCGGCCCAGGCGCCACAAATCTCGTCACCGGCATTGCCACCGCCATGCTCGATTCCATTCCGATCGTCTGCATCACCGGCAACGTCTCCAGCAAAGTGCTCGGCACCGATGCGTTTCAGGAAGTCGACATCACGGGCATCACGCTGCCGGTAACAAAGCACAACTTCCTCGTCAATAAAACCGAGGACATCGCCCATGCAATCCGCTACGCATTTCAGATTGCGCAAAGCGGACGTCCCGGCCCGGTCCTCGTCGACATCACAAAGGATGCGCAGCAAGGCTCGGCGATCTTTGACTTCGAGGCAGCCAAGCCGCGTCCGTATCGTCCGCATCCCATGCTGCGCGTGGAAGAGAACGGCCTCAAGCATGCCGCCGAATTGATCAAGAATGCAAAGCGGCCCGTGATCCTCGCCGGACACGGCGTCTCCGAATCCGGCGCGATGGAGCAGGTGCAGACCCTGGCCGAGCGCGCGCAGATTCCGGTGGCGCTCACGCTCCTGGGGCTCGGCAACTTCCCTGCCTCGCATCCGCTGAACCTCGGCATGATGGGCATGCACGGCGAGTCGTGGGTCAATCACGCGATCCAGGATGCCGATCTTCTGATCGCCTGCGGCATGCGCTTTGACGATCGCGTAACAGGCACGCTGAGCAGCTACGCGCAGAAAGCTAAGAAGATTCACATCGAAGTCGATCCCGCCGAAGTCAACAAGAACGTCAAGGTAGACGTAGCGCTCGTAGGCGATCTGCGCGCCGTGCTTGAGGACCTGCTGCCGCGCATCGGCGGACGCGACGGATCTGCCTGGCTCAAAACCATCGAATCCAGCAAAGGTACCGTGGCCGTTCACGACATCAAGAATCTTCCCGATTCCGGCCATCTCTACGCCGCACACGTCATGCACGATCTATGGCGCATCACCGGCGGCGACGCGATCGTGGTGACCGATGTGGGTCAGCACCAGATGTGGGAGGCGCAGTACTTCCACCACGAAAAGCCGCGCTCGCTCGTGACATCGGGTGGTCTGGGCACGATGGGATTCGCACTTCCCGCCGCAATCGGCGCCAAGATGGCGTGCCCCGACAAGGAAGTGTGGGTGATCGCTGGCGATGGCGGATTCCAGATGACGGCGGCGGAACTTTCGACCATCGTGCAGGAAAAGCTCAAGATCAACATCGCCATTATTAATAACGGCTACCTCGGCATGGTGCGCCAGTGGCAGGAGTTCTTCTACGAAAGCAATTACGAAGCCACGCCGCTCGTGAGTCCCGACTTTGTAAAACTCGCCGATGCGCACGGCATCGCCGGTCGCGCCGTCACAACCCGCACAGAACTTGCCCAAGCCGTAAAGCAGGCCCGCGAAGCCAAAGGCGCGTTCCTCCTGAATTTCATGGTCGAGAAGGAAGACTCGGTTTACCCCATGATTCCCGCCGGCAGCGCACTGCACGAAATGATTCGTCGCCCCGGCAAAAACCCGCTCGTCGAGTCCGCAGACGACGAGTAACACCGTGAAGAAGTCAGGAAAAAGAGCGAGTCCGTGAGAACTGAACGAGTGCAATCGTTCACTTCTTCACTGATTCACTCGTTCACTCCGAAAGGCATTTATGTTGCACACATTTGTCGCATACGTTGAAGATTTGCCGGGCGTGTTGACGCGCGTGGCTTCGCTGTTTCGCCGGTTGAACATCAACATCAGCTCGCTCACCGTCGGTCGCAGCGAGCGCCCCGGACTATCCCGCCTGACGCTGGTCTGCGAGGCCTCCGAAGAGGCCGGACATCGCATTCGCGCCAGCCTCTTCAAGCTCGAAAATGTCGTCGACGTCGATGACATTGCGAAGGCGCCCAACGTCACGCGCGAATTGGCCCTGATCAAGGTGGCTGCTTCGCCGCGCAATCGCGCGCAGATCTTCGACCTGGTCGAGGTGTTTCGCGCCCGCATCGTCGACCTTACCTCAGAATCCCTGATGATCGAGATGACCGGCGTCGAAAGCAAGATCGAAGGCCTGATCGAAATCCTGCGCGAAGACGATGGCCGCATCCTCGAAATCTGCCGCAGCGGCAAAATGACAATGCGACGCGGCCACCACACCTCAAGCGTGCTCAAGGCAATGGGCAAAGGCCCCGAAGAGCAGGCGCTTCCGGACGATGACTCCGCTCAGACTGTAGATGAAGCCGTCGACATCGAGCCGGCATAAACATTCCTGTTGACTTCGCCTTCCGGCCTTAGCATTGTTACTGTGACTCGAAAGGAGCGCTCCATGGACGAAGATACGAAACCATGCCCGGTTTGCGGCGAAACCATCAAGGCCGTCGCGCTCAAATGCCGCTTCTGCAACACCGACCTCGCCGCCTACACAGCCGCCAAAGACGTTGAAACCGAGAAGACCCTCTTCGCCGGAAGTCCGGCCATGATCTATAGCGTCGGTCAGATTGTGCCCTTCCTCGTCATTCTTGTGCTCGCCGGCGCTGCCATCTATCTCCTCGATTTCGAAAATCAGACCTCGTATATTCTCTACGTGATCCTGGCCGCAATCCTGCTAGGGGGAGCCATTCTTCTACGCTATTTTGTGCGCAGCCGCGCCATCCATTACACCATCACGACGCAGCGTATCAAGCTCAACCGCGGCTGGCTCTCAAAGGTTCAGGAATCCCTCGAGCTGTTCCGCATCGACCATTTCGAACTGCGACAGCCATTCGGCAGCCGCCTCCTCGGCCAGTCGTTTCTGCACCTGTATTCCTCGGATGCCGAGTTGGAAAGCTTCTCCCTTTACGCGATCCCCAACCTTCCTGCCCTCGCCGATCAGTTGCGCGAGTGCCAACTGCGCGAGCGCGCACGGCGCGGTACAACTACATTCGTCAGGGCGTAACAACGCGAAATCATTACCGGACATTGATCTCTGATCTCTGACCGCCCATCTCCGATCTCGAAAGAAAAGGAAAAAATCAAAATCATCATGGCTAAAACTTATTACGATCACGACGCTGACCTTTCCCTCATTCAAGCCAAAAAAGTAGGCATCATTGGCTACGGTTCGCAGGGCCACGCCCACGCCCTCAATCTCAAGGACTCCGGAGTCGAGGTGAAGGTTGGACTTGCGCCAAACTCGAAGTCCATCGCAAAGGCGCAGAAGGCCGGCCTTGAAGTGGACACGGTTGCCAATGTCGTGAAGTGGGCAGACGTCGTCATGGTTCTCGTCCCCGATCAGACCGCGGCCAAGCTTTACGCCGAAGAGATCGGACCGAATCTCTCCGCCGGCAAAATGCTGCTCTTCGCCCATGGATTCAACATTCACTTCAAAACCATTGCGCCAGCAGCCGGCATCGACGTGGGCATGGCCGCGCCCAAGGCTCCCGGACATCGCGTCCGCGAAGTCTTTACCGAGGGCGGCGGCGTACCAGGACTCATCGCCATCCACCAGGACGCAACCGGCAAGGCCCACGCACTCAATCTCAGCTATCTCAAGGGCATTGGCTGCACGCGCGCCGGAGTTCTCGAAACCACGTTCAAAGAAGAAACCGAAACCGACCTATTCGGCGAGCAGGCCGTGCTCTGCGGCGGAGTCAGTGCGCTCATCAAGGCGGGCTATGAAACTCTCGTCGAAGCGGGCTATCAGCCTGAGAGTGCCTACTTCGAAGTGCTGCACGAGCTCAAACTCATCGTCGATCTCATCTATCGCGGCGGCCTTGCCTACATGCGTTACTCCATCTCCGACACCGCTGAGTGGGGCGACTACGTCAGCGGTCCGCGCGTCATCAACGATGAAAGCCGCAAGGCAATGAAAGCCATCCTCACCGAAATCCAAAATGGCGCATTCGCCAAGCGCTTCCTCGCCGACCAGAACTCCGGCCGCAAGGAATTCATGGCCTTCCGCGAAGCCGAAGCCAAGCACCCCATCGAAATCGTCGGCAAACAGCTCCGCGCCAGCATGCCCTTCCTCGATCCGGTAACGGTGGAGGAAGTTTCCAAAACTCGATAACGAGTGGTCGATGATTAGTCAGGCGAAATGCAGGCGTCAGGGCACAACGTTACGGGCAGCGGAAAAATCCTTGGCAGCGCAAGAAGCATCGGGCATGACTTTAGTCGTGCCCGATGCCGAACCTGGATCTGTGCGCATTGTTCCTTGAACAACTGATGGCCCTCCGGATCTACTCCGCAGGGCCATCACGTCTCGTCACTCCGCAAGCTGTTCCGCGATAAGTTTCACCCACGTTTGCAAGTCGGAAGATCGACCGCCCAACTTGAGTTCCGAAATCTTCACGCCGAAAATCTCCCATGCCGAACGCTTCTGGCAGCCAATTACCATGGCTTTCAGTCCGGGAAATTCCTTGAGTGATGGATTCCAATTGAGTTCATCGGCACGCCTCACAGTCCACTGCGCAAGCCTGATCAAGTCGGCGTCAGCGACATGCGGCATGAGATGAAGTGCGAACCAGAAGAGTGCGAGTCCGTACTCGCGCACCGAATCGTTCGTCCCTTCCGGATCGGACTTCAGGATTAGCCACGAGAAATGTTGCGCAGCCTCGCGCTGCAGATCGACCGCGCAGCGCTTCGATACTCAGAATGAACTGGATGACGTCGAATCGGTGCTGCTGTCGTTATAGAGATATTTCCATGGCTGATGTTCTGCCCGGAGAATGGCCGCACACGAAAACGCGCGCATCCAGTGGCCGAATTCTCCGGTTCGACCGGGCCTCCAATTCGGATCTTCGGGTTCCGACCAGCGAATCAACTCGAAAACCTCCATCGGGCACCAATGCAGCTCTTCCGGAAATGTCCCGGTATCCCTGACTTGCCGCAAGGCAGCCATGTGCTCATCTGCGCGGCTTCCGTAGTCCGCCATCGAGACGCACTCGAGCATCTCGTCGCTGATATGCGCTGAAATAGCCCGCAGCAGCACATCCGGCTCGGGATCAAATCGATTTAGAATCTCAACAATCACTTCGGATCAACTGAAGTCTACCTGCTGCAGTTGCACAACTCCCACGCACCACGCAAACGCTCCGCATAGCGTGACGACCGCCGCCACCGCAAACGCCGCTGCAAAGTGCCCTGTCCAGTCCACTAGAAAGCCTGTGAGCGCCGGCCCTGTAACCCCAGCCAGATTCGCGATTCCGTTTTGCAGTCCCACCCACCTCCCCGCTGCCCGTGGTCCCGCGAGCGTCTGCGCAAAAGCAAATGTGCCCGCGTTTGCGGTTCCGCTCCCAATGGCGCAGGCGATAAGGCAAGCGAGATACGTGCGCTCGCTCGCGAATGCGCAGCCCACCAGCGAGGCACCTGCCAGCGAAAAGCCAATCGCCATCGCCCACTTGCGCGCGACCGTGGGGCTGGTGCCTCGTCGAATGCAGATATCGGTAAGGGTGCCGGTCACCACAGAACTGAGCGAATCCACTACCCAAAGCGCTCCCGCCGCAACCGACATTGCCACCATCGACAAGTGCCGCTCGTGAACGAGATAGTACGGCAGCCAGCTCATCAAAAAATACACCAGGTAATTGGCACAGAAGTGCCCCGAAGCCGCTCCCCAGAATGCCCTCTTGCGCAGAATCGCCGCGAATGCCGGCCTCGCCCACAACTTCCGCATCAGCAACCCTATGTAAGTCCGGAGCTTTCCATCGCTGCCACGCCGGCAACCACAGCAAACTCACCACTCCGATCGCAACAAACGCCGACCTCCATCCGTAGCGCGCCATCAGCAATCCGCCGCCAAAGGTTCCAATAGCCGATCCCCATCGCATCGCTGCATTGATCAGTCCATTCGCGAACCCGCGCGCATGCTCGGGCAAATGTTGCGCAAGAATTTTCGAGCTCGCCGGAAACATCACCGACTCACCAACGCCCAGCAACAGCCGCAACGCGAGCAGCGTCACAAAGCCCATCGCCGCGCCCGTAAGCATCGTCGCCAGCGACCATGCCAGAAATCCCAGCGCCATCATTCGGTTCGCGCCCCAGCGATCGACAAACAGCCCCATCACAAACTGCAGCGCCGTATAAGTCCAGAAAAAGGCCGAAAGCAACACTCCAAGTTGCGATGCAGTCGTTCCCCACTGCAATTTGAGCAGCGGCGCCGCCAATGCCAGGTTGCCGCGATCAACGTAGTTAATCAGAACCGCCAGAACCAGCAGCACCAATGTCGGCAGAAATACCCGCAAGGCAGGCCGATCGCTGTCGATAACATTCGTAGGGAAGAGAGCCACAGGTCAGCAGTGTACCGTTCGAAAGCGGCTATTTGTGATCAGAAATTCCAGTTGTGCACAGCGAACTCCATTGCGTAATCTGGGCCCTGCTCAACTCCGGGAGGTCTCCTCTTGATCAAACTGCGAGCGCTCATGTTGTTGCTGGTCCTGTGTGGCGCGTCCAGGTCAATCACGCAGGATCCGCTGGACGGCCTTTGGCAGGGCTACGATGGCGAGTGGCGCCATGTCTCAAACCAGTTGATTGCCCTGGCAGAAGCAACGCCCGCCGACAAGTTCGCGTGGCGGCCAGCCCCCGGCGTCCGCTCCACCAGCGAAGTCTACATGCACATCGTCATGGCAGATTTTTGGCTTCTAAGTATCACGGGCCCCAAGATGCCGCCAGACCTGAAAGAGAACGCTGAAAAAACAGTTACGTCAAAACCAGAGGTGATCGCGTGGCTCAAGCGCTCGCTTGATGCGGTGAAGCAGGCACACAGGGCAGAAGATCCCAAACACCTTGCGCTCAAAGTAAATGTCTCCGGCCACGATGCGACAGTTGACGGCATGTACCTGCGCATCATCGTCCACGCCAATGAACATATGGGCCAGTTGGTCGCTTATGCGCGCATGACTGGCGTAGTGCCGCCATGGTCAAAGTAACTGCACACTCGCGACGACAGAGGAAGGCGCTTGCAAAACCCGCAGAAATGGCCCGATGACCTGGATGCGCTAGCCGCAGCTCCCCGGCACCACAGTCTGCTTTTCGAAAACGACGTAGTCCGCGTCCTCGACACCTGTATTGCGCCGGGAGAAACCACTCCCCTGCACACTCACCGTTGGCCGGCGACGCTCTACATTCTCAAAGTAAGTCACTTCGTGCGTCGCGGTGAAGATGGCTCGGTCATCCTCGACAGTCGGACAATTCCTCCGATTGCCGCAGGCACAGCGCTCTGGTCAGCACCCCTCGGACCGCACACACTCGAAAATGTCGGCCATAGCAATCTCCACGTCATCGCTGTCGAATTGAAAGATAAGCCAGCCGAGATTCCCGAAGCGCACAAGTTTCGAAACTAAGGCTCTGACTTCGACGGCAAATCGTTGCTAAATGCTAAGCGCGTCACGGCTAATAAGGCATCCAGCGAAGGTGACTTTGGAATTCACGTTCTCGGGTCTCGGTAACCAGCTGGCTGGTTACACGCGGGGCGAGCGAACAATTGGACATTTCTTGCACAGTTTTCACCCCACCGAATACACTTGCCCAAACAATTGCTGGATCCGGCAATCAAGCCTGTCTCAAATTGAGTATTAGACTTGCGTGGTCGCTACAGCAACGAACTGCGGGCCAAGAATGTGAATTTCGTTTTTTGGGGAATGGATAGACATGATGTCCCCGCAAGTGAATAGCAGGCGGAGAAGATCCGTATACAAATACCGCGTCCAGACCCTTTGGATCATCCTCGTCGTTCTCAGTTCAATACTTATTCTGGGAGCGATTGCAATTGCATCAACCAAAGATTGGAACTGGATGCTTTAGTCTTGCTTAGAATCGCGCCCACGGTTTTACGGCTTCTCCATGCCCTGCAAATTCGTGACTAAGGCCGCGTTTGCAGCTTAGCGCTTAGGCGCCACCAGTGAAAGCAGCGGAAGCCCGGCGCAGATCACATACGCCACACTGAGCGTCCAGTTCATCCACTTTTTGCCCGGATGATTCACCCAGTAGCACAGCAGCGCCGACAGCAGCACGGCCTGCGTCACGATCTCCAGGTAGCCGCGCACTTGCATCCAAAACGGCGTCGTCGTGTAAATGAATCCTTCCAGCGATCCTGCCGGAGCCGCAAACGTCCCCAGAATCCCGATGCCGATAAGCAGCCACGCCATCAGCAGCCAGCCGTGCCTGCGCCCAAACAACTGCTCGCGGAAAAAATAGAAAACCGATGCGAACAGCACACCGCGAAACACCTGCAGCGGCACTCCTAGAATCATCCAAAGACTGGTGACCGGCCGCATGCCCGAACATGGATTGTTGATGAAATCCGCATAGTGCAGAAAGTGGTAGGCGAGCGCGCCCATGATCATGTACGTGATGGAATGGCACGCCACGGTCTTGGCAGCCAACGGCAGAAAACGAGGTTGCGAGTCTTGCATGGCACCCTCTCGTGAGTTTTAAAGTTGCGAGGATTCTAGTCTCGCCGCCACTCGCGCCGCAAACAAGGCTCGTGCATCCCACTTTAATCCCCCGTCTGGTGCCTGGTTGTTCTCTTCTCCCTCGTTGCCCTGATTCCCTGTCTCGCATCAGCCTCGCAGCGCCTTGATCACCTTGGCGGTCGTCACCACCTGGCCCACGTGGCGCTGGGTGTGGTCGGCCACGTGCACAAGCGCTCCCCCGATCGAGGTCGGCAACTGCTTGCGGCCCACGCCGCGAAACGTATTGAAGTCCGCAGTAGCCAGCACGCGCACCCGATTCGCTGCGTTGCTGAAGGCCGTTTCCACTTCAGCCAGCAACTCTGCCAGCGTCTCGCTGCCCGATTGCTCCGACTTCAAAAGCGTCAACTGCTCCGCGGACATCTGGCCTCCCTCCGCATAAGTCAGCAACCGGTCAGTGGATCGAGCAATATGCTTCAGGTGAAAAGCCACCGCGGGCAGACCCAGCGGCTGCGCATGAACCTCAAGATCGCTCAGTCCCTCCGTCCATTTCGCAATGTCATCGAGCGCCAGATCGAAGGCATGCAGCACAGCGCGCCCCACCGCAGGAACATCAGCGTGCGTCCCACGCAACCACGGCTCAATATATGGAACGGAAGCAGAAGTGCTCATGGGAAAGTCCTCACAAATTGAACAATGCAGACTTACTCTACCCCGCGCTCTTCACCCTCACCACCGTGATCTTCTCGAACCCCTCTTCGAACGCCGGCGCCTTCAGCTTCTCCGCCATCTTCCGCATCACGTCTTCGCTGACCGACCGGTCCCGCTGCCTGATTCCGATCGAGACAAACCTCAAGTGGAACATCAAAGAATACCGCCTGCGTCTCGTAACCAAAGCTCTTGGCCATCTTGATCCACTGGCGCCGCTCGTGCGTTGACAGGTTGGTTGCGTCCACGTAGTTCCACGGCATCTTGGCAATCAGCCGGGCCCGCAACAGCGACCGCAGCGTCGAAAACACGAGCCCCTGGTAGCGCTGCTCCTCCACATCGTCAAAGAGAATATTGCGCAGCAAATCGCTCGACAGCGGCGTCACACCTCGCCGCCGAAACCATGTTGTCTTGCCCGAACCCGGCAGCCCGATCGCCAGCACCACATAGCCCTTGGGCGCCTGCGGCGAGCGGCTTGCGGCCTGTGCCTCCGCAGGCGGCACCGAGGGCGACTCCGGCTGCGTTTCCATCTCCAGGCGGCCTGACCCCGCAGGCTCGTTCCACTCCGGCGGAGCGGGGCGTTTCGGCTGGCTTGGCGGCCGAGGGGCGCGCGGCTCGTGGGACGTAGCAGGGCGCGGGGTACGGGCCTCCGGCACCGCTGCCGGAGGCCGCAGCGTCGCGACTCCGAAACCGGCAGCCGGAGGCCGCGCGGACCGCGATTCACCCGGCAACACTTCATCCGGATAAAGCGGCACCAGCGGACGCGGTTGATTCTGTGGGAGTTCCTGGCCTATTTTGCCTGTGGATTCTGAATTATTTACGCTGCGTCGGGAACGTCTTCTCATTCCGCTTTCTACACCTTCACTACCGGGATACCACACCGACCGGAGCCACTGCAAACACCGCAAAACACGTATTATGCGCGGGGTGACTCAGAATACAACAGCGAGACCCGCGCTCCGCTCCAACTCTGCCATCAATCACCCGCGTGGGTGGCGTCCGTCACATACAGTCCCACGTCCGCGGCCTACAAACTAGCGTAGAGCGCATTTTGCTACCCGGCACCTGCAAACGGTCATTATTTGGGGCTGGTCTGGTACGGGTTCGCATTTCGCGAAGCGTTCATTTGGTTCTGGTTGACAACAGTGTTAGCCTGATGAGTTTGGTGGACTTGCCTGACGCGAACATTCGCGGCGCCGAAACCCATCACTCACGCAACTTAAGATCCACCCATAACGAAGGAGAATATTCATGGCAGTGAAGGTTGGCATCAACGGCTTTGGCCGAATTGGCCGCAACGTTTTGCGCGCCGCCCTCGGCAATCCCGAGATCGAATTTGTTGCCGTCAACGACTTGACCAGCCCGGCAACTCTCGCCCATCTGCTCAAGCACGACTCGATCCTGGGCAATATCAAGAACGAAATCTCCGCCGGCGACGACTTCATCTCCGTCGACGGCAAAAAGATCAAGGTTTGGGCCGAGCGCGACCCCGCCAAGCTGCCCTGGGCAGACGTAGGCGCGCAGATCGTCATCGAGTCCACCGGCCATTTCACCGACGCCACCAAGGCCAAGGCGCACCTCGGCTCGACCGTAAAGAAAGTCATCATCTCCGCTCCCGCCACCAACGAAGACATCACCCTCGTCCTCGGCGTCAACGAAGACAAATACGATGCATCCAAGCACAACGTCATCTCCAACGCCAGCTGCACCACCAACTGCCTCGCCCCGGTCGTCAAGGTTCTGCTCGCCCATTGCGGCATCGTCAGCGGCATCATGACCACCATCCACAGCTACACCAACGACCAGGTCATCCTCGACTTCCCGCACAAGGACCTCCGTCGCGCCCGCGCTGCTGCCCTCAACATGATTCCCAGCTCCACCGGCGCCGCCAAGGCCCTCAAGCTGGTCATCCCTGAGACCTCCGGCAAGCTCGACGGCTTCGCTATCCGCGTCCCAACCCCCAACGTCTCGATCGTCGACCTCACCTTCATCAGTGAGAAGCCGACCGACGCCAAGGCCGTGAACGCCGCCCTCAAGGAAGCCAGCGAAGGCTCACTCAAGGGCATCCTCGGTTACGAAGCCGGCGAGCTCGTCAGCTCTGACTTCAAGGGCAACAAGCTCTCCTCCATCGTCGACGCGCCCCTCACCAAGGTCGTCGGCAACAGCGTCAAGGTCCTCAGCTGGTACGACAACGAGTGGGGCTACTCCAACCGCGTAGTCGACCTCGTCGGCTTCCTGGCCAAGAAGGGCCTCTAAGAAGCAGTGATCAGGTATCAGTGATCAGTGGTCAGAACGGATTTCCACCATGACCCTGATCACTGACCACTGAACACTGAACACTGTTATGCGACAAAACATCACTGGCGGATCACCCTTCGAGCCCATCATCGGCTTCTCCCGCGCCGTGCGCATGGGAAACACCGTCCACCTCGCCGGCACCGGTCCCGTAGGCGCTGACAACGAAGACGTCGCCGGCCAGACCCGCCGCATCTTCGCCATCGCCGAAAAAGCCCTCGGCGAGGCCGACGCAACGTTCAAAGATGTCGTCCGCACCCGCATGTACCTCACCCACGTTGAAGACTGGGAAGCCGTAGGCCGCGTCCACGGCGAGTTCTTCGGCAACATCCGCCCCGCCGCCACTATGGTCGTAGTCGCCGCCCTGCTCAATCCAAATTGGCGCATCGAAATCGAAATGGACGCCGTGATCCCTGAACCCTGACCCTTGATCTCTGAAAGGTCCTTCCATGCCCAAGCTTTCCATCCGCGACATCGAACTCAAGAACAAGCACGTATTCATTCGCGTCGATTTCAACGTGCCGCTCTCCGAAGACGGCAAGGAAATCACCGACGACACTCGCATCGTCGCCACACTGCCCACTATCGAGTACGCCCTGCGCCACCACGCCAAAGTCATCCTTGCGTCGCACCTCGGCCGCCCCAAGGGCAAGCCGAATCCGAAGTACTCCCTGCGTCCAGTCGTCGATCGCCTCCGCGAACTGCTCGACAAGCAGGTCGGCGAGTCGATCAACGTTGCTTTCTCGCCCGACTGCGTTGGCGACATCGCTGAAGAGATGTCCCGCCAGCTCGAGTCCCGGCAGGTCCTGCTTCTCGAAAACCTACGCTTCCACGCTGAAGAAGAAGCCAACGATCCCGCCTTCTCCAAAGAGCTCGCTTCCCTCGCCCAGATCTACGTCAACGATGCGTTCGGCTCCGCGCACCGTGCCCATGCCTCCACCGAAGGCATCACTCATTTCCTCAAGCCCGCCGTCGCCGGCCTGCTCATGGAAAAGGAAATTACCTATCTCGGCAAAGCTCTCGAAGCACCGGAGAAGCCCTTCGTCGCCATCATCGGCGGTTCGAAAATTTCCGGCAAGATCGACGTCATTGACAACTTGCTCGATAAGGTCGACACCCTCGTCATCGTCGGCGGCATGGCCTACACCTTCCAGCGCGCTCTCGGCGTCACTACCGGCAAGTCGCTCGTCGAGGAAGACAAGATCGATATGGCCAAAGCCGCTCTCGAAAAAGCAAAGGCCAAGGGCGTTGAACTCCTCCTCCCGGTCGACAACATCCTTGCCGACAGCTTTTCTCCTGACGCCAAGACCCAGCCGTGGGAGACTTCAAAGAACTTCCCGGCCGACTGGCAGGGCCTCGACATCGGTCCCAAGTCCATCGACGCCATCGAAGATATCGTCTCCCGCGCCCGCACAATCGTGTGGAACGGCCCCGCCGGCGTCTTTGAATTCCCGCGCTTCGCAGTCGGAACCAACGCCATTGCCCACGCGGTTGCGGCAAACAAAACAGCCATCTCCATCATCGGCGGCGGCGACTCCGTCTCCGCCATCAACCAGGCTGGCGTTGCCGACCAGATCACCCATATTTCGACAGGCGGCGGCGCCAGCCTCGAATTCCTCGAAGGCAAAAAACTTCCCGGCGTCGAAGCCCTCACCAACAAATAACTCCTTCATCGAATTACCGGCCCCCACGGCCCACAAACCAAGCACAGGTAAGGCTCGGGAAATCAACCCGGGCCTTTTCCTTTTTTGCGGTTAAATTCCTGTTCAGCTCGATGGCACCAGGGAAACTATTTCTGACTGCACGTATCTTTTTTTTAACTTAATGTTAAACATACTTGACTTTATGACTACTATTTTTTACTATGCCACTAAATTGATTCGGGAGGATCAAGATGCCGTATCGAGAAAAGACCGCCTGGTTATCGCTCTTCGCGATGATTGTCACCTTTGGCCCATACTTTGTTTATGTCGCGATGGACACCCGCCCACCAAGGCCATTGCCCGATCTCCACGAGCTAAGCTATTACGCCACGATCACCATTGTGGAACTGCTCATATTGGGCATCGGACATCTTGTATTCCGGCTCAAGTCGCCGGAGGAAGCGCGCACCCCGCTCGATGAAAGGGATGAAGCCATCAAGCGCCGCTCGCTCAGTTCTGCATACTACGTCCTGATCTTCGGCGTGATCTATGCGGGGTGCATCATGCCCTTCACCTTCAAGGGATGGTCCCTTGTTCATGCTTCGATCTTCATGATCGTTTGCGCGGAAATAACCCGCTTGAGCGTAATCGTAGTCAGCTACCGAAGGCAGGCGTGATGGAAGGAAGAATCTCCAACCGAATTCGTATACTGCGCTTCCATAATGGCGAAATGTCGCAGGCCGAACTGGGTCAGCGCATTGGTGTCACGCGGCAAACCATCGCCGCAATCGAAGCTGGAAAATACTCACCCTCTCTTGAGGCTGCATTCCGCATCGCCAACGTTTTCAAAGTCCCTCTTGGAGAAGTGTTCCAATGGGATGAGAATGCTGCTAAGTAAATTGCTGAATCCTGCCTTGGGCCGACAGAAAATCAAAGTCATCGAGTGCCAGAGGTCGAATTCCTGAACCCGGCATTTCACCTCCACTCGGGATCGAGCAGAGAGCAATTCAAGATGAATCCCGCCTCTCTGAGCTTCATCTGACAACAACGTCTGTGTCCCACCTCACTTAAATCGCCGTCCCACCAGCGCTATAGTCATCCCCGAAAAGGGGTCCTGATGCCAATGCCATCTCCGCAATTGGCATCCCCCTGAGGGACGGTTCATGAGACACCGAATCGCTATCCTGTTGGGTGCTTCAATCGTTGCCGGTCTGTTTTGTACAAGCTGGCTCTTGGTAAACGGACCGCTTGCACACCTTTTTCGTTCACCCGCCGAGTCCTACTTTGGCTTGCTGACAATCACAGTCGTGTGTATATCGTTGGTCGCAGGCACGATCGCTGGTGTCTGGGATTCCAGCAAGAAAGAGGCGCCTCGGAGGCATCTGCACCACCGCTTCAGGCCTCTGCATCATCATTGAGCAATCGAGGCATTCAGTTCCAGCCTTAGTCCCGGCCAGGCTTTGATACGGGTATCCACCCTCGATGCGTTCAACGGTTTCAGCATCTTGAGCCCACAGGGACTTAGATCCGTATCCCCCATCACTTTCTGCCTTACCCAGACGGGCTCATAATCTTTAGCCGGAATAGAGGTGCCGGTGCGGGATGTTGCGCAAGCGGCATCTCTCCAGGGGTAATCCCCATGACCCGTCAGATTCTCATCGCTGTCGGCGCAGCGCTGCTCACAATAGGCAGTTCGGGCATCATCGTTGCGCTGGTCTGGCTCACGGCAGACAAGGTACGCGGAACTCTTCCCTACGTCTATGACGCCAATGCTGAGGCCTTGCTGTTCCTGTTGCCGGCACTGCTGCTGACGATTGCGATTGTGGGCGCCGTCTTCGTATCGACCGCGCTCTCCGCGCCGCCAAAGGATGAGCGGAATGCACACAGTCTGCATCCGCACACCCATTTCCACGCATGACGGTCTGCGGAGATCGACTGCGCACCTGCTGAATGCCTGCCGTGTGCAGGTTCACTTTGTGGAAGCGGGAAGCACAAATGCGGGGAAGCCCTGCTCCAGCCTCGCCACAAGTTCTCGAATCAAGTCTCTACGCCGTCCCACCGGTTCCCGCTCGCGCCGCCAGCGCTCGCAGGAACTCACGCGCACCCATGCGATACTTGAATGCTTTGCGGCCATCGATAAACACAACTGGCACCTCATCGTTGTACTTCTGCCGCAACTCCGGGTCGGCATCGATATCCACCACGCGCCACTGGAACTTGGCCTCGTCCTCAACCTGAGCATCGACCTGCTTCAGCGTCTCCTTCACTACGTCGCACAGATGACATCCGTCGCGCGAATACACCACCACATCATGCATAGGCCAAGTGTAAAGGCCGAGTGCAGCACGCACAGCCCGTCCGGACGGAGAACGTGGGAATGCACAGACCTCGAGAGCCCGACACCATGCCTCAGGGGCGCGCAGCGGATTAAACTCAGAATAGGAACCGCCTGCGTTCCCTCCGGAGAAGCCCGTGCCCTATTACACGCGAGTCCTATCCAAAGATTCTGAATTCCCGCCCTTCGATGAACTCGCGGACTTCATCCACTCCATGCATCCCGACTACAAACTCACCGTCGAAGAAGGCACCGAAGAGGAATGGGAATCCCTGCTGCTCTCCGGCAACGACGAAGTCGAGGTCGCCGTCCTTGAACGCAATCCCGTGAGCAACGGCTCCGTCGGTCAGGACGAGGTTGCCGACTTCATCGAAGAAACTCAGGACTGCAAGCCCGAAACCGGCGTTGCGTGGCTTCATGAGTTTCTCGCCGAGGTCAAAACCGTCTACTCCTTCCAGCATCTCCAGGGATCGGAGACCGTAGACGGAGGCAATGCCCTTCACGGACTGCGCTCGCACCTATGGGAGCGCGGAGACGCCATTCTCCAGGCTGACAATGAAGGCTTCACGAACGAAGAAGGCTTTCACATCGTCTGGCAGTTCTCTGACTCCGTCACCGGCCCATGGAACATGGGCATCCTTCAGGACGATACCTGGCACCACTTCAAGATGGATCTTGGCGACCCCGATCACCGAGAAGCATTTCTCAATGGCGAAATGCCTGCCGATCTCTCCGTGCTCCGCCAATCCACCCCGCAAAGCTGACGCGATCGTCTGACATCTGACCCGTAAGCGAACTCGTATGGCATCCGAACCCACTTCCGGCTCCTCTTTCCAGTTCGGTGGCGGTCTTCGCGTCGAGCTCGCTCTTCGCAACCATCTCTGGGCGCGCACCCACCCCCACGTCGAAAGCTACGGCAGCAATCCCGTGATCGTGTACGCACCCGAAGGTGGCCTCCACGGCAACTTCTATCCGCCCGCGTACGCCGCCATCGCCGCTCATCCAGATTGGATCCGCCGCTTCGACAAGATTCATGCCCAGGGCCGTTCGCTTCCGCGCCCCTCCATCGATCCTGCGCGCAAGTGGCGCGAACTCGACTCCTGCATGAGTTCAGATGCCCTTCTCATGAATCTCTTCTGCACACCCGAGGTCATCGCCTCGCCGGCGATCCGCAGCATGTTGGGCATCGACACCGAGCCCAAACCTGTCTTCGGCTGGAAAGCCCGCGTGCCCTTCAAAAGCGGCCGCTCCGATCGCACCGAAGTAGACATGCGCTGGGGCGATCTACTCGTCGAAGCCAAGCTCACAGAGAGCGACTTCCAGATCCGCGAGTCCTCACTTGTCGAAGCCTACCGCGATCTCGAACAGGTCTTCGACCTCGATCTGCTGCCCCGCGTCCGGATTCGCGCGCGCCGCCGCCGCGACGCCATCGAACTCGCTGAAGAGTTCACACAGGAATGGGAAGAGCCATCCGAATCAGCCGAAGAAATCGCACGTGAATTCCACGCCTCCCTCGAAGCGCGCGCCGATGACGAACAACCCTGGATCGCTGGCTATGCCGGATATCAGCTCATCCGCAACGTGCTCGCCGCACACGCTGCTGGCGCGGCCTTCTGCGTCATCCACGACGCCCGCCGCCCCGATCTCCGCGAAATCTGGTTCGATGTCATCGCGCCGTTAAAAACGCAGAGATGCGCGTCCGCTGCAAGACCCTCACCTGGCAGGAAATCGCGCCCTGCCTGCCCATCGGTCTCCGCGACTTCCTCGACATGAAATACGGCATCGTCGCGCCCGGCGAAATCCCAATGTCGATCGAAGAACTCGAAGCGCGCATCCACGCGCCTCGATCAAGCCGGCGTGAGAAAATAATCAGGTGATTCGTCGGCTCAAGCCTTTCACTTCTCTGCTGCTCTTCGGCCTCATTGCAATCGCCGCAAACCCCGCTCAACTTTCCGCTTCTTCAAAAAATGACGCAGAGAAAGCCGGTGCAGTCCTGTTTCGCGACAAAGGATGCACCTACTGTCACGGTGTCGGCGCCGTTGGCACCAAGAAAGCTCCCGCACTCACCCGCCTTTATAAGGACAAGGTCTGGACCCCCGAGAAGATCACGAATCAGATCCTCAATGGCGGGCAGAAGATGCCGCCGTTCAGCGATTCCGTAACCGATGAAGACGTCACGAATCTGATTGCGTATCTGCGCGCCAAAAACAAACCGATACCGCCTCCCGCAGAACAGCAGGACTCAGTACCGGCTCCATCGCCTCAATAGAAATCCACCGCTCAGCTACTCCGTCGGCCACTCCACGCGCGTCAACTCCGTCGCCACATCCCAAAGCTTTCGCCCCATTGCGGGATTCAGTACACGCATATCCAGCGCCTCGGGAACCGTCGGACCAATCAACTCCGCCAGGCTCTTGGCCGCCGCCTGCCCCTCCTGCTCCATTCCTTCTGAAGCGTCCAGGAGCGCATGCAGCGCGCCGCCCTGCATCTGCTCCGGAACAATGCCCAGCGCGCGGCGATACCAGCCCGTCGAGCCTCTCACCTCTGTCGCATTCGCCAGCAGAGCCGCCCGCGCCCCGATCGGCTGAGCCGAATTCCCCGCCAGCCCCCATCCGCGCTCTTCGCTCTTCCGCTGCAGTTCCAGCGCGAAAATCAGCATCGCCAGTTTCGACTGGCTGTACGCCTTCAACGGTGTGTACCCGTTCTCCAGTTGCAGATCGTCCAGAAATATCTCTCCGTGGTGCCGGCCCGTACTCGTCAGTTGCACCACCCGGGGCTGTTTGCCTGCACGCAACAGCGGCAACAGATGCGCCGTCAATGCAAAGTGGCTTAAGAAATTCGACGCCAGATGTAGTTCGAATCCATCGGCTGTCACCTCGCGCTTCAGCAATGCCAACGTGCACGCATTGTTGATCAGCAGATCAATCGGCCTTCCCGCCATGGCAAGCCGGCCCGCAAAGTCCGCAACTGAATTCAGACTCTCCAAATCCAGCTTCTCAAAACGCACCAAGGCGTCCGGCGCCAGCGGCCTGATCCTGGCCAGCGCTTCATGGCCATCCGGGGAATGTCGACCCGTAACAATTACGTCCGCTCCCGCCTGCGCCAGCGCAAGAGCAACGTCGAATCCTATTCCGCTTGTGGAAGCTGTAACGACTGCGAGCTTTCCTACCTCAGGGGGGAAGATGGCCGCGAACTTACGCTGCGGCCCGTTCAATTCATGCACGACTTCTTGATTCTCCTTACATCTTGCACCGGAAGAGCGAATGAACACTCATTCAGAAAATGCAGAATAAAAACTCAGGCCCCGGTTAGACCTCGCCAGACCAGCCTGAACCCAAGTTCCCGGCTCTCTGCCTCTAGATCCTTGTGTGCCCCAATAAATTCCACTGTCGCTTCCGCCTGGGCTCGGAACATCAGCACGAGAAACTCAGCAGAAGCGTTATCAAAGCCACCCATCTCGGCAGCTTCCCTGGTCGTCTTCAAAAGCTCCACGATCGTCATATTTGGAGCCTCTGCATCCTTCAGCAACCTGCCCGAAACCCTCAATTGCTGCAAAACCTTGAGCCGCTTCGGAAACCGCATGGCCAGGCTCAAATAACGATCCCAGACATAGCGAAGGCGCGCGTGAGAATCCCCCGCAAAGGGATAGTCAACCATCTCCCGGTCCATCTCTTTGCGCAGTTCACGATAGAGCTCGTTAATGAGCTCATCCTTGGTCTTGAAGTACGTGAAAAGCGTTCCTTCTGCCACGCCGGCTGCCGCCGAGATTGCAGAGGTCGGCGTATGTCCGATGCCCCGTTCTGCAAAGAGCTCCATCGCCGACTCGAGAATCGCTTTTCGCTTGCTATTGCTCTTCGGTCGCGCCAAGCAGCCAAATCTCCATTAATAAGCGCCTGCTCACTCATTTAATCTACTAAAGCTAAGACTCCAAATCAAGTGATTTTTTTCACATCCTGTTAACAAGACCACCTCGCGATTCCTGCCGCTGATATCCCCTGAGAAACCGCTTTCTACCCTGCCAGCCCAGCTTCAAACAGCCTGATTTCACATGACAAAAGGCCCTATTCTCATCGAATCAGGGCCTTTCCTTGTGTTCAAACTCTCTTACCAGCGCTCGACTTACGATTGCGGATCGGGCTTCGGTTCCGGTGCCGATGGCTTGGCGTCAGGAGCTGGCGCCGGTGCCGGTTCTGTTGTTGGCGCAGCAGCCGCTGCCGGTTCCGCGACCGGAGCTGCTGCCCCCGGGCGCGTCGCCTTGTAGGTTCCACTGTATTCAGAAAATGCCCAGCCGCCCGTCAGCGCCGCGGTATCGTCCAGTTTCCCGTCGATTTTCATTGGCGCTGTCGCGCCAACTTCTTCCGAAGTGAACTGAAATTCCAGTGTGAGGCTTCCGTCCTTGTAGGTACCTGCAACATCGGCATTTCCCCACTTCCCCGTCACGTTGCCATCGGAATCCACCGCCAGATCGGCATCCACTTCGCGGTCGCCTCCCGGCGTCTCCAGCACAAAATGCCATTTCCCATTGATGCCGGCATCCTGGGCGTGCGCAATAGGACGCCCCATCACCAGACAAACCATCGCTGCTGCTATCACAAGAATCTTCTTCAAAGCCCCGTCTCCTTGCTCAGATCGACCTATCCTACCGTTTTTCTCGTTCAAAAGCTCCTGTGAAATTCTCAAACCGTCACTGGAACGTTGGCCACGCCTGCTGTTCCAAAAATCCGCCGGTAGCGCTCGATCTCCGCCAGCGGTCCCATCGCCTTCTGGTAGTTGTCTGAAAGCTTGACCGCCGGCCTGCCGTTCACCTCGCTGAGCTTGCATACAAGGCTCACCGGGTTAAAACTGTCGTCGCAGCGTGGATTGCAATCGCGAAAGTCGTTCGTGAGGTAGGTTCCCCAGCCGGCGCTGAATCGAATGCGAGGCAGCGGCAGCCATTTTTGGGGATCGAAGAAGTCCGTGGCATCACGAAATTCTGAAACATCGGCGTTGTTTCGAATTGAACCGCCAAAGTAGGCATGGAGGCTGAGTATCGAATCAACGTCCAGTCCGTCCGATGCAATCAGCCGCTTTGAGCTTGGATCGCGGCCCCGCTCTCGCAGCCACTCGATGTATTCGTCGCCCGCAATATATGGATCCTTGCTGTCAATGCGCTGGCCCGTCCAGTTCGCAACCCAGTCCGGAGCATTCTCCAAAAACTGTGTCGTCCCAAACGTATCAGGCAACATGATCAGCAATTCTCCCTGGTAGGTCTGTTGCCATAGCTCCAGCATCCGGTACTGCGCCTGTTTCATCTCCTCGTCGCTGTCTGCGAGCGCGGCCATCGCCATCGGCAACTCATGCGCATTCGTGCCGATCGCCTCAAGATCATGCAGGTACGCCATGTACGTGTTCGAACTCCCTACGAAGTTCTCGCCCAGCACGTCACTCATTGCCTTCACCACGAACTCCTGCCACAAAAAGCTGTGACGACGACGCGTGCCAAAGTCGCTCACCGTCAAACCTGGCACTCCACGCAAACGCGCCATCTTCTCCCACAGCCGCGTCTTCGCCCGCGCATAAAGAATATCGAGTTCAAGCTCCGATCAACTTCTTCAGGCTTGCACGCGTCTTCAACTCGTCGATTGCCGAGAGCGCATAGATCTCCCACATCGTCGTCTCGGTCCATAGACCGTCAAACCGAAGCGAGATTTGTCCCTGGTGAATCGACAAATCAAAATCCGAAAGCTGAAAATCACGCTCGAGCCACTGCAGAAATGCCGGCTCAAAGATCCCGCGCCGTCCATAGAACGTGTTACCGGCCAGCCATATCAGTTCCGACTTGTGAAAGCGGAGTCTGCGCGTCGCCTCCAGTTGTTCGCGCAGCTCCCGCACATCCACAATGTCTCCCAGCGGCACCTCGTGGGACCGATTGATCACCGTGAACGTTGCCCGCGTGTCCGAGAAATGCTTCCAGATAAACTGCAGCATCAGCAGCTTGTAGAAATCCGTATCGAGCAGGGACCGCGTGATGGGATCGAGCTCCCAGTTATGGTCATGCGCGCGCCTGGCCAGGTTGATGATCACGGTGAGAGTTATTGTATTCAACCCACCCCTTCCCAACCGATGGAAACCGAAAAGCACCTCGAATGCTGCCCCGATCTGAAGTCGTCAGCCGGGATTTCAGAGCGCTAGCAACGAGTAGACAGAATCCGGTATCATTCTGATCGATTTGCGCAGCCCGGCAAGCCGACTCCAATCCCTTGGTTCCCGCAGCACTGGCTTGGTAACGCTAAGCCAAGAGGATTTATATGAACTTGAAGAAACAAATTGAGGAATACCTTGCCACTCAACCGGAACCAAAACGAAGCGAAATGCAACAGCTGCATCAAATAATTTTGGCGTTGATGCCAACATGCAAATTGTGGTTCTTAGACGGAAAAGACGAGAAAGGAAAAACCGTTTCCAACCCAAACATTGGATATGGATCTCAAACAATTAAGTACGCCGATGGAAAGACCAAGGAGTTCTATCAAATCGGTTTAAGTGGAAATACAATGGGCATTTCCGTCTATATTCTGGGAGTAAATGACAAGAAGTACCTAGCCAAGACATTTGCGCAGGGACTCGGCAAAGCAAGCGTCACCGGGTATTGCATTAAATTCAAAACGCTAACAGATATAAAGATCGATGGACTTAAAGCAGCAATTCAATATGGAATTGATCAGACGAGCATTCAACATTGATTGATAAACATCTGTGAACCCGCGCAACGCTGCTTCCAATCAATTGGCAGAGTCTATCGCGCTACGCTGTTCCTGTTCCCCAGTCCCGAGATGCGCCCCGCAGGACCGCCTGACCACCAGCCGCACCGGCACCAGAACATCGCGAATGGGCAGCTCGGGATGCTCCAGCCTCTCCAGCATGGTCGCCATGGCAACGGCCCCGATTCCGGCACAGTCCTGATGAATCGTAGTCAGCGCTACCGGCAGCAGGCTCGCATACCGCACATCATCCATGCCCACGATCCGGATGTCCTCTGGAATACGGACGCCGAATCCAAGCAGAGTCTGCATCAGGCGCGCAGCGGTCAAGTCGTTGCCGCAGACAATACCTTCCGGTCGAGTCTCATCGACCATCCTGCGAACAAACTCTTCGTCCAGGGGGCTGCCGCGCCATACCGGCTCAGCTCCCGGCTTCACGTTGAACACGCGCAACGCCTCATAGAATCCGGTGATGCGTGCATCCACGGTATTCGCTGCAATCTGTTCGCCGAAGAAAGCAAGGCGCCGCGCTCCCAACTCGAGTAAATGGGAGGTCGCCAGGTAGCCGGCACGCCGATTATCGACGCCCACCAGGTCGTGTTGCGAACGCTCCGGGTACGGCAGGTAGCAGCGATCGAGCAGCACAAACGGAATCTGCGCCCGATCAAGCGCTCTCGCAAGTCGCCGATTGGCTGCGTCCTTATCACTGGTGAGCTCGAGTGGTGCGAAAAATACCCCTGCGACCTTTTGCGAGATGAACGACTGCACCATCTGTTCGGCAGCCTTCGCGCTGTCCTGCACCGAAACGGAAGAATTACCCCACAAAAGAGCATCGGGACGCGCGAAGTGCGTTCGCATCATGCCATGACAGATGGGCTCGAAGATTTCCGTCAACCCGAGCTCGGGGATCAGCAATCCGAAAGTTCGGCCACTTGGCCGGCTCTCTGCCAGAACATGCGTGCCCGCACCGGGGCGCCGCGTGACCAGCCCCATGCGCTGCAGGTCATGGACCGCCTTGGCCACGGTGATACGCGACGCGTCAAACAGCTTGCCAAGTTCAGCTTCACTGGGCAGACGGTCACCCGGTTTCAGTTCGCCCGATTGAATACTGGCCAGCAGGTGGTCGAAGACACGGCGATGTTTCGAAAGGTGAGCCGACGGGTCGTTTTCGGGTGGCGGCCCCAGCTTGCTGGCCGTTCGACGAGATCTTTTCATGCGCAGTGACCGTGGAGCCAAAAAACGAGGCCCCTAAAAAACAGTACGAGTTTCGGCGTTCCTTGTCGACGATATGTCGATACATTTTGGCCAATCGACAGACCCAGAAACCAGAAGATTCGCCAATACAAAGTAGCTTACGCCGACTGCTCGATAACTGCCTCAATCTCTCCCCGCGTCGCGTCGGCCAGCGGAGGCATCGCGCCCGACTGCGACGCAACCCAGCCGCCCCAGCGATTTCCCGCTTCGTTCAGAACCGGCAGCTCCGCCCCGCGCAAAAGATAGTGCGCCATGGCAGCCGTGAATGCATCTCCAGCGCCGATAGTGTCTGCCACCTTTACCGGAAATCCGGCGTGCTGATGCCATTCGTCCCGCGTCACCAGCAGGCTGCCGTGTCCGCCACAAGTAATTGCAATCAATTGCAATGTCGGGAACTCCGTCAGCAGCCGCTCAGCGCTCAGACGCAGGTTATCTCCTTCGACTTCATCCTCGCCCGGCAATCCCAGCAACGACAGAACCTGGGCAACCTCGGCATCGTTCATCTTGAAGACCGTCGCCAACTCGAGCGACTCCTGGATTACTTCGCTCGAATAGAATGGCGGCCGCAGATTTACATCAAAAATGCGAACGCACCGCGACGACGCCTGTGCCGCAAGGGTCTGGATGGTTTGCCGCGACTCGACGCTGCGTTGCGCCAGAGATCCGAAACATATCGCGTCGGCGCGCTCAGCAAGCCTCACCCACTCATCCGACAGTTCCATAAAAGTCCCATGCCGCAGGATGATGAATGGTGTATGCCGGCTGGCCGTTGTCGAACGAGACCGTGACTCGGCCCGTCTCGTGCATCGGGTCAATCTGCAAAAAACTTGTATCGGCTGGCAGAGGATCGAGCAAATGCACCGCCTTGCGGCCAAGATCATCTCGACCGACCCGGCTCAGGATCGCTGCATGGCTTCCCAGCCGCCCAGCCATCACGCTGAAGTTTGCCGGCGCGCCACCCAACCGCGCTCCCTCCGGCAGCATGTCCCACAACAGCTCCCCGATTCCCAGAATCAGATGCGGCTCTCTCAAAGTCGTACTCCTTCGCACCACAGCCACAATTGCGAAATCTGACGTGCTCCGCTTCTTCCGGCCGCGATGCCCACCGAACAACTTCCACCCTGCGGGGTCGATTCGTCAACACTTTCCGCGGTTTAAGCTCTACCCGTCCAATGCCACATCGAGCAATCTTCGTAGTTCGTCGCCGCATATTCGCCATCCGGCTGGTTAGCCATGATCCTGTGATCCGCAATGGCATCGGCCGTGCGAACGGCGCTCCCGTCCGCGGAAAAGCCGCGTGAATCCCGCCTGCCCTTCGATCACGTGCTCCTGTTCATGATTCACGTACAGAAGGTCGAGCCTGCCCGCTCGATTCGCAAACTCATCAGCGAGACGTTTCAGTAGCCTTCTCATCACCGACGCTCCAAAAGGATTGAACAGGAACACCACGCAGGGCCCCTTGGGAAAGGTCGCGTCGACGGCATCGCCGCAGATAACCTGCATTGGCGACTTCGCCCGATCTGCCGCCTGCCAGATTTCAAGATTGCGCTGCGCAATCTTCACCAGCAGATGGTTCAGTTCGATGCCGATTACCCGCCTAAACGGGAATTCTGCTGCCAGCAACATGGCGCGCCCCATGCCCGCGCCCACGTCGATAAACGTAAACCGCTCGATCGGCGCTGCCGGCTTCGTCCGTTGCCACCGTCTCAAAAGCGCCCGAAACACCGACGGTGCGACGCCGAAATATGCCGTCGAATTCCGGTCGTGCGCGTGCCCCGTCTTCAGCAATCGCCCAGGAATCAATCCACTGGTCTGCACGCCCCACTTCAGGTCGAACGGGTGCTGTGTAAATCCTTCTGCCTTCGTCATCCGCGGCAGAGTCGCCTTCGGGCTCTGGGAGCTTTTACGTGCGGTCACGAGGGAACGTTAGCACATGCGCGACTGAAGAACAGGTCCACATACCTGGGCATTCGAAACTATTGACAGTTCATTTTCGCTTATGCCACAGTCTGTTTCTCAACGACTGCAATCTCACTCCCCCGGGTTGACAAGCGATTGTTCGTCACTCCTCGCCACGCGAGATACGCTCGGCCCTCGCCCGACTGACACACTGCCGCAAGGAAAGGAGAAACCGCACATGGACTATCAGCAAAGATCTCGTCTCATCCGAATGGTTTCCTGCTTTGCGAAATCCCTCTCCGTGATTCTTGTCGCTGGATGCACCATTTGCATGCCGGCGACGAGTTCAGCAGCTCCCATGGGAATAGCAGTTCACACTCCATCCACAATCGGAGATGCTGCAATGGCCTGGGCAGCCTTCCAGGACCCCTTCGAGCAAGCCTTCAGTGTCGAAGTTCCACAAGGCTGGAAGGTGCGAGGCGGCCTTTTCCGCATGGGCTTCTCCGACGAGCGACCCATGGTCGACCTGCTCTCACCCGACGGGCGCATCAATGTACGCCTCGGCGACGTTTCCATCCCTACCTACACCCTGCCCAACGCCTACCACCAGCGCGAGGGTGAATCCTATGACCTCGGCGCACAGGCGCAACTCATGGTGGCGCGCTACCGAACCGGCCCCCAATTCGCCGTGATGTACTCGCATGTGCGCTTTTACCAGGATTGTCACAATGCCTCAGGCGACGCCGGCAACCTTGGGTTCACAGTTCCCGACTACATTCCAACCGAGGGCCCGGCCCCAACAACTTCCGCAGGAGCCATTGCCTACCATTGCGGCTCGGGACCGGCGGAGCGGATTGCGTTTGCCTATGCCAAAACCGCCCAGTCTGGCGGTATCTGGTCGGTCATGACGATGGGTAGCTTTCTCAGCCCCCCCGATAAGGTTGCGGTTGCGCGCGCCGTGCTGCTCCATTGTGCACAAACCTTCAGGCTAAGTCCGGCCTGGATCGAAAAGCAGAAGCAGATGGACGCCTACGCCTTGCAATACCAGCGCGCACGGCAACAGCAGCGTAGGGACGATTTGGGACAGCAGGTGCGCCAATTTGAAAGCAAAATGCAGGCAATGCGCGATCAGGTGTATTCCTTCGAGCGGCGCCAGCAGGCACAGGCAGACCAGGTAACCAGCTTCACCCAGGCCCTGCGCGGCGTTACACCCACCATCGATCCGTTTACTGGCGAAGCGAAGGAAGTTTGGACCGGACAAAGTTCAAACTACTGGGAAAACGGACGCGGCGACGTCGTCAACTCAGTGAACGCCCCGCAGGGCAACTGGGTTCACATGCCGGCCACTGGACCGTGAGATATCCAGCACTGTGCCGCGGGTAAGGTGCACATCAGGCTTCCTCCGCCGGAAGCCTCGAGGGCCCGCCGTGACACTTTCCGCTCAAATTCGCGGTACCCTTAACCTAATCGCGCATTGACGTGATCAAGGAGCACGCCCATCCCCATGCCCATTCAGACAACCTCGAAAATCTGGCACAACGGCAACCTGATTCCCTGGGAGCAGGCCACCCTCCACGTCATGAGCCACGTCGTCCACTACGGCTCCAGCGTGTTTGAAGGCATCCGCTGCTACGCGCCAGCCGCAGGGCTCGGCCGTCTTCCGGCTTCCCGAGCACATGCAGCGCCTGCTTGACTCGGCCAAGATCTACCGCATGGATCTGCCCTTCACGCTCGAGGAGCTCTGCGCCGCCGTGGTCGAGCTGATTGAGGCCAACGGCGTCGCGCCCTGCTACATCCGGCCCATCGCCCTGCGCGGCTACGGCGAAATCGGCGTCAACCCCAAGGGCTCGCCCATCGAGGTCTACATGGCCAACTTCCCGTGGGGCAAATACATCGCCGGCAACGAGCGGCGCAGACGTCTGCATCTCCAGTTGGAACCGCCTCGCGCCCAACACCATGCCCGCCCTGGCCAAGGCCGGCGCCAACTACATGAACTCGCAGCTGATCCGCATGGAAGCCGAAATCAACGGCTACGCCGAAGGCATCGGCCTGGACGTGAACGGCCTGGTCAGCGAGGGCTCGGGCGAGAACATCTTCGTCGTGCGCAACGGCGTCCTCTACACGCCGCCGCTGGCCAACTCCGCGCTCTCCGGCATCACCCGCGACAGGGTGCTGACCATCGCCCGCCATCTCGGCCTCACCGTCACCGAGCAGCCCTGCCGCGCGAACTGCTCTACATCGCCGACGAAGTCTTCTTCACCGGCACCGCCGCCGAGGTCTCGCCCATCCGCTCGATCGACCGCATCCTGATCGGCGACGGCAAGACCGGGCGAAATCACCAGGACGATCGCCGACGAGTTCTTCGGCATCGCCAACGGCCTCAAGCCCGACCGCTTCGGCTGGCTGACGCCGGTCAAAGTCAACGCCAGCCGAGCCCGTCACGGCATAACTCCGATTCCTGCACAAGAAAAGGCGGCTTTCATCGGGCCGCCTTTTCGCATTCAGGACCAACGATGGCTCGATTGAATCTCAGGGTTTCTTCGTCGCAAGCGGCATATACTCGTCGCGCAGCTTGGTCTGCCGACTCACCATCGGAACCGCATACCCATCAATAAACACTTGCTTCACCGATGTCCTCACGTCCAGCGGATCGCCGTTGGCCACCACCACATTCCCCGTCTTGCCCACGTCCAGCGATCCCAGCTTGTCCCCCAGCCCGAACATCTCCGCTGGGTTGAGCGTAATCGCCTTCAAGGCCTCATCGTAAGGCAGCCCATACGCCACTGCGTACCCCGCCGCATACGGCAGATTGCGGCTTCCGCCCTCGTCGCTCCCCGCCGTTGCGATCGCGATCTTCACGCCTCGCTTCTGCAACTCAGCCGGCAATGAGAAAACCGCATCATACCGCTCATCCGGATGCGGAAAGTCATAGATCGGACCCACAATCACCGGCACATGATACGAGGCAATCTCATCCAGTACGTCCTGCGCGTGTGTCACGTGATTCAAAATCACCTTCAGGTGAAACTCCTTGGCGATGCCCATCGCAACTTCCACCTCGTACCCTTCATAGGCACCCAGCACCACGGGCTTTTCACCGTGCAGATAAGGCAACAGAGCTTCCAGCTTCAAATCGCGCTTCGGTGTAGGTCCCTTGTGATCCTGCTTGGCAGCCGCAGCCCGCTCAACCTCATAGGCCTGCGCATCCAGAAACGCCTGCCGCATCTGCGCGGCAAGTCCCATACGAGTCGTCGGGAACTTCGACGGTCCGTTGAAGTTCGCCCTCCTGCGAACGCTGCCTTCAAAATTCATCGCCAGCGCGACGTCCGGCTGCAGCAGCATTCCATCGCGATCGCGCCCATAAAGTTGGATCGCTGCATCCTGCCCTGGAATGGAATCTTCAGACGCCGGCGCAACAATCGCGTTCGTGATTCCATTCAGCCTCTCCACCGGAATGTGAACCGTCTCCGCATGGAAAGCATCGCCGACATGCATCTGCGGTTCGATTTCGTCCGCGGTTTCCGCAAGGTCGTTGCTGTTCTGGTCCGCCGCAACCTCCGTCAGCCCCAGGTGAGTTTCTGCATCAAACAGCCCCGGATAGACCGTCATTCCCTTCGCATCAAAAATCTCTGCGCCCACCGGAATCTTCGTCGACTTCGCCGGTCCCACGGCCACAATCTTTCCGTCCGAAAGCACAATAGTGCCGTTTTCAATCGTGCCGTGCGTAACCGTCAACAGCTTTCCGCCCACAATGGCGATTGTCTTCGCCGGCGCTGCCGCAGTACCATTCGGCCCGGCCTTCTCTGTCTGGCCGATTCCGTGCACCTGAAGAAGACCCGCGCATGCCAAACCTGCAATCAAGATTCCCGGCTTCATTGTTCGTCTCCTTCGTCGGCACTGCCACCGAATCCGGCATCGTGCATCGCGCCATTGAAATGCGTCGTTCCAAAACCTGGCAGCGAACTGTCGAAGAATAAGTCGCCATCGATATAAACCTTGTCCACGCGCGCGTACGTCGACAGCGGATCCATATTCCAGATCACGACATCCCCGTCCTTGCCCACATCCAGTGAACCCACCCGATCATCCACCCCGATGATCCACGCCGGATTCAATGTAATCATGCGCAGCGCTTCCTCTTCCGTCGCGCCGCCATAGTGCACCATCTTTCCGGCTTCCTGGTTCAGTCGCCGAACATAATCGTTCGAGTCGCTCTTCAGCGCCACGCGCACGCCTTCGCGCATGCTCATCACCGCGTTCCATGGAATCGCATCCCACGCCTCGTCCTTGAATCCCCACCAGTCCGCAAACGTTGCGATGCCGGTGCCCGTCGGCGCGATCTTGTCGCCAACCTTGTACATCTCCAGCGCGTGGTGGAAGGCGCGAATCTTGTATCCGTACTCCTTCGCAATTGCCTCTTCGGTCAGGAACTCATCGGCGCGATAGCAGTGGATCTGCACGTACAACTTGCCGCGCAGCACATCCGCTAGCGCTTCCAGCTTCAAGTCTTTCTTTGGTGCGGTCGCGTCCTTATCGCCCTTCGCCACCTTTGCGTTGTATGCGTCCCACGACGCCATGTACGCCTTCGCATCTTCAAAGGCCTGGCGCATCACCTCAAAGTTCCCCATGCGCGTCGATGGAACCTCGCCCCGACGCCCGTAGACGCGCTTGGGATTCTCGCCGCTCGCAAACTTGATCGAACGAGGCGCATTCGGAAAAAGCATCTCGTCCCGCGACAAGCCAAACTTGTTTTTGATCACGACTGCCTGGCCGCCGATCATGTTCGCCGATCCGTGCAGCAGCAGTTCCGTCGTTACTCCTCCGGCCAATGCCTGGTATAAAGCCTTATCCCGGTTATCGAACGCATCGATCATCATCATCGAAGGCGTCACCGGGCTGGTCGCCTCATTCACGTCGTCGCCAAGCGCTGAATGCGAGTGCGGATCGATGATTCCCGGCGTTACAAACTTCCCCGCCGCGTCGATCGTCTTGGCGTCTGCTGGCGCATCTACCGTCCCGCCTACACCTGCGATCTTCCCGTTGTGAAGCCAAACGCTGCCATGCTCAATCGTGCCGTGCGTAACGGTCATCACCGTCGCATTCCGAATCACCACATCGGATGGAGGGGTGCTGGAAGTCGCTTGCGCGCAGAGGTTGGTTGACGTGGCACAAATCGCCGTCAAAAACAGGGCGGCACACCCGTGTCGAAGCACAGAAGAAAATCTAGCCATGGACTGGTCTCTCCGGGGAAGTTCGGTTCAAGTCAGATTGTCGATGATAGTAACACGCTGCAGAAACAACGAGCCTTGCGCCAACTGCAGTTTTTAGAGAACTTTCCGGCCTCACCCCGCGTATATCGGAGCTGAGACTACAATTTCGACCGAGGCCTTCATGGAAAACTTGCTCCAGGATCTTCGCTACGCCATGCGAACCCTGCTCAGGGCTCCCGGATTTTCTGCCATTGTCATCATTTCCATCGCATTGGGTTTCGCCGCCAATGCCACGGTCTTCAGCGTAGCTAACGGACTGCTGTGGGGACTGCTGCCCGTCAAAGATCCTGGGAGCATGGTGATGTTCTCTGAGGGCCAGTCCTACTCCTATCCCGACTACATCGACTATCGCGATCAGACCGGCGACATCTTCGATGGCGGTGTTACAGCCCACTTCCCTCTCATCCCCGCAAGCATCGGCGGCAAGGGTGACCCGGAGCGGGTCTGGGGACAGTCCGTCAGCGGCAACTTCTTCCCTGTGCTCGAAGTACCGATGACACTAGGCCGCTCAATCCAGCCTGATGACGATCAGGAGTCTGGCCATAACCACGTCGTGGTCCTCAGCAACGGCCTCTGGCGGCGTCGCTTCGCCGCCGATCCCAACATTCTCAATCACGATGTGGCCCTCAATGGGCAGCACTATACCGTCGTGGGAGTCGCGCCGCTCGGTTTCTACGGCGTCGATCGCGGAATCTCCTCCGATTTCTGGGTGCCTCTCACCGTTTCAGAAGAGATCATGCACGACCTGGTTTCCGATGGAGAAGACAGAACCAAGCGCGACAATCAATGGCTGATGCTGAATGCCCGCCTCAAGCCCGGCATCGCCCGCTCTCGAGCGCAAGTGGCGCTTAACGTCATCAAGAAGCGACTGGACAACACCTATCGCAAAGACGACAAAAACCATGAGACTTTGACATTGCAAACTGCCGGCGGACTCATCGCCGGCTCCGCCACACCGGCATTCACCCTCATGGCCGTGCTGATGGTCGTCGTCGGTTTAGTCTTGCTCGTCGCCTGCGCCAACGTCGCCAACCTCTTGCTGGCGCGCGCCATAAGCCGTCAGAAAGAAATCGCTATTCGCCTCGCTATGGGTGCCGTTCGCCGCCAGTTGATTCGACAACTTCTCTTGGAGTCCTTCATCCTTTCGCTCACCGGTGCAGGCGTCGGTTTTCTGCTTGCCGCCGGAGCCGCTCGCGCCATTTCCAACTTTCAGCTCCCACTTCCCTTCCCGGTTGTCTTCAACTTCAACGTCGATTGGCGCGTAGCCCTGTTCACGCTTGGCCTCTCCATCGTCACTGCACTCATCTTCGGACTGGTCCCAGCCCTCCGTGCTTCGCGGCCCAACCTCGTCGACGCTCTCAAAGACGGCCAATCGTTGTTTGGAGTCTCCGCGCGCTCCCGCCTGCGCAATACTCTCGTCGTTGTGCAGGTTGCCCTTTCGCTTGTCCTGCTTGCAACTGCGGGACTCTTCCTGCGCAGCCTCGGCAACGCCTCCTCGATCGACATTGGCTTCAAGTCCGACAACGTCCTGATCATGTCGATGGATCCCAAGCTCCAGAACTACTCCCACGACAAAACCCGGCAGTTCCTGACCCAGATGCGCGAGCGCGTTTCAGCTCTTCCCGGTGTGCGGTCCGTAAGTTTCGTAGGAGTGGTTCCCCTCAGCATCGGCGCGAACAGCAGCAACTACGAAGCTGAAGCTTCGAAAGACCATCCAAAACAAAACGTGAATGCCGATACCAACACCGTTGGCAGCGATTACTTCACGTCCATGGGCATTCCACTACTCCGCGGTCGCGATTTCGTTCTCCAGACCAGTGACCAGCACGAGGCCATCATCAACGAAACCATGGCCTCGCATCTGTTCCCTGGCCAGGATCCGATCGGTCGCGTTATACATCACGACAAGGACCAGTACACCATCATCGGCATTGCCCGCGACTCGAAACAGCGCACGATTGGCGAAAAACCTTCCAATGCAATCTACCTCTTTCTTAATGCTGCTCCTGAAAAAGCAAACAGCTTCTTCGGAACAACGCTCATCGTTAAGACATCCGTGAACCCCGGAGCGATGGCGCAATCTGTACGCCAGCAGATTGCCGTACTCGATCCCAACATGGCGGTTTTCAATATCGAAACGATGCAGCAACACGTCGACAAATCGCTGCTCCTCCCGCGCATTTCCGCTCTATTGCTTGGAATCTTCGGCGCGGTTGGTCTCACCCTCGCAGCCATCGGACTTTACGGTGTCATGAGCTACTCCGTTCGTTGCCGCACGCGCGAAATCGGCATCCGCATGGCCCTCGGCGCAAAACCGCGCAAGGTACTCAAGATGATTCTCCGCCAGGGTCTGACCCTCACCGCAATCGGCCTTGCCATCGGGTTAGCCATCGCCCTCGTCGTCGGCCGTTTCGCCGCCAGCGTCCTCTACGGCACGAGCGGATCGGATCTCCTGACGTTTGCGGTCGTCTCGCTAGTCTTGTTGACCACCGCTGCCGTCGCCATCCTCATTCCTGCGCGGAGAGCCGCACATGTTCAACCCACAATCGCCCTGCGCTACGAGTAAGGCCCGACCGATCTCGTCGCAGGGCGTCTGCGGAATCCCGCTTCTCTCGTAAAACGCGCCGCCCGCTGTTGCATGGTTTTAATGATCCAATGTTTAGAATTGAACCATGCTTCGGACCTTGCGTAGTTCGTCCCGCCTGCTCCTTCTATGTGTCCTTGCCGTCCTTGTGATCTACCCCCAAACATTAGCCTGGTCGCAAGCGTATGTCGGCAAGCCCAAACTAATCGTCATCATCGTGATCGACCAGTTCCGCGGCGACTACCTCAACCGCGATCGCGCCGAATTCAAAGGCCGTGGCTTCAAGCTCTTCATGGATCAGGGCGCCTGGTTCACCGATTGCTACTACGACTACGCCAACACCAAGACTGCCCCCGGCCACGCCACCATCGGCACCGGCGCCTACACAGACGGTCATGGCATCGAGTCGAATGAGTGGTGGGATGCATCGCGTTCCGACACGAAGAAGGTCAGCTCCGTCGAAGACGAGCGCTATCAACTCGTCGACATCCCAGCATCCTCCATCCCCGCCAATGCCCCTGGGCGCATCATCGACGGCAGCAAAAGTTCCTCGTTGGCGCATCACCGCTCAATCTCCGCGCTACAACGCTCGGCGACGAGCTGCGCCTGGCCACCCAGGGCCGCGCCAGAGTCTTCGGCGTCTCCCTGAAAGATCGCGCTGCGATTCTGCCCGCCGGGGCAGTCAGCCAACGGCGCCTTCTGGATCGACAACTCGAGTGGCCAATTCACCACATCGACCTATTACATGGAGCATCTGCCCGAGTGGGCTCGGGCCTTCAATGCCAGCGGCCGCCGTGCCCAGGCCGAGCACGAGGCCAACGCCGAAGGCACAACACAATTCTTCGATCTGGTGGGCAGAACCCCGGCCGCCAACAGCTACGAGTTCGATTTCGCCAAGGCCCTCATCAACGGCGAAAAACTCGGCCAGCATGGCGTCACCGACCTGGTCATAATTTCGCTCTCTGCCAACGACATCCAGGGCCACCAATTCGGCCCCGACTCCGACTCGGAAGAGCAGATGATCCTTGCTCTCGATCAGCAATTTGATCAGTTCTTCTCCTGGCTCGACCAGACCATGGGACTCAACAACGTATGGCTCGCGCTCACCGCCGACCACGGCGTCGCTCCCATCCCCGGCGAAGCCGCAAAGCTAGGCATGAACTCCGCAATGGTCAACATGGAGCAGCTCTACGAACGCCTCGAGAAGGAACTCAACAAGCGCCACTCTCCCGGAGCCAACGTAGAGTACCTGATGCCCCAACCCGAACTGCCCTACATCGTCCTCGACAAGCATGCGTTTGAGAAGGTCCACATCGACGAGAAAGCCGCCGAAGACGAACTGGCTTCGATCCTTCCCGAGGCTGTCGCCGCGCAAAACCCCGCCCCGCCGCCAATCCTCAAGCCAACCGAGCCAACCCCCGAACCATCGCAGAAGCGCCTCCCGCCCGCCCCGCAGGTTGCCGGCGTCTATACCCGCCTGCAGATGGCCGGCGGACAACTGCCCCAGACGGAGTTCGGCCGCGAAATCGCTCACAGCTACGCCTACCACGGAAACTGGTTCGTGATGCTTGCCCTCGACGCCTACCAGATGGAAGACATCCGCAGTTGGGGCGGCACAACCCACTTCAGCCCATGGTCTTACGATCGCCATGTTCCCCTCGCCTTCTATGGGGCTCCCTTCATCCCCGGCGAGTATCATGAACGTGTGGCGCCTGTGGATCTGGCCGCCACGTTTGCGTCGCTTGCCGGCGTCAATTTTCCGTCGGCCGCAACGGGCCGCGTGCTCAAAGAGGCGTTAAAGCCGGTCCACGAGATTCAGCAGTAGTCGCATCCATTCCGAGGGAAAAATCCGCGCGTGAAACCCGACATGAAAGTGCAGTTGGCCGGCATTGAACTGGTCAACCCGGTCATCGCCGCCAGCGGCACCTTCGGCTACGGCATCGAATTTGAAGAGATCGTCTCCCTCGAACGCATCGGCGCGATTCGTCACCAAGGGCATTTCGCTCGAACCCATGGCCGGCCATGCCGCGCCGCGCATCATCCAGACCGCCGCCGGCATGCTCAATGCCATCGGCCTGCAGAACATCGGCGTCGACGAGTTACATCGAGAAAAAGCTGCCGCCGCTGCAGCCGCTATCCCGCGCTGCAAAGTCATCGTCAACGTCTTCGGCTACACGGTCGGCGAATACATGCAGGTCATCGAGCGCCTCAACGACGCCGAAGGCATCGCCGCCTACGAGCTCAACGTCTCCTGCCCCAACGTTCATGCCGGCGGCATGGCCTTCGGCTCCGACTCCGGCTCGCTCGAATACCTGGTGCACGAAGTCGCGCAAGGCAGTCGCCAAGCGTCCGCTGATCGTCAAGCTCTCGCCCAACGTCACCTCCATCGCGCACATGGCCCGTATCTGCGCCGACTGCCGGCGCAGACGCCGTCAGCCTCGTCAACACCTTCCTCGCCATGTCCATCGACGTCGAAACCCGCAAGCCCGCGCCTCACCAACATCACCGGCGGCCTCTCCGGCCCCGCCATCAAGCCCATCGCGCTGCGCATGGTCTACGAGGCTGCCCGCGCCGTCAACATCCCCATCATCGGCATGGGCGGCATCGTCACTCCCGAAGATGCCGTCGAGTTCCTGCTCGCCGGCGCAACCGCCGTACAGGTGGGCACCGCCAGCTACGCCGATCCGCGCGCCACCGAACGCCTCGCCAAAGGCCTCGAATCCTGGTGCCGCAGCCATCATGTCGAACGCGTTGCCAGCCTCACCGGCGCAATTGACCTCCCGCAAAAATAGCCCCCAACGCGATCGCTCCTGAACGCACGGATCCAGTTGATATCATTCCGTTGCAGCCCCTCTTCCCTTCAAGGAGCACACCAGTGAACCTTCGCCGCTTGCCGTCGCTTGCACTTATTGCCTCGATTTGGATCATTGCCGGAACCGTCGGGACTCCGCGCTCAGAACATCTCGCTCACCGTCGATGCAACCAAAACACAGAACAAGATTCTGCACGCGCACCTCGTCATCCCCGTCAAACCCGGCCCGCTGACGCTCTATTACCCCAAATGGATTCCCGGCGAACACGGCCCGGACGGCCCTATCGCCGACCTCACCGGACTCAAGTTCGCAGGCAACGGCAAAGTCATTCCCTGGCAGCGCGATCTGCTCGACACCTTCACGTTTCACGTCGATATCCCCGAAGGCGTCACCAGCCTTGAAGCCAACTACGACTTGCATCGAGCCCGACGGCGCTTCCGCCACCGACAAGCTCATGGTCCTCGAGTGGAACCAGGTCGTCCTCTATCCCGCCGGCTCCACGTCCGACAAGCTGACCTACGACGCCAAACTCATCCTGCCCAAGGGCTGGAAATTCGGCAGTTCCCTGCCCGTCGCCCACGAAAGCGAAAATGAAATCACCTTCAAGCCCATCTCGCTCGAACTTGCTCGTCGACTCGCCTGTGGATGCGGGCCAGTACTACCGCAACGTCGACATCACGCCGCCCGGCGAGCCCATCCACCACGAGCTTGACCTCGTCGCCGACAGCGAAGACGCCCTCAACATCAGCGACAAAGACAAGAAGGCCATGACCGATCTGGTCGCCGAATCCGGCAAGCTCTTCGGCGCGCGGCACTATCGCGACTACCACTTCCTGCTCGCCCTCAGCGATCACGTCGCCCACTTCGGCCTCGAGCATCACGAGTCCAACGACAGCCGCCTGCCCGAGCGCGTCCTGCTCGGGCCCGGCTCCGGCATGGCGCTCGGCGGACTGCTCGCGCACGAGTTCGTCCACTCGTGGAACGGCAAGTTCCGCCGCCCCGAAGACCTGACCACGCCCGACTTCGAGAAGCCGATGGAGACCGACCTGCTCTGGGGTTATGAAGGCCTCACCGACTACCTCGGCCCGATGCTCGCCGCGCGCAGCGGCCTCTGGACCCCCGATCAGTATCACGAATACCTCGCCAGCATCGCCGCTATCCCTCGGCCCCGGACGCCCCGGCCGCACCTGGCGTCCGCTCCAGGACACGGCAACCGGCGAGCCCGGACTCGGCTTCGCACGCGGCTGGATGAACTGGCGTCGCGGCACCGATTACTACGATGAAGGCGATCTCCTCTGGCTCGAAGTCGCGACCATCATTCATCAGCGAATCCAACGGACAGAAATCGATCGACGATTTCTGCCACGCCTTCCACGGCGGCCCCAACAACGGCCCGCAAGTCAAGACCTACACCTTCGATCAGCTCGTGAATTCGCTCAACGCCATCGCTCCATACGACTGGGCCAGCCTTCTTCCGCAAACGTCTCGACTCCACAGCGAAAGAAGCGCCCGAGGGCGGAATCGAGAACGGCGGATGGAAGGTCGTCTTACAACGACAAGCAGCCAAAACTCGAAGGCCGCCGCGGAAATTTCGGCGAAGTCTACTCCATCGGCCTCCAGGTCGGTCAGGACGGCACAGTCTCCGACTCGATCGTCGGCAGCCCCGCATTCGAAGCCGGCGTCTCGTCGCAGATGAAGATCATCGGCGTCAACGGCCGCGTCTTTACTCCGGAGTTGCTCAACGACGCCGTGAAGGACGCGAAGGATAACTCAAAGCCAATCACTCTTCTCGTCGTCGTCGACGACTACTATCGCACCGCCACCATCAACTACCACGATGGCCCGCGCTATCCGCACCTCGTCCGCGAAGAAGGCAAGCCCGATTATCTCGACGAACTGATCAAACCCCGCGCTGGCCAGTAGTTAAACCTTGATCTTGCGTCTCGGTGCCCCCGGTCCCTCGATTTTGAGGACCGGGGATGGGACACCCATCTCCCCGGGCCGTCTTCCGCCGCGACCTGTCAATCCCCTTCAAGGCAGAGTCCCCGCCAACCCCCTCATTCCTTTCGCTAAAAACTTCTCGCCGTTTTGCAGAGTCTTATCCCCGGCGCACAATGAACTTGAATCGACCAGTTCACCTGGATGGTCGGACAAGTAAGACGCACTGACCACTGATCCCTGATCCCTGACAGCCGCGCAGGGGACCCTAACTAACTCAAATCCACTCAATCAGCTACAGCCAACTTCAATGTGCACATAACCTTAGCGCCACCCACTTTTCGTAACCCGATGAATTCAGGATTCTTATCGAATGGCGCCAAACCAAGGGAGGGGGGACAGGGGTTCCCGCTCATGCTCAACGAATGCCGCCATCTTCTCACCAGCGGACACAATGCAAAACCGCCGCACTCCGCGGACAGGTCCACTGCCGCTACCACACCGCCCGCCCGTCGCTACGCTGCCAGTCGCTTCACCCGGAAGGGGCCGCTGAAGTTTCCTTCTCTCAAAGACACCGCTGGCGTGCAGAGCTCGCTCAAACCAGGTCCTCCCGCTCGCTCGCCACTCGCCGCATCGACCCGCGGCACACTGGCCTCTATCTCGACGGCCTCCAGCTCACCGCCCGACACGTCCTCAAATCTGACGGCAAGGGAGGCTAAATGGTCTGTGCGAGACCTGCGAAGACGCCGGGGAGCTCTCGCATGATCGGGATATCCACAGGAGAGCGCCGCCATTAACTTGGAGGCAACACTCTCCGCAATATCGCGCGATCCAGGTTACCCAATCATGGCAACTGCGCTTCAAGACAGGGGGACGCGGAAACAGCGCCATCAAATTTGCCGAGCGCCTCCCGCAATTCATGTGACTCGCTCCACGCCATGCGGAAGCATTGCGAGAAAGGTCCTCGACCCATCAAGCAAACCAGTCCAATGCCCCAGGACATCACCCACGGCGGCGTTCCGTCGGGCCACAAGTAGCTCAGTGGCCGGACAACACCTTCGGCGTCCGGATGGAAGACGCGTTCGTCCCACTTTTGTGAACCGCGTGGAAAGTCAGGATAGTACCGGATTGCATCCACCGCCGAGCGCAACATGCGGTGCTTCCACGGCTCGGCATATTGCGACATAAAGAGTACGTCGCTCTTTTTCTCAACCCGTATCTCGCGCACAAACTCCGAGAAGGTCACTGCGTTGGTCAAGTTGAGATTCGCATTCGCTTCCAGGCCGTGCCGATCGCCGCCGGAGATAAGCAACATGCCCCACTGCTCAGAGAGTTGTCGCACCTTGCGATTCTCGTCCCAGTGGCGCAGTCCATTCAGTTCCAGCGCGTGCAGCCATTTGCCATATTTGTGGATGAATTCGTTGACCAGAAAGTTATGTGTGCGCGTGCCCACCAGGTAGAGGTCCCACATGGGATGGTTGAAGATCACCAGCACTTCCGGTTCGGCGTCGAGTGCTGCAAGAATCTCTTTGAGGCGATCCTCTCTTGGATTGCTTGTGTATTGAGCGAGAATCTCCATCCATTTAGTCGCCCGGGCGGCAGGCAGATTGTGCACGCCGAGATGAAACGACTGCTCGCCATAAGGTGCGGTCCATTCCACCGATACCGGAACAGACGGGGTGTCCGGCAACGAGCGCACCTTGAGGGGCGCATTGATATTGTCGTGATCGGTAAGAGAAACGATCGAAGCCATCCCCAGCTGTTCGATCTGCCGGCTTTCAAGATCGAAGGCGCGCTTGGGGGTTAGCGGAGGCGTCCAATAGCTGGCCTTATAGTTCGCGCGCATTCCGTGATTGGCTTCAGACTTCCGCTCCAGCTTGGCCATCAAGCGCCGCATCAACGGATATTGACTTCCAAACTTGGCCAGGGAGCTCAACGTCTCTTTGGACTCGTTTGTGTGGCTGTGGAGAGAAATCCCGGTTCGAAATCCCTGCGATGCTCGTGGGTCGATCCAGAGGTACGAAATCCTCGAACTGGCCATTTTGTCCCTTTTACCCTGGTGGCCAATGAGCAGAACGTTGCGGATCGCTGGTGGAATGCGATGAGGTTTCCAATCGCGTCATCGCTGCCGAGCCCCGAAACATTACAGAAACGTCCGAAACGCTCAATGAGATCGGGAAGGCAATTTCAGAGCCCGGAATTCGTCATTGGGGAGTTACTTGCAACCCTAGCAGATCGTCGCCGATTTGTTGATGACTTTTTCGTAATGTTTCGACGGTTACTCCCAAACCAATCATCCCGTTCGGGTTGGACCGCTTCCGCTGAGCAACGAAGTGTGTGTTGCGCGCTGTTTTCAGGCGTCTACTGATCGACATGCGCGAGCGTGATACCCTCAGTGAAATTCCTGTTACCAAAGCAGCCCGCCCGATGCGAATCGTCCTTTTTACCGAGACCTTCATCCCCAAGGTCGATGGCATCGTCACCACTCTCTGTCAGACCGTCAGGCAACTGAAGGAACTCGGCCATGAGGTATTGATCTTCGCTCCTGAAGGCGGCTTCGCGGAGTTCGAGCATTGCCGCATCGTGGGGATGAAAAGCTCCTCGTTTCCGCTCTATCCAGAACTCCGCCTTGCCCTGCCGCACGCCTCCATGCGCCAGGTTCTGATTGATTTCAGGCCAGACGTGCTGCACGTGGTTGAGCCTGCACTGCTGGGGATCGCGGGCCTTTATTACGGTGGTGGAATTCATGGTGGCGCACTGCACCTTCCGCTTGTGATCTCGTATCACACCGATTTGCCCAAATATCTCCACTACTATCACCTCGGATTTCTCGAGCCTTACGTCTGGAAGATTCTGCGCCTTCGTCACAATCGAGCATCCGTCAACTTGTGCACCTCCACGAAGATGCTGGATGAGTTGCGAGCCCACGGAATCGAGCGCGTGGCTCTCTGGCCCGGCGGAGTCGACGCTGAACTCTTCAACCCCTCGCGCCGCTGTGAAGAGATGCGAGCCCGGCTGACGCAAGGAAATGCGGAGAAGCCCTTGCTCCTTTACGTAGGACGGCTTTCGGCAGAGAAAGACATCGAAAGCCTCAGGCCGGTTTTACAGGCATTCCCCCAGGCTCGACTGGCCCTGGTTGGTGATGGCCCGCATCGCAAGGCACTGGAAAGCTACTTCGCAGGCCTGCCGGTCGTGTTTACCGGCTTCCTGCTGGGCGAAGAACTAGCCAGAGCTTTCGCCTCCAGCGACATTTTTCTGATGCCTTCGCGCACGGAGACACTCGGGCTCGTGGTCCTCGAAGCCATGTCGTCAGGGCTGCCCGTAGTTGCGGTACACGCCGGCGGCATTCCCGACATGATCGAGCATCGCGTCAGCGGTTTCCTCTTCGACACGGAAGAATGAGGCAATCGCAATTATCGCCGAGTTGCTCGACTCGGAGGAAAAGCGAAGCGCCATCGGAAACGCCGCCCGCGAGCACTCGTCCCGCACCAGTTGGAGAGCTGCCACGATCGACCTCGTCGAGCAGTACAAGAGGGCTTGCGAAACTCGGCCTCTGCTCGAATTCCAGTTGAGGACGTGCGACCGCAAAGAGGAACGAGCAAGGCGCTCAAGCAGACGACGATGTTCGTCATCCGCAAACTGCTGCCTTAGTCGCCTGCGAAGATTGCTTGTGCTGTCAGCGGGTTGCGGTCGTGCTCGACGCGACACCGTCGATCTGGTAGGTCCCATAATCGATCGTGAAGATCGCGGTTCCGCCGATGCGCACCTTGGTTTCACTGCGATTCGATGTGGGCAGCCAGAAGTCGCCTGTTTTGATGCTTGTATAGGTGATCTGCGGACGCTGTATCCAGAACGAAGGATTCTTCGCCGGCTCCGCCTTGATCTGCACCACCGCGAAATCTGACGCATCCACCCAGATTTTGCCGCGATAGAGGAACTTGCTGTCCGTTATAGGCTGGACCGCGAGAATGTACGCCGGCCGGCCCTCAACTGGCTTCGGTCCCAGAAAGCTCGAATTTATAGTTGGCAGGGGAAAGCGCTGTCGCTTCCTGATCGTGCGCCGCTTCAACTTCACTGTCCACGGCCTTCTTCAGAACCTTGTCGCACAGGAGCTTCGATCCGCTCTGCGACACGATGCGAAAGCTTTTGCCTGTCGCTGCATCAAATGTGACCGACACATCCATCTTGCCCACAAGGTTGGCCGAAAACCCTTTGTACTGCACCTGGTAGTGGCGCAACTCCTGGTAATGCTTGAGTTGCTCGCTCTGGATCCGGTTGTGGCGCAGCATCTGCTCCACGATCGCCGGCGCAGTCAGGGATGCCGGTAGAGATGGAATTCGGATTTTCAGCATGGGCACTACCAGCCACCAGGAGCAGGCAGACCGCCAGAGGAAGGGCCCTGATTTGACGGAGGGGCATGATGCATCATATCCCGCCAACCGCAAAGGCGCGCTGTTACCTTTTGCTCAACTCGCACACGTTTTTACTGGAATGAAGGTGCGCTTGGACACTGGACGGAGGCCGCTGCGATTTTTTCTCACCCGTCGATTCGTGAGGAGCGTCACACAGCCGCTCCGGAACTGCGCTAAATAGGTGATTTGCAACACTTGTGACGACGCTCACAGCCGACCGTGTTTTCACCTAAGTACTGTGCCTACATTTGCTGGACTTCTACATGTGATCTGACTGACGTGGATCAGCCTTCGGGAAGATTCCGGCGCCTTCACAGCGAGTGAAGACTGTGAGCGAGGTGGGCATGGGGCAATCGATCTGGCAATCGATGGAGCAAAAGGGATACAGCCGCAGACAGTTTCTTCAGTTTTGCACGGCAGCCGCAGCGGCTGCCGGTTTTGCGAAGAGCGGCGTAGCCGAGGTGGTGTCGGCGTTTGAGAAGAAGGAAAAGCCGGCCGTCGTGTGGATGCACTTTCAGGAGTGCACCTGTTGCAGCGAGTCGTTCATCCGGGCATCGCATCCCATCGTGGCCGACGCCCTGCTCGACGTACTCTCGCTCAATTACACCGAAACGCTGATGGCGGCGTCAGGCTTTCAGGCGGAAAAGAGCCTGCAGGACACCATCAAGAACAATAAGGGCAAATACATCGTCCTCGTCGAAGGCGCGGTTCCTACCAAGGACGGCGGCGTCTATTGCATGATCGGCGGCAAGACGGCCGAATCGATTCTGCAGGATGTTGCCAAGGATGCAGCGGCGATCGTGGCATGGGGCAGCTGCGCGTCGAACGGCTGCGTTCAGGCTGCGAAGCCGAATCCGACCCATGCAACGCCGATCCACAAACTCGTCGACAAGCCGGTGATCAATGTTCCGGGATGCCCGCCGATCGCCGACGTGATGATGGCGATCGTGACGCACGTGCTGGTGCTGGGCCAGCTTCCCGCGCTCGACAATCTCGGCAGGCCAAAGGAGTTCTACGGACGGCGCGTACACGACACGTGCTATCGCCGGGCCAATTACGATGCCGGGTCTTTTCGTCGAGTCGTTCGACGACGAGAACGCGCGCAAGGGATATTGCTTGTACAAGATGGGCTGCAAGGGACCGGTTACCTACAATGCTTGCTCGGTGGTGCGTTGGAACGACGGCACGAGCTATCCCATCCAGTCGGGCCATCCCTGCATCGGGTGCAGCGAAGAAGGGTTCTGGGACAACGGACCGCTGTATCAGCATCTCTCCAGCTTCCCCGGCTTCGGCATCGAGAGTACCGCGGATACGGTGGGAACAATCGTCGCAGCGGCCACGCTGGCCGGCGTTGCAACGCATGCCGTGGTTACAAATATTCGTAAAAAGGAAGTCATCGCGGAAGTACACGCCGATGACCAGAAGGAGTCCTAAGCGCCCATGACTCGCATTGTTGTTGATCCGGTAACTCGCATTGAAGGCCACCTGCGTGTTGAGGCAGTGGTGGAAAACGGCGTCATCACCGACGCATTCAGCTCGGGCACGATGATTCGCGGGCTTGAGAAGATTCTCATCGGCCGCGATCCTCGCGACGCGTGGGCAATTACGGAGCGCGTGTGCGGGGTTTGCACCACGGTTCACGCCATGGCAAGCTGCCGCGCCGTCGAGGATGCTCTGGGTATCACGTTGCCTCCCACTGCCGAGCTCATCCGCAACATCATGACCGCGACCCAGCATGTGCAGGATCACGTGGTGCACTTCTACCACCTGCATGCGCTCGACTGGGTTGACATTGTGAATGCTCTCAAGGCCGATCCCAAAAAGGCCGCTGAAATTGCGCAATCGTTCTCGAGCTACGACAAGAACACGGCTGCCCACTTCACCGATGTGCAGAACAAGATCAAGGCGTTCGCGGCCAGCGGCCTGGGCATTTTTGCCAATGGCTACTGGGGACATCCGGCTTACAAGCTTCCGCCTGAAGTGAATCTGATCGCCGTTGCGCATTATCTGGATGCACTGGAGTGGCAGAAGGAAATCGTAAAGATTCACGCCGTGTTCGGTGGAAAGAATCCGCATCCGAACTACCTCGTCGGCGGAGTTCCCTGCTCTATCGATTTAGATGAAGTGGCAGCCATCAATACTGAACGCTTGAATCTGGTCGGCCGACTGATCGCACAAGCCGATGAGTTTGTAAACCAGGTGTATGTGCCCGACTTGCTTGCAGTGGCTTCGTTCTACAAGGACTGGGCACAGTGGGGCGGCGGGTTGAAGAACTATCTTAGCTACGGTGAGTATCCGACGCAGGGCTACAACAAGCCTGAGGCATTCAAGTATCCGCGCGGCGCCATACTCAATCGCGATCTGAGCCAGGTTTATCCGGTCAATCCCAGGGATTCGCAGGAGATCAAGGAGTACATTGCTTCATCGTGGTACACCTACGCAGGCGGCGACCAGGTAAGCCTGCATCCATGGGAAGGCGAAACTGAAATCAAGTACACGGGACCGCAACCGCCGTTCGAGTCGTTAGCAGGATACGAGAAGTATTCATTCCTGAAGACGCCGCGGTGGAAGGACAATCCGATGGAAGTGGGACCGCTGGCTCGGCTGCTGGTTGCCTACGCCTCCGGTAACACCCAGGTGAAAGACCTTGTAGGTCAAACGCTAGGCAAACTCGGTGTTCCGGTCGGCGCGCTCTTCTCTACATTGGGACGCACGGCAGCACGCGGACTTTCGGCAGCGTTAGAGGTTGGATGGCTGAAGGAGTTCTACGCAGAACTGATGGAGCGCGTGAAGACCCGCGAAACCTCGACCTTCAACAACGAGAAATGGGATCCAAAGACCTGGCCGAAAGAGGCCGAAGGCGTTGGCCTCGTGGAAGCACCGCGCGGCTCGCTGGCTCACTGGATCAAGATCAAGGATGGCAAGATCGAGAATTACCAGCTCGTGGTTCCGACTACTTGGAACGGTTCTCCGCGCGATGCCAAGAAGCAGCATTCTTCCTTCGAAGCTGCGCTGATTGGCACGCCAGTAGCGAAGCTCGATGAGCCGGTCGAAATCATCCGTACGATCCACTCCTTTGACCCGTGTCTTGCCTGCGCCGTGCATCTGTACGATCCGCAGGGCCGGCACCTCAACCAGATCTCCTTCGAGTGATGCTATGAGTGCGACTGGAATCGTAGGAAAAACGACGTTGAACAACGGCAATCATCCGGCGGAGTATCGGCGGGTGTACGTTTGGGAATTGCCGGTGCGCGCCTACCACTGGATTAATGCGGTTGCATTGGTGCTGCTTTGCGTCACCGGCTACCTGATTGGTGCGCCGCTGCGGGTATTCTATTCGGCGGAAGCCTACCAGCAGTATTGGTTCGGCTCAGTGCGGTTCATTCACTTTCTTTGCGCGTACGTGTATGTCTTCAACTTCCTGGCGCGTCTCTACTGGGGATTTGTGGGCAACAAGTATGCGCGATGGAACGCATTTTTCCCGCTGAAGAAGGCGCAGCGCCAGGAGATCATCGACGTAATCAAAGCCGACGTACTGGAAACCAAGCTACATGGACCCATTTCAACAGGACATAACGCGCTTGCCGGGTTCATCTATTTCTTCACGTTTCTGGCATTCGTGGCGCAGTCCATCACCGGCTTTGCTCTCTACTCCAGCATGAGCAATTCGTTCATTCCCAGGATGTTTACGTGGATCGTTCCCTTGATGGGCGGCGAAATGAGTGTCCGCTACTGGCATCACCTGTTCCTATGGTTCTTTGTGGTGTTTATCGTTGTCCATGTGTACCTCGCCTTCTATCACGACTACATCGAGGGCCGTGGAACCATATCCTCGATCGTCGGCGGATGGAAATTCGATCGCGTGCAGGGTCCGGAAGACAAGAAGTAAGAAATAGAAGCAACACCTGAATCACCCTGGGTCTAGAGATTTCAGGGATACTGGGGTGAGTGAGGTGCAGGTGACTACTGACGCGAAGAAGACTCTGGTCCTTGGGCTCGGCAATGTCATCATGGGCGACGAAGGTGTCGGCGTCCATGTGGTCCGGGCGCTGGAAAAGCATTCCCTTCCTGCAAATGTTGAGACTCTCGACGGCGGCACCGGCGGATTCATCCTGCTGGAACCGCTGCAAAACGCTGGGCACATCATCCTTATCGACGCCACCGACGACGGCAACCCTCCCGGAACCGTCACGCGCACTACGCCGCGCTTTTCCGCCGACTATCCTCCCACTCTGACGGCCCACGACATCGGTGTGAAGGACCTGCTGGATGCCTTCTATATGCAAGGCGGAGAACGCGAAGTAATTCTCTATGCCATCACCATCAATCCCCGGCAACCGATCTCAATGGATTTGTCGCCAGAACTCACTGCTGCTGCCGATGAAGCTGTTCGCCGGATTCTCGAAGAAGTGAATGCTCCGGCGTCCTGACAGCCCACAGCATGCCTCAATCAATCCATTTTGTATCGGCGCATGGCATGGCAGCTTGTGCGATCCCCCACTTGCATAAGCGCGGTCTCACCCCTTAGATTTCAAACGTTACACAAAACGGAGATTTCCTCCAAAGCCGTACCAGAGAAAGGAACTCCATGGACCGCCGTAGCTTTTTGGCTGCTGCATCTGCAACCGCAATCTCAACGGGACTTTATCCAATTCCCTCTTTTGCTGAACCCGAAGCCGCAAAACTGCCGCCCATGGCAGTCGGTCTGCTCATCAGTCCACACGATGATCCCGAAGGCACCATCAAGCGCGTTCGCGACATGGGCTTCAGCAACTGCTTTCTCTCGCTTGACGGCTACATCAACAAGTTCAACGCCGATGCCGCGAAACAGATCGCGGATCTGCTGGCCAAATATCAGCTGGTCGCCACTACCGTCGAAGTCGTCGGCCCGGGACCGCTTGTGTGGGATTTTCTGCAGGGCCCTTCCACGATCGGCGTCGTTCCCCCCAAAACTCGTGCCGCGCGAATTGATGCTCTGCGCGCAGGTTTCGGACTTCGCCAAACTACTGGGCATCGGCCAGGTTCAAACCCACTGCGGATTCATTCCTGAGAACCCGAGCGATCCGCTTTATCCGCAGGCAGTCGCAGCCATTCGCATGGTGGCTGAACACTGCCACACAAATGGCCAGTATTTCCTGATGGAGACGGGACAGGAGACGCCGACCACCATGTCGCGAGTGATTCGCGATGCCAATCTTCCCAATCTCGCGGTGGGACTGGATACGGCAAACCTGATTCTCTACGGCAAGGCCAACCCCGTCGACGCCGTAGACATTCTCGGCACCCACGTCCGCAGCGTACATGCAAAAGACGGCAAATGGCCCACGGATCCAAGCAAACTCGGCGAAGAGGTGCTCATTGGCAAGGGCCTCGTCGATTTCAAAACCGTCTTCACCAAGCTGCACAAGCTTGGCTACACCGGAGCCATCACCATCGAGCGCGAGACCTCCGGCCCCCAGCAGATTGCAGATGTGAAGAACGAGAAGATGTATCTGCAGAAAATAATCGATGGAGTGCTGGCCTGAAACGACATGACCAGCTGGACAGGATCAGCCTTTGGATCGCGAGGACACATGAATCGTCGGGAGTTTCTGCAAACCGGATCGGGGGTAGTTTCAGGCATGCTCTTACTCAATCCACGCGTCGGCATTTGGATACGAAGCGAATTCAGCGGTGCGTCACGGACTGCTGGGATGCGGCAACCGGGGCACCGGAGTCGCTACATCGTTCGCGAAAAACACCTCCGCGCGCATAGTCGCCCTCGCCGATCTTGTTTACTGATAATCTCGCCGCCGGTCGCGATCACTTCGACAAGCTGAACGCCAGCCTCGGACCAGCCTGCCGATCGACAGCAAGTTGCTCTTCCGCGGTCCGCACGCTTTTGAACAACTCGCCGCCTCTCCCGAGGTGGATCTGATCCAAATATCGACGCCGCCGTTCTTTCACGTGCAGCACCTTGAGGCTGCAGTCGCCTCGGGCAAGCATGTCTACTGCGAAAAGCCCGTGGGCATCGACATCATGCAGGCAAAACACGCTCTCGAAATTGCCAAGCGCGTCAAGCCCAATCAAAGCGTCGATGTGGGCTTCCAGTGCCGCAACGCCCCGCCCATCGCGGCGCTGGACGAAAAAATCAAAGCCGGCGCGATCGGCAAAATCGTTACCATCTCCGGCAACTACAACGCTCCCGCCTCCACTGAGAAGAAGCGAGAAGGCGAAGGCCCCGACGAATACCGCCTGCGCAACTGGCTCTGGGATCGCGCCCTCTCCGGCGACATCCTCGTCGAGCAGAACATTCACATCATCGACCTCTGCAACTGGATGCTGGGCGCGCATCCGCTCAAAGCTACCGCGACCGGCGGCCGCAACGTTCTCACCCACTACGGCGACTGCTGGGACAACTACCAGGTCGACTACACCTATCCAGACGATGTCCACTTCTCCTTCGCATCCACGCAGTTCGGCACCGACAATGTTCTTCGACGCAGGATTGAAGCTATTCGGCGCCAGCGGATCGGCGACCTGTCCGTACTCCGGACCCATCGCGATAACCGGCCCCAACGCCTGGGCCTATCAGGATCGCCACATCGACCGCGCCCGGCTCGGGAAAATTTGCCGCCAACGGCGCCTTCCTCGACAACCTAGAATTCGCCGATCGCGACAAGGAGCGCACGTTCATCGCCAGCATCGTCTCCGGCCCCGTGCATAACCAGATCGCAGCCGGCGTTGAAACCGCACTTAGCTGCATGCTCGGCCGCATGGCCGGCCTGCAGCATCGCGAAGTGACATGGGAGGATCTGCTCGCCCACGGCGAGAACTATAAGCTAGGTTTCAGCCTCGATCAGTTCGCCTGAGGGCCGCGCCGTTCGAAACCTTGTCAGTGTGCCAGCCAGAGCATGGGGACAAGACCGAGAACCGCCAGCCCCACGAGAAACGCGAGACTTTGGAACCCTGTCTTGCGATCAGCAAGGGTGTAAGCGTAACAGCCCTTCACCAGGTTGTTGCTGGACGCTGCAATCAGGATCGCCACAGCCGCAACTTTAACCGCGGTGAGTGTGCCAGCCGCCTGCGTCAGGCCCATGATGAAAGGGTCGACATCTGTCACGCCCATGATCGCCGCCAGGGTATCGACGCCGGCACGTCCCAGATACGTCACTGCCAGCTGCGTAGCAATCAGCATCGACAGAAACAGCGCCGCAAACAGAAACGCCGTCATCAGCTCGAGTGGATTGGCCGGCTCATACTCGCGCTGCACTGCCGGCGCGCTTGCATCTGAGCGGCGAGACCAAAGCCATCCCATAAGCACTGCCAAGGCCGCCAGCGAGAGGAATGGCACGTCAAGCTGCAACATCAACGGACGGCTGAAGATCGCCATCAATACTGCCAGGCGCAGATACATCATGCCCGACGCAATCAGGATTCCCCCTGCAAACAGATGGGGATGCTGCTCACGTTTGGCGCGTTTCGCGATCACCACTGTGGTGACCGTGGAGGAATACGCGCCGCCCAGTAAAGCTGAGAGCACAATGCCACCATGCCCCTTGGTCACTTTCTGCAGAACGTAGCTCGCATACGATATGGCGCTGATCGCCACCACCACTAGCCACGTCTTGAACGGGTTGATGTGGAATTCGCCAAAGTCACGGTTCGGGAGCACCGGCAAAATCACGCCTGTCAAAAGCAGAAACTTGGCAAAGGTGAGAATCTCGTGCGGAGCGATCCGCACTGCAAGCTTCTCCAGCGCTACTTTCAGATCGAGCAGAATCAGGCTGGCCACGCTCAAAGTAGTGGCGATCCAGAAATGCTCATAGTAGACAAGTGCCCCAACCAGAAAGGTCGCCAGGCCTGACATTTCCGTGGTCACGCCAGCCGTCGCGGATGACGACAGTTTGTGCCAATACGACAACAGCAGAAACCCCGCGATCACCGCGAAACCAATCGTCAGCGGAACCAGTTGGGTCCCCGAAATGAGCGCGATGGAATAGCCGATCAGCCCGATTAGGGGAAACGTGCGCACCCCTCCAAACGAATATGCCCCGCCCGCCGCCTTGTGCTCTTCCCTCTCGAGTCCGATCAGGAAGGACAAAAAAAGGACGAGGACGATCTTTACCGCCTCTGGTGGAACGTTCTGATAGAGTTCCATTGATTTCAGGCTAAGATTTTAATCCGTCAGAATGCATCGCGCGGGGGAGAATACAGCGGGAACAATCATTGCCAAGTCATAAATTGGCTCCTCAGGTAGGACTCGAACCTACAACCCTTCGGTTAACAGCCGTGTACGTCGCTCTCTTCCCTGCTGCTACCGGTTGCTATAAGTGTCTACCCTTGTTTGGTTTATCGCTTCCCTCCTCATTGTCGTTTGCTACGCGTACACACCAGATTATGACTGATTTTGAGGTGCGGTGGGCACAAAAATGGGCACAGCCGACCTGGGGTGAAATCGTCTCATCAATGAGCTTCGAATCGAGGCCGAATCGATCGTCGAGAGGAACGCTATTTCTGTAGCGATGGCAATGAACCTTGTCGTCTTTTCCAAGCTTGGTTTTGCGCTCCACAAGGCTCCTTGTCGCAACAGCGAAGCGGCTCGTCTATTTCGTGGACTTGTTCACAATTGCGACGACGCTCTGCACGGACTCATTGACGTCGATGTGGTCGGTCCCCACAAAATGAATTCTCGTGACCGAACCATGCACCTGCTGAATCTTCCTGAGGAAAGTGACGTTATCGGAGTTGACGTAAACTGCGCCGATCTTGACAAGCTTCATTTTGTACCCTCGTATTCATTTTATTCCTCGTCCCAAAACGTCCCAGTTCAAGCAGCGAGCACAACCTTCCTGATTGGGATTGCGGAAGTGGACGATGAATTCGCATGCGCGTCTACTTTTTACCACAATGAAACTCGGAAATGGGCGTGAATGGACCCCAAGGTTGGTGATGTTACGGTGGGAAGCAGCGGGCTAGGGTGCGGTTGGAGCCGAAAATGAAAAATGCGATTCGAATATTTGCGGTGGGCGTGGTCTTGCTGGCGCTCGTAGCCGGTTGGGCATGGTTCCGCGGTCTGTTTGCCGGATCGCCTTCGACCCTCGGGATCCTTCGCAGGATTTTGAACTCATCGTATTTCAAAATTGGCAATCTTCAGGTCACTCCCCTGTTCTTCGTACAGGCCGTTCTTTTTGTGGCATTTCTTGCTGTCGGATAGCATCTCGGACGGAAAGTGCTTCGAGATCGAATTCTTTCTCGGACGTCCTTGGATCAAGGACTCCAATATGCACTTTCAGTTGGCATAGGCTACTTGATCTTTTTCCTGGGTTTGACCATCGGACTGCAGTCTTTGGGCTTAGACCTATCGAGCCTGGCATTTCTTGGAGGCGCGATTGGAATTGGAATCGGGGTCGGCCTTCAGGCAATCATCAACAACTTCGTCTCTGGGCTAATCCTTTTGGTCGAGCGCCCAATAAAAGTAGGCGACCGCGTAGAAATCGAGAATTTAGCTGGAGACGTCATCAAAATCTCCGCTCGCTGCACTTGGGTGCGGACCAACGACAACGTGGTCATCATTGTGCCAAACTCTGAGTTCACTTCGCAGAGAGTCACCAACTGGACCGCCAACGATCGCAGTGTAAGGATCACGTTGAAGGTCGGGGCGTCTTACAAGAGCGACCCCGAACAAGTGAGGCGGTTGTTGCTCTCTGTGGCTGGGAGCCATCCGGATGTTCTAGCCGATCCGGCACCAGATGTGATCTTTACGGCATTCGGAGACAGTTCACTTGATTTCGAACTGCGCGTCTGGACGATGAACCAGGTTCGCACACCACAAATCCTTAAGAGCGATCTTTACTTCTCAATCTTTAGCCTGTTCAAACAGGAAGGCATCGAGATTCCGTATCCCCAACGAGACCTGCACGTTCGATCTGTGGCAATGCCAATTGATCTGTCCCAAGCGGGCGCTTGATTTAGATGTAACGATGCCGGTCTACTAAAATGGTGGACCGGCATCTTCTTCCTCGCAACTCATTGACAATGGATTCGAACTCGTGGACTCATGGATCGTCCCAAAATGGCGCGAGAACTACTTCGTCGCCTCGTTGGGCTGATTGGCCACCTGCAGGTAGTCCTTTACGCTGAAGACTCCGGCGACGCCATTGGCGCGGATGTTTGCAGTGTCTTTGTCTGACTGCGAATCCACCATGCCGTATAGGGACACATTGCCGTTCTGCACCGAGATGCGGATAGGCTTAGCCGGATCGATTGCGTACTTATTCAACGATGGATAGCCGTAAACAGCCCGCGCCACCGTCATTCGGATCTGGTCATCCATCAGTGAAACAGGGTCAACGTCAATCTCTCCTGTAACATCCTTGACGCCTGGAGTAGTAGCGATCAGCGCTAATGCCGAGTCTCTGTCAACATAAGTACGGGCATGACCGCCGACGGTCACGACTCCGTTCTCTACACCTACGGAAACAGCATTAAAGACATTGCCGTATCCCACTCTGTCATAGGACAGCTTGTCAACCAGATCAGACTGCAACTTCTTGTCGGGAATCGCTGGGCCGCTAACTTCCAGCAAGTTCCGCACCGCAGAGACACCCTTGGCTTTGCTTGCGCGCTTCTCGGCGTCCGCTTTGTACTCGTAAAGGGCGACCGACCCTGCGAGTGTAGCGACGCCGTTGTCCACGGTCACCTTTACATTGTTGAACTGCGACTTATTTAGCCGCGCCTCGGCATCGCGAGCTGACACGCTGTCCTGCTGCGGCTGCGCGATTGCACCCGATGCTCCGTTTCCTGACTGGACCGCAAAAGATGCTTGGGGAGAACTCAGAAGGGCTCCAGCGATCATGATCATCGACAGCGCGCACGGGAATCGAAGCAGATCTCTCTTCATACAAATATCCTCTCCGAATACCAAACTCTGCGAGAAATAACTTTGACTGAGCAAAACTGCTCAGTTCGGCGATGAAATCTTTGTTACTCTCCTACAGTGTCAAAGATCCAGCAAACTTGTGTCGCAATCGACAGTCAGAATCATCCGGTGCCACAATGGTCCGGAACTCGGATGCCTTTGTAATCTTGTTGATTCCTTAGGTGCTGCGAACATTCTCAACATCAGCCGATTGTCTGCTGCAAGACGGCATTTACCCCAACGAGGCGTAGGGTGATTCGATCAGATTCTGAATTGATCCACTCCGTCCCAGCTAGGTACACAACGGAAGAGCGCGCATTTGCGGGGCCACTACTCGGCTGAACTCGGCGCACAGGAGATTCTATGAACGTCAACCGGTGGACCATCACGATTGCTATCGTTGTCATTGCTCAATTGCCAATATCGGCGCAGAATATGTCGGATTTGAACATCCGCCTCGCGTCCGCTACAGATGTGATCCACGATATTGAGTCCACTCCCGATGGGGGCATTCCCGATTCCATCGTTAGCAAGGCCGACTGCATTGCCGTAATTCCGAGCGTTAAGAAGGCTGCCTTCATTGTTGGGGCATCCTACGGCCAGGGCGTTGTCACATGTCGAACACCCAAAGGCTGGAGCGCGCCAGTTTTCATCCGCCTTGCCGGCGGCAGCTTTGGCTTCCAAATCGGCGGCCAAGCCACAGATCTCGTTCTCGTGGCCGTAAACGACAAAGGATTTCAGGATCTGCTCCATTCGAAATTCAAGATTGGTGCGGACGCCTCGGCAGCTGCAGGGCCAGTCGGACGTCATGCAACCGCATCCACAGACGTCCTGCTAAATGCAGAATTGCTGAGCTATTCAAGAGCGAAGGGACTGTTTGCAGGCGTCGACCTGAACGGCGCTGTGGTCTCGCAGAATACCGATGACACGAATCTCTTTTACGGTGGACATTCGAAAACCTATGAAGAGATTTTGCGTGGAGAAGTTCCGGTTCCACGAAGCGCGCGGAAATTCGTGGGAACTGTGGCCCGTTATTTCCATTCGACTCAATAAAGACCGCAACCAAGATAAGCCGAACCTATTGCCCCGTTAACGGTATATCCAGAGAGAGAGTCACTATGCGATTACGTTTTGCACTGACCTTTGTCTTGTTAATTTTCACATCCCTACCTGTATTTGCTCAGTGGCAGTGGGGCAAGCCGCGACCGCCAAAAGTCGGAGCGTGCTTTTATAAAGATGCATATTTCAGAGGGGACTACTTCTGTCTGAAGCTGGGCGATCGGTGGCCTTCGATGCCAGCAGGATTCAACGACAGAATCAGTTCAATCCGCTTAATTCGTGGAGCTCGCGTCCGCATCTTCAACCATGCTAATTTTGACGGGATCAACCTCAAGATCGATCACGATGTGGACAACCTGACGCATATCAGACTTCCGGACAATGTCTCGAGAGATTGGAACGATCGGATCTCTTCGATTGCCATCTACCACGATCGCGACGACTGGGACCGACGCCATCCCTAGATCAGGCACTCCCTGTAAATTCAACCGGCTTGAGTTGTGAGTCTGCTTTTTGGCCAAAAGCTCTCGAACGACCAGCTTGGATACCGGACTATAGTCCCATTTCCATCCGGCAGCAAGGGTCCCTGCTTTCTTGTCGATCACGAAGGAACTTGAATGAACTTTTCTGCAAAAGCGACGGCCATCAGCGTACTTGTTGCGCTCATCGTTGGGCTTCTTTTGGGGTTTGTCCCTCAATACCGGAGGAACTCCACAATAGTGCAAAGTAACGAAAGCCTGCAGAGTGAGCTGAGAAAAGACACAGAACCACCTCGCGATCAGCACTTTCAGGTCGCGATTAGCATTAGTGTACGTGGATGCAGAAAAGCACAACTACTCCGTGGCATCGCAGAGCGCCTCCAGCCTTTTCACCGACCTGCGCAAGTATACAGACCACGTCCCCGACGACAATTCAAAACAGCAACGTCGTGAGAGCTGTAGCCCGTTATTTTCTATTCGACCGGTGTAGAACGCTAAATGAGCCGAACTAAGTAATTCATCTTAATAAGATGTCGCACCGCGCAGGAGGATTATATGAAGATTCAAGTCAACAGCGACAGTTCGATTGCAGTGAACGCACGCTTGATGCAATTTGTGAAAAGTGAAGTGAGCCGTCTTTTGGGCAGGTTCGCCATCAGGCTTACTCGGGTTGAGGTCCATCTCACTGACGTTAATAACACGAAGTCAGGCAAAGCGGATAAGCGTTGCCTCATTGAGGCTCGCCCGGCGGGCGCCCAACCACGAACTGCGAGCGCAAAAGCTACGAAGATCTCTTCCGCGGTTGATGAGGCCCTTAGGAAGATGCAACGATCACTCACTACTTTCTTCGGGCGAAAGGAAGCACCGGCGGCGGCAGTCTCAAAGCCGCCATTGGTGGTTAAGAAGTCACTAGGCAAGAAGACAATGGTCAAGAAGGCGCTGGTCAAAAAGACCTCCGTTGTCGCGAAGAAGGGCGCCTCAGTCAAAGAAGACGCGTTGGAAAAACTGACAAAGCTCAGAAAGAGGGGCCCGAAGAAGAAGAGAATCTACCAGGCCCGACGCAAACCTTGGCCTGTCAGATAGCGGTGCAGGCACCACGGCATTGCCCTCTTCGATGGCACCTGCCCTCCTAGGAACCTGTTGAAATTCGGATCAATGGCGCGTATTTGGCGGGGATCTGTTGCGAGTTTCTCGTCGGATCGGTTTGAAATCGCGTTTTCGTGAGTGCTGATGCGGGGTTGCGGGTGCCCGGGTAATCGTTCCCCGGGGCATCTTGCCTGGTTCAGGCACACTGCGCCCTCATCGTTGGCGGTTGTTGATGTTGGAGTAGCCGAGGCAAGCGCAACAGGTTATGTGCGGCGCAACTAAAGACGAACAGCCAATCGACTTTGTTCAGTCCACGTAGTTTGGTCTGGCGCAGTGGCCCGGTCTGCTTCAGCCATCCGAAGCTCTTTTCAACCAACCAGCGCCGGCTGAGATTGAGGGCATAGCCGGGCTGTCGCGTGGTTCTGCGGTCCAGGTTGCTGGCGCGGTTGTTGTCGTTCTTAGTCACGTGCGGGGTCACGTTCAGTTCTCGCACCGTGCTCACGAAATCCTTCGTATCGTAGGCCTTGTCTGCGCCCACAGTAATGCGGCGGGTGCGCCCCATCTGCTTGCTGCGAAGCATCAACAGTGCGGCGTCGCGCTCCGCGAATCCGTCGGCATGGGTGACCATGGCCGCGGCGATCAGCCCGTTGCGGTTCTCCACCAGCGCATGGCCCAGATAGCTCAGCTTCGACTCCTTGCCATAGCTCTTCTTGTAGAGCCGCGCATCGGGATCAGTGGTGGACTCGTGCGTTGTGTTACTGCGCTTCTGCCCATGGAAGTTGGTCCCATCGCCATCCCCGGCGCTGTCCTTGGGACGGAAACTCTTCTGCGATGCCCAGGCCTGAATCAGAGTGCCATCGACGGTGAAGTGCTCGTCGGACATGAACTTCTTGGCCTGCCTGTTCACTTCGCTGAAGAACCGCTGCGCCACCTCCGAAGTCAGAAGACGGTCGCGGTTCTTCGAGAACACCGCGTGGTTCCACACCACGTCATCCATGCCAAGCCCCACGAACCACCGAAACAGCAAGTTGTAATCGATCTGCTCAACCAGCAAACGCTCAGAACGAATGGAGAAAAACACCTGCAGCAGTAATGCACGCAGAATGTACTCAGGCGCAATCGACGGTCGACCGGAGTCCGCGTAAAGCGCGTCGAAATCCGGGCTCAGCGTGCGCAGCACAGTGTCGGTCACCTTGCGAACCGCGCGCAGCGGATGATCCGAAGGCACTCGCTGTTCCAACGATACATAGCTGAACATCCCGCCCTGAACACGCTCGTCTCCACGCATATCCATAAGACGATCAGTCCCGGTTCAACGCCGCAGATCAGGTACCTATTTCAACAAGTTCCTAGGAGGACGCTCGAGCTTCGCCTATTGTTCCTTGAACAATTGATCGCGTCCGCCCGAAAGATGAACATCCAGCGTTGACCCCGTTACAACTTCAAAGGTTGCAGATGCGAGGCGAATCTGGTTATTGGATTTGTCGACCTCTTCTAAAATGCGCGTGAAGAGGTGGTCCTTCATCCAGCGTCGCTTTCTGTAATCGACCACGTAGCGCACAGTAAACTCTATCCAATTGTCTGTGGCTCGCAAGGTGATCATGGGTTCCACATTTGCATCCTCAACGCGGTACTCCCGCACCATCTTCTTCCAGGACTCCTTGACTTGATTCGCGTAGTCCACCAGCACTTCATCTACCAGGCCGCGTAGCATGGTGCGGGCAAGCTTCCAGTCGGAGCCGTAACGGACGGGAAGAGTGATTTCGTCCCAGAGAAAGTGGAAGTCTCCAGAATAATTGGAGACGGGCTCCTTAAAGACATGACTGTTGGTAATTCGAACGATTCGCCCCGTATAAAGATCCCCGTTCACCCACTCGCCGACCTCCATCAAGGTCGTTCGCAAGATCGTAATGTCGATTACATCTCCCTTGATCCCATCGAGCTCAATGCGGTCACCAGGCGAGTAGAACCTACCGACGGAAATTGCGACCCATCCAGCCACGCTCGCGATGACCTCTTGCAGCGCAAAGGCGACTCCAGCGCCGGCAACCCCGAATGCCACGGTCAATCCTCGCAGCTTATTTTCGAACACAATGGTGATTGCGAACAGAGCCACCACGTAGCCGAGGAGGTTCACGAACTTCCGAGCGCGGTAACGTGTGTCAGTAGCGGTTATGGAACGACCGATATATCGCTGGAGAAAGTGGGAGATCGTAAGGACGATAATCACCGCGATCGCCGCTGAGAGGATTTTTCCAACAGTCGGATTAAAGAGAAATGTCTTGACCGTCTCTTCCATAAAGCCTCACTCTTCCAGCCTCGTGTCACCCTTCAGGACCTCAAGGCCCAGGCGAGCGCCGTGTCCATCAGCTACCAGAGGTTTCACGATACTGCTTCAACGATCGGTTTGACGGCGATGAGTAGCAAACTGGGACGTATCCCGTCTTCGCCTATCCGGTATCGAATTCCGCCGTTGAGCTAGACGCCGACGGTGCTGTGGTTTTGATTGCTGGGCGTCGGGCTCGACTGGGGTCCTCGCCATTCCGAAAACCTCCTTCAACCCTATCTGAAACGATGGAGTCACATAGCTCTCTGACAGATACGCATCTGGCGGCCGCTCACTCAAGCCCAATTGGATCCGCTGTAGGCCACGCCAAGCCTGAACACCGCCCACATCACTCCCGTCACTGCGCTCACGACCATCGTTAGCGCCACATCAGGCTGGAAGAGACGCAGAGTCTCCATCGATACGCCAAAAAGCCGCGGAATAAGGTAGAAGAAAAACCAGGCCATCGCGAGCGTCGTGAGCAGGGGAAACCACAGGCTGAACAAGCCGAATGCGCCGGATTTGGCACGCAGTGCATCGCGATGAAACCATGCCCAGACCATGCTGGATAAGAACACAAGGGGCAGGAGAGCTAATCCGACAAACAAAGCTTTTTGTTGCCAGCGGCTCCCTTCGCCAGCGTAATCCAGGCCGAGGGCCCTGGCGGTGATGCCGCTGCGGAGTTCCATAGTTTCACCAAACCCCATTCCACTCCCCGCATTCACAAGGACGACAGCGCCTTTCCTCTCTGCCGGAACCATGGTCGCGAGCGTTTCGACTCCGGGGCTGGAGCCGGAGTGGTACACGGTTCCCTTTTCGGTATCGACGAACCAGCCCAATCCATAGAATGGCGACGCCGCGCTGGCCGCGTGCATCATGGTGGCTTTTGCCTTTGCGCTGATGACGTCGTCCTGGCCATTCATCATGACCGCCAGGTAGAGAGCCAGATCGCGGGCGCTCGCGATGACGCCGCCCTGCGGAGCAGTCGCACGATCGGTCGCGCTTCCTTTGATGGGGCGCCTGGTGCCAAACCAGGGCAGATGACCTGTCGCCATTTCGTCATGGCTTTGTCCGTCGGCAACGAAACTGTGCTTCATGCCGATAGGTTCGAGAATTTTTGTCTCGATGTAGCTCCCATAATCCAGGCCGCTGACAGATTCAATGAGAGCGCCGAGAATCTGGTAGTTTGCGTTTGAGTACTCCCATTTGGCTCCGGGCTTGTAGGCAGGAGTCCATTGCGCAATCCGCTTGACCTGACGCAATAGCGCGTCCTCGCTCTGGGGCCCGTCGACGGGGGGCTGGTTGCCTTGCAATGTTGAATAGCCGCTGGTGTGACTGAGCAGTTGGCGGATTGTGATTGCGCCGGAGGGGCGGCCTGAAAACACATCCAGATAGTGCGAAATCCCGGTATCCAGGTCGACCTTGCCTGCCTCCACCAGTTGCATGACGGCCATTGCGGTGAAGCTCTTGGAGATTGAGCCAAGCACAAATGGGGTATCCGGCGTGACCTTCCTGCCGCTTCCGATCAGAATCTCGCCGCGCGCATCTGCATGAATCTCACCGTCTTTGACTACCGCATAGGCGACGCCCGGAGTTCCAGAGATCGGCATCTCGGTAGCGATAAAGTCATCGATTGATCCAGAGGGTATGCTTGCAGGCAATGCGGTTGCAATTCCTAATACAAGCAAAACCGAGAGACACCGCATACTGCCGCCACCTTCCATTCATGCGCCGTTGCTTGAAGAACTGACGGATTTCCTGGTGAGAACCGGTAGCCGGATATCGCGCTCCAACTTAGTTGACACCTGCAAACCGATGAAGCTAGGGACTCTCCGTCCAACATCCCGAGTGTTATAATTTTAGATGATGAAGAGGATCCTAATCATTGCCCTTGTCGCTTTTGCGATTCTGTTCATTCTCGCTATCTTCATCTCTCCGGTGGTCGACATCCAGCCGTCTGCGCTGCGAGCACAGCTGTGGCTGAGTCTCATCGTTGCAGTGATCTCCCTTGCTGTGCGGATCCTCGTTTGCCTTCTAAAAGATCCTCTAGCGATTAGCGCGCCAATGTGCGACATTTCAATACCGTACCGAGTTTGCGTCGCTGAGCTATCGTGCTGCCTGCTTTGCTAAAGCGCCCCCTCTTCAATCAAGCCTCCAGTATTTACATCTATCAACGGGGTGGTCCCGTTCAGCATTTCAGGGGGAAAATGCAATGCGCAATGTGGAGTCTATTAGGCCCTTTTCTATAAACACCAGGATCACTGAATTCTTCTCACGTCTATCCCATGCGCGGTCACGCGCACTGTTGTTGGACTACGACGGAACGCTTGCGCCATTCACTAGCAACCCGGCGCAAGCCTATCCCTATCCAGAGATTCCCGACACTTTGCGTCGCATTCAATGCGAAACGGACACGCGGCTGGTGATCGTCACAGGCCGTCAGGCAACTGACATCCCCAGATTGTTGAGATTTAGTGGCATCGAGGTATGGGGCTGTCATGGAGTCGAGAGACTAAGAGCCGACGGGTCTCACGAGATCGCCAGAATCGACGCACGCCTGCTAGCAGCGATCGAAACAGCTAGTCAATTGATCGCATGCGAGGGGTACTCGAAGCTCGCAGAACACAAGACGGCCAGCATTGCCATCCATTGGCGGGGCAAAGAGCACCTTTCGGAAAACATCCTACGAAGAATGCGTCACATTTGGTCGATGATTCCGGACCGAGCCGATTTGCGTTTCGCGCAATTCGACGGAGGCATAGAGATTCGGGTTGCGAAGATCGACAAGGGGGACGCGGTTCGGGCGATACTGCGTGACATCGGACCGGATGGGGCCATGGCATATCTTGGCGATGACATCACCGATGAAGATGCATTTGGAGCATTGACCCACCGGGGCCTCAACGTCTTGGTAAAAGAGCACTCACGTCCCACTCTCGCGGACGCGTGGATCAAGCCCCCTGAGGGACTTCTCCATTTCCTCCGCGGGTGGATCTCGGCTTGTCGCCGCTCACCACCGACCAAACGGAAACTGGATTCATAGCGAAAGGTGACCACAATCACAAGCTGTCGGTGCGTGACAAACAGGGTGCGATCCATTCCTTCCTAATCGATCCGCAAACAGTTGCAGAGACCTCCATTGGCGTCGTCAATGGAGCGAAAGTCGAACTCGGCAAGGGAGAACGGGTGCGCCTGGTAAGTCCACTGAAGGATGGCAGCAAAACCGTGATCTTCGTCCGAGAGAAATGAGTCAGCAACCCGGACAAGCTGTCGCACCCGCTATTTGATGGCAAAATCTGGAACGAGCGCTTCATTGTCGCGCAGTCCACGTCTGCATTCTGAAAAGCGAACCTCATCGCCTTCACACCTTCACACGGCCGTCATGACTATGCAGAAACTGACCGCCGCCGCAAGACATCATGCCGATCACACCCAGCTCCTCCATCTTCAACTGGTGAATATGATCGACCACTTCGCTCACGTTGTCGGGTGGTTCGTATCCTCGTAGGTCGGTCCGTCCATGCGCGCGCCATTGTGGTTGATGCGGATCAGTCCCACGTCGAGCCCATTGGTGCCCGGCATCTGGCGCAGGGCTTTCCCCATGCTTCGTCTGCATTTGAGAGTCACACGTCGATTACTACTGAATGCGCGCGCGGGACCTTCAGGAGTTGAGGTTAGCCACAGTTTCGTTCCAGGACTCTTAGAGGAACATCTACTCGGAGGAGCTAATCTCGCGACTCAGCGTCATCCGCTTCGCGGTTGTCCCCCCTCTGTCTTTCCTGGCTCACATCCTTCAATTGCTCACGGTCGGAAACCTGCGTCTGGAATTGAAAAGGCTTGCTTGCCTCGCCGAAGTAGACGCTGGTGTGGGGGAAGGGGATCTCAATGCCAACTTCGTCGAATTTCTTCTTAATGCGGCGGTTCATTTCCCGCCCAACGGTCCACTGTTGAATCGGAGCGGTTTTGAAGCGGGCTTTGACGATGACAGCGGAATCGGCAAACTTGTCGACCCCCAGAACCTCAAGGGGCGCAAGAATAATGCTTTTGAAAGCCTCTTCGTTCATCAGATCGTCGGCGATACTCTTGACGACATCGATGACGTGGTCTGTGTCTTCTTTGTAGGCAACTCCAATATCGAAGACGTAGTAGGAGTAGCCGTGCGACATGTTCGAAAGCGTATTGATGGTTCCATTGCGAAAGACATGCACGGTGCCGTCAAGCCCCCGAAGTACCGTGGTGCGGAGATTAATGGCTTCGACCAGTCCGCCCGTGCCGTTGAGAACGGCGACATCGTTGACTCGAATCTGATTCTCCAGCAGCATGAACATGCCTGAAATGACGTCATGCACTAGGTTTTGCGCTCCAAAGCCCACGGCCAGGCCCACAACGCCTGCGCCTGCAAGAATGGGCCCGATGTCGAAGCCTCCTTCTTTCAGCGCCATGATGATTGCCATGATCCAAATAATGACGGCCATGGTGTTGCGGATGATGGCACTAAGTGTTACCGCACGCTTCTCGAGTTCAATGTCGTGCCCCCCGCGCTGCTGGACCATGTGGGCGACGATTCGCTTGCGAAGGCGCGGGAACCATTTTTGGATAAGGCGCGTTGTGATCCAAGCCACGATAAGGATCACCAGAATTCGAATGAGGTGGCCAGCCGCAGCATAAATCTGATCGAGTGGGGGAAGCGTTAAGTATCGAGGCAACAGTAGACTCTCCAGATCTTCGCGAAATTGCGATCACCCTCATTCTTTAACGAATTGCTCAGGTCTGCAAACCAAGAGGTCTCAGTGCCACAATGGCCTCCGAAAAACGCCATCTTTGCCAAAGATAGTTCTAGATCTAAGCAAGATCACTAATGCGCTACGAGGTGATCAGATTCTGAAAACGAGCATGTGCTACTCACCCTCAGGCTTGGTCGCAGCTTTCGCCATTCCCAAAACATCCTTCAGGCCCAGCTGGAACGAAGGCGAAACATAATCCTTTGGCAAATAATCGTCCGGGATGGTGGAGCGGTTTCCATCGCGGACATTGGCATAGTGGGAGGACATGATCTCCACTCCAGCCTCGTTGAATTTGTCCTGTATCATTTCGTGCAGGTCGGAGTAGATCCTTGCCATGCTTTTGGGTTGATCCGTAAACGCGTTTATCTCGTAGTGCACGTAAAAGTCATCGAGGGCTGTCTGAAATACAAATGGCCTAGGTTCCTTCAGAAGGCCTTCGCAGCTAAGTGCGGAATCGATCAAGAGTTGATGCACGGTGCGCCACGGTGCATCGTAGCCGATGGTCACCGAAGTATGAAGAATGAGATTCTCATCATCCTTGGAAGCGCTGAAATTGATAATATGGCTGTTCAGCACCATTGAATTTGTGATCGTGATTTCAACGTTCTTGATTGTTCGGATTCGTGTGACCAGGAGCGTCTTCTCCATCACGTCGCCTATTGTGTCAGCGATCTTTACGCGATCACCGATCTTGAATGCACGCATATAGGTCAGAATTACACCCGCGACGATATCTGCAACTGCCGATGTAGATCCGAGAGAAAGAAGGACGCCAAGAAATATAGAGACACCCTGAAATGCCGGGGATTTGGCCCCTGGCAGATAGGGGAAGATCACGATCACGGTTAGAGCAAGAATCAGGACTCGGACAATCTTGTAGGTCGGCTCTGCCCACTCTGGATAAAAGTTTGGAAACGCGATTGTTCCCTTGCCGATCTCGTCAAAGATGATCCGCACGAATTTCGCAATATAGAACGCGATCAAGAGAATCACGCCAATAAAGAACACATTGGGCAGGTATGCGACCGCGGCGTCGCCTACCAGTTTCAAAGGAGAGAGCGCGTAGCCTAGAAGAACCCGAGCATAGCCCCGGGTCCAGGGGAAGAATCCGAGCACCAGCGACGCGTAGAAATAGCACACCACAAGAACGAGTGCCAACCGTAAGAGCTTTGCCATTCCGATTGCGAAGTCAGCAATCCTGTCAGCCGGAAGGAGTTCGAACTTCTGAATGCGCAACGAAGGGATCAAAGTCCCTCGCCAAGAATTTAACTTCCCGTAAAGTCTTCGGAAAATGATTCCAAAAAGTCTCAAAACTACGATGAGAGCGAGGGTGGTGAGGATGACATAGACACCCCCAAGAATGAGGCTCTTGAGGCTGTATTCGTGACGCATGGCCGTCAACTCAGTATCAATCCGCTGAGCGTAATCCTGGGCAAGCGTTTGTCGACTCTGGCCGGCCAATTTTCCATCTAGGTCGGTAACACTCATCACAACAAGATCGCCTGCCATAAGATCGGACGAGTCTGCTGTGTCTACAACTGAAATGGACCCGGCTTTATAAACTACATTCTTTGAAAGATCCAGAATTCTTCTGGAGATTGCAGAAGCCCTGGCGTCGGCTGGAAACGACAGAACACCTTCTACGCTGAAAAGCACTTTGCCGTTCACTGTGACCGGAGCCAACGGTCACTGCATTTGGTTTTGTCGGCTGGTTTTGGGCCTCACAGCCTATACGCATACAAATCACAAAGACGAGAGACAGGACGAGGCTGGATCGGCTCAGCACAGCTGATTTGACGAACATCGAAATCTCCCTTTGACGCTTCGAGTATAGGCTCGCCGCCATGCAACTTAGCAAATCTCAACTTCCTGTTCGGACGCACTGCCAATGATAGATTGGAAGGCTCGAGTCGCCTAATCTCAATTAGAGACCGTCCGCTCAGCTGTGACCGTTTGGTGCGATTTGGCTTGGGACCGATCTACCTTCCCGGCCCGCAGCAAAAGAATGACGGGATGGAATCATTAAGACTGCCGAGCCGACCTTCTTTCATTTCTTCAGCCGGCCGAACTCGGACGTATCGATTAGGAGGATTGAGCATTCGACTGACTGAATTGCTTGGACGGCCACACTTCCAAGTGCGGCGCGATGAAAGGATCCGCCGCGCCCATTCTTTGCAAGGATCACCAGGTCGGAATCTTCCGATGCGCTCACCTCCGCAATTGTTCGAGCGGCTTCAGAGCCAATTACGAGTGCTGATGCAGTCAAATTTCCTTTACAAAGGGCTTTTGAAACCCTTTCAAGATAGTCAACGAGCTGTGGCTCCTCAAAATCCGCTTCGGGAACTCCGAGAAGTAGTATTTCGCTTCCGAAAACCTCCGCAAACTTCCTTGCAAAACGCAAAGCAGTCTCCGCTCTGTGTGAGCCATCGAGAGCCACAAGCAGGCGCTTGAAACCCCTCAACCATCTCCGGCTTACATCTTCCGGACGCAGCAGCAAGACAGGTGTGCGTGCTCTCCGGATTGTCTGTTCTGCGATATCGCTTACGAAGAACCTCTCTATTATTGAATGGCCGTATGCTGTCATCACGATCAAGTCTGCACCCATATCCTGAGCTATCCCCGCGATGACTTTATCCGGCTTTCCTCTCTCGACGACACAATCCACTTTCAATCCAGCTTCCGCCAACTTCTGCGCCTGTTGTCCGAGGTAGTGCTCCCCGAGTTCTGCGATCCGGTGGCCCCATGATTTCATTGTGTGTCCTTCCTCGGCATCAACGGAGAGAAGGGTCAACCGACTTCCAAACGCGTGAGCCAGAAACTCGGCGGTCGAAAGTGCCAATTCGGCATTCTGCGACCCGTCAAGCGGCACTAACAACTCCTCGATCTTCGTATCGCGTTGCGGCCCTCCCTTTCTCTGATACGGCAACAGATATTGATCTGAATAGAGACGGCCGAGATGCTCTGCGAGCGGGACTGGCTTGCCTAGACGCTTGCGAGAATATGAGAGTCCAATATAGATAACCGGAATGAACAGCAGGTAAGCCCACGCCCCTTCGGTGAAGCGCTCGACAAAAATGATGACGGTTGCAGCTGACGTCAGAAGTGCGGCGGCGATGGCCCCGGCGAATCCTAGCACTCGATCGATTGAGAATCTCTGAGATCGCAATCGCAGGGTGCGCTTCGCAGCTGCCCAACCAGCCATGCTGAGCAGAATAAAGACGCCGACAGCATAGAGCGACAAGTAAACGTCCTCCCGCGTTCCTAGGACAATGAAGCAAAGGCATGCGATTGCCACTTCAATCCACACCGGCATATCAGCAACATCGAAATCATTGCGCTGCCCCATTCGCGCAGGAACATAATGCCGATAGCGGAGACCCAGCGCAAGGTTCTGCAATCCTTGTGCGCTTGCGGCAGCGGCCGATGCAAGCACCACAACTCCAATCAATGTTCCGAGGTATGGCAGTGGCTGCGGAAGGATCTTGTCCATCGCCTGGGTAAACACGGACACTCTCGGATTCGTAGGATCGGAAAACTGGAAGACCGCTGGTCCAACGATCAGCATCGTGGCGCAAGTTGTTCCCATTGCGATTAGGAGGCTTTCAAAAGCTCTTCGGCTTCTCTGAGCCGGGGTACCCTCATAAGCAGCCACGAGGTTCGCGAAGACTTCTATCCCCGTCATCAGGGCCAAAAGGCGAGAAAACCCGCTAAGAGTGAAACCTAAGTATCTTGGAGTGAAAGCCAGTAGGTTGAAATCCGGCAAGTGAAATCCCAGTTTCCAAATCGTTGCGACAATCATCGCCCAGAGCAATAAAAGGACACTGAAAGTGGCAGGGCCAAACGTACGAGCCGCTGTCTTCGGACCTCGATTCACTAGCCATCCAATCGAAATACTGAGAGCGACAGCGACGACGGTTCGGGGATCAAAGCTACGAAAGTTCCGATTTAGTATGGGAAATCGGTCCCCAATCAGCTCAACAAGCGCAGCAACGCTCACCAGAAATGTAAGAGTGTATTCAACGAAGGTGATGGCGGAATTCACCTTTACCGCCCAGGCTCCAAATTCTTCCTCTGTTAGCCCACTCCCACCGGTGCCATCGGTGACCCAGCGGATCACCTGGCGGTACATCAAAGAGACCACAGCGACCGTTAGGACAACTAGCCATACACTTGCTCCAAAGGTGACGCCCGCCACACCGGCCACGACAATGAACTTCAGGAATGGGCCGAAAACATAGAGTGGTGAGCTCGCGGGGTCACCACCGCCGGCCAATGCCCCTTCAAACGCATTTCTAAGTCGCTGCGAGACGTGTGCCACGTCAGATCACCTTGCCTCGTCTGTAGTTAGTCAAGCTTGAGGACGGCCACTTCAGACCCAATGGGATTGACAGAGCAATGCGGCACGGAATATTGCAGTGAGAAAGATCGTAGGATTCCGAGTCGTGACCGTTCACATCGACTCCGCCTCTGGATCATCTTCATGGACTGGATCCGACGCGGGGCGATCGAATCGAAAGAGCGCAGACAGGATCTTCGTCGCCCAGTCGTAGATGTTATTGTCTGCAACAGCTTTGCGCATACGGCCCATACGACGACTCTGCTCGGCTGGTGTCATTGTGACGGCTGTGGCAATCGCCTCCGCAATCTCCCCAATTGCAAAAGGATTGACAAGCAATGCTTCAGGCAGCTCACGCGCTGACCCGGTAAATCGACTCAGGATGAGCACGCCTTGCTTGTCCGACCGGCTTGCGACGTATTCCTTCGCGACCAGGTTCATTCCATCGTGCAGCGAGGTAACGACACAGAAATGTGCGATCTTATGCAGCCCGATCAGTTGCTGAAGATTGAAGTATTGCCGAAAGAAGACGACCGGCGTCCAGGAGTCTGTCGACCATCGCTTGTTGATGTATTCCACCATCTTGTCGATTTCGGAATTCAGTGCCTGGTATTCGCCGATCTCCACTCTGCTGGGAACACCGACCTGAACGAACTGCACCCTGCCGCGATACTCAGGATGCTCTTCAAGAAAAAGGTCGAGACCAAGCAGTCTGTCGGGAATCCCCTTTGTGTAGTCGATGCGATCGATGCCTGCGCCGACAAATTCCACACAGGAATCCGGCAAGCGCAATGTCTTGCGCCACCAATCCGTTTCGCCCTCGATCTCGCGGCTTTCCGCCAGGGTTGCGTGAGCCTCGAAATCGATGCTGATGGGAAATGGCCTCACCAGCGTCGTTCCGCCTTTGCGGTGTACATTCAGCTGCTCCGTGCTGACCAGGGCCTCAAGGCTGCGGTCTACAGTCTCAAGAAAGTTTGCGCAGTGATAGCGGAGATGAAAACCCAGAAGATCGTTCCCCAGAAGGCCGTCTAACAACTCTTCTTTCCACGGAAATGCGCGAAATGCTTCGCGGTTCGGCCAGGGGATATGCCAGAATTGCGCAACAATCAATTTTGAATTTCCCTTTTTCAGCATCCGAGGTAGGAGGGCGAAATGGTAGTCCTGGATGAAGACAAAGGCCGGTCCACGGCCCGCTTCTTCCAGCACTGCGTCCGCAAAAATCTGATTTGCCCGCTTGTAACTGCTCCAATCCCGTGGTCGAAAAATGGGCCGCGTAAAGGCAATATGGCAAAGGGGCCATAGGCCTTCGTTGGCAAGTCCGTAATAGAACTCATGATGGAGCTGATCGTCCATCAGCACCCGCCTAAGCGTGTACGCGGGGCTTTCAGGCGGAACACCGATCCGGCCGGACTGATCCGCGGTCTCAGCGTCAGCTGATCCCGAACCATGCGCAATCCATACCCCACCGGATGCGCGCATGATTGGATCCATTGCGGCAGTCAGGCCTCCAGCAGGCCGCGAACAAGTGATGACTCCGTCGTTTCGGCTATGGACGTAGGGCTCTCTGTTGGACACAGCGATAAACTTGGCGCCGCGCAGATCCTTGTCAATCAACTCGCGTAGGATCGTTGGTGTTGACATACAGTGACCTCCTACAGATCAAGTTGGACGTTGGGAGGAAGAATGGTTCGAAGTCTGAAATGTGGTGCGAGCAGATCTAGAATACGCGCTACAAATGAAGAGTTTCCCTAATTCACTTCGTTTGTACAGCGAACTGTCTGCCAATCCGTTGGTCCATTAGATCACTTCTCCTCGCAAAGTGTGCACCCAGTGGAACCTTGGCAATCCAACAGAAACTCCTGCCGTCGGCTTCTTTCTGGTTCCGTGCCAAGATCATCCCACAGGCCTTTCGAGCCGGTGCGCCGCCCATTGACTTCTAGGCAAGACGGACGAGATGTATCTGATGTCCGTCACTACACTGCTTTCATCCATTTCGAAGCTTTTGGCTACCGTTTCCCGACATCTCTGATCCGGGTGCCGGTGCGGACATGAGCCCCGCTTTGAAAAAGATCTAAGAATAGATGCATTACAAACGGGGATACTCCATATCCCACAGAAAGAGGGCATCGCTGGATGATCTCGAGATCCATTTGTTCCCCTGTAATTCCTTACAAGTCGTCTCATTGAGGCTTTATGATAGTGAGCCTGGGTTTGATTCTGCCTAGGCCATGTTGTTCATTGACATTGAATTCTTGAATTTTTGCGCCAGAGCATTCGAGTAAGTGAGGAACAAGTTCGATGACAGATCCGTCCACAGAAGCTTACGGAAGGCTTTCACGGTGGATGCTGCTCGGAACGTCTGTCAAGGTCGTCGCAATCATAATGGGGAGTCCCGAAGAAGTATTTTGGGGAGTGATATGTGCTGTGGACCCAACCTTAGCGCGGTTCGGCGTTTCGGTTCTGGGAGCACAACGATTTGTGACGTTCGAGATGGTGGATGCTGTCTTCACTCTCGAACCGACACGATTAATCGCAACACGCAGTCGCGGTGATTCGGTGGTGCTCGAGGAATACGGTAGTTGATTCTATCCAGGTCACAAAAAGAAATTTGGAAGGACTCGTTTCTCGAAATCCTGCGATCTGTCCCAGAAGCAGTAATTTACAAAGTATCTCCTCCTTTCCTCCGGAGCTACACAGTCCTGTGCGCCGCAATTTTGCAGTTAAGTCAGTCGGTTCAAAAAGCGCACCAATGGGTGTAGAATGCGCCATCGAGACATCTCCGGAAAGTTCGAAACTGAAGGTCGAACGACAATAGGGCCATCTCACGCCTCCGTACGAACGCTGATAGGTCCGCCCGGGATCTCGAGTCGAAGGAGGAGTCATGTTCTGGCGAATAAAATGTGCAGTATCCCTTTGCGCCGCGATCATCGTCCCGGTTCTCGGACAAGCGCCGGTTCAGCCGAAAACACAAAATGCACCCTGTACGTTCTCAGACGGGAAGCAGATTAGAGTGAGCTACACACCTGTACCAGCGAACAGCAAGGAAGAATTTTCAAATGACAGATTGTGGAGCCCCGGGGGCCGACCCATGTATCTGTTTACGCAGGCAGAGACATCGATTGAAGGCAAAGTAATACCACCAGGCGCTTATGCGATGTATATCATCCCGAACGACGACAAATGGACCTTGGTCCTTAATAGAGACGTGACCGCGGGTTCCAAGTACGACGAGAAACAAGACCTAATTCGGACTCCAATGCAAATCGGACATGTGAATCAGCCCCAGGATCTCTCTGTGGCGTTTGGTCATATGGCGCCAAAACAATGCAACGTTCGGATCTACTATGGGAAGGTCGGCACGTGGGCTAAATTCACTGAGCGTTAAGATGCATTCGAGGATAGAGTAATCGAATGCCCAGTACCGACAACCTACATTGCGGGCCTGGCATTCTGACGATTTCAGCAGATCCGGATCGACGCGGATGAACACAGTGATTTATGAAAAATATTGGAGCGAGTGCCTCAAAGGACAGAGCGTAACCTCTTGAACCGGCCAGCCGCTCATCTGTGAGAGCCTTTGTAGGCAGTTGTTGTGGAGGCTCGGACTTGAAACGACCGAGAGAGTCAATGATGCGGATCGACGATTATGCGCTGATTGGGGATTGTGAAACGGCTGCCCTTGTTGGACGGGATGGATCGATTGATTGGCTTTGCTGGCCACACTTCGCCTCAGAGGCGTGCTTAGCGAGTTTGTTGGGAACGGACGAGAACGGCTTCTGGGGGCTGGCGCCGAAGAACAAAGTCACAAAAAGCTTGCGCAGATACGTAGACCACACTTTGATTCTGAAAACTACGTATGAGACCAGAAGCGGTGCCATACAGGTTATTGACTTTATGCCTCCACGCGGAAAGCATTCTCAAATTGTGCGGCTCGTGAAAGGGCTGCGAGGAACCGTGAAGATGTATGGCGAACTCGCTCTTCGCTTTGGATACGGCCGGACGGTACCTTGGGTGACCCGAACGAAAACAGGTGTTCGCGCGGTCGCGGGTCCCGATGCCGTGGAATTGCAAACTTCGGCGCCGCTCAAAGGAAAGAATTTGAGGACTGTAAGCGACTTTGTGATTCGGAAGGGGCAAACCGTTTCTTTCTCGCTCCTATACGGTACGTTCGGCGCATATCGCGACGAAAAGCCGCTAGAAGCCAGCAACGTGAGTGTGGCTTATCAGAATACCGTAACTTTTTTGGCGAAGTTGGGCATCCCGATGCTCCTACGAGGGCCCCTATCGAGAACTCGTAGAGAGATCCTTCATTACGCTTAAGGCCCTGACTTTTCTTCCCACTGGAGCAATCGTTGCCGCTCCTACCACCTCTCTGCCAGAAAATATCGGGGTCATACGGAACTGGGACTATCGCTACTGCTGGCTTAGGGACACGACCTTAGCCCTGCTCGCATTTATGAATGGTGGGTACTATGGTGAGGCCCGCAGTTGGATGCACTGGCTCAGGCGTACTGTTGCCGGGAGCGCAGATCAGATACAGATCATGTACGGCATCTCGGGAGAGCGCACACTCACCGAGTTTGAACTTGCAACGCTGCCGGAGTACCAGAAGTCCTCCCCTGTCCGCATAGGCAATGCCGCGGCTAAGCAACTACAGCTTGATATATACGGAGAAGTGCTGGACGCTTTTCTATGGAGCTTCGGTGAACTTGGGGATGAACGTCTCGGCGACTTCGAAATGCTGTGTTCTCTGGTCAAGCATCTCGGAACCGTTTGGCAGCAGCCGGACGCCGGTATATGGGAAATTCGAGGAAGCCCGAAACACTTTACCTACTCCAAGGTGATCGCTTGGGTAGCATTTGACCGTGCCATTAAAATTGCTGAACGTCGAAAACTACCGGCTCCGCTGAAAGCGTGGAAGAAGACCAGGACAGCGATACACAAGCAAGTGTGCGAAAGAGCATTCAATAGGATTGATGAACAGCTTCGTCCAGCGCTACGGCTCGCGAGAACTGGACGCTTCTAAATTACTGATCGCGATGGTCGGATTTCTGCCTCCGGATGACTCTCGCATTTTGGGCACGGTCGAAGCTATTGAGCGTGATCTGATGCAAGATGGTCTCGTCAGGCGCTATCGCACCGCCAAAGTAAAGGATGGACTCACAGGAAGCGAAGGCGCCTTTCTAGCGTGCAGCTTTTGGCTGGTTAGCAATCTTAAACTCATCGGGCGCGACGCGGACGCCAATAGGCTATTTGAGCGACTTCTCGCTCTCTCGAATGACGTAGGCCTGCTCTCCGAAGAGTACGACACGAAGAGGAACCGCCTCGTCGGCAATTTCCCTCAGGCCCTTTCTCATATCGCTCTGATCGGGGCCGCATTTCAGCTTGCAACGCTGGAAAAAGTGCAGCGTCACGTCGGCGTTCCAGATTTTGTGAATGGATGAGGCCGATTAAATATTTCAACTCAAAATCGATAGACTCAAATCATCACGACACTTGCGATTGTGAGTCTTATTATCACCGCTCCAATCTTTGGATGGTCAGCGGACGCTAATCCAGAAGGAGCACATTCGGTCAGTAAGAAGAGCACAGAAGCTGCTAATCGTTGGACACTTTCAACTTCGTCTCGGCGACCGTGTTTCCTTTGCGTCCAGCCGCCATGCTCAACACGCGATGCGCGTAGTTCGAGACCATCGAAACGCCGTCCGAATATTGTTGGTTGGATCTCCCCGCACCCCCGTTGTAAGCGCCTTGAGCCTTCACAACATCGCCATCAAAATAGTCGAGCAATTGACGAAGCAATAGGCCGGCATACGTCGTCAGAACCGGGGTGTCGATATGGTCAAGGTCAAGAGTCTTGGACGGCCGGAGGCGGACGGGCAGAAGCCTGTAATCCCGCTTGTCGTGTAGATAGAGCGAATGGACATAGCGCAGAGTCTCACGGGTGATTTGCCAGGGCCCCAAAGAGTAGTTGCTTACTAGGACCTTGCCCGCCCTACGCTTCAGGACGATGTCTCCAAGGTGTGCGTGCTTCTTCCAGACCGCGTGTTTCAGGTCGCCTCGGACATCGAGATAGTTATTTTCCATTGCGCCAATGCCGAGCAACATATCGAGCGGAATATCGTAGAACCTTGCCACTGCGATCATGTCAGCTGCGAAGTCCTGGGCATCTTCCGGCGTGAGAGCTTTTCCAGCCACTGGTTCCAGCTTCTCTCTCATGCGGCGGTCAGTCCTTGTCTTGAACAAGATGAACTTGGCCACAGCGGAGGTTAACTCACTCTGTGGAAGTTGCAGCAGTCGCTCCCTTACAGGCTGCTGGTAGGCAGACTCGAACAGGCGAGTCTGCTGATACCAATCATCGATCTGGCTGCGTGGCGGTGAATCGAGTTCAAAGAATGGGATGTAGCCAGCTATCTGTATTTGCGCAAGCTGGCTCGACTGAGCCAGAATGCTGTTTGGAAGCAGCACGTAAAGCTGGTACTCCGCCTCCGTGACGCCTTCCTTCGTGACCATTAGGATCGTTTGACCCGCGAAACCTTTCACGCTTTGAAGATATTGAAAACGGAGAAATGCGGTAAGTTCATCCGAATACCGTCCCACCAAACCGACCAGATTTCCATTCGGCATACTGAGAACAAGTTCGCCGTCCACATCATGCGGCACAGGCAGATACTTGTGGTCGAAGGATGGAAACGGTTCTACCCGATATTTCCACGCGATCCAAGCTCCGAAGGAACTTCCTAAAGCGATGAGCAGTACAACCGCTGCAAACAACCAACCCAGCAAGGCTCGTGGCTTGCGACCTTCCTTGCTCGGTTTGCCCGGAATTTGCATAGGCACCTCATCTCAAGCAGGAAGATGCAAAACTGTTTGAAAATACGCCAGCGAGGCAGCCAGCTAATGAATACAGAGCGTTTCCTCGATCCGAAATGTCCTACACGAGAATTTGGGGCCCTATAGTCCTCGGTGGCTATCTTTAGGGTCTCTTGTAGTGGACTTGATTTGAGCAGAATCGGCAACTGACTGGCCTGGAGTCGCAGCTAACGTTTTCCAAATGATCGCGTTTAGCTCGCCCCTAACAGAATCGCAATGCACCCTATCAGGAATCCTTGAATGCACCTTCAATTAAGGCGCAGTTCAGTCCCGGAGGGCCGGATGCTTTTCTCCTGATGGCCGTACAGATTAACTCCGCCCGCAACTACGCGGCATGCTCTGATTGATTCCCTCAGCACCGAATGCGCTTCCGGATTCGCCCGAGCTGAAACTTGGCGCTAAGCCCGAAACCTGTCTTGTTTTATACAGACCTTACCAACTCTGGCTCTTTATGATGCGGCTCGGAAGTTCGACGTTCACCATCTGACCCGTAAGCCATGCTGTTCCAAAAATACTCCAAAAGGCATTAAGTCGGTGAGTCCGGCAATGGGTTTCATCTTTCCTTTGCCGTCCTTGACGACTTCCGTTGAGGAATTGAAGCGGCGCGCACGGTTCAATTTCAAGTGAGGGGGAACGTGGCGGTGTTTCAAAAAATCCGCGAAAGCTGGATAAGGCCGGCCCTATTCTTCGGCAACAACCCCATCAGTCTTGCAGGCGGCGCTATCACCGGCGCAGCTGGCGTGACCATGATCGGCTATTGGCTGGTGCAGATTGTAGGCCGGCCCAATGCAAATCCCTACCTCGGCATCATCTTCTTCCTGCTCCTTCCGGCTTTGTTCATAGCGGGCTTGCTGCTGATACCGATAGGCGTCGTTCTCCGCCGTAGAAAGCTCCAGAAGGCCGGACAAATTCCGGCCAGGTTTCCAGAGGTTGATCTCAACGACCGCATGTTTCGTCACGGCCTGGACATCGTGCTGGTGGCCACCATCGTCAACTTGCTAGTCGTGGCTATTGCCACCTATCGCGGAACAGCTTACATGGATTCACCTCAATTCTGCGGTCAATCCTGCCATGTGATGCACCCGGAGTACACAGCCTACAAGATCTCTCCGCACTCCCATGTGGCCTGCGTGGATTGCCACATCGGTTCGGGCGCGGAAGCTTACTTCAGCGCCAAGGTGAACGGTACCAAGCAGCTTGTTGAAGTCACGCTCCATCCATTGGTGCATTTTGCGCCAAAGTACATTCCCGACTATCCCACTCCCATCCCGTCGCCGGTACAGAATCTGCGCCCTGCGCGGGCAATTTGCGAAAGCTGCCATACGCCGGCCAGGTACGTTGGTGAAAAGTTGCTAGTCAAGTCTTCCTTCGCGGACGACGAGAAGAACACTGAGAGCCAGACGGTTCTGGTGCTTCACCTGGGTGGTCTGGATTCGTTCTCTCAACTGAGCGGGATTCACGGCGTTCACCTGGGACACATCGAATACGTCGCCACCGACCCAACCCGGACGACTATTCCATGGGTGCAAAGGCGGAACTCCGATGGCTCGGAGACAGTGTTCACTTCCCTGCCCGCAGGTAGCGGTATTCCCAAGGGCGAACGACGGCTGATGGACTGCATCGACTGCCACAATCGCGCGGCACACCCCTTCATGACTGCGGAAGACGCGCTCAACCGGGCCATGGACGAGGGCGGGATAAGCCCGGATATACCGTGGGTCCATAAAGAGGGCCTGCAACTGCTCAAGGCTACTTATTCCTCCGAGGCCGAGGCAGGCACTCAGATTCCGCTTCAGCTTGCTGCCTTCTATCGCACCCAACATCCTGAAATTCTCCCCGCAAAGGCAGCGTTGGTAGAGTCCGCAGGCAATGAACTCGTGACCCTCTATAGCCAGAACGTATTTCCTTTCATGAAGGCCACCTGGGGAACACACCCCAACAACATTGGTCACATGAGTTATCCGGGCTGTTTCCGCTGTCACGACGGCAGTCACACAACCGCAAACGGCAAAACCATCCCTCAGGACTGCTCGGTCTGCCACAACCTGCTGGCTGTGGACGAAGCCAAGCCCAAGGTGCTGTCCGATCTCGGCATCCAGTAGATCACTGCTCAATCGATAGAAAGGGTGAAACCCATGGCGCACCAACCGTTGTTCACGCTTCCGAGTACCGAGGAGTCGATGAAGCCGATGGACAGATCTGTTCTCGAATTGTGCCGGAGTCACGGTATCTCACGCCGTCGCTTTTTGGAGTTCTGTGCGGCGGTTACAACGACTCTTGCTCTGCCTGCCGGCTATGCACAGGTCGTCGCAACCGCGCTCAGTCAGAAGAAGAAGCCCGTTCTGGTATGGCTGGAGTTTCAGGATTGCGCAGGCAACACGGAATCGATGCTCCGGACAAGCCATCCCACCGTGGAAGACCTTGTCCTCGAATCTTTCTCCTGGGAATACCACGAGACCATCATGGCTGCCTACGGCAAGGCTGCTGAAACTGCGTTGCAGCGCGTCGTTCGAGAGGAGAAGGGCAAGTACATCGTCGTCGTCGAAGGCGCGATTCCAACCGCCGACGGCGGTGTGTATTGCACCATCGGCGGCCGCACGGCTCTTGATATCGCGCAGGAAGTCTGCGGCAGCGCCACGGCCATCATCGCGGTGGGTGCGTGCGCCTGGGACGGTGGCTTGGTTCGCTCGGGCCCCAATCCTACCGGAGCATTGGGATTGCAAGGTGCGGTCCCGGGCCTCCATGTCGTCAATCTGCCTGGATGCCCACATAACTCGGCTAACACAGCAGCTGTGCTTGTCCATTACCTGACGTTTGGAGAGATGCCTGCACTCGATCCGTTGAACAGGCCGTTATTTGCATACGGAGACATCATTCATGATCAATGCGAACGACGAGCGCACTACGACGCGGGACGTTTCGTAGAGGAATGGGACGATGAAGGTGCACGCAAAGGCTGGTGCCTTTACAAGATGGGTTGCAAAGGCCCCGAAGCGAATCTGAACTGTCCGACTGTCCAATGGAACGGCAGCACAAGCTGGCCTGTCAAAGCGGGCCACGGTTGCATCGCGTGCGCTTCCCCGCGTTTCTGGGATACAAAATCTCCCTTCTACGAGCGCCTGCCACACCCCGCCGGGTTCGGCGTGGATGTTACGGTGAGCGAGATTGGCTGGACCGTTGTCGGAGCGGTTGCCGTTGCCACTGCGGCTCACGGCGTCACCAGCATTATTCGTGAGCGGCGCCATTCCGAGACAGAAACAACAGCGGCAAGTGAGAAGGCCAGCTCAAAGGAGCAACAATAATGGCACGCATCGTCATCGATCCGGTTACGCGCATCGAGGGGCATCTTCGCATTGAGGTTGAAGTGAATGACCACAAAGTGACCGATGCCTGGAGTTCGGGTACCATGTTCCGCGGCATCGAGCTGATATTGCGTGGACGAGATCCACGAGAGGCGTGGATCTGGGCGCAGCGCATCTGTGGCGTTTGCACCACCGTGCATGCTCTGGCTTCGGTACGTGCGGTCGAGAATGCGCTGGGTGTTGAGATTCCGGAGAATGCGCGGATAGTACGCGATATTATCGCCGCCACGCAAAACGTTCAGGATCACATCATCCACTTCTACCACCTGCATGCACTCGACTGGGTTGATGTAATTTCGGCACTGAAGGCTGACCCGGCAAAGACGGCGCAATTGGCTCAATCTATATCCGATTGGCCGAAGTCCAGCGCAGTGTACTTCAAGGCTGTGCAGGATCGCGTGAAGACGCTCGCGGACAGCCGCCAGTTGAGTCTATTCGGTAGTGGCGACTGGGGACACCCCGCGTATAAGTTGCCTCCCGAAGCTAACCTGCTTGCCGTGGCCCACTACATTGAGGCGCTGAAACTGCAGCGCGAATTTATCCGCATCCAGGCGGTGCTGGGCGGAAAGAATCCCCACCCGCAAACTTATCTAATGGGCGGCATGGCGACGACGATGGACGGCAATGAACCGGATGCGGTCATCAACCCGGAACGGATCACTTTGCTCAATGAGTTAGTTGCGAATGCACAGGAATTTGTTCGCCAGGTCTATTTGCCCGATGTGCTCGCCATTGCCGGTTTCTATCCGGAATGGTTCACGTATGGCGCGGGTATCGGGAATTACATGACCTACGGCGACTACTCTGGCGACAACACGAAGAGCGCGAGTGGCTTCTCTTTTCCGCGGGGCATCGTCCAAGGACGCGATCTGGCAACCGTACTCCCGCTCGATCCAAACAATGTAACCGAGTATGTTACGCGATCATGGTACGAGTACATGGATGGCGACAGAGCTGCGAAGCATCCAGCGCACGGTGTAACCGATCCGAAATATTCTGGACCGAAGCCTCCGTATGAATTCCTAAAAACAGACGAGAAATACTCCTGGCTTAAAGCTCCGCGCTATAACGACAAGCCCATGGAGGTTGGCCCACTGGCAAGAACACTGGTCGCCTACGCCTCAGGCGATCAACACGTAAAGTTGCTCGTCAACAGTACGCTCGCCAAACTCAAGCTTCCGGCTTCCGCCCTCTTCTCAACACTGGGGCGCGTCGCCGCCAGGGCGCTTGAAGCGGACATCATGGTCAGCCGTTTATCCGATTGGGTTGCGCAACTGGACATTAACATGGCGCATGGCGATGTGCGTCTCCACAATGGGGACAAATGGAATCCGTTCAGTTGGCCAAAGTCCGCTCAGGGCTTTGGGTTTCACGAGGCGCCACGCGGCTCGCTAGGCCATTGGGTCGAGATTGAAGACAAGAAGATTGTGAACTATCAAGTGGTCGCGCCAAGCACTTGGAACGCCGGCCCACGCGATGCCCAGCAACAGCGTGGACCTTATGAGGCGTCGCTCCTCGATACGCCGATTGCCGATCCGGAGCGGCCCCTGGAAGTCCTTCGCACAGTGCACTCATTCGACCCATGCCTGGCGTGTGCAGTGCATGTAGTTCAATCGAAAATGCGCGACAAACAACAAGAGTGCTGACGAGCTGAGAAGGAGTGAAGGATTATGGCTTCGACCACAACCCCCGCATGCAGCCCCGATGAGCTGGTGAAAAGTCCGGAGTGTATAGTTCCGGTATATGTCTGGGAATTGCCTGTTCGGATTGCCCACTGGGGGCTCGTTGCATCGCTCGTGCTGCTGACGGTCACCGGGACCTACATGCACAGCCCCTTTCTCACTCGGATGGTTCGCGCGCTTGGGTCATGGGCTGGATGCGCTTCATTCATGAGCTCTCGGGCTTCCTGCTCATCGCCATCTTTATTCCCCGTATCTACTGGTTCTTTGCGGGTAACCATTATGCGTCCTGGCGTTCATGGATTCCTCACACTGCACGTCAATGGACAAGCGTAAAGAGCATGGTTGCATATTACGCATTCCGGCGCCGTAAACCCTTCGAAGAGATTGGCCACAACTCTCTCGCTGCACTCGCCTACATCGTCGTCTTCTCGCTCGTGGCCATGGAGTTCATCACCGGAATGGTGCTCTTCAGCGAGGTCGAGGGCAGCCCCATTTTGAATGTCTTCGTGGGATGGATTCCACGCATCATCAACATCCAATGGATTCGCAGTGCGCATTTCCTGATCATGTTTGTTCTCATTGCTTTCTTCATCCATCACATCTACAGCGCCTTGTTGGTTGGAATTAGCGAGAGAAACGGCGAGATGGAAAGCATCTTCACTGGCTGGAAGTTCGTTCGCCAGCGCCTTGTCGATGAGGTGACGGAGGCTGAGAACCAGGGTCTTGCACCGCGTAGGCGCCAGGAAAGAGGCAAGCGATGAGCGAGACCTCGCCACTCCAGATTGCTCTCTTCGCTCTCGGCAACCTGATGCGCACCGATGATGCGGTCGGGATGCTTACATTGCGCGAACTCGAAGAATGTGGCCGTTTGCCGCCTGATGTCCGGGTCATCGAAGGAGGAACACTTGGGCTCGATCTGCTCGAGAGTCTCCGCGGCATCTCGCACCTCCTGGTGCTCGATGCAGTGGATTCCGGCGCTATTCCGGGTACGCTGAAGCGCTTTGAGGGTCTGCAGGTTGACGATCTACCGGTCTCGAAGAGTGTTCATTTGCTTGGCTTCTCAGACCTGATGGGCGCTTTGCGCCTCATAGATGCTGCCCCGGCTGAAGTAGTTCTCCTTGGCGTGCAGCCGGCGTCCACGGATTGGGGAACGATCTTGACCCCCGAAGTTGAACCAGCCCGGCACTCCTTGATGCAAGCCGCGCTCGAGCAACTCACGCAATGGAAAGTTGAAATGTCCGAGACCGCTATCGGCCGTCAATCGACGTCGCGCCATGAGCAAAAGCAGGCCGATTCAAGCAATGCGATCTGGAACACTTATTGAGTTATTGTCGCATTTGCTTTCAGAAGAAGCGCAACGATGGACGAATCCCTTTTGAAGTATTCAAGACGCGCCCTCTGCGCGCAATGCCCAATCCGGCTTCATACGGTCGACTGTGCTTCCCGAATTTCATTGAAGAATGGCGTTTCCCGTCGCACTACACACTCTGCAGCATATAAGTACATTGCGGCCGACCAGGTTTGCCAATCCCGTCCGCTGGGCTTGCCGGTTTGCGCATGAATCCATTCGTTGAAGCCCCACTCCGCTGCGTTCTCATGCCACGGCTTGACCAGTTCTGTCAGAGCTAAGAGTTTTCGCTCTGCCAGATCCATCTGCCCTGCGGCCACGCACGCCGAGACATAGAAACCGCAAATGAACGGCCACACTCCTCCGTTGTGATAGTCCCCCGGCCGGTTATACCGCTCGTATCGCGGCAGCCAATCCGCATGATGAGGCAGAATGTATGGAAACAGACAGGGCGGCAAATTCACGATAAGCTCTCCCCGGCCCCGCATGGCCTCGCACTCAGCTTCAATCCACGTCAGCATGTTCGTTGCCCACTGAGGTGAAGCAATCCCGGTCAGAATCGCCAGACTGTTGCCAAGCAAATCAAATCGGTCACTGCTCATTACCTTGTACGAATAGAGTGCGTAATAGGGTGCGGTTGGCTCGACAAGAGCCTCTTGCTCATAACTATTCTTCAATTCGCCACTAACTTCCAAACGGCTCATTAATCCACGCAATTGCTCAGCAGACTCATGTTCACCAAATAGACGAAGATACGCATAGACGATCATGTTCACGTACAGCCCATAGCCCATCACATACTGTTCATCACGCCAATCGCTGGTGGGCAACTGTGCAACCATCACCCGGTCATCCGGGCTCTGATATTTCATCCACTTTCGGGCCTTTTCTGCTGCTTCACGGAGAAACTCCGGCTGATTCCTAGATGTTCTGTAGACAGCCAGCCCGAAGAGAAAAAGAGGCGTCGAGTCACTGGAACCTCGGTTGGCTGGATCGTGCGCGAGCGATGGGATGTGACCGCGCACCGTCTGATTATTGGCAAGCGCCATCAGCGTACGCTCCAGAGCATCGGCAAGTTGCTCGTTGCCAGTCGCCAGAAAGCCGAGAGCTGAAATCATCAGGTCCCGAGTGTAGGGCTCCGGGTATCCCCAACCGGCGGTTCGAGGCAGTCCTTCAAACGGTCCCTGTGCGTTATGCAGGAGGATTTGTAGGGCAGCCTCTTTAGCCAACTCAATGGAGGCTAGCGAATTCTCGTCGAATGACATAGATTCCTCGATGGTGCGCTGGATTGAAAGAGCGAACGTCGGCGCCTCGTTGCTCTCTACTGGATACCCAATCGGTCGGAAACGATCTCCACAAATTGCCTTGCGACCCGGCGATAGTCGAATAGCTCGACCACGCGCTTGCGACCTGCTTCTCCCATGCGCTGCCGGAGGTTGCTGTCCTTGATGAGCAGAAGAAGGTATTTGGCGATGTCGGGCACGCTGGCTCGGTATTCAGCAGTGCGTGGATTTGGAAACACGATTCGATGACCCTTCTCGTAGTCGTGCCCTTCGCCGTACCGCGCCCCGGTGATCTTTCTTTCCTCTGCCACTTTCGCGAGGAACGCCGTTTCGCCGTGCACCATCGTGTCACGGAACGCCATGGCATCGATTGCGACAACGGGCTTCTCGCAGGCGTTCGCCTCAACCTGAATCATTCCAAAACCCTCCAGTCGCGAGGGGGCGGCGTAGATATCGCAGGCTGACAATAAATAAGGCATGAAATTCTGCGAGACAATATTGGTAGGGTAAATGACTTTTTCGCCAATCCCCAGGTCCGTCGCCAGTTTGAGGTCGATCACATTCTGTTCTTCAGTGCGGAGTTGAGGCCACACCTTGCAGACATACTTCCAGTCAGGCGCCTCGCCATCGATCAGCGCCAATGCTTGCATGACCTCCTGTGCCCCCTTTGAGGCTCCGTCGCCCCCGGCGGTCAGAATCATCAACTGATCCTGCGATATTCCAAACTCCTCGCGGATCGATTTGACCTTGACGTCATCCTGGCTATGCGGCTTGTATCGGTCCGTGCCGCAACCTACAGGCAACACCACTATATTGTCTCCGCGGATCCCATCTCTGACGTACACCTCTTTCACCCAATTGGAGGTGACCAGAATCAGTGGCAGAGCATTCAGAACGTCACGGTGTTCCGCAATATAACCATCTGCCACGAGCCACGGGACTGCCTTCATTCCAAACTGCTGTGGGTGCAGGACCAGGTTTGGGATATGGCCCCAGAACCCCACGCCAACCACCACATCGGGCTTGAACCAGCGATAGTACCACTCCTTTTCCAAATCCGATTTCAGGTGGACCGGATGAACATCCACGCCCATTTCGGACAGACCCCTGCATAACAGTTCACCTTGGAGGGCCAAGCCAGCAGCCGGCGCTGGATATTCGCTCAATACGAGTACCTTCACGATTGTTGCTCCCTGATTGACGTACGTTTCGCCGCTGCCTGCGCTGAGTCAAAGCACCAGAATCCTTCTTCACGAGGAGTGGTCCTTGCTTCCCAGCTGTCGATGCCATACCCGTAAACGTCTGTAATTAGCCGGCGCTTTTCAAGCCAGCGATTTTCCGTCAGCACATCCCGCCGATCCGCATCGCTACGAACCTGCGGCAAATACCCTCGACCGCCGTCTTCGTAAGCAAATGACCACAGTCGATCTGTGCAAATGCGACCAGATTGCCAAAGTTCTACAACTCCATGGCAGCATTCTTCATGGCGGCGATGTTGTGTGTATTCACCCCTTGGGCCATGAGTGAGAGTCAAGCTGTAACTGTTTCCAGCTAATAGTCGGGCTATAGTTTCCTGAACTTGCTCCATCGGTAGCGGCACTTGGTCGGGCTCGTCATCGAGATCTGCCATCTCGCCCACAGCCCCCAATTGCTCTAGAGCTCGGCGGAATTTTGGTCCACGATCTGGATCGGATGCTCTGCAAAGAGTAACGATTCGCCAATCAAATTCGGGATGGGCCAAGATGTAGCCACCACACCAGAGTGTCTCGTCGTCCGGGTGAGCGACGACGACAGCGGCGCGTGGGAGTCGGCCCGCGCTCAATTCTCTATCCCGAAGGCATCAATGGAAAGACGCAGATAAGCAAGGGCGAATTCAGTCCGCTCTGAACTCTCCCCGATGGCCTCCGAGTTCAAATCGGATAATTCCACCATCTTTGCAATCATGCACACGGATTGAACCATGTCGCCTTTCATAAGACACCGAGAGTGCTCCGCGATGGAACCTCGCAACTTGTTCTCGCGACGATTAACTCCCCGAACCTTCGACGGACGTGGCTCACTACGTACATATGCTGGAAGGGATTAGCGAGAGAGGCACTGGAATGAGTCCATTCACGGCCCTCTTCCTAGCTGATTATGACAACTTGAACGGAGGGCCGCAGAGCATTTTTGACCAACCAATGAGAGCGCGAACCTGTATTAAGACACGAGAGTAGATCCTTCTCTGGAGGTCTTTGATGCACCAAACAGTTGTTCTAGACTTGCCGCAGTTCCTGTAGGGCCGAAGCAACCACATCCATCACTACTTGTGCATTGCCATCCCAGACATTTCTTTCTGTATCTCCGTCATTCGATCCTGCATCTTCTTCATCTCTTTTGCCGTGACCTTTCCAGTACCCATGGCCAAGGACATTCCCTGCATCTGATGCGACTTTTCGTTCATGGCACCGGACATCTTTTTCATGTTGCCCGCCGGCAGGTCTTTCATTATGCCTGACATCTTTCCCATCATCTCGGCCATCTGGTTCGACATGCCCATCATGCCGCTCATCATCTGGCCGTGATCCATCATGCCGTGATTCTCGCCCATCGTGTCATGATGCATGGTGCCGCTCTGGTCTTTCATCATCCCACCGCTCATCTGAGCGAATGCGAGCGAGCCGCCCAGAAGCAGAACGAAAACGCCGATTGCGGATACTGTCTTCTTCATTTCGTTAATCTCCATAGTTCGTGAGTTGAGCCTACGTTCGCAATCTGAAACATCACCGCGCCGCCAACTTAGACGATCCAAAAGCACAGTCAATCAGCCTGACGCCGTCTCCGTCATGATTCTTCACGATCGTGTCCTCCACTTCCTTCGCGACCCCTTCCAGTTGCGGCGAGTCGAACATCCCTAGAAGAATGGTTGGCCTGAGAGATGCCAATATGGTCTTGCCGCCCTCCTCGTAAATGGAGATCCGGCATGGCAGGGCGGTAGAGACGCTCATGTTCTGATCGAGTACTTTCTTCGCTTGTTGCGGTTGACAGACCTCGAATATCAGGCATTCACGTTCAAACTCCACGCCCTTCTTCATCATGGTCTCTTTGAGATTGTGAACCTGCATCACGCCGAATTGATTGGCCTGAACGGCGGCGTGCAAGTCAGTCGCAGTTTCACTCACTGTCTTGCCAGTGGATGTCTCGACGAGCATTTTCCCAATCACCATTCGCACCTCGATTTGCATGAGGGGATTCAACGTGCGACTATTTCTTGGATAGTTTGCCCACGATGAAGGCCAGAAGGGCCACTACCACTATGGTGGCCACCACCCAGATCCACATTCCGCCACCCATCCATCCGTAACTGCCGTTCATCATAGGATCCCCTTCCGCGCCGTTGCCGCGATTTGATCGAGTGCATCGGTGCTGCTACACAAAGCCTAATCGGCCTTGGGATTTAGCTGCAGCAACCGTGGCCATTGTTCGGCTTTCCCGGATGATTGTTCTCGTATTGCACTGGATTTTTATCGAACTTCTCTTTGCATCTGGAACTGCAAAAGGAATATGTCTGTCCAGCGTGCTCGGTGTGCCCAGCGGCGGTGGCGATGTCTATCTCCATGCCGCAAACGGGGTCTTTCACAACGGTAGTGCTGCTCATTGGGATCTCCTTGGTTCATGAATCTGGGCCGATTGCGGGTAAGCGAGTGACTGCGGTCTCAAGAGGCACATTCGCCTCTCGCTCTGAAAGCCTCGTCTCGTTCGGCAACGGCTCCAACAGAAATTGTTCCACTTCGGGGATGAAGAAGTCCGGTCATTATTGCTCAGAACAGCGGATCGCACCTTGTCCACAGTTACGGGATAAAGGTCATCTGCCACCAGCGATTCATAGTTTTATCGTCCGCAGTCTAAGCGCATTGGCAATCACTGAGACAGAGCTGAAGCTCATGGCAGCTGCTGCGATCATCGGATTTAAGAGCAGGCCGAAGGCTGGAAATAGCACCCCTGCGGCGAGCGGCACACCAACGGCGTTATAGACAAAGGCAAAGAACAGGTTCTCGCGGATGTTGCGCATCGTCGACTTACTCAGATGACGGGCGCGGAGAATGCCGCGCAGATCGCCTTTCAGCAGCGTGATGCCGCCAGCCTCCATCGCCACATCAGTGCCTGTCCCCATGGCAACGCCGATATCAGCCTGAGCAAGCGCAGGCGCGTCATTCACTCCATCGCCAGCCATCGCAACCACGGCACCCTTTTGCTGATACTCTTTGACCACCTCCGCCTTCGTTTGAGGCAACACGTCGGCCCTAAACTCGATGCCGAGCTTATTCGCGACTGCCTTGGCCGTCGTCGCATTGTCT
>CAWKNV010000008.1:0-405577 GCA_963851155.1 uncultured Acidobacteriaceae bacterium
AATGGCTCGGGGACGTGAACCAGCGTCGCCTTCCTCGTCCTGTTGATCTTCAGTGGCGGAGAGTATCGCCGCCATCCTTTCTCTTGCGCGCTGAATTGCCTTCCCAGCCGCCGAATAGCTGATCTTAAATGCCTTTGCAATCTCCTGCGCCCCGAGGTCCTGCTCCAAAAGGGCGAGGATTTGCCGATCGCGTTCGCTCAGTCGGGACTTAATCTGCGAAAACAGAACGTTCAAGTCCGCGGCTGAGGTGGATTTTGGTTTGTCTCCTGTCAGATGTTCGACTTCCGCGGGGTCCATCAGTATTTCGATCGCCGGATGTGCGCGATACCACTCATGCAATTTGCCAGTCAGTGCGGTGAAAGCATACCGCTCGGGAATTCGATCTCGTCCAAGCGCCGGCACATTGCCAGAGCCACGGACTCAGCCATCCCCGCAAGCACAGCTCGGTCAAAATGCTGATATTCATGCAGGGCCCAGCGATAAGCGGTCTCGACGGCCAGGCGCACCTGTAGGGGGACAGGTTGGTCGTGTTCGTCAACAAGATGAAGAAGGATGGCCGCCATTAAATCGCTGAAGCCTGCACGCTCAGAAAAAAAAAGTGGAATGTAGGGTGTCAAACTTCAGGTCAATTCAACAGCTATAGGAGTAGAGGCGCCTTCAGCCTCTGATCGTCGCAAGGATTCTGAACACTTTGACGCAATTCAAGGACCACAAGTTGGCTCACGCAACGCGTAAACCACACAGGAGAGTCTTCCCCCAATGGCCTACCTGATCGAGCGCAAGAGTCAGACCATCTTCGTTACAGCCACATCAATAATCGCCAAGGGAAAACCACGAGAGATGATCGTGGAAAGCCGCCCGGAATACGCGGTTGTCCACTCTCGGCGTTCCCGAGAAATTCCCAGTGCCATGGGAGGAAGTGTACGCAGCCGCGAAAAGAGGCACAAGCGAACTTGCTACTTGAGGCTCGCGTAGCGCGGAAGCAGAACCGTCGAGCAAAGGCAAGGAAACAGTAATCGGCTCTAAGCGAACGCTCACCCTTCATTCAGGCTCTGCGTTTGCTCCTCTTCGCGGCCTCATCCAGGCGGGTAACAAGATCCTCGGCGCGCAAATGGGTATAGCGCTTCAGCATTTGCATGCTCTTATGACCACTAATTGCAGAAACCTCTTGATCTGAAAAGCCGGCCTCAACAAGTCGACTCACCGCCTCATGCCGGAGGTCGTGAAACCGAAAATCCTTTAAGCCTTGTTTGCGTTTGATCGATTGCCACATTCGATCAAACTGATACGGTCTCCTAACGCCATCTCGTCCCGGCTCTCCGAAGAAAATCAGATCCGTATCGTCTGGCCGGGACGGGTTCTTGATAGCAGCACGAAACAGCTCGACGGCCAACATGCTCAAGGGCACTGTCCGGGGTTGCGTGTTTTTTGTCTTAATCAGTCGAACAATCCGCCGCTTGAGATCCACTTGGGACTTCTTAAGCGTCAGAATTTCTGACCACCGCATTCCTGTCTCAGGCGCGATCCCAACGATCCAACCCATCATCGGATTCGAGTGCTCATCCACGGCCGTCAACAGACGATTCTCCTCATCCGCGGATAGACTCCGATTTTTCCGGCCCCTGGTGCAGGCCGCCGGATATTTGTGACCGGGTTCGCTGGAAGGTTCACGCCGATTCTTTGATCGCAATTGTCAGCAGTGGCCGATAAGGGCAAGATCGAGTCGGAGCGGTGCTGTTGTCTTCGGTCTTGGATTTCCGGCCGTCATCCTTTACGGTCTTCACCGGCCAGGCGCATATCACGGAACTGAGCAATAACCTCTGGAGTCAGGAGGTCAAGGAAGACTTCCGAGGTGTTTCACGATGATCTTTGAGCGCTTTCGGTCGGCCACCTGTGTTGTCGGCCGCTTTGACGGGACGACGTCGACCGAGATATCGCTTCATGGCGGCGGCGACAGTCATCGATCGCCCGAGGCCCGCTGGATAAATGCCCCCCGGACCATGTCGTCTTCGGGTGCGGCGTGCCCAATCGACAGCGTCTCGTTGAATACGAAAACGTCTTGACTGTATCGGCCAACCAGCCTTACGGATAATCGCCTTCCACTTGCCAGAAGGGGTTTTGACGAGAGTCGCCATTCGGGTTGTCCAGAGAGTGCGCTGGTACCTTGTTTGTATCCGCACTGTACCTGAAATTGTACCCGAACAGCAATGTACTACTCAATAACGGAGATTCGGAGCCCCACCAAGAGCCCCGAATTGGCCGACCAAAGTTTCCCATTAAATCTTTATTTTGGGCTGTATATTTGTAGACTTGATTGGTGCCGGGAGGGGGGGTCGAACCCCCATGACCGCAAGGGTCGGCGGATTTTGAGTCCGCTGCGTCTGCCAGTAACTATATTTTTTTCAGCATGATAGCGACGAGACTCTGGAAACTGTGAAAGAAAATGTGTAAATTTCGACTTTTTTTTACAAGAATCAGTCTTGGCCCCTGACTGATCATCCTGGGAATCTTTTGCATTAATTCTTGGGGAAAGGCAGAGGGCTCGAGTGATCTGGTGGCTTGAGTGGGACTTGAACCCACACGGGATTGCTCCCAATGGTTTTTGAGACCACCGCGTATGCCGATTCCGCCATCAAGCCAACATCACTATTAGACCATAGAAAAGCCTGGCCCAAAGGCCAGCCTTTCAAGTGCAGTTCCGGTCCGCGCGATGGGCGCGCCAGTTCCCGGTTCGCCAACCGCTGCTCACGTGGGACTATGGCATTTGAGGCGAACCACTTTCGAGAGTTCTTGCTATCCAGTCAGCATGTGGAATCCGGCTGTTTCGAAGGGCCTGCAATTCTCTCGCGAGATCATATTCCACACGACGGATTTCGACATCAAAACCGTCAATCAGAAGATATCCAGCACGGCGATCCCCATCGTAAGGGAGACCGACGCTTCCCGAATTGGCCACAGTTAGAGTCCCGATTGTCCTAACGAAAGGCTGGTGGATGTGACCGTAGACAACGATTGGCCGACTCAGTGAAGAATAATGAGAGCTCAATTCTTCGTCGCTGGCTTGAGGGGACGGCGCGGACCAAGGGTCTTCCGGGCTTGCATGAACGATGGCAATCGTATCGTGGATGTGAACGAATGGAAGATCGCGCAACCAAGCCAGTCGTTCTTCACCCAATAATTCGCGCCTGGCCGCGGCCATCTCTCGGAGGACATCCCATAGAGAAGCCAGTTTCGGCGACTTACTCGCGAAGTTCTCGAACGTCTCAGGGAATGCGAGCATCTGATCGGTGTTCCCTGCAACGCCCTTCCAGCCAAGGCCCCGAATCTGGTCCACGATCTCGACCGAGCCAGTACCAGCGTCAGCCAAGTCTCCACCGTGGAAAATTACGTCTGGAGAGGTCTGCTGTAAATCTGCAAGGACAGCTTCAAACGCAGCCCGATTTCCGTGAACGTCGGAAACAACAGCAATACGCATTTGGGATCTCCCAGATCGATCCAAGATCGCAGAATGACAACCTCCCCAGCTTCTCATAGTTCCGGCTTCATCGCAGGTGGGCCGGAGTCCTACAACCGCGCAACATAAAGATGCACGGGCCAGACTCCAAATTAGGACACAATCCGCCGCGTCTGCGGCTTGACATCCTCTCGCATATCTGGGACACTGCCCCACATATGGAGACCTTCTCCACGCGACAGGCCGCGAAGATGCTCGGCATCGGTTCAAGCACACTGGCCCGTTATATCGCTGCTGGCAAGGTTCTTGCTCCGAAGGCGGTTCAGATCGGCGGCATGACCGCCCATCTGTGGACGAGCCGGGAGATCGAACGAGTACGCAAGCTGCTGCCGAAGATCGAGGACGGCAGAACAACACGCCATCAGAAGCAAGCGAGGAAGAGCGCGAAGTCCTCATAACCAAAAGCGGGACGCTCCGGTGCTAGAACACCGGGAACGTCCCTAACCTCTACGTCGCCCCAAGGAGGCAACGCATGGCTACTCACCAAGTTACACCCCGCCCCTCGCAACCGCAGCCATTTCCCAAGCCTGCGCTCTACGAGGCGATTTCCGCCCTGAACCGGGATTTGGGGACGGTCATTGACGACTTCAACCGACTCCGCGAGTTCCGCTTCAGCCGCCTGTACATTGACGCATTCATCGTCAAGATCGAAGACCTTCGATCATGGGCCAACGCCGAGTTTCTGGAGCGCCAGCACGACCGCGAGTTGAAGGACTGGTATCACTTTGGCAGGCTCGACCGTAAGTTCGAGCAAAGATTTAAGGACCCCAACGACGTGCTGATCGATGCCGAGCATCGGCTGCAACAGCTTGCCGCTGAGGAACGGGATGCGCTCGCCGAAGCGCGCGGTCTTCGCAAACGCCGCCGCCGCGCGGAGAAGCAGCTACTCCCCCCAACCAGCTAGAGCACGCTCATCTCCTGAGAGATGTCCACCTGTGGGCCGCGCTCCGGTTGCGGCCCTATCTTTTGCCCCATGTCCTGCTGCTCAGGCGTTGTCTGCTGCTGGATCGCGGTCGGGTGCGACACGTCGCGGCTCAACTCGTATCCCAGCGCTTTCGCGTCGTTCGTGTACATCTGCACGTCAAACTGAGCGCGCGACACCGACACATAGGCCATGCGGCTGTTGACGAGTTCGCCGGGAGCCTGTTCCGTGTCCACGTGGATCAGCACACGGTCGGCGGTCTGGCCCTGGCTGCTGTGGCTCGTCACCGCATAACCGTAATCGAGATGCGGATGCTGCCTCGCGTTGAACTCGACTTCGCGCCCCGAGTCCGTGCGGAGTTTCAGATTGCCGTCGCCCTCGATCCGCTCGATGGTCGCCAGTTCGCGGTTAGCGAGTTTCTGTTCGTGGTACGGAGCCGTGAGTTGCACGCGGTCGCCCTGCGCGAACTTGCGCTCGCCGTCGCGGTATACCGTTACACCCTGCAAGCGGCGCGGATCGTAGCTCAGTTCTTCTCCGCCGTGCCGCTTCACCGTGAGCGTGTTGCTTTCGCGGTCCACGTGTGACACGCGCGCGTACTCTCCCGGCTCGATGCCGAGAGGCTTGCTGCCTTTCGAGTAGCGCAGTACGTCGCCCTTCTCGTAGTTCTGCGCGTGCTGCCGGTCCGCGCCGGTCACGTCCTGCCGCGCGTAGAGCACATGCACGCGCTGCTCGTTATTGCTGACCTTGCCCTCGTTCTGCATCGTGCGATGGATGGCTTCGTTGATCTCGCGGCGCGAGGCATTATCCGGCGATACAACCAATGTCCGCTCCGGCGAGCGCACGTACTCGCGGGCGATTTCGCTGATGCGTTCCTGCCGGTCGCCGATCTCATGCACGCGGCCCTGGCTGTTGAGATTGCCGACGGCCTCGCGCACTTCGCCGCGCGCAAGCTGCTCCACGGCCTCTTTCAGAGCCGGGTCTTTCTGCCGAATGATTTCATCTAGTCTGGCTGTGCGCATTCCCGCTTCCTGCAACTGCGCATAGGGCCGTCCTGCTTCGACCGCCTCATGCTGGCGCACGTCGCCTACGAATAGCACGCGGTCGTTTTCTTTCAGCCGCTCAACGAACGTGTGTATCTGCTTCGTGCTCGCCATGCTCGATTCATCGACCACGTAAAGCCGTTTCTGTCCGTCGTCTTGCTGCTCGCCCCGTGCAAGATGCCTTTGCAAGGTTTGCGTCTCGATGCCCGCTTCGGCGAGTTTCTGCGCGGCCCTCGATGTAGGCGCGAGTCCTTCCACTTGATAGCCCGCACGCTCGGCCCCTTCACGGACAGCCGCTAAGGAAGTCGTTTTTCCGCCCCCGGCTACGCCTTCAAGCGCCATCATGCGGTCGCGGCTCGTCAGCACATCCTCGACCGCGTTCCGCTGGCTCAAGCTCAAGTGCGGATGCTGCTCCATCGTCTGCTGCCGTACCTGACCGTCTGCCAATACCTCGCGCGTGCCCTGGCCCAGCTTCATCCGCTCGATTAGCTCGCGCTCGAAACCCTGCATTTCGCCGGTCGTGAACGCGCGGCCTGCGAGTCCCGGCCTGCGCTCCACTTCGATCAGTTCTTGGCGTTCTGCACGCCGCTCGAACTCGGCGCGCACCTCCGGCAACCTTGCCTCGCCCATAGTGTGCTTGAGGGCATCGCGCATCAGCGTTCTTTCATCGGCTACGGCCTCGCGCTCCATGCCGCGCTCGCGCGCATAGCTCACGCCCTCGTGCGCGGCAACTCCCGCTTGCTCCGGCTTCAGCTCCACACCGGGCCGCTGCGCCGCCTCTTTGACAACGTGCTGCGGCTGGTGGCCGTGTTCGGCTGCGAGTCGCTGATGCTGCGCTCGCACGTCTTCATGCGATAACGGCTGCTTGGCATCGCGCGTCTGATGCGCCGCGATCTGCGCGGCGCCAGCCCCGCGCACTCCTGCCTTTTCCATATGCTCTTCGATTTGCTGCCGCCGCGGACTCGAAGCCTCCAAATACTCGCGCGTGTAACCCTTGATCTCCGGCTGCCCGTGCGCGCCGCGTTCGATTTCGTAACCAAGCTCCTGCAACCGCGCCGCCAGTTCCGAGCGATACACCGCCGTCGCGTACTGCTGCGTTCTGTAAAGTTCTTGCGGTTGCAACGCCCGCGTCTGACCCTCAGCCGTCTCAGTCATATTGAAGATCACCGCGTGCGTGTGCAATTGCGGCGCTGCATAGCCGTCAACAGGTCGGCTGCTGTCGTGCTCGAACTTGGCGACGGCCCACTGGCCCGTCGTCTGCGCCGGGACATTGCCGCCCATGCGCGCCTGCGCGTACTTCTCCATCTCGTCAAGCGCCGTGCGCACGCTCTCCCTGTGGGCATCTCGCACGCGGTCGTCGCCGCCAACAAGCGCAGTCAGAGATACCGACTTCGGCGCGCTGAACGTCGCATCCCAACCCGCCCGGTGCTCCATCGTGCGCACCGTGTCGCCCTGGGCGTTGACATACTCCCGGGCCGTCTGATGCCGAACCAACTGCTCGCCCGTTTCCGGGTGCTGGCCCTCGGCCAGTCGCGCGAACTGCTGCTCCTGTACCTCACCCTGCAAGCCCCAGCGAGCGGCAAGCTGGCCCTGCCACTCGCCGCGCACACGTTCGCCCTCTGTGTAATAGTTTTCCCGCGCATTGGCGAACTCTTCTTTGTGGTACGCTTGCGCCTGGCCGGAGCTGATCGGTTTCGACAGCGTAATCATCGCTTCACTCGAAGAACGGCGTCTGCTCGTTCACCGCCGCTGGCTGCTGTGCTTGTTCCTGCTTCTTTTGGACAGAACGCACCGGCTTTCGTGCCGGCTCTGCAACCGGCTCCGGCTCTGTCGCCGGCATCGCCGGCGTTGTCATCTTCCGCTCGATGAACTTCTCCGCTGGCTCCTCCAGCTTGAGATACGGTATCCGCATCCGCACAATCAGGTTGCCGTGCTTCAAGTATCCATGCAGCGGTTCAAGCCCTCCGATCTCCGACGCCATGACCAATGGCTCGCGCGTAATCTCTCGTTGTTCGTTCTCGCGCTGGTGGGGGAACACGCCCCGCGTCCGGCTTTCCCGGAACCGTTCTACTTCTATCTCGCCAATGGATTTCGAGATCCACTCCGAGGCATGAGGCTCGCTCGTCTTAAAGAATATCTTCGTTGCGGGCTGCGATAGCATGGCCTCGGCGATGTGCCCGTACAGCGCCTCCACCTGCGCCTTGCCCTGGAAGCCGAGGACCATCGGGTTATTCGATTTCCGGCCCTCCGTAATCGCCGTCGTCAACTGCGGCAACCGTTGCAGCGTCGCCAGCTCGTCCAGCACGAACCATGTCTTCCGCGCCCCGCTCCCGCCCTCGTTCATCAGCCGTAGCACAAGTAGGTCGAGCCAAAGGCTCATCAGCGGGCGCAACCGCTCTCGCATCGTCGGCTTCGACGTAAGGAACAGCCAACCGCGCCGCTCCCGGCTCCACGCATACGCGCTCCAGCGCCGCTCCGTTTCCCGCTCCGCTGGCAGCAGCTTGAACGCGTCAGCGACCATGTTGAGCGACCCCAGCACACCCGACCGCTGCGGCGGAGCCGTCGCGTGGATCATCGCCGCAAGCTCCGTCCCGCGCACCCGCTTTTCGATCTCCTCCTCGTGGCACATCCAGTACGTCAACTGCTCCGGCGTGGGTTTCAGATTGATCAGGTGCGCGAAGATTTTCCTCGGCGCATCGACGAAGAACTGGTTCTCCCGGCCCCGGTCCGGGAACAGCGAAGCCGCTACCGTCAAGCGCTTCCGCCTCGTGCGGCACTTCGTCGCCCGGCGTCCAGAACGGACACCGCGCGTCCAGGGGATTGAGGATCACGTCGCCCCGCGATTCCCGGTAAAACTGCGGCACATATTCAAGCGCCGGATCGTACACGATGGCCGTCTCCCCGCGCTCCCATATCTGCGAGAGCACCTGCCGGATGGCCGCGCTCTTGCCCGTCCCGCTGTCGCCCACGATGAGGAAGTGCATCGCCTCTCGCTCGCGCGGGACGCGCACCCAGCGGCCCTCGGTCCCGTCTGAGCAGCCGGTCGTACCAAGTCTGTTCGAGATTCACGAACGCGATCCCGTCCGGGAAGTACGTCGTCAGCCATTTCCTGCGGCCCAGCTTCTCGTTGAACTCCGCCGTCGTCGCCAACTCCGGCCCGCGCAGCCGTCGCCCGAACTTCCAGACCATCCGCCGCGCCCGGTCCTTCGGCACGGCCATGAACAGCAGCACCACGAAGAACGCCAGCGTCCAGTACGTGGGCCGCTTCGCGAAGTCCCACAGGGTTTGGTTCTGATAGACCCACTGGCCCAGGAACGCGTGCAGCCGCTGGTCGTTGTACACATCCGTCACGTATTGCAACCGCACTAACCCGGCCTTGATGCCCTCGTCGGTCAGGACGTACCCGTACCGACCGTCCGCACCCTTCACCGCCTGCACTTGGTCGTCGATCACGAGCAGCATCTGCCCCTTCGCGTTGAAGCCCTGGAGCAGCGTGTATTTCGACTGCATCTTCGGCCCGGCCTTCGCCCGCGCGCCGCTCCTGAGATAGTCCGACAGGTACAGCCGCTCCGCGACCGTCCAGTTCTGTTGCCCGTCCAGCCAGACCATGAACACGAAGAACAGGCAGCTAAGGAAAAATGCTCCCCACGTCCACACGTGCGTCCGGCTCGGCCACGGTTTCGCGTACTGCTTCCGGCCCCACTCCGCCATGCTCAAACCTCCTCCGCCTGTGTCTCTCCGGCCTCCGGCTTCTCAGCCGGGACACCGACCTGCTTCCTGGTCTGACTCCGCGCCGCTTCGATCCGCTCCCGCGCCCGCTCTCCCTTCACCGCGTCGGCCCGCTCGATCAGCCCCCGCATCTCGGCTTCCGTCATCGGCCCCTGCGCCTGCCCGCCGTTACTTGTCCGGAACTGGAGATTGAGGAACAGCGTCCGCAACGCCAGTACCTCGGCCAGCGTCACCCGCCCGGCCAGCGCCGCGTCGTCGTCGGGAAGCTCCAAGCCCGGCGCGGCCAGCAACACCGCCCGAACCCATTCCGAGAGCGTCATGTCGGCCCGGCGCGCACATTCCTCCAGCGCCGCGAACTCCTCCTCGCTCACCTTCGTGCCGATGGACTTCGTGCGCAGCGGAGCCTTCATCGCTCACCGCCTGCTCGATTGTGTTGGGGATTCGGGCCGCACGCCGCCAGCGCGCCGCAACGTACAGGACACGGGGCCGTGCCGAGCCGCTTTCTTGCTAAAGGGAGGGGAGTCATCGGGTTACCCCTTCAGCAACCGCTGGTTGCTACCAGAGTAACCCGATTTCAGAGATTTTGCCTATTCGCGTCTGAGCTACAACACCGACCCGCATGCTTCGCCGCCTTATCCTTATAGTCGCTGGCTCCGCCCCAGAGCAGCCCAAGATCGGAGCCGTGGCCCTTGTCATGTGGAACATGAGAAGAAGACATTCTTCTCATAGCTGCCAACCAGCCGCAGCGGAGCCGTCAGTCAAGGCCGTGCGCAGCACGCCGCGCAGCGGTCGGAGCGAAGCGGAGAGCCTTTACGGACGGCGGAGCGGAGGCTATGCGCGTGAGCGCGCCGGGATGCCGGATTTGCCCCCTTGATTTGTGTTTTCAAGAAGTTCCCCCGAGCGGAAGCCGCAGGTTACTCCCGCAGCAACCGTGAGCAGTTCATTTTGCCGTCAACCGCTGCACTCTCAACAGGTTCCCGCCGCAGGAACCTCCAGCAACCTTGCAGCACCCGAGCCGGGGTGACGTGTCACCATTCCTGCCGATGCCGTAGGCAGCGCAGTTCTTCGGTGAGAAGAGCCACCCGTATAAGCGGTGCCGCAAGCGGCGTAGTTCTCCGAGCGGCACCGGCCCCGCAGCATCGCTCTCAGCCTTCGGCGATCCGCTCGACGGCCCGCGCCGGAGTCACAGTCCTCTCGACATTTCAGACAGGGTTGTCCCCACCGCGCTTACAATCTTGCTGAGTGTCAGAAAGGGGTCACGAATGCGCTTCTCTGGCTTGCCTGTTGTTTTGCTCGCGGTTGCCTTGGTCTATTCCGTGGGAATCCCTGCCCAAACTTCAGCGGCGGGCCAAAGCCCGTCCCGGCAGTCTCCGCCCCTCAGCTCGAACCAGACCGTTATCACGAATCGAGATGTTGTAAGCATGGTCAAAGCTGGCCTTGCTCCTGAAATCGTAGCGACCAAAGTTAAGAACTCCAATTGCCAGTGCGACACGTCGCCCGCTGCCCTCGCCGAATTAAAAACATCTGGTGTTCCTGACAATGTGATCCTCGCCATGGTGCAGAAAACCACTTCCCCTCTGGAGAAAACCACTGCCCCCGCGGAGAAACCTTCCGGCTTAACAAACATCCGCAATGCAAAACTTTCCCCCAATCAGAACGGATCGCCCGCTCACCAGACTTCTCGTCCCAAAAGCATCTACGTAGATGCGCCTCCAGATGCCGCGCCGATCAAGAAGCAAATCCTGGCAAAGTTGCAGGCATGGGGAGAGATTTCTGCCGTCAATTTGCCTGAGCAAGCAGACCTGATCTTGGAGTTGGTACAGAGCGGAAAGCTTAACGCATTCTCTGGTTCGGGAGACCGAGGGTCTGTTGTTCTGAAAAATCGCCGGACAGGTGAGGAACTGTGGACTGAGAGTCGCGGCGGTGGGTGGTCGATGCGTGGTTGGAGCAATGCTGCCGTGGGAAGGAAGCTCGGAGATGACCTGATTAACTTCCTCAGAGAGAATCGGGTCCAAATTAATGCCCCGGAGACTTCCAAGCACGATTGACGGGCGGGGAAGATTCACAGTCATGAGAAAACAGATCGAAAAGCAGGGCGACACGCAGTAACGGATCGAGCCCGTTTCAGCGTATCTGGTCAAATGCTGGCGGCTCACCGGGACGGTATGGGGCAGGAAAGGGAAAGGCCATGAGGCCACGATTCATTCCAACTTGGGCGGCCTTGGCGGTGCTAGTAATCGCTTCCGGGATATGGGCGCAGTCCACCGATGCACCGAAAGCCCAGAGTATCGATGTACTGAGGGCGCACGCTGATAAAGGCGACGCACAGGCGCAGACGACATTGGGCACTTATTATCAATTCGGTATTTTTGTGCCCAAAGACTGCGCACAGGCACTTTTCTGGTTTCGCAAGGCCGCTGAACAGGGATGGCCGGGCGCACAGATGGCGCTTGGCATTCAATATCAAGGTGGATCTTCAGCAGGGCCGATTGAAGCTTGCGTATCTCAGGATTTGACGCAGGGAGCCGCATGGTTTCGTAAATCCGCAGATGAAGGTTGGCCAAGCGCACAACACGAACTTGGCTGGTCATACGAGACAGGCGCGGGTGTGCCCAAGGATTACCGATTGGCAGCATTTTGGTATCGCAAGGCCGCCGAACAAGGCGATGCCGACTCACAATTTAACCTTGGATTGCTTTACCTAAACGGTCAAGGTGTAATACAAGATTATGTGCAGAGCGCAACTTGGGTCCGTAACGCGGCAGAGCAAGGAAATGTTGGTGCACAAACCTTACTCGGCATACTTTACACACGTGGCCAAGGTGTACCACAAGATTATGCGGAAGCCTATTTTTGGTCGGATGTAGCGGCCGTCAGTATGAATAACAAACCAGGCCAGAAATCAGCAATTGACGTGCGGGATGCCGCCGCTGCGAAGCTGACGCCGACAGTCCTAATGCAAACTCAGGCACGGGCGCGGAAATGGTTCGAAGATCACCCGGCAAACCCGAAATGACTCGACGCGCTGCTAGACAGGGATAGTGTGGAATTCTTCGCTATCGCAGATTTCCGTCGTAGCGTTGTCTTGGCACAATTCAGAAAGGATGCGTTCAGTGACGAAAATAAGTGACGTGGCCCTCGACTTATTGGACGAAGTGGAACGATTAGTGATCGAAAACCGAAAACTGCTGATCAATCTTTTGAGTTCTCGCGAGGCTGACACTTCCGGTTTTTCGGTCGATGATTTGATCCAAGAAACGCCGCACGGTGAGCAAATTCAGAAGGACGTTCGCTCACTATACGGCAAAGTTCGCGAGCGCATTCTGCAAGCGGACGCGGATGGCGCGATTCATTCTCTGGCTCAAGCGATAGTGGCATCGAAGACGCTCCGCTAGTTTCATTTGACTGCCTCATGTGACAGGATTTTGGCGGGTAAACAGCTTTGCGATCGATGCAAGGATGTTGGATGTCAACGAACTCCACCCGCCAGTAGGGTTTTTCATCCATACATTTCGATATACGCTCTATCATGATCCACGATCTTCGTGGTCACATGAATTACCAGTTCCACGGAATTTCTGTGTTCATCCTCTGCCATCGGGATGAGAAGCCGATCACTGGTGACCTTAATCTCCGTGATCAGATTGTCGTCTTCCATTAGGCAATAGAGCGGGTTTTGACCCGGCTTCGGTTGCCATCCAGAGGGAATTTGGCTGCATTCTTTGGGCATCTTCAGTCCATCCAGAAGAACTTTCAAACGGTTGTCGATGTCGCCTCCGCTGATGATTGGCGAACCTGGAGGATCGCGCCGCAGGAAAAGGATGTCCAAAGCGCAGGCGAGCCCCTCTTTGCTGTTCACAAGTGGAAGGAACCGCATATTGCACCGAGCGAAATCATCCGCCATTACATCAGCCCTTGTGCGCCCTTGCCATGATGGAACCTCGCTCACGGGAATGGGCCTCTCCCGAGCGCACAATGCCGGGTGTTCTCGCCAAAGTACCCGCAACTGCTCGTGCATGGCCAGCCGTATTTCGTGCTTTTCCGGGTTTCGGCTTGCACCCCCGCCACGCCCTTCCGCTCGAAGCCTGCCTTTGTACACAAGTCTGAATTCCATGAACTTCTGATCCTCCTGGGTGTACAGTAGAGCGGTGCCCCTTCTAGATGCAAGTAAAACGGTAGTATCTAGACATGAGAGAACTGGATTTCAGATTTTGTTGTCTAGTTGGCGTCGATTTCGGGTCGGTGAAGCGAATCCTGCCAATTGGCAATGTCGAAACTGGACTTTTCGTGACAGGACGGTGGAAGAAGGTTTTGACCCCGCTGTTCCCAAAGTGGCCGGGGCAGTTCGCAGAAGATTTTGCCAATGACGCAGACGTGGTGCACTTCACCAAACGATACGGACCGCTCCACAATCCTCTTTGGGATTTCGCAGGAAAACTTGCGGGTGAGGGTAGCCAATCGGGAAGGGGAAGAATCACGCGTTCCGCGTCGTTGCCGCCCTTTGAATTTACAGAGGCAAGCTGGAATGCGGACCAGGAGACGTTTCGGCTGATTTGGGAGACAGTACCGGTGCGACAAAGCAAAAGGCGTCTTCAAACTGTGTTTCCCTCTATCGTCGGAATCGAGGATTTGGCTGTCGGACCAGACGGTTTCCGATTGCCTGTTAAGGGCGAATTCCAGACCGTTTCCCGCCGTCTAGTCTTCCGCGCGGCAACGCTCTGGGAACTCCTCTTGTTGGACCTCTTAAGTGTCGAGCGTGAACGGTTGAAGAAATGCGCTTGCCCGCACTGTCACTCGCCCTACTTCGTGGCGAATCACCAGAAGGCCAAATTCTGCGAACAACCGGAGTGCAAGAGTTGGGGAACGAGCCAAATCAAATTGAAGTGGTGGAACGCAAACCGTAGGGGCAGGAAGGTCCCTTCAACTCGGAACCGCGGGGGGTAAGCGTGGCACTCAAAAAGCACGGTAACACTTGGCACACGCATTTCTTTGTGGACGGCGAGCGGTTCCGACAGGTGGCCCCGGTCCCGCTGGCCTTTCCAAAGAACAATGAGGGCACCCCCCGCCGGTGGGAGGATAAGTCGAGGGATGGCCAGTTGGAAGCTGGTACCCATAACACTAGCGGGCAGATGGCCCCGGTCCCGCCGACCTTCCAAACCCCAATGAGGGTGCCCCCAGTCCCTCGCTTTTTGGGACCGGGAATTTATCCGGAATTTGCGAGTACAAGAGTTCGGGCCAAATCTCGGGTCGACTTTGTGTCGCAGCCATCCGATAATAGGTGTGGTTGTGAGGTTTCCATGACGATCCGTGTCGAACTCAACCCGGAGATGGAGAGACAGCTTGCTGCGGAGGCATTGGCTCGCGGCATTGCGCTGGAAGTTGTATGCGCAGCGGCTCCTCCAGGAAGCAATCGCTTCCAGGAGCAAAGGCCATGCGCGCGCAAGCCAGGAAGAATTTCGCGCCTTTTTGGATGCTCTTGCGAGCAAAGCGCCGAATGTCCCTCAACTGCGGACCGAGACTTTCTCACGCGAAATGATCTATGGTGAGCACGCCTGATGCCTGGCTCGTCCTACCTGGTGGACACGAACATTTTGCTCCGCCTCGTACAGCCGGACAGCCCCGAATATGGAACGATTCGGCAATGTACGGATCGTCTTTGGGCACAGGGAGCGGACCTCTTCTACACGTCGCAAAATTTGGCTGAATTCTGGAACGTCTGTACTCGACCGGCTGACCGGAACGGGTTCGGATTCTCGGTTGCAGAGACGGATGAACGCGCTGCTCTGATCGAATCCAAATTCTCTTTTGCTGCCGACAGCGAAGCAACACATCAAGAGTGGCGCAAAATCGTAGTTGCGGCGGGCGTCTCCGGTATCCAGGTCCATGACGCTCGGATGGTGGCCGCGATGCGCGTGCACGGAATTGCGAATCTGCTGACGCTCAATGCCAAAGATTTTCGCCGATTCAGCGGCATCACTATTCTTTCGCCAGATGAAGTCTTGGCCTCCTTCAGCTAGGAGGACACAACCTGACTGAACGCTGGCCCGGTTCCGGGCTGGAGTGGGGCCGGTTCCGGCCCCAAAACCATGCCAGGATGGTTCCATCCTGGCTCGCTGGATTGCTGTGTTGATGGTGATAAGGAAGCAGCAGTGCTGGTCTACGCTTCCTCAGCCAGACGGACGGCTTCGACTCGTCCGGGGCCTTTCTTGGGAACCGTCTTTTTCTTCGACCGTGGCCTCATGATGTTGATAGCGGAAGCATCGAGCTGCGTCTTCAAATGCGCCGCATAGTATTTCTCAATCATCTCGACGCTTGTCCGGCAGTTCTTGGCAATCTGATAGATGTCGGCACCTTCAAGCAGGCGGAGGCAAATGTAGGTGTGGCGCAGGCTATACGCCGTTCGCGGCCTTCCGTCACGGTCGGTGCGAAGCTTTTCTTCCTCAAGGATTGCGTTGAACAACTCGCGTGGCCATTTCGGGAACAGAAGATCGGTGGGTCCGGGCGCGTGCCACTCACCGTTGGCCATTGATGCGGTGCGGCTGCCTGATCTTCCCGGCCCTCCATCTGGACGTGGGCGGGCTTTCAGCCGCTCGAACGGATGCACAGCACCTGTTGTGCTCTTGCAATAGCCAACACCTCGCTTTCCACGTACTTCGATCTCAAGGATGGTTTGGCCGCTCCCTTCGTCTTCGGTCACCGTGACATCGCGGAACTGAAGACGCCTCGCCTCGTCGGGGCGGAGTCCGGTATTGGCGGAGAACAGAACATAATCGTGAAGTTGTTCCGCTTCCCAACGAAAACGGGGCTGCTTGGGGTCCTGCGCGCGTTTCCGCGTTGCCTCATAAAGCTGCTTGTACTCTTCCGGTGAGAACCATGCTCTATGGGAAATCTTCGCGGACGCGCGATATGGCGCTGACAAATCCGGGAGATGATCGATCCATCCGTGCCGCAGAGCCGTTTTGAAAATCTGGCGCAACGTCACGATCTCCTGGTGCATGGTGCTATGCGCTGGAGGCTTGCCGCGCATCGCCTTGCACTCTTCAAGTCGATGGACGCGATATTCGTTGACCTTGCCCGCCGTGATCTCGGGTAGCACCATGCTGCCGAAGAACGGGATCAGATAGCCATTGGCACGCGCGTGCTGTCCGCTCGCATATTTCGCGCTGCGCTGTCCCTGCGTCATGATGTCGAACTCGCGCAGGTACAACTTCGCAGCGTCGCGGAACAGTTTGCCGCTTTTCAACTCACCGTCGCGGAGCTTGCCGCGCAACTGCAAATACCAGTCTTCCGCGAACTCCTTCGCTTTCGAGAGGCTGTCTTCTTTGGTGGTGGTGCGCCGGTTCTTTCCGGCCAGATAGGTCGCGCATTGCCAGCTCGAACTGTTCGGACGCTTGTAGACGTGAACTTTGCCACCGAGGATGGTGTGATGCTCTGCCATGCGGCTGCACCTCCTGCTTCTCTATAGAAGCACAAAAGTGTGCAAGAGTTGCGCAAGTCCTGCGCCGTTCACGGCATCAAATCAAGCCGTTTATTTTCAATTGTTTATAGGGGATTTGATTTTTGGTAAGCCGATTTTGAGTCCGCTGCGTCTGCCAGTTCCGCCATCCCGGCTGGGGTGGGGTGACAAGGAAAGTATCGCATAGACGTTGATATCGGGCTAGTTGAAGCATGGGGCTGCCGAGCCCAACAGTGCTGACGGAGCGAGCGACGGGCTCGTTGCGGGAACCGATGAATGGAAGCCTGCACGCCTATGCGACCCATAGGAGCGCGGGGATGGTTCATTTTTTTAGATATGTGGCCCTAAGTTCTTTCTCTGTCCGACGGAATGACCGGGAATCCGATTGCGATTTGAAATGACACAGATTGTGGATTTCCGGGGTGAAATTCCGCACCAAGCCTTTTCTCCGCGCATCGCGCGGACAGATCGAACTCCCGTGCGACAATGGAGGCAATCGTGATGACTACTGCCTCTTCTGCAGTCGTTCCCGATCCGGTCGTGGTAACCCCGGAGTTGCTGGCTCAGCACAGCATCACCCCGGATGAATACGAGCGGATTCTGGCGGCACTGGGACGCGTCCCTTCCCTCACCGAGCTGGGCATATACAGCGTGATGTGGAGCGAGCACTGCTCGTACAAGTCGAGCCGTGTGCATTTGAAACGGCTGCCTACCAAGAGCGACCGCGTGGTGCAGGGGCCAGGGGAGAATGCCGGCATTATCGACGTGGGGGACGGATGGGCCTGCGCGTTCAAGATCGAAAGCCACAATCATCCCAGCTACATCGAGCCTCACCAGGGCGCGGCGACGGGCGTTGGCGGAATCCTGCGCGACATCTTCACCATGGGCGCGCGACCGCTGGCGGTCATGGACTCGCTGCGGTTTGGGCCGATCCAACCGGAACCCGGTGTTGAACCGGAACTGGTGGCGAAAAACCACTCCGTCGTTGAAGGCGTGGTGAGCGGGATTGCAGGCTACGGGAATTGCTTTGGCGTTCCGAACCTTGGCGGCGAAACGAAGTTCGAGCCGTGCTACAGCGGCAATCCGCTGGTGAACGCATTTGCGCTTGGGTTGGTCCGCAAGGACGAGATTTTCTATGCCAAGGCCACCGGCGCGGGGAATCCAGTGATCTATGTTGGCGCAAAGACAGGCCGCGATGGAATTCACGGCGCCACCATGGCCAGCGAGGAATTTCACGCGGGCACCGAAGCGAAACGGCCGAACGTCCAGGTGGGCGATCCCTTCATGGAGAAGCTGCTGCTCGAGGCATGCCTCGAGGCGATGAAGACGGGCGCTATCGTCGGCATTCAGGACATGGGTGCTGCCGGACTCACCTGCTCGACCTGCGAGATGGGTGCGCGTGGAGGCGTGGGACTCGACGTGGAACTGGACTTCGTGCCGCAGCGCGAGACCGGCATGAGCGCCTACGAGATCATGCTCTCTGAAAGCCAGGAGCGCATGTTGCTGGTCGCTGAAAAAGGTCGCGAAGACGAAGTGCTCCGTGTCTTCGCCAAGTGGGGACTCGACGCGGTGATTGTTGGAACTGTGCAACCGGAGCCGCGGCTGCGCATTCGCCACCACGGCAAATTGGTGGCGGATATTCCCAACCAATCGCTGACGGACGATGCGCCGCTGTATCACCGGCCAGTCGGTACATGGAAGGCGCCGGTACCAACCGATCCTCCGGATCAAGCGCTGATCGCGTTGGATGAGGATCGCGACTACCTGGCAGATCTCAAGAAGTTACTGGCAAGCCCCAACGTGTGCTCGAAGCGCTGGGTGCACGAGCAGTACGACACGATGGTGCAGACCAACACCGTTCTCGGTCCAGGCGGCGAGGCCGGCGTAATGCGAATCAAGGGAACGGGAAAACCGGATGGATCTGATGGTCCGATTGGGGAGATCGGTCTGGCCATGGCGCTGGATGGAAATGGGCGCTGGGCGTATCTCGATCCCAAGCTGGGTGCGATGCATGCTGTAGCGGAAGCTGCGCGCAAGGTTGCCATGACTGGAGCAACACCCGTGGCGGCGACCAACTGTTTGAACTTTGGCAATCCGGAGAAGCCGGAGATTATGGCGCAACTTTCTGCAGCTATCGACGGCATTGCGGAAGCCTGCACGGCGCTGGGTACGCCGATCACGGGCGGCAATGTTTCTCTCTACAACGAAACGAAGGGCGAAGGAATTTATCCGACGCCAGTGCTGGGAATTGTCGGAATTCTGGATGATGTGACGCGCGCAGTGCCAGCTGAATTCCAGCAAGCCGGGGACACGATTTTGCTGTTGTGGCCGGTGCCGCGAGGAGAGGAATCTAATCCGGACCTCACAGTACCCTTCACGCCGGTGCCCATCAATCCATACATCATTGCGGGGTTGGACCCCAATCCTCCGTTTCCCGTCTCCAGCCCATCGATGGCACCGGTTCCTGACGCTCCGGAAGACACAACAGACTCGCCCTCCAAAGAACTGGCCGCATTTGGCAGTTCGGAATATGTGAAGTCAGTTCTCGGCGCCCTCTGGGGTACGCCGCCAGCACTTGATCTTGAGGCGGAAGCCAATCTGCACAAGCTGCTCATTGAGTTGGGGTGGCGCAAGTTGATCCGTTCAGCACGTGACATTGGCGACGGCGGTATTGCGGTTGCGCTGGCCCAGGCCTCATTTCCGCTGGGTATCGGCGCCAATGTCGATCAGGAGCAATCGCTCATGGTTCACCCTCTCTTCGGACTGTTTGCAGAACCAGCATCGACGGTGCTCGTAACAACGGCCTCAGAGAATGTCCCGGAGATCGAGAAGCTCGCAGGGGAGTTCAACTTCATGTGCTCGCGCCTCGGCGCCACCGGAGGAACTCGTCTGGAAATTACTGTGGACGGACAGCCTTTCATTTCAGAGTCACTTACGGACTTGCGCGAACCATGGGCCCATTCTCTTGAAGCGGCACTCCACAACGAGGTGACGGCATGAGCCGCTTGCTGTTTCAGGGGGTCGAAGGCGAAGCGGATTTGAGTTCGTCCCAACGAGCGGAGGGCTTCGCTCAGGGGCTGATGCCCCGCGCGCATTTCACCACGGCATACGGCACGGCTAATGCCGCGCCCTTTCAGGACGACAAGTTGCGTGAGGAATGCGGCGTTGTCGCCATTCATGGGCATGCGGATGCGGCACGGATGGCGTATCTCGGCCTCTACGCGCTGCAGCATCGCGGTCAGGAATCGGCAGGCATTGCGACGGCCGACGGACAGCACCTCGCCAACATCAAGGGCATGGGCCTGGTATCGGAGATCTTTACCGATGAGGTTCTGCAGAAACTCCCCGGCCGGATGGCGATTGGTCATACGCGCTATTCAACTACCGGCGACTCCGCCCTCTTGAATGCGCAGCCGATCCGCGTGGACTCGACCAAGGGGCTTATTGCGATTGCCCATAACGGCAACCTGGTGAATCTGGGAAATGTGAAGGCGCGGCTCGAGCGCGAAGGGGCATACTTCCAGACCACGTCGGATTCTGAAATCATCGTTCAGCTCATCGCACACTCGAAGGCCGGTACGCTTGTGGATGCCATTGCCGATTCCCTGCGGCAGGTTGAAGGCGCCTTCTCAATCGTGATGATGACGCGAGACCGCATTTTCGCGGCGCGCGACCCCCGCGGATTCCGCCCGCTCTCGATCGGTCGCATCAAAAACCCCGAGGGGCCAGACACGATTGTTTTTGCTTCCGAAACCTGCGCTTTTGACCTGCTGCGCGCTGAATATGAGCGCGATGTGCTTCCGGGCGAGCTGGTGATGGTGACCGAGGACGGTTTGACAAGCCGGCAATATGCCAGCGGAGTTCCGCAGTCGAGCTGCATCTTTGAGCATGTCTACTTTGCGCGGCCCGACAGCCGCATCTTCGGCCGCTGGGTGCAGGAAAGCCGCGACCAGATGGGCCGGCAGCTTGCGCGCGAATCGGGAGTACCTGCGGACGTTGTCGTGCCGGTGCCGGACTCTGGGGTTACCGCGGCATTGGGGTATGCGGAACAAAGCGGCATTCCGTTTCGATTTGGTTTGATCCGCAATCATTATGTTGGACGCACATTTATCGAACCGGAGCAGCGCGTGCGCGACTTTGGCGTGCGCCTCAAGTTAAACCCGGTGCACAACCTGCTTGAGGGCAAACGCGTGATCCTGATCGACGACTCGATCATTCGCGGAACCACCAGCCGCAAAATCGTACGCATGGTGCGCGGTGCGGGAGCGAAGGAAGTACATCTGCGGATCAGTTGTCCGCCGACGATTTCGCCTTGCTTCTACGGTGTCGACACGCCCAGCAAGAAGGAACTTATCGCGGCCAACAACAGCGTTGAAGAGATTCGGCGGTTCATCGAGGCGGATTCTCTGGCTTATCTCTCCCTCGAAGGGTTGTTGAAGAGCTGCGATGGCAATGGGCACAATGGCTACTGCACCGCCTGCTACACCGGCAACTATCCGACAGCGTGGGTGGATGTGGATGAGATTCTGCCCGCGACTGCGAGCGCCTGACTCCTTAACGCGAATTGAAATCAACCCGATGCCTGTCTGATCTTAGACAGGCTGGTCTGCGAGCTCAGGGATCCGCATCCTTGTGTTCAGCCGCGCGAGACTCCGAATCAGGAGGAACATTATCAAAGCCGCGCCTAGACTTGGCACCAGGAGACCGCGCAGGCCAAGCCAGTAGGAACCGGTCGCGTCTTTCGTCACGCCCATCCAGTACGGTCCTATGAAGCCGGAAAACATGGTGATGGTGTTCATGGCGGCTATCCCTGCGGCGGCGGCGCGTCCGGCAAGAAACTGCGTGGGTACCGCCAGGGCCGGGCCCTGCATCGACATGAACGCGACAAAACTCAACCCCAACGTTGTAACAATCAGCCACGGCGTTCTGGCATAGCTTGCAGTCAAGTAACCTGCTCCCATGACAATGCAGGGAAAAACACAGTGGAGTGCTCGCTCACCGCTTCGGTCAGAATGCGCACCGTTCACCAGCATCGCGGCAGCACCTGCAATGCCGAAGCCCGCGACCAGAAGCCCGACCTTCGTAACGCTCCAGCCGGTAGCTTGCTGCAAAATCACTGGCGCGGAAAAGTAGTAGGCATAATTCGCTGTCAGCGCACAAAGAAAATAGCCTCCAATCATCCAGACCTTCGGAGACAGCAGCGCCTGCATCACACCGGCTTCGTGCCCCAGATGGGCTTGCGCAGAATCCGCGTCGATTTGCCGCTTGAGCCACATCCTCTCGTCGGCCGTCAGCCACTCAGCTTGCATAGGTCCGTCAGGAAGAATCCACAGGAAGACGAAACTGAAGAGCGCCGCTGGCAGTCCTTCCGCGAGAAACAGCCATTGCCAGCCAGCAAGACCCAGCGTGCCCTGAAGCCCCATCAGCCAGCCGGCGACGGCACCCATCACCACCGAACTGAGCGGAAGAGCAATATAGAAGCGGCTCACTGCGCGGGCTCGCGTGCTGGCGGGAAACCAGAGCATCAGGTAGTAAATGACCCCTGGGAAAAACCCGGCTTCCGCCATACCGAGCAGCAGGCGAATACTATAGAACTCCCACGGTGTGCGCACGAACATCATGGCGGCCGCAAGCAGACCCCATGTAAACATGATGCGAGCGAGCCAGCGTTTTGGACCGAATCGCAAGAGAAGCAGGTTAGAAGGCACTTCGCAAAGCGCATATCCGATAAAGAAGAGCCCTGCACCTAATCCATAGACCGTGGCGCTGAAATGGAGATCGCTGTTCATGCGCAGCGAGGCAAAGCTGATATTGATGCGGTCCATGTAGGCGAGGCAGTAGCCGATGCCGAGGATCGGCAGGAGCCGCAGTGACGCTTTACGCTGTGCCGAAGCGCCGATGGCAGACTTGCTCAAGGGCGCAGCGTCCGGTTCGAGCTCGAATCCAAGTGCTGACATGGCTGCCGACCTCGGGGGATCTGCGCTTGTATCGCGAGCAGAATCGTAGCGGCGATAAGCCGAATGTATCACGGGCTTAGCCATATTCGCGTCGCGGCCCCAGTGCGACGTTGTGATAGCATCCGCCTGATCATGGTTCTGGCTGTCGATCTCGCAACTCCCGCTCTGAGGTTGCCATGAGGCGTTCGCCGTGGCTGTTTGGAAGCGCAGTTTTTCTGGGCGCCTTCCTGCTTTTCCTGGTTGAGCCCATTTCTGCAAAGCAATTGGTCCCCGTACTTGGCGGCTCCGCGGCGGTGTGGATCACCTGCCTGGTCTTTTTCCAGACTGCGCTGCTGGTTGCCTATCTATGCGCTCACTGGATGAGCACGCGACCGCGATGGGCTGTCTATTTCGCTTCTTTGATCGTTGCCTTGATTTCAGCCGTATGGTGGAGTGCGCGCGGCGTCTTTGCAGGCGGTAATGCGGCTCACCCGATTTTCACCGTATTTGCTGTTCTTACCACCACGATAGGGCTTCCATTCCTGATGCTGGGCATGACGAGTCCGTTGATGCAGGTGTGGTGGGCCCGACTGCATCATTCGGCGATTCCCTACCGTCTTTTCGCCCTCTCGAACCTCGCGTCGCTGCTGGCGCTCGCCGTCTACCCGACGCTTGTCGAACCGCATTTGACGCTTGATGTGCAGCGTGGAGCCTGGTGCGGCGGATTCGCGGTGTTCGCATCGATCACCGGCGTGCTGGCCTGGAGAGCACGTTCGGGAGCAGCATTCTTGCTCGCTGAAAACCTCGTCGCACTTCAAGAGGGGGCGCCCACGCCGCCGGTGCAAAAGCTTCTCTGGGTACTGCTGCCGATGGGCGCATCAATGCAACTGAGCGCAGTCACCAGCTACGTCACAGCGAACATCGCGGCAATTCCATTGCTCTGGATTCTTCCGCTCGCGGTGTACCTGCTCACCATCATTCTTGCGTTCGAGTTCCCTCGCATGCTGCCGCGCAGCCTGATCGCGCGCTTCCTGATCGTGATGCTTGCGGGGCTGGGTTACGCCCTTTCAAAGCAGGATGTTGAATGGCCTCTGCGTATCAGCATCGCCTTCTTTCTGATTGAGGCTTTTGCGGCGGGTCTGTTTTGCCACAGCGAGGCGTACAGGCTTCGTCCGCGCCGCGCGTCTGAGGCAACCTTATTCTACCTGCTCTTTGCTGCGGGCGGTGCGCTGGGAGCCTTTATCATCGGTATCGTTTTTCCGCTGGTATTGCGCTTCAACCTCGATCTCGTGATCACGTGCTGCTTCACCGCCTTTCTAGCCTTTCTGGTTACTTTTGAGGATGGCTGGAATTCACGCCTACTGTGGGGCGTCGCCACGGCTGCGATGGCAGTCCAGATTTTCTGGATCAATATCGTCAACCAGAGGAACACGACTGTGGCGGTCAGAAACTTTTACGGCGCGCTGCGGGTGAAGCAGACCTTCGGCTTTCCCGGCGCCACGTTGCGCACACTGACCAATGGGAACGTGGAACACGGCACGCAGATCTTCGGCACCGATGAACAGCGGCATATGCCCACCAGCTATTACGCCGAAGATTCTGGTGTGGGCCTGGCCATTCGCGTGTGTTGCGGCAAGCAAGCGCGCAACATCGGCGTAATCGGATTGGGCGCTGGAACTATTGCCGCCTATGGGCGGCAGGGCGATCGAATCCAGTTCTATGAGATCAATCCCGCCGTGGAGCCGATCGCGCGCAACGTCTTCACCTACATTCGGGAATCGGGTGCCCAGGTTTCGGTCATTCCGGGAGATGCGCGAACCTCTCTTGCTGCAGAGCCGCCGCAGCAATTCAATGTGCTGGTGGTCGATGCGTTTTCAGGCGATGCGATACCGCTGCACTTGCTTACGACGCAAGCCCTTGCACTCTATCGAAGGCATCTGGCACCGGGCGGAATCATTGCCTTCCACATCTCAAACCGTCACGTTGATCTGGAGCCGCCGATCTGGGTGCTGGCCAACCGGGCCGGGATGCAGTCGAGAATCGTGACCAGCTATGCGAGCGATGCTCGGGACGAATTCACGGCGACGTGGATGCTGGTCTCAGACAATTCAGCTTTCTTCGCTCAGCCAGAAGTGGTTGAGCACTCTTCGTCTGCAACTCCGAACTCCTCGCTGCGCCCATGGACTGATGATTTTTCGAGCCTTCTGCCATTTCTCCGCTGGTAAGTGGCCCCTGTCACATGACGTTCACAGTTCCCGTGTGATAGCATCCGTTTTCTTAAAGCTAGACGCCCGGCGGCACTCTCCTGTACCTGATCGCCTGGCGCCTGCCGGGGACTCTCCGCATGGACGAGGAAGACGGCAGCCTGGGCCCTCGAGCCCGCCAACCCGGACGCGTTGACGTCCTCACGGACGCCTCGATGATGTCCCTGTGCTCTATCCTTTACCCGGCTTTTAGACCGGACCCCAACATCCGCACTCATATTCCGCATCGAGGAGAATTGCCATGAAAACGTACCAGGGAAGTGAGATCCGCAACGTAGCTGTAGTGGGGCATGCTCAGAGCGGCAAAACGTCTTTGATCGCCGCGCTGCTGCATGCCGCCAAGATGACCCCGACGCAAGGCAGAGTGAGCGACGGTTCGGCCGCGACCGCGTATGACGAGGAAGAAATCGCACGCGGCACAACCATGTCCAATGCTGTGGCCTTCGCCGAATGGCAGGGTGTCAAGATCAACTTCGTCGACACGCCGGGATTCCATATGTTCTCGCACGAAGCGCGTGCTGCGCTGCTGCCCGTGGAGGCAGCCTGTGTCGTTGTGAATGCCCAACATGGCATTGAGACAGTGTCGGAGCGCGTGTGGAAGTACGCGGAAGAGGCGAATGTGCCCCGCTTTGTGGTGATCAACCAGATGGATCATCCAAAGGCCGGCGGGGGCGGCGGATTGAGCGCCCTGATTGACGATCTGCACGAGCGCTGGGGACGCAATTGCGTGCCGGTGCAGCTGCCGATCTCGGATGCGCAGGGATTCCACGGCGTGGTCGACCTCGTGACGATGGAGGCCTTCCATTACGCGCCGAACGGCGATGGACGCGGCAAGATTACGGGCGAGATTCCAGCGAGCATTGCGCAGCAGGCCAAGGAGGCCCACGAGGCGCTGGTCGAACTGGTCGCCGAAGGCAAGGACGAGCTGATGGAGGAGTATTTCGCTGAAGGGACGATTCCTGAGCAGCACCTGATCACTGCGCTGCATGAGGCGATCCGCGAAGATCGGATCTTCCCGGTACTGTTTGCGAGCGGCGGAACCAACGTGGCCACCGATCATCTGCTGGACTTTATCAAGGTATATGCGCCATCGCCAACGGAGCGGGCGCCTATTCCGGTAAAGGCGGCGGCGATGCAGGCTGTGGCTGCGAGCGGCAATGGCGGCGATCCCGGTGCAGGCGGCGGCGTCACGTTTCGCAAAGTCGAGGATGGTCAGCCGACGGCGCTGGTTGTGTTCAAGACCATGAGCGATCCTTTTGCGGGGCGCATCACCTTCTTCAAGGTGGTCAGCGGCGTGGTGAAGAGCGATGCGACGCTGGAGAACTACACGCGGCGCGGACAGGAACGCTTCGCGCACCTGAGCGTGATGCAGGGGCGCAAGGCGGTTGAGGTTGCCGAGCTGCACGCTGGAGACATTGGTGCTGTCGCAAAGCTGCGCGAAACACTCACCGGCGATACGCTGGGAGCGAAAGGCGGAGATATTCAAGTTGAGCTGGCTCCTTTGCCTGAGGCTGCCATGACGTATGCCATTGAGCCGAAGAGCCGCGCCGATGAAGACAAGCTTGCTCCCGCGATTCACAAACTGATGGAGGAGGATCTGCTGATCCGTTTTTTCCGCGATCCGCAGACCAATGAGTTCCTGATTGCCGGCGCGGGCCAGCCACACATCGAGTCCATTGTTTCGCGGTTGAAGAAGCGCTATCACGCGGAAGTGACGTTGAAAGCTCCGAAGGTGCCTTATCGCGAATCGATTCGCGGAAAGGCCGAGGGACATGGACGCCACAAGAAGCAGAGTGGCGGTCATGGACAGTTTGGCGACTGCAAGATTCGCATGGAGCCGATGCCGCGCGGCGGCGGGTTCGAGTTTGCCAACGAAATTTTTGGTGGCGCGATTCCGCGGCAGTTTGTTCCGGCGGTCGAGAAAGGCATTGTGGAGTCGGCCGCGCGCGGGTACCTGGCAGGCTATCCCGTCGTCGACTTCAAGGCGACGGTTTACGACGGGAGCTACCACGATGTCGACTCGAACGAAATGTCGTTCAAGGTGGCGGGGCGGCTGGCTTTCCGCAAGTGCATGGAGCAGGCAAAGCCGTGCCTGCTTGAACCGATTATGAAGGTCGAGATCGAAGCTCCGGACGAGTTTGCCGGAACACTGATGGGCGACCTGAACAGCCGTCGCGGACGCGTGCAGGGCATGGAATCCAAAGGGCGCACGACGGTGATCAACGCCGAAGTGCCGATGGCTGAAATGCTGACGTACGGTACGCTGCTGACTTCGATGACGCAGGGCAAGGGCAGCTACCGAATGGAGATGCACCACTACGATATCGTTCCGCAACTAGTCGCGGAGAAGATTCTGGCAAATGCCAAGCGGCCGGTGGATGAGGAAGAAGAGTAAGGAGTGCTCCAAGTTCAAAGTTTTTAGCTCAGAGTTCGTGACCATCCACGGAACCCGGCGAACCTTGTCGCCGGGTTCCGTGTTTGTGGGCTGAGCTGCGCCTCTCGACCTAAGGTTTTGGTTCGGGGTGGATGCTGGTTCATTGAGATGTTTTTCGAGATAAACCCATCTCTGGATAATCCAGAAAACGGAAGAAGCGTCTCCCCTCTCAAATTTCGCTGGAAATCCAGAGTGAAATCGGGTTATATTCTTAAGACCCGCCGGGCTCACCGGCTTATGGAGGAAACAGTGTTTCAGCCTATCGTCGTACGAATTTCGCGCTGAACATTGCCTCGGGTTTTTCCCTTTCTTCTCGACCCCGAGGTCATCTTCAGACCTGGGGTGATTCTGCAAATCACAAACTGATGGCAGCGTGACCCCTTCGCTTTTGATGTGTGCGTTCGTGCGCGTTCGCATGCGTTGACGTGGAGATTCTGCAATGTCTGTTCTTGAATGGTTGATGCCGCCGCTGAGTGAGAGCGATCGCGGCTTTTGGTCTTCGGTACGCGAGGCGCTGAAAGGCTCGCACCAGGACTACACAACCGGAAACTTGAATCGCTCCATTTTGCTTCTGGCCATTCCGATGGTGCTGGAGATGGTGCTGGAGTCGCTGTTTGCTGTCACCGACGTGTTCTGGGTGGGCCGGCTCGGCGCGAATGCAGTGGCTACCGTCGGCATCACGGAGTCGATGCTGGCGCTGGTGTTTGCGATCGGACTCGGCGTGTCGATGTCGACGACGGCGATGGTGGCGCGGCGCATCGGCGAGAAGGATCCCGAGGATGCGGCGATTGCGGGCGTGCAGGCGGTAGTGTTGGGACTGGTGATCTCGCTGGCGCTGGGAATTCCGGCGGGGATTTATGCGCCGGAGTTGCTGCGCGCGATGGGCGCATCGCCGGAGATTGTGGCGAGCGGATCGGGCTACGCGCGGATCGCGCTGGGCGGTTGCGGCGCGATCATCATGCTCTTTCTGAACAACGCGATCTTTCGCGGCGCGGGCGATGCGGCAATTGCGATGCGGCTGCTGTGGGTGTCGAACATCATCAACCTCGTTCTCGATCCGTGCCTGATCTTCGGGCTTGGGCCGTTTCCGCGGATGGGGGTGACGGGCGCGGCACTGGCTACGTTTACGGGGCGATCGATCGGCGTGCTCTATCAGTTCTATCGGCTGCTGAAGGGCACGGAGCGGATTCACGTACTGGTGCGGCATCTGCGGCTGAATGTGCGCGTGATGGTGAGGTTGCTGCGCGTGTCGGTGACGGGCATTCTGCAGTTTGCGATTGCGAATGCGAGCTGGATTGTGCTGGTGCGGATCATCGCGATCTTTGGCGCGGCGGCGGTGGCGGGATACACGATTGCGATTCGCATCGTGGTGTTCTTCATTTTGCCGTCGTGGGGGCTGAGCAATGCGGCGGCAACGCTGGTGGGGCAGAACCTGGGCGCGAAGCGACCGGATCGCGCCGCGCGGTCGGTGTGGCAAACGGGCTTCTACAACATGGTTTTCCTGGGCGTGATCGGGGTGTTCTTCTTCGTATTTGCGACGCCGGTGGTGAGGCTGTTTGTGAACGATCCGGCGGTGGTGCCGATTGCCGCGGTGGCGCTGCGGACGTTCAGTTGCGGCAATATCGGGTATGCCTATGGCATGGTGATGCTGCAGGCATTCAACGGGGCGGGCGATACGTTGACGCCGACCATCGTGAACTTCTTCGGCTTCTGGGTGCTGGAGTTGCCGCTGGCATGGTGGCTGGCGGTAACGATGCACTGGCGGGCGGAGGGGGCATTTCTGTCGATCGTGATTGCGGAGTGCAGCATCGCGGCGGCTGGAATGGTGCTGTTTCGGCGCGGGAGGTGGGCGCGGCAACAGATTTGAGGCAGAAACTGGGGCGAATTCGGTTGATTCGCCCCGGTTTGGCTGACTTTTCAGACGTGATCGGGAATCCTTCTGGGTGCTGGCTCATCTGAGAAAATGATGGATGTGAAAGAGTTTGGAAAACGTGGCCGGCTTTTTGCGGCGGTGTGGGGGTGTGCTGCGGCGCTTGGGCTTGCTGCTGCTGACTTGCGCGCAGGCACCAAATCCGAGTTCGAAGGCGAATCCGTTTTACGGCAGCGTGACAGCGCAAGTAGTGACGACGGACGAGCCGCTGAAGTTGTCGCTTGGACGAGGCGATTCGGCGCGGGTTTGAAACCAACCTCGGATTAAAGGAAGCCGAGAGCGGCGAGAAGCTGTACCAGGGCGAAAAGAATATGGCGTTGCAGGAGTTTTTACCCACGATCAACCTGTCGGGGGGCACGGGCGTTTTTCAGCACAACCTGGCGGCGCAAGGATTTGGGCCTGGAACGCTGAAGCAGTTCGGAAATAACTTTCCGGGAGGGCTGCCGTCAGGGTTCTCGCTCATCACAAAGGACGATTTGACGCAGGGTCAGCTGACGTTCAAGCAGACGCTGTTTTCCGGCGTGGTGATTGCCGGCTGGAAGGCGGCGGGGGCAGCGCAGCGATCGGCATATTTCAGCAAGATGACGGCGCGGGGCGAGGTGGTGCAGCAGGTGGCAACGGCCTACCTGCACGCGATTGCGGATGCAAGCCAAGTGGACAACGCCACGGCGCTGGAGAGAAGCGACGAGGTGGCTCTGCAGCATGCGCACGATGCGCACGTGGCAGGAACGGCCGCCAACCTGGATGAGTTGCGGGCGCGGGTGCAACTGCAGGCGCAGCAGCAGGCGTTGATTGCAGCGCAGAATGCTGAGGAGAAGGACCTGATCCTGCTGAAGCGCGAGATCGGCATCGATCCGGGACAGAAGATCGTGTTGACTGATCCCGCGCCTTACAGCGACCTGGCAGAGCAGACGCCGGCGGAAGTGCGAGCAGTTGCGTACAAGAATCGACAGGATTATCAGAATCTGCAGAACCAGGTGATTGAATTGCGGGCGCTGCACTCGGCATATCAGGGCGCAGCGGTTGCCGAGTTTGAGCTTCAGCGGCTACTACGGCGTGGACAAGGTGAATGGAAGTCCAAGTCACGGCGTGTTTGCCGCGGTGGGAACATTGAATGTGCCAATTTTTCGCGAAGCAAGTATTCGCGGAGATTCTGACGCCGTCAGCAGCGCAGCTTGCGGCGGTGAATGCGCAGCTTGACGATGTGCGCAGCAAGATCGACCAGCAGGTGCGGTCGGCGCTGCTGGATGTGGAGGCCGCAAAGAAGCTGGTGGAGGTGGCGAAGTCGAATGTCGACCTCGCGACACAGGCACTCAGCGATGAGACGGACCGCGTGAATGCGGGCGTCGACGACAATCTGCGGCTGGTTACTGCGCAGGCGTCGCTGGCATCGGCGCAGAGCAATTACGTGCAGAGCCTGTATCAGTACAACCTGTCGAAGCTGGCGCTGGCGAGGGCGGCAGGAGTGATTGAGACGCAGTATCGGGCTTATTTGGGGAAGTGATGTTGGTCTGCGGTTGGCAGTGAAAGCCGAAAGGCAAAAGCAGATTCGTTGACCACCCCCAAGCAGAATTACGCTTGGGGGCGCGTTCCCTCAGAATGCCGCTTCAACAGAGGGGAAGAGTTCCGGACTCGGGAGGCTAGCTTGCCCCCGTGAGCTTACCGGTCAGGATGAGGTCGATGTCGACTTCTTTAGCTACTTTGAGGATGAAGACGCTGGGGTCTTTCAGGCCCCATTTCACATAGGGCACAACAAAGTGCGTTTTGGCCGTGAGAGAGCCCGCGTCGATGTGGATCTGCATCGGGACCGTCAGGTCGTGGGGTGTGCCGTGAAGGGTGAACGCGCCGGAGACCTGGATGGTGGAGTCGCCGGTGGGCGCAATGGCTCCGTCGTATTTCTGCGGGGCGAATGTGATCTCGGAGTAGCGCTCGACGTCGAGAACATCCTTGTTCATTTTCTTATCGCGGCTGGCTTCACCACTGTTCCCGCTGCCCGCAGCGACAATGACTGAACCGGAGATGGTGTGCGCGGTGCGATCGAAGTCGATGGATCCGCTCTGGACGTGGAAGGTACCGGTGACATGGTGGCCGTTTCCGCCGAGAGCCCAAGCGACCTGGCTGGCGCTGGGATCGACGGTGAAAGTCTGGTGCTGCGCGACGGCGCTAGTGGCAAAAAGCAGAGAGCCTACGATAAGGGCGGAGCGGACTAAAGCGGAGCGGACTAGGTCTTTCATTGTTCATCTCCTGAAGTGAAGTGCGATGACTGATCTTGTGACGGCGGCGCGGTGCTTTGCGCGAGCCACAGGCTTAGCACAGCGATGTTTTTGTCGGACAGGTACTCGTGACCTGCCATGTCTGAGTTGGGAATACCGAATTTGATGATTTGGGAGAAATGATCGATCTGGGAGGTTTTCGGTTTTGAACTGAAGGTAGATTGCACTGCGGGCGCAGTGAGAACGGCCGGGGATTCGATGAACTGCGATTGCCATTTGAGTCGGGTACGGCCGTTCGGGTTGTGGCAGGTGGCGCAGTAACGATTGTAGAGTTGCGGGCCATCCGCGGGGCTAGCGGAGGCAAGGATCTCTGGGGGCAGACGCCATTGCTGTTGGTCGGCGGCGTGTTGAGCGATTCCGGGCCCGTGCAGGCTCGCTAAATATGCAACCAGATCGTTGCCTCTTTGATCGCGGAAGAGGAATGCGTAAGACGGCATGATGGAGGCTCCGCTGACTTCGCGGGGATTGTAGAGGTGCATCTTGAGCCAGAGGGCAGAGCGGCGAGCGCCTACCTGGGAAAGTCGGGGCCCTGGCGACGATTTCCGATCAGCGGCGGGCGTTCCTGGTGGATCTTGTCGACACTTTCGACGGGGCCCCACATGAGTACGTCGGCGGTGCCGGGACGGACATATTGAGAGTGGCAGTGGATGCAGCCTTCGGAGATGTAGACGAGGCGGCCGCGTTCGATGGCTGAAGGTGATGCGGCTACGGGAGCGGCGGGCTGAAATCGATAAACGACGAGAGCGATGAGGAGTACGACGCCGGTGAGGGCGAGTTCGCGCGGGCGGTGGCGAAAGATCCTGAACAGAAGAGGCGCAAGGACAAGGGCGGAGGCAATTGCAACGAATGCGGGCGGGATATGGCCGAGATTCTGGCCCATGCCGATGCCGAGTGCGGAGCCGATCCAGCCGGCGATGGCGTAGATCCAGCCCGCTTGGCGGGCGCGTTCGTGCATGGTGTGCGCGGGCGAAAGAAGCGACGGATACGCGACCAACGCGACGGAGTAGAGCGAGACGCCAATGGGATAGAAGACCGATGCGGTGATGGCGCGGGCTGGATCGAGCAGGAGGAGGCAGGCGAAGGCGAGCGCTGCGACGGCGGCTGCGAGAACGATGGGCAGTTCCCGACGGGCAAGGAGCCACGCGCAGAAAAGCGCGGCGCCAAGGTGAATGAGCGCATTGGCCCAGAGATGCGCGGAGCCTTGCCAGGTGCCGGCTTTGAGGGCGGTGGTGTCCTGGATGATGAAGAAAGCGGCGGAGTCGAGCCAGATGAGAGCTGTGAAGGATGCGACGACGAGCGGGAATGGGATGGGGGAGCGACTCTGCGGCAGCTTGGGATTCGGAACTGGGTTCGACGGTGAAGGTGGCGAGAAGGATACCGATGCAGGCATACCAGGCCTGCGGCGGCGGCCTGGACTTGCGGAGTCGCGGTGAAGAGCGATGGGATGTTGCAGAGGAAGTAGCCGACGCCGGTGCCAAGGCCGACTTTGAGGAGCGCGTTGCGCTCGCCTATCCACTGGCAGAGATGCGTAACGAGGGTGACGGTGAGCAGACCGAGGCCCGCGCCGATGAGGCCGGAAACCGCGATGGCAGTGACGAGGGTCAGCGAGGTGGTAGCGAGGAATGCCGCAATTGCAGCGGCGGCGAATGCACATTGCAGGCGGCGGACAGGGGATGGGAAGAGTTTTAGGCGCGGCGTGGACAGGCTCAGCAGGATGCCGCCGATGGCCATGACGGCCATAACGGACTTGAGGTGCGCACCGTTGATGCCGAGGGTGTCGAGACGGTGAATGAAGGCGAACTGCGCGAAGATCAGGAAATAGACATAGGTGACGGCAATAAGGCCGATGCCCTGGATTCCTGATGCGCGCAGCTTAGTAAGTGACATGAGACAACCAACCTCTACGCAGACCGCGCGCCTGAATGCAGACGCAGATACCGTCAAAGATGGCAATGGTGAGCCATCCTGCGGCGAGCGTGCCGTTGAGCACCGCCGCCAGTACGAAGATGGCGACGGAGCTGCGAATGATGGCGGTAAGCAGCCATACCGCTTCAAGACGCGGCACGCCGCCGGTGCGATGGATCAGCAGCGCGCCGTACAAATATGAGATTCCGACGGCGAGGACAAAAGCTCCGATGAAGGAGAGAAACGGAGTGGCATCGCGTGGAACGGACATTCCCATCATGCGAATGGTGAAAACGGGAGCGGCGATGAGCAGAGCGCCTGTAGAGGCATCGGAGACACCTGCGATGAGCTGATAGGCGAGAAGGTAGAGGTCCTTCATACTTTCACCTCATGGGAACGTTCAGATGGAATCAAGCCGTGAATACGCAAGCAGAGCCGATGCCGCGACCAGCCACTCGGCGGAGGAGATGAGCATGAGGACTCCCGGTGACCAGGCGAAGAGCATACAGAACGTTTCGGGCTGGGCCGGGAACGATGGTGAAGGCGGGATCGTTGCCTTCAATCCAGCCCGCGACGAGCATGAGGACGACGTAGGCGAGCACGCTCCAGTTCCACATATGGAAGGACCATCGGCGGGTAAGGATCCAGCCTTCGTCACCGAGGAGCTGAACCATCACGACGGCGAGTAGCGCGGTAAGAAAGCCGGCGACGGCAACGAGGGAATGGCCGACGAGGCCGTCAGTGAATTTGAAATGGTCGAGCACGCCGGGAAGAAACATGATCCAACCGGAGACGACGAGGAATCCCCACCACCAGAGAAGAGCCGTGCGCCACGAGCGCGTATTTTCGTGCCACTGAAAGGTTGCATAATATGCGGGCGCGAGCGGAAGCCAGATGAGGAGGCTGCCGAGACTGAGGTATTGCGACGGTAGATGGTGGCTGATATCGCCGCGGTTCATTGAGAGACACAACAGGGACTCGACCGCGAAGACGATGGCTGAAATGGCGAGCGGTCGGTTTCGACCCGGCGAGCGACGGGCCACGCCGAAAGGAACGATGAGCAGGATGGCGACGACGCCCAGGGATGACTCGAGCTGGCTTTCGCCGGTGGGTCCGCCGGTGGATGGATTGATGGCGGGATAGAGGCCGGGACTTGAGGCGACGTAGATCGCGAATGGGACCGCGAGAAGAATGGCGAGGCCGATGAGTTTCACCGCGTGTGCGGACCACGGCTGGTTGCGGGCGGAGTTCCATGCAAGAAACAACGAGCAGGCGAGCAGGAGCCAGAGGGCGAGCATGGCGGTCGGAAATGCAAAGCGCGCGTAGCCCGACCAGTCGAGAAAGAGCTTGCCGCTGGAGTGACCGGCGAGCCAGGTGAGCGAACCGACGAACAGCGCGGTCGACCATGTCCAGAGCACGGGGCGGCACCATACTGCCAGCGGACCGCGATCGGCGCCGTAGATGCGAAAGAGCCAGCCGAGCATGGGCAGGCTGCACCATCCGTAGAGGAGGATGTTGACGTGCACCATCATCCAGCGGCCGTAGGTCCACTCGCCGAGAAGCGAATTGAAAGAAGGGACAAGCAGAAGCAGGGCGAGCATGACGCCGATGGCGTTGCCGATGACGAGCCACAGAAATGCGTGCCAGGCAGCGGTCGCGATGGGAGCGGCGGAGATGATTTCGTCGTGCGGGGATGAATGAAATCGGCAGCGGAATTGAACGCTCGTTCATGGTCGCGATTGGAACGCTTTCAGAGGAGGCGGATCAAGAACGCTAGACGGTGCGAGGTTCATAGATCCTCCCGTCGTGCATTTCGACAAAGCGGTCGCAGCGATAGGCGAGGCCGCGATCGTGCGTCGCCATGAGGAGCGTTACGCCATCGTTGGCGGCAACATCGAGCAGGAGTTGAAAGACGGTGCCACTGGTGTGTTCGTCGAGGGAGCCGGTGGGCTCGTCGGCAAGCAGGATTTTTGGATGGTTCATGAGCGCGCGGCAGATAGCGGTGCGCTGGCGTTCGCCGCCAGAGAGCTTCTGGATTTTTTGATGAAGGCGATGCGTAAGGCCGGTGCGCTCGGCGAGTTGATGCAGACGCTGGTTCGCGAGGATGCGGTTGGTGCCTGCGGCCACGGTGGGGATCAGGCAGTTTTCGGCGAGGGTGAGATCGGGAATGAGGTTGTGAAGCTGGAAGACGAAACCGATTTCGTGGCGCAGCAATTTGAGCAGATTGCGATGACGATTGACTTCGATTCCGTTGACAACGATGCGGCCACTGTCGGGTTCATCGAGCCCGCCGAATAGGTGAAGGAGGGTGCTTTTGCCGCAGCCGGATGGGCCGCACAGTGCGATGGTTTCGCCCTGAACGGCTTCAAAGTCAACACCGCGCAGGACGGTGATGGCGCCGTCTTCAAAAGTCTTCCACACGTTTTCAGCGCGGAGAACCACGCGATCGGTGCGAACGGATTCCTGGGCGAGGGTGGTCATTCGAAGCGAAGCGCCTCCACCGCACGGATGCGCATGGCGTAGGCTGCCGGGTAGAGCGCGCCGGCGATGCCCGTAAGCAGAGCCAGCACGATCACGATGAGCATGAGCAGCGGCTTGATCGATGCGTCGACATAGCCATCGAGCGCGGGTACATGCTTGAGGGTGAAGAGCGCGACGATGCCGATGACGAGTCCGACGAATGCGCCGAAGGCGGCGACGCAGGAGGATTCGCCGAAGATCATGGCGGCAATCTGGGTGTTGCTGAAGCCGTTGACGCGCAGGATGGCGATCTCGCGGATGCGCGTAAAGACCGACATGATCATCGTATTGGCGATGCCGAGGCCGCCGAGGATGAGGCCGCATCCGCCGACAGCCCAGGCGGTGGCTTTGAGGATCTTGAACTGGGAGTAGGAGTGCTGGAATTCTGTGTCCTCGAGTGCGATGAGGTTGGGGTAGTTTGGCTTGAATCTGCGCTTTGAAGGCGGCGGCGTCATCCTTGTTGCGGAGTTTGACGGTGACGACAGAGGAGCCATCTTTGTGGAAGAAGCTTTGCGCAGCGGCAAGCGGCATGAAGACTCCGCCGTCTTCAAAACCATTTGCGGCTCTGAGGATGCCGATGACGTGAAAGTTGCCGTGGCCTATGGGGACGCGGCTGCCGACGGTGGCGTTGAGGAAGTCGGCCGCGCGGGAGCCGAGGACAACGTCGTCATTGCTTTTGCCGAAATCGACGCGATCGCCGGCGAGCCAGGTAGCTTTGCGGATGCGCGCATCGCCGGGCGTGACGCCAAAGCAGGTGATGATGGGGTGGTCGGCGCTGGAGACGATTCCGAAGAGGACCGGGTCAGCGTGCGCGACAGTGGACCAGGTCGAGATTTCGCCAGCGAGGGACGCGGGGACATTGCTGAAGAAGAGATCGGAGACGTTGCGTTCGAAGACGATGATTTCGCTGTCGCTCGACAGGATGCTCGAGAACATGCCGATGGCGCCTTGAAGAATCGTGACGACGGTGAGCATGGCGGCCACACTAAAGGCGATGCCGGCGATGCTGATGAAGGAGCGGATGCGGTGCCGGCGGAGATTGGTGAGGATGAGCTTGAGAAAGATCATGACCGCTCTCTAGTGAACGCCTCCTCGGCCATTTCGCAAGCGACGTCGGTCACCCGGCGGAGTTCGGCTTCGAGATCACTGCGGAGTTTGGAGAGGAACGACAGGGCTGGACGACGTACGAGCAGACGATGGAGGGCCAGGTCGCCAACATGCAGCAGACGTTCGAGGCGTTCGACGGCGCCGCAGACACCGATGGCACTGGCAATGTTGGGGCGGTCGAGGAGTTCGTCGCGCGCGGCGGTCTTTGCCGGTTTCAGAGGCGTTTTGCAAAACATCTTTGAGATCGTCGATCGCCTGGTAGGCGAGGCCCCAGCAGACAGCGATGCGCTCAAGGAGCTGGATCTCGCGGGCGGGTGCGCCGCCAAGCATCGCGGGAACGACAAGGGTAAGGCGAATGAGCGAGACGGTCTTGCCGCGAGCTATACGCTCGGTGGTTTCGCGAGTGTGGGGGAGCGTGGAGTAGTGCAGATCGAGGCTTTGGCCGTTGAGCAGGCCCGCGACGCCGAGGCGCTTTTCGATGTAGGTCATGACCTGCGGCTGCGGCGCTTTGCGGACAGGCGGCAATGGCGCGCCAGATGAGGGCGTAGGCGCGATTGATGAGAGCAAGCGCGGAGAGGATAGCGGTGGATTCGCCGAATTCAATGTGCACGCAGGGGACGCCGCGACGCACGAGTGCGTTGTCCATGCAGGGCAGGTCGTCGAAGATCAGCGAGGCGGTGTGGAAGTATTCGAGGGCAATGGCGACGGAGTGGGCGAATTCAGGATCCAGCGCGTAGGCTTCGCCCAGGCGCAGGACCATGCGGGGGCGAACCATGCTGCCGGGACTTGAGAGCACGTGGCGCAGGGCTTCTTCAAAGCCTGGATCCAGAAGAGACGGCAGCGGCAAGGAGGTGCGAAACGACTGTTTCAATAAGGCCGAGTTGTGGTCGTCGAACTGTGGCTTTGCTGGCACTCTGCTCCTCGATACCCAGTGAATTTGAACTGCAATCGCAGCGCGCGAAGACACTTGATGGGTCCCAAGGGCACGAGCAGCCGCCATGTATCTGGTTGAGACGCGATTCAGCGGGTTTTGGCGCAGGCGAGGACGAGCAAAAGTGGATGAAGTTTCGTTCATCTGATAGTCCGCACAGGCACCGACTCCAGCAAGAGGGCTTTTGTTATCAACCATATTGGATGCACATGACGCAGAGACAGCACCTACATGACGAATCGTTCATGGAGTGCGTCGGGAAGAGCAACTCTGCCATGAGCTCGCTCAAACTTTCGATGCGGCGAAACACACTCTGCGTCTAAGTCAATGAACTAAGATTGCCTTCATGCGGCTTCTGTTAGTTGAAGACGAACACGATATTCAGGCATTTTTGCGACGCTCGCTTGAAGAAGCAGGTTACCAGGTGGACGTGGCGTCGAATGGCGACACTGCGGAGCGCCTCGCCACAGAGAACGCGCACGACATCCTGGTGGTGGACCTTGGGCTGCCGGACTGCGATGGAATCAGCCTGATTCTGCGCTTGCGGCAGATCGGAGTGAAGGCGCCGGTGCTGATCTTGTCGGCGCGGCGTTCAGTGGACGACCGGGTACGCGGGCTGGAACAGGGCGGCGACGACTACCTGACCAAGCCGTTTGCGCTGGCGGAGTTGCTGGCCCGGCTGCGGAATCTGCTGAAGCGCAACAGCCCTGCGGGGAGCGAATCGACGAAGTTGCGTGTGCTGGATCTCGAACTGGATCTGCTGCGCCGGGAGGCGACTCGCTCGGGCGAAGTGCTGCAACTAACGCCACAGGAGTTTGTGCTGCTGGAGTATCTGTGCCGGAATGCGGGCCGGGTGGTGACGCGATCGATGATCCTGGACAAGGTCTGGGGGATGCGCATCCAACCGGATACGAACGTGGTGGATGTACATATCTATCGTCTGCGCGGGAAGGTGGACGGCAAGGGGCTGCAGCCGATGATTCGCACGCTGCGGGGAGTAGGGTATGTCCTCAAAGACCGTTAAGCCGGTGATGCACAGCGCCGCGTGGCGCATTTCGCTATGGGCCACGCTGGCGTATGCCGTGGGCACGATGCTGGTGTTTGTGTTTCTCCATCGGTTTGTTGCTTCGGATATTCAGCGACGCAGCGACGCATGGCTATCGGGTGAAGTGGAAGTGCTGGGCGACGTGGCTGAGCACACGCCGAAGGATGCGCTCTACGGCCGCGTGATGGGCGAGGTTGCGGAGCTTGCCAGCAAGGAAGTGCCGAATCGGGTGCGGGGAGAGAGCGCAGAAAACGACTCGGTGTTCTTTGTTCAGCTCGGCACCAATGGGGCGATGCAGCTGTGGGCAGGACCAGGCAGCAGCGATGCATTCGTGGCTGCTATCCAGACAGGCAACGATTCAACCGGACCGGCCTACGGATGTGGATGTGGCGGGAACCGCAATTCCCTTTCGCGTTGCGACGCTGCGTATCGGTGACGGAAGCCGCGTTTACCTGGGGCTTTCGGAGCGCGATGAGTTGCGGGTCCTCGACAAGCTGCGGCTGAATTTTATTTCGTGGTGGCTGCTGCTGGTGCTGCTGGGATTTGCGATCGTCTTTTTTACAACGCGCAGAATGCTGAGCCATGTTCGGGAGATCACAGAAGCGGCTTCGCGCATCGGGCACACGGAACTGAATGCGCGGGTTCCGACAAGCGAGCGCAACGACGAGGTTGGACAGCTGGCGCGCACGCTGAACCGGATGCTCGACCGCATCGAGAACTCGATGCACCAGTTGCATACGATTACGGACTCGCTGGCGCATGATTTGCGGAGTCCGCTGACGGCGATTCGCGGGAAGCTGGAGATGTCGCTGTCGGCAGCAACGGATGCGGAGCAGGCAGAGCCGATTGTTTCGTCGATTGACGAGCTGGATCGGCTGACGGAGTTCCTGAACGCGTCGCTGGATGTGGCTGAAGCGCGAGCGGATGCGCTGCGGCTGTCGCGGACGGAGATCGATCTGGATGAGCTGTTGCGGATCATGATCGACCTGTACGAACCTTCGATGGCGGAGAAGGGATTGCAGATTAGGTTGCGGAGCGCGGGGCCGGTGACGATTGACGCCGATGCGGCGCTGGTACACCGGATGATTGCGAATCTTTTCGACAACGAATTGAAGCACCTGCCGGCGTCGTGCACGGTGACGCTGCGGCTGGAGGTTCAGGGGACGGCGTCGCGTTGCTCTCGGTGGAGGATGACGGGCCCGGGTTCTCATCCGATGTGAGCGAGCACCTGTTTGAGCGGCGCGTGAAGGGCCGGGATTCGAACGGGCACGGACTGGGGCTGGCATTCGTGGATGCGGTGGTGCGGGCGCATGGCGGGACGATCACAGCGACGAATCGTGAAGGCGGAGGGGCGCAGATCGCGCTGGCGCTGCCGATGGCGGCGGTGCATGCGGTGTAAGAGCTGGATTTGAAATATCAGTCCGCGATCTTAACTATCGTCTTCCCGATGTTCCGCGCACCGGAATGAAGAAGATCAAGAAAGGCTGCAGGTGCTGCTTCCAGCCCCTCGACAACGGTTTCACGGTTGATGAGCTTTCCGGATTTCAAAGCGGGGATCGCTTCCTCGAGGAATGCGGGAATTTCCCTGAAGTGATCCGAGACAATGAAGCCCTCAACGCGCAGGCGCTTGCCGATGACAATCATCAAATTGCGCGGGCCTGGCACGGGCGTATTGTAGCCGGCAATTCCGCCGCACATCGCGATCCTGCCGTAGTTGCGCAATGAGCTTAATGCGGCTTCGAGTTGGGGACCGCCGGTGTTATCGAAGTAGACATGGATCCCGTCAGGGGCGGCTTGCTTGAGATGTTCGAGCGGATCGCCGTTTCGATAGTTGAATGCGTAGTCGACCTTGAGCTGATCTCGGAGGAAGCTGACCTTCTCTTCGGAACCGGCGCTGGCGATCACTTTGCAACCGTGAATCTTCGCGAACTGGCAGGCAGCATTTCCAACCGCCCCTGCGCCTCCAGATATAAAGATCGTCTCGCCCACTTTCAGGCGTGCTATGAGGTTCAGGCCAACCCATGCCGTCAGGCCGGTCACTCCCAGAAGTCCGAGATATGCGGAGGCCGGGGCAACGGATGTATCGACGATCTGCAGATGCGACGTCGGCGCAACGAAGGCTTGCCGCCAACCGTACATGCTGTAGACGTAGGCCCCTGTGGGAAACTTCTCATCCTGCGAAGAGATAACGCGTCCGACCGCACCACCTTCGAGCGGTTGACCGATCTGAAACGGCGGAACGTAGGACTTGACATCGTTCATCCGCCCGCGCATGTAGGGATCGACGGAGATGCACACGTTACGCACCAGCACTTCACCGGGATTCGGGTCGCGAACCTCGACAGTTGCGAACGAGAAATTTTCCAGAGAGGGTTCCCCTTGAGGGCGGGAGGCGAGGCGTACTTCGCGACTTTCAGTAGGCATGGCTGTCGCACACAAGAATAGCGCTAGCGGCTCAGCAGAAGTCCAGAGAGGCTTACTCTTGCTGGGACTGAGGTGGTGACGCGCGGGTCAGAGGAGGTAGGGCACGAGTGCCGCAGTGTGACGAGCATAGTTGGCGTATGTCTCACCGAATTGGGCTCGCATCCACTGTTCCTCCATGCGGAGCTTGAGCCATAACGCGAGGAAGATGAGAGCGAAAGCGATGAATCCCCGCACCTGGGAGCTGGCAATTGCCGAGCCGAGGAAACCGGCCAAAATGCCGGTGTAAATGGGATGACGGACGACTCCGTAGGGGCCGGTGGTGATCAGTTCGTGGCCCTGTTTTATGGTGACGGACCGGCTCCAGTTGCTGCCGAGGTGCAGACGCGCCCAGACTGCGAACAGAAGGCCGGCGATGGTGACTGCAGCTCCCAGCCAGAAGGGCCAAAGGCCGCGGGGCCAGAGCTCGAGGTAAAGCCACGCCAGCGGGATGCGCGCTGCCATGAGGAGGACGATCGCGATCAGAAAGATGAAGACGCGGAAGAGGCGGGAGGCGGCGGGCTCGAGGCGCTGTGTGGATTTGGTATTGACGGCCTTGATCTGCCAATAGAGAAGAAACAGAATCCAGACCGCAGGAAAGAACCATTCGTAGAACAAGAGCATTCAATACCTCCAGGCGCTGAACTTATTTACGAAGGTGAGCGAGGGGCGGTTCCGAGGGCAGTCGATCTTTGACTTCCTCATCCCTTTTTCTTCGACGATGGAGCAGGGGGATTTGTTTACTCCACACCGGAGTTGATGAAGGGACACCAGGTGGGCGTTTTAATGTAGTAGTCGGAGGTCGAGTACGGATGGCTGCGAAACTGAAAATCGAATATATAGTGGAGCCGGATGGGGCGGCGCTGGCGCGGCGGACGGCGCAACATTTTGTCGAAGTGGTGGAGCAGGCGGCGGCCAAGCGGGGTGTGGCGCGGATTGCGATCAGCGGAGGCTCGACACCGAAAGCGGCGTTCCAGTTGCTGGCCGATCCGGGGCAGCCGTGGCTGAAGCGGATGCCTTGGGAGAAGCTGCAACTCTACTGGGTTGATGAGCGGACGGTGCCGCCGGATCACCCGGAGAGCAACTACCGGATGACACGCGAGGCGATGCTCGATCATGTTCCGCTGAAGCCGGAGCACGTGCACCGGATGGAAGGCGAACTGGAGCCGGAGGTGGCGGCGGCGCGGTATGAGTCGCTGCTGAGGAATACGTTTCGGCTGGAGGGCGCGGAGACTCCGCGGTTTGATCTGGTGTCGCTGGGCATGGGAGACGATGGGCACACGGCGTCGATCTTTCCGCACACGGAGGCGATCCACACGCTGGGGCGACTGGTGACGGCAAACCAGGTTCCGCAGAAGGACACGTGGAGGATTACGCTGACGTGGCCGGTGATCAACCAGGGGAGCTCAGTTTTCTTCCTGATTGGCGGCAAAAACAAGGCAGAACTGGTAAAGGAAGTCTTCATGGGGCCGCGCGATCCGGAGCGCCTGCCGAGCCAGCTGATATGGCCTGCGGGCGGTATACTCACTCTCATCCTGGATAAGGATGCTGCTGCGCTGCTGCCTGCAACCGACGGGCAAGGCCGTGGAACGATGGAGAGGGAACGATGATTTTGGCAGGGGATGTGGGCGGCACGAAGGTCCACCTGGCTTTGTTCGACTTCACCGAGGGAAAACTGAATCACACGCGGGACCAGCAGTATCCGGCGAAGGAGTATTCGGGACTCGAAGAGATCGTCAAGGAATTTCTGGGGACGGATAGAGTGACCGCGGCCTGCTTCGGAGTGCCCGGACCAGTGCGGGATGGACGCCTGCGCCTGACCAACCTGCCCTGGACGCTGGATAGCCGGGAGCTTGCGAAAAGCCTGCAGATCGATCATGTGTTCCTGATCAACGATCTTGAGGCGAATGGATACGGCGTGGCCGAACTGGGGCCGAGCCAGATCTATACGCTCAGTGAAGGCGATGCGAGCCAGATCGGCAACCGCGGACTGATCGCCGCAGGAACAGGATTGGGCGAAGGAATCCTGGCGTGGAACGGTCGGATTCATGTGCCGTATCCGTCGGAAGGTGGGCATACGGATTTCGGTCCGCGGAATGAGGAACAGATCGAGCTGCTGCGTTTTCTGCAGCGGAAGTACAACGGGCGCATCAGCTATGAGCGCGTTGTAAGCGGCATGGGGCTGACGAATATCTATGAGTTTCTGCGCGACAACCAGGGGATGGAAGAGCCGAAGTGGCTGGCGGAGAAGATTGCCGAGGCGCACGACGGGAACAGCGTAATTACTGAGATGGCGCTTTCAGCGAAGAGCGAAATCTGCGCGAAGGCGCTGGACCTGATGGTTTCGATCTACGGTGCAGAGGCTGGAAACCTTGCGCTGAAGGTACTATCGGTGGGCGGATTGTATGTGGGCGGCGGGATTGCGCCGAAGATTCTGGAAAAGCTGAAGGACGGCACGTTCCTCAAGGCGTTCCAGGACAAGGGACGACTTAGCCAGTTGCTGATTCATATGCCGGTGAGGGTGATTCTGGACAGCCGGGCCGCGCTGATGGGTGCCGCGGCCTATGGGGAGGCGCGGGCAGCGGAGTTGAGCGGAGTTTCGCCACGCGCGGCTTCGGTGGCGCATCACGCATAACTGAGGGGGAGGGATAAAAGAGCCGGCCGATTGCCGGCTCTTTGCTTTTGTGCGGCGAGATCCGAAAACGTGGATCGCAGTAATATCGGAGGAAGCGCAAGAACCGGAGGAATGGCTGCGATGGTGAAGTGGGTGCGGCGCATTGTCGTTGCTCTGGTGGCGGTGTTTATCGTGCTCTACTGCGGAGACTGGGCGGTATACAAGATGCGCGGATCGCCGCAGGATTCGGTCACGGTGCGGCACTATGTCACGGTTCCGCTGAAGGGCAACAAGTCGGAATTCGATTATCTTGGCAGCGGCGAGGTTCCCTGCTCGGTGTCGATCTTTTCGCAGGATGGGGAGAGTGCGTGCTGGCAGTTGCGGCGTAATAAGGAGCAGAACACGAAACTCTGATCCCGATCGCACCGCAACTCGTTCTGGGTGCGGCGTATACTTACCGAGCCCCGGAGATCCGAAAGCAAGAGTCGGGTTGCCAAATGAGCTTCTCGTTAGCAAGAGTCCGCTGGCGCCACGTGATCATCGCTGCGTTTGCAGTCATGGCACTGAGCTTTCTGATTCTAATTATCATCGTTACTGTCTACGCGTTCGTCCTAGCATTTCAGGCTCGGGGCACTCCCAACCAGACCGCCATTAATCATTTTGCTGCGAGCGTCAGCCCCAAACTGATTCCATGGGTTGAGATGGTCATGACGTTTCTTTTCGCACTCAAGGTTGCTCGAAAGGCTGATGAGGCTCGTATCGTCAGTGGTGTCATGGTAGGAATTCTGGCGGGCCTGTTGAGTTCGACGGTGACATTGGTCTTTGGAGGGCGGATGGGGTTGCATAACTCGCTCTTCTTTCTCGCGGTAGCAGCACTAGGATGGTTTGCTGGCTTCATCGGGCAAAAAACGGCAAACGCGAAACACCGCAATGTCTCTCACTGACCTGCAAAAGCTTATCGACATTTATTCGCAATTGATGTTCTCATCCGTTTGTCGTTAAGCACGTTGCTCAGCCGAGGACAGAACGAGTCGCCTCAGTTTCTTCTCAGTTAAGAGAGTGTTTACTTCTCACACCCGGTCGTGACGAGAGTCACGTTTTCTGATTCTTCGGGTGCGTACTATCGAAGAACCTTGCTCCATCTGAGCGGGCGGACGTCGATATGTACAGTCGAACGCAGAACGAGAATGGAACCTACAATACGCGATGCCTGGATTGCATGATGACGGTGGCCTCCTGGGTCGAGACGGAAGATGATCTGGAGAGGCTCGAGTCGCATCACATGTGTCCGGAGCGTGCTCTTGCGCAGCTGCTCAGCAGGGAGACCGCGATCCTGGATCATGCCCGGCGAAACTAGCGCTGATGCTATTTGTCGTTGGGAGAAGCGGGCGGCGGAGTGTCAGGGTGTTTGGCTTGTCCGCCTGAGATCTTCTTGTAGAGTTCCTGATCTGCCGAACGGGTAATGGTGCTGGCTTTGTCGAGTTCAGCTTTCGCTTCTTCTTTGCGACCCATGGCGCGGTAGAGGCGGCCGAGCCGCCAGTGCACATTGACATCGTTGGGAATGAGCTTTTCAGCGGCGAGAAATTCGCGGAGCGCATCGTCGTTGCGGCCGTCATTGGCGGCGAGGATCCCGAGGTCGAGATGGGCGAGGCCGACGGATGGGTCGAGCTTGATCGCTTTCTCCAAGAATGGCGCGGCAGTCGTGTACTGGTTCATCTGAATGTAAGCATCGGCGATGTAGAGCAGAGACTGTGCGTGGCTTGGATCGTTGGCCAGTTCGGCCTGAAATTCCTTGATAGCCTCGGGATACTGCTTCTGGGTCCAGAGCAGATAGCCCAGGCCAAAATGTACGTTAGGCTCATCGGGCTTGGCCTTGACGGCTTTGCGGAACATTTCGATGGCGCCCGAAGTATCGCTTTTTTCGTCAAGGGCTTCGCCGGCAAGCATGTCGGCTTCCGCGGAGTCGGGATCGAGGTTGAGAATCTCCTTGTATACATCGAGTACGCGGTTGAACTGCTTTGACCATAGATAGCTGTGCGCGAGAGCGAGGCGGATGGGCAGATTCTGCGGATCGGCGTCTGCGGCGGTCTTGAGGTAGGGTGCGGCCTGGGCATATTGACCGAGACCGTAGTGAGACATGCCGAGGAGGATGGTGCAGCGAAGGGCTTCGGGCGAGTGGGGTGGCGCGCTCTTCAGCAAGATCGCAAACTCGGGGATCGCGGCTTTCAGGTCGTCAGATTTGAAGAGAGCGAGGCCGAGGTTGAGACGCAGGCCGGGCATGGATGGCTTGAGCGCGAGAGCCTTGCGGTAGAGCGGGACTGCTTCTTTGTAGTGATTTTTACGGGCTTCGAGGAGGCCGAGGTGGGCGTAGGGCTCGGGGTCGGAGGGGCGGGCCTTGAGGAAGCTGCGCCAAGCTGCCTCCGACTCGGCAAATTTGCCTTGTTCTTCGAGGGCGATCGCGGATTGGCGAAGGTCAGCGGGCCGCGATTGTGCGAAGACGCAGGAGCCACAAAGGAGCAGCAAGAACGCTCGATTCAACTGCACGATCCGTTTCACCCGCTTGCCTTTCTTCTGGTCCGGGACGATCGAAAGGGCCAAGTACATTTTCGCTCGCAGAGGAAGATGCGGCAACTGAGGGGCACGGAGCGACGCGGCCTCACTACCGCATTCCTTACCCGATCCGATGAAAGCGCGGTGTGAAGCACATGGCTAAATGTACCTCTCCTGGAGAATCTTGAGATGGTGCGTCACATGTCCGGGGATGATAAAGGCAAGCGCCCGCACGGTGAATGGATTGTCGCCGGCGGTGCCTTTGCGAATCCACGCAGCGGCAGGAAGGTTCTGGAAGAACGAGATTGTAGCCAGGCGCACATGCAGGAATTCCTCAACGTGCGCTGCCCATGAGATTGCGTGGGCATTGGCGCCGGTGGCCGAGATTTCCTGATCGTAACTGGGGAGAGGCGTCTCGAAGCCACGGGCAAACCAAAGCGCGCGAAAGACAAATGCGCGCTCCGTGTCGGTGATGTGATTCAGAACCTCGCGGATGCTCCATTTTCCAGACGCATATCTGTGCTGTGACCGTTCTTCAGAGATTGTGGAGAAGAACTGCTGACAATCTTCAAGCTGATTTTTGATCACCTCGAATGGCTTATCACCGGCAACCTGATTGATGTAGGTGAAAAAGTAAGGAGCAACTTCGTCGGGTTGAGGGCGTCCTGTCATAGCTGTAATTGTAGCGAAGCGGCAGATGTCAGGCGCGCGTCTTCAACTCCGGATAGCCGGCATAGATCATGCGTTGGTTTTCGGAGCTCAGGTCTTGGAGGCGGGTTGGTTTGTCCTGCGGGCGGGTGCCTTTCTGATTGAGCACGTTCATCAGGCTCCATTCTCGCTGTAGCCTGTCCGGCTCCGCCGCCTTGAAATCGTAGCGGGTAAAGTCGATGGCCACGGGTTTGTTGTTGGTGGTCCAGTCATGCAGCAGGGCCAGACGAAATTCGCGATTCATGAACCACTGGATTTCGAGGTTCTTTTCTGAGCCGGGTGCGCCTGTGCCTCTTGCGTCGAAGCGGTAGTTGAGTGTGTCGTTGTTGGGTGTATGCTTTCGCCATTCAAGGCCAAACGCGCCTTCAGTGATCACGCGGGTGTCCGGCCAGCGGTCGCGCACGGCCTGGAGCCACCACGTCAGATCTTCGTCGTGACCGATTGATAGCTCCCAGATGGATGTCACAAAGCCGAAGCCGTTCAGCGCGTGGCCTCGGTCGAAGTGCATCGCGGTTGTGTCGAGCATCTCATTGCGGCCGACTTTGGTTCCGAGATTTCCGACCGTCTCAATCGGGCCTACGCCCATGCGGCTGTTGAAGCCGCCCTCAAATCCGTTGCGGCGGGCGGCGATAAAATCGCAGGTCCAGCCGTCAAGGCAGACGCAATCAATGAAATCCTGTTTGCCCTGGGCAGGCTTGAGGTAGTGTTCGCGGCTGGGGTAATAGGGGTAGCAGATGCCGCCATCGCCATCACCATTGTCGATGCCGTGCTGACTCCAGATTTGCCCCTGGCAGACGTGGATTCCCTCGTCTTGAGCAAGGAGTCGTTGATTCTCCGCATCCATGAAACCGGCGACGAGGGATTGTGGACGATAGCCGCCGCCGACCATCGTGGAGATCATGCCCAGAGCGGCTTGAATGGTAGCGCGAATGTGCTCGCGCGTGTCGTACATGGGGGCGAAGTAGCCGCCTGGAATGAAAGTGATTTCGTCGCCGTAGCGATGATGATAGTCGGCGAGAAGTTTGCGCGATTCCTTGTATTGTTCGCGGGTGTCGTGGAGTGCCAGCCAACTGACCGCCCAGGTCATTTTGCCCTGCGGGCAGCCGCGGGCAAAAGCCTCGCGGCGGGAACGGACGCGTTCGGGGCGATTGTCGGCGGCCTCATCCTGACCGATGGAGCGCGTTGGGGTGACTTCGATCTGATTCACGCGGAGAACGGAAACGTGGGTGAGGAACCTGCCGCGTAAGGGGGCAGGGAGTGCCAGGTCGGCGGCCGGACCCGCAAGAGCGATGGATGCGGCGGAGACCGCCGCGCCTGCGATGAATTGGCGGCGAGTGGGGTAGCTGCCCTGCCCAGACAGCGTCTGTATCGGTTTGTTCATGCTGTTGCCTGAATTGCGATGGTCTTCTGCTTCTCCGACTTCTCATTTTTTTGAGAATTGGCGGGCGCACCTGACTGGCTGCGAGCTTCAACAGAGCTGAAGGCCATCGATATTCGCGACGTTCAGGAGGCCAGGTTCAAGTCGATGGGGGACCCGAGAAATCGCGCCTAGAAGGATGCGATCGCTTCGGCCTGGGTGTGGAAGAGGTCGGCGTACTTGGTGATGCCGGCTACGGTGAAGACCTTTGTGAAGTGAGGCGAGAGGCCGAAGGCGCAGACTTTCTGCGCGTGATGGTAGGCCTCCATCAAGAGCTGGATGACCAGGGTGATTCCGCTGGAATTGATGTAGCTGACCTTGGAGAAATCGAGAAGGATCAGTTTGGAGGATTCTTTGGGGAGGCTTTGATAGCAGCCCTCGAAATCCGCTTTGGAAGTGGCGGCGATGTCGCCGTCGAAGCGCAGGACGAATACAGGGTGTCCCGCGGGGGACGAGAGCTGATCAATGTGCCACTTGGTTCTGGTCTGCATGATGGATCGTCTCCGTACTCTTCTAGCTTGCCACCAAAAGTTCAGGAGAGCCAATTGGATTGTTGGGGATCGGTCTAAAGGGATGATGAACATGCAATGGGCCGGGGCGCTGAAGAGCAAAAACGGATTCTTCGCTCACCCCCAAACTGAACTACATTTGGGTCCTTCTCTCAGAACGACACGGCATGAGATGGGAACCTTTGCGTCCTAGAAGTGCATGCGGGCTACGTCGCGGAGTTGGCGGGCGGTGATTTCCAGGAACGTCTCGACGCTGACGCCGGGAGGGGGTTCGAGGCCGGACTTGGCCTGGAGAGCGGCTGAGATGCGCTGGGCGAGGGCGGCGCGGGTGTCCATCGGCATATCGAGGCGGCGGGCGAAGAAGCTCTCGAGGACCTGGAGATCGGAGGTGGTGAGTTTGGCTACGCCGTGATCGGGGAGCGAGAAGCCGGCATGCGGTTCGGGGGTGGGCGCGGCGGGTGCGAAGATGTTGGCGGTGAAGGTGCGCGTGGATTCGGTTCCAATGGGGGCTTCTTCAATGCTGTCGCGGACGACGAGGGTTCCGGCGGCGAGATCGCCGAGGCGCTGGTGGTCGCGGGTAACGAAGATGGCGACGGCGCCGACGGCGTAGAAGAAGGGGATCTGGTCGATGTAGCGGATGAAGTTGCGGGCCATGGATTCAAAGAGGCCGATGGCGCGGCCGGAGCGCTGGATGACGCGTATGTGGGCGATGCGCTTGCCGGGGGTGCGGCCGTTACAGAAAGCCTCAAACAGCGTGAAGTAGCCCCAGTTGAAGAGGAAGAGCAGGAAGAGATAGAGGGCGGTCGCCCACTGTGCGGAGAGGCGATTGAAGGCGTTTATACCTGGCGTCAAGAAGGCAAAGATCCATATGAGAAGAAGCAGACCGATGATCCAGATGGTGTAGTCGACCAGCAGGGCGATGAAACGGCTGCCGATGCCAGCGAGGGGCATCTGGATGGCGACGAGTTCGGGAGTTTCAATGCTAAGCTGGTCTGAACTCTGGTCAAACTGAGTCATGGCGCCCATTCTATCGAATCAGTGGATCGCAAAGCGCCGGCCGCATTGGGACCGGCTGTCGGTGCTACTGTCACGGTCGGACAAGGACGGGCTGAGAAGCCTTTCCCGCGCCGAGTTGCAGGAGATGGCGCTCTTGTATCGGCAAGTGGCGGCGGATCTCTCGGTGCTGCGGCGCGACGAGACGGCACGCACCTATAGCGACCATGTGAATCAACTGCTCGCGCGGGCACACCACATTATCTATTCGCGGCAGAAGACGACATGGCTGACGCTGTTTCGCTTTCTGAAGGATGAGTACCCGTTGATCTTCCGGCGGCAGCTGCCGTATGTGACGGCTTCGCTGATGGTGACAATTGCGTGGGCGGTGCTGGGCGCGGCACTGACGACTGCGCAGCCGCAGTTTATGCGTCACTTTGTGGGGCCGGCGATGATAGCGACGATGGAGCAGCACAAGATGTGGACCGACTCCATTGTGAGCGTTGCGCCGAAAGAAACCAGCCACATAATGACGAACAACCTTTCGGTGAGCTTTCTGGCGTTTGCCTCGGGAATCACGTTCGGGGTGGGCACGTTTTTTATGTTGTTCACCAACGGGATGATGCTGGGAGTGATAGCGGCGGCCTGCCACCAGTACAGTATGTCGGTGCCGCTCTGGAGCTTCATCGCACCGCATGGGTCGCTGGAGTTGCCGGCGATTATCATCGCGGGGGGCGCGGGATTTCGGGTGGGACACGCGATGCTGTTTCCCGGGGGATATCGCTGGAAAGAGTCGGTGGCGAAGGGCGGCATTGAGGCGACACAACTGGTGGCGGGAGTGATTCCGATGCTGGTGGTGGCGGGGTGCCTGGAGGGATTTTTCTCGCCTTCGCATGCGCCGGTGTGGCTGAAGTTCACCGTCGGGGCGCTGCTGTTTTCGCTGCTGATGACCTGGCTGTTCAAGAGACAAGGCAACAAGCCAGCAGAGGTAACGAGTTGAATGAGTGAATGAGTGAACGGGTCAGTGAGGGACTAGGAGTAGGTGGTCGCTCTGGCTGAGATCGAGCGGAGTTGGATTGTAGTCAATATAGCCAAGGCCTACATGCATGTTGTGGAGGATGGATGCGGGAATGGTGATGGCGACGCAGATGCCGAAGATAGCGTGAGCGATGGCGAGTGGATATACATTACGCGTTCGAACGAAAACCAGGCAGGCGGTCAGTCCCCAGATCAGCGTAAGCGGCGTGAGAACGGGATTGGGTAGATGGGCCAATGCAAAGACCGAAGCGGCAAAGAGCGCTGCGATGTTCGCCCTTGGCACGATGCGCAGAAGACGCGCGAGGAAGTATCCCTGGAGCAGTAGTTGCTGCATGAGTGCCCATACGGTGTAGCCACCGAAGGCAAGAACCCAATGCGCAGGGTCGCCCTTGGGATGATGAAGAGTATGGAAGCTGCTGGCGAAGAAGGTCGCAACGGCCGCCAGGATTACAGCAACGCCGACCACCCATGAGGAGCGCCAGAATCCGGCAACGCAGCACCCCATCGCTTTCCAGCTCTCGAAGGAGAGAGCAATGGAAACGATGAACCATCCAACCGCAATAACAGTGAGCCAAATCTGGAGCGGGTGCGGTGTCCAGATAACGGCGAGTATGAGGCAGTATCCGAAGACAAGCTCTGCGAGGTCCCATGCGATGCGCCGCTTTGGTGATGGAGCCGCGGCGCAAACGCAGCTGCTTGGGGAATCCTCGGGTACCGTCATGCGCGACCTCCACGCCGAAGGTGATGCGGGGACTTCGGCAAACCGGCTGTCGTGGAGGCAGCCGGAGGGATAAATCTCATTAGCCAGGCCTTTTGAATGCCTGTTAGGAGAGATAGACGGCTAGCAGACGCCTGGGGTTATCCGATGGAGGGGGGATAACGCTTTTGTGGAGGCACGGTGGTCACCGGAAGTCACGTCGGATTGTTCGTGCTCTGCCCCGCCAAAACTTTTCTCAGGGACTGAAGCCCCGCCGGATTTGGCCGGCTCTATCGGCGCGACTCAAATCGTGCACTGATATAGCCGTGCGCCGCTAGATCTTGAGGAAGATTTTCTTCCGGTAGAGAATCCAGACGGGGATAAAGCAGAATGCTGTGAAAGAGACGGAGTAGGCGAAGGCGGCCCAGTGGGGATTGGGGATGTGGGCAAAGGTGTGGATAAAGAGCCAGGGCATGAATTCGATGCTTTTACCGTCTCCTGCTGAAACATGGATGTTGTAGAAGATGCCCGGCATGAGTTCGCTGAACATGTAGGCGGCGATGGCATTTGAGCCGAAGACGATCCAGGGCCAGGTCCATCCTGTGCGCCAGCCTTTCTGCTCGATGGTGAACCAGGCGAAAGTGAGCAGCGCGAGCGAGTAGCCACCGGCGACGAGGACGAAGGAGCTTGTCCACATGTTTTTATTCAGAGGAAATTCGAGGGACCAGAGATAGCCGACGGCGAGACTGCAGATGGATGCAATGGCGAGGCCTGCGGTCTTGGCGGAGACGGACCGGCGGGAACGCAGAAAAAGGCCAGTCAGGACGCCCATGAGCGCGGTGCCGATGGCCGGAAGATCGCTGAGCAGTCCTTCGGGGTCGCGCACGTTGTGATCGGGCGCGTAGAGATAAAGGTGATGCGGAAAGAGACCGCGATCGATCCAGGAGACAAGGTTCTGGGTCATGTCCATGAAAGGGACATCGCGGCCGGGGGCACCGACGCCGGGGATCGGCACCCAACGAACGAGGACCCAGTAGCCCACGAGGCAGACTGCGAGCGCTATCCACTTGGTAGAGGCGCGCTGATCCCAGAGATGAAAGAGGCCGACGACGAGGTAGCAGACGGCGATCCGCTGGAGCACGCCGTAGAAGCGCATATGCGCGAGATGGAAGTACGGGAAGCTGTTGACGATGATGCCGAAGAGGATGAGGACGATGGCGCGGATGATGGTGTGCTTTGCGAGTTGGGCGCGGGGAGCACCTTTGGCGAGACGCGCGTCGAAGGCGAAGACGACAGAGACGCCGACGATGAAGACAAACGTGGGGAATACCAGGTCGGTGGGCGTTAGGCCGTTCCAGTTGGCGTGATTCATGAAGTGCCAAGAACCAGGGCCGCCGTTGTTGTTGACCATGATCATGAAGGCGATGGTGATGCCGCGGACCACGTCGAGAGAAAGGATGCGTTTGACGGGATTGGGCGCGAGGGCGGGATTGGTAACGGTGGTTGGCTTTTCAGTGAGACCTGGTTGCATCGGCACCCCGAAGAAAAATGCTTGCACCCTACGCTACGCGGTTGAGGTGGGGTGTGCCAAGTGGTGGGATGAGTCAGGGACTTCAGATCAAAAACTCAAGCCCGGACTTTGAGTCCGGGCTTGAGTTTTGAACCAACGATTGAGTTTCAAGTGCGAAGTTCTATCACTGCACAGTCAAAGCGACACTGGCAGTGTGCGTAATGCCTCCACCGTTTCCAGTAATGGTGATTGTTCTTGAACCTGGGGACGCGTTCCGGTTTACGGCAATGGTCATTGTTGAAGTTCCAGCGCCGCCACTGATTGAAGACGGGCTGAAGCTGACCGAGACTCTGGACCCGGTAACTGCGCCGGTGAGAGCGATGGATGAGGCAAAGCCTCCACTCGCGGTGGTTGTGATTGTGACGTTGCCGGTGCTGCCGCGCTTTACGGTCAGCGAAGTGGGCGATGCATTGAGGGTGAAGGCGGGAGTTGCGCCAGGGATCGTGAGATTGACGGTCGTGGTTTCAACCGTGCTGCCGGAACTGCCGGTTACGGTGATGGGATAAGTTCCACCGGCGGTGCCAGCCGTAACAGCGATGGTCATACTCGTGCTGTTGCCAGGGGAGATGGGATTGTTGGTGAATCCGATTGTGACGCCGGAAGGCTGACCGGTTGCCGACAGGGTGATAGCGTCGGAGAAGCCGCCGGTGACGGCGCTATTGATGGTGGTGGATCCGTTGCTGCCGCCATTGACCGTGACGGAACTGGGAGATGCAGAGATCGAGAATCCTGCCGGCGGAGGGCCGCTGAGTGCTGTGACCAGCGCTGCGGTGGGGCTTCCCCATCCTGTGACGAGATCGAAACCGGTGACGGCCGAATAGCTGCCGGAGGTGCCGCTCTTGATGTCGTGGAAATTGGCGGCGTAAGTGCTGGCATTGACGTTCTGCTGATAGATTGTCGGGTTGAGAAATCCGACGGTGGACTGGCCGTTCGACTGGAGTTGCTGGTTGACCAGGGCGATGTAGCCGGCCCACATGGGCGCGGCGAAGCTGGTGCCGCCGTAGACGTTTGCCTGGCACGCCTTCTGGTCGCCGCAGGTGTAAAAGGTGAAGTTGGCATTGGCTGAAACATCGGGGCCGTTGCGCAGTGTGGTTGATCCTTTGTTGCTGGAATTAATCACGCCGGCGAGTTTCTGCCAGGACGGAATAGCGATGCTATCGGGGCTGATGCCACCACCGCTGTCGACCCAGGCGGTCTCAGAGGCCCATGGTCCGGCAGCACCGGATGTCACGAGATCTGTGCCGCCGACGGAAACGACGTAGGCGTCGTCTGCAGGCCAGGCTACGACACGGCGCGACCATGTCGAACTGTCCCCGGATGCAGCGAAGAAGTTCTGACCCTGAGCGGCCATCTTCTGAAAGTAGGGATCGAGAGTGCTTGGATCGACGGGTGTCCATCCCCAGGAGCAACCGATGGTGGTGGGCAGCGGGTTGTGGGTGGTCATTGCGCTGATCATCGACGTATCGGATGAACCGATGTACATGGTGAGGCTGGCGAGACCGGGAGCCATGCCGATGGCCTGGGTCATGTCGAGATTTTGCTCGCCGTCGTCACAATTGGGATAGGAACAGCTGGTGCTGGTTCCGTCAGTGGAGAGCAGGGTGATGGGGACGTTGTTGGTCTGATGAGCGTTGGTGAAATAGTTGGCGAGGTCAGTGAGGTTGGTGCCGTAGTACTCGAGAAGGCCGAGGTTTTGGCCGGCGCCCGTGAGGGGACCGGAACCGTAGTAAGCGGCACGCATATCGCTGCCGAGAAATGAGGCGGACGGACCGGAGCCGGTAGTGGCGTGGGAGACGACCTGGTCGGGCCGAATGCCGTGTGCGGCTGCATAGTCGTTCTTGTTGACGAGCAGCGGCCTGGGTATGGAGTAATTGTCGAGGCCGGAGATATGCCAGAGGTTGAAGGGAAGGTCGAGCGTGGGCTCATGGTCGGGCGAGAAGAAGTTGCGATTCTCGGTGGGGTGTTTGAACGAGCGCATGTTCACGTGGAACGCGGCTTCGATGTTGGATACGGATCCTTTGACTTGGACGAGCATGCCGTCGCGGGAGCCGCCTACGACTTCGAAGCCGTAGGTCTTGGCGAAGCGGACGACGGTGTCGTAGTCGTCAGCGGTGGGTCCGAAGCGAGCGGTGAATTCTGTGGGGGTGAGGAACTGGTGGTAGTTCGGGCTCTTGGGGTTATAGATGTCGGCCAGGAAGGCGCTGAGGGCGGCGGCATCGCGCAACGGCAGAACGAGATCGAGTTGAAGGACCTGGTTGCCGGGGAGGCGGCCGTTGGCCTGAGCCTTGCCGCTTTTCACCACATCGCGCACGTGATGCGTCATGACTGACTGGGCCAGGCAGGTTGATGCGGAAAGCACCAGCGCTGCGCAAATGGACAGGAAATTCCCTGCTTTTGAAATCACAAATTCTCCTTGGGGCGGGGGTATTGGGCATCTCAAAAGACCGAACTGGTCCCCGGCGTTGATGCATTCTCAGGCAAGCGCGGATTTGGTGTCTACAACAATCGGGCTGCCGGATCATCGGGGCGGTTACCTCGGCGATGGCGGGAGTGAACCTGGGTTAGTTACTCCAGTTTCTTTTCAAAAACGTGCGAGCCGCGGGTGTGACGGACACAAGTGAATGAACCGGACAGTTGCGTTAGGATTACGGGCAAAGCAAAGAAACCGGTTGAGATGACGTAAACTCGTCCCTTCAGGGAGATCGGGGATTTTGCAAGGCTTTGTCTGGAGGCAGTCCGTGGCCGAGTTTCAACCTTTTGTTTCGCCCGATCAGAACCCGCCGGAGTTTACGGTTCGGGCTCTGCTGCTGGGTTCAGTTTTCGGCATCATCTTTGGCGCGGTAACGGTGTATGTGGGCCTGCGTGCAGGTCTGACCGTGGCTGCTTCGATTCCGATTTCGGTGCTGTCGATCAGCATTCTGCGAGCCTTTGGGCGGGCCTCGATTCTCGAAAACAACATTGTGCAGACGACCGGGAATGCGGGGCAGTCGATTGCTTCGGGCGTGATCTTCACGTTGCCGGCACTGGTGTTTCTGGGATTCGATCTGGAATACTCGCGGATTTTCATGTTGGCGCTGATCGGCGGATGGCTCGGTGTGCTGTTCATGATTCCGCTGCGGCGGCAGTTGATTGTGAAGGAGCACGGGGCGCTTCCCTACCCTGAAGGAACGGCGTGCGCGGATGTACTGATCGCGGGTGAGTCGGGCGGATCGCTGGCAAGCCGGGTTTTTCTGGGGCTGGGGCTAGGCGGGCTGTACACATTTTTCCAGAATGACAATCTGTTTCGGGCATGGCCGGGTTCGCCGGAGTTCAGGCCGGACTTTGGACCGCAGCATGTGCTGAAGGGCGCGTCGATCAACGCGGATGCGACATCGGAGTATCTCGGCGTGGGCTACATTATCGGATCGAAAGTAGCCGGCGTGATTTTTGCGGGTGGCGTGTTTTCGTGGCTGGTGGTGATGCCGCTGATCTACTTCTTCGGAAAAGAACTGCCGCACCCGGTGTATCCGGGGCAGATTCCGATTGCGCAGATGGGACCGAGCGATCTGTGGGCCAGCTACATCAAACCGATGGGGGCGGGAGCGGTGGCGGCTGCCGGGCTAATCACGCTGATGAAGACGATGCCCACGATCTGGAGCGCGCTGACGATGGGGCTGAAGAACATGAAGCCCGGCGCTGAGAAGGTGGAAGCGAAGCCGATTCGCACCGAAAACGATCTTTCGATGAACGTGGTGATCATTGGATCGCTGCTTATTGTGGCTTGCATGTTCTTGTTTCTCGAGTTCAAGCCGGTGCCGGGAGCGTTTGTGGGGTGGGCGGCGAATCTGTCAGCTTCGTTGCTGGTGGTGGTCTTTGGATTTTTGTTTGTGACGGTGAGTTCGAGGATTGTGGGGCTGGTGGGGTCGTCGGCGAGTCCGGTGTCCGGCATGACGATTGCGACGCTGATGGCGACGACGGCGGTCTTCCTGGTGCAGGGTTGGACGGCGCCGGCATTTGGCGCGTTGGCGATCACGATTGGCGGCGTGGTTTGCATTGCAGCTTCGAACTCGGGAGATACCTCGCAGGATTTGAAGACCGGGTACATTATCGGGGCGACTCCGCGGGCACAGCAGATTGCGCTGATGATCGGCGTGGTGGTTTCGACGCTGGTGATTGGCGTGACATTGAACCTGATGAACACGGGGTTGCAGGAGTTCCACGCAGCGGACCAGCCGTGGAACATCAATGCTTCGCATCCGGGTGTTTCGATCCAGTCGGACATCAAGCATCTGCCGCCGGAGATTCGCGTGGTGGCGGACGACAAGACGACGACTACGCACAAGGCGTCGGAGTTCGTGGTGCTGAATGCGATCGGATCGACGGAACTGCAGGATGGGAAGTACTTGTATTCTCCGGCGACGGGAAAGATCGAAGTGCACTGGATCCAGGGCATCGGGAGCGCTGCCGCTCCTGCACCGCAGGCACGGCTGATGGCGACGGTGATCAATGGCATTCTTAGCCGCAAGTTGCCGTGGGGACTGGTGCTGCTGGGTGTGGCGCTGGTGATTGCGGTGGAGTTGCTGGGGATTCGCTCGCTGACATTTGCGGTGGGCGCGTATCTGCCGATTGGGACGACGCTGCCGATTTTTGTGGGCGGAGTGGTGCGATGGATGGTGGACCGGGCAGCAGCGCGGGCCGGGAATGCCGACGGGAACAGCGAAATCTCGTCGGGCTCGCTGTTTGCTTCAGGGTTGATTGCGGCGGGCGGAATTGCGGGGCTGATTGGAGTGGGACTCAAGGCCGTTGAAGCGACGTACATGGAGAATCGCGACATCCTGAATTTCCCGCAAGGGACGATTCTGGATCATATGTGGGTGTCGGTGCTGGCGTTCGCGATGCTGGCATATTCGCTGTACTACTTTGCACGAAAGCCTCTGAAGAAGTAGGTTGGCAGCTTCGGATGAGTGTGGGAGGGCACCAGGAAACAAAAGCAGATTCTTCGCTCGCCTCAAACTGAAAAACGTTTGGGCTCCGTTCGCTCCTCATGACTCAATAAATCAATCGGTTTGCAAGTGTCATTTTTCGACCGCAACTTGCTCCCGGAGCAAGTGAGGCTGCTCAGAATGACACCACCGATAGGGCTGCGTTCTCTCAGAATGACGGCGTTGATCATGCGGATGATCTCAGATCCTTGACACGACCACCTGAGATGCGTTAGCGAGCCAGATGGAAAAAATGCCAGATTCCGCAGGCCAGCAGGATCATACCGGCTTCAAAGAGGAAGGCGGAACGAATTCCGCGGGCACAGCCGAGGCCGTCGGGATTCGGATCAGCCTGCTCGGTCAGGGTGTTTTTCGAAAAGAAAGGGGAATCGCAGATCGATACGACGTTGTCCGAAGCGAAAAACGGTGCGGCGGGAACGGTTGGCTCGACTGATGCGGAAGACCGGAACTCGTAGACGGTTTGGTTCGGCACGGCAAAGGTCTCCCACCTAGGGTGGCTTGCCGGAGGAAGCAGACACCCCTTCAGGACTAAAGCAAATACCTCGCGGAATAAAGCGATTCTCCCGCAGTCGCTTCAGGAAATATGTGATTTATATCACCTATAACAAGGGCAAGTGAAATTATTTGTAGGAAATCTCGGTACGCTTTTTTGCGAGCGGGGGAAATTCGTGAAAGACCCGCGTGCCCCGGCCTGAAGATGCTCAGATTCAGGCCGGATGCTTCGCTGATGGAGTAGCGCGCGAGTCGCATGTTGAAGAGGACGCGGCCATCTTCGAGCAGAGCCGCGGCGGGGTGGGCAGCGAGATATTCTTCGAGGACTTCGGCGAGTTTGGCGACGGTTGGAGCTTCGACTGCAGAGACAAGGTGAAGCCTACCAGTTCTGCCGTGTACGCAAACTCGTGATGTGTGCGGTGTGATGGCGCGAGTGCCAGGCGTAGATGGCAAGCACGGTGGCGAGATTCTGGCGTCCGTTCTCGGGATGGACGTAGCCGCCGTCGAAATCTGTGTTGGAGAGCGATTCAAGGAGCACTACCCATCGCTCGTGCAAGGCCGCGATCATCGCGAGGGAGCCGTCGATGGGAAGTTGGCTGTCGGCGAGACGAGCCCAGGCGGCTTCGTCGTAGGGCTTGATGGTGGGCCAGTCTTCAGTGAGGGCCAGCTTGGTGCGGAATATGCGTTGGCGTGACTGTCGGCGATGTGGTGCACGAGCTGGCGCACGGTCCATCCGCCTTCGCGGTAGGGAGTGTCGAGTTGGGCGTGGGTCAGTCCGTTGACGGCGGCCTGGAGAGTGGATGGAAGTAGGCGGAGGATGGAGATATGTTCTGCGCGAGCGGCGGGGTCAGAGGGGGCGGACGGGGTAAAGCGGCCGATGGGGTAGCGGAGACCTTCCAATTCTGTCATGGCCAAAAACCTGGAGGGTTGGCAGTGGAGGCGGCAGAGCCGCACGGCGCGCGATGAAACTATTTGGCAGGTGTATGGTGCTTCTGCGCTTTGTGTTTCGACGCGTGCTTGAGGTTCTCGTTTTTCGGGTGATAGGCCGTGGGATGCACTCCAGCACGCGGGTCTTTATGGGGCTTTTTGTGAAAAGGCCAAATGGCGAAGGCCGGAGCGGCACACAACACCAGCAACAGCGCGGTAACCGCAAATTTCCTCATGGCAGGAATGTAGCACGAGAACGAGGCGGGCGATAGTACCGGAAGTCACCGGACTAAAAGAGGTAAAGAGGAGCGAATGGTGGATATGGATATACAGCGGATCCGAAAATTGACGGATTGGCCCACAACCGAAGATGGGCCAATCGTTCGGGTTAGATACGCGAAGCCGGCGGCCACCGGCCGGGGTCGAATTAGGCTTTGCGATGATGGTGATGACGGTGATGGTGGTGATGTGCGTCGTCGCGGCGAAGGCTGGAGCAGCGAAAACCAGGACGAGGAGCGCAGCAGCGAGAATCTTCTTCATGGGGCGAATGTAGCACGGGGCAGATTGTGGAAATGTGATGAAGGGCACATGAATCAAGTGAGGAACCGGCTGATCTCAAGATACGGTGATTTGACCTGAGGCGTAAACTAAATCCAACGATGAGCCTACCTGTCACGCCTCCCCAGCCCAGTCACAGACGTTACTTTTTTGAGAAATTTGGAATCACCGAGCGGCTGCTGGAGCGCTGCCTGGGTGAGGCCTTATCCGCTGGCGGCGATTACGCAGATCTGTATTTCGAGTCGGTGACGTCAACGTCCCTTGGCGTGGATGAGCAGATTGTAAAGTCGGCCAGCACGGGGACGAGCGCCGGGTGCGGCATTCGAGTTCTTTCGGGCGAGCGAACCGGCTATGCGTACACCGACAATCTGAGCGCGGAGCGCCTGTTGCACGCGGCGCGGACGGCGGCACTGATTGCGTCGGGACCGGCGAAGCAGCCGATACAGGGATTTACGGAGAAGGCGGGGGCGGACTTGTATCCGGTTCCGCTAGGTGGATTCGATCTGGACCTTGTGGCGCGGCTCGAACTGATTCTGCGGGCGGACCGTGCGGCTCGTGCATATGACAACCGCATTGTGCAGGTGCGTGCAGGATACAGCGAAGAGCTTCGGCGCATCCTGATCGCAGCTTCGGATGGGGCGTTTGCGAGCGATACGCAGCCGCTGTGCCGGTTGAATGTATTCGTGATTGCGAAGGATGGCGCGACGACGACCAAGGGGTCGGCGGGCGGGGGTGGCAGAGCCGGACTGGAGCAGTTTGTGGATTCAAAGAGCCCTGAACACTTGGCGCAGGAGGCTGCGCGGGGAGCGGTTCTGCAGCTTGGGGCGGTGCCGGCACCAGCGGGTGAAATGCAGGTGGTACTGGGGCCAGGTTGGCCGGGGGTGCTACTGCATGAGGCTGTGGGGCATGGGCTTGAGGCCGATTTCAATCGCAAGGGGACCTCGGCGTTTACGGGACTGATTGGGCGGCCGGTGGCCAGCAGCAAAGTGACGGTGGTGGACAACGGCACGATGGCGGGACGGCGTGGGTCGCTGAATGTGGACGACGAAGGGTCGCCGACACAGGAGACGGTGCTGATTGAAGGCGGCATTCTGAAGGGGTATTTGACCGACAAGCTTTCGGCACGGCTGACGGGAACGGCGAACACAGGGTCGGGTCGCCGGGAAAGCTACCACTGCATTCCGATGCCGCGCATGACGAATACCTACATGCTGGCCGGCGATGATGCGCCCGAGGATATTCTGCGCTCGGTGAAGCGCGGGCTGTATGCCGTGAACTTTGGCGGCGGGACAGGTGGACATCACGAACGGGAAATTCGTGTTTTCAGCATCCGAAGCTTACTTGATAGAGGACGGAAAGATCACGGCTCCGGTGAAGGACGCGACGCTGATCGGAAACGGGCCGGAGGCGCTGAAGTACGTCTCGATGGTGGGGAACGATCTGAAGCTGGATGAGGGAATCGGAACCTGCGGGAAAGATGGGCAGAGCGTGCCGGTGGGCGTAGGAATGCCTACCATCAAGCTGGACCGGATGACGGTGGGCGGGACGGGACGATAGGCGGAGCTAAATATGGCTCGCCGGACGCAAGTGGAAGTGCCCAGATGGCACAGAGAGAGCATCGTCAAGGACATTCGGATTTTCTGCTGGCGATTGCTTTAACGGAGAAGAGCGCCCTCGCATCTCTCCGCTGAATTGACGCGGGGCAACTTTCGACAATCTGATGATTTCTCGGTAGTGATCTGAATCACAGCCCACCTGGGCTTTTTCGCCGCAGGCTTGCATGTGAGCAAAGTGGAGGTGTGGCATTCCCTTGGAACAGACTGGGCCGGGAGTCAAAGTGCGTCGATCGCTGGTGCCTGGGGTTGCGATAGTCGGGGCCGCGGCCCTGCTTGCCGGGTTTCTACACGGAGCTTTGTTTTCCGGCGATGGTGGGGTGAGGGTTCTTGCTATGACGGGCGTGGCGTGCCGGGAGACGGAAGCCACGGTGAAGTCGTCGATCACGGTGGATTATCCGCAGGATGGATCGATCTTTCCTCCCGACATGATTGCACCGGTTTTTCTGTGGCGGGATGGGGATCCTGCGGCGCGGGCGTGGCGGATCGAGGTGAAGTTTGCCGATCAGGCAAAGGAACTGCACATCGTTTCCAATGGGGAAGGCATGAAGCTTGGCGAGATCGATACGCGGTGTGTTTCGACAGCAAACAAGCCGCCGTTTCTGACGCCGGAGCAGGCTGCGGCGCACACCTGGAAGCCGGACGCGGATGCATGGACATGGATCAAAAGACATTCAGTTGAGCGAGCAGCGACGGTCGAGTTTACCGGGCTGAACGCGGCGGGGCAGGCGGTGAGTCGAGGGAGCGTGACCTTGACGACCTCGCGTGAACCGGTGGGTGCTCCGATTTTTTATCGAGACGTGCCGCTAATGCCGTTTGAGGGGACCAAGCACGTGGTGCAGCCGCTGGCTCCGGCGAAGATGAGCCTGATTGCGTGGAGGCTTCGCGATGTGAGCAAGTCGGAGAGCCGGTTGCTGATGACCGGGCTGCATACCTGTGCCAACTGCCACTCCTTCTCCGCCGATGGCAAGACGATGGGCATGGATGTGGATGGGCCGGGCAACGACAAGGGGCTGTATGCGGTTGTTCCGGTGAGCCAGCACATGGAAATTCGCAGCCAGGATACGGTGTCGTGGAACCAGGACATGCGGGTGGGGCAGTCGCGAGTGGGATTCATGTCGCAGGTTTCGCCGAACGGGAAGTATGTGCTGACGACGTTTGCGGGGCGCGACCAGTCGATTGGCAGTTCCTACTTTGTGACCAATTTCAACGACTATCGTTTCCTGCAGGTGTTTTACCCGACGCGCGGGATTCTGACCTGGTATAGCCGCGAGACCGGTCGCAGGGAGCCGCTTCCGGGGGCGGATGATCCGCGGTACGTGCAGACGGACGGGGTCTGGAGCCCCGATGGAAAGTACATTGTCTTCGCACGCGCCGAAGCGAGGGAACCGCATCCGGAGGGCGTTCCGCTGCCGACGGAGGCCAATGATCCGAACGAAGTGCAGATCAAGTACAGCCTGTACCGGGTCCCCTTCAACGAGGGCAAGGGCGGAGTGGCGGAGCCGATCGCGGGCGCTTCGAACAACGGGATGAGTAACAACTTTCCCAAGATTTCTCCGGACGGGCGCTGGATCGTGTTTGTGAGGTGCCGGAATGGACAACTGATGCGGCCGGACAGCGAACTGTGGATTGTTCCTGTGACCGGCGGGGTGGCGCGGCGGATGCGCGCGAATACTTCGCTGATGAACTCGTGGCACAGCTTTTCGCCAAACGGGCGCTGGCTTGTGTTCTCGTCGAAGAGCCGCTCGCCTTACACGCAGATGTATCTGACGCACATTGATGCGGACGGAAATGATTCACCGCCAATCTTGATTGATAACGCGACGGCGGCAAATCGCGCGGTGAATCTGCCGGAATTCGTCAATGTAGCGGAGGACGGAATCCTGGATATCACCTCGCCGGCTTCAGATTTTTACAAGCTGATGGATGATGCGGCGGAGTTGAGGGTGAAGGGAGACGAAGCCGGAGCGTTCGCGGCTTTGCAGAAAGCGATCGCCATGGACCCAGAAGACGCGCGTGCGAACTTCAGCCTGGGGGGTGCGCTGACGACGGCGGGCAGGTCGAAAGAGGCGATTCCTTATCTCATGAAAGCCACGCAGGTGAATCCAGACTTCGTCGAGGCTTTCTACAGCCTTGGCGCTGCTCAGATGCGGGAACGCAATGTCGATGAGGCGATTGCGGCCTGGAAGGAATCGATTCGCATCAATCCGCGGTTCTTTGAGGCGCACGAGGCACTGGGATTCGCATTTTATGTGCAAGGGCGGTACGCGGATTCTCTTGCGCAGTCGCTGCTGGCTCTTGACGGGGAGCCGGACCGGGTATCTGTGCTGGTGCTGGCGGCGAGCCTGATGGCTACGAGCCGGGATAGTGCGATTCGCAATGGACCGGAGGCCGTGATACTGGCGGAGAGGGCGCTGGGTTTAACAGAGGGGCAGGATGTATCGGTGCTGGACACGCTTTCAGCGGCATACGCTGAAAGCGGACGCTTTGACAAGGCGAAAGATATGGTGGATCGGGCAATTGCTTCAGCCGAAAAGCAGAGAGACGCCAATCTGATTGAAAGGCTGAAGGCTCACCGCGCGAAATATGAAGCACTCAAGCCGTTGCGGGATCCGGAAGACCAGGGGACGCTCTAGGCTGCTATTTCTGGTGGACGGCGAGCCATTTGGCGGCGCGGTCCTGGGCGGCGGTTAGGTCAGACGGGCTGAGGTGCTGCGCGACCAGGTCGCGGGCACGAGCGGCTTCTTCCTGGCGCCTGCCGTTCCAGGTCCTGGCGGCGAGTGCAAGCCACACGTACGAATCCATGAGGTTTACGGGAACTCCCTGACCGTTTGCGTACATGGAGCCAAGGTTGAACTGCGCACGGGGCAATCCCTGTTCGGCAGCCTTGGTGTACCAGGCTGCGGCTTGGGCGTAGTCGCGCTCGACGCCGGTGCCGTTGTCATAGAGCAGGGCGAGATTGAACTGGGCGGATGCGTTTCCCTGTTCAGCTGCGCGGCGGTAGAGGTCGGCGGCCTGGGTATAATCCTGCGGGACGCCGATGCCGCGTTCGTAGGCAGTGCCGAGGTTATATTCTGCCTCGGGAAGACGTTGCAAAGCGGCCTTGCGATACCAGCCGGCGGCTTCGGCATCATTCTGCGTGACTCCCTCTCCGCGGTCGTAAAGCAGACCGAGGTGGAGTTGGGCGGGCGCCAAGCCCTGTTCGGCGGCGCGGCGATAGAGGGTGGCGGCCCGGGTAGTGTCCTGCGTAACGCCCTTGCCGGATTCGTAGAGCGTGCCGAGGTCAAACTGCGCTCGGGGGAGTCCCTGATTGGAGGCTTTTTCGAGCCAGGAGAAGGCTTTGGCGTAGTCCAGAGGAACCGTTATGCCCGCGAGATAGTCTTCGCCCAGTTTGAGCTGAGATTGCGCATCACCGGATTCGGCCTTCTTGAGCAGGCCCGGATCGAGGACTGCTTTTTGAGCGAGAAGCGGAAGAGATAGAAAAAGACCGAGGGAGATTGAAAGCGAAAGGGAGCGGCGGGGCCTCATGGATGCCTTTCAGGGGAACTCAACACCATAACAAATTACGACGGATCGGGTTGTGATCATCGGCAGTTTGGACGAGGCCTTTCCCTTGATGCGTTGAGCAGCGGCGGTTTGTTAAGGTTGACCCATGCCCGAAGTCGTTCAACTCCCTGATGTGTCCGCGGTCGATCTTGAATCCCTTGCAACCGATGTAGTCAAGCTGGCCGTAAAGGCAGGCGCCAGCGATGCCGAGGTTGTCGTCCGCGAGGGAGACGAGTTCAGTGTGAATGTGCGTCTGGGACAGGTGGAGACGCTGAAGGAATCTGGTTCACGCGCGATTGGCCTCCGGGTGTTTGTGGGGAAACAGTCGGCCTCAGCCTCGACTAGCGATCTGACGGCGGACGGGATCCGGCAACTGGTTGACGGCGCGATGGCGCTGGCCAAGGTGACGGAGAAAGATCCGTACATCGGGCTGCCGGAAGCGGAGGAGTTTGGCGCGATTGCGGACGACCTGCATTTGTATTTCGATGACGTGTACTCGCTGCCGGGGCCAGAACGGATTGATTGGGCGCGGCGGTGTGAGGCGGCGGCGATGGCGGCGGACCCGCGCATCACCAATTCCGATGGCGGAAGTTTTGACGCTGCTACGGGCAGGAAGATTCAAGCGAACTCGCGGGGATTTGTGGGGAGTTATCGCTCAAGTTATGCGGGGGTGTCGGCTGCTCCGCTGGCAAAAGATGAGAACGGGCAGATGCAGCGGGATGGATGGTGGAGCAGCGCGCGGCGGATGGCGAATCTGGATTCGCCGGAGGCTGTGGGTGCAGAAGCAGCGCGGCGGACGGTCCGGAGGTTGGGAGCGAAACGCGTGCCGACACAGCGGGTGCCGATTGTCTTTGCGCCGGAGGTGGCGCGGTCGCTCATTGGGTCTGTCTTTGATGCAGCTTCAGGCGATGCGATTTGGCGACATGCTTCGTACCTTGCGGGGAAACTAGGCGAAGCGATTGGCGCGGCGACTATCACGATTGTGGATGACAGCGCGATGCTGCTGCCGACGGGCGTGGGTGGATTCGGAAGCACTCCGTTTGATGGCGAAGGACTGCCGTCGAGGCGGACGGTGCTGGTTAAAGGCGGAGTGCTGAAAAATTACATGCTGAACACATATGCGGCGCGGAAGCTGGGGATGAAGTCGACGCACAACGCTTCGCGCGGGCTTGCTGGAGCGCCTGGAATCGGATGCGGAAATCTGTATCTGGAGCCGGGGATGCAGACGCCGGAAGAGATCATCGGCGACGTGAATTCCGGCTTGTACGTGACGAGTCTGATGGGATTCGGAACGAACATTGTGACGGGTGATTATTCGCGCGGAGCGGCTGGATTATGGATTGAGAACGGGCAACTTACGCATGCGGTGGAGGAGATCACGATCGCGGGGCACCTGGGCGAGATGCTGATGAACGTGACGGCGATCGGAAATGATCTGGTGTTTCGTGGGTCGGTGGCGTCGCCTACGCTGCGGATTGACGGGATGACGATTGCGGGGGCCTGAACGGATCGCGAGTGAGCATCGAAATGCAAACCGTTCCGTTTGATCCGGCCGCCGCAAAGGCTGCGCTAGCGCAGCTACCTCAAGTCCCGGCGGTGTTTGCGCTTTACGGGGCGGAGGCAAAGGACGAGCCTTACATCGGGCGGACACCGAACTTGCGCGGACGGCTGGAAAGGCTGCTGCAACCTTCGGCGAAGCATCCGCGACGGCTGCAACTGGCGGGGCGCGTGCGGCAGATTGCGTTTCGATGGACGGGATCGGATTTCGAGTCGCTGCTTACGCAGTTTTCACTTCTGGAAGCGATCTACGGCGAGAAGGCGCTGGAGCGGATGCATCTGCGGGCGCCGGCGTTTGTGCGGTACCTGGGCGGGAATCCCTACCCGCGGATTGTCGTGACCAACAAGCCGAGCCAGCGAGAAGCAGATTGGGCGTATGGGCCGTTTGCGTCGCGAGCGACGGCGGAGCGATTCGCAGAGGAAGCATTGAAGCTGTTTCTGCTGCGGCGGTGCACGGACGATCTGCATCCTGATCCAAGTCATCCGGGATGCGTGTATTCGGAGATGAAGATGTGCCTCGCGCCCTGCTACAAGGGGTGTACGGATGAGCGCTACGCGGAAGAGTCTGCGGCGGTGCGGGATTTTCTGGCGACACGCGGAGAGAGCAAGCTGGTGGTATTGCGCAATGAGCGCGATGCGGCTTCGGCCAGGCTCGCGTTTGAGGATGCGGCGGCGCTGCATGCACAAGTGCAGAAAACTGAAGCGGTGCGAGCACTCGCGCCTGAGTTGGTGCAGCCGATGGGCAGGTTGCGCGCCACAGTTTTGCAGGCTTCAGCAAATCCTGATGAGGTTGCGGTGTTTTTGTTCGAGAGCGGCCGTCTGCGTGGGCCGGTGGGGTTCTCGACGATCGGGATGCGGATACAAAACGAACGGTCGGGATCGAGTTCCCTGTTTGCGCAGCCGATGGCGTTGGAGCCGGTGCCGGAGGCCGACGTCAGGGATCAGGGGTCAGGGATCGAAAAACAGGGATCAGAAGAAACTGTCTCTGCCAGAATCCCCCGCACCATGCTGGAGGGGCGGATGGAGGCGGTACTGGCGGAGTTGGAGAAGGCTGCGGGGACGCCATCGGCGACGGTAAGGCAGGGGCACCTGGCACTGTTGAAGCGGTGGTATTACCGGCCAGAGATGAAGCGCGAGGGTGAGGCTTGCTTTCCGGATGAGCAAGGCAAATGGCCGATCAGGTCGATGCTGCGGTCGGTGGGTCGGGTGGCGGCTAAATCACTGACCCATGGGCCGCACGCATAGCAAAATGACAGGCGAAGCTCGGCAATGGCTAAACCAAAATCGATTCGCGAGATGTTGCTACCGGGCAAACGGCTTGATGCCGGCCGCGCGTGCGAAGTCGCCGCTCTGCTGTTAAAGAATCCACGCAAAACGGGCCAGGTCTTGGAGTGCATGTGGGATGAAATACCCGGCGTGACAAATCGAGCTGCCGATGCGCTGGAGCGCGCTTCATGTAGACGGCCGCAACTGCTGGCGCGTTGGAAGGACGCGCTACTCGACCGGATGCTCGATGCCTCGGAAAACAAACTTCGGTGGAATTTGGCGCTGATGATCTTCCGAACTCCATTGAGCAAAGCTGAGACCGAACGCGCGGCCGCAATTCTTCGCTCGTGGCTCGACGACCAGAGCTCTATCGTGAAGACGAGCGCCATGCATGGGTTGGCGGGGCTGACACGCTGGGATCCGTCGCTGCTGCCGGAGGTGATGGATATGCTTCGTTTGCTTAGCCGGAGCGGCACACCTGCCATGCGGGCGCGAGGGCGCATTCTATTGAAGCAGATGGAAGCCGGCAAGAAGCTGCCGGCGATCAGCGGAGCGCTGCCTGAGCACCTGGGCAAGGATGCGAGTACTTCCTCCACGACGCGAATGGCTGGCGGCAATAGGCTGCACGCGCTGCCCTACGGCTGAGCCGAGCGGTGATAAACTGACCGGGCACAGATGCTACCGAAGACACATATGGTTCAGCTGTTTCCGGCCTAAAAGATGATAGAACTTCTACCTTCGATTTTATCCGCGGACTTTGCGCACCTCGGGGACGAGGTTGCCGCGGCCGAACGCGGTGGCGGCACGGTGATCCATGTCGACATCATGGACGGGCATTTCGTGCCGAATATCACGATTGGGCCGCCGGTGGTTGCCAGCCTGCGCAAGGCTACGAAGCTGCCGCTGGACTGCCACCTGATGATCGAGAATCCCGACGAGTTTATTCCCGCATTTGCAGATGCGGGGGCGAACTGGGTGAGCGTGCACTACGAGGCCTGCCGGCATCTGCACCGATCTCTGATGCATATCGCCAACCATGGCATGCAGCCGGGCGTCGTGCTGAACCCGGCAACCCGGGTAGAGCTGATTCGCGACATATTGCCGATGGTGCACCATGTGTTGATCATGAGCGTGAATCCCGGATTCGGGGGGCAGAGCTTTATTCCCTTCGCGCTGGACAAGATTCGGCGGCTGGTGCAATTACGCAAGGAACTGGGGCTGGCATTTAAAATCGAAGTTGACGGCGGGGTGGCTCACGACACGGTCGCCCGGGTCGTCCAAGCAGGTGCGGAGCTATTGGTAGCGGGTAATGCGGTGTTTGGCGCAGGGCAGGCCGAACGAGATGCACGCGCATTGCTGGCAGCGGCTCGTGCAGCCGCCAGTGACTCTGATCTTGTAAACGCATAATAGGGTGGCAGTTTCCCCCTGCCGCAAATTGAGGTGGTATGAACCGGTTGTCGAGAAGTTTTGCTGCGTTGGCGCTGGCGTCGCTGGTGCTGTCCGGGGTTACGGCCCAGGCCAAGGAAAAGAAGCCCAAACACAAGAAATCGCAGGATTTGAGTGCGAATCCTCTGGCGAATGTGAACTCGAAGCAGCCCGACAAGGTGCTGTTCGACAAGGCCATGATCGCAATGAAGAAAGGACGCTACGATGTGGCGCGTCTTGACCTGCAAACGATGCTCAACACCTATCCGGACTCGGAATACCGGATGCGCGCGAAGCTGGCGGTGGGCGACAGCTGGTTTAAAGAGGGCGGGACCGCTGCGCTGACGCAGGCCGAAAGCGAATATAAGGACTTCATCACCTTCTTCCCCAATGCGCCCGAAGCGGCTGAAGCACAGATGAAGGTGGGTGACATCTTCTACCAGCAGATGGAGAAGCCTGACCGCGATTACAACAATGCGCAGGATGCGGAGAAGGAATACCGGGCCATGATCAACATGTTTCCGGACTCGCCGCTGATTCCGCGGGCCAAGCAGAAGCTGCGCGATGTGCAGGAGGTGCTGGCGGAGCGCGAGACGCAGATCGGGCTCTATTACGAGAGCCGCGAAAACTTCCCTGCGGCAATCGCCCGGCTGGAGACGGTAGCGGATACATACCCGCTGTACTCGAAAAGCGACCAGGCATTGCTGGCAATCGGAGACGCCTATGCGGGCGAGGCACACGCGGTACAGATGGCGCCGAATATGCCCGGCGCCGTGCGCGAGCGCCTGCACAGCCTGTATGAGGACAAGGCGGCGGCAGCCTACGCGAGGGTGATCACGCGTTACCCGATGGCGCCCCATGTGGAGGACGCTCGCGACCGGCTGGTGGCGATGAATCGCGCCGTACCTGAGCCGTCGGACGCGGCGGTGGCCGAGAACGATGCGGAACAGAAGAGCATGCGGCCGATCCGTTTCACTGACAATGTGCTGGGGATTATCAAGCGCGGGCCAACAATGGTGGAAGCCGCGCACGTGGGCGAGCCTTCGCTGGAGGATCCGAAGCGCACGCTGGCGCCCGACGTATCGAAGGAAAACGTTGCGATGTTTAAGGAGGCTTTGGAGGCGGGCAAACCCGCTACGGCGGCTTCCGCAGCGAGCCCGACCGGGCCGAACGAGCCGCCGCGCAGCGACCAGCCTTCCAATGTTCCGCTGGCTCCTCCGGGGGGCGGTGGTACCGGCGTGGGTGTAACGATTGTGAATGCGCCGAGTGGCAACGAGGCGGTTCCGGCAGGCACGCCGGGTGATCCGAATAACGCACTGGTAAAACCGGTCGGTCCGAACAATGCGGCGCTGCCGCCGGTGGATAAGCCGGCTGAAGCTCCGATCCCGGTGAACGATATCAAGCCGGGCACGGGTCAGCAACAAACCCAGGCAAGCGGGAAAGAGAAGAAGCCCAAAGTCAACCTGGACGAACAGTCTTCAAGCAAGAAGAAAAAGAAGAAGGGGCTGGGTAAGCTAAACCCGTTCTAGAGAAAAAGCGACACAGGGAACAAGGCAACGAAGGAACTGCAAGACGAAGGCCGCACTCCGGCGAGGGTGCGGCCTTTCTGCGTTTCTGGTGCTGACAGACCATTCGCATTTCGCGTGGCGGCGTATATTCTGCAAGGTGGTTCGATGAATGGTTTACGCTGGCAGCGTATACACATCCCGAAATTCTCGGAACAGGGACTGGCATGCAATCTCTCTCACGACGCACTTTTCTTTGCTCCGCTCTGTTGCCGCGGCGGGACCGGTGGTTTTGCGCGGCCGTTATCGGGTTTTCGCTTCGTCCAGGATGGAATATCCCGAGCGGGTTGTGCGGCTGATGCGCGAATCGCTCGTAATCGATATGTTGAACCAGTTTCTTTACCGGTTCGATCAGAAAGAGCCTGAAAGAAAAGTGGCTCACGGAGCCGGGGGCGTTCACGCAGGCAGATTTTGAACGGTTCAAGAATAGCGGCGTGCAGGTCATCAACTTCGGCGAAGGTGTTGACAGTTTTGCCGATGCCGAAGAGTTGTTTGGAAAGTGGAACAGCCTTATCGCTCTATATCCCCAGTGGCTGAGGCGGATCAACAGCACCGCCGACATGGCAAGCGTCCGCGAACAGGGCAAGTTCGGGATCCTGTATGGACTGCAATCGAGCGCGCAATTTCAGACTTTGGACGACGTCAATCATTGTTACGGCATGGGTCAGCGCGTTTCGCAGCTCAGCTACAACTACCGCAGCCTTGTGGCCGATGGCGCATTCGAGCCCTACGATGGCGGCGTGAGCGAATGGGGTGGCAGGGTCATCGAGCGCATGAATACAGTGCGCATGGCGGTGGACATAGGCCATGCAAGCGACAAGACCAAGCTGGATGCACTGGAGATTTCGAAGGCGCCGGTGATTCTGTCGCATGGCAATTGTCGCGCGCTTATCCCCGGTGGGCTTCGTGCATCGACCGATGACGCAATCCGCAAACTGGCCGCAAAAGGCGGGGTGATGGGCATCAGCGACATCGCGTTCATGGTGAAAGGGAACCGAGCCCGTGACAATCGACGATGTGGTGGATCACTACGACCACGTGCGGGACCTGGTGGGGATTGAGCACGTAGGTGTCGGGTCCGATGCCGGGATTGAGAGCAACGATCTTGCGCCGCCGGAGAAGCTCAAGTCGATCCTGGCCGGCGCCGACAAGACGATACCGGATTCACGGCACCCACGAAATGGTGGCGGGCATGGAAGGGCCGAACCGCATGTGGGAACTGTGTGCAGCGCTGGTGCGGCGCGGATACACCGACGAACATATCCGGCTGGTTCTGGGCGGGAATTGGGCCAGGGTTCTGAAAGAGATATGGGGAAGCTGATAAAGTTGAGGTTGGTCCTCCCGCTCGCAACTCTCACACAGGGACGCCGGCGCAGTTCCGGAGGACTCGCCTTCGACAACCATGCCCCACGACCTGCCTAAAGCGTACGATCCCACTGCCATTGAAGATAAATGGGCGGAATACTGGGTGCGCGAGAAGCTGTTTGCGCAACCGACCCCGAGCGAAGAGGTAGGCCTGGAAGGCGAGTCCTCCTTCACGATTCTGCTGCCTCCGCCTAATGTGACGGGCAACCTGCACATGGGGCACATGTTCGAGCACACGGAGAGCGACATTCTGATGCGGTGGCATCGGATGCGCGGCCAGCGCGTGCTTTGGATTCCGGGTACGGATCACGCCGGAATTGCCACGCAGATGCTGGTGGAGCGGCAGGTTACGAGCGAAGGCACGACGCGCGAGCAGATGGGCCGCGAGAAATTCGTAGAGCGCGTATGGGAATGGCGTCGGCATTATGGCGGAGCGATTCTTGGGCAGATGAAGCGCCTGGGCGCGTCCGTCGATTGGGATCGCGAATACTTCACGATGGACGAGCGGCTCTCGGTGGCCGTGCGCGAAGCGTTTGTCCGGCTGTATGAGCAGGGACTGATCTATCGCGGTGCCTACATTGTGAACTGGTGTCCGCGCTGCCAGACGGCCATCAGCGATCTGGAAGTGGTGTACGACGAGCACAAGGGACATCTGTGGGAGATTCGGTATCCGGTCATTGGAGACGATGGCAAGGATACGGGCGAGTTTCTGACGGTGGCAACGACGCGGCCGGAGACGATGCTGGGCGACGTGGCGGTTGCCGTGCATCCTGACGACGAGCGCTACAAGCATCTGCATGGGAAGAAGCTGCGGCTGCCGCTGGTGGGGCGCGAGATTCCGGTGATCACGGATGAGTGGGTCAGTCCGGAGTTTGGTACCGGCGCGGTGAAGGTGACGCCGGCGCACGATCCGAACGACTTTGCGCTGGGACAGCGGCACGATCTGCCGTCGATCAACGTGATGGACGATACGGCGCACATCAACGCCGAGGGCGGGGTGTACGCCGGGCTGGATAGATTCGTTGCGCGCAAGAAGATCGTGGCGGATCTGGAAGAGATGAGCCTGCTGGCCGGCATCAAGGACCACGTGAACAACGTGGGCCATTGCGATCGTTGCAAGACGGTGGTGGAGCCGCGGCTATCGCTGCAGTGGTTCGTGAAGATTCAGCCGCTGGCGGACAAGGCGATTGCGGCGGTGAAGGAAGGACACATCCGGTTCACGCCGGAGATGTACGGGAAGACGTACCTGAACTGGATGGAGAATATCCACGACTGGTGCATCTCGCGGCAGCTTTGGTGGGGGCATCGCATTCCGGCATGGCACTGCGCGGTGTGCCACAAGATCACGGTGGGGCGCGAGGATCCGGCGAAGTGTGCGCATTGCGGGTCGGACCAGATCACGCAGTCGACGGACGTGCTGGATACGTGGTTTTCTTCGGGGCTGCTGCCGGTTTCGGTGTTTGGCTGGCCGAATATCACCGCGGAAAATCGCGCAGACTTTGACGCGTTTTATCCGACGAGTTTGCTGGTGACGGGTTTTGACATTCTGTTTTTCTGGGTGGCCCGGATGATCATGCTGGGCTGCTGGTTTGCGGATGACGTGCAGATGCCGGATGGATCGGCGCGCCCGTTGAAGGAGTCAGTTCCCTTTCGCGAGGTGTACATTCACGCGCTGGTGCGGGATGCGAATCGCGAGAAGATGTCGAAGACCAAGGGGAACGTGGTCGATCCGATCGAGATTGTGAAGCAGTACGGGACCGATGCGGTGCGGTTCACGCTGGCTTCGATGGCTTCGCCGGGAACGGATATTGCGTTCAACGTGGCGCGGACGGAGGGGTATCGGGCGTTTGCGAACAAGATCTGGAATGCGGCGCGGTTTCATTTTCATGAATGTGGACCGGGCGGCGGAGGTCGGCGTCGGCGTTGATATGGCTGGCGCTTGGGCGAAATGCCGACTGCTGGATCGGACGCTCCTCTCGAATCGCGGTGGATCGTCGCCGAATTGAATGCAACAGCAGCGAAGGTCAATCTGGCGCTTGAGAATTACCGCTTCGACGATGCGGCAAATACGATTTATCAATTTTTCTGGGGAAGCTTCTGCGACTGGTACCTGGAGATCGTGAAGCTGAGCCTCGACTTCGGCGAGAACGCGGATAAAGTCCGCGGCGAAGACTGCACTTACAACTCTGGTGCGGGTCTTCGAGGCGTCGCTGCGGTTGCTGTCGCCGTTCATGCCGTTCTTGACTGAGGAGATGTGGCACGCACTGTACGATGGCAAGCCGCCGGCCAAGTCGATCGCGCTGACACGGTTTCCGCAAGGACCTTCGGTGACAGATTCAGACTCGAGAGCGCGCGCGGAGATGGCAGCAGCTTCAAAGCTTGATTGTCGAGATCCGCGCCCTTCGCAAGGAGATCGGTGTTCAGGAGAAGGCGGTCGTGCCAACCGAAGTCCGGATTGACAACGGACCTGAAACAGATTGTCAGCGAAAATCTCGCGATTCATCGAGCGAATGGCCCGGCGTGAGCGAGGTGCGATTTGTCGAACGAATCTCAGCGGGTCCAGCGAGGCACTCCACCGCCGCAATTCGATGTGGCTGTGATCTACGACCGCAAGATCGACGTTGCAGCGGAGCGCGCAAAGAAGGACTAAGGAGATCGCGCAGCAGGAAAAGATCATCGCGAACTCCGATCGGCAACTCAACAATCCGGGATTTACGGCCAAGGCTCCGGCGCACATTGTTGAGGGGTTGAAGAAGCAGCGAGACGAGCGCACAGCAGCTGCTCGATAAGCTGCGCAGGGATCTTGATTCCCTGCCGCCTGGGTAGGGCGACGCTAGCGAATGGCGTGCGTATGCAGAGTTTGCCTTCAACATTCCAGAATCCTTGGAATCGTGCAGCCGCCGAAGTCGAAAGCGGCAATTCACAGGGCATATCGGGCGGCGGCCAAGCTCTGGCATCCGGATAAATTTGAAGGCAACCTGAAGAAGCGCGCTGAGGCGGAAGAGCGGTTCAAGCGTATTCATGCGGCCTACAAGGCGCTTTGCGAGCACTTCGAGAAACCTGCCAAGAGAGCAGTCCGAGGCAGATTTTGTCTCTCCGATTCGCACGATTCTGACGCCCAAGATTGTTTTCGGAGGAGAGCCCGGCTGTTTTGTAGCGCCGCACTTTCCCGAGCGAGTTCGCGAGGTTATTGCTGGGGCGCGGGTTGAGGCCTCGGACCCTCCGGTGGCCTTTATCGAATTGTCGCCCGGAACGCCGAGCAGTTCGCAATTTATCCTCTTGACGGGGCACCGCATGTACGTCCGCGATTCCAAGGGACTGCTCTCGGTGATCTGGTATTCAGACCTGGGAAGCATCAGGCTCGTCGATCGCAGAGGGGAGAAGCAGGGCGCGTGGCAAAAAATTGCGGAGAAGATTGCGGGGAAGACGCAGACGTGTTCTCTCCAGATCGATCGATTGGACCTGAGCCGGTTTCACAGTTTCACCTACCGACCGGATGACAGGGTGAAGAAAGTTGTTTATAACTTTCTACGACAAATGAAATCGAATTCGCAGTCTTAGGGTAAAACCAGAGTTGGTGTACCTCCGAATGTATTCTGGTAATGTTGCGGCCCGGGACACAGTTACTCTGGATTTACTGGAGCCATCGAAAGAAGAACGAATGGACTGGAAGAGCCACCGCGTAGACGCATTGCTGGAGCAGGCCCTGCTGGAAGACAAGGCCGTAAGCGATGCCACGACCAACATAACCATCGATCAGAACCTGCGTGCCTCCGCCTCGATCATTGCGCGGCAGGAGTTGGTAGTGGCAGGCCTGGGAGCAGTGCCGCGGTTCCTCGAAATCTTCGCCCGGCTCGATCCGCGACCGGCGGCGCACACGCGATTCGATGTGGTGAGTCATCCGGAGATCTTTGACGGAGTGCGGGTGCACAAGGGGCAGATACTTGCGGTGATTCGCCACAACGCGCGGGTGCTATTGAGCTGCGAGCGCGTGATCCTGAACCTCTTGCAGCATCTGAGCGGGATCGCCACACTTACACGCGAGTATGTAGATGCGATCCAGGGGACGAAGGCCCGCGTGCTGGATACGCGGAAGACCGTGCCGGGGATGCGCGCGCTGGAGAAGTACGCTGTCCTGTGCGGCGGAGGGACGAATCATCGGCTCGATCTGTCGTCGGGAATTCTGATCAAGAACAATCACATCTCACTCGGCGGCGGATTGCGCGCGGCGCTCACCAATGCTCTCGAGAAGCGCAAGCCAGGCAACCGAATCGAAGTGGAAGTGCGCACGCAGAAGGAACTGGAAGAGGCGCTCGAATGCGGCGCGAGAGGCTATCCTGCTGGACAACATGACGCCAGCGCAAGTGAAGACGTCGGTGGAACGCATTCGCAAGGAAGATCGCTGGATTCCGATTGAGGCGTCGGGCGGGATCGTTCTTGAGAATATTCGTGCCTACGCCGAAGCGGGCGCGGACTTTATCAGCGTGGGAGCGCTTACGCACTCCGCCAAGGCCGCAGATATCTCGATGCGCATTGTTGCGGAGCCGGCATAAGCGTGTACGACCTTGCCGCGCTCGAGAAGGCGCTCGCCGGCACTATTTTCGCGGGAAAACTGCATTTTTCTTCTGTAACCGGATCGACCAACACCGATGCACTGGCGGCTGCACGCGATGGGGCGCCCCATGGGTCAGTCTTTTTTACCGATGAGCAGACGGCGGGGCGCGGACGCGGCGATCACGGTGGAGTTCGGTTGCCGGCGAGGGCCTTTACGTGAGTGTCCTCTTGCGTCCGGACATTGTAGCCGGCATACCTGCCGATGATTCCGTTGGCCGCGGGACTCGCTGCAGCCGTGGGCTATCGGCTCGGCGGGACTGAGTGTCGACATCCGCTGGCCGAACGATCTGCTCATCGGCGATCGCAAGACAGGTGGCATTCTGGTGGAATCGAAGACCGATGCGACGCTGCGCTGCGCATTTGCGTAATCGGCATCGGAATCAATGTCCACCAGCGAGAATTCGAAGCCGGCTTATCGACCCCGGCAACCTCGCTGGACATCGAGTCGGGCCGCACGATCAGCCGCCAGGCACTACTGATTGCCCTGCTAAAATCGCTGCAGCGAGAAACCTGGGGGCTGTACGATGCCACGGTTGTGGCGGCGAATTCCAGCGCGTGTGGCACAGGCTGTCGACCTGGCTTTGGAACCGTCGCGTCGAGGTTCACGGGCCGCAATCGTGCGTGGGCATTACTGCGGGGTTGGACCGGAACGGATTTTTGCTGGTGCGCACCGATCAGGAATCGTGACGGTGCAGACGGGCGGCATTCGTGCCGCGGAGACGGAATAAGAGCGACGATGCTGCTTGCGGTCGATGTGGGAAATACGAATACGGTGCTGGGGCTTTACCGGCTCGACGCGGATGCGGGACTTCCGCCGAAGGGCGCGGCGGTTGCCGCGAAAGACAGGTTTGACCTGACTGCGCACTGGCGACTCACCACGCATCGCACGCAGACGGTGGACGAGTACGGCGTGTTTTTTGTGAAACTGTTTGAGATGCATGGATTGTCGCCAAGCCAGGTGTCGCACATCATTATCTCGTCGGTGGTGCCGCCGCTGGATTCGACGCTGCGGCAGGTTTGCGAGACGTATTTCCATCTCGAGCCGCTCTTTGTGGAGCCGGGGATCAAGACTGGGATGCCGGTGCTCGTCGACAATCCGACGGAGCTTGGCGCGGATCGGCTGGCCGATTGCATTGGGGCCATTGAGCGATATGGCGGACCGTGCATCGTCGTAGATTTCGGCACCGCGACGAAGTTTGAGGTGATCTCAGAGAAAGGCGAATACCTGGGCGGGGCCATTGCTCCTGGACTGGGATTGAGCGCAGAGGCACTGTTTTCGCGTGCGGCACGCTTGAGCCGTGTGGAGATCAAGCGGCCGGCAAAGGTGATCGGCACCAACACTGTGGGGCATCTGCAGAGCGGGTTGTACTACGGCTACATCGGGCTGGTCGACGGCATCCTGGAGCGCATTTTTGCGGAGCTCGGACAGAAGCCGCGCGTGATTGCTACCGGAGGGCTGGCGCACATGGTTGCGGCGGACTCGCACTACATCTCGGAGATCGACGACCTGCTGACACTGGACGGGTTACGCATTCTTTTTGAGCGAAATCGCAACGTGCGGCCGCGCGGGCGGGCACATTAATGCGGTGAATCTGGAGTTCTCAAGAGATCAGGAAAGGCAAAAGTAGATTCTTCGCTCACCACTCTCAAACTGAAAATCGTTTTGGGGCCCCGTTCACTCAGAATGACACTGGCTTAGTCTCTTGCAAAACTACTTCAATTACTTTACGGAGATCGAGGAGCGCTTCCAGCAGCGGCGGGGCGCGATTCTTTTATTGTCTACGCTTGACTGGGCGTTGATTGAGACGTGGCGAGATGCGGGGATTCCGCTGGAGGCTGTGCTGCGAGGGATTGACTCCGCTTTTGACAAGTATGAATCGCGGCAGAAGCGCGGGCGCATGCGGCGGGTGAATGGGCTGGCGTGGTGTTCGCAGGCAGTGATGGAGGCGGCCGAGGAGCTGCGCGAGGCGAGCGCGGGGACGGTGGTGACTTCGACCGTAACGGAAGAAACGGGATTCGAACATGAGCGGGTTGCAATGCATCTTGAGGGTGCCGCGACTGCTTTGGAAGCCGCAGCCATTGCGCACGAGGCTTGCGCCGCGACGGCAAAGCGTTTGAGGGAACTTGCGGCGGAGGCTCGCGCCGCGCAGAACGCGACGACGGTTGCGCATGAGATGGAGGCATTTGAACGTGTGCTCACGGTGCTCGAGGAGCGCCTCTTTACGGCCCTTCAGGCAGCGGCGCCGGAAGATCTGATTGTTGGCCTGCGTGAACATGCGGAGCGTGAACTGGCGCCTTATCGGGGCCGTATGAGCATGGACCAATTGCGCCAAGTGAAGCGCCAGTTCGAACAGAAGCAACTGCTGGTGCACTACAGCTTGCCGCGTCTGAGCTTGTTCTACATGAGCCAACAATGAAGCGCAGACCTCAGAAGCCACGCGTCGCCAAGCCCATGCGGAGCGCTCTCGTCGAGATCGATAAGCCTATTTACGGCGGAGCATTTCTAGCGCGGGTGGAGGGCAAGGTGACTTTTGTGCCGCTGACTCTACCGGGCGAACAGGCTCGGGTACGCATCGTGCAGGAGAAAAGCAGTTTTGCAACTGCGGAGCAGGAAGAGATTGTGCGTCCTGTGCCTGAGCGTATCGTGCCAGACTGCCGCCACTTTGGCGCGTGCGGAGGATGCAATTATCAGCACGCGAACTACGAAGCACAACTTGCGTTCAAGCAAGCGATTTTGCGCGAAACTCTGGGGCGTGGCGGCGTGTGTGCGCCTGAGAAGATCGAAGTGCTGGCGGGGAATCCCTGGCAGTATCGCAATCGCATTCGCCTTGCGGTGGACGGGGCAGGCCGTGTTGGATACCGCGCGCGGCGCTCGCACGATCTGGTTCCCATTGCCGAATGTCCGATTGCCGCGCCGCTGCTGGTCAAGGCTGCGCTCGATTTCCAGGAGACGTTGAAGGCTGTGAAGCCGGGATTTCGCGCGAGGGAGATCTCGCTTTTTTCCAATGCGGAAGATGCGGAGATGCTGGCGACCATTATTGTGTCTGAATCCGAGACTCGTGGGTTTGACAGGGTCTTCGAGGAATGCAGGAAGCGCATCCCCGTGCTCGTGGGTGTGGAACTGGTTGAGGATGCGGGCAGGGGCAACTCTCCGAAAATTCTGGCGCAATCAGGTGAAGCTTCACTAACCTATTGCGCTGATGGATTTGATTTTCGAGTGGATCACGGGGCGTTCTTTCAGGTGAATCGATGGCTGATAGACGATCTGTGCAATCATGTTGCCGCAGATCGGCGTGGCGGGATTGCGTGGGACCTTTTCGCAGGCGTCGGCCTCTTTGCGAAGAAGCTGGCAGAGAACTTTGAACGCGTTGTCGCCGTCGAATCGGCTCCAATGGCCAGCGAAGCTTTGAAGCACAACATGGAAGGCGCGGCCGATTGCGTGATTGCGGAGACAGCGGCATTTCTGCGCACGCAGGGCAACGCTCCGAGACCCGATCTCATTGTCGTGGATCCGCCGCGCGCGGGGCTTGGCGCGGAGACGACTTCCCTTCTCGCCGAAGTCGGAGTGCCTGCAATGATTTACGTTTCGTGCGATCCGACGACGCTGGCGCGGGACTTGCGCGCGCTTCTCAGTTCTGGATATGTACTAAGCTCCGTCACGCTCGCCGATCTGTTTCCGCAGACCTTTCATCTTGAGTCAGTGGTCGAACTGCGTCGATCCTAATAGCCTTGCGGCTACAGATAATTTCTAGATTTGAGTTTCATGGGCGCTGCACCGAGCAACTCCGGTTCTTCCGCGCTGGGTCCCTCGCGGGCCGGTGTTGGCGCACCGCGATTTCATGCGGCATGGTTGTTTGCGCTGGGTATCGCGATCTCCCATTTCGCCTGGCTGCGCCCCGCGTATCTTCTCATGGCTCTTCCTCCTGCCGCGTTGTTATGCGCGATTGCGGCGGTGCGAGCGCAGAGGACTGCATGGTTGCCTCTGCGATTCTGTGGTGTTTGCCAGGCGCATGGTGCGCGGAGATGCAGTTGCGGCCGCCATCGGCGGCGCTCGCTTTCGCTCTCAGATCGGCTGGCGCGAACGGTCGAGGGAACGATTATCAATGCGGACCCGATGCGCGAAGAAGTCGCGCAGGATGTGGACTCCACATGCTTGTGGTTTCGAGTCTGCATCTGGCCATTGTGGCCGGGCTGATTTTTTGGATCACGCGGAGATTGAGGCGTGCCGCAAGTGCCAGCGACCCTGCGCAACGCCGGTGCAACGTTCGCTGAGGATGGTGACGATCTATCTTGTGGGCCGGCTTGTCTATCGCGAGCGCAACGTGCTGAACACCATCGGATAGGACTGGTGCATTTGTTTGGGTCGGTGGGGGGGGGCGTGATTTTGGTGTGCCAGCCCACTCCCGTTGCGGGGTACGTTGCTGTCCGCACATGAGACACAAGTTGCTGGGCGAGGAAGGTCCCGGTTCGATAGACTAGAGAGAAGACGGTCGCATCGGGAATGGGCAGTCTGTGCGCGGCTAGCCGAGCTTCAAGTTACTGAATTGACGGTACTAATGTTTATTGATGAAGCGAAAATCCGGGTGAAGGCCGGCGACGGCGGGAACGGCTGCATGGCCTTTCGGCGGGAGAAGTTTGTGCCGCGGGGCGGACCGTCGGGCGGCGATGGCGGGCGCGGCGGCGACGTGATCATGCAATCGTCGCAGCGACACAACACACTGATCCACTTCCGCTATAACCCGGAGCACAAGGCGCAGCGCGGTGAGCACGGGATGGGGTCGAATTGCACCGGGCTCGACGGGAAGTCGATTGTGCTGCAAGTCCCAGTGGGGACAGCGGTTTATGACCAGGAGACTGGCGAGCTGGTGCACGACTTTTCAGAGCCGGATGAGCGCTTGGTTGTGGCCAAGGGCGGGCGCGGCGGCAGGGGAAATCAGCATTTTGCCACCAGCACCCACCAGGCTCCGCGCGAGCATGAGCTGGGGCGGGCTGGGGAGGAACGGCTCTATCGGCTGGAGCTGAAACTACTGGCCGACGTGGGACTGGTGGGATATCCGAACGCTGGAAAGTCGACGCTGATTTCGCGTATCTCGGCGGCAAAGCCGAAGATTGCTGACTATCCGTTCACTACGCTCGAGCCGAACCTTGGGGTGGTGACGGTGGGCGAGGAGCCGGACCAGCAGTCGTTTGTAGTTGCGGATATGCCGGGTCTGATCGAAGGCGCCCATCTTGGGTCAGGACTGGGAACGCAGTTCCTGCGCCACATCGAGCGCACCCGGGTGTTGGCGCACCTAGTGGATGTCTCCGATGCGTCAGGGCGGCCCGATCCCGTGGAAGACTTCAACGTCATCAACAAGGAGCTGGCGAGCTTCACACCGAAGGCTGGCGAAGAATCCGGGCAGGCGCATCCGCTGGCAGACAAGCCGATGATTGTGGTGGCGACGAAGATTGACTCTGCGAATCCGGAGAAGTTGAAGAAGCTGACGGCTTATGCGAAGCGGCGCAAGCTGGAATTTCATGCCGTGTCTGCAGTGACCGGCCAGGGGATGGACGAATTGAAGTGGGCGTTGGCGAAGCGGGTGCTTCCGGTGGCTGTCGCGACGTAGAGTGTCTGGTCTGAAATCCTAAAAACCAAGAAGCAGATTTTTCGCTCAACCACCCCCAAACTGAAATAATTTTGGGGCGCCTTTCTCTCAGAATGAGAGTCATTAGTGGTCAACGATCAACTCGATCGTTCGCGCTAGACCATCGCGCGCTCTTTGACCATCAGGTATTGGTTCAGAACCGATGACGTGACGGCTTCGGGATTGAGGTCGAGGGTGAGTGCACCTTGTTCGTGGAGGCGCGCCAGCAGCAGTTCTCGACGGCCGGCCATCTCCTGTGCGGCGGCGGCACGAAACATTTGCTCGACATTTTTCGGACGCTGTTGAGCGATGGAATCGACCTCGGGCTGCGCCATGGCAACAAAGAGCAATACGTGACGGCGCAGCAAGTGCATTGCGCCGTCGATCACTTCGGGGCGCATGGCGGTTTCAGCAAGATCGGTAATCCAGAGAATGAGTGCTCGGCGCGGCTGAAGGCGTCCGAGTAGCGTGGTTGCGCGCAGGTGGTCAGCCTCGCTGGATTCAGCGCGAACCTGTGCGAGCAGTTCGATCATCTGGCGCAGGTGAGCAGCGCCGCGACCGGGCAGCAGGCGTTGCTGGATCGTCTGGCCGTAGGCGAGCAGGCCGACGCGATCCCCGGAGAACAATGCAAGCTGCGCCAACGCGACGGCTGCAGTACAGGCGTGATCGAGTTTGGAGTGATCGCGCAGGCTGCCGGCAGCGAGGGGCAGAGCCGCTTTGGTCCCAGGGGCGGCAACCACGCGCGAACGCATCAGGCGGCCGCAATCGAGCACGATCCACACGGGCTGGCTGCGTTCGGTCTGGTACTGGCGCGTGATCAGGTTGCCACGGCGCGCGCTGGCGGTCCAGCAAATATCGCGCATGTCGTCGCCTTCGCGGTAATCGCGCAGGCTTTCGAAGTCGCGCCCGAGGCCGCGCTGCCGGGTTTGGCGCAGTTGGAGGTCGATCTGGCGGCTGCGTGCGAGGAAGATCTGCTGTTCTTCTCCGGTGCGCAGGGCGGGATAGATGCGGACGGTCTGTTCCAGAGGGGCCTTGGCCCAGCGCTCTGCGAGGGAAAGAGGCGAACGGTAGCGAATGTAGAGCTGGCCCGTGGTGCAGTCTCCGCGTTCCTGCGGTTCCAGGCGATAGCGGATTGATGCAGGAACGCGCGGGAAGGCGGTGACGCGAACCGGTTCCTGTTGCGCCGAAGGGTCACGGAGCTGAGGCGGCAGGTCGTCGATCAAGCGGCACTCGATAATGACGGATCCATGATTTTCGATGGTGAGTTCAATCTCAGTGTGGCTGTCGAGCGAGGGAGCGTTCGACCAGCTTCGCGAAACCGTTAGCTTTGTGGCCCGAGGCAGGCGCATTCCGTCGAGAAATGCGGCGATAAGCACGAGAGCGTCCCACGCCAGCATTGCGTAACTGAGGCGCGCATCCCAGAAGCCGGGAACGAGGAATACGAAACCCACGATGAGCAGCACGATCGAGCGCGTTGTGAGCCCGAAGCTTGCGCGGCTCCGCGGCTCGCATGTAGCGCTTGCCGTCGCGGGATGGAAGGAGGGAGCAATCATTGACGCGGAATCGGGACAGCCGCGATGACGTCGGTGAGGACGCGGTCGGCGTCGAATCCTTCAAGCTCAGCCTCGGGCTTGAGCATGACGCGATGGCGCAGCACGGGTGGTATCGCGCGCTTGACGTCGTCAGGAACAAGGTAGTCACGCCCGTCGAAGGCTGCGGCGGCTTGCGCCACACGCATGATGCTGAGGGCTGCGCGCGGACTTGCGCCGAGCAGAAGTGTCGGCCACTCGCGTGTACGGCGGGCCAAGGTGAGAATGTAACCGTAGAGTTCCGGTTCGATGCGGATGGCGCGGACTTCGGCGCGCGCAGCTTCGAGCATTCCCGCAGCGATGGGCGCGATGGCTGCATCCTCGAGCAAGCTTGCACCGGTTCCGGCATGGTGCCGTTCGAGAATTTGCAACTCTTCGGCTTCGGTGGGATACGCGACGCGAATCTTCATCAGGAAGCGGTCGAGCTGCGCTTCGGGCAACGGATAGGTGCCCTCGAAGTCGACAGGGTTCTGCGTGGCAAATACGGTGAACCAACTGGGCAGCGGTCGGCGCGTGCCGTCGCTCGTGACCTGGCGTTCTTCCATGCATTCGAGCAGCGCGGCCTGGGTGCGCGGAGGCATGCGGTTGATTTCGTCCACGAGAAGCAAGTCAGCGAATACGGGTCCGGCGTGGAAGGTAAAGGTGTCGGTCCCGGGGCGAAGAATTGTCGTGCCGAGGATGTCGGCGGGCATGAGGTCGGGAGTGGCCTGCACGCGCTGAAAGCCGAGCCCGAGCAAACGGCCAAGCGTTTTCACAATGAGCGTTTTGGCGATGCCTGGTACGCCCTCAAGCAGTGCGTGTCCCTGGCAGAGGACGGCGATCAGCACTTCTTCGATCGCCCCTGTCTGCCCGGAAATCACGCGGCCTAGTTCAGTACGGGCGTGGGCGATGAGCTGTCCTGTTGCCTGAAGTCCAGAATGCCCTGCGTTTATGTTTTCTGTCAGTTCCTCGCTCATGAGGGCCTTTCGTTTCGAATGGATTGAATATTTGAAGCTGGATTGGAGATGGCACCGAGCCTTGACGCTGCCGCGAGCATCTGGCGGTGATGGTAGAGCATTTGAATGACCTTCAGCGCCGCGCGGGGCTCGATCTTTTCATTCAGTCTCGCATCTTCGCATACCACCAGGTCAGTTTCGAGGCTGGAGTCGGCGTTGGGAAAGCGACGGCGAATTGCGGCGGCGAGTTCTTTGGCGCCGATGGGCGCCTGGCGCAATCCGCAAAGGCGGAGGGCATAGCGACGGAAGCGTTCCCATGCAACCGTGACGGCTGTGGATGAGGCTCCGGCACTCCGATAGAGAGAACCCAGGGCTTCAAGGAATTCGATAGGCGTGGCGCGCGCCGGGGGAGGCAACTCGCGGACCGGCCCGCTGCGACGGCTGAAGCTGAATACGATCAGAATCGAGATGAGAATCAGGCCGGTCCACAAGAGCGCGACGGTCGGTCCGGAGACGTAGCTAAAACTCGAACGCACATCGCCGTGCAGAGACTCGTCCCAGTAGAAGTGGTGGCCATCGCGTGGTCCGAGCGAACTGAGCAAGAGATCCAGGTTGGCGGCGCGAGCCACCGATCCGTTTTCCAGCGGGGTGGAACTGGCCCACCAGACGACGTGCCCTTTGCCGTAGTCGTATTCAACGATGGAGGGCTGCCCGGCGCAATCATACTGGATGCGCTGCCTGGGATTGCCCACCTGCCACGTGGCTTCGGGCACCATCCACACTTCTCCCGTGTTGGCGAGAGGATCGAGACCCTGCGGCTCGAGCTGACAGGCGGCAAAGGTAAATTCCGTTGGCGTGCCCGGATCTCCTTCGGGGACGAGGTAACCGCCCCAGAAGCCGGTGGCGAGCACGCGTCCACCGCGCGCAACGATCTTGTCAACCGCCTTGAAGTCTTCGGTCTCGCGCGTGAAGGGCTGCGCAAAGATGACAACGGTGCCGGGACCGGCGTTCGCGGCCAGTTCGCCGAGGGGGCGCTCCCAGCGTTCGATGTTGTAGCCCGACCGCACGAGCGACTCATAGGCTGCACGCGCGCCGTGCTGTCCAGTGAGATAGGTCGACGGCATGGGGTTATCGTTGTTGTTCTCGTTGGGCATGACCATGCCGATGATGACGGCGAGACCGATCGCGATGGAGACGCTCCACAGCAGAAGGCGGCGATCGTTGGGATCAAGCGACGACATGAACTTCATCGCGCACCGCCTTCGGGCGCGGTTGATAATTCACGGACACTCGCCGGCGCGCCTCCCGCGATCAACGAGGATGCGAGGCTCTCAGCGTTCTTGTAATCGCTTTCGGCAGCATTGTGGCCGCCATACCAGAAGCGTTCAAAGGAGCCTGTCAGTTGCGAAAGTCCTGGCTTGCGCGGATCTTCAGGGGCGACGAGCGCGAGGTATTCGCGCGGAGTGCGGGCGCGATCAGCAGGCCACAGCCTTCGCGACTCGAGGCGAGAGATCGCGGCCCAGTACACAAAATGGATGGCTTCGCGCCACAGACCGGACGCCGCTGCATTGCGCGCATCTTCGAGCCATAACTGCCAGTCGCGTGCAGAGGCAGCTCCGGGTGCGGGCCGATAGCTATCTTCCGTCAATCGGACACGCCAGCGCCGTTCGAGCCGCAGCAGGAAGTAGACCAGCGCGACGCAAACCCCGAGGATGAATCCCCACACCAGCGCTCGGCCCACCCAGGCAGAGCGTGCTTTGAGATTTGCGGCGCTCTCGAAGAGGCGGTTGAGCCAATTGCCGAACTTCTCAAGAACAGAATCGCGAACCGAGGTCTGCTTCAGACCACGGAATTCCCGTTCGGAAAGCACCTGCTGCAAGACGGCCCGCTCCTGTGCATGAGACGAGGCCGGCGCAAGCGGAACCTGGGATTGCGCGAGATCGTCTTCGAGGCGTTGCCTGGCTTCTTTGAGGAGCTGCGAGGTGGTCGGTTGACCCTCTATTGTGGTTTTGGGACCGGCGTCGCCGGGCTTTTTCGCGGCTGATTTCGCGACCGGCGGATCCGGCTCTTCGGCCTTCGAAAGCAGTACGCGGAGCCAACCGTACCGAATCAGTCGCCGCCCGGTGGCTGAGCCGATTGCGATGGGGACGCGATCATCCGGACCAACGAGGGCGGGATCGCAGGCCTTGGTATCGCGTTCCCTCGCGCAGGCGTCTACGAGCACGTCGAGCGCGGTGAGGTGCTGGCGATAGTCGTCCATCGATACGTCGAGTGCGCGCGCAATGGATGACGGCGGTGGCACTTTGATGGTCTGCGCGCCCGATCGAACTGCAAGAAACGACGTAGCCACGGCCGCAGTTGCCGCAAAGGCTTTTGGTATCGATTTCACCCCAGCGACTCCTCCAGCGGAGTGTCCAGTTCCGATACATGCGGTGTTCCGGGATCGAGTGTATTCATGCCAGCAGTTTCCATCATCCACTCGATGTCGTATCCCTCGAGACGTATGCGCTGATCATAGTAGATAAGGGTGATGGCAATTGCGAACAAAGGACGGGTAAGAATGGCGGACAGCCGGCCCGGTAAATAGATCGCCGTGGCACGGAAGATTGTGTGGCTGTAAAAAACCTGGGGCGCGGATCTAATGGCTCTAAGTGCAAGGTAAATCAGGAGTGAAAAACATGCTGTAAACATCCAAACGAGTACAGATTTCAGTAACCACGCAATCAAAATCGCGCCGTAGCGGCGTCGCGCAAGCATCCAGCCGCGGCGAATCGCATTTCCTGCGGTTGATTGCTCCAGCAACCAAGCTGGCATGCTCAAACAGACCGCTGCAACCAAAATGAAGCTTCCGAGCCATTTGAAGCATAAGAAAGCGATGCCAGCGCCAACATTCGATCCGTTGTAAAGGCCCAGAGCGGCAGCGAGTTCGAACTGCTTGATTCGTGGCGCCTGTTGAAGGAGTTGGCCAATTCCAAACCAGACTGCCCATATCAATGCGCTCAGGAAGAGAAGGCTGCGCAACCGCGCGAAGCTCGCTTGGAATGCTACCCCGAGCTCAGGTTGTCTTCCAATCAACATCTCTGAAGCACAGTAGGCGAAGACTGGGAGCACCAAGAGAGAAAGGAACAACTCAGCGGAGTCAGCCGAGACCAAACTGCGAAACGCGAAAATGCGCTCCTTAGCTGCGTACGAAAGCGTTGTTTGCGAAACCGAGCCTTCCAATAAATAGCCAGCAAGCAAAAGAGCCATTACTCCAATCGTTGGGAGCAACGCGATGACCACAAACGTCAGAAATCTGACACGATATATCTGGAATGTGCGATCGAGAATCTCGCCAAGGCTCATGGGGCGGAGCGATGTTGTCATGCGGGCTCTCCGGTGGACGCGGCTGCTGGAGGCGCCAGGCCGATCCGCATGCGCTGATCGTTATAGAGCACGGCGAAGGCGGTTGCGTATCCGGCCCAGCTTACGGCCATGAACAGCACCATGAGAGCGAGAAAGGCAATGCCGCCGAGAATAGCGATTACCCAGATCGCAGATGTCGAGAGATGGAGTTGCATCCCCGAGACTGCTAGAAAACCAAGCCCGCCGATCATCGCGACGCCGCCCATCAGGAGCAGTATGGCGAGGTAGGTTGCCGCGTAGATCACCAGGAGCACCAGAAAGATTCTTCCTTTGGCGCCGCGGGTAAGAACTCCGCTGCGCTTGATAGCCTGCCGGGCCGTCAAATCTTCGAAGACCGATGCAGGGAATGCGAGCGAAAACCGAAGCGCCACAATGACGCCGATCACCATGGCAGCAATCTGCAGGAATGACAGAAACGGAACCAATGCAATCATCACCGGATTGGGTTGAGCCTTGTGAAGGGATGTCAATCCAATTCCAGCAAACATCACCAATTCGATAACAAGGGCCGGGAATAAGCAGACGACGTACATGAAGATGAGCAGGAGAGCATAGCGTCCTGCATGACGCCACGCCACGGCGTAGGACTCTCGAAACGTAGCTTGTATGCCACAGTCAGTCTGCACGCCCGCAAATGAAGCGGCCGCGAGATACAGGGCAAACACGAACAGATAAACGATGGTCAACAGCACCATCAGAGGAGCAAAGACAAAGACGAGATGGAGTATCTCATCCGGCGAAGGTGATTGGGGTAATGTTTTCAAAACCGGCCAAAGCACCGCCGCGGCTACGAAGACAAAAACCGCGTAGAACGCTGCTGGAGGCCACACTGCAATTCCGACGAAGAGCTTGACGTTTGCCCGCATGAGGCGATAGACCCGATCCAGGACTTGACTAATGGTCTTCGGGATGTACCTCGGATACGGTGGCGTGTCGCTCATGCGTGTCCTACTTCGGGTTTCGGTTCGAGAGATGCTTGAGGTGTGGAGATGACTTCAGGATTTTCAGGCATTTCGGTCGCAGCCATGAACGGCTCAGAGACCGCCGGTGTTTGCTGCGCTGGAGATGGGGTCGCGGCCTCGCCTGCCGCTTCAGGTGCGGGCGGAGGCACGAGCATGCCTGCCTGCTGCATCATCCATTCAATATCGAAGCCTTCTTTGCGGATGCGCTGATCGAAATAAAACAGCGTAAGCGCGATTCCGTAGATGGGCTTGGTGAGGGCCTTGACCGCAAAGTACGCCGAATAGGATATGAACGATACGGCTGTACCAACGGCTTGCGCATGCGCCTGACCCTGCAGCCCCGGCATCAACGCAATTGCAACGAAGATCGGAACTGTGACGCACCAGACAAGTATCTGACTCAGGAAGACTCCTAGAACATAGAGCAGAAAGATGCGGGCGCGCGTTCCCTCACTGAGAATGAGGCCTCGCTTGAGCGCCTTCCATGGCGAAGACTGCTCGACGACGCTTGCCGGAAACGCAAGGCATAGGCGCAGAAGCATCCAGACAGCAAATATCGCCAGGATGAAGACGAGCAAAAAGAGAAGACCCGCGAACAGGGGGCTGCTGTCATTTGTCGCAACGCCTCTTACCTTACCTGCGATCATCGCGACCATGGCGCCGAAAAAGATGACGGTTGGCACGCCGACAATGACGAGTTCCTGCAAGAGGTAGAGGCCCACATAGCGCCAGCCGCGCTTCCATGTTGCTTTATAAGCATTGCGAATGGTGATTTTGTCGCCCAGAAACAGACGGGTGGCGGCTTCGTTCATCGCAGCTTCTCCGATGGCGCTTGCTGCCACGATGGCTGGAATCGCGAGCGTCACGAGCACGATGAGGAATATCCACACGAGCGAATCCGCGACAGTTCCGCCATTCTTTGTGCGCATACCCATCCACAAGAAGAAGGCGAAGGCTCCGGCAGCGAATACGAAGACGGTGCCGGCGGGGATGGTCCCGATGCCGAGAAAGACGAGGAAGCGCGAGCGGTACATTTGCGCGGTGCGGTCGAGGATCTCCGACAGGCTCAGCGGATGCAGGGGCTCATTCATGCCCGCGCCCCTGGTCGACGGGAGTTGCGCCGTCAAGTGCAAGATTGGATTCAACGGCGGCCAGGGATGGCGTCATGCCCGCGTTGTGCATCATGCGTTCAATGTCGTAGCCCTCGTTGCGCACGCGCTGGTCATAGTAGAAGAGGGTGAAGCCGGTTGCGTAGATGGGTGCGACAAACGTGTTGGTGAGGAATGCGAGGAACTGCTGCATTACGCTCATCCACACGGGGAGCACTCCGTGGTTTTTGATGCCTGCAAAGACGAAGAATCCCTGGGTGATGCCGGTGAGACCCAATTGGATGATGAGAGCAAGGAGCGCCAGCATGAAGATGCGACCGCGCGAGCCCTTGCTGAGTTGAATGCTGCGGCGAATCGCGGCGCGGGCAGTGAGGTTCTCAACCGTGCAGGCGGGAACGGCAAGGGAATAGCGCAGGCTCATGATGATGCCGTACACCAATGCCGCGCAGAGCAGGAACAGAAATGCAATGCTCGAGATCAGAAACACGACCATCATCTGGGGATCGCGTGGGAGCAGCGTGCGGAGAAAACAAGCCTTTGGGCCTCACATAGGCGAAGAGCAGCTGCGGCATACGCACCATAGACGAGAACGCAGGGGAACCAGGCGAAGAAGTACGTAATCGTCATGAGCCAGAGGTAGCGGCCGGTTCGCGGCAGGATGGTGCGATAGGCTGCGCCAATGCTGGCGGGTTCGCCAAGATGCACCCAGCCCACGGCGCGGGTGTTAGCCGCAACAGCCAGCCCGCCTGCTACGAAAATGACCAGCCAGAGAACAACGAGGCCGATGACCGACACCACGATCAGGAGGGTGTTTCTGTGCAGAGACAGCGCGCTTTGCTGCGCTCCGATCTGTACAAGGCTGAGCACCAGGAGGATGCCCGCGTAGATCGACGAGATGCCTGCGAATAACAGAAAATTTGTGCGGTAAAGTTCGGCTGTGCGATCAAGAATTTCGCCAAGGGTAAGCGGGCGCAGGGTGGTTTCCATGCCTGAAGTCCTTCAAAAAAATGAGAGGCAGATGCTTGCGGGGATGCTAGCACACAACAGGCCGCAACGGACGAGATCGAGGGATGGTATTTCACCGTTCGGGCTAAGGAGGTGGAGCACTTTTTCCCAGCCCGGTAGTTCTTACCCGGCAAACGAACCGACGTGTGCGAGGCAAGCTCCTCGAAAGAAAGCGCGAAGGTAGTGGCCCATGGTTTGCAAGGAAGGGGGTGTTCGAAGAGGACACTCCTACCTCCTTTTCGCTCGTTCAATTAGGTAAGACGGTGATCTGGTAGGAGCGTTTCAACCCCCGGAGGGTATATATGAAAACATCCAAAATTCAGATTTTCCTCGGCATCTCATCCTGCGCAATGTTACTCGCGAGCGCGCAGGCGTTCGGAGCGAGTGCTCCGAAGTCCACTACCCCGATGCCTGTAATCCAGGAACCGCAGAATCCGCCTGCCCAGAGTTCGCCTGACCAAACGATGCCAAACCAGGAATCTAAGTCCACGACCTTTACCGGAACCGTTGTGAAGGACGGAGAACAGTACGTGCTCCGCGATTCATCGGGCGGCATCTACAAACTGGACGACTCTTCACGTGCGCAAGCTTTCGAAGGAAAGACTGTCAAGGTAACTGGCCGTCTCGATCGGCAATCGAAGATGATCCATGTCGACAGCATCGAGGCGCTCTCGTCCTAACGCTGGACTGACCAAGTAGAAACAAAATGGGAAAGCAAACCGAGCCGGGTGCAAGACAGCAACGTCTGCATCCGGACCGGACTTCCTCAGGGGCTTCATACATTACAAATCCCAGGCAGCACCACCACCCGAGCGGTCCCACAGGGACCGCTCGGGTGGTGGTGCGTAGCGGCTGCTTCGATAGAATCTGAAGGTGTCGAAGGAGGGCCTTTTATGCCTGCCGATCCTGCATGTGAACTGTTTCTTGAGTTTTCTCGCCGCAAGCTGCTCGACCAGTACTGGCCTCGTCTGCGCAAGGCGGTTGAGCCACTCAGCGGCGAGCAAATCTGGTGGCGCCCCAACCAAGCCAGCAACAGTATTGGCAACCTTGTCCTGCACTTGAACGGAAACGTCTGGCAGTGGATGGTGGCTTCGTTCAACAGGCTGAATGACAAGCGCGACCGCCCCGCGGAATTCAATGCCACGGGAGACCTTACGGCCGAAGATCTACTGGCTTGTTTGGAGCAGACGCTTGACGAGGCGGCGAAGGTGCTGGCTCGACTGACACAAGAAGAGTTGCTGGCGACCTGGCAGATCCAGGGCTACACCGTCAGTGGACTGGCCGCGGTTTACCAGGTGGTTGAGCACTTTGGTCTGCATTACGGGCAAATCATTTACATCACGAAGATGCAGGAAGGCCGCGACCTTGGCTTTTACAAGGAATTGAGTCAGACGCGGCCGCGCCGGCGGGGGGTCTGTCTGACCTTGCCGGTTTATCTGGCCACATTCGGATGACGTCCAGAAACTGACTATTCCAGATGCTGGATCTGGGTGTCGGGTGGGATCTTGACGGTGAATTCGTCGGCAGGCAACTTCTGGTTTTCGTCCACCTTCTCGACCGTCAGGGCAATCGTGATTCCTTCCAGCGGCCGTCTGATCACAACACGCGTCGGGAATTTATGTCCTCCGAAATCCTTGTAGGCCGAATAGGAGACCTGGCTCTCCAGATTTCCCTCGGTCGTCATACGAATCCTGATTAGAGGGCAGGAGGTCGTCGCGATGGAAGGTGATCACGCGGACCGGCTTGTCCCTGCGGCTTCCGTTCGGCGCGTGCCGGGTGATGTTCACGATGTACTCCGGCATGGAATAGAGGTGCTTTTTGGCTGCATCCTCGATGGTTTCGGTATCGGAGGTTTCGGTGTAGTAGTCGTCCGGATCGAGGCCGCGCACGATCATGGCGTCAAAGAAAAATCCGGGACGCAGATTTTCGAATTGCTTGTCCGATCGTTTGGTAATCGAAGTCGGCCCCTCAATCGCCTTGTTCTTCGGCGGGATGAGCACGGTGAAGGTTTTCCCGTCGCTCGCCATATTGAAGATTCGCACCCCAACCAACTGGCCAACTACGCGCAGATTATCGGGCTTCTGCATCACGATCCATCCGCGGCAGCTCGGATAGTCTGTCGCCAACCCCTCCTGCGGTTTCGTCAACGTCAGGTAGATCTCCACTTCGGCAGCAAGGTTTTCGAAAGAGTTCCATCGTTGATTGATCTGCGCAACCAGCTCTTCCGGACTGGCGGTCTCGACTCTTGGTGGCGCTTTGGGTACCGGCAGATGACGCTTCATCGGAATCAGAGAACATCCGGTCAAGAGCAGCGGGAGCGCGAATGCGGCCACACTGAATGAATGGCGTAGGGTCATCGTTGCCCCGCCTTCTTCAGCGCCTTGCGGTACCCGGAGACATCCCGCGCATGTTCTTCAAGCGTTTCAGAGAACAGCGACTTGCCCTGCGGATTTGCGCCAGCTGCAACGAAGTAGAGATATTTCGACTGCGCCGGATTCATGGCGGCGCGGAGGGACGGAAGTCCTGGATTCGCGACCGGCCCTGGCGGCAATCCCGTATGGAGGTAGGTATTGTAGGGTGTGTTGCGCTTCAGGTCGCTTGCATAGATTGTTCCGCGCCACTGTTTCTCGAGTTCGAGCCCGTAAATCACCGACGGATCGGTCATCAGCGGCATATGCTTCGCAAGGCGATTCTGGAACACGCTGGCGACCAGCGGTTTCTGTGCGTCGAGAGCCGTTTCCCGTTCAACCAGTGAAGCCAGCGTAACCACCTCGTGCACATTCTCCTTGAGGCCAATTTGAGCTGCCTCCAACCTGAACTGCCGCACCATGGCGGCCGCCACCTGCCTTGATGTTGCCCGCCGCGGGAAGCGGTACGTATCGGGGAACAAATAGCCCTCCAGCGTCTTCGCTTTCGGATCAATGTCGGAGACCAGCCCGGCGAGCCGATCTTGCTGATCCAGAAATTCTTCGCGGGTTCCGATACCGGCCTGTTCGAGGCGAGCAGCAACATCAAAAATCGTCGCTCCCTCCGGCACGGTCACCGCGACCGTATAGACGTCGCCCCGTGCAATGCGGTCGTACACCTCAGTGAGTGGCGCAGGATGGTCGAAACGATATTCCCCTGCTTTCAATTTGCCTCTTCGCACCCAGCGATACAGGTCAAACGCGAACTGGCTTCGAACGATTCCTGCCGATTCGAGCTGTCGGGCAATACGAGTCGAGGAGGAGCCTGGTTCAATCTCCACAAACGCCTCTGTAGATACCCCAAATGGTGAGAGAATCATCCACCCCGCTGCGGCCACCGCCACTACCGCAAGCAGGAGGAACGCCAGAAAGAATCCCGCCGCGCCGAGCCCTCTTTTCTTCCGATTCCCTCGAGTGCGGCGTGACGCCATGTACGCTAAAACATCCTTCCTTAAGATAAGACGCGGTTTAGCCTACCGCGGATTCTGCTTCTTATTTGATTGTACCGGTCGTGATGTGGATGGATGGCGTTGGCGGTCTCGCCGCAGAATAAGGTGAGATTCTAAGAATTCAGGGAATTTCGGAGGAGAAACGGTGGCCGACAAGGCAATCCCGCGTTATCTGGCGCTCGATGTAGGTTCAAAGCGCATTGGAATAGCTGTTTCAGACGAGCTTGGGCTGACTGCCCAGCCTGTTTTGACACTCGAGCGGCGCCGGAACGCGCGTGAGGACCTGCGCTCGATTGCGCGTTTATGCCGGAAATACGCTGTCGCGGGAATCGTGGTGGGCAATCCGGTAAAGCTCGATGGCGCAATGAGCTCGCAAGCTGAGAAGGTGCAGGTCTTGGCGGCTGGGTTGGGCGAGCTGACGGGGCTGCCGATCTATCTCTGGGATGAGCGGCTGACGACGCGTGAGGCGCACCAGCTGCTTTACGAGGCTGGGCATGCTCGGCAGGATCACAAGCGGGTGGTCGACCAGGTCGCCGCAACGCTGATTCTGCAATCGTTTCTGGATGGTAAGGCCGATCGTCCCGGCAAGCCAGGTTAATCCCTCGCAGATCCCAGCCACTGACGGTCTCACGGATTCTCGTTTTGGAGAGCCTGGGCGAGGTGCTGAATTTCAGGCTTCTCTACGTCACCTATTACGAAGATGCGGAGACCATGCCTGCTTCATGTCTCCACGTTGAAGGAATTTCGCATGTCGACGCCGGTAGAAAGCGGAAAGGCATTGCCAATGCCATGGAATCTTGCAGGATCAATACAAAGATTTGTGCTGGCGCATTCCGACGACGACTTGCGCGGCCGGTTGCTGCTGTAGGTACACAAGGCGGCCACCAAGCAACGTGTATCGAGTCCCGGTGAACTCGGGAAGGTTAAATGCGAACGGAATATGCCCCTCGAACCATGGCTTCACGGTGTGCCGGTCTGAGGAGGCGACATCGTATGGATTCGCGCTGGCCATATCGCCGATATGCAAATCTGCGACCTCGCGGAAAGCATCGGCATGCGAGGTGCTGTTGCGCGTCAAGACAAGCGCAACGACCAGAATGGCCAAGGCTGCCAATGCAACCGGAAGAAAGCTGATCGATCGGAAGCTGCGACGCTTCGGTGCAATCTGGGACTGAATCTTGTGGCGGAATTGCGCAGTGGGCGTGAAGCGCGTCTACGCCCCTCTCATGGCACGTCGCATGCTCAGCATGGTTGCAGCCTCTGTTGCGCATTCTGTGCAACTTCGAATGTGCTGCTCAAGCGCATTTTCCTGCTCGGACTGCACTTCTCCGTCGAGATAGGCAGCGAGCGTTTGGCGATCCTGGCCGCAGGGCATCATCGACCAGTTCAGCCGCGTATAATGGATACGTCTAGACGTATCACTTCTCGCGGTTGAGCAGCCCCGCTCGCCGCAACGGATCACGGATGCCCGACCACATTAAAAAGCAGCTGCTCAAAGAGATCGCTGTTCTTGAGCATGAGCTTGCTCATGAGTTACCGGCGGAAATCAAGAAAGCAGTTGCCATGGGCGACCTTTCGGAAAACGCCGAATACCACATGGCGAAGCAGCGTCAGGAATTTGTGAATGCGCGGCTGGGACAATTGAAACGGCGCATGGCAGAACTTTCGCTCGTGAATCTGGCAAACATTCCACGCGACAAAGCCGGTTTTGGTTCGACCGTTGTGGTCTATCGATTCCACCAAAGAAGAAGAGATTGTATATCGGCTCGTGACTAGCGAAGAATCGGACGTGGCCAAGGGCCTGATCTCGACAACGTCACCCATCGGTCGCGGGATCGTAGGCAAGAAGGTTGGCGACATTGCGACGATCGTGACGCCGAACGGGAAACGCGAACTCGAGATTTTGAAGTTGACCACGGTCCACGACGAAGTGGGCGAAGACGAAGAAGAGGCCGAGACCGGCACCGAGAAGTAAGGAAGTAAGAATGACCTGGACCAGTGCATTTGGCCGCGCCTGCGGCTGGCTTCTTGATCGAATTGTGCATGGCCTTGCGCTGACACGCATCTCGCCCAATGCGCTTACATTTATCGGATTGGTGATCAACATCGTGGCGGCGTTTCTGTTTGGGCATGCGAACGCTACGAATGCTGGGCGGATGTTCTTCTATGCCGGCATGGTGATTTTCGGCGCTGGTCTCTTTGACATGGTCGATGGGCGTGTCGCACGCAAGAACAACCAGGTCACCGTCTTTGGATCATTTTTTGATTCGGTAATCGACCGCTACTCCGACGTGGTGCTCTTCTTCGGATTGTTGGTCTATTACGGACGCATCAATCGGTTCAGGTACGTCGTACTAGTTGCGTTTGTGATGGTGACGTCGCTGATGGTGAGCTACACGCGGGCGCGCGCCGAGGCACTGATCGGCTCCTGCAAGGTGGGATTCATGGAACGCCCGGAGCGGATCGTGCTGATTCTGCTGGGCGCGCTCTTTGAGCATTGGGGAGTAATGGCGCCGGTATTGTGGGTGCTGGCCGTACTCTCAACCATTACCGTGATCCACCGCGTCCAGTACACCTACCAGAACACCAAGCATCTGGCACCCCTGAGCCAGTAGGCCTCGAGACCGCACGGGAAATAAGAATGCGCGGACTCAATGGATGAGTCCGCGCATCTTTGTTTAAAGCGACGTGGATCTAGCGGAGGCTTCCTGTTGTCGCATTGACAGAGGTGCCAATGATGTCGCCGGAGACTACGAGTTCAACTCTGCGATTCTGCTGGCGGCCTGTTGCGTTATCGTTCGTGGCGACTGGCTGGGTATTGCCAAAGCCCTGAGCGGTGACCGCATTGGAATTGACGCCGGATTCGACAAGGTAATCACGTACCGAGCCCGCGCGGTGTTCTGACAGCGACTGATTCATGTCGTCGCTGCCGACATTATCGGTGTAGCCGCCAACCTGGACGTTGATGCCAGGGTAGGCAAGCAGGATGCCGGCAACCTTGGCGAGTTTCTCGCGGGCTCCGGGCTTCAAGGTGTATTGACCTGTGTCGAACAGAACGTCAGACATGTTGACGATCAATCCGCGTGCGCTGTCGCGCGTCTGAAGAATGAGATTCAGTTGCGTTGAGAGCCGGGCTGCGCATTTCAGCCTTGTCGCTGTCGGCTTGTTGCGCGTGGCGATTGGCCTTGGCAGCATCCTCTTGCGCTTCTGAAACGGCGTGGGCTGAAGTTGCCTCGCTTGCCGCCATGTCGAGCTTTGTTTGTGCGGAGTCAGATTGTGCATGGTTCGTTTCGATCTGGGCATTTACCTCGCCAGCCTGAGCCTTGTCTCGCAGGCGATTGGCGTCGTCAACTTGCGCTTGAGTCTGAGCTAGCGCATCCGCGGATGCCAGGCGCTCGCTGTCTCTCTGTGCACGCAAATTTGCCTTGTCGACTTCAGACTGTTGCGCGTTGTTGTTGGCGAGCGTGGCATCGGCCTGTGCATCAGCTACGGCATTGGCGGAGGCTTGCTGGCTTGCGGCCATGTCGATTTTGGTTTGGGCGGATTCAGACTGGGCGCGGGCGGCATCGGATTGCGCATTGGCGGCATCAGCCTGGGCGCGTTCAGTGCGACGCGTTGCCTCGTCGGTTTGCGCCTGCGAATTGGCCAGCGCATTTGCGGAGTCCTCTCGCTCCTCGTGGTTGCGAGCCTCGTCCATCTTTTTGACGGCGATTGTGCGCGCGTCTTCGGCGGTTTGAACCGCTTCACGAGAGATCGCAATAAGCTGCTTGTTGTTGTGATGCTTGTCGATCGCGTATTGATCGGCCGTGGTCCATCAGCTTGACGGCATGGCCGTAGCTTTCGTCGGCGTACTGCTCGGCTCCCTCTGATTTGGCGATGCGCATCGCGTTGCGCGCTTCGTAGAATTCGAGCGGCAAGCGGGCATTCAAAACAATCGGATCGAATTTGTATCCGGTGGGAAGATAGCCGCCACGCTCCATCAGGTCATACTTTGCATGAACTTCTTCTGTTGTTCCGCGAGTATCGGGGCGAACGACGTTTTCGAGCACCACCACATTGCTGGGATGCTGCACGGCATAATACGGCTCCGCAGTGACGATCAGAGCGAATGCCTGCAGGTTCGTGGTCACGTTAAGTTTGCTGCGGCTGTTGCCGCCAACCAGAACTTCGCCGAGATTGACCGAGCGACCCTCGGGCGAGATTGCCCAGAGAACGTAGGTCAGATATTCGCTGCCGAAGCTTGTCGGTCTGTCCAGGTTGCTGAATTCAGCTTCAATCGCGATGGATCCGCGTTTGCTGTCCACTTTGGCTTCGCCGCTGGCGCCGGACATCAGGTCAGTGCCGGCGAAATCAAGCTTTGTGCTTCTGCCGCGGTGCTGGTAATTCACTGCCTCAACCGTGCGGCTGATCATGCGCACACGATATGCGGAAGTGCCGTCTTCATGACGATCGGGTGCCTGGGTTTGCGAATTTGCCTGGGCAAGCCCAGCCACGCTCATTACCCCGGTTAAAGCTAACGACAATGCGATGTTCACTGATTTTCCTTGGGCAGTTGCCTGCCATGTTGCTGTTTTGTTGCGAGTAAGAACCGATCCGCCTGCTCGGGGCAGTGACACACATCTGTTCCTGGTTTCCTCGAGTGATCGTCAAGCGAAAGTGACTGTCACAGCTCGATGGCTTCTTTGAGGCAGGCGGCGACACGACGACAAAATCGTTCAGGATCGATAGGCGTGTTGCATTGGAACGAAGGCGATCACAAACCGAGGAAGAAAGACCACCGCTATTGAATTTCTCGTAGTCGAGGCAGAGGCGCATTCGATCACCTTTCGCGTTCGGGATTCCTAACCTCTGCGCACACTCTTCCATTCCAACTTTCCCATGTTCCGGGATCGCAGTCTGGTCTGTTCTATACACTCCGTTGATTTAGCAGAATTTTGGGTGCGGGAGCCGACCGTTGTTCACGAGTTCAGCAGGTCACCATTGTGACGCTGCAGCCGGGCTTGGTTGGCTTCCACTGGACGAGGAAGGTGGTGACCGAGCTGGGCTCCATGTGACCCATCTTTTCGAATTCGCCGCTCTTCTGGCTTAGAAGCACTTTGCCCTTGTCGCTTAGGACGACCAGCGCGGGCACGCCCTTCTGGAGCGGAATCCCGTAGCGCTGGGCGAGATCGAGGTTCGCATCATATTGCCCCACGTTCACATGCACGAGAACGTAATTCGATTCGAGAATTGGACGGTTCTGGGGGTTGTGGAAGTAGATGTCGAGCACGTGGCAGTCGCCGCACCAGTTTCCACCGAAATCGAGAATCACGCGTTTGTGGGTCGCGGCGGCCGTCTTGAGCGCGGCGGCAATGTCGGCTCGGGCCTGCGCCGGATCAGGGTAGATGTCGCGACTGGCAGACAGCGCCGGCCCCACGGTGAACGCTATGACGGCAGCAAAGACCAGAACCTTCGTCAGTTTCATGGATGCGAAATCCTCCGGCGACTAGAACAAAGTCTGCCATAGAGATGCAATCGCCGACCACACGGTTACAAATCTGCCCGCTACCTTCCGGGGGAAGATTTAGTCTCTATTGGGTATGAACAAACTGCGGCAGAAGCTCGAGTCACGGGCGTTCCCGGACCTGGGAGCGATGATGGAGGGCTACGCGCATGCGGCGATTGAGGTGGCACGGAGCGATTTCCGCCAGATGCTCGATTTTACGGCGGACTCGATCAACGCGCTCGACGAGATTCTGGTCTTGCTGAGCGAGAGCCCGGATATCGATCTCGATTATGAGTCGCGCCTATGGGGCAGCTATCTTGGTGAGGTGCTTCGGCTGCGGTATGCCGGTACGTGGGAGATGACACAGTATCCGGGGGCGGAGCATGCAGCGCCGGCAGTGGATGTGCGCGGCTCGCGGCTTTTTCCGCTGATGAAAGTCTATCGGCGGCTGACCATTGGGGAAGAGGAAGATCTGCGCAGCTTTTATGCAATGGTGACGGAGCGCCTGGGCAATCCGGCGCAGGTGAATTGAACGTACATGGACTGAGCACCGCCAGCGGTTCAGACATGAGTGGCATTGATCACACCGGTCGGTTGGCTTTGTGCGACAATTATGGGTGATGAGCGCGCAACGAGATTGGGCGCGCGGAAGGATACACGATGGGCGACTTATTACAGCCATGGCACCTGATTTTGCTGGCGATTGTGGCATTTTTGCTTTTTGGCGCCAAGCGGCTGCCGGAGCTGGGTAAGGGACTAGGCGAAGGATTGAAAGGGTTTAGAGAAGGCATCAAGGGCGTGACAGATCCTGCGCCCCCGCCAACCCAGCAGAGCACACAGACCCCCCCTCCCCCTCCCCCCGCCAGCAACGAGCCCCCCAAGCAGGGGTAGACCTGAACCCGAAGCAGATCTGGGTTGCGTGACGAGGTGTGCGAATTTTTCTAAAGGCCTGTGCCGATGGCACGGGCCTTTGTGTTTGCATCGGAAGGCTGAGCTGAACAAAGCTGGGTTAGACACTCAACAGGGCTACGGCAGCCAATGCCAGACCCATTCCGACAACCTGGCGTTTGGTGGGGCGCTCGCGCAGCAGGATCCCCGCGAGCAGGATCGTTCCCGCGGGATATAGGGAGCAGATCACGGCCGCAACGTCGAGCCTTCCCAATTGCGAAGCCATCATGTAAAACAGGTTTCCGATGGTATCAAGCGATCCGGAGACGACGCCCGCTATCCAGAACCCCCGCCACGGCCCTTTTGGGGGTGCGATGGCAACGACGAGAACGATTGCGACAACGCCGGCGATCCTGCCTGCGGTCAGACCCCAGAGCACTCCGCCGGCTGCCGCCCCTTTGAAAAGGATCAACTGCGCGCCGAATCCGATCCCCGCGCTCGCACCCAGCAAGAGCGCGCGTCGAGAGGTGCCTGCGCCTTCGGTTGCCGGGGAATGGGAAATCAACCAGATCGCAGCCAGTCCCATTGCCAGGCCAACGATTGTGACCTTGCCGGGCCATCCGGAGTGAATCAGTTCGAAGAGCACGGGGATTAGCGCGGTCATGAGTCCAGTGAGAGCCGCGGTCAGGCCCATTGCTCCCATCGATAAGGCCCGATAGAAGACTGCGAGTGCGATTGCGCCTTCAAATCCGCCGACGGCTGCGTAGAACAGATAACTCGTTCCCGGCAGCGCGAGGCGGAGGAAGAAGCAGAGAACCAGAAGAGCAGCGAGTGACACGATCTGGCCCGATGCGGTGACAAGCAATGAGGAGGCACGACGCGCACCCCAGCCGCCTGCGAAATCGGAACCGCCCCACGTAGCGGCCGAAAGCAAGCTCAGGCCTGCCGTAGCTCCCGAAGCGGTCATCCCTAGTGCTGGGAATCCTGGCTGGAGGGGTAGTAACCCTTTTTGGCGATGACTTCGACGTTGGGCCTGTCGACCCGGACCTCGATTTTGCGGTACCTGCTATCGAGCAGAGGCAGATGGCTGGCGTAAACCAGCGTGTACTGGTTGCGGCTCTCCTCGGCGAGGTGGGCATAACTCTTCTCGATGCCGTTGAGGTTCCCCTGAGATTCGAGGTCACCGCCGGTGGCCAATACATAGCCCGCGAGGCGATTGTCATACATCTGGAAGGGCAGGTGCAGCCTGCTGATGCGGCCCTCGCCCCAGCGAGCGGAATCGCCTACCAGCGTTCCAAAAACCGCAATCTTGTTGGCTTGAAGATAGCGGAGCACGTCTTTGTAGGTGGCTTTGCTGCCATACTCTTTGCCGTCGGAAACCACGTAGATCATGCGACGACGTCCCGGCGGGCGCGTTGAAAGCTCCTTGGCGGCAGCGAGAATGGCATCGTTCAAGGTATGGATTTCCTTGGGGATATTGATGAATGAGGGATTGCCGACAGCGCCGCCCTGCTGCACGGTGTTGTTGGAATCGACACAGCCGCCGTTCTTGACGATCGCGCAACCGCCGAAAGGTCCGCTGTTCACGGGAACCAGGTCATCGCGTCCGATAGACTTGGCCAGCGCGAGCACCGCAGGCACACGATTTCCCTGCGCCCCGGTGAAGCCGGTCCATTCACGCGGCCCATTGTTGTAGGTAAAGATCGCGACCTCGTCGTAAGGCGAAAGTGCGCCCTGGAACGCGCTTAGCGAATCGTTCACCTTGGCCATGACGTCGGATGTCAGGCTCTGATCAATCACAAAGGCAATCGAAAGCGGAGCAGGATCGACTGTGAAGATCTTGAGGGGTTCCCAGGTGTTGTTCTCATAGACGCGGAAGTCGCGCCAAGTGAGGCCGGCGATCGGCTTGCCTTTGGCGTCCTTCACCGTAACGGGCACTTCAACATACGTTGTATAGGTCCGAATGGTCTGGCCAATGTCTTCCGGAGTCATGCTTTCCGGCGGAGTCATCTGCACCTCTTTGGTCTGGCTGGTGGGAGGCTGGGTGGCCGGTGCTTGCTGAGGAACATCAGCGGAGGTGCTCGAAGTGGAATTGGATGACGGAGTGCCGATTCCGGGTGTCAGGGGGCCGATGCCCTTCAAAGGCGAGACAGCCTGCGGGGCAGGAGCATCCGGAACAGCCTGCTGGTCGGCCGGAGTCTGCTGCGGTTGAGCCTGGGCTGATGCCGCCGGACTGAGGTTGAACGACAAACTCAGGAATGCGGTAAGCGCCAGTGTTTTAAAACCAAGGTCCACAGGTATTCTTTCCTCCCAGTACGACACTGCGCCGGCCGATTGTTAGCCCGCAGACGCACCCCCTCGCCGGAAATCAACAAGCAGAGGCTGCACCCGTCAGAGTATCAGACGCGCCGCGGCCCTGCAGGTTTGCCCTAATCCAACTGAAACAGTTAAGCTATGCTCTCTTTCGGGCCAGTTTTCGCGTCAAACTCAACAGCATGCGTGTCTCCCGAACTCTTCTCGTTTTGGTCTTCGCCCTGCCCCTATTGAGCGCAGCGGCCTGGGGACAGCTTGTTCCTTCTCCTGACGCTCCGCCGGTGAGCACTGCGCCGCCTCCGCCTCCGGAAGAAGAGTCGATGGGGACTCTCAAACTCAACGTCAACCTGGTCGATCTCTTCTTCACGGTCAAGAACAAATCGGGCGAACTGGTGCCTCATCTCACGAAGGATGATTGTTCGGTAGAGGAAGATAAAATTCCTCAGACACTCAGAAATTTTACGGCGGAGACACATCTCCCGCTGACGCTGGGGATGATGCTCGACACGTCAGGCAGCCAGATCGATGTGCTGCCACTGGAACAGCAGGCCGGCAGTGAGTTTCTTCAGCGCGTATTGAAATCCAAAGATCAGGCCTTCCTTCTTTCGTTCGATGTCAATGTCGACCTGCTGCAGGATTTCACGAACAGCGCCCGCATGCTTTCGCATGCATTGGAGAAGGCACAGATCAATACGGCAGGTGGCAATGGCGGCTCAGGAATCCCCGGTCTTGGCGGGGGCACCATTCCGGTTCATGGAACGCCGAAGGGAACGCTGCTGTATGACGCCATTTATCTCGCGTCGAATGACAAGATGGCAGAACAGAATGGCCGGAAGGCGCTGATCATCCTGACGGATGGAGACGATCAGGGCAGCGATCACAAGATCCAGGAAGCTATCGCTGCCGCGCAGAAGTCGAACACGATCGTTTACATCATTCTGATCGCCGATCCGGGCTTCTATGGCGGTTTTGGGTATTCCGGTTACTCGGCTGCTAAGAAGATCTCTGAGGAGACTGGCGGTCGCCTGATTAATGTCGGCAGCAACGGCAAAAAACTTGATGCAGCCTTCCAGCAAATCGAAGAGGAACTCCGCACCGAGTATCTGGCTAGCTACGTACCAACCAACGCCAAACTGGACGGGCGCTTCCGCCGCATTGCGGTGCAATGCAAGGGCGACGACATGAAGGTGCAGGTGCGCAAGGGGTATTACGCGCCTTTGCCCGAAGCCCGATAGCACGAAGGTCGAAGAAATATATACACACGAGAAATTACATGGCTGCGCAGAAATTTTCCATTTTTTCGTACGCTGCAAACCCCTCGCACGAAAGACTTCGATGCTGCATGTGTCCTGTTTTGATGGGGATCGACTTCATGCGATTGAATTAGACAAAAGAGCTAACCTTTGGCATTCATCGTGCCATCCAGTTGTGCGAAAGCAATTATCGCGCTACGCACGCAACGGCCGACCCCGGATGGTGAACCTATGGATGATCTCTACATGAAAGCTGCCACAGTAATTGCGGTAGCTCTTGCCTCCTTTTCAAGCTTTCCTTCGCCTGCGCAGCAGCATCCAGAACAGCCGATGCAACAGGCCCTGCCAGCCGCCCCTCAGGGGCAGATGAACGCCGGCAGCACCGAACCGAGTGCCGCAGCGGCGCAGTTGAAGCCGGTTACCGGCGAACTGGTGAACAAACTGGATTCCAAATCAGCCAAACAGGGCGACAGCATTGTGGTGAAGACCAAGGAAGACCTGAAGTTCCCCGGCGGAGCTGAGATTCCAAAGGGATCGAAGCTGGTGGGGCATATCACGAACGTGCAGGCACGCGCGGATGGCAAAGAGAATTCGCAGATCGCGATCCAGTTTGACCACGCGGAATTGAAAGACGGCCAGAATATGGCAATCGAGTCAGTGATCAAGTCTGTATCTCCAGCTGCCGGCTCGGGAAGCGCGATGGATAATACTGTTCCGGGAGCGTATAGCGCGAGTCCGGGAGTGGCGGGCGGGGCAAGTTCTTCGGCGCCCGGAATGAACGGATCGAATCGCGGTGTGAATCCGGACACGGCCAATAATCGTCCGGGACTGGCATCGAATTCGACGGCTCAACCCGGTGTCACGGACCAAACGGCGAACAGCAACATGCCGGCACCAGGAAGCATCGTAGCCCGCAATGGCAATGTCGCCATTCGCGCCACAGCGATTCCTGGAGTTTTGCTTGCGAACAACATCAACGGGCTGCCGTTTACCAATGCATCGGGCATGCTGCTGGGTGCCCGGCGCGACATTCATCTGGACGGTGGCACGCAGATGGTGGTTGCCATCGCAGCGGCACCGCAGGGGGCGGGCAGAGGGATGAGCCGTTAATCGGAATTACGACAAGAGGCAAGCGTCACAAGCATAAAAGACAAGCGACTGGGCCGGAAGGTAACTCTCCGGCCTAGTCGTATTTTGGGGCGAGGAGATTACGCAAGTTTCGCGACTTCGTAATCTGGCAAGACGGAGCCAACATCAATAGGATCGGCGGTGGCAGAGAAAGCTTGAGTCGATCTTGCAATTAATTTCAAGCGCTTGCGCCAGGGAGTTCGCAATGGCTGTCGAAGATGCCGCCCCGGATATTCGCGAAAGTTTCGGAATCAGCGCCCGATTCCGCCAGTTGATCGAAGAGCGCATCGCGCGTCTGGAGAAGGACGCAGACGGGGATGAAGCGCAACTTGCGGTTCTGCGCAATGCCGACCACATTCGGCGGCACATGCGATTGATTGCGATTCAGCGGGCGGAAGCGCGGCGTATGCGCTGCTTCATCGAAAACTCGGGAACGCGTGTGCCGCCGCCGCTTCTCCCGCTTTAATGCAGGCTGTGAAGAACAATTTTCCCGGTGGATTCATAATGGTGCATGGTCACAGCCAGCACTTCCACTCAGACCCTCGAATATCAGATCGTCGATGTGTTTACCGAGACCGCCCTTGAGGGGAACGGACTCGCTGTGGTTTTCGACACATGCGGTTTGAGCACCGAGCGGATGCAAGCCATCGCGCGGGAATTCAATCTCTCGGAGACCACATTCATTCAGCGTCGCGATCCTGAGACTGAGGCGCGCGAGGGCGTGCGTGTGCGCATCTTCACGACGCAGGAGGAACTTCCGTTTGCCGGCCATCCGACGCTGGGAACAGCAAACGTGCTGAAGTTTTCTGCCCCCGAAACTCTCTCAGGTGACACGGTGAAGCTGGCTCTCAACGTCGGTCCGGTTCCTGTACGCTTCAGAGCGGACGGCCTTTTCGGAGAGATGACGCAGCGCGATCCTGAGTTTGGCGCTCAACTGGATCCGACGACGGTCGCGCGCCTTATCGGGCTTTCGCTCGATGAGCTTCACGCGACCACGGTGCCCCAGGTGGTTTCGACAGGCACAGCGTTTGCCATTGTCGCCCTCCGCTCGCACGAGGCCCTGGCCGGTCTCAAAGTCGATCAGGACCAGGCTACGATGTATTTGCGCGAACATGGCGGACGCTGGTTCTACGTTCTGGGGCGAACGGGTGGCGACAGTCCGGCATGGAGAGCGCGCATGCAATTTTACGGCGGCGAAGATCCTGCCACGGGCTCGGCAGCAGGTTGTGCAATCAGCTACCTGGTTGGTCATGGTTTGGTCGCACCGAGCAAAATAATTCACGTGCGACAAGGAGTCGAAATCGGCCGCGCAAGCGATTTATTTCTGGCTGCGAACATCATTTCGGGGAAGGTCGGGGATGTGCGCGTCGGGGGCAGCACAGTTCGCGTTGCAAAGGGGCAGCTTTTCCTGCCGTAATGCACACGCTTTCAACAGAATTTAATCAGGCCAAGTTACCTTCTATGTTCATTCTGCCCGTTTTTCCTTTGTTACAAGATGGTTTACATGCATAGTTTCGCTTCCTGTTCTCTCTTTTCATAGCCTTCCGCTCTCCGTACTCTTGCCCAAGCATTGAACGCAGTTGAGCCGGAAGATCTTCCGGTTTTTATAACGGCTTCATACAACAATCTGACCGCAGTGAGGTTCTCCCCTAACGGATCGGTTGCTCGGGAAGTCGTCTGAAGGGGTCGCACTGTCTTGATTGACGCGTGCGTCGCTCAGGCGGCCTCGTGTGTGCCCGCACCATAGCCGGAACCCAGCCGCGGCCGATGGCCCCGGATCCTAGACGCGCCTGCCCGAGCAACCAACGGGCGATGCTGTTGTGCGCCTCGGAATTGTGCAGAGAATGATTTTAAGAACAGGAACAGGAACCGAAAAGACATGCGCCCGAAGAAAGTAATACTTTGCGTTGACGATAATGAGCAGGACCTATCCGTCCTGAAGTTCATGCTGCTAACAAACGGTTACCGTGTACTCTCGGCCACGAACGGCCAGGAAGCGATCGCGCTTTTTGCAGACAACCAGATTGACCTCGTACTGGCGGACCATGCGATGCCGCAAATGAGCGGCGACCAACTTGTGTTGAAGCTCAAACAGATCGCTTCCCACGTACCGATGGTGATTCTGGGGGATCCGCAAAAGATGAATGGCCAGATCCACGGGGCCGATGCCCTGCTGGCCAAGAAGACCTGCTCACCGCAGGAATTGCTGGAGCGCGTGAAGATCATGAGCGCTCGCAAGCGAGGGCCGCGCAAAGGGGTATCGCGGCTGGTCAGCGCTGAACTGGCCGTCGCCTCCTGACCTGCTCTTGGGATGGGGAGGAGCCTGGCATGTAGCTACTCCACCCAGATAGTAACGACTGCGCAATCTCCTTGGTGTGACCGCATAGCGGCCCCTTGACGATCAAGCGGGCCGATGGGCATACTCGCCAACGGTGCCCAGACTGGTGTATGTTCTTTCCCACCAGTGGAAGCAGGCTTATATGGACCTCATACTTGTTCGTTTTCTTTTTGTTGCCTTATTGTCTGGAGTTTGTTATTTTCTTCAACCTTTCGGCGTAAGCGGCTGGGTAGGAGCAGCTGGCGGCGCGCTGGCGGCAGTCGCCGTCATCGTTTTTGAACTCAGGGTACGAGCACTCAGCTTGCGACGGCTTATCGGTGCGGTGGCCGGCAGCGTGCTGGGCATCTTTGGTGCGGCGCTGTTTTGCCTGGTGCTGCGGTCCGCTCCGCTCAACTCGTCGACTTCGGCGGTGCTGCAGATTTTTGTTCTGCTGCTGATGACATATGTGGGGCTGCTGGTTGGCGCCAACAAAGGTGACCTGCTGAACCCGGCTGCGCTGGGCACACTGTTTGCCGGCGATCGCCCCACGCGGAAAAGCGCGAAAGTGCTGGATACCAGCGTGATTATCGATGGCCGCATCGCGGATATCGCGGAAGCCGGCTTTATCGATGGAATGATGGTGGTGCCGGAGTTTGTATTGCGCGAGCTGCAGATTGTGGCCGACTCCACTGACGGCTCGAAGCGCCAGCGTGGCCGCCGCGGGCTGGATATGCTGCAGCGCATGCAGTCGAGCAACAACCTCCAGGTGCAGATTGTTCCCGACGACTTTCCGTCGATCAAAGAAGTCGATCTCAAACTGCTGGAACTCGCCAAGAAATGGGAAGCGAAGGTTGTGACCAACGACTTCAATCTGAACAAGGTGGCACATCTGCATCGCGTGGATGTTCTGAACATCAACGACCTTGCCAATGCGCTCAAGCCGGTGGTTCTGCCTGGGGAAAAGATGAATGTGCTCATCCTGAAGGAAGGCAAGGAGTACAACCAGGGCGTTGGCTATCTCGACGACGGCACGATGGTGGTGGTGGATCACGCGCGCAAGATGATCGGCCGGGCGGTGGAGATCTCAGTAACCAGCGTGCTGCAGACTGCGAGCGGTAAGATGATCTTTGGCAAGATGGATGAGAACGGCAAGCCCGTCGAACCGAGCAAGGCCGGTCCGGTGGAGTTGGCTCGCTAGAGTTTTTCTTCAGATTGAAGCAACGAAGCGCCGGCGAGCCGGCGCTTTCGCGCAGGAACTATGAAATCTGGCGGATCTCGCTGATCTGGATAACCGGCTCGATATCGGTGTAGTTGGGAATGTCTCCCTGGAGCTGCCCCACAACTGGCATGAACGCCGCCATGAATGCTTCCACCGAATCACAGGTGAACCCGACAATTGCAGCATAGGGCGCGGGCTCGTTCGGAGCGCCTCCGCTTATACCGATCTCGATGGAGGTTTCTTTTACAGCCGCGCCGAGCAGCCTCACAGCCATCGGCATGTGTACCCTCAGGTAGTAGTCGACATCGAAGCGGCTGTTCGGCTTGCTGGGATAGAAAACACTTACTTTAATCATTGCTCCATCGTACCGCTGTACGGTTGGAGGTGATCAGTACTTTTGCACTTTCGGGTCGATTTCGTCGCTCCAGGCAAGAATGCCGCCGGCGAGGTTCACGACCTGGCGTGTAACCGGACTGCTTAAGGAATTCCGCGATCTTTTGTGACCGCGCGCCTGAACGGCATTGCACGACGATTTCACGATCGCGGGGAATTTCGGCGAGGCGCTGCGGGACGTCATTCTGTGGAATGAGCTTTCCGCCAATCTGCGCGATCTGATACTCGTAGGGTTCGCGCACATCGAGGAGGAAGATGTCTTCGCCGCCATCGATACGCTGCTTGAGTTCCTTCACGCTGAGTTGCGGAATGCCATTTTTGACGGCCTTCTCCTCTTTTGATTCGGGGACGAATGCCGCAGAATTGCTGGTAGTCGATCAGTTCCTTGACTGTGGGATTTTCGCCGCAGACCGGGCACTCAGGGTTCTTGCGCAGCTTCAGTTCGCGGAAGCGCATACTGAGCGCGTCGACCAGAAGCAGGCGGCCTATGAGCGGGCTGCCCTTGCCGAGGATCAGCTTGATGACTTCGGTGGCCTGAATGACGCCGACAGGCCGGGCAGAATTCCAAGTACGCCGCCCTCCGCGCAACTCGGAACCAGGCCGGGAGGTGGCGGTTCAGGATAGAGGCAGCGATAGCATGGACCCTCTTCAGTGGCGAATACGCTGGCCTGGCCTTCAAAGCGGAAGATCGAACCGTAGGCATTCGGTTTACCGAGCAGGACGCAGGCATCGTTGACGAGATAGCGCGTCGGAAAATTGTCAGTACCGTCGGCAACGATGTCGTAGTCCTTGAGTATTTCGAGAGCGTTGGCGCTCGAAAGCATTGTGTCATGTTTAACGACGTTCAGTGCCGGATTGAGTGCGGCGAGTTTTTCCGCGGCGGAGTCAAGCTTTTTGCGACCGATGTCTTTGGTGGAGTGGATGATCTGGCGCTGCAAATTGCTGGCGTCCACGACATCGAAGTCGACCAGCCCCAGGGTGCCGATGCCGGCGGCTGCGAGATAGAGAGCGAGTGGCGAACCCAGACCGCCCGTGCCGACGCAGAGGACGCGCGCGGCCTTCAATTTGCGCTGTCCTTCCATTCCCACCTCGGGGAGGATCAGGTGGCGCGAGTAGCGGGAAAGGTCGTCAGTCGTAAGTTCAGGAAGCAGGGTTGGATCGGTTGCAGTAGCCATCGTGTTTCGGTTCTCAGTCATTTGAGGATTTGAAGCGCGGTTTCGATTCGAAATGCCCGACAGAATCGCGCACGTGGTGGAGAAGCGCGGCGTCCCTTTACAGGGTACCAAAAGAAAGACGCCGCGCTGGCCTAACCGGAGCCGCTCGTGCGATGCAGATTATGCAGTTTCAGCGTGATGCGCTCTTGGTCGCCGCCTGAAGCAAGGGCTGGGACTTGGAGAGAAGTCTGGGTCGGCGTTTGAAATCGACTGGTCGCGGACTCCCAGTCTTTTCAATGAGCGGAGCAGCCCCTGGGAGTTCCACGCAACGTATACGTGTGGATCATCAGGCTGGAATCGTCGATTTCGGCGCTTGGCACCTCCTGCGCAAGCTAGATCTCCGCAGCAATACCGACACCCTCCAAGGTTTTTGATTTCGTGATCACGAAATCATCTGTCACGTTTGCCGTTGCGCTGCCGGGGAGTGCGATGGTCAGGTTCATGATGCCGATCCCTTCGGTGTTTATGGTGTAAGTTACAGAAATGCCAATGGTTGCCACGGTTCTGGTATTGCTAGGCCCGGGTTGATTGACGAAGGCGGCGCCGGAAATCTTCCCGTGTTTGTCCAGCGCGAGTCTCTTGCCTTCGAAGTGATAATCGGGAACGTTCTCTTCATGAGGGACCTCCAATGAGATGGTGCGCCGAAACGTGGGGAGACTTTGGTCGAGCTGGAGAAGCAGGAGACCGTCTGTCTCACGCCTTCGCAGTTGAAATTGCCCGGCAAACGTCCCCGTTGTGCTGCCCGGCGTGAGTGATCGCACGACGCTCGCGGCCCGATTGCGGAACGGCCTTCCCGGATATGCGAGACTTGAAAGAAGGGTAGAACCCGCGCTGATACAGCAGATCGAGATTTGGTTATGTCGAAAAAGCACAGCCGCCTCACGTTTGACCAGGCCCTGCAGACGCTGCGCACGCATGGCTTCACTGTTTCATCCTTTCAAAGTGTCCCGAGTGGTCACTTGGTCAGCAAGTCGGGAATCGCAGCCATACTGGTACCGGGACGGGATGAACAAGGAACTCCTGTCAGCTTCTTCGAGCGGCCGGGAATCCTGATGCGGGGTGAAGTGGCGCGGCTTCTTGACCGGGGCTACCAGAAGTTTATTAAGACTCACCAATATGAATTGCCGGCGACGGCCAGCCAGTTGCATGCCATCCACACGTTCAGCGAGGAGCTGACGAAGTTGATCGGCGGGGAGAGCCTCTACAACCAGTCGCTCGGCACCACGAGTGACGTGTATGAGTATGACCGTTTGCGCGGCCGGGAAGACGAGTCTGCTGCATCCAAGCGGCCTTGGGAGCTCGCAAGCTGCCACTAATCCACTCCGTGCGAACGGGCGAGGTGTGTTGTAGAGTGGCGGATCCAATCCAAGATGAAGGTAGTGCTGGTCTCGTGGTCCCTGAGGAAGCCTTGTCTCATGGATCCGCCCCCCATTCGCGTCTGCGATCCCGTCTTCAACCGCGGCAGGGTCTTGATTCACGCGTTGTTGTCCGTCTCGTGAACCTCGCTGCGGATGTAGAGGGGCAGCTTGTCGATATCAGTCTCGGCGGTTGTTGCATTTGTAGTGACAGGCCATTTCCGGTAGGGGTTTTCCGTCGGGTCGAAGTCGAGTTTTGCGCCGATGGGATGCCGTATCGCTTCGCGGGCGTAACCCAGGCAATCCACGATCCTCGCAGGGTGGGAATCCGCTTTGTCGACCTTAGCGAACGCAAGCGGGAGCAACTGCGGCAGCTTCTGGTTGAGATTGAAGAGCGACAAGCATCGCCAGACCCAGAGGAATGACACTCGTCAGCGCCTTCGCACGAAAAGAACCGTGGAGGGCTGGCTAAGAAGACTCGAAAGCGCGCTGGTTGGAATAGTCAGGCGCGCGCACGATGCGCATCAGTTCGCCATGGTCGAGCCAGTTAAGTTCGCAGGTGTCGCAATCATCGATGATGACGTTCCCTGGTCCGTTGTAGAAGTGGGTGTCCATGCGCTGATGGCAATGCGGGCAATTGATCTTGCGCTCCAGGTCGTGGTGATCGGGCGTGGGCGCAATCAGGGTCCCCGGCTCTCCTGCGCGCAGTTCTTCAACCAGCGCAAGGAACACAGCCATGGGAATGAGCATGCCGTGGCAGCGAGTGCAGTAGCGGATCCGGATCTTGGCCAGAGCGGCATGCATCAACGAAACCGCGCAGACGGGACATTCTTCATCGGAAGCAACCTGTAGAACGCTTACACCCTCGTCGTCTTTCGCAGGGAAGAAGATGCTTTTGCAGTAGTCGCATTTCAAGTAGTCTTCGTCGGCGTTGAGGCGCATGGCCGCGCCACAGGATGGACAGTTCATACGGCCCTTCCGCATGACGGGCAGAAGCGAGCGCCCTCAGGAATGGCCGATCCGCAATCGACGCAGTATTTCTTCGTTCCCACGGGTACGACAGCATCGCCGGCTGTGGGCTGCTTCATGGCGGCCATCATGTTCTGACCCATCACAGCGCCTGCGCCTGAGACCCACGCCCATGCCGGCGGCACCGCCTGAGTTTGCAGCTGCGACCGGCAATGCCTGCGCCGCCTGAAACTGTGTGTACTTGTTGAGATCGCCTGCCATGCTGACACCGATGCGCGCATCCATTGCTTTCTGGAGTTCGTCGGGCAGCGAGATGTTTTCGACAACGAATGAGGTGAGTTCGAGGCCGAGCGAGGCGAAGTTTTTTTGCATCTCCGCTTCGATTCGCTTGCCAAGAGCTGCCTGGTTGGCCGCCATATCCAGGAATGAAATCTTGCTGGTGGCAAAGATGTCAGTCATGCGGGCAACAATCGTGTTGCGGAGCTGACCTTCGAGATCGCCTACGTAGTACGCAGGCCGCGTGCCGCTCACTTGCGTGAAGAACGTGCGCGGATCGGCGATGCGATAGGAATAGATACCGTAGCCGCGAATGCGGACTGCACCAAACTCGCTGTCCCGGATAGTAATGGGCGTTGCGGTGCCCCACTTCTGATCGATCTGGAGGTGGGTGGAGAAGAAATAGACATCCGATTTGAAGGGCGACTCGAATTCCTTGTCCCAATTCATCAGGTCGGTCAGGACGGGAAGATTGCGCGTATTGAGGGTGTGCAATCCCGGGCCGAAGACGTCGGCGATTTTGCCCTCGTTCACAAATGCGGCCATCTGCGACTCGCGCACCGTGAGCTGGCCGCCATTCTGAATCTCCATGTCCTGCATGGGATAGCGGTAGGCAAGGATCCCCTCGTCCGGCTCGCTCCACTGAATGACGTCAATGAACTGCTTGGCAACGAATTGCTTGAGAGTCACGCGCGCCTCCGGGTGTTCTTGGAAAGCAACTCTACCACGCGGTTGAGTGGGAATTCGAGAAAAAGTAGCGGATCTTCAGTACCTGCTGTAACTTATAACTTCCTGCAATATCTACAGATTACACTATTGCGAGTTGCAATTAGTTGGGTGCCCCGGAACTCTCGGCGGTCTCGAATTTGCACTCCGGGCACTGGCAGTGGCGACGCAGATAGTCCCAAGAATAGATGCCGCCGGAGTGACCATCAGCCCAATTGAATTGAAGTGCATATCGGCCAACGCCATGCGCGCTGGCAGGCTTGGCGGGTGGCGTATACATCGGCAAGACGGCTGCCGGCCTGGGTTTCGGTTGGCCGGCTTTGCGACCCTGGGCACTCCGCTCGTCGACACACGTGGCGCACGGGCAGGCATCGCGGAGCCATGCAAAGCTCCATGCGCTCTTGTGGCCGTCCTGCCAGTCGATCTCCAGGCCGGTGCCGTCGGTGATTTTTACGCGCACCTTCCCGGGGGTAAGGGCGGCGCGTGAAAGGGGCCGATCTGCCAGATTCTCCCGTGCCTGCTCTTCCTTGTTGAGGAAGCGAATGCCTTCGTGACTCATGGCTCTATTTTAGTTGGAAGTTCTGAGTTCATCGTTCGCAGTTCGGCTGTCGTTCGAAAAGATATTGAATCTGCACGAGTTAGTAGCTGATCGAAGGACGAGTTAGTAGCTGATCGAAGGCAAGGTTCGGTGTTTAGCGCATGTCTATCAAAGCAGCCATCGTCTCGATGCCATTCCACAGGTTCTGGAAGCGGAGGTTCTCGTTGGCTGCGTGCTGGTTGTCATCGTAGTTGGCGATGGGGACGGTGATGGTGCGGGTCTGAGCGGCGCGTTCCATGGCGCCGAGGGGAACGCTTCCCCCCATTGTGGGCAAGAGCACGACCTCCCCGCGAGCGCTGGAAACGGCCGCAATCACTTCCTTGGCGATGGGTAGGTCCATTGGGGTCCGCACTGCGTTGTAGCTTGCCGGGTCGGAGATCATTTTAGCCACGCGGGGATGCGAGGTCAGTTCCTGCTTCGAAGCGTCGTGATCGACGACGAAGTACCCACGCGCGCGGACATAGTCGATGACGCGCTGCTGCTGAACTTTCCAGTCGTTGCCGACTACGAGACGAAGGTCGAGATCCGCGACGGCTGTGGGCGGAATGACGTTAGCAGCGTGAGGTCCGGTTTGCGCCGAAGAGAGCCCGTTGATATTCAGAGAGGGTCGGTTGATGAGTTCGAGAAGATGCGCACCGCTGCCATCGGTGTGTCCGAGCCAGAATGCGTCCATGAGCATTTTGTCGTTGACGGGAGCGCGTGCGAGAGCCTGCTTCTCTATCGCGGAGAGCGGAACAATACCGTCGTAGAAATGCGGGATGAGAACATGGCCGTTTTCGCCTTTCATTCCGGCGAGCAACCGCGCCAGCATCATCGCCGGATTCGGAGCCCAGTTGCCGTAATGGCCGCTGTGCAAGCCGTGGTGAGGGCCGTAGAGGGTGATCTCGAGATGAGCATCGCCGCGTGCGCCGAAAACTACGGTCTGTTTACCGCTCTGATCGACGGGTCCGTCGCACACAAGCCAGACATCGCCGTGAACGAGGTCGCGGTTGGCTTCGAGGATCTGCTCGAGATGGGGAGAGCCGGCCTCTTCCTCTCCCTCCCAGACAAAGCGGACATTGGCTCGCAGTGAAATTGCAGAGGCTTTCAAAGCGTCAAGCGCGGTGAGCTGCGCAAAGATTGCGGCTTTGTCGTCACCTGCGGAACGCGCGAAGATGCGATCTTCGCCATCGACTGCGCGGACAACGGGCTCGAACGGCGGGATTGTCCACTCGGAGGATGTGACCGGCTGGCCATCGTAGTGCGCGTAGAAGACGATCGTATGTTGCGCGCCTGGAGTCAGAATCTGACCGAACACGACAGGCGGGGCACCAGGCAGTGTGAGCAGACGGGCATCGACTGCACGAGTGCGCAGCGCGTCAAGCAAGAAGTTCGCGTTCCGTTGTAGATTGGCGGGGTCAGCGGCGACATTGGGGATGGAGAGAAACTCGCTGAACTGACGAACGAGTTCGGGGCGATGGGTGGCAGTATAGCGTTTCGCCGCTTCGGCAGGCGTGAGTTGGGCATGAAGCGCCGCACCGAGGCAAAACCAGAAATAGAGAAGGCAGACCATTTGCCGACCGATCATGGGACCACTTTATAACGGCGGCCTCGGGCCGCAGCTATCGCACTTTCCAGAAGAAGTAGGCCGCCATGCCGAGTCCGATCATGACAACTGTTCCGCGTAGTACCGGTCGAGGAATTCTTCGCGCGAGGCTCGCCGACGTGTATCCGCCGATTGCGCACGTAATCATGGCAAGCAGGCAGTAGCGCCATACGACCTGGCCATCGATCATGAACAGCACAAAGGCGATTCCGTTGGCCATCGTGGTAGAGACGACTTTCAGCGCGTTGATCTCGTTCAGGTCTTGATAGCCGAAGAGCGAGAGCAGCGTGATGATCAGGAAGCCTGCGCCGGCCCCGAAGTAGCCGATATAGAAGCAGACAACCACCGTGCCTATGAACACCGCTGTCATGTGAGGTCGGTGAACGTCGCTCGATTGAGGCATCATGTTGCGCTCGAACTTACGGTGTTCAAGCCAGCGCGAGACCGGTCCGCTGAGGGCAAAGATGACTGCAGCGATGAGCAGAAGCCAAGGAACGAGGTGCAGAAAGGTCATCTGCGGCGTGTTGAGAAGAACGATCGCTCCACCGGTTCCACCGATCAGGCCGGCAATCGCCATGGGAACGGCGACTCTGAAGTTTTTGCGAATATCGTCGCGATAGGCCGCAACGGATGTGAGCTGACCCGGCCACAGCGCAACCGTGTTGGTGGCGTTGGCCTGAACCGGCAGCATCTTCATACTCAGCATTGCTGGAAACAGGAAGAACGACCCTCCTCCGGCCACGGCATTCAATACACCGGCCAGAAAAGCTGCGATGGTGAGCCAGAGCCAATGCCAATCCATGTAGGGGGGCAAGACGGAGAGAACGATCATCTCCTTTCGATTCTAGAGGGCCGTCCTCAGCTTTGGACGGCCGATCATCCAGGGAACCCAAAGAGTCGGACATGTGCCCTCGGACCACAGAGGAATGCATTTTCGGACGAAATGCTGTGGATTGCGGGCGACGGAAGAGGAAGATTTTGTGTCGCCTTTCCCACAAGGCATTTATTTCCAGTAATTTAGCGAATTCAGTAAATATTAGCGTATAACACTCATATTTTATGAATCTCTTATGCTATAGTGTCATCAGATCGAATGACTGGCCGGGGCCGAGTGCCCCGCCGCGATCTCAAAAACACAGTGGAGGACACACAATCATGGCAATCACTCGTTGGGATCCCTTTCGTGAGGTTGTTGCACTGCAGAATCGCGTAAACTCGCTTTTCCGCGAAATGAACGAGGACGACAACCCGTTGACGACTGCCAGCTTTGTGCCGGCCGTCGATATCTATGAAGACGCCAAGAAGGTCGTTCTGAAGCTCGAAGTCCCGGGTATGGAAGAGAAGGACCTAGACGTCCGCGTGGAGAACAACACACTCACCGTTAAAGGTGAGCGCAAATTCGAGAAAGACGAGAAGGAAGAGAACTTCCATCGGATTGAACGCCGTTACGGCAGCTTCTATCGCGCGTTTACGCTTCCCTCGACGGTGGACACGGCGAACGTGCAGGCCAGCTACAATGCCGGAGTTCTGAAGCTGGAGCTCAGCAAGAAGCCCGAGGCACAGCCGAAGCAGATCAAGGTCAACATTGCCGGCCAGAGCAAGTTCGAAAACAAGAAGGAAGAGCACGAACACGAGCTGGTTGGCGCGCGGTAAGGAAGAACAGTCGTCAGTGATCATTGGTCAGTGATCAGTTTCTGGCGTCGGGCTTATTACTCGACGCCAGGGCGACGCTGGCCATTTCTTTTGCGATAACTCTCGACAATCCTGGCCACCGGGACAAACATCATTATGAGTAAGTCAACGGTCCTGAATTGCGCGGACCCAACATGAGAATACTGAACACTGATTACTGGAGCTAAACATGGCTATTCGTTGGGAAAAACTGACAGTGAAATCACAGGAAGCGATGCAGCAGGCGCAAGGGCGTGCGGCGGAACTCGGAAATCCCGAGATCCAGCCGGTGCATCTGCTGCTTGCCCTGATTGAGGACCGCGAAGGTGTGATTCCCGCGGTGCTTGAAAAGATCGGTGTCCCAACGGAAAGGCTGGAAAGCAGCCTGCACCAGGTGGAGGAGAAGCTGCCTCGCGTTCAGGGCAGTTCCGCACAAACCGGCCCGAGCGGGACGCTGACCAAGGTGCTGGACCAGGCATTTCGCGAGGCCGCAAACTTCAAGGACGAGTACATTTCGACCGAACACCTGCTGCTGGGAGTGGCACATCAGAAGGGCGATGCCGCGCGCGATGCACTTATTGCAGTTGGCGCTACGCACGAAGCCATTCTGCAGGCGCTCACGGCGGTGCGCGGATCGCAACGCGTGACGGACCAGAACCCTGAGGGCAAGTTTCAGGCGCTGGAGAAATACGCGAAGGACCTGACAGAACTGGCACGGCGCGGCAAGCTCGATCCGGTGATCGGGCGTGACGAGGAGATTCGCCGCGTGATCCAGGTATTGAGCCGGCGCACGAAGAACAATCCAGTGCTTATTGGCGAACCCGGCGTGGGTAAGACTGCCATCGTCGAAGGGTTGGCGCGGCGCATTGTTTCCGGTGACGTACCGGAGAGCTTGCGCGATAAGCGCGTGATCTCGCTCGACCTGGGGTCGATGCTGGCCGGGGCCAAATACCGCGGCGAGTTTGAAGATCGTTTGAAGGCTGTCCTCAAAGAGATTGAAGAGTCGAACGGGCAGATTGTGTTGTTCATCGACGAGCTGCATACTCTGGTGGGTGCTGGTGCAGCGGAAGGCGCCATCGACGCCAGCAATATGCTGAAGCCGGCGCTGGCGCGCGGCGAGTTGCGGGCTATCGGCGCAACCACGCTGAATGAGTACCGCAAGTACATTGAAAAAGACGCGGCGCTGGAACGGCGCTTCCAGATCGTCTATGTCGGTGAGCCGAACGTGGAAGACACGATTGCGATTCTGCGCGGGTTGAAGGACCGGTACGAGTCGCATCACAACGTGCGCATCAAGGACTCGGCGATTGTGGCAGCGGCAACGCTGTCGCACCGGTACATCAGCGATCGCTTCCTGCCGGACAAGGCCATCGATCTTGTAGATGAAGCCGCGGCTTCGCTGGCGATCCAGATCGGCTCAGTGCCGACGGAGATTGACCAGCTGGAGCGGCAGGCGACTTCGCTCGAAATTGAGAAGGCCGCCTTGAAGCGTGAGACGGACGAGAACAGCCGAGGCCGGCGCGAAGAGGTGGAGCGCGAACTGGCAACACTGAAGGAGCAGACGACCGCCCTGCGTGCTCGCTGGACCATGGAGCGCGACGCCATCAGCAGGATCAGCGAATTGAAAAAGAAGATTGAGGCGCTGCGCTTCGAAGCAGAGGAGCAAACGCGCAAGGGGCAGCTCGATCGCGCTGCTCAGATCCAATATGGCGAGTTGCCCAAGATGGAAGCCGAGTTGAAGGAGTTGAACGCGCTGCAAGATGGCACCTCGAACGTGACGCGGATGCTGAAAGAGGAAGTCGACGAAGAGGACATCGCCAAGATTGTCAGCAAGTGGACGGGGATTCCTGTTTCGAAAATGCTGGAAGGCGAAGTGAACAAGCTCGTGCATATGGAAGAGCGTCTGCGCGCGCGCGTTGTGGGACAGGACGTAGCATTGACGATCGTGGCCAATGCGATTCGTCGTTCGCGGGCTGGACTGAGCGATCCGAAGCGGCCGATTGGCTCGTTCATTTTCCTGGGACCCACGGGCGTGGGAAAGACGGAGACGGCGCGCGCGCTGGCTGAGTTTCTTTTTGATGACGAGCAGTCGATGGTCCGCATTGACATGAGCGAGTACATGGAGAAGCATGCAGTGGCGCGGTTGATTGGAGCGCCTCCGGGGTACGTGGGATACGACGAAGGCGGGCAGTTGACTGAGGCTGTGCGGCGCAGGCCGTATGCGGTGATTCTGTTCGACGAGATCGAGAAGGCGCATCCCGACGTGTTCAATGTGCTGCTGCAGATCATGGACGACGGGCGATTGACGGACGCGAAAGGTCGCACGGTGGACTTCAAGAACACGGTGCTGATCATGACTTCGAACCTGGGAGCTGGATTCCTGGCAACGGAGTCGCTCAAGACGGAACACGACTTTGACATGGCCCGCGAAAGCGTGATGCGGGTGCTGCGCGAGCACTTCCGGCCGGAGTTTCTGAATCGTGTGGACGACATGGTGATCTTCCGTCCGCTGGGTCATGCACAGCTCGAAGCGATTCTCGAACTGCGGCTGGCCGAAGTTGGGAAGCTGCTGGAAGACCGACAGATTTCGCTCGAACTGACGCCGTCGGCGCGGGAGCTGATACTGGCTTCCGGCTCAGATGTCGCCTACGGTGCGCGGCCGTTGAAGCGTGCTCTTCAACGGATGGTGCAGGATCCGCTGGCAATTAAGATTCTGAATGGCGAGATTCTGCATGGGGCGCATGTGCGGATCGACGTAGATCGGAAGTCGAACCAGCTGCACTTTGAGCCGATGGGCCGTGAAGCGATGGCATAGCGCAATGGCTCTCGTTTTATGCGGATATCAAAAAGCCTCGAGGGATGATTTCTTCGAGGCATTTTGTTGCTGAACGGGCGAGAGTCGCGCTCCGTTACTTCACCGGCACCGGGAAAAAGTGAATATCCGATCCGGACAGAACTGCCAGTTGAGAACCATCGGGGGAAAGTGCATAACCGCCATGGCTGCCTATGGGCTCATTCAAGCGAATGGAGAGCAGGCGCTTTCCATCTTCGGCTCGATAAATCCGCACTTCTTCTGAATCAAGTTCCGAGTTTTTGAAGTTCGTGCCGGGGGAGATTGGGCGCTCTGCATGAACAATCTTCACCGCGAATATTTGGCTGCGACGGCTTCCGATCGCTTCATGGCCCAATTCGTTTGGATCGGAGCCTCCTCGCATGAGCATTTTCCCATCGGTCCGAAGCACCGAATACAGGATGTCACCGGCCGGCGCGTTGCAGGTCAGCAGAAACAAAAGATCTGGAGCGGTGCTTGCCACTTCGGGAGTACAAAACGAATGGAAGCGGGCCAGCGCACTCCGCTTGTTTTCCCAAGTAAACAGTTGTAACCGGTACCATTGCGCGGATTCGGATTGAAGTCTCACCTGCCCTTCATCCAGCAGGGTTGGCGGCATCAGGTTTGAGACGGTGGCCGACTTGGCAACGATTTTGAAGTCTTGATTGAGAATGGCGACATCGACATCTTCTTCAGGTTCTCTGCCAAGTTCGTTGCGGAGTTTCGCGTGCAGTTCGAGCGAGTGACGTTCCCCCAGGGTCGCGATTGCCAGCAAACCGCCGCTGGGGGCGGTGCGCACGAACATGAGGGGCCCCGCAAGTGGAAAACTTCTTTCCATTTGCATGCCGGCGCGATAGACCCGCAGTTCGTTTCCGACGTGAACCAGGATGCGTTCTGCATCGAGTTGCCAGAGGTAGCGGCGCGAATCAACGATCTCCCAATCGACCGCGCGGACCACGTTGTGAGTTGCCGTATCCAAGAGCACCGCCCGGACCAATCTCGCGGTACCCCCTTGCTCTGATCTTCTGCGCAGGATCGGTTGGTGTGGAATGAATGAGAAAAGGAGTTGCCCAGGCCCGAGCCAGGCGAGAGATTCCTCATCGGCAAAACTAGCGAGAACCCGATTGGTGCGTCGAGTATATCCAAGACCTCTAATCGCAATGGAGCCGGCGCTTTGGCTCTTGAGTTCCTGCGCGCCGACTGGCAGGTCGACAGCGCATCCCGGCGGGGCGCAGACCTCGATGTCGTTGGGTGGCGGAAGCGGTGCCGGAGCTGGCGGAGTCCGCGCTGGAACACTTCCCGGGTTGGTTTCCGCAGTCGCCGTGGCAGCTATAGCTTTGGGCGCACGAAATGCGCGCGCGGGCGGCATCAGGAGGATCTGCGTGAATTCCGCCAGATACACATCGCGGTTCTTCGACGAAATCACCGAACTGCGATTGGGCCCCGCGCCGATGTCGAGACGGAGCCCCTTCATGTCGATCACATCGCCGGGCCTGACATTCTTGCGCACCGGAAAACGGTGTTCAACTGCAGACAACTCCAGTTGCGTAAGTGCCAGTTTGGAAAAAGTGTAATCATCGTAGGAATTGTTTTGACCGGTCGTCGGAGTGGCCGCTGCGTTTTGCGGCGATTGCGTCTGCGACTGATTCGTCAGCGCCGGCCCATACGATGGACCGAAGGGATGCGGGTTCGGAAAATCCATGGTCATCTTGAATTGGGCGTTGGGCACCTTCGACCAGTCTGTCGGAGGTTGTGCAATCACCGTGAGGACGAGGTCCATTGGCTGCATCTCACGGCCGTTACATTGCGCACGCTTAAATGACAGCGCTAGTTTCGACTCATTGTTGCCCTGGCGGGAGATTGATTCTTCCACCGTGCCTTCAAGAATTGCGCCTTTACGAAGCAGGCAATCCTGCCCGTTCCAATCCTGGGTAATGCTCGCAAAGACCGTTTTCCCGTTTCCCAGATGACGAACGTCCAGATTGGCGAGCAACTCCGCCTGCACGGGACCTGGATCAAGCTGCGGCACAGGCAATTGAGCCGGCCCCGCACAAATACCGCTCCCAACCAGGAGTCCGCAGACGAACAGCTCTTTCATCGCGATTCATTGTGACATAGCGATAGCTTTCGAGTTTGTGACAGGTGGACATCGAACCGGGTGAAGATGGAGCGAGTTCGTCGACACGCCTATTTCTTTAAGGCTGATTCGATTGCTGACTGGACTTCTGGAGAGTCGGGAGTCACAGCGGGCTCGAAGCGGGCTACGGGGTTGCCGTTACGGTCGAAGAGGAACTTGGTGAAGTTCCACTTGATGTCGCCGGCGAACTTCGGATCGGTGGAACTGTCAGTGAGGAAATGATAGAGCGGCGTCTTGTCTTCGCCGAGGACGGAGACCTTGGCCATCATGGGGAAGGTTACGTTGTACTTGCGCGAGCAGAAGGTCTTGATCTCCTCGTTGGTGCCGGGTTCCTGCTGGGCGAAGTTGTTGGCGGGAACACCGACGATAACCAGGCCGCGGTCCTTGTATTTCTCGTAGAGTGCCTCAAGGCCGGCATATTGCGGAGTGAACCCGCATTTGCTGGCTACGTTGACGAGCAAAACGACTTTGCCTTTGTAGCTCTTGAGGCTGACAGGCTTACCATCGATCGAATTGATGGTGAAGTCGTAGATGCTTCCTGCGGTTGCTGCCAGCAACGCAGTTGCGGTGACAAAAAGCAGGAAAGCCAGAATTCGTTTGCGCACAAAATCCTCCTTGAGCCGGGCCAGGATCGATGATACCGGTGTAAGCCATCCGGTTTGTCAACAGAATGTCAACGCGACACCGCCCCCGATGCAACGTGGGTTGTTCAAAGAGACTCTTAAGTCATTTCCAGCGAGAAGCAATCAGGCCCCGGGTCGACTGTTCTCCGCGTTGTTGTTGGGGATTCGCAGCAAGCTGAAGAGCGAACACGAGCAGGCCTGCGCGCCGCGTATCGATGTGAGGCGAGCATAGCGCGCCGATAGACCTTGTTAACCATGAACTGCCCCTTCCCCCTCCTAGTCCCCTTGATTAAGGTTGCTCATTTTAAACAACTTAGCGGAAATATTGACTGCGAGGTCTTCTATCCATTGGACTTGTCTAGAGTGAACCCCTCGGGTGAGACAGTTTGGATTTTGACAGTTGGCTCTTTACTGAGGGTTCGAGGTTGTTTGGGTTGAGCGGATCGTAATCAGTGGCGACCGTTGAAGCGGAGACGGATTTGGATCGAGAAGAAGGGTCCTTCAGTATTTGCGCAGCATCTATCTAATGCGCATGAAGATAGAGATTCCGTTCTGGGTTAGAAAACTGCAGCAACTCTGGGAGCTGGTTCGCGAGAGCCACGCGCAACCGCTTGCCGGGAAGCAGGCGAAGCCGCCGGAGGTGCTGGCCGGCGAAACGGCGATCACGTTTATCGGGCACTCGTCGTTTTTGATTCAGACGGGTGGGCGCGCGCTGCTGATCGATCCGGTGTTTGCGACGCGGTTGATTGTGCTGCGGCGGCAGCGTCTGCCGGGATTGCGGATCGCGGACCTGCCACGGGTTGACGCGGTGCTTTTGACGCACGCGCACATGGATCATTTGAACCGGCCTTCGCTGCGCGCGATTACGCGGGAGATGCGGAGAAGGGGCCTAGCTGCTCCAGTAGCGATTGTGCCGAAGGGTGTCGAGGATCTGGTGTGCGATCTCGGGTTTGGGCGGGTGGAGTCTCCGGAGTGGTGGCAGAAGACGGAAGTCAAAGCAGTGTCCCACGCGGCGCTGAAGAGCGGCCAGCTGGTCACGATTGAACCTGGTCAGCAACCGAGAAGGCTGACAGAGCAGGAGAGCGTGACGATTACGGCGACGCCGGCGCGGCACTGGGGAGCGCGTATGTTCAGGGACACGCATCGGGGTTTTGGCGGGTTCGTGATTGAATCGGCGAGCGGTCCGACGATTTATCACTCGGGCGACACAGCGTATTTCGGTGGGTTCGCGGAGATCGGGCGGCGGTTGCAGCCGGAGATTGCGCTGCTACCGATTGGCGCGTATTTTCCGGACAGCTATCGCGCTGTGCATACGAGTCCTGAAGAAGCCCTACAAGGTTTTCGCGATTTGAAAGCGGACGTGATGATCCCAATGCATTACGGGACGTTTCGGCTGGGACGTGAGCCTATGGAGGAGCCGCTGCCGCGATTGTTGCGGGCGGCGGAGCGGGCGGGGATGGTCGATCGCGTGGCAGTGCTTGGCGAAGGGGAGAGCTGGATGGTGGAAGAAGCAGGAATCGGCGAAGAACGGTACCGGGGCCTTGTCTGATGCCACCGATGGAGCATCAGGAACCACCCTCTGGCCCCATTCCAACAACAAAGACTCTCTGGCCAGAAGACTTGTGACGGATAAACACTGCACAGGATCGCGTCGTTGGTAGACTTAGCAGTTCCATACCTCAGTTTGTCAACGATCTTCTCCATCGGGGATGTATGGCTTCTGTCTGCAGTGTGCGCTGGTCCAGGTCATGGTTTGTCTTTTTCTCTCTGCTTGTCGCCCGGCCCCTTATTGGTGCGCCACTTGATCCTGTTCCTCTGAAGATTCCACGGGTCACGCGCGCGCCGAAGCTTTCTGACTTTGTAAACGGGACACCGCGCGAGGCGGAGGCGGTGGTCACAACTTTCTGGCAATTTGATCCCCACGATGGGGAGCCGATCAGTGAACCCACGACGGCCTATCTCTCGTACGACAGCAACAATCTTTATGTGGGTTGGATCTGCAAGGACGATCCGGGGAAGATCCATGCCCGTGTGGCTCCGCGCAAGCAGATCGACCTGGACGATCGCGTGACGATCAACATCGATACCTTTATGGACCACAAGCACGCCTACTGGTTTGATGTGAATCCGTATGGAATTCAGTACGATGGGCGCACGACGGACGGTATCGGTGACGATCCGAGCTGGGAGGGGCTGTGGTACTCAGAGGGCCGGATTACCGAGACCGGCTATGTGGTTCTCGAAGCGATTCCCTTCCGCACTTTGCGTTTTCCGCGTGGGTCGAGGCAGGTTTGGAATATCTGCCTGGCGCGGGCGATCCAGCGCAACAACGAATTTTCGATGTGGCCCTTCATCTCGCATCAGAAGCTGCCACAGTTTGTGGGGCAGTTTGCTCCGATAGAGATTGACGACGACATCTCTCCTGGGCGCAACGTGCAGATGATTCCCTACGGGATCTATTCGAGAGATAACTACCTGGACGCAACGCTCGGACCGCAGCAACAGACGGAACACCATGTGGGGCTGGATGCGAAGGCGGTGATCCACGATGCGCTGACGCTCGACCTGGCTCTAAATCCTGACTTCAGCGAGATTGGCACGGACGATCCCAAGGTGCAGGTGAACCAACGGTATGAGGTTGTGTACCCGGAGCGGCGGCCATTTTTTCTGGAGAACGCGTCTATCTTCGTGATGCCGGAGCAGCTGTTCTTTTCGCGACGCATTGTCAATCCACAATTCGGATTGAAGCTGACCGGATCGATAGGGCGATGGAGCCTGGGCACTCTGGCGAGCGATGATCGTGCTCCGGGTGAGGTGCTGGCACAAGGCCAGGTGGGGCACGGAGATCGCGCGATGGATGGAGTTTTTCGAGTCGAACGTGAGTTCGGGCACCAGTCGCATGTGGGCCTGTTTCTGGGTGGGACGAAATTTGATTCCGCTTCAAATCGCGTGGGGTCGATCGACCTGCGCTACGTGACGCCGGACAACTGGACGATCGCGGGGCAGGCGACCGCTACGCAGACGCGGGGGACGGACGGGTACAGTGCCGGACCGGGGTTTCTGTTTCGCCTGCGGAAGACAAACAACCACGCCAGCTTTCAAAATTTCTTCACGGACCGCAGCGCTCAGATGAATTCGACACTGGGCTACATTGATCGCACGGACATTCGCAAATGGGAGACGTACGCGAATTATCTCTGGAAACCCGCAGCAGGACGCGCTGTTATGGCGTATGGGCCACAGCTTGACGGAACGGTCATCTACGATCACAGCGGGCGACTGCAGAACTGGTCATTCGATCCGGGCTTCACGGTATCGCTGCCGCGATTAACCAACCTGACGGTCGGCATCGACGAATCATACGAGTTATTCGATGGCCGGGAATTTCGGGCGCAGGCTGGGGCGCTCGCCATTACCACTTCGTGGTTCAAGTGGCTCGATATGAGCGCGAGCTACTCGCTGGGGACAGCAACCCAACTACTATCCTCCGGAGGGAATGCTTCCCTTTCTAGCCAACGGGCAGAATGGGTGGGCGAGCGTGACATTACATCCAAGTTCGCATCTGAGGTTGGATGAGATTTACTACTACACACGTCTGGGAATACGGACGGGTGCGATTGACGCGAGTTCAGCGCACGCCGGTGTGATTTTTTCGAACCACTTGATTCGCTCGAAGTTCAACTACCAGTTCACGCGTGATTATTCATTCAACGCGATTCTGGATTACAACGCTCTGCTGCCGAACAATGCGTTGGTTTCGAGCACGTATTCCAAGCAGGCTGACGCGACATTGCTCTTTACATATCTGCCGCATCCGGGGACCGCCCTCTACGTGGGCTATGCGGATACGTTTCAGAATGTGGACTACAGTGCCGATGCGACGCCTGTCTACAGCCTGACCAGTTTGCCGGATACGTCAACGGATCGCCAGATATTTGTGAAGTTCAGCTACCTGCTGCGGTTTTGAATACTATTGGCGCAACTCGACCAACGTAGCGCCCTGGCCGCCTTCGTTCTGGGGGGCTTCGGCGATGGTGGCTACGTGGGGGTGCGACTTGAGGAAGTCACGAACGCCGCGGCGGAGAATGCCGGCGCCGTGGCCGTGGATGATGCGGACGCGGGGGAGGCCGGCGAGGAAGGCGCGATCGAGATATTTCTCCAGCTCTTCGGTGGCTTCGTCGACGGTGCGGCCGATGAGGTTGATTTCCATGCGCATGTCGTCGCTATTGGCGCTGGTTACGGTGACATGGACACCTTTTTGTTTGCGGGCGGCGGCGAGGGGGTCGGCTTTCTTCTCCAGCCCGGAATCTGCTCCAGAAGGTAGAGGTGCGGAGCACTCGTCGCGTTTGACGCGCATCTTGATGGGGCCGAGGGCTACCTCGAAAAGATCCTTTTCAATTTCGCGCTGGACGATGGCGATCTTGTTCATGGACTTGATGCGGACCTGATCGCCGGGCGCAATGTGACGCAAGAGATGCGGCTGGGCGTTGACGTCGCCAGTGTCCGCGCCGGTTCGGTGGGCGACGACGGTCTGATTGAAGCTCTCCTGAAATTCGCGGCGGAGGCGCGTGATGCGGCGCTCGGCTTCCTTGGAGAGCTTCTGTTGCGCGGCGCGGTCTTCGATGGCGCGGACGTTCTCGCGCATCTGAAATTCGAATTCCTTCATCAACGAGGCGAGCTTGGTTTCGAGTTCGCGGGTGCGGTTGCGGAGTTCAACGTCGCCCTCGCGGGCCAGTTTGGCGCGCTCCCGATTGAGGGCGTACTGCTGCTCGCGGGCAGCCTTTTTTTGGGCTTCGAGAGCGGCGAGATCGTGGTGCAGCTTATCGAGAAAGCGGGCGATGTCGACCTGCTGCGAACCGAGGCGTTCGCGGGCAGACTGGACGATGTGGGCGTTGAGACCGAGGCGCTCGGCGGTTTGAATTCCGGCGGAGGCGCCCGGGACGCCGAGACGAAGCTGGTAGTTGGGAATGAGAGTAGCCTCATCGACGCCGGCGGCGGCATTGAGCACGCCGAGGGTGTTGGCGGCGTAGACCTTGAGCGAGGTGTGATGGGTAGAGATGAGCGTCCATGCGCACGCCGCGAGAAAGAATGCGGCGACTGCCACGGCGAGGGCGGACCCTTCTTCAGGGTCGGTGGCGGAGCCAAGTTCGTCGAGAAGGACGAGAGAGCTTGCATCGGCGAGGCGCGAGAGGCGATTGAGATTGACGATGTGCGCGGAGAAAGTGGAGAGCTCGGCCTCGATGGATTGGGCGTCGCCAATGTCGGCGAGAAACGCGGTGAAGATGGGAAAACTAGCTGCTGCAGCAGGGATGGGCAGACCTGCCTGGGCCATCATGGCGAGCAGCCCAGTGGTTTTGAGAGTGACGGTTTTGCCGCCGGTGTTGGGACCACTGATGATGAGCTGGCGGGATTCAGCGGTGAGTTCGAGGGAGAAAGGAGGACCACGCGCCCACTGTTCGCGCGGAGGTGCCGCTCGAGAAGCGGGTGGCGGGCGGCGTTCAGGTTGAGCTGCTCGGGAGTGATGGCGGGAGCGATGCAGTCATAGTCCCGGGCGAAGCGGGCGCGGGCGACGAGCGTATCGACGAGAGCAAGAACTTTGGCGCCTTCTACGAGGGGTGTGGCGTAGCCGCCGACCTGGCGGGTGAGGGCGACGAAGATGCGGTGGACTTCTGCCTGTTCTTCTTCGATGAGGCGGACGAGCTCGTTGTTCTGCTCGATGGTTTCGAGCGGTTCGACGTAGACAGTCTGCCCGGAGGAACTGACCCCGTGAACGACACCGGAGATGCGGCGCTTGAGTTCGCTGCGGACGGGGATGACGAAGCGGTCGCCGCGGATGGTGATGAGGTCTTCCTGCGTTGAACCTTCAACGGAAAGCTTGCGGAGTGCGGCGCGGAGGGATTCTTCGATGGCGCGCTGTTGGCGCTCCTGATCGCGGCGAATGCGGTTGAGCTCGGGCGAGGCGTCGTCGGCGAGAGTGCCGTCGGGTTGAATTTTGCGCTCGATGGACTCGGCTAACGGCTTCAGTGAAGACCCAGCGAGTGCGGCGGAGAGATCGGAGAGGCGCGGCAGTTTTCCTGCAACTCTGGCGGGGGGGGTTCGCGGAGCAGAGCTTGCCAGGCGCCTACGTCGTGGGCGAGGCGGGCGATGGATTGGAATTCTGCGGCTTCGAGGGCGGCGCCGGGGATGTGAGCCTTGGCGGCGAGCTGCGTGGGGTCGAATAGGCCGCCGAGGGGGATGGAGACTTGCTCGTTGAGAAGCAGGCGGAGTTCGCCGGTGAGTTGATGCTGGCGCGTGATCCAAGGCTCGTCGGTGGAGGGGCGGAGGGCGAGGATGGATTCTCGGCCTACCGAGGAGGCGGCGTAGCTGGAGAGAAATGCAAGCAAGGGTTCCCACTCGAGGGCGGTTGCGTCGGCGTTTTCGACGGGGGACGGGATGGGATCGAGCAGGGACATGATCTGTGTTTATTTTAGCGTCGAGGGGTCGGGGTCCCGACTTCAGAAGCGCGTGGGCACCCAGGCAAGTCAGTGAGCGTCCAACGCTGCGCGCAAAGCGATCTTCGTGCCGCTGTACCCCGAATTCGTTGAGGCCCCAGCATTGCAGCGCTCCTCAAACACAAAACAAACCCCCCCAAATCAACGGCCAAGTCAACCGACCCAACCGCCCCCAAAAAAAAAAAACACAGCGAGGAGGATCTGGCGCGGCGGCAGGAGTGGACGGGGCGGCTGGCGTGGAGGAAGAGGCGGCCGGCTTGTCGCCGGATTTTGCCGGCTTCTTTGGATTCGGCCGGCTTGGAATCGCCATATGAAGCAGGATGAGTCAGAGCTTTTGGAGGCGTAATCGTTGATATACCAACCGGCGCCTTTAAGTTGAGACGCGGCGCGGTGAGAGGGCGAATCAGCGTGGCCTCGCCGCACTTGGGGCAAATGGTCTCCGGCTCGGCGGAGAAGTTCTGGATTTTCTCGAATTTGTTGCCGCAACTGGTGCAGCGATAGGCGTAGAGGGGCAAGGCGGTTCGACTCTCCGAAGCGATAAGACTCTTTATCTATTGTAGCGGTGAGGCGGAGAATGTTAGAAATCTCCGCCCTGGCCGTCTTGATCGCATCGTTTTTACTTGTGAACGGTGATGGGCACAGACGCGGAATGGTCTTCCCATGAGAGTGTGAGTTTGCCTTTGCCGCCGCCATCATCTTCGAGGGTGTATAGGAGGTTTTCGACCATAGAGGCCGGTTTGCTCATGTGCATTTTGACTTTGCCGAGGTCCTGGGAACCGTCGTAGGCAAGGCCCCACTCGCCTAGTTTTTTATTGACGATGAGGGTCCACTGATCGGGGTTGGAGATGTCGACGAAGAGGGTGTAGTCGCCTTTTGGGACATTGAGGTCGCCGATCATAAGGTCGCCGTCCGTGTGGAGGGTGGTGGCGGAGTTGGCTCCAGCGCGCCAGACGGGGTAGTGCGGGTTGTGGCTGATGAGGCCATCCTTGGTGAAGATTTTGCCCTCGCGGCCTTTAACGCCGGGGGAGGAGTAGGCGATGGTGATCTGGTGGCCGCCGATGGTGGCTTCCGCCTTGGCTGGCGGGCTGGCGGGCGGCTTTTGCTGGGCCAGAATGGTGGTGGCGGCGAAAAGAAGTCCGGCACATACGATAAGAGGCTTCATGGGTGATTCTCCTCCTGCCTGCAGCGCGAGAAACGGCGCGCCGCAGCAACGGGATCGATTGTCGCACCGGAGGGTGGGGGTGGGGAAGGCGGATCGAGGCGCCTGCTATGATGCGGCGGAAAGGCTTTGCAATGGAGCGGAGCAATATAAGAGGATCGGCCGGCGAAGAATTCCGCGGGGCAGTGGCGGAAGAAAAGCCGCTGCAGGTGGCCGGAGCGATCAATGCCTATACGGCGCGGATGGCGGAGGCGACAGGCTTTCGCGCACTCTACCTTTCGGGCGGTGGAGTGGCCGCGAACTCTCTGGGGATGCCGGACCTGGGCATCAGCACGATGGAAGATGTGCTGACGGATGTGCGGCGGATTACCGAGGTGACGACGCTGCCGCTGCTGGTGGATATCGATACGGGGTGGGGCGGCGCGTTCAATATTGCGCGGACGGTTCGGGCGATGATTCGAGCAGGCACAGGGGCTGTTCACATTGAAGACCAGGTGGGCGCGAAGCGCTGCGGGCATCGGCCGGGGAAAGAGCTTGTCGCTGCAGAGGAGATGGTGGACCGGATCAAGGCGGCGGTGGATGCGCGGACGGACGAAGCATTTGTGATCATGGCACGGACCGATGCGCTGGCGGGGGAAGGATTGGCGGCGGCGATTGAACGGGCGCAGGCATATGTAGCGGCGGGCGCGGACATGATTTTTGCCGAGGCGGTTACTGAGCTGCAGCAGTACACGGCGTTTCGCAAGGCTGCTGGTGTGCCGATTCTGGCAAACATCACGGAATTTGGTCAGACGCCGTTGTGGACGCGCGAGGAGCTCGCGGGAGCGGGCGTGGATATTATTCTCTACTGCTGCGCGGCGTATCGGGCGATGAATGCGGCGGCGCTCCAGGTGTATGAGGCGATCCGGAGCGAGGGCACGCAGAAGCACGTGATCCCGATGATGCAGACACGAGCCGATCTTTATCAATACCTTGACTACCATTCGTACGAAGAAAAACTGAATGATCTATTTGCAAAGAGCAAAGCGAGCAAGTAGACACCCTCGCCGCTGATCCTTTAGCTTGATGCTCTGCGGGGGTTCATTATGAGCAATGATGCGAGCGCCGCGCCGGCGGCATTCAAACCGAAGAAGTCCGTTGCGCTGTCGGGCACGCCGGCAGGATCGACCGCGTTGTGCACGGTGGGGCATACCGGCAACGATCTGCACTATCGTGGATATGACATCAAGGCCCTTGCGGCGCACTGCGAGTTTGAAGAGGTCGCATACCTGCTGGTGCATGGCAAGCTGCCGAACACGGCAGAGCTTGCGGCGTACAAGGCCAGCTTGCGGCCGCTGCGGAGTTTGCCGGCCGCGGTGAAGCAGGCGCTGGAATTGCTGCCGCCATCGACGCATCCGATGGATGTGCTGCGGACGGGTGTTTCTGTTCTTGGGTGTGTGCTGCCGGAGAGCGAGAGCCACAAGGAGAGCGTCGCACGCAAGATTGCCGATACACTGCTGGCCTGCATGGGATCGATGCTTCTCTATTGGCACCACTATGCGCGCAACGGGCGGCGGATTGAAGTGGAACGGTTTGAAGATTCAATTGCAGCGCACTTTCTGCATCTGCTGCATGGGACAGCGCCGAGTGAAGAGTCGACCCGGGCGATGCAGACGTCGCTGATCCTGTATGCGGAGCACGAGTTCAATGCATCGACTTTTACAGCGCGGGTGATTGCGGGGACTGGATCGGATATTTATTCGTGCATCGCGGGTGCGATTGGGGCGTTGAAAGGGCCGAAGCATGGGGGCGCGAATGAGGTTGCGCTGGAAATTCAGAAGCGCTATCAAAGGCCGGACGAGGCAGAGGCAGACATGCGGTGGCGCGTGGGCGAACGCGAGGTAATTATCGGCTTCGGGCATCCGGTGTACACCATCAGCGATCCGCGAAGCGACATTATCAAAGAGGTGGCGCACGAACTTGCGAGATGCCGGTGGAGATATGCGGCTGTTCAATGTGGCGGAGAGGATTGAGACCACCATGCACGATGTGAAGCGCATGTTCCCCAATCTCGATTGGTACAGTGCGGTTGCGTATGACTTGATGGGCGTGCCGGTTGATTTGTTTACGCCGTTGTTTGTGATTGCGCGGACGGCGGGCTGGTGTGCGCACGTGATCGAGCAGCGGCAGGATGGAAAGATTATTCGGCCTTCGGCGGTGTATACGGGGCCGGAGAATCTGGAGTTTGTGCCGATTGAGAAGCGGGCATAGCGGAATGAGGAGTTAGTGCTTTCCGATCCTAAACGCAAGATGCGCGCTTAGCGGGGCAGCCAGCGCGTTTCCATCCCATTCTCGCTGCTCGTCGAACATTGCTCCCACGTCTCAAAAGCGAGACGTGGGGCACCCAGGTTAGTCAGGAGATGCTGTGTCTTTGCATATCAGTAATGAGTGTCGGGGGTTCGACAAGGTCATCGCGGACATTGCGGATTACGCGTTGGAGTACGAGATCAAGAGCGACCTGGCGCATGAGACGGCGCACTATTGCCTGCTGGATACGCTGGGATGCGGGCTGGAGGCGTTGGAATATCCGGCGTGCACAAAACTGCTCGGGCCGATTGTGCCGGGGACGGCGGTGCCACATGGCGCGCGCGTGCCGGGTACAAGTTTCCAACTCGATCCGGTGCAGGCGGCGTTCAATATTGGCGCGATGATTCGCTGGCTGGACTTCAACGACACGTGGCTGGCGGCGGAGTGGGGACATCCTTCGGATAACCTGGGGGGGATCCTGGCGGTGGCGGATTGGCTTTCGCGGACGGCTGCATTTGAGGGAGCAGCGCCGTTGACGATGCGACAGGTGTTGGAAGGAATGATCAAGGCGCATGAGATCCAGGGATGCATTGCGCTTGAGAATTCGTTCAACAAGGTCGGTCTCGATCACGTGGTGCTGGTAAAGGTGGCGTCGACTGCGGTGGTGTGCGGGCTGCTGGGCCTGAATCGAGAACAGACTCTCAATTCAATTTCACTTGCATGGGTAGACGGACAGAGCCTGCGCACGTATCGACATGCGCCGAATACGGGTTCGCGCAAGAGCTGGGCAGCGGGCGATGCGACCAGCCGGGCGGTGCGGCTGGCGCTGATGGCGCGGGTCGGCGAAATGGGATATCCCTCAGCGTTGACGGCGAAGACGTGGGGATTTTACGACGTTTCGTTTCGCGGACAGGAGTTCAGGTTCCAGCGGCCGTATGGCAGCTACGTGATGGAGAACGTGCTGTTCAAGATCAGCTTTCCGGCGGAGTTTCATGCGCAGACAGCAGTGGAGGCAGCGATGACGCTGCGCGGCGGGCTGAATGCGCGGGGCAAGACCGCCGAGGATATCCGCAAAATCACGATTCGCACGCACGAGGCGTGTCTGCGGATTATCGACAAGAAGGGGCCGCTGTCGAATCCGGCAGATCGGGATCATTGCGTGCAGTACATGATTGCGATTCCATTGATCTTCGGACGGTTGACGGCGGCGGATTATGAGGATCGGGTTGCGGGCGATCCGCGCATTGATGCACTGCGGGCGAAGGTGGAGTGCGTCGAGGAGCCGCAATTCACGAAGGATTATCACGATCCTGAGAAGCGGTCGATTGCAAATTCACTTCGAGTGGAACTGACGGATGGGACGGTGCTCGAGGAGACGGTGGAGTATCCGATCGGGCATAAGCGGCGGCGTAAGGAAGGGATGCCGCTGCTGGTGGAGAAGTTCAAGCGCAACTTGGCCCGGCAGTTTGGCGGGAGCAGCGGCAGCGGATTCTGGATGCCTCGATGGATCGCAGGCGGCTGGAGGAGATGCCGGTAAGCGAGTACGTGGATTTGTACGTGGTGTGAATTCCGAACCTGCCAAGTCTCTGGACGGTTGCGGCAGCGTGGGGGGGCATGATTGACTTGGGTCCAAAGGTTAACCAACCCCAATGGCATACATTCTTGCACTGGACCAGGGCACGACGAGTTCGCGGGCCATTCTATTTGATGAAGCCAGCTCGATCGCCGCGGTAGCACAGCACGAGTTTGAGCAGTTCTACCCGCAGGCAGGTTGGGTGGAACACGATCCCATGGAAATCTTGACCAGCCAGCTCTCTTGCGCGGTGGAAGCGCTGGGCAAGGCTGGGGCGCGCCCGCGGGATGTGGCGGCGATTGGGATTACGAATCAGCGCGAAACGGTGATTGTGTGGGAGCGCGAAACGGGGAAGCCTATTCATCCTGCGATTGTTTGGCAGGACCGTCGGACAGCTCCGCTGTGTGAATCTTTGGAAAGGAGCGGGGTCGGAGAGAAGTCTCGTCGAAGACGGGCCTGGTGCTGGACCCATATTTTTCAGCGACGAAGGTGCGCTGGATATTGGACAACGTGCCAGGGGCGCGAGGGAGAGCGGAACGCGGAGAACTGGCGTTCGGCACCGTGGACAGCTGGCTGATCTGGCACCTGACGAGTGGCATGCGACACGTAACGGACGTGACGAATGCGTCGCGCACGCTGCTCTACAACATTGTGAAGGGCGAGTGGGACGCGGAGTTGCTGCGCATCTTCGGCGTGCCCGCGAGCATGCTGCCAGAGGTGGTGTGGTCGAGCGAGCGGATTGGCGACGTGACTACTTCGCTCGGATTGGGCGGTGTGGCGATTGCGGGGATCGCGGGCGATCAGCAGGCGGCGCTGTTCGGTCAGCTTTGCTGGAATGCGGGAGAGGCGAAGAACACATATGGGACCGGGTGCTTTCTGCTGCAGAATGTGGGAACGGAATTTGTGCGATCGAAGCATAAGCTGATTACGACATTGGCGGCGAGCGCGCAACGACGCCGGGAATATGCGCTGGAGGGCAGCATTTTTATTGGCGGCGCCGTGGTGCAGTGGCTGCGCGATAATATGCGGCTGATTGGATCGTCCGCCGAGGTGGAAGCGCTTGCGGCGAGTGTACCGGATACGGGCGGCGTGGTGTTTGTGCCGGCGTTTGTGGGGCTGGGCGCGCCGCATTGGGATCCGCATGCGGGAGGGCTGCTGATCGGGCTGCGCCGCGATACCAGGCCGGGACACATTGCGCGCGCGGCGCTCGAGAGCGTTGCGTTCCAGGTGGCGGACGTGCTGGAGGCGGTGCACGGCGAGACGGGAACTCCGCTGGGCGCGCTGCGCGTGGATGGTGGCGCGGCGGTGAATGACCTGATGATGCATTTCCAGGCGGACATTCTTGGCGTGCCGGTGGTGCGGCCGCACGTGACGGAGACGACGGCGCTGGGCGCGGCGTATCTGGCGGGGCTGGCGACGGGACTCTGGGCCAGTCCTGAAGCGCTGCGCGCGAAGCGGGAAGGCGATGTGCGCTTTGAGCCGAGGATGGATGCGGCCGAACGCAAGCAGCGCCGGGAGCGGTGGCAGCGGGCTGTCGAACGATCGAAAAACTGGAGCAACTGAATGCGCAGAGAGGAGATGCTGCGTAAGATCCGCGAACGAGCAGGTGAGCCGTGGGATATAGCGGTGATCGGCGGCGGCGCTACGGGTGTGGGCGTGGCGCTGGATGCGGCGGCGCGAGGATTCGACGTGGCGCTAGTGGAGGCGCATGACTTTGGCAAGGGGACGAGCAGCCGCAGCACAAAGCTCGTGCATGGGGGCGTGCGGTATCTCGAACAGGGAAATATTCCGCTGGTGATGTCGGCGCTGAAGGAGCGTGGGCTGCTGCGGCAGAATGCTCCGCACCTGGTCCATGACCTGGCGTTTGTAGTGCCGAATTATTCGTGGTGGGAAGCGCCGTTTTACGGGATTGGGCTGAAGCTCTACGACCTGCTTGCGGGGAAGTATGGCTTTGGCGCGTCGAAATTACTTTCGAAAGAAGAGACGCTGGAGCGGCTGCCGGCACTGGAGCCGGAAGAACTGCGCGGCGGAGTTGTGTACTACGATGGGCAGTTTGATGATGCACGGTTATTGATCCACCTTGCAATGACGGCTGCGGATCATGGCGCGACGCTGGTGAATTATTGCCCTGCAACCGGATTGTTGCGCGATGACGATGGTTATGTGAATGGCGTGAGCGTTCGCGATGAGGAGACGGGCGAGGAGTTGCGCATTGCGTCGCGGATCGTGGTGAATGCGACGGGCGTGTTCACCGATGAGGTCAGGCGCATGGCAGACGCGCAGGCGGAAGCGCTTATGGTGACGAGCCAGGGAATTCACCTGGTGTTCGATCGCAGTTTTTTGAAGGGCGATACGGCGCTGATGGTGCCGCGGACGAGCGATGGGCGGGTGCTGTTTGTGATTCCGTGGCATGGGCATGCGGTGGCGGGTACGACGGACACGCCGGTGGATGCACCAAGCCTTGAACCGAAGGCGCTGGATGAGGAGATTGAGTTCATTCTGGAGACAGCGGGGCGCTATTTGAGCAGGCCGCCGACTCGGGCGGATGTGCTGGCTGTTTATGTCGGGCTGCGGCCGCTGGTGAAGAGTCAGGGCGAGGGCAAGACGTCTGCGATTTCGCGCGATCACGTGATTCATGTGGATACGTCGGGGCTGCTGACGGTTACGGGCGGGAAGTGGACGACGTATCGGCACATGGCGGAGGACTGCGTCGACCATGCGATTACTCTCGGCCGGCTGCGCGACGAGGCTTGCACGACGAAGAATCTGCGGGTTCATGGATATGCCGAGTCGATGCGTGATTCAGAGAACGGTGCTGATCCGCTGGCGGTGTATGGGGCTGACGCAGACGAAATCAAAAAGCTGGCGAAGGAGCGGCCAGAGTTGGCGCTGAAGTTACATCCGGAGTTGCCCTATGTTGCGGCGGAAGTGGTGTGGGCGGTGCACATGGAGATGGCACGGAGTGTTGAGGATGTTTTGGCCCGAAGAACGCGGGCGTTGTTCCTGAATGCGCGCGCGGCGGTGGCGATGGCGGAGCCGGTGGCTGGTTTGCTGGCCGCGGAACTAGGTCGCGATAGAACGTGGGCGGCGGCGCAGGTTGCGGAGTTCCGCGCGCTGGCGAAACAATATATGGTGTGAAAGTGAGTTTCCCCAGCGGAGGCAAAAGAATGGCGGCGAAGTGCACGCACGAAAAGGATCATGTCAAGAATGTAAAGCCGAGCAGCAAAGGGTGCGAGGACTGCCTGAAGACGGGCGACACGTGGGTGCATCTGCGGATGTGTCTGGAGTGCGGGCACGTGGGCTGCTGCGATTCATCGAAGAACCGGCACGCGCGCGCGCATTTTCATGCGACCGAGCATCCCATCATTCGCTCGGCGGAGCGCGGGGAGGATTGGCGCTGGTGTTATATCGACGAGGCGTATGTGTAGAGAGGGGAAGCCCGCTCCAAGTCGTGCAATATATATGATGCCTGAAGCGATGGAGAGCTTTCCTCAGGGGCTAAAGCCGCATTTATTTTGCAGTTTGCAGCACGAGTAAACTCGTGCCCTGATACAAAACACCGCCTCGACGGACTTTCGCACCAAGCCGCGGAGCGCTGCCTTTTCAGAATAGAATCCTGTGAACTAAGCCAACTGCACTTCGATGGATTTGGCTTCAGCATCCAGCCTGGTGATTTTGAAGCTGCGGATCTGGCCAGCGTGGAGTGGCTCGGGGGCTCCGGACGGTGCGGGCGCACTTCCCTTCCAGCGCGCTTGCAGCATATTCGACAGCGAAGACAGATCAGCCTTAGCGGAGGGTTGTGATTCGGCTGCGGCTGGAGCGGACTTCACTGCCCGGCATGTTGCGCGGATGCCTTCACCGAGTTCGATGGATGGGGTTGAGCCAGATTCATCGACAACGCGGCCGGAGACGACGTCGCCGGGTTTGTGCTCGGCAATGTACTCGTCGATGCTGGTGGGGATCAACTGCTTCATGCTGAGCTTGATCTGACGTTTTTCGGGCGCGATGCCAAGCACCTGCGCCTTGACGACCTGGCCGGTGCGCAGCACGTCCTGCGGATGGTTGATGCGCTTGTCGGCGCTGATTTCGCTGACGTGGACAAGGCCTTCGACACCGTCGGCAATCTGGACAAAGGCTCCGAAGGGCATGATCTTAGTGACGGGGCCTTCAACCTGAGAGCCGACGGGAAACTTGCTGGTGACGTCGGACCACGGATCGGAGAGGGTCTGCTTGAGGCCGAGTGAGATACGGCCGGGCTGGGAATCGGCTGGCGGCTTAATCGCGAGGATGACGGCCTCGACGGTGTTGCCCTCTTTGAGAACGTCACTGGGATGATGGATTTTTTTGCCCCAGGACATTTCTGAGATGTGGATGAGGCCTTCGAGGCCGGGCTCGATTTCGACAAAAGCGCCGAAGTCGGCGAGCCGGGTGACAGCGCCCGTGATGCGCTGACCAACCTGATACTTGCCTTGCGCTGCTTCCCAGGGCTCGGGCTGAAGCTGCTTCAAACCAAGTGAAAGCTTCTTCGTTTCGGGGTCGATTTTGAGGATGCGGACATGGATCTGCTGGCCGACGGATAGAACGTCTTCGGGCTTGCTGACGCGGCTCCAGGAAATGTCGCTGACATGGAGCAGGCCATCGATGCCACCGAGGTCAACGAATGCGCCGTAGGCCATGAGGCTGCGTACGGTGCCTTCGAGTACGTCGCCCGGCTGCATGGCGCCAAAGCGGCCTTCCTGGGCTGCGCGGGCTTGCTCTTCGAGGACGACGCGGCGGTCGACGACGACATTTTCGTCGGTGACATCGAGCTTGGTGATGCGGCAGGTGATTTCGGTGCCGACCATTTTCTCGAGCTCGGCCGCATCGCGGGTGCCGCTGCGGCTGGCGGGCATGAAGGCGCGGACGCCAATGTCGACGGTGAGGCCACCTTTGATCACGGCGGTGACAGTGCCGACGACAGCGGCTTTTTGCTCGAAGGCTTCCTCAAGCGCGGACCAGTCCCGGGGCTGGGAGACCTTGAAGAGAGTGAGGTCGTAGTAGCCTTCTTCGTTGCGGCCTTTGACGGAGACATTGACCGCATCACCGGGCTTGATACTTTCGGCATTGTTCCGGAAGGCGGAGCGAGGAAGAACGCCTTCAGTCTTGTAACCAATATCCACGAACACCTGTTCGGCGGCGAGGGAGACGATGGTGCCCTCGATCTGCTTAACGCCGGAGGCGGGCTTGTGGGTGTGGCTCTTCTCGAATTGGGAGAGAATGTCGGCGAAGTTTTCCTGGGGTTCGGCGGGGGCTTCTTCGGGTGGGGATTCTGGAGAAACTGGCGGAACGGATTGTGCAGTTGGAACTGCAGTTTCGGTCGCGTCCGTGGGGACACTCGCTTCGGGCGGCGCCGTTTGCTCGCTGGTGGTCTCGGGAGATTCGGGGGCCGTCGGGGACTCGGGAATGCTTTCGTCGCTCATCATGTCTACTGTTCCATTGTCCCACGCGAGACTCGCTGGAAGAGCATCCCGCGGGGGCTAAAGCCCCACGTCTTTCAGTGGTTTTACGGCACGACTGAAACTCGTGCCCTGACACAAGACCCGACCTAGGTTATGCCCTATTCGAGGACCTGGCCTACGTAAGGACGCCAGGCGATCTTGATACGGCTCAGTTGTTCGCCGATTACTGCGGGAACTCGGCTACCTTGGGCGTGACGCGGTTGGGGGCGACGTGGGTGGGGCCGCCTTTGTTGTCGATGACATTGGAAATTTCGCCGAGGTTGTCGAGTGCGACCGTGATCATGTGGTGAAAGCGGACGCCGGGCGTGACGGGAACCTCGATGGCGCGGGTGAGATTGACGTTGGGATGGCGGAAGACGGAGTAGATGCCGAGGCCCCAGGCTTCGTGGGTGGTGACGTTGCCGGCGACCTTGTAGGAGGCCCATCCGTTGGTGCCGGAAGCTGAGGTGAAGCTGGGCTGGTCCGGCGGGTCGTAGGGAATTTCCGATTGATAAAAATAGGTACGGCCGTGGTTCCCGTTCCACAGAACTTGAAATTGCTGATGGTGTTCGACAAAAAGGCCGTAGGCGGTGACGTTGTTGCCGTTGACGACGAGTCCGTTGTCGCTGAGATTGCTGGTCCAGCCTACGCCTGCGCCGTGATCGGCTCGCCAGATCCAGGTGTGGTCGATGATGGTGTCGTTGGAATTGATGAGCAGGTTCACCCTGGTGCGGCCCACGCCTGCCCCGCCGACGCGGAAGAAGACGTCGTAGAGAAAGATGGGATTCTTGGCGTGCGTTGCGTGGCTGGCTTGCGGTCCGATTTCGACAAGGACTGGAGATTGCCGCGGGCCGGCGTCGATGAGGAGGCCAGCGATGTCGATGCCGTCGACGTCGGAGGTAGTGATGGCGGCGGTGCCGTTGGTGGGTCGAAGCGTTGCGAAGCCTAGACCGAGGACGATGGTGTTGGGGCGCGTGATCCTGATGGGCTCGGCGAGGTCGTAAGTGCCGGGCGTAAGGAGGAGATTTTTGCCTTTGGCGAGCTCGGCGTTCATCGTAGCGGCGGTGTCGTTGCCGGGGTGAGCGATATAGAAGGTGCTGAGAGGGATGGAGCGGCCGGGGGTTGAGCCGCCGTGCCAGGTGATGCCCTGGCTGTTGGTCTGGAGTGCGGGGACGCGGACACCCCAGTTCCCTTTCGCGTCGACTTCGAGAAATGGTTTTTCACGGACGATGGGAGTTTTGTCGATCTTGGTGTAGGGTGGCTGGGGCCACTCGCCTTCAGGAGGATGCGGGATGCCGACGAAAACCATGTTCCAATTGGCGCCCGACCAACTGCCCCATTCGCTGTTGCGGGATATCCACTGCTGCTGCGGACCGGCGCCGACGTTCCCGTCGATGAGCGAGTCGGACATCCATCCGCCGCTGGCCCATCCGCCCTTCTGATGAAGAACGATGTTGCCGACCACATGCATGCGGCGGAAGGGCGCGGCCTGGGAGACGGCCCACTGCATGGTGCCGTCTTTGGGAGTGACGGAGAAGCCTTCGACGCCACGCCAGAAGGTGCAGGTGGCGTTGTTGCGTGGGAGACTGGCGTCAGAGTGTACGTTGCCGGTGATGTGAACGGCGTCGGGCGACGCGCCGAGGCCGAGCACCTGGGTGTAGAAGCCGATGGGGATATCGACGTGGTACTCGCCGGGAAGGAAAAGCAGGGCGTAGCGCGCCGATCCGAATTCGCTGTGCTGCTGGATCGCGTAGACCTTGTCGATCTGGGCCTGGATATTGGCCGCGGGCATGGATGGATCGAAGAGCAGAACGTTGTCGCCCAATTCTGCCTGCGTGACAAGCACGGGCGGATGGTGCGATTGCGCATTTGCGGTTGCTAGCATGAGAGAGGCCGCGAGAGAGCTGACAGTACACAGCGATGCGAGCGTTGAGCTAAAGCCGGCTCTAACGAATTCTGGATTGCGCATTGCGCGGGCTCCTTCTGACTTAAGCATCGTATGCCATTCATGCGCTGGAGGCCTATGTGGGTGGACATGGCTGCGTCTGGCAGGCGAGAATTGCGGTCGCACGGGAAAGGCAACTTGATCATGGTACCAATTTCACGCAGGGATTTTGTGCGCCTGAGCGCGGGAGCGATGGCGACAGGCACCGCGGCTAAATCGATTGCGCTGCAACCGACGGTTCTGGCGGCGCAGACTGCGCAGACGGAACGAAAGATCCGCTTTGCTTCGATCGGGGCAGGGATTCGCGGATGCGATTTGTTGCGTTCGGCGCGCAAGGTTTCGAACGGAGTGTGCGTGGGGATCGCGGATCTGTATGACATGCATCGCAAGGCCGGCGCGGAGGCGTGGGGCGCGGAGATTCCGACGACGCGAGATTATCGCGCGTTGCTCGATCGCAAGGACGTGGATGCAGTGATTGTTGCTGTCGCCGATTTCCAGCATCGGCGCGTGGTGCTGGATTGCGTGGCGGCGGGCAAGGATGTGTACTGCGAGAAGCCCATGTCGCATAACGTGGCCGATGGGCTTGCGATGGTGAAGGCGGTCGAGGAGGGCAAGCGAATTTTCCAGGCAGGGAGCCAGCGTGTCAGCAATACGGCCGTGAAAAAAGCGGCGGAGATTTACAAATCGGGGCGGCTGGGCGAGGTTACGTCGATTGAGGCGCACACGGATCGCAATTCACCATCGGGGGCCTGGGTGTATCCGATCGCGCCGGACGCGAGCCCGGAGACGATTGACTGGAAGACATGGCTGCGCGATGCTCCGGACCGGCCGTTCGACGCTGCGCGGTTTTTTCGCTGGCGGTGCTTTGCGGATTACGGCGAAGGGGTGGCGGGCGACTTGTTTGTGCACCTGCTGTCGGGAATGCAGTGCGTGACGGGGATCAACGCGGTTCCGGAGCGTGCGTATTCCACGGGAAGCCTGACGCACTTCAAAGATGGACGTGATTTCCCGGATCTGTTGGTGACGCTCTACGACTATCCCGGCGTGAGAGTGAATATGCACTGTAATCAAAACAACGCGGCGGGCGACGTTACCATCTTTTACGGTAAGGAGGCCACGATGACGATTAACGGCAGTACGGTCACCGTGGTTCCGCAGGATACGCGGCCGCAGCCGGAGGGCTACTCGCTGAATGGGTGGACAGCAGAGGCAAAGCAGCAATACCTGGCTGAATGGCATGCGGCACACCCGCAGCCGCCCGCGGCTCTGCCGCTGACGGAGGCATTCTCTGCACCGCAGGGATACGATGACACAGCAGATCATATTGCCAATTTCTTCAGTGCGGTGGAGACGCGGGAGCATGTTGTCGAAGACGAGGTCTTTGGCAACCATGCGGCGATCGCGTGCCATATGGCCAACCACTCTTACTTCCACAAGAACATCGCAACATGGGACAGCGCCTCACAAACAATCAGGGGATAGCCATGGCGTTGCGGAGAACAATTAAATGAATAACTATTCTCGCCGCAGTTTTTTGAAGGCTTCAAGCGCAGTGGCGGCTGCGGCATGTTTTGGAGTGGACTACTTGACGGCCGAACCGCTCAAGTTACCGATCGGGTTGCAACTGTATTCTGTGCGCAACCTGCTGCCCAAAAACTTTGAGGGAACGCTGCAACAGCTTGGCGCGGCGGGTTACCGGGAGGTGGAAGCGGCGGGTTACTTCGACAAAACGGCGGCTGATTTTGGGAATGCGTTGCAAAGGGCGGGATTGAAATGCATCAGTACGCACCACCAGCTGACGCAGTTGAAGACGCAATTTGATCAGCTGATTGAATACGGGCAGGCGCTTGGGCTCGAGTACATCATCTGTTCGTGGGCAGGCGTGCATCGCGATCCGACGCGCACCGGCGATCTCGATCTCGACGACTGGCGGTACGTGGCTGACCAGTTCAACGAGATTGGGCGCAAGGTGAAGGGCGCCGGGATGACGTTCGGGTATCACAACCACACCATCGAGTTTGGCAAGGAAAATGGGATTGTGTACTTTGATGAGCTACTGAAACGCACTGACCCAAGGTACGTGGTTTTCGAAATGGATTGCGGATGGGTGGTCGCGGGCGGGCATAATCCAGTGGAATACCTGAGCAAATTTCCGGAGCGCTTTCCGATGCTGCACGTGAAGGACTTGATCAAGAGTGCGGATGGGAAGTGGCGCAACGTAGTGATGGGCAAGGGCACGATCGATTACAGGCCGATCTTTAAAGCGGCGACGGGGCTGAAGCACTACTTTATCGAGCAGGAAGAATTTGAGGGCGATCCGATGACGGAACTGCGCGAGGATGCGGAGTTCATGAAAAAGCTGGAAGTATAGGGCTTTGCGGCTGCTGTGACTGCAGGAAGTTTTTTCCGCATGAATTGAGCCACAAAGAGGATTACTGAAGCTTCCGTGCGTTCGCTTGACCAGCCTGCTGCGCAAGACAAGCACAGTTGCCGCGACGGTACGGTTCGGGGCGGTTCGGGTAGGCTTGATTTATGGATGTTTTTGATGAGAAGCGGGCGGAGCTGGAAAAGCACGAATTCATGATGGGCGTGGAACGGGGACGGCTGGCGGTGGCGCTGGACCTGCTGACCGATTCGCTGATCATGGTGGGTCAGCATGGGGTTTACTGCGCGTCGAGCCGGAATCCCTCAAAGCCGGCGCTGGATCTGCAGGCGGTGCTGAGCGGGATGGAAGGGGCGAAAGCGCTGATCCAGTCGGTGATGGAAGAGCTGAGAAAAAGCAGGGACGTTGGGACCTAGGGACACAGCGGCAAAAGGGACAAGAGACAGAGGGGCAAGGGAAACCGGGGCTCGCGACCATAACGCTACAGCCGGGGGAGATTCTGTCGCGATCGAAGTACGATAGACTGGTAGAGCGCGCCCGTAGCTCAGCTGGATAGAGCGAACGCCTCCGGAGCGTTAGGTCGGGAGTTCGAATCTCTCCGGGCGCACCATCTCCCTCCGCACATCTCCTGAAATTACTTTGAACCGGGTCCGGACCTGAAGCTCGGGCCCGTAAGGATTGCATGCATTTTGATTATCACTTCACGGCTGTTTCGGTTATGTGGACGCTGACTTTTGCGTCGTTGCTGGTGTTGCTGGTTGTGCTGATCGGACGCGACCGCATAGGACGCTTCCCATGGTTTACGGCGTCTATTGTGCTGGTCGCACTACGGTTGCTGACGAACCGGCTTTTGCACGACAGGTTGCCGCAATTGACGATGGCGACGGTCGCGATTTCGCTGGCGGATCTATCGGTGCTGGTGAACCTGGCGGTCCTGGTAGAGATGGCGCGACGGGCATTTAAGAAAGCGGGTACGGCGGCGTGGGCTGGATGGACGCTGGGGCTGCTCGCGATCGGCGGCTTGGTGCTGTGGAAGTGGGGACCTTGGCCGGCGTGGAAGGCGATCGCTTTCGATACGACAATCGCAAAGCTCCAGTTCATGCAGTTGATCGCCGCGAAGACAGGGTTGCTGGTCGATGTGCTTTCGATTGCTCTTGGATTGCTCGTGGTGGCGCTGGGACGTCGATACGGCGCCGGTTGGCACAGTCATGTGCAGCGCATCATGATCGGGATTTCGACTGCGTCGATCGCGCAGTTGGGGGCACAGGGGATTTGGGAGATCATCGCCCGCCACACAACACCCCACTCGCAGGCGGAATACGAGCGTGTGCTGGGACTCCAAGAGAAGCTACTGAATACGAATAGCGCAGTCTACGTGATTGTGTTGATCTGGTGGATTGTTTGCCTCTGGACGGATGAGCCGGGGACTGTGGCTCTGGAGAGCGGCAAATCAGAGGCACCGGTGCGTGAATATCTGGATGCGAGCGAGACGGCGGATGGTCCCGAAAGCTAGAGTATGTCGATGAGAGCCACGGTTCTATGGGCGGTTTTGCTGCACGACTGAAGTCATGCTTCGTTACAAAACAGTGGGTTCGTCAAGTGGTCCTGGTACAAGAGCAAAAGCAGATCCTTCGCCCCGCTTCCCCCGCGGACGTTGTCCGCGTGGCCCCAAGCGTGCGGGGCTCAGGATGACATTTCTGTATTTGACTGCTTTCCGCAGGTTGAAATCACTATGGAACGAGGTCGCTGGCTTACATGGCAAAGTCGATAAAGCCGCGCTGCGGATCGGTGTTGATCAGCTTGACGGTCAACTTGTCGCCGACGTCCAGCTTCGACCCGGGCTTGCCGGCATTCATCAGCATTCCTTCCACGTGGGGCTTGAGCACGCGCACGAATGTGCCGCTCTGACTGACGCCGGTTACGATTGCCGGAAAAGACTGACCTATGCGCGGATGCAGGACGACGGCTGCAATCCGCTTCTGCATGATGCGCTCCACCTTGCGCGCGTTGTCTTCCATCTGCGTGCAGTGCTGTGCCATTGCGCTCAGATCGCCTTCCGAGTAAGGCTGGTCGGCCTTAGCCAAATGCGCCTTCATGATGCGCTGCGTGATGATGTCGGGAAAGCGGCGGTTGGGCGCCGTCGAGTGCAGGTAATCCCGCACTGCGAGGCCGAAATGGCCCGGTGAAGGTTCATTGGGCTTTACAAGAACATATTCGCCTGGACCCATCAGTTTGACCACCGTAAGTGAGAGGTCGGGAAAGTGATCGGGATCCTTGGCCTTCTGTGCCAATAAGAAATCATTGAGGGCTTTGGAATCCGGCTGATCAGGCAGCTTTGTTCCCAGCCCGTTTGCAACCTCCACCATGCGATCCCAGCGTTTTGGGGTACGCACGATGCGCCAGATCGATGGGATCCCGGCCGCCTCGAATGTGCGTGCAACGGTGCCGTTGGCCGCGACCATAAATTCTTCGATCAGGGATGTGGCTCGGTTCTTTTCGAGGCTGGTAATGCCGACTGCTTGATCATCGGCTGACATCACCGGATGCGTCTCAATGGTTTCAAGATCGAGGGCGCCGTGCTGGAAGCGGCAGCCGACCAAGATTTGCGCGGCCTTATCCTGCAGCTTGAGCTGGGCGGCGAGATCGGCATTGGCTGCGACCTTCGTGGGTGCGGGGCACCGGCCTTCGAGCCACGCGCCTACGCTGTTGTACGCAAGTTGAGCACGATTGCGCACCAGGGCGCGATACACCGTTCCTCCCGAGACGCAGCCGGTCGGATCCACCGTGAACTCAACTATGTCCGCGACTCGATCCTCGTCTTCGTTGAGCGATGTAATGCCCTCGGACAGATCGGCTGGCAGCATCGGAAAAACCTTTACGCCGGTATAGACCGAGGTTGTTTCGGATTGGGCGTGTTTGTCGAGCAGGCTTCCCTTTGGCACGCGAATGTCGACGTCGGCCACGCCGATGAGTACGCGGATGCGGCCATCAGGCAATTGTTCGGCCCACTCGATCTGGTCGAGGTCTTTCGAGGTGTCGTTGTCGATGGACGACCAGAGGAGGTTCCGCAGATCTTGCGCGCCCGGAACCGCCGGCAAGGCAGGCTGTGCCTTGATCTTTGCCAGTTCAGAATCGGTACCGGAGGGAAAATCAGGTTGAAAGCCGTTTTGGATCATGTCGGCATGCGCGGCGGCGACGAGGTCAAAGTGCAGCGTCTTGGTGGAATGCATCGTGGGTTGGGCCCTCAACGGTGAAGAGTCAGCCTATCACGGGTAGATGTGGGGTGTGCAAAAACACCGCGGGGTGGCTTACGCCACCCCGCTCCCCAACTGGTGCACAACACGTTTTATTGAATGCCGAGATCGGAAAGAACCTTCGGTTTGGCTTCGTCCACCGCCAGCAGGTTATGGCAGACGCTGCAGTCCTGGGTGATCGATTTGCTTCCGTCTTTTGATGCATGATCGCCGTCGTGGCAGCGGAAGCAGCCGGGGTAGCTCATATGCCCGATGTGGTTGGGATGCGTACCCCAGGTAACCTTCATGTCGGGGAAGACATTCGTAGTGAAGACGTAGAGCAAGCCTTCACCCGCGGATTTGACGAGATCGGGGTGCGCGGCCAGGATGTCGGGATGCTGGTCGCGATAGAACTGGGTGAGCTGAGCTGGAATCTTGACGCGTGCTTCGGCTTCAGTAGCGTAGTTGGCCTTGAGGAGTTCGAGTCCCTCTTTGTGGACCCAAGGCAATTCAGGGCTGATGGCACCTTCGGCCATGGCGCGGTTGAGCGCGTCCTCGGCGGTCTGCATGGTGTGGGCTGCACGATTGTGGCAATCGATGCAGTCCATCACGCGGCGCTCACCCTGAGGAACCGCCCCCTTTAGCGTCGATGCGCCGAAAGCTACTTTCGAACCGTCGGGATAAGTTCGCTCGACCCACGGAATCGTGGTGCGGGTGGGATCGGTGGCGATGTACTCGATGTGGCCGAGGTGAACTCCGTGAATGCCCGTGAGGTGCGAGAAGGAATCCACGCCGCCGAGATGGAGAACGACCACGCTCTGTGTTTCAGTATTCTTTTCATCGTCGGCGAAGCTTGATTTAACGAGCAGTTTTTCACCGACGAATCTTGCCGGGGTATGGCATCCTTCGCAGATCTCCCGGGCCGGGCGCAGATTGCGGACGGGCGACGGAATTGGCTTGGGATACCGGTTGAAAGCGACCTCGACAAGCTGCTTGGTGCCGTTTACCTTCGCTTCAAAATAGGATTGGGCGCCGGAGCCGATGTGACATTCGACGCAGGCTACGTGGGAGTGCGCGGAGACTTTGTAGGCGGTGTACTCGGGATGCATTACGTGGCAGGACTGGCCGCAGAACTGAGGCGAATCCATGTAGGCGGCACCGCGATAGCTGGCCATGGAGACGACGAGCAGGTTCACGATGGTGGCAACGAGCACGATGTCGAGGCCGTGACGGAACATGCGGTCGTTGAGATCAATCTTGGGAAATTCCGCTGGAATCTGACCTGCCTGCTGCAGTTTCCTGTGGCGAATAAACACGCCGACCGGGATGAGCAGGAGCCCGAGTATAAAAAGTGCGGGCAGGATGAGAAAGAAGATGATTCCAAGGTAAGGATTGTCGTTGGGGCGGCCGAATAACTCTACCAGCCAGTAACCGATCATGGTGACACCAGCGGCACTGGTGATGGCGCCGCCGGCAAGGCTGATTGGATTGTTGCCGAAGAACAGTGCTGGCCGAACCCAGTTCTCGCGGAATCGCTGAAGCATTGTTACTTTCCCCCGGGCAGTAAGTAGCCCGCCTCTGCCACCCGTGCACGAGGCGGGCCAAGTTTGGTGTCTATTTCAAGGTACGGAAGTAGTCGACGGCATCCTTGATCTGCGCGTCCGTGAGCTTGGGAGACATGGCCTTCATCTTGCCTTTACCGTTCTTTACGGCCTCAATCTGCTCCTTCTCGCTGCTTTTGTACTCTGACGCAGGTTTGACGCCCATCATTTTGGCGATGCCGGGGCTCGGTGTTCCGGTGCTACCGTGACAGCTCTGACAATTTGCCTTGTAAACCGCTTCACCCGCTGATTGAGCGAAGCCCATGGAGCCGGCCAGACATACAGTCGCCGCCAGCACCGCCATCGATCGAATCGTCCTCGTCATTGCAAGACTCCTTGAAAAATGCATTGTGGCCAAGCTGGGGGGCCACGCCCACTCATCTGAAGCTTACCTCTTTAAACACCAAACACGGCCATAAGTAGCTGGATCTTGTGATCTAATTCCAGGAATCTCTAACTGAAATCCGGCGCATTCTCATGATCTCTGAGGATGCGCCGGAACTGCATTCACCTTCATTACCAACAGCGGACTACCAGCAAACAACTTCAATCACTTTGCAAAAGTACGGAAATACTCGACCGCATCCTTGATTTGCGCTTCAGTCAATTTGTCCTTATAGGCCTGCATTTTCCCCATGCCGTTGTGGACTGCATCGATCATTTGCGCTTCGCTCATTTTCTTTACATCGGGATCGGTGGCGGGCTTTACCTTCATCGCTTTGCCTGCACCTGAATCCGCCAGTCCCGTTGCGCCATGACACATCTGGCACTTTGCTTTGTACGTCGCTTCGCCAGCAGATTGCGCGAAGCTCACTGTGCCGGCAAGAAGCAGAACCACGATTGCCGTCACACCATTGCGAATCACATTGCTCATGTCTTGCTCTCCCAGAGATCTCCCCTTGTAACTGCGTGGGGAAGATCGCCGACGAAAGGGACATCGTTCAATGCAGCCGCGGTACTTCGATGCCGTGAAGGTCCGCAACTGCGCCGTTCATTCATTGATGGATGGACCGATGCTGTTCAACGGAGTCCAGTCCATCCACTACTCAGAATGCGTACTTCACACCCAGAGTTACAACGTCGCCATGGAATGTGCGGGGCGCCGGACCCGGCCCCCCGGCTTCTTCATACCCATGATGAACCCAGTTACCGTGCCACGCCCATTGTGGCGCGATGTTGACTAGCAAATCGCTGAAGGGCGAGACAACTTTGGACTGCAGTGCGCCGGGGACCATCAGCGGGTTGAGAAATTCAGCGCTGCCGTTCGTGTGAGTCACACGGAGGCCGCCGTTATAACGGAAGTATTTCGACGGAGCCCAGCTAATAGCGCCGGAAAAGAAGTTGACCGGAGCGTCGTAACGGCCGTTCCCAAGATACAGCTGCGTCGACGCCGACTGCGTGGGCAGCGTGCCCCCGGGATTGTCGGCAGTCTGCAGGCAGGTTCCCGTGGAGCCCTGTGCGCCGGGGGGCAGGGGATAGGTCGCGGTCGGCACATAGATGTAGCAGAGATCTGTTTCAGAAGAGACATCGTCGCGAGCGTAGTTGATGTCGAAGCTGAATGTATCGGAAGGGATAATCTGGGTCGCGAAGCTCAGGTCCTGGCTGTGCTCAAAATGATTGACGAGTGGATCGTCGTTCTTGCCCTCGAAGTCGTTGGCGGTTACGGCGAAGTTAATCCACTTGGCTGGTTTCACGCTGGCGCGCGCCCTGACGTGGTAAACCTTGTCAGGCGCCTCGCGTGTGTAGGTATTGCTGGGCGTATCAGCACTGGCGGATTTCCAGCGGAGCGTGTCGAGATTGACGTTGAACCGGAAGATCGGCGAGGGCGTAGCTACCAAACCAAGCAGCATCCCGTTCTGGTGCCAGGTGAGGTCGTCGCCCGGATCCACGATGTGGCGGGTATCAAAGCGCCATCCGGCGGAGAACTTGACCTCGGGAACTATCGTCGCCGTGCCGAGAATTGTGTTGCCGATAATCTTCTGGTTGATGGAATCGTTGTTGGGCGTAATGGAGATGGAATCCACAAGACTGCTGAGCGGTGTATTGACGTTCAGACTTGTTACAGGCACAGGCGGAGGCGTGCCGGTATCGGCCCACGTTTCATTGACAATGATGTTGTTGCCTTCGGCACGGAAGTCGCGATAGCTGAAAGAATCGGAAACCGCAAAATACTTGCTGAGCTCCGCTTCGACGCCAAAGTCTCCGTTGAGGCTGTCACGCTTGTTGTGCGCGAGCCGGCCATTCCCCATGCCGCCGGTGCTGACTTCCTGGCGCAGGAATGTGCGGGCCAGGAGCCCGTTGAAGGTTTCGTTGAAGTTGTTGACATTCATGACGCCGCCAACGTAGGTGAGACGGCCGTTGAATGCGACCTTGTCCCAATAGTGCGAACTGAAGCGGAACTGTTCGGTTGGGAATGTGGTGCGTGTTGGCGAAACCTCGCTTTGCACGAGCGTCTGGGTGCAGTAAGGATTGACGATTCCATTCACGACTTCTGGAGTTTTATTCGCGCCAGTGCCGCAGGTTGTGCCGGCCAGCGTATTAACTCCGAGTGAGGTTGGTGTTCCATTGGCGAGCGTGAATGGAGTGGGCGCGAGCTGGAATGTAGTATCGCCGCGATAGAGCGCAAAGAACTGGTCGTAGCTCAACGTGGTGCGTTTGGCAAGCTTGAAGTCGACGCCGCCGATATAGGTATCGAGTGCGTTGCGGAACCATTGCGAGAGCTGGACGTCTCCGCCGTTATGGATAGTAGAGAAGGTGGGCCCCTCGTTGGTGTTGTGGTTGTAGCCGATGCGGAAGCTCACTTTCGAAATTGGGAACAGCGTAAACAAGGCGTCGGAGTTGTGGCGGACGGTGTTGAACAGATGCAGGGAATCTGGCTCAGGAACCAGCGCTGGGTTGGCTGCGGTTGCGGTGGACAAGAGGGAGTTCGCGAGCAGGTTGTAATCGAAATAATTGCGATCGCGCCGGAAGCTGCCGGTGAAATCGTAGAGCTTGCCCTTTGACATTTTCAGGAATGAAACGTCGTTGGGTTCGCCGCCGTAGCCAAAGCTGGCCGTGGAAAGCGTATCGAAGAACGGTGTCTTGGAGGGGTTCATGGTGCGGAGTTCGAGCGACTGGTTCAGGATGCGCATCCCTGTGCCCTCGTTCACCATGGTTGCCCACATCGCTCGGCTGCCGTCTCTTTGGCTAATGACACCGCCGAGTTCGACACTGGAGTGCATGCTGTAGTTACCGAGCATTTTCTGTTTCGGTTCAGCTGCAGGTTTCTTTTCGGCAGTCGGTTTGGCGGTTTCAGCTTGCGTTGCCTGGGGCTGCCCGAAGCTGCTGATTGCGGAAATGGCCAGCATGGCCGCTGCGGTAAGGGTGCACCACCGGGAAATTCTGAACCCGGCCGGCGACCCAACCAGACTGTTTGCGAATTCTGTCTGCTTTGTCATCGCTCACCCCTTACTCAATTGGAATTGAAGAACACCGGACTCACGTTGGAACCATGAATGCTGGTATGGCAAATGGTGCAGGATTGGTATTGCACTGCCTGATTGTGTGCCGGCCCGATTGGCTGACCGGTAGTGAAGTTCGGCGAAGGCGAGTGGCACTGGAGGCAAATTGTGTTGACATTGGCGCGATTGAGAAGACGCGGATTCGGTCCGCCGTGCGGGAAGTGGCAGGCCGTGCACCCCTCGGTCCTAACCACATCGTGCTCATAGACGAACGGTCCCGCTGTTTCGGAGTGGCACTTTGTGCAGACGGCATCCATCTGGGACGAAGAACGGAGGTTCTTCTTGTCGAATGTGCCGTGCGGATCGTGGCAGTCGGAGCACTTCAACAGGCCTTCTTCCACCTTATGGTGAAAGGGCATGTTGAACTGGGCCTTGGTATCGGTATGGCACTGGAAGCAGAGCTTGGGTTCAGCGACCTTAAGCAAGTGCTCCTTGTCTTGGCCAACGTGAATGCTGTGGCAGCTAACGCAGCTCACATTGTTCTGGCCGTGCGCGGTGCGTTCAAAGTTGGCATGCTGGCCCTGGTGACAGCTGAGGCACTTCGCGTCAACTTCCTTAGCCGTCGCCTTGGCAGGATTGAAGATTTTGGTGATGTCGCCGCCGCCATCGACATGCGCCTTGCCGGCTCCGTGACAAGCTTCGCACGTCACGCCGGTCTTACCGTGCATTTCTGCGAGTTTGGAGTGCGGATTCGAGCTGAATCCTTTGGCAACTTCATCGTGGCAGGTTGCGCAGGTCTCCTGACCTACGAAGTCACCCGGCGCGGCTGCGGCTTGACTAGATTTCGCACCGACGGGGTGGGCGCCGCTTGCCGGAGCTGCGAATGCGCCGGCGGAAAAGAAAACCGCCACGAGCAAAAGCAACAACGGGATGAGCGCCGCGGGGCGAGTTCTCGAGATTTCGAGCTCCTGCGTTCGCATTTTTGGCCCTTTCTTATGCATCGAGATCCACTTTGGTGAGGCCCTGAGGCAGATTTCCGCCAGATGTTCGCGATTGTCTCGTACTGCCGTTACGGGAGGTTGAGCAGTTTTGAACGGTTTGGCGGAAAGCTGCATTCTGTGTGGAACATCACCTTATCTGCGCAATCGTACCGCGCCTCACGGACAGTGACGGTGACCTCCATCACATCGGGTCGACGCAAGTGAGCGGTCCGGAAATGAGCACTGCCGAGAGCAATATAGCCTGAGTTCCGGGAAAGAGTCCGATCGGCTAATTCTCGGTAATAAGTTTTATTTTTTGAATATGTTGCGACTGATGGTAGCCGGCAGGGCCGCCGCATTCCCAGGTGTGCGAAAGCTTGATGCTGGAGGCCGTTGGAACTGGCTAAAGAAGAGGGGAAGTTGGAGTTTCATCACAGGCGTGACTTTCTCGTCGCTCAGGGAAGATGGGGCAAACTTTTCTCTCAGAGAATGACTGGATGAAGGGCGGAGCCGAATGGGATTCAGGGTTCATTTTCCAGTTGGCAAACCGCTGATTGAGCACGGTCACGTGAGCCCCATCACATCTACTTTCGCCCGCAGAGAGGCAGACTGATCGTGGACAATCCTATGGCTGAGTACGAAGTCATCGCGAGCCCACAGAGACGGCAAAGGAGTCTCTCCCGCCCGACTCCCATCGGCTGCGCGGCATGCTCGAATCGTCGTCCCGGCTGGTTCTGCTCGCTGGGAAGCGCAGTTCTCGCGGACCTGGAACTCCTGACCAGCACAATCAGCCTGCCGGGCGAGGCGACCCTCTTCACGCAGGGTGAAGACGCGCGCTGCCTTTACCTGATTTGCAGCGGATATCTGAAACTGACTGCGGGACGCGCCCGGGACCGGCAGATGATTGTGCGCGTGGCAGGCCCGGGATCGATGCTTGGGTTGTATGCCGCACTCTCGCACGGGGTGTATGAGGTGTCAGCCGAATCGCTGACTCCGGCACAGCTTCGTCCGATCGAGCGGGAACGGTTCCTCGCATTTCTGCGCAATCATAAGGAAGCGCAAATGCGCGCGGTTCAATGTATCTGCCAGGAATATCGCTTTGCATTGCAGGACGCGTGCCGCATCTCGCTGGCAGAGACCGTTGCGGGCAGGCTAGGTCGGTTGCTTCTGGAACTGGCGCACCAGATTGGCGAGCACATAAATGGCGGGTTCCGCTTTCCGCTGCTGCTGACGCACGAGGAAATGGCCTCCATGGCTTGCACGACGCGCGAAACCGTTACCCGGACGCTCGGACAATTCCGCAAGGACGGAACGATTTCGATTGAGGACTCGGTGATTACGCTTCATCAGCCCGATCGGCTGCAAAACCTGATCTAGTCTGAAATTCAACTATCCGCGAGTCCTTGCGGCTTCCGCCAAGCCCTTCTCCGAAGTCCAAGAGATATCATCGTACTTGGGAGTATTGGCGCGCATATGACCCGTTTTGCTGTTTGTTTTTCTGGTTTTCTTCTCTCCTGCTCTGCGATGGCACAGGTTCCGGCACCCACGCCGTCGCCGGTCAAGATGCCCATTGTGACAACGTCGTCCCCTGAGGTCCAGCAATTCCAGAAGATCGAGGATTCCTGGGACGATGCGATCAATCGGCGCGATCAGTATGGTCTCGAGAACGTTCTCTCGCCGCTATTTCTGGATGTTGCGGCGTCGGGAGACATCTCAACGCGGAACCAGCAAGTGGCCTACCTGCTTGAGACCGGGGACAAGACGCTGCACCTTGAGCAGAAAGTAGTCACGGTTCGGATGCTGGGCGACACGGCCATTGCAAATGGCACATACGTCCTGCACCATCGCGGATCGTCTGGTCAGGTAGACGAAAAAGGTGTGTTCACGCACGTATTTGAGCGCGCGCACAGCGGCTGGCTCTGCATCAACTCGCAGCGAACGCTGCTCCGCGAGGACGGTGGCAAAAGCAAGAAGCAGTCGAATGCGGAACTGCCGTTTCATTTCCCGATCTTCGGGAAGAGCGATAAGAAGGACAACCAGTAGCTGAAACACCCGCTAACTTCAACGGTTATATTTCTTGAGGACCTGCTCTAGTTTGTCGTGGGGCAGTGCGACGACGGTGCGTCCGTCGATGCCTGTCATTGTTTTAGCGCCGACCATGGCGTTCACGATTGCTTCTTCCGTGGCCTGCACAGCGGCCTCAAAGAGGGGGCTGATGCGCTCGTTCGACACGGTCTTTACCGTATTGGGACCGGGCTCGGCGTCGGCATGGGGATTGGCTGTTGAGAAGGCAATAAAGATATCCCCGGAACCGTTGCCAGAGATAGATCCGGTGCGAGCGAGGCCCAGCGTGGCACGCCGGGCAATGCGTTTGAGCTGGTGGGGCAGAAGGGGCGCGTCGGTGGCGATGACGATGATGATGGAGCCGACGTCGCCTTTTATTTCGCTTCCCGGAAGGCCGGGTGCCGAGATTCCAGCATAGGGCTCGTCGCCGGGCAACTCTCTGCCAACAGGAACGCCGGCAATCATCAGCTGGGGTCGTCGCCCGCAGTTGCACTGGACGAGAACGCCGACCGTGTATCCGCCCTGGTTTTTCGCCAAGACGCGGGACGCAGTGCCGGTTCCACCCTTGAATCCGTAGCAGACCATGCCGGTGCCGCCGCCGGTATTGCCTTCGGCGACCGGGCCGGATTTCGCAGAATCCAAGGCCGCAAAGACATCGTCCTTCTTCACATGAAAACCATTGATGTCGTTGAGCCAGCCATCCCAGGTTTCGGCCACTACGGGAAGAGACCACTCGTCTTCCTTCATCAGGTGATTCTGGAGTGCCCAGGCGATGATGGAGTCGCGCACGACGCCGACGCTGTGGGTATTGGTGATGGCTACGGGTCCGGTGAGAAGCCCGGATTCTTCGACCCAGGTTGTGCCTGTCATTTCGCCGTTGCCGTTGAGACTGAACCATCCTGCGTAGACCGGATCGGTGCTCTTCGGTCCCCGAGGCGTAATGACGGTGACGCCGGTGCGGACCGGGCCTTCGCCGACTTTCAGGGGGCCATCGCCTCGGATGAGTGTGGTGGATCCGACTTCAACTCCCGGAACATCGGTGATGGCGTTGAATTGCCCCGGAGAGCCGTCGAAGGGAACACCGAGGTCGCGGGCGCGGACGGATGCCGGTTTGTTCATCTGGGCGTTGGTTGCCGTGGCTACCAAGATCAACAATGCAACGACGAGACGGGTGGGCGAGAGCATACCCCAATCTACATCAGCAATGAAACGGCGTTAGCCGACTTTTGCCGACCGAGGTTTGTCGCCCTCTGCGCGCTGCGAACCTTGGACTCGGATCGAGACGTGGACAAGCGAGATCGCGGCCGGTGTGACTCCGGGAATGCGGCTGGCCTGGCCGATGGTGATGGGTCGAACACGCTCAAGGGTTTCGCGCATCTCGCGGGAGAGTCCGCTAATGATGCTGTAGTCGATCCAATCGGGAATGGCGAGCGCTTCAGCGGACTTGAGCTTGTCGATGGCCTTGCGTTGCTGATCGAGGTAGCCGGCGAACTTGATTTCGGTTTCGACGGCGCGGGCTTCGTTGTGTAATTGTGTCCGGCGCACGGCGGAGTCTTCGTCAACATGGGCAAGTTCAGCAAGCAGAGGGTCGGTTGCGAGGCTTTCGCGTAGAGCTGCAAGGACCGGCTGAATCCCAACCTCGGGACGCTTGAGAAGCTGTGCCCAGGTCTGACCGGCGACGGAGGAGAGATCGCCCAATCCCGCGGCAGCCAGCTTTTCGGTGTCGACTTTGCGCGTTGTAAGCAGGGTTTCAAGCGCGGCCATGCGGGCCTGCTTCTGCTCGTACTCTGCCCAGGCGTCATCATTGATGAGGCCGAGTCGGCGGCCATAGGGCGTGAGGCGGCGGTCGGCGTTGTCGATGCGCAGGTGGAGGCGGAACTCCGCGCGCGAGGTGAACATGCGATAGGGTTCGTTTGTTCCCTTGGAGATGAGGTCGTCGATGAGGATGCCGGTATAACCCTCGGTGCGATCCATGTGAAACGGGGATTCGCCCTTAAGCCAGAGCGCCGCATTGATGCCGGCCATAATGCCCTGGCAGGCAGCTTCTTCATACCCGCTGGTGCCGTTAATCTGACCGGCGAGGTAGAGGCCCTCCATCGATTTCACGTGGAGGCTGCGGTCAAGTTCGGTAGCGTCGACCGAGTCGTATTCGATGGCATAGCCGGGACGAAGCATCTCCGCCTGATCGAGGCCAGGAATGGAGCGCACGATCTGCCACTGCACTTCCATCGGCAGCGAAGTGGACATGCCGTTGACGTAGACCTCGTGGGTGTTGAGGCCTTCGGGTTCGAGGAAGAACTGGTGCTGGGTCTTATCGGGGAATTTGACAATCTTGTCTTCGATGGAGGGGCAGTAGCGGGGGCCGATGCCTTCGATGTTGCCGGAGTACATGGCGGAGCGATGAACATTCTCGCGGATCAGGCGCAGCGTCTCGGGCGTGGTGAAGGCGATGTGGCAGCTTATCTGAGGTTGAACAATTTTCCTGGTACGGAAGCTGAACGGAGTGGGTTTGGCGTCGCCGCGTTGTTCTTCAAATGCATCCCAGCGGATGGTGCGTCCGTCGAGGCGAGGCGGGGTTCCGGTCTTGAGGCGGCAGGTACGCAGGCCGAGGCGACGCAGGGCTTCTCCCAGCAAGCACCGAGGCAGGTTCGCCGCTGCGGCCGGCAGGATAACGCTCTTCGCCGCAGTGGATAAGGCCGTTGAGAAAAGTCCCGGTGGTGATGATGGTGGCGCCGGCGAGGAGGTTGCGCCCATCGCGGAGTTTGAGGCCGAGGATGCGGCGATAGGGGCGGGTTGGACGGGGCAGCTCGTTTTCCCAAGTCTCAAGAGCGAGACCGTTAGACACGCTCAGGGCAGGCTCTGGGGAAGCCGTTGACCTTTCTATTTCCTCTTCCCTGTTCCCTAACCCCTGTTCTTCGATCACGAGGTCGACGACTTCGGCCTGGCGGATGTGGAGACCGGGCTGGGATTCAAGCACCTCCCGCATCTTCACGCGGTAGAGCTGCTTGTCGCACTGGGCGCGGGGACTCCAGACGGCCGGTCCGCGCGAGGTATTCAGCAGGCGAAACTGGATTCCGACAGCATCAGCGACCTCACCCATGATGCCGCCCAAGGCATCGACCTCGCGCACGAGGTGGCCTTTTGCCACGCCGCCGATAGCCGGATTGCAGCTCATTTGCGCAATCAGGTCGAGATTCATGGTGATCAGCGCGGTCTTCAGGCCCATGCGCGCGGCGGCCATGGCGGCTTCGCAGCCGGCGTGCCCGGCACCCACCACGACGACATCGTATTGTTCGGTGAAAGGCATCCAATTTCATTTTACGGGTTCGCCAGTATTGCATTTCGCGAATTGAGTGAAGCCCCACAAAGCAGCCTGCCGCCAAAACGATCTGCGAATTCTCTATAATGGCGGCATCCCGGGAATTGTGGACTGACTGGAGTTCGCTTCATGAGCACCTGCGCCTGCGGTAGACCGGCGGATACGTTTGGCGGCTTCTGCGGCCGCTGTGCCGCGCTGCAGACTCTGGGATTGGGAACGAACGCCTCCAATCTGGAAATCGAAAGCACGTATCGGACTCTTGTGAAGGTATGGCACCCGGATCGGTTTCAGACGGATCTGAAGCTCAGGCAGGCTGCGGAAGAAAGGCTAAAGGAAATCAACGCTGCGCACGACTTCCTGGCAACCGCGGTGGAGGAGCCCCGGTTTGTTGTTGAGGAGCGAGAACCTGTCCCAGACCCGGAACCGAAAGAGCAACCAGCCGAAACGTTCAGGTCTCCCGAACCTAGGGTGGAGGAGCCCGACGAACTGAAGAGGGTTCTAAGACGTTATCGGAGACGGTCTGTCAGTAAGATTCTTCCGAGAATCTTGTTCCTGGCGGGCGGGATTGCTGCGGTGACGTTTGTGTGGATCTCGATGGATTTCCTGCTTTCCTCTAACCAAACGACGCAACGGCCGTGGGATGAATTCAAAACCGAGATATCGCGGGATGTCCACGCCGGCATCGTGCGGTTGTGGGGGGATGCAACCGAGGACCTGCACGGCTCCAAGCGGGATGATGCGGTGCCTCCTGCTGCGCCGGTACAAAGCAATGAACCAGCGCCCGTCCCTGAAGCCAAGGTGAAGACGGGAGCGGAAGCACGGACCACGACGCGGGCGAAAGCGATCAGCGGCGCAAGGCCTTACATCACCTCGGGATTGACGCCGACTGAGGTGTTGGCGTTTCTCGGCACACCGACGTCCTCATCGGGAGAAAAGATGTTCTACAACGGGTCTGAAATCGACTTCCGCGATGGACATGTGGCGGGATGGAAAATTGACCCCAAGAACCCTATACGGGTGAAATTGTGGCCCGACCAGGCAGCGGCGCCGGGCCTGCGAGCATACGCGATCGGCTCGTCGAAAAGCGACGTGATTGCCCTGCAGGGAACCCCAAGCCTCTTTTCGGACAACGAGTTCGGCTACGGCGGGTCTATTGTGTATTTCAAAAATGATCACGTTGTGGGATGGAAAGAGGATCCTGCATCGGCGAGATTGCGTGTGGTGGCTCAATAGATTCCTCCATCCACTGGCTTCGGGCCTCCGCGAAAAGCCGCTGCTAAGATGCACAGCAAGCACGACAATTTCATCCAATGCAAAGGAGGAATTGCCGCATGGTTCTGAGGGAGAACTCCCGCGAATCGCGCGAAAGCGACCCAGGTTCGCCTGCAGCTTCAACTGATTCGAGCACGCTGCCAGCTCAATCCCCCGAGGAGTTGCAGGAAGAAAGCCGCAAGATTCGTCGACTGCAGATCATGATGAACCTGGTGATGCAGGTCATCGCTCAGGATTCGACGCTCAACGTGGACGAGGCTTCGGAGATGGTTGCGGATGCACGCAAAGCAGCGCTGTTTATGTTTCCTGACAAGGAGCTGGTTTTCGACCTGATTTACTGGCCGCGACTGCAGCGGCTGATGCGCGAACGGTTCAGGATGCAGTGAGAAAAGTGAGGAAGTGAAGAGTGAGAAGTGAAGACACGAAACGTCTTCGCTGCGCTTCTTATTTGTTGTCGTTGGCGACTAATCGGAAGGTGATGGTACCCCAGAAAAGGCGTGCCCGCATCTGGACGGGGAGATGGCGGTCATCGTCGGTGTACCAGATCCATATGTTGCCGCGATTCTTAACCACGCCCGCAGCGGCGGTAGGCTGTACGCGAATGGTTTTAAAGGTTCCCAGCGTTGTCTTGATCTGTTCCCTGCCCTCCACCTTCATGGTGACCGGCACGTTATGCATGGCATCCACGATCGGCAATACGAAGTTGTGGCCGATCTCGAGCGGCTGGGAGGAAGCGTAGAACACTCCGGTCAGCAGGTCCGTCATGCAGCCCGGGATCGCGGATTCAACGTGCTTGGCCTTCCCGGTCACGAGGTTCTTTTCATCGAGGATGGATTTTGACTGGGCGTAGTCGAGCTTGAGTGTGGAGTTGATCTTGCGGCGGCCCTCGACGGTCTGCTTGTCGAACTCATATGTGCAGCCTTTGGCACGGTCGAAGGTCGACTGGAACTGGTCGCTGGCGTGGAAAAGCAGATTGATCGCGCCGATTGTGTCAGCATTGGCAGTCAGTTTTTCCCGGTCTCCGACGGCCTCGAAGTGAATGATAGCGGTTCCGGCGGAGAAGACACGCCAGTCCACCATGTAGGTAAGTGTCTGATTCTGGGGGAAGCTGAAGCCTGGCCGGGGTGGGGGGAGTGGCGGAAACTGAGTGGCAGCAGGGGGCGGTTGCTGGGCGTGCAATACCGATGCACAGGCGAGGGCGCAAGAAATTGTCCTGAACATCGTGCGCTTTCTCAACGGTGAACTTTGCTCCTCAAAGAATTGGACGGAATTGGCGTTGAAACCGGCTGGCCGAGTTGCCCCGCAGTACAGCTTATTGCGGCAGGTGCAGGAACAATCCCAGCGCGGGCCGGAGGAAGAGCAAACAAAGATAAAGCAGGGCAGCTCCTATAGATGCATTGTACTCGCGGTGTCTTAAATAGAGATCGAGAGAGAACTTGCCGGAGGAAACTTCGGTTTGGCCGTTCGGTGGAAGGGCAGGCGAAATCCGGGGCAAAAGGCGTGGAACGCGTTGGCAATAAGCCGCGAAGTCCGCGAAACTCGACCGTAAAAATCGCTCTTCTGACGCGATTACCGGCACGTAAATGATCAAAAACATGGCGGTAAGCATCGCCGTCACGGGCCAGCTTAGCAAGGCAACGGCGAATCCGGCAGCGATAAGAATCGAGCCCAGATAGAGCGGATTGCGCGTATAAGCGTAGGGGCCCGTCTGTGTGAGTTCCTTATTCTTTTTGACATAGCCAGAGGCATAGGCGCGGAGCCAAAGTCCCGGCAGAACCAAAAGCAGGCTCCAGGCAATTGCCGAGGGATGAGGCTGACGAAGCCAAAGTTGATCGAGATAGACAAGGGCTGTCAGAAACCCGAGAGGGACACGGATGCGTCTCGCAATTTTCTGCCAGCGGCTTATCCAGTCATGGGTCGCGGGAGGGTTCATGAGGACGCTCCAGCATAAAGGAGTTCCTCGACGGCTCGCAGGACATCCTCTGGGGCGATGGTGAGCAGACCGGCTTCGGGGGCCTCGTGGCGGGAGTGGTCGCGGCGGCTCTCGGGGCTCCGGAGCACTTTGAATCGGGTACCGAAGGGACCGTTGCGGCTGGGATCCGTGGGTCCGTAGATGCCAACGACGGGACGGCCGAGTGCGCAGGCCAGATGGAGCGGCCCGGTGTCGCCGGCGATAGCAAGGCTGATGCGGCGAGTGATGGCGATGAGCTGTTCAACGGAGCAGAGCAGAAGCGACGCGCCGCCGCCAGTCTTCTTGATGATGGAGTCGGCGAGGGCCAACTCGCCGGGTCCGGCATTGACGAGGACACGGATGCCGCGATTGAGCAAGGCACGCGCCACTTCGGCATAGCGATCGGCGGGCCAGCGCTTAGCTCCCCATCCTGCGCCGGGGTTGATGAGGACGGTGGGCTCGCCGGGTTGGAGCTGTTCGGCGGCCCATGTCTCTGCGTCGGGATCGGAAGGAAGCCAGGGTTGGACAGGGGCGAGTGTGTCTGCTGCGACAGCTGAGGCCAGTTCAAGATCCTGCTCGATGACGTGGGCAGATTGCGTGTCAATGCGTTCTCGAAAAAGCCAGCGGGCGATCGCTTCGCGGGGATGGGATTCGCCGATAATGCGGCGGCTGGACGCCATCCGGGCTATCACCGCCGAGCGGAGAGCTCCCTGGAGATCGAGGACGGCATCGTAGCGCTCGTTCTTGAGAGCGCGACGGAGCGCGTTGATTTCGCGGCGCGTCTTACCGGAGAGCGGAGTTCTGCGCCATTGTTTTGACGATGCGATGTGGATGCGATCGACCAGGGGCTGCATGGGACGATCGTTGAACGTATCGCGCTGGGTACTTTGTGTAGAGGCGAGGAGAGCGCGCCAGGTGGGCTCAACCACCCATTCGATCGTCCACTCGGGGTGGATGATGCGCAAGGCAGTGATTGCCGGAAGGGCATGGAGAATGTCGCCCATGGCTCCGAGACGGACCACGAGCAGGCGGAACTTGGACTGGGTTTGCAAAGTTTCATTTTCTCACAGCGATTGAAGTGTTTGGTTCGCCCATAGCCTGCCAACGAGCCATTCCGACACTTGCGATTCATCTTCGATGGAGAGCGAGAGGCGTGCTGTTTTAAGTGGAAGCGACGAAGGAAACTGTGAGGCGAGACCGGCAAGTCGTGCATCATCTTTCTCTGTCGTGATGAAGGAGGTGGCGGCCTTGGAGCGGGCGGTCGCGACGAGCTTCTCGATGTCGCGGGGCGTGTATCGGTGATGGTCCGAAAACGGAACTCGAGAAGCGAGCGTTACGCCATTAGCTTCGAGGCCAGCAAAGAACTGGCGGGGCCGGGCGATGCCGCAGAAGGCCACGACGGGGCCCGTGACATGCTGGACTTCCATGCGGCGGCGCAGTCGCCAGATTGGACCGGTCCATCCCCATGCGCGGAGTTCGGCTTCGAATGCGGAATCGCCGGATGGAATGGCGAGCGCACTGGCCCGCCTGGCTGCATTCAAGGTCTCGCGGAGATTTCCTACGGGCAAAAGGTGATCGTGCCAGTCTTCACGATTGACGAGCAGGATGTCGATGTCGCGGTGGAGCTGGCGGTGCTGAAAGCCGTCATCCAGGACGTGGACCTGCGCGTTGTTCGATGTATTGGATTCCGCGAGAAGGCCGGCATTGTAGCGCTCCTCGGCGACATAGACGGGCACGCCTGCTTCGCGTGCGATTAACAGCGGCTCATCGCCGTATCGATCGGCGGTACCATCGGACAGGACGCGGGCGGGCTCGCGACTTTTCCGGCCGTAACCGCGCGAGAGGACGTCGACGTGAAAGCCGCGTGCAGAGAGCAGACGGGCCAGTGTGACGGTGAGCGGCGTTTTGCCGGAGCCACCGGTGGAGAGATTGCCGATGCTGATGACGGGGTAGCGGAGGCGCCGAACTGGTTCCCAGCCGCGATAGAGACTGAGTTCTCGCAGCGCGAGGCCGGCTGCGTAGAGCGGAACCACCGGCAGCAAAAAGGGGCGCTTCATATCGCCCCCTCGATATTCGCTGACCGGCTGAGTTCTTGCAGCACTTCCGAAGGGGGATAAAGAATCTTCTGCAACGCCTCAATGGAGCGCTCGGTTGCGCCGGCTTGCTGCTCGAAGACATGGCGAGCGCGCTCGCCCATCGACTGGGCATCGCGGGGACTGGATAGCAGGGCTGCGATGGAATCGGCCAGCTCGTCGCTTGAAGCAATGCGGATGGCGTTGTGCGCGCGAAGGTCGTCTGCGATGGCGCGGAAGTTTGCGTAGTGCGGCCCCATCACGATGGGCACGCCGAATTGCGCGGGCTCGAGCGGGTTGTGTCCACCGGCGTGGATGAGGCCGCCGCCCACGAAGGCGATGGTCGCGATGGAATACGCAGATGCCAGTTCCCCGATGGTGTCGAGCAAAACGATCTGACCAGGCTCGAACGGCGCGTTGGTGCTCGTTGAGTTCCCTTTCCAATCCGAGCGTTTGGTCCACGCGAACCCGGAATTTTGAAGAAGGGTAGACACAGCTGCGAAGCGCTCGGGATGCCGCGGAGCGAGGACCATGACGAGGCGAGGTTCGGTTGCAAGCAGGCTCGGCCATGCTGCGAGCAGCGCCGTTTCTTCACCTTCAAGCGTGCTGCCTGCAACGAGGAAGCGAAGGTTTTTGCCGAGAACCCTTAAAAGCTTTGTCGCTTCCGCTTCCTTAGCCGCGCGCACATCGAACTTCAAATTGCCAGACACGCTGGTGCTTTGCGGATCGCAACCGAGAGCGATCAGGCGCTGGGCGTCGAGTTCGGTTTGTGCCAAAACGGTGCTGATCCGGCCGAGGATCGGTCCCCACAGACTGCGCAGCATCTGGTAGCGCGGCCAGGAGCGGTCGGAGATGCGGGCATTGACAACCACGACTGGAATATCTCGACGGAAGCATGCGTTGAGGAGGTTGGGCCAGAATTCGGTTTCGGCGAGAATCAGCATCCGCGGCTTGAGCGCCTTGACGTAAGCCCGAACAGCCCAATGCAAGTCAAGCGGACAATAGAAAACCCGTTCGGTCCCGAAGCGCATTCGCGCCAAATCCTGGCCGGTCCGCGTGGTGGTGGAGATCAAGAGGCGGAAACCGGGAAGAGCAGCGTCGATTTCCTGCACCAGGCGGCTGACCGCGAGCACCTCGCCGACCGAAACAGCATGAACCCAGACGACGGGCTTTTCATCTGCTCGGACGATTTTGAGCCTCTGCGGCACTCGGCCCAGGCGCTCGCCCAGTCCTTCGCGATACTTCTGCGTGGTTGCCATGCGCCACAGCCACCACGGAGCGCCGGCCACCAAGGCCGCGAGCAGCGCGAGGTTATAGAAAAAGAGAACCATGCGAGACGGAATTCGCCTTCCCCCGGTCTAACCCTCAAATGATACAGTCGAACGCGATGAGGATCGCTTTTCCGCTGACGCTTCTGGCGATTGGACTGGCCGTAAACGCCGGAGCCAGCGATCACAAAGCGCCGCCGGTGCAGCCGGCGAATACCTATCCGGCGGTCGAGGTCCACGAGAAGGAACATGTCGCGATTGCGGTGGAGCCGTACGACACGAAGGAAAAGGAATCCATTTTCCGCGTGGATTACCTGGCGCATGGCGTGATGCCGGTGCGGCTGATCGTTACGAACCTGGGTGACAAGCCGATCTCGCTCCGGGATGCGCGCATTCTCTTCTACACCGCAGGCGGAGACAAAATTCAGGCGGCGGAGCCGGAAGATGTGGAGCGGCTGATGACGCGGGCGGAGCGCGAAGGCAAGAAGATCCCATTGCCTGGTCCGCTGCCTTCGATCAAGATGAAGCCGAAGGCCAGCAACAAGGAGGTCGAGGAAGATTTCGACCAGTTTGAATACCAGGCGCTGGTAGTAGAGCCGCATACTACGCGCGCGGGATTCCTGTTTTACGATGTGTCGCAGTTGGATCATCCTCTGCAAGGCGCCAAGCTGCACCTGCATGAACTGCGTAACGCGGACGGCGAAGAGCTGTTCTACTTTGAGATTCCATTCGATCTTTATTTGAAGTCAAAATCAAAAGAGATGAATTAGTGGGATCTTCGCATTAACATGCGGATATGAACGAGAAACTGCGCTGTCGTTGGGCAGAGAGCGATCCGCTGTTGCGCGCCTACCACGATGCTGAGTGGGGGGTGCCGGAGTTTGATAGCCGCGCGCTTTGGGAACTCCTGATGCTGGAGGGATTTCAGGCGGGGCTAGCGTGGATTACCGTATTGCGCAAGCGCGATGAATTCAGGAAAGCCTTCCGGCAGTTCGATCCGGTGAAGGTCGCGAGATTCAAAGAAGCCGATATTGAGCGATTGATGGAGAACCCGGCCATCATCCGGGCTCGCGCGAAGATCGAGGCCACTATTCAGGGAGCGCGGATCTTCCTCGCTATGAAAAACGAAGGCATGGATTTTTCGGCGTGGGTGTGGGGATTTGTCGGTGGGAAGCCGATTCAGAATTCCGGACCGGTACCGGCGGAGTCGGAGCTGTCGGTCACGATTTCGAAAGAGCTGAGGCGGCGGGGTTTCAAGTTTGTGGGGCCGGTGATTGTGTATGCGTGGATGCAGGCGGCGGGGATGGTCAACGATCACTCCGCTGATTGTTTTCGGCGGAGCTTTTGCGCGAAGCACCAGACGAAACCCTGAAACAGTCGTTCAGTCTTCAGTTGGTGACTGGGTTGCTCCCAGCCGGCCTCAGTATGTCCGTTGAAATACTTGAGGGGTTAAAACCTCTCATCTCTCCTTGGATCTTTTTGGCACGACTGAAGTCGTGCCCGACACGTGACGTCGCTTCGAGAAAGATTTCATTCGAAGTAGGTTGCCGTGGTGGTGTCGGTTTCCCAGATAGTGCAGTCTTTGACGCGGACGCGGCCTTTGGTCATCTCGGCTAGTTGCTCGTTAGTCTGGTCGTAGAAATACTTCGCGATATTTTCGGCGGAGGGGTTGAGTACGGTGAATGGCTCGAGCTCGTTGAGCATCTGGTGATCGATGTGATCGATGACGGGGCGCATCACCTGCTTGAGCAACTTGAAGTCGAGCAGCAGGCCGGCCTCGTCGAGCTCGTTGCCATGGAGCGTGACGCGCACCTTGTAGTTGTGCCCGTGCGGATTTTCGCACTTGCCACGATAGTTGCGAAGGTAGTGCCCGGAGGAAAAGCCGCCCTCCACGGTAACTTCAAACATCAGCGATCACGTCCTGTTGCGGGATGGTCCCCGACTGCTTTCATTTTAGTTCTTTGGGCGACCGGGGCATCTCACGATGCTCGCAAGGTCTTTGGTATCAATGTTGGTCGGTCGGAGGAGGCGCGTCTTTGCGTTTGCGGCGCGCATCCTGGCGCTGCTGCTCGCTGCGGCGATCGACCTGCTCGAAGAGGTTGCTCATGACGGCGATCAGGGCACAGGCGAGGGCGGCGAGCATCATCAGCAGCGCAACGGTGCGCCACAGGGAGCCGTTGGCCGGCAGACCGGGCTGAAAGCTGGATGGGACGAACGTCATGCCCGCCGCGACGAGAGCGAAGAACCCGAGCGCGGCGGCGAGGATGTAGAAATTGCGGGACATGCGAGTGGGCCTGCTGCAATTTTACGTGCTGCAGGTCGTTGGATCAGTGAGAGAGCTCGGCGGTGTTAATCAGCCGAACGCCGGTGGTGGCGAATTCGCGCTCGATGGTGGCGACGGAGCCGTCGAGGTCGATGGCGCGGCAGGCGTCGCGGAGGATGATGGCATCGAGGCCAAGGCGACGTGCATCGAGGGCGGAGTAGCCGACGCAGTAGTCGTAGGCGAGACCGGCGAGGAAGACGCGGGTGAGACCGCGTTCGCGCAGGTATCCGGCGAGGCCGGTGGGAGTGGTGCGGTCATTCTCGAAGAAGGCGGAGTAGGAGTCGATGGTGCCGCGGAAACCTTTGCGCAAAATGAGTTCAGCTCGGCAGAGTTCGGGGTGGGTGAGCTGGAGGGCGGGATGGAAGTCGGCTCCGCGAGTGCCCTGAACGCAATGGTCGGGCCATAAAGTTTGCGGGCCATAGCCGGTTTCGATCTGCTCGAAGGGCTTTTTGCCGCAGTGGGCCGAGGCGAAGGAGTTGTGGTCAGGGGTATGCCAGTCCTGGGTGAGGATGATGTGCCGGAAGTGCGCGGCGGCGCGGTGGATGGGCTCGATGACGGCGTCGCCATTTGCGATCGCGAGTGCACCGCCCGGGCAGAAGTCGTTTTGTACGTCGATGATGATGAGAGCGTCGGTGGGGGTTATTTTCATTGATAGAAGCAATCTACTCGAAGAACTCTTCATCAATTGTCTTGATAGCAAGAATTTCTTCAACCCGACATCCGACGTTATGCCGGATCATAAGGCGAGTTAACTGGGTGCCATCAACGAGGACTATCCTCTTGCTCAGCAGCGCTGCCGTTTCACGAGCTGACGCCGTGAAAGTAGACGCGGTCACAAAGAGCCCCTTGGTTGCTTCAAAACGATCAAGGCTTCCAAAGAAGTCTCGAATTGCACCCGCACCAACGGTGTTTCCGTCCGCGTACCGCTTTGCTTGGATGTATATCCTATCGAGGCCTAGTTGGTCCTGATCGATGACACCATCAACTCAACTTCTCCACTTCCCCCAATCAATGCCTTATTGATCTCTGTAACGGACCCTCCGTATTTCATCGCAAACAAGAGACGGACAATCAGACTTTCGAAGAAAGCTGGAGTACCGACGCGGATCTTAACGAGCAATTTTGCTGTTCGAGCTGCGCATGCGCAGTCCGGATGACTTCGTCAGGTGTTAAAGAGGTGTCTTGAACCGATTCAGGTGTGACCACGTCCCTTGGAACCACTTCAGGCTCATTCGGTTCCCGAAACTTTCTGAACTCCGGAAACTGATTGAGGAACTTTATGGTGATGCGATCAGGCGGGTTGGCCAGAACATTCTTTCCCTCGTCGGTGATGATGAAGTGCGCCCTCTTTGCTGTTGGTTGTATAAGCCCCGCCTGAACGAGTACGATTTCGCCCAAGCTACTCGATTCGAGAATGTGGTTTGGCGTCCAGACGGTAACAAGGCTGTCCGGTCTTCTTGAGACAAGTTGAAGTCGCTGGCGAGACGTTCAACTGTGTCTGCCACGCGCCACTCTTTTTCCGCCGCAAGCTTGAGAACCGGCAGCATCAACGTCTGAAAATCAGGTATAGCCATGGGTCGCCTTTTTGACTGATTGCTTAGCTTAGCTTAGCCAGAGTTCTCTTCTTGCGAAGTTGGTTGTGCCCTTTCAAAGAACGCCTCGACGTCCGTGATCGTTGCGGTCATGCGGTAAGGGGGGAGGCTCTGGAGGAAGGTCTGGCCGTAGCGCTGCTTGCGGATTCTGGGGTCGAGAAGAACGAGGACGCCGCGGTCTTCCAGCGAGCGGATGAGGCGGCCGAAGCCTTGCTTGAGCGTCGAGGACGGCGGAGGGGACCTGGTAGTCGAAGAAGGGGTTGCCGCCGGCTTCTTCGATGGCGTTCATGCGGGCTTGCACGACGGGGTCGCTGGGGACGGCGAAGGGCAGGCGGTCGATGATGACGCAACTGAGCGCTTCGCCCTGCACGTCGACGCCCTGCCAGAAGCTGGAGGTGCCGAAGAGGACGGCGTTGGGCGTGGAGCGGAACTCTTCGAGCAGGGCTTTGCGCGGCGCGGTGCCGTGGAGAAGGATGCGGGTAGTCGAGCACGGGCAGGAGGCGCTCGTAGAGGTCGCGCATCTGGGCGTAGCTGGTGAAGAGGCAGAAGGCGCGGCCGCGGGTGATCTCGAGGACGCGGCGGATGCAGTTCGGCGGCGGCTTCAGGAAATTCGGGATCGCGTGGGTCGGGCATGTTGGGCGGGAGATAGAGCAGGGCCTGCTTGCCGTATCGAAAGTGCGAGGGGACGACGAGTTCGCGGGCGTCGGTCGAGGCCGAGGCGCTTGCGGATGTGCTCGAAGCCGCCCTGGCACGGTGAGCGTGGCCGAGGTGAGGATCGACGGTCGGGATGGTCTCGAAGAGCAGTTCGTGGAGCAGCTCGGAGACGTCGATGGGCGTGGCCTGGAGGAAGGTGGTGCCGGGATTGCGAGCGCATTCGGCCGCGATGCGGGGGGCGGATTTGTCGGCGTTCACGCTGCGAAGCGAGTGCGGCGCTCGATCCAGTAGACCATGTTGCTGGCGTTGGATTCGAGGAGGAATTCGAGCTCGGTGCGGAGGCGGGCGACGCGCTTGCGCAGGCCGGGGCTTCGTCGATGTCGGTGAGCGTTCCATCTCGGCTTCGAGGCGGCGGAGGGTAGTGCGGACGCGACGAGGTAGAGGTCGCCGGAGGTTTCGAGGAACTCTTCGCGGTCGTCGAAGGGCTGGCGGCCGTCGCCATCATGGGCAGGCTGGCAGAAGAACATGCGGGCACGGTCGCGGAGTTGCTGGGTTGACGGCGGGCAGTCTTGTCGGCGCCTTCTTTGCCGCGCAGCAGGACGTCGGTGTCGCGGGCCAGCTCTTCGAAGCGGATGTTGGAGACGGACGAGGCCGAAGTAGCTGGAGGCGACCTCTTCGAGCTCGTGGGCTTCGTCGAAGATGACGGCGGCGGCCTCGGGAAGGATGCCCGCGTCGGGCGCGCCGGCGGCCTGCTGCTTGACGGCGAGGTCGGCGAAGAAGAGGTGGTGGTTGACGATGATGATGTCGGACTCGAGGGCCTGGCGGCGCATCTCGGTGATGAAGCAGCGGCGGTAGTCGGGGCAGGTGGTGCCGAGGCAGGCTTCGCTGCGGGCGTCGAGCTTGTGCCAGAGGGCGCTGGACTCGGGCAGTTCAGAGAGCTCGGCGCGGTCGCCGGTTTCGGTGGTCTGCTCCCACTCGGCGATCTGGCGGAATTGGTCGATCTCTTCCAGGCCGGAGAGGATCGGGCTGGTCGCGCAGGGCGACGAGCTTGTGGCGGCAGAGGTAGTTGGCGCGGCCCTTCATGTAGCAGACGCGCAGGGCGCCGAGGAGCGATTCGAGAAAGGGAACGTCGCGGAAGAAGAGCTGGTCCTGCAGGGCCTTGGTGCCGGTGGAGACGATGATGCGCTGGCCGGTGCGCAGGGCGGGAAGCAGGTAGGCGAGGGTTTTGCCGGTGCCGGTGCCGGCCTCGACGATGAGGTGGCGGCGCTCGGTGAGGGCGCGTTCGACGGCTTTGGCCATTTCGAGCTGGCCGGGGCGGTACTCGTAGGGGAGCGGAGATTGGCAGAGGATGCCGCCGGGCGAGAAGAACTCGTGGAGCGTGGGCAGGGTGCGGGTTGAGGTTTGGGAGGAGGCCATCGGCGGCAGGTGCTGTTTCCATCATAGGTCCTGATGACGTTGACGGTCTGTCGTCGATGTCCTTCTGCAATCGTTGGCAATGTACGAGGCCGCTTTATCGCGAAATGTCGCCGCCCAGAGGGTTCCCTGAATGGGGGCACAGCCTTCTTCAACGGTAGACTGGAAGAGACGTCCTGGATTTGGAGAGTGCTTTGCCAACGTATCGCAGATCGGTAATTCCCGCGCGGCCCGGAGCGGAAGCGCTGCCACTGGTGGCGATCGTTGGCCGGCCCAACGTGGGCAAGTCCACGCTATTCAACCGGTTGACGAAGAGCCGGCGGTCGATTGTCGGCGACGAGCCGGGGATTACGCGTGACCGCATCTACGGCGAATACGAGTGGATGGGGCGGCGATTCCGACTGGTGGACACGGGCGGGATTGTTCCCGATGACCCGGAGCTGATTCCGACGGAGATCTATAACCAGGCGAAGGTGGCGCTCGAGGAAGCGCAGGCGCTGGTGATGGTGGTGGATGCGCGCACGGAGCTGGCCAGTCCGGACTACGACCTGGTGCGGCTGCTGGGACGCAGCAAGAAGCCTGTGTTTCTGGCGGTGAACAAGATCGAGGGCGAGGCGATGGCCTATGCCGCGGAGAATTTCCGCCAGCTTGGGATCAAGAACGTGTACGCGATCAGCGCGGAGCACGCGTTGGGAATCGGCGATCTGCTGGACGCGATCTGCGAGGCGATTCCAGTGACGGAAGCGGAGACTGCGGAAGAAATCGCCGAGGAAGCTGAGATATCCGAGGGACGGCCTGCTCGAACCGGGCGAGGAAGACGAATCGGCAAGGGGATTGATTCGTACCCACGGCGAATTTGAGCAGCGGGAAACGGCGGTGGCGATCATCGGGCGGCCGAACGTGGGCAAGTCGACGCTGCTGAATGCGCTGACGGGAACTTCGCGCGCCATCGTTTCGCCGATTGCCGGCACTACGCGCGATGCGGTGGATGAGGCGATCGAGTTTGAAGGCGACACACTGCGCTTTGTGGATACGGCGGGCATCCGGCGCAAGGGCAAGACGCACCTGATGGCCGAGAAGATGAGCGTGGTGATGGCGCGGCGGCACCTGGAAGCGGCGGATGTCGCGCTGCTGGTGATCGACGCGACGGAAGGTGTGACCGGGCGCTGACGCGACGATAGGCGGCTATGCGCACGAAAGCGGGCGCAGCGTCATCATCGTCGTGAACAAGTGGGATGCGGTGACGACGGGGCGCACGGACGGGAAACCCGCCGCCGATCGCGAGATTTTCGAACAGCAGTTGCGGCGAGCGTTGAAGTATCTGGATTATGCGCCGGTGATTTTTCTTTCGGCACTCGAAGTAAAGGGAATGCCGCGCGTGCTGAAGGAAGTGAAGTCTGTGGCGGCGGAGCGGCGCAAGCGCGTGACGACGGGGCAGATGAACCGGTTTCTCGAGAAGATTGATTTTCAGCGCGCGCCGGTGCCGATGGCCAAGCGGATTCGGATTTTTTATATGACGCAGGCAGCGGTGGCGCCGCCCACGTTTGTGCTGTTTACGGATCGCGACATCAAATTACATTTTGCTTTCGAGCGTTTTCTTGAGAATCAGATTCGCGATGCGTTTGGATTCAAGGGGACGCCGATCTGGTTCAAGGTGAAGGCGAGGAATGCGGGAGACAAAGGACTAGGGAACAGGGAAAACGATGTCGCGGCAAGAACTCGGATCCCTTCCTTGGATGGTCAATTCTTTTGCACCGCGCAACTCTTCAGTTGCATTTTATCGAGGCTCATGATGCGGTGACGGGATGGCGGATTGAGGGCTTGGTGTAGCCTTCTTCGGCGAGATGCTTCCCCATCTGCGCGTACATTCCAGGATTGGTCGGTTGCACGGTGGCGAGGCCATCGACATAGCGGTTGTACATGGAGAAGGCAGCGGCGATCAGGACGGTGTCGTGGATTTCGAGATCTGTTGCGCCGAGAGTGCGCGCGGCCTTCACATCTGTTTCGGTGACCAGCTTGCCGTCCTGCTGGACTTTTCCGGCGATGGTGAGAAGGGCTTTGAGCTTGTCGCTGATGGGCGCGTCGAGGAAATTCGTCTTCACTTTCTCGGCGATTGATGCATCTCCGAGATGACTTGTTGCGGCGGCACCGTGGCTGAGCGCGCAGAAGGTTGTGCAGTTGCGCGAAGAGACATAGGTGGCGATCAGTTCGCGTTCGCCGGGGGCGAGCGAGTTGGGCTGGTGGAGCAGGATGTCGGCGAGCTCACGCATGGGCTTTGCGGTCTCGGGGCGATAGGTGAAGCCGGCACTGATGCCGGGATAGCCTTCGGGAAGATTGATGTGCGGCATCGGGACCTCCAGGGGTCAGGGATCAGTGGTCAACTGTGAACTTCCTCGGCTTTGCCGAGGTATTCCTTGCTGGTGTTCACGTATCCGTTGCGGGCGACCATGCGGCCGCGTTCACGGTAAAGAGCTTCGTCGTCAGGTTGCACGGTGCCGAGGCCGTCGACATAGCGGTTGTACATGCAGAAGGCGGCGGCAATCAGGACAGTGTCATGTATCTCGAGATCGGTGGCGCCGAGATTACGTGCGGCTTCAACGTCGGCGGCGGTGACGAGCTTTCCATCCTTCTGGACCTTGCCGGCGATGACGAGCAGCGCCTTGAGTTTGAGGCTGATGTCGGCCTGCGTGAAGTCGGTCTTCACCTGTTTGACCAGCGCTTCATCACCGCCGAGGTGGGCGGCTGCGATGGCGCCGTGGATGCTGGCGCAGAAATGGGTGCAGTTGCGGCTGGAGACATAGGTGGCGATCAGTTCGCGCTCACCTTTGCTTAGAGTGCTTGGTCCTGTGAGCAGGACCTCGACGAGATCGTTGAGGGGGCGCGCCGTTTCAGGCCGAAAGGCCATTGCGCCGCGAATGCCGATGTGTTCAGGGGGAAGAGGGATGTGGGGCATGGGGTTCTCCAGTTGTCAGTGATCAGTTGTCAGCTCTCAGTATCCAGCGATCAAGTGGGGATTGATAGAAATCAGGGAGAAATCGAATCGGCCGCAATGGAGGATGGCACTTCGCCACGCTTTGTGAGGCGCCAGCGAACCGGCAAGCCGAGAAGCACGACGCCCGCGCCAAGAAGTGCGGAGGCGGGGTTGTGCATGAGGAGCATGATAGCAAGCACCCCACTGCCAGCAATGAAGACGATAGGCGCAAGCGGATACCACCAGCGACGCACGGGCGTGATGGTCCGAAACAGCGTGGCAACGGTGAGGGCGAGAAAGACGACGGCGGAAAAGATGATGTAGGCAAGGATTTGGTCGAAGGCGCCAAGCATAAGGACGAGGAGCGCCATGCCCGTTTGCAACAGAACTGCGTTGGCGGGGGTGCCAGAGCGCGGATGCAGGCGCGCAAATGCCGAAAGAAGTCCACCTCGCTTTGCGCCTCCCGCTTCACCAAGAGCGAGCGCATAGGTGACGCGCGGCACGGCCATGCTGAGCACGGATAGTCCACCGAAGACGCAGAGCGCGACACACATCGAAAGCACGCGGCTTCCGGCAGAACCGAAGAGCGCCTGGCCAAAGACGGCGACGAAGGCAGTGTTGGACTGAATCCGTTGCATGGGAACCACGGCAACAAATGCAAAGCTGAGCAGCAAGTAGATTGCTGTCACAAGTAGCACTCCGCCGGAAAAGGCAACTGCGAGGTTGCGCGATGGGTTGCGGACCTCGCCTGCGATCTTTCCGGCTTCCCACCAGCCGCCGAAGCAGAAGAAGGCGCTGACGGTAGCTCCAGCGATGGCGTCAATCAATGGGTCGGAGCCAGCTCGACGCGCGGTGAACGGAGCGACGTTGGCCATCGTGGCGTGCCCGGAGAGGAATGCCCATCCCACGAGGGCCGCAAGGACGGGAACCTTGAGCCAGTTCAGCGCGGTCATGACGCCGCTGTTAAATCCTGCGCCGAAGTAGTTGAGTGCGCCGAGTGTTATCAGAATCAACGCGGGGAGGGCTTTCGCTACCGGGGTGGAAATGGGAAGAAGTACCTGAAGATACGGGACCGTGCCGACGGAGAGGGCGGCGGCCACGCCGGGATACATGACGATGGCGGCCATCCAGCCGTAGAGGAAGGCCACGCGGGCGCCAAAACCACGGCGGAGGTAGAGATACTCGCCGCCGTCGTGGGGATTGCGAATGGCGAGCTCAGTGAAACAAAGAGCACCAGCCAGAGTGAGGAGCGCCATGCCGCACCAGACAGCAGCGAGCAGCGCAGGCGAGCCCAGCGAACGCGCCATCCCCGCGGGCGTGAGGAAGATGCCAAGCGAGATAGCTTCGCCGGTGACGACCGCTGTGGCCGCCCACACGCCCATCTGCCGTTTGGTTTGGGGGAGGGCCTCCATGTTTTGCCAATCCTAAGGATACGATCCATGTCGGCGCATCAATCTTTGGATGGAGATGACGGACCGGTTGAGAGTAGTCGATTGTGCACGAACGCCGATCTTCTGCTATTGCGGCGCGGTGGTTGCCGGTTCGACGTCGGGTGGCTGGTCAAGGTGAGTGATGTGGAGGCTCGCCTGAATTTCGGGAACGGTTCCGTCGTTTACCTGGACTTCAGTCGGCTTGCCCTGCACGAGCAGGCGGGGTGTGACGGTTCCGCGAGCAGGAATGAAGACGCGTTCGGTGGTGGTGTTGGTAGCTGAACGCACGGTGAAGGGAAACTCAGCGGCCGCAAAGCCGGCATTCGAGACGGTGACCGAAACGAGCCAGTTGCCGGATTGGACGGCGTTGGGAAATACCTTGTCGATTGTGAGGTCGGGCAGGCCGTGGTCGGCGTCGACCCAGTCGGCGAACAGCCACTTGAGATTTGCCCTGGGTGCGGCGGAGATCAAGGCGGCTTGAAACGAAGCCGATGAATCGCTGGTTATTCTGGATCGGTCACTGTCGGCGGCAGTATTGAATGCGCGGAGAGCGGTGGCGAGGGCGTCGTCGCCGACGAGGTCGCGAAGCATCCACAGGATGTATGCGGCCTTGGTTCGGTAGTAGACGGGCGAAGTGGCATGCGCGAGGGGCTGGCCTGCGCCTTCACCGGGACTGGGGGGTTCGGCGAGCGCCAACGCGGGCCGGCCGGCCTCAAGCGTGCCGAGAGCCTGATCGCGGTGGTGCAGATGGTCATCCCACAGCGTGCCCATGAAATTGGCCGTGCCTTCGTTGAGCCAGTAGGGATCGGGGGCCATCCACGCGTGCGTCATGGCGTGTGCGAGGACCGAAGCGAGTTGATCGGACGATGCGCCGCGCAAGGGGATTGCGAGTAGAGGTCCCGATTCCCACGGCACGTCTTCCGGATCCGGCAAATCGAGGACCGTGAGCTGGGTGCGTGGAGTGGGACCGAGCCAGCGTTCGATCATCGGAGACACGCTCGTCGCGGCCGTCAGCCAGTTTTGGGCAGCCGGATCATCCTCGGGACTAGTGTAGACGGTGAGATGAGTGCCCGGATGCGCTGCTCCGGTGGTGATGAAGAGGCTTGGCGACTCGAAGGTGAGCGTGGTGGGGCCGGTGTCGGCGGTGGCGATGCCGGGCAGGTCGGAATTCGCGGTTTGTGAATCGACGGCCTTCAGCGGAATTGCGTTGCCATTGATGGCGGCAATGGTCGGAGCTTGTCCGTGGGGAAACTCTACGGTCAGGCGCAAATGGAATGAAGTTCCCGCGGAGTGAAGTTTCTGGCGGCCAATTTCGTCGAAGAGGCGCGCTCCGTCACCGATGATGACCGGCACGCTGACAACGGGATACCAGATGACGTTGCCGAAGCCGCGCAGGCCGGTAAAGGGGGGGCTGATCTCATCCCAGTCGGAGTGGGACGCGGAGTCTTCCGGTGTTCCTACGGAGAGCAATCGGCGCGCAGTGGGAGTGACGGTGCCGGAGTAGATGACGTCGAGCTGATCGGCTGCGCCCGGGGCCAGCGGCTCGACGAGGGGAATGACGGCTTCGTGCAACTGGCCGGTGTGGTCGGAGTCGGAGTTGATGGTGACGACCGTGTAGGATGCGTCCCGGCCGGCGATACGAATGCGCTCCCAGTTGAGGGAAGAGGATATCTGGAGAGGAATGCGCGACAGAGGGGCGGCTCCGGTGTTGCGCACGGTGACGAGAGCGCGGACGGCGAGTTGCTGAGCGGCGGTGTTGAGACGGACGTCGAGATCGAGGCCGGTGACGCTGACAGATTTGCGCTCGGCATCGTCGACGGATGGGGCGCTGGAGGCAGCGGCGGGTTTTGCCGCGGGGCCGGTGGCGCTGACTGTGTTGCCGTTGGCGTCGAGGGAGCGCTGGAAGAGGACTTTGCCTGCTGGCTTCTCGGGCTGAGGAGCAGGTTGTGGCTGGCCGGATTGATCGACGGGGCTGGGATTGAGTGGAGTCTGCGATCTGCCGGGAACTGCGGCCAGGAGCGCGGCGAGTGAGGTGATCGCCAGCGCGCGGGCAAGGAACAACTTCATGAACCTAGGCCTTTCTGTTTCTTCTTGGACGGCGCAGCGGCGTCATAGCGAGCATCGGCGGGCTTGCGGGTAGCGGCGCGGCGCTGACGAGCGGCCTCGTAGAGTACGACTGCTCCAGCGGTGGAGACGTTGAGGGAGCTGACACCGCCAGCCATGGGGATGCGGAGCAGATGGTCGCAAGTGCGGCGAACGAGGTCGTGAAGACCGGCGCCTTCGCGGCCGAGGACCAGGACGCAGTCGCCGGTGAGGTCGAACTGGTCGTAGTCGGACGAGCCGCGTTCGTCGAGGCCGATGACCCAGATGTTCTGCTGCTTCAGCTCTTCGAGGGCGCGGACGAGATTGACGACGCGAGCAATGCGGAGGTGTTCGGTGGCACCGGCGCTGGCTTTCACGGCTACGGGGCTCAGGGGCGCGGAGCGGCGTTCGGTGAGGACGATGCCATCGACGCCGGCTCCGTCAGCAACGCGGAGCAGTGCGCCGAGGTTCTGTGGATCTTCGACGCCGTCGAGTGCGAGAAGCAGTCGTGGCTGCGACGGATCGGGCGCGGTGAAGAGGTCTTCGATAGCGAGCAATTCCTGCGCGCGGACGAGGGCGACGACGCCCTGGTGGGCCGTGGTTCCGGCGAGGTGCGTGAGCTGGTCGCGGGGTTCCTGGCGAACCCGGACACCGGCGAGCTTGCAGTCGGCGACGAGGCGCGCGAGGCGTTCGTCGTGGCGCTCGGCGGCAACGAGAACGTGATCGAAGCGGCGGCGACCTGCCTTGAGGGCTTCGGCGACGGGGTGCACGCCGTAGAGAACTTCCATCTAGTTAGTGTAGACGGCGCTAAGAAGGAGATCGACGGCGTGCGACGGAGAGACAGCCTTCGATGGCTTTGGCGGCGCGGCGTTCGCGGCCGTCGACGGTTTGGGCGTAGAAGATACCGAGGAGATGGTTACGGCGCTGCGTCGGGGTCATCAACTCCCAGCCGCGACGGGCTTCGGGCTGAAGCTGGAAAGCGGCGCGCAGGATGGGCGGAGGCTCCAGTTCCCCTTCCATGGCGAGCATGAGGCTTTCGGCCATGGCTTCGGCGCGTCTGAGGCGAGTCTCAGTGGTCTTGGCATCGGCGATGAAGTTGGTGAATCCTTTGCGCATGGACGGGCTCATGGCATCGAAGAACTTCCTGAGATCGCGATTGGCTTTGAGGATCTTTGCGAATTCGGGCGGGAGATCGATGACGACGTCGCCGAGGTCGGGAGAGAGCTTGATGAGGGCGCGTTCTCCGGCGCGGACGCTTGCTCCGGCTTGCATCTTCTTATTCACGATGAGGACGTGGCCCTGGCCTTTGGTGCCGGGGATCAGCGCGGTCTTGAACGCGAAGCCGTTGATCTCGCCGAAGACACGGCGGCTCGTCCACATGGGCCACGCTTTCTTGAGATCGATGGGGACGTGGGCGATGACCCATCGGAGTGACGTGCCAGTGGCTTCGAGAGGAGCGTGAAAGGTTTTGGACAGTTCGGGCGTCACGGCTATGCATTCCTAGTCTTGCAGATTTCGATGGGAAGCTTCAGGTGGAATCGCAGAGGACGCTGTTCTGTCAGAGAGCGTGGACTCTAACAGGTACCCCTCCCCGTGCCCCGTCTCTTGGGGTACGGTTATTGGATTCATGGAATTAAGTCACGGCTCCATTGTGCGCCGGAAGGGTGTAATTGCCTGCAAAATGGGGAGAGGTCTTTGGGCGAGTGGAATGAGACCGCCCAACAGGTGCAGGCAACCTTCGTTCTGATCCGATACTCAATCAGCGCTTTTGGCGAGCGAAAACTTTGGCGGCCTGATCGGGAGTTAGCTGGACGCCGAGCAAGCTGGCACCAAAAGACAAGACATGATCGCGGTGAGCGACTAAATCGGCCGGGCTGGGAAGAAAGGTCTGGTCGGGTGACACACCAGTATGTTCAATGCTTTTTCCGTCGGCCATGACGGTGTCAGCGATGGTGACTGAAGTGCCATAGAAGTAAACCGGATTCATGCCTGCGTGATGCGGAATACTCATCGCTTCCCTGGTGAGGCCCGAGGTGTGATCGCCGAGGATGGTACCGCGTTGCTGCAGCTGCACTACGCGGGCGAAGATCTCCCCACCGGATGCTGTTTCACTGTCGACCAGCACAACGAGGTCGCCGGTGAATGCACTTTTTGCATTGCCCTTGATCGTCTGGGGAGTCACCTTGCCACGCTCGACCAGTTTCCCGACGCTGACATCGTGATTGAAGATGTGTGAGAGGTAGGCGTGAACCGAGGCGACGAGGCCACCCCGGCATCCTCGCAGATCGATAATCAACTTCTTGTGAGTCCGAGCTTTCGAGAACAGGGCGTCGACCTCATGGCCAGTCTGGAGAAATGCCGGGACACGAATGGCCATCCAATCGGGACTGAGTTCCACAGCCTCAGCCCGCGCGTTGTCCCAGGCATCTTCGGCCTTGAGGCGCATATCGTGAGGGGCCCACGAACTGAGTCCCGCAACGCCGGGTTGCTTCGCGACGGACGCCAGCAGCCGCAGGTCGCGCACGTGGCCTTCACTGTCGCGCAGCTTTACATCAACGCTGCTGAGCGGAAGATACGCTTCCAACGCGGACCGCAGCAGGGGGGCAGATTCCCGATCTACTTTGAAGCCGTTGATCGCCAACACTTCATCGCCGAGATGAACGCCCTGCTTCTCCGCGTCGCTCCCGGCGTGAATCTCTGTGATGTAGGTGCGGATGCCGATGATCTTGAACCGCCAGCCGTAATCGAGCTTATTTGCGTGCCGGGGAGGGATCAAGAAGGTGTGGGAGTCGTGCAGCAACTGAAGCAGACCCTCGATCTGCGCCATGGCCTCTTCCATATCGTGAGCATTTTCGATGTTCGCCCTGGCCTTCTGAACAAGGGAATTCCAGTCGAGACCGTGGAGAGTCGGGTCAAAGTAGCGCTTAGTGACGTCGTCCGACACCTCTTTCAGCATGGTCTCGGCTATTTCCCGGTCAAGGCGGTCGAACTCCTGCGCAAAAGTGACATGTGCTGACAGCATTGCACACAACAAAAACAGGACACTCAGGATTCGATGAAGGCGCATGGTTAAGACCCAAAATTGCTGGGAAATACACCCTGTAACTGGTAAGGAAGATGAGGATATCACAGGTCGTGCGCCCATCCCGTAGGTTGCGGACGAGATCAGGAGGGTCGGGAGGCGAGGAAGGCGATGTAGAGGCCGGAGCCGATGATGAGCGATCCTCCAAGGAGCATCCAAAGGGTGGGGAGTTCGTGAAAGACGAGGAAGGAAACGATGGCGCCGGTGACCAGCTGGGTGTAGTGATATTGCGAAACGTTGGATGCCGCGGTGTGACGGAGGGCTATGAAGAAACAGATGCTTCCGGTGGTGCACCAGGCGCCGGTGACGAGGAGCGCGAGCAGCAATCGTGGAGTAATGGGCTCGGCATGCCAGGCCATGCAGGCGAAGCCGACGACGGCTAGCACGATTCCGGAGAAGACGGTGAGGCTCTCGGGAGTTTCGGTCTGGGTGAGAATGCGGGACCAGACCATGTTGACGGAGAAGCAGGAGACGCAGACGAGACATGCAGCGTAGCCGATCCAATCGCCCTGGCGGGAGGAGCTGAAGGGATTGACAGCGAGGACGACGCCGGCGAATCCGATGGCGATGGCAAGTGCTTTGCGGAAGCCGGGATTCTCGTGGAGGAAGGTGGCGGCGAGGATGGTGATGACTGCGGGGGACAGAAAGACGAGGATGTAGAAGAGTGTGAGCGGAACATGGCGGAGTGCGACAACGACGCAGAGGTTGTTGGCGAGGTCGAGACAGGATCGGGCGAGTTGGCGGCGGGGCTGACTGGGCCAAAGCGAGGAGAGCTGGTGGCGGGCGGAGGCGTAGGCGGTGAGGAAGAGGGCGATGAAGAGGCCGAGGAATCCGATGACTTCATAGGCGGGGAGGCGGGAGCGGCCGACGTATTTGATGATGCTGTCGGCGAATACCCAGCAGGTAAATCCGCTGACGGCGAGCAGGATGGCGGTGAGGTCGGAGGGTCGAGGGGGTGCTTCGCTGCGGAGAAGTTCGGGTTGGGGATTGGTGGTCAGGGGCAGGACCGAAGGGTGAGGTGAGATCAGAGTAACAGCGGAGTTGGGGCCGGATGGCGGGGTTCGATCACGATTGCGCTGGGGTTTTATTGTTTCCCACTCTTGCCGCGTGAGGATGGGGCATGCGAGGTTGTCGGTTTGCGAGCAGAAGAAGACGTCCGCGTGGCTGGCGCGGGGTCGCGAGGGGATTGGGATCTGGAAGGCGGGATGTAGTGGAAACAGACGAGGTAGATCTTGTCTCCGCTGCCATGTTTGGCAACTTTGAGCAGGTCGAGAACGCCGAGGAAACCGGACGCGCGGGCCAATTCGGGAGTGATATCGGGGAAGCCGATGGGCTCAAAGGAGTCGACTTCGATGTGGCCTTCTTCCATGCGGTATCGACCGCCGATTTTGACACGGGGGTTTTTCCAGATGCGGATGCTCGAAGTTATGTCTCCGCGACGAACGGCATCGCGGAGGCGCCTGGTGAACTGCATGGGAGGGAGTTTACGCGAAGGAATGCTTGGGATGCGTCGCTGGTGATCCGGTGGCGACTTCGTTTTAGCGGAAGGTGTTCCAGCCGATGTCGGCGAGCATGGCGCGGCCAACGACGAGTGCGGTGACAATGAGCGCGGCGAGGACGCAGGTCCAGAAGCCCATGCGGCTAAAGGGAATGAAGAGGGTGCTCTGATGCCCGGTAAGGGTGAAGCCCGCCCGGTCAGGCAGCATGGCTTCAACGGCGACGGCAATCAGAAAACCTGCGGCCCAAACGAGGGCAATTCTGAAGGAGAGCTGCAGGGTAATGTTCATCATTGAATCGATCGACTCCTCTCCCAAGGGATATTGAAGTGACGCTGGTGGCAAGGCTTTGGCTGCTTCTGACGCCAGCTTTACCTAATACCGGTGCAAAGATACAATCGTGAAGGAGACACGAACCGCAGCACCTGTAGTGTGTCCGTTCGAGTGCCCACAAACCGGGTTTGCGGGGACTCCGCTTCATCGGCCGACGTAGCTCAGTTGGTAGAGCAGCTGATTCGTAATCAGCAGGTCATCGGTTCAAGTCCGATCGTCGGCTCCATCTGATTCGAATCGCAGCAATTCCCCCTCTAAAACTTAGACACCATGGAACGCAGGCGCGGGCAATGCTGTGGCGAGACCTGTGAACCAAAAGGTTAGGAATTGGAGAAGCAGATCCTTCGCCCCGCTTACCCCACGAACTTATGTTCGCGGGGCCCCAAGCGCGCGGGGCCCAGAATGACAATCCGAATGTAATGTCAGGATTTGGGGATTACGAGGATTGTGATGGACTGTGCCGGGAAGGTAGTCGAGAGCGTGCTGGTGGTGCTGCCGCCCGAAGGCGCGGTGACGGTGAGATTGGGCTGAGCGACGATGGCCTTGAGATTTGCGGCGCTATAGAGGTAAGACTGCGCGGGCCCTGCGGCGGTGAAGTTGGCGAGGCTGAGGGTGCTGGTAAAGTCACCGTAGGTCTTGTTGATGACGACAGCGGTGAGTGCGTTGTCACTGCTGCGCATCGCGCTGTAGACGGAGAGCTTGCCTTGGTCGGCACTGGTGGAGGAGATGGCCTCGTCACCAAAGGTGGACATGGCTCCGTCGTAGTTTCGGAAGACCTCAAATGCGACGAGGCCGGGGATTTGCGTTGTGGGATCGGGCGCTCCCCAGAGGGTGCCGATGTCGAGGCCTTCGCGCCCAAAGATGCCGAGGATGTCTGCCTGCGCGAGTGCACCGCTTATGCTTTCCTGACCGCCCCAGTTGTATTCAGTGATGGCCAGCTTGGTGCCGGGATAGTCGTTGGCCACCCAGTTCTTCATCATCGGAATGACGTCGGGTGCTTGTAACGGCGTGTTGCAGTTCGAGGTGTAGTTTGAGTCGGTGGTGTAGTTGGGTTGCGGGAAGTTGGGGTCGGTGTACGTGGGATCCCAGAAGACGCGGGTCGAGTTGAGGCGAAGCTCCTGAGTCTGGGTGTCGCCTCCGGTACTGAAGGCAAGATTGCTGGGCGCGAAGTATGTGTGGAGATCGAGGTAGTCGAGAAGGCGCGTTCCGTGGGCCTTTTGATATGCAGCGAACTGTTGCATGTAGTACTCGATGAAGGGGACGCCGCCGTGGGCATTGCGATCGACGGGATTGCTCCACGGTTCGTAGCAGGGACCGTGGCCCCAGCCGCTTTCAATGTCTTTTTTCGAATAGAAGTAGGCCCACCAGTAATCCATCACGGGGCCGCTGACTTCGGCGGTTGGATCGGCGGCCTTAATGGCGGCGGCGTGGGCGATGCCATTGTTGGTGACCTCGTCGTAGGTGAAGGGATCAGGGTGTACGTCACGGTGGACGGCATCCCACCAGCTGGGTTCGTTGTCGAGATCGTAGACGGCGACGCCTCCATTGGCCGCGGTGCCGAATTTGCTGACGAGGTACGTGACCCAAGCGCCCGTCCAGGTAGCATCAACTGCTGTGCTGGTGGCTGTGGAGGGGACGCCATTGATATTGCAGCCGCCAGCATTGGTGCACTGGCTGACTCCGTTGGGGTAGAGACCATCTCCGCACACACCACCGTAGGGATCGAAGGCGACTTGATTGGGGAAGGTTGTTTTGGGAAAGCTGCAGGAGGTTCCGTCTTTTGCGACCCATCCGTTGACGGGAACGGTGCCGATGGTTTTGGTTCCCGTGGCTTGGTCGCTTTGAACCTGCTGGTTGAATTCGCCTGTGTCCTGGAGGCCGGTGGCGCCGGTGTGGTTTTCGAAATACCAGTCGCTCGCAGAACTGGTGACGTCCAGCTTGTAGTTGTAGCGCGAGGTTGCATCGCCGCCCCAGCGATTGATGGGAAGATTGGCGGCGGTCTGCTCGGATTGCGCGAGCTGAAAGGCGTTCATGCCGTAGATGTAGGGATTGATGGCGTGGGTCACGGTTCCCGCGTCGAGCGCGAGTGCAGGTCCTGTGGATGCGGCCGGCTGCGCAAGTGCAACGGTCGCAGTCCCGATGACAGTCGTATCGGAGGTGCTGGTCGCGGTCACGGTGATGGAAGCAGGCGCGGGGTACGGCGTGTTGTAGAGGCCGGCGGTCGTGATGGTGCCGGGGCTGAGGGTGCTGCCGGAGGGCGCGGCGATGGCCCAGGTCACTCCGCCAGTAACACCAGTGGGAAGAGTTGCATTGAACTGGACCTGGGTGCCGATGACCGCGGAGTTCGGCGTAATCGTGATGGTGGGCGACGTATAGGTGGCTGTAACGGTTGCATTGGCGTTCATCGTGATACTGCAGGTCACGGTTCTTGCGGAGGTGCATCCGGCCCATGCGCTGAAGTTGTGGGTTCCGGCAGCGGAAGGCGCCGTGATGGTGACAGCGGTACCGGCGTTATAGGTGCGTGTGAAGCTCGCACTGCCGTTGCCTGCGCCGTTGTTGTCGGCGGGCAAGACGGTCATCCCCACTCCGGTTGTCGGATTGGCGGTATTCACGGTGAGCGTGTATGCGGTGGCTGGAGGAGGTGTTGTGGTTCCTCCGCCACCGCCGCCACACGCGGTCAGTGCTGTTGTGACTGTCAGCGCCATCCAAAGCGCTGCATTGTGCTTCAAGTATTTCATTGTCGTTCTCTCTGTCGATTAACCGTGTCCGTTTGAGCTTTTGTGCCTTTGAAATGACCGGCCCTTGCCGGCCGGCCATGCGATCTGATGTTGACGCGTAGTCCTGACCGCGCTACTTGATGATCACGACATTCATGCTCCATGGAGCGAGGGTGAGGGTGACGGGCAGATTCTGCGCTCCCATATCCGTCGTGGTGGGATCGGCCCAGACATTGGTTTGCGACTGGTCGTAGATCGCCTTGCTGTAGGTCTCGACACTGACATCGGAGCTAGTGTTCTGCGCGGAGAGCGAAACAGTGGCCTGGGCACTTGCGCTTTGGCTTAGGTTGAACAGGACCAGCGCGGTACCGCCGCTGTGCGTGGCCGCATAAGCGCGCACGTTGGTGGTGTCGCCGGTGACACCTGCAGTGAGGGCGCTTTCACCGTTGACGGCAACCTTGCTGAAAAGCTGGAAGGCACGGGCCGTAGGCGACATGGTTCCGATGGGACCTGAGCGAACACCACAAGGACCGTCAGTGGGTCCATCGGAGAAGACGTTGTAGGCGCCAAATGTCTGCCAGCCATACAACGAGGAGCTCATGTTACCCAGAGCGGTCCCACCCGCTCCTTCGTCGCAATTGCCGAAACCGATCCACCAGGTAGCGCGCACAACTCCGTCGTTCATCATTTCGCCGAGCGCCTGGCCTGCATAGAGTCCCTGGGTGATCGACCAGCTCTGCTTGCCTGGACCGCTATAGACGGAGCCCATCTCACCGACATAGATGGGCGTGCCCGGCTTGCCGGCGGTGGCGAGTTCTGATTTGACAGTGTTGATGTTCTTCGTCAAATCCTGCGCCGCCTTTTGCACCAGGTATGCGTCGCTTTCAGAGCCCGGGGCCTGCGGATAAAAGTGGTATTCAACAAAATCGTAGGAGCCGTTGGCGTTGGCGAGGACCGTGTGATCCCAGCCTCCGACGACGTTGTCTGCTTCCACATCCACGCCGACGAGCGTGTTGGGACTGGCCGCCTTGATCAAGCTGTAGTAGCCGGTGGTTCCAACGACTGCGCTGGCATAGGTGGTGGGGTCATTTGGCTTGGCATGCAGATCTTCTTCCCAATTGCCATACTCCTCATTCCCGACTGTCATATGGCTTACCGTGATTCCGTCAGCCAGAGCTTTCGTGACCCATGAGGCAGCCTCAGTGGGATCGCCGCCGCCGGTGCAGGCGCTGTTGGAGCCATAATTTGCCGTTAATGCCACGTCGAAACCACCCGGAATTGCGATGTCGCTGACAAAATCTGCGAAGGTGGAGTTGGAATTCGGAGTGCCTCCGCCATTCGGCGGGGTTTGGCAATTGGTGTTGCTTTGCCAGTGATACACGTCAGACCAAGATCCGCCGGGCCAGCGAACCGCTTTAATACCCGCTGCATTGAAAGCGTTCAGAATCGGTGTGGCGTTGGTTCCGATGTCATACCAGGCAGCCAGATTCATGCCGAGAAGCTGATCGGTGACGGCAGGCCCGATGCTTGCCTGATCCACTGCCACGGTAGAGACGACAGCGGCGACAGTTACAGCGGCCGAGGTGCCGTTGGCTGTGTTGTAAATCGAGGAACTTGAGGAGTCAGGCGTGTACGCGGCTTTCAGGGTGTCTGAACCGAGGGCCAGTGAGCCTGCCGGGATATTCACAGTTGCATTACCACTGGACAAGGTCGCGGCCGACGAGGTGTAGCTCCCACTGGACACCGTAACGGAGCCCGTCGGCACGGGATTGCTGCCGCCTCCGCTGACCGAAACGCCGACCGACAGGGCCTGCGCCGTGGTGATGGAGAAGGAAGCCGGGGTCACGGTGACGGTAGGCGTGGTCTTTGGCGATGGGGCAGGGGGAGTGCTCGATCCACCGCCTCCTCCGCCACAGGCCGTCAATACGGTTGCGAGACTCACTGCCACCCAAAGCGCTGCAATCTGGTGCAAATTCTTCATGTGGTTCTCCCCCAATCGGAGATAAAGCGTCTTCATTTCCGGAGGCCATGCGAATGCGCAGGGCTTCGAAAAAAGCGATTTAGCACGTTTCAGGACCGTTGGAAATTTTCGCGCAATGATACTCCATCCGCCCGAAAGGAGGCGAGGGTCGGGGGAGGTTGACGGAGTGACTTCAGGGCAGGAGGAACGGAGAAGGGAGATTGCCTGATTGATTGCAGACAGTTTAGCTCCTTCTCCCCTGCGATGGAAGCACGGCGTCACTCGCCAGTAAAGAGCTCTTTCAACTGGGCGAGGAGGTGGTCGCGGATGGAGTGGAGGCGAGCTACTCCCTCGGCGACTTCAGCAGGGCGATTTTCAGCATGGAGGGTGAGGACGTCCACGCCGCAGGAATGGAGTTCCTGGTGGAGCGACGCGACGCTGGCGGTAGACCGGGGGACGGGATTCGAAAGAGGAAGCCCGAGCGGCAATCCACGCTCCGAGGCGGCATTGCGTGGGATCGGTCGAGGGGGGTACGCGACGCTTGCCGTGAAGAAATGCCTCAATGGCGCTGACCCACGCGAGATGTTCCGCGCCGGCATAGAGGAGCGGGCGGTCGGCGGGATCAAGGACGGTGATATTGGTCCAGCGTGGGTGCGGAGTCCAAGTGGCGGCCCAGGCAGGAAGATCGGCCGCAGGCATGGGGCGGGCAATGCCAAAGCCCTGCGCAACCTGGCAGCCAAGGCGGAGAAGGAGGATTCCCTGCTCGACGGTTTCGACGCCTTCGGCAACGGCGAGCCGACGAAATGCAGTTGCCAGACCAAGCATCCCTTCGACGATGGTGAGGTCTTCAGGATCGTCGAGCATATCGCGGACGAAAGTCTGATCGATTTTGAGAACGTCGACAGGAAGCCGCTTCAAAAAGGCGAGTGAGGAGTAGCCAGTGCCGAAGTCATCGAGAGCGAAAGAGACGCCGAGTTTGCCGCAGGTGTGAATGACCTGCGAAACCTGGGCCATGTCGGGCAAGGCGCTGCTTTCAAGCACTTCAATTTCGAGGCGGGAAGGATCAATGGAGGGGTGTGCAGCAAGTAAGTCGTGGAGACGCGCGGGAAAATCGGGTTGCTGTAACTGCTGCGCGGAGATGTTGACGCTGACGGGAATCTTCAGACCGGAGGGAGCCCAGGTTTCCATCTGCGCAAGCGCGGTGGCTATGACCCATTCGCCGATTTCGAGGGCGACGGCATGGCCTTCGACGATGGGCAGGAATGCGGCGGGAGCAAGGAGTCCGCGATCAGGGTGCTGCCAGCGGATGAGAGCTTCAGCGCCAACGAAGGCACCGGTGGCCATGTTCATTTTGGGCTGGTAGTAGAGCAGGAACTCCTTGCGAGCAAGCGCGGCCTGGATGCGCTCCAGATCTTCATGATGTCCACGCGTGGAGCGGGCGAGCCCGGAGTCATAAAAGTGGTAGCGGTTTTTGCCGCTGATCTTGGACTGATAGAGGGCCTGGGCAGCCTGGCGGAGAAGCTGGTCTGCGTCGACATCCTCGGCCTGGGGATAGCAGGCGATACCGGCGCTGGCGGAGAGCTGAAGAGACACGCCGCCAATCAAGACAGGCGACGGAAGCGGCTTCAAGAAGCTGCCTGACCAATTGCAGACATTGGTCAGGATTGTCGAAATCGCGAAGGACGGCGACGAATTCGTCTCCGCCGAGGCGAGCGAGGGTATCCTCCTGCTGCATCGCGGACTTCATGCGATGGGCAACGGTGGTGAGGAGTTCGTCGCCGACCGTGTGGCCGTGGCGGTCGTTGATGGCCTTGAAATTGTCGAGATCAAGACAAATGACAGCCAGGATGCTGCCGCGGCGCTCGGCCTGGGCCATGGCTTGATGCAGGCGATCACGAAGTTGCACGCGATTGGGCAGACCGGTAAGCAGGTCGTACAGTGCCACGCGCTGCAGTTCCTTCTGGTGTTCCTTTCGCAGAGGTGATGTCAGAGAAGAGGGCTACATATTGCTGCGTGTTTCCGGCGGAATCGCGCACCGCTGTGATGGTGAGCATCTCGGGAAAGACGCGGCCGTCCTTGCGGCGGTTCCAGATTTCGCCTGACCAGTGTCCGTTCTCGATGAGGTCGCGCCACATGTTGGCGTAGAACTCCTTGCTGTGCCGGCCAGAGCGCAGCAGACTGGTTCGAAGGCCGACTGCTTCGTCGCGGCTGTAGCCGGTGATCCGGGTGAAGGCCTCATTGACATCGAGAATGATGCCGGTGGGATCAGCGATGACGATGCCTTCAGAAGCGTGCGTAAAGACGCTGGCGGCGAGTAGCAGGCGGGATTCAGAACGCTTGCGGGCGGTAATGTCTTCAGTAAAGATGATGATGCCGCCGAGGGCACCGGTACCGGTAAGCCAGGGACGCACCTCCCAGCGCAGAAACTGCACGGAGCCGTCGGAGCGTTCAAAGCGGTCTTCATCGCTTTTGATGGTTTCGCCGCCGAGGGCGCGGCGATGAACGGTGAGCCAACGCGGGGGCATATCGGGAAAGATTTCGTAATGGGAACGCCCGAGAATGTCTGAACCGCGCAGATTGAAATCGTCGCACCATCGCCGGCTGACGGCGATATAGCGCATGTCGCGATCGAACATGGCGAGGGCGGCCGGGGCATGCCTGATAAAAAGCTGAAGGAGTTCCTCACTTTGGCGGAGATCGGCTTCGGTTCGCTTTCTTTCGGTAATGTCCTGGATGGTGCCGCGCATGACGATGGCTTTACCAGCCTGGTCGCGTTCGAGGCGTCCCATGCCGTGGACCCAGCGGGGGGCGCGATCTTTCTGGCGGATGATGCGGTACTCGCGATCGAAGAGTTCGTCGCGGCCGAGCACGTCTTCAGCAAAATACGCGGACATCTGGTCGCGATCATCGGGATGAATCAGCGCCGCCCAGCCTTCGACGGTGCGTTGGTAATCGCGCCCTATTCCGAAGATTTCATCGAGGACATCGGAGGAAGACCAGAGATTGGTCTGCAGATCGAGGACGTAGCTGCCAAGACCGGCGATGCGCTGGGATTCCTGCAACGAGCGTGCCAAGTCACGCAAGGTGCGGTCGGACTGCACGTCGTTGCCAGATTTATCCATAGGCCAGCGGAACCAAACTCAGAAGGAGTCAGAAACCTCTTGAAGGCTGAGGGGACAAAATTACCACAACCCAAGGTTAAAACATAGGGGGTTCCCTTACCTGGGAATAACATGGCCCCGGCGTGAAACACGCGGTCAATCGGCGCGTTACGAACTCACGAAGGACGCGTGAGCCGCGGGATTCGATGGAGACAGAGACGATACGGAAACAAAGAGGGAGACTGGGAAAAAATGGTGTAGCTTTTGTGCAGATGGAATCTGGCATGACACTGGAACCAAATGAGGTACGAGTTATCCACGCCCTTTTTAATGCAATCTTGTTTCGTCCCGTCTTATCCACGCATATTCTTGGCATAATCCAAGCTGTAGTGTGACTTCCGCATAACTCGAGCGAAAGGCACATGATCGAAAGCGATTTCTCAGACGCTGATCCGAAAGTTTGGACCAGAATCGGGAATCGATATTTCAGGACCGAGTTCGAATCCTGCGGACCTGCGGACCACCGGGATGTAACCACCGGGAGCATTGAAGAGTGAACAGCTTTAGCCGCCAGGATGTGTTGAGAATTTTGCAGATCAGTTCCCGCCAGCTCCAGGGGTGGGAAAGAGCCGGGCTCATCAGCCAGCGCGAAACCTACACTTTCCAGGATCTTGGTCAACTGAGAACGCTACGTTCGCTGCGCGAGGAGGACGTGCCGGCAGCGTCGATCCGCCATTCGGTCGCGGCCATGCAGGCTGTGGCAGGGATGTCGAATCCGCTGCAGGAAGCATCGCTGGTGCGTACGGGGACGCGTCTTGCGTTTCGATGCGATGGCGCGATGGTGGATCCGATCCGGCGGCAGTTGTTGTTTGATTTTGAGCGCGTGGAACGGCAGACGGGGATCGCAGCGGTGTGCGCACTCAGCCGGGTACAGGACGAATTCCGCGGAGTGCAGGAACTGTTCATGGCGGCGGTGCAGGCGGAGGAAGCGGGCGAGAAGCATCGCGCCATCGCACTCTATGAGGAGATGCTGCAGGTCGATCCCGACTACGCGCCGGGATACATCAATCTCGGCACCATTCACTTTCATCTCCGGCAGTATCCGCGCGCCGAGGAGCTGTATCGCAAGGCAACCGTGAAGGACCCCGGATACGTGCTGGCGTTCTTTGACCTGGGCAACGTGCTGGATGAGCTGGAGCGGCCGGACGAGTCAATCGCAGCGTATCAGCGGGCGGTCGCGCTGGCACCCCGGTATGCCGATGCGCATTATAACCTGGCCCTGGCCTTCGAGCGCAAGGGCGAACCGCGTTCCGCCCTGCGTCACTGGCAGGCCTATGTGAAGCTGGACAAGTCGGGACCGTGGAGCGAGCACGCGCGGGTGCAGATCCGCAAATTGCTGGACGGCGAGGCTCTTTCGATCTCGTGGCGAGCGACGGGGTACGTGGCTCCGCGCAGGGGCACAGCGGCGTTGAAGGTGCTGCATCGGTCGAACTAGCTGCCCGCGAGTTGAAACCGAGGAATCGGCTGAGTTTCTAGAGGCTTAGGCCCTCTGGGATGGTTGGGATTTTCGGGCGACGACGCTTTCTAAAGTAACTATCCTCCACAACTTTATATTTCAATTATGAGTCTAAAAAGTGGGCCTCCATGCTGGACTATGATTCAGGGGTGTCCCTAACCTTCACCGCGCCCGGACGGCTTTCGCGTTTTCCTCCATTCACGAGGACGCTTACCGGGCAGCTTGACATGGGCTTGACTCAAGCATGGGCCAGTGCGGCTCACGTCTGGTCTCGAACCGTTCCGATTTCAAGGATGGCTATGATTACGAAGCTGCTTCAAGGTCAAGACAGACTTCGGGTATGCGGGTGGATTGCTCGCCTGCGCACTGGCGACTACCGCCGTGGCCGCGCAAACGCCGGCTCCCCGGATTCGAAGCGAGATCAACAATGTTGCTGTTTCGCCGCTGAAGGCATCGCAACAGCCACTCGGTTCAAGCCGAATTCGATGCAGGGCGGATGCCATCCGATGCCAGGTTAAATAGCATGAGCATCGTGTTCAACCGCTCGGCGGCCCAGGAAGCAGACCTGCAGGCGTTGATTGCGGCGCAGCAGGATCCGAACTCACCGCAGTATCACCAGTGGCTGAGCCCGGAGCAGTTTGGCGCGCGGTTTGGCATGGCGCAGGCGGACCTGGACAAGGTGCAGACGTGGCTGCAGCAGCAGGGATTTGCGATCGACTCCGTGGCGCGCGGCCGGAACATGATCCGCTTCTCGGGCACGGCAGGGCAGGTGGAACAGGCCTTCCAAACCCAGATGCACTACTTCAAGACCGATGGCGAAACACATTTTGCTCCGGCCACGCTGCTTTCGGTGCCTACAGCGATTGCGCCGACCATTGCGGCGGTGCGGAATCTGAGCAACTTCAGGCCGCGGCCGATGCACATTTCCACGCACCGTGCGTTCACGTCGAGCCAGTCCGGCAATGTGTTTTTTGCGCCGGGTGATATTGCAACGACTTACGACATCGGTCCGCTGTACAGCGCGGGGATCGATGGCACGGGTCAGTCGATTGCGATCGTCGGGCAGTCGGCGGTAGCTAGCAAGCGACATCGAAGCGTTTCAGAATGCTGCGGGGCTTCCGGTGAAGGATCCGGTGATGGTGCTGGTACCGGGGTCGGGAAGCTCGACCATCAATCCATTTGGAGCCGGCGATGAGGGTGAGTCGGACCTGGATATCGAGTGGTCTGGAGCGATTGCGAAGGGCGCGACGATCGATTTTGTGTACACGGGAAACGGCGGAGAACTTGAACGCATTCGACTCGATTGCGTACGCGATCGACGAGAAGATTGCGCCGATTATCAGCGTCAGCTATGGCGCATGCGAGACGGCGCTTGGAGCATTCTAACCTGGAAACACAACTGGCGCAGGCTGCGGTACAGGGGCAGACGGTGCTGGCCGCGTCGGGCGACCAGGGTTCGACTGCCTGCTCCGGCGACACCACGAACGGCCTGACGACTGCGCAGCAGTTCGCGCTTGCCGTGAATTATCCCGCGAGCAGCCCGTACGTAACGGGCGTTGGCGGCACTGAGATCAGTGCGGCGAACAGTGTTTCGACAAACTCGACTTACTGGGACCCCAAGAGTTCGAGCGATGTGCTTGACGTCTGCGAAGACTTACATCCCTGAAATTGTGTGGAACGACGATTCAACGCAGTTTGGCCTTGGGAGCAACCGGCGGCGGCACCAGCGCGCTGTTTGCCAGACCAAGCTGGCAGACGGGCGTGCCCGGCATTCCCAGCGGCACCAAGCGCCTGGTGCCGGATGTTTCGCTTTATTCATCGGCCGGATTCCCCGGCTACCTGTTCTGCAGCAGCGATCAGTCTGACTGGAATACGACGGTTGCTCCCGCTGCAGACGGCGAGTTGCAACAGCGGGTTCCGTGACTCGTCCTCGGGCGATCTACGGTTGCGGGTGGCACGAGTTTTGCAACGCCAATTTTTGCCGGGATGATGGCGCTGATCAATCAGAAGCAACAGTACACCGAGGGACAGGGGCTGGCGAATCAGGTCGCTCTACAACTGGCCAGCAGTGCCGCCGAACTATGCTTCGGCGTTCCACGACGTGACGAGCGGAAACAATAACTGCACCGCTGGAGCCACCTATTGCGGAACAACAACTACGGGGTTTTCAGCTGGAACGGGTTACGACCAAGTGACGGGCCTTGGCTCAGTGGATCTGGCGAACATCGCTGGAGCTGCATGGCCGGCAAATGCCACGCCGCTGATTGCGACGACGACCGCGGTTTCTGCTGCGAGCGACAACACCCAACGTAAGCACAAATGACATCATCACGATCACGGTGGCGCAGGTGGGCGGAGCCGCAATCCCGACAGGGCACTGTGAACTTGTCGATCGACGGCAGCGGTACAGCATACGGCGCCACCGGCAGCACGGTAACGCCTGTGACCCTGACGGCGAACGGTACGGCGACCTACACGGCCAACTTCTCAACCGCCGGTGCGCATACGATCGTGGCGCAGTACGCGGGCGACGCGACGAATGCTCCTTCGACGGGAAGCGTGGTGGTGACCGTGGGTGGAACGACGTCAGGAAAAGGGACCTTCACCATGACGTTCAACCCGACGACCCTGACCGTAAGCCAGGGCATCGCAAGGGAGCTGAAGGCGCTGACGGTCACGCCGCGGGCGGGTATACCGGGACGATAGGCTTTACTTTCTCAACCTCGAATGACACGGCGCTGGCCAATCTGTGCGTGTTTGCAGGCACGGGAATCAATTCGCACGGACGATGACTGTGCCAGGCACGGCAGCGGTGACGGGAACGGTCACGATCGATACGAATGCATCGGATTGTGCCGAGTTCGACGGGAGGCGCGGTGAAGGGGCGCGGCCTGCACATGATTCCGCACACGGGAGGCTCGTTGAAAGCAAGCAACAACACTCCGAAGAGGAGCAATCCGGTTCCGGCGGGGATCGCCTTTGCGGGGCTGATGCTGGCAGGGTTCCTGGGACGGTCGTCGCGCAAGCTGCGGCAACTGGCTTGCGTGATTGCGCTGGCATCGCTGGGGCTTGCGATCTCGGCATGCGGCGGAGGCGGAGGCAGCAGCAGCCGGTGGCGGCGGAAGCGTTTCGAATCCGGCAAAGGGAACGTATACGATCACGCTTACGGGAAAGGATACGACCACATCCACGATTACAAGCGCGGCCTTCAGTTCTCGCTGGTGATCAAATAGAAAGGGAATTTGATTGAAGGACGGTCGGGGCAGACTTCGCAAGGAGTCTGCCCTTTTTGTTTTGCGGCGCGCGAAAAGCCTGATGGCAAGCGGTTTGATGGGGCAACCGAAATGTCAACGCCGAAGGCTGCGAATGGCTGCACCGATGCGGTCACGCGAGCGCCATCGTCTGATACACTCCGATGCCGGAGGCATTGATTTCCTTGTCTGAGAAGAGCCATTTCCCTTCCCCGCTGACGCATCTGACCGAAGAAGAACGGATGTTTTATGCAACGGTGCGGAAGTTTGCGCAGGAGACGATCGCGCCGGCGGTGCGCACGATGGACGACGAGCAGCAGTTCGCGCCGGGCCTGGTGAAGAAGCTGTTCGAACTTGGATTGATGGGGATCGAAATTCCCGAAGAGCTGGGCGGTGCGGGCGGCAGCTTTTTTGATGCGGTGCTTGCAATTGAAGCGATTGCCACGGTTGATCCAGCCGTCGCGGTGCTTGTGGACGTGCACAATACGCTGGTGGTGAATGCGATTCGGCGATGGGCAAATGAAGAGCAGAAGCAGAAGTGGCTGCCCCGGCTGGCTGCGGATACGGCGAGCGCGTATGCGTTGAGCGAAGCGGGCTCGGGATCGGATGCGTTTGCGCTGCAGGCGCGCGCTGAAAAAGTAGACGGCGGCTATCGCCTGATCGGACGGAAGCTGTGGATCTCGAATGCCAAAGAGGCGGGACTGTTTCTGGTGTTTGCAACGCTCGATCCGGCGGCGGGCTATCGAGGGATCACAGCGTTTTTTGTGGAGAAAGACACGCCGGGATTTTCAGTTGGCCGCAAGGAAGACAAGATGGGGATTCGGGCGAGCAGCACGTGCGAGCTGGTGCTTGACGGATGCGTGGTGCCGGCGGCGAATCTGCTGGGAGAAGAAGGCAAGGGATACAAGATCGCCATTGAGACGCTGAACGAAGGGCGCATCGGCATTGGTGCGCAGATGCTGGGGCTGGCGGAAGGCGCATGGGGACATGCGGCGAAGTATGCAAAGGAGCGGCGGCAGTTTGGCAAGCCGATCGCGGAATTCCAGGCAGTGCAGTTTACGCTGGCGGAGATGGCGACGGAAATTGAAGCGGCAAAGCTGATGGTCTACAACGCGGCTCGGCTGAAGGATGCGGGACAGTCGTACGTGCGCGAGGCGGCGATGACGAAATACTTTACGTCGCAGGTTGCGGAGCGCGTGGCGAGCCAGTGTGTGGAGGTCTTCGGCGGCAACGGATTTGTGCGCGATTATCCGGCGGAGAAATATTATCGCGACGCGAAGGTGGGCAAGATCTACGAAGGCACGTCGAACATGCAGTTGATGACGATTGGGAAGATGGTGATTTGACAAGTGGTCAGTGTGGTCAGTGGTCAGTGGAGAAGCAGTAAGCAAGAGTGTGTCCGGCATTGGTGCATCGTTATGGCTGGCCGTTGGCGCCTTTGGGGACGTGCGAGGTCAGGCCCTTCAGCAGAAATTCCCGGATGAGGTTCGAGACCGCATTCGCGCCTACACCGGTAGCGCCGTTCAGCATCACGAGCGAGATGCCGCGGTCAGATTGCGGATAGTAGAGATTCGATATTGCGCCCGCAGAAAAGTCGCCGAGAACCTCGGAGTAGTTCGGCCGAAGGCGTCCGTCATCGGTGCGGGTCACAACCGCGCGAGACATTGCATACAAGGCTCGGGAACCGACGCTTCCCTTCCCTTTGTAGAAGTACCTTGGGTCCTGATGAAAGATCGACGGAAAGGCAGCCCGGGAGAGCATGTCTCCCACAAAACGATTGGTATACGCTGCGCCGAAACGTTTGCCGTATCCACTGATTCCGCTGCCATAGCCGGGGAACAATCCCTGGTATTGCTCCGCGCCTGCGATACCAGCAACGGTGATGATGGAAACGGGATCGATGAGCGATCGGAACGAAAGCTTAAATTTTTGCTTTGCCATCATGGGCGGAGCGTCCCAGTCGTAAGAGCTATAGAAATTTGGGATGACGCCGCCGATGCGCTGCTGCTCGGCGATGCGTACCTGCTGCTCGGCAAGTTGCTCCTTGTCAGCCGTAACGGTAACACTGGTGGCACCGCCCGAGACGACGAGCGTGATTGTGGGCGCAATGCGAAATTCGCCGGGCTTCAAATCGAAGGTACCGGAGGTGAAGGTACTCATGCCCTTGCCTGAGGCCAAAATCTTGTAGGAGCCTGCGGGCACGCCAGCAAAATCAAACTGCCCATCACCGCCTGAGGTCTTGGTTTGCACAACCGATCCGACGGGACTGACAAGCTGAACCTGCGCGCCCTGCACGACGTCTCCGCGCGTATCGAGGACTGTGCCGGAGATATTTCCTGTACCTGTATTTTCAGGATTGCGAAGACTGGCTCCCAGGCTGGATTGGCTCGGGAGCGTCGGGCAAGACGCTTGCAGGAGCGGATAATTTGAAAGCCCTGCTCGGCTCGAGCGCAGGGGAGGAAGAATGCAGAAGAGCGCCACGATAAAAGGAACAAAAAGAATTGAATATCTTGATCTATTCAATCAATATCCTCGCGTCCTATCTGGAGATCGGACCATCAATTACTAGACGAAGCACAAGCGTGGGCGTAACGGCGAGCTGCCGATGACGTCTTCGTCATTTTGTCTACTTAGGACAGATCACCAATAGAGACAGATGCCGAGTCGTCGATAAGCGTTGATCCCAAAGAAAGCTCACTTTGACGGGCAACCAAATTCCGGTTGGACGCATGAGAATCTGACGAAATGTTCATGTTGAGAACCGATGCAGCCTCAGGGCATTAAAGCTTGAGCAACCTGACGGATGTGGGCGGGACGGGTGCGGCAGCAGCCACCGACGATCTGCGCTCCGGCGGCGAACCACTCCGCAGCGTGCTCGCCATAAGCTGATGGGTCACTGGTGCCAGTCCAGCAGCGGCCTTGAGCATCCCAGCCTTCGCCGGAGTTGGGGTAGACGACGATGGGCTTGTCGGAGGCGGCGCGGAGTTCGGCGATGAGTGCTGGAATCAGCGTGGGGTGGGTGCAGTTGACGCCGATGGCGACGGTTTGTGGAAATGCGGCCACGGCTTTGGCGCACTGCCGGAGCAATTCGCCATGAGCTACGTGCTCGTAATCGGGACAGGTGAAGGCGAACCATGCGGCGAGTTCCGGATGCGGTGCGAGAGCCTGGCCGATGGCTTCGGCTTCGGCGAGAGATGGCAGCGTTTCGAAAGCAAGAATGTCAGGATCAACTTCACTGCCTTTGACTATCTCGTGAGATGTTTCCTCAGGGGCTAAAGCCCGAGTTGGTTTTGCCGCATGATCGTACGGGCTAAAGCCCGTACCCTTCAAAACAGCTCTTGCGCGCCCCGCATTTGCGAAGACCCTGATGCGCTGGCGATGGAATTCGACCAGATCGTTGAAGGTGCAGGTGTAGTTGCCGTGATATTCGGCGCCGTTGTGCAGCGCGGCTCCATGGGGCCCGAGCGAGGCGGCGATGACGGTGCGGCGGCCGGGGAATGCGGTGGCGGCTTCATGGGCGAGTGCGACGGATCGAAGGAGCGCGGCGTCGGCTCTGGCGGGGTCGAGGCCGAACTCGGCGTAACCCATGCGGGATACCTGATAGCTGGCGGTCTCGATGATGCCGGCGCCGGCTTCAATGTAGGCGCGATGCACGGCGACAATTTTTTCGGGCGCGTCTTCAAGGACGTGGGCGGACCAGAGCGGGCCGTTGATGTTGGCGCCGAGATATTCGAGTTCGGAGGCCATGCCGCCGTCGAGGACGTGGGCGTCACGAAGCAGCGCGTCGCGATTTTGAGTGAAATGACTCACGCGGCAGAGGCTCCGGGCGCCATCAACTGAAAACCTTCCAGAAGAATGTCGAGATAGACGGCGATGGCGCAGAACAGCGCGCCGATGACCCACTCGATCCAGAAGAGCCATCGCCAGCGAGGGCGCAGTGCGGCGAGGACCGCGAGCGCGAGGAAGCCGAGCAGGAATGGAATGGTACGGAGATCGGTGTTGTAGGCGGCCTGGCCAAGTCTGCTGACACCGTGTGCGAGATCGAACAGCAGACTCGCACACATGGCGGCTGGAAAGAGAACGAGCAGCCAGGTGCCGACCACACGCCGCCGCGTGAACTCGAGGGCGGCGCAGGCGACGAGAAGGAGGATTGCGAACCAGCAGAAGAGAGTTGCCACAGGGATGCCTCCTTCAACTGCTGCTGATTGGAATGGTAAATGAGAAGAACAGCTCTCACTGGGGCATTGGAGGGATGGGAAGGCAAAATGACATCAGGCCCGGAGCTTTTCCGCGGCGCTTCGTCACTCAGCGACTGCCTGCTTTGCGCCTTTGATCACTGGGGATTCTTCGGCTGGCTCGATTGAGATTCAGGGTTGTCTGCGTTGCCGGTTGGTTTGGGTGTGCCAATGTGGTCGGCTAACTCTGCGCCATTGAAGCTATGCGTAAAGCTCTCATCGATTTCCGGCAACATGGCGGCGTTCCACGCAAGCCACTCCGCCTCCAGGCGTTGATAAACGTCTTTGTGACGGTCTTTGAGGTTGGCCCTCTCCATTGGATCTTCGGCCACATTGAACAGGAAAGTATTGTCGAGGATCTTGAGAAACTTGTAGTCGCCAACGCGAGCGGCGCGCTGTGCATTTGCCTTGTAGCGCCAGAACAGTTTGCGTTCGACAGCTGCAGCATTTGTCGTAAGGATGGGCAGCAAGTCAATTCCATCCGGTGGAAATGCGGGACTGGTTGAAGCTCCGGCCGCGGCAAGCAGTGTCGGGAGCCAATCCATGCTTATACCCACCTGGTTAGTAGTTCGCCCTTTCGGAATCCGTTCCGGCCACGAGATAATCGCCGGGATTCGGAGGCCTCCTTCTAACAGTTCAGTCTTTCTTCCCGTAAAGGGCCAAGTATCTGCAAAACGTTCTCCCCCGTTATCGCTGGTGAAAATGACAATCGTATTTTCGGAAATGCTATTCGCACGGATTGCTTCGACAACGCGTCCAACCTGCAAGTCCAAGCCTTCGATCATGCGCTGATATGTTCTTTGAGTGCCACCATCAAAGTCCATCAAGCCACGCCCAGCCAGCCGCTTCGACTCCGAATCGTCTCCCGGCGCCTCCCACGGCCAGTGCGGCGCAGTGAAATGGAGGCTCAGCAAAAACGGGCGATCGGATCGCGCATAGTTGTTCACCACATTTACGGCGTGGCTCCCGAGCAAATCGGTAAGATAGCCCACCTGGTCCACGCGCACGTCATCGTCCCACAGGTCTTTTGAATGGGTGTAGTAATCCGCTGCACCCTTGCGAATGCCGTAAAAATGGTCATATCCGCTCTGCAGTGGGCCATATTTTGGCAAAAGGCCGAGATGCCATTTGCCGATCAACGTAGTGCCGTACCCGGCTTGCCTCAACAAGGACGGAAGAGTTGGAACATCCGGAGGCAAACCTACATTACGGTCGGTCAGCGGCTCATCGAGACCGACAGAGAGCCGATCTTGATAGCGGCCGGTGATAAGGGCAGTGCGGGTTGCCGAACAAACCGCGGAATTGGCATAAGCCTGCAGGAAGCGCACGCCCCTTGCAGCCAGGTCATCGATATTTGGAGTGTGGAGGTCGGGGCGCCCATAGCACCCTACGTCGGCATAACCCAGATCGTCGGCCATGATGAAAACGACGTTGGGACGCTTGGGCGCCTGCTTCCCGAAAATGGGATCGATGCCCGAAGCCAGCGCAGCCACACCCAGGGCCGCACCACGAATCACCGAGCGACGGCTGACATTCTCCTTCGCAACGGTATCGAGCATCTGCTGCTTACGCCGGAAACTTTTCATTTCTCCTCGGCTACTTTCGAGTAAAACACCCTTCGCTGCAGTTCCTCAACGATCCTATCCAAGTGCCAGGGGTCTCACTGACGTGCTCCCCGGTGCGGTTGACTGTCATCCAAAAATCGCATGTTTCAGGCTGCGAGATCAGGGTGGATTGCAGGGAATCCGAAAGAGCGCGATTTCCGCTCGCAATCAGAATAGCCCTATTGCGATACGTCCACAGATTGTTCAACTGCGCTGCGATCCGCCGAGCGACTGCTCTTTTACCTAAAGCTTCTGGGTGCGCTGGACGGTGCGGACGCCTTGCACGCGGCGGATGCCGAGGACCATGCGATTCAGGTGGCGGAGGTCTTCGGCTTCGACGACGAATTCGATGATGGCTTCGCCGTTGTCGTCGTGGTGGATGTCGACGCCGCGGATGTTGGTGTTGTCGTCGGAGATGACGGCGGTGAGTTCCTTCAACATGCCGGTGCGATCGTCGCAGTAGACCGTGATCTTGACTGGGTAGCGTTGAGGGCGGCCGCTGTCGTCGCCTACGCGCGACCACTCCACGTTGATGCGGCGGTCGCTTTCGTAAAGCAGGTTCTGCACGTTGGGGCAGCTGCGCGCATGGACGGCGACGCCTTTGCCGCGGGTGACGTAGCCGACGATTTCTTCGCCGCGGATGGGATTGCAACATCGTGCGCGATAGACGAGCAGATCGTTCTGGCCTTCGACCTGGAGGGAATCGGATCCGGTGAGGTGCAGCTTGCGCACCGCGTCGGACATGGCCTGATCGACGGTGCCGGGCGGCTGCGGCTCAGTGGGCTGCGATCCGTCTTGCGGATTGGCGTAGCCAGGCGCGAGCTTGTTGAGCACCTGATGGGCGGAGTGCTTGCCGGCGCCGAGAGTGGCGAGCAAGTCGGCGGCGGTGGCGACACCGTATTCGCCGGCGATGCGGGCCAGATCCTGGTCGTCGATCTGACTCATGGGCACTTTGAAGCGGCGGGCTTCGCGCTCGAGCAGTTTGCGGCCGATCTCGACGGCGCGGCGGCGCTGGTCTTCGTTGAGCCAGTGCTTGATCTTGTTGCGGGCGCGCGGGCTTTTGACGAAGGTGAGCCAGTCGCGGCTGGGCTTGTGGTCTTTCTGGGTAACGATTTCGACGATGTCGCCGGTGCGGAGCTTGGTGCGCAGCGGGACCATGCGGCCGTTGACCTTGGCGCCGACGCAGGTGTGGCCAACTTCAGTGTGGATGGTGTAGGCGAAGTCGACAGGCGTGCCGTCAGCGGGAACCACAACGACTTTTCCTTTAGGCGTGAAGGTGTAGACCTCGTCGGGATAGAGATCCATCTTCAGGCTGGAGAGGAATTCGTTGGGATCCGTCATCTCTTTTTGCCACTCGACGAGCTGGCGGATCCAGTTGAGGCGCTCTTCATCGCGCGCGGTGACGACGTCGTCCTTGGTTTTGTATTTCCAGTGCGCGGCGATTCCCTCTTCAGCGATGCGATGCATTTCTTCAGTACGAATCTGCACCTCGAACTGATGTCCGCCTTCGCCGATGACGGTGGTGTGGAGGGACTGGTAGCGGTTGGCGCGGGGGATGGCGATGAAGTCCTTGATACGGCCGGGCACGGGACGCCAGAGCGTATGGATCAGGCCGAAGACGGCGTAGCAGGCGGCGAGGTCATGCGTGATGACGCGAACAGCGAGCAAGTCGTAGACCTGGTCGAAGGTAACCTTGGAGCGCTGCAGCTTCTGGAAGATGGAGTAATAGCGTTTGATGCGCCACTCAACGCGCGCGTCGATGTTGTTTTCTCGCAGCTGCTCGTTCAGTGTGTCTTCAACGCCGCGCAGGAACTGCTCGCCCTCGACGCGCTGGGCCTCGACGGCTTCGGCGACTTTTTCGAAGCTGACGGGATCGGTATAGCGGAAGGCGAGGTCTTCGAGTTCGCCGCGAACTTTGCCCATGCCGAGGCGATGCGCGAGTGGGGCGTAGATGTCCAGCGTTTCGCGGGCAATGGCTTCGCGGCGATCCGGCTGGAGATGCTCGAGCGTGCGCATGTTGTGCAGGCGGTCAGCGAGCTTGATGAGGACGACGCGGACATCGGTGACCATGGCCAGAAGCATTTTGCGGACGTTTTCAGCCTGGCGGTCTTCGCGGTTGGCGAACTGAATCTTGTCGATCTTGGTGACGCCCTCGACGATGTGGGCGACCTGGTCGCCGAAGTCGGCCTCGATCTGCTCGCTGGTGGCGGGGGTGTCTTCGACGGCATCGTGGAGGAGGCCCGCGGAGATGGCGGTCGCGTCCATCTTCATTTCAGCCAGGACTTCAGCAACTTCCAACGGATGGATGATGTACGGCTCGCCGGAAGCGCGCATCTGGCCCTTGTGATGCTGGACGCAAAACTCCCAGGCTTTGCGGATAAGTCCAATATCTTCAGTGGGGCGATTGACCTGAACGAGGCGGAGGAGGGATTCGAAACGACGATCGATCGCGGCCTGATCGAGGACCGGACGGACAGGCGCGGAGGGCGCTGCCGGTTCCCCGGTTGCGCTGCGAATGTCAGTCGGTGTGGGCTGGCGGACGGTCGCCATGCTTCATTATAGGCTGCAACTGTTGAACCTGCCTCAATGTACGCGATCGCGGTGTGATCGTTGCACCGCAGGGAGCGGAAGCGCTTTGCCAAACAAATGCTACGGCTTTCTCCGGCGGGACAGAGGAACCAAAACGAAGCAAGTTGCGGTGTTTTTTGGCGTTCAGGAGCAGAGGCGCCGACGCTGGGCCAGCGATTAACGAAGTTTTCTATTTTTATCGATTATGCTTTCGTTATTAAGTAAATCAGGCAATAACTTCATACTTTTAGGTCAATCGGTGTGTGTTGGCCATCACTGCCGGGTATCCCTGCAACGGGCGTAAAGTCGCGTTCGGACTAGAGGTCCAGAACCGAGGAAATTATGCTGAAAAGCCTCTTAGTTACAGCTGCCGCCGCAACGCTTGCGGTCAGCTTGAGCTTTGCAGATCAGTCACAATCGAAGGTAGTGATTCCCGTCAACAAAACCGCACCGAACAATGGCAAGGAAATGTACAAGAACTATTGCGCTCCGTGCCACGGTGCAGATGGTAAGGGAAGCGGGCCAGTGGCATCATCGCTGAAGTCGCGTCCGACAGACTTGACGGAATTAACGAAGAACAACAACGGAAAGTTTCCCGACACGCATATCGTAGCTATTTTGCAGTTTGGCTCTGATACGCCAGCGCACGGTTCAGCCACGATGCCGGTATGGGGACCGATACTTGGTACGATGAACAAGTCGAACATTCAGGACAAGCAGCTCAGAATCAGCAATCTGACCCGCTACCTGCAGACAATCCAGGTACAGTAGACGCCGGCGGCATTTCTCCCCGTTGCGGCGATGAGCCCAAGGGGATCCATGACAAAGGCAAAGAAGCACAGACCTGACCGGAATGAAAAGGCGCCCGAAGCATCGCAGCAGACGGCGCCTTCTCGACGTCGAGGCAAGAAACGCGGGCCCGATGAAGCCGGGGTCGCACACGAGACGCCGAAGCGCGACTCGAAACGAATTCCCTACCCCCAAAGCAAATCGACGAGTCGACCTGCGATTTCGCATGAGCACGGGATTGGTGCGCGCGTAAGCCGGCGTGCGGCCGATCGGCTGCGTGCAGGGCACGTATGGGTCTACGCGTCGGATGTGGAGTCGCTGAATGCCGGCGACGGGGATGCTCCGGCAACTGCTGCCGGTGGCGGACAGCCGGGGATTGCTGCTGGGGACGGCGCTTTATAGTCCGACTTCGCAGATTGCTTTGCGGATGGTATCGCATGAGGCGATCGGTGAGGCGGAGTGGCTGGAGTTGCTGGGCAGGCGGTTGAAGAAGGCTATCGGACGGCGGATCCCGGTCCTGGATTCGGAAGAGAGAATGAGCGATGCCTGCCGGTTATGCTTCAGCGAAGCGGACGAGATTCCAGGGTTGATTGTCGACAAGTACGGTCCGCTGGTGATCGTACAGCTGCTGGCCAAGGGGCTCGATTCGGTGGCAGTACGGCAGAAGATTGTCGCGACGATTCAACAACTTGTATCTCCGGCGGCAATTCTGGAACGGCCCGATCCGCGCATTCGTGAGTTGGAAGGCCTGTCGGCTCCAAAGCTCGAACCGCTCTATGCACTCGACGCGCAGAATCCATTGACGGCGACCGAGTTTCGCCTGAACGGTCTGACGTTTCATTACGACGCAAACGCCGGCCAGAAGACCGGGGCTTTTCTCGATCAGCACGCCAACTATAAGGCGGCTGAGAACTGGGCCGCGTTGCGTTCCAAGGGCGGTCGCGCGCTTGATGTGTGCACCTATCAAGGCGGGTTTGCTCTGCATCTGGCGCGGGTTTCAAAGCGTGTGACGGGAATTGATGCCTCGCGAACTTCGCTGGAAGTGGCGGAGCGAAATCTGGCGGCGAATCGAGACAAGCTCAACGCCGGAGTGGACTGGGTAGCGGGCGATGCTTTCGAGATTCTGCGCGACTGGTCGGAGGGCCGCGCAAGAATTTGATACCATCGTGCTCGATCCGCCGGCATTTGCGAAGACACAGCGTGCCGTTGAAGGCGCGCTGCGCGGTTACAAGGAGCTGAATCTGCGTGCGCTGAAGATGTTGCGGCCGGGCGGTCTGCTTGTGACCTGCTCGTGCAGCCATCACGTGGGATGGAAGGACCTGGTGGGCGCGGTGGCTGCGGCTGCTTCTGATGCGCACCGGCGAGTGCGGCTTCTGGAGCGGCGTGGAGCAGCGCTCGATCATCCGGTGGTGCTGAATATTCCGGAGACGGAGTATCTGAAGTGCCTGATTCTGGAAGTGGAATAAAAGACATCACGAGCTGGTGTGTTTGCGGTTCCAGAGTGTTTGTTCGCTTTCAAATGTGCGAGTCCGCAGATGGATGTTATGCGGTGCAGAGCGTTATGCCGATGTATGTCTACGCCAGTGGGGCAGAAGGCGGTTGCGCCAGGACGATGCCGGCTGGGATAAAGGCTGGTTTGACGGATCGGCTTGTGCGGCAGATCGAATCTGAGTGAGCGCTGCTTTCACCTGGGCGCGTAAAGACTCCGCTTCAAAAATGCAGGAGCGAAGGTAGGCGGAGACGCTGAGTTGAGCGGCTGCGGCGCGTTCGTGCAGTTGAATCTCTTCTGCTTCAGTGAGGCGAATGGTGATGCTGGCGGATCTTGCGATTTTTTTCTTTGGCGACGTCAGGTGCTTGCTGGATCGCGAGAGGCGCAAGAGATTGGGATTCATTTGTGGGAGTGCGGCGGCAGGTGGCACGCGGCGATGCGAGCGGAGAGCCTGCTCGTAGCTGATGGTGGCAATGTCGTCGAGGAGGGCGGTGTCATCCCACGCCCCATTCGAGTTCTTTGCGGGGGCCGGTAAAGGACTCGAGGAGGCTGGCGAAGCTGCTTGCGCTCTTGATAGCCGGATTGGATACGGATTCAGACATCTCCTGCAAGCATAGGCGGAACGCGGGCACGCCTCAGCGGATTGCAATGATTCTGCGCAAGATGGTTTGTCATTTTGGAACAGCGATACGGATTCGTTTCAAAATGGAAATCGAGCGAAATTATTCTGCGGGATTGTGGGTCCGCTTTTCCGGTCTTTGCTGGACTGCCGGTTTCTGTCCACAGGAACGACAGCTGATCGGCGTCGTCCTGGATCTGCTGTTCGACGCTGACGCCTGCGGAGTGGCCGCCGGCGGTGCTGTAGTGGAGCAGGATGGGGCGGCCGCTTTTCGATTCAGCCTGCATGAGCGCGGTCATTTTGCGTGCGTGCAGCGGATCGACGCGCGTGTCACTGTCGCCTGTGAAGAACATGATGGCGGGGTAATCGGAGCGTGGCTTCACATTCTGGTAGGGCGAATATTTCAGCAGATAGGGAAACTGCTTCTGGTTTTCGGCGGAACCATACTCCGTTGTCCAGTGGGGTCCTTGTTCGAATTTCTGGTAGCGCAGCATGTCGAGCAACGGATAGCCGCACCAGACGGCGGAGAACAGCTCAGGATGCTGCGTGAAGGACGCGCCCATGAGAAGGCCCCCGTTGGATCGGCCGGTGATGGCGAAGTGCTGGGGCGAGGTGTACTTGTTGTCGATGAGATAGTGCGCTGCGGCAAACCAGTCGTCGAAGACGTTCTGCTTCTTCTCGAACATGCCCTGCTCGTGCCAGCTTTCGCCGTATTCGCCGCCGCCGCGCATGTTGGGGACAGCGAAGTATCCGCCTTGCTGGAGCCACCAGGCCCAGGCAGGATTCCAGGTCGGCGTTTCGCTGAGGTTGAAACCGCCGTAGCCGGTCATGAGCAAACGTGCAGATCCGTCCTGTGGCAGGCCTTTTTTTCCGGCGATGAACATGGGGATCTGGGTGCCGTCTGTTGATTTGTAGAAGACTTGCTTGAGGTCGTATTGGGCGGTGTCGAACGGGACCCTGGGCTGGGCGAAGATTTCGCGTTTGCCGGTGACGGTGTCGATGCGGTAGATGGTGGGCGGCTGGATCCAGGACTCGAAGCTCAAGAAGCCGTAGCGGTCGGTGGTACGACCGACTACAGGGGATGCCGAGCCAATGCCTTCGAGGTTGATCTGGCCGGCGGGCTTTCCATCGAGCGTGTAGACGCTGATCTCGGACTTCACGTCGTGGAGACGGAGGACATAGATTTTGTCGCCGACGACGGAGAAGGTTTCGATGACATCTTTGCCTTCGGGCACGATGGTCTTCCAGGCCTCAGGCATGATGCCGGGATCGGCGCGCAGAATGCGGCCGTTGGGCGAGCTGTAGTCGGTGCGGATGTACCAGGCATTTTTGGCGTAGATGGTGGAAAAGCGCGAGTCCAATCCCCAGACCAGGACTTCGAAGGGAGAACCGGGCTTGTGAAGATCGCGAAAGCAGATATCGACGCGTTTGGCAGGGACGCCACGGGCAATGGTGATGACGAGATAGCGTGCGTCGTCGGTGATCTCGGCGCGGAAGAGGTCAATGGGGCCAAGGAGTTCGCCATGAAACTCGCGGCCGAAGATGAGCTTGTCGTCAGCGTTGCGGGTGCCGATGGTGTGCAAATAAAGCAGCGTTCCTTTGCGGTCGGTGCGCGTGTAGTAGAGGCCTTTGCCGTCAGGGGAGAATTCGAGAGAGTAGTAGAGGCCTGCGGGTAGTTCGTCTTCGAGCGGCTTCTTTTTCGCCAAGCTGAAGATGCGGACGGTGGCCTCGTCTGCGCCGCCCTGGCGGACCTGGTAGGCGAGGAGCAGGCCATCGCGGGAGACGTCGGCAAGGCGGACGGAGGTGTTGGGGTCGCGACTGAAGGCGGCGGGATCGATGAGACGCTCGTCCTTCGGTGAGGGCTCCGAGGGCTCGGCTTGCCTTTCGACGGCGCGCCGGTCCAGCCGTGGCGCACGTAGATGGAGGCCTGCTCTTCGCCCGCGAGGCGCTTCATGAAGTAATAGTTGCCCGCGCGCTGGATCGGGATGGACCAACGGGAGGTGTGCTCGAGCGGATCGAGGTCGTCGAGGGCCTGGTTGCGGATGGGGTCCTGCTTGAGATAGCGGGAGGTGTAGACATTCTCTTCGTCGATGAAGGCGCGGGTCTCGGGGCTTGTGGCGTCTTCAAGCCAGCGATAGTTATCGGTTATCTTTGTGCCGAAGTAGTTGTCGACGACGGGTTTTTCCTCGGCGATGGGAGGCGGGGGGAGTGCGCGTCCATCGCGGGAGTGGATCGACTGAGCAAGCGAGTGAGTGGGGAGGAGAAACAGGAAGACAGACAGAAGACCAGCGACATGCCGCATCGAAAACCCCCTGCCAGACAGGATACTCGGGAGAAATGGGCGCATGCGGTCCTGACTTTCTGTCCGCCGCGGGCAGCTCAGGTGACGCCGATGGGACCGCGCCTGTGTTGCGAGGCGCAATGCTGCGCACCTGTATCCGCGACCCCGGTAGAATCGACAGGAGTGGAAAACCCTTTGCCAACCCAGCCGCGCGCCGGCGCCGCTTCGCTTTTGACGCGGGCGATGCGCGCGCTGCGGCCTTCGCATGCGCACTCGGCTTTCAGCGCGACGGTGGTGCTGATGGCGTCTGTGTTTTTATCGCGCATTATCGGGCTTGTTCGGGTGAAGTACATCGCGTGGCTTCTGGGCAGCGGAATGAAAGCCGATGCGCTGAACGCGGCGTTTGTGTTGCCGGACATGATCTCGTACTTCCTGGTGGGCGGCGCAGCGTCGATCACATTTGTCACGATTCTTACAAAATATCGCGAAACGGGGCGCGAGAAAGAGGGCGAGCGATCGCTCTCCGTGATTCTGACCACGATGTACCTGGTGCTGGGCGCGGCCATTGTGCTTGCGGAGATTTTTGCACCGCTCTTTGTGAGACTGCAATTCAACGGATTTGACGCGGAGAAAGCGGCGCTTTGCGTCAAGCTCACGCGGATTCTGCTGCCGGCGCAGTTGTTCTTCTTTGCGGGAGGCGTCTTTGGTGCGGTGCTGCTGGTACGGAAGCAATTTACCGTTCAAGCGGTTTCTCCGCTGATCTACAACCTGGGAACGATTGTGGGCGGCGTATTGCTGGTGAAGCAGTTCGACGTATCCGCGCTGGCGATTGGGACAGTGGCGGGCGCTTTTTTCGGGCCGTTTTTTCTGAACTGGCTGTTTGCCCGTCGGGCGGGTGCGCACTACAGACCGATTCTGGACTGGCACGACGAGGGATTACGCGAATGGGTCAGGCTTTCATTGCCGCTGATGGCGGGCGTTTCGCTGGTGACGGCGGACAACTGGATCATTGCGCACTTTGCGTCGGAGATCGGCGGTGCAGTTTCGGAGTTCAACTACGCCAAGCAGCTTTTCACCGCGCCAATGGCGGTTCTGGCACAGGCTGCAGGGGCGGCGTCGATGCCGTTTTTCGCTAGCCTGTGGGCGAAGGACAGTCGATTTGAATTTGCCGGGGTGGTCGCGGACTCGGTGTCGCGGGTGGCGTGCATGGGATTGCTGGCAGCGTCCGGGATGATCGCACTGGGCAAGCCAGCGATCGACCTGGTGTTCACGGGAGGCCGTTTCACGGCCAGCGATGCGAGCCAGTGCGCGGCGTACTTCGCAGTTTTCTCGATATCGCTGTTCTTGTGGTCGGCGCAGGCGATTTACTCGCGAGCGTTTTATGCGGCGGGTAACACGATTGTGCCGATGGCTGCGGGCACGATTGTGACGGTAATTTCGCTGCCGATATACGTTGCGCTCTTTCACCGATTCGGCGCAATGGGGCTGGCTTTTGCGTCGGATATCGGGATCGCAATGCAGACGCTGGCGATTGCGGGGATGCTGCATCGGCGGCACATGGTATCGCTGGTGAGCCTCGATTATCGCGAAATGGGACGATGCACGGCGGCGGCACTGACGGGGGGGGCGATTACCTGGATCGTGTTTTCGTGGATGGCGGGGGTGCTGATTCAACGGTTGCATCTGTCGGGCCATCGCCGCATGGATGACTTCGTTGTGATGATGGCGGGCGGGTTGCTTTGGGCGGCGATTTCGATGGTTGTGCTGAAGCGGACGGGGTCGGAGCTGCCGCGGGTGATGATGAAGCGGCTGAGGCTGGCGTGATTCTGGCGAAGTGGCCTGTTACAAGACTCGAGAATGAATGGACATTCCGCAGCCGGTGAAGCCCGCTTGCACCCAGAGCATGATCGCGAAGCGGGCGCCATTCGTTCTCTACGACCAGAACGCCGTGGGTGACACGCTAATGCGATAAGGCACCGAGACCCCTGCCGAGACAGGGGTCGTCGTGGTCAGACAGTTTGGCAGCGCGCTACGAGTGCACTGCAACTTTGGCGGGCTCGGCCGGTACGGGGGCAGGCTTCGAATCCGGCTTGCGGATGTCGATTCCGCCCTTGAAGAAAGCGCCGTCTTCAATGCTGATGCGGGCTGCGGCAACGTCGCCGGTGAGGGCGCCTTCGGCGCGGATATCCACGCGGTCAGTGGCGTTGACATTGCCCTTGAGCTTGCCGAGAACGACGATTTCGCGGGCGCTGATGCTGGCCGTGACATTGCCGTTCTTGCCCACCGTAACGCGATTCCCGGGAATGCTGATGCTTCCCTCGACCTTGCCGTCGATGAAGAGCGATTCGGTGCCGGTGATTTCGCCCTTGATGGAGAGGCCTTTGCTGATGCTGGCTTGCTCGCCGACAGACGACGAGGCGGCCGGGCGGGGTGTTTCAAGAGTAGGCGCCACCGGCGTGGGGCGAGCTGGCTCGGGGGTCGGATTCGGAGAGGGAGATTGGCCTTGTTGGGTGGGTTTCCACATAGCGCTAAAACTATTCCTTTTCTGTCCTGACGGGACTTAGGTGGTGCCAAGGCAGGGACCACAGCAGTGGACCCAAAGACTTACGCTTTCGGGACGGGTGCCCGGATAATGGTGGGCACGTGCGTCCGTATATGATTTCTGTCCTTGCTCGATCTTACCAAGCATGGGGGTTGCCGTTATTGTAAGACGACAAGGCAAAGTTGCACGAATGTGGAGATTACCGTAGTGTTCCGGTTGCCAACTGTGACAACAGGAGAAAGCGGAAAACCCGATGAATCGAGGCGAATTGCCTACAACTCCCAAAGTGAGGACAGAAACCATGCAGGGTTGGGCTCGTTTTTCCCTCGTGGTATGGGTCGTGATTGTGTCGCTGGCGATCGTTTCAAGCGCCCAGCAGGCCACGGACTCCACGCCATTCGACGTGGTGATCCTTCATGGGCACATTATCGATGGAACAGGATCGCCGTGGTATTCGGGCGATGTGGGGATCCGCAACGGACATATTGCAGCAATTGGCGACCTGGGCAGCGCGCCGGCGAAGCAGAAGATCGACGCGCATGGAAAGGTGGTCGCACCGGGATTCATCGACATGCTGGGGCAGTCTGAGCTGACGATTTTGGTTGATCCGCGACTGCCTTCGAAGATTTACCAGGGCATTACGACGGAGATCACGGGCGAAGGCGGTTCTGTGGCCCCGGTGAATGACGCGATGCTGGCGTCAGATCACTCGAGCTACGCCCATTTGCACATCACGCCGGACTGGCGGACATTGCGGGAATATTTCGCGAGGCTCGAGAAGCAAGGGATGGGGATCAATCTCGCGACGTATGTGGGCGCGACGTCGGTGCGGCGGATGGTGCTGGGTGATGCAGATGTGCAGCCGACCGCGGCACAGCTTGACCAGATGAAGGCGCTTGTTGACCAGGCAATGCGCGATGGGGCAGTTGGCTTGTCGACGGCGCTGCAGTACGCGCCGGCTCCTTATGCAAAGACGGAGGAACTGATTGCGCTGGCACGCGAGGCGTCAAAGTACGGCGGCATCTATGCGACGCATATGCGCAGCGAAGGCGATACGGTGCTCGAGTCGATTGACGAGGCAACGCGGATCGGACGCGAGGCTCAGATTCCGGTAGAGATCTGGCACCTGAAGGCCGCGGGCAAAGCGAACTGGGGCAAGATGCCGCAGATCGTCGCACGCATTGATGCAGCGCGGGCCGCGGGAATGGATGTGAGTGCCAATACCTATGCCTACACCGCGTGGTTCAACACTTTCTCAGCATTCGTTCCGCCGTGGGCGCATGATGGCGGCGATGTGAAGCTGATCGAGCGGTTGAAAGACCCGGCGATGCGGGCGCGGATTCGCAAGGACATGACGAGTAGCGGAAAGGATTCTGCCGGCGAAGACTGGGACAACGAGTGGCAAGAGATTCCAGGGCCGGAAGCGATCCTGATTGCAGTGGTGCAGAATCCGGAACTGTTGCCGCTGCAGGGCAAGCGACTGTCAGACGTAGCGGCACTGTGGCATGAGGATGCGATCGACGCGCTCTGCGACCTGCTGATCAAGGACAAGGCGTTCACCAACGTTGCGGTCTTTGGCATGAACGAGCCGGATGTGAAGCTGGCGCTGAAACAGCCGTGGGTGTCGATCGACAACGACTCGCAGGGGACGTCGCCGGAGGGATTGCTGGGGACTGAGCATCCGCACCCGCGGGCGTATGGGACGTTTCCGCGGATACTGCGCAAGTATGTGCGCGAGGAGAAAGAGCTGACGCTGGCCGATGCGATTCGCAAATTCTCGGCGCTCCCCGCACAAAGGATGCGGCTGACGGACCGCGGCGTGCTGAAGAAAGGGATGTGGGGAGACGTGGTGGTGTTCGATCCCGAGAAGATTACAGACAAGGCGACGTACGAGGAGCCGAACCAGTTGCCGGTGGGGATGGAGTACGTGCTGGTGAATGGGGTGCCAGTGATTGCGGAAGGCAAAATGACGGGTAAGCTGCCTGGGAAGGTGCTGCGGGGAGCGGGGTATGTGCCGTAGCGCTTCTGAGAGTGCAGCGGCATGAAGTTTGATCTAGTGATTGCTCGGACTCACCGTCTGCCGATTGGACGCTGGATCCCTAGCCCACGGCACGCCGGGGCACAGCGGCAGGTCGTCCATCTGCTCCGGCGTGCAAATCGGTTTCGTAAGTGTCGTCGTCATCTTGCCGTGAATGCGTTCGCTGCATCTGAAGTCGAATCCGCACGGCTTATCCGGCTGGCCCCAACTTCCAAGCAGGCTACTCTGCTCCACCAATTCCAGCTTTCCGGCGTGCCAGCGATACGTGCTGTCCTGCCACGGGCCGAACATCCAGTCTTCGTGTGTGGTGAGTGTTTTATCGCCTGGATGCGCCTCGAGGTTTGTGGCTATCTTTGTAACTTGTTGGGAGTATTCAAAGCGCCGGCTCTTCTCGTTCCAGAGATAGATGCAATCGAACCTTTTCCCCAGGTGCGGGACGTACATATAGAGCAGCTTGAGGTCCTCGGCTCCGTCGAAATTCAAGTCAGCATGCTGGAGGAGCGGGCCGTCTCTGTCTTCGATTTGCCTGCTCAGCTCCGCATAAGTTTCATCTCCGGTGCACCGGGGGAAATCGTTTGGATCGGAGTGGTGGATTGGCCAGAAGAGAAGATGGAGATGCTGGCGATGAAATCCTTTTCGTCCCGATTCAAGCGAAAAATCAGAGGTTTCTCGCCGGGATGGATGGAGAAGGTAAACTCCAGGGCGAGACCACCTTGGTCAACCTGGGTTGCTGGAGTCTGAGGGAATACGGAATCGACGCCCAACAGGCAGAGCAAGACCGATAGGAGTGAAATCCATCTGGCGGACATTCGCCACCATCATAGGCATGTCACAATTTGAAATCCAATGTGTATGACTGCGATTTACCCGCGTCCGTGCCGTACCTTGAGTAATCTAATGTTGTGACACTTCGTCATCTTATGAGCCATCCTCTATTTTCGCCTTTTCAATTGAGGTCTGTGGTGTTTCCGAATCGCGTTGGCGTTTCGCCGATGTGCGAGTACTCGTCTGTCGACGGGTTCGCCAATGACTGGCATCTGGTTCACCTTGGCGCGCGGGCACAGGGTGGCGCGGGGCTGGTGATGACAGAGGCCTCGGCAGTGAAGCCGGAAGGCCGCATCTCGTCTGCCGATCTCGGTATCTGGAAGGACGAGCATATCGCCAAGCTCGCACAGATTGCGCAGTTCATTCACTCGCAGGGAGCACGTTGTGGTGTTCAGCTAGCCCACGCGGGTCGCAAAGGGAGCATGACGGCGCCGTTCAGCGGCGAGCGACTGCTCACTTCGGAGGAAGGCGGCTGGGAGCCGCTGGGGCCTAGCCCGATTGCGTTTTCGCCGACCTATGCAGTGCCGAAACAACTGGATGAGGCTGAAATTGCGGGTGCCATCAGCGCGTTTGCCGATGCGGCAAAACGGGCCGACAAGGCTGGGTTCGACTTTGTTGAGATTCACGCAGCCCACGGCTATCTGCTGCATGAGTTTCTTTCGCCGCTGGCGAATCAGCGGACCGACCAGTACGGCGGAAGTTTCGACAATCGCACCCGGCTGTTGCTCGAGGTAACGGACGCGGTTCGCGCGGCGTGGCCGGATCATCTGCCTCTGTTTGTCCGCATTTCAGCGACGGACTGGGCCGAGGGCGGGTGGACGGCGGATGAATCGGTCGCGCTGGCGCGGCGGCTGCGCGAGCATGGTGTTGATCTTGTGGACGTTTCCTCGGGCGGACTGGTTCCGAATGCCAAAATTCCCGTGGGGCCGGGATTCCAGGTGCCGTTTGCGGCGCGAATTCGCAAGGAAGCGGGGATTCCGACAGCTGCCGTGGGCATGATAACCGAGCCTCAGCAGGCTGCCGACATCGTGACTACCGGCGAAGCGGACATCGTGCTACTGGCGCGGCAGATGCTGCGCGATCCGTACTGGCTTCTGCATGCGGCTGCAGCACTGGGCGAGACCGCAAGCTGGCCGGTGCAATATTTGCGTGCTGCGCCGCATGGTTCGACCGCGCGGGGGGCGATCGAGCGTCCACAGTAGGGAGAGACTCGGGCGATTCTGGGCTGGATTTTCAACAACCATCAGCGTCTTTGAAGACTGAAGTCGCGCATTTTGCTTCACTTCAGAAGCAGACAGTGGCCTATACTGCGTCTAAGCAGTGATCCCGCTCCGACCTGCGGGCATTCTGTATTTGCTATGGCAACGCACCCATCCCCGAAGCGCGCCGTTGAAACTCCGACGATCCCCGACCGTCTTTATTTCAAGATTGGCGACGTTGCGCGCATTCTCAAAGTCGAGCCGTATGTGCTGCGCTTCTGGGAGTCGCAGTTTCCGCAGCTGAAACCGAACAAGAGCGGCACCGGCCAGCGTCTCTATCGCAAGCGCGATGTCGAGATCGCGGTCGAGATCAAACGGCTGGTCTACGGCGAGGGTTATACACTCTCAGGCGCTCGCCAGGCCCTGGGACAGGCGAAGCGGGCTGAGGCTCAGGCATCCGTGGCTGCTCCTTCACCGACTCAGGTCCAGGCGCCTCCCGCGGCCGCGGGGAAAAGGCGAGAGAAGGTCGCCGAGGTGGTTCTTCGCGCGCGGGCTGAGTTACGTGAGATTGCGGCCATGTTGGGCTCGACGGGAAGCGCTGCCACGCCGCAGGTGCAGCCGCTTCGGCGCCGCACGCGTTCGTCTGCAATGGAGAATGTCTCCGGCTCGCTGTTCGACGCGTAGCGATTTCGCGAATCTATTGACCCCCACCAATTGGATAAGGGACAGAAAAATGCCGACGAAGATCGTCGGCATAACTCGCGAAACCTGGAAACTTAATGGTCGGGACGGGCAGATTTGAACTGCCGACCCCTCGCACCCCAAGCGAGTGCTCTACCAGGCTGAGCCACGTCCCGACACAGTCGAGCCGGCTCGGGTGAGCCGGCCCATGGGGTTCTGATTTAGTTTACACCAGCGTACGCCGTGCACCTTGTCTACGGGACTCGCGGTCTTCTGGAATCCGATCTCCGCACGCTAAAGCGCGGGATCGGGAAACAGTGCGCTTCCGGTGCGCTTTATCTCTCACCTTCCGGAAGCACGGATTGCAAATGGCTACAGGACCCGGGGCGCTTCAAATGCGCTGCATATCTGGCCATCAGCGTCCGGCTCAATGGGAAGGAGGCACGAACTCCTGCGGAAGTGCGGAGCCCTCGCCGAAGAAGAACTGCTCCATCTGCTCCACCAGGAACTCCTGCGCCTGCGGGGTCCAGGGCTGGAGACGGTACTCGTTCAACAGCATCTTCTGGCGGTCGACCCATTCGGCCCAGGCTGCTTTTGAAACATTTTTATAAATCTTCTGGCCAAATTCCGAGTCGAAGGGCGGCTCGTCGAGGCCTTCCATTTCTTTCTTGTTGCGAACACAAAAAACCATATGCGCCATCGTTCCTGCTCCTGATTCCATTGTATGGGATGGTGCACTGAACTCGCAGGCTGCAACGATTTGCTCTTGGCGACGGGGGCGGCACGCAAGCTATTCTCATGCCATGTGCGGCCGATTTGCTCGTCGATCCACGCAAGAGGTGCTCGCTGACTGGTTCGGGGTCGAGCCGGAGGATATGCCCTTTTTTGCGCCCACGTATAACGCGGCGCCACAGAGCACGCAGCCGGTGGTGCGTTTGAACGCCGATACGGGTAAGCCGGAGTTTGCGCTGATGCGCTGGGGGCTTGTGCCCTACTGGGCTAAGGATGCGAAGGTCGGCTACTCCACGATCAATGCGCGGGCTGAAGAGGTTGCGGCGAAGCCTCTTTATCGGGAAGCCTTCAAGAAACGCCGCTGCCTGGTTCCGGCAGATGCTTTTTACGAGTGGCATCGGATCGACGCAAAGACGAAACGGCCGTTTGCCTTCGGGATGCAGAACGGAGAACCGTATGCATTTGCAGGGCTATGGGAGCGATGGAAGCCGAAGGAGGGAGAACCGCTGGAGACATTCACGATCCTAACCACCGATCCCAACGAATTGGCGGAGCAGGTGCACAATCGCATGCCGGTGATCCTGGGTCCGCAGGACTATTCACGATGGATGGAGCCGGGCGATGCGTCGCATCCACCTCTCGATTTGCTGCGGCCGTATCCTGCTGAGAAAATGCGCTCGTGGCCGGTGAGCGAACGCGTGGGTAATGTGCGCAACAACGACCTTGAATTGCTGGCCGAGAGGCCGCCTGAAAGGCTCCTTTTCTAATGGCGTCGCGGATTACCGCCGTGCGGGCAATGCAGTGATTCTGATTGACTTTCGCTCACCGCGGCGTTTCTCTTAAATCAATCCTGTTTGATTTTGAGACGCCTGCATCTCAGTCGGCCGATTGCCATCCGGCCGGCGAGGAAGAACCAAGGGCGGAAATTGGGGAAGGTAAAAGCAGGAGGCAGGAAGGGGCTTCAAATGACCGTAGCGACACGATCTGGCCTGTCAGAAAACGCAGCGGGCGCAATCTCTTACTTCACGTTCTTTCCGGCCATCGCCTTTCTGCTTCTTCCGTCGTACAAAAGCAGCGCATACATTCGTTTTCACGCTTGGCAATCCGTTCTGCTTTGTATTACCGCGTTTGTTTTCGATATCGTTCTGGGCTCTATCGCTCTTCTGACTCTTTTTCTTGGAACTGCCACCCTCGCCTACATCTTCAGAGTGTTGTCATTGCTCTGGCTGGTGCTTTGGCTGGTCTGCGTTATCCAGGCAGCTAGCGGCAAACGATTCAAAATTCCCATTGTCGGGAGTATTGCCGAAAAGCTGGCGATGAAGTAGTCTTTTCCCCACTACGGAAACTGTCACGCGCTGCGCTGAATCCCGGTGGCATGCCGTTCGTTATTTCTTCCGAATATTCGCTCTTTTCTCTGCAGTTCCGGGTATCATCCAGGTCCAAAGCGAAGGAGCAGAACCATGTCCGACTCTCCGCAATACACCCCCGTCCCCCCGCAGGCCGCGCAGAGCGGCTTATCTGATAACGCCGCCGGAGCGCTCGCTTACGTCACCATCATTCCGGCGATCATCTTCCTGCTCGTTGAGCCTTACAACAAGAATTCGTTTGTGCGCTTCCACTCATGGCAGTGCATATTTCTCGGCATCACGGCCATTGCGATTCAGATCGTCCTCGGGATTATCCCGGTCATCGGCTGGATCATTCTCCCGATTTGCCTCGCTGGGCATCCTGATCGTGTGGATCATTGCCCTGCTGAAGGCGTTGAAGGGCGAGAGATATCAGCTTCCGATTATCGGCAAATATGCCGCGCAGCAGGCGGGCGCTTAAGCATACACCGGGCGCGATTGTGCGTTCGCGCGATAAGCCTCTCAGCGGCGTTTTTGTTTGCGGATGTGGCGGGTCTTTTTCTTCGACCCGGAAGGAGCGCTTTCCTTGCGCCGATTCGACTTCGATTTCGGCGGCGGTTTGGGCTGTTTTTTGCCGGTCAGAGGGATGCCTTCTTCCACGATGGAGAATTGCAGCCGCCGTTCCTGGGCAAGAATGCGATCGAGGATGACCTGGACGCGATCGCCGGCGCGGAAGCGTCGCCCCCAGCGTTCGCCGATGATCTCGTGCGTGTTTTCGCGCCAGGTATAACGGTCGTCGCGCAACGTGTCGATGGGGACCAGGCCCTCGACAAAGAGATCGGTGAGCTCGACGAAGAGGCCGTATTTCGCGGGGTTGAGCACGAGTGCTGCGAATTCTTCGCCCACGCGATCTTCCATGAAGCGCACCTTTTTCCACTCCACGAGCTCGCGCTCGGCCTCGGCAGCGCGGCGCTCGGCCTGGCTTGACTCCTCGGCAATTTGCGCGAGTTCAGCCTCGGGGATTGGGGCTTCGCCGGTGAAGCCTTCGCCCGGCTTTAGCTTTTTGGCATGATGAATGACGATGCCTTTCAGGCCTTCGTGCGGATGCGTCCACGGTGATCCGTGACGCCCCTCGGCAACTTCGGCTCGACCGTCAACGCCGGCTCGCAGCAGCGTCTTGGTGATGCGATGGACGATGAGATCGGGGTAGCGGCGGATGGGCGAGGTGAAATGCGTATACGTCGGCGCGGCGAGGGCGAAGTGTCCCTCATTGATCTCGGAATAGCGTGCCTGGCGGAGCGAGCGAAGCATGAGATAGCTGAGAATGCGCTCTTCGGGTTTGCCTTCAATGCGAGCAGCGAGTTTCTGATACATCTTCGGAGTAACGGCGATGTCTTCGGGGACTTCGTGGATGCGCGCCGGTCGGCCGCTGCGCTGCGCATCGCGCCGATCGCCGCGCGTCTGGATGCGTTTGACGGGAAGTGCGCCGAGACCGAGGGAGTAGCCGAAGCTGGCGGCAAGTTCCTCGAATTGCACGACGCGGCGCGGCTCAGGCTTCTCGTGGATGCGATAGAGCGAAGGCACGCCGAGATCTTCGAGCCAGGTGGCGACACACTCGTTGGCGGCGAGCATGAATTCTTCGATGAGCCGGTTGGCCCAGGTGCGCTCAGATTTGGTAACGCCACGCATCCGGCCCTGATCGTCGAATTCAATCACGGGTTCAGGCAGATCGAAGTCGATGCTGCCGCGCTCTTCGCGGCGCTTGTTCATCAGTCCGGCAAGGTGACGCATGCGCTCGAATTCGGGGACCAGCTGTGTATACCGGGTTCGGGTTTCTGCTTCGCCCTCGATGATTGCATGGACGTCGGTATACGTCATGCGCTCGGCGGAGCGGATGACGCCTTCGACGATTTCAAAACTCTCGATGCGGCCCGCGGCACTGAGTTGCATGATGCAGCTTAGGACAAGACGATCTTCCCTGGGGCGAAGACTGCAGATGCCGGTAGACAGCTCATGGGGAAGCATGGGAATTGCGCGGTCGGGGAAATAGACGCTGGTGCCGCGAAGACGCGCTTCGAGATCGAGATCCGTTCCGGCGCCGACATACTCGGCGACATCGGCGATGTGCACCTGAAGTTCGAAGCCTCCATCAGCACGTTCTGTGACGAGAACCGCATCATCGAAGTCGCGCGCAGTTTCGCCGTCGATGGTAACGATGGGAAGGCCGCGGAAGTCGCGTCGACGATTGACTTCGACTTCATCGAGGAAGGCGACGGCGCGGGCTTCGGCAAGTACCTTGTCAGGGAAGACGCGCGGGAGTTGATGCTTGCGGATCATCATTTCCACGTCGACGCCGAAGTCGTCGGGATCGCCGAGCACTTCAATGATGCGGCCGATTGGCGGACGTGTGGGCGTCGGCCAGCTCGTGATTTCGACATCGACGACGAGGCCTTCGAGATCATCGTGATGCGCCGCCGGTGCGGCTTCGCTGCCGAGAACGCGATGCGGCGACTCTGCTTCATTTGGCTCAGGCAGCGCTTGCCCGAAGGGGATCACAATGTGTTGAGTCATGCGCTCGTCAAATGGAATTACCTTGTCTCCCATTTCACGGTCAGACTTTGAAAAGTGAAAAATGCCGACGACCGTGGGATTGCGGCGCTCGAGAATGCGGGCGATGCGGCCGAGACGGCGACCGTCGGCACGCGGAGGGGCGAGTTCCACCAGCACCTGGTCGCCCTGCATGGCGCCGTTGATCTCATCGGGAGGAATGAAGACGTCTTCTTCTTTCTGGGAGCCTTGTCGCGCGTTGGGACGGACAAAGCCATAGCCATCGCGATGCAGATCGAGGCGGCCGGCGAGGAGATTGTCGCGCGTACCGGTACCGGCTCTTTTCGGAATACTCCAGTGCTCGCGATCGGATTTGACCAGGTCTCCGCGTGCTGTCATGCGGGCAAGCTGCTCGAGCAGCAGACGGCGCTCGCGGCCGCCGCCGAGGCCGAGTTCGCGCACCAATTGCTTGTATCCAGCTTTGCCGCCAGCGGAGCGTGCGATCTGCGCCAGCAGGTCACGATCGGTCATAGCTTTAGAGTAGGACAACCCGAGTGGCTTATGGCGTCCCCATGCCAGATTGCAACGAATTCGCCGGTCGATACGCCCGCCCGAATCAACTCAGACTGCGCGTGGAACCGCACGGCCCGCATCCGCCAGGGTAAGCTCGCCTATTGCTTTTTGAGAACCGCTGTTCCTTTTTCGTCGCGGAGGATTGCGCTTTCAAGCTTGCGGAAGTCTGCCGCGCGCTCTGCAGGCAGCTCGACTTGGCGCACTACGTATTCGCGCTCGTAGTGCAGATCGGTCGCCTTTGGCGGTGATGTTCGAGTGGTAGCTGGCGAAGTCGAGATCCAGATTCACGGGATCGGGCGTTTCATCGACCACGTAACCGGGTGGCAACGTAATGTCGAAGCTGTCGCGCCAGCGTCCCGTCGCGCTCAGATCAATGGGAACGGTGCGCGGCTTGTCGTTGAAGGGCAAGACATGGGAACCCACCACGCGCGGTCGCACCAACAGCAGCGTGCCTGCCTGATGCGCATATTGCGCGGCGGTCAACTTGTACTGCACTTCGAGCGGCTTGTCGAGTTCAGAGGGCTGCGTAAATTGGAACGAATTCAGGACCACTCCGGGCACGTCGTGAGAGACCGCGGTTTCGAGGGACTCGCGCCGCTCCTTCTCATCGGAATACTTGAGGATCATGCGAAGATCGGCGCCCTCGGGTCCGGTGTGCGTCGTTTCCACCTGGCCGGTAAGAGTGCCATCGGCGGCGAGGGCGAATTCGCCTTTGCGAACGGTGCCGTTGGCGTCGGGCGGCAGAATCGGCAATTCAATGACCTGGCTGGCAGCGCCGGCGGCGAGGGTTCCATAACTGCCCTGCAGGTACGACGGGAGATTGCCGACAGGCGTGCGCTCGTTGGTGGGATCGAAGATGAGATAGCGCTTTCCATCGTGCGCCTTCACGATGGCGAGCAGGCGCGGATCGTTCACGTCGGCAGGAATTTCGATGGCAGTAATCATGTGATCGCCGTAGAGCGAGGGATCGACGGGATCGACGATGCCACGTCGGTCATCTACGGGAACGTAATAGGCGTTGATGCCGGCGACGCGCAGCATGGCGATCAGCAGGGTGGTCTTGTCTTTGCAGTCGCCGTAGCGGTTGCGGAAGATGTCGGCTGGCGTGATTCGCCTGCAGTCCGCCGATGCCGCGTTCAACGATGAAGTAGCGGATATTTTTCTGAATGGAATCGGTAATGCGGCTGAGCCTGGTGTAGAAATCGGGCGCGCCGGCGATCAGCGTTCTGCGTGAAGTTCGTGATTTCCGGCGATGGTGTGGGACGGTCCGCTTCGAGGGTCGTGACCCATTCGCCGATCGCTTTCCACTCATTTTCGGTTCCAGCGACGGCGGCGTCGCCCCATTGCACGCTCATGCGTGCTGCGAGGGCTCCCCACTCCGGCCGCGAAGGAATATCGCGCAGGTCGAGCGCGGGTGTGTCCTTGACTTCCCAGCGCCAGTGGTTCGGGGCAACCTCGACCGGCGGAATCGCCTTAAAGCTGTGCCAGGCCTGCGAGTAAGCGCGTCCGGGAGGGAGGTCAACTTCGAGCGCTTGATACACCACCGGAACGTTCTTCTGAATCTCCCAGATCGTCTCGTGCAGATAGGACTGGAGCAGTTCCTCCGATTCGCAGACCATCGTTGCTCCCACATCGATAGCCGGCGGAAGCGCCAACGCGCTGATCTTTCGGTCGAGAGCATGACCGGGATGCTGGTATCGCCGACTTCGGCAAAATCCGTATCCTGCGCCATGTACTGCTTTTCGTCGGCGGCAATGGTCCATGCGCGGAGGTAGTTGATTTTCTCGTCGACGTCATAGCTGACGGTGCAGCCTTCTTTGCGGCCTTGCGGCTTGAGAATGCGCAGGGCTTTGCGATGGCGCTCGACTGCTCTTCCGCTTGCGTCCACGCTCTCAACATACTCGTCGTATAAAACAACCGAGGATGCGTCGCTGGCGTAGTCCGGCGTCTTTGTCTTGTTGGCTTCGACGGCCCAGTCGGGCACGGGCAGATTTTTGCTGAAAATGCCTGCCGAGGCATGAGTTGAAGCAGCCACAAAGAGCAAGGCGACGACAATGGGCTGGAGACGCGCGGTGGCCTTGGGCCGCCTTTCCATGGTCAGTTCCCCTTGGCAGCTTGTGAGCGTGTCAGCACCAGCTGCTCTTGATCGGCGGTAGCAACCTTCTGATAGAAGTCGTGAAGATCGCCGTAATCCTTAGAGGGAAGAACAGAAAAATTGAATGCCACGGTGCGGACTACGGTTACATCATTCCCATTGACACTGGTTTTTACCTTGAATACGGCATGGGAAGGCCAGGAGACATCCGCAGCCTGGGGTACGGTTTCAACGGCAAATCCAGCAGGCAAATGGTATGTGACCTGGTCGCTTTCCATCTTCGGATAGTGGACATCGACCAGGGTTGTCCGCTTGTCCTGAGCGACGAAGGGATGGCGCGCGTGGGCTTCGAAGAAGAGGCCGGGCAGAAAGAAGTGCTTGCCCGTTGCGGTTCCCAGGTTTCCCGAAACATCCACCATGGCGATCAGGTTCGAGTTGTAATCAGAAAGCGCGATGAAGTGGTTGAAATCCGCCTGAACTCCATCGGGCATGTTGCCACGAATGGCTTCGTTGAACTGCTTTTTTACCTCGGTCTCGTCGTTTTGAATGGAGAGCTGCCGCCAATGAAGAGCTTCCTGACCCGTCAGAATAAAGCGCACGGTTCCCTTGACGCCGCCGGAGTCGTCGATCTGGAGATCTGCAACGCGGTCAAAAGCAGTGCTGGTATAGGACCCCATGGGAGTGGTGCCTGCGACTGGGCCGTCATCGGAAAGGCGAAGGCCCGATGCGAAGGTATGCTTCCAGTGAAGCAGCCCGAAAGGGCACATCTCTGGCCCGGATCGAGGTAGACATCCTTTCCGTTGAGAACGACCACCGCTATGTAGTCGTCGAGCTGGCTGAGTGTGAGGTAGCTTGGGTCAAACACCGCGCGGTCGCGATTAACCACTTGAATGGGATATACGTGCAAGCCGGCCGCTCGAGCGAGGGCGACAAAAAGTAGCGCAAGATCGTCCGACGATCCGCTCTTTTGTGTCCATACGTCCTCGGCATTCTTGATTGCTTTCAATTTTTCAGTCTTCCGCTCCGCACTTGATTTCTGGCGGGTGAAATCGGTATTGTCCAGCTTCATCACTGCGGCATAGAGCTTCCGAGCCTTCTGCTCATCGGAATCGCCCGGACTCACAAGTTCTGCGACTGCATTCTTCAGTGATTTGCCTGGGTCGGCAAATCGATCTGTCTCCTTCACCCAGCGCTTGCCCTGATTTCGCCAGAACTCGGCGCCGCTCGGGTACCCGGAATAATAGAACTCTGCACGCCAGTTGATGGTATTCAGGGGCGGCATCCAATCGTCGTCGGGAATGGCCGGGACATCCTCCACGTCGAGGCTGAAGTGGCCACTGATGTCGTGCTTCATCTTGAGTGTGCCGTCGCCGGGGATCAGAGCGTACATGAGATTGTTGGCCGGATCCCGTGGGAGTCGGTGATGTAGGCAATATCTTTGGAAGGCTCGAATTGGTAGTGAGCCTTATGAACGAAGTACGGCTGCTGGATCTGCCACGTCGGCGAAGATACGGAGTTGTCGTCATAGCGGATCTGCAGCCGATACTCGAGAATGCTGCCGACCTCGACGTTCGGCAGCGTGAACACCATGGTATTGACCTGAAAATCCTTGGTCTTGATGTCGGTAAGGTCCGATGGCTTGGCCGTAAGCGGGATAACCGTTCCATCCCGGTGTATGGTGCGTCCCTGTATGTCTGTCACCTTGAAGCCGCGGCGCTCGTATGGGGTGCGCACGGTCGCCAGTTCCTTGCCCTTTTCCGTCAGCACTTTAATGCGCACGTAATAGCTGTGGTAATGGAGATTGTCGTCTGTCTTCTCTTCGCGATAGAGATATACAGCGTCGGCTCCTGGCGCCTTTGGGTCGGAGGTCATCTCCAACTCCTCTTTGGATGGTGCCTGGAATTGAGCGGAGAGCAAGGCAGGAAATGCACACGACAAACAGCAGAGCAAAACCAGCAGGACGCTTTTCGGCCGCATCAGTTATGTCCCTTGAGTGAGAATTGATTGGAAGTGTAGCGCATTTTTGATGCGCCTGCGTACCGATGTTTGACACATTTGGGCTATTCCAAACGCTTGCGGGTTGCGCAACCTCAGGTTAGAGGCGCGGCAATGACCGGTCCGAACGCCTGTTGCGAAGACGGCATCGCAGGCGGGCGTTACACTTGATGCGTTTGGATTCTGCGCCATAAAAGGAAACGTATTCAATGAGCGATCGTCGGTGGGCAGGGGCAATTCTTCTGGTGTGTGCGGCGGCATGGGCGCCGCTTGCGGCCGTGGCACAGTGGAATCCGCCGAACCCGGTGGTGAGCTTTGACAAGAAGTCCGACGGGCTCGAGATTCGCCAGAAGAATGGCGTGCTGAGGCTCGAGGTGGATGCGCCGGATGTGCTGCATGTGACCTACTCGCCGCTGGATGCCGACCGCGGAAGTTCGCGCCTCGGATCACGTCGTGATCAAGCATGATTGGCCGGCAGCTTCGTTTGATGTCACCGCGAACGACAAAGACGATTACGCTGACGACGGCCAAGCTGAAGGCCGTGGTGGAGCGCGAGACAGGCGCGCTGCACTATGTTGGTCCGGACGGCAAGCCACTGACCACTGAAGGCTATCGCTCGCTGAAGCCGGTCGAAGTCAACGGCGAGAAGACGTTTCACGCGGAAGTGTTCTTCCCCATTTATGGATCGCATGAAGGCCTCTATGGCCTCGGCCAACACCAGGCTGGCGTGTGGAACTACCGCGGCGAGACCATCGACCTGTCGCAGGAGAATACGCAGATTGCGATTCCGCTGCTGGTCTCGACGAACGGATATGGCATTTTCTGGAACAATCCCTCGCGCAGCCGCGTGAATAACCGATTCATTCACTCGCTCTATATCAGCGCTGAAGTTGCGGACCGCATCGATTACTACTTTATTTACGGGCCGGATGCCGACCAGATCATCGGGCACTATCGCGAACTGACAGGCGAAGTGCCGCTCTTTGGGCGCTGGGCCTATGGATTCTGGCAATGCAAGAACAAGTACCAGTCGCAGGCGGAAATCGAGGGAGTGGCGTGCGAAGTATCGCGCGCTGCATATCCCGGTGGACAACATTGTGCAGGACTGGTTCTGGTGGGTGACGATGGGCGAGATGAAGTGGAACCCCCACTACCCCGATCCGCAGGGCATGATCGACAAGCTGCACGAGGAGCATTTCCACCTGATGGTGTCGGTGTGGCCGTTTTTCCGGCCGGGGACGAGCGTGTATGACCAGTTCGACAAGAACGGCTGGTTCATCGCGAAGACTCTCACCGGCGGATTTCATCCCGTGGGGCAGGCGCTCTACGATCCGACCAATCCGCCGGCGCGCGAATCAGTACTGGAACAACATCAATACGGCGCTCTTTCAAAAAGGGGTAGATGCGTGGTGGCTGGATACGGATGAGCCGGAGACCGAGGGCCGCGAAGACAATATCCTTGTCGACCATCAGCTGCACATCGGCTCGGGCGCGCGGTATGCGAATGTCTATCCGCTGTTTCACACGGAGGGCGTTTCCGAGGGACAGCAGAAGGCGTCGGACAAGAAGCGCGTGTTCATTCTGTCGCGTTCGGCGTATGCGGGAACGCAGCGACTGGGCGTGACGGCCTGGTCGGGCGACGTGCTCAGCGACTGGGTGACGTTTGCGCGGCAGATTCCGGCGGGGCTGAACTTTTCGATCTCCGGCATGCCGTACTGGACGACGGATATCGGCGGATTTATCTCGGGCGGCAATTTGAACGATCCGAAGTTCCGCGAGCTGTTTGTGCGGTGGTTCCAGTTCGGAACGTTTTCGCCGATCTTCCGCGTGCACGGCACGCGCTATCCCGATGAGAACGAGCTTTGGTCGTATGGGCCGGATGCGCAGAAGATTCTGGTGGACTATGACAACCTGCGCTATCGTCTGCTGCCTTACATCTACTCCGAGGCATGGCAGGTGACCAACAATCACGGCACTCTGATGCGGCCGCTGGTGATGGATTGGCGCAACGACGTGGAGGCGCAGAATACGGCGATGAGTATTTGTTCGGGCCGGCAATCCTGGTGAGCCCGGTGACCACGCAGGGAGCGACGAAGCGCGAAGTGTATCTGCCGAAGGCAACGTGGTACGACTTCTGGACGGGGGACAAGGTCGAAGGCGGCAAGCGGATCGAAGCGGATGCGCCGCTCGCGAAGTTGCCGCTATTTGTGCGCGCGGGTTCGATTATCCCGATGGGGCCGACGATGGAATGGTCAACCGAAAAGCCCGCCGACCCGATTGAGGTGCGTATCTATCCGGGAGCTGACGGCGACTTCACGCTTTACGAGGACGAGAACGACAACTACGACTACGCCAAGGGCGAACATGCAACCATCCCGTTGCACTGGGATGATGCGGCGAAAACGTTGACCTTCGGTGCGCGCGAGGGGAGCTTCCCTGGGATGCTGGAGAAGCACACTTTCAACGTCGTCGCTGGTCGGCGAGGGCAAAGGCGTCGGCATCGGCGACCGCGCTGCGCAGGCACATGCGGTGGTCTACAAGGGAGATCGCGTAGAGGCGAAGTTGTAAGAAAGGCCTTCAGCACTCAGCATTGCGCTTGTTCGAGCATCGTCGCTACCAGCGCGAGCGGCAGGCCGACGACGTTGAAGTAGCAGCCTTCTACGCGAGGAATCCACTTGGCGGCCAGGCCCTGAATGCCGTAGGCGCCGGCTTTGTCCATCGGCTCGCCGGTGGCAACGTAGGCGGCGATCTCTTCGTCGCTCAGCGTTCGAAACTGCACGCCGGTGACTTCGGCGGCAACTTCAACGCCGTTTGCGGTTGCTACCGCGACGCCGGTGATCACGCGGTGCGTGCGGCCTGAGAGCATCCGCAACATGCGGGCCGCATCGGCGGCGTCTTCGGGTTTCGCGAGAATGTGGCCGTCGAGCGTGACGGTCGTGTCTGCGCCGAGAACGACCACCTGCGGTGGGGCAGAACTCTTGGACGATATCTCCGTAAAGACAGACCAGCGCTTTTTCGCGCGCAAGGCGGACGACATAGGCGATCGCATCCTCGCCGGGCTGCAGATCCTCATTCACATGCGCAGGCTGCACCTCAAATACATATCCCGCCTGCGTGAGCAGTTCACGTCGGCGGGGCGAAGCGGAGGCGAGAATAAGGCGGCGCATATCGGCTTCTCTAGGGTATCGCGGCGCTGTGCCTGCAACGGAATGTTGAGTGCATTTGCGGGAATTGCATGTACGATCGGAGCGCGATGATGTTTGCGAATCTGGAATTGGCAAAACGGCTGGAGGCAGCGGAGGCCTACGCTTGCGCGCAGTTCGCGGAGGCGCGGAAGCGGCTCAATCCCGCCAGCACGTCCGCGTGGATGAAGTGCGCGGGGGCGACGGTGGTCTTCGATGGCGTGGACGCGCCAACGACACAAACCTTCGGGCTCGGCTTGTTCGAGCCGCTCACACCCGCTGGCGCTGGATGAGATCGAGCAGTTCTTTCGCGGAACGAGGCGCGGAGGTGATGCACGAGGTGAGTCCGTTTGCAGGTGCTGCCGTGCTCGACCTGCTGTGTGCGCGGGGATATCGGCCCTTTGAGATCAGCAGCGTGCTTTATCGTGCGGTCGAATTACCGACGGCGGTCCACTGAAGCCGGCATCCGTGTTCGCGTCGTCGGAGCGGACGAAGCGCAGCTGTGGAGCGACGTCAATGCGCGCGGCTGGACGCATGAGCATCCCGAGTTTGAGGACTTCGTTCGGGAATCGGGTGTTCTTGTCGCGGCGCGCGAAGGAAGCCCATGCTTTCTGGCGGAGATCGATGGCACGCCGGGGGCCGCTGGCGCGCTGACCTTGCATGAAGGTGTTGCCCTGTTCGGCGGTGCAGCGACCGTTCCCGAAATGCGTCGTCGCGGATTGCAGGGGGCGCTGCTGCAGGAACGCATGCGCTATGCCGCCGAACACGGATGTGACCTCGCGATGATGGTGGCGGAGGCGGGAAGCAATTCGCAGCGCAATGCCGAACGTAAAGGCTTTCGCGTGGCATATACGCGGCTGAAGTGGAAGCTGGCGAAATAGATGCGTGCGCAGGATCCCGCGAGGCGGATCTGACCAGTCGTGTCTGGCGGTTCTGCTTTTAAGGCGTGCCAGTGAACACTTAGTTCCAAACTCAAGTTCGCGTGGGAGATTGGAGGTCGGCCAGGGCTTCCGCCGTTCACTCTGAATCTGATCACGGTTTGAACTTGCAGTCCGACAGTGCATCTGATATCGGCGTTCATGACGGTCGCGATCGACTACACTGGCGAGGTCGCCGCGCGCAGATTTCTCGGAGCAGCATCGCGATGGCCTCCATCGGTTCCTGCTGATTTTCAGTCCTGTCTCCAGCCCATTTGCCGTTGCAAGGCCCCAGGCCATGGCGGGCGTGTTGTGGGCCATGCCGAATCTTCCGTCGGGGCCGAGCAGGATGATGCCGCCGTGGCCGCCGAGACGGTTGTGCAGATACGAGATGGCTTCGCGTGCGGCAAACTCGGGTGCGGTACCGGCGGCAACGCGATCGGTGGCCCACTTGCCCAGCACCAGTTTCATGATGGGCTCGCCCCATCCGGTAAGCGAAACGGCCGCCGAAAGTTGTCGGCATAGCAGCCGCAGCCGATCAGAGACGAGTCGCCGACGCGGCCGGGAGTCTTGTTCAGCGTGCCGCCCGTCGATGTGGCGGCAGCGATGTTGCCATGCGCGTCCAATGCGACAGCGCCGACGGTATCGTGCGAAGCGTCGATTACGCGCGGTATGGCCGTCTCCGGTCCCTTGTCGTCTTCAAGGCCTGAAAATGTCGCATCGGCAAGCCCCGCAGCCTCGCGTTCCCTCGCGATCTTCAGCCGCTCGCGTTCGCGATCGAGAACGAGTTCAGCGTTTTCGATGAGCGGCATGCCGTGCGATTGCGCAAATTCTTCAGCCCCGGCGCCCACGAAGTAGACATGCGGGACTCTGCTCCAGCACAAGCCTCGCTGCCTGGATGGGATTGCGGAGCCGTTCCACGCAAGCCACTCCGCCGGCCTTCATGCGTCCGCCATCCATGAGAAGTGCGTCAAGTTGCACGCGGCCGTCGGAGGTGAGAAAGCTGCCGCGGCCCGCGTCGAAGGTCGGATCATCCTCGAGCACTGTCACGGCGGCTTCAACAGCATCGAGCGCTGTGCCGCCTCGGGTCAGAATTTGATGCCCGGCTTCGAGCGCATTGCGCACTCCGTTCTCGTGGGCCGCAGCCGCGTCGTCGGGAATGGCCCAGGCTCCGCCATGAACCAGCAAGATCGGTGTTCGCATCACCGGTAATGTTAGCTGATCGAAGCCGGTTGCCGAATGTCGCTGATCACAAACGGAAAAGCTCGGCAAGGTCAGCGAGTCGCTCTATCATGGAGTGCACCCCAAAAGTGAGACAGATGGTATTTTGACAGTTTGCAGGGAAGGGAGAACTGCAAATGGGTCAGAAGTATGTGAAGTACGCGAAGGAGTTCCGAGAGACGGCGCTTCGTCGCTTGGACCTCTCGCCAAACGTAGCGCAGTTGTGCCGCGAGCTTGGGATCTCGCGCCAGCTGTTGTATTCGTGGCGCGATGGCGCGCAGCGGCAGCAGGAGAAGCGGGGGCAGAGCGCGGCACAGCGGCTTCGCGAGGAGAATCTGCAGTTGAAGAAAGCCCTGGCGAAGAAGACGCTGGAAGTGGATTTTTTGAAGGCTGCCTGCGCAAAGGTCGGGGCACTCGGCCAGACCAGTACCGGTTCTGGCGCAATGGCATCTGGGAAGCGATCCGGGAAATGATGCCGACGCAGAGCAGCCTGGGAGTAGAGCCGATGTGTCGGCTGGCCTGGGGTCATCGCCGGCGGGGCTTTATTACACAGCGATCTCTTGCATGAACGACGGCACCACCAGCATCGAGTACTGGGTGACGGAAACGGCGGACGTATTGCCGAACTCGAACATCGCATGGAACGCCACCAGCAAAACTGGCAGCGCGCCAAGCTCCTAGCGGACTTTCTCCGGGAAGGATTGCTCTCGCAAGGTTACGAAATCCCTGAACCAATTCCTGAAGATTGGCGTTGGATGCTGCGGATTCTTGGTCAGCATTTTCCAATGTGGATTGGCTGCGGCCACTACCAGGAATACGATGACGGATTTTTGTGCTTCATTGAACCCCGGAAATCGCATGTCTGGAAGGGACTTCGAAGAATCAGGACGGTCGAGACAATCAAAGCGCTCCAATTGGCGATGGATAACGTACTCGTTGAACCAGCGATCCGTTCAAAGAAATGGTGGACGTACGAAGAATTCAACTTTCCGGCGAGGCACTGAACTTTGAATCAGGATTGATTTGTGGATTGACCTACACGTCAGCCTTTTATAATCTCCCCATGAGCAATAAGCCGTTAGTCGGCGTGGTGATGGGCAGCAAGAGCGATTACGAGGTGCTGTCCGCCGCCGTTGAAATCCTGCAGGCACTCGAAATTCCCCACGAGGCCCGCATCGTCAGCGCGCACCGCACGCCCGACTGGCTTTTCAATTATGCCGAAACAGCGCGCGAGCGCGGCCTTCGCATCATCATTGCCGGTGCAGGCGGCGCTGCCCATCTGCCGGGCATGCTGGCGTCGAAGACACTGGTGCCCGTTCTCGGCGTTCCAGTCGCCGCCACGCAACTCAACGGCCTCGATTCCCTGCTCTCGATTGTGCAGATGCCCAAAGGTGTTCCCGTCGGCACGCTCGCCATCGGCAAGCCCGGCGCAGCCAACGCCGCCCTGTTCGCCGCAGAAATTCTCGCCGCAACCGACTCCGCACTCTACGATCGGCTGGCCGCCTGGCGCGCCGCGCGAACTGAGGAAGTGATGAAGCAGGAGTTGCCTTAGTGCCTGAAGAGTCCCCCCTGAACAACAAAACACCTGTAGATTGAGCCCGGCGGCCTGATTGGCATCCTGGGCGGAGGCCAGCTTGGCCGCATGACCGCCATGGCCGCGCGCACCATGGGTTATCGCGTCCGCGTCATGGACCCCGAAGCCAAGTGCCCCGCAAGCTTTGTCGCGGACCAGACCGTCGTAGGCAAGTGGGACGACGTTGCCGCCGCGCAAAAGCTGGCGAAGGGCGCCGATGCTGTCACGCTTGAGATCGAGCAGATCGGCGTGGACGCGCTCAGTGAAGTTGCAAAAATGGCGCCGCTCCGCCCCGGCGTCGAACCCATCCGCATCATCCAGGACAAAATTCTGCAGAAAACCTGGCTCGCCGAAAATGGATTTCCAGTCGGGCCCTTCCGCATCATCCGCACTGAAGATGAGCTGCATCATGCCGTAAAAGTGCTCGCCGGACGCGTCTTCCTCAAGATAGGACGCGGCGGATACGACGGCCGCGGCCAGGCGCGCATCGGCATGGAAGCTTTGCTTAAAAAGCAAATCATCACGAACGCATGGACCAGCGTCGGCGAAAAGCCGTCCGTTGCCGAACAGGCGCTCGACCTTGTCACCGAAATCAGCGTGATGGCCGCGCGCAGTCCCTCCGGAGAGGTGCGCACCTATCCCGCTGCCCGTAATCACCACGAAAATCAGATCCTGGCGTGGAGCGTATTGCCTTCCGGCGTCGCACCGGAGATCGAGTCCCGCGCCGAAAAAATGGCCGCATCCATTATCGAGAAGCTCGGCATCGAGGGCCTGCTTTGCGTGGAGATGTTCATCACCCGCCAGGGCCGCCTGCTCGTCAACGAACTGGCACCGCGTCCGCACAATAGCTATCACCAGAGCGAACGCGGATGCATGACCAGCCAGTTTGAGCAACTGGTGCGAACAACTTGCAATCTGCCGCTGGGTGATACATCCCTCATCAGCCCCTGCGCGATTGTGAATCTCCTGGGCGACATCTGGCTCACCGGGGTGCCCAATCTTCCCGCAGCGCTTGAGGTTCCCGGCGTGCGACTGCACCTGTACGAAAAGGGCGCGGCCAAAATGGGCCGCAAAATGGGCCATCTCTCAGCGGTTGGCGCAACGCCGGAAGAAGCACTGGAGCGCGTGCTCGAAGCAAAGCAGCGTCTACTCGTGCCAGCGCGTTAGCGGCGATCAGTCTTTAATCGCTAGATCCACACGTCGTTGGCCGCTGTGCGCTCGCCGCCCTCTTCGCCGGTGTTCTTCACGCCACGCGGCTCAATCAGCATCAGCTTCACCTCGCGCTCGGCATACGGCTTGTGCTCTACGCCACTGGGCACAACGAACATCTCACCAGGCCCGATCTCGACGGCCCCATCGCGAAAATCAATCCGCAGCGTGCCTTCGATTACGATAAAGGTCTCGTCCGTGTCCTTGTGGTCATGCCAGATGAAGTTGCCCTGGAGCTTCACAACCTTGAACTGGTAGTCGTTCATCTCCGCAATGACTTTGGGCTGCCATTGGTCAGTGAACAGCCCGAACTTCTGCGCGAGATTGATGGACTTATAAGTCAAGGCGGCCTCCGTTACTGACTACTTCTATTCGCTCGAATGCGATTTTTCCTTCGGCTGGAATCGCGCAAGAGGAATTTTTAGGGCTTATCAGCACGGGAAATTCGGAGCCCCCGGGATAGCGGCGCAGATAGGCATTGGCGTAATTTTCGAAGATGAAGGGCTGCTTAAACGTTCCTTCAAATCGCTCGTTCGCGTTGCGGTATCTGCAATGGATAACAACGAGACGACATCCTGTGAAAGATAGCTTTTGTTCTGATGAAACGACAATCGCATTGAGAACACGCCAATGATTGGTACCAAGTCTTCGTGCGAACTTGATCACCAGTCGCACGAAAAACTCAATGTAAAGATCCGCGAACATGCCAGAAAGATAACACGCCGTCAGCCCCCTGAATCAGGCGCAAACTCTGTTCACTTTCTTCCTTGTCCCCAGGTCCCTGCTTCAACTGAACTGCTCTGCCTTCTCCCACCGCTTCGGCCGCTTATTCGCCTGCAAAATCTTCTTGCGCAGCCGCAGTGACTTAGGCGTGATCTCCACCAGCTCGTCATCGGCGATGAACTCGATCGCCTGCTCCAGGTTCAGCGTCTTGTACGGCACCAGCCGAATCGCATCATCGGCGCTCGATGCGCGCATGTTGGTCAGTTTCTTTTCGCGCACCACGTTCACGTCGAGATCGTTGTCGCGCGAGTGCTCGCCCACCACCATGCCCTCATACACGTCCACGCCCGCGCCCACAAACAGAATGCCGCGCTCCTGCAGTCCGTTCAGCGAATAGGTCGTTGTCAATCCCTGGCGATCGGCAATCAGCGCTCCCGTCGGTCGCTGCGGAATCTCGCCCTGGTATGGAATGTATCCGTCGAAGAGCGCATTCATCACGATGGTGCCGCGCGTCTCCGTCAGCATTTCGCTGCGCAGGCCGATCAGCCCGCGGCTGGGTACGCGAAACTCGAGGCGCACGCGACCCGAGCCGTGGTTATGCATCTTGGTCATCTCGCCCTTGCGCGGACCTAGCTTCTCAATCACTACACCCGTGTACTGCTCCGGCACGTCGATCGTAAGGTGCTCCACCGGCTCCATGCGCGTGCCGTCCACAACTTTAGTCACGATCTCCGGCCTGCCCGCCAGCAGCTCGAACCCTTCGCGGCGCATCATCTCGATCAGAATCGCAAGCTGAAGCTCGCCACGCCCCAGCACCTTGAAGGTATCCGGTGAGCCCGCCTCTTCCACGCGAATCGACACATTCGTCAGCAACTCTTTTTCAAGCCTTTCGCGCAGGTTGCGGCTCGTCACGTAAGTGCCTTCCCTCCCCGCAAACGGCGAGTTGTTCACGCTGAACGTGATTGCGATCGTTGGCTCGTCAATCACGATCAGCGGCAGTGGCGCAGGCTTTTCAAGCGACGTAATCGTCTCGCCGATGGTGATGCCTTCCACGCCGGCCACGGCTACAATGTCGCCCGTGGTCGTTTCGGTTGTCTCAATGCGCTTCAGTCCGGAAAAAGTGAACAGCTTGGTGATGCGCGTCTTCATCAGCGATCCATCGCGCTTTGAGATATTCACGTCATCGCCCGCATGCAGCGTTCCCTGGAACACCCGGCAGATGGCGATGCGGCCAAAATAATCCGAGTAGTCGAGGTTCGTTACCAGAATCTGCAGCGGCGCATCCACGTCGCCCGTGGCCGCAGGAATCGTGGAAACAATCGTCTCGAACAGCGGCTGCAGATTTTCTCCAGGCTTGGCCAGGTCGAGCGTCGCCGTTCCGGCCTTCGCCACCGCATAAAGCACCGGAAAATCCAGCTGCGACTCTTCCGCATCGAGATCGATGAAGAGATCGTAGATTTCGTTCAGCACTTCCTGCGGACGCGCATCCGGACGATCGATTTTGTTGATCACCACGATCGGCTTCAGCTTTGCTTCGAGTGCCTTGGCCAGCACGTACCGCGTCTGCGGCAGCGGACCTTCCGCAGCATCCACCAGCAGCATCACGCCGTCTACCATCTTCAGCGCGCGCTCTACCTCGCCGCCAAAATCGGCGTGGCCCGGCGTGTCGACAATGTTGATCTTGCCGCCTTCAAAATTCACTGCCGTATTCTTGGCGAGAATCGTGATGCCGCGCTCGCGCTCCAGGTCGTTCGAGTCCATCACGCGCTCGGCCACCTGCTCGTTGGCGCGGAAAGTGCCGGACTGGCGAAGCATGGCGTCAACAAGGGTCGTCTTACCGTGGTCAACGTGGGCGATGATGGCGATATTGCGTATCGTCTGGCTCACAGGCGTAGTGTTCCTTCTCTTCTAGGGCAAATCTGGATTTGCGCTCAGGTATGGCCTCAGCGGGCCATCAGGTTGGGAATGAAGTCAAAATGAATGGCCACACAATGCGGCACAATCTATTTTACCAGCATCGCAAATCCAGCAGAATCTGCGACCTGCCAACTCCTCCAAGCCCAACATTCCACATCCCGTTCAGCGGTAGGAATCTACTTCTGCCGGATTCCCCGCCATTGGCCTCAGCGTTTACACTCATCCGCAAATGAAACGCGCCGCTTCCCTCCGCCTCTGCCGCCCCTCGCTCCTCTCCACCGCAACCCTCGCCATCACCTTCCTCTTCGGCTGCGCCATTCTGCCAAACACGGCAGCCTCCCAGGCCACGCACCCTGGTGGCGACCTCACCATCTACGCCATCGACGTGGAAGGCGGCCAGGCCACGCTCATCGTTTCGCCTTCCGGCCATTCCATGCTCGTCGATACCGGCTGGGGCGACAACAACGGCCGCGACGCCGGTCGCATCCAGGCTGCAATGAAGGACGCGGGCATCACCAAAATCGACAAGGTGCTCATCACCCACTTCCATACCGACCACGTGGGCGGAGTGCCGAATCTCGTCGAGCGCGTCAAAGTCGGCGAGTTCATGGATCACGGCGTCAACCGCGAAGACTCCGACATCACGCGCAAAGATTACGCTGCCTACGTCAAAGCCATCGGCAACACCCCGCGCCGCACCCTCCATCCCGGCGACACCATCGACATCCCGGGTCTCAATACCACCGTGATCACCGCCGATGGCGAACACATCCGCAAAGTTCCCGGCATCAAGCCCGAACCGAATCCTTATTGCGCCAGCGAGCCCAAGTGGGAACTCGATACCACCGAGAATCCACGTTCAACCGGCGTCCTCATTCGCTTCGGCGCATTCAGCTTTCTCGATCTCGGCGACCTCACCAAGGCAAAAGAAGTTCCGCTCGTCTGCCCGAACAATCCCCTCGGCCACGTCAGCCTTTACCTGGTCGACCATCACGGCATGAATCTCTCCAACACCCGCGCGCTTGTCGATGCCATTCATCCTCGCGTCGCGATCATGGACAACGGCGCGCACAAAGCCGGCAGCCCCGAAGCGTGGCAAACGGTGCATGAAAGCCCCGGCCTGCTCGACCTGTGGATGCTGCACACAGCCGAAGGCTCCGATGCCGCACACAACAGCGCCGACCCGCTGATCGCAAATTTGAAAGGCGGCAGCGACGGCCACTGGCTTAAAGTCGTAGCCGAGGGCGATGGCAGCTTCAGCGTCACCAACGCGCGCACCGGCCAGACGAAGAAATATTCGCGCGAATAAACCCGCAACCCCACAAATGAACCTTCCGTCTCAATTAGCAGGAGTCTCCATGACCATTTCCCGCCGCAAATTCATCGCCGGAACCGCCGCGGCAGCATCCTTCGCCACCTTCGCTCGCGCCGCAGCCAATTCCTGTCCCTTCCGCGTCGCCGTCATCAACGACGAAATTTCGCAGGACTTCGACCACGTCTGTTCCGTGGTCGCGCACGACTTCGGCCTGCAGTGGATCGAACTGCGCAGCATGTGGGGCAAGAATGTCACCGACATGCCCGACGCCGACATCGATCGCGCGAAGATCCATCCTCGCCAAATACAACCTGCGCGTCACCGACATTGCCAGCCCACTCTTCAAGACCGATTGGCCCGGCGCGCCCCTCTCCAAGCAAAGCGAACGCCGCGACAACTTCAAAGCCGACTTCACTTTCAAGCAGCAGGACGACCTGCTCGAGAACTGCATTAAGCTTGCGAAGGCCTTCGGCACCGATCGCATTCGCTGCTTCGATTTCTGGCGTCTCGACAACGTCGCTCCCTATCGCGTCGCCATCAACGAAAAACTGCGCGATGCTGCACGCCGCTGCGCACGCAGCAATCTCATCCTCCTGCTTGAAAACGAAATGTCGTGCAACACCGCCACCGGCGCTGAAGCCGCGGACACGCTCCGCGCGATCCCCGACACCAACTTCATGCTCAACTGGGATCCGGGCAACGCCGCCACGTTCCCCGACAGCGTGCCGTTTCCCAAAGGCTACGACCTGCTGCCCAAAAAACGCATCGGCCACTGCCATGCCAAAAATGTCATCCGCAAACCCGATGGCAAATGGGAGTGGGCGCCCGTCGGCACCGGCGTCGTGGACTGGGCCGGCCAGTTGGCAGCTTTCAAGCGAGACGGCTACCACTACGCCGTGAGCCTCGAAACGCACTGGCGCGGCGCCGGCACCCCCGAAGCCTCAACCCGCGATAAGCTTTCAAGGGCCTGAAGAACGCGCTCGCCAAAGCGGGGACTGGTTGTTAGCCAGTCCGCCGCGTACCGCGACTCTTACAGGCTGCCTGACTCGCTGCCCTTCTCGTCCATCGCGACGTTGTGGTTCTTCGCGATCTGCTCAATCAGTTGCAGATGCTGCGAGATGACCTTCGAACCCTGCTCGAGCCACCTGCTTCACATTCGGATCCTGCGCCGACTGCGCTTCATCCTTGAAGTCTTTCAGATCCTGTTTGTGGTCTTTCACCATCATCTCAATGTATGCACGATCAAAATCCTGACCCGAAAGCTCCTGCAGTTTTTCGATTTCCTTTTTATCTTTCTTTGACGGACCTTTCGGATTCGATACTCCCAGCTGCTTAGCAACCGGCTTGAACCACTTATCGGCCATCTGGCTGTGGTCGCTCACCATCTTCTGCGCAAACTGCTTCACGTCATTACTCTGCGCCTTCTGCTCTGCCAGCTGCCCCAGTTGCACTTCAGCCTCGCCGCCTTCGAGAGCCTTGCTCACAAACGCCTTCTCTTCGAAGTTCTGCCCCGTCGGCGCCGTTCCTGGATAGGTACCTGGTCCCATCCCTGGATTTGCCGGGTTGGTCGTTGGCTGGCCGGGCATCGGTTGCTGGCCCGGCATCGTGGGCTGCTGCTGTTGCGGGCTGCCCGGCATTTGTGCCGCTGCAACCACTCCTGCCATCGCTAACGTTCCCGCACTCAAACACAGCGTGTAAGCTATTCGCTTTAATTGCATACTTTTCCTCCTGTCGCTGCGGGCCGTACCATGCAGACACGGTCTACCCGCAGACATGCGATGCGCCTCGATTGAGGTGCGGTTGCTCTATCAATGCCGTGCCCCTCACTTCGCCTTCTCCTTCGAGTTGCGCCGATCAGGATCAGAAAACCGCGGTCCCCCGACGATCTGCTTTACCAGGTCCGCATTGGCAATAGAATTGGTCATCCTCTACCATCCCCGACTTCGGCTTTCCCGTATCCAGCCGTTTTCCATTGAAATGGAGACTGCATGGCAATTGCAGTTGTCACTGGCTCAAGCACCGGCATTGGCCAAGCCACCGCAGTCACCTTGGCTCGGGCTGGGCACACGGTCTATGCAACCATGCGCGATCCCGCAATCGGCGCGGGGCCAATCCGCGCGATTGCCGACAGCGAAAAATTGCCCATTCGGATCGCCGCACTCGACGTTGACTCCGACGCATCGGTGCGCTCCGCTTTCGCTGATGTCCTGGCCGAAGGAGGTCGGATAGACATCCTCGTGAACAACGCTGGCATTGGCCATATGGGTGCCGTTGAGGAAACCACCGTCGGCACGTTTCGTTCAGTTATGGAGACGAATTTCTTCGGCGCCTTGCGGTGTATTCAGGCTGTGGTGCCTGGAATGCGCGAACGCAGATCGGGATTCATGATCAACATCACATCGGTTGCAGGACGCTTCACCGCGCCACAGGCTACGTATTCCTCGTCCAAATTTGCACTTGAGGCCCTCTGCGAATGCCTCGCGCAGGAAATGAAAGGTTTTGACGTGCATGTTGCGATCGTGGAACCGGGAGTAATCGCAACACCTATTTTCGGCAAAGGCGAGAAGCCGCGACCAGACAGCCATTATCCGCAGCCGCCGCCTGACAGAGCTGTTCCGCGCCTCGCTGGAGAACCCGGTCTCTCCTTATGTCGTCGGAGAAAAGATTCGCGACATCGTCGATAGCGGCACCTGGCAGTTGCGTCATCCGGTGGGTCCGGATTCCGCCGCACTGCTAGGCTGGCGTGCTTCAATGAGCGACGAGCAATGGGTCGAGAATGGCGCTCAGAGCGACGCAGCCTGGGTCGCATACGTGCGGCAGAACTTCGGCCTGAATGTCAGCCTGTAGTTCGTGAGGCGGCCTGCGATCTCGCATACAAGCCCTTCGGCGCATCGCACGCCGTCTTCGCCGCGCAGTTGGGCTGCCACGGCAATCGCCTTCTGAGCCATATCCGGATCATCCAGTATCTTAGTTCAGCTCGCCCAGTAGCAGCAGATCCGCCCGCATCGGCTTCGTCGACACATCCGCAGGTCGTCCTACGTCTGCCGCAGCGACGGAAACAGGAAATCGCGCAGTCCGTGTTCCGTCCGGTGCTTGATGTCGTGCACCATCTCCACCAGCACGTTGTTCGTCGAGTTCATATCCGGCCGTATCGCGTGAAACTCCAGGCTCAGCGGTCTCTTATGCTTTGCGCCGCTTCATCAACTTGCTGATCCCAGCGCCAAGAAATGCCGGACTCGTCGTTATCCCAATAATGACGAACTCAAATGGCCAGAGATTATGGTTTGTGGGATCGGCCGCACAGTCCACGATGATCAGGCATATGTTCGCCGCGAAAATTCCCGCCAGCATTGCCAGCGGCACCCAGCGTGTCTTTCCATCGATACCGATCGAAAGCAGCAACCCCAGTAGCAATGCCAGAATCGGCTCGCAGTACCACGGCAGCAGATCGTGCCCGTGTTCCCGCGCCGAATAGGGTTGAAACTTCCAGACAAAGATTGCTTCCATCAGCACGCCGGTTATCACAGCAAGTGCATACCGCAGTTCTTTTGAGGACATGCGATTCCTCCGTGCAATTGAAACGCTGCTACTTTTCCTCGGCCCGTGTTCGCGCGTACAGCCCCTCCAGTGCATCGCAAGCCGTCTTCACGCCATCTTCGCCGCGCAACTGTTCAGCCACCGCATGCGCCTTCTCCGCCAACGCCGGATCATCCAGCATCGTGCGCAGCTTCCGCGTCACCTTGTGTAGTGTGTAGCTCGACTTCTGAATCACCGCGGCCACGCCAAGCCGCTTCATCCGCCGCGCGTTGTCTGGCTGGTCGTGTGAGTAGGGCATGATCAACATCGGCTTGCCCGCATGCAAACACTGCGCCACCGTCCCCACGCCGCCCTGGTGCACCACCAGCAACGCACGCGAAAACAGCGCGGAATACGGCGCGTACTGGGCCACACAAATGCTGGCGGGAAGCTTCTGCTTCGGCTCGTTGCGCGTGATCGGTGCCTATCAGCAGCACCGCGCGCTTCCCCAGTTCCATCGCGGCCTTCGCCGATACCTCGTAAAAATCTCCAGCAGCCAGTACCGCCGCCGATCCCAGCGTAAACACGATGGGCGGCTCTCCGCTTGCAACGAATTCTTCGAGGTTTGGCGGCAGCTTGGCGTTGCCGGCATCCGCATCGTAGTAGGCGAACCCTGTGATCAGCGTATGCGGCGGCCAGTCTTTTTGCTCCGTGCCCAGCACGCGCGAAAACAACGCCAGCACGAGCGAGGGTGAGTGCTTCGCATCAAACAGCGGATTATCTCCGCGCGGCAGACCCAATTCCTCGCGCAGCGCATAGATCGGCTCCGGCCACTTCCGGCTCGCAAACCGCGCCACCCGCTTGATCACGCGCCCGAATCCCGGCACGCTTTTGTCAGCCTTCGCCAGCTTGGGATACGGCGGCAGCACCGGCGGATCGAATGCCGAGAAAAACGACAACGGCGCCAGCAGGTAACTCGCCCAGGGAATCCCCGTCACCTCCGCCACAATCGGACCTGCATAGTTCAGCTCGCCCAGCAGCAGCAGATCGGCGCGCGTCGGTTTGGTCGCCGCATCCATGAAGTCGTCGTACGTCTGCCGCAGCGAAGGAAACAGAAAATCGCGCAGTCCGTGTTCCGTCCCGTGCTTGATGTCATACACCATCTCCACCAGCACGTTATTTGTCGGGTCGATATCAGGCCGGATCGCGTGAAACTCCAGACCCAGCGGCTCCAGTTTCGGACGATATACATTCGGCAGCGCCATCACCGGCGAATGCCCACGCCGCCTTAACTCCAGTGCCAGCGCGATCAGCGGATTGATGTCGCCCAGCGTGCCGATATTCGAGAGAACAATGCGCAAAATTAACGTCCGTCGAGCGGAATGGCAACGCAACGATAAGAGTAATGCATCTGCCTCGAAGCCGATGCCGTCAAACATGAAACTAACCTCGCTCAACCCTGGCCCGACCGCAGGTGCCTTCAGTCTCATTTAATCTTGCAGCAACATACTTACGAAGGAGAACCCATGCGCGTCCTGCTCGTCGAAGACGAAATCCGCCTCGCCGACAATCTTTCCGCAGCCCTTCGCGATGGCCCCGGCTTTGCCGTCGACTGGGCCGCCGACGGCGAGGCTGGCGACGACGCTGCGCGCCATCTCTGCTACGACCTCGTCATTCTCGACCTGATGCTTCCCAAGCTCGACGGCTACGGTGTCCTCCGCCGCATGCGCGCCCGCAAAGATGCGACTCCCGTCCTGATTCTCACTGCAAAAGAGGGCAAGGACGCCATCGTCCAGCTTCTCAACGCCGGCGCAGACGACTACCTCGCCAAGCCCTTCGACCTCGGCGAACTCCTCGCCCGCGCCAAAGCCCTCATCCGCCGCGGCAAAGGCGCAGCGCACCCCACGCTCGATGCGCGCGGAGTCACGCTCAACTCCCTCGAACAGACCGTTCACCGCAACGGCACACTCGTCGATCTCTCGCCCACCGAGTACCATATCCTTGAGTACCTCCTGCTCCATCCCCGCAAAGTTGTCAGCAAGCAGGAACTCCTCGAGCACCTCTACGACTACAACTGGGAGCATCACTCCAACGTGATCGAGGCGCACGTCTCCAACCTGCGCAAGAAACTCGATGCCTCAGTCCCCGATGCCGATCCCGTCATCGAAACCCTCCGCGGCCGCGGCTATCGTCTCTCGCCCGAGCCCTCCTCATGACCCGCCGCCGCAGCATCGCCTTCCGTCTCATCGCAGCCGTCATGCTCGTCGAGCTGGTCTCTGCTGCGCTGGTCATCGCCGTCGCATGGGGATTCGAGCGCCACAACCACTTCCGCTCCTTTGAAGTCATGCTCCACGGCCGCGCCGACTCTGTTCTTGGCGCCGTGCAGGACGCTGAAGACGTCGGCGACAACGTCATGCTCGACCTCGCCGACCTGCATGTCCCCCCCGACGACGTCTACGAAGTCTGGGACGGCCGCGGCCATCTACTCGGCCGCTCGCCCAACTGGCAGGGCAGTGCCGGCATGCACGCTCCCAATCGCAACGGTTTCTTCCACGCCCGGCTCCACGATCGCGAGTACCGCTTGCTATTCATGCGCGGCACTCGCATCGTCGATCCCGGCGAACCCGGCGGTGGACACCTACGTTTCGTCACTATCCTCTACGGCGCACCCACTGAGCGTGTGTGGAACGCAATCTACGGCGCGGTCGAATTCTATGCGGCTGGCATGCTGCTGCTGGTGCTCATCACCGGCCCGCTGATTGCCTGGGTGCTCCATCGCGGACTCGAGCCGCTGCGCCAGCTTGCGTCGATGGCAGGCCGCGTCTCGGCCGATTCGTGGGAGTTCGCGCCGCCTGCCTCCGCGCGTGAAACAGCGGAACTCGCCCCTCTGACTCGTGCGCTTGAAAACGCATTGCAGCGTCTCGAACGCTCCTTCGCGCAGCAGCGCGCATTTGTTTCTGACGCCGCGCACGAACTCAAAACCGCCGTCGCCGTCGTCAAGTCCTCGCTGCAACTCGTAGGCATGCGACCGCGCACGCCAGAGGAGTACCAGGCCGGCAACGAACGCGCTCTTGCCGACACCCAACGCATCGAAGACCTCGTCGCCAAGATGCTCGCCCTCGCCCGCGTGGAAAGCGGCATCGCCGGTGCACAGGCCGACAACTCATGTGATTTGAATCAATGCATCGGCAAGACCGTTGCGGAACTGGAAACCTTTGCAGCTCTGCGCAACGTGGAGATTTCCGTCCGCGATCTACCCCCCGGCATCTGCGCCGTCGCGCTGAGCGCGGATGACTGCGCGTTGCTGATTTCGAATCTCTTGATGAATGGTATCCAGCACAGCCCCGCAGGTGCGCGCGTTGAACTTCAGGTTCGTGCCGTCGAAACTTCTATCGAGTTCACCGTGCAGGATTATGGCGACGGCATCGATTCAGCCGCACTGCCTCACATCTTCGATCGCTTCTATCGCGGCGACCCTTCGCGAACGCGTGCGACCGGCGGCTCCGGACTGGGCCTCGCCATCTGCAAGGCCGTAGTAGAAAAAGGCGGAGGCTCAATCACGCTGGCCAGCGAACCGGGCCGCGGCACAACCGCAACCGTTCGGTTGCCCGCTACCGCGCCAATATCAATTTGAAGTGTCATCCTGAGCAGCATCACTTGCTCCGTGAGCAAGTTGCGGTCGAAAAATGACACTTGCAAACCGATTGATTTCGGAGTGTTTGTCGATTGTGTCATGAGGAGCGGAGCGCGCTCGGGGCCCACGAAGTGGGGTTAGCCGAGCAAAGGATCTGCTTCTGCTTTTCCGCGCTGCCTTCACGCTTCCCATTTCGTCTCCCGCGCGCGCAGATAAGCCTCTACCTTCGTTCTTCCCTCATGCTGTGCCCAGTCAGCCGGCGTTCCGCGCCATAACAGGTCCTTCGTGTTCACGCTCGCACCACGCTCGATAAGCAATCGCACCAGCTCTTCATGCCCAATCAACGCCGCCTGGTGCAAGGGCGTCGTATGCGAATGGCCGCCCGGCGGGTTATACCGATTCGGATCCTCTCCAGCGTCCAGAAGCATGCGCACAATTTCAATGTGTCCAACCTGGCTCGCCACAGCCAGAGCGAGATGTCTCTCCGCGCTGCCCGCCGCACCCAGTAGCCTGCGAGCATCTTCAACACGATTCAGCACCGCCGCCACCGGCAGATCGATCCGCGCACCATGCGCCATCAAGGCCGTCACCGTCTGAACATAACCATGCAGAGCCGCAGCATGGATCGCGCTGTTCGGATCGGCCCGGTACTCGCAAAGCAGATCGATCAGCTTGAGTTGCACTCCACATTCGTGGGGCACGCTTCCGGTCGCCACCAGCGCCAGCGTCACGTCCTTCGCAGCCTGGTCCGGACCAGCATCCAGAATCACCTGCGCGACTTCGACAATGTTCTTCGGCAAAGTCCCGTGCCGAATCGGATTCTCCGCAATGAACTCCAGCAGTGCAGGTGCATGAAAATAGTTTCCACTCTCAAATTCAACGTGCTGAAGCACCAGCTTCGGATGCCGTTTCAAATGCTCGCGCAATCCCGCCGCATCTCCCGCATCCAGCAGATCCACCGCTCGGCGAAACGCTGCGTCCTCAATCCGTTCATGGTGCCGCAGCTTCAGCCGTTTCGCCAGTCCCGGCGAGTCCACATGTGCCTTCAGCCGCGCCCAGCTTTTGAATCCGTACTCGCGCGCTATGGTGAACTGCGCATCGCTCAACCGTAACGCGGCCCCGAAGATATCGGCATCCGTAGCTTTCCTGAACCGAGGGTTGAACTCGCGGATGCGTTGCGCAACTCCGCGATCGTGGGCGGCTTGCCCCTTGAGCAGGTCTTTGGCTTGGTATTTCAGATGGTTAAGATCGGGCTTGGATGGGAATTGTTTTGCCGGCATGACGAACTTCCTCGCGTATGCCCAGGTCCGCACGTTGAGGGCTGAAAGTCAGTTCGCAAAACCAGATTGTGAGAAAAGGTGGACTTCTGTCCTTCCCGCGGACCGGGTGCGCCCTTCAACGCTGCGAAGAGAGTACCACGAAACGTGCGCCAGTCAGCCACAGCAAACTACTCGATCAATCTCGCTCAACGAAGTGGTGCCGCGTCTTGCTGATTCGGCCGAATCTTCGCGCCCTCGAGGGCCATTTGGGGCTTAAAGAATCTATAGTGTTGACTTCCATTCTTCTTTGCGAATTACATCGCAGTATCCGCACTCGGATAGTGTAGCCGTCGGAAATTTCAGTTCTTTGCGCAACCCTGATCGCTCGTTTGAATGGGAGGTTCAGGACTCGCGCCAGAGCGTGATCTCTTGCAAGCAGCAAAGAGCAGCCATGCGCAATGCGAAAGCACGATAAGCCGATCCGCCCAACCATCCAAAGCAAGGACCTTGGGGGCAGCTCCTTTGGCGCGTGTTGGGGTAAATGACCACCGGTTACCGCAAACATTTGCATCGGCATCTCCGCCTTTCCTTCAGCATCCCTTAATCCGCCCGTGGAACAATGCTTGCGCCGGCCAATCTCTCAGTTCCCCAACCGATTCGCCGAGCCCACGCGGAGCCGAACATGCACAATCACCGTTTTCTCCCAGCCTTTGCGAGCCCACTTCTTGCTGCCGCCTTTTCATGCACTCTACTCGTTGCCGCTCTCGGCGCCCACGCTCAAGGTCCCTACAAAGTCCTCGATCACTGGAAGCTCGCCGACAGCGGCGGATGGGATTACCTGACCGTCGACTCCGCTGCCCACCGTATCTACATCACCCGCGGCGATCACGTGGACGCCGTTGATGCCACGAACGGCAAACTTCTCGGCTCTATCAGCGGACTGCACGGCACCCACGGCGTCGCGCTCGATCCCGATGGCAAGGTCGGCTACATCTCCGATGGCGGCGGCAACGCAGTCATCGTCTTCGATCGAGCCAATTTCTCCACCGTCGCGACCATCCCCGCCGGCACCAATCCCGACGCCATCATGTATGAACCCGCCACCAGATCCGTGTGGGCCTTCAACGGACGCAGCCACAACATCACCGTCATCGACGCCGCATCGCGCAAAGTCATCGCCACCATCGATGTCCCCGGCAAGCCCGAATTTGCCGTCTCCGATGGCAAGGGGAACGTCTACAACAACATTGAAGACAAGAGCGAAGTGCTCAAGATCGATGCCCGTACGCACACCGTTACTGCAACCTGGCCCGCAGGCTGCGAATCGCCCTCCGGCCTCGCCATCGACCTCGCCGGCAACCGCCTCTTCCCCGTCTGCGATGGCAACAAGATGAGCGTGATCGACGCCTCGAGCGGCAAGGTCCTCGCCACGCCCTCCATAGGCGATGGTCCCGATGCCGCCCGCTACAGCGCCAAACACAAGCTCGCATTTGCCTCCTGCGGTGAAGGCGTGCTGTCCGTCGTCGACGCCACCACCTACAAGACCATCGAGTCGCTCCCCACCAAGCGTGGTGCGCGCACCATGGCCTACGACGCTGCAACGGATCGCGCGTACCTCGTAACCGCCGACTTCGGCCCGCGCCCCGCGGCCACGCCCGAGAATCCACGTCCACGCCCGCCCATGATTCCCGGCAGCTTCGAGATCATCGTCATCGGCCGCTAGCTCATCTCCGGCCTCAAATGCTGAACGAATCATGCAGACGCCGCCGCGCACAAACTTCGGCGGCGTCTCTTTTATCCTGTAAAGATGAGGCCTTTCCGGAAGCGATCCATCCTCAAGATCGCCGCACTTGCCGCGCTCTCGATTGAGATCATCAACTTCTGGGTGGTGGGCTATCCCACTGCGGAACACTCCCTCACCACGATCAACCAGAACGCCGCCGTTGCTCTCCAGTGGGATGTGCTCCACCTGCCCGGACTCATCGCCATCGACCGCATCCAGTTGCTCCGCGAGCACGCACATGCCTGCTCCATCGTCTTTTTCATCTCCGGCTACATCGACACCGCAATCCTCCTCGCCGCCCTCATCTTCGCCCTGCGACTGGTGCTCGACACCCTCAGCAAGCTATCCTCCCCCATGAAGCACGCCCACTGATTTCGGGTCTCTGAACCCCGACCCCTGATCCTTGGCACCTGTCCTTATGAAGCTCGCCCTCGCCATCCTCGCCCTTGTCGTCTTCGCCCTTTCCTTCGTGGCCGACTACAAATGGCGTCAGTGGATGGCCAAACGCCGTGCCGATCACGATGCCGCGCAACCTCCCCACTCCGACCATCCCCACAACTCCCCGTGATGTCTAAAAGTTACCAGCGCCCGTCCGCAGCCCTCTCCGATGCGCCACGGCCCATCTTCCAAAGTGGAACTTTCGGGTGCAACTTTTTTCCTTTCCTGCCGTTACAATGGAGGTAAGGGAGTCGTCCAAGAAACCATGCCCAGTAACCTTGCCCACGCCCTTCGCTTCCCCACGTCCCGCATCGCTCTCTGGATGGGCCTCGCCACAGCACTGCTCGCGGTCGCGCCCCTGGCGCACGCACAGTTTGGCCCGCCGCCTACCACCACGGTGCACGATCCCGCCGCGCTTCGCCCGCCTGCCGGCGCCCGAGTCGCCATCGTCGAATTTGAAGACATGGAATGCCCCGACTGCGCTAATGCCAATCCGCTACTCCGCGAGGCCGCTGCCAAATACGACATTCCCTGGGTCCGTCACGACTTCCCACTGCCCTTCCATGCCTGGAGCTTCCAGGCTGCCGTCAACTCCCGCTGGTTCGACACCAAAAGCAAAAAGCTCGGCGACGAATATCGAGACGCCGTCTTCGCCAACCAGTCCTCCATCTCCAATCTCGATGTCCTCCGCCAGTTCACTGAGAACTTCGCCAAAACCCACAACATCGCGCTGCCCTTTGCCATCGATCCCCAGGGCAAGCTCGCCGCCGAGGTCAAGGCCGACTACGCACTCGGCCAGCGCATCGGCATCGAACACACCCCGACGATCTGGATCACGACCGCCAACAGCAAAGGCGCGCCCTTCGTCGAAGTCGTCGATCGCACCAAGCTTTTTCAACTCATCGATCAGGCCATTGCCGACACCCGTTCAGCGCCTGTAAGAACAGCTCGCAAATAACGCTGTCACAGTCCGGGCCTATTCCTCATGTCCAATTTTCGCCATGTCGTGGAAATTCGTGTTGCGCCGGCGCACGTGTGGAACGTGCTGCTCGATGTCGAGCGCTGGCCCGAATGGACCACCTCTGTCAGCAAAGTCCAGCGCATGGAGATCGGTCCACTCACCCTTGGCAGCCGCACGCGCATCTGGCAACCGAAGCTGATGCCCGCCGTCTGGCAAGTCACCTCGCTCGACGAACATCGCCGCATCTTTGCCTGGACCACCCACACCTTCGGCATCAAGATCGTTGCTCGCCACCAGGTCGACGCCGTCGGCGCGCGCAGCCGCGTCACCCTCTCCCTCACCTACACCGGCGTCGTCGGAGCCGTCCTCGCCCGCGCCTACCGCGACCTCAACTGGGAATACCTCACTCGCGAAGCCAATGGCCTCCGCGGCTTCTGCGAAACCCACCTGATCGAGCATGCGCAAGCCCGCTGACGGCCCCGGTCGTCAGGATTTTCTTCACAAACAAATAACGCCGTCATGCAAGCCAACGGCGCCCCAAACGTTTCTCAAGTTCGGGGTGGGGAGTGAGGAATTTGTTTTTAAACGCCTCTTCCCGTCCGCAAAACAAAACGGGAGCCAACGCCCCGTCTCGACTGACCACTGACCCCCTGCCCTACATCCGTATATTCACCAGCTCGCCCCGCCCCCCCGGCGACACCGTCGACGTCTGCGGAGCCCGCCAGTGATCGATATAGCTGATGCGATGCACGCACCCGATCGTGCAATTTGGTGCGCAGCTCTTCGCCGTCAAAAACTCCCGCTTCACATCCTCGGTCGTATACTCCGCAATCGGAACTCCCGGATACCCCCGCTGCTGCGAGCAGTAATGCACCAGCCCGTCTTCGCAGATATACAGGTAGCGCGAACCTGCGCGGCACCGCCAGTCATTCGGCTCGCCCTTCGCAATCGCGTTCTGGAACGCATCGAACTGCGCGTAGTTCGTCTTCTTGCGGTCCCGCATCGCAAAGTAGATCCTGGATTCTTCCTCTCCCAACGGCTTCAGCTGCCCATCGCCATCATGAATAATCCCGATCGTCGACTCGAACCCCAGCTCCAGCGCCCGCTTCCCAATCACCAGCGCATCATTCGGATCCTTGAATCCGCCGCCCACCACCGAATTAATGTTCACGTGAAACTCGGCATGCTCAGCCAGCATCTGCAGCTTCTTGTCCAGAACCTTCAGGCTTTTCTTCGAAACGTCGTCCGGTTCTAAATTGTCGATGCTGATCTGCATGTGATCCAGCCCCGCGCGATTCAGCCTCTCGATCCGGTCAACATTCAGCAGATAGCCATTCGTGATCATCCCCGCAATGGCGCCCGTCTTGCGCATGCGCACGATGATGTCGTCTAAGTTAGGATGCGTCAGGGGCTCGCCGCCCGAGATGCCGATCATGGCCGTCCCCAGCCGCCCCAGGTGGTCGATCCGCCGCAGCATCTCGTCCAACGGGACAGGCTCGGACACCTTGTCGTACTCGTTGCAGTAAGCGCAAGAAAGATTGCAGAACCGCGCCGGAACTATCTGCGCCAGAACAGGATGCGAAGTAGACGCCAGCGCCCGCGCCACCATCGCATACTCCCGCGCCTTGCGCCGAGCCGCAATCAGACGTCCACGCGCCGTAGATCTCCGGGGAACTGCCATCTTTACTATTGAAACATATGCTCGCGCACGACCAAACCACGCGCAGCTATATGGGCGGGTGGCCTACTCAAGTTTTCTCAAACCTAACCTGACCCCTAATTGTGGGTACCCTATCCTTGACAGTTTCATCGTCAAGGGTGGGAAACCACGACCCTCCCCAGCTCGTGCCTTCGCGCCCCGGGGTCCCCGACGAGAGATCCACGTTGTTGGGGTGATCGCGCTGTCCACTCCGACTCGATCTCCACTACTCCTTCAAGACCGCAAGCATAGTGCCGAAAACTCGACCATACCCAATCCTCGGGTTTCGAAACCAGTCCCCGCTTCACCGGATTCCGGTGCATGTAGCGCAGCTTCTCCGTTGTCATCTCGGGATTGTGCACGTTGAGGTCGTAGTAGCGTCGCCGCCAGAACTGCTTCTCGCCCGGCTGCTTCAGCAATCGCGAAGTTTGCTGCTTCAAGACCTGCATCGCCGTTGCGAGCGAGGTGACCTTCGGTTCGCTCACAAGAAGATGAACGTGCTCCGGCATCAGCACATGCCCAGCCGCAACGAATTCATCGTGCGACCGTGTTTTTTCGAGTTGCTCCTCGATTACGGAATATCCGGCCGACGCGCGAGAAGCGGAAGACGATGGAAACAGCTGAACGCGACGAAAAAACAACCGGCCTTCTGAATCCGAATGAGGCGTTTTGGCATGGACGAACCAGTTTAGTGCCGGAACGGAAATCCCGCTATCCTACCCCTGCTCCGCAAGGCTGGAGCAGTCGGCCCAGGTCTCGATACAATCTGGGTGCTCCAACCTCGTTTCTGAGACTTAACGAGGTGTGAGCGGCACGGTCCACTCTTTTGCCGTCCGGAAATATTCTATTCCGCACCAATCAATTCAATGGCTGTCTGTCTGGAGCTCCTCCATGTGAACGAGCATAGATTTATGCTCCTTCCCATCGGAATCGAGTACGACAAAATGATTTCCCGTCCGATCGCGATGAGCGGGCCCTGACGCTCTGATACGATCACTTCGAATTAGAAGGATTCACCACCCCATGAAGAACCTGTTTCAACCAGCTACCGTGCAGGAGTTGAAAGACAGACTGGCCAATCTCCGCCCCGATACTCCGCGCCTCTGGGGCAAGATGACGCCCGGGCAAGCCGTTGCCCACTGCTCCATCGCCATGGAACTTGCCCTCGGCGACCGCCGTCCGCCGCGTATGCTCATCGGTCGCCTCATCGGAGGCATGATCAAATCCAGGGCCTTTCAGGAGAGCGAACCCATGCGCCGCAATTCCCCCACCATTCCCGGCTTTGCCGTAACCGACGACCGCGACCTGGACACCGCGCGCGACATCCTCTGCGCGCTCATCGACCGCTTCGCCGCCGCCGGTCCCGCCGGATGCACCACCCATCCCCACAGCTTCTTCGGCTACCTCACTCCCGGCGAGTGGTCGATGTGGATGTACAAACACATCGACCACCACCTCCAGCAATTTGGGGCTTAGCGGGAGCCACCGTTCTCCTGGTGACCAACCCTCCCACTCCCTTTCAAAGCGGTTCCAACTCCACCCTGATCGGTCGCGAAAGAAATCTGTCGACAGTGATCTGCGCCCGTTGTACGATCAATCCTCCATTCATCTCGCAAACCTCCGCCTACCGTTCGGCTTCCCTAAAGCCATGTTGAAAGGGCACTTGCAAGAGCGCGATGGAATTTTCCCCAGGGGAACAAGTCGCACCGGCTCCAACCTGTGCGAAACCAATACGGAGAGTCTCATGACACGAAATGCCTGGCTCAAAATTGCATGTACCGGTGCAGTCGTCGCGGCGGTCGTCATCTCTGCAAGCTTCTCAAACGGGCCGCGCGCAAAGGCGCAGTCGAGAGGTGATTCGCGCGTCCAGCTTGGATGGGCGGCCGTTCCCGTGCCCCTCAACATGAAGGGCAGAAACCCCGCAATGGTCGGACTCGGTAGCTACCTTGTCAACGTCGCAGGCGACTGCAACGGTTGCCACTCCGCCGGACCGCAGACGGAATACGCTCGCGGCGGCAACCCCTACTTCAATCAAACCACGATGGTGAATGCAGCCACCTATCTCGGCGGCGGCAGGGACTTCGGTGCACTCATTCCGGGTTCCTACCACATCATCTCGCGCAACCTCACTCCGGATGCGAGCGGCCTGCCCGAGGGCGGCAACACCTTTGACCAGTTCGTCGCCATCATGCGCACCGGCGTCGATCCGGATCATCGCCACCCGGCCTGCGCTGTAGGGACGATCGATCCTACCTGCATTCCAGCGCCCTTCGATGCCAACCTGCTGCAGATCATGCCCTGGCCCAATTTCAAGGACTACTCGGATCAGGATCTCCGAGCCATCTACGAATACCTCAGGGCCGTCCCCTGCATTCAGGGAGCCGACGCTTACGAGCCAGCCAACCGCTGCGGTTGAGCTGGCGCCTTCACACGGCGCTTGCCTCCGCGCGTGAGCCTGTGTCCCACATGCTCACGCGCGGCTGTGCGCCTTTGGGTTTGAGTACCAGCCGCAGGAGCCTTTTCTCCGGGCGGCTTAGTTGCGCCCCTCAGAGCCAATCTCCCCCGTTAGGCTCTTCGCATTCACTCGAACCACGACAAAAGCTCCCAGCCTTCGGCTATACAGAAGATTCGCCGCCGGCGTGGCAGAGACTCTGTCGATGGAAGCCCCCGCCTCGCCCGCGACGCCCAGCCCGGCCACTCCACTCAGCGGCCAGGACGCGAAGACCAATCAGCCGTCGCCACGCGGCGCCCACTCCCCTCCCGCGTTTACGCGCAACGCGCCCAGGCGACGAGTTCAACACCAGCGCGACCGCCGAAGCTAGGCTGTTCCGGTTTCGCACTGGATGGTGACTCTCAACCCCCAGACGTTTCAAACATTCCGCAAAAAAGTCACCTGTTTGTCCTACAGCCCTATACTGGCGGGATGAAACTCCCACTTCTCGGCATGCTTCCCGGACAGGAACTGGTCGCGCTGATTGTGGCGGTTTCCTTCGCTGCCGGCCTCAACGTCTATGCCACCGTTGCCACGCTCGGTCTGCTTGCGCGCGCCGGCGCCCTCGCGCTGCCCAATTCCCTGCACCTGCTCGAAAGCTGGTGGGTCATCGGCGCCAGCGTTGCTCTCTTCGCCGTAGAGTTCTTAGCCGACAAGGTTCCCGCATTCGACCTCATCTGGAATGCGCTGCACACGTTCATCCGCGTCCCCATCGCCGCCCTGCTGGCATGGCGCGCGACGGCCACACTCACTCCCGGCGAACAGCTTGCCGCCACATTGCTAGGCGGCCTGATCGCTCTTGCCGCGCACGGAGGCAAAACCGCAGCCCGCGCCGCCATCACGCCCTCGCCCGAACCCTTCTCCAACATTGGCCTCAGTCTTGGCGAAGATGTGCTGGCCGTCTCGCTAACCTGGCTCTCGACCGTCCACCCGTACATCGGCGGGGGTATCGCCCTGGCCTTTGTCGTAGCCGTCGTCCTGCTCATCCGCTGGGTGTGGCGGGCGCTCCGAGCCCTCTTTCGCGGCGCCGAACACGCAATCGCGCAGTAGTTCTCCGTGCACCTTATCCCCAGTCTTCTTCCACAGGCCTGGGTGGATGGCGCTGTCCTTAAAATCAGCTTCACGAGCAACTTGGCGGCGCTTCACCGGCATTGCGCCCCCCTTAACCGCTGTTTGTCGATTCATGGGACGATGCTTGCCGGCTGCCGCAAGGGGGCGAGCTCCCGCGGTGACTCCCTCGATCGGAATTTTGCAACAAAACAAAATCTGCGCGAGTCTATAGTGTTAGAACCTTTGCTGCACCGTTCGAGGAGCCAAGGACATCGTGCACGAAAAACTCCGAATCGCGGCCACGCTCGAGGCGCCGGATGAGCGCCAGAAGCTGATGGTCACCGGTGATTCGGAAATCGACCTCGCCGTCAGACAGTTCTTTCGGCCTTACGTCCTGGCGTTTCTCGCGCTGGCCATCGCGGTCGGCGGCAATGGTTACGGCTATAAGCTCTCACAATATTTACATCACTCCGAAGTTTCAAAGGCCTCGGCCACCAAGATGTGGGTGGACCATCGTGATGATTTTTCCATCACCGTCTCCCACCATCAGACGCGGCCGCAACGGATTTCCGCCTTCGAGCTTTTCCTCGTCTTCGCTCCGCAGGTTCCGCACATCACGCGCGACCACGCTCTCACCACGCCGGCACCGGCACGCGCAGCATTTGTCATCTCTTCACATATTCCTTTCCGGGCTCCTCCTTCAATCCGATCTTTCATGGCGTAGTCGGCAGTACTGGCCTGTGTTGTAGCAGCGTACCAGGTTTTCCGTATTGCCTTCCGGCTCTTCATTCCAACTGAATGAACTAAAAATGCCCACCCGATAGGAGCGGGTGCCTATGCCAATTGCCTTGAGTGCAATGGAGATTGATACCGACGCGCCGATGCGCGAAGGCCCGGTTTGCGATAGAAGGATCAGGGAGTTCCTCGAAACCGTCGAGCAGCGCCGTCCGCAGCTATTACGGATGGCCCGCCGCTTGACCAATAGCAACGAAGACGCCGAAGACATCGTTCAGGAGGCATTCATGAAAGCCTTCAAAGCGCTCGCGAAGTTCCGTGGCGAATCGCAGATGTCGAGTTGGCTCGGCGCTATCGTGCAGAACACAGCACATGAACACCTTCGCAGCCGCCGCAACCGCGTCTTCGTCTCGATCGAATACCTCAGCAGGCAGGACAACGAAGTCGTCGAGATCGACCTGCCCGACCCCCGCAAGAATCCCGAAGAAACGTGGCAGAGCAGGGAGATGGACAACATCCTGCGCGAAGAAGTGGACAAGCTGGGCTTCGTCTGCCGTCGCGCGATCGAGCTTTGTGTGCTCGATGAGCAACCCCAGCTCACAGCTGCCGATTCGCTGAGCCTGAGCGTGGCTACCATGAAGTCGCGGGTCTTTCGCGGCAAGCGCATCCTGGGACGCGCGATATCGCGACGTCTGGAGGCCAGGCATGCAAATCTCGCGATGGCAGCCAACCATCGTACCAGGTGCGAAATGCAATCGAACGCCATGCGCCCGGTTGCCTGAAGTTGGTTGGAACCATTGCTGTGTATCGAGCGCCGGAGAATTCCCGGCGCTCATTCTTCTGAGTCGGCGACGGGCTTCTGCCCTGTATTCTGCGCTACAACCCATGCCGCCGCCCCGATAGTCCACGAAATCCAAAGCGCGGTCCACGACAGGCGTCTGTGCGGCGTCGCAAAGATTGCCGGCAACCAGATCAGCAGCGTGTAGAGCGTGATCTGGCCAGCCTCGGCCCACGCCGCCACACGTGGCAGCACTCCGAAAAGCACGCCGAGCCCTGAAGCCATCTGTCCCGCTCCCGTGAGGTATGCCCAGGAGGTTTTGAAGGGCAGCCACGCCGGAATGAGCACGATCGTCTCTCTTGTGTACAGCCAATGCGAAAGCCCGAGGGGGATAAGCCACAGGGCAAAGTAGTAGCGCGCGGCGCGAACACCCTGCTCGCCTGTGCTCCACGCGAGCCATCGCGGCATGCGAACGTCGGCGAGCACCGCGAAAAGCGTCCAGCCTCCGGCGAGCAGCACTGCCAATTCCCCGAAGCCGAGATAGACACCCTCGATCTTCGGAGCAACAACGAGCGCGGGCAGCTTGAGCAACTGCCACACAATCAGATACGGAAGCAGAATGCGTGCGGACCACACAACGGAAGCGCGAAACAATAGCCCCGCCCCGCAAGCGATCATCAGCACGCCGGATGCATAGGCTAACGCGGTTCGCGCTGGAAACCACGGCGCCACAGGTTGCCAGCCCATTGCGAAGTCTCCGACGGAAAGCCCCAACACGCCAAGCCCGATCATGCCAATGGCAAACAGCGTAAGCGAAGGTTGTTGCTCGATCTGCGATGGGGATCGCCCGGTAGGCCAGCTTACAAGATTTAGAGAGGGCTGGCTTCGCGTCGTCATCTGAACTCGAACGCTAGCCGATTGCCGCTGTCATTCCAACCGCCATGTGGTGCGTCCACGCGGCGAAGTTCCGAACCGGTCTGGCAATGCGGCTTGCCGGATGCCCCTCGGTAGCTGCAGAGTTACACCAGAGGTTCGGTGTCTCAGACACTCCAAAGCCCGTCAGGCCATCACCCATTTCTCCACAACTTGCCGCCTAACCCTCAAGCCTTCTATCATCCGGCGAGGGATAAAGGTGAAACCACAGAAACCGTCTATGAGCTGTCCTCTGCACGGCGGCTCCTCCAGGCCGGTTCAATACCCCTGAGCGTTCCGGCGCAACGATGCTTCTTCTATAGTTTCTTGAACCGCGGTTTCGAGAGTGCTTATGACCGAACAAACAAACGCAACCGCCCTGCGCGTGAAGGGCAGGCTGATGTCCGCCTCGGAGGTTGAGCGCACATTGGTGCGCCTCGCCCATGAGATTGTCGAGAAGAGCAACGGCAGCGAAGACCTTACGCTGATCGGCATCAAGCGGCGCGGCGTGCCCCTGGCCGAGCGCCTGGGCAAGCTGATCGCCGGGATCGAGAAGCGCCCCGTCGACACCGGCACACTCGACATCCAGTTTTATCGCGACGATCTCTCCACAGCCGGCGTGCGCCCCGTCGTAACGCCCGGCGCTCTCGGGTGCGAAGTCGAAGGCCGCGACGTCGTGCTCTGTGACGATGTGCTCTACACCGGCCGCACCATCCGCGCAGCTCTCGATGCGCTCTTCGATCACGGACGTCCGCGACGCGTGCAGCTCGCCGTCCTCATCGATCGCGGACATCGCGAGCTGCCCATCGAAGCCACCTACGTCGGCCGCCACGTCCCCACCAGCAGCCGCGAAATCATTGAAGTCAAGTTCCACGAGGTCGACAACGACGAGCAGGTGTTACTCGTTGAGCGGGTGGACTGAGAACAACACAGTGAGGTGCCCCATCCCGGCGGCGCGTCTTCGAAAGAGGAGGCGTTAGGTTGGGAACGAAAGCTGAGAGCTGAAAATGAATGCAATCGCAGCAACACCCGCAGTCCGTCGCCACCTGCCAACACCGCAACCGCCCGCATCACCGTTTCCTTACAATCCCGGTTCGCTGCTTTCCATTCAAGACCTCAGCATCGAAGACATCAGCCACCTGCTCTTCCGCGCAACCGTGCTCGAAAACCTCGATCCGCTCAAGCGCGATCGCATCCTGCTCAAGCGCCGCATCGCGCTCCTGTTCTACGAGTCCTCCACGCGCACCCGCACCAGCTTCGAACTCGCCGCCAAAAGCCTCGGCGCCGACACCACCCTCGTCTCAAGCCTCTCTTCGAGCATCGAAAAAGGCGAGACCCTCAAAGACACCGGCCTCACCCTGCGCGCCCTCGGCGCAGAAGCCATCATCCTCCGCCACAACTCCTCCGGCGCCGCATGGCTGCTCGAAGAAACGACACGTCTGCCAGTTCTTAACGCCGGCGACGGCATGCACGAGCATCCCACCCAGGCGCTTCTCGATCTCCGCACCATACTCGCGCATCTTCGCCACGGCGTTGAAACCCTCACCGCCGATACCCTCAGCGGCGTCACCGTCACCATCGTCGGCGACATCCTCCACAGCCGCGTCGCGCGCTCCAACATGCTGCTGCTGCCGCGCCTCGGCGCGCGCGTGGTCCTCTGCGGACCGCCGCAGTTGCTCCCCGACTCCGCCGCCAACGCCGGCCCCGGCATTTCCGTTGAGCGCGACTTCGAAACCGCGCTCCGTCAATCGCAGGTCGTCATGATGCTCCGCATTCAGGCCGAACGCCTCGCCGGCCTCCAGCTCGACCTCGCGCAATACAAAGACGCCTACCAGCTCACCGGCCAGCGCCTTGCCGCGCAAGCTCCGCAAGCCGTCGTCATGCATCCCGGCCCCATCATTCGCGGCCTGGAACTCACCGCCGGCGTCGCCGACGGCGCCCAATCCGCCATCCTCGAACAAGTCCGCCACGGAGTAGCCATCCGCATGGCCGTCGTAGAACGCGCCCTCACCGCAACGAAGAAGGAAGAAGGCCGCGCATGACTGCTCTCGTCATTCGCAACGGACACCTCATCGACCCCGGCGCCGGCGTCGACGCCCCCAAAGACATCCTGCTCAAAGACGGCAAGGTCGCCGAAATCGCCGCCCCCGGCAAGCTCAAGTTCGCCAACGGTGCCGAGACTCCTCGACGCCTCCGGCCTCACCGTCGCCCCCGGCCTCATCGACATCCACGTCCATCTTCGCGAACCCGGCCAGGCCTACAAGGAAACCATCGCCACCGGCACCGCCGCGGCAGCCGCAGGCGGATTCACCGCCGTCGCCGCCATGCCCAATACCACCCCCGTCAACGACTCACCCGAAGTCACCCGCTGGATGCTCGCACCCGAACGCGGCGCGTGCGTCCGCGTCTTCCCCATCGGCGCCGCCACCCGCGGATCCAAAGGCGAAACGCTAAACGACTTCGCCGCGCTCAAAGCCGCCGGCGCCGTAGCCGTCACCGACGACGGCCACCCCATCCTCAAAGACAGCATAATGCGCGAAACCCTCGCCGCCGCCGCCCGCGTGGGCCTCAGCGTCATCCAGCACGCCGAAGACACCCGCATGACCCAGGGCGCCAGCATGAACGCCGGGCCCACCGCCTTCAAACTTGGCCTGCGCGGCATGCCGCCTGAGGCCGAAAGTTCCCTCGTCGAGCGCGACATCCGCCTCGTCACCGAGCTCAAGGATGCGCGCGTCCATCTCCACGTCGCGCACACCTCCACCGCTGCCGCCATCGCCGCCGTACGCCAGGCGCGCCGCAACGGACTCCGCGTCACCTGCGAAGTCGCGCCGCACCACTTCCTGCTCACCGAAGAGCACGTCGGCCACTACAACACCAACGCCAAGATGAATCCGCCCCTGCGCTCCGCCGCCGACCGCGACGCCATGATCGAAGCCATCCTCGACGGCGTAGTCGACGCCATCGCCACCGATCACGCGCCGCACGCGACACACGAGAAGGAAGTGGAGTTCGAGAACGCGCCCAACGGCATCACCGGCCTTGAGACCGCACTCGGCCTCTGCCTGCGCTGGCTGCACAAGGAGTGGAAGCTGCCCCTCGGCCGCGTACTGAGCCTGCTAAGCGCGCAACCCGCCGCGCTGCTCGGCCTCAAAGGCCGCGGCACCCTGGCTGTCGGCAGCTTCGCCGACGTAGTTGTCTTCGATCCCAAAGCCGAATGGACGTATCAGCGCCAAAGACACCCTCTCCAAGGCGCACAACACTCCCTTCGACGGCTGGGCAATGCAAGGTAAAGTTCGCTGGACAATCAGTGAGGGCCGGATAGCGTATGGAAGCCGGTAAAAAATGAAAACGGAATATGTCCTTCCCGTCCCTGCTGAATAAGTGCCCTGCGAATTCCTTACGAAGCCTTGCCTCTCAGCTCCTGCTCTGCCCGCAGCCAGTCTTCTGCATCGTGTCCGTGCTGTCTGCCGCGTTCCGCCCAGAACTTGTGTGCGAGCCGCGCAATCTCATCGTGCGAAACGCTGATCGCCGTCACCTTGGCGCCCGCTTGCCGCTTGGGCGCGATCTCTTTCGTTGCCGCTGCTGATGCGCTCGTCTTCTTCCGTGTCGCCGGTTTCTTCGGAGTCTCTGCCATCTGAATCTTCTCCTTCGTGTAGACTTGGGCCAACTTAACTGGCCATCCTCTCTAGGTTACTAAATAGGCAATTCCCAATAAAGTGCAAAGCCCCGCAGCGTACCATTTCCGTCAGGACAGCCGCGCATCCCCCTTCATGCCAACACGCGCCTACCCGCATCCAGCGCAGTGTTTCGTAATGCGAAACAAATCCGCCCCTTGATGACCCTCGATCCCATCCTATTCATCATTCGATAACAATCCATCGCATGAATCTTTGCCCCACTCATGCCCTTCGAGCCTCAAAAACATCCCATGCTATAAGAATTCCATGCGCCAAGATTTCGCTCCCCGCCCTGCGCATATCCGCTGGCTCCTCGACTCCGATCCTGCCATCCGCTGGCAGGTCATGCGCGACCTCACCGACGCACCTCCCGCCGCCATCGCCGCCGAACGCTCCCGCGTCGCCACCGAAGGCTGGGGAGCCGAACTGCTCGCCCGCCAATCCCCGCGCGGAACCTGGCCCGGCGGTCAATGGGACCTCGTCACCCTCTGGAGCCTCATCGTCCTCAAGGACCTTGGCCTCGACCCCGCCAGCAGTCAGGCACGCAAAATGATCGACCGCGTCGAAAAGACATCTCGTCTTCAAGCCCCTAAACAACCGCCCTTACCTTAGTGGAGAAACCGAGCCCTGCATCAACGGTCGTATCCTCGCCATCGGCGCGTGGTCAGGGCAGCCCAACGACACGCTTGCCCGCCAACTTCTCGCCGAGCAGCTCCCCGACGGCGGCTGGAACTGCGAAGCCCCCAACAGCCGCTGCTCTTCTTTCCACACCACCATCTGCGTGCTTGAGGGGCTGCTCGACTACGAACGCGCCGGCCGAAAATCCGCGGCCCTCACTCGCGCCCGCAAGCGTGCCGAAAAATATCTACTCGACCGCCGCCTCTTCCGTTCCCTGCGCACTGGCGAAATCATCGATAAGCGCTGGCTCCGCTTCACCTACCCCACGCACTGGCACTACGACGTCTTGCGCGCCCTCGACTACTTCCGCAACGCCGGATGTCAAACCCGATCCGCTCATGCAGGAAGCCATCGAGATCGTCCTCCAGCGCCGCCACCAGAACGGCCGCTGGCCCCTCAATCTCCTCCACCCCGAATCCATTCCACTGCAGATGGAGACCGCCATCGCCCACGCCAGCCGCTGGAACACCCTCCGCGCCCTCAGAGTCCTCCGCTGGTACACCAAATCGAATAGCTCGCTGTGAACTTGCAAACATGCGCGCCAATCAGGTCATAAAAAGATTGCGGCCAAATTCGAAATACCACTGGCGGGAAGACACCTCATTGAACAACCCATCGGGAAGGCATCGCAATGCCGGCAATCGCGCGCTGCAAATCTTCGATCAGAATCTCCTTCAGATTTCGACTACACAGCGCTCTCGTTCACATTCTCGTAATCAGGCCTTAACAGGTGATTCATTTGCGGTGCTGCATACTTAGGCTGTCTGCAGCAACCGCATCCCGTGCGACTGCGCAGACTTCCCTGCATGCAACTTCCACAATTCCGCCACCGGAGAGTCTCGCTGCTTACGATCTGTGGGCTGGCGCTGGGCTTCGCTGTCTTGATGTGGGGAGCAAGCTACAAGATTGAGCAGTATCCGCAACGGGGTTTTGCTTTCCGCGTGATGGCGCCGGCCAAGCTGCTCACTGAAAATGAGCGGCCCGCGAGTGCAAACAGCACATGGATGCTGCTCGACGTCGCCGCTGGGAAGCAGCAACCTCTTCAGCATCTCACTGCATGGATCGCCTTGGTTAGCGTTGCCGCGCTTCAGGCACGGCCGATACGTACGCCGGTTTCACCCGCGCGTCTCCTTCGGATTAATCCTGCAGAACTCTCCTTCTTTTTCTTCCGGCCCCCTCCTTCGCATCTCTCAGCCTGAACATATCTCATTTGCTCCCGAGAAACTGTCTCGGCCTGCGATGAGCAATCTCTTCTGTCGTTGCCTCCGGCTTGCACATCGAGAATCCCGAGACCCCAGGTGCAATCGGATTTCCTTGGGCCACGTTCTTCGTGAACGCCCGAAAATCGGGCCCCACAATCAATCCGGCGCACGCCATCGATTCTCCGTCCGATGACTGCGGAGATAGAGCGCGCCCATAACCAATGACAGAAAGGACTTCGAAACATGCTGCGAAGACTGATCGTTCTTTGCTTTCTTGTGTTCGCTGGATTTGCTGTGGCGTACGCCCAGGAGACTGCGAGCATTCACGGAAAGGTCACCGACTCCTCAGGAGCTGCCATTGCGAACGCAACCGTATCATTGACAGATTTAACAACCACCAATGTGGTTCACACCACCACGGGAGCAGATGGCAGCTTTGTCTTCCGGAATGTGCCTGATGACCCGCACATCGTCACTGTCGCAAAATCCGGATTCGAATCATTCACGCAGCGGGTCTCGCCGGCTGGGCAGCACACCATCACTGCCACGCTGCAGGTTGCGGCCTTGAATGACAGCGTCGTCGTTCGGGGCACCGTAGACCCCGAGGCGAAGCCCTTGCCCACCCGTGAAGACGTCATGCTCATGCCGGAAACCGTACGCGTGCTTGACCGCAAGCAACTGGACTCAGCTGGCCCGGTAGCCGGCGGTGCGCAGGTGCTTCAATCCACCCCTGGCACAAATGTTGTCGGCTATGGAGAGACAGGCGGAACGAAATATACGGTGCTCTTGAACGGAATTCAGCAGGGCTGGGCGGGCGAGGCCACGAGTTTTACGGCACCGGGCTCGCTTGGTATCACGTACGACGGCATCCCGGTCGCTGACCCGGCTACTGGTCTGTGGCAATCGGCCACCATGCCGCAGAATCTCGTCATCCAGGATGTGCAGGTCACCTATGGCCCTGGCCAGGCCGCGGACCGTTGGTACACCGATGTAGGCGGCCGCGTGGAGTTCACTCCGATTCAGCCAACCCTCGACCGGCACCTCAGTGTTGCTCTCACCGATGGTCCGTATGGCCAGCAAAACTTCGCGTTCGTCGGAAACGCAGGCAGCTTTCACGGGTGGTCCACGGTGGTGGGCGGCGGACTCGGCCGCGGCGACGACTTTCGTCAGGCTCCCGACGGCTTCGGCAATCCATCTAAAAACGGCTCGGTGTTCGGCAAGACCGTCAAGACGTTCTCGGCGGGGAGTTTCGCCTTCGGTGTCCTTTACGCCAAGGGCGGTGGCTATCGCCCCACGGTGATTCCAACCACAGACCAGGGCCTTCTTGAATCCAACGGCACAAGCTTCAGCCAGACGACCACAGGATTCTATAGCTCTCTGGCCTACGCCGACTACAACAAGTACGACACCAACGAAGCATTCATGGCCTATGCGCGTCAGAGATTCAATTTGAGCCACACCTCCACCTTCGAAAATTCCGCATGGTTCACCCACATCCGCCGTTTTCACCGGCGCAACGAAGACGCTCTCTCCCAGGGCTCGCAGGTCGACGAGTGGAACAACCCTCACAGCAATATGTTTGGAGACCGGATCGGTTTTTCCCAGGTTCTGCCGTACAACACCGTCCAGTTCGGCGGCTACCTGATTCACGAGGTCTATAACTCGCACAACCTGTTTTACAACCCGCTCGACGGCGGCAGCGGTGCGCAACAGATCGTCAGCATCGGGGCAAAGTTCCGCTCTGGCTATTTCCAGCAGGACAACGTGGCCTTTTTCGCCCAGGACGACATCCACCCCGTTCCACGCATTCACATCATTCCCAGCGTGCGCGTCGATGGCTTCTCTACCAGCTATAGCGATCAGGCGCAGCGCGACTTCACTTTTGCCCCCGGCGTAGTTTCCAGTTCGCATTGCGCGCTTTATCCGCAGCTCCCTGGGGAAGATCCCTATGCAAATGTCTTCGGCACCCCGAATGCCAAAGATCAGGGGTCTCTCTGCGGAGCGCATGAAAGCCGCTCCGCCATTGAGCCCGGCGTCGACGCCTCTGTCATGCCCTTTGACTGGCTAACAATCTATGGCGGATATGACACCACCTACCGCAGCCCTGCGCTTGGCGGTGGCGGAGGCATGTTCCAGGCAGTCAACCCGACCTTCTACACGCTGGCGGAAGGTGCCTATACTCAATTCGGCGGCAAGGTCCACTTCACCCACGCACCGGGCCTCAGGAACTTCATCGCCGGGGTGAATTACTTCCACAACAGTTACACCAACCAGGAGATCGACTTCGAAACCGCTACCGGTGTTGAAGAGACCGGCGGCGGTGACTCCACCTATCACGGCGTAGACGCCTTCTTTGACGCCGATCCGCGCAGCAACATTCACTTCTTCTTCAACTTCGCTGGGGAGGCTACGAACTTTACCAAATACATCCAGGGAGGTCCCAGCCTCGCCGAATGTGCTGCGCAGCAACTCACCTGCGTCTCCTACAGCAACATCCCCGTGTCCTATGTCCCGAATATCACACTGAACACAGGGCTCTATTACGGAATCCAGCACCGCAACCACACAATCCTGGAGCCGCGCTTTTGGGTGGAGTCGACCGGAAAGCAATACATCTGGTCGAACAACGGGATCTTGAACAGTGGAATCGCCGGCCCGACCAACACCAGCATGCCGGCCTACACGACCGCGAATCTCTCGTTCAACGCTCCCATCAGCCTTTGGGAAAAACAGTCCATCAATCTGCGCGTCGATATGATGAACATCGGAAACTCGCGGTACAACGAGTACGAATACATCTCCAGCGGCGGCTACTTTGCGTCGCTCGCACCGGATCAAAACAACATTCCGAATGGGTACATCAACGCCTATCCGGGCGCTCCACGCACCATCTACGGCACCATCAGCTATCAATTCTGATTTCGGTGTTTTCATCCAGAGCGGCCGCCACTGGCCGCTCTGGACTCAAGCACATTCATTCATTGCTCCGCGGCTCGAGTCTTAAGACTCGGGAAAAGCAATCTCTTCGTTCAGCCGAGAGAAGTCAAGCTACCTGCGAGAGAAATCGACCTTAAACTCCTCCATTCAAACGCAAAATAGATTTTCGCCCTCTGCAGGTTATATCGCGCATCGTATCTAACCATGCAAATTTCAAGGCACATCTCCTGTGCCCGGACCTCTTCCAACGTGGAAAAGGGACAGAACGTGCAAAAAAGCGACACTGCGACGGCCCCTGAAAAGGAGGTGTTCCGGCCTCTAGCTCCTTGATTGAGGCGTCTCTGCGGCTAACCCCAATAGTTAGGTGACTTTGGAGCGATGGCTTCCTGATAACCCTATTGACTTCAACACTTTCCGCCTGAGTCGGGGGAGGGGAGGCGCCTGCACAGCAAAGATGACCGAAGAACCGACAACTGCCGACGATTCCCTGGTCCCTCTTTTCACCCCTTGCGGCGGTAAAGGATCTGGAAGTCGTAACCGGTATTCGGCGGAAAAAGGCTGGCGATATGGCGAAGCCTCTCCGCCAGGGCAGGGGCGGCCAGCAGCGGATACTCACGCTCCCGCAGATCGTGATAATCGAAATCAACCGCAAGCGAAAGCATGTAGATGGCCAGCGAATCAGAGAATGCCGATTCATAAAACGTCGTGCGCGACCGCTCGTCAATCGTCTTCTGCTGTCCGTTATGCGAATCCTGCGCGCGGCGCCGGGACTCCCACGCATCCTGGCTCGTCTCGCCGCGCACCTGCGCCTCGGCCTGCGACCAGATCAGTTGCGCAAAGCTCTCCGGCACCCCGGCCACGTCGACGAAGTTGTGCGCCACGTTGATGAAGAACTCGAATGCCAGTCCGAAGCGGTCCTCCACCAGCCGCGTCGACAAAAACACCGCCTCGGTGGTGCCGAAGCTCGCGTTGCGATGGCACACCGCGCGGTCACCAAGATCGACGGAATACGAAGGTGCAATCAGCACCTCGCCGGTATCCGCAATCGCCAGCGGAACGAAGTAGTACGCGCGGCTCTTGAGCGCCGGCGCCAGCAGCGGAGGAACGGCGGCGACCAGTCGCTCGAGGTCGGTCTCGCTCACACGCGTCTCGCCCCAGCCGGCAAAGTTGATGCCGTTTGAGGCGCGGCTCACATGCGCCTGCGCTGCCACCTTCTCGGCGGGCCAAAGCTCGATTTGCGCGGTGCTCGGCATAAGACTGTATTCTAGACGACAGAGGTCGCGTCGATGCAATCCGCGTATAGCCAGCGCCACCCCGGCGGCACAGTTTTCGGATTCCCCCTCCAGGGCTTCAGCCTGTTCCAAAGCCTGCTGCTCGCATTTGCTTCGGCATTCTTCACATTTTTCGCGACGACATGCCTATCCATCTTCGCTCTGATGGCGTGGAATATCTTCGGCCATCACACTGTGAATTACGCCGACACCTATCTTTACGTCGGCTTTCCCGCAGGCGTGATTGTGCTGATCGTTGCGCTCCCGCTCTTCGTCACTCTCTGGATTCGCGCCAGGCTGCGCAGCTAAGCGAACCGATCCACAAATGCAACGGCCATTCCCGAAGGAATGGCCGTTTGTAACTTGCACGAATGCGATACCGAGTCTTAAAGACCAGCAGGCTTGGGATCCGCCGGATCGTACTTGGCCACGTGAATCTTCTTCGCCAGGCCGATCTTCGAGAGCAGCCAGATGCCCCAGAAGTTGGGATCGATCTCGTACCACTTCAGGCCGTGCCGCGCGGAGACAGGATGCGCATGATGGTTGTTGTGCCAGCCTTCGCCGCCCGTCAGCAGCGCAACCCACCAGCTGTTGCGCGAGTCGTCGCGGGTTTCAAAGCGGCGGCTTCCCCACAAGTGCGTGGCCGAGTTCACCAGCCACGTAGCATGCAGTCCAAGCGTCACGCGCAGCACCACACCCCACAGAACCATCGCGACCCCGTTGATCCATCCGCCCCAGATCCAGCCACCAGCCAGCAGCAGCAAGCCGCTCACGGTGATGGGAAGCCAGTGATACTTGCTGAGCCAGACGTAGAACTTGTCGCGGCTCAGGTCGGGCGAATAACGCTTCAGGATCTCCACCTGCCCATGCAGCGCCTCGCCGAACAGGATCCAGCCGGTATGCGCCCACCATCCGCCCTCGCGCGGTGTGTGCGGGTCGCCTTCCTGGTCGCTCAGCTGGTGATGGACACGATGCGTCGACACCCAGAAGATGGGCCCACCCTCAAGCGACATCGTCGCGAAGATGCTCATCACGTACTCGACCCACTTGGGAGTCTGATATCCGCGATGCGTCAGCAAGCGGTGATAGCACATGCCGATGCCGACGTTGATCGCCAGCACATAGAGGATCGCCATCACCGCCAAACGCTGCCAGCTGAAAAAGAAGAAAGCGGCCAGCGCGCCCGCGTGAAAGAAGGCGATGATTGCCAATGTTGACCAGTTAATCCCGTAGCCGATGGTTGCGGCTTTGCCCATGCGCACAAGAAACTTCGCAGGGACTCTGCCGATAGGCGAGGAGTAGTCGTGCTCGGCGGCAACCTTTTTCGTTGCAGTATCTGGTGCATTGGCGGGAGGGGGAGCGGACACGAGTGATGCCATTCGGTAGCTAATTCCTTTAGACGGGGCTTTGAAAAAGCCGAAGTCTGACTGAATTGTATAGGAGGCCCGACTTTTCTCCCTGTCTCATATGTGATCAATGTCACGAAAGTTACATAGTCGTTGCAACGGGACGAAAATCTGGGGATCGTTTCGTTATCCGTTTCACAATCTCGCCACTGAACTTGTAACCCTTTTGCTTGCGCGAACGGATATTCAGGAGTGTGCCGGATGTACCTGTCGGGCGGAGGCGCCTACTACTCGCCAGGCGCAACGCCGTATTCGCCACCGCCGGTAACGAAGATTTTTTCGGCCGTTCCGCGGAGCACCCGGTAAAGCGCAAACTGCCGCTGCGTGGCGCCGCGCAGCTCAAACAGCAATTCGCCACGATTGTCAGCGAGCGCATCAACAGCGTCGACAAGATGCATGCGCGGGGTCTCGTCGAGGTGCTCTCCATCCGTGACGTTCTTGAGAAGCACGAGTGCGTTGCCGTAGAGGTCGGGTTGCGCGATCAGGGTGACGAATTTCTGCTGCTTCGCAGGTCCATCAGTGTGTGCCGAAAGAACCATCGTAGCGCCTGAGCCGTATGCGAGCTCAAAGACGCGGAACTTCTCGTCAACCAGCGGAGGAGGCTCAGGCGGCGGAGCTGGCTTGGCGTGCGCTTTGCGCGGCGGCGCGTTTAGTCTTCGGGAATGGCAGGAGGTGTGAGGCCGAGGGCCTTACGAGCGATGTCTTCCATGCCTCTTTCATCTTGACTTCATCATCGGGGTTGGCCCACGTGTAATTCCACTGATGCTCCGGATGGGTTTCTCGCGTCGGAAACGGCGACAGCCTGGTGCATGTCAGCAGGAAGCCCCATAAGGCTGGGCAGAACGTCAGGGCCGCTGCTGGTGGGCTTTCCGCGCATGAGACGAGGGCGATCGGGATCGGCGAATGCTCTCGTGTTCGCCATCGCTCGTATCCGCTGAGGCCTCAGTGCTCTTGTGAAGCACGGGGTGATCGGAATCGACCGCTTGAAGCGCCGCTGGATGAATCGTCGGATGTTTTCTTATGCAAGGTCGGACGATCGGGATCGGCGGCAGGTCCCGAACCGGAAGTGGAGCTGCCGGTATCGTCGGGGGCAGATGGCTTATGCAGAGTAGGCCGGTCGGGATCAGGCGAAGGCCCTGATGCGCTGGAGTCAGAGCTGCCGGAAGTTCCCTGATGCTTGCGATGCAGTACCGGCTTGTCGTCATTGGGATCGAAGCCATCGTCCACAATGGGCTTTGGGGGAGCAGGTTTGGCGGAAGGCAAGGGCTTCCACAGGCCATAGCCAACCCAGGAGCCCTGCTCCTGGCCGGCAGTCCTGATGTCGTAGAGGCCGAACGGGGCGCCGTTCTTCTCGAGTTCGTATTCGACTTCGCTCGTGAGTGCGAGCGGCTGAGGCCGGGCAAGGTAAACTCCGCCATCCTGGAGGGCTTGTCCGTCGTAGACCGTGATCGGAACGAGGCGGCTGGTTTTGGGTTTGCCCTCGTCCCCGGTCCACTCGAGAACGGCGATGGCTCGTAATTCGGGAGTATCTTTGTCCTTCTTGACGATTTGTCCGGGATACTGGGCAAACGCCGACGCGGCCGCGAGTCCCCAAGCAACAGCGAGGGCTGTTGGTCTGGTAAAAAGTGACTTGGACGTACGCGATGACACCGAGCGTGCTCCTCGGGAATAATGCAATCGAAACAGGCGTGCCGAAACTTTATCCACCATACTGACGATACGAGGAATCTCCTATGGAAGTGAACCAGAAGGTCGCCGATTTCACGCTGCAGACAGACGAAGACAAGGCCGTAAGCCTTTCAGACTACGCCGGCAAGCCGGTTGTGTTGTTCTTCTATCCGCGCGCCGATACGCCCGGATGCACCATTGAGGCGTGCGGCTTTCGGGATGCTTTCAAGAAGATCCAGGCTGCCGGCGCGGTCGTGCTTGGCATTTCGAGGGACACGCCCAAGGCGCAGGCGAAGTTTAAGGCCAAGTACGACCTTCCGTACACACTCCTTGCTGATGTAGACGAGAAAGTCTGCAATCAGTTTGGTGTATTGAAGGAAAAGAACATGTATGGGAAGAAAGTCTGGGGGATCGAGCGGACGACGTATCTGATCGGACCGGACCAGAAGCTGATTCATATCTTCCCCAAGGTGACGCCGGAAGGCCATGCGGAAGAGGTGCTGGCGCTCGTGAAGGAATGGAAGAAATCGCACAAATAGGGTCTGCAAAGGCCAAAAAGGCGCCGCCGGGGCGGCTGATTTCGCGCGGAATTCTTTGAGAACTCGCCGGAGATTGTGGCTCCGCGGCTGCTGGGAAAGCTGCTGGTGACGCGGAACATGCACGGGGCGCGCGTGCTGGCGGGGCGGATTGTGGAAGTCGAGGCGTACCTGGGGCCGCACAACGACTCCGCCGGATCCGGCAGCGCATGCGCATCGCGGGCCTACGCCGCGGAACCAGGTGCTGTTCGGGCCGGCCGGGGCATGCGTATGTGTATTCGATCTATGGGATGTATTTCTGCATGAATATCAGCTGCGAGCGGGAGGGGCTGGCGGGAGGCGTGTTGCTGCGGGCGCTGGAGCCGGTGATGGGGATCGCAGAGATGGCGCGCAATCGCGGGCTGGACGAGAAGGCTCCGCTGCGGATGATTGCATCGGGGCCGAGCCGGCTCTGCCTGGCGCTGGGGTTGACGCGACCGTTGCACAACGGACTGGATGTGACGAGCGCTGCGTCGCCGCTGCAGGTGAGAGACGACGGCTGTCCAGATGCGGAGATGGTGATCACGCCGCGGATCGGTATCAGTCATGCGGTAGACTGGCCCCTGCGATTCGCGCTGCGCGGACACGGGTGCGTTTCCGGGCCAAAACGACTGGCGGGAACGTCAACCAAACGCAGGCATAATTCGTCAGTAGAATAGGGTTCATCTCACATCGCGAGGAATTCTGCACTTGAAGATCTCTTCCCCGTTTTTCACTGCCTCCGTCACGGCCCTGGTTTCCGCATCCTTTGCCGTTGCCGCTCTTGCCCAAGCCCCCGCAGCCCAGCAGCCACCTGCCGAGGAACACCATCATCACGAAGAACCAGCACCAACCAACCTGCAGGTATTGCCGAAGACAATGACCGGCGAGCAGGTTCACGAGTCTGATGCACAAGTGGGAAGCCGCGCTTGGCGCTGAGTGCAGCACGTGCCACGCCGCCGATCCCAACAACATCGGTCCGAACGGAAAGCCGAGGCTGAAATTTGCCGACGACTCGAAGCCAGAGAAGAGCGACGGCGCGGCTGATGTACAAGATGGTGGAAGATATCAACGCAAACTACGTGGACAAGGTGGACAACTCGGGCGTGCCGGTGAGCTGCGGGACATGCCATCGAGGGCATCTCGATCCTCCAATCTTCGCGCCGCCGAAGGAAGATCATGACCATGATCACAGTCATGAAGAGCCGCCTCCGGGTGGGGCGAAGCCTTCTTCGCGGTGATTAAGCCTAAAGCTGACGGATTTCAGTCCTCCTCGTTCCAGCCGTCAATTGTTACTCAGATCCCCCCAGGGATCCCCCTTTTTCAGGGGATCTATGACTGCCGGTCAACCACGGCAAAGCAGAACTCTAGCTGATCTGCCGCCAGTTCATGGTGCGCCAGCGCGCCTTAATTAACTGCAAAATTGATCGATGGTGCAGCGAGACTTCCCCGGCGCATTCGGGCTCTGGCAATCATTGAGGGCAGGTCGGCCTTGTCTCCCCTTGACAATCGACAAGAGGCGCGCGATGCTATTGTCGAACGTCGAGGGGAAGATGCCACCATCTACCGATTTGCTGCAGGGAACGCTGGACATGTTGATTTTGAAGACGCTCGCGCCGGGGCAGGAGCACGGGTGGGCGATTGCGCAGAAGATCCAGGAGATGTCGAACAACGTTTTGCAGATCGGGCAGGGGTCGTTGTATCCGGCGCTGCACAGGCTGGAATATCGCGGCTGGATTCGCGCGACGTGGGGCGCATCGGAGAACAATCGGAAGGCACGGTTCTATGCGCTGACGGCGGCTGGCCGGAAACAACTGGATGCGGAACTGAAGAACTGGGATCGGTTGACGAGCGCAGTGAACCTTGTGCTGCAGGGCGCATAGCACGGAAATCTGGCGGGAGAACCCATGCTGAGTGAATGGTGGTCGCGGATTCGCTTTTTTATTGCAGGCAAGAAGCGTGCGGATGTGGACGAGGAACTTCGGTTCCACATGGAACGGGAGATTGAGGCGAACATTGCGGCGGGGATGCCGGCGGCGGAAGCAAAGCGGAGGGCAATGATTGCGTTTGGAAGCCGGGAACGTGCGCGTGAAGAGTGCCGGGCGGAGCGGCCGTCGTATTTTCTGGAGTCGCTGGGACGCGATCTGCGGTTTGGTCTGCGGGGACTGTGGAGGAATCCGGGCTTTACGTCGATGGCGGTGTTGACGCTGGGGCTGGCGATCGGGGCGAACGCAACCATCTTCAGCTTGTTTGACCAGGCGCTGATGCAGGCGCTGCCTGTGCGCAGTCCGAACGAACTCGTGGTGCTGAACTACACGGGGTCGCGTTCGGGGCATCTGCACTCAGAGGGCGGGAATTCGCCGGGCCACCAGCACGAATTCTCGTATCCGATGTACAAGGATCTGCGGGACGGCAATCGTGTGCTGAGCGGACTGATTGCCGAGTGCGCGGATACGCTGGGCGTGACATGGAACAATCACGCGGAATCGGTTCAGGCAGAGTTGGTGAGCGGAAATTATTTTGAGACGCTGGGTGTGCCGCCTGCCGTGGGACGGGTGTTCGGTGGGGGCGATGAAACGGCGCCCGGAGCGAATCCAGTGGCGGTGCTGAATTTCGATTACTGGAAGTCGCATCTTGCGGAGGCACCGGTTGTGGGCAAGACGATGCTGGTGAACGGAACGCCGTTCACGATAGCGGGAGTGGCAGCGCCGGGATTTCACAGCATGGTGTGGGGACACACGCCGGCTGATTTACGTGCCGCTCTCGATGGAGCAGGTGCTTTCGCCAGAGTGGACAGTATCTGGCCGATCGCAAGTCCTACTGGATCGCGGTGGCGGGCCGCTGAAGCCAGGCATCACGCGTGCCCAGGCGGAGGCTTCGATCAATCCGCTTTTTCGGGCGTTGCGCGGCGAAGAGTTCAAGGACCTACACGATCAATCTGCGAAAGCGCGGCAGGACTTTGTTGGGGCGGCGTACCTGCATTTGGAGGCGGGTGCGAAAGGGTTTAGTCCGATGCGCGGTGACGTGCAGGCGCCTCTGACGATCATTCTTGCGATGGTGATGCTGGTGATCGGCATGGCGGTGGTGAATGTGGCGAGCCTGCTGCTGGTGAGGGCAGCGGCGCGCGCAAGAGAGATATCGGTTCGCTATGCGCTGGGCGCGACCAGCCGACAGGTTCTGCGGCAACTGCTGGCGGAAGGAATGATTCTTGGCCTGGCGGGAGCGGCACTGGGGCTGGCGATTGCACCGGAGGCGCTGCGGCTGCTGATCCATCGGTTGTCATCGGATACGCCGGACGCGTTGCCGTTTACGGCCACGCTGAACTGGGATGTGCTGGGCTGGTCGCTCCTGGTGACGATGGTGGCGAGTTTGCTGTTCAGCCTTGCACCGGCGCTGCAGTTTCGGAATCCGCAAGCTGGCGGAGGTAATGCAGCAGCGGTCGGGGACCAGCGGCGGTGGATCGCTGAAGTTTCGCCGCACGTGCGTCGCGCTGCAGATTGGATTCAGCTTGCTGCTGATTGTTGCGGCGGGGATGTTTGTGAGGACGATCAGTAATCTTCGCCATGTGGAGACGGGATTCGCGACGGATCATCTGCTGGCATTTCATCTGGATCCGACGCTGGCGGGATATCCGGGAAAGCAGGTGGCTCCGGTGGAACAGAGGGCGCTGGATGCAATTGCAGCGTTGCCGGGAGTGCGTGGCGTGGGCGCAACCAACGACGCGGATCTGATCGGCGACGATGTGCAGGGAGATATGGTTCCGGCGGGGTACGCGGGCAAACCCGACGAGGAATTTGATGTGGAGTTGCCGTGGGTGAGCAATGGATATCTGCAAACGCTGGGAGTGCCGCTGGTGGTCGGGAAGGTATTTCAACTACGAGCGATACGGCGACTTCGCAGCGCGTGGCGGTGGTGAACGAGAGCTTTGCGAAACACTATTTTGGCGGAGCGCAGCAGGCGCTCGGGCGGATTGTGGCACGGCCGAACAAGCCGGGCACGGACGCTTCGATTGTGGGAGTGGTGCGCGATGTGAAGCACTCAAGCGTGCGCGATCCGGCGGTTGCCACATGCTACACGCTGTTTTCGCAGGCGACTCGGCAGACGGGACTTACTTTTTACGTGCGCACGTGGCAGCCGCCCGGCGCTGCGACGGCGAGTATACGCGCGGCGATCGCAGAGATTGATCCGAAGCTAATTGTCGGCAATCTTCAGACCATGCAGGAAACGATCGATAGTAAATCTCACGGCGGAGCGGGCCATTGCGATGCTGGCTTCGGTGTTCGGCATGCTGGCGACGCTGCTGGCGGGGATCGGGCTATACGGGATCCTCGCGTATTCTACGGCGCAAAGGACACGGGAGATTGGGATTCGCATGGCGTTGGGAGCACGGCGCATGACGGTGGTGGGATTGATCTTGCGCGAAGTGCTGATGCTGGCCGGAGGCGCTGTGGCTGTGACGATCCCGCTGGCGATGCTGGCGACGAGGACAGTGCGAAGCGAGTTGTTTGGCGTTTCGGTCGCCGATCCTACGGTGTATGGATCGGGGATCCTGATCATTTGCGTGGTGGCGGCGCTCGCGGGATTTATTCCGGCGCGGCGCGCGGCGACGGTTGATCCGGCACGGGCACTGCGGACAGAATAATGCGCGCGTTCTTAGTTCTTAGTTCTTAGTTCTTAGTTCTTAGTTCGGCTCGGCGTTCTTGACGAGAGACGCGTCATTTTTTGCGTTTGTAGTCGCCGGATTTGCCGCCGGATTTTTGTTCGAGCTGAATATTGCGAATGACGATGGATTTGTCGAGAGCCTTGGTCATGTCGTAGACGGTGAGGGCGGCGACGGAGGCGGCGGTGAGGGCTTCCATTTCGACGCCTGTGGGGCCGGTGGTAGCAGCGGTGGCGAGGATTCGGATGCCTCCTGCAACGATGGTGGCTTCGACGTCTACGTGGGTGAGCGGCAGGGGATGGCACATGGGAATGAGCTCCGATGTGCGCTTGGCGGCCTGGATTCCGGCGAAGCGGGCGACTTCTAGCGGATTGCCTTTGGGGTTGCTGGGCAGCGCGGCGAGGACTGCGGCGGAAAGCTCAACGAATGCGGAGCCGGTGGCAGTGCGCTTTGTGGATGGCTTGGCGCTGACATCGACCATGTAGGCGTTGCCTGCGGCGTCGTAGTGAGACAGCTTAGTTTCGGATCTCTTGGGCATTCTGGATACCTAATGTAGCAGGATGCGGACGGTCGATCCCGCCGTGAGGAAGCCCGCGTCTTCAGGGATGACGAGGAAGCAGTTGGATCGGGCGAAGGCAGTGAGGTCACCAGAGCCCTGCCAGGGGACGAGCGCGACCTGAGGAAGTTCGGTGACGGAGGACGTGAATTCGCAGAGAGCGGGCAGGAAGCGGGTGAGGCCGGGCTTGGTTTTGCGGTCGGTGTCGCGGGAGAGCTGGGCTAGGACGAAGCGGGGGTAAGTGCCGCGGCTGCCAGCGAGGGCGGCAAGGATGGGTGCGGCGAAGAGGTGGAAAGTGGCGGCGGAGGAGATGGGGTTGCCGGGGAGGCCGAAGACCTGCGCTAGTCGGCGATCCCCCGCTTCGGGGGATTTCTGCGTAAACGAGGGGTTTGCCGGGTTGGATGCGGACGCCGGTGAAGTGAAACTGTGCGCCGAGGCGAGCGAGGGCAGGTTCGACGAGGTCGAATTTTCCTGCGGAGACGCCGCCGGAGATGAGGAGCATGTCGGCTTTAAGGGCTTGTGCGAGGGCGGCGTCGAGTGATTCGGCAGTGTCGGCGGCGGTGGGGAGGACGACAGGCTCCGCGCCGGCGTCGGCGACGAGGGCGGCGAGCATGGGGGCGTTTGAGTTGCGGATTTTTCCGGCGCCGGGTATGGCGTCGACCGGAACGAGTTCGTCGCCGGTGGTGAGGATGGCAACGCGGGGACGAACGTAGACATCGAGGTACGCGTATCCGCAGGAAGCGGCGAGGGCGATCTGTGCGGGTGCGAGTTTCGTGCCTGCGGGAAGTTGTTCGTCGCCGCGGCGGGCTTGCGCGCCTTGGGCAACAACATTGTCGCCGGATCGATGTATACGCGAGGGAATGAGCCGAATGCTGTCGATCGGTATTTTTCGACGTGCTCGAGCATGACGACGCAGTCTGCGCCGGCGGGGACGGGGGCGCCGGTCATGATTTCCCATGCGGAGGCGGGTGGCAAAGGGCCGGCAGGAGCTTCGCCGGCGTGGGTCGTTCCGGCAATGGGGAGCACGGTATAGGCGGAGGCTTCGGCGGCGCGGCAGGCGTATCCGTCGCGAGTGGAGCGGTCGAAGGGTGGCTGATCGTCGTCAGCCTGGATCGGTGCGGCGAGGATGCGACCGGCAGCGTGGGCGAGAGCGATGCGCTCGGTGCGCAGGGTGTTGTTGGCGGATTCTTTGAGCGTGGGTGGCTACGAGGGCGGCGGCTTGTTCGTAGCTGAGGAGATCGGAGCTCATGTGGGAGATTGTAGTGTGTCGGTGCTATGGCTCGAGATCGTGCTTTGCCATTCATGACGCGATGAGAACTGCGTCATGAATGGGCACAAAGGTTCGCAGCCGTTCAAGCGAAGAGCAGAAGCAGATCCTTCGCGACGCTTACTCCATTGCGCGTTTCGCACAACGATGCTCCTGGCGTGCATTGCTCAGGATCACACGGCGTTTGATGACCACACTTCTTCTGCGGACTGCGTGCTCTCCCACCCTTGACTTCGTCAAGGATGGGGTACCCAGATTGGTGGTGAGTGAGGACTGACGAGTCGTTCTAATGCTTCACTACGCTCAGGGTGATGGTAGAGGGGTATTGGGCGGAGTGGTGGACCTGATTGTGGGCTACGACTCCTGTGGTTTCGTCGTAGTTGTTGCCGCCGGTGTTGAGGTTGCGGTCGTAGCGGGGGAAGTTGCTGCTGCTGATCTCGATGCGGAGTTCTTCGCCCTTTGCGAAGTAGTTGCTGGTCTGCATGGGTTGAAAGGCGACCTTGTAGACTTTGCCTTCCTCCATGAAGACGGGCGGCTTGTCGTAGCCTTCACGGTAGCGGGCGCGCTGAATGTTTTCGTCGATGTTGTAGGCGGTGCCGTCGGGAAGCACTTCAATGAGCTTGACGGTGAAGTCGGTATCTTTGGCGTCGCTTGAAACATACAGAGTGACTTCCACGGGGCCGGTGACTTCCATACCTTCGGCTAGCGGGCCGGTGGAGTAGACAAGGACGTCATTGCGCGCTTCGAGTGGACGCTGATCGACGGCGCCGGGATGGAAGTCGGAGCCCATGCAGCAGAAGCCCCCGCCTCGGGTGGGCACGGGGTTCATGGGATCGTAAAGAAATTTGTCGGCGGCATCTTTCTGCGGTGCGGCTGAAACAAGTGCGCCGTCGCCGGCGAGAGAGTTGGCGTGGCCGGCTGACGTCAGAAAGAAGGTGACGGGCTTCGCCTCTTTCGGTGGCCAGGTGTTAGAGGACTGCCATTTGTTGAGTCCCATGGTGTAGTAACGGATCTTGGGAGTTTTTTCGAGCAGGCCGTTGTCTTCGCCTTTGAGAAAATGATCGAACCAGCCGAAGGTGAGCGCGTCGTAATCGAGCCGCGCATCGCCGAGATCGCGTTCGCCGACGATGGTGTGTTCTGCCGCACGCTTGTAGCTGCAGTGCGGAACGGGAGCGATGATTGCGTATTGTTCATTCGCGACTTCAGGACTGGCGGTGGAGCGGACGAAGTTGTAGGCGGCGAGATTGGGCGCGACGCTGACGTCGTACCAGGTCATCATCCAGAGGCCGGGAACGTTGATATGCATCGAGTCATTCCACAATCCGCCCTTGTACCAGGAGGGGTCGTTGGGAGTGCGCTCGATCATGCCGGGCTGGCCTGAGGGAGTTTTATCGGCGTAGATCCCGTGAGGCGCGCCAACGGCGGCGAGGATGTCTTTTTCAGGCAAGTGGGTGAGGGCGTTTGCCCAGTCGACTTGGGGAGGATGCGCGCCGAGGTCCCACCATTTCGCGGCGCCGATGAGCGCCTGTTGCGAAGTGCCGGGCGGGAAGTTGGGCTTGGCGTCGTTGGTCTGAAGGCCGGCATCGTAGAGCCAGGTAGCGAAGAGCATCTGCACGGCTCCACCGCGAAACCAGTTGCCCTGCTCGTAGTAGGGACCAACGCGGCCGACGCCGGCGCCGTAGCTCTCGGGGATGATGGTGGCGAGTGCCTTGTTGCCGCGCGAAGCGACGTTGAGCTGCCACTCGGCAGTGGAGGAGCAGCCAATGAGGCCGACTTTGCCGGTGGACCAGGGAAGCGCAGTCATCCAGTCGAATTCGTCGTCGGAGTCAGTGAGAGGAACGCCGAGGATGTCGTAGTCGCCTTCGGAAAAATAGCGGCCGCGTTCGTTCATTTCAACGTAGGCGTACCCATGCTTGACCGCCTCGAGCGCGGCGGTCATGTCGCGCGGAGCGCCGAGGGCGATGTCCCAGTAGTTGAAGTCGTAGGGCGTGCGGGAAAAGATGATGGGATATTTTTTCGATTCATCTTTGGGACGGTAGATGTCGGCCTGCATACGCTTGCCATCACGCATGAGAACCATGACTTTGCGTTCAATGATCGCGACGGATTCAAGTTGCTGCTCGACGGCATTGCGATGTGCAATGGTTGCGGCGTCCTGCCAGCGAGCTTGACTACGTGCGGAAAGAGAGAAGACAAGGCAAACGAGCGCAATGGAGCTGAGTTTCAAGGTACGTCCCATCGTGACCTCAAAGATGTTCTGGAGGAAGTGAAACCTGTGGAGCCAATATACTGCAGCCACATCGGCTTTCGGCGTCTCGGAGAACGAGAAGGGCGCTCCCGTGAAATCGGGAGCGCCCCTGGGTAGTACGCGACTGCGTTTCTTTATTTCTTCTTCGTGGCTTTGTAGCTGGAGTTGATCTTCTGGCCGGCGGAATCGAGGATGCCCTTGACGTCTGCCGAGTACGGGCCATTGGGAGCGAGTTCCAGATATTTTTGATAGGCTTCGCCGCAACCATCAGGCAGCACTATGCGCGAGGTTTTGGGGTCGACGGTTGCCTTGGTGATGAGGGCCTGGCCCTTGAGGTAGTAAGGCAGCGGATCGTTCGGATCAGCGGCGATGGCCTTGTCCGCAGCCGCGGCTTGGGCATCGCTGTTGCCCATCTGGGAGTAGATGACGGCCTCGTTTTTGTAGTAGAAGCCGGCTTTGGTGGGGTCTATTTTGACCGCTGCATCATACGCGGCCGATGCCTCGGCAACTTTTCCGGTGCGGGCGTAGATTTCGCCGAGACCGGACTCGGCCAGCCCCTGGATTTCGGGGCGCGGCTTTTTGGAAGCGGCATCGAGTTCGAGAGCCTTCTTGAAGGCGGTTTCGGCGTCATCGTACTTTTTGAGACCCAAATCACCCTGGCCGAGGTAGGCCCAGAGAACGGATTCCGTGGGTCGCAGCGCAGTGTCCTTGGTCATAAGGGTCACGACATCGCCGTACTTCTCGCTCTTGATCTGGTTCTCTTTTGCCTCGACGTCGGACTTGGATGCGGAGGCGCCGAGCTGCTGAGTGGCGGCAGCTTTAGCTCCATCGGCATCGTGAATGTCGGCCATGGCAGTTTTGAGGTCGGCGTTGAGGACCTTGATGACTGCGTTGGCCTTCATGGCCTCAGCATTGTGCTTCTTCATCTCCTCGAGATTCTTGCGAGTTTCTTCGGGGAGAGAGTCGATGTATTCCTTGCGCGACATGTCATCGTCGGCGACGGTGTCCTGCCCGACAACGATCTTGACGTTATCGATCTTGTCGGTCTCCTTATCCTGGGCGAGGCCGGGAGTGCGATAGACGAGGGTGTAGGTGCCCGGAGGAGCGGATCCGCTATAGTCGCCGTTTGCGTCAACAGGGAAGGAAGCAACTTCCTTGGCGTCCTTGTTGAGGGATACGGTGCCGTTCGCCTGAGGAGCGCCAGTGGGATTGGTGACATGACCGTGAATCTTTCCGGTTGGTGCAACATTGGCGGGCGCGGGGGTCTGGGCGAGTGCGGGCAGCGCGGCCATAGCCAGCAAACCGAGCAATCCGGTCAACCCGGTCCTGAGCGAAATCGTGCGTTTCATGTTCTTCTCCTTGGGAGCTTGAGCGGGTACCAGTCCGCGTGCTCGATCGAAAAATTGTCGTATCACTCCAACATCAACAAATCTAATACCTACTGCATCCCGGTTAGATGCAGTTGCGATGGAATCGCCGGACTGCTTCCGGGACCTCGGCGTCGCTGCGTGGATCACGCGAGACGTCGCTTGCCGGAAGTTCTAGGGTGAGCAGTTGCCTGAGCTCTGCTCGGCACGACCAAAGGTAAATCCAACGGATGCTGCAGCACAAGGCCGGAAGAACCAAGAATCCCGTATGCCGACCCGCACGCATGCCATGAGACTACTCGCGTTTCAATGGTAGTTCGCTGGCGGAGATTGCTTTTGTGGCCTGCATCACACCCTACAATACTGGCATGACGATCACAATTCGACCCGCGGCGGCGGAGGATGTACCGCAGATTCTTGAGTTTATTCGCGCATTGGCCACGATATGAGCGCGAGCCGGATGCCGTGACGGCGACCGAGGCAGATCTGCTGCGCGACGGATTTGGGCCTAACCCCTACTATTGGTGCCTGATCGCGGAGCACGACGGCAAGCCGGCGGGGTTTGCGCTATGTTTTTTCAGCTATTCGACGTGGCTGGGACGAGCGGGGGTGTATCTGGAAGATCTGTTTGTACTTCCGGAGTTGCGCGGGCTGGGGATCGGCAAGGCCTTGCTGCAACGCGTGGCGGCGATTGCGGTTGAGAAGGATTGCCCGCGGCTGGGATGGGAGGTACTGGACTGGAATACGCCGGCGATCGATTTTTATCGCGCGATGGGCGCGGAGTTTCTGGATGCGTGGCGGAATGTGCGGGTGACGGGTGAGGCGCTGAGGCGGCTGGCGGGAGTCGGAGGAGCTCGGCTGCAGTGAGGATTCGCGTGATTGGCGGAGGGCTGGCGGGGCCGGAGGCGGCACTGACGGCGGCGCGCATGGGATGCCAGGTGGATCTCTACGAGATGCGCGCGATCGTGGACGGGAAACCGCGGTTGACGCCGGCGCACCAGACGACTGAGTTCGGCGAACTGGTGTGCTCGAACTCGTTGAAGAGCGAATCGCCGAACACGGCGCCATGGCTGCTGAAGCAGGAGATGCGGCGCGCGGGATCGGTGCTGCTGCGGATCGCGGACGAGACGGCGGTGCCGGCAGGTCATGCGCTGGCGGTGGATCGCGTGGAGTTTTCGCGGCGGATTGAGGAGGCGATTGCGAGCGAACCGGCGATTCGCGTGATTCGCGAAGAAGTGACGAGCCTTGATCCGGGTGAGTATGCGCTCACGATTGTGGCAACAGGGCCGCTGACTTCGGGCGCGTTGAGCCAGGAGATTGCGCGGATCACGGGATCGGAGCATCTGGCGTTTTACGATTCGATTTCGCCGATTGTGGATGCGGAGTCGATCGATATGGAGCGCGTGTATTTCGCAGCGCGCTGGGACAAAGGTACGGCGGATTACATCAACTGCCCGATGGATCGCGCAGGAGTACGACCGCTTTCTGGATGCGCTTCTGGCTGCAGAGGCAGCGGAGAGCAAGGAGTGGGAAAACCTCGAATATTTCGAAGGCTGTCTGCCGATCGAAGTGCTGGCAACGCGCGGGCGCGACACGCTGCGCTTCGGACCGATGAAGCCGGTAGGGTTGCGCGATCCTCGTACCGGGCTGAGGCCGTGGGCGGTGGTGCAGTTGCGCAAGGAGAATGTGCGCGCGGACAGCTACAACCTTGTGGGCTTTCAGAATCATTTGAAGTTTGGCGAGCAGGCGCGGGTGCTGCGGTTGATTCCGGGACTGGAGAATGCGAAGTTTCTGCGCTATGGGCAGATTCATCGCAATACGTATATTTGCGCGCCGGTTTTGCTGGATGAATTGCTGCGGTTCAAGAAAGCGCCAGGGATTTTGTTTGCGGGGCAGATTTCAGGCGTGGAGGGATATACGGAGTCGATTGCGACGGGGATGCTGGCGGGGATGTATGCGGCGTGGCTGGCGCGCGACGAGGAGCCGATGCCGGCGCCGCGGGGTACGGCGCTTGGATCGCTCGTGCATTACATCACGCATGCGGATACGAAGGAGTTTCAACCGGCGAATATCACGTTCGATTTGCTTGAGCCTCTGGAAGAGGAAGTGCGCAAGAATGTGCGGGATAAGAAGGAACGACATCGGATGGTGTGCGAGCGGGCATTGGAGAAATTTGAAGCGTGGTGGGCTGCCATGGCTTATCCCCGGGATGGAACCAGCCGGCTGAATTGTGCGTAGTTTGCGTGGTAGGCTGGGTTCCGCTCGGAAAGGTCACTTCTATGTACTCCATTTCTGCTGCAGATGCTATTTCTCCTGCTGTTGAACGCACCAAGGCACTTTTGTTCAGGCCGTTCAAATGGGGCACGTTTCTGAAGCTTGGCCTGGTCGCGCTAATTACGGAGGGGCTGGGGAGTAATTTGCGGTCGTCGTCATCCTCGCATGGCGGGGGCGGTTCTTCCACGGGCGGCGGGCCCTCCATCAACGCGCTTAGCGATATCCCACCCGCTTGGATTGCAGGAGGTGTGGCTGCGTTGCTACTGGTGTTGTTGATTGCGGCAGCGATCTACTACCTGATCACGCGGCTGCGTTTTGCGTTCTTTCATTGCCTGGTGACGAACACGAAAGAGATTCGGCCGGGTTGGAGGCTGTATAAAGAGCAGGCATCGCGCTTTTTCTGGCTGAATATCGCGGTCGGATTCTGCTTTTTGCTGCTGATTGGGCTGATTGCAATTCCATTTGTGGCAGGATTCTGGCGCGTATTTCATGACATGCCCCCCGGGGGACATCCGGATTTCGGGATGCTGATTGGACTTGTCCTTCCGCTGCTTCCGATTATTTTTCTGCTGGTCGTAACGGCAATCGCGCTGGACATTATTTTGCGCGACTGGATGTTGCCGCATATCGCGCTGGAAGACGCATCGGCGGGCGAAGCGTGGAGTTCGGTGTGGGCACGGATCAGGGCGGAGAAGGGACAGTTTTTTGTGTATGCGCTGCTGCGCTTGATTTTGCCGATCATCGCATCGATCGCTATTTTTATGATTCTGCTGATTCCGGGGCTGGTGCTGGCCGGTGCGGTGGCGGGTTTGGAACTGGGTATTCATTCGGCGTTTGCCAACTCGACAGGCTCGGCTTCAGTTGCCGGCATCATGCTGCAGGTTTTCTTCGGGTTGGTGGCGTTTGGGTTTTTCCTGCTGGCGAGCATCTGCCTCGGCGGTCCGCTGAGCACGGGCACACGAGAATTTGCGCTGCTTTTTTACGGGGGACGCTATCAGGTGCTTGGAGACCTGCTGTATCCAGGGGCATTGCCGCAGGGGTCAGCGCCCGCGGGACTTCCTGCGGTGTGATCGTCGATCCGCCGATCAAATAGCGTAACGAATGATGTCGAGGATGATCGTGGATGCGCGCCGCGGAATCAATCGCTTGTATGGTGGTCGGCCCAGGCTTGTTGCAGCATCGACGCTGCTTTTTTGACGGGCATTGGCTTTTTCATTTGCTGATTGCGATACGCGGCCCAGACGGCTAGAAACGCAGATACTCCGAGAACATATAAGGACAGACGAAACATTGGGTTTATTTCCTCCGTGATGCCGGATTCGATGCATTGTTTGCAGATGAAGATGCAGCTCCCCGTCGAGAAGGTGACGCCTCGACACACTTCTCAACGTAAGGATGATGTGACCTCACATTCGAAAAACGTTGTCGTCTCATTGCTGTTCATGCTGTTTGGCGGACCGGGAATATTGCTGGTTCCTGCCGTGGCTTGAAACTCGATTTCAGGTTCCCGAGGGCGAGCCAAGGTGGCAGATAATTGGCTGCGTCGTGCTGATCGTTGCCGCTCTTGTTCCGCTGCTTGAGTCAACCTGGCGATTTATTGCCGTTGGCAAGGGAACACTGGTGCCTGCGGTGCCGACTGAGCACCTCGTGGTGAGTGGCTTGTATCGATATGTGCGCGATCCAATGTACGTCGGTGTGCTGAGCGTGATTGTTGCCGAGGCAGTCCTGTTCCGCAGCAGGAGTCTGCTGGAAGAGTTTGCTGCCGTGTGGCTGGCCATGGAGCTGTTTGTACGGTTTCATGAAGAACCAAAGCTCACGCGCACATTCTCTGCCGAGTATGAGGTTTATCGCAATCAGGTGAGGAGATGGCTGCCGCGTCTGCGGCCCAGGCACGCTCCGCAAGCATGAGAAACGAACCTTTGGAGATTCTGCGGTGTCAAAAGAAGATGCGGCCCCGCGTCCGGCACGTTGCGACGAACGATCACTGCGGGCATGGGAGCACCTGACCGGGTGGTAGCCTGAGATTGGGAGTTTACGGAATGCGGTGGATGGTTGTAGCAGTGGGTGTCGCGACTTTGTCGGGAGTCGGGCTGCGTGTCGAAGCGCAGCAGACTGGGCCGAAAAAGCCTGCGCCGATGATGGTGACAACCGGCGTGCCCAATGCACCCAAAGTGAAGCCGCTGCTTCCTGAGTCATTTGCGGGCTGGAATGCATCCGAGAAGCCCAAGTCCTTTACCGATCCTGCGCAACTGGACAGTGCGAACGTAGCCGCTCTGAAAGAGTACGGCTGCACGGGCGGCCTCATGGCTGACTATAAGCGTGGCAGCGAAACACTGAGTGTGCAGGCGCTGACTTTTCAGGATTTGAGCGGAGCATACGGCGCGTATTCGTTTTACCGACAGAATGGCTGGCCCAAGGTGGATATCGGCACCGGGGGCGCGTCAGACAAGAACCGGGTGTTGTTCTGGAAAGGTGAAACGGTCGTAGATGCGACCTTCTCGCACGTAGGACCGATGTCGGCGGCTGAGATGCGGGACTTGGCCCAGGGCCTGCCATCGCCGCAGGGAAACAAGGCGCTGCCGCCACCTATTCTCGCCGACCTGCCGCAAGGATCGCTTCAAAAGCAGACAACGCATTTTGCTCAGGGACCCGCAGGCTACGCGGGTTCTGGAGGCGTGCTGCCGCCGGAACTGGTGGGATTTAATCTTGATGCGGAGGCTGTGACCGCGAATTATTCGCTGAATTCCGGGCCGGCCACGCTCACACTGATCGACTACCCGACGCCGCAACTGGCCGAGGCACAAGAGAAGAAGATACGCGCATACGTCAAGGCAGGCAGTGGGGCGCAACCAGCGTTTCCGAAGCCGCTCGTGGATTCAGACCAGGCCTCGCTGGAGGTGCTGCGCAGCGGTCCAATTGTGGCGCTGGTAAGTGGGGATGCGATTCCGGATGAGAGCCATAAGCTGCTGGCGGAGGTGCACTATTCAGCCGAGCTGACGCAGATGCCGCAGGATAAGGAATCTGAGGTTGTAAAAACGAGCCAGTTTCTACTGGGCGTGGCGATGCTGGTGATCGTGGGGTGTAGCGCAGCGATTCTGCTGGGACTGTTTCTGGGCGGCGGCCGCGCACTGTATCGGGTGGCGCGGGGCAAGCCCGCTTCGTCGGTTTATGAGGCTGAATTCATCCGGCTGCATCTCGAAGACTGAAACAGCCGGGTGAGAAGCGTCACCGGAAGCATCCGAAGCGTCAATAGAGCGGTTTTCCCTGTGGAAAAACGGCCGTAAACCCTAGAAAACACCCAAAAAACACGGCATTAAACGTAATTAAAAAGGCGAATGTCAGGCGAAGACCCAAAGATTGCCTCCCGAATTAACATCTCCGTAAATCGTTGTTTATAAATACAGTTAAATCGATTCGGATTTATTCTTGACACTCCGTCCCCCCGCACCTACTATGCAGCCAGAAAGTTCTGATGGTTTTGCCTCCGTTGGAACTATTCTCCCTGAGGAAGGAGCTGCCCTGTTGCCGGGCGGCTCTTTCCGTTTTTGAAGGCTAATTCACCGTCTGGGGTGCGGCTGAATCGGGTGGGGGATCGGACCAGGTGTAGCCGCAGGATTCGCAGAGCCAGTTGTTGGAGGGTTCGACGGATTCGAGGGTAGGATCTTCGGCTTTACACTTGGGGCACACGGGGATTTCGTAGGCGGGAGTTGCTTCGAGTTCCCTGATCAAGTCGACAATGTCTTGCGGAACTGGTTGCGCGATCACACTACGGGCTTGCTTGAGCTGGTCGGCGGCGACATTGATCTGAATGTCGCCCACGGCGAGTTCATCGATCCAGGGAACAACGAATCTCTCCCCGGGACGTTGAACCCAGCTTTTGATACCAGCGCGGCGCAACATCTCGCCTCGTTGCGCTGCTTCTTCCATCGACTCGCAACGACAGAGCCCCGTCTTCCATGTGTACTCGGAGGCATGGCCTTCCGGGGCGCCGTCAATCACATTCTCGATGCCGTCTTCCCCCTGTTCCCAAGGGTCCAGGTCGCCAGGATCCCGCCCGATTCTGTCCGCAAGGTGAAGCGGACTCTTCGGAGATGCCCCGCTTTTTCAATTCGTCGCGAAGGATCTGTTGCGCGTTGGGCGTGAGGTCGTTGATCTGGTCGATGAGATCGCGGATTTCAATGTCGCCCATTTCGCTGTAGAGCGCAGTGAGGCGACGCCATTCTTCCATTGGGTCTTGTTGCATGGGGAGCAGTATAGCGGGTGGCAGATCGGCGGTATCGTAGAGTCGCAGAAATACGTGGGAAGAACGGAAGCAGGTCCTCGGCCTGGCTTATTCACAGCAAAGAAAAAGAGGTTAATCGCTGTATTTTGTGTGCAAACGCTTTCTTTTTTGCGGCTTTAGGGGATAGTTTGTCGTCTAATAGAGCAAGATGAGTACCGTTTCAGCCATACGATCGTTGTTTGTACCGGGTGCTGTATCCGCCGCCGAGGAGCAGGTTCGGCAGGAGAATCTTGCTGTTTCTGAAGGACTTAAGCGGCAGGATGTTGGACTGCTTGATCAACTGATTGTGCGCTATCAGCACCGGTTGCTGCGGTACCTGCTGTTTTTGACCGGGAACCGCGAGATGGCCGAGGACATGTTCCAAGAGGTCTGGATGCGGGTGCTGACCCGGGGCGGGCAGTTCAACGGGAAGGCGCGGTTTGAGACCTGGTTGTTTACGATTGCGCGGAACCTGGTGATCGACCAGCGGCGGAAGCGGACGATGAGCAGCCTGGACGAGATGTTTGAGGCGGGCGGCGACGACGATAAGCCGATGACCTTTGAAGTTGCCGATCACGAGCCGGGGCCGTTCGATCGGGTGGCGAACGTGGAAGACCGGGAACAGATTTCAGCCGCACTGCTGCAGCTGGATACGCTGTATCGCGAGGTGCTGGTGCTGCGGTTCCACGAGGACCTTTCGCTGGAGGAGATTGCGAAGGTGACGCGGGCTCCGCTGTCGACGGTGAAGTCGCGGCTCTATCGGGGGATGGCATCGATCAAGCCACATCTGGAACGCGCGCAGGCGCATCGCCGGGAGGCCGTGTGACCGCACCGGGTCCGGTGACGGAGTCGTCCGTGCGTGGCGAGCTGGTAAAGGCCATGCGAGGATTCGGCGCGGATCGCGAACGAGCGACGGCAGACCGGACGCGGCGCGTGGTGGTGGCTTCAGCAGGGGTAATGCAGGAACAGCGTGCGGGCCGGAAGCGGGTTCGCGCGATGGCGCTGGCGGCGACGCTGGTGGTGTTCTTTGTAGTGGGGCCGCCGGTGTGGTGGGTGGCGGAGACGCTGATTGAGGAAGAGCACATGACCAGCCTGATGAGCGAGCTGGCGGTGTGGGGATTCTTCTCAGTGACGGCGCTGCTGGGTTCGGCGCTGCTGGCGGGGTGGTTACGGCGGAAGCCGTAGTGCCAGTCGAAAAGCCCCACAGAGATTAAGGCCGGCCCTCATCAGTGACCAATTGAACTCGTGCTTTCTGAGCCCTTCTCTCGAAGAGCTTGTGAGGACCATGACGTTACGCCATGATTCCGGCGCGCGAAGATGACATTTTCGTAATGGAAACCGGCGAAGAACTCTTTTCAGGGGTGCGTGCATTTCCTCTATACTCAGTCGCAACTTCGCTGCGATTGTGTTCGTCCATTGAATAGCATTCGGCCTAGCCAGATTGCTGCTTGATCCCTCGAGGCGAGGGTGGAATTCTTATGCGTGAACCTGAACTGATTAACCCGAACGAAGAGACGCGGCTGGTGCCGATGTGGTCGATTGCGATCGCGGCGGCAGTGTTTGTATTGGTGGAGTACTACTTCTGGCTGGTGTTTCCGAAGACGCAGCACCACGTTCCGCCGCTGGGCTTCAGAATCTACATGAACCTGTCGTGGGGGCTGCTTGCCTCGCTCTACTTCCTGATGGTGGGGTACGTGAGCAAGGATGCGCCGCGGCGGGCGATGAGTGCGCGGTTCTGGATGCTGATCTGCTTCGTGATGCCGGGCGGGATTGGGGCGGTGCTGTACTTCCTGCTGCGAGCGCCGCTGGTGTCGAGGTGCCCGGCGTGCGGGACGCATGTGCAGAGCGATTTCCATTTCTGTCCGCAGTGCAATTATCAGCTGACGGCGAGCTGCGGGAACTGCTTCAGAACGGTGCGGGCGACGGATCAGTACTGCACGCGGTGCGGGCATGAGCTGGAGAGTGATCAGATGCCGGCGCGGCTGCACCTGCAGGGGATTGGGATAGGGACATAGGGACATAGGGACAGAGGGACATAGGGACATATAGGGATAAAGGGACAGTAAGACTCCAGGTGGTTTTTCTGATAGCTGATTTTTGATGGAAGATAGATTAGAGATACATTCCTAACCTTCGTTCGCTTCGTCGCACAGGCGGGTAGACTGTAGTTTGTGCCGTGGTGCGGTGCTTTCCGCTCCTGCTCATGACAATTTCTGCGCTGATTATCGACGACGAACAACTGGCTCGCGACGAGCTTGCGTACCTGCTTGAAGTCGGCGAAGGACGTGGATGTGGTGGCGCAGGGAGCGAACGGCATCGAGGCCGTGGAAGTTGATCGAAGAGCATCATCCGGACCTGGTGTTTCTGGATGTGCAGATGCCGGGGCTGGATGGGTTCGCGGTGATCCAGCGGGTGATGGAGCGGCATCGCAAGCAGAAGGACAGCGACGGATGGCCGCTGCCGCAGTTTGTGTTTGCGACGGCTTATGACCAGTACGCGGTGCGGGCATTTGATGTAAATGCGGTGGATTACCTGCTGAAGCCTTTTGACCGGGTGCGCGTGGATAAGGCACTGGAGCGGGTGCGCGGGCGGATGACGAACGGCGCTGGCGGCGGGAAATGGAGGCGGCGAGTCGCCGATCGAGTCGCAACTGGATGCGCTGCTGAGTCTGCTGAAGAGTCCGCAGGGCGGGGCGCGCGGGGCGCAGCCGGCCAAGCTGATTGTGCAGGCGGGAAGCAGGCTGCTGCTGGTGGACCAGGCGGATATTTGCTTTGCGGAGATTGAAGAGGGCGTGATCCGCGTGGTGACGCAGCAGTTTGAAGGGCAATCGAAATGCCGGACGATTGAAGAGTTGCTGGATCAGCTGGACGCGGCGGTGTTCTGGCGGGCGCATCGCAGCTTTGTGGTGAACATCAACCAGATTCGCGAAGTGGTGCCGTGGTTCAAGTCGACGTACCAGCTGCGGATGCATGACAAGAAGCAGACGGAGATTCCGGTGAGCCGGGCGCAGACGAAGCGGCTGCGGGAGTTGTTCAATCTGTAGCCGGCCGTGGTCGCGGCGGCTGCAATGCGCCGGGGAGAATAGCGATAATTCGCGCACCGGGCGGGATGCGGGTGGGGATTCCCGGCTTACTTCCTAAACCTCTCTTCATGGGACGGTCGGCGTTGAGGTGCCACGATCCCGCGCGCGTACATCCGTTGGCGGGCGTCGTCTGCAGCACGATATGTCCGCTGGCAGTGGTGCCGGCAATGTGGCGTGTTGCCGCGCATGCGGGGCCGAGCATGTTGAAAAGGTAGGTCGGGGCCTTCATCGCGCAGGCTTGAACCGGTGACCATGTCGAATTCTCTGGCACTGATGGAGGGGCACTGGCTGCCTTCTTCAATAAAGATGAAGATCCGCTTTTACCCCAAGTGTTCTTCGCGCGATGGGGCTCCAGGCGCACGGCGGGCCAAGGTCACACATCTAATTCATCCGTCAGGAATGTTGATGCGAATCAGTCGTAGCGTTCGAAGATGACTTGTTTGCGGTGCCAGCCGAAGATGCTAGTTTTTCGCGGACGCCGGAGACCATATTGTTGAGGCCGCAGATGTAAGCGTAGATATCGAAGTTGAGGTCCGCAGGAAGGATCGACGGATCGGGCGCGGGAACCGGGAGCTGCTGGCCAAGGCGCGCGGCGCGTTCTTCGACGATGCGCGCGACGTGGTCCTGCACATAGCCGCGAAGGCCTTTCCAGCTGTCGTCGGCGCGGCTGAGGGTGGGCAGGTAATGGAAGTTGGGCTTGCGCGCGGCGAGTGCTTCGAATTCTTCGCGGTAGTAAAGCTCGCTCTCGTGGCGAGTGCCGTAGACCATCCAGATATTTTTGCCTTCGCTGCGATCGATGCCGGCGTCGGGGCCGGACTCAGGAAAAAGCCATTGCGCAAAGGCGCGCATGGGGGCGATGCCGGTGCCGGTGGAGATAAAGATGGAGTCCGTGACAGGCAGTTTGAGAACGAAATGGCCGTGGGGCCCGTGAACCTGGATAGTGCCGCCGGGCGGGAGTTCGGTGAGATCGGCGAGGTGGTTCGAAAAGAATCCCTGAGGCACGCGATTGACGCAGAGCTCGAAGTGATTGGTACTTGGCGGCGGAGGCAATGGAGTAGGCGCGGGTCTGCTGCTTGCCGTTGGGATCAGTGGCGACGGCGGAGATGAATTGGCCGGAGACGTAGGGAAAGGATTCCCGATCGTCGAGAACGAAATCGAAGTGGTAACACTGGGCCGATTCAGAGATGCACGTCTTGCTTGCCAGACGTGCCGTATACGTTTCACGCGCCAAGGTAGATTCTCGCTTGCAATAGAAAATATGGCATGAAGGATCGCCAAATGCAGTATATCGCCCGGGATGTGCGGGTTCGTTCCTGCGCTTGAGATCTGGGTAATTGGAAGTTTATTGGATCAAGCCGCGCGGCCCAGCAGTCCTGGCTCTATGCGAGGGCGTGCCAGCAGAGTTGGAGGCCCATGACGAAGAGCCACAGCGAGAGTGCGAGGCGCATGGTGCGGACGGGGATGCGCGAGGCGAGTCCAGTGCCGACGAGAGCGCCAAGGACTCCGCCGACGATGAGATTGATGAGGAGCAGCGAGTTGAGACCGGCGCTTTGAAGATGGAGCGTGCCGCCGACGAGCGCCAGGCAGAGGCCGAAGGCGAGGTCGGTGCCGACGATGCGGCGCGCATCGAGCGGGGTGAGTCCGAGGAGGGCGAGGGTGCCGAGTGCTCCTGCGCCCGAAGACGAGAAGCCGACTTCGGCGCCGATGGGGAGCATGACGAGGGCGAGCCACCTTGGGGAGTTGGTGCGCTGCGCGAGTTCAGCAGCGGGACGGAAGTGGCGGAAGATGTGCCAGGCGGAGGAGACGGCGATCATGATGCCGAGGGCGAGAAAGAGCCAGAGATTGTTGGCGGAGTTGTGGGCGACGCGTTGGAAGATGAGTGAGCCGAGGACAACGCCGGGGATTCCGGTGGCGAGGATGATGGCCGAGGGTGCGCCACGCGACCTGACGGCGCCAGATCTGCACGGGAACGACGACGAGTTTGACGGCGGCGGAATAGGCGAGGGCGGTACCGACAGCTTCTGCGACCGGGACGTGGAGAAAGAGGATGAGCAAGGGCGCAATGAGCGTGCCGGCGCCGACGCCGGTGATGGCGATGAGCGCTGCGATTGCGAATCCGAGGAGGAGTTCCATGGCGATCTCCGGTGATCAGTGAAGCTGCATCAGTGAGCCTGCAGGTGGATGCCGCACTCGAGCTTGCGGCCGGACCAGCGGCCGGAGCGCGGATCGTTTTCATCGAAGGGCAGGCTGGTGCAGGGAGCGCAACCGATGGAGGTGTAGCCCTGTTCGTAGAGCGGGAGCAGGGGGATGGAATGCTGTTCGGCGTAGTGCCAGACGTCGCGGGTGGTCCACTCGGCAAGGGGGCTGAGCTTGGCGAGGATTCTTGCCGGTGGGCAGGGTGAAGAACTCGTGCGGCTGCAGGTTGGCGCGCGATTTGGACTGCTGGCGGCGCAGGCCGGTGACCCAGGTGGTGTAAGAGCCGAGGGCGCGGAAGAGGGGCTCGACTTTGCGCAGGCCGCAGCAGCGATCGGGTGCGGTCTGGTTGAGGATGCCGAATTGCGATTCCTGTTCGGCGACAGACTGCTCGGCCTCCACGTTGACGAGGTTCAGGTTCCACTCGGAGGCGATGCGATCGCGATAGGCGAGGGTTTCAGGGAAGTGATAGCCGGTTTCGAGAAAGATGACGGGGATCCTGGGCTGAAGCTGGAGCACCATGTGGAGCACGGCGACGTCTTCGGCCTGGAAGCTGGAGGTGATGCAGGCGCGCTGCGCGTGCTCGAGATGCTCACGAAGAAAACTCGAGGCAGTGAGAGCGAGAGCGTTAGATGCCGAGGCCGTTGTCATTGTCGTCTTCTCCTGTGGGGATTGAGGCGAGGCGGTGGATTTCGGTGAGTATCTGGTCGGGGGCGACGTAGATGAGGTCGGAGGAGATCTCAACAGGGGTTGCATTGATCCCGTCGGCCCGCGTGAATGTGATGGGCGTGGCTTGATTTGACTCGAGGATCACGAATGCGCCGAGACGCGCAAAGGTAAGGAGTTGGGGGGACGGGGGTGCGAATGTGCGAAGAACAATGGCGCCCTCAGCGAGAAGCGATTGCTCAATTTGCGAGGCGATTCCGGAGCGGTATCCGAGATTCAGCAACCCGGTAGTTGCATGTTTGAGGTCTGAATTAGATTCGTCGTGGATGGCGCGAATCATGCCGGCGCCGGCGGTGGTGTTGTCTGTGGGATCGATGAGGATGAGGCTGCCGGTGGCGCGGCTGTCGCGGTAGAGATCAGCGAGTAGAGGGCGGCTGGTTTCGATGACGACCTGGCCGATGTCATTGAGGGACAGTTGGGAAGCGGAGTTTTCGGCGAGGTGCTCGACGTCGATGCGGGAGCGGAGTTCGGTAATGGTGGCGCGGACGGTCTGGCTGGTGTGTTTTAGATGGTAGGTGGCGCCCGGGCGCAGCGGCTTGGAATGCATCCAGACGACGGTGGCTTCGACTGCGGCCGGTCTTGCGGGGGGGCGCGTTGACGGAGGCGATCATGTCGCCACGGCTGAGGTCGATTTCGTCTTCGAGGGTGAGGACTACGGACTGAGGAGCTCGGGCGCAGGTCAGATCGCCTTCGAACGTCGAAATGGTGCGGACGCGGGTGCGGCGGCCTGAAGGGAGCGCCAGGACTTCGTCGCCGGGATGGATCGCGCCGGCTGTGATCTGGCCGGCGAAGCCGCGGAAGTCCTGATGAGGGCGGATGACACGCTGAACAGGCAACCGAAAGGTTGCCTTTGTGCGTTCGATGGCCAAAGGCAGAGTTTCGAGCAGCTCTAGAATGCTGGGGCCGGAGTAGAACGGCATCCTGCTGCTGCGGTGGACCACGTTGTCGCCGTCAAGGGCGCTGACGGGAACGGGGATGAGCTGCGGAATTTCGAGCTGACGGGCGAGGCCTTGCAGGCTGGCGCTGTGGCGATCGAAGACTTCTTCGGAGAAGTCGACCAGATCCATTTTGTTGATGGCGGCGATGACGATGGGGATGCCGAGAAGGCCGGCGATGCAGGCGTGGCGGCGGGTCTGAGCGAGGATGCCTTTGCGGGCGTCAACGAGGACGATGGCGACATCGGCGGTGGAGGCGCCGGTGGCCATGTTGCGCGTGTACTGCTCGTGGCCGGGGGTGTCGGCGATGATGAATTTGCGTTTGGGCGTGGAGAAATAGCGGTAGGCGACGTCGATCGTAATTCCCTGCTCGCGTTCGGCGCGGAGGCCGTCGGTGAGTTGAGCGAAGTCGATGGCGGCGTTTCGGGTGACTGAGCGGATGTGGTCGTCGTAGACGTTGTGCGAGTCGTAGAGCAGGCGGCCGATGAGAGTGGACTTGCCGTCGTCGACGCTGCCGGCGGTGGAGAAGCGTAGCAGGTCTTTGGCGAGTTCGGCTTCGAGGCGCTGTTCGATAGGGAGTTCCGGGGAAGGACGCCGGGATATCTCTTGAGTGAAGCGCGAGGATTCCCTCAGGGGCTAAAGCCCCACTGTTTTCACTGCTGCTGACGGCACGACTGAAGGTCGTGCCCTTTCAAAACCTTGGCTTCCCTGTCCGATTCGGTGGCCATCAGAAGTAGCCCTCGCGCTTTTTCAGTTCCATGGAGCCGTCCTGGTCGTGGTCGATGATGCGGTTGGCGCGTTCGGAATTACGGACAGCCATCAACTCTTCAATGATTTTGGGAACGGTATCGGCCTCGGAGCGGATGGCGCCGGTGCAGGGACTGCAGCCCAGGGAGCGGAGCCGGCAGGTGACCCACTGCTCTTCGCCGGGAAGGCCCTGGATGAAGGGCTGTTCGAGAGGAATGAGCGAGTCGGCGCGAACAAGCATTCTTCGCGGCTTGGCGAAGTAGAGCGGAACGATGGGAATCTTTTCGAGATGGATGTAGTGCCAGATGTCCAGTTCGGTCCAGTTGGAGAGCGGGAAAACGCGAATGCTTTCGCCGGGACCGATGCGTCCGTTGAACAGGCTCCACAATTCCGGTCGCTGGTTCTTGGGGTCCCACTGGCCAGCAGCGTCCCGGAAAGAGAAGATGCGCTCCTTGGCGCGCGATTTTTCTTCATCGCGGCGCGCTCCGCCAAAAGCTGCGTCGAAGCCGTGTGCACGCAGGCCGTCTAAAAGCGCTTGAGTTTTGAGAAACCCGCAGCAGCGCTGGGTGCCGAGCTTGATGGGGTTGGCGCCGGCGGCGAGTGCTTCTTCATTGCGCCAGACGATGAGTTTGAGACCGAGTTCGGCGGTGTAGCGGTCGCGGAATTCGAGCATCTCGCGGAATTTGTAGCCGGTATCGACGTGGAGGAGCGGGAATGGGATCGGCGCGGGATAGAAAGCTTTCTGCGCCAGGCGGAGCATGACGGAGGAGTCTTTGCCGATGGAGTAGAGCATGACCGGGTTCTGGAATTCAGAGGCGACTTCGCGAAAGATATGGATGCTTTCGGCCTCAAGGAGCTGGATGTGGCTGAGTCGCTCTTCGCGACTTTCGGCAGGGATTGTGTTTAGCTCGACGGCGGCAGTGGCTGTCATGTTTCTCCAAAGAGTTTTGAGGGCAATAAAAAAACCGCGGCTGCAGCGGGGCTGCGGCGCGGGGTATGGGGAATTCCGATGAGTCTAGTAGTGAGTTATCCCATAGTCCGGCGCGGCGCACAACAACATGCGCAACAAGCGACCGGCATGGAACAGAGACTCATTGGAACTACTATACGGGGGACTCGATGTGAGGTCAATCACATCCCACCGAAGGCACGCGCTCAAGCGGCGCCCCAGGTTAGTTTCGTCGACCTTTATGCTGGTGGAATTAAGCGGCTTATCGTCTTGTCCTAGTGGCGAGTTTGCTGCCCATCCGCAGCTTCGAAGGTCAAGAGCGCTGCGACACGCTGGCTGCCAGAAGTCCGATCGGCTTTGGCGGAGATATTTGCCGGCGAAGACGGATGAACGGATGCTGTTTTCGTATTGCTTTCGGGCAGGGCGTAGGTGAGGGCCATCGCGGCCCAGTTTGTGCCGGCGGCGGAGATCCATTGATCGTGGCCGTGGGGGAAGCCGGCGTCGAACCAGGGCTGGAAGCCGAGAGCGCGGGTCTGCACGTACCAGGAACCGTCTTCCTGCTGTGTCTTTAAAAGCCACTTGACGCCACGCTGATAGGCGGGACTGGAAGCGGCAACGCCGGCGAGATGCAGAGCAACCAGACTTTTGCCGGTGGCATAAGCAGTGCTTTGCATGGTGGGCAGATCGGACCATCCTCCATCGGAGTGTTGCGCGGCGAGCAGTTCTTTCACGGCTTGTTGCAACGCGACTTTGTTGGTCCCTGCCCAGGCGAGGCCGGCAACGCGCCAGCTGCGGTCGTCGTTGTTGTAGGAACGTGCGTTGGCGATCCAGTTTGCGGCGAGGCGAATGGATTTGCGGTATTCATCGGCGTTGGCTTTTGGAGTGTAGAGCTGCAGGGCGCGCATGGCGCGCGCGGTCTGGCCAATGTAGTCGAGACAGATGGGCGGGCGGTTATCGGCATGCTGCGCGGGCCACTCGCCGTTGGGGTGCTGGCGCTGAAGGATGTAGAGGGCAGCGGTGTCGGTATTGAGGTCGGGCTTGTAGCCTTCAGCAGCGAGGCCCATCAGTTGATAGGCGAGGATGCCTTCGCTGAAGTTGTCTTCGGTGGGAACGACGAAGCCCTGGTGCATGCGATCGCGAATCTTGGCCAGCACTTCAGCGTTGGCCTGGACTTGCCCGGCGTCGGTTTTTTCATCGATTTGGAAACCGTGTTTGCGGGATAGGCCCATGGTCATGGCGGTGAGGCTGTTGTCGTGGCAGGATACGCAACCGGAGTTGGTAATGAAGTTGACATCGGCGCGTTGCAGGTGGGGAATGGTGTCCTGCACGGCACGCTGGATGGAGTTCTCACGCCGCATGTGGAGAGAAACGGGAGTGAGCTGGCTGGGTTTCGCGCCGGCTTTCAGCAGCAGCTTGACGACGGGAGTGTTTCCATTGTGCCGGGCGATATCGAGCGGAGTCAGGCCTTCATCGCCAGTCTTTGAGTGCTTGTCGATGGCGTTGACGTCTGCGCCGCGATCGATGAGGAGCTGCACGATGTCGACGGGAAGTTTATCGGACACGGCGGCGTACATGAGGGGCGTGCGTCCGAGGACGTCGTAACCGTTCGCGTCAGCTCCGTGATCGAGAAGAGTGCGGACATCGCGCAAATCGGCGAATACGACGGTGTCGTCGAGTGAAGCAGTAAGGACGCTCTTGTCCGTTACCTGCATGAGGATGCGATCAACGCAGCTCGGACAGTGGGCGGCGATAGCCATGGTGAGGCCTGTTTCGCCGGCCATTTTTGCGTCTGCGCCATGATCGAGCAGCATGGCCACGACCTGGGGATCGCCGGAGGTGAGGGCTTCGATCAGCGGGGAGGATTCATTTTCGGGTCGGTAGTTGGGATTGGTTTTGGCGCCGTGGTCGAGGAGGATTTTGACGATGGGTGCTCCGCCAGGACGACGCGCGGCGATCATAAGCGGTGTGCGCATGTCGTCAGACCGGGCATTGACATCCGCGCCGTGATCGAGGAGGAGGCGAGTCTTCTCGAGGTTGGTGGCCGCCCACATGAGGGCGGTTGCGTTGGCGTCGTTGTGCTTGTTTGGGTCGGCGCCCATCTTCAGGAGGCGCGTCAACGTGGGCACATCGGTGTAGAGCACTGCGTACATGAAAGGCGTGGAGCCTTCAGGTCCGCGGGCATTGAGCAGGGCTGGATTAGCGGTGGCGGCTTTGAGAAAGGACGGTAGGTCGGCTGCGCGCAGGGCATCGACCATGGCGATCGCTTTGGGATCGAAGGGTGGCAGATCCACTTCATTGGCGAGCGCGTCAGGCCATTCGGCTCCCTGATCGATCCATGCTTTGATGGTGGCGATCTGTTCGGGACGAAGCGCGCCGGTGGGAGGCATCTGTGCGCCGTATCCGTCACCGACAAGGCGGTGATAAACGAAGCTGTTGGCGCTGCTTCCAGGGACAACGCGGCGGGAAAAGGATTTCATCACTGAGCTTCGGCGATCGAGGCGCATGCCCGCGCGCTGCTTCGCGGGTCCATGGCAATCGCCGCATTGCTCGCGGAAGATGGGCAGGACGTCGCGGCCGAAATCGACCTTGGCTGGAGAGGCGGTCTGGGCTGTGGAGATGCCAGTGACGATAGCTAAGCAAAGAGAAAGTGATGCGAGTCCTGAACGTTTCACGGTGGCCTCCACCTGAATTACTTAAGGGGCTTCCTTACCAACCTTCCTGAAAGTGACTTCAGAAGGCCGTGCGTGTCTCAATTTTTGACGGACGATCCCCGCTGCTTGCTCAGATTTCATTTGCGCTGGAACGAGGCGGGCCGGGAAAGGCGCAGACGTTCTAAGTCACGTCGAATGCTAACCGTGCGCGCGCGGGATGTAAAGGAGATTCGCGGACACGCCGCGCTCAGCGAAACCAGACAATCAGCAGAGCTTGTCGGCGGCTGCGGCCAGGTCGAAATCCTTTTGCGTGATGCCGCCCGCATCGTGGGTAATGAGGGCGAGGCGGACCTTGTTGTAGCGGATGTCGATGTCGGGATGGTGGCCGGCAGCTTCAGCGAGATCGCCCACCTTATTCACAAAGGCGAGAGAAGCGCGGAAATCCTTAAAGAGGAAGGTGCGCACAAGTTCGCCGGATTCGATCTGCCAGTCAGGCACGGCAACGAGGCTGGACTTGATTTCCGAGTCGGATAGAGGCGGCATTTGAATCCCTCCTGGGAATCGGTCCGGAACTGCAGGCACCCGGCCCCAAGCACTCACTATAGGGTGGGATGCCAGGGTCCAGTTGAAATTTGTGCGTCGGATATGGTAACTAATCCTTTAGTTGTTGCGTCCAATGATCATGGGAACTAGATCGGGCAAGTAGCTGGACAAGAATTCGACACATGGAATCAATGAGTTAAAGATGCCTCCAAAGAAATCAAATACGTTAACCGAAGCCGAGCTGAGGCTGATGAAGATTCTGTGGCGGCGCGGCGAGTTGGCGGTCAACGACCTTGTGGCGGCGATGCCCGAGGCAGAACCTCTGGCGTACAACTCGGTTCTGACAACGATCCGGATCCTGGAACAGAAAGGCTACGTAGAGCATCGGCAGGAAGGGCGCGCCTTTGTCTATCGTCCCGTAGTGATGGAGCACGAGGCAGGGCGTAGTGAAGTGAAGCACGTGCTGAGCCGTTTTTTTGGCAACTCCCGCGAGCAACTGTTGCTCACATTATTGGGGGACGGCGAAATTTCGCGGGAAGAGCTTGAGCGGTTGAAGACAGCGATTCGGGATGCGGCGCCCGATGAGGTGAAGGAAGCTTAAATGTTGCACCTGGCAACACAGATCGGCGATTTCGGACCCGTTGCGCAGGTCTTCTGGGCGTGGCTTGCTTCGGCATGCGAACCGGCTGCGAGCTCGCTGGTGACCTCAATCTGGCAGGGTGCAGCGATTGTTTTCGGGATGGAGATTGCCCTCAGGCTGATGCCCAGGATTTCCGCGGCGCATCGGTTCGCGGTTTGGGCAGCCGGATTTCTGGTGGCTCTAGGGTTGCCGTGGCTCGCGCTTCTGCATTTCAGTGCGAGCGGCGCGCTACCTGGTATGGAAGCGAGCGGGAGTTCAGCAGCGCCGCTGCTGCAGCTCGATGCGCGATGGATTTGGGCAATTGCGGCGCTTTGGGTTGGAGCATCCGCAGTGCGCGGGGTAAGTCTGGCGCTGCACTCGATTCGGCTGTGTCGGTTGTGGAAGGCCGCGAAGCCGATGAAAGTGAGTGCGGCGCTGACCGCCGCCCTGAAAGATGTGCGCGGCGGACGAGTGGAGCTTTGTACGACGGAGACGCTCGACCGCCCGAGCGTGATCGGGTTCATGGCGCCTCGGATTCTGATTCCCGCATGGCTGATCGCGCGGCTGACGCCGGGCGAGCTGGAACAGATTGTTCTGCACGAAGCCGAGCATCTGCGCCGGCGTGATGACTGGACGAATCTTGCGCAGAAACTGGCGCTGGTTGCGTTTCCATTGAACCCCGCGCTGGTGTGGATGGAGCATCGGCTGTGCCGCGAGCGAGAGATGGCATGTGATGAAGGCGTTGTGCGCATCACGAATGAACCGCGCGCGTACGCGGCATGCCTCACGAGCCTTGCCGAGCGCGGACTGGAGCGGCAGGCTGAGGCGTTGTCGCTGGGTGCGTGGCACAGGCGATCAGAACTGGTGCACCGGGTGCACGGAATTCTATGGCGGAAGCGCGGTCTGAGCACGGCTGCGGCGGGCGCGCTGCTGGGCGCAGTCGGATGCGCACTGATTGCGGGATCTGTCGAGATGGCGCGCTGTCCGCAACTGGTGGCGTTCGTGCCCGAGCAGCGCAGCTTGGCGATGACACCGGCGAGACAGCGCGCGATGACCGCGATGTTGGCGCGCGAGAATGCCGAGGCAAAGAGGACATTGCCGCCGGGCTTCCGCGCGGTGCCGACCAAAGCGGTGATGCCGGACATAAGCCGCACGAGCCTGACGAGGGCCGCACATCATGATGCGCGGAAGATTTCGGCAACGACGAACCTGCACGCGACGGACGGTGCTCGCGAGGTCGCGAAGGCTGAGGTGGCCGGCGATCGCGTGAACCCGGCTCCGGAACAGCAATGGGTGGTGTTGGCGGCGTGGGAGGAAGTGCAGACCGTAAGCCGCACGTCCTCGAACACGGCGAGTGATTACGAGGCAAACGCCGTTACACAAGATGGCGCCGCGCAAGCAGAGCGACGGAACAACAACGGCACGCCAGCAGGACAGGGGGCGAGCACCACGCTGCATCCGAATCACACAAGCAGCCAATACACGGTCACGCGCCTGATTCTCAGAGTGATTCCAGCAAATGCAAAGTCAACTCAGTCGGCGACCGGAGCGGTCCGCGGCGGCTGGTTTGTGATTCAACTGTAAGTTCAACTTCAAAACATCAAGGTGAGGTAATTATGTCGGCAACAACTAATTCATTAGTGGTAAAAGTGAAGAAGTTTGGGGCACCGGCCGCGGCGGCCGCAGCGGTGCTCCTCGGCTTTTCATTTCTGATTGGACACTGCGTCGCGCACGCGGCAAGCAACGGGGCGGCTTTGAACGGTGGCACCCCGATGGATGACAGCAGTGTTTCATCGCTGGTGGCCCTGGATAACGCCGTGGAAGCGGTGGCCGCACGGGTAACACCGGCGGTGGTGAACGTCGCAGTAACGGCGCGTGTCTCCGGGCAGGATGCGGACAGCGAAGACGACGGGCAGGCGTCGGGCAACGGCCAGATTCCGCAGAATGCGATTCCGCCGGAGTTCCGCCGGTTCTTTCAATTTGGCGGCGGTGGCCAGGCACAGCCGCAGATCGAGCACGGAATCGGCAGCGGCATCATTATCTCGCCGGATGGCTACATCGTTACCAACAACCACGTCGTGAACGGAGCCACCCAGGTTCGCGTGACGCTGAATGACCGGCGGGTGTTTCCGGCAAAGGTAGTGGGGGTGGACAAGCTGAATGACCTCGCTGTGATCAAGATCAATGCGCACGACCTGACGACGATTGCGTGGGGCGACTCGACGAAACTGCGCCCCGGGCAGACCGTGCTCGCGTTCGGGAGCCCATTCGGCTACTTCCAGTTTTCAGTTACGCGCGGCATTGTGAGCGCGCTCGATAGGCCGAATCCTTACTCGGATGATCCGCGGAAGCCGGGCGATTTCATCCAGACAGACGCGGCGATCAATCCAGGCAACTCTGGCGGGCCTCTGGTGGACGCGCATGGAGAACTTGTTGGGATCAACACATTCATCATCACAAATAACGGGTCGTTTGCGGGAGCAGGCTTCGCGATTCCGTCGCACATCGTGCGGGCTTCGGCAGAGTCGATCATCAAGGACGGGACTGTTCACCATGGGTATCTCGGCATCAGCATGAACGATGTGACGCCGGATAACTCGAGCTTCTTTAACCTGCCAGATGCGATGGGCGCGATTGTAAGTCAAGTAACGCCTGACTCGCCAGCAAGCCGCGCTGGATTAAAGAGTGGCGACGTGCTGCGCGAATTGAACGGCACCAAGATCAGGAACGGGAGCCAGTTACAAGTGGCGGTGAGCCAGACTGCGCCGGGTTCCGACATCAAGCTGGGCATTCTGCGCGATGGAAAGCCGGAGACCTTGAGCGTAAAGGTCGGCGAATACAAGGGCGGAAGCCAGGTTGCCGAGAACGGCGAAGGCGGTTCAAAGCAGCGGGGCAAACTGGGGCTGGCGGTCAACGATCTCACCCAGGATGCACGCCAGCAATTCAATATTCCTGCGAATGTGCACGGCGCGGCGGTGGCGAGCGTACGGCCGGCGAGCCCTGCGGATGACGCGGGCCTTGCACCTGGCGACGTGATCGAGGAAGTGGATCGCAAGCCGGTTGCGAACGCGCAGGAATTCGCCACCGATGTTCATTCTGTTCCGGCGGGGAAGGACATCCTGTTGCTGGTGTGGTCGCATGGCGGCGCAAGTTACCGCGTGGTGCATCCGGCGCAGAGCGAACAAAACGGCGAATGAGCAAGGTGTTGTAAGCAAGACTGACGGCCGCCGTATCTCCTCGAAGTACGGCGGCCATTTTTTGTGTGGATCATCTGCTTGAGGGGTCGCGATACGGCGGCATCGCCGACGGTAAAATGGCCGGTCTTTAACCGGCGGCAGTTACACCCGGTGAGGCGCGAGTCCAAGGCGAGCAATGAGCTGTTCAAAGGCAGGAGTGCCATGCAGAGCGTCGTAACGTGGATCGACGTTGATCCAGACCAACTGACGAATTCGCTTCTCGAAAGATTCTTCCAGGCTGCTCATCGCGGACTCGTGATCTCCAAGACCAACCTGAACAAGGGCAGAATTGAGCGGCGAAACCCACCCATGCTGCCTGAGCTGCTGCAATTCATGTAGCGTTGCCAGAGCCAGATCGCGGTTGCCCATGCGCGCATGACAGTAGCCAATCTCCGCCAGCCCGGCTGGGATTTCTCCCATCCCATGCCACGCCTGTTGAAAGCAGATGAGAGCTTCTTCTGAACGACCCTGCTCCAGCAACACACGGCCGAGCGACCACTGCGCATGTCCGAAATTCGGATTTGACTGGAGTGTCAACCGCAACGCCTCCGCGGCCTCATCCCATCGCCGCATCCGGTAAAGACAGCCTCCGACCGCAGTATGGACAATGGGGGACAGAGGATCGAGGCGAAGAGCCTGGCGGAGTTCGCGCAAAGCTTCTTCGAGGCGACCGCGCGGCGTAAGAAAGTCCAGCCCGTAGTGAAAGTGTACGGAAGCCAGGCCCGCTCCGGCAGCAATAGCGCGATTGAACGTGTGCCCGGCGGCCGTCCAGTCCCAGTCCCAACCCGCTTGCGTAATGGCAAGATTGCAGAGCCCGGAGACAGAGTCCGGTTGTAGTCGCAAGGCAGAAGCCAGCGCAGATCGTACCGCCGGCACCGCCTCAGACGCCGGTTCAAGCCCGTACCAGTCAAGCCGCATGTGCGTTTCGGCAATTCCGATCAACGCCGGAGCAAAGGACGGATCAGCGGCTGCAGCGCGAAGAAACAAATCCAAAGCTCGCTTGAAGTCCGCAGGCGTCTCCTGGTTGAAAGCAAATTTTCCCTGCAGAAACAGATCGTACGCCTCGGAAGACGGCGTATTCCGTGCAACTTCAAGTCCTGGAAATCTCGCTCCCAGTTGAGCGCGCAGTTTCTCAAGCACTGCGACAGTCAATTCATCCTGCAGCGCAAACAGGTCTGTCAGTTGCGAATCGAAGCGCTGCGACCAGATTTGATAACCCTCGCTGGTCTGGCTCAACTGCATCGTCAAACGAAGGCTGCTTCCAGACCGGCGAAGACTGCCATGAACCAGCAGGCTGGCGCCAAGCCGACGACCAATCTCTCGCACATCCGGCGTCGTCCCTTTGCACTGAAACGACGAACTCCGCGAAACAACCCGCAGCCCGGTGATTTGCGTGAGCCCGTTGATCAGTTCCTCGGCGAGTCCGTCGCAGATATATTCGTTCTCCGGGTCGGGGCTGATGTTGATCAGGGGCAAGACCGCGATGGTGTGCGTTTCCGCCGCTTCCGCCGGAGCAGAAGCGAACTTTGACATCCCGGCTGCTGCGCTCAAGTCCGCCAGCATATCTCGGATTGTCTGATATCGATCCGCTGCGTTCTTGGCCAGTGCGCGTCGCGCAACCGATTCGATGGGCGCCGGAATGTCGGGCCTGGCATCTCGCATCGGCTCCGGCTCGCCTAACTGCATAGCGTGCAGCAGCGCCACAGCATTGGTGCCGCGAAACGGCAACCTGCCAGTGAGCAGCTGATAAAGGATCACTCCGAACGAGAAGATATCCGCGCGTTCGTCCACGTCTTCGCCGCGCGCCTGCTCCGGTGCCATGTAACCCATGGTGCCTACGGTGAGCCCGCCGAAGATACTCATGGCCTGCGTCTGAGCGTCGGGAGAGAAGGGGCGTGAAACCTTGGCAAGTCCGAAGTCGAGAATTCTTATCTGTCCGTCATCGCGGACAAGAATGTTGGCAGGCTTCAGATCACGGTGGACCACGCCCGCAGTATGGGCTGCGGAGATCGCGTTGCCAATGAGAGCCACGATGGAAAGAGCGCGATCAATCGCCAGACCACGTTCTGGAATCAACTCCTGCAGCGGCTTTCCCTGAACAAATTCCATCACGATGCAGGTAGTTCCACCGTGGAAGAGAATGTCATAAATAGTGACGATGCCGGGATGGCTGAGTGAGGAGGTCAACTGCGCTTCGCGAAGCAAGGCTGTTTCCAACACCGGGCTGGAGATCCTCGCAGGAATTACCTTGATCGCTACATTCCGCTCCAGGCGAGTATCCAGCGCCCTGTAAACAATTCCCATGCCTCCCGATCCAATGCGATCTTCGATCCGGTATGGCCCCAGCATCGCGCCGATCGACAGACGCGCTCCGCTCATCCCGGTCTCTGAAACACCTTCGCGATCCTGCGCGCTTCCTCCGGAAATAACCGCAGACAACTTCGTCTCGCGTGGCGGGGTGGGCATTCGAGCTGGAACTCCCTTCCTCAGCGTGGTGCGGGTGAACCTGCCGATTACTCTCAAGCATACAACCGCAATGTTCTCCCCATCCCTTCCGCAATCAGGCCAACACCCGCTCGTTCTACCCAACCGAATGAGGGAGGCACTTGAACGCGGGCTTCGGTCTGTTACCCTACGCTGGAGCTTCCCATGTTCCGGCTACAGACTGTGAACTTTTTGCGTTCGAGGCCATTTTGAAAGCCTTGCAAACCGACGTCTGCGTAATCGGCGGCGGCCCCGCGGGCAGTTCGCTTGCCGCGCAACTCTCCGCCCTCGGCAATCGCGTTGTGCTCGTCGAAAAAGCGAAGTTCCCGAGAAACCACCTCGGCGAATCCTTGACGCCAGGCGTCCGTGCGCTGCTGCACTCAATCGGCGCGGGAGAGGTGCTTGAAAAATCAGGTGCATTGCCGGTTAAATCTGTCCTGGTGAGTTGGGACGGGGGAACCCGGGAACGAAGCGATCCAGACGGCCGGGGCACCCTTGTCGATCGAGGAAGATTCGACGAACTCCTTCTGGAACACGCCCGCGCAGCTGGCGTCCACGTGATCCAGCCCGCAGTTTCTCGACACTGCACGGAGCTCGCCGAAGGCTGGCGAATCACCGTGAATCGCGGGGCAGAAACAATCCATATCAACGCCCGCTTCCTAGCCGACGCGAGCGGCCGGGCATTCGCCACCCGCGGCCGAAAGTGCCGCACCGGCGCGCGCACCACTGCCTATTACGCTTACTGGCAGGGCTCCGATCTTCCCCGGCAACCCCGCATCGAGGCGGCGGACGACGCGTGGTACTGGGGCGTTCCCATTCCCGACGGCACTTACAACACCCTGGTCTTCGCAGATCCACGAACCTGCACCCCGGACAGTGTTCAACGGCGGATTGCTCGGTCAAGTCTGCTGCAGGGGTGCCAACATGTCCACTTGGCATCGCTAATTCAGGCGGCCGATGCCACACCGTATATAGATGAGGCATGCGTCACCGATCGCAGCATCAGAGTTGGCGATGCGGCACTCGCAATCGATCCTCTCTCGTCAAGTGGAGTTCAGAAGGCCATCCAGACCGCGCTCTCGGGCGCAGTGGTGGTCAATACGCTGCTGCGCAGGCAGGAATCACGCGGCGCAGCCGTGGACTTTTATCGCTCAAGTGTCGCCGATGCTTCGGAACGCCACAGCCGCTGGGCCGGCGAATACTACGCCGCTGCGGCAGTAACCCGCAGCACTCGCTTCTGGCAGCAGCGCTCCTCCAGCCATGCCCCCGCTCAGCCCCTTCCCGTAGCTAAAACGGCTGCGTTCGCTGACCAGAAATTGAAGCTCTCCCTCAACCTCAGGCTCGTCGAGTTGCCCTGTATCGACGGCGCGTTTGTAACCCTGAAGACAGCCTTGCAGCATCCCGCCCTGGAACGGCCTGTTACCTATGTCGGAGGCACCGACTTACCGCCGCTGATCCGCAAACTTCGCGAGGGAATGAAACCGATGGACATCGCATCCCTGTGGTCCGATCAACTGCCCGTCACCACCAGCCTCGCCCTGACAATCTGGCTGGTTAAAAACCGCCTCCTCATCCCCGAGCGCGAGAAAGAGACGGAAGTCGTGGAAATTCGTGTATAGTTTGCGCTCAGTTCCTCTCTCCACGCCCAAATGCCATTTCTGTTAAGAGTACTTTCGCTTCGCGCACTCGTAGATTCTTTTGCAGCAACCCAGGAGGGAATTGGATGTCGCCTCAAGAAAAACTGGTTTCAGCTCACCCCAGGGAGAGAATGCCGGACCATTTTCCCAAGCGCCCGGAAATGACCTGGCATACCCAGTTGATTTGGCTGCTCCATCTGGGAGCGACCATGGAACATGCGCTGATGGTGCAGTATCTGTACTCCGCCTATTCCCTCGGCGGCCCGCGGGTGCCCAGAAAATACCATAAAAAAGTTAAGCAGTGGCAGGACTCAATTCTGGCCGTAGCGCGTGAAGAAATGGGTCACCTGCTCACCGTCCAGAATGTTCTCACCTTTCTTGGAGCTGGCTTTGGCCTCTCCCGCGATCAGTTCCCCTGGTCCATCGAGTGGTTCAACATCGAGCCGTTCTGCATGGGATCGCTTGCCTGCTACGTCAATGCGGAAATGCCGGAGGATGAGAAATTTCCCGAGCGAAAAGAAATTGAGAGGCTCGTCAAAAAACACCTTGGCAAAAACTCCCTCCCCGTACACCCCGTAGCCGAAATCTACCGCGAAATCATGAACCTGCTCGCCGATTCAAAGCTGATTCCTGAAAGCGCGCTTCATCCGGAAACCTTCCGGCAGCAGGCCTCCTGGGATGAATGGGGACGCGGCTACAAGCCAGCGCCGCGGGCGCTGGATGCCGCAGGAAATCTCGAACCCGACAACAACTTAAAGAAGAAGGCTGAATTCGATTCCCACGTTCTCGTCTTCCGGGTCGCCACACGCACCGAAGCCCTCGCCGCCCTCAAGCAGATTAGCCTCCAGGGCGAAGGAAAAGAGGATTCAAAGGAGCCAGGCGTATGGACTCACTTTGGTCGCTTCATCAAAATCTATCAGGAATTCAAACAGATCCAGAGCGATACCTGGAGTCCGGCAGCTCGAGCGCCCATCAACCCCAGCACCAGCAACAGTCCTCACCCTGGAAAACCCCAAACCTATATCTCCTGCGAGCGAACACGCAACTGGGCCATCTTGTTGAACATCCGCTATTGGATGTTGTTCCGCTACCTCGCCCAGACATTTCAAATCAGAGCCGCAGGCATCCCAGGCGAGCCGAACGTCCGCGCGATGCTCATGCACAGAGTCTTCGGTGAGATGTATCAGGCGAAGGCCCTCTCCGGCAGGCTCTTCCAAATGCCCTTGACCGACGACCCAGCTAATCCGGCCACCGCCGGACCTCCCTTCGAACTACCCGCCAATCTCACCCTGCCCGCCGCTGATGTCGATTGCTGGTGCCTCCATCTCGACAACCTCAATGCATCCCGGGACGCGTGCAATAAAATCCTCTTCTCCCATCCCACTGCCGACGAGAAGGCCTATATCGAAACGCTGCTCGCCCTCGATCGCCTGACTGAAAGCTGGATCAACCAGATTCTTGCCGGATTGAAATCCACGACGAGGTACAGCTCATGAAAATTCGCGAATTGCGTATCCTGCCGCCGTTCGCCATCGGACGGCTGGGATCGGCGAAAAAGCCTCAGGATAACTTCACCATCGACGACGATCCCAATCAACCCCTCGGTTACCGCAGAATCGTCCCCGCGACAACCTTGAACGTGAATGAAGAAACAGGGGCAATCGAGAACAGCACCGTACCCGACAAAATTGAATTCAAAACCGACGGCAAGGTCCGGCCCGTTGCGCCCTTCCTTGAAGTGTTTGCAGTACTCGAGACGCCTCCCGCAAAAAAGGCCTCGCGTAACAAGAAGCAGCAGCCGCAGGAACAACTGGTGCCGCTCGATCTCACGCTGCTCAAGGAAGTGGGTTTAAGCCCCGCCCACATTTCCTGGCGAGTCTCGGTCGCTAACCGCAAAGTGATGCGTCGCACCGAAGACTCCAGGGATATGGTCAAGGCCGAGACCGACTGGTTTTCAGATCACCTCCGACACGACCTGAAAGGTACCTGCAGACATTTCGTGCCCGGCGGCAGCATCGACTTCGGACATGTACGATACATCTGCCCCCAGGGTGAATTCGGAGAAATTCGGCTTCGCTTTACCCCCGCGCAAGGATTGATCTACGGCCCCCATCGCAAGGTCGATCCGGCCACTGGAAAACGCGATCCGGTGATTCCTCCGGAGCGAGCCATCTACGATGCAACCAAAGATTGGGTCCGCTTCGGCAAAGATCCCACGACGATCAAAAACCAGACGGTGCCTCCATCCCTCTATGCGATCGAACCCCCGGCCCCAAGCTGGTTGAACCACAACATCGCCGTCAGCCGAGGCTACCTCGACGACGCATGCGACGGAATCGTGGAAGTGCGGCTCAACCTGCCCGGGGGCAAACACCTCTCCGCGAAGGCGCGGATTTGTTCGGCGCCGCCCGCGGTCGTTCCTGACTCGCTGTTCATTCGCTCCCTCGCCGATGATCTCGAGCAGGTCATCTATGGACCGGAGGTGCCCAAAGAGCCCTACGAAGTAACTCGGAATCGCGCGCTCGATATCATTCGCCGAGCCTACGAAACCGTGCGATTCATGAATGTCGCGGTGATGAACGGCAATAACATCAATGGCCGCTCCTCGCTCTCGCTCGACTCCATGCCCGAAGAAGAAGCCGCAGATACCGAGCGCGCCATCCGACCCGTCATGTCCCCCGGCTCCGTGGACACCATCGGCATCATGACCCTGCACGAGCAGGTCTTTGCCGCCCTCCGCGGCGGTGCTGCCCCCTGGTTCCTCAAGTTGCTGCGCCGTCCCCAGGAGGTTGCCGACTTCACCGATCGCGGAAGAAGAAAAATGCCCGCCCTCATGTGCGGCGCCGACAATAACTATCTGGCCCTCACTTACCGCCAGATCGACACCATCCGCCGCGTCGCTCTCGAAGCTCCTTTCCACGTGGGAGTCAAAGAGCCGGAACAAGAACCCGAATCTCTCACCGCGCTCAACCTCACTGCGCAACTGAACTACGAAGCAATCGGAAATCCCATCAGCTCTCGCCCCGTAACCTCTGTAGCCAACTGCTGTCCCGGCCTGGAAGTGGACTTCCGCGCCGTGTGGAGGCGGATGTTCAAGGGAATCGTGCTGCGGGAATATGACAACCTGGTCATCGATGTCGACCCCGATGTTACTGACCCCGCTATCATTGCCCTCGTTGGCCAACAGCTTTTGCGCGTTCGATTCTCAAGACACGGCGCGGTTCCCCAGTTCCTCATGTACACCCCCATGCTTGGACCCGCGTCGTCAGATCCCGAGGGCGAAATCCGTCTGACCACCCAGTTCAACCCCCAGGGTGTCGCCGCTGTGGAATGGTCCAATGCTCTCGCCGCCGTCGTTCTCAGAGGACGCTCTGGAAAACACGTCTTCTGCGACTTCACCAAAGATCTGCCGCCCGATCAAAAAGACCAGATGCAGGAAATCAGCGAAAAACCCAAGAACTACAGGACCATGAAGTTCGAAGTGCGAAACTTTTTCGACCCCGGCACCGCCGTTATCTCAGATGTGCTCGCCAGCCCCGGAGAACTTACCCAGGGCCTCTGTTCTCCCTGGCAGAACGATTACCGGGAATGCTCCTGCTACTACTGGGCATCCGCCCGGCCTGACTTTATCAATGTGGAACCCGCAGGAAACGGCCTGAGCAAAGGCGATAACTGGTTTCAGATTGAGCGAACCGGAACCTACGTTCCCGATGATTACGTGGACTCCCGGCTGGTCCTTTACGATGAGCTCTTCTTGAATTGGGAACGCTGGCTCAGGTTCCAGGTCGGTGGCAGGGATTACATGGAAGAACCCTCCACCGAAGCCGACGCACGGCGAGTCCCCAAGGTGACAAGTGGGTAGCGCCGAGGCGAGGCGCTACATGGAGGCGTCCGCTCCGCGCATGCCCCAGGTTCACCTCATCGACACACCTCGCGGCGGCAATCTCTTTGTCGCCGATGGCAGCCGGCTGTTTGCAGCCGGATCGAATCTCTACTCGCGCTTTGAATCGGCGATCCATGACGGCAATTTCGACCAGCTCTCTTCCCTCCTCGACAAGCTTGGACTAGGTGGAAGCCCCTTCATTGACGATGAGTCCCTCTCCAATCCCCCGCTTCACGCGCTCTCCCTTGCCATCGCGCAAAAATGCAATCTGGGTTGCACGTATTGCTACGCGCAACAGGGCGAGTTCGGCGGTACAGGCAAAAACATGCCCCTCGAAGAAGCTACGAAGGCGGTGGAACTCCTCGTCAACAGCGCTGCAAAGGATGCAAAGCTGAACCTCGCCTTCCTCGGCGGCGAGCCGCTGGTTAACCGTGCCGTTCTGCAGGCCGCCACTCTCCACGCCGCGCAATTGGCGGAGCGCCGCGGCAACCCCATCAACTTCTCCATCACCACCAACGGAACCTTATTGACCGAAGCCGATGGCGACTTCTTCGAAGCCCACGGCTTCGCGGTCACCATCAGCCTCGACGGTCCCCGCGAAGCACATAACCTGCTGCGCCCCTTCAAAAGCGGAAGCGGAAGCTTCGACGCAATTCTTCAGCGCATTCGCCCCTTGCTTGCGCGTCAGCGTCGTATGCAGGTATCTGCCCGAGTTACCGTGACGCCCGCCAACCTCCAGCTGCGCCGCACCCTGGACGAATTCATCGAGCTCGGTTTCCATAGCGTTGGATTCTCTCCCATGCTGAGCTCCCCCACCGGCAATAGAGAAATGCAGCACGACGATCTCGAAATCATGCTCGGTCAGATGATTGACTGCGGCCGCGAGTTCGAACGCCGCACTCTCAATGGAGAGCGATATCCCTTCGCGAATATGACAAACGCCATGCGCGAAATCCAGCGCGGCACGCATCGACCCTACCCATGCGGCGCAGGCGCTGGATACCTGGGCGTCTCTGCCGATGGCCAGTTGTCTGCGTGTCATCGCTTCGTCGGAGACGAGGCCGGAGCCATGGGCACGCTGAACGATGGCATCGACCGAACCCGGCAAGCCGATTGGCTCGCGCAGCGCCATGTTCACCGCCAGGAACCTTGCCGCACCTGCTGGGCGCGCTACTTATGCGGCGGCGGATGCCATCACGAAGTCATTCACCGCGGCCGTCCCGCATGCGACTACATCCGCGGCTGGCTCCACTACTGCCTCGAGGCGTGGACGCGATTGCCGCGACCCGCCGCCGACGGACTCCCCGGCTCTGCCTATGCCGCAAGTTCCAATCCAGCATGAGCCGAAGCCGACCAGCTCTCACCCATTCGCATCCGCTCCCGACTCCTGCATCCTCCCGGAAAGATAGCTGTCGTACGCGGCAAGATCCAGCAACCCATTGCCGCTCAAATTGAACACGATCACTCGCTTCCGGCCCTCATCACGGCACCGCACCGCTTCATCGATCGCCGCCGCGATTGCGTGCGCAGACTCCGGCGCCGGTACAATGCCCTCCGTCCGCGCAAATTGGATTCCTGCCTGGAACACCTTCATCTGCGGAATAGCAACCGCATCAATCAGCCCCAGCTTCTTTGCGTGGCTGACCATCGGCGACATGCCGTGATAACGCAGTCCGCCTGCATGGATTACCGGCGGCATGAAGTCGTGTCCCAGCGTATGCATCATCATCAGCGGCGTCATCTGCGCCGTGTCGCCGAAGTCGTAGCGCAGCTCGCCTTGTGTCAGCGAAGGGCACGAAGCAGGTTCCGCCGCCAGTATCCGGTAGCTCTTGCCAGACTTGATTCTTTCCGCAATAAACGGAAACACCAGCCCTGCAAAATTACTGCCTCCCCCCGCGCAGCCGATCACAACATCCGGAGCTTCGCCTGCCATCTCCATCTGCTTGATAGTTTCCTGCCCGATGATCGACTGGTGCAGGCACACCTGGTTCAGCACGCTGCCCAGCGAGTACTTCGTCCCTGGAGTTCTCACCGTGTGCTCGATTGCCTCTGAGATCGCAATGCCCAGGCTTCCCGAACTGTTTGGATCTTCGGCCAGAACCTTGCGGCCAAATTCGGTCTCACTGCTCGGGCTCCCATGCACCGTCGCCCCATACGTCTGGATCAGCAGCTTCCGGTACGGTTTCTGGTCAAAGCTCACCTTCACCATAAAAATGGTGCATTCCAAATTGAACACGGAACATGCAAAGGCCAATGCGGACCCCCACTGGCCCGCGCCCGTTTCTGACGCCAGGCGCTTTGTGCCCGCAACCTTGTTGTAGAAAGCCTGCGGAATTGCCGTGTTCGGCTTGTGGCTCCCCGCCGGGCTCACTCCCTCGTACTTGTAGTAAATGTGCGCCGGCGTCTCCAGCGCTCTCTCAAGACGTACCGCGCGAAGCAGCGGCGTTGGCCGATACAGCGAATACACCTCCCGAACTTCCGACGGAATCTCGATCATCCGCTCCTGGCTCATCTCCTGCGCCACCAGCGCCTCGGGAAATAATGCCAACATCAGGTCCGGCGTGACCGGCTCCCGGGTTCCCGGATGCAGCGGAGGAGGCATCTGCTCCGGGAAATCCGCTAGAAGGTTATACCAGGACTTCGGCATCTCATCCGCCGAAAGAAGAAACTGTACGTTGTCGCTCACAAATGAACCACCTGCGTTGGAGTGCGTTGTTCCTGCTCTGATCAGCTACTTGTTATCGTTCCAGATGTCTCGGAAAATCAGCCAGTCCCCATTCTTCTGCTTCTTGTAAATCAAAATTCCTTTGCAGTTCGAGTGAATCGGCTTCCCGCCGTCTCGCGGAATATCCACCGCCGTATCGATCCCCTCGTCAAACCCATACTCGCCCATCACAAAATTCATGATAGCGACCTTCTTCCAGTGAGTCTTATACGCCTTGAAGTAGTCGTTTACCCACTTCCTGATCTTGCTCCGGCCCGATACGATCCCAATGCCCGGCTGAAATATCTCCGCATCCTTGTCGTACATCGCCATTACGCGATCCGTCTCATTCGAATTGATCGCTGCCTCGTACGCCTTGTGTGCGCGCAACAGGCCCGGATCCAGTTTCGGCTTCGATTTGCCGGGGGATGCCTTCTTTGTAACCATGTTTTTCTCTCCTTTGGGGTTGGGGATCAAGATACTACAGTGATCCCGGGCCGGTGTTCGAATTCGCCAATGCCGGAGCGGTCAGCTTTTCCAGTAACCCTCTCGCTTCAATTAAATCCGGCGTCTCTCCGCCTTCAGCAAACCACTCGTAGATGGGAGTGAGCAGATTGCGTGCTTCGTTGCGCTCGCCGCGACGCAGCAAAAGTCTCGCCAGCGTGGTCGAGCTCCGCAGCTCCCACGACCGGGCCTGCTGCTGACGCGCGCACAGTCAATCGAAGCTCGCAGCATCGCCTCAGCCTCCTGCGTCGCGCCCGGCGCGCATCAGGATCCACCCTTTGCGCCGCAATACTTCCGCCAGCCACACACGCTCCTGCCCCGACGGCCGCTCTATCTGCTCAATGCACTCGTCAATCAGCTTGAGAGCCGTCCCCGTATTGCCTTCCAGCGCGACAGCCATCGGCCAATGCGGACTTGACCAGCGGCACGCGAACATTGCCGCCGGTCTTGATCCAGCGCTCGATCCCCTGCCGCAGCAACGCAATCGCTTCCCCGGTCGACCCTTCTGCAAGGCGGCGATCCCCTTCGCCTGCGGCACCGAAACTTCGTGAATGAAAGCCAGGCCCTGCTCCCGCGCAAGATGGTCTGCCTCGCCAATCGTTCGAGAAAGCGCTCGGGCTCGCAGCGGTACGCAAATACGTACGCGCTGAAAGTCAACGCCCATACCAGGTTGAAAGCGTGATCTTCCACCCGGGCCCGCACCACGCATTCATCGCTTAGTTTCGCCGGGCTTGATCGGGAAATCCCATGATCCAGACCAGCTGGCACGCATACACCTCCACAAAGGTGCGCAAATCGTGCCCCGTCATCTCCATCCACTGGTCCGCGCTCCCCGGATCGTACAGCGCCAGCGCCAGGTTTGCCTGCTCGCGAGATTTGGCCAGGCGGCCATTCAGACATGTACTGCACCATCGCCGTGAGATGGCCGAAGCATTCGCATGTCTTCCCTTGCCGCGTCCCCTTCGGCCAGCAGGCGGTCCGCCCACTTCTGCGAATCCGCAATCCGGCCCTGCGTAATCGTGCTCGTCCATACCCACCACAGCGCCAGGCAGAAGGATTCCTCTGGTTCCCGCGACTCTCCGCCAGCCGCAAAATTGCCATCGAATTCTCGCCAACCTCCGGCGCCGCCCAGCCCCGCAATCCCGTCCACGCTGCATTGAGCGGCTCGCGGATGGTCAACTCCAGGCTGTCCCTGTCCTCCGACGGGACAAGCTGATCAATCAATCCCAGACCCTTGCTGAAGTGAGCGACAGCTTCCTTCAGTGCCACCCGACTCACAGCCAACGTCCCTGCCCGTTGCCAAAGCGGGATCGCCTGCGTCAGGTGTCCGGCCTGGGTATGGTGATACGCCAGCCACTCCGGCTTGTTCGCCACCCTGTCTGCAAATTGATTCGCGAGAACATCCGCGATCTTCGAGTGCAGTTCGCTTCGCCGACTCCGAAGCAAGGACTCATAGGCCGCGTCCTGAACCAACGCATGCTTGAACGTGTAGATTGAATGAGGTGTCAAGCCGTTCCGGGACACCAGCCCGGCATCGACAAGTTTTTCTAGTTCCTGGTCGAGAGCATCCGCGCGCAAAGACGAGACCGGCTGCAACAATTCAAACGAAAACTCCCGCCCGATGCATGCGCCAATCTGCGCCAGCTCCTTCACTTTGCCTAGGCGGTCCAGGCGCGCCATCAAGGAGTCCCTAAGCGAAACCGGAATCGCGAGCGCAGACAGCGGTCCCTGCAGCACGTAATGGCCGCCCTCGTCCCGCAACAGGCCAGACTCCAGCACCGACCGCGTCAATTCCTCCACAAACAACGGAATCCCATCCGTGCGCGCCAGTACTTCATCCAGCACTTCCCCCGGCAGCGCCTTACCCCGCGTCACGTTCCCTACCAGCAACGCACCCTGCTCGCGGTTCAGCCGGTTCAGCGTGATCGTATTCACGTGCGCGCCACTCCAAGGCGGCTCAAACTCTGACCGGTATGTCATCACCAGCAGCACCGGAATACTGTTCACAACCGGAACCAGAAGCTCCAGCAGATCCTGGCTCGTAGGATCGATCCAGTGAATGTCTTCGAACACGATGATCATTGGCCCGCGCTCGGCCAGTGCCCGCATCCGGTCGATTAACGCTTCCAGCGTCTTCTCTTTCTGCTTCTGGGGAGAGAGTTGCAGCGGCGCGGACCGCCCCGCCGGTAGCGAAAGCAGCGCCGCAAACAGCCCCAGCGCGTCCTGCCCATGCGGCGACAACCCCGAGAGTGCGACCTCCAGCTTCTCAAGCTTCTGCTCGGCCGCGTCCTCACGCAAAAATCCTGCAGATTCCTCCAGCTCCTCAATAAACGGATGCAATGGCGAATTGAGATGGAACGGCGAGCACTGATAATGCAGAGCCCTGTGCGTCTCTGAGACCCTTTCTCGCAGCCCCTGCGTCAGTCGCGATTTGCCGATGCCCGCCTGTCCGCCAATTTGCACAACCTGCCCCGATCCCGCCCGCGCCAGCTGCCAGCTCCGTTCAAGCAGACCGGCTTCATCCTCGCGACCCACCAGCGGCGCTGTCCCGCTCCCGAATGCGCGGCCTTGAAACGCCCTTCGATCCGCTTCGCCTCGTCCAGACGCCAAGCCTGCACCGGCTGCTCAATGCCCTTCAGCGCATGCTGCCCCAGGTCCGTCAGAGAAAAAGCGTTCCCCAGCAGCCGCCTCGTCAGCGGCGCAATGACAATCTCCCCCGGCTTTGCCAGCCCCAGCAGGCGAGCGGCCAGGTTCGGAGTCTCGCCGACCGCCAGCCCCGATTCCCCATCTTCAGCGCCATCTTCACCCACAACCACGGGACCTGTCGCGAGTCCGATGCGAACCTCAAGCGGTCTCGCGGAGTGCACCGCCTTCACCGCGTCGATAATTTCAAGCGCCGAGCGCACCGCGCGCTCCGCAGCTTCCTCAAACGCAACCGGCCACCCAAAATAGGCCAGGATCCCGTCCCCCAGATACTGCGCCACATGGCCCGAATACCGCGAAATTACCGCTCCGCACGCCCCGCGATAGCTCTTGATCAATTCGTTCAGCTCTTCAGGATCAAGCGTCGCACTCAACGCCGTAGATCCCACCAGGTCGCAAAACATCACCGTCAGCTGACGCCGTTCGCCCGTTGAAGAAGCCTTCGCGCTCTCCGCTCCCGGTTGTTCCGATCCCTGCTTCTTCAACGCCGCAATGGTATGCAATATGCGCTTCCGCGGACCAAATGCGAGCCCAAGTTCCTTCAGATCCGGGTCCGTCAGAATCAGCAGCGTCTTCAGATCGATCTCGTTCTGAACAAAAATCTCCTCAAACTCCGAGAGATCATTCGCGCTCAGCCACTCGCCCAGGGACCCGGCCATCTCTGCTCCTTTCCGTCCACCGCCCGCGTAGCCTCCGCACGCGGCAGAAACAGAATCTTTTGAAATTGGTTCTCTTGGCTCCTGCACGTGAATGGACCAGCTGGTTGAATCCTGGCGCAGGGACTAAGCCCCATCTTTACATCCCCTCGCGCCGTTGACGAGCATGAAATTGTTTCGTTTCAACGCTGGCTCAGCTGTCCCTGTTGCCATAGGTCAGTTTGGCCTGCCATGGGAAATGAAATCGCGCTTGCTGAAGACTTGCGGAAACGATAGACTCCTCTCCTGCGTACAGCTTTATCTCAAGTGCACCGCGGACTATTCGGCAACCAGTTTCCCAGCATCGGGAGGTCTCAGGCATGACGATTGTCGCGGTTCGCGCTTCCGATGAGGGCGCATTCGCAATGATGCGCGCATTGGACGCCGAGATCTCCTCGCTCTACCCGGACTTCGTGATCTTCGGAATCGACCAGGCCGAGTTCGAAAGAAGCGGCGGATATTTCGTCATCGCTCGGCAAGACGACCAGACAATTGGTTGCGGCGGTTTCAAGCCGCTCGGCGATAACTGTGCCGAGATCAAACGCATGTTTGTGCGACCCGAGATGAGAAGACGCGGCTGGGCTCGGCGCATACTCAGGCATCTCGAAGAAGAAGCTCATCGGCGTGGATTCCGGTCCACTGTCCTAGAGACAGGATGTGACAACGCCGGTGCAATCGCCTTGTATGAGTCAGAGGGATATTCTCAGATTTCCGAGTATCCAGGATGCCAAGGAATTCTCGTAAGCCGTTGTTTTATTAAGGGCCGGTGATGGCGCAGATGAAAATTCTTCCTCACACTGACCAGAAAGCGCTCATGCGCCTCAAGTCATACTTCTATCCTGTCGCCGTGACCCCGTCTGGCAAAATCCTAATCAACGACCAGAGAATCAGGGGCTTCGGCTCAAAGGATTTTCACCAACCGGGGGTGAAAAAGGCCCTTGCATCAAGTGTGATGTGCGGCCGTTCTTTTCGCTGATATTCGCGCGATCATTTCGTTGTTCTTGTTCACACTTGGAAAAGCGAATCCTTTCTCTACCAGGGCTCCAGTGGGGCATGCCTGAATGCACTTGCCGCAGCTGGTGCAATTTCGAGCATTCCCCCAATCGTCATCCATATCGCTCACCAAACGCGAAGAGATGCCGCGTGCAGATACTTCCCAAACGTGAGCCCCCTCCAATTCTGCGCAAACGCGAACACAGCGAGTGCAGAGAATACAGCGGTTGTGGTCGAGCAAATAGCGCGGATGGCTCATGTCGACAGGAAGGCGCGGATTGTTGTACGGGTAGCGAACGTGGGTGACCTCCAGCGACTGAGCGAGTGCCTGCAGTTCGCAACGGCCGTTCGATTGGCATACGGAGCAGACGTGGTTTCGCTCAACCAAGAGCAGTTCGACGACCATCTTGCGGTATTCTTCCAGCCTAGCTGAGGTAGTCCTGATTGACATGCCGTCCTGAACCGGCGTGGTACACGCCGGCAGCAAACGATCGGTGCCTGCGAGCTCCACCATGCAAACCCTGCACGCGCCTGTCGCGCTGAGACCCTTGAGATAGCAAAGCGTGGGAATATACTTCTCGTGTTCTCGAGCGGTTTCGAGGACGGTCTGACCTTCGCGTGCCGTGATCAACTCACCATCGATTCTCAAAGAGATGGTTTTCAAGGGTTCTCCTTCCACTTCTCATTTCTCCGCGATCACAGCACGCAGATCGCATCGCAGGCAACGGCGGCTCTCCTCCAACGCTTCCTCTGAGCTCAGCGTGCAAACTACTTCGTCCTGCGTTCGCACTCGAACAGCAGCTGGCGCATTCAGGCCTAGATGACGTTTGCTCAGGCTGGGCTCGCCCGGGGTAATGCGGCCATATTCAAGCTGCGGGAAGATGAGCTCCCAGCGTGTATCTCCCATCAAACGCTCATCGATCTTTTGGGCGGCTTGTTTGCCTCCGCTCATGGCATTTGAAACATTCGAGGCGCCCGTAATCACATCGCCTCCGGCGTAGAAGCCCGATCGGCTTGTTTCCAGCGTGAACCGGTCAACCTTGATCGTTCCTTGTTCCTTCAGTTCCAGTCCCGATGCGCGGCAGAAATCAAGATCGAACGTTTCTCCGACCGCCAGAATGACAGAGTCGCATTCAAATCGCTTTACCTCATCGGTAGGGATCGGGCGACGCCGACCTGAGTTGTCATAGGCACCCAAGCGGGTTTTCACAATTTCGATTGCTTTAACTTGACCCTTTGTGTCGCCCAGAATGCGGTGAGGCGCAGCAAGAAACACCAGTCGCACACCCTCGTCCTCGGCCGCCTGGATCTCCTCGTCGATCGCGGGCATGTCTCTTCGCTCGCGTCGATAAAGTATCGTCACGTCGGCCCCGGCCCGTCTTGCGGTCCGCGCTGAATCGATTGCCGCATTGCCGCCTCCGATAATGGCCACGCGCGCGCCGAGTGCCATTGTCTCGTTCTTCGCCATCGACTCAAGGAAGGGCAGGGCCGGATAGACTCCCGCCAATTCTGTGCCGGGCAGATATAGCCAGGACTCCTTCCATGTTCCGATCGAAAGGAAAGTTGCGTCGAAGCGGTTCGCAAGATCATTCAGTGAGAGATCGTTCCCTACCTTTGTATTGAAGACCATCTTCACGCCGACACGTTCGATTAACTCGAGTTCGCGATGAAGGACCGCTTTCGGCAGACGATATTCCGGGATCGCAAAACGCAACATGCCGCCGGCTTCCCCGCGTTCTTCGAAGATGGTCACCTCATGTCCCAGCATCGCCAGATAGAACGCCGCGGTCAGTCCCGTCGGTCCCGCTCCGGCAACCGCAATTTTGCGACCTGTAGAAGCCAGCTTATAGGTCAGGATTCGCTCGACCATGGGGTTGAACAACTCCGACGAATACACCGAATCTGCGATGTAGCGATGCACCTCGCGCATGTTCACGACTTCATCGAACGACTGTCGTCTGCATCGGTTATCGCATGGATGCTGGCAGACCCGACCAGTAGATGCAGGCAGCGGATTGTCCATCAGCACTGACACAAAAGCGTCTTCCAGGCGGCCTTCCTGAAACAGCTCAAGGAAGCGTGGAATGTTCATCCGAAGCGGGCAACTATTCTCACAGGGAGACACAGCGAGTTCCTGGCACACGCCCGCCCTGCATCGTCTTGCAACGATATGATCCTGATATTCATCGCGGAAATGTCTCAGCGTCGTCAGCACCGGATTCGGAGCAGACTGTCCGAGACCGCACAAGGAGCAGGCGCGGATCATTCGTGCAAGCTCATCGAGCGTCTCGAGCTGCTCTTTTGTCCCTTGACCACTTGTTATTGCATTGAGTATCCGCAGCGCCTTGTCGAGTCCAACTCTACAGGGCACGCATTTTCCGCATGATTCAGAGTGTGTGAATTCAATGAAGTACCGTGCAACATCAACCATGCAGTTGTCTTCATCCATCACCACCATTCCGCCTGAACCCATGATCGAGCCAATCTGCGCCAGGCTTTCGTAATCGACCGGTGTGTCAAACATCTCGGCCGGAATGCAACCTCCCGATGGACCGCCCGTTTGCACCGCAAGCACACGACGCCCACTGGACGCGCCCTCGCCGATGTCGTAGATAAATGTCTTCAGCGGCGTGCCCAGCGGCATCTCCACAAGCCCGGTGTTCTGCACCTTCCCTACCAGAGAAAACACCTTGGTCCCGGGACTCTTCTGACTGCCAGACTCGGCAAACCAACCAGGACCCCGACTTATGATCGCTGGGATATTGCACCAGGTTTCGACGTTGTTGATGTCCGTCGGCATGCCCCACAATCCGCGCTGCGCCGGAAAAGGAGGACGCGGACGCGGGCGGCCTGCGCAGCCTTCCAACGACGCGATCAGCGCCGTCTCCTCTCCACAGACAAATGCGCCAGCCCCTTGCACGAGCTCAATTCCGAAGTCAAATCCCCGGTTGAGGATGTCTTTTCCCAACAGCCCGTATTCGCGTGCTTGTTCGATAGCGCGGCTTAGCCGCTGCACAGCAAGCGGGTACTCGGCACGAATATAGACAATCCCTTTTGTGGCACCGGTCGCATACGCTCCGATGATCATGCCCTCCAGAACGGAATGAGGGTCGCTCTCAATCTCATTCCGATTCATGTACGCGCCCGGATCCCCCTCGTCCGCGTTGCAGATAACGTACTTCTCATCTGCTTTTGCCTTGGCCAGAAAGTCCCACTTGTTTCCAGTGAGAAATCCCGCACCACCACGGCCGCGCAACCTTGATGCCTTGATCTGATCGATCACTGATTCCGGACGGCCGTCGATTAGGACTTTGTACAGCGACTGGTAGCCTCCGACCGCGATGTATTCTTCAATATCTTCCGGATTAATCAGTCCGGTGTTTCTAAGCACAATCTTCTTCTGACCTTTGAAGAATGGGATGAGATTCCATAAAGGTATTTCAGGATAGCCCTGGCCAAACCTGAATTGCGCGGTGACGTGGTCCCACTCTTCCAACTTGCAGAAGATCAGATCGGGCGGCATCACCTTTGTCGAGATGGCCTCGAGAATGCGGCCGGCATCGTTCGGTCTCACTCGGCTTAGGATTACCAAGGGTCCAGCCGGAATTCGAACGCCTACAAGCGGCTCCTGAAAGCAGGCTCCGAAGCACCCTACGCCTGCCAGTTGTACATCCTGCCCGCTTTGTTCGATGGCTTCGTTCAACGCGTGGAATACCTCTTCGGCTCCGTTACCGCGCCCGCATGTGCCCATTCCCACAGTGATCCGCGGAATGGAAGACATTAGCTTGGCTATCCCGGCTTCGCGCACAGCATTGAACTTTCCGATATCCTCGATCCGCGGTTTCATTTCTTCCTCAGACTCAACACATTGATTTCACGCTGGAGCGTGCGCTCGTTTACATGGCTCAGAATGTGGTGATTCACCTCAACAACCGGCGCCAGGGCGCATTGTCCAAAGCACGCCACCGTTCTCACCGTGAAGCGGCGGTCTTTTGTGGTAAGTGACACTTTGTCAGCATCGCTGGAATCATCGTTGTTTCTCTCATGCAGCCCGAGATCGAGGCACAACTTGGCAAGCAGATCTCGCGAACCCCGCGTATGACACGCAGTGCCCCGGCATACGCAAACCACGTTGTCTCCCTGTGGTTCGAGATTGAAAAGCGCATAGAACGTCGCAACACTGTAGATTGTCGAAGGAGGAAATTCGGTCTTGAGGGAGATATAGCGAAGGGTCTGCAACGGCAGGTACTTGTGAGGATTTGCGGCTTGCACATCCTCAAGAATGCCCAGCAACGCTCCCGCACCACTTCCGTGCTGGACAATCGCCTGATCAATCAGCAGCTTCTCGCCTGCATTCAATACCTGAACAACCTCGTCCGGCATTCGTCCCTCCTCTCAAGTATCAGAAACTTCACGAGTCGTCGGATTTCCTGCAATGCTCGGGAGATGTGGATGAGAAACGGCGTGGAATGACAGAGCAACTTTCAACAGGACACGCACTGCACATTCCAGAACCCCGCTCGAAACTCCCGAGAATCGTCCGCGGGAACTCTGATATGGCCAGCACAGGTTTGGATGTGCCTTTGATCACACGGCACTGTGATCTGACTCAAAGCAAGATCTTCCTCCCACGCCATCCTGCATTCGTGACGACGCCGAATTGTGGATGCTTTCAAGTCAAAGGTATCGAGGAGTTCAACAGAGGAGGACTCCCCAAGGAAAAATCAACTCCCTCACTCCCCCTTGTGCAGTTCGACTGAGACAAGAGCCTCAGGCCGGTTGTCGGGGTGACCACTGACCTTGGCAGTGTTTCCAGTCACCGATCCTCGAAGAAAAAATGTGACGGGATGCGCTAAATCAGCTGGAACCGCCGAGCCCGCATACGGGCTCACGCGAACATTCGCATACAAATTAGAACCTTCTTCCTGATAGGAGCCGGAGTACGTGTGCGCTGGGTCTGCACCTTCGATCAGCCCGTTACGCAACACCGCCACACCGTCTCCGTTCACTTCCCCAGATGTGAAATGCGCATACCAGATTCCTTCCATTTCATTACCTCCTTGCATGAAGAGTGCGAATCTGGCCAATCAGCATACTCCCAATCGGGAGGTGCGCACCAGCTCAGAAAATAATTCGGCTGACTTTGTATGGCGCCAATACGGCATTTCGTTGATCGGTATCTGTGAACCGGGAATCTCTCGTGATGTTGGTCACAATCTGTGATCGCCATGATGTGCTAACAACATGCCGTGCTCGGCTCTCGGCCGCGGTGCGAAGCAGTAGTTGAAAACTGATCGTGTGATGCGGAACTGAACTGCCCACGCCTTGCCGGCAGATTGTCGTAGCTCGGCGCTGCCCAAGATCGCTCGTATTCGCAGGCTCGCGGCGCCAGCCGACGCTGCGACACGGGAGGTCTCAATTCGGGCACCGTCCCATGAACGTGGGAGGTGCGTATGCCGAAGCCGAACGATCCCGTCTACCTCCTGCTCGCGCCTTGCATTCTTCTCCTCGGCGCCGTGCTGCAACTTATGATTGCACGCTTGTGCTCCGCCCGTGTTAAGGGCATTGTGGCAGCGGCTACGTGTATCCCAGCTCTGTTCAGCGTGATAACCCTTCTGCCGCGCATGCAGTCCGGGAATGCAATTGACATCAGCCTGTTCTCTTGGGATGGGCCCCTCGTCCTCGCATTTCACATCGACGCGCTCAGTATCCTGTTCGCATTCATGGGGACGTGCCTTGGTGCGATCGTTCTTCTCTATTCAATCGCCTACATGGGCCGGGATAAGGCAGTTACACGTTTCTACGCCACGATGCTCGTATTCATTGGCGGATTCGTTGCTCTGGTCTATTGCTCCAATTTGTTTTTCCTATACTTTTGCTGGGAACTAATTGGTCTGTGTTCGTTCAGCCTTGTCGGCTTCTGGTATCAGCAGAGTGAGGCCGTATCGGGCGCGCGCAAGGTTCTGCTGATGACGCACCTGGCCGGCTACGGACTGCTCAGCGCAATTCTCGTTCTTTATCACCGCACAGGCACAGCCGTATGGACTGATCCCAGCATTGGCCGGAGTTTCTCCACGGGTATATTCCTTTTGATGCTCGTTGCGCTGGTAGCCAAGTCTGTGCAGGTCCCCTTGCACACCTGGATACCCGACGCCATGGCTGCACCAACTCCGGTGAGTTCCTTGCTCCACGCAGCCTGTTACGTGACTGCAGGTGTTTATCTCGCCGCGCGCATGCACAACTTCGCGGCATGGCTGCCTTCGTGGAACTTGATCCTGATTTCAATCGCCTCTGTGACTATGGTGGTTGGCGTGATGTACGCCCTCGTGCAGACTGATTTGAAGCGCATGCTGGCCTTCTCTACCGTCAGCCAAATCGGTTACATGTTGCTGGGAATCGGAATCGGTACTCCACTTGGGATTATGGCCGGACTTCTGCACTGTCTCAATCACGGGTTCTTCAAGGGCGGCCTGTTCCTGAATGCGGGTGCCGTGCAGCACGCCGCGGGAACAAGGGACATGAATCTCCTGGGTGGACTGGCCTCGCGCATGCCTCGCACCACGCTCTGTTGGCTCGTCGGTGTCGGAAACATGGCCGGTATACCGCTGATGAGTGGCTTCGTCAGCAAGTGGATGTTGTATGCGGCCGCGATCCAGGCGGGATGGGCGGTTCCTGCGGTCATTGCCTGGATCGCGAGCCTTGGAACCGTGTTCATGTGCGCGAAAGCCACGAGCGCGGTATTTCTGGGGCCACCGTCTGAAGCGGCTCAGGATGCACACGAAGTCTCGCGCGGTATGCAGTGGGCCATGGGTTTGATGGCTTTTGGAAGCGTTGTTCTCGGCGTGGCACCGCAACTCGCCTACGTTTCCTTGTTCCAGCCGATGTTCAGCGCCATGGGACTCGATACATCTATGCGCGTCACCTGGCTCGGTATGTTCGGAGGGGCGGGAACATTCTCTACGGCTGGTGGACTCGTACTCGCCATCGTCTCGTTCATACTGGGCGCAGCGATCTTTGCAGTGGCACGCATCTCGAGCCGTCCAAGCGTCAGCACAACCGTCGCTGGTTCCGCCGGCATTCTCCTCGACGGTGGCGGCGGTGTGTTCACAGGTGGCGAACCGCTATGGGAGCACGACCGTCTCTCTGCCGCCGACTTCTCCCACATCTTCGAGCAGAACTGGCAGGCCTTCTTCCGTTGGTCAAAGGTAGACAGGGCTTACGCGTATGCTTTTCAGCAATTGTGCTCTGTTGCGCGAACTCTGGCGTTGCCGGTTGCATGGCTGGAGGAGCACGCGTTCCAGGGACTTCTGGTTCTCTCTGCAGCAATGATCTTCGCTGGCTTCTGGCTGGGCAAAGCCTCGACCATTCCCGCCACGCTCTCCACGATGCCGGTGTCTCCGCTGCTAATCGGCGCGATCTGCATCGCCGCAGTGTGTATTGTGTGCACGACTGCGGTAACCAATGAAAACAGGTTCCTTCCGCTTCAACTGGCTTTGCCCTCCATCTTAACAGTTGCCGGGTGTATGACAGCAGGCGAGGCAATTCGTTTTGGATTGCTCGAAACAGCGGCCCTGCTGAGCATCGTGCCCGTGTGGAAGGCTGCGCGTTCACACCCGTCGCGGCTCGTTTATGCGTCGATCGTCGTGCTTTCTGGCCTTTGCATGGCATCGTCACAACAGTTGGCCGGACCATACCACCTGGGCTGGAGCCGAGCGCTTTTGCTTACTGGCGTTTGCATTAAGTTCGCGGCGATTCCATTTTTGTTCTGGCTGCTTCGCCTCGCAGATGAACTCCCTCCCGTGGTGTTGGGTTTCGTCCTTGCAGTGATCGACATCGCAGCCTTAGGCGAGCTCACCTTGCGCGCCCAGGCTGACCCTTCGCTGTTTTCCCCGGCTGTACCATGGTTAGTAATAGCTCTCGTCACCAGCCTGATGGCCGCGCTGCTGATGCTGGCGCAACGCAGTATCAAGCGCCTCCTGGTTCTTTCCAGTATTGAAGACTTCGGCTTCCTTCTGCTGGGCATCGCCTCGATCAGTAAACTTGGGCAGGAAGGCGTGCTACTCGCTGCTGCATCGCATGCCCTTGGAAAGAGCTTGCTCTTTATCGCGATTGCTTCTCCTGAGCGTGATGGGGCGTTCTCTCGTGGAGATGTGGGATTGGCTAAGCGCTACCCCTTCAGTGCATTCGGGTTCCTGATTGGAATGTTGACGCTGCTCGGTATTCCTCCGATGCTTGGGTTTGCCGGCCGCTGGAAACTCTACGAGGCAGCCCTTTCGATTCACCCGTTATTGTTGGCAGGATTCGTACTTGCATCGATGCTGGCTCTCATTGCCTATGTCATTTCGTTCACAAGTCTTTGGTGGGGAATTCCGTCGTACGATGAAAAACACATTACCGCAATCGATGTAACCGAGCGGTACTTTCCTCCCCTGTTCCACGAGTCAATGATGCTGAAGGCCGTCATCGTTCTGCTCTTTGTGTGCATTCTTGGTGCAGGTCTCTGGCCCAACCTTGTTGTCCAGGCGTTTCAAGGGGGGCAGCCATGAAGCTATGGACTCGTTTGCTCTGTGCCTGTCGCCGTCGGAGCCCGTGGATCTTTCATATGAATTCGGGAAGTTGCAACGGGTGCGACATTGAATTGATTGCTTCACTTACGCCACGTTATGACGCAGAACAGCTCGGAGTGTTATTGCAGGGAAGTCCCCGCCACGCCGACATCCTGTGTGTAACAGGTCCGGTGACGCGGACTGCCGTTTCTGCTGTTCACACTGTTTACGGCCAGGTGTGCGGCCCCAAAGCCGTGGTGGCTATCGGTTCATGTCCAGCCTCTACCAACGTGTTTATCGATAGTCGCGTCCTCGTCGGTCCGCTGGACAGACACATCCCTGTGGACGTATTTGTCCCTGGATGTCCGCCGCGGCCCGACGCCATCGTTCGGGGTATTGCTGCGGCCGCCAACATATTGGCAGAGCGCCGTGACAATGCGGCATCTGCAGAATCGCCTGCGGCCACGGCCACGCATCCAGCAGAGGTGCGTCCATGAATCTTCTCGCCGCACTTGCGCGCTTCTTTATATTCCCGGGATTGCTTTTCGCCATTCCTGCGGCATGGCTGGTGCTGTGGATCGAGCGCAAGTCTGTCGCTCTTCTTCAGCAGCGCATCGGGCCTCCCTTCGGACAGCCGTTCTTCGACTTCGTCAAGCTCTTGGGAAAATCAACGCCGCCGCGCCCCGGAGTGAACGGAATGCTAATGCGGGTGTGGCCGTTGGTCGCTGTATCCGCCTCCGCTGGCGCCGTCAGTTTGCTCCCTGTTCTACCATCCATGGGCGGTTTTCAAGGCGATTTGATTCTACTGCTCGCCTTAATGGAGATCCCTGCAATCTGCATGATCGTTGCAGGGTTTTCCTCGCGCTCACTGTTTGGCGAAATCGGCTCGGCCCGCGAAGCCGTACTCCTGATCTCTTACAACCTCGTATTCCTCTTCGCAGCAGTTTCGATCGCAGCGTCTCAGCATTCATTTCGACTTGAATATCTTGCGAGCGCACCCGCCAATCCGTGGCGTTATCTCGGCCTGATTGCGATCCTCATCTGCCTTCCGGCCAAATTACACGTCAATCCTTTCTCGCTTCCCAATGCAGAGCAGGAGATCTACTCAGGTCCGATGGTCGAATATGCGGGATTTGAACTGGCTCTGTGGCAACTCTCGCACGGCCTTGAATGGATTGCCGGTGTGGGCCTGGTTGCCACGTTAGCTATTCCTCCAACGGCGCATCTTTGGGTCGACGTAGCAGGCGTCCTTTTCATTGGCTTGCTTCTTGTCCTAGCGCTCTCGATCGTTGCCGCGGCCACCGCACGTCTCGCGATCGACACCACAGTTCGGTTCTATTGGCAATGCACTCTCGCCTTCGCAGTCGTTGCCATTTCCACGACATTGCTCATGAGGTTACGCTCATGAAGATCCTGGGAATGCTCTGGAAAAACCTCCAACGCGGAGTCGCAACTCTGCGATTTCCTGAAGCCCCGCCCATGACCAATGGTTTTCGCGGCCTGGTGCGCTTCGATCCCGCGCGCTGCACCGGTTGCGCCATGTGCAGGTTTCGTTGTACCGCCCGCGCCATCACGTTCACTGCATCCGGCAAAGAATTTACCTGGGCTTACGACCCCTCGCAATGCACGTTCTGTGGTCGCTGCGTCGACGGATGCAAAGACCACGCCTTGACACAGGACGCGGACTGCCCACCCATCTACCTCTCGGCCGGAGCCCTGCGTACCAGCCATACGCTGCAACGCAAGGCTCCGCCGCCGAGATCGCAGCCCGTCCCTGCGGGGACGAGCGCTCAGTCAGGAGAGTCCCATGAACAACATTGATCAGTTGGCAGCCGAACTTAACGTTGCTGATATTTCGACAGACATAAGTGGAGTCAAATGGTTCACAACTGGCAACCTCGACCTCCGTGAGCTGGTGCCGGTTCTGAGTAGGGCAGGCGCGCGCTTCGTCACTATTACCGCGAATGAACTTCCGATGAATCACGGTTTCTGCCTCGAATATCTCTGGGACTTGAACGGCCAGCTGCTGGGTTTCGCCTTCTATCCTTCGGGCAACACCGTGCCCAGCATCTTCGACACCTGCGAAGCCGCCGACTGGATCGAGCGGGAGATCCACGAGGAATATTCGATTGATTTCACCGGACGCGTTTACGAACCGCTTCTGCTTCGCGATAACGACCGCACCGGTGTCAACCTGCACGAGGTGGCGAGATGAGTTACAAGCTGCCTATGGGCCCTTTTCATCCCGGCCTCGAAGAACCGTACAAGCTCGAGATGATCTGCGAGGGCGAGACCATCTGCGATGCGAAGCTACATATCGGATTTAATTTTCGCGGCATCGAGCACCTTGCGGAAACCCGTAACTATGTCCAGCTAATTGCTCTTATGGAGAGGGTCTGCGGAATCTGCTCGTTTATTCACACGCTCACCTTGTGTCAATCTCTCGAAAAACTTACTGGTCTTGAGCCTCCGCCTCGAGCTCAATACATCCGCGTCATCATGGCGGAGCTTGAACGACTCCACTCACATGTGCTCTGGGCCGGTATTGCAGCCAAGCTCATGGGATTCAAGACGCTGTTCATGGCATGTTTCGCTTATCGTGAAAAGGTCATGGACATGCTTCAGGCTATCTCCGGCAATCGCGTGAACTACTCGATGAATCGCATCGGTGGAGTCAATCGAGACATCACGGACCCTGACACCCTGCTGAGTATGGTCAATCTGCTCGAAACTGAGATCTCTCGTGAACTTGTCCCCGTCTTCACGAGTAGTTACACCGCAAAATCACGATGTGCGGGTATTGGAATTCTCACCCGCGAGAAAGCCCAGTCTTGCGGAGTGGTCGGTCCTACTGCACGTGCTTCAGGAATTCCCCAGGACCTTCGCCGTGCCGCGCCCTATGCAGCGTATCCCGAGATGGAATTCGATGTCCCTGTAGAAACCGGAGGCGATGTGCGTGCCCGGCTCCTCGTACGCGCATACGAGATTCTTCAGAGCTGCCGTATTCTTCGCCAGGCCATCGCTAAACTCCCAATCGGAGAGTATGCGTGCAACGAATCAAAACTCGCCTTTGTAACTGGAACGGCCATCAGCCGCGTCGAGGCTCCGCGCGGCGAAGTCGTATACAGCGTAAGTTGGAAGGAAAACTCGCGCACTCCGAGTCGGGTTCATGTCCGCACGCCTACCTATGTCAATATGCCTGCCGTTCGCTGGATGGTCCTGGGTGCGCGTGTGGCCGATGCGCCTCTTATTCAGGCATCCATCGATCCCTGCTATTCATGCACGGATAGATGATCAGAAAGTATGGGATCAAGGGCATTCCTAGAAAAACAAGTCGGTTGTTTCACTGCCTTCGCCATCCCCGGTTGTTCGGCCCTTAAAACCAAAGTCGGCAAGATTGCGCTTGCGTGCTGGTCAAGCCAACCCACGTTTTGGTCTAGGCAAATCATCACGGCGCAACTTACCATCTGATGGATTCCCCACTCGCTTTTCTAATGAACGATCACCATACCATTGGTCGTCTTAAACTGCCTGTGATCAGACCACCATCAAGCAAGAATGAGGTAACAGTCAGGAGAGATGCAAAAGACCAGCCCCTTAGATTGCCGGAATCATCCGGCCTTTTCATTGATCGATTTCAACTTGAATTGGCTGATTCTCGATCTCTACTGAGACCTCGACCGTCAACTCGGTTAATCGTGGTCATCTGCCTGGCATGCATGCATTTCGGCGCTTCCGCGAAGACCAACTCCTCAAGTGCCTGGAACTGTCGCCCGAGCTCCGCCAATATTGGATGGGCCGCGCCGCTATACCTTTCAGTAATGACGTCGCCCGGATCGGCCGTGCAGACCGCAAGCTTTGGGCCGAGCGCTGTGGAATTGGCTTCGAGCTGCCTCTTCTGGGTTCTTCTTTCTGCTTTAGAGAAGAACAATTCGTTTCGGAAATAGTGACGCCCGCTTTCGTATGCTTCCTGGCAGCCGAGTGTGGGCGTCGTCATTTCTGTGCGGCCCGACCTTTTCGCGGAACAACCCACCACTTGCCGCTTCGATATGGTTTTGCCTCCTGATATTTCCTCCCCGATAATGCCAGATATCCTCTATCGTCCTACAACTTTCGGGTCGCAATCGTACTTAGACTCCATACATACCTTGGGCTATGATCTACATCACAGCCACACGCCTCATCACAGTAATCCTATTTGGACACCATGGAATTCCTGGAAAACTCTTCCGCTCCCGCTTTGCGGTTTCATGCGCCCTTGCGTTTAGTTGCCTACCACCGGCGGTATCTCGCCACGATTTGTCTGCTTGTAATAGCCACTTACGCTTGTCTCGCAGCCGGAGCACAAATTCCCAATCGGATCGACGGAAAGGTCGATGCCACGCATGTGCAGGTCTTGCGTGGTCATCATCCCCAATGGGCAATTCCGCAAAACAGTGTCGGCGTGGCGTCTTCAGAAATGGTACTCACGCTCGTCCTTTCCCGCTCTCCCCAGCAGCAAGGCGCATTCGATAAGTTTGTCTCCGATCAGCAGAATCCGGCGTCACCGGACTTCCATCACTGGCTTACTCCTTCCGAAGTGGGTGAGCGATTCGGACTCTCGGAGCCCGACATAGCTGCCATTACTGGCTGGTTGCAATCTCAGGGATTGAAGGTCAACTGGGTCTCGCCAAGCCGTATATTCATTAGCATCGGCGGAACGGCAGAGATCGTTGGAAGCGCGTTCCACACCGAAGTGCACAATTACCGTGTGAATGGGCTCGATCGATTTTCGGTCTCCTCCGATCCAATGATCCCGATTGGGTTGACCCCCGTCATTAAATCCATTCATGGTCTCTACACGATCGAGGAGCATCCCGCAAGCCGGATCATCCCGGCCAGAACAGCATCACCCTATACGACAACATCCAACGGCGCACACTTCATCACACCTGAGGACTTCCAGAAAATATATGACGGCGCTGTGAGTTACACCGGGGCCGGAGAGACGATCGGCATTGTTGGTCGATCGCGCACTTACCTGGAAGATATCCTTGCCTTTGCTTCAGTCACTAATTCTCCGAACAATGCCCCAACTGAAGTTGTTCCTACGGCGTTTGGGGGTGTCGATCCCGGACCTCCTCTCACTGCGCCTCCGACCTCGGGTGCCACATTTGGAGATCAGGGCGAAGCCACGCTGGATGTTATACGCGCCGGAAGCACAGCTCCCAGCGCGAATCTTCTGCTCGTGGTTGCGACGAGCGCCAGCGGTGGCATCGGAGTTGACGCACAATATCTCGTGGAGACGTTCCCCGTACCTGCGCAGGTCATGAGCATTAGCTTTGGCGCCTGTGAATCTGCTGCGGGTCCCGCAGGCGTCAACTTCTGGGACACGCTCTTCGAGCAGGCAGCCGCGGAAGGGATTTCAGTCTTTGTCTCCTCCGGTGACTCTGGCGCGGCCGGATGCGATGCAAATTTTGCGACGCCTCCAAGCCAGCCCGCGCCTGTCAGTATCAACTACATCTGCGCTTCCAGCTACGCTACATGCGTCGGTGGCACCGAGTTCAACGACTTTTCGAACCCTACCACCTACTGGAATACGGGTAACGACATACATCTCGGCTCAGCCTATGGCTATATCCCTGAAGGTGGGTGGAACGAGCCAGTTTCAACCAGCGGCGCTTCGGTGGTCGCATCATCGGGCGGCGGAGTCAGCAGCTATATAGCCACTCCCAAGTGGCAGACTGGTACTGGAGTTCCAACGGCCCGTACCGGTCGATACACACCTGATGTTTCCTTCTCTTCCTCTTGCCACGATGGTTACTTCGCATGCTTCGCTGCTGGCGGAGGTGGTTGCACTGAACAGGCCGGGAGCTCCGCTTGGTACTTCGTAGGATTCTGCGGAACCTCCGCGGCTGCACCAACTATGGCTGGTGTAACAGCCTTACTTGATCAGAAACTCGGATTCCCCCAAGGCAATCTCAATCCCGAAATCTACTCGCTTGCTCAGTCAGCGCCAACTTCTTATCACGACACCACCGTTGCGACGAGCGGCGTTGCTAGTTGCAATGTCAACACTCCAAGCATGTGCAACAACAGTCTCCCCGGGCCAAGCGGTCTCAGTGGAGGAGAGGCTGGCTATCTGCTCACTCCAGGCTATGATCTCGTCACTGGTCTCGGCTCGCTCGATATATCGAACTTTCTTAGCAACTTTTCCAGCCCGCTGACCGTTCCGACCATGACTGTTACCCCATCGTCTACTACCATCACTGCGCTGCAACCGTTGACTGTAACAATCGCCCTCAGCGGTAGCAGCGGCAGTCCGGCCCCGACGGGTACGGTGAAGATCGTAAGCAATGATGTTTACTCCTCGGTGCCAACTGCTCTCAGTAACGGCTCCGCTACCATCGTCATTCCTGCCCAGGCAATGCCTGGCGGCAACTACAACGTCACCCTCACCGTTCAATACACTCCCGACCTCGCAAGCATTTCTACCTACACCTCTGTGACCGGCAAGGCGTATATCGCCGTTGCCTTGATCTCGCCTACGATCTCGATCTCCTATTCCCCTGCGACTCCAACCACGGAGCAGGGACTCACGGTCACCGTCAAGGCAGACGGCGGCACAGGAAATCCCACACCAACAGGACAAATATCTTTTTTTGACAGTTATCCTGCGGGAATAACAAATCCCTTCGGCGGGGGCTATCCTGCAACCGGCACCCTCAATTCCGGAGTTGCGACGATCAACATTCCTCCAGGCTATCTCCCGCCAGGAAACAACACTTTAAGTGCCAACTATTCTCCGGATACGCCGAGTCAACCGATCTACAACACTGCGGGAGCGCCATATGCAACCGTCTCTGTCACGGCTGCGTCTCTTGCCACTCCTCTGATGACGGTGACACCGGGTGCGTCCAGCATCACCGCCGCGCAACCGCTCACCGTAAATGCCACAGTCGCTACGACTGCCGGATATCCGGCACCCGTTGGATACATGACGCTAACTGGCCCAAACAACTTTGCCCTGCAGTCCAAAGTGACCAATGGTTCCACAAGCTTTACAGTCAATGGGGGGAATTCTTCCGGTCGGTAGCGATACTCTCACCGTCACCTATTCAGGCGACTTCAATTACAACGCGGCAACCGGTTCGAGTACTGTCATCGTCACCGGTCTCGCTCAGATGACGCCTACCGTCACGGTTACACCATCCGCATCCTCCATCAGTTCCACGCAGCCTCTCAATGTCGTTGTAACCGTCGCCGGTGGTGCCGGCTACCCGTCTGCCACCGGAAGCGTCGCTCTAACCAGCGGCACCTACTCCACAACTCTCAGTCTCAACAACGGCACCTTAACCGCGACAATACCCGGTGGCACACTCGCGCTCGGCAACGATGCAATCTCTGTCACCTACACGCCCGATGCCAGCAGTGCGAGTGTCTTCAACGCTGCTATTGGGACGGCATCTGTCACAGTCGTTGCAGCCGCCTACACCGTTGCCGCCACAGCCGTTACCATCGTGCCCGGCTCCTCGGGAACCTCCACGCTTACGGTGAGCTCTGCCAACTACTACGCTGGCACTGTTTCCTTCAAATGTTCCGTGACTTCCAGTCCGGTCGGTGCTTCCGACCTTCCAACGTGTACCGCGAGCCAGACGGTCACACTGACTTCCACAACGACGACAGGACAAGCCTTCGTTACTGTCAGCTCCACCGCACCTACCGCCGCTTTGCAAAGGCCCGTATTGCCCAATAGCAGAGGTTGGCTTGGGGAAACGGGTGGTGCAATTGTGGCACTTGTGATGTTCTTCGTTCCGAAACGCCGGCGCTCGTGGCGGTGGATAACGATTGCCCTCTTGGCATTCGTTCTTTTCGGGACTCTTTCGGCCTGCGGTGGCGGGGGAGGGTCAGTTTCGACCCCACCGCCGAATCCCGGTACCACTGCGGGAGGCTACACACTAACGGTCACAGGAACCGGAGACGACGCAACGAAGAGCACCGCATCGACGACATTCTCCCTGACAGTGAATTGAGTCGCGCCTCACCTGAGGAGCATCTGAGCCACGATTCACTCGGAACGTGGTTTTTTGACTGCCGTTTCACAGAGCGGTGACACCAAATATATCGGTGTGATCCGATACCTTCATGAGCAAACCCTGCTCGGTCGTTTCCATGGAATACTTTTGTAGCTCTGATAAATCGGCCATCGGCACCTCGGAAGTTTGCACCATCATAGCGGACCGCGGTCGTGTAACCGCCTATGCGGACTATTCCCCGAGCAACATCTGCGTGCAAAGTTGCCGAAGCCTCATCCAACCGGAACCAACTTCGTGCCCACTAGTGCGAGTGCCAAAGATCGATGGGTATGAGAACCATGTACAGCACGATGCCGAAACACCCTCCGACGGTGAAGAACCAGCCAACCGCCTTGCACCATGCCATTCCGAATCTCTTGCCGAAAGCCGGTTCAGTCCCAAAGGTGAAGACGCGCAAAGCACGCTCAGGAGCGTGGGCCATGTACGACCCAAACCGCGCCATAGCAGCAGCAAAAATGAACATCAAAGCGTGCGCAAAGGCTGATTGCATAGCGTGATTCTAAGCTTATTCCTCGAATCTCAGTCCCTGTCACTTGGGATCGAGACTGCATCTAATCGACCATATACCGGACTTCCGAGTGTGTCACCGCCCACCCGTCAATGACCCAATTCTCGTGCATTTCCGATGAGGGGATGGCGACGGACAATCTGAAGACTTAAACTTCTTGGAATTGAGGGCTGCACTTGACGATTGATCTTCATGGATACCATCCAGCCGAGATCGTTTGGAATGGTGTGCTCAAAAAGATCATTCAACAAGCCTGGGAGATGGGCGAACGCAGATTTGTACCTCATACATGGACACGACAAATCGAGGTATTACACCTGGATTTGTGAATACCAATACCGGGTTCTTTGGCCTGGAGATTCGCAGGGCATTACGACACGACGAGAGCCTTCGGCAGTGGATTCGCCACACGACCTTGAACTGTGAGGATATGGGAGTGACGAGCGTTCGATTGAAGCCCAATCGAGCTCCTTCCCGCACCGCGCTCGATCCAGATCTGATCGCAGACGCAGCCGTAGAGGGTGATCGCAGTTAGATTCATCGGCCGGCACACAGCGAGTCATGGAATAAGGTGAGCAACTAGTGTGGAGCAGTACACTGTTCGGTTATGTCAAGCGAACGGTTGTCCACTTCCAAGATGAAGGATCCTGTTTCCTGGCTTTATCCCCCGATCGAGCCTTACCAGACGGACCGGCTGCGGGTTTCGCCCGTGCACGAGATCTACTTTGAGGAAAGCGGCAACCCGTCTGGTAAGCCGGTGGTGTTTCTCCACGGCGGTCCGGGCGGTGGCTCCGATCCCAAACAGCGTCGCTTCTTCCACCCCGACAAATACCGCGATTATCTGCTTCGACCAGCGCGGCTGCGGAAAGAGCACGCCCTACGCGTCCCTGGAGGACGAACACCACGTGGGATCTCGTCGCGGACATGGAGAAACTTCGCGAGCATCTGGGTATCGAGCGCTGGCAGGTATTCGGCGGCTCCTGGGGCTCGACGCTGGCTCTGGCATATGCCGAGACGCATCCCGAGCGCGTCACCGAGCTGATCCTGCGCGGCATCTTCTTGCTTCGCCGGCAGGAGATCGATTGGTTCTATCAGCGCGGTGCTTCGATCCTTTATCCGGATGCTTGGGAGCCGTATCTTGCGCACATTCCAGAGGCCGAGCGCGGCGATCTGCTCACCGCCTACTATCGCCGTCTGACCAGCGACGATTCAGCGGTGCGACTAGCCGCCGCGAAAATCTGGAGCGGATGGGAGGGTGCCACGTCGAAGCTGCTGCCCGATGCGGCCTTCGCCAGCCACTATGAAGAGGACGAGTTCGCTTTAGCCTTTGCGCGCATCGAGGCCCACTACTTTGTCAACAAGTGGTTTTCTCGAAAGCGACGATCAGTTGTTGCGCGATGCTGGGCGGATTCGCGCCATCCCAGGGGTGATCGTGCAAGGCCGTTACGATGTGGTTTGTCCCATGGAGAGCGCCTGGGCTCTGCACCGGGCATGGCCTGAGGCCGACCTGGTGATCACGCCGGACAGCGGTCACAGCGCGTTCGACCCGCCAAATACGCGTGCCCTCGTTGCGGCTGCCGACTGGTTCGCCAGCTGCTGACATAAAAAGACTCGATAACACTGGATTGTAGGTTCCGCATAGGGAGTCGATCGGGCACGCTGCAACTGAAAAAGCCCGGAACGGCCTGGTTATGGCCGCCCGGGCAACCCAAGAAATAATGAAGAATGATCGTTCGCAAGTTCATTGCAACATGAAGCTGGCATTAGAAGCGATCATTATCGAAGAAGCGAAAAGAGTCCATGCCCAGAATGGAAAGGTTCTTCCTGCAAACCCATTTCAGGAAAACCGTGGAAAAACTGTGTAAGGCGAATACCTGACAAAGGGAAGAGTGGCCCACCATTGGGGCGGAACCCCGGGGAGCTTCGAGTTTGGAGCGATTTCAATCTTCCGTGCGTCTGCTCATTCTGTATGCTTTCGGGTGAAGTCTTTCGACATTTGGAGGTTCACATGACCAAGTGCTTGCTGGCGTTCGCGCTTTCAATTCCGCTGTGCGGTCACTGCCAGAGCTATGCCAATTCGCCCTTTTACAGGACAACGTCTTCTGTTCCACTGACAGCACATGTTGAGGGATTTGCGCATGGGGGCATCAAGGCAAACGGCGTCGTGATCGACCTTTCCGAATCGGTTCCTTCGTCATCACCTGATTTTGATGAAATCCGGGGCTGGTCAGTCGGAACGTGGGTAGATAGGAATAGTCCCACCCATACTTTCCACTTCTATATCCAGTACGACCGCATGAATCCCGTGGTCGTCTTCGGGTACGATCTGCTGGTGGAACCGGTCAAGGGCACCGACAAGATCAAGTGCACTTTCAGCGCCCTCACCGATCCCGAAAATCGCTTGACGCTTCGCAATAAGGACGTTGCCCCCGTTGCTCTCTCGGCTGATCTGTCTCCTGTCTTGATCAAATCCGGCGATGTGGTCTCAATCAAGACGCTTCCACTCGGCGAGGGTAAGATTGCGTCGATTCATTATCTACGCCTCACTCGGATCGACCTAACGCCCAACTCCGATTCAGCTCAATAGCTGCGTGATCTGGCTCACGGTTGGGGAAGAGTTGCCGACAACACAGGAGTAGACTTCTTCTTGGCCGCAAGCAAACACGGTCGCGCGAGTATTCCCAGTGAGTGAAGAGGATTCCAAGGATGTCTTCGATAAGCTGACAAAGAAGTCAGCGATTTTGATTGCACTCTGTGCATCGCCGCTGTTCTTTCTATTTGCCTATCTCGGCGACCCAGGAAGAGGACGTGCCGCAGCCGTCTGTGCTTTTGTGATACTTCTGTGCTCAAAGATATTCTGGAGTCTTAGGAAACGTGTTCTCTTCTGGGTCGCGCTAACGATCGTGACACTTTGTCACGTTCCTCTTGTGCTGCTTATTCCCTGGACAAATAAAAGCTATCCTGGTGTGGTTCTCCTTCCTTTTGCTCTTCCGGATTTTGCCATCGTGTATGGCGTGTTTCGGCTCGTTGAAAAAATGACAAGCGTCGGCAAACAGGCTGATGGCGCTGTCGATTTCCTGCCCAGATAGTTGGTTCCGGTCGAGTGACCGGCCACCATCGCTTTGAGGCTAAGAACTTGTCAATTTCACCATGGCCGACGTCATCGGTCTTTTCGGAGCAGGAGCGCCGAATGAAAGAGAAGTCCGACGAAGGCAACCGTTAGCATGCCGGGGATGAGGGGATTTTTCGGATTGCGAATAGCTTCCGCAACAGCCAATGCAAGAATGCAAGAACAGCAATCCAGCAAATCAGGAGGAGCGGGGGAAGCTGTTTCGTTGGGATTCGTGATGCCATTCGTCGATTCTCTCATTGGAATATGCGGGCGGACAGCGATCCAACAATCCGGGCCGGAATCGCGCTATTTCTGTTCTCACGGTCCAATCACCGGCAACCCTCACTTTGAGGCCAACAAATTGTCAGCTTCCATCGCCGTCAACACACCCTTCGTTCGGAGACAGGCTTAGAATTACGAGCGATGTGGCACACTCGGATTTCCAAGCCGTACACGGGAGGCGGAATGAAAAAGCTGGCATTCGGCATCATCGGCTTGCTCGGTCTGTGTTGGCTATCCCTTGTATGTTGGGAAGGATGGGTTAACGCTCACCGAATTGTGGCGGGGACTGAAAATCAGTCCCAATTCCTCAGAAGCTATAACCCCACCTCTGTCGTTACGAAATTCCAATATGATGCGGGATCCCACAGTAGCGAAGGAAAGGGCTTCAGCTCAGGAATCAGATCCATTCGGCACAATGCGGAGTTCGTGCCAAGGTTCATCATGTGGTCAAGCCGAAAGCAAGAGTTGCTGAATGCTCTGCGCGAAGACATCCTGCTTCGGCTCGGAAGCACCGGCGCGAAGGTGGTCTCCGCCCACGACGAAGCAGACGGGGGATTCACGTACAACTATGCTGCGCGTAACAGCACAGGCGCGATTTCAGTGAAGGCTCCTGTCCACGACCCCGGGGTTCATCGGCACTTCCAATTAGCACCTGGACTGGACGACATATCAGTCGACATCGCTTTGCAGGAGACATGGACGCGACCGGTGAGTGAAACGAAATGGTGGATGGCTGCGGTTGAATGAGCACCGTCGAAAGATCGACTGTGTCCTTCTGGGAGCATCACCGGCGACTCTTCCTTTGACGGATTTTCGCCAGTGCCGAAGGTCGCGGCTCTATTCTCGCTTTTACAACCAGCACCAATATCCGGGGTTCTTCACAATCTGCACACGAGGATGCAAATCCTTCAGTCTTCCAGCATCACGTTTGACATTCAGTTCGAGGATAAAATGACCATTCCTCTTGCCCTCGAAATCACCGAGAAGGCAGCTAGTTGATGTTTTGCCCCACGCGTCAGCTCTGATCGGCTTGGCTGGCCAATTCTTAACCAACGTCGTTCCGTCCCAAACCCTCCACTCCAGATCGAGTAGGGGCGGCGTGTTGCACTGAAAGCCAGGACGTGGCGGCCCCAGATCGCAATCAAGCTCTTCGAGCGGCATCCGCCGATCTACATCGAGAAAGACATGGTAATCGTGCTTTCCGACAGGGAACTCCTGACTGCGCCAAACTCCCTCACTTAGCGGCACTGGGAAGTTGGGGGCGGGTGTGCAGTGAAGCGATATGGCCGGTGTGTTTGCTGCCATGCGATTTGACAGTGTGCTCCACCCCAAGGCACCTTGCATGAATTGCCGTCGAGTCATGACGTAATGCTACCGATCAGGTTGGATTCGGATAATGCGCCACTGTGACACAATTTCAAACCGTCACAATGCTAAGCCTAGACTGAATCCGAACTCTTTAATGAATGACTCGCGGGCGTTTGGAGCAAGTCACCGCCTTCGACAATGAGTATTTTGCTCACAACTCCCGAGCGACCGGCAACCCTCGCTTTGAGGTCATGAAATTGTCAACTTCCCCCACAAACCTACCGCAACCCCGTCGAAGAACTTCATTCTTGCGCCTTTCGATGTACTTTGCGGATTCCTCGACACTGGGCGACCTACCAGGACTATCCAGATCGTGTGAAAGGTTCAGGCACGCAGAACGCTGGCAGAAGCGTACCGGAGGGTAAGGACGGTGATGTCGTCGTCCTGACCAAAAGCCTGAGCGGCTTGTGCGATCTGTTCGGCAGATCCAGTGCTGATTGCTCTTGCCCGCTCGAACCCGAACAGTTCGCCGGATGCGTTCCGAGCTTCAACGACTCCGTCGGTGAGGAACGTCAGCGTATCTCCGGCATTGAGCCGCAACGGCACCTCGGCGTAATCAATTCTTGCGGCCAGGCCGAGAGGCAATCCTGATTCGACTGCGACTTCTGATCCATTGCGATAGGGCGCGAGGTGGCCGGCATTCGCGATCCTGACCTCGCCCGCTGGCGTGACCACCGCGCAGAGGCATGTTGCGAAACCGCCCTGTTGGCGGGCGAGCAATAATTCATTCAGAGAACGCAGCACCGTCGCCGGTGCGGCGTCGTGCAGGGTATCGAGCGCACCGATGATTGCCGAGACGAGCATGGCCGCTCCCAGTCCCTTGCCGCTTACGTCACCAACGACTATTCTGTGTTGCCCGTCGACAACGGTGGTGTGGAAGAAGTCGCCGCCCACCTCCTGAGCGGGACGGTAGACGTTCTCGATCCAGATCGTCGCGCTGCTGAACGGTTGCGAGCGAAGCAGCAGGGCTTGAACGCGCTGCGCGGCTTCGAGTTCCGATGCGCCGCGCGCCTGTTCCCGGCTGACGCTCGTAAAGCGGAAGAACATCACCACGCCTATGGCGAGCAGAAAAAGGAAATCACCGATGTCGGTGAAATCGATCGAGGTGCGGGCGAAATGAATGGAGGGAAGGAGAGGGAGCGGCCAGTCGAAGATGGTTGCCACCGTGCCAATGCCGACGAAGCCAACCGCGGCGAATGCAAGCAGAATAGGCAGGATCAACCAGGCCGCTTCGCGATTGCCGCGTCGAAACTGAACGAGGAGCAGCAGAGGCAGGGCAATTGCGATTCCGAGTTGCGCCGTACCCTGCAGTCCCCAATAGATCGCGGAAGGAAAGAGTCCGATGGCGGTGAGCCAGGCGGTCGGAAGAATCGCCAGGACAGCGACCTCGCAGAGACGCCAGACCCGGCTTACTGGACGCCCAATGAAAGCGAAGGTGAACTCGATAAGTGAGACGATCTGCAGGTAGGTCAGCGGGTCTGCCAGGAGGCTGTTCCACCAATACGGGATCAGACTCGATTCGACCGCGCGCCACGGCAGGCCAAGACCTGCGTTGATGACGAGGAACAGCCCCAGCCAGAAGTATTCTCGCCGGGTACGCTGTGCAAGCGACAGCCCGAATGCGCCGATGCCGCCGAGGAGGATGACGAAATACGCAAACGCCGCTGGAAGAAAATTGAGCACGCGGTCGTCGACGGTAGACGCCGCTGCGGCCTGAATACTGGAAAGGCCACCAACCCGGACATTGAGAAATGAGCCATACGAGCCGGCAAGGGGCTTGGGGTAGTCGATCCGCAACGCGATGTGAATGACCCCGAGCCGCTGCGGTAGCGGCGCAACCTGAGCGCGGGCAGCGGTCATGTGGAACCAGGAGCCAATCGTTTCGGAAGATATTCGCTGGCCGTCCACATACACTTCGCAGGTGCCACCGGGCGCAGTGACCAGCAGCGCAGTCGGCTCTTCTGTCTGCGATGGCATCTGCAGGGTGAGCCGGTACCACGTCCAGTTTGCAGGAAGCGGCGTTTGCTCGCCGAGCGTGGCTGCGGGCCAGCGTCTGTCGTCGAAGCCGGGCTCCGCCCAGGCTAGGTTGTCGCCCGAGGTGGTTCGCCAGCCGCTGTTGATCTCTACGGAACCGAGCGGCCAGGCCAGAACGGAGCCTTGAGCGCCGGCAGCAGAGCATCCGGCCAGCAATACCGCCAGGAGCCACGGACACAGAATTGCGAGCCTGCGCATCCAGCACCTCGGGTATCGCGAAACGATTAAAACTGTTTTCGGGAATCCCGCCTACCGCACGACCAGTTAAAACAGCTTTAGGTTACCCAACAGTACAGTCACCGGGCCCTCCCTGACCAGTGGCACCGACATCATGGCTTGGAAGCGGCTTTGTGCAGACAGGCTTCGCGCCAGAATTGCGTGTTCCGAGAGGATGACCGGCTGCTCGGACACTGAGGTCATTTTCTTGCCAGGTTCACCATCGCCGACAATGCAACCTCCTGCAGGAAAGGAGCTAATTCTTCAGACGAAAACACCGGGCGTCGGCATCCCAAACCAACCGATCACGATTGACCGTCCACATCCTCTGCCAAGATTGCTGCACCGATCTGATTCCGTTTCTGCGGACGTATCCACGCCAGCAGGCTTCCGCGGTTCCGTCGCATCCTGCCATGACCGTGTTCCAGTTTGTTACCTGATGAAGCGTAAAAGATTTCCTATCCTTGTCCGTGAACAGATCGGTCAAGATGATAAACGCAACGTCGCCGGAGGTTGTGTAATTCCAAAAGTCTTCAATTGGATTCATCGTTCGGCTGGTCTCATCGAGTTGAGAGATCAACACCGGTATGGACTGGCTGCCCCGCGTCAGAACCTGTTTCATCACTGGATTCTGATCGCACTCCTGAAGCCGACCCTTTCCTCGACAGGATTCATTCTCGAATCGATTCAGAGCGAACTTCTGCGGCGTTTGTGCCACTGCAGCTTGGACGCAAGTCAAAACAGCGAGTGCTAACGCGATGCGAACGGAACCTAGCAGTGGAGCCATGCGCAACATGCTACACCTGGCTCCTCTGTCACATTGGCGAGCGACCGGCCACACTCGCTTTGAGGGCAAAAAGTTGCCAGTGTCTCCATTGCCGACGATCCGCCCGCTACCATGATTTCGTAGTGCTATGCTGTGCGCATCGGACTATGGCAGCTCAATTCCCCCGCCATGAATCCACGGGGTGATGGAGAGACCTGGAGGAGTTCGCGGATCGATGTTGTCGAGCCTTAGGATCAGCGTGAATGTTCTGTCTCTCTGGAATTTGATGCTTGTGCAGGCATATCGCCAGAATTCCGCGTTTCCTCCTCCGTTAGCGAGTACCCAATGGTCGTGATTCTTATCTGCCATGCCTCGAAGAGACTCTGACAGGCTGCCGGAACCGGAGCACACGAGATTTCCACGATTGTCTAGAAGCTCTACCGTGAGAATGGTGTTGAGTGATTTCAAGCGTTCAAGTTCATGGAAGTCGAACGGCTCTAATTCGAACAAAACAGTCATTGCATCTTTGGGCAGACCTTGAAAGGTGTAGGTCTGCTTACCCGCTTTGTCCAGGGGCAAGTTAGGCGAAAAACGGAAGTGATGCCTGTAGTACGAGAACACTCCGGTATCGCTCACCGTGGCTGGTCCCCTGAAGCTCCCTTTGCGATACGGAAGGCAACCGATCTCCGTGAAGAGCAGCGCGGAGCTTAGGAGGAAACCTAGGACACACCGCAGTCTTCTCCAACGTTGAATTAGGACTTCTCGTTCGCTGAAGTGAACCGCGCTACGCGCTCGTTCTTTCATGCGAGAATTCTGCACCGATCGAACGCACGGGAAACGACTTTATGTGACAGTTCTGAGATTGTCCTATCGGTTGGGTCTTTTGGGATCGAGTCACCGGCAACCATCACCCTGAGAGCAAGAAGTTGCCAGTTTCCCCTGGTTTTAAGTATCGATTTCGGCGTCACCAGGAGTGTCGTCGACGAACGGAATCGTGATTCCAAGCCACCTCTCGCCAGTGGTCTCAAACTGCACGCTCCATCGGAGCGGGCGCTCGTTCGGATCGTCGATTTCGAAACCTGTAAGCTTCAACTCGCTGAAAATGTCGTCTGGCGTGTCTCTGTTGAGCCACTCACGGAACACTTTGGCAATTTGAGGACGGCAACGATCAGTGATCTGCCCGATCTTATCGGCGAGACTGAGGTAGAACCTGCGAGACTCCTCACTTGGCCCAGCTTCGCAGCCGCGAAGGGAGATTTCAATCGAGTGCTCTTGCTTTGGCAGTTTCCATTCGCCTTCCCAATAGGATCGCTCTGGATGATTTCCAATGTGCATGAAGACTAGCTTTCCGAACACCGGATCCACGATCTTCGGGGGCGAAAGCCACAGCTTCATGTTGCGCAGGAATCCCATGTAGGCCAAGTTTAGCCTGATTTATCTGGACGTTGGACCTCTAGAGGGCCAGTCACCGGCGACTATCGCTTTGAGGCCAAGAATTTGACAGGATCCCACTTGGCGACGATCCGACCGCAACGCGCTGTCGAGGAACAATTTCGCCGCCTGTGGGGTCTATTCATCTAGGAACGCCATGAACCTGAATTCGCGAGTGCTTTGGCTATCGCTCTTGCTGTTGCCTTTACGAATTTATGCGACGGATGATCACGGAAATAGCAGTGCAGAGAAACGCATCGTTTCCTGTTACGTGACCGATTACGTCACCGCCGGAAACGGCAAACCCTGCACACCGCAGTCACTTCAAAAGGATGGAAAGGTTCTGCTCTCATCCTACAGGGCCGGAGACAGATCGGTATTGCCTTCGCTGATGCAAGTCAACGCAATGAGCGTCGGGCTTAGCGATCTTGACAGCCGGTTCTTCGCTCAGGCAATGCTCGATGACTTAGAGGGATTTCTGTCGGCCCTGTCGTCAACACAGAATGCGAAGACGGCTTGGCTAAACGCAAACACAGTTAGCTCAGTTTGCGATTGCCCCGGAATAGATCGCCGCCAGTTTGACGAGGTTCGGGGGATGCTCGGAAAAGTACGACAGGAATCGGCCCTATTCGCGCTCGCCCAGCGCTGTCGCAAAGACTTGGAGGATACCAATGCGACGCTGATATTCACATATTTCCCGCCGGACACCTTCCAATCGAGAGCGGGAGACTTCATGGTGCATTGGTATTCCAGCGTTCTGTACGGACTGGAGGAGAAGCCGCTATGGCCAGCAGACCCGAAACAGGTGGCCTACCGGTTTGTATGGATGAGATCGTTTCACGATCAAGTGAGCATCACCATGTACGTACAACCGGAAGGTGGTGGTCAACTTCGTTTGCAAGTTTACAAACGCGTCCCGCAACAGCTTGAATCGAGAACCCAATCGTTAAGCAAGGAGCAGGTTCAAAAGGTTCTCGCGCTCGTCGAAGATGCGGGTTTCTGGAAAATGACAACCGAAGGTGGGCGGAGCGGTTTGGACGGGGCAGAGTGGGTCCTAGAGGGCGTACGCGGCGGCCAGTACCACATCGTCACACGCTGGGATGCGAAGCGTACTGCCTTTGGAAATGCTCTATCGGAGTTGCTCCGATTGTCTAAGTACGATCCGCCTAAGGACGAAATCTACTGACCTGCCGCTGTCATGCGGTCGCATCACCGGCCACCCAGACCTTGAGGTCAACTTGTTGCGAATTCCTCCATTGGTGACCAAGACCAGCAATCCGCAGAGCGCGTCGATTCGCCCGGCAGAACCAGGCAAAGGGATCGTGAGCGTAGGCTTCAACTCCTTATCCGCCAGAACCGTGCGCGAACGGGCCTTCCCATGAGGACTCCAGTCCGAAATAGCGCTGACTCAGGCCAGAAAAGCGTAGGTCAGTCCAATATAGCGTCTGATCGGCTGACGAGACGAACGCCGAGTTCATCACATTCAACCTGTTTCGAGAAGGTGGATAATACCGGGTCCGGCATGGTCACGATCGCGGACAAGCCGGAAGAACGGGTGTCACGATGCAATTGCGCGCTCATGCCTTTCTGCTTGTTCCATCTCTACTATCCGCCTGCTGCCTCTCCGGATGTCTCATTGAAGCAATACCGGTGAAGATAAAACCAATCGCGGTAGACTCGAGCGGCATAAGCGTTGCTCCGCCTGTGCTGCCGGTAGTCGGCAGCTCCACCCAGCAGGAGGTGGAAGAGAGTCTCAAAGCAGTCAAAGTAGACGTCGGAGTTTCCTCTCTCTGCTGGGCACGAGTCTACAGTTCAAGTTACGGGTCGATTTCATTCCCTCATGATTCCCGCTGGTGGAAATCCGTGAACATAGTGACGACCTTCGATTCCCAGCACCTGGTTGACCGGGTAATAACGTTTCCTGACGAGAAATTGCCGGTCGAAGTTAAAGCGATGGTTCGTGACGGACGATTGCCACCGCTCGATCTCAACGTTCCCATCTCAGTTCAATCGGAACGGGCGGAAGGATCTCCACCTTGGGTCATTTCGCTGACGCGATCCATTGTCGTGATCGCCATTCCTCCAAAAGTGAATAAGAAGAAGATCGTACCCGGCGTAACTGTCAGAATTCCAAGCGAGGAAGTTCGACTCTCGGTCCGGAGTCCTTACCTTATTGCGGACTCACCAGAATCGAGTGTCGATGTTGAGCTTAGGTTTAAACATAAATTCAAGGCCGTCGGATCCGGCGTCAGAGCCAAGGTCTCCTTCACGGAAGCTCTGAGAATCTCTCGCTGGATCGCGCAAATCGATGCCGAGACGACTCGTCTTCCAGGAACTTCAACCCAAAACAGCGCTGTCCAATCCGGGAAAGAGTGAAAGTGGCTCGGGCACTTAGGACACCCTCAAAGCCTTTCGCTAGGCACGAAGCAGGGCCGTCACGCATCGCAAATGGGCTACGGTTCGCTCCACTGCGAAGGCGGCATTGTCATTGAGCGTTTTCTCTGTCCGGGAGCAGGAGAGTCGCCCCGGGGAGTTTCACCCCGAGGCGCTCGCAGAACCGTACGTGACACTCTCGCGTCATACGGCTCCCATCAAGGAACCACCGCGCATTCTGGCCCAGTGCGCGAACAGAGTGCGGGGCACGGCGGGATACCGTCCTAACCCAGCACCTTGCACGTTGGACACGATTGCGCAGCTTCTTGTATTTCTGTCTGGCCCATTTGACCAGTTCGTCGTCCAGTTGGCGGATCACTGAGTAAAGCGCCGTACGGTAGTACCTTCCGTAGTATTGGATCCAGCCTCGGATGATCGGATTGTAAAGGCGGGATAGGTCTTCCAGAGACTGATGGCTGCATTGACGCAGACGCCAGTTTCGAATCGGTCTCCCGCATCGACTTGGCCGCTTGGGTCGAGACTGCGGGACTGAAATTGGTGAAGACTTTTCCTTTGCGATTGATCGACTTCCTCGGACGAAATTCGTAGCCAAGAAAATCGAACTTCTCATTGGTATGTCTTCCCTTCCGCAACTCATCCTTGCAATAGATGATTCGCGTCTTCTCCGGATGGAGTTCCAGTCCACAGTCCGACAACCGCTTTGCGATTGCCTTCCGTATCATCTGGGCTTGCTTCTCTGTTCTGCAATGCACGATGGCATCATCGGCATACCGCTCAAATGGAACCTGAGGAAAGTTCGCCTTCATCCATCGATCAAACGCATAATGCAGAAACAGGTTGGCCAGCAGTGGACTGGCCACGCCACCTTGCGGCGTGCCCTTCTGGCGCGGAACGACTTGCCCGTTCTCTTGTTCCACTGGCGCTTTCAGCCAGCGTTCGATATAGAGAACCATCCACCGCTGCGAGGCGTGTTTCTTCACCGCTCGCATCAGGAGATTTTGATCCAGGTTGTCGAAGAAGGCTTTGATGTCAAGGTCCAGGACCCAGTCATTTCGCCAACACCGCTGCCGGGCCTGACCCACCGCATCCAGCGCTGACTTCGCCGGCCGATAGCCATAGGAGTCAGGATGGAAAAATGGATCAACCTCCGGTTCCAGCCGCGCCTTCACAACCTGTTGTGCGATTCGATCCGCCACAGTCGGAATGCCCAGACTTCTTTCTCCGCCACTCTTCTTAGGTATCTTCACTGTCCTGACTGGCGGTGGAAAGTAGCTGCCCGACGACATCCGATTCCAGATCCTGTAAAGATTCTTCTTCAGTCTCTTTTCAAAATCCTCGATCGTCTGTCCATCGATGCCTGCCGATCCCTTGTTCGACTTCACTCGTCTGATACGCTTCCCAGACCTCCTTCTTCGAAATACAAAACGGCTTTGCCTCATTCATCGGGCTCCTCCCATTGCTGGTTGGCTCGTCGAAATCAGGCTCCTCGACACAGCGCCTTGGCTCCATCCCTTTATGGGGGACTTCATCGCTACTACGCGCTGTCCCGTCCCTGCCACCACGCATCCGTACTCTCGCCCTCGTGGGGCCCCCACTTGTGGCTTCTCCGTTAGCATCGTGATCGCAGGTTCCCATGTTCCACTTATCCGCCTCATGGCAAGCTCAGGCCACCTCTCGTGCCGGATGCCGCTCCGCCCGTAAACAGGTACCGTCGTAGCTCTGTCCCGCAGTAGTGACAACGCCGCGGTTTTGACATCGTCTTATAGGTTTCGACACTTCAATAGTGGTTTCCTTGCAGTCCTCTTCTTGCCTGACACCTGACCCAATCGCTCGCTGGGCCTTTTCCTTCTGCGCTCACGACCATGGCTTTTGTCCATAGCCGCCAGAAGGCGGTTTGAAGTCCGCTCCTGTAAGCCGACTCCGAGGGGCCCTCCCTCATCGGTTAAGTAGTTACGCACGCTCTGCTCTTGCGAGCTTCGCGTACCCATGGCGCACTATCACCGGCGACTCTGACGTTGAGGAATTTTGGGCAAAGCAAAAGCAGATCCTTCGCTTACCACCCCCAAGCTGAAGAAAACGCTTGCGGCCCCGTGCGCTCAGGATGACAGCCTGATTTGGAGAAGGAAGCTTCGACGCGTCGAACGGAAAACAGCCAATTGTCCAATTACCGGCTACCGTCACTTTGAGAGCAAAATCTTGACATCTTCATTGAAGCCGATCAAGCGGGAGCCCTCCCAAAAATAAGCGGCATACCCTCATTCATTCCTGAGGGCCCGCATCGGGTCCACTGCGGCCGACCGCCGCGCCGGTATCCAGCAGGCTACCAGCGCCAGCACCATCAGCAAGCCCGCCACGGCAATTAGGCTTAACGCGTCTACTGACTTCACACCGTAGAGCGTCGAGTGCATGATCCGTCCCAATCCCAGTGCGCCCGCCAGTCCAATGCAGAGCCCGACAGTGGCCATTCGCATTCCGCTGCTCAACACCAGTCGCACCACTTCGCTCCGCCGCGCCCCCAGCGCCATGCGAACGCCAATCTCGTGCGTGCGCTGCTCTACCGCAAACGACATCACGCCGAAGATGCCGACGCTGGCCAGCAGCAGCGCCACCGCTGCGAACGCGCTGAACAGGATCATCTCGGCGCGGTCGCTCGAGCGCTCCTGCTCCATCATCTGCTCCATGGTTCGCACGTGGTCGATGGCTGCGCCGGGTTCTGCCGCCGTCACCGCTTGCTGTAAAGCGCTGCTCAGGCTCAGCGGATCCCTCATGACCGTTCGAAGGCTTATCGCGAACGGGCGCCCTGCCACCCACTGGCAAATGTACATCTGCGGCTGAACTTCACCCGTAAGGTGTTGATTGTTCAAAATGTCATGAAACACGCCAACAATCTGAAATTGCGTGGGCGCCGGCGGCTTCGTCCGGTCGCGAACATTCGCAGGAGGAGGAAACTCCAGCCGATGGTCGAGTGGATCGTCGCTCGCCAGGTAGCGCCGCACAAACGTCTCATTCACCACCACCACGGGTTGAGACTGAGGCGTGTCACGGTCGTTCAGAAATCTTCCCCGCACCAGGCGGACTCCGTACGTGGAAAAGAAGGACGGGCTCACAGCTTCAAGATCTGCCACCGGCTGGTGCGCCCGATCGACTGCCTGCCCAACCACGGTAAATGGAAACGTATCGGCTCCACTCATGGGAACGCCCGTCGACAGCGCCGCATCCAACACGCCGGGAATCCGCCGCAGGTGCTCCAGCAGCGCCTCTTGACGAGCGAGGTTCTCCGCCGCACTGCCGGTCCATTCTGTCCGGCTCTTTTTGGGATGCAATTCCGCCGTAAGAACGTGCCCCGCCATGAACCCCACATCAACGTGAGTCAAATTCCAGAAGCTGTGCAGTGCCATCCCCGCGCCCGCCAGAAGCGTCAGGGCCAATGCAAACTCGGTCACCACAAGCATTGCCTGCAGCGGCGACCGGCCGCCACCTCCCATGGCCCTCGATCCCTGCTTCAGCGCTTCGTTCTGGTTCATGCGTGCGCTGCGCCAGCTTGGCGCACACCCTGCCACCACGCCTGCGATCAACGCGATCAACAGTGCAAAGCCCAACACCGGCATGCTCATCTGCACCATTGTGTCGGTGGACTCGAGCGCCAGGTTCGGCAGATACGCCACCGCCATCTTCATCAAGGCCCACCCCAGCCCCATTCCGATAAGCCCGCCCAGCAGAGACAGGGTGAGGCTCTCCGTGAGCAGCTGCACGAAAATCTGCGAGCGAGATGCGCCCAGGGCGATGCGGACCGCCAGTTCCTGCCTGCGCGAAGCTCCGCGGGCCAGCAGAAGGTTCGCGATGTTGGCGCATGCAATCATCAGCACCAGCCCCACTGCGTCCAGCAACAACCAAAGGTTGCGCTGTGTTTTCACGTCGAGCCAGTCGTTGCGAAATTGCTCCACCGTCAGCGCGAACGGGCTCGCGCCGTGTATGCCGTAATGCTGCTGCGCGTAATGCTCATCCATAACGGACTGCTCCGCCTGCGCCTGCGCCAGGCTCACACCCGGCTTGAGCCGGCCGATCAGGATGCCGAATTGAGAGTGCGTGCTCGGCGTCGGCAAAATCGGCACCGCAAACTCCACCCCTCCGCCCTGTTCATGCGGACTCGCCCTGAATACCCCAATCACCGTGTACGGTGAATCCTCGATCAGGATCGACTTGCCCAGAATGTTCGGGTCTGCGTAATACCGGTGCCGCCACAGCCAATTCGTCAGAATCACCACATGATCGTTACCCGGCGTGCCTTCGTCTGGCAGAAAATCGCGGCCCATTGCCAGCGGCTCCTGCACCGTGCGCGTCTGCAACCCTGGAGACGTGGGCAGACCTGCTTCCTGATCCGCGCTGTGATCGGCGTTCGTCAGATGCACAGCCAGCCACGACTGGAACGAGAGGCTGTCGAACGTCTTGCTCTGCGCCGCGAGTTCGGCGTATTCGTCCCCCTGCGTCGGAATGCGCTCGCCCTTGTAATGCCGCCACACCACCACAAGCTGGTTTGCATGGGGATACGGCAGCGGCGCAAAAAACGTGGCCCATATGATGCTGAAGATCGCAACGTTCGGACCGATTCCAAGCGCAAGAGCCAAAACCGCTGTGGTTGCGAACCCCGGCGAGCGCCGCAACTGGCGCAGAGCATAACGGACGTTTCGCGCCAAAGCCTCCCAGCCAGGCGCCGCCAGCGCGGCCTGCTCCACGGACGGCTGAAGCTCATCCTCAATTAAATTGTTGGTGCGATGCGGCCGAAAGAGATTGAGGAAACGCCGGAATGCGGCCACTGTGCTCCTTTCGAAGCGGGAACTTCACAGTTCTTCTCACTTGGCTGGCGCTCACGTGTGCAGTGCTCTCGCGTATCTCGCATAATAAACTACCTCTGTCAGCCGCACTGCATCTGCCCATTCACCCGCTCGCAACGCAAACTCGACGATAGCCAACCCTCCATGAAATCATTCTTCTCAGAGTGATCGCTGCGAACGCCCTGAGGCTCGCAGGTTTTCCTGAGGAGCCTTTGGATGGGTCCAACAACCAAAATCTCGCCTCGTTCCACGAAGCGCGCAGCTTCCGCCAACCGCGCAGCTTCCACTAACATGGATCGCGCAGAGACTCCTTTGGAGTCGCTCTCCGGCACCTGCTCAGTTCTGGTGGTGGGCCTGTTCATTCTGACCTTCTTGGCTCAAAACTACGTCATTCCGTCGGGCTCCATGGAGAACACGCTGCTTGTGGGCGATCACCTGGTCGTCGACCAGATCACGCTATTGCCCCCTGCTTCGTGGATGCCGCTCATCAGGTATCGCGAGCCGAGGCGTGGCGATATCGTGGTGTTCCACAAGCCCGTCAATCAACCTGGTATTGATGCCACCGACGCCGACGGAAGACCACAATACACTCCCCTAGTGAAGAGGTTGATTGGCGTACCGGGAGATCATATTCATCTACGCAACGGCATTGTGATTGTGAATGGTGTTGCCCAGCCAGTGGGATTTGCGCAGCCGACGACGACGGATAACTTCAACGAGTTCCTCGATGATTTTCCCGCAGTATCCCCGGCAGCAGCATCTGGAGCGACGGAGGCGTGGGCCGTGAACTTCTCAAGCTATATCCAGGATGGCGACCTGGTGGTTCCACCCGGCATGTACTTCATGATGGGCGATAACCGGCACAACAGCCTGGATTCGCGCTACTGGGGATTCGTGCCACGCGCCAACATCATTGGCCGTCCTCTTTTCAACTATTGGTCGTTCAAGGCCGCAGATGGACAACTTGAACAAACTGGATTCGGCCACGAACTCGCGTGGATGGGCCACGTTCTTGTGCATTTTTTCCAGGATACGCGCTGGAAACGCACTTTTCACATCGTTCGTTGAATCGGAATTGTGAGACTCCAATTCGAACTTTGCGCGTTCCAGTCGTATCACCGTCTGCTCTTCATTTTGCTGTCCTTTCGCCTCGACTGTGTCCGACTTCTCTGGATCGGACAAACACTTTGTGGCTATTTGGCTGGCGAGATTCACCTTATCGCGGCTTTGTCGCAGCAAGGAAATCGCGACTCAGATGAAGCTTGGTAGCGGCTTCGTCCAATTTCGGCTGAGCGAAGAAGAACAGATGTTGTGGATTTGAGTTCGGGTAAAACCGAATGATGATCTCAGGTCTTTCAACAGCGTCATCTTTTCCGTTGCGAAACGGATAACCCAAGTCCTGTAGCAAATGGAGTGAACCTTCATCGCCGCTGGGATTTCCAGTATCGCCAACGATGCCGAACACCCCCTTATGCGTGCGCTTCGAGTAGACTGCGACAAAATCTCCTACTTTAACCCCTCGTTGTCGAGCTACGTCGCCGCGGACGACATAGTTGACTTTTCGGGCATCAACGTAGCGTCTCGGGTCTCTCTCATTCCGATTTTTAGGGTCTGTAAATGCCGTCTGAGAAATGTAATAGCCAGGGAAGGGATCGTGTCGGCCTTGCAAAACCGGGCGGTTATGGTCGTCGGTTAGATAGCCAACAATCTCCTTGTTGGCTTGGTTAAGGTAGTGCGCGTTCAGAAGAATATCGAGTGTTTGCGTGCCAGCAGGACCGTATGCATTCGGGGCTCCATCGACGTCAACATCCATGCGGTGGGTCAGTAGTTCAAACGACGGCTGCCGATTCCGGTTCTGTGCATCACAAGGAACAGTGAGGCTTAACGTCAGCGCCCAAGCGAAGAAGACGACATGCACGCATCGCCAATATCCCATTCGCGATCTCCAAAGCCCTAAACGGCACGGCTGAATCATACCAAGCAGTCACGGAGAACCGTCGTTCCGGAGATCACCGGCGATCTGGACGCTGAGGCCAAGAAGTTGCCGACTTCCTCATAGTCCACGATCCGACCGGAACTCAATCGGAACAAGCTCACGCACATTCTCAAGAACCGAGAGGGAATAGAATATTGCCGTCACAACGAAGGAGGCTGCCCTGTGAGTGACCTTGCGAGATGGAAAGTTCATGGGCCTGTGAAGACGCTCAAATCAGAGGTTGCCACCTGGGATCGGGATCAACAGGATTGGCAAACGGCTGAGCACGTCACGGTGGTGTCCTTCCATCCCGATGGCACGATCTCAACCACCGATGCGCACAATCCGGACGGGACCATTGTCCATTCACAGTGGCTCTACGACGACGCGGGTCGGAGGATAGAGTTCCACTCTTGGATGAATGACGGACCTATGGGCAGAACTGTGTACGTCTACGATGAGGGCGGGCGGCCCATCAGAAGCTTGCATCTGGATCAAGATGGAACCAGTAGGGACGTGGAGGCCTGCAGTTACGATTCCGACGGCAGGAAGACCAAAGTACGGTTCCTGCCTCGCCATGAAAGCAACACAGAATGCAGCACCAGCGGTGCGTGCGGAGCAACCACCGGCTATTCAATCGAAGGTACGGATTCCGCATACGGTGCTCCGGGAGCAACGACGATGACCACCAAATACGACGAAAGTGATTTACCAACGAAGGTGTCGTTTCACGATGGAAACGGTCATCCGCTGAGCTACGTAATTCTGATGCGAGACAGCGCAGGAAGATTAATCAGCGAGGAGTTCCACCAAGGCGAACGATCGCCGTTCCAAACCTTCCTTGATGACAAAGCTCCGCCTGAGGAACGCGAACGATTAGCGGCCTTATTCAATGCGGTGTTGGGGGACGGGTTCTCAAGCACGACGTATAGGTACGATGCCAGGGGTCGCCTCACGACACGGGAGCATCGAATGGGCAATCTCGGAGGAGACCTCACAACCTATCGTTATGGAGAGCGTGATGATCCGGTTGAGGAAACGACGGAACGTAAAACTAGAGAGGCCAGCTTCGATGAGACAGGGAACGTAAAGTACTCTTCAGATCGGATCGACGTGCAGCACAACGAGCTTGAGTACCTCTATGACGCACACGGAAACTGGACCGAGCGGATTGTGTCTTTTCGATCTGAATCAGAGCCGACTTTTCAACGCTCCAACATTGAGCGCAGAGTGATCACCTATTAGATCCTACTGATTATCTGGTTGGGCACACACAAAGAGTACGACAAGATCGACGTCACAAGGGTCACGTATGAGAAGGAGCGATATGCAGATTCATCCAATTCGAAATGAGGCTGACTACGATTCAGCAGTTGCCCGTATTGCCGAGCTCATTCAAGCCAAGCCCGACACCGCAGAAGGGGAGGAACTGGATATCCTTGCAACCTTGGTTGACGTGTACGAAGCAAAACATCATGCCATCGATGCACCAGATCCGATTGTCGCAATTCAGTTTCGTATGGAGCAGCAAGGGCTCACGAGAAAGAACCTTGAGCCGCTTATTGGAAGCCGCGCGCGAGTCTCGGAGGTAATGACGCGCCGGCGCTCTCTGACGTTGGCAATGATCCGTCGAGTTCGAAATGAACTTGGCATCTCGGCCGATGTGTTGATCGGCCATCCTGAGAAGAAGCGCCACAAGCGCGTGCGCTCGGATAAGTTGAAACGCGCCTCGACCAACTCAAAGAGACAAACTGCGGCTGGATGAAGAGCCTTAGCAATCGACACTTGTTCCACGCGCATCGTATCCGCGGCTTGTTGTTGTGTCACCGTCAACTCATCAGTGACCCTGCGGTACACAATGGCTTCCAATCGACGATCAAGATTCAGCACCGCCGGCTTTCGGTAAGGGTTGTGCTAATACGTTGTATTCAGGCAGAGGCTGATCGCCTGAGCGGCTGTAGGTGGGCATAAGTGAGGCTTCGCCAAAGCCACTCGAGCGGCCCAAACTGAAAGTGCTTCAGCCACAAGCTAGAAACAAAAAGCTGGAATGCCCATATACCCAGCACGTAGCCGACCTGAGTGAGGCGCCCGACTTTGCCAAACATGTCAAACCCAAACCCATAGAAGATTGTTGTACAGATCAAAGACTGGCAAATGTAATTCGTTAATGCCATTCGGCCGACATTCGCCAGCAAACAGACCGTACCCTGAATGAGATTGAAGCGCCAGCATAGGAGCGCTACTCCTACCCATGCAAAGCTGAGAGGAATGCTTGCCACGCTGTTGCAGGCCTGAGCGATAAGTGCAGCATCCAGCGAGTTCCATCCCCAAGTTCGATAGAAGCTGAGACCCCAAAACGTGAGAGGAACACCTGCAATGAAACCAAAACCAACCATTGCCGCGTAGAGTCGTTTCGGCCATTCTCCATGAAAAAGCTTCCAACGGAACAATGCCATTCCGAGCAGCATCAGTCCTGTTACGCGCCAGAATGTGAACACGGCAAATGAATAAGTTTCAGCGGCAACGGCCTGGACAAAGCGCGCAGCATTCTGGGAGATCCAGGCTCCTCTGTATGCTGCAATTTCGGCAGCCGGTTGCGTGGTGGATGGAAGCCACGCTGAGAAATGAGAGAGGAATTCCTGCTCAAGTGCCCATGAACGCAAGCCAATTAGATTCAGCGTGGCGATGGAAAGCAACAGGGTGCCGAGGATGACCAATGTTCGCGGTGAGAATTTGCGACCAGCAACCACTACCATACCGCATAGTCCGTACGCCACGAGGACATCTCCGCTCCAGATGAAATACGCATGGATCAATCCGATGAGGACCAGGAAGCTAAATCGGCGATACATGATCAGGTTCACATGATGGGTGCGGGCTGTGAGCCTATCACTCATAAGCAATATGCCTGCGCCGAAGAGCATCGAGAATATTGTCATGAATTTCTGACAGGCGAAAAGATAAGTGATCAGCCAAATCACGTATTCCAGACCAGAGGGACTACCCAGAAGAAAGGGATTAGCGGAGACTGCTTCCGGCATTGAAAAGGATTGAATATTGACCAGCAGGATCCCCAGCACGGCGAGCCCTCGGAGCAAATCGATGCCCACGATTCGACTACCTGGCGCGATCGGTCCTGCGCCGCCAGACGATGAACAGGGTTCAGTTGCGTCCAAGGCGGGAGAGTATATCAATAATTCGGGCATCTTCTTAGTTTCTGCGAACGTACCAACCAGTCTAAGCACTCGATGAATGCCGCTGCCTTAAACCGCCGGAGCTTGTAATCGGAAGTAACAATTAGCGAGAATTGACGAACTGAACCCAAGGAGAAGCACTACTTTCCTTTTTCGATATATTCCTTCAAATGTTTGGCGCAGGCTTCCGCAATGGACTGCTGTCCACGAGCACCAAAAGTGCCAAAGAGGAGCGCATCATCCCGTGATCCGTCGCTCGGATGACCTGTGCGACACCTTCGGATGTGCCGAAATCGGCACATAGTTCACCGCTCCCCTGTCCCGTCCCTTCCATCGTCCTCAATCCTGTCACCAATCTTCAATCCAACTTAGATGCGCCCACTCCGTAATCGTGGTGTGGCGGAACCTCACATTCGGAGAACGACTTCTTTCCGTATCTCGACCACTCTTCACCCAGCCGGTGACTCGACCGCAACCATGTAATTGAAGCATTTCGGGTCCAGGTTTCGAAAAGCGGGAGACCTGGGGCACCCAGGTTGGTAGTGCCTGCGCGCTAGTGAAATTAGCGAGAGGCACCCTCGGCGCAATCAAAATTTTCGGCCGCGTTGGTATCTCCCTGGCCCTTGTACCGGGCAACGGCAGGGTAAGGGCAAAGCGGCCGGGTGATGCGAACTCCCTGATTGCCGGATTTAGCATCGGCTCCGATTTTGCCCGTTCCGATAAGCTTTTCGGGCGCGACTCCTTCCGTAACCCAGCGATCCAGCGCGAGGGTGATGTCGTGATCGGCGTCATCGGGAAAGTCTTTGCCTGGGGCCAACTCATCGTTGCCAAAGCTCGTTGGTCCAAGACCGCCGGTGCAATGCTGCATTCCGGGAATCATGAAGAGGCGATAAAAGGCGTGAATGTCGGCGGGGCTTGACGACCTCGGATCGGGGTAGGATTTGAGAAACGTCTCGACCTCTTCGTAGAACGCGATGGAATCGCGCGGGGCGATGGCGGGGTCGCCCCAGCCGTGGAATTGGATGAGTTTGCCGCCATGATCGCGGAAACTGCGCAGATCGGGATTGTAGGAGTTCAAGATCGATGCCGTTTTCTCGTCGGCAAGTTCTACATCACGGACGAAGTCCATGGTTCGCCAATCCCACTTTGCCTGTTCGTGCACGGCCTGCCCGAAGAAGGTATTGCCGAACAGGGATTGCACGGAGTTCCCCACGATCCATATCGACCAGGCGCCAGGCTCAGCTTCCGTTCCCGGCTCGTAACCCGGATAGATCTGCTGACCGCTCTGCGGATCCTTTGGGCCCTCATAGATCTTCTTCAGCGTGTCGATCTGGGGCTCGGTCAGGCATTCCGCATTCTCGGTTCCCTTGCACAACAGGACTGAAGGATCGAAGTGACATTGGCGAGGATCCTGGATGAGGCCGTCCTTCACACCGTCGCGAGCATCGCATTCGGCCAGGGCGGCCTTCTCAATTGCGGGAAGCTTTTCCTGCGGGAGTTTGCCTTCCGGTTTTCCGTTCAACGCGACCTCGTTCCAGAGGAAGCCGGCGAAGTGATGGGTCCAGTGGTTGGCGGGCGCGCCAGCGATGATGCCGTCGAAATCCTCGGGATAACGCTCGGCTTCCATCAGCGCCTCGCGGCCTCCGTCGGAGCATCCGGAGAAGTACGCGCGTCCAGCAGCTTTTCCGTAATACGCCTGCAGGATGGTTTTGGAAAGCCTCGTGGTTTCGTGCACGGCACGATACCCGAAGTCGATGAGCTTTTCCGGATGGCCGATTGCCCAGCTAGCATCGGGCATCATGCCCTGGCCGCGGTGGCCGTCATCGGTGGCCGCCACTGCATATCCATGCATTAGGGGCGCGGCCAGCACGATCGGCTGGATCGATCCCGCCCATCCCCCATTGCCGCGCTGCATGTATTTGCCGTTCCAACTCTCGACGGGGGGCAGCCACAGCGCGAAGCCGATTTCGGAATCCGCTGTAGGCCGTGCGGTGCCGGTCACTTCACAGTGACGCGGCACGGTCACGTCGGGCACCTTCGATGGCATTCCGGGGGGCTGTTTCAGGGCGCCGGGTTCGGTCGATACGGCGGTCTCGATGGTGGCGTGATCGAGCTTGAGATCCTTCAATGCCTCGCAGGCCTGCTCGGCTGACGCGCTGCCAGAGAGGACGATGGTGAGCGCAATCATGGCTGCGGAAAGTCGTGAGCGCAGAGACATAGAATTCCTTTTGACAATTCAGATTCCGGGTCGGGCCGCCTTGAGCGGAAATCAGCGATCTTCGAAATGGTTTGAAACGGGGCTCGGTAACTATTTCAAGACACGGCTAATGTACTTCGTGCGGGCAGTTCTGACTAGCATCTTCGCCTCTCAACCTCGCGGACCTGCAGCTCTTTCCGGGAGGTTGCAAATGTGCTGTCAAGCCACGGCGACCAAGGACGCATGTCGCAGCCAGGAATTCTGGAACGAGTGAGGCGTTCTTATCCAATTGTCGGCGATGAGGAAGTTGTCAGAATCTTGGCTTCAAAGCGAGTGTTGTCGGTGATACAGGAGCGACCACTCAAAGCGTTAAGCCTCGAATTGACTATGCTACGCGCTACTGACAAACAATTTCCCCGATAGAACAACATCGACAGCCAGCAGCAGATCGGTCTCGGCATTTGTTTTGAAGACGTAGCCCACTGCACCGACCTTCATAGCTTGTTGGACGAGATTGGCATCGGCCTCCGTGCTTACAAAGATGATCTTTGTTTCCGATGTATGTCCGAGGATTTGCCGTGCAGCCTCGATGCCATCCAGTGTTGGCAAGCCGATATCCAGCAGGATCAGATCGGGCTTCAGTTCCTTGGCCTTCCGAACGGCTTCCAGTCCATCAGAGACTTCGCAAATTACTCGCAAGTCGTGTCTTTGATCCAGTTTTGAACGTATGAATCTGCGAAATGACGGGAAGTCCTCCACAACCATGACCGGGATCGGTGACGCTGTCTGCACTGACTCTCCGCTCCGGTGTCCACCATCTGTCCGGAAATTGCACTTGGGCGATTGTCTGCTCTTCGCAGCAGGGGGTCAATGATCCACCTAAACCTAGTCTGGAGCCTGCCAAGGTCATCATCGTTGCAATTTGATCAGAATTGCCCAGATTACGAGTCGGATTGATGAGCTGATGTTGCACCGGCTCGCCACTTTCCGGGCGTTCGTACCGCAAAAATTATCGTGAGCATACATGCGGGGATCCTGCAACCGCGAAACGAACGGAGTGATTCCGGGTCAACACATCTCTGTCGGCGAAAATGCAAAGATCATCTGCAAGAGGGCGCTCAAAACAATCGCGCCAATTGCCTTCCAGAATTGGACAGACAGCTGACCACGACGAAACAGACGCTATCGATTAGTGCCCCTGATGCGGGATTATCGCACGGCGAGCGTGTATCCCGTATTGGTCTTAGGACTGTCGTAAACGCCGAAATCGCAGCTGAATACAGTCCACGCCTCGCTTGCATCAGCTGCGACGGTGCTCGAAGTCCAATAGTACTCACTGACCCTGAAGTTCGAGAAAATCGGCAGCCGAAAAATCGAGTTATCGCGGTTCATGTAAATGGAATTGAAGTAGTCAGCCATGTTGTTTTCCATCCTGTCCGACAGGCTCGCCATTTCCTTCCGATTGGGCATTCTCCAACTGCCTTTTGTGGATTTGTCGGTCAGACCGCATTGCCCGGCGGCGAGCGAATTGACAGCTGCAAGCGCGCCGGACCAGGACTGGTTGATGCAATCGGCTTGCTTGAGCCAAATGAGGCCGGTGACAGTGTCTGAGATGGTCCCATTGCCGTTGTCGACCCAGCGAGGGTCGGTCGGAGGAACGCCCGATCGAATGCTGCCATCGTCTCCCATTGTGTAGGTGACATATTGCCCAGTCGACGGCAACTTGGTAGCACCGCCTCCACTCCCTTTGACAGCCCAGACGGCGTTGTTCGCAGTCGTCTTTACGTTGTTGACGGAATCGTTGACGTATCGCCCGTCGCTCATGCGAATTGCCCACGCCTGCGGAGAACCGGCCTGACCGCCAAAATAGCTTGTCGAAGACCAGTAGATTGCATCAGATACATTTTTGAAAGGGCTGCCAATCGGAATGGCCGGATTACTCGCGGAAACATCCACTAAGCTCTCCAGTTCGTTTACATTTGGCACGCGCCATTGACCGGCGCTCGACCCGTCATTCAATCCGCAAGCACCACTGGCAAGTTGATATGCATCCGCCAGCGCAGAGGACCAGAGAGTCTCAGTGAAACAACCAGCATCCTGCAGCCAGATGAGGCCTGTAAGATTGTCGGTTACTGTTCCATCATGATTGTCGCTGAAGCGCGCCTGCGGCCATGCAACTCCTGCTTGCCGGGAGCCGTCGTCGTCGCTGACATAGCTGGCTAGCTGTCCAGTTGCGGGCACACGTACCAAGGGATTGCTGCCGTCATATGCGCTGAAGTCGGCGTTTGTAAGCGAGCCGTTTGACAATGCAACGTAGTCGATGACGGTTAGATAGATCGCGGTGTCGGTGACACCGTTGCCTTGAAACTGACCGGTATGGTCCCATCGAATAACCTTGGCGCCCGTTCCGACGGAGGGGTAGAAACCGTAACCCGCTTTGCTTGCCCAGATCTGATACTCCGTGGGAGAAGGGTCCCATGTTCGCAAGCCGGAGAACGTGTAGTTGCCTTTGGCATCAGAAGTTGTGACCTGATCAATGGTGTTGGTGTTGGTATTCCAGAGCGTGACGGCGACGCCAGCAAGCGGAGTCGATTTAAAGGTGACAGTACCAGTTACGCTATCAATGGCGGGTGGGGCCGGATCAACGGAAGCTTTTTGGGTACCACCTCCACCGCTACTGCAGGCGTTGATCGCCACAAGACCGATGGTTGCAAGCAATAGTTTGATACCGCCCATGGTTTGTTCTCCAGCATGGCAGAAATATCGGGCACATTCCGGCAATTGGCCACGGAAGAACCACTATTGGGGTAATCGGCGGGTGCACCGTTTATTGCAGAGTTCGCTGTGAAACAAATCAAACTTTCGTATATCGAAGGGGAATGGGGCGTGTTTTCGGCTATGGTGAAGCTGGCAAAATCTTGATCTCAAAGCGTGGGTAGGCGGTCACTCACCCGGATGCCAATTCGGATTTCGATCACCAGCTCGGTCTTCGCACCATGGTCAAACGATTTCGGTCTGTTCTGTTGCCAGACAGAGTCGATCTAAATGGGCGCTTCGACGCGATAAATATGATCTTGTTCGGCGGAATGCATCATCCGGGTCCAACTGCTTTCTTCGCCCGCATCGGTGACCATCTTGAATTCGGGCCAATCGCCATTAGGACCCATACCGCTCATGTACACTTCCGTGATTTTCACCTTGAGCGTGTGAATCGGTAGCCGGCCCGATTTAATGTTCTTCCACCGCACATCGGAACCAAATATGCCGTGGGCAGGTTCGATTCCAAAGTTCTCCGTAGTTCGCGTTGCTTGTTGAACCTGATCAATTCGACGCTGGTCTTTCTTAAGTTAGTAAACGATGGTCACGAGTTCCTCGCAGGAGCTTGTTGAAGGTCATCGATCATGACTCTCAAACCTGTGAATAACTTCGATTGTTCCAATGATGTTTCTGTTGAAGTGGTAAACATTCCCCGCTGGAATCCAATACTCACGGTGAACACGAGCGCCCACGGTTTGCACCTGATACCGCGATAGATAATCGCGATCAACCTGAAATCTCAGTACGTATCCTATGCCACCGTCTCGAGTGTTCCAATCGCGAGCGATCTGTATCGCGTATTCCTCGTCCAGAACCGGATAGAAGATTGGCTGTTCGGGTAATCGTGGTGGAAAAGCCCGCCATCTGCTTTCGCGAATCAAAGCGAGTTCTGTCTCTACACTTGGGCGAGAGAGAACCACCGTATCCATATCCCTGTCTATTCACGGCACACAACATGCAACTGATTTTTCCTCGATCCCATGAGTCATGGTCGAGTAGCGCCCTACTGTCACCTTGAGGCAAAACTACGGAAGAGCGGTATGTGAAATTGACGTCAAGCTCAATTGATTTTGAGCGGGCCGCTGTGCGGGCGTTTCCGAAACATCGGGCCAGGAGTCCAGTTCTTGGAATTGAATAGCCGTTCGGAGGCGCATTTGGTACAACTCTGGTGAGCATCGAAGCCGTCGATCTCGACGACATCCGGATTCGAGAGCGGCCAGTTCCATTCGTGGCGTGGGCAGGCTATGCGTATAAAGGCGCGGTCGATGCGCCCGACCAGTTCGATCTGGGTATTCCCGCGGAGAGCTTTTCTGAGTTGGCGAATTCGAATCGGTGAATCTAGAACTGCAGTTGAGGCAGTGCCCATACGTTCTAATCTCCAGTATGTCTCGCGATGTTGCCGGAGCGAGGCGCAATTGTCTATACCTCAGAAGCCTAGCTGTACCTGGTTTCTAATCCCATTGTGCGAAGGTGTATATGGCACTGACGCGCAAGGTGCAGGAGCCTGGGGATCTGCATCAAAATGCTTGAGTTCCGAACGCCGCCGGTGAAGTAGTTTCCACCATGTTGCGTGATGTGTATCACCCTATACTCCCGCAAAACCACATTCGATTTCATCATCTGGGCCATCCGCGGTCCGGCTCCGGCGTGGTCGGATGGGAAACGATCAAGTTTTTGCTCTCAAGGTAAGCATCGACGGTGACTCGACCGCAGTCACGACGCTGTGAATTGAATGGTGAACGGCGCACACACAACGCACGCTCCCCGCTGTCGAATGAAAGCTTGCGCACCTATTTCTGAAGAAGCAACGGAGCAAAGTGGATGAGGTTATCCCGCGACACGAGTGAGTTATGCAGCCCCGGCGTCTCCACCTGTGTCACAGGCATGCCTTTCGCCTTCAGGAAGGCGATCATCTTGCGGTTGGGATCGATCAGAGATTCCTCAGTGCCGCAGGCGATCCAGAGTAGCTTGAGGTTAGCAGTCTTGGGATCAAGCGCGGCGAACTGGTGCTCGTAATCGAGGTTGTACACCGCCGAGGAGAAGCCGCCGATCCATGCGAATTTGTCGGTATTGTGCAAGCCAGTTTCGAGCGACTCCAGTCCTCCCATCGATGCTCCGGTAATCGCCCGTCCCTCGCGATCGGGCGCGATGTTGTAAGCGGATTCGGCGAAGGGAATGATCTCCGCGGTCAACAGGCTCATGAAGAGTTCCGTGTGGTGTTTTGCCGGTATCATTCCGGATATCGCCGCCATTTTCGACGAAGCTCATGGCGCCATAGGCCAGCGGCATAACCACAACCATCGGTTGAATCTTGCCCTCCGCGAGGAGATTGTCCAGGATGAAGTTAGTCTGCTGGTCCTTGACCCAGCTTTCCGCCACCCCACTCCAGCCGTGCAAAAGATAGAGCACCGGATATGGCTTTGCGGCATGCGCGTCGTAGCCCGGCGGCGTATAGATAACGACCTCTTCCTGATTGGCGGGGAGTCCACGAGCTATCTTCGACGTGAAACTGTGCGTGTGTGCGGAACGTCGGTTTCGTCCCACAGCTGCGGCCCCGCGCCCGGGACGACCTCGACAACGTTACTTGCCGGGAAGACGAGATTCGGTACGATCCGGTTGTTCTCGGGGTTCAATTCGTGGCTCGCCACCATCCACAAAGCTGTAGAAACCGATACGCATTTTTCGAGAAATGACGGTTTTCCCATGAGCAATCCTGCAAGCTCGCTTGTTCTCGAGCAGGCAGTACTATTCAAACTCATATCTTGACCATCATTCCTTCTCTTCGTGCGAAACGTATAACCATTACATCGATATCGCCCTGTGCCGGCAATACGGGCAAGAGTTGCTATTGTTTCAGTTGACCGAAATAGGAACGCCCTGCACTACCCTTGGCTCACCAAGTGCCGCCCCATATAACGTTTGTGATTTACATCACATGCGATCAATAGGTGAACACAGTTAAATATTTACTTGAATCCGACTTCAACCTATCCCACCTAGTTGACGATATAAATCGCTAGTACAAATGCCCTGAAGGAAGACCGGCAGCCATGGGCGCACTATCTCCACCGACAACTCAGCCCAACAGCCGGCTCGCTGTAAGGACGATTCTCCGGATTATTCGGAGATACGCCCTGTTTGGTGCGATCTGGATCTGCGGCTCCGATATCGCTGTGTATCTGCACGGAGGCGAGACAAGACAAGACGTCGCGCTGAGTGCTATCAAGGGCCTGCTGTTTGTCGCTGTCTCAGCGATTTCTCTATATTTAATCATCCGTAATTCGGTAAAGGATACGGTTCTTGAACGTGACTCTTACCGCGAGCGATTGCGCGATCTGAGTATGAACGGGAATGACATTGTCTTACTCGAGAGTGCGGACGGAAGAATCTTGGAAGCCAACGATCGAGCGATTGCCACGTATGGGTTCAGCAGTCAACAACTCTGCGGTATGTCACTGACGGATTTGGTTACTGAGCCTTGCGCCTTTCGGGACCGCTGGAAGGATCTATTAGAAAAGGGCTCACTTCGGGCTGAAACCATTCACAAACGGGCCGACGGCAGTACATTCCCGGTCGAATTCAGCTCGCGCCTTCTGGATGTGGGAGGTTCGAATCTCGTTCATAGCGTAATACGGGACATCTCAGAGCGGCAGGAGTCTGAACGACAGGTTCTGAAGCTAAAAGATGCCTACGCCGCCCTGTTTCAGACCAATCAATGCATTGCGCAATGCACAGATCGCGATGAACTATTCCGGCGGACGTGCGAGATTGCAGTCGATCGCACTCACCTGAAACTGGCCTGGGTCGGGATAGTAGATCCAACCACTACAGCGATCCTGCCTGTCGCCAAAGCCGGTCCATCGAGCGAAAACGTCGCGGGGCTTCGGGTATCTATTGACCCCGAGTCGCCGTGGAGTAAGGGTATCGGGGGGCAAGCATTGCTTTCTGGGAAAGCGATCATAGTGAATGACCTCTGGAAGTCTGAGGGATTCCAACCGTGGATGGAGCGGCTGTACGCCTACGGCATCCAGTCGTGGGCGGCGTTTCCCATTTTTAAGGCGGAGCGGGCCGTGGGCTTCTTCGCACTGTATTCGGAGTCACCGGAATTCTTCAGCCCTGAACTCAGTTCCCTTCTGGAAGAGATGGTCCGCGATGTATCTCTTGCGCTCGATCGGCTAGATTCTGCGGCGAAGCAAGCTGAACTCCAGGCCGAACTGAGCAAATTGAAGAAAGCTGTAGAACATAGCCAGGTAACTGTCGTCATCACCGATCGCCGAGGTGTGATTCAGTATGTAAACCCTGCGTTTACGGCCACCTCTGGATATTCTCAAGACGAGGTTCTCGGAAAGAATCCGAGCATCCTAAAGAGCGGAGAAACATCTCAAGGCGAATATGCTGAGATGTGGCGACTCCTCAACAGCGGAGAATCTTGGGCCGGCGAGTTTCACAATAAGCGTAAAGATGGAAATCTCTACTGGGAAGAAGCAGCCATTTCTCCGGTAACGGACGCACGCGGAGAGATCACTCATTTCATTGCAGTCAAACAGGACATAACAGCGCGCAGAGAAGCTGAGGCAAAGGCTCGATTCCTCGCATTTCATGACGCGTTGACGGAATTGCCCAACCGGTCGGTCGCCCGGGGGAAGATGATCGAAGCTATGCGAGAGGCTGATCGATCTGGCATCAGAGCCGCCGTCCTTTTTATCGACGTTGACAACTTGAAACGAGTGAATGACTCTCTCGGACATAACATCGGTGATCGCCTCCTGCAGTCACTCGCCAAAAGGCTGCGGACTTGCATGCGCGAAGGGGATCTGCTCAGCCGGGTAAGCGGGGACGAGTTTCTGTTTGTGATTTCTAACCTCCACAACAACGATATAGTCGATGGTATTGCTAATCGAATCCGCGAGTCGCTTGCCGCGCCTCTAAATATCGACGGGCTTGAACTCTCAACTACGGTATCGATCGGGGCAGCAATCTACCCTGATCACGGACGGAGCTTCGAAGAACTCTGCCGTCGGGCGGACTTGGCAATGTACTCCGCAAAAGGAGAGGGACGCGATTCGTTTCGTTTCTATACCAAGTCAATGGAGTCTGGCGGCCACGATTATCTGGCCGTCGTCAATGGCCTGAGAAAAGCCTTGGAAAGGCATGAATTCGTTCTGCATTACCAACCTCAGGTTCATCTGGAAACCGGCGAAGTCAGAGCGGTTGAGGCACTCCTGCGTTGGCAGCGGCCTGGACATGGACTCACACTCCCTGGAACATTCATCACGATTGCTGAGGATAGCGGCCTGATTATCCCAATAGGGAACTGGGTTATTCAGGAGGTCTGCCGTCAAGCCGCTGAATGGCACAGCAGCGGCCTACCGGATTTGCGTGTGGCGTTCAATCTTTCTGCACTGCAGCTAAGGAAGGGTGGGCTCGAGAAGACTATCACTTCGGCATTGTCTCAATCGCGCTTAGCACCGGGGCTTCTTGAACTAGAGCTCACCGAATCCGCACTGGTTCATGACAATGCCGCCGTAGCAAATTATCTCGCGCAACTTAAAGCACTCGGTATCGAAATCGCATTAGACGACTTCGGCACTGGATATTCCAACTTCACTTACTTAAGGCATTTTGAGTTGGATCGTCTGAAAATTGACCAATCGCTTGTGCGACATGTGACCGCCAAGAAAAAGGGCGATGTGGCAATTGTAAAGTCGATCGTGCAACTCGCTCGCAACTTCGGCCTGGAGACGATCGCCGAAGGTGTTGAGACTGAAGAAGCCCTCAGCGTCGTGCGCCGTGCAGGTTGCGACTATGCACAAGGCTTTCTACTCGCCAGGCCAATGCCCGCACCGGAGGCTGCAGTGTATATCTCAAGTCGCGGATCTGTCTTTAATGACCTCAGTGTGAAATCACGAAAGCTCGGCCCCGTCCCGTCAAACAGAGTGCAATAGCGCCAAGAGGAAGAAGAAGAAGAAGTGTACATGGACAAAATAGTCTGAACATGTACAACCTTTTTTGTCCGTGAACAAGAAGAAGAAGAACGAAGAGCTGGAGTTCGCTATTCAACCGTGACGGATTTGGCGAGGTTGCGCGGCTGGTCTACATCGCAACCACGGCGTACTGCAATGTAATAGGCGAGCAACTGCAGCGGGACGATCTCGATGAGGGGCGATAGCAGTTCGAATGCAGGCGGGATGAGAATGACATGCTCGACGAGACCGGCGAGAGTTGTGTCGCCTTCCGTGGCGATGGCGATGACGCGACCGGAACGCGCGGTGACTTCCTGGATATTGGAGAGCGTTTTCTCGTAGCGCAATTTTGATGCGGGATCCGCTTCGTCGCGCGTGGCGAGAACGACGACGGGAAGCGTCTCATCGATGAGGGCATTGGGGCCATGCTTCATTTCGCCGGCAGGGTAGCCCTCAGCGTGGATGTAGGAAATTTCCTTGAGCTTGAGCGCGCCTTCGAGGGCAATGGGGAAATGGATGCCGCGACCGAGGTATAGAAAATCGCGCGCATTGGAAAAGCTGGTCGCGAGTTGCTCACACTGTGGGGAGCAGGACTTGAGGACCTCTTCGATTTTTGCCGGGACCCGGCTGAGCTCTTCGATGAGCTGGACGGAACGTTCTTTGTTGAGGCGGCCACGAAGTTGACCGAGTTTGACCGCGAGCAAAAAGAGCGCGGTGAGTTGCGCGGTGAAAGCCTTGGTGGAGGCGACGCCGATTTCGGGACCGGCATGCGTGTAAATTGCACCGTGGGCTTCGCGGGCAACCATCGCTCCGACAACGTTGCAGATGGCGACCGTTTTCGAACCGAGGCTAATCATTTCGCGCTGGGCAGCCAAGGTGTCAGCGGTTTCGCCAGACTGGGTGATGAGCAGGCCGAGAGCGTTGCGGTCGGGGATGGGATTCCGGTAGCGATATTCGCTGGCGTAGTCGACATCGACGGGAAGGCGCGCGAGGCGTTCGATCATGTACTTGCCGGCCAGCGCGGAGTGCCAGCTTGTGCCGCAAGCGGCGATGTTGATGCTGGAGGCGCTGGCGAGTTCGTCGTCGTCGATATCCATTTCACCGAGGAAGATGCTCCCGGAGTCGAGAGAAACGCGGCCGAGGGTAGTGTCGCGAATGGCGCGCGGCTGCTCCCAGATTTCCTTGAGCATGAAGTGCTTGTAGCCGCCCTTTTCCGCCTGGATGGGGTCCCACTGGATCCGTTGCAGTTCGCGTTCGATCGGCTTGCCGCTGAAGTCGGTAAGCTTGACGCCATCGAGCGTGAGAATGGCCATGTCGCCGTCGGCGAGAAAGTAGATGTTGCGGGTGTGGTGGAGGATACCGGGTACGTCGGAGGCGACGAAGTATTCGCCTTCACCTACGCCGATGACGACGGGGGGGCCCGAACGGGCGGCGATTATCTTGTCGGGCTCGGCTGAGGAGAGGATGCCTAGAGCGAAAGCTCCGGTGAGGCGCTTGACGGCGCGGCGGACGGCATCTTCGAGTAGGATGGGGGCGCCTGAGGTAGCGGCGTCGTTCTGGATCTGCTCGATGAGGTGAGCGATGATTTCCGTGTCTGTTTCGGTGACGAACTTGTGGCCCTGCGCGGTGAGTTCGCGCTTGAGATCGAGGTAGTTTTCGACGATCCCGTTGTGGACGACGACGATTCGGCCAGTGCAGTCACGATGGGGATGAGCGTTTTCTTCTGTCGGGCGGCCGTGGGTGGCCCAACGGGTGTGGCCGATGCCGAAGGTGCCATCGATAGGGTGGTCGCGCAGTACCTCTTCGAGATTGCCGAGCTTGCCGGGGGCGCGGCAGACTTCAAGGAGGGCGGTGTTGGGGCTGCCGACGGCGATTCCGGCTGAGTCGTAGCCACGGTACTCGAGGCGGCGCAGGCCCTCGATGATGACGGGGACAACCTTCTTACGGCCGACGTATCCGACGATTCCGCACATAGCTGGATTCTATGCGAGAGTACCGGAAAGAATTCGTAACACTTTCGAGGAATGACCGTGAATCCCAACGATGTCAACGAATCGAGCTATTCCTCTATGCGGTATGTGAATTCTTCGATGACGGGGTTGGTGAGGACTTCGCGGGCGATGCGCTCGACCTGGGTGCGCGCGACCTGCGGATCGAGGCCATCTGCAAGAGATAAAGCGAAGTACTTGCCCTGGCGGACGGCGGAGACCTCGTTGAAGCCGATCTTGCTCAGGGCATTGTGGATGGTTTGGCCCTGTGGATCGAGGACCGATGTCTTTAACGTGACGTAGACATGCGCCTTCATTATCCGTGATTATATAAGGGTCAATTGACGGTGTCGGGCATCGGCACTATTTTCGCATCTAACCCCGCATTCCAAGGGCGAGCGGGTCGTCACTTTATCAGGTCTTCATTCGGCGCCCGACCATTCCCCCAACGACTGAAGGAGAAGGAAGCAAGATGGTTAATTATCTTGAGTTGCCGATCGGCGACCGTGCGCCCGAGGTGTTTCGGGCGGTAATTGAGATTCCGAAAGACGGAACGAACAAGTTTGAATATGACAAGCAGTTGCACGTCTTCAAGTTGGATCGGAACCTCCACTCGCCAGTGCACTATCCGGGAGACTACGGGTTTATTCCGTCGACTCTGAGCGACGACGGCGATCCGCTGGACGTGCTGGTGCTGGTGCCGCATGCGACGTTTCCGGGCTGCGTGCATGAGGTGCGGCCGATAGGCCTGCTGGAGATGATGGATCAGGGCGTGCTGGACGAGAAAGTGCTGGCGGTAGGCAAGAACAATCCACGCTACACGAATGTATGGAACTACACGGATATTTATCCCCACATGCTGAAGGAGATTACCCATTTCTTCTCCATATATAAGGATCTCGAAGGCAAGCGGGTTGAGATCAAGGGATGGCATGATGCGGCGTATGCGCGGGACCGCGTGATTCGGGCGGCGAAATTCTTCGAGGATAAGCCCAAGCATGTCGCGCCGAAGCAAAAGGTCGCGAAGTAAGCAAGGCCCGCGATCTGAAAATGGCAGGTCGAGCGAGCGATCGGCCTTTGCTTTTGTATAGGAAAATGAGCCTAGTCGGCCGAGGCGGCCGCCAGACGGCGACGTGACAACGGGCGGCCAGTGAGCCAATAGAGAATCGGACCGAGCAGACCGACCACAACGGAAAAGAGCAGCGCCGAAATCGAGGTGCGCGCCAGTGAAATCTGCTCGCCACGCGAAGCAAAAAGTGCATAGCAAATAAGCACAGCCGGGCCAATACCGAGAGACACAGCAAAGGCAAGATTGCCGGCTTTGAATGGCCGGGGGAGATTCGGCTCGCGAATACGGAGCACGACCAGCGCAACGAATTCGAGAAGCAGGCTTGAGCCGTAGAGAATGAGGTCGATGGAAATGAGGCGTTCAAATTTCAGGTTGAGCGCGAGCGCCCATCCGAGTCCGCAGAGCAACACGCTAACCCATGGAACGTTGCTGTTGTTACGGCGAGCGACAAAACTCGGGAGCATTCCGTCCTCCGCCATGGCCATGGGCAAGCGCGTGTAGCTCATCATCAACGCGTTGAACATGCCGATGCCGCAGATGGCGCCACCGGCGACGACCGCAGCACCAAGCAGCGGCCCGCCGATTGTGCTGGCAGCGCTCATCCAATCACCGGTTGAAAAACTCTCGACGGAGATGCCCGCCAGCGCCATGGCCAACAGGGGCAGAATGTAGGTAACGGCTGCCAGCATGGCGGCGGCAATCATGGCTCGCGGATAATTTCGCTGAGGATTTTCGACCTCCTGCGCAACGGTGGAGGCATTGTCCCAACCCATGTAATTCCACATCGCCACCAGGACGGCGGTGGAGAGCGCTGCATTAGAACCCGAATTAGCCCACTGAATCGCGGGATGGAGGGTCAATCCTCGCCAGAAGCCGAGGGCCATGAAGGCGACGAACGGCGCGAGCAAAAGAGCGAACAGCCCGATAGAGCCTTCGCCGACGGCAGGCGCACCCCGCAGGTTCCATACGCAGCAGAAAACTACGACGGCCAACGACCACGCATATCCATGCCAGCCAGTGGTCAGGCCCGGATTGAATTTGCCGAGGTAGAGAACGAAGATGGCGGGGTAAATCGCCATATCGAAGACGCTGGCCGAGAGCGACAGCCAGCCCTCCTGGTATCCCCAGAACGGACCAAGCGCGCGACGCACCCAAACGTAGAATCCACCCTCGGCGGGAATAGCGGAGGCCAATTCGCCAATCATGAGCGCGGTGGGCAGAGACCACAGAATCGGCAGGACGAGAAGGATGATGATGGCACGCCCGAAGCCGGCTCCGCCGAGAATGTCCTCGATGCCATACGGGCCGCCTGAGACCATGAAGTACGTAGCAGCAACCAGCGGCAGCAAACGCATCTTGCGCCGACCGAGTTTGAGTGCCGAGGGCATTGATGTGAATGTAACAAAAAGTTACGCGCGGTTCGGTGCGGCGCCGCAAGATTGTTGGAGTGATGACTGCGGAATCAGGCGGAAGTGGTCGAGAATGCGCCGAAAGGCAACAGCGAAGTGCCGGTCGTGGGATTTTGCCCGGGATTATCGGAACCTATATAACTCTCGAGAACCGAGAATTCCGCTATAATCCGGAATGAGCCGGAGAGATGGCCGAGTGGCTGAAGGCGGCGGTTTGCTAAACGCACTACTCTCTTGCCTCCTCATTCGGAATCAATAACTTAGCGTAATGTAAAGTGCGCGTATTCGGGTGGTTTTTGGCAGTTCGGCACTCGACTATGCAACCGAATATGCAACCAATTCCTAGCTTCGCGTCTTCCGCGCACTCCATCGACTACGGCTTCTTCATAAAAGGCGCGTTGCCGCGAGGGATTCGACCTCAAGTGGCAGGACATCGACCTGAAGCGCGGCGTGATCACGTTCCGCCAGGGATTTGTATCGGGGCGATCTCTCAACTGAAGGCGAAAGCCTCGAGGGCGGAGATTAGCAAAGCACAAGCGCGACCGAAGCCAAGCGCGTTCACCCTCGCTCCACCCGTTCGCGTCGCACCGATATCCTGGGCTCAAGAACGAGGGCACACCACAACAGGACCCGCTGGATGCCGTCGATTTAGTTGCCTTGGCAGACGCGGTCGATGATGTCTTGGCATAACTGCTTGAGGTGCAGTTGATGGGCTGCCGCCAAGGCTCGACAAGCAAGGACGCAGGCACTCTCGGTAGGCTTTCCACTCGATTCAGAAATCTGCGCGAGCAGACAAAGAATTCTTGCCATGCTATCTCCATGGACTTCCGGATGTTTTGTCCAAAAGGGTTCAAGAATGTTCTCGGCTTCCGAAGCAAGCATGGCCGCCTTTTCAGTGCGGCTCGTCAAGTGGTAAAGAACTGCTAGGTTGGCCAGCGTAGAGGCAAGAAAGGGGAGATACACGTTGGGGTTGGCTTCGGAGATTTTGCGCCGGATCAATATCGCTTCATTGTAGGCGTCTTCTGCCAGCTGAATGCGATTGGTATCACAGTACACTGCGGCGAGATTGTTCAAGGAGATGGCGACAATTGGAAGGTGCGATTCCGCATTGCGGTCGGCGAGACTTCGGGCAGCTGAGAGTGCTTCGATACAGGCCCGTTCAGCCTCACTGAACCTTCGGTCTTCTGTGTAGAGGATTGCGAGATTGTTAAGTGTATTGGCGAAATCGAGAAGAAAGGCCTTGGGATTCGTATCTGCAAGCCTGCGACTGATGGAAAGCGCCTCATCGAAGGCTTGTTCCGATTCCTGCCTGCGCCCTGTCTGTCTATAAAGATTCGCAAGATTATTTAAGGTCATCACGAGATCGGACTCGTGGGCATCGGGGTTTGCCTCTGCAATCCTGCGACGAATCGAAAGAGCTTCACTGTGCGCCTTTTCGGCCTTTTCGAGGCGTTGAGTGGCACCATATAGCGCGGCGAGGTCGTTCAGAGTGAAAGCGACCATGGCAAGATAGGTGTCGGGATAAACCTCTGCGAGCCTGCGACGAATCGAGAGTGCCTCATCGTAGGCCTGCTCGGCTTCATGAAAACGTTGTGTGGCTTTGTACAGGGCCGCACGGGCGTTCAGTGTGGTCGCTAAACCGGCCAAGTTCGCGTCTGAATCAGCTTTCTCAATCTCGCGGTAGATGGAGAGTGCCTCGTCAAATGCAGGCTCAGCTTTCTGAATTCGTTGAGTCTCGAAATAGTGGTATCCGAGGTTGTTTAGCGTAGCGGCTAGAACAGAGAGGTGAGCGTCAGGGTCATCGTCTGCGAGCTTCCGGCCGATAGTAAGCGCCTCGTTATAGGCCCGCTCTGCATCTTGGGCGCGTTGAGTGACGCGGTACAAATTCGCGAGATTGTTTAGCGCTTTGGCACGATCGGATGGATCATCGGAAGCCTCGAGCAACTCTTCATACGCAGCTATGGCATCTGCCAACCTATTCATCTTTTGAGCAAAAATGGCATATCTGAAGCAGTGATCTGGCATCTTTCCGAGTTCCCAAGCCTCGCGGAATGCGGCAAATGCCTGGGACCACTCGAAGCGCAGTTCGTGAATGATCCCCAATTCAACGAGATCACGAGGCAATTTTCCGGATTCTTGGCGGCGCAGTTGTACCTGCTGGGTCTTTAAATGTAGGGCACCGTCGAAGTCTCCGGATTCAAGCAGTTTTGAGAGCTCGACATCGGATGGCTCTGATGAACGAGTTGCAAGTTGCTCTTTAAGCCTGATTAGTTCGTTTGTCAGACGCTCAATCGCTTCTTGTTTGTCCGGGACTCTATTTTCGACGAGTTTACCTTCGCCGACAGCCTTCAAGTATAGAAACTCGACCATTCTGCGTGTTTCGCTCGTATTCTCATCGATTCGATGAAGCACGGTTCTTTCATAATTCCGAAATGCGAGTTCGAGCTCATTCCACGCTTGCCTGTATTCATCTCTAACGATAAGGGTGTGAAATTGATTCTTGAAGTGCCCCCGGAAGGTCGGCTTCGATTTCTTTCAGCAGTCCTTCAGGTATAGGACGATACTTGGCATACAGAGATAGGTCCCCGGACCGAATCGCTTGGCCTTGTGCGTCTAGCCGCTGTAGAGTGCGGGCAAGAAGCATTCCGAGATTGGCCGAGGTGATTTCATCGGGTCGAACGCCATCGAGGTCAAGAGGGCTGGATGACTTGAAGCACGCGGCCCAGTTGACGAACCAATCGCCACACTGTTCTCCAGACTGAAGATGGATTGAGCTCAGAGCCTCTCGGAAGGCCTCGCGATACACCTTTTCGATTTGTGGTTGCTTGGTCCCCTTCAAACTCTCGGCGAGAGAATCAAGCTGGGACCCGAGGAGCTTTTCGGCGACTGCTTCCCCGAACTTTTCCGAACATGTGGAAATGATCGCGGCAGCTGACTTGCCGAAGATGTCGCCCAGCATCCCACCGAGGAATGCTCCCGTTGCGCAGCCAAGAGGCCCTGCAAGAAATGACCCGAGCGCGGCTGCGCCTACGCGGAAAGCCGGCGACAAGGACTCAGCTGAGCGATCAAGCGCCATTGCCGGTTATCCCCCCAGCGCCATCCTGGATCGTTACAAGCTGCCGATCGGAATCGAGCACGATCGTGACATTCAATGCTTTCTCACGGTTGCGAAGCGTCCAGAGATCAATGGCATTATCAACGAGTTCACAAAGCCCGGTCTTGAGGTCATAGTCGCTGATGATGGACCAGAAAATCCGCTTGACCGGCGTTCCATCGACAGGTCCAGGCGATGGAGCCACACGATCTTGAGTTGAGAGCCTTTCTCGCAACAATCCAGACCGAAGGAATTCTCTCTTCCATTTGGTGAGGGCCCCTAGGCCACCACACACCCACGATCTGATCATCGGTTGCGTTCGTCCGCTTCGCCATCGCCGACGGCTGGGGCGAACCCCGGGAAAGTTAGGGATGGTGGTCTGCATCCTGCGCCGGTGAAAACCGGCTTCTTCGCCCTCCCGGCGCTATCACAGGTGGACTTGAGCGAATCTGCGGGCCCTCGTCTTCCGGGTTGCGTGCGAGAAATTCGCGGTGTCCTACGGCACAACTGCCGCCATCGGTGATTGTCATCTCGCCGTGGAGCATCGCGCCGTTGTATGGGCCGGTGGGGCTCCAGTTGGCATACGCGCTGGAATGGACAGTAATCCAATCGCTTTTATCTTTATCGGGCAATTCGGCATGTCCGTCGAAGAATGGATTTCTCCGTATCTTGCGTTGGAAGGCAGCCATTTTGCTGTCCGGAGCCGGGTTTCTCCACTCGGCAAGCAGATCGTCGGGAACACAGATGTAGACACCGGCGCGGGCCTCCACGTCGGCCTTCGCTTGAACGGCTTTCGCGTCTACGTAAGCTCCACTCGAGTATCTGGTGACGATCCTGCGGTCGGGCGTCTGACAGTTGCTCGGAGCATCGGAAAAGTAGATGCACGCGGGCTTTCCGTCGGTAAAACTCACTATCACCGATCCCTGGGTGCGCCCGGATTGAAGAGGCGATGTATAAAAATACTTCGCCCGGATTTGCGATGGCTGGCCCCTCGGATCGTGCGCCACAATTCCGAGAGAGATGCTGCCGGGCACATAGCGATTGAGTGTCCACGCCCTGGCCTGATCGGCAACCAGATCCTCGACCAGGCGATTGTAGTCGGAATTGGCGAGTACGCCGGCGGATAGAACCTTCGGGGCGCTCGGCGCCGGCTCACCGGGGAGGAGGAGAGGCTGCTTCCCCAGCGAGAAGAGGGCGAGGTTGTCCTCGAAACGTTTGAGGCCGGGACCGTCGCAAGCGTTGAGGCGAACCAGGGCGTCTGTGTCAGCCTGGACTTGGACTACGTCGGCGACCGGGCGCATGATATTTTTTATCGAGCCAACCATGTCCTTCAACTGGTTGACTGACTGTTCGGCATCAAACCGTTGCTTGTCGGCGTATAAAGCGGGCTTGGCCCAACCCAGGCTGATCGTTTTCCAACTCATGCACGCGTGTGGCATCGGCTCTGGCTCGCCGGGTGGACGTATCGGGGCTGGTGGGTCATTGCAGACCTGTGTGGTCATCTCTACTTTGTTGGGAGGGAGGGAAGCCTTGCAGGAACGCGAGTACGCCTCCAGGTACATCTCAAACAATTGACTGAAGACCAGGCTTCCGCGATCAAAAGTGACGTCCGCAAAGTTTCCGGCAAACAAATCGGTCAGGTCGTCTTCGTAGTGGAGTCCCTTGGCGGTGAAACTACTGCGCGTGAGGGGGGCGTCTCGCTTCTGTGGCGGATTCGCCGGGCGAGTTCGTTGGGCCCACGTTCCAGCTACGGCTAACAGCGCGAAACACGTCCAGAACAGCAGTGATGTCGGGGTCGAGAGCCTCATCGTAAGCTTTCATTTCCTTGGTATCGAATTTCTTCCGCGCATTTACACTCTGTCTTCCGCACGCTCAAACGGTATGACGAGGAAGTTCTTGATCGGCGGCAAGACAATCACATCCGGTGGAATAAAGGAGACCTGCAGTCCAGGAAATGGGGGAAGAATATGCGATTGTTGGCACAAATAGCAATGAGTTTCGATTAAGTTCTGATGTACAGATTTGTTGCGAAAAACGGGCATCGCGCCGATCAAAGAGCGATTTCCATCATCGCGCTGAATGTTGGCCCACGCTGTCCGGAGGTCTACCAGTTTCGAAATTTCCGCGAATTCGTTAAAAGAACTATCCTTACGGCGAAGCAGACTGAACGCGCATGAATCGCTCAATTGTCGTCCGTTGCGAGCGCGAGACACAACGTAGATGTCGAGATCAGGCGGCATATCACGATTCTTTTGCCGGGCGAAATGCTCCAATGGGTGTGTCACAGCCAAGCGGGAACTTGAGGACAAGAACTTGCAGGGCCGTACCCCATTCGGCCCCATGTGTATGATCCGGATTAGCTTCCGAAAGTAGCGTGAGAGCCTCGATACTCGTGGTGGTGACTTCGGCGCTCTCAGGACCAGAGGTGGTCACATGGAAGATAATACTCAGACAGCGGATGCATTTGACGCGACCATTGACGACATGGAGCGGAAGTGGAATGACGCCATTCTGAAAAGAGATGTTGCATCCGCGGCGAGTTTTCAAGCTCCGGAATTCAGACTTGTCATTGGAGCTGAGGGTCAACCTCTACAGGTAATACCGAGAGAGTTGTGGCTTTCTGTCCTGCCCCGTTACGTGATCCATCGCCACGAGATCGCCGATGTGCATGTGTCTATTTGGAACGACGTGGCCGTCGCGACGCTCGCCATCACTCAGGAGGCGGAGCCACTGGATCATCGCGACATATGCGGCAACTTTCTGATTACAGATATTTGGGTTCGCCGAAATGAGAAATGGCTGATTGCCGAACGGCACTCGTCTCGTCAGGAGAAAGCTTCAGCGCCGGTGCAAGGGGCATTTAAGGCAGTAGAGAGGGCCCGCTGAATTCCCGTGCTTTTCCTGAGTTGCGGTCCAGTCACCGCCATTCCGGAAGTAGCCCCGAAAAACCGCAGGCGATGTGTGATCCGCGACTCGCCCGGAGTCGGCCCGTGTGGACTATCATTGCTTCTCTATTCGCTTCCGCCCTCAAGTCCTGCTTGCGGTCTGAGCTGGCGGGAACTCGGGACAGAGTAGAGGTCTGATATGAAATATCCCTCGTTTGAGGAGTTTGCAGCAGTGGTTCGCAGTTCGGTTCGGTTAAAGCGGGTCGAACGCATTGATCCCGACACTCAATTTGTTCGCGACTTTGCCATTACTGAAAGACATGGGATCGATCTGCTGAAGGCGATTGAAATACATTACGGAATCGAGTTCACAGCAGATTCTTATGAGCGGATGCATAGCGAATGCTTGCTTCACTCCGATACTGATGAATCTCCCTTGATCCAGCCTCTTTTGGGGACGTCCGTTTTGGAAGGCAAGTCGTTCACCGTGGGCCAACTTTACAAGGCTGTCTTGCAGGAGTTGAGCAAACGGCCAGAAGTGTCGCAGAAGAATCCGACATAAAACTCCGGCGACCGCAGTCGATGGCTAGCCCTTGATTGATGCGGCCATTTCGATCTCCGGGAGAGTCACCGTCAATCCGGAAATAGGGGTGAGCCAGATCACTCCTACTTCCGGATCTGCCACGATCCGCCCGGACGAATCACCACGTTTCTTACCTCGCTTCAAGGACAGCAAAGTGCTCCGCGTGGCAGATGAAGACGCGGCGGAAGAGTCCCATGGTGAGGAGTCCATCAAAGTCTGCGGTGCGGGAATCCTTCTGAACACCTGCTTGTGTGAAGAAGGAGACCTTTTCCAATTCAAGTGGGCCGATCTTCATGTTCTGCGCCGGCAAGGCGACGAACGCGCGTTGCGATCCATTCGTTCCGCTTCCGCGCAAGGAGGCTCCACGAAATTGTGCAACCGCCATATATTGAGGAGCGTTGTAAAGGAACGGAGCGTTGGCGCCGGAATCAAGCTTCAAGAGCAGCGGCCGCCGCGCGTCCGACAGGCGAACGGCGAAGATCAGCGAATTGGGCGGAACGTCTGCTTGAGTTGGTGTCAGCATTGCGATATGCGCTCCCTTTATCTCCGCACGCATGGTGCCTGACTCGTCGAGACAGAGCAGCCTGTGCGCGTTGTCGATCAGCATGTCGAAGTGCTGGAGAAAGTCCTCGCCGAGGATGCCGCGAACCTTGAGATCGATAGACTTCAGGTTTTGAAGGTCGTACACCACCACTTCCATGTGAGCGACGGTGTGAGAGCCGACTTCAAGCTGGTCGAGCTGCGCGGTGGAAGCAGTCGTATGAAATCCAGTTCCGTTGACCGGAACCGAATCCTGGCTCGTCATGTGGAGTTCGGCAGCCATCGAAGGGTCGATCATCGAGAACTGGGTGCCCGTGTCCAGCAGAAAGTTATACGGCCCGGAATGATTTACCGAGACCGCGACGATCATCTGGTAGCCGTTTGCGAAACGGAGGGGAGTGCCGGCGACATTGGCTGGGCAATGTGTCTCTGCGGAAAGCGTGGAAACGATGGCTGCTGCAAGAAGGAAGGAAGCGAAACCCTTGAAAGTATTCATTGCCAGAGCTCCTCAGCCGGTCAGGCTGAGGTCACTCTGGGCGGGTATCGCTACATGGTCTTGATGGGCTCCTGATCAGTTTCTGGGCGCGGATGATGAGTTTCTGCAAGTGCTTGATGAACTCATGACGGAGTTGTGATGGGCAATAAGTCCCCGATTTTCTGTTGTTAGCAGCATCACAAATTCTTCTTCTCGAATGGTGCTAAACTTCCGCCGTAAAAAGTAGGCCCTCAGGAGCGCGTTTGAAAGCTCCCTGAAAGTCAACCTCGGAAGGATGGAGGTTGCGCGATGTTGGGCACTCAGGAAGCGGTTTTTCGTTTTGGAGATGTAGAAGTTCGAGAGCGGGAGTTTCGCCTCATCAAGGCGGGTGAGGTAATCCCGGTCGAGCCCAAGGCGTTCCGGGTTCTCCTATTCCTTCTGCACAATCCTCAAAAGCTAATCACAAAAGAAGAACTGCTAAACGCGGTGTGGGGAGAGACCGCTGTCTCAGAGAACTCTCTGACGCGCAGCATCGCGCTGCTGCGGCGGCTGCTCGAAGACGACCCGCACCAAGCCCATTTCATTGAGACGGTATCGACGGTGGGATACCGCTTTGTCTGCCCCGTCCAGACTGAGCAGCCGCCGGACACCTCCAGCAACAAATCGCCCCATATCGCGGAGATAGTGCCTATCACCGGAGACGCGGCAACCGAGGGCGCACAACAACCAGGAACTTCTGCGCCCGTCACGGTAACCACAACAGTGCGCCTTCATCCACGGCGCCGTCACTGGCCGTGGGCTCTGGCGGCGGGGACCGTTGCTGCGATCGGGATTATGGTGGCGGCGTGGTGGGAATGGTGGTCCACGCCCGCCGTGCCGTATGTGACGAGCATCGAGGCAATCACACACAACGGCCTGGTCAAGGCCTATCCGGTGACAGATGGGGCTCGAGCTTACTTCTCAGAGAAAGTGAAGCAGCGCATGCCACTGGCGCAGGTTTCGGCTGCCGGCGGAGAAGCGTCGATCATCGCCACGCCGTTTGCGTCGACTGTGGTGTGCGATATCGCACCAGACAAATCGAGCCTGCTGGTTGCTGAGTATGACTGGAACGTGTCTTCTTCGCCCCTCTGGATCGTCCCAATCCCGGAAGGAGCCCCGCGACGTGTGGGCAATCTGCTGGTCGTCTTCGCGGCGTGGACTCCTGACGGAAGCCAGATCGTTTTCATTAAAGGCACGGAGATTTGGAGAGCCAACGCGGACGGTTCGCAAGCGCGCAAGCTCCTGACACTCCCTGGTCCCCCATACCTCCTGCGGGTCTCACCGGACGGAAAGCGCATGCGATTCTGGGTACCCGAACATGTTGGAGGCATGCCTGGCGGTACGATCTGGGAGGCGAACACGGATGGTTCGAGGGCACACCGGCTGTTACCCGGCTGGCAAGAGCAGCCAAGCCAGGTCGCTGGGTCGTGGAGCCCCGACGGACGCTATTACGTATTCGGCGTACACGCCCGCAGTCGCGAGGATCTCTGGTTATTACCCGAGCGCCGGCGCTGGTTCCTTTACCGGCGGCCGGTACCTGTGCAGCTAACCCGGGGACCCCTGACGTTCCACGCTCCTCTCGCCTTCAGCCCTAACGGCCGAACGCTTTTTGCGGTGGGCGAGGAACTGCACGGCGAACTGATGCGGTTCGACCCGGCGACGCATCAGGCAGTCCCGTACCTCTCCGGCATCTCGTCGACTGCGGAGGCGTTCAGCCCAGATGGGCAATGGATCACATACGTCACAATACCGGACTTCAGTCTTTGGCGATCCAGGACGGACGGGAGTGACCGCGTGCAACTCACCTCTCTTACTGGCTATGCCGGGATTGCACGATGGTCGCCGGATGGCAGGAAGATCGCCTTCGGATGGGCGGCTTCCGGGAAAACGATGAAACTCACAGTGATTCCGCGGGACGGCGGGGCGCCCGAACAGGTCATCCCGGACAATGACGACAGCCATGATCAGAACGACCCCACGTGGTCGCCAGATGGAGAGCAAATCATCTTTGCGCGGGACCCGATTCTGGCGGAAGTTGAGCGCATGGAACTTCTGCGCGTGGACCTGCGAACGAGGAAGGTGACACCGGTTCCAGGATCAGAAGGGTTGTACAGCCCGCGCTGGTCCCCGGATGGGCGTTACCTGGCGGCACTTTCCATCGATTCGCGCAGCATCCATCTGTTCGATTTTCAGAAGCAGGCGTGGACGACCTGGTTCACGGCACAGGAGGGCCACGTTGCATGGAACTTGTGGTCGCAGGATAACAAGGCCCTCTATTTTGCGACCGACAAGGCCGACCACATTGAATACTGGCGTATCGGCGTTGGGAATCAAACGCCGATGAAAATCGCCGATCTGCAGGACGAACATCTTGAGGACTATCAATCTCCTGTATTAGCTCCCGACGGTGGCGTCCTCTACACGCGCGACCTGAGCACGTACGAGATCTACGCGCTCCACTTAAGCGAGAAGTAAGCCGCGAGTGAGGAACCTATGGCGGTACAAACCAAATCCGTCTTCCGATTCGCCGATCTTGAAGTTCATGAACAGGAACTTCGTGCCACGCGCGGCGGCCATCAACTCGACATCGAGCCAAAAGCATTCCGGGTGCTTGTGCACCTGATCAAGCACGCCGGACACTTGGTGTCTAAAAGCGACTTGATGGACGCAGTCTGGGGCGATACCGCGGTCACGGAGAATTCGTTGACCCGCGCCATAGCACTGCTGCGCCGCGTACTCGAAGACGACCCACACCAGCCGCATTTCATCGAAACGGTTGCGACCGCCGGCTACAGGTTTATCTGCCCGGTGGATGCGGAGGAATTCCCGACTGACGCTGGGAGGGCATCGTCTCAGGTTGCAGAGGCAGTCCCAATCACCGGTGCAACGGAAGAGATGACGTCAGCGCCGGCATCTAATGCCGCGAAGTTGCTGAGATGGCGATGGATTCTCTTTGCGGCATCCTCCGCGCTCTTGATTTCAACCGCCACGCTCATCTGGTATGCAAGCCGGCCGCTTCCTCCACCACACATTACTCGCACTATGCGGCTCACCAACGATCCTCGTTATGACAAATTTCCCTTCGGAAGCGACGCAAACAGAATTTACATGACGCTTCATCCTGCCGCATTCGGGCAGGTGCCAGTATCCGGCGGTGAAATCACAACCTTCTCCGTCAACATTCCGAATTTCGAGGTAGTGGCCGGTTATGCGACCGGCCCGATATCTCCCGATGGATCCAGCTTTCTCGCGTATGGGCACCAGGATCCAAAAGACCAACTGATCGACATCTGGGTTGTTGGGATCTCCGGAAGCCCCGTGCGCTTTCTCACTCGCGGGTGGCACGTTGCATGGTCGGCAGACGGTAAACAGGTGATCTATTCAACCCCCAACCGGGAAATCTACACAATTCCGAGCGACGGGGGCCAACCGCATTTGCTTCGCGTCATGGACGGACCCGGTTATCCATACAACTTTGCATACTCACCCAATGGCGCCAGAATACGATTCCACTGGGGTCGTCCCTGCAGGCTTATGGAAATGTCGCCGGATGGTTCAAACCTCCATGAGGTTCTCGCGGGCTGGCATCCTGATGACTACAAGCGTGGCGGAGTGTGGACCCCCGACGGTGATTTCTTTCTCTTCTTATCCGCAAGCTCGTCGGAGAGGCAAGGCTTCGCGGCGGCTTTTCAGTTATGGGCTCTCGATGAGCGACATGCATGGTTGAGGAAGCCTGCTCCTGGGCCTATTCAGTTGACGTTTGGCCCAATGACGATGGAATTACCAGTAGTTTCACGCGATGGACGAGAGGTATTTGTCAAAGTCAATACTGTTCGTGGAGAACTAGTCCGCTACAACCGGCAATCCAGGCAGTTGGAACCCTTCCTGGGCGGCATATCTGCCGACATGCTGGATTTCTCACGGGATGGCAAGTATGTCGCGTACGCGTCGTTTCCCGGTGACATCCTCTGGAGGGCGAATAGCGACGGAACGGGGGTCCAGGAGGTTGCAAAAGCCATGGCGCATCCGACAGCGCCGCGCTGGTCGCCCGACGGCAACCAGATTGCCTTCATGGACTATTTTCCGAATGGCACATCGACAAGAACCTATGTGGTGTCGTCACAGGGAGGCGCTCCGGTCCGCGTCCTTCCCGATAGTAACTGCTGCGACGAAGTCGACCCGACATGGTCTCCCGACGGGAAGAAGTTAGCAATCTGGGTTGAGTCCCCTGACGGGAAAACGGAAACCGAACTGAGAATTGTGAACCTCTCGACGCATGAGGTCTCGTATTTGCCTCGTCCACCGAAGCGAGCCTGGTCGCCGCGGTGGTCGCCGGACGGAAGATACATCGCCTGCGTCATCAACAAGTGGCCAGCAGACGAGGGACTTCAGATATACGATTTCAAAACAAACAAATGGAGGATCATTTTGACCGAGCCTGGTTCGGGTTGGTTGTCCTGGTCGAAAGATAGCCGTTCGATCTACTACATGCGTGAGGAGAGACCTCAAAAATATCACGTGGCTTTCTTTCGCTTTTCAGTGGAGGGAGGGCGGCCGGAGCGCATTGCGGATATTCCGGGTCTTCGCCCCGCTGGGTGGCTCTACAGCTGGTATGGCTTCGATCCAGATGAGAACCCAATCATGCTGCGCGACGCGGGAGCAAATGAAATCTATGCGCTCACGCTGGAGCGGAAGTGAATGTCTTTGGAAGTCAACCTCAGAACATGGAAGGTTGAATTATGTTGGGCACAAAGGAAGCCGTCTTCCGTTTCGGAGACGTAGAGGTTCGAGAGCGGGAGTTCCGCCTCATTAAGGCCGGAGAGGTAATCCCGGTCGAACCGAAGGCGTTCCGCGTGCTCCTGTTTCTGCTGCACAATCCCCAAAAGCTAATCACCAAGGAGGAACTGCTGAATGCGGTGTGGGGCGAGACCGCGGTTTCGGAGAATTCTTTAACGCGCACCATTGCATTGTTACGGCGGCTGCTGGGAGAAGATACGCACGAGCCGAAGTTCATTGAGACTGTCGCTACAGTCGGGTATCGCTTTTTGTGCTCAGTGGTGAGCCAGGAGTTTTCAAGCGATTCCGACAAGGCATCGCCTAAGGTTGTTGAGGCGGTACCTATCTTAGGTGCGGGAGCGAACGAAACATCAGTGCCAGCGCCTTTATCCAAGGAAACGGACGGAAGTCTTTTCCGCCCGCGCTGGCCGTGGGTTTTGGCGGCTGGATTAGTTGCGGCAACCGGTATTGCTTTGGTGTGGATGGCGCGGTTCTCCGCTCCTCCAACGCTGGTCGTCACCAGCATCGAGGCGATCACGCACGACGGCCTGACCAAAATCGACTTGAAGAATGATGGCAGCCGCGTCTATTTCACCGAAGTTGTACACCAACGCTATCTCCTGTCTCAGGTCTCGGCTGGCGGCGGAGAGATCTCCCGCATTGCCAGCCCACTCGCCAATACCAGGGTGCAAGATGTCGCTCCCGATGGCTCGAAGCTGCTCGTTTCTGAGGCTGCCAATCTCGGGACGCCCCAGGCGTTCTGGATCCTGCCCTTGCCGTCAGGAACGCCACGCCGCCTCGGAGCCTTGGAAGGGCACACTGCCACCTGGTCTCGGGATGGAAAACGACTGGTCTTTGCCAGGTCATCGGAGCTTTGGACAGCAGAAAGCGACGGCACCAACCCCAAAAAGCTGACGGCGACCTCCGGCGTTCACTGGGGGTTGCAATTCTCTCCGGACGGCGAACGCATTCGCTACATGCTGGTGTCAAGGAACACAGGTGAACTGTGGGAGTCCGCAACCGACGGGTCCGCGGCTCACGCTTTGCTGCCGGGATGGCACGCAGCCCAGAACCACTCTGGCGGTGTGTGGAGCCCGGATGGCCGGTACTATGCCTTCGCCGAGTGGACCGGGAACATCGCAAGTGTCTGGGTGCTGCCAGAGACTCGCACCCTATGGTCGCATCGGAACGCCGTACCGGCGCAGCTCACGCACGGGCCCCTGAGCTTCTATGCTCTCGATTTCAGTCCCAGTAACCGGACTCTATTCGCGGCGGGTACAATGCAACGCGGAGAGCTCGTTCGCTACGATCCGGGCACGCGCCAGGTTTCTCCGTATCTCTCCGGCATCTCTGCGGGAGATCTCGCCTTTAGTCGCGACGGCCGGTGGATTGCGTACGTCACCTATCCAGACGAGACCCTCTGGCGCTGCCGTATTGATGGCAGCGACCGTCAGCAGCTCACCACAACTGGCAGCGCGGTTCTGCCGCAATGGTCTCCGGACGGCAGAAGCGTCGCCTACGTAAAGAATGAATTGGGAAAACCGAGCAAGATCACGATCATCCCGATGAATGGGGGGAACGCGGAGGAAGCAGACCAAGGAGAGCGGAATGAAATCGACGCGAACTGGTCTCCCGACGGAACGAAGATGATCTTTGGTGCCTACGACGTCTACGCTGGCGACACAGGATCATGGGAGATTCGCGAGCGGGATCTGCGGACTCACAAGGTCACACCAATTCCTGGCTCTAAAGGTCTCTTCAGTCCGCGTTGGTCCCCGGATGGGCGCCATCTGGCCGCGTTGTCCGTAGACGCGCAGCGGCTCATGCTGTTCGATTTCAAGAAACAGATCTGGACCACCTGGATCACCGCTCAGGACGCGAATACGCGGAACCTGGCATATCCGGTTTGGTCGAGAGACGGCAGCGTCCTATATTTTGGCACCCTCATCTCCCCTGGGGTCGGAGACGTTTACGAGTGGCGCACGCGCCCTGGACAGCGTGTGGCCGAGAAAATCCTGGATCTTCAGGACGAGCCGCGCTACCTGGGGCGCTGGGACGATTGGAGCACCGTGGGGCCCGATGGCGCCGTCTATTTCACGCGCGATCGGAGTTCTACCGAGATTTACGCCCTACATCTGAGTGAGAAATAGGTAGGCGCAAAGCAATGCGCAGTGGATTTGAAGGTTTTTCGTTTTAGTGACTCCGAGCGGATGTTGCTTCCATGTCCGCTCACCCAAGTACCCTGCGAAAATGCGCGGTAATGAATTGATCGCCTCTGTCCGGGTTCATCTATATATAATGACTTTCAGCGTGGATTCCGCACGGCTATTGGGGTGCTTTGCAGGTCGCCAGCGAAGAAACTATGCAACTGCAATGCAACTCGGGTCGACTTCTTACTTGGACAGATCCTTGTAAGAGCTTTACAACAAAGCGGTTCCAGTTCGCGGAGAGATGGCCGAGTGGCTGAAGGCGGCGGTTTGCTAAACCGTTATACGGTCAAAAGCTGTATCGGGGGTTCGAATCCCCCTCTCTCCGCCATCGACTTTTTAACCCCTTCAAAATCCGGCCGGTTACTCGCGTAAGTCCTTTTGTCTCAGTGTTTAGCATTTCAAGCGGCTTTAAGCCGCGTTAAGCAGGCTAACGCGCCTTTATACCTCAGCAGAGCACTTTTTTATAGCGGATTGGAGTACGGGCGCGCGTTACTGCATTAAAAAATGCTGAAGAGCGCACTTGGCATTGGTCAGCGCGAACGCGGGCCTGGCCGTGATCACCGAGCTGTGCGGGCCGGCTGGGCGTGATCAGCGCGCTGGATACGGCGGTCGGCCCCATCAAGCAGCGGGACCGCGGATTCGGGGCCGGGGAGCTGCTGACCGGGCTGGCGGCGGCGCAGCTGGCCGGGGAGGACTTCCTGACCGGGCTGGACCGCCCAGCGCGCCGATGCAGCGGGCCAGCAGCTCACGCCGGTGCCGGGCCTGGCGTCCACGACCGCGGCCGGACTGGCCAGCAGGTCACCCCGGCGCAGTGGCAGGCAGCAGAAGGCCGGCCTGGCGGCGGTGACCGGGCGGATGCTGGACCTGCTGCCCGCGCCGCGGGTGACGGCGCTGACTGATGGGCCGGTCACGATCGACCTGGACACCACCGACGTGGAGGTCTACGGCCGCAAGAAGCGCGGCGTGGCGTATAACCACCAGGGCCAGCGGGTCGGGGGGCCGCACGTGGCGGCCTGGGCCGAGACCGAGATCGTGCTGGCCGCCGACCTGGGCGACGGCACCGATGACCCGCGCGCGACCGCGCCGGATCTGCTGCGCCGCGCGCTGGCCGCCCTGCCGGAACCGGCACGGCGATCGGGGCGGGTAGCCATGCGGGCCGACGCCGGGTACTTCGCCGGGCAGCTGGCCCGGGCCGCGCACGAGGAGAAGATCGCCTTCGCGATCGGCGCGAAGAGGATCGCGCCGCTGTGGCGGCTGCTGGCCGGCATCGCCGAAGACGACTGGCACGACGCGACCGAGATGGACAATGCCCAGGTCGCGGTCGCGCAGTACTGCCCGGACTGGTGGCCGGCGGACACCCGGCTGCTGATCCGCCGGGTCCGCCTGGAACCGGAGCAGGTCTCGGCCGACCCAGGTCACGGCGCCGCCGCACCCTGCACCCGGACCAGCGGGCCCTGCCGTTCCCCGAGCTGGCACAGCAGCCCGCCGTCTACGCCTACAGCTTCATCCTGACGAACCTGGACGTGTCCGCCCCGAGCCGGCGGTGGCCGCGGAGCACTGGTACCGTCACCGCACCACGGTGGAAAACCTGTTCCGCGACAGCAAGATCGGCGCCGCGCTGCGGCATCTGCCATCCGGATACCCCCAGGTCAACACCGCGTGGATGTGGGGCGCGCTGCTCGCCGCGACCATGGCCGCCTGGCTGCACCAGCTCACCGCCATCACCGCCGGCGAGGACATCGTGCACGGGCACGGCGTGCGCGGCGGCAAGGCCATGATCGCCACCCTGCGCTGGCGGCTGATCGCCGTCCCGGGCAGGCTGGTCCGCCACGCCCGCCACCTGGTCCTGCGGCTGCCGCCCGGCCACGGCCTGCTGCCCGAGGTCCTGGCCCGGCTGCGGGCACTGAGCGCGCCCGCCTGACCTGCGCCTCCTGAGCCCCGGCTCCCCGTCCCCGCCCACGGCCCGCCAGCCCCGACCGCAGAAAGGCCAGGCAAAACCGCGAACCCCGGCGCCGGCGCCCGGGCCCGGCCCAGGGCATGCCCGCCAGCGCGAATCCTGGCACACCAAGATCATTTACCGGGGCCGGGCTCAGCTCACCGCGCTATTCGCGGATTCGGGTGTAGAGGCATGGTGATGGTGATCCGGTCTGCTTTCCTGGCGGAGTTGGCCGAGCAAGAGCCACATCTAGAGGCCTCGGGCCCAGATCTCCGGCAGTAGGTGAGCCGCAGGCCAGGTGACCTGCGGCTTTTTTCTGGCGAGCCTTATCCGGATCTTGTTAAATTACTGATACGCTCAGGGCATGACGTCCCCCGCCGCGGCTGCGATCCTGGACGGCATGCCCGACCCCACGGACCTGCGCGTTCAAGCTCATCGCGGGACGACCTACGTGATGGCCGGCCCGGTGGTGCTGGCCTGCTACCGCGACGGCGACCTCGCGATGCGCAACATCGCGGTGGCCATGGCACGGCAGCTCGGCTTCCCCGGCAAGGTCGTCGCGCAGGTGATGGGCCTGACGCCCAGCTACGTGGCCACCTTGCACCAGCGGGCGCTGCGAGAGGGCGCGGCCGGGCTGGCCCGCCCGTCCGGGCCGAAGCCGAAGCTGGGCCCGGCGGACTGGGCGAAAGCACAGAAGTGGCGCGCGGCCGGGGCGGGCGAGGCCGAGATCGCCGCCCGGCTCGGGGTGGCCCAGAGCACGGTCAGCCGGCACCTGGGCAGCGGCCAGCGGCAACTGCCCGGCGGCGAGCCGCCGGAGCGGGAAGAAGAGCCTGTTCAGGAGCCGGAGGCTGGGCGGGGGGCTGAGCCCGTCCTGGATGAGCAGCCCGCGCCGGAGCCTGCCGGGGAAGGGGAGCCGTCCCCGCCCGGGCCCGGCGCGCCCGGCGGCGGTGCCGCGGGGCCCGCGGCGGGTGCCCCGGGCGGCAGCCGGGCGGTGTCCCGGTATGCGGGCGCGATGCTGCTGCATGCCTTCGGCGGCCGGGCCGGCGCCGCGGAGATCCTGGCCGCGGCGGCCGGCGGCCAGGACGCCTCACCCGGTGACGCGGCGCTGCTGTCCGCGATCAGCATGTGCTTCGCGCTGGGCGCGGCCACCATCGAGCAGTTCAAGCACCTGGCCGCGGCCGACGCCGGGCCGCTGGCCGGGCTGGGCGCGCTGCCGGACCTGCGGACGCTGCGGCCGAAGCTAGCCGCGATCGCCGACCGCACCGACCCGGTCGCGCTGCAGCGCCTGTTCGCGTCCGCGATGCTGGCCGCCGACCCGGTGGTCTCCGGCGTGTACTACGTCGATGACCACTTCATCCCCTACGCCGGCGCCAAGCCGGTCGCCAAGGGATGGAACAACAAGCGCGGCCGGGCGGAGAGGGGCCGCGCCGACACCCACGTCACCGCGCACGACGGGCGGGCGGTGTGCTTCGTGACCGGCGAGCCGTCCGGGCTGACAGTCACGCTGCCGAAGGCGCTGGCGGAGCTGAACAAGGCCGTCCCCGCGGGAACGAAGATCATGCTCGGGTTCGACCGGGGCGGGGCGTACGCGCAGGTGTTCCGGCACTGCCGCGAGCAGGGCGTGCACTGGGTCACCTACCGGCGGGCGCCGCTGGCAGTCCCGGTCATGCTGCCGGTCATCACCACGGTCACGATCGCCGGGCGGCAGCGCCAGATCACCTGGGCCGAGGAGACCGTGGACATCAAGGACTACGGGCAGGCCCGGCAGCTCACTTTGTCCGAGCACGGCAAGGTCGTGCTGCAGATCCTGACCTCCGACCTCGATGCGTGCCCGGCGGAGATCCTGGCCTGGCTGAAGTCGCGCTGGCGGGAGGAGAACTTCCTCAAATACGCCAGCGAGAACTACGGCATCGACAAGATCTGCGACTACCTGGCCGGCATCACCCAGAACACCAAGCTCATCGATAACCCGGCCCGCAAGCAGGCCACCGCCGCCGTCCGCGAGGCGGAGAAGGCACTGGCCGCCGCGGAACGCGGCCTGGCTGTGCTGCTGGCCGACCCGGCCATCCCGCCCGCCGCCAAGAACACCAGGCTGATCCCCGCCGCGCAGGAGAAAATCACCGCCGCGCGCAGGAAACTGGACGCCGCCACCGCCGCCCGCGACACCATCCCCGCCAAGCTGCCCGCCAACGTCATCGACCCCGAAGCCCAGGTCGCAGTGCTGCGCGCCGGCCGCCGCGGCCTGCAAATGGTGCTGCGGCTGCTCGCGCACAACGCCGAGCACTGGCTGGCCAGCCACCTCAACGCCTACCTGCGTGACGACGACGAATACCGGGCCATCACCCGCCAGACCATCATCCGCGGCCTGGCCGGCACCATCACCAGCACCCCCGCCGGGATCACCGTCACTCTCGAAACCCCCAGCCCACCCCGGGTCGCCCGGGCCCTGGCCCTGCTCCTCGACGAGATCAACCACACCCCGCCCGCCATACCCGGCGACCCCCGGCCCATCACCTACCAGCTCACCGCGAACCCAGCGATTTAACACCTCCCCCGCCGGCCCCTCCGGAGATCTGGGGCCGACTACGACGGCGGCGATCGAACGGTTCCGCGGCGGCGACGAGGCCGTCGGCTCCTCTAGAAGAGCCACGAACGGGGCGGCGATGCGGGCCCTGCCCGTCGGCTGGGTGCTACCTCACGACCAGCCCGAACAGCGTCGGCAGATTGCGATCGCGATGTCCCGGGCTACCCATGCCAACTTGCCGCACTGGTCGCGGCGTGCGTGATGGCGGCGTGTGCGTCGTGGGCGTTGGAGGGCGCCAGCCCGGCCATGCTGCTGGAGGTCGCGGCCGAGGAAGCTCGCCAGGCTGCCCAGGCGGTTGACATCGAGGCACGGCTGGCCGAGATGCTGGTCCAGGTGTCTGCGGGAACGTGGGAACCGCCTGCTGGCGGCATCAGCCTGGATCCGTACGAGACGGTGGCGGCGGTGCTATGGTGCGCGACCCGGACCGCATCCCTGCGCGATGGGCTGGTAAACGCGGTGCAGCTCGGCGGCGATACCGATACCGTCGCCGCGCTCGCGGGCGGCCTGCTCGGCTGTAACCTGACCGCCGATCAAGTACGCGCCGAGCTGCCGTGGCATCAGCTCGTCGTCCTGCCTGAACCAGCGAGCGCGATAGCAGACACGGCCAGCGCACTGGCAACCACCCGCACGATCCAGTCAATGTGAGATGTAGCCGCGTGGTGCCACGCAATCATTCTGTGTTCACCACCGGAACGGTTGATCTCCCGATCGCCGACTGATCCGCGGACTGGCTGCTCTGCGTTGACGATCACAGTGAGCGCGCGAGGCTGGCGAGGGCCAGGACGAAGATTGATGTCAGGAGCCAGCCGAGGACGGCTGCGGCGTTGAGCCACCATTCCAGCAGCGTGCCGTCGCGGACGCGGGCGTCTGGGTACCAAGTTGACCGCTGGTCGAGTGAGATGAGCGGGACGACGGTATCGATCGCGTACAGCACTTGGTTGAAGCAGCGGACCTGACCGTCTCCGCAGGCGTCACCAGATGCGGGGCCGGAGGCGCTGCCGGCCGGGACCACGCCGGAGGACCGGAGGGGTCCCTGGGTGGTGAAGACTACGCCGGCGGCCGTGGTCGCGCGCATCGCGGCGCGAGCCCCCTGGATCTGCAGGGATCCGGTCACCGCAATGAGCAGGACGGCGAGCAGCCACAGCACCCGGCCTGGCCGGTACCCGTACCCCACGGTGAGGTCGTAGCCGATGTCGAGTATCCGGCGTGGCCAGGCCAGGGGGCCGGTGATGGCCTGGCGGGCATGCCTGCGCTGGGCGATCAGGATCGTCTTGGCGCCGTCGGTATAGCCGTGCTGGCGGAAGACCCGCGCTGCCTGCTCGTACAGGCCGGCGTCGTAGGCCGCCTGACGGCGCAGCCACGCGGACCTGACTGCGTGATCCCAGGGCTGCCTGTCCCGGGCGGCCGGTGGCTGCCTTCCCCAGCTGGCCGCGGTTCCCCGAAGACGCCCTGCGGCTGCTCGAAGCGGTCGTAGCTGAAGCCGGAGATGATGAACCGGGCAGGCCAGTTCGCGGGGTTATCCGCGAGGTAAGAAGTCGTGGCGTTGGTGAAGGCGAGGCTCGGCGAGACCGACTGCCAGCCGAGTTCCATGCCGCTGCGGACCGTCGCGGAGATGGCCTCGATCGCGTGGCCGTGCATGTTCTGCCCGGTCGGCGCCGGGCAGTCGACGCGTCCTTTCGAGCACCACAGCCTGCCCTCGATCTCGGCCCGGTTGAGGACCACTTTCCCGCTCGATTCGAATCCCTCACCGAGCCGCACCGATCCCTTCACATCCGCCTGGACCAGCCGCAGCGTATGATCGGCCGGGTTACGCAGGGACGCTCCGTTCAGATCGACGAAGCTGCCGATGACGGCGGCGCGGAAGCCGAGTGCCCCACCGACCGCCTCCAGGTCCTGCAGCTCGGCCTCGCCGTCGATCCGGGCGCCTTGCGCGGCGACCAGCGACCCGCGTTCCGGCTTGCTGAGTCGCGCGCCGCGTAGGCACAGGTTGCCGTGGATGCGGGCACCGCTCAGCCGTATCGTGCCCTCCACGGGGACTTTCTGCCCGATGGTGAAGGTGGACAGCAGCTCGGCGTTGGTCAGGTCCAGCGCGGTACGCCCCGCCGCGCGCAGCGAGCAGCCCGCGTCGATGAGCAGGCTGCTCAGCTCGCTCATCGACAGGTCGATCCCGCCGCTGACCTCACAGCCCGGCTCGAAGGTCATCTCGGCGCCCACAGTCAACCGGGGAGCGCTCAGCGCCGTGCCGCCAGCCCGCAGCCGGGAGTAGGTGCCCCCGGCCAGGACGACAGCCTGCCCGTCAAGGGTCGCGTCGCGGATCAGGAACTGGCCCGCGATCCGCGCGCTGGCCAGGTCGATGCGGCCCCGGATGACCGGCCGCCGCCCCGCGAGATCCGGGACCAGAAAGACGCTTCCGCCGATGACGGCATCGCCCATGCCCAGGGCCGGGCCGACCGAAGACGAGACGTGCGCGCCGCTGAAGTCAACTGACCCGTCGATACGCGCTCCCAGCAGCCGTACCTCGCCGTGTGCAGTGAAGTGATCCAGGAAGCGGACCGTCCCGGCCACGTCCATCCGGTCGGCCTGGATGGAACGCTGACCGCCGGAGTCGACGAAGGTAGCCGCGCACAGCAGACGGCCCCCGATATCGGACTCGCACAGCCAGATCGCCGCCCCCTGCGACATGCTGGCAGTAGTAGGGTGCGCACCGGCCACCCGGGAGCGCGACAGGTCAAGATCACGACGGATCCGGACCCCGTTCCCCAGCAGCCCAGGAAGCCGGCGGCAGCCGGTGAACGCCAGCTCATGAAGCTGTGCGCCCTCCACCACAGGCGGCGCCTCGAACTCACAGTCATCGAACCGCAGCGGGAACGGCACCTCCGGCCCGGCCAGGTCCAGCGACCCGGCGACCACCGCGCCCGTCAGCCGCACACCCCGCGGATCGATCTCATCCCGGAACTCAGTACAGCAGCGGCGCAGCAACCCGGCATCCACCACGCGGCCCGCGCCGCCCGCTCGGCAGTCAACGACAAGCCCTTGCGCCCATTGCTCCCGCGCCTCGGCCACGGCGACCTCTTCCATGGCGTGCTCCCCACCTGTCGCGAGCCACAAGCCTGCCCGGAACGTACCGGCCAGACGCGGCACCAGCAAGCCGACGACGGCGTCTGCTGGCTACCGGCCGTCCAGCCATATCGAGCCCACCGGGCTCGGCACCTTACTCACATGCCGAAATGAGGACGCCGCCTCATCGCATACTTATGCGATGCTTGTATGCCACTACTGATGACGACGGTAGTCAATTCGGTCTGGGTGTTCGTGTCGAAAGCGTCCGCCAGGGTGCTTTGCTCAGGTTACCGGATTACGAATGCTGATCGACGGAGGACAACCAGATCGTGTAAAGATCGCAGCAGGGATAAGCATGTTGGATGTCGACTATGAAATCGGCTGATTCGCTGACTTGCCGGCAAAACGAAACCTGAGGATCAGACGCAGCCGATCTGAGCAAGGTCGCTGCGCAGCCGCCAACAACTTATTACCTCGGCTTGACGGAAGACAGACATCTATTCGTCCTGCTGCCAGGGGACGCGTTCCAGCACATAAGCTTTCGCTGACCCCTTCAGCATGAGAGCCTCACCGCCACGACCCCACGCGCCTTCGAATACCGGACTGTTAAAAGCCAGTGTCCTTACTCTCTGCCCCGTACGAGGATTCATGATTGCGACCCGGCCATCGACACACCCTACGGCGATCAGATCATCACTGTTGGCTTCAGTCACGAACGTGATCTGAGATCCCAGATTCGTTCGCCAGACCTCACTTCCCAAATCTCCAGTCCAGCTAACGACAACGCCATCAGTTCCACCAGTTACAGCGACCTCGCCGGCATCCAGAACTTGAATCGAAGTACAAACCCCCGCGTGCGCCGGACCCCGAATGAGTCTACCATTACTTGGAGTGAATAGAGTGCCGCTAGTTCCAATTCCGGCAACGGCAAGCGTGCTGCTCGGAAACTCTCCAGAGGTGCACAATACTAGCCGTGTGCTCGTAAGTCCACCCATTCCTACCGCGCCAGTAAGTAGTTCGACCTCATCGAGGAGCTTTCCGTCCGACAGCTCATAAACTCGCAGCACACCGTCCAGTCCGCAGCAGTAAACGCGGTCATCGAGGACCAGCAGTCGCGCCGAGGTCTGATAGGAGATGAAACCTCTGTTATAGGCCTTGGCTTCCCATACAAGCTCGGCCTCCGGCCAGCGCCAACAGAATATCCTGTCGTCTGCGCCTACGCTGACCGCAAGCCCGGTTCGCGAAAACGCGATCTGCGTCACGAATCGCTCATGTCGCTCGAAGAATCCGCTTACATGCCCTGTTAGATCATAAATGGCAATCGGCCCGTCTCCAGTAGCCATGGCCAATTTGCCACTCGCAGATTCCACCGCGATCGCCAGGCCTGGGCTCCAGCCTTCGACTGCAGTTATCCTCTTTCTACGGGTTTCGGTGCCAGAGAAATTAGGCCACTCGATCGCGCCGGACGACATGACAACGGCCAACGCGTCACCCTGACTGCTCCAAGCGCCATCAATAGGCACTTCTCGCCCGGCAACAGGAGCTGAGCTAGTTGTGTCAACAAACCAAAATCCGGCAGTCCCGTCATCTGCTAGCGATACCAGCGAACTTTCATTGATGAAATAGATTCCGCGAATTAGCGATGAATGCTGTCTGCTTTCCAGGATTGTGCGGCCATTGCTGATTTCAAACACGAATAGTTCGCCGTCGAAGAGACCGACCGCAACTTCTTTACCGCTAGGCGAAAGGGCCACGGCGCTGATCGTCGTAGGAAAATCTGCAATTTCCAAAACCGTTGAACTCGTCACCAAGTCATATACAGTAAGATTGCGCAGATCATTCGCGTAGGCAGTCAGTGATCCTTCGGAGGCAGTTGCTAGGTCGTCTGCCTTTTCTTTTATCCTAGTAATAACGGTGCCGGTGTCTGAGTCACGCACCCATCCTGCTTCCCAGTAATCTCCTATCAGCAATGCGGTGCCTGCTGGCGAAAACGTAATGTCTACCGCTTCGGACGATTCTCGTCGACCTGCCTCCGCGAGCCACAGAAGAGCTTGCGCTCAGTCTCGTATACTGCTACGTCTCCGCAAGGAGAAACAGCAGCAAAGCGACGCCCCTCAGCATCAAAACAAAGCCCGGCAACGCGTCGTCCAAAAAGGTCGGATCCTTGCCAGGGAATCGGCATTTCATGCTCAATAAAATCGTCAAGAGATATCAGCACGAGGCTGTCGTCTCTACTTGTCAACACTCGCCTTGCGGCCCAGTGAACCGCGACATGCCAGCCTAGGCGAACTGAACGTATCTCATCTTCTGCAACATAGGCCGAGTCGTCTGAACCGTACGCGATGAACTCACCGCGCTGTGGCGAGGGGTAAATTCTGGTAACATCAGATAGACCCGTATCTATGGTCTCCTGCGGGAGTCCACTATCCAAGGACCAGCAGGTAACTCGCCCATGCGTCGCGCCTAGCGACTCTGGCGGTGGCCCGAAGCGGCGTCGGGCGAGGCCATAAACATCATTTCCAGGCGATCCGTAGATCAGTTGCTGGTCCGATGAGAAGGCGAGAGGAACGTGCTCGTCACCGATGCGAAAGAATCTGATCAGTTGCGGATCGGGTGAATCAGGAAGCGGCAAGGCGGGTCGGAAATAAACCCAGTCCGCTCCATGATACGGGTTTTCCTGACGGTTGACAATGTCAGCTTCATCGAGTACGTAATTACGCAGCACTTCAGCGATGTCGATTGGCTCGCTGAGTCGTGTTACCAAGTGCGAGATTTGACTGCACCTCGATCTGAGCAGCTCGATGCGGTCACGTTCTGGGCCTGCCGTTACGGCTGCCGCTATCTCGATATCAGTATCGACCTGATATGTGCCGCTACTCAAGAATTGGCTGGCAAGGAACCGCCAATCGCGGACCAGGGAGCGGAGTTCTCCTCCCAGGCCTGCTCGCTGGAGATGATAGGAGAGCCTTTGCCGTTGATAGATGTCTTCTGCAGGTATTCGCCACCAGTCGACGTTCTTCGTCCGCCAGGACTTTAGCAAATTCCTGTGCCATCCCACGAGATTGTCTGCATGCTCCGCACGGAGAATGTCGTGCAGCACGTCATGAACGCGTACCGTCTCCACTGGTGTTGATAGGTAGCGGACGACGAAAAGTTCGGAGAGGCGTCGGCACAAGGAGCGCGTCTCGGACATACTAAGGTCGGCGAGCTCGCTCCAGAGATCACCTACTATCGAAACGGGAATGTTCATATCGGGCGGAAAGATAGCGAGGGTGCCAGTGAGCGTCGTCGCAGTTGAAGCCGATGGCTGCAACGCGTACCTGCTAAGAACCAGGTTCAGCCCGGCCTGAATATTCCGATATTGCCCGTGGGCGTCAAAGGCCAGCCACCCCTGTCGTTCGAGGAGCTCCTCGATCAACTTGGAAGATCGGGCGGGATCGTCCCCGTCCCTGATCGCCGCGGCCATTGCGCTTCTTACTAGCGAACCAAGAAGGGGCGAACCGCCAATCCGGCGAATGAGGCGCAGCATTGATTGGTCATTTTGAGTAGGCAGTTCGATCGACAGCAGACTGCGCATCTCATGATCGGGCATTAGCCCCACATCGACGACGGTGGCGGCGGCGGGGACAGTTGCTTTGTCGCGTGTCGTGATGAGGAGCGATGCAATTCCCGAACACGTTTTCACCCATGGATCGAGCTGCCAGGAATGCCAGGCATTATCGAGCACGACCAGTAGTTGTATATTTGCAATAGCCTCTCGTAGCTGGAGGCTAACCTGTTCAATTGTTTGCAGGCCAGTCCGTCGACCAGTTATTCGCTCATGTGCATCCTGTAGGACGGCCAGTAGTTCTGCGGAAGTCTGTTCCAGGCCCGCCGAGACCCACAGAGTTCCAGCCGGATACTTGGCCCTTACCGCGCTGTCTGCAGCGAGTTGTTGAGCCAGTACGGTCTTGCCGCTCCCTGGCGCACCCGCTAGCGCAGCGAGAATCGCATCGGGACGCTGGACCAGGTTCCGCCGCATCGTGGATAGTTCAGGCTCCCGATGGACGGCAAGCTCGGGTGGAGGGGGTGGTTGAAGCCTAATCACGTTCCGACCGACTCGACTTGTGACATCGTCTGGTGTCGATGTCACGGCTCCCTCGCTCGTTGGTCGAGGATGAATGGTCACCACAGCACCACTGAAATTGGCACCCGGCCCGAACACCGGACCGTGTGCCTCGCCGACGGCATGACCATACGGTGATCTTGATACGTTTACACCGTCCGTAGGCGTGAGTTCAGAACTGTCGCGTGCCCTTGCCACCCACGTGGCACCCAAGGCGGCCAGAACCGCTGCCAGGCCTGCAGCGGCTCCGGCGCCAATCACCTGGTCGATGCCCACGGTCTGCAGCACTGCCCACAACCCAGCACTCAAGCCAAGTGTCACGACGGCGGTCACGCCCAACCGAGCCCACAAGCCCACATCCGCCCCCTGTGCATGGCTGGCAACGTATCGTCACGTAAAGCAGCCGTTCAGCACAATTATAAGCAGCGGGCACTGCGATAAATCGAGCACGTCAATGTCCGCACGAAATTTAGATCCAAGCTGGAGTTTCGCCAGCTTGCATAACCACAGTAACAACATCGAGCACATGCCCCACGCGACCGCCTGGGGCATTTCCGCTCGCGAGCCCTCGTGACACAGAGGCCGGGCTATAGCCATCGACTCACAGCCGACCAGCACATCAAACCTGCATGAATATACGTGCCGATCCCGCCTGAACACTGTCCTCATCTGCCGCGATGGGCGCTGCTGAAGTGCGCCAGATCCAGCGGACGGTCGGCCCCTGGGAGCGCCGTCGGTGGACCTGACCGGCGCGGTCCAGGTCCCAGACGCGGCAGACTACGAAGCATCAGGTGCGAGCGCCGCTGCCACGATGCCGTTCGGGGTAGCAGACGACCCGAGAACGATTTGCTTGCGGCGGCCGGCGGGCCCGCCCCAGAGGGCGGCACTGCGAGCAGCGCCTCGGCAAAGGTCCCGCGCGGCCGCCTGGCCCCGCGACGCTCCAGGACGCCCACCAGAGGTGGCATCAGACGCCACGGAGCTTGCACGGGATTCTAGATGGCCCGCTTGCCGGCCTATATAGTGCGGACACCGTCGGACTGACATGCCCGGGACGGCCATTGTCCAGGCCGGATCGCTTCCTGCCGTGTCAGCGGATAGGGCCAGCGAGGAGGTAGTTCTCATTCCGGCCATCAACGGGCGCCCGGTGATCAGCCGCGCCGACATGGCGGCGCGCGGAGTCCCGCGGACCACCGTCGATGGCTGGTACCGCAACCGTGCCAGGACGGGGCACCCGGAGAAGGCCGGACGGATCGGCCGGACGGACTACTGGTACGAAGATGAGTGGACCGCGTGGCATGAGGGATACCTGCGCGGCAAAGTCGAGTCGCTCACCCAGGTCGACTGGGCTGGCGATCCTGATGACCTGGTTGACGCCGCGGAGGCGGCGCGCATGCTGCGGTACGCCAGCCGTGACGTGATCCACGCCAACCGTCGCCTGGGCTACTTTCCCGAGCCCGACGCCTACGGCACGACCAGTAAGGGCCGGCGCGCCCCGCTGTGGAAGCGCTCGACGGTGTGGACGGCCGCCGACAACCGCGAAGGTCCGAGGGGCGGCCACAAGCCCGGCACCCCTGGCGCCCCCGCCAAGCCGCACCCGTACGCGGGCGACGAACGGCTCACCTACGTCCTGTCCGAACTCCGTTCCGGCACCCAGCCCTCAGCAGCGGGACTGGCCGCGCGATGGAACACCAGCCAGCGCACTGCCGAGCGCATTATCCGTGTGGCGCGCGGTCTCCTTCAGGTCTGATCGCTAGCACCGCCCCGGCATAGGTGGCGACAGGTTGATACTGGGGACCATGAACTAGTAGCTTAAATTATGTCGTAAGGGCGGCAACCCTCCGGCACATCCAGGACGACACCAGAGCGAAGGGTGATTTCATCGTGACCTCAACACCTCCAGTACGGCGACGGCTCGTAGGCGGGGCACTGCGCTGGTACCGCGAGCATCTGGGCTACACACTCGAGGACGCGGCCCGGATCCTGGACTGCGACCGCTCGAAGATCAGCAGGATCGAGACCGGGCAGCGCGGAATACGGCATAATGAGCTGCGAGACCTGCTTACCGAGTACGGCATCGGCGAAAAACAGCAGGTCATCTTGACCGACGTGGCGAACCCGCGCCATGCGCAGGGGTGGTACACGACCTACGCCGACCTCCTGCCCGGCGCCTACCAGGACTACCTGATCCTCGAGGCCTGGGCCTCGAGGATCTCGGCCTACGAGGCCCAGCGGATACCCGAATTGCTGCAGACCCCGGCGTACGCGCGGGCCCTGGCCGAGGCCGATCCGGGCCTCGCGGATGGCGGCGCGCGGGACAGGGCCGTCGGAGCAACGCTGGCCCGGCAGAAGGCGATCCTCGGCGAACGCAGGCCGGATTTTCACGTGGTCATCGGGGAGGCGGCGCTGCGCCAGGAAGTCGGCGGCCAGGCGGTGATGCGGAGCCAGCTCGAGATGCTCGCCAGGATTAGCGGCGGCAGCGCCGTGGACGCCATCCAGATCCTGCCGTTCGCCTGCGGGGCGCACCCAGCTGCCGACGTCGGCTCGCTGGCCATCTTGCAGTTCTCAGCGGCACCCAGGCTGGGAGTTGCCTACCTGGGCGGCGCCGGCGGAGGAGTCCTCTTGGAAGGAAAAGCCGACCTTGTCGCTTATGACCGCGTGTTCGAGCAGCTGAGGACATTCGCGCTCAGCCCGGCCCAGTCCGCGCTCCTGCTCCGGGAGCTGACCGCCCGGTAGGACCGGACGCCCATGGCCTGTGCCGCCAAGTGCGGGGACAGCGGTACAGGCTCACCAAGATCCAGCGCCCGCGACGACCCGCCGGTCAGGCCTTCCTGAGCCACCCGGTAATCTCGGCATGCAGAAAAGCGCTGCAGGTCAGGTGCGCCGTCTGGTCCCCGGGCCCCGGATGAAAGACAGCCAGCGCAGATGGCTGAGGTCGTTGTGTTCGGCGTCGTCGCGGCGGACGTCGTCCTGCGTGTTCAGCACATCCCTGTCCCGGGCGACCACGTTAATGCCGAGGCGCTGGGCTGGCGCATCGGCGGGAGCTCGGCCAACGTGGCCTGCGGGCTCAGCTCGGCCGGGCATCACGTGCGCCTCGTCGGACCGGTCGGCCGGGACGCGATGGGCGAGCATCTCCTGGCCGGACTCGAACAGCACGGCGTCGATACCGAGTACACGTTCCGTGCCGATGCCGCGTCCCCGCGCACCCTCATCCTGCTCGACGACACGGGCGAGCGCACGATCATCGCGGTGGACAGCGGGCCCGGGCCGTCGCCTTTCCTGCCCGCACACGGGCCGGATTTGAGGTCAGCCGATTGCGTCTACGTCGAGGGATACACAAGGTACCCAGTCAGCACAGCGGCCTCAGCTGAATCGGCTCTTCTCGTGACGTCTCCCCCGGCACCTGGCGTGACAGCATGGCCCGCGACCGTCGTGGTCGGGTCAGAGACGCAATACCACGACGTCGCTTCGGCAGGAACGTTCGAGACCGTGCGCTCCGTATCGGGTGACCGGCTCGAGTGGGCGGTAGTGACCCGGGGGCGGGAGGGCGCGGACGCCTACGGCGCTTCCGACGAACTGCACGTTGACGCCGTCGCAGCCGAACAGGTAGACGCGACAGGGGCCGGTGATGCGTTTATCGTCGGCTTGCTGCACGGGCTGCTAAGCGGCGACGACATGGCCACGGCGTTGCAGGTCGGCGCTGCCTGGGGTGCGGCGGCAGTGGGACAGCTGCAGTCGATTCCAGTGCCCTGGGAGGAACTCGCCTGCCCATTCCATTAGCCGGACAATATGTGGCCGTCACCGGCGGGTGCCTTCGAGGGTGGTCCGACAGATTGGTTTTGTTCGCCAGAGTTTCAGGAAACAGCGAACCTGGCCGGAAGGATCAGCAACTGGACTAGCATCTTCAACGAACTCACCTGGCCTGCGGCGACCGCTTGGACGCCGACTGAATCAGGCGATGAAGAACGCAGTGGAGATGACACCTCCACGCTCACCCTTCGCACGGCCTGGCGGCTCAGGGTTCTCCTTGCCCACGCTTCAGGAGCGGACGATGGATGACGAGATTCAGCTGATCAGCGACGGTGATGGCCTAGCGGTCATCGGGAATTCGGCCGCTGTCGAAGGCTTCCTCGTCACTGAAGGGCTGTCGTCGAGGGATCTGGGATTGCCCCGGCTCGAAGCCGTCCTTGGTACCGGGGCCGCGGTCGCCCAGGCAGGTTCCGAGATCGCGGCCAACTCGGGTCGCTGGGTGAAGATGACCAAGGAGTCCGCGCAGGCCGTCGAGAAGTACGGGCTGATGAAGAATTCGACCACAGGTCTCAGCATGGGCGTGGTGACGAAGCCCGGTGGCCGGATCACGAAACTGGTCCAATTCGAGCGGGGGCCTGGAACGCTTCTGACCAACCCGGCGATCCTGGCTGGTGCCGCGGGGATCATGGCGCAGCTAGCGATGCAGCAGACTATGGACGAGATCATCGACTACCTCGCAAAGATCGACGAGAAGGTCGACGACGTGCTGCGCGCTCAGGAGGACGCTGTGCGGGCGGACATGATCGGAGCGGGCATGGACATCGACGAGGCCATGGCCATCCGCGAGCACACCGGCCGAGTCAACGAGGTCACGTGGTCGAAGGTGCAGGCCACGCCCACGACGATCACGCGAACCCAGGCGTATGCGTTGCAGCAGCTCGATGCACTCGCGGAGAAGATGGAGGGCAAGGCCAAGATCGGTGATCTCGCCAAGATGGCGCAGGAGGCCGAGTCCAAGGTTCAGAGCTGGCTCGTCGTCCTTGCTCGTTGCTTCCAGTTGCAGGACGCAATCGCGGTGCTCGAACTCGACCGGGTACTGGAGGCGGCTCCGGACGATCTGGACGGGCATCGCCTCGGCCTGAAGGCTTCCCGGCAGGAGCGGCTGGACACCATCTCGCGGAGCACCGAGCGCCTGATGGCCCGCATGGATGCGGCGGCGGGCACGGCCAATACGAAGGTGCTGCTGCACCCGGCGATGTCTCCGGCTGTCGCGCAGTCGAGGGAACATGTCGCGAGTTCCGTCGCTGACTTCCACGGGCGGATCGGGATCAAGTCCGGCAGGCCGTCGCTGGAAGCAAGGCGCTGGGTGGAGGCGGCCTCGGATGTCAAGGACAAGGTGCTCGAGACCGGAGCAGAACGCGTCGAGGTTTCCTGGCGGCTCGGTAACGAGGCCCTTGACCGGGCCAGATCGGTCCAGGGCAGGCTCTCCGGCGGGATCGCCGAGCGAGCGCTCCGTCGACGCGGCGGGCAGGACGAAGAACGCGACGAGCAGGGCTGAGGAGCCATCGACTCGGCGAACCAAACAGATGCATCGGCTGATACAGCCGCACCCGAAGCCAGCAGTCGCGTAACCGCCCGGCAGCTTCAGGTCAGCC
>CAWKNV010000009.1:0-287451 GCA_963851155.1 uncultured Acidobacteriaceae bacterium
CGCGCGCGCGCGCGCGCGCGCGCGCGCGCGCGCGCGCGCGCGCGCGCGCGCGCGCGCGCGCGCGCGCGCGCGCGCGCGCGCGCGCGCGCGCGCGCGCGCGCGCGCGCGCGCGCGCGCGCGCGCGCGCGCGCGCGCGCGCGCGCGCGCGCGCGCGCGCGCGCGCGCGCGCGCGCGCGCGCGCGCGCGCGCGCGCGCGCGCGCGCGCGCGCGCGCGCGCGCGCGCGCGCGCGCGCGCGCGCGCGCGCGCGCGCGCGCGCGCGCGCGCGCGCGCGCGCGCGCGCGCGCCGCGCGCGCGCGCGCGCGCGCGCGCGCGCGCGCGCGCGCGCGCGCGCGCGCGCGCGCGCGCGCGCGCGCGCGCGCGCGCGCGCGCGCGCGCGCGCGCGCGCGCGCGCGCGCGCGCGCGCGCGCGCGCGCGCGCGCGCGCGCGCGCGCGCGCGCGCGCGCGCGCGCGCGCGCGCGCGCGCGCGCGCGCGCGCGCGCGCGCGCGCGCGCGCGCGCGCGCGCGCGCGCGCGCGCGCGCGCGCGCGCGCGCGCGCGCGCGCGCGCGCGCGCGCGCGCGCGCGCGCGCGCGCGCGCGCGCGCGCGCGCGCGCGCGCGCGCGCGCGCGCGCGCGCGCGCGCGCGCGCGCGCGCGCGCGCGCGCGCGCGCGCGCGCGCGCGCGCGCGCGCGCGCGCGCGCGCGCGCGCGCGCGCGCGCGCGCGCGCGCGCGCGCGCGCGCGCGCGCGCGCGCGCGCGCGCGCGCGCGCGCGCGCGCGCGCGCGCGCGCGCGCGCGCGCGCGCGCGCGCGCGCGCGCGCGCGCGCGCGCGCGCGCGCGCGCGCGCGCGCCGCGCGCGCGCGCGCGCGCGCGCGCGCGCGCGCGCGCGCGCGCGCGCGCGCGCGCGCGCGCGCGCGCGCGCGCGCGCGCGCGCGCGCGCGCGCGCCGCGCGCGCGCGCGCGCGCGCGCGCGCGCGCGCGCGCGCGCGCGCGCGCGCGCGCGCGCGCGCGCGCGCGCGCGCGCGCGCGCGCGCGCGCGCGCGCGCGCGCGCGCGCGCGCGCGCGCGCGGCGCGCGCGCGCGCGCGCGCGCGCGCCGCGCGCGCGCGCGCGCGCGCGCGCGCGCGCGCGCGCGCGCGCGCGCGCGCGCGCGCGCGCGCGCGCGCGCGCGCGCGCGCGCGCGCGCGCGCGCGCGCGCGCGCGCGCGCGCGCGCGCGCGCGCGCGCGCGCGCGCGCGCGCGCGCGCGCGCGCGCGGCGCGCGCGCGCGCGCGCGCGCGCGCGCGCGCGCGCGCGCGCGGCGCGCGCGCGCGCGCGCGCGCGCGCGCGCGCGCGCGCGCGCGCGCGCGCGCGCGCGCGCGCGCGCGCGCGCGCGCGCGCGCGCGCGCGCGCGCGCGCGCGCGCGCGCGCGCGCGCGCGCGCGCGCGCGCGCGCGCGCGCGCGCGCGCGCGCGCGCGCGCGCGCGCGCGCGCGCGCGCGCGCGCGCGCGCGCGCGCGCGCGCGCGCGCGCGCGCGCGCGCGCGCGCGCGCGCGCGCGCGCGCGCGCGCGCGCGCGCGCGCGCGCGCGCGCGCGCGCGCGCGCGCGCGCGCGCGCGCGCGCGCGCGCGCGCGCGCGCGCGCGCGCGCGCGCGCGCGCGCGCGCGCGCGCGCGCGCGCGCGCGCGCGCGCGCGCGCGCGCGCGCGCGCGCGCGCGCGCGCGCGCGCGCGCGCGCGCGCGCGCGCGCGCGCGCGCGCGCGCGCGCGCGCGCGCGCGCGCGCGCGCGCGCGCGCGCGCGCGCGCGCGCGCGCGCGCGCGCGCGCGCGCGCGCGCGCGCGCCGCGCGCGCGCGCGCGCGCGCGCGCGCGCGCGCGCGCGCGCGCGCGCGCGCGCGCGCGCGCGCGCGCGCGCGCGCGCGCGCGCGCGCGCGCGCGCGCGCGCGCGCGCGCGCGCGCGCGCGCGCGCGCGCGCGCGCGCGCGCGCGCGCGCGCGCGCGCGCGCGCGCGCGCGCGCGCGCGCGCGCGCGCGCGCGCGCGCGCGCGCGCGCGCGCGCGCGCGCGCGCGCCGCGCGCGCGCGCGCGCGCGCGCGCGCGCGCGCGCGCGCGCGCGCGCGCGCGCGCGCGCGCGCGCGCGCGCGCGCGCGCGCGCGCGCGCGCGCGCGCGCGCGCGCGCGCGCGCGCGCGCGCGCGCGCGCGCGCGCGCGCGCGCGCGCGCGCGCGCGCGCGCGCGCGCGCGCAAAACTTGATAAGCTTTTCGCCTGGGAATAAATAGAGGCGGGATTTTTTATGCTTAACCTATTAAATGAGTTAAGCTGCAGCGGCGTTTTTGCACCTGAGCTCAGAGAGATTCTCATGCCAAATGGAATAGGCAACCGGGAGCAACAGTCCCGGGGGTGGGAAAAAATTGTCTTTGGCCCGATCAATGCGATTCTGGCGTTTTTCATTGAGAAAACCAGATGTTCCAAGAAGAACATTCTATTTTTTGGAACGAACTTCTGCCCGTTCCCCAACAAATAGTACGCGGGGTGCCTATAAAAGTTGTTATGCCCTTGAACCAAGTGGGGGTTTATAACACTTTTAAAAATTGGGAAGCACGAGAGCCGGAAATCCTGGATTGGATCACTGCTTCGAGCCAGGTTGTACTTTTTTTGATGTGGGAGCGTCTTTTGGCACTGAAACCCTCTATGCTGCTTTGAAACCTGGCGGTCCTGATAAGATTGTGGCGTTTTATCTTGATTCGGAGTCTTCTTTCAATTTGGCTTATAATATTAGGCTTAGCAATACGTAAACCTGAACGAAGTAAAGAACAACACCACCACGTATTTGGCTTACCGCGAGGCGTCCCGCTGCTGCTGTCTGACGCAGGAACACCGATGGCACCGCCTCCCTGGTCGGTGACGAGACGCTCCGGTCGGCGCTGGCCAAGGCCGCCGAGATGTACCTGCCGTACTGGCCCTACGTGTGTCACTTCTCTCATGCCCCTTCGCCACTTCTGCGCAAGCCAGCTCTATCTGGGCGGCATGGACCTCATCGTGATCCAGGCCACCTTGGGCATGCCTGGATCGCCACGACCATGCAGTACGCGCCATGTCCCCGAAGTCGATATCCCAAGGACGCCTGGATCGCAGGTCAGCAGCGTGCCGTCGCCCGTTTGAAGGGATTGCCGATATGCTGCACAGCCGCGACGGAAGCGGAACCCGCGCCTGGCAGCCGCCAACCGCGGCATCTGGAAGGCCAGGAAGCTGCAGCGGACGCTCGCCGACTACGGGCTGATCGCGAGCGCCGGGAAGCTGTCAGGGCTGTGGTCCGGAGACCCGGCGAGCATCAAGCTGTCCGACCTGAACGTCATCTGCACCGTGCTCGGCTGCGGGTCGAGGAACTCCTGATCCCGCAGCCGGAGCTGGTGAAACGGATCGACGAGCGGCAGGACCAGCCCGCCGCGCGGTCCCCGTCGCAGGGCGGGCCGCCGGTGATGACCAAGCGCCGGGACGGACGATCGCTCCCGCCGGCCAAGTGCCGCCCCGAGGATCGGTGACGGTGCTGCCAGCTGCATCGACTGCCTCGGCCTGGTAGTCCTGGGCGCCCGCCGCTGCACGGCATGCGGAGTATGGCGGCAACGACCCGAGCGAACAGCTGTGTTCAGGATGCGGCTGTGTGCTCGCGGTCAAGGACGGCCACTGCCTGTGGTGCTGGCAGCAGGCCCGCCTCATCCTAGCTAGCACAGACGCAACTGAGCCAAGCGGCGCCACACACCGGCCTCCGCCAATTGCTAGCTGGGATTCGCGGCGGGCCTGCTGCCAGCACAGCCGGCAGTGGCCGTCCTTGACCGCGAGCACACGGCCGCATCCTAACACAGCCTGTCGCTCGGGAGTTGGTGCCGCCATACTCCGCATGCCGTGCAGTGGCGGGCGCCCAGGACTCCCCAGGCCAGGCAGTCGAATGCAGCTGGGCGGTGCTGTTAGCCGTCTCCTCGGGCGGCACCTCAGGCCGGCGGCAGCCACCGCCCGTCCCGGCGCTTGGGCGTCACGGCGGCCCGCCCTGCGACGAGGATGCCACGGCCTGTGGTTCTCGCCCCGCCGTCGATCCGTTTCACCAGCTCCGGCTGCGGGATCAGGAGTTCCTCTACCCCGCAGCCGAGCACGGTGCAGATGACGTTCAGGTCGGAACACAATAGCTCGCGATGCTCGCCGGGGTCCCCGGATCATAGCCGACAGCTTCCCGCGCCGACGATCAGCCCGTAGTCGGCGAGCATCCGCTGCAGCTCGCTGGCCTTCCAGATGGTCGCGGTTGGCGGCTGCCAGGCGCAGGTTCAACTTGATCGCGGCTGTCCGGTCATCTCGGCAATCCCTTCAAACGGGCGACGGCACGCTGCTGACCTGCGATCGATGTCTTGATACGGGTTCGGCGAATATGCACGTACTGCATGGTCGTGGCGATCCAGGCATGCCCGAAGGTGGCCTGGATTGCGACCAGGTCCATGCCGCCCAGATAGAGCTGGCTTGTGAAGAGTGGTGAAGGACATGGGAAGTGACCATGTTGGGCGAGTCCGGGCAGGTACGTCTTGGTGGTGGCGAGCGCCGACGGAGCGTCTGTGCGATGATCTGGGCGGCGGGGCCATTGGTGTTCGCGTCGGACGGGGAGCAGCGGGTACCTGCGGGTGAGCAAGATGCTGGTCAAGGCAGAACATGAACATCGGCTTGATTTGTCGGTGCGAGGGTGGCGCGCCGCCGTGTCTCAGCGGGTCACACCGTGCCGCAATCGTCGGCCACGTCCAGGTCCGCCGCCTCCCGCTTCGCGACGGTGCTCTCCGGCCGCGACGTCGAGCGTCCGGGCGAACAACCAGTAGAGGATCGGAGACCGGCAAGCCGAGATGAACAGCGAGATGTCGGCGCCGCCGAACGCGCTGGCCACCGGCCCGATGTACAGCGTGCTCGACCGAGAAGAACGGGACCATCGCTGCGAAGCCGACCAGGCAGGCGATGGCCAGCCCCACCGTCCGTACATGCCGTGCGGGTTGAAGATCTCGGCGATGGCGTAGTGCCCGCGCCGGACGATGTAGTAGTCGACCAGGTTGACCGCGGTCCACGGGATGAACAGGTAGAGCACGAGCAGCAGGAAGTTGCTGAAGTTGGTGAGGAAGTGGCGGTCGCCGCAAGCGCACCCACGAGTGACAGCCCAGCCGTGATGCCCATCGTGATGACGCGCATCGTCGGTGGGCTGCACCTGCTGAACGATCATGGCGCTGATCAGCGTCAGCGAACCGCCGTACATGTTCAGCGCCGTGACCGATACCAGGCCGAGCGCCGCGAGGATCAGCACGATCGCGCCGAACCCGTGAAGACCTTGTCCCCGGCCGCGTTGATCGATGCCGACGTGTCGAAGCTGTCGCCGGCCCAGCGCCGCCAGCACGCGCCCAGGACCATCAGCCACGCCCCGCCCATCGCCGAGCCCCAGTACGTCCAGTAGAAGGTCGGCCGTACGCTCACGTTCGGCGGCAGGTAGCGCGAGTAGTCCGAGACGTAGATCGCCCAGCTGATCTGATAGCCGGCGACCACGCCGAACTGGGCCAGGAACGGCGTCCACTTAAAGCCGCGAAGGTGAACGCGCCGGCCGGGTAGTGCAGGAAGAAGACCGCCGATGGTGAAAATGCCGAAGATGACGAGGAAAGGTAGGTGAGCCATCGCTCCGCGCGGTGGATGAGGTCGTACCCGATCAGTGCGATGACGAACGCCAGCACGTGGTGCTCGCGACCCAGACTTTACCCCGCCGTGGGCGGTCCTTGTTCATCGCGTGGCCGGCCAGGATCGTGTTGAAGACGTTGAAGCCGGCGTACTGCACGTAGGCGAACAACCAGACCAGCAGCGCGCCGATGTAGCCGAACTGCGGGGCGGGACTGGATCATCTGCGGCAGGCCCAACTGCGGGCCCTGGGCCGAGTGGAACGCCATGAAGAACGTGCCGAGCGCTCCCGGAGACGATCGCGATCAGCGACCAGACCGGTTGCCGCCGGTCGAGATGCTGATCAGGCCGACGGCGAGCGTGGCGATCTGCGCGTTCGACATGAACCACAGCGGCCCCAGGTGCCACAACTTGCCGTGCCGCTCGGCAGCGGCACGTAGTCGATGGACCGGGTTTCCACCCCCGACACCCGGGGCTGTGAAGCTCGTCACGCCGCCTCCTCAAGAAGGAATCAGCAGTTCGGAGCCCCGACATCACGCGGAGAAGCGGGGCGGGGTCAAGGCATCGAACGTGATCGATGACGTCCCAAGGAGGCGTCGGCGAAACCCGCCCCCCGGCCTTAGCCCCGCTTTTCCAGTCGGCGCGCAGGCTCGCCTCGACGGTGGCTATGAGGCTGTGTCGGTAGGCGGCGCCCAGGCTGAGGTGTTTTTTTACATAATTCACTCGCTCACCTCTGGGGGCGCACACCACGCGACCACAAAGACCGTGCCGTTCCTGGTGCACCTGCCCGGCTTCCCGAACGACTCCGAGGCGGTGGCCAGGTAGCCGTGCAGGCCGCGCCCGGCCGCCCAACGGGACGGGCGCGGTGCATGCAGCCGCCCTCTGGCTCCTTGAAGTCGTTGAAGAAGCTCGTAGAAGGTGGTGGAGACTGCGTCGTCGTGCGCGGCACTCGGCAGGCTGGTGGCGTGCTGGGGGCCGGCGCACGCCGGCGCCCGCCAGCGGGGATCCCAGGCCGCAGAAGTCCTCCTGGAGATGGGCCGCGCCGGTGACGGCGATCTTCGGGTTGCCGTCCGCGTCGCCGAACACGTCGTACCAGGATGACCCCTTCACCACCCAGCTCCCCGGCACGTCGTAGGCCGCTATATCTGGGCGCCTCCCACCTGCCAGCCGGGCACGGTGGGTCCTTGTCGTCGCTGTCGGCGGTCCCGCCGCCGCCCCGAGGGCCGGCGGTGCCGAACCCAGGCTCGACGAGACGTGCGACCGCGCGCATCCCGCCGCCGCCCCTGGTCATCAGCACCGCCGTCACGCCGGCCGCCAGCACCACGACCCCGGCTCAGCGCCGCCGCCACGACGGTTTCGCGGCGTCGGTCGGCGGCCCCTGCGGCCGGGCGGCCGGACCCGGCGCTCCCCACGGCTGCGGGGCCGGACCGAAGGGGGAGGCCGGAGGTCCCGCCTGGCTCGGCGGCGGGGTGTGCCGGACCGCGGTGTGCCGTAAGGCTGTTGGGGCGGCTGTGGCGGGTACGCGCCGCCCGGCGGTTTCTGGTACGGGTTCCGCGGCCGCTGCTCGCGGCGGTTCGACGGGTTTCGCTGCCCGCCCGGGCGCCGCTGGTCTCCCCCCCCCATGGCGGCAAACCCAACGGGGACCGGGTGTCCGGCGGGCCTGGGTGCCGCGCTACCTACTGGTAACATGCCGCGCAGTCTGAGACCCACGCCCTCATCGGCGAGATGCTCAGCGGCGACCGCTCCCGACGGCCCGCACCCTGGAATCTGGAGTACCTGGACAACTATGGCGGAGCGCGCGGTCGTCCGGCTGCCCGACCAGCCCGACTACCACAACCACGTCCGCGGCCCGCACGCCGGCGCGATGTTCACCCTGGCCTTATCAGCTATCTGAGTGATCGCGCTCGCGGCGTTCGGCTACGAGTTCTCCCGCGCCGTGCCGCTCGCGGTGCGCGCCGAGATCGCTCGACAAGAAGCTCGCCATGGGCCCGGTGACCGCCACCGCACACGCCGAGCCGCCCGATCGCCTACGTTGATCGCGGTACTGAACGCTGGCGAGCTGCTCGATTCCCGGTGAGCATCGCCATCCAGCGCGAGGACGAGGCGGTCACCGGCGAGATGACCGTGGTGTGGAGGGTCCGCCCGAACGGCTGAGTACCGCGAGGGCGTGCGGCCGAGGCCGCGCGGCGCACGCGCCAAGCCGGCCGGTCACGCCGCGCGCCCGGAACGCGGACGGAGGAAGTCCTCGCCCGGTGCTACACCGCGCCCTAGGGCGGCCGTTCCATCAAGCCGGCGCGCCGTATCGGCGAACACCCACCTGCTCGCACCGCGGATGTGGGTAGGAGACCGGTCGGTGCCGGTGACCTGGGTGGTGCCGGACGGCCGAAGGGAGCACGGCGGGATCGCGCGGCCGATGACGACCGGGTCCGGCTCAATGCCGCGCTGCGGGCGGTGGGCGTGCCCCGGACAACCAGCGGCGGACACCGTGAGCAACTCGCCGGCGGCACCTTCAACACGGTCTTCCGGGTGCGCCGGCCTAGCGGTCCGGGGCCGGCGGTCAAGCCCCCGCCGCGTTCCGGCGTCCCGGTCCCTAAGCGACCAGCGGGACCCGCTCGCCACCTAGGCGCGCTTCTACGCCCTCGCGCGGGAGGCGGTGGGTGGGCCCGTGCCGGCCGCGCCGCCGCCCACGCACGGCGCGGCGTTCCGGCGGCAGGCTCCACCTCGTGATGACCGCGTGCCCAGGAGTCGGAATACGCGTCGGGCCACCGCATCGACCACCGGATACGGCGGCGCTGGCGGCGCCCAGTCCGGGATGCCACGTGGCCGCCCTGCACGGCGTCACCGGCACGGCGTTCGGATTCCGCGTCACCCAAGATACCAACCGAACCAGTAGATGCAAAGCCCCGTATCGCTGTGGTTCCATCTGAGAGCCGCGATTAGCACAGATGCTGGCCATAAATTGCTCAGCGATAGCCTTCTGCTGGCGGCGCCAGCGTCGGGGCAAGATCCATCAGAGTGCCGAGCGCGCTGCGAAGTGGCCTAACATCCACCTAAGGTCCGGGTCTATCGAAATGGACGCTTACATCTGAGAAAAGGGCGTTCTCAGATCCAATCGCTGCCAAACACTGGATACGTAACCCGTCCGAAATTGAATTGAACACACCTTGACCCAGGAAGAATAGCTAGGGCTCAATTTCAGATCTTGTCTGCGTGATTCTAGCGGATCCACTCTTCGACCTGCTTGCGAATCCGAACGGCGAGCTTCCCAGCGTGTTCTGCTTCCCCCTGAGACACGAGCCCATAGTCGTCGTAAGCACCGGTGTTGCGCTTACGGCGGAGTTTATCGAGCACCGGGATGAGCTTCCGTTCCGGATCGATCGAGAACTCGAGTGCTTCGATGGTCCGGTAATGTTCACCTCCGCCTCCGCGAACCACCCGATATCCGCTCGCTCGCAGGGCAGCAGTGGCCGACGCACGAATGGCGTCATATGCCAAACTCAACTGGGTATCAGAAGATATTCCACTCGCAACGGCTTTTTGATAGTCAGAGAAATGTCCATCGGCGATCTGAAACAGCCTCTCGATCTCAGCGCGATCAGAGTCGAGCTTTTCGAGCCATCTTATTGCTTGCCCAAATCTCTAACGTCACTCTCATCTCCGATCAAGAACAGCTTCTTTCCCGTGAGAACCGTCTTCAGAAAATTTCCCCTCAATTTGTCCCGGAATTCGCTGGTCGAGTACACAGTTGGGTTGATCTCCCGATTCAGAGATCTTTGTGCTTCGGCTAAATGCTCCACTACATCTGCGAAATGAACCCTGCCCACGATCATCAGATCGACGTCACTCGCAGCGTGTTCGCCAGATCGTGCCAAGGAGCCGTAAACGAAGGCGACATTGATCCTTTTCTCGAGAGGTCGAAGTGCTTCCAGGAGGACGTCATGAACTCCTACAGTTTTGGTCACCAAGCTTCCCAAGTTTGCGGACCGCATCTTCCAGCAGGGGGAGGTTCGGGGTCAGGCATTAATCTCCTTCCCGAGGAGCTCTACTGCGAGGTTTCGTTCGCGCGTTCTTCCGCTGCGGATCGCATCGCAAAGTGCGAGGACACTGTAGAACCTGGGATCTCGCAGCGCAGCTTTGGGCGCACCGCTGTAGAGAGGAGCGAGCGAAATGCCTCGAACTTTTCCTTGTGCATGCGGCCAGACCGGGGGCGGTTCGCGATCCTCCAGGAAGCGCGATTTGAGCGGTTCGGCCGCCGTAGCTGTGGGAACGCCACGAACCATCGAGCCTCTTGCCGGCGGAAAGGTGTACTTCAATCCGTGCGTAAGGAATTCCATGAGCGCGGATCGGTTCACTCGCTTTTCAGCGCCCGACGTGTAAAGCAGGCCCGCATCCACACAGCGTTTCAGGGCCTTCGACACCTCTGATTGAGAGATGTAAAGGTTCTCGGCCAAACTCTTCGACTGCGCACGCGGATCGTCCAGAATGGCGAGTTTGAGCAGTAGCGCAATATCCTGGCCTTGCATGTCTTTATTATAGACTATGATTTCCAATTTGGAAATTGGAAATACAATCCACAAAGGCTATGCAATTCGCGCTATCAGAGAAGCGGTGGACCGTTGTCTGGTGCTTGTGGCTACATCGGCGTTTGAACTCCGAAAGCAGCTCAGTTCAGTGACGATGCACCCGGTTGGGAACGGTCCGGAATGACAATACGAAGCGGAAGGTGCTTGGGATCAATTGTATGCGGACAGGAATTCCCTTCAAGAGGCGCAACAGGCTCTAGATTCGTACGAGGGGCATCTGGATTTGAACCGTCGATCTGTACTCGGAGCTGAAACCAGAGATCGACGGGCCTGACCAAGCGATACAGGCTCTGCTCTCTTGCAGCCTCGTGCATAAGGGGCTTGTTCCAACTCGCACCGGGGCAAGCTCTGAATGCAATGCTCGAGGTAGATCTGGATATTTGGGCACTGGCATATGAAGTTCCGGCAAAAGATCGGGGACGGAGTTCCGGGGCTTTGCCTAAATACTGAGTCTTTCGGCCGATTTTATGGGCAACACGAAGATTTTGTGGGCAAGGGAAGGCCAATAAGTTCAATACCGTACCCCGAGTGTTGCTTAAATAGTAATTGACGGATCGGCGGTTTAATCGGAACGCTCCAATAAGCGTTGCTGGTCATTCGTTGGGACCAGCTTCATAGGGATGTTTCAGAAATTCTTCAATGCTTTTAGCTGTTCGCTTGCCACCCTTGAGCCACACAACCTGCCATTCAGTAACGCGCTCCTCTTTTTCTGGGATGAACTGACCTCGCTTTGGCTCGTCTATCCATTCAAGCTGGCGAACCAGCACCAATGGAGCCTCTGCTCCCGATGTCTTCTGCGAGAAGTCTTTCGCTCGCTCATACTGGGCGAAAGCAACGAAGTAGTCATTGCTGCCGTTCACAGGCTCGGCCCCTTTGTCCGGATGTAGCCAAACTCGGTACTCAAGCACATCATCGTAGAAATAGCCTGCCCCAGATTTGGTATCAGGCGCGTATGCGCCAACGCGGCTAGGGTCAATTGCAACGGGGTACTCGCTTTTTCCGATGATTTGGCGGTCGGCGCGAATCGCAACGAAACCGGACTGGGGCTCACGATGCTTGCAACCGACGGCGAACATGACGCCGAACACAATCAGGGATGTGTACTTAGGCTTCACTTGCAGATGCTTGAAGTCTATAACGACATGTTCTGGGAGTATCGTGGACCGCTCGTCAGTAACACTGGAGTTAACCGACCGCAGATTCAAATCCATCTTTTACGCGCTACTTTCGCACCGTCTCATGAATGTTGTATCGGTAAAGTCGACCACGCTGTATGGTTCGTAGTTTCCTGCTGGCTCGCGTTTGATGGACTTCGGTTCTGGAAGAGCAAACTGAAAACGCACCCGGATGGACGAGCGTTACGTGACGCTTGACGGACCAGTGTTCTGTGACGCTTTCGGCTGGCACACAAAAGACAGGTCGTCTTTGGACGGAACAATCTGTTGGCTTTCATCGTCCAGAACTAAGTTTTCGGCTGTATTAACACAATCAGGCCGGAGTATGCTTGCCGCATGCTTCAGGACCGCCTGCATTCCCTTTGTCTACAGAGTCTTGTCGTGCTTGCGGCCGCGACGATGGGTCACGCTCAGCAGGCTGGCGTCTTACGCCTGCCTCTGAATCAATGGCAGTTGCACGTAGGGGATGACCCGCGCTGCGCTGATGTTCAGGCCCCTGGCTGTACGCTACAGAAATACTTCTTTGACACTGGCCGATATGGGGTTGAGTGGCAGCGCATTGAAACCACGATCCCGCCCAATCTTCTTGAGCAGCGGCAACCCATTGGTCTGGTGGTTCAGGGCGAACAACCGGTATATCAAGTCTTCGTCAATGGTCAGCTTATTGGCGGCTCAGGTAGCTTCGACACCTATATGGGCCCGCAGTATTCACGAACTATCCTTCGGATGCCTGCCAATCTCCCCGCTGACGGACGTATCACCATCGCGATTCGAGAGCTGAACTTGCATGGGTACCTGCCCGCTTTGGGCTTTGATCCCACTATTGCACCGCTGGATCAAACGCAGCAAGTGATGGATGAAAACACGCTGTCCCACCTTCGCGCCAGTTGGCAACACTATGTTTGTTTTGCCCTGCTTGCTTGCGCCGGTTTAGTTTTCTTTCTGTTGTTCGCTGTCAACACTAGGCTGCGTGAATACTTCTGGCTCGGAGCTTTGCTGATTCTGCTGTTTACGTTTCGGCTCGGAGAACTTGCAGCTGTTCTGAACCTGGGAATGCCTTCATGGGTCGGGGTCGTTAATTACAACCTCGGGAACGGCCTACAGCCACTGATCATCGTCGAGTTTGTTTTCGCTTTTCTGGGGCGACGCGTCACAAAACTCTTCCGTCTGATTGAGATTTTCGGCGCACTATCAGTTTTGAACGTTATTCTGCTGGCTCCGTTCATTTACCAACACCTGACTCCGCTGATCCGGGTGATGGAGCCATATGTGTTGCGTTCCTACGGCGTGACAATCCTTGCTGCGAATCTATCTCAGCTACTTCTGGTCCCCATGTGCTTCAGAAGCAAACTCGCGGAAATGCGCTGGATCGGTGGTGCCATACTGTTTCTGACCATTATCGAGGGGCGCTGGCAGGCAGGGTGGGGACTCTCTCTTGGCTCGCCGGTTCAGTCTTTCCGTTGGGGCGCTGTCGAGTTCGATTTGCGGCCCGTAGCGTGGCTTCTGTTCGCTATCGTCATGCTCATCGCCATGACTTTTCGTCTGCGCCGCATTCAGGACCGCCATCGCGCAGTAGAGCAGGAGATGGCTGCTGCGCGCAGCGTGCAACAGATCCTCATTCCCGATCAACTACCTTCCATCCCCGGCCTCCTTATCGATAGCGCATATCTGCCAGCGCAGGAAGTTGGCGGCGACTTCTTTCAGATTCTCCTCATCCCCAACGCAGCCAATTCTGAAGAGCCTTCGGCCTTCATCGTGCTTGGCGACGTGAGCGGAAAGGGCCTGAAGGCGGCCATGACCGTTTCGCTGATTGTGGGAACGCTGCGCACCTGCGCCAGGCATTGCACAAGCCCGTCCCAGTTGCTTAGTGAGGTCAATCGTTCTCTCCTCGGCCGCAGTGACGGCTTCACCACTTGTCTTGCGCTGATGTTCCAGCCTTCGGACAAAGTCACTGTGGCGAACGCTGGCCACCCTAACCCTTATCTCGACGGAGTCGAGATTGAGACCGAAGCCAACCTGCCTCTAGGTCTGGATGCACAGGTTCGATACTCAGAGATCACCTTTCAGCTTGACCGGGGTTCGTTTTGCACTCTCGTCACGGACGGTGTAGTCGAGGCAACCAGCCCGAGCGGCGAACTCTATGGCTTTGAGCGCACCCGGGCAATTTGCAGGGAACCGGCACATGCGATTGTGGAAGCAGCCAGACAGTTCGGCCAGGAGGACGACATTACCGTTCTCTCCTTTACAAGAACGCCTGGTCTGAATCCTACGCTGGTCTAAGAGTGCTGACCTTGCCCCCGCAAAACGTACCCCTTAGCTAGCTGCTTTAATAGCGAAAGGGAAAAGGACGATGAGGAATGGGAAGCGGGGCAGGTACACGCTTGAGTTCAAGCAGGAGGCAGTCCGGCTTGTGGAATCAGGCCAGACGTTGGCAGCAGCGGCACGAAGCCTGGGAGTGGTTGAGCAGACCCTGGCCAACTGGGTGAAGTTGCATCGAGCCGGTAAGTTAAAAGGCGTCATCGGGAAAAGCACAGTGACAGCCGAGCAAATGGAGATCAGCCGTTTGCGTGCCGAGCTGGCACGTGTGACGATGGAGCGCGACATCCGCAGCACTGCATCAGGCGTTGCGCATGGTAGATGAGCTATTGGTTCGATGGGCGCGACGCAAATACAAGAGGTTCAAGAAGCGCCCAATGGAGGCGTGGGATTGGCTGAAGCGACTTAAGTCAAGGCAGCCAACTTTGCTTCCTCATTGGCGGCTTGAGCCTGCGGTTGGGCGATAGGAGCTGGATGAGTCGAGAGGCTCACGTCCAGTTCTGGGAGAGCGCGGAGGTGAAATCCCTCCGCGCCACTCGACTCGCAAAGGGCCAGAAGTGAAGTATGCCTTTATTCAACGCCACAAGCGGATCTGGCCGATCCGGGTGCAATGCCGCGTGCTCGGCGTAAGCGTATCCGGATATCACCAACGAAAGACAAGGCATGCGTCGCAATCGGCCGACGGCAATCTCACTCCGCGCCAACGCGCCGCTTTGCTTTGAGCAACACATCCACGGCCTCGGGACGGTCATCCCAATAGTCCAGCCGAATCCTTCCATCCGACAACTGGCTTACCGTAGCCGGAGCAGCGCTGGCAGTGCAATACCAGCCCGACGGCAGCACCACCGCATTTCGCGGCCGGCCAAGGCTGCGGTCAAACATCAACTCGTCGCCATTCAGCCGGTAACTCACCGGTGCCGTATAGGTTTCAGCGATACGCAGGCGCAGCGTTTGCCCGGTCTGCACGGGTGCAAAGGGAATGACCACAACCCGATCTTTGGGATCCACCGTTTCCCCCGTATTGATCTTGGACGCGATCATCTCCGCGCCGCTCATCTCTTCAGCCTTCAATTGCTCGCCGGTATCCAGAATGTACGCCGAAGGGTGGCTGGCGACGCTGCCCGCGCGCACCACATTGGCATAGCCGTTCACGCCCACGCGCGTCTCGGTGTAGTCGTGATAGAGGCTGAAGGCGTGCGTCTCCGGCTGCTGCAGGAAGTACACAATGTCCCGATCCTGCCTGGCCCGCTCTGACAGTCTCTCCTCCTCCGTCTCTCCGGCAAAGGGCGACTCCCAGCTTCGATCTTTCGTCAGTTCCGCCGGCAATGACTTCGCGCCGGTCTGCGCATCCTTCACCGCGCGCACTTCCAGCGGAGCCTCGCCTGCCCCTGCATGAAGAAAGCTGATCGCAATGCGCCCGTCTTTCTCGTTCAGAATCTGCGACGGCACGGTCAACTTCACCACCTCATACCCAGGCGGCAAGACAACTTTGTCGCGCTGGATTCCCAAAGGCCGCTTGAAGACGATCGTTTTGCCATCCACATAGTAGCTTTTGGCGTCCTTATAGGTCTTAACGATAAGGATCCGCCCCTGTCCGTTCTCCGGTACCGGGCGCGCCAGCGTCACTTTAATATATTCGGTATCGAGGTCGGCGTCCGTCATCAGCGCATCTTTGCGTGCTTCGGCACCGCTCACCACGTCAAAGTGCAACGGCTTGCCGCTCATCGCGTCATAGACGCTTTCATCACTTGCCACGCTGCCTTTGCGAATCGGGTTGAAAAAGAACCGGGCTCCAGCGGTCGTTGCCGTCACTTCGTAATGAATCTTGAAGCTCGCCGTCTCAGGATCAAGCAACTCGTAGCGCGTATATTCGTCGGCCTCCGTTTGCAGCGCGGAAGGGGCCGCATAATACACTGCATCCTTTGCATCCATGTTTTGAGCACTCACCAATGAACGCACAGCGAGCGTCAAAGACAATGCCAAACCGATGCGAAGAATCTTTTTCACGAATACCCCCTCCAACCTACTTTCACTTCTGCTCACCATGAAGAAGCTCCAGCTCCGAACCGATAAATCCCCACGAATTCCACGCCTCGCCCTTGACCACGTTTTTGAACAACTCCATCGCGCCGGCTTTGTCGCCATGATAGAACCGCCAATTTCCCACGCCATACGAAACCGTATCGAAGGCCAACTCGCCTTCGAGGTCGTTCGGCCCCGCGGGCGGCGGTGGCAACACGGCCTTTGCCTTGAGCTTTCCCTGATAAAAGTGCAGCAGGCGCAGATAGAAATAAAGATGCGGTTCAGTGTTCTTAACCTCGAGCGTGATGCGCACCAGCACCTGCGCCGCCTGCTGCTCCTTGCCGGCACGCCGCAGCGAAACATACAGCCAGTTCGAGCAGTCAATCAAACTATCGTCGTTCCCCGCCAGAGACCGAGCCCGATCAAACGAAGCTGCCGCGGCCTCGAACTCGCCTGAGAAATAGTGCGCAAGTCCCAAATGATAGTGAGCGTCCAGCAGCTCGGGAGCAAGCCGCGCTGCCTGCTCCAGGTCCTTCATGGCCGCCTTGAACTCGCGCAATCCCAGCTCGCGGTGGCCCCGCTCCAGATAAAGGTCCGCACTGTTCGGTGCAAACGCCAGCCCGGCGGTGGCGGTGGCGACGGCCTCGCGATATTGGCGCCGCGCCGCCTGTGCGTGCGCGAGTTGCACCACCAGTCCGACGTTTTTTGGATCCGCCGCCAGCCTTCTGCGAGCATCGACAATAGCTTTGTCATCGGGCAGCGCATAGAGCGAGCGCCCCAGGCCAGAGGTGAGCTCGAGGGCGCGCGGCCCTGCTGCCTGAGACGAAGGTGTTGCTGTCAGGCCAAAAGCCGCCATGAGTAAAATCGCAATGAAGCAGCCTGTAAAACGCTCCCTCGTTCGAAGGCCACCGATTCTTTCGTTCATGAATACCAGCTTCTGAACATTGAGAAATCATCCAGCGCAATGCGCAAAACTGCTCGCTCATCTAACGAAAAGTTACAATCTTCGCCTCTTCGCAAGCCTTTAAATAATCAGCCACCACATCGATGGGGATCGGCCCAAACTCCGCGGCTACGGCATCGCGTATCGCGCCCACCGTTCTCTTGCCATCGACAAAATTGACAATCTCGTATGCATAAAGCGCCCCGCGATCCTGAACGCGGACCAGGCGCTTTGACCCGCCGTTGAGCAGCTTGATCCTGCTCACCCGCTCGCTTCCCAGCCGGTCCAGTAGCACGTCGTCGTTTTGAAACGTGAGCGGCCCAAACTCACCCACGCGCACGGGAATCCGCTCGGCGTCCGGCTGATCGTGCCACGGTGGCCGCGGCGGAAAACCGCGCGCCCCGCGCCGTTCCGCGCCGCGATCGATCCAGACATTCAGCATTACCGCCTGTGCCTCCAGATCTTTGTTGAAGGCGGCCGTTTTTTGCGGATCGCTCGCGGTGTACATCGCGAAAGAACCCAGCTCCGCCTTCTCGCGCCGGAGCATCTGCATCAGCAGGTTGCGCGCCTCGTACCATGCCTCCTGCGGCCCCAGTTGAGTGTCTTCGATAAGCGACTGCGCTCGCTTAAAACCTTCTGCCATCCTCCCTTGCGCACGCGCTGAAAAAAACGCCTGCAGGGAATCAGCATGACCCGCATCCAGCGCCGCGTAGGTATATCCAGAGGCCGCGCCCAGCAGCGCCACGCGTCGCAATTTAGTTGCGTCAATCTGCTCCAGCGTGTCGTGATTGGTGTGGATATAGATATCCGGCCAGTCGCGCAGGTAGAGCGAAGGCACGCCTATGGTCGATGAATCATAGTCATCGTGATCGCTGCCTTCGGCATACGGAGTGCGATTCGCCAAAAACTCATTCCGCGTACCGGGCGCTCCATTGCGGTCTTCCAGCACAGCGGCCTCCGCACCGCTGCCGTCTTCGGCATACACCGCCGCACCATCTCTGATGGTATCCGCGAACAATTCACCAACGTCGGTCACGAACGTCGGCAGCGACCACGGCGTCTCCGTCACATGCAGAATCGATTTGTTCTTAAAGGGGTCGCCGCCCACCATATCCATATGTACGTCGGCCCGCATTGCGCGTCGAATCTCTGGATGGCTGCTCAGAAAGGCCATCGTTCCCTCGACTTCAGGCCCCCAGATAAAGCGCAATGTGCGCCGAGGACGAGGCAGTTTCCCCCCGGTAATCAGTTTGTTGAGCAGCCGTGCCGATTCCAGAATCGTCACGCATCCGCTCGCGTTATCGTTTGCGCCCGGCCGCTGATGATCGAGATGGCAGCTGTAAACCACTTCACCTGCGGCAGGGTCCGTCCCCGGTATGGTCGCCGTGATCACCGTCCAATGATCGGGAACGGCCTCGGCCTTCACGTGCGCACTCAGTGCCACCGGAAGCCCGATTTTCAGTTTTTCTCGCAGCGCCGTCGCCGTCCCGTGCGACACCATGAACGCAAATCCCTTCGGGGCGAATGCATCCAGATGGCCCCAGCGCACCACCGTCGTATCGAGTCCCGACCATGCCGTCGTCTGGTTGGGCATATCGCTCACAATGCCCGCCGCGCCGTGCTCTATGACCGCCATGCGCTGCACGGCCGCGAGCACTCCATCGGCAAGCACAATCTTCCCGCGCACATCTTTACCCGCGTAGTCCGCCTCACTGGTTCCCGCACCTACATCGATTAGCGTGGCATCCACATCCGCGCTGTGGCTATAGTCCGCCAGTCGAATCGGGTCAGTTGCCCAGTCCCCCAGAAGAATATGGTCCGGCGCAAGCTCCCACAAATTGGCAGCCTCAACGCGCCAGCCCAAATGCGACCGCATCAGCCCGTAGTGAATCTTGCCGTCAATGGGAAACTGCTCTCGACGAGCATCTTCAAGCCCATACTCTTTGGTGCGCATCAGAATGAAATCTGCCGCTTGCTCAAACTCTGGCGTTGCTGGAACACGGTGCAGCCGCGTCAAGGTGCGCAGGTTTTCATACGGTGCCATCCCGTTGGCTTCATCGCGGATCGCAACCCACTGCGTCTCTTTGAGAAAAGGTTGCTGGGCATGGAGTTGAATGCCGTAAACCCCAACCCCGGACAGAGCCACGATAAGCCGAAGATACTGCGTCGTAGTGAATGTTTTCATGTGTTGATGTTTGACCTGCGTAGTGAGGAATCCATTCTAAGCATAGCGAGCCTCGATGGGCCCCGGGGGCGCATTGCACTGCAGGCAACAGTCAAGCTCGGGGAGCGCATGACCACGACATACCGAGACTCCATGCAACAGACATTACTTAGTCGCCTCGGCCCATTCCTGCTCCGCGCGTTGGAGTAGTGCTGCGCGGTCGGTGTAATCGCCGACATCCGCATACCGTTCGGCAATTGATTTGCGAGGGTCGCCAGTCTTCTCACGTTCAGCGGCTGTTCGCCATCCTTTCCCTCGTAGATGGCGGACAGCAAGACGGCGTCAGGTCGCCGATTCATCCCTATAAGCGGCCGCATGAAGCAGATTCTTGAGGCGCGCTGTGCGGGCCGAAAGGAGGGCTGGGTGTGGATGTCACGTCAGAAGGGAAAGCATATTGGGGAAGAGATGGTGTACCGGCAGTGGGTACGGGGGAGGCGAGCCGCTGGGCCGCCGCGCGAACTGGTCCTCTACTGTGCGCGCCACGACTTCGGCAGCTTCGTGCTGGCGAAGACCGGGAACCTGAAAGCTTTCATGAAAGCAACGGGCCACGGTGACGTAAGAAGCGCCATGGTCTACCAGCACCCGGAAGGTGAAATCATTCGCAACGCCTTAAACGCACGGCACATTTCGCGGCCCACCGTGCCAGACGACAACCAGGCAAATGCTTGAACCTAAGTGAAGCGGTTTCCTAAACAGCCTTTCGGGCTGACTGATGCCGGATCAGCATTTCGGAGGCATCTCCTATTGGCATTGAAGCTCCAATTACGAGACATTGGATTCTTACAATCAAAGCATGAAAAGAACTCCGGGGCGTCACGTCGTGGACGAGAAACTCGTGTCCTGCAAGCGAGCCAGCGCCGCGCGCCTCACAGCGCTGGCGCCAGCTGGCGCGCGCTTTCCACAGGTGAGACTCAGGACCGCGCGCGAATGCGCGCCCGTACACCCGGTAAAATGGGTATATGACCATTAACAATAACGCTGAGATGAGGTTCGACTGCATTACGCAAGAAGCTGAAAGACAAAAACTCAAGCACCCGGAGCATGCCGATGCAATTGGCGCGGTCGCTAAGAAGATCCAGGCTCTTGTAAAGGACGGAAAGCTGGAACAGAACTTCATGCTCGTGGAGTTTACGAGAGCCTTACAAAAACTTTGGGCTCCGAAGGTATCCCCGAGAACCCTCCATAGCGCCCTTCGATATGCTTCAGAGTAGGATTTAATTCACAGAATCAGACCTTATAATTGGCCATCATCGGTGACCCTTCACTGAGGCGAATTCGTCACGGAAAGGCATGATCGAGAAACAGATCTCTATTTCCCGGGAGAACCTCCATTTCCGAAGTTCACGAAGAAGATCGATTGATTGGCAATTATAGAGGGACGACAAGCGTAGACGCCTTCCTCCAATAAGGTCCATCCCTTCAGAATTGAATCGATCTTTACAAGTTGCACTGCTAAGATCCGCCCCCGCCCGCTAAAATGACTGTCATCTCAGCAAATCCCGCGCAAGCGCGCCGAAAGGCAAAGCGACGATGAGCGAGCAAGCAAAGACCGTCGTGGTGAGCGGTGACTTTACCTTGGACTGGAATCTGGCTCGTGGCCAAGGAAGCCCGGGCGGCCAATGGACTCTCGATGCTGGCGCGGCAACCCGCCTAAGCCTGCAATGTGGCGGCTCTGGATTGCTTTCCGATCTTGTTTCAGAACTCACTCAGAGGATCGGTGACGGGAGGGCCTGGCAGTTACGCAAGCAGATGCCGGCACCAGCTGGCGCTTCCGATGTAGTGCTCTCCCCCTACGATCCTCGATTTCATCATTCCTTCGCAGTTTGGAAGCCTTACCCTTATTCCGCGGACGCGGGCAAAAAGGACAAGCCTGCCTGGCGAGTCGCGGAGTTTCTGGGCGGACACATCTCAACCGCTGCGCCCGCCGAGTGGACGCGAGTGGCCAGCGATCATGCAGCTGCGCAAATTGTCGTTCTTGACGATGCAGGACTCGGCTTCCGAGATCATCCTGAATTGTGGCCGGCAAGCCTGACATCACCCGACGCGAAGCCGTGGGTCATCGTGAAGATCAGCCGCCCGGTGACCAAGGGCAAGCTGTGGGAACACCTCGTGTCGAGTCACGCCGAGCGCTTGATTGTGGTGATGGCAGCCGACGATCTGCGCAAGACAGAGGCGCAGATCAGCCGTGAACTGAGCTGGGAACATACAGCGCAGGACTTGTTTTGGGAAATCGCTTACAACCCTGGGCTCAAGAGCGTCGCACGGTGCGCGCATGTGGTGGTGAGCTTTAACGCTGCCGGAGCAATGCACTTTGTACGGAGCGCGAACAGCAAGTTGGATTGCTATCTGATCTTCGATCCCGAGGTGGTGGAAGGCATGTGGGAGCAGACAATCCCCGGGGAGATGTTGGGCCGAACTTCGTGTCTGGTGGCGGGCGTCGCGCGCGCGGTGATGCTTGCACCGGACAATCCGGCGGTTGCCGAAGGAATACGCGCCGGGCTTTCCGCCCTTCGCGCTGTCTATCGCGAAGGCTACGGCAAGCGAGGTGACGCGGTGACCGATGTCTCGCTTGTCTTCCCGATCGCAGCGGTCGTCGACGCCATGAATGAGTCCGGAACCGCATTCCAGCAAGCGGATGTGCCAATGCGCATGGGCGGCAGGTATTGGACGATCCTCAGCCACACGTACAGGAACAGCCTGGAAGAGGTGGCGCGCCAAGTGGTTCTTCACGGCCCCGAGAGAATCCTGCAGGGAGTCCCCTTTGGCCGCTTCGGAAAGCTGCTCACCGTCGACCGGCAGGAGATCGAAAGCCTGCGCAGCATCCGCTCGCTCGCGAGCGAATATCTGACTCAGGCACAGCCCAAGCGCCCGCTTTCGATTGCTGTTTTTGGACCGCCTGGATCGGGCAAGTCATTCGGCATTACGCAACTGGCGCTCGCGCTCAAACCCGGCGAGATCGAAAAGAGAGAATTCAATCTCTCGCAGTTGCGCTCAACAGCGGAGTTGCTCTCCGCGTTCCACCAGGTGCGCGACATCGCACTGCGTGGCAAGGTACCCCTGGTCTTCTGGGACGAATTCGACTCGAACTTCGACGGAGACGAGTTTGGCTGGCTGCGTTACTTTCTGGCTCCGATGCAAGATGGCGAATTCCTCGACGGCGATCTGACGCACCCGATTGGCCGCGCGATCTTTGTCTTCGCCGGCGGCACCAGCGCAACATTGGACAAGTTCGGGAGGGATCTCGACGAAAAGAAAGCCCGAGCCCTCAAGCTGCCCGACTTTATCAGCCGGCTCAAAGGTTATCTGAACGTGCTCGGCCCCAATGAGCGCGAGGATGGCGAAGACCCATACTTCATCCTGCGGCGCGCTATTTTGCTCAACTCCATGCTTAAGGGGTGTACCCATCTGCTTCGCGATGGGCAGGTGCAGGTCGATCGCGGTGTGCTGCGCGCCCTCTTGCTAACGAAAAAGTACAAGCATGGCGCTCGCTCCATGGAATCGTTGATCGCTATGAGCCAGCTCAATGGAAAGACGAGCTTCGAGCGTTCCAGTCTACCCACACGGGCGCAGCTGGAGCTGCATGTGTATGGGCAAGATTTTCTGGCTCACGTTCATCAACTCGAACTGACGCCAGAACTCGTCGAGAAGATGGCCGTAGCAGCGCACGGAGTGTACTGCAGGCAGCAACGCGAGTTACTCGAAAAGGGAGGCATCTCGGGCCATAAACAGCTTGAGACCAACCCAATGTTGGTCGAGTTCGAAAAGCTGCCGGAGGACATTAAGGATCAGAACCGTGGCCAGGTAAGGAGCATTCCGGAGAAATTGACCCTCGGCGGATGTTATCTGGTTCCTGCAGTCGAAGGTGAGCCGCCGTTCCAATTCGATCCAGAGATGCTCGAGGAACTCGCTTCGCTCGAGCACACGCGCTGGATGCGGATGAAAGCGCGTGACGGCTGGCGTTGGGGCGAACCGAGGGATGACAAGAATAAGCTTCATCCATGCATGCTGCCTTGGATCAAGGGAATCCTAGCTTCCAATGTGGGCTTCCAGGATGCGCTTGGAGAGATGGAACTACCAGACACCGAAAAGGACAAAGACCGCGAGACGGTCAGGGCGATCGGCGAGATCGTCGCGCTCGCCGGCTACACCGTCGTCGCGCAGAGGAATAATTAGCGCAATTGCAGAGACTCGCAGGATGGTGCCGGAATCCAACGCATGAACGTTTTGCCGATTCAAACATCAATCCGGTACCGCCCAATCATTCGGTTGTTCGTCAGCTCAACGTTTAGCGATCTGATGGCGGAGCGGAATGCGCTTGCACGGGATGTCTTTCCGAAGCTTGAGCATCACTGCGCACTGCGCGGCTTCCAGTTTGAGGCCATAGACCTGCGCTGGGGCGTTCCGTCAGAGGCTGGACGCGACCACCGCACCATGCGCATCTGCTTCGAAGAGCTGCGCCGTGCACAGGATGTCTCCCCGCGCCCCAACTTCTTAGTCTTGCTTGGCGACCGCTATGGCTGGCAGCCGTTGGCCGAATGGGCCGACGAGAACGAGTTCGGCAAACTGACCGAAGCCGCAGTCGAACTTGACAACAACGCGCTCCGCGACCCGCAATCGCCTGACAGCGCCAGCCAGGTGCTTGCCACCTGGTATCGGCGTGATAACAACGCATGCCCGGTCCGCTTTTTGCTACGCTCGCGATTCGACTGGCCGGCACCGACGCCCGCGACAGACGCAGAAGAGGAGACGGCTTGGAAAGAGATTGAAGCCACGCTGTGGGCTGTCGTCAATCGCGCCTTTCCTCCTGAAGATCTCGCAGACCGCTTCGCACACAGCCCTATCCCGGGCGCCCCGTTGCCTTCGATTGTGAAGTTCCAAGCCTCGGCCACCGAGCAGGAAATCTGGCGCGGTGCCCTGGCCCTACCCGAAGCATCCAAACATGTTGTTGCCTGGCGCCGGGCCATCATCAATCGCAGCGACTTCGAAGGCGACGACAGGCTTTGGAATTTCTTCGACAAGGATGAACGTGTCAGTCAGCACGTCCAGAGCTTGTGCCGTGAGCTCGAGAGTCGGCTTCGCGACGCAGGCTGCAACTTAGTCCAACCTACCCATGCCAGTTTGTGCCGGTCTGCTAATAATGAGCAGCTCGAGGTGACAACCGATCACCTTACCCAATTATGCGAGGTAATCGAGTTAAGCCTCCGCTCGATCATCGACGAGGAGATCGAGGAATATTGGCATCCGAAGGCTCGGGGCACAGAAGCTTCCAAAATCAAATCCGCTGATAAACATGCAACCGGCGGCCCCCTCGACGCACGGAAGCTCGAACTCGAAAACCAGGCCCACGAGCGCTTCGGGAAGGAGCGTGCTCCCAAAGACGGATTCATCGGCCGCAAACAGGAACTCGACCGCATCGCGGCCTATCTCGCGGATACCGAAAATCGAAAGCCGCTCATCGTGCACGGTCCTTCAGGCTCGGGAAAGACCGCCCTTCTCGCCCGCGCCGCGCAACTTGCCACCACCCGACATCCAGGCCTTGTCATCCAGCGCTATCTCGGCACGATGCCGGATTCGTCGAACCTCCATAGCCTGCTCACAAATCTCTGCAGCACGCTCTCGCCCGGATCCCACCGAGACCTGCCCTTAGAGACGCGTCTCTTACAGGAGGAGTTTGACCGACTACTAAATCTGGCCACCTTCCAAGCGCCGATACTGCTGTTTCTCGATGCCATCGATCAACTCGACGAGGCCGATGGCGCGCGCGGTGCCTACTGGCTGCGGACGCCGTTACCCGAGCACGTGCGGGTCGTCGTCTCCTGCCTTCGCAATGAAGACACGACCGAAAGCCCCGATCCGCTGAATGTTTCTTTCCGATCTTTCGAGCGACGCAAACTGCTGGACGGAGCAATCGATATGGATGCACTCACTGAGGATGAGGCCCTGCACGCCATCGATATGTGGCTCTCGCATCCGCAGCACGGGGAACAGCAACGCAGACTCTCAACGGCGCAGCGCGAGGCAGTCAGAGCGAGGGTTGACTCTGATGCGGCATGCCGCATGCCGCTCTATCTGCGTATTCTCGCTGAGGAAGCGCGACTGTGGCCGTCGTGGAAGGAGGTGAAACTCGATGATCTTGGCGCAAATACGTCCAAGCTACTTGGGGCGATGTTTTCTCGGCTTGAGGGCAAAACCGTCCATGGGCCGAGGCTGGTCACCGCGTCAATGGGATATCTCGCGGCCGCGCGTCGCGGTCTCAGCCAGAATGAAATACTCGAAGTGCTCTGGGCCGACGAGGATTATCGCCGCCACCTTGAAGACCAGAGTCGGGAGACGAACCACGGGTTGCCCGAAGAGGCCACACGGATCCCGATCGCTATCTGGTCGCGCCTGCGTCACGATCTCGCGCCGTATCTTGCCGAGCGCGACGCGCCCGGAGCTACTGTGCTGGGCTTCTATCATCGCATAGTTGGTTGTGTTGTCACTGAACGCTTTCTTCAAACAGCACTTAGCTGTCACCGCACACACCGGCATTTGGCCGGATATTTTCAATCCCGCCTGCAGCCATGGTGGCGAGAGCTCGATTCTGCCAATCCAGCAATAACTCTCACTTCTAAACGTCAGCCCAATTCCCGGAAAGTCGACGAACTACCACGACAATGGCTTTGGGCGGTCGAGAAGTCCGACTCCCAACTTGAAGCATCGATATCTAGCGCCCGACTTGCGATTGAAGAATTGTTTCAGTGTCTTGCATTTTTAGAAGCTAAAGCAGCAGCGGGAATGATTTCTGATCTTGTGACTGACTTCACTGATGCCATCCACGCCGTCAAGCAAGAGCAACCAGGATTCAGGACCCTCCAACTGCTTCTTCGCGCGTTACGGCGTGATGCCAGCGCAATCGCATTGCGCCCGCATCTTCTTCTGCAGTCTCTTTGGCATTCGTGCTATTGGTACGACTCGCCACGCGCCGTTCGCAACTATAAGTCCGCGCGCCCGGAGGCGCATCCGGAGGTCACGTTTCCGTGGGATGAACCTGGGCCAAAGCTTCATGCACTAATAGAACGCTGGCTTCAAGATTCGAGGTCAGATGGACTATGCCGCCAGCCTTGGCTTCGGACCCTTAGGCCAAGCGGAATTCCCCTTTCCTCACCATTAGAGTCGATCCTCCGCGGACACACAGGGGCAGTTCGATCAATCGCGGTGAACAACGATGGTCGTTTGCTTGCCAGCGGATCAGATGATGGGACTGTGCGGTTGTGGGATTGCGGGAATGCACTAGAAAAAGCCGTCTTCCGCGGGCATACTGCGGAGGTGACGGGCGTCGCGATTTCATCAGATGGGTCGCTCATCGCCAGCGCATCAAGAGACAAGACCGTTCGCATTTGGGATGCGGAAACGCTCACGGAAGTCGGTGTGCTTCGTGCTTCCTGGAGATCTGAGAAATCAGTTGGAGGCGGAGCTTATCTCAACACTCTTACCCTGGCCCAATACACCATCCCCGAGGATGTTAACGCGCTTTCAACTGTGCGCCACGGAGGATTTACAAGCGTTGCAATGACACCGGATGGACGCAGAATCGTCTGCGGATCAGAGGACGATATTCGTATTTGGCACTCTCCCTTTTGCGATCACTTAACCACGACATATGAGGACGTATGGTGGGTCAGCAGCATTTCCATTACGGAAGATGGCAATGGCTGTGTCTCGAATGGAGTTTTCAAGAGCCTGTACCTGGACAAACCGCGCGAAGTGCTCGTCTGGGACCTTAACCAGAAGACCACGGCATCCGCACTGGGTTGGGATAGGAAAAAGCAGAGAACCGCCGCGCTGCGAGCCGACTTGAGCCCAATAGTGGGAGTCACCGTAACTCCTAACGGAAAGTACATCGTAAGCGGGTCCCAGAACGGGTATATTCGCCTCTGGCGTTGCGGAGAAGGCACTGAATCCTTTTTATTGAAAGGACATGATAAGACGATCATCGGCGTCTCGGTGACACCCGATGGAAAACGAATTGTGAGCGCCTCGGAAGATAAGACGGTACGCGTTTGGAATACCGAATCCAGAAGCGAGTTATTTGCCCTGAAGGGGCACGAAGGAGGAGTCACCTGCTGTGCAATTAGCGCGGATGGGTCGGTTGTCTTTAGCGGGTCGATGGATAGGACAGTTCGGATATGGAGCTTGAGAGACAACGGTCAAGTCGAGGCACAGAACGAATATGACACCCAAAATGCCCCAAAGAAATACGATAACGCGATAGCGTATCTACCCGATGGGCGCCGCGTCGAGGTTGAGTTTGAAACTGGCATCGTTGCTGTGTGGGACGCAGATTCGAGAATTCTACAGACAGTCATTCCAGTCAACCCGCGATACCAAGGAGTCTCAATCGATACCCACGGTCGTGACCTGGCCTTATATGCTCCGGATGAAACCGTAGTTTACGCTCTCGATATTTCGACGCACAGACGGCGGAGAAAAGCCGTGAAACGAACCTTACAAAGCGGTTTGAGGCGAATCTGCGGCGTCAAGCATGAAGACACCGCCTTTGTTGCTCCGGCCGCAGGTCGTGCTCGCTTCGATCTTGCCGAGTACATACTTCAGAACATTTTGAGCTGGATCTTTGGCGTTAGAGCAGATGACGCCCTGTTTGATTCGACTCTAACCCCAGTAGCTGAGTTTTCTTGGCCCGGCTGCGTTGTCAGGTTATCTGATTCTCGGAAAGAGGCTATGGCGATTTCGCTCGTATCAAAAGTTGCAATTCCATGCGCAATCGAGGGACTCCGGTCTGGTCCGATACAAGAAAGCGACAGCGAGTGATGAAAAATGTTGAACCCGTTCCGTTCTGCATCCGAATCGGCGTCTCTGGCCACCGCGCACTAGACGATCCCGACGGTATCAAGATGCATGTCGAGGAGGCTCTCGACAAGTGGCTGTCTACTCTCTTCAAGCTGAGTCCGCAAAAGCAGATGAGCAGTGCGCGGACCACTTGCAAGACGCCAATAGTTTTTAATGTGCTCAGCCCCCTGGCCGAGGGGTCGGATCGGCTGGTGGCGCGTGTTGTGCTCTCTCGTTCCGGCGCTACGCTCCAGGTCGTGCTGCCGTTCTCCGTCGATGACTACCTCGAAGACTTCGAAGCCGAGGAGTCAAAGCAGGAATTCCGCGAAATGTTTGGGCTGTGCCGACGGCCGGTGATGCTTCGGACGCGGCTGATTCAAGATGAGTGGGGTCAGTTCGCGTCCCGCACGGATGCCTACAAGGCCGCAGGCGAATATGTTGTGGATCATTGCGACGTATTGATTGCAGTGTGGGACGGTGAGCCAGCGCGGGGTAGAGGCGGCACAGCGGAGATCGTGCAGTATGCACTTGCTCAAGACCGCCCCGTGATCCGTGTGTGGAAGGACGCGTGCACGCTGCTGAACCCAGCCACCAGCGGCGGCCTAGCCAGTAAGGCATTCGAGGCCATCGACCGCTTTAATCGGCAGTCTGTCTCTTACATGCAACGGGCCGAATACGTACGCAATCTCGATCACGATCTATTTGAAAGGCCGCGGATGTCGAGCGCAGTTTCAAAGAAGGCGCGGGAGACAGTCAATCGTTGTCTTCTTCCTCATTACGCGCGGGCCTCGACCATCGCGAAGCAGAACCAGGGCGCATTCTACCGTGCCGGGCGCAGCATCTATCTGCTTTCTGCGGCTTCCGTCGGTTGCGCCGCAATAGGCGTGTTGTGGAGCGGGCTGGCAGCTTTCGCCTTCGGCTCAGAGCTGCTTCTTTTGGTCATAATCGCCGCAACGCTCACCTGGGCGCGGCGGAGCCACGCGCACCAGGGATGGGTGGAACATCGATTTCTGGTTGAGAGGATTCGCTCAGCAATCTTCATGGCGATCGCGGGCGTGGAGCCCAAGCCGATCGAGGTGCTCCCGTTTATGGGGCATTCGCAGACCGCGAGTGATTGGACGGTGCGGCTCTTCAACGAGATTTGGGGCCGAGTGTCGCTAGTGGGCATCCCCGACGGTAACGAAGTCGGATCAATCAGGGACTACATTTGCGAAGCATGGATCGAAGATCAGATCAAGTTCCACGAGAACAAGCGGCGGAGCGAAGGGCGTATGCGCCGGCTGCTTGCGGAGCTCAGCTCCGTGGTCCTGCCGTTAACGGTGGCTGCCGCAGCGCTCCATCTTCTGCTCGCAAGCTGGACGCCTGATGCAGCCTCGTCAACGGCACTAATCAACTTTCGAGAAGCAGCGCATCGCGGACTCGCATTCATTGCGCTGCTGTTCCCGGCAGTGGCGGCTGCGCTTGCCGGGATGGAAGCGCACCGCGAGCACCTTCGCCTGGAGAAGCGCCATGCCAACATGGTGCCGCAGTTGGAGCGTCTGAAGCGGCAAATGGCCTCGGCGACCGATCCCGCACGCTTCGAAGTCCTGCTCCATCAAATGGACGAATTGACGCTGCGCGAGAGCCAGGACTGGTTGATGCTGATGCGCTACGTAGAGATCAAGGCGGGCTGATCGTGTTATCGGCTCTGCGGTTCGCGACATGCAGGCCGGGCGCGACGCTTTCAATCCCTTTCATCGCGCTTTGATGCAATTCATGGGAGAATCAAACGTCGCGTCGTTCTCGCCTACCCCATTAAGGACTGGACTTCGGAGAATATACGGCCAGTCGCTTGGTGCAGGTGCGGTTTCATACTGTTGCTAAAAAAACGGCATTGGGTGGGAAAATCGCTAACTGGCAGAGCCATCAGGTGATCGAGATCGCTACCTGTCAATGCAACTGCGTCATAGGTCTGTTGACTATGAAACAGGAGACGGCTATCAAGCAAGAATTGCAGTTCCGCCGTCGTTTGACCAAGGAGATTTCGTGCCTGATCTCCGAGAGGACGACCTTCTCCCAACGGTTTCAGTTGTATCTCGCAAGCGTGCAGAATCTCATCAGCGAGACGGAGGTGGCGCAGGCATTCAATGCGATGGTAACTGGGATTCTCAACATCAACCATTTGGCCTTCGGGAACAGTGGCAAAATATCCCTGAAGCTCCCGGATGTGCTCAACATGGAGATCATCACACTTGTGAATTGAGCTCAGTGCGCCGAGGAATGAGTTTAACTCACGAACATTACCTGGCCAACGCATGACGCACAGTTCCTTCAGGACATCCGGATTCAGTTGCGCACTGGAGCCACGCAACCTTTTCCAGTGTGCCTGGGCTAAAGTAGCGATATTTGCCGGATTACCTCGCAATACAGGTGCGTAAATCACCATTTGACGCAATCGGTAGTAAAGATCTTGGCGAAACTGATTCGCCCGCATCATGGCGTAGAGATTGCGATTCGTTGCCGCAACGATACGAGCATGCACCTGGATTTCGCTTGTCCCTCCAACGCGCCTGATCTTGCCTTCCTGCAGCGCATGTAGGACTTTCACTTGGTGCGCCAACGTAAGATCGCCAACCTCGTCAAGGAATAAGGTGCCGCGATCCGCGAGTTCCCAGAGTCCCGTCTTGGCGCTTTTCGCGTCGGTGAATGCTCCGGGAACATGTCCAAAAAGTTCAGATTCCAAGAGATCTCCGGGAATCGCGCTGCAATTGACCTCAACGAATCGGCCTGACCTGCTTCCCAAATCATGAATCGCGCGTGCGACAACACTCTTACCCGTCCCGGTTTCGCCAAGTATGAGCACTGGAAGATCGCCGTCTTTAGCTCGTAATATCATCTGTCGGACGAACCGGTACTCAAGGGTTTCTCCCTGAAATCGTTTGACCAGTTCCTGAGGTACCGGCCACTCTTCCAACCCCAAAGGTAGTTTCGTCCTCCTTACGGATTGGATGGAACCGGGATTACTGGACTGATGGTGCCCATCGAGCCGGATGAAGATGCTCTTCTCTATCCCGATAATGAACCCCTTCGATTCGCCCTCATTCTTGGCCCTTTCTAGTAGCGCCCGAATACCCTGTAATAACCTTCCTCGGGATTTGTACTTGCCATCAATGAAGGGGACTGTCGAACCATATCCAAGAAAAAGACTCGGCAAGCCTTTGGCCTCGTGCTTTTCTCCTCGATCAACGAAAAGATCTTTGTATTGACGAAAGAAGCCGAGGTCTTGATCACATACGACCAAAACGAACGGTGACTGCTTTGCAGGCAGCGATTCACCTGTCAGAGGGACTGGGATGGAGAACCGTGCTGGTTCCGATCCCGAGACGAAAAGTAGAGCGTCAATCGCCATTAGAAGTCGACTGGCGACCTAAATCGAGGCAAAGTAGTCGCCGGATGTGGAGAGTAATTGCTCAGCAATTCTACTCGGCCCTTGTCCCTTTCCCGATATATTCTGCCGTTATTTCTCGACCAAAAACGCATCCAGCGTTCCGACCCGGCGAATCTGTCCTGCTCTTGTCAGAGTCTCAACTTCCGATTGCAAATCTGTTCCCGGAGAATCATGTAATCCAGTCACCAGGCCATCTGAGATCCAGACTCGCGGTCTCTTTTGACGCGAGAGCCATTGCAAGGCCGGGCCATCGATCACGTTGCCCTCGTTCTCCCAATCATTCAAAACGTCCTCGGAAACATGCCTTCCTTTGTCAGCAGCAATTAGTAAGGTCCCTGATTGCCCGCCATGCCGACCTGCATAAAGAGCGATCGTCGCAGATGGTGCAGATTCCAATACGGCCATGATCCGCTCATGCGTCACCTGCGTTCGCATCGATCCCGAGCAGTCGATCAGCATTGTACCGAGCTGCCAGTATCCTGGACGATGCTCCATGAATGCTCGACCATCGGCAACAGGGAACAAGGCACGGCCGGGAAACCGGAAAGGGCCGGAGAAGCCGTAACCTCGACGCGAGCGGGCTCCGCCTTGATGCTTAGAACTCCGGAAAGGCAACGGCGGCGCCAGGATCTCCATAGGTCCCCAGCAATTGGAAGTGAGTTCTAGTCCTGGTTCCCCTCCTCGTCCTGATACAAGCCTCAAAGGTCCGAGATGGTCGTTCAAATCTACTGCTTTTCGATTCCATTCACTAACTGAGAATGCTATGCCAAATTGCGCAAAAGGATAATTGGCGTCAGCAGATTCCGGGCCGAGGCGGTGCTGCAGGTTGGTCAATAGTTCTCTGTATTCAGCTTTCGACATTCGTTGGCCGCTCTCTCCCCATGTGGCTAGACGCCGCGAAGCTGCCTCCAGCAGATCCAGTTCATCCTTCTTAAGCAAAGTTTGCCTGGCCAGAATGGACATCCGCATCAGCAGGGCATCGCGTAGACCGGCGGCGCGCAGATAGAGCGTGGCGGCAATCCAACGCGGCAGTTCTCGCTGTAGGCCATTGGTCCATAGAACGAGCTGAGAAATGTCTCGATTTCCACGTGCGTGCATGAAACGGTTGACAATGACGTCGAGTGTTCCCTGAATCCAGGCCTCGTGAATACCGGATCGGCGATATTCCCTCAGGCTGCGAAGAGATGGAACCAGCTTAAGCCGAGAAAGCCCGAGATGTCCGTACTCATGTGCCCGGATTCCAAGGGCCAAAACCGTGTTTTGCGTAAATGGGCCCTGGAAGAGTCCGACCTTTCCCTTGCGTGGCGGAGCACAACATCCACCGAATTCCTCAGGGGTGTCTTGAATTTGAAAAGGCCCGGCGCCGGCAGCGACGCTCGGGCAGGGATTCAAAAGCTGTCGCATGGCAATCTCACGCCGCGGGCCTGCAATGCGGCAAGAAAATCAGGGGCACGTTCCGCCATGGTCAAGAGCGCGGCTTGGCGGACGGGAACCGCATTGCAGACCAAATGAATGAAGGATGCAACCCTGCGCGGGTCGAGCGCGCGCGGCGCATCGAGGTAGCTGTCGACGAGTGTAGAGCCTAGACCTTGGCAACGCCGGTCAATCTCCTCGACCAGTTGCACGTTTGGTGTAGCGAGATGGATCTCTGCCTCGAAACGGGAGCGCAGGGCGGGATCCAATTGATCCGGATTCGAATTGCTAGTTCCCACAACCTTGAAGCCCCCGTCTGGAGTGAGACGGTCTCCATTGGGCAGAGCGAAAGAAGCCACGTCCCGCGAGTCAAGAACTCCGAGTAGGAAATCTTGGACAGAACCGCTGGCGCGTGAGATTTCATTGAGAATCAGTATGCTTCCTTCCTTAAAAGCTCGTAAAATCGGACCCAAATGGAAACGCCATTCCACAGGACCGGGTACCCAATGGCCCATTAATTCCTGAACGGTCAAATCCTCAGATAGATTCACCTGGACCGGTGCCTTTCCAGCGTTGAATGCCAGAAAACTCTTCCCGACGCCAGGCGGTCCCCAAAGGAAGATTCGCGAGAGTTGCGCAATGGCAAGTTCGGCCAATTGCCAGGCTGAGGCCGTACCGGCCCATTCGAGAATGTTCAAAGAGTCGCACGGTTCATTCTTCGGTTTGCGCATGTTTTCACCTTCTAGTACCTCTCTTCGGGATGGAGAAGTTTCACTTGCTCACCCATTGCATAAGCGTCGTTCGCCTCCTCAACCCGGCCCAGTGTCATTAGTGCGTTTCCCTTGTTCTCCCAGCAAAGATGGTCGGATGGGTCGAGTTGAAGCGAACGGAGATAGCAATCGAGCCCCTCCTGATGCTTGCAACCGTCTCGCAGAAGAGCGCCTTTGGCTCGCCAGGCCAGCGCGCATTCTGGATCAGCGTGGAGAGCCTTCTCCGCCGCGGCCATGGCTTCTTCGTGTCTCCCCATCCGGCGAAGTGTCGTTGCCTTCCTGGTCCACGCCAAGGCGTGATTGGGCTCGGCTTCGAGAGCCTCCTCCAACAGGACGAGGGCTTCATCGAAATGGCAGCTATCACGGAGTTGAAGTGCGCGTTGCTGTAGCGCCTCCGCATCGATAATGGGGAAAGCAACGAGCAGGTAGCTGCCCGGCGGCAGAGACGAAAAGGCGATTCGGTTTGTTCTTCCGGGAAGCTCGCCTGACTGCATCGGCTTTTTGTTGCTCACAGGCAGCAGCACGATCTTGGACTCTCTGGTGTCCGGAAGATGTTGCAGGCTTAGTTCGGCTTTGCTACGGCTGTAGAAGACGTGAAGATCCTCGCGGCAAGTCCCGCGAAACACAACAGCAACCGGTTCCTCGTCTCGCTCTAGGTTCGCCCGGTCAACCTGAAATCGCGAAGTCATTGGTTCCAATGTGCCGGGCACAACTCCTGGAATGCCGCCGACAATTTCAGATAGATCAATGCTGCCGCTGCTTCCTCTCTTTAGCGTGAACCGAAAAGCCAATTCGGGAGCGACATGCCGAGGTGGCCCGGGGATTGCATCCACTACGGCAGAATCTTGGATCATCTCCCTACTGCACTTGGCAATAAGTGCTTCCCACTTTTTAGTCCTAGTTGTCACGGGCACCTCGGGGTGCATCCAGCCGACCCTACTTATTGATAAGCACTAAAGATGCCAACGCCGTAAACTTCACAAAACACACGGCAAAGGGATTGTTGAAGATGGAGAAGTTGAGTTTTGAAGGAATTTGCGCTTCGAATGAGTTGAGTTCCGAGTTGAGTTGTCGCCGACACGCTTTCACCACGGCATATTCAGTCTCGGCTCCAAACAACAACTCCGCCATCGTCAACACTCAGCCTTCGAACCAATGCTCGTAGATTTCGACGGCGTCGATTCAATCACCGCGCCCGCCAACGTAACCGAGACCCGATAGCGACCACGATTCCACTGCAGTGGCCGCAAGAAGAATCCCTTGCGAACACCGGCGATCACAGAATTTCGGTGACGAACGCCAAGCAATAGAGGGGGTATTCCACTCGACCGGCAATGGAGTGCCGATGGCTACGGGATCGCACGCATTCATAGTTGGTTTAACCGTGAACCGCTCGAATGCAGGCTTAATGGCAATCGAATTCCCAGAGCTTTCACCGGACTACCGCCTGCGCCAAACCCACAGCCATGAGTTATCATCCGAGAATTAGCCATGACACAGATTTGACGGGGGAGGTAGCCCTATATCCCGTCCAAGCAATTCTTCGGAACTCCCGAAACTCCCAACGCGCACCATTCGCGTCTTTGTCTCGTCCACCTTCGGCGATCTAAAGGAAGAGCGGAACGCACTTCAGGAGGAAGTGTTTCCAAGGCTTCGTCGTTATTGTGAGCGGTCGGGCTGGCTCTTTCAAGCCATCGACCTGCGATGGGGTGTGAGCACAGAGGCAGCGTTAGACCAGGGAACGATGCGCATCTGTCTGGCCGAAATTGAACGATGTCAGGAAGTGACGCCCCGGCCAAACTTTCTTATCTTGTTAGGCAATCGTTATGGGTGGCGCCCCCTGCCAACCGAGATACCGGATGCTGAGTTCGCGGCGCTCCAATCACATTTGAACTCAGAGCAGCGGGAATGGTACAAGCTGGACCGCAATGCACAGGGCGGCGTATGGGTTTTGCAACCGCGTGCGGGCCGCTTCACTGATCAAGATGTCTGGACGCGGGAAGTGGAGCAGCCACTTGGCGACGCTTTGCGCCAGGCGGCCCTGCAAGCTGGGTTCTCCGCGGCGCAGATGCTGAAATATGAAGCTTCGGCCACGGAGCAGGAGATCCACGCCGGAGCGTTGGCGCAGCTGGACGCGCGCGAGCATGTGCTCGCTGTATTCCGTGAATTCCGCGACGCAGGCAAAGTGGCCGAAGCAGCCCAAGTTCACGAGGAGTTGCGCAATTATTTGGACTTCAAGTTGGAGGGCGGCGTAGATGAGGATGCGGCCGCGCGGTTAGCCCAGCTCAAAGATCACTTGCTATCGCATCTCGGTGCAGATCGAGTGCGGGCGCGCGAGGCCCGATGGAGCGAAGAGGGCATTGGTTCCGAACATCTTCCATGGTTGTGCATCACCGTGTACCGCGATCTAAGCAGAACCATCCGGCGGCAAATATGCGGAAAGCAGGAATTGTCGTCCGCCCAGGAAGAGCAACTTCGGCATCAGGAATTTGCATTCAAGCATGCGCGAGATTTTACCGGCCAGGCCACTGCGAAGGGTGTGATTACACATTATATCGAGGATGCCGATAGCCAAACCCCGCTGGTGCTCCACGGGCCCTTAGGATCAGGCAAGTCCGCGCTTCTGGCAGAGACGGCGGTTGAATGCAGGACGAGAGGTGTGCCCGTTGTTTGCCGGTTTGGTGGTGTGACGGCGAAATCCACGCAAGCAGCCGAACTGCTTAAAGGTATCTGCGACGATCTCGATCGACTGAATGGGACAGCCTCTTCCGAATTGCCGGATGATTTCAATCTGCTCGTCGACGCATTTAGGCAGCGATTGGTACTGTCCTCGGCGAAGCAGCCGGTTGTAGTGATCATCGATGGGCTGGATCTGATCAGCGCGCCCAACTGGAGTTGGCTTTGCCAAGCACTTCCCCAGCGGGTTCGAATTGTGGTCTCCACAACGCCCGGACCGGTCCTCGAACGGTTGCGTGCACACCTGCCGGAGAGGTGTTTTCATGAACTCGACGCAATGGCCAGCGATGATGCGCGATCGCTGCTTAGCAAATGGCTGGCGCGGGCCGGGCGTCAGTTGACTCCACAGCAGTCGTCCGCGGTAATAGAGGGATTCTCGACATGCAGACTGCCTCTCTTTTTGCGGTTGACATTTGAGGAGGCGAAGCTGTGGCATTCGGACGATGCAGTTTCTCCTCTGCCCGTCAATATCGACGGCATGATTGAGAGATTGTTGCGCCGCCTCAGCGAGGAAAAGAATCACGGCCGACTTCTGGTTAGCCACGTAATCGGGTACTTAGTCTCCTCGCGAATGGGGCTTACCGAGAGTGAGGTGCTGGACCTTTTGGCATTTGACGAAGAGTATTGGACTCATTTTTCGCAACGAATCGCGCGACACGATCTGCCGTCACGGCGCTTGCCGGTCATCATTTGGCTCCGTCTTTTTCACGACTTGAGCCCTTATCTTTCGTGGCGGTCTTCCAACGGCACGGCACTAATGACCTTCTTCCACGCCAGCTTCGTGAGTGCAGCCGAGCGTTGGTATTCAGACGGGAGATGGAATGGCCAAGCGGCTCACTGGCGGATGGGCGCCTACTTTGAACACATGGCCCTTCCGAGGCGCCGCAAGCATTGGGCCGCAGCGCCGAGTCGCGCACTGTCGGAGCTTGCATACCAGCGCCGCTTGGACATTCGCCGGCGTTATCGGGAGCATCTCTTCGGTGATGTCCGCTTTGTGGCAGCAATGTTCGCGCATGGGCTCGCGAACGAGATTCTCGAGGACCTGGAATCTGCTGAGGTTCCACGCATGCGCGATTCCGTGCTCTCCGGACTAGGAGCCATCCGCGCGCGCCCGAAGCTGGCGTTGGTTGTTCTGGTAAACCGCCTGCGTAACCAAGCAATATCACCGTTGCTGACGGCGTATCTGAAGCGGGCGGATGCAGAACTGGACGCTGCCAGGATGTGGATACGGGCTCTGAGTCCTTTCGGTGAGGAGCGAATGCTGGCGGGGGTGATTTCTATCAGCCCTTCACGCGGAGTCTTCCATGTAGTTGCGAACGGGTCCCAGCTCGAAGAGTATAGCTTGACGAGCTACCAACTGCTAGGGCGCAGAGCATTGCCTCCGAACGTGGTCTCAAGCTCTATCGTGGTCGATGCAATGAAGGATCGGGCTGCCTGGGCTGACAAAACGGGGGTCTATCTGGACGGCGATCGCCTTCCGTTCGAGCTCAGGTACCCTCCGCATTGCCTCGGGTTCTTTGGGGACGGCCTCATTGGAATCGATCAAGCACATTCCTTGCTATGGTTCGATACGAAACGGCAGATCATATCGGTGCTCGCCACCCACATGTCGCCGGTGTTCACAACGATTGCATTTTCGCCGGACCATGAAACTGCGGCGGTCATCGATGGCGACCGCTTGCCTGAACAGCGAATTCTGCTGCTTCGCACGGAAGGAGGCGAAGCGCGCGCGACCGAATGGGCGCGTTTCCCATTTCAGGTATCTTCGGCATGTCTCAATGAAGATGCCTCGGTAATAGTCGTGGCAACTCGCACCCGGGAGCTAAAGATGTACGACCTGGCAAGCGGCTCCTTGATGCACGAAACGAGTTATCGAGCGGCGACCGGCCCGGCGGTTCGCGGCGTCATTCGACAAGGTTGTGCGCTCACAGTTGAGGGTCGACTGCATTGCCTGATGGCAACCAGCGAAGGAGAATTGCTTTCCTGGGACACGGCAGGCGATACCGTTCGGCGGAGGGGTGTATACCGTGGCATGCGTGAGCACGATGAGCTCACAGCACTTGAGGCGGTTCCGGCTCAAGTGCGATTTGCGGTGGCGACGAGCAAGTGGATTCGGATGCTGTCGGTCAGCGGCGAGGACAGCATTGCCACCAAGATTCCGATTACGCAATGCAGTTATTGGCCCGATGGGTGGCTGGTGACGGCGAGTGCGTCGTCTGTGACATGGTTCGAAAATGGCGCTTGGCGCAGCGATTTTGCCTATGCCAACCGCGAGCCGCTGGCTGTGGCTGCGTACGGCAGCGGCGGAGCCGTGTATGTGGGATACAAGAACGGCACAATTGCGCAGTTGGAGCCGGGGCACAGACCGGAGTACGAGGACGGGCTTGATCTGTTCGATCACCCGGTGTGCGCCGTGTTGCCGATGCGGGATGGGCGCGTGCTGGCAGTGAGCAAGCAAGGTGAGCTTAAGATCGCGCATTTTCGCCCAGCGGACGTGGATCGCGTACTTGCGAAGATCGAGAACCTGCGAGAAGAGCAGTTCGTCTGTTGGCTCGGCAATACGGAAAACCTTGTGAGCTGCGGGCGCTGCCACCATGGGAATGCGCACACATCGGTCGTTGTAGTCCGCAAGGATGATTCCCGCGAAACAATCCTGGAAACGCCCGAGTGGGTTGAGGCTCTGGCTGCGGGGTCCGGCGGGGCGACAGTTTACGTTGCGTTCAAGGACAGGGTTGTCCGGTACCGCTACGGGATGGGCTGGTGGCTCGTCGAGGGAGAAAGGCATGCAGCGATTCAAGCGATGCGTGGCATGGCCGGCGGAATGCTCGCGGTGGTACTGCAGGAGCGGGGCTGCGGTTGGCTGGAGGTGTGGTCCGGGGAAGAAGACATGCAAACGCTGGCCGCCACGGAACTGCCTCTTGTTTGCACATCTCTGGCTAGCGCCGAGCGGGTCATTGCCGTAGGCGCAAACGACGGAAAGCACTGTCTGGTAGAGATGCGGAACGAGAAAGGCGAAAAGAGTGAGATCGTATAAGCGCGACCAGGAAGACAAGATCAATTCCATAAACCGATGCTTCTTCGACGCGGAACACGGATGGGTGCAACTGGCCTTGGATCGTCTTGCGGATTTGCGCCAGGAGTTCGCGGATGATGGGCAAGTCGAGTACGCCGAGGCGCTCATCCGCAAAGATTTTCTCGGGCAGGGCAATCTCGCCGAAGAGTTTTTCCTGAAGGCTTTGCGCGCCGATCCCTCGCACAAGTTTGCCGCTTTTAATGCAGGTAAATACGCGCGATCATGGGACGAGTTTCAGCGCCAAGCCCGCGTGGCTCGAAAGGTGTGCGCCGGCGACCCCGATCTGCTGTTTTTCCAGCAGGTGGAGGAAAACGCCCAAGACCTCGAATACAAAGATGTCCTCGTGCAGGCAGCTCAGCAGTATCACGAACATGAACAATACGGCGACTCCGCAGTTTTTGCGGAGCTTTGCTTGGCCGCTGGGCGGCATAGCCTGGAAAACGAGTTGGAGCTTCGAAAGGGTCGCGCCGCGGCCCTGCGCCAATTGGACAAGGCCGCGGCGGAATCACGCGATACACGTGGGGAAGGCTTTCCACCAGAAGAGCGGCTGGCTCTTCGGGAAGCCGTGGCGGAGTTGGGAAGAGCGATCGACCTTGATCCAGAAGATCACATGCTATGGAACTTTCAGAGCGCCTGGATGATCCTGCTCTGCCGCTGGGACGAGGCGATTGCAGCTGCCGACAAGGCGCACTCGCTGGCTCCGGAGGGATATGTAAAGCCGCTGACAAACAAGGCATATGCCCTGGCGGCAAAAGGACTCAAGGACGCTGCCCGCGTCGAGTATCAGCGGGCATTGGAAATGACGAAAGGCCTAGGCGCTGAGGGGCGAGTGGATCGCGAAATCTCGGAGAGAGCAATTGAAGATCTCGCCAAGCCCGTGATGACGGATGACGAAGCGTTAAGGGTTCTCGCCGAACGAATCACGAACGGAGCAAATCTCATCGCTCGCCAGGAGATGGCGCAGTGGAAGGGATCACGAGAGGGAGCGGAAGTCCTGAAAGCGCTCGGGAAGAGATGCGCTGCCGCGGGCAGCTATTGGAGCAACGCTTATCTCACAATCGTGAACGAGATGCTGATCTATTTTTGCCCGGCTTCGGCATGGATATCAATTCTGAAATTGAGTGAGAGCAATACAACAGCCTACGAGCACTGCTTGTTTGCCGTGATTTTTATTGCAGCGCATGAGCAAGGTATCGTGGCGCGGGATGCCTGCCGGCTCCTGGTTTATCTCCTATTGGGCGCGCGTGAGCCTGCCGCGATACGCCATTCCTACCGGGAAGCGATTCTCGGTCCGACCGCCGCAGATCCCTCCGATTTTAGTCCACTGGCCGAGCGCATGCGCTCTGAACTCGCAAGCACCTATCCAAGCATCATGCGGCTGGTGGCAAACCAGGAACAGCTCACAAACGATGAGCTTGCGCATGCGCGCCAAGTAACGTTAGCGCGGTTCGAACTGTCCGGGGCCAGTCCCGCGTCATCTTCACGACGGGACGGCCGCGGTTGGTTCAGTCGATGGTTCAGCAGAGGCAAATCGTGATTCAGTCGGCCGCGCTCTAAGGAGAGGGGAAAGATGACAAAGCTCGATGCGGTGCGGAGCGCCTATGTTCCCCATGACTTTTGGTCGAACGTTGCAAAGCGCAGTTGCCGGAGGCTCCTCGGAATTCGCCTGCGTCTAAATTGGCGTCGAACCGTCAAGCAGTTTCTGCAGGAGTTTGCAGCCGTCGAAGAGTCCCATGGTTACATTCTCGAGTCAACGAACGAACTTGTCCGGGAGTTTCTGGCGCGTCTCATATGCCGGCTGCGCCGGATGGGGGAGTTGAGCGAGGCAGAACAGACCGCCATGCTAGCTGCTTTGAGAAGAGAGGCACCAGTACCTGCGATTGCTGGCGAACTTCCCCGGGCACTGATCCTGAAGGCCTGTCTCGAAATCGGTCGTCGGCGAACGCGAGAGCGCATCTTAGGCTCCACTTCTCTTGAACTTTATATCCATGTTCGAACCGTCGATGAGATTCTTCGAACGAAGCTCGAGTTTCCTCTGCCAAATCCCCAGACTTTTGACAGTATGCCGTTTCCAGTGACCCCTGAGACCCTGATTCGAATCAGGTCAACTCCTGAGTATCATCTCGCGCAGGCTCGCGGCAGCGAGTACTGGAAGGCGGTGGAGGTTGTCAGCCGCTCGTACGATACTCTCGATGACGCATTCAGAGATATCGGCGCGAAAGCAAGCCCATCAGAGCTCGAAAAGCAATTCGCTGCGAAGTATAAACAGATGGCAAGCGGGATTAGGTGACGCAGATCGCCAGCAAAAAGCTCGACACTGCGTGGGGCCCAGGAGTTTTTGGAGCCGGTACGCTCTAGTGAACCCATTCCCGTACTTTCCACCACCCTAGGTATTGGCCCAGCACGGCAATGCCGATTGCGAGCAGAAAACCAAGCCCAACGATCAGCCTGATCCTATCCCACAGAGTAACTCGCGTCATTTCCTGCAACGCGGAAAGTTCATCGTCGTCTTCGTCCTGTGACCTCCACATGACGATGCCGCCGCAATAGGAGCACATTTTTGATTCTTCCGGGAAACGCGCGCGCTCCATCATGAAGTCGGGGCCGGTGATGGATCGCTCGGCATAGACGCGTCCGCACTTCATGCAAACCTGGCGATCGGTACTCATAATCTACGCCTCCCCTATCCCTCTGCAACGAGGATTGCGAGTAGCCTGGTTCGCTGGTTGCCGAGATTAGGACGTTCCGACCGCGCGAGGGCGCCACATTTGCACGGAACGTGGTTGTCGCTGCAATCATAGCAAGGTGAGTTTTCGGCAAGCGTGCGAAGCTTGTCCGCGCGAGATTGGCTGAGTTGCCGAAGAGATTAGTTGCCGATGTAATCGACAAGCAGGGAGTCCATGTCATCGCCGACCCCATAACCGAGATTGTGACTCATGTCGCGCACGCGGTCCATCCGGGCGATCAGGGCGTCGCGGTCGCTTGCAGGCAACTGGCATATGACCTTGAGGGCCTGTTCGAACATGTTAGTCAGAGCATCGAAGTAGCCTTCATCCTGGTAGCCGACATCGTTGGAGAAGCCAGCAGCACTCTCGCAAAACGACACCATCAGCTCTGCGAGTCCGGCAGGTTCGCCAACCGCCTTTCGGTAACTGGAAATGGCCTGTTTGGCTTTTGCGACAGAGATATCCTGGTTACGCAAAACATCGGGCCATAGCCAGCGCTCGAGTTTTTCCTTGTAAGGCTTCAGAAGATCCCCGCCCAAGCCGAAGCGGGTGTGAAGAAAAGTCCGATTGTCCTTGTGGGCAGCATAAAGATCTTGAATCAGTCCCATTAATCCTGTCCGGTCAACGGTGGCGAGCTTTGCCTTCACATCTGTCCATGCCGGCTGCGATCGTGGAAGTCGTCTGGTCATGATCGTTCGGATTCTTACTGGGCTATGTCCTTATTCTCTGGTTCTTCTGTCCAAGATACGGCGCACCGAAGTGCGACCGATGTTGAGGCGGCGTGCGATTTCGGATTTGCTGAGTCCGGAGCGACGGAGCTTGCGGACCTGATCGGATTGTAGAGCCGCCGTGAGGGGACGACCCAGCCTCTTGCCGTTGGCTCGCGCATGAGCCATTCCAGCGCGAACGCGTTCACGCAGAACCTCGCGCTCGAACTCCGCAAAAACTGCGAGCAGTCCGGCCATAGCACGACCCGCGGGCGTAGTCAGATCGAGCGCTTCGGTGAGTGACACGAAGCCGACGCCGAGGTGCTCCAGTTCCTGCAAGGTGGCGAGCAGATCAGCGACCGATCGGCCCCAGCGATCCAGCCGCCACACAAGCACGACATCGACCTGGCGGCGGCGGGCGGCTTCCATCAGCTTCTCCCGCATCTGCCGCTGTGCAGCGCCGGAGCCGACCTCCTTGATTTGCACGGCGATGGTCCAACCTCGTCGACCAGCGTAGTCGCGCAGAGCGCGGAGTTGCATCGGCAACGTCTGCTGGTCGTTGGTCGAGACACGCGCATAAACACCGGCACGGAACGTTGATTTCACCGTTTTGCCGGGGTGGCCAAAAACCCTTCGCGATTTACGCCTTCCAGAGACCCGTTTTACGGGCATTTTATGACGCTCCCTGCCTCTGGCCGCCGAGTATCCTTTTCGGCCGGATCGCCTCCCATCATATCTCGGCAGTTCGCATCAGAGTGTCGCCGTAATTCCACGGCATCCATTCCGAGGGACAGGCGGCCAGTTCCCGGTCATGGCGCTGGAGTTCGATCAGGTAGTCGAAGGAGTTGGCGCCGCACAGCTGGCAGGTATGGATCAGGCTCATGAACAGGTCGCCGACCTCGGCACCGTGCAGGGTGCGATAGAACAAGGCGTTCTTTCGATGCAGAACAGCCCGCTTCAAGGCTCTTTCGACCACATTATTATCAAGTGGGGCTCCGGCCTGACGGAGGAATAGCGTCAGAGGCTGCCAGTGCCGCAGCAGATATCCTATCGCCTGACCGAGCCCCGAGTTGGGCTCTGTCCTCCGTTCCGCCAGTTGCGCTTCGAGCCAGAGGTGCAGCTTCTCCATCACCGGTGCACTTCGTTCCTTGTGAAGCTGCAGCCGCTCGTCCGGCGTCAGCCCGAGATCCCGTGCTTCGGCATCGTGGCCATACACCTGACCGAGCATCTCCAGCACGTAGCGGCATTCGACGGGGAAGTTGTCCACCACGTCCACGAACTGCAGTCTTCCATGCGCCAGACAGTTGGCCAGAAGGATCCCGGTCCCGGCAGCCAGATGTGGCACATTGCGCGACAGAGCATCGCACATCTGAATCGGACACGGCAGTTCTCGACTGCGCTTCTTCAACACATCGGCGAGGTTCTCGCCGGCATGCCGGGATCCGGTGAAGTACAAGGCGATCTTTCGTCCCTCACCGGTGGATACGATCCCGCTGGTGAATACACCGGTGCGCTCATCGGAGGGATCGCGCTCGAGCCGCAGCACGCGCATGCTGGTGTCGTCGTTGTGCACCACCTCGCCTTGCGCGGCCTGCCGGATCAACTCGTCACGCGCCGGCTTGATCCGATACGCGGCCTTCTCGACGACCTCCCACTGCGTGGCTGGTGCCTTGTTCCTTGCCCAGAGTGCGGAGCCGGGCCGGGCGAGCGCTGCACCGGCAAGAAGCAGACCAGCTTCAAGCGCCCTCGAATTCAGGTCCACGACGAAAGGCGAACGGCGGCTCTGGCGGAAGGATATGGCGGAATCGGCTGGCACACCTTCCGCCACAAGTACCGCACGCTGCTGAGCGAATCCGGTACGCCGCTTGAGGTGCAACAGAAGCTCCTCCGGCATGCGGACATCCGCACGACCACCCTCTACGGCGGGGTGCCGATGGAGAACAAGCGGGCCGCGAACAGCTCTGTGGTTCGGGAAATTCTGATCCGAAGATCATCCCGGTAGACGGATGAAAATCGGCCAAAAAGCGAACCGGGCGCCCTTGGCGCCCGGATTTCCGATGGGTTGGGAAATGGGTTGGCTATCGCTAAATGGTTGCGGGGGCTGGATTTGAACCAGCGACCTTTGGGTTATGAGCCCAACGAGCTACCGGGCTGCTCCACCCCGCATCCTTAGTCTAACAACCCCCAACAGGCGGGTCAAATGCCAACGTTCCTCACCTCGCGCCCCGATGCGATTTCATCGGGTACACTTCTCGCAGTCCGAGAAACATAGCAGAGATGTCATGCGTGATCTGGCATTTCTGCCCGTAAACCATATCGAACAGCAGTGGTACAGAGGTTCGCCGGCCCAGCGTCACGCAGCCGCCCTGAAGGAGCCCTATCGGATGTCCCATCTCTATGTCACGGTGTTGGCCGTCATCGTGGCGGTTCTCCTCACGGTGGCCGTTTATCAGACCACGCGCGTAAAGACAAAGGCCGACTATCTTGTAGCCGGGCGTTCCCTCCCCGCCTTCGTTCTTGTTCTCACTCTACTCACCTCGTGGATTGGCGCCGGTTCGCTGTTCGCGGGCGCTGAGAACGCCTATCGCAACGGGTTTGCCGCGCTGTGGTTGCCCGCGGGTGGATGGGTCGGACTTCTCCTCATCTACTTCATTGCGCCGCGTGCCCGCAAATTTGCTCAGTTCACGCTGCCCGATTTGCTCGAAGCCCGCTACAACCAGACGGCCCGCGTGTTGGGCACCATCGCCATTCTTTTTGCCTATGTCGGAATCACGAGCTACCAGTTCAAGGGAGGCGGCAACGTACTCCACCTCATCTTTCCCGAACAGGTTACGCCGGAACTCGGCACCTACATCATCGCCCTCTTCGTCATCGTCACCACGGCCCTCGCCGGCATGTCTTCCGTGGCCTATATGGATGTTGCCATCGGTTCACTGGTGACCGTGATCTGTATCATTGCGACTCCGATGCTTTTCCTGAAAGCCGGTGGATGGGCCGGCCTGCACGCCGTTCTGCCCGCCACACATTTTCAGGTGCTCGGCAATCTCACCTTTGTGCGAGCGATGGAGTTTATGGTTCCCACCCTATTGCTCATGTTGGGCAACCAGGTGATGTACCAGAAGTTCTTCTCCGCAAAGACCGAGCGGGATGCACGCATTTCCGTCGTCGGCTGGATTCTAGGGACCGTTTTGCTCGAGACACTCATCGTATCCATCGCTGTATTTGGATCCGCGCTCTACCCAACGGGCGAGGTTGCCCTTCAGCCATACGAAATCATCCCCTATACCGCTCGCAACGGGCTTCCTGCGTTGATGGGTGCGCTGCTGCTGGGCGCCGTTTTCGCGAAGGTCATCTCAACCGCATCGAATTATCTCTTCTCGCCCGCCACCAATCTCATCAATGATGTCTTTGTCCGGTATATGGCTCCGGATGCGTCGAACAAACGGGTAATGGTCGTGTCGAGGCTCGCAGTGGTTCTTCTGGGCATTTGGGCGCTCTTTCAGGCCGTCTATGCTCCTAGTATTCTCGCTAAAATGCTTTGGGCTTACACCATCTACTCTGCAGCGCTCACACCGGTCGTGCTTGCCGCGTTCTATTCCAAGCGTGCCACCGCCTGGGGTGCCGTTGCTGCTATCGCTGCCGGCACAGTTGTTACTCTCGCTTGGGATGTTCCCGGCGTAAAAGCCCTCTTCCCGCCCATCCTCGCTGATCGCGACGCGATCTTTCCCGCGCTGTTCGTCGCCGTTGCCGCGCTGATTGTTGTCAGCCTCTTCACCCCGCCTCCCGAACCTTCTCAGCTGGCGCAATTTGCGGATTAGGGTCCTCATCGTCAAGGGCTGCCGCATTCACCAGCCCATGTCCTAGACTGTTGATTGGATAGCCTGATGCATACGCGCCCCTGCTGGGTCGAAATCAGTGCCCGCACCTTCGAAGACAACTATCGTTTTCTTGCAACGCTTGCCGGTCCGCAGGTGGAACTTTTGGCCGTCGTCAAGGCCAATGCCTATGGCCACGGGCTCAAAATCTGTGCGCCTGCCGCGGTACACGCTGGTGCCCGCTGGCTCGGCGTCACCAGTGTTGAAGAAGGCATCGAGGCGCGTCGCCTCTGCCCCAAGACACGCATCCTCGTGATTGGCCTCTCTCCGGGCCAGGGCCGTGACGTCGTTCGACACCAACTTACAGCTGTCGTCTGGGACGCATGGCAGTTTGACGAACTTGAGGACGCCACGCGTGCCGCCGACACTCGATCCATATCTGTTCATCTCGAGATCGACACCGGCATGAGCCGGCAGGGCGCCGCATCCGATTCCCTCGCGTCTCTTCTCCGACGATTCCACCGCGATTCGCCTTTGCGTCTCGAAGGTGTGATGACCCACCTCTTTGCCGCCGACGAGGCCGACGGAAGAGCCACCGACGAACAGCTTGAGCGCATGGAGTCGGCACTCACCCTGATCCGCACGGCAGGAATTAATCCCGGCCTACTCAATATCGGCAATTCTGCCGCACTGCTGGCTGGGCAGGCCGAAAGGATATCCGCGCTCGCCAGCCGTCATGGGATGAAAACCTTGATCCGTCCCGGCCTTGCGCTCTATGGGCTCATCCCGGAGTACGATCCTGACTTCTCGTCTGCCGAGCCGATCTCGCTGCGTCGCGCCCGACGAGATCTCCATCCCGTGCTCAGCTGGAAGACTCAAGTCGTCAGCGTGCGCTCCGTCGCTGCCGGTGCGGTCGTCGGCTACAACGGCACCTTTGTTGCCACCGAGCCGATGCGTTTGGCGCTCATTCCCGTCGGGATACGCCGACGGCCTCGACCGCAAACTAGGCAATCGCTTCAGCTTGCTAGTTCGCGGCCAGCGCGCTCCGCTCGTGGGCCGTATCAGTATGGATCAATCTGTCATAGACGTTACCGACATTCCCGGCGTCGCAACCGGCGACGAAGTTGTGCTGATCGGCCAACAGGGTGACGAATCCATCTCCGCTTTCGATCAGGCGAAACCTGCAGGCACCATCCCGTGGGAAATCTTCACCCGCATCGCCGCACGCGTTCCACGGATCGCCATCTAAATCGGAGAGATTTCCGGCAAGCACCTAGCAGGGAGCACCGGTTGGACCAATCGATGCTGAAGCCGCAACCGGTTCGCTGATCTCCAGCCCGGCCGCCCCACTCACGCAGGCGATCATAGCTTCAGTGCCCATCGCCGAATTCAGAAGCATGTGATAAAGCCCGCGTGAGCACCACTCCTGCTGATAAAACTTGCGAATCACCGCCGCGCGCCGCTTGTCATAGGCGGCCAGCGCCTGCTCCGCGTTCTGGGCCTGCTTGGGAAATGCCTGCGTAAACCAGTCGCGCTTCGCCTTCATCGTGGCGTACACAAAAATATGAAAGCATCCCGGCTGACACGCCAATGCGCACGCCGCACCCCGTCCTACCAGCACGCAATTGCCCTGCTTGGCCGCCTCCATAATCTCCTCGCGGATCAGCGTCAGCATCCGCTCGGAATCGAAGACCTGCTCCTCCGAAAGGCCCGTCATCTGGTAGGCCGTGTCATGCCAGAACACTTTGCCATAGCGGTAATACCAGGGATCGAGCCGATCATCGAACTTGGCCGCCAGCTCAGGCGAAACCCCCGCCCGCTTCCCAGCCTCGCTCACCAGTTCCGAATCCAGCAACCGCCATCCCAACCGCTCCGCAAGATCATGGGCAAACTCCCCCCCTCGCGACCCATACTCCCGCTCAACCGTAATTACCTTGATCGGCGAATGCATCATCGGCAATTCCCCCGCCCTTGGAGCATACAACGGAACCACATTTACCTCGCAAGCGTGTAGACACAGAGAAAGGATCTTCGGTTGCACGAAATGAACAACACCTTGACTATCTACAATCAATGTTGTAGATAATCTAGGTATGGGTAAACCAAGCGATCTCGTCCAGGGCACTCTCGATCTTCTGATCCTCAAAACCCTTCTGCCTGAGCAGATGCACGGTTGGGCTATCGCCAAGCGAATTCAACAACTTTCAGGCGAAGTGCTGCAGGTCCAGCAGGGCTCGCTCTACCCCGCGCTCCACCGGCTCGAACAGCAAGGTTGGATCAAGGCAAAGTGGGCTGAGAGTGAAACCGGACGCCAGGCAAAGTTTTATGCGCTCACCACCGCGGGCCGCGCCCAGCTCGAAAAGGAAACCGCCAACTGGAACCGGCTCTCTGCCGCCATCAATCTCGTTGTAAGCGAGGCCTGACCGATCTACTTCCCGATCCCCAAGGAAGGAATCCATGCGCTGGTTTGAACAAATTCGAATGCGGATCCTGATGCTCTTCGGCCGCCGCCACGCCGCCGCCCATCTGAATGATGAACTGGAGTTTCACCTCGACCGACAGATTGCCGAAAACATCGCTGCAGGTATGATGCCGGACCAAGCGCGCTCTTCTGCGCTTTGCACTTTCGGCAATCCCGCGTTGCTGCGCGAGCAAACCCGAGCCTCCTGGAGTTGGAACGGTCTCGAATCTCTCCTCCGCGATCTCCGCTTTGCCTTTCGCGCATTGCGTCGTACTCCCGGCTTCACCGTTATTGCGATCGTCGTCATGGGTCTGGGCATCGGCGCGAATGTTGCATTGTTCACGGTTGTGCGGAGCGTAATCCTCAAACCGCTGCCATTCAACGATCCTGATCGTCTTCTCATGCTGTATGAAGACAGCGTTCGCACTCCCGGCATACCGGATTACAACGTCGTTGCCGGCGGAGTCTACCAGGAATGGAAAAAGAAGAACCATACATTCAGCAATCTGGCTCTTGTGGGAAATACGCGTGTCGGCCTTTCTGGCACCAGCGGCCAACTTCCTGAGAAGGTAGCAGGCGCGCAGTTTTCCTGGGATCTTCTGCCGACACTTGGCGTGCAGCCGGCGATGGGTCGCAACTTCGTTCAAGGGGAAGACAGCCCCTCCGCCAATGGCACAGTTCTGCTGAGCTGGGGCCTGTGGAAGCGCCGCTTCGGAGGCAATCCCGCCATCCTCAACCAGTCAATTTTCATTGACGCCGCGCCCTACACAGTCATTGGCATCATGCCGGCATGGTTCGATTTTCCGCGGCCCGGAACGCAGTTGTGGTTGCCCGTCTCTCACGAGAGAGAGATGAAGACAATGACCACTCTCAGCAATCACACATTTGAAGTCGTCGGCCGTCTCAAGCCCGGAGTCTCAGAAGCGCAGGCGGAAGCCGATCTGAGTCTGATCTCCCTGCATCTCCACAACGCAAATCTCAATGATCCATTCGTTTTCAAGGCGGCAAACAGCCGTCCGCTTCTCGAACACATCGTAGGACCCATTAAACCTGCACTGTTCGTCCTGCTTGCGGCAACCACGTGTGTACTGCTGATTGCCTGTCTTAACGTCGCCAATCTGCTCGTGGCGCGTGCGGCTGCGCGACGCAAGGATCTCGCTATTCGTACCGCACTTGGCGGCGGCCGCCTTCGCCTCACGCGCGAGCGCCTTATGGAGAGCCTGCTGCTCTCATTCTTCGGCGGCGCGTTTGGCATTCTCCTCGCCTACGCTGCATTGCAATGGCTTGTGCAGACCCGGCATGACATGACGCGTGTCGAAAGCATTCACTTCGATGGTGTAGTTGCCGCATTCACAGGTGGGATCATCATCCTCTGCGCCTTGTTCTCAGGCTTGATCTCCGCAATCAGCGCCAGGGACACAACGATCCTCAGCACGCTCCACGAGTCCTCGCGCGCGCTCAGCGGAGGTCGCGCTCGGACAGGTCTGCGCCGTATCTTGCTCTGCCTTCAGGTCGGACTTACAGTCGTCTTGTTAACTGCCGCCGGCCTCCTGCTGAAGAGCTACGAGCGCCTGCGCTCCACCGACATGGGCTGCACCACGCAGAATGTGCTCACCCTGCGCACCGGGCTTCCGGACGCGCGATATAAGACACCCTCTCAGCGCGCCAATTTCTTTGATTTGCTTCTTCAGCGAATTCGCAATGAGCCCGGAATTACCATGACGGGCATCGTTGAAGCCGTGCCAGGACAAGGCTATTGGGGAGACACGAGCTTCACAATCGTCGAGCATCCGCCCCTTCCCCAGGGTTCAGGAATCTGGGCGCTCAATCGAACCGCAGATCCCGGATACTTTCAAGCGATGGGGATTCCCATTCTTCGCGGACGCACCTTCAATCCTTCGCTTCGACTCAAGCTGGCCAACGAAATCATCGTCGATCAGACCTTCGTCAACAAATTCCTGCCTGGGGAAGAGCCAATTGGCAAGCACATCCATACCAATGACAAGGACTATGTAATTGTCGGCGTAGTCGGCGCTACGCGATTCCAAATCGGCGAAGACCCCAAGCCCATAAAGTACTTTTCCCTCGAGTCAGGTGAAGCCCCCGTCGTCACCATCGTGATTCGCTCCAACCAGGACGTCGCGCAATTCGGACTTCCCGTGCAACGCATCGTCTCCGATATGGATCGCGACCTGGCCGTCTCTGACATCCTCACCATGGACCAGCTGCTGGGCAAATCGACGCTCAATGCCAGCTTCAATGCAACGCTGCTCGCTTCTTTAGCGGTCCTATCGTTGATCCTCGCTGCGGTCGGCCTCTTCGGCGTTCTCTCCTATATCGTCGCGCAACGCACCAGCGAGATCGGAATCCGCATCGCACTCGGCGCGCAGCGAGATCAGGTTTTGCAATTGATGCTTCTCGATGGAATGCGTCCCGCAATCGTCGGCCTCATCCTCGGTCTCGCCACTGCCGCCGGAGCCAGCCGCCTGCTGAGCGCGATGCTCTATCAGACCCGTCCACTTGACCCTGCCGTGTTCGTGGCAGTGGCCGCGACACTCCTCCTCGTCGGCACAGTCGCGTGCCTGGTCCCCGCCTGGCGCGCCTCGCGCCTCGATCCCGTGCGCGCCCTTAGAACTGAATAAGAATGGAGGCTCCTTTGCGCCTGCTCGCACAAATTCGCATGACACTTCTTTCGCTATTCCGGCGCAGCCGTGCCTCCGCGCAACTCGACGATGAACTCGAGTTCCATCTCGACCGGCAGATCGCTGAAAACATCGCCGCCGGCATGAAGCCGGACGAAGCCCGTTATGCGGCCCTGCGTCACTTCGGCAATCCGGCCCTCCTCCGCGAGCAGACACGATCCATGTGGACCGGCATCTGGCTTGATTCACTTCTCGGCGATCTGCGTTATGTCGCGCGCACGCTTATTCACGCACCAGGATTCGCCACAACTGCGATCATCATCATTGCCCTCGGCATTGGCGCGAACGTCGCGCTCTTCACGCTTGTTCATCGCGTCCTTCTCAACCCTCTGCCCTTCCGTGATCCGAGCCAACTCGTCTCCATTTACCAGCACGACGCTAGCGGCACAAATACTCACGGCTACCTTCCCGTCGACGCTGGCAGCTTTTTCGAATGGCAGCGCGCATCGCAAGGGGTCGCCGAAATGGCGATGGTCTCGCCCTTCCAGGCCTATAACCTCTCAGCCGAAGGAGGTAAACTCCCAGAAAAAATTGAAGCCGCCAATTGCTCGTGGAATTTCTTTTCCGTCCTCGGCGTGAATCCGGCGCTCGGCCGAACCTTCGGCCCCTCAGACGATTTACCAAGTTCTGAAGCCACTGTCATCCTCTCCGCTCCCTTCTGGAAGCGTCGCTATGCAGGCGATCCCGTGATTGTCGGCAAAAAGATCTGGCTCGACGCAAGCCCCTACACGGTCATCGGCGTCCTACCGGATTCGTTCGTCTACTCCGGCGCATTCGGGGGCAATACCGATCAGGTCTGGACTACGATTGGTCATGAAATGCCGATGTTGCTGGATACCTTCGAGGATCATGAAATGATCGTCGTTTCCCGACTCCGGTCCGGCACCTCCTTGCAGGCACTCGTCAGCCGTCTCATCGTAGTTCAAAAACAGATCAAGAACGCACATCCTGGGCCCGCCGTGCGCGACTCCGTCATTGGCCGCACTATGCTCGACGACGCAGTGCAGGACTATAAGACTCCCCTCTATGCGATGCTGGCCGCCACAGGTTGCGTCCTCCTCATCGCGTCAATGAACGTTGCCAGCCTTCTTATTGCCCGCATTACCGCTCGCCGCAAAGAACTGGCCATTCGGGTTGCACTTGGTGGCGGATGGCTGCGAATCGCGCGTGAACGCATCCTCGAAAGCCTCGTCCTTTCCGTCGCGGGTGGTGCTATCGGTCTTCTTCTAGCCGGTGTGGCAATCCAATGGCTCGTGAAGACTCGTCAGGATATGCATCGCATCGAAGCGATCCATATCGGTGCGGTCGAAATCAGCTTTACGCTCCTCGCTGTTTTCGCAACCGGTCTCTTTGCGGGACTTATAAGCGCGTACAGTTCGAAGCTCAAGGATGTGCTTGCCGGTCTCCAGGACTCCGCGCGTACTCTGTCGAGCAGCCGAGCTCGCGCAGGCCTTCGCCGCACCCTTCTCATGCTCGAAGTGTCGCTCACTGTCGTTCTTCTCGTCGGAGCAGGTCTGCTGCTAAAAAGCTACCAGTGCTTGCGTACTTCCGATCTCGGTGTGCCGGTGGACAACGTACTCACCATGCATTTCGGCCTCTCCGACGCGCGCTATAAAACACCGATTCAGCGTGTGGCGTTCTTCGATAATCTTCTTCCCAGCGTGCGCGCACTGCCTGGCGTCCAATCTGCCGGGCTCGTCAGCGCTGCTCCCGGTCAGGGATATGGCGGCGACAATCTCGTGAGCGTCGTTGAGCATCCACCTCTCCCCAAAGGAACGGGTTTGGATCTGCAGAACCGCCGAGCAGACCCCGGTTACTTTGCGGCGATGCAGATTCCCCTTCTTCGCGGCCGCGTCTTCACCTCGGATGAGCGCCTGGATCGCGCCAATGTCGTCGTCCTCAGTCAGAAAGCAGCTGCAACATGCTTCCCTGGCGAAGACCCCATCGGTAAACACATCAAAGTCAGCATCGATGGAAGAGTGGGCGAGGTCGTCGGTGTGGTCGGTGATACGCGTTGGAACATTGCTCAGCCAGCGATGCCGATGATGTACTGGCCTCTTCTTGGCGGCGACTGGGGAGGTGTCACGCTGATCGTGCGGTCGCCATCGAATGTTTCCGCCCTCGCCACGCCAGCCCAAAAGATAATTGGAAGCCTGGACCCCGATTTACCCGTCTCCGGGGTCCGAACCCTTCGCGAATCCATCGCCAGGGCAGCCATCGATTCGCAATTCGACTCACTTCTTGTACTGGCCTTTGCCGTTATCGCCTTGGTGCTTGCTGCGGCAGGGCTCTACGGCGTTCTCGCCTACCTTGTCACCCAGCGCACATCTGAACTCGGGATCCGGATCGCACTCGGCGCTCGGCGCGAACAGCTCCTCAGCACCGTACTCTTCGATGGCTTACGCCCCGCGCTCCTCGGACTGCTCCTCGGGCTCGGCGCAAGCGTGGCCATCGTGCGCCTCATTCGATCGATGCTCTATCAGACCGAGCCCCTCGATCCCATTGTCTTCGCATCAGTGGCAGGATTACTCCTCATGGTCGCAACGCTCTCTTGCCTCGTCCCAGCCTGGCGCGCCTCCCGCCTTGACCCCATTCAAGCGCTCAGAACCGAATAGGCCAAGTTCAGATTCTACAAATGGAAAGGCGCGGACATTAGTTTGTCCGCGCCTTTGTTTCGTCCCGAATGTCTGTTATTCAGTTCCCTGTTGTCTCTATTGCGTTACCGGAGCTGCCGGCGGCACTTTCGGTGCCTTCAGATGAGGTGCGTTCGGCGCTGCGGAAACCGTTGGCGGGGGTGGAGGCTCCGCATCGCCTCGCTTGATGTGGATGTCGCCGTTGTCCGCAGTCAAAGTCATCTTCGGCCCGCCCGCACCGATCTTGCCGCTCACCGATTTGCTTTCATCTCCGTTGATCGTCAGCGGAAAATCCGAAATAATGTCGCCGTTCCGCGTGTTCCCCGTTACTGAAGCCGCGGCGTTCGGCGGCAACGTCACTTCCACATCGCCCTTCAGGTTTCTCGCCTCCACTGCATAGCTCCCTGCGGTCTCCACAGCAATCCGACCGTCGCGGTCCTGAACGTAGCTGTCGCCGTATACCTGGCTCAGGTCCACGTCTTTCGAGTGCGTGGTAACGCGCACCTGGCCCTTCGCCTGCGTCACGCGCAGATTATCGGAATTCAGGGTAAGGTCGCCCGGCAGCGATGCAACATCCATATCGGTCACAGACGTGTGCACATGAATCTGCCCGCTCACATTCTCCATGTGAACGTCGCCAAAGAGTTCGCCGTTAATGGTGACTTTGCCCGTGACCTCAGACAGTGTGAGATCGTTGCAATTCCCCTCGGCAGTAATGTCACCGTCAACCTGGTGCGCTGAGAAGTCGCCCCTGTCGGTCGAGAAGTGCACATTCACTGATCCCTTGATCACGCTGAGGTGAACGTCTCCGTGGCTTGAATTGATATTCAGGCCGCCATCGAGATTTGCAGCCGTCACATCGCCATGACCCGAGTGCACCGTCACGTGTGCGCTCTTCGGAACGGTCACCGTCAGGTTAAGCCGACCGTTACTATTGCTGTCCGACTTCACCAGTACAGCGCTCCCACTCACCGTCACGCGCGCCTGTTCCGCATCGAAGATTCTTTTAGCCTCTTCGTCCGAACTGGCAAACGCCACCTCGTGTGCCTGTACTTCAATATTGGGCGAGTCGCCCGCCGTCACGCTTACGTCGCCGCGCGGATTTTCAATCTGAATTGCAGCGCCCGACGGAATCGGCACATTCAAAACCTGCTGATCCAGATCGTGCTCCGGCTGGCCGAACATGTTGAAGAAGTTGTCCCCGTCGTGGTCGCCCCAATCGCCTCGCCACGGGCCCCATATTCCGCGCGAAGTGCCAGACGCAAAAAATCCAATCACGGCAAGCAGGATCAGGATGCCCACAAACCCGGTCCCGCGCCGCACCGGAGCTTCGCGCCGCAAGTCCAGCGCCCACTCTGCCAGCATCGCCAGTCCCGCCGCGATCAACAGCAGAGGCCACCATTTGCCGTACCAGGTCCAGAAGTTTTCCGGAGCGATCCGGCCAGCATGAATCAACAGCCACACAATGCCAATCGCAATCAGAATCAGCGGCCCCACGACAGAAGGAACACGCGGCCCATAGGCATGTTGATACTTAGCCTTATATGCATACTGCTGCGCTTTCCACGCATCGCGCTGGGCGCGCCACGCAGCCCTTTGCTGCTCGCGGTACACCCGCCATTGCGTACGCGGATCGTAGCTGCCCGGAGGCATGTTTGGGGGCACGCTGCTCATGACTGCCCTCCCTCGGGACCCTTCCCGTAGTCTTGCGTTGCAGGAACGATCGATGTGCCGGGTTGAGGCTGCGGAGCGCCCGCAGGCGCCGTAGCACCGTACGGATACGGAGAGCCCGGATACGGCGTCTCATCTCCCGCTGCGGCCAGCGCCGCGCGCTCCGCCAGTTTCAGCACGCCGATCAGAATCAGCAGCAGCGGAACAAACAAGCTCCAGAAATCGAGAAGACCCGCTTCGTGCATCAGCAGAATCGTCCCTAGAAGCAGCAGAATTGCTGGCCCCCTCAATCGGCGAATCAGGATGTAGCGGTTCATTGCGGGCCTCCCTTCGTATCCTCAAAGCGTCGGACAATCAGCCACACACCGAGTGCGATAAAGACCAGCGGCCACAAAAACTTCAAGACATGCTCGGCCAGAAAGCCCATCTGATTCAGCAGCAGCAGCAACCCAAACCCGATCAGGATCAGTGCTCCAATCGGCTCTTTGCGCCGCCAGAACACAGGCGGTACGGGGGGCACGGGAGGCACGGCCGGATCTACAAATCCCGTAGCCGGCGGCGCATAGGGCGCCTGGTACTGCGTGTACTGTGCCTGCTGATAGCCGCTTGGTCCACCCGGATTGGGCGCCGCAGGGCCAGCCCCTGGAACCGCACCAGGACTCGGCGGAACAGCACTGTACGGCATCCCCGGCCGATGCTGAGGTCCACCAAGGTTCAGCCAGTTTCCCACTTCGTTCAGACCCAGTGGGTCCGGCAGAGGCTGTCCATCGCGAATCGCCTTCGCCGTGTGGAATGCTTCAAACGCCTGATACAAAACCCACGCGGGAATGAACAGGCCGAATATCCCGTAATGCGTCGTGATGCTGATGATCACGACAAAAATCACCACGTGGATCAGCCCTTTGAAATACTGCCCGTTGTACATCGCGCCCACGCCGGGAATTACCCCCAGCACCGCCGCGACCGACGGATTCGGTCCGCCCGCGGTTGGTGCAACAAATGGTTGCTGCACGTTCTGCCAGGCAACGTAGCAAGGCTCGCAAAGAATTTGTCCGTTCCCGGCATTGCGAACACAGGCCCCGCAGAGCGCCTTGCCGCAGTTCTGGCAATAGGCCGTCGCACTAACACCGCTGTGATTTACGCAGTCCATACTGTGCTCCCTTCCCGTATTGCCATTTCGAACTCGGGTTCTCCGACAACATATCCACGTTGCTGGAGTGCAGAGCCGCCAGGATGCGCGGGCCCGGTTCCCAGGCGGCAGGTCTCCGTCGCCTGGGTGGAGGACTGTTCGTGAAGCGTAACGGAAGCTTCTAAATAATCTGGGTCCCTTAACGATGGTGTACCGGATTGCTGCGGAGGATCCACGCGGGATCCGCCGTCTTTCCGGTTAGGGTTTTGTTTTGACTCCCCCGGTTGCACCGGCTGAGTCCGCTGCTGTTGTGTCTCGGTTCTGCGCCGAATCTCCTGCATCCGCGACTGAACCTCGTAAACCAGCCGCAGGTGATCGTAGTACCGGATAATCGGTGTCGAAGCCATCGTCAGCCTGCGCTCCATGAAGGAACGAACCGCCGTCGGTCGCAGGTTCGAAAGCCGCACGTCGGCGAGTTTTACGCCAGTCATGTTTAACGTAAGCGCGATCGAGAAAAATGCCATTGCCGCCGTCATGAGAAGCCGCGGCTCTGCAAACCGCCGAACCCGGCCCATCATCCCGGGCCGCTGCCATGCCGGTATCGGCATCGAAATCACGTTGTCGGCGGTGGCCAGTTTGTATTCCGACGTGTGTCCCGGTCCGGTCTGCGCCAGAATCTTATCCAGCAGACCCTCCGGGACCTCTGGTTCCGGGCTTAGAAACTCCAGCCACTCCCGGCCCCGCCGGGCTTCCTCAAACAGAGCGGTACAGGACGGGCAGACAGCCATGTGGGACGAGAACGTCGCCTCATCCTCCGGCCGCAACAGCCCGTCCAGTGCGTCGGCCAGGAGTGTTTCCCAAAGCCCGCAAGCTGGAGAGTTCGGAATGTTTCCGCGGTCTGCCATCACATCACCTCCCGCTTATTACGTTCCAGCAGCCGCGCTAGTTCCGCACGGCCTCTGCTGATGCGGGATTTAACCGTCCCTTCGGGTATGCCCAGAACCTGGGCGATCTCTTTGTAATCCATATCCTGTAAGTCCCTTAATATCACTGCTTCGCGCAGTTCTACCGATACTTTGGCCAGGGCGCCCTGCACCATCATGGCCAGTTCCTTCTGCGCCGCCTTTTCATGAGGTGAAGGTCCACTTGCTGTCAGCCTGTCGATCGGCCGCAGTTCGTCCGTTTCGTCCCACCCAGCATCGAGCGAATCCGTGCTCCGCTGGTTCCGGGTGCGGCGGAAGTTGTCCACCAGCAAGTTCCGGGTCATCGTCGTGATCCACACCTGCAGGCTTCCGCGAGCGGTATCAAAACTAGCTAGATTGGAATAAATCTTGAGGAAGACGTCTTGCGTAAGATCTTCAGCGTCAGCGGAATTATTCGTAAAACGATAGCATAGCCCGTAAACACGGCGATGATGGGTACGAACCAGTTCGGCCCATGCTTTAGAGTCACCATCCATGCAGCGGTGAACGACTTCAGACCAGTCGATCTCGAGCGGTCCGCTCGTCTGGCGAGTGTCCGGCGTCATGGGTTTGGCTTCCTGACCGTGACCTGGGATCGGCTTTCGGGGCGCCTGGTCCAGCTTGCGCCGGATGGGCACCTTCGGTACCACCAGTCCTGTCACGCTCCAGCTTAATGTACCTGCACAAGCCATGGAGCCCTATACGCATGATTTTGTTGCTCAGTTCCCACTTCCGGCAACGGCTCGAGATCTCTGCCCGCCATCCGTTGGAATTCCATACGGTAAACCGATTTCGAAGCGGTGTTTGATTCGGCAGCCCGGGAAGATGGCCCGAACGGGCGATCGTCAGGGTTGAACCCACGCAATATCAAATAGTGTGATCTTGGCTACCTCGAGACAAAGAAACCTCATTCTCTATCGACTCGAATGACTCTGCCTTAAAATCACCTGAACATTCCCTCTGGAGGGGAAGAGTCGTGCGCTCCCGATGATCGCCACGTTTTACGCAGCGCAGGACGCCGCAAAAGAAGGCATCGAATGGCTCGTAGGTATCGATCATAATGAGTTGATCATCGTGTCGCGCGATGAGCAGGTCATCGAGAATCACATCCCCCGCTATCCTCAAGAACCTCACAAGCAGGTTCGCCCCGGCTGTCGAGGCGGAATCGTCTCATCCGCCCATTCGCTGAATCAGGTCTCGGACAATCGAAAATTGCCGCGAACATGCGCCATCATTGGCTGCCGCCTCGACCGTATTTGCGCACTCCAAAACGATCAGGCAATTCCGCGGTAAGATGCATTTGTTCCAGAGGGCGATGTGCGAATACTCTTCTCATGCTGCGTGCTCATGCTGGCCACTCCGTGTTTTGCCGCCAGCTTCAACTGTGCAAAGGCCAGCACTCCTCAGGAGAAAGCCATCTGCGCGTCACCCGCCCTGAGCGCAGCCGATGACCGGATGGCCGCAGCCTACAGCGCAATCCTGCACACCATTCCCCCCTCCTTCCAGGATGAGGTTCGAGCCGATCAGCGGGTTTGGGTTCGCCGCCTTGCCACCGAGTGCCCGGCCAACAATCCGGAGCAACGTCAGTATCTCGAAACCTGTATCCTCGCCCGCGAGAATGTACGTTCAGACGAGCTGAAGCAAAGGTTCTACAAGCAGGATGGAATCACCTTCGCGTGGCATTCCATTTATCGCGAAACGTCAGGGGAACCCGGCGCGAACCCCGGTGAAGGCCCGGGTTCACTCGAAGTATCCTGGCCGGAGGCACTCTCCGGCTCCCCCGAATGGACAGCTTGGAATAATGCCGTCGCAGAAAAAACCTTCGCGATTGCGGGGCAGGCGAGTCCAAACAAACCCATACCCCAATTAAAGAACTGGGACGCCACGTCAGGAATGGACGCGAGCATCATCACAGCCCTTGATTTTGCAGATTCCCGGCTTGTTGCGGCGACGATCACCGGGTTCTGGGATGGCCACGGCGCGCATCCCAATCACGATTCGCTCCAGTTCAACTGGCTCCTCCAAGAAAAGCGTGACCTCCGACCCCAAGACATCTTCCGCGCAAACTCGCAATGGGCAGATACGCTCTTTTCCTTCACCGATCAATATCTACATAGGACTCTCGAAGATTATGACCCCTCAGAAATTACCAGCGTTTTGCATACCATTACATCGAATCCGGAGAACTGGCAAATTGACGAGAAGGGTCTGTCCATCATCTTCCAGCCATACGCGGTCGCCTGCTATGCCTGTACTCCAGAACCCTTCACCATTCCATGGAATCAACTCCGGCCATTGCTCAATCCGGACTTCCTTGTCCCAGTGAAGCCATAGCCTGATCCGCCTCTACGCAAAAGGAGCGGACCGGTTGTTAGTACCTGTCGCCAAACTCCGGCTCCACCGGGTTCTCGAAAAGCGATGCGTCGCGCGTCACGATCGTCAATCCCGAAGGCGTAACGAAGTAACGCCTTTTGTCCTCGACCGGATCGTAGCCGATAACCGTTCCCTCCGGAATATGTACATCGCGATCGATGATGGCCCTGCGGATCCGGCAGTGACGGCCGATCTGCACATGCGAAAAGATGATGCTCGCGTCCACTTCCGAGTACGAGTTGACGCGCACATCCTGAGACAGCACAGAGTTCGACACCGATGCGCCGGAGATGATGACGCCGGCCGTGATCACCGAGTTCATCGCCATTCCGGTGCGGCCGGGCTCGCCAAACACAAACTTTGCCGGCGGATATTGCCGCACCCGGGTGCGCATCGGCCAGCTCTTGTCGTAAAGGTTAAACACCGGCGACACTGAGCATAGGTCCATGTTCGCTTCGTAGTAGGAGTCCAGCGTGCCCACATCGCGCCAATAGAGTGCCGTCTGCTTGTTCTCATCCACGAAGCTGTAGGCCATCATCTTTTTCTTGCCCAGCATGTTGGGCAGGATGTTGTGCCCGAAGTCATGCTTTGAGTTCGGATCCTCGGCATCGGCAATCAGCGCCTTCAACAAGATCTCCGTGTTGAAGACGTAAATGCCCATCGAAGCTTCGACTTTGTCGGGATTGAAGGGCGATCGGAAGGTAGTCGATGCAGGCTTTTCCTGAAATCCCTGCAACTCCCCGTTCCTCCCCACGTCGACGACCCCAAAGCGTGACACCTCATCCGGAGCGATCGGCAACGTCGCCAGGGTCACATCGGCGTGCGTCTCCTTGTGATACTCCAGCATGCGGCTGTAATCCATCTTGTAGATGTGGTCGCCGCTGAGAATGATCATGTGCTTCGGCTGCTCGCTGCCGATCGAGTAGATATTCTGATACACCGCGTCAGCCGTGCCCATATACCAGTTCGTGCCGGTGCGCTGCATGGGCGGCAACAGCTCAAAGAACTCGCCCAGCTCCTGTGCCACAATTCCGGTCCAGCCTTCGCGAATATGCCGGTTGAGCGACAGCGCTTTGTATTGGGTGAGGATGAAGACCCGGCGGAGACCCGAGTTAATGCAGTTGGAGAGCGTGATGTCGATGATCCGGTAATGCCCGCCGAAGGGTACGGCTGGCTTGGCACGATCGCGGGTAAGCGGAAAGAGCCGTTCGCCGGCTCCGCCTGCAAGCAAAACACCCAAAGTGTCTTTCATGTCCGTATGAGCCTGCCTTGTCGCGTTGTCTTTCCGGAGAGTTCTCAGCGCGAGACCAATGTGCCGTTATCCGGTACGGCATGTTTCAGAGGAGAACTTCTTCCATTCGCCTCTGAACGGCGAAGAATACCACACGGAGATAACACGCGCAGCCTGTCCGCATTACGGCATTTTTGCGGGGTCGAAATCATCAAGATGCTGGCGCATCTTGATGAGCACTTTTCCGGCGACCTCGGCTCGATCCAACCCGGCCGGCTCGCACCTACCTGCGTCTAGCCTTGAACCGGTATTCCACGCCGACTGAGATCGCAAAGTTCACGTCCGTCTGCGTGTATTTCGTCGCCGTAATTGATGGCATACCTGCGTGATCACCGCGTCGGGCGTTATGCGGAACACCCAGCGCGCGGAGCGGTTCAGGTCAATATGCCCGCCAACGATAGAGCCGAGGGCAAGCTGGTTGGGGTAGAAAGCTACCGCAGACGGAGGCAGGCCGCGAAGGTCATGCTCAAAGTCGCCGTAGACTCCGCCAATCAAAGCATGCGCAATCAGTGCGCCGTGCTTGTTATGCGGCCCCAGCCACTCCGGGCCCCCGACAAACAGATACTGCGCGACAAACGGTCCTGAAATCAGCTGCGTCGACACGTTGCCGCCGGTTCCCGCGCCGCTCGTACCCACATATCCTCGGCCACTTCCTTCGATCGCCCAATGCTTGCTGAACCAGTACGAACCCGACAGGTCCAGTCCGCCGAGATTCGATCCCTGCAGCAGCGTCGGGCCGGCCTTCATGTGGTCGTATGCCATTCCCAGCGACACATCCCACTTGTTGTCGTACCGTACATTCGCCAGCGGGTCCACGGCAATGTAGGTGCCGTTGCCGGTCGGCTGCCGGGTTGTCTGTACCGACGGCTGTACCTGGCCGAAAGCGCACGGAATGGAGGCGGACAGTCCAAGAACAATGACTGCCGAAAGCAATGAAAACCTTACTGGAAGACGCATCAACACAAAGCTTACAGGACCATACCTTGGAGGGACAATGATCGGAACTGAGGGTTAGACGTAGGCCGGCCCATTGCGGCGAGCAGGTCATCGTTCGTTGCCTCAGGGTTCGCAGACTTCTGTCCACCTGGCGTACACCAGGTATCGGATCGTCTTCAGAATCTCCAGCGCTGAATCCGTTTCCGAGCCCGAACCTCCCGGTTCCAGCGGTGGGGCTGCGTGTAGACGCCAGTTGAGCGCTGTGTGGCCGAACATCATCCCAGCACGCGGCAGGTGATAGGCGCTCGACACGACCTCCGCCGAGTGCCAGCCATGCGACTGCATTATCCGCGCGGAGTAGCACACGTTCTGGATCGTATCCTCGGCCCTTGTCTCCACGAAAATTGCTGAAGGCGGAATTCCCTCCGCCGCCGCAGCGGCAGCCATCACATCCGCTTCCACGAACTTGTTGCGCACCGTTCCGCCGGTAAACAGCAGACGCGGAGCAACGCCGCGTTCATACTCCCGCACCGCTTCAGAGACGCGCGCCAACTCTTCCGGAGTCGGATTGCCGTCCATGTCCGCAGGATAGCCAAGAACCAGGATCGCATCGAAGCGATCGCGGCTGGTGTTGGCGGTGGGCGTAACCCGCCGAGCGATGATTGCCCAACCAATCAGGGCTACCGCTGCGACAACACCAGCCACCAAAACGCGCACAATCCAAGACTTTCCCCCTGGCTTGATCGGCCTATAACGATGCAGCGGCCTTCGCGTGGAGGCGCGCCGGCGCGACGGGCGAGATGAGGATGCGATTGCCACAACGGGCTCCCATCCTCCACTCTACGAGCGAAAGCCTTCCGGCTGCCGCACCAGGGTATTTACTGAATGGGCGCTCCGCACTCTCAATCCAACTGAGCTGGATGATCCCAGGACGACAAGATGATCTCGCTCAAGGGTTTACGGCTGCGCGGCGCTTGCTCTTGCGCCTGATAAGGTTCGCTGAGTGAATTCAGGTCGCCGTGATAGCCCATCGCCATAACCGAGCCAATCGCGTATGTCTCTGGAATTTCAAATGCTTCGCGTGCTTTGGCTTGATCAAAACCAGCCATTTGATGCGTGGCAATGCCCATCGAAGCAGCTTGAAGCGTAATGAACCCATCCGCAGCGCCAAGATCATGAATCGCGTAGTTATTTGGGGAGTCGTTGTGGCTGAACTGGGTCTTGGCTACTCCCAGGATCAGCACCGGCACGCCCTGCACCCAGCCCTGGTTAAACGGGACAAGCGCGTCAAATATCTTCTTATAGGTCTAAGAGTTACGATGACCGATGAAGTACCGCCAAGGCTGTTCGTTGAACGAGGACGGCGCCCAGCGTGCAGCTTCAAAGATCGTCTTGAGATCAGCGGGATCCACGTCCCGGTCGGCAAAGGCGCGAGGGCTCCAGCGCTCCAGAATGACGGGCAATACTCCGTCCGTCGACGGCTGCGCATACTTCATCTTAGTGATTTCACTAGGTGTAAGGGACATCGTTCCGCGCTCCAAATCCAAGTTCTCTGGTCGATGGGATGCGCGTGTGCCAATAAGGGTTCATCGATTGTCCTTCCCCTCCTTCGGATTTGTGCCAATCGCAAGACCCGCCGCATTTCTCCATGGCACCGAATTGCGAGACGGCTCTGCGGCAGCGGTCACATTCCATTCACAGTTTTCTGGAATACTATTGTTAGTTCTAACTTCCCAGATTTCAGGGAAAGCGACCTGCTTTCCTGGACGAGTACCGCGATTCTTTTGCGGACAGGGGAAGGAATGCAATCGAGCCTTGATACAGGCATGGCACGTCCTGCGGTCTCGATTGTGGCTTCGCAACTTGATGGAGGAAGTATGACCAGTTCCAATCTGCGCAGGGGCTTCGCGTGTTTTGCGGCCCTCTTCATTCTGCTTACATGCGTATCAATAGCCCGAGCACAGTCGGCCGTCGACGGCGCTGTGGGCGGCAACGTTCTCGACAGCACCGGCGCAGTTGTGCCCAATGCTTCCGTTACCGTGCGCAACCTCGGCACCAACGCCCAACAGCAAGCTGTCACTGACGGCTCCGGATACTTCCGCGTAATTCACCTCCAGCCCGGCGTCTATGAAGTCAAGATCGAAGCTGCCGGATTCGGCACTTATGACTCGAAAGGCATTACGGTCCAGGTAGGGTCGCTGACCGACGTCGAAGCGCGTCTTACGGTAGGCACCTCGACCCAGACCGTCGAAGTGACCGCCAGCGCGCCGCTGGTCAATACCACGACTCCCGACTTTGCCGGCGTGGTGGACCAGATCGCCCTCCACGATCTGCCCCAGAACAACTATCGCTGGTCGGCCTTTGCGCTGCTCACTCCCGGCGTCGTGAACGACTCGAATGGCTACGGCCTGCTGAGCTTCCGCGGCCAGAGCACATTGCTCAACAACGTCACCATTGACGGCACCGATGACAACCAGGCGTACTTCTCTGAAGAGCGTGGTCGCACACGCGCCGGATATTCCACGATCAAAGCTGCCATTCAGGAGTTCCAGGTAAACACTTCGAACTACTCCGTCGAATACGGGCGCTCCGCCGGCGGCATCGTCAACTCCGTCACCAAGAGCGGATCAAACGCACTCCACGGCGAAGGTTACTACTACGATCGCGACAGTGCTTGGGCCGCGCAGAACACATACGTCACCCACCCAGTACAGGTCTCGAGCAACCCTGTCACGTATGCCGTTCAATCCTTCAAGCCTACCGATCTGAGGCGTCAATTTGGATTCGGCGTCGGCGGCCCGATTCTTCGCGACAAGCTCTTCTTCTTCCTCGCCGCGGACCGCTTCTATCACGACTTTCCCGCAGCTGCCACTATTACGGGCACCAGCGCCAACGCCAATTTTTACAACCTCACCGGCAGCTATGCCCAGTCGCAGATTGCCCAGATCGTGAAGAACACTGGACTCACCACCGCCGACGCCACCACCGAGTATGGCAACGGCATCGATGGCCTTACCTCGATGCTTGGCACCGTTCCCCGCATCGGCAAGCAAGTCATCTATTTTCCCAAGATCGACTGGCAGGTGAACCAGCGCAACCACGTATCAGTCGAGGCTAACCAGATGCGTTGGTCTTCGCCGGCAGGTATTCAGACCAGCCCAGCCGTTGCCTATGGCATGGCTAGCTTCGGAAATGACTACGTGCGCGACAACTGGATCGTCGGCAAACTCGATAGCTTCATCACCAACAAATGGAGCAACGAAGCGCGCTTCATGTACGGACGCGACTTCGAATTCGAATTCAACCAGACGCCGACCTCCTACGAACAAAGCAACCTCGTCAACACCCCAAGCGGTTACGTCAATCCGCAAGGTCTGCCGCCCAACGTCTTTCTCAGCGGCTTCTTCCAGTTCGGCACTCCGCAGTTCCTCAATCGCGCAGCGCTGCCCGACGAGCGCCGCTGGCAGTTGTCTGACACCGTGGTCTGGGTCCGTGGCAATCACACCATCAAGTTGGGAGAGGATTACATCCACACCGACGACTCGATCTCGAACCTCTACAACCAGTACGGCGGATTCAGCTATACCGGCAATACCCCACTCGGTAATTACATCTCCGACCTTTACCTGTCGCAGAATCCCATTGCCGGCAAGATTGCCGAAAACTACAACTCCTACACCCAGGGGGTTGGCGCGGCCGGCCTCGAATTCGTCACGCACGACTATGCGCTCTTCGCGCAGGATGAGTGGAAGGTGAACCCAAGACTCAGCCTGACCATGGGCCTCCGCTGGGAATATGAGAAATATCCCCGCCAGCAACTGCCCAACGCTCTGCTTCCGCAGACTTCGTACCTGCACGACAACAAGAACAACTTTGGCCCGCGCGTGGGCTTTGCCTATGACGTCTACGGTGGCGGAAGAACGATCCTGCGCGGCGGTTACGGCATGTTCTTTGCTCGCGCCATCAACTCCACTCTCTATCAGGCCTTGATCGGCACCGGCGTTTCCGCCGGCCAGGTCAACCCATCACTCAACCCTGGCACCCCCTGCGCTCCGCAGTTCCCACAGATCGTCGCGGCCAATTGCCTTCAAGGTTCCAGCGGCAACGCAACTTCGTTCTACATAGATCCAAACTTCAAGGTTCCTGAGATTCACCAGGCCGACCTGAACCTGGAGCAGCAACTCACGAAGAACGATGTCTTCAGCGTTTCGTGGCTCGGATCATGGGGCCGCCGTCTGCCCGACTTCGTCGACACCAATCTGCCCGCGCCCACGCCCGTAACCTTCAATGTTACTGGTGCTGGACCGCTCGCGGTCGGAAGCACAATTACCGCCAACGCCTACTTCTATGCGGCGAATCCAAATCATCGTCCCAACCCCAACTTCAGCTCCATCACCGATATCTTCAGCGGTGTCACTTCCAGCTACGAGGCGCTGGTGGCCCAGTTCAAGCACCAGATGTCGTACCATGTCTCGTTCGGTTCAAATTTCACTTGGTCGCATGCACTCGACTATGGCGAAAACAACACCACCGGGGCATCGGCGACCGCAATGCTCGATCCGAATAACATTAGGCTCGATTACGGCAACTCCAACCAGAATGTGCCCTATCGCTTACTGATCTACACCGTTGCGGATTCCCCGTGGCACCTTCACGGGCCGGTCGGCTACTTGCTGAATGACTTCGAGTTGGCGCCGACCTTCCAAACCCAGAGCGGCTTGCCCTATTCGGTTGGCATCAGCGGATCGTCCTCGAAGCTCTATCCCACCGGATCGACAACGCAGCAATCCATCATCAGCACCAGTTCATTCAACGGCACCGGCGGCGCAAACCGCATTCCAGGCTTTGACCGCAACAATTTCAATTACCCCAAAACCTGGGGGCTTGATCTCCGCGCGTCCAAAAAGGTTGTCGTCCGCGAGCACTATAGCCTCGAGTTCCTCGCCGAAGCCTTTAACCTGACCAACCACCAGAACGTGACCGGAGTCGGCACAACCGCCTACACCATCTCTGAGAACACCACCACCCACACCAATAACTTGGTGCAGTACACGGCTACGCCGTTCGGCGCCGTCACCAGCACCAACAACAGCAACTTCGCTTTCAACGTGCGCCAGTTGCAAATGGCCCTCCGCTTGAGCTTCTAAGCCTAGGCAGCTGATCAAACAAAACCGCAACGCTCAAGGGCGTCGCGGTTTTGTTTTTTCGCTCATTCTTTCTCAAAGGCCCTTCACAAGTTGCTGCCCCACCTGTAGGTGCGCCTCATGACGCTCAGCGCAGCCTTGGCGTAACTTTCATGTTCTCAATCAGTGTAATTTTGCCCACGATTCCTGAAGGTAGTGGCTGCAGATCCCGCATATCCTGTGGAATGAACTCCACGCCGTAGCGGGAGTAGAGAAGACGATAATCCGGCAGCACCGTCCCCGCAAGCTCATTGATTGCCGTGTTGCCCACGACAATGCGAATCTTGTTTTCACCCACCCTGAGAAATCTCGCGATTTCAACCTGAAAGGGCGGATGCCACACGTATCCGGCGAATCGTTCGTTTACGAATACCTGCGCGGCCTCCCGCACCGGGCTATCAAGATATGCGCGCATATTGAAGTTGGGCAGGGGATCGGGCAGCGGCACGGAACGTCCGTTTCCAAAGTCAAGAAACACAGATCCGCCCGAGAGCAATGCCTTCTTGGGAACCTCGATAGTCTTTTCGTATACCGCGGTCCCCGAGTAGTACCGGAGATTTGCTGTACTCGTCCACGACCCGAGATCGGTCATGTGCAATTGCGAATTCCCAACTGTAACCTGCCAATCATGCGAGATGTCGACCTTTTTGCTTTCGTATCTTGACGGAACAACCGCAGGAGAGAGCGGCAGGTTTGAAAAGAAGATCAGGCGTGATTCGTAAGGCTCCAACTCGAGTTCGATGCGTCTGGAATCAGGCAGCCATGTCGTGTTTCCGGTGAACGGATTCCACAACTCCGCATGAGTCCCGCGGGCTCGAAAGCTTGCAAGAATCGTGCGCTCCGTGTTACTGGTGTTCACCACAAAATACAGATCGCCGGATTCGAGTTGGCGATGAATAAACCCGATCTGCGGTGTCGCCGGCTCTGCCACAAAATCCGGATGAAGGCCTGCCGAAAGCGTTGCACCAAGGTTGTGCTCATCCTCTACAAAGTGCACCGAAGCCAGATGGCGATGGAAAAGCAAGTCGGAGATTTCTCTTACTCGATCAGAGTTTGCCGCCGCATTGCGGTAGCCAGGCGCTGTATCAGGCAACCGCCTGGTTCCGATTACAATCCCTCCGCCGCGTGCGAACTCCGCAATCTTCTCGTATGTCGCGGTAGGCATGCGCTCCACTCCCGGAAGGATCAGAACCTTATAGGGAATCCCCACGCGATCGATGGAGTCCGCATCAATGAAATCAAAATTGAATCCGGCATCGAGAATCTGCGGAATGATTTCACGTCCTAAAAACTCCTGCATCGATTCATCGATCGTTACATTCGAGCCTGTTTCGTCGAATCCACCGAGCGATGTTGCAGAAGATTTCTTCTGTATGCGCGCCTTGAACGACGCCCATACATCATCATTCGGCAGCAGAACAGCCACGTCATTCGCGGGCTTTCCTTGGCGCAGCGCGAAACTTACCCGCTGTAGGTAAGCCGTCAGATCCGGCATGACCAGGAACCACGGATTGCGTTCATTGAGCGCTCCGGCAGCATACATGCGCCATCCCGGCTCGCCTGCCTCTCTGGGTGAATATGGCCACCCATGCCCGACCAGCTGATTGATGCCCTGCAGAAAATGAAGATCAGCCTCGGCCTTCAAGTCCAGTGGCGTTGCGCGAAAGGCAGGCGAATGTAGCCATGTCCACGTCTCTGAAGAAATGACCTTGTGGCCGAACAGGTGCCCCGCCGACGCCGCCCAACGCGTATCAGAGAACTCGCGCCACATGTTGAAAGTGGCTTTCCCCTCTCCTTCCGGCAAATCTGCATAACGATTGCTTGAAAGCGTGACCGGTGGAAACCCGTAAGTCTGCGATCGAAGAAGCGTCCCATGCTTGCGCGCCCATTCGTGTATAGGATCGAGGAAATTCTCGTTGGCTAGTTCCGTCAACGTCTCGCCCCAGTCGTGCCGCACGGCCGCAGTCGCTGGGCCGATGTCCCCGGTCAATGCCGGCAGCATTGGCAACAGATCGTATCCTCTCCGTTTTTTGAACTCTGCCGGCAGATCCGGCGTCCAGTCTGAACCGTAGTCTTCAAGGCTATCGCTGAAAACTGCATACGGAGGGTCGTCGCCGAAGGCTGAAATCAGCCGGTCGCCAACAGCTTCAAGATGATTCCGAATCGCAGCAGCGTCATAGTGATCAAGAACAAATCCAGACGCCCCTTGCGCGGCCCGCTTCACCATCATGCCTGTCCGGCTGGAGATAAAGAACAACACGACCCGTGCCGACATTGATGCATCCGGAGTATCAAGCCTCGAACCGGTCGGCAAAGACAATTGACGCGCTCCTCGGTAATCCTGCCCGGCCGCATTGGCGGGTGCGACAAATACCGCCAATAGTTTTTCTCCAGACTCGAGTGACGGCACGGCAACTGAGGTGACGCCAGCTGCTGCTGCAATCGGTTCGACACGCAACTCCCCTGCCGCCTGGGTCACCGGAATGTGCGGTCCACCGAATGGCCAGCCGCTGCCCAGCGTGATGTCCACCCGCAGACCCAGCCGGCGCGCCTGTTCGGCCGCAAAGCGGAGATTGTCGATGTGCTCATCGGATACGAAATCGTAATTATGAAATCCGTTGCTCGGATCATCGAGAGCGAGCGGATACAGCGTAGCTATCTCGACCCCACCAATCCCCGCGGCCTTCATCTGTTCGAGTTCGTGCTGCAGCTCCGGCTTCGTCGCCGAAGGACCAAACCACCACCAGCGCATCATGATCCTGCTGTCGTCGGGTGGATGTGCGAAGGCCTCGTGGAGGCTCGCCACTTCTCTCGTATTGATGGAAGTGGATTCCTGCGCGGCGGCAATCAGGGTGAAGCAGAAACAAACAATGAGACGACGAATCGGAGATGGCATGAAGGGCCGACCTCTTCCTGCAGTTCACGACTACCTGCATTGTCGCTCAGCCAAAACCATCCGCACACAAACCTCGAAATCTTTGCACGCCTATCAACGCGAAAGGGCGCGGCCATTGCCACGCCCCGTCAAAGCCATACTAAAAAATGATCCTTCTCCCTTACGGATAGATTCGATGCAGCGTCCGCGCGAACGGAATCGTCTCCCGCACATGATCCAGAGCGCAAACCCACGCCACCACGCGCTCAATGCCCATCCCGAATCCCGCGTGGGGCACCGATCCGTACCGCCGCAGATCGAGATACCACTGGAACGCCTCCAGCGGAAGCTGGTGATGTTCGATGCGGCTCTTCAGTAAATCGTAGCTCGATACGCGCTGCGATCCGCCGATTACCTCGCCGTATCCTTCAGGCGCCAGCACATCCACGCACAACGCAAAGTTCGCGTCCTTCGGATCGGGCTCCATGTAGAACGCCTTCACCGCCGCCGGATAGCGATGCACCATCACCGGCCGGTCAAACTGCGAACTCAGCCAAGTCTCATCCGGCGAGCCAAAATCGTTCCCGTACTCAAACGGCTGCTCCAGCAAGCCCTTGGCATGCGCCTCGTTCAGCATCTTCGCCGCTTCGTCATAGCGCAGCCGTGGGAACGGCGGCACGATGCTTTTGAGCTTTTCCACGTCGCGCCCGATCACCTGCAGTTCCGGCGCGCGGTTCTTCACCACGCTCTGAACGATGTGCGAGATAAAATTCTCCGCCAACTCCATCAACCCATCCAGATCGCAATACGCGACCTCCGGCTCCACCATCCAGAACTCGGTCAGATGCCGCCGTGTCTTTGATTTTTCCGCCCGGAAGGTCGGCCCGAAGCTGTACACCTTGCCAAGCGCCAGTGCCGTCGACTCGATATAAAGCTGCCCAGACTGCGTGAGGTACGCCGGATCGCCAAAGTAATCCACCGGGAACAGCGTGGACGTCCCTTCGCAAGCCGCCGGCGTCAAAATAGGCGGATCGGTCCGGATAAATCCGTTGTTGTCGAAATACTCCGCCGCTGCCCGCATGATCTCCGCGCGAATTCGCAGAATGGCCGACTGCCGCGGTGACCGCACCCACAGGTGCCGATGCTCCATCAGGAAATCGACGCCATGCTCCTTCAGCGTGATTGGATACGGATCCGACTCTGGCACGCGCTGGATGACGTCGATGTCCTCGACATCAAGCTCGAAGCCACCCGGTGCCCGCTTGTCCGCCCGCACCTTGCCGGTCACAATCACCGACGACTCCTGCGTCAGACCCTTCAGCGCTTCAAACACCTCCGGCCGAACGCTCTTCACGTGCGCCACGCCCTGCACGGTCCCTGTTCCATCACGAAAAATCGGAAACAGCAGCTTGCCCGATTCGCGCGAGTTGTAAAGCCATCCCTTGATCTGGACAGACTGGCCTTCATGCTTGCCCAGGGTGACGATGGTGGCAACGGGCGCAGCCGGCGTGGCGGTTTCAGTGGTAACGGCGGGAGCGGTTTCTTCAGGCATAATGTGAGCTCTCTCGATGCGGCGCGGTATCTCCGGACCTTCTAGGATAACGCGCAGCATCTCCATCCTGCGTAACCGGGGCAACACCGCCACTCGCCGCATCCTGCCCGCTTGGTTTATCGTCTCCATAAGCGTATGGCTACCCATCCCAAGCCCCAGCCAGTTGCCGCAAGCCAGCCACACCCTACCCCCGAGGCTGAAGAAGTCTTTCGCCGGTGGATCCGCTTTCTCGACGAGGAGTTCTATCGCCACCGTTCCCCGGAGCGTCGCGCTGAAATTGTGCGCGACCAGCTCTATCAGCTCTACCTCGGCCGCCCCCACGGCGGAAAACCCAATGTCACCCTTTCAAGCGAGCTGCCCGTCAACGTGCTGGGCATGTCGCTCGACCCTGAAAACGTCACCCTCGAAGCCGAATACTTCGGCGGCATCGATGAGGCGGAGTTCGCTATACGCAAGCCGCTTCTCTGGTTCTGGAAGATGTTTGACCGCTCCCCGATCGGCCTCAACCTGTGGCTGGGCATGCGCTTCCGCTGCATGCTGGGCCGACACATCTTCGACCACATGGGATCCGGCGTCAAGATTCACAACGGCGTCGACCTCACCTATGGCTACAAGCTCTCCATTGGCGACGGAGCCGTTATCCACCAGGGCGTCCTGCTCCACGACCGCGGCGGCATCACCATCGGCAAAAACGCGATCATCGGCTCCTTCGTCCGCATCTTCTCCCACAGCTACGGCAGTGACGGCACCGACGATGTCAGGCTCCAGCCCACCACCATCGGCGAAGGCGCCCGCATCGGCAGCCACGAAATCATTATGGGCGGCACCAACGTCGCCGCTGGCGCGGTCGTCGGCCACTACCCGGCATACAAGGTTTGAATCCAAGGCGCAAAGTCTTTCCGTCGGTGCAATCCAAATAGGCGATTGCAATCACTTCGATGTCTGATTAACGCCGCCGTGCACTACAAACCGGTCGACGTAGTCGTGCAACAGCTGGCGGTGATCCTTCGATAAGCTGCGTAGTCCTGCGCAATGCCGTCATCTGCCCCGCTGATAAGAATGAAGCAGTCGATCATGCCAGCGTTAGAGAGTTCCTTCAGGTTCCTCAAGCTATCATCGAGCTTCTCTTTAGGTGCCTTCTTCTCCTTGAGAACTTCCACCACTCCGGTGAACGCTGCGTCTTTCTCTTTCAAAGAGTCGCGGTATTCCTTCTCGTTGGGAAACTCCTTTTTAAACTGATCCCCGTGATAACTCGCGACCACCAGGGAGTACATCAGCCACGCCGATGCGCCCGGATGCTTCTTCTCATCTGATCCGACCGGATCGACAGTGATGTTGATTTTCTTCGGATCGTGCGGGTCAACGGCAACCTGGCCGGGAATTGAGATCTGCGGCGGCATAATCACAGCTTTTTCAAGTTGAGCCCATTGCTGCAGTCCCTGCCACGCCATGCGGCTGTACGGTTCGGCGACTATGGCGTCAATAAACTTCTCTTTCGCCGCAAGCGGGTCATCGCCGTATTTGAAAATGGCATCGCCCCAGTAGCGATAGGCCGTCTCGCGATTGGGATCTATAGAAATGGCGCGGGCAAACCACTTCGCAGCTGTAGGCAGATCCTTCTGTGTGTAAGCTGTGTCACCGGCGAACAAAGCCGCTTCGTAAAGATGAGGATCCGCATCCGCGGCTGCGGTGTACTTTGCCATAGCCGTGGAGTAGTCGCCTGCTCCATAAGCTTTTTCAGCTTCTTTCAACAGCATGGCTCCCGGACTCGCGTCTGGCGCGCCTCCCAAAGGCTTGTTGGGATCGATGTCGGCCATAACCTGCAAGTACTCCGCTGAGGCGCCAAGTTCCACCGCACGCTTGGCCGCATCGCGCATCCGCGTGCGAATCGCCACGACTTCCGAACCCTCACCCAATTGCGTGGACTCCGCCGCAAGGCAGTCAGCCAGTCGCTGAAAATAGAGGTATTGCTGCGGCTCAGCTTTGGTGAGTTCCTCGTAAAGCGGCAAAGCCTCAATCTTTTTGCCGGAAGTGTAAAGCGCTTTCGCCTTCGCTGCTTTATCGTTCTGCGCCAATGCTGTACCTATCAGTCCCAAACCGAGACACCCCGCGATCATCCAGGTCCGCATCACGCTCCCCTTTCCTGACGAACAGAATCCCGATTCGCGCAACTTGTTTTGCCTCTGTTTTTTGTTTTAGACTCAGTGACCGGCAGTTTTGCTCCCGACTGCCGCATTGCCGGGACCCACCATGCTAACCTGAGCTTTCCAAATCCAGGGAGCGTCTGGTGCAGTCTGCCCAATTCACAATCGCAGTCTTCGAGTTTGTCCTGCTCATTTTCTCGTTGAGCGTCCATGAGTGCTGCCATGCTTGGATGGCATCGCGACTCGGCGATCAGACGGCCCGCATGCAGGGCCGCGTGACTCTCAACCCTATTTACCACATCGATCCCGTCGGCACACTCATCCTGCCCGCCATCATCATCTTCGGCCCGCTCATCGGTTTCACCTTGTTCAGCGGAGTTCTTATCGGATGGGCAAAACCCACGCCGGTCATTAGCCGCAACTTCGCCAAAATCCGCCGCGACGAGAACCTCGTCACCCTTGCCGGTCCCGCGTCCAATCTAGTGCTGGCCATCTTCGCCACCCTGATCCTCCTCGTCGTCATCCACGTTGCGCCCAGCGGCCGCCAGATCGTCAACTTCACCCTCCACGGCGCTCTTCTCCCCGACGCCTCGTCCGCCGTACAGGCTGTAGTTCTTCTTGGAATCGCAGCAGTACAGATCAATCTGGCGCTTCTGTTCTTCAACTTGCTTCCAATCCCGCCTCTCGACGGCAGCCAACTACTCCGCAACGTGCTCCCCTACAACGCCATGCAGACCTACGACCGCATTCCTTTGTGGATAAGCTGGATGCTGATGATCTTCGTCGGCGGCTACATCATGCGCCTGCTGCTGGCCCCCGCCTTCACCGTCGTCCTTTTCATCCTGGCCCGTGGATAAGGTCCACCATCTGACGGCGCTCACAGCCGCTACAATAAGCCCAGCCTCATTTTGGCCTTTCTTGATCAACTTAGGCGGCTAATCTCGACCCTTTCCGGAATCGAAAAACAGAATGTCAGACACAGCAACTCCATCCTCCCGCCCGCGCGTTCTCAGCGGCATGCGCCCCACAGGCAAAATCCATCTGGGCAACTACATGGGCGCCCTCGCCAACTGGGTCAAGCTCCAGGACAGCGGCCAGTACGAGTGCTACTTCTTCATCGCCGACTGGCACGCCCTCACCACCGACTACGCCGACACCTCCAATTTCTTAAGCAACACAAACGAGGTCATCCTCGACTACCTCGCCGCCGGACTCGACCCCGCCCGCTCTGTCCTCTTCGTCCAGAGCCAGGTGCCGCAGCACGCCGAACTCCACCTGCTTCTCAGCATGATCACTTCTCTCGGCTGGCTCGAACGCGTGCCAAGTTATAAGGAGCAGCAGGAGAATCTCGTCGGCAAGGATCTCACGACCTACGGCTTCCTCGGCTATCCGCTGCTCCAGGCCGCTGACATACTCATGTACCAGCCGAAGTACGTGCCCGTAGGCCAGGACCAGGCCGCCCATGTCGAGCTTACTCGGGAAGTCGCTCGTCGCTTCAACAACCTCTACAAGTTCGAGGGCCGCGATGTGCTCCCCGAGCCTGATGTCCTGCTCACCCCTTCGCCCAAGCTTCCCGGCACCGATGGCCGCAAAATGTCCAAGAGTTACGGCAACACGATCATGCTCACCGATCCCGGGCCTGAGGTGCGCCAGAAGCTCAAGACCATGGTCACCGACCCTGCCCGCATCCGCCGCAAAGATCCCGGCGACCCCGACAAGTGTCCCGTCGGCGACCTGCACAAAGTCTTTTCGAGCCCCGAGACACTTGCCAAGGTTTACGAAGGCTGCCGTTCCGCAGGCATCGGATGCATCGAATGCAAAGGCTGGGCCGCCGACGCGCTTGTCCAGATCCTCAATCCCATCCAGGAGCGGCGTTCCCGCTTCACCCCGGGCGACGTAGAGGATATCCTCAAAGACGGCGCCGCACGCGCCCGCACCCGTGCCGAGCAAACCATGGTCCAAGTGCGAGCGGCAATGAAACTCACGCCGGCCGCAAAGTAAGGAACCGAATACAATCCCCCGAAGTTGAGATTTTCTTTGAGCGACGCTCCCAAAAACCCGGACAACGACCGCCCCCTCCCCCCCGTCGAGGATCCTGAACCCGGTCATCGCGGCCCCGTCAGGGATCCTGAACCGGCCCCTCAGCCAGAGCCCGATGCACCCGAGACTCCCCACGGCGATCCTCCCTCAAAGGGGCCCGGCATACACACTGCTCCTCCGTTGGTGCTTACTTCCAAGCCAGTTCCGGAAGACAAGCCAGCCAAATCACCGCCGCCCAAGCCAAAGAAGCAGGAAGACCAATCCGAACAATCGCCTTTCTCCGTCACCGTGGGACAGGTCTACGACGGTCCGCTCGATCTGCTGCTCGACCTCATCCGTAAGCAGGACATCGACATCTACGACATTCCGATTGCGAAAATCACCGCGCAGTTTCTCGCCTATGTCGACAAGTTGAAGGCGACAGACATGGACGTGGCTGGCGACTTCATTTACACCGCTTCGCTCCTCATCCACATCAAGAGCAAAATGCTGCTGCCTCGCTCGCCCGCCGGTCCCAACGAAGACTCTGAAGACCCGCGCCGAGAACTTGTCGAACGCCTTCTCGAACATGAGCGTTTCAAAAACGCCGCCCAGATGCTCCAGCAAAAACAGATGCTTGAAGCCGCCACATGGTCAAACCCCGGCGTCCGCGAATTCAAAGAGGACGCCGCGGCTGAACCCGAAATCGCCGCCGACACCGTTGACCTCGTCCGCATCTTCCGCGACATTCTCGAGCGCGCCCGCAATCGCCCCACATTCAACGTGCAGGACGACTCCATCACCGTCGGCCAGATGATCCAGTTCCTCACCCGTCGACTATCCATGGAAGATCGACCGCTATCCCTCCGCAAACTCCTCAGCCACAGCAAGTCCCAGCGCGCTCTCGTGGCCATGTTCCTCGCGCTCCTCGAACTCGTCCGCCTGCAGGCGATTCTTCTCCGCCAGGATCGCGCCTTTTCCGAGATATTTATCAAGAAAAGCACCGGCTTCGACGCGGTCGTGAATGAAGGACTGGCCAACGCCACCGACGAATGGCGGTAGCATGCGTCCATTCTCTTTAGCGGCCGGAAGAATTAAAAGCCGCGTTGTTGTGGCCCGGGCGACGCAGGAAACCTGCTCTCGTAAAACGCTACCGATTGGTTGCATATCGTTTAGACCTTGCGGCTCCGAATTCCTGCATCGCGGATGCAACCCTGAATCGATCCCGCCAATGGTGAGAAAACAGTGCAAAATGCCCCAAAATCTAACCCGCCATCTTTAAATTAAAGAAGCAGTCTAAACTAATGATGGCAATGAATTTAACATCCTGCTCTCGCGGTCTTCACAGACTCGTTTTCACCATCCCTCCCGGCTATCCCGTGTAAAATCAATAGTGCGGAATTAGTTCAAAGGCTCCGCGCATCGAACAACTGTGGCAAGTATTCAGTTGTTGGGGTTTTATGCAATCCTGCTTTAATTGTCCCTTCTGCAGTGATCTCAGATCGTTCCATCCCCATTTCAATCAAGAATTCCCAGCCGATTCCGTATCAGCTCTCCCCGCGCTCGTCCGGAAATCGCTTGTCGCAGCCGGAGAGATCTGATGGCGGCAACCACGGCAACCGCTTTATCCAATACCTCGCTCCTCGACCGCAAGCTCAAGAGCTCGCCCAGCAAACTCGGCATCCTAGGCTTCCTCGCCGCACTTGCCGCAGGAGTGGTTTACATCGTCTTTCACGTAGCCCACGATCTCGATGCTGCGTCGATCACCAGTTACGCCCCATACGGCATGCTTGCCCTGGCATTGCTGATCGCGCTGGGCTTTGAGTTCGTTAACGGCTTCCACGACACCGCCAATGCCGTCGCTACCGTTATCTACACCCACTCGCTTGAGCCGAACATCGCCGTCGTGTGGTCGGGAATCTGCAACCTCGCCGGCGTACTTTTTTCTTCCGGTACTGTTGCATTCGCCGTCATCACTCTTTTGCCGGTAGAGTTAATCCTGCAGGTCAGTTCCGGCGCCGGATTCGCCATGGTCTTCGCGCTCCTCATCGCCGCGATCCTCTGGAACCTCGGCACCTGGTGGCTGGGCCTGCCAGCTTCAAGTTCGCACACCATGGTCGGATCTATCATCGGCGTCGGCATTGCCAACCAGTTGATGCATCTGCATAGCGGAACCTCTGGCGTCGATTGGGAACAGGCCATGAAGGTGCTGAAAGCTCTGCTGATTTCACCCATCATCGGCTTTGTCTTCGCCGGCATGCTGATCGTGCTCGCCAAGCAGGTCGCGAAATTCCCTGAACTTTACGAAGCCCCCAAAGACAGCACGCCTCCCCCGTTGCCCATTCGCGCCCTCATGGTGCTCACTTGCACCGGTGTCAGCTTCTTCCACGGATCCAACGACGGGCAAAAGGGCATGGGTCTCATCATGCTCATCCTCATCGGAACCGTGCCAACGGCCTATGCGCTGAACCACGCTGTAAGTCCCGCGCAGGTGCAGGACTTTATCGTCGCCTCGGAACAGGCCGGCCGCATACTTGATCGCCACGTCGATTCCCGTGGCATCCTCGGCTCCGACGCCCGCGCCACTGTCACCGACTACATCCGCACCAAGCAGATCCAGCCCGACACCATCCTCGCGTTGCGCGAACTAGTTGAGGATACTGACCACGAAGTCGCACTCTACAAGGAATTCAAGGCTGTGCCCCCTCAGGAGCAGGCCAACGTCCGCAACGACATGTATGTGGCTAGTGAAGCCTTGCGGCTGATGATCAAAGCCGGCAATCCTGCTTTCGACGCAAATGAGAAGGCTGCCCTCACGAGCTACAAACAGAAGGTGGATCACGCCACCAAGTTCATTCCCTCATGGGTTAAGGTTGCAGTGGCACTCGCGCTCGGCCTGGGCACCATGGTTGGCTGGAGGCGCATCGTAATCACGGTGGGCGAACGCATCGGCAAGGATCACCTCACCTACGCGCAGGGAGCCAGCGCCGGCCTGGTCGCCATGGGCACCATCTTTGCCGCCGACAAATTTGGCCTCCCCGTCAGCACCACGCATATTCTCAGTTCCGGCGTCGCCGGCACGATGGCAGCAAATGGCAATGGCCTCCGCTTCAAGACCATTCGCAACATCGCCGCAGGCTGGGTTTTTACGCTTCCCGCGGCAGCCCTTCTCTCCGGTTCGCTCTACTGGCTCTTCCGGCATATTGCATAGAGCCCCGTCTGCGCGCGGTCCTTACCTCGTTGCTGAATCATGGGCGTCAAGATCATCAGATGCCCTTTCTTTTTCCGCAATACTGAGAAGCTTGCGTCTGTGTACGCAATCGCCCCTCCCGTCCAGTACCATACATAAGGTACTGATTGCCGCATGAGCCTGAAATCCAAGCTGGAAGCCGTTATTTACGCCTCGGAAGAGCCGGTCACCCTGACCCAGCTCGCAACCCTCTTCGGCGCTGAAGCCCTTGAGTGGAAAGCTACACAGGAAGCCGCCCAGAAAGCTGCCGCCGAGGCTCCTGACCTGTCGCAGTCCCCCATCGAAGAAGGATTGGAATACTTCGATCTCCGCACCGAAGACGGACGGCCCCTGGGTGAGCCAGAATCCACCGATCCCGGATTCGCAGACCGGTCCAACGCCGAGTCGGCTCCAACCCCCACGACCAGCGAATCGGTTCGGGATACCGAACATCCGGAGACCACTGAGCCCGCACCCGCCGAAGAGGCTGGCGGCCGATCCCGAAGCCGAAGCCAAGCGCGCCGCCCGCCAGCGCGAACGCGAAATCAAGGCCATCCTTCGCCAGCTCATCGACGAACTCATCGCCTTCTACTCCTCCGACGACCGCGGCGTCGAAATTCGCGAAATCGCCGGCGGCTATCGCATGGCCACAAAGCCCGAGTGCCACGACGCGGTCCGCATGTTCATCAAGAGTCTCAAGCCCGCGCTCAAGCTCTCGCTGCCCGCTCTCGAAACCCTCGCCGTCATCGCCTACAAGCAGCCGGTCACCGCACCCGAGGTCAACGAAATTCGTGGCGTCGACTCCTCCGGCGTATTCGGCTCACTGCTCGCCCGCAAGCTCATCACCACCGCAGGCCGCAAGCAGGTCATCGGTCGCCCCATCCTCTACAAGACCACTAAAGAATTCCTCATGCGCTTCGGTCTCAAAGACGTCGCCGAACTGCCCTCAATGGATGAATTCGAGAAGATGGCCAGTGAACTTGAGGAAGTCGAGCCAGCCACAGCCGACGAAGGCGACGCAGCAACCGCTGAGTACGAAGCCGAAGGCACTGCCGGACCCGCACTCGACGAAAACACTCCGGAAGATCCGGGTGATGATCCGGGATCCCCGCGGACGGGTCTTGGTCCGGGGGGCGGTGAGCCAGTCAACGATTCGTCCGTGACCGCCGAGAGCACCGGCGACACCGAGGCAAACGAAATCAACCAGAAAACGGAATCGGCGGGATAGCCGGCCCTTCTCCGCACAAGCCCGCGCCTGCCGAGCCGTGACCACAACGGAGCAGGCAGAACCGAGATTTCGCAATGAGCGACGATGTGCGCCACGATACCAATCAGCCCGAACTCGAAGGCCCTGAGAATGATGCGGCTGCGGCCGAAGAAGCAACAGCCGCTGCGGCCAGTGTCACATTGACAAGCGAGTGACGCAGAGCCGGAATCGATCGCCGAAGATGCCGACACCGGCGAAGTGAACGATGCGGAGAAGGATGAAGAAATCGGCTTTATCGCCGAACCGGAACTGCCCGGCAAACTCGAACGCCTGCAGAAGATCCTCGCCCAGGCCGGAGTCGCGAGCCGCCGCCACGCCGAAAATTTGATCACCGAAGGCCGCGTGCAGGTGAACGGCAAAGTTGTCACCGAACTCGGCACCAAGGCCGACGCGGCTCGCGACCATATTCGCGTCGACGGCAAACTCCTGCAGGGTTCCGAGCGCCTTCGCTACTACATGCTCAACAAGCCGAAGGGCTTTGTCACCACGGTAAGCGATCCCGAGAGGCGGCCCACCGTGATGCAGTTCTTCGCAAAGTTGCGCGAGCGTCTCTATCCCGTCGGGCGACTGGACTACTTGAGCGAAGGTCTGCTGCTCGTGACCAACGACGGCGACCTCGCCAACAAGCTCACACGCGCAGCCGCAGGAGTGGAGAAGACTTACCTGGTAAAGGTGAGCGGCGAGCCCACAGAGGAAGAGTTGGATCGCCTGCGCTCAGGCGTAGGAATCGAACGCGGCAAGCCGGGTTCCGGCAAAGTACAAACCGCCCCTGCTCAGATTCGCAAGGTTCGCCAGGGCGACAATCCCTGGTACGAAGTCGTTATCATCGAAGGCCGAAATCGCGAACTGCGCAAGATGTTCGAAGAGATCGGTCACCACGTCGAAAAAATCCGCCGCGTCGGCTACGGACCGCTTGTGCTCGATATCGAACCCGGCAAGATCCGCGAACTCGAGCCCGAAGAACTCGAAGACCTGCGCAAGGCCGCAGACGGTAAGCTCCGCAAGCCGAAATCCAAAGACAAGCGCCGCGACGCATCGAAAGCCCAGCTTCCCACCCTGAAACCGCGCGTAGGTGTCCCGCCCACCGCGGTGCCAGAAGCCGAGCGCCCGGTACCCTCGCCCCGTCCCGAGTTTCCTCCGAAAAAGCAATTTGGAGCCGGTCGTCCACCGCGTCCCGCAGGCGGAGATTTCCGTCCGAGGCCGGAACGCGCTGGCACCGGTCCCGCCCGCTTCGGTTCATCGAGATCTGGCCTCAACGAGATCCGGTCCCCCACGTTCCCGGCCGCCACAATTTGGCACCAACCGCCCGGCGTGGAAGAAGGAATCGACTCCGTCCGCCGCTCGTTTGAGGCCCCACCGCGCTCCGAACAGCGTCCCGCACAGTTCGGATCGGCACCTTCTCGCCAAGGAGGGCAAGCTGGTGGATTTGCGGGAAGCCGCCGTCCTGACGGCGCTCGTCCCTTCGAGAAGAAGCCGTGGAAGAAGCTCGATTCGGCTCGTCCAAATCGTCCAGACCGTCCGGCATTCAAACCCCACGCTGGCCATGGTCGAGATGCTGCCCCACCTCGTGAAGAGGTAAAACCTCCCAGACCCTCTAGGTTGCATATAGAGCCGGTCGAGCCCGAACGCGAGTCTCCGATTCGCCCCACTGCAAGCCGCCCCCCGACTGGCCGCCCCGCAACGGGCCGTCCACCATTTCGAGGTGCCGGTTCTGATAGGCCAACTTCGGGTCGCACCGGCCAAAGTCATCCCGGCCAGTTCCGGCCGCGACCAGACCGGCCTGGTCAAGACCGGTCAAAACCAGATCGTCCGGTCTCGTTTCGATCGCCCCGTCCTTCGACCGTCCCAGCGGCGCACGACCAGGCGGCGGACCCGGCCGCAGCGGCGCTCGGGCGTTCGGAGCTGGCAGGCCTCCTCGCGCCGAAGGTGATCGCTCTCGCCCCTTTACCACCAGCACCGGCAAGCCCCGCGCTGGCGGAGCCAGACCCTCCAACAAGCGCTCCGCCCAACCAGCAGCAGGAAAACCCGCGTGGAAGCCCAGGCCTGGCGGCGGACCCAGCCGCGCTGGCCGGCCTTCGTCTTCAACTCGCTCGAAACCGGCCTTCGGTGCCCGCTTCAAAGCCGGGTGGGTTTTCAAAATCTGGCTCCGGTTACAAAGGAAGCCCGGCGGAAGAAAGCCCGGGGCCGGTCCTCGCCCCGGCGGAAAACGGCCTAGCGGCAAACGCCCCGGTGGCAAAACGCGCGGATAATCGGAGATACGCAACCATCAGGTTGCGTATCTCCGCAAATCCGTTTATGATCCAGGCCTGAAGCTGCCTACGAAAGCGCGCGCCCGGCCCCGATCCGCAATCAACCGGTTCTCGATCGGACAGATCAGGAAGCATCGACTCAGGAAGCATCGACAACCATGTCACACAAAATCCGTAAGCGCATCACCGCCAAACCCAAGGCCCGAGCCCGCGTCTTTGCCGCGCTCGGCGACAAAACCCGCCTGGCCCTCATCGCACGGCTCTGCTCCGGCGAACCCCGTTCGATTTCGCAGCTTGCTGACGATTCAAAGCTTACCCGTCAGGCCATCACCAAACATCTCGGCGTTCTCGAGCGCGCCGGCATCGTGCGGAGCTCCCAGGCGGGCCGCGAGCGCCTTTTTGAGTTCGATCCCGAGCCGCTCGAAGGCCTCCAAGCCTATCTGGCTTCCGTCTCCAAGCAGTGGGATCAGACCCTCGCGCGCCGAAAAGCGCACGTCACGAAGTAAAGAGCCACGTCCCTGCGAGGTTAGTTCCCAAACCTATGACAGCTTCTGTCACCAAATGAATTGCTCGTGCATCTGATAAATATGGCCATCGAAAAGGCTACTTTTGGAGCAGGATGTTTCTGGGGCGTCGAAGCTGCCTTTGCCGCCATACCCGGAGTTACCGCGACCGCCGTCGGCTACGAGGGCGGCAAGCTCGACAAGCCGACCTACCGCGACGTGTGTACCGATCAGACCGGTCATGCCGAAGTCGTCGAACTCGACTTTGACCCCGAAAAGGTCAGCTTCGAAAAGCTGCTTGACGCCTTCTTCGAACTCCACGACCCCACAACACTGAACCGTCAGGGGCCTGACTGGGGCACGCAGTATCGCTCCGCCATCTTCTTTCACTCGCCTGAGCAGGAAGCGCAGGCCAAAGCGAAGATCGAACAGCTTACAGCCTCCGGCCACTTTGCGCCCAAGCGCATCGTCACCAAGGTCGAGCCCGCCCAAACCTTCTGGCGCGCCGAAGAATATCACCAAAAATATCTTGAGAAGCGCGGCCAGGCCAGCTGCCACATTTAATTAACAGCAAGTTTTCAGTTTTAAGTCCTCAGTTCAACGCACAGAACTGACAGGTGATAACCGACGGCGGAGAATTACTCGCGCCCCTGCCCCAGCCGCCAGGCCTTGATGTACTTCCAGTGGATGTACACCGAGTGATTAATATGCAGAATTAGCCCCTCGCGTCCATCTAGAAATCCCAGTCGAAAAAAATAGTTGTAAATAAATGTCGCTGTCGGGTTCAGCGCAGCATTCCACAAAAAGGGCAACAACGCCCTGCTATCCTTGCCACGCTTGTGCAGCAGTTCCGCAATCTCCGAGCTGTAGCGGTTCATGTGCTCGAGATAGATCCCCATTGTCGGATACGCGTAGTGCAGCATATCCCCGCGCAGCTTGCCCCGCGCCCCCGCAAATTGCGGAGTTGAATGCGGCCCCACATTCTCGCTAAGCCGCGCCACACCACGCTTGAACAGCCGCAGTTTGCGATCCGGATAAAAACCCCCGTGCCGAATCCAACTGCCAAAGTACAAATTCAACCGAGGGATCCAATAGGCATCGAACTTCGGTTCACCCGCAAGCACATCGCGAATCTCAGTCTGCAACTCAGGCGTCAGCACCTCATCCGCATCCAGCAGCAGGATCCAGTCGCAGGTACACAGATCCAGAGCCACATTCTTCTGCTCTCCGTGTCCGCCAAACGCGTGATAGCTGGTCTTCGCCCCAAACGATTGCGCAATCTCAATCGTCCTGTCGCGCGACCCAGAATCGACGACGATGATTTCATCCACCCACTTCACGCTCTCCAGCGTGCGCGGCAGGTTCGCCTCTTCATTCATGGCAATCATGGCGACAGAAAGGGTCTTGCGCTGCGTCGGCATCACCCCGAAGGATATATCACGCGCACTCGCACCAACCTCCGTCATCCTCAGCGACACTGAACGGAGTGAGGTGGAGTCGAAGGACCCCGCTTTTGTTTTTCCACGATTTTAGAACCGGATCGTTACGCCCTGCTCGCACATATCGGTAAGCACCGAGAGCAGATTTGTAATTCCCAGCAGCTGCCGGATCCGCGGACCGAGGTTCACCAGCACAAGGCAGCTCCCACCCGATTTTGCAGAAGCATAAAGCCGCACAATCGTGCCCAGCCCCATGCTGTCCATCTGCTTCAAGTCGGTCAGGTCCAGCACAATGCGCTTGGTATCCGGAATGAGTGTCTTCACCTTGCTGGTCAGCAAATCGCATACGCCCAGAATCAGCTTGCCGTGGCATTTAACCGTGGCCACGTCGCCATTGCGTTCAACCTCCAGGGTCAGCAGAGATACAGCAGCTTCGGGCATGGCCATTCCTTCAAAATGATCTGAGAAGCGGGGAACCGGGAATGGCAGGATTCTCTCACAACCGCGAATCCACGCGAAACCCCCCAAGCAAAAAGCTTGTCGAGCAATTCATAATTTAGAGCCCAATATTGCTCTTCAGCGGCTTCCGGCGGGCGTCCGAAGCGGCAATGGAAACGCGGGATCCACATGAATCTTGCGGATGGCGTGCCCCGACGCACACGTCAGCTCGTCCCACAGCCAGCTGGCGGCCTCAGTCTCGGCCGTCCCAGCGCCGATACTCGCAAACAGGGGTACCCGGTCAGGACACGTCTGTTCAGCGCAGTGCAGCCAATGCAGCAGAACTGTCTGGCCCTTGATCGGCGAGTGCATGATCTTGTGGCGCGTGTCGAATCCCCGGCACGCGCGAAACATCGAGTAATTGCCAATGTGTTTGCAATTCTGGCAAATCGTTGCAATCGAACGCACGTCGATCTTGCGTGCGTCCGGATGCCCGAACGGAGATCCAATTCGGTCATTAGGCAGCAGGATCGCCTGTCCGCACCACGCACAGTAGAAACAGCAATGAGGCACTGAACATACGGGAGCTTCAACTCTGCAATCTGCTTGAGCGGGTTGAACTGCTCGCGATTCCTTCTCAACCGCCTCACCACTCACAAGGAGTGATGGCCTCCGCATTACCAGGACATATCCGCTTTCATCGCGCAGGAATTTCATCGTCTTCACCTATCGCTGACCGCTTTCCTGGATGCCTGTCGGGGGACGGGAATCTCAAGCACCGTATAGATGAAATACCCGGATTTAAAACACTTGGAAATTCCACCAACGAGCTAATTACGACAAATTACGGAAGATAGTTACTAAGTCAGATCTATCGAGGCAAATAGTAGTTACTTTAAGCATATAAGTAACATGTTACTATCTCAATAACTCGTCATTGACCGCAACAGGTTTCAAATTATCGCAACAGGTACTTGCGCAGGACTTAGCCGCACACTTAGAGGAGCCGACCTTTTTCGAATAACCGAACTTATGCGGGCGACGGCGACAAGACCGGAGTTCCGATTCCCGCGGCAGACTCAGCCACCGCCGTTGCACGGCTCAGGGTAAGTACTGTGATATCGTCTTCCTGCCCGAAATCCCGCGCCGCCTGCGCAATCGCTTCTGCAGTCCCGGTTGCGATGGTGGCCGTACGCTGGAATCCAAAGAGTTCTCCCGTCCTTCCGCGAGCCTCCACAACCCCATCTGTCAGCAGGGTAAGTTGCTCATGCGCTCCCAGCAGGAAGGTCGATTCCGCATACGTCGTCTTCGCTTCCAACCCAAGGGGCAAGCCATTCCTTAGTTGCAGCTCTTGGCCATTTACGTAAGGAGCCAGGTGCCCAGCATTCGCGACCGTTAGCCTGCCGTCGCGGTCGACCCGCACCACAAGGCATGTAGTAAATCCTCCGGCGCTGCGACTTAGCATCCGATAGTTCATCGCCGTCAGAATTTCGCCTGGACTCTGCGTGTAATGCGCCAGCGTTCGCACCGTCCCCACCAACAGCGACACCGTCATCGCCGCCGGCATGCCCTTCCCGCTCACATCGCCAATCACGATCAGGGCCCCGCCTTCACCCGCCGAAAGGATCTGGAAGAAATCGCCGCCCACCTCGCGCGCCGGCTTGTACGCGCTCGTCAGGTTGAATCCGGGAATCGACGGCAGTGCCTCCGGCACCAGCACCTGCTGCACTTCGCGCGCGTTCTGGAACTCCCGCTCCATGGCTGTCTGACGATGGCGATAGTCAACCGCATAGCGCAGCACCGCATACACAATCGCCAGGAAAAGCGCCGTCCGCAGTGCAGTTTGCACGTTGAGAACGGTTCCGAAAACCGTGATGCGAAGCCCGTTGATCCATCCTGACAACGGCCAATGCGTAAATCGAAGACCCTGCTGCGAAATATTCGACACCGCATAAATCACGTCATTTGCCAGAGCGATGCTTGCGACTAGCCACCGCGCCGAGTCAAGGCGCCGCCGCCGCACCACCGCGTAGACGACCAGGAAGATCGGAATGGCCTCTCCTGGAAGGATGAAGAACGTCAGCACCGCATCCGTGATCTGGAATGTCGACTTAGCCAGGATCCCGAACAAGAAGCCAAGCGCACCATCCACGGTCCCCGCGATCAGCGATGCGATGGTAAAGATCTTGATCGCCCGCATCAATCGAGGAGCCCCTTCCAATTGCAGCAGGTAGATCAACACATACCATTGCGACACTTCCCGAATCTGGATCGCGGACTGGACAAAAAACGTAAGCCAGATATTGGAGTACTGCAAGCGCATGCCGTTCAACATCAACTCGAGCGTCGGCATGAATGTGTAAACCATCATCCAGAAAAGCAGCCGCTGCTGCCGGTCGCGCAACCAAGCCAGAAAACTCAAAATGCACACCAGCGCGTAAAGCCCGGTGAGCGCAAACCGAAACTGCTGTCCGCGCAGCCATTTGTAATCCAGAGAATCCTTGATCGCCGCAATCGCAGCCGGGCTGCCAAGAATCGGTACGCCTTCAAAACCGCCAGCCGTGCCATCATCGTTCGACGCGAACGGCACCTTCAGCACGCGCACCGCAAGCACGCCACTGCGCACCGGCCCCAGGCCGTAGGTCTGTGCGGGAATCGCACTCAAATAATCGGGGTGTGGCGGAAACGTCCCGAGGTGCCCTACAAGCTGTCCGTTCCAGTAAAGCTCATAAATGTCGTCAATCGCCGGAATCAGAAGGGCAACATCCTTCGTGGCACCCGGCGCAATCGTCAGATCGATATGCCGGCGGTACCAGCCAGGTCCGTCGTAGTTCGGATGCGACTGGGCACCCCACGGTGCATCGGCAGTCAGTTGCTCCCATCCATTGTGGCCCCCAGCGTCGTCGACTTCCGGCTTGGCCCAGTTCAGATCATCGCCGGTATGAAACTGCCATGCACCGTCCAGAGGCACTGCCCCCTTACCGAGCGCCTCTATTTTCAGGGGAGCCGAAGCGCCGGCGGTCTCGGCACTCGACTCCGCCAAGGTCTTCGTCGCCGTACCTTCAATCAAACAAAAAACAGCCAGAACACAGAGTGCGATGCGCATCAGGCAACGAACCTGCCTGACGGCACGCGGCCGCGCGGGAAGCCATGCTTTCGGTTGCATGGCAACGAGCATATCCCGCTGAAGCGGAATTGGTCAGCAAAAACCGTGTCGTACATTCGGCTTACGGTACTGATCAATAACCTGCTCTCTGGATTCTCGCGTCCAAAATGCATCGGCCGCCAGAAGCAATGCTCTGGCGGCCTGCGGTCGGAGAAGTCCACTTCTAGTGGGGAACGATCACCGTGCGGATCTGGAAATTCCCGATGTTCACCATCACGTAATTGCCGTCAATCATCCGCCACTCATATCCGCGAGGAGGCGCACTCAAGTGGTACTGGCGGTAGTCGACCTGCTCGCCGCGGTCCCAGTCTTCGTGCCGGATATGCTGGCCGCGCTTCCATTCCTGGTGCTGCACATAGTGATGGTGGTCTTTGTCGTTATCGTGGTGGTCCTTGTCGTGCTGGTCCTGCGCATAGGCCGAACCGCCAAGAAGGCTCGCCGATAACACTCCGAGCGCTAAAGCGTTGCAAAATCTATTCATTATAGGTTCCTCTTCTATGTTCGATTCCCAATCAACAACTCCCGTTGTTCGGTTTCGAATATATATTCAGCCGATGCCCAACGGTTATGCTGATGATGCAGATCGGGGCCTGACTCAATGAAAGTTCTCATCTTTGGAGCCTCCGGCATGGTTGGTCGCGGCGTCCTTCTTGAATGCCTGCGCGATCCGGGCGTCAAGCTCGTCGTCACGCTGGGCCGCACCGCTACCGGCCTCCACGATCCGAAGCTCCAGGAAATTGTTCATCGCGATCTACTTGATTACGCCGGCATGGAAGAGACCCTGACCGGTTTCGACGCCTGCCTCTTCTGCCTTGGTGTTGCATCTTCCGGAATGAAAGAGGCGGATTACGAGCGCATCACCTACGGCTACACCATGGCCGCCGCCGAACTGCTCGCCCGCCTCAATGCCGGCATGACGTTCATTTTCATCTCCGGCTCCGGCACTGACAGCTCAGAGAAAGGCCGCATGATGTGGGCCCGCGTCAAGGGCCGCACTGAAAACGCACTCCTCAAACTTCCGCTCACGGCTTACATGTTCCGTCCCGGCTTCATCGAACCCATGGACGGCATCCAATCGAAGACGCCGATGTATCGGCGATTCTACTCGATTCTCGGCCCGTTCTTTCCGCCTTTGCGGCGCGCCTTCCCTAACCAGGTCCTCTCCACCCGCCAGATCGGCCGCGCCATGCTCAACATCGTGCGCCGCGGCTACCCCACGCACATCCTCGAAGCTCGCGACATCCGCACCGCAGCCGAGGCTGCTTCATGACTGCATATTCCATTCACCCCGTAAAAGTCGTTGCAAGAAAGCTATCGACGCCCCCACGCCTCGCCGTGATAAATTGAGATTCCCCGCAAGTGCATGGTTGAACTTATGGCAGCAGGCATTCATTTGTCCGGCAACGACGAGACTATCGACCTCCAGCAACAGGTGGCGCGCCTACAGGCGCTGCTTGAGGCCTCGCGCCAGGTTCACTCCACCATCCGCGAAGAAGCCGTTCTCGGCGCCGTACTGCGTATCGTCGTCCGCGAGCTTGAAATGGCGGGCGCCGCCTTCCCCGGCACCAGCCTCAGCTACGGCGAAATGCCTGATCTTTCATCGCAAACCGACGAGGCCCATGCGCTCCCCATCTATCTGCTGCAGGACCGCGAGGGCAAGCGCATGGCCGAGTTGGTCGTTGCACCGCCCGACGGTCGCGAGCTGACCATATACGAGGCCGACTTCATAGAGGGCCTTGCCCTTCAGGCTGCCGTCGCCCTTGAGAATGCCCGCAACCACGAACGCAACCTGCAATGGGCACGCGTGCAGCAGGATCTGGATGCTGCACGCAATATTCAGCGCTCCCTGCTGCCTCAGGAACTCCCTGACATTGTCGGTTACTCGCTGGCCTTCCGCTCGGTCACCTGCTACGAAGTTGGCGGCGATTATCTCGACCTCGTAGAGCAGCCCGACGGCAGCCTCCTGATCGCCGTCGCCGACGTTGCCGGCAAAGGCCTGGCCTCCGCCATGATGTCCACCAGCTTCCGCGCCGCCTTCCGGGCCATGGCCATCACCGGTCCACCCCTCGACGAACTCGCCACGCGCATGAACGAGCATCACTGGAGAGAAGGCGAAGAAGCCCGCCGCCGCTACGTCACTGCCATCTTCCTGCGCCTCCATCCCGCGCTTGGCAAGATTGAAGTGGTCAACGCCGGCCACAATCCTGGCTTCCTGGTTTCATCCGACGGCTCTACCCGGCAGTTCGAGGCCGCAGGTACGCCCCTCGGCCTTCTGCCAGGCATGCGCTACTCCAGCGAAGAAGCCCCGTTTACACCAGGGACAAGGCTGCTGTTCTATACCGACGGTCTTACGGAGGTATTCCGAGGCGAAGAAGAGTTTGGCCCGGAACGACTTATGGACGAATTTTCCAAGTGCCCCGGCGAACGCGCCGATGTTATCCTCGATTCACTGTGGGCAGCAATCGACGACTTTGCCGACGGCGGCCCGCAAAGTGACGACATGACCGCGCTGGCCTTGTGCCGGTGCGCAAAGGGTACGGAGACACCGGCATGAGCAAGCTGAAGTCCACAAGCGTGGAGGTGCGGCTGCCTTCGCAACTCGGCTATGAGAAAGTGGCCATGAGCACTGCGGCCGCTGTGGCCAAGCTCATGGGTTTCCGCGAAGATCGCGTCGAAGATTTAAAAACCGCCGTCGCAGAGGCTTGCATCAACGCCATCGAACACGGCAACCAAATGAACGAGAGCCTCTCCGTCGGCGTAGTACTTTCCGCAGGCGTTAATGCCCTTGAAGTAAAAGTAATCGATGATGGCAAGGGCTTGAAAACTGTCCCTGCCAAGCCCGACATCGATAGGAAAATTCACGGTGAGGAAGATCCCCGCGGCATGGGCATGTTCCTAATCCAGGCTCTGGTCGACGAGGCCGAATGGGTCGCAGGCTCCAACGGCAAAAGCAGTTACGTCAGGCTCGTCATTCGTTTGGATGCAGTCGCGGACTAACAAGAAAAACACGGAGACACGAGATCGTGCAGAGTGAAACCAAAGCGCGCGTAGAACAGTTGACATCCCCAGCAGGTCACAACGTCACAGCCCTGCGCTTCGAGGGCGACATCGCCAGCACGTCCAAAGATGCTGTGCTCGGCACCTACCAGGCGCTGCCCAAAGAGACCGCCAAGCTCGTCCTGCTCGACTTCACCAAGGTCGACTACATCAACTCCAGCGGCATCGCCCTCGTCATCCAGATGCTGATTGAGGCAGCGAACTCCGGTCAGAAAGTCTATGCCTTCGGCCTCTCGCCGCACTTCACCAAAGTCTTCACCATGGTAGGCATCACCAAGTACGCCGGCCTCTTCCCTTCCCAGGCCGATGCTCTCGCGGCGCTGTAATTCCAGCGCCGCGTCCACCCTGCCCCGCAAGGCGCGTTCCTGACCTCACGCGTGTCATTCCCAAAATTCTGTGCTCGCTGTTCTCTGACCCCTCCCTCTGACCCCTGACCCTGAAGCCCGTCCTCTAAAATGCCCCTATGAACCTGGACGCGATTCAGGCCGCGCTGCGCGACGCCGGACACGACGGCTGGCTCTTCTACGACCACCACCACCGCGACCCCATCGGCGAGCGCATCCTCGGCCTCGATCCCAAAGCCCACATCACCCGCCGCTGGTACTACTTCATTCCCGCCACTGGCGAGCCGCGCAAGCTCGTGCATCGCATCGAGCAGGGCCGCCTCGATACGCTTCCGGGATCGAAGGGCCTCTACTCAAGCTGGCAGGAGCTGGCCGCCGGCCTCGAAGCCATGCTCGCCAGGTCGAAACGCATCGCCATGCAGTACTCCCCCAACAACGCCATCATGTACGTCTCCATGGTCGACGCCGGCACCGTCGAATTCCTCCGCTGCCTCGGCAAAGAAATCGTGAGCTCCGCCGACCTCGTCAGCCAGTTTGAAGCCGTCCTCAGCGAGAGCCAGATCGCCAGCCACGCCGTCGCCCAGCAGGCCATCGACACTATCCTCGCCGAAGCCTGGCAAGAAATCGGCCGCCGCCTTCGCCCCGCAACAGGGAAGCACGGCAAACTCACCGAGTTCGACATGGTGCAGTGGCTCTCTGAAGCCATGCGGCGCGCCAACCTCGTCTGGGAAAACGGCCCCAACGTCAGCGTCAACGCCAACTGCTCCGACTCGCACTACGAGCCCACCGCCGATCACACCTCCGACATCAAGGAAGGCGACTTCCTCCTCATCGACATCTGGGGACGCCTCGACAACGCCGACGCCATCTTCTACGACATCACCTGGACCGGCGTCGTCGGCCGCGAGCCCAGCCGAGCGCGAACAGCTCGTCTTTGAAACCGTCCGCAACGCCCGCGACGCCGCCATCGCCACCGTCGAACAGGCCTTCGCTGAAGGCCGCTCCATCTGCGGCTTCGAAGCCGACGACGCTGCCCGCGCCGTCATCCGCGCCGCCGGTTTCGCCGACTACTTCACCCACCGCACCGGCCACAACATCGCCCACGAAATCCACGGCCCCGGCGCCCACCTCGACAACCTCGAAACCCACGACGACCGCCGCATCCTGCCCAACACCTGCTTCTCCGTCGAGCCCGGCATCTACCTCCCCGAGTTCGGCGTCCGCAGCGAAATCGACATGATCACCGCCCCCAACAAAGCCTGGGTCACCGGCAAAATCCAGCGCGAACTCGTGCGGATCTAGGTCAAGGTAAAGCACCTGACCGGTAACAGATAGCCGGGCCTCTGGTCTTTGGCCCCTGATCTCTGACCCCTGACCCCCGCCCGCTGCGATATAGTCAGAAAGGAATGGCAGAAGCTGAAAACAAGAACACCGCTGCGCCCAAAAGCGCGCAGGGCGGGTTCGTCTTTCTCCCCCTGATAGCAGGCTGGCTCATCCCCGGCGCGGGACATTTTCTCCTGCGCAAATGGGGCCGCGGCGCATTGCTGGCCATCTCCATCGTCTGCATGTTTGTCCTCGGCCTCGCCATGCAGGGCCGCCTCTACGCCAACGCCCACGACATTCTTGAGATGCTCGGCTTCGTCGGCGATCTCGGCAGCGGCCTTCTCTACATCGTCGGCCGCATCATGGGGCTCGGTGCGGATTCCGTTCAGCTCACCGTCGCCGACTGGGGCACGCGCTTCATCGTCGTCGCCGGCTTGCTCAACGTCATCGCCGCCGTTGACGCGCACAATATTCGCACCGGGAGGAAGCTCTAGTGTTCAGTCCCTCCCACTTCGTGGCTGTCCTGTTGTTCGCGACTTTCGCCTCGACCGTCTTCGGCATCACCCAGCGCGAAACCCCACAGCGCATGTTGCGCTACGGCCTCTACTGCTGGTCCCTCTTCGTAGGCTCCGTTATCGTGCTCAGCTGGGTCATGTACCTGATCGCTCGATAAGCGTCACACTCTGAATTCCTGTTCAAGAATTTCGACCAAAACTGGAATTGTCATTCTGTGTAGCTTCACTTGCTCCGGGGAGCAAGTTGCGGTCGAAAAATGACACTTGCAAACCGATTGATTTCGGAGGGATTGTCGATTGTGTCATGAGGAGCGAACGGAGCCCGAACGTCTCAGGGGCCGCAGGGAGCGATCTTTCGCTCCCCGAGGGCAGGTCGGGGCTGGTGAGCGAAGAATCTGCTTCTCGCATCTTCTGAAACGCTAACCTTGGAATATCAGGATCGTTGAGCCCCGTTCTCCCGCTCCCACACCGCCGCATCGAAAATGTGCGTGCAATCGTACCCCTCGCTCTTGTAAAGCTCGATCGCATTCGCATTGGCTTCCGTCACCGTCAGCGAAATCTCGCTCACGCCCTGTCGCACAAAATGCGCCGCCGCCACCGACAGCAGGATGCGCGCCAGCCCTTGCCGACGAAAGCTCGGATGCACACACAACTGCGTGATATGTCCGCTTTGCGGACTTACCCGTGAACCTAAAACCAGCGCCGCCAGCTCATGGCTGCCGCGATCCACAACCACGTGCGATACCTGCGCTGAAAACACTCCGCACCCCGAGTAGCGCACAATATTGTGCAGAAACCGCAACGATCCGTGCACCGACCGGTACTGGTCGTTGATCAGGCTGTCGGGATGGCCGTCATACGCCGTCGCAATCAGCCGCGCCGCCGCACTCAGGTCTTCATCGCGCCACGGCCTCAGTTCCAGCCCGGCCGGCAGATCAACCCGCGGAGCGCTCCAGTGTCCGGCCAGCTGCTGCACCATGAAATGCCGCCGATAAATCTCGAATCCCGCATCGCGAAAAATCCCTGAATGCGTTCCCGAGGGATGTAGCAGCAGTTGCGATTCAATCCGGTCCACATTGGGCGAATTCAGCAGCGTCTCAAACAGATGCTTAAGCAGCGTTGACTCGATCTCTCGCGCCGGCTCCGCCGGCACCGCCGTCTCTGGATTCTGTCCGGGTAGCGCAAACACATCCCCAATCACCGCCTTGGTCTCTTCATAGACGCAGAAGGCATAGCCTGTCACTTGTCCGGATTCAAGCGCCGCATAGCCCGGCAGCAAATGGTTGTCGAGATACTGCATCAGCAGCCGGGCCGAAGCGCGATAGTCCCAGTGCAGCCGCTTGCTCCACAGCTCTCCCTCGGCATCCAGCACCGGCCGCAGCACCGGCGCGGCAAAATGCCGAAGATCGAGGATCTCGATAGTCACGCCAGCTGCCATGTTTCCCTTATTGGACGCGGCCGGCTCGTGCCCGGCGTCAGCAATAAAAGCCGTTAAGGCAACGCGCCCCCAACCGCGCACGCCACCAACTGGCCTCCCGGCCACTTTGCCACGATTGACCGCTTCCCGCAAGTTACACAACGCTCGGATCTTGCTTCTGAGGAAGCCGAATGCTACCGGGCGCCCACCAGGTAAACCTCGAGGCCCTGCTCCGGCCAGCTCAAAACCTCTTCATAATGGCGGCCTTCCAGGTACTCTTGCAGAGCCGCCGCCGTGTGCAGATCCACACCGCGCCGGCCAGTCATCCGCGCCACCAGCAGATGTTCTTCGTCGGGCACGCCAGTGTCTTCATAATTCACCACTTCGCGATTGCGATAGAACGCCAGGCCATATTCCACATCGCGCCGCACGCGAAACACAGCAACCGTCTCATCCGCCGGCGCAAGCGCCGCAAGATGGTCCGCCAGCGGCCGCGCCGAGTAGGACTTGTCGAGCAGGTGAATCGCCCGTTTCGTCGACGCAATCGCCGGTATGCCGAAAAAGGGCCCCACCCCGTACAGAAAGAACATCAGCACCACCAGCACACCAATGGTTGCCAGGCGCAGCCGCGCCACACCGTAACCCTTTACCACCACCACAATCAGCAGCGCCGCTCCGACCGACGCCAGCAGAGCCACTGCAAGCGCGCGTCCCGGCGGCATCACCGGCCCGTGCGCCACAAACCAGGGCAGCAGGAAGGCGAACATCGTCATCAGTCCGCACACCGCGGCATGCCCCATCAACTCCCAGCGATTCAATCCCGGTTTCCGCCGTCGGAAGAGATAATCGCCCGTAAGAATCGTGATCGGTGGAATCGAAGGCAGAATGTAGCCCGGCAGCTTCGATTGCGAAAACGAAAAGAACACGATCGGGATAATCGCCCACAGCACCAGAAACTCGGGAAACGCATCGCCAGGACGATTCGGTGCGCGCCTCTTCGGATTCAGTCGCCGCAGCCGCCACTCCGCCACCGATGTCTGAACGCCGTCGATGAACGCCCGTACCGCAATCACCGTCCACGGCATCACCGCCAGCACCACCACGACGAGGTAGTACCAGAAGGGCTGCTCGTGCTGGTACCGGTTGGTGGCAAACCGCTCCAGGTTGTGCTCCAGAAAGAACTCACGGAAGAACGTCGGATTCTGGTGCTGCACTGCGATAAACCACGGCAGCACGATGGCGAAATAGAGCGCGATCCCCGGCCACCAGAACGATCGCTGCACGATCGACCACTCCTTGCGCAGAAACGCAAAGGCGAAAACGATGATCATGGCCAGAAAGGGAGCCACCGGCCCCTTGGCCAGCGTGGCCACCCCGGTAAAGAAGTAGATGTCGAATAGCCAGAACTTCGAGCCGGTCTCGTACCACGCGTACCAGCCCAGCAGCCCGATCGACAGCGGAGCGGCCATCTGCATGTCCGTCGATGCGCCCCGCGAAAACCCGATAATCCCCGCGCAGGCCACCGTGATCAGCGCCGCATCCAGGTGCCCGCCAGGGCGGAATCGTCGCATGTGCAGATAGATCAGCGCCACCATGATGAAGGCGAAGCTGGCCGAGGGCAGCCGCGCGCTCCAGTCATGCACGCCGAACTCCTGGAACACGAACATCGCCCGCCAGTAGTAGAGCGCCGGCTTCTCCAGCCACGGATGTCCGTAAAGATAGGGCGTTACGCAGGCGCTCAGCCGATCCTTCAGCGTGTGCGCCGAGTCAAACCGCACCAGCATCTCATGCGCAATCTGCGCATAACGCGGCTCGTCCGCGCCTACCAGACCCAGTCCATCGCCACCCAGCAGAGGAACTACTCCATAAAGGATGAAGAAGGCGCTGACGACCAGGAAGACCGCGGCCTCGCAGCTTTCCGCCCAGGTCGGCAGGCGCAAGCGTCGTCCTTCGGGTGAATCCATTGCAACTCGGTCGGGTTGAGTCTCCACTTCGAGCGATTCTCCAGGCTGGCGTTTCAGCCGCTCCACATTTACTGCGCCGTGAGCGGCTTCAATCCAGCCTCCGACCTACATCCGGGGTTGAGGATTCCCCACTGGCCGGGCAATATCGTACGCACCTTGAATCAAGGCAAACCGCAGAAATTACTCCGCGTTTCAGACAAAAGCTAGGCTAACAGATTCGTGCCGGTCCGTTCTCAACTCGGCTCCCTGGCCTTCCCGACAGATCCACAACGCAACACCACCGCAATCTGCTCATGCACTCGTCCCGGCGGACCCGCCCGCATGCCGCTCGCCGCGTTCGCGCCGGCTCTCAGCTGGTCCATCCGTCTATTCCACAGGGGCCTTCTGCCGCTTGCGCGATCGATCCATCAGCTCCTCGATCCGCGCCTGGAACCGCCCCGACCGGTCCGCCAGAAATGTCAGGTCCGGCACATGGCGCACACCCATCCGTTCCTTTATCTCGAACTTGATGTAGCCTTTGGCCGCCTCGAGACCGGCAATGGTGTCCACCTCGGCTTTGGCAATATCCGCCACCGCATTATCGACTGCGACATACACACGCGCAGACCTGCCGCCTGGGTTCAGCACAACCTCTGTCACATAACAGAACGCAATCCGCGGATCTGAGAGCTCGCCTTCGAGCATCGCGCCGATCTCTTCCCGAAGCGTCTCAGCCACTCGGTCCTGATGATGCTTTCTCGCTCTGTGTTCCGGCATGGTTGTACCTCCTCAGTGGCTACACGTAAACCCATCAGGATAGCAGAGAAGCGCTTCGCCACCTTCCCTGGGTGAGACAAGTGGTACCGTTGTTCCGCGGAGGAATTATGCCTGAATTCATCGGCTCTAAGCCTGCTTTGATCCTTGGAATCACTTGTTGCCTGGCGCAATTTGTTGTGGCACAAAGGGCACCGGAAACCAAGGCGAACGTTGAGCAGCACATTCAGCACGTGACCTCCGGCCTCATCGGAGGTATGGTCCTGAAAGGCGATGAGCACGCGACTCACACGCTGGCGGACCGCATGAATGAACTCAACGTGCCTGGCGTGAGTATCGCCGTTCTTCACAACGGAAAAATCGAATGGGCGCGCGGGTTCGGCGTGCGCAGCATCGACGGTCCTCCGGTAAATGCGGAAACCCTTTTCCAGGCAGGTTCGATCAGCAAACCACTGGCGGCATTGGCTTGTCTCCGCCTCGTGCAGCAAGGCAAGCTCTCGCTCGACGCCGATGTGAATACCTACCTCACTAGTTGGAAATTTCCCAGCGATCCCATCGCCGTCGGCAAGCCCATCACGCTACGCGAACTCCTCACCCACACCGCGGGCACCACCGTGCACGGCTTCCCCGGATACGCCAGCACCGAGCCAGTCCCGACTTTGGTGCAAGTACTCAACGGCGAGAAACCCGCCAACACGCCGGCGATTCGCAGTGAAGCCGCCCCCATGGCGCGTTGGAACTACTCCGGCGGCGGCTACACCATCATGCAGCAGGCGCTTGTCGACGTCACCCATAAGCCGTTTCCCAAGCTGCTGCACGATTCCGTGCTCGCGCCCATCGGCATGAAGCACAGCACCTATGAACAGCCTTTGCCCGCGTCCATGCGCGCGAACGCCGCCGTTCCTTATCGCGGCGATGGCAAGCCCATAGAGGGTGGCGCCCACACCTACCCCGAGATGGCCGCTGCCGGTCTATGGACGACTCCCACCGACCTCGCCATCTACGCCATTGAAGTTGAGCAATCCCTCAACGGCAAAGCCAACCACGTCCTCTCCCAGGAGATGACGCGCCAGATGCTCACGCCGGGCATGGGCCATTGGGGACTCGGTCTTGAAATCGGCGGTTCCGATGCCGCCCCGTACTTCTCCCATGGTGGCGCAAATGAAGGCTTCCGAAACAATTTCGCCGCCTACGAGAAAGACGGTGACGGCGCATTTGTGATGACCAACGGCGACAACGGTGGCCAGATCGCTGACGAAGTCATCCACAGCATTGCCGCGGAATACCACTGGCCCGATTTTCAGCCGACAGTCCGCACTGCCATCCAGGTCGATCCCAAGCTTCTCGAACAATACACAGGCACATACACTCTCTTTCCGAATTTCGACCTAGTCATCACCGTAGAAAATGGCCACCTGATCACGCAGGCAACCGGACAAGGCAAAGTCCCGATCTATGCCGAGACAGAAACCAGGTTCTTTCCGATCGTCGTCCCCGCCGAAATCGAATTCATCAAGGACGACCACGGCAAAGTTACGTCTCTTGTTCTTCACCAGGGCGGCCGCGATATGAAAGCGCCGAGAAAATAGCAGCAAACCATCATCACCACTGCAATCGCAGCAGTGACGTCGCCTGTCGTGGAAGTTCCATTTCGATGGTCACGCCGTCCCTGTTAACATCCAGCCACTCCGGCGAAGTCATCAACTCCAGCTGCCCCGCTGCCTTCAGCCGCGCATACTGCTCCCCCGTCGGTGACTGCGGCGATCCCATCGCCTTCCATACCGTATACGCATCGCTGTGCGTGTCATCGATCCGATAATGCTCCAGCAGCACGCGCTTCACACCCGCAGGAATTCCCGCAATGGTCACCCGCACTTTCGCCGCCGGCGCCTGCACATCGTCATCGTGATAGTTCCACACCATCGCCGTCGCCTGGTGCGCCGCTTTCGTTGCGAAAGCATCCACGTCCGGCGCCTGCCTTACGCCGGATTTCAAAATCTCGCCGAGCCGCACTTTCCCGTCGCTATCGGTCTCAACACGATCGCCCGCCATCAGCCCCGCCATGCGAAAAACATTCAAAATCGGCTTGTCGATACCGTTGGTCGCCAGCGTGCGAAATCCCTCAAAATACTCCTTGCCCTCAAATTCAAAGGACCACGACAGTATCCCCGCCAGATTCACTCCCGACTGATCCCCCAGTTCCAACAGCGACTTCATGGCGACCGCCGTATACGCCGCATAGAGCGGCCCGTTGCGATACGCATTAGCCGGATTGATCTTGATCGAGCACGCGGCGCAGCCTTCAGGATCTGCCTCGCTCAAAATGACGGGGAGCCCCTTGAAACGCGGATACTTCGCTACGATGTCGAATCCCGTTTGCGCTGCCTTCAATTCCTCGGCAAGCCCCATGCGCACGTGTCCATCCACCGTCTCCGGGTGTCCCTTGGGATGAAACGAAATGAAATTCAACGGCACTGCCTTGCCGTCAGCCGCGCTGCGCCCGCTCAGGCAATGATTCAGAAATGCCTCTAAAAACCTTATGGATTTCTCCGATCCCGGACCCGTAGTTGCCGGACCACCCACCTTCGCACCCGGCAGCGCCGCGCGAACTCCGGCGACCGCGTAGTCATACAGCTTGAAATACTCGTCCTGCGTTCCGTGCCAATACACAATGTCCGGCTCGTTCCACACTTCGAAGTACCAAGCGCTTACCTTATCGCGTCCATAGCGCTCCACAAGATGCTCGGTAAACTTCCGCACCAGCTCGCCCCACATCGCATAATCTTTCGGCGGATTGTTCGATGCCCCCGCCATCGTCGGCCGCGGATAATGCACCTGGTATTCACTCACCCCGGGCACATTCGCCGCGAGGTCCTTCGGCATAAACCCGAGTTCCACAAACGGCCGCACCCCGGCACGCTGATACTCATCAAACGTCTGGTCGGTAATCGTGAAATCGTAAACAGATTTCCCATTCGCATCGAGCGAAAACACATTCGAAGACGACCACTTCAACTCTGCGACACCGCTCCCCGACGTGAGCAGGTGATGCGCGCGGATGTAAACCGGTTCCGGCGTCAGATCGTGCAGCTCCCGTAAGAGCTGTTTGCCGTACTTCATCGTCGTATAGTTCGATTCGTCGTACCCGAACCACCGGTAGATCGGCGCATAAGGCCCGAGAGATTTTTCAAGGTCAACGCGAATGTTTACCGGGCCAGCCGCATCGCTCTGTGCCACACTGGCTGCACAAACCGCACCTACCAGAAGAACTGCCGCAACTGCTTTCCGCCCAAACCATCTCCGCATCCAGAGTCCCTCGCCCTCGATCATGCCGAATGCGCTTGCAACTTGACAAGCCGCACAAGGCATAAGATTATTATGCCTATGTCGATTAGGCCTAAAGACGGAATGCCTCCCGGCGCACTCCCCATGCTCATCCTCCGCGTCCTCCAGTCCAGCTCTCTTCACGGCTACGCCATTGCCCAGCGCATTCACTTGCTTTCCAGCGAGGTCCTCGCCGTCGAAGAAGGCCTGCTCTATCCCACGCTGCAGAAAATGCTCGTCAAAGGCTGGGTTACCGCCGAGTGGGGTATCTCCGAAACCAATCGCAAAGTCCGCTTCTATCGCCTTACCCCCGCCGGCCGCGCACATTTGAAAGCCGAGCTCGCTGGCTACGACCGCGTCACCCAGGCCATTCAGGACATTCTGCGCACCGCATAGGAGGGTTTCCCCCATGGGCGAGCTTTGGCGCCGCATTTTGTATCTCGTCAACCGCCGTCGTCTCGACGCCGAACTCGAGGCCGACATCGAGTTCCACCGCGAGATGGCCGCCCGCGCCGGCCGCAACAACTTCGGCAACACCCTCCGCATGCGCGAGCAGTCCCGCGAAGCCTGGGGCTGGACCTGGCTCGATCGTCTTCTCCAGGACTTGCGCTATGGCGCTCGCATCCTCGCCCGCGCTCCCGGATTCACCCTGATGGCCGTGCTGATTCTCGCTATCGGCATCGGCGTCAATGTCTCGGCATTCAGCTTTTTCAATATGGTCGCTCTTAAGCCGCTCCCCGTGCGCGATCCCGCAAGCATCGTCCGCCTCGAGCGTCGCTCACCCGATAGCTACACCAGCGAGATGGCCTACCCGTCCTTCCTCTTCTATCAGCAGCACGCGCGGACTCTCTCTGCCGCAATCGCTGTGCTCGGCGTCCCGCCCATGCAGATCGACGACGACAATCAGCTCATCAGCGCCTCTTTCGTTACGCCCAACTACTTCACGGAACTCGGAACGCCCGCTGCGCGCGGCCGCCTCTTCGAGCCCTCGCTCGATACCTCACCTTCCGCGCCGCCCGCCGTCATCCTCAGCTACGAACTCTGGCAAAACCGCTTCTCCGGCGATCCCAATATCATTGGCCGCGTCATCCACATCAACAAGCGCGCCGCCACCATCATCGGCGTTACACCATATACCGCCGCTACCCTTGGCGGTCAGCACCCTGAAATCTGGATGCCGATAGCCCAGCAGCCTTACTTCATCGAAGGCAGCAAGGCCCTCACCGATTGGACCGACTCCACCGTTCGCATGTGGGGCCGCCTCGCGCCCGGCGTCAGTGCGAAGGCTGCCGAGCAGGAGCTGCGCGCCCTCACTAACCAACTCCGCAAGCAGCATCCTGAAGCCGTCTGGGACAACGAATTCATCCAGGCCTCCCCCGGCGGTCACCTGCAGATCTTGCAGCCTGAGATGTATCGCATCGTCGCGATGGTCGCCGTACTTACGCTGCTCATCCTCGCCGTCGCATGCGCTAATCTCGGCGGCCTTATGCTCGCGCGAGCTGTCGCGCGCCAGCACGAAATCGGCATCCGCATCGCCATCGGCGCCGGACGCGCACGCATCCTCCGTCAACTCCTTACCGAAAGCCTTCTCCTCTCGACTCTTGGATCCATCGCCGGTCTAGGCCTCGGCTGCCTCGTCATCCGTCTGCTGCTCAACTCCCCCAACACGCCCCGTTGGTTGACCGCCACACCCGACTGGCGCGTGCTCGCATTCACCGCCATCACCACAGTCCTTGCTGCTGCATTCTTCGGTCTCGCACCCGCTCTGCAGATAGCTCGCCAGCGCCAACAGAAGACCATCGTGCGCCAAATCCTCGTCGCGGCACAGGTCGCCGCAAGCTGCATACTCCTCATCGTTGCGGCTCTGCTGCTCCGTGCCACGCAACACGCCCTCTACACCGATCCCGGATTCGGCTACCAGCAGCTCATCTCCGTTGATGCGCAGCTTGGCAAGCACGGATACAGCGCCCAGGCCGCCCGCACTTATCTTGACCAGATGCAGAATCGCCTCCGCTCCGTTCCCGGCGTCAGCGCCGTTTCGCTAGTCAAGCTGCCGCCGCTTGGCCACGTCGTGTCCAACAGCCACACTGAGATCAACGGCCGCGCCGTCATGCTCTATCCAAACTGGGTCGATCCCGGCTTCTTCGCCACCATGGGCATCCCTCTCAAAACAGGTCGCACCTTTTTCTCCGGTGAGAAGCACGCCGTCATCGTCAGCGAGTCCTTCGCCCGCCAGCAGTGGCCCGGTCAGAATCCGCTCGGCCAGCAGATCGGTGACGGAAAGACAAAAGACACCGTTGTTGGTGTAGCCGGCGACGCCCACATCAATGCCCTCAACGATGACGATGCAGCGGAACAATACTGGCCCGCTCAGCCGGAAGACATGCCCGGCATGGTCGTCATCGTGCGTGCCGCAGGGGAGCCAGGCTCACTCACTCCCGCAATCAAGTCCATCAGCGAAGGCATCGATCCGAAAGCCATGCCGGAAGTCAGGCAGATCAAGCTGCTCTATCGCGAAAACGTCTCGAGCCTCGAGATGATCGCTTCCGCCGTCAGCGCCATCGGCCTCGCCGCTGTCTGTCTCGCCGGCATCGGCCTCATTGGACTCGTAGCCTTCACCGTCTCGCAGCGTACCAAGGAGATTGCCATCCGCATTGCCCTCGGGGCCCGGCCCGCAGCAGTGCTCGCCGCAGTCCTGCAACAGTACGCGTGGCCGGTTGCGCTCGGATTGCTCGCCGGCGCCACCTGTGCCGCATTCGCCTCGCGCCTGCTCAGAGTCGGCCTCTACGGTGTCAGCAATCTCGACCCCATCAGCTACGCCGTAGCACTAGGCGTCTTGATTGCCATCGTCCTCGCAGCCGCACTCTTGCCCGCACGACGCGCCTTGCGCCTCGACCTCGGAAAAATCCTGCACTACGAATAACCGCTGAATTTGACGAATTCCGCCACCATCACCACGCTGTGCTGCCCCCGGGAATAGCGATGGGCTGCCAGTCAGCACCAGGAATCTCAAATCGCAAACCAGAGAGCTTACCAGCATTCTCGACGCCGACGACGTGCGAAGATGTTGATCAACCAGTAACTGACGGGTAGGCGGTCACACACCAGCTACGCAGAAATTGGTGCATGGAATGACCGGCCTTAGCGCACAAAGTAATAGCCGTATTCTAAAGCCCACAATGCTGCGTAAGCGGCCCACATCATCCGGATTAGAGATTGTTCAAACGGCACACCGCGACTCTCCGAAGCGACTGCGCCCCGAACAGTGAGCACCGTCGGGAGCTTCCTGATGTGTCGGCGTTCCATAAAGGCCATGAACCAAGGACTAAGATGAAGCAGAGCTGGACCAAAGGCAATGTACTCGTGTGTATGCCGCCAACTCGTCGCTCCGAAAGCTACAGTCAAAAGCCAACTAGCCCAAGCGAGCACCGTCAGCAATTCAAATTGAGCCCGTTCTGAGAGCGCCTTTTCAAAAGGTGCAGTGTTCACTATCCGTTCATCCATCTGACAAGTGATGAACCAATTGGCGTCGCGGCGCAGTGATGGACGGCACAAGGCGGCGGTTTTGAACTTCTCGTGGGCGATTCGGAAGTTGGCAACTTCTTGGCCTCAAAGCGACGATGGCCGGTCACTGGCTCTGAAGATGGATTCAGAGCGATTTCTTCAGCGTCTTCCGATACTGCTCGAATGAGTTCCGCCCCATTCGCGTCAACCTAAGAAGCGTCTGCGGTACTTTCCCGCGAAAGGTCTTTTCAACGCTGACATATCCTTCCTTTTCGAGCCGTGAAATGTGGCTCGAGAGAGTCCCCTTGTTCATAGCGGTTTCATGCTTGAGATAAAGGAAGTCCGAGCTTTCAACGGCGTATAAGAGCGCCACGATCATGAGTCGGCCTGGTTCGTGGATGATTCGGTCGATCTCCGCGATAGCTTGAATCTGAGGCTTCATTCCGTCTCCGCTTTGCGGGTGTCACGCAGGTAGAAAGCGAGACTGATGCATCCCGAGATCAGCAGAATTACGCCATAAGCCGCGTTGCACCAGAACAGCGACCCGAGGAGTCTGCGATCGAATGCAGGCGCAAGGGCGGATTGTGGGATCGGAGTAGTTGCAAGTTGTTCGGGCAACAACGCAACGACGATTGCGCAAATAGCGAGAAACGCTGCAACAACCCATTTCCAATGACTCACGCGGGCAATTCCGTACGCATAGGCGGCGGACATTAAGAGGCCTACGCCAATTGTCGCCAGCGAAGTGGAGTTCATTCCCTGCTTTCCGACTATAAGGAGGATGAGCCCGCCGGCTACCCCAGCAGCGAGGAGGCCGATCAAAAAGAGTGACAAAAAGCGAGGCTTCCGATAGCTGACAAATCCGGTGCGACGATAGGTAATAAGACTTTTGAGCACTTTACGTCCATAGATGAGAGCTGCAATCAGAACGGCGATGAAGATGTAGAGTGCGTAGACACTGTTCCAGAATGAATTTCGTTCCGCGTGATAGCCGACCCATTGGTACGTCGTAAACCCGATCAGCATGCAACCCAGCATGAGTTCATTCGATCCATCGACATTGTCATAGAGCTTCGGCCGTTCTAATACAGCCTGAATGTCTTCCATTCGGTTCCTCCCGGCGAGCACTGTTTTCAGCGTCAACAACGTTAGCTGCTCGACAGCGCCAACCAGTTTGCGCCACCAACCTCAATAAGTCAAGTATTACCTCGCGGACTGAAAAGCTAGTGATCTGGCTCACCTTGCTCCCGCCTTTATAGCGCCGAAATCGGCGGCTGTTCCAGAGTGGTCGGTTTTTACCGGCCAATATCGCGTAGAGCGAGGGTAAGGGCATTCAGTAAGAAGGTATATTTTCTTTCAGATGAAGTTTTCTTCAGGAGGCGGGGCCCCGCTTCCTGCCCAGTATCTTGACGGATCGAAAGCAGGAAGCGAGACCCGTGTGAGGTACGATCCTCTTTGTCACGGTGTGCGTCCCGTTGGAACAGCTGTCTGCCCGCTGGGCCGACGACTGTGACCAGATCATCTTACGCCGATGTCCGTTCTGCGAAAAGGACTCGATTGTGGGCCACGGGCGGCGGCGGAAACAGGCGCACGACGAATATCACGACTGGATCGGAATCCGGCGCGGCGTCTGCTCTCAGTGCGGGATGACGTTCACCTTCCTGCCGCTGTTTTCACTTCCTTACACGCATTTCAGTTTGCTGGCCCGCGGTCAGGCGTTGCAGCGTCGCTTTGAGGAGCACTGTTCGTGGGAGAAGGCCTCGCCGAAGCTGAAGGATGCGGATCGGGTGCCGGATGCTTCTACGATGCGGCGCTGGTCAACCGGTCTGGATGGTTCTCAGCCGGCAGCTTCGTTTCTGCGTGAGGCTGTGGTTCGGATAGCGCGCTGGCTGAAGTGCGGCCGGCAGGCCGATGCGCGGATAGAGCCGCTGCCCTGGATGGTTCTGGCTTTGCAACGGATCTGGCCTCTGCGTCTTTAGAAAAAGTGCTTCGCCCACCATCCTTGCCTGGGAAGCGCAGAGGAGTCGACGCAGACTGGGTTGCGGAGACAAAACGCGCTGTGGGCGAAGGAGCCGGAACACCGCGGCGGCGATTGCCGCTGCTGGACTATCTCGAGCAGCACCAGTGGAAGGGCCGGCCTGCCGGCCGCTGGGAGTATGTCGGCCTCTGTCCGCTGCACGAAGAGAGTCAGCCGTCGTTCTATGTGAACACGCGCAAAAATGTTTTCTACTGCCATGGCTGCGGTCAGGGCGGAGACCTGATCCGTTTCGTGCAGTTGTCGCGGCGGCTTTCGTTTCCTCAGAGCCTGGCATGTCTGGATCAGCAGACCGACCAGCATGTAGATCGAAGCACACTACTCGAGCAGGCAGCAAGCTTCTATCAGCACGAACTGGATCTCTCGGCCGAGGCGATGAGTTATCTTCGCGCACGCGGAGTTCATGATCCGGCTCTGATCCGCGAGCTGGGCATCGGCTATGCCGCGGGAGGCAAGCTGCGCCGTTATCTAACGGCACAAGGTTGTTCGTTCGATCTGCTGCGTATAACCGGACTGATCAACGCGCAGGGCGCCGATGCTCTCTATCAGCGCATGGTGTTTCCGTTGCGGCAGGACGAGCACATGGTTAATCTCTACGGCCGCAGCATCGGCACTGGGTTCGCGCATCGTTTTCTGCCCGGCTCCAAGGGCGGACTGTATGCCTGGGAGAAGGTCCGGCACGCCGGGGAGATCATCCTTGTCGAAGGCCTGTTCGATTATGCGGTGTTGCGCCAGGCCGGTTTCGCGAACGTGACCTGTTCGCTGGGCACGCATCTGAATCCCGACCAGTTCGATCAACTGTGTGAAGGCCGGCGCAGCGTCTATGTGGTCTTCGATAGCGATCAGAACCAGAGCGGCCAGCGGGCAGCGCAACAGCTGATCGAGCGACTACAGACGCGTGATGTCTGCGCTTGCCACGTGTTGCTGCCGGCAGGACAGGATCCCAACTCGTTTTTCCTCTCAGGCGGCAATGCCCAACAGTTCCAGTCGCTTCTCAAGGACGCACAGCCATGAAGTTCCAGATCATCCATCTGAAGAACCGCCACGGAGCGCAGAGTCCGTTCCGGGTCGTCGAACAACGCAGCGGAAAGGAAGTCGCCTGGATCAATCACTTCCTCGACCGCGAGTATGTGCGCCGGGTGGCCGATACCAGTCTGCGCACGTATGCTTACAACCTGCTGCACTTCCTGCGCTGGTGGCACCAGGAACATCGCACTGCGGAACTGGACCGCAAGCATCTGAGCGCATCGACGCTGCTCGATTATCTGCGTTTCCAGTCCGGTCTTGAACCGCGCCCCGCGGCCTCGACCATCAATGACCGCGTAGCCGATGCCGACCGCGCCATCCGCAATGAGTTCCCTGACGCTCCCTCTCAGGTGGCGCATGGCTATCATCAGGCCTTCCTGCACCGCAAGCCGATGGGACTGAGCCGTCCTGCGTTGGCCATCAGCAGGCTGCGTGTCCGGGAAGCGAAGCTCAACATCGTGCCCCTGTCGGTCAACGAAGTGGCGCGCTTCTGGAAGAGCTTCCGCAACGCGCGCGATCTGGCCATCGTAGGTCTGATGCTGATGCAAGGACTTCGCTCGGCCGAAGTGATCGCCCTGAACTGCGACGACGTGCTGCTGTCCGAAGCCCAGCTTCGTGTGCGCGGCAAGGGCAACAAGCTGCGACTTCTTCCCCTGGCTCCGGAAACCACCGAACTGCTGGACCACTATCTGCGTCTCGAACGGCCTGATCCCTGCGCGGCGGCGCTGTTCGTAGTTCTTAAAGGGCCGGCGCGCGGACAGCGCATGACTCCGGCTGGACTGCGGTCCCTGTTCCGTCATCATCGCCGCACTACCGGCGTCGAAATAGCCAACCCCCATCGCTTCCGGCACACCTTCGCCTGTGACATGGTGCGTGCCGGCATGAGCCTGCCCGCACTGATGCAACTGATGGGACATGCCGACATCGAAACTACCTTGCGCTACGTCCACGTCACTCCGCAGGACGTCTACCTCGAGTACACCCGCGCGGTTGCCAAATGCGTCCGGCCTCTGAAGGGAAATGGTTCGTGATGCGCCGCCAGCCGCCGCTGCGCCATCCTCTGGCCACCGACTTCCAGCGCGCTGTGGACTCCTTCTGCGCTGCACTTAAATATGACACCACCCGTCACTACCGCGGCACAGTGCGCAACTTCCTCACCTATCTCGGGGCTCATCATCCCCAGGTCAAGAACCTCGATCAGCTGAGCCGCGATCCCCACATCCTCGGCTGGATGGCACACCTGCGCGCAAGGACTCCACCTCTGGCTACAGCTTCCTATATCAATCGGCTCATCGCGCTGCGTTCAGTCCTATATGAACTGGCCAGAACCCATCAGAAACCAGAGATGGCGCACATGCTTCGCCGGGAGGATCTTCCCCGCGCTCCGCAGAGAATGCCAAGACCGCTCACCGACGAGCAGGATCAGCGCCTGCAGGAGGAGTTCCGCCGCCGCAATGATCTCGGCGCAAATGTCTTCCTCCTGCTCCGTCACACCGGTATGCGCATCGGCGAAGGTATCGACTTAGCTTATGACTGTCTGCGCTCTACCGGCCCCAATCAGTGGGCCATCCACGTTCCTCTGGGAAAACTCCAGACCGAACGCATGGTCCCCGTCGACGCCTTCGTCTGTGAACTGGTGCAGCGCCTGCGCTTCTTCCGCTCGCTCGACCCGCTGCCACCCGACAAATGGCTCCTGGCAAGACCCGGATCCAAGGTCGCCCTGGTTCGTCAGTTCCGCGACTACCTCCATCGGGTCTGCCACTCACTCGATCTGCCCACCAATATCGTCCCCCACCAGACTCGCCACACCTATGCAACACAGATGCTGCGCGCCGGCATCAGCTTCCCCGTCCTGATGAAACTGCTCGGACACTCCGATCCGGGAATGACCATGCGCTACATCGATGTGGCCCTCACCGATCTTCAACGCGAGTTCCATCTCGCCCGTGAACACCCAAGGCATCTGCCTCCCCAACCCAAAACCTCTCCCCTCGCCAAGACCGGCCTGGACGCCGTGCGCGAGGCACTCATCGCTGCTCAGCATGTCATGGAGATGTTCCGCCGCTCACTCCCCGACGGCGCTTCCAAGAACCAACTCGACCGACTCTCAAATCGCCTCACTAAGATCCTCACCAAAATAAAAACCTTCAAAATCTCCTGAATCAAAGTGGGCAGCGATTGGCCGGTTAAGTCGGCTACTCGGTATCTGGCAAGAAATTGTACTTGGGTTTGCCAGAGGTGGGGGCATAACTCTGTATTCAGTGGGGGCACTTGATTGCGACCAGCAGCCAGTCAGTATGGAGGGATCCTGCCACGGAAGTTCGAAGAATTGCGCAGCAGCATCTACACTGGAGGCGTGCGGGATATTACACAACCAGTAACGTCAGGGTGGCCGGTGACTCGGGCAAGACCCCCGGAATGCTGTAGATTGAGAGGCATGATCAAGCTGGGCCTGCGGGAGTTTGAGCCGGATGATGGTCGCCTAAATGCAGCGCACGATCATTGCAGTCTCAATCGGTTGGAACTGCAGAACAGCACTCTCTGCGGCTGCTTCTACTGCTTTGCCATCTTCGCACCTGATGAGATCTCCGAATGGATTGACGACGGCAGAACAGCGGTCTGTCCGAAGTGTCCGGTCGATTCGGTGATTGGCTCTGCTTCTGGGTTTCCGATCACGCCAGAGTTTCTTCATCGCATGCACGATAAGTGGTTCTAGAGCGTTTTGTCATTACATTCAACGAGTCATACCATCAGTTCATCAACAATTCTGATCTTGAGGAAAATGCAGTGTACCGATTGACGCTGGCCTGCAAGGGCGTGCCGATTCAACTTGGACAGGTTGGAGCCGCTGATATCACCGAGGAGTTCACACACAGGCCGTGGCATCAGAACGTTCTCTGTGAATGGGACGGAGAACAACTTCTACTGCATGCAGACAGCGATTGGGATGCAGACGGGAAGGCTCTTCTTGACGAGTTCTCGGACGCTGTTTCGGCCTGCATCGCCGGTACATTCGGCTATAGTCTGGAAGTGAAATCGATCGTTGTGTCCCCGCCCCCATTGCTCTAAATGGACTTCGGTAGAGGTTCCGGTTGAGTGGTCGCTGGTGGCGAAATTGTCAAGTTGTTGACCTCAATTCGACAGTCGCCGGTCACCCAACCCGGGATGGGAAAAGAGGGTCGAGACATGATGAATCGAGCGTGCGGCGCTTCGTTGGATCAAAGACCACCGTGCTGATTGGTATCTCGCCAACCAAGCGCAAGTCAGCGTCTTTCAGCAGCGTCCAATCGCGTTCCAGCACTGATTGCGAAATCGTGTCTGGCACCTCATAAACAGAGTAGACGTCCGGGTACTCATCCGAGGTGTCGTCAAAGGGACTCTGTAGAAGGAGAGCCTTCCCGCGATAGCGCAGCAGCAGGTAACGAGGAACATCCCAGAAGCCTCCATATCTGAATGGGATGGGCTCGCTTAATTCAGACTCTTTCACCACAAATTCTGGACTCTCGTTCGTCGTTTCGAAGTGATAGGCTCCGATGTTTATGCGTGCGAGGTTCCCGCCTGGACCGGGTGATGTCTCAATCACGCGGCATTCTATGTATCCCGGCTGAGGGTATTTCCAATCGGACCAGAGGTCCGCGCTTGCGAACAACGGAACCTTGTCGATGATCGAATGTAATCGACCCTGAGCATCACGAAACTGCGCTTCAACAATCCCCGGTTGGGGCTCCTCATCTACGAAGCGCACTATCTGAACGCGAAGGCTAGCCATCCCAAGAATGATAGTGTTTCTGATCCCATTCGACGATCCCGCAGTGGCGGTCACTGTTGGTATGGCAAGGAATTGATCTCAAAGTGACAGTCGACGGTTATTCGCCAACAGACGCCCCAAGCCACCCGTTGTGTAACAATGGCGGCGTGAAAATCAGCACGAATGTGACTGGCTGGGTAGTGTGGCTGGGCTGGGCTTGGCTCTCGTTCAGGATGTGGCAGATTGGCATTCGTCCGCGTGCAACCGATCCACAGACTGTGGGCAGACGTGCTCTTCACATTGTCGGCGCAATCCTGTTCACCATGCTCGCGTTATATTTTCTTGGTGTCGGCCTCGGCTTCTACCAGGTGCCAGCACGCCCTCACTGAGCGTTTGCACGGGTGAAAATTCGGCAAAGTGAAGAGTTGCCGGTGACTCGCCCGGAGATCGAAATGGGGGCATCAACAGGGGCTGGCCATCGACTGCGGTCGCTGGAGATTATGTCGGATTCTTCTGCGACACTTCTGGCCGTTTGCTCAACTCTTGCAAGACAGCCTTGTAAACTTGGCCCACGGTGAACGACCGGCCTTCCGAAACGGACGTCCCAAAGAGAGGCTGGATCAAGGGAGATTCATCAGTATCGGAGTGAAGCAAGCATTCGCTATGCATCCGCTCATAAGAATCTGTTGAGAACTCAATTCCGTAATGTATTTCAATTGCCTTCAGCAGATCGATCCCATGTCTTTCAGTAATGCCAAAGTCGCGAACAAATTGAGTGTCGGGATCAATGCGTTCGACCCGCTTTAACCGAACCGAACTTCGAACTACTGCTACAAACTCCTCAAACGAGGGATATTTCATATCAGACCTCTGCTCTGTCCCGAGTTCCCACCAGCTCCGATCCGCAACCAGAACTTGAGGCGGAAGCGAATCGAGAAGCAATGATAGACCACACGGGCCGACTCCGGGCGAGTTGCGGATCACACATCACCTGCGGTTTTTCGGGATCACTTCCGGAATTCCGGTCAACCGCCCGGAACGCTTCTATGAGAGCATTGCAATTCTTCAACAGCTCGCCTGAGCTTGGATCGAACGGGAAAGACCCTATCACTCAACGGCAACGCAAGATTGAGCGAGGATCCAGTCCACAGCTCCGCCGAGCGACTCTGCCATGAAAGTTCTGTAAGGCGCAGCACGCTCTACTACCGCAGGATTCTCGGCCCATCCTGTTCGTACCAAGCAGCCCCGACCGCTGAACCGATGAGCTGCGCAAACGTCCTCCACTGATCTCCGACCACGAAGGAACGTTGAAGATCAATTCCATGGTCCTTGGCAGCCTGTTCATAGAAGAAGGCAGATGGCTTCTTACACTGACATGGTTCCCGAAAAACGAGCAATCGCTTGCCCCCCATTCTCAATCAGAGTTAGTTCGCTCAGACTCTGCGGCTTAAGGGCGATACCAAAGTACCATTCAGAGTATAGAAAAACTGAGCGTCGCCTCATTCGTAACAAGCCGCGACTCGATTCTTGGCAGCGCAAACAGCCGAGTCTTAGCGAAATCTCCTCTTACCCCTGGAATTCAAACAGAATTCGCAATTGCAGCCTATTTCGTGGAACATTGAAAGCAAATGGGGCAGCAGTGCGAGAATAAGCGCAAACAGAAGAAAGAGAAACCAATAACCAAGATGCCAGCGCCACCAAATCCAGCATTTAGCCATCGCTACGCGCAGACCGCTTGCCGACGAGGAAGCAATCGGCAGCGTCACGACGTCGTCCAAGCTGACCGTGAGATTCTCGAATGCGCTGGCGCCCAAACTGCGCGGAGTTACCACGGAACCCTTGATGCGAACGTCAACTTTACAGCTTCGCATGTCGCTGCGTTCGGGTATTGGCACCATTAGAGCCATGTGAATCCGGTCTACGCTTGGATAAGTGAAGTCACCATAGATAGAGGAACCCCAGTAGTCTCCGTCCACTACCTTTAGGCCGCTCCAAAGCCTGCGAGCCTCGGCGGAAACGGGCCTCAACTCAACATCCGCTTTGTAGAATCCTTGCACGGACCTATCATCATCAACAATCGCGACAAAGCCACCCGGCCTGAATACGCCTGTGAGTCGAAATGGATGCCGCATCGGCATGGAATCGAGTGGCACGAACAAGACCCCAAACAGGAAAAACATCGGGAACACAAAGATCACGCGGGTCAGGATCCTCAGGGGTTTTCTGGCAACCGCCGTCATTTGGACCCAAGCGTTACGAGCCAACATTGCACTTCGCTTGCGAAGTGGGGCGTCACACCGTGTTTTTGCATGTCCGCCGGAAGGGGGCGTCGCGACATCGCTCGTGCGGGCTCCCCAAGTAAAGACCGTTGGCTTCACTGCAGAGTGCATCTTAGTTGCTTCATCGCCGCACCAACTGCACCACCAGCGCCCCGCCACTATGTCGGAGCGAGCAGGCCGGCCACAGTTCCAACAGACAACTACTTTGACTTGTTCCAAATCTCCCTCCCTCCACATTGCAAAAGACACGAGGATCTGCAACCGCGTTAGGTTGTTTTCTTTTCATCCTCCGAGTGCGAAAGGCGGGTATGCCGTCCGAATAGCCTCGTCGTCGCTAAGAATCTTGAACATTAAAGCGGCGAAAACGGTGCGCCGAATGCGCCCATTCGCACAGCCCACTATCATCCGCAGGCGCTCCTCACTCATTTTTGTCTTTTTGGCCCTTGCAACACAGTGTATGCCGGCTCTGGGCGTGTGGTCGCCGACTGGGACTCTGAGGGCAACTTTTTGACCTCAGTGTCCAGTTGGCCGGTCACTCTCCCACATCGCGCATTTCAGTTCCTGTCTATGCGGAAGGCCAGCCCGGAAGCAACCATGGCTTTTTGTACCAATCGCTACGAGAACTCCACCAGTTTCGGAACCATTTGGGCTCAGGGCGGCCTTTCACTTGCCACCCGTGTTCGACCCATCTGCTCTGAAAGATGGCGTGGTGGACGATTGGCAATACCTTCCAATAGGTGATTGCAAAATCGTGCAACACCTCGAGGCTTAGTGTCGTTCTTTCGATCTCGACGCCATTGAGTTCTCGACACCATCCAAGCTCGGCCATCAGCAGATCGAAATTGGCAGACCACATCTCGCCGGACTTTTGATCAGTAAGGATCGCAGCAAAATGCATCCAGTCTGGCTGAGCTAGTGATTCCCACTCCTCGCCCCCATGCTCGGAGAGCTCCCATCGTAAATCTGGAACCTTACAAGCCGTCGTAGGTGAAGTACCAGACGACCTACCTTTGTTGCGAAACGTCTTTCGCGATTCCGGGGGCAGTTCAAGTCTGGCCTGCAATACAGTTTCAAGGTTCGATCGATTCGCCAGAGAGCTTCCGTCATCATCGGTCAATTTCAATCGGATTGCACCCGAATCAAACAGATCGAGAAGGCCCGCGGCATACTCTGCAGGCGCAACTCCAGGAACTTTGCGTACGTTCAGGTGCAACTCTTCGACGAAGGGCACGACATCCGACACCCTCCTTCGATGTTCACATGCAAGATTGAGAATCCAGTGACGCGTTATCGAATTCGTCGTTGTCATGAGAAAGGTCGGTAAAGAAAACTCGACCAAGCGGATGTGTGCTACTGCTCTGAGATGAGTCTAGCTGAAACGGCAGGCCGAAGCGGCTTTAGTCTATTGCGTTTGAGTCGTCGGCCATGGGGACATTGGCAAGAATTTGTCTTCAAAGTACCAGTGGCCGGTGACTCTCCCGGAGAGTCAGTGCTGTAAAGAAGACCTCCCTGCAGTCCCTACGGAACGTTATAAAAATGAAGCTGCGATTTTCCGTCGACGGTGGCGAGTTCGCTTCCGCTTGGGGACAGGGCAAACAAGCCACTGCCCGGCGGCTCAGGTATCGCAAAAACATGATTCGGGTTGTTGGTATCAAAGATAAAGAGAACAGAGGAACGAACGATCACAGAGTCGAATACGCTTTTCTTGCTAGTGCTGGCCCACATCGCGAATCTGTTTTCCGTCAGGCTTGTCTCTACCTGGCCGAAAGAGAAATTGCGCACTTCTCCAACCGACGGGGCTTGAAACCACAAAAGACCTCGCCGGAGATCGGCAACTCCAACTCCTTCGGTGGAGGACCACAAGACGACACGGCCCTGTGCCAGAAAAGTATTAACGCTCATTTGACTGCAACGCCAGTCATCGCAAAGCTTACGAGGGACTGTATTGGGCTCAAAGACGCTGTTGGTGTTTGAACTCCATGCGATGTAGACACCATCTCCCGCGGCACGCACTCTTCTGCCCTGGAACACGTCGCCGACTGCTGAATTAAGTGGCTCGAAGGATTCAGCATCTCGCCATTCATATTGCACGGCACAACGATCGCGATCCGGACAGAGTGAAGTTTCGTGGCGGAGGAAGATTTCCCGGCCCTCTGAAACGCTCTGAACACTCCACATCTCTGTTGGGCCAAATGGCGCCAACTTCTTCTCCCGGATCAGAGACAGATCTCTTCCATAAAGCATGAGGGTTCCGTTTGCATCGACCAGGAAACGGCCATCGCGGAGCGGGATGATCCGACCTTCGGTGTCCGCATCGGATTCATCTTTGCGAATTGTCGAAGGCCAGGTTTTCTTAGCCCAAAGGGTACCATCGCTGGTCCTGATAAAGTATGCCTGCAACTCACGTGACGCCGTGCGCCAGTCAGCCCCCTTCTGGAGCACTGAGTATGCAACCAGAACATCTTCACTGATGAACACAAGCTTAAGTCCCGGATCGAATGCCATCAGCTTGCCAACGCTGAGGTCCCGGAAAAAGATTCGATTGGAAACGCCCTTTTCTGGCGAGAAACCGTATGTTGTCAGCGCGACTGTCAAACGAGGGTGTTGCGAAGTCGGAGGAATTGCCTGAGGAAATAAAGAAGACGTGCCAGAGCAAATAGACATGGCGGCCAGGAGGAGGCGATGGACCATTCTCGTTTGCTGACGCTCGTGCATTGAAGACATCGTAGCGAAGGACTAATCCGGCTGAGCCTACTAGTGGGACACTATCGAAAGTGTCCACAGTAAGAAATAAGGTTGCGGTTGGATTGTGGGCAATGCTGAAGTTGGCAAGAAATTAGCCTCAGGTTCAGGGTTGCCGGTCACCCGATCGCAACGAGTAATGTTGTCTACAGGAGCAGGGGCCGGGGACATGGGTGCGCAATGGGGTTGAATGGGTTCCTATTTAATTTTGCGGGTCAGGGATGGATGCTCTTCATGACATCTATCGGCGGATTTGTCCTGATCATTGCTTTGGCGATCAGTTTGCGCAGCACAGCTGCCCACCTGGGTCCCGACAAACTCATATTCTTGCGTTTTGCTGTCGCGGTGATAGTCAACCCCATTGGTCTCTTGCTGCTCGACCTAGTGTCGAATGCACAGCACCGGGCCGTCTTCGCGGACCGGATCATCGTGAGTTCGATTGCAATCAGCATCGGAACCTTGTTTCTGACCCTCAAGAGCATGAAGGGCCGCAACGATCGCGCTTCGAATTTTTTGAGAAAGGGCACCAGCGTCTTGCTGATTTGTGCAGGAATCGCAATATTGGCCATTGCACTCGGAATTCCCGGTGAGCTCCAAACATGGAAAAGCTGACTAGCTCACGATCTTCTCTCTAGCGAGAGACAGGTGAAGAAACCTCTTGCTTCCGATCCTGAGCGGTTAGTCGGCCATCTATGAAAGCGTCGGCGGAGTCAAGAGAAAAGACGACCTTCCTCCCGTTCGAGGCGGAGAGGGCATCTATGAAAGCGTCGGCGGAGTCAAGAGAAAAGACGACCTTCCTCCCGTTCGAGGCGGAGAGGGCAGTCAAGGGCGCCCGGAGGGCGTTCATCTTGATCCTTGACGGCCCTCTACGTCCCACAGAATCGAGTTGGGAACGAAGCGAAACGAAGTTCAGTGAAGCTTCGTTCCTTAGAAGGCACAGTTCCGTTCTGTTTTCGCTGATCATATTGCCTCGACCAAGGCCCGCCTGTAATCGTTCGAGTGAACTCAGTTCGACCCAGCCATCTATTCGATCGATGTTCCGACCATGATTACTTGTTCGAACTCCCTCTCAACAAGGGAGCGGGGTGCCCAATCACTCTGGCGATGCTCTACTTCACACCATAGCCGACACCGGGCTGCCCCACGTGCGAACCGAATTGCAATGACTTCTCGTAATCCCGTCCGTTGCGCCACATCCAGTACAAACGGACAGCAAGTTTGCGTGCCAGCGCCACCACGGCGATCTGCCGGCCGCGCCGCAGGGTCAGATGCAGAAACTCGCGTCGCCATGCCGGATTGGAATGCGTGGCGGCCTGCGCTGCTTCGATCAGCAGAAAACGCAAAAGCGCATTGCCCTGCTTGCTGATGTGTCCCAGCCGTTGCCGGCGGGCACTGGACTCTTCTGAGGGAATCAGTCCCAGATAGCTGCCGATCTGCTTGCCGCAACGAAACCGCTCCGGCGAACCGATGATCAAAACGTAGGCCAGCGCCGTCAGTGGACCGACACCGGGATGCGTCATGAGTCGCAGTGCTTCCCGGTGCTGTTCAGCCTGCTCCTCAACTTCGGCCGTCAACGCAGCAATCCGGGGAGTCAAGTTATCCAGCAGCTCGAGCAGATCCTTGCGCCGCCTGGTTGCCCAGGGCATCAGCTGGAATGATTCCAACTGTGCTCTTCCCGCTTTGCTCCACAGTCCCTTCTTGCGCCGCACTCCTTCGTTCAGAGCCACGGCCTGAAGCTGATTCATCACTCGCGTGCGCATCTGCACCAATCTGTGCCGGTGCCAAAGCAGCTGCCGCAGATCGCGATTGCTCACATCCGGCAACCACACGCGAGGGAATCGGTTCTCGATCAGCAACGTCCGCAGAAGCCGGGCATCCTCCTTGTCGTTCTTCTGCTTGCGTACACGCTTGGCCTTGATCTCTGCAGCATCCCCAATCCACAACTCGAACCCCAGTTCCGCGAGCAGTGTCTCGAACCAGCGCGCGTGACCCGTTGCTTCGATCCCCACGCGAACCTTCACGCCTTGCTCCTTCAGCTTCCGGTAAAATCTCTCTGCTTCTCCAGTGCTGTGCAGCAGCGCCCGTTCACCAACTTCTCCGCTGTCCGTCTCTACCCATGCGATCTGCTGAAAACTCGGGTGATAATCACAACCTACGATCAACATACCTGCCTCCTCTCTCCCGAGCCCTGGTCGTCAGCAATCAACAAAAGTGTATGCCGGATCGAAGCAGACTTATAATGGCCCCACGCGTCCGGCTCCTTTCTCCTCGAGCCCTTGGTCGTCAGCAACTGCCAACTGCGCTCAGGCTCGGAAGGAGCCGACGCTTTCATGAAATCACTCGGTATCTGGCAAGAAATTGTACTTGGGTTTGCCAGAGGTGGGGGCATAACTCTGTATTCAGTGGGGGCACTTGATTGCGACCAGCAGCCAGTCAGTATGGAGGGATCCTGCCACGGAAGTTCGAAGAATTGCGCAGCAGCATCCACACTGGAGGCGTGTGGGATATTACACAACCAGTAACGTCAGGGTGGACGGTGATTCAACCGGAACAGCAGCACGTGCACCACAACGCGCAAAACGCTGGGTCAGATCGCTAAATGCTCGGGGCGAGTCAGATTTGGGTTATTGTGGAGCGAAGCTATCCTCCGGCACGATCCGCATCTCGCCTCGAAATTGGTGGTAGTGATCAAAAACCACGTCGTTGATGGCGACGACCGCGGGCGTAGTTGAAATCGAGACGCTCTTCGACGGCAAGATGTAATTACGGCCTCCGATCTCGACACGCTTGTAGTCGATTGCCAGATCTGCTCGCGAGAGATCTACATCGGACGTTAAATCCGCTTTCAACACGATTCTCAATACCGCGCCTGTCGCCTGCTCTATTGCAATTTCACCGTGGTAGGCGGGGGTCGTCTTTAACTCTCTCGACCTGCCGTCCTTCAAGTCGCAGCAATAGTGGACGATGTATCTCGATTCGTCTGCATTAACCGAGAATCGAAAGACAGCGGCTGGACCATCGACGGTTTGTTCCCAATGGCTCCAGTCGATCTTGCCCTTGAGCAAGTCGGTGACGACCACACCCAGCAGCGGCCCGAACTCGCCCCACGAATAAAGACCGGTTTTCGACAAAACACTCTTCTCTGGTTTGTTTGTCTTAGCGTCCTCGTCGACTTCTTTTCCATCTCGATATACTGCAGTGACTTCGTTGTGATCGATGAACCGGAAACCCTGGACCAAGATCATGTGCTTTTTAATGAGGCGCATCACGTTTACATCCTGAAAGCGCGTGGTGGTCCGCGTCGCCGTGAAGTTCGGCATCCTCGAGACACTGGTGGCAACAAATTCGGCTGCTTGCGAGACGATCCGCTTCTGCTCAGCGCGATTGGGCACCGGAAGATCGAGCAGGTCAGCCGGGGGTAGGTCGAGAAAGGCAGATTCGTCTGCTATAGCAAGCAACGCCTGCTTTGTTTTCTTGCCCGGCAGTTGCGAATTGAGTCGTTCAAATCGAGCGGTCGTCAGGCGCTGGATCAGGTGCAGACCGCCGAGTTCTCGCGCTAGATCCTTGTCTGATTCATTATGCAGAACGTCCAGCACATGCTCGACTTGCTCCACAGTAAGTTGCTCATCCGACCAAGGAGTAACTGGGTCAATTTGCGGAGCTGCGTTCTGGCCCAACATAAGCGACGGCAAAGAGCACAACAAAGTGACGACGACATGCGAGAGACTTCGCATTTAAACTACCTTCAAGCGATTGCGAAGTGAGACTATACCACCTTGCTCACTGCGGATGCAGTGCCCGGAGCCGCTCGCGATCAGTGCTGCAAACGCGAGAGAGAGCCACCGCGATTCCCAACTCGGTGCACTTTAGTCATTAAGGGTACAGAGTTTCTAGGATCACGAGTGAATCGTGGCCCAACCGGAGATTACTTTGGCGATACTAGGTACGATCTAGGCGTTAACCGGCGAGTAATTTACGGATCGCCGGTCACTCGCCAGCAATGTCTCGATTACGCAGGACGCGGTCCGTAAAGAACGCACTGCAAGACCCGAAGCCCATTCAAACGAATAGCCTCATTGCTGTCCTCCAAGAACTCGCGCACCCATCGAATGTTGCCAGTCTGCCATTGGCACGCTCGACTGGTCGTGCACAAAATTTTGACAATTATTTTCTCGCTTATTTTTTGGCGATTTCTTCTTGACAATCGAGACGTGACTCACCAATATAGGTGGCACTCTCGAGCGCAGTTTTGCGAAAGAGAGCTCCGGGCCACTGCCAAACGATGCAGCGATAGCCAAGCTGATAGAACTCGCCGCGGAAGTTAGTGACAGGCCTCCCTCAGCTTCAGTGCATCGAGAATTTTTGCTCGCGCAGAGCATCCCCAGGTTTCAACAACAATTCCGCAAAGGATAAACCTCACGCGAGTGAGGAACGGAAAGCCTCGTGTCTCGATAGCGGTTGGCTCGTCCCCCGAGAACGCCGAGTCACCGAACGAAGCAACGTCAATGCCGCCAGGTCGGGTCGGCTTTTACATTTCTCGACATAACTGAAAGTTAACGTGACGCGGAGTGCGTATGTCCTAGCCTCATTGCTCGCAGTGTTTCTGCGCACCAAGCTGTACGGCATTTTGAAATCGATGAAACGTTTCTCACCTTGGTCTCACTACTCATCATTCGTGTATCGATTCTCCGTCATCTTCCCCGAGCACTCAGGGATTGCACTCATCCACAATTCCGTTGGTTCAAGCATGGAGGACGAAATGGAAAACAACACAATTCGATTGAGCAGGCATGCGGTTGAATTCAGAACCGTATTCTTCTTGATTTGCTTCTCTGCCCTCGGCCTGGGAATCGGCTATGCCGCTCCAGCTCCGAACTCAAATTCAGTGCTCATTCTCACCAGTACAACCCGGAATGTCGCAGATACCAGCATCGAGGCGCACGAGGCGACTCTGGCTGGTTTCACCGTCGTTATGGCGAGTGATGCTGACTGGGCAGCGATGACGGCTTCGGATTTTGCAAGCTACAAAGCAATCGTCTTCGCAGATGGAATGTGCTCTGGAAACAGCTCGCTGAAAGCTGCAATCGCTAACCAAGATGTGTGGGGGCCGGCGGTCACCGGCAATGTCATCGTCATGGGCGACCACCCCGGTATCAGTGCGATGGCGACCACAGCCGCACAGAACTTTGTCCAGAACGCCCTTGGCTTCGCAGCATCGGCCCAGGGCACGGGCGCCTACATCTCTCTCGGCTGCTACATGTCGGCCGCAAAGTCAACCGATGTGCCGCTTCTGAAGCCCTTCGGCAAGTTCTCCGTGGTTCAGCAGAACGGATGTTCTGATAGCGTGCACCTCGTTGCAAACGATCCGAGCCTGATCGCGCTCACTGACACCAACATGTCCGGCTGGAAGTGTACAACCGACGCTCAATTCGTCAGTTGGGACAGCTCCTTCACGCCGCTCGCCGTCGCGAACAATGCCTCGGGCCAATTCGTAGATCCATCGACCGGGGCAACCGTCTCGCCATACATATTGGTGCACGGAGCGCTGGTTAACTCAACTACCACCCTACAGTCCGCTCCTGCGGGACCTGCCGCTCCTGCCGCACCGACCGTCCCCGGGGATCCAACTGTAGATCTCGCTATGCCGATGTCGGGGAGCCAGGATTTCTTCGACGATACGGTCTCCATCACCACGAGTGGCGGCGACTGGGGTATTACCGGAACGGTAAAAGCAACTCTAAACTGGAACCCGAATTCCGACATCGACGTACAGTACGACTCAAATCTCATGCAGCAAGGCGAGACACCGGGCACGCTGGATACGCTTAATCCAGGCCATGGGAACCTGTGCTTCAACTTCTCGGGAGATGTAGACGCGCTGATAGATACCAACCCCCTGCACATAGCGGGTATTTCCCAGAGCGTCTGTGGCGATTGCCCGCTCAAAGCGGATGGGTCAACCTACTCGTGTTCCCTCGGCGAGCAATACATCGAGCTCTTCTGTGGCGGCATCGGCATCGTCAATGCGTGTCTCGATCTCACCGTGACCCCAACCACGTCCGTTACCTCTGAAGCTTTCTCGACAGACCGTACGGTGTTTTATGACGGGACCGCATCCGCAAGCCCCAGTGTTGTGTCATTCCCTCCGAATCCGGTGAATGATCCAATAAAGTTGAGTTGTGTGGAACCGGTCGGGACCGATGTGACCTACCAGCTTGCGAACCCCCGGACGACGGCGCCATTTTCAAACTTCGGCATCGATCTGGGCGTTGCGGGCACCTTACAGGAGGGTATTTGCCCGGCCTGTCTTCAACAAACCGTCGTCGATGAACCCCACTTATTTACCATCCCCCTCCCTATCAGTGGCCTGACGATGGCTCTGACAGGTCCCACAGGGCAGGTGGATCTTGGCGCAGTGCAAAAGGAAAACACCGTTCCCGATCTCACCAACGTGGCAACATCCTACAGCGGCAATGAAGGTTCTCCCATCCAGTTCTCGACAGCCGGGGCCAAAGACAACTGCCTCGATTACTCAAGCCTGGTTTGGAACTTCTCCGATCATGGAGTTGCTTATGGCACAAACCCCTTCCACACCTTCCAGGATGCCGACGTTTTCAGCGGCCAGCTCGTGGTCACGAATATTGGTGGTAACTCGGCAACCAAGGCGTTCTCGGTTACGGTGCATAATGTGCCGCCGGTTGTTACGGCGGGTCCCAACACAACCGCGCCTTGGGGCGTTCCCGTGGCCTTCAATGGCAGCGCAACAGCTCCTGGGTCAGACGACCAGGCGACCTTAGCTTATTCGTGGTCGTTTGGCGATGGCTCTCCAAGTGCCACAGGCGGCCCGAGCGTGTTCCATGCGTACTCCACGCCCGGATCCTACACCGCTACTCTACAGGTATGCGACGAAGACGGATTCTGCGCCTCGGCTACCCGTCTGGTCATAATCCGCATGCGCAACGTAAGCCTCGGCTACCTCGGGGATCAGCAAGGCACCTACAACATGCTGACGAACTTGAGCGCTTCTCTGGTAGACGAACTTGGCAAGGCTGTACCCGGCAGGTCGATTGTTTTCGCAATAGGCGCTGAAGCAGGCGGGACAGCTGCAACGAACTCTGCAGGTCTTGCGTCTACCACGCATCTCCTGGGACTTCCGGCCGGCTCCTACATTGCAACCGCATCGTTCCCGGGCGATTCCCTCTACAGCGCCGCAGCCCCCAATTCTGCTGCCTACACTGTCAACAGGAAGCCGACCTCCGTAACGTATACGGGTGCACTCAATGGTGGTCCGAACAAAACCATCAGCCTGAGCGCAATTCTCGTGGATAGCCAGAACCATCCGCTGCCTGGCCGGGTGATCGCCTTCCAGCTTGGCTCACAGTCAACTTCGGCAACGACCAACACGAGTGGCGTCGCGCTGACGACGCTCAAGCTCAACCAGAAGAACGCGAAATACACGCTCACCTCGACATTCACACCGGTGGGCGCAGACGCAAACCTTTACCTAGGTAGCGTCACATCAGCATCGTTTAGCCTTCAGGCTAAATAACACTGCAGGTCGTCTCGGCATGACGGCGGCGAGCTGTTCGCCGCCGTCGCCGTGATAGCTTTCAGACTTGTCTTGAGAAGGTCGCGACATACTCGAACGGGGGATATTTGTGAAAACTCTAGCCAGGAATCTTTCGGTGCTAATCCCTTTGGCCCTGCTTCTCGTCCCGCAGGCCACGCCTGCACAGCAAACATCCGTAGACGACCTGAAAAAAGAGGTTGAAACGCTCAATCAGAATATGAACGCAATGCAGAAAGACATTCAGGAGATCAAGGCTCTGCTGCAGAATCGCGTGCGGGTAACCCCACCCCAGAGCGTCGTCATGGATCTGGGCAAGCGGCCCGCCAAAGGTGAATCTGACGCAAAGCTGACTCTTGTTGAGATCCTCGACTACCAATGTCCTTACTGCGGTCAGTTCAGTCGCGAGACGATGCCGCAAATCGATAAAGAATATATCGAGACTGGAAAGATCAAGTACGTGGTCGTGAACCTGCCATTAGAGGCGATGCACAAGTCGGCCTTCAAGGCAGCCGAGGCGGCAGCTTGTGCAGGCGAGCAGGGCAAATTCTGGGAAATGCACGAAAGACTCTTTAACAATCAGCAGATCCTCGATCAGTGGAAGACGCACGCTGAGGCCATCGGACTCGACATCGATAAGTTCGAGCAGTGTTTGGACACAGGGCGGCAGGCAGCACAGGTTCGTAGTGACATAGCCGAAGCACACGACGCGGGCGTTACCGGCACCCCTGCCTTCTTCCTCGCATACACAGATCCCAAAAGTACCACGATCAAGACCATAACCAAACTTGTAGGGTCCCAGCCGTACGCTTCGTTCAAGGCCGCAATCGATAAACAACTCGCCGACAAGCAAGAAATAGCTATGGAGGGGGATGGAAAAGTGCCACGGGTGGAGAAGAAATAGCCCACTTGACGGATTGAAGGGGAGCCCGTAGGAAGGCGAGCCCGCCACAGGGAGCCCGTGTCCACGCGCCCGACCTGCTGAGCCGAATAAGCGAATCAACCACTGCGAAGGGCTGAATGGACTCGAGGGGGATAGAAATCGCTACTGTTTCTCACGAAAGATTGTGATGTTAACTTCCGTGTGTTTTTCTTCGGCGACGATTCGCTTGAGTTGTGCCAAAGAGCGAATGAAGTAGACGCTGCTGTTGTCTCCCCCACTGTGTGGCCGATCCAGATGCATGAACAACGCGCCAGTCTCTTGCAACCAGTCGTGGATCAAAGGGAGATCACGTTCGCCGAACAGGTGCACGTAGCCCATTGCCCTGATAATCGCACAAGGCCGCGAGATGCGGCCAACGCCCGAGTTCTGATTGGTTTGTGGGCTACCCAGAAGTTACATCTGTGACAACATGACGATCTAGGTGTTATCCGAAGAGTAATTTCAGGGTTGGCGGTGATTCAACCGGAACAGCAGCACGTGCACCACAACGCGCAAAACGCTGGGTCAGATCGCTAAATGCTCGGGGCGAGTCAGATTTGGGTTATTGTGGAGCGAAGCTATCCTCCGGCACGATCCGCATCTCGCCTCGAAATTGGTGGTAGTGATCAAAAACCACGTCGTTGATGGCGACGACCGCGGGCGTAGTTGAAATCGAGACGCTCTTCGACGGCAAGATGTAATTACGGCCTCCGATCTCGACACGCTTGTAGTCGATTGCCAGATCTGCTCGCGAGAGATCTACATCGGACGTTAAATCCGCTTTCAACACGATTCTCAATACCGCGCCTGTCGCCTGCTCTATTGCAATTTCACCGTGGTAGGCGGGGGTCGTCTTTAACTCTCTCGACCTGCCGTCCTTCAAGTCGCAGCAATAGTGGACGATGTATCTCGATTCGTCTGCATTAACCGAGAATCGAAAGACAGCGGCTGGACCATCGACGGTTTGTTCCCAATGGCTCCAGTCGATCTTGCCCTTGAGCAAGTCGGTGACGACCACACCCAGCAGCGGCCCGAACTCGCCCCACGAATAAAGACCGGTTTTCGACAAAACACTCTTCTCTGGTTTGTTTGTCTTAGCGTCCTCGTCGACTTCTTTTCCATCTCGATATACTGCAGTGACTTCGTTGTGATCGATGAACCGGAAACCCTGGACCAAGATCATGTGCTTTTTAATGAGGCGCATCACGTTTACATCCTGAAAGCGCGTGGTGGTCCGCGTCGCCGTGAAGTTCGGCATCCTCGAGACACTGGTGGCAACAAATTCGGCTGCTTGCGAGACGATCCGCTTCTGCTCAGCGCGATTGGGCACCGGAAGATCGAGCAGGTCAGCCGGGGGTAGGTCGAGAAAGGCAGATTCGTCTGCTATAGCAAGCAACGCCTGCTTTGTTTTCTTGCCCGGCAGTTGCGAATTGAGTCGTTCAAATCGAGCGGTCGTCAGGCGCTGGATCAGGTGCAGACCGCCGAGTTCTCGCGCTAGATCCTTGTCTGATTCATTATGCAGAACGTCCAGCACATGCTCGACTTGCTCCACAGTAAGTTGCTCATCCGACCAAGGAGTAACTGGGTCAATTTGCGGAGCTGCGTTCTGGCCCAACATAAGCGACGGCAAAGAGCACAACAAAGTGACGACGACATGCGAGAGACTTCGCATTTAAACTACCTTCAAGCGATTGCGAAGTGAGACTATACCACCTTGCTCACTGCGGATGCAGTGCCCGGAGCCGCTCGCGATCAGTGCTGCAAACGCGAGAGAGAGCCACCGCGATTCCCAACTCGGTGCACTTTAGTCATTAAGGGTACAGAGTTTCTAGGATCACGAGTGAATCGTGGCCTACTCGGACATTACTCATCGAGCAACTCCCGAATCGCAAGATTAGCTGGACTGCTCTGGATTTCAGCGCCAGCGGAAATCAGCTGAGCAACAAGCCGAGTCGCGCAGCCTCAGCTCTCCAGGTACTCCCAGAAGCTGTCCGCCAGCTCCGCGCCCAGCTCATTGGACATCCGCCGCGCCGCCCGCTCCACTTCTTCGATCAGTTGGTGCAGGTAGCTGCGCGAACTGGAAATCGCCACCACCCCCAGCGTCGCTGATTGCCACGTCACCGCTTCATCCATCTCTGCGACGGAGATATTGAACCCCTGCCGCAGCTGGTCCTTCATCGACCGCACCACCTGCCGCCGATCCTTCAGCGACTGGGCGTGTTCAATCCGCAATTCGAGTGTCAGTTGGGCAACGGGCATAACGTCACGCAGCCTCTTGGGTTTGACTCTCCGGGGTGCCTCATTCTAACCCATACCCGTTTTTATAAATTTGCCCGTTTTTATAAAAACAGAGTTCGCTTCAGAACGCGGGTTGATAGTTGTCAAGCGCCCTCGCCCGCGCTTTTCTTCCAAGCCCTTGATCTCAAAGAGAGAATTGTTCTCGCGGAATTGCATATGATTTGCCCCTCCCGGCGCACAATAACACTGACCCGCTATCGGCTTGACTTCAAGTCCAGTCCGACGTCGGATTCTGGTCGACCGCTATGACCGTAAGTCCCTTGTTAAGTATCAGCTACAGCCAAGTCCAATGTTGGTAAGACCTTGCCGCAGGGGTCTCGCTGTAGACCGCTGATTGCAAAGAACTTCCTGAATGACGCCTAAGGGGGGAGGTGGAGGTGGAGCGACGTTCGCTATGCTGGGCGCATGGCATTCCCAGTGGGCGACACGCAGCTCGTGCAGATCATGGACGCGGCGCTGGTCGACGCTGCGCAGCGGGCGGGGGAGTGGCTGGTTTGCCGGCCGGCATGCACGCAGTGCTGTCACGGAGCATTCGCGATCAATGCGCTGGATGCCGAGCGCCTGAAGGCCGGGATGGCAGCGTTGCATTCGTCTGACCCACGCAAAGCGGAAGCAATCGAGCAACGTGCGAAGGCGTGGATCGCGGAGCACGGGCCGGAGTTTCCCGGCAACGCGGCAACCGGGATCCTGGGAACGTCGGAAGAGGAGCAGGCGCAATTCGATGAGTTCGCGAATGACGCTGCGTGTCCCGCGCTCGATCCGGTGACCGGCTTATGCGATGTCTATGCATCGCGCCCCATGACGTGCAGAGTTTTCGGCCCACCCGTGCGCATGGGCGCCGGAGACGCGCTGGGCTGTTGCGAGCTTTGCTTTGTAGGCGCGAGTGAGGAAGAAATCGCTGCCTGCGAGATGAAGATACCGAGTGAGCTCGAAGAGCGGCTTGTGGAGCAGGCTGGCGGAACAGGTGAAACAGTGGTCGCCTATGCGTTGATCAGAGTTGCAGCCGTTCCACTCGCGTAAAATCCATTGCGTAGTGCAGGAGGTCGTCTTGCATCATTTCTTTCTTCGTGCCGCGTGGCCGGCACTCGCATGCCTTGTAGTCCCATCCGCTCTCGCTCAGCAACCTCGCCTGCTCGTCGCCGAAAAAGGAGCACAGAGCCTCGCCATCGTCGATCCAGCCACTGCCAAAGTGCTTGCCTCAGTCCCCGAAGGCGGCATCACCGGCCATGAAGTCATCGCCTCCACCGACGGAAAACTCGCCTTCGTGCCTATCTACGGCAACTCCGGCGTCGGTAAGCCCGGCACTGACGGCCAGAACATCGCCGTCATCGACATTGCCTCACACAAAGTCACCGGCAACATCGCCTTCAACCACGGCATCCGCCCGCACTGCCCCATGATCGGCCCGAAAGACGGCCACCTTTACGTGACCACCGAACTCGACCAGACCATCACCATCATCGACCCCAGGACACTGAAGATCGTCGGCACTCTTCCCACCGGTCAGCCCGAAAGCCATATGCTCATCCTCTCCCACGATGGCAGGCGCGCTTACACCGCCAACGTCGGTCCCGGCACCGTTTCTGTCATTGATATCGCCGCGCGCAAAGTGCTCAAAGTCATTCGTGTATCGAAGAACACGCAGCGCATCTCGATCTCGCCCGACGACAAGTGGGTCTTCACCGCCGACCAGACCAAGCCGCAGATGGCCGTCATTAGCACCGCCACCAACACCGTCGCCAGATGGATTCCCATGGAAGGCATCGGCTACGGTTCAGCGACAACACCCGATGGCCGCTGGCTCCTCGTCGCATTGCCCGATCAGAACAAGGTCGCTGTTATCGACTTAAAATCGATGCAGGTGGCGCGCACCGTCAACGTCGGCACTTATCCGCAGGAGATCATCGTCCGTCCCGACGGCAAGTCCGCCTATGTCTCATGCGAAAAAGCTAACGCTGTCGCCGAAATCGACACCACAACCTGGAAAGTCACCCACACCATCCCCACCGGCAAAGACACCGACGGCCTCGCCTGGGCAGGGCGATAACGTAGATGCTTTCAGAAAGAGAGAAACTGAGGTACAGATTTAACCGATCGCCCGATCCCACGTCTCCAGTGTCCGCTTGAACTCGCTCATGAACTTGCCCGCATCCGCGCCGTCGATCAGCCGATGATCGAAGCCGAGGCAGTAATACTGCATCGAGCGAATCGCAATCGTGTCGTTGCCTTCCGCATCCGTCAGCACCACGGGTTCTTTCTTCAACGCACCAATCGCCAGAATCGCCGCCTCAGGCTGGTTGATGATAGGCATGCCAAACTCATCGCCGAAGATCCCAGGATTGGTCAGCGTAAACGTCGATCCACCAACTTCGTCAGGCATCAGCTTCTTCGTCCGGGCTCGTCCCGCCAGATCGTTGATCGACTTAGCGATGCTCGCGAAATCCCGCTTCTCCGCCTCGCGCACCGTGGGAACAATCAGACCCCACTCCAGCGCGACTGCAATGCCGAGATTAATATTCGCGTGATAGTGGATCGCATTCTCGATCAGCGACGCATTCACAATCGGAAACCGCCGCAGCGCCTCAACCGCAGCTGCCGCGATAAACGGCATATACGTCAGCTTCACACCGTGCCGCTGCTCGAAACCGGCCTTCTCGCGCTCCCGCAGCCGCACGATGCGCGTCATGTCCACCTTGTAGACCGAGTGCACATGCGGACTGGTGCGCTCGCTCTCCACCATGCGCTGCGCGATGATCGCTCTCATCTTCGTCAGCGGAACCACCTCAGCCGTCAATGCCCTTGGCTGCGGTGCTTCGGCCTTCGGCTTCACTATCTGCTGCGTCGTCTGCGAGCACCCATTACCGCGGGTCCGCCCTCATGCACGTAGCGCAGAATATCTTCCTTGTTGATACGTCCGTCCGAACCCGAACCCGGCACCATCCGCAGATCGATCCCGTGCTCCTTCGCAATCTTGCGCACCAGCGGCGACGAACGAATGCGCCGGTCCGCCACCTGCGGTGGGGCCAACTGTACCTGCGGCGCGCCTGATGCTGGTGTTTTGGTTGAAACGTTTTTAGGTTCCGGCAAGCGTTTCACCAAAGGAGTAGCTCCCGTCACCTGCGCCTCCGATGACCGCGACAACAGCATTGATCTGAACTGTCTCGCCTTCACCCGCTTTGATCTCCGTCAGCACGCCGGCCACGGAAGAAGGGATCTCGGCATCCACCTTGTCAGTTGAAATCTCAAACAGTGGCTCGTCTTTCTCAACCGCATCGCCAACCTTCTTGAGCCACTTGATGATCGTCCCCTCGAAGATTGACTCGCCCATCTGCGGCATCACAATCTCGATCCCACTGCTTGTCGCTCGCGCCAATGCAGGTGGCGCTTTCGTTTCCGCATCGCCACTCGCCTGGGACTTGGGCTGCGGAGCGGGAGCAGCGGCTGGCTGAGGCTTCGACGCGGCTGACTTTCTCGGTTCGTTTTTCGAGTGCCGCAGCGGCCTTCGCCCCAGAAGCCTTCTCCTCAAGCACCGCGACCACGGTGTTAATCCCAACCGTCGCCCCTTCCGGAAACTTGATCTCGGTCAGCACGCCGGCCGCGGTCGAAGGAATCTCCGCATCTACTTTGTCAGTCGAGATTTCGAAGAGCGGCTCGTCCTTTTCCACGGGCTCGCCGACCTTCTTGAGCCACTTGGTGATGGTGCCCTCAAAGATCGACTCGCCCATCTGGGGCATGATCACGTCGGTTGGCATCAATCCTTCACTCCGCCACGCAGGATAAGCAGCACCTGTCCGGTTCCTGCCGGATTATAAATTGCAGGCCATACCCTTCGGCTTGCGCCAGCTTGAGCGGTTCTCGCTCACGACCGCACCGGCCGCTCGGGATCGCCATGCAACCGCTCGACTTCCGCCGCAACTTGCAGCGGCGTGTCCTCCGCCGGAAACTCCCGCATCGCCGCCTGCGCCCGCAGCGCATCCAGGCTCTCGACCGCCAGCACCTGCTGGGCAAAAACCTGCCCAAACTGCCGTGCTGCCTGGTGCGCCATCTGCTCAAGCCCTGGCAAACTCACGCCCTCCGGAATCTCCCGCTCCAGGCTGGTCACCGGCTTGTCCGTAATCCCGCACGGATTGATCAGCTGAAAGTCTCGCAGATCCGTAGTCACGTTGAACGCAAACCCATGCGAAGTAATTCCCCGCGAAACATGAATTCCGATCGCCCCGATCTTACGTGCCTTCGCTCCTGAAGCGCTTTCTTCCAATGCCTTTCCGGGTGCGGTCGAAGGAAGACCACACCAGACCCCTGTCAATCCCGCAATCCGCCCGGCGCGCACGCCGTATACACCGCAAAGCCGGATCAGCGCTTCTTCCATCATGCGCACAAAGTCCACAGGTCCCAGCCGGCCGCCCTTGCCGTTCACCAAACTGCGCAAATCAAAGATGGGATAACCCACCAGTTGCCCCGGACCGTGATACGTGACATCGCCGCCGCGATTGATCTCGTGCAGAGTCACACCGCGCCGCGTCAGCAACTCATCCGAAGCGAGCACGTTCTCCCGCCGCGCATTCCGTCCCAGCGTAAGCACCGGCGGATGCTCCAGCAGCAGCAGCGTGTTGTCCACACGCCCCGCGAGTCGCAGCGCTGCAACTTCGGCCTGCAGCCGCAGCCCCTCGTCATACGCTACTCGCCCGAGATACAGGTACTCGATCATCGCTCTCTTCCATTGTAGGGATGCCGATGACGGCAAGCGCGTCGGCTTCAGAAATCTGCCGAAGATCAGCGTTGCGGCGTTGGCTCAAATATTCCTGCGAACGAACTTTTCACGCGCAGAAATACCAACAGCCACAGGATCGACACTACCGCCGCCACCGGTAATCCACTGGGCGCCATCGTAAGGTGCGTCAGATCGATGTTCACAATGATTCCGGCAAGAACCGTCAGCGCAAGGGGCACATAGCGGTTGATCAGCAGAAGAATTGCAGGAGCTACCTGGAAGAAGCCAACCGCATAGATGTAGTGCGACTCGGCAAGTGCGCTGGTGAAGTTCGCCATCGGCCCTGGCGGCATCGGTGGATTAGGTAGAAAGTGGAAGAGCAGATTTGAACCGAAGAAAAGGAAGATCACTCCCAGCAGATAGCGAGCAATCGTTGCAGCAATCTTCACGGGCAACTCCGGACTTTCAGAATCTATATAGGCCGAATTTCGCCATCTTCGTGTATCCAATGGATGTCGGTCGGACGCAGCCCGATTCACAACTAATTCCGTATTTCATTGACGCAAACCTGAGTTGAGCCTCTCTGTTCTCAATCTTGTTGGAGCGATCATCCGCAGGCTGCGGCACCCTTGCGGATGCCGCAACGCGCGCTGTCCGCCGCGAGCAGGGATGCCGGCTTTGGATATGTACGGGCTGGAACTGCCTTCCCCAAGCGTCCCAACCGCTTTGGACTAGTCGCCATTGGAGGTTTGGTTTCTAGTCCATTTGGTTCCCCCAGGCAAGAAGTTGAGGGATCCCAAACCTGTTCTTTCAGCTTCAGTCAATCTGGTGTGCGTCGCCGACATCGCCGCATGTCAAGGAATCTGGTCTTTCCCTTGCACGCGTAGCCTACCCAAACGATACGTATTGCTTGCACTAATCAGGAAAATGAGTATCGATGCACCACGAGCGTGGTTGTCGTGCTCAACGAATGGCAATCGATCTTAGAGCTGCGAGGGAGGGCCGCGCGACGGATTGGGGCCGTCGATATCTTGCAATCCAGTCAGGGCATCCAGAACGACGAATCTTAACGCAACAAAGCAGTGAAGCGCATGAATCGCGCTTCCCTGGACGTTGATTCTTTTCCCACGCAAACGGTGCATGCGCGGTGCAGGTGAATGTTGCCCTGATCTAGAGGCCAGCAGCTCTAAACTTCCGGCCGCTGGTTTGCCTGCGAATTGCGCTTTCGGGGCATGGCATGAAGGCGCGCTCATTGGTCCTTTCGACGCCCACAGCGCTGACGGCGCCAGCATCAGGGCGAAGAGCAGAGCTCCGGCGATGGACCAACGTGCCTTCATGTTTGGAAGCCTTGAGTATACCCAGCAACAAATCGATTCTGCAATCGAATCGTGGAACCTTCTTACGATTATGGTTTCAGATTTCCATTTTCCGGCAGATTCATACTATGTTGGCGGCGTCACGGCGCAGATAATGCGCCGTGACGCCATAGAAATTCGGCAGAGGGACCTGTAAGCCGAATTCTGTCGTGTGCGGTCATTCCTCTAGGCGCAGCGTTACCGCGTACGCTCATCAGCGACCTACCCGGAGGTTTCGGCCATTGCAATGGAACAGACCTGCGACAGAACATCGCCGCCGGAGTATTCCACTCGAGCCGCCTGAACGCATCGGGCCGATGCGCAGCGCCGCATGGCTCTTTGCGGCCGCTTCCCTCCCTATTTGGTCTTGCTCCGTGTGGGGTTTACCCTGCCTCCGCCGTTACCGTCGGAGCGGTGCGCTCTTACCGCACCTTTTCACCCTTACCCCGGGAACGGTAAGCTCCCGTGGCGGTATGTTCTCTGTGGCACTGGCCGTCTGTGCACCTTGAAGCGCACATCCCGGACGTTATCCGGCACACTACCCTGCGGAGTTCGGACTTTCCTCCCCCGGAAAGCGCTCGCGCGCATCCCGGCAGCGACCGCCCGGTCCTCCTGCCAGCCCTAGTGTACCTTGAATCCACAATTCCAAACCGTGCCGGACCGTTACCATGAACCCATGCTCCGCGTGAAGCTTCTTGAATCCAACGCCCGTCTGCCCGTTGTGGCCCATCCCGGCGAAGATCTTGGCTACGACGTTTTTTCTGTCGAGACCGTGCTGCTCGAACCTCACAAGACCATCCGCGTCCGCACCGGGATCACTGTCGAGGCGCGCCACCCGGAGACCGGCGCACCCCTTGGCCTGCTGGTTCGCGACCGTTCGTCGATGGCGTCGAGAGGCATTGCCGCGACGGCGGGCGTGATCGATGCGGGCTATCGCGGCGAGGTGCAGATAGTGATGACGAACCTGGGCATGGCAGTGATTGAGATCAAGGCCGGCGAGAAGATTGCGCAGATGATCCCTGTTCCCGTGCTCACGGGCCCAGTGCAGGAGGTTGAAACACTGGAGGAATCGGCCCGGCTGGCCAAAGGATTCGGCAGTTCGGGACGTTGATTTCGTGAAGCTCACACCACATGTCGTTCTCGTGCTCCTCTCATCAGGGCATCGACCCCTCCCCCTTAGGCGTCATTCAGGAAGTTCTTTACAATCAGCGGTCTAGTGCGAGACCCCTGCGGTAAATTCCTCTCAGCATTGGGCTTGGCTGTAGCTGATACTTAACAAAGGTCTTACATGGTATCGATCGGAATCCACGCCTTGATCTGAACTCGAAGCATGGAGCGGGATCAATGTTATTGTGCGCCGGGAGCAGGAAATGATATGCACTTCCGGTTGAAGTATTTACTTATTTGAGATCAACAACTTGGCAGAGAAGGGCGGGTGAGGGAACTTGACAAGACAATTCGATCACCTGAGCCTCAGGTTCATTATTTCCTGCTCGCACGCAGTATGTACGGTGCCGTACACAATACATCGAGTCATCTCGATAGCGCTACGTTAGCCGCACGATTTTGCTTGTAACAAACGATGCTTCAGATTATGTTGATTCGGTACGAGGCACGCCTCCATCGCGTTGTTTGCCGAGGTTGAATCTATGGGATCCCAGAGCAACACTCACGAGCCCTCCTCGGTCCTGTGCGAAATACTGCGCCGCACGTTGTCGCTCGTTGAGTATTATGGATGGCTCGAAACCAACGAGGTGTCGCTGTTCGAACTCAAGCTGGTGCTGATTCGCACCGTTGAGCGCCTTGAATTCGAGCAAGCCACCCGAGCCGCTGCGGACGAGGGGCGCGAGCCCGACCACGTACTTTCGACGCGGAAGGCACCCCACGGCGAAGAGATGACGCCAGCCCACCTGGAAAAAGAGCTCAACCAAAAGCGGTAGCCCTCTCGTCATTCCTTGCATTGCAATCCCGCCCACGCACCGAAATGACTACAAGTGCGACTCACTCGAGGACGAGAGCGGGGTCAAAATGCCGAGTCGATGGCCCTACACCCGACCCAGTTTTCGTTCCGCGAGAGTGACGGTTGTGGTTCCCGCGAATGCCTTCACAGCGCGTGCTCCATAGAATGGTAAGCACGTAATGAACAAGGGCTCGGACAAGATCGATGTGTTTCCAGGCATTCTTCGGGGTGATGGGGACAAGGTGCAGTACAAGTGCACGGTGGCGCTGGCGACGAAGGTGAGCCGCGGGATGGCTGCAAATGCGGTCTATTCCAGTCTGACGATCGACTCGGCCGGCCAATTGCTACCAGACGGTTTATATCGCCTCGACGTCCGCGGTCGCATCTTCAAGGTTCGACGCGTCGGCGGCAAGTGGCCGATTTTGCAGCTCTAGGATTTCTTCTGAAGAGCGCAGTGGTTCATGGCGCGTTGCGCCACTCAAGCGGATGAAAATGGGAGGCGATCAGCCTGCTTTCCCACCCTTGCTGCGCAAGGATGGGGCACCCTTATTTTGCACCGAGCCGAATTTTACAATTGAGAATCGGGAGAGAGTATGGGCGTTTGGGCCACGGGGCTGTACGCGGGAGATTTTGCGCTCGATCTGCGGAGCACGATTGGCGCAGTTGCGAAGCTACCGTTTGACAGCGATCGATTGCTGGAAATTCTGTGCGAGAGCGAACCAGTCGCAGCGGGCCTGAAGGATGACGCGGACTACACGACATTCTGGCTGGTGGTGGCGGACCAATTTGCGAAGCGGGGAATCGAGAGCAAGCGTGCGAGGAAGACTGCGCTGGAGATTATCGACGGCAATCGAGATTTGGCGATGCTGGAGAAGCTGGGCATGCAGGCCGCAGACTTGCGCAAGCGGAAGAAGGTGCTGGACGAAGTGCGCGAACGCATCCTGGCCCCGACCGCCCGCACCAAGCCGCGCGAGACGATCAAGAAGCCGCAGGAACTGCTGATGCAGACAGGCGACGTGCTGGCGTATCCGACTTTCGGCGGGCGATGCAGGAACCCGTATTTCGTTGACCAGGACAAGGACCGGATGGGAACGGCAATGCCTTCGTGGCGCGCGGATGGCTGGGCGGCGATGGTGATCGTTGACTGCGGACGCGCATTTGATTTTCTGGCGTGGTATCGACCCCTGACGCTGGCCATGGCCATGGCGGAGAAGCCCGAACTTGGCGCCCTGCACGGAGATTTGATCTGGAAGCTTGGCCGTCCGGGGACCTGCACAGCACCGCACTTCAAGCGGATGGGATTCGAGAAAATTGGCGCGATCGCGCTTGAACCGAAAAAGCTGAAGGCTTGCTTTGGGGAATTCCGTCCAGGAACTTCGGCCGCAGTGAGCGATATTTCCATTGCGAACCAGATCAGTGTTGGTCCGTATAGCAAAGCAGAACGAATTGCCGAGCCCGGGAATCTTGCCAGTGTGAAACCGGGAAGACCGTTTGCGGCGATCGCCGGATTGATGCAGATTGCCAAAATATGAGGGGCCGGTTCAATCGGTCTCGATAGAATGCGGCAGGGGTAGCTGCTCAATCAGCCAGCACACAATGATAAGCGGAGCTTACACTGTGGCCTGAGAACCCCAAAAGATTCTCCTCAAAGGATACCGAGGCCATGCGTTCCGCACTCCGTTTTCATGCGATGTTCTCTGTTCTGCTTTCTTCCAGCCTGATGGTTTGCCAGACGCCGCCGGCCGCGCCGCTGAGTTTACCGGCGAAAGTGGACGCGGTCTTTCAGAAGATGGATTCGACCGCGTCGCCGGGCTGTGCGCTCTCTGTGATGAAAGACGGCAAGATCGTCTACGAGCGGGGCTATGGCATGGCGGACCTCGACCACAACGTTGCGATCACGCCCACGACTGCCTTTCATGTGGCATCGATGTCGAAGCAGTTTACAGCGGCCTCGATTCTGATGCTCGCGCAGCAGGGCAAGCTTTCGCTCGACGACCCTGCGCGCAAATACATTCCTGAACTTGCTGACTTTGGCACGCCGGTTACGATTCGCGAGCTGATGCATCACACCAGCGGCCTGCGCGACCAGTGGGACCTGCTGGGCCTGTCGGGCTGGCGCTATTCGCTGGACCTGATTACGAACGACGACGTGCTCTACGTGGTTTCGCACCAGAAGGAACTGAATTTTCCGCCCGGCACAAAGTTTCTTTACAGCAATACCGGCTTTACTCTTCTCGGGGAAATCGTGAAGCGGGTCAGCGGCCAGTCGCTGCGCGGATTCACCACCACGAATATTTTCGAGCCGCTCGGCATGAGGAACACGCATTTCCGCGACGATCATGCCGAGATCGTGAAGAACATTGCGTACGGCTACGCGCCCGACAAGGAAACGTTCAAGTTGAGCGTAACCAACTTCGATACGGTGGGTGCCACCAGCCTGATGACCACTGTCGAGGACCTTGCCCTTTGGGATGAGAATTTTTACAACCCGCGCGTCGGTGGACCGCAGCTGATGAAGCAGATGCTGGAGCGCGGCAAACTAAACAGCGGAGAGAAGCTCGCCTATGCTTCGGGGCTGGTGATTGGTACGTATCGCGGGCTCAACACCGTCGACCATGGCGGTGCGGACGCAGGGTATCGCGCGGATTTGATTCGTTTTCCCGACCAGCACTTCAGCGCAGCGTGCCTGTGCAACCTGGCAACTGCCAATCCCAGCGATCTCACGCGCAAAGTCGCGGAGATCTATCTTGCAAAAGAGATGAAGCCAGAGGAAGCGGCGAAGGCTGACGACTCAAAGCCGGTGGAGTTGACGGCACCGCAGATGCAGGCCAGGGTGGGCACGTATGGGAACGTGAAGGACGAAGACGATTTCGTCAGGTGGGTCATCAAGGACGGGAAGTTGCAGGTGGGCAATCTGGATGAAGAAGACACTTATCCCGTAAAGGCCCTTAGCGAGAGCCGGTTTCATCTTCTGATTTCTCCGGTCGATTTCACATTTCTGGCGACCAAGCCGGCTGCGCCGGCTTCATTCACGATCAAGCAGGAGGACGGCAAGATCGAAACCTTTGCGGCGGTCCCAACGTTTGCACCGTTGCCTGCGCAGTTGGGCGAGTATGCGGGCGTCTACAGCAGCACTGAAATCGACCCGCTCTACGAGCTGAAAGTTGAGAACGTGCACGTGGCCGGAGGCGACCCAGCGGAGGTTGACCAGCCGAGGCTTGTACTGCATCGGCTGAAGAACGATCCAGATCCTCTACGGCCCGTTGCGCGAGATTTCTTTGCGGCTTCGGTTGGCAAGATCCGCTTTACGCGGAACGCGAACGGGGAAGTTGACGGGTTTCTATTGAGCACGGGACGCGTGGTCAAACTACGCTTTGTCAAAGGGCGCCCAGCAATTGCGGCAAAGTGAGGACTGCGCATGTATGCAACTACTTGGTTGCATATTGGGATGCATTTCGCACTGCATTCATTTTGATTGCAGAGTGCCCGCGGTTTGTTGAATGCACGGGCTCAGGTCTTTTCAGCGTGGCGAAAAGAGACCTGAGCCTCTCGCGTTCATTATTTACCCAGCCCGTCGTTCTTGTGGTAATTCGGGTAGGGTGGAAGAGGAATTTCCGGGATCGGATGCTGCTTCAGTTCCTCGAGCACCATCTGCACACCAGTTTCTAGTTGCTTATCGTGACCGGCGGCGATGTCTTTGGGCAGCTCCTCCACCGTCACGTCGGGCGGGATGCCGTGGTTTTCGACTTCCCACTCACCCTTGAGTCCGTAGATGGCGTAACGCGGCGCCATCACGAAGCCACCGTCGAGAAGCGGAGGATATCCGCCGATGCCGACCAGGCCGCCCCAGGTGCGCGTGCCTACGAGCTTGCCGATCTCTGCCTTGCGGAAGTACCACGGCATGGCGTCGCCGCCGGAGCCGGAGTTCTGGTTGATCAGCATGACCTTGGGTCCGAAGATGGCGCCCACGGGGTCGTGAATGGGCTTGCCGTCGCGCTCGATTGCGCCCGAGAGCGGGAAGCGCTTGAGCACGTCGACGATGTAGTCAGCAATCAGGCCGCCGTCGTTCCAGCGCTCATCCAGCACCAGCGCCTGCTTGTTGAGTTGCGAATAGAAGTAGCGGTTGAAGTTGGTGTATCCCGATCCGCCGGTGTTGGGCATGTAGACATACGCCACTTTGCCGCCGGAGAGTTCATTGACCTTGCGAATGTTGCCCTCAATCCAGTCTAGGTTGCGCAATCCTGTCTCATCACCAACGGGAATCACGGTGACATCGCGCGCATCTTTGCCATCGGGATTTGGCCCGACGTGGAGGACGGTCTGTTTGCCGGCCGTGCCATCGAAGAACTGGTAGAGATTGTCGTGCGCATGCAGTTCACGGCCATTGACGGCGAGCAGGTATTCGCCTTCCTTGACGTAGACGCCGGGCATGGTGAGCGGCGAAGTGAGGCCGGGTGTCCAGTTCTGACCGCCGTAGATTTTGACGATGCGGTAGCGATCGTTCTCGATTTTGTAGTCGGCGCCGAGGAGGCCGGCCTTGGGACCTTCTTCGTGCGGCCGCGATCCACCGACGAACATGTGGCCGATGTTGATTTCGCCGAGCATTTCGATTGAGAGATAAGTGAACTCGGCGCGCGAGGCGAGGCCTGCAAGATAAGGCTTGTACTTGGCCTCGATCTTAGGGATCGAAAGTCCGTGCGTATTCGGGTCGTAGAGAAAGTCGCGCTCGATGCGCCAGGTTTCGTGGTAAATCTGCCGCCACTCCGCGCGGGGATCGACCATAGTCTGCATGCCGCCAAGGTTCAGCGGCTTGCCGGGACTGGCATTGCCGGGCTTAAGTTCGTCCGCGGGTGCGATGGCCCATCCGCCTTTACGGGCGTAGAGAAGCTTCGATCCGTCAGCCGAAATCTGGATGGCATCGATGTCGCTAAGGACCGTCTCGGGCTGGCGTTTTTCAAGCGTGAAGCGCCAGACGGCGAGGATGCCGGAACCCTGGAAGCTGGAGGCGCGTCCAAACGGCGGCCCTTCGAGCAGGTAGATCACGCCTGCTTTACCGGTGGCGATAGCGCCGTAATTGCGGGGAGGAATGGGCAGCGACAGGATGCGGTTGCCGATCCCATCGAGATCGACGGTGACCTTTACGGGCTTGTCTTTGTCTTTATCTTTGTCCTTGTCGTCGGATTTGGCGGTCTCCTTGTCTTTGTCGCCGGTCTTATTGTCTTTGTCCTTGTCGTCAGCCTTGGCATCTTTTTTGTCATCAGCCACCGGCGGCTTGGGTTCATCCTTCTTTTCTTCCTTGATCTTTTCGTCGTCGCTTTCGGGCGGAATCGGTGAGGCTCCGTCCTTGGCGAGGACTACGACATAGGGCGCACTGGTCTGGGCGCGATCGAGCGACGAGAGGTCGATGCCGGCGTGCGAGGGGCCATCGTCGGTCGACGCAATGAAGTAGAGGTACTTGCCGTTGAGGTCGAACGCAGGACTAGAAGCGTCGCTCATTCCGTCAGTTACCTGCGTCGACTTATGGGTGTCGAGCGAGTAGAGGAAGATGGCGTGGAGCTGATTGTCCAGATCGCGTTCGTAGGCGATCCATTTCGAGTCGGGCGACCAGACCTGGCTGAAGTTGAAGCCGAACGCGCCGTATATTGCCTTGTCGATTTGAACGGGCTTGCCGGAAGGGACGTCAACGAGCCAGAGGCGGTTGTGCTTGTCGGTGAAGGCAATATGCTTCGAGTCCGGCGACCAGGTGGGGCCGTAGAAGTAGCTGGGATCGGGCCCGAGGTCGATCACCGTCGGTGCTTTGAACCCGGTCTGGTCGCGGAGATAGAGCTGGTATTCGCCGGATGCGTCGGAGAAGTAGGCGATGGTTTTGCCGTCCGGACTCCACGAGGGATCGCGCTCCGCCACGCCCGAGGTGTTGGTGAGGTTGCGCGTATCGCCTTTCTCCGCGGGCACGGTGAAGATTTCGCCATGCGCTTCAAATGCGGCGCGTGCGCCAGTGGGAGAGATGGTGGCGTTGCGGATTTCATCGGGATGAATGCTCTCGAGATGCGGCGCGAGGCTAGCCAGTTCTCCATGCACCTGGATCGGCACCACGTGATCGGCGCCGTTGGCGGTATCGACCAGGTGAATGGAGCCGAACTGTTCATAGACGAGGCCGTCGGGGCCGGCCTGCATCGACTTCAGGTCATAGCTCTTGTTGGGTTCAACCTGGCTCACTTGTTTCGAGCCTGTGTCGTATTTGAAAAGCGAGATGGGCCCGCTGCGGTCCGAAAGAAAATAAACGGAATTCCCAACCCAGACGGGGTTGGAATCGTTGGAGTTTTCGCGCGGGACTTTCACCAGGTCCAGCGTCTTCAGGTTCACAATCCAGATGGGCGTTGTCTGTCCGCCGTGGTACTGCTTCCAGGCCTGCTCCCACTTGGTGATTGGCTGGTAGGCAATCGACGCCCATCCGGCGAAAAGGAGCCCTGCACGCCAGAGGGCAGGGGAAGTGGCTCGGGGATGCCGGAGCCATCGGCGTTCACAGTGGATAGCTTCAGGAAATCGCGAAAACTGGTTGCGCCGTTGGTGATCAGCACGCGCTTGCCGTCGGGCGTCCAGCCAACTACCTGGCTCCCAGCGGGATGCCATGTAATGCGCCGCGGCACGCCGCCATTTACCGGCATCACGTATACGTCAACGTTTCCATTGAGGTTGGCGGAGTAGGCGACCTCCAAACCGTCGGGCGAGAAGAATGGGCCGCCGACGACCTTGCCGTCGGAGGTGAGCCTCTCGGCCTCGCCGCCCTGCCGGTTCACGGTCCACACATCGTCTGCATAGAGGAAGGCGATTTTGTCCTTCGAGAGGGAGGGGTTCCGCAGCAGCAGCGGTGACTGACCGGTGGTGGATTGAGAGGTAGCAACGATGGGGGTAAGGACGGCCAGCGACAAAACAACGAGCGCGAACCGGTTACGAGCGGAAATCATCAGGCCCTCCAAGGCGTGAGGTCAGACAGATTTGGGGACGAACGTAGTTTGGAAAAGCTGCGCCACAGTATCGTACGACGCCGAGCCGGAAAACGGTCCCCGAATTGTGACGAAACCGTGGGATTCAGAAGGTATTGCGACTGAGAGCCCCGACAGAGATCGCATGAGAATGCGACTTCGCGCAGGAGTGTTCGCGTCTCAATTACAAGTGCGGAAGTCCTTGGAGTGAGTCGCCTCTGCGAAGCCAACGAGCATCTCTGCCGGGGACGTTCCTGTATACTACGCGCCAAACGACTCGCATTCCCCGAGGTCATTCCAAAAATGAAGCATAAGTTGTGGGCAATCTGCGCCCCGCTGTTTTTTTGGTGCCTACTCGCATCAATTCAGGACGCGAAGGCACAAGTGAATCCGAGTCTGTACGCTGGGCTCCAATGGCGCAGTGTCGGTCCTTTTCACGGTGGACGCATCTCCTCGGTCAGCGGCGTGGTCGGCAATCCCGGCACCTTTTACATGGGCACTCCCCAGGGTGGAATCTGGAAGACCACCAGCGCTGGCGTGACCTGGTTTCCGATCTTCGATCAAGAGACGAGTGTCGACAGTATTGGTGCGATTCAGGTCGCTCCTTCCGCGCCAAGCATCATTTATGCCGGCGCAGGCGATCCCATTGGCGGCAGCCTGGGCAATGGTATGTGGAAGTCAACCGATGCGGGCAGCACATGGCAGCATATCGGCCTCGAAGATACCGTAAAGATCGATAGCATTCTTGTCGACCCATCCGATCCCGGCCTCGTCATCGTCTCCGCCCTTGGAGATGATCACCATAAAGGTGGTGGCGTCTGGCGCTCCACCGATGGCGGACAGAACTGGACCAACGTCCTCAAACCCGCCGACTACGACGGCACGCGCGATCTCCAATACGCCTACGACGATCCAAGCGTGATGCTGGCCGCCACGCAGGGCACCAGCGGCGGCTTCGGTGCACCCAGTGGTCAGACCAAGCACAAGCCGCCCACCGTCTATAAATCCACCGACGAAGGCAAGACCTGGACGCAGATCAAGATTCCGCACATTTCCGGGCCGCGTTGCTCTTGCAATCGCCATGCACACTGGAGGCAAGCGCATCTACATCGTCGGCAATGTCATTGAACACGGCTCAGGCCTATACCGTTCCGACGACGGCGGCGAAAGCTGGCAGCACATGGCCGGTAAGGATTCTCGCATCAGCAACGGCCAGGGATCCTACAGCAGCGGCGTTTACGTCGACTCGCAAAATCCTGACGTCGTCTACACGATGAGCACCGCCCTGTATCGCTCCACCGATGGTGGAGTGACCTTCGAGCCTTTCAAGGGCGCACCCGGCGGCGAGGATTATCACAAGCTGTGGATCGATCCTACCAATGGCAATCACATGCTGGTCGGTTCCGACCAGGGGGCAAGCGTCACGCTCGACAACGGCAAAACCTGGAGTCTGTGGTACACACAGGACATCGCGCAGGTCTACCACGTCGCCACCGACAATCAATATCCCTACCACATCATGGCTGCGCAGCAAGACACCGGCGCAGTCGAGATGTCGAGCCGCGGCAACTTCGGGCAGATTAACTTCATCGACTGGAGCCCGGTGCCTTCCTCGGAGTTTGGCGTCATCACACCCGACCCCAAAAATCCGAACATCATCTACGGTGTCGGCTATGGTCCGGGCGGCGGTGGCAGCGGCATGGTCAAAATCAACATGTCAACGATGCAATGGGAAAATGTTGCCCCCAACTTCGGATCAGAATCCACCAAATACATGGCCTATCGCGATTTCCAGAAGAAGTTCGATCTCGCATTCGAGCCGGGAGCTCTCTACGTTGCCTATGAATGCCTTCTGGTGACACGCGATGGCGCCCACTCGTTCACCGCCGTGAGCCCCGATCTGACGACAGCCAAAGGCGCGCCTTCAGCGGACTGCAGCAAGGCGCGTCCACAGCCGCCGCCCCCAACGCCGGGCAAGTCACCGCCCCCTCCGCCGGCTACGATTGCTGACTTTTCCATTTCCCGCGTCAAGCCCGGGATTATATGGGCGGTCAGCACGAATGATCAGATCAACATCACAACCGACCATGGCAGAGTCTGGAACAACGTTTCGAATATCGCCGATCTGCCGCAACACACCAACTTCAACACCATCGAGGCAGGCGATGACGCCAACACAGCGTACGTTGCTGGCCGCATCCGCGGCGCTCGTGGCCAGACGGTCCCCCCCGAAGAAGACACGAACGTTCCGCTCATCTGGCGCACCATCGACGGCGGCAAGACGTGGGTCAGTATCGTCAATGGCCTTCCCAAAGACGAGCGCACCGGAAGCTGGGTGAACAGCCTGCGTATGGATCCGCAGCAGCCCGGACTTCTTTTCTCCGGCACCGAAACCACTGTCTATGTCAGCTTCGATAACGGCGATCACTGGCAGTCGTTGCGCCAGAATCTCCCCAGCACTTCCATCCGCGATCTCGATGTGCACACCGATCACCACCAGAACGACCTCGTCATCGGTACATACGGCCGCGGCTTCTGGGTCCTCGATGACATCACTCCGCTGCGCGAGATTGCCGCCAAAGCTCAGGCTGTTTCATCCGCGCCCGTGTACTTCTTCCCGCCCCAGAACGCAATTCGCGCCCGGATGAACAGCAACTGGGATCAGCCCTTCTCCATCGAGGTGCCCCACGCACACAACGTGCAATACGGCGCGATTCTCGACTACTACCTGAATCATCAACCCAGGGAGCCGATTCAATTGCAGGTCTTCGATGCCGATGGCAAACTCGTACGCACCATGTCGAGCACGCTGCCGCCGCCAATCGAAGGGGCAGAGTTCCCGCACTACTGGCTGGCAACGCCCGAGTCGCGCGCCCTCAGCACGCATGCAGGTCTCAACCGCGTCAACTGGAACTTGTACTACGATGACCCACCTGCGCTGCGCCACGACCTCGAAGATGAAATGAACATGGTGCCAGGCTCCACCACCCCCGGTCCCCACGGACCGCAGGTAATTCCGGGCGTTTATACGTTGAAGCTCACCGTGGACGGCCAGCTCTACACGCGCACCCTCACGGTCGACAACGATCCTCGGGCTGGTCAAAGCCCCGAACTCATGGCCGCGTTGCGCACTCAAAACAAGCTCACGCTGCTCTCCGTTCAGGGCATGGAGCAGAGCTTCGCAGGCAATCAGGAAGTGAAGGCCGTGAAAGATCAGTTGGCCGCGATGACCCACGGCAATCTACCGGCCGATGTTGCTGCGCAAGCGAAGGCACTCGACGCGAGTCTAACCAAAATTGGCGGCATCGTCCCCACAGGCTTTGGCGGCGGAGGTCCTATGCGCCCTCCCACTCCCGATCCAAAGGCCATCAAATCATTCGCGGACCTGAACAACGCCTACAACACCATGGTCAGCATGATGCAGGTCGGCATGGATATGGCCCCCACGCCAACCCAGATCGCCACATGGGAGAGTGACTGCAACGATCTGAACCATACCGTGGACGCGTGGAAGAACGCGCAGCAGCAGGAAAGCGACTTCAACGCGCTTTTGCTTAAGAATAACCTCCACGAATTGACACTCACGCCCACGAAACTCACGGATGGCGCGTGCAGCTTTGCGACCGAAGGAAACAATAAGAAGAAGGGTAAACAATCGACGCGACGTTGAATTGCCAACGATTCAGTCGCAGAGAGTTTTGGTTTCCGCAGAAACAAGTCTTGCCGATTGACGGATGAAATCCGCGACGCGGACTGGGGTGATCGCGGTGTATTTCTGCGTCGCTAACCGGCTATCCAAGCCGCGCGATTGCCGGTGCTTCGGCTGTCTGCGTTTTGACGCCGATCAGCACCTGGCTTGCAGCGCGTATTCCGGACCGCATGGCTGCATGTACGGTACCCCAGTGGCCGGTGGTATCGGTATGTTCTCCGGCAAAATAGAGCGTATCCCGCACCGGCGTTGCCATCTTCAATACCGCATCCAGTGCGCCCGCGGGCACGTAGCTGTATGCGCCGCAACTCAGCGGATCGGCCTGCCAGTCGTGCGTGGCGCAGCAGACGAGTTGACTGCGCAGCATGGAGAGCGGGAGGTCGAAGATGTTCGCAAGCTCTTTGCAAGCGGCATCGCCGACCTGTTCGCGCGTGAACTGGTCGAACGCGGCAGACCGCGGTCCACCGATCCAGCCGGTCAGGGTATTCGTTTCCCAGGGATGCGTTGTCCACCACACCGGGGGCATTGCCTCATGTGCGAAGAGGAAGCTGAGCTTCGGCAGATTCACGTGGTCTAGCGTTGCCCACCAGCGTTCGCGAAACAGGAGAGTGAAGCGCCGCACCGGTCCCATGGCAAGCTGGTTTGCCGCCAGCAAGGTTTCGGGGATCGGATCAAACAGGACCCCCAGCTGCTGCAAAACTCCCAGCGGCAGTGCAATTACGGCCTGCTCAGCCGAATACTGGGCCAGTTCGCCGCCGTCGCGCACAAAGACCGAAACATGGCCGCGTTCCCACTCGATCTTCTCCACGAGCCGGGACAGCTCGATGCGTCCGCCTGCCTCGCGCACTTTCTTCGCAAGGAACTCCGGCACCCGGTCGTATCCTTCGCGGATGCGGAACAGCTCGTCGCTTCCTGTCTCCTCCTCGGCCCGTTGCTGCACAGCGAGGGCATGCACGCCAATCTTGCGATAATCGGCTGCATTGAAGCTTTGTACGTAGTTGACGACTTCTTCGCGCTTCTCAGGCAGGAGCTTTGCGAGCGGCGGGTAATCGGCGAACGCGAGGTCGGTCGCTTTCCATTTTTCGAGCCCATGCAGGAAGCGGAAGATCTCGCTCTGTTCCGCGCACTTTCTGAGCTTGCCTTGCCGGTGGCAAACGACCTTCCCGTCCAGAGCGAAAGGTTCCAACCCCGCCTCGCGGATCAGTTCCCAAAGCTCCGGCGGATGCCCGTGGATGAACTCCGCTCCAAGTTCGATGATCTCGCCCCGGTCGCGCAGGGTGCGAATGCGTCCGCCGACGCGATCCCGCGCTTCGAGCATCAGCACCTTGCGGCCAGCCTCGGCGAGCAGCCGGGCTGCCGTCAGCCCTGCCATTCCAGCGCCGATCACCAGGATGCGTTTCGGTCTGCCTCTCATATTGCTTTAGATGCGGCGGCGTTTACCGGGCACTTGAAATCGTTCACATCCACCCCGGACGCCATCTAACTCTTCCAGCGGTCCAGGTCGTTGGGGCCGCCATCTAAATCCTGCCTCACAAAGGAGCGGTGATGTTCCGAATCCGCCAGAAAATCCGCAGCAACCTTCTCCCCCTTCTTGCTCTAACCCTCGCTCTGCCTGTGCTTGCGCAACAGGCGGATCAAGTCCAACCCGAGCCCGACGCCACGACGACCTTACACCACATCAAGACGGTCTTCATCATCCTGATGGAGAATCACAACTGGACGGGCGACGGCAGCCTGAACATCAAGGGCAATTCTGAAGCTCCTTATATCAATCACACCCTTCTGCCCATGGCCTCCTATGCGAATAACTACAACAATCCTCCGGGAATTCACCCGAGCCTGCCGAACTACCTCTGGCTTGAGGCTGGGACCAACTTCGGCATCCATGATGACGGACCGCCTTCGCAGCATGGCCAGACCACCAGCAATCACCTGGTAAAGCTCCTCGAGAATGCCGGAATCTCCTGGCGCTCCTACGACGAGTACATCAGCGCAACCAGTTGCCCGCTGAAGAACGAAGGTCCGGTCGACTCCAGCGGAAGCCAGCTATACCAGTCGCGCCACAATCCGTTTGTCTACTTTGACGACCAGACCAATCACCTCTCGAGCTCTTCGGCGACGTGCATCTCGCACATTCGGCAGCTCGGGCAGCTTGCGCACGATCTCGAGAACAACACCGTAGCCCGTTACAACTTCATCACTCCGGACATGTGCAACGACATGCACGACAGTTGCGGGGGCAGCGCCATTGCCCACGGCGACGAGTGGCTCAAGAAGAATGTTCCCATGATCCTCAACTCCACTGCCTACCGGAGTGGCGGAGTGCTTTTCATCACCTGGGACGAGGCTGCGAAAGGGGATGGCCCGATTCCGATGATCGTGTTGTCGCCCTACGCGAAGGGCAATCACTACTCCAATTCGACCTACTACACGCACGGATCGACCCTGCGCACAATCCAGGAGATTTTCGGGGTTTACCCGCTGATCCGCAACGCTGGAAGCGAAACTGATTTGAGATCAATGTTCTCGGTGTTCCCGTAGGGCTCAGCAAGCGGCGATTCTTTGGAAATGCAGGAACCTCTGGCCCGCCATCCGCGTAGATAATAGGGTCGCGGGCCAGCGGTGTTATCCGCTGATTCCGAAGGAGAACACGATGCGCAAGTTGGTCGTTCGATTCGCCGGATGTGCGGTCCTGGTGCTGGGAATCGCCGCCGCGGCTGCCCAGAACCACGGGAGCAAAAGTACTCCCGGCCAGATCATAATCGTATTTAAAGACGGACACCGCCAGACTCTGAATCTGGCTGACGTAGCGCGCCTCGAGTTCTCAGGAACCGGCGGAGTTCCGATCAGCGAAGCGGCTCCTACACCACCCGGAGCGCTACCCCGCGGCCATTTTCTGGGCAAGTGGGAGGTTGGCGACGGTTCCGGCGGAACCTTCTACATCACGCTGGATGAGAACGGAAGCGCCTGGCGGAGTCTTCATCGTGTGCACGGACATTGGGTGTATGTGAATGGAGAGGCACGGGTTACCTGGGACGACGGGGCCATGGATGCGATCAGAAGAATCGATGGGAGAGATCAGAAATTCGCCTATCGCGCCGGCAAAACGTTCACCAGCGAACCAGACAACGTAACCGATGCCCATAACACCAGCCCGCGGCCAATCTAGGGGCTCATTCACGCAATCAGGGCATGATTGAGGCAATTCAGCGGCACCATTCTCTGCGGGGCTCGGTTGAAGTTGCAGTACGGATCCGGAACCACGGTCACGGCAGTTGCGTACCAATCTGCGGGGGGCAAGGGCTCGTGCCGCGGAACTGAGGCCCGGCAGCGCTCCTGGCCGTCTAAACAATATCGCAGCGAGATTTCAGTGAGGCAGTCCGATCTGCACCACGACGCGGAAGCCCGATTCAGTCTCAAATCGCCGCTGGGAACGCAGCGATGCCTGCGTACACTGAGAGCAGGATTCTAAACCGCATCAGGAAGAGTCGAATCGTACGTTCATGAGCATTCTCGAAGCTTTCAAACTCGCGCTGCAATCTCTGTGGGGCAATAAATTGCGCTCCATCCTCACGCTGATCGGTGTCGTGATGGGAGTCGCTTCGGTCATCATGGTGCTCACGCTGGTGCAGGGCGCCAAGCGCTACATCTCGACCAAACTTTCCGGATACGGCGCGGACGTGTTCACGGTGAACCGCATGTCGAGCGTGATTCTTTCCGCCGACGAGTACTTCAGCTTCCAAAAGCGCAAGATCATCCGCATCGAGGACTACGAGGCCATCAAGGATGGCTGCGAGGACTGCAGCGAAGTGGGCGCGTCGCTGTTCAAGAACACCAACGTGGTGTACAACGGACACTCCAGCAACAACACCGGCGTGCGCGGCTACACCGCGCTCCATGATGTCGCTGAACAACATCGATATCAGCATCGGCCGCGGCTTTACACCGGCAGACGAAGAGCACGCATTCCACAGTTGCATTGTTGGCTATGACATCGTGGATAACCTGATTGGTGGCGGCGATCCGCTGGGCAAAGAGATTCGCGTCGACGGCATTCCCTTCACCATTATTGGCGTGGGCGACCGACAGGGAAAAACCTTCGGCCAGTCGCAGGACAACTGGGTCGCCATCCCGATCACGACATATCAGCAGATTTACGGCTATAACGATTCGGTGAATATCTATGCGCGTGCGGGCGGCGGCTCGCTGGGCATGGTGCGCGCTGAAGACGAAGCGCGGGTGATTATGCGTTCGCGGCGGCACAATGCTCCCGGCGCGCCCGACGATTTCGAAATCCAGACCAACGACACCTTTCTCGATATTGCCAATCAGCTGCTGGGCGTTTTCGCCTGGGTCGTGATGGGGCTGGGCTCCATCGCGCTTGTCGTTGGCGGCGTCGTCATCATGAACATCATGCTCGTGAGCGTAACCGAGCGGACGCGCGAGATCGGCGTGCGCAAAGCGCTGGGTGCGAAGCAGCGCGACGTGCTGGTGCAGTTCCTGATTGAGAGCGCGTCCCTGTCCTCAGTGGGGGGCATCTTCGGAATTCTTCTGGGCGTGCTGGTAGGCAAGCTGATTACTGTTTTTGTGGGGTTCCCGACAGCCGTTCCCATCTGGGCAATCTTTCTGGGCCTGTTCCTGGCCACCAGCGTCGGCATTTTCTTCGGCGTTTACCCCGCCAGCAAAGCCGCAAGGCTGGACCCGGTGGTGGCGTTGCGCGCGGAGATGTGAGAAGTGCAGCTGCTAGCGACTTCCAGCCGCTAGCAGTTTGAGGTTTTGAGTCTCACGTGGACGCGCCTTGCAACGATCGGGCGCTGACATTGCCAATGCCCTTAGCTGCTGTGCCGGGAGCTATAAGCAGGAGCTGCATTTATGCGCAGGACAACAAACCGGCGAATCCGTAAAGATGGCGCTCGCCACCATTCGCACCAACAAGCTGCGTTCAGGTCTGACCATCCTGGGAATCGTAATTGGCGTCACGACCGTCATCACCATCTCTTCGGTGATCAGCGGACTGAACAACCGCGTCCAGGCCTTTGTAAGTTCGCTGGGCAGCAACGTCTTCTGGGTGTTTCATCTGCCGGTGATCGGCGTAAGGCCAACTCCCGAGATGCTTAATCGCCCCAAGCTCAACATCGATGAGGTGTACGCGCTCCGCAAACTGCCTCACGTGGTGGCGGCCGATGGAGGTTATCAGCACGTCAAGTCGCAATTCCGCGTCGGCGATGTCAGCGTGAAATACAACGGAAAAAAGATAGCCGGTACCATCCTCCAGGGATCCACTGCCGAAGTTGGCCAGGTGACGGATCTTAACTTCCTGCAAGGCCGCCTGTGGAATGACGAAGAAGATAAGAAGGCGGAGCACGTCGTGGTTCTCGGGCACGACACGTGGGAACAACTCTTTGGCGATCAGTATGCCATCGGCAAGGAAGTCAACATTGAGACCGGCCTGTATACCGTAATCGGCGTCCTCGACAAGCAGAAGCAGCCCTTTGGCGGCGGCAAGAATCAGGCCGATAATATCGGCTTATTTCCCGCTCGGCACCTTTCACAATCTTCATCCCGAAGACAAGGACATGTGGGTGAGCGTGAAGTACGACGACCCGAAAAATAAGGCGCTCGTCGAAGAGGAGATCCGCGAATCGCTGCGCATCGCGCGCAAGCTGAAAGTGGATCAGCCCGATAACTTCGAAATTTTCGGCCCCGACTCGCTTTCGAAGTTGTGGAACCAGCTTACGGGCGGTCTCGTGCTCTTCATGATCGCTGTTTCGAGCGTCGGATTGATGGTGGGTGGCGTGGGTGTAATGAACATCATGCTGGTGAGCGTGACCGAGCGCACCCGCGAGATCGGCGTGCGCAAAGCCATCGGGGCCACCAAGCGCACGCTGCTGGTTCAATTCACCACGGAGGCCGTGACGTTGTGCGCGGTCGGCGGGGTGATCGGAATTCTTCTGGGCGCGATTCTTACGTGGATCATCTACTTTCTGCCCATCGGCCTGCCTGCGACCATGTCCACCATGTGGGTGCTCATGGGCTTCGGCGTCTCGTGCGCAATTGGCCTGATCTTCGGCATCTATCCCGCTTGGAAGGCCGCGAATCTTGATCCGATCGAAGCGCTGCGGTACGAGTAGAAGACAGCTCAGAATCCGTGGTCCTTTCGTTCACAGTTGGGCGCCCGATACACCAGTCAACTGTGATTCAAGGACTTTAAACTGCGAACCTACGGGTGCATAATTGCAGTGGATCGGCCTTAGAAAGTCAGGCGCTACATGGCCCGGGGACAGACGCGGGAATCCGTTAAGATGGCCCTCGATACAGTGAGAACTAACAAGTTGCGGTCGGGGCTGACCATTCTTGGCATCGTTATCGGCGTCACTACTGTCATCACCATCTCTTCCGTCATCACTGGCCTCAATAACCGGGTGAACAACTGGGTCACCTCGATGGGCTCCAACGTCTTCTGGGTATTTCACATGCCCCTGATCGGCGTGCAGCCCACGACGGAGATGCTTACCCGCAAGAAGTTGAACTTGGAAGACGTGCTCGCCCTGCGGGCATTGCCTCACGTGATCGCCGTTGACGGCACTTACGAACACGTGAATCAGCAATTCCATGTAGGCGACGTCGACGTTAAATACAATGGCAAAAAGGTGTCCGGCGCGTTCCTCGCGGGTTCAACCGCAGCTCTCGAAACGGTATCGGAGCTGACCATGAAGGAAGGCCGATTCTGGACCGATGCCGAGGATCAGCGGCACGCTCACGTCTGCGTGGTGGCCCATGACACGGCGGAAGAATTGTTTGGAGACGCAGACCCGATCGGCAAGGATGTGAACGTTGCTTCCAGCCTTTTCACCGTGATTGGCGTCCTGGAAAAGCGCAAACAGCCCTTCGGCTCCGGCAAGAACCCTGGGGACAATGGCGTCTTCTTCCCGCTCGGCGTCTTTCATAACCTTTATCCCGAACTGAAGGATATGTACATCAGCGTCAAGTACGACGACCAGAAAAGCAAATCCCTGGTCGAAGAAGAGATACGCGAGATGATGCGCGTTCGCCGGAAAGTTAAAGTCGATCAGCCCGACAACTTCGAAATCTTCGGCCCCGATTCGCTTTCTAAGCTCTGGAATCAACTAACCGGCGGCCTGGTGCTTTTCATGATCGCAGTGTCGAGCGTCGGCCTGATGGTGGGCGGAGTAGGCGTGATGAATATCATGCTGGTCAGCGTCACGGAGAGGACGCGGGAGATCGGTGTACGCAAAGCCATTGGCGCGACTAAGCGCGCACTGCTGCTGCAATTTACCACGGAGGCGGTCACGCTGACAGCCTTGGGCGGAATCTTCGGTATAGTTCTCGGTGCCGTGCTTACGTGGATCATCTATTTTCTGCCCATCGGTCTTCCCGCAACCATGTCGACCGTGTGGGTCATGATCGGCTTCGGCGTCTCATGCTCGATCGGATTGGTCTTCGGCATCTATCCCGCGTGGAAGGCAGCTAACCTCGATCCTATCGACGCCCTGCGCTACGAGTGAAAGAGCTCGACTGGAACTGTCTTCCGCTACACTATCCCCTGTGGTCCCACACACAATTTCACTGGCCGTTGAAGCATCGACCACAGTCCTGGCCGTTGCGGGAATGGCTTATTACGTTTTTGCCGTCATTGCTGCCCGCGTGTATATCGCATCGCGCCGCGCACCGCTGCCATCCTTTGCGCCCGGTGTCTCGATCCTCAAATCGCTCAAGGGCCTCGATCCCGGCATGCTCGATGCCTTTCGCTCGCACTGTCGCCAGACTTACACAGGCGGATACGAAATCCTCTTCGGCGTCTCGTCGCTCGATGACCCCGCCGTCAGCGCCGTCCAACAACTGCAAAGCGAATTTCCCGAGCGGCACGATTCGCCTCATCGAGTGCCCGGCGCGCCTCGGTGCCAACGGCAAGGTCAGCACCCTCGCCCAGCTCGCTGCCGCAGGCCCGCTGCGAATATATTCTCGTCAACGACTCCGACATCACTGTGAGTCCACGCTACCTTGCACGCGTGATGGCTCATTTCGCGGTGCCGGTGACTCAACAAAATGCGAAGCTGCGCAAATCGGTCGGCCTCGTCACTGCTCTCTATCGCGGTCGTGCGCATGGTACGCTTGGCTCGCGGCTCGAGTCGCTCGGCATCGCCACCGACTTCATGCCCAGCGTTCTGGTTGCCCGCCTGATCGAGGGCGGACTGCGCTACGGCCTCGGATCCACGCTTGCCGTGAGCCGCGATGCACTCGAGAAGATCGGCGGTTTCGAAGCACTCGTCGATTATCTTGCCGACGACTATGAACTGGGCGAGCGCATCTTCAAGGCCGGATATTGCGTTGCGCTTTCCTCGGAGGTTGTCGAAACCAGCGTGCCCGCCTACAACTGGCGCGGTTTCTGCGATCACCAGCTTCGGTGGCTGCGTACCGTGCGTGACGCACGCGCGGGAGGCTACGCTGGGTTGCTATTTACACAGGGATTTACACTGGCTGTCGTCAACCTCATCGCCAGCGGGATTAGCCCGCTGAGCCTGTGGCTTCTCGCGCTCTGCTTTTTTCTTCGCATCGCACTCGCGATGACGGTCGGCGCCGAAGTTCTCGGCGATCACCAGGTGCTGCCCAGCCTCCTTCTGCTGCCTCTGCGCGACCTCGTCGCCACTGGCCTCTGGATCGCAGGCTTTGCTGGCAACACCATCGTCTGGCGCGGCGAGCGCTTTACGGTCAGGGGCGGCAAGTTAAGCACCTGAGGAGCAGTTTAGAGTTCTGAGTTTGTACCTCTTAGTCCAAAAGCGGTTGGAGTCTCTGCGCACCGCCACCCATGAACCCGGAACCGTCTCACTCGTAACGCAGTGCGACCAGTGGATCGACAGCGATCGCTTTCAGAGCCGGCCCAAGGCTCGCGGTTAGAGAGACTACAGCGAGAAAAAGGGTGATGCCGATGAATGTCGCCGGATCGTAGAAGCTCACGCCGTAGAGGAAGTCAATCGACCCGGGGAACGCGAGTGTTCGATGCAGCACCAGTGAAAGCGCCGCGCCACCGCCGAGACCCGCAACCATACCGATGACGACAGGCTGTAGCCCTTTGATACCGATGTCGCGGAGGATGCGGCCCTTCGTCGCGCCCAATGCGATGCGTACGCCGATCTCCGGGGTTCGCTGACTCACCACGTAGGCCATGACGCCGTAAATCCCGATACCGGCCAGCGAAAGCGCCAGCAACGCCAGCATGACCGCAAGCATGGCAAGAGCGCGGGCCAATGTCCTCTGCGGATTGAGCAGCATCGTTTCCACATTCCACAATGAAATGCTGGGAAAGATGTTGCGGTCGAAGGCGCGTAGCCGGCTCCAAATCGCCGCAAGCGCGGTTTGCTGATCGCCGCGAATGCTGAAAAAGATGGGATAAATCGACGCCGGATCCGTGGCCAGATAAACATGCGAGGGATCGATCCGCGTGAGATTTGTGAATCGAACATCGCGGGCAATGCCGATCACTTCGAACTCCGTCAGCTTGCTGTCGAAATGCAAATCAAGCTGAAAGTGTTTGCCCAGCGGATCATCGTTGGGCCAGAACAGGCGCGCCGTGGAAGCACTAATGACGGCCACGCTCGCACCGGTGGCTGACTCCTGCGCGGTGAAATTCCGACCCCGCAGCAGGGTAATTCCCAGCGTGTTCAGATAATTGCCTGATGCATAGCTCGCCAGCGTGCGCGCTTCACTCGATCCTTCGAGCACCGCTCGATTCCTGACAAAGATTGGCGGCGTCCACGTGCCCATCATTGGCGCCGTGCCGTAGGAAACGCTCGCTATCTCGGGCACCGTCTTGAGCCAGTCGGCCATGCGATGAAGAGCGACTGCGGCCTTCACGGGGGCGTCTCCGTAGTCGGCGCGCAACAGGTACACATGATGAGTTTCGAAGCCCGGCTCCGCCGCCTGCGACCGGACAAGACCGCGAATCAGGAGTCCCGCGCTACTCAGCAACATCATGGAGATCGCTACCTGGCTGCCGATCAGCACGCCGCGCAGCCGCGAGCGCGATACACCTCGCCCGAACGAAGTGTTGTCATCCTTTAGGGAAGTATTCAGGTCAGGCTTGGTGAACTGCAGCGCGGGCGAGACTCCGAACATGAAGCCAGTAGCCAGTGACAGTCCGAGTGCATAAATCAGTACGTGTCCGTCGGGACTGAGATTCAAACTGAGTACGAAGTCGCTGCCTAACTGACGCACCAGAATCTGGTTGAGCGCGACCCACAACAGTTTGCTTGCAGCGACCGCAAGCGCCAGTCCCGCAACTCCCCCGCCCAGGGCGAGCAACATACTCTCCGTGAGAAGGTGGCGCACCACGCGCGAACGGCTAGCTCCGAGCGCGAGGCGGACGCTGATCTCCTTTTGCCGAGCAGCGCCGCGTGCAACCAGCATGTTGGTTACATTGGCGCAGGCCACCAGCAGAACCATCGCGAAGATCACCATCATTGCTCCAACGCCGGCCTGAAAGCGAATATCATTCGTATTTCCAAAGAACGCTGTGCGCTCCAGCGCAACAGACAGGGTGCGATCCCGCATGGTGTATCCCGCGTCAAACTGGCGCACCATTGCGTCTGTTTCCGCTTGTGCCCGCTTTGCAGCAATGCCGTGGTCGAGCCGCGCCAGCACTTGAAACTCAAAGTCGCTGGGATTGTGCAGCCAGTCCTGGCCCGGAACGAGCTGCTGCTGCATCGAGACCGGCGCCCACAAATCGGGTACTTGCGGATAGAGGCTGGTGCCGGTAAACGTTCGCGGCGTGACGCCGATGATCGTGAACGCGGCGTTACCGATCTTCACGGTGCTGCCCAGCACTTGAGGATCGCCACGGTATGCTCGCATCCAATACGCATAACTCAGCACGACAACGGGACCGCCGTCGGATGCGGGGTCTTTCTCCGACGTAAATAGACGGCCGATCTCCGGAGTGATTCCGAGTGCTCCAAAGTAGCTGCCGGAGACGATCTGCGCCACTGCAGGTTTCCATTGGTTGTTGCCGTGAGAGTCTTCGCCCGTCGCAGCGATCAGAATCTTCACCGGCCCAGTGGCAGCAATCACGCTCTGAAACACGGTTTGCCGGTCGCGAAGGTTGCTGTATTCCGGATAAGAAAACAGGTATTGATTGTCGCCGATGAAACCGCTTTGGAGAGTCCGGCGCAACCGGACCACGCTGTCGGCGCTGGCAACGGGAAGCGGCTTGAGCGCCACCGCGTTATACGCCGTAAAGAGCGTAGTATTCACGCCCACGCCGAGCGCGATCGTAGCGATGGCGACAAACATGAATCCGGGACTCCGAGACAGCGTGCGACCGGCGTGGCGCAGATCCTGCAAGGTCTGTTCAATCCACAATAGCGACCGCTCATCGCGATGGGCCTGCTTGGCCTGCTCAACGCCGCCGTACGCACGTTTTGCTGCGATGCGCGCTTCTTCAGGCGACATGCCGCGACTCTCGAAGTCATCCGCAAGCAGAGTAAGATGCGATGCAACCTCGCGCGCAAGCTCCTGCTCAATGCGGTTGCTGCGAATGAGGCTGCGGAATCTGGCAACCACTCGTCTCCACCGGGCCATTGCTATCTGCCTCCGCGAACTGTTTTTGCAGTTACCATCATTGTGTAAATCACTTGATCGTGCTGCTCATTCTTCGCGTAGGGCGACCATCGGGTCGACACGCATTGCACGCCGTGCGGGAATTGCACAGGCGGCAAAGGCCACAAGTAGCATCAGTGTCGAAACGGCGGCAAAGGTGGCAGGATCGTTGGGCCGCACCCCGTACAGCATATTCGCCATCAGCCGTGTCGCTGCCATGGACGTTCCAATACCGATGATTGCTCCCACCAGCGCGAGCATCAGTCCTTGCCGCACGACAAGCCGCATCAGGTTGGTCCTCTGTGCGCCGAGAGCCATTCGGATGCCAAGTTCGCGCGTTCGTCGAGCAACTTCGTAGGAAAGCAGTCCATACAGGCCGATGCACGCCAGCACCAGCGCAAGGATCGCAAAGAAGCTCGACAGGCGCGACATCAGCCGTTCCTTGAAGAGCGTTTGCTCAATCTGCTGGGTCTGCGTGCGCACGTCGAAAAGCGGCAGGTTGATGTCGGCCGCGGCTACGGTCCCTCGTACCTGCTTCACCAGCGCCGTGGGATCCCCGGCAGTACGCAGCTCAAAGTGTGCGCTGTTGCCTACCAACGGCCTGAACATCGTAGGCCGGATCTCGCTTTGCGGACTCTCGTAGCGTGTGTCGCCAACCACACCGATAATGCGGTAGCCGGGCTGCGGTGTCTTGGCAGGCTCATCTCCCTGCGAGTTGCCGATGTGCTTCCCGATTGAATTCCGGTTCGGGAAAAACTTGGCGACGAATGCATGGTTGACGACAACCGGCACCGGCACGCCTTGCGTTGCGGGTAGTGCGGAGTTCGCAGTTGCCGCTTTGCTCGCTTTTGCGGCAGCTTGCGCTTCTCTCACTTTTTCTGCGTCGGTAAAGTCCTGCGCGGTGAACGATCGGCCAGCCAGCATCGGGATCCGCATCATCCTGAAAAAATCTGTGCCCACTGAGAGCACCTGTGTCTCCACGTTCGATTTGGGCGGCGTGCCATCGAGATGGATATCGGTGCTCGACCAGCTGCGGCTCAGCAGCGCACTCTCGGAATAGCTCGCCGAGGCAACGCCGGGCAACGCCGCGAAGCGCTCCTGCAGTTGCCGGTAAAGCTGCGACGTCTGCTGGTCGGTATAGCCCGCAAGGTTGGGATTGATGCCGAACAGAAGAATGTTTCGTGTGTCGAATCCCGGATCGATCGACTGGAGCTTCTGCAAGGTCCGCGCCAGCAGTCCCGCGCCGACCAGCACCACGATCGAGAGCGCCACCTGCGCGACCACCAGCGCATCCCCCAGGCGAAGGCTTTTACCGCGTTGCGGCGCGGCGCCTGAACTCGACGAGGCGTTTTCTCTCAGCGAGGACGTGAGGTCACCGCGCAATCCGCGCAACGCCGGAGCGAGCCCGCACAGCAATCCCGTTGTAACCGTCAGGGCCGCAGTAAACGACAGCACGCGCCAATCGGGAGTAGTGGTGTATGCGAAAGGCTCGTTCGCCCCGTTCGACACAAACTTCGTAATCGCCTCAACACCCCATACGGCAAACAGCACCCCCAGTGAGCCACCAGCGAACGATAGCAGCAGGGTCTCGGCCAGCAGCTGGCGCGCGATGCGCGTACGTCCTGCACCAAGCGCCTGGCGAAGGGCGAGTTCCTTGTGCCGCCTTGTAGACCGTGCGAGGATCAAGCCCGCCACATTCGCGCATGCAACCAGCAGGATCAGGCCGACCGCGATCATGATCAGCGTAAGCATGGGCGCGATCTGGCTGCTCTCTCCATCCAGCGCTTCCTGCGCAGCCAGCACCCGGATCCTCGGCGCATCTGCTTCTTGGAAAACAGGCTTCGCTCCGTTCATCGTTTCCGTGCGGAAGAGCGTTGTGATCTCCGCTTGGGCCTGTGCCATCGAAACGCCGGGCTTCAGCCGGCCAGCGATCAACACCCACCAAGTGCCCGGATCGGCGAGCCGATTATCGTTATCCCACCACTCGCTCTGCACGCGCCTGGCAAGGGAGAGAGGCATGAAAAAGTCCTGATGTTTGCCCGGCGTCAGACTTTTGAAGCTGGGCTGGCGATACCAACCACCGTCGCGTCGACGTGATTGAGGCGGACCACGCGCCCCACCACGGATGTATCGCCGCCAAAGGCGCGCTGCCAGTATCCATAATCCAGAACGATCGCCGGCGATGCGGATTGTGCATCATCGGTGGGCCCGAGGGTTCGCCCCAGGAAGGCCCTTTGCCCGATGATTTGAAAATAATCTCCGGTAACAAAGAGGCCGCGCGTCATATTTGCCGGCCCGTTGCCGCTGAAGTTTACTTCGATCGGGCCCGCGAACGCGGCGATCTCTGCCAGCGTGCGCGCATTGCTGCGTAGTGCCTGAAAGAACGGCACAGAGAAGGAGCAGTCCTGCGTGCAGTCGCCGTAGCCGCTCCTGCTTTCAATTTTCGCCTTATTCTGCGCGCTCCACTCCAGGATCACGAGATGTTGTGGATCTGCGGCGGGCAGCGAACGCAGCAGCACTGCGTCAATCTCGGTGAAGATCGCGGTATTGGCGCCGATGCCGAGCGCAAGCGTGAGGATGGCGACGGCGGCGAAGCCCGGCGATTTTGCCAGTACCCGCAGCGCGTAACGAAGGTCCTGAGCGGCTTGCTCGATCCAGAGAAAGGACCGCTCATCGCGATGGGCCTGCTTCGCCTGCTCCACGCCGCCGTACGCGCGCCTCGCCGCGATGCGCGCATCTTCAGGCGACATGCCGCGACGCTCGAAGTCATCCGCAAGCAGAGTAAGATGCGATGCAACCTCGCGCGCAAGCTCCTGCTCAACGCGGTTGTTGCGGAAGAGGCTGCGGAATCTGGCGAGGAGTCTTCGCAAGCGTGCCATGACTACTGCTCCTCCGCGAGAAGCTTCTCGACTACACCGGCCATCTGCCGCCAGCGAGCGGTCTCTTCATCGAGCGCCTTCATGCCCGCCTTGGTGATGGCGTAGTACTTCGCTTCGCGGTTGTTTTCGGTTTTGCCCCAGGAGCCGCGCGTCCAGCCATGCTGTTCAAGCCGCACCAGCGCCGGGTAGATCGTGCCCTGGTTCAGATTCAGCTGGTCGCCGGAAACCTGCTCAAGCCGGCTGGCGATTCCATACGCATGTTGCGGGCCCATGGTAGCCAGGGTGCGCAGGATCATCAGGTCGAGGGTGCCTTGCAAGATGGGTAGAGTCATTTTCTTCACTTGGCATCCAAGTAGAATACGCTATTCTACTTGGATGTCAAGTGGAAGTTTTGATTTTGTGACGAATTGCAGTCTGGATGGGATTTCCCGGAATGATGCACAAGTCATCTTGAAAGGGAACGCGTTACTCAGCCTTGTGGTACACCGCCTTGGTACTGCTTTCTTGCCTTCCACAACAGATTCACACAATCCCGCTATCTTCCGTGACATCAGTCTGCTAGATTTGCCTTCACGCGGCCTGAGCTTTTTATCCCTCCATCTCGAACGAAGCGGTCGCGCAAGGAGAGATCCAATGCATATCCCCTCACGAATTGCCACCCGTCTGCTGCTTTGTTGCGCGGTGGTTGCTGCTCCAGCCTTTGCTTTCGCCCAGGCCGCCCCTGCCAAGCCCGCCGTCGGCGCACAAATGACACCCTCAGCCACTTACGGAAAGCTGCTCAGCGGCATGGAGAAGGAATTTGTTGACGCCGCCGAAGCCATGCCAGAAGACAAGTTCAACTTCGCTCCCGCGGAGACGCAGGGTGATTTCAAAGGCGTGCGTTCGTTTGGAGCGCAGGTGAAGCACGTAGCCCAAGCCAACTGGTACTTCTTCGGCGGCGACATGTCCGAGGCTGACGGCAAGGCGAAGTCCGATGCAATTGAGAAGCTAACCAGCAAGGCCGATATCATCCAGGCGCTCAAGGACTCTTTCAAGCAGGCACACAGCTACGTTGACGGCATTACGAATGAGAATGCGTTTGTAATGACGGCACACGGCACGCGCGGGGGCATGGCTGCCTTTGGCCTTGCTCACATGATGGATCACTACGGCCAGATGGTCGTCTATCTGCGCATGAACAGCATCATTCCACCAGCCAGCCGCGGCGGGATGTAGATGTAAATCTGCTTGACGCCGACCATGCAATTAACAAGCCCGGGCTCCCCTGAATGGCGAGCTCGGGCTTTAGTTTTTATTGTTCGCGAATGGCGGAAACCGGATTGACTCGCATGGCGCGATGCGCGGGCAGGTAGCAGGCCAGTAGTGCCATCGCCCCCAGCATCACAACCACGGCGATTAGGGTCAATGGGTCTGTCGCACTGATTCCGTAAAGCAATCCGGCGATGAAGCGCGTCAAACCGAGAGCAAGCGCCAGTCCCAGAATCAAGCCGGCAATCGTCAGCCGCACTCCCTGCATCAGCACTAGCCGCAGTACATCCGCCCGCGATGCACCGAGCGCCACGCGAATCCCAATTTCATGCGTACGCAGCTGCGTGCGATACGCCACCACGCCATAGATTCCCGTCGCCGCCAATATCAGCGCGATCATCGCGAACATGCCCGCGAACGTACTCTGCATCACCGCAAACATGCTGGACATCTGCGTAGTCTCGCGCATCGTACGCACATCAAAAACCGGTAGCCGCCCGTCGACCTGGTGAATTGTCTGCTCAAGGACTGGCGCCATATCCGCGGGATTGCCCCTCGTTTTGACCTGCACGGTCATCTCTTTATCAGGTTCCTGGAAGTAGCTCATATAGATCATGGGCTCCGGCAGTTCGTTCATCAGATTGTGCTTCGAGTTCTTCACCAGTCCCACGACCGTAAACGGGTGGCCCCAGATTGTGAGCTTCTGGCCCACCGGGTCCTGCCCAGGCCAATATCGGCTGGCCGCCGTTTGATCCACCACCACCACACCCGGCGCTTTTTCGTTGTCATCCGGTGTGAATGTGCGCCCCTCCAGGATCGGTATTCCGAGTGTCTCGAAATACCGCTGCGTCACGTCAGCCCTGCGCACTTCGAGAGACTCGTGGGGGCGAGGAACATAGCCCTCGGGATATGCATCCACCGTCTTGCGGTTGAAGTTGAATGGAACCCAGTCCGTGAGCGATGCAACTGTGACTCCCGGCAGCGCTGCCACGCGATCGAGAATCTTGTGCCGGATCTCGGACACTTCGGAATCCGGGTAGCCCGCAATAGACAGACCCACCGAGGCGGTCAGAATATGATCCTGCTCAAACCCTGGATTGCCGGAGCTGATGTTTCTGAGCGTACGAAGAAATAGTCCTGAGGTCACAAGCAGCGCCAGCGAAAGAGCAATCTGCGCCACTACCAGGCCGCTCAGCAAGCGGCGATTGTGCGATCCGCCGGATACGCTCGCAGATTCTTCCTTCAGCGCTTCTGCGGCCGGCACGCGCGACGAGCGCAACGCAGGAAATGCTCCGCAGATAACGCTCGCCAACACCGAAAGCAGCACAATGACCGCCACAACGTTGTGATCCACCGTGCCGTTGAGAACAATTGGATTTGCGTTCGGCGGGATGAATCGCGCAAAGGTTTTCGCCGTCCACGCCGTCAGCAGCAAGGCCAGCGCTCCGCCGCCGAACGAAACAATGAATCCCTCGAGCACCATCTGCCGCACCAGTTGAATGCGCCCCGCACCCAGCGATTGCCGTATTGCGATCTCGCGGCGGCGCGCGACGAAGCGCACCAACCCCAGTGTGGCCACGTTGGCGCACGTCAACAGGAGCACTACCCCGGCAATTGCCAGCAGGATCGGCAGCGTAGCAGCCATATAGACGTTGGCGCCAAAGGGTGACCGCCACATCGGATCCAGCGTGATCGTATTCACGCCGAGATGATCGTTCGGATACGCGGCGACGATTCTCTGCATGATCGCATCCAGATCCTGCGTAGCCTGACCCCGGCTCACGCCCGGCCGCAAGCGTCCCAGCACGTTCAGCCATGCCGAAGCTCGGTGCGTCATGCGCCACGCATTTGAGCCGATCGGGTTCAGCGTCGCCCACAGATCTTCCCGAATTCCGGGCATCGCTCCGATGAACCCCTCCGGCGCCACGCCGATTACCGTTACAGGATGCCGGGCAATCTCTATCGTCTTGCCCACAATCGCCGGGTCTCCTGCATAGCGCGTCTTCCACAAGGCAGTAACTCAATACCACATAGGGAACAGCGTCGGGACGCGTTTCTTCTTCAGGCAGGAAAAAGCGCCCCAGCACCGGCTGGACGCCCAGCAGGTCAAAGAAGTTCGAAGAGACGTTGCAAACGTATATCCGCTCCGGCGTGGCTCCGCCCGTGAGCGTAAGCCAGTCGTGGTTATAGGCGAGGATTCCGACGAAGCTGTGGCTCTGCTCCCGCAGGTCGCGGTAGTCGGGATACGAAAGCGGCGGCGAAGGCGAAATATTCCATTGCCCGCGCATCACGCTCACCAGGTCGCCGGTGTCTCGCGCTCCGGAATCGGATGCAGCATCGTCCCATCGATCCAGCTGAAGACCGTGCTGTTGGCGCAGATGGCCAGCGCCAGCATCAACCCTGCGGTAATGGTGAATCCCGGACTCTTGCGCAGTTGCCGCAAGGCAAAGCGAACATCCTGGAGCAGTCCACTCATGGACAGCCTCCTCGAGGAACTTTGCTCTTGGGGAATGAGAGTATTGCTAACGATCGTTGCATGCTGTGCGCCAAAGCACGCAGCATTGCAACTAGGCTTGTCTTCTGCTGTTTAAATTAAGCATGTTGTGCGTCTCGAAGCTATCCGATGTCCGCCGCAGGCTACGATCGTCCGTTTTCGCACACAGTCGGCCAAAGGCCCTGGCTGCCGCCTGAGACGGCGCTAAGCCAGCGCGGCGAATAGCAGGATTCGCCGCTCCAGGGAACCAAGGCACGGACAAGGACCAGCCGAAAGAAGGGGCGAGTGAGCTATCAGGACAGGGCCGTCAAGTTTCTGCTCACGGATCAAGTCTGATGCTGCGTGGAGATCGTAATCGCGTGTCCCGGCCAGAGCGCCGGTGAAGGTCTGCATCGCGGTGCCGGTTGTCGAGGTTGTAGGCGACCAGCGTGAAGGTGCCGGTAAAAGCTTTCCATCCGGGTTCAAGTTGACGATCTCAGTGATGTGCGTAGGGCCAACCGAGGATTGCCGATACCGGTGCCGGCGTCATTGGGACCGTGTCGGAAACTGCTTGGCAAACCACGCGAAGTGGTTGAGCCGATAGGTGTAGCGGGCCCCGTCTTCTTCCAGACGCCCAGGCAGAAATTGCCATCCTGCGGCGGCCGCATCGAGTTCATGATTTCCGTTCTGTCGCTGTGCCACACCACAAGGGCGTTGTCGATCATGGTCCCCGGGGGCGCGGTTGCGGGATCGGCCGTCTCTGCCGTGAAAGCTACATGCCACATTCCGACCATCGATGGCCGATCATCGTTATCCCTGTCGTCTTCGAAGGCGGCCCGCATGACGTGGCCTGTGCCAGACAGCTGGGGGCTCCAGCTGGATGGCTTGTCAGGTTCGAGGGCAGCCCGCATTGCGCCAGAGCGCCGGGGACTGCAGCCAGGGTTACGACCAAAGCACCGATCTGCGATACCACTTTGAAATTTCTTGCTCTCATGTCCTTTTCCTCTGCCGGGAAAACGGCATTCTCCGAAACGCGCCTGTGAAGAACCGGGGCCGACGAACCTGCCAACCCCGGGTCCAGTCAAAGGACATGTTTTTGTTCGAGTATGGCCGTGACCGGCTGATCCCGAAGCTAACCGCAACCCGCTCTGGTCAAGCAATGAAGAGGAGGTAAAGCAGAGGTGAAGTTTAGGTGAAGCAATATCTGCTTAAAAACGAGCGCAGATACGCGCTATGCTTGGGGTCTCAAGGCATTCTCGTTCGGACGCGGAAGGGGGCCCCGTGCCCGGTTCGGTGTTTCAGTTCGGTGAATTTCAGCTCGACTGCGGCCGGTTCGAGCTGCTCCGCAATGGCCATGCTCTGCGCGTGGAGCGCAAACCGATGGAGTTGCTCATTCTGCTCGTCTCGCGCCAGGGACAGCTCGTCACCCGCGCCGAAATTGCTCGAGCGCCTCTGGTCCAGCGAAGTTTTCGTCGACACCGAACATGGCATCAATACTGCGATTCGCAAGCTGCGCCATCTGCTCCGCGACGACTCCGATGAATCCGCAGTTCATTCAGACGGTCACCGGGAAAGGCTACCGCTTTCTGGCGACGGTTTCGTCGAACGAACCAGCGCTGCTCGCTCCAGGCGCTCATTGCTTCCGTCTCCAGGCGCCCCATCGAATTCGAGGCGCAGGATGCGTGGCTGGTATCTGGGCGCCGGGGTCTGCGCCATCGTTGCGTTCGGTGGAAGCGGGCTTTATCGAATGCGGCATCATCCACCGCCGATCGAGTATACGCAGCTCACGGATTTCACGGATTCTGCGGTGCAGCCGGCGTTGTCGCCCGATGGGCACATGCTGGCATTCATCCGTGGCGGCAATACCTTCCTCAACGTCTGATCAGATCTACGTCAAGATGTTGCCCAGCGGAGAGCCACGGCGCGTGACGGACGACAATCGGCCCAAATATGCCCTGGCATTCTCGCCTGACGGGTCTGAGATTGCCTACACGGTTATGGAGGGTTCCACGTTCTCCACCTACGAAGTATCTGCTTTGGGAGGTGAGTCTCGACTTCTGATGCAGAACGCCGCAGGCCTGGTCTGGCTTGACCCACGGCGACTGCTTTTTTCCGAGGCTTCCTCAGGAATCCATCTGGGAGCCGTCACCGCAACAGTCGCGCGCACAAACCTGCGAGAAATCTATTTTCCCGCACACCAACGAGCCATGATTCATTATTCCTTTCCATCTCCGGATCGTCGTTGGGCATTGCTGGTTGAGATGGATGGGAATGGAGATTGGGCGCCATGCCGCCTGGTCAGCCTCGAAGGCCAGCCATCAATGCGAATCGTTGGTCCCGCTGGTGCGTGCACGTCCGCCGGTTGGTCACCCGATGGCCGTTGGATGTATTTCACTGCCGCGGTGCAGGGACAGAGCCACATCTGGCGGCAACATTTTCCGCAAGGAGAGCCCGAACAGATCACGTCTGGTCCGACGGAAGAGAATGGAATCGCTGTCGAACCCGATGGACGTTCGCTGATCACTTCGCTGGGGGTGCAGGAAAGCGCTGTCTGGATTCACGACTCTACGGGTGAGCGCTCACTTTCATCAGAGGGGGAGGTGCTTCGGTGGCCGACTCCTGTCTTCAGCCAGGACGCCAGCGTCATCTACTACCTCGTGAGGCGATGGGAAAGTTCCGACACGGAACTCTGGGGAACGATCGTGGATTCGGGAAAGAGCGAGCCAGTTTTTCCCGGAATCCGAATTTCTGCCTTCGACATTTCGCCGGATGACAAACAAGTGGTTTACACAACCGACGGCATGGACGGAGTCACGCAGCTCTGGCTGGCACCCCTGGATCGAACCTTGCCTCCCAGCGAAACTAGATATCGCAGGGGCAAAGTCACCGCGGTTTGGCAGCCACGGACAAATTCTCTTCCAGCACGCGGAGGGATCCGCAAACTACCTCGAGCAGATCAATCCCGACGGAACACATCGCTCAAAGGTTCTTCCTTATCCCGTTCTGGACTTTCAGGGCATTTCTCCTGGCCGGCAATGGGTCACGGTCGATCTTCCCCGGATGCTGGGAGACAACTCCGCCGGGCCAGCGATCGTTCCCCTTAATGGCGGATCGCCACGGCGCCTTTGTGCGAGCTACTGCCTTCCAAAATGGTCGACAGATGGGAAATTCCTGTTCGTTCCCGTAGAGGATCCTTCCCGGACCAGTCCTGGACGGAGTTTGGTCATTCCTGTTGGTCCGGGAGAAACCTTGCCCGATCTTCCCGCCAGAGGGATTCCAACAGCGGCTGACCCAAGCGTGGTTCAAGGAGCTCGATCGGTCGCGCGCGCATGGCTGGTGCCGGGCAGAGATCCCAACGACTACGCATGGGTGAACACCACGGTCCATAGGAACCTGTACCGGGTATCGCTCCCCTGAATGCTCCTCAACAACTGAGTCTCGATCCAGTATCCCGCCTTCCTAAACCCGCTCCCGCGATCACCTGCTATCTTTTACCCAAATGCAGATGGTCACCACCACGGAGGCCGGAGTCCCGATCCAGGGCCCGAGCGCCACGCTGATCTACGACGACTGGTATCCGGCGCTGCGCACGGAAACGCTGCGCAAGGGCAAGCTGGCGACGGCGATGCTGCTTGGCTTCCGCTGGTGCTGGGCAGGCGCAGTGACGGCCGCGTGTTTGCAATGCGCGACAGTTGCCCTCATCGCGGCATCCCACTAAGCGAAGGTTGGTTCGACGGCAACCGCGTCACCTGCCGCTATCACGGCTGGGAGTTCGAGCCCTGCAGCGGTCGTTGCGAACTGATTCCTTCGCTCTCAAGCCACGACCATCTGGATGCGACGCGTATCTTCGCGACTGCGTTTCCTTGCGAAGAACGGGATGGGTATGCGTGGGTTTATATTCCAGGGCCTGGTTCCGGGCGAAAAGGGGAGACGGCAGAGCGAAGGCCAGTGCCCGAACTCGCAAAGTTTGGCGCGCGGTTTCGCACGGCGCATCTGGCGGCTGACCTACCCTGCAATGTGGACCACGGCATTATCGGGCTGATGGATCCGGCGCACGGGCCCTTTGTGCATCAGGCCTGGTGGTGGCGTTCGCGCGGCGAGCATCCGCGAGAAGACCAAGAAGTTCGAGCCGATTCCCGAAGGTTTCCGCATGAGCGCGCACGCACCGAGCGGCAACTCCGCGCCTTACAAGCTGCTCGGCGTTTATGGCGAGCCGGTGGAGACCACCATCGACTTCGCGCTTCCCAACCGGCGCACAGAAATCATTCGCTGCGGCGACAAGTGGTTCTCATCATTGACGACTGTGACGCCGGTGACCGGGTCCACCTGCCGGATTGACGTGATCGCCGCATGGAACGTCTTCTACAACGTCCCGTTCCTCACGCCGATCGCGAGATTCTTTGGCGCGAAATTTGTCCGCCAGGATCAGGAGACGATGATCCAGCAGGCCGAAGGCTTGAAGCACAACCCCAGCCTAATGCTGATCGACGACGCAGACAAGCCGGCGAAGTGGTATTTCGCGCTGAAGCAGTCGCGGCTCGACGGGACAGGCAAACATCCGCTCGATGGGCCTGTCGAACTGCACTGGCGCAGCTAAGTATCCGTGTACACAAAAACCATTCGGGATTTCTGGTTTGTGTCAGTGCGCCGCTTCTGCCTAGCCGCAAAAGCTCGAATGAGTGTGGGCTTTAGCCCCTGATGGATTTTTGGAAGCTGTTGAACGAACCCGAGCCGCGTCAGCCAGCCTGGGGCTCGTCTTCGCCCTGGGTCAGCTCGCCGTTGTCTTCGCCTTCGATGGAGATGCGCAGCGAACGCAGGAAATTCACATCGTTTTTGGTGAAGGTGCCACCGGCGGCTTCGGCAGCAGCGTCGGCTTCCTCGGTCTCCTTGGAGACTTCATTGAGGCCAATGGTGGCCTCGAGCATGAGGAGCACATCAAAGCCGTGCTTGCGGATGTCCTGGACGACGCCGGCGATCTGTTCGCTTTCAATAACGGACTCGTGGATTGCTTCTCCCAGTTGCTGGATCAGTTCGCGCAGGCGTGATGTCAAGGGTTTACCTCCGGCAGCGGCCAGCGCCGAGAATTGCGCAAGAAGCGGCTGAGTGATTTCTATACCTTACTTCTCAAGCGGCCATCCGGCAACTGGCATCTCCCGATTGGATGCGAAGAAGCAGCCGCAAGTCCGCCGCTGGTACCATCATATCCGGGCCAGCAGCAGGCTCGAACCCTCTGGGTAGGGGCAGGAGTGACAACAAATTGAGACCTGAATCCGTCGGCCGGGTGCTGGGGATCGGACTGCGCATCGCAGGGCGCGCGGCCGGCCAGGTCATCATGGGCGAGACCGCGCCGGGTGCCGGCGCAACACAACAGGCGGCCCCTGCGGCTGACGCGACCTGCGATGGACGCGTTGCCGGCCAGGCGCGCGTGCGCGGGGCAAGCCACGCGTGGAGTTGCGCGCGGGCTCGGCGGATTCTTCAAGCCCTTCCGCAGTGTAGGTGGCAAAATCTGGCTTGAAGTCTCCGGCGTATTTTTTCTGTTGCCGGTCCTGGTCTTCGCTCCCGTCCTGTGGAGAACGAGAGGGAACTGGCAGCAGGGCCCCGATCACCGGACCTTCGTTGCGGCAGCGGTGATCATCGCAGTATTTCTCTATCTCGGAGTTAGCAGCTTCTGGCGTGCCGCACGACGGCGCTAACAAATTATTTTTGCGGCAGAGCAGCGGCGAGAATGCCGTGGAGTTCGGAGATTTGGTCGAAACTCAGGCCGGCTTTGGGGAGCAAGCAGAAGACATTTGTCGGGTAGACAACGATAATGACTTCCTCAGACTCGCGCCAATAGCTGAAATCTTGCCATTGAGAAAGTCCGTACGAGCCCCCACTCGTCTTCTGCCACAGTCCGTCTGCACTGACCTCGTTCAAGATTTCCCCGTGCAGGGTGCGCGCCTGTCTGAATTTGCGGCGCGTGGCCAAGGGAGGATAGACCCTGAACGCAAGAATCCAAAGGAGCAATAGGATCGCGACGGGAAACTGCAAGCGGACGAATCCGGATGCGTCCTGGCCAAGAAACAGCTCACCCGGATAATTTCGCATGCTGATAACCGCGCAAATAAGAAATGACCAGAAGACTGCTGCGAACGTGTAGGCAATTGCACTGCTGATTCGCCGATGCAGCGATTTGCACTGCAGGCGATGAGCCGCGACAAAATCCGCTTCGGTGATGTGCGTTGTAAATTTCATTGTGACTCCACGAGACGAATTGTGATTGCGCCTCACCCTCGTCGCAATCGGAAAAATTCAATCGCACCCGCAGGCCCGGAATCCATGGAGATTTGGTTTAAGCAGATGTGTCTCTCGTCAGCTTCGCGGATCGCAGGGCCACCGCTCCCAGAAGCAGAATGGCAATCGCCAGTGCCACCCACAAGAGCATCGGGTGTCGTTCGGTAAATGGACGGCTGTCGGGTCGGTCCTGGTAATCGGGATTCGCTATCTCCGTTCCAGCTTCCGCTTTCGCGGGATTGGATTGCAGCGCAAACAACGACGCGTAGTCATATCGGGGAGCAGCCAGTGCGGGATCCCCGTAGTAAAGCGTGTACCCGGCAGCGTCAGTGGCATCAAAACAAAGGCTCCTTTCCTGCATCTCCAACCGCACAGAGGAGACCTGAATGGGCGCGTCGTCTCGGTTTTCAATCGTCACTGTCCACTTGGATGGCGTATCGAATTCTGCTTCCGGTGCAAGCAAGCTGAGCCGTTCTTCATCGAGGCGATGGCTGTCCTGCATTCGATGCACGCGCAGAAAGCTTCCGTAGGCCGCAACCTGCTCCGGAGGTTCGACCGCATCACTGGTTCGTTGTCGGGAGATGGGCGAGACGCCAACCCGGACATCGCGGCTGAAGCTGCTGGGCACAGCACCGGGGACCAAAACGACGCGGTCAACCGGTGTATTTCTCGGCACAGTGAACTCGATGATCGTGTCGCGCCCCTTCAGCGCAAGTTGCGACGTCTCCGCCACTGTCTGGTATTTCAGTTCACTGGTAGGCAAGCGCTCAACTGAGAGTCCTGAAACATCGTCAGGCGCGATGGGACCTGAAATGCTGAAGTGCAGAAATCGAAAGTCGGAATCGGGAAGGTGAAGAACCGTGCTCCGTCCAAGCCGCTGACGCGCGAGATCGAAGATGGTGAAGGAGCCGATCCTCGTTCGTGCGGACGCTTGTGCCTGGCTTCCCGAGACGGTGACTGTGGCGATGAAGTCGTGACCGGTAATGGCAAGATCCAGATCGCGGTACCGACCCGCCGGCATGGCCAGGTCGAAAACAGTCTGGCCTGCCCGGCTGCCCAGATTCAACGGTGCAATCCGCTCTTGAGATGGCGCAGCGGGAGCAGACCTCAGAATGACGTAAGGCGTTTCCGCGTTCCCGCGATAGAGGCGAAGATCAGTGAGTCGGGCCGCGGCATGGCTGAAGATCGCCGGGCTCAAAACAACGCATGCCTGCCCTTCAGCTTGCGGGGGAGTTTCGATGGGACGCTCGTAATGGAAGTAGCGAAGCTCAGGTGACGGACCAGCAAGCCCAAGCAGAACAACGGCCGCGACTAGCTTCATGGAGCCTGATCTTTCTGGTCACGCAAGTTAAGCCAGTCGCGCTGATACACGAAGCTCACCCCAAGCAAGAGCGCACCCAGGCCGAGAAAGCTGAATATCCTGAATCCCTGGCTCAATTCGCTTATGTCCGACAGGAAGACTTTTGCAATGGTCAATGCAAGCAGCACCAGCGCCTGCCATCGCAGGAATGCGGAGCGCTTCCAGAAGCCCACGCCCAACAGCAACGCTCCGAAGACCATGAAAAAAGCGGAATAACTGAAATGTGCGTACATGCGGTAGTCGTTCCGAGCGGTCCCGTTGGCGCCCCAGCTCAGCGAGGACCAGTAGCTGTGAATCTCTCTGCTGATGGCGATCAGGATGAGCGCATTGACTGCAAGTATCGAAGCAGCCGCAATAAAGGGCCAGCGCATCACCAGTTCGACAGATTCTTCATCATGGGCAGAACGCCCGGCAAGCCACGCCACGAACGCGAAAACTGCTATGCCCACGCAGAAAGTTCCAAAGCGCTCATTGAACAAGGGTGTGTTCGATACCGAAGGGTTGACGGCCAGCAGCGCGAACAGCCCGAGAATCAGGCAGAGCAATGCGAAAGTTCGCAACATCAACTGTCCTAATCTGCTCGAGACCCATAGCAGAGCTGCTCCCTCCACCAGCCAGCCAATCGTCATCCAGCGCCCATGCGTCTTCAATGGGATGGCGATCGTGAGAAAAACCACTGCGAGAGCCAGATGTAATCCCGAGAGCACCGCCGGATTCGCTTTCAGCACACCTCGCGCCGGCAGCCGCATAAGGAGCAGATAGAAAGAGGCGAAGGCCACCGCGAGCCACGGGGCGGTCCAATCCTGTGTGGTCGATGAAGGCAGAGAATAGAAGGCCAAAAACCCGAGAGCCGCATTCAGAACTGGCAAGACAACCAGTGCCAACTTGTCCCACGCTGAGGGGGTCCCGTGCTCGTCAACCATGCTTCGTACCAGACGAGGTACGAAAGCGAAAATCAGGAAAAAGCAGGTAAGAAAGAATGCGGTGCGGCTCTCCTGCTGCTGAGAATAGAAAGTTAACCACCATCCAGTGATAAACACGGATGTTCCGATGAAGGCGGCGAAGAGCAGGCGCGACCACGGCTTGAGTGCTGCCAAAACCAGCACCGCGATATCCAAAATCAGCAAATACGAAAACAACGTGACTTCATGATTGCCGCCAGTCGACACCAGAAGTGGCGTGGTGAGGCCGCCGGCAATAGCGTAGAGTGCAAGCAACTCCGCACTTCGCGCCCACGAGATATATCCGTTGAACGCTGTAACCAGGATCATGGCCCCGAAGGCAACCGATGCCGGCATCAGCGCGTAAACCGAGAAGGCGGCCCAGAACGAAAGATAGAGCGTGCCGCTTCCGACGGCTTTGAGCGAATAGGAGAATGCCGCAAATCCGCGCCTATCAAAGCGCTCCGACCAGGCAATGAGCGCGGCACCGGCAACTAATCCGACGAACACCCTTCCCAGCGGACCAATCCAGTGATTATCAAAAGCCAGCTTAAGGAACCACGCAACGCCAACAAGCATCGCCATGATGCCGACGCGATTAAACCACTGCGATCCGATGCGGCTCTCCAGCGAACGCTTATGTTCTTTTGCCACCCTGTCGTGGGACCCAAAATTCGGCGTGGTGACAGGTGTCTGCGACGGCCATCCCTGCAGCTGCTGGGGCATCCCCGCCTGCGGTGTTGGCGGCGGCGTAGCTACAGCAGCACTCGTTGAAATTGGGGCATGCGCCGGCGCCGTAGCCGCAGGCGCCTCCTCCTTAACTGCGATACCATGCGCCTGCAAAACCTGTTCCAGCCGGAGTACGCGCGAACGCAGCTCCCTGACCTGATCTTCAAGGCTGCCGGATAAGTTCGGATTCATTGCCATTCACTGTACAGCACAAGCGACGTTGATTCCAGTAATGACGGGCAAGAAGGGGCTCAGTTGTGCGGTCGGGGCGGCCCGTGCATGAAGTGCCACGCCGACAGCGCCAGGGCCAGAACGCCGAGTCCGTAGGCCATCCACGCATAACGCCCGTGATGAATCTGCCAGCCGCGCCAGAACGCGAAGGCCGACGCCACAATCATCAGAACTCCGCGCACTGGATTCACCAGGATCTCCTCACGTAGCACCGCTGTTCACTTTGAATTTATAACGGGCTGAGACTGCTCCAGCATCTTACGGCGAATTCTCAGGGCCCTGCGCAGATTCTTCACATCATGCGTCCACCGCGGCAGCATCGCGGACATGGCCAGGCCTTCCAGATCGCACAAGATGCCCCAGGTAATCGCCACCGTAGTGAGCCAGAATCCACGATTGAAACAAAGGAGCGCGATGGTCGCCAGAGCCAGCAGGGCGCTCCACGCCTTGGACGCGTAGGAGTGATAACTCGCCATCCGACCGAATTTCACCCAATCAAAAATGATGCGAGTCGCCTCAAGCCCCAGCAGCACAGCCAGCAGCCACAGGCGCGCATGGATCACCGGCCAATGGCGTTCAACAACAGCAACCAGCACACCCACATAGAAGACCGTGTCGGCCGCTGAGTCTGCAATGCGCAGGGCGGCGGTTGCCGTTCCCCAGCGGCGCGCGAGCACACCGTCGTAAATGTCCGAGAGAAAACCGGCCGCGATCATGGCTCCCAGCAACGCTTCAGGATCGCGTAGCCGCATGGCCACGAGGGGAATGGCCACGCCCAGAAGCGCGCGGCTTACGACCATGGACCACGGAATGGATTTGCGCAAAAGCAAAGTCGTTGCAGCGTTCCGGGTTTGACCCTGATGCCGCCCAATCCCTATCGTTGGTAGGGTACAGCATGGTTGTGAGAGGAATTCTTGAATGACTAGTTCAGAGGTAACCGTCGCCCCCGCGTTGAAAAGGACCGCCCTTAATGCCACCCACCGCGCACTCAAGGCCAAGATGGTGGATTTCGGTGGCTGGGATATGCCCGTCGAATACCCGTGCCCCGGCGGAGGGTTGATCGCCGAACATATGGCGGTGCGCACAGGTGTCGGTCTCTTCGACGTGAGCCATATGGGCGAGATTCAGTTTCGCGGTCCCGGTTCATTGGCGGCGATACAGCAAATCACCATGAACGACGCATCGCGCCTCAAAGATGGACAGGCGCATTACTCCGCGCTGCTTACACCGCAGGGCACGTTTGTCGACGACATCCTCGTGCATCGCCTCAGCGAGAATGACTACCTGCTGGTAGTGAACGCCGGAACCAAGGACAAGGACTATGCGTGGATCCGGCAGCAGGTAGGCGGATGGGCGGGCGTTCACATCACCGACTACTCCAGCTACTATTCGCAGCTCGCGCTGCAGGGACCGCGCTCTCTTGAGACGCTGCAGAAGCTGGCCAAGGTCGACCTCGCCGCGATCAAGAACTACTGGTTCACCTGGGGACAGGTAGCTGGCATTCACAACGTGCTTATCGCGCGCACCGGCTACAGCGGCGAAGACGGATTTGAGGTGTACATCCCGTCAGACGAAGCCACGACCGTAAAAATGTGGAATGCGTTGATGGAGGCCGGGGAGGAATTTGGTATTCGTCCTTGCGGGCTGGGCGCCCGGAACACGCTTCGCCTCGAAGCCGGCATGAGCCTCTACGGCCATGAGATTTCAGAAGAAATCAACGCCCTCGAAGCTGGCCTCGATCGCTTTCTCAAGCTCGACAAAGGTGAGTTCATCGGGCGCGATGCGTTGCTCGCCGTGGTGGCCACCGCAGGACCGAAGCGCAAAATCATTGGACTGGAGATGGTCGATCGCGGCATCGGGCGCGATGGCTACACCGTCCACGATCTCGACGGCGAGCAGATCGGCGTGGTCACGTCGGGCTCACCTGCACCGTTCCTCAAAACCAACATCGCCATGGCGCTGGTGCCGGCGAGTGTTGCCGCCAGCGGAACCGATGTCCTTGTTCAGTGCCGCGCTAATTCGGTGAGAGCGAAGCAGGTGCCGATCCCGTTCTACAAGCGGCCGAAGAAGTAGGACGCGCGTCCATTCACCGTTCTGAGTTCGTAGATCACAGTCGGTTCGTCTTGTCACTCTGAGCTACGGACTCAGAACTTCGAACGGTTTTACCCCCGTGGCCATTGCACTTCAACACGCCGAGAAATGCCCCGAACGGGCCGACCTCATCGCGATACTGATGTGCCAAGATGCGCGAGATCTGGTGCAGGTGGGTCAAGTCATGCGCCGCCCATGTCGCCAGCAATTCAGAAAGCCTGACCGACCCCAGTGATGGATGACGACCACGCAATTCCAGCTGCGACTGCGTAAGGTTGAGTGCTCGCAAGGCCTCAAGACACCCGGCTCGCACGCGCACGAATTCTTCGAGCAGTTGGGACAGCGTCCGGCCTTTGCACTCCTCCACATGACCCCAGCGATCGAATGGCTCGAACGGTCGCGTCTCGCCGTGATCGAGAATGATGCGCGCCCGCTGCATCCAGTCAAACTTGTCGGCGTAGATCAGGTGCCCGACTACATCGACCACTGTGAAGGTCCCCTTGCCCTCATTGCGATGGGTCCACGTTTCCGGCAGCCCGCGCAGCAGCGCATCCAGAGCTGCAGGCATGCGTTCAAGCAAAGCAGCAGTATTCTCGAGATCGTGGTTCATCCTTGTTCCTGGGAGTTGGCCGAAGCCATCAGCACCGCATAGATCGCAGCGATGATGAGCGTGATGAGCCATGGCGGCAGCGGCCTCTTTCGCACGGTCGCGCGCGCGTCGTGGTCCACTCAGACCTGCATCACTTCGGCTTCTTTCTTGCGTGAAAGCTCTTCCATGCGACGAATCTCTTCGTCGGTCATCTTCTGGACCTCTTCGAGAGCGCGCTTCTCATCGTCTTCGCTGATCTTCTTTTCCTTGGCAAGCTTCTTCAGGGCGTCGTTGCCGTCACGGCGCACATTGCGAATCGCGGTGCGATGTTCTTCGAGCACCTTGTTCAAGTGCTTGACGACGTCGCGGCGGCGCTCTTCGGTCATGGGCGGAACGGGAACTCGAATGACCTTGCCGTCAGAGAGAGGATTGAAGCCGAGATCGGAAGCCTGGATAGCCTTCTCGATCTCTTTGATGATGGAAGGATCCCAGGGCTGGATGAGAATGGTCTGCGGTTCGGGTGCGCCCACCTGCGCCATCTGGTTAATGGGCGTCATTGTGCCGTAGTAGTCCACCTTGATCTGATCCAGCATGTGCGCGCTGGCACGCCCGGTGCGCGTGGAAGCGAGACTGGCTTGAAACGTGGCGACAGCCGCATCCATGCGTCGCTTCAGATCGCTGGAGAGTCCTTTAAGTGCTGGATTACCATCCATAAACGAAGCCATTGCGATTTCCTCACGAAGCCATTTACCAACGGCTATTCTACAACCTGCGCGGCAGGTGGCAGGTGCAGCGGTCTACGCCAGAACATTAAGGCCAGTCGCCGCTGCCTGCTCATGCGCGTGATAACTGGAGCGCACCAATGGTCCCGACTCCACATGGCGGAAGCCCATTTTCAGAGCTTCGGTCTTCAACTCGGCGAACTCGCGCGGCGCGTACAAACGCGCCATGGGCAGGTGATCGCGCGAGGGCCGCAGATACTGTCCGACGGTAAGAATGTCGCACCCGACAGTAGCGAGATCGCTAAAGACTTCGAGCAATTCATGTGTCTCTTCGCCGAGCCCGACCATGACACCCGACTTGGTTACGCCGCCGGGATTTAACTCCTTGGAGTACCGCAATAGCTCGAGCGAACGCTCATACCGCGCGCCCGACCGCACCACGCGATAAAGCCGGGGCACCGTCTCCGTGTTGTGGTTCATCACTTCGGGCCTGGCGTCCACGACGATGCGGATGGCTTCGCGGTTGCCCTGAAAATCTGGGACGAGCACCTCGACGCGGCATCCTGGCGCCTGACTGCGAATCTCCTCGATCACCCTGGCGAAGATGCGTGCGCCGCCAACCAAATCATCGTCACGATTAACGCTGGTGATGACGGCATGCTCCAGGCCTAACGTCGCGACAGCCTCGGCAACGCGGCGCGGTTCGTCAAGATCGATGGGCTCGGGCCGGCCTTTGGGCACCGCGCAGAAACCGCAGCGGCGCGTACACAGGTTGCCCAGCATCATGAAGGTGGCCGTCTTGTGATGCCAGCACTCGCCGATGTTGGGGCATTGCGCGCTCTCGCACACGGTATGCAGCCCCAGCGATCGCGCCAGCCTCTTCAAGGCGTGGAAGTTTTCGCCAACCGGGGCGCGTGCCTTCAGCCACTCCGGCTTGGGAGCGGGGGTCTTACGCGCGGGCTCGATTTGCACTAGCTCCATCAACACAATTGTACGGGGCGGGCGCGGAACGGGGGCGGGGTTTAGAATTCTGCGCAAAGGGGCTCGGAATGAAAGGTGTATTGGTGACTGCTGTCGCTTGCCTGACTGCGGGGCTGTTCGTCATCTTTTACTTTTGCCATGGCAGCACCGGCATGCAATTCGGCTCTTCGCTCAGTGAGTGCTCGATTCACATTGACATCACCACCACGGGTGCGGGAGTGCCTGGCGCCGTCGGTTTGGTTTCGATTGGTGCATTTCTGCTGATTGTCGCCACCGTCATTGCGTTGATTGGGATGTTCCGAAGCAAGCGCGAAGTGGCGCCGGCGACGAGGCATCGCGATTCCACCTTCGAGGAATGAGAATCCCCCAGGCAGATTGGTTTCTCCACGCCTGAGGGATTCCGTGCCGTGCTTGTCTATTCCGCCTGCTTGTTCGGCGTAGCTGGAGCCGGAGTCGCCGGCTTCAGATACTTGTCCCACCAGCCCGAGCCAGCGCTCATAGCGATCCTTGATAAAACTCGGCCGCGTGAATCCATGGAACTGCCCCGGATACACGACCAGCTCCGTCGGCCGGCCCAGCGATTTCAGCGCCTCGTACATCTGCTCGCCGCCGATCAGGGGCACATTCATGTCCGAGGTCCCACCCATGAAAAGCATGGGCGTATGCACGCGCTTGTCGATCTCGAGGAAGGGATAACTCATCTTGATATAGAGCTGCAGATTCTTCCATGGGGGTCCCAGTTCGTTGTCGTATTGCAGGATGTACTGGTCGACGCCGTAGAACGACATCGGCGCAGCCACGCCTGCTCCGCTGATGCCGGCCTTGAAGCGGTCCGTGCTCGCCACGGTGTAGTCGGTCAGGATTCCGCCGTAGCTCCAACCCGTAACTGCCAGCCGATTGGGATCGGCGACGCCAAGCGCGACGGCTTTATCAACGCAGGCCAGCAGATCCTCGACTTCGAAGTGGCCCCAGTCTGCCGCAATGGCTTTGGCATAATCCTGCCCGCGCCCTGAGCTGCCGCGATAATTCACATTCAGCTCGGCGTAGCCCTTGGTCGCCAGCCACTGCCGCAGAAAGTCAAAGGTATGCGCATCCTGTCCGTTGGGACCGCCGTGAATGAAGAGGATCATCGGCACGGGCGTTCCTGCCTTGAAGTCCGCGGGCCGGGTCAGCAGGCCGTGGACTTCGACGCCTTCCTTGTCCTTCGCTTCAATATCTTCAGTGGGAACAAGGTTCAGTTCTGCGACCAGCGCATCATTGTGCGTGGTGAGCTTGCGCAGCGCGCCGTTTTCCAGCGCATAGATTTCAGCCGGAGAAGTGTCGTTGGTGTACAGAACCGCCGTGTGCCCGTCCTGCCTGATCCCACGTCATGACCGCGCCCTGCTGCGAGAGCTCGCGCTTGATGCCGTTGCCCGCAAGCTCCACTTCGGCCGGATATTCATTGCGGTCGTCGGCGACGAGGTAACTGAGGTGTCCGTCCGCCGAGAAAAACGGCTGACTCACGCCGCGATCGAACTTCGCCGCGGGATAGCTGACGGCTCCATCCAGGGTCACCACGGCCGGCTTCGCCTGCGAGTATTCCAGCAGATCGAGCTTTGCGCCCTGCGTGTAGGCAATCGACTTCGAGTCCGGCGACCACGCCAGTCGCCCGCCATCCGGGCCGCCCCACGTCGTCAGCTTCTTCGCGGTCGAACCCGCCTTTGGCTCGACGATAAACACATCGGTGTTGTTGGTGCGATCGGGATCCTGATCGTGGTTGCTCACGAAGGCAATCCACTTGCCGTCCGGCGACCACTCGGCGTCGTTCTCGTTCACGTTCTTGTCGGTGGTCAGCTTCTCGGCTTTCTTCGTGGTAAGGTCCCACAGGTAAAGCGCGTTGTACGCGTCGTCGCGCAGATAGCCCTGGATGTCCTGCTTGAAGTGGTAGCGATCGATCACGATAGGCTTGGGCGGCGCGGGCGGCTTGCCTTCCTCCGGATCGGGCTCCGCCTTGGGATGCAGCGTGAGCAGCAATTGCTTCGAATCGGGCGACCAGCTATAGCCCTGGATATTCTTGTCGGTAATGTTGGTCAGTTGCTCGGCTTCGCCGCCGCGCCGATCCATCACCCAGACCTGGTCGCCCTTCACCGTCCCCGGCCGCGACGACATGAAGCTGATGTACCGCCCGTCGGGGCTGAACTTCGGCGCCGATGCGCCTTCCTTGCCATAGGTCAGTTGCAGATGGACTGACCCGTCCCACTTCACCATCCACAGATGCGACTGGCCCTTGTCGTCCTTGGTATCGACCTGGCCAACGGTGTAGAGCACCCATTCGCCATCGGGCGAGACCACGGGCCCGCCTACGCGTTGCAACTTTGCAAGATCGTCGAGGTTGATGTCGCGCTTTTTGGGAGCGTCGGCGGCATTCGCGGCAAAAGTTGCGGCAAAAATCAGCAAGACAACGGAAGCACGTCTCAATATTTTCGGGAACATGGGCAAGAGATTACCATCCCGCATCGCATGGGTTCCACGAGAATGTTATGAGTTCAACGCATTGGAGCATGCTTACTTTGAGCGCACTGAAAGCCGCCGCTAGCGCAGTTTTTCACGGACCTCAGGCCGCACGAGGTAGAAGAAGAACACCATGTTCAGCATTCCCTGGATCAATGCGGCTGCCATGTACTGGCGCGCGAAGATCCACAGGTTGTAGCCGCCAAGCATGAGCACGGCAGACATCGCCATTGCCCATGCCCAGCGAAACCGCATCAGCAATCCGCCAACATGAGGCAAAGAGAAATACCGGCAGCACCAGGAACAAAGGGGGATAGTGTCCACCCATTACGCCCACCACGATCACCACCGCAAGCACAAGCAGATACAGTGAAATTGCGGCGAGTCCCGGCAACGGCAGCAACTCCTGCTTGAGAGCAGGAAGACTCCGCACACCTCCGGCATCGCCGACCGGTCTGTTTTCCTTTTCTACGGATTCGGTTGCGGCGGTGCGCTCTTCGTCACTCATAGCGTGTGCAGATACGCCAGCAGATCGCGCAGTTGCTGGTCGTCGAGCGCAGTTCCCGGCATGGTGCCATGTCCGTGCAGGATCACTGCCGTCAGCCGGTCATCGGTAGGCGGCGCACCTGAGGGCATGGCTTGGATCTTCGTGAGGGCCTGCAACCCTGGACCGTGCAGTCCGTGCGTCGAGGTGGGATAGTGGCATTTTGCGCATGCCTCGTGAAATACCTGCGCGCCCCTTGCCTCCTGCGGCGTCCACTCCGATTCGGGCTTGGAGGGTGGCAGCGACTTGCATCCCGTCATCACCGCTAGGGCTGCCAGGCTGGCGAAAAGAGCCAATAAAGAACTGCAAATACGCGTTCGCATCTCTGGTTTCGATGATAAGCCATGAAATTCCCGCCGACTGTGTGTTTCAGCTCACAGCGCCTTTCGCCACACGTGCCATGCTGAACGTGTTCGGAAACCTTTTTCCGCCGCGCAACGCAAAGGTATTGTTGGCCTGCGTCGACACCGTGCGCGGCCGCCGATTCTGCGGGAGGAGATCGCATGAAGCGCCGCATCCTGATAGCCGAAGCCGCCGCGGTGGTGCTTATCGCCGTCATCTGGGGCGTCTTTGCGTGGATGGCGCATCGCGACCGTTATGTGTACTCCGGAACGATCGAAACTCGCGAGATCCAGATCGGATCAAAGATCGGCGGCCGCGTTACCTCAGTTCACGTGGAAGAGGGCCAACTGGTGAAGAGCGGAACAGTGCTCGTCGAATTCGAGTGCGATGAATTGAAGGCTCAGCGAACCCAGGCCCAGGCCAAGGTTGAGCAGGCACAAGCCGATCTCGACAAGATGCTGCGCGGAAATCGCCCCGAAGAGATCGCGCAGTCCGACGCGACCGCCCGCGCGCAGCAGGCCGCCTTCGAGGCTGCCCGCAACGGCCCCCGCCGGCAGGAAATTGATCAGGCCCAGGCCGACTACGCCGCGGCCTCTGCCGACGCAACCAATGCCGAAGTCACCTACCAGCGCATGGAGAAGCTGGTGGCAACCGATACCATCTCGCGCCAGCAATTCGACGACGCCCGCGACAAGCGTGATTCCGCCGCGCAGCATGCCGAGTCGACCCGGCAGCATCTGGCGCTGCTGCAGGCGGGCACGCGCCCTGAAGATCTGCGCGCCGCCGAGGACAAATACAAGCAGGCCGAAGCCGCCGCCATCCTCACGCGCAAGGGATTCCGCAGAGAGGACATCGAAGCGGCGCGCGGCCGCCTTGTGGAAGCGCAGGGCTCTGTGGCCGAGCTCGATGCACGCCTGCGCGAGGCGGAGCTGACCGCCCCTGCCGATGCCATCGTTGAAGTTGTCAGCGTCCGCCCCGGCGACCTTGTGCCCGCCGGCAGAATCGTTATCACGATGCTCGAAGCCTCGCAACTTTGGGTCAAGGTCTACATTCCGGAGACCGATCTCGCCCACGTTCGTCTCGGTCAGCATGCGACGGCGCAGGTGGACAGCTTCGGCAATCGCGCCTTCGAGGGGCATGTAGGCCAGATCGCGTCACAAGCTGAATTTCTTCCTCGCAACGTGCAGACCAAGAGCGACCGCGAACACGAGGTCTTCGGCGTCAAGGTGTACGTCGATAATGCGCAGCAGATTCTGAAATCCGGCATGTCGGCGACGGTGCGCCTCGAATGACCGCTGTCATCGCAGCCGATCACCTGACGATCCGCTTTGGCACCTTCACGGCGGTCGACGACGTAAGCTTTGAAGTCGGCAAGGGCGAGTTGTTCGGCTTCCTCGGCCCCAACGGCTCCGGCAAAACCACCATCATCAAGGCGCTCTGCGGCCTGCTGCGACCTTCTGAAGGGACCGGGCGCATCCTCGGCATGGACATCCGCAAAGATGCGGCCGAGATTCGCCGCCACGTCGGCTACATGTCGCAGAAATTCGGCTTGTACGAAGACCTCACCGTCGCCGAGAACATGAATTTCTACGCCGGCGTCTACGGCCTCTCCGCTGAACGTGCCGTTGAACGTACTCGCGAGTTGCAGGCCCTGACCGGCATCGAGCCGTACATGAATCGTCGTGCCGGCCAGCTCTCTGGCGGATGGAAGCAACGCCTCGCACTCGCCTGCGCCATCATCCACTCGCCCGAGGTTGTCTTTCTGGATGAACCCACCGCCGGCATCGACCCCGTAGCGCGCCGCGCGCTCTGGGACCTGCTTTTCCAGCTCTCCGGCCAAGGCGTCACGTTCTTCGTCACCACGCATTACATGGACGAGGCCGAGCGCTGCGGCCGCGTCGGCTACATCTACATGTCCAAACTCATCGCCATCGGCACCGTCGCCGAGTTGCAGAAACTCCCCGACGCCAATCCTGCCGGCACGTCACGCATTCAGATCACCGCGCCCAATCCGTCCGAACTGCTCGACAGCGTGCGCCGCATGCCCGGCATTCGCGAGGCCACCATCTTCGGGCGCTCCATTCACGCGCTGGCTGAGACCGATCATCTTGGCGAACTTCGTGCGCAATTTCCGCAGGCGCAGATCGAAACCATCGAGCCCTCGCTCGAAGACGTCTTCGTCACGCTCACTTACCGCATCATGAAGTCGCAAGCCATGGATTCGCAAGCCAGGGAGTCGCAGCGATGAATGCCCTCTTTCGCGGTCTCGTGCCTGTTTGCCGGAAGGAGTTTCTACACATCATCCGCGATCCCGGCACGCTCTTCTTTGCGCTGCTGATCCCCATGCTGCAGTTGTTTCTCTTTGGATTCGCCGTCGATACCAACATCCGCCAGATCCCCACGGTTGTTCTCGACGAATCGAATACGCAGGACAGCCGCCGGCTGCTCCAGGCATTCGCCGGCTCCGACGTTTTCAATTTAAAACTCTACGCGCAGTCGCAGGAGCAGATGTACGAAGCGATCCGTGCCGGCAAAGCCCGCGTCGGCATCCGCATCCCGTACGACTACGCCCGACGCCTGCAGGATGGCACTACCGCCACCGTTCTCGTACTCGTCGATGGCTCTGATTCATCGGTCGCGGGTCAGGCCATGAGCACCGCCACCGGCGTCGCGCTCAAGGAGTCGCTGGGCCGCGCGCTGCCTGGCGGCGCCATGCCCATCGAGGTGCGCCCATCGGTGCTCTACAACCCCGCAACCCGCTCGGCCAACTTCTTTGTCCCCGGCCTGATCGCGATTCTGCTCCAGGTCATGGCGATTCTGATGATCGCGCTCAGCCTCGTACGCGAGCGGGAACGCGGCACACTCGAACAACTCACCATGACTCCCGTCGCTCCGCTCGGTTTGATGGTCGGCAAGATGATCCCCTATGGCGTTCTCACTTTCAGCGAGCTTTGCGTCATCCTGCTCGTCATGCGTACGGTCTTTCTTGTGCCGGTCCACGGAAACGTGCTTCTGCTCCTCTTGCTCTCCGTGCCGTTCCTGCTCACTGTACTTGGCATCGGACTTGTGATCTCAACGCGCGCGAGGACGCAGGCCGAGGCGTTTCAGCTTTCGATGGGGACGATTCTGCCGTCGGTTTTTCTCTCGGGCTACATTTTTCTGATCGAGAACATGCCGACATTTTTTCAGGGCGTCAGCCGGCTCATTCCCGCCACGTACTACATCGAGATTCTGCGCGGCATCATTCTGCGTGGAGCGGGCATTCGCGAACTATGGGTTCAGGCGCTGGTGTTGACGGTGATGGGCTGCGGCAGTACGCTGCTCGCCGCAAGGCTGTTCGTCAAACAAGGCGCTCGTTAGACCGAATCGTTATCGTAGCTCAGTCGCTCGCCGCGATCGCTTCGCAGATTTTTTCGATTGCAGGCATCTCTGCCTGGCTTCCCGGCCTGTGCCCATTTACCAGGATCGAGAACGCCAGCGTTCTTCCGCCCGCTGTCTGCAGATATCCTGACAATGCATTCGTCTCGTTCAGCGTTCCCGTCTTCGCCCACAACTTTCCCTTGAGCGGAGAATTCCGGAAACGGCCGGCCAGCGTTCCATCCACCCCAGCTACCGGAAACGTCGCGCGCCACGGCACTCCCCAAGCCTGCCCGCGACGCATACGACAGCAACTGCGTATAGGCTCGCGGAGTGATGCGGTCGTCCATACTCATGCCCGAGCCGTCGTAGAAAAAGAAGTCGGCGTCGCTCACGCCCGCGTCCAGCAGGAACTGCCGCACTACGCGCGTGCCCTGTGCCAGGCTTCCATCCTTGCCAAATGTCTTGCCAAGCAGCCGCAGAAGCAAGCTCCGCATGCAGGTTCTGGCTGACTTTGTTGGTCACCATGATGTCCTGCGCAACCGGCACAGAAACATGCTTCGCCAGCACTTTGCGGTTGTCGAGCGGAGCTTCAACGGTATCGAGCATGCGCGGCGCCAGCTTCAGCGGCTCGGAACGTTCCGCGCTGAAGTCCCCCGTCCCGGTCGAAAGGCGATGCGCTGAAGTCGGATCACCAACGACCCTCACTCCCCGGTGCAGCAAAGCATCTTTGAATGCAGCGGCCACGAACTCCGCAGGATCTTCGATGGCCAGCGGAGCATGCAGACCCTGCGGCGGGACCGTTCCCCAAGCCCTCACCAGCAAGCTTCCCGGTTTACGCTCCAGGCCGGGATGAGCGCCATCGCCGCTCGGCGCCATCGTCATCGAGTTTTCAAGCGTGTAGTAGTCGATGTTCGGCGTCCACTGCGCCATCGTCGCGCCCGGCTTCGATGGATCGGCGGTCACTGTCAATTCAACCGCGTTGTCAGCAAACGAAAGCGCCGAAGCAGGCGCCCCATAACCCCATTGCAGGTCGTCCCACGCCCACGCGGTTCCATACGGCTCACTGAGAAAGAAGCTGTCGTCGCCCACCACAGCGCCCATAACCGTTCGCACGCCGGACTGCTCCACCTGCTCCGCCAGCAGATCCAGGACATCCATGGCCTTCGGCTCAGCCTTTACCTCCTGCGGTGTCGCGGTCGCGGCCGGCGTACCCGTAGGCGACTTCGCCGGAGGATTTGCAGGAGCCTGCGGTGTAGGCGGAGTCGGCGGCTTGTAAGGATACGGCCGTCCGCTCATGGTCGGGATCGCCCGAGCCCAGGATCAGAATGTTGCCGTGAAGCACGCCGCCTGCATCGACGTCGCCGCCGGCAACTACATCGGTGGTCCATGTCATGCTTTCCACTGGAAGCAGCGCAAATGCGGCAGCAGTAGTGGCAAGTTTTGCATTCGAGGCAGGGATAAACAGCTTGCCCTCATTCAGTCCATAGAGTTGCTGTCCATCAAGCGTGCTCACACTAATGCCGAATTCCGTATGGCTGAGCGTGGGATCGGACATGATCGCTTGAATGCGCTCGGCCATCGCGCCCTTGGACGGCGCGGCGTGAGCCGGGCGATGCGCGGCAGTATGGGTATGGTGCGTCTGAGGAATAGATGCCGGTGGCGGAGAAGAGAAGCAGCGCCGGGCAGAGCGCCAGCATTCGCCGAATGGGAAACATGCAGGGAGTTTAGCAGGCTGCGATTCCTGCGCGCCCTGCCCCCGGACGCAGCAGACCCCATAGAATCGAATCGATACAGTTGATCGCCTTGAAAATTGGATCAATTACGATGACTTGTTCACAACGCACCATTTCGCACTGGAAATTGCGAACACGCCTGCTCGAACTAGGCCGGCGAACGCTGGTGATGGGTATCGTCAACATTACGCCTGACTCTTTCAGCGACGGTGGTCGTTTTCTCGAGCCTGAGGCAGCGGTGGCAGGGGCGCTCGCATTACTCGACGATGGTGCGGACCTGCTTGACCTGGGCGCGGAGAGCACCAGGCCCGGCTCGCTCGCCGGCAATCTCACCGAATCCGCGCTCAGCGCCGAGCAGGAACAGGCGCGCCTGCTTCCCGTCATCGAGGGAATCCTCAAGCACCAGCCCACGGCGGTCCTCTCAGCCGACACTTACAAGGCCGCCGCTGCGCGCGCCGCGCTCTCCGCGGGCGCTGAGATCATCAACGACGTCAGCGGATTCACCTGGGATGACGCGATGCCAGGCGTTTGTGCGGAATCGCGATGTGGCGTGGTGCTGATGCACACACGCGGCAGACCCGAAGAATGGCGTGCACAGGCGAAATTGCCCGCTGATGCGCTCATGGAGACCGTTCGCGCCGGACTTGCGGAGAGTCTTGCGGTTGCTGTGCGCGCCGGCATTGCGGCGGAAGCTGTGGTCCTCGATCCCGGCTACGGCTTTGGCAAGAAATTCGACGAGAACTACACTGTGCTCGCGCATCAGGCTGAATTTCTATCACTCGGTCGCCCGCTTCTCGCGGGTGTTTCGCGCAAATCCTTCCTGGGCCACACGCTGGCACCGCTCTTTGGTGGTGATTCGGCGCCCGTCAAGTCCCGCGAAATCGCCAGCATCGCGGCACTGGTTACGGCAATTCTGCACGGAGCGTCGATCATCCGTGTGCATAATGCTCGCCCGGCCATCGAAGCCGCGCGCATCGCAGACGCCGTGCTCGCTGCGAACTAGATAACTCACCGAATGCTTCAGATCGCCGAAATCAAGTGCCTAGCGCTTTGACATCGCATGCAGCTTGAGAACAGTGTTCCAGTTGCGCGCGGTCCCCATCACGCCGATCGCTTTGTCGAGCGCCTTGCCCGTAAACTTCGTTTCCGCCACGCCGTCGGGCAGGTACAGGTAGAGCGTGTCTGAGGCCAGGTGATACCGGTCTCGCCGCTGGGGATACATCGAAATGATCCGATCAAGCCCGGCTGTCGCTTGCGGCCCGGCAGGCCCGGCGAAGAACGCGACGTGCACCGAGGAGCCTTTCGCTGCCGCCGCGGCCGCATAGGGATTCTCGCGGATCACACGTTCCAACTGTTCATTTGTCCGGACGACTACGCCGCACGGTGCGCCCATCAGCTTCTCCAGACCCGCTGCAACTGTCTCCACGACCTTTGCCGCCGAACCTTTCGCGTCGACAACCGCGTTGCCGCTCTGGATGTATGTCTCGACCTTCTCGAATCCAAGCCCCGTCAGCATCTTTCTGAAGTCGGCCATGGGCAGCTTCCCATGACCCGCAAGATTGACGGCGCGAAGAAGAATGACATAGGTCGGCATGGCTATACCCTCTGCAGCCGTATCGTACATGCCTTCGGGCAATCTTCGAAATCAGCTTTTAAAAGATGAAACATGCAACCGGATTATTGCTTTTCTGTGGCCAGGTAAACCACAACGCCGCTCAGCAGCGCCACCATTGCCAGTGCGGGCACGATCCAGCCCATGCCGTCGGATTGCGTGAGCGCGGCCGGCACCAGCGCTTCGAGATGCAGCGCCTGCGGCAGATTAGCCAGCCAGTCTTTTACGAGATTTCCTCTCCACACCAGCCCACAAACGGCGACGACGATCATCAGCGTCAACGCAAAGATCTGCGCACCCAGGATCGGGCGACCTACCGTCTCGATTGCCGCATTGCGCCGCCGCAGCTGGGCGCGCCACCACAAGGCACCGGGGGATTCAAGGCGTGGAATGTCCAGTGTCTGCCTGCGCGAAGCCTGCAGTGCCTGGCTTACAAGCACGAGATCGGAGCAACTCCGGCAAGTCTCGACATGCGCGCGCAGTTCCTCTGGGCAAGCTTCAGGCCAGTAGCCCTGGCGCAGCAGCTCCGTCACCTCTCGCTCGCGCGTGCATGTAAACGGACTCATGCTTCACCTCGCTCGCGTAGCAATCGCGCCATCCTTCTGCGCGCGCGGAACAAGAGCAATCGGATGCTCGCCGACGCCAGTCCCGTCACTTCCGCAATCTCGTGATGCGAGTAGCCTTCGGCATACGCCAGCCACAGCAGCTGTCGATCGCGGGGCCGCATTTGCGCCATCGCCGGGCCAAGCATCGCAAGCGAATCCGCCTGCCCCTGGCCGCCACTCGCAGTAAATAGCTCCTCAGGCATGTCGTCGATCGATGAGGCTTGCGGACGCCGCCAGTGATCGCGCAACAAATTGGTTGCAATGCGAAACAGATACTTCCGCGCTGCCACTTCGCCATCCGCAGGATGGTTCGCGCAAAGGAATCGCACATAGCTTTCCTGTGTCAGATCGTCGGCGAGCGCGCGATCGCGGCTCACGCGCGCGAGGTAGGCCCAAAGCGAACGGGCCGAGCGCGCGTAGAAACCGGCGAACTGCTCGTTATCCATCGACGTGGCGCACGCACCGGCGGCGAGGGGTTGTCCCTCGCCTGCCAGTACGTTCGGAATGGTCGATTCCCAGCGCATGGGCCTCTGCTTCCTCACCTTCACCGTGCTCCTCGCGACTCACTGCCTGTCCTTGAATCCCGAGGAAACGCCGAGTGGCGAATCGAATCTGCCTGATCCAGTCGTGTCAGTGGGCATCAAGCCCAGCTTGGCCGCCAGCAGCCACGAAACGCCTGCTGAGATGATAAAGCCGATTCCGGGCATCAGCACCACCGTTCCGAAGACCAGCATCGGTTGATCCATATCCGGCCCTGCATGGCGCAGCGAGAGCAGCCCAATGCCCAGCAGCACCATTACGATGCCCGCCTGCAGCGGCGTGAGAATACGCGCGACGGCGCTCGGCATGCGGCGGTCCTGCTCAATGCCGAGAGGAATCGGCGCAGCCTCCAGAAACTTTCTGCCCGCCTCGGTCTCCATGTACGAAGCCAGTTCCTGGTTGCTGGTGAACTTGTCGATCAGCTTGCCGTGCACTTCACTCTGAAGTTTGAAAATGCGGCTCCAGCGGCGATTCTCGACAAACATGCGCGCCAGAACGAATATGCCGGTCAGACCGCACGCAAAAGCCAACAGAGGAACGGCATCGCCCCATACGTGCTCGAATGAAGACTCCCGGGGCTGCGAGCGATACACGTCCGGCCAAACTGCCCGCTCCAGCGCCTCATCGGGCTGTCCGTCGTCATGCTTCAGATGCGAGAACAGGTAGAACTCAGGATTTCGCGCGACTTCAGGATGCGCCGCTAGAAACGCTGCCAGTTGTGGATTGTTCCGCGCCACGTATTCCTGATTGGAGAGCAAAGAGGGATCGCGGGCGACCACGGTGGTCAACGTCGGACTTAGCCGCAGCAACTCGATCAGTTTTGTCTGGTTCTCCGCCACATCGCGCTCGCTGGGAACCTGCCCGGCGCTCGGAACCGTTGCGGTCGCAGAGGTCGAATTGCGAGGCTGGGCTACTCCCAGGGTGGCCAGAAGTAATGCCGAAAGAGCAACAGCAGAAAGAACCCGATAAACCAGGCGGTGAATTTGCATATTTCCCTCGAAATCGAAGAGACCTTCCCGGCCCTTCTATCGAGAACAACGGATGAACCGGGATATGGTTAACAAGTTCTCTTTGTGCGCGGAAATTGGCTGAGAGAAGGGCGTAGCAGGGACGGCGGCGGGTCTCGATAGTAAGATAAAATTCCCGCCATGCCTTCCGCGCATAGCAAGGCGACCATCATCAGCATGGCAATTGTCGCCACGGGCATTACCGTGCTGCTCCATGAGGGTGTCGGCCACGGCGTCACTTCGTGGCTTCGCGGTGGAGTTCCCATCGAACTCACCAGCAATCATCTCTCCAGCCTGCACGAGGATCGGTGGGTCGAGGCAGGAGGAACTCTCGTCAATCTCGCTGCCGGCGCACTTGCACTGCTGGCCACCCATCTCGTCGGGGCACGTGCCAGCCTTCGCTATTTCAGCTGGCTGCTGGCCGCGCACAATCTCTTTTCCGGGACCGGCTACTTCATGTTCTCCGGCATCTTCGGTTTCGGGGACTGGGAACAGGTGATCGCCGGTCTGCCGCACCAGGCCCTGCTGCGCACAGTCATGGCGATCGCCGGTCTGGGACTCTACGTGCTCGTCGCGTGGCTGTTGGCTATCGCGGTTCGACCGTTCTGCGCCACGCGCGCCACGTACAACATCATCGGCCGCCTGCCCTATCTCGCCAGCTGCATTTTCAGCTGCGCTGCCGGTGTCTTTGATCCGCTGGGCGTCAAGCTGCTGCTGGAGTCCACCATTCCCGCTGCTTTTGGCGGATCCTCCGGCATGCTCTGGCTGGATGGGATGATTCCCAGGCCGCTGCCTGACACAGAGCTGGTGGTGCCGCGCCAAATGGCATGGTGGATAGTCGCGGCTGTTTTCGGCGTGGCATACATCGTGGTGCTCGGGCGCGGCATCGAGTTCACCCACTGAGGAAACCCCAAACCGGTGGGATGCCCGGAATGCACCAAGTCGGTTCTGCCCATGTCGACGGATGATTTTTGGTTGTTCTTCATCTCGAATTTGCGAGCTATGGGGCTAGGCGAAGATAACACGAAAGTCCTGTCGTTTACTACATATACACTTCTCCGACGTTTACGAAATGCGCTAAACTCCTCAGTCTGCGGGTTTGCGCTTCCTCTGCTCGTTCCGGCCCGCCCTTTTGGAGGTTTCATGGCGCGTCCTTATTGGTCCGGCAACGTTCAAATCTCGCTCGTGGCGTTTGGAGTGAGCCTCTACGTTGCCACCGAGAGCAAAGGCCAGATCAGCTTTCATCAGATCAGCCGCCGCACCGGCGAGCGCATCCGCCACCAGAAAGTGCTGGAGAGCGCGGCCGAAAGCAAAGAAGCCACCACGGCTATCGAAAACGACGAAATCGTGAAGGGCTACGAGTACAGCAAGGGCAAATACGTCATCATCGAGCCCAGCGAACTCGAAAACCTGCGCATCCCTTCCAAGCACACCATCGCCGTGTCGCAGTTTGTCGACCTTGCCGACCTGAACCCCGAATATGTTGAGAAGCCCTACTTCGTCACTCCCGAGAACGACATGTCGGCGGAAGCTTTCAACGTGGTCCGGCAGGCGCTGGTGAAAACCGGCAAGGCTGCGATAGGGAAAGTATCCTTCTCCGGCCGCGAAAACATTATCGCCCTGGTGCCAGCAGGCGCCGACAGTCCCGGAATGATGGCCTACACCCTCCGCTACCAGAACGAGTTGCGCAATCGGGCAGACTACTTCCGCGACATCAAGCAGCCGGCCATCGACTCCGATTCCCTGCAGCTGGCTGAGACTCTGATCGCGAAGATGTCGACCAAGCTGGATATCGGCAAGTTCGAAGATGGCTACGAAACAGCGGTGAAAGCTCTTGTGGAAGCGAAGGTCAATCACCTGCCCGTGTCCATTGATGAGGCGCCGACCAGGCAGCGCACAAACAATGTGGTCAGCCTCATGGATGCCTTGCGGAAGAGCATCGGACCGGACACGCGCTCGGACAAGAAACCGCCCAAGAGCGTGAAACCGCCGGCAAAAGGAATTGGCATCGTGAAGACGCCTGCCAAGTCCGCCAAGCGCAAATCGGCCTGATGCGCACCTCGACGGCGACCAGTGGGTAGGCAGGATGACAGGAAGTTGATTGCATCTACGAGGCTGCAAATGCACGGAGAGAGAACCGATTTGCAAAAAATTGAGCTGCAAATCCCTCGAAACGATCTTCCGTTGACGCGCACTATCTGAGCGGGTAGACTGCGGGCCAATCGCGTACTTCGCTGCTGGTTCTCCACTTCTGCCGCCGATTCTATCGGGAGGTCCCCATGTTTCCCCAGGCACAACGCTTTGCATTCCTCCTTGCGTTCGCAATTCCAACTGCTCTCCATGCCGGTGACTACACCTATCAGCAGACCACCCAACTCACCGGTGGTTCGCTGCTCCACATGATGAAGTCCGTCGGTTTTATCAGTTCGCAGGCGCGCCATATGGGGGACCCCGTCGTTTCCACTATCTATCTGAAAGACAACAGGCTGGCCAACGTCTCGCCAGAATCCATAGAGATCATCGACCTCGACAAGGAGACGATCACACAGATCGACGTCCAGAAGAAGACCTACACGGTGATGACCTTCGACCAGATAAAGCAGGCGATGGAGAACGCGCGCGAGCAGATGGAGAAGCAGGAGGCTGCGCAACCGGCCGCGAAGCCCGAACCGGATGCGCAGGATGTAAAGATGAGCTTCGACGTAAAGGTGCGCAAGACCGGCGCGACAAAAGTGATCAGCGGCCTCGATAGCAACGAAGCCATCCTCACCATGACCATGACGGCCACCAACACGCAGACCCAGCAATCGGGCAACATGGCCATCACCAACGATATGTGGATGGTGCCTGAGGTTCCCGGCTACGATCAAGTGCGCGATTTCTATCGCCGCATGGCCGCCAAGATGGCCGACGCCACGCGAGCCCTTGGCTACGACTTCAGTAAGATGCTCGCGCAGAATCCCGGCGCCAACCAGGCTCTCGGCGACATGGCCAAGGAGATGCAGAAGCTCGATGGCGTTCCGATCATGCAGGTGATGCGCATGGGAACGACAATGAATGGACAGCCGCTTCCCGCGGCGTCGGAAGCTCCCACGCCTGCCGAGCCGGCAGGACCCAGCAAAGGCGACGTCGCAAAGGCCGGCTTGACCTCGGCGCTTACCAGCCATTTCGGCTTTGGAGGCTTCGGCAAAAAGAAGCAGGATCCGCCTCCGGTCCAGAACGCAGATCAGGCTCAACCAACGAGCGCCATCCTGATGGAAACGCAGATAACCACGTCGAATTTCTCCTCAGCGCCGGTCGACCCGTCGCACTTCGATGTTCCGTCGGGATACCGTCTAGTGGCTCCGCAAACCGAGCCGCATCCGGCTCGTGCACAGTAGAGCTGTGAAACAGGAACCTTGAACTCAGAACCGTCTGTCGTCTCGCTGTCGTCTCTCACCTCAACTATTCATTCTCGCCGAGGGTTTAGAATCGTTCGTGGTGCAGGGTGATTGCGCCGCTCTTTTTGCCTGCACAACCCGAGGTGGTGGCAGGCCGGATTGTGCGACTTTTCAGGGAAGTGGGCAGGGATGCGAGCGAAGACGGCAGTTGTGTTAGGCGCCCAGTGGGGCGACGAGGGTAAAGGCAAGATTGTCGATGTGCTGAGCGAGCGCTTCAGCACCGTGGCGCGCTACGCCGGAGGCCATAACGCCGGGCATACCGTGATTCATGGCAGGCAGAAGTTTGTGCTGCAGCTTATTCCCTGCGGCGTGCTGCGGCCGGGTTGCGTGGGCGTAATTGGCAACGGAGTGGTTCTTGACCCGATCGCCTTTCTGAAAGAAGTCGCCAAGCTGCGCGGGCTGGGCGTTGAAGTCGACGGCCAGCTGTTTGTTTCGAATCGCGCGCAGGTGATTCTGCCTTACCACCGGATGATCGAACTGGCCGCTGAGAGCGCGCCGGGACGAAAGCGCATCGGCACAACCAGCCGCGGCATCGGTCCGGCCTACGAAGACAAAATGGCTCGCAGCGGGCTGCGCATCGTCGACCTGCTCAACACGTCGCTGCTGCGTCAGCACATCGAGGCCGCCTGCGGAGAGAAGAACGCCATCGCCCATGCCCTGTTCGGCACCGATCCGCTGGATCCCGAAAAGATGTACGACGAATATGCTGCCGCCGCCGAAGAAGTGCGCCCCTTCGTCACTGACACCGGTCGGATGCTCCACAAAATCATTGCCGAGGGCGGATCGGTGATGTTTGAAGGTGCGCAGGGCACCATGCTCGACATCGATCACGGCACCTACCCGTTTGTGACGTCCTCGTCCGCAACGGCGGGGGGCGCAGCAACCGGAACAGGCGTGGGTCCTACGGCGATCGGCACCGTGATCTCGGTGACCAAGGCCTATGTGACGCGCGTCGGCGAAGGACCGTTCCCGACCGAAATTCACGATCCCGTCGGCGACCAGCTTCGCGCCCGCGGAAACGAATATGGCGCAGTCACCGGACGTCCACGACGCTGCGGCTGGCTCGACATTCCTCTGCTGCGCTACTCGAACCAGGTCAATGGCGCAGAGTGGCTTGTTGTGACCAAGATGGATGTGCTCGACGAACTCGAGGAGATTCCGATCTGTGTTGGCTACCAGATTGACGGCAAAGTCAGCGACGAGGTTCCTGCCGACGTGCAGGGACTGGAACGCATCAAACCTGTGTACACAACACTCAAGGGTTGGCGCACATCAACGGAAGGCATCACCGAATTCGATAAGTTGCCGAAAGCCGCGCAGGAGTATCTGCGCTTTCAGGAACGCGAAAGCGGCGCGAAGATCGGTATGGTTTCCACGGGACCTGACCGCGAACAGACGATGGTGCTCCCGGAATTTGCCGCGGCGCTCGACGAGATTAACGCATAGACTGAACTGACGACCGCAGTATCCACCTTGGTTTGAGGAAGTGTTCCCCATGATCAGCTTTACTGTCCGGTTGAGGTTCGCCCAGGAAGATCGGGCGGAGATTGCCGAGATTCTGCAGGCGCTCACTGAGGCTTCGCGCCAAGAGCCCGGATGCGTTAACTACATTCCGCACTGGGTGCAGGGCGAGCCGTGCGCTGTGCTCATCTACGAGCAATACAGGGACCAGAAGGCGGAAGAGGCGCACCGCCAATCACCCCACTTCAAGAAGTATGCGGTAGCCGGCCTTTACCAGAAAATGCTTGAACGCAGCCGCGAGGACCTGGCCGCACTGGTGGACTAAGCAGCGCGAAGTCGCGCAAGGCCGACGCTCCCTTTCGTTCTGTAAAAATCGTGCTCGAAACATCGAAGCCCATCGACCGGGCGAACGCGCGGGCCTTCTTTTCACTGCGAGCGCCGATACAGTAACAGTCATTTCCCGAGCAGCGCGTGGCGCCTTCAACCCGGATTCTACATTTATTCGCAGCTGCTTAAAGACCCATTCATACATTTGGCAGAGATTCAGTCTGGCGCGGCAAGGTTGATCTTCAGCCGGCGCTTCCCAAACTCAAATTCAAGAGGTCTGCCTCCATGTTTAGAAAAGCAGCAGTACTCGGTGCCTTCGCCGGGGCGCTCGCAACCACAGGATTCGCCCAGAACGACCGTATCAAGAGCGATATTCCTCATCTCGATCATATGTTTCTGATCATGATGGAGAACCACGGCTATCAGCAGGTCATTGGCAATCCGAATGAACCCTATCTGAACCGCCTGATCGCAACCGGTAAGGTCAATCTCGCAACCAACTATTTTGCCGTCGGGCATCCCAGCCTCACAAACTATCTGGAAGTCGTAGGAGGATCCAATTTCGGGGTCCGCAGCGACCATGCGCCGGACTGGGGCAGTACATCGTGTTCCCCGAACATAGCGACCACGATCGTCAACGCAGACAACGGTGGCGGGAACGCGCCAGTTCCGGTTGACACCGGCACCATCTGCCCCATTTCCGGAACCGGCACAGACGCCGCGACGCCTGCAGTGGATACATGGAACGAAGTCGGTGGTCCTTTTGTTGCGCTGGCCGATATCGACGGAGTGAAGTCCGTCCCGGCTGCCCACACGGTAGGCAAAACCATCGCCGATCAGCTCGATGACGCCCGAATGGAATGGAAGTCCTACCAGGAGAGCCTGCCCCTCGGTTCGATCTACGGCGTGAACTACAGCAACGGCACAGCGACCAACCTTTCAGATTTCTCTAAGCTTGCTCCGCTTACGTCGTCAAGTGTGGTGCAGCTTTATGCCGTGAAACACAATCCATTCGCTTACTTTGCCGGCATTCAGGAAGGCTATGACCACGACAGCAGTCTGGCCAACGTCGTCGGTTTCGATGGATCGCGGCGGCCTTTATGCGGACCTCAAGAGCGGACACGTTCCTGATTTTGCCTTCATTGCGCCCAACCAGTGCGACGACCAGCACGGCAGAGGCAACGGCGATGCATTCTGCGCCTTTGACTACGGCCAGAACGACAGCGGGTATACCTACGGCACGCAGGTTGGACTCAATCCCGGGCTCATTCAGCAGGGCGACGCCACCATCGAGCGCCTGGTGAAGGCTATCCATGCTTCGCCGTCATGGGAGAGGGGCCGTAACGCCATCGTGATCGTGTGGGATGAGAATGACTACAGCGGCAGCACCACCGTGCTCTCCGGACTGTTTCCGCCGCAGAACCAGAACCGCGTGGTTCTTACGGTCGAAACAAATTACGGAAAAAGCGGAGTGCAGAGCTCGACCTACTACAACAGCTTCTCGCTGCTGAAGTCGATTGAAGCAGGTCTCGGCCTGCCCTGTCTCAACCATGCCTGCGATTCAAACGTAAGCGTCATGTCGGACTTGTTCGACGCCAAGTCGGATCACGGCAACGACTGAGGACACATTCCGACGCGTCGCTCCGGGGTTCGCAGTTTCCGCTGCGGACCCCGGCGTTGTCTTTAGCCCCGCGTTCTTATCGCATCGGGGCACGAGCGATCGATTCGGCGCCCGCGACATCCCTGTATCGCTTCCGCCTAACGGCGCCAGCTGAAATCCGACGGATCACTTTGCTGAGTGCAGCCGCACATTTTCCGTTGGGCGGACAACCCGCGTGAACATTCCTTTGGTTACGCCGTCGAATGACCTATGGATTTCGCATGACGAAACATTCATGCCGCGCGCATTGACCATCACAGCAGTTCGGGGATACCATCCGTTACGCTTATGGGAATGCGCAGGCCAAGTTTGAAAACGAGCCGGGACCATTGTCTTGCGATGGGCCTTGCCTTCGGGTTGCTGATGTTTGTGGCAGACAGGCTGCCCGCCATGCCGCGCGCGGAGAAGCATGAGACGCGGCACCAGATCGAACATCTCGAAGATGCTTGGCGCAATGCTGTGTTGAAGGGCAACATCTCGGCAATGGATGCTCTGCTCGCCGACGACTACATCGCCATCACCCCAACCGGCATCCTGCAGTCCAAGGAACAGGCCCTGGCCAACCTGCGATCGGGCACCGTGCACTTCAAGTCCATTGCGCTCACCGACAGAAAAATTCGCATGTATGGGACGACAGCCCTGGTGACCTCGCGCGCAGAGGTGAGCGCCACAGGTCCCGAGGGCAACATCTCTGGAAGCTACCGGTATACACGCGTTTACGTTAAGGACCCGCGCGGCGTCTGGCGCATCGTCAGCTTCGAAGCCAGCAGGATCCGGGAAACAGGAGATCCGCACTAGCCTCCGCAAAGCATTCGCCAGGGAAGTTATCCGAAGAATGTGGCCCGGTCTTTCCCTCTAAAATAAGCCGATGCCTGAACTGCCTGAAGTAGAGACGATCGCACGCGGAGTCGACGCACGCGTGCGTGGGGATCGCATTGTTGAGGTTTGGTTCGGCACGCATCGCGAACCCTTCAAGACGCCGGCCGCTCGACAGGCCGATGCGTTGAGGGACCGAAAGATCTTCTCCGTCCACCGGACCGGCAAGCATATCGTGGTCGAGTTGGGCGACGACAGTGACGGTCACGATCGAAAGAAGTCCGCGCCTGGCCACGAGTCCGCGGTCGCCGCGCAATGGATCGTGCATCTCGGCATGACGGGGAGACTGCTCGTTACTACCCCCGACGCGCCCATTGCGAAACATACCCATGCCCGGCTGCGGCTCGCGAGCGGACGCGAAGTGCGTTTCGTTGATCCCCGCCGATTTGGCAGGCTTGAGTTCCGCGATCTGCGCAAAGGGCAGCAGTTCACTGGACCGGGTGCGGAGCCGCTGGCGATCGAGCCGGCAGAGTTTGCAGAGCTGTTTCGCGGACGAAAACTCGCGATTAAAGCTGCGCTGCTGAATCAAACCCTGTTGGCGGGCGTAGGGAACATCTACGCGGATGAGGGGCTGTTTCGCGCAGGTCTCCGTCCGCGGCGCAGGGCAGGACGGCTCACGCGCGTTGAACTCGAAAAACTACGGCTCTCACTCCGCGAGGTGCTGGAACAGGCGATCAGGCTCGGCGGCTCGTCGGTTTCCGACTATGTCGATGCAGCGGGTGTGCGCGGATTCTTCCAGTTGGAGCACTGTGTCTACCAGCGTACCGGTGAGCCCTGCCTGAAATGCGGTAATGCGATCAAGCGCATCGTGGTCGCAGGCAGAAGCACCCATTACTGCGCCCACTGCCAGCGGTAGAACTCGAGAGCTTAGTCGGACTCGGCTCGTCCGATAAGCACCACCTCAGCGCTGCTGGGTCACTTCAACTGGTGGCACTGGATTCGGGTTTCCGACTCTTTTACCATCAGGGAATCTACTATTTTTTGAAGTTCCGCCACTTCGGTTTACCAGAATCGAAACGCCCGAGGCATTGCGTCTCCTGCAACTTAATGAAAGCAAACAAAAACCAGAACGGCACTTCGATTGCTATACTAGAGGGTGCCAGTGATGTACCGGCTGCTGGAAGAATTCCGGCCAGCCCGCAAAAACAGCAGACGCTCGGCAAGAGCAGCCGCCATCGAAGCGGCAGACCGGCCGGGAGAGCCTGTAAAGGGCGCGGTGGAAATAACCACCGCCCGTAATTTGCTGGGAGGCCAGTGACCAGCGCAGGGACACGAAACGCCACTCGATTGAGTGGCGTTTCGTGCGTCAGAGGCATGCCGCTCCGCGAGAGTCACAGTACGACGGGGGTTCCCTGGCGGTTAACGCCCGTACCGCCGATGTGGGAGTGAGGAATACTTGCGCGGTGGCGTGGGAGCCTGTAGTATCAAGTTTGCCTATCAAGCGGCTGAAGCGAACCACCCAGATCAGGGCAGAGTCGGCTCGCCGCTTACAAAAGATACTTCGCAACCAAGTCAGCCGAAGAGGCGAAAGCGGCGAAGAATCCTATAGGACAGGCATCACCCCAGGAAACGCAGGCTAAGTCGCACCGATCAGGACAACTGGAGATTGCTGTTGCAGGTGGATCGGGCGGAAGACCTAAGCGTTTTGATTGGATGTTTGGCCCTGGATTCGCATCGAAGGAATAGCGGTTATTCCCGGCAGGGATCTTCGCGACAAGGAACTGTCGGTGGAGTAAACGGGAAAGCTGCAATGCGCCGGGCAGGAAAGGTACACCCACCGCTAGCGCGTCGTGGGTACGCAAATGTCGTGGCAGATTGCGTTCGAGAATAGTGTTCCCTCGGCAAATTGCGCGGTTTCAACGACAAGCGGAATGCTGCCCGCAGCGGCGCTCGCGTCAGGGCGGGAACTGCAGCCGGTAGTTGAAGATTTCAGCAGCGCCAGAGATGGAAGCTGAAGCGAGAGAAGTAATGCAACCCATAGCAAAGTGCCAGGAAGTGCACGCATGACAACAGAACCGACGATACCCCAGCCCGAGCAGGGGTCAGCCCAGGCCAATGGCCAGGGACAGTCGCAAGGACATCGGCGCCGCAGGCGTCGTCGCAAAAACAAGTCGAACCAGCAGAGCGGTCAGCCGCAGGGGCAGATTCAGCAGAATCAGCCGCAATCGACTCAGCCGCAGATGCAGGCTGCGCAACAACCGCCGCAGCAACAAGGCGGACCGCCGAAGCAGGGTTCAGGCCGGCACCGGAAAAAGAAGAAATTCTTTCAGCAGAAGACCAATGCGCCGCAGCCGCAGCCGGGCAACAGCATCGCCCCGCAACACAACGGCCGGCGCAAAGAGCGGCAGAAGGGCCCGCGGACTTTTGTAGGTCCGATGGATCACAGCTATCGCACCGTCAATGGCAACGTTGCGGATGGACCTCCTTCCACGATTCCCACTGCCGGCAACGGGCACCACGGATACTACAACGACGTGAACGTCGGTTCGCCGGCAGTTCCGGTGAAAGCCGATGCCCCCACGCGCATCTTCTGTTTCATTGACGATCTGTTTTTCCAGGCAAAGATCCAGGAGTCGGCGAAAAAGCTGGGCGTCAAGGTGGAGTTTGTGAAGGGCGAGAAAGAGACCATCGCGCGCATCATCGACTCTCCTGAGGCAGAGAAGCCCAACTCTGGTGGTCTTCGATCTGAACAATCTGAACGCGAAGCCGATGACGCTGATTCCGAAATTCAAAACGAAATTCAAAAAGGCGACATCGATTATCGGATTCCTCAACCATCTGCAGGGCGACCTGAAGATGAAGGCCATCGAAGCCGGATGCGATACGGTAATGCCGCGCTCGGCGTTTTCGCAGAGCCTCCCCAACCTCCTGCGCCGTTATGGATTGGAAGAGGAAGACGACAATATGCCGCAGCCGGTCTAAGAAGAACAGCGAATAGGAAAGGGGCACCGACTCGATTGTTGGTGCCCTTTTCTTTTGGTGTCGAGGACTGCTCTTACCCCGGCGGCCACGACATCGGCCGTCCACCCAGCAGGTGGACATGAAGATGATCGACGGTCTGGCCCCCGTCGTCTCCAGTGTTGATGACGGTACGGTAGCCTTTGGTCAGTCCCTTACTGCGCGCAAGCTCCGCTGCCACCCAGTGCAGATGGCCAACCAGGGAGCTTTGCTCTTTGGTTGCCTCGCCAATCGAGCCGATGTGTTCACGCGGAACAATCAGCACATGCACTGGCGCCTGTGGGTTGATGTCGGCAAAAGCGTAGCATTGGTCGTCCTGGTAGACGGCCTTGGAGGGAATGCTTCCTTCGATGATCCGGCAAAAGAGGCAGCTCATGACTAAGGGAGAGTTTATCCCAGCTGCCAATTCAAGGTAGGTTTCCCGGGAGAGAGTCTGCAATGTCAGCTGTCCCGATCTACAGGTAAACCAGACCTAGCATGCCAATCTGCGAATATGGTTCAGGTTTCATGGCGGGGCGGGTGCTTCACTGCCTCATCCCGGGTGTCGAGAAAACGACGGATCACCTGAGAAAGATTCCGCTTCAAAGGGCGCACGGACGAGAAGGGAACATCGACAAGACGATGCTTGCCGCTTCGTTCCATGAGTTGGGCCACGCGGCGATGTCGATCGACATGCATCACCACGAAGAAGCCGCTCCGGTCTTCTACCCGAACGCTCTCACCCAAGAGGGGGATTTTTCCCGACTGACGATCAGATTTAATAACAATGCAGGATATAGCGGAACTCACTGGACACCTCAACAAAATGAGTGACTTCCGGCGACGTTTTTCTCTACACACGACCGCACCTTCACAGAGATGCCGGGGTCGAAGACGGGGTTGTTTAAAGTCGCGTGTATCTAGTTGATTGCATTGATGAAATTGCACTCATGCTTGTAATGTCCGCCTTTCTATCGTAGGCGCCGTGTGCATCAAATCAAGTGAGCGGTTGTGAGTTCTTTGTCGCGCCGAACTGGGAGGATCCATGATTGCGGAATCTGAAGACCGAACGGTGCTGGTGATCGACGATGACCGCGTTCTTGCCGACACCCTTTCAGACATTTTGCGAAAGCACGGATTCAAGCCCGTTGCGCTCTATAGCGGAGAAGAAGCTCTCGAGTTGGCCGGGCGGTTTCGACCCGATGTCGTGCTCAGCGACATTCGCATGAGCCGGCTCGATGGAATCGAGGCGGCAAAGCGCATTCACGTGCTGCATCCCGACTGCCGGATCATCCTGTTTACCGCCCATGCTGTGTCTGCGGCAATGATTCAATTGATTCATGGTCTCGGATTCGAGTTTTTGCCGCGGCCGCTTCATCCGGAGCATGTGCTGAATGTGCTCTCCCGGCATCCTGACGCGCGCGGAGCATAGGCAAACTGGTCTTGCATTTCGTGGCATATAGACCACCAGACAACTCGGATTCTTCGACGAACCGTAACCGTCGGATAGGCACTAAAGTATTCCAATTTGTTACCCAACAGTGGATTGACTTGAGAACGACCGCCACGTAACTTCAGGCGAGAGTGCACCGCATCGAGCAGGTGTTGTCTGCACTTCAAAGCAAAAAGCCCGCCGTGAGGCGGGCTTTTTGTGTGTTGAGATCATCCGGCTACCTGGTTGCCTGGATTAGATCCTGCACCACGTAGAGCTGCGATTTCGCAAGAGAGCGCAGCTTTTGATATTTTTCAAAGGTTGTGCCGAGTTCCATGTCGGGATGAACTTTGTGCCAGCGATCAACAAACTGGGTGTCATCCTTGTAAATGGAATCCCAGTTGGGGAACACATCTACGGTCACGGCGCCACTGCGAAAAATGCTGTGATTCTTAATCGGTGGCAACGCGGTGCGTTTGATCTCGGCGTTTGGCAGGTGAGATCAGGTAGGGAAAGATCGGGCAATGAGTTCCTCCTGGCACGGGCGACCATTTGAAACTCCGATCGGCCCTGAAGATACGAAAGAGGTCCACCGGGCTCTTACTGAACCGCCTTTAAGCCGGACAGGCGCGGAAGATTCACGGAAGTATGGGGCTTAACTGGGTCGTTGGCAAGCAAATTCTGTTTGCCGCCGGAGTCGAACCTAGCTCGTGTGGTCCACGATGATCTTCCACCCATGAGGACCTTTGTGCCATACCAGAGAAAAGATACCGTCATCCTTCTTGGCCTCGCCGTGCGCGGTGCGGTTCAGGTGGAATTTGCCGGTAACGATGGCGTACTCCGTCCTGCCGCAGGAGTTCGGGAGCAGGCGGACTTCGAGATCGTTGAAGGTGAGCTTGCCCATCTGTTCAGGGGTGGTGTAGTTGCGCAGATAACGCTCGCGGATTGGCTGGTAGCCCTTGCCGAGCGTGGTGCCGATAAAGGTGGTGTCCGGCGAGTCTTCGTACGCCTGCATGAAAGCGGGGATGTCGGCGCGGTTCCATGCCTCGGACTGGGCGTCGATGGCGGCGCGAATCTCTGTTTCGTCAGCGGCCGAGGTTGCGGCATGCTTCGCGGATTGCGAGGGTGCCAGGGGTGCAATAGCGGCAAAGAGAACGAAGAGGAACGTCAGGGTACGATTCATGGGCTGACCTCCGAGGCTCGGGGATACGCAATCAGCTTACAATGAGTCCATGACGGCTGCGCCCGCAACATCCCCATTGCGCGTAGTGCACACGGTCTGCTCGCACGACTGCCCGGACAGTTGCGCCGTTCTCGTAACCGTTGACTCTGCCGGGCGCGCCGTTAAAGTGCAGGGCGACCCTTCGCAGCCGGTTACGCAGGGATTTCTGTGCGGCAAAGTAGCGAAGTACCTCGACCGGGTCTACGCGCCGCAGCGCATCCTCTACCCGCTGCGCAGAAAGACCGGCATCGCGAAAGGGTCGCTGAAACGAGGCGAGGAGCACGAAGCCTTTGAGCGCGTGAGTTGGAATGAGGCGCTGGGAGACATCGCGGCCCGCCTGCAGCAGATCAGCGATCACTATGGACCGGAGTCGATCCTGCCCTACAGCTATGCGGGCACCATCGGTGTGCTCGGATTCGGGTCGATGGACCGGCGATTCTTTCACCGCCTGGGCGGCAGCCAGCTCAACCGCACGATCTGTTCCGAGGCCGGCGGCGTGGCCTGGAGCCTCGTTTACGGCAGGAAACTTGGAACGCCAACCGAAGATTTCAGCCTCGCGAAACTGATCGTGGCCTGGGGCGCGAACATCCACGGCAACAATATCCATCTCTGGCCTATGGTGGAGCAGGCGCGTCGCAACGGCGCGCGGCTGATCGTGATCGATCCCTACAAGACGCGTACGGCCGCGCTCGCCGACTGGCATATTGCGATCCGGCCCGGAACGGATGCCGCGCTGGCGCTGGGGATGATGCACGTGATTTTGCGCGAAGGCCTCGAAGATCGCGCTTACATTGACGAGATGACGCACGGGTTTGCGCAGCTTGCCGAGCGGGCTCGCGAATACACGCCCGATCGCGTCGCAGCATGGACAGGCATGACCGCTGCCGAAGTGGAACAGCTCGCGCGCGAATACGCGACCACGCTGCCGGCCGCGCTGCGCCTGAACTATGGCGTGCAGCGCTGCGAAAACGGCGGCACCGCGGTGCGGGCCATTGCCATGCTGCCGGCACTTACCGGGGCGTGGAAGTATCGCGGCGGCGGCGGAGCATTATCGACATCCGGCGCGTTTGCGTGGAACAAGAGGGAACTGGAGCGGAGGGACCTGGCGCTCGATTCGCCGCTCGGCCGTGAAGCCCGTATCGTCAACATGTCGTCGCTGGGCCAGGCGCTGACGCAGGGTACAGGCGTCAGGGAACAGCGATCAGAGTCTCGTACGGCGGAACCCGAAGCCGATGTGCTGGGCGGCCCGCCAGTGCATGCACTGTTTGTGTACAACTCGAATCCCGGAGCGGTTGCGCCGAACCACAACGCCGTGCGCCGCGGGTTGGCGCGGACAGACCTGTTCACGGTGGTGCATGACCTGTTCTTCAACGACACCACCGACTACGCCGACTACGTTCTGCCTGCCACGACGTTCCTCGAACACACTGATATTCAAGGCGCCTACGGGCACTACTTCGTGCAGCTATCGAATCAGGCTATCGAACCTCCGGGTGAGGCGCGCTCGAATGTGTGGCTCTTCAGCCAACTGGCCCAGACCATGGGCTTCACTGAACAGTGTTTCCGCGACACCGAAGAGCAGTTGATCCGGCAGGCGTTGTCAATTGGATTCGACGGTCGCTCAAAGAACCCCGGCATGGAGCACATCAGCTTCGAGGACTTAAAGGAGCGGGGGCACATTCCGCTGGCATTTCATTGCGAGCCGGAAAGCGCACCGTTTCTGCCCTATGCTTCGGGACCGCTTCCAACGCCATCGGGAAAGATCGAGTTTTATTCGGCAACACTGGAGGCGCAGGGGCATGATCCGGTCCCCGCCTTTACTCCACCCACCGAATCGCGCTGGGGTAAAGGAGCGGAGCGGTTTCCGCTGGAGTTTCTGAGCCGCAAAGCCGACAACTATATGAATTCGACCTTTGCGAATCTTGACGGGCACCGCAAGATGGAGGCGCGCACCAGCCAGCGGCTGGAAATGCATCCGACCGATGCGAAAGTGCGGGGCATTGCGGATGGCGACAAAGTTCGCGTGTGGAACGATCGCGGAGAAATCCTGCTGACGGCTCTGGTCGATGGCAGGGTTGCAGAAGGTGTTGTAGCGGGGCGGTTGGACTGGGCCAAATTCAATGACTGTGGCGTAAATGTCAACGCGCTGACGAGCGAGCAGTTGACTGATATTGGCGCGGGAGCAACGTTCTACTCCGTGCTGGTGGAAGTGGCAAAGGCCTGACTTTTCCGACCGGTTGAGTTTGATGCGTTTAAACAGCAAATCAAGCAGGCCGGGCAAGCGTACTTGAGTACGGCGAGCGTTTAACTGCCGGCGGATGTCTGATAAAAGGCGGTAAACTGGTTCTATGTCTTGGATTCCCTTTTTAGTTGTGCTGGTACTGGCTGTTGGTTACATGTACATGAAGCGTGCCGGCCAGGTTTCTTCGAAAGATGCAGAGGAGTACCTGAAGAACGGCGCAATCATCGTTGATGTTCGAAACCCGAATGAGTTCGAATCAGGGCACTTGATGCGGGCGCTGAACATGCCGTTGGATCGGATTGAGATGCTTGCGACCTCGATGGTCAAGGATAAAAATAAGCTGCTCCTGCTCCACTGCTCCACCGGGGTGCGCAGCTCGATAGCCAAGAGAAAGCTGGAAGCCCTCGGGTACAAGAACGTCTTCAACCTGGGATCGTACGAACGCGCCGGCAAGATCATCACCGGCAGTTGACCGCGCGAAACCCGGACAATCGAGACATGAAAGCTACTTTTCAGTTCCGTCTTGCGACCGACGAGGATATTCCTGCGCTGCATGCGCTGATTGAGGCCTCGGTGCGAGGGTTGCAGAGCGAAGACTATTCGCCGGCGCAGATTGAGGGTGCACTGGGCACCGTTCTCGGACTCGATACACAACTGATCCGCGACCGGACCTATTACATTGCCGAGGCATTCGTCCAAGGCGCCAAAGGGCAGAGCCCCGCCGGATGCGGTGGATGGTCCAAGCGAAAGACGCTCTTCGGCTCGGACGCCGGCCCGGGACGCGAACCGGAATTGCTGGATCCGGCGGTGGATGCGGCAAAGGTGCGTGCCATCTTTGTGCATCCCGATTTTGCGCGCCAGGGTCTGGGGTCGCTGATTCTGGCCACCGTCGAGAATGCGGCGCACGCCGCAGGATTCCGCCGCTTCGAGATGGGCTCGACGCTCACCGGCAGTGCCGCTCTACCGCCTGAAAGGCTACGTCGAGACCGAACGCCTCGCGGTGCCCCTGAAGAATGGCGAGGCGCTGCCCATTGTGAAAATGGTCAAGGACGCGAACTGAGGCGCCTGCCTACGTCACGTTCGCGAAGGGATCTTCCAGCGATGGGCATTGCGGCGTCAGCAACTCGGCGCCACTCTCGGTGATGTGCATGTCGTCTTCCAGGCGAATGCCGAATTCGCCCTTTATATAGATTCCCGGCTCGTCGCTGAACGTCATATTTGCCTGGAGCTTCGGGGCGAGGTCCCAACCGAACATGTCGTTATGGACAAGGTATGGCCACTCGTGACCGTCCATCCCGATGCCGTGGCCAACGCGGTGTGTGAAGTACTTGAACCCCGGGCCATATCCGCCGTCGACGATGACCTTGCGCGCGGCGGCATCCACATCGGCAGCCCGCACTCCTGGACGCGCAGCAGCCAGCGCCGCGGATTGCGCCCGCTGCACAAGATCAAAGACGGACTTCATCTTGTCAGTCGGTTTGCCCAGGACGAACGTGCGCGTGATGTCCGAGGCGTAGCCCTCGACAGCGCAGCCATCGTCGAGCATGAGAATCGAGCCCTCGCGAAGCGTTTGCGGCTTGGCCGAGCCGTGCGGCAGCGCCGTGAATTCGTCCACATTGAGACTGGCTTCGCCTTCAAAGCCGACACGATGGTAAGCAGCGGCCACGAGAGAATGCACGTCGGAAGTCGTCATGCCGGGAGCGAGCGACTGCGCAACCGCACGATATACGAGCAGTGTTGCGTGGCAGGCAAGGCGCATGCAATCGAGCTCGTGCGCATCTTTGATCATGCGGCAGCCCGCAGTGATCGGCGTGGCTGAAACCAGATTCAGGTGCGGATTCGCGGCGCGGACGCCCTCGGAAAAGACGAATGCCATGTGTTCGTCCAGGCCAATCGTTCCGCTGGTGAGGCCGCGATCTGCGAGGCCTTTGCCCAACAGCACGGAATGGGCTTTCATCTTCCTGCCATGTCAGCACATCAACATTGCCGGCAAGCGGTCCGGCGGATAGCAGATCATGTGCACGGCCCTCTTCAAACGCTGGACAGACCAGGAACGCCCTGCCCCGCGCCGGAGTCACGAGCGCCCACAACCGTTCGCCGCCATAGAGCCGCAGGTCCGCAAAATAGACAGAAGAGCTGGTGGAGTTGGCGAGGACAATGGCGTCAATCCTTCGCGGAATTCATCAGCTTGCGCGCGCGTTCAATGCGTGCCTGGCGCTCCGCGTTCGTGAATGGGCGTGCCTGGCCTGAAAGATTAGGCAACGCTGCAATCGCGGGAGGTGCTTCTTTGCCGGCCGTGGCCTGATTAGCCCGCGACGGAAGAGCGTTGGCTGCGAGAGTTGCGGTAGCGGCACCAAGAAAGCTGCGGCGCGTAAATGCAGATGGGTAGGGCATGGTCCTCCTGGGAGAGAGCGACGACGGTTGCTACCAGAGTAATCGGTTCAGCCGGGGCATTAATCGCTCATTCCGATTGACACGCCCTTATCCCAGATGCGAATCTCCAGCGACACCTCTGCAGAGTTCCAATTTCAGTCTCAGGAAAGAGCAACCATGAAGAAAGCGATCGTCGTGGCATTAATGAGTCTCGTCTATGCGCCCGCAATCCGGGTCGCCGCGCAAACCGAAGTGGTTGCTCCCATCCGTCAGTTCATCGATGCTTTCAATCGTGGAGATACGAAGGCCGCGTTTGCAGCGTACGCTGCAGGGAGCATCCTCATCGTCGACGAGTTCGCGCCCCACCGCTGGATCGGCACTCATGCGCCGCAGGAATGGATTGCTGATTATGACAAGCATGCGCAGGCGACCGGCGTAACGGACGGGCGCGTAACGTACGGCAAACCCACGCGGACCGAGATCGAAGGTGATCTTGCCTATGTGATCATGCCAACGGTGTATCTCTACAACGAGCGTGACAAGCCCCTGGTGGAAGAGGGGCAGATCACGGTCGTGCTGCATAAAGAAAAGGGAGCGTGGAAGATGAGCAGTTGGACCTGGAGCGGGGTAAAGCCACACGCTCCGAAATCATCCAAATGAATCTGAGAGGTCTTACAGCGGTCAGGCTGCAAGCCTAGTTCTGGTCACCGATTGCCAGTGTCATGCAATGCTGCTGCGTAACTTCGCACTGCAGCATGTCTTCTGCCAGCAGATTCCAGCCGACGAAGCCCGCGAATTTGCCGCCAGGCGACTGCGCAATCGTCGGCGCCAGTCCGTCGCCGGTTTCAGCGTCGTAGTCCTCGTGCATCGATCCCCACTTCGCTATGTCACGATGGATGATCGGTGGCGAGCGTCACCGCCAGCCAGCGAGCCTCGTCGTTGAATCCGTACCGCCGCAGCGCGATCCAGTCGAGAAAATTGGCATTGATCCAGATGGGGCCGCGCCAGTTGGAGTAGGGATTGATGATGGCCTCGTTGTTGTACGCGGGATCGAAGCGCGACAGGCTGCGGAATCCGTGCTCTGAGCGCATCTGGGCCGGGTTCAGCAGGTAGGCCGAGATCATGCGTCGCCCTTCGTCGCGCGGCAACAGGCCATCCACCAGCGGCAGAAAGTTGGACCATGCGACTACGCGGATAATCGCGCCCGTATCGCGGCGGCGATTCCAGAACATGCCATCGCTTGCCGACCAGAGCTGCCGCAGCATGGCGTGGCGTGTCGAGAGAACTTCAGCGCGATAAGCCTTCGCATCGACCGGGTCGCCGAGCTGTTCGGCAAGTACGGCCATCGCTGCATATTCGCGCATCGCGTACACCGAAGCGTCGACGGCAAGGATGGCGCTGCGATCCTTCTCGTCGTTTGTGAGCGCCGCATTGTTGTCGGCGCCGGATTGCATGGCGTTGTCCCAGAACCAGAGCTTCCACTTTTCGTCATACTGCGTGCGGCGGCGATACTCGAGAACGCGCTTCATCGCAGGCCATACGGGGCGTATCCATTCGTAGTCGTTCAGATCCTGCGCGGCAATCAGCGCGCCCTGCGCGAGGAAAGGCTTCATCGCAAATTTTCCGAACAGGGGACGCGGGCCTTTCGGCGTGATGCATCCAGCAACGTAGCCGTCGGCATCCGCCGAGCCCGCAAAGCCGAGAACCCAGTCGCGCAGATACTTCGCGTTCGCCGGGTCCTGGTTGGCCCAGTGCAGGCCAATAAAGAAGCCGTCCCAGTCCCACATCTGGTTGTAGTAGCCGGCGGGAATCAGATACGGATGCTTAATATATCCATCCGCTGGCCGGATGGTCTGCGGCGCCAGGCGATCGAAGTCGGCGGTCAGTGTCGCGCAGCAGCGTTTTGGCGTCTGGCTGAGCAGGAGCAGACTGGGCGATCGAGAACGTGCTGGCGAGCAACAGCACAGAAATAGTGGAAACATTGACGGAAAGGATTCTTCCAAGATTTTGCACGGGGGAATCATAGCGCCGTTCAATGGGGAACGTCTGTGTCCGCTCGTGTCCCTGCTGGATTGTCGAGTCAAGGGTTCGCGCGTTTAGACCGGCACAACTTCACTCACCTGCACGACACTTTCTCCGCTGTAATACTTGCGCTGGTCGGCAATCAGCTCCGGAGCCGTCGCGGCGAGAGCGACGTCAAGCTCCAGCATCGTCTCGAAGTAAAGATGGCCGACGGCGTGATAGTGCGATGGAGTGCCCGGCGGAAAGGCGCCGATGCCGCGGTCCACTTCAATGCGGACGAGCCCGCGCGTTCCGAGCAATCGGCGCGCGACCACAAGATGCGTGCCAAGATAGTAGTTCCAGTCAAAGGTAGACCCGGCGGTAGCGGGATACATCACGCTGAGGCGAACCATACGTTGGAAATACATCCCGGACAAACGGAATGTCAATGAAATCTAAGGTGCCGGTGTTGCTGGAAGAGTTTCAACGTAGTCGACTGCGGCGGGGTCATGGCCGTCAGGCGTGCCCTCAATCGCGGATCGTATCGCCGGGCTTGAGTGCAACACCGTAAACAATGTGCCGCGTGGAATTGTCGCCGTGAGGGTGCGGCGTAGGCAACGTGGCGTCGGCAAACCACGAGGCATCCTGCGCTGAAGGCTGGCCGTTGATTGTGAGAGTGAATTTTGCAACGCCGCCCTGCAAATCGAAGTATTGCACGGCGATATTGAACGGCCCAGCGGTGCCGTTATACGTCCACTCGGCAGAGCAGGTGGTTAGATCACACGACACAGCCTTTCCGCCGCTGGCATCTTCCCACGGATTGACGTCGATGATCTTGTACCCGGCAAGGCGAGCATCTTCCGCTTCAAGCCGATTCGGATAGTGGCCCGCGCGGCCCGTCTCGTCAGGAATTCCGCTCAGCTTGAGAAAGTATTGCGTCACGGCATCACGCCACACCACGGCGTGACCGGCCTGGTAAATTAGCCGCGGAAGCACGTTCGCATAAAGCGCCGGATCGATGCGTCCCTTCAGCGACTCCCAATCTCCCACAAACTGTGCGGCCTGTGCGGCCCCCTGGTAATGCGAGTCGTAAAGATACTGGATCACCGTCTTTCCATCGTGCAGCTTGTAGGTATAAGGCACGTGGTGGAAGAAGAGCAGCAGATCGTCCGGCGTCGTGGCCTCGTTCTCGTAGACCTTCGCAACCTCCGGCTGGTATTGGCCGACATAGCCCGTGCCGGTCGCGACCGTGCGATCGAAGCCGACGCCTTCATGGTCGGCCTTGTGCCACTGTCCCCAGCCGTTGCGCTCGCTCGACTCGATGTTCGGTCCGTAATGGCTGCCGGTAATGTCGGTCAGCGTCTGCAGGCCCAGCGGCCCCGTGTAGCTTTCATACGCCGGCCAGCATTGCATCAGCATCGTGGCGACGGTGCGCACAACTGCCGAGCTATTCGAGATGGTCTGGCGCGATCCACTCATCGGCGACTCTGTTCGGGAGTCAGGTTCGGATCCCACGCGAGCCGTCCGAATGCGTACAGGTTGGCAAGAGCCAGCGGCGACCCCAGCCACGCCTGCCGGCCTACGCAGGCCACGCCCACCATGCCCCCCAGCTGCCGATGAAATGCCTGTCCGGCAATGATCTGCTTCACCGGCGTGAGAGCGCCGTCGACACGCATGTCAAAGTCCAGCACCTCTTTCCACATCGGCGCGAGATAAACGAGATGGCGCTGCTGTCCCATGTACTCCTGCGTGATCTGGAGTTCCATCGCCTGGTTGCTCTGCGGAAGCCCGCCGAAGAGCGGCGAGACCGGCTCGCGCGCCTGAAAGTCGATGGGGCCTTCCTTGGTCTGAATAATAACGTTGGGCGCGAACTTGCCGTCGAGGGGATGGAAGATGTCGTAAGCGGCGCGGGCACGGTCGGCTTTTGGGTCCCGCCAGTCGAGGTGGTGGTTGTACACAAACGCGCGGTAGAGAACGACTCCGTTGTGCGGCGCAAGCGCGGCGGCCAGCGTGTTGGCGGCATCGGCCGGCGTGCGTCCAAAGCTGGCGGGCCCGGGCTGGCCTTCGCTGTCGGCCTTCACCGTGAATCCCGCGAAGTCGGGAATGACGATCGTAGATTTCGTTGACCTTGGATGGCCCACCACTTTTTGACGGCCGGGTCGAGTGGATCGAAAGTCTTCAGTCCGCCAATCTTCTGCGGGCTGGCGATATCGGCGGAGAGTCCGACGCGCACCCCATACGGCCGCATCGCTTCGGCGATCCGCGCAATCCCTTGCAGCATCTCCGGCGTCAGAAAATCCGCCGCGTTGTTCACGTTATTCAGATTGCAGCCGTTGATGCCGACCGATGCCAGCAGGCGCGCGTATTCGGCGACCGGCGCAAGGTCTTCGCGAACGTGCCCGTTGTCAAAGAAGATGCTGCGGCCCGGCATAGCCGCGCTCAATGGAGCCATCGAGATTGTCCCACTCGTCGACCCAGCGGATGGGCATGGCGGGATGCTCGCGCAAATTGGCGTTGCTCATATCAGTGCCCTGCGCGAGATTCCGCAGGAATGCAAAGACTCCGTAGAGAATGCCGCGGTCGCTGCCGCCGATAATGTCGATTTCGCGGGTCAGGTCGCCATGCCGCGCGGAGATGAGGAACTCATCGGGCTCGAGAGAGACACAGTGCTTTTGGGATGGGCCGTGCGCATCTCCTGCACAGTGCCGAGAAGGATCTTGTTGGGACCCATTTCGAGCGGAGCGCCGCCGGAGAGCGAGAGAAGTCCGCGGCGAAGCTCGATGGCCGCGGTTTGTTCGAGGAGACTCTGTCCCAGGCTGTCCACACGCGTCGGCACCGTGAGCGGCTTGCCAACCGCGCGGTACTTGAGCCACGCCTCGGCGGCATTCTGCGCGAAAGCAGTCGCAGGAATCGCGATAACGGCTAGCAACGCAATCCGGGCAAGACCTGTAACGAAGCAACCCCGGCGTGATCGGCGTGAACGCACAGTCAAGAACATCCGCATCCCACCGTTCTATCATCCCCGGCCTGCACTGGGCTTGTTATTCCCTAATCCCTAATCCCTATTCCCTGTCCTGTTCTCTTGACACGCCTAGCCCTCTATGCCTAGACTTCTTAATACCAAGATTGCTAGGGGTACACATGGCAAAGAACGATCTTCAGGGAACACTCGACTTACTTGTCCTCAAGACGCTGGATCAGAACGGCGCATTGCACGGCTACGGCATCGTGCTCCACATCCAGAGCGCTTCCAACGACATGCTGCGCGTGGAAGAAGGATCGCTTTATCCGGCTCTTCATCGCATGGAGCAGAGCGGCTGGATCGCCGCGGAGTGGGCATTGACCGAAACCAACCGTCGCGCAAAATATTACAAGCTCACCGCCACCGGACGCCGCCAACTGCAGCAGGCCGAAGAGAGCTTCGATCAGCTGGTCAAAGGCGTACGCGCCGTTCTTCGTTACGCCTGAGGTTCATCCCGGAAAGGATCGTCATGGCCGCCCTCCGCCGCATCGCCAATCTTTTTCGCAGCTCCCGCGTTGATCGCGACATTGCCGACGAACTCCAGTCGCACATCGACCTGCGCATTGAGTCCAACCTCGCTGCAGGCATGTCGCCCCGAGGAAGCGCGCCGCGACGCCCTGCTTCGTTTCGGCAACCCGACTTCCACCCGCGAACGCGTAGCCTCTGCCGACTCTGCCCTGAGCCTCGCATCCGTCTGGTCTGACGTGCGCTACGCAGGACGTCAGTTGGTAAAGTCTCCGGGGTTTGCCATTACCGCGGTGTTGACGCTCGCCATCGGCATCGGGGCGAACACGGCGATCTTCAGCAGCATGGACGCCGTCGTCTTGCATCCGATCTCGGTGCCCGATCTGAATCAGGTGATGACGCTTGCCGAAGAGCAGGGCAGCGGCAACTACCACTCGGTTGCTCTGGCGAATTACTACGATTGGAACCGGCAAAACCATTCGTTTGAGCAACTGGCCGTGCGCACCTACGCCGATATGAGCCTGACCGGCGCCGGCGATGCCGCGCACGTTCAGGCGGCGTTGACGTCGGCGAATTTCTTCAGCGTTCTTCGCGCGCAGCCGCTGCTGGGGCGCGTCTTCGCCGATAGCGAGTGCCAGCCGGGTCGCGATGCCGTGGCAGTTCTGAATTACGGTTTCTGGCAGCGCCGTTTTGCCGGCGATCCATCAATCCTGGGCCGCCAGATCGAGCTCGACCAGCGCGTATTCACCATCATCGGCGTCATGCCCAAGACCATGCAGTATCCGTCGATGGCCGACCTTTTTCTGCCGCTGGCGCCGACGCCGCAGCAGGTTGCAGATCGCAGCACGCATGACTACCTCGTGATCGGCCGCCTGCGCGGCGGAGTCACGGTCAAACAGGCCCAGGCCGAGATGCGCATCGAAGCCGAGCGCCTGGCAAAGGACTATCCGGCAACCAACCTTGGCTGGTCAGTGAAGGTTGAGCCGCTGCTCGACGGCATCAATGGCGAATCCACTCCGCTTTATTACCGGATGCTGATGGGCGCGACCCTGTTTGTTCTGCTCGTAGTCTGCGCCAACGTAGCCAACCTCCAGTTCGCACGCGGCATTGCGCGACGCCCTGAAATCGCCATGCGCTCTGCCCTCGGCGCCAGCCGCTTGAGGATCATGCGCCAGTTGCTGACGGAGAATATTCTGCTGGGATTAGTGGGTGCCGGCGGTGGCCTGCTCCTGGGCAGCATCTACCTCCACTTCCTCATCATCAACATGCCTCCGCGCATCGCGCGCTACATGGCGGGATGGTCCAACACTTCGTTGAACGGCCGGGTCATGGCCTTCTCTCTGCTCATCGCATTGGGCGCCGGAGTGATCTCAGGCATCGCGCCCGCCATCGAAGCCATGCGCATGAATCTTGTAGATCAGCTGAAGTCCGGATCCCGCGGCACCACGGGATCAGGGCGTCATCGCCGTCTCAGAAACGTCTTTGCTGTCTCGCAAATCGCGCTGGCGGTCGCTCTCGTGATCGGCGCAGCGCTGATGTCGAAAGGCATGTTGCGCCTGCTGCACCTTGGAGACGTCTACAAACCGGAGAAGGTGCTCACGTTCAACGTGACACCGCCTGCCAACCCGTTACAACACACCGCAGAAACTTGCTGCCTGGTATTCCGACAGCCTTGCCCGGCTGCGCGCTCTTCCCGGCGTCACGCACGCCGATGTGACCACTGCGCTGCCCTACAGCGATAACGGATGGATGCAGGACATGGCCATCGAAAATCGTCCCGCGGTGCCTGGAAAATTTCAAAGTGCGCTCCGCATCCCGGTCAGCGACGGCTACTTCGCTGCCTTCCACCTTCCCGTGATTGCAGGCCGCGCGCTGAATAAAGGCGATGTAGTGAACTCCCAACCAGTGGCCGTGGTGAGCAGAAAGTTCGTGACGCAGTATTTCAGCGGCGAGAACCCGCTCGGCCGTCGCATTCGTATGGGCAGCCCAAGCGACAAACAGGAACCATGGCTCACGATCGTCGGCATCGCGGAAGACACCAGCTACTCCACATGGGACCAGTCGATCCAACCCGTCGTCTACATGAGCGCGACGCAGATACCTCCGCCCGGCGTGACGTATGCGGTCGTCACGGATGGAGATCCCCTGGCCCTCGCTCCTCCCCGCACGGAAGGCCCTCGCCTCGATCGATCCCGCGTTGCCGCTTGATGAGGTAATGACTTACCAACAATCTCTGCATGAAGCGTTAACCGGGCTGATCGACGCCTCCGTGATGCTGGGAATCGATGCGCTCATCGCTCTTTTCCTTGCGGCCATCGGCATCTTCGGTGTGATGGCGAACCTTGTCGGCGAACAAACGCGGGAGATTGGCGTTCGCCTTGCCATGGGTGCGCCGAGGGAGCGCGTGCTGGCGATGATTTTGCGCCGGGCTTCGTGGCTTACGGCGATTGGACTCGGCTGCGGTCTGCTCCTGGCTTTTGGCCTCGCCCAGCTGGTTGCCAACCTTCTGCGCGGCGTCAGTCCGCACGATCCCGTCATCTTCGTCGGAGTATCCACTGCCATTGCGGCGATCGCGCTCGCATCAAGCTGGATTCCTGCCCGACATGCCGCAAAAGTTGATCCCATGCAAGCTCTGCGAGGCGAATAAACAAAGACAGGAGACTTCCCCATGGCCCTCTTCCGTCGATTTGCGAATTTGTTTCGCCGCTCTAAAATCGATCACGACATCGAGCGCCGAACTGCAGGCGCACATCGACCTGCGCATCGACGCGAATATAGCCGCGGGCATGTCGCTGGAAGAAGCCCGCCGCGATGCGCTCGTACGATTCGGCAATCCCACCACAACCAGGGAACGCGTTGCCGCTTCCGACGCAACCCTCAGCCTCGCCGATCTGGGCCGCGATCTTCGCTACGCCGCGCGCCAGTTACGCCGCTCGCCTGGATTTGCGCTGACTGCGATTCTTACCCTGGCCCTGGGCATCGGCGCGAACGTCGTGGTCTTCGGCGTGATGAACGCGATGATTCTGCGTCCGCTAAATGTTGCGGGAGCCGATCGGCTGTTTGAGTTGGCAGGCCAGCGGCATGGCGACGACAATCAGTGCTACCCCGACTACGTCGACTTCAAGACACGCAACTCAACATTCACCGATATGGCGGCATACCGTCTGGGGTACGTAGGCCTGAGTTCCGGCGGCACCGCGCAGAAGTCCTGGGAGTACGAAGTCTCCGGCAACTACTTCGACATGCTGGGTGTGCAGCCGCAGGTCGGCCGCTTCTTTCACGCCAGCGACGAGCACGGTCCCAACTCCGCTCCATACATTGTGCTGAGTGACGCCCTGTGGCGCACGCGATTCAGCGCCGACCCGCGTATCGTAGGCACCACCGTCGATCTCAACAAGCATCCCTTCACCATCATCGGAGTGGCGCCGAAGAGCTTCAACGGGACGGAAATCTTTTTCTGGCCGGAGTTCTGGGTTCCGATGGTCAATGAAGAACAGATCGAGGGCTACAACTTTCTTGTCAAGCGCGGAAGCCACGGGCTCTTCGTGGTTGGTTCGACTGAAGCCCGGAGTGACGCCGCGCCAGGCTGAAGACAATCTGAACGCCGTTGCCCGCCAGATGACGCGCGAACATCCCACAGACGATGACGGTCTCACCGTTCGGCTCGTCAAGCCTGGACTTCTCGGCGATACCCTCGGCGGCCCAGCCCAGCCCTTTCTGGCTGCAATCATGGCGCTCGCGCTGCTTGTTCTGGTGGCTGCTTGCGTCAATCTTGCCGGCATTTTCGCGGCGCGCGCGGCGGATCGCAGCAGGGAACTGGCGATCCGGCTCTCGATCGGTTCGACGCGCTGGCGCATTCTGCGTCAGCTGCTGACCGAGGCCGTCCTGATCTCTGTTGTCGGCGGCGCGGCAGGCACAATGCTCGCGACGCACGATGCTCAAAGTGCTCAGTCATTGGCAGCCAATCAGCGAATATCCAATTCACGTCACCGTTATTGCCGACAGTCGCACCTACTTGATCGCCGTGCTGCTGTCGATTCGCCGCTGGAATTCTCCCCGGCCTTTTGCCCGCGCGCCAGGTATGGCGGACCGACGCCACTGACGCTTTGAAGAGCGGCGCGAGCTCCGCCAGAATTATGCGCCGTCTTACGCTGCGCGATCTCCTGCTCGGCATCCAGATCGCGTTGTGCGCGCTTCTGTTGACCGCGTCCCTCGTTGCGTTGCGCGGCATGGACCGCTCGCTGCACGCACCCATGGGCTTTGTCCCGCAGGGCACGATGGTCGCCGATACCGACATGCAGATGGCCGGCTACTCGGACGACTCTGCATTGCCGGTTCAGCGCCGCATGATTGAAGCAGGCCTCGCAGCTCCCCGGCGTTCAAGCCGCAGGCACCATCGATTCATTGCCCCTGGGCGGCGGCGGCAGCAACTGGTCGGTCTATCGCGAGGGAACGACCGATCTGCGCTCTTCCAACAGCGTGATGACTCCGCACAGCTACGGCATCTCGCCGGGGTATCTCAAAGCTGCCGGAACCACCCTGCTGGCGGGCCGCGACTTCACCTGGGACGACTGGCCCAAAACGCCCGAATGTTGCGATCGTCAATGAGTTCTTCGCCCGAAAAATGTTTGGCGATGCTCAGTCGGCCATCGGCCGACATTTCCTCGGCGGCGATAAGAGCAGCTATCAGATCGTCGGAGTCGTCGAGAACGGCAAGTACGAAATGTTGACCGAAGATCCCAGTCCTGCGATGTTCTTCCCGCTTGCGCAGGCTCACGAGGCAAATACCATGCTGATCGTGCGTTCCGATCTGCCCTCCGCTGATATAGCGTCCGCGCTGAACCGCATGTTCACCGGCATCGATGCCGGCATTGCCGGTTACCCTGCGAATCTGGCCAGACAGGCTCTCCCTCGCTCTTTTCCCGCCGCGCATCGCCACCGCCGCTCTTGGAGTCATGGGTCTTCTGGCGGCCATGCTCGCGATCACCGGCGTCTTTGGCATGGCAACCTACACCGTCTCAAAACGCATGCGCGAACTGGGAATTCGCGTTGCTCTCGGTGCGCACCGCAGCCCAGATCATGCGTGCGGCACTTGGTCGCCCCATGCTTGTGCTGCTTTCCGGATCGCTGGCAGGCCTGGTGTTGGGCGTGCTCGCCAGCAGGCTGCTCGCGGGACTGGTCTATGAGGCCACTCCGCGCGATCCGCTGGTGCTTATCGGCGCCGTGCTTGCGATGGCCCTCATTGGCCTCGTCGCTACCTGGATTCCGGCTCGCCGTGCCATCACCATCAATCCCGCCCAACTGCTCCGGCAGGAATAACCGCTGGCCGCTCGAGGACCGGGCGCCAGCATGGGCGGCGCCGGCAAACTTCCCTATTGCCACCTGATCCGTCCAATCCCTGTATCCCGGGTAAACTGAAGCACCGGCTGGTCGCCGCCCCGACCCAAGCCGGATACAATGGGAGTACGCGCGAAAACCGGGCGAATACCGATTTTTCTTCGAATCTGGAGCAGGTGCACGTGATACGTATGTTCCGCCGCGGTCTGCGGCTTCAATGGCTTGCTGCACTGTGCGTTGCGGTTGTGATGCCCGCACTGGCAGCCCCCGCCGCAACTTCGCAACAAGCTACGCAAACCTCGCTTCGTATCGACACACGCGACGGGAATGGGCGGACGCAAGCCACGCTCTCAATGGCGGTTATCGGAGCCGATGGCCAGCCGGCCGCAGGATCGATTGCGATTCAGGATCAGGGCAAGCCTCTGGCCGGTTTCGTCCTCGATGCTGCCGGGCACGCAACGGCAACCATCGACCTCGCCGGCGGCGATCACAGTCTTTCCGCCGTATACATCGGCGACACTGCGCACCTCGGCTCAAGCTCTTTGAAGTCACGCCAGTGCATGCGGTCTCCGGCACTACTCCGGATTTCTCGGTCTCCATCGCACCCGCAACGCTTTCGCTCAAGCAAGGGCAGTCGGGGTCGGCGACCGTTTCCATTACGCCAATCAATGCTGCGTCGCTGACCGCGCCGATGTTCGTAACCATCTCCTGCTCCGGCCTGCCCGACCAGAGTGCCTGCTCATTTACGCCGGAGAATATTGAGATTCCCGTTGGGGCTACCGCCGCCATCAACAGTTCCGTGGTCGTCGCCACGCAGGCCACGTCGCTGGCCAAGGCCGAACCGAATCTGAAACGTGGAGCGCAGCCGGTTGCCCTGGCTTTTCTGCTGCCCGGTGCGCTGGTTCTGGGTGGAATCGCCTTTGGCGCGCGCCGTCGTCGCTTTCTCAGCCGCATGGTATTGCTGGGTCTGGTCGCGTTCGTTTCCGTTCTCGGCACCGTTGCCTGCGCGCCGCTCTACAACTACCGCAACCACGGTCCGCCCAATAACCTGCCCACGCCCGCGGGCACTTACAGTGTGAAGATTGCCGCGCAATCGAGCAACGGCGTTACCGCAACCACGCGATACACAACGCTTGCACTGACCGTCACTCAATAGCCGCGGAGTGACACCAACCCTCCGCACCCACCCTGCCAATTCACTCAAAAAACAATATCCCCGGTTCATCTCTGAACCGGGGATATTTTGTTGCCCTCTTCTTTGATTTCTGGTGCCGTCTGGCACCCTGACCACTATTCACTGACCACTGTTTTCCGTTCTAGAAGCTCCGCGACATTCCCGCAATCACCGTGTAATCCGAGAAAGCTGCATCGCCATGCGTGTGATTCTCGATGTCGGTCACGCTGATCTTGCGGTTGCGCTCCATCGCCCAGGGACCGCTCGCGTACAAGCCCCAGCGTCCGTGCTCGTACATCATGCCCGGTTCGATGGAGATGACATATCCCGGCCGGCGGAAGCCGTTGCTTGACCCGAAAGCGTCGCGCACAGGAACGCCTTCCATGCGTCCACCAATGCTGAGAGCAAGGCCGCGCAGCAGCTTGACCCCGGTGACTGGCCGCGAGAATCCGCCGCGCCAGAGGTACTGGTCGGCTGCCGAGACTACGCCCTCGCCAGGAGCCCCGCGGCCTGTCGCGACGCCTGTTGTGTCCTGCGGATTAAACAGCCAGGATCCTGTGAAATACGTCGAGGTGTGCCAGTAGAGTTCGCGGTAGGCCTCGGTGGCCAGGCTGAATCCCCACGTACCATCGCCCGGCTGTACAGATTCGTCGAAAGGCAGAATGGTCGTCGACCCGTTCGATGAAGTCTTGGTTCCCTTGGCGTCGTTGATGCCCGTGGGCAGCTTCAATTGCCCTGAGATTGCAACGTTGCCATGGCTCTCTGTCGGCGGACGAAATACCCACGACTGCACGCCGACCGTGACATCGCCGATGCCGCCCGAACGGTAGACATTCAGAGGGCTCGACTGTCCGTGCCGCGTCGCTTCCAGTCGCAGGTATCGTCGCGATCGCACTCAGGCGCGGCGTGATCTGGTAATTCAAATCCATCTCGAAAAGGTTCACGTGGTTCACCACTGCATTGTGGTTAAGTTGCCGCTGAGCCTGGTAAACCGTCCCGATGTAATGCCGGTACGAGTTGTAAACGCGGTAGCCCGTCGAGATCGTGAGCCCATGCAGAAAGCTTGTTCCGGCGGAGTGGGCGATGACGGCCTGGTTGGTTGGATCGAGCCCCGAAATGATGGGCTGAGGAGAGTGGGCGGCGACGCAACCCTGCGCATGTGCGGCAGGCTGCAGGCAGAGGAGGGAAATGAACAGCGAAGCGGGGAGGGCCGCGCTCCGAAACAGGAGCATTTTCATTTTTTTTCTCCAATTCAGAAAAACAGGACTGACCTCAGAAACTCCCTTGGGGACGTACCACAGGACCGGGAGAAAAACCTGTGTGGAGAATCCCCCTGACGGTAGCAGCGTTTAAGTGCAACCCGCGTCGCCCATCGTGCCGAGTGAGTTCTCAACCTTTCGGTTGAGTTCACGATCCACTACGATCGGTATCGTCTGAGAGCAATGCCCCAAACTCGTCGCAAAGCCGCACTGAAATATCTGCTGTTGACCTTCGCTCTTGTTTCCACTCCGCTGCTTGCCAAACACGTTCCCGATCCCGCCTTCAAAACACTCGATGGCCAGACGCGCAAGCTTTCCTCGCTCCACGGCCAGATTGTTGTCGTGAACTTCTGGGCCACCTGGTGCGGCCCCTGCCAGGAGGAACTGCCGCGGCTCAAGCAGATCGCGGCATCCTATGCCGGCAAGCCCGTCAGCTTCGTCTATATCTCCATCGATGCGCCGAAGGATCGCGGCAAGATCCCAGCCACACTTGCCCGGCTGCACGTTGACTTCGACAGCTGGGTCGGCGCCGACACCGATACCCTTGGCCGCTTCGGCCTTGGCGACATCGTTCCCGGCACGCTCATCCTCGATGAAAATGGCGAACCCGTCGCCCGCATCATGGGCGAAGCCCGCGAAGACGACGTGCGCACTCCGGTGGATTGGCTGCTCGGCGGCAAGACCGGCCTCCGCTCCCCCTCCCATGACAAAGCGCTATTAACAGCCCATCCCGTCTCTTGAGTCGGCCCCGCCCCTTTCCGCTATCCTTTTCAGGTTGAGGGTATTGCCATGACAGAGACCGCTACGCGTCCGCAACTTGCTTATCTAACCGCAGTACTCGACGAACTGAAAGCAAAAGGGACGCACTTCAAACTGCGCATCCTCGACGACCAGCAGGCCCCGGTGTGCCACTACGATGGCCGCGAAGTCATCAACCTGGCCAGCAACAATTACCTCGGCCTCGCCAATCACCCCAAGCTCATCGAAGCCTCGCTGAAAGCCACGAAGGAACTCGGCGTCGGCTCCGGCGCGGTCCGCACGATCGCAGGCACCATGCGCATTCACATGGAACTCGAAGAGAAGATCGCCCGCTTCAAAAACGCTGAAGCCTGCGTCGTCTTCCAGAGCGGCTTCGCGGCCAATGCGGGCACGGTGAGCGCGATCCTCGGCAAGGAAGACTTCATTCTCTCCGACGAGCTCAACCATGCCAGCATCATCGACGGCGCGCGCCTGTCGCGGGCAAAGATCAAAGTCTTCCGCCACAAAGACGTAGCCCACTGCGAAGAGCTGCTCAAAGAAATCGCCAACGAGCCGGGCCACAAGCTCGTCATCACCGACGGCGTCTTCTCCATGGACGGCGATATCGGCCCCGTCGACAAGCTTGGCGCGCTGGCCGAAAAGTACGGCGCCATCATGATGGTCGACGACGCGCATGCCTCCGGCGTGCTGGGTCGCAACGGCCGCGGCAGTGTCGATCACTTCGGCATGCACGGACGCGTGGATGTGCAGGTAGGAACGCTGTCAAAGGCTATCGGCGCGCTCGGCGGCTATGTCTGCGGGTCGAAGGATTTGATTGATTATCTCTACCACCGCGCGCGGCCCTTTCTGTTTTCCACGTCGCATCCGCCATCGGTCGCGGCCACATGCATCGCTGCCTTCGACATTCTCGAGCAGGAACCCGAGCGCATCGACCGCCTCTGGAAAAACACCCGGTACTTCCAGGGCGAACTCAAGCGCGCAGGATTCAACATCGGCGGCGTCAATACTCCGGCAACCGAAACGCCCATCACCCCCGTGATCGTCGGCGAAGGCCGCGCTGCAATGGACTTCTCCCGTGCGCTGTTCGAGGAAGGCGTAATGGGCACCGGCATAGCCTTCCCGACAGTCCCCGAAGGCAAAGCCCGCATCCGCCTGATCCTGACCAGCGAGCACACGAAAGAACAACTTGATCGTGCGCTCGAAACACTTCAGCGCGTAGCCAAGCGCATGAATCTTCTTTCGCAATAGATATGGTCCTGCCCAGAAGTGCCATCTTGCCGACAGGTGTGATCCTGAACAAACGGGGCCCCGAACGCTTTTCCGTTCGGGGTGGTGAGCGAAGGATCTGCTTTTGCACTTCGATTTGTTGCCCACCCGGGAACGTACAATAGCCTCAAATGATCGCCCACCTTCGCGGCAAGCTGATTCACAAAGAACCGGGCCAGGCCATCGTCGAAGCCGCCGGCGTGGGATACGACGTCGTCATCTCCGTGCCCACCTTCACCTCGCTGCCCAGCGTCGGTGCGGAGACGTCGCTGCACATCCACACCCAGGTCAGCGAAGACCAGATCGCCCTCTTCGGCTTCCTCGATCGCGAAGAGAAGCGCCTCTTTGAGCGCCTCATCACCGTCAGCGGCGTAGGCCCCAAGCTCGCCATCAAAATCCTCTCCGGCCTCTCGCCCGAACGCACCGTGCAGGCCATCCGCGCGCAAGACCACGCCCAGCTCACCCGCATTCCCGGCGTAGGCAAAAAGCTTGCCGAACGGCTCGTTGTCGAATTGAAAGACAAGCTGGAAGACTTCGCTGTCGCTCCCACTCCATCGCCATCGCCGGACCGGCCGTAGACGATGTGCTCTCAGCCCTCACCAATCTCGGCTATCAACGCCCCGCCGCCGAAAAGGCCATCGAGCAGTCCGTCGCGAAAGACAAAGCACTTGCCGCCGATTTCGACGGCCTCTTCCGCGCAGCGCTGAGGGTCATTCGCTAGCCTCGTTTGCCGCAAGCTCCAGAGTGATGGCCACTCGCTCGTGGTATTCGTTCGATTTCCTCAAAAAATCCGCCCCCTGTGCATGCATCGCCTCGCGCCCTCGCCTACACTTGCAAACGTATGCCACGCACTACGAAGTCTTCTCCTGCAGCGCCCGTGCCCTATCTTCGACCGGAAGCAATTACATTTCTGCGCAATCTTGCCAAGCACAACGACCGCGAATGGTTCGCCCCGCGCAAGCCGCAATTTGAAGCGCAGTTGAAAGAACCTATGCTTGCCATCGTCCGCAAGATCACCGACGCGATGACGGACTTCGCGCCGAGCCACGTGCGCCCCGCCGAGAAGAGTCTTTTCCGCATCTATCGCGACACCCGCTTCTCACACGACAAGCGCCCCTACAAAACGCACGTCGCCGCATGGTGGTCCCACCAGGGCCTCGAAAAGACATCCGGCGCCGGTTACTACTTCCAGGTGAGCCCCAAAGGCGTGGTGATTGCCGCGGGCGCCTACATGCCCGAGAAAGAACAACTGGCGCAAATCCGTCACTGGATGCTCGACAACCACGAGGACTTCCGCAAAATTCTCCGCAAGCCCTCCGTGCGGAAAACCTTCAGCGAATTTGAAGGCGAGGCGCTCACACGGCCGCCGAAGGGTTTCCCGCCGGACCACCCCGCGATCGATCTGATCCGATGCAAGCAGTGGGGACTGAGCACGACGCTGCCCGCGGGCGCTGCACAGCGCAAGGATTTTGCCAAGGTGCTCATCAAGCATTTCAAGCTGCTCGCCCCCATGGTGGATGCGCTCAATACGCCCATTGCCGCTGCCGCCGCACCCAAACGAAAGGTGCTTTTCGGCCTCAACTAGCGCACCTGTTCCGAAAGGCATCCGCAGCTGAAATGGCCGATATTTCGAGGGTCTCAGAGGCCTTCTATCCTTAAAAACCGGCAAAAACAGGCATTTTCGGACTAAATACCCACAAAAACCCGAGAAAACTGTGGAAAACCATCGTTTTTCCATTGACTTTAGGCTATCCCAAGCCGCATTGTTACGAACGACAGGGTTCTCGAGAACCCGCATAAATAAAGGGGTTTCGTGCATATGTTGCCTCCAGGCGTTTTCGGCGTGAAGTTCGAATCGCGACGGTCGCACTACCCCATGCGGTACGCTTCATGGCTTCTTTTGAGTCTCTGAACGAAGCCGGGCGGCGGGATACCAGGCAACAACAACTGAAGGAGAACATCACATGGCAACTGGAATGACCAAGACTGGACTTACCCGGCACATGGCCGAGAAGCTCGAATTGACCAACAAACAAGCGGCCGCTTTCCTTGATCTTCTGGCTGAGACCGCCATCAAGGAGACCAAGAAGAACGGCGTTTTCGTGATCCCCGGCATCGGACGCCTCGTCAAGGCCGAGCGCAAGGCGCGCATGGGCCGCAATCCCCAGACCGGCGAAGCCATCAAGATCAAGGCAAAGACCGTCGTAAAGTTCCGCGTTGCCAAGTCCGCCAAGGACACCATCGCGCCGCCGAAGAAGTAGTCCCATTTCCTGAGGGGTGCTGTACAAGCTGGGGAAGAGCTTCTCGCTCTTCCCCTTCTTTATTCCTCCGTATCCCATCGCGCACCGCCCTCGCGAATAATTGCGCACACGTTCGCCGCCCAGCCACATCAAAGTTCCATGGCGACTCAAGCGAACACGATGACTCGATCGAGCGCAGCGGTCAGCGGCTCTGTGTTGACCCTGCTGCGTTTGGAAGGGCTGGCAGTAGCCGCGGTCTCCGCTTTGCTGTTCGCGCGCACAGGGGTGCACTGGTGGCTCTTCGCCGCGCTATGGCTCACGCCCGATCTCTCGATGCTCGGCTATCTGGCTGGATCGTGCTGGGGCGCCCGTTGCTACAACGCGGTGCATAGCTACGTCGTGCCCGGTGCGCTGGCTCTTAGCGGACTCTTGTTGCACGCGCACTCGGTATTGCCCTTTGCGCTCATCTGGGCAAATCACATCGGCGTCGACCGTCTCATGGGCTATGGGCTCAAGTACTCCGACGGGTTTGGATTCACGCACCTCGGCCGCCTCGGCAAGCGCGACGCTACTTTTCTGCCACAGAGTTGATTTTGGGCATCACCGCGCGCACAACAAGCGACGCTCCGAAAAAGATAAGGATGATACGGCCCGCAAGCTCAAGGTCGTAATTGCGTGAGAAAGCCGCGATTGCGATGAGAATGCCGATAGGCGTCAGCTCGGCTAATATTGCGCGGAGCCAATGCGGCCTGGCGCCCGTGGGTGCCGGTGCTCCGCGAAGGCGTGGGATGAAGCGCGGCACGGCGCGCATGTAAGCCAGGTAAGGCTCACCGACCTTTGCCTTCAAAAAGGCCTCTTCCCCAAGGGTCAGGCGAATCGCGAAGGTCGCAATCAAGATTACGGCAAACGCTGCGCCAGTGGCAGGCATCAGAAACGCTGCCGCGATCACCATGCACACGAGGCCGATGTAGAGCGGGTTCCGCATGTAGCGATAAGGGCCGTCGGCCATCACTTTCCCCGCCACCATGTTGAAGCTGTTGACGGTGCCGGCGCCGAGGTAGGCCGTTCCCCAGACGCGAAACAGCACGCCTTTAGCAGCGATAAGCGCGGCAACGATCAACAGCAATGGAGTCGCAACGGCAAACGACGTGATCCCGGCGCGGCTCAACTCCAAAGCCATCCAACCCAGCAGCGAGATGCGATGGCCGACATGCCACGCCTCGATCCATGGCGCCCAGAAACCCAAAACGATTATCGCGGCATTGATCACCATGCGCAGCCGGAACTCAATCGCACTTGCTCCCATTCATACCCCTCGCGCCGGAGTGTATCATCCGCCGCTTTGAGAGCATGGGACGTCTACTCCCAGCGCAGCGCCCTCATCGGATCGGTTTTCATCGCACTCCTCGCCGGGATAAGAATGGCGACCAGGGCCACTAGCGCCAGCACCGCCGTTACTGCGCCGAAGCTGATCGGGTCGTGCGGGCTCACGCCAAACAGCACACTCCCGAGCACGCGCGACAGCGCAAGTGCTGCCGCCAATCCAATCGCGCCTCCGATGACAATCAGCCGAAGTCCTTCACGCAAAATGAGCCGCATGACGTCGCCACGCGTAGCGCCAAGCGCCATCCGTATCCCGATCTCCTGCGTCCGCTGCGCCGCCATAAATGCGACTACCCCATACAGCCCGATAATCGCCATCAACAGTCCCGTGAGCGCAAAGAACGTCAACAGCGCCGTCTCAAATCGCGGCCGATCCGCAAGCATGCTGATACGTTCGCTCAACGTCTCGATCTCTACCGGTACCGTTGAGTCGATTTCGCCGATTTGCGTGCGGATCAACGGCACGATCGACGATGGCGCGAGTGCCGTTTTCACCACAAGCGCCGCCGAGTGCGGCTGTTGCCAGTCCTCCGCTTCCGACCGCCAAAGTTGGTAATACTCCGGTTCATCCGCTTCGCCGAGGCCCGAGTTTTTGACGTCGGCCGTCACGCCCTGGACTGTAAACCACGGCCCACCCGGCACCGGCTTCACGCGCTGTCCCAGCGGATCCTGTCCTGGAAACAGTCGCGAGGCTAAGGCACTGCTGATAATCATGAAGTGGTCGCTTGATGTGCGCTGATCTTCAGTGAAATTGCGGCCGCGCACAATTGGTATATCGAGCGTCTTGAAGTAGTCAGGGGTCACCCAGCGCCAGGCGACCATGCCGCCAGTTCCGCCGGTCATCGGGGGACGTCCCACTACCTCCATGATGCTGTATATATGGTCGCGATGGAGGCCACCCGGCGGTACTGAATCACTCAGTCCCACCGATACTGCTCCCGGAAGCCTGCGTAGCGCCGCCTCGGCTTGCAGAAAGAACTGCATCCTGGACTGCGGAGTTGTGAATATGTACCGGTTGAGAGAAATTCTTGCCGTTACCACGTCGTTCGTCTCCAGGCCAAGGGACTGCGTCTCCAGGCTGGTGAAGCTCCGCATGAGCAGTGCAGCGCCAGCAAGCAGAATCACGCTGACAGCGATCTGGCAAGTAACCAGTACCTTCCGCATGACGGCTCGTGCGCCGGACGGCAGCGTTCGTGTTGCCAAAGCAAGGGAGCGCGGCCCTTGCAGAGCCGGAACAATTCCGAATAAAAGTCCGCTTACTACCGCGATCCCTACAGTGAAGCCCAAAATGCGCGCATCCAGCTGGGCTCGGCCAAGAAACGGCAGGCCTGATGGGGCGATGGCCACGAACACATGCAGTAGTTCTTTGGCCACGCTGCATCCCGCCGCCGCTCCCAAAACGCAGAGGATGATTGACTCGATCATTGTCTGCCGAATCAAGCGATGCCGGCTCGCGCCCAGCGCAGAGCGGACGGCTAGTTCTCGCTCGCGCGCCGCGGCACGCGTCAATAGAAGGCTTGCCACGTTGGCGCACGCAATCAGGAGGACCGCCAATACCGCTCCGAGCAATATCCATGCCGCCTTGCGAGAGTCCTGCATCTGCCGCTCACGCACCGAGCGTACACGCAGCTGTACTTCACTGCGAAAACGGGCAGGCGCCAGGCTGAGAGCGTGTTCGAACTCCGGCTGCATCTGCTCCGCTGCCTGCGCTGCGGTGATCCCTGGCTTGAGTCGCGCAAAAGCAAACATCACCCGGTCTGGATCAACCTTGCTTAAATCGACCGCTTGCGGAACAAGTAAATCGGCTTGTTCCAATGCGGGCATCTCGAAGTTGCTCGGCAGCACGCCGATCACCCTCACCTGGCGTCCATCGATATCGATCAGCCTGCTCACAATGCCAGGATCGCGATTGTAATGGCTGGTCCACAAACCGTACGAAATGAGCGCAACCCGCGGGCCATTTGGTCGGTCCTCCTCTGGCAGGAAATTACGGCCGAGGATAGGCGAGATTCCAAGGCAGGGCAGAAAGTTGGCGTCCACGCTGACGCAACTCAGATGTGCCGGATTGCGTTCCGTCAAGTCGCATGCACTCGCCCCGGCTTCAGAGGTAATCGCCGTAAATGGCGTTTGATGATCGCGCCATTCGTAGTACCACGCCCCCAGTACAAATTCCTGCGGAATAATCGGAGCAGTGAGTCCCACCGAAACAAGCCGATCGTCATGCGCGTACGGCAACGGCCGAAACAGGATCCGATCCACCACACTGAACACTGCCGTCGTTGCGCCAATACCAAGGGTCAGTGTGAGAATCGCGGTGACGGCGAAGACCGGTGCCCGACGAAGCCCGCGCAGTGCATAGCGAACATCGCGCAGAATGCTTTCAACCCAGGGCAGCGTCGCGCGATCTCGATAAGCCTGGCGCACTTGCTCCACACCACCAATGCGCAGGAGTGCCTGCCGCCGCGCCTCCACCTCGCTCAGTCCCGAGCGCACGCCTTCCTCAACGTGTGCGGCGAGGTGCCCTTCAACTTCGGCATCAAAGTCGTCCCCAATTCGGTTCACCTTGAACATCGCGTGGAACCGCAACCACAAGGCTCGCAGTTTTCGCATCCGGCCTCCTAATCTGCGCGCAACGCTTCCATGGGATCGACTGCAGCGGCGCGTCGCGCGGGGATCCACGCCGCGATCAGAGCAACCATCGCCATCAACAGCGGAACAAGGCAAAACGTCATGGGATCGAGCGCGCTTACTTCAAAGAGAAAGCTGCGCAGCGTGCGGCTCAGCACAAGGGCGCTCGCGAGTCCGACGACGCAACCAGTTCCGGCGAGAAGGAGACTCTGCCGTACCACGCTCAACACAATCTGCCACCTCTGCGCGCCGAGCGCCAGCCGCAGACCAATCTCGCGCGTACGCCAGCTCACGATGTACGAGATCAGGCTGTAAACCCCCACCGCGCCAATAATCACCGCCAGTATTCCAAATCCCAGCAGCAGCATGGCTAGTGCCCGTGGCGCCGCTACTGACGTTGAAACCAGCTCGTCCAGGGTGCGCACCCGCGTGACCGGCACCAGCGAGTTGATTCCAGCCACGGCGCTGCGCAAACCCGATGCCGTTTCGGCAGCGCTGCTGCGCGTGCGCAACACCGCAAACATCACCGGCTGTGCCCGGTCCGTGGTCATCGGCAGATAGACCTCGTCACGAAATCCTTCCTCCAGACTCCCCTCGCGTGCATTGCGCACGACCCCAACCACTATCGACGCCTTCTGCTGGTTCCACATCGCCGGCGAAGGTTCGTCCACAACATCCTCCAGGTGCTTCCCGATTGGGTTCTGGTTGGGCCACAGGTGTTGCGCCATATGCTCGTTCACAACGGCCGCATGAGTCGTTCCCGCAGCGTCCTCCGCGTCCAGCAGTCGTCCGCGTACCAGGCGTAGATTCAATGTGCTGAAATAGCCAGGCGAAACAATCCGCCCCGTGGCAAGCCGTGCGCCCTCGCGCGCATCGCGTGGATGATCTTCCGCGTCGTAGACGTAGTTATCCTCGCGCCCACTCATGGGAAGTGAATCGACAAACGCGACTCCCTCCACGCCCGGAATGCTTTGCATCCGATCGAGCAGCGCTGTAAAGAACGATGCGCAGCGGCCCTTCTGCTTGCACGCCGATGCGTCGAGAGAAACCTCCGCCGTCACGGTGTGGTCGGTGCGAAATCCTGGATCAACCTGCGTCAGCTTGTAAAGGCTGTGCAGCACCAGCCCTGCTGCAGTAATCACCAGCACGGTCAGCCCGATCTGCGCCACCACCAGCAGCATCGAAATCCCAAATCGCGACCCGCGTCCCATCAAGGCTCGTCCACCCAGTCGCAGCGTACTCAGCAGATTCATCGAAGCCATCTTGATCGATGGAATCAACCCGAAGATCAGGCCCGCCACGATCGATGCACAAAGAGTGAAAACCACGTCCCCAACGTGTAATGAAACATCCTGGATCCGCGGTGTATCCGCCGGCAGCAGATGCACAAACAAACGCAGGCTCGCCAAGCCTGCACCCAGCCCCACGATCCCGGCCGTCACTCCGATCACGATGCTCTCTGAAAGAAGTTGCTGAATGAGCCGTCTGCCCGAAGCCCCCATCGCGCTGCGCACGGCAAGTTCGCGCTCACGTGCCATAGCCCGCGCCAGGGTAAGGTTCGCAACATTCGCACATGCGATCAGCAGAATCAGTCCGACCGCACCGAACAGCAGCAGCAGTCGCGGCCGCATCGCCCCGGTCTGCGATTCCAGAAGCGGAACCGCCGTCATATCCGAAGCCCAGATGTCCGGCATCCTGAAAGGAAATAGTGGTAGCAGCACCGAATGCAGTCTGCGCAACTCGGCCTGCGCCTGCGCCGGAGTAGCCCCATCGGCCAGCCTCCCGAATCCACGCAGATCAATGTTGCTCCATGCATCGAACACATCACTGCCGCGAAACGAAACCGGAATTACAAACTGCGTGTCCGCATAAGGAAAATGAACTCCCGCCGGCATCACTCCGATAATCCGCCTCGAAACGCCGTCGATGCGCATCTCGCGCCCAATCGCCGAAGTGTCCCCGCCAAAATGCTGCCGCCAGTACCCATAGCTCAGCACCACGTCGTGATCCTGTCCCTCAAATGCGTCGCCAGCCGAAAAGAAACTTCCCAGCGCGGGATGAATCCCCAGCGTGCCAAGCGCATTCACCGTCACCTTCGCGCCAAACACGCGATCTGGCGCATCAGATTCCGAGATATTCGATTCCGCATCCGGTCCATATCCCGCGACCGATTTCAGCGCCGTTGCATGCGAACCCAGTTCGCGGAGCCAGCCCTTCGGAAACGTCGGCGAGTTCGTTCCCACAATCCGCACCAGCCGATCCTGGTGCGCATAAGGCAGCGGCCGCAGAAGGATCGAGTCAATCAGCGTGTAGATCACCGTGTTCGCGCCGATTCCCAGCGCCAGTGTCAGCACCGCTGTGATGGTAAAGCCCGGCGCACGCCGCATCTGCCGCATGGCAAACCGCGCGTCCTGCATCACGCTTTCGACCAGTGGCAGCGTTGCTCGATCGCGATACGCCTGGCGCGTTTGTTCCGCACCACCCAGACGAAGCATCGCCTGGCGTCGTGCTTCCTCGCTATTGAACCCCACGCGCATCGCATCGTCGGCATCCATCGCAATGTGGCTCTCGAGCTCCGCATCAAATTCAACGGCCTTGCTGCGCACAAAAACTCCACGCAATCTCAACGCCAATGCTCGTAGTTTAGTCAAGGCAGTTCCTCCTATTCAGTACGCAGTGCCCGCATGGGTTCGATTGATGCGGCTCGCCGTGCGGGAAGCCAGCACGCAATCAGCGCAATCAAACCAAGAATGAACGGCACCACAACAAACGTGAGTGCATCGTGCGGTTGAATGCCGTACAGAAAGCTGGATGCCAGCCTCGACAGGATCCACGCGGCAGGCCAGCCAAGCACTATGGCAATCACGGCAAGCACCATTCCTTGCCGAACCACGAGTCGCTCAACGACACCAGGCCGTGCGCCAAGAGCCATGCGAATTCCGATCTCGCGGGTGCGCCGGCTGACCGCGTAGCTCATCACTCCGTAAAGTCCTACCGAAGCAAGCACAAGCCCAATGCAGCCGAATACGCCAAATAGCATGGCCGCGATGCGCGGCAACAGGTAGGCCGTGTGCACGTGCTCTTCCATGGTCTCCTCGTTGTAGATGGCGATGCTAGGATCGAGCGCGAACACCTGCCGACGCACGGTCTCGGCAAGCGCCGCAGGATTTCCCGCGGTGTGAACCATCAGCGTGTAACCCATGAAGGACGGATCCTCTGTGATGCTCTGGTCGAGGGAACGATAGAGGATGGCGCGCGTGTCCTCACCGATCGTGCGCGACTTTGCGTTGCCGACAACGCCGATGATCTCGTATGTCCAACTTCCGCCATTCACGTGTCGGCCAATGGGATTTTCGCCAGGGAACAGTCGGTCGGCGAACGCCTTGCTGACGATTGCGACCCTGGGGCCGTTCGCAACCTTATTGCCGAAGTCGCGGCCCGACAGCAGCGGCGTTCCCAGCGCATCGAAGTAACCTCGTGTCGTCATGTAGAGGTCGGCCAGTGTGAAGGTGGCGTCCTTGCCGGAGTGTCCCGCAACGGTAAAGCCATCGCTGCGATTTCCACCCGAGAGCGGCGCAACGTCTGTCGTTACCGCCGAGTCGACACCCGGCAAAGCGCCGACCCGCCGCCGTAGTTCCGCCAGAAATTGACTGATCCGCTGTGGCGAATAGCCGTTGAGCCGGGGATCGACAGAAAGCAGCAGCAATCCCTGCGGACGGAAACCAATGTCGATGTTGGCCGCGCTTTGCAGGCTGCGCAGGAACAGCCCGGTCACTAACAGCAGTACTAGTGACACTGCAACCTGCGTCACCACCAGAATGTTGCGCAGGCCGAATCGCCGCCCCCGCATCAAAAGTGCCTCTTCGCCCTTGAGCGCACTTGCCAGCGCAGGTCGCGCAGCAGCCCACGCGGGAGCAAGACCGAGAAGAATCCCGCAGCAGAAGCTGATGGCGAAGGTATACATCAAAGTCCGCCAATCAACGGCGACGTGCAGGTCGAGCGGCACCGGAGCAGGAAGGCGGACCGCAGAGAGCGCCTGCGTGGATGCAAACGAGAAGAGCGCGCCAAGCACCCCGCCGCCCAGCCCGATCAACGTGCTTTCAATCAGCAGTTGTCCTCGCAACCGCGCGCGTGTGGCGCCCAGCGCGATACGCACCGCCATTTCGCGCTGGCGCGCGACTGCCTGGGCAAAAAGCAAATTCGCCACGTTTGCGCCGGCAATCGTCAGCAAAAGAAGAACCACGATGGAGAGAGCGCCGAGAAACGTGAGCGCGGCGGTTCTCTCTCGCGGCGGCAACGAACCAGCTTGCTCGAAAACAAACGAGTTGCCTTTGTCGGTCTTGGGATAGGCAAGAGCCAAACGCTTTGCCAGCGTGCCCAGTTCGGCCGCCGCCTGCGTGCGCGTAACCCCCGGCTTCACACGCGCAACTACCGCCAGCCAATGAAACTCGCGTGAGTCCGCCGGTGGATCGCTGGGCACAAGCTGTCTTGCGATGCCAAGCGGAACCCAGAATTCGGCGTTAAGAATCTGGTCGACGCCATGGAACGACGGCGGTGCGACGCCTACAACCATGAACGAGTGGCTTGAAAGGAAAATCGTCTTGCCAATGATCTGGCGATCGCCCGCGAACCGCCGTTGCCACAACCGCGCGCTGAGGATGACAGCAGGAACTTTGTTGTCGGCGTTGGAAAAGCTGCGCCCCAGCACCATCGGCAATTCGAGAACGTCGAAGAAATTCGGCGTTACGGCTTGACCCCAGATGCGCTCGGGTTCGCTCTCGCCGCTGATCGACGCTGGAATTAGTTCATCAAATGCGGCAACCCCGGAGAACGACCTGGCCTCGTCGCGAATATCCTCATAGAGAGGCTGCGGAAAAGCATTGCAGCACCGATCGCCCTGTTGCACTGTGTGGAGCGATAGCAGCGTGGCAGGATCGCCGACCGGCGCCGGGCGCAACACGAACCGGCTCACCATCGAAAAGATCGTCGCATTGGCGCCGATGCCAAGCCCGATGGAAAGCACCGCAATCGCCGTAACCGCCGGATGCTTGGCTAGCGTGCGGATCGCATAGCGCACATCGCGTGTCATGTTCTCAAGCATCGGCAGCGTACGCCGCTCGCGCCGCAATTGATGAACCTGCTCTGCGCCGCCGAGTTGAATGAGTGCCCGCCGCCGCGCTTCCTCTGCGCTTAATCCGGAACGAATACCATCTTCCACGTGCATGGCGATGTGCGATTCGAGTTCGGCAGAAAACTCATAATGCTCGCGCCCGGGATTAAGTAGTCCGGCGATGCGTTTCAAAAGTGCTCGAAGCTTTCGCACGTGTTCTCCTATTCGGTACGCAGCGCCTGCATGGGCTCGATGGATGCAGCACGACGCGCCGGGAAAAAGGCGGCAACAAGACCACCTACCAGCAGGAGCAGGCAAATCGAGATCAGTGTTAGCGGATCGTGATCGCCGACGCCAAACAGAAACGAATTGAGCAGGCGGGTCGCGGCCCAGGCGCTGGCCACTCCAACCACCAGACCCGTCCCCACAAGGAAGGCAGCATTCTTCAGAATCAGGTACAACACGTCCAGGCGCGGAGCGCCGAGCGCCATGCGGATGCCCACTTCGCGCGTACGACGATTCACCGAAAAAGCCATCAGTCCGTAAAGGCCCACCAGCGCCAGGAACAACGCAATCAACGCGAATGCCGTAAGCAGCGAAGTCTGGAACCGCCGCCGCGCACTCGCACTCGACACCAGGTCGCCCATCGTTCGAATATCGGAAAATGTCACGTCAGGATCGGTTGTCTTCAACGCCGAACGGATCTCGCCGGCCATGGTTGCCGGTGGAAGCGAAGACCGCACAGCCAGGGAGTTCTCACGCGAATCGTAGTTCGGGCTGTACATCTGCGGCTGTGGATTCTCCTCCAGGCTGGTATGGCGAACGTCAGCAACTACCCCGATCACCGTGCTCCATTGGGCATGTTTGTCATCCCCGCTGATCCGCCCGCCAATCGGGTTGCGATGGGCGAAATAGGTCCGCGCAAATTGTTCGTTGATGATGACGGGATGTGCAGCACCCGAGTCATCGCTTCCTGCAAAAGATCGTCCGGCGATCAGCGGAATTTGCATGGCGTCAAAATATCGTGGTGTGATCGATCGCGATTCCACGACCTGGTCTTTCTGGTTGGCAAAGCCATCCACCCAGAACGTCCCCAGGCTTTCGCTCTTGGCCAGCGGCAGGTCGCTGACCGCACCAGCCGCAACGACACCTGGAAGCTTGCTGATCCTTTCGAGGATGCTTTTGAAATAAGCTGCGCGACCTGATTGGTCTTGGCTATAGTGGTCGCCGAGCGAGATGTTCATCGTCAAAGTGGATTGCGAAAAGCCTGTATCCACCGAGATCACATTGATGTAACTGCGCATTAGCAGGCCCGCACCCGCTAGCAGCACCATCACCAAGGCAGTCTGCGCGACGATCAACGTGCTCTGCAGACGGCTGTGTCCCGCTGCTCTCCCCGGTCCATTGTTCGATTTCAGAAAGGCATTAAGTTGCATGCGCGAGGCGCTCACAGCAGGCAGCAAGCCGGCAAGCGTGCTGGTCAGCAGCGATGCCATGATGGCCACCAGCAGCACACGCCCGTCGAGAGAGGCTTCATTCAGCCGTGGAATGTTGCCGGGATCGAGATGGGGAAGCAGACGCAGGAAGAAAAATGCAAGCATCATGCCCGTCGCGCAACCACCGAAGCCGATCAGCAGCGATTCGGTGAGCAGTTGTCGCACCATCCGTCCGCGTCCTGCTCCCAGCGCGGAGCGCACGCTAAGTTCGCGAAGGCGGTCTGCGGCGCGCGCCAGCAACAGGTTGGCGGCGTTCCCGCAGGCAATCAGCAGCACGATGGCCACGGCGCCGAGCAACAGATTCATCAGGGGACGCACGGGGCCGATAGAGACACCCGTGAAGCTCTTCACCAGCGCACCCCAATCGCCGAATTCGGTGGGATATGAGCGGTCGAAACGAGCCATCATCGTGCCGAAGTCAGATTGTGCCTGCTCGATCGATACGCCCTCGCGCAGCCGCGCTACGACCACATTGTCATCGATGCCGCGGTCGGCTTTCTGTTTGGGAGTTAAAGCAAGCGGCGTCCATATCTGTGTAGAGACGATGTGCGGATTCCCATACGGAAGATCTGAGTTGAATGGATACTCGAACGCACGCGGCATCACACCGATAATTTGATAGCTTGCACCGTTGATTTCCAGCGTGTGCTTCAGTACATCGGCATTCGCCCCGAACATCGATACCCAAAGTGAGTGGCTGATCACCGCAACGTGCGAATGGCCAGGTGTATTGTCTTCAGCATTGATGGTGCGGCCCAGTTCCGGCGTCGACTGAAGGGTTGAAAAGAAGTCCTCATCTACGCGCGCTGCTCCGGTAGGCTGCGTCGTTCCCTGCATCGTGACTTTCAACAAGGCCTGTTCGTAAGCCGTCATATCTGCGAACGACTTACTCTCGCGCTTAATTTCGAAGAAGTCCCCATAGCCTGGGCAGATGACTTCGGGAGGTACCTTCCAATTGGGATTCGGCGTAAATAGATAGACAAGGTGCCCGGGATCCCCGTACGGTAGCGAGCGAATCAGCACAGCATTCACGAGACTGAAAATCGCGGTACAGGCTCCAATGCCGAGGCCCAGCGTAAGAACAGCCGTCACCGTGAAGCCGGGCGTTCGGCGCAGGGTGCGCATCCCGTAGCGAAGATCCTGCATAAAATTCTCAAGCCACAACAGGCCGCGCCTCTCGCGATGAGCCTGACGCGTCTGCTCCGCACCGCCTAGCCGCATTAGTGCCCGTCGCCTCGCTTCCACAGCATCAAGCCCCGCTTTGATGCCGGCTTCCGTATCCATCGCAACATGCGCTTCCAGCTCATCGCGGAATTCATCCTCAGAGTGGCGAAGGCGAAGCAAGCCGAAAAGCCGTACCCAGATTGCCCGAAGCTTTCGCATATCTCTCCTATTCAGTGCGCAGTGCTTTCATGGGATCAATCGAGGCCGCCCGCCGCGCGGGAATCAGGCAGGCAATCCCCGAAACGGCAAGCAGCAAAGCGATCGCAATCGCGTATGTGGAGGCGTCAAGCCATGTCACACCAAAGAGCATGGCACCAAGAGCCCGGGCCGCCGCTAGTGCTCCGCACAACCCGATGGCCAAGCCAATAACCGTCAACGTCATTCCTTGGCGCAGGACAAGCGAAAGAATGTCGTTACGCGTGGCCCCAAGAGCTGCGCGCACTCCGATTTCACGCGTACGCTCCGTCACGCTGCCCGCAAGGATCCCGTAGATTCCGATTGCAGCCAGCCCCAGCGCAACAAGGCCGAATGCTTCGAAGAGAACGAGTACAAAGCGACGCTCGAGGGCCGTGGCAGCAACCAGCTCGTTCATGGTTGCGACGCGCGTGATGGGCCGAGTCCCGTCCACTGACCAGATTGCTTCCTGAATAACAGGGGCGAGTGTGGCCGGATCTATCCCTGCGTTCGCTCGCGCCACCACGGACTGCACGGCATCTCCCCACGCCCACTGCGCAGTAGTGATGTAGAAAGCATCTTCCTGGTTCAGCGCCAGCGACTCCTGCTTGACGTTGCCAACCACGCCGACGATCGTCGCCCAGGGTTTGTTTGCCTGGCCCGCATCTGGACCCAGTCGAACACGCTGCCCGATCGGGTCTTGCCCCGCGAACTCCTCGCGCGCGAGCGACTCAGTGATTAGCACCGCCACGGCAGAGCCCGCACGGTCGTTCTCGTTTAACAAGCGCCCGCGTCGAAGCGGAATGCGCATCGCCTCAAGATATCCGGGACTCACCGCGTATCGAAATGCCGGCACGCCCAGCGGGTTGTGATCCTTTTCAAATTCAATTCCATAGATATCCTGGTCGCCGCTCAGCGGCAGTTGGCTCGTAAAGCCGGCGGCCACCACGCCAGGAATGCGGCGAATGTTATCCAGCGCCTCCTGAAAGAGTTGTAGCCGCGCAGCATCGCTGTCGTAGCGATGCCCCGATTCCTGCACCTGCATGGTGATCAGGTGGCTGCGGGTCGAATCCAGGATCGACGGCAAACAGGCGTTGCATGCTGCGCAGCAACAGGCCGGCGCTTACCAGCAGGACCACCGCAAGCGATACTTCCGTTACCACCAGTACGCGGCGCGTGCGATGATTCCCATCGACCGAGCGCCCAGAAGTCTGCTGCACTCCCGCTTGCAGTTGCGTCTTTGAAGCCTGCAATGACGAAATCAGGCCGACTGAGACTCCAATCAACGTCGTAAGAACAAGCGCAAATAGAAATACCCACCCATCAAGCGAAACGGCGTTGACCCTTGGCAATCCCGGCGGACTCAACGCCAGCAACGCGTGCATCCCTGCTTTGGCCACAGCCATCCCCACTGCGCAGCCAACAGCGGCAAGCAACAAGGACTCAGTAAGAAGTTGCCGTACCAGTCGGCCGCGTGGCGCGCCCAGCGCGGCTCGCATCGCAAACTCCGCTCGACGCTGCACCCCGCGTGCAAGCTGCAGATTGGCCACGTTCACGCAGGCAATCAGTAACACCAGCAGCACCGCACCCAGTACCGCCAGCAGCGCAGGCCTTACACCTTCGGTAAGGTCACCCTGTAGCGGGTGCACAGCCATTCCATTCGGAGCGCCCCCCGAGCTGTCATACCCCTTCGCGTTGATCTGCGCGAGCGAGTGCAAAATAATGCTCAACTCGCTTGCCGCCTGCTGACTGCTGATTCCCGCCTTGAGGCGCCCAATCATATGCAGATGGTGTCCCCACTCGCGGCCATCCCACGGCAGCGCGGGATTGTATTGCAGCGGCGCCCACACCTCCGCGGTGGAACTGATCACATTCTCAAAGTCGCTGGGCATCACCCCGATCACCGTGTAGGGCGCGTCATCCAGTCGAATCTGCTTCCCCACAATCGCGGCATCCGATCCGTAGCGATTCCGCCAGATCCTGTCGCTCAGAATTACAACGTCCGGCCCGCGAAACTGGTCATCCGTCGCCCGAAAATCCCTCCCGAGTCGCGGGCTCACACCCAGTGTGCGGAAGTAGCCCGCGCTCACACGTTGTCCGTCCAGCCGCTCCGGCCTGTCTGCTTCGCTCGTCGCCGTCGCCGCCGGCTGCCACCCCTTGAATACTGCAAGCGCATCGAACGAACGATTCTGCTGGCTGATTCCATAAAATGTTCCAAACGTTACCGGACTCGGAACGCCGCTTGGGCGCGTCTCCCACACCATCATCAGCCGCTTCGCGTGCGGATAAGGCAGCGGCGAAATCAAAATCGGCTTGACCGCGCTAAAGATCGCCGTGCTCGCGCCGACCCCGATCGCCAGCGTGAGAACAGCAACCGCAGTCGCCGCTTTTTGCCGCATCAGCGTGCGGACACCGTAGGCAAGATCGCGCGGCACGTCTTCCAGCCACGCCAGCCTGGCGCGTTCCCGGTATGCCTGTCGCGTCTGCTCCGCGCCGCCTATGCGAATCAATGCCTGCCGGCGCGCCTCTATCACATCAAGCCCCGCCTTGACGCCGGCCTCCGTATCCATCGTGACATGCGCTTCAAGTTCTGCGTTGAAATCAGGCTCCCCGTCGCGTCGCACCACCGTGGCGCTCAGCCGATGCCAGAATGCACGCATCTTTGCCCGCAAAGTTGTCATGTGCTCTCCGCTACGCCCCTTCAGCCGGGGTTAGAAACCGCGACAAAATCTCCGTGGCCTGCTCCCACTCTGCAGCGGCCTTCCGCACCTGTTTGTGCCCGGCCTTGGTGAGTTCGTAAAACTTTGCTTTGCGATTGTTGTCTGAGGTTCCCCACTCTGACCGTACATATCCTTCCTGTTCCAGCTTCAGCAGCGCCGGATACAGCGTCCCGTAGTTCAGTTGCAGAAGATCGCCGCTGGTCTGCTCGATGCGCCGCGCCAGTCCATAGCCATGTTGCGGCCCCATCGTCTCCAGCGTCTTCAGAATCATCAGGGCCAGCGTGCCCTGCCATACATCGGTCTTGTCGCCCATGTTCGTGCTCCTCTTGCCAAGCAATAGGAGCAATGTACGCCCGTATCTATGGGAATGCAATAGGAAGGTTTGCCGGTCCGTTCCATTCTTGATGTGAACCTTGCCGATTCAGCATGTTACGCTGACCCAGAGATTCCAAAGATTCCCGCGGAGGCCGCAATTGTTTTCTGCAGCGATGATTCAACCCGTCGTCACGGTGGCAGTGCTTGTCATGGCCGCCCTTCCCGCCGTCGCGCAGACCGCACCATCCGATCTCGCCGCCTCCGCCGCAAAGCAGTTGCCGTCCCTCACTGAGACTTACAAACACTTTCATCGCAATCCTGAACTCTCGCACCATGAAGAGAAGACCTCGGCGTATCTTGCGGCCGAGTTGCGCAAGCTTGGCTACACCGTCACCGAGCGCGTGGGTAAATATGCCGATGGGTCGCAGGCATATGGCGTAGTAGCAATCCTGCAGAACGGGGCCGGTCCACGCCTGCTCATTCGTGCGGATATGGACGCTCTGCCCGTCGTCGAAAAAACCGGCCTGGACTACGCCTCAACCGTTCGCTCCACGAACGCACAGGGCCAGGATGTCGGCGTTATGCATGCATGCGGGCACGACATCCACATGACCGTTCTGCTCGGCGTCGCGCATGAAATGGCAGACCGCAAAACTCAGTGGCACGGAACTCTGATGCTGATCGGCCAGCCCTCTGAAGAGACAATCGACGGGGCGCGCGCCATGCTCGCCGACGGATTGTATGAGCGCTTCGGCAAGCCCGATTTCGTTCTTTCTGAACACGACGACTCCACCCACGCAGCCGGCAGCGTCGCTCTCAAGAGCGGACCTATGCTGGCCAGTTCCACCAGCATCGACGTCACCATGCGCGGCATCGGCGCCCACGGCTCCGCTCCGCAGTTGAGCAAAGACCCAGTGCTCATGGCCGCTGAGTTCGTCGTTCTAGCGCAGAGCATCGTCGCGCGCCAGATCGATCCGCAGCAGCCTGCCGTGCTCACCGTCGGCATGATTCACGGCGGCGCCAAACGCAACATCATCCCTGAAGAAGTGACGATGGGTCTCACCCTGCGCACCTACTCCGACAAGGTTCGCGATCAGATCATCGCCGACGTGCGCCGCACCGCCGACGGCATCGCCACCGGCTACGGTGTTCCGCAAGACCGCATGCCGATCGTGACCGTGAGCCAGACAGAAATCACGCCCGTCGAAGCGAACGATCCTGCATTAACCGAGCGCATGCGCAAAGTCGCAATCAGTGCCCTCGGCTCCGATCACGTGGATCCTGCAGATTCCGTCATGGGTTCTGAAGACGTCGGCCTGTTTTCGCTCGATGGAAAGATTCCGGCGATGATGTTCCGCCTCGGCGCCGCCGATCCCGCAAAGCTTGCACATGCACAGGAAACCGGCGTGCCTCTCCCCGGTCCGCACTCGCCCCTTTTTGCGCCCGTCTACGCGCCCACCATCGAGACCGGCGTAACCGCCATGACCGCTATGGCCCTTGACGTCCTGAAGCAATAGCGATCAGCTCACTTCGCCGGATCCACCAGCGCCCCGTACACCACGCTCCTGCTCAAGTACTGCAGATTTTCCGTGTTCGGGCCGCCTCCCATCCGCTGGATCATTCCCACGAACACCACGTCATTCGCCGGGTCGATCCAGAACCACGTCCCCGCTGCGCCATCCCAGAAGAACGTCCCTTTCCCTTCCGGCAGATTCGCCGTCGGCGGATCAAACACCACCGCGCAGTTGTACCCATACCCAAATCCCGGCCGCATCCTCTGCGCTCCGATGCTGAACTCACCGGTCAACAGATTCGGCGCCAGGTGATTCGAGCTCATCAGCCTCACGCTCGCCGGTGACAGTAGCCGCGTCCCATTCAGCTCTCCGCCATGCGCCAGCATCTCCGCAAACCGGAAATAATCCTCCGCTGTCGAAACCATTCCGCCCGCCGCCCGAAGCCATCGTCGGCTCATGCGCAAAATCGCGATGATTCACATTCGCCGTCCCATGATCCGACAACCCGCCATTCGGCTCCACAAAATACACCGTGGCAAACCGCGACCACTTATCCTCCGGCACAAAGAATCCCGCGTCCTTCATCCCCAGCGGCTTGAAGATCTCGTCGCGATAAAACTCCGGCAGCGTCTTGCCCGAAAGCTTCTCCACGAATGTAGCCCTGAATATCCATCGACACCGAGTACACCCACTTCGTCCCCGGCTGGTACAGCAGCGGCAGCTCTCCCAGCTTCGTCACGAACTCATGCAGATCCTTTGTTGCGAACAGATCTGCATCCCGGACCATCTTGTCCACCGGCGTATTCCCGAAAATCCCATACGTGAATCCCGCCGTATGCGTCATCAGCTCCGCCATCGTCGGCGGATGCACCGGATCCTCGAGTATCATCTTCCCGCTCGCATCCGGTCCCTGCATAGACCTTCAAATGCGCAAACTCCGGAACGTACTTCGATATCGGGTCCGAAGGCAGCCACTTCCCCTGCTGGTACAGCTTCATCATTGCAACCGCGGTGACCACCTTCGTCATCGAGTAGTCGCGGAAGATCGTATCTTTCGTCATCGCCTCGTGTTTCTCGATGTTCCGCATTCCGTACGTTCGGTAGTCCACTACTTTCCCGTGCCGCGCCAGGATCGTCACCACGCCCGCCACCTGCTGATCCTTCACCGCATCTCTCATCAGCGCATGCAGCCGCTCCAGCCCTTCCTGCGAGAAGCCAACCGTCTCCGGCTTCACCACCGTCATATCGAAAGCCGGCTGCGCATTCGACTTCACGCCCTGCTGTGCATCGGCCACGCTCGCGCTTAGACCGAGCGCAAGCGCAGCAGCAGCCGCAACCAGGCGAGCTGAAAGAAGAAATGAATCTCATGAGTCCTCCTGGCGATTCGCGAATCTCGATGCGCGCTCAGACGTGGGGGAGCAGCAGGAATGCAGGCGGAATCGCCAGTCCTTTATAGCAGGGCAGAGCTGCAGCTACAGTTTTCCGCCCGCCTATTTCGCCGGATCCACCAGCGCCTGGTCCACCGCCGCGTGCGCCTTGTACTCCAGCGGATGATTATCTGGGCTCGTCATCCTCTGGATCATCGCCACGAACACAATGTCGTTCGTCGGATCCACAAAGAACCACGTCCCGGCCGCGCCATCCCAGAAGAACGTTCCCTTCCCATCCGAAAGATTCGCCTTACCCGGATCGAAGATAACCGCGCAGTCATATCCCCACGCAAATCCCGGCCGTATCACCGACATCCCAATCCCGAACTCGCCCGTCAGCAACTCGTCCGGCACGTGTTCCGTCGTCATCAGCTTCACCGTCGACGGCGCCAGAACCCGCTTCCCGTTCAGTTCGCCCCTGTTCGCCAGCATTGAGGCAAACCGGTAATAATCCTCCGCCGTCGACACCATGCCTCCGCCGCCCGATGCCATCGTCGGCTGCGTTGCATAGTCGCCCGGCTGACCCGCGGCGCGGCTGCCCGCATCTTGTCCCGCGATCAGCTCGCCCTGCGGATTCGCCCGGTACAGCGTCGCAAATCTCGACCGCTTCTCCTCCGGAACGTAGAACCCGGCGTCGCTCATACCCAGCGGCGCATAGATGTGCTCGCGCATAAACTCCGGCAGCGACTGCCCCGAAAGCTTCTCCACGATATATCCCTGCATATCCATCGAAATCGAATACGCCCAGCCTTTGCCCGGCTGATACATCAGCGGAATCTTCGCAAGCTTATCGATCATCTCCTGCAGGTTCGCCGATCCCAGAACCTTGGCGTCGCGATACATCTTGTCCACCGGCGTATTGCTGATGAACCCATACGTGAATCCCGCCGTGTGCGTCATCAGCTCGCGCATCGTCGGCGCATGATCCGGATCGACCAGGATCATCTTGCCGTCCGCATCCATGCCCTTGAAAACCTTCAGATGCGCAAACTCGGGAATGTATTTCGAAATCGGATCCAATGGCGACCATTTGCCCTCCTCGTACAGGATCATCATCGCCACGCCCGTCACCGGCTTAGTCATCGAGTAGTCGCGGAAAATTGTGTCCTGCGTCATCGGCGCGCCCGTGGCCACATCGCGCACGCCGTAGGTCTTGTACTCCACGACCTTGCCGTGCCGCGCCAGGATCGTCACCGCGCCCGCAAGCTTCTTCGGTCGATCTCGTCCTGGATCAGCGCATGCAGCCGCTCCAGCCGCTCCGACGAGAAGCCGACCGTCTCCGGCTTCACCACGGTCATGTCCAGGCTGGTCGCCTTCCCGGCCCTGGCTGGCGTCGCGGAATGTTGCGCGTTAGCGAAGGTGGGAAGCAGCGCGGCCCCAGCCAGTACAGCGAGACAAACGAAGCGATCCATGCGCATTGGGCTCCCTCAAAAAAGAAGTTTCACAGCGCGCCCTTTATTGAAAGCAAAGACCAGACCCGCCGTCGGCAGAAGCTATGCCTGCAGTTCTGGTTACCTTCTACGATCCTGCCCTCGCTCCTCGTCCGAGCTCCTAATAAATCAGCTTCAGCGAAAACTGAATCTGCCGCGAATTCCCCGCCGTCTTGCTGATCTTTCCGAAGCCCGATCCGGTAAGAATATCGCCGGTCGTCTGGTTTACCTGCAATGTGTTCGACGGCAGTCCCATGGTCACGATGTTGAACAGGTTGAAAAACTCCGAGCGGAATTGCAGATCCATGCGCTCCGCGCCGGACTTGCGCCGCCCGAAAGGCGTGTCCTTGATGAGCGCAAAGTCGAAGTTGTAGTACGCCGGGCCGCGAAACGTGTTGCGCCCCAGCGTTGCCAAGCGTCCCTGGTTTGGACCAGTCCCGCCCGCGACGTGAACCGGAACCGAGAAGAAGTCCACTGCGTTGTTGTCGCCTTGCCCAAAGTAATCCTCCCGCACTTTGCGCGCGGTGGAGAGATGCGGCTTGGCGATCTGGTCGGGCCGGTCCACGCCGTCTCGACCCGTAGCCCGTCTGCTGGATTCCCGAATACACCGTAAAGGGCGAGCCGGAACTGATGCTCGAAATGCTCAGCACCTCCCAGCCATACGTGACCTTCCGGCTGACCGGCCGCAGAAAATTCACTACTCCAGATGCAGGTCCTGCGCCACGCTCAGTCCAAAGCCGTGCGTCACATCGAAGGTCGACGGCCCTTTTTCCGGATGGGCGTCGAAGGGATTCTGCGCAGTTCCCGACGCCACCGCGCCCGTCGATCCGGTTCCCCCAATCACCATGCTGGTGTCGTCGATCGACTTGCTCCAGGTATAACTCGCCTGGATGCCCGGCCCGCCGTGCCCCACCGTACCCGAGAGCGATGTTTGCAGCGCGTGATAGGTCGAGTGGGCGTTGACGTGAACAACATTCTCCACGCCGAAGCCGCCGATGACGTTGCCGTTCTGTCGAACTCTGTGTGCGGCGCGAAGCCCGGCGACGCTCCGGGATATGCATTGGGGAAACTGTAGCGCGGCAGATGCTGCGCGGCCGTGCCCACGTAGGCCGCATCGGCCGTCAGGTTGCCGAATTTGCGCTCCAGTCCCAGCGTCCACGTGTACAGCGTGGCGTTGTCGAAGTTCGCGTCGATGCCGCTCAGGTTGAGCGCGCCGAACTGATGGCGTCAGCGCCGCCAGGTCCTTTTCATAGCGGTCCACATCCATCACCGTGTTCGACGGAATCTGTGTGGGCGTCCATTTTGCAAACACGTCCTGGCCCGACGGCGTGTAGACCCGCGGCAACTGGGCCGGCGTGATCTGGAAGCCATAGCTGATGGGAGCGCTCTGAGTCGCCACCACGCGCGGATAGACCACAAAGGGCGTCGAGCCGGTAAGGAAGTTGTCCTGCCAGATATTCGGCGGAATCACCATAATGCCGCCGCCGGCATGCGCCTGTATTTTGTTGGTCACCTGCCAGGCCGCCTGCACGCGCGGCTCAAAGGCATCTAGTTGGTCTCGTAACCGGGCTGCGGATTGATGACAAACTCCTGCACGCCGTTGATCGTTCGAAACGCGGAGGTGCGGTGCGCTCGTTCGGTGATCGGCGTATAGAGTTCCCAGCGAACGCCGTAATCCAGCGTCAACGCGGGGTCATCTTCCACGTGTCCTGCGCGTATGCGTTCAAGTTGTTGCGGCTGATGGCGGCCGGGCCGATGTGCTGGCCGCCGGAGATGCCCGGCGTCGCAATGGCCACCGAGTAAGAAAAGGCACTGCCGGAAAGAAAGCCGAAAGCGTGTCGGGCAGCGGATCGCCAGCGGGCAACGTCGTGCGTTCCGCTGCTGGAGCGGATCGTGGTCGCACCCGTATAGTAAGCCGGTCCGCCCCCGAAATCGTAACTCGCCGTTCGGGACTGATGCCGAAGTAAGTCGTGTCGCGATTCAGCCGAACCTCGGCGCCCGCTTTGAAAGCATGCTTCCGCGTGTGTATGAAACGTTCTCGCGCCCCTGGAACAGGTTGCCGTAGGCCTGCATCACCGATCCGGCCGCCGCGTTGAATGCTTCATACAATCCGTCATTGAACTTGACCGCCGGGTCGGTGTAGTCTGGCGTCGGAAACCCGGGCGTCGAGCGAACAATGCTGATGGACGACTCGAAAATCAGCCGCGGCGAAACCGTGCGCGTATAGGTTCCCACCACGTTGCGCTGCCGGTCGATGTATTGGACGCCGAACTGCGGGATCGATCGCCGTCTGATCGGGATTCGTCGTCGGCCCGGTCAGGTTGTCCATAGTGAAGCGCGCAAGGAACTGATCCTTGTCTGAAAATCTTGTGATCGATGCGCAGCGAAAACTGGTTGGCGTTCGTCGCCACCTTCGATGCCGTCGCATAGGTGCGGTCGCCGTAGGTGCCGGCGGCGTAGTTAGGCAGCGGATACCGCGCCAGAATCGCCGCAATCGACGGATCCACAGGCACCTTCAGAGTGTCTTCGTCTTCGATCCGTCTGCATAGGTAAACGTCACGGTGTCGCAAACGTTCGGCCGGCGGGTTCGCTTCATTGTCGGTCGCTCGTAAGCTGCCGGCACCGGCATCACCTGCGTGGTCCCCAGCACCTGCCGGAATCCCTGGTACTGCGTGAAGTAGAAGGTCCGCTTGCGTCCGTCGTACACATGCGGAATGTACACCGGCCCGCCATTCGTGAATCCGAATTCATTGCGCCGGAAGGGCGGAATCCGCCCCGGATAGGCCGGCGTCGGATGATCGAAATAGTTGCGCGCATCGAACGCCGAGTTGCGCACAAACTCAAAGAACGATCCGTGAAATCCGCTCGCCCCCGACCGCGTGATGGATGTTGGTGAATCCCGACGCGCCGCGGCCGATCTCCGCCGGCATCCAGCCCGAGCTCGAATCGATCTCCTCCACCGCGTCCACGTTGAAGTTCGAAAACGTCGCCCCGCCCATCTCCGGATCGCTGATGTCCGCGCCGTCCATGGCAAACGTCGCCTCCACGCCGCGCTGTCCGTTGATGGCAAACTGCGCCGTAAAGTTCGTCGCGCCATTCGCGTCCGTCATCGTGCCCGCCGCCAGCAGCAGCAGCGTGCTGAAGTCCCGCTTGTTCAGCGGCAGCTCGCTCACCGCCTGGCTCGAAAGCTCTTCGCCGCCCGTGCCCGTCTGGCTTTTGCCTTGCAGCGTGGCCACCGTCAGCTCGCCGCGGCTCGAAAGCGTCAGCAGCGCCTCAGGCGTATTCGCCCGTCAGCTCCACCGGCTGCGGATACTCCGCCGTGCTGCCCTTCGTGGCGACCGTCAGGTGATAATTCCCCGCAGGCAGCAGCGGCAGCAGAAATCGTCCATCCGCCCCCGTGCGCCCCTCGGCCTTCCCCTCGCCCGACGACAGCGTCACACGCGCATCGCCTATCGGCGCGCCAGCCGCATTCCGCAGCACACCCGCCCATGCAGCTTGAACCGCCGGTTGGCTTCGCCTCCTGCGCGGCAGCGCTTCTCACTGCAATGCCTGGCCCGATCAGAGCGATGAAAGCGAAAGAGCAAAGAAACTTCAGCGCTGTGCCCCGGCTTCCGCGGGCAACAGAGTACGTCGTATTTGTCATGAACTAACCCTGGAAAATCATACGTTCCGCGAGGCTGTTTCGTTCTGAATTCCTTCGCGGAAACTCGCAAGAATTATATCGATTAATATGCTGCTAAAACCTTTTTGTAGAGCCTCAGCATCATTTTGTGACGAAACGGTCTCTGACATTCTCCCCAATAGATACTTTCCATCTTGACCGGTGTCATTCTGAGCAGCTTCACCTGTTCCGGGGGCAAGTTGCGGTCGAAAAATGACACCTGCAAACCGATTGATTTCGGAGGGTTTGTCGATTGTGTCATGACGAGCGAACGGGCTCTAAACGCGGTCCAGTTTGGGGTGGTGAACGAAGAATCTGCTTTTGTTCTTTCTGGCTGTTTCGATTTGCATCTCCGTCAGCCAGGGTCACTGTTGAGGCAAGCTCCGCACCCGATCATTCCCGCCTAACCCGCTCAAAACAATCGGCGTACTGCCGCTTGGCCCTCATCGCCGGACCCATCCGCGGCATCCCCCTTTATCGGCGCCTCATCGATTGCAGCTTCGGCATCGTCGGCGTTGTCCACTCTCTTGGTCTGCCTCCGCTATGTGCGCCGGATTGAGCGCACAACGTAAAGTGGAAGTTACCGCACTTCGGTTCCCTACAATTGAAGCAAGCCATGGCTACCGAATCGAAAGTGCCCGAAATCACCGCCGCGATCGTCGACACCATCGCCGCCATCTCCACCCCCCCGGGCCGCGGCGGCATCGGCATCGTGCGCCTCAGCGGTCCGCAGGCCGCTTCGATTGCCGCGCAGCTCGTCCGCCTGCGCCAGCCGCTGGAGCACGCGCATGCCCGTCTCGCCGAAGTGCTCGATGAAGCCGAGTCGAATGTCGAACAGCGAGCGCATCGACGAAGCGATGGTCACCTTGTTCGCCGCGCCGAACTCCTACACCGGCGAGGAACTCGTCGAGATCGCCGCGCACGGCTCGCCCGTCGTTCTCGATCTGCTGCTGCGCCGCGCCCTTGCGCTCGGCGCGCGCCTCGCCGAGCCCGGCGAATTCACCCAGCGCGCCTTTCTCGCCGGCAAGCTCGACCTCACCCAGGCCGAAGCCGTCCGCGATCTGATCGACGCGCAGACACTCACCCAGGCGCGCCAGGCCGCCAGCCAGATGGGAGGCGCGCTCAGCCGCCGCGTTGCTCCCGTCAAGCAGTCGCTGGTCGAACTGATCGCCCTGCTCGAAGCCGGCATCGACTTCGCCGAAGACGACGTGGACGTCGCGCCGCAGGCCGAGATCGCGCGCCGCATCGCCGAGCTCACTCCGCCGCTCGCCGCTCTTGAAGCTTCCTTCGCCCGCGGCCGCATCGTGCACGACGGCTTCACGCTGGCCATCGTCGGCCGCCCCAACGCCGGCAAGAGCTCGCTCTTCAATCGCCTCGTCGAGCGCGATCGCGCCATCGTCACCGCCACTCCCGGCACCACCCGCGACCTCGTCACCGAACGCATCTCGCTCGAAGGCATTCCGCTCGAGCTGGTCGACACCGCCGGCCTGCGCGAGACTCTCGAAGAAGTCGAGCAGCTCGGCATCGCGCGCAGCCGCGAAGCGCTGGCCGACGCCGCCCTCGTCCTCGTCGTTCTCGACGCCACGCAGCCGCTCAACGACGAGGAACGCAGCCTGCTCGCGGCGTTGCAGGCCGCTCCGCGCTCGTCGCCATCAACAAGAGCGACCTCGACCTGCAACGTCAGCGGCACTATTGCACGCCGATCAATCGGTCAGCCGATGAATTGGAGCTTCCAGCAGTTGCCACCTCCGCGCTCACCGGCGAAGGCATCGCCGCACTGCGCGAAACGATCGTGCCCTCGCCACCGGCGGCGCCGCAGCCGAACCCGGCATGCTGACCAGCCTCCGCCACCAGCAGGCCATCGCCACTGCGCGCGACCGCCCTCGCACGACGCCGCCCACGCCAATGCGACCAGCATCCCCCACGAGATGATTCTGCTCGATCTCTATCGCGCCCTGTGGGCGCTCGATTCCCTCACCGGCCAAACCACCCCCGACGACATCCTCAATCTAATCTTCTCCACCTTCTGCATCGGAAAGTAGGTACAAGCTATTTATTATCAATAGTGTACATAGACTTTAGCGAACCAACAAACCCTGACCCGTTTATCGATACTGATCCACCGAGTCAAGAATTGACCGCACTCAATTGCACTGGTAATCGAACGAGAAGACCAGTTGTACGACTTTTCGGCCAGGTGTCTACAAAAGAACCTCCATCGGAGTATGACAACTGCGCTGACGGTGTTTCAGTCAATCCAAGACCGGAGAATTCTGTTCCGCAAAGGATAATGGGAATGGTCGGCAGACGCTGGCCCATTCAGGGCGTAAATAATGAGTCCTTCCAACTTGCAAAGATGTCAATTATGGGTAATCTTTGAATTCTCGTTCTAAAAAATAAGCTCCAACTGGAATTGGCTTGGATCGGTTGGCAGATCCAAACAACAAGTGACTAACGCAATGAAGTGAGATTACTGCGCCTGGATAGATGCTTCGGCACGCTGGAGTTTTCTGTCCGGGATGGTCAGGAAGCTCTAAACCCTTCCAGCCAGCGTTGAAGTTTCTGGTGCTCTTTCGCCGTGTTTCCCTCTGCCATTCTGATGTTATTCGGATGCGAGAGCTGGAGCAGCTTCCGCATCCGGATGGTTGGATATCGCATTTAGTTCCGACGACCGGCAGTTACACTAGCAGGCTTAAGGAACAAGAGCCTCGATTGTGTCGACATGGATCAGCTTGGAATCGGCGTCGAGACGTCCACTTACCTTGACACTTTTGCCTTCGAAGTTCTGTGCGCGGGAGGAGTCATCTAACTTATAGACACTGCCGGAGGAAGCGCGCAGAACATATTGCTCGCCGTCCTTTACGATCGTACCGGTGAAGGTTGTGGACTTTGAAGAATCCGGGGCTGGGGCCGCTAGTACAGGCGGAGTTTGAGGTTCCTGAATTACCGGCATACGAGTTGCAGCGTTAGTGGTGCCCGAAGCCCACGCTTGAGCGCCCGCGAGCAAGAGCGCGCAAGTGGAGACGCCGAGGAGAATGTGGAGCCTATTTGACTTCATGCTATACACCGATTTCTATCCAATACGCATTGTCGTTTGCATGCGGCGAAACGACGCGCATAAGGATACTTGTCACGTTACGAGGATCGTTTGACCCTGTCTGAGCAATAGCGCTCTAGAGTAAGGAACCTCCTCGGACGGTCAGCGCTTCACGGCCCCAGGCTCGCGGGGGTACAGGGATCGTGGCCCAGCGATTGGGCTGTGACCGGAACTGGCGGAGTGGGCGGAGTGGCCCATGGGATATTGTTGAAGTCGAAGAACTCCAGCAGGTTGGGCTGCGCGGCATCGCGCGCCGTCAAATGCGCGGAGCGCTCCGATAAAGCGGTTCTCGACAAACTTGATCACCGCCGTGTGATCCATCGGCGTATGCGAGACATAATGCCGCCGAGTGAAAGGCGAGATGATGATGTTGGGCACGCGGAAGCCGAGCTGCGCGGCAAATCCCTGGACTGCCGCGGCATCGCCGGGATTGGCCCCGGGGTCGTTGGGCGCGAGGTCGCAATGCACCGTCGGCGTTCCGCCGGCTGGCAACGCACGGGCTGTAGCCATCGGGATTCACCGCGATCTGCGAGATATCGGGGATCGTTCCCAAGGTGAAGCATCGGTGTTGTCGTTTGAGTGGCCGGGAACGGGTGGGACATGGTCGTATGGTCCTCCGCCTTCGTCGTAGCTGAGGAAGAAGACGGAATCCTTCCACTCGGGGCTCGCCATCAAGGAATTCACGATGTTCGCCACTTGCGCCTGACCGACCAGAATCGATTGGCCCGATCCCGGATGCTCGTCATTGTTGCCGTAACCTGCCTCAATGAAGGCGAAGCTGGGAAGCGTGCCGTTGGTGAGATCGGTGAAGTAGTGCGACAGCGGGGCGATGTGGTTCGGATCGATGCAGAAGGAGTCGGACGAATCGCCAACCACGCTGGACGGCTGGGTGGGAGGGGTGCAGGCGGCGCCGGATGGATTTTCATACAAATAGTGATACGAATAGGTCAGGTTGGAGAAAGTCGGTTGCGGGATACTGCGGCGTTCGACGCGCCGGTGCAGTCATCGTCGGACTGAGGCAGAAACCCTCGGTGACCGTGTAGTAGATCTTCCACGACACTTTGGCCTGGTCGAGTTCCTGGAAGATGTTGGGAATGTCGAGCTGAGAAAGATGGTCATCGCCGCCCGGGTCTTTGACCAGACCCTGGGTCGTGCCTCCGGTGAAGGTGGCGATGCGGTTGCCAATGCTCTTGGTCGATACCGGCGAGAACCAGCGATCGGACACGCGCAAACTGCGATGCCATGTAGTAGTAGTAGTTGAGAAAGCCCTGGTCGTAATACCCCATGGCGCGCTCGGCCCGTCAGATCGGTGAAGGTGCCGGCGCAACTGCCACCTGCGCCAGGGGCCGCGCAACTCTTTGCATAGCCCTTCGGCGTTGTGAACAAAGCCATCCATCAGGATCGGGCGCGGCTGGTGAGGAAGTTGTAGCGATTGACGTCTCCGTAGCTTGCCAGCCAGTCTGAAGTCTCGTCCTCGACGCACGTGCTGGTGAATTTGAAGAGCGAGTACGAGGTGCCCTCGTCGTCGAGGTTGCTGATCGTGGTCAGTTTGTCGTCGATGCCATCCACTTCATAGTCCATGCCGTCGTCGCCGATGTTCCAGCCGTTCGCTCTCCGGTAGGGATTCAGCATTCCGAAATAATTGTCGAACGAATGGTTCTCCTGCAGCATGAAGATGACGTGATCGACGGATTGAAGGCTGCCGGGTGCTATCACCGTCACGGTTGCACTCGCAGAAGCGTCTCCGCCGATGCCGGTGGCGGTTGCCGTGTACGTGGTTGTCGCGGTAGGGCTGACTGCCTGTGTTCCGCCGCTTGCCTGTTGCGTGAATGCGCTACCGTCGGTTCCGGTTACCGCTACCTGGGTGGCGTTCGTTGCAGCGACGGTCAAAGTGGAAGAGCTCCGGAGACGATCGACGCAGGGTTTGCGATGATGCTGACGGTCGGCGCAGGGCTCGCTGTCACCGTTACGGTTGCACTCGCTGAGGTATTCCCGCCATAGCCAGTCGCGTCTGCAGTGTAAGTGGTGGTCGCGGTCGGGCTCACTGCATGCGTTCCGCCGGTTGCCTGCAGGCTGAACATGCTGCCATCTGTCCCAGTCACCGCTACCTGAGTTGCATTTGTCGCAGTCACGGTCAAAGTGGATGAACTTTCCGATGTGATCGACGTTGGATTTGCGGTGATTGTGACCTTCGGTGCTGGATTTGTCGTCACGGTTACAATCGCAATCGCCGAGGCGCTTCCACCCGGCCCGCTTGCGGCCGCTGTGTACGTAGTGGTCCCGGTCGGGCTCACTGACTTTGATCCGCCGCTCGGCTGCAAGGTGTATGCGCTGCCGTCGCTGCCGGCCAATGTGACCTGTGTTGCACTCGTCGCAATCACGGTTAGAGCGGACGGGCTTCCCGCGACAATCGAAGCAGGGCTAGCGGTAATGCTCACTGTGGGTGCCGCGGTCGTGGCGCCGCCATTGTTGGCGTGCATCCCGCATCCGATGAGCACCAGAGAAACCAAGGGTCCGAGAATAATTGATGGAACAATCCAGTGCAAGGAGCGACTATGCAGCGCCTTTGTCATGAGGTTCTCTTTCCTGACACGTTAGGTGACCGAAAGCAACGCTGTGTCAGTCAACCCCTGGCACGCGAACGATTTCTACAGAGCATTTGGCGTTGCGAGCAACGGATTCAGCCACGCTGCCCAACAAGAAACGCTCTATGCCTCTCCGCCCGTGGGAACCAATCACAATGAGATCGGCATGGCATTCCGTGGCGGTGTCGAGAATGCTAACTCTTACGTCACCTATCTCGACCGTGGTACTTGCCTCAAATCCCGCTCCACGCAACTTCTTCGCAAATCGCCCGACGAGTTCATGGGCCCGCCTTTTCTGTTCTTCCAACTCCGGAGCGTAGCCCTGAGCCATTTCTGGCGGAGCCCCAAGCGATATAGGTTCCAGAACGTGTAAAACCAGCACGTCGGTATTCTCCGGTCGAAGCTGGGTGACGACAGTTTGAATCACACCTTCGGAGCACTTTGAATCGTCAACTCCAATCAGGACTTTCATAACTCCTCTTTCTTACTTAAAGAATCCGCCATCCGCAAAGAGTAGTTGTTGGATTCAATCCCTTGAAGGTTCTTCTGTTTCAGCAAGTGAGGCGCCAGACGGGCAGCTTAACCCGTTTGATCGGGCAGAACGTCGGTCACTGCGGCAGGAAGCATTGACGAGCTCGCGGCGTGGGAAAGTCTGCTGGTCATCACTTGAAAGTGATAACCCATAACCGCGAGCGTCATGGCTGTGCCGAAGCAATGGCGGTAATGTAGAGCCACAGTCAACAAGAACTTCCAATAGCTCCAGCGCTGCCTGCCAAAGACGCCCTGGCACATAACCGAGGTCACAAATGCGCGTGCATTACCCGGTGTGATCCATCTCTGCCGAGTTTGTCGTTTGGCACATCTTAGCCTCTTGCCGGACAGGGGATGCGTTCGGCTCAAAAAGAGCTTGACGCGCTCATAGTAGGCTTCGCACGAATATATTCTCTTCAGTACAGAGCGATAACCTTCTACTAACCGCGCTGCATCCATACGCGGAAGGAAGTTGAGCTTGTCGTCCGTATTGTTCCCTTGCCCCGCATCCAGAATCCTGCCTTCCTTCCATAACCGCCGAAAGAGTTGAGTGCCAGGCATGGCTTGCAGTAGTCCAACCATCGCAATCGGAATGCCGCTTCTCTGGATGAACTCCACCATTCGGTCGAAGATATCTTCGCGGTCGGTGTCAAAGCCCAGGATGAAGCCGCCCATTACCTGGATCCCATAGCTCTGGATCGTAGCCACACTCTCCAGTAGGCTGCGCCGCACATTCTGCAGCTTGTTGCTCGCGATCAATCCAGATTCATCGGGCGTCTCGATGCCCAGAAAGACTGAGACGAATCCGGCATCCTTCATCAGTTGCATCAGTTCCGGATCATCGGCCAGGTTCAGTGAAGCTTCGGTATTGAAGTCGAAGCTCGTCTTGTATTGGCTCCGCCATTCGGCCAGCGCGACACATAATTCCTTAGCGCGTGCCTTGTTGCCAATGAAGTTGTCGTCAACGATAAACACTGCTTCCCGCCATCCGGCCGCACGCAACTGGTCCAGTTCCGCCAGCACCTGCGCCACTGCCTTCGTCCGGGGTTTCCGCCCATAGATCTCGATAATGTCGCAGAATTCACAGTTGAATGGGCATCCGCGTGAGTACTGTATTGCCATCGTCGAGTAGCTTTGCATCTTGATCAAGCTCAGATCGGGCAGCGGGCTAGTTCCCATATCCGGCCGTTCCGCAGCCTGATAGACAGGCCGGGCCGTCCCTTCTTCCAGGTCCCGCGCAAGCCCGCCAATTAGCGACTCGGCTTCACCAATCACCACGTGGTCTGCCTTCAATTCGTTCGAAGGGAGGCTACTTGTAATCGGGCCGCCAACCACAGTGCGCAGGCCCAGCGCATGACAGCGCTCAATGATCGCTACCAACGACTCGCGCTGGATATGCATGCCGCTCACTAACACGACGTCGGCCCATCTTAGGTCGCGGTCGCGCAATCGCTCCACGTTCCTGTCCACCAGACGTTTCTTCCACGTCGCCGGCAACAGTGCCGCAACCGTCATCAGTCCCAATGGGGGCTGGGCTGCACGCTTGCCGACAAACTTAAGCGCGTGTTTGAAACTCCAGTAGGTCTCGGGAAATTCGGGATAAATCAATAATGCGTTCACAAGCCACCTCTTGGGGAAGAAGGGCTGCTGGCGAGCCTCGATCTCTACGCTCAAGCCAGCTACATGTATCACGGCTCCGCCGGCAAACGCGGCAGCGCCCGGAATGGCGGACCGGCTCTCTATTAGCTTGTCCTGCGCACTAACCTGAACGCTGTGCAAAACGGAACACTTTTCAAAAGCGGTTTCTCGACCTTGAGATTCGGATGGCCGCGCACACGATCGGGAAATCCTCGAACTTGGTTATGTCGGGGATGCCGTCCGGAGTTCAATCCCTTGCGAGATTCTGCTGTTTCTCGCCGCGGAAACAGATCTGCTGCGTAGAGGTACCGAGACCACAGGTACATAAATCTGCATAGCGCGAATAAAGAGCGCTCGACTCATCGTTGCTATGTCGGACGAACCGTTGGGCAAAGGAACACGGTTTGCCGTCAGAGCCGAATTTCCGAGACGGCTCGGTTGTTCTCCAGTATTTGTCAAGGAATGCTGCTAAGGCAAAAATGAAGATGAGGACGAGAGCAAAGCCACCAATTATCACTTGTGCATTCGTCAAATGGCCGTACATTGCGTTCTCCATCCCGTTGAATGTCCGCAACCGGCAAAGGGAAACTGCGGTCGGGTACCCACGAGGATTGTGAGGGATGGAGGCAGAATAAGACTGTTCAGAATTGATCAGGGCAAGAACCCGAAGGTCAGAGGCCCACAGATGCATTGGATGAAGGGGGCAAGGCTCGGTCTTTCGAAGCAAATCGACATTGAGATGTAGCCATTAGCCGCACAATGTGACACTGGCGTAGCCGGGAGTCTATGTGGCCATTAGAAGCTACACCGCTCTTACGCGTGAATCCTGCGCGACTTCATCCGCAGAGATTGGATCATGCAGGATCACGTTCAGAAGGGATTTATGTACCCGGATGCGCCCGTTGTATTCAATGAAACCAAGCTTGCGAAAGCGATTCATGAAGAAGCTGACTCGGGACCGCGTTGTGCCGATCATTTCCGCTAGCGTCTCCTGCGAAATCTTGGGAATTAGTGTTTCCGGATCGTCTTGACGGCCGAATTCGGCCATGAGTAAAAGAATTCTGGCCAAACGCCTTTCGCTGTCATTGAAGAGCTGATCGACCAGATCGGCTTGAATGCGCATGCTGCGCTCCAAAAGAAACTTCATGAAGAGGTCAGAGAACTCATGCTCTTCGTGCATGACTCGGATCATCTCTTCTCGTGTGATCTTGAGGGCGGTGCAGACGGTGATGGCAGTAGCGGAGGCCAGACGCAGCCCAGGCATCGCTGCGAGTGCTTCTTCCCCGATAAAGGTGTGCGGAGCTAGGAGCGCGATAGTGGCTTCCTTACCGATTTCGGAAACGACAGCGACTTTTGCGCGACCATTTTGAAGATAGAAGATGGAATCCGCGGGGTCGCCCTGAGAAAAGAACAACTCTTTTGGTTTCAATCGAACTACTCTTCGACCCAGCCCTGCGCTGGCCAGAAAAGTCGTCGAATCGAATACATGGGAAGCAGAAAGAGTCATCTTTGCGATCTTTCGGCGCTGGTACATTTCGTGCAGATCGCACAAACAACGAACCCGGGACTTGAATGAACCGACGCCCCACTCCGAAAATGGCAGGAGACTACCGTAATGATTCTATACCTTATGTCGGATAGCAGACAAAGGGATGATCAGCGTTCTTCTGATGTAACTCTGTGTGATCACGATTGCTCGACGGATTCCTCCGAAGATTTCTGACTCGGCGCTCGGCAGGACCGACTGAGGTAATCAAGAAAGACGATATCGCATACGTGATCTTCTTCATATCGCGCGAGATCGGCTTCATTCTGGACCGAGGCAACAGTTGCATAGCACGAGATGCAAATTGAATCATGCGAACCATCAGTATTGTGCCTGTGAGGAAAACGGCGGGTCAGTTGCGAATCCATGATGTGCTCCTTTCAGCTTCAACGTTGAGAATTCGTTACCGCGTGACACTCAGCGGAGAGGCTCTGTTCTGTTCCCGAACTTGCCGATCTTCATCTTCATTCAGGCTGTCTAGCGAAATGGAATGGTATCGCTGGATCGAGGTTGCCACCAGTCGTCTCGATAGGGTGAGGGTGGGCGTTCAGGTGTTTCTGGCGGGGGAGGCCTTAACCCTTCCTCCGCTTCAGGCTCAACAATGCGGCAACGAAGGTGCGTTTTGAGGTTTTCGATCGAAACGGGGTCTTGAGGTCGGATAGGAGGTTCTTTCAATTTTTTGAAGGAGCTGACGAATTACCTCTAGAAGTCCTGGTGACGGTGAAGGGTCCATCTTACTTTGTCTTTCTCTCCGCGGCGCGTGACGAAAACTCGAACTCGCTGAGTATCATATTCGTCTCCCTTGAGACTCAGCTTTGGGGGGAAGGAGTACTGTAGCGGTTGCTCAAAATCGGCGCTGGACAATTTTGATCACAGCTCGACTCTTCTTGCTCATGAGCCATTCATAGGCCTCCTCTGATCTTGCCGTCTGATAGCCCAAAAGCAAGTCTCGGCATTTTCGATTAGCTGGATAAAGATTCACCGGCTCAAAGTTCATGCTTATCCAGCGCAGACGAAAGCCCCTCGTTTAGGGGGCCTTCTGAGTCAGTCGATGAGGGAGCGCGCAATTGGACCGCAACGGTCCAGCTAACTCGGGTCAACGCCAGCGTATCCATATTCCATTCACACCGTCACAAAGGAAGATCTTATGAGCACCGCAATCGACAATCTGAAGGCCGCAATGAAGAGAGCAGTGGCTATCCCTCCGAGGGTGGGTGGATTTCCTTACCTCGCAGAGAGCCTTCGACAGGCGGTGGTCACTCGCAACATCTGGTCTCTTCCAGCCTGCCGGAGCTTCTTCATGACCGAGCGTGGGCTCGGTCATGATGCAGGGCACACCTCTCGTATCGGGCACAGCAGACGTACCGGCCTTTCATCGAGAAGCTCTGATTCGAGCTCTACGAACTGATCAAGCCGGTGAAAGCATAATTCCAGAGTTCCTGGACGCTGGCTGGCGTGCAGGAGTCGTACGCTACGACGTAGATTTTGCAACTCGCAAGGTGACCTGCCGGGGAGCAAACGGCGAGGAGTACGCCAGTCGACCTTGATTAGGCTGCGGCAACACCTGAGTCAGTTTGCACTCGCGAATTCTCATTCACCCCTTTGAGCGAGCGCACTTTGGTCAATAAACTCATGGATCTTTCATCTGATTGCGAGCAATTTTCAAGCTAGTTGTCCAGTGACCGTCGACTCTTCCCCAACCCAACCCGAGAGTCGGGCGGATCGCCGGGCAGGAGAACAAACATCAAAAGGACGAGTTGTCTACGATCCGCTCAAGGAAGCTAAAATGCGCAGATTCCCCAAATTCAACGCTAATGAGTGAGGGTTGGCGTGAATCACTGTTGAGAGGGAAACAGTTTGATCGCTGGATACTTGCCGACTCTCGAGGATCTATCCTACGTGGCCCGCTAAACACACCGACTTATGAGACCGATGGACGAATTGTGTCGAGCTTTCGATGGGTGACCACCGTTTCCGATGTGAGTCGAAATGGACGACCAGCGCACGGTATTGCAACCAGCAAGAGGCTTGAGGGCATTTAATCGTCCACTCCGTTGCCTGGCGCGCCAACTTGTCGATTTCCTGGCGCTTGGATTTACTTCAGTCCACAGTCTTCGGATATTTCTGACATGCGTGCGAGAGTGAGCAGTTTTGTACATCTCCTATGGCCTCCACTCTGTTTTCCTCCTAGAAAGCGCGAGCGCATGACCCAGCCTTAGCGTGCCAAACCAAAAAACCACCGAGGAGAGACATGAGGAAGATCTTAAGCATTGCGGCGGGGTTCGTTTTGCTGCTTGTCGTCGAACATGCCCATGCGGTGCCCAGCTTCGCGCGCCAGACAGGTCTCTCCTGCAATGTATGCCACAGCAGCCCGCCTGAACTGACGGCTTTCGGCCGTGACTTCAAGCTGAGGGGATACATTCTCAGCGACATGACGGCCAGCGATAAAGTGGGCACATCGAAGAGCCTGCTGTTGTCCAAAAATATCCCTCTATCCTTCATGGTTCTGCTATCCAACACCGCATTCCAAAATGTTGCGCCGAGCACGCAGAACAGCGCGGTCGGCTTTCCGCAGCAGCTCAGCATTTTTCTGGCAGGAGGCCTTGCGTCGCACTTCGGCGCACTCGCCCAGGTCACTTACAGCCACTCCAGCGATATCTTTGCGATGGACAACACCGACCTGCGCTATGCCAACCAAACCAAATTAGGCGGTAAGGAACTCGATTACGGGGTCACCCTGAACAATAACCCCGCTGTGCAGGATCTCTGGAACAGCACGCCCGCATGGGGCTTTCCATGGATATCGTCCGAAGCCGGCGTCGGCCCGATTGCCGGGGCGCTCATTGACGGAACGCTGGGCGGGGATGTTGCAGGCGCAGGCGTCTACAGCATGTGGAACAAGCACCTCTACACCGAGGTGAGCGCCTACCGCAGCGAGCACGAAGGAGGACCTGTTCCCATCAATGGCGCGGGATTTCAATACAACATCAGCGCCGCCGCCCCTATTGGCGTGTTGCCTGGCAGCAGACATTGGGAGCTAACTATCTTCGAAGTCGGTACCTATGGGCTGGCGGCCAACTCACATCCGAACTCAGTCGCCGGGCCTGTTGACCGATACATCGACCCATCACTCGATTTCCAGTTCGAGCGTCCCTTCGGCGCAAACCTGCTCGACGCCCACGGCACCTGGATCCATGAAAGTTCGAATCTAGAACGGGACTTTTGCCGCAGGTGGAGCGGATGTTCTGCACCATGCCCTCAACACCATGAGGGTCGACAGCACCTATCACTGGACCAGCAAATACAGCGCCACTGGCGCTCTGTTTCGCACCACAGGGACCACGGACTCACTGCTCTATGCGCCCGCACCCTTGACGGGGAGTCTGAATGGCAGTCCTAACACCGGCGGTTATACCGTGCAGTTTGCCTGTTGGCCGGTTCAGAACATCGACATGGACGTGAACTACACCGGATACACGAAATTCAACGGCGCCAGCATGAACTACGACGGCGCAAACCGAAACGCCGCTGACAACAACACTGTGTACATGGCGATCTGGTTGCTCTTCTAGGAGAATGCATGGAACAACAAACCGCGATCCAGGAAGTCGACCCAAAGAAGAACATCGTCATCAACAGGCGCTCGTTCTTCGGCGTTCTGCTCTGTGTGGGCGCGGCAGGCATGGGCGCCATCCTCGCGGTTCCTGTACTCCGCTATGTCCTCTATCCGCTTTACGCAAAATCGAGCAAAGGCACCTGGTCTCCCATCGGCGAAATGGAGCGCATTTTCCAACCTGTCGAAGCCGATCCTGACACCTCTCGACCTCAAGCAGGTGGATGGATGGCGCGAAGTCGATTCTTCGCAGACGGTCTATGTCACGAAAGACCCGGAAGGAAAACTGGGAGTGCTTTCTTCGATCTGTCCCCACATGGGTTGCACCGTTACCTATCGCCATGGTCAGAGTGACTTCTACTGTCCCTGCCATGGGAGTGTATTCAATGCGGACGGAACGCATGTTTCGGGGCCTTCACCGCGCGGCATGGACCCGCTTCCTCACAAGATTGAGGGCGGTAAGCTCATGGTCAAGTTCGAGCTATTTCCGGGAGAACGTCCCCAACCAGGAAGTGTTGAGCTAGGTGGCAGACGACTGTCAGGCACGGAGACGCCCGGCAAGAAAGCACCGTCGCGCTTCTATCGCTGGTTCAACGAGCGCATGGGCATTCGCAGCATCATGCGCGCATCGCTCGATGAGCCGATTCCAGGCGGAGCTCGGCTCGCCTACATCTTCGGATCCGGTCTGCTGTTTATCTTTATCTCGCAGGTGATTACCGGGTTGTGTCTCGCCCTCTATTATGTTCCTTCCGCAGAGTCGGCCCATACCAGCGTCGCCTATATCACCAAGCAGGTCGCCGCCGGCGAATTTCTCCGCAGTCTCCATTACTACGGCTCCAGCGCGATGATCATCGTTCTGGCGCTTCATTTCCTGCAGACATTCATTTATGGGTCATTCAAGGGCCGACGCGAGTTGCTCTGGATCTCTGGCGCGTTCCTCTCCCTTCTTGTTCTTGGCATGGGCTTCACCGGATACCTGCTTCCATGGGACCAGAGCGCCTACTTCGCTACAGCAGTGGGAACGAACATCGTCGGGGAAGTCCCGTTCATCGGGCAATGGCTGACCGACATGCTGCGCGGCGGCGATACGTTGGGCACTCTCACGTTATCGCGCTTTTATTTCGCCCATGTGTTTTTAATTCCAGGGATGATCTTCTTGCTCATCGGCACTCATATTGCATTGTTCCGGAAAGCTGGTGCGGCTGGTCCAATCAATGAAGATCCGGTCGATCCGAAACTGCCGCCGGAGAGCTTTTATCCGCGCCAGGTGATCATGGATATGGCGTTTGCGCTGCTCCTGATGGTGGGCCTCGGGTTTCTGGCTTACTTCCATCCCATACAACTTGGCCCGCATTGCCAATCCCGGAGACACAAAGTTCGTTCCGCGGCCCGAGTGGTATTACCTGCCGATGTTTGAGTGGCTCAAGTTCTGGTCCAGCCGGATGGAGGTCTTTGCCGTCGTCCTGATTCCTGGAATCCTGGCTCTCCTGTTTTTCCTGATGCCATTTTTAGATCGCAAGCTGGAACGCCGCCCCTGGCGAAGGCCCATCCCGCTCCTTTCCGTTGCAATCGTCTTGGTCGGAATGATTTTCCTTGGGTTCAAAAGTCACCTCGACGATTTACAGCGATCACAACGTCGCAGTCCAACTCGCGTTCCAGGAAAAACAGGCCGAGGACTACACCAAGGCTCCATTCGTACCGCAGCATGGAATCCGCCGGCGGGGCAATCTCTGTCTTCCGGGCCGGCCAGTCCACTCGTTGCCAAAGGAAAGGAATCTTCAATTCCAAAGGGTGTTCCGGATGCCATGGAGCATCGGGTACTGGAACGGCCCAGGCTCCAAGCCTTGTCGGCATCACGGCCAAGTATCCTTTGCCCCAGATCACAGAGTTGCTTCACCACCCAAACGCTAAGATGCTCGCCGGCCATATGCCGTCGTTCGATATGCCCACGCCGGAAATGGCGGCGCTCTTCAGTTATCTGGGCAGCCTGGGTAACAGTGGCGGAAGCGCACTGCAGGGCGACGCTCCTGCGCCCGACACGTCAGCACCGCGCCACTGGCCACCCTCCGCCGGCAATGAGTTCAAAGGCAAACATGCCAGAAGAGCTGCGACCTCAGCCATCGCCGCTGCCGCTGCTGGCGAAAAGATCTTTCAGGCGCAAAGCTGTGCCCGGTGTCATGGAGAGGCGGGCGCCGGAGCTGGAAAAATACCGCCTCTGGCCGGCCTGATTGCAAAGCGCTCCGATGCGCAACTGGCAAAGCTCATCCAGGCTGCCGAATGCCACGATGAAGGCCGGCGGCATGCCGCCTTTGGCAGCGCCGGCCAGCGAGATAAACTCCGTGGTTGCGTATCTGCGGTCGTTAGCTCCGGGTAAAAATGCGCACGCGCCAAGAAGCCGCAGGAAGCAACGCCGCCAAGCTGCGCCTGCGGCACGACCGCGCCCGCCGCCGCAAGCGAGCTCCTGCGGCGAAGCCGAAGACCGCGAAAAGCGTCTGCGCCTCCGGCCAGGCCTGCGCCAGCCAAGCCGCAGGCTGCCGCCGCCAGACTCGCAAACCTCCGCCGGGCGTGCCCTCTTTGTCTCCAACGGGTGCATGGCCTGCCATGGGAAAGATGCGCAAGGAACACATTTCGCTCCTTCGTTGATTGGCATCACGAAGAAGTATCCGCCCGCTCAGCTTACGGACTTGCTGCATCATCCGAAAAAAGCAATGCGCGCAGGAGGCATGCCTGCCGTCACAGTCAACGACGCGCAAATGAAGCAACTCGTGGCCTATCTTTCTAGCCTGGGAGCGGCGCCGGCGAAGGAATCGCCACCATCGGCTCACGCGACGCAACCTGCGCCAGGTCAGCCCGCTACCCCAGCCGCTGCAGGCAACGCAGCTGAGCCTGCTGCGGCCGCCAAAGAGGCTAAGGTCGTGCCGTTGAGTGCGGAAGCTTTGCGGGGTAAGGCGCTCTTTGAGCACAACCGTTGTGAGACCTGCCACGGGGTTGACGGTTTGCATGGAACTGTAGCCGCTCCGGGTCTGGCTGGAATGGCGTCCGTTCTTCCCGCCTCTGTGCTCGATAATCTGCTGCAGCACCACAGCACCCAGATGAAGAACGGCAACATGCCTCCCACCAACATGAGCCCAAGCACCCGGAAGGCGATCGTTGCTTACATTCGCTCGATGCCGTCCCCCCCTGATACTCAGTAGCGATCTACACCCTGAATCATGAAGAAATTTGGCGTCTGCCCGGTCCTTCGCACTTGGGGTCCGGGGATCGCCGCAGATCGGGCAATCACCGGCAAGTTCGTGAAATTCACTGTTCGCCAAGCTGTGAGACCGGTCAGCGATCGAGACTGAAACTTTACCAACGATACATTGTGAAGTGATCGAGATACAAAGTCGATGATCCGCTTGCTCCGAGGCCGTCAAGTTGAAAATTGGCTACCAAAGCTCCCAGTTCCCAGCCCAATGCAAATTCGGAGTTTACTGTCTGATTAATGGGCGATTCCACTCCATCGAACCACACCGAGTGGTACGTCACATTTCCCATATCATCGCGCGAAGTGCTTATCTGAACATGGTGCCAGGTATCACGCGTCCACCTTGTTGGGTTGCACGGAGACGTTGACTTGACCCATTTCACTTGAGGTTGTGTCGGGGTTCCGGCATTGGAGCTGAATTCCCAGGTATTGGTGTATCCGGAACACTGGAACGCGTAAATCACTGTGTCACCGTTTCGCATCACCTGGTTGTTGTCCATTTCGAGATTGCTTAGACCGCTTCCCGCAGAGATCCAGACCTGCGCATCGTACAGAAAGTTCTTGGAATCCGTGTCATTTCCGTATGTAACCGAATAGAGTTCGCCGCCCGCATCGGTGAACGTGGTGTAGATCTTTGCCGCTTGGCCGCTGAGTGAGGGATCGCTGACCAGAGTCATAGACCCGGTGGAAGTGCCTGACGTACCCGGATCATGCTTGATACGCCAGTTGTGAAGCAGCTGGATCTCTCGCTGGCTGATTGCATATGTTGGTATAGAGGGCCCCTTCGGAATTGAGATCACATAGCTCGCCTGAGCCAATCCACTGTTTGTATACCCCGGGGCCACTGCGATGGCCTGAAGCATCATCGAATTTGCAATTGTGACGAGCCCCGAATAGCGATAAGCGGATGTCGAGGGCGCAGACCCATCGGTCGTGTAGTAGATCGTTGATCCAGTTGTCGCGGACGAAATTGACACGGCTTGCGTGCTCGAGTAAGTGCCTGATGGCTCTGAGAACGATGGAGTGGCAGCTGTAGCAGGTGGAGTTGGGCTCGAGGCGACGTTGATGCTCATCAGCACCTCGCTGCTCACATCCTGTCCCCAACATTTTACGTGCAGCATGTGCTGACCGGGAGTTGCCGTAACCTCTGCGTTGAATGATGCGGGCTCGGCGATTAACTGTCCACCGTCGATCGAATAACTCATCGAGAGAACGGGATGAGACTGGCAGGTTTTTGCGCTCGCAGTGACAGTAAAGGGCGACGTCACGTCAGCTCCATCCAGGGGTGCTGAGACCGAGATACCAGAAGTTAATTTCGTCGTAACGGACGCCGGCGGAATAGAACATCCCACGATTGCCAAGGCGGTGAACAGCCCTGTGAGACTGAATAGGCTGCGCACATTAGGAACCAGCAACGGACCATGTAGCTTCCTCGCAACTGATCGAGTGCAGGCTTCCGGGATCGAGGCGTCCGGACACACCGGTACCTGAACACTTCCAAACTTTCTTGCACGAGTCGGCATCCGGCCACCAATTTCCGAGCAAGATCAGGGTGCGAAAAGAGAACAGAATCGGCTGGAAACTCCCGAGATCCTCGTGTATGCGAGGTGTTCAGGACGCTTGCTCCGAGCTCGGGCGTGACTAATGCCCACGCATCGTACAAGACTGAATTGAATAGCTGGTAATCAGCATACCCAATTGCGATACGACAAGAGAAGCCTGCGCAGGTTGCTGGAGTTACTGACGTAATCCGGCAGTGAGGGCGTAAATTCCCAGTTGACCGATAGTCTGGCCGGACCGGCAAGTCATCAAAGTCCGCAAGGACGTCGATCTGACGCCTCCTACCGGGTGCTGCGCCGCAACAACGGGTATCAGTAGCTTTGTGCCTGGCTGGACGCGGCAAGAGCATCCTCGGTGGGCCTGCTTTGGGTGGTATCTGTTTCGGGTCCAATTGCAACTGGAGAACAGCGGACTACGTTTTCGGACGTATTCTGCATCGGAAAATAGCCAACGCTTCGGAGCCAGGCCGGCTGCAGACTCTCTTGACCGAATTGGATCGCCGCTTAGCCCAGGAAGCCCAGGTAAGGGCCCGAGCCGAAATTACCCAGGTTGGGCAGGATCTGCCGAATTTGCCCATCAGACAAACCAAACCAGCGAGCCAGCGTTGCAGCGTATTGATCAACTGAAATCGTCGGAATCAGGCGCCCTGCGCCAACGTCATTCGCCTGGTTCGCACCGACAATCGGGTATTGTCCGTAGATGTCCTGCCCCTGCACTGCGCCGCCCACGACGAAATGGTGACTTCCCCACCCGTGATCGGTGCCGTTGCTATTGGATGTGAGTGTTCTGCCAAAATCTGACGCGGTGAACGTGGTGACTTGATCGCCAATGCCGGCCGCAGTCATGAGACCGTCGAAGTATTCAAAAGCCTGTCCGAGTTGCGTAAGGAGAGTGGCATGCAATTGAGCCTGGTTGTTATGGGTATCGAAGCTTCCCAACTGCACGTAGAAGATTTGCCGGTTCACGCCGAGTCCTGAACGCCCACCAATAATGCGCGCAACAGTCTGAAGTGACGAAGCGAGTGGATTGTCGGTCAGTTTGTTGGTCACGGGATCGAGATACTGCGGCGGATCTGGGATACCGGCCGGGCCTGCGGGAAGCATCGCTGTCGATAGTTGTTCCTGAGCCTGATTGGAGCGATTGATAACGACTTGGTACTCCTTTGCGAAGAGGTTGGCTTCGTCGGCGGTCAGGATTGATGAAAGCGCGTTTGTTCCTGCCGGCTGCCCGAACAGGGGTTGTGCCAATCCGGCAATTGGAATCGGCCCCGCCGACGTAACATTAAGCTGATAAGAACTCTGGCCGGAAAGGAAGAGCGCGATTCCCGCAGTTGAAATGCAGGTAAACATCGAATTGGAATTCATTCCCATGCTCTCGATCAGATCGGCTACCGATCCACCCCATCCGATGTGTTCAGCGCTCCCACCGTTGGAAGCAATTGCCTGCCACGCGGCTGTCTGATCAAAATGCGAATAGAGCGACGCAGGGAGCGGCACCGAACTGCTCATGACCTGAGTCTTTGTCGCCGGGGCGATCAGAGTGCCGACATTCGCGACGACCGCCGCGCGGCCCGCATTGAAGAGGTTCTGCAATCCACCAAGAGAAGGGTTCAGGGCGAACGTGCGCCCACTTTGCTGCGTTCGTGGCAAGATGGGGAGTAACTGGCTTAGAGGGTAAGCCAGACCTGGCGCGCCCGATCTGGCTTGCGTAAAGGCCGTATACGAGTCTGGATCCGTCGCAATAACCGTGCCGTGTCCATCGTTGCCGCCCTGGAGGAAGACGCATACGAGTGCACGGTAATCTGATGCGCCGGAACTCTGCGCCATGGCTGCAACTGAATTCAACTCCAAAAGAAAAGGGCTGGCATAGAGACCTGCCATTGAGGCCATCGATGCGGTCCGAAGAAACTGGCGGCGAGATCGGTCGAATTGATTCACTTGGTCTCCTAGTACTGCGTACTGAAGGTTGGGGAAGCGATCGTCAGGTACACTGCCGTCTTCACACGCGCCGCCAATGCAGCGTTGATCGCGTTTTGATCACCGGTTGGAACGGGTATGGCACTCACAGCGCCCAGGATCTCGCTGCGCAGGTTGCTATCCATTTGCCCAGCCATCAGCAGAAGATTGACTCGATCCACGAGTTGATCGGGGGTATTTGCCAGGCTCAACTCCGCCCCATAGGACGCGAAGAGATCGGACCCATCCTTCCAATTGCTGCCGATTGCATACTGCAAGTAATTCAGATAGCCGACGACGGTCGTCACGTTTGTCATCTGCATCTCGGGTGCGACCAAACCAGCTTGAGCAATGCTTGTTCCGGGTGGAGCGTAGCCGGGAGCAAACCAGTTGAAGACCGTGGGTGAGCGCATAGTCATTTGTCCCAGCCCCCAGATTGGGTCTTCCGTACTGCCGAGGAAGTAGGACCCGGTGCGAGACTGTGCCGTGAATGCGCGTGCCCAGTTGGTATAGCGGATCAGCGCTTCACGCACCTTGCCGTATTGGGGATTCCCGGCGTCTGTCGCAGTGTCCCGCGCTTCAGGATCCAGAAGAACGGCGGAGATCACGGCCTTCATATCGCCTCGAACGCCCTGCCCATTGTCTTTAAAGACCGCGGCAACTCGGCCCACATAAGCGGGGCTCGGATTGGAGGTGACCAAATGCTGAATTAACTGCTTTGAGAAGAACGGCGGAAGATTCGGGTGATTGAAAAGAGTATCGAGTGCAACCTTGAGATCGCCGTTCGGATCTGGAGATCCAGAAGCCGGGATAGTTACTCCCAGGAAATCCTTCTCTTCAGTTGAATGATGATTTGGATACGGCAGCATAGGAAGAAGGTCCTCGCCGTAACCGGTCCCCACATATATGCAGCAATTCGACCATGCTGTGTCGCTTGTATTCCCGGGTACGTTCCAACTAAATCCTGTAAAGACCTTCGCCAGACCCATGACGTCCGCATTGGAGTACGTCGGAATCGGATTGCCTGTGGAGTCAAGCTTCTGAGTTCCGTCATCGTTCAGCTGGTAAAGGCCAATGGTGAAGAGCTGCATGACCTCGCGCGCGTAATTCTCGTCTGGATCGGTATTGGCGTTGCCTTTGTCATTCTGGAGCATTGAGAGGAACTGGCCCATCATGGGGTTGAGGGTTACGTCCTGGAGCAACTGGCGGAAGTTTCCGAATGCATCAGCGCCGAGCATGTCGTAGTAGGCGGCTTCTCCTCGCGGCATGTTCTGCACTGCAGGGGTCGTGCCGGAGATGACGAATTGTTCCGACAGCGCGTACTGCACCCTTTGCCGGAGTTGATCGTTCCCCGACAGCGCCTGTTGCCAGAATGCGTTCTCGACGTAGATCTCATCCTGGTTGTTTTGGAGAAAGAGACTTGTGTTGCACTTCACGTCGCCACCTGCGCATGGAGGGTTGTTGAGGATCAGCGCTTGTTCCACCTGCGGTTCCCGCTGTGTTTGCAGGATGGCGAACTGCTCGTTCAGCCACGCCTGATACCCGATCTGAGAAAGGCGATGAACTTCCCCGTCGGTTGCGCCGAACGTTGCCTGATCGAGGAAACGAACCGCATCCTCCGGGGTTACCGGGAGAACGGGTGCGCCGCCTGCTGCATCTTCGATCAGATCGTTGGACATCGCGGGTCCGGGGCTTGGATTGAGCACTTGAAGATCGAGAGTCCCTGGCTGGGAGATCGTGAGGCTCGCGGTGAGTTGAGTGCCGCCGTTAAAGGTGGTGGGTACCGCTGATCCGTTCAGCAGCACCTGTGCACCTGAGATGAAATTCTGCCCCTGCACGACCACCGATGCGGGTCCGACATTGAATGAGGTTGGAGTCGCGGAGCTAAGGATCGGGATAGGATTCAAGACAGATATATTGCGGTTTATCGAGACGGTCGGGTTGTCAACGCTGACAACCGTGAGCTGAACGACGTTGGGAGATGGGACAACTGCCGGAGCTGTATACGTGATCGAACCGTCAGAATTGGAGACCGCGGTGCCTATTTGTGCGTTGCCTCCGGCAATTCCATTGATGAATAAATTGACTGCCGGATTGTCGGTGCCCATGACATTCAGGCCGATATTGAGGGAGTTGCTTACGCGCACATCGGTACCATAGTACGGCTCCAACGTGAGCACCACCTGTCCCGGCCCGACTTTGACCGAAATTGGCGCTGTCGTAACAGAGCCCGGATCAGGATTGCGAACAGCCAGAGGAAATGTCCCTGGATTTGGAGCTGGGATTGATGCTACTAACTGTGTGGATGAAATGAAGGTCGTCGGAACTGCAGCGCCGTTCCACAGAATCTGCGCGCCGTAAACGAATTGCGAACCGTTCACCGTGACGGTCGTATTGCCCTCAGAAAATGCAGTTGGCGTAACAGACTTTAAGGCAGGAATTGGATTCAGTACTCCGATAGCAACCGCGCCAGGAGGATCGTTAGGAAACTTGGCCGTTGTACTGGTGATCGCCACAGTATTCGGAACAGGAACGATCGCTGGAGCGGTGTAGAGGCCGTTGCCGTCGATAGTGCCAAACTCCGAGTTGCCACCCCGGATTCCATTGACAAAGAAGATGACGGGTACCCCGGTTGTCCTGGCATTATCTTTCAGCTGCATCTGTTGATTTACGCGAAGCGTCGTGCCCGGTGCCGAGATCCCGGCATAGAACGAGGGGTCGGTGACAACAAAGTATCCGCAGCCACTGAGGTGCGAGATGACAATCGTCAGCAGTGCGAGAGACAGCAAGAGTCTCAGAGCGCGAAGGCGTGCAGGTATTGCGTACATTTGGGCTCCTGGTCCGAGGGGAAAAGGCGTGCATTCCAAAACCTCTGCAGGGAGCGGGCCGTGAATAGCCTATCGGGATCTCAGCTCACCGGAATCCGGTTCCGACGGATACCTGCGAACACGATCTCTTCAGCACCAGAGGATGAGGGTGACAGCAAAGTCATTCAGGACAATGATCAGCGCAGCTTAAGGACTCCAATCTCTGCGCGGCCCATTGCGGTATCTCAAGGGAATCAGATTTCACCGATTTACGCCAGATTCCTCGGGCCTCAATGGGGTCGAGTGGATCCTCACAAAAGTAATGTCGCTATGTTGCTGACCGGCGAATGTCGCGTGGAAGCCTACGGCCCCCGCACGCAGAATCAGATGCCTTACCGGCGGATATTCAGATTGAACCTTGTTTTCGAACTGCGCGGACAGTATCGACTGGTCTAACTCACTGCGGCAGGTTGTGACCAATATACTTGTCGGCCCATTCGATAAAGTACTTCATATTGGGAGCGTCTGTGTGGCCTCCATCGTGCTGGCGCCATGCGAGCTGACCGTCGAGAAGCCCTGTATTTACCGGAGGCATCTTGGCAGTTCGGTAATCACCTCCGACCTCGAGACCTTTAGCGCCGAGCAAAGTAAACACGCGGCTGGCATCGACGGTCGCCATGAAACTGCCTTCGTGATCGAGCCATTTGGCATCGCCCTTCGCTGGAATTCCATAGCTGATGAAAGTTGGACGTGGTGCGCAAAGGGCGATCAACTCATTCGAGTCGACTGGGATATCTCCGGGCGTCATAGTTCCAAATGCGGCTTCGGCTGCGCCATATTTCATGAAGTTGCCGGCCATCCAGTAGTACTCGCCGCCGGTAAGGCTCTCCACCGCTTCTCCGAAGTTGCGGCGCAATAAAGTTGCCCCGCCTTTCCCCGAGGAACCGACCAGCACCATCGCGAACCTTTGATCGAATGCCATCGTGACGAGCGCGGCTTTGCCGTAGCGCGAAACTCCCTCGATGCCAACATGCTTTGCGTCGACTGCGGGATCGGTCTCGAGATAGTCAAGACCTCGGCTGGCGCCCCATGCCCACGCGCGAAGGGCTCCCCAGTCCTCTGGTTTCCGAGGCTGTCCCTTATTGACGAGCCCAATGATTCCGCGCGTAATGCCGGCTCCATCGTCAGCCTGAACGCTGGCCGGATCGAACAGGACAAATCCCCAACCCGCTGCAACCAGTTGCCAAGTGTTGGGCAGACCACCATCTTCATTCAACTGCGGGAACTGGAAAGGAGTGGCTTTGACCGGATGCCATGCGGGGTGCTGTTCGAAGACCTGCTTTAGCGATGGATCCTGTTGGATGAGCACGGACTCCCAGGCCTTATTGATTCTTGTCGAGATCGCCGCCGGACGGTTCATTAGGATTCGGGAACGCTGCGCGGCCAAACATCATCAACACAGGCACTGGGCCCTTGGCTCTGACCGGCAACACGACCATCATGTGCATGTGGACACTGATGGCCGGATACGAAGAATTGTCGACGACACCTTCGACATCTTTCGCGATGACGGCGTGAAGCCCATCATCTCGTGATCTACCGTATTCACCGTCCACGTAACATTCGGAACACGTATTCGGTACTTGGCCATAGACATACTTCGAGAACATCTCAACGATTTCCGGACGGCGTTTTTCCCACCACATGGCGGGTGTTGTCACCTTCTGGCCGTCGTTCATTGTCAGCGGGTCGGGAACATTGGGGTAAGGGTTAGCCTTGGCTTCGTCGTAGTTGGCGTGATTCGGGGCTCTTTCGTCGCCGCTCGGGCCCGGCCGGAGAGCTTTGATGCCGAGTTGGTCCATCATGTTCTGGTGATCTTGATCGGACGTGAACGTAACTGGCGGAGCATCAGCGGTCTGTGCGAATGCAGTGCCCGTTGTGATACCGCAAATCGCGAGGATGATCCATATGGAAGCAGTGTGTTTAGAGGCGGTCACGGAATGCTCCAGAGTGTTATGCTTTGAACGTTTTCGCAAAGCGATTTAGTTGGGGGTACATATTAAACTGTCCTCATACAACAAGCACGAGGTTTCTTTATCGCTCCTCGGTATGTTTGTTGTTCTGGGGTGCGATAGCAGCGTGGCCGCAGACTCACGGGTGCACTCGGAGCAATCGGTCTGGGTGGCAAGCTGGGGTGCGTCGCAGCAAATTCCAGAACCGCAGAATGCGCTTTCACCGGAAGATCTGACCGACGCTACCCTGCGACAGGTCTTCCATCTGTCCGCAGGTGGTCATGCTGTCCGAGTGCACTTCTCAAACGCGTTCGGTACGGAACCACTTCGTATTACGTCTGCGCATATTGCCCGACCGACATCGCCGAATTCGTCGGCGATCGAACCTTCAAGTGACCGGCCGCTGACTTTCGCCGGGAGCGCGGAAGCAAATATTCCGCCGGGCGCTGAGTTGATCTCTGATCCAGTGGAGTACACAGTACTTCCGCTTTCGGACGTGGACGTGACCATCCATCTGCAATCGCCACCTGTACGTGAAACAGGGCACCCGGGCTCACGCGCGACTTCGTATTACGTCCACGGAGACTTGGTGGGAGCAGCCACACTGACGGAGCCAAAGCACGTGGATCACTGGTACCAGGTGTCTGAGATCGACGTCCAGACCGGGCCGGACGCGGCTTCAGTTGTCGCACTCGGAGATTCGATAACCGACGGCCACGGCGCGACGACGAATGGAAACGATCGCTGGACCGACGTGCTCGCGGCCAGGCTGCAGAGCTCGCCTGCCACGAGCAACATCGGCGTATCGAACCAGGGGATTGGCGGTAACCATCTTCTCTCCGACGGTCTCGGACCGAATGCACTGGCGCGCTTCGATCGCGACGTGCTTGCCCCGACAGGCGTGCGCTGGGTGATTGTTTTTGAAGGAGTCAACGATCTTGGCGGACTGGCGCGCGATGGCGAGGTTAGCGAAGAGCAGCATCAGGCGCTCGTTAAGAGGGTGCTTGTGGCGTACCAGCAAATCGTGGACCGCGCTCATGCTCATGGACTTGCGCGTATTCGGGGTCGACAATTACTCCGTATGTGGGATCGAATTACTATCATCCTGGACCGCTGAGTGAGGCCGACAGGCAGGCCGTGAACCGCTGGATCCGCTCCCCCGGAAATTTCGATGCTGTGATCGATTTTGACCGCATTGTCCGCGACCCGGAGCACCCGGATCATCTGCTGCCGGCATATGACTGTGGCGATCACCTGCATCCGTCTCCTGCAGGGTATAAGGCGATGGGTGATGCGATTCCACTCAGCCTGTTTAGTCAAGCAAACTGAGAGATCGGAGCGGGAGTTTTGATGAGCAGACGAATGCCTCTTTTTCTAATCTCGGGATGCATCTGCGCTGCCTTGAACACAGCTTCCGCAGAGCTGCCCAGGATTTCAAAATCGGGCGACAGCGGCCAACTGATGGTTGACGGCAAACCATACCTGATTCTTGGCGGAGAGCTTGGCAATTCCTCCGCAGGTACTGCGCGCGCAAGCAGAACAGCATTCTTCCGCGACTCGCCGCGATGCATGTGAACACGGTCCTGATGCCAGTGGCGTGGGAACAAGTCGAACCAACTGAAGGCGCCTTCGACTTCAGCATCCTGGATCACTGGATTGATGTGGCAAGACAACAGCATTTGCATCTCGTGCTTTTGTGGTTTGGTAGTTGGAAGAACGGTGTATCGAGTTACGCCCCGGACTGGGTCAAGCAGAATCCGAAGCGCTTTCCAAGAGCTGAATCAGCAACCGGTGAGGAGTTGGAAATTTTGTCTACCTTGGGAGTTGAATCACTCCGCGCCGACAGTACTGCATTTTCATCGTTAATGAAGCACCTGAAAGAGAAGGACCAGGATCGGCATACCGTGCTGATGGTACAAGTGGAAAATGAAGTTGGCTATCTTGGCCGAGGACGCGATCGGTCTGCAGAGGCGAACAGATTGTTTGAAGGCGCCGTTCCGGCGAAACTGTTGCAGCAGCTTCAAGAGAATCACGATGCCTTTTCGCCTGAGTTGCGAGCCCACTTCAACCCCACAGGAAAGACCTGGCGCGACGTCTTTGGAGACGCATCCGACGAAATCTTCATGGCCTGGAACTATGCGCGCTACATTGAGGCCGTGGTCGAGGCAGGAAAGCGCGCGTATCCACTGCCAATGTATGTGAACTGCCAACTGCCCGCGCCAGGTGAGCGCGCGGGCGAGTATCCGAGCGGCGGCCCGCATCCGTATTTCCTTGAAGTCTACCGAGTCACCGCGCCATCGATCGACTTCTATTCGCCCGATATCTACTGGCCCAATTTTGAATACTGGATTGATCGCTTTCGATTTAAGGAAAATGCAGTCTTTGTGCCGGAAGCGCGGATGGACAGCGCACCCTACAACGCGCTCTATGCATACGGCGAGGCCAAGGCCTTCGGCTTCTCTCCATTCGGGATTGAGAGTTCGCAACCGTCGAAGGCTGAGGATCCGGCGGGGCCTAATATTGCGGAAGTTTACGATGTCCTAAGCCAAATGAGCGACTTGCTGCTTACGAGTCAGGCTTCGGGAAACGTTCGAGCGTTGGTGCTTCATAAAGACAGCCCAAGACCGACCCGGACCATAGCGCTCGGCGGTTATCTGTTCGAAGGTGCTCTCTCACGTTCGTGGCCTTCGCGAACCCTCTCAACCGATGACGGAGCCATGATCGCAATCGAATCGGGTCCGAACGAGTTCTATATTGCCGGTAGTGGCTTAACAATTTCATTCGTGCGGGATCCCGACACCGACAATAAGATCAGCGGCATTGCCAGCATCGAGGAAATGAGCCGAAGTGCAAATGGCTGGGTCGTGATGCGGCGCTTGAACGGGGACCAGAGCAACCAAGGTCGTCAACTCTTAATGGATCCGCATCGAATGGCGATTTTTCGCGTGAAGCTGTATGCCGTTGATCGCCCCGTCTCAGGGCATTGAGTCATCGCTCCTGCGATCCTCGCAAAGTGGGTGGCTGGCCAGCCCTGAACGTTTAATCTGTCACGGTCAGCCTTCACGCGAGAGGAGACTTCCACTGGACCTGCGATTGTGGATACGCGTGCGGGATAGACTGGCGGGCGGGGATGCTCTGAGTTCCAGCCAAACAGGAACTCGGTCGCGGGTCCGCAGATGCGTCCCTGGCACGGCCCCATTCCGCAGCGGGTGTGCAACTTAGCTTCGCGCCAGGAGTACATCGAGTCGAGCGCTCGCCGTTGCACATCTTCGCAGCGGCACACGAACGTATCCGGCGCGACAAGTACCTTTAACTCGGGCCTCAGCGCAAACGCTTGATCTAGTTGCCGGGCAAACCGCAGCTGGCGATCGCGTTGTTTGAATAGATGTGCGCCCGACTGGCCGGCGCATGCCAGCCCAGCGATTTCACCTTCGCATAGCGCCTTTTCCAGACCACCGATTCCGGTCGGCTCGCCAGCGCAAAAAATGCCCCGCACCGAAGTCTCCTGCGTGTCGTTTACCTCGACATAGCCGGAACGGACCTCGGCACTGAAGCAGGCGCGGGAGTTCGAGATTCGGCACGAGATGGAACCCCGATCCAAGATAGTCGCACTCGATTGTGCGCGTTTCTCCCTTTACCGAAACGGTCACCGACTGCAACGATCCTTTGCCATGCGCCTCGACGATCCACGCGCCCGTTCGATAGGAGGCGCGACGTGCTGCGGCTCGATAGACTGCGCCGTCACGGAGTTTGCCGGGAAAGCGAAGAAGCTGCATGCCAAAACTCATTACTCGCGCGACAGATGCCTGTTCGAAGATGCCAAGGATGTTCGCGCCCCTTTCTTGCCAAGTGCTGCAGCGACGGCCAATAACAGAGGGCCGCTGCCTGCAAGCACTACCCTCTTCCCCTCGATGGGCAATCCAGCTTTAACCATCGCCTGAAGACCGCCAACTCCCATCACGCCTTGCAGCGTCCATCCAGGAAATGGCAGAAAACGTTCGCGTGCTCCTGTGGCCAGGATGAGTCGGAGATACGCGATGTCCTCAAATCCCGATAAAGTTTCGATTCTCAAGACCTTCGTGGCAGGATGCGCCACAACGGAGGATTCTCTGCGCAACTCGACATGGAAGTCTTTGATGTCTTCTTGAAGTCCGGTGAAGCAATGATGACGATGGACGTCGCTGCCTCTCCAGATTTGACCACCAGGTTTTGCGTTGTCGTCAATGAGGCAAACGCTGGCGCCATGTTTCGCTGCGGCTCCAGCCGCTGCCATTCCCGCCGGCCCCGCTCCGACAACGACAACATCGAAATTCGTCATCCGGTAATCACTTCCATGCCGCGCTGTACGGCCCTCTGGCAGGTTCGTACGTGAGGGATGCCATTCACCGTCGCACAGCATTCCATGCAAATCCCCATCGCGCAGAGTGGACCGCGCGGCTCACCAGATACGGATTCCCGCATTGCGATTCCCGCCTTCAACAGCGCAACTGCCACGCTCGATCCCACGGGAACCGAGACAGGATTACCGTTCACGGTCAGATCAACCGTTGCCTTTTCGGCTTGTGTGGATACCGATTGCGCCATCATCGAGAGACGTTGATTGTAATCCATTTTGTATACTGCGCAAGAAGCGTGCAGACTTCGTAGAAAGAGCCTATGGCTGCCAATCCCAGGTTATCCAGGAAAATCGAAGTGATTGACTCGCACACTGCGGGGGAACCGACACGATGCGTCCTCTCTGGAGGTCCCGATCTCGGCGGTGGCTCCTTGTTGGAAAGAATGGCAACGCTACGCCGCGATTATGATGAGCTGCGCCGTGCCATTTTGTGCGAGCCGCGCGGATCCGATGTCGTGGTTGGTGCGTGGGTGTTGGAGGCCGATACCCCCGACTGTGTAGCCGCAGTCGTCTTTTTCAACAACGTCGGTTATCTCGGGATGTGCGGTCATGGAACGATCGGAGTCGCGGTGACTCTTGCCCACCTTGGCCGAATCGGGCCCGGGGGGCATTTTCTGCAAACGCCAGTTGGCACAGTGAAGATCGACGTTCTCTCATCGAATCGCGTCACGATCGAAAATGTTCCCGCCTACCGCCATAAGACTGGAGTCAAGGTCGACGTACCCGGTTACGGGACAGTCGTTGGCGATGTGGCCTGGGGCGGGAATTGGTTCTTCCTCTGCGAGCATCATGGACTGCCACTCGATTTGAAGAATGTCGATGCCCTCACTGAGCTGGCTTGGAAGATTCGCGCAGAGCTCTCAAGGAGTGGGATCGCGGGTGCCGATGGCGCAGAGATTGACCATATCGAGCTGTTCACTGCACCCCACGATCCCGCGAACGATAGTCGAAACTTTGTGCTCTGCCCAGGGAAAGCGTACGACCGCTCCCCTTGCGGCACGGGCACCAGTGCGAAGATGGCTTGCCTTGTCGCTGCGGGAAAACTTGTACCAGGCGAAGCATGGCGTCAGGAAGGAATTCTTGGCACGGTGTTTGAGGGGCAGGTTCGTCTTCAAAACGGAGCCGTCACTCCTTCGATCACTGGATCGGCGTTCATAACGGCGGCGGGCACACTGATCTTCGATCCCGAGGATCCATTCCGCGATGGAATTGGCGCATGAAGCCCACCCACTTCGATGCAGTGATCGTTGGCGGCGGAATCGTTGGAACGGCCACTGCGGCTGCATGCGCAGGAACCGGAATGCACGTTGCACTCGTGGAGCGCGACGTGATCGGAGGTGGGGCAACAGCGGCAGGCATGGGGCACATCGTCGTGATGGACGACTCCGATGCGCAATTTGAACTGACTCGCTATTCGCAGTTATTGTGGTCGAAGATTGCGCAGGACTTTCCTTCCACCGCCGAATATGAAGTGACGGGAACATTATGGCTAGCTGCAAATGAAGAAGAGATGGCCGAGGCCGAGCGGAAGGGGAATTTTTATCATGACCGCAACATCCCGGCGAAACTATTGACCGCGGCGGCAAATTGAAGAGCTCGAGCCAAATCTCAGGCCAGGTCTCGCAGGCGGGCTGCTTGTTCCCGAAGACGCCGTTGTCTATCCGCCGGCGGCTGCCCTTCATCTTGCACATCGATCAGAGACTCTCGGCGCCGCGGTGATAATGCGGAGGAACGTCACTGCAATGGGGAACGGGCGCGTGCTCTTGGATGACGGGAAAGAATTGGCTGCTCCTCACGTAATCAATGCGACTGGCGCATGGGCTCCTGAGCTGGCCAGTGAAATTCCGGTAAAGAAACGTAAAGGCCACTTGGTGATAACCGATCGCTATCCAGGCTATGTGCGCCATCAATTAGTTGAACTAGGGTATCTGAAGAGTGCTCACTCGGTCGTATCAGATTCGGTTGCGTTCAACGTGCAGCCGCGAAAAACTGGCCAGATACTCATTGGATCTTCGCGCCAATACGGAGACGAAACTACGAGCGTCGACCAGGAGATCACTGACTGCCATGTTCCAGAGAGCGATTGCGTATCTGCCGTCCATCGGTTCGCTCAATGCCATACGCGTGTGGACCGGGTTTCGTGCTGCCACGCCGGACAAGCTTCCCTTGATTGGGCCAATGATGCATGACGGAACCGTGTGGTTGGCGACTGGACACGAGGGGTTAGGAATCACCACCTCACTCGCTACTGGCGAATTACTGGCTGCAGCGCTTTCAGGCGCAGCAATCACCGATACCTCTGGATCCTTATCTCCCATCCAGGTTTGGCCGGCATGACAGCCATTCCGATTCAGCAAAGGAGCCACTATGCAATGGAAAGGCGTAATGCCGGCCATGACAACGCCGTTTGACGAGGGTCTCAAGATTGATTGGTCCTTCGTCGACCGCCATGCACGCTGGCTGGAGCAGAATGGTTGTACTGGCATCGTGTGTCTAGGCTCGCTCGGAGAGGCAGCGACACTTGAGTTTGACGAAAAGATAACCATCGTCCGCAGAGTCGTTGCAGCAGTTTCGTCATCGGTCCCAGTGGTTGGAGCAGTATCCGCGTTGTCGACAGAAGAGGCAGTCCGGCTTGCCATGGCGCTTGCCGACGCGGGTGCGCAGGGATTGATGATTCTGCCGCCATACGTGTACCGAGGTGATTGGCGTGAAATGAAAGCTTACGTTGCGGCAATCTTTCGAGCCACTGCGCTGCCTGCGATGCTCTACAACAACCCCATCGCATACGGAACGGACTTCACTCCCGAGCAGATTCACGAGCTTGCTGGGGAGTTTGAGAGCCTTGCAGCCGTAAAGGAATCTTCGACCGATGTCCGCCGCGTTACCGCGATTCGCGCCCTCACAGCCGATCGCCTTGCCATTTTTGTCGGCGTCGACGACGCAATTGTGGAAGGAATCGATGCCGGTGCTGTCGGTTGGATCGCAGGGTTGGTAAATGCCTTTCCTCGTGAATCGGTCGAGCTGTTCAATCTCGCAAGTGCAGGGAACAAGCAAGCCGCCTTCGATCTGTATCGCTGGTTCCTGCCCATGTTGCGCATGGACACCGTCCCCAAATTCGTTCAGCTCATTAAGCTCGTTCAAGAAGAGATCGGAGTTGGCTCGTCGCGGGTGCGTCCGCCGAGGCTCCCGGTTGAAGGGGAGGAACTGGCTGACGCGAGAACGTTGATTGCAGAAGCTATTCGCCGACGCCCAGAAGCTCCGATCAGGAGTTCGCCTTTTCTGTAAGCGACGGAAACCAGAACTCACGGCGAAACCTGGCGCGGAACAGTTAGTATGCCCAGCTTGCCCTTGCATCAAATGCGAAGTAGTACCCATCCTCGAAATTGAGCGACCCCGAAAATAATGGCGCACATTCTCATCTGGACAATCTCGGCTGCCAGCATCATCCTGATGCTTTTCCGGCCTTTCAAGACGCCGGAAGTTGTCTGGGTTTCTGCGGGAGCACTCCTGCTTTGTCTGTTGCGCCTGATGTCGCTTGTCCTGGCGGGCAAAGCAGTCGCTGAAGGGTTGGATGTGTACCTCTTCCTGACTGGCATGATGCTTCTGTCAGAGCTTGCCAAGGATTACGGTGTCTTTGAATGGATGGCACATCTTGCCGTCAAATCGGCAAATAGATCTCCGACGAAGACTGTTTACTTCCATTTTTGCGGTCGGCGTAGCCGTGACAATCTTCATGTCCAACGATGCCACGGCGGTTGTTCTCACGCCAGCCGTGCTCGCAGCCGTTAAGCGGGCCAAGGCGCCACCACTACCCTATCTCTTTTCGTGCGCGCTGGTCGCGAATGCAGCCAGCTTTGTTCTTCCCATCTCCAATCCGGCGAATCTGGTGGTTTTCAATTCGACGATGCCGCCCTTGCTTCGATGGCTGGCTATGTTCAGTGTGCCCTCTCTGGTCGCCATCGTCATCACATACGCACTTCTTCGTTGGTACTGTCACAGAGATCTCTCCGCGATCGTGCAATGGCTCCGACCTCTGATGTACACCTTTCCGGAATGGGAAGGCTCAGCCTTTTCGGAATCGTTGCGGTTGCAGTCGCGCTGCTAATCGCATCTGCAATGAAATCAGCCTTGGATTGCCGACGTTTCTCGCATCGACGGCGGTGACTGCGATCGTTGTAATTCGGAGCCGGTCGAATCCGCTCCGGCTTGTTCGGCAAATCAGCTGGAGCATTTTACCTCTTGTAGCCGCACTGTTTGTTATCGTCGAAGCTGTGAAGAGCGCCGGAGCCTTGCATCTTCTTCACAATATGTTCGAAGGGGCCCTCCAACTGCCGCGATCCGGGGCTGCACTCGCGCTTGGAATTGCGGTGGGTCTCGGTACGAATATTGCGAACAATCTTCCGCTAGGGCTGATTACGGGCGCTACGCTGCGCACGGTTCCCCTCCAGCCGATGCTCGCAAAGGTCATCCTGATTGCGATCGACCTCGGTCCGAACCTCTCCATCACAGGCTCGCTCGCTACGATCCTCTGGCTGACTGAAATTCGGCGTGAAGGTCTCGATGTCAGTGGCTGGCAATTCTTCAAGATCGGTGTGATTATTATGCCGATCTCCCTCGCCCTTGCCATCCTGGCTGCCTTGTTGATCTGAAGCTATGAAGCAGTGAATTTGGAATACATCTTCTCGTGGTATTACAAGCATCCAATTGCCTAACGGCCAAGTTCTTCTACTCCTCCAATCCAGCGCTAACTTGGTGCAACGAGAGATATGCCGCGCGAACCCGCTTCGACCTACCGACTGCAGTTGAATGCCACCTTTACGTTCGACGATGCGGCAAATGTTGCCGCTTATCTCAGCGAACTGGGTATATCGCACGCGTATTGTTCTCCCTATCTTCAAGCCGCTCCTGGCAGCATGCATGGTTATGATGTGGTCGACCATCAGCGGGTGAACGAAGAACTCGGAGGTGAGGAAGGGCATCAGCGGTTTTCTGCTAGTCTCGCCGAACAGGGACTTGGACAGATACTCGACATCGTTCCGAATCATATGGCGATTGGCGCAACAATCGGAACTGGTGGGATGTTCTCGAGAACGGCCCTTCGAGCCGATTCGCTACCTGGTTCGACATTGATTGGCACTCATCTGAAGTGAAATTACAGGACAAGGTGCTGATTCCTGTCCTTGGAGATCAATACGGCCGAGTCCTTGCCGCAGGCCAGATTCAGATTGATCGAGAGTGCGGTTCGTTATGCATTCGATACGCTGAACATCGGTATCCGCTTGCACCGCGTTCTATCCCCAGGATACTGAATCGTGCCGCGCGATATGTGCAAAGTCCAACCCTGAGTTTCCTGTCCGATAGCTTGATGCGTCTACCATTTCCGGAACCAACGGATGTCGAGGCAATTGATTCGCGTCATCGTGATAAAGACGGTCATCTATGAATTTTTGCGGCGATTCTATGAAGAGCACCCCGAGGCGATGCGGGCGGTCGACGAAGCTGTTCGCGAAATGAACGCGGATTACGATGAGTTAGACGGTTGCTGAATCTTCAGCACTACCGACTGGCTTATTGGCGAACGGCCGACCAGGAACTCGGTTATCGCCGATTTTTTGACGTCAATTCGCTTGTTGGACTGCGTGTTGAGCGGCCAGCACGTTTTCGAAGCCACCCATCGCCGCATTCTCGATTGGCTCGCGAGGGTGTTCTCGACGGAGTGCGCGTGGACCATCCGGACGGCTTACGCGATCCATTGCAGTACTTCGCGCGCTTGCGGCAGCGATGCCCTGGAGCGTGGATTATCGGCGAAAAGATACTCCAGCCCGGAGAGTCTCTTCGTCGAGAATTGGCCGATCCAAGGCACAAGCGGTTACGACTTCCTGAACCTTTGCAACAGCTGGCTTACATATCCGGAAGGGCTGAAAGAGCTCAACCAGATTTACGGCGATTTCACCCATGAGCCAGCGGACTTTGCGGAAATTGCCCGCGAGAAGAAGCTGAGCGTAGCGCAGGAGGCCCTTGGCAGCGATGTGAACCGCCTTGCCAGCCTGTTCGTCGAAATATGCGAAAACAACCGCGATCGGCGTGACTATACGCGGGCTGAGATCAGGCGTGCCATTCGCGAAGTCGGCTCCTCCTTTACCGTCTACAGGACCTATGTGGTACCCGATCGGAATGAGATCGTGGATGAGGATTACCGTGAAGTAACGGGGGCCGTTGAAAGAGCGAAGAGCCAGAGGCCGATCTCGATGCAGGTCTATTCGACTTTATTGGAGAAGTATTGCTCTTGCGCTCTCGAGGTCCACTCGAATCCGAGTTTGTTTACCGATTTCAGCAATTCACTTCACCGGTAATGGCGAAAGGCGTGGAAGATACAGCCTTCTACTGCTACAACCGCATGATCGGGCTAAACGAAGTAGGTTCCGCGCCGGATCGGGAACGGTCTCGACTTCGGATTTTCTTCGAACACTGCATGAAGATGCAGGCCTCCCATCCCGAGACAATGACGACGCTTTCCACCCATGACACCAAACGGTCTGATGATGTGCGGGCCCGGCTCGCGGTTATCACTGAGATTCCCAGTCAATGGAGAGCATTTCTGCGGCGTTGGTCACGGTTGAATGCTACGTTCAAGACAGACGCGCAACCGGACCGCAACACGGAATACTTCCTTTACCAAACTATGATCGGTGCGTGGCCCATTGAGCGCGATCGGCTGACCGGCTATATGGTGAAGGCTACCCGGGAAGCGAAACAGCAGACAAGCTGGACGCAGCAGAACAAGAAATTTGAGGATGCACTCACAAGGTTCATCGAGCGCATCTATGCCAGCCCGGAGTTTGTTGCAGCGATCGAGGAGTTTGTTGCGCCGGATTCTCATGCCCGGAAGAGTGAATAGTCTTGCTCAGACTTTGCTGAAGTGCACTGCCCCCGGTGTCCCCGACACCTATCAAGGCAGCGAACTCTGGGATCTGCATCTCGTCGATCCTGACAATCGCGGGCGGATCGACTACGTTTTAAGACAGTCGCTCCTCTCGGATCTTCAATCTGACGTTCCTGTCGAAGTGGTCATGGATAGAATGGACAGCGGCCTGCCAAAGCTATGGCTGCTCTACCGGGCGCTGAGTCTGCGCAGGAGCCGGCCAGAACTCTTTGGAGCGGAAGCAGATTTTGTGCCCCTTTCATTTCGTGGAAGAAAGGCTGAGCATGCAATGGGATACCTCCGAGCGGGAAAGCTGGCGGCCATTGTTCCACGATGGCCTGTGAAGCTCGGAGGGAACTGGTTAAATACGGCAGTAGATCTGCCCGGAGGCCGATGGAAGAACCTGCTTACGGATGAGTCGTGGAGCGCTGGCCGCATTTCCTTGCAGAACATTTTTCGGCGCTTTCCCGTAGCACTCCTCGTCAAAGAAGAGAGCTGAAACATGCATCGGTTCAAAATCTGGGCGCCGCTCGCAACGTCGCTTTTCCTGCAGGTCAACGGAAAACCACATCCCATGTCTGGGACCGGATGATGATGGATGGTGGGTCTTGCCGTTGAATGTGCGGCTCAGGGAACAGACTATGGTTTTCTCATCGGCAAGGATTCCAACGTCATTCCCGATCCCAGGTCTTTGTGGCAGCCAGACGGCGTCCATGGTCTCTCCCGTGTCTACGATCAGTGCGCGTTTCGATGGAGCGATGAACATTTCAATGCGCCGCCGTTAGCCAGTGCCATCATCTACGAATTGCATCTCGGCACATTTACGCCCGAAGGCACTCTGGATTCTGCAATTGCAAAACTGAATTATTTGCGTGACCTTGGCGTAACCCATGTTGAACTGATGCCGGTCGCGGCCTTCGACGGCAAACACGGATGGGGCTATGACGGTGTAGCGCTCTTTGCAGTGCACGAACCCTATGGTGGCCCCGATGCCTTGAAGAGATTCGTCGATGCTGCGCACAACATCGGACTCGCTGTGCTTCTCGATGTCGTGTATAACCACTTCGGTCCATCCGGAAATTACACGGCAAAGTTCGGGCCGTATTTAACGGATGCCCATCAAACTCCTTGGGGCGGCGCGGTGAATCTTGAAGAGGCTGGATCGCATAGGTGCGCCGATTCTTTTGCGATAACGCACAAATGTGGTTGCGCGATTTCCATATCGACGGATTGCGTATCGACGCGGTACATTCATTTGTCGATCGATCGGCAATCCATTTTCTTGAGCAACTCGCAGCGGAAGTAGAAACGCTTGGTGCGACAATCGGCCGTAGACTGGTACTGATTGCTGAAAGCGATCTGAATGATCCACGGATCGTGACTCCGCGTGAATTCGGCGGATTTGGAATGGACGCGCAGTGGAGCGACGATTTTCATCACGCGCTTTTTGCCGTGCTGAGCCGGGAAAGACTTTCCGGCTATTACACAGATTTCGGATCTTTGCCGCAACTCGCAAAGGCGAATCGAGAAGACTTTTGTCTACGATGGAATTTTCTCCCGCTACCGGAATCGTGTGCATGGCCGCGCCGTAAAAAATCTATCCCAACACCGCTTCCTCGGGTTCATTCAGAATCACGATCAAGTCGGCAACCGGGCTGTTGGCGACAGGATCGCCCAAAGTACCGGAGCCAATCGCGCCAAGATTGCGGCCGCCCTCGTGCTGCTTGGTCCATTCATTCCAATGCTGTTTCAGGGTGAAGAGTGGGCGGCGAGTTCGCCCTTCCTTTACTTCGCCGATCACAGCGATAGGAACTTGGCCCGTCAGGTTACAGAAGGGCGCAAAAGAGAATTCAGTGCCTTCGGTTGGGATCCTTCGACAATCCCGGATCCAGAGAGTCAGCAGACATTCGAGATCTCAAAGATGGACTGGAACGAACTGGAGCAGCCTCTCACGCCGAAATGCTGGACTGGTATCGCAAGTTAATCCAATTGAGGCAAACTACGCCGTCCCTCAACAATGGCGAGCCGGGAAATTCAAATGTCACCTTTAGCGACGAACAACGGTGGCTGCGCGTAATACGCGGACGTATTGTTATCGTATGCGATCTCTCCCAGAACGCCGCATTACTGCCGCTCGATCGGGAGGCCAAACTGGTACTTTCATCGCAACCGAATGTTATCGCAGAAATCGGCGGGATCACCTTGCCGCCTGACTCGATTGCTGTCCTCCAGATCCGGGAACGCTAGAAGTGACGGATGCTCTCGTGCCGAGAAGGCTCTTCCGCGACCGGAACCGCTCGTTCGGTGGCGCATGCACTTTATCGCTAGACCGGTCGACTCGTCCTTCGAGAGACCGGCTTACAAGGTCGCGTGAGCCAAGCCCTATCGCAAGCGAAAGGGTCAATACAATGCCGCCAAACAGTATTCCAAAGGCAAGTTCAACGATGTTTCCGCCGACTTG
>CAWKNV010000010.1:0-97792 GCA_963851155.1 uncultured Acidobacteriaceae bacterium
CCAATAAGGTCCGCTGTCGATGTCTGCTTGCCCACCTTGAACTCGTCCGTCTTCTTGCCCTTCAGGTCGTAGACTTCATAGCCATCACGGTCGACGAGCACGCTGCCTGTGGTCCCTTCAATCACGGACCGCGCGCCGCGATTGTAGGTGTGCATACCGTTACAACTCGCGCTCGTCCACGAAATCATCTTGTCGTCGTACTCGAAGCTGGTCACAAGCGTGTCGTAATACTGCCAATCGTCCTTGAAGGCGTAGCGGCCGCCTGATGCAGTTACGCGGTTCGGAAAGTCGACCCCAAGCGCCCAGCGGCAGACATCCACTTCATGCGTGCCGTTGTTCAGGGTTTCGCCGGTGCCCCAGATGCGGAACCAGTGCCAGTTGTAGGGCTGAACATTATCCTTATAGGGCTGGCGTGGCGCCGGCCCCTGCCACAGATCCCAGTCGAGCGTAACCGGCACGGGAACAACCTTGCCGTGGCCAATGGATTTCCGCGTATTGTCGTACCAGCACTTGGCGAAATAGGCCCGGCCGATCAGGCCCGCGTGGATTTTCTCGACGATTTCGATGGTGTGCGGCGACGAACGCTGCTGCGTGCCCATCTGCACCAGCTTGCCGTATTTCTTCTGCGCCTCTACCAGTAGCGCGCCCTCGCCGGGATTGTGGCTGCAAGGCTTTTCAACATAAACATGCTTGCCGGCCTGCAGTCCCAGGATCGCCATCGGCGCGTGCCAGTGATCGGGCGTGGCAATCGTGATGGCGTCAATATCCTTCCGCTCGAGGACCTTGCGAAAGTCTTTTTCGGTCGCCGCGTCGTAGCCCATCATTTGTCGCGTGGCCGCCGCAAACTTCGCCAGGATGTTGCTTTCCACATCGCACACATAGGAAATATGCGCCGCATCCTGATTGGCTTTGAGTGAAGAAAGGTGCGCATAGGCGCGGCCATTCAATCCGATGACGGCGAAGTTGAGGCGTTCGTTCGAGCCGAGGATCTGGCCGTAGCTTTTCGCTGTTGAGCTGATCGCAAGGCCCGCCGCTCCCACGGCGAGAGTGTCAAGGAATTCACGTCTGGTGACCATTCTGTCTCCTCTGGGCACAAATCTTCGTTCGCGCTCAAAGCTTGCCCGGGCTGTGCCATTCGCGCATGGAACATCCTAAACCGTGCGGTTCAGGGAGTGGGTTATCCTGTCCCGCCCGCAGGCACAGGCGCCCTCAGACCGCCCATCGGGATTCGCCCACCTGGGGATCGATAGAATCATGGGATGCGTTCCCCGCAACATATCGGAATTGTGGGTTGCTCTGCCGAGGGCGCGGCACTCTGTTATCGCACCATCTGCGCTAAAGGCGCGCAATTGCTGGGCCCGCATGCGCATCCTGAGATTACGATGCACACCCGCTCACTCGCGACCTACGTGGAGTGCATCGAGCGCAACGACTGGCAAGGAGTAGCCGAGCTCATGCTGGATTCGGCCGGCAAGTTGAAAAGCGCCGGCGCGGACTTCGTCATCTGTCCTGACAACACGATCCACGAGGCCATGCACCTCGTTGAGCCATGCTCGCCGCTGCCATGGATACACATCGCCGAGGTTGTCGCGGGCGAGGCCGTCGAGCGGAACTATCAGCGCCTTGGGCTTCTGGGCACGCGCTGGCTCGTCGAGAGCGAAGTTTATCCGCTAAAGCTGGTGGCACGCGGCATTGACAACCTGTGCCCGACCGAAGAGGAGAGCAAGGAAATCAATCGCATCATCATGGATGAGCTAGTGTACGGCGTCTTCCGGCCGGAATCGGTCACATATATGCAGCTGGTGATTCGCCGCATGAAAGACGAAGGCTGCGATGCCGCCGTGCTGGGCTGCACCGAAATCCCGCTCATCATCGGTAACAAGAACTCACCCCTCCCGACGCTCGATTCGACCCGCCTGCTGGCATGGGCCGCCCTCAAGCGCTCCATCGCGAATTCCGTCAACGCTGCTAAACTCCGCTAGCTAAGCTAGGCGCAAATGCAGAAAGGGACGCAACTGCGTCCCTTTTCGGTTGGCAAAGCATGAATCGGGGAAAAGCTACTTCACTTCTTCTTTGCGGGCTGCTTCGCAATGATCAGGCTGGAGATTTTTTCATACGTAGCCGCGGGGACAATTCCCTTGCTCTTCAGCTGGGTCTTGTTTGCATAAGGGCGACCCGCGATGATCTTCGCCGAATACGCGTCGCCGACGCCGGGCAGTGCCTTGAGCTGATCGGCAGTCGCCGAGTTGATGTCGACCAGGTCGCCCGCTGGCGCTGTCTTCGCCGACTTGCTGCTGGTGGCGGTTGCGGGCTTGGCTTTGCTGGAGGACTGAGCAAAGGTTGTGGCGGGAAGTGAGAGCAGCGAGCAGAGGGCCAACCCCAGAACTGCGGAGGTCAAGCGAGGGAAGCGCATAGAAATCTCCTTGAGTGCGTTTTTCATACGCGGCAACTCCGGCGACGAACTCTGGAGACCAGCTTTACCGCGCCACTCATGCTACCCCGCGCAGGCAGTTTGCTGGAAGGGCAAAGACGAGGAACAGGCAACTAAAAAGAAAGGAAGGAGCGGCACAGGCGCTGGTTTGCCATGACGCTCCTCCCGAGTTTGTAGTTGGTGCGATGCTACTCAGATGTGCGGCGGGGCCCTTTGCGGCGGTCGACCTTCTCAGCACGCCAGTCGGGCGCGCCACTCCGGCGTTCGCGCGCATTTGCCCGGCGCTCGGGAATCTTCGTCATATCCGGCAAGACCACCATGGGTGGGTTTGCCGACTCAAGGGTGAGGATGTCTTCGTCCAGATCGACGTTGCAGGCCATATTCCCGGTGGTCAACAACTTATTGAGAACAGGAATCTTCACACGCTGCGTTTCGATGAAATCTACGCCTTCGGCTGTCAGCGAAAAGTCGGAGTTGTCGGCCCGCGTGATGTAACCCTTCTTGCTGAGATACCAGGTGGTGAAGTCGAGGTAATCACGCGGGAAACCCATCCGCTTCTCAATCTCGGCAAGGCTAACCTTGGGTTCGAACGGGTTGCTGCGGCGCCGATAGTACAGCACGGCCAGTACCGCCAGGCGGCGGTTCAACTCGCCCTGCACCTGGTCCATGAAGTCCACAGAATCTGACAGCGGCGTACGTTCCGGCGTTTCCCGATCATATTCGCGGTCGTACTCCGAGCGGCGCTCGTGGTCAGAGAGAACGTCGTAGGCCGTTTTCAGCAGAAAGAACTTTTCCGGATCGCCCGTATCCGGATTGTCGGGATGGAAGCGGGCAGCCAGGTACCGGTAAACACGGTGGATCGTCTCCGTATCCGCGTGCGGGCTGATTTGGAGAAACTCGTAGTAGTCCAGCGTCTTGGTCGCTTCAATCATAAGGGGGAAACCTCTCCTGTCGTTCGTGATGCGGAGGCCTGTTATAGGCGAAGCGTAGCACTGGTATTCGGGGGTACAGCAATCACCCGATTTGGGCAGCTAGAGCCAAATGTAATCACGGGCGATATCACTAATGGGGGATGGGGGCACCGGGAATCCCTGCAACCCCCCGTTCTTATCTTGGTTTGCGGCGTTTCCCTATGGCATGACTGGCCAATACTTCAGACGGGTCTTGCGGGTTACTCGCGTGGGCATCCGAGAAAACAGACCCGCCGCCGGCGCTAAGGCGCCCCTCGTCGAAGGGCGCAAGCGCCTGAGACAATGGGTCGATATACTCGCTAAGTAGAGCGCAAATCGCAGTTCGGAGCCGGTGCGCTCAACGGAGATCGCTGTTTTGTCCTTTTCCCGTCGCGGATTTTTGAAGTCGCTCTCCCGAACCGCCCTGGTTTTATCGCTCGAAGACGTTCTAAGGCTGGCCCGGCCCGCCTTCGGTCAGCAGGTCGCCCAAGGCGCCCAAACCAGCCGGCAGCGCGCGTCAGGCGTATCAAGCCGCCGCAAGACCGGCACCCAAGGGTGCGCCCTCCCCGGTCACGGGAACTCCGCTCGGCGTCCAATTCGTCGATGTAGCCAAAGAAGCCGGCCTGAACGTCGAGATGATCTTCGGCGGCGAGCACCGCAACAAATATCTCCTCGAAACCACCGGCTGCGGCGCCGCCTTCTTTGACTACGATCAGGACGACTGGGTCGACATCTTTCTCGTCAACGGATGGCGCCTCGAAGGATTTCCCAAAGGCCACGAGCCCGTCTGCCATCTCTTCAAAAACAATCGCGACGGCACATTCACCGACGTCACCCTCAAGTCCGGCCTCGCGCGCTCCGGCTGGGGACAGGCCTGCTGCGTCGGCGACTACAACAACGATGGCTGGAACGACCTCTTCGTCAGCTACTACGGCCAGAACGCGCTCTTCCGCAACAACGGCAACGGCACATTTACCGAAGTGACCAAAGAGGCCGGCCTGCTGCAGGATCGCCTGCGCTGGAACTCCGGCTGCTCCTTCCTCGACTACGACAAGGACGGCCATCTCGATCTATTCGTCGGCAACTACATCGACCTCGATCTGAAGACCACGCCGCTGCCTGAAGATGCCAACTGCACCTACAAAGGCATCGTGGTCGCCTGCGGACCGCCGGGACTCGAAGGCGGCAAGAACATCCTCTACCACAACAAGGGCGACGGCACTTTTGAAGACGTAAGCGAGAAAGCCGGCATGTAGGGCACGCTCGGCACCTATGCTCTCAGCTGCGGCGTCGCCGATCTCGACAACACCGGCTGGCCCAACATCTACGTCGCCAACGACTCGACCTCGGCCACCTACTACGTAAACCAGAAAGACGGCACCTTCAAAGACGAGGCGATTGAAGCCGGCGTCGCATATTCGCCCGACGGCAAGCCACAGGCCGGCATGGGCGTCTCCATCGGCGACTACAACCGCGACGGCATGCTCGACATCGTGAAAACAAACTTCGCCGGCGACACCGACTCCTTGTTTATGAACCTCGGCGACGGCTCGTTCGACGATCGTACCTACCAGGCTGGACTCGGCATCAATACGCGGCTGCTGGGCTGGGGCGTCAGCTTCATCGACATCGACAACGATGGCTGGCTCGACATTCTCGTCGCCAACGGCCACGTCTATCCCGAGGTCGATGGCACGCAGGTCGATGCCTCCTATGCGGAGCGCAAGTATCTCTACCGCAATCTGCGCAACGGCCAATTCGAAGACGTCAGCCTGATCGGCGGCAGCGGCATCACAACCGACGCCAAGGCCCGCGGCTTCGCTGTCGGCGACTACGACAACGATGGCGACCTCGATGCCGTGGTGAATTGCGTTAACGCGATTCCGCAACTGCTGCGTTGCGATTCCACCCTGAATCGGAGCTGGATAAAGATTCGACTGGTCGGAACAAAGTCAAACAAGACCGGCATCGGCGCGCGCATCAAAGTCGTGGCGCAGACCGGATCTCCGGTGCTCACCGCCAAGCCCGGCACGCCGCTCACTCAGATCGAGGAAGTGAAATCGTGCAACGGCTATTACTCCGCCAGCGATCTCCGCATTCACTTCGGATTGAACGACGCGAAGAAGGTGGACCTCGTGCAGATCAACTGGCCGTCGGGCGCCGTCGACACCCTTAAAGACCTCGATGTGAATCGCCTTTACGTGATCGAAGAAGGCGGCAAGCTCCTCAAGAACGAAGCCCTCACTCCCGCAAAGAGGAAAGCCTGAGTCAAAACACGCCTGCGACCTGTTACCCGATCGAGTCTCTTTCGCTGCGCTCTACAGTAACGCGCATAAAATGGGAAGATGTGCCCGTTGGTCCATCGTGACTCTAGTGGGCGTCGCTTGCTGATCACGGAGCCGCTACGAATTCCTATCGCCTCTGGCTGGTTCTCCATGGGATCCGAGAACGGTCAGGCCGTAGAAAGCCCTGTTCATCGCGTCTGGCTAGATTCTTTTCTGATCGCGGCAACTCAGGTCACCGTTCAGGAGTATGCGCGGTTTCTGGACGCCACTGGAAACGTGCGGCCCCCGAACTGGGGCGATCCTGACTTTTCTCATCCTCAGCAACCGGTGGTGGCGGTTTCGTGGTTTGACGCTGTGGCATATTGCGCGTGGCTATCGTCCATGACTGGCTCGCGCTATCGGCTTCCTACAGAAGCTGAGTGGGAGCGGGCTGCGCGAGGCGGTGCTGAGCAGATGCTATTTCCCTGGGGCAACGACCCGCCGGAATCACGTCCCGGCTACCACGGCCGCTGGAAGACTGGCCCTGAGCCGGTCGGGCAATCACAGCCGAATGCCTACGGCCTTTTCGACATTTGCGAGAACGTGCATGAGTGGTGCAGCGATTGGTTCGAAGCCAGCTACTATGTCATATCACCCGATCGAAATCCGCAAGGACCGGAAGAAGGCCAGAGAAGAGCTTCGCGCGGAGGCTCCTGGCGGCATCAGATCAAGATTTCACGATGCTCGGCACGTTCAAGTATCCCTCCGGAATTCAGTTACGCCGATTATGGCTTTCGAATTGTTTGCGACGTGGCTCGCTGAAGCATGGCGCCGGAGATCGACCACTTGGAATGTTTCCCGGCGCCCGAGTTCAATTCCGTAGATCCATCGGCTCGGTCACCCGAAGTTCCCGCTCCTTGCCGTGCCGATCAACGGTATTCCAGTACGCGTTTGACCACGAGTCATCGGTCTTCAGAAACATGCCAGCCGCTTGCGCAGCCGCCTGCTTCGACTGAGGCTGCGCGTCAACCAGTGGCTGCGGGGACTCCTTCGTTGCTAAGGCTTTCTTGGTTGCCATTGCGATTCCTCCAACGACCACTTCGGTGAATGCCCGCGGTAAAGAATCTTTGCTACGTCAAAATCAGCGTGAACCCCGCGTCGCAAGGGCCTTTCGCGTGCGCGGCTTGGTCTTCGATACAGACTTCTTTGCCGTCTTCCTGGGTGCGCCAGATTTCCTCGCCGCCTTTTTTGCCGGCGTTTTTTTCGCGACAGCTTTCGTCTTGGTACCGCTGGTTTTTGCGCTAGTTTTCTTTGATCCCTTGCCTGTCGCAGCGCTTTGCTTAGCCGCCTTGGCTTTCGCATAACGGTCGAGGAAGTTGTAGTGATCGATCAGCCCCAGCGCTTCGATCGCAAATACAGTCGCCACATCCTCGTCGTGAATCTCCAGCAGATTGTCGCCGTTCTCCTGCTCGCCGCCAAGGGCAAGGTTAGAAGAGCCGCAGTACACCACCGGATCTTTTCCGTCCAGGCCGCACACCACAAACTTGTCGTGAATTTCATGCCCCGGAGGACTCAGTACCTGGTCGAACGGGGGCGGCAGAGTAGCTTGGCTGGGTTTCCCGGTTACCAGAACCCCTTGCGGACTCGAAGGTTGATACAGAAAAGTTCCTGCAGGAGCATCCGAGATGCCGTAGCTATAGACAGACGCGCTCGCGTGAATCGCATTGAGCGCATCGTATACAGGATTGTTGTAGCCGCCAGTCAGTTGCATAACGGCAAACATCACGTTGCCGATCGCAACGCCGGCTCCCGTCTCCAGGTTCACCCGCGTCACCAGCCCATTTCCAAAAATCCAAATCAAATTTCGGTTATTCCGTCTATTTGCACTGGCCGTTGGCCAAAGTGCGCAAATCAGAACAACCGCGGGCTCTTCTCGTGGTCCAGCAGCCAGCGTTTGCGTTCCATGCCGCCGCCGTAACCGGTCAGCGATCCATTCGATCCGATTACGCGATGGCAGGGAACCACCACGGCGACAGGGTTTGCGCCGTTGGCGAGGCCCACCGCCCGCACCGCGGCCGGACGCCCAATACGTCTCGCAAGCTCGCCGTATGAAGTGGTCGTCCCGCAGGGAATCCCGCGCAGGGCTTGCCAGACCTCGCGTTGAAAACGCGTGCCACCCGTCTCAACCGGCAACCCATCGATTGCGTTAAGATTTCCCGAAAAATAGTCTGCGATTGCTTCTGTAAGTCCACCAGGATTCTTCGCAGAATCAAGCGCCCACCCCGCCTGGCCGACTTGAAGTCGCAACTGCCGTCGCATAATCTCCGTTTCTTCCGTAAAAAGGGCGACGCGCAGATTTCGCTCCGCATCCGCCGCGATCATCAACACGCCAATCGGTGTGTCGACGCGATCGATGAAGAAACGTCGAATGCCTTCCACCAGATCCTCCACAAATATCGTAGTCCGCTGGCGCAGTTCGCGATCGTGCCATCGCGCTTTCTCCAAAGACGTTTTCGTCTCTGCTTAACGGTGTAATTTTCGACCCTGTGAAACGAAACCCTACGAATATCCATTGATTCCAACGAATGACCACAATATGAGCGTCTCCTGTCAACGAGACCATTCATTTTTCCGTCTCCACTTAAGAAAGACCTAGAACGGCAGCAAACGCTGGCGGGGTGCTGAGCCTGTCCCGACCTCTGTCGGTTTCCCTGGCAGGAACCTGTCTTTTCGCAATATTGGCATTGTGCTCGTTGACGCCGCGCGTGCAAGCTCGCCCGGAATCCGACGCGCACGACCCAAACGCTGCCTGTGCGCCCTGCCATCGGGAAATCTATGAGCGCTATCGCACCACTCCGATGGCCAACGCGAGCGGCCCGGCCGTCGAGGGATTCATTCCCGCCGACTTCGTCCACACCGCCTCCGGCATTCATTACCGCGTCACTGAAGAGGCCGGAAACGTCTGGCTGAGCTATGAACGCGAAAGCCCATTTCCCGACAAAGCCTTGAACGGCCGCCAGGAACTGCGCTATTTCATCGGGTCAGGCAGGCGAGGACGAACCTACCTCTTTGAGCAGTCGGGATACTGGTTCGAAGCGCCCATCAATTGGTACGCCAGGAAACAACTCTGGGACATGGCGCCCAATCACACCGCGGACAAACAGATGCCGTTGACCATGCCCGTCGATCCCGGCTGCCTCCACTGCCACGCCTCGGAGGTGGCGCGGTCGCTTCCCGAAGCGCGCAACCTCTATGCCTCCGAACCATTCGCCCACGGAGGCATCACATGCGCCGCCTGCCACGGCAACGGCGATGCGCATATAGCCTCGAACGGCAAAACACACATGCTCGACATCGATGCACTCCAAGCTGTCCGGCGGGACTCGGTGTGCCTGAACTGTCATCTCGAAGGCCAGGCTGCCGTAATCCGCAACGGCTGGGAAATGGAAGATTTCTCCCCTGGAGATGACCTGTTCGACTACGCCCTGTATTTCGTTTATCGCGGCGAGGACGGATCCGGCGGCCGCGCCACAAGCCAGTGGGAGGCCCTTCTCCGCAGCGAATGCAAGAAAAAGTCCGGCGATCGTCTGACGTGCACCACCTGCCACGATCCGCACAGTTCCCCTGCTCCGCAAGATAAGGTCGCCTTCTATCGGCAGAAGTGCCTGCAGTGTCATAATGCGGCCGGCCTTGCCGAAAAGCATCACCCCGAAAATCCCGACTGCACAGCCTGCCACATGGCCCGGCCTCCCTCAAACGACATTGCCCACGAACAGGTCACGGACCACTGGATCAAGAAGCGCATCAGCAACGAACGTATACCGTTGGCAGTTAGCGGCGAATTAGAGCCTGTCGGCGGCATCCTCGCCGATGATCGCGATCTTGGTCTTGCCTATGCACAGATGGCCGAGCGCGGAAACCAGCCAGCAGGTGAGCGCGCAATCTCGCTGCTCGAGCGCGCGGAACACACCGAGAACGGGGCTCGCCACGATCGCGAATTGCATGAACAGCTCGGCTTTCTGGAACAGCTAAGCGGGAAGCAGGCCGCCGCCGCTGAGGAGTACCAGATGGCCCTCGAGGCCGACCCCAACAGCTCTCTCGCCGCCGGGGACCTCGCTCTGCTCGAGGCGGCCCAGCATCAGTATGCGGAGGCTGACCGCTTGTGGACGCAAGTCTTCAATCACGATCCTTCCCAACTCAGAGCAGGAATGAACCTGGCAATTGTGCAGTGCGGTCTGGGCGAACGGGCCCCTGCGTTGGCCACCCTTGATCGGATTCTCGACTTCTCCCCTGATGACGAGAAAGCGAAAACAATGGCTGCGGAGATTCGCTCCGGAACCCCAAAATGCTTGGACCGATGAGTGAATATCAGCGCAGGCACCCGCTGAGTCACCCCCCGCGTAGCTTTTCCGTCCACTCTCGTCAGGGAATGTTATGCCTAAATCAATTTCTCGCGACGAAACTTCTTTAGATTTGCCGAATCCACGAGAAGGACGGTGTCCCTGTTCACCCAGATTTGCCTTGAAAGCCGCTGCACATTCCCGCCAAGTCATCGCTCGACATCCATTGAGTGATCGTCTTAAGAATCAACCATTTGATTGAGAAGAACCCCATCCTCTATGAGGAGGCCTTTTCAAGATTTTGCTTAAGGATTTTTCGCAACCTCCGAACAAATCGGGCCCATAGGCCAATCCAAATTTGTCATATCATTTAAGCTACTAATACCTAGGTTTGTCTGCCTACAAAAAGATGAAGATATGACCAGTTTCCAGTTTGCAGCCCGGTGACGGCAAAGTCAGGCAAACAGGGTCTCGTTCAGTAAATCGCTTTATATAATTGATTTAGTTCCTTTTCTCAAGCGCACTGAAGAGGGTAAAGATTGCGCCTCTCCAGCCGGTAAAGCTTTTCCCGTAATGACATGTCGATTTCGCCCGTATTCGCAGGCGCGTTTGCGCTTTTCACGTTGACAGCAGGGTGACACATTCAGTAAGGTTTCGATTTGCTCCGGAGTCACTAAATTTATCGCTCTCTATTTGTGTTCGGGAGTAGCGGCGCCGGGAATTGAGCGATCCTGCCATCGCGGCAGGCGAGCCCTGTAAGCCGTCGGGTCGACGTAAAAGAACCAGCCGGCAGAACTACCACGAGTTAATAGATCAGAAAAACGGCATACTTTTCAGGAGACCGCATGAACAAGCTCTTTCGCACAGCACTTGTGCTGGCATTTCTTGCCTGCGCAAGTTCGCTCCTCGTTGTGACCGCCAGTGCCCAATCGGTTTATGGATCGATTTTTGGCACCGTGTCGGACTCGACTGGCGCTGTCATTCCGAACGCGACGATTACTGTGACGGACGTGTCTAAAGGCACTGTCGTTACGGTTACATCAAATGCCGCCGGCGACTATAGCGTCCCCCATCTCATTCCAGATGTGTACAACGTCAAGGTTGTGGCCAAAGGCTTCAAGCCTTTCGAGACCCAGGGCGTCACCGTGCAGGCGGATACGGCGCCTCGCATCGACCCCACGTTAACCATCGGCTCTGATACCGGCACCACCGTTACGGTCAATGCTGATTCGGTACCGCTGTTGAAGACGGAAAAGGCCGACGTGTCCACCGTATTCGATCAGCAGCAGGTATCCAGCTTGCCGGTTGGCGATCAGAACTTCACAAACCTCCAGCTTCTGCTTCCGGGCGCCCAACTCCTCGGCTGGAACCATGCTCCGGATGAAAATCCGCAGGGTTCCCGACAGATTCAGGTAGACGGACAGGCTTTCGGCGGAACCGCTTTCGAGCTTGACGGCACCGATAACCAGGATCCGATTCTCGGAATCATCGTCATTAACCCAGCCATGGATGCGGTGACTGAGACCAAGATCACCACCCAGAACTATGACGCCGAACTCGGCAAAGCTGTTTCGGCTGTCGTAACTGCCCAGACCCGTTCGGGCACCAACAAATTCCACGGCAGCGCGTACGACTTCCGAACGGGCAACGCCAACCTCGCTCGCGACCCCTACACGCAGGCAGCCGGACCCAATGCAATTCCTCCGGGCCTCAAGAACCGCTTCGGCGGATCAATCGGTGGTCCGATCCTCCGCGACAGAGCCTTCTTCTTCTTCAACTGGGAGTCCCAGCGCCAGAAGGTGGGCACATCCGCAGCGAATACAGTGCCGACCGAGCATCTCGTCAGTTCCTGTCTGAGCGGAAACGGTTGTGACTTCAGTGAGTATGCCACTGCCCTCTCATCGCAGTTGGGCGAAACACCGCTGCTCACAAACAACACTGGCATCGCCGCTTACGATCCATCGTTCGCGAACAACGTCATTCCCAACGCGTTGATTTCGCCAGCCGCGATCAACATCCTCAAGCTGCTCCAGCCATATACCGTAGGTGTCACGAGCATCGTGAACAATTACTCGGCCGGCGGTACTGGCCTGTTCAACAGTGATTCGTGGACCACCCGCGAGGATTACACCTTAAACGAGAAGGCCCACATCTTTGTTCGCTTCTCTCGATTCACTGACACCCTCAGCGGCAAGGTGATGTTTGGCGACATGGGTGGCCCGGGCTTCGGCCTCGGCAACTACGGTGGTAACTCCAAGGGTGCGAACGACAGTCTGGCAACCGGCATGGACATCGCTATCAGTCCCACGTTGCTGACCGACTTCCGCCTGGGATACTACCGCTACAACGTGATTGATACCAAGTACGACCAGGGTGTTCCATTTGCCGATACTCTTGGCATCCCAGGAATCAACAGTGGCCCCGGAATCGTCCAGAGCGGCTTCACGTCTGGCTCGCCCGGGTTTGAAGTCAGGTTCCCCTTCGACCCAGGCAACAACCAGCAGTCGAAGTTTGGAGCCGGCCTCGATATCAACCGCTGCAACTGCCCGCTAACCGAAAAAGAAGATCAGGGCCAGATCGTCAATAACTGGACCATGATTCACGGCAATCACACCTTCAAGATTGGCGCCGATCTGCGCTACGGGCGTAACCTTCGCGTTCCTTCCGATACTGATCGCGCCGGCCTCATGCACTTCGGCACCGGTCCTACTTCGGACAACGGTACCAACGGACTCGGCTGGGCAGGCTTTGTGATGGGTGAACCCACCGATTTCGGTCGGTACGTCTCCGTCTCGACCAATGCGAAGGAGTTCCAGAAAAGGACCTTCTTCTACGGCCAGGACACTTGGCGCGTAAGCAAGAACCTCACCCTCAACCTTGGCCTTCGTTGGGAGCTCTACTTCCCCGAGGCGGTCAACGGCAAGGGCAATGGTTCGCTTATGAACCTGTCAGACGGCTATATGCACGTCGCCGGCTACGGACAAGTTCCAACCGACATGGGCTGGACCATCCGGAAGATCAAGGGGCTTGATCCTCGCATCGGCGTCATGTACCAGTTGGATGACAAGACGGTCATTCGAGCCGGCTACGGACGAAGCTTCGATACCGGCGTTTTTGGTTCGATCTTCGGCCACGTCGTAACGCAGAATCTACCCGTCCTGGCGAGTCAGACCATCAACGCGCCTACCTCGACGAGCGCTGCCTTCCAAATGGATGCAGGACCTACGCCCTACGTGTTCCCGACCGTTCCGTCCAGTGGCTTGCTTCCGGCACAGGGATACGCTGTCAGTCCGAAGGCTCGTCCAAATCCACTGCACTTCCCGACAATCGACGCGTGGAATTTGAGCGTTCAGCGCGCCCTCACTCCTACGCTGGCGTTAACGGTTGCCTACGTCGCCAACAAGGGAACCCACACTTTGGCAGATGGAGACGGCAACAACACCGATCCGAACGAGTCGGCACTGGTGTTGCCCGGAACCTATGGTCGCAATGGCCAAACCCTTCATTGGGATCCGGCTGCGCCGGCCATTTCGGCCACTTCGAACGGCATCGCCCCAGATGGCGGCGTCTCTAACGCGCGCCTGTTGAAGCGTTACTACGCTGGAACACTGGCAGGTTGCCGAGACCCCAATTACATCTCCGTGACTAACCTTCAGACTGTGGACAACGATCCTTATCTGCAGGCCGGTCAGTGTGGCTGGACAAACGGCATCAGCTACTACGGCGACGACCAGAACACCGAATTCGACGCTCTGCAGGTAACTCTGGCGAAGACCTTCACAAAGGGTCTTGCCCTCAATGCCAACTATCAGTGGGCCAGTGCGTTCAGCGACCAGAACGGCTACTGGACCTGGGATCACAACGTCGGCCACATGCGCGACAGCAACGTACGCGCTCAGGCTCTCACGTCGTATGGAAGCTATGACTTGCCGTTTGGCAAGGGCAAGCAGTTCGCACAGAACGTCAACACTCTTGCGGATGAGATCATCGGCGGCTTCCAGCTGTCATATGTACTCAACTGGTCGAGCGGCCTGCCGTTTAGCGTGAGCTATAGCAACTTCGGTGGCAACCAGGACTGCAACCATAACACTGGCGGTTCAGCTGCACCGTGCCGTCCGAATGCCAACGGCAAGTTGAAGACGCACCTCAGCAGTCCGACTTTTGGCAGCGACGGCAAGATCAAACGCGACTACTGGTCACCCCAGTCAACTGCGGGCGGAATCTACTCGTTCCCAGGACTGGACGTGATCGGTAACGGCGGGGCAAACAACTACTTTGGACCGTCGTTCTTCAATACGGATATGGCGATCACAAAGGCTTTCACGATCCACGAAAGCATTGTGACAAAGTTCCGCATGGATGCATTCAACGCGTTCAACCACATCCAGGCCGCGAACCCGGCTGACAATAACATTTTCAACCATGGCGAAATTAACAGCGGTAGTGGTGCCGGTGGTCTCGGATTCGGCGGTATGGCGCCGGGACCCGGCCCTCGTCAGCTTGAATTCTCTCTTCACTTGCAGTTCTAAGGTGCGGGGAGCCGCAATTCATCCTGCAGGTCATCTCGATCTGTAGGTAACCAAAAACCTTGAGGGGAGCTTCGGCTCCCCTCTTTCTTTGCCCTCACGCGTGCAATCCCCTTCCGTCCAACTAGCAGGCGTTTGCGCAGAGTTAGACTGAATTCATTAGGACAATCATGTTTCGTGCCTTTGCTGTTGCAGTTCTTCTGTCTACTTCGAATGCCGTAATCCTGGGGCAACTCCAGCATGGCGCAGCCCCTTCCTCAGATTCTCCCACTCCCACGGTGACCTTCGAAACGGCGAAAGAACTGGCCGGCAAAGGCCGTCTCGCCGCCGCCATGGCACAGTTAGACGAGTTATCCAGGCAAAGCCCGGAGCCGGCAGGCGTCGAACGGCTGCGCGGCATTATCTTCTATGAGCGCGAGCAGTTTGCGCCCGCCATCGAGGCCTTCACAAAAGCTGCCGACCAAGACCCCACCGATCACGAGTCGCTCGAGATGCACGGGGTAACCCTCTTCCGCCTCGGCCGCACACAAGAGGCGATTCCGTTTCTCGAGAAGGCCCGCGTTGGGGTGCAGGACGAGAATGTCGATCCAAACTACGTCCTGGCCCTGTGCTATTCAGACGTGCAGCGCTACGACGACGCGCGCCACGCGTTTGCATCCCAATATGGATTCGCACCCGACTCCGCCGAAGCTTATGTTTTGGCTGGCCGGCTGTTGCTTCGTCGCGAGCTTCGCGACGAAGCCGGCAGAGAGGCAAGCAAGGCCCTCGAGATCAATCCCTCGCTCCCTCTCGCACACGAACTCCTTGGCGAAGTTGCCCTTTCAAGTGGCGATACGACTGGCGCCATCCGCGAGTTTGAAGCTGAACGCAAGATCAATCCCCTCAATCCCGATCTCTATGATCGTCTCGGTGATGCCTATCTGCGCAACGGTCAGTACACGGATGCCCAACAGGCCTTGAACCGCGCCGTTCTGCTCGAACCTCAGGCCACCGGCCCCTACATCCTCCTCGGAGATACATTCCTTAAGCTCAAGCAGCCCATCCAGGCACTGCATTACCTCGCCCACGCGGAAAAGATGGATCCCTCCAACTACATTACGCATAACCTTCTGGGACAGGCCTACAAGGCGACAGGTCAACTCGATGCCGCCAATCGCGAATTCAAGCTCGTGGTCGCCCTTCAACACCAGAGCGATCCGAAGCCTGCGGAGAAGTAGAAAATGCCCCGCAGCGCGATACCAATCCTGCTGACTTTTTGTGCAATCTCTTTCCTAGCCCTCAGCGCAGCGGCGCAAAGCGGTAAGAAGAATTCCGCAGTCGCAGTCAAGCGGGCTGACGCCGCCTTCCATGAAGGGTATGCGGCGCGCCAGGCCGGAAACCTCGAATTGGCGCGAACTAAATTTGCTGAAGCCGTCCATCTGCAGCCAACGATCGCCGAAGGACACGAAGCCCTCGGCGCCGTTCTCGTAGAACTAGGCAAGCCACTGGAAGGCGCAAAAGAATTCGAAGCCGCGGTGAAGATCAAGCCCTATGACGAGGGAATCGAAACCAATCTCGCCCTCGCGTATTCACAAGCTGGCGAACCCGCTCTGGCCATTCCGCATTTTGAATCGGCGCTAAGCCTCTCGCGGCAGCCGCGCCACACCGCGCCTGAGGCCTCGTTCTACGATGCGTACGGCCGTGCTCTTGCCGCCGTCGGCAAGCCAGATCAGGCAGCGCTTCAGTTCATCGCACAGGAGTCGCTCACCGGTCCCCGTGCTGACCTCGAAGACGCAATTGGCACTCTCGACGCGCAGCAGGCAAAGTGGCAGGAGGCACAGGAGAGGTTCGAGCGCGCCATTGCACTCGATCCTTCATTCGTTCGCGCGCGCATTCACCTCGGTCAGCTCTTCCGGGTACAGAAGAATTTCGTCGAAGCATTGAACACGCTCTCCTCCGCTGCGGCCATCACACCGCCAAGCCCCGAAGCGCTGATGGAGTACGGACGCACCCTCGCCGCTGTCGGCAAAGATGAGGATGCGGTGCAGCAGTTCAATGCCGCCGCGCAAGTCGACCCCAACATTCCCGGCGTTCAACTCGACCTGGGAATGGCGCTGCAGCGCCTCGGTCGCCAGCAGGAGGCCATTCCGTGGTTTCAGAAGGCTGTCGAGCGTGAACCTCACAATCCGTCAGCCCTTACCAATCTCGGCCTGGCACTTACCCTCACCGGCAAAGGCAAAGAGGCACTCGACGATTTCAAACGCGCCCTCGCCGAGAACGCAAAGGATCCCACCATTTACAAGGATCTCGGCGTCTGCCACATTCAGCTCTCGGCCTTCGACGAGGCCATCGAGGACTTCCAGAAGGCCCTAGGTCTCGATCCCAACGATCCGCAGCTTCACTACGACCTCGGCCTCGCCTACAAGTTCAAAGACCGCCCGAAAGATGCTATCGCCGAACTCAGCAGCGCCGGCCAGATGGACCCCAAACTTCAGGATCCGCCTTACACTTTGGGCATTCTTTACATGCAACTCGGCCGCCTTGACGATGCCGTAACCGAGCTGCGAAAGGCTGTGGCGCTGCGCCCGCTAAACGGCGACGCATGGGCAATCCTCGGCAGCACGCTTAAACAGGATTCACGCCTCCCCGAAGCCGCTGAGGCCCTGAGGAAAGCCATTCCGCTCCAGCCCGGTCAGCCCGGCCCACGCGTTACACTCGCCGGAGTCCTCGCCGAGCAGGCCGGCAATCTCAGCACCCAGGCCGACGCCGCCGATGCCGCAGGCGACCAGAAGAAAGCCGAACAGCTGCGCGACGAGATGAAACAGCTTCGTACCGAGGCCGCGGACTATCGCAAAGAAGCTGCCGTCCTCGCCCGCGGCGCCGTAAGCCGCCAACGTGCCAATTTCGCGTTGAACGCTGGCAACCAGTTAATGTTGCGTGGACAGATCGCCGACGCCATCGCGCGCTATCAGGAGTCGGTTGCGGCCGATCCCACCTTCGCTGATGCCCATACCCAGCTCGCCATAGCCTATGACCGCCAGGGCCGGACCGACGAAGCCGCCGCAGAACGAGCCAAGGCTGCAGACCTCGTGAAGCCGCAGTAGAATACTCCTTCGCATTCTGCTCCATTTCGAGGGCCTTCATGAAACTTGCGCGATCATCGTTCTGGGTCAACCGTGTGCACAGCCAGATCCTTTCTCTCCGGTGGTCGTTGCTGCTTGCGATCGTGCTGGTCCCGGCGCTCCATGCACAGCAGCGCTGGACAGAGGCGCAGGCCAACCAGTGGTACGCTCGGCAACCATGGCTCGTTGGTGCCGATTTTCTGCCTTCGACAGCCATCAACCAACTGGAGATGTGGCAAGCCGACACCTTCGATCCGCCCACTATCGATCGCGAATTAGGCTGGGCCGAAAGCATCGGCATGAACACGATGCGCGTCTTCCTGCATAACCTGCTCTGGGAGCACGATCCGAAGGGCTTCCAGCAACGCATCGACACATTCTTAGCCATCGCGTCGCGCCACCACATCCGGCCCATTTTTGTTTTGTTCGATTCCTGCTGGGACCCCCATCCGAAGCTGGGGCCACAGCATCCCCCCATCCCCGGTGTCCACAACTCCGGTTGGGTCCAGGCACCGGGAGTGGACATGCTCTCCGACCCAACGCAGTATCCACAGCTGGAAAAATATGTCGAGGGCGTGATTGGTGCTTTTGCCAACGATCCCCGCATCCTCGCGTGGGACTTGTGGAATGAGCCCGACAACGGCAATGACTCTTCCTACGTTCAGGGAGAATTGAAAAGCAAGAACACGATCATCGCCGAGCTTCTGCCGCAGGTATTTGCGTGGGCCCGCGCCGCACATCCTGCGCAGCCTTTAACCAGCGGAGTGTGGCAGGGCGACTGGTCTTCACCGGCCACGATGACGCCCGTTGGAAGAATTGAGATCGAGCAGTCTGACGTCATCAGCTTTCACAATTACGGCTGGCCTGAAGACTTCGAGGCGCATGTAAAACTGCTGCAGCAATATCATCGTCCGATCCTCTGCACGGAGTACATGGCCCGCAACATCGGTAGCACCTTCGATACGATTCTGCCCCTGGCGAAAAAGTACAACGTAGGCGCAATCAACTGGGGCCTGGTCGCCGGCAAAAGCCAGACGTGGATTCCATGGGACTCCTGGCAGCGCCCGTATGTAACGGATAAGCCCGCCATATGGCAGCACGATGTTTTCCACCTCGACGGAACCCCATACCGGCAGCGCGAGGTGGAGATCATCCGCAGCTTGACCAGCGGAAAATAGCCAATTTTCTTGTTGTCTGCAGTGGCTCACACCGCCTACATTGCTGGGTATGAATCCGACTGGCCGCCGCACCTTCCTCAAGCAGGCAGCAACCCTTGCCGGCGCGTTCTCCGTTAACAGCCTCTTTCATCAGGCGCACGCCGCCGAGTTTGCCGCCGCCGGCGCACGCATTGCGCACCTCGACCCCGCGGTCGCCGCGCAGGATGAAGACTACTGGAGCGTGATCCAGCGCGCCTATTCGGTCAATCCAAATCTCATCAACCTCAACAACGGTGGTGTCTCGCCCTCGCCCATCGTTGTGCAGCAGGCCGTGGAGCGCTACAACGAGATCTCCAACGAAGGACCGTCCTATTACATGTGGCGCATTCTCGACCAGGGCCGCGAGCCGCTGCGCGAAAAACTTGCCCAGCTCGCCGGCGCCAAAACGGACGAGATCGCCATCGACCGCAACTCCACCGAGGCCCTCAACACCATCATCTACGGTCTCGATCTCAAGGCTGGCGACGAAGTCATCGGGACAAAGCAGGACTATCCCAACATGATCCAGGCCTATCGTCAGCGGGCCATGCGCGAGGGCATCGTCTACAAGCAGCTAAGCTTCGATCTTCCCATCGAAGACGACGATCAGATCGTCAAAGCCTACGAGCAGGCCATCACGCCGCGCACCCGGCTCATCCACGTCACCCACATGGTCAACTGGGTCGGCCAGATCATGCCCGTCGCCCAGATCGCCGATATGGCTCATGCACACGGCATCGAAGTGCTGGCCGATGGCGCGCACTCCTTCGGCCTCATGGACTTCAAGGTTCCCGACCTGCATTGCGACTACTTCGGCACCAGCCTCCACAAGTTTTTATCGGCGCCCATCGGCACCGGCATGATGTGGGTCAAACAAGACAAGATCGAAAAGCTCTGGCCGCTTACCTGCAACTCAACCCCGCATAGCCCTGACATTCGCAAATTCGAAACCCTCGGCACGCGCAGCTTCCCGCTCGAGCAGGGCATCGGCGAGGCCATCAACTTCCACGAAGGAATCGGCGCCAAACGCAAGGAAGAACGCATTCGCTATCTCAAGGACTACTGGGCCACACGCGTGCAGCAAACGAAAAAGGTCAAGCTGCACACCTCGCTCGATGCCCGGTACTCATGCGCCATCTGCGGCGTAAGCATTGACGGCATGACCCCCGCAGACCTCGAAAACGCGCTCTTCAACCAGTACAAGATCCACACCGTCGGCATCGTGTGGGAGAACATCAGCTGCGTCCGCGTAACCCCCCACGTCTACACATCGATCGCTGATCTGGACAAGCTAGTGAGAGCGATTAATACGCTGGCAGCCTGAAACGGACAGCGGTTTGCTTCAGCAGTCTTCGGCCCTCGTCGAGTAGGGCTCTAGCTAGATCCGAGTGGCGAGGTGTTGATCCGGTGCGTTCGTGGGACGAATAGAGCACCGAACAGCGGCGAAGATCCCAGTGAGCATCACCGGCAGGATCCAAACTAGAAAGAGAGCACGCAGAGAAAACGTCCGCAGAAGAAAACTACACACCAGGAAAAGAAGCGCGTACTCAGAGCAAATGAGTTTCCGCTGAGTTCCGCAGCCAAACCTGAGAGCCGATACAGGCATCAGGACAGGCTTCACCAACAAAACCTGCATGAGCTGAACGAAGTGCGCGGGCCAATTTGTGTGCCGACTGCGTCCGCCGACGCGGTATCTGTCAGCATCGCGAGGATCACCCGGAAATCGAAAACGTCGCAAGTGCATAACCTGGAAGGCGGAAAACGACATCAGAAAGATGGACCCCAACGAGGCCGTGATGATCCAGTTCCAGCGGCGATTGGGAACGAGCTGCCTGTGCATCCCCTCGTGCAGCAAGAGCAGAAGAGAGTAGAGAGAGACAATGGATGTGACGACTCCGACCGCAAGCGCCATGACAGTTGAATGAGCGATTGCCCAAATGCTGATTGATGAGCCCATCGGAGCCAGGGTCGCAAAGATCGCGAACTCTCTTAGGCATCTTCTGGAATCGAATCGTCGGAGAGCCTCAGAATCTCGTCCCGGCTTTCCTGCCGGGTGAACTCGGATTTTCAGGTCATCGAAGATAGCCGTACTTTCGGCGACCCCCTGATGAATCGGCTCGAATATCAGGCGGTACACAATCCAGCCGATTACAACTCCTGCAGCGATGTCAACAGCCGCATGACGCTTTGTAAGGAGCGTCGACGAGACCACCAGCACCGTCCAGATCCAAAGCCCATATCGGGCAATTGGCGATTGGAGGTTCCTCCGTGTGCATAGCGCACAGAAAAGCGAAAGAGAGGCATGGAGAGAGGGGCAGGCGTTCCGTGGTCGATCGACGGCTAGCAGTCCGCGGATCAGAGGATCTGTGTACGAGGTCGAGATTGCTGTTGGCCAAAAGAAGAACGCAACACAGGATGTGAAAACGATCAGTGCGTATCCAAACGCCGCGTCGCGAAGTTCCTGTGACTCGTGAATGACAAGGAGCGGCGTCAGCAACAAAAGATAATAGGAGAAATACGGCACAACGAAGACAGGAAGAAACGGGATTGCGCGATCGACGGCAGTGTCGGGAATCGGAAATGCATTGAAGAATGAAGAGTGCAGCGTGCCAAAGTACAGAATCAGGATTCCGAGCGTCAATGGCACCGCCAGAGCCGCTTTCTCGCGAATGGAACACATACCCGGCGATTGTAGCAACCGGCTTAGTCTTCTTTCCCGATACACATGATTGCACGCATCTGTGCCCACTCCCTGTCTGTTCAAACTCACTGCAATTGACGTAGAAATAAGCTATGATTTCAACCACTTTTTGAATGACAGACGGGGTGCGGTGAATTCAAGACACGCTCATCGAACGTTGTCGTGTCCGGTCGGAACGAACTGAGGAAAAGAGCATGCCCCTGTTCCACAGGTGCGATGGCGACCTCGTGCCAAACCTTGATCCAATACGCCGCATGATGCCTCTCGTCATGCCGGGCCGCAACGACTCGATTGTTTATCACACTACCCGGTGGGACATCGGACGTACACGCAAATGGCTGCAAAACTACAACGGGAGCCGCGGCGGGCGGCCTCGCGCCACATTCTTCCATCTTGTTCTTTACGCAAGTGCCCGGATGCTCCATGCACGGCGCGGTCTCAACCGGTTTGTCGCAGGTGGCCACATTTACCAGCGCCGCGGTGTTTTCCTCTCCTTCGCGGTCAAAACCCGCTTTGAAGAAGACGCACCGATAACAACTCCAAAGCTCGGATTTCCCGCAGAGCATTCGTTTGAGAAATGTGTGGATGTTATCTCGGATGCCATTATGCAAGGACGTTCGGGCCGGCCAAGCCCCATCGAGCGGGAAGTGCGGTTTCTTACGCGACTGCCCATGCCTGCACTCCGCGTTGTAGTTGCAGCAGGAAACGTCCTTGATCGCTTCAACCTTCTTCCAGCATCGTTGATCGATCCCGATCCCATGTATTCGAGCATGTTTCTCGCCAACCTTGGTTCTATTCATATCGATAACGCCTTCCATCATCTCTATGAGCATGGAACCTGCAGTCTATTTGGTGTGGTTGGCAAACCGCAAAGACGTCTTCACGCAGACCGATCTGGCAGAGCCGCTGTCCGGGAAGTCTTACCAATACAGTGGAGCTTCGACGAGCGGATAAACGACGGCTTCTACTGCTTGGAATCCCTGCAAACCTTGCGACGCATAGTGGAGGATCCGCAGCGATATGTGGTTTGCCAGTCGGTGTGCGTGCCTGGCTTAGAGGAAGGCTCCAACCATCCTCACCCCTCGTCATAACCTCGGCTTAGTTTCTGGGCTTAGGTGCTCCATCGTCGCTTTCCATACCGTCGGCATCGTGTGGGAGAACATCAGCTGCGTCCGCGCACCGCCACGTTTATCTATCGATCGCCGATCTCGACAAGATGGAACTGCGCTTTTGTGTCAACGAGCACTACGCATCAGGGGTTGGGTGGATTTTTCGGAGCGAGGCATCGCCCCCGCAAGCAAAAGAACTGTGCCGCAATACATCAGCGTATCGAAGAGATAATTCAGACCCTCCAGGCTGGCGCGCTCTGCCACTGCTATCGGCACGTATACAACCACGATTACAAAAAGCACGATCAAGCCGATCCACGCCGCTGCTGCTCGGGTCTTCTTTCCCGCCAGCAGCGGGATTCCCGCGATCAGGTAGATCACTGCCGTCACGTAGGTCCACATCGAATGTCCGAAGAGCCATGCAGGATTCAGCTTCTCCAACGGAATGCCGGGAACGTGATCCGCATGCAGGAACTGCTCAATAGCGTAGAACAATACGGGAACGACAATGAAGTAGCGCGCGATCGTCGCAGCGCCTCGGGCGGCACGGGGGCTCTGCTGCTGGCTCAGGCTCGCGGCCATCGCCAGTGGCCCGGCGCAGAATGACAATTCTCTCAATGCGAGAATGATCTCAAAGCGATTGTGCGGACTCCGCATGCAGCCCGGCACATCCATCAGTACGACAAAGAGGAAGAACATCAGCGCAAGCAAACTCGCTGAGATACGTACCCAGATTCCCGTGACCAGGCTGAATGCGGCAGCAATCAGGCACGCGCCCACCAGGTACACCCAGAAGACATGCCACGGAATCCACGCCGGCACAATCGAGGCGATACCCCTCGAGAGGGTAAAGTGTTCGGTGCCAAAGGCTGCAATCGGCACAGCATAGAACAGCGGACCGAACAGAATCAGCTTGTCCAGTTTTGGCTCCGTCCGCCATTCGCCGCGCAGAAAGATCACCACGAGCCCAGTCGCAAAAACCAGTGCCGCGACCCCATACGACCAGGTCACCTCGATGGGAATGGCGACCAGAGCCACGGCCGCCGGTGAAACAGCCAGCCCATATCCCACAGGCATTCCCTCCAGCGTCATTCGACCGCTTCAAGGTAGTCGAAAGCGTTTGCTGCGTATACTCACAAGATTCAACTCACCAGATTCTTGTTGTCAGCCGGTCTCGCAGTCGGGAAAGTTGGCTGTCCCTAAGTCAGCCACTGCCAGAAGCCGGCGGGTGCCCGGCCGCCGCCCGCGCTATGATCGTCAGCGATGAATCGACGATCATTTCTGAGTGCTGCAACCCTCGCAAGTGCGCAGAGCCTTGCCTCAGCTTCTTCATTTGCAGACAAGACGACATCCGGTCATAAACCTGAGAGCATTCGGCGCATTGAACGCGCATCCGCCGCCGGTCTCTCCATGCAGCGCCGCGACTGGGAGCAGGGCATCTTCGCACAGGCCTTGCTGCAGTCGGGCCAACACGAAAAACTCATCCTGGTCACCAAGGCGGCCATGGTGCAGCAGGCGCCTGACGGCCGCATGGGTGTCGTGGTCAGCGGCGGTCCCACAGATCCGGCGATGGGCGGCGCGGCCTATGCGCAAGCAGCGGAATGGACAGGTGACCCCGCAATGCACCAGGCAGTGCAGAGCATGCTTGAGTGGATTCTGCACAAAGGCCCCCCGCAACTCCGATGGCGTGCTCTATCACACGTTCGAAGCGCCGCAAATGTGGTCCGACGGGATCAACGGAGCGCCGCCGTTTCTGGCCGCGATGGGCCACTATGACGAGGCGATGCGGCAGGTCGACGGTTATCGCAAGCTGCTGTTCAATCCCGACAGGAAGCTGATAGCGCACATCTGGGATGATGGCAAGCGGCAGTTCGCTGATCCAGGCTTCTGGGGCGGCGGCAATGGCTGGACCGCGGCCGGACTGGCATGTGTAATCCGCACCCTGCCTGCCAACCGTCACAACGATCGCATCCATCTGGCTGAGTTTGCCCGCCAGGTCATCGATGGTTGCGTTGCGCATCAGCGCTCCGATGGCCTCTTCCACAATGTCATCGACCAGCCCGACACCTTCGTCGAAACCAACCTGTCGCAAATGCTGGCTTTTGCTGTTTATCAGGGGATGACGGATGGGTGGCTTCCGGCGAGCTATCGCAAATCGGCTGAAAGAATGCGGAACGCTGCGCGATCCAAGATGGATGTTCACGGATTTGTGCAGGGCGCCTGTAGCGCTCCCAACTTCGATCGGCCCGGCATTTCCACCGAAGCCCAGGCGTTCTGCATCCTGATGGAATCAGCCGGGCAGGCATTTGAATAGATATGGAGTCGAACGCGCCCGTTACTCCGAAGCGGTTGTTGTCATTACCACTGGAGTGGAAGGATGTGTAGTAGCTCTTTAAGGACGCTTCCCATCAAAACCTCGCAACTTCCAGTTGTTGCTTCGGCATGCCGACGACCTTTTCTGATCGTGATACCACGCTCCAGAGGAAGTCCCCGGATCTGGTTCACCAGCGACGTGCGGCTCTTCACCCATCGTGCTCGCACCCGATGCAGAGACTGCATGTCCAGTTGATCCTCGCTCTTGATCGGTACGTAACGCATCCGTGGCCTGCCCACAGCCTCGGCGATCGCCTCAGCATCGATGTAGTCGTTCTTGTTGGTCTTCACAAACGGCTTCACATACTGGGCCGCATCAGCCGCACATCGTGCCGCTGATCACGCAAGGCGCGACCAAAATAATGAGCGCCTCCGCAGGCTTCCATCCCTATCAACCGCACCTGCAGGTTGGCGTGAAACGCAGCAGCTGAGAGCGGGAGACCTTTTTCCTGACAACCGTCTCGCCTGCGGTGTTCAAAGCTACAAGATGAAATACCGTCTTACCGAGATCAATACCGACCTTATCTGTCCATGGACCGCCTCCTCGTCACCTTTTATACCCGGAAGCTCGGGGCGACGGACCATTCCACTACTTGGCCAAGAACCCGACCGAAAGCCAGCCGCTCTCCGAGAAACTCGCCGCTGCTGACCCTATGCCTTCCCTTTCCACCCTAGCCAATCCAGAATCCATTGCCAGGTGTGGTCGAGTGTGTGCGGCGACGGAGGCGGCGGCAACGCCGCGGTCGGAAAGACAACCGGCTTGCCGCGATAGCTCTCGGCCAAGCTGCTTGAAGACCCGCCCCGCCGGCTTCAACTCGACCATCGTTGGTAAGCAGCCCAAGCGTGTACTCCAGCGGGTTGAAATCGTATTTGCGGTCGACATCGTGGCTGTCCCAGTAGCTGAACCAGCTCACGCCCTGCTCGATCGCCGCATGCACGGCCTTATCCAGCCACTCCGCCTGCTGCTCGTCGGTCAGTTCCTTGATGCAGGTGTTGAACTCGCCTGCCCACACCGGCTTCTGTTGCGTCCCCGCGTACGACCGGATCAGACGCCGCCATGGCCGCCAGTAGCTTCACGCTCGGCGGATCCATCGCTCCGCCATACTTCACCGCGCCGGTCCAGAAGGGATAGCAATGCATCACCGGCATGCGCTGGTCGGTAACCAGCGCCTTCGGAGAGAACGTGTCATCGGCAAACCAGGGCTTGTGATCGACTCCGTTCACATGCAGCCGCCCCGGCAGCGCGGAGTTCATCAGCGCTGAACATCCGTGCCATCCAGGCATCGCCGTTGGCCATCGGCGCGCTCCAGCAGGTATTGATCTCGTTGCCCATATCGAAGCCAATGAGATTCGGATGGGGCGCGAGGGTGCGGCCGAGTTCGCGTACGAAGATTTCCTGGGCTTCGAGCATCACGCGGTCGGTGAAGAAACCATTGGAAAGACGGTTGAAAGGCGGCAGGAAGTACCACCCGCTCAACTGCCCTGTAAACACCGTCACCAGCGCATCCAGGTGCCTCTCGCCCATCAGCGTTACAAGCTCATCGAGCCGTTCGAGATGAGCCGGGCTCACCCACTTCGGATTGGGCTGGAAGAACGGCCAGATCAGCAGAATGCGCAGGTGATCCGCCCCCAGCTCGGCGATCGCATCCAGATCCCGCTTGATCGGATCAGGATTCCAGTCATTCCAGCAGAACCACCAGTTATGCGAGGGCGTGTAGTTCACCCCAAACCGATGGCGCAGGGGATCGAGCCGGGCTGATATCGAATTGACCGGATTGTCCTCGGCTGCCAACGCACGCGCGATCGAGCCGCCCGGCGCCACCATTGCGGTGGTTGCGGCGGCGCTTGCTGCAATGAATTTTCGTCTATCCAATTTGTCACCCCCGTCGTCGACAACAAAGCCTATTCCCAACTGGACAGCACGTCCAGCACAAGCTCCCGCCGCAGGCGTCAAGCCCCTCGTCCGATCTAATTGCTAAGTTCCCGAATTCACTCCACGATTGTTGCTCGGCCATTTGCAGTTCTTTTCCTGCCTCCGGAGCACAATAACATCATGGCGAGTTCTGCCCACAATCGATCTCCTCCCGCACTTGTGCCACGTCGTCTGACCAATGCACTCCCAATCAGGGCAATATTCTCGCCAAGCATTCCTGCTAAGTGCTGTGCTATGAATAAACTACGGCGCAAGTCTATTCGCACGACGACTTTATAGCCGCCCCCCCGCAAGTCGCTGATTCCAGCGAAGTACTCGTTTGACGCCTAGGGAGGGGAGGGGGAGGGCTAAGGGCAACCAAATGGTTGCATATGTCTTTCCGGTCGTGATGCAGCGGTCGACACTGGAATCTGCGCCCGGAGAGATCGCCGCCGGATGTCACTCTTTCGGAAACACCTCCGTGTACGATCCACAACCTCGCCGCCCTAGAATGAGGTGTGCGCAAAGTTCTCCGTTTTGTACTTCCGCTTGTAACCCTCGTTCCCACCGCCATCCTCGTGGGCTGTTCCTCCGCACCCGCGATTGACTTGCCAACGCCGGTTTCCACCATCGGGCAGGCCACGCCGGTCAGCGTTCACGTCACCGATCCGCGCGGAGTTCGCAGTGTCTCCGCGACCGTCGAGCAGAACGGCGCGAGTTATTCCGTCTGGCAGATGTCGCAGCCCTCCAAGGCAAAGGAGGAGACGTTCAATTTCACCGCCGGCGTCAAAACCACGCCGCAGTTAAAGGATGGCAAGGCAAAGCTCGTCATCGAAGCGACCTCGAACGGCGTGATGCACAAGTCAACCCGCATTGAGCGCGACGTCACAGTGGTGACGCAGCCGCCGACCGTAAGCGTCGACTCGGAGCAGCATTATCTCTACATCGGCATGGCCGATCTCGCGACCTTCAATGTATCCGGAGCCTACACATCCGCTGGCGTGCGCGTGGGTGATCAGTCGTATCGCGCTTGGCCATTACCAGGCGGAAAGCCAGGCCTGTTCTCGCTCTTCGCCTTTGCGTGGAATATGCCGCAAGGTACGATTCCGCTGGTCTTCGCTTCGAACGGCGCAGGCAACGACATAACCAGCCCCATCACCGTCATCTTCCCCAAAAAAGAACAGCCTCATTACACCGTTCACGATCTGCAGATCAGCGACGCCTTCATGCAGAAGGTGGTCGGCGAACTCGATCCGAACGGCTCCGGCGACATGGTCACGCGCTTCGTCAGGATCAATACCGAGATGCGTAAAGTCGAACAACAAGACGCTCTCCGATCTACGCTTCAAGACCGCGGATCACTTCCTGTTCACGCAACCCTTTCAGCGCCAGCCTCACTCTCAGGCCGAGGCCACCTTCGCCGATCTGCGCAACTACATCTACCAGGGCAAGAAGATCGACCAGCAGGTGCACCTTGGCTACGACCTTGCCGTCACGCAGCATGTCGGCGTCGAGGCATCGAACGATGGCCGCGTCGTGTGGGCCGCGCCGCTCGGCATCTACGGCAACTGCATCGTGCTCGACCACGGCTACGGGCTGCAGACCATTTACGGCCACATGAGCCACATCGACGTCCATGAAGGCGACCTGGTGAAGCGCGGCCAGGTCATGGGCCAGAGCGGCATGACCGGCATGGCCGGCGGCGATCACATCCACTTCGCCATGCAGCTCGATGGCGTTCAGATCGACCCCAAGGAATGGTGGGACCCCACTGGATCCAGGACCACATCACCAAGCGCATCGATGCAGGAATGGCGCCTGCTTCGGAAGCAGCTGCCGCACCGGTGAAAAGAAAGAGTCACCCGGCCAAGCTTAGATCCAGACGCCGTCGCTAGCTCCTTTCGGCCTCGCACCGGCTCCGGCGTTTCTTCCGCCGGTGTTCGATCAGCGTGTTCATCGCTATGGCGGCATCAGCCTCGGGAATGCTATGCTTTCGCGCTATGAAGTCGAGGCTGTACTTTGCACTCGCTTGTTTTCTTGCAGCATTATTTGGAGCCGGATCTTCAACCTTTGCCCAGCAGCCTGATCCGGCGATCACGTCGCTCAAGGTTCGTCCCTCGCCCGCATGGCTGAAATCGGGCATCATCTATCAGATCTTTGTGCGCTCGTTTTCGTCGTCGGGCGATTTGAACGGTGTAACCGCGCGCCTCGACGACCTGCACAAACTAGGCGTGAACATCCTGTGGCTCATGCCCATCCATCCCGATGGACAGATGAAGAAAAAGGGTTCCCTGGGAAGTCCGTACGCGGTCCGCGACTACTACGCGATCGATCCCGCGCTCGGAACCAAAGACGACCTGCATCGACTGGTTCAGGAGGCGCATAAGCGGCAGATGAAGGTCATCATCGACATGGTGGCCAATCACACCGCGTGGGACAGCGTGATGATGGTCCACTCCGAGTACTACAAGAAGGACAAGGAAGGCCACGTAACCTATCCGTACGACTGGACCGACGTTGCGGCGCTCGATTATTCGAATCCGAAGCTGCAGCGGTATATGACAGATGTGCTCCTGTACTGGGTGAAGAACTTCGACCTTGATGGCTATCGCTGTGACGCGGCGGGGGAGGTCCCGACGGACTTCTGGGAGGCCGCTCGCAAGGAACTTGAACAGGTAAAACCGGACATCATGATGCTGGCCGAGGCATCGAAACCCGAACTGCTGCGCAGCGCGTTCGATATCGACTATGCGTGGCCCATGCTGCATACCGTCGACGACATCGAGATGAACGGCGAGCCTGCAACCAAGGTTCGCGAGACGATGAACCAACAGGATGCGTTGTTTCCCAAAGGCGCGCTCCACATGCGCATGAGCGATGATCACGACGAACTGCGGGCGATCACGCGCTACGGCTTTCCCGGAGCGATTGCGGCGTCGGTGCTGATGTTCACGCTGAATGGAACGCCATTGATATACAACGGCATGGAAGTTGGCGATTCTACGCAATCGCGCGATCCGGCGCTCTTCGAACCGCAGAAGATCTTCTGGGGAGCCGAGAAGTGGCATCCCGAGTATCCCAAGTTTTACGCACTGATGTCGGCTCTACGGCGCGAGCATCCCGCGCTGCAGCAGGGCGCAATCATCTGGTTGCACAACACCGATGAGCGGCATGTAGTGACCTATTTGCGTCGTGCAGGCTCTGAAGAATTCCTGATCGCGGTGAACCTGTCGAATACGCCGTTCCGCGGAAGTGTGGAAGCCGCCGGGAATTGGAAGGAAATCGAACTTCCAGTCTCGAAACCAGAATCTGAAGCCGTTCCGTTTCTTTCGCTGAACGCGTTCGAGGCTCGCATCTTTCAAAAGCAAGCCCAGTAGGAAGAGCTCATGACCACTTCGCAAGCCGAACCCGCTGGAACTAAGACTGTCACGTACTTCCGCAAGCCCGAGCGCAGCTTCTGGCAGATCTGGAACATGAGTTTCGGCTTCCTCGGGATTCAATTTGGCTGGGGACTGCAGATGGCGAACATGAGTGCCATCTACGAATACCTCGGAGCGCGTGCAGACCAGATTCCGATCCTCTGGCTCGCTGCTCCATTAACAGGCTTGCTGATTCAACCGCTCATCGGCCACGCCAGCGATCACACCTGGGGACGCCTCGGGCGTCGTCGCCCCTACTTCCTCGCCGGTGCGATCCTGAGCTCACTCATGCTTCTTTTCATGCCGAACGCGTCGGCGCTGTGGATGGCAGCAGGCATGCTGTGGATTCTGGACGCATCGATCAACGTGAGCATGGAGCCATTCCGCGCGTTTGTCGCGGACATTCTGCCGGAGGGCCAGCGCACTGCGGGCTTCGCCATGCAAAGCCTGTTCATCGGGCTCGGTGCATCGTTCTCATCGGCATTGCCCTACGTCCTTACCAACGTATTTCACATGCAGCAGAAGGTCGGAGACACGCGAGCGGTTCCGACCGTCGTGCGCATCTCGTTTTACGTGGGCGCCGTGGCGTTCATCGGCGCTGTGCTTTGGACCATCATCACCACCAAGGAATATCCGCCGCAGGATATGGAGGCCTTTCGCCGCAGGAAGGACGAAAAGACAAGCCTTGCTGCAAGCGCGCGCGAGATCTTTGCAGCCATCGCCGAAATGCCCGACACCATGCGCAAACTCGGTCCGGTGCAACTGCTGACCTGGCCTGGCCTGTTCTGCATGTGGCTTTACTTTCCTGTCGCTGTGGCGCACAACGTGTTTGGCGCTAACGATACAAGTTCGCCGCTTTATCAGGCGGGAGTGGAGTGGGGTGGCAATTGTTTTGCGATCTATTCGATCGTGTGTTTCGCTTTCTCATTTGCGCTGCCGGGCCTTGCCCGCAAACTGGGCCGTACAAATACACACACGGCTTGCCTGATTTGCGGAGCGCTGAGCCTGATGTCGGTGGCTGTCATTCACAACAAATACGTACTGCTGCTGACCATGGTTGGCGTCGGAATCGCGTGGGCCAGTACTCTGTCGATGCCTTATGCAGTTCTGGCGGCCTCACTGCCCCCTTCGCGAACCGGCGTTTACATGGGCATCTTCAACTTTTTCATCGTCACGCCCGAAATTCTGGCGTCGCTATTCTTCGGCTGGTTCATGATCCATATGCTGCACAACAATCGCATCTACGCAATCATTGCCGGCGGCGTTTTCATGCTCATCGCAGCTCTGCTGATGCAGCGAGTACGCGATCCTCAAACCCTCAGCGTGCAGGACGTGTAACCCCCGCGCCGATCTTGGCCCTATTTGTCCGGGATGGCGCCCACGCCTTTGTTTGCGACCTGCGACAAGAGCGTGTGCAACTGGCTTAGCCCTTCGGTAAGAGCCGCGGGGCCGGGCTGCAGAATCAAAGAAGAAGGAATTTCAAAGATCTGGCCCAGGCGAACGGCCTCAACCTGATGCGCGCGCGGGCGAGATGTAATCTCGTCAAGATTTACCTTCATGCCACACCACGATGCGAAAATCACTTCGGGATTGCGCTCGATGATCGTCTCCCAGGAGACCGCCCGATCCGGCGCTTTCCGGCATGCGCGAAGCTCAGGAAAGACAGGCTGGCCGCCCGCAATCTCGACAAGCTCTTCAACCCATTCAATCCCGCTGATGATTGGGTCGTTCCACTCTTCAAAGAAGACGCGCGGTCGAAAGGGAAATGCGTGGGCCGATGCGGCGATCCGTTCGAGACCTTGGCGATAGGTGCGAATCAGCTCGTCTCCTTCTGACGGCCTTCCCAGAATGCGCGAGATCATGGCGATCGTCTCGAGGATCTCCGCGATGCTGCGTTGATTGCAATTCAATACCGTGAAGCCGCGCAGTGACGCCTCGCGCGTGATCTGCGCCTGCACATCTGAGTACGTAATGATCAGATCCGGCTTGAGTTCGGCGATCGCGTCGAAGTTCGCATCGCGAAAGGTGGAAACCCGGGGCTTCTGTCGTACTTCCGGCGGCCGGGTTGAGAATCCGGAGACTCCAACGATCCGATGCTGCTGGCCCAGCAGGTAAATCAGCTCGGTCACTTCGTCTGACAGGCAGACGATGCGATCCGGGAAGGAATGGAACTCTGACTGCGGCAATGGCTCGGGCATAAAACCAACGATTTTGTGCGAATGAATACTGTATCCAGCATGGGGGACAGTATTTGCGTACGAAACCACAGGAATGGGAAGATGATTTCATGGTTCGGAGGCGTCTGCCAACCCGAGGAGATTCAAATGTGAGCCGGTTCCGTGTCAGGCACATCTTCACCCTGCCGGTTTGCCTGCTTGCAATGATGCTCAGCGGCTGCCACGACGGCGAACGGGTCGGCCTTACCGTCTCGGCGGCCGCGAGTCTGCAGGGCGCGCTTGGTGAGGTCGAGGCCGCGTATTTCGCACGCCACCCGAAGGTGGAAATTCGCAACAACTTCGGATCATCGGGAACCCTGGCGCAGGAGATTGAACAGGGCGCTCCCGTCGATGTGTTTCTGTCGGCCGCAGCCAAGCCAATGGACGAGTTGGTTGGCAAGGGACTGATTATTGCAGGCACACGCGAAAACATCCTCCGCAATTCGCTGGTTCTGATTGCGCCGCTCAATTCGAAGTTGCAGGGACTCGCGGGCCTCGCCGATCGATCGATTAAGCTCATCGCAATGGGAGATCCCGCGAGTGTGCCTGCCGGGCAGTATGCGCAGCAAACGCTGAATGCTTTTCACTTGAACGACCAAGTCAAGGGAAAGCTGGTTCTAGGTAAAGACGTTCGGCAGGTGTTGACCTACGTGGAAACCGGCAACGCGGACGCGGGCTTCGTCTATGAGACGGATGCGCATATCTCCGGAAGAGTCCGCGTTATCGCTACGGTGCCAGAGTCCGCGCATGAGCCGATTGTCTATCCGGCGGCCGTGATAAAGACGAGCGCTCATCAACAGGCTGCGCACGCGTTTGTTGAGTTTCTGGGCGGTCCAGAGGCCAAGGCGATCTTCACCAGGAACGGATATACACTGGCTGCACCGTGATCCTGCCAATCGACGCCTCGCCGCTGATCATTTCGCTGGCCACGACGTGTGCTGCGACTGTCGCAACTTTCTTTCTGGGGTTGGTAGCAGCGCGGATCATGTACGACGTGCGCGGCGGCCTTCGCGCATGGATCGACGGCCTGCTTACGCTGCCATTGGTGCTTCCACCCACAGTCGTAGGCTTCATTCTTCTGCTGACCTTCGGGAGACGCAGCTTTATCGGGCGTGCTCTCGAGCATCTGGGACTCACGATCGCATTCTCGTGGCCGGCGACGGTCATTGCGGCCACCGTGATCGCCTTTCCCCTGATGTACCGCACAACGCTGGGGGCATTTGAGCAGGTGAACCCCACGCTTCTGCAGGCGGCGCGCACACTGGGAGCGAGTGAGTGGGTTGTTTTTCGCCGCATTCTCTTGCCACTGGCGGGGCCGGGCGTGATTGCAGGCACCGTTCTGGCTTTTGCTCGGGCAATGGGCGAGTTCGGTGCGACCTTGATGCTGGCCGGCAATATTCCGGGACGCACGCAGACCATGCCAATTGCGATCTTCTCCTCTGTTGAAGCGGGCGACATGCGCACGGCGCTGCTTTGGGTCTGCCTGATCGTGGTCCTATCACTGGCGATTATCCGCTTGCTGAATGTGCAGAGGAAGACGCGGATCATTGAGCGAACCGAGTCTGACAGGGCCGCGACGGATGTCGCAGATCAAGAGGCTCTGGCGGTTCTTTCGCCTCGCGATTGCGAACCTGCTGGAGCACTTGACGTCGAGATAGAGCGGAGCCTGGAAAACTTCACCCTGCGCATCGCACTCAATGCCGGCAGTGGATCCGTTGGACTGCTGGGGCCGTCAGGCTCTGGGAAATCGATGACGTTGCGAATGATCGCCGGCGTCTCAACGCCTGGCTGCGGGCGCATCGTTCTTAATGGCCGGGTTCTTTTTGACAGCGCGACAGGACAAAACATTCCGGCGGCAGGCAGGAGGGTGGGCCTCGTATTCCAGGATTACGCCCTGTTCCCTCATCTGACCGTGGCGGAGAACGTCGGCTTCGGCCTGGCTCGCTTTCCCAAGAGCGAAAGGCCGACACGCATTTGGAAGCAGCTCGAACAAATGGGAATCGCCGAGCTGGCGAATCGTTATCCAAGCCAGATCTCGGGGGGCCAGCGGCAGCGGGTGGCAATTGCGCGATGCATGGCCATGGAGCCGGATGCGCTGTTGCTCGACGAGCCTTTTGCAGCGCTCGATCCGCACTTGCGCAGGCGGACCGAAGAGCAGCTTCGAGCCACGCTTGCTAGTTTCAGCGGAGCGGTTGTCTTCGTCACGCACGATATGGAGGAGGCCTTCCGGTTCTGTTCTGACCTGCAGGTGCTGGAAAATGGTCGCGTGATCGCAAGCGGTCCCAAGCACAAGCTTTTTGAGCAGCCTCGCACGGTGGCCGCAGCTCGGCTTACCGGATGCAAGAACATTGTGACAGCCAGGCGCCTCAGCAGTGACCGCATCCACGTGGATGCATGGGAGTGCCAGTTGCGAACAGCGATCGAAGTCCCGAATACCCTTACCCATGTAGGATTTCGCTCGCATCAATTTGCTTTTCAAAGGGCCGGTTTCGGTGAAAATACTTTCCCCTGCTGGCTCGTCAGCACGAGCGAAGCTCCGCATGAGATGACCCTCTATCTCCGACTGCATTCCGAGCCGGCACGAAGAGAGCAAGGAAACGGACTCCTTGAGGGGCAGATGCCTCATCTTCAGGCCGACGTCACAAAAGATGTCTGGAGAACGCTTTCCGCGCAGCTGCAGCCATGGACGATTACTCTCGACCCCGAACGGTTACTGCTTCTGGAGGGGTGACAACGGCCGATGGGCAAGGATGCGGGGCCAAACTGCCTGTATTCAAGAGGGAAGATTCTCGGCTACACTGATTGCCAAGTAATCACAGGCCCCAAACCGACACCAACCGATGCCCGACCAGAAGCGAATTTGGCGAATCGTTGTCCCACTGGCACTCCTTTTGCTGGTGCTGGGCACGACATTTGGCATGGTTTGGCATCATCACGACAACTCTTCTGCCGAAAACTGTCCGTTATGCCACTTGACCATTGCGCCTTCGCTGGCGGGAGTGAGAGCCTGCACACTAGTTCTGGTCGGTGCCGGTCCTAAAGTTCAATACACGATATATATTGCCCGGGCCTCTTCGCCGAGCATCCCCGCTCGCGCTCCTCCTGCATAAGTCATCGCACGCCCCTGTGCCTCTCGGCACACCGATTGAGTGCAAGTGATTTAGCGAAGGAGGCAGATTGCCTATGCGTCTGCAGCGCACGTGCTTTTCTATCCTGTTTATCCTACTTAGCTTGCTTGGGATCTCCGGCGCTCAAACGCCGTATCCACAAGCCGGATCGCCGCCCGCGCCACAGGCGAATACGCTCGCGCAGAGTCCAGGCGCCGTCACGATTTCACTGGATGAGGCGATCCGGATGGCCCTGCAGCACAATCACAGTCTGCTGGCCGCGCGAACCACGATTCAGCAGAACGAGGCGGAGGAGAAAACGGCGAATCTTCGCCCCGATCCCGGTTCTGCTTGGCGACTCGCAGTTTCTGCCGATCTTTCAGCCGAGCCAGTTCAGCGCCGATTACCTCGACAATTCCGCTCAGTTTGATCTGGGTGTCAGCTATTTGTTTGAGCGCGGAAAGAAGCGGCAACACCGCCTGCAGGCGGCAAAGGATGTGACGGCAGTGTCGCGGTCCCAGGTTGCCGACAACGAACGCACGGTTACCTTCAACGTCGCTTCGCAGTTCATCAATGTCGAGCTTGCTGAGTCGACACTGGAACTGGCGAATCAGGATCTGAAGAGCTTTCAAAACACCGTGGAGATCGCGGAAGCGCGCTATAAGGCAGGCGATATTGGCGAAGATGATCTGCTGAAAATTAAGCTTCAGATGCTTCAATTTCAGACCGATGTATCGCAGGCACAACTCGCCAGAGTGCAGGGTCTGTCGGATCTGCGCCAGCTACTCGGTTATGAGTCAGTGGGGCCGGACTACGACATCGCCGGTTCGTTCGACTTCCAGCCAGTCAAAGGGATCCTCGAGGATTTTCAGACCAAGGCTCTGCAGAGCCGGCCTGACCTGCAGGCGGCCCGGCTGGGAGTAAATGCCGCTGACAGCCAGCTAGCTTTGCAAAAGGCCATCGGCAAGCGCGATGTTACGGGGCAAGCCAGCTACACACACCTGGCTTACACCAACAATATTTCGTTGTTCGGGCAGATTCAGCTGCCAATTTTTGACCGAAACCAGGGTGAGATTGCGCGTGCCGGCTATGCGATCACCCAAGCGCAGGAACAGGAACTCTTTGCAAGCGGACAGGTGATGACGGACGTGCGAGACGCGTTCGAGGGCCTGCGCGCAAACGAGAAGATCGTTGACCTCTATCGGTCGGGATATCTCGACCAGGCGCAGCAATCCCGCGACATCACCGAATACGCCTACAGGCACGGCGCTGCAAGCCTGCTCGATTTTCTCGATGCGGAGCGCAGTTACCGGTCCACCCAACTCAGCTACCGGCAAGCGCTGGCGTCGTACTTGCTCGCGCTTGAACAGCTTCGCGAAGCCGTAGGAACCAGGAGCTTACCATGAAGAGTCCAAAGATCGTTCGATACAGGTTCCAATACGCTCTCGCGCTTTTGGTTGTCGTTCAACTCGCGGCGTGCCATTCGAAGCGATAGCGAAGAGGCTAGCCGGATGACGTCATTCTCCGCGCAAAGTTCTAAGTCGGCGACTCCGCAACTCTTTACGATTCCGCCAGACCAGATGTCGCACGTGCAGGTGATCACGCTCGAGCCGACGACCATGAAGCGCACGCTTCGACTCACGGGCACAGTTGCGTACAACGCGTTCAACACGACGCCAGTGATCTCACAGGTCGGCGGACCGGTGAGCAAGAATCCTCGTAGTTCCTGGTGATCATGTGAAGGCTGGGCAACCGATGCTCGAAGTGAGCAGCCCGGATTACTCGCAATCGCTGGACGCCTATTTGAAGGCGGCAGATTCTGACCGTCTTGCGGAGAAGAACTTACAAGCGTGCGCAAGACCTCTATCAGCATCACGCTATCGCCGAACGCGATCTTGGAGCAGGCTGAATCTGATCGCAACCAGGCGCAGGCAGACTTGAATGCAGCAGAGCAGGGGATGAAGATTCTTGGAATCAAGAATCCGGCGGCACTTGCAAATGCTCCCTCGTCGGCACAGATTCCCGTGCTGGCCCCCATCAGTGGCGAGGTTGTGGAGCGCCTGGTTTCACCTGGACAGGTGGTGCAGGCCGGACAAACGCAGGCATTCACCATTTCGGACCTGCATACGGTGTGGGTCCTGGCCAATGTGTACCAAGCTGACATCGCTTATGTCCGAAACGGCGACGATGTCAGCGTGCAAACCGACGCGTATCCCGGCATCTTTCACGGAAGAATCTCCTACGTCGCGCCGGCGGTCGATCCGAATACAAGAACACTGCAAGCGCGCATCATCGTCGACAATCGCGATGAAAAGTTGAAAAAAGACATGTATTGCACGGTGAACGTAGCTGCGGGATCGGTTGCTCATGCTGTTGCTGTACCTAATTCTTCGGTTCTACGCGACGACAATAACAACCCATTCGTCTACGTGGCCACGGGCGCAAACCAGTTCGGCAGGCGCGAAGTGGAACTGGGTGACAGCCAGGATGACAAGGTCCAGATTGTCAAGGGCGTTTCCATTGGAGAGAGGGTTGTCGCCGACGGCAGCTTATTTCTTCAGTTTGCCAATTCGCTGCAACACTGAGGGGGCCGACCGGAATGATTCATCTTATTGTTCAATTCGCGCTGCGACAAAGGATGTTGATTCTGCTGGTGGTGGCTCTCATGGCCATCGGCGGTGCGGTTTCGTTCTACTACATGCCGGTGGATGCCTACCCCGACCTTTCTCCGCCGATGGTGGAAGTGATTACGCAATGGCCGGGACACGCTGCTGAAGAGGTGGAACGGTTGGTCACCATTCCCACTGAAGTGGAGATGAACGGCGTTCCGAAAATGACCGTCATGCGCTCCATTTCGCTCTATGGCCTTTCTGACGTCATCATGACGTTTGATGAGAGCACAGATGATTATTTTGCGCGCGAACTTGTGTTTCAGAGGCTCAGTGAAGTCACGTATCCGCAGGGAGTAACGCCGTCGCTTTCTCCTCTGGCGAGCCCGTCGGGTCTCGTATATCGCTATGTGCTCGAGAGCCCGGACCGCTCTCCCCAGGAACTGAAGACGTTTGAAGACTGGGTGGTTCAGCGCGAATACAAACAAGTGCCCGGTGTCGCAGACGATTCCGGCTTCGGCGGGACAGTGATGCAATACCAGGTTCTGCTGGATCCCGCAAAACTCTACGCTTATCACATCACGGTGCCGACCGTGATTCAGCAACTCTCTGTCAATAACTCAAATGCGGGAGGGGGATTCTATTCCCAAGGCGGTCAATTCTATTACGTACGTGGCATCGGACTCATTCGCGACACGTCCGATATAGGCAACGTCGTCGTCGGCTCGCAGAACGGCGTGCCGGTGCGCGTCAAGGATATCGGCCAAGTCACCATCGGGTATGCTCCGCGCCTGGGCGAGTTCGGCTTCAACAAAACCGATGATGCCGTCGAAGGCGTCATCATGATGAGGCGCGGCGAGCAGACGCAGAATGTGCTGCAAGGCGTAGAAGCCAAGACCCGGCAACTCAACGAGCAGATCCTGCCCCCAGATGTAAAAGTCCGGCCCTACTACGATCGCAGTGACCTCGTTCAACTAACCATCGACACAGTTGAGCACAACATGCTGTTTGGAATGGCGCTTGTCCTGATCGTTCTGATGGCCTTTCTGGTAAGCGTTCGCGCAGCGGTCATTGTGGCCCTCACCATTCCCCTGTCTTTGCTTTTCTCATTCATCTTTCTGCATGCTGCAAGGAATTCCCGCCAACCTGCTTTCAATCGGTGCGATAGACTTCGGCATTCTGATCGACGGCACCTTGGTGATGGTCGAGAACATCTTCCGCGAGCTCGGTGAGCGCGAAGGCCAGAGCTATGATCTGCAACAAGTCATACGGCTCGCCGCAAAAGACGTCGATCGACCGATCTTCTATTCCGTAGCGGTGATTATCGCGGGCTATCTGCCAATCTACGCGCTCAGCGGACCTTCAGGAAAACTTTTCAAACCAATGGCTGATACCGTGGCCATCGCACTGGTCGGCGCTCTCATCCTCACGCTCACATTCGTTCCTGTCATGTGCGCCTACTGGTTCAAGAAGGGTGTTCACGAGCGCGTAAACAAGCCATTCAACTGGGTTCGCGATCGATACGCTGTGCAGCTGGAGTGGTGCCTCGATCATCCAAAGACGACCATCGTTGGCGCGACACTTATCTTTGCGTTGTCGCTCCTTCTGGTGCCTTTTATTGGTGGCGAGTTTATGCCTCATCTCGATGAAGGAGCGCTCTGGGTGCGAGCAACATTGCCGTACACGGTCTCCTATGAGACGGCAAGCAAGTTTTCGCCGCAGGTTCGTCAAATCCTATTGCAATACCCAATGGTCACGGATGTGGGCTCTGAACTGGGGCGTCCCGACGACGGCACCGATCCGACGGGATTCTTCAACGACGAATTCTATGTCGGCTTGAAGCCGTACAGCGACTCCTCGTGGAAGAAAGGGCGAATTCATACCAAGGCGGAGTTGACGGAAGACATCCAGCGGCAGCTGCAGGCTTTTCCAGGAGTCATCTTCAACTACACGCAGCCTGCCGAAGATGCAGTGGACGAGGCCCTGACGGGCTTGAAGAGCGCGCTCGCCGTAAAGATCTATGGCCCTGATCTGAACGTACTTCAGGGCAAAGCTCTCGAGATCAAGCGCAGGCTGGCCGAGGTTCCGGGATTCTCAGAACTGACAGTGGTGCGCGAACTCGGTCAGCCCAGCCTGCTGATCGATGTTGATCGCGACAAGATTGCACGTTATGGCATCAACGTGGCCGACGTAGAGGCTGTGGTTCAGGCAGCGGTCGGGGGCCAGGCCGCGACGCAAGTCATTCAGGGCGAGAAGCTGTTCGATCTTGTCGTGCGCATGAAGCCGGAGTTCAGAGAGAATGCGCAGCAGATAGGCGGCTTGCTGGTTGGCACGCCTGCAGGCCAGCAGATTCCGTTGAGCGAGCTTGCGAATATTCATGAAGCGGGTGGCGCTTCATTCATCTATCGCGAAAACAACTCGCGTTATATCGGGGTGCAGTTCAGCGTGGAAGGCCGCGATCTGCAGAGCGCTGTAGCGGCGGGTCAGCACTCCATTGCGGATATTCAGAAGTCCTTGCCGCCAGGGTATCGGCTCACCTGGGGCGGCGAGTACAGCGAATTGATCGAGGCACAACGCGAACTCTATTACATCGGACCGATGGCTGTGCTTATCATTTTCATGATTCTGTTTGCGCTATACGGCAACTTCAAATTCCCCGTGACGATCGCGATTGGGGTCATCCTGACGGTTCCGGTGGGCGCTCTACTGGCGCTCAAGTTGACCGGCACCTTGTTCAGCGCATCTTCGGCGCTTGGAATGCTCGCGTTGATGGGCGTTTCAGTAGAGACTGCCGTCATTCTCGTGTCGTACATCAACAAGCTGCGGCTTGAAGGCAAGGACATTCGCACGGCGACACGGGAAGCCTCACTGCTGCGCTTGCGCCCCATCATGATGACGGCACTCGTCGCTTGTCTCGGGCTGTTGCCCGCGGCACTTTCGACCGGCATAGGTTCCGACACGCAGAAACCATTTGCGATCGTCATTGTCGCCGGATTGATCTCACGGCTGTTTCTGGGTTTCTTTGTGAACCCGGTGCTGTATGAGATGGTCGCGCATGATGGCGACGTATTGCAGGTTTGAGCTCCGACAGCTCGGGCACGGCAGACCTTGTGAGTCGGCCGTGCCCGATGCGCAATGATTGTTCTACTTCTTATCCTTCTCGGAGTTGGGTTCTGGATTAATGGCTGGAACATTCCGGTCGCGAATGAGCTTGTTAAACTCCGGAATCCCCTTCGTCTCGATTTCATGCAGGTGATCGAGTTCTGTCTGTAGTTTGGCTGAAAGCTCGTCGAAGACTTCTTTGGACTGCGATGTGGGTGCAATATCGGTCATGTCCGCACCGCCACCAACCGAGGCAATCTTGTTGTTGAGCTTAATCGGGAAGTTGAGAGCGTCTTCGCCGGCCTTCAGTTTGGTTTGGTAGATATTCTCTTCGATGCTGGTAAGTTGATCAGTGAGCTTTTTGGCGCTCGAGCTTACTTCGCTGTCGGAGTTCTTAACATAAGGCTTGAGCTGATCCTTCATGGCCCGGATACGAACGACGCTGCTGTTTGCATCCGTAACCCGGTCACGCACCTTGAGCCCGAAGGCCAACTCTTCCTCGAACTGCGCAGGAGTCGTTGGGGCACGCGGATCCTTCACGATTGAGAATGACTCCGACTCCGTCTTTCCGTCGACGACCAGCTCGACTTTGTACTCGCCGGGAATAGCTCTGGGCCCGTCCAGCCTTCCATCCCACATAAGAAGGCCGGGAAAGCCGGTTGCCTTCTCGTAGCGAAGGTCCCAGACGTAGCGATTCAACCCTTCCTTGGCGGGAGCGAGATTGTTGTTGCGCGGCCTCTCTTCCTCTGGATCTTCCGCTTCGTTCGCGTGTACCGGGGGCTTGCTGGAAATCTCGTTCACGAGCTTTCCGGATGCGGTAAGGAAACGGATCTTCAGCTCGCCTTTGGGCTTTTCCTTGAGGAAGTAGTAGATCGAAGCGCCGTCGACGGGGTTTTCTCCGGCCAGAGGATTTTTGCGGCGGAAGCTAAAGCCACCGCCGGCGATGCGCATGGCTGGTTTGACAGGAAAGAGTTTTACGTCGTCATTTTTCTGGAATTTGGCTGGGTTGAGAGAGCGCACCAGAGGTATGTCGTCGAGCACATAGAATCCACGGCCTTGAGTGGCGATGACCATCTCGTCGTCACGCTTCTGGAATGCGATGTCGGTCACCGGCACCGCAGGCAGATTGAGTTGGAAAGGCAGCCATTTATCCCCGTCGTCGTAGGAGATGTAGAGATGCGATTCGGTTCCGGCAAAGAGCAATCCCTTCTGGTTGGGATCGGGGCGGATGGTGCGCGTAAAGTCATCATCGGGGATGCCGGCGACAATCTTCTTCCAGGTATTGCCGTAATCGGTTGTCTTCCACAAGAAGGGATGAAAGTCATCAGAAAGATACATGGTTGCAGCCACATACGCGGTAGCAGGATCAAAGGGCGAAGCAGCGATGCAGTTGATGCGTATCCACTCGGGCGCATCTTTAGGAGTTACGTTCTGCCAGTTTTTCCCGTCATCTGTGGTGACATGAATGAGGCCATCGTCCGAGCCGACCCAGATCACCCCCGCTTTCACCGGGGACTCATCGACAGTGAAGATCGTGTCGTAGTATTCGACGGCGGTGTTGTCTTTGGTGATTGGGCCGCCCGAGGGACCCTGCTTGGATTTGTCGTTGCGGGTCAGGTCCGGACTCATCGCCGTCCAGTGCTGGCCTTCATCGGTAGTCGCCAGCAGGACGTTGCTGCCGGCATAGAGCCGTTTGGGATTGTGGGGCGAAAACAGCAGAGGAAAGCTCCACTGGAACCGGTACTTCATGGCTTCCACGCCCGATCCCATCGGATTGTCCGGCCAGGCGTTGACGTCACGCAGGGATCCTGTCTTGGTGTCAAACCGTGTGAGTAATCCATCGTAGGAACCGGCATAGACAAAGTTGGAGTCAGCTGGATCGGGAGCGATCCAGCCGCTTTCACCCCCACCCACGTCGTGCCAGTCGCGCTCAGTGATCGCGCCATCATTGCTGCGGCTCGCGATGCCGACGGTGGTGTTGTCCTGTTGAGCGCCATAGATGTGATATGGAAAGTCGTTGTCCAGCGCCACACGATAGAACTGCCCGGTCGGCTGGTTATCCTCTGTACTCCAGCTCTTGCCGCCGTCGAAGGTGATTTGAGCGCCGCCGTCGCTGGACTCGATAAAGCGGTCGGGATCTTCCGGCGCAATCCACATGTCGTGGTTGTCCCCATGTTGATTGCGAATGGCTGTGAATGTCTTGCCGCCGTCGGTTGAGCGGAAGAAAGAGGTATTGACGGCGTAGACAGTATTCTCGTTCTTCGGATCAGCAAAGATCTGCGAGTAATACCACGCACGTTGCTTGATCGAGTTATCCCCATTCAGTTTCGTCCACGTCGCTCCCGCATCATCCGAGCGGAAAATACCTCCCTCCTGTGCCTCAATCAAAGCCCATACGCGGTCGGGGTTTGCCGGCGAAACGGTGACGCCGATCCTACCCAGGACGCCTTTGGGCATACCGGGGTTGTGGGTCAACTCCTTCCACGTGTCGCCGCCGTCGGTCGATTTCCAGATGCCGCCATCGGGGCCGCCACTCTCAAATGTCCACGGCTTGCGCACCACCTGCCAGATTGCGGTGTAGAGAACGCGAGGATTTGTCGGATCCATCGCGAGGTCGATCGCGCCCGCTTTGTCGCTCTTAAAGAAGACCTTCTGCCAGGTCTTGCCACCGTCTTTGGAGCGAAAGACGCCCCGTTCTGGGTTGGGACCGGCCATGTGGCCAAGAGCGGCGACGTACACGATATCGGAGTTACTGGGGTCGATGCGAATCTGGCCGATCTGCTGTGTGTCTTCGAGCCCGATATGTGTCCACGTTTTACCGGCATCGACCGACTTGTATACCCCATCCCCATGGGAGGCGTTGCCGCGAATTGCGCTCTCGCCGGTGCCCACGAAGATCACATTGTGATCGGAGGAGGCCACCGCAATCGATCCGATGGAGCCAAAATTGATCTGTCCATCCGTGATCGGTTCCCATGTGTGGCCACCGTTGACGGTTTTGAAGACGCCGCCTCCCGTGCCCCCGAAATAGTAGACGAACGGCTCACCGGGAACGCCGGTTACGGCGTCAACGCGCCCCCCCGGAAAGGACCGATCTGGCGGAGTTTGAGAGCAGAAAAACCGTCGCCGAGCCAGGATGACTTTGTGGGTTGCTGTTGGGCGAAAGCGGCGTGAGCAAGGCCGGCGCAAGCACTCGCAATCGCGGCGAATCGCACAAGCACTCGCAGAGAATTGATGGACGGCAAACACAAAAAACGAGACATGGCGGGGCTCCTGGAATCGAAATCTTCAGTCTTGCTAGGCTGGCATTGAGGTTGGCGGGGGAAGAACAATATTAAAGATACATTCGCCATGCCCGTTATGCGCAGATTTTATCAACACTGCATGGCCAGCTGGCCTACCCGAATCCCACGCAACGGAAAGCCCAAGGGATAGTTATACTAATCGACACGATTTGATGCTTTCGCGGCGCATCGCTGGCTGGATCATGACTCGCCGCAATCCTGAGCCCCAGTTTCAAACCATGACCCTGCTGGATCTCTGCGCATATCTCGGACTGGGAGCCTCGGGTGCCGTCTCTCTCAATCTCCTGATTGGCCTACTCATCTCTCTGCGCTATAGTCCCGTGCGGTATTGGCCGCACGTGCGCGTGAATGTTTTTGGACTGCATCGCTGGACGGCGTATTCCGCCGTCGCGCTCACGCTCACGCATCCGCTTGTGTTGCTCTTTCTTGACACACCGCGCTTCCGTGTCTTCGATCTGCTGATGCCCGTTCAGTCGCCGCTGCAGCCGCTTGTGAATGTTGCTGGCGCCGCTGCCCTTTATCTGCTCCTGATCGTCCTGCTCACTTCACTTCTGCGAACTCGCATCGGTCGCCCGGTGTGGAGGCGGTTGCATTACCTGGTCTTCCCTGCAGCAATTCTTCTGTTCATTCACAGCATCCTTACCGACCCCAATCTGAAGGACGGTCACCCCGATCCTCTCGATGGCGGCAAAGTCTTCGTGGAGATCGCGGCTCTGCTGTGCCTTGCTGCAACTGTCTTGCGAATTAGGCTGCGCGGCAAGGGGCTTCGGCTGGCTCTTTCCTCGTCTGATGCCACTCCGAGGGGTGTCGATAACGTATAGTCAGCGGGCCAAAGGGTGGCCGCGGCGCGATTCATGCCTCTGCACGCATTTCGGCAATCTCGGTGTATTGGGCTGTGCCTCCAGAGGACTCTTCATCCCTTTCTTCAACGTCCTGGGGGCACTTGATCATGAATGCGCCGCGCATAATGAGAGGAGTAATCAATGTCGTGAGCAGGACCACCGTCACCATCACAGCGACTTCCGGCTCGCGGAAGATTCCCGTGCTGGCACCCATGGCGGTAACGATTAGGCCCACTTCGCCACGTGAAATCATGCCGCAGCCAACGCGAAAGCTGGGCACCATTCCCATTCCCATACCGAGTGCGGCGGTGCCGCAGCCCACGAGTTTGGTGAAAACGGCAACGAGAAAAATGACGGCAAGGAGCAACCAGTGACCACCCAGCGCGCGAAAGTTACTGGACAGTCCGATTGAAACGAAGAACAGGGGAATCAGAAGTCCGTGACCGATGGCGTAGAAGGTGCGCTCGATCAGCGTCTTGAGTTTTGCGCCGGCAAAGACATATCCCAGCAGATATGCTCCCGTGATTCCGGCGATGCTGCCAAGCCACTCCGCACTGACGGCGAACAGAAGTACCAGCGCCAAAACGCAGCTGGTCACTGCCTCATTGGCATCGAGCTTGCGAAAAATGCGCATCAACGGATCGACCCAACGCGTGGCTGCGCCGTAGGAGACAACGAAGAACACGGTGATGCAGATGGCGATGAGCGACATCTGTACGAACAGCGGGTGCCGGGCCGCAACAGGAACATGCTGTTGCAGCCAATCGGACAGCATGGGTGCAACTCCAAATGAGCCACCTTTGGAGTTGCAGGATGCCGCAAGGAAGGCGAGGACAAACAAACCCATTACGTCATCAATGACCGCAGCGCCGAGAATGACCGATGCCTCTGGCGATGTCATTTTCCCCGCATCCATCAGCGTCCGTGCCGAGATCGATACGCTGGTAGCGGTTAACGCTCCGCCAAGAAACCAGGCGCTACTCCAGGGAAGGCCCAAAAGATGAGCTGCCCCTGCGCCAAGAAAGAAAGGCCAGATAACCCCGAAGAGGGCTACGAGAAATGCTGTGGCGCTGGCTTCTCGCATTCGGTCGATGTCTGTCTCGAGACCGGCGATGAACATGAGAACGAAGCCGCCGATCTGGGCGAGGAGCATAAAGGCGTCCCCTGCGGGTGTTCCGCTGAAGAGGCGCATGTGAAGCATGTTCAGGCAACCGGGGCCTGCCACGACCCCCACCATCAGTTCACCGAGAATAGCGGGAATGCCAAAGCGCGTACTGATGGACGCGACGATCTTTCCTGCCGGGAGGAGTATTGCGATCAGCAGCGCCAATTGCAGAGTTGGGGGCATCCTGTCCTACTTGGAACCGACCAGAACCGGTGAGCCTGCTTGCGGACTGGGCTTGCGGCCAAAGCGAAGTATACGGGGAAGCAGAGCTTTATAGCCTCCGCGCTCGATACCCTCTCGCATCATTGTCCGAATGGCGGCTGCCTGCCGGCGCGCCATTTCCGACTGCACCGCGTTCGAGGCGAGCTTTGCGGCGCGCTCTGTGTGCTCTGCAGCCTGATCGCAAATCCGCAGGCGCATCAGCAACTCGCCAAATTTGAGTCTGGCAATGAAGCAGTCGGGATTCGCATTTACCGCTTCGCGCATTTGTTCCATCGCATCCTGGGCCTTCAAGTCGACGCAGAGCGCCATGCCGAGGAGCACTCTGATCTCGGGCACGTGCGGGGCTAGCTCGACAGCCGTTCGCAGTTGCGCAATCAGGCTCGTGCGTTCATCCGAGTCCAGCACGCGCGGGTCGCGAAACATTCGTTGCAAACTTCGAGAAGTATCGGTTCCCAAAACCGCAGGGAGCTCCAATACAGTTTGAGGTCGGGGAACAGGAAACATAGCATCTTCGACAAAGGTTTGATGGGCAAGGTTTTTCATGGTGAGAACTCCCGCGACAGACTGAAAAAAGTGGGCAGCAAAGCGTTGGCAGACCGTGCTTTGCTGCGCCAGGAGAATGTTGCAAAAGTTAAGCTACCGCCACGCGTTCTGCGGCGAGCAGTATTTCAGGCTCGGGCCGAAGGACAAACTCGGGATATCCGAGCTGACCCATCTCTGGAAGATCGAGACCGGCAACTTCGGTTGCGACGGAGACACGCTGACCCATCAGGATGTCGAGAACCCAGTTGAGCACGAAACTGAAGGTGAAGACGAAGCCGATGAGTGTGGCAATGCCGACCAATTGTGCGACCAACTGGCTGGAGTCCCCGTAGAACAGGCCCGTCACCGACCCGGTAACACCGTTCCAGGCTCCGCCGTAGTTGCTTGTCCCATCGGCAAACAGACCGACAGACAGCACGCCCCACAATCCGCAGGCACCGTGGACCGAGATGGCGCCGACAGGATCGTCCACTTTGAGCGTGTTCTCAACGAAGGAGACGCTGAGGCAAACGAGGACACCAGCGATGAAGCCAATGATCGCCGACCCGGTGGGGTTCACAAAGCCGCTGGGTGCGGTGATCGCCACGAGACCTGCGAGCAAGCCATTGCCGCTCATGGAGGCGTCGGGCTTGCCCTTCAGCATCCACATGTAGAGCAACGCACCGAATGTTCCAGTGCAGCCGGCCAGCATGGTGTTTACCGCGACCGACCCGATGCGGAGACATCCGGCTCCAGAAGCGCCGAGGGTGCTGCCGGGATTGAATCCGAACCAGCCGAAGGCCAGAATGAAGCAGCCAATAAGCACCGCCGAGATATCGTGTCCGATGATCGCATTGGCGGATCCGTCACGGTTGAACTTGCCGATGCGCGGACCGACAATGAGAGCGCAGGCCAGGGCCGTCAGACCGCCTACCGCATGGACGACACCGGAACCGGCAAAGTCGCAATAGCCCTTGCCGAGGCCTGCATTCACCCCAAGTTGCGAGAGCCAGCCTGCTCCCCACGCCCAATTCGCGAAGAGGGGATAAGTGAAGGCGCCCATCAGGACGGAGGAGACCGCGAAGGTGAGGAACTTCCAGCGCTCAGCGCATGCTCCGGTAACGATGGTCAGCGCGGTATCCATGAAAACCATCTGGAAGAGGAAGATCACCATCACGCCCACGTCGTAGGTATGACCAGCGAGGAACATGCCAGACTGGCCGAATATACCCCAGTTGGTGCCGAACAAGGACAGTACATGTTCGCTGTTCAGCGACTGCAGGCCTCCGAGATTTCCATTCCCGGCAGCACCGCCCATCTGGATAGCGAAGCCGATGATCCAGTAGGCGAACAGACCGCATCCATAGACGAAGAAGTTCATCATGTAGGTGTGGTTGGCATTCTTGACGCGGCAGAGGCCAGCCTCGACCATGGCAAATCCGGCCTGCATGAACATCACGAGGAAGCCTGCGACCAGCGTCCAGGTAAAGTTGATGCCGATCTTGTTCTGGCCGACCTGGTTGGCGACGTCAGCGAGGGTCACTCCGGCTTTGGAGTCTGCAACAGGCACATCACTGATGGTGCCGGTGAGCGTGCCTCCGGGATCGCCATTGGCGAGGGTTGCTGTTGCGGGCGCTTTGCCGGCGGCGTCCTTCAGTTCCGCTGAAGCTGCCGACGGCGGGGCGTCAGCGCGAGCCACGATTCCTGCCGCTGCCGTCAGCATGATGGCAGTGAGGCAAATACTAGATGCAATACGGACAATTCTCATCGATTCAGCTCCATGGTGGGGTTGAACTTCGCCAAGGGAATGGGGGGAATCGGGCGCTGTCAAGCTTTCCAGATCGCGTTCTTATTGGCAGCCGCGGGCAGAATGAAAAGAACGCCCACGAGCGATACGGCAAGTCCGATAAGCGAGGTGGTCATTCGTCCTGACACGCCAGCTGAGAGATGAAGTCCATAGAGGACGATCAGCCAGCCCAGGAGCACAACAACGATGCCGATCAACTTCATGACGGCCGGTTGTGCAGCGAGAGCAACCTTGCCTTCCTCCGGCTTGATCTTCAGGAAGCGAAAGAAAGAGAATGCGAGGACCAGGACACCCAGAACCAACGACGCCTTGCCACCGCCGGACGAGAAGAATGCGATTCCAGCAGTCGCCGCCGTCAATCCTCCAATGAATAGCGTGAACGCCCTGCCTTGTGCTTTTGTTGCTGCCATGATTTCCCCCTCCTTGAATTGACTTCTAAATTTCAGCTGTGCCTTACAGCGGGTGAAAAGACGAGTGACATGCGCCACCGGATATGTTGGCCCCCTCGGATGTTCGCGATCAGAACATCAAGACATTGAACATCCCAGCGGTGTAAGCTTTCCCAACGACTCTTGTGAGAAGGTGAAACGGAAGCCGCATAAGCGGGCTCGCATCGCAATCGAAGCAACGCGCTCCAAAACCTCATTGGAACGGTGCACGCTTCCGGTCATGACGAGCTGCGGCTGTTGAGACGCATCGGGCCGAAACATTCGGAGTTCGGCGCTGTTCACACGCGGAAAAGACTTGAAGACTATATCGCGCAGCGTCAAGGCATCTTTCAAGGCCTGCAGAGTCTGATTTTCTTCGGCGACCCGAAGGGACACATCGGCGTCCCAGGTGTCGGCGGGTCGCATCAACCAATCACACTCCACAGCCTCTCCTTTCCACTCCAACCGGAGCAACTTCAGCGGTTCGCGTGAGTATTCCCCGTAGCGCAGTTTTCGACGCGCTCTTCTCAAAAAGTCCGCCGCATCCAACAGATCTCTCATGAGCGATGCTGCACCTGGGCAGCTGCCTTTTGCGATGGCAGCGCGAGAAACACAATGAACTGCGCCAAAGCCGTGACCTCAGCAACCATCGGAGCGCCTATCTGCAATCGGACGACGACAAGCAGAAGAACGATGGCGCACCATTGCCAGCGCGTGCGACGCAGACGCTCGAGGCGGTCCGTCAAAACAAAGAGCCTTGACGGAGTCATGCCCTGGAAGCCTGACGATTCGGCGCGGGCGCGGAAACAAGCAATGGCGAAGAATGCCGAAAGCAAGATCTCAACGGACAGTGCGGGCGTTCCCATTTTCCTCCGCGAGACAAACGAGCTGTCTAGAAAGTCAATTGTGGGTTGGCACAGGGACTTACCCTGAGTCAATTAGAGGCGCATATTGCTTTTTCGATGGAGCGCTTTCGAGGTCTGCAGCGTAGTTTGTGATTCACCTTCGGCGTCTGCGATTCGCTTCGCTGCCGAAGAGTATGAAGCAAGGTTAGAGCCGACCAAGCCTGATTACAACTATCCTTTGGTATAGTCAGAATCGCTCAAAATAAGGAACATATAAGGATTGGTGATAGATCAAAGACCTCTGTGAGCCTTCGTTTGGGTTCGTTGCGGCTGATTCTTGAGGCGCTCACACATCCTGACGAGTTCTGCCAGTGAGCCAGCCTGCATCTTCTCCATTACGTGGGCGCGATGCAGCTTGACGGTGATCTCGCTCAGACCCAGCTGGTCGGCGATCTGCTTGTTCAATAGTCCTGAAGTCACCAGCGACATCACTTCGCGTTCTCTCACTGTAAGCAAATCAACACGTCCGCTGATCGCGGCGATGACTGCCTCGTCGAGTCGTCTGGCGCGGTCCAACGCGAACGCATGTTCCACCGCGTGCAAAAGCTCAGCCTTCTGAAAAGGCTTAGCGAGAAACTCGATTGCACCCGCTTTCATGACCCTGCGCACCATTTGTACATCTCCGTGCGCGGTCATAAAGATCACCGGAATTCGAATGCCCGATTCCCATAGACGATCCTGGAACTCGAGTCCGCTGATTCCTGGAAGGCGAGCGTCGAGGAGCAGACAGCCGGCCATTGTCTCGGACCATTGAGCGCTAAATCCCTCGGCCGTGGCATAGCATTTGGCCTGTATTCCGACCGCCTCCAATAGATTGGACAATCCCTCGCGTATCGATTCATCATCGTCGACAATGAAGACTGTCTGCAGCGCATTTTTTGGAACCACACTCTCAGTCATAGTTGTGTCCGGAACCGAAGTTTGAGAGATCGCGCCGCAGGCATGGTGCTGGCATCATAATAAAGTCAACCCGCGCCTATGTCTCCGCCGTCATCGCCGAAGAATGCAGCGGTCGCGTTCATGACGGAGGGCAAGAAGTACCTGCCCTATTGAGTGATCGGCCATCCTCTGCTGCATGGTATTAAAGGCGGCCGCTTTATCGGGTTTCTCCGAACAGTCTCTCGGCACACCGGCGCTTCTGGGTACTGGCTCTACTTCAGTTCCTTAGCAATTGAGTCCGCAGCGTTGCCAGCCACAACCCAGTTTGCTGATCCGGCCACGACGGCTTCATCCTCGAACCAGAGAAATCCGAAATCGTCGATGCACTCCGGAAAATCCGGCTTGATGATGACGTATCCCGGAATCACGGCGCCTGGAATGTAAGCATTGTCAGCGCGGTTGTTGCTATAGGTCTTAATCTTCGAGACCGTACCTACGCCGGCGACATACGAAGTGCTGGATACCGGGTGCGTGCCGAGAATGTAATTAACTGCGCGAAGTGTGTAGTCGCGGCTCACAAGATCTGGAAACGCCTTGTGGAGAAAGTACATCCGGATTGCCATATCGACCACTGCGCCCGATCCACCCCACGTGCCCAGGCTCGGGGGCACGCCGAACGGTGTTGCGTCCAACTGCTTGTTCAAACCCGCCATGTACGTCTTCACCGCTTCCCGCATTTGATCTTTCGCGTTTGCGTCCAGATAGGGCAATGCCCGGACTGCCGTCCAACCACGGAGTTCCATCTGTTGCGGAGTTATCACCTGGGGGAAAAGTTCCCTCAAACGGGACTTGTAAGGATCGGCACCATGGGTTGCAATGGTCAATTCCAGAGCCGCGGCCCAATCCATTTCTGCCAAAAAGCGGCCACGGCCTGAGCCGATCGGTGAAGCTGAAGCAATTGGCGCGCCCGTTGTGCCGGAGTTTGTGGGAGTGCCCGAACTGCCGCTTCTGCTACCTCCTGATGCAGGACCAGACACCACACCTTGAGAGGCAACTAGCACGCCGTTCCCCGGAGCACCTTCGGGAGCTCCTCCCCAACCGCCGCCTCCTGGAAATTGCGTTGGGTGCGCCTTCTCCTCGTCCCATGCCTTGATCGCGGTATCGAGGCAGTCTTTCGCTAATGCGTCGTCATAGCCCTTCAGCGTATCGGCAGCCGCGGCTAGCGCTGCGATGGCGTTCCACTGGAAGAACGGGTTGTTCGTGGTGAAGATCCAGCGATCGTCCGGCTTGCCGGAGTAGTCTCCTTTCACTTCATTCGGACCGAGCTTCGGGTCATAGATGCGGCCATCGGTCTTCGACGCGCCGTCTCCCAGTTGCGTGTACTGCCGCAGATCTGGCTCGTGCGTGCCGCGGATCGCGTGGCCGATGTTGTGGAACTGCGCCAGAATCAGCAATGCACCGTGTTTTACCTGCTCCACCGTGTCCGGCACGCCATCAGGCCGATGCATCTCAACCTCGCGCGCCTCTTCATCCACTGTGAGTTCGTCGTATTTGAGATTGAATTCCCGATACGCCAGGGCCAGACTCTGAATCACGCTCAGTTGCGCCGGTTCCTCGAGATCGAAATCGCCCGCATCGTACCAGCCGCCCACGTTCATCCCCGGAATGTGATCGCCTCCTTTGTACTTCCCGTCCGTTGCCGTTGCCTGATTCCAGCCGTCGAATTGTTCCCCCACTACAGGCGCCATGCGGCCATCATCCAGGTGGGAAGCGCCGTGCCACATGCGGTAGCCCTCGCGCACCGAAACGTGATCCATCTGCTCCGCAAGGTGGTGGTCCAGGCTGTCCTGCCAGATGTTCGCGTATGCGTCCTTCGAGATAGGGAAGGGCGCAGTACGTTTGCCTGCGTACTCGATGACGTAAAGACCCGGGTCCTTAACCGGGGTGAAGTCAAATTTCGAATACACATACCGTAACCATGGCGTGGAAGGTGTGATCGCTCCCTCAAACACCTGCTTGTACATTCCATCCTCCATCAGGCGCAATACCTTGGCCGTCTTCGGTGCCTCAAACTTCGGGTCGAGTTCGAGCACCGCTACCTTTGAGAATCCCGGTACGTACCCGACCTGGCTGTGCGCGATCATCGGCGACCGCGTCCAGTTCGGAATCACATCCGGCCTGATGTGCCACACGATGGCACCGGTGGTCTTGCCCAACGGGATCAGCGAGCGCAACACGAACCAGCCGTTCTGCGCGCGATCGCGTCCATCGAAGAGCATGAGGTCGGCGGTTTCCGATACGACGTTGACCCGGGCTAGTGCATCGTCAACCCCCAGTGTGATCCTCTTGCCCTCGGCGAACGGTAGCGGCTGCATGTAACCCTTGGCTTTGTCCCAGTCCTCGAGGTAGTAGGCCTTCTTCGGTTCATCGGCGAGCGGCAATACCTTGACCATGGGGTCGTCAGGCGTTCGCGGGAAGATGCCGGCCTTGGATCCGTCCACCAGGTAAGCCTTGCCCATATAGATCGAGGGCTGAAACTCCAGGTTGAAGCCCGCCCGCCCGGCGAGTTTCTGCGGCAGCGGCTTGTCGAGATTGATGGTGACCCTTACGCCGCCTGGTTCCGCTGCAACTTCCAGGCTGTAGTTGAGATCGAATGCCGGGAAGGCGAGATCAGCGGTCAGTCGCTTGTTTGCCTTATCGACGTGGCGCCCTTTGAGGGTCGCCACCATGTCCCACTGCTCGGGCGTTGGCATCAGGCGCACGTCGCCGTTTGTGGCGATTCGCTGGCCGTGGAGAATCATCTCCATGGCCGTATTCTTTTGGTCTACGAAGACGGGATGGTACTTGCTGTCGTAGAGAAATACGCTAAAACCTTGAGTATCGAGATAATTCTTGTCGGTCACCTTCATAGCAAAATCGGCGCCGAACAGACATGAGCCGCAGGTCAGGGCGAGGACGAAACACACTCTCATTCGCGTGAGCATAAATTGGGGCCAAACCGCTCCTTTGCCTCAACCTTACATGACACGGACACAGTCTGGGCCTGTTTGTTTCCAGGGTATGAAGAGACAGAGCGAAAATCTTCACGAGTAGCCCAAGGAGAGATCTTGTTCCCGCACGCCGGTTACAGCACGGCATTTGAGGAGCAGACCTTATCGCGTGGCGGCTACGGCCTTTGTCCGTGTAAATGTCGGACGCCCGCGAAGAAATTTACCGAGCAGTTCATATTGATCGCTCGCAACGTAGTCCACTCCCGCTTTTTGGGCGGCGCGCCAGCGCTCTTTGACGGCGTCGAGTGAGCCAAAGTTATAACTCCGGAACCAGCCATTGCAGCTCTCTTCTTTTTTAGTTGCGCCGTCAAGCGTGTAAAAGCGGATCCAAAGTCTCTGTGAATGAGCATGCCGCACCAGAAGGCGGAGTCGCTCATCATCGGCCGACGTCCAATCACGGGCATGTTGCTGGCCTCCAGCCTCCACCACGCTCCAAGGGTTATTCCACCAGCGCCGATAGTCGGTAGCAGGGCCCGGCTCGAGGATTTCAGGCGGAGCCATGGGCTTTTTCGTATTGGTATGGACAGCGCCAAAAACAAGCAGTTGCTTACCAACGGGCACGTCATCGAAAAAGACCTTCTGCTGTGCGTCTGACTCGCCGGTAAGCACGAGAATGGGTCGGACCGTGATGGGCTGAAGTCCGTTTGGATCGGATGTTCTCGGCGCTGTGGAGAGCCAATCCTTGTACTTTGTCAGGAGTGCCCAAACCGCCCGAAGGTGCTCCGGTTCCTCGGTCTTGAAGTCGAGATTGAGCGTGATCAGCGGCCAGTCTCCGTGATTTCCTTCCTTCAGGGCGCGTTCGACGGTGGGACGAATTCTGTCAAAGAAGTAGTGTTCCATGGTGGGCTCCTGACCACTGATAGGAGCGCCGTGAGCAACGATTGACCAGGATTTGCCGGTCCGTGCGTCGGTATACCAGTAAAGATCCTGCTCAATCGCGAGCGGGGTGCCAGCGGAGAGCGCACGGTCAATGCGGTCGTACCACCATTCGTAATATGGATAGCAGTTGTGTGCATCCATGACAGTGCGGCTGCCGGGTCAGAGAATCGTTGCCCACCTCCTGCTGCGCAGTCAACGTCAAGGTACTGCATGCGAGGATAGCCAGGTAGAGTGCTGTGCGCATGCTGCTCCTTTCTTTAATGGGGCTTCTCAGAGTGGTAACCGGTATAGATTGGATTACCAAGTAAAAGCAACCGGCCATTCGCGTCACGAACCTCAACGCGGACAAAATGGCGACCAGGATCTGCGTGCCATTCGGCCTGAAGCATCTGATTGCCGGCAGAGATGGGGAGGGATGGAAGATCCGCGTGCGCCTCACCATCGACAAAGAATCGAACCGATCCGCCGCTACAGCCGACTACATGAACTTCAAGCGAGATGATATTGCCGCGGGGTTCGAGATCCTCGCCCATGGCTGCAGATTCCGATCCTGCATGTGCGCTCATATCCAGCAGGCGGTCCCGTGATCCGGTGACGTCAATGAATACACGACCAGAGCGAAGTCCATTGAGGACGCTGGTGACCGAAAGATTCTGCGCGTAGATCACGGTAGTGGGATAGCCCACTGATCCTGGTTTCTGTTGCGGCCAGTCAGCATGATGGTTGTCGCTGCCGCCAATTGCGGTGAGGCGATGGCCCTGAAGAAGTTGTTGCTCCCAGAAATGCGTCGCCGGATTGCCGCCGCCATTGATCACTTCAATGGAGGAGACAAGATTCATATCGACGGGCCTTTTAGGCGTCCAACCGCATCCCATGCAGATTTCTCCGGTGGGAGATTCTGGATGGTTGATGGAAACGATGGCTCCCAGACTGCGCGCGTTGCGAAACATTGCATCCATGTCGGGAACCTGGGCCGACCCGACCCGATAGTCGATGAAGCGGCTTGTGCCGAAGACGTTCGCGTGCCCGTAAAAGGTTGTAAGTTCCCTCGCGGGAATGAGCAATAAGTTATCAAAGTAGGGCTGAAGCTCGCGTTCGTCATCGTAATGCGAAGTAGTGTTGTGATCGCTGATGGCAATGAAATCGAGACCCCGCTTAGCCGCAGCTTCAGTAGTGAGGAAAAGTGGGCAGGGCACAGGCCTGCCGCTCTGGCTGGGACAACTGCCGTCGCTATGCGCATCGTGCATGTGCAAATCACCGCGGTACCAGCCAGGTTGGTCGTGCAGTGGCTGATCAGTGAACGACGAATCGTCAAGTGCGCGGTTGAACCACACTTCGGCGCGCCATGGCGAAGTGATGTCCGCACGAATATTCGGAACTGCAATCAGCAGCTTCCACCGGCCTGCAGGAATGGCTCCTGGAAGATACGAGGGCGTGGCATCGTTATCACTGAGAGTGAAATGATCTTTGTTGCCGCCGCTGGCGCCGCGAAAACGATTTGGATCTTCGATTCCAAGGTCAAGCACGGTGTGGTGATCGCGGCCGAGGTTGTGGAAGGAGACGGTTATGCGATGAACACCGGGCGGAACGGTGAAGGGGGCCTCAATATAGGTATGGTTCTGATTTGGATGAACCTTACCATGAAGAACGAGGTTCGGCGGCATCGGAGATTGTGCAGCTGCCATCAGCCCAAGAAAGAGCAGCAAGGACATCAGCTTTCGCCACCGAAATGGCATGAATAACCTCTCGAGATGATGTGGTGAAGCAATCCATTCAGTCTTCATCCGCCCGGTGCAGAATATCCTCAGAAGCAAAGTTGCAATGCGAAGTGCATTACGAGCGAATCGTCCCAAAGAGATGGGAATGCTGGCAACGCCGGCACCTGTGATGTTCTCGTTAGGGTGACCGACAAGAGATTGGTTGGCCGGCCTCGAGCAGTAACGGAACGGCTGGCCGCCGGCAAACCAATCTCCCATGCCTGGACTAAGGTGACGTTGGCTGAGACTGCTGCTCAAAGCGAACCCTCTCCTTCCACACGTGCTCATTTCGATGTCCACTCCACAAGCGGCGAATGAGTTTGAAGACCGCCGTTGGGAAACTCAAGACCAGACTTGACGCTCCTAGTAACTGGGTGCAGCGGCAGGCCTCCAGTTACTGCCCCATTTTGACGGCTTCGCACCCATGGCAAAGTGCAGAACACCCCCGGCTTGGATCTGTTCCCAGGTGATCACCGGTTTGTCGAGCGCTTTTCCATTCAACGTCGCGGACTGAATGTAGACGTTCTCGGCGGAGTTGTCGCTTGCTTCCACACGGAATGTTTTGCCGCTGGCTAGAGCGAGGGAGATCTCGCGGTACATTGGGCTTCCGATGATGTATTCGCCACTCGCGGGATTCACGGGATAAAAGCCCATCGCTGTGAAAAGAAGCCATGCAGACATTTGACCGCAATCGTCGTCTCCATCAAGGCCGCCGGGAGTTGCGTCGTACTCCTTTGCGGCAATCTTGCGCACTATCGCCTGCGTCTTCCAAGGCTGACCGCCGAAATCGTAGAGATAGCCGTAGTGATGACTCGGCTCATTGCTGTGCACGTTGTGACCGCCGCTGAAATGCTGATCCAGTTTGTTGTCGTAGTTCTCTGCTCCGCCCATCAACTGGATCAAACCTGCCTGATCGTGCAGAGGTGACCACGTATAGACCCAGACATCGCCTTCAGTCCAACCAGAGACGGATCGATTCTCGGGGTCGTCTCGTCCTCCGCCGAGTGGAGCCCACTTGCCGTCTAACGTTCTGCCGTTCATCAGGCCGAGAGCAGGATTGTAGAGATTGCGATCATTCAGCGAACGTTTTAGAAAGAAGCGGAAATCTTCAGTTTTTCCAAGCGCCTCCGCGATCTGCGCAACACACCAGTCGTCATAGCTGTCTTCGAGAGTGCGCGAAGCCGCTTCGTCGATCTTATCGGTTGGAATGTAACCGAGTTGCTTGTAATAAGTGAGCCCCGCACGGGCTTCGTAGGGTGTGTGCTCTTCGCGATCGAGCCATCGCCGAGTTGTATCTCCGTCGGGTGGAGTCATGGCGTCTTTGTAGACGGCCCGCCACGCGAGTTCGCGATCGAAACCAGTGAATCCCTTTCTGAAGGCCTCGGCAACGAGGGAATCCGCATGTGTTGCGATCATGATGTTGGTGTAGCTCGGATTGGGCCACTTGGGCATCCATCCGCCTTCTTTGAAATTCTGAAGAAGAGCCGTGATCATGCCGTTGATGCGCTCTGGAGCGAGTAGCGTGAGCATGCTGTTTTCGGCACGAAAAGTGTCCCAGATGGAATAAGCGGTGTAGCTCTCTCCGTTGTGGATAGAGTCGTCAAAGGTGCTGTAGTAGCGACCGTACTCAGAAAAGATGCGCGGATAGAGCAGCGCGTGATACATCGCGGTATAGATAAGCGACTTGTCCTTATCGGGGGCTCCGCTGATTTGAAGTTGCGATAATTTCCGATTCCATTGATTACGAAGTTTTTGTTGTACAGCGCGGAAATCCCAGCCGGGAATCTCACGTCTAAGGTTTTCGCGAGCCTGTTCGCTGCTGATGAATGACGTACCGATGCGGACCTGGATGGTCTGCCCAGGTTTGAACTCGGCGTATGCGCCGTGGCTTGCATCAGCACCACCGTATGTCTTCAGGTCCATCGGCGATTGCTCAAACTGGACGACGAAGTAGCCTTTGAAGTTTGGCAGGGAAAGCGGGCCTAGGTGTGCATCCATGCGATGCGGGTTATAGCCCGTAATTTCGTTCAACTGAGAATCTACGGAAGCGCTTCCCGCGATTCCGGGTCGTGAGGCTTCAACGATTACCCGGGCGGGTGCTGCGCTGGGAAAAGTGAAACGAAAGAAGGCGCAGCGTTCAGTCGCCGTCATCTCTGCCTGGATTTTCCCATCGGCTCCCGCACCGAGCGAGACACGATAATAGTCCGGACGTGCTGTTTCCGATGCGTGAGTGAACGGAAGCTTGCGGGACTCTGGCGACGTGCGAAGGTCGCCAACCTGCGGGATGATCGCAACGTACCCGTAATCGCCCATCCAGATCGCAGGCTGATGCGTGCCAATGAAGCCTGAAATCGTCGCGTCATCGTAGTTGTACGAAACGACGCTTATCTTGTTTTGACGCGTTTGCGGCGTCCAATCTGTCATGCCGAACGGTGGGGTCACGAACGGCATCGTGCCGCCGTATCCGATAGCGCTTCTCTGCGAGCCCACCAGGGGATTCACATATGAAACAGCATCCTTCTGGGCCAAGCCTGATGCCGTGCCCATAACCAGCAAGATAAGTGTCGTCGCGACATTATTCATGAGCGGCAATTGTAAGTCACTTATCGTTGACGTTGCTCCCGCGTGATTCCGATGTGCTCGGCGGTTCCGCGCCATTCAGCGTCACGTAGAGAGATTGAGTAGCTTGGAGCGCCGGATTCTCGTCCGCTATAGAAATTGCGAGGATGCGAATCTTGTCGTTGTTGGGGAGCTTAAGAGTCTTCGGATTACCAGGTGCGTCCAGAGCATACGCGAATAGATATGAGTAGCGATAAGGTTGGTTAAGGCCGTTGGCAGTGTGCTGGTGAGAGGCGTACCACGCAAGGCTCGCGGATTTTACGTAGCCAGGTCTGAGGCCCGCATAGTCTTCGGGATAACGCGGGGAGGCTGGACGCTTTTCTCGCTCTTCGAGATCGGCCGGTGGCCACACTGCGTGGTTCGCAGAGGTCGCCCAATCGCGCTCTGTCTGGTTCTTCCACAGACGCGTATCCCATTGACCTACGAATCCGGTCCAATCCTGGATGGTGAGATCAACTTTCGTAGTGCCAATGGCGAAGGTGGCGTTTTGATCTCCATCGGCGGATGCAGCAAGGATGTAGATACGGTTGAAGTGGCCCTCAGGCAATGCTATGGCCTGCCCCTTGGCGACTAAGGCGTTTGGAGAGCCTGTCTTTGCGGGCGCCAATTCAAATTGCACGTCGCGATACTTGATTCTGGAGGGAAGCATCTCCGCAGGCATCATATTGCCTGTGCCGTCGAAGCCTCCACCAGTGCTATGTGTGTCGTCATTGCTTGCGACTGCAAGGTCGAAATTGAGCTTGACGGGATGCGACGTTGGCGCAGCCAGCTTGGTCGTCGGCGCACCAAGGCGGAGCGCGAATGTTCGAGGTTGAAAGGGCGTGAACGAAATCCTGAGTTGACCGTCCTCGACATCTGTTGAACTCAACGGCAACTCCTGGGCATTGACTTCGCGTGCGGCGACGATTGGGCCCGCGAAAGAGACGCGCACATCCTGAGCCGGTTTGCCATCAAGCTCCACCATTCTGAGAATGATCTCGTCGCTATTCTCGGCTTTCTTCAAGGCCAGCACGCGAATGCGCGAGTTATTCAAATGGACGAGAGAAAAGCTTTTGCCGAGCGGCCCTTTGTGCTTTACGGTCTGGAACGCAATGAGGGGATCATTGAGCCGGTACGCCTGCCAATCTGTCTGAGCACTGCGCCAATCCGCCGCGTGGCCAGTTAGTCCAAACACTATTTCATGATGGCCCCAGTCCTGATTGGCCTGATCGGAATAGTTCGATGGACGGCCGTTGGGTGGAGGCTGAATGCCGGGCGACCGTATAAGGGTCAGGCGGATGGTATTGTCGTTCGGTTTGTCGGAACCGTTTTTGAAGTTCGTGAGAATCGTAGTTCCGAACGTGCCGCTATGATCAGAGAGGTCGATCCAGCGGTGCGATGCAACTTCGAACTGGCGCTCGTTTGCGTTCGGACGCTGAACCGTTCCAATGTCCCAGTTATACGTGGCATTTTCGTTCGACGCGCTTGATGGAATGACTGCTTTCAAATTGGCCGAAAGCGTCCTCCAGTCGATTGATTCGCCAAATTCAACGCGGTTCCCCGGATCCCCCGCCGCAAGACTAACTGTCTGAACAAACTTCGAGCCGTCCGTCTCACGGGTTACTTCGAGCGACACGCGCAGGGGGCCCCTCTCCTTGATGCGGACGCTCGCGGGGCCGCTAACGTATGCGCGCGGAGGGTCCTGCTCCTGGTCGAAATCCATATTCCACGCCGGGTACACTTTAGGCTTGTCATTCGAGATCGCGAGGCGCATGGGGGACTTGAGCAATTCCTTGTTCAGCGATTTATCGAAGATGCTCGCGACATCTCCGTCGGCATTCAGGCTGACGCGGTACCGGGCATTCTCGAGAGAAGAGTCAGTCACCTTGAGCTCAGAAGTGACGGTCGACTCATGCCCCGGGTCAACGCTGTACACCGCGTAGCCTACAGAGGGTGCTTCAGATAGAAAGAGAACCTTCCCATTCTCGACTTGCGAAGGGACTTCCTTTCCGCTCGCATCCATCACTCGTACAGACTTGGGGGTCATTCCGGGAAAAGAGATGTTCGCTTCAGCAATGTCTTCACGCGGCACATTGAGTGGATTGAATACTATGATCGGAGTTCCGCTCACCTCAGTGTCGAGTCCTGATGCGATTGCTTCACTGGCGCTTGTCAACACCCCTTCAAATTGATTCGCTGCGATAACGTCATCGTTCCATGCAAACTCGTAGGCACGCGGAGTTGCGGTTCCCGCTCCGGTGTCGTGGAAGTGGCCTCCTAGTTCGAGCATCCAGGCATCGTTGAGCCTTTGCTGCGGATAGGTTCGCCCTCCCATCCACGCGGCAGCAACCGAGGCTTTCTCCGCCGCATCGGCCAGCAGCTCGTTTTCCATGATCCAGCGCTTGTGGTAGGCCTCCGACGTCAACGAGCCAGCCGAGTGATTGATGAGTTCGAGGTCGCCCTTGTACTGGGGAAGGCGGGTGGTCATCGATGGTGTGATATCTCTGAAGAGCTGATCCGCTGTGGCTTCGATAACATGTACCGGACCTTCGCCCACCCTCACCGGTTCGCCGGAGGGCTGGGCAGTCGGTGCTTCTCCCATAGCGAAAGCGGTTCGCGGGGGAGAAGGCAAGACAGTCTCGCTTTTCGTTACGATGGCTTCGAGCAGCTTAACTGTGGATTCCTGGGTAGCGCCACCAACATCGCCGGTGCCGACATAGTGATAGTCGGCATACACTCCGGTGACTTTGCCATCGAGATCAATGCGCTTGACCCAGTCCTGCTCCCGCGGTCGGCGCCGGGCCACTGCTGCCGCCTGCTGCGGAGTCAGCCGCGCGCGCTCCTCGCTGGCTAATTGCGGGCCAGACGCCGACTCCACGGTCGGCTCCTTGCTGAGATCGGTATACACGTTGCTCCCATACCCACCGGGATTGAGAGCTGCAATTACACCCTTTCCGTCGGGGCCAAGCCACATTCCAACGTTGAATGGAATGCCTTCCGGAGTCTGCTCGGGCGAATCAGGACCTCCAACTTTCGGAGCAGGCTGCCACTGCGCATTAAGCTTCTGCGTAGAAAAGCCCTTTACGCCAGCGTGGGCAAGAATGCTGGGCAGCGATGCTGGAAAACCGAAGCAATCGGGCAGCATGTATTCTTCGCTCGCCTTGCCGAAGTCTTTCCGAAAATATTCGTTGCCATAAAGAATCTGGCGGAAGATTCCTTCCGCACTGGGAAGGTTGACGTCGCCCTCCTCGACGGAAGAGCCTGCGGGGAACCATCGCCCCTCGGCGACGTACTTCTTTAATCGCGCATAGTCCGCCGGAAAATACTCCTTCATCAAGCGATAGCGATTTGCCCCGGTCCAATTGAAAACGTAGTGAGGATATCGATCGATGTAGTCGAAATTAACCCGCATTGTTTTGAGCAGGTATTCGCTGATGGTCTGAGGAAACTCCCAGCGCCACTGTGTATCCAGATGAGCGTAGGGGACAACATACAGCGTGGGAACCTTCGTTATGTCGGGAGCCTTCATTGTCTGACCACGAAGACCAACCGGCACAAAGAATGCTGTGAGCACAAAGACGAGGGCGGCGAATTGACTGGAATGAGTTTTCATATGGCAGTGACGGGGACAGCTTGAAGCAATGACCTGGATTCCGCCGAAGCGCGAAGGACGAAAATTCTCGGTCCAGGTGCGGATTGAGGTGAAAGGATATTCATCCTGATGAAAACAAGAACTCCACTCCGTAATGGAGCGGAGTTCTTGGCGACCGCGACTGCAACTTAGAACAGGAACTTCAAGCCAACCTGAATGTTTCGCGGATTGGACGTGGTTTTTTGGGTTACCTTTCCGAACGTGCCCGATGTCGGATTTAATTGGGGACCAGCCCAGTTAGGGTGATTGATGAAGTTGTAGGCATCTGCGTTGAACTCAAACCGCGAGCGTTCGTTGATGGCGAACGTCTTCTTCATAGAGAGATTCCAGTTCTGGAATCCAGGGCCGTAGATGCTGTTCCGGACACCCCTTTGCAGATTAAAGGTACCTACCGTCGGCTGGGTAAAGATCGGCGAACCATCGGGGTTGGTTGTAGCGAAGTATTGGTTGCCGCTTTGGCCGGGATATCCGGAAAACTTCTTGATGATCCTTGGAGATCCGTTCTTGATCCAGAACTGGCCCTCAGAGCCGCAGCCGAAGCTTCCCACCTCGCCAACGCCAGCGTAATCGTTGCTGGTCCCGATGCCACAGGGCGATCCTGTCTGGAACTGTGAACTACCGCTTAGCTGCCAGCCTCCAATGAGCTTTCCTGCGAGCGTGCTCTGGTTGCGGAAGAAGGGCAGGGCGTAGAGGTAGTTGATGACCAGCATATGGCGAGCGTCATATTCTGACGGACCCCAGAGGTTGCTCGGGTCATACGTATCGGGGACGATATCGCGATAATTAGAACCATCGTCCATGCTTCTGGACCACGTGTAACTGATGCCAAACTGCAGGCCATTTGTGAAGCGCCGGTTCAAGCTGGTTTGCATTGAGTTGTAATTTGACCCGCCGTTGCTCTGTTCCTGTTGAATGGCGGCGAAGCCAAGATACGGACGGAGATAGTTCACATTTTTCCCGGGGTTGGCTTGCAAAGCCCCGGCCGTGGGCTGATTGATGTCAAATACGCGCCAATTATGGTATCCGCGAGCCCCGACATATGCGAGGGTGAAAGTCGTGCTTAAAGGCAGTTCACGCTCGAAAGAAAGGTTCCAGTTCCATCGGGTTGGAGACTTTAAACTTTTGGCGAGCGAAGTGACCGTCAAGGGAGGAGCCACGCTGGGATTCAGTGCTACGCCGGGGTTGTCTACCATCGAGGCAAAACTGCCTGCGACCGCCGCCACAGTGACGAACGGCTGGAAGGGAGGGTTGCCGCCCGGGAAGATATTGTCGAGAAGGCCCATGCGAGTCGCGAACTCACCTGCGCCTGCGCGAAACACGGTCTTAGAGTCGAGTTGGAGCGCAATGCCCAGTCGCGGTTGAACCGTGGTAGCGACATTCACATAGCCCTTATTGAGCTTGGGAGCAAACAGCGCTGTACAGGGTCCTCCGTCACACGCGTTTGAGTTTGAACCGGCTCCGATCACTCCATGAGCGGCAGCCGAGCTCGGGAACGAACTGTAGCCCGGGATGACGACGCCGTTGTAGGGGTTGCCGGTTCCGAGGGTCACGTTGCCAGTGGTCGGACTAACGACTGGAACCTGATTCGGATCGTAGGACGCTGGGTCAAAGTACGCTGCATTGCCCCACGCCGGTTTGTAGGGAGTGAGGGACGTTACGCGAACGCCATAGTCAATGTGCAGCTTTGGCGTCACCTTCCATGAGTCCTGAATGAATCCCTCATACATCTGTCCTGTCCAGCTTGTGTACGCTCTCGGCCCGATCTCGGTGTAGCTGTCGGCCAAACCGAGAGCAAGATTGGCAATGCCGACACCACTGGTACCATTCAAACCATTGCGATTGTCGCTAAACACGAACGACCCGTTTTGGTTGTTCGCGCCGCCCGGCACCGTTGCCACGTTGATCTGGTCATTATCGTTTTCGCCTTGATAATCGATATAGACACCACCCTTGAAGGTGTGATTTCCCCAGACCTTGGTCACGCTATCGGAAAGCGTGTAGATAGGACCCTGCGAGTGAGAGGGATACGGACCGCCCGCAAGACCGTAAAAGTTGGGAACGCTAACCGTCGGGATCTTGTTGGGCGCCGACTTCGCTCCCGGAATAATGTATGGGAAGTTGATTCCGAGCGTGTCCCGGTTAAATCCGGGTAGCGCTGTGTTTACTGGGATATACACCTGGTCGATGCTTACCGTGCCACGCAGCTCGTTGATGAGGGTCGGAGAAATGGTCCACGTCCAAGCAAGGACGTTGGTTTGGTTGGGACGATTGAAGTATTTGCCGGTCAGACCCGATCCCTGGTCAAAAGGCTGGTACTCGAAGTAAGTCGCGTGTTGACGTCGGAACTCAATACGGTTGTTCGGGTTTACAAGATAGTCAACGTTGATAATTTCTTTGCGTTGATTGATGGGGTGCGCTGCCTGGCCGATCCAGTTCTGGGTACCGGAAAGGTACCCCGGAGTCGGTCCGGGATAGGCATTCAAAATTGCCAGGCCGTTCGGACTCAGTCCCGTTGGGATCACGTTGTCTGGGTATTGCACACAGCTCGCAGCCCCCTTCACCGGGCAGGTCGTCGGATCGTAAATCTTCGTTACGCCGGAGTACCAGGGGTTTGGACTCAGCAACTCGCTGAAGTTTCCCTCGCGCATGAGCGTAGTAGGCACGGCTTGAGTCTGCGTGTCGGTGAAACGGTAGCGAATCCATTCTTCGTTAAGAAACCAGAAGAGCTTCGCGCGAAGCGGATCGGTGAAATGGGCGCCGGGAATCCAAACCGGACCACCTGCTGTGAAGCCAAAATTGTTGTAACGGAAGGGAGGCGCAAAGCGAGTGGTTGGGCTTTGATTGCGCGTCCAGGTGTTGGCGTTCATCGCGGAGTTTCTCAGATACTCATACAACGAGCCGTGAAAGTCGTGTCCGCCGCTCTTGGTTATAAGCCTCACTTGGCCACCCGCCGCGCTGCCATACTCTGCTTGATAGTCGGCAGTCAGCACCTGCATCTCCTCGGTCGCGTCAACGCTGGCGACGCCGATAACTGCTCCGCTGCCGCGTGTCCGAACTGCGGGAGCACCATCGAAGGTCACGAGTGTGTCTTGCGTGCGCGCTCCGTTAATCTGGAAGGGAACGCCGCCGCCAACTGCGAAGTTGAAGTCGCCGAGCGTAGAGCTGCTGCGAAGCCCGGGGAGCAGGGAGCCCATGTACAAGGGATTCCGGCCATTCAGCTCTTGGTCGCTGATCTGCCTGCCGGTTACCTGGTTTTGCACTGATCCGGATTCGGTTTCAAGAACAGACGCCGAAGCTGTCACCTGGACGGTTTCGCTTGTTGCGCCGATTGCCAGCTCGGCATCCAAAGAAAGCGTAGTGCTGGCGTTCAGCTTGTTATGGGAGCTGGTGAACTTTTTGAACCCTTGCGCCTCGGCGTCCATGCTGTAAACGCCGGGCCGAAGATTCGTGATTGTATAGTGCCCCTGCGAATCGGATGTAACCGTGTGGGACTCTCCGGTGCTTTCATTGCGAATTGTTACCTTGGCGTTGGGTACCGCCGCTCCGGATTGATCTCGAACAAATCCACCGATTGCGCCCACATCGGATTGAGCGAATCCTTGGAGTGGCAACAGGATGGCGATTGACAGGACGGCGCAGAGAAACAAAATTTCGATTTGAACGGCTTTCCGCATGGCGACTCCTTTCAAATGAGCGTGCCTGAAATGTTTGATCTGACTGGCTTTGGGGATTGCGGATTGTTTTTGCCGCAGAATAGCGAAGTCAAGAAGCAGAATCAGACACGTCCGATCTTCAAATCGCGCGGTACCTGCACGGCTGAAATGCGGAAGTGTAAGCTTTCTGTCGATCTGCGTCGCCTCATTGCCTCACCTGACCTACGCGTGGGGAATGCAGCGATCGGATGAACCCGCGATGGCGATCGAGGGGAATGATGTGTCAGATCGCGGGGAACTGAAGTAGCGATCTCCACAGGATGTGCCGTGGCCGCAAACGCGGCACAGGCAAGCAAAAATTGGTTTCTCACTCGGGCCTCCAACGAGCAAAAAGATTTTCGCCTTGCGTTATGATTGCGTTATCACATCGTTCATCTGTTTACCCTCTCTTTTGGCGATTGTCAACCAAAGAAAATGGTAAATTTTGGCTAATCAGGATTTAACGATTTAGCAGCTTTGTCTTGCCTGTCCAAGAAAGGGGCAGAGAGTGCGCAGAGCCCAGATCAAACGCGCGACGCTAGAAGACGTGGCTCGGCTGGCCGGCGTTGCCCCCATGACGGTTTCCCGAACCATCAACGGGCATCCGTATGTCGCAGAGGATACGGCTAAAAAAATAAGGGCGGCCATTCGCCGACTCGACTATCGGCCAAATCATGCGGCTCGCATGCTTACCGGACAACTGTCCCGCTCGATTGGTCTGATTGTTCCTGACATTGCGGATACGTTTTTCTCCGTTATTATTCATGCGGTTCAGGAGACTGCGCGCGCAAGCGGCTACCTGGTTTGGTTGGCGGCGTCGAATGATGATCCGTCGATCGAAGCGGCGCAAATTCAGATTATGATTCATCATCCTGTCGACGGCATCCTTTTGGTTCCGGCGAATAGCCGCAGCAGTCACCTCAAATCTCTGGTTAGTGGAACAACGCCGATCATTGCCATCGACCGACCGATCGAGATAGCAGATGCGGATTCCATCGGAGTCGAAAATGGGAGAGGGGCACAACTTGCGGTCGAGCATCTTATCCGGCACGGCTATAAGAACATCTCGTGCGTTGCAGTCAACACTCATCTGATGCCGATCAAAGAGCGCGTCGCGGGGTATCGGGAATCAATGAAGCGAGCGAAGCTGCCATGCCCCGAGCACATACCATTATCAGACCATGCCTCCGCACGACTTGCATTGGCCAACCTGTTTAACTCGCGCCGGTGTCCTGACGCCTTGTTCACAGCCAACAATGCAGCGACGATCTGGGTAATCGAAGCTTTTCAGCACTTGAAGATTGAGATGGGCAAGGATATCGCGATCACCGGTTTTGACGATGTTGACTTCTTCACCCTGATCAAGCCGCCGATCACCGCCGTTCGCCAGCCCGCAGCAGAACTTGGAAGCATGGCCGCTCGCCTCCTTTTGCAGCGAATCAAAGGCGAGCTAGAGCCTTCCAGCATCAGGATAACGCTGCCTGTAACGATGACCATACGAGAGTCCTGCGGATGCAAACAGCAATAGGATCCGCCAGCTGCCGCTCAGCCAGTACATCCAGGGCGTAGGTTATCAGTAGCTAAGGTCAGCGATGAGCTAGCAGAAGTTGGGCCTCTTTCGGACAATTCACCGTGCCGATTTTGTCAGGAAAACTGAGATGTTCAATCCGAGTTTGCAGCACGGAACAAGCGTTCACACCAATTTTTAATCACCTACTTTTAGCACCTTGCTGGATCTCCACCAGTCGGACGCCTGGAGTATTCTTGCGTAGGTTTGACGGTCAACCTCAAGCCTTGGCGAGTCAATTGGCGCTAGCGGACAATGAGCAACTTCGGACTTGCACAGGAATTCTGAGTCATTCCACCGCTGGGCTACACTATCTCTTCACCGGGACGAAGAAGCGGGTTATCCATTAATTGAGCGACGCACAAGCAAGTCTGATCTCGGCAATCTGGAGTTTAATGGATGAGTATTTCTAGCAAGATCTGGATATTCACGTGCCTTACAGGGCTTCAACTCTCGTCGCCATTGGCTCCGGCTCAAAATAGATCCACGAAGGAACAGCTCGCACACACGCAGTCAGTTGGCGATCTGGTTCAGAGTGAGCAAGCTGCAAAGGCCTTGCCTGTCACGCGAGGACGCTCGAATGGTTTACTTGCTCCGATCCATATTCTTTACATTCACGGGATCAACCAGATCGGACCCGGGGATTCCATGCCCTTGAGGAAGAGCATTTGCAAGTATCTTCACAAATGCACAGTAAGCAGCATGCACCGCGTGTACGTCGACAGCGGAGCCTTTGCCACGGATGGCAAATGGCCAGCGCTTTTGTATCTGAATACTGCGATCTGGACGTCACGCCAAGATTGGAATGCGTCGGCACCCTTCATTGACCGCTATGAGATCACCGGCAGCGGGAGAGTGACGATTGTTCTGGACGAGCTGAATTGGTGGCCCCTGGTATACGCGGTGAAGTGCAGGTTTCTTATCAAGAGTGACGCGTTGTTGACCGGGCCTGCAAAGGGGTTGTTGAATGTGTGCCGGCCACAAGAAACAAAGCCGGACCCCGCGAGTCCGGGACACTTTCTGGAATACCAGTGGCTTTCAAGTTCGGATCTTGCCGGGATTGAAGGCAAGCCCAGACATGCGGATGTTGTGAACCGCAACCTGAAGAGTGGGCTGATGGATTGGGGCTTTGGGGATGCGGTTCTTGCATTAGGACCGATGCGCGACATTCTGGCATCCGGCATCAGGCAAATGCTGACGAAGTCTCTGGAGTTGTCGGGAGTCGATTTGGGATCGACGCAGCCGGACGACAATGGCTCTCCGACTTTCTTTATCACTCATAGCCTGGGAAGCTATCTCGTCCTGGACGCTCTGGATACCGGAATCCTCGGAGCGCTTCAGACCGAGCTAGCTGATTTCAGGATCACTGCGAAGGAGAGGCTCGCAGTCGACTATCTCTCGGAACATACGGTCGGATTCTATTTCCTGGCAAACCAGGTGGCGCTTCTCGGGCTTGCGAGACTATCGCTCAAATCAGACGCGCATGATGGCACACCATCTCCGGCGGAATCGGCGGGCGATCCCGCGTCGGGGATTTCGCGTTGGGCATCGATGAGAGAAGCTTATCTGCAGCGCCGATCACCCGCGGCTGCCGCCCCACAAATCATTGCATTCAGCGACGCAAGCGACCTTCTCACCTGGAGTGTTCCCGATATTGCCGGGGTCCGCGTAGTGAATATTCCAGTACGAAATTCAGGATTCAAGATTCCACCGTTTCTTGACGGGCCGGTTGGCGCCCATGGGAACTACGCGACAGATATTACGGTGTTCCGAACGATCTTCGAGCCAAAACAGAAATAGCTTCCGGCTCTATCCCGGGCGTTGATTATTGAATCGATCGAATCATCACGTAATCCCATCCTCCCCACTGTGGATCTGCGGGAAGGATGGGGTACTGCGCTGGTTCGAAAGCGCTATGGCTTCTTCTTCGGAGGCTTCTTGCTGCCAGGACTGGAACCCTGCGGCACAGAGTCCAAGAGTGGGTCAGTAACGGTTGATGAAGCTGGGAAGGAACTGGCTGGCTGGACTTTTACATTGACGGTGACATATGTGACGGTCTCAATGGCCTGATCGATACGGTCATCGGGAGTCCCTTTTGCATTTCGCTCCACAACGTAGCCGTTCTGGACAATGAGTCGGTCCATATTCTTTTGAAAGTCCGATTCCTGGGACCTCGGCACAAAGACATAATCGCCGCTAATCAAACGCATGGCGTTTGCGGAAATCAGACTGTTGTCAGAACCTTGCTGCGTAACAGCCACGTCTCTCTGCGCCGAGTTGAGAAGAAAGTTCTCGGGATTTGCCTGTTCTACTTTGCCGTAGAAGTCGTAAAACGACTGCAGGGCAGAGACTGTGATACCCGGAAAGCCCAACAGCGGGCTCATGATTTTGGCCCCGGTGACGATAGCGCCCAGAAGCTTGTGCAAAGGCGAGTTAGTGGGAGTGCTTGTGATATTCACGCTCAGGTGACCGGCACCTTGATTCAGAACCATGTGGCTCAGCTTCGGTCCGTTACTCTTTGCTTGAGCTTGCGCCGCGTTCTGATTCCCCGTAAGAGCTCCCCAGTTCAGGCTCTGTTCAGAAGGCAGTTTGCTAGCCTTATCGGTGAATAAGGTGGCCAGTGCAGCCCAAACGATTGGTCCGAGAAACTCGCTACCAGATACGCGTTGGCAAGATAGATGCAGTTGCGCGAACTTCACTTTCGCGAGTCTTGAGGAATCTCCCTTTCCCGGTCGGAAGGCGCTCAGTTCCATTGTCACCACTGCGTCTTCGTCAAAGGATGGCAACTCCGTGGGCTTGATGTCCTCCACCCAGCGAAGCCCGGACTTGTCACTGTAGTGCACAATTCGTGGGTCCCGCTCTTCTTTTGGGGTTTTGGAATGGCCACGAACCGCTCCGCCGGCGTAAAGAGATTTCCAATACATCTCTCCCGCGGTTGGCAGCTGCGAGGGCTGATCTTCGATCGTGGAAATGGCGTGTGCGAGTTCGGAATTTGCAAGTAACGCGGGCAGAATGCCCATTGCTGCAGACTCAGTCAAGAAAGAACGTCGTGACAATCCCATGGAAGTTGCTCCTTGCCTTAATAGCGTTAACCAGGATTTGTTGTTTATGACTGATAGTCATCGCGCTGCTCATCAAGTTGGTGTTTCAGAGAACCTGATAATTCATTGACACCCAAGCACCTGCACGACTGTTTATCTCCAGTTTCCCATGAGGACAAACGGAGCCCAGTAAAACGGGTGGGCAAAGCTGGTTGGCGCGTCGGGATTAGTGAGGTCCGGTTTCGGCTCTGTTTTGCCCCTTAGAAGATCTAACTGCGCCTGGCGAAGTGCCTCTACTTTCGCAACTTTGCCACTGCCCGAGGACCAGCGTCGATAAAAGTCCGCCATAAGTTCGCCGGTACTCGAGTCGCTCACTTCCCACAGCGATGAGATTACAGACTTAGCCCCTTTCAGTTGAGCCGTCGTGCCCAGCCCATCCACCTCGCGACCATTGCCGGAATTGCCGTTGATTCCGGTCTCGCAGGCGGAGAGCGTGAGCAGGTCCGTATGGCGAAGGGTCAGATTCCTGTTGTCTCGAAAGTCTGCCACTGTCAGATGAAATCCCGTGCTTCCTTCGTCTTTGCTGGCGAGGAGCAGATAGCTTTGACTGTCGTCTCCGGGCTTGAAAACAAAGTGGCTGGCAATGTGGACCACCCCGTGCCTCGCGCTCAGCTGGTCCTCCATCGCTTTCTGAGTAAACTGATTGTCGAGGAGAATCGTTCCCGGTAATGCGCCGTTTGCGCCCTTCATCTTCGGGTCTCTCGCTACATCGCGCAGTTCGTTTGCCACCGAAGGAAGAGCGGGCAACCCCTCCTCATACTTGCGGGCAATGCCCATGGCGACCACGCTGAGATTGGCGACATCCGGCTTGTCCTCAAGGAGCGCTATACTGGCAGGCGTAATTGTCACAGTGTTGTACTTCTCTACCAGATATTGCTTTCCGTCATAGAGCGCAGCCATCGGCACATAGCGCAATACGCCGTCCAGCGACCATACAAGCGTCTCAGCCTTTGCCTGGTCGAGTTCTGTCTGAATCGGGCCAATCAGGATGTTGTACAGAATCTGTGCCTGCGGTTTCGGATCGCTTAGCGGGTCGCGCAACGCCTGTTCAAAATCCGCCACATCTTTGTTCAACTCTGTGTCGGCGATTGCAAACTCACGCGCCACTGTCGTTGCCGAGGTAATCAGAATCACCCGGTAGTGGCCGTTGGACACCATGGTGTAGAGCGCAACGGTGCGAGGCGATTCCGCAATCTGCTCTTCCAGAGCGCTGACGTTCCCTTTCACGTCTGCCAGTTGCTTGTTCGCCGCACTGTCTTTGCCGAACAGCACATAAAGCCTGGCATAGTAGTCGTCCAACGCCTTGTTCGCCGCATTAAGTTCATCAGAGAGTTGCCGGAATTGCTGCTCTTGCTCCGGTGTGCGCGCAGTGTTGTTCTTGAGCTCCGCCCACTGCTCGCCCGCCGCCACAAGCAATCCGGTCGACTTCTCGTAATCCTGCTCCGCCTTCTGTTCCGCCGGGGTGAGCGTAAGAGGGCTGAGCGCATCAGTTGCCGCGCCACGCACATAGTCTGAGTATTCCTGTTGCTTCAGCAAATTCAGGACTTGTTGCGCCTCCGGTAGCCGGGCCTGAGTAATGAGCAGATCGGCGAGGTCGTGGTAAAAATCCGCTTTGGATGCAACGAACGTGGATTGCAAGGCTTTGTCGAGTCCCTGCATATTGCTGCGCACCTTTTGCACCAAGTTCACCGCTTGCTTGCCGTAGAAGATGGCTAAGGCAGGCTCATCCTTATGTACCCACATCATGCCGTAAAGGATCGGAGATAAGATGAGGGGATCATTGACGGCTTTGGCGAGAGGCAAAGCTTGATTTAAATTCGCACGCGCGCCGGCGATGTCTCGTTTATCGAAGTAAACTCTGGCGAGTGCAGTGTGAGCGCGCGCCTCATTCTGCCGATCGCTTACCTGGCGAAGAATGTCGAGGCCCAGGTTGATAGAGTCCAGCGCCTTTTGGTCGTTGCCCATTTTGTGATACGCCATACCCGCGCTCACCCGCGCAACGCCTTCGCCGCGCCGATTGGCGGCACCGGTTTGCAGTGCGATGGCCCGATCTAGAGTTTCGACGGCCTTTTGTTTGTCGCCGAGTTCAACGTAGGCTGCGCCCATGTTGATCAACACCATCTCTTCCGTGGCGCGGTCGCCGTTCGCCCTCACGATGGGTAGCGCCTGGTTGTAGAAATCGAGTGCCTTCTGCCGGTCGCCGAGACTTTGATAGGCCATCCCTATGTCGTTCAGCACCGTTGCCTCGCCGCTGTGATCGCCCGCGGCGCGCAGAATTGGCAACGCCTGGTTGTAGTAGCCGAGCGCCTTTTCCTTCTCTCCCAGATCCGACCAGGCGAGGCCCATGTTGGTCATCGTTAGTCCACTTGCATCCGCCATGTTCATTCGCCGGAAGATCGGTAGAGCCTCGTTGAAGTGTTCCAGCGCTTTCTGGTTTTCTCCAAGCGCATTTTCGCCGGCGCCCAACTTGTTCAGTGCTGTTGCCAGGATGCGCGGGAAGTTCGATTGGCGGGCAATGGCAAGAGCGTGCGCGTAATAATCCATCGCTTTCTTGTTTCTGAGACTGCCATAGATGTCGCCCATGCCGATGAGCGCCATGGCCTCGCCGCGCCCATCGCCAGCCGCATGGAAAGCATCGCGGGCCTGCTCCGCGTATTTGAGTGCGTTCGTTTGATCTCCCGCGGCGTTGTAGCCGGTGGCAATCTCAGCAAGAATCTGTGCCTCTCCGGCGTGGTCGCCAAGGGAGCGTCGGATATCCAAGGCCTGGCTCGCGTACTCCAATGCTTTTCCCGGTTGTTTTTGAGCGGCTGAGAGGAGCGCAAGACCATTGAGCGCATCCGCTTTCCCCGCCGTGACATTTTGCGCCGTGGCAACCTCAAGGGCACGCTGATATGCCTGCAGAGCCTGCGGGAATTGACCGGCATTACGAGCCAGGTTGCCCAGCCCGTTGAGCGCCGTCACGCCTTGTTCCGCATCTTGTGCCTGTTTTGCCGCCTCCAAAGCACGGTTGTAGGCTTCCAGTGCACTGCCTGCATTATCAGCACGGAACCACAGCTCGCCGATCTGATTCTGCAGCTTCGCCACAGCTCGTGCATCGCGAGCCGTAATTGCAGAATTCAGCGCTGAGTGGAGTTGATCCAAGCGGGACTGTTCGTCACGCGACAGTTGCGAACCCGCAACCTGCGTTCCCGACGCTGAACGGCCGGGGGACAATGTCTGGGTCGTCTGGCTGGCGAGTTGCATGGGCAGCAGAGCAGCCATCAGAGCCAGCGGCATTGCCGATCCGCAGCGTCTGGGGTGGAAGCGCGGGCTCACCATGCAGAGGACCTCGCGGTGCAGGAAAGGTTAAGAAGTCAACAGAATGCTTCAGAGTTTACACGAGTCGCAAGTAATGCAGATAGGTGGAGACGATGCGAGTTTCAACGTCGACAGACGAACCCAGGAATCTTGGGCTACTTCCCAGTCGCTACGGCTTAATTCCGCGGCCCGGCGGCGTTTGGCTGTCAGGAGTTGCCCAGCTCAAGCGCATCATATTCAATCGTCGCGCCTAGGTTGAAGCCATAGAGCTCTTCCTTCACGATTGCCTCTACAGCCTCAAAGCTCCATGCGGGATGAGTTTCCAGGGCGTCAAAGTAGACTCCGTCTGGTGATTTTCCTGCTGCAACAAAGGTGCTTGATGGCTCATTAAATAGCGACCGAATGAGCTTTTCCCGGCTTGGATCGAGAAACTGAAAACTTCCTTTTCCATCTTTGATGTCGATGATGCAGTGTATGCACTGCGTGTCCCAAACAAACCCATTTAGACCGGGCTTGAGTTGGTAGGCTTTGATACGCATTTCTTCAACCTCGCGACTCACTGAATGAACCCGGTGGGAGAAATGCCCACGAAGATTCCATTATGCCAATGCGCACAGTCCGATCGGCTGCAGTGCGAATCTCTCGATAGCGATCGAGAATGATGATGAGGGTTCTGTTTGGCTCGATAAGCATCGTTCCATTAGATTCGTCGATGGGAAAGCCATCTACGGGTGGCAGCGGCGGAGACAGTTCCTGTGGTGGAGGCAGTAGTCACAGAGGCGGATCGAAGAAGGGCTCAGGATCCGGCAAGGGAAGCGGTAAAGGTAGTGAAAAGAGCAGCGACAGGAGCAAACGAAACTAAAAGGCCAGCGATTCCGGAGAGCAGACCAAGAACTAGCTACAAAGCGCCGCACCAAATGGTCTTGGGTTGAGGGGCAGGAGGTTTGACCCACCCGCTCGACCATCTTTTTAATGGCGGCGAACATTGCCGGCGTTTTCAGTTACAGTAATCGGGCAGTTTCCTCTCTGGCACCTCGCGGATGACCCCCAGGTCCATGCACGTGGCGCTCTGCTCCGCCATCCTTTCTCCGTACATTGGGTCGGACCCGCCTCCACCACCTCCACCAGGTCCCGGCATTGGTGGGGGCATGGGTGGCGTCGAAGGCATGAGAATCAGCTTCAGGGAATTCGGAGACGGCTTGTAGCTGGAGAGAACGGCTTCCGCTATCGGGCGCTCCTGTTTGGCTAGGGCGTCTGGAATCGTAGCGTTCATCCAGAAGAGTTTGAAGATACCGTTTGTGTCCATCGGCAGTGAGCAGAATCGCGACTCAAATTTCGATGGGCCCTTCTTATTGGTCTGAGAGCCAAGAAAGATGCCGCACTCAGCGATCTTGCCCAGCGGAATGGGAGTAGCCGAGATGATGGTGACTTGCTCGGTCGGATCGCCGGCCTGAGCAGTGGCTGCCTTCCAGACCATCGCGTATTTCTGCGCGAGTGTGGCCTGATATGGCATCGACATTGAGATCGGGCCCATTCCCTGCAGACTGGGCTGGAATGGGCCGTTCTTAACGAAAATCCCGTTCCCGAGGGAGATCGCCTCGCCTTGAGGGCCGGACATTTGAATGACGGCATTTACGCCCTTGGTCACCGTCCATCCGGCGGGAACGCCGACGGATGCACTTTGATCGGGCGCGGTGTAAGGCTGCAACTGGACCGGACTGGCCGCACCATCGGCCGGAGGATTAGCTTGTCCCGCTGTCTGGGCTGAAGCTTCCACAGCGATTGCGGCCAAGATTGCCGTCACAGCGGCAATCTGCATGACTCTCGTTACAGACCCTGCGTCCATCATTGCGTTCGTCCTCTTGTGGTTCAGCTTCAGTAACTGGGAGAACGGCCGGAGTACCGATCGTTCTCCACTCCGATTCGAAGAGCGTAGCATTCGAGGACAGCAAAAGACTATCGTTTTTCGGCGTCCTGCCGAGGAATTTCACGAGAGTACAAAGAATTGCCCGAACGGCCGGTTTGTCTCAAATCCATGGACGCAAAATATCGGACGGGGCGTCATCCTTTGCTTTCATCCGGCGATCGGCCGGACTATGCTTAGGCCACATTTTCGACTCTTCCGCTGTTTTCACACATTGGAGTTTCGTAATCATGGAAGAACAGAGAACTCTCTCACCATGCCGCGGCTCTTGTGTGATGCTGATCAGTCGCCGGTTTGCTGTGAATGTCTATTCTTGATCGCGCCGACGGACCACCACGCGGCGCCCAAGCAAAACCGGGACTACACCGCCTTGCAAATTAAACAATGGACTGAATCCGACGCTCAAGTGCTCTTAGATATTGCCGGACCGTCTCTTCCGAATGCGGCTGCGGGATCAGTTCCGCTAAGGGCGTCTCGCCGGCCAGCGCGGTTTGGATAGACGCCAGGTACTGTTCTGGACGAGCTGAGAGAGCGCCAGCTTGCGCGACTTGTTGCATTACCCGATCGAGGCCATCCAGCGGATTCTTCTCGAATTGGACCCCGTAGAGAACGGCGCGAATGTGCCCTTCCCACGCATTCATGGCTCCGCCTCCGGGGTCATTTGATCGGGACCCTTGATCCAGCGCGCTGTATGTGCGAAGGCATCGACTTCGTCTTCCAGATCCGTAATGACTGCGGGCATGCCTTCCCAGGAGCCGACGTAGTCAACCACTTCCTTCGAGTGCCCGTCGATGGAAATATAGAGCACATAGGTCGGGTTATCTGTCACAGTTGCCGCGTATTTTGAATCCATGGAATAGAAATCGCTGTCGATGAATCGCTTTGCGAGACCTCGAACCTTAGCCGGTTCGGTTTTATCGGTGTGCTTCCCGGTGGCAGCAACAAACCGAGCGCCATCGAAGACGATACTCCCCGTAGTAACCGTAACGGTGTAGGCAGGACATCTGCCGAAGCACGCCGACCTGCGAAGCTGTATGCGGACTATTGAGTTTGGCCGTAGAACTGGCGGGATAACGTGCTTCGTAGGCAACCGCTCCGCGGGCACAAGATCAATGTACTCTTCAAGGTTTGCAACGACTGATTTGCCTTCTATCTCAAACGGCCTGAACTTCCACTGAGTTATCTCGCTTTGAATTTTGGGCCGGAACTTCGCCAAATCGGGTTCAGGGTCGGCGTCGACGGATATCACATCGCCGACGGAAGATACAGTAACCGTGACGTGAACCTGATGGAAGCCAGGACGTACACCTGCAAGCGCGATGGTGTGGCGGTAACGCTGCGTTTCATGTGCACGGGCCGCCCCGTAGTCAAACGAGGGATAGGACGGTTGCTCTTCAGCGAGCGCCCAGAGACAACTGCCTGACAGCAAACACGTGAGAGAAACAATGGCGCGAACCATGGCGAGTATATTACCGCAAGCCCTACCGCAAAAATCTTCGTGTCGTTCCCAGACCAGGGCTCCTGATACTTTGCCGTATGGCTGATTGGCGTAGTTCTGTTGGACACATAACAAGAAATTGCATAGGCTGACGGCGAAAAGTTCTTGGTACAACGAACATAAAGAAGAATGGGCAGTGAGTTAGTTTTAGTTTCAGAAACGCATCAAGCTTTTCGTGGATGAGGATCTAACAAATGTTAGTATTCCGGTGTTCATCGTCACTTCTTCGGTCAGCACTGAAGGAGTCGAATGGTCGTTAAAGATCCCTCCGACTGGGCTGCCTCGCCTTAGTAGGGAATGAGTTTCTTCGAGCATCAATCCTGAGGCAGTCGTGTTCGTGGGCATCTAGTCTACGGGGATTTGAGGGCCGTTTGGTACCTATTTCGACAGATCGTGAAAGGCAAGCAAGATGTACGAAAAGGCGTTGAAGCACGCGGTTCTGATGTGGACTGCGGGCCTGCTGATGAGCAGCGGGTGGGCGCAGACGAAGCTCGCAACGGTTGACCTGGCATCACATGGATCAATGACGCGAGCTGAGCTAAGCGTGCAACATCCGATCCCGGATCCACCGCCAAAATACAAGGGATACACGGTAGCGGGGCCCCCAGGCGGGATCGCCTGGTTCGGACTGGGCACGGTGGCGGCGGATGGCAATGGGCATGTGTTTGTGGCTTTGCCGATCTGGGCAAGCGGGGCTGCACCGAAGAATCCCCTGCGAGGACAGGGAGACAAACTCCGCCTGCTGGTGGTGAATGGCGCGGGCAAGGGCGATGTGCAGCGCACCATCGACTTTCCCACGACATCTTTGGATCGGGTGGCGCTAAGCGTGGCATCGGATGGGACACCGTTGGTCTTTGCAGGAGACACGCTGATTCGCATTGGCACAGACGGGAACCCGACAGCAAAGTTGAGCGTTCCGAATGAGCAGAAGGACTACGAAGTGTGGGATGTGGCAACTTCCACGACGGGTCGGACTGTGCGGCTGCGTCTAAACGCGAAACATGTGATGGTGGTGGACTCTGCGAGCCTGAGAGTATTGAAACAATGCCCAGACGACGCCGACGGGAATGACCAAGGCACGTTTACAGACAATCTCGGTTTGTCGTCGCAAGTGGAGGCAGATAAACCAAACCTGATTTACGGACTGGAGCGAGAGGCGTTCTGCGCAAAGCGAGAGCGGCTGACCCAGTTTGGGGATATCACTTTTGGACCTACCATCGTGGATGATGAGAGGTTGCTGGCAGTTTCGAGCGGTGCGATGGCGTTTCGGAAGTTAAGCGGAGAAACGGTGTGGACAAGCAAGCCGCCCGCGGAAGCGGCGTTTTACGGACCGGAGGGAGAGGCTCGACTGAGCCGCGATGGAAGACGCGTGGCGGTGCTACTGATGAGAAATATCAAACACCAGGAGCCAGATTCGCTGAATCCGATTGACCAGCAGGACGGCACCTACCGTAAGGTGACCACAGAGGCAGTCCCGGATTCGATCGGGATTTGGGAAGTAGCAACTGGGAAAATGGTAGGAAACGCATCGTTGGCAGGGCGAGTGGAGGATCGGTATCTGACCCCGAACCCGCAGTTCGCATTGAGCCAAGATGGACGGCTCCTTGCCGTGGTTGAAGAAGGGGCATTGACTTTATGGAGGATCGACTGAGCGGGGGATGACCCATGCTTGGCGCAAAGCCTACCGGCCGGCGCTTTCGGCAACCATGGATTTGCCATCAGGTAGCCGGATATCCAATTTCAACGGTGATTCTGAACCGTTCAACCTGTGCGAGGGGTGCTCTTAATAACACGTTAGTCTGTCCGTTGAACCCCTAGGGGCACTCCAAGAAATGCGTAAAGGACCTGACATATATGTGAACTTTGCTTCGATGCGTCGTGAACAAAGATTCGGATGGGATTGTGTCAACCAGGATTTCACTTGCTCGCGCAAAACGGTCAAGTCCTTCATGATCTGCGCGAGATCAGTGGACGAGGCGCCACCGGCCAAGTCGTAGCTCGTGGCATTTCTCTTCTGCGAATGGGATTTTAGTTTGCATTTTCATGAATTGTGTCATGTCTCAAGGAGCGCAGTCAGCGTACTGAATGCCATCGTTAAATGCGTCATTCAGATCGATGTGATTTGTTCTTAAAATGGCGGGAAATACCATCGAATTACCCTCTTGAGGGGGGCCGACACGCCTCTAGCAGGCGGCCCATTCTGTTGTTACAAAAGAATCGATTCCCTCCGTCGCTGCCAGCCGAGCGCCGACACTCGCGCTATTCCGTCCGTAAGGCACGCATGGGTTCTACGGAGGCGGCTCGCCTTGCAGGCAGGAAGCAGGCAAGGATTGCGGCCGCTAATAGAACTAACGCCACAGCGATGAATGCGGCAAACATCGAGCGCCTGCACTCCGAAAAGCATGCTCTGCATACCGCGACCGACGAAATAGGCGCCGAACATGCCGAGTCCCAGGCCGATTGCTGCCAGAAGCACGCCGTCACGAATGATGAGGCCGACAACCTTGTCGCGGCTGGCGCCAAGAGCCATGCGAAGGGCAATTTCATGTGAGCGCTGGGCCACGGAGAAAGACATCACACCATAGATACCGAGGGCGGCGAGGAACAGGGCAACCACCGCAAAGGTGGTGAAGAGGACCAGTGTGAACCGCTGGTTCGCCATGGACTCGTCGATTACTTCGTCCATCGTTTTAGGCTGAGCGAGCGCGACGGTAGGATCGACAGAGTGCACGGCCGCAGCGATGCTTTTTAGCATGGAGGCAGGGTTTTCCTGCGTGCGCACTCCGAAGCCCGATTGCGGCCAGGGAATTTGCCAGAAGGGGATGAGCATCTCCGGATTTTCTTCGCGCTGACCAGCCGCATGCACGTTGTGGAAAGTGCCGACGATTTGCCATGCGGATGTACGGTCCCAGCTTGGTTACGCCGGGAATGAGCTGCTCCACGAGTACGCGTTGACGAAGTGGGTCTTTGCCTTTCAGAAACTTGGTGACGAAGTCCTGGTTGACCATGGCTACTTTGACGGTGGCTGCGGTGTCCTGGTCACTAAAGGCGCGACCGGAAAGCAGCCTTATACCGAAGGTTTGGAAGTAATCGGGAGTCACCATGCCGAAGCCGGTGCCAGGGCGCTGGGATGGATTGGCATAGGTTGGCCCACCCTCCAGCATGAATTGCATGCCGAAGCCCGGCGCCATAGGGCGGCAAGCCCGTCATGGCGGTAGCGTGGGAGACGCCGGGAACAGCCGCGATATGAGCGAGGATGTCGCGATAGTAGGCAGTCATCTGATCGGGATCTTTTGAGCGCGATTCAGGAATCGGGAGATAGAAGGTGAGGACGTGATCCGTCTTGATTCCGAGGTCGACGTGTGCGAGGTTCCAGGAGCTGTGGATAGTGAGGCCGGCTCCGGCCAGTAGTGCAAGCGCCAGCGCGAATTCGCCGATGACGAGAATACGACGGAGGAAATGCTTGCCGGCGCCGGTGCCGGCGCGCCCGCCTTCTTTAAGGGTCTCCGCGGGATCGACGCGCGATGCATACCAGGCTGGAGCAGAACCGGCGAGAAGGCCGGCCAGCGTGGTGGCGGCAAGCGCGAAGAGCAGGATAGGAATGTTGAGTCGCAGATCGGCCTCGTGGGCAACGTATTGGGCGGCATGGCGGCGACGAGGCCTTGCAGCATGGCATAGCCGGCACCAACACCAAGTATTCCGCCAGCGAGCGCGAGGAGCAGGCTCTCCGTAAGCAAGCTGAGTGAAAATCGTGCTTCGGCCGGCGCCGAGCGCGCTGCGCACCGCGAGTTCCTTCTGGCGGGTCATGCCGCGGGCCAGCAGCAGATTGGCAACGTTGACGCAGGCAATGAGGAGCACGAAGCCGACGGCACCCAGCAGCAGCCAGAGCATCTTGATGCGGTCTTTGGGCATGATAATCGTTTTTGAGTGGCTCGACATAGGCGCCCCAGCCCTCGTCGCTTTTGGGATACATCTGGGCAATGTGCGCGGTCACCGCGTCCATATTTTGCTGCGCCTGCTTGATGCTTACGCCAGGCCTCAGGCGGCCCATGACCTGGAGCCAGTGGAAGTCGTGATTGATCTGTTCCGGTTTGAATACCAGCGGAATGCTGAGCTGCACCTGCTCTCCGTGAGCATCGGGACCGTCCTGCTCCACGCCGACAACGGTATAGGGCTCGTCGTTGAGACGCAGAGTCGTACCGACGATATGGGGATTAGCGCCCAGCTTCCGCCACAGCTTGTACGTGAGGATGACAACGTGATCACGGCCGGCAACGCCTTCTTCGGGCAGAAAATAGCGGCCCATCAAGAGCGGCCGGCCCACCATCTCATGCTTGGCGGGACACTCGACGCTGGCGTTGACGTACTCCGGCTGATCCTTGGTGGCGAGGTTGTAGCTGTTGCCACTCAAAGCGCAGAGATATTGAAAGACCGTGCTCTGCTGCTTCCAGTCGAGATAGTCTCCGGCGGAGACGCCGTTGTGAAAGTTCTGGATCTTCGACCAGACCATCACAAGTTGGTCGGGCTGGGGATAGGGCAACGGAGCCAGGAGCGTGGCATAGTCAACGGTAAAGATAGCCGTGTTGGCGCCGATGCCAATGGCCAGGGTGAGCAGAACGGTAAGGGTAAGGCCACGATTTCGGGCCAGCGTGCGAAGGCTGAATCGAATGTTCTGAAGAAGAGTCGACATCGGTGTCCCCCTTGGTCATTGGGTTTCAACAGCCCTTCAACATTGGCGAGAAGCTTTCGGATCTTGCCTGGAACTCGTTTCGCCCTATTGGTATTGAGCGGTGCCGAGGTTCACAGCGCAACTTTGTTACAAGACATTTGGATTCGTTTCCAGAGAGCGAAATTTAACCAGCAATGCACTTCAAGCGCCTGGAAGAGCCCGCGCGCACTTCTCGCTTATCGGAATAGACGAATGAAGGGTTGAATACGCGCGGGGGCTTCCCTGAAAAATCTTTCCGACGGCAAGCCGACGTCTGGTTGTCAATAAAGCAAGACATCGTTACCCTATGTAGTATTCTGTATAATCGATATGTGCAATTGTCAAGTAGATTTCTATGAAAGATACTGGCAGTCGGAGTTGGAAGGTCGGGGACCTTAATACAGCGCCAAGCTGGCCGAGGCACCCGATGATCCGTCCGTACAAATGGCATCGCAATCAATCACCGGCCACATTTCGTTACCAACTTCGGTGCAAAAATAAGACTCTCTGGTGCGTTGCGCCCTCAACGAACTCCTTAGGTACACTCGGAGTATGTCTGATCGAGTGGCTATCAGGGACATGAAAGCGTCTGTGATCGGGGTAATGCTTTGCTTGGCTGTCCCGCTGTTTGCTCAACAGTCCATCCCGGAAATCAAATTTCGGTCTCAAACCGATTTCTTCAAGCTACCGGCAAACCAGTACTTCGGAGAAGTGGCGGGCGTAGCCGTGAATTCGAAGGGACACGTTTTTGTCTTCTCCCGTGGGAACACGACTGGACCAGCCTATGGAGCGGCGGCGGCACAGTTGCTGGAGTTCGATTCTGAAGGAAACTACGTTCGAGAAATTGGACGCAATCTGTATGCATGGAGCTATGCGCACTCTGTAAAGATAGACAGGCAGGACAACATCTGGGCTGCTGACAAGGGTTCGGATATGGTCATCAAGTTCAGCCCGCAAGGCCGCGTGCTGCTGGTATTTGGGCGCAAGCAGGAATCTTCTGATGAAGAAACAGGTCCTCTCAAGCATCCCAAACCGCCGCTTCCGGCGATTGACGGCGAGTTTCGGCAAGTGACCGACATGGCCTGGGACAATGCCGGAAATACTTACATCAGCGACGGCTATATCAATTCGCGGGTCGCCAAAATCGATAAAGACGGAAACTGGATTAAATCGTGGGGTGAACCGGGTAATGGTCCGGGGCAGTTCAAGACTCCTCATAGCATTGCGACGGACGATGCAGGAAATGTCTATGTCGCGGATCGTGGCAATGGGCGTATCCAGGTGTTCGATGGCGATGGAAGGTTTCAGCGCGAGATCCGCATCAACGTTCCATACGATCACAACGTCCATCCGTGGTTGGGAAACATGCCGTCCGAGACTCCCTCCACCCAAGAGGCACCTGCGCCATTGAACAAGACCATGTTGAACGGATCGCCCTGGGCGATCTGCATAACGCCCGGACCTCATCAGGTGCTTTATGCCGCTGATGGCTACCCGGGGCGCATATATAAACTTTCATTGGATGGCAGAGTGCTGGGTGTGTTTGGAAAGAGCGGCCACGGCCCAGGCCAGTTCGGTTGGATTCACGAACTCGCGTGCCCGTCGGAAAACACGGTGTTCGCTGCCGAATTGTTGAATTGGCGAGTGCAGAGGTTGACGCTGGGGCCCACACCGTAGTCCCGTTCGTAATCCCAAAGAATGCAACGCCACACTCGCGGATCACCAGATTCCAGGCCGGGACTCGGTCAATGAGCGAGTCGCCGACGACAGTGCGCCATGAGCACGTGAGTATTGCAGCAGGGAAGCGTGCGTAACTGCTTAACCGATGAAGGAGGGCCCTGCGGAGTCGGCTTACAGGAGCGGACTTCAAACCGCCTTTCGGCGGCTATGGACAAAAGCCATGGTCGTGAGCGCGGAAAGAAAAGGCCCGGCGGCGGTCTCCCGTCGTTCGCCTGAACTCTTTGCCCACTGGTTCATGTCGCGTGGTGGCTCCTCGATGGGAGCCGTATGAGGCGAGAGTCTCACGTACGGTTCTGCGAGCGCCTCGGGGTGAAACTCCCCGGGGCGACTCTCCCGGTAGAGCACGTAGCGGCAATCCCCTAGCTACCCTTTATGTTGGAATGGAGTGAAATGCAGAACGTAGCGGTAACGAAAAGGGGCGAAAAAGGACCCGTCCCTGCACGAGTGTTCTTCTTACTCGCTCGGGAGGCTCCCGTTGGTGTGATTTTTCGTCGCGGTCCATCGGACTGGGTCGAGGTTGTGAAGTGAAACACTGACCGGGACACCTTTGAGACTGGGCAATGGTTTCACGGCCGTATATATGAGCGGCGTTCAGACCTCAACCCAGACGGTTCACTACTGGTCTACTTTGCCCACAAGATCAACTCTCGTACGCTCGCTGATCGTGAATACACCAAGGCGTGGACTGCCGTCAGTAGGCCACCATTCTTGACCGCACTCGCTCTTTGGCCGAAGGGTGATTGCTGGCATGGTGGTGGTCTGTTCGAGACAACTTCCAGACTGATTCTTAATCACAAAGCAGAGTCGGCGGCGCCTCATTCGAAACACTCGCCGAATGGGCTTCAGGTCGGTCTCAAAGAGACGAACTACACCGACGACGGATTGCTCGCGATCGACAACAGTGCCGTCGAACGGCACTCAGAGCTGACGCTCTTGGAAGGAAGAACTTCCTGTTCGCCGGATCGGACTATGGTGGCGAACAAGCCGCCTCCATGTACACTCTGATCGGCGCCAGCAAAGGTCAACGGACTCTATCCGGAACTCTACCTGCGCGCCGGCCGATCGCAAATCGCCGATCATCCCATCAGCCTGGAAACACGGCATCGTTAGCGCACCTGTGCCGCAAACAATGCGTGATGCGAAAGAATGAAGAGTAGCCGGTGATCCGAATCTCCGAAAATCAGCTGCAAAGGCCGCTCCGGCACATCGATTTCGGCGATCTGATGCCCATTCTGCGCGTAGACGAAGATTTGCCCGTTAGCCACGTAAACGTTCCCGCGCGTATCCACGGCTACGCTCTCGCCTCCTCGCTGAGCGAACGGCTTCAACTCCGCGAGTGTCCCGTCCGGTTTCACCGTCGCACTGTAAGTAATATCCTCAGACTCGCTGCTGACATATACCCGCTGTCCCGGCGCTGCGACGAGGAATCCATAGGTATCGAGGTTGTCGCTGAACCGCCAGCCGGATGTGTCATTCGACGGGCCCTGCTGAAACACCCGGCCCGCGGGTAGAAAGACGCTGCCGTCTTCAGAGACATATTCGCTCGTTTTGGGCGTGTTCGCATCCGCGGCAAACAGATCAGCCAACGTTGTAAAACGCATCGTATTCAGGTCTAACTGATCTTTGAATTCCCCATTGTTCCACCAGTTCGCCGGAAGAATCGCGGCGGCTTTGCGGTGAGGCTGCACAGGCTGTGGCGTCAATACCGTCAGTTCTTGGGCGGAGGTTCCCGGCTTGAACGTGTACACGGTGCCTTCGGGCCCGGCTGACGAAATCACCATCAGGTTGCCTGACTTGTCAAACGCCAGGTTCACCGGGTCGAGTGGATTGTCGCGTTCAACCGTGAGCCCATCCTCCTTAGACCAGCCATAGATGCGCTGGTTGTGGTGGTCGACGAAATAGAGCTTGCCTGCGGCATCGACTGCTGCCCCTGAAATCGAGAAGAAGCCGTCCTCCAACTTCCTTACGGTCGTTCCCTTCTCCAGCACCGACGAGGCGTCACTCTGCTGCGGCCGATGCGGGTCAGCCGAGATGTCGAGCGATGCGAATTCGCGTTCACGCATCTCGAGATGATGCGTCATATCCTCGATGGCGTTTTCATACGGGAATTTGCTCAGACGGAGGAATGTGCCGCAGCCATTCGTCGTCGCAGATACCATACCCGCTCTCCGCATTCACATGCAGGTTGCGGAAGTGAATATCCGACGATCGATAGATGCGCACTGCCGCCGGAAAAGGTGCCCGCGAACGCGTTACGCGATATCCGTGATAGTTCGCAATGGTCAGATTGCGGCAGTCATCAATCTCCAGCGAGAGCGATTCAGGGCTCTCTCCGGCCTCCTCTTCGGTCTGCGGCGCGTTGATGTCCCAGTTCTCAACGTGATCGAACTTGATCTCGTTCCGCAGGTGGTGCTCGTTCGACAATTCGTACACATGTCCCGGTGTCTTCGTGTTCGATACCAAAAAGCCTGCCTGCGCAAATGTATTTGGCGTCCAGATGTCTGCGAATGTTCCACCGCCCCCATCGGCAACCCACAGGCTCGGATACTGTCCGTCCCAGCGCTTGCGCAAATCGGAATCAGCCGTATGGTCGTTGTTGTAAGGATTGCCGCTGCTGCCGTGTCCGCCGAGAAAGCGCACATCATCGATCAGCGACTGCTCGCCTGCCTTCCACAGCACGGCTACCGCACGGGGGTTGATGCCGCCCGCGAATACTGCCGATCCCGCTGACGATGTTCTCTCCGCCCGGCGGCGCAAGAAGCACAGCCTTCGGTGTACCTAACCCTGGTATCCAGGCGTTTCATCCAGCAGGTCGATTTGCGTCAGCGTAGGATGCAGCGCCGATTAGCACCGTGTCCGGCTTGAGTGTTAGCGTGTCGCGCACCACGTAATGCCCACCCGGAAGATAAAGTACGCGATGCGTACCGATGGCTCGCTGCAATGCGGCAGTGTCATCGGTTCTTCCATCGCCGATCACTCCCAGTGCACGCACATTTACCCATTCGCTGCTGGGCGGCAGCGCTCGAATCGCAGGCGGAAGTGCTGCGGGTAACGAGGCGAGCGGTGCAGCCTCATACTGCATGCCGATTGACCCCATCCGCCCTTCGCCCGGCACGATCAGCCCGTAAGTGAAGTTCTTCACCTCATAGATCGCGCCTTTCCCGGCAACCATCTTTCCGCTCTCGCGCAGCTTTGCGAAGACCGGCACGTTGCTGAGCACCGCGTTTTCGAATCCAATCTCCGTCAGCGGGCTCTTTTCCAGGCTGATCGTTACCACTGGCCCGCTGATATTCTCGAAGCGCGAGTCCTTCACCCAAAGTTGATCCGGATACCCCTCATCGATATCGATCGCCTTCGGCACATCGCGAAACGTATTGCGGATCAACGTCAAGCCGACTTCATGCTCACGGATGGCCGCTTCGCTTTGCCCCTCGAACTCCGAGTCGATCAGCGTGAACTGCCACGCCGGCGAGGTTTTCTCCGTCAGAATTGCCGTAGCGCCCTCCGTAGAAGCGCAGGTCCTCCGCCTCATTGCCCGCCTGGTAGACCCCAGCCAGACGCTGAGCCCAGGCGAAAATTCATGTGAGTGAGAAACGAATGCTGCGCCACATGAAAGCGGACCGCCACCGCCGCAGGATTACCGTCTCCAATCTCGAAATCGATGTTGCTCATGGCCGAATAAAACGTATTCGGATTGGCATCGGCCACATTGTCATTCGGCGGCACTGATCCTGGTGGAGGAAAGGCAATGCGATCCCCGGCCCGCGGATGCTCATGAGGTGTTAGGCCCGTGAACATCACCATCACGCCCATGCCCTTCTGGAACCCCGGCGTATTGTGGCGGCAGCACGAAAACCGGTCGCGTGGCGCCATACCCAATGAGCCGCACGCCCGGCCAGAGATAGACGGTTCGCGTGATGGTGTAACGCCCAGCAGGGATAAAGACGATGCCCTCGCGCCCCGTGCCCGAAGCCTCATCGATGGCTGCCTGCAACGCAGCGGAACTGTCAGCACTCGTCGCCAGGACATCCACATAAATGGCCTTGGGATCCTCGACACGGGTAGTGATAGTGGATGCGGCGAAAGCCGCCTGGCAAAAGCAAAGCGTGACAGGCCACGGCTAGTGCAGCTTTTTTCATGGGGCTCCCGGGCGGTAAGGTCTTGAGTTGAACTGCGGAATCCAGCATACCGGAAATGTTACGCCTGCCGGAGCTCGGATGGCCGTGCGTTTCCCGTGCTAACATCCACTCATCCGGCTCGCCCCACCGGCTTGAGCCGCGGAGGTCGAGATGAGTCCAACTACACGGCGTAGTTTCCTCAAAACAGGTCTGGCCGCCGGAGCGATGGCGACCGTAGGAACGCCTTCCGCTGGCCGCCGCCAAGCGCACAGCGACCGATACCGTGGTGCTGGGCCGCTCCAAGATTGGAGGTGACGCGGCTGGCCTTCGGAACCGGAACGGACGGCGGTGCGGTTCAGGCCGCGCTGGGCCAGCAGGAGTTCACGCGGCTGGTGCGCTATGCCTACGATCACGGCATTCGCTTCTTCGAGACGGCGGAGGCTTACTCAGACTCCGGGAATGCTGGGCGAGGCGCTGAAAGGTTTGCCGCGCGACAGCTACCAGCTGATGAGCAAGGTGACTACGTTCCACGAGGGCATTGACGCGCAGGCCAAGTTCGACGAACTGCGGCGCATCTCGCAGACCGAATACTTTGACATCATGCTGCTGCACTGGCAGCACACGGCTGACTGGCCGGAGACTACGAAACGCTGGCAGGATGGGATTCTCGCAAGCGCAGCAGAGGAAGATCATCCGCACGCATGGCGCCTCGGTGCACGGGCTCCCAGCGCTGCGCCAGATGCCGGGCACCCGTTGGCTCGACGTGGGACTGATCCGCATCAACCACAACGGCGCGCGCATGGACGGGCCGACCTACGAGGACACCAACCATCCCGACAACGTGAGCGAAGTGGTCGATCACATCCACCAGTTGAAGAAGGAAGGGCTCGGCGTGATCGGCATGAAGCTGTGCGGCGGCGGCCAGTTCCAGAATAGTCACGACGACCGCGTGAAGGCGATGAGGTTCGCTTTCCAGAATGCGGGCGTGGACTGCGCCACGATCGGATTTAAGAGCACGCAGGAAATTGACGAAGCCATCAGCAACATGAATCTCGCGCTTGCGTAGTTCCTTGTAAGGGTCGGCAAGTATCGCAATCGCGACGGCAACAGCGTGGGTTCCATCTGAGAACCGCGATTCGGACAGCTGCTTGCCCATGAATTGCTCAGCGATAGCCTATCGCTACCGTCAGCCTGAGAAAAAGTGTTCTCAGATCTAATCGAGCCCCAAACGCGGCAAGTTCATGCCGATACCCGGGATTCCTAAGAAGGGTCCAGTCAAACTTGTCGACGTACAGCCAAATGTCGATGGCGCTGCCATCTGCTGTCCTTTCGGATACCCTCCCGCTTCTTCATCTCCACCCTCTGCCCCAAAGTGCGGTTAAACCCCTTCACCGCGGATCGACATTCCGCACCCCCGTCGACGACAGCCCCTTGAATGGACCCGGCATCCGTTCTCCCGATATCGTGTGACCGAAGAAGTCAGAATCGATTCCCTTGAATACTGGAGAAGATTTAACGTCTCCCTTCACGGTCAACGTCAGCACCAGTTTGTCCGGATCGAGGTCAGCCGTAATCTCTGCCATGGTGCCGTTCTGATCCCAGCCGTGCTGTTCGCGCCAGGATTCGAGGTTGTCCCATTCGGGCGGATCGGGAAATTTGACCCGCAGGAACGGCTGCTGAACCCCTGCCGCCTGCCGGCAGGATTGCCGTAGACGTTGCCGTCGGCCTGGTTGCGCGGATTGTTGAACTCGATGGCCGAGCGCCCCATCTTGAATGAATACGTTGCCGTACACCGTCAGGTTGTGCACGTCGTTGGTGTGGCCGCCAGATGGGTCGCGGTCCGTTGATTCCTGAGACCGTATCGACGCAAACCTTCGTGCAATCCAGGAACAGATTGTAGGCGATCGATCACGTTGTTCGTGTCGCGGATCAGGATGCCGCCGGTAAGGTGATCGAAGATGTTGTTGTCGATTTGGTTGAGCTCATTGCTGCCCTCGATGTGAATGGCGTGAGGATTTACGTCGCCCGGGATATCGGCGAAAACATTGCCCGTGATGCGGTCGTTGGCGTTGCCGATATCGAGCCAGATGCCGTTGGCGTGGCGAATGTGGCGAACCACATTGTTGCGGAATAGCAGATTGTGGGTGCGGTGCATCTTGGTGCCGCCGGATTCCGACATCATCGCCGCGTCCTGCCAGCCGATCCACTCGAAGAGGTTCTTCTCCACCAGCGCATTCTGCGGGCCGCCTGTTCCGCCCAGGCCCTCGATCCCGCAATAGCGGAAGACATTGTGGCGCACGATGTCGAAGCCCACGGGCTGCGGCGGGCGCGCTGCCGCCCAGTCTTCATTGCCGATGTCGAGCCCGACGCTGTTGGCCCACTCGAAGGTGTCGTCTTCAAAGATGAAGTGGTTGCCGTGGTTGGTGGAGACCAGCCCGCTCTGCGGAACCGGGAAGCCGTTGCCCGCGTGCTCGAAGGTGATGCCCTTCACGCGGATGTACGTCTGATATGCGCTTGGCCGGCGAGAAGACTGACTCCTGCGTTGGTGATCTCGATGACGTGCTTAGAGGGATCGTCGTCGTTTGCCAGGCGGATGTGCAGCGTTAGGCCGTCGGATTCGATCCACACTTTGCCTGCATCGGGCGAAAATTCCTGGAACAGCGGCGCCCAGTGAAGACTCGCTGAAGAAGTTCATCGAACGCGGCGACGGGCCGGCCAGCTCGCGCGCGGTCCTTCCACCGGTTCCAGCGGTTTGCCGTCGACGAACACCAGGCCGCGCCGGCGGAAGTAATGTCGCCATGTTGTCCTTGGCGTAGTTAATCCAGTAACGGTTGTCGAGTCACATTGTCCAGTTCAAACGGGTTATAGCCGACTGGGAAAGAGCGCCGGGTCGAGATGCAGCTCCCACGGCTTGACCGGCTGGTGCGTCTCCGGGTCGCGGCCGAAGTTCCAGCCTTCGCTGGGCTGCCAGCCGGTCACCACCGCCGACGCCTTTCACCATCACATTCGCGCCGGGCGCCGCCTCGTAGCTGATCATGGCGTCCGGCCCCGTTCCGCCGCGGGCCGGCCGGATCGCCTCGCGATAAACGCCTGTCTGCAATGACGACTCGCTCGCCCGGCTGCAGTACCTGCGCCGCATGATTGATCGTGCGGAACGGATGATCCTTTGTGCCCGGGCCGTTGTCGTCGGCATTTTTCGCCTGGCCGTCCACGTAGTACGTCTGCGTGAAGTGCAAGGGCTTCTCCCACATGGGAAACTCCGTGCCGTCAGGCATGGTGGAGTTATCGCCAAAGGCGGCGGCTGAGGCCATCATCAGAAGGAAGACAGGAAGAAGTGTGCGTTTCATGGACCCCCCGCCCGTAGCGTGCGCGCGTGCGCGTTCGCTCGAAGGCGAGCCCATACTAAATCGCTTTTCTGCGTCTGTCGAGTGAAACTCTCGATCGTTCGGCCAGCCTCTATGCCGGTTGGGCCATGTATTTGCTGAGCACGTCGACCAGGCCTCGGTTAGTCACGCACTGCTTCGCGGAGAATGAAGACAGAATGTGATCCAGCTCGTTCTCAGAGAGTCCCTTGAACAGATCCGCGTAGAGCGGCTGCATCAGCGTTCCTGTATAGAAGCACAACAGAGTCTGCGTCACGCACCGCGCGTTGAGCCGTGGATCGATCTGCGGATCGCCCACCACCTGAAGAATCTCGCCGGCGAGGTGCGCCGTTGCGTCCTTCACCGGAGTGGCCGGAAGCCACTTCATCCAGTCGTCGGTGCCGAGCGCTCTCTTTTTCTTGAGAAGGTCGCTGATCCGTGCCATGTACGAAGAGGCCGGGTCGAGCATGAGCATACCCATCACGCCGACGTCCTTGTAGTTCCACGTCGTCCAGTGAGCGCCATTCCGTTCGAAGATGCCAATCTGATCATCCAGAGCGCGAAGCCGATCGGGGTTCTCATCCGGCGGCCCGTTATAGACCGACCCGAACTCGCCCACCCACAACGGAACATCATGCTGCTGGGTAAACCGTGTGCCCTCGGCTTCCAGAAAGAAGTGCTCCTGTTTCGCCAGGTCCCACACCTCGGAACCGGCCGCCGCTCCAGCTCCGGAGGGATAAGCACCGGGATACTTGCCGGGGCCAAAGCCGGAGGGAGTGTAGTTATGCGAACTGTAGGCGACGTTATCGTCAAAAGGCCGGTCGAAGCCGAAGAACTGCTTCCCGTAGTTATCCCCCTCAAGAAAGATGATGTGACGCGAGTCGACCTTGCGAATCTCCGACACCACTCGCCGGAACAGCGAATTCATCCGGTCCCAGCGCGGCTTGTAGCTGGAAGCAGTGTTCCAGGGATAGTCGCCCATCTCGTTGTTTGAGCACGGCTCATTGAGAATGTCGTATCCCGCAATCTCTGCCCTGTTCGCGTATCGTCGCGCAAACTCCCGCCAAAGCGCAACGTAGCGATCCTGATAAGACGACACAGTCCAGAGCAGGCTGATGCGCGATGCATTATCGGAATGCCAGTGAACGTTCTGCCACCCCTGCGCGGAGTGGAGATCGAGAATCACATAGAGCCCGTGCTTCTCGCAGTCGTTCAACACTCGATCGAGGCGCGCAAAACCCGCTTCCTTGTATTTGAAAGGCGCGGCATCATCTTCGAAATGCCTGTAATTCAGCGGAATCCTGACAACCGACGCGCCCGCTTTCCTGAGGAAGATAACGTCGTCTTCATTGAAGAAGTAGTCCAACAGGCGATCGAAGAAGAACTGCGCCTTCGCGGGACCCAGCACTTCTGCCATCTGCGCGCGTAAGGTATGCTCCGCTCCTGGATGGCCGTTGATGAAGTCCTCCATGTTCATCCAGCCGCCAGGACAGGTCCCCCTGAGGCGAACTCTATTTCCTTTGGTATCGATGATGTGGCGGCCGCTGACGCGAAGGAACTCCATCTTGCTTTCTCCCTCAGAGGTGTTCACCGGTAACGGAGCACCCGGCTGCTCCGCACCTGCCGGAGCTGATCTCCCCGCCAGCGCTGCAGCGCCTGTAAATGCGGCCAGCTTAAGAAATTCTCGCCGCGGATGCAGATCGCCTGCTTTCTTCACCATAAATCCTCTTTCGACACTGGCTTTGAATTATCCGATGTGGACCAGAGACTGCCGGACCTCTCATGCTGACCCTTCACGCGTTCTCCACTTCAAATTCGTATAGGCTCACGCTGACAGGTGGGGCCTGCACAGTCTCAGGGAATCCCGTCTGCTCAGTCTCAACGATTTTGACTTGAGGCTCCTTGCCCGCCTCGTTGGCGGAGTTCACGCCAGGCGGCGCGATCTGGTACAGTTTGCCTCGCTCGCGCAGTTTGATTCCCCTGATTCTCGCGGTCAGGTTGTGCCCCTCCTCGGTGGGGTTCACAATCGAGATGAGCGATCTTTTGCGGTCACCCGAAAACGCAGCAAGAACATCCAGAGGATAAGTCGGGCTTCCAGTGGGCGTGGGACCCTTGTCCACAAAATTCGTGCCCCGCACCTGTTGCTGAGGCGAATCGCCATCGATAGGAACCGGGCGCGCATCGAGGAAGTGCGTCTGCATCAATTTCATCACGACTCCCTCAGCCGAAAAGCCCACCCCGTCGCCGCTGATATCCGTCAGCACCCGCAGACCTCCCGTCGCGCAACTCGCCGAAATCTTATCAGAGTGCCGAAACATTTCGTGGAGGCAAAGCGCGTAGGAGAGCGGCGTAAGCATGCCCGGCAGTGCGATCGATTCTGGCCGTCGTGCGGAGCCGCGGAGACGATTGCCCCATTCATCGAAGATGAACTTGATATCCCGCTCTTTCAGCCAGGGCATTTGCTTCACATACCTGTCCCAGCAGTCGAAGGCTCCGCCGATGCGATTCGCCAGCCGGCGGGCCCTGAATTGCAGGGCATCCTGGACATCCACATAAAGCTGCTTTTCCTCATCGAAAGCCAGGTCGGGATAGGCGTAGGTGTGCTCGGAGAGAAAGTCGATATTGTCGGCGCAATTTTTGAGCAGCCATCCGTCCCAGTCGTAGATGGCTGCCGAACTCGAAGGGAAGCTGTTCAGTGAATCGGCGGCTCCCACATGCTGGGGAAGAAGTTGCCTTTCTTTTCCGCGGCATCCACTGACTTTTCGCAGATGCTTGCTCCGGAGACGGTGACCTTGATGTTGGGGTCAACCGCCTTCATGGCCTCGACGATGTCGTTGTGCTTGACCCAATACTGGTCGAGCGACATGTGGCCGTACTGCCAGGGGCCATACATCTCGTTGCCAATGGTCCAGAAGACGCACATTGAAAGGCTCGGGTGCCGTTCTCCGCGCGCATTTTGCCCATGCGAGTGTTCGACGGAGCCATTGCAGTATTCCACTTGTTCGGCGGCCTCGCGAGCCGAGCCGAAGCCGCTGTCGATCGCCAGGTCGGGCTCGGCGCCAACCATCCGGCAAAGGGCGATGAACTCATGAAGGCCGACGTCGTTCGACTCTACCCTGTCGGACCACATGGGCTGCAGCGCGCGGCGGCCGCTTGTCGCGATCGCCAAGGCCATCGCGATAGTCGTAAGCGGAAACGAAGTTCCCGCCCGGCCACTTGAACATTTTGAAGCCCTCTTCCTTGAAGAGCCGGATCATGCCGGCGTGAAATCCCTGCACATTGTCGGCAGGCATCAGAGACACGGCGCCGATGTGAAATGCGCCGGTGCCGGTGCCCAGGATTTCCAGACGCGCTTCTTCGGTGTCGGCAGCGGGAGAGAACTTGAAAGGGAACTTCCGGTACTCTCGGGTAAGCGGTGGGATGGTGATGCTTTGGGAGTCGCCGGCGCCCGGCCCCCAGACCAGGCGAACCTGATCTTTGCTCCGGGATCGCCGGCCAGAAAGACGCGGCCTTCGTAGGTCTTTCGCTGCCAATGCGAAGTCGCGATTGCCGTATGCCGTGGGGCTCGGCTCGAATCGAGTTTCACGCGCGGGCTATGTTTGCCGACAAAGGGGCGCTCGGTATCCATTTCGACTGTTCCTTCCGGACCAACCGGCTTGAAGGGCTCGCCAAAGAACCGCCGGAAAAAAGGATTCGTCGGAAGCGGAGTGGGGGCGCTGGTAATCGCGTTAGCGAATTTTCTGTCGGTCAAAACCTCGGCCCACACCTGGGTCGTCGCCGGCTCCATATACCCGCCGAAAATCATCGGACTAATGGGCGCTCCACTCTTGCTCGCATCGATCGTCGCCTGGATATTTCCAGTCGAGGCCGCGAAGGCTTTTATGGGCGCCCGCAAGATTGCCGACCCCGCCGCCGATGCAGCGATGAATTCGCGCCGATTCATTGCCATGATTTCTCTCCCGATTAAGTTTTTCTGTTGAACGTGATTTCGCTGCGGAGATCCTATGCGTGAATACTCCGTCAGCAATATTACTCGTGGAAGTCCCATGACCGAACTCCTGCGTGTTCTCTCAGTTTCTGGCCTCGACCAGAACCGGCAAAGCCCGAGAGCTACTCAATCCCGGGGGGCTTGCCATACTTGATCGCTCGGTTGAGTTCGGAAACCGGGGCTGAAGTTTGTGAGAAAGCGCATGATCTCGCTAAGATGAGCTGCATGCCCCAGACGGCGGAACAGCAGTTGAAGTTATTCATTGCCAAGTTCGATCGGAAATTAGGCAAGCAGATTGTGGAGTGCAGGTCAGCGATGCGCATGCGCTTCCCGACCGCGAACGAACTCGTATATGACAACTACAACTTCTTCGTGATCGGCTATTGCACCACAGAGCGGCCGTCCGACTGCGTCGCATCGCTCGCTGTAAACGCAAAGGGAATCGGCCTCAACTTCTATCACGGAGCGAGCCTCCCCGATCCCCGCGGAATACTTCAGGGAAGTGGGAAGCAGAATCGATTTGTCAGGCTCGACGGCGCCGCGACACTGAGAACGCCCGAGGTTAAGGAATTACTTGATGCTGCTGCGGCGCAGGCTGAGCCGCCCTTCGTGAAATCGGGCGAAGGCAAGCTGATCATTCGTTCGATCTCCGAAAAGCAACGGCCTCGGAAGACCTAACTCCTCCGCGAACTTCGAGCGTCGTGCGGTTCTGCTAAAGAGTCATTCACTTGCGCCCCAAGAGAAGGCCCGCCAAAAGCAAGAGCCCGACGAGAATTGCCATCACCACGCTTGGACCCGCGAGGAACGGAGGCAAATCAATGACATGACGCCGTCCGCCGAGCCGTAATTTACCGGTTGGCATCGCGATAATCGAATCATGAACGACAAAGCCTCCATATACGATTTCTCCGAAACTGAGGAAGAGTGAATTGCGCCTGCGCCGTCGTTCGCGGGCAAATGTCTCTGTATAGAGGGCATCAGCCTCGGGTGTGACTTCAGGTCGCGGATTGTTTTGCTCTCCGGTTATAACAAGTTCAGCCTCGGTTAGCCTGTGCCTCAATAAGGATCTTGGTGACGCCCCGGCTCTGCGATCGCCTCCTCTGCAGCTGCAATCTGCGCGAACAGGTACCGAGCGTGGCGGAGGTGCTCTTTGAAGCACCAGGCCACAATATATGCGGTTCGGTTTGGGAGTTCGATTACAGCTCGGTCGCATGAACGTCTTAGCCTGAACAACTAAGGCTCGACCTGAGGAAAAGGACATTATCGCGGGTTCACTTGTCCAGGATGGCGACTAGAACGAAGCCGCTGGCGCGGCGGACACTGCCTCGACGTGCAGCCATGAGCGGCTGGGCTTGAGTTAGGTTCATTCACAAGGATGATTGATGAAGTAGATATGACCAGGGTCTGGGATTGGCCGGATTGTTGCGAAT
>CAWKNV010000011.1:0-478927 GCA_963851155.1 uncultured Acidobacteriaceae bacterium
CCGCCTCCAATCTACTTTCCTTTGTCGGAATCGCCCTCTTCTGCCGGCGTTTACTACGTCTTCACAAAAATACGCGTCCATCTCGATCCGCGCGGACGTCATCGTCGCCGCCTCGTTCATCACCGCCGCTGGAACCGCCTACGTCCTCTTCCTGCTGCCGAGTGGTTCGGTCGCCTGCTGCTGTTCTTCTTCACCCACACCATCTATCGCGTCAAAGTTCTCGGTCGCGACAACTTCCCCGACAGGACCGGCGCGCTACTAGTCTGCAACCACATGTCGTTCGTCGATGCGGCGCTGCTCATAGCCTCAACGGACAGGCCCATCCGCTTCCTCATGTACAAGGGCATCTACGAAACAAGCTTCGTCAAGCCATTCGCACAGATGATGAAGGCCATCCCCATCTCCAGCGAACAGCGTCCCCGAGACATGATCCGCTCGCTGCACACCGCCAGCGACGCGCTGCGCCAGGACGAAATAGTCTGCATCTTCGCGGAAGGCCAGATCACGCGCACCGGCCAGTTGCTTCCCTTCCGCCGCGGCCTTGAACGCATCATGAAAGGCGTCGAAGTCCCCATCGTCCCCGTCAATCTCGATGGCGTGTGGGGCAGCATCTTCAGCTTCGAGCGCGGCCGCTTTCTCTGGAAAATCCCCCGTCGCATTCCCTATCCCGTCACCGTAAGTTTCGGCGCGCCCATGCCGCCCACATCCACCGCCATCTACGTCCGCACCGCCGTCCAGGAATTCCAGGCCGACGCCTTCCGCGCCGCAAACGCCGCATGCACACCCTCGATCGCGCCTTTGTCCGCACCGCTCGCCGCTTCCCGCTGCGCTTTATGATGGCCGACGGCAAAACACCCAAAGTACGTTTCTTATCCGCGCTCACCAAAACCATGTACATCGCTCGCCGCCTTCGCCCAGCCATCGGCGATCGGCGGATGGTGGGCATGTTGCTGCCTCCGTCTGTCGGCGGCGCACTCACCAACTATGCGCTCACGCTGCTCGGCCGCATCCCCATCAATCTCAATTACACATCGTCAAGCGAGGTGATCGCCTCCTGCGCGCAAACAGTGCGACGTCGATGTGGTCATCACATCAAAAGCCTTCGTCGAGCGCTTCCCCAAACTCGAAATTCCCGGCCGCACTATCTATCTTGAAGACGTACTTGCCGCACCGCGCATCACCGAGAAGCTCTCGCGCTTCTTGCCTGGCATCCACCATGCCTCAATCTCTTCTGCGCAAAGCCATCGGCGCCGCTCCCGGCAAGCGCAATGTCGACGATCTCGCCACCGTGATCTTTTCCAGCGGCAGCACCGGCGATCCCAAGGGCGTCATGCTCACGCACTACAACATCGGCTCCAACATCCAGCAGGTCGCGCAGGTCTTCATGCTCGACGGCCGCGACAAGATCCTCGGCATCCTTCCCTTCTTCCACTCTTTCGGATTCATGGCCGCTCTCTGGATGCCCGCGGCGAACGGCGTTGGCGTCGTCTATCATCCCAATCCGCTCGACGCCAAGGTCATCGGCGAACTGGTCGCGAAATATCGCGTCACGTTCCTCATCGCGACGCCGACGTTTCTTCAGGCCTACATGCGACGCTGTACGCCTGAAAGCTTTGGCAGCCTGCAATTCGTGCTCGTCGGCGCAGAAAAGCTCGCCGATCGCGTGGCTCTCGCCTTCGAAGACACCTTTGGCATTCGCCCGCTCGAGGGCTACGGCTGCACCGAATGCTCGCCGGTAGTCACCGTCAATGGCCGCGACTTCCGCGCTCCGGGCTTCCGCCAGGTCGGTGCGCGCCGCGGCAAAATCGGCCATCCATTGCCCGGCGTCACCGTTCGCGTGGTCGATATCGATACTGGCCTGCCCGTCGCACCCGGCACTCCGGGCATGCTCCTCGTCAAAGGTCCCAATGTGATGAAGGGCTATCTCGGCAAGCCGGAGAAGACCGCCGAAGTGCTTCACGATGGCTGGTACACCACAGGCGATGTCGCCATTATGGAAGAAGACGGCTTCCTCACCATCACCGACCGCCTGTCGCGCTTCAGCAAGATCGGCGGCGAAATGGTTCCGCACATCCGCATCGAAGACAAGCTGCAGGAACTGGCCGGCGTCACCGAGCAGGTATTCGCCGTCACCGCGCTGCCCGATGAAAAGAAAGGCGAGCGCATCGTCGTCATCTCAACGCTCTCGACAGACAAGCTCGCTCCCGTGCTCGAAAAATTCGCTCAGTGCGATCTGCCCGCCCTCTGGAAACCGCGCGCCGCCGCGTTCTTCCACGTCGACGCATTCCCCATTCTCGGCACAGGAAAAATTGATCTGCGCGGCGTCAAAGCGCTCGCCGCCTCAATGGCTTGATCCAGTCTCTCATCGGTTCATTCGGTTTTTGGAAGTGGGTGCCTGGATGCCTGCGTGCCCATCCATGCCAACAGCTTCATCGTTGGCATGGGTGAGAAACCACGAACCTCGACCCCAGGGGTCCTGCAGAACTTGCACCCGGTGAAGTCAAAGAGTCGGGCAATCGCGCTACTCCGTCGTGTAGCGAATCTCCAGCCGCCGCATCCGGTAGCACGTGTACGTCAGCACCACTGCGATCAATGCCAGCAGACCCAGCACCGCCAGCCATGCCGACACCGGTTCTGTCTCAACGGTAAGCAGCGCAAACACGCCCTCCGCCGGAACACTCACCGGCATCAGGTGGCGCAGATACGAGGCCACGCTGAATTTCTGCAGCAGCGAAGGCATCACCGGATTGATCGCCTCCCACCCCAGCAGCAGCATTGCGCCCGGCATGGGATTGCGAAACATCAGGCTCAACAGCAGGAAGATCGATCCGTATCCCAGGCAACCCAGCACCACGATCAGCAGGTATGCTTCGATCTGCACCAGCCCCGGCCCATGCATCATGAAGTCCCGGCCCGCCGCGCCGTATCCCGCATACATCAGCGCAAAATCGGCAAGCACAGCAACGCCGAACAGCAGCACCGCACTCACCGCGCCTGCAAAAAACTTCGAGAGCAGGATCACTTCTCGGCGCACCGGCGACAGCAGGTAATAGTGCAGACTCCGCTCGATCATCTCGCCACGAATCAGACGAGAAAAAATACCCAGGCACCCAAAGAAGATCCCCAAGCGCACATAGTAAAGCTGCACCACACCCGCCAGCACTTCCGTGTCGTCGCCCATGGCCAGGCCGGCGTGGGGGTCGATGAGCAGATGAAGCAGGATGATAACCGCCGGAATAAATGCAAGAAAATAGATCCACCACGCCCGTCGCGTAAACAGGTTTCGCCTGATCTCAATGCGCGTAAGCCGTCGCGCTTGAACCCACCACAACGACCACGGCTGTTGCCGCAGAATGCCGATCGCGCTTCCCACGCTCTGCTGCATCATGACGCGCTCCCGTCTGAACCAATCAGGTACTGGTAGATGGCGTTTGCATTGTCATCAGCCGGAGCCACTGCCTCAATCTTCACCAACCCCTCAGCGGCTATCTCGTTCAGCAATCGATAGAACTGGTCTATATCTCCCGTTCGCAGAAACACGCCATGCCCATCCGCGTGCAGCCTCGCCTCCACGCAGTGATTCACCGCAAACATCTTCGACGCCAGCAGTTCGGGACTGTCGCAGCGAATCAGCACCTGCATCGGCTTGTCGCGCACTTCCTTCCGCACATCGTGGATGTTTCCCTGCGCAATGAGATAGCCTCCCGTGATCAGCACTACGCGATCCGAGATCCGATCCACCTCGTCGAGAATGTGGCTCGAAATCACCACGTGCATCCCTTGCCGCCCTAGTTCCTGGAATAGCGCCAGCGACTCCGCCCTTGCCATCGGATCCAGCCCGTTCAACGGCTCATCCAGCACCAGCACTCGCGGGTGATGCGCGATTGACTGCGCCAGCCTGATCTTCTGCCGCATTCCTTTGCTGTATCCCGCAATGTTGCGATGTGCCGCTTCACTCTGCAGTTGAACGCGGTCAAGGGCCTCCACCGTTAACGCGTGTGCGTCTTCTTCCGACATGCCAAACAGCATCAGGCCGTCGAGCACAAATTGGAAGCCGGTCAGCCCGCGCGGGAATGAATCGAACTGCGCGCAGTACCCTACGTTGCAGAAAAACTCCGTCGCATTCGACGGCGACAGTCCCAGCACCGAGACCGAACCCCGCGATGGCTGCACCAGTCCCGTCATTAGGTTCATCAGCGTGGTTTTGCCCGATCCATTCGGCCCTACCAGCGTCGAAATCCCCGGCGTCAGCGTCAGCGAAACCCGGTTCACGCCGAGCACTTCACCGTAAAACTTCGAGACATTTTCGAAACGAATTGTGTCTGTCACTGCGTTCATCCGCGCACCACCTCGCGCGCGCGGATACGCGCATTCAACACCGCCACGCACAGCAGGCACGCGATCACCAGCGTAACCACTATGGGAAAAGTCGGCAGTTCAAATCGACCGTTCATACGAAGCGGCGCCGGCGCACCCAACATCCTTTGCCAAAGTTCCGACATCATGAACGGAAGATTCAGCAGCGATCCCCATCTGGTCCGCAGAATTAAAGTGGCCATTCCGCCCACGCCCGCCGGCACAAACACCACCGCGAAAATCGCCCCCGTCGCAATCACCCGCCACTTCACCCACGCCGATACCGCCAAACCCACCATCGAGAGCACAAAAACCCACACCACCGCCCCTGCGAAAATCCCCAGCGCCAGTGAAAAATTCGCCATCCCCCAGGCCTGCGGCGAAGCATAGCACTGATAGACAAACAACATCAGGCATGGAATCCATGTAACGTAGGAAAGCGAAAGAGCCAGCGCGACAAACTTGCCCAGCAGGTAGCCGAAGCGCGAAATGGGATGACTCAACAAAATCGGCAGCGCGTTATCGCCAAGGTCGAACGACACCAGCCGCGGCGCGATCCATGCCGCCAGCACCAGCGCAAACCAGCACTGCGTCTCCAGAACACGAAGGAAAAAGGTCCGATCGATATCGAGTGCCGGGCCGCCGCGCATGATCAGCGCCCGCGCCATCGGATTATCCGCCACATAAATAATCACCAGGTCTACCAGGCAGGGCAGAAGCGAAAGCACAAACAGCCGATCGTGATCTTCGACGACCACGCTTCATTCAGCGCATACCGCGCCAGCACCAGCGGACGCGTCCCCAGCGGAGTCAGGCGGCCTTCATACGGCCGGTAATCATGATCAAACACGGACATGGTCGACCCGGCCTCCCTCGTACTCCATCGCCCGCAGGAAAATATCTTCGAGCGAATCACGCCGCTGCTGAATTCTTCTGATCTGCACTCCAAACTGCGCCGCTGTCTGATACAAATCCTTCGCGCTCAGTGCATCCGGCATCACCAGCTTCACGCGGCCGCCGGCGAAAACTCGCGCACTCGCATCCCAGCGACTGCATCTTCTGCGCAAATGCCTCGGTGCTGCCGATCATCTCCATCTCGATGAAGTTCCGATGCGACCGCCGCTCCTCTTCAATGTTTGAAATCGCCGCAATGCGCCCCTTGTTCAAGATCAGCACCTCATCGCACGTCTCATCGATATCGCGCAGCAGATGCGACGAGATCAGCAGATGCGTACCGCCCTGTTTGCGAATGTCCTTGATGAGCTGAATCATGCGCTGGCGCGCCGTAGGGTCGAGTCCGTTCGTCGGCTCATCCAGGATCAGCAGCTTCGGCCCGTGCGCCAATCCCTGCGCCAGCTTGATCAGCTGCTTCATGCCCAGCGAATACGTGCTGATCTTGCGATAGCGCACTTCGCCGAGCCCCACATAAAACAGGGCCTCGTGTGCGCGCTCCAGCGCTTCAGCCGGAGGCAGTCCCGCAAGCTCCGCCATGTAGCGCACAAAGCGAACGCCGTTCATGTTGCCGATGAAGGAATCATTCTCCGGCATGTAGCCGACGCTCTGGCGGATACGCATCCGATCCACCCGCGCATCCAGGCCCAGCACTTTGGCAACGCCGCCCGACGGCTCGTGAAATCCAAGCAGCGTATTGATCAGCGTCGATTTGCCCGCACCGTTTGGCCCCAGCAACCCGATAGCGTGACCGCGTAGCTCTCCCGTCAGTCCATTGAGGACGGTGCGGCCGCCAAGCCGCACCTCCAGTCGATCAAGTTCGATCACGCCCATGTCTTCTCTTACGTCGATCTCACTGCATTTGTTCCGCAGCCGGAAGTGCTGGTTTGGGGCCGCCATGCAGCAGGCTGCCGAGTGTCAGAAAATCGAATCCGAACAGGTTGCTGTTGCTCGCGACTTCAATCCCTGCGTCCTTGCCCCACGCGCAGATCGCCGTCGGATGCGCGTCCGAAGCCAGCTTCTTCAATGCGTCTGCCGACTGGCCGCTCATCTGTGAAAGCAACGGCGTCAAGACCGGCCCAAGATTCTGATACGCCACCGCCGAGTAGTTCTCATTCTGATCCACCGGCAGCAGCGCCTTGAAGCTCGCCGAGTGCCCCAGCGTGTCCCCTGTCGAATGCGCACGCAGTGCATCCATCAGCAGCGCCCGCGTAGGAGCGACAATCATGTATCCATCGGCATACGTATACTCCGCCACCACAACGCCTGAGTGGTCGTATTATGCACACTATGAAACGTCTGTCCGCCCACCTGGCTCGCGTCAATCGTCATGCCGTGTCCACCTTGCCCTTGCACATGAGCGTTCACTCCCTGCACCAGCCGTTCCAGCGTCGTCTCGAACCGCGCAGAATCGCGCACTTCGATCACGGCCTTCCACGATGGCGTCGGCAGCACCGGCCCATCCAGAGCGAATAAATATTCTCCGCCCAGGTTCCCGGCAAGATCGTTGCGAATATCAATGCCCAGTTCGGCCTGCGCCTCGTTCAACTTATCCGCGCCATTTTTGCCTTCCGACACCATGGCCATCAGATCATCCACAATCGCCGCCGGATCCTTTGAAACACCGGCCACCGCGAGCGCCGCATTGGGCGAAACAAAATCCAGCGAGCCCATCGGCGCCGGGCTGCCCAGCCACGAAGCCACGCGCTGCCGTTGGCCGGAGAATTGCAGATTCAGATGATTTTCCGGATGTTCCATTCGACTCGCGATGTTCCGCAATCAGGTAGCGTACCCCGCTCATGCCCGACTTCTCGAGAAACGCCTCGCCCTTCTTCGCCCCTTGGCTCTCCGCCGCGACCAGCATCTGCTGCAGATTCGCTGCCAGAATCACGCCGGCGCCCCGGTTGTAAGCAGCCTTGATCCGCTGCCCAAAATCCGATGCTGCAAACCCGCTCGATCCTGCATTCAGTTGCGCGTCAATCGTCTTCAACGTATCGATGCTGTTCGAGAAGATCACTTCCTTCTCCCGTACCAGCGCATACGCGCCATTTTCCCTTTTGCCCGCTGCCGCTCCCTGCAGCGCGCTCTCATCCAGCACCGTCAACATGCCCGGCGCGCCGCCCTTCGCAAACTGCTGCTTTCAACAGGTCAGCCAGTCCGCTGCGCTGCACATCGGCAACCACGGCGAATCCATTGCCCGTCTGCTGCTTCAGCGCCACGATCACCATCTCGTCGCCGAGATAAGCGCTCAGATCGTGCACCTTGTTCACCAGCATGTCCATCTCTGCTGTCTTGTTCTCGTTGCCGCGGCTCCACCACTGTTGCAGCACGGGGCTCTGCTTGAGTTGATCCTCAAAGATCGTCTTCGCCTGGCTCACAAAATCGCCCAGGTTCGGAATGCTTACATACAGTTCCGTGTCCGCCGGCATCCGGTCCAGCAGATCGCTCCCATACCGCTGCGGAATCGGAATCTTCTCGATGCGATGCTGCAACGTCGAGAATTGCGCCAGCAACTCAATGTACTGATCGCGATTCGGACTCCACGCCACCTGCTCGCTCACCGGCTCCGGTGCAAGGTTCTGCGAGGTGGTATATTCATCGCCCGCATGGATCGTCGACTTCACACCGGCATGCGCCACTTCCACCGCCCCTTGCAGAACAGCCACGCGCGATCCCTTGATGCCTGCATTCACTGAGAACACGGTGCCGGTCACCGCAACGCTGCAATCGTCGGTCTTCACATACAAATGTCCCGCGGTCCGATGCGCGGCTTTCACAATCACCGCGCCCTGATCGAGAGCGACCGTCATGTTCCGTCCGCGCGCGCCCACGCTCACGGCGCTGCGCTCATTCATCTCCACCGTCGAACCATCTGCCAGCCGCAGCACCGCATGCGACCCGCCGCCAGTCCGCAGTTCGTCGCCTTCCTTCAACTCCGCGCCCGCCGCAAGCAGCCGATCGCCATTGTCCGTAATCAGCGAGGCCGATCCATCAATCGACTGCACCTCCGCCCTCACTCCCGGCGGAATCTGCCAGTATGTCCTGTACACAAACAGCCCCGTGGCCGCCATCGCCAGCGACGCCGCCATCGCCCAGCCCATCTTCCACGGCTGCATGCGCGCACGCGCCGGCATAGCCTTCGGCGTCGACCAGTCGACCGCACCAGAGCCTGAGTGGAATCGACGCAGGCATACTCCGCACTCGCGCAGATGCGCCTTCACCAGCAGTGCGCGATTTTCCGGCAGCGTTCCCGCGCGATACGCGCTGAACAATGACCGCACATCCTCGCAGCTTTCAATGGCCGCGCTCTCTTCGAATGCAATCCCCAGCTTGCCCGCAACCTTCTCGGCTGCAGCGGAAATCTGACCGGCCTCAGGCTGCGCCTCGCGCATCGCCTCGGTCGCACTGTCCAGCAAAACTTCGTCGTGGTTCTTCATCGCTTCCCCCGTTCCATCTCTGTGAGCCGCTTCTTCAGCTTGGCTCGCGCCTGGTGCAGCGTCACCGCCACCACGGCCTGTGACGCATTCATCAGCGAGGCAATCTCGCGATTGTCCAGCTCTTCCACATACCGCAGCGTGAACATCTCCGCCGCCCGCGGGCTCAGGTCGCCCAGCGCCGTTCGCAACCACTGCACTAGCTGATTGCTTTGAGCCTCGGCTTCCGGCCGCGAGCCGCGCCCCTGCGACGCAACTCTCGATGCCAGATCGAGCGGCTCGCTTGCTGCGGAGTTTCTGCGCCGCAACAGATCGAGCGCCCCATTGATCGCCGCACGATACAGGTAGCTCCCCGCGTTGCTGACCGCAATGGCCATTACCCGCCGCCAAACGCAGAAAAACACTCTGCGCCACATCTTCCGCATCCGCCATGCTGCCTGTAATGCGATAAGCAGCACATTAAGACGCGTCGATGGTGCATCGCGAACAGGTCGGAAAGACCCTCTCGCATCTCCACCACCTGCAGGGTTTCGCTGGCGCTTGCCACGGGCTGACCTTTCTCGCTGTTCATAGAGATGACGTTGGAACCAGCCGATTATTAAACCGGCTGATCCAAATTACGCCAAATAACCGCCGCTGGTTCAGATTTTCGACTGAAGCCCGAATTCCGGAGAGATAGCCGTTTCGCGCCACCGTCACTTAATCTCATTCAGAATGAGTCGTCCACTGGCCTTTCGCCGAGCATGAGGGAAGATGAAACGCGCCGGAGCCGCACCGTTCCTTAGCCCCACCCAATCACGACAGTCAACAACTGTATGAGCATGAAACGCGGCGAGAGGCGCACGGTCGGTCGGCCCGCGCTTTAGCGTGGGGAAATCGGATTCCCGGGAAGACATGGAGTCCCGTAGGGACGGTGCCATCTTGCCCCGACTCGCCCTACTCCGTCTTCGCCAGCGTCCCAATCAAATTGTCGCGGTTGCGATTGGCAATCGAATCGGCGCGCGCCAACACGCGCATCCAAACCGCCAGCGACGCACCGGCCATCACCAGCAGACAGGGCGCAGCCAACCAGCGCTCCTTGAAAAAGGTGCATATCGTCAGCACGGCTACGCCGGCCCCGATCACTGCCGCCTGGATCAGCATGCTCACCAGCGCGCTGGCCTGCGATCCCTTTTGCCGCGAGATGCGCCCCAGATTCACGCGATACGGCATCGTCAGCGAAAGCAGGTTCCCCGCAGCAAGGTTCGTGGGCAGCGCAAAAAGCACCCACGCCCCGGTAGCCGCCAGCAGCGTCCATTCCGGCTGGCCTAATCGAAGGGTCGTCAGAACCCCAGCCAGAAATGCCACGGCAACGAAGAGTGCCCCGTGAAAGAGATTTTTCGCCAGCAGTACCTTGCGGATCGGCGTGGGCGAAAGAAATAACATCTGAATCCCCGTTCCTTCCGCCCCCAGGTTGTTGAAGATCATCTGCGTAAATCCCAGAAGCGCGTAGCAGACGCAAAGCGGAAACGCCAACTGAAACGGGCGTCCCGCCCACAGCCCCGTTGCGGAACACCGTGCTGATCACAAGCACCGTCAGCAGCGGCGCTCCGATCGCAAACAGCAGCGGCATCGATCGTGGAATAATGCGGAGTTCCTTCTCGATCACTGCTGCGACCGGGCCCGAACCATCAATCAGCCACTTGCTGTCACTCGCAGTCCGCTTTTGCGCCGACGCCGTTTCGCTCAATTGCTCTCCGCGATACTCCGCGTGAAGCCGAACTCCAAGCAATGCTCCGGTCGCCAGGATATAAAAACCGAGTGCGCCCAGCGAAAGCAGAAACTGTTCCGGCTTGCTCTCTTCCGAATCCACCATCATCCCAGCGGCGAGTCCCGGCGGCAGCCACACTTCAATCGCGTGAGCGGTCTTGGCCCAGCCCTCGAACTTCGTTCAGACATTCTATGCTGATTTGCTCTTTCAGCTACTTTGTCTGGTCGCTGAAAGTGAGACCCACTTCGCAGCGCCGGATTCAGCAATTGCAGGCTCAGCATCAACAGCAGGAAGATCGCGCTCACAACCTCGCGCGTCCTGCGCTTCGCCAGCCAGCGATCCACCCACGCCAGCACGGTCCGTCGCCAGCAGAATGTTGAATAGCGCGAAAATCGCCAGCACGAACGCCGTCCATCCGAACAGCGAAGGCCGCGCCAGCGTCACGCCACGTCAGGATTCCCACGCAGCAGATGCTCCCCAGGATCGTCGGCACATCCACCAGCCCGAACACCAGGTTCAGACACGATAGAACGAGCCGAAATTCACAGGAAAGCGCAACAGCCCCGCAAGGTCAAATTGCTCCTGAAACGATGCCAGTGCGATCGGCAGCCCCTGCCAAACCAGAAACACAGTCCAGAACAATGCGGAAGTAAATTCAGCATGTCCGCTCGATACGATGGAGTAGGCGCCCGCACCAAGCCCGAAGCCCAGCCCCAGTCCCATGATCGAGTAGATAAGCAGAGCGACACTGCGCGCGCCGAATTCAAAAGCACCCTGCACCGACCGCACGTTGTTGGCCACCATACGCCACCGCATCGTCACCAGTGCCGCACATTGACGTCGTGCCATCTGGCCTGGCGGACCGAGCGGACCTTCGGCGGAATTCTCGGCATCTGCTACGCCAACCATGAAAGCTCCTGCGCCGCTTCCTGTCCGCTCGCGCCCACGATCGAGAGAAAAATCTCCTCCAGTGTCAGCTTTTGCTCAGTCTCCGCTCCCGGCAGGGTACTCGCCACTCCCGCGCGCAGATCCTCGATCGAGCCGTTCGCCACCAGCCGTCCCTGGTGGATGATCGCCACGTGGGTGCAGAGCCGCTCCACAATCTCCAGCACATGCGTCGTCAGAAATATCGTCGCTCCGCGATTGATCATGCCCTGCAGCATGGTCTTCAGCATGCCCGCCGCAATCGCATCCACGCCTTCAAAAGGCTCGTCAAGAAACAGCACCCGCGGTCCGTGAATCACGGCCGCCGCCAGCGCCAGCTTCTTCTGCATGCCATGCGAAAAATCCGTGACCAGCTTGCGCCGCTCGTCCGCCAGTTGCATGAACTCCAGCAACTCCTCCGTCCGGCGATTCACCGTCTCCCTCTCCAGCCCGTACATCCGCCCCACAAAGCGCAGATACTCCGGCGCCGTCAGCCGCCCCAGCAGCGCCATGCCTTCCGGAACCACACCGATCTGCCGCTTCAGGTCCAGGGCCCCTGCGCTGAAGGGCTTGCCCAGAATCTCAATCGTGCCCGCCGTCGGCTCCAGCAGCCCCGTCAGCATTTTGATGGTGGTCGACTTGCCCGCGCCGTTCGGCCCCAGAAATCCAAAAAACTGGCCGCTGCGCCACCGTAAACGTCACATCTTCGACCGCGGTCAGCGCGCCGAAGCGCCGCGTAAGCCCGTGGGTCTGAATCGCCGCAGTTTCCATGTGGGGCAAGGATAACAAGATCGGAGCAATCGACAAAGGCGGTGCCTGATAACCGTCACCCTCTGGTCTCGCCCGATGCCGCATCCCCCGCCTGCAGCGGATCATTATCGCGATCCGTGATGTCCACAATCGCCGCGACCCGAGCCGCCAGCTCCGCCGTCCAGCTTCCCTCCGGCACCCGCCAGCTCCAGTTTCCCTGCGCCACCGCCGGGGTGTTCATCCGCGCCTCTGACCCGAGCTCCAGCAGATCCTGCGCCGGCACAATCGCAATCTCCGCCACGCTTCCTGCCGCCGCGCGAATCAGCGGCCACGTCGGGCGATTGTTCACCGGCCCGACACAGCGTCTCGACGGCCGCGCGCTCCGTCGCTCCCAGCGTCGCCCACCACCCTGCGGTCGTGTCGTTATCATGCGTGCCCGTATACGCCGCCGTTCCCGCGCACGAACTGGTGCGGCAAGATGAATATGCGCGCCCTTGTCTCCAAACCCAAACTGCAGCACGCGCATTCCCGGCATCCCCAACTCCATCCGCAGCGCATCCACCTCCGGCGTAATCAGCCCAGGTCCTCGGCCACCAGCGGCAGCGGCCCCAGTGCGCGCCTCCAGCGCGCGAAACAACTCCAGCCCCGGCGCCTTCACCCACGTTCCATTGATCGCCGTCTCCTCATCCGCCGGAATCGACCAGTACGCCTCAAATCCCCGAAAATGATCGAGCCGGATCAAGTCATACAATTCGCGCGACCTGCGAATCCGATCGATCCACCAGTCAAATCCTCGCGCGCGCAGCACGTCCCACCGGTACAGCGGATTGCCCCATCGCTGCCCGGTCGGCGAAAAATAATCCGGCGGCACACCCGCGATATGAATCGGCCGCAGATCCTCATCCAGCTCAAAGATGCTCCGGATGCGTCCACACATCGGCCGAATCCATATTGACGAAAATCGCCACATCACCCAGGATGCGAATCTTGTGCCGCGCCGCCGCCGCGCGCAGATTCCCCCACTGCACCGCAAACGCAAACTGCAGCACCTGCTCCTGCGCCAGCATGCGCCCATACTCCGCCGCCACCTGCGCCAGCGCCTTCGGCTCCCGCCGCACGGATCGCCTCCGGCCACTCCGTCCATGCACCCGTGTTGAACCGCCGCCGCAACTCCGCATACAGCGCGTAGTCGGTCAGCCAGCCCGCCTCGGCACTGCAGAATTCCTCAAAGCGCTTCCACTGCGCCGCCAGTTCCGGATCGTGCGCACCGCGATCGAGAAAATTTCCCGCCGCCTCATACAGCAGCGGCAGCTTCTGCGTCTCCACCTCGTCGAAGTTCACATTGCCGCTGCGGCCCGCAAGCCCCGCAATGCGCTCTCCGCCAATCCATCCCCAATCCGCCAGGTACTCCAGGCTGATCAGGTAAGGATTCCCCGCAAACGCCGACGACCCCGCATACGGCGAATTCCCGTACCCCGTCGGACACAGCGGCAGCACCTGCCACACATGCTGCTTCCCCGCCGCCAGAAACTCCACAAACTCATGCGCGGCCGGACCAAGATCCCCGATCCCGCCATACGAAGGCAACGAACTGATGTGCAATAAAACGCCGGAACAACGCTGGAAATCCATGTCTGCTATTATCTCCGCGTTGCGCGCGCTCGCAAGCCCGCCTCACCGCGGTTCACTCGCGACATCGCTACAAAACAACGGCCCGCCTCCAATCGTCGGAAGCGGGCCCTGTCGACTAAACCTCGGCAATACTACTCGCCCGTAAGCGGACTCTGCGCCTTCGCATTAATGCGCACGAGATTCTTCTTCTTGTAGTCGTGTAATGATGTTGTTGGCGAAGATCTCAAAGGCCTCCTGCCGTTTCTGCTCCAGAATCTGATCCTGGGTCTGGTCAAGATTCTTCGCGATATCCGCGTCGCTCGGCTGCTGCTTGTCCACCAGCTTTGCCACCACGCCCGTGCGGCCCGCATTGATCGGTCCCGTGATCGTCCCCGGTGTCATATCGAACAACTGCGGAGCCACCTGGCCTACCGCGCCGAGTTCCGGCACCTGCCCAGTCTCATCCACCAGGTCGCTCGTCTTTAGGCTTGCGCCCATCTCCTTCGCAGCCTTGGCAAGATCGTTCTCCGCCTTCGCCTTCGCCGCAAGTTCCGCGGTCTTCTGGCTCAATAGCGCGGGTACCTGCTCGTTGCGATAGTCATCTTCCACGTGGCTCTTCCAGTCCGCAAACGTCGGCGCATGCGCCGGGATCACGCTCTTTACCTGGAAGATCGCATAGCCTTCGCCCGTGGGCGCCGACTGCGGCGGATCGCTCGGCTTCGCCTCAAACGCATGCGCAATCAACTGCGATCCATCCGGCAGCGCCGGAATCACACCCTGCGCATTCACCGGCGGCGTCGTTACCAGCTGCAAGTGGTGCGCCTCGGCCGTCTTCTCGAGGCCGTTCTTGATCGCCTCCGAGGTCAAGCTGCCTGCGCAAAGTTATCCTGCGCGGCCGTCGACTTCTGCCGCATCAGCGTCGCCTGAATCGTCGGCAGCACTTCAGCTAAGCGACTGCGTGTGCGCCGGCGTCCGCTCCTCCACCTGCACAATGTGATAGCCGTACTGCGTCTTCACAATCTTGTAGTCGCCGATCTTCTGCGTGAAGATCGCGTTGTCAAACTCCGGCACCATGTGCCCGCGCTGCGCAAAACCCAGCTCGCCGCCCGAATCCTTGCTGCCCGGGTCGTCCGAGTACTTCTTCGCCAGCTCGGCAAAGTTCGCGCCTTTCTCAAGCTGCTTCAGAATGTCCTCTGCCTTGGCCTTCGCCGCCGCATCCGTCTTCGCATCCGCATTCGGCGCTACCTGGATCAGAATGTGCCGCGACTTGGCCTGCTCCGGCACAGAGTATTCACTCTTGTGCGCGTTGTAGTACGCTTCGATCTCCTGCTGCGTGGGCTGTTGCACGCCTCCCGGCACATCGTTCGGCGTAAACGCAAAGTAGCTGATCGTGCGCTCTTCCGGCACGGCGTTCGCGTAGCGCGCCGAGTTCTTCTTGAAGAACGCCTCCAACTCCGCATCCGTAGGATTGATCGACTTGCGAATGTCGTCGGACGAAATCACCGCGTAATCAAACTTGATCTTTGTGCCGCGCTTCAGGTAATCCGCGCGCGCTTCCTTTTCGCTCACCGTTACGCCCGCTGTCACATACGCGCGAAGCCGCTGAATCGTGATGTCGTGGCGGACACTCTCTTCAAACTCCGGCACCGACATGTCAAAACGACCTGCGATCAACGCCGAATACTGGTCCTGTCCGATGAACTTGCCGTTCGGAAACAGCACCTGCCCCGCCTGCCCCTCGTGCAGAAACTGCAGCACGTCATTGCTGTTCGCACCGATTCCCAGCTTGTCCGCTTCGGCCAGCAGAATCTGCTGCTGCACCATCTGCTGACCCACCTGCTGCTCAAACAAGTTCACGATCATCGGGTTCGAAGCATACTGCGGATTCCGCTGCCTGCAATTGCTGCCGCGCCTGCGTCTGCACCTTCTGCTGGCTGATCTCTTCACCGCTGGCAAAGAACTTGCTGTACCAGTGCGGATACACCACGGCATACGTGTCTGGCGGATACGGCGCCCCCACCCGTCAGCCCGGGAATCAGGTAAACGACCATCGAAACCGAGGCCGCCGCAATAATGACGATGAACAAAGCTTTGACGAGGCGATTGTCTTTCGACTGCAGGAAACGAATCATGGGTGGGTTTAAGCCTTCAACTCTCTACGCGCATACCGGAAACTTCACTACCCCACTTGAAAGTCCTCTGGGGTGCTTGCTCCCTGAAAAAAGCGCAATTCTCGCTAATAGCGATGCTCCTAGATTATAGACGAACGCGGCCCGAATCCTGACGCTTGCCCCTGTCCACGCCCCAAAGCCCGAAAGCGCGGAGGCTCTTGACTGAAGAATGAAAAGCCGCGCGCCGGAATCCCGCGACAAGCGATCGGCTAGTCTTCCTGTACGGTCGCAGTAGCCTCGGTTCCTGCTCTTTCAAAGTTGAACTTCAGCATCCATACGCTGCGTTCCGGCTCGCCATTCTGCATCGGCGGCTTGAACTTCCAGCCAAGCGCCGCCCGCTGCGCCACCCTGGCAAAATAATTTCCCGGCCCCGGCACAACGTAGGAGGCGTCTGCCACGGTACCTTCTTCATTCACCGTCACACGCAACAGAACCTCAACTGGTCTGTGCATCCCTTCGCGTGCGCCGGGCGACACAGTGGGCATGATGCGTTTCTCCACCTTCCCCTTTGCGTTCTCCGCCTTCCGTTCGCGATCTACTGAAGCGGGTGCCTGGTTCGCCGAGGGCGCGCCTCGTGTCTCTCCATGCGGAGTTTCGCTGGCTGACGGTGTCTGCTGAGTGCCGGACTCCGGTTGAGAAGCACCGTTCGCTTGCGTCGGCGGGGGAGTAGGTTGCGCTTGCGCGATGTCTTTTCCTTGATCCGGCGATTCAGCAGAACCACTCGCCGGTTGCGTTCAGAGCCGGTTGCGTCTTATCAGGCGTCGGCTGAGCAGGAGCAATTGCTTGTTTATCCGGCGAGGGCGCGCTTATCGCAGCCGCCTTCTCTGTCACCTTTGAAAGAATCCCGGCCTTGTATTCGCGCACAAACCAAAATGCGCCAATCGCAATCATCGCCACCAGAACGACACTATACGGCACAGCCCGGGAGCGAGGCAGGTGGGCCTCTTCAAAGTGCGTCAGAGTCCCAGAAAAAAGAGCCGGTTCAGATGCTCCTTCCGCTTCAATCTCCTCCGGCGCAGAGAAGCGCGGCTCCGGCTGATCCAATCTCGGAATATCGCTCTCGCCGGTCGAATGGTTCACAGGCGGTTGGTCATTAACCGACGGACTATCGATGACCGGCTGCTCTAGTTTCACTGGAGGCGGAGCCTCGGGGAGCGGTGTAGCTTCGCGCGCGTTTAACCGTTCCTGAACGGTCACAAGCGTGCCTCGGCGAGTCGGATCCACGCGAAGACAGTCCCGCACGATTTCACGAAATGGACTCGGCAGGGATGCAGGAACATCCGGTTCCTGATCGCGCCACAAATCCCAGGAGGGCGGTGCAAGCGTCATCGCTTCCCAAATCGTCAGGCCCAGCGACCAGGTATCCGACGCTGCAGTCGCCTCACCATGACGCAGCTCGGGCGCGTCGTAGTTGCCGGCCGCGGAGATGCTCCTCCGCACCGTCCCGGCAATCAGTAGATCCGTGAGTAAGAGTCTCGGCTTCGAGTCAGCAAAATGTATGTTTGTTGGATTCAGATGGCCGTGCACGACGCCGTTGCTGTGCAGATACATGAGCGCATCGACAATCGCATTGAAGATTTGTTTTGCCCGGTCCGCTTCGAGCCTTTCGCCCTCAATCATCTTCGCAAGATTTGTAGTGGACGATTCGCCAACAACATACACCAGTCTCTTCCCCTCGAGCACACATCGGCCCGAAGCCAGCAGCTTCGCCAAATGGGGATGGGACAGAGACTTTGCGAAATCCCATTGCGCAATATCTGTTTTCGCTTGGGCTTCATCCGTTTGGATCAGTTGAATGATAGCTTCCTGCAAGCCTTGCAGGACCGTGAAATACAAAGCGGAATTCTCAGTGCCTCCCATCCACTTAAGGAGCGGAAATCGGCCCTCGACAACCCGCCCTTCCCATCCATCGCCAAATGAAGCCATCTCCATGGGACTTGATTCTAACCAAGAGCGCTGCATTTTCTGAGCATCTCCCCGTTTCCAAGCGGTATTTTCGATCAGCAGATGGCTCTCATTTCTGAGGTCAACACGAGAAGACAACAAAATCGTGTCAGACATCAAAACCGCTATCCGTTCGATTTACTTAACCCACGTCTCACCAAAAACAGCGGGCACCCTGTACTAGGATGCCCTATTGTCTTACACAAGCAGTTTTGTCTTACTCAACCCGCCCAATGTCTTACAGTTTCAGGGCGAATTGAAACCTGTCTCACAACGTCTTACCGCCAGTAATAGTAGCCGCCCGTAAAGTAATACGGCCTGTAATACACCGGGGCATATCCATACGGGTACCGTGCATACGGGCGCGCATACGGTCCTCGACGGTACAGATTCGGCCCACCCGGATATAACCCTTGTGCCAACCGCATCGCCTCCTGCTGCGAAACCGGCTCGACCGTAATTGGAGCTGCCAGGTGGAAGCTCACCAGCGCTTCCGCCGGAATCCATACACCGGGTCCCGAAGAAGCCGCCGAACCCGCCGCAGCTGCACCGCCGCCTACCACTGCACCTACCGCTGCGCCTTCACCGCGACCGATCGCACCACCAATAATCGCGCCCACCAGCGCTCCGCCGATCGTGTTCTCAGCCGACCGGCCGCCCTTGCCCGGCCCCTTCACCCGAAACATGTCCGACTGCAATGGATAAGTCTGACCCATCAGATCAAGCGATGTCAGTTCCAGCGCCAGTTCGTTGCTGCCTGTCAGCGATCCCCTCTCCGAATGCTTTACGTCGGCAATCACGCCGTGCACCGTCGCGCCGCGTGGAATCGCCAGCACGCCGCCGAACGTCACATCCTGGATCACCGTGAATTGGATCGGCTCGCCGCCCCTGGCGCGTTTGCTGTCCACCGGCTCATTGGTCCGCACCTGGATCAGAGTCCCCTCGGGAACGGTGACTGGTCCGCGTGGCAACTCATACCTCTGTGGCGGTGGTGCCTGCGAATATTCAGGCCGCTGTCCGTATCCCTGCTGTCCGTATCCCGGAGGCGGCGGCGCTTGTCCATATCCAGGCTGCTGACCATAACCCGGCGGTGGTGCCTGGCCATATCCAGGTTGCTGTCCGTATCCCGGCTGCTGCCCGTAGCCCGGAGGCGGAGGTGCCTGCTGCCCATACGCCGGTTGCTGCTGCTGGTTCTGGTCGCCCCAGTTCGGAGGCGGCGCCTGGTTGATACTCGGCGCATTCTGCCCATTATCCTGTGATCCTTGCCCCTGCGCATCCGCCATGTCGTTTGCGGGATCATTTGCCGGCGCGCCCTGCGCATTCGCATCATCCGCGGGATTGCCAACTTTCAGATTGTTGTGAACCTTCGTCACGCCCGGCACCGTCTTCGCAATCGACTCGGCCAGTTGCTTTGACGAATCGCTCGACACGGTACCCGAAAGCGTCACTTCGCTCTGGATCGTCGCCGCCGTGATCAGGTCGTCCTTCAGTGCCTGCGAGGCATCCAGCGCATGCACCACGTCCATCTCGATCTGGCCATCGCTTCGCGGTCCATTTGTGGCGTCCGGAGTCCTGCGCCAGTGCCATCACACCCGCTAAAGCAATCACTCCCAACGAGGAAAATACCCTGAGCATCCATGATTTCTTCATTTTCGAATCTCCCGCATGCTGCCTGTCCCGCTGCGTATCATATGGCTCGATGTCCTTTATATTGACGGTCATCAGGCCCTGCCGTCATCGTTACTAACCCCGGTCCCGGCCAAAAGTTCCGCGCTTTGGTAACAGATTGGATGCCACCGCGATCGCTGAATTCAGAGAGCCTTATGCCTTCGCGTGCCGCTTGCTCCTCTGCCAGTACCCCGACCCGTCAGTTCCTCGTTGTCCGGAAAGAAGATCTGAAACACCGTACCCGACGCTCCAGCTTCCGATCGCCGCCCGGCTCCGCAGGTGGATAATTCCATGATGCTTCAGGATGATCTCGTGACTCACCCAAAGCCCAAGACCGGTTCCCGTGGCTCCCTTGGTCGTGAAAAATGCCTCAAATAGCCTGCTCCTGCACCTCGCCTGGTCATCCCGCTGCCTGTGTCGGCAATCGTGATCCGCACCCCCGGCACGCTGCGTATGCACCCAGTCCCGAGATCGCCGCGCTCGTACAATCAGCCGGCCACCACCCGCCGTTGCGTCCATCGCATTGCTCACCAGGTTCGAAATCACCTGCCGTATCTCCCCCGCAAAGCAGAACACATCGAGATTCGGATCGTAATTCCGCTCCAGCGTAATACCCAGCGTCCCCAGTCGCGCGCTGTACATGTCCAGCACCGCGTCCAGCAATTCCTCCATCGAGGCCCGTGCCGGAAGCGTCGATTGCCTGTAAAAACGCAGCGTCTGCTGAGTAATCTCCGACATGCGGCGCACTTCGCGCTCCGCAATCGTTACGTAGTTCAATGCAACAGAATCCAGCTCGCAGAATCGGCGCAGCAGGTAAAGAAGGTTCGTGATCGCTTCCAGCGGATTGTTGATCTCGTGCGCGATTGAAGCCGCCAGCCGCCCGGTTGCCGCCAGCTTCTCAGTTCTGCGCAGCGCATCCTCGCTCCGTTTGCGCTCGCTCACGTCCATCACAATTGCGCCCACCCAGCGCACCTTCTCGGCAGTGGGCCGCACCGGGTATGCCGTCACCAGCCAGGTCCACATCGCTGCCCTGCTCGCTGCGCTTCCCATCCAATTCCAGATCGTGCACCGGCTGCTCGCCTTCGATCACGTGTCGTACCGCTTCTTCAAGTCGCGTCGCAATGCGCTCCGGCAACACTTCCGGCAGCGTGCGACCCAGGTGCCGGCTCAGTGCAACGCCCGTCATCTCCGCGAACACCTGATTTACCCGCACTATTCTGCATTGCCGATCGAAGAACACCAGCCCGATCGGCGCATTCGCCAGCATCGAATCCAGCAGCGACAGCGTGTCGTTCAATCCCGATCGCTGTTCCTCCAGCGCCGCCACCATTCGATTGAATGCCTGGATCAGGTCCCCGAACTCGTTGTCCACCGTGGCCGGCAAAGGAAAATTCGCGTTCGTTCCAGTCCATCAGCGCGCGCGTGCCGCCCTGCAAAACGCTCAATGGTCGCGAAATCGAGCGCGACATCAGCAGCACCAGCAGTCCCGATGCGCCAATCCAGATCAACCCAAACGAAAACGAGCCCCGCAAAACCGTCTTCAATTGTTCCGTGTCCCACGCGTGGTCGGTCTCCACCCACGCATAGCCGCGAATGTTCGCGCCGTCGCAGATCGCCTTAACGCCTTCTCGCCTGCCATTGCCAAATGAAAAAACATGCGGCTCATGCGCGCGAATCAGCGCAATCTGCGCCTTCTCTTCCGGCGAAAGTTGAGCGGCCGCCGCCTTGTCCTCGCTCGCAAAAATCACGTTCCCGGCTGCATCGGTGATCCTGGCCAGCGCTACGCTCGGCGCCTCGCCCATCATGCGCAACGAGGGCAGCACCAACTCAGGATGCTGCTGCCGATACGCCTCTTCCGCCTGCAGAGCCAGCGAAGTAGCCTGATGCGCCAACCGCTCCAGCGCGCGCTGCCGTATCTCCCGTCCTCAATGTTGACAAGAATCGTCGCAAATAGCCCGACGGAGAGCGCCTCAAGCAGCATCAGCCAGACAATCAGCTGCCACCGGACCGTGCGCGGCCACCACCGCATCAATTCGACCTCAAACTCATGGGAATCCTGATTCCCTCAAGTCTACCGGAAATCCAAAAATTGCAGCGTCAGCAAATTTCCCTGGTCTGAAAATCTTCCAAGGATTGACCGTGTCATTCTGGGCGAACGGAGTCCCTAAACGCATTTCAGTTTGGGGTGGGAAAAGAAGAGTCTGCCTTCATCCTATGGTGTCATTCAAGAGAATGGGGCCTCAAACGTACTTCAGTGGTCCCCAAAGAGCGATGTTGGCTCTTTGGGGCGGAGTTTGGGGTGGTGACCGAAGACCCTGCTTTAGTACTGAAGCCGCACACTACCCACCCAGCATCGCCCGCGCAATCTGCCCCCCATGAAATCTCCCGTTCTCGATAAAGATCTCATTGGTCCGCGATCCCGCCACAATCACGCCCGCCAGGTAAATCCCCGGCACATTGCTCTCCAGCGTCTCCGCATTGCACACCGGCAGCTTGTCCGGCCCCTCGAACCGCACCCCCATGCTCTCCAGAAAACTGAAGTCCGGATGATACCCCGTCATCGCAAACACAAAATCGTTCTTGATCGACTCACTGCCCTCTGGCGTCTTCAGCACCACCGCATCCGGCGTAATTTCCACCACGTCCGTTTTAAAGTACGCCTTGATCTCGCCATTCTTGATGCGGTTCTCAATGTCCGGCTTGATCCAGTACTTCACGTGCCGATGCATCCCATCGTGCCGATGCACCAGCGTCACCCGCGCGCCGCTCCGCCACAACTCCAGCGCCGCAATCGCAGCCGAATTCTTCCCCCCAATCACCACCACGTCCGTGTCGAAATAAGGATGCGGATCGTTGTAATAGTGGTGAACCTTGCTGAGATTCTCGCCGGGAATGCACATCATGTTCGGCAGATCGTAATAGCCCGTCGACACAATCAGCTTGCGCGCACGCAACTCACCGGGCCTTCCGAACCGATCCTCCGTATGCACCGTGAATGCGCCGTCCGCACCCGTCCACGCGCTCCACGCGTTCATACTGCCGCACATCCAGCTTGTAATGCGCTGCCACCAGCCGGTAATACTGCAGCGCCTCATTGCGCGTCGGCTTCGGATTCGGGCTCGGGAACGGAATGTTCCCGATCTCCAGCAACTCCGGCGTCGTAAAAAACGTCATGTGCGAGGGATAGTGAAACAGCGAATTACACACGCAACCCTTGTCCACCAGCACCACGCTGAACCCGGCCTTCTGCACTTCAATTGCGCAAGCCAGCCCCGTAGGTCCCGCTCCAATCACCAGCACATCAAACAAAACGTCCGCAGCTTTCGCCCCATCGCGCACCAGCATCGACGAGGGCTTCGCATCCGGAACCGAATCTGCAGGAAAATCCGTCATATCTCCAGCTTAGGCCATCGCCCGCGGCCAGGCATCTCAAACGGTCAACCGAACATCTAACCCTCCACATGAGGGTTCTAATTGCGGGGGCCGGCATCGCCGGACCCACCCTTGCATACTGGCTGGCTCAATACGGTTTCACTCCCACCGTCATCGAGTCCGCTCCCCGCTTGCGCTCAGGCGGATACATCATCGATTTCTGGGGCGCGGGCTTCGACATCGCAGAGCGCATGGGCATCCTTCCGCAGATTCTCGACAAAGGCTACAAAGTCCGCGAGCTGCGTGTCGTCGACACCAACAACCGTCGCGTCGCCGGATTTCCCGTTGACGCATTTTTTCGCATGACCCACGGTCGCTACGTCAGCGTCCCCCGCTCCGAGCTGGCCGCGTCGATCTTCATCGCCACACAAGACTCCGTCGAAACCATCTTCAACGAAAGCGTCGAACGGCTCGAGCAATCGACGAACAACATACGCGTCTACTTCAAAAGCGGAGACATCCGGGAATTCGACCTCGTCATCGGAGCCGACGGCCTCCACTCCCGCGTGCGCGAACTCGCATTCGGCCCGGAGCAGAACTTCGAAAGATATCTTGGGTTCAAGGTCGCCGCAGTTCAAGTCGAGGGATATCGCCCCCGCGATGAACTCGTCTACGTCCTCTTCACTGAAGTCGGACAGCAAGTCGGCCGCTTCACCATGCGCGACAACCGTACCCTCTTCCTGTTCACCTTCGCCGACGACAATCCCAACATCCTCGGCGACGCGCAGGCGCAGAAAGCGCACCTGCGCCATCGCTTCGCCAAGAGTGGATGGGAATGCCCGCAGATCCTCGCCGCGCTCGACGCCTCTTCCGATTTCTATTTCGACAGGGTAAGCCAGATCCGAATGCCTTCAGAACAAGGACTCTGGACAAAAGGGCGCGTCAGCCTCATCGGCGATGCCGCCTCATGCGTGTCGCTGCTCGCCGGCCAGGGCACGGCTTTAGCCATGATCGCCGCCTACATCCTCGCCGGTGAGCTACATCGCTCCAAAGGCGACTACGCCCTGGCTTTCCAGCGCTACCAGAATCTGTTCGGCCCCTTCGTTCTCAGCAAGCAGAAGTCGGCGCTGCGCTTCGCTAGTTCCTTCGCTCCAAAATCGAGATTCTCCCTCTTCCTCCGCAATCAGATCTTCAATCTCATGTCCGTCCCCTGGATCGCGAACCTCGCTTTGGGCAGCGGCCTCGCCGACAAAATCGACCTGCCCAACTACGTCGCCGAGGTCCAGCCGTCCGTGCCGGCAATACGATAGATCTGTGGCGACCAGCGTCCTCTACAGCATCGGCCATTCCACTCACTCGATCGAAGAGTTCATCGCATTGCTGAACGCGCACAGCGTTCGCCATCTCGTGGACGTTCGCTCCATTCCGAAGTCCCGCCACGTTCCGCAATTCAACTCCGACACACTTCCACTCTCGCTTCACGCCGCCAACATTGCCTACACGCATCTAAACGCCCTCGGTGGTCGCCGCTCGACACACAAGAATTCCATCAACACCGGCTGGCGCAACGCCTCATTCCGCGGTTACGCCGACTACATGGCCACTCCGCAATTCGCCGAAGGGCTCGCCTCCCTCACCGAAATCGCGCGCGCAACTCTAACAGCCGTTATGTGCGCCGAAGCCGTCCCCTGGCGCTGCCACCGCTCCCTTATCGCCGACGCCATGATTCTCGAGGGCTGGCAAGTCCGCGACATCCTCATCCGCCGCCCCCGCCAAAGAACACAAGCCCACGCCCTTCCTCAAAGTCATCAACAACCAACCCACCTACCCCAATCCAGACGAATCCGCCACCCTCTCCGACAAACCCTTCTAACCTGCTAACTCGCTTATGCGCGAAGCGCAATTTGACTTGCTAGACCCAGACGCCGCATCCACCAAAATGAAGTGTCATCTTGAGCAGCTTCACTTGCTCCGGGAGCAAGTTGCGGTTGAAAAATGACACTTGCAAGCCGATTGATTCAGGAGGGTTTGTCGACTGTGTCATGGAGGAGCGGAGGTCGCCTCGGCGACCGAAGTCGAAAGATCTGGCGTTTCTCTTTGCGGGATTCCGGCTATCAAAAAATCTGCACTTCCTTGGCTGGACTCGAGTTCTGAACAAACCTCGGCGCTCATTTCCATTCAGTTCTTTGGGCGCGCCATCCGCGACTGTAGAGCCGCCAGAAATTTGGGATCGAGTTGATTCCTGTTCGGCGTGACTTCGGCGATTGCACCAAATTCTCCCAAGCCGCGGACGTATCTTCCTGTGCCGAACAGGGTCATCGCCCAATTCTGGAGCAAGATATTCGATCGTATGCTGCGGCGCCTTCTCGATAGATGCGTTCGAAGCGATCGAAGGCATCTCTTAGCATGGCGTCATCCTGGCGCTCAAACTCACCATGTCGAATGTTCTGGCATAGTCGACGGAAAAGTTGATTCATCTCCGCGAACGGTACTTCGCAGCTTCTTGCGCAAAGAGGTTCAGGGAAGTCGTCATATTTTCCGTGCGAACTGGAGTTTCAGACCAGAAGCGGCCATCCCTCTAAAGGCGGTGCCGTTCATTCTTGCTCAACAGCCAGGGGCTTGATTGAAACAGCGCATGGCGTCGTCAGAGATCGAATCCCGCCGCGGCGAGATCATGGCCGACCACGCATGGCCATATATTCAGGTCTTTTCCGAGATTCACTGCGCGATGGCCTCGTCCATTACCAGAGATGAATGCCGCGTTAGCGGCTTTACTGCCGACTCGGTTTCTGGTCAAGCCGCCGTATTAAGGCAACACAATTCCGATCGTCTGCGCGAGCGCGGCCAGCGCAAAGAATCGAATGTGGAGGCCAGCATGGATAAGTGGTGTTGCCATACTTTTCGTGACTCCATCCCGCTCATTCTAGCGCGGAGCGGAAAAGCGGATAGGTCGATCTATGACACTTACAAAATTGACACGAATCGCTCGCACGGTGCTATGGCCGATCTGCCCAACTCGGATGTAAAACGCAAACGGCCGCCGAACTTCGCCAGCCATCCCCCCCGTCCTTTACCCTAGAAGGTTCGAGGAGCTTCACCCATGACCGTCATCCGCCAGGAAGATTTCATCCGCACCGTCGCCGGCGCGCTGCAGTACATCAGCTACTACCACCCCGCCGACTACATCACCTCGCTCGCCAAGGCCTACGAGCGCGAGCAGTCCCCCGCCGCCAAAGACGCCATGGCCCAGATCCTCATCAACAGCCGCATGTGCGCCGAGGGCCACCGCCCCATCTGCCAGGACACCGGCATCGTCAACGTCTTCGTCAAGGTCGGCATGGACGTCCGCTTCGAAGGCCCCGACGGCGGCCCGCCCACCCTCGACATGCAGAGATGGCCGACGAAGGCGTCCGCCGCGCCTATCTCGATCCCGACAACAAGCTCCGCGCCTCGCTCCTCGCCGACCCCGCCGGCGCCCGCAAGAACACCAAAGACAACACCCCCGCCGCCGTCAACGTCGAGCTCGTCCAGGGCGACAAGGTCGACATCACCGTCGCCGCCAAGGGTGGAGGCTCCGAAGCCAAAAGCAAATTCGTCATGCTCAACCCCTCCGACTCCGTTGTCGAGTGGGTGCTCAAAACCGTCCCCACCATGGGCGCCGGCTGGTGCCCTCCCGGCATGCTCGGCATCGGCATCGGCGGCACCGCCGAGAAGGCCATGCTCCTCGCCAAGCAATCCCTCATGGACCCCATCGACATCCAGGACCTCATCGAGCGCGGCCCCAAAACCACCGCCGAAAAACTCCGCGTCGAACTCTACGACAAAGTCAATCGCCTCGGCATCGGCGCGCAGGGCCTCGGCGGCCTCACCACCGTCCTCGACGTCAAGATCCTCGACACCCCCACCCACGCCGCCAACCTGCCCGTCGCCATGATTCCCAACTGCGCCGCCACCCGCCACGCGCACGTCGTCCTCGACGGCTCCGGCCCCGTCTATCTCGACCCGCCCTCGCTCGACCTCTGGCCGAAGCTCACCTACGACGTCTCACGGCGCACGCCGCGTCAACCTCGACACCGTCACCCGCGCCGAAGCCGCCACCTGGAAGCCCGGCGAAGTCCTCCTCCTCACCGGCAAGACTCCTCACCGGCCGCGACGCCGCCCACAAGCGCATGACCGACATGCTCAGCCGCGGCGAAAAACTCCCCGTCGACTTCAGCGACCGCTTCATCTACTACGTCGGCCCCGTCGATCCCGTCCGCGAAGAAGTCATCGGACCCGCCGGCCCCACCACCGCCACGCGCATGGACAAGTTCACCCGCCAGATGCTCGCCGAAACCGGCCTGCTCGGCATGGTCGGCAAAGCCGAACGCGGCCCCACCGCCATCGACGCCATCAAGGAATTCGGCGCAGTCTACCTCATGGCCGTCGGCGGAGCAGCCTACCTCGTCTCCAAAGCCATCACCGGTGCACGCCAGCTCGCCTTCGAAGACCTCGGCATGGAAGGCATCTACGAGTTCGAAGTCAAAGACATGCCCGTCACCGTAGCCGTCGACTCCAAAGGCACCAGCGTCCACCAGACCGGCCCCGCCGAGTGGCAACAACGCATCGCCAACATCCCCATCCTGCAATGACAGACACCAAACACGAAGAGTTCATGGGCCATGAACGTCGATGTTTTACGTGTGTCATTCAAGCGTACGGGGCCCCAAACGTTTTCCAGTTTGGGGTGGTAAGCGAAGAATCTGCTTCCGCCTTCTACCCGGCTGGCGACGCATTCTGATCTCGATCCACGTGATGGGACCGCAAATAGCAACGGCTCGCCACTTAGCGAGCCGTCCCTTGTCCCTATGTCCTTGTCCCTGAGTCCCTGCCCTACTGCCTTCCAAACCGATACACAAACCCGTACGTAAACCCGAGATCGTTCTGCAGCGTCGACCCGAACCCCGTCGCCATATACTCCGGCGCCAGACGCAGCGACAAGTTCGGCGCAACATTCACCTCGCCAATCAGAGCTCGCATTGATCGCATACGTCGTTCCATCCGGATACAGCCCCAGCACCGATGTCCCAAATTTGTTCGTGTCGCTGGCGAAGTTGCTCATCGCCAAGCCGCCTTTCACGTTCCCCGCAATCGAATACTTCGGCCGCATCCTGAAGCGGTACGTCGGCCCAACCATGAAGTCATAGTGGCTGATCGCCGGCCGCGTCAGCGAGGTCTCGTTCAGCCCCACAAACGCCGTCCCATAGTTGCCGCGTACATCAAACGTCAGCCCCAGCTTCTCGCTCCAGTAGCGTGTAAGCGCCACGTCCCACGCGTACATCGTCGTCCGCTGCAGAGTCGGTCCCGGCGTAAACCGCTGATACCCGCCGCCCACAAACACCTCATAGGGATGGGAATAAGCGTCGTGGATGGCCTGTGCCCGCCGCGCTTCACGCCGTGCGCGGATGCGGGCCTGCACCGTCTGCGTGCCCCTGCTGGCTAGGCGGAACCGCTGCAGGGGCCTGCGGCTGCTCCTGCGCCGGTGTACTGCTGCTGGAATCTGTGCTCTGCGCCAGAGCACCATACGATAAAAGCGAAAGAACCGCCAGAACACCTGCAGAACGGCGAAAAGAAAACATCGGTCTTGACTTACCTCCACCACGTTAAGGAGCCGAGCGCACCCCTACCGTTATTTAAACATCTCAAACCGGCCTGCGCGGGGCTGTCATCTTTTGGACGCGCGCCAGCGGTTTTTGCCGCTATCCGCGCCTCAATGCAATACGATGGGAGCGACGGAGGCCAAACCTCTCCATGGGTCGATTTCTGCTCGGATTCATCTTCGGCATTGTCCTCGTTCCCCTCGCCGTACTGGCCTATCTCACCTACGGCAGGGTGCCGGTCGCCGTCTCCGATCCTCCCTTTCCCTACGAGCGTCAACTCGTCAGCCTGCCCCTCGATGCGCGCATTCAGAAAGATATGGTCGGCACCCACATGGAGCCCGATCAGCTCAACCTCACCGCCGGCGCTCGCATCTACGTCGAGCGCTGCGCCTTCTGCCACGGCCTCCACGGTAAACCCGCTGCCATCGGCAACCACATGTACCCCGACGCTCCCGCGTTACTCGAGGCCCACCGCAACGATCCCACCGTTGTCGGCGTCAGCGACGACCCGGTCGGCGAAACCTATTGGAAGGTCTTCAACGGCATTCGCCTCACCGGTATGCCTTCCTTCAAAACACAGCTCAGCGATACCGAGATGTGGCAGGTCAGCATCTTCCTCGCCAACGCCAGCAAGCCCATGCCCCCTTCCGTCCTCGAGTTGCTCAATCGCGCTCCCGCCCCGCCCGCCGACGCCCCCGTCCGCCCCGCCACCCCCTCACCGGCGTCTGGACCCAACGGCGTCTGACGATCAATAATGTAAGTGTCCCCGGAAAGGTCCCGCCATGAGTCTCGTCGATTCCCTCCGCAAAGGCTTCCGCTTCTTCCTCATGAGCTTCGGCATCTCCTCCCCGGCCAAAAAACCAGCCCCCAAGCCACACCCAGACCCAGATTCCAGCCAATGAATTTTCTTCCTCTCAGCTACAATCTTTCCGAGTCCAACAACTACATTCGCCTACTCCAATTACCGTGCGAACTGACGGACAGACCAAGCCTTCAACCGTGAGCGGCAAATCCCAAAAAAGGAACCCTCCGCGCCTTCTGGGACTGGTTCGTCCTCTTCAGCGGAATCTCCACCGCCTCCAATCTCTCGCGCACCCGCCCCGACCCCGTCCAGCGCCGCGGCCTCTTCCTCTTCCGCAAATCCAAACGCAGCTAACGATCCCTTCACCTCGTCGCTTCTTCATAACTTCACTGATTCACTCTTTAGCTCGTTCCCCTGTAAACTGAACCCATGTCGCTGACCCGCCCCCAAGCCCTCGATTACTTCAACTCCCCTGACCTCATCGGGCTGGGCTTCGAGGCCGACGCCGTCCGTCGCCGCCTCCACCCCGAGGGCGTCGTCACCTACATCATCGATCGCAACATCAACTACACCAACTTCTGCACCGAGTACTGCACCTTCTGCGCCTTCTACCGCCCCCTCCCCAAAGAAGGCAAAGAACATCCCCCGCTCCGACGAGGGCTACATCCTCTCGCTCGAAAAAATCTACGAGAAGATCGCCGAAACCCAGGAGATGGGCGGCACCGGCGTCCTCATGCAGGGCGGACTTCACCCCGACCTCAAGATCGACTGGTTCGAGCGCCTCTTCACCGGCATCAAGCAGCGCTTCCCGCAGATCTGGCTCCACTGCCTCTGCGCCTCTGAAGTCCTCGCCATCGCCGAATACAGCGAACTCGACCTCCGCACCACCATCGCCCGCCTCCGCGACGCCGGCCTCGACTCCATCCCCGGCGGCGGCGCCGAAATCCTCGACGACGACGTCCGCAAGCGCATCGCCCGCCTCAAGTGCCGCACCGCAGACTGGGTCACCGTCCATCGCACCGCCCACGAACTCGGCATGCGCACCACCGCCACCATGATGTTCGGCGTCGGCGAAACCATCGACCAGCGCATCAACCACTTCGAAGTCGTCCGCAACCTCCAGGAAGAGACCGGCGGATTCACCGCCTTCATCCCCTGGAGCTTCCAGCCCGGCAACACCGCCCTCGGCGGCCGCGGCTGGGAAGAAGCCACCTCCGTCGAATACCTCAAGGTCCTCGCCATCGCCCGCCTCTATCTCGACAACATTGAGAACGTGCAGGCCAGCTGGGTCACGCAGGGTCTCAAAGTCCTCGAGCTGGGACTCCACTTCGGCGGCAACGACGTAGGCTCCGTCATGCTCGAAGAGAATGTGGTCAAAGCCGCAGGCACCAGCAACTGCACCACCGAAGAAGAGCTGCGCAGAATCATCCGCGACGCCGGCTTCAAACCCGTCCAGCGCGACACCCTCTACCGCACCATGTTCCTCAACTAGCCCGAAGGGCCACGAGAACGCTGCCGAAAATTGAAACGCAACCACTCCAGTGACACTGATCACGGAGGCCCTTCGACCCTGGTGCTTTACTGATGGGCCATGAAGCAGCAATGCTATCTCGTCGCAATCTATCTGAACTGGCTCGTGCTCGTCGCCGGCCTCGGCTACCTCTTGTTGACGCATCATTATGGGTTCGCCATCGCGTGGCTTGTCGTCCTCCCGCTTGCGATGTGGGCATATTTCCGAGTCTTTCCCTCGATCTCACGAGCAATGGGATACGGCAACGTTGATGACAAGCCGGCACACGATGCCGATCGGCCCGAGTTGCATCACAGCGGCTCGCAGTTAACCGTTACGCTCTACACCGCGCTAGGATGCCCGTTCTGTCCGATCGTCGAGAAACGTTTGCAGGCGCTGCGGGAAAGCATGAACTTCGAGATCGAGAAGATTGATGTAACCCTTCGCCCTGACCTGCTCGTGTCGAAAGGCATCCGCGCAGTTCCAGTGATCGAGATTGGAGAGCGCCGCGTTGAGGGTAACGCCACAAGTGAGAAGCTCACCAACCTGATTCTGGGTGAGTCCGCGTTTGTGAGCTAGAAATCGCTGCGGCCACAGTGCAGCCGGCTCATCTAGAGTCTGAGGATCGCAGCAGCCACCGAACTCCATGCCTCAGTCCGCGAAATCATTTCCGACGCGATAAAGAGCGTCACCTACACCGCATATCCCGCCGCAAACCAGCGATCGAAACTGCGCGTCACAATGCTGCGAATCAGCAGCATCACCGCGCCGATGCAGAAGACCGGCCCGAATAATCCCATCCAGCCAACACCGCCGAACACTGGGTCCAGAAACGCCATTCGCGCCGTGGCGCCCGCCAGCAGGCAAAGGCTCGCCATCACCATCGCCGGACGATGAATTCGCGGCTTCCTGCGTGCCAGAACTCCCGTAACGACAAACCCGACATAGACCGCGATCTCTGTGAACATCACGAGCAGGAATCGCGAATAAAGCATCCCGAAGAAATGAAAATCCGCTGGCGTAACCTGGACCGAGCGGTAAGCAACCCACGGTCCAGTGATCGCAATAGCCAACGCCACCGCAACCACGCACCAGCCAAGTTTGAAATGGATCCGCCGATTGCGCGAACCGATCAACAACGCCTGCACAAAGAAAAGGACAAACCATGCTGCAATCGCGAGGCCATGGATAAGGTCGAGTCGGAACATCAGCGGATCGATCACCCTGCCCCCGGCGCCGGCTCTGCTGGTGATAAACCAGCGGAAACCCACCAGCATCGCAACCAGAAATCCGGCACCCGCAGCGCTGTAGAACCAACGATCGGTCTTCACTCTTACCCCCACGCGCAATATGCCCTGAGATCCGCTCGACGCGCCATACGCCGCAGCCTGCTCATTTTGAGAACTCGCAGGAGCATACCACAGCAACGAATTGCTGCCCAGCAGAGCTTCCCTGCCAACCTGCTGATCGAAGTGCTTCCGCGTCAGCAACACGCTCGCGAATTTCAGAGTCAGCCGCACCATCTCTGTGCTATTCTCCCCGCGTGTCCGTCACTTCCTCGCCCCAATTGCAAGCCATCCAGCGGCACACCGCGCTCGTCCGCATCACCCACTGGCTCACCGTCGTCTCTTTCCTCGCCCTGCTCATCACCGGCGGCGAAATCATCATTTCCCACCCGCGTTTTTACTGGGGCGAAACCGGCAACTCCGGCACCACGCCGCTCTTCAAGATTCCCATCCCATCATCGCGCGGCACCGTTCCCTCCGGCTACAACTACGTCATGCCCGACCAGAACGGCTGGTCCCGCTATCTCCACTTTGAAGCAGCCTGGGTCCTGGTCCTCACCGGCCTCGTCTACGGAGTAGCAAGCCTGCTCAATCGCCACTTCGCACGCGATCTTTTTCCCGCGCCCGCAGACCGCAACTGGCGCTCCATGCGCAACGTCTTCTCGCGATATCTTCGCCGCGCCCCGCCCGATCCCGCGGAAGGCCGCACCTACAACGTTGTCCAGCGCGCCGCCTACGTGGTGGTCATCTTCGTCCTCTTCCCGCTCATTATCTGGACCGGCCTCGCGCTCTCCCCGGCTTTCGATTCCGCATTTCCGGCAACGGTCAATCTGCTCGGCGGCCGCCAGTCCGCGCGTACCCTGCACTTCTTCGTCACCGATCTGCTCGTCCTCTTCCTCATCGTTCACGTGGCGATGATCTACCTCGCCGGATTCTGGACCCGCACGCGCGCCATGATCACAGGCAGTATGAAATCCCCATCGGAGCGCCCATGAGCATCTCCCGTCGCAAACTCATCACCACCGGCGTCGTCGTCGCAACAGGCGCGGCGGGTCTTGCCGCCGCCAACCGCATCGCCCGCCGCTACGGCCTCATTCCCCCTGATGGCGGAGGAATCTTCGGCCCCGGTGAGACCCTCACCTACGCTGCCCAGCGCCTGCTCACTCGTCACTCCCTCGCTCGAGAATTCCCCCGCAGCATGATTTCCAAGGTCCCCTTCCGCAATGAAACCGCGCCGCCCAGCGAAGAATTCAAGCGCCATCAGGCCGCCGGCTTTTCTGATTGGAAGCTCGCAGTCGACGGCATGGTCGCGCATCCCACGTCGTTTTCGATAGCCGACCTCAAAGGCCTTCCCACTCATAGCCAGATCACTGAAGTCGTCTGCGAAGAAGGCTGGTCCTACGTCGCCGAGTGGATCGGTACGCCTCTGCACAACGTGCTCGACGCCGTCGGTGTCCTGCCCCAGGCACGCTATATCGCTTACTTCTCCATCGAGAAGGACTGGTGGGAAAGTATCGACATGGCCGACGCCACACACCCCCAGACGTTCCTCACCATGGGCATGAACGATGGCGATTTACCCGTAGGTTTCGGCGGCCCGCTCCGCCTCCGCGTCCCTCGCCAGCTCGGATACAAGAGCGTCAAATACATCACCCGCATCACCGCAACCGATTCGCTCAAGCACTTCGGCAAAGGCCTCGGCTCCGCGTCCCCCGAAGCCGGCTACGCCTGGTACGCCGGCATCTAACTCAAGAACCTCGATTTCGCTCCGTCATCGAGTGAAGTCGAAGGACCTTTTTCTTGCTCCACATCAATCCGCCCGACTACCGGTGCCCATCCTTGCGACGTCTTTGTCGCAAGGGTGGGAAAGCACAAGCAGATCGACCACGGTGCTCCTCCCGACCACGCACCTGTCTTCCGTCACATGCGACGGCCGCAGCTCATTGCTATCCTGTCGCGTGCAATTCGCAGACTTCACCTATCCCACATATGGCGTCCCGCTCGTCGAAGCCTACTGCGGACGCTTCGAATCCGCGTTCATTCTGCTTCATCCCTTCATCCGCGTCCCAGATTCACTCTCCTGGAGAGCCACGCACCACTATCCAGACGACCAGCAAATCGTCGAGCAGGGAACAAAGTTTGCATGGGCGCAAATATCGGCGCAAACATGCCTCGCCTCCTGCGCCCGCATCAATCAGGCACTCCTCACGTCCATCGGCTCTCTCACAGACCACCTTGCAGACCCACAGGCGAGTAACGCTCTTCAGTTTTTCCTCGAAAATCAACCAGTATGGATGCCCACTGAAGGGCGCTTCGAACCGCTTCTGCGTTCCGACCTCCTTCAAATCTTCGCGCAAGCTGGATCCGACGAGATCATCTTAATTCCCGAATTCCCGCAGTCCAATCCGGTTCAACGCCTCTCCATCGCCGGCATCAGCAGCGGCACCATCCCATTCCCCAAAAGCGGAACACTCCTCGCCCCCGATGCAAGCTTTCTGTTCACAGTCGACTGGGACAGCTTCTTCACACTCTTCTACGGCCCTCGCGCCTTCATCGCACGCGCTGCACAATCTCTTGCTCTGGAGGGATTCTTCGCCACACCCAACACTGACCACGCCTGGTTCAGCTACTCGATGGGCTGCGCTACCGTCACCCTCTCTCCCGAAGACTGGCAGACTGACCCAATCTCCGGGTTCGCAAGAGCCTGATTCGGTTCGAACCGCTACTTCTGCAGCGAATACACCACGTTGATCGTTGTCTCCACCTCAATCGGTTTCCCATTCAGCAAAAACGGCTTGTACCTCCATTGCCGCACCGCGTCTAAAGCAGACTGCTGCAGTTCCCCCGGACCCGACACAACCTTCAACCCATCGACGCGTCCCGACCTGTCGATTACCGCATCCAGCACAACCGTCCCCTGAATCCGCGCTACCTTCGCATCCGGCGGATACTTCGGAGCTACCTTGCTGATCACGTTCCCCTGCATCGTTGCAGCAGAAACGGAGTGCGGTGCGGCCTTCTTCGACGTCTGCTTATCCGCATTCCCATGCGAATCCACACCCACCCGCAATGCCACCGCCGATGCAGCCGTTACAACTCCCAGCGCCACACACGCGGCCACCGACACTCCCGCGCGCATCCTGCTCATCTGCCCCTTCTGTTGGGTAAGTTTCATAAGTCTCCTCTCCAATGTGTTCGCATCAAAAACTCCGATCGCGTGCGGAACCCTCACCGGCCTGCCCTGCAATAACAAGCTCGCCAGCCGCAACAGCGATCGCGCATACTCCTCGCCCCCGGAAATCCCCGCGGCCATCTCGTCGCACACCATCTCCCGCGTCTCCGTCAGCCGCTGCCGCGTAACCCAGACGCACGGGTGGTAACTCACCGGCAGCGCCACAATCTCGTACACCAGGTTCTTCAAGAAATCCTGCCGCCGGATATGCGCGAACTCGTGCCCGATCGCCGTATCCAGCTCTTCTTGTGGCATTCGCGATATCATTCCCGCCGGAAACATCACGCGCCTCTGCACTACGCCCATCGTCACTGGCGCAAAAACGTCCTTCGAACTCACAATCGCAACTGGCCCCGCAATCCCCAGGCGTTTCGCCCACCGATCGCACGAGAGTGCAGCTTCGCCGCTCAACCGCAACGGCTCCGCGCCTCGACTCAGCAAAGAAAGCCGCACGCATCGCCACACAAACCGCGCAACGAAATATCCGGTCACCGCCGCATACACGATCGCCAGCATCCCCATCACTCCCGGCGGCAACCGCAGCGCAGCAAATCCTGTAGCTGTCCCCGCGCCCATCTGCACTGAAACCTGCCCGCCCAAAGCGGCCCCTCCCCTGCGCAAACCACGGCCACCCAAGGTGCATCTTCTCCCACGGCATCAGCGACAACGCCGGCAGCGCGCCCTCCAGCACCAGCGCGCTCACCCACACCCGATGCTCTGCCGCCGGACCTGCCGCTCTCAAACCGCGCGCCGCAATCCACGCCGCAGCAAACACCAACGGCGCCTGCCAGAGCGAATTCAAGACACACTCGACCAGCACCGACTCAAAGCCGCTCAGGCTGCGCCTCCCTTCTCCTTGTTGAACTGCTCCGTCAGCTTCGCTAGCCGCTTCGCATCGATCTGCCGGCTTTTCAGCAGGCTCATTACCAGCTCTTCGCTCGAACCGCCAAACATCCGGTCGATCATGTCGCGAAGGCTCTGTCCATGTGCCTTCTCCTCGCTTACCTTCGCCGCATACACAAATGCCCGGCCCTCCAGCTCGCGATTGAGCTTCCCCTTGCGCTCCAGAATGTTCAGTACCGTCTGCACCGTCGTGTACGCCAGCGGCGGCCGCATCTCCGCCTGCACCTCGGCCACCGTGCTCCTCCCCCGCTTCCAGATCACCTGCATGATCCTCAACTCCAGCTTGGTCAATCCGCTCTTTGCTGAACCTGCGCCCACGCGACCTCCTATATTTTTAGGACTCTACGCCCGTACCGCCCGCCTGTCAACTAAAGTCTTAGGACTCGCCATCCCACATGCGGATTCCGATTGACCCCTCGCCGCCGCGGGTATTACAGTCGCCTTACCCCGCTGTATTCCCCCGTGCAAGCGCAAGACCCGCAGCATTGTTGCCGATTCTCACTTCCAATGAGGTGCCGCCGCATGCGTAAAATTTTTGCCTGCCTTCTCATCCTGTCCATGAACGCCTGGGCCGTGGACCCATCCCACACCGAATCCCTCCGCGGCTACACTGCCGCTCACTCCACTGCCGAAGTGCAGTGGGAACAGAAATTCCGCGACCTCCCCGAACCAGATCGCATTCGCGAAAACATGCGTCGCCTCTCCGCGCGCCCCCACCACGTCGGCTCGCCCTACGACAAAGACAACGCCGAGTGGCTCGTCGCCCAGCTCAAGTCCTACGGCCTCGACGCCAAGATCGAACAGATGGAAGCGCTCTTCCCCACGCCAAAATCCCGCAAGCTCGAGCTCCTCGGCCCCAACAAATTCACCGCCAAACTCGAAGAGCCTGCCCTCGCCATCGATCCCACCTCCAACCAGAAAGATGAGCAGCTCCCCACCTACAACGCCTACTCCCGCGATGGCGACGTCACCGCGCCCCTCGTCTACGTCAACTACGGCGCGCCCGCAGACTACGAGCAAGCTCGATGCCATGGGTGTCTCCGTCAAGGGAGCCATCGTCATCGCCCGCTATGGCCAAACCTGGCGTGGCATCAAGCCCAAGGTCGCTGCCGAGCACGGCGCCGTCGGCTGCATCATCTACTCCGACCCCAAAGATGACGGCTACAACCGCGGCGAGTCTTATCCCGAGGGCCCCATGCGTCCTGCCGAAGGCGCGCAGCGCGGCAGCGTGATGGACATGCCCGTCTATCCCGGTGATCCGCAGACCCCCGGCATCGGCGCCAAACCCGGCGTCAAGCTCATCCCCCTCGACCAGGTCCAGACCATCACCAAGATTCCCGTGCTCCCCATCTCCTACGCCGACGCCAAGCCCTTCCTCGAATCCCTGCAAGGCGAAACCGTCCCCGAAAACTGGCGCGGCGCTCTTCCCTTCACCTACAAAACCGGCCCCAGCAAAGTGCAGGCCCATCTTGCCGTCGCCTTCAACTGGGATCGCAAGCCGCTCTACGACGTCATCGCCACCATCCCCGGCGCGACCTTCCCCGATGAGTGGGTCATTCGCGGCAATCATCACGACGCCTGGGTCAACGGCGCAGAAGATCCCATCAGCGGCGCAGCCCCTGAACTCGAAGAGGCACGCGCCCTCGGCGAACTCCTCAAGCAAGGCTGGAAACCCGCCCGCACCATCATCTATTGCTTCTGGGATGGCGAAGAGCCCGCCCTCCTCGGTTCAACCGAGTGGGCCGAATTCCACGCCGACGAATTGAAGCAGCACGCCGTCGCCTACTTCAACTCCGACGGCAACGGCCGCGGCTTCTTCCGCGCCGGCGGTTCCCACTCGCTTGAAAACTTCATCAACAGCGTCGCCAAAGATATCGACGACCCCGAAACAAAGATGTCCGTCTGGAAGCGCGCCCGCCTCGCCGCCCGTCTCCGCGGCACTCCCGAGATGCGCACCGAAGCCAAATCGCGCCCCGACAGCCGCATCGGCGCACTCGGCTCAGGCTCCGACTACACCGTCTTCATTGACCACCTCGGCGTTCCCAGCGCCGATCTCGGCTATGGCGGAGAAGACCCCGGCGGCGGCCAGTACCACTCCATCTACGACGACTTCTACTACTACACGCATTTCCAGGACACCACGTTCGTCTACGAGAGAGCCCTCGCGCAAACCGCCGGCTCCATGGTGATGCGCATGGCCGACGCCGACGTCCTGCCCTACCAGTTCACTGACCAGGCCGACACCATCCACACCTACGTCACCGAAGTCAAAAAACTGGCCGACACCATGCGCACCCAGATCAAGGATCGCAACGCCGACCTCGCCGATGGCGTCTACAAAGCTGCCGCCGATCCCGAAGAAGACGAGCGTCCCGCCTCCGGTCGACATCGTGCCTCCCTACTTCAACTTCGCCCCACTCGACCAGGCCTCCGACGATCTCACCGCCGCCGCCGCCGACTACGAGAAAGCCTTCGCCGCGCACGCCGCCACAGCGGATCCCAAGGTGAACATGCTCCTTCTCGCAACCGAACACGCACAAAGTGACCCCGCCGGTCTTCCCAACCGTCCCTGGTTCCAGAACATGATCTACGCCCCCGGATTCTTCACCGGCTACGGCGTCAAAACGCTCCCCGCCGTCCGCGAAGCCATCGAGCAAAAGCAGTGGTCCGCCGTCGATCCCCAGATCGCCCGCACCGCCGCCGCCATCGAACGCGAAACCGAAAAACTCAAAGAAGCCACCAAAGCCCTCAACGGCGAATAACCAAACGCCACTCACACACGGAAAAGCCTGCACGCAACGTGCAGGCTCCCTGGTCAGACGCAAATAGTCGAGGCAAACATCGGTGCAAAAAGAGAGCGCATGCCGAAGACATGCGCTCCCTTCTTGCTTATGGCTTTTGCCCCTTCGTTTGAGCTTCTCAGTTCACGGCAAAACCGTCACCGAACCCACCATCCCCAGACCGTCGTGCAGCGCGCACTTGTATGGATAGATACCCGGCCGTGTGAAAGTCACGCGAAAGCGGGTTACCCCCGGCAGCGGTTGGGGCGAAAAGATCTGATCCTGCGGTGCCGCGGCGATGAAGCCCGAATGCACGCTGTCCGTGAGTGAACTAATGGTGGCGTGCAGCGCTCCATCCGGATCCGTGATCATGGGCCCGGCTGGCGGCATGGGGTTATCCGGCTCAACTCCGAAAGTGATCGTGTGGGGCGTGATCGGATCGTCGTTCGTCCACTCCACCGTCTCTCCCACGTGGATGACCTTGTCTGGGTGCATGAAGCGCATCACTGACAACGTATCTGTTCCGCCACCCGTCGCCGTGACCGAGCCCGTTCCCGCTGTCACCTCATCGCGTGAACTATCCATGTCATCATCCATCAGGTGGCCGGCAGAAGAAAGCATGTCCTTCTCCATGTCCTCGGCTTCAGCACTGTAGAACGCCTGGTCGTGCGGTAGCTCCGCGGACAGATCAAGAACGTGGATCATCGCAGTGTGATTCTGGTGGTAAAGGCAGACGAGTTTGTAATTGCCGGCTGTCGGAAACGTCACCGAGTACCCCTGCCCCTTGGTCAGCGTTCCACTATTCACGCAGCTCGATCCATCTTCCGCACTGCCGCTCGGCGTTATGCCTGGCGGTGTGGCTGGCGGTGTGACAGGACAGCCAAGCGGAAAAGGCGGTCGCACTTCGCCAGGGGTCAAAAATGTCACCGTGTGCGGTTCGTCGCTATCGACAGTAAAAGCGACGGAGTCGCCGGCATGAATCCACAATTCATTCGGCAAAAAAGCGATGACCTGCCGTCCCTTGTCGTGGCTCTGGGCACCGACCTGAACTTGCCAGTCCTGTGCCTGCACCAGGGCTGGCATCAGAAACAGCGGGACACAGATAAAGCCCATAACGGAGAGCCTCGGCTGTTTTGGCTTAAGCACCGGCACAGATTTCCAATTTCCTAATCTCATCACTTCCTCCTCTGCCGGGGAATTTGCCGGCTCGCCACCGATACAATCCGATTCCCCGGATCCGAACAATGGAGGAAGGTAAATTTAGGAGGTGAAGAAAGGTGAAGACTTAAGTAATTCAATTTAAATGGGTACCGCTCTCGATGATTTGCGCCAATGCTATACTTCAGCCACCCTCGGGAGGGAACCGGTGCCCTTTGCCGTCTATCGATTCGGCGACTTCAGCCTTCATTGCGGCAAATTCGAGCTCACCCGCAACGGTCGCAGACTCAAGCTCGAGCGAAAACCTCTCGAACTCCTCATCCTTCTGGTCACCAAACATGGCCAGGTCGTGAACCGCGAAGAAATCGCCAGGTGCCTGTGGGAGCAGGAAGTCTTCGTCGACATCGAACACGGAATCAACACCGCCATCCGTAAAATCCGCCAGATTCTTGGCGACAGTTCGGACTTGCCGATCTATGTGCAGACAGTCTCCGGCTCTGGTTACCGGTTCATTGCAACCGTTACGGAGGTTGAGCCAGAAGTCTCCCAGCCGACCCAATCTCCTCATGATCCAATTCCTGAAGTTCCAATCGAGTCTTCCCCTGCTCTCCCGGAGATCTCCTCTGCGCCCTCCATCCCATCTGCTGTTACTCCCCGGCGTAGATTATGGATGGTCACCGCGCTGGGCGCATCCATACTGGTTGCCGTCTCGACACTCACCCTGGGCCCCAATCCACTTGCTGCCCGCTTCCTCCATCGAGACAGCCGCGCCGTCATCGGCTCGCTTGCCGTGCTTCCCCTCCAGAACCTCTCCGGCGACCCGGGCGAGGAGTACTTCGCCGACGGCATGACCGACGAGCTGATCACTGAGCTAGCCCGTATACCCAACCTTCGCGTCGTCTCCCGCACCTCCGTCATGGCCGACAAGGGCGCTCGCCGCCCACTCCCCGACATTGCCCGCCAGCTCGGAGTCGACGCCATCGTCGAGGGCTCCATCGTCCGCTCCGGCGACCGTATCCGCATCACCGCCCAGCTCATCGACGCGCGTACCGACCGCCATCTCTGGGCACAGTCCTTCGAAGGCCCCGCCTCCGACGTCCTCTCTCTCCAGGACAGCGTCGCCCAGCAAATCGCCACCCAGGCGCGCCTCGTCCTCGTCCCTCCCTCGCCGCACGCACCCGTCAACCCAGCCGCGCATGACGCTTATCTCCGTGGCCGCTACTTTTTTAATAAGCAGGATTTCGCGCACAGCCTGGAGTCCTTCCAGCAGGCCATTGCCCTTGACCCCGGCTACGCCTCCGCCTACGCCGGCTACGCCTCCGCGCTCGATGCCGCCAGCACCTACAACATCGGAACGCCCGATCAGCTCATGACCAAAGCCATCGCAGCTGCCCAGCGCGCCATCCAGATCGACCCCCAGAACGGCGAAGCCTACACCGCACTCGGTAGCGTCCAAACTATCTACGAGTGGGACTGGACAGCAGCGGAGCAAAATCTCACCCGGGGCATCGCCCTCAATCCCAGCGACCCCATTGCTGAATTCAAGTACGCCGTCTACCTCGACGCCGTAGGCCGAACGCAGGATGCCGTCACGCACATGCGACGCGCAATTCAGCTCGATCCGCTATCCTTCCTCGTCAACCGTCGGTTGGGCGTTGCTCTTTACTATGACCGTCAATACGATGCCGCCCTCGCTCAACTTCAGCGTTCCGCCGAGATGGAAGAAGCGTCCGGCTCCGTCGAAAGATACGTAAGTCTCGTCTACGAACAGAAGGGCGAACAAGTCGAGGCTATGCGACACGATCTCATTGCAATGCACGAGGACGAGCCACAACTGGATACCGCTGCTCTTCGTGCCGCCTATCAGCAGCACGGATGGCAGTCCTATTGGCACGAGCATCGACGCGCTCTGCTCGCCATCTCAGCCAAGCCCTGCATCGTTTACGAAATCGGCGTCGATGATCTCCGCGTTAACGAACTCGACCATGCCTTCGACTCTTTCCAGCACGCGCTCGACCACCACTGCTTCAATATGGCACTCATCCGCGCGGACCCGGTGTTCGATTCCGTTCGGCACGATCCGCGCTATATAACCCTGCTGAATCGCATGCATCAGTAGGCAAACCGCGCGCCGAAATCCCTCCCGGTAAGTAGACCTCAGTCGCAACAACCTGTCGCGGGGAGTCAATGACTCACTCATCGCATCGATTTTTGGTAATTCTCACTGAAACTGGAGGCATTATGGTTGTCAACCGCCTGCAGGCCGGAATCCCGCGCAAAGTCAGCAAACCAAACTGAACAAAAACCTCCGAGACTTTGCCGAAAACCAGCCATCCCCGGCGCAAAATGAAGTCAGCTTGAATTCCGCCCATCGGAAGCCCCCGATCATCGCAAGAGACAGGCTTCAACTCAGGAGTCTGAACGTCGCAAACAGTCCAAATCTCGCGCCGAACGGTACTGCGGCACAGGAAGTCGCCGTAACTCTTTTAACGAGACGCCTAACCCCAATCTTAAGAATACTTTGGAGAATCGGCTCTAATTCCATATTGGATTCAATACTTTGCTTACAGAGATGGGAGAGGGGTACCCGTAAATCAGCGCGATCGTACCGCAAACGGCCACTGCCCAAGACGCTTCGCCCGCCACATGTAGATCAGCGTCCCGCTCACAGCGACCCCCCCGGCCATCGCCAGCCCGCTCATGGCCTTGCTCCGGTTCACCAGGATGAACACAAACCCCGCCATCGCCAGCACCGGCGGCAGCGGATAAAAAGGAATCTTGAACGGCCGCTCCAACTCCGGTCTCTGTGCACGCAACAGAATCACGCCCACGTGCTGCAAAAAGAACTGCAGCAGGATCCGCGTCACCACCAGCATCGTGATCACCTGCTGAAGGCTGAAAAAACAGAACACCGTGGCCACCAGCCCAAGCGCCACCAGCGACCGGTGCGGAATCCCGTGCTTCAGATGAACCGCCGCCAGAAACCGAAAATAGTTCCCACTCTGCGCCGCCGCAAACGGCACGCGCGAATAACCCAGCAGCAATGAGAACACCGATGCAAACGCCGTCCACATCACCAGCGCCGCCACCGTGTAGCCCGCCCACTGCCCGAACGCCGATTGCGCGATCTCTGCCACTAGTTGAACGCGCGCAATTGCACCCTCGCCCGCATGTCTCGCCGCATCGCGCATCGAGGGCAGCGCCGAAAGATTCATAACCACGTACAACGTGGTCACAAACAGCACCGACAACAGGATCGCCCGCGGAATCGTCTTCTCCGGCTGCTTTACCTCGCTGCCGAGAAACGTGATGTTGTAGTAGCCCCAGTAGTCGTACGTCGCAATCAGCGTAGCTTGCGCCAGTCCGCCAATCGCCAGCGCCGCCGACTGCGCCGGACTCGCCGGCATGTGCCATCCACCCATCGCCGACGCATGCGCAAACCCTGAAGTGATCACGCCCGCCATCGCGGCCATCACCCCGGCAAACAGCACCCATGCAAGCCGCGTCACCGAACTTAAATTTCGATACAGGAGTGCAGTCACCAGCAAACATGCAGCGGCCGCGGCAAAGCTCGCGTAGTGCAGCGCGGGTAGCGTCGCGATCGGAGCCGACTCAAGACCTGGCCAGAACCACGCCAGAAAACTCGACAACCCGATGCACCCCGAAGCAATTGAAAGAGGCGCAGAAAAACTCAGCTGCCAGACATACAGAAAGCTCAGCCAATTTCCCGCGCCCCTTGGACCGTAAATCTCGCGCAGAAACGCATACGATCCACCCGCCTGCGGAAACGCCGCGCCCAGCTCGGCCCACACCAGTCCGTCCATCACCGCGATCGCCGCGCCTAGCAGCCACGCCCACACAGAAAGCTTGTAGCCCGCCGCCGCAATCACCAGCGGCAGCGTGATGAATGGCCCCACGCCGATCATCTCCAGCATGTTGAACAGCACCGCCGAACGCAGCCCGATCCGCCGCTCCAGCGTCACAGGTGGTTCAGAACTGTACGAACTCTTCAATCGATCTTGCAGATAAGCCCCTCATCACGAGTATCTCGTCTCTAAGCTCACTGTAAAGGTTAGCGGTTGTCATTCTGAAAGATCAGAAGTGCCATTCAAGCGAACGGGGCCCCAAACGTTTTTCACCTTGGGGGTGGTGAGCGAAGAATCTGCTTTTCCGGACTTCACACTATGCGCAGCTTCTATCCCGGTTTCCGCTCACCGGATTGTACACTGACCTCAACCATGTTCTTTCACCAGGGAGCACCTCGCGCACACGTCCTCGCCGCACTCATTTCCGCGATCTCAGTCGCACTCGCCTTCGCACCGCAACTGCCGGCGCAGTCCGAGCCCGTCGCGCAGTTGCCGCCATCCGAGCCGCACCTCGTCGCCCTTCCGCTCGCTGAAGACCGCGGCGAAGCAAAGCTGGAGCAGGCTCTAAAGCGCCTCAACACCTCCGCCAGCCTCATGATGATCGTCGCCCATCCCGACGACGAAGACGGTGCGCTGCTCACTTACCTCTCGCGTGGCCTTGGCGTCCGCTGCACACTCTTCACCCTCACGCGCGGCGAAGGCGGACAGAACGCCATGTCCGGCGAACTCTACGACGCCCTCGGCATCATCCGCACCAACGAACTCCTCAAAGCCGACCAATACTACGGAGCCAAACAGCTCTGGGGCACTGAAGCCGACTTCGGCTTCTCCAAGACCCAGGAAGAATCCTTCCAGAAGTGGACCCACGAGCGGGTCCTCTATGACGCAGTCCTTGCCGTCCGTCGCGAACGCCCGCAGGTCATCGTCTCCACCTTCGTCGGCGGCATCACCGACGGCCACGGCCAGCACCAGGTCTCCGGCGAAATTGCGCAGGAAGTCTTCAAAGCCACCGCCGATCCCAAGGTCTTTCCCGACCAGCTCAAGCCCGTCTCCGAAGGCGGCCTCGGCCTCCAGCCTTGGCAACCTCTCGCTGTCTACTCCATGACCCCATTCGCCCCCGTCACCGACAAGGGCATGTTCGATTACGCTACCGGCAAATGGGCGCCGGCACGATTCAAGAACTACGTCACCGGGGAAATCACTACGACCGTGCCTTCGACGGACGTCCGCATCCCTGTTGGCTCTCGCGACGCAACCCTCGGCCGCAGCTACGCGCAGATTGCCCGCGAAGGCTGGGGCGAGCAGAAGTCGCAAAACGGTGGAGCCAATCCATCCCTCAGCGGCCCCGCGACCGCGAGCTACCATCTCTGGGCCGTTGCGCCTGCAGCTCAGGTCGACGCCAATCTCGACAAGATCGGCGCGAGCCTCTATGAAAACAGCCGTGTTCGCATCGATACCGGCATTGCCGGTCTTGCACATCTGGTGAAATCACCTGCACCAGATTGGCTCGTCTCGGGCTTGCATGAGATTGCGTCTCAACTGAAACAGTTCGAGTCGAAATGCCCATGCACCTCCGGCCTTCCAGTAGCACAAGCGCTTGCCCCCATCTATCGCGAGACCCTCACTCTGCGTGACAAAGCCGCATCCAGCGCACTCGATCCGCAATCCAAAGCCAGCCTCCTCTTCGAACTCGACGCCAAAATCAACCAATTCCAATCCGCGTTCGCCGACATCCTCGGCCTCGATCTCATCGCCTTCCGCACCAACGAAGCCCACGCCCAGACCGCCGGCTTCCGCGGCGCCTCCGCCGACGAAGCTCCCACCAGCGTTTCTCCCGGCGAAGAGTTCCGGGTCCATGTTCATGCCTCTCAGGCCACGAACGCCACACGCCTAGAGAAGGTATGGCTCCAGAGCCGCACCGGCGAAGACTGGAAGAGCACGCTCACAGGCAGTGCCATCGATCCCGCCCAGTTAGTCGTAGATCCGGTATTCACCGTCCACGTTGCCGACGACGCCGCTCCCACCGCACCATTCTTCACCCGTCCCAACATCGAGCAGCCCTACTACGACATCGCCAATCCGCATTGGCGCGAACGCTCCTTCGCTCCCTACCCGCTCGACGCGTGGGCCGAGTTCACCTTCGACGGTCTGCCCATCCGCATCGGTGAAGTCGTGCAAACCCTCCAGCGCGTCACCGGTCCCGGAGGCTTCTACCAACCCTTCGTCGTCACACCTGCCATCGGCGTCAGCGTCGACCCGCATGCCCGCATCCTCCCCATCGACGGCACCGCTCTTCCCGTTCGCGTCACCGTTCACACCCAGTCCGCTGCGGATGGCACCGTTACTCTAGAGCTCCCAGCTGGTTGGCACTGCGAGCCGGCCCAGGCGGAGTTCCATCGCAAGGCCGCCGGAGACACTGACCCAATTCTTTTCTCCGTAACACCTGCGGCCGCGCAGACCGGCGCTTACGCCATCAAGGCCATCGCACAATCCGCCGGCCACAACTACGATTCCGGCTGGCACAGCGTCGGCTATCCCGGCCTGCGTCCCTACAACCAATACGCGCCCGCCACCCTCCAGACCCGCAAGATCGACGTCAGGCTCGCTCAGGGACTCCACATCGGCTACGTGATGGGTCCTGGCGATCTGGTCCCTGAAGCCTTGGAGGGCATGGGCATAACCCCTGAACTCCTCTCCGACTCCGATCTCATCTCTGGCGATCTCAGCACTTACAACGTCATCGTCATCGGCATCCGCGCCTACTCCGTCCGTCCAGAGCTGGCCAAAATCCAGCCCCGCCTTGAAGAATGGATCCGCAACGGCGGAACGCTCGTCGTTCAGTATCAGAGCAGCACGTTTCCCGCACCGCTGCCTCTCTCGCTCGGCGGCCGACTTCCAGAACGCGTAGTCGACGAACAGGCTCCCGTGAAACTGCTTGATCCTTCCAACCCCCTCCTCAATTTCCCAAACAAGATCACGCCAGCAGATTTCGACGCATGGGTCGAAGAGCGCGGCCATTCCTTCCTCGAATCCTGGGACCCTGGATACACTGCCCTCACCGAAACCGCCGACCCCGGTCAGGATCCGCAGCGCGGCGGATTGATCGTCACCCACCCCGGCAAGGGAACCTATATCTACGTCGCCTACGCCCTATATCGTCAATTGCCCGAGTTAGTGCCCGGAGCCTATCGCATCCTCGCTAACCTGATAAGTTCCGGCAAAGACGCGCACGCAACCCACTAATACTCCAATAAATAAAACAAGACCTCCGAAAGGCTCCCGATCCCTGCACGTCTGCGAGGGCGGACCGTTTACTCCGTTTGATTATGAATAAACGGTAAATTCAATGGCGAGGTGCACTGAACAAAAAGCAGAAATTTGCCGATAAGAACAAATCGTTATGGATCCTCTTAATTAAGATTTTAGCTTTTGTCGGTAAATTCATCGCGCTTTAACATCGCGGACGTTCCCTCATAACTTGTTAAAAGTATGTGAATTAGTCAAATATTCATCAAAATCTGCGACCTTGAAAGTCAGTCGCAACGAAGAAACAGCATAGTCCGAGTTCTAGCTCGTTTTGTGTCCTTCTTCGCGTGCGCGCAATAGAGTTCGATCTCCACATGGCTTCATCTTCAGTACCAGTGCGGTGATCCACCAACGGGCGCCCGATGTAAATGGGTGTCCGCACGAAACAACCTGATCTGAGAGGAAAAAGACGCCCAATGAAATCCCAAATGAAAATGGTTGCCGCTGCAATCCTGGCAGCCAGTCTCGTTGGTACGAATGCTTACGCAGGCGATCCCCCTGCGCCCCCTGCAAAAAAGCACGCCGCCAAGAAACCACCCAAACCCACCGTCGAAGATCAGATCAACGCTCTCCGGCAAGAATTTCAGGGCCAGATCGACGGCCTGAAGTCTGATCTTGCGAGCAAGGATGCGCAACTGAAACAGGCGCAGCAGGCAGCCGCCGACGCCCAGGCCGCAGCACAGAAGGCCGAGGCAGATGCGACCGCGCAGCAATCGGCACTCACCGAAAACTCCGCAGCCGTCTCCACCCTCCAGAGCACGGTCACCGACATGAAGGCTTCGAATGCCTCGGTGGTTTCTTCTTTCTCCGACGATGCAGCCGCAATCAAGAAAGCAATCGCAAGTCCTGAAGTGCTTCACTACAAGGGCATCACGCTCTCGCCCGCCGGCAGCTTCCTGGCGGCTGAAACTGTGTGGCGTCAGGGAGCGACCGGTGGAGACATCAACACTCCATTCACAGGTGTTCCGCTGGATAGCGCCAGACGCCGCGAACATCAGCGAGTTCTATGGCTCCGGCCGCCAGTCGCGCCTGGCTTTGAAGGCCGTAGGAAAGCTCGATAACATGACCCTGACCGGCTACTACGAGATGGATTGGCTCAGCGCCGGCGTCACTTCCAACAACAACCAATCCAACAGCTACACAATGCGACAACGGCAACTCTGGGCCGACGCCAAACTGCATAACGGTTGGGACTTCTCTGGCGGCCAGGGATGGTCACTCGCTGCAGAAACTACCGCGGGCCTGACACGCGGAACCGAAATTCTACCTGGCACCATCGACGCGCAGTACACCGCCGGCTTTGTATGGGCTCGCCAGTACAGCTTCCGCATGAGCAAGGATTTCGGCAAGAAGTTCTTTGCGGGCATCTCGCTCGAGAATGCTGAGACGCTGAATCCCAGCTGGCTCAGAATCTGCCAACCAACTATCTCATCGGCTCCGCCGGAGTCGGCGGCGGTCTCTACAACCTGAATGCAAACTACTCCTTCAATCCGACCCCCGACTTCATCGCCAAGATCGCCGCCGAACCGGGCTGGGGTCACTGGGAACTCTTCGGCATCGGGCGCAGCTTCCGTGACCGCATCTATCCGACGACCGGCTACTCCCTACAACGACACCGACTTGGGGCGGCGGCATCGGCGGCGGCTTCCGCGGTCCTCTCGCCAGCAAAAAGGTCTCCATTGGCTTAAAAGGTCTCTATGGCGAAGGCGTCGGCCGATACGGCTCGTCGGCGATTGCCGACATCACTCTCCGCCCGACGCGACCATCTCGCCGCTGCACGGTTTCTCGGCTCTAAGCACGCTTGAGTTCAACCCCAACCCACGCCTCTCCGTTTACCTGAACTATGGTGGCGACTACATTGGTCGCGACTACGCAATCAACGGCGCTGGCAAGGAAGTCGGCTATGGAACGTACACAACCAATATGTCCGGCTGCAATGCGAAGGTCGCGGCAGGCGGCTCAATCACCCCTTCCACTCCCGCCAACTGCGGCGGCAACAACAAGGATGTGCAGGAGTTCACGGCCGGCTACTGGTACAACATGTACAGCGGTCCCAAGGGTCGCCTGCGCTACGGCCTGCAGTACGCACGGTTCGAGCGTGATCTCTGGTCCGGCCAGGGTGGAACCACCAACCCGGGTGGCGGAGCGAAAGGAACCGACAACATGTTCTGGACATCCTTCCGCTACTACCTCCCATAGATCCGCGGTTTCTCCGCAACACAAAAAGGGGCAGTCCCAATCGGACTGCCCCACTATTTTCCGCTGGTTTGAACTACTTCGATCTATCGCTATTTGACCTTCGGCTCCCCGGTCGAAAGAAACGCAACTCCATCGATCCGCTCTCCCGAAGCCAGCACGTCTCGCAGCTTCTCCGCATTCGGGCCGCTCTTTCCCTCCGCTGCTTCAATCAGTTTCAATGCAACCTCAGGCCTCGTCGCCGAAGGCATTCTGAAAATCCATGGCACATTGGTCGAAGTCAGCTTGCGATCCTCACTCAGCGCCACCACCGGCACAAATGCCTTGAGCGCAAGTTGCTCCGACAGGTGTGCCGCGTCGCGATCAAGCGCCAGGATTGCCAGCGCATGTTCATCCATCAGCGCGTGCACAAGTTGCGTCGATGCCGCACCCCAGTTCTGGTCGCTCGCAATGGGCAGCAGCGCCCAGCGTGCCCTGTCCCGAATCACCATGAAGCACCGCCTGCATCTCCGCCGATCGTGCCACCACATCGGCGTGCGGTCCGAAGAGCACCACCTTCCTCGCACCGTCCGGCATATTCTGCAAATGCGGCCCGGTATAGGTCACGCCCTCTTCGCCAACCCGTGCGTAAGGAAGCGGCGTTGATGCGGGTTTCGCATCATTCGCCGCCTTCTGCGCGGGCTTCGCTGTCAGTTCGTCCATCGTCGCCACACGATACGATATCGCCCCGTTGTGCACCGTGCCCAAATACATATGAGCGACGTTCTTCTGATTCGGATCGAAGATCATATGCCCGGTTACGCCGTCGTATTCCTGGATATCCGCCAGCGCATCATGAATGCGCGCACGATTCAATCCAGCCTTGCAGATCGAACTTAGCAAGGCATTCATCGCGTCGTAGGCGAGCGAAGCAAACTGCTCCGGTTTCTCATGAAATCGTGCATCGAATCGCGCGTTGAATTCTTGCCACTTTGGATCATTGCGACTTGGGTCATACGGAAATACCGCCTCAAATCCCTCTGCCGCGGTGCCAGCTTCGGCCAGCAACTCCGGCCCGAGTGTGCGGTAAGACCCAAACACCCGCTGCTTCATGCCCAGTGCTTTCATCTGCTTCAGGATGTTTGCCGCCGGAATTTCATCCGTCCACAACACGATGGCATCCGCCCGCGACGACTGGATGATCTTCAGCGCTCGACTATAATCCGTGTCCCCGGGCATAAACTTCTGCTCGATCACAACCGGATGGCCGAGACGCCGCGATGCATCGCGAAACTTGATCACGCCGAAGCGTCCGTAGCGGTTGTTCACGCGCAGAATCGCGACACGCTTCAAGCCCAGTTCCGAAAAAATCCGCCGCGCCAGCGTCAGACCCTGAACGCGATCGTCCTGCAGATCAATGAAATACCACGGAATGTACGTCTCCGGAATCGTCGGGATCTGTTGATGCTGAATTGACGATCGGAATTTCCGCCTTCAAAGCGACGCGTAACGCGATGTGCGTCGACTCGGAACTGATTGAACCGAAGATGGCCCAATCCAGGTCGTCGTACACCATCTTTACGGTTTCGTCTGAAGGCGAACCCCAGATGCTGGAGTCGGTCGGGCGGTCGTCGCCATACACCGTCTTCGCCTGCCAGTTGTCATAGTCGTTATGCAGCATCAGCTTGAATGGAATGCCGCCGTATCCCCCGCGTGCGTTCGCTTCCTCCACCGCGAGTTGTGCGCCGTGAAGCATGCGCAATCCGAATGCCTTCTCCGGACTATGCTCGATTGGTCCGAAGAAGCCGATGCGGATCTCTGTCAGATTCTTGGGCTCTGCAATGTCCCGTTCTGCACCCGTATAGATGTTTGGATGGACATAGTTCAAATCGTACGGTGCGGCGAACTTCGCATATGGGCTAAGATCTTCCGGCTCGCCGGCATACGGCTCTACGACACGATCCTTCGGTGGACCCGGAGGATGCTTGCCGCACTCACATGCCGGGCTCTTCGCGGGATCCTGCGCATACAGACTCAACATCGTGCTGGCAGCCAAAACGCCGGCCGCCACCACCAACCATGCCTTCCGCATCGCACCGCTCCTTACTTTGCTGTCTTCTCCGTACGGAACATCGCGATTGCTTCAATCTCAATCAGAAGTTCCGGTCGGCAAAGGTGCGCCTGAATGCCAGTCGACGCGGGCAGCGGATCCAGACCCTGTGCCTTGAAAAACGCGGTCCGCTCTTCGTTGAACGCGTCATAGTCGCGATCGATATCGCGCAGATAGCACGAGGTGCGCACGATGTCGTGCCATGTGCAACCCTCGCTCGCCAGCAGGCCAGTGATATTGTCCAGCGTCCGCTTCATCTGTGCGCGAAAATCGCCGATGTGCACGCTGACGCCGTTCTCGTCGATCGATGCCGTACCCGAAATCAGCAGGATTGTCAGTCCGTTCAAATCGATGCGCATGCCCCGCGAGAACGAACTCGGCTTGGCATAGGCATAAGCCTCGTTCAGTACGCCATGGTTCGTCATGGCCCGCTTCTCGATTGGTGCGTGTGCGATGGTCTCCAGAATCTCTGATAATGCGATCATGTCTTTATGGCTCCTTATGGTTGATGAATCCCGTGACTTAAACCCTTGGCAGTGGCGACCCAGATGTCGTCGCCCTGAAAATCAATTCCCAGAACATAGTTGTGCGCCGGCGCTGTGCTCACGGCGACCGGCGAAACATTGCCCTTCGCGTCCCGCACCGTCATCTCCGGCTTTCCGGTTACAAGCGACGGCCGATAAACGGCCCAGTTCGTTCCGTCGTAGTAGGCCAGTCCCTTATCGGTCCCAAACCAGGCGCGCTTGCCGTCCACGCCTTTTACGACATTGGTAAAGTTCGAAGGAAGTCCGCTGTCTTTCGTTAGAAAGTTATGCCAGTAGCGGCCGTCGTACCGGCTGTCACCGAAGTACGTGGCCACCCAGAGAATCTTGTCCACATAGCTCACCGACGTCGTGATCTCATGAATCAGACCCTGGTCCTTGAACAGCACCATCTCCGTCTCGCCGTCGGGGTCCTCGTACTTGTCCCAGATCTTCTTCTGCTGGTCGTACTCAAGAATGCCGCTGCCCCACACCGCGTAATACACCTTTGTCGGCGTTGCTGAAACTCCGTACACCCAGATTTCGATCATCGGCGTGTTGCGTTCGTTGAAAAGCGACCACTGCCCCGTGTGCAGATCGAGTTTGCAAGCACCTGCGGCTGTCGCAACCCACACGTTCTCGCCCTCCACCGACACTCCATAAACCACGTCGTTGCTCAGTCCCGAATTCAATTGCGTGAAGGTATCGATCCGTCCACCGGAAATGCGGCTCAACCCACCCATTGTCCCGGCCCACACATCGCCGGTGCGCTTATCCAGCGCGAGAGACGTCACCGCGCGATGCGCCAGCCCATCTTTGGTCGTATAGGTTTTCCACTTGCCGCTTTCGTAGAGCCCCAGCCCGTTCTGCGTCCCGGCCCAAATGCGATCCCCATCCACGAGCACACTGAATACGTGATCGTCCGGCAACCCGTTCGCCGCGGTGAAGTTCTCAAACCGGAAGCGTGGCATCGCCGGAATCGCTGGCTTCGCAATCCCAAGCGCATTCTTGCGCACTCCATGGCCAACGGCTTTGCGATTGGCCCGCAGCCCCATGCGCCGCTCCCAGCAGGATCACAATCATTGCGACCGTGAGAGAATTCTTCATCGCGTCCTCAGGTACTCAATCAAGTCGTTGAGTTCGTCTTTGGTCAGATCGTTTGTCCGGCCATGTTTATCTTGTGGATTGAAGACCGTCCATATCTCTTCCAGCGTCGCCGCTGACCCGTCATGTAAATACGGAGACGTGATGGCGATATTGGTCAACTGCGGCGTGTCCAGCATTCCGGAGTTGTCCGTCGCCTTCTTTGTTCCTACATCGAACGATCTTTGGTCTGTGCCCTTCTCCCCGCTGTGGCAAAACACGCACCGGTTCGTCTCCGGAATCGCCTTACCGAACTTGTCAATATCGCGTACAAACAGCACCCGGCCTCGCTCCTGCGCAGCCGACAATTCCCCACCGGGCAATTGCCAGCGATTCGGCCTCGGCGGCAAACTCCGCACGTACGCCACGAGGTCCGTCAGTGTGAGGTCGTCGTAGTTTTCCGCGCGCCAGAAGTACTTCTCAGTGCGCGGTCCACACTCTGTGGGCAGGTTAGGATTGCCGCCGTTCCACTTGAATGGCTCCGTATCCTTCAGCGCTTCAATCGGCCGGTTGTCGACAATATCGCGGCCAAACCCATCCGGCTCCAGATCCCATTGCAATCCGTCAAATGTCGAATCGATATGGCAATTCGCACACCCGATCTGTCCTTGAAATGAATAGCGCGCCGTGTAAAACGTCTGTTCACCATGCCGTAACACCGACAACTGTTTCGGTCCAGTCAGCGCGATCGTCGATGCTACGCGATCCGTCTTCGTATCGATCACGCTGATCGTGTCTTCCAGGCGATTCGCAACCAGCAGCTTCGTCCCATCCTCCGTCATCACCGCTCCGCGCGGATCATGACCAACTGCAATATGCCCAATCACGTAGCTCGCACTAGCGGACAGATCGTGAGCGCTCGACCCCGGATGTTTGCGCGCATACATCATCAATCGCGGAACATCAACAACCGTCACCATCTCCGACCCGCCGCACGTGATAAACATCCGCGACTTGTCTGGAGTAATCGCAATCCCGAACGGCCGCACCGCATAGCGTTCCAATTCATCCAGCGGCACTTCTACCGGCTTGCCCACGTCCGCGCCAAACAAGGTCAGCGTGTCCGCGAACGCCCCGCCATGCTCCAGGTGCGCCAGCGGAACCAGGTTTTTCGGATGCATATTCGCCGCAACGCCCAGCCTTCCATCCGCCGAGAAGGCTACGTGAAATCCATGTGCAATATAAGGAAGTGCAATGCGATCAACCACAACAGCGCGCGCCGTATCGATCACCGTGATCTCCGATGCCGGGGCTGTGCGATGGGGCGTCGCTTTCGGATACACGTGTGTGACATACATCTTGCGTTCCGTCCGGCGAAGCCGTAATATAGCTTGCCCCGCGCCCCGCCGCTAGCCGCTTCTCCTCTGCGCCCGTCTGTGCATCCAGCACTGCTACGTCATTCGAGATGCGGTTCGCCACGAACAGATGCCTGCCTTCGCGATCCTCCAACACGCTCGAAGGCTCCGCGCCCACCAGCCATGTCGCCGCGACTTCCAGCGTCTTCGTGTCAATAACTGAAATCGTGTCGTCCCACGAATTGGCGACAAACAACCGGTCACCCTTGGGCGAAAGCGAGAACCCTCGTGGCACCGCGCCTACCCCAATGGCCTTCACCTGCAAGTAACTCTTTGCATCCAGCACTCGAACCTGCGCGCTTTCCTGGCACAGCACGTAGAGCCGCGTTCCGTCCGGCGAAAACATCATCTCCAGCGGCGAAGCATACTTGAGCTTCTCGCCCGTTCGGCCGGTGGCGACGGATGCCCGCGCGGTCCGTCCGCTCCACACACAAACACCAAGAGCCACGGCGCACACACCCGCAAGCGCGCTCAGTGCTCCTGCCGCATTGCGTGCGTGCACCTTCACTTCGGCTCCTCGATCGTTAGCACTCGATCCACGCTTTGCTTTTCCAGAATCTGTTCGCGTCCGCTCGGCCACTTCACGAGAATCTTGTCGATCGCCGTCGCCTGACCCAGCCCGAAGTGCAGTCGCGCATCGTTCTGCGAAAGGTACCCTGACCCTGCTACGCGCTCAGCCGTCCAGCGCCGGTCACCTGCAGCCACCTCAACCCGCGCGCCAATGCCGTCGCGATTGCTCTTCGTACCGACCAGCTTGATCGCAACCCAATGCCCGGTATTGGGAGAAACGTTGTGAACCAGCGTCCCTTTCGCGCCCAGATTCACCAGGAACGCGTCCACCTTGCCATCATTGTCGTAATCCGCAAAGCATGCTCCACGCGCTACCGTGCGCTCATTCAACACCGATCCCGCGCGCTCTGAAATATCCGCAAACCGCTTCCCGCCCAGTCCGCGAAACAGCGTGTGCTCCTGCGGAATCAAATGAATCAGGCCGCCATGAAAAATCAAAATGTCGGGATAGCCATCGTTGTCAAAGTCGTAGACTCCCGTTCCCCAGCTCACATACTGCGCATTTGTCTGTGACACCCCGTTCGACGCACCAATATCCTCAAATCCCTGTTTGCCGTTGTTGCGTAGCAGCCGGTTGTAACGACCGTCCGTCACCCACAGATCCAGTTCCCCGCGCCCTTCGAGATCCGTAAACACCGGACCCATCGAAGAAGTCGACTCGCCGTTCTGCCCGAATGCGGTGCCCATGTCATTCGCAACTTCTTCAAACGTCCCATCGTGTTTGTTACGGAACATGAAGTTCTCCGTGCGGTCGTTTGCAACGTAGATGTCGTCCCATCCGTCGTTGTCAAAATCAGCCGCAGTCACGCCCATCGTCCGCCCCACAAATGCTGCGATCCCGGACTTCTCCGAAACATCCGTGAACGTCCCATCGCAGTTGTTGTGGAAAAGCTTGTTGGTCTCACCCTCGTAATCCAGCGGCCCCGGATAGTTGTCCGCCGCATAGAACGCACGATACTTCGGATCGAACTTCACATACCGGCCCACGAACAAATCGACGCATCCATCCCTGTCATAGTCCAGCCAGGTCGAGCTGATCGCCCACCCATCCACCTTGATGCCGGCTTTCACCGTTACATCGGTAAAGTGCCCGTTGCCGTCGTTGTGATAGAGAATCGTCTTTCCATATCCAGCAACCAGCAGATCGATGAATCCATCGTTGTCATAGTCGGCCGCGGTCACCGCGATCGCGTACATGTCCGAATCAAGTCCCGACTTCTCTGTGACGTCTGTAAAGTGCCCGTTACCGTCATTACGATAAAGATGGTTGTGCGGCGGCGGTACTGGCTTGTCTTTCAGTGGATAGGGATGCATCGAATCGTCCAGAGGCCTTCCATTCACCACCAGGAGCGACGGCCTTCCAGAGTTGTCGTAGTCGATCCAAACGCACCCCGCACCGGTCCCCTCCAGCAGCGACCCCAGTTTTGCCGAACCAAAGCTATGCGTGAAATTGATTCCCGCCTTTGCCGTTGCATCTTCAAATCGAATCGGGGAGCCGGAAGGCGAATTCGCGCTTCCAGCCGACGGCAGGCTGGCGACCTGTGACATCGCAATCGAAGCCGTACTCAACAGAAAAAGAACAGTGCGGTAAAACACTTCAATTACCTCCCCGCTGCAAGCCCTGTGCCCCTACAGTCAGATCAACCGGGGTCGTTGTGCGCAGCAGTACCGCCGGCACCCGATTCTCCGCGGCATGCTCAGGCCCGGCATGGCATCCCACACAAATCCGCTGCTCACCGCTTCTTATCCAGAACCAGCCGTGCTCCTGACGCAGAACGGAACCCTTTGGCATCCAACAGCACAAACCGGATCGCACGGTCCGCTGGCGCCTTGACAAAAAAAGATCCATCTTGTTCTACCGGCGCGGTTCCCATGGTCACGGCATGCCCCGCCCCATCCTGCGTCTCCAGCCGCACAGTTGCCGGCACACCTCTCATCGCACCATCGCGCGAAACGCGCGCATCCAGGGCCAGCAAATTCGCGTAGTCCCAGTTATGCAGCGCGGAAGGATGCCGCCTCGGTCTCTTGCGCTCCTTCACCACAACGGGCTCGACAAGGTTTTCGCCGGCACGCGCCAGGACCATCTGCATCGCTGCCGCTCCCGGCTTCCAAAGCTTCAAGGCAAATTTTGATGTCGCCGACTCACGCGTACTCACCAGCCACTCGCCCGAGGCCGTCTCCGCGACCGCTCCCGCGAACTCACCGTGCGGTGCTGTGACCCGCTCTTCATGCGCCAGGGGCGAAGTAAACCGCGCCAACGATCCGCCATGCGTGAATACAACATCCCCCGACTCAAGCTGTCTTCCGCCCCACCGCCCTGCGGAGTTATTCGCAGGATGATCGCACCGGTACGACTCCACACCCGACCCGTCCGAGTACACAAGAAACATCTCCGGCGTCGCACCGCCTCCCAGCGGAAATCCCGCCTCGAACAGAATCCGGCCATCGGCCAGCACATCCGCCGGCACGGCGCTCGCACGCATGTGTGTCAGGGGAACAACCGATTTCGCGTCAGCTCCTTCGATCTCTTTCAACGTCGACGACTCCATCAACCGTGCCGATTCAACTCGAATCCGTCAGCACCGCGTTGCGCGTACACGACCCGCCACCCCGGCAGATAAACCGGTCTGATCGCGTCAGCTTTCGAAGTGACAACTTGGCGAACCTTGCGATCTCTAAGCGTAAGTTCCCATATCTGCCATGCATCGCCAGACGTCTTCTTCCCCGCAAACAGAACGCTCCCGCCGTCGAAAGAGACGCTGGCGTCCGCGCTTGCCGCAAACTCCGGCACCAGCGGCTCAGCGTTCCCGTCATGAATGAGCAGTAACTGCGCGCCCTCGGGAAAGCGCTCTCCCCCGTGCAGCGCTGCTGTCGGCTCATACACGGGTGCCGCCGTAACGATCACGTCAGATCCAATCGATTGTGAGATGGAAAGCGTAAACCCGCACATCGCCATCAGCAACATGCAGAAGCCCGCAATCCCAACCACTCTGAAACCTACTCTCATCCAACTGTCTCCAGAGTCTGGGCAGCTATCGCCTCTTCACGCAATGCGATGTATGGCTTCAGTGACGCCATCATCGCGTCAAACTCGGCAAAGTTCAAAGACTGCTCTCCGTCGCTCCACGCCCTGTCGGGATCTGGATGCACTTCGACAATCAATCCATCCGCTCCCGCCGCCACACCGACGCGAGCCAGCGCCGGCACCAGTTCGCGATGCCCGCATGCGTGGCTTGGATCCGCAATTACCGGCAGGTGTGAAATCTGCTTCAGCAGCGCAATCGCTGCCACGTCGAATGTGTTGCGCAGCGTCGCATCGAACGTGCGGATTCCCCGCTCGCACAAAATCACATTGGGATTTCCGTTCGCCAGCACGACCTGCGCCGACATCATCAGGTCGCCGATCGTCGCCATCATCCCGCGCTTCAGCAGAATCGGCCTTTGCGACTTTGCCGCCGCCTCCAGCAGCGTGAAGTTCTCCATGCTCCGCGAACCGATCTGCAGAATGTCCGCATACTCGGCCACCAGCGGTACATCGTCTTCGCTCATCACCTCGGTGACAATCGCAAGACCCGTCTCTGCTCGCGCCGCTGCCAGCATCTTCAGCCCGGCGAGGCCATGACCCTGAAATGCATAGGGAGAACTGCGCGGCTTGAATGCGCCCCCGCGAAGTATCTGCGCGCCCTGTTCGCGCACATGATGAGCCGTGGAGAGAAGTTGGTGCTCAGTTTCAACCGAACACGGGCCGGCCATCGTGATAAAGTCGCGGCCACCAATTTCGAGATCCAACACCCGCACAACTGTCTGCTGGTGTTTGTCGCTCTTCAGAACATCACTTGCCTCGGCAAAACGTTCCTGCCAGTTTGCGCGCACCCGCTGCGCTCCGATCCGGGGAAGCGTCAGAGTACCGCTCGCGCCGAGCGCCCGCCTCCACCCAAAGGTTGAGGTGCAGAATCAGCAACTTACCGCACCTACAACTCTGGTTCTATATGTGAGCAGGATCACTTGTCTGTGACGGATAAACTTGACTGCATTCCGCCTTCGACCGCTCTTCTCTTCATCCGATCGAATCACAGGGTGCAATTCGTGTGACGAGGCATCCGCAAACTTTCCGCAAGATTCCGTCCCAATTCCTCCACCTCTCCCCCTGACCAGGTGCCCCATGCCTTAAAGGAAATGTCGGATACACAACACCCCCTGACCGCGACTCGGTCTGACGCGCAACTCCAAAAATGAACACTCACCTTCGGTAAACGGCAGATCTGTCAAAACACAAACTGTCTCACTGCAGGGGTTCACGTCAAAGGCTGTCAAGCGCCACCGGCACTGTCGCCAGCCCGGCCGTCAAAAAGCGTCACGTTCTGCAGCGTCCGGAAGGACCGGCCCCCGCGAAGCGATTCCTCTAGAGGGGGAATCCTCAATGCGAAATCAATGCCTCAAGACCTATCCGAATCTGGGCATAACTCCTTCGTTGAGAGGAATCTATGGCGAACCTCAATGAAATGACGACCCTGCACGGCAACCCCATGAAATCAGAGACTCTGCCTAAATGTTAGGGGGGAGCGGGACCTACACAATTAGACCGGTCGGATCGACGTCGCTTGCCGTCACAAGCGCAGGCGCCCGATATCCAAAAGCGCGATCGATCACCGCCGCAACCCCGAGCGCCACTTCGTCCTCAAAGGGTCGAGCCGCCACCTGCACTCCAATCGGCAATCCCTCCTTCGACCGTCCCACAGGCACCACCGCCGCCGGCGCCCCCAGCGTATTGAACCACTGGGTATACCGCACGGCGTCAAGATACTCTACCGTCTGTCCGTCGATCATCCACTTCCGCTCGCCGTGCTTCCATGCAGGGACACTCGCCACCGGGCATAGCAGCACGGGAAACTCGCGCATCTCTTCCATCGTCTTCGCACGCAGGAGATCCATCTCCGCCCACGCGTTCAGCAGATCCGTTGCCGTCAGCGGACCCGAGCCCTCAGCAATCGTCAGGAACTCCCGGAAGATCGGACTCAATTCTTCCCGTCCTCCACGCACCTCCGGTTCATAAAACATCGCCCCGCACTGCACAAAGAACGTCCACCACAACTTGCGCAAGGTCTCCAGCGTTCGAGGCCGGAACGGCTCAACAACAAATCCCGCATCCCGCAGCGCTGCAGCCGCAGCCCGCACTGCAGAACGAGTTTCCGATGTCACTGGCGCCAGTCCATCATCTTCAAAGAATCCGATCCGATTTTTCCTCAGCTCTTCAGGGCGCACTTCGCACAAAACAACAGGAGGGCTCGTCGGATCCCCATAATCCTGCCCGCTTAGCGTGCGAAACAAAAGCTCCACATCCGCCATCGTTCGCGCCATCGGTCCAATCGCACCCAAAGTCGAAAAAGGTCCCACGCACGGAGGCAGATGTCCTCGTCCCGGAATTCTTCCCGGTGTCGGCTTTAACGAACTGATTCCCGTAAAATGCGCCGGTACACGCACCGACCCGCCGCTGTCTGAACCCAGCCCTGCCGCCGACATCCCGGCCGCAATCGCTGCCGATTCTCCGCCGCTCGATCCACCCGGCGTCCTCTCCAGGTCCCAAGGGTTACGCGTCTGCCCATGCAGCAGGTTCTCCGTCTCATACGCCATTAGGAATTCAGGACAATTCGTGGTCCCCAGAATTAGAGCACCCGCCGCCCGCAAACGCGCCACCACGATCGCATCCTCACGCGGAGTCTCGCCCTGATGGTTCAGGCTGCCAATTTCGCATTTGTAACCCGCAGTCGCAATCGACGACTTCACCGTCACCGGCAGGCCATGCAACGGTCCGCGCGTATCCATTGCAGCTGCATCCATTTCACGCGCCCGCACCCGAACGCGCTCAGCGTCGAAGTCCGCAAACGCATTCAACTCCGGATTGAGTCTCTCAATTTGCCGTAAATGCGCGTCGGCCAGCTCGCACACTGAGATCTCGCGCATCCGCAACATTTCCAGCTGCCGCACTGCAGGCAGCAGCACCAGTTCACTCATGCCGAGCCTGTGCCGAGACGGCGGGACACGCCGGACTGGCCGCACCGCACGTCGAATCATCGGCCGGTGTTGAAGGCATCAGCTTGTAATCGAATCGATACGACCGTACCGGCTCACCCGAGTCAAACCGATCGTTCCACTTCAGCTGATACTCGATCGCATTAGCGTCGTCCGGAAACTTCTCGCTTGCCGGATATGGATACTTACTCATCCTATGGAACGGCAGTTGCGCCACCGTGAACGGCATAGCATCCCACCAGTCCATGTCCTTCACATACCCGTTCGCGTAGAAGAAGTAGTCTCGCTTCCATCCTTCCGGCAGCACTGGTAGCTTCGTCGCATCGAACTCCGTCGCAATCTCTTCACCGCTGCCGAAGATCGCATACCGGTCATCCACACCCTTCACTAGCGCGGTCACGTCGCCAAGGTGGGTATAGCTTCCGCGCTGATGCTGGAACGGACCGGTGAGACTCACGCGATCGTAGTTATAGTCCAGGTCGCCGGGGCTCTTCAGATCGATCTGCGTCGGATACCCACGGAACCGCTCTGTTGCCATCGCCAGCGGAACCTCTGTCGCACGCGTCTCCGCCTGGGCGTGGTTATCAATCAGCACCTGATCCCAGTAGATCTCAAGATTGCTTACCAGTCGGATCTTCCGCGTTCCTGCCGGAAGTCTGTTAGTCAGATCAACAACAATGGTCCGCTCCAGTCCTGCCGGGAATCCCGCCTCGCCCGGAATCGTCATCCACGTACCATCCGGTCGCTCCGCCTCCACATACGGCGAAATTGGCTTGATTCCAGCCTGCCACGCCGCATACAGCGAAGTCGCGCTGAAGTAATTCACATACCCGGTCATCAGCAACCGCAGTGGCGCACGCGTATTCACATCGCCCAGATCCAGCGTCAGCGTATGCGCGTTCGCAAACCCGTCATACGGCGTAGCTGTAAATCCGCTCGCAAATCTGTGATCGCGCCGACTCAGCACGTCCAGAACGTCGCGACCGTCTCCGTCCCACGCGTCCACAGGTAACCGCGCTCCCTTCGAAGCCACCACGCGCCCTGACGCAAATGGCGGAACGTCGAGGAAACGTTCATCAGGATTCACTTCCACATCGGCCGGATGATCCACCGCAACGAGCTTGAGTTGGTCGATGTAGTTCACTTCTTCCATCGGTTCGATAAACCGCAGGCTCAACTTTCCGTCCACACTCGCCAGCCGGTCTCCATCCACCTTGATCCATTCGCCTGAGTTCGGAATATTCCTCCGCGTCGGAGTGAACCAGTGCCCCACCACCGCTGCCCCAATCACGTCAGTGACGAGTTTGTACTTGTGCCCATCCCAGGCAAACAGTACCGGGCACGAACTCCCGCGCCGGTCCGCTTCCTTCATTGCAATCACCCGCGTGTGCGGCAAATCTATCTCATCCTGGAGAATTCCCGTCGGCCACAGAATGCGCAGCAGATCGATGTGGTCCGCCTCACCCAGGCCGATCAGCAGTTGCGGCGGAGCCTGCGTCGCCAGTCCAGAAGCACCAGCCAGTTCCCATTTCTGCCACTGCCCGTTGGCAAAAATCTCTACCTTCGAGCCGATCGCCGTCTTGTTGTCCGCATATCCGCTCAGGTCAAGCCGCACAAAATGATTCTTGTTCCCGCCCACATTCCTGAGCAGCACCGGCGGCGCGTTCTCCTGCGTCACGATCAGGTCCGGCGCACCGTCACCATCCACATCAGCCGCAATCAAACCACGCGGAGCCTTCAGCTTCACGCTATCCAGTCCCAGCGCGTGACTCACATCTTCAAAAGTGCCGTCTCCTTGATTGCGCAACACGCGTACTTGGGGACCAGCTTTCGTCTCCACGACCGCTGCCAGGTCCACCCATCCATCATTATCGATATCAACGGCAGTCACACCCCATCCTCGCGTTGCGCCCGTCAGCGGCAGAGGCACGCGCTCAAATCGTCTTCCCGCGCTCTCGGGCCCCGCCACGTTGCGCCACAGCGTCAAGCCCGGCGCTCCTGCATGCGTCACCGCGATATCCATCCACCCGTCCTTGTCATAATCAAGGACAGTGATCCCCTCCGTCGCCGACAACTTCATCCCGTCATAAAGCGTTGCTGCGGATACTTCCCCTCGCGGGGATTTACAAACAACACGGGCGCTGGTCCATCTCCCGTCACGGCCAGATCCACAGCGCGATCGTTATTGAAATCCGTCAGAATCGCGCTCGCGGTCTTCCCCGAGCCACCCAATCCCGTATCCGCCGTCCATTCCGTAAACGTCTTGTTCCCGTTATTCCGCCACAAAACATTCGGCGCATCGCCATCGATCATCGGCGCGCCCGTCAAAAACAAATCCAGGTCACCATCGTGGTCATAATCCACAAACGTGATCCCCGTCGGCTTGTTACGCGCCGCCAGTCCAGCTTCCGCCGTTACATCCTGAAACTTGCCCTTGCCCAGGTTCCGGAATAGCCGCAGGCCATCATCCAGGGCGACTGCCAGATCGTTCAGGTTGTCTCCGTCGTAATCGCCGACAGCACACGCCACCGCCCGCCCGCTCGCCTTCAGTCCGGCAGCCGCCGCATCTACATCCTCAAAACTCCCTTGGCCCTTGCGATGCAAAACGCGAATCGCCTGCGCGCCAGACTCCATCAAAACCAGGTCCATCTGTCCAGACCCGGTCACATCCAGCATGCAAGCTCCGCCAGTTGTGGTCCACGGCGCCCGTATTCCCGCAGTTGGCAGGTTCAGCGGAGTGTTAACCAGCTTCACCGCAATCATCGCCCGCTGCCGCGCCTGCGGCTCCTCCACGGGAGTCACCGTCGAATAACGCCCCTGCTCCCCATACGCCAGCCCGATTGCCGCCGAAATCTTCGTGCTCGTCATGTGCTGGAACAGCTTGAAGTGTTCCTTCGCCGCTTCCTTGTCGCCCAGAGCCTGCAGCGCCCGTGCCAGCGCAAACTCTGACGAAGCATGCAGCGGCTGAATCGCCAGTCCCTCTTTAAGCACCACCACAGCCTTGTCGAACTGCTTCATCTCCCGATAGCAGACACCCTCAAAGTAATACGAATCCACATCCCGCGGATCGAGCTTCACTGCCTGTTGAAAGCTTCTCAGGGCATCATCCAGCTCGTTCCCCGCATGCTGCGCAAGCCCCAGGTTGTACCACGCTTGAGGGTCGTTCGGATCAATCGCAATGGCCGCCTGCAACGCCTTCTTCGCCTCATCGATCTTCTGTAATGTCAGCAGTGCGATGCCATCATTGATCGCCGCCTGCGCTAGCTTCGGGTCCTTCTTGAATGACTCGGCAAAGCTCTGCTCAGCTTTTTCGGTAAACTGCTGCCCCATCAGCGCCACGCCGCGATTGTTCAGCCGCACCGCATCAGCGTCGAAGCGCGCTCGCGCTCCGGCAGTAATGGCCATTGTCAGAAAAACCATGGCCATTGAGCCATAAACTCGCATAAACTTCTTTCCCAAGTTCATCTCCAGATCGAGTGGCATATCGCACATTGCGATGCGGTAGAACACTTCAGTGTATGCGAGCAGCGTGCTTATGCAGAACACCGTCTAACGTGCCATTCGATCCTATGGACGCATTGGGCGGCTTCTTCCGGTAGCGCGGAAGCCGGAGTAGAGGAACGCATGAATACCTCCGAACAAATGTCCTTCTCTCGCCACGAATATCGCATGAAGGCATGGTACCGTTCGCTGTTTCTCATTCTCGGTGCGCCCTCCATTGCCGGCGGAGTCATTCTGGGCTCGGTGGCGCCCAGAAGCTCGAACGCCGCATTACCGGCTCTCATGAGTGCCATCATTTTCTTCTTCGGCATCTACCTCGCCGCTCTGGCTTTTCGCTCCCGTGTCATCATCGATGGCAGCCGTATCGAGATCCGCGGCGCATTCACTGACCGCTTCGCCGACCTCAACCAGATCGAAGGTTATCGCACCATCAGCTCTCGTAATGGTAAGTACACGCAGTTCTATTTGAATAACGGCCGCCGCACGCTCACGCTTGCCAATCATTTTGACCATGACGCAGCGTTCGATTCCTGGATTCGAAAAGTCCCTGACCTCGACAAGCGCGACCGCGACAGCATTCTTGAAAAGATCTCTCAGCAGGATGATCTCGGTTCCACTCCTCAGCAACGTCTCGCCGCCCTCAGCCAGGCGAAGACATATGGCATCTTTGCACTGGTCATCGCCAGTGCCGCCGGAATCGCAGCCAACTATGGCATCCCGGCGCTCCTTCTTCCTTTCTCCATCGCGCTCGCACTCGTGCCCGTGTCACTTGCCATACTGCTCCACCGGTCGCCCCTGCTCTACACGGTCTTTAAGCGCAAAGACGACCCGCGCGCTGAACTCCTCTACGCGCTCATCGCCAGCAGCTTCGGATTGCTCATCCGTGCCCGCGGCATACACTTCGTCTCTCTCCAGTCGATCTCCATCCTCGTCGCTCTCATCACGCTCGCCTATCTGGCAGCCTTCTACCACTCATTCTTCGAGAGTCCCTACCCCACGCGCACCTTCTTTGCGCTGGTCCTTTTTGCCGTCCTCTACAGCTACAGCACAGTCGCCGTGGCAGACGCGCTTGGTGACCAATCGGCTTCCACCCGCTACGTTGCTTCTGTCGTCGGTAAACACTACACGACGGGTCGCTCGCGCTCTTTCTATCTCGACCTTGAACCGTGGGGTCCGATGCCGCAGGCGACCAGTCTCGGTGTCTCCAAAACAATCTACGACAAGTCGTCTCCCGGTGATCAGGTCTGCCTCGAGCTTCGGAACGGACGTCTTAATGCTGCCTGGTACACCCAGATCCCATGTTTCCCTGCTCCGCTTGATTCTCAGCCCTGAAACCCTGCCTCTAACGTCCGATACGATCCACATTTATACTTCGATCAGTGATTTCCTCCCTCGCAGAGATCGATTGGCACAGCCTTTCTAGATCGACCGCCGCTTCCGTCGGCGTCGCCCTCCGCCGTCTCATCGCTCATTCAACAGCCCATCCTCATCACCGGTGCAGGCGGTTCCATCGGCTCCGCACTCGCTCTCCGCTTTGCCTCCTCCGGCGCCCGCATCATCCTCCTCGAATCCTCCGAAAACAGCCTCCACGATCTTCAGCAGAATCTTGCCGGCGTTTCCGCCAACGCGATCTTCTACCTCGGCAGCGTCTCCGATCGCGCCCTCCTCGACGAGATCTTCTCTCTCCACCGCCCGAGCCTCGTATTTCACACCGCCGCCCACAAGCACGTCCCTCTCATTGAAGAACAACCTCTGGCCGCCATCGCTAACAACGTCTTCGCCACCGAAACGCTCCTCGCATCTGCCTCCGCTCAGCATGCCCGCACTGTCCTTGTCTCGACCGACAAGGCCGTCGAACCCGCCTCCATGATGGGCGCTACCAAACGCGTCGCAGAACAAATTGTCCTCGCAAACGGCGGCACCGTCCTCCGCCTCGGCAACGTTCTCGCCTCCCGCGGAAGCGCCACAGAACTCTTCGCCCGCCAGATCGCCGCAGGCCTTCCTCTCACCGTCACCGATCCCGCCGCTCGCCGCTATTTCCTCACCATCGCCGAAGCCGTCGAACTCCTCCTCGCCGCTGCCAGTGAGACGCAAGCACCTGCCCTCCTCGTGCCGCAGCTTCCCCAACCGCACTTCATCGCCGACCTGGCACGCTTCATGGCCCGCGCTCTTTCTCCGCGCGGCGTCCCTGCTATCGAGTTCACCCACCTCCGCCCCGGCGACAAGGAATCCGAACAACTCTGGTCCGACAACGAAACCCCGCACCCGGCTACCGCAAGTGGCCTCGTCCGCCTTCACTCGCCATTGCTCGAGCGCAGCCAATTCCAATCTCAGCTCGCCACTCTGCACCGCGCTGTCGGGTCGCGCGATCTCTCCATCGCGCTCGCCACGCTTCGCGTCCTCGTTCCCGACTACACCCCGAGCCAGACAGTTCTTGCGCAATACTCCACCGCCGTGTCGCAGGTTTCCTATGAGTAAGGCGAGCAAAGCGAAACGAAAAATTGCCGTTGTCACCACCTCGCGCGCCGATTACAGCCACCTCTATTGGCCCCTCCGCGAACTCGCCGCACGCCCCGAAGTCGAGCTCGGCGTCATCGCCCTCGGCCCCCACCTCTCGCCGGAATTCGGCAACACCATCTCTGAAATCGAACGCGAAGGCTTCCCCATCAAGGCGCGCATCGAGTGCCTCCTCAGTTCCGACACCGATACCGGCATGGCGAAAACCATCGGCATCGCCATCCTCTCGCTCGCCGATACCCTCTCTGCCTGGCGCCCCGACCTCATGCTTCTCATCGCCGACCGCTATGAAATGATGGCACCCGCCTGCGCGGCGCCTCGCCTTGCGCATCCCAATCGCCCACATCGAAGGTGGCGAAGTCAGCCAGGGCGCCATCGACGACCAGGTTCGCAACGCCCTCACCAAGCTCGCCCACATTCACTTCACGTCGACCGGATCCGCCCGTCGTCGCGTCATTGCCATGGGCGAAGAACCATGGCGCGTTCACCACGCCGGTGCACCCTCGCTCGATCACCTGCGCCGCTCTAAACTGCTCTCGCGGAAAGCCCTCGAAAAACGCCTCAATCTCAAACTCACAACCCCGTCGATCCTCGCCGCCTGGCACCCAGTCACCATCCTGCGTGACACCAATGCCGAAGCCGACGCCCTCTTCACCACCCTCGCCCAAGTCACCGGCCAGCTCCTCTTCGTCTATCCCAACGCGGATGCCGGCAGCCACGCGCTCATCGAACGTACGCGCGCTCTTACCGCCGCGCGGACCGATACGCACATCTTCGTCAACCTCGATGCCGTCACTTACTGGAGCCTCCTCGGCCAGGTCGATGTCATGATTGGCAACTCCTCCAGCGGCATCATGGAAGCAGCCTCGTTCGCTCTCCCCGTCGTCAACGTCGGCATGCGCCAGCAGGGCCGCGAACGCGCCCGCAACATCCTCGATGTTCCCGCCGATTCCACGCTATAGCTTCAGCGCTCAAAAGCGCACTCGCTCCCGCATTTCGCAAAAAACTTCTTGGCATGAGCAACCCCTACGGCAACGGCAGGGCCGCCACCACCATCGCCAATGTCCTCACGACCGTTCCTCTTGAAAACCTGCTCATCAAACAACCCACCCCGTTGGTGAGCCGAAATCGTCGCAGACTCCGCTAACAGGTGCGAAGCACCGCTAACCGCGCTTCCAACGAATTCCATGCCGATTCCTCTCAGCGCTCCCGACATCACCGAAGCTGAAATCGCCGCCGTCACCGCCGTCCTGCGCACCCCTCACCTCAGCCTCGGACCTGAACTCGCTGCCTTCGAAACCGCTTTCGCCGCATACCACAGCGTCCCCCACGCCATCGCCGTCAGCAGCGGCACCGCCGGCCTTCACATTGCTCTCCTCACACTCGGCATCGGTGAAGGCGACGAAGTGATCGTGCCTTCATTCGCCTTCATCGCCGTCGCCAACGCCGTACTCCACGTCCGCGCCACACCGGTCTTTGCCGATATCGACCCCGTCACCCTGAACTTGACGCCCTCCTCCGTCGGACCACTCATCACCCCGCGCACCCGGGCCATCCTGGTCGTCCACACCTTCGGCATTCCGGCCGACATGGCTTCCCTCCGCGCTCTCGCCACGCGCCACAATCTGGTCCTCATCGAAGACGCCTGCGAAGCCATCGGTGCCGAGTTCCATCAGCGCCGCGTCGGTACCTTCGGCGATATCTCAGTCTTCGGCTTTTACCCCAACAAGCAAATCACCACCGGCGAAGGCGGGGCCATCCTCGCACACACGGAACTACACGCGATCCGTCTTCGCAGCCTGCGCAATCAGGGCCGCGCAGCCAACCCCGCAGACACCGTCGAATCTCACAAAGCCGACGACTGGCTTCATCATCCCGAAATTGGCTTCAACTACCGCCTGTCCGACATCGCCTGCGCCATCGGCCGCGTTCAGCTCAGCCGCATCCACGAAATTCTCGCCTCCCGTCGCGCCGCCGCCGAGCGTTATTGCGCGCTGCTCGCGGACATCCCCGGCCTCGAACTACCCCCACTCACTTTTCCCGGATGTTCTATCAGCTGGTTCGTCTTCGTTGTTCGCCTGCCTCACGCCCTCAATCGTCCCGACATCCAGAGATCGCTCTCCCAACAGGGCATCGCCACCGCCTCCTATTTCGCGCCCATCCATCAGCAGCCCGCCTGGCGCGACCTCATCATGCAATCCCAAACACACCTCCCCATCACCGAATCCGTCGGCTCCCGCACTCTCGCCCTTCCTTTCTTTACCCGCATCGCTCCGTCTCAGCAGGAACAGGTCGCCTCCGCTCTCCGCCAGGCGCTAGACCGGCAAAATAAGGCCTGAGCGATCCGAGCCTCCAGGTCATTCTTCTTCGCGAATCCCCTCATCTTTTAGCGAAAAATTCTTCCACTTCACGCATCCCAATTGTTTGAACTGTGCATCAATCATCCTTGAGAGCCTGGGAGTCGTTTCGCAACCGGAATACTTCAACGTCGAAACGCAAATCGCAAATTCTCTTCGCCCAAAGTGGTATTCAACAGAGTTTTTTCCCGAACAGGAAATCCCTCCTAAACCCTTCAGGGCAGCTCAGTTCGATCCGTATTTCATCCGTGTACTCTAACCGGAAGTCCCAGAACAGGTAACCCTATGGTCGTAAAAACTCAAAGCAAAGGTCACGGTGTCACCGGACTGCATGTTGGCGCTGCGAATGTTCGCCGCCATTTCCCAAAAGACAATCGCAACATTGAACTCCAACTCGGTCATCTCCGCATCCAATGCGGTCTCAAACCCGACTTCTGGCAGGGGCAACCGGAAATCTACGACCCCAGGCTCTGCGCGTGGCTCGAATCCAAGAATCTCCACGGAACCGCGAATCGCACCGTCCCTCTGGCTCTCATCCCCTCCGGAAATAACTCCTTCGAGTTGCAGCCAATACCCACCATTTCCGTCGCACCTCGTTCTCGTACCAAAGTCACTCCCATCGCTGCTGCTTAAACTGAACGCACTGCCGATCTCCTCCGCAAACGGCGCCACACTCTTTCCCTCCGGCGCCGTTCTTCTTTTCCACGATTCTCAACAACTCGCTCCAGCAACGGTCTTCGGTTCACTTGTTAAACTCATAACGAATGAATCCCCATTCTCTTGAGCAGGCCATCGAGCGCCAATTCGCCGCCGGCGCCTCCGCCATCAGCGACCCCGCCGCCATGGAAGATTTCCTCGCCCTCCGCGATGCGCTAGAGCGCGGCGAACTTCGCTCCGCATCCCCTGACCCGGTCGCTCCAACCGGCTGGCGCGTCAATGCCTGGGTCAAAAAAGGGATCCTTCTCGGCTTTCGCATTGGCGTCCTTCAGGACTTCCCTGCCGGTGCGCTCTCGTTCGTCGACAAACACACCTACCCCGTCCGCCATTTCAACGCGAACGACGGCATTCGCGTCGTCATGGGCGGATCCTCCATCCGATCCGGCGCCTACATCGCCCGCGGCGTCATCTGCGTTCCGCCCTGCTACATAAACACCGGCTCCTGGGTCGACGAAGGCACTATGGTCGACTCTCATGCCCTCGTCGGTTCGTGCGCCCAGATCGGTAAGCGCGTACACCTCAGCGCCGCGGCCCAGATTGGAGGCGTGCTCGAGCCCATCAACGCCAGCCCGGTCATCATCGAAGACGATGTCCTCGTCGGCGGAAACTGCGGCGTCTACGAAGGCACCATCGTCCGCACCGGCGCCGTCCTTGCCCCCGGCACCATCCTCACGCGCGGTACTCCCGTCTTCGATCTCGTCAACGGCGTCACCATCAGAGCTACCGCCGACACCCCGCTCATCATTCCGTCCAACGCAGTCGTCGTGCCCGGATCACGCGCCGTAACAAAAGGCAAAGGCCACCCGAGCTCCGAGGCATGGGGACTCTCCCTCTACGCCCCCGTCATCGTCAAATACCGCGACGAAAAAACCGACCTCAGCACCGCCCTTGAAGACCTGTTACGCTGACGCCGTGATTGAAAGCGTTGACTCAATTCGTTGGGGCATCATCGGCCCCGGCCGCGCCGCCACGCGCTTCGCAGTTGGACTTGAGGTAGTCGTAGGCGCAACCATTGAAGTTGTCTGGGGCCGAAGTTCTGACCGCGCACAAGCCTACGCCACTAAATTCTCCGTCCCCACCGTCGCTCCTACGATCGAAGGCCTGCTTTCCGCCAACATCGACGCCGTTTACATTTCCACCCATGCCGACACCCACGCCGAGTTCTGCATCCAGGCTCTCGCCGCGGGCAAGCACGTGCTCTGCGAAAAACCTGCCACCCTGAACCTCCGCCAGCTTCAAGAAGTCCTCGCAGTCGCCCGCACGCACAATCACATCTTCATGGAAGCCATGAAGCCGCCCTTCTTCCCGCTCTATCAACGTCTCCGCCGGCATCTCGAATCCGACCCGATCGGCCCTATCGGCTTCGTGCGCGCTGGCCATTGCGACTCTTCCATCACCCCCGACTACCCCCTTCACTTCGCCGAACTCGGTGGTGGAGGCATCATGGGCATCGGACCCTACGAAGCCTTTCTCGCGCTCGATTGGCTCGGCCCCCTCAAGCGCGTTCAGACCATGGGCCGCCTCAACTCTGAGGGCGTCGACAACTTCGCCCTCTTCCAAACGGAACACGAACGCGGCATGGCCCAGCTCCACACCGGCATCGATCTGCTCAGCCGCGGCGATGCCCTCCTCTGCGGACCACGCGGCTACGTCCTCCTCCGCGCCAATTGGTGGAACCCCACCCACGCTACCGTTCATTACCTCGATGGCCGCATCGTCGAGATTGACGAACCCTACACCAGCAGCGGATTCAACTACGAGACCACTCACTTCTGCGATCTCATCCGCCGCGGACTTCGTGAAAGTCCCGTCATCCCCCACGCACTCTCCTTCGGCATGGCACGTCTGCTCGAAGAAGCCCGCCTTGCGCTCGGCGTCCATTTCCCCGGCGAAAACCGCCCTCGCACAATTGAAGACCGCCATCCCTTCGACCAGAGCACAGGCCTCGACACCAGCGGATTTATTCCAGGCAGCCAACTCAACTCGGCCCTCCCGAACGATTCGCATATCGGGTCCTACTACGGAACTCCACCTTCGCTCGCCCAGACCATGATCGATCGATGGCTCGAAACGCCCGATCGCCTTTTCGTTGAGAACTACACCTTCATCGATTTCGGCTCCGGAAAAGGCCGCGTGGTTCTCATCGCTTCGAAGCTTCCTTTTCGCAAGTGCATCGGCGTCGAGCTCAATTCCGAACTCAACACAATCGCCACGCAGAACTTCGCGCGCTGGCAGCAATCCGGCAGCGCCCGCAGTCCTCTCGAAGCCGTTTGCCAGGACGCGCTAGCCTTCGAATTCCCGCCCGGCCCCTGCCTCATCTACCTCTTTAATCCCTTCCCATCGCCCGCGGTCGCGCAACTCGCTGACCGCATCGCCGAAGCTTTCGCAGGCCGCCCCGGTCAGCTCGATCTGCTCTATGTGAATGCTGAATTCAGCGGCATCCTTGACCAACACCCCGGCTTCACCCGCCTCTGGCAGATGCCCGTCACCATGTCCGCCGAAGATGCCGCCGTCGATTTGCTTCACCAAATCGATGCCTCAGGCAATAAACCCTACGCCCAAGAATCGCAGGACCCCTGCGCCGCCTGGCGTTTCACCGGAATGCCCTGATAATCCATCCACCAGGCAAGCATCTCAATAACGCAGTCCCAATCGCATCGGAAAATCCTCTTCGCCGTCTTCCAGTTCCGCTTGCGCGCTATGAATCCGTACCACCTCGCGATACCGATAACGAAACCACAGATGAATTACGACAATCGCGATCGCCGCCAATCCAAGATTCTGCCATCCCTGTTCGATCCATCGATCAGAAATCGCAGACACCGCCGTCACGGCCGGAAAGAACGTAAAGTACAGCAAGAGCGTGAACGCCAGATTTGGCTTCTCCCGCGAAGGCTCACCCGTGAATGGCACAATCATCACGTTCGCAAACAATGCATCGGTAAGCACCACGCACATCCCCGCTCCCACGAGGATTTGCGCTGCCATTCCTTCCAAGCTGAACATCGCTCCAGAAGTCACCACCCACAGCACGCCGACCACTGCTTCGGTGATCGCCAGGCTACACAGCATCACCCACAGTCTCGCCGACCCCAGTTCATCCACCGCCGCATCGAACTGCGCCGGCTTGCCATGCGTAAAGCGGTAGATCCAGCTTCCCTGCTGATTTCCCGAGGAAACAAATGCCGTCCGCAACCCGGTCGTCACCCAGAACGCTACAATCCCCAGCCCCACGCGGATTCCGTCCGCTGAGGCCACCACACTCAAACGGCCGTTGTTCACCGCCAGCCGCAGTACCGTAGCAATCAGAACCGAAAGCCCCACCCCGCCGTACAGCACCAGGTAGATGCGGTAGCGCGGAACTCGAAACAGCGTCTGGTTAATATAGTGAAACACCGCGCGCCCGATCGGCCGTCGCACGACCCCCAGATGTAGGAATTGGTTGAATAGCGGCATCAGCGCGTTTCTCCTCGCCCGGGGCGGCGCTCCCTCCAGCAGGTAATTCACCCGCCGAAAATAGGCCACCGGATAAGCAACAACTCCGATTGCTATCGTTGCCACCAATGCCGTCAATCCAAGTCGTGCAAGTTCGCGAAAAATAGGCAGCGCCTCCGAACCGCCCATCGACGTCTGGTACATTCCAAGAAACCAGTACGGCGGAAACCACAGAACCGCGCCATTATGCGACTGCAACAACCTCGGCGTAACTCCTGAAAGAACTGGAAACAGCAGCAGCAACATCACCAGCAACGTGACCACTGCTCCCTGCAGTGCCAGTGAAATCCTGCGGAACAATCGTTCACCCATTACCGCAAGCAGCAAGCTCTGCAACGCGACAATAAACGCCGCTGCAAACAGTCCGCTCGCCGCAACCGCTGCCAGATGTCCAGCAAGAAGACCCGCAATATGAACCGGATCGGCCACCACCGGGAACATCACCAACGCAAGGAAGTTCGCGTCGAACAAGAACCCCAAGATGAAAATGCCGATAGCTGCCGCGCGCCCCAGAAAAATTCTTCGTTGATCCAGCGGCAGCGTGCCCAGAGCCAGCACGTCAAGCAGATCCGGAAAAAACAAATCCCACTCAAACACCGTAATCAGCCCCATCGCCACAAGCGAATAGAGCACGAAGAAGAAATGATGATTCAACTGCACCCAGTAAGGCGGTGGACCCGGGTTCGTATCCGGATGCGGCGGGTACACTATCACGGGGTGATACACCGGCCACAGGTACAGTGCCACCACGAAGCCTGGCAATCCAGCCGCACACGCCAGTTGTACCAGGCGGGTCTTCCCGTCGCCATCCGGTGAAGCCGTCTCGTGATTGAAGAAGCGCTCCAGAAAATGCCGCATCAGCAACACAAACTGGCTCCGCTGCGGCTCCCGCACCGGCCCCATCGCCGCCTGCACATTCAGCGAAAGAACAGCCGGAGACGCGTCACGCATTACCAGCAGCCTCTGGAAGTCATTGGCCATGGATTTGCATCACCTCCACGATCTTCTCCGCCACCGACTCGCGTATCCTGCTGCTCTACCAGTTGCGCAAACACACTCTCCAAATCCGGCAGGCTCATCAGCGACTTCAACTCCGAAGGTGCGGCATCCGCCAGCACGTGCCCTTTTGCGATCACGATCACTCGATCGCAAACCTGTTCCACCGTCTCCAGCACATGCGAAATGTAAAGGACCGCCTTGCCATCCCTCGCCAGAATCTCCAGCAGATCCTTGAACAACCGCGCCGAAGCAACATCCAGCCCTGAAAGCGGCTCATCGAAAATCAGCAGCTTTGGATCATGCAGCAGCGCCGCCGCGATCAGCACTCTCTGTCGCATCCCCTTCGAATACGACGAAATCGGCGAGTACTGCCACGATTCCAGGTGCAGCAGCTTCAGCAGCCCCGTCGCCTTCGCCTCAATCAGCGCCTCGTTCATTCCCCGTAACCGGCCCACAAGCTGCAGATATTCCAGCCCCGACAGATATGCATAAAGTTGCGCCTCTTCCGGCACATACCCCATCGACGCCCGATACCCGACCATGTCGTCGCGAATATTCCTCCCTTCGAACAGCACCTTGCCATCATCCGGCCGAAGCATCCCAGTAATGATCTTCACCGTAGTCGACTTCCCCGCCCCATTCGGACCGAGAAAACCCACAATCTCTCCCCGCGCGACCTTGAAGCTCACATCCTCAACCGCCGGAATGGTCCGATAGCTGCGATATAGATGCTGAACTTCAAGCACTGCCAGCCTCCTATTAGACCCTATGTAGCATTCAGCATAACTAAATAAATTCCGTTGTCAAGTAGATTGCTACATAGCTAGAATGCTCGCCATGGCAGGCGAGACCAAACTCTCCCATACCGCCGCAATGATCCTCCAGGCGATCTCCGCCGGCTACGTCTACGGATTCAGCATCATGGAGATGACCGGACTGCCCAGCGGCACCGTCTACCCCGCCATGCGCCGCCTCGAGCGCGACGAACTGATTCGCTCTCAGTGGGAACGCCAGTCCATCGCCGACGCAGAGCAGCGCCCGCCGCGCAAGTACTACAAGATCACGACCCAAGGAAAGACGACGCTCGAAGCTTCCCGTAAACGCTATCCGCTACTCGAGCGCTTCATCTCCAGCGAGGAGGCCAGCACTCGATGAAGCTCCCCCGTGTTCAGGTCTGCGCCGCCCTCCTCGACGGCGCGATCTTGCGTACCGCGTCGTTTCTGGTGCCCTCGCTCCAGCGCGAAGACTGGCGCCGCGAATGGTTAGCCGAACTCTGGCACGTCCGCCGCTCCTACGCCGGGATCGAGGACACTCTCTCCTGGACTGCGCATCGCGAAATCACCCGCTTCTGTCTCGGCGCATTTCCCGATGCACTGTGTCTCAGCAACCAACCTGCAAAATCAACCTCCGCACATGTGCACGTTCACACATCCGCAGCGCAGACACTTCTGGGTCTAGTGGCGACACTGGCTCTCTGCTTTGTCATTTCCCGCCTGCTCCCCGGCGTCGAGGCAGAATACGAGGCCGCGCACTACCAGATCAAGCCCGATGTGCTGCTCGTCAACGAAGCCGCCGCAGACGTCCAGAGTCCCAGCGTCTCTACAGCTCTCTATCTCAATTGGAAGACGTCGCCGCAGCGTTTCTTTGAGGACCTCGCCTTCTATCGCGTCTCGCGCGAGAAGGCTAATGCCGAACCGGCATCGAGTCCCTTGAACATTGCGCATTCCTCCGGCAATCTCTTTTCGCTCCTCGGCCTGCCCATCTTCTATGCGGACCAACTCGCTACTCCGGACCCCAATCACGACCGCAACTTGCCCTCTCTTGTTCTCAGCCACGATCTCTGGATGCGGTCCTTTGCCGGCGACCCGCGCATTAGCGGCCGCATCCTGCGCATCGGCTCGGCTACGGTCAGAATCGCAGGCGTCGCACCGGCTGGCAGCTGGCAGCTTCCCGGCGCGCCCGACGCTTGGGTCCTCGAGTCGAACGCGGAACTCCAATCCGAGGCGTCGTCCACCGCCAGGGGCTATCTCCTCGCCCAGCTCTCCCCGCGCGGCAAGGCTGCCATGTCAGACCCGGACATCTCCATCAGCGCACTGAATCTGGATGGCGTTCAGATTGATCTCTTCGGCGCTCCCATCATTGCTCCCATCGAAGGCGCCTGGAGCATTTTTGAATTTGCGCTTTTCCTTGCGCTCGTGGCTCTGCCTGCCGTGATCTCCGTATCCCTCGGGGATTCCGACATCACCTCACATCGCCCTTCGTTGAGGCAGCGCATCAACCGCATCCTGTTTCTCGCCGCAAAATTCGCACTCATTGCGGCCATCGGTTTCTCTGCGTCGCTCGATCTTGCGTATGTCAACACCATCGGCTACTCACCCTTCGCCGAGTGCTCCCAGCTTCTGTGGTGTTTCACAATCTGTCTCTTCGGATTCCGCTGGGCCGTCGCCGATCAGCGCAAACGATGCCCGGTCTGCCTGCGCCGCGTCACCAATCCTGCCAGCGTAGGCCTCGCCTCACGCACCTTCCTCGGTTGGAACGGCACAGAGATGATCTGCATGGGCGGCCACGCCCTGCTCCACGTTCCATCGCTGCCCACCAGCTGGTTCAGCGGCGATCGTTGGCTCTACCTCGACAGTTCCTGGGATTTCCTCTTCGCCGACTCCCGTATATATTGAAGGCGCGATTCAACGGCGAACTACGGACCTTCGAGCTACTTTTCCCTCAGCCCCGCATCAATCGCCCGCAGCAGCTTCTGCTCCGGATCGCCAAAATACTCCCAGAACATCACTCCGCCCAGCTTGCGTTCCCGAACATACTTGCACTTCGCCGCAAGCGATTCCGGGTCTTCGTAGGAAACAAACATATGCTTCTCTGCGTTGTACAAATACGGAGCCTTCGCCGCATCATCCCAATACCGCGTAAATCCCTGCCCCAGCAAATTCGCCGCGATCGCACTGTATTGCCCGTCGAATCCCGTTACTGCCTTCCCAGGCTGAAACAATCCATGATTCTGATCCGCCACTTCGCCCCATGCCCGTCCGTAAAACGGCACTCCCAGCAGAATCTTCTCCGCCGGCACCCCAGCCTTTTCATATTCCCGCACCGTCTCATCCGACGATGCTTTTTTCGGGTCCGCCGGATTGGCAAACAACGGTGCGTGATGTCCTGTGGTTGGGTCTGAACCTGCCTCATAGTAGTCGTAGGTCATCAGGTTTACCGTGTCCACATACCGCGCGACCTTCCGCATCTCGGTATGCGCAATCACGTCGTCGCCCGCCCCCATCGCCACGGTCAGGTACAGCCGCTGGTGAGTCTTCTTTGACTCTGCATCGAAGCGTGCTCGTAACTCCAGCAAGCAGTGCTGTGAAATTCTGCTTGTCCTCTGCGCGATACGGATGTCCCGCCCCCGGCAGTCCCGGATACTCCCAATCGATGTCGAGACCATCCAGATCGTACTGAGCCAGAAACTCCATCGCGCTCGCTTCAAACACGCGTCGGCTCTCCGCCGTCAACGCCATGTCTGAAAAGTTCTGCGACCACAACCACCCGCCCACCGACACCAGCACCGTCAACCGCGGATTCGCATTCCGCAACGCTGTCAACTGCGCAAAGTTCTCGCGCATCTGCGGCCGCACCCAGCACCATGCGTCCGCCCTTGATATTGCCAAACGCGTAGTTAATTCGCGTCAGGTACTTCGCATCTACCTGTCCAGGCGTGAGCGCATTGCCTCGCGCAAAGACATATCCCGTCACTTCCAGCGTTACCGGAGTACGCGACGCACCAAAACTGTAAGAAGGAAAACGCAGCCGCAAGGCAGATCGCAATACAGAAGATTCGAGACATAGTGATAACCCACTCCCAAGCTATCAGAGTGTTCGAATGTGAAGTTCGCACACACTTCAACAGGGAAGACTGCGTTACGGCCTCGAGCCCATCGGCCTCTCGTGAATCAGCATCCACGACGTCCCAAACTTGTCGCGCAACTGCGCAAACCGCGACGCAAAGAACGTCTCCTGCAGAGGCATGAAAACCTCACCGCCCTGGGCCAGTAGCGCAAACAGACGCTCCGCGTCGGCGTCGCTCGCAACATTCAGAGACAGATACGCGCTGCGCATCGGCTTCCATCTGTCCGGCGGCACATCGCTGGCCATAATCATTGTCTCGCCGATCGTGATGGTCGCGTGCATCACGGAATTTTCCAAGCCAGGGATCACCTTACTCCGATCCGGCATGTCGCCGTGCTTCATCATCATCCCGATCTTGCCGCCCAGGTGCTCCTCGTAAAACTTGAACGCCTCGGCACAGTTTCCGCCGTAGTTCAAGTAAGTATTTAGTCGCATGGCTTCGATACTCCAGGAAGAATCCTGCGTCCGCTGAAGGCTTAGCCACCTGTGACCCGCGCCTTCAACCACGCCAAATCAGAATACGCGCTTATTCGCCCGCTGCGGGGACCGCGCCTACCAAGATGATCGGCGCAGTTGGCGTCGCCGACCCTTCGGCCTTCTCGATGGTCACGCCGAACGCCTTCGCCGGAACGCCCTTGGGCAGCGGCGGCAAGACGACGCTCGCGCTTCCCGCGGCATCCGGCCGGAAGAGTCCGGCCGGAATCGGCGCGTTGCCATCGGCCGGAATCACCCACAATTCGTATGTCTTGTTCTCTGCCAGTTGTCCAAGATCGTTCGCCTGAAACACCAGCCCCCCACTATCGGCGAGGTACACCGCCCGTCCCGTGGGTTCCGGCTTCGCCTTGGCCGCAATCAACAGAACTCGCTTCGCCGCCGGTGCCGTCAGTACCTCCAACACCTGCTGGGCACGCGCATTGTCGGCGGCCTGGTGTTCCGCAGCATGCTTCTGCTCTGCCAGCTGATCGTCCAGCACGCGCACTTTTTGCTCTACCGAAAGCGCAAACAAAAGCGACGCCGCCGCCGCAAGCCATCCAATCCACACCGCAGCCGCGCGTGCCGGCCGTTTCCTTTCGATCGAAACTATCGGCGCGGAACCAGAGCTATTTTTCTGCGCAGCATCCGCCGCCAGTCTAACCAGAAACCGCGCACGCGCACCCTCCGGCAACGGCTTCTGCTCCACGCTTATCGCCACCAGCGCCAGATCGCCGTTCACCTCGGCCAGCGCGCGCCGGCATTCCGCACACTGCTCCAGATGCAGACGCACCGCGGCAAGTTCATGCGATGGCATGTCCTGCATTGCGTAGAGGACCAGGTCCTCCTGCGGTATGTGTTCGTCCTGCATCATGCGGTAATCGCCTTTCTCAAAGTAATCAGTGCCGATCGAATCCGCGTTTTTACCGTTCCCAGCGGATCACCTGTTTTCGCTGCAATCTCCGAATGAGTAAGCCCCTCAAAAAACGCCATCTCCACCGATTTTTGCTGCTCCATCGGAAGGTCTTTCAATACCCCTCTGACCTTCTCCATCATCCGGTTGCGTTCAACTTCCGATCCCAGATCCGAATTTGAAGCCAGCACCACATCGTCCACTGAATCCGTCGGCCTTCTACGCCGCAGCAAATCGATCGCTCGGTTGCGCGCCATCACAGCTAGCCACGCTCCAAGCGAACCCCGCCCCGACACGAACGCATCCGGATTCCGCCAGACCTGGAAGAATATCTCCTGCATCACGTCTTCAGCCTGCCCGGGATCTTTCAATACGCGCAGCGCGACTGAATACACCATGCCGCTGTATTGATCGAATAGCTCCGTCATGGCCTGCTGGTTGCCACCCTTTACACGCGTCAAACGCAGCTCATCGCCGGCGGAACGGTCACCGGAACCGCGACGAACTGCATCCTCGACTGAAGAACGTTGAGGCTCAGCTGGCGGATTGGATGGGCTTTCACTCACAGCTCAATGGGCGGGCAGTCATCGATGGACAAACCGTATTCTAATGAGCGTTTGCGCAGGTGCCTAGGTAATTCCTGCATATTTTTGACAACTTCGCTCACGGCACGAGCGCATCCAAGTACACACACAGGTGTTAGCATCGAACCTGACAGATGCAAACAAATAAACTGAAAATCATCCCTCTCGGCGGCCTCGGCGAATTCGGAATGAACTGCCTCGCCCTTCGCTGGGAAGACGACATCATCGTCATCGATGCCGGCCTCATGTTCCCTGAAACGGAGCTGCTCGGCGTCGATATCGTCGTGCCCGACATCACTTACCTCACCGAGAACCGCCAACACGTCCGCGCCATCATCCTCACCCATGGCCACGAGGACCACATCGGCGGGCTTCCATGGATTCTCAGCGAGCTCAAAGTCCCCGTCTATGCCACCGAGTTCACACTGGCCTATGTCGAAGGAAAGCTCGAAGAGCATCAGCTCCTAGACGAAATCACGCTCATCGAGATCACTCCCAAGGAAAAGTTCACCCTTGGCCCCTTTACTATCGAGCCCATCCGCGTCACTCACTCGCTGGTCGACTGCGTTGCCCTCGCCATCGACACGCCCGTAGGCGTCATCATCCACACCGGCGATTTCAAAATCGATCTCGCCCCTCTTGATGACAAGGCCTTCGACCTCCACACCTTCGCGGAATACGGCAAACGTGGTGTGCTGGCCCTTCTTCAGGACTCGACCAACGTGGAACGGTCGGGCTACACCCCGAGTGAACGCGCCGTCATTCCCCGCCTGCACGAAATCTTTTCGCAGACTAAAAAGAAGCTCTTCTTCAGCTGCTTCTCATCGTCGATCTATCGCATTCGCATCGCCCTGGAACTGGCCCGCAAACACGGGCGCAAAGCCGTCGTCCTCGGCCGCTCGATGATGGAAAGCACAGAAATCGCACAGGACCTCGGCTACATTGAGGTCCCACCCGGCCTCGTCATCAATCCCGGCCAGATGCGCGACTACCCGCCCGACGAATTGATGATCCTCATCAGCGGCACCCAGGGCGAGCCCATGAGCGCTCTCAGCCGCGCCGCCGTCGACAACCACAAGCATGCCCACATCGACGCCGGCGATACCGTTATCCTCAGCTCGCGCATCATCCCAGGCAACGAGAAAGGCATCTTCCGCGTCATCGACCACCTCAGCCGCCGCGAAGCCAATGTCATCTTCGACGATGGCTCTCACGGCCTCATCCACGTCAGCGGACACGGTTGCCAGGAAGAACTGCGTCTCCTTATCAATCTCGTCCGCCCTAAGTTCTTCATCCCCGTGCACGGCGACTACCGCAACCTTCGGCGCCACGCCCAGCTCGCCATGGAGACAGGCGCCGTCGAGCATGCGTTAGTCATCGAAGACGGCGATGTCCTCGAACTCGATCAGACTGATGCGCGCAAGAAGGACAAGATCACTGCCGGCCGCATTCTCATCGACTCCGGCTCCGCCATCGACGTAGTTGAAGACCTCGTCGTTCGCGATCGCCGCATTCTGTCGGAAGACGGTATCGTCCTCGCCGTGCTTGCCATCAACAAGCGCTCCGCCAAAATCGAACGCGAGCCCGAAATCGTCATGCGGGGCTTCGGCGGCGCCGACATCACCGAAGAAGCTCGCGATGTCGTCCTGAAGACAATCGATGGCCTAAGCGGCGAGCAGAGAACCGACTACGGCATGGTCAAAGAAAGAGTCCGCGTAGAGCTAAAACGTCTCATCCAGAAAACCACCGGCCGCCGCCCCATGATCATCCCGATCGTCCTCGAAATCTAACGTTCGACTTCAGCGCAACTCTCCACAACTCGTCATCGATCAGCTACTACACGGAGCCGTCATCTGAGCGAACGAAGCGCAGCGCAGTGAGTCGAAGGACCTGCTTTGTCTTCCTCATTACGCCTACGCTCCCTGAGCCCCATCGATGACGAAGCCCCATCGCTAGACTGCGGTCGCATGTTTGCGGAACAAACCGCGTTGTTCTGTAAAATCTCTTCATGCGCCGCCTCCCGCTTTCCCTCGCTCTCATCGCCGCCCTTCTCGTCCCCGCGCTCCGCGCCCAATCCCCCGATGCGCCGCCACCAAAAATCACTGTCTGCCCGTCCGCCGCCACCCTTGATGAGTTGGTCGAGGCCATCGACGCCGCCGTTAGCGGCCCCGGCAATCAGGACCGCACCTGCTTCCGCGGACTGTTCGTGCCCGATGCCCGTCTAATCCCCATCCGCATCGGCGCGGATGGAACAGCCACACCACGCATCCTCACCGTGCAGGATTGGATAGACGCAGTCGCCAAGCGCGGCAGCGCGGTCTTCTACGAGCGCCAGGTCAAGGTCAGCGCCGAGAGCTGGGATCACATGGCTCATCTCTGGAGCACCTACGAAACCCGCACTACCCCCGACGGAAAACCGCCTGAGGGCAAGGTGATCGATCGCGGCATCAACTCCATCCAGGCCATCTTCGACGGCAAGCAATGGCACATCATCCAGATCGTCTGGCAAGCGCAAACGCCCGCCAATCCTGTACCGGAGAAATACCTCCCATGACCGCAGCCACTGACCTCCTCGTCTCTCTCGATGCCATTCGCGCCGCCGCCGCCCGTATCTCCGGCATCGCCATCAAAACTCCGCTGGTCCGTGCATGGTTCCCCAATGTCGCCGGCCCAGGCACATCGAAACAAGTCTGGCTCAAATGCGAAAGCCTACAGCCCATCGGCAGCTTCAAACTGCGCGGCGCCTCCAACAAGATCCTCCAGCTCACGCCGGAAGAAATCTCTCGCGGCGTCATCACCTACTCCAGCGGCAACCACGCCCAGGGTGTCGCCTACGCCGCCCGCGAAGTCGGCGCGAAAGCCGTAATCGTCATGCCATCCAACGCCCCCGCCATCAAGCGCGCCGCCACCCTCGCCTACGGAGCAGAAGTCGTCGACGTCGGCGTCGCCTCCAGCGAGCGTCTCGCCAAGGCTGAAGAACTCGTCCGCAAGCACGGCTACATCGTCATCCCGCCCTACGACGACGAGCAGATCATCACCGGTCAGGCCACCTGCGGCCTCGAAATCGTCGAGCAACTCCCCGACGTCGACCTCGTCCTCGCTCCTGTCTCCGGCGGAGGACTGCTCAGCGGCATCGCCACCGCCGTCAAGCGCCTCCGCCCGCAAGCCAAAGTCTTCGGCGTCGAACCTGAACTCGCCGGCGACACCGCCGAAAGCTTCCGCACCGGCAAAGTCGTTACCTGGGCCGCCGAACTCACCATCCGCACCATCGCCGACGGCCTCCGCACCCAGAGCGTCGGCGAACGCAACTTCGCCCACATCCAAGCCTTCGTCGATGGCATCATCACCGTCACTGAAGCCGAAATCCGCGCTGCCATGCGCGCCATCATCGCCTGCGCACGCATCGTCCCCGAGCCCAGCGGAGCCGTCTCCACCGCCGCCCTGCTCTTCCACTCCGCCGAACTGCCCCCCTACAAAAATGCCGTGGCCGTGGTCAGCGGCGGCAACGTCGACCCCGCCCTGCTCGCCCAGGTGCTTACCGAAACAGATGTGTAACGTCGTTCGACTATGATCTTTTCTGTGACGAATTCACAGATTTCGCGCCGTCGGTGACGCTCGCGCTCTGGCCTGGCTCTTTGTGCACTGCCTTTGGCCGCCCAGAAAAAGAAAGACCAGATGCAGAAGCCGCTGGCCGGCCCTCGCGCCACCGCCCTGCGTGTCTCCTGGCTCTACGTCTCCGCCGATACTCAGGCACAGAAAGTCGGCCGCGTGCAGATCGGCCGCGAAATGGTTGTCGCCGAAAAAAGCGGCCCGTGGCTCCGCGTCTACGCCAATACCGACATCGAGGAGGAACACTCGAGCGACGCACCCATCTTCGACACTGCCGAAACTCCTCCGCCCATCTCCGGCTGGATGCAGGCCAAGGGCGTCGTCATCGAAAACACCCCCAACGGCGACGAGATTCTCATGGGCGCCGGTGCCGACCAGGAAGCGCTGGCCAGCGATCCCCGCGGCCCGGTCAACGCCGCCCGCACCGCGCACCTGCTCTATCGCCGACTGGTCGAAATGTTCCCCAACTCCCCGCTCGATGCTGAAGCAGCGTGGCGCGCCGCCGACATTCTCTGGCAGATCCAGAAAGCCGATGCAGCCAGCCGCCCGTCTGCAAAAGAACAGGCTCCCTACCTGCGCGAACAGATCGACGAAGACCCCCTGAAGCACGTCATCCGTAACTACCCTCATACCCGCCAGGCCGACCTGGCCGCCTACGAACTCATTGACAACAAGCTCTGCGGCGACTGGCAAGGCCAGGAAAAATGCCCCGAAAAAGAGTCTGAACTCTACGAGAAGTACGCGGCCGAGCACCCCGACGGTCCACGCACCGCCCAGGCCCTCTACCAGGCCGTCTACCGGCAGGCCGTGCTCACCAACATGTACGCCGACGACAAGAGCGACAAAAAGAGCGACGCGAGCCCATAACCACGCGCGCGAACTCGCTGCAAAGCTCAAAGACAAATTTCCGCAATCGGACTACACCGCACGTGCTGCAATGCTCGTGTTCAAATTGGATCAGGGAATTCCGGTTTACGGCGGCGAGAAAGAATAGTTCGCTGCGTATTCTGCATTCTCGGCATCCGATCGCCCTTTCCTACCGGAGGCTTTTTGAACGTCTATATCCAGTCAGTTCTCTTGGGAATCGTTGAGGGCTTGACCGAGTTTCTTCCCGTCAGTTCTACGGCGCATCTCCGCATCGCCGAAGCAGCCATGCGCATCCCGCTCGACGACGCGTATTGGATCATGTACACCATCGTCATCCAGGCTGGCGCCATCCTCGCCCTTCTTCTTCTCTACCTCGAACGCATCGTCGGCTTCATCAAAAGCTTCCCGCTGGGCGAGAGCGGCGACCGCACCTGGAAAAACCATCCCATCTCCCTCACGTTGATCGCCTTCTTCTTCACTTCCGTCATTGCCCTGCCTCTTCACAAGATTAAGCGAAAAGCATCTAGGCAGCATCGCCGTCATGGCCTGGGCGCTCCTCATCGGCGGCGTCATCATGTGGGTCGTTGATGCGCGCGCCTCCCGCTACGAACCCAATACACTGCATGTCGAAGAGATGAGCCTTGGCCAGGCCATCTGGATCGGCATCTGCCAGTCTCTCTCTGCCATCTTCCCGGGCACCTCGCGCTCCATGTCCACCATCGCCGCAGCTCAGATGGTCGGCCTTGACCGTCCTTCGGCACTCGAATTCAGCTTCCTGCTCTCCATCCCCACCATGATCGCCGCCACTGCATGGGACCTGCTCAAGTCCATCCATCCGAGCAAGTCGGCGTTGGCCGCCGGAGCCATGCCGATTGCTGAAGTTCACATGACCAGCCAGCACTGGATCGTCCTTGCCATCGGCTTCGTTGTCTCCTTCATCGTCGCCCTCGGCGTTGTCGAGTGGTTCCTCGCCTGGGTCCGTCGCCACGGCTTCACCGTCTTCGCTATCTACCGCATTGTCCTCGGCATCCTGCTCCTGGTCCTGGGCAGCAGACTCCTCGGCACCTAGTTAGCAGCTTTGGAGTTTCCTTCGACGCAACAGCCTCTGCGACGTGGCGGAAACGCCCGTCGCAACTTCGCAGAATCCATCCACCCCGCTGGGGGTGGATTCCGTGGTTCCCCCACTCCCTTTTGCGCGCAAACCTCTCTTGCTGCCGGGGATAATATAGGCTGCTCTGGGATTTCTCGTCCGCCTCGGCGGCCTGATCGCAGTCCTTGCGACGATCGTGTCGATTTTCCACCCCAGCAACCAGGACCTTTCGCTGGGGACCCCGGTTTGCGGCCGAGCTAACCCGTGCGGAGGCGTCCCTCAATGAAGCCGATTCCCATCATCCTGTCGCCGACGCGCAACCGGGCGCTCAACATGTTCCTCGGCTTGGCGCTGTCGCTCGCCTCCGTACTGCTCTTTCTCGCGCTCGCCACCTACCACCCCGCCGATCCCTCAATGAACACCGCTTCCGGCGCGGATCCTGCCCTCGCTATCCACAACTGGATCGGCCTCTTCGGCGCCTACACAAGCGATATTCTGTTCCAGGCCTTCGGCATTACCGCCTTTCTCTTTCCGCTCTGGATCGGCGGTCTCGGCTGGAACTGGATTCGCTCCCGCTCCGGCGGTTCGGCCATTCTGCGCTGGATGGGCACCACGCTCACCATTCTCTTCCTGCCTTCCGTGCTCGGCCTCTTTCCATGGCATTGGCACTGGATGCACGCCGTCCCCGTCGAAGGCGTCATGGGCCGCGTCATCTCCGGCACGCTCGTCGTCTATCTCAACATTCAGGGTGCATGGCTGGTATCCGCGGCCTTTGCCGCCGTTGGCGTCTACTTCGCCTCTGACATCAACTTCTGGAAACTCAAAACGCAGATCGAGGATCACTGGCTCACCCTCGTTGCCTGGCACGACCGCTATCAGAACTGGCGTGAAGATCGCGCCGAGCGGAAGCGCGAACTCGTAGAGCGCCTCGCCGAGCAGACCCAGCCTGGCCCCGCGCAGCGCCTCTTCTCCGGCGCAATCGGCGATGCTGACCAACCGCCTCCCGCCGAAACGCCACCTGCTCGCCAGCGCCGCCGCTTTGCGACCCTCTTCGGCATGAAAAGACGCGTCCCCGAGCCCGATCCAGTCGACGAAATTCCCGCTTTCCAGCGCGCCACTAAATCTGGCGATGATCCGGGGTCCCCAGCGACAAGTCCAGGTCGCTGGGGTGCTGATCCGATTCCGCCCCGCCGTTCCAGCATCTGGGAACGCACCGTCGCCGACTCCGCTGCGCCTGTCGCCCCCGTGCCGGTTGCCCTGCAGCCACCCCGGCAGCCGTCGCCTGACCGCTCGCAGTCTTGTCGAAATGCACCCCAGCGCCATCGCCGACAGCTAGCGCCCGCGCCCGGCATCTGCGCGCCAGTTCCACCTCCCGCCCAGGTCGCCCACGGCCCGCTGCACAAAGCATCGCCATCCACGAACGCGCCGATGCCGATGAACGCACCGTGACCGTCGCTCCCAAAAATGTCAGTGGCTTCAAGCTTCCACCCAGCACCCTGCTTCATGCCGGCGAAGGTCCGAAGATCGTTCGCGAAGACGAACTCCGCGACGAAGCCCGCGTCCTCGTCGAAAAATGCGCCGAGTTCGACGTTCGCGGAGCAGTCGAGCGCATCAATCCCGGCCCCATGGTCACCACCTACGAGTTCAAGCCCGAAGCCGGCGTCAAGTACAGCCGCGTTACCGGCCTCGCCGAAGACCTCTGCCTCGCCATGCGCGCCGAGAGCATCCTCATCGAGCGCATGGCCGGCAAAAGCACCGTCGGCATCCAGGTCCCGAACCACGAACGCGAAACCATCCACCTTCGCGACGTCCTCGAATCCGAGACCTTCGCCAAAGCCAAGTCGCGCCTCACTCTCGCCATGGGCAAAGACATCAACGGCCGCATCGTTACCGCCGACCTGGCCTCGATGCCCCACGTGCTCATCGCCGGATCCACCGGATCGGGCAAATCCGTCGCCATCAACGCCATGATCATGAGCCTGCTCTACCGCACCACGCCGGCGCAGGTCCGCCTCATCCTCGTCGATCCCAAGCGCGTTGAACTCGGCATGTACGAGGGCATCCCGCATCTCTTCACGCCCATCATCACCGAGCCCAAACTGGCCGCCAACGCCCTGCGCAACGCCGTCCGCGAAATGGAGCGCCGCCTCAAGCTGCTCGCCAGCCGCAGCGTCCGCAATATCGACCAGTACAACAAGCTCTTTGAAGGCGCCATGCCCTCGCTCTTCGACGATGATCCGGAAGAGCACCCGCTGCCCTACATCGTCATCATCATCGACGAGCTCGCCGACCTCATGATGCTCGACCGCTCCAACGTCGAAGAGTCCATCACCCGCCTCGCCCAGATGGCGCGCGCCGTCGGCATTCACCTCGTCCTCGCCACGCAGCGGCCCTCGGTCGACGTCATCACCGGCCTCATCAAGGCCAACATTCCTACCCGCATCAGCTTCCGCCTCGCCACCAAGGTCGACTCGCGGACCATCCTCGACACCAACGGTGCTGAAGCGCTGCTCGGCCGCGGCGACATGCTCTTCCTTCCCCCCGGAACAAGCCGCCTCATGCGCCTCCACGCTCCCTACGTCAGCGAAAAGGAGACCGCCGCCGTCGTCGCGTTCTGGAAAGACCAGGGCCAGGCCGAATACGTCGAAGGCTTCCTCGAGTCACCCCGCGATGAGAAACAAGGCACGGAAAGCTCAAACGACAGTGCCGACGATAACGATCCGATGTTCGACGACGCAGTACGTTTGGTTTTTGAATTTGGCAAAGCCTCTACTTCTTTGTTGCAACGTCGTCTTAGAATTGGCTATGGCCGCGCCGCCCATCTCATTGACCTGATGGAGCGTGACGGCCTGGTTGGCCCCGCCGACGGCTCTCGCCCCCGCGAGTTGCTCAAAGCCCCGGGCTGGCTCCACGAAATTGGCGTTGCAGATGAATAGCACCTATCGCAAAAGGGCCCACTAGAGGCACAAGCATGCTCGGCATCGGTGAAAAGCACGAACTTCCAACGATCCTCCTGATTGACGACGATCTCGTCAGCCGCGAAGTGATCGCCACAGTCCTCACGCTACACGGTCACATGGTGCACAGTGCCGAAGACGGTAACGAGGCTCTGCAGATGCTCGACGCAGGCACCGTCATCCCCGGCGTGGTGTTGCTGGATACCCAGCTTCCGGGCCTCAGCGGGCCGGAACTGATCGCGAAGCTTCGCCGGCTTGGCCAGGACGAAATCATCCTCATTAGCGGCTCCACCCCCTCTGACGAACTTATTGCCGCCGCGGACGGCTTTTTGCTCGAAGCCCTTCGGTCCGGAGGATCTCCAGAAGCTCCTTGGTCAGCACAATCCCAAAATCGACCAGCCCCAGGACGCCGTCGCAGAAGAACTCGTCATCAATCCCACCACCGTCGCCCAGTTCCGCCAGCTCATGACCGAGTCGACGGTTCGCGAAATCTACACGGCGGTGGTCACCGATCTGCATAAACGCTTGGCCGCATTGGAGAAAGCCATCGCGGACGGTAACAAAGACGAAGTCCGACGCATCGGTCATGCCATCAAGGGCGGATGCGGCATGGCTGGGGCCATGCAGGCAGCCCGCCTTGGCGCGTTCTTCGAGTCCAGCAGTGACCAATTGGATAACTGTGCCCATGCACTACACGAGTTGTATTCGGCCACGGAAAGGCTGGAGCGTATGCTTGAAAAGGAATTTCCGGCTTAATACAGCCCTGCCGCCGTTTTGCTCAGGCAGGGTCGAAACCAAGAATGCGGGCTGCTTGAATCGCCTGCAAGTTAGTCCCGGTATTTCGGAGGTATAGGGCTCTCGTGGAACAACAACCCATCCGCATCGTACTTGCCGATGATCATCCGGTTGTCCGTATCGGTGTGCGCAACATGCTCACCGAGCGCGACGGCTTCGAAGTCGTAGGAGAAGCCGACGACGGCGATGAGGCCATCACCCAGACCCTGGAGCAAACCCCCGACATCCTCCTGCTCGATGTCCAGATGCCCCGCCTGCCTGGCCTTGAAGCCATGCGCGCCATCATGAATGGTTCGCCGACCGTCAAGATCATTCTTCTCACCTCTACCATCACCACCCAGCAGATCATTGAGGCGCTCCACATCGGCGCCCGTGGCATCGTCCTGAAGGACGCCCTCGCGGGCGGCCTGCATACGGCGATTCGCACGGTCTTTGCCGGCGACTATTGGATCGGCGGCAAGCGCGTCGTCAACCTCGTCTCCGCCCTGCATGACCTCATGCGCCAGGCCCAGCCCCCACAGCGCAAAACCTACGGCCTCACCCCCCGTGAACTCGACGTCGTGGGATGCATCGTCGAAGGCTGCAGCAACCGCGACATTGCCAAACAGTTCACCCTCAGCGAAGAAACTGTGAAGCGCCACTTGTCGAACATCTTCGACAAAACCGGCGTCTCCACCCGCCTCGAACTGGCCCTCTTCGCCATCGCCCACCAATTGGTAGCACCGCAGCAGCCGTAGAACCTCAGGAAGTGCCGCGAGTTGTCACGGTTGCGCATAATAGCTGGCAGTCGTGCGAACCGTTGCCCCTTGCCGATCAACGTTGACCTCGATCGAGTGAAGCTCATTTGTTGTCGCAGCCGGGGTCGAATCGAAGCTCATCACATAGAAGCTCTTCCTATCGTCGATCAATCTGAACATCGCGTCGGCAAAGTTCCTGGTCCTGGCGATTGCCAAGCCTCCATTCTGCGCCGATAGAACCTCGAGCCTAATTGCTTCAGCAGCGACGTCATCAGGCGTCTGAGGGACTTTCCCGGTCGCGGTTTTGAGGCCTAGATAAGACTCGAATTCATTCGACGAAATCGCATCAAGCGTCACATTGGCCAAACGCAGATTTGTGTTGAGTTCGACCAGAAGATCGCTATAGTTTCCTCGAGCTAAAACGGCATAAGGCCAGCCAGGACCTGTCCAAACAAGGATCGTCTGGTCGCGTACGCGCGAGTTTTGTCTTTCTGCAAGCATCGTTCGCAGAGCCTTGATTGATTTGCTGAAATGATTGAATCTGCAGTCGATTTTCTCCTGTGGCGTTGGGAGCATCCGCGCACCAACCCCTTCGTACTCGTTCAGCTTCGGTTGTTCGCAATCCTCATCGCGAGGAAGCCGTGCGATCTTCGCAAGTTGAGAAACAATCGTGGCACGATCTGTGGAGGCCCGGGTCTCGAACGCTCTGGTACTGGAGATGAAAAATAGAGACAACGGAACGGGCAGCGGCCCGGTGCCTTCGCCGAGGAACTGATCGAGGCCTTTCCTCACATGGACAAATGATTCCCCCCCGTTGATCCCATCAAGGACAACAATCACATGTGTGCTCACAGTGATGGCTTTCCCATCCACTTCACGGAAACGTTGGATCTTTTGCGGCGCTTGGTTATCAAGAACCACAAAATCACGCGCTGTCAGCCCTGCCACTGGTCTGCCTGAAGAGTCCGCCACGCGCACGCTGAGAGAGATGCGATGCTCGTCCTTGTATCTTCGCTCGCGTTCCTCTTTTGTTCTGGGAATCAGTTGGATTGGCGAAGTGGGATTGGAGATTTGCGCCCAGGCAGCCGCAATGTCCGTGTCCGTCGCAATCAGGAACGCCAAAATGCAGAAGGCTCCAACTCTTATCCCTCGCGTTCGTCCCATACGGCAGGCCTCGAAGAACTGTAGCGCCTCTAAATACGTTGCGCCTCACATATCCAGAAACTGCTTCTCCAGCCGATCCAGCAACCCATCGGTCCCATCGCAAACCCCCGTATGCACCGGCGCTCGGCTGAATAATGGTGCTCCGTGGCGAAATGATCCAATGAAACCGCTCCCGCTGCGATAGCTTTGCAATCGGCCCCGCCGCCGGGTCCCCCTCGCAAATCCGTCGCACAGCCTCCAGGTGTTCGCGTGCGAGTTCCACATCCGCATCCGGCCACAATGCCTTCAGACGCGATCCATTCAAGTGAATGCGCGCCGCCAGGTACTTCTTCTCCAGGCAGAAAGCGACTACGCCAGCGTTGATGAACTCCTGCCGCTCCACGCGCGGCACAACACGCAAGATCGCGTAATCAAACGAGGCGGGAGTAGGCACCGATCGCCTCCTGTTCAAAAACTGCGGAACCTTCAAGCCTCCGCGCCAAAAAATCCATGTAGCCGGCACGTCTATCCACCGCGCTCACATCCCCCGGAATCGCCTCAAGCCATGCGTCCGGCACCATCTCCACGATTCCCTGCAACATCGGTTCCGTCAGCTTCTCATGCGCCATCTTCGCAGCGAGTCCAATCTCCTTCGCCCATGGCAGCAGAATATGATCCCTGATCTCCGCAAAAGGAGACGCAATTTTCTTCTCCCGCGACGCCCAGTCATGATGAAAGAACAACGCCGCGCCGTGATCGATGGGATACAGCCTGCGATGCCACACCAGCAGATTCGCATTCCGCGGCGTGCGGTCGATGTTCTGCGTATACGCGTCAAACCACACCATCATCGAGGCTTCATCCGCTGGAGCCGTATCCCGTGCCGCCGGATCGAACATCGTCGACCCCGGCAGATAATCGAGCGCTAGATTCATCCCAGTGCTCGCCTTCAGCAATTGTCGTATCTCGTAGTCCGGCTCGTTCCGCCCCAGCGCATCGTCGATCTCCATGAATACGATCTCCGGAACACGCAGTCCCAGTGCTCGCCCTATTTCACCGGCCAGCAACTCCGCGATCAGCGCCAGAATCCCCTGCCCCGCACCGCGAAACTTCACTACATAAAGCCCCAGATCATCGGCCTCCACAATCGCGGGCAGAGAACCGCCTTCGCGCAGCGGCACAACATAACGCGTCGCTCTGGCTGTTCGGATCATCGATGATCCAGTCTATCGTGCATCCCACTCGGTGCTTGCGGATGCACCACGCTCTAATGACAAGATGAATGCAGGGAGTAAGGACATGAAGATCGGATTTCTAGGAACCGGCCAGATGGGCACGCCGATGGCGCTGCGCCTGCTGGCAGGCGGCCATGAACTCAGAGTGTGGAACCGCACCGAGGGTCGCATCGAACCGCTGCTTCGCGAAGGCGCCATCGCCGCCGGCACCCCTGCCGAGGCCGAACTCGGCGCCGACGCCGTCATCACCATGCTCTTCGACGACGCTGCGCATGAAGAGGTCCTCTTCGGCCCCAACGGCCTGATGGACGCGCTCGAACCCGGCGCACTGCATATCGCCTGCAGCACCATCACCGTCGCACTCAGCGAGCGCCTCACCGCCGAGCACACTCGCCGCGGCATAGATTTTGTTGCCGCCCCGGTCTTCGGCCGGCCCAACGTCGCCGCCGAGGGCCGCCTCTGGATCGTAGCCGCAGGAACCGACAACGCCATCGCCCGCGCCCGTCCCGTCCTCGAACCCATGTCGCGCGGCATCTCCATCATCGGCCCCGAACCCCGCCAGGCCAACGCCGTCAAGCTCGGCGGCAACTTCCTCATCAGCACCATGATTCAATCCCTCAGCGAGTCCTTCGTCTTCGCCGAGTCGCAAGGCATCGCGCCCGCCGTCTTCCTCGAAGCCGTCAACAGCGCCCTTTTCCAGTCGCCGTTCTACGCCGCCTATGGAACCGTCATGCTCCACCCGCCCAATCACCCCGGCGCCAGCATTGATCTAGGGGCAAAGGACACGCGCATGCTTCGCCAGGCCGCCGCCTCCCGTAACACCCGCCTCAGCCTCGCCGACAATCTCGCCGAAATCTTCGAACAAGCCAAGCAAGCCGGCCTTTCCAACGAAGACTGGGCCGTAGGCCAGTACCGCATCGCCCAGCAACGAAGCGTTCTCAAACCTTGATCCCGATATCATCGCCCTCCTCGTGACGATACAGAAATCCGGGTGCCCCATGACGCAGCGTTATCGCGTCGTGAGTTCGAATCGATGAACCAAGATTCTCTGGCCCGGAGGAACTTCCACGGAACGAATCGATAACTTCCACAGCCGCTCGTAACAGCCATCACCACTCCCCACGAAACAATTCGCTAGGATAGTGTCATGAGCCTGAACGGAAAAATCGTCTTCATCACCGGAGCCAGCGCCGGCATCGGTGCTGCCACTGCCCTCGCCTTCGCCGCTGAAGGAGCCAAACTCCTTCTCGCCGCCCGCCGCGCCGGCCGCCTCGCCGAAGTCGCCTCGCAGGCCATAGAGCGTGGCGCTCCCTCCGTGCACTCGATCGATCTTGACGTGCGCGACCACCGCGCCGTGCAGAACGCCATCGACAATCTGCCCCCCGATTGGTCCGAAATCGACATCCTAGTTAACAACGCCGGCCTCAGCCGCGGTCTCGACAAAGTCTATATGGGAAAAATCGAAGACTGGGACGAGATGATCGACACCAACATCAAAGGCTTGCTTTACGTCACCCGCTGCGTCGTCCCCGGCATGGTCGTGCGCGGCCGCGGTCACGTCATCAATCTGGGCTCCACCGCCGGCGAACTCGCCTACCCCAACGGCGCCGTCTATTGCGGAACCAAGGCAGCCGAGCGCCTGATCAACGACGGCCTTCGCCAGGATGTGCTGGGCACGCCCATTCGCGTCACCAGCGTCGATCCCGGCATGGTCGAAACAGACTTCAGCCTTGTCCGCTTCCGAGGAGACACCGAGCGTGCCGCCAAAGTCTACAAAGGCGTCAAACCGCTCACACCTGAAGACGTCGCCGAAGTCATCGTCTGGGCTGCCGCCCGCCCCGCCCATGTCAACATCGCGAGAGTCCTGATGACCACCGTCCACCAGGCCAACTCAATCATGTTTCACCGGAACGAGTAAGAACTTGGCGCTCAGCCCGGGCATCAAAGACAAGTAACGCCGACTACTACTCCAGCGCCTTAATCAGTTGCTCAATCTCCGACAACGCCGACGCCAAAGCCGCCCGCCTTGCGGCATTCGATGTCCGCTGCGAAAGAATGTTTTCGCGTTGAAGGTTCAATGCCTGCTTGCGCCGTTCGTTCGCGGCCCGCTGGTCGGCAGCATGCCGACGCTCTGCTTCAGTCATCAGTACCTCGCCTGGACGCGGGGGCTTTTGCTCGGTGGCACTCGCCATCTGCTCCTCCACCGATTTACTTTCCCACCCGCGCGCCATATCTTCATTTTACGAGTGCCTGCAGATTTCCGTACCACGACCGTTGGCATCCAATCACATTTGCACGATCCCACACCGGAGTTTTAGTCCATGCGCGTCTGGCAAGTCCCATCCTTCGGCATTGATTCTCTTGAGCTTGCTGAACGCGCCACTCCCGCTCCCGGGCCCGGCGAAGTTCTCGTTAAAATTCATGCCGTCTCGCTCAACTATCGCGATCTCATGATCGTCAAGGGTGCCTACAATCCCAAACTCCGCCTGCCCCGCATCCCCTGCTCCGATGGTGCCGGCGAAGTGGCCTCCATCGGCGACGGCGTCAGCGCATTCAAGCCCGGCGACCGTGTCTGCGCCATCTTCATGCAGAACTGGCTCGAGGGCCCACCCACACCAACCAACGTCAAAGGCGCGCTCGGCGGCGACATCGACGGCACCCTCGCCGAATACATCCTGCTCAAGGAAACCGGCCTCGTCCGTATTCCCGATTACCTCAGCTTCGAAGAAGCCGCCACTCTCCCATGCGCCGGCGTCACCGCTTGGAATGCACTCGCCCGAGCCAATCTCCAGCCAGGTTCCACCGTTCTCATCCAGGGCACCGGAGGCGTCTCCATCTTACGCGTTGCAGTTCGCCAAACTCCAGGGCCACCGCGTCCTCGGCATCTCCTCCAGCGACGCCAAGCTTCAGCGCGCCTGCTCCCTCGGCCTCGATAAGGGCCTCGACTACGGCGAAACCTCCGAATGGGATCGCTGGGTCCTCGAACAAACCAATGGCCAGGGTGTCGACCTCGTCGTCGAAGTCGGCGGCGTCGGCACTTTGCCGCGCTCGATCCGCGCCGTCAAAATGGGCGGAGTCATCGCGCAGATCGGCGTTCTCGCCGGTGCCTGCCGATCCCATTCCCGTCCCGCTCATCCTTCACAAACAGATTCGCATTCAGGGAATCTACGTCGGCTCTCGCCAAGACTTCAAAGAGATGAACAAATTCATCGCCGCCACGCAACTCCACCCCGTCTTCGCCTCGCGCCCTTGGACCGAAGCCCGCGAAGCCTTCAAGGAAATGGAATCCGCCAGCCACTTCGGCAAACTGGTCTTGCAGGTGAAGTGACAAGAAGGCCCAATCAGAATTTCAGCCCACAGGTCCTCGCCGGTGTCGAAGAGCCTCGTGCTTGATCTTCGCCCCTCTGCTGTCTCCGCTTCGGTGCAGTCAAAGGTTCTTTACAGGGCGCGGCAACCCCTGCCACACTGGAAGGTGGACACCCAAACTATCGTTATTCTTGATTTCGGCTCGCAGTATACGCAGCTCATCGCACGGCGTATTCGCGAGCTGAACGTTTTTTCAGTAGTGCTGCCTTGCACGGTCCCACTCGCAGAGGTTGAGGCTTACAAACCAATCGGCATCATTTTGTCGGGCGGCCCTTCGTCGGTGTACGACGCGGACGCGCCGAATGCCGATCCCAAGCTTGCTGGAGATGAAGGTGCCGACGCTGGGCATCTGCTACGGATTGCACTTTATCGTGCATCACCTGGGGGGCAAGGTACGCACGGCTCCGAAACGCGAATACGGACACGCGGAGGTCGCCCTGGAAGACAGTTCGACGCCGCTCTTTGCGGGGCTGCCGCCCGCGATCCAGGTGTGGATGAGCCATGGGGATGAGGCTTTGGAATTGCCTCCGGGATTTCGCCGCACGGCAATGACCTCAAATGCACTCGCAGCCATTGCAAATGAAGAGCGTCGAACATGGGCGGTGCAGTTTCATCCTGAGGTGCACCATACTCCGCTTGGGCCGCAACTGATCAAGAACTTTGTCTTCGGCATTTGCGGTGCGAAGGGCGACTGGACGGCTGCACACTTTATTGAGACAACGGTTGCGGGAATTCGCGAGAAGGTTGGCAAGGGGCACGTGATCTGCGGGCTCTCGGGCGGCGTGGATTCCTCGGTTGCGGCAATGCTGGTACACAAAGCGATTGGGAGCCAACTGACCTGCATATTTGTCAACAACGGGGTGCTGCGCAAGAACGAATTTCAGAGCGTACAAAAGAATCTGCGTGACAAGCTGGGACTGAATATTGTTGCGGTGAATGCGAGCGAGCGTTTTTTGAAACAGCTTGCGGGCGTAACCGATCCGGAGACGAAGCGGAAGAGGATTGGCGCAGAGTTTATTGCCGTGTTTGACGATGAGGCGAATCGGATCGCCGAGAAAAGTGGCGGCGTTGATTGGCTGGTGCAGGGGACGCTGTATCCGGACGTGATTGAGTCGAGCAGCGTGAAGGGGCCGAGCCAGACGATCAAGAGCCACCATAACGTGGGCGGATTGCCGATCGGGATGAAGCTGAAGCTGATTGAACCGCTGCGAGATTTGTTCAAGGATGAGGTACGGCGAATCGGGCGGGACATGGGGATGCCGGAAGATGTTCTAGGTCGGCAGCCTTTTCCGGGACCGGGGCTCGCGGTGCGCATCCTTGGGGAAGTGACGGCGGACCGCGTTGCGCTGCTGCAGGAAGCCGATGACATTGTCGTCAGTGAGATCAAAGCTGCCGGGCTCTACTCGAAGATCTGGCAGAGCTTTGCGGTGTTGCTGCCAGTGATGAGCGTGGGCGTGATGGGCGACCAGCGGACGTATGCCTATACCTGCGCGGTGCGGGCAGTGCATTCGGAAGATGGGATGACAGCGGACTGGACACCGTTGCCGCATGAGGTTCTGAAGCGGATTTCGAGTCGGATTGTGAACGAGGTACGGGGAATTAATCGCGTGGTGTACGACATCACGTCGAAGCCGCCGGGCACCATCGAGTGGGAGTAGGACTGTCCGCCCGGGCGTGCGCGCTTCGCGCCGTTCTTATGCCTGCTCGCGGCTTCAACTCTTGATGCTGGGAACTGTGTCTAATCAGATTCTCTTCGCGCCGATTAGTGCGAGCTGGCACGAGAGAGCATCTTGCAATTAGAAAATTGCGGATGATCTGGTTCTGACTTTTGGGGGGCATCAATTAAAGTTGCTCGTGTGCAAGGTTGATTACAGGTCTCGATTGCAGACTACGCTTTGAATTGAGGACGGAATGACAGAAAAACCGTATCGGCCGCAGGAAGACATTGTTGCGATGATGACGCAGTTTGAGCAGGAAGTGAAGACTGCTCCGGAGCTTCCGGATGCGGCGACGCGGCTATTGCGGGCGAGGCTGGTGTTTGAGGAAGCGCTGGAGTTTGTGCGGGCTTGTGGCTGCACCGTTGAAATCGCCGGGCCGGACGAGACGAAATCGACGGTGATCGATGAGATCAACGTAGTGGCCGCTCCTGAGGTCGCGCCGGACTTTACGGAATATGTGGATGGGTGCATCGACCAGCTTGTGGTGACTTACGGTGCGCTGGTTGCGGCGGGAGTGAAGGCACAGAGCGCATGGGATGAAGTGCAGCGCAGCAACATGAGCAAGGCGTGGCCACACTGCAGCGTGTGCGACGCGGTTCTGGTGCGCGGAGATCGGCGAGGAACTGGTTCATCCAGGCGATCGCTGACTGCGCATGGCGGGAACTGGCACACGGTTCTGAAGGTGCACAAGCGCGAGGACGGCAAGTTCATCAAGGCACCGACGTATTCGCCGGCAAATCTGAAGCGCGTGATCGAGGAGCAGATCGAGGAGGCGCGTGCTACTGCCCTTCCGGCTTGAGGATGGGGGCGCGGAGCGGGGTGGTTTCGATCTCGATGCGGGTGTCGCGCGGAAAGACGACATCGCGGCCGGAATGCAGGAAGTTGTCGTAGACGGAAAGCGCAGCGGCATAGAATCCGATGCCGGCGGCGAGATTGCGACTGCCGGCAGCGACGCCAACGATGCGTCCGATGAATCCGAAACCATTGGAGGCTACGCCGGTCTGGGCAGTGAGGTTGCCGTCTTCATCGAGAGCGCGGCCAGCGAGCATGGTGAGCAGCAGCGGAGCGATGGCACTGGACTGATTGCGCGGAGTGATGGTGCCCTCGGCATCAAGAGAGAGGTTCTGCGTCTTTTCAGTGGCGGCGCCTGCGAGCGCGCCTTCGACCTGGCGGCGGTAGCCCTCGGGAAACTGGACCTGCTGGAAAGTGAAGCGAAGTTTGCCATTGCGACCGAAGGAGCGGGCGGCCCGGGCGGCGGAGACTTTGCCGACAAGTTTCGAGCCTTGCGGAACCACGAGCTGGCGGTCTTTGTCGTAGACAGGTTCAACGACGAGAGCTTCGACGGAATCGCCGGGCTGGGCGGAAGCGGAGGTAAGATCGTGCGAGAGCGTGGCGTTGACGGACCAGACCTCGGTCTTGCCTGCGCCGGAAGCGGTGGGTGGCGGAGCGGGAAAGCGGCGAGTCTAGGCAGGGCGGTTTCAGGTAGATCGACGGGCGCGGTGAGTTCGAAGGACCAGGCGGTGTGCGCTTCGATGCGCTCGGGGTGGTATGGGAGCTGGTGGTAGAGCAACTGCAGTGCGCGATCGGCCTTGCCGGGTGCGGTGAACCAGGCGATGCGGTCGTGCAGATTGGCCTTGGCCTCGGCCCAGTGCCGGGCAATGAAGGATTGTCTGGGCGAGACGCCGGGGGCGCTGAGTTTGAGCACGGGCGCGCCGTTGGCGGCTGGAGTGGCGGCGATGGGTACTGCGCCTGCGGGAAGTTCGAGCTTGTCGAACTGAACCTCGACGGTATGGAAGGGCGTGAAGTCGCCGCGGAGGCGGGCGTGCCAGCGTGTCTTCTTGTCGGCTGAAGAGCGATGACGTGGCCCTCGAGCGGGGTGTTTCGGGGCACGACGAGTTTTCCCGCGGCGTAGATAGGGTGCATCAGGTGAGCTTCGATGGGCTCACCGACCTTGACCGGATAATGACGGCTGATCTCGACCTGAAGGCTTGTTCCTTTGGCGAGGACGGGCTGAGAGGGCGCCATCCCGGCGGGCGTGGCTGTTTCAGGCGCGGGGGTTGCGGACCGGTGCTCGAGAGATTGCGGCGCACGCAAACGCACTGAAGACGAGTGCTGCCGGGACCAGGAAAAGGCAGAAACGGCAGCGGGGGGAAAACGACATCAAGGAAGCTCCTGCTGACGAGATTGTAATTCTGAGACGCGGATGAAGGCCAATCGCGAGCCAGAAGCTAGTAGGTGGAGGCAGGCCGAGAGCGCGAAGTGCAGCGATCTCCTTTGTGAGCGCTTCGAGCTTTGACAGCAATTCGCCATGGCGCTTATCAGCGATGGAGGGATCTTTGGCTTCGACATAGAACGAGCCATTCGGCTCGAGTTCGCAACGATGCACTTCATGCACGTGCTCGAAGCCCTGGCGATGGATGACCTCGATGAGTTCCTCACGGGTGAGGGCTTCGCGTTGCAGAGCCTTGCGATCGACTTTGGCCGTCACGAATGAGGACGACGGGGCGGCCTTCGAGCGCCCGAGTGAGTCGCGGAGAACGGAAGAGGACGCGGACGACGAACCAATTGATGGCGAGCAGGGTGAAGGCGCCGATAATGCCGCCGGTGATGGAGTTATCGTCGCCGATGATGGCGTTCTGCACCGTGTTGGAAAGGGAAAGCAGGACGACGAGGTCGAAGGGGTTCAACTGCGCCAGTTCACGCTTTCCGAAGATGCGCAGCAGAAGGACGAGCGCCAGGTAAACGATGATGGGACGCAGCACCTTCTCGATGAGTGGAATGGGAAGCTGGAACATGTGGTCGAAGGCCGGAGTGAGAATCATGCAGCGAGAATAACCTGCTGCCTATTGCTTTACTAGTCGAAATCCGAGGTTCACAGCGATCGGAGAAAAGCGGCTGCGAGCAGGCGCCAGAAAGCAAAGAATCCTAATTATTGATCTCGCTGGATCGTTGGTTACCTTGTCATTGGCGCCAGGTTCAACCGAAGGCTTGGCATCGGGGCATAGGATAGAATCCGCTCAAGTGAAACAGAGTCCCACCGGGAACATCGCACTTTGCAGGGAGGGAAGCAGTGAACGGCACGCCTTTGACCGAGCGGAACGTGTTTGCCGCAATGGCGCCATTCCGGGTGGAGCCGCGCTTTGTTGGCCGCGTGTGGGGATGGAAGGATTTGCATCCTTGGTACGACCGCACGGGAAAGGACGAACCTATCGGCGAGGTGTGGCTGACGGGGGATGAGTGCGCGGTCGCGACCGGGGCGCACGCAGGCAAAACTCTGAGCGAAATTTTCGAAGAAATGCCACGGGCGATGCTGGGAGAAGGATGCGCCGTCGGGCGATTCGCCGCTGTTGATCAAGGTGATTTTCGCGCGCGAGAAATTGAGCGTTCAAGTACATCCGGACGATCGGCTGGCGCAGAAATACGGTGAGCCGCGGGGAAAGACCGAATGCTGGTATGCGCTGGCAGCCGAAGCTGGAGCGCAGGTCGCGGCGGGGCTCAAGTCCGGCGTCACCCTGGACGCGCTGAGGGCGGGTATTGAGGCCGGCACACTGGAAAAGAGTCTCAAGGTGCTTCCGGTGCACGCCGGCGACATGATCTATGTGGATGCGGGGACGGTGCACGCGATCTGGCCAGGGTCGGTGCTGCTGGAAACGCAGCAGAATTGCGATCTGACGTACAGGATGTATGACTACGGACGCGGACGCGAACTGCACATCGAGAAATCGCTGAAGGCTGTGCGGCTCAAGACGAAGGCCGGCAAGGTGATGCCAAAGTTTTTGAAGGACCGCACAGTCCTGGTGGAACGGCGAATATTTCTGCGTGGAGAAGATTCCCGTGCAGGTGAGTCGTTCGAGCACGAGCTTGCGACGCGAAGGAGAATCGAAAGCAGGGTTGGCGTACTTATTTGCGGCGGAAGGAAGCGGTCGTTTGACGAGCGCAGGCTTCGGAACGGTGGATTTGCCTTCGCGGGGAATTGTCGCGGTCCCGGCATCGTCTCCGGTTTTCGCGATTCAGGATCTCGGAGGGCTGGACTTGATTCGGATTACGCCGCGTTGGCCCGTGAAGCCGGCATGACAAACCGAGGCTGGCGAGAGCGGGTGGTTGCGTATATCCGTATAGAAGCGCAGCCGGAAGACAAATTTGGTCACCAACCAAGACTGTATGCACTGGCCGGGAAGATCGGCGCGGGAATGGACTATGACGACGACATTGTATTTGCCGCAGCCTGGATGCATGACCTTGGCGTGTTTTTGGGACATCGGCCGAAAAATCACTGCGGAACTTTCCGGATGGGATCACGTTCCGTACACCATAAGCCGCAGCAGGGAGCTCTTGACGGAGTGGGGTTTCCCTGCGGAAAAGCTGGACGGAGTTGAGGAAGCAATCCGTCATCACCAGGCCAAGGACGAACCAACAACACTGGAGGGGACGTTGATTCGAGACGCGGACATCCTGGAGCAACTGGGCGCAATCGGGATCCTGCGTGCAGCCGTAAAAATCGGGCGGGATTCGCGTTACCCGACTTTTAGTTCAATTTTGCCGGTTTTGAACAACGCCGTTAACCATTTGGCCAACCAGACGCGTCTAATGAACTCAAACGTAATGGCTGAGGCAAGAGCAGAGGTGCTACGCTCATTTCTAGATGCAATGTACGATGAGGCAGGTGACTTGCTTCACTAAGACAAAGTTATTCCTGGCTGCGCATGCCGACCAGCGTGCGGTTGTATCACGATGAATTGATTGCCCCGATTCGATCTGCCAACTTTGCAGTCTTGAACGCTTTCCCGCGAAGCCGCTGGGGGAGAGTGGAGAATCGGGACGGAGAGACAAGTGCGATGGAAGTTGATGATTTTCCGGTTTTGGCCTTATTTTCTATGGGATCAGCGTTAACTGCGCGTGCGCAGGTGACCTATTCGGCTCGGGAAAGAAAGTTGCCCTTCACAGTCGGTGGGGGGATCTCTGATTTTTCGGACGACTGGGGCATCAAGAATCCCCGCCAGGTCGGTGTCGGTGCCGACGTTCGGTTCTGGAATTGCTTCTCTGTAAGAGCGGAGTACGATTACCAGTTTTGGCACGCAATTTTCGGACCGCACGATTTGAATCCCAACGGAATTACAGTCGGCGTGGTGTATGATTTCGGACGGCCTTCGAAGTAAGCAAGCTTCGGATCGAGGTCTGACCGAAGCGTCGCAGAGCGAGCGGGACAGAGAGGTCTTCATGAACTGGCGCGCTCTCTTTACATGTGAGAATGAGCCGATTAGGCGCAAGGATCTGCTATCGAACTTTTTGCAGGTTAGTGTGCGTCTGTGATTTGCCTTGAAAGCGTATGAGCGAATCGTCATCCGGTGAGCTGAAATTCAAGAACTCCGCAACAGACTGGGCCCTTCGCGCAGCCATCTTTGCGCTGTTTGTCTTCTTTGGCGGCGGCAAATTCAAGCCGAACACAAATGCGGCCTGGATTCAGCTCTACGACGAGATTGGATTCGGACAGTGGCTCCGTTACGCGACCGGAATTGTGGAACTCCTGGGAGCGCTTCTGATGCTGTTTTCGCAAACGGTGACTGCGGGACTCGCGCCTTCTGGTAACGACGATGGTGGGTGCGGCGCTGATCGATGTGATCGTCCTGCACCGGATTGCGGATGCGATCGTTCCGTTTGCAATTCTTTGCGCGATGATTGCGCTGTGGCTGCACCGCCGGCGCGTCTGACCGATGCCGAAGATTGCAGCAGCAGCATTATGGAAGATCGAGCGCGTGGGATTTGAACAAGCCATCGCTGTTGGTTGATCCACCCGCGGACTGCGGCACGCATTGATGCGGAGCGGGAAAGTTAGCCGCATACGAACGCGTGACATGCAGTCGATCCATGAAGACATACCGCGTGCGGACGCCATTCAAGGTGGATGGGAGCAGGGCCGGAATGTGTTGGCGGTCAACGTAAATGACGAGAACTGCTTCGCGGGGATTGTCGAAACTTTGACCTACGCCAACAGCGAAGAATGCGGAGTTCTGCTGCATGAGCTTGCGAGCAATCTGTTTCTTGGCGGCCAGAGCCGACGCCACGGCAGATGCCGTGAGAGGGGGCAGCCCGGAAGCTGTTGCTGCGGGGGCGCCGAACCGAGCGCGACAGCGCGGGCGGTGGCGGGAATGACGACGGTGCGCACGCCTTCGACTTCAGCGGGAACAGCCGGAGCAGAATTCTCGTTGACATAAACGATCAAGGAGGCAGAGCCCGGCTGATCGTTGCTCTTTCCTGGAGCGATGCCCAGGATGCCGGCGGAGGGATTGACGAGCGCCCGGCCTGCGGCAAGCGCGGCTTGCTGGCGCGATGACTCAGCGTCGCTGAGCACGCGAGCCTGGGCTGACGCGATTGTGCTGTCTCCATAGCTGAGACAACTGACCGCATGATCTGCGGTACCGACGAAGGAGAAGCTTGTGTCGCCGGCCATCTGCGTGCCGAGGGCGGCCAGCACTTCTGGGGCGGGGCTGGCGATGGCATGGCTAACACCCGAGGCATCGATACCGCCGGCAAAGAACAGCCCGACCGGCTCGGCATCGGCGGTGTCGACAATCAGCGAGCCCGAGTCGCCGGCGTCGCCGAAGCGATCTCCGCTGACGGCGATCTGATTGGTGAAGGTCTTGGTGAAGTACGGCTTGGTTTCGGCGCAGTCACGATAATAATCGACAGCGACATCGAGATCGATTGCGCTGACTCTGCCGCAGGTGAGGCCGGTGGTGCGGCCGCTTTTGGCGACGCGCAACTGCAGGGTTGCATTTTCGCCCTTCCCTCCGGTGGACGAGATTCCGGGAGGCGCGGCACCAAACGAGCCGTCGGGCTGTCGCAGCCCGAGCTCGAGAATGTTGCCGGCAGGCATCGACCGTATGCGATGCAACCTGGGCAATTGCGGCGTCGACGTTGGTTTGCGCGGAACGCAGCGGCAGCCATGCGGTCAGCGCCGCAACAGGAACTGTCCCCGCGCCATCGCCGTTCGGAGTGCAGTTGTTGTCAATCAGCCCCGGCTGAATGATCGTGTCGCCAACAGTCGCCTGATCGCTGCGTGCCAGAACATGGTTGTTGCTTAGCAGGTACTGACGGCCGCTATCGTCCTGGACCAGGGCGCCGAGAGTTCCGCTGCAGCAATCGACAATGCTGCTGCCTTTTTCATCGAAGTCGTTGTTGTTGCCTCCGGAACTGCCGAGGAGAATGGGGCCGGTTGAGAGCCCTGGTGCGCTGCGGGGTTGCTGCTCACGCCCGGGGGAATTCAGAAGCAGGGCTGTCTCAACCTTCGCGGAAGAACCGGGCAGCGTTGCAACGACATAGGTGACGCCAGCGCCGGAAACGGTTGATGGCGCGGAATAAGTGACGGAGCAGGATGTAAATGTGCGCCGAGAGCGCTGGCAAGTGGTTGCGCTCAATGTGCCTTCGCCGCCGGAATTGCCGGAAGCTGAATTCGCAAGCGCGAAGTGGATCGCGCCTGTTCCACCGGCTTCAGCCAGGTAGCCGGTTACAGTGACAGCGCCGTTCGGTCCGATGGCTGCGTTTTCCGGCGTGAGCGGCTGCAGGAATCCGGGCGTCAGTGTCAGCTACGGAGGTTGCGCGGAGGCTGGGCTGAGATTTCAGGGTTGCAGTGACCAGGACCTCGGCCCGGTCGGAGCTGAGGTAGCCGGAGGTGTGTACTGGCCCCGGTCGTTAATTTTGCCAGGACCTGCGGCAGGATCGCCTCCGCTGAGGGACCAGGTGACGGGAGCTGCTGCGCCATTGGCCAGCGTGGCGGTGAACTGGTGAACCGGGGCGGCATGTGCATTGAGAGCATTGCAGCCTGTGCAACTGGTGTCAATGAGCGAGGAGCCCGGTGAAATGGAGAACGCCGAGTTCGACGCGGTTGCGGTCACTGGTCCGGCTCCGCAGCCGGCCAGCAAGGCTGCGCCCACAGAGAGAAGCGAGAGATGATCCGAGGCCTGGCTTTCCGTGGCGGCGCGTGGCCGACGCGACGGGCGCAAATTGCTGATGCTTCACGGGATGTATGGCACGATGCACCGAAGGCAGACGAGTCCTTGGCTGAGGCTGGTCCCACCGGCTTCGACGGGAGCGCTGATTCAAGGTTATCTCTTTTTGGCTGGAACGCAGCCGGATGCAGGGCCCAATTGATCAAAACGTAATGTTTTCACGGCAGTTCGGCGGTAAACCGCAGCCACAGTGAAGACTCTAACTGAAGCCAAGGACTGGGTGGGGCGTGTAGGGCTCTTCGAGTGAGGCGATTTCTTCAGGCGTCAGCTTCAACGCAAGCGCTGCTACGGCGTCGGTGAGGTGATGCGGCTTGGTGGCTCCGACGATGGGGGCGGTAATCACGGGCTTGCCGAGCATCCAGGCGAGAGCGATTTGTGCGCGGGGTACGCCGCGCTTTTCGGCGATTTCGCCCAGGCGGTCGACAACTTTCTTGTCGTCCTGCTCGGTGCGGGAGTACATGGTGTTGCCGAACTGATCTGTCTCTGACCGCTTGGTTGTATTCGGCTGCCCCATGCACGAGTGAGGCGGCCGCGGGCGAGAGGACTCCACGGAATGACGGCGATCTTCTGATCGGCGCAGAGGCCCATCATCTCGCGTTCTTCTTCGCGATAGAGCAGGTTGTAGTGGTTCTGCATGGAGACGAAGCGCGTCCAGCCGTGGAGTTCGGCGAGATAGAGCGCCTTGGCAAACTGCCACGCAAACATGGAGGAGGCGCCGATATAGCGCGCTTTTCCGGCCTTTACGACGTCGTGGAGCGCTTCGAGCGTCTCCTCGATCGGCGTTTCATAGTCCCAGCGGTGGATCTGGTAGAGGTCGACGTAATCGGTGCCGAGCCGGCTGAGGCTTTGATCGAGCTCGAAGAGGATGGCTTTGCGTGAGAGGCCGCGGCCGTTCGGCTCATCGCGCATTTCGCCATGGACCTTGGTGGCGATGACGACGGCTTCGCGGCGGGTGTTGGCTTTGAGAAATTTGCCGACGACGCGTTCGCTGTCGCCGCTGGAGTAGACATTGGCCGTATCGAAGAAGTTGATGCCGAGGTCGAGGGCCTGGCGCAGGAAGGGCTGGCTCTCTTCTTCATTGAGCGCCCAGAGGTGACGTCCGGCTTTCGATTCGCCGGGGGCTGGGGGCTTGCCGTAGGTCATGCAGCCGAGGCAGATGCGGGAGACTTTCATCCCGGTATGGCCAAAATTCACGTAATCCATCTCTACTCCTCGATTGAATTGATTCGCTCGACTCGCGCGGACGCTGCCCAGACATCAAGGGACTGGAGGACGTGGCGGCTCGGCCAGAAGCTTTTCGTAGATGGCCTGAGTTTCGGCGTTGAAGCAGACGAACCGCACGACTTCGACTCCGCTTGCATCAACGTTTTCTCTTACCGTGTCGATCGCGATGCGCGCCGCGCGTTTCGGTGGGAAGTGATAGACGCCGGTGCTGATGGCGGGAAACGCGATGCCGCGCACATCGTGTGCCTTGGCCAGCTCGAGACAGCGACGATAGCAGCTTTCCAGCAGATCATCCTCGTCGTTTTCCCCGCCCTGCCAGACGGGACCGACGGCATGGAATACCCACGCTGCCGGAAGGTGAAAGCCGGGTGTTGGCTTGGCATCTCCCGTGGCACAGCCGCCCAGCTTCCGGCACTCGGTGAGCAGTTCGGGGCCGGCGGCGCGATGAATCGCACCGTCGACGCCACCGCCACCGAGCAGTGAAGTGTTGGCGGCGTTGACGATGGCGTCGACCTTCATGGTGGTGATGTCGCCCTGAACTGCGATCAGTTGTGCCATGAGGTGCTCCGAGTTGCCGCTCTCCGGTATGATACCTTCCCCCTCCCCTCCTCTGGCTTCTGCAAGAAAGTCCTCTTCTTTCAATCGGCCGATTGGCGAAATAACCTGCAAAGTGGCGGGAATAAACGAAGAACAAAACTCGAAGCTTGCGGCACGCGAGCCAGAGGGTGCCCCGGGGCTTGCCCTTGTCACAGAACATGGATTCATGGAGTTTCAAGTGTGTTGGTGTGTGACGTTGTCTACCAGAGAAGCTTCAGAGCGAATTGGACCTGGCGGGAGGTGGTGGAGGTGCTGGTGATAGCGCCGGCGGTGCCGGAGACGCCGGTCGGGGTGAAGACGATGAGGTTGGGGGTATTGAAGTTGGCGCGGTTGAGGAGATTGAAGAGTTCGCCTCGGAATTCGGCTGTCATGCGCTCGTGGATTTTTGTGTCTTTGAATGTGGAGAAGTCCCAGGTGGCCAAGCCGGGTCCGGTGAGTGTGTCGCGGCCGAGGTTGCCCCAGAATCCGCTGTTGGCGGGGGGCGCGAGAAATGCGGCGGGATTGAACCACTGCGCGGGCTTGCCGAGCGATGATCGGTCCGTGGAAATCGGGATTCACAAATGGGCGGACAGGGTTGCGGGTGTCTCCATCGTTGGAGGGGTTGTAGCTGAGCTCTGGAGTGATGGGAAAGCCGGATTGAATGGTAACGATGCTGTTCACAGACCATCCGCCGACAGCGGCATGCGCGAAGCCGTGCAGATCGTGAGCGAAGGTTTTGCCGCTTCCGAAGGGCAGCGCATAAACGGCACTGACGACGCCGATGTTGCGGACATCGTAGGTTGCTGGTCCCCAGTCGGCAAGCAAGTTATAGGGGTTGGATGCAAGACCGGGCGCGTTTCCCGCGGTGGTTTGATTGAGGGAGTCTCCATTGTCGAGGGCTTTTGACCGCGTGTAGACACCGCGCAGAGTGAGGTCGTGGCTGAAGCGATGATTCAGGTCAACCTGGAGCGCGTTGTAGTTGCTGTTGCCTTTTGAAAACCACGTCCAGGTATTGGCCAGGGTTGGGTTGGCTTTGGGCGTTCCGGCGGGGATGTAGAAGGATCCGGCGGGGACTGGCGTTTTGGCGAGCGCGGCAGGGAAATTTGCGGGATATGCGGAAGGGCAAGCGGATGCTGGGCAGATTGTGGGGATCGGCGTATTGCCATCGATGCCGATGAGTTCGTGGTATCCGTGCGAGCCGACGTAACCCAGGGTCAGGGATGTGTTGGGAGTGAGTTCCTGCTCTAGGCGCAACGAATAGGAGATGAGCGTGGGCATTTTGGCGTCGGGCTGGACGCCGCCGGGAACGAGGAGGGCCTTGGCAGGTGGGGGAGCGGTGGGGTTGATGGGCAAGCTGGATACGGGAAGCGCAGCGATGCTGTAAGTGGGATTGAATGGCGCGTTTTGATCCATGCGGTAGCCGAGATCGTCGAGGAGCTGGTTGTAGATTCCGAAGCCTGCGCGGACTACCGTCTTGTCGTGGCGCGGATTCCATGCGAGGCCTACCCGTGGCTGGGCGAGGAAGCGAGCGTTGTTCTCAGTAAAGGCGCTATGGCCGACGTGCGCTTGACTGGAGATCACTCCGCTGGTGAATGTGTAGTTCGCGGCGCGGTTGTGAGCTTCGTTCCAGCCGGTGGAGAATTCGCCTCGAAAGCCGAGGCTGAGGGTGAGTTTGGGCGTGATGCGGATGACGTCCTGCGCGTAGAGGCGCCGAAGAGAGAACGCCAGTTCATCTCCGTGGGTGCGGGGCTGTAGAGGAAGCTACCGGTGGTTCCAGCGAGAAATGTTTGCAGGCTGGCGAAGGTGGCCTGACCGAATTGGCTGAGATTGAGGGTTTCGTTGGATTGGAAGTTCTGGAACCATGCGCCGATGCTGGCCTGATGACGGCCGCGCGACAACGCGAGGCGATCCTCATAGGTGAAGAGGTTGCGGACGATGGGGAGGTTGCTGCCGTTATTGCTGCCGGCGAGTCCGATCTGGGCCTGGGGATTGGAGGCTGCGCTGCCACCGACGACGACTGCGCCTACGGGGCGTCCGCTGATGAAGCCAGGAACCTGCGCGGCGGGAGTGTTGGGTGTGGGCTCTCCGGTGAAGAAGTAGGCGGCGCGCGAATAGCCGGCGCGGGCGACGTTGGTCACGGTGGAAAAGAAGACGTGGGTTTCATCGAGGCTGAGGACTTGCTCGCGGAGATTGAGAATGTCGGTGCTGTAGGGATTGGCGGTGGTGGCGGTCACGTCGTCACCGTCGTCGATGGTGTAGGCGGCGGAGAGTGTGTCCTGGGGCGAGAAGGCTTGATCGAAACGCGCGGTGCCAAAGTTTTCGCGGATGGTTTGAAGAGGACTGGCGAAGACCTGCGCGATTCCGTTGAAGTCGGGCGCGTCGGCGGGAGGCATGGGCCAGAGGTTGAGAAGTGGCTGCACGCTGGGCACGGCTGCTGCGCGCGAAGCCAGGTCGGGCACGAATGCTACGGAGGTTTGATGGAGGTGCTGGCGGAAGCCTTCGTAGTTTGCGAAGAGAAATGCTTTGTCTTTCTTGAGCGGACCGCCGAGGGCAGTTCCGAACTGGTTGCGCTGGAAGGGGGGCGGCGATCCCTGATCGAAGTAGTTGGGTGCGTCGAGAGCGTTGTTGCGGAGGTATTCGTAGATGGAGCCATGGGGTTGATTGGCGCCTGACTGGGTGACGATGATGACCTGCGCGCCGGGACGCTTGCCGTATTCGGCACCGCAGGAGTCGCGGAGAACGTTGAATTCGCGTACCGATTCGACGCCAAGTAATTGCTGACTGGGACCGCCGGGCTGCATGTTGTTTTCTGCGGCGCCGGTGAATTCGATGCCATTGAGGAGGAAGAGATTTTGCTGGGGGCGGTTTCCGGAGACGGCGAAGTTGTTGCCGGTGGTGGAATTGGACACACCGATGCCGCCGGTCTTTTGCGAAGTGAAGTTGACGATGCCGGGATTGAGCGTGAGGAGAAGATCGTAGCTGCGGCCATTGAGAGGGAGATTTCTCACCTGCTGTTCGCCGACGAGTCCGGAAATTTCCTGCGTTCTGGAGTTCACGACGGGGACATTTTCGCTGACGGTGATTTTCTGGCTTACCGGACCGATGTGAAGGGTAAGGTCGGCAGTTGCGTCCTGACCGACGACGAGAAGGATGCCTTTGCGCATCTCGCCGGCAAAGCCTGCCTTGGCGGCGTGGAGTTCGTAGTGGCCGATAGGCAATTCGAGGAGTTGGTACTGGCCGGACGGATTGGTGAGAGCAGTGCGAGCGATCCCTGTTTCGATGTTGGTCGCGGTGACGGTCGCTGCCGGAATGGCAGCGCCGGTTGAGTCGGTGATGCGGCCGGAGAGGCTGGCGGAGATTTGGGCGAATGCCGAAGTGGGACTGAGGCCGGTGGAAATGACGGCGAGCAAAAGCAAGAGGGCATATTGAAGAATGCGGCGGCTGAGCATTCAATCTCCGCGAGAAGTGACTTGGGCATCCCCGACGGGCCCTGGGTAGAACGGTAGGACGAGGGGAGGGCTGCGAGCCCGTCGTTATCTTCGAATTTATATGGTTCAATGCGTATCGTCAACCATAATACTGCTAGATTGATCGACTCTGTTATGCCGGAAAATAGTCGGTGAATACTGCGTCTACGAAAAAAGCAGCGGGTGGGAGATCGATGGAAACGGATGCGACATGCGCCCGGCAGAATGTCCCTGACAATCAGTGCGCTACTATTGGTCGAGATTTTGAACACATCGGAGAATGAGCCAATGTTGAGACGCTTCCCCGCGGTTCTGCTGGCAGTGTGTTGTGTCTGGTCGCTGGTGTCGGCGGCGCAGACGATGGATTCGGACTACGCGGCGCGCGTCAAGGAATGGACCACGAAGCCTGAATTCATGAGCCCGCTTGTGGACCATCTTCCCGCTGGCTCGGCTGTGCCTTCGCCTAAGGAAGTGCTCGGCCACCATATTGGCGCGCCGAAAGCAGCTCACTTATTACGCCGATGTCCTGCGCTATTACGACACGCTGGCGGCGCATACGGGGCGGGTGAAGGTGATGCGCATCGGCAAGACCGAGGAGGGGCGCGACTCGGTGATCGTTTTTGTCGGCTCGGAGGATTCGATTGCGCATCTGGATGAGGAACGGAAGAATCTTGCGCGGCTTGCGGATCCGCGGGGCTTGAGCGATGCGGAGGCTCACGAACTGATCGCGAAGACGAAGCCGATTTATACGCTTTCAGGCGGACTGCACAGCGCCGAACTAGGGCCGCCGGAGATGCTGATGGAGCTGGCGTATCGACTGGTGACGGAAGACTCGCCGCTGATCGAGAAGATTCGATCGGAGGTGATTGTGGCCATCATGCCGGTGGCCGATCCCGACGGGCGCGATCGCTCGATCGACTGGTACTACGCCCACAACGTGGATGTCACGGACTACGAGAAGATGACGGGCGTGCCGTACTGGGGCAAGTACACCAAGCACGACGACAACCGCGACATTAATTATGCGGGGATGGCGAACCAGAATTTTCTGCGCTGGTATCTGGAGTGGCATCCGCCGATCATGCACGACCTGCATGAGTCGGTGCCGTTTCTCTATATTTATAGCGGGCAGGCTCCGCAGAATCCGCTGTGGGATCCGATTGTGTATGGCGAGCTGCCGATGCTGGCCAACTGGGACATGAGCAGGTTGACCAGCTATGGCATGCCGGGCGTGTGGACGCATGGGTATGTGGACGCGTGGTCGCCGGGTTATGTGGCGATCATGGCGACCAATCACAATGGGCTGATGCGCTTCTACGAGATTATGGGCAATGCCGGCGCGACGACGATGGAGCGAACGATCTGGCAGCCTAATCCGGCGATCTCCGGCGGTGGAGGCGGCGGGTCTTTCGGAAACTTCACGAAGCGGCAGTGGTATCGTCCGAATCCGCCACCGGCGCACGTGCTGTGGTCGATGCGCGACAACACCAACTACGCGGAGACGGGCGTGCTGACGTCGCTGCAGTTTGCTGCGGCGTTTCCCAAGGTCCTGCTGGAGAATTTTTACGTCAAGAGCCGGAATGCGATAACTGCGGGGACGAAGGAGGAGCCTTACGGATTCATTCTTCCCGCGGACCAGGAAGATCTTACGAGGGTCGCGTTTGTCATCCATATTCTGCGCATGCAGGGAATTGAAGTGGGGCGGCTGAAGGCCGCGGCCAAGCTGAGCGATGGAGAGTATCCGGCAGGATCGTTCGTTGTGAAGACGAATCAGCCTTATGGTCCGCTGGCCAAGACGCTGCTGATCAAGCAGACAGATCCGGACCCGGAACTGACCACCTACGACGACAGCGCGTGGACCATGGGCCTGATGACCAACACCGAGGTGAAGCCGACCAAAGACATTGCCGTGCAGGCGCTGGCGGTGGATCCAGTGGACGAGTACGCCCCCGAGGGAACTCTGAAGGGTGCCGTCGGCTGCCGCTGTGTATGCTGTGCCGGATCATGGCTCGCCCAACATGGTGACGCTTCGCTACGGCCTGAAAGACGTGCCGGTGCAAATTGCGGAGAAGTCGTTCACGGCAGCAGGCGCCTCGTTCCCGCAGGCACATTTCTGGTTCCGGCAAACGCCGCGTCGGCCTTGAAGCCGCTGGCGGCCCAGCTTGGCTTGGATGTCGTGGGACTTGCCGCATCTCCGCAAGTGGCTGCGCACGAGGCTGCGTTGCCGCGCGTTGCGATCTTCAGTACATGGGCGGGCACGCAGGACGTGGGCTGGGTGCGCTATACCTTCGATCAGTACAAGGTGCCCTACGATCTGATCTTCAAGGAGCGCGTGTTGCGGGGGATCTCGCGAAGGATTACGACCTGATTCTGATTCCGAACCAGGTGCGGTCCGCGAAGGCGCTGGTGAATGGGATTCCGAAGACGGACAAACCGCTGGCGTACAAGAAAACGGACCGGTTCAAGTTTCTTGGAGACTACGGCTCATCGGACGATATCTCCGGAGGGATGGGCGCGGCAGGGGTGATGGAGTTGGAGAAGTTTACGGAGGCGGGCGGCCTGCTTGGTCACGCTGGGCACATCGAGCAGTTTTCCGCCGGAGTTCGGCCTGACGCCCAAGATCGATACCAGCAACTCCCGCGGGCAAGTTCTATGCTCCGGGACCGATTGTGGAGGCGGAGATCGTGCATCCGGAAGATCCAATCTTCTATGGCTACTCGGCGAAGACCGTGCCGGTGCGCTATGCGAACGGGCCGCTGTTCAGGATGCCGGAAGAGATGGACAAGCAGGATGTGCTGATGCGTTTCCCGGGCGGGGAGAAGTCTGTGATTAGCGGACTGTTTAATGGCGCCGACGACATCAAGGGAAGAGCAGCTGTCGTGGTCACTGCGGACGGCAAAGGCGAAGTGGTGATGTTTGCGACCAATCCTGTGTGGCGCTGGCAGAACATGGGCGAGTACCGCATGATCTTCAACACGCTGATGAATTTCAGAAACCTTGCACCTGCGCCTTCCTCCGGTCTCAAGAAAGACTGAGTTTCGCCGATATTCGATCCATAGATCAATGGACCGGCAAACCCAAGACGAAGCTCGATCTGTGCGCTATGCAACGCGCCAGCCGATTCTCGCGGCAGATGAAACGGTGATTGGCTACAAACTCCTCTTTCGCACCGACGTCGTGAGCCACTTCACCGGGATAGAGAGCAGAGAATCGGCTCGCACCGCCATTGATATGTCCACGTTGCTAGGACTCGATATTCTCTGCGACAATCGCCTCGCGTTCATCGCCTGCAATCGAGACGTCCTGTTGGAACGCGGCATCGCTTTCCTGTCTCCGGATCGAGTCGTAGCGGAGATTGACAGCTCGGTGGTTGTGGATGACGCGGTGGTACAGGCCTGCTGCGAACTGAAGAACAGCGGCTACAAAATCGCGATAGATCAATTCATCCGCGACGATCCCAGGCAGCCTATCGTCCACCTCGCAGACTACGTGAAGGTCGATCTTCAACAGACGCCTTGGGAAGAAATCCCACAAATTATCGGTCCGGACCGCTGGTCACACTCAGGGTTGGTTGCGACCGGTGTTGAAACGCGCCATGATTTCGAGTTTGCAAGGCGAGCTGGCTTCCAGTTATATCAGGGATACTTTTTCCGCAAACCGGAATCGCTGCGCACGCGCAGCGCGCCCACCAATCGCATCGTTTATCTGAGACTCCTGCAAGCTGTCACACAGCCTGAGCTCGATTGGGATGCCGTTGAAGAACTGATCAAAAGCGATCCCACGCTTTACTACCGCCTACTGCGCTTTCTCAACTCGGCGGTCGTCGCATTTCGCGGAGAAGTTCGTACTGTGCGCCAGGCCCTCACCCTTATGGGCGAAATTGAAATCTGTCGCTGGTGCCGCCTCGCCGGCATGTTTGAAATGACCCAGGGCCGGCCCAGCGAGCTGCTGCTCTCAGCCCTGGTCCACGCACGATTCGCTGAATTGCTTGGGGCCTCGATTCAACATGGCGAGGCAGACCTTTTCCTGCTCGGCCTTCTATCGCAGATGGATGCAATCATGGAAATCCCAATGAGCGCCATTATCGTTGGGCTGTCACTCGATGAGGAATCCATCCAACTCCTGCTGGACCACGAAGGCCGTCACCGTCCCCTCTTTGAATTGGTTGCTGCGGTCGAAAGCGGCGTGTGGACTTCGGTCGTCCAATTGTGCCGAGAGCTTGATGTACCGGAGGCATTCGCGGCTGAGTGCTATTCCGGCGCAATAGCATGGGCACAAGCGCTTACAGAGTCACTTGCAGCAGACCCGCAGCCTGTCCACCACCCCCTATAAGTAATGCCTTGGATGTATTACTTTCGCCGGATTGAAGCGCACCGATGCGCTTCTTCGCGATCACTAAGGCGATATTGTGCGACGCCGATAACCAGAATACAGTCTGAGAATCACACGGGCCATCTCACGTCGAATTAAGTCAGCGTCACGTGCGGGTTGTTCGCAGGGTAAGGAGATCGTCCAGTGGATCCATCGAGCATCGTCGGCAACCTCTCCATGGTCCGCAGTCATTTCGAACTCTTTGTCTTCCTGTTCTTTGGCCTGCCCGCGCTTAGCTTCCTCGCCATGAAATTCTGGATTGCCAGCCGCTCCGCCAGAGCCCAGCGCGTCACCAACTGGTTTGTCCCTACTGATCTCGAATCGGAGTCGGCGCGTACGCATTACAGCATGCAGCAGCAGTCCGTCGCCTTCGCCCACCAACTTCATCGCAATTCGCGCCATGCGGTCGCAGTCAGGAAATCGAGTTCAAGGCGGAGCGCATGAGGTTCATGCTCCACCCCACTCCCCCCCAATTCCTGCTCGACGTATGACGCCCCTTACTTTGCCGCGCTGCCTTCGCCCTTGTAAACCACTCCGCCCTTCATCACAAACTTCACGTCCTGCAGCACGCGCACATCCTCCAGCGGGTTCTTCTCCACGCCGATGATGTCGGCCCATTTCCCCGGCTCCAGCGAACCCGTCTTCGCGGTCCACCCCATCAGGTCCGCCGCATTCACGGTCGTCGACTGCAGAGCCGCAAGTGGAGACATCCCCATCTGATTCACATACACGTCGAGTTCATGCGCGTTGAGCCCATGCGGATACACCGCCGCATCCGTCCCCAGCGCGATCTTTACGCCGGACTCGATGGCATGCTTGATGTTCTTTTTTGCGACTCCGATCGTATCCACCATCTTCTGGTGATAGATTGCCGGCAGATTGCCCTTCTCCACCATCCAGTCTTCGAGGTAGAGCGTCGGCACAAGGTAGGTTCCCCTCTTCTTCATCTCCGCGATGGCGGCATCATTGATGTAGCTGCCGTGCTCGATCGAGTCCACGCCGGCCTCCGTTGCCCACAGGATTCCCTGCGCTCCATGTGCGTGCGCAGCAACTTTGCGCCCCAGCCGATGCGCATCCGCCACGATCGCCTGCATCTCTTCCAGCGTGAATTGCGATGCCTGAGGGTCGTCGCCTTTCGAGAGTACGCCGCCGGTCGCGCAAATCTTGATCAGGTCTGCGCCATACTTAATGTTCTCGCGGACTTTGTGCTGCACCGCCGCAATGCCATCTGCCACGCCGTCGCCCACCAGGTGGTACTGAATCGGCAGCAGGTTCTCATCGCAGTGTCCGCCCGTGATGCCCAGCAGCGGCCCACTCACCTGCATGTGCGGTCCCGCCACCTGTCCTGCATTGATCGCATCGCGCAGGTCCACGTCGACAAATCCGTTGGCGCCCACATTGCGCACCGTCGTGAAACCCGCCAACAGCGTCGTGCGCGCATTCACCACCCCGTTGATGGCTTCTTTCGCCGAGGTCGAAGTCAGCTCTCGATATGGATCGAAATCGGTATTCATCGTAAGATGCGTGTGCACGTCGATCATCCCCGGCATCACTGTCATCCCGCCCAGGTCGACCACTGCGTCGCCCGGCTCGGCAGTCACCGACGCCGTCGACGCAATCGATTGAATCGTGTCACCGACGACCACGATCGTCTGCGCGTCTGCAATCTTGCCCGTCTTCACGTCGAGCACATGGCCGGCCCGTACAAGCGTGCGCCTGGCACCGGTCTTTTCCTGTTGTTGCGCAATCGCCGGTGAAACTGATGTGCCGGCAAACGCAAGGCACAAAGAAAGCAGGAGCTTCCGTCTCAAACTCATTAAGTCGTCTCCATTTCGGGGAACTGTGACCGGAGTTTAGCAAATTCAATCCGCCGAACACGCATTTTCTTCGCCTGGGATTCCTGCGGCCTCCGGTTGCCCGCGTCTGGTAATCTTCTTTGCGACGCAGCGGCGCTCGATCCTGCTGCACTTTTTCCAGGCCTCCTCTTCAACTTCCTTTTGCCGAACGAGCGCGGCCTGTCAATTCGCAAACCAAGAGGAGAACCCATGAAGCTATCTCAACTCGCGCCTGTGCTTCTTATTGCCGCCGGAATCGCAGTCGCCCAATCTCCCGCCCCATCCTCCAGTGACGATTCCAAGCCGACACCGCCTCCCGCCTCCAAAAGCTTCGATCTTTCGGCCATCGACAAATCCGCCGATCCCTGCGAAGACTTCTATCAATACGCATGCGGAAACTGGGTCAAGGAGAATCAAATTCCCGCCGACCAGGTGCGCTGGGCTCGGTCCTTCTCGGTGCTTGGCGAGCGCAATCGCTACCTGCTATGGCAGGAACTCGACGCCGCATCGAAGGATCCCAAGACACCGCTCCAGAAGAAGTACGGCGATTTCTATGCCGCCTGCATGAATACGGATCTGATCCAAAAGGAGGGCCTCGAGCCGATCAAGCCCGCCCTCGATCGCATCGACGCGCTTAAAGATACGAAGGGTCTGGCCCCGCTGGTTGGCGGTCTCGCCGAGCGCGGAGATCCTGCCCCGCTCTTCCGCTTCGGGGTGCAGGTGGACGAAAAGGACGCGTCGAAACAGATTGCCAGCGTTGGCCAGGGCGGGTTATCACTGCCAGATCGCGAATACTACATCTCCGATGCCAAGCGGTTCCAAACCATCCGCCAGCAATATCGTGAGCACGTGACGAAGATGTTCACCCTTGCCGGCGATTCGCCAGAGGATGCCGCTAAAGAGGCCGATGCGGTTCTGACCATCGAAACCGCTCTTGCCAAGGCTTCAACCAGCCGCACGGCCCTGCGCGATCCGGAAAATCGCTACCACATCTACACCGTCGCCGACTTTCAGAAACTGACCCCCGATTTCGATTTCGCGACGTATTTCAAGGATGTCCAGGTGCGGCCTTTCGAAACCCTGAATGTCGCCACGCCGGATTTCTTTAAAGAGCTCAACGAATTGGTCTCATCCGAACCCGTCGATGCCTGGAAGTCGTACCTTCGCTGGCACACGATTCACGCCTCGGCCAGCAATCTGCCCAAGGCCTTCTACGACGAGAACTTCAACTTCTTCGGCAAAACCCTCGCTGGGCAGAAGGAGCCGACTCCCCGCTGGAAGCAGTGCACCGCTGAAACCGATCGCGCTCTCGGCGAAGCCGTCGGCCAGGACTGGGTAAAGGCGCATTTCCCACCCAAAGCAAAGGCCAGCATGGATCAGCTCGTCGCGGCGCTTGAAAAAGCTCTTGCCGCACGACATCCAGACGCTGCCGTGGATGAGCGAAGACACGAAAAAGGCCGCCGAAGCGAAGCTTGCCCTCTATCGCAACAAAATAGGCTACCCCGAGAAATGGCGGGACTACTCGGCCCTGGTTGTTAACCGGGATGACCCCATCGGCAACATGCACCGCGACGCGGTTTTCCAGCGCAATTACAACCTCAACAAGCTCGGAAAACCTGTGAATGAAAAAGAGTGGGGCATGACGCCGCCGACGGTAAACGCGTACTACAACCCGTCGATGAACGATATCAATTTTCCGGCAGGCATCCTTCAACCTCCGTTTTTCGATCCGGATGTCGATCCGGCCGTCAACTTTGGCGGGATCGGTGTAGTCATCGGACACGAAATGACGCACGGCTTTGACGACCAAGGCTCGAAATATGACGGCCACGGCAACCTGCGCGAGTGGCAGACCGCCGAAGATCGCAAGAAGTTTGTCGAGCGCACGGACTGCGAAGTCTCAGAGTATGGCGGATTTGAAGCGGCCCCGGCCCACGGTGACGTGCCTGAAGCCAAGCTCAACGGCAAACTGACCTTGGGCGAGAACACCGCCGACAATGGCGGCCTGCGCATTGCCTATATGGCGTTGCTGGATGTCCTGGCCAAGGAAGGCAAGACCATCGACGAAAAGATCGATGGATACACCGAGGCGCAGCGGTACTTCCTCGGGTTTGCGCAGGTCTGGTGCCAGAACGAAACAGAGCAGGCCGCACGTCAATCGGCACTGGTCGATCCGCACTCGCCCGGACGCTGGCGCGTGAATGGCTCAGTCCAGAACTTCGATGAATTCGGCAAGGCATTTGGCTGCCACAAGGGTCAGCCGATGTATCCGGAAAACTCCTGCCGCGTCTGGTAGCAAATCCGTCCGTTCAGGGGCCGCGGTGCACGCGCCACCGCGGCTTCGGTTTTGTTGCGGCAGCTCTCCCAAACTCAAAAGCACTTCCGCCCCGGAGCGGTGTCGATCTGCTTTTGGTTGACGTTGCTGCCATTTCTGCGTCCAATTTGCATCGGATATCTGCATCTTTTTGGCTCGAGGGCGACATGTTCTATCACGCCGCGTTTCCCCGTAGCGATCCAGCTTCAAACACCTTGTTTCGCTCTATCTTGCGCTGAAACTAGGCATAACAAGCCCTCGCCTTTTACAATGCAATGGGACCCATCCCAACCCAGCTCTGCTGCGGAATCAGCACACTTGGCGGCTTTCGCCTGACCAGGATGAAGGAATCGCATGAAGTTCAGGAAATTCGGCAAGGCTCTTCTGATGACCGCCCTCTCAGCTGGCATTGTCATCGGCATCTCGTCTTGCGTACAAAGCTATTCGGTTGGCTATCTCTACATCACCGGGACGCAAACCGCCTCCACCACCGGCGCAGGCATTATCAGCGGCTTCAAAATCGACCACAATACCGGCAATCTGATCCCAATCGCGGGCCTTCCCGTCAGTTCCGGCGGGGCAAACCCCGTCCGGGGCGTGCTGCTGACCGGTGGACGATTCATCTATGTGCTTAACCAGGGCTCAACCGCAGACGGCGAGCCCCTGCAGCCCCACCGATGTCTGCACCAATGCGAATATCACCCAGTTTTCCATCGGCGGGAATGGCGTGCTTTCTCCCCAGGGCACCTACTATACCCAGGGGCACAATCCGTTCCGCATGGTTGCCGACACCGGCGGACATATTCTTGTGCTGGATCATGATGCTCCTGATGGCACGGGATGCTCACTGGTGTTCGGTCCAGGGGTGACGACTTGCGGTGACATTACCGCCTTCTCGGTCGATTCCACCACGGGTCGCCTGAGCTACGTCCTCAACTCGCAGGTCACAGCTTCCACTGGCTCGCCGCTGCCCTACTTCCCGATCCCGGCGAATCCCGTGGACTTCGTGCTTTCCGGGAACTACGTGCTCGCGCTGAGCGACACTCCGGCGATCGGCAACACGGTATTTCCCTATGCCTACAATGTAGAAGTGGCCAGCTGACTATCAACCAGAACAGCTCCCAGCCGCTTGGCATGACGCAAGCAACGGCGATCGTTGCTACAAGCGCCGGCCAAATCTTCGTCCTCGATGATGGGCCGAACACCAACACCCCACCCTCGAATGGCCAGATCTTTGCGTACAACGTAGGTTCAGGCGGCTCGCTTCAGGCCCTGGCCAACGGCTATATTCCCGACAACGCCACCTACTCCAAGCCTATCTATGCTATCCAGGCAAACGGCAAAAGCTGGCTGTACATCCTGAATGAGGGGGACAATGCCAATACGACGGTGGCTCAGAGCGGGATCGCCGCTTTCACTGTTACAACCCCATTTCAGGCAACGCCTATTTCAGGCCAGACGGGAACGTGTTGGCGGAACCGGGGCCGGCCCTCGCTGCGTGCTTGAAGATCCATCCAACCAGTTCATCTATACCGCTAACTTCAACGGCTCGTCGGTTACAGGCCTCTCGATTGACCAGAACAGCGGCAATCTCACTCCGCTCAGTCAATCGACCAAGGCGAAGGACAGTTATGCGCTTCCAGGTCCCGGAACATGGTGCCTGGTCACCGGGCGCACAAGCTGATTCCGTCGCGGCAATCTTCATCAAGTAGGAGCGGCGGTCAAAGGCTGCTCCTACTGAAACCGCAAGGCTCTTGGAGCTGTAGGCGTGAGCCGATTCGATCAGAATGCAAAAGCAGAAACAGGCATCAGGTGATTCGGTTCAAACACTCGATTCTTAGAAGGTCACGAAGTTGGCTCCAACACGAAAGATGCGCATGAAGTTGAACAATCCGATTCATTTGCTGGCTATCTCCGCAGGAAGTCTGCTGGCAGCCTCCTTCCTTTCTGCTTGCGCCACACTCACCGTGGACTTCGTGTACGTGACCAGCGCCAGGGCCGCAGGCCCCAATAACTACGGAGAAGTCGACGTTTTCGAGATCAACTCCGAGTCTGGCCGCATGCGCCAGATCATCACATCTCCCTTCCCTTCCGGCGGCAGGAATCCCATTGCTGAAGCCGTGTCGCCCGATCAGGCAGATCTCTACGTCGTCAACGAAGACGACAACTCTATTGTCCAGTTCATCATCGGTAGCGACGGCAAGCTTTACCCTCAGAACACCGTAAACACCCCCGGCATCTTTCCGCTCGCGACCGCAGTCTCAGGAAAGTTTCTCTACGTCGTAGATCTTTATCAGCCCCTACCAACGTGCAACCCGGCATCTCCCTGTTCTGGATCCGTCGCCGTTTTCCCCATTTTGGATAAGGCGGAGGCGGGCGCCCTTAAGCCCTCTCAACCGGCCAACACGCTCGGCACTCCCGTTGTGAACACTGCGATCAGCGCCAGCTACTGGCCCCTCTCGCTGCCTGGCGGAGCCTCATCTGACGTCTTCGTTCCCACTGCAGTCACAGTGGCTGCTTCGGGACCCTATGTGTACGTCGCGGGCTATGATTCCAGCACCAACATAGGCTACGTTTTCGGATTTGTCGGCGGCTCCGATGGCACTCTCTCTGCGATTCCGGGCTTTCCGCTGGCCGTTGGTATCCATCCCAGTTCAATCGCCAGTGACGCATCCGGCGCCTATCTCTACGTCACCGATTTTACGCAGAACCTGATCTACGGTTTTCAGATCAATGGCGGCGCACTGACGGCCCTGAGCAGCAGCCCGTTTGCCACTGGAGGACGGCCAAGCGCCATCGTGCTCGACGCGAAAGCCAAGTACGCCTTCGTCGCAAATAGCCAGGATTCAAACCTGACCGTCTACTCCGTTACCTCCGGCAATCTGGGCCGGCTGGGAACGTACACCACGGGCACGCAGCCCGTTGCCGTCGGCATCGACCCATCGCTGAATGAGTACATCTATACCGCAAATTTTCTCGGCAATAACGTTTCAGGCTTTCAGTTGAACGCCAGCGACGGCAAGCTTTTGAATTCTCAGTTTTCACCTTCAGCGGCCAATGCCAATCCAACGGCAGTCGCAGCGATTACCCATAATGGCAGCAAGAAGTAGCCTTGCACCCGCCGGCGAATCAGCCGTCACGCGGTGCGGAAACAGCAATTCGGCTCGAAGCCGCGCATGACAGCAAGACCCCTTTCAGGGCTTTTACAATGACTGACAGGAATCTTAACCAGCATTCTCGGGGCTTGACCTTGACAGCCCGTGACGAAGGAAGCGCATGAAGTTCAGCAAATTGAGACAGCTCATGCTCGTCTCCGCCATCGGCCTCGCAGTGGCCACTCTCTTTTCAGGTTGTCAGCTTGTGACCATCGACTACCTGTTTGTTGCCACCTCCGAAAGCAAGATCGGCTCAAACGTCAGCGCCTGTCCCGCCGGTGAGATCGAAACTTTCGCCGTCGATTCTGAGTCCGGTGCAATACGCTCCGGTGCTCCGCAGGTCTGCTCAGGCGGCACAACGCCAACGGCAATCGCCGTCTCCCCCGGCTACGGGAACCTCTACGTCGCCAATCAGGCGGATATGAATATCGTCCACTTTGCCGTCGCCGCCAACGGCGTCCTGACAAAGAAAGAAACCGCTACCCTCGCGACAACGCCAGTGGCCATGACAGTCAGTCCAGATGGCAATACACTCTATGTCGTTTCCGGAACCACCACGGCAACGCTCTCTGCTTACGCGCTGTCTTCGGGCGCGCTGGGCTCTGTTGCCAACCAGGTGAGCCTGACAATTCCGGGATACGCTTCGGATTCGGTCGTACCTACCGGCATCACTGTCCTTGCAAACGGAAGTGCTGTTTATGCGACTGCCTACGACTTGTCCTCGTACAACCCCGGAGGGGTGACCACCAGCACCGCAAGTCCCGGATGGTTGTTCGGGTTCGCAACCGGCTCTGGAGGCGCGTTGACGGCAACCCCCGGAAGTCCCTATAGCGCGGGCGTCAAGCCTTCTGCCCTGGCTGCAGATCCGACCAACCGGTTCGTTTACGTAACTGATTTCGCATCGAACCAGCTGATCGGCTACGGCATCTACTCCGGCTACTCCCTCAACTTCCTCGTCAATGGCCCTTACAAGACCGGTGGACAACCGACGTCGATCGCGATCGATCCTCGCGGCAAGTTCATGTATGTTTCCGATTCGCTCGACTCGGCCGTGACCGCCTATGTAATCGATTTGACGACGGGGACTCCATCCACTGCGATCAACGCGACCGGGTCGCAATCGAATAGCACCGACACGCAACCCGTGTCTATCGGTGTTGATCCCGCGCTTGGCCGCTACGTTTACACGGCCAATTACCTTGGCAATTCGGTCTCAGGATTCCGGCTCGATCCGACTGCCGGTACGCTGAAACAGACGCAGACAACACCCTATCCCACCGGCGTGCACCCAGCGGCACTTGTCCTAGTGCCCCACGGCAACCACTCCACACAATCGGTAACGCCGTAAACACACTCGCTAAAGGCAATCTTGAAGCCCAGCCAATTGGCTGGGCTTCTTCATTTCGGCGAAGATGAAGAGGAAGATCACCAAAACGTTTTACCTGAGGCTTCCGCATCGCTATACTTGCACCGCAGCCGCCTCGCCGCTCAAAGCGGCGCGCAAACCGCAAGGAGATTGCTTCGTGTCTCATCACCTTCGCTTCATCTTGCTTTTCATCTTTGCCCTGATTGCCATTCCTTCACAAACTCTCATTGCGGCGCCCGCGCCCGATCACGACCAGTTTCATGTGGCAGTTTACATCCCTGTCTTTGTCGTGCAGAAGATGAAGGACGCTGCTTACCTTCAGAAGTCATGGGATGACCTCTCCAGCCAGGTCAAGGTCGACAGGGTCTACATCGAAACGTATCGCAGCGGCACCATCGCCGACGACGCGAATCTCGAGCAGGTAAAGGCCTTCTTCGCATCCCATCACGTCGAAACCGCCGGCGGCATAGCCTACGTGGGCCGCGGCGATACAGCTGGGGCCGACGCTCCAGACGACAGTGGCGGCCAGTTCGTCTCCATGTGCTACACCGATCCCAAGCAACGCGAATACGTCAAGCATATTGCCGAAATCACCGCGCGCCATTTCGACGAGATCATGCTCGACGACTTCTTCTTCAACAACACCAAGTACGACTCCGATATTGCTGCCAAGGGCAATCTCTCCTGGGATGCATTCCGTCTCAAGCTCATGGACGGCGTCTCCCGTGACCTCGTACTCGGTCCTGCGCGCGCCGTTAATCCCAAGGTCAAGATCATCATCAAATTTCCAAACTGGTACGAGCACTTTCAGGCCAACGGCTACGACCTCGATGAGGAACCGAAGCTCTTTGACGGCATCTATACCGGTACCGAGACACGCGACCCTGTCGACACCGATCAGCACCTGCAGCAGTACGAGAGCTACGAGATCGTCCGCTACTTCGATAACATCGCGCCGGGCCGCAATGGCGGTGGCTGGGTGGACACCTACGATAGCCGGTACATCGATCGCTACGCCGAGCAGCTGTGGGATACCATGCTCGCCAAGGCTCCGCAGATGATGCTCTTTCAGTACAGCGATCTGCTGCGCCCCGCCGAGATGGGCAACCGCCAGGCGTGGAGCAACCTGCCCACCACCTTCACCGTCGCGGGCCTCGACAAATGGCATGCCGATACGGGCACCAGCGCGCCTATCACCTATGCCACCGTCGCCGGCTACGCGCTCTCGCAGGTCAATGCCGTACTGGGCAAACTCGGCAAGCCCATCGGAATCGCGAGCTACAAGCCATACCAATCCACTGGCGAAGATTTTCTGCAGAATTACCTCGGCATGATCGGCATCCCGATGGAAATGTACCCCAGCTTTCCGACGGAAGCCCACACTGTCCTGCTGACGGAGCAAGCAGCTTCGATCCGGATCTGGTGAGCAAGATTCGCACGCACCTCGAACAAGGCGGCAACATCGTCATCACTACAGGTCTGTCTCAAACAGCTTCAGGGCAAAGGCATTCAACAGATCGCGGAGATCCACGCTACCGGAAACGTGCTGAGCGTGAACGAATTCTGGGGCGGTTTTGGTGCGGGGAGCGGAGCGGATCTCGGCAAAACAGCCGACATCCTTGTTCCGGAGATCACCTTCCAAACGAATGACGCGTGGCCCATCGTCCGCGGTACTGCAAACGGCCGAGGCGCTCCGCTGCTGCTCATGGACCACTATTCAAAAGGAATTCTGTTTGTCCTGGTACTTCCCGAAAACGCCAACGATCTTTACGCACTCCCACAGCCGGTTCTCACGGCGATTCGCCGCTACATTCAGTCGGGATTCCCGTTCATTCTCGACGCACCAGGCAAGGTCAGCCTGCTTGCTTACGACAACAACTCCTTCGTTGTCGAGTCCTTCCTGGATGCTCCCGCCGATATCACCGTCAACGCGGCCGGAACTTCATCGAAGCTGCACAATCTGACCTCGGGAGAAGAAGTCGATGGCAAGCCTCTGGCGATTCCTCACGGGCGACGCACCGCGCCCATCAGCGCCTTCCACATCACCCTTCAGCCCCACAGCTTTCTCGCCTTCACCGCCGAGCAATAACAACAAGGGCGAGCGCCTCAACGCTCGCCCCTGATCCCTAATCCCTGTTCATTATCATCGCCAAACATGCATCCATCCGCGCAGAATACGCTGCGCGGGCTTCTCGACAAAGTGGAGAGCCAGCAATGCCATGCCGATGAGCAGGACGTAACTGATCCATGGATCGAATCGCGCCAGGCCCAGCCGATCGAGCACATGCGAATCATGAATCATGTTCCACATGTTGAAGTGCAGAAGATAGAGGCAGTAACTGGCCTCGCCCACAAAGACCAGCGGCCTCCATCCCATTACCTTTGAGAGAGGATTGACGCCGGCCAGCCCCAGAATCATGCAACCAAACAGTGGCATGAAGAAGCCGTCGTGCAATAGCGGATATGGAAGCCTGTGGGCCTGGGTTAAAGTAACAAACGTCGCCGCAAAGCCAAATATGCCCAGCACAAGCCGCCGATTGCCCATGCGTGGGATCACTTCGTCCAACTCTGCTAATAGCACTCCAAAAACAAAACTCGCCAGGTGTGGGAGTGGCGTATATTTCAAAGCCTGCAGCCAGGGACCATAGCTGAAGCGATCCACGTGCGCGAGCCCGTCGGGATTGAAGATGACGTACAGTGTCCCCGGCACCAGCCCGACCATCCACACCACTCCCATCTTCGCCAGGTGCGGTCCAACACGCTCCGGCTTCTTCCACCGCGCCATCCAAGGAAAAAGCACGTAGTAGAACGACTCAGAAGACATCGTCCACGCTGGAGTGTTTAGAAATGTCGCAATCTCCGGTATCCATCCCTGCAGCAGCAGCGGCGACAGGACCATCCCCGTCCAGAACATCCCATGAGTGTGCGATTCCCACTCCATCGGGATGATCTTGAACGCGAGGATAAGGCTGAGCAGATAAATCGGATAGAGACGCGTGAATCGCGCCTCGTAGAACCGCACTTCGCTCAACTCGCCCGCGCGCGCCTTTGCGTTGTAGTTGTACCCGAGCACAAAGCCCGAGAGCAGAATGAAGAAGCTTACCGAGGCATAGCCCGCGTTCACGACCGGCGCCAGCGGCCCAAACCAGTTTGGATTGGAAAAGTGAAAGAGAACGATGTTGACTGCCGCGAAACAGCGCAGGCCTGTCAATGCATCAAGCCGCGCTGGCTTCTTCATTTCCACTTGCTGTTTAGACGCCAAATTCCCGCCAGTTGACACAACTATCTAAGACCTGGGAATTCTTCGAGCCGCGCATCTCGATCCTGATTTTCTAATTCCCCAGCAATAAACAACTGTGAACTCCGACCGATCAGCCATGAACTGCCGCTAGGCTGTAACCAGCGAACCAACTTTTTCGCCGAGAACGACACGACGGATGTTCCCCGGCTGATTCATGTTGAAGATGATCATCGGCAGGTTGTTGTCTTTACAGAGGCTCACCGCAGTAAGGTCCATCACCTTGAGCCCCTGCCTCAGGATTTCCATGTAGGTAATCTCGTCGTACTTCACCGCATCCTTCACCAGCACCGGATCGGCGCTATAGACGCCCTCGACCTTGGTTCCTTTGAGCAACACGTCAGCTTTGATCTCCATGGCACGCAGGCTTGCCGCCGTGTCGGTCGAAAAAAATGGATTCCCGATGCCCGCCGCGAAAATCACGACGCGGCCCTTCTCAAGATGCCGCACGGCCCGCCGGCGGATATAGGGCTCGGCCACCTGGTTCATGAATACCGCGGTCATCACGCGGCACTGCACGCCGCGCTGCTCCAGCGAGTCCTGCAAGGCGATGGCGTTGATCACCGTCGACAGCATGCCCATGTTGTCAGCGGCCACACGGTCCATTTCCTTGGCCTGCTGCGCTACTCCGCGAAAGAAATTGCCCCCGCCGACGACGATTCCGATCTCGACGCCCAATTTGTGGACGTCGGCGATCTCCTCAGTAATCTCAGCGACCTTTACGGCATCCAGGCCAAACCGCTCGGGGCCCGCCAGGGCCTCACCCGAAAGCTTCAAAATAATCCGCTTGTACATGCTTTTTCGAGTATCGCACATGCACCGAGACCACTGGGATTACCCCGGCGGCCCGGTTAAATCCAAGTATTTCAATCCCGAAACAACATCGGCCCGAGCGGATGGTTGCGCTCGTGCGACCTTAGTAGGTGTAGACCCGCGCATCCCACGCGGCCAGCTTCAGCGTCGAGCCACCCGTCTCCGGCGTTCCCGGAACATTGGCCAGCACCAATTTGCCGGCTGTCTCTCCCTCGGGAAGCGTGTAATCAACGGGCTTCTCCCCAAAGTTCAGCACTACAAGCAACCGTTCGTCCGGCTTTCCCGGAATGCTCAACGTTCGCGTAAAGGCATACACCTGCTCGTTCTCCGGATCGAGGTCCTTGTAGTCGCCATACACAAACGCCAGATGCGCATGGTGGAGAGCAATCGCCCGCTGCGTGTAGTGGAGCACCGACTCCGGATCGGCTTCCTCCTTCGCCGCGTTGATTTCTTTGAAATTTGGATTCACCGCCAGCCACGGGTTTCGCAGTCGCCGTTGTAAAGCCGCCATTCGGCGCATCGCTCCACTGCATCGGCGTCCGCGAATTGTCCCGTCCAAATCTTTTGGACTCGGCGATAAACTCCGACTCCGTCATCTTTCCGCCGAGCACCTTCTCCTTGTACGCGTTCTTTACCTCGATATCGTCGAACTGGTCGAGCTTCGTGAAGGGATAATTCGTCATCGCCAGTTCGTCGCCCTGGTAGATGAACGGCGTTCCCCTTCAGGGTCATCAGCATCGTTTCAATCAGCTTGGCTGAACGCACCCGAAACTCTGCGGTGGACGTATCGCCGAAGTTCGAAACCAGCCGCGGATTGTCGTGGTTCGACAAAAATACTGTGTCCCAATCCGTCTTGCTCAGCGCCGTTGCGTGGCGGTCGTAGATGGCCTTCAACTGCGGCAGCGTCCACTTCTTTTCGGAATAAAATTCCCCGCGATTCACGCGGATCGCGTCGAAGTTGAACACCATGTTCAGCTCGTGGCTTTGACTATTAACGATCTTCGGCTCCTCTTCGAGCGTGATCCCGATCGCCTCGCCCACCGTCATCACGTCGTACTTCGAAACACTTCACGATTCATCTGCCGCAGATACTCATCACGATGCGGCCCGTTTGCCCACAAACGCGGCGGATCTTTCATCTGTTCAGGGGTCAGATCCGGCAATCCCGGCTGCTTCGAAATCAGCGGAATCACATCCATCCGGAATCCATCGACACCCTTGTCGAGCCAGAACTTCATCAGCGCGAATACATCTTCACGCACCTTCGGGATTGTCCCAATTCAAATCCGGCTGTTTCACTGCGAAATAGTGCAGATAAAACTGCTTCGTTGTCGCATCCCACTGCCACGCCGATCCGGAGAAAAAGCTCGGATAATTATTTGGCGGCAGACGGATGCGCGGGATCGGCCGGATTCGGCTTCCCATCGCGCCAGAAGTAGTAATCGCGATAGGGATTGTCCTTCGACTTTCGCGATTCCACAAACCAGCGATGCTCGTCCGACGTGTGATTCACCACCAGGTCAATAATCAGCCGCATGTGCCGTGCCTTGATGCCGGCCAGCATGCGATCGAAGTCGGCCATGGTGCCGAATTCCTTCATCACCTTGCGATAGTCGCGAATATCGTAGCCGTTGTCCGCATTCGGCGAGTCATAATGCGGCGACAGCCAGATCACATTTACGCCAAGCTTTTGCAGGTAATCGAGATGCTGCGTGATACCGTTCAGATCGCCGATTCCGTCCCCGTTCGAATCCTGAAAACTGCGGGGATAGACCTGATAGACCACGGCTTCTTTCCACCACATCGGCTCATATCCATTCACCAATGTGGAGGCCTGCGGCCCGGTTTTGGCGGTTTTCGCAGCGTTCGAACCCTGCTGCGCCAAGGCTTGGTCAATTGAGATTGCGGCGAAAACAAAAGCTAGTGCAAGCAAAACAGTTGTTCTTTTCACGGGCCAAATCATATCGTACCCGGGCTCTCATTCGTCGGAATCTCCGAGGCACCGGTTGTTCCGATCCCTTTCCGCTAAGCCGCACCTGTATCGGACCTTAGGACAGGTCCACGGTTGACTCAGACGAGTCGTGAACCACCCTCGTAACTTGACAGCAGGTTCCTGCTGGTATACTTTGCAACGTAAAGTGAGCTTCCGATGAGCTTCCCGATCCATCCCCTCGACAAGGCACTCGGCGATATCACCAGCATTCGCCGCCAGGTTGCGCGCACGACGGAATTCCGCGGCTACGGAGCTGCGACGCTCGCCGCGACGGGCCTCTTCGCGATTCTGGCCGCCATCACGCAAGCATTCCTGCTGCCCGATCCCGTAAACCACATCGGCAACTACCTCCGCATCTGGATCACCACCGCTATCCTCTCCGCCGTCCTCATCGGCATGCAGACGCTCACCCGCACACGCCGCATCCATTCCGATCTAGCCGACGAGATGATTCTCATGGCCGTCGAACAGTTTCTTCCCTCTGTCGGCGCCGGCGCACTCATCTCTGTCATCCTCGTCCGGTTTGTCCCTGGGTCTGTATGGATGCTTCCGGGTCTTTGGCAAATCACTTTCAGCCTCGGCGTCTTCGCATCCTGCAGATTTCTGCCTAAACCGATGGCCGCCGCAGGTTGCTGGTATCTGCTCGCCGGACTCACCTGCCTCGCCCTCGGCGACACGCGCGCGCTCACTCCCTGGACAATGGGGGTGGCCTACGGTGTCGGCCAGTTGATCGTCGCCGGGGTGCTGCTCTGGGGATCGAAGGATGACCGCGATGAAATCTAAACCCTCAAGCAACGAAGGCCGTTTCGCCTACGAAGGTCTCGACCGCGTCATCCACGAACGCGCACGCCTGAGTGTGCTCACCTCGCTCATTACGAGTCCCAAAGGCGTGACCTTCAACGATCTCAAGCAACTATGCGCCCTTACCGACGGCAACCTGAGCCGTCATCTCAGCGTTCTTGAAACCGCCAAGATGGTCGAAATCATTCGCGGACACGACCGTAACCGTCCTCAAACCATCTGCCGCATCACCGCATCCGGCCGCAAGCGCTATCTCGATTACCTGTCCACCCTCGAGCAGGTAGTACGCGACGCAGCAGGCGGTGCGAAACCCGACTCAGCCGTCGGGACCTTACTTCAGAACCTCGCGCCCTCGCGAACCTGAATTTTTTTGGCTGAATAACTTTGCATTGCAAAGTGATTCAACGGAGAGAATACCTTGAATGATCGACCGATGTTTCAACCAACGATCCCCGCGAAAGTCAGCTCGCGCTCCATGGGGCTCAAGCTTTTCATCGTGTGCGCTCTGGCCCTTGCCATGACGATTCCCGCCTTCTTCGTCGACGACCTCGTGGATGAGCGCACGCATCGGCAAAACGACGTCGCCAGAGAGATCACCAGCCATGTCGGCGGCCAACAGACATTTCTCGGCCCTATCCTCGTCATTCCCTACACCATTCCTCCACAAAAGAAGGATGACGTCGCCAGGCACGGCAATTACTTCGTTTTCCCAGCGCAGGCAACCGCCGCACTCAAGACCACCACCGAAGAACGTCGTCGTTCTCTTTTTAAAGTGCCCGTCTTCCAGGCCGAACTCAACTTCACGTCGTCATTCGACCTCAATGGAGTTCCCGATTCAACGCCGCAGAATGCTGTACTCGACTGGCCTCACGCTGAGTTCCTCGTCGGCGTCACCGATGCACGCGGCGCGCTCGCAGACGGCACCCTCACTGCTAGCAGCAAAACGCTCACGCTCGTCCCCGCCGCGAATGCAGACCACCTCTTGCTCGGGACCGAGGCCAATCAACAGTTGAAACTCACTCTTTTCGGGGCGCAGACAGGCGGCGTCCAGCCCAACTCTCAATTCACCACCACTGCGTCCCTGCGCTTCTCCGGGGCGCAGCGCATCGCGGTCCTCGCCTACGGGAAAACCACGCACCTCACCATGCAGGGCGATTGGCCTCATCCCAGCTTCGATGGCGGATTTCTGCCGGTCACCCGCAACATCACGCCCGCAGGCTTCACTGCCGACTGGTCGGTTCCGTTCATTGCCCGTGGCGTGCGCGCGCAGGGTGAAGCAAGCAATATTCTCGCCCTCGCATCCACAGATCTCGGAGTCTCCTTCGTTGAACTCGCTGACCCGTATCAGTCCGTTACGCGCTCGTTGAAATTTATCCTGCTCTTCCTCGGCTTGATCTTCCTTTCCTACTTTGTTTTCGAGGTCACCACGGGCAAACGCGTGCATCCGGCCCAGTATGCATTGGTCGGCGTGGCTCAACTCATCTTCTATTTGATGTTGCTCTCCCTCGCCGAGCGAATCGGCTTCGACCTCGGCTTCCTTATCGCTGGAGCCGCAACCGTTGCCCTGCTCTCCGTCAATGCGGGATGGATCTTCTCGAGCCGCATGCAGGCCGTACGTGCCGCTGTCGTCTTCTCCTTGCTCTACACGCTCATCTACATGCTTCTGCGTCTCGAAGACAATGCTTTGCTCCTCGGTGCAATCGCCAGTTTCCTCGCCGTGGCCGCGGCCATGTACTTCACGCGCTCCATCGACTGGTACGGATCGCTGTCCGATCTCGCCGCAACGCCCAATCAATAACGAAGCCTCCCTCACGAGGAATTCATGCCAACTTCATTCAAGTCCGGTATCCATGTTGCCATCATCATGGACGGCAACGGGCGCTGGGCCACTCAACGTGGACTGCCGCGCGTCGCCGGACATCGTGCCGGCGTCGCTGCAGTCCGTCGCGTGGTCGAGCACGCACCTCCGCTCGGCATCCGCGCTCTCACTCTCTACGCATTCTCATCGGATAACTGGGCTCGTCCCGCGCAGGAGGTACAAAGCATCTTCTGGATCATTCGCGCCTTTCTTCGTCTCGAGTGCGAACGCCTCCGCCAACAAGGCGCGCGCCTCGAAGTTATCGGTCGCCGCGACCGCATTCCTGTGCCACTGCTGCGCGAAATCGAACGCACGGAATCCGCAACAGCCCAGGGCCGCAGCCTTCACCTGCGCATTGCCATCGACTACTCCGGACAAATGTCCATTGCGACTGCCGCTGCAATCGCCGCAGCCCAGTCCTCGTGCGAGCAATCCATTTCTCCGGACCAAATGCGCGCGGTCATCACTCACGCACTTACCGCGGACAGCGGCAACGTCGACCTGCTCATCCGCACCGGCGGCGAACAGCGCCTCTCCGACTTCCTTCTCTGGGAATCGGCTTACGCGGAGCTCGTCTTCACTCCCCGCATGTGGCCCGACTTCGATGAGTCCGATCTTGCTGCAGCTCTCGGCGACTTCAACCACCGCGAACGCCGCTTCGGCGGGATACCGGCGATGCCTCCATCAACTGCCTGCGTCCACGAAATTCCATAATCCCGATCCCTGCCTCCCCACAAACAACAAAGGCCCGGAGTTTTCACTCCGGGCCTTTGCCAGCTTGTATCCACCCCCTCCAAGGGACAGATCCTTCCGAATGCAGGCTTACTCCGCAGCCGCTTCCACGGCCTTGGTCTGCGCTACGGTCCAATCGGGCGCGCCGACCTTGAAGCGCGCAAAGCGGCGCACGGTGATGTTCTCGCCCAGCTTGCCGACCTTCTGCGCGATCAGTTCCTTGATGCTGACGGCCTGGTCCTTGATGAAGGGCTGCTCCAGCAGGCAAACCTCTTCGTAGAACTTGGCCATCTTGCCTTCGACGATCTTCTCGATCACCGGGGCCGGCTTGCCGGTGGCGGCGGCCTGCGCGCGATAGATCTCCTTCTCGCGCTCCATATCCTCGGGCGTCACGTCTTCGGGCTTCACGTAGCGCGGATCGCTGGCCGCGATGTGCATCGCGATGTCCTTCAGCAGCTCCTGGAAGTCGTCGGTGCGGGCCACAAAGTCGCTCTCGCAGTTCAGCTCGAGCAGCACGCCGATCTTGCCGCCGGCGTGGATGTAGGTGCCCACCGCGCCCTCGTTGGTGGTGCGCGCGGCCTTCTTCTGCGCCGACGCCATGCCGCGCTTGCGCAGCACCACAAATGCCTCTTCGATGTCTCCCTTGGTCTCCTGCAGAGCCTTCAGGCAGTCGCCCATGGGCGCGCCGGACTTCTCGCGGAGCTCTTTCACCAACTTGGCATCAATCTTCTCAGCTCACAGTCGTCATCTCTCGTTTCTTTCCGGCTCGGTTGCAGCCTTTCAAGTTCGACTCAGAGCTGCGACGTGCCGCAGGTCATTACCGGCACAAAAGAAAAGCGTGGCACCGAACTGCTGGCGGCCACGCTTGTCTCGGTATGCGCGCCGCAGCGCGCAGAAAGCTTACAGAGCGCCCTCGGCCGCTTCGGCCTCTTCCAGCGCCGCTACCGCCGCCGGGGCCTTGCGAATGCCGCCGCCCAGCGCCGCTTCGAGGTCCACTTCTTCAGGACGCGGCGCCTCTTCAGCCGCCACGGCTTCCGCAGCCGCCGGCTCGGCGCAGCTCTTCCTCGGCGAAGGCCTTGTCGCCCACCAGGTTCACGCCTTCGGCCGCCGAGTCGGCAATCTTCGAGGTGAACAGGCGAATGGCGCGCAGCGCGTCGTCGTTGCCCGGAATCACGTAGTCCACCACCGTCGGGATCGCAGTTGGTATCGACCACCGCAACCACCGGGAATGCCCAGCTTGCGCGCTTCCTTCACGGCGATCGCCTCGTTGTTCGAGTCGACGATGAACAGCGCATCGGGCAGCCGCTTCATGTTCTTGATGCCGGCCAGGTTGGCCTGCAGGTGCTTGCGCTCGCGCTCCAGCTTGAATCACTTCTTTCTTGGTCAGCAGCTCGTAGCGGCCATCGGTGGCCATCTCATCCAGTTCCTGAAGGCGCTTCACCGACTTCTGCACCGTCACCCAGTTGGTCAGCAGTCCGCCCAGCCAGCGCTGGTTGATGTAGGGCATGCCCGCGCGGTTGGCCTCTTCGGCAACCGCGTCCTGCGCCTGGCGCTTGGTGCCGACGAACAGGATCGTCTTGCCGCTCGCGCACAGTTCGGTGACAAACTTCGACGCGTCCTTGAACAGCTTGAGCGTCTTCTGCAGGTCGATGATGTAGATTCCGTTGCGCTCGCCGAAGATGTATTCCTTCATCTTGGGATTCCAGCGCTTGGTCTGATGCCCGAAGTGAACACCCGCTTCGAGCAGCTCCTTCATTGTGATCGTGGCCAATTGGCCTCCTTCGTGGATTGCATCCGGGCTAACCTTCGCCTGGCCCGGATTGAACCCGCTTGCGCGGGAGATTGAAAAACCAGTGATCAGTGGTCAGCTGTCAGTGATCAGAACCACGTCGACAGCCTGAAACTGATCACTGATCACTGATACACTGACCACTGCAAGCGCTTTAGCGCTTGCTGAACTGGAACCGCTTGCGGGCGCCCTTCTGACCGTACTTCTTGCGTTCCTTCTGGCGCGCATCGCGGGTCAGCAGGCCTTCGGCCTTGAGCAGTCTTGCGCAGCTCGGGGTTGAACTCGATCAGTGCGCGGGCAACGCCCATCTTCACGGCATCGGCCTGCGCGGCAACGCCGCCGCCTTCACCGTGGTCACCACGTCGAAGCTCGACGCCAGCTCGGCCACCACCAGCGTCCGCTTGGCGGCATACGCGCTGCTGCTCGGTGACGAAGTACTCGTCGAAAGCCTTGCCGTTGACCTTCCACTCGCCCGTGCCGGGACGCAGAAAGACGCGGGCGATCGCCGACTTGCGCCGCCCCGTCCCGTAATACTGAACCAGATCTGCCATTCGTTCTCTTAGCTCTCTCAGCTCTAGCTTCTCAGCTGCTAGCCAAAACCGTCTTGCAACTCAAACTCGTCAGAACTAGCGCTAGAAGCTAGCAGCTAGCAGCTGCTGTTACGCAATCTTCATCGCCACCGGCTGCTGCGCCTCGTGGGGATGCTTGTCGCCGCGATAGACCTTCAGCTTGTTCCCATCTGCGCGGCCCATCTTGGTCTTCGGCAGCATGCCCTTGATCGCCTCTTCCAGAATCTTTTCCGGCTTGCGGTGCAGCAGGCGCGTGAACGACTCTTCGCGCAGGCCGCCGGGGAAACCCGTGTAGCGGCGATAGAGCTTGCTCTGGGCCTTCAGGCCGGTCAGGCGAACCTTCTCGGCGTTGATCACGATCACGTGATCGCCCATGTCGATGTAGGGCACGTACTGGGGATTCAGCTTGCCGCTCAGCACACTGGCCGCCTTGGTGGCCAGCCGGCCCAGGGTCTGGCCGCTGGCATCCACCACATACCATTTGCGGTCAATATTCTTGCCGCTCGGAACAAAGGTCGACATCTCTCTCCTGCCCTCAATCACTTCAAAAAAACTTCGGCGCAATACGCCTTGCCCCATGGCATACGCGCATGGGATTGAATTCCACCCACTTCCAAACAATCCTGTTCGGGTGAGGACTGCGGGGCTTGCCCCTCAAAAAGGGCCCTGACTCTGCTGGACTTGAGCCTTGCTATCCAGCCGAAGGTGCCTGTCCTGATCGAATCCGATAAAGGGGTTCCATCAGCCGGGTCCGGGCTAAGTTTCATCTCCTCATCGACTTGAAAGCCGTCTCAGAGGGCCCACAACAGACCCCAGGCGCAACACCGCACAAGACCCTTAGGATACCCGAATCAACGAGCAGAGTCAACGAAATGCGGAGCGCCGGGGTCTGTTTGAAGTGCAACCTAGACGAGGAGACCCGCAAGGGCGGATTTCCTGGGGCCCGAGGCCAACGTTCCGCCGCTAAGCAGGAACATACCTGAGCTGCACAACATCTCCGCCGATGCTTTCATTGCTCAACAGCCGAAGCCGCGGCCGCGGGCCGGTGAAGTACGGCTGTCCCTGCCCCAGCACCACGGGATGCACATACATTCGGTACTCATCGATCAGCCCCAGATCAGTCATGCTCCCTGCCAGCTTTGGCCCCCCAACAAAAATCTCTCCATCATGCTTTGTCTTCAGAGCGCGGATCGCCGGCTCCAGCTCGCCCTCGATAAGCGTGGCGTTGGGCCCGACACCCTTCAATGTTCTCGACACGACCCATTTAGGCCGCCCCCTCCACACCTCTGTGAACTCGCGATCATCCGCATCCCAATCCTGCTGTTCTTCGTCCCAATAGCGCATGATCTCGTACGTAGTACGACCGTAGAGGAAGCCCTTCAACCCGCGCACCTGTTCGATGAAGTGGCGAAACAATATCGGATCGGGCGGACCCATTGCCATGTGATCCACGTATCCATCGAGCGACTGATTCAGTCCAAACACCAGCATCGCCATACCACAACCTCCCGAAATCGAAACGAAAGCCTTCTTCCGAACGCTGCACGAGGACTCCGGCAAAAATCAGCCTGTGAGCTGATTGGTTGGCCCGGAAGGCTACCCCTGCTTCTTCAACCCCAAACTCCGCTTCATCGGATGCGCCTCGGTATTAAAGATGACCGAATCAAACTCCAGCGTCGACTCCGGCGCGAACAGCAGATAGAGATACTTCAGCGTCTCGGCAAAGAAGAAGCTCTCCATCGTCGTCCTTCTTCTGCTTGGTGCGCACATCAGAAAGCGCCGCATATGCATCGTCGGTCCGGCAATACTTCACCAGCCCATCAAGGTAGGTCCGCCCCATCGCCAGGTACTTGGCATCATGGGTGTAGTGATAGAGGTAGTAGGTTGACTCGATAATCTCCGGCCTCAATTCGTAACCGGGGCTCGTGATCTGCATCTTCGCGTAGTCCAGCGTCTCCGGCTCAATGCCCGCCAGGTTCCACATCTTGTAGCTGGAGTCCTGCAGTTCCGCCGCCCGATGAACATCGTTCCCCAGCGCCAGCACCGCCGGATAAAACGCATCGAGCGCGCCATAGTTCGTATGTCGTACGCTGCCCGCTGTTCATATCCGCCTGCCCGTACCACAGCCCGTTCGGCTCGTTGTCGGCGAGATATTTATCGATCGCCGTCACACTCTCCAGCCACATGCGCGCGCAGTCCTTGTCGCCGAAAAGGATCGACGCCTTCAGCAGGTACTCGTAGTACGAATCGATGCCGCCCATAATGCCCGCCGTCGGATCGGTCCACTTGCCCGTCTCCACATCGATCTCCGAACCCACCAGCCCGATCGCCGACCTTCTCTTGTACAACTCCACCACCGCCCGCTTGGCCATGTCGTAGTAGTTCTGCTTGCCCGTCAGCCGCGCCAGCATCCCGTACTCCAGCAGCAGCGTCCCAATCTCCGCCGGATTGCTCTTCGTTCCACGCACCGCGCCCGTGTGCAGATTGACATACTCATACGGCATCCCCGTCGGCGAGTCGAACATGGGAGACATGCGCCGGCCCAGGTCATCGGCCAGTTCCAGCAGCCGCTTGTCGCCCGTCATCTCGTAGCAGGAGATCAAACTCCCCAGCAGCCGAATCGTAATCTCGAAATCCTTGACGTAGATATCCTGGTCGAGATTCAGCTTCGTATCGATCAGCGTCCGCGCCTCATCGGCCTGGGGCTTTCAGCCCCATCAGCGTCAGCGTGTCCAGCGCATCCACCGGCGTCATCAGCAGGCTGTGCCCGTCGCCGTACCAGTCGAATGGCTTCAGGCTCAGCGGCTTCAGCGCATCATGTCCCCACGCGTACTTCTTGTAGCCGTTCCACGCATGCAGCGCCGCAGCGCGAACCCGTTCCGCCATCTCCGCCTTCTCGGCATCGCTCATCGGCTTTGCAGACGCGGCCGTCGACGGTGCGAGGGCGCGGCTTTGCTGGTTTGCGGAAGAGCATGCGACGAAATGAAGCCGGACACAAAGCAAAGCCACCGACAAACACAGAACTTCGAAGCGCGCATCGTCACCCTCTCCGAGACAACGCAAACATCATACGGAATCAGTCGCCACTTCGAGCGGTAAGACGAGAAATGCCGATTCAGACAGAGCCGAGCCCGAGCGAGCTGGGGTACAGTGTTGGCTATGAAAGTTGCGCTCATTTTCTTGGCCCCGGCGCTGTTCGCAACATTTGCATTGGAGATCATCTCCGCGCAATCCGTCACGGCCAAATTGGAGAATCCAACTGAATCCGTGACGATTACCGAGCCCGCGAAGATGACTCTCGAACAGGTGTTCAAATTGTCCGACGTGGTCGCGTTGGTTCGAATTGTCTCCGGTGATGCTGATAACTATAAGATCGCTATCTACAAAGCTGTCGTCGTTAAGGGATTCAAAGGAACAGAAGAGGGCAAGACGATCTATTTTGGCCAATATTCGGGTGTGCGGCTCGGCGATGAATATGTCCTCTTCCTACGCAACGCCAAGGAGCCGGCTATTCCAACGAGATCTCCCACCGCCGCCTACGGCACGGTGAAGTACCTTGATGTTTTCAATCAAGGCTACACAGCGATGGAGAGTTCATATTCGTGTGTGTTTGACGGAAAGGTCCCAAATCAGTCGTGCGATTACGGAGTAAGAGTCTGCACCGACTACATAGTCCTCCCTAAGCCTGTGCACGCGTTTCCTCCAGAAAAGGACGATCCTCCGTTCGGCTGCAGATGGGTTCGGAAATCGAAGTTCATCTCGCTGCTGGATGAATTTGCAGAACCCGGCGCAGTTCACGTTCCATAGAGAAATCGCGCAAACAAAACCACCCGGAACCGAAGTCGGTTCCGGGTGGTTTAACTGAAGGCTGAGAGCTGACAGCTAAGGCTGCGTTTGTTCAGTTCCGGGTGGTTTAGCTAATGGCTGGTAGCTAGGCTGAGAGCTGCTTTTACGCCGCGCTTCCGCTCAGCGAACTTACTCTGAAGCGCTTCATCTGGATCGACAGCGTGCGCTCGATCTTGCGCAGATCGCCGCGTTCCGCCGGTCCGGCGAACGTTGAAGCAATGCCCTTAGCCGATGCGCGACCCGTGCGGCCTACGCGGTGAACAAAGTCCTCCGCCAGTTTCGGCATGTCGAAATTGATCACGTGCGCCACGTTGGCCACGTCGATGCCGCGAGCGGCAACATCCGTAGCAACCAGAACGCGGTGATGGCCCTCAGAGAAACTCCGCAGCGCCGAGTTGCGCTGCGACTGCGAACGGTCGCCGTGAATCTGCGTCGCCGACCAGCCGGAACGGCTGAGCCTGCGCGCCACACGGTCCGCGCCATGCTTGGTGCGCACGAAGACCAGGAAGCTGCCATCCTCTGAATCCAGAAGATGCTCGAGAAGCTCCTGCTTCTTGTCGGCGGCCACTTCAAACGTGCGCAGCTCCACATTCTCCGCCGGCTTCAATACCGAACCGATCTCGATGCGAACCGGGTTGTTGAGATACTTCCGCGCCACTTCCTTCACCGCGCCTTCCAGCGTGGCGGAGTAGCAGAGCGTCTGCCTCGACTGCGGCAGCGTTGTCGCGATGCGTGCGATGGCCGGCTGAAAGCCCATATCGAGCATCCGATCCACTTCATCCAGCACCAGCATCTGGATCTGGTCCATGCGCACGAGTTTGCGCTTCAGATAATCCTCAAGCCTGCCGGGCGTGGCCACGATCAGCCGCGCTCCGCGGCGAATCGCATCAAGCTGGGGGCGCTCCTGCATTCCGCCAACCACGAGTGCCACGGTCTGCTGCGGGCTGGTCCGAATGACTTTGAAAGCCGCTTCAACCTGCATGGCCAGTTCGCGCGTGGGCAGCAGAATCAGTGCCTGGGCCGCGTTCCGGTCCTGTACCTTCTGCAGCATTTCCACGATCGGGATCAAAAAGCCGAGCGTCTTGCCGGTTCCGGTCTGCGCCGTGGCCAGCACATCGCGGCCTTCGAGAGCCGGAGGAATGCAGCCTGCCTGTACCGGCGTGGGGGTTACAAAATTGTTGTGGTTGAGCCGCGCCATCAGGGCGGCTGAAAGACGTGAACTGCGAGAACTGTGTCGTCAAAATATATTCATTTCCTGGATTCCGGAGCCCGTCTTCCCTGGGGCCTGCAATCGGAACCCGACCTTGCAGCCGCACACACGAATCCTGTTCGCGTGCGAGCCTGCTCTTCAATTTATGCGTAAGGGAGAACCAAATACGTCCCGGGGACTGACCATCAGACTTTCCAACTTCCTCTGAGGTCCGGACCTGCCACACGCTACTTATCATGCCGCCGGTTCGGCTCATAGCCGTCCGGCACCACACCTAGCAAACTCGCTGGAAGCACTGCTCCCAGCTGGAGCCGACGTGGTTACGCTGTAGGGGCTTGGGGGAAATCTGTGCCAGGCTGAATTGCCTTAATAAGAAGGGGCAAACCGCCGCTCACGTCCAAATCACTGAGCGCAAAGCCAGTATAGCACGGTTTCGCTTTGTTCCTGCCTTTGGTATCCGAGTGCGCCCAATCTAATTGGCCAGATCTAACTGGACGCTCTTCAAGCCGCGACACGACCTTGCGCACAAGCTTCTCCAACTCCGGGTTCACTGGCGCACTCAGAGCATCCGGCGCAGGCAGGGGCTCCATCCGCGCATCGGGAAGTCCCAGCTTTCTTTTCAATGCCAGAATCTCCTCGATTTTCTTCTCCGGAATATGGACCAGCGGCTTCCCGATCTGCTTTGCAATCACGCATGTCTTGCAATACGACTCGAGAATCTCCGTCAGCCACTCGGCGTGGGTCACGGTGTCGCTCCAGCAGACTACTCCATGATTCGAAAGCAGAATTGTGTTGTGCTGCTGCACAAAGGGCAGCACCGTCTCGGCAAAGGCGTGGGTGCCCGGTGTCTCGTAGCGGGCAAGGGCGGCCGGTCCGATAAAGATCTCGTACTCCGAAATCAGGCCTACCGGCGGCGGCGTTCCGGTGAGCGAAAACGCCGTGGCATACGGCGGATGACAATGCACGACGGCGCGGGCTCGCGGGTTGGCGCGATAAATCTCCAAGTGCAGCAGCAATTCGCTGGTGCGCAGCCGGTCCCCGGCAACAATGTTGCCGTCCATATCCGAAAGGCAGATATCCGCCGGCTCCATGTCGCCCTTGCTCATCATTGTCGGCGTGCACAACACGTAATTCCGGCCCAGCCGGCAGCTGATATTGCCGCCGTTGCCGTCCACGTACTGCCGCTCCCACAGCTTTCGCCCGGTCCGAATGATCTCCCCACGCAGCGCTTCGGCCTCCAGCGAATCCGCTGCCGCCCATGGGGAAGGTTCGTCAGGCCGTGGGCACCTGCAAGCCTCCCGCCGCCGCCACGACTTCCCTCACGTGCTCTGCTATCGGATTCGCAACCTGCTCCATAGAACCTCGCCGGGACAGCGACTCCCCGCGCGGACACAACCGCCGAGCCATGTTCCCACCTCTACATATAGGTCCAAATGACCTCGCTGTTGGTGACATGGATCACCCCTCAGGGGGCCCTGAATCCACTCCATGCCCGGCGCGTCTTTCAGTCCGCCACAACCAGCTTTCTCTGCAGCGCTTCCAGGGTTTGTCCCTTCGTCTCGGGATAGGTGAAAAGCACAGTCAGAAACTGCACCACGGTCATTACCGAGAAAAAGACAAACGGCACGCTCTGGCCCAGGTGCGCTGCCACCCACGGGAAGCTCAGCGCAATGATCGTATTCATGGTCCAGTGGCTGGCATTGCCCACGCCCTGTCCCTTGGAGCGCACGGCGTTTGGAAACACCTCGCCGATATACACCCAGATCACCGCGCCCTGCGACATCGCAAAGAAGGCGATGTATCCGATCAGCAACCAAACCAGCATGCCCTGGTGCGCGTTGCTGCGATAAATCCAGGCCACTCCCGCAAGGCAACTCGCCGTTCCCGCAGCACCGATCAGCAGCAGCGTCTTGCGTCCCACCCTATCGATCATGCTCATCCCGATCATGGTGAAGATCAAGTTGGTGAACCCGATGGCGATCGCCTGCTGATCCCCCGATAGCTGACTGAATCCAGCGGCCTGAAAAATGTCATTCAGGTAGTAGAGAATCGCGTTGATCCCGGCCAGCTGGTTGAATGCCCCGATCGTGATCGCCAGAAACAGCGGATAGCGATATTTCCATCGGAACACCGGCTCATGGGCCGTGGCATGTTCTTCAGCCAGGGCTTTGCGAATGTCTGCCAACTCCGCCTCCGGCTCCGGCTCGCCCATCAGCTTAAGCACTTGCAATGCTTCATCGATGCGGTCGCGCGATGCAGACCACCGCGGGCTGCGCGGAATTCCAAACAGCAGGATCAGAAAGCCCAGAGCCGGAACCGCGGCCACCCCCACCTGCCAGCGCCACTCGGCCGCGCCCAGATGCAGCAGGCGGATCAGGTAGTTCGACGTATATGCAACAAGGATGCCGAAAACCACATTGAGCTGAAACGCGCCGACCAGCCGCCCGCGCCACTTGGCCGGAGCGAGCTCGGCGATGTAAACCGGTCCCAGAACCGACGATGCACCAATTCCCAGCCCACCAATGAAGCGGAAAATCATCAGTGAAGGCCAGTTCCACGCCAGCGCGCTTCCCAGTGCGGACAAAGTATAGAGCACGGCCGTGAGTCGAAGCGTTTCACGCGAACCAAGCTTATTCCCCACCACTCCCGCGCTGAACGAGCCAACGATCGTGCCGATCAGCGCAATAGCAACCGTCCATCCTTTGCCGTAGTCGCTCAGCCCGTAGAGCTTCACGACGGCGTCAATGATTCCGGAGATGACTACCGTGTCAAAGCCAAAAAGCAGGCCGCCGAGCGCTCCAGTGAGAGTCGCCTTCATCAGGTTCAGGTTGGGTCGCATTGTCTCGCTGTCCTTGCCCTTGGCTCTTGAATGTCCAGAACATCCTACAGACCGAAACCCGGAGCCGCAAACTCCCGAGGCAGAGTTGACGCTTGGACATCGATCTCAGCCCTATCAACCTCCGCGCGAATTTCCAGGAGTGACCACAAGTGCGCGACAACGGTCCGACTCTCCCGCGCTCCATGCGATGGCCATATCGCTGTCGACGTAGGCGCAGTCTCCGGTTTCAAGAACCTCGTGCATGCCACCCGAGTCCAGATGCAATTTGCCCTCGAGCACGTAGACCAAGCTGCATTCGGATCGTCCGACGTCAGACAAAACGCCTACGGAGCCGGAAGGATACTCCATAATGCGGGCAGTGAGCCGGGCATCGGCAGTCAGGGTGTGAAGCGGAATCTGCTTCGCCCTCTCCTGGCCTCTTCCGCTTCCAATCAGGTGAGCTTTGCGTGTGATGGCCAAGGTGTGTTTTGTGGCGTCGCTGAAGAAATAGCTGAGGCCCACGCCGTAGACCCGGCAGATATTCGCCAGCGTCGGCAAGGTGGGAACCATTCGATCGGTTTCCAGTTTTGATAGCAGCGCGGTCGACAAGCCGGTTTCTGCGGCGAGCCGCGAAAGCGTGAGGTGTTTTTGCGTGCGCAGCGTGCGCAGCTTCATCCCGATACAGTAGGGTTCCAGTGACCAGCGTGCGTACGACGGTTCATTAGCCATGACAATCGCCTCATCACAGAGTCAATCGCCAATCCGGCTTCCATCTTCTGAAGGTTTTCTGAAACGTTACGGTAGCGTATTGCGGCGCGAAGTTTTAGCATGAGTACTGCACTTCATTGGTTCGACCCGAGGAAATGCAAAGCTTTCAAAACCCACGAAAAGGATCATCCCCCATGACCCTGCTCCCTTCCTTTCTGCTTTATCGCTGCGCCAACTCCCGCTTACGCTGTGGCGCCACCCCATTCGTTTCCGTTATCGCAATTTTGTTTTTGATGATTGTGTCTACCCCACATCTCGGTGCACAAGACGCGGGACCTGACACCCTGGTTCTCAGCAACGGGGATACGCTGCACGGCAAGTTCGTGAGCGAAATCGGCGGGAAAGTAACGTTTCATTCCGACCCCCTCGGTGACGTCATCCTCGAATGGAGCAAAATCAAGGAACTCCATACCGCGGGCAGCTTCGCTGTGATCGACAAGAGTGTGAAGATCCGCGGCAAGAAGAGCTCGAGATCCATCCCCACCGGGACGGTCGAAGTCACAAATCAGTCGCTGACCCTGCACACCGAAAGCGCCGCCGCTCCCGCGCCGATTCCAGTCGCAGATGCGGCATTCATCATGGACAAGGCCACGCTCGATAAGCAGCTCTACCACTCTCCCGGCTTCTTCTCCGGCTGGAACGGCGCGGCAACCGCGGGTGCAGCCATCGTGACGGCGACCCAGAATCAGTACACCTTTTCGGGCGGCGTGGGCATGGTGCGCGTTGTGCCCACTGCGAGTTGGCTCAATCCTCGCGATCGCACGTCTTTCGATTTCACCGGCTCCTACGGAAAAATCACGCAGCCTTCCTACACAATTCCCGCAACCGGAACTACGCCTCCGATTTTTGTTCCCGCGGTGGTTACCAAGTCCGCTCTTTATCACGCTGACGCGGAACGCGATGAATATCTTTCGCCGCGCTTTTTCGCGCTCGGGCAAACGGCCTTCGATCACAATTTTGCCCAGGACCTGCAACTGCAGCAGATCTATGGCGGCGGCTTTGGATGGACGGCGCTCAAGACATCGAAGCAGGAAGCGGACCTGAAAGCCACCATTCAATACGAGAAGCAGCAGTTTATCACCGGCTCGACGACGAACGAGAATCTGATCGGTTCGACGCTCTCCCTGTCCTACGTTCTTCATCGCAAGTTGGTGACCTACACGCAAGGACTGGCTTTCATCCCTGCGTTTAATCACCCTCATGCCTACTCCGCGAATGAAACCAACACCCTCGCGTTTCCGGCTTACAAGAATCTAAGCTTCTCAATGGGCACCCTCGACAGCTACCTCAATGACACTCCGGCGTCAGAGCCGCCCACCAAACACAACTCCTTCCAGTTCACCATGGGCATCACGTACGCGATCAAATCGAAGTATTAGGACGAGTGAACGGACTTCAGATTCTGTCGAGTCCCGCTCTCCCGGGTGGGACTCTCATCTGTATAGATGACCGCAAGCGCTGAAGATGATGTGATTTGTGCTCAACGGCAGACATGCAGGACGCGGCCCCTTGCGCCGATTTTCTTCTCTTCCCGCAATAAAAGCTTGCCTCTTTTCCCCATAGCGAAACAACGGAGGTAACTTCGTGCGAAGTTACTAAATCTCCTGGGATAATGCATTGCTCATCACATGCCGATGTTGCAGTTTAGATACATAATTGTTGCGCGATTAGAAAAGAGGATTGGTTCATTCAGATCGGAGGATTTTTGGTTCTTCGCTCTTCCCCTTGGTTTCGAGACAGAGTCCGATTCCACCAAACGAGGCAACCTGCGTTGGGAGTTCAGCGTACCCAAGAGCAGACCGCTCGGCACTTTGAGGAAGATGATGGTTGGATCAAGTTCGGCATCAAGTTCACCTGAGATCCCTGATCGCGCGTTCACATTTGGAAGCCTTCAACTTCATCCTGACGGCACGCTTTCCCGCGGCGACGAAATCATTCATCTTCCTCCCAAGGAACTGGCTGCTCTCAAGCTTCTTCTCGCACACGCCGGCCAGATTGTGAGTCCTCTGCAACTGAAGAAAGCGTTGTGGGTTGATGTGCACGTCACCGACGACAGCGTGTCCAAATGTATGTCATCGCTCCGCGAATTGCTTGCACCCGACGACTGCATTCAAACTGTCTACAAGCGCGGTTACCGGCTTTTCACAGAAACGCACAAGGTCGTAGCGAATGCGGCTGAGAGACCGCGCCTGGTGATCATGCCCTTTGTGGCAGGGATAAATGTTGCGCCCTATCTCGGATCATCAATCGCGGAAGAAACCATCGCGCTTCTCACAGGCGATCCCCTCTCACCGGTTAAGGTGCTTGCCCGGGACTCTGCCTTTTCTCTGGCTGCACGTGGAATGCACGCACACCAGGCGGGCGAAGCGCTGCGCGCCGACCTCGTGCTTACCGGAACACTGCGCGCTCTGCCTTCGCATTTTCGGCTGCGCGCCGAAATGATTCGTGTGGCCGATGGCACCCAAATCTGGGTTGAGGACATGCTCGTTCCGCAGGCGAGAGCGGCGGGGCTGGAGTTGGAATTGGCTCATCGGCTGGTTGTCCGCCTCGGGACCTACGATCAGTTTCAATTCAAACCGCCGTCGTTCGCTTACGGCAGCGCCGAAAATCCTGATCGCCGCGAGGCTTATGAGGTATTCCTGCGAGGGCATCACGAATGGCAGACTCTCGAACGACACCGCGTGCAGAACGGCATTGAACATCTTGCCCGCGCCGTTGAACTCGATCCGTCACTCTACGTGGCGCACATCGATCTCGCAAACGCGTGCGTCACTCAAACCCTCTGCGGATTCTGCGCCCCGGCGCAGGCGGCCGATCAAGTCCGGCACGCCGCCGAGGCCATCCCAGCCAACGTTGAAGCCGCAGAAGCGATCCTTCCGTCGGTGGGGTGGGTGCGTTTTCATGTCGACCATGACCTGGCGGGCGCCGTACGCGCTTTCTCGGCCAGCGCGCATCTACCGCATGAGACCTCCATTACGCGCCTCCGCACCCTGTTCGACCTCAGTCGGCATCGCTTTTCTGAGGCCATCGCAAAGCTCAATGACGCGCTCCAATCCGATCCGTACTCTCCCTGGTTAAACGCTCGCCTGGCATGGGCATATCATCTGGCCGGCGAATCTTCAAAGAGCATTGCGCAGGCCGAACACGCGCTCGACATCTTTCCTGACCACGAAAGCAGTAACATCTACGGCGCCATCATTCTTGCGTTCAACGGCAAGACCGATCGCGCTATCGCCATATCCGAGAATCTGGTTCGCCGATCGCCCTATTTCGATCCCGCCGCTGCCGTCCATGGCTACGCGCTTGCGCAAGGCGGTCGCATCCACGAGGCACGTTCCGTCCTCGAACGGCTGCAGTGGCTGAGCCGCGAGCGTTTCGTCCTGAGTTCTTTGACGGCGGCCCTCTGCCTTGCTCTGGGAGATACCGAGGACACAATCACCGAACTCCGGGCTGCTGCCGAATCACGCTGTCCCTGGTTCTTCCAGGCGCTTGCGGATCCCCGGCTCGCGCCGTTGCATGGGCTTCCTGAATTTGCCAGGATGCGCGGAATCCTGGAGCAGATGGAGAGGACCGCCGGAAGGAAGGGCGTAAGCGGCATTTAGTCGGCTCCGCTGGGCGGAAGCTGTAGAAGTAAAGCGATAAACCTAGCCAATGATGCGCCTGACCTAGTACATTTCTTCGGACTGAACAATCATTTCGGATAGCAGACCTGGGGCCGCTTCAATACATAGGCTTCCAATTCTTCGCTATCCGGCTTCTCCCAGGGATGAAACAGGTCTCCTGATGAAGATCGTGTGCAGCCAATGGAGGAAAGACTCATGCAGCTTCGCCGCCGGCTTTTTGTTTTGCTTTTTACTTCAATTGTTATCGCCGCCAGTTCTACCGCTCAGGAGCCCGCCTACCTCAATACCAATCTCTCGCCACAGGAGCGCGCCCACGACCTGGTCGGCCGCATGACGCTGGATGAGAAAGCCATCGCAGCTCGAAGACTGGGCCACCGCCATTCCCGCGGCTCGGCATTCCCGACTACCAGACGTGGAACGAAGCCCTGCACGGCGTGGCGCGCGCCGGATACGCGACCGTGTTTCCGCAGGCCATCGGCATGGCCGCCACCTGGGATCCGCGCATGGTGCACAGCATGGGCAACGTGATCTCCTCTGAGGCCCGCGCCAAGTACAACCAGGCCCAGCGCGAAGACAATCACCGCATCTTCTATCGGCCTGACCTTCTGGTCGCCGAACATCAATATCTTTCGCGATCCGCGCTGGGGCCGCGGCCAGGAGACCTACGGCGAAGATCCGTTCCTGACCGGCCGCATGGGCGTCGCGTTCATCAATGGCGTGCAAGGCAACGACCTCGAGCATCTGCGCGCCGTCGCCACCAGCAAGCATTTCGCCGTGCACAGCGGCCCGGAACAATTGCGCCACGGCTTCAACGTCGATCCCAGCCCGCGCGATCTCGAAGAAACCTACCTGCCGGCCTTCCGCGCCACCGTCACCGAGGGCCACGTGCAATCCGTCATGTGCGCCTACAACTCGATCGACGACTGGCCGGCCTGCACCAACAAGATGCTGCTGAAGGACCACCTTCGCGATGCATGGGGATTCAAGGGCTTCGTCGTCTCCGACTGCGGCGCAATTGTGGACGTCTACCAGGGCCACAAGAAGACGACCGACATCGAGCACGCCGCGGCGCTTTCGCTCAAGGCCGGCACCGACCTCTCCTGCAGCATCTGGACGCCCGGCTTCAACACGCTGGCTGACGCGGTGCGCCATGGGCTTGTCTCTGAAGACCTGGTCACGCAGGCTGCCGAGCGCCTTTACACCGCGCGCTTCCAGCTCGGCATGTTCGATCCGCAGGGCTCCAATCCGCTGGATCGCATTCCCTTCTCGTCGGTCGCCTCGCGAATCGCAATCGCCAGACTTCGCTCAAGGCCGCGGAAGAGAGCATCGTTCTGCTGAAGAACGACGGCGTGCTGCCGCTGAAGAGCGCCGCGGACAGATCGCCGTCATCGGTCCCACCGCCGATTCTGCTGCCCTCCATCCTCGGCAACTACGTCGGCACCCCGCTCCATCCCGTCACGCCGCTCGATGGCATGATGAACCAATTCAAGAGCACGCCCATTCTCTACGCGCAGGGCTCCACGCTCGCTGAAGGATTCGCCGTGCCCGTTCCGCGCACAGCTTTCGGTCTGAACAAGGGTCTGAAGACTGAGTTCTTCGCCACGCCGGACTGGACCGGCCGTCCCGTCGCCACCGACAACCGAGCACCTGAGTCCAGGCCGACTGGGAAAATGCCAAGCCCGCACCGGAGGTCGACACGCCCAACTACTCCGTCCGCTGGAGCGGCATCGATCGCCGCGCCCGCGCCCGGCCACTACGTTTTCTCGCTCGAACCCGGCGACAGCCTTCCCTTACTCGCCCGAGGAGACGCTATCGCTTCATTCTCGACGGCAAGGTGTCTCAGCGAAGGCAGCCTGCGCGCAGGGACGCGATCTCTCGCAGATGGGACACTTCAAGTCCGCCCCAGGCGCCTCGCCCACCGCGCCGCCTGAACAGTTGAACGTCCAAGGTCCCGTCAGATTCCGGTCGACTTCTGCTGACACCAAAGAGCACGAACTCCAGGTTGAATACTCCCACTCCGGCGATCGCGCCGGCGGCGGCGTCACGCTGAAGTGGGAAGCGCCAGCCCAGGCGCAGCTCGATGAAGCTGTCGCCCGCGCCAAAGAGGCCAGTGTCGTGGTGGCATTCGTTGGGCTCTCTCCGCAGCTTGAAGGCGAAGAGATGCCCATCAAGATCCCCGGCTTCAGCGGCGGCGACCGCACCAGCCTCGATCTGCCGGAACCGCAGGAGAAATTGCTGGAAGCCCTGGCCGCCACCGGCAAGCCGCTCATCGTCGTGCTGCAAAGCGGCAGCGCCGTCGCGCTCAACTGGGCCAACGAACATGCAGCCGCAGTTCTGGAGGCCTGGTATCCCGGCGTGGAAGGCGGCGACGCAATCGCCCGCACGCTCGCAGGTCTCAACAATCCCGGCCGGACGACTGCCCGTGACTTTCTACAAATCCCTCGAGGGATTGCCGGCGTTCACCGACTACTCGCTGAAGGACCGCACCTATCGCTACTTTCAAGGCAAGCCGCTGTGGGGATTCGGCTACGGCCTCAGCTACTCGAAATTCACGTATGGGCCGGTCAAGCTTTCCTCGTCGAACGCTGAAAGCCGGCGACCCCGTCACGGCAACAGTCACCGTAACCAACAACGGAACCATGAGCGGCGATGAAGTCGTCGAAGCGTATCTCAAGACGCCGCAGGAAGCTGGCCCGATCCACTCGCTTGTCGGATTTGACCGCGTCACCATCGGTCCCGGCGCCAGCAAGGAAGTGACGCTGAAGATCGATCCGCGCTCGCTGTCCAGCGTGGACGAGCAGGGCAACCGCTCCATCCTCGCCGGCAAATACACTCTCACGCTCGGCGGCGCGCAGCCCGAAGAAACCCAGGCCAAATCCGAAGCGGGCTTCACAGTGACCGGAACTGTTCCGCTGCCGAAGTAATTCCACAAAAAGGCGCGGGCAGACTCTCAGAGTCTGCCCGCTTCATTTGATTCCTGGAATCGGCGATCGAAGATTCAGCTCTATTCTTCGATGTCGGGGACGTAGAGCATGCCCAGTCGCGCAGGCTCTGACCCGAACTGCGGCCGAGAACCTCGGCAACATTCTCAGCCATTCCCCTGCTTGAGGCGAAGAATCGAAAAGTCACGACTTCTTTGCCGAACATGCAGGTTAAGTCGATGCGGGACCCCACGATCCTGTCGACTCTCCGCAGCGTCACCGATTCCGGGTTTTTGGCAAAGGCCGTTTTGCGGGTGTCGAACGGCCCAGCGCCTCCTTGAGGCGGCCAACCGGACAAATTTGAAAGCTGCTGCATTCAGTGACTCCTACACACTTGATGGTACTCTACCGAGCGTTAATTCGAACGTACGGTGACCTCAGCTGGCATTACTCCCGGCAGGCATCCTGTCTGAAATGCAGGTTAGCTGCTGAAAGTAGCCCCTGGAGCCCTGGAGGACTAGACTCAGGTATGCCCCCGGCGCTTACGATGCAAATGAGATATGACGAAAACAGCATTCCAGTCTCTGCCAAGTGTTCCATGTGTGGTATGGCGATGCCACAACGCGAACCGCGCATAACCAACCCAATCGAGAATGTTGCCTGGTTCGCGGCTCAGTTCGATCTCCATCTACTGCAGAATCATCCGCCCGACCCACGCAAAGCCTTGCATGCGGCGAAAAATAAGAGTGCTGCGCCGTCGGCGAAATCTGACGACGCGTCTGCTCCAGCCTGAAAGCGGTTTAATGGAAATCGATGGTGGCGCGGGGTCCGCGACAGCAGTCCCGTCTCCTATAGCGAGGTATCTCGCCTGCATCGTCCTAAAGACGGTCTCGGACATCGAGCACCCAGAGTGACCAACATCACACGATTCATCTGCTCTCCAGTTCAATAATTTTCAAGATGACGCGGCATGCCTTTCCGCGTACCGTTGTAGGCGTCCTGCCCCACATATTCACCTGGAGGCAAATTGCTCCTCGGCATTCTCAAGGAAACCACTCCTGGCGAAACGCGTGTTGCTCTTCTTCCCGAGAGCCTTAAATCGCTCATCGCCCAGGGCATTACGGTCGTCGTTCAATCCGGCGCGGGCAATGCGGCGGGGGCCAGCGACGCGGCCTACTCTGCCGTTGGCGCCACCGTCACCGGTGACCGCCCCTCCATTCTCAGCGACGCCGATCTGATCCCCGTCGTCAACGCCCCAAGCGCGTCTGACCAGGCACTGCTCAAATCCGGCGCCGTCGTCATCGGGTTTCTGCGTCCGCTGGATGCGCCATCGGCGCTGGCCACGGCCATCGCGCTGCACGTCACCTTGTTCAGCATGGAACTGGTGCCGCGCATCAGCCGCGCGCAGTCGATGGACGCGCTCTCCTCGATGGCCACCGTCGCCGGCTACAAGGCCGTCATCAACGCCGCCGGAGTCTTGCCGCGCCTTTTCCCCATGCTGATGACCGCAGCCGGAACCATTCCACCGGCCCGCGTCTTTGTGATCGGCGCCGGCGTGGCAGGCTTGCAGGCTATTGCTACCGCTCGCCGCCTGGGCGCGGTCGTTGAGGCCTATGACGTGCGTGCCGCCGCCGGAGAACAGGTGCGCTCGCTCGGCGCGAAGTTTCTCGACGTCGATCTTGGCGGCATCAATACCGAAGGCGGCGGAGGCTACGCCGCCGAACTCAGCGAGGAAGCGCTCGATCGCGGCCGCGATCTGATCGTACGCACGGCTGCGCACTCCGACGTTATTGTCACCACCGCGCAGGTACCCGGCCGTCCCGCGCCGCGGCTCCTTCGACGCGAGGCCGTCGAGGCCATGCGACCGGGATCGGTGCTTGTCGATCTGGCCGCGCCCGCCGGCGGCAACTGCGAACTGACCATTCCGGGCCTCACGCAGACCATCGGCGGAGTCACCCTGATGGCGCCAATGAATATCGCTGCGGAGTGCCCGGTTGACGCCAGCGCCCTTTATGCGCGCAATATTCTCAACTTCCTCGGCCTCATCGTTGAAAAAGGGCGAGCTCGGCATCGACCTCGGCGACGAAGTCCTCGCCGGCGCCTGCGTTGCCCACAAAGGCAGTCCCGTAAATCCGCGCGTAGCTAAGCTGCTTGAAACCACAAGTGCTGTCATTTGACCTCTTCGGGATGTCTGAAACCATGGGAGGCCCACGCCTCGCTTTTGAGATGTGGGATACAAACTCCGCTAACCGGCGCAATGCGCCGCTAACGACCCTAACTCCGCGGTTCCTGGAACGACCATGAATCCCGCAGTTCTTATCGCTTCGATTTACGTCTTCGCGCTGGCGGCTTTTCTCGGCTACCAGGTCATCAGCCGCGTGCCGCCTCTGCTGCACACGCCGCTGATGTCGGCCACCAACGCCATCTCCGGCATCTCGCTGATCGGCTCGATCGTGCTGGCCGGCGCCGCGCACTACCCGCTGTTCGCGCACATCCTCGGATTCGTTGCCGTCACCACCGCCACCATCAACGTGGTGGGCGGATTCGGCATCACCGACCGCATGCTCAAGATGTTCAACAAGCGCAACGAAGCGAAGCCCGAAGAAGGCGGTGGCCAAATGAGCCTGTCCACCTACTTCATGGAAGCCACTTACCTCGTCGCTTCCATCCTCTTCGTCCTCGCGCTCAAGGGCATGTCGCATCCGGAGACGGCGCGCCGCGGCATGTTTCTCGCCGAGGGCGGAATGCTCGCCGCCATCATCGGCACGCTGATCGGCGCGCACATCGTCACCTGGGTCTGGATCATCGCCGGGCTCTCCGATCGGCTCGATCATCGGCGCGTGGATGGCCATCTGGGTTCCGATGACCGCCATGCCGCAGCGAACCGCGCTCTCGCACGCCTTCGGAGCGCTGGCCGCGGCGCTGGTCGGCATTGGCGAATTCCTCGTTCGCGCCGGCGAAATGCATCCTGTCACCCGCGGCGCGCTGGGCTTTGAAGTCATGCTCGGCGCGCTGACCACGACTGGCTCGCTCATCGCCGCGGGCAAGCTGCAGGGCGTCATCCACGGCAAGCCGGTCCAGTTCAGGGCAGAACGTCGTCAACGTCCTCATCTTCCTCGCCATGGCGACGAGCTTCTTCATCTTCATCGCTCATCCTGAGAAGACGGCCGTCTTCTACGTCATGCTCGGCCTGGCATTCGTCTTCGGCGTCATGCTGGTCATTCCCATCGGCTCGGCGGACATGCCGGTGGTGATGTCGCTGCTTGAACTCCTATGCCGGCCTCGCCGCCGCCGCCACCGGCTTCGTGCTCGGCAACAACGTGCTCATCATCGCCGGCACGCTCGACGGATTCTCCGGGTTCATTCTTTCGGTGCTGATGTGCAAGGCCATGAACCGCTCCATCACCAACGTGCTCTTCGGCGGATTCGGCGCCGTCATCGCCGAGGCCACGACCGACGCCGGCGGCGTCATGCGCGAGATCATCCTCGACGATGCCGCCATGCAACTGGCCTTCGCCAGCCGCGTCGTCTTCGTCCCCGGCTACGGACTGGCCACCGCACAGGCCCAGCACGCCGTGCGCGAACTCGCCGAACTGCTCGAAGACCGCGGCGTCACCGTCAAGTACGCCATCCATCCCGTCGCCGGACGCATGCCCGGACACATGAACGTCCTGCTGGCCGAGGCCAACGTGCCCTATTCCTCGCTCTACGAGATGGAGCAGATCAATCCCGAATTTCCATCGACCGATGTGGCCGTCGTCATCGGCGCCAACGACGTCGTCAATCCCGATGCGCGCGACAATCCCAAGATCGCTCATCGCCGGCATGCCCATCCTCGAAGTCGATCGCGCCAAGAGCGTGATCGTGCTCAAGCGCGGACAGGGGCGCGGATTCTCCGGCCTGGAGAATCCGCTGTTCTTCAAACCCTGCACATCGATGCTCTACGGCGACGCAAAATCGAGCCTCACCCATTTGGCGCAGGCCGTGCAGCACGTGTAATACAGGGATTAGGGAAGTTTTGTGAATAGTCGTTCTCGGATGTATCACCGCCCCACGGAACACGAGTCCAGCAACTCCTACGGCAAGGTGCTGTCACGACATGGCTCCGTATCCAACCTGAACCAGATCACGGTGTGCAGATATGTTGGTTTTTCAGGCGACAGCTGACTTCCCTTGTTGATTCCAGTGGACTCATCGAACAAGGGAAAGCAATCAGAAGTACAGTCACGCCGGTGTAACAATGAAGAATTCCCTTCTAGTGACTATGACCACTGCTGTTCTCTTTCATGAGCGTTGAGGATAATCGAACTCCACTGGGTCCCTGAATACCTGAAAGCAGGAACCAGAATGGCGTTTAACAGGTAAGTAAAGGAGCAGCTATGCAAATCATGAAGGTTGTTCTCGCGTGTTGCGCAATTCTGTCGAGTTCCGTGCTTGTAATAGGGCAAGGCCCCGTACCATTCAGAGCAATGATGCAGTCAGCAGGCACTCCGCCGATGCGCCAATCCCATACCGGCAGACGACAGCCACCAAAGGCTGACTTCAGACCAACACGACTCATACCGGCGCGCTTACCCCAGATCGTCCTTGTCGCAGCGGGCGCGGTGGTCATTGCGCTGATGCCGCTTTCGGCAGCACTATGACGTTGAACAACCGGGAATAAAGGAAGGACGACGGCAGCATATTGCGGCTGGATTGCGGCCGCCGGGACCGGCGTTACTCTGATTGTTTTCGGCGGTCGGAACAGATCAAAGTAACACCGCAATCAGACGTTCTTGTCTGTTCGTTAGCATCCCCCGCACGCCTTCGGTCCGGATGATGTGCTCGATCCGGTGGACTTCCTCATTCAATGCCTGCCTCAAAACAATTCGGCGGCAGAAGGATCGCCCTCTGCCGCCACCGGTATTAACTAAAACCGCATTTGCTCTCTGCTTACACCTCTGAAGACGGAGAATCTCCGCTACTGGTTTACACTCGGCACCGGAAAATTTTCTGCCCTGCCGTCGCGATCCAGCATGCTCTGCGGCCCCGGGAGGTGGCGGACCCGCACCTTTATCCTTGTCGTCTCCCGGCCGACGATCCTTCGCGCCTTGGACCACGATCGCCATTTCTCCAGTCCCGACGCATGCCGCCGTTCTGGCGGAATTCCTGCACCTGCTTCCACTGTTCCGGCGTCAGCTTGGCGCGCAGCTCAAACAGGAACCGTGCATTCGCCTTTTCCAACTCGGCCCGCGCCTGGGCCACCTTGTCGATCTGCGCCAGCACCGCCGACTCATTCGGCTGATCCGCCTTCACCAGCGGCTCCATCGCAATCTCCGCCTTCTCCACATTCCCGCGCAGGTCCACAAGCTTTTCGCGATGCTCCTGGAAAATCGAGTCCATCGCCTTGCGCTGATCGTCAGTCAGCTTCAGCTTCTCGATGACATTGGGATTGTTCCACCATTGGCCCGTGTCCGCCGCGCATCGCCCTTTCCATCGGAGGCCGATGCTCTCCAAATCCCGGTCCTCGTCCCGGTCCCATCCCGCCCGGTCCCATGCCCGGACCTTGGGCCACCGCTGCGCCGGCGGCAAAAGTAGCCGCAATCGCAATTCCCAACCGTACTGCCATTTGAACTTTCATGTCTTTCTCCTTGTTTGAATTTCCTCGCATCATCAATTCCCTGCTCATCAATTTTTGGTATTGCCCTGGGTATCGTTCTCAGTCATTAACGACGCCATTGGCTCCAGCGCGCTGGGGACCTCCCGCGCTATATCGCTATCGACACTTGCCATCAGATCATCGTCTTGAATCTTCATCTTGCTCGCGGTGAGCTCACGCTGCTGCTCAGCGATACGAGCCGCTTCAACCTTTGCCGCTTCCTGCTGCTGATGGTTCTGATAGAGACCACCCGACACCGTACCCGCAAACACCACGCACCCCAGCGCCCACTTGGTGACGGCGCTCCAGTTAGTCCTTGCCGGCGCTTTCATCTCGCGCGAACGGCTCATCATCGCATCACTCCACGCATCCACAGTCGCCTTGAAATTCCCCAGCGCCTCGCGCAGCTCCGGCTCCAACGTTTCCAGTTTCTCCAGCTCTACGGCCGGCTTCGCATGTTCATCGTTGTGATTCATAACCATCCCCAATCCCTTGCAGTTTCCTATGTCCGATATCCCTGTAATCCTGTTCCCTCTATCCCCTCTTTTCACTCTTTCCCAAATTCCCTGCGAACGCGTGCCAGGGCCCGCGAGAGATGCGCCTTCACCGTTCCCTCACCCATCCCAGTCATGGCTGCAATCTCCTTCAACTCCATCTCGTCCACAAACCGCAGCAGAAACACCGTTCGCTGCCGCTCGCTCAAATTCTCGACCGAACGCCATACCTGCGCCACCTGTTCCCGCGCCAGCATGCGCTGTTCCACGGTGCGCTCGCCGCTGGGCAGCCAGTCGCTGGCTTCATCCAGATCCACCGCATTGGTCCGCGTATGCCGCCAGAACTGCATACGCCGATTGCGCCAGTGGTCCTTCTGCAGGTTGATGGCAATCCGCATCAACCAAGTGAGCGCGCTCGATTCCCCGCGAAAGCTCGACCAGTTCCGATGTGCCTTCAGAAAGCAATCCTGCGTCAGTGTCTCGGCCAGATCCACATCCCGCGTGGATGCCAGCAGAAATCGAAAAATCTGCGGCCGGTGGCTGCTCACCACACCGTCAAACTCCTGCGCGGCAATCTCTTCCGCCGTAGCCTTGATCATCGGTTCCAATGCTGTGCAGGCTGCCATCACTTGGGTAGACGGACCCCCGCGGGTTTACAGCCGCCGCTGCCTATTGTGGATTTAGGTGCCTGCTTCATTCTCTCTCTGACGAACCGCAAACCGGAAAGCCGCTAAACGGGGCTACCCGATGTCCTGCCGGCCTCCGATCGCAAAAGTCGGCGAGCCCGTCGCGACAGAGCGAATGCATGCGGGCCCTCCGTGTTTGACCACGCAAATGCACTAAACTGTGGTTGATTCACATCCGAGAGGGATTGCTTCAGCCTCCTCCCTCCCCAGCAGGAAGTACGATGCTCCTCGAGTCACTACGACAGCAGGTTCTCGAAGCCAATCAGGAAATTGCCCGCCGCGGCCTCGCCCCCCACACTTTCGGGAACGCTAGTGGCATCAGTCGACCGGGTATTGATGGGTCCGGCCATCAGCCGCTGGTCGTCATCAAGCCCAGTGGCGTCGACTATGCCTCCCTCACGCCCGCCGATCTGGTTATCACCGATCTCGACGGCAAGATCGTTGAAGGCCGCTTGAACCCTTCGAGCGATCTCGATACGCACACCCTGCTTTACCGTGAATTTCCGCAGATCGGTGGCGTCGTTCACACGCATTCTGAGTTTGCAACATCCTGGGCCCAGGCCTGCCGTCCGATCCCTTGCCTGGGAACCACCCACGCCGACTATTTCCACGGTCCTGTCCCGCTCACGGAACCTCTCACCGCCGAAGAAGTCGCGTCCCGCTATGTTTTGAATACCGGCAAAGTTATCGTCCGCCGCTTCCGGCAAGATCGGCTCGACCCCGACGCTGTTCCTGGAGTACTGGTTGCGGGCCACGCTCCGTTCGCCTGGGGAAAGTCGCCCGCTGAGGCCGTCGAGCATGCAGATGTCCTCGAGTACATCGCCCGGCTCGCCTTTCGCGCAACTCTGCTCAACTCCGCCGTCGAGCCCATTCCCACCCACGTGAGCCAGTACCACTATCTGCGAAAACACGGCCCGAAAGCCACCTACGGGCAGAGATAATGTCATCTAGTCAATATCGCGGCGACGGCGTGTTTCTGGCATGACCTTAAGAGGGCCGGTTTCTTTCAAGTCCTGATATCAAATGTGATACCAATTTCAGTAGGCAGATTCCTCCTCACGTATCGCTCCTACTGTTTTCTGCATTTTTCGAAGAAATCCACATTGGCGTAGTTGACGTCATGCTCGCTGAAACGTCTGTATCTTGCGCAATCTGTGCGATTTGTCGGAATGGTACCTATGGGCGTGGTACGTGATCCGCATGGCAACCCGCGTGCTCTCACCTCAGTGAAGCGCGGATCTCTCGGTATGGAAACGAGCCTATTCAACCGGTTGCAGGCGACGCTGCTGGCCCTTGGCACGGTCGGCCTTGTGATCCTTGCCGTGCTGAATTTCCGGCAGGAAACAAAGTTCTTGCAGCCCGATGACGGCGTGTGGTGGGTTGAGGCAAAAGGCGGTCTCCTCGCAACCAAAGTTGTTCCCAATAGCCCCGGACAATTCGCCGGAATTCGGAAGGGCGATCTCCTCACCGCAGTTAACGATGTAAAGGTCTCCCAGGTTGCCGGATACGAACGGGAACTGTTCCGGTCTGGAGGTGTCTGGTCCAAAGACAGCTACCAGATCACGCGCGATGGAATTGCACTGGATACCCCGGTGGTTGTTATTCCGGAGCCGACTGATCGCAGCGTGCCGCAGGCGCTACGCCTCATTGGCCTGATCTACCTGGCCATTGGCATTTATGTGCTCTTTCGGCGCTGGACTGCGCCTCGCGCCCTTCATTTCTATCTATTCTGCCTCGCATCGTTTGCGCTGTACGGGCTCGCCTTTACCGGGCAATTGGACACCGTGGACTGGACAGTCTTCTGGGTTGGGCTGGTTGCGGGAGCGGTTCAACCTGCGCTGTTTTTGCATTTCGCGGTCAGTTTCCCCGAAGAGCGCTTCAGAGGTGCTATCCGGCCGTGGTTGTCGCCGCTTCTTTACGTGCCTGGAATCGGCCTCTTCAGTCTGTGGCTGATCGCTTTCAATCGTTGGCAGGCAACGATCCTGTTGAAACACCGGCTCGATCAGGCAGGAATAGCCTACGACGCAACCTTTTATGTGCTTGCGGCGATCCTTTTCTCGGTCAGCTACAGCCGGTCAAATTCGCCCCTCCTGCGGCAACAGTTGAAGTGGCTCTATCGCGGAGCCTGGCTCGCGGTCGGCCCATTTACAGTTCTCTACGCCATTCCCTTCCTGCTCGACATTCGCATGCCGAGCTTGCTAACCAAGCTCGCCGGCCTGTCTCTCGTCTTCCTCCCATTGACCTTCTGCTGGGCGATCATCCGCTATCGGCTCATGGATACGGACCTGATTTTCAAGCGCGGAGTGGCCTACACGCTGGCCACGGCGACGCTGGTGGGCGGATACTTTGGGGCGATCGCTCTGAGCACGGTGTTCGTGCATCAACGGCTTCCGCTTCCCGCTGCCGTTCGGGAATGGGGCCTGATCATTGCCATTATCGGTACGTCCGCGCTCTTCGAACCGTTGAAGCGCCGCATTCAAGGTTGGGTCGACAAGGCCTTCGATCGGCAAAAGTACGACTATCGCAAGGCGCTGGTCGAGTTTGGACGCGGCCTGAGTTCCGAGACGAACATCGATGCGCTGCTCAGTTCTATCGTCGAGCGACTCCCGCGCACTCTCCTGGTATCGCGCGTCGCAGTCTTCCTCGCGCAACCTTCGGGGGGCATGCGCCTCGCCGCCTCGCACGGCCTGCTCTCCTCTGCCACCGAGCGCAAACTGGCGCTTGGCTTCCTCGACTTTGATCGTGCGGCGCTCGATCATTCGCACATCTTTCTTGAGAACGCGCAGCAGGCTCTTCATTTGCCGCCCGAGCAGCAGCGTGCGGCATCTTTGCTCGATCTGAACTATTACCTCCCCTGCCGAGTGCAGGATGGCTCGACCACGCGCACCATCGCCGTGATCGGGCTGGGCCGTACCATCGGTGGCGACTTTCTCTCGAGCGAAGACGTGGAATTGCTCGAGTCGCTGGCGAGCTATATCGGCATTGCCCTGCAAAACGCGAGCCTCTACGCGCGGCTTGAGGTCAAGATCAGCGAGTTCGAGCGCCTGAAGGAGTTCAACGAGAACATCGTTGAATCGATCAACGTCGGCATTCTGGCACTGGACCTCGACGACCGCGTTGAGAGCTGGAATGCGCAGATGGAGGCCATGTATGCCGTGAGCCGCGGCGAAGCGCTGGGCCAAAAACTGAGCGCGATTTTCCCTGACGAATTCGTTTCCGCGATCGAGGGCTTCCGCAACGAACCCGGCGTACACCATTTGTACAAGTTCCATCTCACCACAAAGGCCGGGGAACAGCGGACAGTGAATATTGCCATTGCGCCCCTGCTTTCGCGTGATTTTGTGATCGTCGGGCGGATTGTCCTGGTGGACGACATTACCGAACGCGTATCGCTGGAGACGCAGCTGGCACAGGCCGATAAGTTGAGTTCGATTGGCTTGCTCGCGGCCGGTGTTGCGCATGAAATCAACACGCCGCTCGCGGTCATCTCATCGTACTCGCAGATGCTGTCAAAGCAGATGCGCGGCGATGCACGGCTCGGACCCGTGCTCGAGAAGATTACGCAGCAGAGCTTCCGCGCCTCAGAGATTGCCAACGGTCTGCTGAATTTCTCGCGCACCTCGACCACCGAGTTCCGCGAAACCAACCTGAACCAGGTTATTCGCGATACCCTCTCGCTGCTCGAGCACCAGTTCAAGACGGCTCAAGTCATCGTCGATACCGAACTGATCGAAGATCTGCCGCCGATTCATGGCAATCCCGGCAAATTGCAGCAGGTGTTCCTCAATCTTCTTTTGAATGCCAAGGAATCGATGCCCGGCGGCGGAAGGTTGCGCATCGCCACGCTGGTTAACGGACACGTTGAGGCAGTTGTGTCCGATTCCGGTTCCGGGATTGCGCCGGAACATCTGAAGCGCATTTATGACCCGTTCTTCACGACAAAGACCACGCCCAGACCAGGCGAGAGGCGTGGCACAGGTCTTGGACTTTCCGTTTCCTACGGGATTATTCAGGAGCACGCGGGCAAGATTCATGTCGAGAGCGCCATCGGCGCCGGCACAACCTTCCACCTTGAATTCCCGCTCTTGAGGAAATCGGTACATGTCTGAAGTTGATCAGTCTTTGAATTTCTCTACATCCGGTTCAGTCTTCTCGTCCGGTTCCGCAGCTGGAAGTATTCTCGTTATCGATGACGAGGGCGGCATCCGTGAGTCGCTGGAAGTGTTACTTTCGCTCGAAGGCTACTCGATCAAGACGGCCCCCGACGGCGAGCAGGGTTTGCGGATGCTGGAAACGGAGAGCTTTGACCTTGTCTTGCTCGATCTTGCTTTGCCTGGGCAGAGCGGACTCGATCTGCTTCCGCAGATCAAGGAGCGCCAACCCGAGACGCCAGTCATCATGATCACCGCCTACGGCACAGTTGAAAACGTGGTCGAAGCGATCCGAGCCGGAGCCGAAAACTTTGTTCAAAAGCCCTGGGACAACGAGAAGCTGCTGGCTGACATTCGCTCCGCCGTGGCGCGATACAAAGCCGAGGAAGAGAATCTTCAACTCAAGCGGACTCTCAAGCAGCGCTATAACTTTGCCAACATTGTGGGCAAAAGCGAGATCATGCTGCGGGTCTTTGACCTGATATCGCAGGTTGCGCCGAGTCGATCCACGGTTTTGATCCAGGGCGAGAGCGGCACCGGCAAAGAGCTGATTGCCAAGGCCATTCATGCCAATTCACCACGCCGCGACAAGCCATTCGTGCCCATCAACACCGGCGCCATGCCGTCGGAGTTGCTGGAGTCGACTCTGTTCGGCCACGTAAAAGGCGCATTCACCTCTGCAATCGCCTCGAAGAAGGGGCTGTTCGAGGTCGCTAATGGCGGAACTCTTTTTCTCGACGAGATCGCCACGATGGGCATGGATACGCAGGCGAAAATATTGCGGGTGCTGCAGGATCGCCGCTTCATGCATCTTGGCGGTATTCAGGAGATCCAGGTTGACGTGCGCATCATCGCCGCCACCAACATCGATCTGCGCCAGGCGGTTCGCGAAGGCAAATTCCGCGAAGACCTCTTCTATCGTCTCAACGTTATCACCGTCGATCTGCCGCCGCTGCGCTCGCGCCGCGAAGACATCCCCTTGCTCGTAAATCACTTTCTCGATTTCTACGCCCAAGAGAACGGCCTTTCGCCGCGCCGCCTCTCCGCCGACGCATTGCGCGCGCTCATCGACTATGAATGGCCGGGCAACGTGCGTGAGCTTGAGAACTCGATTGAGCGCGGCGTCGTGCTTTCATCCGGTCCAATCATTGGATCGGAACTGCTGCCCGGTCACATTACGGGGCGCAGCTTCCAGGACGCGCTTCTCGAGCACAACCCCAACGCTTCACTCTTCGATATTCTCGAAGACATAGAGCGTCGCATCATCGTTGAGAAGCTAGAACGCTGCAACTGGAATCAGACCGACGCTGCGGAGCAGTTCCACATTCCGCTCTCCACGCTGAACCAGAAGATCAAGCGGCTCAATATCGAGATCCGGAAACGCGGCCGGGAATAGTGGGATCTAGGCGCGCAGATGGATTTCTGTCGGCTCGGCAACGCGCAGAGACGGCGCTCCGGACCCACGCAAGGCCATCTCCCATCGACGCAAAAACCAACGTAGTTGTTCGGGTGGCTGCAGCCACACCTCCGCAGCGGTCTCACGCCATTCCTTGCGCATCAGTATGCTTAGATGGGCATTCGGTTTTTGATTGATTGCGCAGAATGCGGATTCGTCCGTGAGATCGTCTCCAAGATAAGTTACCGGCGTGTCCGGCTCCGCCTGCTCCACGATCGCCTGCACCGCACCGCCCTTATCACGCCCCGCACGTAATTCGATGCCGGCTTCGAAATCCAGCAGCGACAACCCAATCACCTGCGCCGCCGGCTCCAATAGAGACCGCGTCTTCTGCTCGATCGATTTAGCTTGCCGCTGAGAATGCCCGCGCCAGTGCATCACCACCGCATTCGGCTTGTCCTCGAACAGGCCGCCAAACGCATCGCGCCTCAGTTGCTGTCGCAACTCCTCAAGCTTTTCACGCGCTTCTTCGGGAGCTTCCTGCAGTTCGCGCCGACCGTCAACGAACAACCGCTCCGCACCATGTAAACCCCAAACCTCAACCGGTTCCGGCAGCTGAAGCATGGTGTTGATCTCGCCCGCAGGGCGACCCGTAATCACGGTCAGCCGAGTGCGCTTATCTTTCTGAATAATCGCAAGCAGCTCACGCACGCCTGCCCATGGCCGCGCTTCAAATCGATTGAGTCGGAAATCGGCCAGCGTGCCGTCATAGTCCAAAAGCAGCAGGGGCGCCTGAGCACCTTTCAGCAAGTTCAAAAAGGCTTCCAGCTTCTCTAGTTCTATCTGCCTCAAATCCTCTCGCATTCTAAGCCATCTTACGATAGGGATCGATTGAAACGACGGCCTCTGCTGCAGTTCCAGCAAGGTTGTCTGCAGCATCCGGACTCTCAAGCCGGACGTCTCCCAAATCACCCAGCACCATCGCCGCCCAACGATAGATGTTGTGTTCCATTACCTGCTTGCGCATCTCCTGCATGCGCAGTCTGCGTTCTTCGCGAGGCATCTCGAGGCCGCGATGGATCGCGTCGCTCACTTCGGCAACGTCGTAGGGATTGACAATGAGAGCATCACGCAATTCAACTGCAGCACCGGTGAACTTGCTGAGAACTAATACGCCATCTTCATCGTCGCGCGCGGCTGCAAACTCCTTCGCCACCAGGTTCATTCCATCGTGCAATGAAGTTACGAGGCACACATTGGCGATACGATACCAGCGGTTGACTTCTTCGTGATTGCACTGCCGATCAATCAGCACTACCGGCTTCCATCGTGAGGTTTGGAAGCGATGATTGATGCGCCGCACCTCTTCGTCGACTCTTCTGCGCAGGTCCGCATAACTTGGGATGCGGGTTCTGCTTGGCGCAGCAATCTGGACCATCGTCAGCCGTTCGCGATGCCACGGATGCTCCTGCAGCAACTCCTCAATCGCCAGCAACCGCTCGACAATTCCCTTCGTATAGTCCAGTCGATCCACGCCAACCGCAATGGTTTCCGCATGCACGTTGAATTCAGAGAGCAGTGCCTTCCGTTCTTCCTTGCGATCTTCTTCCCTCTCGGAGACCATCACACGCAGTGAACTTGGAATTCCACCACTGAAGGCCACACTCACCGGATAAGGCTTGATCGCTGTCGTGTGTCCCGCACGTCGCGCCGTCATGTGCTCGCGGTCGGTTCTCGCCTCCAGAACACGGTCCACGGTCGAAAGAAAATTGTGGCAGTGCAGTGGAATATGGAAGCCGATCAGGTCAGCTCCCAGCAATCCATCGAGCAACGCGGCTTGCCAGGGACAAATGCCGAAGGCTTCAGGATTGGGCCAGGGAATATGCCAGAAGATTGCCACACGAGCGTCAGGACGCGCGGTTTTGATGAGCCTGGGCAACAGGGCGAAGTGATAATCCTGCACAAAGACCAGCGGTTCCGCGCTGCCTTTCATCTCATCGAGAAGCGCCGCGGCGAATCTCTCGTTGACGCGCTGATATGTCTCCCAATCCGCAGCGCGAAAGATGGGACGGGTATGCGCGATATGGCAAAGCGGCCAAAGCCCCTCATTCGCAAATCCATCGTAATAGCGCGATTCCTCTTCAGGCGAAAGCCATACACGACGCAACGTATATTTCGGATCGTCGGGCGGCACACGGAGCCTGATCGAACTCATCGACATTCTCTCGATCGGCGTTTCCGCTTCCGCTGGCCACCCAGACTCCGTCGCAGGCGCGCAAAACAGGTTCGATCGCGGTCACCAATCCACTGGGCGGGACCACGCAAGTCGTCTGGCGGCCTTCCCGAACGTGTATATACGGCTCCCGGTTTGAAACGACGAAGATCCGGCCGCTGGCTTTGCTTCTCATGTGCACCGCGAGGCGTTCTGGCGTCCAAAAGTGCTCGCCGGCATCACGCAGGCGCGCCTCTGCGGCAGCGGCGGCGCGTGCCGCAATCAAACTCTGGGCCATCGTCTCCACTTCGCGAGCGAGCGGGCTGAAGATGCTTAGCTCAGCCGAACCGGGCGAAAGCCCCTTTTCGAAATGTCCCATGCGCAGCCGTCGAAGCCGTTCTGCCACCCGCGTAAGTGGACGCATCAGGAACCAGCGCACCATCAGGAACGTCACGGTAACAATCAGTAGAACCGTCGCTACGATCCACCAGAAACTCCTGCGCCAAAGGTCGTAACTCTGGTCCCGGATATATCCAGCATCGACAAGGATGACCAATGCCCCAACAAGGCGGTCTCCGTTGTGAAGTGGAAATACCTCCTCCAGCCACTGCATGTCGCCGGTGTGACCGAATGCGTTGACCTGAATGCCTTTTTTGAGCGATCGCTCTACGTTAGTACGCGACAGGGACGCAACCGGAGTCTTTTTGGCGAGAGCTTCGAAAGCCGGGTGTGCCAGCGCTTGAAAAACGGCCGGAACGCCCGCGGAAGTGATCACGTGTCCCTGGGGATCGTAGATCCCGATTCCCAAAGCCCCGGTTTGAGCCTTCGCATTCGCTGCCAGAGCGGATAGATTCCCGGAATTGTTCTGCGCGAAGGCCTGCTCCAATTCAGGCTTGAGGCTTGCACCCATCCAGCTTGAACGCCATTCAAGCTCCTGGCGAAGAACATGCTTATGCTCCAGAACTTCAAAGTAAGTCGATGCTACAGAGAGCAAAGTCACGCCTGCTATGAGCGCAAGGATCAACCGCAAGCGAAACGTATGCATGAATCCTCCCCTGGGAATTCTTCGGCTGACGGCTACATACTGAGATGCACAAAACCGATCAGCCGTTGTGGAGGGTGAAGCCAAAACCCTCAATGTGCTCAAGTACTTACCAAGGTCAATCTGGCTCAATGACACAATTTCAGCTCGCAGGCAGTGTTCATCGCCGCCGTGCGAGACGCCTCAAATGCCTTCAGATGGCGCATGGGATGCGCTATGCTGTGCAGAGAGGACAAGTAGCCCTTATCCTGCAACTTACGGTGCGAAAACCTGATGGCATTCCAATCGGTCGAGAATACCGCCAAGAACATCGTCGAAACGGTGCAGGCTTATTCGCTCTTTGCCTATCGCGGCGCCACGAATATCTTCCGCCCGCCGGTCTACTGGCCCGACTTTCTGGTGCAGTCTGACATTATCGGGTTCGGTTCGGCCTCGATTGTGCTGCTCTCCGGATTCTTTACCGGAGGCGTCCTGGCCTTGCAATCTGCAGCTACATTATCTCAGTTTGGGGCGACCGCCGTCACGGGAAGGTTTGTCAGCACGTCGATGATCCGGGAACTCGGCCCTGTGCTGACTGGCATCATGGTTTCGGGGCGGAACGCTTCGTCAATGGCCAGCGAACTCGGCTCCATGGTCGTTACCGAGCAGATTGACGCAATGCGCGCGCTCGGCGTCGATCCCATGCGCAAGCTGGTGACCCCACGCATCTTTGCCTGCGTGACCATGCTTTTCTTTCTCACCATCGTTGCCAACTTTTTCGGCATTCTGGGCGGTGCGGCTGTCACCGTCTTCATGAATCACCAGAACGGCACCCAATACTTCTCCATGGCCTATGAGTATCTGCGCGTTGGCGACATCATGCAGGGCCTGATCAAGCCGCTCTTTTCCGGGTTCATTATCGCCACCATCGGATGCTTCTATGGTCTCAGAACAACAGGAGGAACGGAGGGAGTGGGCCGATCCACGATCAAGGCCGTCGTGGTCTCCTCCGTGCTGATCATATTCGTTGACTTCCTCGTGACGCAGGTTATGCTGACCATCTTTGGCTGATGACAAACACTACTGCCTCCACCGCCCCGGTTGCGTACGAAGGTTCAGCAGACGCCGAACCTATCCTTGAGTTTCGCAATGTTTCCATCGTCTTCGATCACCCCGTGCTCGAAGACGTGAGCTTTTCAGTGCGCCCGGATGAGACGCGCATCCTGCTTGGCCCTGCCGGCGTCGGCAAGAGCGTTCTTCTTAAGCTTGCCAATGGGCTTCTCTGTCCGGATTCGGGCTCTATCCATCTTTTCGGTGAAGAGATCTCGAAGATTCGCGAACAGCAGCTCTTCCATTTGCGCACTCGAACCGGAATGGTTTTTCAAGAGGGCGCGCTCTTTGACTCACTGACGGTTCGGGATAATGTTGCCTACCAACTGATCCAGGAAGAAGTTCCCGACGAGGAGATCGATGTGCGCGTTCGGGAAGCGCTTCGCTTCGTTGGACTTGAGCAGACCTTCAGCCTTTATCCGGGCAGCCTTTCCGGCGGAATGCGGCGTCGCGTTGCCATTGCCCGCGCACTGATTCACAATCCTCAACTTCTGCTCTATGATTCGCCAACCGGCGGCCTCGATCCTGTCACCTCGACGACTATCATCGAGCTCATCGTGAAGCAGCGCGATGTTTTTCACTCGCCCTCCGTGCTCGTTACGCATCGCCTGCAAGATGCCTTTACGATGTGCAGTCACCGATTTGAGCCTGCCGAAGACCGCATGGTGCCGCTACCAAAAGGCCAGACTGATCCGAAAACTACATTCCTTATGCTCGCCGAAGGGCATCTCATCTTTGATGGTTCGCTCCAGGAACTGGTCTCCAGCCAGGATCCCTTCGTCCGCGAATTTCTTGAGTAAGACGGTCGCTCGAGGACCGCATCCGCCAACTTCTGCAGAACCCAATGGGCTTATTACAATGACGCAAAGCTGCTCTGTCTCGCCGCGTTTCGCGCGGTCCTGCATTTGCGGAGACGTCTTTTTCGGAGACATATGAGACCCAAATGCTCTCGAATCTTCGCGCTGCTGGTGCTGATTTTCGCCGCGCTTTGGCCGCGTCCTGCTTCCGCCTATTCCCTGCTTACTCATGAGCAGCTCATTGATCTCACTTGGAAAGACTCTATTGTTCCCCTGCTCCTGAGTCGCTATCCAGGTCTCACCCCTGCTGAACTCAAACGCGCGCGCGCCTACGCCTACGGCGGGTGCGTGATTCAGGACATCGGCTACTATCCCTTCGGCGATCGGTCATTTTCGAACCTGACACACTACGTGCGCACGGGAGACTTTGTCGTCAATCTCTTTCGCAATGCCCACAACGCCAACGAACTGGCCTTTGCGATCGGAGCACTATCCCACTACATTGGCGACTCCATCGGACACTCCGAAGCCACCAACCTTGCCGTCCCTATCGAATTTCCAGAACTGCGTGCAAAATATGGCTCAAGAGTGAGCTATGGCGAAGGCAAGCATCAGCACGTTCAAACCGAATTTGCCTTCGACATCAACGAAATCGCGCATCACCGCGTTGCTCCCCTCCGTTTCCTGCGACACATCGGGCTGCGAGTCTCCACACGTCAGCTTGCCCTCGCCTACTATCAGACATACGGCATTACCGAGAGCTTCGGATTCCGACGCGCCCGCATCATCAATGTTCGCGACTACCGTTTTGCAACGCGGACATTTATTCCGCGCATCGCTTACGCCCTCACCCTGCTTCATCGCGGCAGCGAGCCGCCCGATCCCAATACGCCTGCGGTAGTTGAACTCGAAAAAGAAGCGGCCGACGTCGCCCAGGAAAACAACTGGCAAGCCTACCGGCACAAGGCAGGGATCGAGACCCATCTGCTCGCCGCCCTCATCTTCATCCTTCCCAAGATCGGCCCGCTTGCACTGCTTAACATCAAGGGCCCCACACAGAAAACAGAGGAGGATTACGCCCACAGCGTTGCAGTCGCCACCACGGATCTTCGCCTGGTTCTCGCGGCGTTTACTCCCGTCAACGCCCGCTCCACCGCTCCGCCCCCACCGCTGACGAGCCTCGTGCAGAACGGTCCCTCGGCCTTGATTCAGCATGATCGCCGCCACCCGCTTCTTAACCGCGACCTCGATACCGGCCGCGTAGTTCAGCCGGGAGGGTATTCACTCACCGACTCCACCTATGCCAACCTGCTCCACAAACTCGCTGCAAAACCCGATCGCCCCATCCCACCTGGCGTCAAGCACGACATCGAGACCTACTATTCAAATCTGAGTCTTCCTATCGCCACAAAGAAAGATCCCGCTCGCTGGAGCGAAGTGCTGGCCGACCTCAAAACACTTGAGGGAATGTCCACAAGCAACGAACCGCAACCATATCCAACTTACGGCGATGACCAGGACGCGAACGAATAATGCGCCCAAGGGCCGAAGACAGTCTGCGCTATCCGATTCCAGCATCCAAGCTTTCGAAGGTCTGATCGAAGGGCCTCGCCGATTCACCAGGGTCCATGTCATCCACAACCGAAGTCACGCTTGATCCAGTCGAGTCTTCCCGGATTAGCCGGCCTTCGCTACGTCAGCGATGCGAAGCCTGAAATTGCGAGGAAACGCCGCGGCAAGAGCTTTCAGTACTTTGACCCGAAAGGCAGGGCGATCCGCAATAAAGACGAGATCGCTCGCATCAAGGCGCTTACCATTCCACCCGCGGGGACTGACGTCTGGAATCTGTCCGCGCCCCAATGGCCACCTCCAGGCAACCGGCGCGATGCCCGCGGACGTAAACAGAGTCGCTATCACCCGCGATGGCGCGAGGTGCGCGACGAAAACAAGTACGAACGCATGAAGCTCTTCGGCGAGGCTCTACCCTCGATCCGTGCGCGCGTCGAATCCGATCTTGCCCTTCCCGGTCTTCCTCATGAAAAAGTCCTCGCCACCATCGTTCGACTGCTTGAATCCACGTTCATCCGCGTGGGTAACGCCGAGTACGCTAAAGAAACCACTCCTATGGCCTCACCACCATGCGCAACAAGCATGTTGACGTCGAAGGCTCTACGGTCCGTTTCAGATTTCAGGGCAAAAGCGGCAAACGCCATACCATCGACTTGAATGACCGGTGCCTGGCAAGAATTGTGAAGCGATGCCTCGATCTGCCCGGCTATGAGTTGTTCCAACATATCGACGAGGATGAATCGCTGCGCGCTGTCGACTCCTCTGACGTAAACGACTATCTCCGCTCCATCACTGAACAGCCGTTCACTGCCAAGGACTTCCGCATCTGGGCTGGCACCGTCCTGGCCTGCCTCGCGCTGCGTGAATTTGAAGCCTTCGAATCCGAGACGCAGGCCAAGAAGAATATCGTGGAGGCGATCAAGAATGTGGCCGAAAAACCTGGCAACACTCCCGCCGTCTGCCGCAAGTGCTATATCCATCCAGCCTTACTTGAGTGCTACACCGCCGGCGAACTGCTGAAGACGCTTCAGTCCGCCGGCAAACAAAATGGAAAGGAACCTCATGCTCTTCGCGAGGAAGAGTCCGAACTGATGGTTCTCCTCGAATCGCGCCTCAAGTCGGCCTGATTCTCTTTGGCGCAAGACGCTCTCGATTCTGTTTTTGATTGCGCACAAAAACACACCCCGAATTGCCGGGTAATTGCTTTGCACATCGAGGGTTGTGGCATGCATCAGGCGCGATCTGCTAGCCTTGCAAGTTTGAGCAATACAGAATGGCAAGGTGCAATCATGGCATTCAAATTCCAGGGTTTCGATTTTCTCCACCTCGACTCCAACTTCAATGAAGACGAGCTGCTTGTTCGGCGCACCGCACGCGACTTCGTCGAAGACAAGGTCATTCCCATCATTGAGGAGTGCTTTCGAACCGAGCGCTTCCCGCGTGAACTCGTGCCGATGATGGGGGAGCTTGGGTTCTTCGGCGCCAGCCTCGAGGGTTACGGCTGTGCCGGCATGTCCAATGTCGAGTACGGCCTTGTGATGCAGGAACTCGAACGCGGCGACTCCGGCCTGCGGAGCTTCGTCAGCGTGCAATCGGCGCTGGTGATGTACCCGATCTACACCTTCGGCTCGGACGAGCAAAAGAATGCGTGGCTCCCAGCTCTCGCCAGCGGAGAAAAGCTTGGCTGCTTCGGCCTCACCGAGCCTGGCTTCGGATCGAACCCCGGGGGGATGACCACCACCGCCCGCAAATCCGGGAACGAGTACATTTTGAATGGCGAGAAGATGTGGATCACATCCGGCAACATCGCCCATGTCGCCGTCATTTGGGCCAAGGTCGAGGACGAAGATAATCTCGTCCGTGGATTCCTAGTGGAGACGGACCGACCCGGCTTTCGCGCTGACGAAGTTCACGGCAAGTGGTCGCTGCGCGCCTCTGTTACCAGCGGTCTGTCTCTGCAGGACGTACATGTGCCAACTACGAATTTGCTTCCAGGGACCGGCGGACTCAAGAGTCCCCTCATGTGTCTTAATCAGGCGCGCTACGGCATCAGCTGGGGGGCAATCGGAGCAGCCATGTCTTGCTACGACACGGCGCTCCAATACGCGAAAACCAGAAAGCAATTTCACAACCAGCCCATTGCTTCGCACCAGCTTATCCAGGAAAAACTTGTTTGGATGCTCAGCGAGATCTCTAAGGCGCAGTTACTCTCGCTGCACGTAGGCCGCTTGAAGGATGCAGGCACGGTTGGGCACCAGCACATCTCGATGGCGAAGCGGAACAATGTGTGGATGGCGCTCGAATGCGCGCGCATGGCTCGCGACATTCTCGGCGCTAATGGCATCACCGAGGACTACCCAATCATGCGCCACATGATGAATCTCGAATCCGTGAAGACCTATGAAGGCACGCACGACATCCACGCGCTCATCCTGGGACAGCACATCACGAGCATTGCGGCGTACTAAACTTCAAAGCGGCCGCGCAACATTGCGGCCGCGGCGCCTGCTCTGCATCACTCGGAACTATCCCTCATGATGATGCCCGTCGCCCGAGTGATTGTCTGAGCCGGCGTGCTGATACTCGGGAGTTGCTTCCGCGAGTTCTGCGCCAGGGATGAACTCCTTCAGGCAATCCACGAGCTTTTCGAGCTTTCCGTCGCGGGCAAGCAGCATATCAATCTGTACGCGGAGGTCTGCACGTTCCTTGCTGGCCTGCTGGTGCGCCAGCACATAATAATCATTTTCCATGTTATGAGTCCTCGCGCAGATCATAACATCGACTTCGCAAGGGACCAACGAGGAATCATTGATTTATCCGTGAAAAATGCGGACCTGCGATTCGCATGAAACCCTTATTCCATGCGGTTTCAAAGATCGATTGCCGCACTTTGCAGCAATCGGATTACGTCTCCGGTAACATGAACGATAGGTACTTATGCGCTAGTTCTCGATGTCTATTAAGTAACAACCGATCATGTTCGATCCATGTTATCCACAACTTTCTTCTATCGACTCAGCTGAAACTCCGAAAAGGTCTCGCGCTTGATCTGTCACCCGCAGAGCTGGGACTTGCTGAATCACAAGCGCAACTCTACTGGTGCAAAACCTCAGTTCCGGTGTAGGTAATTCTTCAAACGCCTGCCGCTCCAGTTGCTATAGTCGTATCCATATTGGAGGGACCAATGCGCCTGCGTTGCATTGCCGCGTTCTTGCTCTTCGGTTCGTTTCCGGTTCTTTTCAATGCGCAGCAGAGTTCAGCACCGATCGTCCTGCACGCTGCCCGACTGCTTCAGGTGGATACGGGCGCGATTGTCGAGCCTGGGGAAATTCTCGTCGAGGGCAATGTAATTCGTGCTGTCGGCAGTTCCGTGGAACATCCTGCAGGCGCAAAGATCGCTTGACCTCGGCGATACCACACTGATGCCGGGCCTGATCGATGCGCACGTCCATCTCTTTTTGCATCCCGGCGCCGAAGACCTGCAGACCGTCATCGAGTCTGTGCCGTGGCGAACGATCCTTGCGGAGCAGGCGGCGAAGGACGATGTGATGGCCGGCTTCACAGCGGAGCGCGATATGGGCACGGAGGGGGCGGGGTCGGCCGATACCGCTGTTCGCAATGCAATCAACCAGGGGATCATTCCCGGACCGCGACTCCGCATCAGCGGAAATGCGATCGATATTCTCGGGGGACACGAAGACGCCAACCGCTACAACCCGGCTCAGCATGTGCTTTCGAATGCCGACTACGCGAACTCGGCCGAACAGATCGTAGAGGTAATGCGGCAGCAGCATAAAGAAGGCTCGGACTTCGCGAAGATCTATGAGACCGGGAAAGATCGCATGGTTGGCGGAGTCTTGCAGACGCCGTATCAATACACTGCCGCGCAACTTACAGCGGCGGTGGAAGAGGCACATCGCCTCGGCGGGTTTGTCGGGGTTCACGCGATGGGCGAGCCGGGCACCCTCTATGCAGCGCAGGCCGGCGTTGCCTCAATCGATCACGCAACACATCTGAGCGACGAAACCGTTCGCCTGATGAAGGAGAAGGGCATCTTTGCCGTACCGACCTTCACTATCTTCGATTATTTTGCCCATCACCGCGACACGCAGGATCAGGCTGCAGCAGAAGCCGAGATGCTGGATTACAAGATCAAGGAATTCAAGAAGCAGGTTGCTGCCGGTGTGCCATTCGCGGTGGGCTCAGACGTGGGTCCATTCCCGCACGGCACGCAGGCGCGCGAACTCACGTTGATGGTGCAGTACGGCATGAAGCCTCTCGCAGTGTTGCAGGCGGACTTGATCAACGGCGCGAAGCTACTGCGCTGGGAGGGACAGATCGGCGAACTGAAACCCGGATACTTCGCGGACATTATCGCTGTTCCCGGCAACCCGCTTGACGATATCTCGACCTGCGAGCATGTCAGCTTCGTGATGAAGAATGGAAAGGTCTTGCGCCAGTAGCAGGCTAGAGAGCGGACGTCGTATGTTTCGCCTCGCTCGGCGCTTTACGCGCGCGTTTGGCCTCAATCTTCTTTAGCACATCTCGGAAACGGCGCGGTTTCTCAGTTGCGAGAGAGTCTTTCACAGCTTTGCGATATCCACCCAGGTAGATGGAATAGAGGATGGCGAGCGAACATCCGATTCCCCAGAGGAATCCGATGCATAGGCCGAGAAGTCCAAACGCGCTGAAGTCGGACATGGCTGAACCAGCCTTCTTCTTTCTAGACTGCGACGGTGAAGCTGTCTTCGTTGCGGGTCACGGCGTGATAGAGCGTGTCGCGTTCCACCGGAACGCGGCCGGCTTCGGTGATAAGCCGGCATAATTCTTTGCGCGTCATGCCCTGCGGAGTCGTCGCGCCCGCATCGTGGTAAATCTTCTCTTCGATCACGGTGCCGTCGAGATCGTCGGCGCCGAATCGCAGCGCAATCTGCGCGATCTTCGGCGTCATCATCTGCCAGTACGCCTTGATGTGGGGGAAGTTATCGAGCAGCAACCGGCTGACGGCAATCTGGCGGATATCGGTAAGACCCGTTGTCACCGGCAGGTGATCGAGTGGGGTGTTCTCGGGATGAAACGCCAGCGGAATGAAGGTCTGAAATCCGCCGGTCTCATCCTGAAGAGCACGGAGTTTAAGCAGATGATCGACGCGGTCCTCATCGTTTTCAATGTGGCCGTAGAGCATGGTCGCATTCGATTTGAAGCCGCGCTTATGGGCCAGCCGCGCTGTTTCAAGCCACTCGTCGCCGTCGATCTTGTGATCGCAGATAATGGAGCGCACGCGCGTGGCAAAGATTTCTGCGCCACCGCCGGGCATGGAGTCGACGCCGGCTTCGCGCAGCTTTACCAGCGTCTCGTCAATCGTGAGTTTGGCGCGCCGCGCCAGGTACGCGACTTCAACCATCGTGAAGGCCTTGATATGCACCTTGGGAAAACGCTGCTTCAGTCCACTCACAAGATCCAGGAAGTACTCAAAAGGCAGATCCGGATGGAGACCGCCAACAATATGAAACTCGGTGACGGCTTCGCTGTATCCGGTGGCCGCCGTCTGCCACGCCTCTTCCAGAGCCATCGTGTAGCCGGCGGGATCGCCCTTCTTGCGACCAAAGGCGCAGAGTTTGCAGGCTGCAACGCAGACGTTGGTCGGATTGATATGGCGATTGACATTGAAGTAGGTCACATCGCCGTGCATCCGCTCACGGACATAATTGGCCATGCCAGCCCACCGCGAGCACGTCTTTTGAGCGGTAGAGTGCGAGTCCATCGGCGGCATCGAGACGTTCGCCAGCCCCTATTTTGGCGGCAATGGGTTCGAGCTTCAGGTCGTATGTGCGAAAACCAGGAATCTGCATGTGTCGGGCGGCTTCAGCCTGCATGATTTGATGATACAGAATCGACATAAACTCACGGAAATGCACTTCTTTGAACTGCAAAGCGCCTGGAGTTCAATGGACGCAGGTTCGCAGCCACGCGGTGTGGCAGGCCGACCGCGGTTCTATTTTCCCACTCCGTCGTCGCCGATGATCCTACACAAAACGAACGGGTTGGCTGGATATCCAGCCAACCCGTTCCGATTACAACCCGTGTCTGCAACCGGCCCGAAGGCCTGCTCCAGGGTTCTACTTCTTCTTTGGTGCTGCCTTCTTCTTCCCACCGTTTGCCGGCTTCTGCAACTGGAGAAGCGTCGCGGAATCCTTGGCGTTGAACGGATACAACTGCACCGACTGCTGACCGGTATTGGTCAGGGTGATGTCGACGCGGCGGTTCTGCGCCAAGTAGATGACGTTGATACGACGAAGAGTTTTCTTCTTCTCCTTATCCGTCAGCTCAGTGTTCTTTTCGACGAGGTCCTTCACCTGATCCTTGGTGAGTCCATCGGTCTCGCCAACTGCGTTCACGGCAATTGCGTTTTCAGGGATACCCTGTTCGACGAGGTATTCCTTCGCACGATTGACGCGACGTTCGGAGAGCGCCTGGTTGAACTTCTCTGAACCGCGCGGATCTGCGTGTCCGGTGAGGGTGAGGTGCGCATCGGGCTTGATCTGGAGGTAAGCCTTGAAGTCCGTTGCGAGAGTTTGCAGCGTTGCCTGCTGGCTGTCGAGCAAGCCGCCCTCAGGATGCCGTTCTGTCGGCAGAGCAGTCGGGAAGAAAATGCTGTGCAGAGCCAGACGAGCTTCAAGGCGGATCTGCTCAGGGGACGGTCCGGGCGGCGGCGGCGGCGGCGCAATGGTGACGCTGGTATTCGCCGTTGCCGTGTGGCCCTTGTCGTCCGAAACGTTGCAGGTAATCTGCACCGGTCCGGTCGAAGCGCCTGTCGAGGAGTAGGTAGCCGTGGTCCCGCTGCCGCTGATTGTGCCGCCCGAAGCCTGGTAGCTATAGGTCAACGGACGATTCTGCGGGCTGACACCCTGCGAAGTTACGGTCGACGAATCGCCCGGCTTGAGATCGGTCGGATTCGCAGAGCAGCTCAGTGTTGGCGGCTCGTATTCCTTCACGGTGAAGGTCGCGGTGCTGGAAGCGCTTTCCCATGGCTTCAGACCTTCCTTGCCGGGCTTGCCCTCTTTCACTCCACAGTTGACGGTGTAGCTGCCGGGGGCAAGGTTGGCGGTATCCACCTTTGCCGTTGTGTCGGTCCCCGTAACTCCCTGTCCCGACCATGAGTAGACCACATGGTCCTTGGGAAGAGTGTTGTTCACGGTTGCGGTAACCGTAATCGGCTCTCCCGGGAACACCGAGTTAGGTTGAGCTGCGCAGGCGATTGTGACCGTCGGCGGAGGAGCCATGGTGCCAAAGCTCAAGACGATGCCGGTGCTCAAACGCGCCATGTTGAAGTTGCCGCGCACGACGGGATACATGTTGACGTGCGCATACTGGTAGTCGGCCTGGAAGACGCGAATAGCAAGATGGTGATCGAGCAACGGGGTGTTGTAGTCAATTCCACCACCGGCAGTCAGTACGATTCCCCAATTGTTGCTGGGATAGTATGTAGTGCTTACGCTTTCGCCGCCAATCAGGGCATGTGCGAACGGAGTGATATCTGAGGTCGGATAGCGCACGATCAAGCCAGCCGAACCGCCAGAAAACTGGTCATGCACGACAGCAGTGTGATTTCCGCCGTTCTTGTGGAAATCGCCTTCAATCTGGACGCCGAAATAATTCGAGAAGTAGCGTGCAAGGCTCACGTCAGCGCAGCAGCTGATCGATTTCGCGTTGTCCTGCTGGGTCCCGTTATTGATGATTGACCCTTTGGGCGCCAGGTAGCTGTATCCGGCAAAGAGGTCCCACTTGGATGGGGCTTGGGCCGAAGCCGGTGTTGCGGGCTTCGCGGTATCCTGGGCTGCCATTGCAAGCGGCAACAGACTCGTACATGCCAAAGTCAGAGCCAGGCGCGTAAATTTTGAAACTTGCGAGTACATGCGTTTCTCCTCCGCAATTAAAAACTGAAAACAGTTTGGAAATGGCCCTTCTAGCGGACCATTTTCCGGTCAAAAAACGATTCGGCTCCTTGCAAAATCACACCTTTTGAGTCAAGGGCACACCACCAATAAACGTAACATAGGTTTCCGGGCCAGGATGCACTTTCTGAATGGGTTGACCAACTGGTATCCCCCAGGGCGAGCTTTGCGAATTCCAGCCAACGAACCAGCTATTCCGCGTTGAGCGTCTTCAGCAGACTGCGCGGCTCACGTTGAATCTTCTCCTGAAGGAGCGTAATGGCATACATCAGCTGCTCGGGCCGCGGCGGGCACCCCGGCACATACACGTCGACAGGGATCACCTGGTTTACCCCCTGCACGATCGCATAGTTGTTAAAAACGCCGCCCGAAGTTGCACATGCTCCCATCGAGATGACCCATTTGGGTTCGGGCATCTGGTCATACAGCCGTCGGATGACCGGGGCCATTTTCTGGGCTACACGGCCGGCGATGATCATCAGGTCAGACTGTCGCGGGGAAGGCCGGAACACTTCAGCACCGAATCGCGCGATATCGAAGCGCGATGCTCCCATGGACATCATTTCAATGGCGCAGCAGGCCAGGCCAAAAGTTACGGGCCACACTGAACTCTTGCGCACCCAGTTCACGGCAAAATCGAGTGTGGTGAGAAACACGCCTTCCGGTTGCTCAAAACCATAGTTGACTTCCTGCAGTTTGGCGCGATTTTTGGCACTGCTGTCGAGCGCGCCAAAAAGATAGCGATCGCGTTCCTGGATAGTCCCCATTGCTCCATCTTACCTCTTTCTCCCATTCCACGGAATCCGACCGCAGGTTGAAACAGCTGTTGGCGCCAAAGATCTCCTCACGGTCCTCCAAAGGCCGATAGTTTATCCTTCAAAGTTCACGGAAATCATAGGGGCGAGCGCGAGCCGGGTGTAACGGCCTTGAAGGCAATGGCCTGTGAACGCTTCAATCGCTTTGGTGTGGAGACTGCGCGTGAGCCTGTTTTCGGAGTCGGAATGTCTAGTATTCGTTTCAGAATTGCTCTTTTCGCATCTCTGGTGCTCGCACCCTCGTTTCTCTGCGCACAACCCCCCTCGCTCCCGGCCACTCAGGCAGATGTGAAGGCGCTAGAGGACGCGATTCTTGCGGCCCGGATGAATGCGGACAACGCGTGGATGCTAGTCTCTGCGGCCCTGGTGCTGCTGATGACTGGCCCCGGACTGGCCTTGTTCTACGGCGGGCTGGTGCGCCGCAAGAATATCCTCGGCACCATGATGCAAAGCTTCGCAATGATGGGCCTGATCACGATCCTCTGGGCCATCGTTGGCTACTCTCTTGCCTTCGCGCACGGCACGAGATTCATCGGCGGATTGGACCACATTTTTCTGCGCGGCGTTAGCCTGTCGCCGAATCCAGACTACGCAGCCACAATTCCCGAGCAGACCTACATGGTCTACCAGCTTATGTTCGCCATCATCACGCCCGCCTTGATTACCGGAGCGTTTGCAGAGCGCATGAAGTTCAGCGCGATGGCATTGTTTCTTTCCCTCTGGTCGCTTGTCGTTTACAGCCCCATGGCTCACATGGTGTGGGGCGTTGGAGGATTGCTGAACGCAAGTGGAGGAGGCATTCCTTCACTGGACTTTGCCGGTGGAACGGTGGTCCATGTCACCTCCGGCGTCTCCGCTCTTGTGACGGCTATTTACCTGGGCAAACGCATCGGCTATCCGCATACCAATATGCCGCCGCACTCCATGGTGCTGAGCTTCGTCGGAGCCTGCCTGCTGTGGGTGGGATGGTTCGGGTTCAACGCAGGGAGCGCGCTGGGTTCGGGCCCGCTGGCTACCAGCGCCTTCATCAATACGCATTTCGCAGCGGCTTCAGCAGCGCTGGGTTGGACGATTTTCGAATGGTTCCACAACGGCAAGCCAACCGCATTGGGCGCGATTTCCGGCGCAGTTGCAGGACTGGTTGCCATCACTCCCGCATCGGGTTTTGTCCAGCCATTTTCGGCACTGCTCATCGGTCTGTTAGCAGGTTTGTTCTGCTCGCTGATGGTCTTCAAGGTCAAAAGCTGGTTTGGCTATGATGACTCGCTCGATGCCTTTGGCGTGCACGGCGCCGGCGGAACCCTGGGCGCTTTGCTTACAGGACTCTTCGCAACCAGGGCCATCAATCCTGCTTTCGGAACGAATGTGGCGACGGGCGCCATCGATGGACACTGGAGCCAGCTGCTGAATCAGGCCGCCGGAGTTGGGATCGCATGGATCCTTTCCGCCGTCGGCACGCTGGTCCTACTGTTCCTGGTCGACAAGATCGTCGGGCTCAGAGTTTCGCCGGAAGATGAAAACGCCGGCCTTGATCTCTCTCAGCATGGCGAAGAAGGTTACGACCTGAATTCCTGATGAAAAGATCGAACGGGGTGTAGTCCAGCCGCCTATCCGGCCTGATACGCTACCAGACGAGGCAATCAAGCATGCTCAAGATTGAAGCGATTATCCAGCCTTCGAAGCTCGACGCAGTCAAAGACGCACTGCTCGAGGTCGGCATTGAAGGCATGACGATTCTGGAGGCGCGCGGGCACGGCCGTCAGAAGGGCCATACCGAGTTCTATCGCGGCCGCGAATACACGGTGGACCTTCTGCCTAAGGTAAAGATTGAGATGGTGGTTCTGGACGAGATGAAAGAGAAGGCGATTGCCGCTATCGGCTCGGCCGCACGCACGGGAAGGATCGGAGACGGGAAGATCTTCGTAACCCGAGTGGAAGAAGCGATCCGCATCCGAAACGATGAGCGCGGCGAAACGGCTCTCTAGGTCCGATCGACCCCACTTTCGCCGCGGGCCAAACCGCCCTGGATGGCCTGCGGCGACGCCTTCCTGAGGCCTTTCGATTGCAGCCACGGATTTCTGCAACTTCATGCAATCAACCCAATTCCCCCGCCCCGCTGGAAAATCGCTTATTCTGTTAAAACATCGTTAAGCTTCGTCGAGCCTTTCAAAACTACAATCATGAATCCAGTCGCTTTAGCGGTTGACGATCTTCGGGATCAGTATCTCCGGGAGATGGCGCTCGTCCGCCAGACCTGCGAGCGAACCGGGGATGGCACGGCCGCGATCCGCCGCCGGTCGGCTGTCGTGGATCGCATCCTGATTGAAATGTGGAGGCGGGCGTTCGCAGGCCAGCCTGCCCAGAATGTTTCGCTGCTGGCGCTGGGTGGCTACGGTCGCAAGGACCTGTTCCCTTATTCCGACATCGATGTACTGTTTACCTTCGCGGATGAGCGGACCGAAGAGCAGACCCGGGAAGCCGTGCGGTCGATCATCCAGGGCATGTGGGATATTGGACTCCGCGCCAGTCCCAATTCGCGCACCATTAAAGAGGCCGGCCGTTTCGATCCTGACAACCTCGAATTCACTTTGGCGACGCTGGATCGGCGTTTTCTGGCGGGCCAGTTCCCTCTCTACCAGCAACTGCACCAGACAGTCTTTCCGGGACTCGTACTGAGTGAGTGGAACACCATCACGCAGAAACTGGGCGAGATTGCCCGCGCCCGGCACGCCAAGTACGGCAACACCATCTTTCACCTCGAGCCGAATTTGAAAGAGTGCCCCGGCGGACTGCGAGACTATCACCTGGCAGTCTGGTTTGCGCTCCTGTTTCATCTGAAGGAGACCAAGGAGTGGCCCCGGCAGCGGGGAGGAGTCTTTCAGAGCGCGCGCGGTGACGCAGAGGCGGCGTTTGATTTTCTTGCCGCCGCACGATGTTTCCTTCATTTCCGCCACGGACGCGACGACAACACGCTCGACTGGCAGTCGCAGGATGAGGCGGCTGCTAACTCCATCGGACTTGAAACACGGGGTACTGCCGACCCGGCTTACTGGATGCGCACCTACTACCGGCACGCGCGTGTAATTTACCGTCGGGCAGCGCTGCTGATGGAACATCTACCCGCGCCGGTCAGCTTCTACCGCCAATTCCGCCGCCGAAGGACACCGATCGCCGGCACGGACTTCATTCTCGACCAGGGGCGTATCGATATTCTTCCTGGCGCGCAATTCAGCGATACAGCAGCGATCCTTCGCATCTTTTCGCTGATGGCGACACACGGCTATGCACTGTCCCAGGCCGCCGAGGACCGCATCACGGACGCGCTGCCCGCGCTGGCCATCCACATTCCCGAAGGCCCTTATCTCTGGAACGCGCTGCGCGAAGTTCTGCTCGGTCCGCATGCGGCGCATGCGCTGCGCACGATGCACGCGCTCGGTGTGCTGGAGATGCTGATTCCCGAGTTTCACGGCATCGATGCGCTCGTGATACGCGACAGCTATCACCGCTACACGGTCGATGAGCACACTTTCCTGACCATCGATAACGTACACAGCCTGCGTCAGCCGGCGCACGACTACGAGCAGCGGCTGGCACAGTTGCTGCCGGAAATTGATCGCCTCGACCTCTTCCTGCTGTCGCTGCTATTGCACGACACTGGCAAGGGACGGCGCAGCGGCGAACATACTGGACAGAGCGTCGAACTGGCTGACAGCTTTATGGCGCGGCTTGACTTTGACACCGAGGAGCGCGATCAGGTTCTCAAGCTGATCCGGCTCCATCTGGAGATGTCGAGCGCGCTGCGCAGGGATATTTTCGACGCCGAAAATGTTCGCGCGTTCTCAGAGAAGATTGGCAGCCCCGCGCTCTTGAAGATGCTGACGTTGATGACGTATGCGGACATCAAGGCCGTCAACCCGGAAGCTCTGACGCCGTGGAAGGCCGAAAATCTCTGGCAACTCTACATGGCGACGGCAAACTTCATGGACCGCAGTGTGGACGAGGTGCGGTACCACGCGGCGATCGATCCTACTCTGCTGAATCGCATTCGATCAATGGTGCAGCCGAGCCAGTACGATGCATTGCGGCAATTTCTTGAGGGCCTTCCGCAACGGTATCTGCAGACCCGGCTGCCGGAGCACATACGGAATCATTTTCAACTCGCTGCCGATCTCGACAAGAATCCTGTCCAACTCGACCTTCGCCCTCACCGGCAACTCTTCGATCTCACCGTGATTGTGCGCGACCGCAGCCGGTTGTTCGCCGACGTTGCCGGCGCGCTCGCGGCATGGGGTATGAACATTGTGAAGGCAGGCGCGTTCTCGAACGACGCGGGAGTGGTGGTTGACAGCTTCCAGTTTACTGATGTCTTCCGCACCATCGAGCTAAACCCAAGTGAGAAGGATCGCTTCCTCGATTACCTTCACGATGTAGTCGCGCAGAAGGTTCCCGTAGAGCAGATGCTGGATGCGCGACGTCACGCAAGCAATCCGGCGAACGCGAAGGTCGAAGTCGCAACCCGCCTGCAGTTCGATTCGGAGTCCTCAACGCATTCCACGATTCTGCAGGTGGTGGCGCAGGATATACCAGGCCTGCTGAGGCAAATCGCGCTCACACTGAGCACACATAAATGCAACATCGAGGTTGCGCTTATCGATACGGAAGGCGAGACCGCGATCGATGTCTTTTACCTCACCCAAAATGGCGTCAAGCTAAGCAATGAGACGCAGCATGCGCTGGCGAGCGATCTCACAGCCGCGATCAATCTACTGCGCGCGCCCGTTGGCGCATAGTCGCCGGGACAATCAATCAGACTTAATACTCCTGTGCTCACGACTTTCCTGCATGATCCCCATATTCCCAGTCGTAGGGCACGCCGGTATCACCCAGGATGAACCGGACAAGTTCGTCGAAGCCGGCTTCAGCGCGAACGTCGTTGGCAAGGATCAAAGCGCAGCGCTCACCCTTCTCGATGCACACTATTGTGTTCGCAGTCTGACCGTCGTGGCCGCCTTTGAAAAAACCGTGCCCCTGGGGACCATCGAATACGATCACCCCAAGCCCGGCATAAAGGTCCTTGCGCTGTTCCTTGACCGGTAGGTCTGGGAGGAACAGCGGAAATTCATGCCTCGTCGTGATATGGAGCCCTGGCCTTGTCATCTCCGCGCGGGAGGCCCGCGTCAGGCCGTCGCCGCGCACCAGAGCAGCGGTAAACGCGGATAGGTCGGTAATAGTGGTATTCATGGAGCCCGCTGCACGCACCTTGCTGCGCTTGTCATGCGGTTGCGGTTGGCCCTGATCGTTCCAGCCATCGGCTACATTCGGGTCCTGACCGTTACGCCAAACCAGGCTTGTGCGGGGCATTCCAAGACGCTCGAAGTTGGCCTTGGTCAGGTCGCCGACGTCGATGCCCAGGCCCTGCGCCTTGCGGCCATGCTCAACTACAAATTGCAACAAGATGAAACCTTCTCCGGAATAGCTGAAGCGCGTACCCGGTTCAAAATGGATGTGAAGCTTCTGGTCGGGTTCAATGAACCAGAAGTTGCTGAAGCCGGTGGAGTGACTGAGACACATCCGCGGCGTAATCCGTTCCCAGCGCGGATCTTTTGCCAAATCTTTGTACGGCCCGTATTTGTCGGGAAAAACTGGGTCCGGTCCATAACTTGGCAATGGATTGTCGAGATCGTCCTTGATGGGTTTGTCCAGGTCGAGTTTGCCCTGATCCACCAGTTGCATCACGGTGTAGGCGAAAACAGCCTTCGTCAACGACGCACCGTACATCACCGTGTCTTTCGTCAGGGGATCTCCCTTGGCATCGCGAATGCCAAAGGCGTTCACATAGATGACCTTGCCATGGTCGACGACCGCAACTGCCATGCCATTGGCTTTCGTCTGCCGCATGATCTTATTCACTTCGCCGTCGATCACGGTCGGGCTCGGGATCGATTGTGCGGCCGCAGCTGGAACATGGAACGCGGCGGACAACAGAACAAAGAGCGGGAGAATCCTGTTCCACATTCTCATCGGGTTTCCTTTCAGGCCTGTCTCGAGAAGGACCATCGTTCCAGAGCGGCGACTTGATGGCTTGGGGTCATTACGCGTCCAAGCTTGAGAAAGTTCGAACTGCGACTGATGCTGAACCCGATTTTGATCCCGAGAGGGCAGATCAATGTTCTTCAGCCTCCCGCGGAAGTCCTTGTGGAGAACGCCGTTACCGACAGCTAAAATATCACCATGGCTGCACTGATTGACGCTATCGACATCAAGCGCAAAATGTATTTCGAATTCGAGAACACGCCCTACTACTGCCTGGACGTGGACGTATCCACGCCGACAGCACGTGGGGGACAGACGCTCGTGCGGCTGAAGATGCGCAACCTGCTGACGCGCGCCGTCTTCGACAAGACCTTCAAGGCCGGAGAGAAGTTCAAAGAGCCCGACCTGGAGACGGTGGAGGCTTCGTATCTTTATTCCGATGGAGATGCCTCCTACTTCATGGATCAGGAAACATTCGACCAGATCGCGCTGACGCCGGAACAACTGGGCGATGCGCTGGAGTTCCTGACCGAAGGTTTGATCATCAAGATCGACAAGTTCAATGGCAACCCGATCGGCCTGCAGTTGCCGGAGAAGGTGGAACTGGCCGTGGCCTATACGGAACCGGGAGCACGCGGCAATACAGCGAGCGGTGCGGTAACCAAGCACGCGCGGCTCGAGACAGGACTAGAAATCAGGGTGCCGTTCTTTGTCGAAGAGGGCGAAAAGGTGAAGGTCTACACGGAGACTCGGGAGTTTGCCGGAAGAGCGTAACAAGCACTCTGGTGCGGTTGAGGCTTTCCTGTTGCCTTTCGCACGTCTCATGGCTCACTGCATATGCCCTGTCCATTCCTGTTCTGACGATTGCCGGATTCAGACTCTGGCGGGAGCAATCGACTCTTTTGAAATTGGGCCTTTTCGCAATACTGATGCTTTGATTATAAAAACATGCGCATTTGATTCGGAATTTCTGTTCGGGAGCGCAACATGCCCGATGCATGTCGGCTTTCGCTTCTCGCCATTGTCGCGTTTCTTGCGGCGCTGCTGGCGGCTGTTACCGGGTTTGGCGGCGCGGCGGTACTGCTGCCGATGCTGGTGGCGATCTTTGGCGTGCGCGAAGCGATCCCGATCCTTACCGTTGCGCAACTGATCGGAAACGCAAGCCGCGTGTGGTTTAACCGGCACGAACTCGATCTGCGCGTGGTGGCGTGGTTCGCGCTGGGTGGCGTACCGATGGCGCTCGCAGGAGGGTTTCTATTTGCGCACGCGCCTCTGGCGGCACTGACGCGGGTCCTGGGAGCGTTTCTGATCCTCATTGTTGTCCTCCGACATTTGCCGAAACTCTCCACTTTCAAGCCTCCCTTGAAGTCGTTTGCGCTGATTGGCGCGGGGGCAAGCTTCTTGTCGGCTCTGCTTGGGAGCGTGGGTCCGCTGATGGCGCCTTTCTTTCTTGCCTACGGCCTGGTGAAGGGTGCGTATATCGGGACGGAAGCGTTGTCGACGGTGGTGATGCACGTGGCCAAGCTGATTGCGTATCGCGAGTCGGCAGTGCTGCCGGTGCATGCGATCGTGAGTGGACTGGCGTTGGGGCCAATCATGGTGGCCGGATCGTTCGCGGGGAGGCGGGTCGTGGACCGGCTGCCGGAGCGAGTGTTTGTGCTGATTATCGACCTGACGCTAGTGACGGCGGGGGTGCTGTTTCTGGCCGGGTGGAGCAAACTGTGGTTCGCTCGAACCGATTTCATAGAACGATTGCGTGGTTTGTTAAACGAGCAACCTCTTTGCCGTTTGTTCTGCACGGCTTGGGCGGCGATGATCGGGATCGGACCTTGACGACTTCGGGCCGAGCGCTGGAGGATCTCTGTCTTTGAAAACGGTGAGTCGATAGATCGAGCGGGTTCAAGGCATGCTACTTCAGATACGCACGCACCAGGTCGATGAGGTCTTCGGCCAGTTCAGGCGCGATCTGCTCTTTGGCTCCGTCGACGAGGTGGAAACGGATGTGCGTCTCCATAATCTCTCCCATCAAGCTATTCACGCCGCCTCGCACCGCGGCAAGCAGCATCAGTTGGCCGCCACAATCTTCATCCTCGCCGACCAGGCGTTCGACGGCATCGAGTTGGCCGCGCAGACGACGTACGCGCTGAACCAGCTTTAACTTTTCGCGTTCGTGCAGGGACACGGAATGCCTCCTTGTCATATACCCAAATGGGGTATAGTATATACCATATCTGGGTATGCTCGTTCTTTCCTCCATTCTAGCGCCAACGCTTCCCATGAAGAGGTCGCTATGTTTCACCTCCGTGATCGCCGCACTTATTCATGTTTTCTGATCTGGCTATTCTTTTTGTTTGCAGAGGGCCCCTCCTTCGCGCAGGCTCTCAAATCCGTGGATGCACTGCCCTCGGCGCCCGAGTCTTCACTTCGGAGCCCGGCCAACGGGGCTACCCCAGGCGATTCTCTCGGACAGAATGGATCTCCGGCCACCGGGGAGAATGCCGACCTCGCGAAGGCGCGGAAGGTTCCGCCCGAGACCCCGCCGCTAACGATGTTTCCTCATCCGGACGATGCGTGGTACTGGGTTTCAGGGCAGGCAAACATCATCTTCCAGGGACGCCTTCCCTTCCACTCGCTTTACGAGGGGACGAACAGTTTTCGCAATTCGGCGGAGTACAAGACCTCCGCGGTGGGGACTTTCTATACCGCGCTGCGAAGGAATCGTTCAACCCGATTCAACACCGACTTCATCTTCGATCTTGAATCAGCAGGCGGACGCGGCCTGAGCCAGGCATTGGGGCTGGCGGGATTCACCAATCTTGACGTGGTGCGGAACCCTAATCTTGGTTCAACGCCATATATTGCGCGCTATGAGATTCACCAGGTGATCGGACTAACGAGCCAGACGACGAGCCAGGAGGCGAACTTCTTCGCTCCGGCATCCTCGGTGCCGGAGCGGCGCGTCGAGTTCCGCGTCGGAAAGATGACGCTGCCGGATTTCTTCGATCTGAACTCGGTAGGCTCGGACAGCCATCTGCAGTTTCTGAACTGGACGGTGGACAACAACGGCGCATGGGACTACGCGGCGGACACGCGCGGCTATACGGTGGGCGGCATGGCGGAGTACGACGATCGCGCGTGGAGCCTGCGTTATGGATTATTCGCTATGCCGACGGTTGCCAACGGCATAGACATGGACTGGGCGTTGAGCCGGGCGCACGCTCAGAACGCTGAATTTGAGTTGCGCAGGAGCTGGGTTCCGCAGCGCAAGGGCTTGACGCGGCTGCTGTTCTATGCGAATCGCGCGCACATGGGGACGTATCGCGAGGCGGTGCAAGCATATTTGAATGGGACCGACGCGACGCCGAACATCCTCGCGCACGAGCATTTTGGCGCGCTGAAGTACGGGTTCGGGTACAACACGGAGCAGGAACTGACGGCGAACCTGCGTGTATTCGGCCGTTTCGGATGGAATGAAGGCCAGCACGAATCGTTTGCCTACACCGAGGTAGACGAGACGGTGGAGGCCGGTACGGATTATGCGGGAGATCGCTGGCACAGGCCGGAGGACAAAATTGCGATTGCCGTGGTGTTGAATGCCATCAAGCGCGATCACCAGAACTATCTGCGCCTGGGCGGATTCGGCTTTCTGCTGGGCGACGGCAATTTGAATTACGGGCGCGAGAACATTGTGGAGAGCTACTACACGTGGCACGCGTGGAAGGGGCTGTTTTATTCCATCGACGTACAGCATATTGACGACCCGGGGTACAACCGCGACCGCGGGCCGGCGTGGGTTGGTGCGGTGCGGACGCACGTGGATTTCTAGTGGGGGCCATGATCGACGGCGGGCGCAACCTTTCCGCGCAGCAGATCGGTAAGATCGTCGAGGCGCTCGTCGAGCATGTTCAGTTTTCGTGACAGTCCCTGGATCTCGGATTCGGCGCGGCGATTGACGTCGAAGTCGAGCTCACCGCGAAGGCGGTCTTTGGTGTCCTGACGATTCTGGCTCATCATGATGACCGGCGCCTGGATGGCGGCGAGCATGGAAAGGAACAGGTTGAGCAGGATGAACGGATAGGGATCCCACGCCTTCTTGTCCAGCGATGATGTTGACGAGCGTGTAAATCGGTCAGCACGATCGCAAACGTGATGATGAAGGTCCAGGAGCCGCCAAAGCTGGCGACGGCATCGGCGATCCGCTCTCCCCTGGTCATCCTGCTTTTCGATGATCTCGTTGGGATTGCGGGTGGCGCGCAGCCGCACCAGTTGTTGCGCGGCGTGGAACTGATGGCCGAGCGTGGTCAGCAGGTCCATGCCGGCCATGCGGCTTGCGCTGGCAGAAGCGTTGAGATGTCGTCGCGCGAGACCTCGAGGCATGATGGAGTCTTCGAGGGCGAAGGCGCTGGTCTGATGAGGCGTTTGCTCGAGCATGGAGGCGAAGCCGAAGAACTCGCCCATGCCCGGCTCATCGACGACCACTTCCTGCTGGTCTTCGTCGACGGTCGTTACCCGCACCCTGCCCGAGACCATGACATAGGCCATGCGCCCGGTTCGCCGGCTTTGTAGATGCGCTCGCGGGCGGCGAAGGTTTTGACATCGACCTGGCTGGCGAGGACGGCGGTCTCTTCGTCATCCAAGCAGGGAAAAGAGGGGAACACTCTTCAGCAGTTCGGGCTTGCAGGTCATGGTGATCTCCGGTGTTGGGGATGGTGATGAGTTAGGTTGAAGGCAGATTGCGACGAAGCGTGAGCGTGGCGGAGCGGAAAATCGACTTCGAAGCCGACCTGTCCGCCGATCTGGGGCTGGCGATGTGGCTGCCGCCCAGGAGAGCGAAGGTGACGCTCATGCGGCTTGTTGAGCTGGCATGCGCCTCCGGCGAGCGCCTGGAGCTGGTCTTTGCCCAGGCCGTTGTTGTCGGCGATCGCAGCCATAGAGCTTCGGCGCCGAGGGTGAGACGCGGCGTGAAGTCGTGCTGCCAGGGAGAGTCCGCCGGTGTAAACATGGCCGCGGGTAGTTTGTGTGCCGAGTACGCCGGTGCTGGTGTTGCCGGCGAACAGAAATCCAAAGTTGGCGTTGAGCCGGGTCTTGTCGGAGAGGGGTTCCTGCGCGATGGAGTTGAGCCAGTAGTCGGTCAGGCCGGAGCCAAGTTCCTGGCTCTGCGTCGCCGGTGGGAAATTCGATGTAGAGGCTGGCGGAGAGGGCCGGAGCACTCAAGGGGCGGTTGGCTTTGTGGAAGTTCCACTTGATGCCCAGTATCGGCATCGCCGAGTCCGATGGAGGTCTTGCGATCCGGGCGCGCGGTAGATGGCGAGATAGGGAAAGTCGAGGTCGAGTTCGAGGCCATGGGGGAAGCCGTAGTTGAACTTTGAAATTGGAGGTGTTCTGGCGGAGGTCGGGGTATTGCGCGGACTGGAGGCCGTCGTATTCGTTGAAGGACTCGAAATGCAGGGTTCCCTGGTCGGTGACGTCGGCATTGTCGGTATAGAACGGCATCTGCGCGAGCAGAGGCGCGGCGGCGAACATGCAGATTAAGGGTAGGAGAAGTCGCGTTGCTCGATGCATGCAGTTGGAGTTCACTATACCCGGATTCAATTCGCATGCAATATCAATGCGTCGTTAAAAGCGCCTTGTTGATCAAGGCGTCGATATACGGGGGGTGGCGCTGTGAGCGGTAGCAGGGACGGTCGCGCCCTTACAATGTTGTTGATTCCGAAGTGAGGTGGGCATTGAGCGCCGAAATTGATCCATGTGTGCTGGTATATGACGTGGGAGGCAGCCACATCTCCGCGGCGGTCTGCTTCAAAAGAGGATTTCGGCTAGGCACGGTGGTGCGGGCAAATCTGCCGGAAGAACAGACGAGCGAGGCTTTCGTCGGGGTTCTGCATTCACTGGGTGTGAAGGCTTCGGAAGGCTCAGAAGGGGGTGCAGGGAGCGGAGCTGGCGATGCCGGGGCCGTTCGATTACGCCAAGGGCATCAGCTGGATGAAGCACAAGCTGCCTTACCTCTATGGCGTGAATGTGAGCGAGGCGCTGGCGACACGGTTCGGATGGAAGGCGAGCCAGGTACGGTTTTTGAATGACGCGGCGGCGTACCTGCTGGGCGAGGTGGGCGCGGGCGCAGCGCGGGGCGTTCAACGCGTGGTCTGCTTCACGCTCGGGACGGGCGTGGGGTCGGGATTTGCGGTGGACGGACACGTGGTGACGGAGGGCAAGGGCGTTCCGCCGGGCGGGGAGATCTGGAACGTGCCGTATGAGGGTGGCATCGTAGAGGACCAGATTTCGACGCGTGCGTTGCAGCGAGCCTACGAGGAACGCAAAGGACAGGAGCGCGAGGTGGCGTCGATTGCGCACTATGCAACGGGCGGCGAGCCGCTCTCGATTGAGGTCTTCGAGGAGTTCGGCCGGAATCTCGGCGTGGCTCTGAAGAAGCTGCTGAAAGATTTTGCGCCGGACGTGGTGGTGCTGGGCGGCGGAATCTCGCGGTCGGCGTATCTGTTTCTGGACGAGACCCGGAAGGAACTCGAGGGCACGAATATCGAGGTGCGGATCGCCGAGCTGGGGGACAATGCGCCGTTGGCAGGAGCGGGAGTGGCTTGGTTTGAGGCGAGCATCTAGCGGATAGCCACTCGCATGTAGCTGGACTAAAATCCAACTTTCTCTTTGAACTCTCGTGCCCGGTCCCGTGCGACGGTCAATTCCGTTTCCTTGCCATCCTTGAGACGAACGTTCAATGCTCCTCCCGTAAGCAAGGCAACTTCCTTAACCCAGCCGAGGTTTACGATTGTGCCACGGTGAATCCGGACAAAGATCCTCGGGTTCAGCTTGTGTTCGAGCTCTGCGATCGTGTGGTCCACGCAAAAGACTTTGCCTGCAGAGACGGCAAAGGTTAATTTGTCGTCCGCGTAGAAATGGGTCACATTCACGAGGTCGAGGAACCAGAGCCGGTCTCCGAGACGAGATGCGATGCGGTCAGGGTAGTCGGGCCCTTTTTCGCGCAATGATTCCGCGAGTTTCTGGAACAACGCCTGAAAGTCCGGCTGCGCAAGTGGTGCCGAGCTTCGCAAGCGTTCAACCTTGTCGAGGGCGCGCTCGAGGGAATCCTGCTCCACAGGTTTCAGCAGATAGTCGACCGAGTTCACAGCAAATGCCTGGAGCGCGTATTGATTGTATGCGGTGGTAAAGATGACGATGGGTTGGCTGGGAAGGCGCGCCAGGAGTTCGAAACCGTTCAGGCGCGGCATCTCGATATCGAGGAAGCACACGTCGGGAGGATCGACGGTTAGAGCATCAACAGCTGCCTCCGGCTCTGTCGCGCTGCCGATTACCTGCACGCGGCCGGTCTTTTCCAGTAGCCGGCGCAACCGTTCCACTGCCGGCGGTTCATCGTCTACCAAATAGGCGCGCAGTTTCATTGGCGTGGTAACACCATCTCCACGACAGATTGACCGTCTCGCCGGAATACATTGAGGTGCGCCTTGTCGCCGAACAGCGCATCGAGCCGTTCCACGAGATTATCGAGCCCGCGACCGGCGGGAATCGCGGTCATGTCGAATCCCGGCCCCGAATCTCGGACTTCAATCCTGAGGTTTCCGTTTTGCTCAGAGGCTGCCACCAGAATTTCTCCACCGCCGTGCTGCGTGGTGACCCCGTGCTTTACGGCGTTCTCAACCAATGCCTGCACGGACATGGGAGGCACCCTAGCATTACGCAGATCATCGGAGACTTGCGCAGACCCGCGCAATTTGTCTCCGAAGCGCGCTTTCTCGATCTCGAGATAACTTTCAACCATCGCCAGTTCCTGCTGCAAGGGGATCAGGGATTGATTGCTGTTGTCGAGGGATGCTCGCAGCAAAAGCGCTAGCCTGCCCACAATCTTTTCGGCACGAGAGGGGTCAGCGGAAATCAGCGAGCTGATCGAGTTCAAAGTGTTGAAGAGGAAATGAGGATGGATGCGGGATTCGAGTGAGCGCAGTCGCGCTTCGACTGCCAGTTTCTGTGCCTGAGCTTCGGCAATCTCTTTTTCATGCAACTTCGCCTCCATTATTTGCAGGCGATCTCGCAACGATCCATAAACAATGGCGCCGAGTCCGAATACGACGGCCAGCGGCATGCAGAAGCGCAACATGCGCAGGTACTCGGACCAGAAAGGCTGCTGAGTTGCGAAGCCTATCGCCGTCAGCAGAGCCTGCACGAGCAGGATTCCTAGAGGGACCACAACAAAAAAACACAGCGCGAACGCCGGAGCCAGCGACAGTTCGCGCCGAACCAGTTTCTGCATCAGCACGCCGACCAGCAAGAGCCCGAGAGCCGAAACCAGGTTGGCATACACGAGGGCGTATGCAAGTGTGTGCAGCAGATCTCGCGTAGTCGAAATCTGATGCCAGAGCACCTGGAACGCGACCACGATCGCCACGGTCAGATTGGGCAGCAGCAGCGGCAAAATCCATTTTTGCTTTGATGAAATCATGGCGGCGCCTCTGATCAATCTTCTACTTTGCGTCAACGGGCTGAAGAGTGCCGATGCGGAAGATGTTGAGGGCCTGCGAGGTTTCCTGGCCGGGAAGTTTCATGTCACCGATCACGCTCTCGTACAACGTGCCATACTCAATCTGCTTCGTCTCCAGTGATACCCAAATCTCTCCCCAATAGTCACTGCGCCCGATCAAAGTCATCCCACCGGTCGCAAGGTTGATCGGATTGAAGAACGCCTGGTAGGTGATCAGTGCGCACTCCCGGCCATTTCGTTGCGATCGACCGATCCACTGAAGCACCACGTTGTGGTTCTTGAACGTGCCCACATCCGGTATGTTGACATCCTGATTCGAGAACACCTGGTAGGGTTCGTTCAGCTTCAGATGATCGAAATAGTTCTGGCCGAACATTTCAATCATTCCCGTATCCCAAACAAGATTACGCTCCATCACGGCAGTGGGCGGAAATCCCTTGAAGAAATCCGGAGCCATGGTGCTGCCAATATCATTGCGATAATGAAAACCCTCCATGAAGTCACGCTTCTGCGGTGCCGCAAATGGAGCCGCAGCTCCAACAGCATTTGCCTGGCTTACGTTTTTCCACATTACCTCTCCGGACGGTAATCCGCGAGTGTAATCCCCACTCAGGCGCTGGCGGAACACCACTTCGCCCTTCGGGTTTACGGTGTTGTAGTCCACAACAAACCTATAGGTTCGAGGACCGTTGTCCTTCACCGGGCCCTGTGGCAGGGTCCATGATTGTGCGGTTTTCAATTGGGCCGGCAGACTGGCCGCAGTCCCCAAGACAAGTCCGGCGATCAACAGCGAGATTCTGATTTGCATGTGCGTTCCCCTTCAGTCGCAATCTTCGACCGCCCGATGCTGGAAGTCACTTTCTTTGCGACAAAGGGCAATTATTCCCGACTACCGGCCGCATGAGGCAGACGAATCGTGATTTTGAATGCTGTCGGCTTATGCTGATTTGGGTTTAGTCGAAGAGCTAAGTCGCGATGGCGGGTAAGTGCGGAGCTATCGGCTGCCGGAAGGCGGCTGCGCGGGTGACTTGGGTCTGCGGATCAGGCGGAAGGGTGTAGATGACTTCGCCGGGCTTGGCGTAGTGGAGCTTTTCGCGGGCTTCGTGCTCGATGGCGTTTGGGTCGCTCTTGAGCCTGTCGACGTGATTCGCGCAGGTGGGCGTTCTCCTGCTGAAGATCCTGTATTTCTTTCTTGAGTTGCTTCTCCTGGGTGCGCTGCTGGTACCAGGTGGAGAGGCCGTGGCGGCCATTGACGACGCTCCAAGCCAGTGCAAGCGCGAGAGCGACAGCGAAGAGGGTGCCTGCGGGACGCCAACCCTGCTGTAACCATTCGATGGCTCGCTGACGCAGTGGAAGCGGCTCGTTGGCCGCTTCCTTTTTTTCACTGAACAGATTGGGCTGCTGCATTCGGCCTCTGTGGAGCGCTGCAGGGGCTGAAAGCCCGAACTTCAATTCCCTGTTTGCGGCACGACTGAAGTCGTGCCCTGACACTTTGATTACGGCAGAACGAAGTGGCTTCCTGCCAAGTTGATATTTGATCCCGAAGAGGAAAACGCGAAACTGCAGGTCGCTCGGCACTCTCTTCGTTCAGGATCGGACACGACAGTCGAATCTGTCAACCTTGCACGAATTTTTCGGCGGCGGAGCGGAGCGCGACCATGTCTTTCTCGTCGCGCGCCTCGGTGTAGGCCCGCACCACCGGCTCGGTGCCGGAGAGGCGGAAACACACCCATGAGCCGTCGTCGAGGATCAGTTTGAGACCGTCGGTGCGCACGACGCTGGTGACTTTGCGCCCGCCAAGCTCGGTGGGATCCTTCTTCAACTCTTCAGTGAACGCGGCCTTCCGCTCCGGGGTCAAGCGGAAGTTCTCGCGAACGGGATAGAAGGAACCAACCTTGGCAAACAGTTCCTTGAGCTGGCGGCCGAGGCTCTTTTTGCGAGCGGCAACCATCTCGGTGACCAGCAGGCCGGCGATGATGCCGTCCTTCTCCGGCACGTGGCCGCGGATGGTGAGGCCGGCAGACTCTTCGCCGCCGATGGCGATCTTGTCGGCGATGATGAGTTCGCCGATGTACTTGAAGCCGACCGGTGTTTCATAGAGCGGGACTTTGTGGTACTCGGCGAGCGCATTGACCAGGTTGGTGGTGGCGACGCTCTTGGCGACGCCGTTCTTCCATCCACGGGTTTCCACCAGGTAGTCGAAGAGGAGCGCAATGATGTAGTTGGGCTGGATAAAGGTGCCGTCTTCGTCGACGATGCCGAAGCGGTCCGCATCTCCATCGGTCGCAATGCCGATCTTCGCGCCGAACTCTTTCATCTTCTTTTTGCAGTCGCCGAGCAGGTGGTCATCGGGCTCCGGGGCGTGACCGCCAAAGAGCACATCGCGATAGTCGTGGACGGTCTCGACTTCGACGCCGGCTTCGCGCAGGATGTGGCAACTGTACCCGCGGCCGGCTCCCCAGAAGGGATCGAAGACGACCTTGATGTGTGAGGCGGCGATGGTCTTGAGATCGACCAGTTCGCCGAGGCGTTGAAGAAAGCCGGGCTTCACGTCGGCGGTCTCCCAACCACCCACTGGCGGATCGGCGTGTGGAATCTTGCCTTCGGTGTTGGCGTTGATTGCCGCTTCAATTTGTTTGGTCACTTCGGGCAAGGCCGGGCGCGCCGTCGTGGGTGGAGAACTTGATGCCGTTGTACTCCGGCGGATTGTGGGAGGCGGTGAAGTTGATGGCGCCGGAGGTCTTGAGGGCGCGGACCGCGTAGGCGATGGCGGGGGTCGGCGCGGCGTCGGGGATGACGATGGGAGTAATGCCGGCGCCGGCGAGGATGGCGGCAGCTTCGGCGACAAAGCTCTCACCAAGGAAGCGGGGATCGCGGCCAACGAGCACGCGATGAGGCTCAGGCTGGGTTTTGACGTATGCGGCAATGCCTGCGATGGCGAGGCGAATGTTGGCCAGCGTAAATTCGTCGGCAACGATGGCCCTCCAACCGGAGGTGCCGAATTTAATGACGGAACTCATCGTCGTTCTCCTCAAGCGGTTCGGTCTCCGCAGAATCTATGGAATAGCATGCGCGAGCCGCAAGGAACATACTGCAACATGAGGGCGAAGTGGGCAAGTTTTGGAATGTGCTTCGTGGCGTGGAACCGGTAAAGGCCAATCGGCGACTTTGATTCGGGCAATGAAAATTGTGATGGGATGTTGGGCCGGGCTTCGTACACTGGACGCGGGGAGAACGAAATGCTCGAATCGAACCCGCAGGCACGGATTGTGCTGACTACGGAAAGTACGCTGGAAGAAGCCAACAAACTAGGCCGCACCCTGGTGGAGGAGCGGCTGGTGGCATGTGCTACGCTGCTGCCGGTTGTCCAGTCGATTTATTACTGGAAAGACCACATCCACTCCGCGCCGGAAACCATGGTGTTGCTGAAGACGAGTTCGGAAAAGCTCGTGGCCCTGGAAGTGCGCATGCGCGAGTTGCACACCTACCGGATACCGGAGTTCCTCGTGATTCCCGTAGAGATGGGAACGAAGCTCTACCTTGACTGGCTAGCCGGAACGCTGGCCCAGCCCAAATAGCAATCCGGAGCAGGCAGAACAACCGGCCGCGCGGGCGACGGTCTGGCGGCCGGGAAGATTCGCTCATCTGGTATTCTGAGCTTCAGCTGTGATGCGCTGGCTGATCGTCGCACTTGTGGTTTCGGTTGTAGGGCTGCTAGCGGCGGCTGCGGGAATGGCACGCCACATCCTGGTACAGCGCGCACGTCAGAAACGCCCGTCGTCTGAAGGAGACGCGGCCGTGGTGGGGACAGCCGAAGCATCCGACCTGGAGTCAGAAAGTTAAAGGAATGAACTTGGAAAACGGAGTTGCGAAGCCACTGGCTTCAGAAATTGCCAATTCTGCCGTGTCAAGTGGACTGCGTGCCGCTGGCCTGATTCTGGGGGGCAGCGCGCTGGTTGCGGTGTGTTCTCACATCACGGTGCCGTTGGGCTTCACGCCGGTTCCACTGACGCTGCAACCTTTTGCCGTGTTGCTGCTGGGGCTGCTGCTGACGCCACGGCTGGCGGCGGCCACGCTCGGCGTATATCTACTGGAGGGCGCAGCAGGGCTTCCGGTCTTCGCACCGGGGCTGGTTTTCGGCGCGGGCATGGCGCATTTACTGGGACCGACGGGCGGATACCTGATGGCGTATCCGGCGGCGGCGGCGCTAGTCGCTTACCTGTGGCGGCGCAGCAGGCGTGGTTATTCAGCCGCACTGCTGAGCGCGGCGGCGGGCGATGCGGCCGATTCTGCTGTGCGGTTTTTGCTGGCTGATGGTGTGGACGCATGGAGCAGGGTCGTCAGGTTCAGTGAAGACGGCATTGGCGCTCGCGGTGCTGCCCTTCCTGCCGGGAGACGCACTGAAGGTAGCGGCAGCGGCAGCGATTGCCAGGGGACTGGATCGGGCGCGGCGCATCCGTTAGTTGAACGCATTCCCCAAGGGGATTGTTTTTCGTTGAAAGGATTCTCGTCTCAGTGAGCACCAAGCGTTCTGATTCTGCAGTTTTGAATTCGATCCGGGAGATTTCGATTGCGCACAGCCCGGATTCGGATGACGCATTTATGTTTTATGGCCTGGCGACGAATAAAATTCGTGTACCGGGATATAAATTCACGCACACTTTGTGCGATATCGAAACATTGAACAGGAAAGCGCAGGACGAAGCGTTCTACGACGTGTCGGCAATCAGCTTCCATGCCTATCCCTATGTGCAGGAAAACTATGCTCTGATGGGCTGCGGGGGCAGCGTCGGCGAAGGATACGGGCCGATGGTGATTTCGCTGAAGCCCATGTCGCAAGACGATCTGAAGCGCGTGAAGGTGGCGATTCCGGGCACGATGACGACGGCGTACCTGGCACTGAAAATCTTCAATCCGGAGATCGAGACGGAGGTCGTGCCGTTCGACCAGATCATTCCCGAAGTGCTCGCTGGCAAATACGAGGCCGGGCTGATCATTCACGAAGGACAGCTAACCTACGGCCGCAGCGGGCTGCACAAGATTATCGATCTGGGCGTGTGGTGGCGCGAGATGACGAAGCTGGTGCTGCCGCTGGGCGGGAATGCGATTCGCCGCTCGCTGGGAGCGGAGTCGCACAAGATCATCTCAAAGGCGCTGCGGGACAGTATTCAGCACGGGCTCGATCATCGCGAACAGGCTCTGGAGTACGCGATGCAGTTTGCGCGCGATCTGGATACGAGCCTGGCGAGCCGCTTTGTGAGCATGTATGTGAACGAGCGGACGCTGGACTACGGGCCGGACGGACGCGAGGCCATTCGCAAGCTGCTGGAGATGGGCCACGAGCGCGGCATCATTCCGATCACACCGAAGGTGGAGTTCGTCGACTGACAGCGAGCGAGCGGCTTCCGTAATTGGAATTTACAAATTTTCTCGGCAAACATTGTGAAGATTTTCTAATCCCGGCCGATGCATTGGGTATTGAGGCATTACCCATGCTCTTGAGCCGGGATGAACTTGTGTCTGCGCTTTTCTGCGAGACGGACCGCGTGCAGCGCTTGAAGATGCCACTTGCCCTGATGGCTGTTGGACTTGTGGAACGGCCAGGATCTGAAGGCGGAGCTGACGAAGGTTAGCCACGATATCGCAGTGCGCGGGATCGTAGAGCGGATGACTGGGATTTTGCGATGCTTACGACTCCGTGGGCAAGTTGGCTGATGGAGAACTTCTCCTGTTGTTGCCGGGATGCACCGTCGCGCATGCAAGAACACTGGCGGAGCGGTTGCGCGATGAGGTATTCGCACCACCGATAGAGACTGGCGACGAGAAGCTTGCTGGTGAAGGCATGCTTTGGCGTTGCATCGAGCGGCGGTCGATCGCCGTTTGTGGTTCTGCGGGAGACCGAGAACGCATTGCAGGAGGCGCGGGCAGCGGGACCGGGATCGATCCAGTGTTTGACGATGACGGACCGAAACTGAATCCCACTAGCATTCCTGATTCCGGTAGCTGCCACGCGACAGATCTTCACTGGTAGCAGGCGTGACGACTCGCCGAACGCGATGTTCAGCGCGCCGTCAGAGATGCGTGGGGGCTTGCGATCTCAAGGAATTCCTGGAAGACATCATTGGAAAGCAGGCGCCCCTGCGGAGTGAGCCGCACGGTTTCTCCATCGAAGGTGAGCAGGTGCGCGGTCGACGAGTTGTTCGACGGTGTTGAGCGCATGCGCAACCATCTGGTTGCCGAATTCTGTGCGCAGAGCGGCAACAGAAACTCCCGCGTTCAGGCGAAGGCCGAGGAACCATGCCTCCTCGTGCTGGCGCTCGGGCGAAAGCCACGCGGTTTCGGGCGGCTGGGCGGCATCCAGATAGCGATTTGAGATCATCGGTCGTGGTGGATACGCAGAACATAGCCGGGCTCGCCGGACTCGCATTGAGCGCGGCATTGCGTGCAACATCGAGGATGCGTCTAGGCCAAGCCCCAGGTAGGGGCGGCGCTGCCAGTAGCGCAGATTATGGCGCGATTCGAAAGCCGGGACGCGCGAAGTTCGAAATTTCGTATTGAGGCAGGCCGGCGGCAGCGAGACTCTCGATCGCGGTCTCGTACATGCGGGCCATGGCGTCGTCGGTTGGAACGAGTTCGGCGTGGTAGCGGATGCCGCCGGCCATCAGTTCGCGGCCGAGACGCGACTCGTCATCCACTTCAAGCATGTAGATGCTGGCGTGGGGAGTGCCGGCGTCGATCAGCACGCCAACCGATTCCTGCCAGGATGCGAAGGTCTGGCCTGCAAGGCCGGCGATCAGATCGATATTGAGGTTGGCGATGCCGGTCGCGCGAAGGCGCTTGAGGTCGTCGAGGACAATTGCCCGGCTGTGGAGTCGGCCGCTCTGATGCGCTTCGCGATCGATGAAGGACTGAACACCGAGGCTGATGCGATTGACGCCGGCTTGTGCGAATGCGTCGAGGGTGGCGTCGGCAAGCTGGCCGGGGGCGCACTCTACCGTAATTTCGGCATGGGGCTCGACGGCGAATTCGGCGCGGATGGCGGCAAAGAGTTGGGCTACCAGATCGGGCGCGAGCAGACTGGGCGTTCCGCCGCCGAGGTAGATAGTATCGAGACGAGATGGCAGGACAGCGCCAAGGTTTTCGCTCCACGAGCGCGCGGCGCGCATCTCATCGACAAGACGCTGAATGTAGCGGCCGTGTTCGGCGGCTGGATAGACGCCTGAAGCGAAGTTGCAGTAGGTGCACTTGGAGCGGCAGAACGGGATCGAGATGTAGAGGCCGAGTTGTTCGCTCGCGGGTGCTGCCATATTCTGATTCTTTCATGCCTCCGTGGGAACGGCACAGCCCGCTCGGGTTGAGGCCGCAATTGTAAAGGAGACCTTTTTTTGAAGGCCTGGCCGATTCTTGCCATCATTGTTGTCCAGTCGTTTCTGTGCATTGCCCATTGGTTCATGTATCGCACGTGGATCGATTTCTGGTGGCCAATGAGTCCCTCTGCCATGCTCGAACTGCGCGTGCGCTTTTGTCTTGCTTTCATTTGTTTTCGTAGTTGCATCCCTGTTGAGCTTTCGATTCTCCAATCGTGCGGTCCAGGGTTTTTTACTGGTTTGGCGCGCTATGGATGGGGCTGGCTAATTTTCTATTTGTCGAGCGCGGGCATCGCGTGGCTGGCGGATCTGGTGCTGCGCGTTGCTGTGCCCACGTCAACACGACTCGCCGACAGGCCGTGCATTGCCGGAACTCTTGTGGCGGTCTCGATCGCGACGGCTGCCTACGGAGTGGTGAATGCGCGAACGATTCGGCTGCGCAAGGTCACAGTGCAACTGCCGAATCTGCCGCAGTGCTGGCGCGGGACGGCGGGCGGCGCTTGTGAGCGACCTGCACCTGGGACACATCAACGGATTTGCTCTTGCAAGGCGAATCGCGGCGAAGGTGCGCGACCTGGATCCGGCAATCATCTTCCTTCCCGGAGATCTATTTGATGGCAGCAATGTCGATCCGCTTCAGGTGATCGCACCGCTTCTGGAGTTGAAGCCTCCGCTGGGGATGTACTTTGTCGGTGGAAATCACGAGGAGTTTGGCGGAGCGGATGAGTATGAAGCGGCTCTTCGTGCAGGTGGGATTCGCGTGCTGCACAACGAATGCGCGGAGGTGGACGGCGTTCGCATTGTGGGCGTGGCGTATGGGCGTTCAACCTACCCGCTGCAGATGCGGACATTTCTTGAGGGGTTGAATCTGAAAGGCGGACCGGCGAGCATTCTGCTGAACCATGTGCCGACCCGCTTACCGCTTGCCGAGCATGCGGGTGTGAGTTTGCAGTTATCGGGGCACACGCATGGTGGCGGGCAGATATTTCCTTTCAACTTCATCACCCGGCGCGCCTTCGGCAAGTTCACCTACGGGCTGCAGCGCTTTGGCGAGATGCAGGTGTACACCTCAAGCGGCGCAGGAACGTGGGGTCCGCCGATGCGGGTAGGTACGCATTCTGAGATTGTGTTGCTCACCTTTGCGTAGAAGTGTTCTCATAGTCCTTCCGTTTCAAGTGGATTCGGTTTTGTTGAAAGGCAGTGATATGAGCTTTCTGAGCAAACGCTTTCTTATGGTACTGGCTTCTGATTTCACTTCTCGCGGTTGCCGCGGTTGCACAACAAGCGCAAAACGATGCACCCACTCCGGCACAGAAGACGCTGGAATTTCCGACGGTGCTGTATGGCGCGGCGTATTACAACGAGTACATGCCGGGCGATCAGGATGCGCGGCTCAAGAAAGACGTCGCCATGATGAAGGCAGCCGGGCTGAACGTGGTGCGCATGGGCGAGTCGACGTGGAGCTTGTGGGAGCCCGAGGACGGCCACTTTGAGTATGCGTGGATGGATCGCGTGGTGGACGCGATGGGCAAGGCCGGCATCAAGGTGATTCTCGGAACGCCGACATATTCGATTCCCGCATGGATGGCGCATGAGCATCCGGAGATCCTGGCGGATCGCATTTCGGGCGGCCACTTCGGCGGACCGACGGAACCCGCGCAGTACGGAATGCGGCAGAACATGGATACGGATTCGCCGGCATATCGGTTTTACGCGGAGCGGCTGATCCGGCACATCGTGGCGCACTACAAGGACAACCCGACTGTGATCGGCTGGCAACTCGACAATGAAACCGCAAGCTACGACGCTGCGAATCGCGACGTATTTATTGGGTTTCAGCATTATCTGGAAAAGAAGTTTGTGACCCCGGAGGCATTAAGCAAGGCATGGTTCCTCAACTACTGGGGAGAGAATCTGCATACATGGGAAGACCTGCCAACGCGCAATGGTGCGCAGAGCACAGGCTACAAATTGGAGTGGTCGCGCTGGAGCCAGATGCGGGTGACGGATTTTCTGCATTGGCAGTCGGAGTTGGTGCGCGAGTGTGCAGGAGCCGGGCAGTTCATCACGACGGACTACGGCGGCATGATGAAGCGCGATGTCAATGAGGAGGCCATCGCCGCTTCCCTTGATATCGTGGCGGACAATATCTATCACTTTTCTGCGCAGGACCACTACGACGGCGCGACTCAGGCTATTCAAGGTGACTTTTCGCGTTCGCTGAAGCATGCGAAATTTCCTGGTGACGGAGACGAATGCGCAGTCGACGGACTGGACCTCGGCGCACCAGTATCCGCCGTATGACGGACAGTTGCGCGAGGATGTGTACACGCATTTATCGAATGGCGCCAACATGGTGGAGTACTGGCACTGGGCATCGATCCCGGCCAACCAGGAGACGTACTGGAAAGGCGTGCTGTCGCACGATCTGGAGCCGAACCGGGCGTACGCAGAAGTATCGCGAACGGCGCATGAACTGGAAAAGATCGGGCCGCATCTTGTGGGTCTGAAGATTCATAACGATGTGGCGATCTTGTGGAGTCGCGACTCAGACAATGCGATCGACTTTATGCCGTTCACGTCTTCAGGGCCGCAGTGGAGTTTCGCGGGGGCGACAGCGGACTACACTTCGCTAGTGACGCAGATGCATCGTGCTCTCTACGACCTGAATGTGGGCGCGGATTTCGTTTTTCCGGAGACGAAGGATTTCTCGGCTTACAAGCTGCTGATCGTTCCGGCGCTTTACATCGCGGATGACGCACTGCTGCAGACGGATCGCGGATTACGTGAAGGCCGGCGGCCATGTCGTGATGACGTTCAAGAGCGGATTCGCCAATGAGAACTCCGCGGTGCGGTGGGTGCGGGCGCCGGGTCCGTTGCGCGAAGCGGCTGGATTCAGCTACCAGGAGTTCTCGAATCTCGAACATCCATTGGCGCTGAAGGATGATCCATTTCATGCCGGCGACGGCAACAAGGTGAGCTACTGGGCGGAGTTCCTCATGCCGGAGCATGCGAAGCCGTTGGCCTATTACGACCATCCTTTCTTTGGAAAGTGGCCGGCGATTACGGAGAACCAATTCGGCGCGGGGACGCTGCTCTACGAGGGTACGTATCTTTCCGGCGCACTGCAGACCGCGGTATTGAAGCGCGCGCTTGAAGAGGCGGGATTGACCGGTCCCGATCAGCAGGAACCCGCGGTCGGTGCACGTAACGCATGGCGTGAATCGCATGGGCAAGCGGCTGCACTACTACTTCAATTACTCCGCCGGCGAGGTGAAGGCGAACTATGCGTACAGTGCGGGAACGAACCTGCTGGATGGAAAGCCCGTTTCAAAGAGCGACGCGTTAACACTGGGACCGTGGGACCTGGCAATTATCGAGGAAAAATAGAGGGCGCGGGCGTAGAAACGGGCGAAGATATGGGTAGAAGTGCCGCAGGAGGCGTTCGCGAGTCGCCGATGCGCGCGGCACCGCCGCATTTTAGCACCATTCCGAGCCATTGCAAGCGATTTAAAATCACAGGATATCTATATCATATTCAATGATTTATGATAATCATGCTTCCGCCGTTTGAATCCTCAAAACGGACAACCTTGCGGTAAAAACGCGGCATCCCAGTGAAGGCCAGCGTTACGTACGCGTACGAGGTGCAGCGCGGCGACCACAGGAGCAGTTCAAAATGGCGAATACACCAGGCTCACAGCAAGGACAAGGTTCCAGCAGCGGTAACCGCCCCAATCAGGATCCCTCACAGAAGAGCGGCACCGGCCAGCACTCGCAGCAGGGAACCCAGCAGGGCAATCAAGGGAATAAGCCCAACGACATGAACCAGGAGCACAACCGCGGCAATCAGCCCGGCAGCGGCAGCCAGCACTCGGGTGGTTCCGGCTCAACCGGCGGCAATCGCTAGAGCAGGCGCGAGTTGACGTCAGCACGAAGCTGACGCATTGTGCAAAATTTGAATCGGAAACAACGGCCCACGTCCTCTCCGCAAGAGGCGTGGGCCTTTGCAGTTTTTGGAGCAAACCATGTGGGGCATGCGTCACATGCAGGTCGCACTCAATTGGCTATGATCGGTGGGTCTGTTTGAAAAGACCTAATGCCTTCAGGAAGCCGAGAACTTCAAGTGAGCGAAAAGCCATCAGTGATTCCAGCCTGCACCATCGATAAAAGATCTGTCATTCGCACAAGCCTTCACGGAGTTGATCTGCTGTTCAATTCGCGCCTTAACAAGGGCACAGCGTTTTCCGAGCAGGAGCGCGACATCTTCGGCCTGCACGGCTTGTTGCCGCCGCACATCGGAACGCTGGACGATCAGCGCCTGCGCCGCAAGCGCGTTCTCGATTCGCGCGATTCGGCCTTCGGCAAGTACAGCAACATGCGCAATCTGCAGGACAACGATGAGACGTTGTTCTATTCGATGATCGAGCACTACACCGAGGAGTTGCTGCCGATTGTGTATACGCCGGCGGTGGGCGAGGGATGCCAGCGCTTCTCTGAAATCTGGCGGCGAGCCGCGCGGACTCTTCATCAGCTATCCCAACAGGCACAGGATCGATCAGATCCTCGCCGATCCACGCTACGACGATGTGCGTTGCATCGTGGTCAGCGACGGCGAGCGCATCCTGGGCCTCGGCGACCAGGGCGCGGGCGGCATGGGCATTCCCATCGGCAAGATGGCGCTCTACACCGCGCTGGGCGGCATTCCGCCGGAACATTGCCTGCCCATCCTGCTGGATGCGGGAACGGATAACGAAAAGCTGCTGCAGGACCCGATCTATATCGGCTGGCAGCACAATCGCGTGCGCGGGCAGGAATACGACGACTTCGTTGAGGCATTCGTGACGGCGGTCCAGAAGCGCTGGCCGAAGATCCTGCTGCAATGGGAAGACTTTGCCGGAACCAATGCGGCGCGTTTGCTGGAGCGCTATCGCGACCGCCTCTGCACCTTCAACGACGACATCCAGGGAACCGCCGCGGTGACCACGGCGACGCTGCTGGCGGCGGTGAATGCTACAGGCGTTCCGCTGTCGCAACAGACGATTGCGATGTACGGCGCGGGGTCGGCGGGCATTGGCATTATTGAACTGCTGATTGCCGCGATGAAGGAAGAGGGGCTGAGCGAGGAGCAGGCACGGAAGCGCATCTACGCGTTTAACCGCTATGGGCTGCTGGTGGAAGGCGCGCGCGGCATCAAGGAGAGCCAGCGGCCATTAGTGCGTAAGCGTGCGGACATTGCGGGATGGCAGCTTCAGGGGAGCGAAGATGTATCGCTGCTCGACGTGGTGCGCAATGCAAAGGTAACGGTGCTGGTAGGCGTCTCGGCGCAGGCCGGCGTGTTCACTGAAGAGATTGTGCGCGAGATGGCGCAACACACGGAGAGGCCCATCGTGTTTCCATTGTCGAATCCGACCTCGCAGGCCGAGGCTACGCCGGCAGACCTGTTGCGCTGGACCGATGGCCGCGCACTGGTGGGGACGGGCAGCCCGTTTCCGCCGGTCGAGATCGAGGGCAGGCCGGTGCGGATTTCGCAGGTAAACAATTCCTTCATCTTTCCGGGGCTGGCGTTGGGCATTCTTGTCGCGGAAGCGCGGCGCGTGACCGACGGCATGATCATGGCCGCGGCGCGGGCTCTTGCCGGATTGTCGCCTTCGCGTAAGGATAAAACGGCTCCGCTGCTGCCTCCGATTGGCGAATCACGCAAGGTTGCGCTGGTGGTGTCGGAGGCGGTTGCGCGACAGGCGATGGCGGAGGGAGTTGCAACGATAGCCGATGCGGATTCCCTGCCCGATCGAATTCGTGCTTATATGTGGAACGCCGTTTACGTCCCTTACGAGCGCATCGGCAGCTGACGGCCGGATGCGGAATTCCGCATCCCTCGATGGAAAAAAAGCGCGCCTTCGCCCTTTATTGATAGTATGGGGGGCGGTCAAGATAAACGTTTTACCAATGAGGGAACAATGAACGGTTCACCACTGCGTTCCGGGATGAATATCTCTGCGATTTTGCTGTTGTGCATTGCATGCATGGCGATTCCGAGCCTTGCGCAGCGTCCGCAACCCAGGCCGCACCCCACCGGACCGTGGATGAACACGAGCCTCACGCCCGATGAGCGCGCCGACCTTGTGATCAAGGAGATGACGGTCGACGAGAAAATTGCGCTGCTGCATGGCGTGGGCATGCCAACCGATGAGCCGGTGACGCCGGAGAATGCGGCATCGAATCGCGGCGTCGGCTACGCGGTGGGCGTTCCGAGGCTGGGGATTCCGGGCATCGACATGAGCGACGCGGCGTATGGCGTGCGTTCCAGCGGCGTGAATGGACGCTACTCTACAGCACTTGCCGGCAGACGTGGCCGCGGCCGCAAGCTGGGACACCGATGCAGCCTACGAGTACGGCGCACTCATCGGCCGCGAACTGCGCGCACAGGGATTCAACATGTCGCTCGGCGGCGGCGTGAATCTTACCCGCGATCCGCGCAACGGCCGCACCTTTGAGTATCTCGGCGAAGATCCGGTGCTGGCGGGAACGCTGGTGGCCAGCTGATTGAGGGAACGCAGTCGGCCAACGTGATCGGCGACATCAAGCACTATGCGCTCAACGACCAGGAGAGCGGGCGCAACTCAGTCAACATCAATATCAGCAAACGGGCAGCGCGCGAGAGCGATCTGCTGGCATTTGAAATCGGCGTGGAACAGGGCAAGCCGGCCGCGGTGATGTGCTCTTACAACCGCGTGAACGGCGACTTTGCCTGTGAGAACAAGTGGCTGCTCACGGATGTGCTGAAGAAGGACTGGAAGTTTCCAGGCTTCGTGCTTTCGGACTGGGGTGGAACGCACAGCGATGTGAAGGCGTCGGCCGCGGGCCTCGACAACGAGGAGCCGGGCAGCTTCTTTTATGAGCCAGCGCTTCAAGGATGCGCTCGATGCGGGCAAGATTCCAGAGAGCGAACTCGACGACCACGTTCACCGTATTTTGCGCTCGATGTTCGCCGCAGGAGTGATCGATCATCCGCGCCAGCGCAGCGTCATCGATCCATTTGCGGGTTTCGAGACGGCGCGCAAGATCGAAGAAGGCGGCATCGTCCTGCTGAAGAATGAAAAAGCTCAACTGCCGCTGAATGCGGCTCGGCTGAAGACAATCGCGGTGATCGGTTCGCACTCCGATGTGGGCATGATCTCCGGCGGCGGCTCAGCGCAGGTTGATCCCGATCGGCGGAAACGCAATCAAGCCGCCGGGGCAGGGCGCGACACACTGGATGGAAGAGATATGGTTCCCGACATCGCCGCTGAAGGCGATCAAGGCCCGCGCGCCGCATGCGACCGTGAAGTACGACCCTGGCACGGATCCGGCTGCTGCGGCTGCTGCGGCCAAGGGCGCGGACGTCGCGATCGTGTTTGCCTACAAGTGGGCCAGCGAGGGAATGGATCTGAAAGAGCTTGACTCTTCCTCACGATCAGGACGCAATCATCTCGGCCGTGGCTGCGGCGAATCCGCACACCATCGTGGTGCTTGAGACAGGCAACCCGGTGACGATGCCGTGGGTAGATAAACCGGCCGCGATCATGGAAGCATGGTTTGGCGGCAGCGATGGCGCGGATGCCGTGGGCAATGTGTTGTTCGGCACCGTGAATCCAAGCGGCAAGCTGCCCAACACATTCCCGAAGAGCGAGGCCGATCTGCCGCATCCGACGATCACGATGCCGCCACCGGAGTCTTCGCACTTCTCCGGTCCTGCATCGCCTGAAAAATGGGCGATGGGCCTGCCTCCGTTTCAGGTTACCTATGACGAGGGTGTGAAGGTCGGCTACAAGTGGTACGACGCGGAGAACAAGAAGCCTCTGTTCCCGTTCGGCTACGGCCTTTCGTACACCACGTATCGCTACTCCGGTTTGCAGGTGACGCCGGGAGACAAGGTGAAGGTGACGTTCACGGTGGCCAACGCTGGGGCGCGCGAAGGTTCGGAGATCGCAGAGGTCTATGCTGCTCTTCCCGCTGCCGCGCAGGAACCGCCAAAACGCCTGATCGGATTCACGAAGGTCAAGCTGAATCCCGGCGAAAAACGCAGCGTAACGGTTGAGGTCGATCCGAAGTATCTGTCGATCTTCGACGAGCAGAAAGATGACTGGTCGCTGCTGCCGGGCGAGTACACCATCATGGTCGGTGGATCGTCTGACAATTTGCCGCTGAAGGCGACAGTCAATTTGAAGTAGAACATCACTCAGTGCGGTGTGATCCGGCGGATTTGCGATGAGCGAATCCGCCGGTTCGTTTTGGTCATGCTTTTTCGAGGAGCTTCGGGTTGGTTTTGTCGATCGTGAGAATGAGTTCGCCGAAGAGGGTGTTGGCCCAGGCAAACCACGCGCGCGTGAACTTTGCAGGATCATCCTTGTTAAAGCTTTCGTGCATGAAGCCGGTTCCGGCGTGCGTTGTCTTGAGCCAATCGAGGCACTGGCGTTGCTCGTTCTCGTCGCTGGTGGTGAGCGCGCGCATGATGATCGACATGGGCCAGATCATGTCCTGGCCGATGTGCGGGCCGCCGATTCCCTCGGCTGCCGAGCCCCGAAAGAAATACGGGTTGGCCTCGCTAAGGACGAAGCGGCGCGTGCGCGAGATAGTGCGAATCGTTTGCGAGCGCAGGAACCGAGATAAGGCATGGCCAGCAGACTCGGCACATTGGCATCGTCCATGCAGTTGGCGTTTCCGAATCCGTCAATTTCATATGCCCAGATGTCGCCGGCGGAGGGGTGATGTATGCGCGCATGCGCATCGAGCGCAGACTTGATCTCAGAACGCAGCCGGCTAGCTTGGCTTGCAGCGGCGCTGTCGTGCGCGATTTCAGTAAGCATCTCTTCGATGCGTTCCAGCGTCTTCACCGCGAAGAAGTTGCCGGGAATATTGAAGGGATAAATGCACGCATCGTCAGAGGGCCGAAAGCCGGAGTAGATAAGGCCGATGGGACGCGCAGGGTTGCCATAGCCGTCTTCACTGAGCGTGTCGTAGGGCGAGAAGGCTTCGCGCTGGAAGTGGTAAGGCCCGCGCGAGGTTTTGCGCTGCTGCGCTGTGAAGGTTTCGAGGATGGAGTGCATGGCGCGCGCCCAGTCGGCATTGAAAGGGCGCGTGTCGTGCGTGATGCGCCAGTACTCATGCGCGAGGCGCACGGGATAGCAGAGCGAGTCGACTTCCCACTTGCGTTCGCCGACGCCGGGCTTCATATCGGTGTGATCGGTCTTACTCCACGAGAGCGGCTCAGGGCTAGCGAGATCGGGCATGAAGGCATTGGCGTACGGGTCGGTAAGAATGCAGCGCGTCTGGCGGCGAATTACACCTTCGATGAGGCGCGCTAATTCCGCGTCGGCGGTAAGAAACGGCAGATACGGCCAGACCTGCGCGGATGAATCGCGCAGCCACATCGCAGGCAATGTCGCCGGTGACAACGACGGTGTCAGGCCCGGCAGGACCGTTCGTAAAACTTACAGTGGTGTCGAGCGTGTTGGGCAGGCAGTTGGAGAAAAGCCACGCGAGTTCGGGATCGCGCATTCGAGCCGAGATCAGACTCAATGGCCGCATCGACCGCCTTGCTGCGAAATCGGCGGGCCGATGGCGCAGGGCGTTTGGAGGTGAAGCCGGACTGCTGCGAAAGAAAAGTTCGGAGCAATCGTGCCGATGCCTACGGTCGCAGTCGCGTTCAGAAGAAAGCTACGGCGCGAAACGATGTGCGAGAGATTTCATGTGCGACTCGACGTGCAGATTCAGGACCGTACTCCATGATAAGCGGTGACGAGACGATCTCAGCTAGAAAGCGCTTCTCCAGAATCGCAAACTCCAGATCATCGCGAAGAGGCGTGCCGAAACGGTTGTCGCCATACGGATATGGCTCGGTTTCGCCTGTGCGGTGATAGCCGCGCCGTTCGTACCAGGCGATCAGCGTATCGCGCACACTGAGAACGCCCATGCGGATGGAGCGGGCGCCGTGCGCAATGGCGAAGTCTTCAGCAGCGGTGAGCAGAGCGCGGCCGAGATGCTGCTTTTGCAGTGCTGGAGCAACCGTAAACAGCCCCAGGTACCACGCATCATTTTTCACGGGCTCCAGCCATACGGTGCCGATGATGGCGCGGCTTTCAGTGTCGCGAGTGACCAGGAAATGCGCGTGCGGCTTTGCTGCGAGATCCTGGCGCAGCAGTGAATCTGTCAGGCGCGTGCCCTCGATGATCCCCGTTTCGATGTTCCAGCTTGCAACGGCGCCGTTGCCGCGATAGGCAGCGTTGACGAGATCGATAATCTCGGGAAAGTCGGCCTGGTAGCGTGTTCAAGAAGCATGAGTCATTATTCCGCCTCGGGCGGTACTTGTTCGAGCAGGCGCTTCCAGGTTTTCTGGTTGCGGCGAAAGCCTTTCTTCAGATCCTCGAGGATGCGCTCGAAGTCGGCATTGGTGCGTAGATTATTCCACGCAGGGATTCTTCTGGAACCACGGATAGTTCTCATTGCCGAGATAGATGGCGCGGCGCAGCCAATGGAGCGCCTCGCTGGAGTCGCCTTCAACGGCGAAGTAAGTGGCCAGGCGGTAAGCCATCTCGCTGTCGGCTTCGGCGGCTGCAAGGGTTTCATCCTTCAGCAGCGCAGCGGCGCGAGAGCGCTCACCCACTTGCACGTAGCACATGGCCAAGGTGGGAACGGCGATACGCAGAGATTCGTCGTCGCGAATGACACGTTCGAGGATCTCGATTGCTTCAGGAAGATTGCCCATGCGCATCTGCTGATATCCCGCCGAGGTGCGCAGCAGCGGATGACGTGGCTCAAGAGCGAGCCCCTTTTCCAATTCATCGCCGGCCAGCTCAATCTGGTTCTGATACTGATAGACGCGCGCGCGGTGGTTGTAGAGGATGGCGGCGTTCGCCGGGTTGAGCTTGAGTGCGCGATTGAACTCCACCAGCGACTCGTCGTACATGCCGTCGCCGCGCAAGGCGATGCCGGCCACCATGTGCACGTTCCAGTCGTTGTGGGCAGAGGCCAGCAGGTTGGCAATGCCGTGGCGCGCCGATTCTTTTTCGCCGCGCGAGAGCAGCATGTAGATGCGATAGAGATTCGCTTCCGTGGCGGCGGGATCGAGGCGCAGCGCTTCATCGAAGTCGCGGCGCGCATGCATCACGTGAATCTGGCCGCCGAAGCCGTGGCGCACGTATTGCAGTTCGGCGATGCCGAGGCCGCTCCAGCCGGCGGCAAACTCCGGGTCCTTGGTGGTAACACTAGTAAACAGCGCGTGGGCTTTATCGAGGTCTGCTTTGGAGCCGGTACGCACCATGAACGAACTGAGCATCGCGCGCGCCTGCAGATACTCTTCGCTCACGGGACCCGGCAACGAGCCGTCGCGTAAGGCAGGGCGAGGCGCGTCCATCTGGTCGGCTGCACCAAGGCCATGCAGGGCGGCGAAGACTTCGTTTGAAATTTCACTTTGTACCGCGATCAGGTCGAGCGAGGCGACGCGGATGGCTCCGCCGGAGCGCACGCTTTGCGAGGTGACGTCGAGCAACTGCCAGTTCAGATCGAAGCCGATTTCGGAGCGCAGAAAGCTGCCGGCGAGTACATAGGAAACCAGCAAGCGCTGACCGATGGAGAGCGGATCCATCTGCGCAATTGGGATCGACATGAGCGTGCTCGACGGCCTGACCACGAGCGCCTGAATGCGCGCCAGCCGCGCCGCAATCGCATCGGCCAAGAGCGTAGCCGTAGAGCGGAGCTACTTCAGTCGCGCCAAGATTGGCGAACGGCAGCACGACGATGGAGTTCTGCTTTGCGCTGTCGCCCGCCGACTCGCGAAAGCGCTCGGCAAGCATGGAGAGAAATCCGGTGGTGCGCTTTTCGGCTTCGGCCTCGGTTGTGGGCAGGTACGCCGCGGCCTCACCGGGAATGGCGCCGGTTTCGATCTGCAGCGCCTTCATGATGGTCTTGAGAGCTTCGCGCACTTCGGCGGCAGAGGCGTAGCGGGTGGCAGGCGTCTTTTCAAGACAGGTGGCGATGACGCTTTTCAATTCCGTCGAGATGTCAGGAACGATCTCACTGAGGTCGACGGGATCAGAAAACTGGATGGCGCGGATGGTTTGAAAGTCCTCGGCATCGGGGCGCGAAAAAGGATGACGGCCGCTGGCAAGTTCGTACAGGATCACGCCGAGCGCCCATACATCCGACTGCACGCTGGACTGGCCGGTAACAAACTGCTCGGGCGCCATGTAGCGAATAGTGCCGCCGCGCGCGGTGTAAGTCGCGGCAACCGAGGCGTCTTTCGCGAGCGCAGGCTTTGACGGATCGAAGCTGGCGTCTTCAGGCCGGAGGCGGCGCGCGAGGCCAAAGTCGAGAATCTTGACCAGGCCGCCGTCGGTGAGCATCACGTTCTGCGGCTTCAGGTCGCGATGAAAGATGCCGAGGGTGTGCGCCGCCTGCAGGCCATCGGCAATCTGGATGCCGACGGAGAGCAAAAGCTGCGGAGTGGCCGGGCCACGCTCGATGAGCTGATCGAGCGACTGGCCGGGCACATACTGCATGACGATGTAGCCCTCGTCGCCGGCCTCGCCCACTTCGTAGATGGCGCAGACGTTGGGGTGCTCGATGGCGGAGGCGAGGCGGGCTTCGCGCAGGACGGTGGTGCGGAGTTGCTGCGCCGAGAGCAGGCCGGTGCGCAGAATTTTGAGCACGACGGGGCGCTGCAGATAGCGTGTCGTTGGCCAGATACACCACGCCGCTGCCGCCCGCGCCAAGGCGGCGAATGATTTCGTAGTGCTCGATGGTCTTGCGTTTCATCGCTGCTACAAGTGTAGGCGCAGCGTCGATGAGGACCGTATCAATTTCCGGTGAGGACCGATTGCCATGTAGCTCTCGCTTCGATAGCATGGTGCCACCGAGACGAGGAATCAACGTGAAACGTGCTGGCTGGCACTGGTTTTCGCTGTCTTGACCGGGCTGCCTCTCGGCTGGATCGTTACGATGATGCTCACTCCGGTCCTCTGGAAACTCGAACCCGTATTACACATGGAACTAGCGGGCCACTCGGGCCCGTCAGATTGGTTTTTTTACGTGATATGGCTGGTGGATGTGCCCGTGCTTTACGTGGTTTTCAGGTGGATGCTTCGCAAGAGCATCGCGTAGTGCTGATCCCAAATCCCTTATTTCCTCGTTTCAATGTCCGCGCCGCACTTCACCTTCTTCCACTGGCGGTGGCGGCTCTTTCGCAAGCCGGCGCTGGCTTCGCTGGCCAAGAATGTACATAGTGAGCCCAAAGACCAGCAGCACCAGACCCCACCAGAGATTCGCATTGATCCCAAGACTCTTTGCATAAAGTGTGGCGTCGCCATTGGTCTTGATGCCCCAGGCCGTCATGATGGCGCCGGTGAAGGTAAACATCAGTCCCATGGGAATGCGCAGGTCGAGATTCATGGTTCTCCTTCCGGCTCAGGCAAAGAAAATATTCAGCGCGATGGCGCCGAGCAGAACGGCGACGCCAAGTGCTTCGGGACTCTTCCACCAGCGGTCGTGCTCGCGCGGCGGCTTGGGGGTAAGCGAATGCACCAGGCCGACGAGTTCCGATTCTGGCCGCGGCTTGGTAAACAGGCTCACAATCACAGTGACGATGAAGTTGGTGCTGAAAGCGAAGATCGCGCCCCAGAAGTTCTGCGCCATGTCGCTGGGATAGTGATGCACCACCGTGATCCATCCGCCGTGAATCCCGGCATGCGCCTCGATGGGCAGCGTGAGTCCGTGATGCAACATTGCGGCTACTGTGCCGGAGATGAGGCCGGTAAACGCAGCATGGCCCGTTGTACGCTTCCAGAACATGCCCAGCAGGAACGTCGCAAACAGCGGCGCGTTCACAAAGCTGAAAACAAGCTGCAGCGTGTCCATGATGTTGTTGAAGTTGATGGCGGCGTACGCAGTCGCAATGGACAGCAGGATGCCGCCAACCGTAGCCCATCGGCCGACCGCCATATAGTGCCGGTCACTTGCGCCCTTGTGAATATAGGACTGGTAGAGGTCGTAGGTAAATACGGTATTGAAGGCCGTGACGTTGCCGGCCATGCCGCTCATAAAGCTTGCGAGCAGTGCGGTGAGTCCGAGGCCGAGAATTCCCGTCGGGAAATAGTGCAGCAGCATGTTGGGCGTGGCCATGTCGTAGTCGAGCAGAGGCTTTCCGCTGGCGTCGAGCATTGCTTTGCCGGTGACGGGGTTGATCTTCGCGGGAATGATTCCGCGGCCCTCTTCGGCAATTTTTGGAACCACTGTGGTGTCGTGATAGATCACGCCGTTGGTTTCACGCACCGTGGTCACCGTGTGTGGCGTAGGCAGCGAGATTGCGATGAGGCCGGGCACAATCACCAGGAACGGGAATACCATTTTGGGTACGGCGGCGATCAGCGGAACGCGCCTCGCGGACTTCATGTTGTGCGAGGCCATCGCGGTCTGGATTACGAGGAAGTCAGTGCACCAGTAGCCGGAGCCGAGGACGAATCCGAGGCCCATGCCGATGCCGATGATATCGATCCCCATTGGGTTGGTGCTTGCGTGCATTACGCCATGCCACTCGTGCATCATGCGCGGATCGACGGCGGAAACCGCCATCTTCAGCCCATTCCATCCGCCGACATTTTTCAGGCCGAGTAAGACCAGAGGCAGAAAGCCCGCTATGATCAGGAAGAATTGCAGCACCTCGTTGTAGATGGCGCTGGTGAGGCCGCCGAGGAAGATGTACAGCAGCACAATCACGGCAGACATCACAATAGAAAAAGTGAAGATGCCCTCGGGCGCCCAGCCGAAAGTGCGGAACAGGCCGTCGAAGACATGCAGCGCCTGGATGAGCCGTGCCATCGCATACATTGAAATGCCGGAGCTGAAGACGGTCATCACGGCAAAGGAGCAGGCATTCAAGGCGCGCGTCTTTTCGTCAAAGCGAAGAAGCAGGAACTCGGGGACAGAACGCGCTTTTGATCCGTAATAAAACGGCATCATGAAGATGCCGACGAAGACCATGGCGGGGATAGCGCCAATGCCGTAGAACTGTGCGGTTTCCAGGCCGTACTTGGCGCCCGAGGCGCCCATGCCGATAACTTCCTGCGCGCCGAGGTTGGCGCTGATGAAGGCCAGGCCGCAGATCCACGCAGGCAGCGCGCGTCCAGCCTGGAAGAAGTCCTTGCTGGTTTTCATGTAGCGCTTGAGGGCAAAACCGATGCCCAGCACAAACACGAAATACAGCAGCATGATCAGCCAATCGACAAAGGTGAGTTGCAAGACGGCTCCCCTGATTTATCGAGACTTCACACGGCTGAAGCGTTTGGCCTGTGAATTTGAAACTTGCCGGCGCGTGAGTTCGACAATACCCAAATCACTCTACCGACGAGGACTGCGGCTCGTCCAGCAGAAAATGAAAACCTTTTCAAGGCACTGCCTCTTCACCGTTTGGACGAGTACCGAGCTAAACTAAGAGAGCATGATTCCTACCCTTGCCTGGACCCCGGAAGGCGTCCGTTTTATCGATCAAACGAAGCTTCCTCTCGAGGAAAGCTATGTGCTGGCCACGGATTATGAACAGGTGGCCGACGTCATCGTCACCATGGTGGTGCGTGGGGCGCCGGCGATCGGCGTATCTGCCGCTTACGGTGTCGCCCTGGGGGCTCTGCGCAGCAAGGCCAAGACCGTGCGGGAGTTTGAGCCGGAGTTCGAAAAGATTTGCGCACGGCTTGCAGGCACGCGGCCCACGGCGGTGAATCTATTCTGGGCTATCGACCGGATGAAGCGCGTTTTCTCGGCCATGGTTGCTGCCTGCGCTCCGTTCACCGACATCCAGCAGAACTGCTCGCCGAAGCGCACGCCATGTACGAGGAAGACATTGCTGCCTGCAAAACCATGGGAGCCTTTGGCGGTGCACTGCTGCCGGACGAGGGCGGTGTGCTGACCCACTGCAATGCCGGTGCGCTGGCCACCTGCGGATACGGGACGGCGCTTGGCGTGATTCGATCTGCGGTGGAACGGGGCAAGCGGATTCACGTATACGCAGACGAGACACGGCCCGTTTCTGCAGGGCGCGCGGCTCACGGCGTGGGAACTGATGGCCGATGGCATTCCCACGACGGTCATCTGCGACAACATGGCGGCAAGCCTGATGCGTGCCGGCAAAATCAAGGCCGTAGTTGTGGGTGCGGACCGTATCGCGGCCAATGGCGACTTCGCAAACAAGATTGGCACGTACAACGTGGCCATCCTTGCGAAGGAGCACGGCATCCCGTTTTATTGTGCGGCGCCGTGGTCCACCATCGACACGGCGACTGCAACGGGCGATGCGATTCCGATCGAAGAGCGCTCGGCAAAAGAAGTGACACATCACGGCGGCAAGCAGCTCACGCCGCATGGCGTGGGCATCTGCAATCCGGCGTTTGATGTGACCCCGGCGAAGTACGTGACCGCCATTATCACGGAGCGCGGCGTGTTGCGAGCGCCATACACCGTGTCGCTCAAGGAAATGGAATTGGTCGCTGGGTAGGCGGCTGCGTCTACAGTTGTAGGAGTCGTGTCTCCCCTTCTTGCCATCTTTCGGCTGCGGCACAAGTCACTCGCGCGCGGCATCGTGCTCTCGCTTGCTTCGTTTATTGCAAGCCTCTTGCTGGCGGGGTTTCCACACATCGAGAAGCTGCATGGGTCGTCGTGGCAGTTTGCATCGCTACTGCTTGCCGCCTGGGGGATGGCGGAAACAGGCCGCTGCCTGAGGGGCAAATGGAGCCTGTATCATGCGGGGGTGCTGATCCTGCTCTACTCCGATCTCATGATTCTCACGCTGATCGTGTTTCTGGTGGCCTATCCGCTGTAGTCGGGTCCGCGTCTTTCGTCAGCATCACATGCACTTTTAATTGAGGCTGTGTAAGATAGGCAGACGCACAGCGGGCAACGAATGGATTGAAGTTTTTTTTGTTATCGGATCGTCGGGCCTGTCGGGTAGCATGTGCGCAATGACTTTCAGGAGGTAGATATGCTGAAGGGATTTCGTGATTTTGTACTTCGTGGGAACGTCCTCGATCTGGCAGTCGGCGTCATTATCGGCGGTGCATTCGGAACGGTTGTAACGTCCCTGGTCAAGGACGTATTCACTCCCTTCATCGGCAATCTAGTGGGCAAGCCGGACTTCAGCGCCATTCAGTTCGATCACATCATGATCGGCAACTTCCTGAATGCTGTTATCGCATTCCTCCTGGTTGCACTGGCCGTGTACTTCTTTATTGTGGTGCCTGCCAACGCGCTGATGGCGCGGTTCCATAAGCCAGTTCCCGAGGTACCGCCGGCGACGAAGGCATGCCCGGAGTGCCTCAGCGATATTCCATCGGCAGCCAAGCGCTGTTCGCATTGCACACAGCTGGTGGCATGATTCGTTTCTTGAACGCTGCCTAGTCCAGTTCGCGGAGCGGCTTCGAAAACGCAAAGAAGCCGATAAACGACAGCAGAGCCACGCTAGCCATCATCGCCAGAGCGTGGCCTGTGTCGATGTGGCGCGAAAGCTCGCCGGCCAGCAAGGCACCGATGGGTGGAAGCCCCAGAAAGCTGGTGGCATAGATGCTCATCATGCGGCCGCGCATCGCATCCGACGACAGGTGCTGGATCGACACGTTGAAGCAGGAGATCATCAGGATTCCGCTGAAGCCCTCGCAGAACGCCAGGCACCCCGACAGTGCGAATCGGTGCGAGTAACTGAAGCCGATAATCGCCAGAAAGAAGACGATCCCGCATCCCGTGAGCACGCGGCCGCGATGCCGAATCACGCCAGAGATGGCGATGGTCATCGCACCCAGCACCGAGCCGACCCCTGAACATGCGAGCAGCAATCCCAGTCCTCGTTCGCCAGCGTTCAACTGAACTTTAGCGAAGTAGGGGATGAACGTAATGAACGGAAACCCGAAGAAGCTCGCGCATAAAGTCATCCGGACCAGCACCCACATTTGCGGATTGCTGCGCAGGTAGGCAAATCCGCCGTGCAGGCTGTCCCACATGCTCTGATGCTGGCTGAGTTTCTCTTCGGGATATTCGATGTGTACCAGCGCCCACAGCACGGCCAGAAAGCTCACGCCATTCAAAAAGAAGTTGCCCGCCATGCCCAGCAGGGCCATGGCATATCCGCCCAGCGTGGGTCCCAGAATGCGCGACATGTTGAACTGGGCAGAGTTGAGGGCGATGGCGTTGGTGAGGTCTTCGCGCTTTACGAGCTTCGGCACCAGCGCCTGGTAGCTGGGAGCATTCATCGCCATCGACACGCCGTTTCCAAAAGCGATGGCCGCTATACCCCATACGCCAATGGCCTGAAAGTACGTCAAGCCAGCGAGCAGGAACGCCAGAACCATCATGATGGTCTGGGTCACCAGCAGCAGGCGGCGTTTGTTGACGCGGTCGGCAACGACTCCGCCGAAGAGCGTGACGAAGAGAAACGGAATCGACCCCGCAAAGCCTACAAAACCAAGCCAGAAAGCGGAGTTGGTGAGTGTAAGCACCAGCCAGCCCTGTGCCACATTCTGCATCCAGGTGCCGATGTTGGAGGTAAAGTTGCCGGCCCAGAAGAGGCGGAAGTTGGGGTTGCGCAGGGCGCGAATGGCCTGAGGCAACTCGGCGGTTTCGGCCGGCGGCAATTCTGGAACGATCGCCCCAGGGACAATTGCTGCTGCCTCGTCACTGGCAGCTGCCAGGTTCTCTTCGTTCACTTTGGGCCGGGTATGCAGGGGGAGTCTCCCGAATTCTTAGTGTAAGCTGTGGGAATTGTGCAGAGCCCCGTGAAACATTGTTTGTGCCTCCACTTCCTCACCCCACTCTCGTTCGTCAAAGGTTTCGCTTGATGATGACTCGCAGGCTTCCGATTGCTTCATTTCTTCTGGCTTCACTTTCTGCCTTCAATCCACAACACAGCAAGGCGCAATCTGCAACGCCTGCAGCTATCTCGGGTCCAGCCCAGATTCTGGGCTACACCGACTTCAACAAGGAACACGGTATCGAAGAGAAGTTTCTCGCGGTACCCAACGCGAAGCTTGCCGGCGAGCATCTGAAGACCCTGACGGCCGAGCCGCATATCGCATCGAGCCCCGAAGATCACAGGATGGCTGAATACGTTGCAGAGAAGTTTCGCGCCGCCGGCCTCGACACCGAGATCGTTCCCTATCGCGTGCTGATGAACCAGCCCAAGGTTGTGAAGGTGGAGGCATTCGATGCGTCCGGAAAGCAGCTCATGTCCGGCCCCACACCGGAACACGTGGGGGGCGACCCCTATGAAAACGACCCGCGCGTGGTGATGCCCTTCAATGGATCGTCGGGATCGGGCGATGTAACCGGCGAGGTCGTATACGCCAACTACGGCCGTCTGGAAGACTATGACGAGCTGGCGAAACAGCACGTTGATCTGCACGGAAAGATCGTGCTCGTGCGTTATGGCGCAAACTTCCGCGGCGTCAAGGTCTACATTGCTGAACAGCGCGGCGCCATTGGCGTCCTCATCTACTCCGACCCGCAGGACGACGGCTACTACAAAGGCGATCCGTATCCGCTGGGTCCATGGAGGCCTGAGACGGGCGTGCAGCGCGGGTCGGTTCAGTATTTGTTCAAGTATCCCGGAGATCCTGAGACCCCAGGAGTTGCGTCAACACCCGATCTGCCTGACTCGGCGCGCATCAATCCGGAAGGCAACCAGCCGCACATCATCTCCATTCCGCTCAGCTATCACGATGCAGCACCGATTCTGCAGGCAATGAAAGGCCCCGGTGTGCCGCAGGGCTGGCAGGGCGCGCTTCCTTTCCGGTATCACCTCGGCCCGGGCGGCGTGCGCGTGCATCTCGTCTCACAGCAGGACTACGAACGACGGACGATCTGGGATGTCGTCGGCAGGGTCAAGGGCACAGAGTCTCCGGAAGACTGGGTGGTCGTGGGCAATCATCGCGATGCGTGGGTCTACGGCGCGGTCGACCCCAACAGCGGCACCGCGAGCATGCTGGAGGCTGTGCATGGCGTGGGCGCGCTGCTGAAAGAGGGTTGGAGGCCGAAACGCTCCATCGTCTTCTGCAGCTGGGACGCGGAAGAAGAGGGTCTGATCGGATCCACTGAATGGGTAGAGCAGCACGCGCAGCAGCTGCGCAATGCGGTCGCGTACTTCAACGTCGATGTGGCCGTGGCTGGTCCTGATTTTTCTGCCTCCGCCGTTCCCTCGCTCAAGAACTTCATGCGGGAGATTGCGAAATCCGTGCCCAGCCCCATGGGCGATACGGTCTATCAGGAGTGGCGAGCAAACCGCCACGGCCCCAACGAGCATCGTGCCAGCAATGCTCCGCCGACGCCCAGCGCAGAGGTGCACGTGAGCGATCTCGGTTCAGGATCGGACTTCACGCCATTTCTGCAGCATGAGGGTGTGCCTTCCACCGACATCGGCTCAGGGGGCCCTTACGGGGTGTACCACTCGGTCTTCGACAACTACGCCTGGTTCGTAATGAACGCCGATCCGCACTTCGTCTACCTGCAGCAAATGGCGCGCGTGCTCGGACTTGAAGCTGTGCGTATGGCCGATACCGAAGTGCTGCCGTATGACTACGAGGAGTACGCGCGCGAAGTGAAGGCTTATATCGAATCGGCGAAACGCAAAGCTGGCGATGACGGTCTTTCCGGTCTCGATTTCGGGCCTGCCCTCGAAGCAACGACAAAATTCGCTGCAGCAGCCGTGCACGCGCACCACTTGCAGACGAACCCACCAGCCGACATTGCCGAGTTCAACGCGACCCTGCGCGCGGCGGAAACGGCACTGCTCTCGCCGCAAGGCCTGCCCAACCGATCCTGGTACAAGCACACCATTTATGCGCCGGGCGAGTACACAGGCTACGCGGCAGTGGTGATCCCCGGCGTGAATGAGGCCATTGAAGCCAAAGACTCCAACCGGGCAGCGCAACAGCTCGCCGTGCTGGCTCATTGTCTGGAAAGAGCCGCGCAAACCCTTGAAACTGCGCACTAAACGGAACTTCAAACGCCCAGAGTGGGAAAATGGAAGCGGCGGCTCAAATTGTGATTCAGATCACTTATGTTGGCTCGCGCCATTGACCCGCCTCACAAGCCCTCGTATCGTAAAAGTCGGGATATGAAGAAGAACTCCAACTCGGTCCGGATCGGGATTGCGGTCGCGATCATTCTTGGCACTATCGGCTGGCTGGCCTTTACCGGCTACGGCTCCAGCAAGAGCTACTACGTCACTGTGGCCGAACTCAACAAGATGGGCGACAAAGCATACAAAAGCAATCTTCGCGTGGAGGGTTTCGTTCAGCCCGGTTCCATCCAGCAGGATGGGCCACACGTGACGTTCGTTCTCAATGAATTTGAGAGTCACTCGCCCAAAGCCGCCAGGGTCGCAAGCTGACCGTGATTTACAAGGGCTCCGAGCCGCCGCCCGATACTTTCAAAGACGATGCACAGGCCCTTGCGATGGGCACCATCGGCCACGACGGCGTTTTCCATGCAACTGCGTTGCAGGCAAAGTGCGCCAGCAAGTACGCACCGGCTCAACCTGGCGGCAAGCCGGGAATGGCGCCCGTCCAGCCCGCTCCCGCCAACCCGCGCGCGAACGCCGCGCCAGTTTCTCAACCGGGAAGCGCCCCCGCTGGTATCGCCACGAATTGATTCCATGACAGCGCAAGCCCCGGAGGCCCCGAGTTCCACCCTTTGCGCCCGTCTCGAGAACGTATCCAAACTATTTGGCTCGTTTGCCGCATTGCGCCAGGTCTCGGTCGATCTTGAGGCCGGCAAGTGCTATGTGCTGATCGGCGAAAATGGCGCGGGTAAGTCGACGCTCTTGCGCATTCTGGCAGGTCTTTTGCGTCCAACCGGCGGCACAATCAAGGTGTTTGGCGGTGAAGAACCTCACGACGCACGGGCTCGCATCGGCTACATGAGCCATGCGCCCATGCTTTACGACGAGTTCACCGGGCAGGAGAACTTGCGCTATTTTGCCAGCCTTTATCCAGGCCGTCCGTGCCTCGATCCCGCCGATGCGCTGCGCCAGGTGGGGCTGGATCCCGATTTAACGCGCACGCTCGGCCAGTACTCGCAGGGTATGCGTCAGCGCACCTCGCTCGCTCGGGTGCTGATGTCCGTACCAGAATTGCTGCTGCTCGACGAGCCGTTTTCCAACATGGATATTGAGTCGACCCGCCAGATGGTCGAACTGCTGGCCGGATTCCGGCAGAAGAACCGCACCATTGTGATCACCACGCACCAGCGCGAGCATGCCGCGCCGATCGCCGACTGGGTGCTGCGCCTGAAGGCCGGGCGCGTCGCCGATTTCGCGCCGGGGAGTCCGACGCTATGAAGACCAACGGCGCACGCTTTCTCGAATCGCTCGGCATCCCATTCGAACTCCGCGAATACGAAGTGGACCCGGAAGATCTTTCTGCAATCACCGTGGCGAAAAAGATCGGTATGCCGCCGCAACAGGTCTTCAAAACACTGCTGGTAACGGGTGGCCCAAATGTTTACCGGTTCGCCGTCATTCCCGGCGACGCTGAACTCGACTTCAAGAAACTTGCGCGCGCCGCAGGTCTGCGCAAGGCAGAGATGGCTGCGCTGAAGGACGTGCAACCACTGACTGGCTATATTCGGGGTGGCGTTACACTGTTCGGCTCAAGAAAAGTCTTCCCGGTCTATATCGACGAGACGGCGCTTCTATTCGACACCATCAGCGTCTCGGCAGGCACGCGCGGCACGCAACTGATTCTCAGCCCCGATGACTATTTGAAAGCCGCACACGCACTCGATGTCGAAGTGCAAACCGCCGATCTGATCAAAGACGGGCCACGGCTGACTGCGGAGGGCCACTCCGCATGAACTCCGTATTCTGGACGCATTTCGCCAAGGACATTCGCATCGAGTGGCGCTCGCTCGATGCCATCGTCTCGATGTTGTTCTTCTCTGGACTTGTGGTTGTGCTGTTTTCGATTGCGTTCGATCCGCGCGGTTCTTTTTCCCAGGAGATTGCAGGCGGCGTGCTGAGCGTGGCGACGATGTTCGCCTCCGTATCAGCGCTCAACCAGGCGTGGGCGCGCGAAATTCGGCACCAGGTAATGGATGCGCAGCGCATGACCCCCAGCTCAGGCGCGCAACTCTATTTCGCGAAGGTGCTCGTCAACTTCATCTTCGTCACCATCGTTCAGATCGCGCTGGCCCCTTTCTTTTTTGTCATGTACAACCTGCATATCGCGGGGCAGGCGTGGCTGCTGGCGCTGGTGCTCCCGCTGGGAACATGGGCATTGGTGGGCAACGGAGTATTTTTTGCCGCTCTCTCGATCCGCAGCAGGAACCGCGAACTGCTTCTGTCCCTGATCCTGTTTCCGATTTTCATTCCGGCGTTGCTGGGGATGGTGCAGGCCACGAGATCGATTTTCACCGGAGACGGCGATCCGTGGGTCTGGATCAAGATGCTGACCGGCTACGACATCATCTTCGCCACCGTAAGCTATTTGCTGTTCGACGTGGTGTTTCATGCGGAGTAAAGTGTCCACCCAACGATGGAGAACGCCGCGTCAATGGCGGCGTAAACTTAGAATGTTCGCCCAGGAAACTGTATGAAAAAAGTTTTACTCACCCTCTTTCCCGCCATCACCATCCTGCTGATGATCTGGGGATACTACCAGGCCATCTACGTCGCGCCTGACGACGCGATGCAGGGCTACGTTTTCCGTATCATTTACTACCACGTACCCTCAGCGACCGTTGCGTTTTCTTTCTTCGCCGTCAGCCTCGCCGGCTCCATCGTCTTTCTCGCGTATAGGCGCAGCAATCCCAATCGCGCGCAGATTGGCGATGCGTGGGCGCTGGCCGGCGCTGAAGTCGGCGTGGTTTTCTGCACCGTGGTCCTGACGACCGGTCCGCTGTGGGGACGCCGCGCATGGGGCATCTGGTGGACGTGGGATGCACGCTTGACGACGACGCTAGTGCTCTGGCTGATCTACGTGAGCTACCTGCTGCTGCGGCGCTTCGCCGCAGGTCCGCAAATGCAGACGCTGGCTGCCGTGCTGGGCATCTTCGGCGCGCTTGACGTTCCCATTGTGTACATGTCGAACCGCTGGTGGCGTACGCAGCATCCAGCGCCGGTCTTTGGCGGCGACCCGGGTTCTGGCATGAAGGATCCGACCATGGTCAACGCGCTCCTCTGGAATATGCTGGCGTGGTTCTGCTGGGGTCTGCTGGTGCTGTTCCTCCGCTACAAGGTGGAACGCCGTCACCAGCAATATGCCGCTCTCGAAGCAGAAGAGGCTCTGGCTGGAGTGAACTAGAGCCGAATCGTCACAAACAGGAGTTTTTTCAGATGGACCAGAGCAACGTTCTCGATCATCAATTCGTCGCCGCGGCTTACACCGTTACCTGGGTGATCCAACTCGGATACCTGGCCTTTCTCGGCCTCAAGTGGCGGAACGAAAAGCGCAAAGCGGAGCGCAAATCGCGCCAGACCAACTAGGGGCGAAAGCCCAGAACCCGGCTGGAAACGCAGATTTCCGCCGTTTGCCGTAAACTTACTGTGAGGATCCGGTGATGTTAGTCGTCATGAACGCGCAGGCCACAGCGGAACAGATCCAGGCCGTCTGCGACCATATCGAAGCCCTGGGATACCGCCCGCATCCAATGCCGGGTGCGCAACGTACGGCGATCGGAATTACAGGCAACCCCGGAGAAATCGACCGCGGAAATTTCGAAGACCTCGCCGGAGTAGCGGACGTGATTCGCGTCTCAAAGCCATATAAACTGGCCAGCCGCGATGTCAAAGAAGAAGACACCATCATCCGCTTTCCCGGCACTGACGCCACCATTGGCGGACAAAACCTGGCCATCGTCGCCGGTCCCTGCTCCATCGAGAGCCGCGAACAAGCCTTCGCCATCGCCGAGCAGGTCGCGGCCGCCGGCGCGCAGTTTTTCCGCGGAGGCGCCTACAAGCCCCGCACATCGCCCTATGCCTTCCAGGGCCTCGGTGTTGACGCTCTCAAGATCATGGCCGAAATACGCGACCAATTTGGCCTGCGCATCATCACCGAAGCCATCGACAACGAGACGCTGGATCTGGTCGCCGAGTGGGCCGACGTGGTGCAAATTGGCGCGCGCAACATGCAGAACTTCTCGCTGCTGAAACACGCCGGACGGCTGCGTATGCCCATCCTGCTAAAGCGCGGCATGAGTGCAACTCTCGATGAATTTCTAATGGCCGCCGAATACATCATGAGCGAGGGCAACTACGAAGTCATTCTCTGCGAGCGCGGCGTGCGCACCTTCGCCGACCACACCCGCAACACGCTCGACCTCAGCATCGTTCCCGCCGTGCAGAAGCTCAGCCACTTGCCTATTCTCGTCGACCCTAGCCATGGCACCGGCAAGCGAGACAAGGTTCTGCCCATGGCGCGTGCTGCAGCAGCAGTCGGTGCCGATGGCATCCTCGTCGAGGTTCACCACAAGCCGGAGATGGCCCTTTCTGACGGACCGCAATCGATCTATCCCGATCAGTTTGCACAGATGATGGACGAAATCGAGCAGATCGCCCCGATCGTCCATCGCAAGCTGCCCCGCGGCATTCACATCGAGACCGCCGCAGCGGAATCCCATGCCGCCAAAGCCAAGTAGCAAACCCATTGCAAGGAGAAGCTGGGTGTCCCAGGTCTCGATTCTGAGAGCTGGAATCGTGGCTGCATCCTTCGCTGGCGACTGTTTCCCTCACCGCATGCCGGCAGCATGACTTTCCGCAGTATGCTCCGAACTACCGGGAATACGCCTACGTAACCAATGGCGGCAGCGGAACGGTCTCGGTCTACGATGTCGTCAACGTTCGCGTCGATCGCGAAATCCCCGTCGGCCAAAACCCGATCGGCGTCGCCGTCAACCCCGTACGCGACGAAGTGTATGTGGTTAACTCCGGCACGTCCGTAGGGCTCGGTTCTGTCGCGGTGATCAACGCCGAGAACAACTCGGTTGCGGCCACGATCCCGGTGCATAAGCTGCCCGTGGCCATTACGGTCGACGCCGAGGGTAAAGTTGCCTACATCGTCAACTCCGGCTCGAACAGCATCTCTGTCCTCGACCTGAGGAGTCGCCGGGAAGTGGCGCAGATTGGCGTCGGAGAAGATCCAGCCGCAGCGCGCGTCTCGCCCGACGGCGAAACCCTGGTTGTCGCTAATCGCGGGCGGCAATTCCATCAGCATTATCGAAACGACTGCGCACAAGGTGCGCACGGTGATCGAAGGTTGTCCCGGCGCCAACGACGTGGTCATCCTGCCTGATTCTTCGAAGGCCTTCGCAGCCTGCTCTGCAGGCCACCAGGTGATGGCTATCCAGCTCGCGCACAAAGCGCGAACCGATGGACGCCCGGCCGCCACGGATCAGCTTGAGTCTCTGCTCGATGTAGGCCGCGGGCCTGTACAACTCGCACTCAAACCAGATGGCGGCGAGGTCTTTGTCGCAAACTCGCTGTCGAACTCAATCTCTGAGATCTACGCCAGCACCGACGATGTGGCCGGCGCTTATCTGATGGGCGCATATCCGGTACGGGGCCTGGTCTCCGCCGACAATTCCCTGCTCTATGTCGGCAACCTGCACTCGGAAGAAGTCACGGTCTATTCCATCGAAGACGGCAAGCGCGTCGGATCCATCCATGTTGGAGATGGCCCTTCGGCGCTCGCCTTCTCAACGGCGGGCCACCTTCTCTTCGTAGTTGATGCGCGCTCCGGCGATGTGGCCGTGGTGCGCACAGCAAACCGCCAGATGTTCACGATGCTACCCGCAGGCCGCGGTCCAAATGCGATTGCGGTGAAAGCGTTCAAGGTCTCGTAACCCTCGGTACTTCTTCGCGTAACGCTCCGCCTCGCGTCTCCGTTCTTATCACTGCTCCACAGCACAATACACATCGATATGTGACAACCAGCACAGGTCGATGTTCGTTTGAGCGGATTTGCGAACGCACGTCTTCGTCGAAACGTACCATCGGAGGAACCATTTCAGCGAGAAATTCTAGGAGCGATACGATGCGTTGTTTGACGCGAATACTAGCCAGTGGCGTTTTGTTAGTGGGGATGACGGCCATTGCCTGGACCCAGGACGTCGGGGCTCAGGCGGATGCATATCTGACTGCATGGGCAAACCAGGGACGCTTCTCCGGCGTCGTGCTCATTGCCAAGGGAGACAAGATCCTCCTGCGCAAGGGGTACGGCAACGCCAATTTTGAGCTGAACGTTGCCAACACACCTGAGACTGTCTTCCGCATCGGTTCCATCACCAAGAGTTTTACCGCGCTCAGCATTCTGCAGCTCGAAGAAAAGGGATTGCTGAACCTGAGCGATCCGGTGGCGAAGTACGTTCCGGAACTGCCCGAGGCGTGGAGCGCTATCACGATTCAGCAGTTGCTCTGCCATAAATCCGGCATCCCCGACTTCGTAAACGCTAAGGCATATTCCGATCTCGCCGACAGCCTGCACGTCGAGAAGGCACTTAAGGAATATGCCGACAAGCCGCTGTTGACCAAGCCGGGAGATGTTCTGCGCTACAGTAACTCGGGTTACATCCTGCTGGGGCGAGTGATCGAGCACGTCACAGGCGAATCGTACAGAGATTATCTAACCGCGAACATTCTCAAACCGGCCGGAATGACGCAAACCGCTCATGATCTTGCCGTGGACGTGGTACCCAATCGTGCGAGCGGATATCGGTTCGATGGGGAAACCCTGATCAATGCACCCCATGGTGACGCGTCGTATCCGGGCTCTGCCGGCGACCTGCGATCAACGGTGGATGACATGTATCGATTCGATCGCGCATTGAAATCGGGCAAGCTTTTCAGCAACGCTCTCACCACGAAGGCATGGACACCGTACGGGCACATGATCGCGCCACCGCCGCTTCCAATTCAAGCGGACTATGGCTATGGCTGGATGATCGGCGAGGACTTCGGGCATAAGTACGTGGGGCATGGCGGCTGGGTCAACGGGTTCGTCTCCCAGTTCACGCGCTATCCCGATGACGATGCAGTCATTATCGTGTTGCAGAATTTTGAGAGCGTAACCTACGTTCAGATCTGCAAAGATCTCTCCGCAATTCTGTTTGGAGCAAAGTATCAGATTCCGGTTGCGCGCAAAATTGTCCACCCTCCGCAGGAGACCCTGGCACGCTACGTGGGTGACTACCTGATCGGACCGACGATCCTACAAATCACGATGCGCAATGGAAGGCTCTACGCCTTTGTGAAGGGACAGCCGGCACCGTATGGCCTCATCGCCACCTCCGACACTGAGTTTTACTTGAACGATTCGCCGACTGACGTTCGATTTATCGCCGACGCGAATGGCGCAGTGAACAACATCGCGCTCAAGTTCGGAGACACGGATCTTGCTGCCGTCCGGGCCCCCGCGCAGAAGTCAGGCAACTAAGATCTGAAAGCCTGCCGGCGTTTTGAGGTGTGGCTGGATGGTCGCACCTCTTTCGCGTTCAGAAGGCCCTGACTACAAGTCTTCGATCTTCAGCGGCGCATCAGCTCCCTGCCAGGCTGCTTCAAACTGCTGATTCACCCACGATGCGTCATAGTCGCGGTGTTGCTGCGAAAGCGCCTCAGCAAGACCGAATAATGAGCGCGGATTTCGAGGATTCAGCGTCAGATCGTCGCGGAAAACCTGCTCTGCGGCCTTGGCGTCGCCGGATCGCAGAAGCATCCCACCGAGCGATTCGCGCACCGGGAAGTACCAGTCAGCAGGTTCGTTGTAGAGCAGCTGATCCTGGTTCGCTACCGCATCGCGCAGGAGACCGATCGCCTTTGCCTTGTTTCCGCGTGAAGCTGCAATTCGCGCTGCCAGAATTTCGCTCGCGATGCGATAGATTTGCCACGAGTGATTTTCTACTGGCGGCATGAAGATCTCGTCTCTCGCCGTCGCCTTTTCAATTGCGGAGAGTTCCTTTGCAACCGCATCGGCCTCGTCGAGCTTTCCGTGTGCTGCCAGTGCCATCCCGCGGCCGTAGAGCCAGAATGCTTTCAGAGCCGAAGTGTGCGCCTGCGGCTCGGCCTGGGACAGCAACGTGTCCCAACGGCCGCACCGCACCGCCATCGCATATTGGATCCCCATGAATGGCTCAACCATCGCTCCCATCTGGGGATCGCTCGCCATCGGACGCAGGTTCTCGGCAAGCCTCTCGGCCTGCGAGATCGCATCCGCACAATGTCCCTGCATGCTCGCAGAAACAGCGCCGAAGTGCAGATTGTGCGAGTAGTACATCATCATGTACATGCCCTGCTGACCCGTTGAGGCGGCGAAGGCTTCGTCGGCTTTGGCTGCGGCCTGGTTCTGCACGCGCGCCCCATCAAAGTTGCCGGTGCGCTCGTAGATGTGCGCGGGCATATGCACCAGATGTCCGGCCCCTGGAGCCAACGCAGCAATGCGATTCGCATAGGGCAGCGCGCGCTCGGGATTCGGCGAAGCTTCGACTGCATGAATGTACAAGTGCATCGCGCCAATGTGGTTAGGATCGCGTCGCAACACGCCTTCAAGCGTCGCGACAATTTCATTGGTCCCTTCCGCGGGAGTACCATCGGCATTCCAGAGCTTCCATGGCCGCAGATTCATCAGGCTGTCGGCATACAGGGTTGCGGCATCAAGGTCATCGGGATAGTTGTGCGCCAGCTCCGCCATGGCCTTCGAGTAACTGACATCGAGCTGGTGATAGTCGGGCTTGGCGTCGCTCGAGAAACGCGCGGCAATCGCTCCAATGTAGTCCCGCTCGACAGACGTTGCGTTTCCGGCGAGTGCTTTCGCCCTGGCAACCGCGTCCGCTGCGATCTTTTCGTGCTCGGGATCGACAGGCAGGTTATAGTTCGGCCCGACAGCCAGCGCCACGCCCCACCATGCCATGGCAAGCTGCGGGTCGAGTTCCGCTGCCCTGTGAAACGATCGCGCCGCTTCGTCGTGGTTAAAAGCATAGACCAGCCTCAGTCCCTGGTCGAAGAATTTCTGCGCCTCCGCGTTCTTTGTCGAAACCAGATGGTGCAGGTTGCCCAGGCCATCCATCAGGAACACCGGCTTTGCGGTTGCCGGCTGCTGCGCAAGAGAAAGGCACGATGCCAGCATCACAGCGAGTGCCGCGCACTTCTTCATCGAACACCTCCGCCAGTTTTGAGATTGGAGCCTCAGAATACAGCGCACAGGTTAGCAAGGGGAACAGGCTCCTGTACCGAAAAGAGTGTCCGGCCGTTGGAATTCAGGGCACTGCGTTTTGCTGACTTACGGCAGGGGTTTGGCGGACTTTTCTGCGGGTGGAAGAGCGCTGAACTGGGCACCGGCAAACAGGATCAGTCCAGAGATGTAAGCCCAGAACAGCAGACCCACGGACACATAGAACGGCCCATACAGCGCCTTCAGGTCCATGTGCGGGAGGATCGCAACATAGCCTTCCTTGGCTGCCAGCCAGATCAATCCAGTAATGATCGATGTGCGGATCACCTGGCGCGGGGGAATGCGTCGATTAGGCAGCAGCCAGTAGATCGAGAAGAAGAAAAGGATAGACGCGACACCCGTCGTCAGCGCCAGCCACAGATAGCTGATTCCAGCGAAAACGAAGTTATCGGTGTGATGGAAGAAGATAAGCCCCAGGAGTTGCCGCTGCCAGGTGCTGAGCAGGACGCTGCCCAGCGCCAGCAGCACCATCAGGATCGCGAGCCCGAATGCGACCAGCTGATTCACGATGTAGTTGCGGCTCTTCGTGACGCCCCATGCCTGGTTCAGAGCCACTTCGAGCGGGAGGAAGATTCCCGTGCAGGAGATCAGGATCATGAGCAACGAGAGCGCCTGCACACCATGCCGGCCAGACGTCTGGGCCGCCCACCTCAGCCAAAACGCCAAAAAATCCTCGTTACCTTTCGCCGTTGCCTGTGTGGCTGTGCTTGGCAGAAACTGCTCCACGATCTTGTTAACCACGTTGACCATCTCCTGCGAATGAAAGACGGAAAGTGCAATGGTGTACAGCAGCACAATTAATGGAATGAAGGAGATGATGGCGTTGGCTGCGACGCTGAACGCGTAGGTATGCACCTCGGCGTCGAGCAGATAATCGGCGATGGCCTTGCCGCTCTTGCGCCACAGGAACCACTTTGAAGTTGCCGCCGGCTGTGTGGCATCAAAGCCCCGGCCAGCGGGTGGCGCTTGCTCCGCGCTCGTACCGGGATTTGAGATATTCTCCACCGCGATCTCCCTTAAGACAGGGTACAAAAAGGCTGTCTTAGCCATGTGTGCTGGCTCTCGCGGAACAGGGGAAACGCATCCGGGACACGCAAAATGCCGTAGTTTGATTCTTCCATAGAGGGCTAAGAGCGGGTGGTTACCTTGCGGTATGAAAGTAAATTTTCTCCTTGCTTTTGGGCTAAGTTCCTGCCATAAAAGGAGCACGGCGCGCCGGGAGCACGCCGTCTGCAAGTTCAGGAAGGCCATAGCATTGGAAGTTTTGGTGTTTGGGAAGCACAACCCCAATTCTGAATCGACATTGAGCTGCCTCAGCGCGACCGTTTCGGACGCGTGGGCGGCTCGCGCCGTTTCTGGGTTGAGGAAATCGAAGCTTCCGCCTCCTCAAGCGGTCCACGAGACCAAAGCATGAGCAAGAGCGGCGAGCGTAGGTTTTTCCCCAAGTGCTCACCACAGAAGAAGGAGAAGGTCGATGAAGGAACAGGGTGTAGTGAAGTGGTTCAACGGCGCCAAAGGATACGGGTTTATTCAACGGTCGAGCGGTGAAGATGTCTTCGTGCACTTCTCCGCTATCCAGGAGAACGGCTACAAGACGCTGAACGAGGGCGACTCGGTCGAATTTGAGTGCCAGCAGGGACCCAAAGGACTGAGCGCAGCCAACGTCAGCCGCGTGGTCGGGTAGGATTGTTTGTTTGCGGCCTCGCTGGCGAGGTCGCTGTGAATTGCCGGTTGCTTTTTGGTTTTCTGTTCCGGGGGTCAATTCAACAATCAGGTTGCTCAAACGCCCAGAGTGAGGCGGCGCGCATCTGTGTGTCCGCCATTACATCCTGCATCCTGACACACGCCGGCATCGCCGCTTATGCTGTGAGTGAGAGCCATGCTGATAAGCGCCACACCGTCTTTCATCGTCGGCGATTTGACCGCCACGCTCGACTTCTACCAGTCGAAGCTTGGCTTCAATGTGCCCTATAAGGGCGGCGGAGATGGAGAGATCGATGACTACTGGGCCTTCGTCGGGCGCGACAAGATCATGCTGATGTTCAAAGCCATCGCGCTGGACGTGCATCCGCAACCGAATTCCTCGCGACACCCCTGGGCACGCTGGGACATGTATATCTACACGGACGATCCTGACGCGCTTTACTCTGAGTTTGTTGCGAAAGACGTTCCCATGCACAGCGCACTGGCGAATACGAGCGATGGACTGAGAGCCTTCGAGATCAAGGACAACAACGGCTACGTGCTCTGTTTCGGGCGACCGCTGGATCGAGAGACGGAAAAACCTTAGCGGGGATTCTGAAACAGTGCAATTCAATTAGTCAGCTTGCTCAGCGCCCATTGCGCCGCGCTGCGCAGGCCTTCATCGCTTGATTCAATCCACTCGATAAGCCGCTCAACATGGCGTCGATCGCCACTGTTGCCCATCGCGATGGCGGTGTCGCGATGCATCCCGAGAAAACCCGCTCGGCGTACTGGCGAACCATTGAAGACGCGCTCGAATTGCTGCTCGTCCAGCGAACTCAACCAGTCCAGAGAAGGGTTGACGAGTTCCTCGCGCGGTTCCAGTTCCGGATCCGCGCTGATCGGCGGCTTGCGATTCCACGGGCATACGTCCTGGCAGATGTCGCAACCGAAGACCTGGCGCCCCATCCCCGCCATCAGATCCGGCGCGATACTTCCCTTGTGTTCAATGGTCAAATATGAAATGCACTTCGTCGCGTCCATTTCGTACGGTGCAATCAAGGCTCCCGTCGGACAAGCATCAAGGCATCGCGTGCACGTTCCGCAATGATCGGGAAGCAACTCCGCTGTTTTGCCCTCTGGACTTGGTTCAAGACTCGTCAGCAGCACCGCAAGAAATCCGAACGAGCCAAGTTTCGGATGAATGAGGCAGGTGTTCTTCCCCGTCCATCCCAGCCCAGCGGCAGTTGCCAGTGAGCGTTCCACCACTGGTCCGGTGTCGACATACGCGCGCGATTCAAATGCGCCGAACTGCTCACGCAGCTTTGCATCGAGAGTCTTCAGTCGCTTCAATAACACCTTGTGATAATCACTGGGCCGGCGCTCGCCATCGGCATCCACGCGGCTGGTCCACGCATACCGCGCGATCCACCCAGTCCGGGGGTCATGTGTTTCGGTTGAGAGTGGAGCTTCGCAATGGTAGTTCGCAAAGCACACAATTGCGGTGCGCGCCCACGGGAACGGCGTGGCCACCCGTGCTCGCACCAGTTCTCCGCTGTCATGAACGCGCGATAAATATTGCATCGTGCCAGCGTGTCCGGCGGCGATCCATGATGCGAAACGGTTCGCATCGCGAGACTCCTCACTATGCGGTAGAGCCACCAGGCCAGCCACGGTGAATCCACACGCCTTAGCCATTTCCTGCGAGGTGTAACTCCCGAGATGTCCCGATCCGGAATCCAACCGTGCACCCCTCTCATCAAATATAGGGAACTTCTCTTGAGCCTAAGTGCGTAATGACATCCAGGATCAACCCAGCAAGCAAAGAGATCACTTGCTGGTGACATCGATTGAGACTGTTCGAATGTGGACGTGGAACTGGGTTTTCGAACAGTTTTGAACAGTAGGCATGCTGAAACCACCACTCGTAACTATTGCCGTTTCAGTGGTTTTTCCAAAATAATGCTTTGGCGGCTCATGTGCAAAGTAAGAGAACGAGAAGCCGATCCCCCGTTTCCATCGGCTTTTCCTGCGGACGCCGCGGATAGGCGTCTCAAAGGAGGTATTTATGACAAGCAATTATCAAAACGTTATGGAGAGAACGATCACCATCCAGGGCAATCTGCACGAACTGGTGCGCGGTGAAGAGCAACGGCTGGTCAAAGAACTGCAGCCCGTCGTGCGCGCGCAATCGGTCACGCTAGACATGCGCCACGTCGAACGCATCGACGCGGCAGGTATCGCCGTTCTCATCTCTCTCTATGGAGAGGCGCGGATGTCCGGACACGAGTTCGCGATCGTCAACGTATCGCACCGGGTTGCGGAGATTCTTCAACTTGTCGGGCTCGATCGCATTCTGACTTCGCGCGAGCCCTCGCGCTGTCCCGACCAACCCTGCTACGAGATGCCGGCCGCGTAAACCAGCGCGGCCCATTTCGGCAGTTTTCCTTTCGCGGGATTCAATCCTGTTCCAAGAAAACCTATTCTCAGTTCCGGGAAAGACTTCGAATCAACTCTTAACCCTACTGCGCGATCATTCCGATTGACCGCAACCATCGTTCGACCAATTCTGGCCAGTCGGTGATTGGCTGTTCCGTGTGCCGCAGTCCGAATGCATGGCCTCCATGTGCGTACAGGTGCAACTCTGTTGAAACCTGCGCGTTCTTGAGCGCAATGTAATACGACAGAGCATCATTAACGCTGTCGACATGGTCGTCTTCTGCCTGCAGCAGAAACGTGGGCGGCGTCTCTCTCGTGACGTGGAGATCGGGATTCAGCGTGAGCGCCCCGACCGTCGAATTGACAGGCTTGGCCATGCGGAACTTCTTCTTGCCCTGCTCCGCATCCCCTCGAGCTGCGGAAATCGAGAGATGTCCTGGATAGATCGGTACCGCGAAATCGGGGCGACAGCTCTCCTTGTCAGCGTCATCGACCATCAGATAGACGCGCTTGTCGAAGTGATTGCTGATTGCGGCCGCTAGATGTCCACCGGCCGAGAAACCTAAAACGCCGATCTTGCGCGGATCGATGTTCCACTCCGCTGCGTGATAGCGGACAAGGCCCACTGTCCTTTGCGCGTCTTCAAGCGCCATCGGTGATTCCGGATACGGACCAGACTTTGGGTAGTCGCCGATGTCCGTAACGCGATACTTCAGCAGCACGCACGTGATTCCTCTGGTGACCAGCCAGTCGCAGACCTCGCTGCCTTCGAGATCGATTGCAAGCATCTGGTATCCGCCGCCAGGAAATACGACAACGGCCGTGCCCGTATTTTTGCCATTTGGCGAGTAGACGGTCATTGTGGGCACGGTCACGTTGTTGATGCCGACAGTGGGTTTTCCGGCAATCAGACTCTTCGGCCCTGACGACTCCGCGGACTCCGGCCCTTTTACCGGCTGGGGATCCGGCGCGGCTCCCGGCCAAATCGGGATCTGTGTATGCCCGGGCGATGGCTGCCAAGTCGTCTTCTGTGCGCTCAAAGAGCAGCACATTAAAAGCACCCATACACCGAGAAAGAATGATTTCATCGCGTGCCTCTCTGTGGAACGATTCTCGATGTTGTGCACGACAATTCGTTCACGTCGAAGAACGAACCGCATCCAGGCAATCAAGAGATTCCCACAATGCGGGGTCCAGTTCGCAATCCGAACCTGCCGGAGGAGCGCAGGAACGCCCCCTTTTCGGCTCGTTTCGCTACATCCCCTTTCCCCACCTGCGTCTACCGCCGCCGTCGGAAAATCCAAGCCAAAAATCCACGTAAGTCTTTGTGCATGTTGAGGGTCTGTGATGAGTGGCACAGGCAAGTGTATACTTGCGGCGATATTTGTACTTGCGACGAAGGAATGGCCGTAAGGCACGCTCCTGTGCCGGATGACCGCTCGCACTTGGTTTTCCAACCGGTTTCAAAGACCCAGGGCCAAGCCCGCGTTCTGCCCTCCAGCATTTCACCCTGCGATGAAAAACCGTCGCCGGGGACCGAAGATTCCGCTCCGCGACGTGGACTTGTTGCGCGATGGATCCGGAATGAGTGTCGCCGTCGCGGGTATTCAAATCTATATTGGAGGCTTTATTCCATGGCGCAGGGCGTACTGGATCAGCAGCAGGCCGGAACGGCAGGCTCGACTTCAACCACAACCAAGTATGTGTACTTCTTCGGTGACGGCAAAGCGGACGGCAACGGCCGCATGAAAGACGTTCTCGGCGGCAAAGGCGCAGGACTCGCCGAGATGACCAACGCCGGATTGCCCGTCCCTCCCGGATTCACGATTCAGACAGAAGCTTGCCGCGAATACATGCGCGGCAAGGTAAGCCCGCAGATCGACGTCGAGATGCTCGAGGCTCTTGCGCGGCTTGAAGCGCTGCAGGGCCAGAAGCTCGGCATCGGCGACAATCCGCTGCTGGTTTCCGTTCGCTCCGGCGCAAAGTTCTCGATGCCCGGCATGATGGACACGATTCTGAACCTCGGCCTGAATGACAAAGCCGTCGAAGCGCTCGCCAAGCGCAGCGGCAATCCGCGCTTTGCGTATGACTCCTATCGCCGCCTGATTCAGATGTTCGGCGACGTTGTTCTCGATGTGCCGAAGAAGAAGTTCGAGCATATCTTCGACGCTATCAAGCTGCGTGAAAAGGTGAAGTTCGATTACGAGCTGCAGCCCAAGGCTCTGCAGGACATCATTACCGAGTACAAGAAGCTGGTGAAAAAGGAAACCGGCAAGGACTTTCCGCAGAAACCGCTCGAACAGCTCTCTGCCGCGCGCGATGCCGTTTTCAGGAGCTGGCAGAACGAACGTGCCAAGACCTATCGCCGCATCAACCACATCGATGACTGGCTGGGTACAGCGGTCAACGTGCAGGCCATGGTGTTCGGCAACCTCGGCGAAAACTCCGGAACGGGCGTAGGCTTTACGCGCAATCCCGCCACCGGCGAGAAGGTCTTTTTCGGCGAATACCTGATGAACGCGCAGGGCGAAGACGTCGTCTCTGGCGTGCGCACGCCGCTCTCGATCAGCGAGCTCGAACGCGCCATGCCCAAGGTCTACGACCATCTCAAGGCGATTACCTGGAAGATGGAAAAGCATTATCGCGATATGCAGGACTTTGAGTTCACCATCCAGGATGGCAAGCTCTATATGCTGCAGACCCGCAATGGCAAGCGCACCGGCCTCGCCGCCGTTCGTGTGGCCATCGACATGGTGCGTGAAGGCCTCATCACACAGGAAGAGGCGATCTTCCGCGTCGAGCCGAACCAGCTTTACGATTTTCTCGTTCCGCGCCTGGTGGAAAAGGGCGAGAAGATTGAAGTGCTCGCCACCGGCCTGCCCGCCTCACCCGGCGCGGCTGTCGGCCAGATCGTTTTCACCGCGGAAGATGCCGTGAAACACCACCAGAAGGGTGACTACAAATCCATTATCCTCGTCCGTGGTGAGACCACACCGGAAGACATCGCCGGCATGGAAGTTGCCTCAGGCATCCTCACCTCGCGCGGCGGCATGACGTCGCACGCGGCTGTCGTTACACGCGGCATGGGCAAGTGCTGCGTAGCCGGCGCAGGCGACTGCGTCGTCGATGAGAACGCCAAGCAACTGCGCGTCAAGGGTCACACCTACAAAGCCGGCGACTGGATTTCACTGGACGGCACCACCGGCCGCGTGATCGCAGGCCAGCTCAAGACGCTGGCTGCGCAGCCTGACGATCAAGACCTCGTGAAGTTCATGAGCTGGGTTGATCCGCTCCGCAAACTCAACATCCGTGCCAACGCCGATATCCCTCGTGATGCAAAGCAGGCACGCCTGTTCGGCGCTGAAGGAATCGGCCTCTGCCGCACCGAGCACATGTTCTTTGCAGAAGATCGCATTCAGCACATGCGTACCATGATTCTCGCTAATAACGAGAAGGACCGCCGCGACGCACTGAAGAAGCTCTTGCCGATGCAGCGCGCTGACTTTGTCGGCCTCTTCAAGGCGATGGAATCGCTGCCCGTCACAATCCGCCTGCTCGATCCGCCGCTGCACGAGTTCCTGCCCAAGCGGGAAGATCTGCTCGTCGAAATCCAGCACCTCGAAGACACTAAGCCGCGCTCACCCAAGCTGAAGGAACTCCGTCCGCTGCTCGCGCGCGTGGAAGAACTCCACGAGATGAATCCGATGCTCGGACTACGTGGCTGCCGCCTCGGCATCACGTTCCCCGAGATCACGGAAATGCAGGCGCGGGCGATTCTTGAAGCCGCGGTTGCCGTCAAGGTCAAGGGCGGCGATCCGCACGTCGAGATTATGATCCCGCTCATCGGTTCGATCGAAGAGATGCGTCACCAGGCCACCATCGTGCGCCGCGTTGCCGCAGACGTCTTCAAGGAGAAGGGCAAGACCGTCGACTACATGGTGGGAACCATGATCGAGTTGCCGCGCGCTGCCTTGACTGCCGATCAGATCGCCGAAGAAGCTGAGTTCTTCAGCTTCGGAACGAACGACCTGACACAGACCACCTACGGCATCTCACGCGACGACATCAACAACTTCCTGCCTGCATACCTCAAGGCCGGCATCTTCAAGCATGATCCGTTCGCCACCCTCGACCAGGCTGGCGTTGGTCAGCTTGTAAAGATGGCGACTGCCAAGGGACGCAACACGCGCAACAATCTCAAAGTCGGTATCTGCGGCGAGCACGGCGGCGATCCAGAGTCCGTCAAGTTCTGCCACAAGATCGGCTTGAACTACGTATCCTGCTCGCCCTTCCGCCTGCTCACGGCGCGCCTCGCGGCCGCCCAGGCAGCAGTCGAAGAGAAGACCGGAACGTCGCACACTAATAAGTAATCGTTGATCGGCAAGTGCAGAAAGGGCGTCCGCTTCGGCGGGCGCCTTTTTGCGTTTTGCGACTATTTCCGGCGCATTCGGCGAATTTGCATCAAACTCAAGAGACATGTTGATTCGCTTAGGCTACGACATACAATTCGATCTCCCCGCTGCCGCGGCAATGGTGACCCTGCTCCACGTTCATCCTTCGCGAGACAAAGACCTTATCGAGCCGGATACCCTCCACATCGAACCGCACGTGGATGCAACCGAGTACATCGACGCATTTGGCAATCGCTGCACACGCTTCGTGGCTCCTTCGGGACTGCTGCGCCTGCGCAGTTCCACACTCATCCGCGACAGCGGCCAGCCTGACGAAATAAACCTCCATGCCCGCGAAGTTCCCGTAGGCGAAGTGCCCAGCGAATTCCTCTGCTATCTGCTGAACAGCCGCTACTGCGAAGTCGACCGTTTCTCCAATATCGCCTATGAACTATTCGGCCATCTCACGCCCGGCTGGGCGCGCGTGCAGGCCATCTGCGACTGGGTGCACGGCAAGGTCACGTTCAGCTATCCCCATGCGCGGCCGACGAAGTCTGCCCTCGATGTGTACACCGAGCGCATCGGCGTGTGCCGGGACTTCCAGCATCTCGCCATTACCTTCTGCCGCGCGATGAATATTCCGGCGCGCTATGCTACAGGCTATCTTGGCGACATCGCATGGCCCGTCTCCGGCCCAATGGATTTCAGCGCGTGGTTTGAGGTCTATCTTGAGAACCGCTGGTGGACCTTTGACGCGCGCCACGCCGTGCCGCGCGTCGGCCGCGTGCTGATGGCGGTCGGCCGCGATGCTTCCGATGTGGCCATCACCACATCGTTCGGGCAAGCTGATCTGCGCCACTTCACGGTTGTGACGGATGAAGTGACCGAGGCAACGTCCGAAGTACCTTCCCTCGCCGCACAGGCACTTGAATCCACCGCAAGCTGAGAAGGCCGCCGAAGCGGCCCTTCCCGTTACTTCGAATCGTCGCCGCCGGGCGCGTAGTAGCCTTCGCGCGTCGCTACCTGCAGATCGCCTTTCGTGGCTTTCAGCACGACTTTGTGGAAGCCGCCCTGGTTATCGACCATATCCGGCGTGTAGGTCAACAGGTACTGGCTACGCAGTTCCTCGGCAATCAGCTTGTAAATGGCCTCGAGATCATCGCGCTTTTTGGCTTCGTAAGCGTGACCGCCTGTACGATCAGCAATTTGCGCCATGATTTTTTTGCCATCAATGGCAGGTTTGGGCTCGCGACGCTGCTGGCCTCCCCCGGGATAGCCGCCTCCGCCCGGGTACCCGCCGCCACCAGGATATCCCATCCCGCCGCGCCGGCCGCCGCCCGGAAAGCCGAAGTTCGAATCCCGCTCCTGCTCGCCTTTGAAGTAGATGGTGTAGACCATCACGTTGGCGCGGTCCGCTGCGTCGACGGCATCATTCATCGTGTCTTTGCTGCCGCGATCCACGCCGTCTGAGAAGACCACGATGGCCTTGCGTCCGTCCTGATGCTTCAGGAGTTCGTCGCAGGAGAGGAAGATGGCGTCGTAGAGCTGTGTTCCGCCACGCCCGTTCCTCGGACGCTCGCGATCGTCGCCCGTCGTCTCCGGACCTTGCGAATCGTCGACGGTCTGGCGAGTAGCGCTCATGTCGTCGAGTTCGTGGTGTAGCTTTTCGCGCGATGTGGTCAAGTCCTGCAGCAGTTCCACCTCGCGATCAAAGTGGATGAGGAAGGCTTCGTCCGGATCCTTGGCCCGCGGCTCGGCCGGCAGCATGGTGTCGATGAAATCGCCGCCAGCCTTGCGCTCGTTTTCAAGCGCGCCGGAAACGCTGCGGCTGGTATCGACCAGCAGGCCGAGTTTGTAGGGCAGGTTGGTTTCGCGGGTGAAGCTCTTGATCGTCTGCGGGCGACCGTCTTCGGTCAGGGTGAAGTCGGCCTTGTCCAGGGTCGTAACAAACGCGCCATGCTTGTCGCGAACGGTGACCGGCAGCAGCACTTCACGGGCCTGCACCTTCAAAGTGGCAACCGGCTTGTCGTCGGGAGTGGGTTCAGCGGGTTTGGGGCCATTGACTTGCTGAGCTAGCAGGACCGCAGGCGCGCACGCCAGCGCAAGGACAAATAGGCCGACTCGCGTAAGGATTTGATTCTGCATCGTGTTTCGCTTCATGAGAGATTCAAAGCACACTTTCAAGGAGTTAGACGCTGCTGGCCTCCGAGTGTCGACTGCCAGGCCAAACATCCAATCTTCAACAAGATTAGCCCCAGCCACCAGATCCAACCACCAAAGGCGATCAACGCAGGCAATCTTGCCAATCAGCCGTTGTAATTGCGTTCGCCCAGGAAATAGCAGCGCGCTCACACCTTCGCGCACGGGTCATTTTCCAGGACTTTCGGATCCACCCAGGGCCCATCATTCGCAATCAGCTGACTGGCTTCTTCCGGACCCCAGGTTCCCGGATCGTAGGGGTAGAGCGGTGTGACGCTGCCCAGAATTGGCTCCACAATGCGCCATTGCGCTTCCACCAGATCCTGCCGCGAGAAGAGCTCGCTGTTTCCGCGGCTCGCATCCCCCAGCAGTCGCTCGTAGGGCGGCATGTCGTCCACGCCACGGCGATGCATTTCGAGTTCAACATCGCGGCCCACCATTCGTTCGCCCGGAGTCTTGACGCGAACGCCAAGACCGATCGTCATGTCGGGGCTCATCCGGATGCGCATGTGCGCCGAAGAGGTGGGAACGATCTCCCCGAAAGTCTCCCGCGGGGGCCGCTTGAATTCGATCAGGGCCTCAGTGCAGGTGACAGGCAGCATCTTTCCTGCCCGGATATAAATCGGCACACCCGCCCACCGCCAACTCTCAATCTCAAGCCTGACCGCAACAAACGTCTCGACAAGCGATCCCGGAGCCACTCCCGGAACCGAACGATAGCCTTTATATTGCCCTCGCACCACATCATTCGGGCCCAGGGGACGAACGGCGCGCAGGAGTTCGGCCTTTCGATCGCGCACCGCATCGTGATCTTCGCCGGTGGGAGGATCCATGGCGAGGTTCGCCACCACCTGCAGCATATGGTTCTGCACTACATCGAGCAGTGCACCAACTTCATCGTAGAATTTGCCTCGATCCTCTACGCCGAAATCCTCGGCCATGGTGATTTGAATGCTCCGAATGTGGTCGCGGTCCCAGATCGGCTCAAACATGGGGTTGGCAAACCGCGTGTAGAGGATATTCTGCACTGGCTCTTTGCCAAGGTAATGATCGATGCGGAAGATGTCTTCTTCCGCGAAGAATTTGTGGAGGGTTCGACCCAGTTCCTGCGCCGAGGCCAGGTCGCGGCCGAACGGCTTTTCGACGACGACGCGCGAGTTCTTCGCGCAGCCTGAAGCAGCGAGTCCTTTGGCAACCATTTCAAACAGGCTCGGTGGAATCGCGAGATAGTGCAGCGGCCGCTCGGCGTTGCCCAGGTCCTTACGGAGCTGTGTGAAGGTGGCGGGATCACTGTAGTCGCCATCGACATAGCGCAACAGGCTGAGAAGCTTTTCAAATGCTGCTTGATTAATGCCCCCGTGCTTTTCGAGACTGTCTTTGGCGCGAGCCTTTAACTGATCCAGGTTCCAGCCGGCCTTGGCTACACCGATGACCGGCAAATTAAAGCCCTCATCACGAATCAATCCTTGCAGAGCCGGGAAGATCTGCTTGTACGCCAGATCACCGGTTGCGCCAAGAAACACAAATGCATCGGAATGGGGAGCCGTCATCAATTTTCTCCAGGAACGTGGGGGCTCAGATTGCCGGGAAGGATTTTAGCCTCCCTGATGACCCTAAATCCCGTTACATGCTCGGCGCAAATCGATCAGCCCGGTCGCGAGAGGCCCCGAAGATTATGCCCACGTAAAAAGCCCGCTGCATATGCGGGCTTCTATGGATCCAGATTTGGTAGCGCTAACGGGAATCGAACCCGTGTTTTAAGATTGAGAATCTCACGTCCTAACCCCTAGACGATAGCGCCATTATAATCATTAGTTTACATCACAAAAACGAAGCCTTTGGGCCGAATATCACAAGTGGATTCGCCCCGCTCTGGCCAAAATTTAGTATCGCTGAATCGCGCAAAAATGGCAATTTCGCGTCCGGTGCTTGTCGGTGAGCGAACAGAAAAGACCTCCAGCTTCGGCTGGAGGTCTTTTCTGTAATGAACGCTTCAATGAATCGCGATCACACAACCAATCACATCGAGATGCTGATCGCAATTGCGACGCCGGGATACCTGCGGTTGTACATGTAATAGCCGTCGTTTCCGTAGTTAATGTAGACGTCGTCGTTGTCGTACCAGTCATTCGACCAGTATTCCGGCCAAGGATCGATGAGTGTTATCCAGTACCCCCCGTATTGGAAGCGCGGATATCCACCATAGACCATGAAGGGGCGGCCGGAGATCCTGAACCAATGCTGCGGGCCGAAAAATCCGCGATAGCGATCCTGCGGAATCCGATAGCCGTTGTAGCCTCCGCGCTGCTGCCAGCTACGGTGATCCGAATGCCAGTTCCCTGCGCGATGATTCTGCCAGGTGCTCTGCTCAACACGACGCTGGTCCTGTGAGTGCTGAGGACCTTCCTGTTGCCGTGCCTGCTGTTGTTGCCTGTCAGAATTCTGCTGTTGCTGAACGTGCTGTTCTTGTTGTTTATTCTGATTCTGCTTGTGTTGTTGCTGCGCATGCTCTTGCTGTGCATGTTGTTGCTGCTTATCCGAATTCTGCTGTTGCTGAACGCGCTGTTCTTGTTGTTTATTCTGATTCTGCTTGTGTTGTTGCTGCTCATGCTCTTGCTGTGCATGTTGTTGCTGCTTATCCGAATTCTGCTGTTGCTGAATGCGCTGTTCCTGTTGTTTGTTCTGATTCTGCTTTTGTTCCTGCTGCGGCTGCTGTTGCTGCCTGTCGTGGCTCTGTGGCTGCTGAGCGTGTTGTTGATCAGGCTTGGTTTGCCTCTCGTCTTGCTGCTGCTTGTGCTGATCCTTCTTGTCGTTCTTCTGATCCTGTTGTGCATACGCGGGCAGGGCGATCCCAAGAATCAAAATGAATACAGCTGAACTGATAATTGCGATCTTTCTCATGCGAGTCACCTCAACTACCTTCGTTAATTGCCGCTTGCTTCAGGCGCAAGCATTGAGTTTCGAATTTCATCGAACTCCAGTCTGCAGCCGCAGAGGACTTTCCAGTTACTCCAGTGCTGCGGACCACTCTTTCTCAGAGGCCGGAACGACGTCCGCTGATCAGGTTGAAGACAAGAACGATCAAGGCGACTACCAGCAACAGGTGAATCAGCCCGCCGCCCAGGTGGAAGCTAAAGCCGAGAAGCCACAGAATCAGAATGACTACAAATACCGTCCAGAGCATGTGTTCCTCTTCCTCGAAAAAGTGCGGACACCCCGGCTTGGAATCTGCCCGAAGCGTCCGCAATGAACTGCAACTCGTTGCTATTTCGAAGCAACTGCCTGCGCTTTGGCGTCCCTGACCGCTTCGAGGAACGAGTGAGCCGCTCCCGGCATCGTAACTTCACCCTTCAAAATTCGCGCATTGGAGACGTTATGTCCGTAAATGGCCCTGGTGGAATCCTCGTCATGCCGAATCGAAGCGCCGTTCAGCGTAAGTCCGGCAAAAGCGCCCTTCGCACGCGAGTAGGTGAGAATCTCCGCATCCATCTTCCAATCGGTGTTGGCCGAAGCGTGCCGGCCTACCGGTCCTGCTGCCGCGGAGGCGTCGGCGCCCAATTCAAACTTGCTCGAAAGCAACTGCTTCATTCCCCGCTCGTTCTGGATGATCATGACCAGGTCTACACCTTCAACGCCGATCTGCAGGCCCCAGCTACCGCCAGTGATGGCGAAGAATATCGGCGCGCTCCAGCCGTCGCTGGTCCGGCAGGTCGCGACTCCTCGGCCATTTTCCGCGCCAAACACAAACCCGCCCTTGATCATATGGGGCACAACGGCGATGCATCTCGCGTGTTCCAGAACCTCTTCCGGGATCCCTTTATCCGGCGCGGCCATGATCTCGTGCAAAACGCTGCCTGCATGGTCCAACCGGTCGTTGGTTGCTTCGCGATCGGTTCCCGCCCAGCCAATGCTGGTCAGGCTGAGTAATGCAACTATGGTGATAGCTTTCTTCATTCAAAACACCATTTTCTACCCATGCGAATCGGCATTGAACTTCCGCTCGGAGACACACAGGTACTTCTCAGAGTATGGAGATTGTTCACATCAGTCTGAGCAATATCGCTCTACAGCGAATGAGGATCAATCCATCCCGGTGAGAGTCAGCAAATGGAGCGGCGCGACTGCGACACCAGATTGGTTCGCCTTCAGAGGTTCGCGTTGGCCAGCCTTCCCGCGATAGTGGTCAAAAGTGAGCAGTCTGAAAGACTGTTTCGTGTCATGCTCTGCATTCGCACCGTGGATATAAAACGTGCGAGATAGAATCCATGGGAGCAATCGGCACGCGAGCCTTGGTCAGCGTATGCTTAGAAGAGACTCTGTTCCCCCTTCTCGCCTTCGGCACTCCATGGCTTCGCTTCAGACGAGCGTCTTCCAAGCAAGCAACGAAACGACTGGAGTTGCCATGAGCCTCATCAAGAAAGCTGACGTAAAGAATCACCTGTCGGCTCGCCACCGCAGCGAGATACATCTTGCTCCGGCCGCAAAGCCAGTCCGACGCAACGCGGTTTCGCGCATGAGGACTCGGCCGGCGAAGACCCCAAGGTAAGCGATTCGGTTGAGAGCACCCTGATTCCTCCCGGCCTTACTGATGCGGATGCTGCCGCGGATGTCACTTCCACAAGCGTAAAGGCGTGATGTTACATTCCATCTTCTTGCGCAACGGGTGCACACTCCCGGATCGTGTTGACCCGCTTCGAGAGCCGTTTTGTGACAATTGGGCTCATGTTGAAAAAATTGAGGCATCGAGCTTTGACGTGTTGATCCGAAAAGCAGGCTGGCACTTTATGTGGGTGCAGGGATCTTGTTCGCGCCATGGTTTCGGGTTGACAGAAGAGAATGCGATTCATCGAGCTTTGGCCAGCGCGCTGAGAGGAATCAACAAGCGATTCAATGCAGCGGAGTTTGATTCTCTTCGAATCTCGAGGTTTCCAGGTTTCTACGTTGCGAGCGTCACCATGGAGTCCCGGCAGATTCAGCAGAACACATCGCTGGACGTGGTCGAAGAGAGCCGCCATCCCTTGGCAATTCCCGCGCGATAGCCGATTGACGGGAAATACGAGAGCCAAATTCTGAGCTCTATATATGCGTCGCAGTTGGCGTATTGCGCCACGCGCGGCGCAAATCAAATGAAAGCAGGAAAAATGCCTTTCCCAATTCCGAAGAATTCCGCGAAACCTATTGAAGGATCACTTTCAACAGCTTCCTCCCCGGTTCCATTTGAGGCAAGTACCCTGCCTTTGCCGACTCGCATCGCATTTGTGGGGAACTATCTGCCGCGCGAGTGCGGCATCGCAACGTTCACCACCGATTTGTGCAATGCACTTACAGACGAATACGGACAGGGACGCCTCTTCGCGATTCCGGTCAACGATCCTGATTCAAGCTACGAATACCCTGAGCAGGTTCGTCTGGAACTGGCGCAAGAGGATCTGTCCTCATACGAGCGAGCCGCGGAATTCCTCAACTTCAATGGCAACGACCTCGTCTGCCTGCAGCATGAATATGGCATTTTTGGAGGCGCCGCCGGCCGCTACATTCTGGCGTTGCTTCGCAAATTGAAGATGCCGCTGGTGACGACACTCCACACGGTCCTGCGCGAACCCGATGCAAATCAGCGCATCGTGCTCGAAGAGATCGCCCAGCTCTCTGACCGCATGGTGGTGATGAGCGAATTGGCGGCCCAGCTTCTTCGCGATGTATATGCGGTTCCCGCCGGAAAGATCGACGTGATTCCGCACGGTGTCCCGGATCTTCCGTTCATGGATCCCAACTATTTCAAAGACAAGTTCGGCACTGAGGGCAAGTCTGTCTTGCTCACCTTCGGACTGTTGTCTCCGAACAAGGGGATTGAAAACGTGATTCGGGCGTTGCCTGCGATTCTGGAGACGCCATCCGAACGTGGTCTATATCGTTTCCGGCGTAACACATCCGCATATCCGTCGACGCGAGGGTGAGCGCTACCGCGAAAGCCTGCAGGCGCTTGCCGAAGAGCTCGGAGTGAGCGATCACCTGATCCTCAACAATCGTTTTGTGAGTGCGGAAGAGCTGGTAGAGCACGTAGGGGCCGCTGATATCTACATCACTCCTTATCGACAGGAAGCCCAGATTGTCTCCGGCACCCTTGCCATCGCACTCGGAGCAGGCAAAGCCATCATCTCCACGCCCTATTGGCATGCCAAGGAGTTGCTTGCAGAGAAGAGAGGCGTCCTCGTTCCCTTTGAGAATCCCGAGGCCATCTCCAAGGCGGTCCTCGCTCTGCTCGAGAACGACGCGGAGCGCCACGCGATGCGCAAGAGGGCTTATCTGCACTCGCGCGGAACAACCTGGCCCAAAACGGCGAAGGCCTATATGGCCAGCTTTCAGCGCGCACGGTTCGAACGCACCTTGCAGCCCAAGGCCAGCCATCCCGACGATCTGGTTGTGCCTCGGGCAGAGGCAGAAGATGGCCTGCCCGACCTCAACACCAGCCATCTGTTGACCATGACTGACGACACGGGTATGTTGCAGCATTCGATTTTCTCTGTGCCCAATCCCCGCGAAGGCTACACAACAGACGACAACGCTCGCGCGCTCATCGTTTCCACTCGGCTCGAGAATGCAAACGAATCCGGGTGCCTCAATCTCTCCCGGCGGTACCTGGCTTTTCTCTGGCTCGCGTTCAATGACGATGCAGGGCCGTTTCAGAAACTTCCTCAGCTACGACCGCAACTGGCTGGAACAGGTTGGTTCAGAAGACAGCCATGGCCGCGCTCTGTGGGCTTTGGGAACGGTCCTCGGGCATTCGCAGGATGCCGGATTGCGTGGCGCAGCGGGACGACTCTTCGAGTCCGCGGTTCCTTCAGCAATGAAGTTTACGAGTCCGCGCGCATGGGCTTTCAGCGTGCTCGGAATGCAGGCGTATCTTGGACGCTTCCCAGGTGACAGAGAGATGCAACACCATCGCAACACGCTGGCCGATCGCCTGCTCGACGTTTACCTGCGAAGCTCCAATGAAACATGGCATTGGTTTGAGAAGAGCCTCTCCTACTCGAACGCAAGGTTGCCGCAGGCACTTATCCTTGCCGGGTGGCACAGTGAAAACAAGAGAATGTTTGCTGCGGGAATCGAGTCGCTGCAATGGCTCGTCGCGGCACAGCATCGCGACGACGCAATGATGTTCGTGCCGATCGGTTCCAGCGGATCCTTCAGCGAAGGCAAAGAGAGACCTCGTTTCGATCAGCAGCCTGTCGAGGCTTGCGCCACAATCTCTGCCTGCCTTGAGGCATACAGGTTGACGGGGGATGAGCATTGGTGCGCTGAAGCATATCGCGTATTCGATTGGTTCCTTGGCAAGAACGACCTCCGCGTGGCACTCTACGATGCCACAACCGGCGGCTGCAAAGACGGACTTCACCCAGATCGCGTCAACGAGAACCAGGGAGCTGAGTCTACGCTCTCCTTTCTGATGGCCCTGCTTGACATGCAGTCATCCTCTGAAACAAACGCGAAAAAAACGTATCCCGAATTGAGGGTCCCTGTTGAATCCGAATACTGCAACGGCTCCGTTTCACGATTCATTGACTGTCGCATCGAGCCAGACTCCCTTGCTCACACGCTACGATCTCAACCCGATTCTGAGCAGGGATAATTGGCCCTATGCCATCAATAGCGTGTTCAATGCCGGGGCTGTGCGTCTCGCCGATGGAGACACATTGCTGTTGTGCCGCGTAGAAGACAGGCGAGGCATTTCGCATCTCTGCGCCGCACGTTCTGCCAATGGCATCGACGGATGGCGCATCGATCCCCAGCCCACGCTGGTTGCAAACCCGCGTCAATACCCTGAAGAAATCTGGGGCATCGAAGATCCCCGCATCACCTACGTCCCGGAGCTCGAACAGTACGCCGTGGCGTACACCTCGTTTGCGCGCGGCGGTCCCGGAGTTTCACTGGCTCTCACCAAAGACTTCAGAACGTATGATCGATACGGCGTGATCATGCCGCCAGAAGATAAAGACGCCGCGTTGCTCCCACGCAGAATCAACGGCTACTGGGCCATGATCCATCGTCCCGTTACGACGTTGGGAGCCCACATGTGGATTTCGTACTCGCCGGATTTGAGGCACTGGGGCAGCCATAAGGTCATCCTCGAAGCGCGACGCGGGGGATGGTGGGACGCCAACAAGATCGGGTTGTGTTCCCCGCCGATCGAAACTCCCAAGGGATGGCTGATGATCTATCACGGAGTGCGCCAGACTGCGTCAGGAAGTATCTATCGCCTGGGCCTCGCACTCTTCGATCTGGAACGGCCGGATGTTTGCCTGCAGCGCGGAGAATCCTGGATGTTCGGACCGGAAGCTCCCTATGAACGCAGCGGCGACGTGAACGACGTCGTGTTTCCGTGCGGACAGACCATTGGAACTGATGGAGACACCATCAATCTCTACTACGGTGCAGCCGACTCGTGCATCGCCCTGGCCACTGGCAGCATTCGCGCCCTTCTGGCCTGGTTAGAAGCAAACCCGAGTTCGGGAGACGGAATCGCACGATGATACAGGCCGTCGTTTCATGGAAAGGAAGGTTCGGATGACTGCTGCAACCACCACCTGGCCAAGCTGGCTGCCGCGGGTCTTGTGGCCCCGGCGCGTTTGTCCCAGCTGCAACTCGGTTCAATTCAAGCCCGGTGAGTTACGTCCAATTGACGGGTTCTTGGCCATGTTCGCTCTTCGGCCCGTCCGCTGCATGTTCTGCTGGAGGCGCTACTACTGGCTTTCCCTGCGAGGCGCAGCATGAGCGTTCAGATGCCCAGTTTGCGCACTTCCTCGTTGTAGTACTTGCGGTAGAGGATCTCCCACTCCTGCGAGCCTTCGAGGATGATCTTGCGCTGCGAGGCAATTTTCTGGCGGGCGGCGGTGTCGATGCGGGCTTCCTCGGTGAGCAGTTCTTCGAGCGCCTTGCGCGCTTCCTGGCGGATGGTGTTGCGATCCTCCATGAATCCCACGGCGTCGATGTCGGCCAGCGTATCGGCCACGGTGTGAGCCAGTTTGTTCAGCTTGTCGCGGTTGATTCTCATAGCACCGCCTTGTATTTCTTGGCGAGCTCGGTCTTGACCTTCTTGAACATCTCGGCGTATTGCGCGCCCGATTTGCGCATCTCTTCGGAGTACGCCTCAAGAATGACGCGCACCTCTTCGTTGATGCGGTCTTCAAGCGCAAGCTCCTCCGTGAGCCCTTCTGTCACGCGCGCCTCGGTGTTCTTCAAGTCGCTGGTGGTGATCAGTTTGGCATCAATGAGGTGCTTGACCGTACGGCGGGCGAGATACCCAATGTATTCACGAGAAAAAATCATGGGCTAAACTGCAGGATACCGCATCGGGCCGCGGGGTGTACACCGGAGACGCTAGTGAACAGTGCACAGTGGTCAGTGCACAGCTGAAAGCGGCCCGCCGCCGAAACTGCTGCGACTGCGGTCCACCGTCCGCTGCTTCACTGAATGTTCACTGACCACTGATCTGCCGATGCGGGCAGGTCTTGGTGTTGATGCACGCATCGGCTAGCCGCAGCCGTTCCACCGGCCGGCCGTTGACCAGGTGCTCCTGCACAATCTCCGCTGCATCTTCGGGTTTCACATGGCCGTACCATACGGCCTCGGGATAGACGACGACGGTAGGCCCATGCTCGCACTGATCCAGGCAGCCGGATTTGTTGATGCGGACCGTGTTTCCCAAGCCCGCGGCCTTGGTCAGTTGCTGCAGCTGCGTGTGCAGTTCGCTCTTTCCATCCGCGGTGCACGAGGGCCGCGGCGCTCCCTCAGGGCGGGTATTATGGCAGACAAAAACGTGGCGCTCAAACAGGGGCAATCGATGCTCCTCCTGCCTCAAGCTTACAGGGCCGGATTCGACGTAAACTTTCCACATTTGCGCCTGCCCAACCGGCCGCCATCTGAGAGAATGATTGCTTGACTATGAGCACGGACAATCTGCTGTCGCTGAAAGACGATATGGTGGCCTTCATCGAGGGCCATGGTCTCGTCCGTCTTCCCGGGTACGTCACCGAAGATATTCCCTCGATTGTGTGGGAAGGCGAAAGCAATCCCGACGCGTGGAAAGATTTTGTCGAGATGGCCAAGCACGTCGGCGCTCCCTTCGTGACGTTCAGCGAAATGCGGCTGGAGCGCGAAGAACTCGATCACCTGATCGAAGAAGCCGGCGAAATGAACTTCCCGGATGAAGAAGCCTCTGAACTCGTCGAAGCGCAGTGGCTGCGCAAATACGCCGGAATGGTCGGCTACATTCAGCTCGGATTCGTCTACCAGGGCATCGTGTTCCTGCACGAAACCACGACCGAATGGTACGAGCGATTCCAGTCGCTGCTTGAAGATGTGGAGAGCTTCAACGACATCATCATCGACGACCACGATCACGAACACGACGAAGAGGACGAGTAATCGCGGTGAGCGCCATCGGGGCAGCTCCGATCGGCCCCGCCGTTCTCAGGGCTCCGCGCCAGCGTTGGATTCTGGCAGATCCGCATCCCCAGGAAGCCGAAGCACTCGCACAAGCAGCGCGTATTCCACTGGTTCTGGCTGAACTCCTTATCGCGCGCGGCATCGGCACCTCCTGCGAAGCCTTCGCGTTTCTCAATCCTGAAGTTGCTCAATTGCACGATCCGCTGTTGATGCTGGGCATGCAGTCCGCGGTGGAACGCGTGGAAGCAGCCATCGCGCGCAAAGAGCCCATCCTGCTGTACGGAGACTACGACGTCGACGGCACCACTGCCGTTGTTCTTCTGAAGACGACAATCGAACTGCTCGGCGGCGAGGTGCGCTTTCATGTGCCGCATCGGCTGCGCGAGGGCTACGGCTTGCAGTCCGCCGTGCTCGAAGCCGCCTATGCCGATGGCGTACGCTTGGTGATCACTGTCGATACGGGCATGCGGGCCTTTGCCGAAGCTGAGACGGCGCAGCGACTCGGCCTCGACCTCATCATCACCGACCATCATCTCGCGCAAGTCGACGACGCGGTCCCGATCGCACTCGCCATCCTTAATCCCAACCAGCACCGCTGCGGATATCCCGGAGAAATCGCTGTGTGGCGCAGCCATTGCCTTGAAGCTGGCACAGGCATTGCTGGAACGGCACGACGCCGATCTGGCGCGGAACAGGCTGCTGCCCAGCTTTCTGAAGATGGCGGCCATCGCTACGATCGCCGATGCGGTTCCATTGCGCGGCGAAAATCGCGTGATTGCCGCACTGGGGTTGCGCGAACTGCGCCGGCCTGTCGGCGCCGGCTTGCGCGCTCTTTTCGCCGCCGCCCAGCTTGATCCCGCGACCAAACCGATCACGGCCTTCGATATCGCTTTCCGTCTTGCGCCGCGCATCAACGCCGCAGGACGCATGGATGTGGCCTCGGAAATCATCGAACTCTTCTGCACGCGCGACGCCGCTCGCGCAAGCGAACTCGCCAACAAGCTGGAACGCCTGAATCGCGAACGGCGCGAAACGGAAGCACGCGCGCTTGCGGCCATTGAAGCGCGCCTCGCCGCGGATGCAGAACTCGGAGCAGCGCGTCTGGTTATCATGGACGGCGACGGCTGGCATCGCGGCGTTATCGGCATCCTCGCGTCACGGGTGGTCGAACGCACGGCAAAGCCCGCGCTCGTTATCAGCGTGGAAGACGGCGTGGCACACGGCTCCGGCCGATCCGTCGATGGATTTCAATTGCTCGAAGCCATCGAAACCTGCGCTGATCTCTTCACGCGCTTCGGGGGCCACGCATTCGCAGTTGGATTTGCTCTGCCTGCTGCATCACTGCCTGAACTCAAACGCCGACTCGCCGTGTGTGCCGCTGAACGTCTTGCCGCGCGTGAGCCGGAGCGCATCCTGAACATCCACGCTGAACTGCCCCTGCACCAGATCACCGCCGTTCTTGCAGGCTGGCTGCGCAAGCTTGGGCCGCTGGGACACGGCAATCCTGAACCCATCTTCGTCGCGCGTAATGCCCGCGTGACTTCGACGCCGCGCATCATGAAAGAGCGCCATCTCCGTCTCGAACTTGCGCAGGACGAAGGCGCAACTGCCGCGATCCGCGCAGTTGGCTGGGACATGGCGGCCGTTCCGCTGAACTCGGCCTTGCGCAGGGATCGCGCGTTGACGTCGCCTATCGCATTCGCGAAAATACTGCATCCCGACTTCGGCGGCCTCGAGATCGAGATCGCCGGACTCAGACACCCTGCCGATGAGTTCTGCTCAGTAACGATGCCAGAACACGAAGACCCACGGAAGTCCGTGGGCCTTCTTGACTCGAAGCTAAGGTTTCAGCTGATCAGTGCTTATGGTCCCTGGGTCCTTTGTCTTCGTGCTGTGGCTGTGGCCGGGACTGCTCATGCTGCGGCTGCGGCCTTGCTTCTTCACGTCGCGGAGTGGACGCGACTCAGTGCGTGGTTGCTGATAGTTCCCGCGCGGCTGTGTCTGCTGATACTGCCGCGGCTGCTGCCGGTTTTCATATTGCGGTTGATGAGATGGCTGATTCTGATACTGCGGCCTGCCGCTTTGCACGTTGCCGTGGCTGTTATTGAAAGAGGGTTGTTGCATCCTCATGTCCCTCTGCGAATTACCGTGGTTTGTTGAACGAGCCCTGCGGCCTCACGTTGTTCTGTGCCCCACGATTGTTGTTGTAGCCCATCGGCCGCTCAGCCGCCATCGTCTGCGGATGTCCGCCATTGTTTCTCGCGTAGAAGTTGCGGTCAGACCGCGCAGCCTGCAAGTGCTGCTGTTGCACCGAAGTCGCACCCATGTGCTGTTCATGCATCGCATTCCGCTCGAACGGTGCGGGATCGTGACGGATGCCGCCCGGTCCGCCGCTGTAGGCAACGTGGCGATCGTTCACAATCGTGTTGCGTTCCACAACGGTTCGATCCACATACACGTTGCGAATGTGCACACGATCAACGCGCACCACGGCGGTGTTGTACCTGAAGTCGTGACCATGCCACTCGCCGCCCACAAAGCCGATGCCCATGTAGCCGAAGCCGTAGTTTACGCCGCCATAGTAGCCAACGTGACGTCCCCAGTAGCCGGGATGGAACACATAGATGCCGCTGGACCAGCCCCAATAAGGAGGCGTCCACAGCGCGCCTTCATACGGAGCTGGAACCCATGCACCGGGAACCCAGTAGTAGCCATCATCGCCGTAGGCCCAGTAGCCGGGTGTCCACATCCATCCGGGCTCGGGGCACGGAGGCTGTTCGTAAACCGGCAGCACCGGCGGCGCGAAGCCGACGCTGATCAAAACACCCGCGAAAGAAGATGCGGGAACAAGAGAGAGCAGAAGCGCCAATAACATCCAGCGTGATTTGCGAAGTAAATTCATGGGAACCCTCCTCGAAACTCTTTAGCCCACTTACGGGCAGCATTTTGCTTGGCCGCTCAGGGGGCGATGTTGATCTATAGCGGCGTTCAATGACGACGGGCCAGAATCTCTAGGGTTTCGGGCCCATCGGGTACACTTAATCCGCATATTCAGACTACGCATGGGTAAACCCAGGGCGCCATGGAAAGTTGCACCCGGGCTGGGCACTTTAGTGACGTGGATAAAAGTAGATAGCAGAGGGCACACAACTTAGCGCGTGCGCCCCCTATGCGAAACGAATCCAGTTAGTTAGTAGCGGATGCTGAGTCCTGTTCCCACCACCTTGTTCGCCTTCAGATCGATGGGCACAAGGATGTAGGGAGGGTTGGGGACGCCGGTCGGAACCGCCGTGTCGCCAATTACGCCCGCCACATGGCCGAAGCCGAAATCAAACGCGAAATGCGGATTCTCTTTTTGCGTGATGCGCACCGCGTAATCCATTGTGGTCGGGATATGCGCGCCGCTTCCTGGCGGAAACAGAATCGGCTTCAAATTCACAACCTGCGGAGGTTCCTGCGTGAAACCAATCGCCGGTACTGCCGCAATATTATGCGAGAGAGGAATGGGAATTCCAAGTCCGCCAAACAGCCGGCCGCCAAAACGCGTTGACTGTCCGCCCAGCCCATAGATCGAAGCATTGGTGAATTTCAAACCAAAGTTCAGCAGAAACGGCACCGGCGGATGCAGCCACGTCTTCGTTGCCGCCACGTATACATCGCCGTTGGTATACGACTTCAGCGATCCGTCTAGCTTCTGATTCAGCGCGCCGCTCACGAACTTGTCGCCCGTACGCACGATGAATCCTGCACCAATACCCGGCGTCCATGCTCCAAACTGCCCGTCCTTGATTCCCACGACCTTGGCATTAAACAGGTTCATCCCCGAGTAGTCCCAGAGGCTGCTGAACATCGGATCATTGCCCTTGGTATGGACGCTGCGGGTATAGCCAAACTCGAACCGGTTTGCCACACCCTCTTCAATCGAGAAGGTATGAACATAGCCGATCACGCTGGAGGCATTCACAAAGTGATAGCCAACCGCCGGATGCGACCATACATGATCCTTGTCGGAGAGGACCACGTAAGCTGTGGGCGTAATGAAGCCGCCGGTCTGACCTTCCAGCGTCAGGTTCTGCGCGTTCATGCGCGTGGGGGCAAACAGTGCAGCCGCGAGTGCTGCACCGGCGGCAAGTTTCTTCAAAGCAGAGAACATCAACATCCGAAACTCCCGTGGCGCTATGTGTTCTGCGCAAGTTGTTTTGTCGAACAGATCGAGACCAATGCGATGAGTTCCCTTCGCGCCAAAATCAGGAAGAACCGTCAACACGCGTGCCTCGATTTGTAAATTGAGTGTTTGTATCACAGCCAAGACAGGGTCGTCATGGTTACGGCTCACACAGGTGCATAGGTAGATAGTGCTGAATTCTCCGAAATCGTGTCAGCACTTACGCCACATAGCCCATTGCATTGTGAGTGATAGACTCACCCCATGCCGCGCGGACTGTTTATCACTCTCGAGGGCCTCGATGGCTCCGGCAAAACCACGCAAATCAAGCGCTTGGCAGCGTGGATGCAAAAACGCGGCCTCGACCCCGTCCTAACCCGCCAACCGGGCGGAACTGCCACCGGCGACCGCATCCGCGCCCTGCTGCTCGACTCCGGCTCCACGCCGCTGGCCCCCATGACTGAGATGGCCCTCATGTTTGCCGACCGAGCCCAGGCCATCGCCGAAGTCATCGAACCTGCGCTCGCCTCGGGCCGCGTCGTTGTCTGCGATCGTTTCACGGACTCCACTGAGGCCTACCAGGGCGGCGGCCGCCAGCTCGGCTCCGAACGCGTACTGCAGCTGCACCGCCTCGTCTGCGGCGAACTTCAACCCCACCTCACGCTTCTACTGCTGCCTGCTCTCGAGTCAAGCCTCGCCCGCGCGCGCAGTCGCAACGAGCGCACCACGGCTCAAACTGGCCAGGACGAAAATCGCTTCGAACAGGAGCAGGGCGAATTTTTCAAACGCGTCTGGGAAAAGTACCACGAGATCGCCCACCGCGAACCGAACCGGGTCGTCCTCATCGAAGGCAATCTCAGCATCGACGAAGTCCACGATCAAATCGTCGAAGCTGTCTCCGCACGCCTGCTCGCCCAATCCTCAGCTCGCTGATCTTTCAGAGAGGCTGTCCACTGATCGATCTGCAAATCAACGACGCAGAGTCTCCCAACTCTGTGCCGCTTGCTTTTTCGTCATTCGCGTCAACGCCCGCGCCTCAAATCCGTCCCTGTAGATGCCGGTTGGGGTAAATCGATGTTTGCCTGGAACCAGGCTCACGACCGGCGCGTATGCATTCGCACCCCGTGCCGCGGACTCGAATCGCATCCGCGGCTTGATCTCAGGAGGTCTGTCATGTTCTCGCGTTTCAGATCACGAACCGCCGCAATCCTCTGTGCTGCCGTCGGAATTTCCGCTACTCTCGCCAACGCGCAGGCCACAGTACCGGAACATACCGGCGGCATGGCACACATGTCCGGCCACATGCACATGACAACGCTGCGTCCAAAGCAGCCGGGCGACCAGGCCAAAGCCGACGCCATTGTGGCTGCAGCCAAAGCTGCCATGACGCCCTATGAGGACTACCACAACGCGCTGGCCGATGGTTATCGCATCTTCCTGCCCAATGTTCCGCAGCCTCTGTATCACTTCACGAAAGCCGCGAATGGCCTCGCGGCATGGAGCCACTTCGATCCGCTCAAGCCGACATCTCTGCTCTACCGCAAGACCGCAGACGGCTACAAGCTGATTGGCGTGATGTACACCGATCGCGTCAACGCCACCGAAGACGAGATCAACAGGCGCATCCCGCTCAGCATTGCGCGTTGGCATCAACACATCAATTTCTGCAAAGCCCCCGCGGGACAGAAAACCGCTTACTTCGGTCCTAATGCCAAGTACGGCCTGCTTGGCTCAATTCATACGCAGGACGCATGCGACGCGGCCGGCGGCGTCTTTCTCACCCACGTCTTCGGCTGGATGGTGCATGTCTATCCCTACGAAACCGACCCGCGCAAAGTCTGGTCAGTGGACGATGACGACAATGGCCACGACAATATGGACCACTCGTCGATGCCGGGAATGAAGATGGACTGACAATTCAGCGGACCCTGAAACGCATGACGAGTCCCGGCGAAAGTTTCTCGCCAGCCTTCACGTCGCCATGCTCGTCAAGCTTGTCCCAACCGGAGTTTGCAATGTAATAAAACCATTCCCCAACTACGACTCCGCGGGTTGGATCGCCAAGCGTCTCCGTAGATTGTTCAATTAAATCTCTTCCACACTACAGTCGTCTGCGTTCGATCCAGTTTCACCCGCACCACGCGCTCCGGGGATGTCCCGTTCTGCGTCAGGATGAGAAAGCCATGGGAGTAATAGAGCCCATCCACTCCGTTCAGAGCAACTTTGGCGCCACCCTGATGACTTCCGGCGGTGTGATTGATCCACTGCACCTGCCCACTCCTGAGATCGAGCATCCCAATGCCGCGCAAATAGTCGGGAACCGCCACGAGTTTCCCTCCGGGTAGTACCACCGGCGTCTGCGGCGAAATAAAGTCCTTCCCGTTGATCAGTTGCAGACTCCCGTCTTCGATCTGGTAAACACCGCCTCCCTCACCGTCGCTCACAATTGGATCGCCGCAAATCAGTCAGCCCCATGTCGCCGAGTGCGGAATGCTGCGGCTCCTCAATCCGGCTGAGCAACTTGCCAGTCCGTAGTTCGAAACATAACACCGCCGACTTTCCCCAATCGCTCTTCGGCGCAGCGGCGAACCCGTCCAGGGCAACTTCTGTCGCCCACACCCGATTGTGTTTGGCATCCACCTTGATCGCGAGCATCGGCCAACCGCTCGGGGATGATGCAAACGGAGATATCTGACCGGAAGCCGCAACGCGTACAATTTTCCGCTCGAGAACACTTGTAATCAGAAATGTCTTCGAAGCGGGTCGAAGTCTATGTCCTCAGGAATCAGCCCAGGATCAGCAAGCAAGAACGCCTTTTCTGAGCGCGAGACAGCAATCTCGTTCTCTCGAAATTTCTCCAGAACGGAATTGTATGCGGGCAGATCATGCAGCGCGACAAAAGCCTTGTCTTTCCCCGCAAGCATCGCGTCGTCCGTCTGCCCCATCGCCGAATACTCATGCAAGGCCGCCAGGGCATGCTCGTTGTCCCCGACCTCAGCATAGGCACGGGCCGTCGCCTTAATCGCGTTCGGCGCATCATTCAGCAGAGTGTCGACCTTGAGCGCGGCTTCAAGGTATCCGCGCTTGTCTCCTGCCACGCGTGCCGCATGCGCCTGTTTCTGGAGTTGCGCGAATTCTTCGACCGCGCTCGGAGCATTTTGAGAACTGATGCCCCACAGCAACAACGCCACTATGAGATGAACTTTTCCCATGCCCTCCCCATCCGTCCGCGATCAAGCCAGAATAGAAGAATCGCACAATTAGTCACGATAATGACTCGGTCGTACGGTGGGGAGTTCCATTGCGAAGTAACGCCTTTGAAACCAGAAGGCGACGTTCACCAGGCCGATCAATGCAGGAACCTCGATCAGCGGTCCCACCACGCCTACAAACGCTTCGCCGGAGTTCAACCCGAACACTGCTACCGCTACCGCAATCGCCAGTTCGAAGTTATTGCCGGCTGCCGTAAACGAGAGCGTCGCCGCTTGCGCATAGTTCGCTCCGAGCCGTTTGCCCATCCAAAAGCTCACCACAAACATGACGAGAAAATAAATCACCAGCGGAATCGCGATGCGCGCTACATCCAGCGGCAGCCGCACAATCAGGTCGCCTTTCAGCGAGAACATCACCAGGATCGTGAACAGAAGCGCTATCAGCGTCAAGGGGCTGATGCGCGGAATGAACCGCGTGCGATACCACGTCTCGCCCTTGAAGCGAATCAGGACATAGCGCGTGATCATCCCGGACACAAAAGGAATCCCGAGATAGATACCCACACTCTTCGCAATTTGCACGATGCTTACATCCACCACGCTGCCTTGCAACCCGAACCACTTCGGCAGCACCGTGATGAACAACCATGCATAGAAGCTGTAGAAAAGCACCTGGAACACGCTGTTGATCGCCACCAGGCCAGCTGCGTAATCCGTGTCGCCGTTGGCCAGTTCATTCCACACCAGCACCATCGCAATGCAGCGCGCAATGCCGATCAGAATGAGGCCGCGCATGTAGGCCGGATCTCCGCGGAGAAACAGGACGGCTAGAGCAAACATCAGCGCTGGGCCGATTACCCAGTTCTGCACCAGCGAAAGACCCAGCACGCGTTTACGCCGAAACACCTCGCCCAGCTTCTCGTAGCGCACCTTTGCCAGCGGCGGAAACATCATGATGATGAGTCCGATGGCAATGGGGATATTTGTCGTTCCGCTCTGAAAGCGGTTCACGAAAGCAGCCGAGCCGGGCACAAAATGCCCAAGGCTGACTCCGACGGCCATCGCCAGAAATATCCACAGCGTCAGGAAGCGGTCGAGAAATGAAAGCTTCTTGCGCTCCAGCGGAGCGCAGATCTGCTCCTTGCGTATAAGGCGTGCTTGCCATCTTCACCCAACCTCGACCGCGGTTGCACACTCCACCGCAGCCGGCCGCGGTGCGCTCTGCAGCGTCACGAATCTTCGCCGGGCTGCAGCAGGCCTTCGAAAGCCGCGCACGATCCGCCTGCATCGCCCGATCCTCCGCAAGCCACGCCAGCGTCTGCCGCAGCACTTGCGCCGCGCCGGCATTCGGCGGCATCACGATTCGGTAGTGCATCCACTTCCCTTCGCGCCGCGCCTGCACGATCCCCGCATTGCGCAGATAAGCAAGGTGCCGCGAAATCTTCGGCTGCCCCTGCGCCAGGATCTCCACGAAATAGCAGACACAAATTTCCTGGTCGCCCATCAGATTCAGCAGGCGCAGCCGCGTGTTATCGCCGAGCGCCTGAAAGAACCGCTCCATATTGAAATGCGAAGATTTCCCCGCCATGTCACAAATATACGCCTTGACGAATGTGTATTCAAGGGATATATTCGCTTACGTGAATATGTTTTCATAAGGAGTACATCATGCCGGAACAGATTCTGGAATCGGTGAAATCAAAGTACGCGGCCGTCGCCGAAAGCTCTCTGTCCAGCGACCATGCAGGCGTCAAAGCCGTGGCCGAGGCCTTCGGCTACACGCCTGAGGAGCTTACGTCGATTCCCGCCGAAGCCAACATGGGCCTCTCCTGCGGCAATCCCACGGCAACCGCGCACCTCAGGCCCGGTGAAGTCGTCGTCGATCTCGGCTCGGGCGGCGGGCTGGACGTCTTTCTTGCGTCGAAGCAGGTTGGCCCGCGAGGCCGCGCCATCGGCATCGATATGACGCCCGCCATGATCGAGCGCGCCCGCGCCAATGCCGCAGCCGGCGGTTACACGAACGTCGAGTTTCATCTCTCCACGATTGACAAGATTCCCCTTCCGGATGCGTCGGTCGATTGCGTGATCTCCAACTGCGTTCTGAATCTCGCCCCCGACAAGCCCGCCGTGTTTCGCGAAATTGTGCGCGTCCTCAAGCCCGGCGGACGCCTCGCCGTCAGCGACATCGCCCTGAAGCACGAACTTCCCGAAGCGATCGCGAAGAGTGTCGCCGCCTACGTCGGCTGCATCGCCGGCGCTATCCGCATCGAAGACTACCGCACTGGCCTTCTCGCGGCGGGCTTCGAGCACGTTGAGATTGTCGACAGCGGCCGCGACCTCAACGCCTACGCCAAAATTGAAAACCAGTCCGGCTGCTGCTCGCCTGCTATGGACGAGACAGCCGCTTCCAATCCGCTCCAAGTTGTCGAGACCTCGTGCTGCTCACCCGCTCCCGCATCTGCCTCGACATTGCACGACGATTTGAAGACGCTTCTCGCAAACTACGACGTCAACACGGCCGCGGCCAGCGTCAAAGTCTACGCCATCAAGCCCTCGGCAGTGCCCGCCAAATCCTGCTGCGGCCCAACCTGCTGCTCGTAAAAGAGAGACCCGCGATGTTCAAAGTAATCTTCGCCTGTGTGCACAACGCCGGCCGCTCGCAGATGGCGGCTGCGTTCTTCAATCAACTCGCCGATCGCTCCAAGGCCCAGGCGATCTCCGCCGGCACCGATCCCGGCCCGCGCATCCACCCCGAAGTGCTCGCCGTAATGCAGGAAATCGGCGTCGACCTCTCCGGCGCCAGGCCACAAAAACTCACTGAAGAGCTCGCGCGCGATGCACAACTCCTCATCACCATGGGCTGCGGCGACCAGTGCCCCTACGTCCCCGGCCTTCGCCGCGACGACTGGCCTCTCCGCGATCCAAAGAACCAGCCCATCGAAGAAGTCCGCATCATCCGCGACGAAATTCGCGCCCGCGTTCTCAGACTCCTCGAACTCGAAGGCGCATACGTAAACAACCTGATCACCCGCTGAACGCGACAACTACGTCCACAGAATTCGATTGAAGCACACCCCTTCCCGGCACTTCGCTTCGCCCGCCCCTGCGGAATCTGTATAGTGACATCATTCAGGCATCACTACCCCAGGGGTCGATTCAATGGCGCGAACGATTAGCCGGTGTTTCTCGATTGTCGTATTTCTTCTGTGCGTCCTTCCCTCGTTCGCGTCGCCTCCACCCCACCCGATCTTCGACGTCAATCCGCGCCACTTCGATGCTCACTATCTGGGGCACCGTGTCGTGCTCGGCCCCGACTGGCTCTTCTCGGCGGATGACAATCCCGCCAACTCTTCCATCAGTTGCGATGACAGCGCGTGGAAGACCGTGTCCAGTGACAATTCCATGGCTGCCGGCGATGTCTCTAACCTTCGTTATGCGTGGTATCGAATCCACGTGCACACCAGGCCGGATTCTCACTTCATCGCAGTCGAGACTCAGTTCATCAACCAGAGCTATGAGCTGTATGCGAACGGTGTGCGCATCGGCGGGAATGGAGAGATGGACAGTTCCATCCAGTCGGCACAACGCTACCTGGCCTTCTATGACATACCCGAAGGCGTGATTGGCCCCGGCGGAGATCTGGTCATCGCTCTTCGCGTCGCCCTCAATCGTCGGGGCGCCCAGGGCTTTGGCGGCACGAACACCCTCTTGAGCACCGGTTCCGTCCTGCTTGCTTCTCGCGATGCTGCTCCGCGCGATGCCAGCTTCATCGCGGTTCATGGGGCGGTCATCCCTTTCGTGCTGGCCGGTCTAAGCTTCATCGTGGGGCTGGTTGCGCTCGCTCTCTATTTGTCGATGCGAAGCCGAAGGGAGTACCTGGCGATCGCCGTCTCTTTGATTGCAGCCGCTCTTCAATCCGCAACCATTGGCGCAAGCCACCTTCATGCCTTCACCGCAAACGACAACCTGATTGAGACGCTCTGGCTGGGAATTACGAACGTGGCGCTTATCGAGTTCGTGCGGCTCATCCTCGGCATTCGGCCCTCGCGCTGGCTCTTGGGTCTTGAGATTGCCAACTTCGTCGGGTACTTTGCCCAAAACCTCAACGATTTAGGCTACCTGTCGGCCCTGCCCGCGCTGGCCGGATACTTTCTTCCCGCCTTGACCGTCAAAGCCATTCTGGTTGCGCTGCTTCTGCGAGGGCTGCTACGCGGCAATCGCGATGCCCGTGTGGTTCTCCCTGCCGTGGCCATCGTCAGCGTCGCCGACTACTGGTATTTCTTGCTCGTCGCCAACAATTTCTGGCAGTGGCACCTTCCCATACCTGCGCTACCCAGTATTCGGTTCGAAACATACTTCATGGACTTCTGGACCACGTGGAGCGCCATCTACTGCGTAACCATGCTGCTTTTCCTCGTCCTGCGCACGATCGGCATCGCCAGAGAGCGCGCGCGGGTCGCCGCCGAGTTGGAGGCCGCGCGCATCGTTCAACACATCCTCATCCCTGAAGAGATTCCGGAGGTTCCTGGCTTTGCGCTGCACAGCGTCTATGTGCCCGCCGGCCAGGTAGGGGGCGACTTCTTTCAAATCATTCCCCTGGCTAGCGGAGGCCTACTCGTCGTCATCGGCGACGTCAGCGGCAAAGGCATGCCCGCTGCAATGACTGTGTCGCTGCTGGTCGGCACCTTCCGCACTCTCGCCCACTACACGCAGAATCCCTCCGAAATCCTTGCCGCTATGAATACACGCATGTTGGCTCGCAGCCATGGCGGCTTTACAACGTGCCTCGTCCTTCGCGTCGACTTCGACGGAACAATGACCGTTGCCAATGCCGGCCACATTGCTCCTTTCCTGGCAGGCAAAGAACTGACCCTCGAAAACGGACTGCCACTCGGTCTCTCTGCAGCCACCAGCTATGTCGAATCCACGTTCCACATCTCTCCCGGCGAACAGGTCACCTTGATCACCGATGGTGTGGTCGAAGCGCGCGACAAAACCGGCACCCTTTTTGGCTTTGAACGTACCGCGGTTTTAAGCCTTCAGCCCGCCGAAGCCATCGCCCGCGCAGCTCAGAACTTTGGCCAGGAAGATGACATCACCGCCCTCACGCTGACCGCCACAGCGGTCTCCGTTCCAGCCGTGGCTTGAAGTAAGGAATGTTCCGTCGGCGAGATTCGCATCGGGGTTTGGCTTCCACCTGTCCGGGGCGCTCCGTCCCCGGATCTCCGCCTTCGCAGTCAGCCCCACGCCCTCAGCATCTTCCGCACCAGAACCAACTGCCCAACGTGATACGCATTGTGGTCTGCGGCCAGCAGAGCCTCGCGAAGAATCGTCTGCCCATCTCCATGAGCGATTCTCGCGAACAAATCCGTCTTCGGATCCTGGACCAGCGTCGCCATCGCCTTCAGATCTTTCTTGAACGCCCGCACGCTTTTATCCCATGCCTTCTCGTCTGCCGGAGCCTTCTCCTTCGGCCAGTAGCCTTCGGGCCACTTGGGCGACTGGTGCTTCGCATCGCGCGAAAACTCCAGAATGTCAGACTGAGCTATCCGCAGATGCTCGAGCAACTGCCACGGCGAATGTTCAGCTCCCTTCGGCACCTTCCCGCGCAGCTCCACAGGTAAGTTCTTCACCGCCTGCTCAAACGTGGCGTGCGCATGACCGCCCGTCAAAACTCCCACCACGTGTTCCCGTAACGCCGCATCACTCCTGGCCGCCATCAAACCCCTCCGCATGAACGGATTCCGCTAGCGTGGTAAAGATTCGGGAAATACTCTGCGGACCGGACGAAATCTCGCCCAATCTACGATTTGGGAATCTTGGTATACTCTGGCCACCCGCATGAAGGCCTTTCGTCAGCAACGGCCGTGGTACTGGTTAGCGATCGCAGCCATTGTGATCGCCCTCGTTGCGCTGCTCTTACCCCACGGACATGCCACAGACGCGCCTGCCTGGATGGCGCTTCTACCCGCGCTTTTTGTGGGCCTTCTCGTGCCTTTCAGCCTGCTGCCCCTGCTCCCTGTTCTCTCGCTGGGCCACCCGCCCGAGGCCCCGTCGCTGGCGCCCTCGTTCCAGCGGCCGCCGCCGTTCCGACTCGCTTAAATCCTCCACCTTGATCTCGGGATGACGCGGTTCATACCGCTGCGTACTCTGCGATTCCCGAGGGAGAAGTTCGACAAGCGAAGTTCTGCCCAGCCTCGGGAAGGCTCTCTGATGGACGCTGTATACAGTGCATTGGCTGCACTTGCGATGGGGTCGCCATTCCTGGCGATTCTGCTGATCCTGGCTTACTACTATCTCTTCTGCGTGCCCTGCGGTCGCAAACGAAAGACGGGAAGGCGTCGGTCGAGGTTTTCTCCATCCTCGGCGGGACTTGGAACTGTGCTTCTCGGACTGACCCTCATTTACCGGCCGCGCATTCAGTACGCCGTTGAAGCTCAGCAGCGCCAGGTTGAAGACGCGGACGAGGACGATAACGGCGACCACGATACCCCCGTCCGGCACCTCCTCCGTCAATTGCAACGTATCCGCCGGGGCGAAGCGCTCGAAAGCCTCACAGTGCGCCTGAAATGAGCCTCCATATCGCATTTATGACACAATAGAAAAGGAACCTCAGGATGTCCCGAACGCTGAACAAAAACGCATGGATGTGGGTGGCAATTGCCGCTGTCGCATTCACGTCGGTTGCGCACTCCGAGGCGGCCCTGCAAAGCGCCAAAGGCTACACTCACCCGGTACTTGAGTTCCTGGCCCGAAGTCAGAGTCAGAACCACGCCGAATTTTCCGGCGTTTTGCGATTCGCACATCGCAGTGCCCGGCACCAGTCCAATTCAATTTTCAGCAACGTCGGCTCGGGACCGTTGATCGCGATGCTGCCCGTGCTCTTTATCGGGTTGGTTTCACCGCTCGCTCTCGTTTCTTCCGCATCCCTCCGATGCCTGGGCCACACGCCCGCAGTGCCTCTGCTTTCCGCACTCTTCCAGCGCCCTCCGCCTAGCCTCGTCTGATCCTCTGCGCTAGCTCGGAGCGAGTGCCGCCACGCTTTCCTGATCGACGCTCTCGTCCCAATCGCTGTAATTCACGACATTTATACTGGAAGATTGGAGACTCCCGTGTTTTTCGATAAGGTACTCACAAAAATATTCGGCACCGCCAACGAGCGGGTCATCAAGAAACTGCTCCCCATTGTCGGCCAGATCGGCGCGTTCGAGCCCGAGATGGAAAAGCTTTCCGATGAACAGCTTCGGGCCAAGACGGTCGACTTCCGCGCCCGCATAGCCGCCCGAATTCAAGGCATCACCGATCCCGACGAGGTCAAGAGCGCCGAGCGCGCTGCGCTTGACGAAATTCTGCCCGAAGCCTTCGCTGTAGTCCGCGAGGCGGGCTGGCGCGCCGTAAAGATGCGCCACTTCGACGTGCAGCTCATCGGCGGCATGGTTCTGCACCAGGGCAAGATCAGCGAAATGAAGACCGGCGAAGGCAAAACCCTCGTCGCCACCCTCGCCTGCTATCTCAATGCGCTTGCCGGCCACGGCGTTCACGTGGTCACCGTCAACGACTATCTTGCCAAGCGCGACGCCGAGTGGATGGGCAAAATCTACGAGTTCCTTGGCCTCACCGTCGGCGTCATCGTCCACGATCTCTCTGACGACGAACGACGGGCAGCCTACGGCGCCGACATCACCTACGGCACCAATAACGAATTCGGCTTCGACTACCTGCGCGACAACATGAAGTTCGAAATCAAAGATTGCGTGCAGCGCGGCCACTACTACGCCATCGTCGACGAAGTCGACTCCATCCTCATCGACGAAGCCCGTACGCCGCTCATCATCTCCGGCCCCACCGACCAAACCACGGACAAGTACGCGCGTGCCCGCAAGATCATTCCCGCACTCGAACTTGGCGAGGAAGTCGACAGTCTTGAAGGCAAGACATTCACGGGCGACTTCGTCGTCGACGAAAAGCATCGCACCATTGGTGTCACGGACGAAGGTTGGGTCACGATTGAGAAAGAGCTCGGCATCGACAACATCGCCAGCGCCGAGAACTGGGAACTCAAGCACTACGTCGAAACCGCCATCAAGGCCCACGCCCTCTACAAGCGCGACGTCGACTACGTCGTGAAGGATGGCGAAGTCATCATTGTCGACACCTTTACCGGTCGCCTGATGCCGGGCCGCCGCTGGTCTGACGGATTACACCAATCCATCGAAGCTAAAGAAGGCGTCAGCATCCGCAAGGAAGACCAGACCCTCGCCACCATCACGTTTCAGAACTACTTCCGCCTCTACAAAAAGCTCAGCGGCATGACCGGCACGGCCGAAACCGAAGCCGCCGAATTCGAAAAGATCTACAAGCTCGAGATCGTTGTCATCCCCACCAACAAGCCGCTGCTCCGCGTCGAGAACCCCGACGTCGTTTTCCGCACCGAGAAGGAAAAGTTCAAGGCCGCGGCTGAAGACATCGGCCGTCTTCACGAGGAGCAGCAGCCCGTACTTGTCGGCACCGTGTCGATTGAAAAATCCGAGCGGCTCTCCGCCATCCTGCAACGCAAGGGCATTCGCCACGTGGTGCTCAACGCTAAGCAGCACGAGCGCGAAGCCGAATACGTCGCGCAGGCCGGACGCCTCGGCATGGTCACCATCGCCACCAACATGGCCGGACGCGGGACAGACATTCTGCTCGGCGGCAATCCCGAATTCATGGCCCGCCAGGAACTCGTAAAGAAGGGCCAGGCCAGGGCAATCAGCGTGGCCGAGGGTGCGATCAGTCCCATGGCGCCCGCAGGTTTTCAGCGCTTCTACTACCAGGGACAGGAATTCGAAGTTTCCGATACTGACTGGACAGCCACTTTCGCCGTCCATAACGAAGCCGCCCAGAAAGAGCATGAACAAGTCATTGCCAAAGGCGGCCTCTTCATCCTCGGCACCGAACGTCATGAGTCACGCCGCATCGATAACCAGCTGCGTGGCCGCGCGGGCCGCCAGGGCGATCCCGGCGCATCGCGCTTTTATCTCTCTCTCGAAGACGACCTTATGCGCATCTTCGCCCGCGGATTCGCCAACACCATGATGCAGAAGATCATGGAAGAAGACGTGGCGATCGAATCAAAAATGATTACGCGTCAGATTGAAAACGCGCAGAAGGGCGTTGAATCGCAGAACTTCGAGTCGCGCAAACACCTCCTCGAATACGACGACGTCATGAACAAGCAACGCGAAGCCGTCTACGGCCTGCGCCGCCAGTTGCTCGAGGGCGTCGAACAGCGCGAGCTCATTCTGGAAGACTATGTAGGCGGAATTCTCAGCGGCATCCTCGACGAATTCGCGCCCGAAGACAAGCACCACGATCAATGGAACTTCAAGGGCATGGATGAAAAGCTTGTCGGCCAGTTCGGCTTCAGCATGGCCGCCACCGGCATCAATCCCAATGAGCTGGCGCGTCACGAACTAGGCGACGCCATCTTTGAAAAGCTGAAGCAGCAGTACGAACAGAAGGAGCACATCCTTACCTCCCCGCAGATGCGTTATCACGAGCGCATGGTTATGCTCAGCGTCATCGACGGCCTCTGGAAAGACCACCTGCTCGCGATGGATCACTTGAAAGAGGGCATCGGTCTTCGCGGCTACGCACAGCAGGATCCGCTGGTCGCTTACAAGAAGGAATCCTTCGACATGTTCGAAGCCATGATGGCGAAGTTCCAGGAAGACACCGTCCGCTTCCTTTTCCGCATGCAGATTCTTGGCCCGGACGGCCGCCCCATCGAAATGGCGCCGCCCGAACCGCGCAGAGCCGTTCCGCCGGCCCCACCCGTGGCCAGCGCCGAGCAGTTGACGCTGAATGGCGACGGCCAGCCTCTCGTGTTCGACGCGCCTCCGCGCGAAATCTCCATCCCCACCCGCGCGCCTTCCACCACCATCGATCAGTTGGAGAAAGAGTTCCACCGCAAAAAGCAGCGCGAACTTGAAGCCGCCACGCGCGCCGGAGGCGGCGCAAACGGCAGTCAGCCCTCGCAGCGCCGCACCGGCGAAAAAGTAGGCCGCAATGATCCCTGCCCCTGCGGCTCAGGTAAGAAATACAAAAAGTGCCACGGCGCCGAAGCCTAGCGCAAGGCTGCGCTTGTATAAGCCGGAGGAACGCCCCGAAACGTCCATCGATGGATGATGGTGTTGAACAGACGGAGCATATTCGGCGTGCCTCTCTAACGTGCAGGCACGCTATTTCCCCTTGACTTATCAAGCTCCGCGAGCCATCCCCGTGCGCGGTCGAGATGGTACAGGTCAGGAACGCCCATCTTCTCTTTTCGAGATAGCATCCCCTGGTAGCCGGCCGTGAGAAGTGGTTCAGCCTCGGCGTATTTTTTCTCTCCAGCGAGCGCAGCTCCAAGCAGACTCTCAGCGCGGAATCTCTGCCAGCTGTCCGGCTGCTCCCTCACATTGAAATCAAGATTCTCTCGCGCGATCGGCTCACTCGCCTCAAATTTACCTTCCGAGATGAGGATCATGGCCAAATCTGCTGCCGCCAGGTGTACATCGGATGGGGCTTCCGATCCACCGGCTCGGCGGCGTCCTGCCAGGACCTGCGTGGCATCCGCCTCCGCCAGCTCACGTTTGCCTTCCTGCAGGTGCAGCAATGCGCGGTCGGCTAGAAAGCCAAGTGTCGTCGTATGCTGCGGCCCCAGTACGCGGCGGCTGACCTCCAAGGTGTGATCAAAGAGCGCTTCGGCCTGCTCATTCTTTCCTTCTCTGGCATAAGTCGCCGCAAGATTGCCCATCGACAACAGAGTGTCGGGATGCTCAGGACCGAGGACACGACGTTGGGTCTCCATGGCTTCGGTGTAAAGAGTCTGCGCCTTCTGGTAGTCTCCCTCCGTCCAGTAAACATTGGCGAGGTTGTTGATTGAGATCAGCGTCTGCGGATCTTCAGGACCAAGGACGCGCCTGCGAATTCTCAGGGTTTCTTTATAGAGTGGTTCAGCATGCGCATTGTCGTCGTTTGCTCGGTAGACGTTCGCAAGGTTGTTCATGCAATACAGCGTGTCGGGATGCTCGGGTCCCAATACGCGCCGCTCGATCTCCAGTGCTGGTCCGAGAAGCTCCCCCGCTTCCTTGTACTTGCCTTCATGCCACAGGGTGCGTCCAAGGTGGTTCAAAGTGTTGAGGGTCGTTCGAACTCTCCGGCCCCCAGACCTTCTGCTCTAAACTCAGTGCGCGCGCCAGATGTTTCTCTGACTCCGCGTACTGGGCAAGGTCTTCGTAGGTCTTGCCCATCGCGTCCTGAATGGCGGCTTCTACTTCAGGTTGCCTGTCAAATTTCCCTTCGATGCGAGCAGCGGCCCGGTCCAACGCTGTTCGAACCGTAATGTTCCGGTCGAGTCGGTCGCTGCCTGATTGGTTCTTCGGACTGGCCTGCGCCAGCAGATCGTTGCGCAGGAAATCGATAACTGCGTTGGCTGAGGCCGCTTCCTTCGCGGAAACCTGCTCGGCCTTCCGCGCTTCGAATGCCTCTCGCGAACTCACGACGATGCCTGCGACCAGAATCAGAAATACCGCTGCGGTTGAGGCCACCAGTGTTTTATTGCGCCGAAGGAACTTCTGGAACCGATAGCTGGCGCTCGCCGGCCTTGCCAGAATCGGCACATCGGCGAGATATCGGCGGATATCCGCAGCCAGATCCGAAGCCGACAGATACCTCCGCTCTTTGTCTTTTTCCAATGCCTTCGCGACAATCGTTTCGACGTCTCCGCGATAGCGGCGATTGATGGAACCGAGCGGCGCCGGATCCTGTTCGCTAATGATCCGCACCACTTCGGGCAGCGTTTTTCGTTTAATGTCGTACGGCGCTTTGCGCGCTAGTAATTCGTAAAGAATGATGCCCAGGGCGTAGACGTCGCTGCGCACGTCGAGAGCCCAGGGATCGGCTAGCACCTGTTCGGGGCTCATATAGGCGATCGTACCGATGAGCTGGCCCATATCGGTCTGCCGCGTTATCTGCGCGTCGGAGTCGGCCACGTGGGCAACGCCAAAATCCAGAATCTTCGGTTGTCCGGTCTCATCGACCAGAATGTTCGTCGGTTTCAGGTCCCGATGAATGATGCCGCGTTGATGAGCGTGATTGACGGCATCACAGATCTTCGCCATCAGTTCCAGATAATAGCGGCTGCCGCGATCAGGCATACTGGCATCCAGCGGCCAGCCATCAATAAACTCCATGGCGAAATAGGGCTGTTCTCCGCCTCCCCAATTGACAGTGCCGGCCTCATAGATTCGCGTAATGCCGGGGTGCTGCAATCGTCCCAGCAACTCCGCTTCACGCTCGAAGCGCCGCAGATGCTCGGCGCTTGCAATCCCTACTCGAATCACCTTCAGGGCAACAACCCGCTGAGGATTCTGCTGCTCCGCCCGGTAGACGATGCCCATGCTGCCTTCCCCGATAAAGCCGAGGATGCGGTACGTTCCGATCGTTGCCGGGAGATCTCTCTCTGAACCACCCGAGGCAGGCGCACCGTGTGCGTTCAAGGGACCGCCCATCGTGGGATGCAAATCTGAAGAATCGGAGATATCCGGATCACTGCCTCTGTCGTGCGTCATTCAACTTCCCACCAATGCCGATCGAAACCAAAACACGGGGACACAGTCACGTTTACAATCAACGGTTTCTCCTGTGGCGCCATGCTTTCATGATATGCGGGGGATTCCGAGCAACCCTTTTTGTGAAAGCGAACTGGGTTCCACACCCCAGGCGTCTCTGTAGGCGCGGCTTGAAAACGTGATCTGTTTCATTGACGCGTCTCAAACCGGTCTCGACTACTTCAAATTCACTTCTTCAGGTCCGCAGTCCAGTTTGTGACAAGCTTCAATGGCGGGGCCTCACCTTGCGGCGCTTTGGCAACGAGAAATCGATTCCCATCCTGAGTTACGCTGTAGGATCGTGCGCCCAAGCTCGTACCCGCCCTCGCTTCCTGAAAGAGCTGACGCGGCTCGCCGACGACTACGGTTGCTCCACTCTCCTTGACGCTCGCTTCCATCATCTTCCCGCCCGATCCGGCGTAATAGAGCGCGTCTCCCTTACCATTCCATTCCGGCTGGTCACCGCCGCCCCGTGACACCTGCCATTTACCGCCCCCGTCAGGAAACGGCGAGAGATAGACCTCGAGGCTCCCCGACTCGTCTGAAACATAAGCGAGCCAGCGACCATCAGGCGAAAACACAGCGTCAGATTTGTTGAATGGCGAATGAAGATATGGGAACGGCTTGTGGTCTCCAAAGAGAGGCAACAACCAAATTCCGTTTTTGGCTTTTCCTTTCCAGTCTGAAAATGTAAGGGCGATATACCGGCCGTCGCGAGACCAATCGGTTGGATACTCATCGGAATCGGATTCGATCAGTGGTTGTGCGACGCCCGCCCCTGACGCACTCGCGACATAGAGCTGGTACCTGCTCTGATGCTGAGAGGAATATGCAATGCGCTTGCCATCTGGAGACCAGACGGCCAGCTTATTGTCGCCGGGGCCGAATGTGAAACGCGTTTGCACGCCGCGTTTGATGTCCATCAGCCATATGTCGTCGTTCTTCGCTCCCGTCTGCTTTTGCACCACGTAGGCAAGCTGTTCTCCGTCCGGAGACAGACTCACGTCAAAAGGTCCTGGGCCACCGACCTCCGCAAGTTGCTTGCCTTTCGGGTCAAACCAGGCCATCTGACCGCCGACGTCCGCCCCTGCAGTCTCGTAGATCAGCAGACCCGTTTCCGAAACGCTGAAGAGTGCCTGCCGAAAGAGTTCCGGCGAGGCCACATGTTGGGCGACAGGTAAAACGTCACCCTCGAGCTTCTCGCCGCTCGCATCGAAGAGTTGGGCCATCAGAGTGTCGCCGCGCAAAAACAGCAGATAGCCGGGCGCGGCGTAGAGAGCATCCGAATCAGCCTGAACAAGAAACTTTGACTCGCTCGATCCAATCTCCCCGAGGTAGATTCCCAACCTCGATGTCCCGGCGGAGGGAAGATCGCCGCTCAGATAAATGAAATGCTTGCCGTCAGGAAGGAACTCAGGCCAGCGATTGCTGAATCCCACTCCAGATCCTTTGTGCGAGGCAATGGGCGTTGGCTGTCCGCCAGATGCGGGCACACTCTCGAGGCCGCCTCCCGACTGGGGAGCGAAAACAATAACATCCCCGCGGCCCCACGCGCCGCCGCGCGCGTTCGGCGCATCGCAAAGTGACTCCGGAGGCCCGCCTGTGAAGTCAATCTTCTTGAGCTTCCCGTCCTGGAAAAAGGCCATGCGCCGGCTGTCCGGCGACCAGAATGGATAGCTCGCTTCTTCAGTTCCTTCCAGCCTTTTCGCCGTCAGTGAGTTGAGCGGGCGCATCCAAAGCGCTTCCTTGCCGGAACTATCCCACGCGGGAAAAACCAGCGTCGTGCCGTCCGGCGAGAGAGTGGGCAAGCCGTCAAAGCCGGCGAACGCGAATGTTGCCCCTTCGGGTGATGGGATAAGCGAACGGATTGTCGCCTCCCGTCTTGCACTTGCCCGGAAATACGCGGTGGCTAAAACAATCGCAAGACCGAAAAACACCATGGCCACAGCCCACGGAAGCGCACGGCGCAGTTGCGTTGTCTTGGGCACCGCTTCCACAATCGCCGATGCGCCTGGTTCCTCTGTGCCGATGCCGATCAGCAGACGCACATCGCCCAGATCGCGTAGCCGCTTGCGTGGATCCTTTTCCAGGCAGGCCGCAACTAGACGTCGCGCGGGGGGAGGAACGCGCCCCAGATCGGGCGCTTCACGAAGGACCGCCGCGAGCGTGTCGGAGACGGTCGGGCCCACAAAAGGCCGCTGACCGGTGAGCATTTCGAACACCACGACCCCGAACGACCAGATGTCGGTGCGCCTGTCCACCTCCAGCCCGCGCGCCTGCTCGGGGGACATGTAAGCCGCCGTCCCCAATACCGTTCCAGCGCTGGTCGTCAGAGGCAGCGTAACAGCCTCGGCAGAAGAACCCGATGGTTCAATGCTCATCGCCTTTGCGAGGCCGAAGTCGAGAATCTTGATCTTCCCATCCGGAGTGACCTTGATGTTGGCGGGCTTCAAGTCACGGTGGATTACGCCTTTTTCGTGCGCATAAGCAAGGGCATCGGCAATTTGGCAGGCCTGCAAGATGGCGTCTTCGAACGGCATGGTTGTGGCAGGCAATCCGCTCTGCCAGCGTCGGCCCTTCCACGAGTTCCATCACCAGTGCCCGCTGCCCGTTGGCCTCTTCTAAGCCATGAATCGCTGCAATATTGGGGTGATTCAGGGCGGCGAGCGTGCGAGCCTCGCGCTCAAAGCGCGCCATGCGCTCGCGATCGTGGGCCATGGATTCCGGCAGCACCTTCAGCGCAACGTCTCGCCGTAGCCTGGTGTCGCGGGCGCGATACACCTCTCCCATCCCGCCGGCACCGAGCGCCGAGAGAATTTCATACCTCCCGAGATGACCCCCTGCGAGAAGCCCCATAAAGCGCGTGCTCATCATATAACGCAGATATCAAGCTAATCACGCTTGTTACTCGGCTATGTGCACAAGACCTTGGCACTACCACGGTCGGCGATCCCATGATAGGAGGCGACTTGGTTTAAGAGACGGGATAATGGCATCGACCTCGGTGTTGGCGCTCAGTGCGTGACCGAGACAGCCTCAAACGTTAGATCGTTGGCCGGGGAGTGATGCTCGGCGCGCCACTGCTCAAAGAGGCGGCCGTAGCTCAGCGTCAGGTAGGCCGAACGGTCCACGCCAATCCGGGCCGCCGTGCGATCGATCCACTCGGGCGATCCTTCCAGCTCCGCGAAGTTGCCGATTGGCGTCTCGTCAATCACGCAATGGCCTTCACCATCGCTCCACTCGCTGCGCCACTTCTCGTAGCGAAAAGCCGCTACCAGCCCGATGGACTGAAACACCGCCGCCAGTACGCTTCCGTCAGCAACTTCCGTCTCCGTCTCCACACGATGCTTGTGCGCATCTTCTCCAGGCCCCACGTCGGGCAGGCGCTTGTGCGTCACCGTCCACTTGCCCGCATAGTTGCGAATGCGCAGAATCTCGGTTCGCGCCCGCATCGAGCGGTCTGGCGTGTCGTACAGAACATTGCTCTCAAAGGTGCGCGGAGTCTGCTCGCGAAAACCGGCCCGACGCAGCCCTTCCCCCAGTTCGCCAATGTTCGCAACACGAAATTTGATCTCGGTCTCGATGGCCATAAAAAATCGCGCGTTCGTTAAGCAGCGAGTATACCCGAGGTGGCGGCAATGGCTTCAAACGGCGACAATACGTACGTGAAGACTCTGCGGCTCTCGGTTGACCCGGCCCACATCGAAACGGACGAGGCGCAAGCCGCCATCGCTCAGGCTGCGCAGATCCTTCGCTCGGGCGGCCTGGTAGCGCTGCCCACAGAAACCGTCTACGGACTCGGCGCCAATGCCCTCGACCCCGCCGCCGTAGCGCGCATCTTCGCGGCCAAGCAACGCCCTTCGTGGGACCCGGTTATCGTTCATGTCGCGGGTCCATTGTTGAACAACCCAATGCTCGAACCGCTGCTCGCGAAATGTCCATCGGTAGTGTACGGATTGATGGAAGCCTTCTGGCCCGGCCCTCTGACGCTGCTGCTACCCCGCTCCGCAGCCGTTCCCGACATCGTTACAGCAGGCCGCCCGCTGGTCGGCATCCGCATGCCCGCGCATCGTGTGGCATTTGAAGTCATCCGCCAGGCGGGTGTGCCTGTCGCCGCGCCCAGCGCCAACGTCTTCAGCCACATCAGCCCCACAACGGCCGCGCACGTACTCGAAGACCTCGATGGCAAAATCGACATAATCATCGACGCCGGTCCGACGCAACACGGCGTTGAATCCACTGTCCTCGATCCCACGCAAAGTCCCATGATGATCTACCGCCCCGGCGCCGTCACCGCGCAACAGATTCGCGAGGTTGCCGGCCCAGTGGTGTATTTCGAAGAGAAAATGAAGCCGCTCGCTGCGGCGCCCGAAGCACTGCCCTCACCGGGCGTGGGATTGCGCCACTATGCCCCGCGCGCACGCCTCGTCCTCTGTGGAAGGCACGCTCGACGAACTTCCCATGCGCCTGGCGGAAGCGGCTCGTCAGCACACGGAAGATCGCCTGGGAGTGATGCTTCCTGTGGAGCTGGAACACATCCGATTCGAGCCGCCGCTGCAAGCGGCCGAGTTTGCCTGGGGTCACTGGAGTGCGCCCGAAGAATTAGCCGAAAGACTTTATTCCGGCCTGAGGGCGCTCGATGCGGAGGGATGTACTGTGATTTTGTGTCCGGTCCCACAAGGCGAAGGATTGTCGTGGCTATTCGCGATCGCCTGCGCAAAGCTGCGCGCTCCGCCGAGGGCTAGAGACCGGCTCCCTGCTGCCCAGCCTCACCCAGTTTGAACATGTACTTGATCGCGGACTTATAGATAAGCACCTTCGCGCGGCCGCGAATCTTCAGCACTCCGCGGTCGTACCACTCGATCTGACCTTCAAGTTTCTCGCCATCTTCCAGAACAATCACCATGGGCGTTTGCGATTGAATTTGCTTCTGCAGATAAAACAGTTCAGCCTGGCGATGCGCACCTTCCTCCTCGATTTCATGGTTCGTGAATCGAAAGGACGGTGTGGAAAGAGAGACGTGCTTTTTGCGATGCGGGGTGTATACGGCGCCATCGCGGCGCTGGCCTTCTGTGCCCGGCGAAATTATCTGCGTATTCATAAACTAAGATCCTCCATCGCCACGGAACTCCTGATTGAACAGATGCAGATCGATGACTTCACTTTGCTTGACGGAGAAAAAGGAAGGATCCCGCTCCCCGGAAATGCAGAATTAGAGCCCTTTTGGGGGACACCAAACCATCGGCATAACCGGAGAAAGACTCTAGGTTGGTCTTTGCCTTTGAGAGTGTTCTGATTCTACCCCAAAAGATGCTTTAGGCAAGGTCCGGGTTGCATAGTTTGATCAGGACGCCTGTGGAAGGCGACTGCTAGCGTTCCTCGAGGCCTACGGCCATGGCATCCAACGAGAGCGACCGCAATAGATTGCGCCGCATTCCCTGCTCCACCTGCACGGCGGCCCATGAAGTCGCCGCGATCCAATCGACCGTGAGCCCTTGCGCCATGCGCTCCAGCTCAACCGAAAGATCGACATTGCGAATGAACGCCGGAGTTCCGGCGACCATCAGCAGCAAGTCTTCGAGCAGACTCCCCAGCGTCCGCAACAGGTTGATCGTCTTCTGCTGGCCGTCGGCACCGCCGCGATAGGTTTCAGTGGTGCGAAAGAGAGTTGAATAATCCGGCTCCCGCAACGCAGTCCGCAGCACCAGCAGCGCGTCCTGGCGGCTGGTCAGATAGGCTTCCAGATCGAGTGTCAACGCCCTTCCCACCGCGCCCTCCGCCAGCCGCGCGGCAAGCGCTCGCTGGTGCGGCTTCAATTCGGGCCGTCGCTCGGCCAGCAGCGCCTCGATCTCAGCAGCAGGCAACGCGCCGAGCCTGTAGAGAAGAGCGCGTGAGCGAATCGTCGGCAGCAGTTCGTGCGGATTCTCGGTGAGCAGAATCAGTGAGGTGCGTTCCGGAGGTTCCTCCAGTACTTTAAGCAGGCTGTTGGCCGCTTCTTTCATAAACGCCGAAGTGGTAAAGATCGTAAACGCTCGATGCGCGTTGGCCGGCGGCCGATAATACGCCGCGTGGATCACCGTCCGCACCTGTCCGAGCTTGATCAGAAGCTGGGGCGGATCGGGCGGCACGATCAGCACATCAGGGTGCGTCTGGATCAGGATGCGCGTTTCGCGTTTGTCTACGTCGCGCATCTCTTCGCGCGCCGCCACAGCCTCGGCAACCCTCTCCTCCAGGTTCGCCGACTCGGCAATTCGCAGGCAGTTTGCGCAATGTCCACAAAAGTCCGGCAAGCCATCGCTTTCCGTGGGCTCAAGGCAGTTCACCGCCTGCGCCAGCATCAGCGCAAGCGTGTACTTGCCCGCTCCCTTCGGCCCGGCAAGGATCAGCGCCTGCGGAAAATGCCCGCTGCGCAATCCCTCCCGCAAATGCCGAACCGTCCCGGAGTTGCCATGAAAGCTTTGGAAACCCACCCTTCGAGTCTACGGCATTCCTTGCCTTGGAAGGACCGTGATCCGGATTCCGTTTTTCGGCCGCAGCGTAATTTTCGGCTGCAACTCGATCCTTTGCCCGGGAACAAGTTCGACCCGCCAGCGCTGCGCAATAGTCGCCAGCGCCAGCACTGCCTCCATCCAGGCAAATGACTCGCCGATGCACTGCCGCCCGCCTCCGCCAAAAGGAAAGTAGGCGAACCGCGGCCGTCCCGATTTGGCCGCCGCGGCGAATCGCTCGGGGCGAAATCGCTCCGGCTCCGGAAACCACCTGGGATCCCGGTGCACGATGTACTGGCTGAAGAACACCATCGTTCCCTGGCGCAACCGGTAGGGTCCGATCGAAACATCCTCGAGAACCTCTCTGCCCATCGCCCACGCCGGTGGATACAGCCGCATCGACTCCGACAGCACCATTCCCAGGTACTCGAGCCGGGGAATGTCTTCAAGCGTCGGCAACCGCCCGCCGAGGACAGCATCAAGTTCGGCATGCAGGCGCCCTTCTGCCTTCGGATTCTGCCCCAACAGCATCCACGTCCACGCCAGCGCATTGGCCACCGTCTCAAACCCGGCAAGAAACAGCGTCAGGACCTGGTCGCGGATCGCCTGCGCGTCCAGCTTGAGACCGTCGCCTCCGGCTTGATCATCCCGCGCTGCCACCAGCATCGAAAGCAGGTCGGCATGGCGATCCAGATTTGGATCTGTTTGGCGCGCCCGGATCATGCCATCGACAACTTCGTCCAGACGCTTCTTTGCCGCACGAAATCGCCGCATCTGCGGCAGAGGCGAATTGAGAAAAAGCTCAGCCCGCGGCATCCCGACCAGGAAATTGTAGAGATCCATGACGACATTCACCTGGTCATTGATCTCGTGAATCTCGGGCGTCACTTCGGTATCAAACAGAGTGCGCGCTGTGATCTGCAGTGCGAGCCGCATCATTTCAGCGGCGATATTCAGTTCTGCTCCGGGATGCCATTGCCGTCGAAACGTGTCGGAAATCTTCACGATCTGCGCAGCATAGCGCTCGATCCGGCGCCGGTGAAAGGCGGGGGCGGCGATGCGTCGTCCCCGATTATGCGTCTCCCCGTCCGACGTAATCATCCCCTCGCCGAGCAGGATCTTCATCCGCTTCTGCGTCCGGTCCTTGCCGAAAAAGGCAGCCTTGTCGATGAGCACTTCGGCGATATCGGCCGGATCGTTCAACAGCACGACGTCGTGCAGCAGGACGCGATAGTGCGCGGCGCGGCCGTAACGCTGGAGATGTTCAAACAGGAGAATGGGGTTCGCCGGATCAAAGAAGCGATGGAACCGGTAGAAAGGCAGGTTAAAGCGCAAGCCTGGAGGCCACGCATACTCTCCCCGCCGAACTACCCGCGTAAGTTCGCGCCCAGTCGAAGATGCCGCGATGGAGGAAGTTGCACCCACGGTTCGAGTCTACGGCAGGCGCCGATGCTCCCCTATCGCTTTCCGGGGCGGGATTCAAGCCCGCTTCGATGCCCTCAAACAAAGGAATGCAGGCAAAACGCCTGAATCCGCAACCCGTACAATGGACGCAGGAACTGAATACCGACCCATGCCTGACGCGGAGCAGAATACCAACCAAACCAAGGCACAAAAGCGTGATCCGAGTGACGGCGCGCGCGCCCAAAAGCCGACGAAGATCCCATTGGCAAGGTCTATGACTCGCGACTGATCAAGCGCCTGGGCCACTACCTGCGCCCCTACTGGTGGCAGGCGACGGTTTCCTCCATCTCCATTTCCCTCAAGTCCGATCAGCGATGTCGCTGGCCCCTATCTCGTCATGGTGGGCATCGACCGCTACTTCCCCACCGACCATGGCGTCTCCGGGACGACGCTTCTGAGCCATGAGGGCGGACCGACAGGCTTCCTCCTCCGCCACTTGCCTTCCAACCCGATGCAAGGCATCACCCGCCTCGCCATGATCTTTCTGGTGGCGCAGGTTTCCGCCTATCTCTTCGAATTTATCCAGACCTATCTGATGCAGTGGACCGGCCAGAAGATCATGTTCGACCTGCGCCGCGACATCTTCCGCCACATGCAGCGCATGCACGTCGGCTTCTTTGACACGCATGCGGTGGGCCGCCTCGTCACGCGCATCACCTCCGATGTTGACGCCATCAATGAAATGTTCACGGGCGGCATCCTCGCCATTGTCGACGATTTCTTCACGTTGACCATCATGGCCATCGTGATGCTGAACATCAACTGGTGGCTGGCGCTGCTGGCGTTCGCCGTGCTGCCCCTCATCCTCATCGTCACGCGCCTGTTTCGCAACAGCGTTCGCGAGAGCTATCGCCGGGTGCGCGCCGCCATCGCCCGCATCAACAGCTTCACCCAGGAACACATCAGCGGCATGGCCGTGGTGCAGCTCTTCAACCGCGAGCAGCGCGCGTACAACGACTTTGAAGCCGTCAACCGCCTGCACATGATCGCGTTCAAAGACACGATCTTCGCCTACGCGCTCTACTATCCCGCGGTCGAAATCCTTTCATCGATTGCCATCGCCCTCGTGATCTGGCGCGGCGGATTCGGCGTGCTCTCCGGTTCCGTCACCATCGGCATGCTGGCCGCTTTCAATATGTATTCGCAGCGTTTCTGGCGGCCCATCCAGGACCTGAGCGACAAGTACAACATCCTGCAAGCCGCCATGGCCGCATGCGAACGCATCTTCAAGCTGCTCGATACCGAGCCGGAGATCGTCAGCCCCGCGAATCCCCGCTCGGGCGACGGATCAAACCGCATCGAGTTCCATCACGTCTGGTTCACATACCAGAAGCTGACGCCCGAACAAAAAGAACTCGTCAATCGCATTGCCGATTCGCCGGAACGCGCGAAGGAACTGGCCGCACTCACCGACATTGAGTGGATTCTCAAGGACGTTTCATTCACCATCGAGCCGGGCCAAACCGTCGCCATCGTCGGACACACGGGCGCCGGCAAAACTACGCTGACCAGCCTGATGATGCGCTTCTACGACATCACCTGCCGGATCGATTCGTCTGGATGGCGTGGACCTTCGCGAACTTGATCTCGCCGCGCTGCGCAGCCACTTTGCCGTTGTGCTGCAGGACCCTTTTCTCTTCACCGGCACGATCGCCGAGAATATCCGCTTCGGCAACGAAGCCATAACGGAAGCAACGTTGCGCCAGGCGGCGCGCGACGTGAATGTGCTGGACTTCATCGATTCGCTGCCGGCTGGATTCGACGAGCCTGTTCGCGAACGCGGCAATTCGCTCTCCACCGGCCAGAAGCAGCTGATCAACTTCGCCCGCGCGCTCGCCTACAATCCCCACATCCTCATCCTCGACGAAGCCACTTCCAGCGTCGACACGGACACCGAGCTACGCATCCGCGGCGCACTCGAGCGCATGGTCGAGGGCCGCACCAGCGTCCTGATCGCGCATCGCTTGTCCACGATCCAGCGGGCTGACACGATTCTCGTCATGCATAAAGGGCAACTCCGCGAGATGGGAACCCACCAGGAATTGCTTGCCAACCGCGGTCTCTACTGGAAGCTCTACCAGTTGCAGTACAAGGACCAGGAAATCAGCGTCAGCGCTGCACCGCATCGCGTGCGCTCCATCGCGCCCGCCACATCATAGATACCTGCCGTATCCATCCCGAACCACATTCGTTTGCGCGAGTTCTCAAAACAAAAGGCCGACCTGTTCGAAGCAGATCGGCCCATTCCTTTTTCTCGACGGAAATGGAGAGCGTCTTCCCTCCCATCGTGACCTGGCGAAGTTGTCCTACGGACCCATACTCTGCGGCAGGCAGGGATCGTATCCGAGGGACGTTGGTGTAACCGGAGCGGGTGGACTAGGCGGAGTGGCCCATGGCTTGGTGGTGAAGTCAAAGAAGTCCAGCAGATTGGGCTGCGCCGCATCGCGCGCGGTCAGGTGTGCGGAACTGCCGATGAACCGGTTCTCCACGAACTTGATGACTGCCGTGTGGTCCATGGGAATGTGCGAGACGTAGTGCTTGCGCTGAACGGGGAGATGACGATATTGGGCACCCGGAAGCCAAGCTGTGCCGCAAATCCCTGCTCCGCCGGCGGCGTCGGTGCTTGTGGTGCCCGGGATCGTTGGTCTGCAGATCGCAGTGCAGGGTCGGCGACCCGCCGCTGGGCAGGCAAGGATTGTAGCTGTCGGGATTCACCGCAATGGAGGAAATGTCCGGAATCGAACCCAGCGAAGAATCGGTGTTCTGGTTCGAGTGCCCTGGCACCGGCGGAACGTGATCGTACGGACCGCCGCCCTCGTCGTAGCTGAAGAAGAACGACCGAGCTTCCCCATGACGGGCTCGCCATAAGTGCATTGATGACGTTGCGACCTCTGACTGGCCGGTCAGGATCGACTGCCCTGAACCGGGATGCTCGTCGTTTTGTCCGCTACCTGATTCGATAAATGCGAAACGCCGGTAGCGTGTTGTTCTTCACATCCGTGTAGTACTGCGCGAGAGGCGCTATGTGGTTTGGGTCGATGCAGAACGAATTCGGAAGATCGCCCACGACGGACGACGGCTGGTAGTTCCGGTGCATGCGCGCATGAGCTGGGGTTCTAGTAGACAAAGTTGATAGAGTAGCTGAGCGATTCGAACGTCGTGTCCGGGAAGTGCCGGTTGCCGGTGCCGCATGCAGTGCCGCCCGTGCATCCGCCGTCGGTCACGGTGTAGTAGATCTTCCACGACACACCGGCGTTATTCAGTTCCTCGAAGATGTTGTTGATGTTGAGCTGGCGGAGGTGGTCGTTGCTGCCCGGGATCGTAAACCAGCCCCTGCGTGGTGCCGCCGGTAAATGTCGCGATGCGATTGGGAATGCTCTTGCAGAGACCGGCGAGAACCAGCGGTCTGACACCGCGAACTGCGATGCCATGTAGTAGTAGTAGTTCAGGAAATCCTGGTCGTAGTAGCCCATGGCGCGCTCGCCGGTCAAGTCGGTGAAGTTGCCGCCGCAGGTGCCCGTGCGTTAGCACAATACTTGGCATATCCTTCCGCCGTGTGCACAAAGCCGTCCATCAGGATCGGCCGCGATGTGAGCGAAGTTATAGCGATTCACATCCCCATAGCTGGCAAGCCAGTCAGAGATGTCATCGTCGATGCAGGTGGTGCGGAACTTGTACAGGTAGTAGACGTCGCCTTCATCGTCCTCGTTGCTGATCGTCGTTCAGCTTGTCGTCGATTCCGTCCACGTCGTAGGTCTTGCCGTCATCGCCGATGTCCCACCGTTGCATGACGATACGGATTCAGCATGCCGAAATAATCGTCGAAGCTGTGATTCTCCTGCAGCATGAAGATCACGTGCTGGATCGCGCTCTCAGCCGGCCGATGATCCCACGGTCACCGTTGTCTCTGCGGAGGCTGTCGTCCCCGCCGCATTGCTGGCCTCCGCCGTATACGTCGTGGTTTGCGTCGGAGTCACTGTCACTGTGCCTCCGCTGGACGGCAGCGTATAGGAACTCCCGTCCGTTCCGCGTCACCGCCACCTGCGTGGCATTGGTCGCGGTGACGGTCAAGCGTGTCGGAACTGCCCTGGCTGATCGAGCTGTTCTGTGCGGAAATTGAACCGTGGATTCGTGCTCGAAGTCACCGTGATCGTCGTCTGGGCCGTGGTGCTGCCGCTCGAGTTGGTCGCGGTCGCCGTATAGGTGGTGGTGGAAGTTGGAGACACCGTAATTGATCCGCCGTTATAGGGCAGAGTGTAAGAAGTGCCGTTGGATCCTGTCACGTGAACTGAGGCAGACTTGGATGCCGTCACCGTCAGGGTGTCGGACTGTCCGGATGAAATGCTGCTGGAACTGGCCGTGATCGAAACAATGGGACCGGAACCTGCTGTAACGGTAATCGTGGTTGCTGCCGAGGCAGTGGTGCCAGAGGAGCTTGTAGCGTGTGCCGTGTAAGTAGTGGTGGAGGACGGCGAAACGGCGATGGTCCCTCCCGAAGCCGCCAGATTGTATGTCGAGCCGTCAGAGCCTGAGACACTTACCGTCGCAGCAGTGGCTGCGCGTAACGGTCAGTGTGTCGGAACTGCCGGGGCTAATCGAACTGTGCGCTGCCGTGATCGAGACCGTGGGATTCGTGCTCGAAGTCACCGTGACCGTCGTCTGGGCCGTCGTGCTCCCACTCGAATTCGTCGCTGTCGCGGTGTAGGTAGTGGTGGATGTTGGAGACACCGTGATTGATCCACCGTTATAGGGCAGAGTGTAAGAAGTGCCGTTGGATCCTGTCACGTGAACTGAGGCAGACTTGGATGCCGTCACGGTCAAGGTGTCGGACTGTCCGGATGAAATGGTGCTGGAACTGGCCGTGATCGAAACGATGGGACCGTAACCTGTCCCCGCACTCACCGTGACCGTCGTCTGCGACGTTGCGCTCCCGCTCGAGTTGGTCGCTGTCGCCGTGTAGGTCGTGGTGGAAGTTGGAGACACCGTGATCGATCCGCCACTATAAGGCAGGCTGTACGAGGTGCCGTTGGATCCTGTCACATGGATCGACGCCGCACTCGTTTCCGTCACCGTCAGGGTGTCGGTTTGGCCAGATGTAATGCTGCTGGAGCTGGCTGTGATCGAAACGGTGAGAACGGAAGCTGCGGCGCTGGTGGCAAACGCTGAAATTGCAACCAAGGTGAAAAGGGGTGCCAGGGACGAAATCGTCTTCACGGGGGCCTGCCTTGATTTTCGTATATACGAATTGGCTTTGAACTATCTGGTGGATCGGCCAGATTTTTCCATCTCGTTCGATGCAGGCGAAGGCCCAGTGAGTTGGTGCGTACCGCGAATTTCAGTTTCGGTCTGCTGCGATTTGCCCGCCGCACCCAGTGCCCGCACTCGATCGTATGTGCTGTGAAATATCTTGTTTGGCAGGGTACCTCGGAACCATCGACAAGCCTGCTTTCATCTCCGGAAGCAAGGGTAAGCAAAGGTTCCCTTCGGGACGACCCTTGCCGAGAAGGCACCCTGCAGCGGTCAGCAGAACCTATTCCTCCATCTCCAAAAAGCCGACGGCCGCTCCGCAATTGCGGAGCGGCCAACAATTTATTGCTTCAACCATGCGACAGAGCTAGCGAGCTGCAGCCATCGAAGGACGCGTGTCCAGCGAACCGTTCGCGTAGCCCTTTGCGATTTCGGTGATCGACATCGGCTTGTAGTCGCCCGCGTGTCCGGCCTGGCCGAACTGGGTCATGCGCAGCGCCACAACCTTCTTCATCGCCTCGCGTGCCGGCTTGAGATAATCGCGCGGATCGAACTTCTCCGGTGTCTCCGCAAATACCTTGCGGATGGCGCCCGTGATCGCCAGCCGGTTGTCCGTGTCGACGTTGATTTTGCGCACGCCATTTCGAATGCCCAGCTGAATCTCTTCAACCGGAACTCCCCAGGTCTCCTTCAGCTTGCCGCCGTACTGGTTGATGATGTCCTGCAGATCCTTAGGAACCGACGAACTGCCATGCATCACCAGGTGCGTGTGCGGCAGCCGCTTGTGAATCGCGATCAGCACATCCATCTTCAGCACCGAGCCATCCGGCTTCTTGGTGAACTTGTAAGCGCCGTGGCTTGTGCCGATGGCAATGGCCAGCGCATCAACGCCGGTGCGCTCTGCAAACTCCACAGCCTGGTCGGGATCGGTAATGTGCTCAAGGCCCGAACCGCCCGCTCCGTGTCCGTCTTCCACGCCGCCCAGAACGCCGATCTCGCCTTCGACCGTCACGCCGCGCTCATGCGCATACTCCACCACCTTGCGCGTCACTTCCACGTTCTCTTCAAACGTCGAAGGAGTCTTGCCGTCTTCCTTCAGCGATCCGTCCATCATCACCGAGGTATAGCCCAGCTCGATGGCGCTCTTGCAGGTCTCAAAGCTGTTGCCATGATCCTGGTGCATCGCAATCGGAATCTCGGGATTCAACTCCGCCGCTGCCTGGATCAGGCGGAAAAGATAAAGGTCCTCCGCAAACTGCCGCGCACCGCGGCTGGCCTGCACGATCACCGGCGACTTGGTTTCTTTGGCCGCCATCATGATCGCCTGAATCTGTTCCATATCATTGACGTTGAATGCGCCGACGCCGTACCCGCCCTTGGCGGCCTCGTCGAGTAGCTGCCGCATGGAGACTAAAGGCATAGCAAATTCTCCTTCTTAAGAACTTTCCAGAATTTAGCCGCCAGTACGCTCAAATGGGCTTATCTTGCGGCGGAAACTGCAATCGTTTTAATGGTAGCAGAGCCGCGCAACCAAAAAGTGTGCCGATGCGCACAGCGAGTAAGTCGCCCTGCAAGCATAAAAAGCGCGTAATTTCAACGAATCAAAGGGGCTCTGCCGGATACGCGAGATCCTTCGACTTCGAGGAAAAAGAAGGCAATGTCCTTTCCATCGCCTCCCATTCGAGCGCAGCTTCCGTTTATGATGAGCCGAAGCATTCCGGGGGTTCTGAGTGAGATCAGGCATACGTTGGATGGCTGCCATTGCGTTCGTCGCAGCTTCAATTGATCTATCTGCCCAGCAGAGTTGGATCGTCAAGCCGGAGTGGGTCAGCGCGCACGAGGACTTTCTCGCAAGCGATGCCCTTGCGGGACGCGGTTCGGCTACGCGCGACGAGGAACTGGCCGCGACGTACGTTGCCAGCGAATTCGAAAGCTACGGCCTGAAGATGGCGCCCGGCATGACGTCCTATCTACAGTCCGCCGAGGTCGTGTCACCTGAACTCGACGGTCATGCCACTCTTCATGCGGGGAATGTGCCACTTAAGGAAGAAGACGATTTCACCCTCCTTACGTCGAACGGTGATTCCGTTAGCGGGCCGCTGGCGCGAGTTGCAGCCTCTGACGTACAGACAGCGCAGATTGCTGAAGGATCCGTAATTCTTCTCACCGGCGCAACCGACCAGCGAGCCCTTTTCTCTGCAATGTCCTCTCTCCGCCGTCGCGGCGCCGCGGCGATCCTCGTTCCCGAAACGACGGTCTTAGCTTCAATCTCACAGGTGTTCGGCGGCAAGACTCGCGTCAGCGTGCGGCTTGCCGACGATCCGCCGCGCAAGACGCCGACCGTCGTCTTGATCCATGCGGAAGCCTCCGCAAAGTTCACGGCGAAAGATGGCACACCGGTCAGCATCACCGTTCATGCACTGCCCGAGAGCAAACCACGACGGACTTTCAACGCTATCGGCTACCTCGCGGGCACCGATCCTACGGCTGGTACGCTGTTACTGAGCGCGCACCTCGATCATCTCGGCGTGGGACGTCCGGTGAACGGCGACTCCATCTACAACGGCGCCGACGACGATGCCGCTGGAACAACAGCCGTCCTCGAATTGGCGCACGGCCTCGGTGCAGGCCCTCGCCCACGCCGCAGCATCCTCTTCGTCTGCTACGGGTCAGAGGAGATGGGTGAACTGGGTTCCACGTACTTCGGGCAACATCCTCCGGTTCCCCTGCACGATCTGGTTGCGAATCTCGAGTTCGAAATGATCGGCAACCAGGACCCGAAGATGCCGCCAGGCGTGCTGCTCCTGACCGGGTGGGAGCGATCGAATCTGGGACCGGCCCTCCAGGAGCATGGCGCTCTCCTTGGACCCGATCCTTATCCCGAGCAACATTTCTTTGAACGTTCAGATAATTACGCGCTCGCGCTGCAAGGCGTGGTGGCGCACACCGCCGCAGGCTGGGGAACGGTGCCCACCTATCACCAGCCCAGCGACGACCTCGCCCATCTTGATCTTCCATTTATGACGAAAGCCATCCAGTCTCTGATCGAGCCGGTTCGCTGGCTCGCCAACAGCGACTTCCGCCCCCAATGGAATCCCGGCGGAGCGCCAAAACGCGGCAACTGAGGTGCCAGCAAAATTCGCCCTCGATTCGTTCCTTCGCCCCGGCTCGACTCTTCTAGAATCATCAGCAATTCCTTTGTCCGCAAAGAAAGGCTTCCCGCATGCTCGCTTCCTGTCCCGCATCTGTCGCGGCCGCATTCCTCCTCGCCTCCGCATTCGCTTTTGCCCAGACCCCCGCTCCCCAATATCCCAACTACCCCAGCGAAACGCCCGAGCACCTGCAGCCCGTCACCTCCTCGTTCGACTTTGAACGCCGCGAAGCCATGATCCCCATGCGCGATGGCGTCCACCTGCATACCGTCATCCTCTTGCCCAAAGGCGCATCGCACGCGCCCATCCTGCTCACGCGCACACCCTATAGTGCCGACGAACTCACCACCCACGCCGCCAGTACCCACCTCGGGCCCAATCTCTACGGGTATGACAACGCCGTCGATGTCATCCTCGACGGCGGCTACATCCGCGTCATTCAGGACATCCGCGGCAAGTACGGCTCCGAAGGCGACTACGTGATGAACCGCCCCAACCGCGGGCCGCAGAACCCTACCCCCGTCGACGAATCCACCGACACCTACGACACCATCGACTGGCTCATCCACAACATCCCCGAAACCAACGGACGCGTCGGCATCCTCGGCATCTCCTACGACGGCTGGCTTCCCCTCACCGCGCTCGTACATCCTCACCCCGCTCTCAAAGTCTCCGTTCCCATGAATCCCATGGTCGATGGCTGGATGGGCGATGACTGGTTCCACAATGGCGCTTTCCGCGAGCAGAACATGCCGTATATCTACGAGCAGGCCGGCACTCGCGACAACGATCCGAAATATAAGTGGTGGTCCGCGCACTTCGACGACTACGACGAGTACATGAGCGCCCCAAACGCCGGTGAACTCGGACGCCGCCACGGCCTCGAGCAAATCGGCTTCTGGAAAAAGCTGATCGCGCATCCCGCCTACGACGCCTTCTGGTCCGACCAGGCCATGGACAAGGTGCTCCTGAAAGACTTCTCCGAAGAAGGCATCAAGGTGCCGATCCTCCTCGTTCACTCGCTCTGGGATCAGGAGGACATCTACGGCGCGCCGGCAGTCTACAAGGCCATCAAGCCCCTCGACAAAAACAACGACAAAGTCTTCCTCGTCCTTGGACCCTGGCACCACGGGCAGGAGATCGAACCCGCCGATTCCCTCGGCGCCATTCGCTTCGGTTCGGACACCGGCACCTGGTTCCGCAAGAATGTCCTCGCGCCCTTCCTCGCCCACTATCTCAAAGACGATGCCCCGCCGATGAATATCGCCCCGGTCACCGCCTACGAGACCGGCAGAGACGAATGGCAGAAACTCCCCGCGTGGCCCTCTTCGCCCGCCACCAAACCCCTCTATCTCGAATCCGGATTCAAGCTCAGCTTCACTGCTCCAGCGTCGGGTGCTGCTTCAGAAGCGGCAGAACACTCCGCTAATTCCTCGAACTCCCAGCCCGAAACATTTGACGAGTACATCTCCGACCCCGACAAACCCGTGCCCTTCCGCGCCCGTCCCGCGCAGCCGGTCGGCTACGTCCTTCCGCTTACCTGGCCGCAGTGGCTCGTCGACGACCAGCGCGAAGCCTCAGGCCGCACGGATGTGCTCACCTACACCTCCGATGTCCTCACCGAACCCATCCACATCACTGGACAGGCCATCGCCAATCTCGTCGCCTCCACATCCGGCACCGACTCAGACTGGGTCGTGAAATTGATCGACGAATATCCTGATGAAGTCGCCGGCGATCCCAATCTCGGCGGCTATCAGCTTGCCATTGCCATGGACATCTTCCGCGGCCGCTATCGCGAAAGCTTCACCGATCCCAGGCCCATCGAAGCAGGCAAGCCGCTCACCTACCGCTTCGCCCTTCCGCCCACGAATCACGTCTTTCTGCCCGGCCATCGCATCGTGGTGCAGGTGCAGTCCAGCTGGTTCCCTCTCTACGATCGCAATCCGCAGACCTATGTCGAGAACATCTTCTGGGCCAAGCCCGGGGACTATCAGAAGGCGGCGCAGCGCATTTATCACTCGCCCGATCACACGAGCGCGATTGAACTGCCGGTTGTGCCTTGAAGTGACGGCAGATGAAACCGCATCCAGAGCAGAGCTGCTTCAGAATCTCTTGAAAGTATGAATCAGCTCTTCAAGAACCGCTCGTTGAGCCTCGAAGATTTCTTTGAGACCTCCCTCCGCCAGATCGATCAACCCATTCAGGTCGCTGCGCGAATAGCTTCCCTTCTCCGCCGTGGCTTGCGTCTCCACCAGGCCGCCGTCTGCCGTCATTACGATGTTCATATCCACCTCGGCCTGCGAGTCCTCTTCGTAGCAGAGATCCAACAGCGGCACCCCGCCCACGATGCCCACGGACGTCGCCGCAACCAGCTGTTTCATCGGTGACTGCTTCAGTGCTCCCGCCTTGACCAGCGCATTTAGCGCGATCGCCAGCGCCACAGCCGCTCCTGTGATCGCCGCTGTACGCGTACCCCCATCGGCCTGGATCACGTCGCAGTCGAGGATTACCGTGCGTTCCCCCAGCGCTTGCATGTCGACCACGCCGCGAAGGCTCCTGCCGATCAGCCGCTGAATCTCATGCGTGCGTCCGCCGATCTTGCCCCGCTCGCTCTCCCGCGGCGTACGCGTCACAGTGGACCTTGGCAGCATGGAGTACTCCGCCGTCACCCATCCGCGCCCGGAGTTGCGCAGCCATCCCGGAACTCCCTGCTCAATTGTGGCGTTGGTCAGCACGCGGGTATTGCCCAGCGTGACGAGCACCGACCCCTCCGCGGTCTGCACAAAATTGGGAGTCAGTGTTAAAGAGCGAAGCTGGTTCGGTTTGCGATCGCCGGGGCGAAAAAAGCTGCTATCGAGTGGGCGGTTCATAGGCCGATTGTACGAGATGGTGTCGGGCGAGCCCGATACCGAGTCCCGTTCCGGGAAGGACCAATTTGGGAAAGCTGACCGACGTGAATGCAACTCATTTCATTCGCTTGGTTTAAGGACAAGGCCCTTCCGCATAGTCCCGAATCGGCACAATTCGCGCGCCAATCCCTCTCGACCCGAATCGGGTCCCTATCCCGATAAACCCAATCAGGGGAATGGCTTAACCTTTCTGTCCGAATTTGGCACGCTACGTGTAAAAGATAAGGCGAAGATAAGCTTTAGATCCGGGATCGAGCAGGCTCGCAGTTCCCGTGCGACTGCCTCGGACGGCGCGAGAAGAAGGGATCACACCATGCAGCACGTCGAAGAATTAAACGAGTTAGGCATAACAGAGCAACTGCAGGTTGACAAGGTTGTGGAGGTACTCTCGACCCTCGGCAAGCAAGGTGAAAACGTGGCGGAGATCGCACATGACGCGCGCAACATGGTCACGGCACTCGACCTCTACTGCGACCTGCTCCAGGAACCCGGCGTCCTCGCCGCGCCATTCGCGCACTACGGCGGCGAACTGCGACTCGTGGCGGCCGCCAGCCGCCGTCTGGTCGAAAAGCTTGTCTGCACTCACCCGGATGGAACACCAGAACATGGCGAGGCCGCCGACGAAGCAACCGTGAATTCCGACCTGTGGCCCGTTTCCGCAAAGAAGACAAAACCGCAGCACTGGAAGAGTATTCAGGCGGAGCCAATCCGGAACCTGGCCGCGGAACTGTTGGCCAATCGAAGTCTTCTGGCCTCTCTGGCTGGACCCACCATCGCTCTCACCGTTGACGCGCAGGGCGGAGCTGTTTCTGTCCGTATGACCAGCGAAGACTTGACCCGAATCCTGGTCAACATGGTTAAAAATTCAGCGGAAGCCATGTCTGCAGTAGGTAGAATCCACATTTCGCTCTGGGAGAGCCGTGGCGAGCAGAACACCTCATGGGTGACTCTGAATGTGGAAGACAATGGCCCCGGCCTGAACTGCAAAACTCTGGAAAATCTCTTCGAACCAAGGAGTTCTTCTGCGCAAAGTCGCGATGTCTTCGCATCGGGCGAATGGCCCCTGCCCCATCGCGGCCTTGGCCTCTCCATTACCCGTTCCATCGTCGAGGCTGCCGGAGGCGCGATTCACGCGGCGAACCGTGACCCGGTAGGCGCATGTTTCCAGATCGAGTTGCCCTTGCAATCGTAGCGAAATCAAAACTGTTCACCACACAAGAGATCTGGCCCAAATAGCCCGGATCAATAAGGCGACCACCATGCTTGCAACGTACCCTTTTGCGAAGACCATGACTTCTCTCCCTCAGATCCCGACGCAGCCGTCCGCGCTGCATGTGCTGGTGGTGGATCAAGATGAGGCAGCTCGTTCCGCTTGCACCGAGGTTGCGGCAAGTCTGGGATACGAGGCCATGGGAATCGCGAAGTATCGACCGCGTACGGTCAACCCTTGTCCGGCTCCCGACGGATATTATCCTGATTGACCTTCCCAGGAACAGCGAATCAGGCCTGGAAGCGGTGGCTGAGATCAAGGCACTCTATCCCAGCATCGCAGTCATTGCGATGGCACCCGTCAACTCCGCCAGTGTTGCTCTGGCCGCGGTTCACTGCGGTGCATCCGACTACCTCAACAAACCGTTCACGGTCGATGAACTCGCATCTTCACTGGAACGCGCCGGCGGTCAAACCCGGGTGAATGCGGATGCCCGGCAACTGCGCGAGCGCCTCCGCCAGCACGAAGGAATGGGGCAGATCATCGGCCACACGACCGGGATGGAAAAGCTTTATCGCATCCTTTCGAAGGTTGCGCAAACCTCCCATCCAGTTCTGATCCTGGGCGAGAGCGGCACGGGCAAGGAACTGATCGCCCGCTCCATCCACACCTTCGGACCCAATGCGGAGAAGCCGTTCTTGCCTGTGGACTGCGGCTCGCTGGTTCCCACACTCGTTGAAAGCGAACTCTTCGGCTATGTCAAGGGTGCATTCTCCGGCGCCAATCACTCTAAGGAGGGGCTCCTCGTCGCCGCCGGAGGTGGAACGGTTTTTCTCGACGAGATCGGCGAACTCTCTCTTGATCTGCAGGCCAAGCTCCTGCGAGCCCTTCAGGAGCACGAAGTCCGGCCGGTCGGCGCCACGCACCGCGTTCCCATCAGGGCTCGCATCCTCACCGCCACCAATCGCGACCTGGCCGGGATGGTGGAACATGGCACCTTCCGCAAGGATCTCTACTACCGCTTGAACATCGTGAATCTGCGCCTGCCGCCCCTACGCGATCGTCGCGACGACATCCCCATGCTGGTCGCGCACTTTCTCAACAAGATCAACGGGGGGCATCCGGAACGATTCAGCATCCACGACGAAGCCCTGCGCGCGATGATGCACTACGACTGGCCCGGCAATGTGCGCGAACTCGAAAATGCGATCGAACATGGTGCCACCATGACATCCGGCGGAGAAATACAACTGGGCCATCTGCCCACGCAGCTGCAGCAGGAGCCGCTTGCTGCGCTCCACGAGGCGGCCCTGAAGGGTAAGAAGCAGGACGATGCTTCCTCGCCCGAGATTCTTCCGCTCGCGGTGCAGGAGCGGCGCGCCATTTTCAACGCGATTCGAAGCACACACGGCGACAAGCTCACCGCGGCAAAACTACTCGGCATCGGCAAGACCACCCTCTACCGCAAGCTCAAGGAATACGAAATCAGCGACCCGATCCCGGGCAACTAGCACGGCATCGGAAAGTCAGAGCCAGACTCTATCCCGCGATAAGCACGTGCGGGGTCACTCGAAATGCCGGCAGCATCGAACGTGAGGAAGATATGAGCATTCTGATCATCAGTGGCATCGAAGGCATTCGCAATTGCGCAGAGGTTTTCTCGAAACAGCTTGGAATGAAAGTGGTCGTTGCAGACGGCCGCCGAGCGGCGCTGGCGTCCCTGCGTCAGAAGGAATATGTGGCCGTTGTGGTCGATGAGTCTCTCGCCGAGTGTGACCCAAGCGGTACAGATGCAATCTGGGAACGGTCGGGGCTGGCGATTCCGCTCCAGATCAACTTCGCTGTCTCCGGCGTTGCGAGAGTCATCCGCGAGATCCGCGCGGCACTGCACCGGCGAGAGCGCGAGCAGGCGGTGGCCTTGAAAGCGGCTTCGGCGTCAATCGAAATGGATCTGAAAAACACCATCGCCGGGCTGCTGCTGCACTCGCAACTGGCTCTCACCCACGGCGGTGTGCCACAAGTGGTTGCTGAAAGACTCCGACTGGTAGTCGATCTCGCCGGAACGCTTCGGGAGCAGTTATCCGCGACAGCCCCATTTGCTCAAGCAGCGGGGCCTCGTTGACCAACTTCTCTTTTGGAGAGTCCTCATCGCTGCTCATCTCAGCGTCTTCCGAATACGTGGAGCATCTCCCCCATGCTTGTGATCATCTTTACGATCTCCATGTTCCTGTACTCGGCTCTGCTTTTCGTCGTCGAGCCTATGCTCGCCAAAATGATACTGCCTCATCTTGGAGGAACCGCGGCAGTCTGGAACACCGGTCTTGTCTTTCTTTCAGGGAACGCTTCTGGCTGGCTATCTCTACGCGCACGCCTCGCTGAAATGGCTGGCGCGCAAAACACAAATTGCGTTTCACATCGTCGTAGTCCTGCTCCCGCTGCTCTGGATCGGTCTGTTGCCCCTGCACCTCCCATCGGGTTGGGAGCCTCCGGCGCAAAGCAATCCGTTCCTATGGATAGTGGCGCTTTTGTCGGTTTCTGTAGGCCTGCCGTTCTTTGTGCTTTCCTCGAACACGCCCATGCTGCAGCGCTGGTTTGTATGGTCGAAAACGACATCAACGTCCCACAGGCAGAAATCGACCAAGGGAGATTCCCTTCCATCTGGGTGGTAATGCCGCGTAATCAGGCCGACCTTGCCTATCTGGCGGCGGAGACAGGGTACCCTGCAAAATGGCAGCCCATGAAGGTCAAATCCGGATCAAGGCTCTGGACCGACTATTCAAGTCTGCTGAGCGCTATCTGATGGCAGCGAGCGGCGATGGCACGCGAGAACCGCGGTCACATCTGCACACGATCGTTGATTCTCGACGCGGTTACTCGACCAGTGCATCGGCAATGGCAAGATGCCGGTCGAGCGCGTCAATGCCGAAGTCGAGTTCTTCCTTGGTAACAATCAGCGGCGGCGCAATCACGAAATGGCTCACCCATGCCTGCTGTGCAACGCCATCGGCCATCATTTTCGCGGCAATCTGATCTACGACCAGCGGCTTGCCTTCGACCTTATCCCGCATGGTATTGAAGGGCTGTTTCGTCTTTCGGTTTTTCACCAACTCAACCGCGAAGAAGAGCCCTAGTCCGCGCACATCGCCAATGGACGGGTGCTTCTCTTTCAAGGCCTCAAGCTTCTGGCGCACGTAAGGCTCGAGTTCGGCGGAACGCTCGACGAGCTTGAGACGTTGCATCTCTTCGATGGTAGTAGCGGCCGGCCCGAGCGTGATGGGATGCGCCTCATAAGTATGACCGTGCGAAAAATAGTGATCCTCAAAGTGATCGGCGATCTTCTTTGTGGTGGCGCAGAGGCCGAGCGGCACATACGCCGATGTGATTCCCTTCGCAGTGACGAGAATGTCGGGCTTTACGCCCCAGTGATCGACGGCAAACCATTTTCCGGTGCGGCCCCATCCTGCCATCACTTCGTCGTCAATCATCAGCACGCCATAACGGTCGCATATGTCGCGCAGGCGCGGGAAGTATTCGGGGGGCGGGATCAGGACGCCGTTGGTCCCCACAACCGGTTCAAGAATGATCGCCGCGACATCGCTTTCGTTCTTGATCATGTGCTCGATGTAGTCGACGCACGCCACATTGCATGCGGGGTAGGTGTGCTTGATGGGGCAGTCGTAGCAGTTCGTCTCAGGCGCAAACACGACGTTGTGGATCTTGCCTGCGGGTTCCATTGCCCAGCGCCGCGGGTCTCCGGTAGCGGCAATTGAGCCCGCAGTTGAACCGTGATACGACCTGTAACGCGAGATGATCTTGTTCTTGCCCGTGTACATGCGGGCGATTTTAAAGGCAGCCTCGTTCGCTTCAGTCCCGCTGGTGGCGAAGAAGAATTTTTCAAGCCCTGCAGGAAGTACTTCGAGCAACTTGGCGCTCAGCCGGGCACGCGCTTCTGTCGCATATACTGGCCCAACGAAGGCCAGCTCGCGGGCCTGCCTGCCGATGGACTCGACGACGGCCGCATTCTTGTGGCCAAGGTTGACGCACATGAGCTGCGCGCTGAAGTCGAGGTAGCGCTTGCCCGCGCCATCCGTAATCCAGCAACCCTCTGCATCGGCGATGTAGAGCGGCTTCCATGTCTTCTGGAAGCGCCAGGTGCCGTAGTTGGTCTGGCGGGTGAGGCTGCTGATGTCTTCTGCGGTTGGCGCTTGAGGAAGGGCTGTGTCGGCCATGCTGGACCTCGCATCGGGAATGTTGAACCTATGCTAAGGCGTGAGGCAGGTTCTTGTCCGCAATCCCGCGCTATTGACGAACAGAGTCTGAGCTGTTCGGGGTCTAGCCACGCCTCCACGAATCGCCTGGCATGATCCTTTTCATGAATTCGTCAAAGAGCGGAACGGTGAACGCGGTCTCACCATGGGTCTGGCTCCAGATCATGCCTTTGCCGATGAGACCGGAACGGGTTGGAGCGAGCGAAGTAACGCCGCGACCGAGTTGTTCCGCGATATCGCCGGAGCGTTGGGGATCCGGGCCGAGTTCAGCCATCGCGCGAAGATATCTCTTTTCGGTTGGTGTGAGCCGATCGAAGCGGACCCGAAAAAAGCTTTCGTCGAGAGCGGCCACGGCTTCGTCGGATGCGTTGGCGACGTCGTCATAACGGATTGGACTGGCGGGAGCGAGGTCCCAGGCGTGTTTGCCCCATTCTTGAAGGAAGTAGGGATAGCCTTGCGTCTTCGTAATGATCAGGTCAACGGCGTTGTCGTCAATGAAGGCTCCTTCAACTTCAGCCGGTCGAACGATGGCTTCGCGGGCATCGGGCGGAGCGAGCGGCCCGATCTCGGGAAAATCGAAGAGGCGTTCCGCATACGATTTTGCTTCGCCCATACGCCCGCGCAACTGCGGAAGGCCTGCTCCAACGACGGTGACCGGCAATTGTTCCTGCGCACAGCGGTGCAGCGCCTGTATCAGAGCCGCCATCTGCGGTTCTTCGACGTACTGGAGCTCGTCAATGAAGAGGACCACGGCTGTTTCGGCCGCCTTTGCCGCCGCGCCCACCTGTACGAGCAGCGTGCCCAGATCGAGTTCAAGATCGCCGTTGTCGGCCAACCCAGGTTCGGGATCGTAGTCGAGGCCTACTTCAATGTCGTGGTAGTGCACTTTCAATTTGCTCGCGAAACCAGCCAGGGCCTTGAGGCCGCGGACAGCGAAATCCTTTGCAGCCTCCTTCTTGCTGAGATGGAGGAGAGCAAGTCTGAGTGCCGGGGCGAGAATCGCCGGGAGTGAGCGATGCTCGGGAGCTTCGATGCGCACGGTGTGGATGCCGCCGGCTTCTGCATCGCGGCGCATCTGGTCCAGAAGCACCGTTTTGCCGACGCCGCGAAGACCGATCAGCATCATGCTTTTGGCTGGACGGCCTATCCGCAGCCGCTGCAGGCGGATCTCGATATCTTTCCGGATCTCATGCCTGCCAGCCAGTTCGGGTGGTGGACTACCGGCTCCGGGGGCGTAGGGATTGCGAACTGGGTCCATAACTCTAGAGAGTTTAGCAGATTTATCTAATTTTTATAAATTCGATAAACTATCTATAAAATCTCGGGGGCTGAGTTGCAGTTCCGTGGGCGAAGCTGGAATCCAACAATTCACCGCTTGAATTTGGTGCACTTGATAGCAACTACCTATGAAGTAGATGTCCCGGCGGGGTCCCGTGCTGGGCCGCTGGGGCAGTCAAGATTTCAAATTCCTGAGGGTTCGGTTGGCTGGGATTCGGCCATTGACCCCCATGATTGCTTGTACGTTCCGAGATTGTTGAGCAGTCGACTCCGCAGGCATTGCCTTTTACGCATGTCGTATTTGCCGTGCTGGTGCTGGAGGCGGCAGCAGTGAAATCCATGCCTGCAGCGCAGCCATCAAAGAAGACCCGGAGCCGAGAGTTCCGCCGGTATCGAAAACAACCTGGAAGAGTCGCGAGTAGCCAATTGCGCCGAGATTGACCGAGCCGAGGCCCCCCGTCGGAGGTATGAACGCGGGTATGGCGGCGCTTACGAGTCTCGCTGCCAAGAAAGAAAGAGCCCCCGGCTGGGCCGGGGGCTTGGTGAGCTTCTTGTTATCGCTTATGCGCTATAGAGCAGAATGCCGGCCGGCTTCTCTTCGGTCGCCGTTTCGTCCGAGCTTACGGGGCGATAGAAGAGCTGGTTGTTTTCGAGATAGACCTCGAGGAAGGCCGGACGCTGCTGAATCTGTCCAGCAATCAGCGCTTCGGACAGGGGATCTTCGACGTAGCGCTGCAGTGCCCGCCGCAATGGACGCGCACCGTAGCTGCGGTCTCCCAATGTTTTATCGAGAATCCACTTCTTGGCTTCTTCGGTGACGGAGATGGTGATGGCCTTCTGCGCCAGGTTGGCATTTAGACTCTGCACAAGCAGCTCGACGATTTGAATGAGATCGCCATCGGACAAGGACATAAACAGAATGACCTCGTCCAACCTGTTCAAAAACTCCGGATTGAAGGTCTTCTTGACTTCCTGCTTTACCAGTTCTTCCACCTTGTCGTTGACAAGGTCTTCGCGGTCGCTCTGGAATCCAAGCCCCTGCTTCTTCTGCAGGTGGCGGGCGCCGATGTTCGACGTCATGATGAGGATGGTGTTCTTGAAGTCGACCGTGTTGCCCAGTCCGTCGGTCAACTGGCCGTCTTCAAACACCTGCAGCAGGATGTTGAACACATCGGGATGCGCCTTCTCGATTTCGTCGAGCAATACGACTGAATAAGGAGACCGCTTGACCCGTTCGGTCAACTGGCCGCCCTCTTCGTAGCCCACATATCCCGGAGGCGAACCAATCAGCTTCGAGACGGAGTGCTTTTCCATGAACTCCGACATATCGAAACGGATCAGGGCCTTGTCCGATCCGAACAGGAAGTTGGCGAGCGTACGGGCCACCTCCGTTTTGCCGACGCCGGTTGGTCCGAGGAACAGGAAGCTCCCAATGGGGCGCGCAGGCGACTTCAATCCAGCTCTTGAGCGGCGAATGGCGCGGGCCAGCGCGGAGATGGCCTTCTCCTGCGAGATGATGCGCTTGTGGAGTTCTTCTTCCACGCGCAGCAGCTTCTGCGTTTCTTCTTCCTTGATGCTGGTGACGGGAACTCCGGTCCAGCGGCTGACCACGTCTTCGATATCTTCGCGGCCAACGATACCGGCGGCGGAGTCGTCGAGGTGATATTTGTCGCGAAGGGCGCGCAGGTTCTCTCGTTCCTTGCGCTCCTCATCGGAGTAGAAACGGGCCTTCTCGAACTCGTGGTTCGCAATGGCCGAATCCATGCGGTGAACGATGAATTTGATCCGCTTCTGGACTTCCGTAATCTCCTCAGGCAGCGAGGTCTGGCGCAGCTTCACGCGGGCGCCGGCCTCGTCGATGAGGTCGATAGCCTTGTCTGGCAGGAAGCGATCGGGGATGTAGCGGTTTGAATGCGACACTGCGAACTCGATCGCGGCATCGGTGTAGCTGACCGCGTGGAACTTTTCGTAGCGATCCTTGATGCCGTTGATGATCTTGATGGCGTCGGCTTCGTTTGGCGGTGGAACCTTGACAGCCTGGAAGCGGCGCTCGAGCGAACGATCCTTCTCAATCGATTTGCGATACTCGGCCGGTGTGGTTGCGCCAATGCACTGAATTTCGCCGCGCGAGAGAGCGGGCTTGAGGATGTTGGCGGCGTCGAGCGACCCTTCGGCTGAACCAGCACCAACTAATGTGTGTAATTCGTCGATGAAGATGATGGAATTCTGATTCTCCATCAGTTCCTTCATGATCGTTTTCAGACGCTCTTCAAACTGACCGCGATATTTGGTGCCCGCGACGATAAGCGACAGGTCCAATGCAAGCACGCGTTTGTCAGCAAGAAAGCTCGGCACTTCGCCGTCCGCGATGCGCTGGGCAAGGCCTTCAACAATGGCCGTCTTGCCGACGCCGGGCTCGCCGATCAGCACCGGATTGTTCTTGGTGCGGCGGCAGAGAATCTGGACAACACGCTCGAGTTCGCCATCACGGCCAACCAGCGGATCCAGCTGCCCATCCATCGCGGCTTGGGTCAAGTCACGGCTAAACTCGGCGAGAAGGCTTGACTCGCGCTGACGTGCCTGCTGCGGCGCCTTCTCCTGCGTTACACGGGCGAGTTCGTCGCGAATCTGCGCCAGCTTCAGCCCGCGCTCCTGCAGAATCTCGGACGCGAAGCATTTCTCTTCGCGCAGCAGGCCCAGCAGCAGATGTTCTGTACCAATATGCTTATGACCAAGTCGCTCGGCTTCCTCGGCTGCGTAGGCCAGGACGCGCTTGCACTCGTTGGAGAGTGGCAGATCGACACTCGTCGACACCTTCTCGCGAATCGTGGTGTGCGCCTCAATCTGCTTGCGGATCGACTCCACAGAAGCATGCGAACGCAAAAAGCGATTGGTTAACGCCTTGTCTTCGCGCAAAAGACCCAGCAGCAGGTGCTCGGTCTCGATATAGGGCGAGCCGAACTGGCTGGCCTCATATCGCGCAAAGAAGATCACGCGTCGTGCCTTCTCCGTATAGCGTTCGAACATAGTGTTTCTCCCTCTTGCTGCGGGCTTGCGGTAGCAGTAGCCGTCCGATATTTCGAAATCTCTATCCAGTTCTTGCAGATCTCGTTATCGGCTTCAGCCCAACTTGCCGCGCCCTTCTCTCAACTAACGCTGCCGGTGGCCCCGGAAAATCTCTTAACTGCCCCGAACAGCTCTTTTGGATGGACCGGATTGCCTCATGTCCCTGATTCCGGTTGCCTGGAGTTCTTCCTCCGCAAGCACCCACCCGCCACTCGTGCGCCCGGAATAGCAATTCCAGGTCCACTTATACAATCAGACTCAAAAACCACCCGGAAAGGTGCTTTTCCTTGGCCCTTGCCGGACTTTCCACCCCACGGACTAAGACCTGTCTGCGGGCGCCTCGGGGTGAAGTCTCGCTTTGGAAGGGAAATCCATCGCGTGAAGGCGCCCGCCCTCCAGGCGCAGAGTCCGCGTACACCGCGCAGCCAGATCGAGGTTGTGGGTCACCAAAACAGAAGTGAGCCCGTGGGTTACGTGCAATCGTTCTAAGAAGATCAAAGACGCGTCCGGCGGTCGTCTCGTCCAGATCGCCAGTGGGTTCGTCGGCCAGAAGCAGGCGCGGATTGCCTACCAAGGCCCGGGCCAGCGCCACACGCTGCTGCTCTCCCCCTGAGAGCTCCCCCGGCCGGTGTTCGCTGCGGTCTTCCAGGTCGACCTCCCTTAGCCAATTGGATGCAGTATCCAGCGCCTCTCGCCGGCTAATTCCCCGGGCCAGCAGCGGCATCGCCACATTCTCAACCGCTGAGAATTCCGGCAGCAGGTAGTGAAACTGCCAGACATAACCAATCTCGCGATTACGAAAGGCTGCGGCCTCCCGAGCGTTGAGGTTTGCCACATTGATTGAAGCGCAGTGTACAGTGCCCGCTGTCGGCGCATCAAGTGCACCCAGAATGTGCAAAAGTGTGCTCTTTCCTGCTCCCGATTGCCCGACGATGGCAACCAATTCGCCGGTTGAGAATAGTTAAATCAAGCCCTTGAAACAGCGTAAGGGCGCCACGGGCCGTGCGGTAGGTCTTTTCGAGATTGCGAACCTGGATGATGGGGAGCATGCTCCTGCGCCCGCAAGTTCGACTCCCGCATGAAGCGGAGAGCCGGGCCGGCAGCCGCTGGAGTAGTTTGAAGCATTCGTTAGTACTATCTTATCGCGAAGGGCAAACAGAACGGCATCGCCAAAGTCACATCGGGCGGCATTGGCGTAACCCTTTTGCGTCGTGCGAAAGGAACTTTGGATTGCGCGGGAATATCGCCCGTGACACCTATCCGCGAGCAAGTTCCGCCTCATCTTGGGTCGGCGGGTGAGCTGGCAGTTTCAAGCGCGGGCGCCATGCATTGGACAGGAGCAGCGATCCGCATGAGCGCAACATAAATGACGCCCGCCGTGAAGAAGCCGACGAACCATGCGTAGTCGTAGAGGAAATGCAGTGGCTTGATGACCAGGCCGACCAGCGCGATGGCGACGCCCAGCGACGAGCGCCACGATCGCGCGCGGATTGATTCCCCGCGTGTAGTGGTACGCGCCCTCGGAGTGATAGAGCGAGTTCACGTCGAGCTCGGTTTTGCGGATGAGGAAGTAGTCCGAAACCATGATGCCGGCGACGGGTCCGAGCAGGCCGGAGTAGCCGACGAGCCAGCCGAAGATGTAGGCATCGGGCGTGGCAAGCAGCTTCCACGGACACATGGCGAGGCCGAGAAAGCCGGTAATCAGGCCGCCTGTGCGAAAGCTGATGAGGCGCGGATAGAGGTTGGAGAAATCATTTGAAGGCGAGACGACATTCGCGCCAATATTGACATTCAGCGTTGCGATCAGGATGGCGATGAGAGCAATGAACGCCACGACCGGCTGATGAAATGCGCCGATCAGCTCAATCGGATTCCAGATCGGCCGCCCGAACAGCACCGTCGACGCCGACGTCACCGAGATGCCGACGAAGGTGTAGAGCGTCATGGCCACCGGCAGCCCGAATGCCTGCCCGTAGGCCTGCGCGTGCTGCGATTTCGAGTAGCGGGTGAAGTCCGGAATATTCAGCGCGAGCGTAGCCCAGTACCCGACCATCGCAGTCAACGACGGAAAGAAGACAGCGAGAAATGCGCTCGGTCGAGTGAAACTGGCTTGGCGTGGAGAGCATCTCGCCGAAGCTGCCCGCCTTGATACGAACCCAGATCAGCAGCGCCGCCGCCATGATGAACATGAAGGGCGCGCCGAAGGCTTGCAGGTGGCGGATCGACTCAACGCCGCGCCACACGATCACCATATTCAGCAGCCAGAAGAGGAGGAAGCAGGCCCATTTCGCAAAGGCGGAGGCTAGCAGTTGCGGGCCAGATCACTGCGAGCATGGAGTGGATCGCTGTCCCGCCAATCCAGGACTGAATGCCGAACCACCCGCAGGCTACGACCGCGCGCAGAATCGCCGGCAGATTTGCGCCGCGCACGCCGAATGGCGCACGAATGAACACCGGAAATGGAATGCCGTAGCGCGTGCCTGCGTGCGCATTCAGCAGCATCGGAACCAGCACGATCAGATTGCCCAGCAGCACCGTGCCGACGGCCTGCTTCCAGTCCATGCCCTTGGCGATGAGCGACGAGGCAAGCTGGTAGGTCGTGATCTCCATCGACATGGAGAACCACAGCGCAATGTAGCTGTACGTGGTCCAAGTGCGCTGCGCTGGCGTCGTCGGCGCCAGGTCACGATTCGATAAAGTGGGGTCGACGGTGCTCAAGCGGCCTCCGGTGTAGATCGGTATACAGGAACGCCAATGAGAAGGCGATAAGGAATGTACTTATCCGATCAAGCGCTCCTGCGGTCAGCTAGAACTCACGCAATACAAGAAGGCTGGGTCGGAGAAGAATACTGATTCTATTCGACGTTGAGGAACTGCGCAGGGGCGTCGGTGAACTATTCCTTTCCCGAACTGCTTCCCGGCTACAAGCTTCTTAGATTGAGCGACTGGGACGATTTCATCGTAGATGACAACGCCGGCCATCTGTTTACCGTTCTCACCGTCCCACTTCACACAAAGTACATGGCACCATTTCAACTGCCCGGAGCCGATCAAGTTTGGAGGGCGGATGAGCAGCTCAGAGGGAAAATAGAATGGTAAGTAAAGCCGCTGGTCTTCGGCGGCGATCCATCTTCGGACGTCAGAATCATCAACTACGATCAGCATGCGCAGCTGGTTCGATATTGGAACAGCACGTATCGCTCGATCACGGCAAGTAGCCAATAACAAGTTTCGTCCTCTGCGCGGTCGGCAATTGGTGGAGTAATCACAATTTAGGGCCGCCCACACGAAAGGCAACTGGCCAGCATATGTTCGCGATGATCCTTGAACTTATTTCCACGCCCCGCCGCGAGCCTCGCGACGCAGGTATTCGCCCCGACCCGGCCTGCCGATGAACTGCCCCTTCGACACGATCAGTTCGCCGCGGGAGTAGACGTCACGGGCATTGCCCTTTACCTTGAAGCCTTCAAACATCGAGTAGTCGACCCGCATGTGATGCGTGGCGGCAGAGATGGTGTGATGCGCGCCTGGGTCCCATAGGACGAGGTCCGCATCGCTGCCCGCCGCCAGCACGCCCTTCTTCGGATACATACCGAAAATGCGCGCGGGCGCGGTCGAAACCAGTTCGACAAACCGGTTGATGGAGAAATTGCCCTGGCCCACGCCGTGATGGTGCAGCAACTGCAGACCGGTTCTCGATGCCGGGGCCGCCGTTGGGAATCTTGGTGAAGTCATCCTTCCCCAGCGCCTTCTGATCTTCAAAGCAGAATGGGCAATGGTCGGTCGAGACAACCTGCAGATGATCCTTGCGCAGTCCCTGCCAGAGCTTCGACTGGTTGCGCTTCTCGCGCAACGGCGGCGTGAAGACGTACTTGGCGCCCTCCCAGCCTTTGTCGACCATGTTGTCTTCAAGCGACAGCAGCAGATATTGCGGGCAGGTTTCGGCAAACGCCGGCAGGCCGCGATCGCGCGCTTCTCTCACTTGATTCAAGGCGTCTTCGCTGGAGAGATGCACGATGTAGACCGGAACGCCGGCCATCTCCGCCATCGCAATCGCGCGATGCACAGCCTCCGCCTCGGCCACCGTAGGCCGCGTGAGCGCGTGATAGATCGGAGCCGTCTTGCCCTCGGCCAGCGCCTGCTGCACGATCACGTCGATCACCGAACCATTCTCGGCATGCATGCAGATCAGCGCGCCGTTCTTCGCCGTCTGCCGCATCGCCTTGAAGATGGTCGCGTCGTCGACCATCAGCACGTTGGGATAGGCCATGAAGAGCTTGAAGCTGGCCACGCCCTCGCGCACCATGTCGTCCATGTCTTCAAGGCCAGCGTCGCCGAGATCGGTCACGATCATGTGCAGGCCGTAGTCGATGCAGGCCTTGCCCTCGGCCTTCTTCCACCACGTATCGAGCGCCGCGCGCATCTTCGTGCCGCGCGCCTGGATCGCGAAGTCCACAATCGTTGTTGTGCCGCCGATCGCCGCCGCACGCGTACCGGTCTCGAAATCATCGGCGGAGTAAGTGCCGCCAAATGGCATGTCGAGATGCGTGTGCGCATCGATGCCGCCGGGCAGCACCAGCAGGCCGGATGCATCCACAACGGTCTCAGCAGCAGCTCGCCGGAATCCCCGCGCGCACTTCCTTGATCACCGCGCCGTCGATCAGCAGATCGGCCTTTACCGTTGAGTCGGCATTGACGATGGTTCCGTTTTGAATGAGAACTGTGGACATGATCCTCAGTAGAACCGAAGTTATGAGCTTGTCATTCCGACCGGCGCAGCGAGCGGAGGAACCTGCGTTGCTTATCCTGTGTCTGACGCTGGGGTTACGACCGCTGCGGTTCGACTGCACACTCCGCACCATGCGTGCGCTGATCCCACGTCTCCGCGGGAACTTCGTTATCCACCCGCACCATCGTGATGCAATCATCCACCGGGCAAACCAGCGCGCACAGAGATTGCAGCCCACGCATTCCGTCTCGTCCACGCGGGGAATCTTCGCCAGCGGCGTGGGATACGGACCGTGATTCGACGCGGCAGCGGCCCGCTCCTTGCGCGTCACCGGCGTCGTCGCGATCGAGTTCCGCGTGCGCCACTCAACAGTAGGCGGCCCTTCGTGCAACTCGACTTGCCCATTCACCGGACCCGAAACTCGATCCACGTGGATGCACTGGTGAGCGCCGTCCCAGCAGGCAATGTGGCACAGGTCGCAACCAATGCATGTCTGCTCGTTGATATGCGCAACGATCTTGTAGTTCAGATTCAGGTGTTTCCACTCGGTCACCTTGGGGACGGAGAGACCGCGGAAATCGTCGAGGGTTGCGAAGCCCTTGGTGCGCATCCAGTTTTCGAGGCCTTCGGCCATGTCTTCGACCACGCGATAGCCGTAGTGCATGACAGCCGTGCATACCTGTACCGTTCCCGCGCCAAGCAATATGAACTCCACTGCGTCGCGCCATGTCGAAATGCCGCCGATGCCCGAAATTGGCAGCGCAGCGTCAGGATCGGCCATGATCTGCTGCACCATGTTCAGCGCGATCGGCTTCACCGCCGGTCCGCAATAGCCACCATGCGAGCTCTTTCCGTCGACGTTCGGCCGCGGCACGAAGGTGTCGAGATCGATTCCGGTAATCGAATTGATGGTGTTGATCGCCGACAGCCCGTCGGCGCCGCCTCGCTTCGCCGCGCGCGCGATGGTGCGAATATCGCTGATGTTGGGTGTGAGTTTCACCAGCACGGGCGTGCGCGCCTTCTCCTTCACCCACGCGGTAATCATCTCGGTATATTCGGGAACCTGCCCGACCGCCGAGCCCATGCCGCGCTCGCTCATGCCGTGCGGGCAGCCGAAATTCAATTCGAGGCCATCGGCGCCGGCGTCTTCTGCACGCTGCACAATTTCGTGCCATGCCTCGCGCTTTGATTCAACCATCAGCGACGCGATGATTGCGTGATAGGGATAGCTCCTCTTCACCTCGCGCCATCTCGCGCAGATTCTCTTCAACCGAGCGGTCGCTGATGAGCTCAATATTGTTGAGACCCATCATGCGCATACCCTGCCAGTCCGTCGACGAATAGCGCGAACAGACATTCGTAACGGGCTCGCCGATGGTCTTCCACACAGCGCCGCCCCAGCCGGCATCGAAGGCGCGCATGATCTGTTCACCGCAATTGGTGGGCGGGCCCGAAGCCAGCCAGAACGGATTGGGAGCGTCGATTTTGCCGGCGAACTTATGAACCCGGATATCAGGCATAAGCAGCCTCCGCGATCTTCAGGATGGCTCGCGCCGCGCGCTTTCCATCGGCAACCGCATCCACCACTTCCCTGCCGCCATTGGCGCAGTCGCCGCCCGCAAAGTAGCGCGAGTTGCCGGTCTGCCCTGTCTCCGGATCGGTGACAATGACGCCGCCGCGCAATTCGATGCGACGCAACTCCTGCACCAGCTGCGCAAACGGAGACTGACCAATCGCAGGAATCACGTAGTCGCATTCAATGGTGTAGTGCGATTCAGGAATCGGCAACAATGCCTTGTCCACTTCGCTCACCTGCACCGTATCCAGCAGCAGCCTGCCGTGCTCATTCGTGCGGATCGCAAACGGCTGACGCCGCCACAGGAACTGCACGCCCTCCTGCTTGGCGTGCTCGTACTCAAAATCAAATGCAGACATGTCGCGTTCGCCGCGCCGGTAGAGCAGGTATACAGTTTCCGCGCCGAGGCGCCGCGCCGCGTTGGCAGCATCGATTGCAGTATTGCCTGCGCCAACCACAACCACGGTTCCGCTCATTTCGCGAAGGCGTCCGGTCTTGTATGACGCGATAAACTCCAGCGCGTTCAAGACGCCCTTCTGGTCTTCGCCGGGGATATTCATGCGCTGCATCGCGCCGAGACCAACGCCGACAAAGATGAAGTCGAATTCCGACTCCAGCTCTTCCAGCGCCTCGGCGGACTCAATGGATGCCCCGGTGCCGAAATTCAACACCCATGCGGCGGATCATCTCCGCTTCACGCAGGCTGTCGGCAGCGCGCAGCTTGTATTCTGCAACGCCATACGTATTGAGGCCGCCAAGCAAGTCTTTGCGCTCAAGAATCACGGCGGACGCACCATGACGGCACAGCTCAGCCGCACATGCCAGCGACGCGGGACCTCCGCCGATACAAGCCACTTGCACGTTGCGCGATCCGCGGGGAGCTGTCAGCAGTTCTTCGCCAGTCGCCTGGAAGGAATCCATGGCATGGCGCTGTAGCCGCGCAATCTGGATCGGCGCATGGTTATAGCGGTGCATCACGCAGGCGCCTTCGCACAGCACTTCCACCGGGCAGGCCTTTGCGCAACTGCCGCCAAGGATATTTGCATCCAGAATCCGCAGCGCCGAGCCGCGAAGATTTCCGGTACTGATGCGCTTGATAAAGCCGGGAACGTCGATATGCGTGGGACATGCGCCGGTGCACGGCGCGTCAAAACAATTCAGGCAACGATTAGCTTCAATGACTGCGGCCTGAGGCTCAAGCGGCGGCTTGATGTCGCCGAATCGCTCTCGCAGCAGTAAATCATCGGGAAGTGTCGCGGTACTCATGAAAACCTCGGGGAAACTTGCTTACTCTCAGTTGTCCTTCTCTGACTATCTCTCAGCTTTCTTTCTTAGCCGTTCTCAGCTTTCCTTCTGTACCCATTCTCTGCCGTCCTTCCAGGGTATGACGAGGGATTTCGCTGCCAGGTTCCGTTAAGAGGCAACCAGCGGCCCATACATGTCCGGCCGGCGGTCACGGAAAAACTGCCAGGTTCTGCGAACTTCGGCAATTTGTTCGAGATCGAGGTTGGCCGTCAGAACCTCGTCCTTGTCGCGCGATGCCTGGGCAATGATCTGGCCGCGCGGATTGGCAAAGTAGCTTGAACCGTAAAACTCGCCGATATTCCAGGGCGCCTCGGTGCCTACCCGGTTGATTGCCGCGATGAAGTATCCGTTCGCCGCAGCATGCGCAGGCTGCTCAAGTTTCCAGAGGTATTCGCTCAAGCCCGCCACGGTTGCCGATGGGTTAAAGACAATCTCTGCCCCGTTTAGGCCCAGGCAGCGCGCGCCTTCCGGGAAATGTCGGTCGTAGCAGATGTAGATGCCAATTTTCGCGAATCCCAGGTCAAAGACGGGATAGCCGAGATTTCCCGGCCGGAAGTAGAACTTCTCCCAGAACCCCGGCGCAACGTGCGGAATGTGCGTTTTGCGGTACTTGCCAAGATAGGTACCGTCGTTTTGAAGCACAGCGGCGGTGTTGTAGAAAATGCCTTCCTGTTCCACTTCGTAGACCGGCACCACCATGGCGATATGTAGCTCCTTCGCAAGCTGTTGCATGAGCTTGACGGTCGGCCCATCCGGAACTGGCTCGGTGGTCTCGTACCACTTGGTCGATTGTTCGGCGCAAAAATAGGGCCCGTTGAAGATTTCCTGCAGACAGACGATCTGAGCCCCATCGCTGGCCGCCTTACGGATGAGCCCCAAGTGCTTTTCGATCATCGCCTCCTTTTGAGTCGCAAGCGGCTCAGTGGCGGGTACGGCATTGGAGGCTTGGATAATGGAACATCGAACGACGCGCGGCATTCGGCTGCGGCTCCCTGTGGAAACGTTATGAGTATTAGACGTTATCGCATAGAAGCGGCTTGGGCAAGAGTTCCCGGTTGGATCCAAAGCACTTCGGGCTGGATGTTTTCAAGAGATGAAGCAGTCTTCCATCAACCCCGGAGCGAGGTTGAGAGTGGTCCTAATAATCGATCCTGTTGGGCGAAGCCATCCAGGCAGCGAAGCTGGCCCATGCTTCGTCGCACAGAAATTGCGCTGCCGGCAATGATCGCTCGGCTGGTTGCTTGCGAAACTCCTCATAAAGATAGGCATCGTCGAACCCCGCCTTCGCCGCGTCGCCTGCACCAGAGCCGTAGAAAACCGCGTCTAGCCTTGCCCAGTGGGATGCCGCGAGGCACATGGGACAAGGCTCGCAACTGCTGTAGAGCTCGCACCCGGCCAGTGAAAACGTGCCCAGCGCCTTGCAAGCAGCACGAATCGCCGTGACTTCGCCATGCGCAGTCGGATCGTTGGTCGCCGTAACCATGTTCACGCCTTCTGCGATCACTTTGCCGTCGCGCGCAATTAAAGCTGCAAACGGCCCGCCGCGGCCTGAGGTCACGTTTTCCGTCGCCAGCGCGATGGCGCGGCGTAGGAATTCAAGGTTTGGTTGACGGCTCATTCTGCGTTGCCTTCTGCATTTCGACGGTACAGTAAACTCAGTATGGCACAGGCTTTGCGGTCAACTCGCGGTCGAGCTGATCCTCACCCAAGCTCCACCAGATCCTCTGGCCGGTCTATATCTACCTCGCCGCCTCTGAACTGAATCTCCACTACGGGCATGGACGCACTGGCCAGCAGCCCGCGTGCGCCTCTGTCGCCCCGAAGCCCGAGCAGGTCTGCAAACAATACTCGCGGAAAGATCGCCGGAGTTCCCCGAGCCCCTGCATAAATCGATGCAATCACCAGCGCCTCCTCCTGAGCGTCGAATGCCTGGATCATCTTTCGCAGATGCTTCGCCGTGGTTCGAGGCTGATCACAAGTCATCAGCAGTACGCCGGCAGCTTCAGTGCCCGCATCGACCGCTCTAACGCCAGCGCGGATTGACGAGGCTATCCCTTCTTCCCAATCGTCATTCCTCACAATCGTGGCCGCTCCGAAATCAATTGCCTTTTCAATCACCTCGCGATGAGCGCCTAACACCACAAATACCGGCTCTGCGCCGGCTTCTCGCGCGCGTCGAAGAGCCCGTTGCAACAGCGGTTGGCCGTCCGCCATTACCAGTTGCTTTGGCTGTCCGAGTCGGCTGCTCGCGCCTGCAGCGACAATGATTGCAGCGATTGACATCCGCATCAGTGTATCTGCTCTTCATCACGCGAGCCCGATGTGCGCGCTGGACTACGGCGGCTGGGGCGCTACGCCTGTGCATCGGTGTCCGGCTGCAGCAGCAACAACAGCACAAACCCGACAACGACGAACATGCGGAATGCCTCCGCCTGGCCGTTCCAAATGCGCGACTGCCACATCAGAAACCACTCGCCACCCACATCCAGAAAAGCCACGAGCCACATCAGCAGCGAAAGCGTCAAGGCAGCGAGGGCCACCCGCTTGTTGATGTTGAAATCAATTGCCGGCCCGCGAAGTGCCCGGGTGAGGCGTACGAGTCCCCACCACGCAAGCAAGCCCGTCACGAACTCCCAACCAATGATCATCCAGTAGAAAACGAGATCCACGAGGGGCCATGGCATTGCCCTCCACATGGCATGATTGCCCTGGAAAGTCGAATCCATCGATAACACGTGACGGATGAACTCGTAGTTCGAATTGAAATCGGTGAGGTTGTTGAACACCACGAGCGTGTAATAGAACGCAATCCCTGCCAGCAGCAACAACTTCGCTGATCGTGTGACCATCGGTGGCACCTCTGCATTGCCAAGGTTGCGAATTTCCGCACACTGAAAATTGGGCGTCGAGTGAAACAGCAATTGGAACTCAACAATCCTAACGGCGTCGCGTCAGCTCCTGTCTATCAAAAAAATGGCCTGCAGGGCTTTCAGGCACGCCTATGTGCATAAGCGATACGCCCTGGGTGCCAAACGGGGCCGCGTGGTGTAGAACTCTGAGTAGCCCCGTGCGCGACTTCGAGAAAACCCGGACCGAATTCCAGGAGATCCTCGCTAAGCCCATTCGCGAACTCGGGCTCAAACTCGAGGGCTCTCCCCTCGAGCGATTCGTGCAGCAGCTTTATAAGGAACTGGAAGCTAAGGGTATCCACAAGTTCCGCCCACTCTGCTATCTCACCGATGAGTGGGGATGCCCCTCCGGCGAGCCTGTCATCGGGATTCCGTTCTACCTTGCCAACCCCGACCTGGCGCAGCTAGAGCGCGATATGAACGATCTGGAAGACGCCCGCGAAATTATGATGTACATGCGTCACGAGGCCGGACACGCATTCAACTACGCGTACCAGCTTTACAAGTCGGCGGAGTGGAGGAATCTCTTCGGTCCCTTTCGCCGCGCCTATCGCGATAATTACCGGCCGATCCCGTTCTCGCGAAAGTATGTTCGCCACATGGCCGGGTGGTATGCGCAGAAGCATCCCGATGAGGATTTCGCTGAAACGTTTGCAGTCTGGCTTACGCCGCGCTCGCAGTGGCGAAAACGCTACAACGGTTGGGATGCACTAGCTAAGCTGCAATATGTTGATCGCACCGCGCACAAGGTCGGAGACATCGAACCCATCCGTCGTCGCGGCCACACCGACATCACTGTCGATGAAATGGAGTCGACCGTTGGCGAGTTCTATCGTCTCAGCCTGCCGGAGGAGATTCCGGTGCAGGAACTCGCCCTGGATGCCGACCTCCAGGACATTTTCAATGTCTCTCCCAAGCGACGGAATGGCGTGCGGCCTGCTGTGGAAGTGCTCCATCAGCATCGCAAACCTATTGTCGACAAGGTCGCCTATTGGAGCGGTGTGCAACGTCCGATCATCAAGCGCTTAGTGGAATCCATCTGCAACCGCGTGGAGGAACTGGGTTTGCGCGTCGACGTCCGGCGCGAGTCCGATCACCTCACAGAATTCACCGTCTACACAACAGCACTCGCAATGAATTATCTGCTTCGAGGAAAGTTCATTCATCCCTGAGGCGTGCCCGCACTTGGCGGCCCACCGACTGGAGGACGCATGGCAAAACTGAAAGTCACCGTACTGTACGACCTGTGGGAAGAACAGCCCGCTGAAGTCGAGGAAGAAGTTCCCGCACCGCGTAAACGCAGAGGGAAAAAGGCCCGCAAGAAGAAGCCGGTAAAGCACGACCGCGAAGAGATCTTCGAAGCCCTCGAGAAGCTTGGTCATGAGCCGTCTTATTACGTTCTCGACGGTCGCCCACAATCCCTGCTTGGACTGGCCAAATGCGGCGCCGATCTCATCTTCAACCTCACAGAATCCTATGCGGGCGACGACACCAAGGAGATGCAGGTGACTGCATTTCTTGATCTGCTCGATATCCCCTACACCGGCGCGGGGCCGCACGCGCACATCCTTGCGCAGGACAAATCCATCGCCAAGAAGATGTTTGCGTTTTATGAGATCCAGTCGCCCTTCTTTGCAACTGCCTATCGCGGCAACATCGACCACGCACACGATATCTCGTTCCCGCTGATCGTGAAGCCAACTTCCGAGGATGGATCCATCGGCATCGATGCCACCGCCGTCGTTACCAGCGTAAAAGAGTTGATGGAACGGGTCAGCTATATCCAGACCGAGTTCGATTCTCCGGCTTTAATCGAGGAGTACATCGAAGGGCGCGAGATCTACGCGTCGATCCTCGGCAGTTACGAGAGCGCTCGCGCTCTTCCGCTTGTCGAGCTTGACCTTTCCAAGCTTCCCAAGGGCACGCCACGAATCGCCAGCCAGGACGTGAAATTTGAGAAAGACACCGAAGCCTACAAGCTCACGAAGTCGGTGATCGCCGAAGACCTCGATGAAGAGATCACAACCAGGCTCACTGAAATCGCCGTGAGGGCCTATCGCGCAGTCAAGTTTCGCGATTATGGACGCATCGACATGCGCGTCTCGAGCAAGGGCGAGATTTATGTCATCGAAGCGAATCCGAACCCATGGCTCTCCAGCGGACAGGAGTTCGCCATGGCCGCGAGAAAATCCGGCCTCTCGTATACGCAGATGATCGGAGAGATTGTCGACCTGGCAATGGCGCGGAACGCGTGAAGTACGGCAACGAGTTCAGGACGCATGGCTCTGCAGTCCCGCAGCCTAAAATGCTTGCATGAACTCTCCATCCATGTCGATTCGCGGTGCTCGCGAAGCGCTTGCGAGCGGAAGCATCCCACCTGCGGATCTTGCCCGGGAGGCGTTGCTGCGTGCCAACCAGAACGCCGGGAGAAACACCTACCTCTGGCGCGATCCCCAATGGACATTAGAAGAGGCGGCCCGTGCCGCTGCGATGCCACGGGCAGTCGAAGGCACATTCGGTGACGGACGCAGCAATCTGTGGGGCATTCCCGTTTCTGTGAAAGACTGCTTCGATCTCGCAGGCTCACCTACCAGTTGCGGCACCCACTTCTATCGCGATGTCAACGGCATCGCTCGGCACGATTCATGGGTCGTTGAGCAGCTTCGCAAAGCCGGCGCCGTCATCACCGGCAAGACCCACCTCCATCCCCTTGCCTACGGCATCACCGGCGAAAATCCCGAGTTCGGCGACTGCGAGCAGCCCGGCAATCCCGGTGCCCTCACCGGCGGATCATCAAGCGGCGCAGCAGCCAGCGTTCTCGAAGGCTCCGCTCTCGCAGCAATCGGCACCGATACCGGCGGCTCCGTGCGCGGGCCGGCAGCCCTTTGCGGTCTTGCCGGCTATCGCGCCTCGCTCGGCCGTGGCGACTGGCGCGGAGGCGCGCATCTTGCTCAATCCTTCGATACGATGGGCTGGCTGTTCCGCGATCTCGAAGACGCGCCCCTGCTCGCCGAGATCTTCGTCCCCGGCAAATCCGGCGCCCTGCGCGAGTTTCATTCCTTTGCCGTCGTGCATGACGCATTCCTGCATGACACGGAGCCGGCGATTATGGAGAGCCTGCGCAGCGTCGAGTGCGAACTATACGACCTCGGACTTGAAGGCACTACGGTCGATGTCAGCTGGTGGGCTGACTGCTTTGAAATCTTCGCTCCTATCCAGGCATGGGAGGCGGCGCGCCTGCACGCGAGCAATTTCGAATCAATTCAGCCTGCCATTCGCGAACGGCTCGAATGGGGCGCGCGCGTCACCGACGCCGAGCTGGCGGCTCTGCGAAAGCGCCACGCCGAATTCCGTGACCGCGTTGACGAATTATCCCGAGAACAGGAACTGCTGCTTTTGCCCGCGTCACCTGTAGCCCGCCTCAGCATCGGCGCCGACAACAGCCAGGCGCGCAGCCGCATCCTCCGCTACACTACCCCGTTCAGCCTCGCCGGTGTTCCCGTTGTCACTATCCCCTGCGCCGTGGGCGGGATGCAGTTGGCCGCTGCGCGAGAGAACGACGAAAGCCTGCTAAACCTAGCAGCGCGAATTGGATTGAACCGTCGACAACAGACTTGATCTGGTGCGACGAAGTCAGATCTGTGATGCCGCCAGCGGACTGAGTACCAGGTTCGTGATGTTGCTGACAATCGCCTCAAACGCAAAGCGTGGGTCGGCGGAGAGCTTCTTCCATGCGGGATCGTTACGGAAGACGTTCCATTTCGCATCCATCTCGGCAAGATCGGCAAAGCCAAGCATGTAGGTGAGGCTGGGCATGCGCTGCCCGATCAGCGTGTCGCCAAAAAAGACGGGTTGGAAGCCGGCGTTCTTGAAGATTTCGAATTCGCCGGAGTGGAACATCCGGACTTTCAAAAGGTGATCGCGAAAGCTCGGACTCTCATAGGTGCGGAGCTGAAAGATGCGCTTGCCCTTCGTTGGCGGCGTGATCTGGGGCCAGCCGTCGAATGCGGCCAGCAGCGACGAGTCCATCCGCTGAAATGCAGGCGCCGAGGCCGATGCGCTCCAGAAGGGCTCGGCAGCTTTGATGTAGTCCTGGTCGTTGTTGAGTTCGAGTTCGAGGGCACCGGCCGTGGCAGGAGCGTGAATGGGAATCAGGACGTAGAATGCCGGTGTCTCCGGACCAATATCGACGCGGAAGGCGCCAACTGGCTTGTCTCTCTTGGCGAGCGCCGGTATCAAGGCCTCGCTGATGTATTTCTCGGTCATGGCGACCTGCGGTGCCGGACTGCAGCGCATAGCGGTGGAGCTGATAGTACTCCCGTGGAGATCCTGGCTTTTTGAACTGCGGCTCATCAGCAGATGCCGCAGCGAGCGCGGAGGTGGCGAGCGAGGCGGCAATGAATTTGCGGCGGTTCATAGGTTCCTCCAATGGCAATGGATGCGAGTTGAAATTACTCTTCGCCGATGTCTTCATTCCAGATTTCAGGGTGCTCGGCAATGTAGCCTTCCAGCAATTCGTGGCACTCACGGTTATCGAGATCGATCACTTCGACGCCACTTTCCCGCAGCCAATCCAGCCCCCCGGTAAACGTGCGGCTCTCGCCCACAATCACCCTACCGATGTGAAACTGCCGCACCAACCCGCTGCAATACCAGCACGGCGCGAGCGTAGTCACCATCACCAGGTTGCGGTAGCTGCGTTGCCGGCCTGCACGGCGAAAGGCGTCGGTCTCACCATGCATGCTGGGGTCGCCCTGCTGCACGCGCCGGTTGTGCCCGCGGCTTAGCAGCTTGCCTGCCTTGGTAAAGAGCGCAGCCCCAATCGGGATACCGCCTTCAAGGCGGCCGTAGCGCGCCTCTTCCAGGGCAACCGCCAGCATGCGTTCGTAGTCTTGCCTATCTTCCGTCATGTTTGGTGAGATCATACGGGATCAACCCGCGGTCGGCCAGGACCCGTACGGCATTCCTCCATCCTTAAGAATTGTTAAGTCACAAGCCAGCCTGATTTCCGCTCTCGTTTGCTATGTCTATGAAATCTCAACCATTGGGAATTTTATTCGGAATGCTGACTGATTCAATCTCCACAAACTGCTGAAACAAGGCCTGTAGCTCTATTGACTTCGAGCGCGCTCCAAGTTGTAGGTTGAATTTGTGAGAGACGCTGGCTATACCATCCGAAGCATGGCAGAGCGGTGCGGAATGACCGCGCACACTCTGCGCTACTATGAGCGCGTCGGCCTGATCCAACCGGTCGGACGCGCGCGCAACGGTCACCGCCGCTACTCTGAATCCGACGAAGCATGGCTCAACTTTCTCCACTGCATGCGGGCCACCAATATGTCCATTCGCGAGATGCAGCGCTATGCTGAACTTCGCGAAAAGGGCGACGCCACTTCACTCGAACGGCGCAAGCTGCTTGAGGACCACCAGGCTGCAATCGCCGCCAAGATCGTCGCGCTGCAGCAGGCCCACGCACTGCTGACCCACAAGATCACGAACTACAAAAAGATCGAAGAACGAATCCGCATCGGCGGCACCCAGTCTGCGGAGCAGGAACTCGAAAGCGAACTGGCGACGGCAAGCTGACTTCGTCGTCATCCTGCCCCCGGCGAAGACCCGGTAAACCCCGTGCCGGGCTTTGCATCGAATTTCTTCATCGGGTCTTGGACCCGGCCGGTCGCCTTGAAGCCGTGGAATTTCCATGAGCTCAAAACCCATTTCCCACCCGTAAGGGGATTTGGATACGATAGCGACACGGCGTTCTCCCCAGTTGGGGCCGTTCCCTCTGCTCTGATACGCCGGATCGCTAAATACAACTCGAACAACGTCCTGTCCCAAGGAGGTCGACCTGTGGCAGACACTCTCGATACACGCATGAAACATCTGCGTCAGCGCGCTCCCCAGCCCGCGCAAGACACACTCGCGCCCGATCAGCAGTCGGTGGACCTCGAACCCCTGGCGGAAAATGCGGGCAATCGCGGGTTCAGCAGGCGATCTTTTCTTTCCGGTCTGGGTGCAGCGGGCGTTCTGGCCGGGGCTGCCCCTCTGGCCGCAGCAGCTCCACTCGTCGAGCCCGCGGCACAGGATCAGGCAGATGCTGCAGGTACCGGCAATGTCACGTTGCGGATCAACGGCAAAGACTACCCCCTGCGCAACCTCGACCCGCGTGCCACCCTGCTCGATACGCTTCGCGAGCGCATTCACCTCACCGGCACCAAGAAGGGCTGCGATCACGGACAGTGCGGCGCATGCACAGTCCACGTCAATGGCCGCCGCGTTAACAGTTGCCTCTCTTTCGCCCTGATGCACGAGGGCGATGAGATCACCACCATCGAAGGCCTCGGCCAGCCCGGCAACCTGCACGCCATGCAGGCAGCTTTTGTGGAGCACGACGGATACCAATGCGGCTATTGCACCAGCGGCCAGATCATGAGCGCGGTTGCCCTGCTGAAGGAGCCCATCGGCCAGTCAGACGACGAAGTCAAGCAAGCCATGTCGGGAAATATCTGCCGCTGCGGCGCCTACACCAACATCCTGGCTGCGGTTAAGCAAGTGCGCTCGCGCGCCTAGGCGCCCTTCGCCTGGAAGGAGAAGAGACATCATGGAAACTTTTAGCTACGTCAAAGCTCCAAGCATCGACAAGGCCCTCGCCAGCGCCGCCCAGGCAAAGTTCATCGCCGGCGGCACCACGCTGGTCGACCTGATGAAGCTCAGCGTCGAGACCCCCAAGTCGCTCGTCGACATCAATCTCCTGCCTCTCGACAAGATCGAAAAGCTTCCCGATGGCGGCCTGCGCATCGGCGCCATGGTGCGCAACTCCGATCTTGCGTGGAATGCGGATGTGCAGAAATCGTACGCAGTGCTGTCTGAGGCGCTTCTTTCCGGCGCCTCTCCCCAGCTGCGCAACATGGCGACCACAGGCGGCAACCTGCTGCAACGCACGCGCTGCGCTTACTTCCGCGAGCCGAACGCCGGCACTCCTGGCGGCTATGGATGCAACAAGCGCACCCCGGGCACGGGATGCGCTGCGATCGAAGGGTTCAATCGTACCCACGCCATCCTCGGCACCAGCGAGCACTGCATCGCGACGCATCCTTCTGACATGTGCGTGGCGATGGCAGCCCTCGAAGCGGTCATTCATGTCGAAGGTCCGAAGGGCAAGCGGACTATCGCCTTCGCCGACTTCCACAAGCTTCCCGGCGACACGCCGCATATCGAGAACGCACTTGAACCCGGCGAACTGATCACATATGTCGATCTGCCCAAGCCGGTCGAAGGCGCCAAGTCGACTTACCTGAAACTGCGCGACCGCGCCAGCTATGAATTCGCGCTTGCGTCGGCCGCCGTCGTGGCACGAGTCGAAGGTGGCCACATCCGCTACATTCGCGTGGCGATGGGCGGAGTGGGAACCAAGCCGTGGCGCTCCCATGAAGCGGAAGCAGCACTGATGGGCAAGCCGGCCAACGCGGCCACCTTCAAGGCTGCGGCAGAGGCCGCGCTGGCTAAGGCAAAACCGCAGAAAGACAATGCGTTCAAGGTGGAATTGGCCAGGCGCTGCCTGGTGCGCTCGCTCAAAACCGCAACCGCATAGTTGCATTTGACGGAGATTCTTATGGCGACGGACACACTTCCTCACGCAAGCATTATCGGCGCGGTGGTGCCGCGCATCGACGGCCCTTTGAAGACCAGTGGAACCGCGCGCTACGCGTGTGATCACAACATTCCGGGACTGGCACAGGCGGTGCTGGTACAAGCGACCATCGGCAAGGGAACGATTCGCAGCCTCGATACTTCCGCGGCGGAGAAGATGCCGGGCGTCTTGCTGGTTTTGCACCATGGAAATCTCGAAGGCGTTTACCGCACCATTCCGCATGAAGAAGATGGCAGCATGGCCGAGTCGCGCCCCCTGTTTGCCGACAACACCATCAACTACTGGGGTCAGTACATCGCTGCGGTCGTGGCTGAAACGCTGGAACAGGCGAATGCCGCCGCACAAGCAATTCGCGTTCAATATGACGTGGAACAGCCGGACGTTCAGCCCGATCTCGGCGAAGGTTTCACGCGGAGAGCGAAAGAGCAGTTGGAAACGCGGCGATCCCGATCAGGCGCTTTCCACCGCACCGGTCACGATCGATGAAACGTATTCCACCCCGATTGAAGTCCACAATCCCATGGAGATGCATGGCACCGTTGCGGTGTGGGACGGTGACAATCTGACGCTCTACGAGAGCACGCAGGCCGTGGTAGGCACACGCACCGTGATGTCGGAAGTGCTGGGAGTTCCGCGCGAGAACCTGCGCGTGATTTCGCGTTTCATCGGATCGGGATTCGGTGGCAAGCTTTCTGCCTGGCCGCAGGCGGCACTGGCTGGAGCCGCTGCGCGCCAGTTGAAGCGGCCCGTGAAAGTGAGCGTGGATCGGCGCATGATGTTCTCCAACGTCGGCCATCGTCCGCGCACGGAGCAGCGCATCCGCCTGGGCGCGACGCAGGATGGAAAGCTGACGGCAATCCGGCACGATTTTCTGTCGGAGACTTCGCAGCTTGACGACTTCATGGAGCGCTGCGGCGAGCAGACGCCATTTCTCTATAGCTGTCCGAATTTGGTAGTAACGGCGGCGATGGTCCGGAGAAACGTGGGCGCACCTGCGCCCATGCGCGGGCCGGGCGCAGTGCCGGGACTCTTCGCGCTGGAGTCCGCGATGGATGAGCTTGCCGTCAAGCTCAAGATGGATCCGCTGGAACTCCGCTTGAAGAACGATGCCGAGCGCGATGAAGGCAGGAATTTGCCTTTCTCGTCGCGGCACCTGAAGGAGTGTTATACCACCGGCGCAGAAAAGATCGGGTGGAAGCAGCGCACACCCGAAGTTGGCTCCATGCGGCGCGACGGAAAAGTGATTGGCTGGGGACTTGGCGGGAGCATCGTGGGCCGCGGCGCGCATTCCCTGCATAGCCTCGGTGGAACTTTGCCCCAACGGACGCGTGTGCGTTCGCTGCGCCACGCAGGATATCGGCACCGGAACGTACACCGTTTTCGCGCAGGTAATTCACGCAAAAACGGGAGTGCCGCTCGACCGCATCGACGTTTTCCTCGGCGACAGCTCTCTGCCCGATGGCCCGACATCCGGTGGGTCGATGGCGACCAGCGCGTTGCTGCCGGCGGCCACCAGCGCGGTTTCTGAGGCCGTAACGCGCCTTCTCCATATCGCCGCGAGCATACCCCAGTCGCCCTTCCATGGCATGGAACCGTCGACACTTTCGATGACAAATGGCCTGGTGCATTCGAAGGCAGCAGCCCCAGGTTGTTGGGGTGGCGATGCATTCGGGCGGCAACCTGACTGCGAAAGGAATTCCCTTTGAACAAGTGCTCAATCTTGCCGGTCTCAGCGGACTGAGCGCAACGGGCCGCACCGCTCCGTCGTTTGATGACCCCAAGGCAAAGCAATACTCGTTGCATTCCTTCGGCGCGCATTTTGCCGAGGTTGAGTGGGAGCCGGAGATTGCCCGCCTGCGCGTGAGCAAGACCTTCTCCATCTTCGATTGCGGCCGGATCATTAATAAAGGCGCAGGCACAAATCAAATTCTGGGTGCAGCCGTGATGGGCGTGGGCATGGCGCTGTTCGAAGACACGATCTTCGACCATCGTTCAGGACAGCCCATCAATAACAACTTTGCCGACTATCTCGTGCCGACCTGCGCTGATTTGCCGGTGCAGGACGTCACCTTTCTCGACTATCCCGACTACATCGTGAATGAGTACGGCGCGCGCGGAATCGGTGAAATCGGCATGGCCGGCGTTGCGCCCGCAATTACGGCGGCGGTCTACCATGCGACTGGCATACGCGTGCGTGATCTGCCAATTCGCATTGAGGATCTTTTGAAATCGAATATCCGCGAAGCATGACGTTGCTGGAGAAGCCGCGATCAGAATTTCTCAGCACGAAGGGAAACCAGGTATGAGCACGACTCCCGCATCGATCATCGGAAAGCCCACACCTCGCATTGATGGGCCGCTGAAAACCACAGGGGCCGCGCAGTATGCCGCGGACTTTCACTTCGACGGGATGGCGCATGCTGTACCGGTGGTGGCGACCATCGCGAGTGGCCGCATCCGCAATCTCGATATATCCGCGGCTCAAAAGATGCCGGGTGTGCTGCTCGTGCTCCATCACGGCAACATCGGGCCGTTGTATCGGACCGTCCCCGGCGACCAAGATGCAACCAACAGCGAAGTGCGCTCGGCCTTTGAAGATGATGTGGTCCGTCATTGGGGCCAGTACATCGCGCTGGTGGTTGCCGATACCCTCGAGCAGGCGAGAGCAGCGGCAGTCGGCGGTGCATGCCGAATACGATGCGGAACCGGCTCAATTGCGGCCAGGCCTGGATGACTACAAGGGCGAGCGCAAGAAAGGGAGCGCGCGCGGCGACTTCGATGGCACATTCAAGGATGCACCGGTAAAGATCGACCAGAGCTACATCACGCCGGTCGAAACGCACAATCCGATCGAATTGCATGCGTCAGTCGCCGTGTGGGCGGGCGACCACTTGACGATGTATGAGACTTCGCAGGGCGTCGTGAACCATCGCGTGGTGATGGCCCAGACGCTCGGCATCCCGGTGGAGAATGTGCGCGTGGTGACGCGCTTTCTCGGATCCGGATTCGGCGGCAAGCTCTTCCCCTGGCCGCACTGTGCAATGAGCGCGGTCGCCGCGCGACGACTGGGCCGTCCGGTGAAACTAAGCGTAACGCGCAGCATGATGTTTTCGAGCGTCGGATACCGCCCGCGCACCGAACAACGCATTCGACTCGGCGCATCGAAAGACGGCAAGCTGCTTGCTCTCAAGCAGGATTATCTCAACGTCACATCCATACTCGACGATTACGACGAAGGCTGCGGCGAAGCCACGCCGTATCTCTACAGCGTGAAGAACCTTGAGGTCACGAGCGGGCTTGTGCATCGCAACCTTGGCGCGCCCATGTATATGCGCGGGCCCGGCGCGGTTCCGGGCTTGTACGCGCTCGAGTCGGCGATGAACGAGCTTGCGGATGAACTGAAGATGGACCCGCTCAAGCTGCGGATTCTGAACGACGCGGAGACCGACGAAGACAAGAAGATGCCGTTCTCTTCGCGGCACTTCCGCGAATGCTTTGAAGTGGGCGCAAAGAAATTCGGCTGGGAACGCCGCACGCCTGAGATCGGCTCGATGCGTCGCGACGGAAAGATTCTTGGGTGGGGACTGGCCGGCGCAAGCTGGGTTGCCATGTCGTTGCCCTGCACGGCGCACGTGGAATTCCACGCGAATGGGCGCGTCTCCGTGCGCTCCGGCACGCAGGATATCGGCACCGGGACCTACACGATCTTCGCGCAGGTCGTGCACGAGAAGACTGGCATCCCGCTCGATCGCATCGATGTGGTGATCGGCGACAGCGCTTTGCCGGAAGGGCCCATGTCCGGCGGGTCGATGGTAACAGGATCTGTGTTGACTGCGATCGCGGCAGCTTCGACCGAGGCGATGAAGAAGATGACGGCACTCGCTGCCAGCACGGAAGGCTCGCCGCTCAAGGGCGCAAAGCCGGAAGATCTCGTCTTTGCGGATGGCCGCATCCGCAAAAAGGATCAGGCGGCCGGCGGCCCTGAATTTGCTGACATTCTGCATCTTGCCCGCCTCAACGGCTTAAGCGCAGAGGGCAAGACGGTGCCGACATGGGAAAATCCAAAGGCCAAGGGAGTCTCGCTGCATTCGTACGGCGCCCAATTTGTCGAAGTGGAATGGGAGCCTGAGATTGCGCGCTTGCGCGTGAGCCGCGTCGTCACCGTGATTGATGCCGGACGCATCATCAATCCAAAGGCCGCCGCAAACCAGATCGAGGGCGCAGTGGTGATGGGCGTGGGCATGGGGCTGCTGGAAGAGACGCATCACGATCAGCGCACCGGTCAGCCGATTAATGGCAACATGGCAGACTACCTGATGGCAACCTGTGCTGACTCACCGCAGATCGACGTCACGTTCCTGGATTATCCTGATCCCGCGATGGGCGAATATGGTGCGCGCGGAGTGGGCGAGATCGGGCTTGCCGGAGTTGCGGCAGCAATTACGGCAGCGGTATATCATGCAACCGGGGTGCGAGTGCGCGAACTTCCCGTGCGCATCGAGAACCTGCTGGAATCGAAGATGCTGGAAGCGTGATCGAAATCAGGAGTTCATGACCGACCTCGAAAATATTCTGCCGCTGTGGCAGGCGCTGGAATCCGCGGGAGCAGACTACGTCCTGGCCACGGTTGTTGACGTGGACGGACCGAGTTACCGCAAGCCGGGTGCCCGCATGCTGATTGCGCCCGACGGTCGTCGTGCGGGCACAGTGAGCGGTGGATGCCTCGAAGCCGAAGTCGCAAGGCGCGCGTGGTGGCTCACTGAGTCAGGGCCGGTGGTCCAGCGCTATTCAACGGCAGAAGACGATGGCGATATTCCGTACGGTTCCGGCTGCGGAGGCGTTGTCTTTGTCCTGCTGGAACGCCGAGTGACCGCTGCTCCGCTGCTGACAGCACTTGAGGCGGCCTTTCATGCGCGCACGCCGCTGGCCATCGCGACGGTTCTCAGTGGCGGCGATATCACGCATCGAGTGTTTGCAGAACCAACCTTGCACAATGGTCAAACCGGTCAAAGCAACACAGAAACAAACGAGGCTATCCTCGGTAATCTTGCTGTCCTGGCACTGGAACGGATGCAGTCGATCGACCAGCTTGTGACGATTGACAATAGCGAGACGCGAGTTTGGGTCGACTACCGCGCTGCGCGGCCTGGCTTGTGGATCTTTGGCGCAGGCGATGATGCGAAGCCATTGCTGCATCTGGCTCGCCAACTCGGTTGGTTCGCAGCCGTGGCAGACGGGCGCAGCCATCTTGCCACCCGCGAGCGTTTTCCGGCGGCCGATAGAGTGCTTGAGCTCTCGATCTCAACCTTGCCCGGCGCAGCATCATCTCTTCTTGCAGACATGAAGGGGACGGATGCAGCGGTCCTGTTGACCCATAGCTTCGAACAAGATTCCCGCATCCTTGCTTCGCTCTTGTCTCGCGATCTTGTGCCCGCCTATCTTGGAGTACTGGGTCCTCAGCGCAGAACCCGCGAAATTCTCGCCGAGTCTGCTCGTCTGCTTGGAATTTCGAATCCGGTGGAGCGCGTGGAGCCATGGCTAGCACAAATGCACGCACCGACCGGCATCGACCTTGGCGCCGAAACGCCGGCTGCTATTGCGCTCTCGATCATCGCTGAGGTTCAGCAAACACTCAACAACAGCTCCGCGTTGCCGCTACGGCAGGTGCGCGCGGTCCATGCCGCCGTAAGCCGGACCTGAGCGAATTTACGCAGCCTCTTCCTTCAGGTGCGCCTCCAGAACATCGAGGAACTTTGCCAGCCACGCCGGATGCGCAGTCCACGCCGGACCCGTCACCATTTTGCCGTCCACCACAGCCTCGGCAAAATCCAGCGAAACAAATGTCCCACCCGCCAGCGTCACTTCCGGCGCACATGCCGGATAGCAATTGACCTTGCGGCCCTTCAGCACTCCTGCTGCTGCGAGCACCTGCGGACCGTGGCAGAGCGCGGCAATGGGCTTTCTTTCCTTGTCGAAGTGCCGCACCAGTTCAAGCACTTTGGGATTCAACCGCAGATACTCCGGCGCACGCCCACCAGGAACCACAAGCGCGTCATACGAGGCAGGATTGACTTCATCGAACGTCGCGTTCAATGTGAAGTTGTGACCGCGTTTTTCGGTATAGGTCTGATCGCCTTCGAAATCGTGGATCGCCGTGCGTACCTGCTCCCCCTTCTTTTTGCCCGGACACACCGCATCTACCTTGTGGCCCACCATCTGCAAGGCCTGAAAGGGCACCATGATTTCGTAGTCTTCTACGAAGTCGCCGGCTAGCATAAGAATCTTTGCTGATTTCATTTGTGAGTCTCCGGGTTAAGCTCTTCGTGGTGATTCTCGGCTGCGCAGGCTCTGAGTCGTGACTCCAGGCGCATCCGAAAGAAGTCAGACACATAGTATCTGATGGGTGGCACGCGGTGAAGTTTCATGCATCGGCCAGCTTAAAGCGCGAGCGAACTCCGTCTGGCGAGCGTTATAACCTAGAGTTTGACATGACCTCTGTCCCATCGTCGCTTGCGGTTTTGAATGCCCGAATCATCGCCTGCGAGCGTTGTCCGCGCCTGCGAGCACATTGCACTGAAGTCGCGCGTGTTCGGCGGCGCGCCTATGCTGATTGGGAGTATTGGGGGCGTCCCGTCCCCTCATTCGGCGATCCCCAGGCGCGCGTTCTTGCTCTCGGACTCGCCCCCGGCGCGCACGGTTCCAACCGCACTGGCAGGCCTTTCACGGGAGACGGCTCCGGAGATTTTCTTTATCCGGTCCTGCATGAGGCGGGCTTTGCCTCCCTTCCCCGGGCGAGTTCGCGCGAGGATGGTATGAAGCTCACAGATCTTTGGATCACGTCAGTCGTCCGCTGTGCTCCACCGGCAAACAAACCCACGCCGGAGGAATTGCGCACTTGCTCCTCATTTCTTGATGACGAGGTTGCGCTTCTGAAGAATCTGCGTGTCGTCGTTTGCCTTGGGCGAGTCGCATTCGACGGCCTGCTTGCATACGAGCAGCGCAAGGGCGCGAAACTTGTTCGCGGGAATTTCACGTTTGCCCACGGAGCCCAGTACACGCTGCCAAGCGGATTGACCACGATTGCCAGTTATCACCCTTCCCTGCAGAACACCAACACCGGGAAATTGACGCGGCCGATGTTCCTGGATGTCTTCAGGCGCGCCAGTCAGTTGGCAGGGTTGAATCCATGAAGACAACAGCGATGTCCCGCTCAGAGGAACGCGTCGACTGACCAGTCCATAGGGGTTCGATAAATTTATATGTGCCGGGTCGCACCAGGAGACTTACGATGCAAAAGACAGTCAGCATTTTCTTGCTCTCCGCACTCATGCTCGATGCAATGGTGGTTTGCGCACAAACGATGAAATCCGATCACTGGTCAACGCCAGAATTGCTGCAACGGGCAAAGCATCTGAAGGAACTTGCTGCCAAGGGCGACGGCTCCGCCAGCGAGACGCTCGAGAAATATCCACACCATTACACGATGCTCGCCTATCGCCAACACAGCGGGGGAGGCGAACTGCACCAGAACTTCGCCGACATCTTCTTCATCGTCGATGGCCACGCAACTGTCTTGACGGGCGGCAACCTCGTTGACGGGAGAACAACCGGCCCCGGCGAAATGCGGGGCCAATCTGTCGAAGGCGGCACACGGCAGGAATTGAAAGCCGGTGACGTTGTGCATATTCCCGCAGGAATGCCGCACCAGACAATCGTGAACGACGGTGAATCCGTCACCTATTTTGTGGTAAAAGTTGAAGAAACCCATTGACGATGGAAGCCGCGAAAAGGATTCTTGGAGCGGAGAGCGGGATCGAACGGCGACATTCAGCTTTGGGAAGCCGGAGGGTCGACTACGAAGTTTCCGAATGTACCGCGACGCGAGGCTCGGCATCTGGGCTCCGCAGCCCATGGGAAGCTCGTGACTGGTACGCGCGCAAGGTGTACATTGAAGGCCAACGCCAGTACAAATACACCACCTTGATCATTACGGCCCGTATCCCGTTTCGACTACACGGACTCTTGCGCCCAATTGACCCAATTGGGATCCAGACGTCCAGACGAGCCCATCGCGCGCTATCAAAAGCAGGCGCATCCAAGGCCATGTGTGCTGAATCCTTCGGAATTCTAAATTGCCGATGGGTTCATCACCCAGCGCCGCCCACTCGCATCCAACCTACTCCACGAACTCGGCTTCGTACGGATCAAGCTTCATCTCGTTTTCGTATAACTTGTGCGAAAGCACTCCGCGAGCCTTCTTTCCGAGCATCACGGATTTAACTTCCTCGGTCGTATTGACATACAGAGTTCGACCGTCCACCACCCGGGCGTAGACCCCTTCTGGCGTACTCGGCCCCAGCTTTATGTCAAGGCGACTGCGAAATTTCTGAAGGATCGCATCGATGAAGGACCGCTGCGCCGGGGCCGCGAGATAGATCGCCTGCCCTTTACCGTACTTGTTTACCGTGACTGCTGGTGGCTGACCCACTATGTTCGTGAATCTCGCGAGTGTCTCCGCTGTCCCCGGCTCCAAAACTTCATAGAAACGAATGTCACCTTTCACAAGTTGGCCGTCGAGCTCGAATTGTGGGGCTTCTTCCGGCTTGTAGAATTGCGAAGTGCGCAGGCCGAAAACGTCATTTAGTCTGCCTGGCAGTGGCGTATCGAACCACTGTCCATGTTCGTCAACTTTCGCGGAGAATGCGGTCATCAACACAGTTCCGCCTTCACTCACATATTCACGGATAGCCATTGCACTCGGAGCGTCCATCACATAGTCTGCCGGCACAACTACGAGTTTGTATGGCTTAAGACTGTCATGACCGATGTTGATAACAGCCGTATCGATATTGGCGCGAGAAAATGGTTCAAATGCGTTCTGCACCTGCTCGGTGTAGGAAGGTGCGAAGTACTGGAGGGTTGTGTTGGAAGGGCCGTTCGGATGCGAATCCACGAAAGAATCGAATGAGTAGGCAATGGCAACCTCTGGATGGGGATAGCGCGGGAAGCCGTATTTAGAGAGTTCGCGGAATTCTGAAGCGATCCGAGCAAACTCATCCACCTTCCAAGATGGCCTGCCGTCGTGATCGAGCAGCCCGAACAGCGCCTGCTCCTCTCCTCCGAGATGGCTATTAAAAGTCCATGCGAGAAATCCTTGCGCGCCAATCGCCAATCCCAGGTAGGCATACATGCGGCTCCTACCGGGAGTGCCATAAAATCCTCCTCCACCTGCAGTGAACTCATTGAACCACAGTGGTGTTTCCAGGGCACCTTTGACCATCAGGGCGGGGAGTACTCCGCTTACGGGATCGCCAGGGTAGAAGCCTTCTGCTCCATAGGACACATACGATTTATACGTGCTCAGGTAGTCGAAGCCGCGGCGGGGAGCATTGTCCCAGAGATTGGATATTGCCGGGATGTTGGGTATATTCCGCTGGCGAATGGCGTCCAATTCCTCGAGGCGTGCAACCGATACGTCCGACCAGTAGCGGTGAAGATCAAGATAACGTTCCGATGGGCCTGGTCCGTCGGCTAGAGGGAGGTCGACGTCCTCAAAACTATTCAACCTGCGCGACCATCGCTGCGTGGCCCAGGCGGTGTTGAGATGTTCAATGGTGCCGTATCGTTTCTTGAGCCACGCAATAAATCGCTGTCGGTCGGACTCCGAATAGGACATGAATCCATTTCCGATTTCATTGTCATAGCCCACGGCCATGAGTGCGGGATGTTTCGCATAGCGCTTTGTCAGCTTGTCTGCGAAGATGCTGATCTCGCGCACATAATCGGGATCGCTGATGTCATCCATATAGCGTTCTGCCGGAGGCCGTCGCTCGCCAAACTGGTTCACGATATCGACACCCGGGTATTTGCGGTGCAACCAGATGGGGGCAGGCGAACCCGAAATGTCCAGGATCACGCGGATTCCGTTGGCCTGCATCTTGTCCATGATCTTGTCGAACCATTCGAATTTGAACTGCCCCTGCGAAGGCTCGAATGAATCCCACGATAGATCCCCCATGCGCACCACTGTGAATCCGGCGTGCTTCATGATGGCGATGTCGTGGTCAATCTCCTCCGGCGAACGATCGACCGGCTGATAGCAGGTCCCAACGAAGAGTTGTCCCGGACCGGGCCAGCCCGGATGAAGCAAGGGTGCCTGTGCGAAAGACATTGATATGGTTGCGGCGAACGTGCCGATAGACGACGCAAATGCGCGTAACTTCAAACTGCGGACCCGGCGGCTGGCTTGCTGGAGAATCTCCTTCATGGCTCCCTCTGGCGTCGAAAAACCTGAAATAACACCTGGCGCTTTTGACTGGCTCACTTGGTGCAAGATACCAGCTTCTGGTTCTTAGAAGAACACCGCCGGGTGCGAACGACGCCGCGCCGGACAGCGAGAGGCCGTGTGTAAGCCTGTTCCTCATGTCGGGTGTGCTTCTCCGAGGTGTGTGCTGTTTCCTTGCCGAATCGCGCCGGCAAATAACCCAGACACGAAAGAAGAATCGATCGCTTGTGGCGTCGATGCGTGCGGGGATTGCTACGGAACGATGTGAAACTCCGCATGCTCCGTTGCCAGCGAACTGCCGCCCACCCAGACCGTGTAGTCCGTGTTCTCGATCACCGCCCGCCCCGCATTGTTATAAAACGAAAGCTCCGGAAATCCGAGTTTGAACGAAATCTGCTTCGACTCGCCCGGCTTCAGCATTACCCTCTCAAATCCTTCCAGACTGCGCACCGGCTGCTCGAGGCTTGCCCCCAGGTTCCGCACATAGCACTGCACCACTTCAGTACCTTCGCGATTCCCGGTGTTGCGAACCATCGCCGACACCGTCACAAGATCGCGCGTTCCGCTTCTGTCGGCTTCCGTATGCGGCACCGTTCTGCGCGAAACCCTAACATCCGAATACGCAAACTGCGTGTAGCTCAGCCCGTACCCAAACGGAAATAGCGCACTGTTCGGAACGTCGATGTAGCGCGAAAAGAATCGCGAGTCCCCTCCCGGAGGTTGAGAAAGATCAAGCCCCAATGGCGGGCGCCCTGTAGGAAAGTGATTGTAATAAAGCGGTTCCTGCCCCACTGCATGCGGAAAACTCATCGGCAGCTTTCCGCTTGGTACCACGTCTCCGTACAACAAATCGGCAATCGCGTTTCCAGCCTCTGTTCCCGGGAACCAGGCTTCCATAATTGCGGGAATGTGCTGCGCTGCCCAATCCAGCACCAGCGGCCGCCCTGAAAAGACCAGCAGAACAATTGGCCGCCCTGTTGCCGCCACCGCCTGCAATAGCTTTTCCTGGTTGCCCGGCAAATTCAAATGTGCGCGTGATCCCGCTTCGCCGCTCATCTGGCTCGATTCGCCCAGCGCCATCACCGCTACGTCCGATTCCTTCGCCGCCTCAACCGCCTCCGCAAACCCTGCCTCCGATCCGCCCAGAATCTCGGTGCCCTTCGAATACATCACCGATCCGCCAATCCGGCGTGCGCGTGCCTCCAGCGCGTCCTTCACCGTAACAACATCTGGATCCCGTCGATCGCCGCCCCATGATCCCGTCATCTCAGTGCGGTTATCGGACAGCGGTCCAATCAGAGCAATCTTCTTCACGCTTTCCGCCAGAGGCAACAGAGGCACGCCACCTTTGAGTGCCTTGTTCTGCAACAGCACGATCGCCTCTTCGGCAGCGTTCCTCACCAGCGGCCTGTGCTCCGGAACCGCAGAGGTGACTTCCTTCCTCTCTGCATACGGATGCTCAAACAACCCCATCGCGAACTTGACCCGAAGTACCCGCCGCACCGCCTCATCCACAACACTCATCGGAACCTGCCCCGACTTCACCAGCGCCGGCAACTCCGTATCGTAATAGTGCGACATCATATCGATGTCTACTCCCGCCGTAATCGCCTTGCGCGCAGCCGTAGCCGAATCCAGCGCAATGCCGTGATTCCGCAACTCCATCACCGCGGTGTAATCGCTCACCACAAACCCGTCGAATCCCCAGCGATCGCGTAATACATCCTGCAGAAGATAACGGTTCGCAGATGCCGGAACACCGTTCAGCGCGTTAAACGCGCTCATGATCGATGCTGCACCCGCTTCCACCGCGGCCTTGTACGGAGGCAGATAGTCCTGCTGCAGACGGCTCTCCGACATATCCGTCGTGTTGTATTCCCTTCCCGCCTCCGCCGCGCCGTAAGCTGCAAAGTGCTTCACGCACGCCGCCACACTCGTCGGCGACGAGAGATCGTCACCCTGGTACCCGCGCACATAAGCCCGCGCCATCGCGGCTCCCAGATAGGCATCCTCCCCCGCGCCCTCCTGCGTCCTACCCCATCGCGGATCGCGCGAAATATCCACCATCGGCGAGTAAAACCAGTCCACCCCCCCGGTCCTCGCCTCCGATGCCGAAATATGCGCGAGTGATCTCACCAGCTCCGGATCAAAAGTCGCCGCGAGACCTAGCGGAATCGGGTAGATCGTTCTATATCCATGAATAATATCCGCGCCAAACATCAACGGGATATGCAGTCTGCTCTTTTCCATCGCGGCATGTTGCAGCGCATTCGTACGCGCTTGACCCACCGTGTTCAGCATCGAACCCAGCCGACCTGTCGACACCAATTCCATGGCATCGACCTTGTCGTGCGTCGAGGGATTCTTCCCGGGCGCGGTCGCCGCCTCTGCCGCCGTCTGTGCCTCCCCGTCATAGCCGCTGTCACTGTACTGCACCAGTTGCCCCAACTTCTCTTCCACTGTCATCCGTCTCAAGAGCGCATCCACTTGCTTCTCAATCGCGGGCGAAGCCAGTTGCGCATTCGATGACGGAGCCTGTCGTGTCTTACCCGCGGGCTCCTGCCCAAACGCCGCACAGGCTTGAAGAGTGCAGGCCAGAGCAAACACCACGCACTTTACGCCTGAATTTGTTCTGGCGCCTCTCCAACACTCGATTCTCTTTGTCTCTTCTGGGTTTTTCATTGTGCCTTGCGGCTCCTCTTCAATGTCCTTCAGTGCGAATCCGTAATCTCAATCATCGCCAGCCCGTTCATCGGCAGCGTCAAATCCATCTGCCCATCCTTCAGCACTTCCTTTTCCGGCGCTGGGAATGCCGAAGCCTCATTCAATCTTTCAACCTGATTCAACGTTGGATATCTCGGGCTTCCCATCGACTTGTACAGAGTCATCGGGTTCCCATGTGCCCCGTCCACTCGCGTAATTGAGACCCCGGCATGTGGCGACACGCCCGTGAAATGAAAGTGAAACTTCTGCGGCGATCCCTGCGCCAGCTTGTCCATTTCCACCAGATTCCATGCCGCAACTACAAGCGTCCCATCCGCGCGCCGCGTCACCAGCACATTGTCGGCGGCATTTTCGATCCGCTCATCCCCCAGCCGATGCAGAAGCACAAAATCGTAGAAGCTGGGCTTCTTGATCCGTCCCGGCGCTATCAGCCCAAATCCACCGTCAAACGGCGTCGTCTTTACGCCGCCTTCTTCGAAAACATCGTCAAAGGTCCAGTACGACATCATCGTAACTAGACCGTCGCACTGGCTGATGTCGCGTGCCAGCGCCGGACCTACATACCAGTTATCGCGCGCGTTTAGGTCTCCGTAGGAAGGCACGTTCCATTCCGTCCACATCAACGGAAGTTTCGGAGATGCCGACGCCTCAATCTCCCCGTGTACCTTCCCAATTGCCCGGCACACTCGGTCGCGCATTGGGATGTCTTCATGTGTCCCGAACATGTCCTCAACCGAATCGTCCGCATACCCGTGTGTTGAAACGAAATCGACCGGAACATGCTGTTCGCTGGTGTGTCTCAGAAACTCCGGCACCCAATGGGCCGCCGCCGTTGCAGGTCCACCTACACGAAGCCTCGGATCTACTTCTTTCAGCGCTCGCGCTGTGTGGTCATACAACTCGAAATACGTAGCCTGTTTCGGATCGCCGGCCCAGAAGTCGATATTCGGCTCATTCCACACTTCGAAGTACCACTGCGCCACCTCGTCAATCCCGTATCGATCGATAAGGTGATGCGCAAATGCGCGGATCAGCGCGTCCCACTTGCGATAATCCTTAGGGGGCGAAACATTCTGCTTGTACCAGAACGGGTGAATCGCCCTGGGATTCGATGCCAGCTTCTGCGGCATAAAGCTGATTTCGACAAATGGCCTTACCCCTCGCTCCAGCAGCCCATCGTAAATCTGGTCGACGTACGTGAAGTTGTAAATCGGGTTTCCCGCATCGTCTTCGTCATAAATGCCCACTTCGTCATGCAAAATTGCGAGAAACCGCACATAACGCACGCCGATTTTGTCATGCACATCCGCCAGGTCTTTGCGATAGCCATCGCGCAACGCAAGAATCGCGCGGCCCGAACCAAATGTCTGTTCCCAGAAGTGCATAAAAGGATGTCCCGCTGCCTTCACGTCGATCGTTACCTGCTGCGAGGACATCTGCGCTCCCACCGGCAAGCAGACTGCCGCCATCGCTAAACCAACAAATACAGCGAGTCTTTGAATCGTCACGCCTTCGTCTCTTTCCTTCCAACTGGGATTCCGCACGCGATCGTTCTATAACAGTAGTGGGGTGCCTGTGATCGAGCCATCCGGCTGTAACGCCTGCAACTCTCTCGCCGCCGGCCAATCGACTTCGTCATGTTCCACCCGCCCCGCAAGCACGCATGGCCGATAACCCGATCTCGAGTCTTCAACGCCGCCGTCTCATCCAGGCCATTGGCGCGGTTACCGCCTCCGCGCTTGCGCCGCGCAGCCTCGTGTCTCTCCCGGTGCAGACAGCGGCCTCTCCCACTTTTCCCGGCATCCACTTCGAAGAGATTGCGCAGCAGGCCGGTCTTCATTTCGTCACCCGCAACTGCGCTACCCCCAACAAGAACCAGCCGGAAACCATGGTTGCCGGCATCGCCCTGTTCGACTACGACAACGACGGCTTCCTCGATATCTACTGCGTTAACGGTGCCGAGATTCCCTCGCTCGAAAAGACCACGCCCACATACTGGAATCGCCTCTTCCACAACAACCACGACGGCACGTTCACTGACGTGACCGAAAAAGCAGGCGTCGCCGGCGCAGGCTACGGCATGGGTGTCGCCATTGGCGATTACGACAATGACGGCAACGCCGACATTTTTCTCGCCAACGTCACGGGCAACCAGCTTTTTCACAACAATGGCAACGGCACGTTCACCGAAGTCACCGCCAAGGCAGGCGTTGCCGGAGAGCACGCACATGGCAAGAAGATGTGGTCCGTCGGCGCTGGCTGGTTCGACTACAACAACGACGGGTTGCTCGATCTCTTCGTGGTCAACTATTGTCACTGGGAGGTCAACAAGGATCCTTACTGCGCGCTCAAAGAAGGTCTGCGCGCATACTGCCATCCCAATCTCTATCTGCCGCTCCACAACACCCTTTATCGCAACAACGGCGATGGCACGTTCACTGACGTCTCGCATGAAACCGGCATCGCACGCCTTCTTCGGCAAGGGTATGGGCGTAACCTTCGCCGACATCGAGGCGTAGCGGCTTTCTCTCCGCATTCGTCACCAATGACACCATGCCCAACTTCCTCTTCCGCAACGTCGGCGGAAAGAAGTTCGAAGAGATCGCTGTATCTGCTGGCGTCGCCTACTCTCCCGATGGCAACGCTCTTTCGGGCATGGGCGCGGACTTCCGCGACATCAACAATGACGGCCTTCCCGACATCTGGCACACCGCCGTTGAGCACGAGGGTTTCCCGCTCTACATCAACCAGGGCGGCGGCATCTTCGTCGACGCAAACGTCGCCAGCGGCCTTGGAGCCCTCACGAACCGCATGACTGGCTGGAGCAATGGCGTGTACGACTTTGACAACGACGGCTGGAAGGACCTCTTCGTCGCTCGCGCCAACGTCATGGACAACATCCAGCAGGCGATCCCCGCCCAGGCCTACCCCGAGCCCAACTCCATCTTTCGCAATCTCGGCAACGGTAAATTCGTGGACGCCAGTTCCGGAGCCGGCTCTGCCTTTCAGATTCCCGGTGCCCATCGGGGCGCTGCCTTCGGAGACATCTTCAACTCCGGCCGCATCGATGCTGTCGTCTCCAGTCTCAATGAACCCATCAAGCTCTTCCGCAATGTCGGCGCATCCGGCCAGCACTGGATCCTCCTGCGCCTCATCGGCTCTCGCAGTAACCGCATGGGTCTTGGCGCACAGATCAAAATCACCACACCTGACGGGCATTCTCAGTGGAACCAAGCGACCACCGCTGTTGGCTACGCCTGTTCCAGCGATCCCCGCGTGCATTTCGGTCTCGGCTCGAATACCGCCGTTAAGGAAATCCAGATCACCTGGCCCAGCCGTACTATTCAGCGACTGTCCGATGTCGCTGCGAACCAAATTCTCACGATCGAAGAGCCAAAGTCCTAGCCTCTCCATTTCACTGCTTCGATCTCGCATCCATCGCGTCTGTAATCTCTATGGCGCCGTCGGCCGCTTTCTGTTCCGTCTGCTTTTTGCGTTCGAACTCCAGCCGTGAACGCGCTGCATCCTGCGTGCGTCCCACGTGCGCATACGCCGTCGCAAGCGAAAGGTCGATTCTTCCCTCATGCGGAAACGCTTTGTGCGCGATTTCCAGTTCCGGCACCGCCCGCTCGTACGCTCCCGTATCCAGCAGCAGTAACCCCAGCAGGTAGTGCGCCAGCGGCAAGTTCGATTCCAGTCGTACAGCTTCCTCCGCATATTTCAGCCCTGCCGCGGAATCTACCTTGTACTCCGCCACTGCGATGCGAAGTCGGGGCAACACACTTTTCGGCTCTTCACCGATCTCTGCTTCAAACTCCTTCACCGCTCCTGGAATGTCTCGAGCATCAATCAACATGCAGCCGTAGGCATAGTGTGCCAGCGGAAAGTGCGGTGCACGTGCGATCACCTGTTCGAACTCCGTCTTTGCCGCGTCGTAGTCCTTGGCTCCGCTCAAGCACGCCCCTCGCCCCGCAAGCTGAACAATCTCTCCGGCCTCTGTGCTCGGATCGGGTGGGGAGATATCGCGCATGCGCAGCGCTACCATGCCAAACGTACCGGCAAGCTCTTTGCTGCGCACGCCATTCAGGCACAATGCTGAGAGCGCTGCCTTCGCCGCTTCAAACTGCCCTGCCCGCTGCAGTAGCACCCCTTCGTGATACATCACTACGTCGCGCAGTTGCTTATCCTCCAGCACTCCCAGCGATTTGCTCTCCTTAATGTCCTTGAGGGCACGCTCCTGCTGACCCATCTCAAACTCACACAGACCCAGCATTGCGTGCGCGGTACCCTGTTTGGGATCGAGAGCCACAACTTTCTCGAATGCCAGAGCCGCTTCTGCATAGTTGTCTCCGTCGTAGTACAGGGTTCCGAGCGACCACCAGCCTTCCACCCACTTGGGATTCAGCGCCAGTGCACTTTGATAGGCTTTCGTCGCTTCGTCGAGGCGCCCCGCGTCGCGAGCCTGATCGGCGCTCCTCGCCAGAGCTTGGAATGTCTTCGATCCTGTTCCAGAAGCTGAGTCAGCCGATCCACCAACTTGCGCACGAACAGGATTGCTCTCAGCCGCAATGACCGCGGCGATCAGGAATCCCGCCACAACAATTGCCCGCCACACACGAGCTGAACCCGATCTCCGCATCCCACCCTCGATAGGTCTAATGATTTCTGAAAGTAATTTCTTGCAACCTGAAGAAAAAGCCGCCGCCAAGCGTCCGAAACTGCGGCGCATCGTCGACGGCTCCAGGGTTCAAAACTCCCCGCCCGGTAAGAGCGGGGAGAAAATGGAGAGGCCAGCGTTAGAACTTGAAGTGAAATTCGCCTTCAATCGTTCGTGAGCCGAGTGCACCATTTGAACGGCCGAAGTTCGAATCCGTAATATTGGTGTCGATGCCGGGGGAGAGGTTGAGTTTGTTGAACACGTTGAAGGCATTGGCTCGAATTTCGATTCTTGCATTCTCGCCAAGGACCTTCATTGCCGGCAATCCAAACGCCTTTGTCGCGGCAAGGTCAAGATCGGAATAGCGGGGACCATAAAACGAGTTGCGTCCGATTCCCGGAACGCCCGGAAGTGCTGTCGGCGTCGGAACCGAGTTGATGTCCTGCCAGTTTCCGGAGTTGGCCACCACGGTTGGAGCGGTGAAATAAGCCGGGCCGCCCTTCGGGAAGTGGCCAGCGGCGGTCTTGAAACTGTCGTTGGTCTCGCTTCTGCTAGCACCGCCAAGGTAGGCGGCAGCTCTCAGGTCGCAGTTGCCGCTGTTGGGATAGAACGCATTGCAGGCGATCCCGCCGAACTTGGGATTGAACGGGAAGCCCGTGTGATAGTTGAAGATTGGGCTGAACGTCCACCCTCCCGCAACCTTCTCAAGCATGCTGTTTCCATGAAAAAGATTTGGAGTCCACACCCCGAACATCTTGATCATGTGGCGAACATCGTAATCCGATGGTCCCCAGTTGAAACCCGGCAGGAACTGGTAATCGGGGTTGGTGTACGGTCCTGATCCGCTATCAAGCGATTTTGCCCACCGGTATTGCACATCCGCCTCGAAAGTATGGGCGAACTGGTGGCGAAGCTCGACGAGCATCGAGTTGAAATTCGATGTGCCCGTGTCTTCGTACCAATCGATAAAGTTCACGGCCGGATTGAAGGACATCTGGTGGGCCAGAATCTGCGGCGCGTACTTGTCATACAGGTTGTACTGGAGCGGCAGGTGCCGGCCGGAGCTTCCTGTGTATCCCAGCGTGGCCACCCATTGCTGTCCGAGGTCGTACTGCCCTTCGAGCGAGTAGCGATAGACGTAGGAGGTCTTCAGCTTGTTGTCAACTGCTGTGACGTTGACTGCAATGCCGCTGCTTGGCAGGTTGGCTGAGTTGAAGGTTGAAATCAGCGCCGGGTTGCCGGGAAGCGAGCCGTAGGTATAGACGTCACCGATGCCGTAAACGATCTGGTCGCCGGTGAGAGATTTGCTATTCGTGAGGAAAGGCGGATCGAAGCGCGTGTTTGTTGTGATTGCTTCTTCGAGCCCGTTGAAGCTCATGCCGAAGCCGCCGCGCAGAACCAGCTTGCCGTTGTCGTGCGCCGGACTCCAGGCGAATCCGATCTGCGGCCCGAAGTTGCCTTTTTGGGCATCGACCTGCGGCTGACGAAGCACAATTGCGAAATCACTGAACGTGTTCGCGCCGGTGCCGAGGTTGATCCGCGGGTTATTGCCGCTCTTCTCGGTCATGCCAGCGAAGTACTCCCAGCGGAGACCGAGGTTGACGGTCAGGTTCGGCCGCATCTTCCAGTCATCCTGTACGAAGAAGGAAGGGATGTACTGGCGGTCATCCTTGCGGGAATCGGTGGGGACGCCGGTAAGCGGATCGGCGCCATTGATGGATTCCGCCTGCGGAGCGTCGTTCAGGAAGTCCCAGTAGTTGTTGAAGTAGAAGTCCTCGCTGGCCGCCCAGGTTGCCGAATCCAGGTAGGCGAGGCGCGTGTACTGACCGCCGAACTTGAGGTTGTGGCTCTTATAGACCTTTGTCAGTACGTCTTTGAAATTGAGGGTCCACTGATCGAATATGCTGCCGATCGAGGGTTGGATTGTGTTGGGGTTGATGCTGGCGAAGGAATTCGAGCCATCCACATGGTTCATATGGGCAGTGGGAAGACCCGCCGGAATCTGTGGATTGTCTTTCAGTTCATTCCACTTCCACCCTGCCATGTCAGCGCGCGCTTCATTCAGCATGGTTGGAGAAAAGGTATGGTTGTAGAGCAGGCCCGCCGAATAGTTTTTCGCGTTGTGATGGAAGAAGTTCATCGAACGATCTGAGAAACTGTCATTCTTGACGGGCACATAATAGATATTCCCGGCAATCAGGTCGTTGCTCGTTAGCTGGTAGTCGACGCGTCCGTTGTACTGAGTGTTGACGTTGTTGTTCGGTCCTTCGGTGGCCACGTAGAAAATGTCGGCATTGCCGTCGAGGTTCGCCGGGGCGCCGGTACCATCACCACCGAGGCCCGGCGTGAACGCGCCGTCCACAGGATCGGCATAGGAGGGATCCTGCAGGCCGACGCCAATTGTGAGCGGCCGACCGATGTCGAGGCCTTTTCCCTGAACCCAGTTGCAGTTCACTCCCTGGATCAGGTTGACACTTGCGCAGTCGTGACCGTCTCCCGCGTTCTCAAGAATTTGCTTGGCGGCAACCTGGACGCCCTTGACGCTCAGGAATTTGTTTGCATTTGTACCCGAGGCAGATTCTCCGTCGAAGCTGGGGGTGTCGTACCATCCGCCGCCGTTGTTGGTTCCATTGTTGCGAATCGTGTCGTAGCCGAAGAAGAAGAACAGCCGATTGTGAATGATCGGGCCGCCCACCGTGCCGCCATACTCGTTGTACCTTGCATTGTCGCGTTGTTTGTTGTTGTTCGGATCGAAGCGCTGATACGCATTCAGCCCCGGACGATCAAGCTTGAACAATCCAGTTCCGTGGAATACATTCGTCCCGTTCTGGCTGATGATCTGGATCTGCGCGCCACTGAATCGACCCAGCTCGGCATCATAGGGATTTGTAACGACCTTCATTTCCTTGATGGTGTCAGGATTCGGCGTAATCACAGCAGACGAGCCCCAGGTCACGCTTGTCGACTGAACCCCATCGATCGTGATGCCGTTGGTGTCGTTGCGCCCGCCATTCGCGATGACCTGCGGATGGTTCTCAGTAATGTATGGGCCGGAACTTGCGCTTGCACCCGGTTGACCATTGTTGGCGTTTCCGGGCATGTTGACCCCGCCTCCACCTGCACCCTGGGACGAATCGCCAAACATTCCGGGAGCGAGTTGGGCAAGCTGGTACGGATCACGGCCGAAGTCCGGCATCTTGGCCAAATCTTCCTGCGTGATGGTTCCACCCACATTGCCCGTCTCGGTGTCGATAGTCGCAGTATTCGCGGCGTTCACTGTCACCGTCTCTGATTTGCCGCCAATTTCCATCACCACATTCAGTGCATTCGCCTGCTCTCCCAGAATATGCACGCCATTCAGAGTCTTCGTCTTGAACCCCTCGCGTGACACTGCCAGGTTGTACGTGCTCGGAGGAAGCTGGCTAAACGAGAAATTACCCGCAGCGTCGCTCGTGGTGGTGATTGCGTGATTGGTTTCCTGATCGGTAAGGGTAAGCTGCGCTCCAGGAATCAGCGCTCCTGTGGAGTCCGCAACCGTTCCCTGCAAACTTGCTCTGTATTGGGCTTGAGCGGGCAAAACACACAGGGCAAGCAGAAGGACCGTCAGCGTCCACCACCCGTTCCTGATGTGCACAAAACCTCTGGATTCCCAGCGGCTCACCGGGGAGCTACGTACAACATCTTTTGGCATCACGATCTCCTGACAATCAGTTACAGAGGAACATCCAATAGAAACAGGGGCCAACTTGCGCAAACGATTGCGCAACGGATTAAATAGGTATCACCGTCTCTATGTCGCTGTCAATAATGAAGTTTTTCTGGTGATATAGCTCACCAGGATCAACCGCCGGCAATCTCATTTCTCCCCTTTACTAATTCGTTTTTGCGCCATTCTGACGGGTCTGATTCCTCGCAAATCGCGACCGCCATCGATTCGTCCTCTCCCAACACCTCAGACGTTCCACCGGCTGCCCTGGACTTCCCGCGTGTATGCTTGTCGGCGGGAATGGCACCCGTCTTTCTGTCGAAAGGGAGCAGATCATTTTGAACCCCGCAGCTTCGAATTTGTTGATTAAGCATTTCGCCAATAAACTCATCCCTTTCGCAATTCTTTTCTGCGCAATCCAGGGCATGGGTCCCGTTTTCGCGGCCGCGCGGCGCACGCCAATTTCGCTGCAGCCTGACGACGTCCTTCCTACCGGAAATCAATGGATATCACTCCCCGACATCAGCGCTGCCGACGGTTCACTTCACACCTTCAACGTACTCTCGATGCGACACCGCGGCCTGCTCCAGGTAAGCGGCGAACACGGTGGTCCCGTGCTACAGCCATACTTCATGGCAGAGGGAAAGCCTCTCGCCTTTCGCAATCCGTCCTGGGAGGTTATCGCCTACTGGATTCCCACATCCCACGTCACCGTCGAGGGCCTCGACGCAACCCTCACCTGGTGCGCCCCTCCGGAATCCCGCGCAGCGTTTCTGCGCATGACTCTCACCAATCGCCGCTCGGCTCCCGTCGCAGTCACCCTCGGCCTTAAAGCATCCTTCGGCTCCATCGAGCGCGTCACCTACGTGCCTGTCGAACTTCGCGGCGAACGCACCGTGGGACCTGCGCCCTGGGTCGATCATGCTGAAGTTTTCAGCTACGTCACCAGCGACACAGACTTCGCCTGGACGCTCCTTCATCCCGGCTCCAAAGCCACCATCACTACCCCGCCCACAACACCAACACCCGCAGTCGACGCCAGTCAGACTGAAACCCTGGCTCCTGGTGAGTCCGTCGAATCCATCTTCGTCCTCGCTGCCGGAATCGAAGAGTTCAGCGCTGCCCACAACGCCCGCGCTGTCCGTGAACAAATTGCCCGCAACGGCTCCGAAGCTATGATCGAGCAAACCGCGGCATGGCTCTCCAAACGCACACGTACCACCGGCCACCCTGACCTCGATCTGCTGATGAACCGCAATTTTCTGTTCACTGAACTCTACGCATGGGGCCGCACCATCGATACCGAACAGTTCGTCGGCGTCACCTCGCGTAGTCCCCGGTATTATGTATCCGCCGCCTATTGGGATCGCGACGCCATGCTCTGGAGCTTCCCCGGCCTCCTCGACATCGATCCGCCCGTGGCGCGCGACGCACTCGAATACGCGCTCACCACGCAGCTTCGTAACACCGGTACCCACAGCCGCTTCATCGACGGCGTAGTGCTCGAAGATGGCTTTCAACTCGATGAAGCCGCCGCGCCAATCCTCGCTTTAGCAGCCTACGTCAAGCGCACAAACAACACCGCGTTCCTTGCCGAACATCGGGCTGCTCTCAACTCACTCCGCGATCGTCTTCTCGCTCGCTTTGATCCCACCACCGGCCTCTATTCCTCGCTGCAGGATTCTCAGGATGAATTCCAGAAGCTCCCCTTCATCACCTACGACAATGTCCTCGTCTGGCGCGCCTTCACAGATCTCGCCGATTTATACACCTGCCTCAACAATCCCGCCGGCTCACAGGCAATGACAAAACGCGCCGACGCACTGCACGCATCCCTCCTCGCCCATTGCGTTTCGCCCTCCGCACCAGACGCCGGAGGCCCCATCTTCGCCTCCGCAACCGACGGCAAAAACTACGTATTCACCGAAATTCCGCCAGGCTCGCTCTTCAAGTTGCCAACTCTCGGTTTCATTCCTGAATCCGACCCGACCTTCGAGCGAACCTGGCAGTGGCTTCATTCGAAAAACTACCAGTACTCTTACGCCGATCAGCCCTACGGACTCCCCGGCAGCTACCGCCTCCCGTTCACAACTTCATGGAGTATCGCCGACAGCCTTCTCCTCAACGCAGGCCGCGACAAGGCCCTCGAAATCCTCCGCGCCAGTAACTGGGACGGCGGCATCATTACCGAAGGTGTCTCCCCCGCCGCGGCCCGGATGGATCAGGCAGGCCGCGCCTTCGCCACCGCCGCCGGCTATGTTGCCCACTCAATCTGCGAGATGTCCTGTACTGACACTCCGAAATGAATATCAGCGCTTTCTCCAAAAGCAGCACATCCTCAAGAGTTCAAAAGCCATGAAAACCACATCTCATCTCTTCTTCATACGCAACCTCATGGTTGCAGGTCCGCTGCTCTCCCTCACTCTCGCCGCCCTCCTGCTCTTGCCACAACTCCGCGCCGACGACTACTACCGCCATGTCATCTTCGATAACAGCCTCACGCACGACACAAACTACTTCAGCCACGGCTATGCCAACGGCCAGAGCTTCATCGAGCAGCAGGATGGCCGACTTCCCGTCGAGACAAGAATCTTTCGCACCCCGCCCAATGCAATCCGCCTCCAATGGCAGTCCGCTCCCAACGGAGGCTGGAATGCTGAAATCTCCATGCTCGACTTCCGCAATCGCCGCCCCGGTGTCGACGGCCACTATCTCTACTTCTCCATCTACGCCCCACAGACCATTGGCGCCGCCGATATGCCTCAACTCGTCCTCTCCACATCGAGTGAAGGCCTCCAAGTCGCCGAATTCCCGGCCAGTTTCAGCGCTCCCATCAAACTCGGCAAATACACCGGCAACCTCCCCGCAGGCCACTGGGTGGAGGTTCGCATCCCGCTTGCCGACATCCAATCCGCATCCATCTACACGTTTCGCCACGAGTACATTCAGAGCCTCACCTTCTCCCAGGGCATCGCCGACAACCTCCGCCACACACTCATTGTCGATGACATTCGTGTTGCCGATGCGCCGGCTTCGCATGCACCCCTGCCCGCTCCCACCGCTCTCCACGCCACCGGCTACGACCGCCACATTGAACTTGAATGGAACGCCAGCGAACCGGCCAACCTCGCCCGCTACGTGATCTACCGCTCAGAAAACAGTGCCGGCTTCACGCCCATCGGCATCCAGATCCCCGGCATTCATCGCTACGAAGATTTTCTCGGCAGATCCGGTGTCACCGCCCGCTATAAGATCGCCGCCGCCGATTGGTCCTTCCACGAATCCCCCCAATCCATCGAAGCTACCGCCTCCACTCGCGAACTCACTGACAACGAACTGCTCACCATGATGCAGCACGCCTGCTTCCACTACTACTGGGAAGGCGCGAATCCCCAATCCGGCATGACCCTCGAAAACATCCCCGGCGATGAACGCATCGTCGCCACCGGCGCCAGCGGCTTCGGCGTCATGTCGCTCATGGTCGGCGTTGACCGCCACTTCATTACCCGCGCTCAAGGCGTCGAGCGACTTACGAAGATCGTCAACTTTCTCGAACACGCTGACCGTTATCACGGTGTCTGGTCGCACTACATGAACGGCAATACAGGCCACACCATGCCCGTCTTTGGCATGTACGACAACGGCGGCGATCTCGTCGAAACCTCATTCCTCATGCAGGGCCTCCTCGCCGCCCGCCAGTACTTCCATGCATCCGACCCCGCCGAGCAATCCCTCTACCGGCGCATCACACAGCTGTGGAACACCGTCGAATGGGACTGGTATCGCCAAACGCCGCAGAGCGATTTCCTTTACTGGCACTGGTCGCCGCAGTGGGCATTTCAAATTCATCACCCGTTGATCGGATTCAACGAAGTGATGATCGCCTACCTGCTCTCCATCGCCTCGCCCACCCATGGAGTTCCCACTTCCATGTATTACTCCGGCTGGTCCTCGCAGTCAGAGATGGCGCAACACTACCGGGAAGGCTGGTCCGGACAGAAAGACGGCAATCACTACTTCAACGGCAACACCTATTACGGCATCAAGCTCGATGTCGGCGTGGGCCACGGGGGCCCGCTTTTCTTCACCCATTACTCGTTCATGGGCTTTGATCCGCACAGCCTGCACGATCGCTTCACCAGTTCCTATTTCGACAACAATCGCAACATCGCCCTGATCAACCGCGCTTACGCCATCGCAAATCCCAAGCACTATGCTGGCTACGGCCCTGATGCCTGGGGCCTTACCGCCAGTGATGGCCCGCACGGCTACGCCGCCCAGGCTCCCGACGAAGCTGACGATATCGGTAACATCACCCCCACCGGCGCACTCGCAACTTTCCCCTACACGCCCGAAGCCTCGATGACCGCGCTCAAGCACTACTATCGCGATCTCGGGGATACGATGTGGGGCATCTACGGACTCCGCGATGCCATCAATCCAACCGATCACTGGGTCTCACCCATCTACATGGGATTGAATCAGGCTCCCATCGTCGTGATGATCGAAAACTACCGCACAGGACTCGTCTGGAAAGACTTCATGTCCAACCCTGAAATCGCCAGGATGCTAAAAAAGCTCGACAACACCACTGTCGAGCAACGCCGCCCCTGAGCACAAACATCAGGCGGTGCAGGTCAATGCGCCGCCGCAATAACTGACACTTGCACGCGATTCTGACTTCATTGAGATGAATCTCTGTGTCATCTTGAAGGTAGCGCTTGGGACCCCGTGGACGAATCGTCCATGGGGTAAGCGGAACCGTGGACCGCAGCGAATTCTTCGTCACTCCGGAACAGTTCCGCTGGATACTGAATGACCCGTTGACGCCCAGTCACCTAAAAATGATGATCCTGATCGCCTATACAACAGGTCTGCGTTCGGAGGACTCTCTTGCATTGAAGTGGACCGTGATCGAGTTTGATGGAACAGAAACGAGAATCAGGATCGAACGTACTGTCGACAGCAAGCACGTTCGCGAGGAATCGCTGGACCAAACTCCGAGGCCAGCTCGTCGTTAAGTTGCAGATTCATTTGGAGCGGGAGACCGGGATCGAACCGGCGACATTCAGCTTGGGAAGCTGACGGTCTACCACTGACCTACTCCCGCCCTTTAGAATCAATGACTTAATGCCAAAGACCAATTGAACGCTTCGTTCACATTCTCACAGCCTAATGCGCTAACTTTCCAACATTATATACATGCACGTGCCCAACGCGGCTTCGACGAGCATACGGATTCGATTCGAGCAATGAGTAAGCTGAATCGCTGTATGCAGCGATCCACCATGTTCGCCTTCGGAACTGCGGCGATTGCGTCCTGCATTCGACGCACATAGCGCGGAGAATATGGGCCTCTAGATTTTCGGACTGCCAGGATGCCGAGGAGTTCGCCGGGCAGCTCATCTTGTTTCCCGACATGTGAAGGCTGATTTCCATCTGTTGGCGAAATACGGGAACGTGGATAGTCGAGAGAATGGTTTATCCATCAAGCGGTTGTGAAAGTGCCGCCGTGGTAGAAGTTTGCTCGATTGTGTAGCCGATCGTGCTGTAGCCATTCAATCTGCGCTCGTACATCCTCGCCAACATTGGAACACCACTGTCCACGTAGTCGTAGACTTGGACCACGCGTTTGTTGTCGTGAAGACGGTGCAGGCGGCCAACATACTGCTGCAGAGTTCCTTTCCAGGAGATCGGCATGGCGAGGAACAACGTGTCCAAACGCGCATCGTCGAATCCTTCTCCGATATAGCTCCCGGTGGCAAGAATTACCCGCGATTCAATTTCCGGTACAGTCGCCATTGCCTCCGCAATTTGTCGGCGTTGCTTCTTGCCCATGCCGCCCTTCAATACAAAAAGGTGTTTAGCGGCGCCGTTTAGCTTTGTCTCGAAGTACTTTAGATGTTCAGTTCTACCAGTGAGCAGGAGCGGTGACCGGCCTGACTCGATGGCGCGAACGATGTCGTCGACAATCAGTCCATTCCGAAGGGTGTCGCTTGACAGCGCCGCGTAGATATCTTGAATCGTCATCTCCGAGAGACCGGTCGGAATCTGGAAATTAGTATGGCGAGGAATGACTCTGTGTTCGAATGGGTTCGCTTCCGTCATTGCCTTTGCGCTGATGCTGAACCGGACCGGGCCACATTGCATGTAAATGATTGGATGATGCCCATCCTTTCTCGTGGGAGTGGCCGTGAGACCGACGACGAATTTGGCTTTCGCCTGCCTCATTACCTGCTCAAAAGTAAAGGCCGAGATATGGTGGCACTCATCAACAATGATCTGTCCATATTCAGCAACAAAGTCCTTTACGCCATTCTTTTGATAAAGACTCTGGATCACTGATACGTCGATGCAGCCTGTCCGGGAAATCTTCCCGCCGCCAATGTGCCCAATCGAATTCGCTGGCACGCTCAGAAACATCGCTAGACGCGCTTGCCACTGATCAAGCAGTTGCTGCCGATGGACGAGGATTAAGGTGTTCACCTTACGCGCTGCAATTAGCCAAGCGGCAACCGCAGTCTTTCCAAAGGCTGTCGGAGCACAGAGAATCCCCTCGTCATGGCCGGCGATTGCATTCGCAGCCTCTTCTTGGGTGGGTCGAAGCTGCCCATTGAATTCCGCTTCGATGGGCGCGCCCGCGATCCGTTCGTCGCGAATTTCGGGTTGAATGTTGTGCCTACGCAAGAGTGCCATCACCTCCGTCAAACATCCGCGTGGCACTGCAATGTGTTAGGAAAGTCTTGGCCACAGGCGATTACTCGCGGCTTTCCAAATGTCGGAAGGCGCATCGCCTGGGCCTTGTAGAACTCTGGGTTCTGGAACGCAGCCAGTCGAAGTAGGCGATTCAGCATTGCCGGGGGAAGGCGTTGCTTCTCTACGTAAAGGAGGTTTGCCCGGACAATCTGCACCACATCAGGCAGCGGCCCCTCAATTGGTCGCTCCAGGCGCTTTCGCAATGGCGGCAACGTCCATGGATCCTGCGTGTCTTCATCATCGGCAACACTGATACGAACCCCGATCAAGTCACCGCTGCGTTGAGCGTTGGCAATGATCTCCTCGACGGCTGTTGAAGACACCCGCCTAATTGACGACAAAAACTCCCACTGATCGGGATATGGGCGCAGCTCTGCATCGACGAAGACGCTGTTGCCTGAGCGTCGGGGCGCAAATTGCAAGGGCAGAGCGATCAGGTTTCCGAAACCGCCTTTGGGCATCGTGTCCTGGTTTGGGAACAAGCGGTCATAGGAATCGAGACCTAGCTGGTGCCGACGTTCCATCGTTCGGGTAAGAAGCGCACATCCCAGTTTCCGCGCGGTGTTCGCAGGCAGTGCGCTTTTGAAGAATATCCACGCGTGTGCCCCATTTCCGGAGCGCGAACGTTCGAGAACTGCGGGTACATCCAACTCCCGGCATGTCTCAAGGAATGCTCGAGAATCGTCCGCACCATGTTTTCTTGTCGAAATCCACGGCGAGAAACCAGCAGGTTTCGTTCTGGAGAAGCGGATAAACGCCGACGGTATCCTTGCCGAGGAGATGGTTCTCTAACACTTCGTCGTTCAGCGGGAGGAATTTTCTGGTGTGTTGATCGACCTTCTTTCGATCTTCGGGCTTGCTTGCGTTGATCGCTTTCCAATCTTTCAGAGCGGCGGGTGAATATCCATACCTGCCGTCAGAATTCTCCCATCGTCGCGCATAGACATCTTCTCTCCCACGAAACAGGTTACGGAACAGTGCGATCCGTTTGCGAGCACGTTCCTCCTTCGTTTCAGCGGCAACCGGTTCATGAGGTTGAGTTGAACGAGATTCGTCTGAGGTGAAATGGGGAATCGAAATGTCATGAACAGTGAGAAGGTGACGCAGCCGCGCATTCTCTTCCCGCAGCCGTTGATTCTCCCTGTCGAGATCGTCGAATGACGCCGGTTCTGAACTTCTGGTGGTCATGCTTAACGCGCTGCTCTCCGGGCGACTTTGGTGTGCTCAGCCACGAGGTAATCCATGTCGTCGCCGACACCGTAACCAAAATCATGGCTGATCTCCCGCACACGGTCCAATCGCATCATGTAATCATCACGGCCTTTGGCATCAAGCGTGGCAGCCGTTTTGATGGCTTGCTCAAACATTCGAACGAGCGCATTGAAGTAGCCCTCGTCCTGAAAGCCGATGTCCTGGCAGAATCCTGCGGCCTGCTCGCAGTAGGAGACCATCAGTTCGGAGATTCCAGCAGGATCGCCCATAGCTTTTTTGTAATCGGAGATGGCCTGCTTGGCTTTGGAGACAGACACGTCCTGGTTGCGAAGGACATTGGGCCACAACCATCGGCTAATCGTGGCCTTGTATGGCGTCAATACGTCTTCGCCCAACCCGAACCGCGCGTGAAGGAATGCCTGGTTATCCTTGCTAGCGGTGTAGAGGTCATGCAACAGGCCCATCACCGAGGCGCGATCGAGAGCGACGAGCTTGGCTTTGACGTGGCTCCAAGCTGCTTCGGACTTCGGCTTGGGTTTGCTCATCACGGATTCACGCCGCCTTTGATGGCATTCTCGAAAAACTGGCGCACGCTGTCGAAGACAGCGGTGATGTCCGGGTCCAGCCCACATTCTTCGGCGAGTGCCCTGAACGATGTTTGCCAATCCTCCGGCGGCGTGGACAAGAGTCGCGAGGCAAGCGCGTGCGTCCCTCTTCGCGCGAAGGTGAGATGCAACGCATTCGCAACTCTTCGCCGGTCAAGTCGGCCGTCGCTGATGAGCAGTGCCAAATCCACGAGATCCTTCACTCGGCTGTTTTGAGAGCTTCGTGGAAGCGTGTAGGCGTGAATCTTCTCCGCGAATTGCTGTTCCCCTGAAATCATCCATACACGCGGCTTCTCGATTCCGGCAAAGCCAAGCCAGTCGCGGCACTCCGTGGTCTCAAGCGGTTGGAGGACCACGTCGCCAATGCCCGCATCGAGATGAAACCGGGCGAAGATTCTTCCGTCCATTCGCGCTTCGATCGAATAGCGGGCACCACCATACGGCGCTGCAGTTAGGTCCATCATCGGAGGTCCGATCATGAACTCGAACCAATCGTCGAGCGATACAATTGCTCGCTCCTGCAGCATTTCCCGCACTTGGGTGGCCGATTCGCTGCCTTCTGTTGCTTGCGTGACGCGGTTGACCGTCAGGTCAATATCGATCGTGGATCGAGCCGACTTGAAGCGAAGCTCCAACGCATAACCACCCTTCAATACCCAGGGTGCTGCATCGTCCCGGAAGAGCCTTGCCAACAACCGGTCAAAGGATACTTGCCGCCTGAGGCGATTGAGATCGACCTGCTCGGCCTGGGAGATACCTTTGAGCCGCTCTTCCAGGGCTCTCCGAAAGGCTCCTGCCGTCGCGTATGTTCTGGATGGTGTCATTATGCAGCCCGTCGAAGTGCATCTGCGGCAATCTTCCGCGCCATTTCGCTCATCTTCGCATTTCGAAGTTGTTGCCGCGTGATCAGCCCGCGGTCAACGGCCTGCCGAAGAGCCTGGCGAATGAAGGTCCGCTCAACAGTGCCAGCCTCGATTAGATCAAGAATCGTGCGGAGAGGCCTGGTGTACTTGTAGCCTGGCCCAATCTCTACATCAGTCGTGGGCAGGTCGGCGTAATGAAGCACTACAATTTCCGGCATCTCGCTATTGCGCCGGAAGCGCGTCGGAACAGTCATGTAAAGCTTTGCCGGATTGAGATCCGAAAGCTCATGCAGGCTTAGCGCCGTTTGATGGCTGTAGACCCCGTCGATCTCTTCCTTCCGATTCCGCGACCAGAGCGACCAGAGAACAAGATCGGGCCGATCCGGTGACGGAAATAGCGCAAGGCGGTAGATTCCGCGATGTTCGCGAATCCAGTTCCCGGCCTGCACATGATACGGATGAGTGTTTTCGGCGAATCCCGCTGCCTTGGCCTGCTTCGTGGTGAAGAAGCCTTGCTGCTGCTCGGCGACTTCGAACAGCCGCCGCGACGCTTCTCGGTGAGACTGGGCCATATCACAATACTACAATATTTTTGTAGGTTTGTGAAAGGCGGAGAACGACGGATTTATCAGTACGTGGCTGCTCGCGTCTTTCAGTGGTCGGATCATCGAAAGTGCCGCCAGCTTTCGCCAAAATTGGCTTGATTTCTTACTATCCATTTTTACTATCCACATGCTCAAAATCACCAAAAATGGTGCAAATTTGACCACATCTGCGCACGCCTGACAAGGGCTTCGCGAACGCATGTATATCGATGATTTTTATGGATTTATTTCGATTGAAAGAGGGTTAGCTGAGGAGAAGGTCGCGGGAATCAAGGGTGAAGCTGACGTTCTACCACTGAACTACTCCCGCTCTTTAGAATCAACGACTTAAACTTAAATTTCTTCTTGGTGTCCTAGTTTGGTGTCCACAATGACAATCTATAAGCGGAATTAAGGTGATGCAAACACCTCTCCGGGAAAGTGACGGTCCCGCCATTTGGACTCGATGGACAGCAAGAGCCATAGAGTAAACCTGACCCAGAAGCGCAAAGCGAAAAACGGTCAGTGGCTTTTCTACCCGGTCTATTGGGAAAATGCCAAGCCTGACCCTCGCTACATCATCATAGACGACGAACTTGCTTCATGGAAGCAGGGCGGAGCCTACTTTCTTGACTGGCGCGAAGACGGAAACCGACGTTGGTTTCTGCACAAATGGCGGCACACCTGCGCTTCGAGAAGACGGGGGCCCGGGGAGTTCCAAAATCAAGATACGGTCATTAACTCCGAAGGCCTTCTATCCAAAGATGTGCTCAGCAAGAACAATCCAAAGTACCCATTCGCGTTCCGGGCCGGCGATTCTCTCCGACAATCGAAGAAGTACGCCGGTTCAACGAGATTCACGGCCGGAAAGGAACAAACGAATGGCACCAGACAGGGTTAATTCGCCGGACCAAGACGAGGGTGAGGAAACTGACGACACCTCATTTGACTTCTGGAGAACGAGGGCGCTCAACGCATCAACGAAGTGTTGGATGAAGGAAGCGCCTACGCCGCAACAGGCGTCGATCTGGCCGAAGACTTCGAGGACGCGTATCTCGAAGATGAAGAGGCCGAATACCTGGATCCCGAACTATACGACCCCGACGAGGAGGCTCTACCGCGCCCAGCGAGATGGAACTCATCTTTGAGAACTCCTTCATCATGTAGAACCGTGTTTGACCTCGCAACCGGGTCGGGCACGGGCTGACGAAAACGCGCGGTATAGCGAATCTCTCGAAGCCGTCGGTCACAGATCATACCGTTCACGTAATGCCGCGATGATTGCCGTGGGCGGCCGCTAACCGCTCTCGCCATGGTTTTCTGAGCCCAAACTTTTTGAAAGGAGTGCAATGGACGTTATCGAACTGTTCCTTGAGTTACCCCTGACTGCACAAGCAGCCGCCATTTGCTTTGTTATCTGTACATCTGGCCTGCTCGTGTTGCTTCTTGCCGCGCCACGGCGGGATTACTTCTTCCTGCGCTGGCGGCCGGAAACGCGATTTCTTGCTCTGCTCATCTCGCCGGCACTGCTTATTGTCTGGCCTATAGTCCTGTATGCGTGGTTTCTCAAATCTCGGGGCATAGAACTGGACGACCTGGACTATTTCGACGAGGATTGACGCCGAACCAGCGATCTCGCTCCGCCATATATCCATATATATAGATAGGAACCGGGCGGCCTCGGGCAGCAGCCCGTGCCGGTTGACCAGCCTTTCTCTGGCCCTTATCTGGATTATGATTGCGGCTGCCTGGTAGAGACGACGGCCGGGGCTGATCAGGGACACGATCTCGGCCTATCGCAATCCACCAGATTCTTCACTGCGTCTCAATCCCCTCCCAATCGGTTTGCCGAGCGCGCATCTGATCGCGTCACTTATCGCGCTTCGAGACCCAGAACCTCACGAAAGGATCACCATGCAAATCTGCCTCCACATGGTTGGATTCGAAATACCTTTGCAGCCGGATGCGGAGCCTAGTCGAGTGCCAGACGCGGCTGAGCCCTATCGCCGCAAGCACTGGGAACGTCTCCACCGGAGAGACTTTGCCGCAGGTTGTGATGTGAGCCCAGGGATCACACCACAACCCGCAGTCCTAGCCGCCTTTGTTCCCTCTGGAGGATGGCGGCTAACTTGCAGGGTTGCTGTCGAACTTGTCGGCGGCAAACGCACTCGCAATCTGTGGCCGATCAGCGCAGCGGAGCGGGGATCCAGACAACCACATGATCCGAGCACGAAAGTTCTGACGGCGCTTTTGGAACCGTTTCCTATGAGCCGACCGGCAGCAGTCGCGCCACGGTCAGCCGGCTTTGAATTGACCCGAAGATGGCCGGGAGGCTCAGCTTGTTTCCCGGACAGCTTGAAGAGGTGTCGGCATAGAAGTCAGACGGCACCGTCGCCATTTGCTGGAGTTCAGAACAGGCAGTAATTGCCGGGCTATCGGTCGAACAGGTTCCGCTCGTTCCCGCGTTGTAGGCCACTGTGAACACCGTTGTATTCGGGACATTATTTGAAACCCAGTTTGCCGCCGTAATCGATTGGTGACACTCGTCCATCGCCGATGGATAGAGACCGGTACTTGTGAGCTTTACTTTTGAATCGAATTGGGATGCCTTTGCAGTAGCGTCACCATCGCTCAGGATGATCATTGCGTTCTTCGTGTTCGGGATCGCCTGTGCTTGGGCTGCCAGCGACGCCCCTGCGGCGTAGATCGCACCGGCAAGATACGTTCCCTCGCCGCCCTTGGCCTGCATGCCCGCGCAGCCCGTCACCGCGCCTGAAGCGACTGCCAAACCGGACTTGCTATTGTATGTACCGTTGGAACCAACCGTCTGGTTGTTTGTACTCCAGTCGCTGCTGTAACCGTTGGTGCCGCCGCTTGTAACCTGGTAGGTCGGTGTTGTGCTGGTCCAGACTGTGTTCGTCCAGGCGCCGCCGGCCGTGGGCGCAGTGTACGGTACCGGGCTCGGAGCGCTGCCGTTGCACGTCGTAAACTGACTGGCCTTGTTCGCCGGAACTTCCGGGTATGTGAAGATACTCACTCCGTCGAACGCTGTACAGGTGGTGCCTGAGCTGGTAGACGTGCACGGCTGAAGGCCTTTGAGCAGTGTCTGGACGCCCAACAAAGCGCATTGAATCTTCGTTGGTGCCGATTTTCCGCTTCCGGTGCAGCCGCCCGGATCAGGCTGGGTCATCGACTGTGTCGTGTCAAGAACGATTGCAATGTTGTACTTCTGAGCTGCCGCGCCCGCCATTAGCGCGCTGGAAGCGGCCGACACGGTGAATCGAGGAATACCAACGATTCCTCCAAAAAATGTGGGGATGGTTACCTTCTGAGCCACAGTGATCGCGTTGGCTGTGCCGCCGGCTGCCACGCAAGGCACACCGTTGGTTGTACCCATGTTTGAGCAATAGACCTTGGGATAAGCGCTACTCAGCATTGAAGCATTCGGAAGGAACGACGCGCTTGCATTGCGGTTTCCTGGTACCGAACTGTACAGAGTCGCCTGGTTAATCACGGCCGTGGATGACTGCGTAGTATCTGACATGAGCTGAACCCCAGCCATCGCTGCAGCATCACACGAGGCCTGCAGCATGTGGTAGGCGACAATGCCGCGTCCGGCGTCTACAACAATTGCTGTAAAACCGGCAAACAAGATCAACAGCAGAGCAAACCAGGGAAGCACCTGCCCTTCCTGGCGCTCTATGATGCGGTTCAATTTCGTACACGAGCTCATTGCTTACGCTCCTCAGGTTGGCGATTTCCGGCAAGTATCACTGAATGATTTCCGTAGTCGTAGCTACCAGGCTCAGAGCTTTATTACTCCAAAGCACGATGAAGGGAGTAAATGGTCGGCTTACAGTCACCGTGACGATCCCGCCTCCTGTGCCCATATTCGCGGTTCCGCCTGTGGCGCAGCTGGTCCCCGACCCAAACCCTGTTGTGCCGTTGCTGGATGTGTAGGTCGTTGCAGTACCCGTCGCCGTGGGCGTAAGAGTGATCGAGTATGAGATTTGGGACGCAGGTATGCCTACCGCAGCAGCCTGGATCTGGGTAGCGGCCATAGCGCAGGGGTTGGTCGTCGCACCGTTCGTGAAGTTCCCCTGGTTGATGGCCATATAGCGTGCGCCCACATTAGCCGCATGCGACAAAAGCAGGTAATTGTTCAGTGCGATTCCAAATGACGCCATGCCGGTGATGAGTGTCATCATGACGGGCACAACCAACGCCATCTCGACCAAGGCGCCGCCTTCGCTATGGGGACTTAACAGATTCCTGAGCAAGCGAGCTGCGCGCGGCTTTCTGGACAAGATTCTCCTCAATTTATTTTGCATTTCGAACCTGCTCCTTGAAGCACGCGAATCGTACTTCGAGAGTTCCGATCTTTCCATTGCGCCGCTAACCAGTTGCGCAACAATCTCGAAACCGCTTCAGCCTTCTGCACTTCTTTTCAGGCAGTTTGTTATATGAGGAGACAGGTGTGCGGTTTCTTTACAGGTCGCGGAGGATTATCAAAGCAGAGATCTCCAAACGAGGTAACCAAAGTGCTGGTCATGTTCGCTGGAGTAACATGGCAGCCATCGACGACGCTCTAATCGCGCCCGCTCCTACATGGTCGAGCGCCATTAGTAAATGAGCTTCACTGCAAACTGCATCACGCGCAACCCGCCGGCGGAAGCGATGGAACCAAAGGAGCCGGAATTGCGGCTGCCACTCGGATTGCCGTAGTGCGGCGTGTTGAGGAGGTTGAAGCTCTCCGCACGGAACTGCAGATTCATCTTCTCCACAATCGAGAAATTCTTCATGAGCGAGAGGTCGACGTTCGTGTAGCCCGGACCGCGAATCAGGTTTCGCCCCGCGTTTCCAGCAATCGGGTCGCTGTTGGTCTGTCCAGGCACGTTGGTGAACGCCGCGGTATTGAACCATTCCGTGATATTGCGCTTCTCGCGCGGCAACGTGGGGCTCTGGCCGGGCACCCTATTGGGCCGCAACCCCGGATAGTCCGAGTATCCGGAGTTCGAGACGATGTTGACTGGGCTGCCGGTATGAAATGAGGCGATGGAGTTCAGATGCCATCCGCCAACCAGAGCGTTGACCAGCGGTCCGGCGGATTGTAGATAGCGCTTGCCACTTCCGAAGGGCAGTTCGATCTGGTCGCCCAGAATGACGTTATGTTTAAGATCAGCGGTTGATGTAGCGTACTCACGATCCAAATCAAATGGACTCTGAGGCGCAGAAGTGCTCTTCAAATCGAACGGAGCCGGGCCATTATCAAGGCTGTGCGCATAGGTGTATGCCGCCAGCACACTCCAGCCATTGCTATAGCGGCGTTCCACCTTGGCCTGAAGGGCGTTGTAGTTGCTCTTGCCCACTGGAACAAGGGTTTGTACCTTACCGATCTCGCTCGAAACATGATCGCCCACATTGTAGTTGCCGATGGCGTAAGACAGCCTGTGCGCCTGACCTCCAATATAGCCCGCCTCAACCGAAATGTTTTCAGGAAGTATCCGCTGGACGGTAAGGTTATACATTTCCGAGTAGCCGTCGGGGAAGTTCTTTGGCTCGGAGTAGACGGTCTCGTTCGTTGCTCCGGGGACCTTGGTCAAATCGATGGTGGAGGCTTTAACGGGCAGATTCACGGTTGTTGAGCGCGCGATTCCCGAATCGAGGTTATAGACAAAGTTGTAGGGCGAATTGACATACTCATTCTGAGTGAAGAACGGGTAATTCTTGGTGAGAATATCTTCACGCGCATCGTTCTCGGCCGTATAAAACATGCCAAATCCAGCGCGCACAACTGTCTTGTCATCTATCTGGTAGGCGGCACCAAGGCGCGGCATGATGTCGGCCTTGTTGGAATCAACCAGGGAGCGACTGTTCGAACCTCGATTCGCAATCAGAATATCGAGGGAACTGCGATCGAAGTTTGAGGCGTTGTTATTTGCATCGACATACGGCTGACGGTACTCATAGCGAACGCCGTAATTGAAGTTCAGGCGGCTGGTCATCTGCCATGAATCCTGCAGATAGAAGGTTTGCTCATTGCTGGTCGTGTGAGGATTGGTCAGTTGCAGACCCTGCATTACAACGTAGGGAAGACCAAGCAGCAAATCGGCAATCTCGCTGCCGCCGTTACCGTAATAAGCATTGCTTTGATAGAACGAGTAGGTGGGATCGCTCGTCATTGCGGAATATGCTCCGCCAATGTACTCATACGGCGTTGGAAATAGGGAGAAGTCCGGGTGAGAATTCAGATGGCGATATTCATAGCCGAACTTCATGGAGTGGCGATTGCGAGTCCAGGAAATCGCATTGGCTATTTGAAAGTTCTCATCCCTGAAGGACAGCGGCTTCCATGTGGAACCACCCGTGATAGCGCCGGATTCAAATTGAATCTGCGGGAAACCCCAGGTGTCTGGAAAGCCGGCGAGATTGGCATTGCCGATCCCGAGCTTGTCCGCAAGTCGTGTGCCATCGACAAGACTGTGTTCGACCAGTGGCGTAATCAGATACGAAACGCGCAGTTCATTCAGCAGATTCGCATTCAATGCAACAACCCAGGAAGAACCGATCGATTGATTTTCAAACCAATAGCGGTCACCCGAATCGGCTCCGCCCGCATTCGGTAGCGTGCCCGATCCACCATACGGATCGCCAGTACTGCTTTCATACTGCGCGATGTCGTAGGTGAGCGTGACTCGGTTGCTCGAGGATAAATCTTCGTCAAAACGAAAGTTGCCGGTGTTACCGTGGCTGTGAATCTGCTGTGTAGCGGTGTAGTTGTTGAAAAACTTGTTCGAGTTGTTCGGACGGGGGAACATCTGGGTGAGAATTTCCTTGCCACCGGGACTGATCACGTTGGCCGGAATGATATTCCCTGGATATTGCTGAGCGTAGTAGTTGGCTTGGTAGAAATAGGGATCGAAAATTGGAATCTGGTTTCCGGTGTATGGATCAGTCAGACGCGATAAATCGGCACTGCCGTCGCTTAGGAAACTTACCTGGTCGAGCGCGGGTACAGTCGTATCGTAAATCTCCGCATTTCTTAACTGGCTGCCTTCATAGCTGAGGAAGAAAAAGTCCCGGCTCTTGCGCAGCGGACCGCCGATGGTGGCGCCGAAGTTATGCTGCTTCAGCTGTGAGGAATGATTCACGTCGGACTGGGCAAAAGCGTAGCTGGCGGCCGCTGTATCGCTTGGCCGGAAGAACTCGTACGCCGTACCGTGCAGCTGGTTGCTGCCCGCTTTGGTTTCAAGGAGAATAGCTCCACCAGAGGCACGTCCGAACTCAGGAGCGTAATCGGAAGTGACGACCTTGAACTCCCTCATGGCATCAACGCTGGGACGAAGGTTGGTGTCGTCGTTCCGGTTACCGGTTACTTCCACCCCATTCAGTTGGATGGAGTTGCCAAATTCACGCTGACCGTTGACCGAAAGGTTGACAGAGTTGCCGCCCTCACCGTGCACTATGCCGGGGACCATCAAAGTCAGGTCGGTGAAGTCCCTGCCGAGCAACGGCATGTTGGCGATATCAGAGGCGGTAATAACCTGCCCGGTGGCTGCGCTCTGAGTTTGCAGCAGCGGCATCACGTCGCTGGCGATGACTGTATCGTTCACCTGACCAAGCCTGAGAGCGATATCGACACGAAGTTTCTGGTCAATTTGCAGTTCAAGCGGCTGCGTGCTGAAAAGGCTGAAACCTGTCTGACGGGCGCTGACGACATAATGGCCAGGTGACAGATTGTTAACCTGGCAGGCACCCATCGAATCAGTCTCGGCTCTGTTGACAAGCCCGGTTTCCCGGGATGTCACCTCGACGATGGCTTTTGAAATCAGTGCTCCCTGCGGGTCCCTCACATTAACAACAATCGAGCCGGAAGTAGCCTGGCCCCAGCCCGATGCAACGGCGCACAGCATAGAAAGACAGAACAATCGGACAAGGAGACTGGGAGACATTGTCGTAGCCATATCGGTAGCCCGCTGGTGCGCAACATCTGGAATCAAGCTGCTCGAAAAGTGGCGGACGGCAGTGCATACGCCGCAACGGGCTGCTGATGACTCACTGCGAACACATGATCGAAAACTAACCAACGTACGACGAAACAGGACCACGATTCCTTTACAGCCATCAAAGAAAATTCTTCGCATCATTCTTGGTCAACTCTTGCGAAGCGGGCGCTTTCGTGAGCGAGTGGCAGGCTCATGGCCGCCAACTGATAGGCTGGTGCGCTCGCGAACGCAGCGGCAGCGAAAAACCAGATGTACCAGGTCAATGCAATCAACCGCTCCGAAAGTAGACCCTCACCCACGGCCCAGATGGAAGCATCCCCAGCCAGGGTAGTCACGATCGCAATTACATACATACCCCAGCATTGCGAAACCAGGCCCAGTCCCACACGAATCACAGACCGGCGAATCAAGACTGCCTGAATGAGAAGAAGGGACAAAAGCGGATCGCTCAGCCAGAGTATTGCTTTGGTGAGTGGCGGTGGTTCAAAGTTGGGGCCGAGATATCGCACAATGTTTGCGACTTCATTCAGGGTGAAGGCCACGATCAAACAGATGAGCAACAAGTCTGTACGCGACAAGCCGCCCAGTACGCCGAATTTCTCCTGGATTCTCAAAACGCGGATCAAAGCAACCACTAAAAAAAACATCGCGAGTGGTCCGCCAATCACCTCGCCGGCTTGCGCAAGCCCTCCCGGTAACACCACCGCCAGGACCGAAGATCCGCCTGGGAGTGATACAGCGCGCCAATGATCCAGGGATATTAAAACGGCCCCCACAAAGCGCGAGAGCGATGACAATGCAATAAATGTCCATGCCATCCGCATTGGCTCATCGGCTTCAAAGCCGGCACGGCATTCAAATGCAAGGTAGAACTCGGCGGCCGTTGTCAGCAGGAAGAATAGCGTGCCGAGAATCAAAAAGTACCAGTTCAGAAAGCGATAGCTGCCAGTGATCAGAAAATGGAGATAGGTGGCCATACCGATCGCATAATGGACGGCGCATACTCTCCAGATCCATCGAACGAAACGCGGCATCCGGCGAGCCTACAAGTCACTCAACACACGCCGTGAAAGCTCAACCATTGCCCGGCGCCCCAGGAGGGCGGTCAGCAAAGGTGTAGACGTTGAAAGGGAAACGTCCTCAACGCGACTAGACAGAACGGCAGAAGCTTGACGACCGATGCAACGCTCCAGCCATGTGAGTAGCCGCTCTCGCACCAGATACTGCTCCTGGTTGATTGCGCAGGTGCCGGAGGAACCGAACCAAAGGCCGCTCCATGAAAGCATTCTTCTGGAGAGCTCATCGGCTCCACGATCTTCGCCGGCGTGCACAGCTAAGTTGGACGATGGCGTAGAGTCCTCGTTGATTGTCGATAATGTCCTGCGCCCGTTCATTACCGCCCCCCTCTTGGCCGAAGCGCGAGACGCATCTTTTGGCTAACTCGATGCAGAAGAGCTCCCACGGTTCCCGGTCTAATCGACATTGCGTCTGCAATTTCAATATAGTCTAAACCCTCGGTTCGCAATTGAAGGCATTCGAATTCACGCGGAGCTAAGAGGGTTTTGAAGGTTTGTTCCCACTCAACATTCCCGGTTTGAGGCGATACCTGCACTGTTGCGAGCCTTTCTTCATCGAGAGAAACGCAGGCTTGCACCGCCGAGGACCGCACCGTCTCGCAGATGTAATTGTGCGCCACCCGATGCAACCATGCCGAAGGGTTTCGGATGGTATCGCCTTGCATGCGTGCCAGGAAGAAGCGCAGGAATGTCTCCTGGACGGCATCCTGAGCTAAGCCGGCATCGGATGTTAATCGGCGCGTGTAGGCGGTGAGTGTGCCAGAAAGCGCTCCATACACTTCAAGCGTCTCCTGCCTCAGCGCCTCGGTGCCAGCCTGTTTGTCTGATTTCATCTTTGCTGGCCGGAGACTATACCACCCATAACGCCCCGTCTATTCCGCTTTTGTGGCAGTAAGGCGCGACGGACGGCGGAATTGAGGTTGATCGCAACTTGATGGGCTTGGTCTGCGATACCATTCGCTCCAGCTGCGCTCGGGCAACACCTGCGACGTTGGCAGGACCGTGATAACCCCATTCAAGCGCGCCGGCGATAGCAGGCGCGGTCTGTACACGGCGACGAGCGCTAGACATGTGATGGACATCCAAGGACACCGGCAAATTGTTATCGTTGCCTCATTCGCAATGGCGCCAGGGGGCGGATGCCGCGGCCGGTTCGAGTATATCCAGCCCTGTTCCGGGCGGTCTCATCCAGATAAGGTGCTAGCCTTCTTTCTCTTCGCGCACCAGAGCTCGTTTCAAGAACATGTTCAGAGTCTCTTGGTCAGCCAGGTCTCCCTGCCGAGGATCGGTCTTCTTCGCATCTTTGGTACTCAAAGGCGCGAATTCAAAACCGACGCCGTCCGGTCCCCAGCGAATGACTTTGGCATAAACAGCAATAGAATCCTGAAGTCTTTCGTTATTGGTACTGGTTCTTTGCAATGTCATTTTGATCAACGTTCCTGGGTATGGCTGCTCATCAGTAAGCAGGTAGAAACCGGTTTCACTTATGTTCCCGAGTGCATACGGGTGTGGTGTCCCACCGCTCCAGTGATAAGCAATTAATTCAGGCAGGGGATGTCGACTTAGTCGCTGGACGCTCGACGTTTCGGATGAAAGCCAACGCTTCACTCGATCAACGAACGATGGCTTCTTCGCAAGCGCTTCAATTGAGGCTGGTTTCGGCATTCGCAGCAAACCCGATTTCGATGCAGAAGCGCCTGTAAAGACCTCTGTTCGAGTGCCTGGATCTTCTTCTGTTGAGTCCGATAGAACAGCGAGCATGCCTTCGAGCTCCGCAGCTTCACAAATTGCGAGCTGATCTCCAATGTGGATCTGAGAAGCGAAGTCGCTGCCTGTTGGGAGAAGCAATGCGCTCGCGTGCTTGATCTCTGAAACCGCAATTTGCGGATTGGGGTATTTATCCAACCCCTCGGCGACTCGGCAATTACCATCGAGATATACCAGATCAAATTTCTGTGCCCCGGGCATAACTGGGAGGCCTTTGTAAGGCTTCAACCAGAGACCCGGGTACGAGCCGTTTACAAGGTATTCGAAGAGTCTCTTCAGGGGCTCAGCTGTGGTGTCGAATGGGGCGACTTTCAGGCTGAAAAACTCCTCCCGTGATCGGTTGTACACGCGGAATATCTTTATTTCCCGCCCCCCTCTCGCGGGGGATCGCGGATACTTCGCCCGTTTCGCTCCTACAACTCCACTACTGGCCATCTCTAACGACTCCGCCGATCAACGATGCACGCGCTTATTCATTTACCGGAACGCGATATTGTTGCGTCAGCGAAGTATCAAGGGATCGCAGGACCGCAACACTCGAAGCCAGACCTGTTCGAGAAGTGGACGCGGCAATGAGGATGTCCATCGCCCCAACCTGCCATCACTCATTTCTCGCTGCAGTTCCTCTGTGTGACGAAACAGGACTCAGCTTTCTTTACTGCCCCAAATGCAATTCTTCGAATCTATTGATCCAGGTCAACATTCGTGGGCAGGAGGATAGGCTGCCGGGAAGCGGCGATGGTCACTGGAGGCGCCCAGGACTTCTTGCTTCACGAGAGGCTGTCCCCGTCGACGGCATTCTTGACCGGATCAGCTCCGCTGCTTGGTCATTCTTCTGTCCCGCTTGATCTGGCAAAAGCAATGGGGCTTCTCGTGTCTGTCGCGTTGTCAATGCTGGCTGAAAATTCCTCATTCTGCTGGACGAAAATTCCCCCACCTTTCGGGGGTGACGGCTTATCCCGGCGCTCTGACAGTGGCCGGCGACTCGGGAGTTGCTCAAATTAGCACTCGAAACAAACAATGTAAGAGCGAGCCACGATACTCATCCTGCTAGTTTTTCCCAATCGTCATCGTGCTCCAAGAAGTAGCTGCCTCCGGTCGATTTGCCGGTTTTTATATCAACACAGAATGGACGCCACGAGTCGTCCAGGGCGACCAAGCGAGACCCTTGACTTCGAGCTGGTCGATGTGGACCTCGTCGAATCCGTCAAATGATAGTCGTCGACTGCGCCAAATCAGACCACTAGGACCAAGCCTTGCCAAAGCTATTCCCTGCCTGCTGAACACCCATCTTTCCGGGTTCTGCACCTGCCACATAGCTTCTATCGCAGGGAGCATCTGGCAGCTCTGGTGAACAAATCGATCATCCACAGATCACATGATGCGATTACGATCGCAGCATGTTTGTTCGGGTGAAGCCCGGCGAACTATAGGCCACCTAGTCCGGGTCGAACATTTGCCACCCAGAGGTCAGTCCCTGTGCCGAACTCGACCACCGTTCCCTCGCGCCCGAGCTGGCCCCATTCAGTTGGAAATGCAGTCGGCATGGGCCCGTAAGGTGGTAAGCCGGGCAACAGTCTCACGGAACATTCTCTATCGCCCGCGATTTCGGCCACGAATTCATCCTTCATCTTGGGGACCACAGTATCACCGCCAGCGGTGCGGCTGAAAATCAGCCGTTCCGAGTGAATTGTCGCCGGTGCATCTGGCGGCTTTGCCCACGCGCTCGAAATTCCGCACCGATGGCACGCAAGATGTCATTCAGACGTTTTCTCCCGACCGGATGCGGAGCGAACGAGGCGAGGTTCCGCAGTTTCATCAATCGGTGCCTCGGCAAAGGTTCAATACTCTTTACGTGAAATGGCGGAAGCGACCGCTCTCAATATCCCGGAAACCTCCCGTTCGAAGCGGATGGTGAGCACGGAGCAACCGACGAGTTTTGTCATTCGAACTCAATGTATCTTCGGCCAGCCGGATGCCGGAGCCGTGAGCGAGAGGAGCAGAGATTTCGCCTTGAAGAGTTTGTGCGCGAAGCAGCTTGGGGTATCCCCGGACTCAAGGATGTCATTGAATTCTTTCGGAAGACCGGGAACTGGGAGGAGACGTCAATGATGTTCGGTCGGGCAAGGTGTGCCTACGTACGAGGGCGTATTCGGGGGTTAGGTAGGACAGCCTAAAAGTGATATTTACATCACTATTTCCTTGCATCTCGCACTAGAGTGCGATATATATCACTTATGCGGACTCTTCCTGAACTCGGCGAAGCGGTCGCGGCAAAGCGCAAGGCTCTCAAGTTGAGCCAGAGCGAGGTCGCCAACCGCACTGGGCTCACACGGGAGACCCTCGTGCGATTCGAGAGAGGGAAGCTATCGGAGTTTGGTTCACGCAAACTGCTGGCCGTCCTCGCTGTTCTTGGGCTGGAGATAAGCTTCACCGAAGTTGGTAGGTCGGGCACACTTGATGAACTCCGCCGTGAACGGGGTGGCACGGCATGAAACTAAATGTCCATGTCCTCGGCCAACACGTTGGTGTCCTCGAACAAATCGGCGACTTCAAGAGCGTGATGACCTATGTTCCAGAGGTCGCGCCTGAAAATCTTGTGTCTCTAACCATGCCCGTCCAAACGGAGTCCTATCCGTGGGATGACGAACTTCACCCCATCTTTCGAATGAATCTCCCAGAAGGGTACCTGCTTCAGGTTTTGCAGGAGGAGTTTGGGCCGATTGTCGGTGCGAGTCCAATCGCTCTCTTGTCCGTCATCGGACGCAACATGGTGGGAAGAATGCAAGTAGCTCCACCGGGAGCAGCACTGGGCGAACCGGCTAAACCCATAGAAGTCGCCGAACTCCTTAAGGGCGACAACTCAGAAGAAGCGTTCTCCCGCCTTGTCCGTGAACATGCAAAGAGTGGCGTTTCGGGTGTCCTGCCGAAGTTCTTGGACACAGAAGCGCAGCACCAGCAACAGGAAGGATTTGGGCCGCATAAGAGAGCGACCCTTTTCACTCACCAGCACATCATCAAGGGTTCGTCGTCTAGGCTTCCGTTTGCGACAGCCAATGAACATCTCTGTATGCAGGTTGCAACAAAGGTTACTGAATCTGCGAAGACTGAACTTTCGCAGGATGGCAATGTGCTGGTAGTGCATCGCTTCGACGTTGATGAAAATGGCAAACCTTTTCGGGCAATGGAGGACTTTTGCGCCTTGTTGGGTCTCCGACCACAAAACAAGTACGAAACGACTTGGGAGAGAATTGCAAAAGCAGTTCGCGACCACGTGGACGGTAGCTACCAATACGAGACGTTTCAGAAGCTCTCCTCGATGCTACTGATGACTTTCGCCCTGAAGAACGCCGATTGCCATTCGAAGAACTTGGCTCTGCTCTACACTTCTCGGAAAGATGCACGTCTTGCTCCCGTCTACGACTTCTTCACAACTTCGGTCTACGCCGGATACAGAGACAATCCCCCCGGCATCATGTTTGGGGGCAAGAAAACGTGGTTTCCGGGAAAGACACTCGCGAAGTTCATCACAGCTACCTTCGGCATTCCCGACCGAGAGCAGAAATTGATGCTGGAAAGAATCAGTGACGCGATTGCGGACACCGCTCCCGCAGTCCGCGAAATGATGGTGCATCTTGATGGCTTCAAGGACACCGGAAAACGAATGTTGGCGACTTGGAGTGAAGGAGTCAACTACTTGCGGGATTCCCGGGTGTACGGCTTGAACCCGTGGAAGTCGAGCCAAGCCTTCGAGGGCGTCTCCGACCTGCCAAAGCTGGAGAATCCGCAAACGGTCTGGGAAATCGGAACTTCTTGCTGGCCGAGGGCGGCGGAAGGCGAAGTGAAGCATGAGGCTGGTTAACCAACCAACTGTCGCTCCGTCACTTGAATCGCGTGGGAACCCAAGCAAAACATCTGGCAAGGAATCGAAGAAATCCGGGCTAGTCTAGCCAGTGGAGATTCAGCGTGAGAAGGTATGCTCTCGCCACTGAACATGGTGTCCAACTTTGGTGTCCGCACTCCAGACTCGATAAAGAGTACGAGACCCTGTACCTGAATACGCAGACCTTATCCGCACGACTCCATTCTTGCCTCGAAGCCCTCTGGGATGCGTAGATTGGAAAACGGCGTCCACCTTACATCCCGATGAGCGTCTGACAGACTCTAACATCGTGGTCTTCCTATGCTGAGAAGAGATTTCCTCTCCACGTTGCCGCTCGCCCTGGGCATCGCAACTTCGCGCCACGGATTTTCGCAGCTTGCGGGAGCGACAAAAAGCATTCTGGAATATGGCGCTAAGCCGGATGGCAGAACTCTGAATACGCACGCCATCCAGAGTGCTATCGACGAAGTCTCCCGTGCTGGCGGCGGAACGGTGAACATTCCGGAGGGTACCTTCCTCACGGGCAGAATCGAACTCAGAAGCAGAGTTACTCTAAACCTGCAGTCAGGCTCAACACTCCTTGGCAGCACATCCACCGACGACTATAACGCTGACCACGGGTCGCCCACCTACCCTGGCACCAATCCGCGGCACCTCATCTTCGCGCAGGACGCAGATGACGTAGCGCTTACGGGGCCGGGAAGAATCGACGGACAGGGGCCGAGCTTTTGGGAACCTTCTGGCCGTCCGCCATTGCCGCCAGACGAAGCGTGGGCCGATGTTGCCTCGCACTCGATGACGCCCAAGAAGAGCGGGCGCCCGAGCCCCATGCTCGAGTTTGTCAATTGTCGAAGATTGAAGATTAATGGCGTGCACATTGAGAACGCTCCGGGCTGGACGCTCAGAACCGTAAACTCCGATGGAGTCGAAATTCGCGGCATCAGTATCAAGAATCCGACCATCGGGCCCAATACAGATGGAATCGATATCACGGGTTGCCAGAACATGCTGGTCACCGACTGCATCGTGGATACAGGCGACGACGCGATCTGTCTGAAAAGCGAAAATCCTTACGGTCCTGAACCGCGCCTTCTCAAGAACATTGAAGTGACCAACTGCACACTCACTACTTGTTGCAATGGCTTCAAGCTGGGCACCTCTTCCGACGGCGGTTTTGAAAACATCAAGTTCTCGAATTCCATTGTGCGTAATGGCCCCGTTCCGTTTGCAGATCGAGTCATCTCCGGCATCGCCCTGGAGGTGGTAGATGGAGGCTGGATCGACGGAGTTGTAGCCACCGGGATCCGGATGGAGCGCACGCGCACGCCGATCTTCATCCGCCTGGAAAATCGCAAACGCTCACACGACAATCCAAAACACGGAATTCGGAACGTGATCATCGATAATGTTCACGCGACTGAAGCGCTGCTGGCGAGCTCAATCACTGGATTACGGGGCATGGAAATTCAGGACGTGACACTCGCTCACATTGAGGTTCAGAACGTGCTGAGCGGGCGTCCGGAATGGGTAAATCGCGCAGTGCCCGAGAAAGAGAGTGCGTATCCCGAGGCGCGGATGTTCGGCATGTTGCCGGCGACCGGGCTCTACGTTCGCCACGTGCGAAACCTGCGCCTGATTGACCTCGTCTTCACTGCAACCAAAGGTGAAGAGCGCCCCGCCGTCATCTTCGACGACGTGGACGGCGCGGAAGTTAAGGGTCTTACAAGCGCTCCGGTGAAACGCGGAACACCAATCCTTGAACAGATCGGCTCGCGCGATGTAAGGATCTCATAGTCCGATCATCCGTAACCGCGTGCATCAACTTCCGGAGCTTTTGTAACTGATCATCTACACTGCGGGCTCAAGGGCCCATGTTGGCAGGTGTACATGGGTCATACCCCAGCGATTGTGCCGTCACCGGAGCCGGAGGTGACGGCGGTGCAGCCCATGGAACATTGGTGAAATCGAAAAAGTCGAGGAGGTTGGGCTGCGCAGCATCATGGGGCGTCAGATGCGCGGAACTGCCGATGAACCGGTTCTCGACAAATTTGATCACGGCCGTGTGGTCCATCGGAATGTGAGAAACGTAGTGACGGCGCGAAAATGGCGAGATGACAATGTTCGGCACGCGGAAGCCGAGTTGCGCACTGAACCCTTGAACCGCCGCAGCATCCCCCGGGTTTGCTCCGGGATCAGTTGATCTGATATCGCAGTGGAGCGTAGGCACTCCGCCCGCAGGCACGCACGGAAAGTAACTATCGGGATTGACCGCTATCTGAGCGATATCCGGAATTGAGCCAAGCGACGCATCGGTGAAATCGTTCGAGTGGCCCGGCACCGGCGGAACGTGATCGTACGGTCCACCGCCCTCGTCATAACTCAAGAAAAAGACCGAGTCTTTCCATTCGCTGCTGCTCATCAGCGAATTCACGATATTCGCGACTTGGGCCTGCCCATTCAGAATGGACTGTCCTGATCCAGGGTGCTCATCGTTGTGACCGTAGCCCGCTTCGATGAAAACAAAACTGGGTAGGGTGCCATTGGTTAAATCCGTAAAGTAGCTCGATATCGGCGCAATGTGTTTCGGATCAATGCAGAACGAATTAGACGAATCGCCCACAACACTCGATGGCTGCGTGGGAGCTGTGCAAGCAGCGCCCGTAGGGTTTGCATAGATATACCGGTATGAATACGTCAGGTTAGAGAAGTGAATCGCAGGGTACGCGCTTCCGCCCGAAGCGAGACAATCATCCTCATTCAGGCAAAGGCCCTCAGTTACCGTGTAGTAAATCTTCCATGTAACGTTCGCCTGATCAAGCTCCTGAAATATGTTATTGATGTCAAGTTGCGGAAGATGATCGTTTCCGCCAGGATCCTTCACAAGACCCTGTGTCGTGCCACCCGTGAATGTAGCCAGTCGATTGGGAACGCTTTTGCTCGCGACCGGTGAAAACCAGCGGTCTGAAATCGCAAATTGCGAGGCCATGTAGTAGTAATAGTTCAGATAATCCTGGTCGTAGTAACCCATGACTCGCTGACCCATCAGATCAGTAAAGCTCCCGGAACAGGTGGCTCCGGGCAACGAGCAGCTCTTGGCAAATCCTTCGCCATTGTGCACGAAACCAGTCATTTGAATTGGCCGTGTCGCTAGGAAGTTATATCGGTTTACATCGCCATAGCTCGACAGCCAGTCAGATGATTCGTCGTCGACACAGGTACTTTTGAGTTTGAAAAGCGGAAATGCCGTGCCTTCATCGTCCGTATTGCTTATCGTCGCCAGTTTGTCGTCTACGCCATCGACCCGATAAATAGTGCCATCATCCCCGACGTTCCAATGATTGGCTGCCCGATAGGGATTCAGCATTCCGAAATAGTTATCGAATGAATGATTCTCCTGGAGCATGAAGATCACATGGTCGACCGATTGAATGCTCCCCTCAGGCGTTACGGTGACTGTCGCTGCCGCAGTCGCATTCCCAGCAGCCCCGGTCGCTGTAGCTGTGTAGGTGGCCGTCGCGGAAGGTGTCACCGCCTGGGTGCCGCCCGTAGTCGCCAAGGTGTACGCACTTCCGTCAGAGCCGCTGATTGAAACCGCTGTCGCATTTGTTGCCGTCACTGTCAGCAAGGATGAATTGCCGGCAACGATTGTGGTCGGGTTTGCCAAGAGCGTAACGGTCGGCGCGGGATTCGCCGAAACGGTCAAGGTAGCGGTGGCGGTTGCAGTTCCGCCTGGGCCAGTCGCGGTGGCCGTATATGTTGTCGTTACAGTGGGACTCACCGCTTGCGTTCCTCCGCTGGATACAACGAGGGTGTAGGCAGATCCGTCACTCCCGGCTATCGTAACTTGCGTCGCATTTATGGCAGTAACGGTGAGAGTGGAAGATTGTCCCGACGCAATCGCACTTGGATTCGCGCTGATTTGAACTGTTGGTGCAGGGTTCGGCGTCACAGTCACCGTTACGGTAGCGGAGACGGTCTTTCCCGCCCCGGCAGCGGATGCTGTATAAGTCGTCGTGGCCCCCGGACTTACCGCCTGGGTGCCCCCCGTAACTTGCAGATTATAAGTGGTCCCGTCCGAGCCCGTGACAACAACCTGGGTCGCATTGGTGACAGTGACGGTCAGAATCGACGAGCTTCCGGCTAAGATTGACGTGGGGCTGGCGGCGATCGTTACAGTCGGCGCAGGATTAGAGGCGGTACTCACAGTCACAGTAACTGTAGCGGTTACATTCCCAGTCGAACCAGTCGCGGTCGCGGTATACGTAGTTGTCGCTGTGGGACTGACACTCTGTGTACCGCCTGCGGCTGTGAGCTTGTAGGAAGTCCCGTCAGAACCGGTGATCTGAACGCTCGAAGCGTTTGTCGCAGTGACGGTTAAAGTTGCTGAACTTCCAGCGGCAATCGATGAGGAGGAGGCTGTGATATTTACGGTGGCCGCCTGAGGTGCGTGGTTCTGATGAACGCCGCAACCAGCTATCCCCAGGAAGAGGATGCTCATGAAAATGCGGATCGGTAGGTCCTTTGTCATACATTTTTCAAACAAACCGATCTCCCGGCAGACACGTCTCTGCATCGAGCCGTGGCCGTCAAAATCCACGCTCCGTCACGCGCCATTGTGTTGTTGTGAAAAGAAAGGTTGCGAACGAGTGAACCCGGCCCCCTCCGCTCATCGAGCCTACACCACATCGTGATGCATATAGTTCGATGTTCGAAAGGCCGCGGCTGGTTGCCCGTTGGCGGGCCTCGCTAGTCTCCTACCCTGAAACTTCCGGTAACCACAGAGCTTTGATGTTTGCCCTTTGCCGTAGCAAACGCCTTGATTGTCAATGCGGTTCCCTTCGCCATGATCGGCGCTGCGTAGACCGGGGAAGACGCAAACGGCTGTGAGTTATCGACTGTAAAGTGTATGGTCGCACCGGGCGTATCGCACCGCAACGCCACGGCGGTATCGCCCTGAAATACTCCCGGGCCGGGCATGAAGACAGGCTCTGCAACCACGTTAGGATGATTCCTTTGACTGCCCGGCGACGTATTCGAAACCGCGTGTGGGAATGGAGGGTTGATCTTCAGGACGAGTGCCTCGAGATAGGCCCTTTGAAAGTCGTGGATTGGCCATCCTTGAAAATCGCCGTTCCAATCCTTCAACAGTACCTTCGCATCGCGGAACGAATTTAGAACGATCGCTGCCTGGGGCTCTTTCACCGCGGCGATGAGGAGATCGACGCGTGGTGTATTGAGCCGATCGGCAATGATCACCTGGTACAGGCCAGGCGAAGGGACGTCAAGGAGGACCGAGGCTCCCTTTTTATCGAGATTCTTACGATCTGGCGCTGCATCCTTGCGAGCGAGTGCGCGCACCGTATAAGTGTAATGCCCGTCCGGAAGAGCCTTGACCAGCCCGGTGACTTCCGCTCTAGACTGCGCATCGAGCACCGCCACGGCTTCGTCACGCGGCGGTGGAAATCCATTGCGCGGTGCGAACTCCCGCTCCACGCCTTGTGTGGTTAGGGCCGCGTGAATACGCCAAAGCAGGGCCCCGGCTTTTGGGTCGGGATTTCGATAGAGAGGCGGTACGCGAAAGCCACGCCCGCAGTCTCCTGCTCGAAAGCACTCATAGAGTATGCGTTGACCGTCGGGCAGCAGGATGGTTATGGAATGCTCAGAAGATCCTGCGATCGGCCAAAGAAGCGAACCCGGTTTGACTGCATCTCCTGTTCTAGTTCGTTTTGGATAGCCATCAACCCGCCAAAGCCCTTTGACTTGCCAGGCTACGCCCAGCGGAATTTCCTGCGCAGCCTGAGCTTCCACGAAAGGCGTGAGTGCGATCAGCAGCAAAGACGAGGCTATACACATGAAATGGCAGAGTGTTGCGCGACAGCACACGCGAATAGAGGGTGCGTTGATTCCGGCAGATTGCATACCGAATATTCTGCCGGAAGACAGGTTTAAAAGTCGATCCAATCCCGAAAGCAACCACCACGAGCGGACAACCATCTCACGACTAGCTCCTTGAGAAGGGGAGCAGGGCCTTTCAAAACACACACCTAATCGAGAAGACATCACTTTGCTCTCTCACGTTACTTCATTAGTTGCAAATCAGAGAAGTGCAGCGACGAAGTGTATAACGCGGTGTTTCCAAGTTCAAACCACAAGATTCCATCACCGGGTGTGCTCATTGCATAGCTATTCATGCCCCAACCCGCGGGGATGCGTTGATCCGTCCTCTCTTTTTATGACGGGATTGGTATTTCATTCCATCTTCTGTAATTCCATCTTCTGTAAAGGTGCCTCTGTATGATCCAACGGGTTCGTCAGTCTCCTGTTGCTCTTGCGATTTCCCTGTGTACAAAATATTTCTCCAAGCGGCCAATGAGTTTCTGCCGACTGCTGGGATGTACCTTGATCTGCACGTCCTTTGCGAGTGTCGCTGCTCAAACACCAACACCGGTTCCCGTTCTAACCTGGCGTTATGACTTGACACACGCAGGTCAGAACACGCAGGAAACTGCACTTACCCCAGAGAATGTGAATACACAATCATTCGGCAAACTGTTCTCCCTCCCTGTGGACAGCACGGTATATGCACAGCCGCTCTATGTTCCAGGGCTCAAAATGAGCGATGGTCTTGTGCACAACGTGCTTCTAGTTGCAACAGAGAATGATTCCATCTACGCTTTCGATGCTGATTCACACAGCGGAGCCAATGCTAAACCTATCTGGCAAATTAGCCTGCTAAGCGCAGCCTATGGAGCAGGAGCCGGCGCCACGGCAATACCCTGGCAGGACACCGGATCGCCTGACGTTGCGCCAACTATTGGAATCACTGGCACACCCGCGATTAACCCTGCAACGAACACGATGTACCTCGTCGCGAAGACAAAGGAAAGCGGCGTGTACTTTACCCGCCTGCATGCGATCAACATCGTTAATGGAACGGAGCAGCCGAATAGTCCAGTGAACGTCACTGCGACGGCAGCGGGCACTGGCGCCGGCAGTTCCGGTGGACAGATTACGTTCAGTCCGCTGTGGGAGAACCAGCGTGCCGCGCTGAACTATTACAACGGGTATGTCTATTTCGCTTTCGCTGCCCATGGGGACTTTAACAATTGGCACGGATGGCTGTTTGCGTACAACGCTGCCACTCTGCAACAGTCCGCAGCACTCTGTCTTACCCCGAACGATATCGGCGGAGGCGTGTGGGGCTCGGGCGGGGGAATGCCCATCGATACCAACATCGCTGGCGGCCGCATGTTCGTAGTGACCGGTAATGGCGCTCGTTCCAGTCCCCCATTCAACGCCAGCACCGATTTCGGCCAAAGCGTCATTGCTTTTAATCTGGCGAATGGCGGGCTCACTCCAACGGATTCTTTTACGCCCTTCAATTACCAGAAGCTCAATACGAGTGACTGGGATCAGGCCGGAGGTAGCGTGCTGATGTTGCCCGACCAGCCGGGCGCGCATCCGCATATGTTGATCACCGCAGGCAAAGAGGGCCGAATCACGGTCTTGGATCGTGATAATCTCGGCGGCTATGCATCCGGGGCTTCGTCAAATACCAATGCACTGCAGGACATTTCCGGCTTGATCTCGCCAGGGCAAGGCTTCTGGAGCACCGCCGCTTACTGGAATGGGAATGTTTATCTATGGTCTGGCGGTGAGAACGGCGGCACACCAAACGTTGCCATGCTGTTCAAGATCGTTAACGGCGTAATGTCCACGAAGCCCGACAGTGAGTCGACTTTTACTTCAGGCTACCCAGGGGCAACCTTCTCAATCTCATCCAATGGAACGCAGGATGGCATCGCCTGGGCAGTGCGTGCTGATCAGTTCAACACCAATGGGCCCGCCGTGTTGTATGCCTTTGACCCCACTGATTTATCGGATGTGTTGTATGAGAGCGACACAAACGCTCCCCGCGACTCAGCCGGGCCCGCCAACAGATTCTCCGTACCGGTGGTGACCAACGGAAAAGTCTACGTCGCAGCGCATGGAGAAGTGGACGTCTACGGGCTTCTCAATGTTGCGGCAATCGCCGCGACTCCCGTATTCAATCCCAACGGTGGAACCTTCTCTTCGAACCAGAGCGTTCAGATATCCAGTTCGACCCCGTCGGCGAGCATCTACTATACGGCCGACGGATCCACACCGACAACAACGTCGACACAATACACGGCGCCGATTACGATCAGCACCAATACAACCATCAAAGCGATTGCCAGCGCCCCGGGTTATAGCCTGAGCAGCGTAGCCAGCGCGACCTTTACAATCGCTCAGCCTTCACTGACGTTGACAGGGACCTCCGTCCCGACAATAGCAGCCGGCGGGTCAGCGACTTCAACCATCACAATCACTCCAGGCGGCGGATTCACTGGAAGCTTATCTCTCTCCTGTGCTCTCGCCAGCAGTCCAGCCGGCGCCGTCAATCCGCCAACTTGCTCCGTTTCTCAGCCCGCAGTCATCTCGGGCACCCAGGCGGTAACTGCCAAGCTCACCGTCAACACCACGGCCGCATCCACAGCAGCGCTTCATAATCCGCTGTCCCCATTCGCCAGGGTCAGCGGAGGAACACTTCTCGCAATTCCGTTCCTGTGGCTCCCCTTCCGTCGCCGCAATCGGCAAATGTTCTTTGGACTGCTTCTGTTGGCAACTCTCGCAGCTGCAACCAGCGGATGCGGCGTAAAACAAACGGCCAAAGCCCAGGGGAGTCCCGGCACGACACCTGGAGCCTATTCCATAACCGTTACGGGCACGAGTGGCTCAATACAATCGTCGACGAAAGTTTCTGTCACCGTGCAATAGAAAAATAGAACGCGCACGAGATGACTTTTAAATAGCTAGACCTTGGTAACGTTGACTCATGGCAACTCGCTAAATGAGTCGGCATCGCCAAGGTCTTCCTCTTTTTATAGCCCTTATATTTGTTGCAAATTAATGAGTTATCCGACCACAATCGTCGGCATAACCTAAGTAATGCAGCGTGTGATTTCGGTCACCGTTTCACTACTAATCCCCTCCTATACTGACATTCAAATAATTCACTTAGTTCATCCCTCCGCAGAACTCGAGGTTCAGACGCCTCGAGTTCTGCGCAGGTCACCTGACGGCATGCACGTCGACGTTGGGTATGGCGCATTCAATGTTGCTCAGTGTTGAAAGACAATCGGCGAGCATCCGTAGAACGACCAATCCATTTGGATCTCGATCCAGCATGGGACAGATGCCGACCTCAAGTGCGCAATTGTCCGGCCTTCCAAGGTGGGGATGTTCTCACCCATGGATATTCCTCGGTTTCAGCGATCCATCGGGCGCAGCTATTTCGCGCCTATACCTATTCGTTTTTCTCGCTCGCAGGTTCTGCGATGTGCTGCAAACCGGGTATCGGAGAAGCTCGCGTCATCCAGCGATGTCAGATTCACTCGTCTCGTTGAACCGTAAAGTCGCGTTCCGCATGCCTCTCGAATCGTGAATCAGTCCGCAATCGAGGACGCCTTCACGAGTGCTCGCCATCCTGACTTGAGGAATGAACATGAAGACTCGCATTTTTGCAATACTGACTCTCGCCGTTTCAGCAATTCCGGTCTGGGCAATCACAGTCGTTACGCCTTCCAACGGAGCAGTGTTAGCTTCCCCCTTCAAGTTGGTGGCAAGCACCAGCACGTGCGGTGGAGTTCCCGCTGTCTCGATGGGCTACTCGATCGATCACAGCGCCGCAATTATTGAACCCACATCCTTCAGTGCGATGGTCGTAGCCAGTCCCGGTTCGCATGTTCTCCATGTGAAATGCTGGGGGAAGAAGGTGAACGCCCAAGTGCTTTTCAACATTACTGTTATTGCGGCTTCTTCCAACATCTCTGTGGCAAGCCCCACAAACGGCGCCACGCTCACTTCGCCCTTTGCCGTCGCTGCGAGTTCCAAGACATGCGGTTCCGTACCGACGGTGTCGATGGGCTACTCGATCGATAGCGGCACCGCGATCATCGAGCCAACTTCATTTAGCGCCTCGGTCTCTGCGAGCGCCGGCACGCACGTATTGCACGTGAAATGCTGGGGCCAGAACGCCGCGGATCAAGTTCTTCTTACAATCAACGTGGGATCTTCTACCGCTGCAGCCACGCCCAGATTCTCATTGGCGCCAGGCCAATATACGACGAAGCAATATGTGTCGATTACCGCTCCTACTGCAGGGTCGAACGTTCACTATACCCTCGATGGTTCCGGACCATCCGCGTCGTCGCCTGTTTACGCCAGCCCGATTTTGGTAGCGAGTTCAATGACCGTCCAAGCATTGGCAGTAGCTTCCGGTTATACGAACAGCGGCATTGCGCGAGCTGATTATTCAATTGCCGCATCGAAAGGCCCCTCGATCCCTTCCAATGCAATCAAAGTACCAAGCATCCAGTTAATGCCCAATTGGAGAATCAAGCATGATCCAGCCACGCCGGGCACATCGACCGGGGTGATGACGGAAGTTGCGGACCCTTCATTAAGCGGAGTGGCGGAGCGATTTGACACCAGTTTCACGAACGGCGGGGGAGAACTCTACTCTCTCACCTACGCGAAAGATGCCGTGCCGATGAACTTCGTCTACGACGCTGAGGTCTACATCGAAGAGGGCAGCAAGATCATGAACCTCGAGATGGATAACAACCAGGTCATCCCCAACGGCGACACCGTGATCTTCGCGTTCCAATGTTCGGGCGCCTCGAATACCTGGGAATACACTGAGAACGTTGGGACCCCGAGCCAGTCGGCTGCGCATTGGCTTCACTCCAGCGCTCCATGCAACCCTGCCAAGTGGACACAGAATGCATGGCACCACATACAAATTAGTTACTCGCGCGATAATGTCGGCAATGTCACTTACCACTCGGTGTGGCTTGACGGAGTTGAATCCGTTATTAACAAAACCGTGAATTCTGATTTCCGGCTCGGCTGGGCAGCCGGAGTTCTCATTGCTAACTTCCAGGTTGATGGTCCGACAAGCACAGATGGATCTGCAACCCTCTATCTCGATAACTTCACCATCTATAGGTGGTGAACAACTGCACAAAACCGAACCGCCAAAGCGCAGAGCCTGCCACACGTTTTAGAAAGCAACCAACGTCGGCATCGCGAATCCTCTGGCGGTTTTTTTCCTGCTCTCGGTTCAAGTCAAATTCCCTCCGCGCATCACGCGATCATTGTTGGCTGGTCTCTCGGACCCTATGCGGGTGGCTAATTTTTACGCGATCGCTAGGAAGTTTTTGCATGATGCAGGTAATTCCTTCCGGGATGCATAAAACCTCAAAATAATGAACAAAAAAGAGCGGATTCTTCGTTGTCGGATGCAATTAATTGTGAAAGTATGCCTAAAGACACTTGGGAAAAGGTTGCCTGGGGCCCCATCAAAATTCGAGGGAGATCGACACGTTGTAAATCGTGCAAGTCGATTTGCTAAAGAGTCTCACTCAATAAATCTGATTGGGCCGAAATCGGGTCGGCAGTGCAGTCGCGAGATACTGTGCACTGCGACACCGCAAGTTAGAGGTTGCTGAGTAGTTCGAAGGCGGCGCTTGGCGCACGCACCTCAGACATACCCACTTACAACGAAAACCTTTCGGCTTCCCAGCTGAACGAGCAATCTGGGGCCGCACAGAATTACGCCTTTCCATGTCAAAGGAAACTCGATGAATCTTGCTCGGAGCTTCACCCTCGCCTCTGTTCTTGCCCTCACCATGACTCTTCCCGCCCTCGCCGGTGTAACAGTCAACAGCCCTTCCAATGACACCGATGTCTCCTCGCCATTTACTTTGAACGCCTCTGCATCCACGTGCTCGTCTGCCAGCGTCGTTACGATGGGCTATTCGTTCGACAGCAGCTCGGATACAACCATCATTAAGGGTCAATCCATTGATCAGTCAATTTCATCTTCGACGGGCGGCCATACTCTGCACGTGAAGGCGTGGGGTCAGAACGGAGCCTCTTGCGTCACATCCATCTCAATTACTGTCAAAGCAAGCACCACCACAAGCTCTGAGTCGATTATTCCCTCGTCGGCTGACATCGTCAGTTCCATAGAGGTACTAAGCAATTGGAGGGCTCAGCACGACTCTGGCGGTCCGGGATCTTCAAGCGGTTCCATGTCGCTGGTCAGTTCCCCATCGCTCTATGGAAGCTCTCGCAAATTCGTGACGTCATTCTCCAACAGCGGCGACGAACGATATTCGAAATCATTCTCTGACAATGTCGATGCCAAGAACCTCTTCTACGATGCATGGATCTATCTCACAAGTTCTTCAAGCAAGATCGGCAATCTCGAGTTCGACCTGAATCAGGTGATGTCCAATGGACAAACGGCGCTGATTGGATTCCAATGCGACGGCTATACCGGCCTATGGGCGTACAACGTCAATAAAGGCTCTGCTGGAAGTCCGAGGCCATCCTGGGTCGGCAAGAGCGGCACTCATTGCAACCCACGCAGTTGGTCGATTGATAAGTGGCACCACGTGCAGGCCAGCTTCTATCGCAGCAGCACCGGCACGGTCACCTATCATTCCATCTGGCTCGACGGTGTTCAGATTCCATTGAACGTGCAGGCGTTCGTCGCAGCCGACCTCGGATGGGCTCCAGTCGTCAACACTCAATTCCAGGTTGACGGATTGGGAAGTGGCACGGTCACCGCGTACGTAGATCGCCTGACAGTTTCGATGTGGTAACAAACTACGAAAGACGACGGAGGGTAACACTACCTTCCGCCGTCTTTCTGGCCAGTTTCTATAGGCGGCTAATTCGCGGGACATATTTCGCGCTTTTTAGAATCATAGAGAAGAGCGATCTGAACTCTTGTTTTCAGGTCCGTAGCTAAAGAAGACATCCTGGTTTTTCCTTCGCTTTCCGCAACAACTTCCGGCGCCGTCTCGCAAACAACCTCATCCCTCCCCTTGGCCTTACAATTGCGCTTGCCGGATGTTGATGAATAATCTGTGCTGCGAAAGCTGGTGAGCGTGATCCACGAACACGTCGTATACCCCATTCGAGAAGATCCGCCAATCAAGCCCCGCCGCGCCATCATTTGGATAGTGCTGGCGTTTCTCGTTGTCCTTTTCAGTGCGCGGACTACAATCTCCTACTACGTCGATTCGCTCTGGTTCTCTTCCCTCGGCTACTCCCAGGTTTTCTGGAGAACTCTCGATTACAAGTGGGCCGCTTTCGCAATTCCTACGGTTTTCACATTTCTCATTCTGTTTGCATGGTTCTCAGCGCTCCGGCGCGCATGCCGCGACGAATTGCACAACGCTGGAACCATCGTTCTTGGCAGCCGCACATTCGAGCTTCCGGTTGATCCGGTGCTCAAGATCGGCAGTCTGATTGGATCTGCGTTCTTTGCGCTGCTGGCTGGCGCGAGTTTTATGAACGAATGGACGCGTTTTGCTCTCTTCTGGTTTCAGGGAGCCGCCACAAACGGGCCGCGCGATCCCATCTTTGGCAAAAGCCTCAGTTTCTATTTCTTCACGCTGCCGGCGCTGCATTTTCTCTTCGGATGGCTCCTGATGATTGCAGTCCTGGTTTGCGCGATCGCCGGACTCTTTATCCTGTTCACGGGCAGTGCACAGCTCTTCCGGGAAGGCGCCTACGGATCATCGTCGGCGCCCTGGCGCGCGTTCTCCGCTGCCGCCGCCTTTCTCCTGGTCGTTGTGGCCATGCGTACCTGGCTAAGCCGCTTCGACACAATTCTCGAGGATCACACCGTATTCAGCGGCGTAACCTATACCGACGATCATCTGATCCTCAGCGGATTGCTCGTGGTCTGCGCCGCACTCATCCTGGGAGCCGGCATTGCAGTTTCCAACATTATCCTTCGCCCGCGCGTGGCTCGCCTCCTCGCGAGCCCCCGTGCCGGCTGTGGCGTGTTTCCTCGTCGTGCAGGTCAGTGCCTGGTACATGAGCAGTTTTATCGTCAAGCCGAACGAATTGGTGCGCGAAAAGCCTTTCATCGAGCACAACATTCAATTCACGCGCCAGGCATTCAATCTCGATCAGATTGCCCAACACGAGTTTCCTGCCGACGTCACGGTTGAATCCGCCGATGCCGCAAATAATCAACCTACACTCCAGAACATCCGGCTTTGGGACTGGCACGCATTGCAGGATACCCTTCGTCAGATCCAGGAGATTCGCACCTACTACGACTTCCCCGACATCGACATCGATCGATACGAGATAAACGGCGAAGAACGCCAGGTAATGCTGGCTGCCCGCGAATTGAACATCGAGAAACTCCCCGAGAGCAGCCGCAACTGGATCAACGAGAAGCTCATTTACACCCACGGCTACGGCATCACGATGAACCCGGTTAACGGGTTCACGTCAGAGGGCTTGCCCAAACTGATGTTGAGCAATATGCCCATCCAAAGCACGGTCCCGTCGATCCAGGTCAAGCGTCCCGAGATCTACTTCGGCCAGCTCACCAACACAGATGTCTACGTCAAAACGCGCCAGAAGGAATTCGACTATCCCCAGGGCGAAAGCAACAGCATGGCGACGTACGAGGGCACAGGCGGCATCGAATTGGGATCGTTCCCGCGGCGTCTCCTGATCGCCTTCGATCGCGACGATCTCACGAAGCTTCCCTTCAGCGACGACATCAGTGCGCAGAGCCGACTGCTGATGAGACGGAATATTCTGGACCGCGTAAGGACTCTTGCCCCGTTCCTCGCCTATGATTCTGATCCGTACATCGTGGTCGGCGATGACGGCAGGCTGTCGTGGATGCTCGACGCATTTACGACATCGGACAGCTACCCTTACTCCACTCACTACACGCTCGGCAACGACCAGATCAACTACATGCGGAACAGCGTGAAAGTGGTGATCGACGCTTATAACGGAACAACAACGTTCTACGTCTTCGATTCCAACGATCCAATTATCGCGACATACCGCAACATCTTTCCTCAACTGTTCAAGGATGCATCGTCGATGCCCGCCGATCTTCGCCGGCATGTGCGCTACCCTGAGTTGCTGCTGCGTTTGCAGGCCGCTGCTTACGGTCTCTATCACATGACGGATCCGGGAGTGTTTTACAACCGCGAGGATTTGTGGACCGTCGCATCCGAGGTCGGCATGACTTCATCCGGCGACCAGGCTGCGCAACCCATGGATCCGAATTTTGTTCTGATGAAGCTTCCCGGCGAATCCTCGACCGAGTTTATCGAGATCCTGCCATTCACACCTTCCAATCGCAATAACCTGATCGGCTGGATTGCTGGCCGCAGCGATGGAGCACAATATGGCAAATCGGTCGTCTATGACTTTCCCAAGACGCGTCTCGTCGACGGCCCGCTGCAGATAGAAGCGCGCATCGATCAGAACGCACAGCTTTCCGGGCAGCTCAGCTTGTGGAACCAGCAGGGGTCGCGTGTGCGGCGCGGCACGCTCATCGTCATTCCATGCGGCAAGGCTCTTATCTATGCGGAGCCAATCTACCTCCAGGCCGAGCGCAGTCCCATGCCGGAGTTGCGCCTCGTTGTGCTGGCCTTGCAGGATCGTCTCGCCTACGGTTCGACCTTCGAAGCGGCGCTTCGTTCGCTCTTCGGCGGAGAAGTATCGAGCCTTGCGACGGAATCAAACGCAACCACACAATCTTCCGGGACACCTGCGGCAACAAACGCGTCGGGAGCACCAAGCGATCTCAATGCGCTCATCGAAGGCGCCGCGAAAGATTTCGATGACTATCAGCGCCTCACTGCGCAGGGTAAGCTTAGCGAAGCCGGACAGAAGCTCGAACAGTTGAAAACCAAGCTGAGTGAGCTCAACGGCCGGAGGAAGTAGGCGGTTGTCCTGGGTAGTTCGTCGATTTCCGAGGGCGGCATCCTTGTCCGCGCCTCCTGGAGCCGGGCGCATGTTCGAAATAAGCTTGACGATGCAAATCGGTGAATGATAGAAATTGGCCCTGCGCAATCGATTGCGCATTGACTCAGTCCCGCTGCGGTTGGCCCGTTTCGTGTCTCGTCGGTTAGGCGACGGCGTTTGCTGGAGTGTACGCGACCGGCGTCATCGAAGATCCACATGAGCGACCCTGGAGGAATATCTTGATGGACAATGCGCCGGCACCATCTATAACACGCCGCAGAGTTCTGCAATCCCTTGCCGCCGCCGGTGGATGTGCGCTGTTGCCTTCGACGCTCTTCGCTTCCGGTTCATGGCAACCGAAAAGCGGCGACGAAGCATTTCTCGACGATCTCGAACGCCAGGGCTGTCTATTTTTCTGGGAGCAGGGCAGCGACAAAACAGGTCAGGTGCTAGATCGTGCTCGAAATGATCTCAATGGCAGCCGCGACCAGCGCCGCATGGCCAGTATCGCCGCTACCGGCTTCGGCCTCACCGCGCTCTGCATCGCCGACAAGCGCGGCTACCTCCCTCACGCTCAAATTGTCGAACGCGTTCGAACCACGCTCGACTGGCACCTGAACAAACTCCCTGAAGTCCACGGCTTCTATTACCACTTCAGCGACATTGAGACCGGCGAACGCGTAAAGGGCGTTGAGCTTTCCTCCATCGACACATCTCTCCTGCTCTGCGGCGTCCTTACCGCGCGCGCGTACTTCGACGATCAAAAGATCAAGTCGCTTGCCAGCCAGATTTATGAACGCGTCAATTGGCCATGGATGCTCAATGGTGGAAAAACATTCTCCATGGGATGGCATCCCGATTCGGGCTTCCTCGATGCCCGCTGGGAGCATTTTTGCGAACTCATGATGATTTATCTGTTGGCGATCGGTTCGCCCACGCATCCGGTCGGCGGCGAATACTGGCTAAATTGGACTCGTCCCGTCATCCATTACAAGCAATTCACCTACATCAGCGGCAAAGATCCTATCTTCACGCATCAGTACTCGCACGCGTGGTTCGACTTCCGCAACAAACGCGACAAGTACACTAATTACTTTGAGAATTCCATCATCGCAACCCGCGCGCACAAAGCATTCTGTCTCTCCTATCCCAAGTGGTACAACGAAAACTACTGGGGCGTTTCCGCGTCCGACTACCAGGGTGGCTACACAGCGTGGGGAGGGCCGCCGCCGCAAGGGCCCCTGGATGGAACCGTGGTTCCCAACGCATCTGCGGGTTCGCTGGCATTTGTGCCCGTCGATTGCATCGCAGTGCAGCGTGCCATGCGCGACAAGTGGGGCAAGCAGGCGTGGGGACGCTACGGCTTTGTCGACGCCTTTCATCCTGCGGCGAATTGGTATGACACCGATGTCCTCGGAATCGATCAGGGCATCTCGGTTCTGATGGCGGAGAACCTCCGTACGGGCCTGGTTTGGAATACTTTCATGCGCAATCCTGAGAGACCACGCTTGCAATGCAGCGCGCTAGGTTTCATGCAACCGCATGATTGCGTAAAAGACGACTACCGGAAGCAAGACGTGGCGAAAGCACCAATCAAGCCAATCACACTGAAAGAACTCGCTGCCATGCTCGAGCTCTCGCAGTCTACGGTCTCCCGCATCATCAATGGAGAAGCGACAGCGCACCGCATCGCCGAAGAAACCCAGCAGCGCGTGCTTCACGCTGCCGCCCTCAACGGCTACGTCGCAAACACCATGGCGCGCGGCCTCCGCCAGAAGCGTACCTACACCATCGGCGTCATCGTTCCCGAAATCAGCGAAGGCTACTCCACCACCGTCATCAGCGGCATCGAAGATGAGTTACTCAAAGACGGCTTCTTCTACTTCGTCGCCAGCCATCGCCACCGCGCCGATCTTCTCGAAGGCTATCCACGCATGATGCTCGCGCGGTCCGTCGAAGGCATCATCGCAGTCGACTCGCCCATGAATGAAGATCTGCCGGTGCCGGTTGTTTCTATCTCCGGACATGAGCGCCGCGATGGCGTCATTAACATCGAACTCGACCACGATCAGGCCGCACACCTCGCCCTCGCGCATCTGAAATCCCTCGACCATCACCTGATTGCATTTATTAAAGGCCAGGCATTCAGCTCTGACACTGCTTTGCGATGGCAGGCTATCGTGCAGGCGGCACGCGATCTCCAAATTGAGATCGACGACCATCTCGTGGTTCAGTTGCAGAGCCCCGAGCCTGGCCCAGCTCCTGGACAGGAAATAACCCGGCAGCTTCTGCAAAAGAATCACCCCTTCACCGCAATCTTTGCCTTTAATGACGTCACTGCCATCGGCGCCATTTCAGCATTGCGTGAAGCGGGCTTGCGCGTCCCCAGGGATATTTCGGTCCTCGGATTTGACGACATCACGGCTGCGTCGATGCATCACCCGCCGCTCACCACCATTCATCAACCGCTGCGTAGCATGGGCCAGGTCGCGGCCAGTACCCTGCTCGCTCTCATCCGCAATGAGATCCCGCATCCGCAACCCGAGGCAATCACTGTGTATCCGAAGCTTGTCGTGCGAAAATCTACGGGACACTTCGTGCCGGTGGCCGAGGCCTCGAGCACATCTCTCGAAGTGCAGATTGCCGCATCGAGAACTCCGGAGACAACTAGCTAATATTTCGAGGCGCAATTCTTCCCTTGATCAGCTGGTGTGTCATTCTCCTGTGTGAACTTTCCCAAAACGCAGTTCAGTTTGGGGGTGTGAGGGGAGAATCTGCTTTAGCGTTTAGCTGAGACCCACTAACTGTCTCGTTTACGCGCTACTGTGGCCCGCGTCGCGCCGGTCGATATGCCTCCATCCACCAGTAGCGTCTGCCCCGTGATGTAGCGGCTCGCCTCCGATGCCAGAAACACAACCGCTCCATCCAGATCGTGCGGAAGCCCCGCACGCTTCACCGGAATGCGATCCGTCAGATACTCCACCCACTCCGGATCTTCGTAGAGCACTCTGTTCTGCTCGGTCTTGAACCAGCCGGGCGCCAGGCAATTCACCGTCACGCCGTGCTTGCCCCAATCGTCGGCAAGACTCATGGTCAGTTGCCTGATGCCGCCGCGGCTCGCGCAATATGGGGCCAATCCCGCAAAGCCAAAGACGCTGGTCACCGATCCGATATTAATGATGCGTCCGTAACCGTGCTCGATCATGCCGCGCGCTACTGCCTGTGCAACAAAAAAGCTTCCCCGCAGATTCGTATCGAGCACCAGGTTCCAGTCATCCCAGGTCACTTCGAGAGCCGGCTTGCGCACGTTGCATCCCGCATTGTTCACCAGGATATGAATCTGCCCGAACGTCGCCGTCGCTTCACTCACCATGCGTTCGATGCTGGCAGGTTCGCGCACATCGAGTCAAGCGCAATCGTGCGCCGCCCCAGGCCTTGCATCTCCGCTTCAAAGTCTCTCAGCGATTCGCGGTTCCGGCTCGTCAGCACCAGGTCCGCGCCGGCCTTTGCCAGCGCCCGCGCAAAGTACTGACCCAGGCCGCGGCTCGTCCCGGTCACAATCGCAACCTGGCCGGTGAGATCGAAAAGCGAATCGGTCACAGTTCAGCCTCGCTACGCGCAATCTTCAGGCTACATCCATCGGAGACAAGACTACCTTCATCAGGTTCGGCTCCTGTGCGTGCAGGCGCTCAAACCAGCTTGGGCCTTCTTCCAGCGGCGCCACAGCCGTGATCAACGGGCCGCACATGGATGCGCCCACTTGAAATCAGTTCGATTGCTTGCGGATATTCCCCCGCTGAAGCCGCCGTTCCCTGTATCCGGATCTGTCGCGAAACTACTTTCTGAAGCGGCAGACTGACCTCTGGCTCGATGTTCCCGATCAGCGTAACTGTGCCGCCTTTGCGCACGCTGTCAATCGATTCAGCAACCGTCTTGGCGCGGCCCACTGCGTCAAACACCGCGTCGGCGCCAACTCCGCCTGTGCGCTCCAGTACGGCCTTGGCAATCTCTTCGCCGGTTCCGCGTAATGCTTCGTCCGCGCCCAGCAATTCGCCCAGCGTAAGGCGTGTCTCGTCGATGTCTGCGATCATCACTCGTCCCACACCCGCCGCGCGCAATGCCTGCATCGTCAGCAGGCCGATCATTCCCGCGCCAACCACCAACGTCGTATCGCCCTTCTTCACCCCACTCACCTTCACGGCATGGATCGCCACCGAAGTAGCCTCCAGCATCGCCGCCTCGGGAAACGACATCTTGCTCGGCAAACGATACAGGATGCGCTCCGGCACTGTGATGTATTCGGCAAAGGCTCCATCCCTGCGATACTCGCCGCACGAAACCCCAATCACCTGCCGGCAGTCGCAGAGATTCACTTCGCCCCGCCGGCAATAGAGACACTTGCCGCAGTAGACCGTCGAATCGAACGTGACGCGATCACCTGGCTTGTACGCTGTAACACCACGGCCAACCGAAACGATGACTCCGGCCGCTTCATGTCCCATCACCAGCGGAGGAATACGTCGGCCCGACGATCCATCGTACCCATGCACATCGCTGCCGCAGATGCCGCAGGCCGCTACGCGCACCAGCACTTCCTGCTCGCCAGGCTTCCGGCCGCGGCACTTCTGCGATGGCAAATTTTCCGTACTCTTCCAGCAACAAGGATTTCATCGATGATCAGATCCACTTTCCCGTGCAAACTGGGCAGAAATGCCGCCGCGCCACTTCCGATTCTATCCGCTGCAGCAGCGGAGAACCCCACGTCGGAATTTCGTACCAGTCTCAATCACACCACAGTTTAAGGCGCCATGTCGTAGAATGAGGCCGCTTCCGGAATACGCTTTCACGCGCCGCGAATCGTCCGGTCGGAAAGCACTTTCGGGAAATCCGAATGCATTTTCAGGGATGGATTGCGATGAAGCCTTCTCTTCGTATCTATGTTCTTTCCTTCGTCCTCCCGGCCATTGTGGCAAGCTGTGGAATGATGAGCGCACAAGCCCAGTCCTCGACCGAAATTGGCGGACAAAAGATCGTCACCATTACTCGCAAGGCAACCAGCACCACGAAGCCGGAGTTCACCAGCATCACCGTCATGCCCGGCCGCGGCATGGAGTTGCTGCAGATCACCGCCAACTTCCCGGGCCGCGGAAATGTCGACGTCCTCGCCTCACCCGATTTGGCAGAATCCAAGAAAATGCTCGACCAGGACGATAACGCCAACGGCGACCTCGGCTACCGCCTTGGATCAGCATTCCTCGTCCCCTACCCCAATCGCATTCGCGGCAAGCTCTCCGCGGATGGCAAGACTCTGACGACCGAGTGGCACGGCCACACCATCACCCTGCCGGCGAACAACATCGGCAAGGAACCCGGCGCTGAGCGTCATGCCATGCACGGTTTAATTCTGAAAGCCCATACCGACGACGTCGCCGAGAAGACCATCCCCGGCGGCAAGGAAATCACAGGCGTCATTCATGCCGGCGACTTCGGCGGCCACTGGCTCTCGAAAACCGATCTCCACTTCACCATCAGCCTTACCGCCGATGCCGTCGATGCCGTGATCGTCGCGGACAACGTCGGCAAAGAATCCGAGCCGATCGCCATTGGCTGGCATCCCTACTTCAATTTCCCCTCCGGTGACCGCACCCAGGCTCGCTTGCAGATTCCTGCCTCCATGCTGGCCAAGGTCGACAACTACGACAACGTCTTTCCCACCGGAAAACTCATCCCCGTCACCGGGCAATATGACCTTCGCAACGGGCAAGCCCTCGGCAAGAACTTCTACGACGACAACTGGAGCCACCTCGACTGGAAGAACGGCGTCGTCACCGTCAACATCACTGACCCCGCCGCGAAATACGGCGTGAGAATCGAAGGCGTTTCACCGGAGATCAAGACCATCCAGGCCTACGCCCCGCCAGCCAAGAACTTCGTCGCTGTCGAAGACCAGTTCAACTTCGCCGATCCCTTCGATAAAAAAATCTGGGGCTCGATGGATACCGGCATGGTCACTCTCAAACCCGGCCAGAGCACAAAATGGCATGTCCGCCTGAAGGTCTTCGTTCCCTAGCTTCTTCACCGTCATCGCGCCTGAGAGGCCCGGGAGGTGCGCCATCCTCCGGGCCTTTCATGGCCCTCAAACATTGACCTTAGGTCGGAGCCAACGAGGGATTTTTGCCGCACGGAGCGAAATTCCCGGCAAACGCGTCATTCAAGCAACCCTAGTCCCGCACAGAGCTTCATCCCTTCCTTATGCAAACGGAATCATCACCGCCGACTGCCGGTCAGCCATCCACCTCCGGCCGATTCTGCCGTGGAAAGCACAGAACTGGTCGACCATCTATTGTCAGAAGCGCTTGCACTGAACGCATCGGACATCATCCTGGTCAACGGGTCGCCTCCAACTCTCCGCGTTAATGGTGCACTCAAATCACTCCCGGGCGGCGAACTCTCGGTCGACGACATCTGGATTCTATTAACGCCCCTGCTCTCGCCGTCCCGGCTTGAGGAACTGAATCAGCAAAAGTGTCTGGATTTCTGCTTCGAGCGCCGTTCCGCAGGAAGATTTCGCGCCAACGTCCACTTCCAGCGCGGAACCATCGCAGCTTCGATCCGCATCCTCCCCAGGGAAATCCCCACGCTCGAGTCGCTCCATCTCCCGCAATCGCTCGCCGCACTCGCGGAGCGACGCCAGGGGCTCATCCTACTCACCGGCGCCACCGGCTGTGGCAAGACCTCCACCATGGCAGCCTTGATCAACGCCATCAATAGCACCCGCCATGACCACATCATCACCATCGAAGACCCGATCGAATTTCAGCAACCAAATCAGCTCTCACTCGTGGAGCAAATCGAAGTAGGATCGGACACGCCCGGATTTGCCCAGGCAGTTCGCGCCGTCCTGCGGCAGGATCCCGACGTCATCCTCATCGGCGAGATGCGCGACGCCGAAACTATGGCAGCCGCTTTGACTGCCGCCGAAACCGGCCACCTGGTCCTCACTTCGCTGCACACCAACGACGCAGCCCAGACGGTTTCGCGCATCCTCGACATCTTCCCCGCAGGCTTTCAATCCCAGATGCGGCGTCAACTCTCGCTTGCCTTGCTGGCCGTCATTCATCAGCGCCTCTTGCCCGCCATCAACGGAATCGATCGCTATCCCGCCGTCGAAATCCTCATGGCCACAATTGCAATCCGCAATCTCATTCGCCGTGGAGACGACCATCAACTCAGGGCCAACATTGAAACCGGCCGTTCCGAAGGCATGCAGACCATCGAACAGTCCCTGGCTGAACTCATCCGCAATCAGCGCATCTCCCGCGACACAGCCTACGCTCACACCAGCCACCCTGAAGATCTTCGCCGCCACCTCGGCGAATGACCCCTCCCTGGCACCGGCGCCCCTCTCCCTCACAGACAAACGAATAGCCTTCCTCTTATACTTGCGCGCGAAACGCTCAAGAAGATCGGTAATTGCTTTTTTACAGCGGAGAATGTCCATGATTTCTTTCCGTCACCGCAGCATAGTTCTCGCATTTACAGCATGCGGAGCCTTCATCCCGATGTCGGTCGCACAGGAGTTCAACCTGACCATCGGTAAACACGAGGTGGTGCAATCCAAAATGCTAGCGGAGAAACGAGACATCCTCGTATCCGCGCCGCATGAGCTCAAACCAAACATGCCGCTTCTCATCGTCCTTGACGGCGAATGGAACTTCACCAAGGTCGCTGTCGTTGTGGATCATCTTGTCTCGAATGGCCGCCTGCCGCCTATGGTCGTTGCTGGAGTCGTGAATACCGATCGCGGTCGCGATTTGACTCCAACTTTCGAATCCGGCGAATTCGCCTCGGGACCTTCGGATCGGTTCCTATCGTTCCTCGCTGACGAATTGATCCCTCACCTTGCGGCCGAGTACCCCATCGGCTCCTACCGCATCCTCGCTGGCCACTCCAATGCGGGAATGTTCTCGCTTTACGCGTTCATTCGCCGTCCTGAGGTCTTTCGCGCAAACATTGCGCTAAGCCCAAGCTTCGGGCTCGATGATCGCTTCGTTGCTCTGCTCGGCAGAGCGATCGCTAAACCTGGCTCGGCGCCTCGCTTTGTTTTCATTGGCGCAGGCGGAGATGAGGAGGCGGATATCGCTGTCGGCGCCTTACGCTTCGCAAAGACTTTCGAAAGCAGCCCCAATGCCGACCTGGAATATCGCTACGACGTTTTTCCCGGTGAGACTCACGGTTCGGTGGGATTCCGTGCCTTTTATCGCGCCCTTGAAGATCTGGCGCAGCCCGATCCACATCTCGCCTCCGGTCCTGCACGGTACCTGAGTGAGGCACAACGTCGCCGGCATGCATGGGCCCGCCGCTTCGGTTCCACCTTCGACGATAAGCCCCTGCCGGAATTCTCGGTGGCTCGACCGATGCTTGACGCGGTTGCGGCCACCGACGCGGAGAACCTTGGTGCTCATTGGGAGCGTCTTAAAACGGAGTTTGCCGACGACTTCCGTTTCGATCCGATCGAGCGTCGGAATCTAGTCGAAGCCCTCGATTCTAAGGGCCGCACCGAAGACGCGAAAAAGCTCCGAGCCCTGCCTGGATTCGATGCCGACGTCTCCCCGGCAAATAATTATGGGACCAGTGTGAGTCTGAATGACGGACTCGTTGCTTACCTTCCCATGCAGGGAGCGGCCGCCGATGTCTGTCACCCGAACATCGCGCCAACGGTTCACGCAGCAATCCTTGTGCCAGATCGCCACGGCTGGCCCGATAGTGCCTATCGCTTCAACGGCGAAGGTGCATTCATCGAGATCCCGGGAAATCCCGACTTCAATAACGCGGGCTCCATAAGCGTCACGGCATGGGTGCGCCCGAACAAGCCCGCAGCCTATTCCGCGTGGGTTTCGCAGGTGGGTCCAAGGTGGGGCTCACAATGGCGGCTTGGTTTCGGACCAAATCCGGCTGCGCAGTGGGGTGCCACGACATTCGGAACCCGTTGGACCGATTACTGGGCAAGCGGTGATGGTCTCGCGGTGGACACCTGGGTCCACACCGCAGCCGTTTTCGATCAGACGCTGGGCGAGTTGCATCTTTACGTCAACGGCCGCGAAGTCGAAACAATCCGCGACCTGGTTCCGTGGGGCGCGGGCCCAGGACCGCTGCTTATCGGAGCGCAACGCGACGACGGACTCTTCTTCAACGGCGATGTGGGAGAAGTGCGAGTCTATCGTCGTGCGTTGAACAATGCGGAAGTGACGGCTCTAAGCAAAATTGAGACGGATTCGGCCAGCGCCGCCTTGGGGTCGAACGCGGCAGAAGCCTGCTACCATGTATCGCCACAATAGGATCTTCGCTTTTGATGCGCAGGGCTTTCGGATGCTCCGCTGAACCACACGAGTATTTTGACTCTGGAGCGATTCATGAATCGAAGGGAATTTCTTGACGGCGCTGCATCTCTGGCAGCCCTGTCGGCAATTTCAAATCGCCGGGCGGACGCAATCGCAGCCTCCGCCACGCACCCAAGCGCCATCACCATGTGGGAATTTTCCTGGATCGAGCGCCGCTGGCCCGGCGCCGGCTACGAAGATTGGGATCGCGCCCTGGATGAATTGAAGGAACGGGGCTACAACGCCGTGCGCATTGATCCCTTCCCGCATCTGCTGGCCGCCGACCCTCACAAAACCTGGACACTCTGGCCCGAATGGAACACCCAGGTGTGGGGATCACCTGACGTGAACCGGATCGTTCTGCTGCCGGCGCTATTTGATTTCATCGGCAAATGCCGTGACCGCGGCATCAAGGTCGGCCTCTCCACCTGGTATCGCAAGGACGACGACGACACCCGCATGACTATCACCGGCCCTGAAGTCATGGCCGCAAACTGGATCAAGACGCTCGACCTGATCTCCAGCGCCGGCCTTATCGATTCCATCCTCTACACAGATCTCTGCAACGAGTGGCCCGGCGATGACTGGGCTCCGTTCATGAAGCCACTGACCTACGGCCAGTGGGACAAGGTCCGGTCGCTTGACTTCATGCATAAATCGATCGCCTTGGTCCGCGCGAAGTATCCCTCGATGCCATTGTTCTATTCCATTGCCACCAGCCCCGGCCAGTTGACTGGCCCCGACTTGAGCGACTTCGACCTCCTCGATCCTCATATTTGGATGGCCCAGCAGTATGGCGGCGAGTTCTACAAGCTCGCCGGCTACGCTTACGAACGCTTCGATGCCAAGGGCTACACCAGCCTGAGCCTCAAGGGAGAAGACATCTACCGTGCACGCCCAGATTACTGGCAAGCCGGTCTGGTCAAAGCCGTCGACGTCTTCGCCAACGTCTCTCGCAGAATCAAGATGCCTTTGATCACTACGGAGTGCTGGGCCGTCGTCGACTACAAGGACTGGCCCCTGCTCAAGTGGGATTGGGTCAAGGACCTCTGTGCAATCGGCGTCCGCCGCGCCGCATCGTCGGGTCGTTGGCTCGCGATTGCCACCAGCAACTTTTGTGGCCCACAGTTTGTCGGCATGTGGCGCGACGTTGCATGGCATCAGCAACTTACCCACCTGATCAAGAGCGCAGACATCGCACCGGATCTCCGCAACGGCAGACTCTACCGGAGACTCTAGCGATCCGCAGACGCACCCGTTCGGTAGTCGTCTCAATTTCGAGGTCTAACCGGCGCCTCTTCATTTGTCAGTTCGATCGATGCCCGCAGTAAACAACTCAGGATGGCGTTCGTCAAACAGCGAAGGAAGTCAAAATCGTATTGGAAATGCGATTTGAAAGAAGCGACCCATCACCACGGATAGGCATCCAAAGCAGCAGATTGACAGAACGCGCATTCGAGCAGTGTGTGAAAAGGCTATTGAACAGAAAACATAATCTGAAAGTGAGTAATTGCGACCGCAATCCATATGCGGGTCGACCGCTCACGTGGATGGCGCTCTCTCTCTTAGTTTTGTGCGCAGTATCGATCTTGACGATGCCTCTTACGCAATATCTGTGGGGGTGGGATCGGTTCATGCACGGCGGCCAGGATTTTGAGCTGGGTGCGCTCATGGTATTGACCGTTCTCTGTCTAGCGTTGGTACTGCCAAAACACTCTAGTCAGTGGGTCCATTCGCTGTTTACGCGCAGCCATCGAGCGGGATTGTGTTTAACCCGCAGTTCGCTGGGAGACGCTCGCTCTGCGTGGATGATTTTGGTCTCTCGTACCAAGCCTGCTTCGGATGCGTTCAACATTCCCCTTCAGATCTGATTCACAGCCTTCCAAGCACATATTGCGAACGGCTCGTTGATTGTCACTCTAAACAGATCTGATTTGTTCGTAGCGAGAAGCCATGAAAAAATCCGAAGTTCTCCACGCATGGGCGCGCATTCTTGCTGGTCGCGCGCCCTCACTGTCCATCGAGATCACCAAGGAATGCCCCTTGAGATGCCCTGGATGCTACGCGTTCGACGACGCGCATCTCGGCGGGCAATCCCGGCTCCGGGACCTCTCTGACTTTCGCGGAAGCGATCTGATCTCACGCGTTCTCGCCTTGATCGACGAGCATAAGCCCCTTCACATTTCCCTCGTGGGGGGCGATCCGCTCGTCCGCTATCGCGAAGTCGATTCCCTTCTGCCCCAGATCGAAAGCCGCGGCGTCCATACCCAGGTCGTCACCAGCGCATTCCGCGAAATCCCCGCCCATTGGATGGCTCTCAAAAAGCTGAACGTCGTCGTCTCCATCGACGGTCTTCAACCGGAACATGATGCGCGGCGCAAACCGGCAACCTACGACCGCATCCTCAAGAACATCAAGGGAGCACGCATCACCGTCCATTGCACGATCACGTCGCAAATTGCCGGACGGCCCGGGTACCTGGACGAATTTCTTCGTTTCTGGACTGCAATCCCTGAAGTCAGGAAAGGTGTGGTTCAGCATCTTCACCCCGCAACGCGGAGCAACGGATCCGGAAATCCTCAATCCGACCCAACGCGCTGAGATCGTCTCTGAACTTCGTCAGTTGCGATTGAAATACCCTGGCTTGGAGATGCCGGAGAATCTCATCCGTGAAATTGCATCCCCGCCCCATAGCCCGGCGGAATGCGTCTTTGCGCGAACCACCAGCATCATCTCTGCCGACCTCGAAACCCGCATTACTCCGTGCCAGTTTGGTGGAGATCCAGACTGCGAACGCTGCGGCTGCATTGCGTCCATGGCCTTGGCCGCCGTGGGACATCACCGTGTCCTCGGACCGCTAACTGCCGGGCACCTCTTTTTCGCTTCCGATCGACTGGGAAAACGGTGGAAGGGTTTGCGGCAGAGGTTCTCACGCCAACCCTCGGGGAATGAATCGCGCTCCCCGTTCAACGTCCTTCAATCTGGATCGACAGGCAAATGAGCCCGCATTAATGTCCCGTTGGTCCGGGCCGCCTCTGGCCGGTCAGTCCCCCAGCCGATTTAGCTTCACGCTCCGCCCCGTCCGCGCCGATTCCCGCGCCGCATCCAGAATCTGCATCACGATCACATTCGTATCGAGCGCTGTCAGATCGCCTTTGGGTTGTATCTCTCCGCGCAGTACCGCCGAGAGATACGCGAGCGAATCGCGTTCGTGCGCAGGCAGCTCCGGTGCAGTCGCCGTGTGTTCCTCAGAATCGTGCTCATGCCGAATTCGAATCTGGTCCGCCGCCACCGTGATCGCATAGCCCGTCGCGCCGTAGACCTCCATATCCTTCCGCCCAAAGGGCCAGTTCCACGATCCCATAATCACGGCCTGCGCATGCGGGTACTGCAAGATGATCGTCGAATCATCGTCGACCTTCGGATAAATCTGCGGCTTGTCATGATTCACCACGGCTGTCACTGTCTGCGGCGTCTCTCCGTGCATCAGCCACGTCATCAGGTCCACGCCATAGCAGCCAAAGTCATAAAGAGCGCCCGCTCCGTTCTGCGCGGGATCGGTAAGCCAGCTCAGAAACTCCGGCGGCACGTTGATCTCCTTCGGCCCCTGGTGCCCATCGTGCACCACCACGCGCCGAATCTCGCCAATCCGCCCTTCGCCGGACCTCTTCATAAGCAGCCCTGTTGCTCGGGTACCACGTCGTCTCGTAATTCACCAGTACCTGTATCTTGTGCTCCCGTTCCACGCTGCGAATCGCCAGCGCGTCCTCAAGAGAAATCGTCAGCGGCTTCTCCACCATCACCGATACGCCATACTGCGCTGCAACCTCAATCGCATGGCGGTGCTCGCCGATCGACGTATACACCAGCACTGCTTGCGGGCGAGTGCGCTCAATCATGTTCGCTTCGCTCTTGTAAAACAGCGCGTCCGGCAGCGAATACTTCTTGCCGTACTTCTGCCACAACTCTGTGTTTGCGTCCGCAATTCCCACCAGTTGCACATCTGTGTGCTTCGGAAGCTGCGAGAGGAAGCCCTCCACGTGGCCGTGCTCGAGACCCACGATTGCGACCTTCAAAGGTTGGAGCCCTTCCGCTCGGGCGTCAGAGGGAGCAGCAGCAGACACCGACACCATCAGCATTGAGATGAACAGAAACGATCTGCGAAAACCTGCGAGCGCGCATCAAGTTCGAATTCCTCCTGCGGCCCCGATTCTACAGCCCACGGCCTTCGCTCCCCGTTCAAGGGCAGGGACAGAAATGCACAGCGGGGACTTTGATAATCCTCCCACAAGGATCCTGTAAACCGTCAATCATCAAAACCCGTCAATCCGGGCATGGGGACGACACCGATCCTTTTTCGATGCCCTTGCTGCGGGCACAGGACTCTTGACGCGCCAGGCACGCTGGCCTTATGTCCTGTCTGCTGGTGGGAGGACGATGGCCAGGAGGATGACGACGCATTCGACGTGCGAAACCCGTCAACGGCGAGCTGAGCCTCAAGCGAAGCCCGGATGCACTACTCCCAGTGCGGCGCCGCCCACCCCCGTTTTCTGCCTTACGTTCGCAAACCAGGGGTGTCTGAGCAGTAACGTGTCATCCCCGGTCCGCCAGGCAACCCTTCCGGCCGTGGCCGGTTTGACCGCCCCTGCAAACCCTCTTACCATGAATTGAGGCATTATCCCCGCCACACGACGCTGTTGCCGTCTGGCGACAGCCCGCTGTAGCAGCAAGATTTGGCGCCTGTCGCGCCCGGAAGGTACAACGTTGAGCACCGCTGACACTCTCGAAACTAACCCTGCATCGGGTACGCCCGAAGAATCGCATCGGCCACGAAGGCCACGATCACGAACACGATCATAACCACGAACATCAGCACGGCCCGGTCCTTAATCCGGAATGCACCCGCGAACTGGTGCTGGACGTTCCCGCCGAGGAAGTCTCCAAGGCCTTCCGTAACGTCGTTCGCAACTATCAGAAATACGCCAAGCTTCCCGGCTTTCGCCCCGGCAAGGTGCCCGAGGCCGTAGTCCGCCGCCGCTTTGCCACCGAGATCCGCAAAGAAGTCATCGACGGCCTGCTCCCCGACCGCTTCAGCAAAGGCGTCCGCGAGCTGAACATCCGCCCTGTCGGCCAGCCGCAGGTAACCGAACTCACCGTTGACGAAGGCCAGCCGCTCCACGTCAGGGCTGTCTTCGAATACCTGCCGGACTTCTCCATCGAGGGCTATGAACAGGTTGCCGTCGAAAAGCCTTCAGTCGAAGTGACCGACGAAGAATTCGCGCACGAGATAACCCAGCTTCGCGAGTCCCGCGCCATCGTTGAGCCCGTCGAAGAAGATCGCCCCATCGTCGACGGCGATTGGGCTGAGATCTCCTATACCGGCATCGTGTCCGAAGATGCCGAAGCCTCTCCCATCACCGGCGAAGACTCCCTCGTTGAAGTTGGCGGCAAAGACACGGTGGAAGCCTTCACCGCGGTTCTGCGCGGCGCCAAAGCAGGGCAGGAGCTGAAAGCCGAAGTGATCTACCCGGCCGACTACCCCGAAGCCAAGCTCCAGGGCAAGACAGTCGCCTACGATGTCGCCGTTAAAGCCATCAAAAGGCGGACTCTTCCCGAATTGAACGACGACTTCGCAAAGGAAGTCGGGAATTACGAAAGTTTGGACGATCTGCAGTCTCGTATCCGCGAACACATGGCCAATCGCAAGCGCCGCACCGTCGAAGCCGAGACCAAGGACCGCCTGTTTGCCGAATTGGTCAATAAATACCAGTTCCCTGTGCCGGAAAGCCTTGTGCAAGACCAGATTGACGCCCGCCTCGAGCGTGGCCTGCGGGCCCTCGCCGCCCAGGGCATGAACCCTGAACAGATGCGCAAGCTCGATTTCAGCCGGCTCCGCGGCGCCCAGCGCGACTCCGCTGTCGCCGAGGTCAAAGCCCATATCCTGATGGACCGAATCGCTGAAAAAGAAGGTGTTACGGTCACAGGCGAAGAGCTGGACCGGGAATTACAATTGGCGGCAATCCAGTCCCGCGAACCCTACGAGACCCTCCGCCAGCGTTTGACTGACGATGGCGGCCTCGCTAGAATCCGGGAACAATTGAAACGCGAAAAAACCGCAAGTCTGCTGTACGAAAGATTGCCCGCGTAGTCGTTGAGTTGGCGAAACCGCCGTGCTGACCGGAACTTGCACCATCCCGGAACCCACGGCCATCAAATAGGACGGGGCAATAACCCCGCGAGGGATAAAACTCGAATGGCACTGGTTCCCATGGTGGTTGAGCAGACGAGTCGCGGCGAGCGCGCCTACGACATCTATTCCCGTCTGCTTCGCGATAACATCATTTTCCTCGGCACGCCGATCGATGATCAGGTAGCCAATCTCATCGTTGCCCAAATGCTCTTCCTCTCTGGCGAAGATCCGGAGAAGGACGTCCAGCTTTACATCAACTCCCCCGGGGGGTCCATTACCGCCGGGTTGGCAATCTATGACACAATGCAGTTCATACGCAACAATGTCGTGACATACTGCATTGGTCAGGCGGCCAGCATGGGTGCATTTCTGTTGCTCGCCGGAACAAAGGGCAAGCGGTTTGCGCTGCCAAACGCGCGCATTCTTATCCATCAGCCTTCAATGGGTGGGCTGAGCGGCCAGGCGACGGATATCGATATTCATGCACGCGAAATCCTCCGCATCCGCGAGATCACCAATAACCTGATGGCAAAGCACACCGGTCAGCCGCTCGACCGCATTGAACGCGACGTGGAACGCGACTTCATCATGAACTCGGCGCAAGCAAAGGAATACGGCATCATCGACGAAATCATCGACCGGCCGCGGACATAGCGGCCGAACAATCAGTAAGCGGATTCAAATTCGCGAGGCCAAGGGGAGCAGAAGAATGAAAACGCGCACGGGACCTGAAGAAGCGCTGCGGTGCTCGTTCTGCCACAAATCGCAGGACGCCGTAGCGAAGTTGATCTCGTCGCCCAGCGACTATCCACGGGCATACATCTGCGATGAGTGCGTCGCTGTCTGCAACTCCATCCTTGAGGACGACCGCGGAGATGCCACACATCCCGCCAATGCCGCCGGCCACCTGCCCAAGCCACAAGAGGTCAAAAGCTTCCTCGACGACTACGTCATCGGCCAGGATCAGACCAAGAAGAAACTTGCTGTCGCCGTCTACAACCACTACAAGCGCGTGCAGATGAATCGCATGCGCAACAACGAAGTCGAACTCGCAAAATCGAACATCCTGCTCATCGGGCCCACAGGCTCCGGAAAGACTCTCCTGGCCCACACCCTGGCCAAGATGCTCGACGTTCCCTTCGCCATCGTTGACGCAACCACGCTCACTGAAGCCGGCTACGTCGGCGAAGATGTCGAGAACATCATCCTCAAACTCCTGCAAGCGGCTGACGGCGATGTCACCCGCGCCCAGCAGGGCATCATCTACATCGACGAAATCGACAAGATCGGCCGCAAAGACGAGAACCCCTCGATCACTCGCGATGTCTCCGGCGAGGGCGTGCAGCAGGCCCTGCTCAAGATCCTCGAAGGCACCGTTGCCAATGTGCCGCCCCAGGGTGGACGCAAGCATCCGCATCAGGAGTTCACCGCGGTCGACACCACAAATATCCTCTTCATCTGCGGTGGCGCCTTCGTCGGCCTTGAGCGGGTAGTCGGCCGACGCGTCGGCAAAAAGGCGCTCGGCTTTAAATCTGTGGATGCTGAGGCCGATGCAGCAACTTCGCGCTCGCATCGCGATACCGAGTTGCTCCGCAAAACTGAACCACAGGACCTCATCAAGTACGGATTGATTCCGGAGTTCGTCGGCCGCTTGCCGGTTATGGGCATCCTCGATGAGCTCGATGAAGCGGCTCTGGTCGAAATCCTCACCAAGCCGCGCAACGCGATCGTCAAGCAGTACCAGCGCTTGCTCGAGTACGAGAATGTTCGCCTCCACTTCACGCAGGAAGCCATCGGTGGAATCGCCCGTGAGGCCCTGGCTCGCAAGGTCGGCGCGCGCGGTCTGCGCATGATTCTTGAAGAGCTGATGCTCGACCTGATGTATCACCTGCCCAGCAACAAAAAGGTGCGCGACCTCGAAATCACTAAGGACATGGTCGAGCGCCGCGATCTCTCTCTCTGCCTCCTCGAAAAGGCCGGCTAAACAAACCAATCGTTTCATTGTTCCGCAGCCCCTCTTTGATGGAGGGGTTGCTTCTTGTGCCCAACTCGATCCTTCGATCAATTTGCATTTACAGCATTGCTGCGCATATCGTGAATCGCATGTTCTTGCGGCTCCCCACAGTTCTTTTTGTCTCCCTGAGCACCGTCGCACTTGCGCAGCCGCAGCCACCTGCATCGTCTTTTGAAGCTGCCTCCATCCGCCCCAGCCAGCATGAAGTCGGCCCCGACTACAACAACCAGATCTCCTACTCGCCCGACGGTTTTAACGGAATAAACGTCACGCTCCGGCGTCTCATTGCAGAAGCGTGGCACTGCCAGATCAACCAGGTCACCGGGCCGCCATGGCTCGACCATAATGAATACGACATTGCCGCACGCGCTCCCGAAGGCGCGACCGGAGAACAGATGCAGTTGATGCTGCGCGCGCTTGTCGTCGACCGCTTCCACTTGAAGACAACACACCGAAAGCAAATTGATGCGCGTGTATGAATTGGAAATCGGCAAGAATGGCCCGAAAATCAAGCCTGTTCAGGATGGAAGTGCTCCCTCATCTGGCCATGGACTTCACTTCCGGGGTAACATGCTGCAGTTCGCCGATCTTCTTTCCATTCAATTCACGATGCCCGCACCACAGAGCCCCGGCGTTCCTGTGAAAGCCGGCGGTCCTGCGATTCCGGTCCTCGATAAAACAGGACTGCAAGGCACATACGACTTCAGTGTGAGCATGCCGCCTGAGCTGGGAACTGACATCTTTACATGCATGGAAAAGAGTTCTTGAAGATCAACTTGGCCTCAAAATCGAAAGCCACATGGATCACGTTGCAATCGTGGCTGTCGACGACGCAACGAAGATTCCGACCGCAAACTGATATCACCGCTCACTCGACACTTTCCTTGCAGGCAATTGACTTTCGTATACTCAAAGGTCACATCACTTGGAGGATGTGACCTTTGAGTCTTTAGGCATTCGTGCGCCCTCCGTCTGCCCAATCCGCTGTACAATCCCAACAAGGCGCGCTGGATATATGAGTCCCCTGGCATCGTCCAGCGTCTAAGATTCATGGTGCATTTATGACTTCTTCAAAAGATAAGAGCGAGCCGCGCAAACTTCCCATGATGCCCATTCGGGACATGGTGATCTTTCCCTATATGATGACCCCGTTCGTGGTGGGTCGGCTCTCGAGCGTGCGCGCTCTTGAAGAAGCCCTCAATGGCGATCGCAAGATATTTCTTGCCACGCAGCACGACGCTTCCATCGACGAGCCCAAGGCCAAGGAGATCTACCAGGTCGGCTCCATCTGCAATATCGTCCAGAGCGTCAAGATGCCCGACGGCAATATCAAGGTTCTCGTCGAAGGAGTCGAGCGCGCAAAGTCGACCGAAGTGAACGACAAGGATGGTTTCTTCGTCGCCACCGTGCGCACCGGCAAAACCGATTTTGAAATGTCGCCCGCCGTCGAACAACTCATGCAGCGCGTCACTACTTTGTTCGAGCAGTATGTGAAGCTCCAGCAGTCGCTCAATTACGAAACCATCATCGCAACAGTTCGCATGGATGAGCCCGCAAAGCTTTCCGATACCATCGCCGCCAATCTGCAAATGGGTATCGAGGAAAAACAGGAACTGCTCGGCATCTTCGACCCCGCTTCTCGCCTCGCGCGCATCGCCGACGTCCTCGACATCGAAATCGAAAAGCTCGATCTCGACCGCAACATCCAGTCGCGCGTAAAGCGTCAGATGGAGCGTGCGCAAAAAGAGTACTACCTCAACGAAAAAATCAAGGCCATTCAGAAGGAACTCGGCCGCGGCGAAAAGAGTGAGTTCGACGAGCTCCGCAAGAAGATCGAAGCCGCCGGCATGCCAAAGGAAACGCTCGAGAAAGCGATCCAGGAACTCAAGAAGCTCGAAGCGATGCCGCCCATGTCGGCCGAATCCACCGTGAGCCGTAACTACATCGACTGGCTGCTCGCGGTTCCGTGGAAGAAGAAGTCCAAAGAAACGCGCTCCATCGATTTCGCGGAAAAAGTGCTGAACGAAGATCACTACGGCCTCGAAAAAATCAAAGAGCGCATCCTCGAATTCCTCGCCGTCCGCCAGCTTGTCAAAAACCCGAAGGGCTCCATCCTCTGCTTCGTCGGGCCGCCCGGAGTCGGCAAGACCTCACTCGGCATGTCCATCGCCAAGGCCACCGGTCGCAAGTTCGTTCGCCTCTCGCTGGGTGGCGTGCGCGATGAAGCCGAAATCCGCGGCCATCGCCGCACCTACATCGGCGCACTCCCGGGCCAGATTATCCAGCACATGAAGCGCGCCGGCACCAAGAACCCCGTCTTCCTGCTCGACGAAGTCGACAAGATGGCATCCGATTTCCGCGGCGATCCTGCCTCAGCCCTGCTTGAAGTCCTCGACCCCGAGCAGAACACGACCTTCCAGGATCACTACCTCGACGTGGACTACGACCTTTCGCAGGTCCTCTTCGTCGCCACCGCCAACGTCCTGCACACCGTTCCCGCTCCGTTGCAGGACCGCATGGAAGTCCTCCGCCTGCAAGGCTACACCGAGCAGGAGAAACTCGAAATCGCTAAGCAATATCTGGTGAAGAAACAGCGCGAACAAACAGGCCTCAACGACAAAAACGTCGTCTTCACCGACGACGCTATCCTCGAAATCATTCGCAACTACACCCGCGAAGCTGGAGTCCGCAATCTTGAACGTGAAATTGGCAACGTGTGTCGCAAGGTCGCCCGGCGCGTTGTGAAGAAAGGTGCCAAGCACAAGGAAGAGATCACGGCTGCAAGCATCAGCGAATTCCTCGGCGTGGCGCGCTTCCGCGATTCCGAGGTCCACGAGAAGAGCGAAGTGGGCCTCGTCACCGGCCTTGCATGGACCGAAGTCGGCGGCAGCATCCTCACCACAGAAGTCACAGTGCTCGACGGCAAAGGCAAGCTCACCATCACCGGCCAGCTCGGCGACGTCATGCAGGAGTCGGCTCAGGCCGCCCTGGCTTACATCCGCGGCCGTGCACAGGCTCTCGGCCTCAGCCGTGAGTTCTATCGCAACGTCGACATCCACCTGCACGTCCCTGAGGGCGCAATACCCAAGGACGGTCCTTCCGCCGGCATCACCATGGCCACCGCGCTTGCAAGTGCTCTGGCCAAGATTCCCGTCCGGCGCGACATCGCCATGACCGGCGAAATCACGTTGCGCGGCAAGGTTCTGCCCATCGGCGGCTTGAAAGAGAAGCTTCTCGCCGCTCTGCGCGCAGGGATCTTCGAAACCATTCTACCGAAAGCCAACGAAAAGGATGTTGCCGAGTTACCAGACAACATCAAGAACTCAATGAAGCTTCACTTCGTCGATACCATGGACGAGGTGTTGGCGTTAGCGCTCGAAGGCCCGCTGCCAACTGCAGTTCCTCAAGAGGCCGAAGTGCTCTCCGCCGTTCCGCCCTCATCCGACGTCGTATCCGGACAGGTTGCGCGGCAGTAACCCGCTGTCAGCGGCATCACCCACCCACTCCTTCTGTGCCCCATTGAGCACGTACTTTGCGCATGAGTGGGAGCGTCGATGCCCTACTTGCCCTGCATATCTTGAAAAGCGTGCACCCACGCATTCATCACATCGTCGAAGGTGAACCCCGGCTCCATCTTGCAGTGCGAAAACGTGTCATCCTTCTTGTCGCACTCCGCTACTCTCTCGCCTTTCGCGTTATAGAGCGTGAGGCTGTTGGGGCCTTTGGGAATCTTTGCGAGCGCCGGATGCGTGACAGGGGGCTCTTCAAGGTTGATGGTATGGACTACCGGCCCGTTGGCAGTCGCGGCCAACAGACAAATGACAACGAGTGTATGCACGTTGACTCCAAATGAATTGATGAGAGGTGAATGCAGTATAGGGCAGGTTTAGTCCTGAGCGTAGTGTCTTTCTGTGGTTCGTTCGTCACACCACATTACTTTTCGCACAGACGCATTGCGTCCGGCGCACATACCGCATTCGGTGCATCTCCGCCTTCGGTCCTGTATCCTCAAGAAAATGCGAGGCTGCGCTCCTGAGTCCTCTGCGAATGAGATAGGCATGCCCCCGATGCGCTACACCACGCAATTCCTGCTCTCCGCCCTCGCCGCGGCGCAGTTCCCCGCTCCCACGGTGCCGGAGATCGCGTTCCTTGGCCGCTCCAACGTGGGCAAATCCAGCCTCCTGAACGCACTGGTGGGCGAAAAGGCCGCAAAAGTCTCGCAGACCCCCGGACGCACACGCGCCATCAACTTCTTCGCGCTGCTCGACCCACGCCAGCAGAGCAAACTGCTTTTCGCCGACCTTCCCGGCTACGGCTACGCCAAGATCTCGAAATCCATTTCAGCCGAATGGCCAAAGTTCATCGACCCCTATCTCGCCGAGCGCGAGACCCTCAAACTCTGCATCTGCCTTGTTGACTCCAACATTCCCCCGCAGCCAAACGACGGCAAACTCGTCGACTGGCTACGCCACGCGGGTCGCGATTTTCTGGTGGTCGCAACCAAGAGTAGACCGCCTCAGCGGCAACGCGCGCACCCGAAACCTGCTTGCCATCAGGAATGCCTTCGAACTCGACGAAGTGCTCCCCGTCTCCGCCGAATACCGGCGCCGGCATCAAAGAACTCTGGAATCGCATCGAAGCCACCGCATCCCGAACAACCGGCCTAGTCTCTTGCGCTGGGCGACAATGCGAAACACTTCGTCTCGCCCCCGACAAGCAGCCTCGCCGACACCTCCACCGCGATCTCTCCATTCCGAACCGCTTGCGCGAAGCGCTCGATAATCTGCTTTGCCGATTCAGAATCGCAACAGAGCACGCGCAGTGCCTGGGCATCTCGTCCGCTGTACCGCGACGACAAACGAATCCAGCGCCGCGCGCTCTCATCGGAAGCAAGACAGTCGAGCGCAATTGCGTCCAGCTTCGCCATCCACCGCGCCGGCGCCTGCGCCACCTGCCACGTCACAATTGCCAGGCTGGAACCCGGATCGCTGCACAGAATCTGGCGTGCGCCGAACCCAAAGGACGGCGTGTTCCGATCTTCGCCGGGTGCCCCCGCAAACACCAGGTCTGGCAGAACACCGCGCTCGACCATCTCGCGTTCAACCTTCTCGGGAGCAGCGCCAACACACACCGCCACTGCCGCATGCTTGCGTATCTCATTCTTTAAAATGCGCAGAGCTTCGTCCAGCGACGTAACGACGAAATCGACTACACCATCGCGCATAGCCAGCTTTTGCTTCATTGGATCTTCAGCGACCGCGAGCGTTGCACAGCCCGCAACATTGCCTGCGATCACCATCGCCCGGCTGTGAATATCCAATGTGCCTGCGTACAATAGCCTGCCGCCCAGGCTCGGTTCTCCGTCCTGATCGCCAGCCACATCGCGCATGAGCGCCCAATAGAGGCTCAATGCCTCAAGCTGCGGCGAGTCTGGAGTTGACGGATGCAGAGTCAGGCGCCAATCGAAGGCTCTCCCCACGCCGTAGCGTCGGCGCAACCGAACGCATCAGTCCTTGACGCGTTCGGCCATGTTCTTCTCTCGGACAAAGAGGATGAGTTCACCTGGCGCGGCGGTGGTTTTGAATTTTTCACTCACCTTGGGCTTCGCGCACAAGTTTGCGGTAACCATCCCCTTCGACATGATCTCGGGCACAAGATACCAGACATCGCCAAACGCGTTCTTCTCCTTGTCGCAGTTGACGTAGATTTCCATGGAGTCCTCGTAAGCAAGATGAAGCGTCACATCGTGGGCATCTGCGGGAATCGTCAGTTCAGCAGTACCGTCGTCATTCTGCTTCACCCAATCCGGGTGCAACATTGTCTCGTGATTGATGCGCACCTGGTACCCGGTCGGCACCACCGGCCGCCCTGACTTGCCGTCGAATACCTTCAAGACGATGGTCTTGGTGGGTTCGGCATGCAGCGCGCCACTCAGCGCGACCATCCATCCAACCAGGAACAATCCAATCGTTCTTCGAGCCATTCAGTTCCCCTCGAAACCTACCACGCAGAATATGGCTGCCCGTCCGAGCCTGTTTCCGTTGACCCCGAGTGCACATCGTCGATGCCGGGATCAGTTTGATCCAGGCTGTGCAGAGAATCACTGACATCCGTGTTCCAGGTGTCGCGCGACTTGGTCATTGGATCTTCAGGGATGGCCTTCAGGTACCCCTCCTGCACCAGGTCGTCAAGCGATTGAGGCGCTTTCTGTTTGTCCATGGTGTAGGAATCAATTGCAGAACGCATGACGCGCAAGTCTTCCTTGAGCACCGCTTCCTGCGCAGCTTTGATCGCAGCTTTGAAACTCGGAATGGCTAGCGTCGTAAGGATGCCGATGATCATCATCACGATCATCAACTCCATCAGCGTGAAGCCTGCTTCCCGTTTTCCTTGGCTGCGCATCTGTACCTCTATTCTCCTACATCCATTGACATTCGTTCACGGAATCCCACCCCAACAAATCAATGCCCTACCAGGTAGAATACTTTGGTTCCATCAAGCGCCGTGCCTGTCGACTTCGAATACACGTCGAAAACACTCTGCCCGCCATAGGAGTCCGACGTCGGATCATCCTGCATCGAATGCAAACCCCACTCGGCCTTGCCCGTCATCGGATCGACAGGAATGCGACGTAGAAACTTTACCTTCTTGCCCTGAATATCGACTCCGTTAACCAGCGTCTCAAGGTCGGGCGGATAGTTCTGACTGTCCACCTTGGTCTGGATCGCGCCCTTGTCTGCAGCGTCTTTGTAGTGGTCGATGGCATCGCGCATCTCCCATAGGTCGTGCCGCAGTTCGCGCTCTTTATCCCGTTTGACCTTGAATCGCGCAATGGGAATCGCCGCCGACGCCAGGATCGATAAAATCGCCACGGTCACGATCAGCTCAACCAGCGTCAGGCCGCGCTCCGAATTCCTTCGGATTGGCCGCCGATCCGTCATTCCTTCAATGCTCCTACTGCACAACGATCGTGGTTTGTGAGGTTTGTGCCTGCAACGGCGCGCCGGTGCTGGTCATCGCACCCGCTCGCGTAATGCTCAGGTCGCTCTGCCCCTTGGCTACTCGCCTGAAACGTTAAGACGCAGACCACACCCGCTCCGCTCACGCCGGGGGCGCCCGGCGGCCTCGAGACATTCACCGTCAGGCTTCCACCATCGTCGCGGTGCGCCATCGACACAATCTGTCCATCACGATTCAGCAGATCGCCGTCGCCCACGTTGACCAGAGTCAACTTCGAGGGATCATATTGAATCTGCAGGGGAACAGAGGAAACGTCCGTCCCTCCGGTCAAAACGACCGGCACCTGGAACGTAGTTCCGTCGGTCACCTTTCCGGGTGAATTCAACATGAGATTGACTTTCCCAGCTGAGCCCTGGGAGGCAGGCGAACCTGGCGGCGGGCTGGCTTCTGCCGCGGCACACGGTTTGCGTCCGCCGCCGCAGCATTGGCATTCGCGGATGACCGCATCTGGGCTAGCGCCGCGGGCGCAGCCGACTCCGCACTTGGCCCCGGCAACGCGCCTGGGGCCGGACGATTGGCCGTTGGAGGTGCTGCCACCGAAGGTTGAGTGATACCAGTCGCGCCAGTGGAAATGTGGCGCAACTCGACCCCCTGGCTTCCCGGACCGGTATCGATCTTCCGCAGGTTGTCCGGTGTAAGATTCTGTGTTCGCACCACATGTGGAACCACAAGGAAGACGATCTCGTCATCCTGCCTGATCTTGTCCCTCGACCCGAACAGGTAGCGCAAAATCGGAATCTGGCTGAGCCCCGGAATTCCGCTCCAGTTGTCCTGAATCTGCGTTTCGTTGATGCCTCCCAGAATGTTGGCTTCTCCCTCGCGCAAGCGTATCGTCTGCTCCGCGACACGCTGGCTCAGGATTGGCTCAGTTACACCGCTGATGGTTACTGAACCGCTCTGTGCTGAAACATCAATCTTGATCTTGAGGGTGACATCGCGGTCAAAGTGAACCGTCGGGGTGACCTCGATGTTTACGCCCACGTCCTGGTACTGGAACTGCGTATTCACGAGCGAACTGACCAGCGCGGTCGCCGCACCGGTCTGATAGGAACCCGTAGCAATGGGAATTTTCGATCCGATCTTCAGCGTAGCCTTCTGCTGGTCGGCGGCACGAATCTGCGGATTCTGCAGGATCTTGGTGTTGTTGTCGGTCAGAAGCGCGTTCGCGGTGGCCGCCCCAACCGTAACCGCAAAGTCGTTGGAATTCAGATGTGCCAGGTTATAGAGCGTGGGATTGGTCGACGTCGACGTCGGAGTGCAATTTGTACTCCCCGTCGGACAGGTCGTCGAGGAACTGCTCGAAGTCGGCGGCTGAATCGCCACACTGGCGCTCGACGGCCAGGTGATGCCAAGGTTGCGCTCCCAGTTCTTGCTGACTTCAAGCACAGCCACATCGACCACCACCTCGGGCCGCGCCTTGTCCAGATCATTAACCAGCTTCTGCGCCAGGAGAAGCTCGTCGGGCGTAGCCCGCATTACAATCGCGTTCTGGCTCGCAACGCCATAGACTTTCGCACTTGGCATTACGTTGCGCAAGGCGGTCTGTACGTCGTTCAGATCGTTCTGCTGCCACGCGTTCGACAAATAAAACGTCTGTACTGCCTGTTCTTCCAATTCGGCGCGCTTCGATCGCGTGTTCTGCGCAACAAAGATCGTGTTCTGCGTGATCGGACGCCAGAACGTTCCCGAAAGGGTGCCCACAATACGCAAAGCATCGAGCAATGAAACATTGTTCAGATCGACCTGGATCCGCTTTGAGATGTAGTCAGGATCGAAGAGAACATTGACGCCGGCAGCCTGGCCAATTGCCTGGTACACAAGTTTTGAGTCCTGGGCCATATGCAGCGTCAGTGGCTCATTCGACATGGGCTTCAACTGCGCCGGAGATCCCATGGACGCGATCTCCTCCCCTGTTTGCACGGTCATGGGAGAGCTGGCGTCAACCGCTGGCTCTTGGCCGTGACTTGCCCGGATTTTTGCAATCTCCTGCTGGGCTGCCTCGTTGCTTGGATCGATCTCGTTCGCACGCAACAGCTCCACAAGTGCGCCCTCTTCATTGCCGGCCGCGAGCAGATTCCGCCCCTTCGTCACGTGCATCGCCGCGTCTGTAAATCGCACGCGGTAAAATGCCGCTCGAAAACTCTCGTTATTCGGCGACATCGAATAAGCCTTCTGATAGTCCTGAAACGCTGTATCGAAATCGTCGCGGGATTCCGCAGCTTGTGCCCGCTTGTAGTAGGTGTTCGCAGATTGCGCAAACGCACCTGCCGAATCCATACTAAGCAGGGCAAAAATTCCCGCGACAAGAATCCAGAATCGCGGACTCGAAAGAGCGGGGACGGAGGGTGCCGGAGATTGAACGCGGCTTTTCATCGGACTCCCGGGCATCGCCGAGGACTGGCCTTCCGAACTAAACGGACGTGGGCAGACCATGGCCCTCTCGACGCCAGCAATTACAAATTTTCCGATATTGGTGCTTCCTACCAAAACGATGCCTCATTCTAGCAAAGCCCCACTGCTATATGGGGGTTAGCGTTGCGATGCTACGATGAAAGTTTAAGGGACTTTCCCCTATGCCGCGCCAAACCAGCCACACTATCGTACCCCGCGACACCCCCGGACCGGAGAAAAAGGCGAAGCCTCGCGACCCTGTGGCCTCCGGCGAGCGCGATGCCGCCCATAACCGGGTCGCCAGCCACAACTACTTCCTGCTGGACAAGTTCGAGGCCGGCGTCGCCCTCCGCGGAACCGAGGTCAAGTCCATTCGTGAGGGAAAAGCCAATCTGAAGGACTCCTACGGCCTCATCAAGGACGGCGAAGCCTTCCTCTTGAATCTGCATATTGGGCCCTATTCACACGGCAATATATCCAACCACGACGAAACCCGCACACGAAAATTGCTGATGCACAAAGAAGAAGTTCGGCGGCTTATGGCAAAGACGCAGATCAAGGGCCATACGCTCATCCCCACCCGCCTCTACTTCAAAAATGGCCGGGTCAAGTGCGAACTCGCCGTCGCCAAGGGCAAACAGGACTGGGACAAGCGCGAAACCGAAAAACGCCGCGAAGCCGACCGCGAAGCCCGCTCAGCCATCAACGCCAGCAAACACAAAATGGGGCGATAAGTCTTCTCAGCACCTATTCGGGAAGTTCCCGCCCAGGTCAACCGATTTCGTGTCCCGCACGAGTTGGTTGTTCACCGTTCACCGCAACCATAGCTTTCCTTTTGGGAAAGTAACAAAAGAGATCACGAGATCAGAAGTGGACTAAGATATCGCCCAGAACCTGCGCGTGCTCCGAGCCGTGAAACGGTGGCTCAAACCTCCACTTCCATACGCTGTCTAGCGCGGTCTGGCGAAGGAGGGCGGGTCCGTCGATGACGTGGAGTTGCGCAATGCGTCCGTCCGTGCCAATCAGGGCGCGTAATCGAACGGTGCCATGAATGTTTGCCGCATTTGCTGCCGCTGGATACTCGGGTTGTGGGCAGCTGATTTCACGCAATCGATTGGTTCGAATCAATTGCTGAAGACTCTCTTCCGGCAAAACAAAAAGGTCATGGGCTGGCAGCAGTAACACAGCGTCCGGGGCAGGGCTGAACCTTCCAGGATCGATCTTAGGGATCTCCCGAAGCGAATTGAGGTGAGCTGACAGCTTATTTCCGTTTGCATCGCCGACTAAAACTTCCATCGGGATGTAACGACCTTGAAACACGCCAATATGGTTCCACGTGAACTGATTTGGGTCGTCGGGGAAGCTATCGCTTCGGAGAATTGGCCTCGCGCCATCGAGACAAAAGGTCGGGTCATTAAAATCGACGTGCACGCCGACCAGATTCTTGAGTGTGAAGCATCGCAATTCCTCAGAGCCTATCTGGCGAGTTTGAAGAGTCAGGCGCATATTGGTGAGTGCGTGCTCAGAAATATCCATGGGCCGCACGAATGCGTCTGCAAGTTGCTGCAATAGAGCCATCTTCTCATTGACTTCCCCCTCGCGATATATACCTTTTTGAGTCGTTGTATATTCGAGCTTCGCTGCACAATTCGTGTAGGTAGTCTTGACCATACTTGGGCCGCCCCAAATAGTCTCAATCGTCCCTTGGTCGGTAGGTTTACCGGAACCGTCAAGAAACGCATAGCTGACCTTCAGATCCCAGGGCTTGAGATCGCTGCCTGCAAGACCATTCACCTTTTCCGCCTGCAGCAATAGGGCCTTTGGCGCGGCAGGACTCACCGAGCTTGCCCTCCGCGGGGTCTGCGCCATGAGCGCAGAAATGAGAACAAGCCACCACAACGGGAAGGCGCTGATGAAGAATGCTGTGGGGAAGCGCCAACGCATACCGCAAGAGATTAGCATCTTCGCGAATAGGCCAAGCAAAGATTCTCGTCCCAGCCCGTCTGGTGGGCCACTCGGAGCGTTGGCAAATTCCCGCCGGGATATCATGCCGCCGGACTGCTCCAAATTGCCTGAAAAGCTCCGTCTGATTTCTCTTCCCTTCGAGATGAAATAATGATCCTGTATGCGCACAGACCTTTCCTTCTCTCACCTCGCCCAGATCGAAACCGAACTCCTCGCCGTCACCGCCGTCGACACTCAGACCGCCAAGGGCCCCGAGGCCAAGGCCGAGCCCGTCCTGCTCACCAGTGATGAAGCCGTCCGCGCCGCCACCGCCGCCGTCCTCTCCACCGGCGAATTCAAAGCCGGCGCCAATGAAACCCTCCTCCTCCACGCCCCCGCCGGACTCAAGGCCAAACGCCTCCTCATCGTCGGTCTCGGCAAGAAAGCCAAGGCCACCGTCCATGCCGTCCGCAACGCCGCCGGAACCGCCGTCCGATACGCCAAGCCCCGCGCCATCCGCGAGCTCGTCTTCGCGCTTCCCGAGTCCGAAAGTCTTCCCCCAGCTGAAGCCAGCCGCGCCGCCGCCGAAGGCGCCCTCGTCGGCGACTTCGACCCCGACACCTACCGCAGCGAACGCAAAGACCTCAGCGTCCACTCCTTCACCCTCGCCGCCGCAGCCACTACCGACCGGGCCGCCATGCGCTCCGCCTTCAACGCTGGCGTCATCGTCGGCGAAAGCCAGAACTTCGCCCGCACCCTCGTCAACGAGCCCGGCAACAAACTCACCCCCACCGTCTTCGGTCAACGCGCCGCCGAAAATGGCCGCCGAAGTTGGTCTGAAGTCGGAAGTCTACTCGACCGACAAACTACACGAGCTCAAGATGGGCGCATTCTGGAGCGTCTCCCAGGGCTCCGAAGAACCGCCCGCCCTCATCGTCCTCCGCTACGAACCCGAAGGCGTAACCGAAGGCCCGGTGCTCGGCCTCGTCGGCAAAGGCATCACCTTCGACACCGGCGGCATCTCCATCAAGCCCGCCGACAACATGGAGAAGATGAAGTACGACATGGCCGGCGGCGCTGCCATGATCGGCGCCATGCGCGCCATCGCCCTGCTCAAGCCTCGCGTTCGCGTCATCGGCATCGTCTGCTCCGCTGAGAACATGCCCGACGGCAAAGCCCAGAAGCCCGGCGACATTCAGACCGCCATGTCCCTCGGTGACAAGCCCGGAAAAACCATCGAGATCATCAACACCGACGCCGAAGGCCGCCTCGTCCTCGCCGACGGCCTCACCTACGCCCGCAGCCTCGGCGCCACCCACCTCATCGACGCCGCCACCCTCACCGGCGCGTGCGTCGTCGCCCTCGGCATGATCAACGCCGGCGCCTTTTCCAACGACGATGCCACCATCGAGAAATTCCAGGCAGGCCTCGCCACCTCCGGCGAAAAGTTCTGGCGTCTCCCGCTCTCGCGACGAATACTACGACATGATCCGCAGCGACATCGGCGACATCAAAAACACCGGCGGCCGCTGGGGCGGAGCCATCACCGCCGCCGAGTTCCTCCACGCATTCGCCGAGGACACACCCTGGATCCACCTCGACATCGCCGGCCTCGCCTGGATCGAAGAAAAGAAGCCCTACATCGCCAAAGGCCCCAGCGGCGTCGCCGTCCGCTCCATCCTGGAGTGGGTCCGCAGCTACGAGTAGAGAATGCGTCGCACTTGCGAATGGCGCCACTGAGCCTGTCATTCCCACCGTATCCCGCTTGTCATTCCGTCCGACCAACGGGAGTGGAGGAACCCGCAGTTGCCTTTTACAATTTCGACGACGGCTGCTTGAGGCCTGTCGAACGCTTCCCTCGATCCGATATCGCGCGTGAAGGAGCGGGGAAATCTAATTGTTGTCCTCTCTACCTCAAGGTATGATTTTGCTCGAATCCCGAGAGTGGCACGCTTTGCAATTATTGCGGTAATCCCAACCCCGACATCGCGAAATTCTGTCGGAAATGCGGGAAGCCCATTGCCAATCCGACGCAGCCGGCGCCCATGTTGGGGAGGACCCAGTTGCCTCGTCGCTTTCCCAACCGCTCCCAGATCCGCTACCCGTTTCTCTGCTCCTAACTACGCACCAACTTGGAACCCGCCCTAGACGCCAACAATCTTCCCATCATCATCCACATCGATCGCCATAGCCCGCGGATGGCTGGGCAATCCCGGCATCAACATCATGTTTCCCGAGACGGCCACCACAAACCCGGCACCCGCTGAGAGCGACACGTCATTGATGTTCAGCGTCCACCCGGTCGGCGCTCCCATGCGCTTGGGATCGTCCGTTAGCGAATATTGTGTCTTCGCAACGCAGACCGGCAACCGCCCGAATCCCCACGAAGCATAGCGTTCAAGCTTTGCGCGCGCCATGTCGCTGAAGACCACACCATCCGCGCCATAGACCTGGATCGCCACCTTCAGAATCTTCACGTCGAGTGCATCTTCAAGCGCGTAGACAGGCTGAATCTCCGGCGCAGGGTTCGTTTCGATGGCTGAAACCACCTTGTGCGCAAGCTCGAGTGCGCCCTCGCTGCCCTTGGCAAATGCTTCAACCAGCGCACATGGAACGCCCTGCAGCGAGCACTCCGTCGCAATCATTTCCAGATCTTCCGCCGTATCCATCGGAAAGCGATTGATCGCGACGACGAGCGGAACCCCATAACCACGCAACGATTTGATGTGATGCGCGAGATTGCCAAAACCCGATTCCAGCTTGCCTTCACCCTGCGCGCGCAGACTCTGCGCGGTCACCACCAGCACTGCGGCCGCCGGTTGAATTCCGGACAATCGCATCACAATGTCGAAATATTTCTCCGCGCCAAGATCCGCCGCAAAGCCGCATTCATTCACCACGTAGTCGGCGAGCCGCACTCCCATTTTGTGCGCCAGGATGCTCGACGTCCCATGCGCAATGTTCCCAAACGGCCCGGTGTGCACCAGCGCGGGTGTTCCCTCGGTCGTCTGCACCAGGTTCGGCTTGATCGCATCGTCAAGCAGCGCCAGCATCGCGCCCGTTGCTCCCATATCTGCGGCTGTAACGGCACGCCCTGTCCGCGATTGCCCAACCACAATGGCATCGAGACGTTGTCGCAGATCGGCGCGGCTCGACGCCAGCGCCATGATGGCCATGATCTCGGAAGCAGCGGTAATCACGAAGCCGGTGACACGATTGCCGCCGTCCCCCTTCGCGCCAAGGCTCACTTCAATGCGGCGCAGCGCGCGGTCGTTCATATCCATGGCGCGCGGCCAGGTAATCTGCGCCGGGTCAAGATCGAGCGCATTTCCGAAAAAGAGATGCGAATCGATCATTGCAGCCAGCAGATTATGCGCCGAGGTGATGGCGTGAAAGTCGCCGTGAAAATGCAGATTGATCTTCTGGCTCGGTTCCACCTGCGACAGGCCGCCACCCGCCGCGCCGCCTTTCATGCCGAAGACCGGTCCCAGCGACGGCTCGCGCGAAGTCAGAATCGACTTGCAGCCGATTCGCTCCAACCCCTGCGCAAGGCCGATCGAAACCACGGTCTTGCCTTCGCCAGATGTCGTCGGCGTAGTGGCCGTAACGATGATCAGCTTGCCGCGAACGGGAAACGCGGGGTTGTCCAGCAGATTCAGATTGAGCTTCGCGCCGTGTGCGCCGATCGGCTCATATTCTGTCGGCAAAAGCGAGAGCTTCCGGGCAATTTCTTCGATGGGAAGGAGCATATGTGCTTGCAAAACGGTGTTATTCATAAGCCTGCCTTACATTCCTGACCGTCGAGCAATATACTCCCGCTGCCCGAAGACCTGTTTGTGACGCAGGCTACATGTGTATTACGGATGTACTACATGGCTTCGGGGCTTTCGATGCCGAGCCAATCGAGGACGGTGATGAGTTCCAGCATTGCGATTGCTGCCGTGGCAAGCAGAAACGTGCGGCGCTCGGGGTCCAACTCCGTGAGCACGTGATGCTTGTGGTAGAAGTTGTTGAATTCCTGTGCCAGTTGGAAAGCATGCTTGGCAAGGTACGCAGGCTCGGAGGTGGCAATACACTGCTCCAGCACCGCCGAGCGCCGGCCGGCGCGCAACCATAGCGACCAGATATCTTCGCCAGCCTCGCCCATCAGAAACGCGCCTGGATCAGAACCAGCGAATTCGCGCAACACCGCCTCCGGGGTAATCGATCCCTTACGGAAAATATTGCGCGCACGGACCACCGCGTATTGAATGTACGGACCCGTTTCACCCTCGAAGCTGAGCGCATCTTTGAAATCAAATGCGATCACGGAATTGCGCGTAAACTTCAGCATGAAGTAGCGCAATGCGCCAATCGCAATCTGCTCGGCAATCATTTGCCGTTCCTGCTCATCGCGCGACGTCTGGCGCGTATCTACTTCAAAGCGCGTTGCTGCAATCAGCTTGTCGATCAGGTCATCGGCCTTCACTCCGAATCCCTTGCGGCCGCTGACTTCAATGTACGGACGCGCGCGGTCTTCCTCGGCGACTTCATAACCAAGCTCTGCCGCGCAGCGCGGTGTTAACGCGACCATTTCATAGCCGAAATGCGTGTAATTGTCAGCCTGCTTGCTATAGCCCATCCCTCGCAGCGCCTGAACCACGTTCGCTTGCGGATCGGACTGGCGCGAATCGATGACGTTGTAAATGGCCTGCGCGTCGCCGAAATGCGGATGCGGCTCTTCGCCCTTTATCGCCGAGATCCAGCACTCGTGGTCGGGATAACTGAAGAACTTCCGGTACCCAAAATCGCGTCCAAGCAAACCGAACTTCCAGAGATGGTACGCAATATCCTTGCCGACATACGTCACCGTTCCATTGGAACGAACAATGACCTTCGCGTCTTCGTCAATCTCACCCGTTGCCTGCGAACCGCCTGTCCGCGACATCACCCAGCAGCCTTTGTTCTTGCCCTCGGTCTCGAAGTACAGCACGCCCTTCTGCTTGAGTTGTTCGAAGGCCAGTGCCCAGAAGTTTAGGTGCAGAATCTCGCTCTCTCTCGGCAGAAAGTCATACTCAATTCCCAATCGCAGCATCGTCTCTAGATGCCGCTTCAACACCGCCGTCGAGATCAGATCGGCAACATCAGCCGTCTCGTTGCCACCCTGCTCGATTTCATGCAGAGTCGCATAACGAAGCTTCTTGCGCTCCTCATTCTCTTCGTTGGTTCCGTTGGTATACCACTGCGAAGTCCGCGCATAAAGATCCCAGCAATAGAAGTCGACGCGCTGGAAATGCAGTTCCAGGTCTTCAATCAAGGTGCGCACTTCAGCGAGGGACTTCTTCTCAAGGTGCAGGAATCCAACCACCACATCCGCAACCTGCACACCGGTGTTGTCGATGTAGTTCTGGACTGCAACCTGTCTCCCTGCGGCACGCAGCAGGCGCACGAAGGTGTCGCCCAGGATAGCATTACGCAAGTGCCCAATATGCGCCGCTTTGTTGGGATTAATGCTGGTGTGCTCGACAAGCGCGTGTATCTCGGATTTCACCGGCTCGGAATCTTCGCCGCTCGTCATCATTCGCACGGCAACCACGCGGTCGAGATGCGCATTGATGTAGCCGGCGCCTGCAATCTCAAACGACGCAAAGCCGCGAGGCGTGCCCAGAGCGTCCACGATCTCCTGCGCAATCACTTTCGGCGCCTTGCGCAGTTTGCGGGCAAGCTCAAAGGCAATCGGTGTCGCCAACTCGCCAAACTTCAAATCCGGCGGCGTCTCCAGCGGAATGTTCTCGACCGTCAGGTCGTACTTGGCTTTGAGCACATCGCGCAGATGCGACTCAAGCCGATTCATCAATTCCTGATACACGGGTGAATGCCTCGGAAATCCTTGATTATCAACGCTGATTCTAGCAGAACAAATTCTTGTCCGAGCCCGATTCGGGAACCGCGGTAACGCGACAAAAGACATGTCTCGCATCGATTTTCAGCGTAATGCTGAGCCTTAGCGGCGAATGAGAGGGAAGCTCACTTGATGCCGTAAGATGAAGAAGATGCGGTTTCTGCGAGCCAGAAATCCAGTCTGACCCATCACCATGTCTGATTCGAGCCCAGCCCGGTTTTACCTCACGACGCCGATCTACTACGTCAATGCGCGCCCGCACCTCGGCCACGCCTATTCCACCATCGTTTGCGACGCGATCGCCCGTCGCAAGCGGGCTCTGGGCATCGATACCTGGTTTCTCACGGGCACTGACGAGCACGGGCAAAAGATCGAGCGATCCGCGAAGCTTGCCGGCTGCACTCCGCAAGACTTTGCCGATAGAATTGCCGCCGAATTTCGAGCCCAGTGGGATCGCCTCGGCCTCACCTACGACGATTTCATCCGCACCACGGAACCACGCCACAAACGCGGCGTGCAGAAGCTCTTTGCCACCCTCCGCGATCGCGGATTTATTTACAAGGGCTCCTACACCGGCCAATATTGCGTTTCCGACGAAGCCTGGGTCGATGTAGCCCCTGGCGCTCCATGCCCCGACTGCGGACGCATTACCGAGACCGTAAGCGAGGAAAACTACTTCTTCAAGCTTTCAGCCTTTGAGCGCAGGCTCCTCGAATTCTACGAAGAGAACTCCGGCTTCATGCAGCCTGAGTCCACGCGCCGCGAAGTCATCTCGTTTGTTCGCAGCGGACTCAAGGATCTCTCGATCAGCCGCAGCAGCTTTACCTGGGGCATTCCGGTCCCAGGCGATGAGACGCACGTGGTTTACGTATGGCTTGATGCCCTGGCGAACTACATCACCGCGCTCGGCTACGGCTCCGACGATCCCGCCGATCGGGCTCGCTTCGCGAAGTTCTGGCCTGCAGATATCCATCTCATCGGCAAGGAAATCAGCCGCTTTCACTGCGTCTACTGGCCTGCATTCCTGATGGCCGCAGGAATTCCAGTACCGCGATCTGTAAAGGCAAACGGCTGGCTCCTCTTTGATCAGGGCAAGATGTCGAAGTCCCGCGGCAATATCGTGCGCGCCGACACCATACGCGAAGTCCTCGGAGCCGACGCTCTGCGTTATTTCCTGCTCCGCGAGATCCCCTTCGGGCAGGACGGCAACTTCAGCTTCGACGCACTGGTGCAGCGCTACAACGGTGACCTGGCCAATGGCTACGGAAACCTCGTGAGCCGCGTCGTCAACATGGTCCACAAATACTTCGGCGGAGTAGTGCCGGACGCAGGCCCGGACACGCAGGCCGAGACTGCTTTGCGCCAAAACACGATAAACACAATTGCGGAGTTTCGACCACTGTTCGACGAGCTGAATTTCTCTGAGGCTCTGAAAACCCTCTGGAATCTCGTCGCGGAGACCGACGGTTACCTCACCGCCAACGCCCCCTGGAAGAAGCCAGCCGACCGCCCCGATGCTGATCAAACGGCATTGCAGGCTCGCGTCCTCTCCACGGCTGCCGAGGCCATCCGTGTAATTACTGCACTTGTCTATCCGATCCTGCCCGATGCGGCATCCAAGGTGTGGCAGCAGCTTGGGCAAGGCAATATTGCCGACGCTGCGAAGCAGGCGTTTCTCACCGACCTCGCGTGGGGCGGATTGAAGCCCGGTACCCGATTCGGAGAGCCTTCCCCACTCTTTCCCCGCGCTGAAAAGGATGCGATCACCCGTATGCAGAATCTGGAAGACGAAAACAATAAAGACGCCGTAGAAGCCGCCAGCGCTAGACAGAGCGCAGAAAAGTCAGCGCCGGAAGCTCCCGTGTCGGCTCTTGGCATAAACCCTGACCCAAGCTCGCCGCCATTGGACGCGACCTTAAAGCATGCTCCGGCAGCTACGTCTGTCCAATCTCCGGCAAGCACTGAAGACGGACCAGCAGGAACCGCGACGACGCCGGTCACCACCGCACCCAGCAATCCCGAGAAGCCGGTGGACACTGCACACGTCGATTCCGTTCCGCCCGAACTCGCCAGCAGCCGCCTCTCTTCGACACCCGCGGAAGCTCCCGCCAACCAGCTCCTCGATTCAAAGGGTGCTAAGCAGGCCCCTCAGACGGCGCCGACGCTTCCGGCGCACATCACGATTGACGACTTCGCCAAAGTGGAGCTGCGAGTCGCCCAAATTCTTGTTGCAGAGCGCATTCCCAAAGCAGACAAGTTGCTGCGGCTCGAGGTTGACCTCGGCTACGAAAAGCGTCAGATCCTCGCCGGAATCGCGCAATACTACGAGCCCGAAAAGCTGATCGGCCGCAGGATCGTCATCGTGGCGAATCTCGCTCCCCGCAAGATGCGCGGCCTCGAGTCCAACGGCATGCTGCTCGCCGCCTCTCTTCCGCCGGATGGCGCACCGGTGTTGGCGGGGTTTCTCGAAGATGTGCCCCTCGGCGCCCGGCTAAAGTAGAGAATTGAATTAATATCTGGAGTCCCGGCTCCTGAATCAAGTCGCCGGATTTCACTGGAGGCCCATGCTTGCTGATCGATTCCCACGCGCACCTCGATAGTCCTCGCTACCAAGAAGACCGCGAAGCGATGCTACAGCGCGCCGCCGACGCGGGCGTGGGAGCCGTGTTATCCATCGGCATCGGCGAATGCCCCTCTGAAATGCATCAGGCCCTCAACCTCTGCCGCCAATACAACGGGAAGCCCGGCATGCCGCGCCTCTACGCAAGCGCCGGAATCTATCCGCACAATGCCGCCGATGCCGACGATACGGCACTTAGCCAGATTGGACAGCCTGCTCGCTGAGCCCGAAGTCATCGCATGTGGCGAAATCGGTCTCGACTATTATCACGAAGGTGCGCCTCATCCCGTTCAACGCGAAGGGCTTATGGCCCAGCTCAAGATCGCCGCAGCACGCCAGCGTCCTATCCTCATCCATTGCCGGCCAAAAGACGGCTCGACCGATGCCTGGGACGACCTCTTCGAAATCCTCGACGAACACTGGGCTCCCACCGCTCTCGGCGGCGTAATGCACTGTTTCGGTGGAGGTTGGGAACAGGCCCGGCGATCTCTTGATCTCGGCTTCTTGATCTCTTTTGCCGGAAATCTGACCTACCCCAAAGCGCAACCCCTTCGCGACGTTGCCGCCCGCGTGCCAATTGACCGAGTTCTCGTTGAAACCGACGCTCCCTGGCTGGCTCCCGCCGCGCTTCGGGGCAAGCGCAACGAGCCCGCTTTTGTCGTGCAAACCGCAGAAGCACTCGCGACATTGCACGCCGTCACCGCTGAAGAAATTGCCGCCGCAACCACCAAAAACTTCGCCCGCTTGTTCAACCTGACGGTCTGACGTGGGAAACTGATATTGTTGCACCGCCGGTGCAGAGCGGCCCCAACAGCAACCCAGGCATTTGAGGAACGGAATCATGGCCCAGGAAAACTCATTCGATATCGTCAGCAAAGTCGACATCCAGGAAGTGCGCAATGCCATCGACCAGGCAATGAAGGAGATCCGTCAACGCTTCGATCTGAAAGATACCCATTCCGAAATCAATCTTGAAGGCGGCGATGCGATTCAACTGGCCTCGTCGAACGAGTACAAGCTTGAGGCCATCAAGGAGATCCTCGGCCAGAAACTCGTAAAGCGCGGCGTTTCCCTCAAAAACCTCACCTACGGCAAAGTCGAGCCGGCGATGGGCCAGAGCGTACGCCAGAAGATCAGTCTCCAACAGGGCATCCCCACTGAAAAAGCCAAGGAGATTGTGCGTATCGTCAAGGACTCGAAAAAGAAGGTGCAGGCGAGCATTCAAGGCGATACTGTGAGAATATCGGGCAAAGACCGCGACGATCTTCAGGCCATCATTGCTGCACTGCGGGGCAAAGATCTGGGCGTAGAACTGACCTTTACGAACTACCGCACGAATTGACAAGCGAGACTCGGAGACCATTGAGCACCCTGGCTATAGCAACGGCGAAAGAGGTTTTCGAACTGCTGCGAGAGGACCTCGTCGCTATCGAGCAGGAGTTGGGGCGCGACGCTGCCTCCAGCGTCAGTACCATCACCGAAATTGCGGAATATCTGCGTGAAGGCGGCGGTAAGCGCATTCGCCCCTCCCTCCTTCTCCTCGCCGCACATTTGCTCGACTACACCGGCCCTAGTGCCATCCGTCTGGGTGCGGTCGTCGAAATGGTGCACACCGCGACCTTGGTTCACGACGACATCATCGACGGCGCGTCAACCCGTCGCGGCCGCCCCTCGCCCAACACAACGTGGGGTAATGAAAAATGCGTCCTCGCCGGCGACTGGCTCTACATGCAGGCTTTCAAAGTCGCTTTGGAAGAGAAGAACCTGCGCGTCCTCGACCTGCTCATTAACCTCACGCAGCAGATGGTCGAAGGTGAATTGCTGCAGATTCAGAAACTCGGCAAGGCCGTCTCCGAAGCGGAGTATTACGACCTCATCTTCCGCAAGACCGCATGTCTTTTCTCAACCTCCATGCGCCTCGGCGCTGTGCTCGCGGGCGCTACCGAAGCACAGGAAGAAAAACTCGCAGCCTATGGGCGAGCCGTCGGCCTGTCATTCCAGATTGTCGACGACGTACTCGATCTCACCGCGACCGAAGAAGTGCTCGGCAAGCCCGTGGCAAGCGATCTGCGCGAAGGCAAAACGACGCTCGCCGTCATCCACGCCTTCGACCATGGAACAGCGCGCGAAAGGCAGACCATTCAGCGCGTCCTCGACGATCGCAGCTTTGAATACGTGAGTCGCGAGCAGATTCGCGAAATCCTGCGCCGCAACGGATCGGTCGAATACGCCATGGCCGCAGCCGATCGCTACGCGCAACAATCGCGCCAGGCGCTCGCTCCATTGCCCGATTCCGACTTCAAACGCGCTTTGCTCTGGGTTCCCGATTTCGTTGTAGCCCGCGACAAGTAGCAAGAAAACAATTCCCCACCGTCCTGATCACTGACCTCTGATCCCCGGAGGAAGAGCGTTGCCCAAAAAAGCAAAAGACATCTGGAAGCAAGTCGACCAGTACTTTACCGATGCCCTGATCGCTCCCGGTGATGATTTCAACGCTCGCCCTTGATGCCAATCGCAAAGCCGACCTTCCTGCGATTGATGTCACAGCCCTGCAAGGCAAATTTCTCGAGATCCTCGTCCGCGCGACCGGCGCACGCCGCATCCTCGAGATCGGAACCCTCGGCGGATACAGCACACTCTGGCTTGCCCGCGCCCTTCCCGCCGATGGACTCGTCGTCACCCTGGAACTCGAACCACACCACGCTGAAGTCGCACTGCACAACCTGAAGTCCGCGGGCCTCGCAAACAAAGTGAACCTCCGCATCGGCCCTGCCGCAGAAACGCTGAAGACGCTCGCGCAGGAAAACACCGCACCCTTCGACTTCATCTTCATCGATGCCGACAAAGCCAGTTATCCCGAATATCTCCAATGGTCCATGAAGCTCTCGCGACCCGGCACGCTCATCGTCGCCGACAACGTAGTGCGCGACGGCAAAGTGATTGATCCCGAAAGCCCCGATCCAAACATTCAAGGCGTCCGCCGCTTTACGGAGCTGATCGCCGCCGAGCCTCGACTCAGCACGACAGTGCTTCAAACAGTGGGCAGCAAGGGGTATGACGGGTTTGCCATCTCTGTCGTACTTCACTGACATCCGACGCGATCGACTATTTCAAATCGCAATCGCAATCCAAATCCTCCACTGTTCGATAACGAACAGTCCGCAAGAATTCGCGCGAAATCGCTTCTGCCGCGTGTATCCTCAGCACGTCCCCATAATCCCTGGTGCGCGGCTCTTCTATTCCGTACCAGACCGAAGGATGCTCTTCCAATGCTCTCTCCCGCCCTGTTACGCGCTCGTAAAATGATTCTGATGGCCGCCTGTTCCCTCGCAACTGTTCTTGTTCTGACCACAGCGGGACAAGCCGTTCTGGCACAAGACGCGCAGGCTCCGTCCGCCGCTCCGCAGGCCGCGCCCGCCTCTCCGCACGATCTCGCTGACACCTGGCAGGGCACGCTCCATGCCGGGCAGGATCTGCGCACCATCGTGAAAATCACGAAAGACGACAAAGGTGCCTACAAGGGCACCTTCTACAGCATCGATCAGGGAGCGCAGGGCTTTGCACTGGACTCCATCACGCTCGACGGGTCAGACGTCAAGATGACCCTCAAGCTCTTCAATCTGACCTATACAGGCAAGCTAAGCGCCGATGGAAAAACCATCGACGGAACCTCTAGCCAGGGCGGCGGATCACTCCCGCTCGTCCTCACACGCGCCACCCCCGAGACAGCATGGGAAATTCCCAAGCCGCAACCCCCCCCGAAGCCCATGGCTGCCGATGCCGATCCAAGCTTTGAAGTCGCCACCATCAAGCCCAACAACACCGGTGCAACCAGCATGCAGGGCCTGGTCATTCGCGGCCGGAAATTCATGACCCGCGCTTCCTCCCTCGGCGACCTCATCTCCTTCGCCTACGAGGTACAGGCAAAACAGATCATCAACGCACCCGACTGGCTCGACAAAGACCGCTACGACATCGAAGCTGTTCCCGAACAGGAAGGCGTCCCAAATCCTGAGCAGATCAGGATCATGATCCGCAAATTGCTCGCAGACCGCTTCGCTCTCAAGTTCCATCACGATCAACGCGAGATGTCCGCATACGTCCTAACCGTCGGCAAAGATGGTCACAAGCTGAAACCAACCCAAATCAAGGGCAACTTGCCGGGTATCGGAATTCGACCGGGCACGGGCGGCATCACGCTGAACATGGTCAATGCCACAATCTCTGATTTCACCGGCTTCCTGCAGATCCTCGTCCTCGACCGGCCTGTGGTCGACAAGACCGGAATCCAGGGACGCTTCGACTACCAGTGCACATTTACGCCCGACGATTCGCAGTTCGGCGGACACCCGCCACCGATGCCCAACCAGGGCAACAACAACGGCTCAACCGACACGGCTACCGCTGCTGCGCCCAGCCTTTATGACGCAATTCAGCAAGAACTTGGGCTGAAGCTTTCGGCGGAGAAGACTGCCGTCGATGTCATTGCGATCGATCACGTGGATAAGCCTACTGCAAACTAAAGAGTGGCGGAAGACTGATCTCGAACCTTGCATTCTTAAATGAGAAGGTGCATACGAATGGGAGACCATCTCCGCCTTGCCATTGGTCTTCCGTTTCCTGCAGATCCATGCTTGGGCCGCGGTCGGATACCAATCCATGCCCAGGGTATTTGCAATTAGGAAACGGCAATTTGACCGAAACAAACATGCGTGGTATTTATTACTACACATGTAGGAGATCAAGTGCCACAACCAAAACTGTCCAAGCTCGAATTCAAAATCATGGAGACGCTCTGGGCAAGAAATGAGTGCTCCATTCGGGACATTCAGGAGTCGTTTCCGGCAAAGAAACGACCTGCGTACACAACCATCCAGACCACCGTCTATCGGATGGAAGCAAAAGGCATCGTGCATCGCCTGAAAAAAATTGGCAACTTCCATGTGTTTACGCCGGCGATCTCCCGCGATGCCGCGCAGCGGCGTCTCATGGACGATCTTCTGGCTCTCTTCGGTGGGAGTGCACAACCTGTAATGACGCACCTGATTGAATCAGGCAAGTTATCTCTGGAGGATGTCAAAGATGCAGAGCGGCTGTTGCGCAATCTCAGCAAGGAGCAGGAATCATGAATCAACGGGATTCTTTACACCTGCATGGTGCCCGTCGTGGACAGCGGCTTTGATCAACCATCTCTGGCAATCGACCGCCGTGGTTCTGGTCGCCTGGCTGCTGACCCTGTTGCTTCGAGCCAATCCGGCTCGCGTGCGCTACGCGATCTGGATGACTGCTTCGATCAAGTTTCTGGTTCCGTTTGCATTCCTGAGCAGCTTCGGCGCGCATTGGGCCCTCCCCAATGCATCTCCCCAGGCTGGACCTTCCCTGTATGTGATCGAGCAATTTGGCCAGCCATTCCATCAGGCGCCAACCACCCACCCAGTCACCGCTGTGGCTGCTGTTCCGAGCTACTCGATGAATTCCATGTCCATCCTGTTTGCTTCGGTATGGCTCTGCGGTTTTCTCGCCATGCTGATCATCTGGGTTGTGCGTTGGCGACGGGCCGCTCGAATGACGCAAATTGCGGAGCCCGTCACAGGCGGCCGCGAATTCGATGCGCTCCGTCTGGTCGAGAGAAACGCGGGAATCCGCACGTCGATTCTCCTGCTTCTTTCACCGAGCGAGACTGAGCCGGGAGTCTTTGGATTGATTAGGCCGGTGCTCCTTGTGGCCGCGTCGGCCTCTCCGATCGGCTCAACGATGCCCAGATCGAAGCGATCATGTCTCATGAGGTCGAGCACGTGCGCCGCCGCGATAACTTGAGCGCGAACACTCCATGCGCTGATCGAAGCGATCTTCTGGTTCCACCCCATGGTGCGATGGATGAGCGCAAAGCTGAATGAAGAGCGCGAGCGCGCTTGCGACGAGTGGGTCATCGAGCGAAACGCCCGACCCGAAACATATGCCGAAAGCATTCTCAAAGTGTGTGAGTTTTGTCTGGAGCCATCCAAATCCCTGCGTTTCTGGCGTTTCCGGCGCCGATCTGAAAAAGCGGATCGTTGCAAATTATGGCAGGACGATCCGGAGCCGCCCTGAGTTTTGGGCGAAAGGCCATGCTTGCGTCGGTAGCCGTGACGATTCTTTCTGCACCCCTTGGAGTCGGCATGGTGCATGGACAAAGCGCCGTCAATGCGGCGGCGGACTCCGGGCAAGGTTCTCCTCGTCCTGTCGATCTCCCCAAATACGACGTGTCCAGTATCAAGCCATACAAGGCCGACGACGGCCGAGTCCGGATCATGCTCACGCCGGATGGCGTGTCCATGAACGGCGTCCCAATGCGATTGCTGCTTCCGCAGGCATTTGGCGTCGAAGAAGACCGTATTCTTGGCGAACCCGCCTGGGTCAAATCAAACCGCTATGACATTGAAGCCAAGGTTGCACCGGAAGATGCACCGAAGCTCAAAGATTTGAAAGTCGACCAGCGCAACGCGATGATGCTGCAACTTCTCGTGGACCGCTTCAATTTGAAGTATCACCGCGAGAAGCGGGAACTGCCCATGTACGCCATGGTGGTAGCTAAAAGCGGATTGAAGATGAAGCCGACTAAGGCCGATGACGCTGCACCGGGACAGACGGACCTCTGCCAGGAGACACCCCTGGACGTGATGCGAGGGCCGCCACGGATGCGCAAAGGCATGATGATGATGAACCCCGGCCACCTTGAATCCACGGGTACATCCCTCGACATGTTGGCGCATGTGCTCTCGCGGCAACTGGGCCGGACGGTCGTCGACAAGACAGGACTCACTGGCGAATACGATTTCACTTTGGACTACACGCCGGATAACATGCCGATGCCGCCTCATGGTGCGTCGGACGGTGCGCCTAAGCCGGAAATGCAAGTCGATTCGGGAGCGCCATCGATCTTCACCGCCGTCGAAGAGCAACTTGGCTTAAAGCTTGAGGCCACAAAAGGCATGGTGGACGTGATCGTGATCGATCACATTGATTTGCCGACGGAGAATTAAGATCGAGTTGGGAGCATGCTCTTGAGGCAATGTCTCACGAAAACCATGCTGTGGTGCGTTACTAATGCTCGGATGCGCTTGCGAAGTCGCAGGCGCATCCGAATACTACGGCCAGATCACCTTCGGTGGTCTCCCCGTTCCCGGCGCAACCGTCACTGCGACACAGGGCGCAAAGATTATCAGCGTCACTTCCGATGAAGGCGGCGTCTTTCACTTCGACGATCTCTCCGACGGACAGTGGAAGATTGAAGTCACGATGCTGTGCTTCGAGACTGTCGATACCGATGTGACGATCGCGCCGAAAATGCCCGCCGCAAAATATGAACTGAAGCTATTGCCCACCGATCAATTGCAAGCCCTCGCCAAGGCGCTCGCCTCCTCAGCCCGCAACTCCAAAGCCCGCACTGCAGGCTTCCGCAGGAAAAGAAGCCGGAAAACGGCTGCTGCCCAACAGGCACCAGCGGAGATGCCGAAACCTCCGGACGACGCAAACCAGCAAAGCTCCGACGGCTTCCTCGTCAACGGCAGCGTCAACAATGCCGCGACCTCGCAGTTCTCGCTGAACCAGGCCTTCGGCAATCGTCGCTTCAACACCAAAAGCCTCTACAACGGCGGCTTCGGTCTTATCCTCGATAATTCGGCGCTCGATGCGCGGCAATACTCGCTCAGCGGATTTTCAACACCGAAGCCGCTCTACGATCGCATCACCGCCGGATTCACGATTGGCGGCCCAATGAAGATTCCACATCTTCTGCCGCGCGGTCCAAACTTCTTTGTTGGCTATCAGTGGACCCGCAACCATACTGCGCAGACTGATTCCGCACTCGTTCCTACACTCGACGAACGTCTGGGCATCGTCGGTGGCACCACATTCCTGTCAGTCCCCAGGCAGCGTCACTCTTGCAGCTTTATCCTCTGCCCAACGTCTCCGGCAATCCGTTCGTACAATTTTCAGATTCCCGTGCTCAACAGCAGCCACGAAGACAGCCTGCAATCGCGGCTCGATAAGACGCTCGGCCGGCGAGATCAGCTCTAGGGCAATTTCAATTTCCAAAGCACGCGCGCCGATGGCGTCAATCTTTTCAGCTTTGTCGACACCACAGACACGCTCGGCCTCAATACAAATATCAACTGGTCGCACAGGCTCAACCAGCATCTCTTCCTCAACCCGGATATCACTTCAGCCGCCTGCGCATGCTCGATAAGGCCTGAATTTGAAAACAAGCAGAACATCTCCGCAGCGGCCGGCATCAACGGGCAATGATCAGACCGCCCGCGAATTGGGGTCCTCCGGCGCTGAGCTTCTCCAGCGGAATCGCCGCACTCTCCGATGCGCAAAGCGCATTCAATCGCAATCGAACCGACGGCTACTCGGCCTCCGTCAACATCTATCCGCGGCCACCACAACATCACCATCGGCGGCGATCTGCGCAAACAGGAGTTCAACGATCTACTTCCAGCAGGATCCGCGCGGCAGTTTCACCTTCACCGGCGCGGCAACCGGATCGGACTTCGCCGACTTCCTCATCGGCGTTCCCGATGCCAGCTCCATCGCCTTCGGCAATGCCGACAAATATTTCCGCCAAACCGTCTACGACGCGTATGCCACCGACGACTGGCGCGTGATGCCTATCCTCACCATCAACGCCGGCATGCGCTGGGAGTACGGTGCGCCAATGACGGAGTTCAAGGACCGCCTCGTCAATCTCGACGTGGCTCCCGGCTTTACGCAGGCCGCGCCGGTAGCTCGCCTCAAATCCCGTCGGAACCGATGACTGGCGCAGAAGTATCCGAATTCGCTCGTGCGGCCCGACCGGCTCGGCATTGAGCCGCGCGTCGGCATTTCGTGGCGGCCGATCCCCGCTTCCACCATCGTCATTCGTGCCGGCTACGGCATCTATGACGACACGTCGGTATATCTATCGCCCATGCTGCAGCTGGCACAACAGGCGCCGCTCTCGAAAAGCGTGAAAGAGCAGAATTCTCCGGACTTGCCCGCTCACTCTCGCCAACGGCTTCACCCATGTGCCACCACCACATCCGATACCTTCGCCATCGACCCCAACTTCCGCGTAGGCTACGCGCAAACCTGGCAGGTCTCGATACAGCGCGACATGCCATGGGCTTTGCAGATGACAGCAACCTACCTTGGCGTAAAGGGCACGCATGGGGTGCAGCAATTTCTCCCCAATACCTATCCCCTGGGCGCCGCCAATCCCTGCCCCAGACTGCCCGTCTCGGATTCGTCTACGAAGCCTCCGGCGGAAATTCAACACGCCAGTCGGGCCAGATCCAATTGCGGCGCAGGCTCCGCGCCGGGTTTGCCGCATCGCTGCTCTACACCTACTCGAAATCCATCGACGACGATGCAATGCTCGGCGGCCAGGGTCATCAGTCCACCGCGTCGCAGACCGATTTCTCAGCCGGCTCATCTGCCTCCATCCTCTGCAAGCGCCCAGATCGCGCAGGACTGGCTCGACCTGAAGGCCGAGCGAGCCCTGTCCTCCTTCGATCAGCGTCATCTCCTCAACCTGCAGGCGCAATACACCACCGGCCAGGGTCTCGAAGGCGGAACATTGTTCGGTGGCTGGCGCGGCCGGGCTCTGAAGGAGTGGACCCTGCTGACGCAGTTGAGCTGTCGGTACCGGACTGCCGGAAACACCGCTGTAATTCCCGTGGCTGTGCCCGGCACCGGCTGGATCGGTCCGCTGCGCCCGAGTCTTACCGGCGCCCCGATATACGGCGGACAAAACGGCGCCCACATCAACCCCGCAGCCTTCGCTGCGCCTGCCGCCGGCGCGTGGGGTTCCGCGGGCAGAAATTCCATCACCGGTCCGAGCCAGTTCAGCCTCGACGGCGCCATGCAGCGCACATTTCGCCCCAGCAAGCACTTTTATCTTGATGCCCGCATCGATGCAACAAACCTGCTGAACCATGCTGTCTTCGGCAGTTGGAACACGATCTGGGAACCCACGCTTGACAAGTCGACCGCAGTTCGGCCTGCCACAAGCGGTCAACCCGATGCGCAGCCTGCAAGCCACCATGCGAGTGAGGTTCTGACCATGCGCAAACTCGCCGCCTTGCTTCTCGCTTCTATCTTCGCTGCCTCCTCCAGCGCGCAGCAGATCGGCCAGAACCGTTCCGCGGACGCGCAGGACAACTACACCATGTCCGTAAAGGTGCAGCTCGTTGTCGAGGCCGTCGTCGTCAAAGACAAACAGGGCAATCCAATTCGCGGCCTCACTGCCAAAGACTTCTCTGTGACCGAAGACAACGTGCCCCAGACCATCAAGTTCTGCGAGCACCAGGACCTCTCCCAAACGGCGAAGCCTCTGCCTCCGTCGAAGCGCAGTGAAGAGGATCTGAAAATCTACAAGCGCCTCGCACGCGAAAAGATTGCCCCCGAAACCACCGACAACGAACGCTACAAAAATCGCCGCCTGCTGGCCCTCTACTTTGACATGTCTGCAATGCGGCCAGCCGACCAGCTGCGCGCCCTTCAGGCTGCCGAGCAATTCATCCGCACGCAGATGACCACTGCCGACTTCGTCGCGATCATGCGCTATAACACCGGTTCGGTCGACATCCTGCAGGACTTCACCCAGGATCGCGATCGTCTCCTCAGCATTCTCGAAACCATGATCGTCGGCGAGGGCCAGGACTCCGCTGAAGAAGTGGACGATGCAAGCGCCTCCGACACCGGCGCGGCCTTCGGCCAGGACGACAGCGAGTTCAACATCTTCAACACCGACCGCCAGCTCTCCGCATTGCAGACGGCTGCTCACATGCTGGGCCAGCTCAACGAGAAGAAGTCGCTCATCTATTTTGCCGGCGGCCTCCGGCTCAACGGCGTCGATAACCAGGCACAGATGCACGCCACGGTCGATGCCGCCATCAAGGCCGGCGTTACCTTCTGGCCCATCGATGCGCGCGGCCTTGTCGCACAGGCTCCGCTGGGCGATGCGACCCAGGGCTCGCAGGGAAATTCCGGCATCTACACCGGCGGCGCCGCCAACGCCGTGACCGCCAGCTTCCAGTATTCGCAGGACACGCTCTATTCCCTGGCCGCCGACACCGGCGGAAAAGCGCTGCTCGATACCAACGACCTCGACAGCGGAATTGTCAACGCGCAGGATGCCATCTCCGACTACTACATCATCGGCTACTACACCACGAATCCCGCCAAGAATGGCCGCTTCCGCCGCGTAAAGATTGCGCTCAACCAGAACCTCGAAGCCAAGCTCGATTACCGCCAGGGCTACTACGCCGACAAGGAATTCAGCAAATTCACCGCCGTCGACAAGGAGCGCCAGCTCGAAGATGCGCTCATGCTCGAAGATCCCATCACCGAGCTCTCCATCGCCATGGAGATCGATCACTTCCAGCTCAACCGCGCCGAGTATTTCGTGCCCATCATCGTCAAGATTCCCGGCCGCGAACTTGCCCTGGCCAAGCGCGGAGGCGCCGAGCACACCCTGATCGACTTCGTCGGCGAAATCAAGGACATGGTCGGCGGAACCACCGTGTCGAACGTGCGCGACTACGTCAACATCAAGCTCTCCGACGCAACCGCCGCCGAACTCGCGCATCGGCCCATCGAGTACGACACCGGGTTCACCCTCCTGCCCGGCAAATACATGATCAAGTTCCTCGCGCGCGACGACGAAACCGGCCGCATCGGAACCTTTCAGACCACGTTTGTGATCCCAAATCTGAACAAGGAAGAAAAGCGCATTCCCATCAGTTCCGTCGTACTCAGCAGCCAGCGCGTCGAGTTGAAAGACGCAATCTACGACGCCGCCAAGTCCAAGGATCGCGCCAAAGATGACGCCGTAAATCCGCTGGTGCAGGATGGCAAGAAGCTCCTGCCCAGCGTAACCCGTGTCTTCAGCCGGAATCGCGACATCTACGTATACCTGCAGGCGTACAAACCGTCTGCTTCCGCTTCAGCTTCCTCTAATGCGCCCGGTGCCGCATCGACAAGCCCGCCACGCCCTTGATGGCTTTCGTCACGCTCTACAACAACGGCGCCGAAGCTCTCAAGACGCAACCCATCGCCGTCGCTCCGAACTCAGCAACCAGGCTGGGAGTCACGCCACTGAACTTCGATATGAGCGCTGCCAACCTCAAGCCGGGCCAGTACGAGTGCCAGGTCACCGTGCTCGACCCTTCAACCGGCAAAGCCGCTTTCTGGCGCGCACCGATTGTGATCTCGCAATAGACTGCTCAAATTACGATTCCAACCTCCTGTGACCAAAGTCGCTGCCCACCTCATTGCAGGCAGGTAAGGTGTGCTTAAGAGAACTAGATCATGGCCACGCAACCCGCCCAACCGCTGCAATTTCCGAAGCCTAAGAAATCCTTTATCCGCCGCTTCGCACCAGACCATTCCCAGCGTTCCCGTCACATCGTTCAGGGCGTCTTCCTTCTTTTGAATGCCTGGCTGGGCCTGCAGTTCTACCTTTGGACCCGCTATTTTGAACGCGGCGGAACCGGCACCCTCGTCTCACGACCAGCAGGGGTTGAAGGCTGGCTTCCCATTGCCGGCCTGATGAATACGAAATACCTTCTGCTTACCGGCCATGTCCCGCAGATCCATCCCGCCGCGATGTTCCTCTTCATCGGCTTCATGCTGATGAGTCTCCTGCTCAAAAAGGCATTCTGCTCGTGGCTCTGCCCGGTTGGCACATTCTCTGAATTCCTGTGGAAGCTTGGCCGTCGCATCTTCGGCCGCAATCTGCGCCTTCCGCGCTGGTTCGACATTCTTTTGCGCGGCTTGAAGTACTTGTTGCTCGGCCTCTTCGTCGCCGTAATCGGAGTTATGTCCGCCGCGGCGCTTGAGGACTTCATGGCTACGCCATACGGCCTCGTCGCGGATGTAAAGATGCTGAATTTCTTCCGCGACATTGGGCTCACAGCCGCCATCGTCATCGGCCTCCTGATGTTGCTCTCCATGCTCGTTCAGAACTTCTGGTGCCGCTATCTATGCCCTTATGGCGCACTCATGGGATTAGCTTCCTTGCTGAGCCCCACAAAAATCCGCCGCGATCAAGACGCCTGCATCGACTGCGGCAAGTGCGCCAGGGCTTGCCCCGCCGGAATCCAGGTCGACAAGCTGGTGCAAATTCGCACCGTTGAATGCACCGGTTGCATGGAATGTATAGCAGCCTGTTCCTCGCAGGATGCCTTGCAATTCGCTCTTCCGCCGCGCCGCGCAATGACTACCTGCAGAACGCTGGCGGCGACGCGCGCTTTCACCGCTCTTTGTCTGCGCCGTTATCGCATACATCTTCTTCGGCGTGGTTCTCTTCGCCCGCGCCACAAATCATTGGCAGACCAACCTGCCCCAGTCGATCTACATGCAGTTGGTTCCCCGCGCCAATCAACTGACGCACCCTGGCATGTAGTCATTTCGAATTGCTGAGCGCCGTCGCGGATTCGCGGCGTAGAATGCTCTCCAATGAATCCGCGCATCGAAAAGATACGCCAGCTTCTGGCCGAGCTGGAAATGGAGAGCCCATCCTCTCCCGAAGGGCGACGCGGGCTTCTCTGCTCTCGAATTGCCGGACATCATCGGCGAAATCGTCGACGATCTGCAGCCCATTCTCACCGCCTATGACGCCGCCTTCTACTGGTTCCTCTTCCGCCATTCCATCGCAAAAGACGGCAACCCCCAGATTCGCGTCAGCCGCAGCAGCCTGCGCCGTGCAGTCGTCAAATCGTCGTACACCAACGCTGCGGAAAACAACATCTCCATCGGCAAGGTGCAGGACACGCTTCACGCGCTCGAAGAGATCGGCGCAATCCAAGAAATGGGCGAACCCAATCGGCAGGGAACCCTCTATCGCGTCCTCATCCCCGACGAAATCGAGGCGTGCCGCAAATTTCGCGCCGAGCGCCTCGCCGAAGAGACCGCATTGTTTCCCTTGTCCAACAAAGGCGCTCACGAAAAGCGTATGCAGGCTTTCGAGCGCGATGGATATAAATGCCGTCGATGCGAAAAGCAGCTTACCCGTTTCACGGCGACGACCGATTATGTCCGCTCTCCCGCAGATGGCGGCGACGAAAGCGTCGAAAACCTGTTGACAACTTGCGCCGAATGCAACTCGCGCGCGCAAAAACAGGCGTCATAAGCAGACTATTTCGCTGGGCCGTGGCGTTCGGGCATGAGTTCGCGCAGCGCCGCAGCATAATGTTCCGGCAAGAGCCTTCCGCTTCAAATGGTCATCGCAGACCACGTGAACCGTTTCGCCTTCCGCCAGCAACGCCGGTTCTCGCGCCTTCCGCGCTCTTGCGCAGTATGCGATAGGCAAACTTCAGCACCGATCCCCGCAGCATCGCTGGCCGCGTCTCAATCAGGATCTCATCATCGTATTTTGCAGGGGAACGATACCTGCACGTCGCTTCCACCACCGGCAGAATGCACTCGTGCTCTTTCTCCAATTGGCTGTAAGCGAGACCCAGCGAGCGCAGCAATTCTACGCGCCCCAGCTCAAACCAGACCAGATAGTTGGCATAGTAGACAATGCCCATCTGATCCGTCTCTGCATAACGCACGCGCACCTGGTGGGTAATCACTGGCACAGCGCGCGAGCTTTCATTGTGGTTCTGACCACTGATCACTGAACCCTGATCCCTGTCCTTACGGTTTGAGGTGCGAGAACATCTGCAGCTTGCTGAAGTCGTTGAACATGATGAACGCGGTGAAGGCAATCAGCACCACAAATGCTGCCTGATAAATACGTTCCTTCACCATCATGCTGATGTCGCGCCGCATGATGCTCTCGATCATCAGCAGCAGGATCATGCCCCCATCCAGAATCGGGAACGGCAGCAGGTTGAGAATTCCGAGGTTCAGGCTGATGCTCGCCGCGAGGCCGAACTTAGCCGACCAATAACGCTCCTTCACAGCCTGCCCTGCGGCAACTGCGATGCCGACCGGGCCGGAGAGCTGCTTGACCGAGACCTGGTGCGTCAGCAGCTTCTCGAGCACATTCACAATCAGCAGCGAGTTCTCCGCGCAGAAGTCGCGCGACTCGCCGATTGCGCTCGCAAAATCCATCGGTTCGGCGCGCACTGGAACGTTTTCGGGGCCTGCGGGAAGGAATCCAAGCCGCCATCCACCGTCCTGCCTGTAGGGGTGGATCTCAATCGGCGGCAGCGTCACACCTTTGCGCTCGATCGTAAGCGTTACTGGCTTCCCATTTTCCGTCTGCATGTAATCCACCAGCGGAAGCACGGTGTGGAATTGATGGCCATCAACGGAGACAATCTTGTCGCCGGACTGCAGGCCCGCGTGTTGCGCCGGCGAGCCGGAACTTACCTGGTCGATCTGAATCGGGCTCTGCGTGTATTGCACGAAAATCCCCGCCTTGCTCAGGTCGTCGTGCAGCGCGTCGATTCTTCCCGGCAGATGAATCGCTGTCTGAAAAGTGGCGCCATTGCGATCGACCGTTACGGGAACGGTCTTGTTTGCATCGTCTCCAACAATGTCGTGGAATTTCTGATAATCGGGATGCGCCGCGTTGCCAAACGCCGCAATAATGTCGCCCGGCTTCAATCCAGCCTGGTCTGCGGCTGAACCCGGCGTCACCCACTCCATCTTTGTGGTCCGGATATCCGGCACTTCATTGATGAAGTTGAAATAAATGACCATCAGCACAAATGCCAGCAGAAAATTGAAGACCGGACCTGCCACGCCAATCAACATCCGCTGCCAACGCGGATGGGCCATGAACGAGCCTGGATCCTCGACCCATGTCCCGTCCGCAGACGTCGCCGGTGCATCCTGGCCCTGGAGCCTCTCCAAACCCTGAACGGCCACAGGCGTTCCCGGAATCGTGGCGACTTCGCCGGGATTCTCGCCCGTCATCTTCACGAATCCGCCCAGCGGCAGCAGGCACACCTTGTAATCGGTGTCGCCATACTTGACGCCAAAAAGCCGCGGACCAAACCCGACCGAGAAAGCTTCAACGCGCACTCCGCAGAGCTTGGCTACCAGGAAGTGGCCTAATTCGTGCACCACCACCATCACGCCGACAAGAACGATAAAAGCTACCGCGGAAACAAAAAAATCATGCATAAACGAGATGATTCAGACCTTTCACTGGCGCGTCGCGACACAGGCGAATCGGGCAGACTCAGGAAACCAGCGCGTGAGCTTTTAGACGCGCTTCCCGGTCCGATGCAAGCACCTCCGCGATGGTTGCGGGGTGCGACTCCGGCGTGGACGCAAGTACCCTTTCAATTGTACCCGGAATGCCGTTAAACGGAATCTTGCGCTCCAGAAAGGCCTCCACCGCGACCTCATCCGCCGCATTAAGGGCAATGCAGTGGGCTCCGCCCTTGGCCGCAGCCTCATAGGCGAGACGCAAACAGGGAAAGCGCTCAAAATCCGGCTCCTCAAACTCCAGATGCCGCAGTGCCGCCAGGTCAAAGGTCAGAGTCGACGCCGGTCTCTCCGGGAACGCCAGCGCATACAGGATCGGCAGCCTCATATCCGTCACCGAAATCTGCGCCAGGATCGACCCGTCCACATACTCTACCAGCGAATGCACCGTCGACTGGGGATGTACCGTGACCCGGACCTTATCCGGCGCCACATCAAACAGCCGGCAAGCCTCGATAATCTCCAGCCCCTTGTTGAGCATCGTGGCCGAATCAATCGTGATCCGGCGACCCATCACCCAGGTGGGGTGCTTCAATGCCTGCTCCGGCGTAATGCCGGCAAAGTCGGCCAATGGCGTCTTCCGGAATGGCCCGCCCGACGCGGTCAGCCAGATCGTCTTGACCTCTGCATGCGAACCGACACGCATGCACTGATGCACCGCGTTATGCTCGCTGTCGATGGGAAGAATCGGCACATTGCGCTCACGCGCCGCCGCAGTCAGAATCTCCCCGGCCGCAACCATGCATTCCTTGTTCGCCAGACCCACTGGCTTGCCCGCAAGAATCGCCGCGTGCGTAGCCTCCAGCCCCGCCACGCCCACGATGGCCGAAACCACAAAGTCCGCCTCGGGATGCGTCGAGCAGGCTACCGTCCCCGCCGCGCCGTGCAAAACGTCGATTCCGCTTAGGCCTGACTGTTTCAGCCGAGTACTCAGCTCACCCGCAAGCTCTTCCGTCGCCAGCGAGACTACTTTCGGTCTCCACCGCACAGCCTGCGTAAACGCCTCATCCACATTGCGTCCTGCCGCCAGCGTCGCCACCTGGTAGCGATCGGGAAACTGCTCAACAATGGATAGGGTGCTTTGCCCGATTGAGCCGGTAGAACCGAGAATGGCGAGTCGTTTCAACGTTCCGTTAAGTCCAGTGCCAACAATAACAAACGGGCAGATTCACCGCCTTAAAATCGCAGGCGGATAACCTGAGCGTACCACAGCACTGGGGCCGCCAGCAGCAGTGCGTCAATGCGGTCCAGAATCCCGCCGTGCCCAGGCAACATGGTGCCGGAATCCTTGACTCCGGCGGATCGCTTCAGCGCCGATTCGGCCAGATCCCCCACCTGCGCCGCCACGTTCACCACCACCGCCAGAATCAGCCAGTACCACCAATGTTCATCGGCATACGAGAGCTTCACGCTGTTCCACTGCGCAAGGTAAGTGCTCAGAGCGAGCAGGGTACCCGCCACCGCCACCGCGCCCGCCACTGAACCGATCGCTCCCGCCCATGTTTTATTTGGGCTGAGACTTGGGCGCCATCTTCCGCTTTCCGAACATCCGCCCCGCATACATTGCCACCGTATCGCCGGCCCAGACGGTCAGAAAGAGAAATGCCAGCAGCGAAGGGCCATTACCCGCTCCACGCAGCAAGGGCAGGGGAAGCAAGGTAAGTCCCAGATAAAAAAGCGCAAAAACCGAGGCCGTCGCATCTCCCAGGGCGCGATCCACGGGCGAAGCAAACGTGCAATAGACCAGCAGGATGATACAGAGCAACCCAAAGAGCGGCAGAGTCTCATCGGGCCATTGATAGTTCCCCGCAAAAAGGGCGGCAATCGCCACCAACACAGCGACGCGCGGCGGTTTGGCTCCGCGATGCTCCGTCAGCGCCAGGAATTCCCAGGCAGCCAGCATCGCCACCGCCGCAACCGCCAGCGTAAGCAGCCACACGGGTCCGAAGAACACCAGTGCCAGCACCAGCGGCGCCAGAATGAGTGCAGTGAGAACTCGTTTCATTCCAGGGTTGAGAATACACCGCCGGACCGAAGAGGAAACGCGAGGGTTCATCACCGCACAGGCCACTCCCACTTCGGTGCATTGAACAGGGTCCTGCCCTCGAGCACCGTCTCGCCAAACGACTTCTCAAGGTGCAACCGGCTGCATTTTGGATTCTGCTCGAGAGCCTGAATAAGAAGCTGCGAATGCGATACCACCACAAGCTGCGTCGTCTCCGCTGCATGGACGATCAGGCGCGCCAGCGCCGACAGCAGATCGGGATGCAGGCTGGTCTCTGGCTCGTTCAGAACCATCAGCTCCGGTGGTCGCGGCGTCAACAAAGCCGCGGTCCACAACAGATAGCGCAGGGTCCCGTCGGAAAGCTCCGCCGCAGAAAGCGGCCGCAAAAGCCCATGTTGGCGCAGCTGCACTTCGAACCGGCCGGCCTGCTCCTCCACCTCGACATGGCTTCCCGGAAAAGCATCCTCCACCGTGCGATCGAGCGCCTTACGATCGCCAAACAGGCGGATCGTCTCAAGCGCCGCCGCCAGGTCCGTGCCGTCGTTGTTCAACACCGGCGTGAAGGTGCCCACCTGCGGAGTCCGTACAGGCGAGGCAGAATCGGTCCGAAACCCCTCATAGAAGCGCCATCCTCGAATCGACTCGCGCACCGCCAGCATCTCCGGCGCGCGCTGCGGATCGGCAATCGTCGCCAGCATGCTGTCTGTCGAACTCAGCTCTTTGGTCAGGATCACCGGCTCTTCGTGCTTGGCGGTCTTTCCCGGCGCCAGTTGGACGAGACGATTATTGCGATCCACCATACCGAGGCCCGCGGTAGATGCCCCCATGCCAGATGCACTCGCGCTTGATCGCCGGGTCGAGCGGAAATGCCGTCTGCGCCGGCGGAGGATAGCCAAGATCGATGCAGTAGCTGTAGGGATCGCCCGCAAACCCAAGCTTCAGGCTCACCGCCTTTTGCCGCGGAGTACCCTCAACAGGAAATTCCCCATTGCGGACACTGCGCGCAATCGTCTCCGGGCCGGCCCACAGCGTCGATGGCAATCCGCCCTCGCGCGCCAGCGATGCGACCACGGTATTCAAAGCCGCATCCCCCAGCAACCGGAGCGCCCGATACAAGCTCGACTTGCCCGTGCCGTTCGCACCCGTAACCAGGTTGAGCCGCCCCAGTGGCAACACGAGGTTGCGCAGAGACCGGTAACCCGACACCGCAAGCGTCTGAATCATTTCATCGAAGGATACGTTCTTTAGGAAGATTTTTGAGCATGAATCGGGCGATCATCCCGCCGCGATTTTCATCTGCTCGGGATCTTCTTCCACTTCGCCGACGCTCTCGCTCAATCCGCCATACCGCCGCTCGCGGCTGCTGGAAATCCGCAATCGCCTCCAGCAAATGGATCCCCCGGAAATCCGGCCACAACCGCTCGGTCACAAAAATCTCGGTATAGGCGATCTGCCACAGCAGGAAGTTCGAAATCCGCATCTCGCCCGAAGTCCGGATCAGCAAATCAGGATCGGGCATATGCGCGGTATAGAGATGGCGATGCAGATCCTCTTCGCTGATGCGTTCGGGAGCAAGATGTTTCTCCTGCATCTCACGAGCTAATGCGCGGCAGGCGTCCACAAGCTCGGAACGTGCACCGTAATTCAGCGCCAGCGTGAGGGTCGTTCCGGTGTTGCGCGCTGTCGTCTCCTGCGCCCACTGCATCTTGTCCTGCACTTCGCGGGGCAGTTCGTGCACGCGTCCGATGTAGCGGATGCGCACATTGTTGTCCATCATCCGCTGCACGTTGCTCTCGAGATAACTCTTCAGCAGCCGCATCAGGAAATTGACTTCGGCACGCGGACGGCGCAGATTATTTTCGAGCGAAAAAGCATAAAGCGTCAGCCACGGCAGACCGATGCGCGACGCCGTCTCCGTCACCAGTTGCACGCTCTTCGCGCCCTGCTGGTGCCCCAGAAAACGCTTCAGCGATCGGTGCCCTGCCCAGCGGCCATTCCCGTCCATGATGATGGCAACATGCTCGGGCAGACGCTCAGGCTTGAGCGTGTTATAGACCGCTCGCTCCTCTGAGGTAAGCTCACCGATCCGCAGCATGCCAGTTGGATGCAAGGAAATTGCCTCGACGATATCTATTACGCTTTTCGGACGGACCGCCCGTTCGCAAGATTTGGCAGGAGCCGGCTCGCAAACCCGACGCGCTTAACGGGTCCAAATCTATCGTCGACGAAGGAAATCCCCCGAAGGCCGGGAATTCTGACGACACTTTCGAGCCTAGCACAATCAGATGCGCCGCAAGTCCTCCGCCAGCGCATAGATGAACCGATTGTAATGATTCAAACGAAGCAGCCTGGACGACCGGCGCGAAATCACCGGTCGTCCAGCCTTCTGGAGGCGAAGAGACGAGGAAACAAAAGGAGATCGCCTGCAGCGGCCTAAGCCGTGCGACGCCGCCCTGCAGCCATATCGCGCACTGAACCATACAACAGCGTGCGGTGCAGCGAGTCGAGATGCGGCAGCATCGACGCAATCTCAGCCAGGAACGGGTCCGACAGAATCGCCGCGACTTCTTCGTCACGACGGCTCCGTGAATCACGCACCAGCTGACGCATGTCCACTTCGAGCGCATCCGCCAGCCGCTCCAGCGAACCCAGCGTCGGAATCGCCTTGCCGTTCTCGATCTTCGAGATGTAGGTACGAGGCACTTGCATGCGGCTGGCGAGTTGACGCTGGCTCAGGTGGCGCGCCCTCCGAATCTCGCGCACCTGCCCCGCAACCTGCAACCCAGCTTCGGCAGAGGCTGCCACCGACGGCATCGAAACCAGTTGAGGGGTTAGGGGTGCCGGCTCCTCAATATCAAGGGGCCTGCGACATTTTCTGCACATTGAGTTGGTGGTTCTGTATTGCACCAAGCTGCAGAAATCGCAACGCACAACTTCGCGTGTATCCACGCTGATTAGAGTGGTGGCCATGATTCAGTTGCGGAGTGCCAGAGCGGGTACCCCGGGGTGTTTTGCACCGCGATAAGTGCTACTTTCCGCTGAGTGAACCATAATTGTCAAGTAGAAACTTAGGGTCAACCCGAAGATTCTCGCATCAAAACCCGAAGCAACCCGAAGAAACGCGAACCAGAGTATGCAACACGTAAAATTCTGAGATGGCTCTGACCGAAAACAGCGAGAAGAAATTCGACCGCGAACAGGCGTGGCAGTTACTCACCGAGTGGACCCAGAGCGAGAGTCTTCGCAAGCATGCCATCGCCGTGGAGATCTGCGTGACCGCCTGCGGCGAAGCAGAAGCCGACCGCCTCGGCACTGTCCGGCGACGACCGCGCCCGATTCGTCGAGCTCTACACCACCACCGGCCTGCTCCACGACTTCGACTACGAGCGCCACCCCACCCAGGAGGAACACCCCTTCGTCGGCGTGCGCGAACTCGAGCGCCAGGGCTGGCCGGCAGAACTCCGCACCGCCATCCTCGGCCACGCGCAATACTCCGGCGTCCCCCGCGTCACGCATCTCGACAAGGCGCTCTTCGCCTGCGACGAACTCGCCGGCTTCCTCACCGCCTGCGCCCTGGTCAAGCCCACCAAGGCCATCGCCGACGTCGAAGTCCCCAGCGTAAGAAAGAAGATGAAAGACAAAGCCTTCGCCCGCGGCGTCAACCGCGAAGACGTAATTCAAGGCGCCGCCGAACTAGGCGTCGACCTCGACGCGCATATCGCGTTTTGTCTGCAAGCCATGAAAAAGAGATCTGGCGAGTTGGGGCTGTGAGGTGCGTTATGAGCGCGAATGAGTGTAAACGTTCAAGCAGAACAGGCACGCCAGCACGAACAGGAAGATGCACGCGTAAAGCGTCAATTGGAAGAACCGGCGGACTCGCGATTTCAAAAGTTCTCGAAAATAGAATTCTTCGGGCTTGGCGGGGTTGTATCGGATCGCAATATTCTCTCCGCCGACAAGTTGATAGAGCGGCGATTCATCGTCGACCTTGAATTCAGCGCTCTGCCGCCGGCCCCTGGATATCTGTCCAAACCAGTTCTTCTGCAGAAGCCCATGTATAACTCACGCTTCCATCGCGTCCATAGTGAGCTGTCTTCTCCGCAGTCGACGAATCGATCCGCGCCGTCGTTTCCACCCACTTGTCGTATCCGCGAATCTTCTCCCAGCTTTCGATCAGCATGGTGGCACCCGTGTGCCGGGTTCGCGCCGCGCTACTTCATCGGGTTCTTCGCCCGCAGCTCCGCCACAATCTCCGCCGCCGCCTGCCGCGCCTTATCCGCCTGGTCCGGCGGAAAGCTGATCGCCCCCACTCGCGCGTGCCCACCGCCGCCGTAGCGCTCGCAAACCTGCGCCAGGTTCACCATCTTCGCCGGGTCCGCCTTGGTCCACGGATTCGATCCCACCGACACCTTCGTCCGGAAGCTCGACTTCGACAACCCGATCGAATACGTCGCCTTGGGATGCAGATAGTACGGGATGAACTTGTTGTAGCCCTCGACCGGCCGATCCGTAATGTCGAAGAAGATCGTGCCATCCATCTCTTCGCTGCGGTTGCGGATCAGCTCGATGCCTTCCTTGTGCCTCTCCAGCAGCGGCGGCAGCAACGACGCCACAAACGGCTGCGCCAGCACTTCGCCAGCGGCATCTCCGTCAGCAGCGGAATCAGCTTCGGAATAAACTCCGGGTCCTGCGTCGACTCAATAATCAGCGTCAGCTTCATCGCCGGCGCCGCCATCTCCACCGCGGCTTCAGGGCTCTCGTACAGCGCGCCATCCACAATGTTGGCCCAATGAATCATGTCCGCCACAGGCGCCGTGTTGAATCCGAACTTTGTCGAACCAATGTGAGCCAGAAAGCTCGTGCAGGACGTGTACGTTGGGATCGAAGAATTTCCGCGATCCGCAAACCGGATCCTTCTGGCAGGCAAGAAAATTCTCGTGATCTGCCGGCGTCAGAAATGCCGAAAGATGATGATCGAACCACCATGTGATCCGCGGCGACGCCGAATACTTGAAGTCGACAATCGCATTCTCATCGCCCGTAAATTCGCTCTCGTCGAACAGCGCGCCCGCCCGATGCACCAGCCCGTGATACTCGTACGTGGCATCCTTGGCGATGCACTCGCGATGAAACCGCGTGAACAGCGATGCGGAGCAGGCTCCGTCGAAGCACTTGTCGTGATAGAAGACTTTAACCCGCAACCGCCACAGCTCCTTGAGCCAGAATCCGGTAAAGCCGGAAGATTAAGCATCATGCGAGAGGCCGATTGTGTCAAGGCGGGGAATCTCTTCGGCTGCCCATGGTATGCAAACTCCAGTAGAATTCTTTCGCACACTCAATGCTGCAACAGCCGTCACACTCGCGAGGAGTATCCATGGATCCTGAAACCGAGCCAACTCCGCCGGCGCTCGAGCCCCCCTCAACCAGTCCCTCCGACGAAATTCCCCCGGATCTCCCCGGCGAAGGACCCCCAAAACCGTATCGCGGACTGAAATGGATCTTCGTCGGCCCCGAGGGCCTGCGTTCCGGCTGGTCCGTCCTCATCTTCCTTGCGCTGACTATTCTTCTCATCAACGGATTCGGGTCTCTCTTCCTGAAGCTTCACCTCATCTCAGGGGCAACCGCTTCACGCCGCGGCGGCCAGTCTTCTCGGAAGTGTTTCAAGTACTCGCGCTCCTCGCCGCGGCGGCTATCATGGCGCTCATTGAGCGCCGCAGAATCCTTGACTACAATCTGCGGGGCGCCCGGCGCGTGGCACACTTCTTCAGCGGATTCATCGCTTGGATTTGCTGCGCTCTCCGCGCTCGTGGGATCTCTTGCCTGGGGCCACTGGCTGCGCTTCGGACCCGTGGCTCTAGGCGGTTCTGCAAATCCTGAAATACGCCGCGATCTGGGGTGCCGTCTTTCTCCTCGTCGGCTGCTTTGAAGAAGGCACCATCCGCTGCTACCTCCAATACACCCTCACCCGCGGCATCAACTTCTGGTGGGCCTCCGGCATCATCGCCTGCCTCTGCTCCTTGTTGATCGTTCAGCCAGAAAGGCAACGGCGCCTGGGGCGTCTACATCATGGCGCTTCTGGGCGTGATTCCCTGCCTGCTGCTGCATCTGAAAGGGCGCCCAGCGCCGGCTTCTGGAAGGCGGCCTGGCTCACCTCCACGCTTTTCGGAGCGATGCACACCGGCAACAACGGTGAAAACTGGATCGGCATCTTCGCCGCGGCCTTTATCGGTTTCGTCTTCTGCGTCAGCATCTGGGTCACCGGATCTGCATGGTGGGCCATCGGTTGCCACGCCGCCTGGGACTGGGCCGAGACCTATTTCTACGGCACGGCCGACAGCGGCTTCGTCGCGCCGGGACACTTGCTCAGCACTTCACCTGCGGGCAATCCGCTGTGGAGCGGAGGCACCGATGGCCCCGAGGGCAGCCTGCTGATCATCCCCATCGTGCTGCTCCTTCTGGCATGGCTGTTGCTCATCTATCGCCGCCCTGGGCCTGCGGAGTTTCGCGCGCCCGCAGCATCGGAGCAGTTGGCGAGCTGAAAGAGAACGCATGCGGCTCTGGCTCAATCGTACCGGCGAAGTCTCCCTGCGCGAGCAGTTGATCACCCAGGTGGTGCTCGGCATCCTCAGCCGCGAACTTGCGCCCGGCCAGCGCCTGCCCAGCACGCGCGATCTCTCCCGCCGCTTCGGCATCCACGCCAACACCGCCAGCGCCGCCTATCGCCAGCTCGAAAGCGAAGGCTGGGTTGAATTCCGCCACGGCAGCGGCGTCTTCGTACGCACCACGCGCCCCGAAGCGCTCGCTCAGCCCTGAGATGGCTATCGACCAGCTGATCGGCGACCTGGCCGCCAAAGCCCGCAAGCTCGGCGCTTCCGACGCGCTGCTCAAAGCCCGTCTCCGCCGCTGGCTTGCGCTCGAGCCGCCCGCGCGCTGGCTGGTCATCGAGCCCGACCCTGAGCTGCGCCGCATCGTCATCACCGAAATGGAGCAGGCCCTGTCTCTTCCCGTCATCGGCTGCGCTCCCGAAGATTGCGGCAAGCCCGGCCTTGCTCGACGGCTCCATAGCCGCCGTCCTGCCCAGCAAGGCCGCCGCCGTCCGCAAGCTGCTCCCGCCGGGCACCGAGCTCACCACCCTCCAGATCCATCCCGTCACGGCGGAACTCGAAACCTACCTCAAGCGCTACATGCCCGCCCACTCCACAGATCTGGTCGGCATCGTCTCCCGCTGGGCCGACTTCCAGCGCATCGGCCAAACCATGCTGGTCGCCGCCGGCCTCGCCCCCGAGTGCCTGCTCGTCCGCGACGCCACCAGACCCGGCTGGAAACGCGGCCTCGAAGCTGCCGCCGCCGTCGTCTGCGACGCCGCCATCGCCCAGGAGTTGCCCGCTGGCTGTCACGCCATCGTTTTCCGCCTCCTCGGCGAACCGTCGATCGCCGACCTCCGCGCCCGCGAAGGTGCCGTCATGGCCGCGACGCGCCAATAGCACACTTTCAATTCTGTCCCACTCTCCTGACATCCCATCCAACGGTTCCCTACCATCGCAAGTCATGAAAACTTCGCGATTCTCCTACTCACTTTCGACTTCGTCTTCAGCGCGGCAGGGCAGGCCTGGCCCGATAACCCTACCCCCGCACCTATCCCAGACCCCGCGTGGAGCCGTCTGCAGAGCCTCGTTAACGGCCAAGCCATCGTCGTCGACAACACCAATGGCCCTCCCGTGCATTGCCTCTTCGCGGGAGTGACGGAGGCCTACCTTTTCTGCAACTCTCCCGGTAATCCAGCAGGTGTCGGCTTCCGCTTCGATCACGCCGACGTGCTCAGCGTGGATCTGGACCTGCCGCACCCAATGCCAATCCAGGCAAGCCGCCCCGAGCGCAATTACCATCCCGCATGGATCTCCAGCATGATTGCCGGCGGCATCATCGTCGGACTCATCGCCTCGAAAAATACCGACGCAGGAACAGCCGCTGAAGACGGAATCATCGGCGCAGGCATCGTCGGCCTCATCGGTGCTCCGCTCGCTTTTCTGCCACTTCCACAATTTGTGCAGACCGGGGCCGCTTATCCGCAGTACGGCAGCATCGGCCTTCACTTGAAGCGCCCGATTCGCTCGCGCCCGCTTCTGCTGCCTTTCATTCGGACCTCGCGCTGAATCTCGAAGACAAATGCTTGAGGGATCGGCGCATTCTGCAAACCGAATAGTATCCAGCGTTATCCTGTAGTAGCCCATGTCGGAATTGCATGCAGCCAGTCCAGTTTCTGGAGCCAATCCGGTGCCCCAGCCGCGTCCTCGCAGGCGCAGCTGGCTGCGCATTCTCCTCTTTACCGCCGCATGGATCGTGGCGATTATCGCGGTGCTCGGCGGCATCGGCACGCTCTGGCTTCGTTCCGCCGCCAAAGCCGCCCTCCCGCAGATCGACGGCGATATCCACCTCGCCGGCGCTCTCAGCACCCGTCACCGTCCGCCGCGATGAGCACGGCGTTCCCCACATCGACGCCGCCACGCAGCAGGACATGTTCGTCGCGCAGGGCTACGTCACCGCGCAGGACCGCCTCTGGCAGATGGATGTCTATCGCCGCAACGCCAACGGCGAACTTGCCGAAGTCATGGGCCCCTCATTATTGCGCCACGACAAGGCGCAGCGCATGTACGAGTTTCGCAACACCGCGCATCGCATCTACGCCAACCTTCCCTCACGAAGAGCGCACCCGCTACGAAGCCTATGCGCGCGGCGTGAATCTTTACATCACGCAGCACCAGGATGCGCTCCCGCCCGAATTCCGCTTTCTCCACTACAAGCCGCAGCCCTGGACCGGCGCCGACTCCATCAGCATCGGCATGATGATGGTGGACATGCTCGACACACATTGGTACACAAAGCTCTCCCGCGAGCGCATCGCCGCAAAGCTCCACAACCCGAAGCTCGAGTCCGACCTCTACCCCGTTGGTTCCTGGCGCGACCATCCGCCCACCGGCGAACTGCTCGACCTTAGCAAGCCGCAGCCCCAGCCGCCCGCCACCCCTGACGACGATGACAGTGAGCGCAGCGAAACCCGCGCTCTACACCCCGCAGGCATGTCCACACCGCATGGTGGCACATCAATGCTGGACTCCCCATCCAACTTGGGTGCCCCATCCTTGCGCGGCAGTTTCGCGCATGGGTGGGATACCACGAATCCCGACAGCCTCGCCTGCCCGGATTGCGCCCCCGGCTCCAACAACTGGGTGATCTCGGGCGCGCACACCGCCAGTGGAAAACCCCTGCTCTCCAACGACATGCACCTCAGCCTGACTGTGCCGAATATCTGGTACATGGCGGACCTGCGTGCGCCCGGCTTTCACGCTGCCGGCGTCACACTGCCTGGAATGCCTTTCGTGATCGCCGGACACAACGATCATGTTGCCTGGGGATTCACCGCCCTCTACGCCGACGTACAGGACCTCTACATCGAAACGCTCGACGGAAAAGGCAACTTCAAGGTTGCAGATGGAAGCTGGAAACCCCTCGCCGTCGATCGCGAGATAATCCACGTGCGCGGCCGCAAGGACGTAACCTACGACGTGCAGCCTGAGCAACCACGGTCCCCTCCTCGATCCGCTCTTCACCAAGGATTCCCGCGCCATCGCCCTCAAGTGGACGCTCTACGATCCGACCCTGAATTCAATTCCGCTCTACGCACTCAATACGGCGGCGAACTTCGTCGGATTTTCAGACCGCGCTTTCGCAATGGTGCTGGCCCACGCAGAACGTCGTCTACTCCGACGACCAGGGCCACATCGGCTATCACGCCGTGGGACAAATTCCCCTGCGGCCTGCGGGCATCGCCAACATCCCCATCGTCGACAGCACTCACGAGTGGCAGGGCTACATCCCCTTCGACGACCTGCCCAACGCCTTTGATCCGCCCTCAGGATTTCTCGCCACCGCCAATTCCCGCGTCACGAGCAACAAATCCAAATACCCGCTGACCGACGATTGGGCAGATCCCTATCGAGCCGAGCGAATCTACAAACTTCTGCAGGGCCGCGATCAACTGAAGCCTGCCGACATGCTCGCCGTGCAGACCGATATCTATAGCGAAATGGACCAGGAGATGGCGCACCGTCTTGCCACCGCCATCGATCACGCGCCCAACGCCGACGACCAGCTGCGCAAAGCAGCCGACCTGTTGCGCAACTGGGATGGCCGCCTCACCACCGACTCCCCCGCAGCATCGCTCGTGACCCAGACCCGCTACACCCTCCGCACCATGCTGCTCGAGCCGAAACTCGGTAAAGACGACGCCAGGAATTACGAGTGGTCCGAATCCAACTTCGCCATCGAAGAAATCGTAATGAATGCGAAGCTCGATTGGCTTCCGCCGAATTACAAGGACTGGGATGCATTCCTCGCCGACGCTGTCCGCCACGCCATGGAAGAGTCGAAAGCACCCACCGACGTCAGCAAGTGGAACTACGGTTCCTGGCACGTTGTCGATATCGAACATCCGCTTTCCAGTTTCATGCCATTCATCAGCCGCATCGCTGGTACAGGGGAGCAACCTCTCAGCGGCGACACTACGACCGTCAAACAAGTAGGCCGCTCCTTTGGTCCATCGCAGCGATTCACCATGGACTGGAGCAACATCGACGGCTCCACTGAAGACATCGTCCTCGGCGAAAGCGGCAACCCCTACAGCCCCTACTTCCGCGACCAGTGGAATGACTACTACAACGGCCGCACCTTCGCGCTGCCCTTCACGCCCGCCGCCGTCTCTGCCGACACCCACCACACTCTGCGACTCCTGCCATGAAAAAGCAGGGAAAAGAGAATCGGGAACAGGCAATAGGATCAGACTCTGGAACTTGGGTGCCCCATCCTCGCGCGGGCTTCTTCGCGCGAGGGTGGGAAAGCAGGATTCTCGGTCCAGCCATCATCTGCCTCGCCGCATTGATCGCCACATCCCCCGATCTCGTCCGCCACACTTCCTGCGGCCACGACTACGACTTCCATCTCGCCTCGTGGCTCGATGCGGCGGCAAGCTGGCGCCACGGCCTTTTCTATCCGCACTGGGCACCGAGCCCGAACTATGGAGCCGGCGAACCGCGCTTCGTCTTCTATCCCCCGTTCACATGGATGCTCGGTGCCGCCTTCGGCTTGATCTTTCCCTGGAAAGGAGTCGAACTCGCGATCACCTGCTCCTTCCTCGCTGCCACGGGACTCGCCACACGCATGCTCGCGCGTCAGGTACTTCCCGACGGACCTGCAACCCTCGCCGGATGCGCCGCACTCTTTTCCGGCTATTCCATGTTCACAGCCTACGAGCGATCAGCATTTGGAGAACTTGCCGGCGGCTTCTGGATTCCGCTGCTGCTGCTGCTCGTCTTCCGCGATCGCAATCCGCAGGGCTCCGTCTGGCGTCGCGCCTTCGACGGATCGGCCACATTGCTTGCCCTGGTGATAGCCGGGGCGTGGCTTTCGAACGCGCCGCTCGGCGTAATGGCCTGCTACCTGCTTGCGGCCGTGGCCCTCACCGTCGCAGTGCTGCAGCGTTCCTGGGCTCCTGTCGTTCGATCCTCAATGGCTGTCGCTCTCGGCCTTGGACTATCCGCCATTTATCTCGTTCCCGCTGCCGTCGAGCAGCACTGGGTGCAGATCCGCCAGGCCACCGACGACCCCGGGCTGGCAATTGAAAACAGTTTCCTCTTCGGCCGCCATGCCGACCACAATCTCGAACTGCACGATGTGGAACTCTGGCGCGTCTCCGCGATTGGCGTCTTCATGATCGGCCTCGCGTTCCTGTGTATCTTCATCGCGTGGCGTCGCGGATTGCTCCGCCGACGCTCCTGGTGGATTCCGCTCGCCCTCATTCCCGCTGCGGTGCTGCTCCTCCAATTCCCTATTTCGCTTCCGATTTGGAACATTCTGCCCAAGCTGCGTTTTCTCCAATTCCCATGGCGCTGGCTCGTCGTGGTCGAAGCCCCGCTCGGCATCTTCTTCGCGGCAGCTATCTGGCCCGCGCGACGCTGGCAGTGCGTCGTTGCCATCTGCGTGTCGTCCGCGATCTTTCTCTCCACCACAGCTGTCACACTGTTCATCTTTCATCAGGATTGCGACAGCGAAGATAAGGTATCGGGCATGTTAACCGCATATGACAGCGGTCAAGGCTTCCAGGGCACCGATGAATACGCACCACCGGGCGCCGACAACAGCCTGATGGCCATCGGCCTGCCCGATGCATGTCTCACCCGCAATGCGAACGTCGTGCTCGCCAAATCCGACGATGGCAACATTCCCGAATGGGACCCGGCCAACGGCCACTGCGATGCGACCTACCGGTGGCTGCTGCACTTCGGCAGACTCTCGCCGGAGCACCTCCGCCTGGACGCCGAAACTCCGTACGCCGGCTACCTCATCCTGCATCTGCGCGACTACGCTGCATGGAAGGTCAACGTCAACGGTCGCGACATAGCCTTCGGCGCCAAAGCGGCCTATCCAAAACTTCCTCGCCGCGACGACGGCTTGATGGCGGTTCCGGTTCCGAAGGGCGCGGTCCAACTCGATGTCGACTGGATCACAACCGGCGACGTGATCATGGGCCGCTTGTTATCCATCATGTCGCTCGGCTACATCGCCGTCCTCTTTTTAATCGAGCGAAAGCTGGCGCGGCGCGCAGGGGCAACGGCGGGCGTGGGAAGCGAACCTCGGGTATCATAAAGTGAGAATGCCCGCAGATGTGAAATCGCTGATCCAGGAAGGCGCAGAGCTGACCGACCGCGCGCTTGAAGCGCTTATCCCCACGGTCGACACCGTTCCTTCGTCGATCCACGGAGCCATGCGCCACTCGGTCTTCGCCGGGGGCAAGCGCCTGCGTCCTGTGCTCGCCATGCAAGCTGCCGTCACCATCGGCGGCTCCGTTCCACCCGGCATCGAACGCCTCGGAGCAGCCATCGAGATGCTGCACACTTATTCGCTCATTCACGACGACCTCCCCGCCCTCGACAACGATGACCTCCGCCGCGGCAAGCCGACCTGCCACGTGGCCTTCGGTGAAGCCATCGCCATTCTCGCGGGAGACGCTCTTCAAACCCGCGCATTCGAAATTCTCGCCGGCCTCGATTCGCCCCCCGCCGCGACCGTGCAGATCATCGGCCTCATCGCCAACGCCGTTGGCACCGTCGACGGCATGATCGGCGGCCAGGTGCTTGATATCGAGAGTGAGCATCAAAAGCCCACGCCCGAACTCGTCGAAGCTATTCACCGCGCCAAGACCGGCGCACTTATCCGTGTCAGCGTTGTCTCGGGAGGCGTCTACGCCGGCGCTTCTGCGGATGACGTTGCACGCCTCGACACGTTCGGCCGCAAAGCCGGTCTGGCGTTTCAGATCGTGGACGACATCCTCGACATGACCGTAGACTCCGCACACTTGGGCAAAACGGCAGGCAAAGACCTAGCCACCGAAAAAGCCACATGGCCCGCTGTGTACGGCATCGAGCAGAGCCGCCGTGACGCCGCGATGCTGATCGACGAAGCCTTCGCGGCCCTTCAGCCCTACGGTTCCCGCGCCGAAGGGCTCAAGTCCGTAGCCCGATATCTGGTTGAGCGCAAGAACTGATCTACGCGAGCTTTTAAATCGACCTTTGAGAATTGGTTTGAGAATCTTCCGGAAAACGAAAACTTGTATGGGATACGCTCTCGTTCTGGGATTCCACTTATTCTCGCCAGCGCAACAGCCTACTGAACTCCACGGCTCATATTTGAATTATGGCGTCCCCGGAACTCGGATTGAAGGAACTCTGATCGAGCGTGTGGTATTTGGGCATCCTGGCTACCGAGGAACGCCTGAAAAGGACGCCAAAGAGACGGTTTTCATTGTCAAACTGTCCCACCCCATCTCCGTCCAGCCGGCTCAAGGTGCGGAGACAACCGGCAGCGCGAGCCTTGACCCGCCGTGAACACCTCAGAGGTCCAATTATTTGGTGACCGTTCTTCCGCCTTACAATTTCGGAAATTGCTTGGCGCGCGAATTATCGCGATAGGCACTCTTGAAGAGTCGATCACAGCGAGTCAATACACAAAGATATTTATGGACGCGCAGCCGCTTTTGAGGCGATAAATACATGCTCACCGAATCCAACATCCTCGCCGCTCTCCGCGACTGCTTCGATCCCGAAGTCAAGCTGAACCTCGTCGACCTCGGCCTCATCTACTCGGTCGAAACCGGCCCCGACCCCGACTCCACACCCGCATGGCCTCGCCAGTGGGTAAAAGTCACCATGACGCTCACTACGCAGTTCTGCCCTGCATCGGGTCTGATCTTCGAGCAAGTGCACAACCGGCTCGCCACCATTCCCGATGTCAGCAAAGTGGATGTGAATCTAGTATGGGAGCCCAAGTGGACGCCCCACCGCATCAGCGAAGCCGGTCGGAAACAACTGGGGATCTAGACCCGTCAGCATGGGACAGCTTCGGGAAGTGGTGTGGCAGATGGGCGCCGCGCTTAAGACAATGCGGCTTTCCTTGAAAGGGCACGTCTTTAGTCGTGCCGCAAAAGGCCAATAAATGGGCGGGCTTTAGCTCCTGAGGGGTGTCCTGTTCACCTACGCCGGAATCGTCGGCGAACGGCGCGACAGAACCCGACGTATGGACTCACCTTTTTCAGTGATGTCCTCGACCACATCCTGCACCTGTTCGAGCATGTATTGCGCGCGATCCACATAGCCCGGCATCGCTGCCCACCAGTTCCGCAGCGTCTCTTCGTGATCCAGCAGCGCCAGCGCCGTGCCTGACGCAGCCATCACCAATCCCGCGCGTTTCTGTCCGGTCAGCAGCAGTAGCCCACCGGTTATCAGGGTCCCGCAAGCGGCAAACTTCACCCAATCGAACGAGTCTGTTTTCGGCATCTCGGTGATCCTCTGGGACCGGGTCTCCCGGTCCGGAAAAGTTGCTACGCTCATGGGCTCTCCCTCTCGTATTCAGATGCATTCCCGTGTTTCAAGGCAGCCAGAGAATTCGACTTGGCTCGCGTCTTTCAGCCGACGTTTTCCCGAATCACATCTCAATCCAGGTCGAACTCGCGCAAGGGCTTGCCCGCCGGCGCGTCCTTCGCTTTACGCAACGCCTCGGCGAACTTCTTGTCGAACAGATCTTCCTTGTTTTTCTCCGCATCCACCGATTGACGGAAGATGGATTCCTTCCGCTCATCCTGCTCGCGCATAGCCTTGGCCGCGGTTTCGAGATCCTCAAACATCCGCTTGCGCGGCGCCGACGTGTGGCTGATCACCAATCCCGTTGCCGCATCCACCACAATCATCGCCCCGCAGTCCGGACATGCCACCTGAAACGTCTCTGCTGCCTTCGTTTTGCCCATAACATGGCAATTGTAGGCGCTCCAGCCGGATCAGGAAAGCCGGCCGCCGGAAGCCGAAACGTCCTTCCCTTTCACAAGGGTTCATTGAACTTCCCGTCTCGAAGCGGCGTACTCTTCTCCAGCATGCAGTCCCCTTCCAGCTAACGCACTATTGCGCACTGCGCGGAACCCTCCCTCCGCGATAAGGAGTTTTCATGAAAGGCGTGCTTCTCCAAAAGCTTTCATTACTGGCCGTTTCCATCCTTGTGCTCACTACCTTCAGTTCCGCCCAGGCCAGGCTCGCCGGCGACTGGAGAGGCACCTTCGAGGCAAATGGCGCCACCTTCCAAGTCGTCTGGCATGTCACTCAAGCTCCAGACGGAACCCTCACCTCGACCATCGACAACGTCACGCAGAGCATATTCGGCATAAAGGCCAATTCCACCACCGTCAAAGGATCCGACGTCAGGATTGAAGTTGACGACGTCATCAGTCCCAACGGCCAGGACATACACATCAAAGGGTCGTTCGACGGCACTCTAAATAAAGAAGCAAACGAGGTGAGCGGCACCTTGATTCAGGTCGATCCACCCCAGGATCCGATTCAGATCACGTTCAAGCACGACGCGGCACAATCTGCCGCGCCTCCTCCTGCCGAGCCAGCCGCCACAACTCAACCCGCCATCGTTGGTGATTGGGCCGGTACCCTGACCGCTGGTCCTGCACAACTGCGCCTCGTGCTCCATATCACTGCTGCAAAGGATGGCGCTCTCACCGGCACTCTCGATAGCCTCGACCAGGGCGCGATTGGCATTCCGGTCTCTTCGATAGAATTGAGGGGGAGCCAGCTTACCCTCGGCCTTCCTGCTATCGGCGGCACCTACGCCGGCACCCTCAACAAGGACGCTTCGGAAATCGCCGGCACCTGGTCCCAGGGCCAGCCGCTGGAACTCAACTTCAAGCGCGCCCAACCGCAAGCTGCCGTCCCTTCCCTCAAACTCGCAGTGCCATCAGACATCGACGGCACTTGGCAGGGCTCCCTCAATACACCCGGAGGAAATCTGCGCATCCTCTTCAAAATCATCAACACGGGCGCCGGTTTGACCGCAACCATGCAAAGTCCCGATCAGAGCCCGAACTGGATGCCAACCACATCAGTCAACCGCGAGGGATCGAAGCTCACTATTGACATGAAGGCAATCGGCGCCTCGTTTGAAGGCCAGATCAACTCCGTCAAAGACACCATCGACGGCAGCTTCACCCAAGGCATGTCGATTCCCCTGGTACTCAAAAAGGGCTGAGAACGTCCACGCAAGCCGGGCGTGAGATGCGTTCTGCGCCCGGCCTATCTACTGATTCACAGCCACAGCACGCACGTGCAGGATCACGCGACGATACGACGTGAGCTGCGGCGATCCATCATCAGTCACCGCCAGAATCACGTGGGCTACGCCATCACCCTTGCATGGGATCAGCGGCAGCCACAGCGGCCGGCACGCCGCATCGGCACGCACCTTCACAGTGGGACTATCGACTCCCGTCAGCGTCAATGCCGCCAGGTTCCCGTCCACCAGGCCCGCCTCGCCGTAATGGAACCAGTGAAAGTGCAGGCTCTGCCCGTCAGGATCGCTGCTTTTCCCTGCGTCCAACGTCACCGTCTCGCCCACCCGCACATCCATCTCCAGCGGAGCCGTGCCGCCCTCCCCGTTCACCACGGCCACCGGATTGTGATTGGCATGCTTGAAATCCGCTACCGTCCACGTCATGCGCGCCGCAAAATCATTCTGAAATGCCTCGCGCCAGCGCCAGATTGTCGCCTGGTCGCTCACATGCTCTTTTCCATCTGAGCCGATCACCGTATCTCGCGAGTCCACCCGCGCAAACTCGTCACCACCCTGCGTCCAGATCGAGTGCGTCTCTCCATACGGCTGCCGGTACACATAGCGTCCACCCCAGCCGCCCCAGTCCGGCCGCCGATACGCATTCAGCCCGTTGTCAATCAGCCCCAGAAACGACGGCGTGTCCCCCTCCATGATGAACATAAATTTCGGATATCTTCTGCCCAGCGACCCCTTGCTGCGGATGTTCGCGTCGAGCCATTCATTCGTTACCGTTGTCGTGTCCGCGCCGTCGCCGTTCCGGTAATAGCGATCCCCGCTGATTCCAGTCCAAGTCGCCGACGCATATTCCCCGCTCGTTGGAGTCGAAGGCGAAACAATATAGAACAACTCCGGATAAGTCCGCCGAATCACGGGTCCGGCATCGTCCTGGTCGCTGATCGAATACACGCGCAGCCGCGTAATCAACTTCTTCGTCTCATCAGACGCGTGCGAAGTCGAGAGATCAAGCAGCGCCTGCGCCAGCGTCCCCGCACCGCCCCAGATGCACACCCACAACGGTCGCTGATCATCGCGTTCCACCGCGCGCACAATGGCCTTCGACCCCTCCGACGACTTGCCCGTACCCACAGCGCTCATCCCGTATGCAGTCTGCCCCGTGAACACCCGCGCATCCAGATCGCTCGCTTCCGGCCACCCCTTTGCGTGCAGCAGCAAGTTCGGCCGCACCTGTGCGTACGCCTCGATCAACTGATGCATCGTCTCCCCGTGCGTCCTCGTCTTCTGCCAGGTCGAAGTGGTGGCGATCATTGCCTCGATATCAAATTCGTTCGAGTAGAGAAGGAGCCGCACGAACGACATCTGGTCGTCGGGCTCATTGCCAATGTCGCTGATGATCACAACGCGAGGCTTTCCGCTGAAAAAATCCACATGCTCCTGCGGCAGGCTCTGTGCGGCAACCAAGTTTGAAAACCCAACAAGCACTCCCACCCCAAGCGTCATCATCACTAGTCGATTCACCATCGGGAAGACCTCTTTCAGCACCGAGACCGAGCTTCGCGAAACCCATGCTCGTCCCGCACAATAATATCGGTGCAGCATCAAAACCTTTCCGGAAATCCGGTGTCTCTGCATGCAGTGGGCCCGCAACAAACGAAACCTCAGTAAAAATCCTGACCATTTCCGGAGGTGATGCCCGCAATGATCTGCCTTCGAACTCGGCTGATCTCAGCCATCTTGCTCTCCACCTGCATTTGCACCGCTCAAAGCAAACCCTCGGCAACCGAGCACCTTCCTTCTGCCGAATCAGTCATGAATCGCGTCGCCGTCAACCAGGACACAGCCCAGGCAGAACGCGCCCACTACGTCTACGTGCAACACGCAAAGATGACCTCCCGCCGCGGCAAAACGGTGATGTGCGAAGAGATCACCGACTATCGCTTCACGCCGTCAACGGACGGAACGGATGAGCAGTTACTCAAAGTCGATGGCAGATTCCTCAAGAATAGAGAATTCATCAGCTACGACAAGCTCCTCCCACGCGACGAAGACAAACCCAAAGACGCCGGCAAGGATGCGGACAAAAACCAATCTGAAAAGAAGCAGAACAAAGCGAGCGACAAAGACAAGAAGAAAGATAAGGATAGAGACAAGGATCCCGTCTTCGATCCCAACAGCGACGAAACCCTCGATCGCGATCTCGTCGAAAACATGCGCTGGAACCTGATCCACGACAAATCAAAGGACGGCATTGCCCAGCACCTTTTCCCGCTCACCACAAAAGACCAGACCAACTATTCCTTCCGCATGATCGGCCGCGAACATCTCAACGACCGCGACGTCTACCACATCGCGTTCCGTCCAAAGAAGAAAGACGACTTCGGCTGGAGCGGCGATGCCTACATCGACACCACTGCCTATCAGCCCGTGCTGGTCACAACCGCGATGGCGCGGAAAATTCCGTTCGCCGTCCGCACACTGCTCGGAACCGACGTGCCCGGCCTCGGCTTCACCATCCGCTACGCCCCACAGCCCGAAGGCGTCTGGTTCCCCGTCAACTTCTCCACCGAATTCAAAATTCACGTCCTCTACTTCTTCCACCGCCAGATCATCCTCGACGCCCAGAATCGCGACTTCGAAAAGACCCACGTCACGAGCCGCATCGTCGGCGAAGCAACACCTCTAGATCCGAACTTGCCCTGAATGGGATCTCGCGTTCCTGCAGGATATCGCCCATGTAAGAAAGGCCCTGCTCATTCGAACAGGGCCTTTGCTCATTCACCGTTCTACCTGTGCAGATCCCTTAATGCTTCTCCTGCGCCGTAGCCAGTTTCGCCTCGGCTTCGGCAATCACATGGAGCGCCTCGGTAAACTTCTCTTCGCTGTCGCCCGCCTCGTTCCACTGCTTGTGCCCGCGATCCAGTTGCTGCTCGGCGCGCGGTACATCGATCTCCTCGGGCTTCAACGCGTCGTTGGCTAGAATCGTCACGCGGTCCGGAAGCACTTCCACAAATCCCCACGACACGTTGTAAATCTGCTCGCCGCCCTCGGCACCGCCGTGCAGCCGCACATCGCCTGCACCCAGTTCGGCCAGCAAAGGAGCGTGCCCGTACAGCACCTCCATGTAGCCATTCTTCGCCGGCAACTCCACAGCGTCCGCCGTCGTGTCAAAAAGAATGCGCTCCGGCGACACCAGCCGGACCCGCAGCGAATTGGATTCTTCAGCCATAAATCAGTTCTCAGTCTAAAGTGGTCAGCATTCAGTTGAATCAGTCGGCAGTGGATCGAAACAAACTGACCACTGAGAACTGATCACTGACCACTGTCTTTACGCCGTCGTCTTCAACTTCTCTGCCGTCTCCAGCACTTCTTCGATCGCGCCCTTCATGTAGAAGGCCTGCTCCGGAACATCGTCGTACTTGCCTTCGATAATTTCCTTGAAGCTGCGCACCGTGTCCGCAATCTTCACATACGCGCCCGGAATGCCCGTGAACTGCTCTGCCACGTGGAACGGTTGCGACAGGAACTTCTGCACCTTGCGCGCACGAGCCACCGTGAGCTTGTCTTCTTCCGAGAGTTCGTCGATACCCAGAATCGCGATGATGTCCTGCAGGTCCTTGTAGCGCTGCAGAATCTTCTTCACGCCCTGCGCCACGTTATAGTGATCGTCGCCCACAATGCGCGCCGATAGAATGCGCGACGTCGAAGCCAGCGGATCGACCGCCGGATAAATGCCCAGTTCCGATAGCGGCCGGCTCAACACCGTTGTCGCATCGAGATGCGCAAACGTCGTCGCCGGCGCCGGATCGGTCAAGTCATCAGCCGGCACATACACCGCCTGCACCGAGGTCACCGAGCCTTTGCTGGTCGACGTAATGCGCTCCTGCAGCTCGCCCATTTCCGTCGCCAGGTTCGGCTGGTATCCCACAGCTGAAGGCATGCGGCCCAGCAGCGTCGACACTTCAGAACCCGCCTGCGTGAACCGGAAGATATTGTCGATGAAAAGCAGCGTGTCTGAGCCCTCAACGTCGCGGAAATATTCGGCAACAGTCAGCGCGCTCAACGCCACGCGCAGGCGCGCTCCGGGCGGCTCCGTCATCTGGCCATAGACCAGCGCGCATTTTGAGTTGGCCCAATCGCCCGGCTTGATGACGCCCGACTCCGTCATCTCGGTCCAGAGATCGTTGCCCTCACGCGTACGCTCGCCCACGCCGCGCAAACACCGAGAATCCGCCGTGGTTCTTGGCCACGTTGTTGATCAGTTCCATGATGACGACGGTCTTGCCCACACCAGCGCCGCCAAACAGGCCGATCTTGCCGCCCTTCAAAAACGGCTGGATCAGGTCGATAACCTTGATGCCGGTCTCGAACATCTCCTCATGCGTCGACTGCTCGTCAAACAGCGGTGCCGGGCGATGAATGGGCATCCGCATTTTTGCGCCGATGGGGCCAAGCTCATCCACCGGCTCGCCGATCACGTTGAGAACGCGTCCCAGCGTCTCCTTGCCCACCGGCATGCTGATGGGACCGCCAAGATCGATGGCCTTCATGCCGCGGACCATGCCCTCGGTGCCTTCCATCGCCACCGTCCGCACGCGTCCTTCCCCAGATGCTGCTGGACCTCGAGGATCACGCTGATCGGCGACGGTACGTCGAAGCCCTCGCTCGTTACGCGCAGCGCCTGGTAAATCGGCGGCATCGTCGCTTCTTCAAACTGCACGTCCACCGCCGGACCGGAAATCTGAATTACCTTGCCAATGTTCTCTGCCATTCTTTTCGCCTTTTCAATTCCAAACTTGGTAAGCTGCACATCATGCGCTGATCCTTTTACTGAGCACTGACCCAATTCAATCTGCAAAAGCTCGCGAACCTTCATTTCAATTCCTTACACAGCCGCCGCTCCTGAAACAATCTCGATAATTTCCTTGGTGATCGCCGCCTGCCGCGCGCGGTTCATCTGCAGCGTATAAGCGTCGATCATGTCCGACGCATTGTTCGTCGCCGAATCCATCGCCGTCATGCGCGCCGCATGTTCCGCCGCCACTGACTCCGCCATCGCGTGGTACAGCATAGCCGAAACATACTGCGGCAGCAGGCCCTTGAAAAGCTCTTCGGGCGATTGCTCATAGATGTAGTCCACGTTCGCCGTGCCGAACTTCTTCGCTTCCTCGTCTGCCTCTTCGGTGTTCGCTTCTTCGAGGGTGATGCCCGCGCTCAAAGCCGCATGTGCAGCCCGCTCGCGCTCTTCCTCGGTCGGCTCCACGGCGCCTTCAATCTGCGGCTTGCCAATCTTCAATATCGGCAACAGCCGCTCCACCACAAGGCGCTGCGCAATCACCGACTTGAATTCGTTGTAGACAATGTAGGCGGCATCAATCTCCTCGTGCACGTAGCGCGCGATGATGTTCTGCGCCAGCTCAAACACACGGGCGGCTTCGAGTTTCAGCAGCATCCCGGGATGATCGCCTGTGATCTCGACCTTGCCCTTGCGCTCATTGCGCACGTCGCGCTTGTTGCCGTCTTCGTCCGTCTGCTCGGAGTAACTCGCAATCGGAAACTTCCGCCGCATCAGGTCACGGCCCTTGCGGCCGATCGCCTCAACATCAATTTCCCTGTCCGGATTGCCGCCGATGAATTGGAACGCCGTCTTCGTGATATTCGCGTTGAAAGCGCCCGCAAATCCCTTGTCGCCGCTGATCACCACGATCAGAACGCGCTTCTCGGGCCGCACCGCAAACAGCGGATGCCGCAGGTTGCCGGTCTCTTCGTCGAAGATATCCACGCGCCGCGTCAGCGATTCCAGCACGCTCGTGATCATCTTCGCGTAGGGCCGCGCTGCCAGCGCCCGCTCCTGCGCGCGACGCAGCTTCGCCGCCGAAACCATCTTCATGGCCTTGGTGATCTGCCGCGTGTTCTTCACGCTGCGTATCCGCCGCCGTAGATCCAGTACGTTTGCCATTAGTCAGTTCTCAGTGCACAGTGGTCAGTTGTCAGTTATCTGTGCATCGACGTGACTCGGTCTTACCTGACCACTGTGCACTGTTCACTCTCCACTCGTTTTACGCCTTGGCGGCTGCCAGATCTGCAACAAAGTTCGCCTTGTACTCTTTCAATGCCGCATGCAACCGATTGCGCACATCATCATCCAGTTGCTTCTTCTTCGTCAGGTCTTCCATCAGCGCCGTCTGAGCGCTATCGAAATACTTGTAAATCCCATCCTCAAACGCGCGAATATCCGTAACGGCCAGGTCGTCAAGGTATCCCTGCGTACCCGAGAACAGAATCACCACCATCTGCTGCCAGGTCAGCGGATGAAACTGCGGCTGCTTCAACAACTCCGTCAACCGCTGTCCGCGATTCAGTTGCTTCTGCGTCAGCGGATCGAGATCCGAACCGAACTGCGCAAACGCCGCCAGTTCGCGGTACTGCGCCAGGTCAAGCTTCAGCGTCGAACCCACCTGCTTCACCGCTTTGATGGCCGCCGAGAATCCCACGCGCGAAACCGAAAGTCCCACGTTCACCGCCGGACGCACGCCGGAGTTGAACAGGTCCGTCTCAAGGAAAATCTGTCCGTCCGTAATCGAAATCACGTTGGTCGGAATGTATGCCGAAACGTCGCCCGCCTGCGTCTCAATCACCGGCAGTGCCGTCAGCGAACCGCCGCCCTTCTCCTTGCTCAGCTTCGCAGAGCGCTCCAGCAAACGCGAGTGGAGATAGAACACATCGCCCGGATATGCTTCGCGGCCCGGCGGGCGGCGCAGCAGCAGTGAAATTTCGCGGTACGCCATCGCATGCTTCGAAAGATCGTCGTACATCACCAGCGCATGCTTGCCGTTGTCGCGGAAGTATTCGCCGATGGCGGTCGCCGCGTAAGGCGCAAGGTACAGCATCGGCGCTGGCTCTGAAGCGGACGCGGCCACGATGATCGTGTGCCCCATCGCGCCCGCTTCGGTCAGCGTCTGCACAACCTGTGCGATCGACGAGCGCTTCTGCCCGATCGCGCAATAAATGCAGATCAGGTCGTTCTTGGCGTTGTTGATGATCGTATCGAGCAACACCGCCGTTTTGCCGGTCTGGCGGTCGCCGATAATCAACTCGCGCTGGCCGCGGCCAATCGGAATCATGGCGTCGATGGCCTTCAGACCCGTCGCCATCGGCTCGCGCACTCCCTGGCGGTCGATGATGCCCGGCGCCAGGCGTTCCACCGGATTGCGTCTGCGTCGATCGCAATCGGCCCCTTGTCGTCAATCGGGACACCCAGAGCATTCACCACGCGGCCAATCATTGCCTCGCCCACCGGCACGCTCAGAATCTTGCCCGTGCGCTTGACCTCGTCGCCTTCGCGGAGCTCCGTGTAGTCGCCCAGAATCACAGCGCCCACTGAATCCTCTTCGAGGCTCAGCGCCAACCCGGCAATGCCATGCGGGAAAGCAAGCAGTTCTCCCGCCATCACCTTGTCGAGCCCATGGAGGCGCGCAATGCCGTCACCCAGCGAGGTGATGGTGCCGACCTCGTCGACCTGCACCTTCGAATCGTAGTTCGCGATCTGCTCGCGAAGTATCTGCGTAATCTCGTCTGCCTTGATTTGAGCCATTTGCAAGTTCCTTGCAGTTCTCAGGTTTCAGGTTCACAGTTTTCAAGATACCGATCTGCAAGCGCTGCTAGATCCGAAAGCTGCGAAACTCCTTCTTTCCTGTCCACCAAAAACCTGATTCGTTCGTTCCAAGTTCAGTTTATCAACTAGTGATCAACTGAAAACCTGATCACCAAAAAACTGACCACTGATGCGCTTCAGCCCGCAATCAACGCTTCCTTCAATCTCTCCAGCCGCCCGCGTACCGATCCGTCGTATACCGTCGATCCGATGCGCACCACCGTCCCGCCGATGATCGACGCATCCAGCTTGAACGTCGGCTCAACGCGAGCCCCGGCCAGTTTGCCAACCCCCGCCACCAGTTCCGCGCGCTCCTGCGGGTTTAGCTCGCGCGCTGTCACAATCTCCGCCTGCCGAATGCCGAGCCGCTCCTGCATCTCCGCACGCCATGCTGTAGCCACTTCATGCACATCGCCGATGCGATCATTGTGAATCAGCACCGCCAGCAGGTTGCGCATTTCCTTTTGCATTCCCAGCCGGGCATTCATCTTGTCGAGGACCGCAATCTTCTGCGTCGCCGGAATCGCCGGATTCAGAAAAACCTCGCGCAGATCGGCGCTGCCATCCCAGGTGGCAAGAAAATCGTTGAGTTGCCGGTCAAGCGCCGTCGCATCCAGATGTGCCGAAGCCACCACATCGGCAAACGCGCGTGCATACCGTGATGCAAATGCAGCGGCCATCAGTTCTTCCCTCCGCCGTGCATTGTGTCGCGGCCAGTCTCATTCACAAACTCCGCAATCAGGGCGCGGTCCGTCTCCGGCGTCAGCACCAGCTTCTTCACGGCCTCCTCCATCGCAAGGTCCGCCGCAAAGTGCCGCAATGAGCGCTTTGCCTGCGCCGCTGCCACGCCGATCTCCTGTTCAGCCGAGGCTACAATCCGCGCGCTTTCTTCTTCGAGGGCCGCCTTGCTGCGCTGTTCATCCAACGCGATCTGCTGCTCCACCTCGGCGCGGAACTTCGCAATCTCCTGGTCAAGATTCGCTAGCTTCGCCTCGACGGCGCTCAAACGTGTACTGGCGTCCTCGGTTGTCTTGCGCGCGGTCTCCAGGTCTCCGCGAATCTTCTCTGACCGCTTGCGCATAAGCTTCGGCAAAAAACGCCCCAGCGGAATTCCGATTCCCAGCACCACGACAAGCACATTGAAGATCTCGAATAGCTTCGCAGTCGTCTCCACATCCAGATGGATGATTCGCGCCAGCGACTTAACCACTGCGGAATGCCGATAAAGATCGTTTTCCTTTTCCTCGGTCTTGGCTGCCTGCGTTTGAGGCGGATTCTGTGCCTCTTGCTGCGGCAGATTGAACCTCAGGCTGCGCTGGAACGTCGGAAACCTGCGCCGCAAATGCGCGAACGGGCATCAACGCCAGGCGCGAATGCAATCAGCCCCAGTAGAACAAGCCCATAAGTCCGAATGAATGAATGTGAATTCTTAAAAGCGTTTCTCAACGGGAACTCCCGGCAGCCATGCGGAAGGACCGCCCGAACCACCTGATTTGCCAGTTCCCCTGCCGATCCCTGGATTACCTGCCTGGCGCTTGACCGCCTCGACATCCATTTCAGCCCGAGCCTGGCCCACCCTTGCTCCGGCGGCCTTGCGCGCCGCATCCAGTGCTGCTTCGCGCTCGGCGGTCCGCTGCTTGTCTCGCGCCTCGCGCATCTTGAAGATTTCAGCGCGCGCCTGGCGAAGCTTCTCGGCATACTCGGCTGCCCGGGCTTCTGCCCGGCTGATTGCCTGGTGCGCATTCTCGATGGCGCCCTCGGTACGGGCGCGGCGCTCTGCAAGTGCCCGGCTCAACGGGCCTTGCACCAGAAACTGGTAAGCCAGCACTAAGGCCACAAAGAGCAGAATTGTAGGTGTGGCGCCGAGCAGCAGCGCACCGATTTGTTGAAAGATCTCTTCCATGCTTGTATTCGGTTAACTCAGGTAGACAGGGTTTTCCCGTCGCAGGTTTTCGCCTTTCCTGATGAAGTCTCGCAACCGTTTGTCACTGAGTTGGCGCGACCACCCAGGGTCCCCAACGATCCGCTTTTGGTCGTTGGGGTGGAACCACCTTGGAGCGACAACCTTCCGGAATTCTAGTTACGCAACACCATTCGGAAAAAGCCTTGGAACACCTTTTTGTATCAGGGGCAAACCCCCAAGTCAACGCTGCGCAGCGCTATGCGGGAGGGTTATGTGATTGCTGTCACGAATAGGGTATTTGGACCAAAAAAGAACTTGCTTTCCGCTACAACAGGCCTAAACTAAACATACCACCTAGACCCGCTTCAGGGTCCAGCGGGCAACCGGTTTCGGGAAGTCCTTCCACTCCCGGAATCGGTCGGCCCGCCTTTCAGTTTTCAGGGCGCTTTTTTCCCTTATACCTTGATTTTCCCGCCGTCGCCTCATCCCGCGCCCAGGTTCCCCGTCTACCCTCCTGAACGGCATCCCAAGGGCGCAAAAGTCTCGGTCCTGGGAACTGCCGGGAATCCCGTCCGTGGGTCAACCATTTACGGCCTTCCCGGTAAAGAATCGGAGGATTCTCAACCAATGCAAATCAGGCTTATCTCCCTCACACTCGGCGGCATACTCGCCCTCGGCATCACCGGCGCAGCCCTCGCCCAGGACTCCCCTCCCCCACCCCCAAACGATCAGAAGTCAGGCTGGCCCTCCCCCCGAAGGGCGTGCGGGTCGCGGCATGCGTATGGACCCCAGCCGCCAGCTTGAGCGCCTCACCCGCGAACTCAGCCTGACCTCAGACCAGCAGGACAAGATCAAACCCCTCCTGCTCGAGCGCCAACAGAAGATGCAGGCTCTCATGCAGGATCAGTCGCATCCCGCAGGAAGACCGTCGAGCCCAGATGCGCTCCATCATGGAAGGCACCCACAACAGCATCAAGGCCGTTCTGACCGACGATCAGAAGCAGAAATTTGAAGCCATGCAGCAGCAACGCATGCGGCGCGGCGGCCCCGGCGGCCCACCACCTGCCGATGCTGCACAGCGCCCCAACCGCAGTTTTAAGCTCGCCAACCCAGCAAGGAAACAACTTCCGCTCCCCCAGAAAGAGCGCAGGCCGCAGACTTCCGTCTGCGGCCTGCGCTCTTTCTACCGCCTACTTCGTCGACTTGTCGATAAACGCCGCCAGATCGTCCTTCAACTTGTGCAGCGCCTCCACGTTCAGGTAGATCATGTGCCCGGAGGGGTAATACCCGAACTGCACGTTCCCGCGCAATTCCGGCTCCAGGTTCATGTGATCCAGGTCAAACTCGGTTCCGAAAAACGGCGTCGCCAGGTCGAAATACCCGTTCGCCGAAAAAACCCTCAGGTGTGGATTCTTCCGCATCGCCGCGGCCAGATCGCCCGCCACATACGGCTGCACCTGCTGTCTCCCGGGTCCCCCCGGCCCGCCGCCGCCCGGCGGCCTGTGATGGAAGTCCCACTGACCACCCGTCAGCGCATACGCCGTAGGGCGATAGTTGTCCGTGCTCTCAAACTTCAACTCTCGCTCCAGATAGTCGTGGATCGCCGCTACAAATGCCCCTGAGATCCCGGTATCTGATGCGTCGTAGCTCGGATTCTCGCCGGCTGCATCCTCATCCTCGCCTTCAAACCGCATGTCATACCGGCCCAGTGTCTTTCTGTCGTTGCGCAGCTCTTCTTTCCGGAATCGTGTCGGCGAGACACGCAGATTCGCTTCCTTGATGTAGTCGACACTGAGCCCGGTCAAGCGGCTCATCTCCTTCGCAACCGTATCCAGTTGATCGGCCGACAACCTGTCGCCCTGGAACAGCGCTTGCGCATACGCTCCTGACGCGAACTCCCGCGCCTGCTGGACCCACGTTGCGATGTCCGGCGTCTTGTTCTTCACTTTGTCGAAATACCACGCCGCCGCTGCATAGCTCGGCAGGTTGATGATGTACTGCGTGTCGTATCCCGGCGAGCGAACTCCATAGTTCAAAATCGACGAAATCAGCACGATTCCGTTCAACTGAATTCCATCCTCCGCCAACATGTCCGACAACCCCGCCGACCGCGTCGTTCCATACGACTCGCCAATCAAAAACTTCGGCGAATTCCACCGCTGGTTCACTGAGATATACCGCCCGATAAACCTGTCGAATGCCCTCAGATCCTGGTCCACGCCGAAGAAATCCTTCGCCGTTCCCTTCCCCACCGCGCGCGAATAGCCCGTCAACGGAGCATCGATAAACACCATATCTGATCTTATCCAGCAGCGAATACTGGTTCGGCACCAGCTTGAAAGGAGGTCCCGCCGTGGCCTTGGGACTGTCCGTCTCAATCCGCACCGGCGAGAACGAACCCATATGCAACCACAAGGTTGCCGATCCAGGGCCACCGTTATACAGGAAACTTACCGGCCTGGTCGCGGGATCCGCGCCGTCCAGCGTGTAGGCAACGTAGAACATGCTGCCGTACGGCTTGTCCTCTTCATCACGAATCAGCAGCGTACCTGCAGTCGCCGTGTACTTCAGCGATTTGCCGCCGAGATTCAGTTCATGATGCGTCACCGAAGTCTTTTCCGGCGGAATTGGTGTTTCCTTCTCCTTTTCCTTGGCGCCATCCTTTTGCTCTTCGCCTCCCGGTCGTCCTTGTTGCCGAGCTTGCGGCTGGTCGGCAGGACGCTCTTGCGCGAAGAGGTTGGATTGGAGACGGCATTAAACATGAGAGACACAGCGAGGCTGCAGCAGCAACCCCGCTCCAGGCGAAGCGACGCACGGATTTCATCAGCGGAAATTCCTCCAGAAAGGTTTCGAACAGCCATCCCGCATCCCTTGGGGAAGAGGAATGCGGCATTGATACGCGGATTTTAAAGCGACGTTCAACAGGGTACAGAAGACGCAATCATTTTTGCACCGCCCTCCCCCAACATGACGATTTCTTCAGATTGCGCGATGCAACCACCTTCCCTACCGAGGGATTCTCAATCAGGGAATGGCAGTTCGACCCTCTTGGCTCGAGTACGAAAACAAACGTCCCGCACGCCGCGCACCGAAGAAGCCGGGAGAAAGCTCTTGAAAGATATGCGTCCTCGCCGCTTTGAAAAAAGAGCCGTCGTAACCCGTCGCCTTCTTGCCTTGTTTGCATTGATTCCGCTCACATTTTCAGCTTGCGGTGGAGGTTCCAAAGTCGCTAGTTCGCCGACGCCAACCCCCACTCCACCGCCACCCTCGCAGCCGCAGATGCCCACCAGCCACCATGTGGTGATGGTGATGGAAGAAAATCAGGGCTACTCCACCGTCGCCGGCAGCATAACGGCGTGGACCCACCTCAACACGATGCTCAAGCAAGGCGGCCTCGCCACAAACTACTACGCCGACGCGCATCCTTCCATTCCCAACTACTTCATGCTGACCACCGGGCAGACGCTTACCACAAACGACAGTTCCACAATGGTCTGGACTGTCGACAACATAGCGCGCCGCATGATCTCGTCGAAGGTCACCTTCAAGGTCTACGCCGAAGGTATTACGCCGGGCTATCTTGGCGGAAATACCGGCCTCTACGTCATCCGCCACAATCCCTTCGCCTTGATTTCCGATGTTGCCAAGAACGCGCAGGTCGCCAACCAGGTGATCCAGCCCTTCTCACAATTCCTGACAGATGCCGCGAACAAGACTCTGCCCGACTTTTCGTTTGTCGTTCCTGATCTCAACGACGACGCGCACAATGGCACGCCCCTGGCGGCGGATTCCTGGCTGCAGTCGAACGTCATCAGCCCGCTCGCAGCCACTCCCGCTTTTCAAACCGGCGGCGATGGCCTGCTCATCGTCGACTTCGACGAAGCCGCAACAGCCGACACCACCCATGGAGGCGGTCATGTCGTCGCTGTGTTCTGGGGACCGATCGCGAAAGCCGGTTTTACGCAGACCTCCGCGACCGTCTACCAGCACGAAAGCATGCTGCGCACGGTGATGGAAGTCCTCAGCCTCACCAACCCTCCGGGCGCAGCAGCCGCCGCGCCCGACATGTCGGAGTTCTTCATCCTGAAATAGAGGGACAGAGCGAATTAGTGAATCAGTGAGGGAGTGAAAGAGTGAAAGTGAAAAGTCGCCTCTTCAACGTTTCACATCTTCACGTCTTCATTACTTTCCCTCACTTGCTCAACAATCCCTGCGCCCTAAGCCACGTCTCCAGCAACCCGGGCCACTGATCCATCGAGGAATCGCCTTTACCCAGCCCCGACCCATGCGGGCCATGCGCGAAGATGTGAGCCTCCGCTGGAACGCCGGCCTTGATCAACGCCTCATAAAAACGCAACCCCTGCTCCACCGGAACCGTTTGATCATCGGCCGTGTGGTACCAGAACGTCGGCGGCGTCTTCGCCGTCACGAAAAGATCCGGCGAATACGCTTTCCGCAATGCCTCACACTGATCCATCACGTCGAACAACTTGCAATAGCTCAAGTGCGACGTATCGATGGAGATCGCGCCAATCCACGGATATCCAAGCACCAGGAAATCCGGCCGGCTCGACTCCCGCTCAATCGGATCGATTGCATTCGGATTTCCTTCTACCGGCTGGGTCGCCGCCAGTGCCGCCAAGTGCCCCCCGGCTGAGAATCCAATCATCACAATCCGATTGGGATTGATGTGATAGTCGCTGGCCCGCGCCCGCACCGTCTGAACCGCCCGCCGCGCGTCCAGCAGCGGCACCGGCAGCAGGTATCCGTTTGAGCTCAACCGATAGCTCAGAATGAATGCCCGAAATCCCCTCGAAGTAAACCAATCCGCGATCTGGCGCCCTTCCAGGTTCCCTGCCAGGTGCTGATAGGCCCCGCCCGGCAAGATCACCACTGCCGATCCGTTTTCATGTCCCGGCTGCGGGTCAAAAATGGTCAGTGTCGGCGTATCTTCGCATCCCGTACCCTTGGCACGCGGCGCCTCCCCCGGCCAAAGGCGGATAGTTTGGATGCCAAGAAACGCGTTGTTTTCTCCCGGCAACGCACACGGCTCTTTCTGTCCGTGTGCCACCGCGCATCCCAGCAGAACAGCCACACTTAGCCAAACCAGGCGCTTCATATCCCAACCCCACCAGTTTCGTCAGGATTATACAAACTCGCTGTTCCGGCCGTCGGTTCACCGGTCCGGAGCTCTTGCAATCGGATTGATTCCATTCCGCATCTCCCGTGCCTCTGCCTGCCGCAGCATTGCCCGAAGAAGCTTCAAATGACAGTACCGTGTCTTAAGGGCAGCATTACCGATGCACCATCGGCACGGCGCCGACTCAAAGAACAAGGTGTCACACTCATCCAATGTCGGCATGCAAGCAATGCGACGGGCTCATGGAGAGCCTCTGCTTCCAGAAGCCGCGCGAATATCTCGAACTTGCCCGCCGATTGCTTGGACTTGTGAAAGACGGCGTCTTCATCCTGACGGACAGCACGTGCCCGCTCGACGATCTCTTCAAGCCGGACTGGCCCGCGAACACCGCCGAACACAACTTCGAGTGCAATGCCTGCGGCCGGAAGTTTCAGCTCTTCGCGGACACCTACCTCGGCCACGCCGGCTGGGGTCTCACCGGGCCGCCTCGCCCCGAGCCCGCACCCGTGCCCGAACCACCGACTACGAAGATCGAAATGGCCTTCTGGGAAACGGATCCTTCTCCCGCAAAATAAATTCCGATCTCGCGCGCGGTGAGAATTCACCTCTGGCTTCAGATCCGCCCGACTAGAGCCACACTGCTTTATGCCCCGGACAAGGATCTTCCGCCAACTCGGTCAGCGTCTCCGCCAGCTCAAATCCGTAGCGCGCAAAATAATAAGCCGCTCCATGCACGCGTTCCTGCAAAATGCCCCCCGGATTCAGCGCCCGCTCGATTGCCTCCGCATGACGCCGAAGTGACCCTTCGCGCTGCATCTCGAAGTTCGCCGCCAGCCGCCGCAGCCGGTTCATCTGGTAGCGCATCTTGCGCGCCGACGTTTCCGCCGACCCGCCCAGCCCCGCGTCCATGGCTTTCATATACTCGATCAGCGGGCTGAGTTCCACATCGAGCGCCGTTCCCGCCGCCGCCAGCTTGCGCTTGCCTTCTACCGGCATCGCCCGCGCCGCCAGCAGTTGCGCCAATGAGTCCGCAGACTCCTTGAAGACCCGCTCCAACCCCAATTCGTCCTTGCGCAGCAGTTCCCCAATCGCGGGCTCAATCATCGTCGCCGAAAGCCTCGCCTCCGCCGCGGTCACGCGCCCCAGAATGCGCTCATACAAGACCGCCGATTGCGCAAAATAAGCTATCTCTGCCGGTCCCCCCACAATCAGCGACGTCCCCAGCAGAAAATCCTGAAACACCGGCCGCAGCAGCGCCCCTGGTGAAATCCGTTCCGGCTCCGCAGCCAGAATGCCCACCAGGTCCGCCGTCGTGAACTTCTCGCGCCCCGCCTGCCAGATTCCGCCTGGCTCTGCCGCGTTCGCCGCTGTCCGCTTCAGCGCCATCCGCGCGCCGCTGCGCTCGTCGATCAGGAACAGCAGGCTCGACTGTGGCGTCACCGCAACCTGCGTGTGATATCCCGCCCCTTCCAGTTCCTTGTTCCGTTCCAGCAGCGCCGCATGAAGCTCGTCCGCACGCTCGATCCCCGCCTGCAGCACCGGAGCACCCAGCCGGTGCATTTCGCTCCCTGCAGCATCCAGCACCAGCAGCCCCTGCGCCGCAAACACCTTGCGATAAAACTCGCCGAAGGCCTCTCCGAATGTCCGTCCCGGCTTGTACGCAGCCAGCAGTGCATCCATCGCGTCCGAAGTTCCCAGCAACTCCCACGCCTGCTCCATCAGCGGCTCAATGGACTCATCCAGCTCCACTCCGCCCACCGGCACAGCATTTGCCGGGGCCTTGGAATACACCAGCTTCTTCAGCTCTTTGCGGGAAGGAAACACAACATGGTTAATCTCGGCAAAATCGTGGTCTTCCGTTGCAAGCCAAAAGATGGCCACATGGGGTCTGCCCAGCACTGTAGCCTGCCGCGCCCGCGCGATGGCGGTGGCAGCCTTGAACGGCGTGTACAGCGGACCGCCCATCAAGCCCACCTGTTGCCCCGTTAGAATCGTTCCGGCGCCTGCGCGAAGTGCTTCGAGCGCGGCAGCCGCATCTGTCGAAGCATTTTGCCCGGCCAGCACCGCAACAATTTCATTCCAATGAGCCGGCAACGGACATCGCTCCTGCCATCCTGTCTCCCGCGGCATAGAGCGATAAAAACGTCGCACCCCCGCATCACCGGCGCAGAAGTCCAGGAAAAGCCGGCTCAGTCCAGGAGCCACGTCGATGGGATAACAGTCTGAACTCGGCAACACGTACCTTCCGATGGATTTCGATCTGCTGATTCCGGTGGCTGAATCCGGGCCTCAGGGGATGGCATAGAAATTCGGCTGTGTTAAGGATGCCACGTCTCCCTCATGCGATGCACAACTGCTTAGGACCGCCTCGTCACATATCAGGGCAACTTCGATCACTCCGGGGCGGCGTCTTTATTCTCCTGGTAGCTCTGCCCCCTTGCCCCCTTGTCTCTTTTGTTCCTTTCCTCCGCATATACTTCTCTTGACCGCACGAAGGAGAAACACGCCCGCATGCCCAAAAAGATTAAACAGGCCAAACCCGCCAAAATCAAAAAGACCAAATCCCCCAAACCCGACAAAAAAGCCGCAAAATCCGCCCCCACCGAGTCGGAAACCCTGATCAGTTCCAAGGTCGTCTACCAGGGCCCCCTATTCCGCGTCCTGCACGACAAGCTGCTCGAACCGGGCGGCAAACCCAGCGAGCGCGACGTCATCCGCCACAACGGCAGCGTAGTCATCCTCGCCATCGACAAATCGAAGAGCAAAAAAGATCCCTACATCGTCATGGAGCACCAGTATCGCCACGCCGCAAAGCAGTATCTCTGGGAACTACCCGCCGGCAAGCTCGAACCCAACGAGGATCCCCTGATCGGCGCCAGGCGTGAACTCGAAGAGGAAACAGGCTACCGCGCCAAAAAATGGAAACCCCTCGTCGAGTATTACGGAAGCCCCGGCTTTCTCGGCGAATCCATGAAGGTGTTTCTGGCCGAAGGCCTGGTGGCCGGCGACGCCCACCCCGAAGACGACGAGGATATCGAGTTTCGCCTCGTGAAGCTCTCTGAAGTTGTTGAAATGATCGAGAAAGGGGCGATCAAAGACGGCAAAACTCTCTGCAGCGTTCTGCTCTATGCGCGCCGCCTGCAAAGAAGCGCAAGAAATAAAGATTGCACGCATTGTTTTATCCATTCGTTTCAATAGTTTTCCCGCAGGCCAGGCGCGCAAATTCGCCCGGCCTGTCCCATTTTGTGAGTCTCTTTGGCCAATTCAATAAACCTTTGTCGACGAATATGCGTCATAAGCCACAGGTGGGCGATTCCCCAAACCCTTCGCTCATCAACCCCATCTAGTGGCAAGAAAGGCAAATCCCTGTGGCTCAGTACAAAGGCAAGGTGAAATGGTTCAACAACGCCAAGGGCTACGGATTCATCGGACGTGATGACGGGCCAGATGTTTTCGTTCACTACTCGGCAATCCAGTTGGATGGTTACAAGACTCTGAAAGAGGGCGATGACGTAGAGTTCGACATCGTTCAGGGGCAGAAAGGTCCTCAGGCGGATGCAGTAAACCGGTTGAGAGATTCAGCAGCTACCCACAACGCAGCCTAGTAGGCCGGAAACTCCGTTACGTTCCCCTGGCTGTCCTTGGGCGGCACAGGAAAACATCGCTCCAATCCGGCCGCGAAGAAATCAACCATGCAAGCCGGACATCAGAATTCGCGCATTCGCCTTCGTTCTAATTTCTACTGCCGCCCCCGTCCGATTCTTGTTTGATTCAGATGCTCGCGGGGCCTCGTGCCGATAAGCCGAGGCCTGCACTGGGAATGTGTACCGCGCCATCCATCGCGCCGTTCATCCCGCGCATCTACTACTCCGCCACTTATCTCAAACTCCTTCCGCTCCATCTTGCGCACACGCGCGCGTCCGCAGCCGCTCACCACTGCCGCACCTTTGCTGGACACTTCCCCGGCGTCCGATGGACACTTGAACGAAGCGAGTGAAACTGCTGGCTGGACTCATCGTCCGCCGCCAAACTCGCCCGCTCTTCCCGGAGACCGCTCCCATGGACAACGTCACCATGGCCCACCTCTTCAACGAGACGGCCGATCTGATGGAGATCAGCCAGGAGCCCTCGCGTTCCAAGGGCACCGCGGCTGCTGAAGACGAGCAGATGGCGATCTGTGGGACTCCGTGGTTGCTCTCGCATAGCAGGAGCTGAACGAAGAACGCGACAACGGCAAAACCACGTATTGCTGGAAGCAGAACTTCGCCTGGGTCGGCGAAGACACCCTGCTGGTGGCGCGCGAGTGGAATCCCGGCGAGCTGACCACGTCGGGATATCCCTACATCGTCAAGCGCCAGGTGCGCGGGCAACCGCTCTCGAATGCGGTCGAAGTCTTCCGCGGTACGGCGCAGGACGGCGGCTATGGTGTCTCGCCCGCCACCCTGGTCGATGGCAGCGGAAACCGTGCCGTGCTGATCGTCAGGCCGGTGAGCACCTTCGAGGTCGAGACCTACCTGGTCCGTCCCGGCGGCGTGGTGCGGCTGGCGGTTCCGCTCAAGGCGAATGTCACGGAGATGGTCGACGGGCAGATCATCGTCCAACTCTCGGAAGCATGGCACGACGGCGCCACCGGAATCGCCGCCGGCGCCCTGGCGTCGTTCGATGCCGCCGGTGCCGCGGCGCATCCCGATCACCTCGCACCGGTCACCGTGCTGGCCCCAGGTCCGCGCGAATCGGTGAGCAGCGCCGCGGCGACCCGGGATCATCTCATCGTGGTGGTCTACCACAACGTGCGCGGGCGGGTGTTCGACTTCTCCCGCAACGGCGGTTCGTGGACGGGCCGTCCCCTGCCGCTTCCCGATAATCTCTCGACCCGGATCGTGAGCGACGATCCCGGCGGCGACGCGGCGCTCCTCGCCACCGATGGCTTCCTCACGCCCAACAGCGTGGCCCTTGCCGACGTTCGAACCGGTACGCTCGCGACGATCAAGTCGCTCCCCGCCAAGTTCGACGCCTCGCGCGACACGGTGGAACAGTTCGAAGCGACATCGAGCGACGGCACGCAGATCCCCTACTTCGTGGTGCATCCCCGCTCGATGGCGCGGAACGGCGCGAACCCGACGATCCTCTACGCCTATGGTGGCTTCGAGATCTCGGAGACACCGAGCTACTCGGCGACGATCGGCAAGCTGTGGCTGGAGCGCGGCGGCGTGTACGTGCTGGCGAACATCAGGGGCGGCGGCGAATTCGGGCCGGCATGGCACGAGGCCGGGCTCAAGACCCACCGGCAGCTGATCTACGACGACTTCGCCGCGGTCGGCGCGTGACCTGGCCTCCCGCAGGATCACCTCGCCCCGCCGGCTCGGCATCATGGGCGGGTCGAACGGCGGCCTGCTGATGGGCGTGGAGCTGACGCAGCACCCCGAGCTCTGGCATGCGGTCGACATCCAGGTGCCGCTGCTCGACATGCTGCGCTATGAGACAGATCGATGCCGGCGAGTCGTGGGTGGGGGAATACGGCAGTGTCTCGAATCCCGCCGAGCGGACGTTTCTGGCGTCGATTTCGCCGTACCAGAATCTCAAGCGCGGGGTGGCGTATCCCGAGCCACTGATCTGGACCACGACCAAGGACGACCGGGTGGGGCCACAGCACGCGCGCAAGTTCGCGGCGAAGATGGCGTCGTTCGGCGAGCCGTACCTGTTCTACGAAGTCACCGAGGGCGGACACGGCGCGGGCGCCAATCTGCGCGAGCGGGCGCACACCTCGGCGCTGGAATTCACCTACTTCACCCGGCGGTTGATGCAGTGCGGAGACGGCGCCGGTCTACGAGGTGTGCCGGCGCCAGTAGTCCCAGATGAGGACCATGGCGAAGGTGTCGAGACCGCAATAGCGGGTGAGCATATACCCTCGATGCGGCACAGCTGGCGGGATCTTCGCGTTGGAGTCCGTAGAGCATGGCGGTGTAGGCCTCCATCGCACCGGTGCCGTCCGCCACGATCAAGCTGCGATCGCCGATCCGCACGGGCGGCAGCGCCGCATAGGGCGATTGACCGCCGACCGCCGGCACCGCCGCCCCAGCGTTCGAACTGCCGTCGCATCTCCGGGTCGGAACTCCACAGCGCGTCGAGCACGATCTTGATCGACGTACGCCCACCCATCGCCGGATGGAAATACCCCGCGACGAAGAGTTTGTGCAGATCGACGATGCGCTCGCGAGCGGCGGCGATCCAGGCAATCAGCGCGGCGTCGCCACGCTGGTATCGGGTGAGTTGCTCGTGGATCTCGGCGAGGATATTCCCTTCGTAGTGCGACCAGGCGAGCACCGTGCCGCGATCGCCGAGCACGTCGCGCCAGCGACCGGGCAAACGACTCGTTGGGCCAGCTGTCGGCCGTGTTGTTGAGCGATTCGGCGTGGCGCGGCTCATCTCCGGGGCGCGCGATGGTGTGACAGCTCCACTCGAACGCCACTCTCGCTCGTACGGTCGCATCCCGGCGTGATACGGCACGGCGAGCTGTGATGTCTCGAAGTCGATGAAGTGGAGGGGAGACTCGAGCGCGTCGAGCGCCGGCCCGAGATCGCGACCGACCCACTCGGTGCCCGACCGGCTGTGCTCGATCTGCACCAGCTGGCGCCCGGAGTCCTTCGTGGCGGACCCGTCCTTCTTCACCAGGAGATCCGGGGTGACGTCGTAGAGCGAGGTGGTGCGCCGCTCTATCATCCTGTCGCCGGCAGGATGGCCGTCGAGCCGCGTGCTGCCGAACTTCCAGAGATCGAAGATGTGCGGAGTGGGGCTGGCAAGATCGCCCCAGCATTCCTTGAAGCCATTGGGTACCACCTCCTCGCCGACCCGGAAATCGCAGTCACGACACGACCAGGAGATCGGCTGCTGCTCCCTGGCCACGGCATCTTCGCCGAAGAGCGCGACGAACCGACCGGCCTCGGCGGCGGGATCGCGGGCAGAAGGTCGTTGACCCCATTCGACACGTCCACCCTGACCAGCAGCTTGTCACGCCGCACCGCTTCGGCATCACCCTCGAATCCCACCACGATCTCGCGCTCGCGCCCGCGAGAGGTGCCGCGGCGCAGCGTGAACATTCGGGGCAGTCCCTCGATCGACGTGCTGCGGCTCCGGTCGGGCATCATCAGGTAGGGCTCGATCACCGCGCCCGGGAAGGCGGTGCCGAGGAGGTGAACCTGGTAGGCAACATCGTCGAGATAGGGACGCCACTTGCTGAGGATCTCATGCGGCTTCCGCTTGCCACGGAAGGGCCCCTATCGGTCCGTCGTCGAGTGAATCGCCCTCGAACGACTTCGACTTGACCTCGATCAGCTCGAAGCGATTGCCGTGCTTGCGGAGGATGTCGATCCGCGCCAGCATCCGCCCCGAGAGAATGGTCGCCTCAAAGAGTGTCACGCGATCGCGGCGAAGGTATTATGGAGTTTCCGCCGCCGATCCGACCGGATCGGTTCGATCGTAGTGCATGGTGATGCCGTCGGCGAAGTGCGCCTTGGCGAGAAACTCCACCATGTAGCCGCCCTGCGCGAGCATCTCCAGGTAGGGATCGTCGTCGGAGGTCCGAGGATATCCCATCTCGGCGCTTTAGAGCTTGGTCACGCACTCGCGTGCCAGCTTGAAGTCGGACTTGGAGAGGGTGCGCATGGTTTCCGAATCTACCGAAGAATCCGCCGTGCACTACGGCGTTCAAACCGCGGTGGCAGGCCCCGGCGCGGCGGGTGATTATGTTCGCCGCCAGCACCATCACGTGGAGCCGCCGTGCCCCAGCTGCACCCCGACCTTCCCCACGCCGCCTTCAGGGACCTCGGCCACGACGTCATCGACCTGCTCGCCGATTATTACGCCGATCTCGAGAGGCGCCGGCCTTCCCCGGCTGCAAGCCGCGACGTCGCCGCGCTCTTCGACCGCCCGCCCGAGCGGGCCGAGCCGGTCGACGCCATCCTGGCCGACTGGCGCGAGAAGATCGTGCCCAACTCCTCGCGCCAGGGCTCGCCGCGCTGGTTCGGCTTCGTCAACGGTTCGGGCTCGCAGATCGGTGCGCTCGCCGACGCGCTGGCGAGCGCGATCAACCCCAACTGCGGCGGCTGGCGCGCGTCGCCCGCGGCCACCGAGATCGAGCGGACGCACCATCCGCTGGCTCGCCGAGCTGATCGGCTATCACCCCGACTGCGGCGGGGTCATTCGTCAGCGGCGGGACGATGGCCAATGTCGCGGCACTGCGATCGCGCTCTCGCCAGGGCGACCTGGGACATCGACGCCGACGGCCTCCAGTCGCGCGGCGGCGCCGGCCGGATGACCGTCTACATGGCCGACCACGAGACCCACGTCTCCTTCGTGCGCGCCATGGACCTCCTCGGACTCGGCCGCTCCGCGCTGCGGCCGTGCCGTCCAATCCCGATTTCACCATCGACACGGCCGCGCTCGAGCGGATGATCGAGGCCGACGCGCTGCCGGGATGACGCCGTTCTGCATCGTGGGCCACGTCGGCTCGATCAACGTCGGCGCCATCGACGACATCGCCGCCCTCGCCGACGTCGCCGCGCGCCACAACCTCTGGCTCCACCTCGACGGTGCCTGCGGTGCCCTCGGCGGGATGCTCCCCGAGCTCGCCTCGCACTTCGCCGCATGGCGCGCGCCGATTCGGTGTCGTTCGACGCCCACAAGTGGCTCGGCGTCCCGTACGAGGCGGGATGCGTGATGGTGCGCGACGCCGGCGGCGCTGCGCCGCGCCTTCGCGATGCACGCCACCTACCTGCTGCCGTCGCGACGACAACGAATACAGCGGGATGAACTACTTCGACTACGGTCCGCAGCTCTCGCGCAGCTGGCGCGCGCTCAAGGTCTGGATGACGTTGCGATACTATGGCGCCGAGGGGATCAGGACGTTCTTCCGGCAGACGATGGCGTGCGCCAAGCACCTGCACCAACTGGTGCAGGCGTCCGACGACTTCGAGGTCGTGCAGCCGGCGCCGCTGCTCTACATCTATGCCTTCCGCTGGGCGCCGCAGGAGCTGCGCGGCAACGACGCGATGCTCGACGAGCTCAACCAGCAGATCTCGCGACGAACTGCAGCGCCGGCTGATCGCCTTCGCGATGACGACCCGGATTCATGGCCGGGTGACGCAGCGACTGTCGGTCTGTTCGCACCGGACGACGATCGCCGACATCGACGCGACGTTCGAGGCGATGCGGATGATCGGCGAAGAGCTGAGAGGACAGGAGAGTCAAGGAGAGCGAAGAGAGCGAGGAGGGCCAGGAGAGCGGCGGGCCTCTCTTCGCTCTCCCTGCGCTCTTCGCTCTCCCGTCTTCCATGGCCAGGGGCAGAATCGAACTGCCGACACCGTGATTTTCAGTCACGTGCTCTACCAACTGAGCTACCTGGCCGCAAACGAGCACAAAGCTTAAGGGCGTCATCCCGGCGGTGCCACAGCGTCGCGTGATTTCTTCGCGGGCCGGCGGCCTTCGTCCCGCGGCGACCCCTCCGCCCCGGTCGATCAGCGCGGAACACTCTCCCGGCTCCGGCCGCTGGCGCCCGGACTCCGGGCCAGGCGCAAGAGCGCTGATTACTGACGTGTTTAGCGGACAGCTTGCCAAGTTTACTTGACATTTCACTGTGGCATCGGTATCTTCATGGCCATGAACCAACCGGTGATCCCCGCTACTACGCCTCGGCAATCGACTCAAGGTCGCCCGGGCCGAGCACGGTCTCTCCCAGGAGGAACTGGCGCGGCTCGTCGGGGTGACGCGTCAGACGATCAGCTCGATCGAGACGGGGATCTACTGCCCGTCCGCCCTGCTGGCGTTCCGGTTGGCCGAACGATTGAACGAGCACGTGGACGAGCTGTTCTACCTGCAGGAGGAGAACCGATGAACCCAGCCATGGTGGAGCGCGACGAGCGCGTGGTGGCGG
>CAWKNV010000012.1:0-152071 GCA_963851155.1 uncultured Acidobacteriaceae bacterium
GCGGCGCCGACAGCTTTCGCGTCCGCAGCTACCGCCGTGCCGCCGAAGCCGCGGAACAGACCACCGTGGACCTCGTGGCCGTCTCCTCTGATACCGCCCAGCTCCTCGCCATCCCCGGCATCGGCAAAAGCATGGCCACCAACATCCAGGCCATCGTCTCCACCGGCTCCATGCCCGTCCGCGACGAACTGCTCGCGAAATATGGCGCCGGTCTCCTCGAATTCCTCAAACTCCCCAGCATGGGCCCCAAGACCGTCGCGCTTCTTTGGGATGCGGGCCGCATCGGCAGCATCGATCAGCTCGCCGATGCCATCGACGCCGGACGCCTCAAGGGCCTGCCCCGCATGGGCGACAAAGCAAATCGAAAAGATCCGCAAAGGCATCGAGGACTATCGCCGCTCCGCCGGCCGCTTTCGCATCGACGAGGCCGAGGACGCCGCCGAACGCCTCACCACCTATCTGCTGGCCTTCACCGGCATCGAGCGCGTCACTCCCGCCGGTTCCCTGCGCCGTGGCCGCGAAACCGCCGGCGACCTCGACCTGCTCGTCACCGGTCCTGCCTGCGCCCCGCAACACACTGAAGCCGCCGTCGAGTACGTCGCCGCCTATCCCGGCATTCACGACATAATTGCCAAGGGCGAAAACAAGGTCAGCTTCCACATCGCCACTGGCCTCCAAGTTGACGTCCGCCTGCTGCCCTCCGAGAGCTACGGTGCGGCGCTCCAGTACTTTACCGGCTCCAAGGCCCACAACGTTTCGCTCCGCCAGCGCGCCCTGAAAATGGGTTACACATTGAGCGAATGGGCTCTCGCCCGCCTCGACGACGAGTCCACCGTCGCCGCCGCAACCGAAGAAGAGATTTACGCCGCCCTCCAGATGGACTGGATGCCTCCCGAAATGCGCGAAAATCTTGGCGAGATCGAGGCCGCCGCCAAGACACGCCCTGCCGCGCCTCATCGAATCCAAAGACATTCGCGGCGACGTGCACATGCACACCACGGCCTCCGATGGCCTCAACTCCATCGCCGAGATGGCCGAAGCCGCTATCGCAGCGCAGTCTCCAGTACATCGCCATCACGGACCACTCCAAAAACCTGGCCATGATCAATGGGCTCGATGAGAAGCGCGCCCTCGAACACATCGCGCAGCATCCGCGAAGTCGACAAGCAAATGGAGGGCCGCATCCGTGTCTTCACCGGCATCGAGGTCGACATTCTCGCCGACGGTGCTCTCGACCTCGACGACGAAGTTCTCGCCCAGATGGATGTTGTGATCGCCAGCGTTCACACGCGCCTTGAGCAGAGCCGCGACGAAATGACGGCCCGCATCCTCCGTGCCGTCGAGAATCCCAACACGCGCGTCCTCGGCCATCCCACCGGTCGTCAGATCCTCCGCCGCGAGCCCTACCAGCTCGACACCGGCGCCATCCTCCGTCGCTGCGCCGAACTCGGCGTCGCAGTCGAACACAACGCCGCCCCCGAACGCCTCGACCTCAGCGATCGCGACCTGCGCCTCGCCAAAGAAACGGGCTGCAAGATCGTCATCAACACCGACGCCCACGTGACCCGCGTCGTCGGCGAATGGAAGTATGGCATCCGCCAGCTACGCCGCGCCTGGCTCACTCCCGCCGACATCCTCAACAGCCTCCCACCCGCGGAGTTCCTCGCAGCTCTCCGCCCGCGTTCCTGACTGGCGTCTCATTCATGTCCGCACCATCAAACTTGGCGATGTCATTTTGAGAGAACGGGACCCCGAACGTACCAGGGGCCGCAGAGACCGAAAGCTCTCTGGGGTAGGTTCGGGGATGGAGAGCGAAGAATCCGCTTCTACCCCTCCCAATTCGACTAAAGATTTCAGATTCACCGCGCTGGATTGTTCAGCCTGGGAAGGGCTAAGATGAGGGCGCTATGAGTTTGCTTCAGCAGGATTCAAAGGGTCAAGCGTCGGGTGAGGCCTATACCCGCGGCACCAGCCATGTTGTCGTCGCCACGGTCGTCGCTACCGTGCTCGTCTCCATTGCCATTGCGGTCTACATCTTCATGGGCGAGAAGCCGCCGGCCTCAACAGGCGAAGTCATCGACGTCTGGGCGCATCCCATGCACACCGAAACTTCGGGCTGGGACGCCAACGGCGCGGCCATCCCCAAGGAGGAGATCGACCAGGTCCTGCTCTTTACTCACGTGCGACTGCACAACCAGAGCAAGCAGCCAATCTTTCTCCACCAGATTGTCGCCAACGCCACCCTGGCCGACGGCATCCACTCCAGCTACGCCGCCACTCCCACTGACTACGAGCGCATCTTCAAGGCGTATCCGCAACTCCAGCAGTGGCATGCGACTCCCATCTCGCCCGATCTCACAATTCAACCGGGCGAGACTAAAGAAGGCACATTTGTCTGCTCATTCCGATTGGCCAAAGCCGACTGGGAGGCGCGCAAGAGCCTGGACTATTCCTTCAACTTCCAGTATCTGCCGTCGCTCACCCTCACGCCGAAGGGCCCCATCACTGAACGGTAGGCGGCGCCGGGGCATTCTTCGGCGTCGACAGATATCCCGATACGCTGTTTTTCGACCCAATCGCATTCACCACAATCTCGTACAGCGCCGGCTCTTTGCCGCTGTAAAACTGCAGCGGTTCATCCACGTTCCGGTCCTTCTTTTCATAGCTCCGGTCGTCGGCAAACACCACCACGGTAAATCGGCTCTTCTTCGGATCAGCCTTCTTCAATTCCAGGCTCACTGTGCCGACCGGCTTCTTGTGTCCCTTGGTCAAGGTGAATTCGTAATAGTTCCGGTCGCCCTTGTGCTTCAGCACCTCAAGCTCGGAACCGTTGCGCGCAATCAAGCTCGAGTGGTTATCGAGGTCGCCCTTCATCGACGTCAACTGGCTCACAGCTGTCGCCAGGTCTCCCTGCGTCTTGGTCAGGTCGGTCTTCACGCCGCCGACATCGGTCTTCACGCTCGAAACGTCGCTTTGCACCGCGCTCACCTGCTGCGCCGTTTGCTTCTGCGCGGTCTCCAGGCGCTTGCTGTCGGCCTGCTCGCGGCGAATGATGTCCTGCGCGCGCTCGTCGAGTTGCTTCTGGGTCATTCCAACGCTCTTGCCTAGCTCGTCGGTTGCCACACGCAAGCGCGCATTCGTCTCGCGCAGCTGCGCATCGAGCTTGGCGCTCTGCTGGTTGGCCTCGGACAACGCCGTCTCCTGCCGGGTTATGCGACTGCTCAATGTGTAGCTCCATACCAACCCGCCCAGTGCAGCCAGAACGGCCACCGCAATCGCGCCCAGCAATGCACCGCTGTAGGCAGGCGCGGTCTCCACAACCGTGGTTCTCTCGTCGCTCATCTTTTCCTTCTCCTCTGGAGCGGTTCTCCTGGAATCCGCTCGCTAATCCATCGGCCCCGGCGCTTTGCTTCCGGGGCTCGACTCGCCGAATACTGCACTCATCAGGCAAACGCTCGTATCTTCCCGCACCCCGCCCGAAGCAACGTCAACAGGTTTGCCGGAAGACTAAACAGACTATAGAAGAATCCAGCCGGGAATGGGGAAATAGCTATGCCTCGCCTTCTGGCATGCCGTGCGTTCCAGGTTCGCACCAACCTTGGTCATCGCAGAATTTCACAATCTTCCGTGAAGTAAATGCGCGCAAGGCACAAATCCCGCCTTCTGCAGCGTCTTGCGCGATGCCACGTTGCCGGTAATTGCACCGTGCGCAGGGCACATTCCCATCCTCGCGGCAGATCCGCTTCAGTTCCTGTACCAGGTAAGTCCCGAACCCCCGTCCGCGGAATCCTTCGCCAACCTCCATCCAGATATCCCCGTACGGCCGGTTGTAGTGGTACAGAATGCCGCCCGTCCCCGCCACTTCGCCTCCCACCTCCAGCAGCATCCAGTCCGCCATCGTGCTCTCGCTTGCGCAGAACCGCTCCCGGCACCCGGTAAGCCGTGGTCAGCTTGTCTTCGAATATGATTTTCTCGCTCACCACGTCATGCGCCCACGTGTGCAGCATCGCCGTCAGCATCACGTCGTTGGTCTGCGTCTCAATCGCGTCTGCTTGGCTCGCGGCTCTCAGGGCTTCAAACGCTTCAAGAACCGCGATCGCTGTTCCTCCACCACGTAAAACTCAAAAAGCGTGCGCGTTCCCACCCACGGGCCGCCCACCGCAATCGAGCAGTATCCCGCCGCATCGCCGTCCGATTCAATCAGGTATGGGAGCGTCCACCCTTCGCGTCCATGCAGCGAATCGTGAGTGATCTGGCAATTCATCTCCTGCCGATAGAGCTCGCGCAAGGGCAGAATCCCCACCACCTCGACCCGCCTCACCGTAAATTCCATCGTCTTCAAACCAGCGCCATCATAACGCGATGCGGCACCCAGCAGGGCCTTGTCCGTGACAACCGTCGAATCCCTCATTTATAAAGAGCAGTACCGCACTTTTTGACGGGCCCGGTTTAGAGCCCGCACGAATTCTCGAAATCGACCGCATCCAACCACCCAGAGAGGGGAGTTTTAAAGGCTATGTCCACTGCTGTCGCGGGTAAGGGTCTTGAAGGAATTGTTGCCGCTAACTCCGGCATTTGTTTTATCGACGGCGAAGCAGGCGTCCTGGCCTACCGCGGCATCGACATTCACGAGCTAGCCGAACGCTCCTGCTTTGAAGAGACCACCTATCTGCTCTGGAATGGCCGCCTGCCCACCGAACTCGAGCTCCGCGAATTCTCTTCGCAACTGGCCATCGCCCGCTCCCTCGACCAGCGCATCATAGACATGCTCCGCACCTTCCCGACCTCCGCGACGCCGATGGAAGTGCTGCGAACTACCGTGTCGGCCCTCAGCTTTTATGACGCCGACGAAAAAGACAATTCGCACGACGCCAACGTCCGCAAGGCCTACAACCTCACCGCCCAGATCGCGATGATCGTCGCCATTTACGATCGCATCCGCAAGGGCCTCGAAGTCGTTCCTCCTGACCGTTCCCTCTCCCACGCCGGCAACTTCCTCTGGATGCTCAATGGCGTCAAGCCTTCAGAAACCGCGACCCGCACCCTCGATATCGCCCTTATCCTTCATGCCGACCACGAACTGAACGCCTCCACCTTTGCCGCCCGCGTCATTGCCGCGACCCTTTCTGACATCCACTCCGCCGTCACGGGAGCCATCGGCGCACTCAAAGGCCCCTTGCACGGCGGCGCCAACGAGGCTGTAATGCGGCTGCTCTACACCATCGACAAGGCTGGCGACGATCCCGTCGAATACGTAAAGAACATGCTCGCCGCGCGTCAAAAGATCTCCGGCTTCGGCCACCGCGTTTACAAGACTGAAGACCCGCGCGCCACACACTTGCGCCGCATGTCTGAGCGGCTCGGCAAAGATTCCGGTCAGCCCAAGTGGTACGAAATGTCCCGCGCCATTGAGCTCTACATCAACAAGGACAAGAAGCTCAACGCCAACGTCGACTTCTACTCCGCTTCAACCTACGCCACCCTCGGCATCGACATCGATCTCTACACGCCGATCTTCGCCGTCAGCCGCGTCGCCGGCTGGGCCGCCCACGTCATCGAACAACTCGACGACAACCGCCTCATCCGCCCCCGCGCGGACTACATCGGCCCCGTCTACCCATCGCCGTATATCGCCATTGCCGAACGCCCATAGCGCCTGCAGGGCGATCATTTCTTCGCGATCTGCGCCGACTCGCCGACTGCCTGCGAGTCGGATCCGGCGCCGTATTGATCTGGCCTCGAGTCGCGCATCCCCGCGTGCACGTAATGCGACCAGTGCCGCAGCATGTCATATTCATTCACTGGGCGATCATCCTGCAGCGGCGGCGTGTCGGGCGAGCGGCTGATCAGCGTCCGCGTCGTAAGGTCGGTCCGCAACATGCGTTCGAATTGCTCCGTCGGCGTCGCGGCCGGCCCCCATTCCGTCATGTCGGTAACCGCTTCAGCCGGCGTACGTTTCACCAGCCCGTCCGCGGTGCGCTCGAGCCCACCTTCCCAAATTGGTTGCGTTCAGGTTGCTCGGCGTTAGGGTCAACTCCGGCGCATTCAAGCCATCGCGAGCATTGTCGTCATGGAATGTAGTTATATCCGGCGCTTGCGCCGCTGGAGTTTGCCGCAGTCTGTACGGTCAGCGCGACCCACGCCGAGTGTTTAGACTAGCCAGTTGTTCCAGTAAAAGTAAGGCTTGCCGAGGTCGCCATCTCTCCCGATGAAGCAGTCACCTTCACGCTTTGCGAACTTCCCCGCCCTCACGCTGAACGAGGATGGAGTCGCCGTTACTCCCGCGGGAAGTCCTGTGACTGCAACCGAAACCGTTCCGCGGAACGCATTCTGAGCCGAGGCGGACACACTCACCTGCGAGCCAGGTCCGCCAATCTGAACCGTCAGCGACGTGGGCGACGCGGATAACGAATAATCTGGGGCGTTCGCAGACTTTGATTTGGAACCGCCACACGACTGGAGCGAGGGGAGGGCTGCGATGCAGCCCACAATGCCGATAGAGCGAATAAGGGAGAACGACATCCGATTTTCTCCAAAGATAGATCGCCCAGCCCCGCGACCCTCTGGCTCCGTTCAACGGTCCGGCACCGGCATTCTTCTTGGATGCCGGTGCGGCGCGATCCGCTATTCAGGTCAATTCATCCTCTGGCTTCCCAATGGTCCGAAGCACAGATGAACCCCGTTCTCTATTTCCTGTCTTTTAGCTTCATTCCGGCAAGATATAGCCCCCAGGCGGCCACGGTCGATGCGTCACGGATCGTTCCGTCCAGCATCATCTGTTCGAATTCCGCAAGCGGCACAGTGTGAATGACAAGGTCGTGCTCTTCGTCGTCCGGTTCGCGTTCCTTCAATGTCAAACCTGTGGCCAGAAACACATGCTGCTTCTGCCGGCAGAATCCATATGCAATCCACAGGAACCCGAGGTAGAACATCTCCGCCGCGTGCAGTCCCGTCTCCTCCTTCAACTCGCCGCGCGCCAACTCTTCCGGATCATCGATCGCCATTTCCCAGCCGCCCTGCGGCAGTTCCAGAGCAGGTTCCTGAATGGTGTAACGAAACTGCTCGACCAGCCATACCCTGCCGTCCTCGATAGGCAGAATAATCGCGCAGTCGTCCTTGTCGACCACGCTGTAGATGCCTTCCTTGCCGTTCGAGCGCAAAATGCGATCCTCGCGCAGCCGGAGCCACTGGTTGCGATAAACTTCGCGACTCGCCAAGGTTACGATCGATCTGTTCGGCTCACTTTCGGACACTTGCAACGTGCCTCCTCGCGTCCGGAAAGTCTTCAACCCGCGTGCGATACTTCCGCAACCGCCCTACAAGCGATGCAGGCCCGCTGACCGTAAGGCGCACCAGGTTGCCCTCATAAGCGCGCGCGTGTATCACCATTCCGCCCTCGATCGCAGCCAGCGCGGCGCCATCGCTCTGCGGAACACGCAATTCTGTCTCGATCACCGGATCGGAGAACAGAGCCTTGTCAATCGCCGTCAGCAGCGCGTCGATGCCTTCGCCGCTCTGTGCGGAAACCAGCACTTCTGCCTCGTGCTTTTGGTGGCGCGGCTGTTCTCGCGCAGCCATGCCTTCACGCTCGTGTGCATCGAGAAGATCGATCTTGTTGAGCACTTCGATGCGCGGCTTCGTGAGCGCCTCAAGTTCTCCGAGCACCTTTTCCACCTGTGCCTTCTGCTCTTCGCCATAGGTTGAAGCGGCATCCCGCACGTGGAGCAGAATCTCGGCCTGTTCCACCTCTTCCAGCGTGGCACGGAAGCTCGTAACCAGCGTGTGCGGAAGATTGCGAATGAACCCTACCGTATCACTCAGCAGCACACGTCGCCGGCTGGGCAATTCAATCCCGCGCAGCTTGGGATCAAGCGTGGCGAACATGCGCGCCGATTGCAGCACTTGCGCGCCGGTCATCCGATTGAAAAGCGTGCTCTTGCCCGCGTTGGTGTAGCCGACCAGCGCAACTGTAGGCACCGGTACAGCCTCGCGGCGCTGACGCTGCTGGCGGCGAACGCGCTTCACCGCGTCGAGATCGAGCTTGACCTGGTCGATCCGCCGCTGAATCTTGCGGCGATCGGTTTCGAGCTGCGTTTCACCCGGTCCGCGAGTACCGATACCGCCACCGAGCTGCGACATGGATTTGCCGCGGCCGGTCAGTCGCGGCAGCATGTACTCGAGTTGGGCAAGCTCCACCTGCAACTGGCCTTCCCGCGTTCGTGCGTGCCGGGCAAAGATGTCGAGAATGAGTTGGGTGCGATCGAGCACGCGGCATGGAAGCGCAGCCTCAAGGTTGCGCAATTGCGTCGGGCTCAGGTCGTGATCGAACAGCACCAGGTCAGCATTGGTCGATGCAGCCACACCGGCAATCTCTTCGACCTTGCCGGCACCAATCAGCGTTGCCGGATCGGGCCGGGCGCGGCGCTGCATGAGTTCCGCAGCAACTTCGCCGCCGGCACTGCGCACCAGCTCGCGAAACTCCGCAAGTGACTCATCGGCATCGAGCCCAGGTCCGACCGCGGCCGTTTCCGGAGAGACTTCCGCATCGGCTCCCTCCTTCACGACAGGGCGCGACGCCGCGCGGCGCGCTCCCTCGAGGCCAGCGCGCGACGTGCGCTGCCGAGTCGAGAAGTCCACGCCAATCAGAACCGCACGTTCAGGCTTATCGCTCCAGCGACCAGTTTTGGTCGTCGAGGCAACGCGGCCCTGATGCCGTCCCATGGCACCGCCGTCAACTGCCAATTGAGGGCGCTCCCTCTCTTATCGCTGTTCCGCGGTGTTCGCCGCAGGCGCAGGCGCCGGCACAGCGGCCGGTCCCATCCCTGCCAGCGCAGGGCGATGCTCCGTATGCATCACGCTCCGGTTGCTCACCACGGTCGAAATGGCGTGTTTAAAGATCAGCTGCTCCTGACTGTTGTTCTCCAGCAGAACGGAGTATTTGTCGAAGGAGCGGATCTTTCCCGTCAGCTTCACGCCGCTGACGAGATAAATCGTAATGGGGGTCTTGTCTTTGCGAACTGTATTCAGGAAGGTGTCCTGAATGTTCTGTGCCGGCTTGTTCTCCATATGCCGATCTCCTGCTTCTTTTCTAGGATGGTTGGATGCCAACGTGCTGCGTCCGTGTGATAAGACAAATCAGCGGGGACGGCGCCGGAAGTCCCGGAGCCGCCAAACCCCGCAATGTGTCAACAATATAGCGGTTCACCGAGCTTTTCAACTCTTACGGTCCGATTTTACTTTGCGGCAACCTGTGCAGAACGTCATCGCGGGACTGGGTAATCGGTTTGGCTGCTACCATGTTTCCGTGCCAAAAGCTCCGGATTCCGCCGCGATCTCCGTGCCGATGCTGGACCTCAAGCGCCAGTACGAGCCGCTGCAGCAGGAATTGCTCCGGGCGCTTCAGCATGTCCTAGAGACGCAGCAATTCATTCTTGGCGAGCAGGTTGCAGTATTTGAAAAGGCCGCCGCCGAACATTTGGGCGTAAAACACGCCATCGGCTGCTCTTCCGGAACTGACGCACTTTGGCTGGCGATGACCGCCAGCGGAATTGGTGAGGGCGACGCAGTAATCACCACGCCCTTCAGCTTCTTCGCCTCCGTCAGCGCAATTCTGCGAGCCGGTGCGCAGCCGGTACTGGCCGATATCGATCCAGTCACCTTCAACCTCGACCCCGGCAGCGGTTGAGAAAGTGCTGAAGGCTGAGCAGCCAGTCCCGGTTCGCGCTGTGCTCCCGGTTCACCTCTACGGCCAGTGCGCAGACTGGGACGGGTTCTCACAGTTGAGCCGGAAATACGGGCTGAAGCTGATTGAGGATGCTGCCCAGGCGTGGGGCGCGAAGTGGAAGGGTGCAAAGGCAGGTGGTTTGGGCGATGCCGCAGCATTTAGCTTTTATCCCACCAAGAACCTGAGCGCAGCCGGCGATGCAGGGATGGTGACGACCAACTCCGACGATGTGGACGAACTGGCGCGTGCGCTTCGCCAGCATGGCATGCGTCGCCGATACTACCACGACGAACTCGGCTGGAATACGCGCCTGGATGGCTTCCAGGGGGCCGTGCTGCAGGTCAAGCTGAAGTACATCGCCGGATGGGACGAAGCACGCCGCGCAATCGCGAAGCACTATCGTGTCGCTGTTTCACGGCAAAGGGATGGCTGAATCGGGAACCCGACCCTGCCACGGCATAATTTTGCCTAATGAAGTCCCCGGCGCCCACCACGTCTGGCACCAGTTCGTGATTCGCACGGCGCGGCGTGATGAGCTGCGCGAGTTTCTGGCGGCACGTAAGATCGGCTCGGAGATCTACTACCCGGTACCCCTGCACCTGCAGATAGCGCTCAAAGACCTCGGCTATCGCGAAGGAGACTTCCCTGAGTCGGAGCGCGCTGCGCGCGAAGTCCTGGCGCTGCCCATCTTCCCCGAACTGCGTGAAGACGAACTGGAGACCGTAGTAGATGCGATCGCAGACTTTCTGAGCTAATTGCGAAGTACCAGATCGCGACGAGAGTCGGGCGGGAACTAAAGACACATCACTGGTTTAGAATCCCCCTAGCATGAAGTGCCCCTACTGCGGATATCTGCAAGATCGCGTGGTCGATTCGCGCGAGAGCAAGGAAGCGGACTCGATCCGGCGGCGACGCGAGTGCGAGAAGTGCGATCGCCGCTTCACCACCTACGAGCGCATCGACGAAATACCTTACATGGTCGTCAAGAAAGACGGCCGCCGCGAGCGCTTCGACCGTCAGAAGGTGCTGAGCGGACTTCTGCGCGCTTGCGAGAAGCGGCCCGTCTCCTCGACCCAGCTTGAAACCGTGGTCGACGCCACAGAAAGCTACCTGATGGATGCGCCCGAGCGCGAACGCACCACAAGCGAGATCGGCGAGCTGATCATGCAGCACCTCAAGGGCCTCGACACGGTGGCCTATATCCGATTCGCCTCTGTCTATCGCGACTTCAAAGACGTCCGCGAGTTCAAGGAAGAGCTCGAAGACCTGTTGGAGAGCCATCGGACTGGGAAGGGAAAAAAGGCGGCCGCTAGTTCCTAGCTTCTAGCCGCTAGCCGCGATTTCTCACGGTGCTATTCGATGAGTAAATGCGCGGGACAAAAATAAATAGCAAAAGGCCGCTGTTTTTGTGGCATAACTGCGTTGTCGAGACGTAGCTAAATGCACCAAAAAGGAGCGGCCTTTGATGACAGAGTGTATCCAAGAATCGTTCTCTTTTACAGCCCATTTTTCACGGCGTGTACAGGCCGAGTTCACAGCGGGTCGGGTGTCGAGTGACGGCGGAGCACTTCTGCTGCGGGAGGCAGACCGCAGGGTCAACCTTTTGGGCCGGCTGGCGAGTTGTTTTCTTGATGGACGCGCACCGTTGCTGGTCAAGCACCGCGTGTCGGAGATGCTGGCGCAGCGGATTTACGGACTGGCGCTGGGTTATGAAGATCTTTGCGACCACGAGCAGTTGCGCACCGATCCGTTGCTGGGAGTGCTGAGCGGCAAGCGGGATCTGGATGAGCCGCTGGCGGGCAAGAGCACGCTGAACCGGCTGGAGTTGACCGGCCGCAGCAAGCGCTATCACAAGATCAGTTATTCGACCGAGTCGATGGATCGTCTGTTGACGGACATCTATCTGGAGTCGCACGCCGCGATGCCCGACCAGATCGTTCTGGATCTGGATGCGACCGACATCCCGCTCTACGGCCATCAGCCGGAACGGTTCTTCCATGGATACTACGACAGCTACTGCTATCTGCCGCTATACATCTTCGCCGGCGATCAGTTGCTGTGCGCGCGGCTGAGGCCGGCCAACCAGGATGCGGCGAAGGGCTCGGTCGAGGAGGCCGGTCGCATCGTGGCGCAACTGCGCGAGCGCTGGCCTGAGGTGAAGATCGTGCTCCGCGCCGACTCCGGCTTCTGCCGCGAAGAGCTGATGGGCTGGTGCGAACAGAATCATGTCGACTATGTGTTCGGCCTGGCGCGCAACAAACGGCTGGCAAAGATCATCGGCGCCCAGATGCAGCAGGCACGGCTGCTGCATCAGAGCAGTGGCAAGGCGGCCCGGGTCTTCGCCGAGTTCAGCTACCTGACTCACAAAAGCTGGTCCTGCGCACGCCGCGTAGTGGCCAAGGCTGAATATCTGGACAAGGGAGAGAACCCGCGCTTCGTGGTCACTTCATTAACCGCCCAGCAATGGGCCGCTCAGGATCTATACGAAAAGTTCTACTGCGCAAGAGGAGAGATGGAGAACCGGATCAAAGAACAGATGTGTCTGTTCGCCGATCGGCTCTCCACCGATGAGATGAAAGGCAACCAGCTGCGTCTCTACTTCTCCGCCCTGGCTTACACCTTGATGGAAGCGCTACGCCGGCTGGGACTGAAAGGCACTGCCTGGGCCGAGGCGCAGGTGGATACGATCCGACTGAGGCTGCTCAAAATCGGCGCCATCGTGCGGCTCAGCGTGCGCCGCGTGCTGCTCCAGCTCAGTTCCGCTTATCCCTGGAAAGATATCTACGCTCACGCCTTCCACGCACTGCGCTGCTGACAAAGCCCGATCTTGAGAAAACTCTACTCCCGCCCCGTTGAGATCATCACCAGGCAAAGCCATGCCCCAAATACGCGCACAAACCTCCAAACTTAACTGCAACGCGACAAATCTCACCTTGAACACAGTGGCTACACTGCCGTAGGTGACCCCAACGGCTCAAATGTCCACTCTGCCCAAAGCGAAATCACTACCTGTGAGAAATCGCGGCTAGCTCAAGCGAGTTCCAGCTCTAATCAGCAGCGGGTCTCAGACAACTTTCTGCTTGCCTGTCATCAACCGCAAAAGGCGCGTGAGTCGCTAGTTCGGGGTTGGCCGTTCCATCCGGTCGATGACGAGCACACTCATCTGCGCCTTCGAGGGGACCAACTTCAAGCCAAGCTGCTCTTCAACTGCTGTAAACAGTGATGGGCCAGAAGCTTGGTTGCCGGGCAAATTATCTGGCGTCCAATGCAGCCTGAAATCGAACCGCTTCTCGCCTAAGTCGGTCTTGTCCAGAACCGGACGCCCATCCGTGCCAGACAGAGTCACCGTCAGGTCTTCAATCGAGATTGCGTGTGCCGTGAGGGTGATTCCCATAGACAGTTCTTCGTTTTCGACTTCGTCCTTTGGCGCTTCCTTCATCTTCAAGCCCGATTTGGCGATCACAAGTTCGTATACCGGCATCTCTTTCTTCTCGAAATGCACTTTGAGCTTGCATCGATCGATGAGGGCGGCTTGCAGCATCGGCTCTTCCTCTCTGTGCCGCTGCTTGCTGGTAAGCCCTTTCCACCGATCTGCTGCGTCCGGGTCTACCTTCGCCTCGATGTCATACTGTTCGGACTCAGCCCATGAAGGCATCCCCAGAACGCGCTTCTCATAGAAGATCCCAAAGGCATCATGTACCACGCTATCGAGCGTTGTGCCTGTTTCTCGAAAGCCATTTGGCAGGATTTCAGAGACTCCGCGCGTTCCAGGCTTGCTCGGCTTGATAGACACAATCTCGTAGCTTTTCGGCTTCGCGCCCGCACTGTCGGGAACTTGGCCTTGTGATGCACCGATCGGTACGAGTCCAAAGAAGATCACTCCAACGAATATCTGCGAAAGCCTCATCCATGCCTCAGCAAGTACTTTCGGTACGTCGTGGGAACAACACCCTCAGTTTACTCGTCGCGCCGCAGCTGGCGGGCACAACGCGGATCAAAGAAATCTGCCGATCCGGAGAACGAACACGGTTCATGCTGTACGTCCGCTCCGCGATAAGCTAGAAGCTAGAGGCTAGGAGCCGACAGCTAATCATGTCTGAGACAAAAACACACAAGGTCACGTTGATCCCTGGCGATGGCATCGGTCCTGAGGTCACGCAGGCCGTTGTCCGCATTCTTGAAGCAACCGGCGTGAAGTGGGAGTGGGAGCGCTTCGCCGCTGGAGCCGAGGCCTTCGAGATCTTCGGCGAATACATTCCTGCCGATCTCAGCGACTCAATCGCGCGCAACAAGGTTGCCTTGAAGGGACCGGTGACGACGCCCATTGGCGGCGGGTTCAAGAGCATCAACGTTACCCTGCGAAAGCAGTTCGACCTGTTCGCCAATTTCCGCCCAATCAAGAATCTTCCCGGCCTTGAGTCGAAGTGGCCTGGCGTCGACTTGATCATCGTGCGCGAAAACACCGAGGGCGAATACGTCGGCCTGGAGCACGAGGTCGTTCCCGGCGTGGTCGAGAGCATCAAGGTCATTACGGAAAAAGGCTCGACGCGCATCGCCAAGTTTGCGTTTGAGTACGCGCGCAAGCATGGGCGGAAGAAGATCCACTCCATCCACAAGGCCAACATCATGAAGCTCTCGGATGGGTTGTTTCTGCGTTGCGCGCGCAAAGTCTCCGAGGGATTTCCTGAGATCTTTTACGGCGAACACATCATCGACAACACGTGTATGCAACTCGTCATGAATCCCTACCAGTACGATACGCTGCTGCTTGAAAACCTTTACGGCGACATCGTCAGCGATCTCTGTGCCGCATTCGTTGGCGGCCTGGGCCTTGTGCCTGGCGCAAACCTCGGCCATGAGTGCGCGATCTTCGAAGCGGTGCACGGATCGGCGCCCGACATTGCCGGCAAGGACCTGGCCAATCCCACGGCCCTTCTGCAGTCAGCCGTGCTGATGCTGCACCATCTGAACGAAGGAGCAGCGGCGAATAGAGTACAGAAGGCACTCGAAACCGTCTACGGCGAGAAGAAAGTCCTGACTCGCGATGTGGGTGGCCATTCCGGGACGACCCAGTTTGCCGATGCGGTGCTGGCGGCGATGGAATCTGCCTGAAATGCGTCTGATTTTCCGGCGGCAACCGGCCCAGCTACATTGCTTCCTTGAGTCCTGCGCGCAACAGCATCCAGTTCATCGGTAAGCTAGTCGCAAATCCGCAGATCATCGCAACCTGCATCATGAACCAGTAGCGCGGGTCGAACGGCCTAAGGTGCGGCTGCGGAGAAGAGGACGAAGTAAACCAGCGCCATCCACGCATACATTCCCACCTGGAACGCAAGGATGGAAAGCGTGTCGGCCTTGATAGCGGCGACGATGGCCTGACCCACACTGAGGTCGCGCATGGGCTTGATGGCGAAATATTGAAAGACAATGCCGAGGGCCCACGCGGCAGCGAAATCAATTGCAAACTCAGCCCAGAGCGGGGAACCAAGAAGGGTGATGCCGCCGCCGGCAATGGCAAATTCGCAGATCACATCGGCGGCAGCGCATCCTGCTCCGCAGTGGCTGGTGCCAACAGCGACCTGGGAGAAACGTGGCCCCTTCTCCGAGCTGGAGTCGTGGTGGCCGTGCCGCTTTTGATCAGCGGTTTTGGGTCGCCCCCAAGCCCAGTCCGCCCAAACGGCGATGAAGCTGAAATAGAGCGCAGAAACCGGCCACACAATGTTCATCACTGCCATTTTCTGTGGATGCCGGACTTCATCGGCGGCGATCACAAAGGCACAGGCGAAGGCCACGCCAAGCGAAATCCAGGCGAAGATCGACAGCAATCAACCCTCCTGATATTTACTCCTGAGGCACCGACCATCTATTGGATGACATTCTGGTTACCGTCTGCTGTCCGAGCTATCAGCCTGATTTGGCAATAGTTTGTAATCAGGCCGGCGTACTGGCCGGGCCAATTGCGCGCAGTGTTGCAGAATTGCCACACTGCGTTTTTCTATTTCGCGTCTAATCTTAGGGTTACAAACCTTGTACTTTGAACCATGCTCATCCGGAGTTATTGATTGGGACTTATAGCGCACCTGGAACAGACGATTGCGGCGCCCCTGGAATTCACAGGTGTTGGCCTGCACTCGGGTGCTCCTGTCACCATGCGGCTGCTGCCGGCGCCGGCCGGTTCTGGCATCGTCTTCCGGAGAACCGACCTCGACAATTTTGAGATTCCCGCGACGGGCCGCAACGTGGCGAAGGTCAGCTACGCGACCAGCTTGATGCGTCAGGGCGTGCTGATTTCGACTACCGAGCATCTTCTGAGCGCGCTGATCGGCATGGGTGTCGACAACGTGATTGTGGAGATCGACAACCTCGAACTGCCGATTCTGGATGGAAGCGCAATGCCCTATGTCGAGGCGATTCGCGAAGCGGGTATCAAGACGCAGCGCCGAAAGCGCGAATCGATCAAGGTTCTCAAGGCTGTCGAGGTGCGCGAAGGCGACAAGTTTATCGGCGTCTATCCCGGTTCGGGCTATCGCATTCAGTACAGGATCGACTTTCCTGCTCCGATCGGCCGGCAGGAGACGAGCATCGATCTGGCCGCGGAAACCTACGGCACGTTCATCGCGCCGGCGCGGACCTTCGGTTACAAGGCGGATGAAAAGAAGCTGCGCGATATGGGGTTGATTCGCGGCGCCAGTTCTGAGAACGCAATCGTGCTCGGACCGAAGGGGCCGGAGAATGGACCCCTGCGCTTCAGCGATGAGTACGTGCGTCACAAGGTGCTTGATTTGATTGGCGACCTTGCGCTCGCAGGGCGGCGGATTGAAGGCCTTGTCGTCGCGGAGCGCGCTGGACACGCGATGCATACCGCGCTCGTCGCCCGGTTGATGAAAGACCGCTCGGCGTGGGAGATGGCGCATGTGCCGGCGGCGGCGGCGGAGCCTCAAGATGAATCTCTCAGCGTCGCCGCAATGCGGCGCCCGGCGCTGATCGGCGCGTAGGGGACACATAAATTTGGAAAGTTGATGGCGGCCGCGTGGCTGCCTTCTCTATTCCCAGCCATCAAGTGAACAGAATGCACATGGGCGTCGGGCAATCGACTTTTTTGCCATTCGTCTCGCGAGCTTGCCTGTCGCCGTGTTGCGCGCGAAGACGGCGAGATTGCTTGAGTTCTGATCGGCGACCAGCATCCAGTGCTCGGTGGGATCAAGCGTGAAGTTGCGCGGAGTCTTTCCGCCTGTGCTCGTACGCTCCATCGGCGTGAGCGCCCCGGTCGCAGGGTCGCACTTGAAGCTGTAGAGGAAATCGGTTCCGCGATTGGCGAAATAGACGAAGCGGCCATCCTTTGTAATCACCGTGTCGCATCCGGTGTTTCCCTGTGGCGCCTCCTTTCGGATCGGGAAGCGGCGCGTTCGGCGGAAGAAGATGCACGGTGTCGACGCGCGTGAGGCTGCCGTCTGCCTTGTTCCATTTCAAAACATCGACCGACGAAGCCATCTCGTTCATGCAATAAGCGGTGTGGCCATTGGGATGAAAGTGCAGCGTGCGCGGACCGGCGCCGGGAACGGAATGATATGCGCCTGCGTTCTTCAACTCGGCCGTCTCAGTGCTGAACGTGTAGATGTGGATCATGTCGCCGCCGAGGTCGTTCACATAGGCGAAGCGATTGTCCGGCGAGAACGAGGCGAAGTGCGCGTGCGCCGCCTCTTGCCGATCCGGGTTGGGGCCGTGCACGGTATAGTGCTCACTCCACACGAGCGGGCTGAGCTTGCCGTCGGTAACTTTGAAACTGGCGGCACTGCCGCCGCCGTAGTCGGCAGAGATGAGCACGCGGCCCGTGTGGTCGATGGCGCAGTGGCAGGTGCCCTTGCTCGCGGAGTTCTGGCCGGAAAGCTGCTCGAGTTTTCCCTCAGCAACGCGGAAGCTGGCAACTTCGCCGGTGGGCTTGCCGTTGAAGCTGTCGACTTCGCAGGCAGCGAAGAGGTATTTGCGATCGGGCGAGAAGCAGATCCAGTCGACAGTGTGAGATTTCAACCCCGGCGCCGGCAGCCTGCAGTTCTCCAGTGCTGGGATTCCAATCGAAGTAGCGAATGCCTTCGGGTGTTCCCGACGCAACGAATACGCGCTGCATGTGCGGGGCAGAGAAGCCTTTGGTTGCGGCAGCGGCGAGAGTGGCGGCGGAGGCAGACATCAGAAAATCACGACGAGAAAGAATTCGCATGGCACCAGTGATTTTCGCCGATCGACCTGCGGTTGCGCCAATGGCGGATGATCGCGCGGTGCATGCACCTGTAAGTTGTGATGCGCATGCACGGCGGAAGGACATCTGACAGAGACGTCAATTCAGCGGTCGATTCTGAAAATCACGTTCACCGTGGTTTCGACTTCACGGGTTCGTTGTTGAGCAGATACGGGCGATAGCGCCATGTTTTGACGGCGTCGATCGCAGCCTGCTGCAGCATGGGAGGGCCGCTGACGACCTGAAGATTCTGGATGGTGCCTGCCTTGGAGATGGTGGCCTGCAAGACACCGTGCCCTGCATGCCGACGGTCTTGGCGATGATGGGATACTGCGGAATGTTTTTGTAGATGAGGAAGCCTTCGACAAACCTCGAGGGGAGGCGGACAGCGGAGCGGCGATGAGTGGACGACTACGACGGGTGCGGGACGGCCACGGCCAAATGGATTCGCGCCGTCACCGCCGGGCAGTTCCGGGACCAAGGCCGGTGGCGATGTCTGGGGCCAATGGGAGGCGCAGGATCTGGGCGATCAATGATGATGTGCGGAATCGGAATTGGCGACAACGATCATCGTCCACGTCGCATCAATTCTGAAGGTTGTGCGGGAGGTTTCGGGCCGAACATGAACGGCCGGTGTTTCGGCCTGCGGCGCGGCTGGTGCGACGAGCAGCGGCGGGATGAAGTGGCTGGGCAGCGCGTCAGGGTAGATGAGAGGAACGAGCACCAGCGCGATGAGAATGGAACCATTGAGGGCGAGCGCAGCCAACATCCAGCGGCGGCTGCGGGTTTTGATTCTTCCGGTGGATTCGAATGTCGAGTCTTCAAACATGGCATGCCTCCCAGGGTCAATTCAGCCGCGCCGGTGGGAGGCAGAGAGCTTTCAAGCCGCGAGCGGGCTGCCCGCTCTGCGCGCCTGATTACGGCGGCGCGGGAGCAGGAGTGTTGGCAACTCCGTTCATCCCTATCGGAACCACTGTGCTGATGTAGACACCGTGGTTCCAAAGAATGTTCCTGAATTACGGGAAGACTGACGACGCAGGTCTCAGTCAGTTCGCCCTACTCGGACGTCGCAGCGATGCGCTAAACTCCAGACGGTTCCCCGCTGACAAAAAACAGGAGCTTCTATGAAACTGCTTCGCTTGTTGTTGCTTGTATTCGCCGCAATCGGATGGTCATGCGCAGGGGCGCAGGAAGCGCCGCCCTCGGATAGCGCACTGGCCAACAAGACTCCCAATCCGGCAGCAACCCTCGCCTATATTCACGACGCGTGGACCACGCTGACGCGGTCGATGACAGATTGCCACTCGTTGGTGGATATCAAGGTGACGGCGAATCCAATTCTCTACATGCCGGCAGAGGTGCCGGCGCCACCCGAAGTTTCCGCGCTGAGCGAAAAGTGCAACGTGAAGGTGGTCTCGCTGCCGAGAAGGATCGAAAAGCTCGGCGACGTGCGGCCGGAAGAGCTGTCTGCGGAGGGCCTGCTCTATCTGCCCTATCCCTACGTGGTGCCGGGCGGGCGCTTCAACGAAATGTACGGGTGGGACAGCTACTTCATCATGCTGGGGCTCGAAGCCGATCATCATGAAGCGCTGGCCAAAGATATGGTCGACAATTTCCTCTTCGAAATCGAGCACTATGGCGCGGTGCTGAATGCGAATCGCAGCTACTACCTGACCCGATCGCAGCCGCCGTTTCTCACATCGATGATTCGCGCGGTGTATGAGAACCCGGCAAGCTTTGCCGCAACACCGGCGGGGCGTGCCGAAGCGCGCGCATGGCTGGAACGTGCATACACGCTGGCGGAAAAGGATTATTCGACATGGACGCGGCCGGAACACAAGGCGGGCGTGACGGGACTGGCGCGCTACTTCGACTACGGCACGGGGCCGGTGCCGGAGATGGCGGACGATAGCACGTACTACGCCGATGTGATCCGATGGCTTGAGGCGCATCCCAAAGCGGTAAGCGGTGGCGAGGCAGGCGCGCCCTACCTGGTGAAGGGCGCCGAGCATCCAAATGAAGCCGAAGCTGCGCGGCTGAGGGTGACAAGCTGCGATGTGAAGGTGAGCGTGGTGTGCATGCGCGCGTATGCAGACGGCTACAGACTGAGCAAGGACTTCTATATTGGCGATCGCGCGATGCGTGAGTCGGGATTCGATCCGAGCTTTCGCTTCGGGCCGTTCGATGGATCGACGCACCACTATGCGCCTGTGTGCCTGAACAGCCTGCTGTATCGCTACGAACGTGATCTTGAACATATCGCCCTGCTGCTGGGGAAAGGGACGGAGGCGACGCGCTGGGGCAAGCGGGCGCAGGCGCGGAATGCCGCGATTCATCGCTATCTGTGGAAACCCCAGCAGGGCGTGTTTGCGGATTACGACTTTGCAAAACACAAGTCGTCGGATTACGCGTATATTTCGTCGCTCTATCCGCTGTGGGCTGGCGTCGCTTCGCGCGAAGAGGCGAAGAAGGTGGTGGCAAAGCTGAACCTGTTTGAACGGCCGGGCGGATTGTCGATGAGCAATTTTGACTCGGGCATGCAGTGGGACGAGCCCTTCGGATGGGCGCCGACGAACTGGGTGGGCGTGGCAGGGCTGGATTCGGCGGGTTTTCGTGATGATGCCCGTCGCCTCGCGGCGAAGTGGGACGCGACGGTCGATCAGGGATTCGCCCACGACGGCACAATTCGCGAGAAGTACAACGTGGTGTCGGGCGATGCGAATGTGAAAGTGAGCATGGGATACAAGACCAACGTGATCGGGTTCGGGTGGACGAACGCGGTGTATTTGAAGATGAAACAGGTCATCGCGAGGACGCAGGGAAGCAAGGCGGCGGATTAAAGGAGCCTCGCACGGGTAAAGAAAACGAAGCATCACTGCGAAGAAGCAGCCGGACCTATGTTGCCCCCTCCAAGGGACAAACAAAATGAGGCTCTCGCCAAGCAGAGCTGCCAAGACTATTCAAAAGCAAGACGCGGCCCAGCCAACTTCTGAGTCTAGAAAATGCAGGCGCTTCCGTCATGGAAGCGCCCCTTGATTTTTCGCAGACCGTAGATTATTCCGGTAGCGTTTCTGTCCCGTTGATGTGGAACTTCCCGGTGAGCGTTTGCGCAGACGTGTCCGGCTGGCCTCCCCCAACAAAGAGTGAATAGTCGCCCTCGGCAATGACGGGTTCACCGCCTTCTGTCACCATGCTGAGGTCGCGGTTCTTCAGTTCGAAATGAACCTTCTGCGAAGCACCTGCAGCCAAATGCACACGCTCGAATCCGCGCAGCGCGCGCAAGGGAGCGCCGGGCACGTTGGGGAACTGCAGGTAAAGCTGGACGACTTCGTCGCCTTCGCGGCTGCCGGTATTCGTCACCGTGACATCGGCTGATACGGGATCGCCGGCAGAGACGGACTGTGTGGGCACGCTGAGATCGCTGTAGGAAAACTTCGTGTAGCTGAGTCCGTAGCCGAAGGGATAGAGCGGCGTGCCGGTGAAGTAGCGATAGGTGCGGCCTTTCATCGCATAGTCTTCGAACGGCGGAAGCTGATCGACGCTCTTGTAGAACGTGACGGGCAGACGGCCAGCCGGGTTGTTTTTGCCGGAGAGTGTTTCGGCCACGGCAGTCCCACCCTCTTCGCCGGGATAAAAGGCGTCGAGAATTGCATTGGCGTGTTCGTTGGCCCAGTTGACGGCAAGGGCGCTGCCATTAGTAAGCACGAGGATGACAGGCTTGCCGGTGGCAGCCACAGCCTCAAGCAGATCTTCTTCCGGCTTAGGGAGATCGATGCTTGTGCGATCGCCACCTTTGAAGCCGGGGATGCTGACCTGCATCTCTTCGCCTTCGAGCTCGCTGGTGATGCCTAGAACCGCGATGACGACGTCGGCGTTTTTGGCTGCTTCAGCGGCCTCTGGCTTCGCGCTGAGGTCGATTTTGGACCAAACGAGCTGCGCTATGGGCTTTTCATTTTCATTTGGCGAGTAATCAACCTTGAGGACGGCGGGCTTGCCGGCTTCGAGATGAACGCTGCCGAGCCTGGGGTCATAGGGATCGCCGCCGTAGGAAGACGTCACACTTTTGCCGTTCACCTGCACGCGAAAGAAACCGCTGGCCTTCATGCCGAGGTTGTAGTCGCCGGTTTCAGGCGCGGTGATCGAGCCCTCGTAGCGAATGACGAGCGGATGGACGTTGGCAGCTTCCAGTGGAAGCGGCCTGGCGCCGGCGTCGAGTGTTGACTCGATGCGCGTGGCGACCGGCTTCATCGCTTCGGGGTTGTTGATGTTGCTCATATCGAGCTTGGAGAAACTCTCCTGGATGCCGGGCTTGCCATTGAAGGTGAGAGCGGAAGCCGGCACCGGTTCCGCATCGTGGCCGAGAAACTGCGTTCCTGAAACGTACGTGATGGTGTCGCCGGAAAACTCCTTGAGCAGGCCATCGAGAATGGAGACGGTATATGTTGGCGAGCCGTTGTAGTTGCCGAGAAGAACCTTGGTCTGGTTGGCGAGCGGACCGACAACAGTGATCTTGATGCCGCTCGTTTTGAGCGGCAGGACGCCGTCGTTCTTCAGAAGGACCATGGATTCGTTAGCGATTTCATGAGCGAGCTGACGATTTGCGGAACTGTTCAGTTCATTCTCATTGATCTTCGAATAGGGAACGAGTTCCGGCGGATCAAACATGCCGAGGCGCATGCGCGCAGTGAAGAGACGGATCAGCGCGGTGTCGATATCGCTCTCCTTGAGGAAGCCCTGCTTCACGGCGTCTACGTAGGCTTTGTAATCGCTGTCGTCCTTGACCAGGAAGCCTCCGTCGACGCATTCGTTGTCCATGCCGCGCTGCAGGCTGATAGCAGAGGCCGCTGGTTGCGAAGGCTTGTAGTGATGGTTGCGGTAGATATCGACCACTGCACCACAATCGGAGACCACGTAACCCTGGAAATTCCATTTGCCGCGCAGCTGATCCTGCAGCAGGAACTGGTTGGCACAGGCGGGTTCGCCATTGATGTCGTTGTAAGCGCACATAACGGAGCCGGCTTTGCCTTCCGTGACCGTAGCGCGGAATGCTGGCAGGTACGTGTCGAGCTCATCGTGCTTGCTGACGGACACATCGGCGGTGTGCCGCGTCGACTCAGGGCCGCTATGCACGGCATAGTGCTTGGGCGTGGAGATGGTCTTGTAGTACTTAGGATCGGTGCCCTGCATGCCGGTAACGAAGGCGACGCCCATGCGCGCGGTGAGGAACGGATCTTCGCCGTACGTCTCCTGGCCGCGGCCCCAACGCGGGTCGCGGAAGATGTTGATGTTGGGAGACCAGAAATCGAGACCCTGGAAGAACATGTTGGCGCGATGTTCGCGGACGGCCTGCGCATTCTTGATGCGTCCCTCGGTGCTGATGACTTCCGCCATCTTGTGGATGGCAGGCACATCGAATGTGGCGGCCAGCCCGATCGGTTCAGGAAACTCCGTGGTGCCGCTGTTGATTACGCCGTGCAACGCTTCGCTCCACCAGTCGTATTGCGGAATACCGAGGCGCGGAATGGCGCGGGACTGGTTGACGAGTTGAGAGGCTTTTTCTTCAAGCGTCATGCGGCGAACTATGTCGGCGGCACGCTGCGTTGGAGGCAGGTTCGGATCGAGGTAGGCCGGTTTTGCATTGTCCTGCGCGAATGCAGAGGCGCACAGAGCGAGAATTAAAGCGAACGATCGCATACTGAAGCTGTTCATGGAAACCCTCGTGGCGGGACGGAGCGTACCGGAAATTTTCGAAAGCCGAAAATCGCTATTCGCCCACCGAAGAGCAACGGTAATGCGCCGGGTTGGGTTCGGTCAAGCGCGGTTCACGCGGAAGATACTAGAAGAAAATCGGTTTTCTTTGAATACTTTCGCGGGTGTAACCTTTCAGCGGCGTACGGCGTAATAGGAAGTAAGAAAGGGAAACGGCAGATGCGGGACGAGGTAGGCAGCGTCCTCGACAAGTTTCGCCAAGGCGACGTGGACGCCTTCGAGACGCTCTTCCGCACGCATCAGCGGTCCGTTTTCGGCTGGGTGCTCCGCATTGTGCGGGACCCTGGCGCAGCAGAAGACGTGACCATCGAGGCTTTCTGGCGCATGCACCGGGCGCACGCACGCTTCGATCCGCAGCGCGGCTTTGAACCCTGGGCACGACGCATCGCCACGCATGCCGCTCTCGATTGGCTGCGACGGCGGAAGCCAGAGAACACCGTGCCACCGGAGATGTGGCAGAGCTTTCCGGCGGCAGATGCTGGGGATGCGGCCATGGCAGCGGAAATACGGCAGAAGACCGCTTCAGCTTTTGGGCGTTTGCCTGCCACGCTGCGCGTCGCGACAGTGCTGGCAGTGGTGGAAGACAGGTCGCACAAGGAAGTTGCCGAGGCGCTCGGAATCACGGTAGCTGCGGTGAAGCTGCGGGTGTTTCGCGCGCTGCGGCTGTTGCGAAAAGACTTGAACAGAATGGGGATCACGCCATGATGAGAAGCAGGGATCAGGGAACAGGGATTAGGGATCAGGAGGCCGACCGTATGACGGTGCTGCTGCAACATGCAATGCCACGCGTAGGGGAAGATGCTGAGTTGCCGCGCGATCTGTGGCCGGCAATGCTGCGGCGGATGGATGAGCGGAACTCGCGCGGCGCCGCGTCTGTTCCCTGGTTTGATTGGGCGCTGGCTGGCGGCCTGGTAGCTTTTGCAGCGCTCGCTCCGCGAACGATCCCGGTGATTCTCTACTACCTATGATGAGCGGGTTGGAGCCCGCAGAGAGTGAGATTGAGATGAACACGCATCCGTATCTGAGAGCTTTCATGGCAGGAATTCTGGTGCCGACACTGGTGCTTCCGGTGCTGCTGATCGCGTTTATCGTGCTGCGGATTGGAATGCAGATTGCGTTTCCGATCGAGCGTGGACTGGTGTTTCCCATGGCGCTGGTGCCGGGACTGTGGGGGCTTTGGAGCATGCTGTGGCAGTGGTCGCACGAACGCACACATCTGCCGCTCGGCGTCCACGGAGCATTGTTGCCACTGCTGATGGTGCCGGCGGGAGCGCTGATCGCGACGCATGCGGGCGTGCTGGTGCTGGCGGCGACCTCGGTCACCTGGTTCAACGCCCTCACGCTTCCCTATGCGTTGATTGCGGTGTTGCTCGCATTTGCGATGAGTGCCTACTACCTTGCCTGGAAATATATCGTGGGTTTTGCGAACCGGGTGCTGGGGATTGCATGAGGAAGTGTTCAGTTGTCGCCAGTCGAGAGCGCGAAGAAATCCTGCAGGCCGGCGCGGTGGGCGTGGGCAACCATGGCAGATTGAATTTCGAGCGCGAGAGCAAGGGCATCGCGTCCCTGGCGTGCGGTGACGAGCGGCGCGCGGCGGGTGCGCACGGATTCGAGAAACGACTCGATCTCAAGGCGGAGCGGTTCACCGGAAGCAACAGGCGGCTTGAGAAATGACAGGCCCGGATTAGGGCTTGCCGCAAGGCCCGAGCCGCCAGCGGCGGCTGCCAATTGCGCCATCAACGCTGGGTCGACGCGGCCACCTGCAATCGCTGCGGCGATCTCCGGCGTGATGCTGGCATCGAGACGAATGACCAGCAGGTCCTGACGCGCGTAATCAATCGAAACATAACTGCGCGGCTGGAAGAAACGCAGCTTGCGTACGCGCTCCGTAGAGACGCGCGAGGCTGTGAAGTTGGCCACGCAGCCGGATTCGAATTCGACGCGGACGTTGGCGATATCCACTTTGGGCGAAAGAATGGGCAGGCCGACGGCGCGGACTTCGCGGACTGGCGAATTGGCCATAGTCAGCACAATGTCGAGGTCGTGAATCATCAGGTCGAGTACGACATCGACGTCGAGCGCGCGGGGCGTGAAAACCGACAGACGATGCGCCTCAAAGAACATGGGGCGGCGCAATTGAGGCTGCACGGCCAGCACGGCGGGGTTGAAGCGCTCGAGATGGCCGGGCTGCAGGATCCGGTTGTTTTTTCCGGCGAGAGCCACAAGCTCGTCTGCCTGCGCAAGCGTGGCGGCCAGCGGCTTTTCGACGAGAAGATCGAGCCCGGCTTCGAGAAGCGCTGAAGCCACCGCATGGTGATGCACGGTGGGAACGGCGACGGTGGCCGCGTCGAGATGGAGATCTGCCGCGAGCAGTTCATCGACCGAGGAAAAGACGGGAATGGCGAATTTCGATTTTGCATCGGCGGCGCGTGCTGCGTCCGGCTCAACGGCCGCGACTAGCGCAACTGGCTTGCCGGCGGTTTCAAGTTCACGGTAGACACGAAGATGATTGCGGCCGAATGCGCCGGCGCCCACCACTGCAGCGCGAACCTTGCCTGCGCTTGTAATTGCTATGCCCCTTTGCCTTCAACCGCTTTCAGGCAGCGGCTATAAAGCTGCAGCAATTGGGCGACATGCTCCTCGGGCTTGGGGGCCGAAGCGCCGCTGAAGCCAGTGGCGCCGGCGGCAGGACGGCCTACTCCTGTGGTTCCAGCGACAAACTTGAGCAGATCGAGAGCGATATCTTCATTGCGGCGGGCGCCGAGGCCTGCATTATTGAGTGCTTCCATGCTGATAAGTCTCCGAAAAAAGATGCTACCAGATGAGGGCGGTCCCGACCTCAGGGCAAGCGAACCTCACGGACACGCTAACCTAGGAAGGTATGCGCGGCCTTCGCCGCGTCTTGATCGCATGAGATTTCGATTTCACCTTTGGTTTCGTAATCCGCTGTTTCTACTAGCTCTGACAGCCGGGCTGATTGCGTTCGTGGTGCAGTCGGGAGAATTGGGCACCGCCGACACCATGCACCGGCTGCAATCCACGCACGCATTCTGGACATCGCAGCCGCCGGTCTTCCCCGACGAGTATCCCGAATTTGGCGTGCACGGGCGCAACGGCTCGCTGCAAAGCTGGTACGGCATTGGGCAATCGTTGCTGATGCTGCCGCAGGACATTCTTGGCACCTCGATCGCCAAGCTTCAGATCTTTACTCGATACGATGACACCGATCCGACGGTGCGCGACATTGTGGTGGTGTACCTGACGCAGATTTTCGTGACGGTGCTGACGGCACTTGTGGGCTTCAAGCTGCTGCGGCAGTTCTCTTTCAGCGTGAATCAATCGGTGGCGGGAGTGCTGGCCTTTATGCTCGCAACCACACATCTGCACTACACGCAGAACATGATGGAGAACAATTACATCTGCCTGCTGTCCTTGATTGGATTTGCGTTCGAGTACGAGTGGCTGCGAACGGGGAGCAGGCGCGCGCTGCTGATCGGCACCGGTGCGTTCGGATTGAACTTGTTGACGCGCCTCACCACTGGCATCGACCTGCTGGCCGGCGTGCTCTTTGTATTCCTCGTCCTGTGGTTCAATGGGAAGCGCGGACGAGCGCTGCTTGGGCAATGCCGCGCATATGCCACGGTAGCAATTCCGGTCTTTTGCCTGTTTGGCATGCTTGACCGGCTATATCAGTTCTATCGTTTTGGATCGTTCACCAACACGTATGTCAGCCTGGTAGCCAAGGAAACGCTAGCGCGCGATCCGAGCCTGCCGCCGAACTACCCCTGGACCACGCCTTGGCATGAAGGATTTTTGGGCGCATTATTCTTGCCTGAGAAATCGATATTCCTTTTCGATCCGCTGATTATTCTCGCGCTGTTTCTGCTCATCCTGCACTGGCGCAGGCTTGCGCCGGCGGTTCGCGCATACAGCATTGCCGTCTCGTCTGATGCTGCTGGCCTATCTCAGTTTTTACGCGCGGTATTTCGCCTGGGCCGGGGATTTCGCATGGGGCGATCGCTACGTTTCGACCGCAGTCGAACTGGTGGCGCTGATGGCGATTCCCCTGCTGTTGAAGTATCGCCGCGAGGCCGGCCGCGCCGTCTGGGTGACAGGCATGGCGCTGCTAGTGGCGAGCATGCTGATCCAGATTGAATCCCTGATGTTCTGGCTGCCGCTTGAAATTTACCAGGAGGAGACGCTCGGCCATCCGACCTTCGTCATCGCTCTGCGGGCGAAGAACATCGTCGCCTTCGCACTGGGAAAGATGGATGCGTGGAAATTGAACAACATTCCCATGACCCAGGACCCTTGGGACTACGTGCACATCACTTGCTGGAATTTCCTGCCGTTTCTGCTTCGGCGTGTTGGCGTAGCGCCGGCTTGGGTCATTGATACGACGTTAGCGGTTTGGTGCGTCGGACTAGCCGCGCTGGCGGCAACGCTGATTCGAATTCGGCAGGTTGCCCGGCAATGGCGCGAAGGCTAGCCGGCGGTGTGGCGAATCGGTCGGGGCATCGCGCTAGTCTTAACCTATGAGCACGGCCTACATCGCGCTTGGATCGAACATGGCCAGTGCGGCGGGGCCACCGGATGCGACGTTGGCGGCGGCCGCAAAGCGGCTAGTCCGAGCTCGGCACGGTGACAAGCCGGTCATCGCTCTATTCCACTCGGCCGGTTGGATATGCGGAACAGCCAAGATTCGTGAATGCAGTGGTGGCGCTGGAAACACCGCTCGATCCGCACACGCTGCTTCATCAGTTGCTGGCGATCGAGAAAGAGTTTGGGCGGGACCGTTCAACGTCGATTCCCAATGGTCCCCGCACGCTGGACTTGGATATCCTGCTCGTAGACGATCTCGAGATCAGGGATCGTGGGCTCGAGCTACCCCATCCAAGGTTGGATCAGCGCGCCTTTGTGCTGGTTCCCCTTCATGAGATCGCTCCTCAAGTGACGATTGCCGGTCGCGGAAAAACCGTCCAACAGGTGCTCGAAAAACTGCATCAAACTCAATCAGGTGATACGGATGCCGTGGAGCGAATGGAAAGCAATCATTGGCGTGCTGCGGCGGAAGTCTAAGATCGCCGCGGCGCTCGCTGGATTTCTCGCGATCTCATCTGCCTGGGCGCAAAAGCCCGTGGCCATCACGATTTCGGTTGTGGACAAATCCGGGGCTGTGATCGCTGGAGCAAGCATTCAAGAAGCAGGCGGTCGGCTACTGGGCCATACCGACCCAAATGGGCAGCTCACCATCAATTGTCGGATTCCCTGCCGGCTTCGGATTGAAGCGAAAGGGTTTGACGGAAAATTTGTTGAGGTCAGCACCAACACAACGGTGCAACTTGACCCAGCAAGCGCCAGCCAGCAGGTGACGGTGACCGCATATCGGGCGCCGCTGGGTGCGCTCGAGAGCCCGGCGACGACACGAATGCTTTCAGAATTCGCGCTCAGCACCACGGCTGTTCCGACGATGGATGGGCAACTACGACAGTTGCCGGGAGTGGAGTTGTTCCGCCGATCGAGTTCGCTCGAGGCCAATCCGACATCGCAGGGAATCAGCCTGCGCGGATTGGGCTCGACCTCGGCCAGCCGCACCTTGTTAACCGAAGATGATGTTCCGCTGAACGATGCTTTGGGCGGATGGATTCACTGGGAGGAACTGCCGGAACTGGCGATCGATCGCATTGAAGTGGTGCGCGGCGGCGCAAGCGATCTGTACGGCTCAAGCGCGATCGGCGGCGTGGTGAACGTGGTGCCAGCGCGGCCCACCGGCACGCTCGGCGAGGTGCGCTCTAGCTACGGAGGGCTGGGCACGTACGACACCAGCGCGCTTTTCGAAACTACCTTCAACAATTGGGGCGTGCTTGCATCGGGCGGAGCAATCGGCACAGACGGATTTATCCAGATGGCTCCCTACCAGCGCGGGCCTGTCGACACAGCTTCAAATATGCATGGGCAAAACGGACTGTTCGACGCGGAGCGCAATCGCGGGCCGCTTCGGCTGTTCATGCGGGGCAGCGGCTTCAATGAAGCGCGCGCGAACGGTACGCCGTTTCAGCAGAACGGCACGAGGCTCTGGCGCTATGCGACAGGAGCGGACTGGCAGGGAGCGCGCAATGCATCTGCGTCGCTGCGCCTGTATGGTTCGACGGAGCACTACCGGCAGACTTTCTCCAGCATTTCGAATGCGCCGACAACCGCCGATCCGACATGCACCCATCGTTGCGGTGAAACGCCGACCCGCTTCACGCTGGTGCCGGTCAACGAACTCGGCGCGGCTGCGCAGTGGAATCAGCCGATCGGCGCGGAGCTCTTGCTGATAGCCGGAGCCGACGTGCACGATGTGCGGGTTTGGGATCGCGAACAGACCTTTGGCGCAACCGCAGCACTGACCAACCTTCACGATCATCAGCGCGATTCGGCGGGGTATGCAGAAGCGATGGGTACGCACCGCGCATGGACATTGACCGCATCGGGCCGAGTGGACTGGTTCCAGAATTTCGATGCGCACCAGGTCGTGTGGAATGGATCGACGTGGGTGCCCGCGGCCACGCAGCCACCATCGCGTAGCGAGACCATGTTTGATCCGCGCATAGGCCTCGCGCGCAAATTCGGAGATCACTGGGCACTGTCCGGCTTCGGGCTTTCGCGCATTTCGTGCGCCTACGCCGAGCGAACTCTATCGCTCGACGCAGGTGGGCAGCAAGCTCACACTCCCCAATTCGTCCCTGCTGAGCGAGCGCGCTACGGGATGGGAGACAGGCGTCGCGAGTGAATGGCGCTGGGGCACGATCCGGACGAGCTATTTCGATACGCAGGTCAATCGTCCGATTGTTGCGGTGACGACTAAATCCAGAATTCATCGCCGATCTTGCTGAAGCGCGAAAACCTTGGGCAGATTGAAAGCCGCGGCATCGGAATCGATTTTGAAGCTGCGCCGCAGTCGCTGGCTCGCCGTGGATGGCGGCTACCAGTACGCGCATGCTGTTGTGTCGCGCGGCATGCAGGACCTGGGCAACTGGATTCCCGAAGTAGCGCGGAATATGGCGTCGCTCAATCTGCGCGCGTTCCGTCCGCGCTTTGGCACACTGAGCCTGCAGAGCCGATTAAGCGGACGCCAGTACGACGACGACGCGAATCTGTTTTTGCTGCATAGCTACTTTCGGCTCGATGCGTTTGCATCGCATGACTTCGGACCGCATCTTGCGTTTTTCGCCGCAGGTGAGAATCTCTTCGATCGCAGCATCGAAGTTTCCAAGACGCCGTCCACGACGCTGGCAACGCCGCGTGTAGCGCGCGCTGGAGTTCAACTGCGCATCGGCGGAGCAAAATAGACGTCGCCCTGACGTTCAGCAATTCTTAAGGAATCAGCCACTTCTCAACAATTCTTTACACAACGAATTTGCGGACTCCGTGTTTCTTGAAGTGTGAGTGGCCAGGAACGATCTCAAGTCACCGCCGTCACAGAAGGAGAAACACCATGAGAATCGTGAAGCTTGTACTTGTGGCGGCTCTGATTGCAGCGCCTGCCATCACGTTTGCCCAAACCACCGCGCCGGAACTGCCGAAGAATCCGATTGTTAAGCGCGAAGTTCAACCAGCAACGACGCATTGGAAACGGGATCGAGAACAGACGTCTCGCTCCACGGCAGGGCGCACGCCTTGAGCGGCAGCAGATGCGCATTCATCGCCAGGCACGCACGATGCGCGCGCACCACAATGGACGCCTCACCATGAAGCAGCGCCGCATGATCTATCGCCGGCAGAACCTTGCCTCGCGCAGGATCTTCCGCGAAAAGCACATGCATCGCCGCAACGGGTGATGCGGAATCATGCGGGGAGTTGGAAGGAACTCCCCGCAGCGATTCGCGCAGTGCTCGCAAGCTAGAATGGCGAAGTGAGCCTTGCATTTAACTTGCTGAACACGACGGCGACCGGCGGACGGCGCGCTCAGATTCATCTGCCACATCAGACCGTGGAAACGCCTGTGTTCATGCCCGTGGGAACGGCGGGCAGCGTGAAGGCCGTGCCGCAGGACGTTGCTTGAGACGCTCGGCGCGCAGATCATTCTCGGCAATACTTATCATCTCTATCTGCGCCCCGGCCACGAGGCGATTCGCCGCATGGGCGGTTTGCATCGCTTCATCAGTTGGCCGCGTGCCATGCTGACCGACTCCGGCGGCTTTCAGGTCTACAGCCTCGCCCAACTGCGCAAAGTTACGGATGAGGGCGTGCGATTCCGGTCGCATCTGGATGGGAGCAGCCACTTTTTTACTCCCGAGCATTCCATGGATGTGCAGATCGCGCTGGGCGCGGACATCTGCATGGCGTTCGACGAGTGCACTGAATATCCGGCAGATCGCACGCGCGCCGAAGAGAGTCTGCGCCTGACAATGGCGTGGGCGCGGGGCTCGCTCTATCATTTTCGCGCACATCGGGATGAGGTCCCGTGGCGCGATCCCGAACTCGGACCTGGCCAGAAGGTCAGAGCAAGCTTTTCGGCATCGTGCAGGGAGGCATGTACCACGACCTGCGGCGCGAGAGCGCGGAGCGGCTGGTGGAGATGGACTTCGATGGCTATGCGATCGGCGGACTCAGCGTGGGCGAGCCGCGCGAACTTACCCTCGATGTCATCCGCGAAGTTTTGCCTTTGCTTCCGAAAGAGAAGCCGCGCTACGTGATGGGCGTGGGCTATCCCGATGAGATCGAATAGTACGCGCGCATGGGCGTGGACATGATGGATTGCGTGCTGCCCACGCGCGCTGCGCGCCACGGGCTGCTGTTCACCAGCGAAGGCCGCGTGAACATCAAGAACAAGCAATACGCCGAAGACCAGGGGCCGCCCGATCCGGCGTGCGACTGCATGGTGTGCCGGCGCTATTCACGCGCCTATCTGCGCCACCTGATCCAATGCGGCGAGCCGCTGGCTGGCACGCTGAACACGATTCACAATCTCGCCTACTACCTCGGAATCATGAATCGTGTTCGCGCGGATCTCGCTGCAAATGTGGCGGTGCCGGAACCGGTCAAGCCGTGATTGCCGATCCGAGCAACTGTTTTAGCGCTTGAACGTACTCCGACAGGGCCTGACGACCGCTCTCAGTAATGCGGTAAAGTGTCTGCGGCTTGCGCAGAACGAACTTCTTCTCAATCGCGACGTAGTCCGGCTTCTTCGAGCTTGAACAGTTGCGCGCCAAGGTTGCCATCGGTCGAGCCCGTCTTCGTGCGCAACCACGTAAACTCGGCTTCCTCAACCCCGACCAGCAGCGAGAGTAACGCCAGCCTCAGCTTGCCGTGAATCATCGGATTGAGTTCAGGCAGCTCAGGCATGGACGGTTCCGCGCACTTTGCGAATGCGCGCCTCTGCAATCATGCAGTAGAGTCCGAAATACAATTTGGCAAAGAAAGATGGCGGCCAAAAATGCAATTGAGCTTTGCGTGGTGGTGCCAAAGCAGGATGCCGCACCGGCCAGCCACCATATCACCGCGCACGCAAATTGGGCCTTCCACTTCAATAAGATTCCTGAGGCTGCGTTTGCCATCCCGAGCATGGCCGATATCACTGCAATGTATACCTGCTGGTCACCTCTTCCGCTCAAACCCATCGGCAGCAACAGGACGAAGATCGAGATTCCCATGGCGATCCAGATTGAGATCATCGCGCGGCCGATCGTGGTCGGGGGAGCCTTTGTCTCTTTGCGCCTGTTCGAGGCCAGGACACGGACAAATACGAAAGTACCGATCATGGTCACCGGCCAGGCAAGATAGTGGCTGCCCCAAATGGGCCCGGTAAATATCCCTGAGGACCATGCGATGGCAACATAGAAGGCCACTCCCCAAAGCACAATCGTCCATCCCCATCTCTCCGTGGTTCGCCGGCCCTCCGCGATCATGGTCGATATCAAGTTCAGCCGCTCGTTTAGATCTTGTTCGCTTGTCTGTTCCCGCATCGCATTCTCCTTTGCGTTTGCTGCTTCCGATGTTTCAAATTCCAGGTTGTACATTCGGTGTCAATGCGCCCCATGTCACCGTTGACGCTGAAGCAGCATGTCCACACTGCGGTGCGGCGGATTGTTGCCGAGAGCGACATCGGTCGTCTCCTGCCACTCGCCTTTCGCGGTCAGGTGCATGGTGTTTTGAATCTTTGCCGGCCCAGCCTTGAACCCCCATCCAAACCCATCGGGATTCACCGTGAGTTCGGTGTCGACGTAGTGTCCGTCGTTGTAAGCGCGGAAGCGGTAATCATGCGCAGCGTCATCGTACGAAATAGTGGCTAGCGCCTGGAACTGCGTTTTGCTATCCGGCCCGGCGCTTTTGCCTTCGATGAGCAGGACGAGTCCATCAAGCTTGTACTGCACGTCTTCAGTCTGCGCGAGTTTCAAGGGTTCGCCAGACCCGCGTCAGATCGAGACCGGGCCAGACCAACTTCCGGCCAGGAAGGCCTGCTTCTTCATGGCTTCATGTTGTGCCGATATGCTTGCGGATGGCTGCTGCTGGGCGACCGAGGGCCAATGTCGAGCCGGCCAGCAAGCTGTGGCGACAAGCCAGGGCAGTATCGATGGAATTCCGGAGTAAGCGCACGATTCATACAGAGGCCTCCCGTCAGCGCCTCTGAGCTACACTTGCAACACAACTGTGACTCAACATCAGATACTCTACATTATAGAGTACTCTGCGTCAACGATTAATCTTGCACGTTGAAATGCAGATCTCTTCGATTGGCACGAGATTACGAGAGATTCGGGAAGCGAGGCAAACGCCGAGATCGTCGGAACCGTCTGAGTGATTTGGGCATTCGTCAGGAGGCACACCTTGCACGTGGAAGGCGAGCGGCTTCAGCTCAGCATCGACTCGGTTGTGTTTGCAACGGACCTCTCGAGCAGCTCAGAGAATGCCGGCCGCTATGCGCATCTTCTGGCGCGGTATTTTGGAGCGCAGTTCATTGTGATGCATGCGTTTCTGTCGAGCCAGGCTGCGATGGAGGCTGAGACCCTTTCGCACCATGTGAGCCGCGAACGCACGGATTTATCTGCGCGAACTGTCGCGGGTCGCCCGCGCGCTTTCTGGGGACGGCGTCGAAGCCGTTCCCATGCTGCTTGAGGGGGACATCCCGAGCGCGATCGCGCAACTGGCCGAGAAGCGTGCGCCCTCCATGGTGGTGCTGGGAACGCATGGCGCCGGGCGAATGGCGCGCGGACTGCTCGGTTCCACTGCCGATAAGATTCTCCGATCTACTCCGTGGCCTTGCCTAGTCGTTGGCCCGCAGGTGCCCAAGGCATCGCCGCACTCGGTGCCCTTCAAACATATCCTCTATGCCACCGATTTCACGCCGGCAGCAGCCCACGCCGCCATCTACGCCGTCACGCTGGCCGAAGAGGCGCGCGCGGACATCGATGTGCTCAACGTTGTTCCTGGCAGCATCGATCGCGCATCCCGACCGGCTCTCCGATTCTGAGAAGCACTTCCTCAGTGAACTGGATCGTGTGATACCCCGGCAGGCACGCGAGTTCTGCAATCCGCACACTTTTGTCGAAACCGGCAAAGCGCATCATCAGATCCTGCAGCACATCGAGAAATATGGTATTGACCTGCTGGTGATTGGCGTGCGCAAGAGCTCCCATCTCGATCTGGAAATACGAACTTCAAACGCCTTCGGGCTGGTCGTCGAGTCGCTATGCCCTGTGCTGACGATTCGCGGTTAACGGCTTATTTCCCAAGCTCCTTCACAAAGAAATCCGCCATGATGTGGTTGGCTTCGATGGCCTCAGGCAGGCGCGGGTCGTACCAGAAGGCGTGCGGCAACGCGTCATAGACCACCAGATGCGCGTCGTCCCCGGCCAGCAGATACGCGCGCTCCAGGTTGACCGTGCCGCTCAGCAGCAGGTCGCGGCCGCTGGTGACAAAGAGCGTGGGCGGCAGGCCGTGCAGGTCGCCATAGATGGGCGAGAGGATCGGGTCTTTAGGATCGGTTTCGGCGACGTAAGCACGGATCGTGCGCGCCGGGCTCGGGCGGATCGAGATGGCCGGCCAGGCCCCGCAACGCATACATCGCCTGCGAATCGCCTGCGCGGGCAAAGTCGCCCATGCCGCTGAAGATGCCAAGTGCTGCCGGCATCGGCAGGCCCAGTTGCTTGATCTTCGCGGCCACTTCGGCGGTGAGGATGGCGCCGGCGGAGGTTCCGTAAATGACGATGTGCTTCGGCTTGTAGGTCTTCAGCAGTTCCTTGTAGACGGCGATGGAGTCGTCGACCGCGGCCGGAAATTTGACCTCGGGCGAAAGACGGTAGAGGACTGCGACGACCTTGATGCCGGTGTAGCTGGCGATGGGGATCGACTCGGTGTAGGAGCCGGAGTCGGAGTTGAACCCGCCGCCATGCAGATTCATCAGCACCTTGTCCTTGTTCTTGTCGGGCATGCCTTCCGGCGTGACGATGCGGACCGGAACGCCGGCCATCTTGTCTTCGACAATCGTGTTGGGGCAGATCTTCGACCACTCGAACGCGCGCGCCGGCGGTGTAGGCGTCGGTCCCCTTGCGGCGCGCTTCGAGCGGCTGCGGCGGCCCCTGGTCGGGCTCAGGCCGGCTGATGGACTTCTGCGCCTCGGGGCTGATGGTCTGCGGAACCGGAACGACGCGGGTCACGTGGGCCGTTCCGTTGGCGTCGATGTAGCTGGTGTCGCGGTTGGGAGCTTCGGCTGCGGTAGTGGGCTTTGGAGCGGCCTGCTGGGCGAGAAGAGACGACGCCAGGAAACATGCGCAAGCGGCGGAGCGTGCGAAAGAAATCATAACGACACTGCCTCTCATAAAATTTCGGGTAAGATGCCGCGGAAGAGCGGCCGAACCGTCCACAATAGCAGACCGGCTGGCGTATCCTTGATCGTCAACGACTTTCGTTTGGGCTGGCAGGCGAAGTTGCACCCAAAATCAAGGAGGGAACTCCGATGATTGCGAGAATCTGGCATGGATATACCAAGCCCGAACACGCCGACGCCTACGAGGCGAAGCTCAAGCCGGAGCTTCTGCCGGGAATGAGCAAGATTCCCGGATACCGAGGAGGCATCGTTTTGCGCCGGCCCCTCGGCGACGAGATCGAGTTCATCACCATCATGGTGTGGGAGTCGATGGAAGCGCTGCGGGCCGTGGCGGGAGCGCAATACGCAGCCGCCATCATTCCCGAAGACCGGCTGCAATATCTTTCCCGGTACGACAAGGAGTCGGCGCACTACGAGATTCGTTCGCTGCAGGGACTTGCCGGACTTGCAGGATAAGGTCTCGAAATTCCTGCTGCCGTCTTTATGCCGGGTACGTTACATTGAATTCCCATGACTGCTATCGCATCCCCCGCAATCCATAACTTTGTCGGCGGCAAGTGGGTCACTTCCACAAGCCCCGTCCGGAATTGAACTTCTGAACCCCGCCACCGGCGAGCCGCTGGGGAATTCTCCGGCCGGATCACCCGCGGAGGTCGACGCCGCGGTACAGGCGGCGCATACCGCGTTCGCTTCATGGCGCACCGTGCCGGCTGTCGATCGCGTGCAATACATGTTCAAGCTCAAGGCGCTGCTTGAAGAGCACATCGATGACCTCGCCAGCCTGATCACGATCGAGAACGGCAAGACCCTGGCCGAATCGAAGGCCGAATTGCGGCGCGGCATTGAAAACGTCGAAGTCGCCTGCGGCATTCCCGTGCTGATGCAGGGCTACTCGCTCGAAGATGTGGCGCCCGGCATCGACGAAATCATGGTGCGGCAGCCGCTCGGCGTTTGCGCGGTGATTACGCCGTTCAATTTTCCGCTGATGATTCCGTTGTGGTTTCTGCCCTACGCAATTGCCACCGGCAACACGGTAGTGCTGAAGCCCAGCGACCGCGTTCCCTTCTCTGCGGCGCGGCTGATTGAGCTGATCCAGGAGACGGGCTTGCCCGATGGCGTTGTGAACCTGGTCAACGGCGGCAAGACAGCCGTGGATGCGCTGCTCGATCATCCCCTGGTGCGCGCCGTGAGCTTTGTAGGCTCGACGCCGGTGGCCAAACACGTGTATGCGCGCGGCTCGGCAAGCGGCAAACGCGTGCAGTGCCAGGGCGGCGCAAAAAATCACGTCGTCGTTCTGCCGGACGCCGACCGTGAGACCACCACAAAGATCATTGCCGATTCAGCCTTTGGCTGCGCGGGTCAGCGCTGTCTCGCCGTCAGCGTCACCGTCACGGTGGGCGAAGCGAAAGACTGGTTCCGCGACTCGATTGCGGCCGCGGCCGGTTCGTTGAAAGTGGGCAACGGGCTCGATCCCGCAACGCAGATGGGGCCCGTGATCACGCAGGCCAGCCGCGAGCGCGTCGTCGGCCTCATCGGGCAGGGCGCGGAGCAGGGCGCGAAGACCATCGTCGATGGCAGACGCGCCAACGGCAATGGCGCCGGCTCGTTTGTGGGTCCGACCGTGCTCGACGGGCTTGCCCGCCGCCAGCCCGCTGATGGAGACAGAGATCTTCGGCCCGGTGCTTTCCGTCGTCCACGCGGACACCGTCGACGAGGCTGTGGCGATGATCGAACGCTCGGCGTATGGAAACGCCAGCTCGATCTTCACCTCGTCGGGTGCGGCGGCGCGCAAGTTTCGCACCTCTGTTTCGACGGGAAATGTCGGCATCAACATCGGCGTCCCCGCGCCCATGGCCTACTTCCCCTTCTCGGGATGGAAGGGTAGTTTCTTTGGAGTAATGCACGCGCAAGGCCGCGACGCCATCGAGTTCTTCACCGACAAAAAGGTGATCGTCGAGCGCTGGCCCAAAGAATGGTCGCGCAAGTTCTGATCGCCCTTCTGCGCACACGCCAAAAAAGGGAGCGCGAAATGCGCTCCCCTTTTGGCTGCAAGCCGATCCCAGACAATTATGAATGCGGAAGAATAAGTAAACCCGCTTGCAGCAGCATCTCCGTAAGACTGTCGAGCGCTTGTTTGTATTTGTAGGAAATGGCACGCACGCTCACGCCGAGCATTGCCGCCGTTTCTTGCTGCGTGTACTCCTGCAGTACCACTCGGCTCAGAATCGCCTGATCTACCTTCCCCAGTTTCTTCAGACAGTTCTCGATATCGAGCACGAAAATGACCGCATCTTCAAACGTCTTGACCTTGCGGCTCGATACCCATCCGCGCCCGATCGGTTCGCCCAGGATCGCTGGTGCGCGGCCCACCAGCATAGACGCGTAGAGATACCGGCGAAGCGTTTTCTCGGTATGTTTACGATAGAACGCCACGCTGACGCAGGTCGCGGATGCAGCGTCACGCCCCGCCCGATCAGTTTCCGCAACCGACCCGGAATACGGATCAACGCTATGCCCCGTACGCCAGCGCTGCGGGGCGCTTCCAGTGGCACTAAGATACGGCAGTTGGAGGGCTGCGCTCATTGCGCACCTCCTGCTTCTGCCGCAACTGCCCAGAGGTTCAGGAGTCGCTTTCTGGTGGGACGCCCGCGCCGCTTTCGCGACTCGGGGCTCGGAAATTTCTCCAATTCTGTCCTACATCGTGAGCAATACACCGTTCCCAAGGCCTGGGCACGGTACCAAAGACATCCGCACCCCTCGCAAATCTTCAATTCCACGCACACTTCCATGATCGATTCCCCAAATAATCGCTTTCCCTCGCTCGTTCAGTTTGTTGTCTTCTGTCAGGCGGGTTGAAAGGAGCCAGGCAGTCGCGTCGGCGGTTCTGTTGCCGCCTTGTGCGTCGCCGTCAGTGCTCGAGCTGTGGATGTCATCACGATGTTCGCGCAGAGTCTGGAATCAGTTCCACGGATCGTGGCCATGCGCAGGGCTGAACTGCCTGCGACGGAGTTTGGCTGAATGAGCGCGTAATCGCGTCTGAGGCCCGCAAGGTCATCTACAACCCTCGTACAATTGCGCGGACCAATCCCATCCCCGAAAATTTCCACAACCTGTGCGAGCTGGAGTAAACCCAATGTAGAGAGCCGTATCCTTTGCGTCAACGCTGCCAGGCACAATTCTTCATTCGTCCTTTTGGATAAACACACGAGACCGAAGAATGAAGCCGAAATGGCGCAAATCGGTTTGCTTAAAGAAAACTGCGACCGATCGTCCCGGTGGCTGGTGGCGGACTTTCCACAGATGAACTTTACCCAGATGCACGAACGCCTTCGTCTGGAGTTGCTGCGCAGAATTGAGCGCGGAACTTCGAGCGTTTCACTGCTGGCACGGCAAACCGGCTTCGGCAAGTCGCACTTGTCTAACTTTCTGCATTCCCGCCGCCAGCTTTCCCTCCAGGGACTCGACCGGATTCTGACGACCCAGCACATGGCATGCGGAGACCTTCTGCAACTCGGTGCAAACTCCGACGCGGGCGGCGCCGCCACTGAAAGAGCCACGTATGGTGCCGGTTGTCTCGCATCATTCCGCCATCTTTGAGCCCTATATCCGGCCAGGCGCCGTGCAGATGATGCTGCACCTGCCGCCGGGTGCGCTGCAATCGCTGAAGCCAAAAGCTGTCGCGTCGCGCCGCTCCTGGCAGCGGTTTGTCGCCATCCGCATCGCCCATTCCGATGCGCTGCCGATGGACCCGCTGCTGTTTCCAGATGCCCTGGCTGTCATCGACCGGCAATACAACTCACTTGCACCCCACCGCGCCGGCAGGCCAAATGTGTATGCCGTTCGCCATGGAGCGCACCTGACCCTGCGTTATGCCGACTTTGCTGAAGACCGCCTGGTACTGCGGCCACTGAACATGAACTTTCAAGTCGACCTGATCGAGATCGGTCCCGATGCTTCGCCGGGTGAGTACATCGCAGGCCGCGTGTGCTTGACCATCAACGAACTGTGAACCTCGTCCAGCGGGCGCGCGAGTTCCGCAATTCAAACTTCGTGGGTAGCTGTCGGGGTTCTCGAATCGCGTAAACCGCGAGATGAAATTCAGGTGCACGGTGCCGGTGGGGCCGTTACGCTGCTTGGCGATAATGATCTCCGACTTGGCGCGATCAGCTTCGGATTGTTCTTCATCACGGTTGTAGTAGGCCTCGCGATGAATGAAGGCGACAACATCGGCGTCCTGTTCGATGGAGCCCGATTCGCGCAGATCGCTCAGCATCGGGCGCTTGTCGTCTCCGCGCCGCTCGCTGGCACGCGAGAGCTGCGAAAGCGCGACAACGGGCACATCCAGTTCTTTGGCCAGCGCTTTCAGCCCACGCGAGATCGCCGATACTTCCTGCGTTCGGTTCTCGTACCGCTTGCCGCCGGCCGAAGGGAGCGTTGCGCTCATCAACTGCAGATAGTCGACGACGATCATGTCGAGGCCACCAGTGGTTTGCTTGAGCCGGCGCGCCTTGGCTCGCATTTCTGCCAGCGAGATGCCTGCGCTGTCATCGATGAACAACCGGGACTCGACAAGCTGTTCCAGTGCGTTCTGCAATCTTTCCTGGTCTTCCCGGCCCAGAAAGCCTGTTTGCAGCTTGCGCTGGTCGACCCATGCCTGCGAGGCCAGCATGCGGCGCAGAAGCGACTCCTTGCTCATTTCCAGGCTGAAGACCGCAACGGTCGCCTTGCTCTTGATGGCCGCATTCTCGGCGATGTTGATGGCAAACGCGGTTTTTCCCATCGAGGGGCGAGCGGCAATGATCACGAGTTCGCCCTTTTGCAGGCCGCTGGTCATGCGATCAAGCTCCGTGAATTCGGTGGCGAGACCGGTAACTTCGCGGCTCTGTTTGTACAGATTGTCGATGGAGCCAAAGGAATTCTGAACAATCTTGTCCAGCGGTTCAAGTCCGCGGGTAATTCCCTTCTCGCTGACTTCGAGCAGTTGCGATTCGGCCGCATCCAAAACTTCGAGTGCTGTCTCACTCTGGTCGGCCGCGCGGGCAATCGCCGCCGAACAAATCAGCATCAGCTTACGCAGCAGGCTCTTGTCTTTGACGATGCGGATGTAGTCTTCAATGACGGGCCGGATCGGCAGGCCCTCCGTCAGCGACGCCAGATAGGCCACGCCGCCAACGGATTCAATCTCCTTGGCGCGCGCCAGTTCGTTGGCCAGGGTAACAATGTCGACGGCATGCTGCTCGTTCATCAGCTCGCTCATGCGCATGAAGATGCGCTTGTGCGAGTCGAGCGAGAAGTCGTCGGCCTCGAGCCGCTCGGCTGCCTCGGAGTGCGCCGCATTGTCCAGCAGGATGGCGCCGAGAATCGTCTTCTCGGCGTCGATATTCGCGGGAAGCCCGGCGTCCAGCGAAGTAATGTCAGGCAGGGTGGCCATACCCTAGAGTGTAGGGCGAACCGCGGGTGGTCAACCCTTGTGAATTAGCGAGCAGGAATGTGGACAATCAAGCCGGCAGCACAAGGCCCGCGCAACCTCTGGCTACACGGGCCTCGTGCTGAAGAATCGATTGAGCCTGGTCTACTGCTGAACCACCATCTGCGATGTGCTGGTGACGTTGATGGTTTTGTGGGGCACAAAGGGAATGGAAAGTCCGAACGCGTAGGTCACGTTCACATTCACCATGTTCCCCGGATTATTACACGGGCTTGTACTGCACGCAGCCCAGGTCGTAAGCAGGGAGCCCGTCGATATGTCACCCGTTCCAGTCAAATAGCTGACATTGACTGTCATGTTGCCGGGAACGATACCGGGATAGTTCAAGCCTTTGACGTAGTTTGCGATGGTGTCCGGGCTGGCTCCGCAGTTCGAAAGGCTGGGTGTATTTGTGCATGAGAGCGATCCGCGAACAATGGCGTACCGGGCTCCTTCCCGAGCTGCATCGGCTACGTAATGAGAGGTGTACGAAGCCAGACAAACCTCAAATACGCCAAAGAACATTGACAAAAGCAGTGCGGAGGAAATCGCCATCTCCACCAACGCTGCGCCCGCGTCACTCGACGCGATACGCCGCATCTTCCCGAATTTCATCTTCCAATCGCTCATACTCGTGCCTTCCTGCCTTTTCCACCCGTTTGTTCTAATCAATTGAGGCATTTTTGAACTGCCGTGCCATACAGCGTGTATGTTGTGGGGAGCCCCGCAACATGAATCAATGGGTCGATTGTCACCTTGGTTTGCACAGTGAGCGTCTCTTCCAGGTGGGCGCCGTTATTGCTGCAGGCTACAGGGCTGCCTGTTGGTGTCGACCCATCGGAGCAGGTATAACCCAGAATCGGAGTGGAAACCGTCATACCCGGAACATTCACTCCGTCGTGAGTCGCAGCCCACTGAATGCCCGCCGTATCTGAAGCCGTCAAACCGCTCTGCGCGCCGTAGGAGACTCCTGCTCGGGCGGCATTCGTCACTTCGATCGCCGCATACGCCACGCGCGCAAATTCAACCGAACCGAAGATGAGCAGCGCGAGAAAGGGCGCTGTCAACGCCGTTTCCGCAATGGCGCCGCCTTCTTCGCAGACGCCCAGAGACCTGACGATTTTGTGAAGTAACTTTCTTCCAATTCTCATTCCCGTTCCCTCTTATTCCACCAGCACAAGTTGCCGATTCTTGGTCGTACTTCCATGCGCTTTGTCATAGTTCGTGTAAATATCCAGTGTGGACTGATCTTCATACAACGTCGCCGCTACGATCCCCGAGGCCGTCACGCCCCCGCCATGATCCTGCATGAAGACGATGGCGCCAGGCGCATAGATGTATCCGTCGAGCACTTCGTTGTTGCTGCCAAATTGAATCTGAAGTTCCGTGGTGTTCGTCGATGGCTGCAGAATCGCAATTCCGTCATACGGCGAGGTCAGACTTGCAGGAGCGTAGATGTTCAAAATCGAATTGGAGTTCTGGTTCAGCGTTGCGCTCCCGGCCAACTCCATGGTTGCGCCAACCTCGTTGCTGAAGACGCAATTGGTGGTGCACCCGCCAGAGGGACTCACCGTTCCCGATCCAAACGTTACCGTCGCCCCGGTAGCAATTGTGACGTCGCCCTCGAATACGTAGGTCACTCCATCGCCTGCCCCCGGCAGGACCACCCCGTCGTTCAATGTCACAGCCTTTGTAAAGCAGACCACATTATTGCTTGCCGAGCCGGCGACAGCGGCCATGGTTGCGGTTGTGATGGAAGTGGCATTGCTCGTTATCTTGCATGCGCCTGGATACGACGGACCGGACAGGTTGCCCCAGGGAGTCGATCGGACACCAGCATTCAGCGTATCTGGGGTCGGCTGTGTCGTGTGGTTGCCGCTATTGTTGCCCACCACGTCGAGAAAGGCTGCGTTCACCGTGCCGCCGTTGCCCGTAACCTTCAGCGCATTGCTGTCCGGCGAGTTGACATAGATGCCGCACCCCGGCGCTTCGATATCGTAGTGGCCCTTGACACTCAGTCCGTTCCCCGAAGGTGCCATCAGCCAGATGCACGCCGACCCATTATTCGGCGTTGCTGCCACCGCGCGCGCAGATACTGTGACCGTCCCTCGCCCAAACATTCCGATGAATGGGGTTCCAATCGGCTGCGTGACAATGGCTTCGGCGAATCCTGAGGCCCCGCTGTTCGGGCCGCTGGTCGGAGGAACATTGATCGTGACCGTGACACCCTTCGTGCCATCGGCATAGCCGTTGGCCGATGACGCGCTCTTGCCCGCCGTCCGCGCCGACGTTGCCAGTTGGCTCCACATGTAATCCTGCGCGGCGGCGATGGCGGCCGCATCGGCTGCATTCTGCAGGCAGCGTTTTGACCGGAACAGCATCCCAACATCGACAGACAGCGCCAGGAAGCCCAACATCGCCGTCATGCAAAGCGCTGTAAGGACAAGAGTTTGGCCCTTCTCATCGCGTAGAATCTTCATCGATCTTCCTTCACTTGGCAACTGAATTTGACTCACCAACGATCCACATCCAGCAGAAAACCTGCGCAAAACGCACAGCGCACTGCCTGCAACTTAAGCGGGGCCCAAAACTGAGACGTAGGAGAATTCTAGGGATGCCGGGATCGCGCGACAAGTTGATTTGATTACTTTTAGATTACTTAAGTATTGATCTAAGAATGCAATAAATTGATCATCAGTAACACGAAGTAACCGCGCATCGCTCAACGCCGGGATCCGGCTATCGAGAGGTCGTCGCGCTTTACTGCGAAATCACCACCGAGGATTTGCTGGCCAGATTGATCGTGTAGGTCTTGAGAAAGGGCACAACCAACGGAAACGGATAGCTGACAGTGACTTGGACCTGGTTCCCCGGATTTTTGCAACTGCTTGAAGTGCCGCAACTCGTCCAAACTTCATTGCCCTTTCCATCCTGACCTGCGCTGAGCCATGTGGTCGTGGTGGTGAGCTTGTTCGCAAACGGGTAGCCGAGACTTGCCACGTAATGCGAAACGTCCCCCCCGTCGGCGCCGTCCGTTTGCGCGTCCGTCGGTGAGCAATAGGAAGCGGCAAAATTCGCCGCGCACTGGGAACCGCGCACCATGGCAAACCGCGAGGCTTCGCGCGCCGCCTCGGAGACAAAGTGATAGCTGTAAAGTGCCATCGAGAGCTCGAATATTCCGAAAAGCATCGCCAGGATGCCCACCGAGGCAAGCCCCATCTCCACCAGGCTGCCGCCTTCTTCACCGGAGAGCTGTCTCAGCAGACGACAGACGGACGATCGAAAATTCATATGCTGGCCCCTCATTGGTTGGATACCGTCTGCGTGTCGGAGCCCCGCAGCGTATAGGTGGTCGGGCCGCCGGGGTAATGAATAAGCGGACTGAAGCTGACCCGCGTCTGAACCGTGACCGTCTCGATCATCGCTGTATTAGCGTTCGTGCACGTGGTGTTGTCAGAGCAACTCGAGGGGGTCGCTCCGTTCGCGCATACGCAGGAGACCGCGACAGACGAGACGCTGATCGGCAGATCGGAGTTCGCCGTTGCAGCATTCGAAATACCCCCCGCATTCGACGCTGCCGCGCTTTTCCACGAAGCAAACTGCGCGGCTGAGTGCGCAGCGCTTGAGACCTCGATCGCGGCGTACGCTACCCTTGCCAGTTCGCCCATGCCCAGCAGCATCAACATCAATAGCGGCATTGAAATGCCGAGTTCGATAATCGCTGACCCCTCTTCGCGGGCACACATCAGCTTTCGCAACTTCCAGGATGTTTTCTTAATGTCCATCATTGTCGGCCTCTCTTTCACTCAACCAGGCTAATAACCTTGAACGGTGTCGTAACGGGGTTGAAGGCGTTGTAGCTTGTCAGGTTTACTTTTCCGTTGATGTAAATCGTTCCCACCACCATTCCCGTTGCGCTCAGCCCGCCCCCGCCCTCATCGTGCAGTGTGACGTCCGCTCCCGGCGCGTAAACCATGCCATTGAACACCGCGGAACTGGAGCCGAATGAAATCTGCATGGCGCTTGTGTCTCCCGGAGATTGATAGAGCGCCAGGCCGTTGTAAGTCGCGCTCTCATCGGCAGGGGCAAAGATCGTCAACGCCGAAGCCGTATCGATATTGAGTGAGCTCGTGCCCGACACAGCGATCGTCGCACCACCGTTGGTTGCGGTCTTCCCCGTTGTTGAGTTGCCGTTGCCAACCTTAACCGTGCCACTGATGCTCACGCCCGTCGTGAACACATATGTACCGGGGCCTAGCGTCGCGGCACTCAGGTTCACTACCCCTGGCGTGCAGGTAGTGACGCCCTTCTTTGTCGTGCAGGATTGGTAGGAGTAGCAGGACACGCCTCCGTAGCCCGGCCCCGCAATGGTGCCCGATAATGTGGCACTCGTCAGATCTGTGGTATTGCCCGGGCATTGCAATGAAGGATCGGGCAGATCGGTCCACGGATTTGACAGCACTCCTACGCTCTGGTTAACAGTAACGCCGGGATCGCCCTTGCAGGGCCCCGTGCCGCCTTGTTGCCCGTGAACATCAATGCTGCCCAGATCTGACTTGCCCGCACTGCCCGTCACGCACAAAGCATCCTGCTTCGACGAATTGACGTAGACGCTGCAACCCGGTGCACTGATACTGCCCGCTCCGTGGATCCAAAGCGCATCGTCGGCGTCCTTCATCACATACACACAGGTGTTGCTGGCGGCCGGTGCTCCACCCACCGCCATGGCTCCGACATTCACGGTGTTGGTGTGCGTAAGCACTCCCATGAAGACGGTGGGATTCGGAGTGGAAATCTGCACCTCAACACAAGTTAGGCAGGACGTTCCACCGACGCTGACCGGAGGAAGCGTTACAGCAACGACATTCCCGCTGACGGTGTTGTCCACTCCGTTTGCCTTGGCCGCGGCATAGGCCGCAGCGGCGACATTGGTCGATCCGTTGTAGAACAGTTCCGTGGTCGCGGCCATTGCCGCGGAGTCAGCCGCAATCTGCATCTTGCGCTTGGCCCGAAACAGCGTGCCCACATCCAGCGCAAGCGCCATAAATCCAAGCAGGACCGCCATGCAAACTGCTGTAAGGATAAGGGTTTGACCACTTTCCTCGCGGAAAAATTTCATAGACACAGCCCTCCTGAGCCCGCATTCGTTCGAACGCATGCAATCGCACTTGGGACTTGAGCGGCCAGAGGGTGCCACGCAAAATTCCGCAGCTAATCAGGCTCTATGCATTACCAGGCCATGAGACCTTCAATGCATCGGAATGCCTGATGAGAATACTTTCTTCTTTTTGCCCTTCGGGGACAATGCCACTAATAGGTTAATTACTTAAGGGGTTACGACAAGAAATTGGATATGCATGGAATCAATAAGATACGAGTTACCAGGGACACGTTACTACGAGTCCTGGCCCGCCCGATAGCGGAGCTAAGTAGGGCAGCTACTCGTTGATCACCATTTGTGAAGTAGCGTTCAGATTCAGAGACGCGTTTTTCCAGAAAGGAATAGCAAGCGGAAACTTGTAGGTCACCACCACCTTCACCGCCTCCCCTGGCGTGTTGCATTCCACAGCTGAAGCATTGGGATCGGTCGAAGTACACACCGTGCTCCACGAAACCTTGTCGTAAGTGCCAAGTCCGGGCGATACAGTTTTCGCAAGGTAGGTCGTCGTGACCGTGAGCCGGTTGCTCGTAGCGTCGGTATAGATCCCCGGATAGGAAAGGCCTCGCACATAAGTCGTGAGTGCGGATGGGGACGTGGAGTTGTTCGTGGTGTCAGGCCCCATGTTGCAGTTTGGAAACGTGGGAGCAATTTGGCAGGATTGAATGCCGCGAACCACAGCATAGCGCGTAGCCTGACGGGCAGCCATGTTTACCCAGTTGTAGGCGTACATCGCATAAGAAAACTCGATGATACCGAACAGCAGTGGAAAGAAGACGAAGGCGCTCACAAGCGCCATTTCAACCAACGCGCTACCCCGTTCATCGTTCCCACGACGGACCAGCTTTCTCAGCACCAGTGCAATCACTGCAGCACCTCCTGTTGAGCATAACCAGAGAGAGTGAAGCCCCCGTTGAAAAGGTTCGGAACTGATGCAAATCCACCGCATTGAGCAGAGGTTTGAATGGTTACCGCCACTACCGGCTTGCCGGATGAGCATGTGTAGGGACCGCCCGTTGTCGATCCACCACAAGCCAATGAGTTACCGGAGCAAGTACAGGAACTTGTCGCCGCCACGCTCCAGTTGGTGCAGGTGCTTGCAGCCCACGGAGCATCTGACTGGGCAGATTTGTAGATTCCACTGGCTGAGTTGCAACTTCCTCCCGCGAACGTGCCGTTGCAGTCTGTAAAGCCGCCACCATTCATCGCGGCATATTGCGCTGCCGCCCTTGCGGCGCTCGTCATCTCGGTAGCCCTGTATGCCAGGCCGCCCAGCTCGATCGATCCTAGCAACATTGCGCCAATCAGTGGCAGCGTGAGGGCTACCTCCACCAGCGCAGAACCGGACTGGGAGGAACGGAGCAGGCGAAGCCAGCCAGAATATGTGCGTCTTTTGCTCATCTTCAACCTCTCCTACTCCACTAGCGCCACGTGGTTCAGTGGCGATTGTGGATGCCCCGCAGCGTAGTTGGCAGTGATGTCGAGGGTTCCATTGATAAACGTTGAATTCACAATCAGGCTCGTGACACCGATGCCGGTGCCGCCGCTGTCCTGTAAGTACAACGCTGAATAGGGTGCGTAGATCATTCCATCGAGCTGCCCGGAATTGCTTCCAAACTGCATTTGGAGACATGAATTCGGATCCGTGCCCGAGTAGCTTATCCCACCATAAGAGGAGTCACATTTGGGGGATGAGTTTGTCGGGGGCACTACGAAGGCCATGCCATTCCATGCATAGGTGCTTGTGTCCGTTGCATTACCGCTTGAATCCGGATCTCCATTTGCCGGCGCGTTGATGGTGATACTTGGTCCGCCTCCAGCGCTGGTGAAGTTGCACTTCCCGTTGCTGGTGTTATAGTTTCCCTGGCAGAACGGTCCATTATTCAAATCGACTGTCCCGTTAATGACATTCGTGCCGCTGAGAACCATTCCGCTCTGAAAGAGATATAGGTAGTTTTCGTCCGCACCGTTCGCACTGTCACTGAATGTCACCCCGGACAGGGTGGTCGGAGTGCTCGAGCCGGTATTGAAGCAGATCACATGATACGAGGGCTGGCTGCTCGCAGTGTTGTAGCCGCCCGTCTTGATCGATACCGCCGACATCATCGCCGTGGGTATCGATGTAACCGTAGTGGCTGAAATTACATTCACCGGACCATTAAGTGGGTTCGAATTGCAGACGCTTGAATTCGTCGGATCGGGGAATGAAATGCTGTTTGCCAGAGGATCCGAGAACGAAGAACCACCGGTCTGTGCGCCTCCATATGTCTTATTGCAATTGCCCGAGGTCGACTGGCCATTCGCGAGGATCACGCCCGGTGAATTGAATTGCGCATCAGAATTCTGGCCGGTAATGCAAAACGCCTGCGGTGAAGTCGAGTCCACCGTCCATGTGCAATTGGGTGAGGTGACATTCGCATTACCCTTGATCGTCAGGGCACCCGCGTCGCTCTGATTGAGGAGGTAGACACATGACGTGGCCGGAACAATCCCTGCGACCGCCCTTGCTGCCACGTTAACTGTCTTGTAATTGGACGAAGAGCTGCCGGGAAGCATCCCAGCAAGGACGGTCATAAATACCGTCGGGTTCGGCTGCGAAATCGTCACCTCGAGATATTCTCCCCCGGTATGCCATCCGTTGGCAGGAGGAATATTCACCGTGACCTGATTTGGATCACTCACGCCGTTGTTGCCTGCCGCAGCCTTCGCGACCGTCGCCGCATTTGTCGAACCGTGGTAGAAGTACTCCAGGCCGCCTGCGATTGCCGCAGCATCCGCCGCGGTCTGCATCCTGCGCTGCGCACGAAGAAGCACGCCCACATCGATAGCCATCGCCATAAAGCCGAAGAGGCAGCACATCAGGAATGCCGTGAATACCAAAGTCTGCCCTGCTTCATCACGAAACAATTTCATCGAGACCTCCTTGCGGCGATCCGGCGGTGTGTGGACTTCGCCGATCGTGCACAAACCACCTGGGAAAACAACGGAGTATCACTCCTGGCCCCTGGAAAGCTCTATACACCCGGTGTAGGGCTCTCGCTCCTACCCAGAATTTGCGCTTTCCCCATCGCTGCCTGAGCGCCTCGCACCCGGCGTTGATGACTACATCCTGAGAGACTCGATTATCGATTTATGCGAATCGAAAAGCAATCGGAATGTAATAGTTAACCCCGATTCCGCAGCCGCTTGCGGTAACCACGGAAGGCGAGGAAGTCACGTGCCCAAAAGTTACCTGCAAATGTGAAAACTCCAGCTCATATCCGCTATTTGAAGCCAGGCGGAGCACTTAAGGGAATTCGTTCGCACCACAAAGAATGGATGTGCCTACCTTCGATTCACGCCTGATCCGGGCCTTGGCAAGGATCAAGGCCTCGCTCGACGTTCAACGGCACGATCGCAGGCGCGGGTAGGCCTGCGATCGGCGGGTCGGCTGGGGCCGAAAAAATCCTCAGATTCAAGTCCTTAAATGAACGACGATTCGAGCTGATATCACCAGCGACACCACGGGCAATCTTCCCTTGCAACTTCAGTAATTTCGAGAATTACCTTCGCTTTGTCCTCAACCCCAAAGCGACCTTTTCATCCTGGCTTGAGCGATGGGAGACTGCTCCCACATCAGAGACTTCTTCCCTTTCGACTCTCCGATTGAAATCAGAACTTTCCGCAGTGCAAAACGCATTGCACGATTGCCGCCGATCACGCTGAGGAGGTGCTTTAGTGCGTTCAACCGACCGACCATCACATCCTGAACATGTGCCTGCATTGGATGGAATTCGGGGATATGGTTTCCTGGCTGTCTTCCTAGGTCACGCCTTCGGTGGAGCGATTGCACATCATCGATCGAATTTCTTCGGTAATCTTCTTTACAATCTCCAGCAGATCGAATGGCTTGCGGTTCCGGCGTTTTTCGTTCTCTCTGGATACCTGATCGGCGGGAACTTGTTCAGAACCAGAAACCGCGAGGGTTTTTTCCGGGTCTTTTACTACCGCAGAATGCTGCGTGTTCTTCCGGTGTACTACGTCACTCTCCTGGTTGTTGCCGGGGTGGAGATGACCCAAGGCGTGCCTCTGGATTACAAGTTCTGGTCGCACTTCGTTTACATCCAGAACTTCATGCCTGGATACGGTTCCAATTCTTATGCTTTTGAATCCATCCGCCACTTGTGGTCGCTTGCGATTGAGGAACAGTTCTATCTCACCTGGCCGCTGGTGGTGTGGTTTGCCAAAGATCGGGCAACGCTGCTAAAAGTCATCGGGGTTCTATGCTCCACGTGTTGGACGATTCGACTCATGTCCCCCTGGATTGGACTCTCGAGCGACGAGAGTTATGTCAACACTTTGACCCGTGTTGATACGATTCTCTTCGGAGTCGCGCTGGCCCTGGTAACAGACCACGCTCTCTATAAACGCTTTCAGCCATTTGCCAAGTATGCCGCGCTCGCCGGAGCTGCATTATGGGTGATTTCGTTTTCGACACACGCAGAACACCCCGAAAACTACTATCGCGTGGCGGTCGAGTACACTCTCGCGAACTTCACAGTGGTAATGGTTATTGTTGCGGTGCTGGAGAAAGGAAGCGCATTCACCATGGCGTGTAGTGCACGATGGGTTTGCTGGATCGGAAGCATGACCTACGGTCTCTATATCTTCCACTTCATCTGCCTGCTCTGGCTTCGCGATACGCTCCGGCAATGGTTGATGGAGTACTTCTCTCCACATCTGGCCACCGTCATCACCGTGACGACCGCGCTAGTCAGCACCGTCCTATTGGCAATGGTGAGCTATCGATTCCTTGAGCAGCCCGCGTTGAGCCTGAAAAAATACATGAAGTATGGTCCGGAACGCGAAACGAAAAGCGCGCTGAATCGCGCGTCGCTCGCCGCTTTCAGCGCAAATCCCGAGTGAGCTTTACTGCAATGGCCGCCAGCGCAGGATTGGCTTGCGCGCAGCCTGCACCTCGTCAAGCCGCGAGACGCGCGTGGAGTGAGGTGCGGTCTTGACGAGTTCCGGCTTCTCCTCGACTTCCTTCGCAATCGAACGCATCGCATCGATAAACAGATTTAGTTCCTCGAGCGACTCGCTCTCCGTCGGCTCAATCATCAGCGCGCCATGCACAATCAGCGGGAAGCTGACCGTATACGGATGGAACCCATAATCAATCAGCCGCTTGGCGATATCGCCCGTCTTCACGCCCTTGGCCGCCTGGCGCTTGTCGCTGAAAACAACCTCGTGCATCGAAGGCGTCTTATAGGGCAGCTCGTAAAGGTCTTCGAGATTCTTGCGAATGTAGTTGGCGTTGAGCACGGCGTCTTCGGTGGTCTGCCGCAACCCATCCGGCCCGTTGGCCAGGATGTAGGCCAGCGCGCGAATGAACATGCCGGTATTGCCGTAGAACGCGCGCACCCGGCCCACCGACTGCGGACGGTTGTACTCCCAGGCGCAGCTGTGCCGTCCTTGCCTCTTCGCGAGGACCGGCGTCGGCAGAAATGGCTCCAGGAACGTCTTGCACGCCACAGGACCGGAGCCCGGGCCGCCGCCGCCGTGTGGAGTCGAAAACGTCTTGTGCAGGTTCAGGTGCATCACATCCACGCCGAAATCGCCCGGCCGCACCTTGCCCACCAGCGCGTTCATGTTGGCGCCATCCATATAGAGCAGCGCGCCCTTGGCGTGCAGGATGTCGGCAATCTTGTGAATCTCGTTCTCAAATACACCGAGCGTCGAAGGATTCGTCAGCATCAGCGCCGCCGTATCTTCATCCACCTGCCGCGTGAGAGCTTCGAGATCGATGCCTCCCTCGGCGTTCGACTTGAGATTCTCCACCTGGTAGCCGCAGATGGCCGCAGTCGCCGGATTCGTGCCATGCGCCGAGTCAGGAATGATGATCTTGCGGCGTGCGTTGCCCTTCGACTCATGCCATGCGCGAACCAGCAGGATTCCCGTGAACTCGCCATGCGCGCCGGCCGCAGGCTGCAGCGTGATCGTGTCCATGCCCGTGATCTCGATCAGGCAGCGCTGCAGCAGATCGATGATCTCAAGCACGCCCTGCGCCAGCGACTCAGGGCGGTACGGATGCGCCTCCGCCAGACCCTCAATCCGCGAGACAAACTCATTCACGCGCGGGTTGTACTTCATCGTGCACGAGCCCAGCGGATACATGCCCAGATCGATCGCGTAATTCCACGTCGAGAGCCGCGTGAAGTGGCGGATGATCTCAATCTCGCTCAGCTCCGGCAGCAAACCTGGTGTCTTCCGGTGCGCGTCGCCCAGCAGCACGGCGGCGTCGACCTCCGGCACATCGAGCGGCGGCAGCTTGTAAGCCTTCTTGCCCGGCGATGACTTCTCGAAAACAAGTCCTTCGTTCTGCGTCTGGTGCGGACGAACCTTGCCGATGCTGCGATCGATTTGTGTGCTTTCTATCGCTGAGCTTATGCCTATTTTTCACCTACTGCCGTGTTAGCGAAGTTGCGTTCGGTCTCTTAGTAGTCGAAAGCGACGTTGTCGAATGATCCTTCAAGTCCGGTCGCTTGCGAATGTCTGTCCAATATTCCTCGCGTACATCTTCATCGATCTCGACCAGCCAATCGCTCTTGTACAGCCGGTCGGTTCCATCTTTCCGAGGTCCTGAAATCCAATACTTCTCGCCGGAGTCGATGTCGTAGTAGTTAGCCTTGAATCCGCTTCCCTTTAGACTCTGGAACGATTTGTTTTTGTAGTGCAGGGTCGCACCGGTTCGGCTGAAAGTCACTCTGCCGATGCGGGCGGAGCCATGGAGTCCGTCGTGATATGAAAGCCTCTGGTTCCCGAACTTATCCAGCTCATAGCCGCCACCCTTGGACTCGATGTACATGATGCGAGGTCGATATTTCTGCGTCGTCATGCGAACACCCTGATTACTTATGCCTCCACCGGCGCAGCCGCCAGCACCTTCGCCGCGCGGTCAATCGTTCCTCGCGCCACAACTTCCGTCGCGCACCACAACGTCGCGTTCTTCAACTCGGGATACCAGCGGCTCAGATCAATGCCGCCGACAATCTTGTCTTCCAGCAGCCGCTGGCTCCATTGCGCCGGAGACTCTTGCGTCTCCAAAACAAATTCATGGAAGCGCGGCGCACCGTTGAACAGCAGCTTCGCCCCCGGCTGCGCGCTCAGCGCCTTCGCCGCATAAGCGGCCTTCGCCAGATTATGCTCGGCCAGCTCGCGAATCCCTTCCTTGCCATAAACCGTCAGAAAGATCGTCGCCATCAACGCCACCAATGCCTGGTTGGTGCAGATATTCGACGTCGCCTTCTCGCGCCGAATGTGTTGCTCACGCGTCGAAAGCGTCAGCACGAATCCGCGATTGCCATTGCCGTCAACGGTCTGTCCCGCCAGCCGCCCCGGCATCTGCCGCAGATATTGCTCCTTCGCTGCGATAACGCCGCAGAATGGGCCGCCGTAACTCAGCGCAACACCAAAAGACTGCGCCTCCATGCTGACGATGTCTGCTTCAACGGGCGGCCGCACCACTCCAAGCGAAACGGCTTCGGCTATCGATACGATGAGCAGCGCGCCTTTCTTGTGCGCGATCTCCGCAATTGCCGGAATATCTTCAATCACGCCAAAGAAATTTGGACTCTGTACCAGCACGGCGGCCGTTTCTTCTGTCACGGCGCCGGCAAGCGCATCCAGATCAACGCGGCCCGTCTCTGCCACGTATCCAATCTGTGACGTCGGCAAATCGCGGAACTGCAGGTATGTGTGCAGCACTTCGCGATACTCCGGATGCACCGTCGCCGCCACGACCGCCTTCTGCCGTCCCGTCACGCGCATCGCCATCAGCACCGCCTCGGCAGCGCCAGTGGACCCGTCGTACATGCTGGCGTTGGCCACATCCATGCCGGTCAGTTCGGCAATCATGGTCTGAAATTCAAAGATCGCCTGCAGCGTCCCCTGCGTAATCTCCGGCTGATATGGCGTATAGCTCGTCAGAAATTCACCGCGCTGCACCAGCGTGTCGATAATCACCGGGCGATAGTGCCGGTAGCAGCCCGCACCCAGAAAGCTCGCGTAATCGGTAGCGTTCTTCTGCGCGGCGCCCTTGAAGTAGTCGATGATCTCGCTCTCCGCCTGCTGGCGCGGCACATCCAGGTCGCGCGTGAGGCGATACTCAGCCGGAATGATCGCAAATAGATCGTCAATTGCCTTGGCGCCGATCGCCTTCAGCATCTGCTCCCGCTCGGCGGGAGATTTAGGTAAGTAGCGCATGGACGGTCCCTCCGGGACCAGCTGATCAATCTTCAGTCATCAGTTGCGTGGTATGTCGCCAGATATCTCCATTCCGGTTTCCTTAAAAACTCAGAACTGGCGACTGAGAACTGCGTTTACGCCCCCGTCTCTTCCGAGACAAACTTCTCATAAGCCGCGGCGTCCAGCAGCTTCTCGTACTCCGACGGATCAGACAATTCGATCTTGATGATCCAGGTGTCGTGCGGAGCTTCATTGATCTTGTCGGGGCTCGTCTTCAGCTCCTCATTCACCGCCGTCACCGTCCCGCTCACAGGCGAGTACAGATCGCTGACCGCCTTCACGCTTTCAACAGATCCGAATGACGCGTTCGCGGTGATCGAATCGCCCACCTTCGGCACGTCCACGTAAACGATGTCGCCGAGCGAGTTCTGCGCGTAGTCAGTAATCCCCACTGTCCCAATTTTGCCGTCGAGCGAAATCCATTCATGCTCGCGGGTGTAGCGATAATTCGCCGGATAAGCCATAGAAGAACATGCTCCTTTCGGAAAGCAAATGAAGCTACAGTGTACGACCTCGGAACGGCGCGCGGGGACTGAGGAAAAGCAGGGATTGGCGCAATCAAAAACCGCTCTTCAGCCGGATTTGGTCTACTTCGCCGGCCCGAATCCCGGATAAGGTTCGAGCGGAACAACAGCCGCCACCTCCAGCATCCCCGCCTTGAAGATGGGCAGGCTGCCAAGGGCATCGCGCACTTCGGCCTCGCTTGCCGCTTCCCAAAGAATCGTCGCGCCCGGTACGTCGCCCCGTCGCCAGACCTGGCGCAGAATCCCTGCGGCATACAACTCTTTTACGCGCTGGCCCTCCTGGGCGTTGAGTTCCGGTGTAAAAGCCTCAGGTGGAAACGCATCTATTCGGCGTCGTGAAAGCGTCAGAAACTGCATATTTAAATTGTACGAAACGGGGCAAGCCTGCTCAGGCCGCGCTGGTTTCGGAATCGGCAGTCAGCCGTCGAAAGTCCACCAGCATCTTGGCCCGCCAGATCAAGATCATGCCAAAGGCGAGAATAAAGAAGATGCCCGCAGTTTGGGGCGCGGTCAGCAACTTATCAAAGTAGCCCCGCGCAAACAGCCGGATCGCAGCCAGCACCAGGATCACAGCCAGAAAAGCGCTGGATCGTCGCATCATGACGGCCTCTCCCTGGCGCTCCAGCCTTGTCGTCAACAGCAGCGGCCACGCCAGCGCCACCGCGCCCGTCAGAAACGCAATCCCCGCCCACGCCCAGGGCACACGAAATGCCGGGTCCACAAACATGGAGAACCCCGTAGCCATCCCTAGCGGCGGAATGATGATCTTTTTGAGGGATACCGCGGTGCGCGTCTCCCGCAGCCTCCAGATGATGACAGCAACCGCCCCCGCGCCCGCAGCCAGAAACGAACCGGCAGCCTTGCCGAAGAAAGATGAGAAAAGGGGAAGCGCCACCATGATTCCATTCTAAGTGAATTCGAAATCAGATGCGACGCCGCCCTGAGAGCGTTTCAATCCTTCTTTGCGGCAGGTTGACCGATCTTCAACTTGCCCAGTTGTTTGTCCAAAGCTTTACCGTAGGCCTTTTCCGTATTATCCATAAACTGTTGTCCACCGGTGACATTTACCAGCCGCGCAAACGCAAGAATCTCGCCAGTCTTGGCATCCGCCATGGTGAGGATGAGGGTCGCACCGGAAGACGACATGCCTCCGAATAAGATACCCATGGTCTTCTTACCGCCAGTCAGCACCTGGCCTTCGCCTTCTACAAACACCAACACATCTGAATGAGCCGAGCACGGCAGTAAGGCGACCTGATCGCCAAGCGTGTACCGCGACTTGCCGAGGTCCTTGGGCTTCCTGTTCAGCTTTGTGGCCACCTCGTCATATTTCTGCGAAATCTGAAGCACAAGCTGCCGCATCTCGTCGTCCGATGCTCCAGAGGCACCGGCGCCCATGGCCGGCTGCAATTCAATGCCGGCGGATTTCAAGTGGGACTCCACCAGATTCTGCAGGTTTGTGCTCCACTCGTCTGATTGCTTCGACATCCCTTCCTGGCCCTTGACTCCTTGCTTGGAGAGCTTCCCTTCCGCCGGAATCATGCACGCACTGTGAACTGCAAATTCTCCCGATTTCACTTTTGGATGTTCATACGACCATGACGAAGTCGTCGCTTGCGCAGAAAACGTACAAATGAACAGAACTGCGAGTAACAGTAACCACGAATTCAGCTTCATAACACCTCTCCTTGCAGATGTTGTTTTTGGGCACGATTACATCGGCATGAACCCTGTCATTGCGCGGCACCCGAGGTCAGTCCCATCAGTTTTTGGACATTCGCCAGTCGACGCTCGACGCGGAGGTGGTCAAGACTCGTTCCGGCCACCATCTCGAGATAGCGCTTATATTGCGTGGCTGCCTCGGGATATCTCTCTTCCTGCTCGTACAAGAATCCCAGGTCGCGGTAGCTGTCGGCATAGGCCGGATTCGCCTGAGCGACAGCTTGGTAAATCTTCTCCGCTTGTGCCTGGTTCGCTTTCAGCGCTGCCTGACCTTCCGGCTTTCCCAAAAGCCTTTTTTGCTCTTCCTGCTCTGTGCGCTTGAAGAAATTCTTCCGGTCTTCTGACTTCCCGTGGCCGGTCATCTCCTCATCCGTAAGTGCCTGCGTCTTGGCTCCGAGAGCGCGGTACGCATCTCCGAGCAGCAACTGATACTGCGGCACATCGGGATACGCATCCACGAGGCGTTGTGCAGCGCGTACCGCCGACCGCGCACGCCGACTGTTGATGTCGGCGTCAATGTTGTACGAGATCGCCGGCGCGACTTTGGCGATATAGTCCTTTTCCGGAGTAGTAAGCGGAGCCGTCACAGGATGCGAAGAAGCAAAAGCGGTGGCGGCCTGGCGCCGCTCGGTCAGTTTCGGATGATCGTGGTAGAAGGTGTCGTAAGGCTCAAACTCATAGTGCGATCCCTGATCGAGAAGCTCAAACGCCCGCGCCATTGACGCTGGGTCGTAGGAAGCCGAGCTCATCGCCTCTAGTCCGTTGTTGTCAGCTTCCTGCTCCATGTCGCGGGAGTAGCCATAAACCGAAGCGACCAGGACCACATTCGTGACCGCTGCGCCCACCGCTACCGCCGCACCGAAAACCTGAACTCCCGTGGACACACCGGGGCCGCCGGGCGCCACAGATGCTGCTGCATTCAGAATGTTCATAGCCAGAACCTTCTTCCGCATGCTTCGGTTTTCCAGGTACAGGTGGCGCCGGTATGTGTGCGTCAGTTCGTGACCGATCACACCCGCCAATTCGCCTTCGTTTTCGAGCAGAGCCAGCAATCCGGTGGTCACGTAAATCGTGCCATTGGGCTCGGCGAATGCATTTTGCATGGGGTCGCGAAGCACGAGACACCGGTACTGCACATGCTCCGGTGTCGGCTTCTTCCCGATCATTCGATTGCAGATCGAATCCATGTACGCCTGCAGGTCCGGATTTTCTAATACCAGACCTTTCTTCGCGATCTGCCGATCGACCTCATTGATGTCGTCCAGAAGCTGGAGGTCGATCTTTGTGAACTTGAATTCTGAATCGGCCGCACCCTGGGCGCGCGCCGGCTCTAGTCCTGCGATCGATATCAAGCCTAAAAGTGTTGAGAGGAAGAGGGTCGAGAGGCAACAAGCTCGGTCGTACATGCGCCACCCCCGTAGATTCGAACGTCGTGAACTGCGAACCAGTGGGGAAGACGACCCGAATATACACCTGCATGAAGGGCCACAAGTAAGTGACTTGATGCAGCGAAACAGCAGTAACGTCCATTTCTATTTGGCGAAAAACTTTCCGTGTCCCCCATTCGCCCAAGGATCGTAATGCTCTGCAAACTCCGCCCGCTCTTGCACCGAGGGATGACTGTACGACCAGAACTCTACAAACGCATTCGGGTTGGGATCGTCGAGCCAGGACTCCCCGAGGTGATTGAACGACGACACCGCGGTCTTCCGTGGATCGGCCACCAGGCCGTGAATCGCCTCTTGCCCGTAAATGTCGGCCTCATGCTCGTAGTGCCGGCTCACCGCGTTGCCCACCGGCGTCAACACGAAACCGGCAATTGAAAACGCAAAGAACAGCGTCAGAAATCCCCCGCGGCTGGCAACCGGCCCAATCTTCCAGCGCTCGCCGTAGCGGCGCACCATCCCCTCCGCCAGGTGCGCGCAGGCCCAGAAGACAAAAAACAATCCAACGATCAACCCAGCCAGCATCTTCGGAATATGGTTGAGCACGTAATGCCCGCTCTCATGACCGAAGATGAACATGATCTCGTCATCCGGCATCCGGTCGGTCGTCGTGTCCCACATCACAAACCGCTTGCTCGATCCGATGCCGGTCACATACGCGTTAATGCCGTTGGTCTTCGCGCTGGCCTTCATCAGAAACATACGCTCGGGTGGGATCGCCGTCCCCGTCCGCGCCACAACCTCTTCGAGCTTTCCCACCAGCACCGGATGCGTACTCTCAAGCGGCTCAAACTTGTTGAAGACTGGGTCAAGCACCATCGGCGCCAGAAACACCGCGATCACGATCAGCGGTATCGAGACCATCCACATCCACACCCAGTAACGGCGCGGCGAAACGCGCACAAGCCAATTACCGAGGAGCGCAAGAGGCACCCCGATCCCCAATGAAACTGCGAGTCCCTTCCCCTGGTCGCCCAGCCACCCGGGCCAGCCTTGCACGCTGATCCCGTAGCGCAGGCTCGCCACATGCCCTATCACGTCGAGCGGCAGATTCGCCAGGGCGAGAATCGCCAACAGTGTCGCAAAGAACAAAGTCCCTTGCAGCCAGAGCCTCCGCGTCGTTTCCCGTGTCCACGCGTCTAACCGCCCAGCCGTACCGAAGGCCAGCAACCCCCAGATGACAATCAGGCCCCAAACTGACCCCCCAATTTCCAGCGATACGCGTATCTTGTTGAGTGCAATCGCCCGTGCAAGCTTGTCCGGCGGCAGTGAGTACGCCTGCTCAGAATGAGGATGATTGTGGCTGGCTGCGGCTTCCGGCTGACTCTGCGCCGCATTGCCACTCTGGAGCCCGACACCAGCGGATGTGAGCGAAAAGAGAACAGCTACGGTACCCGCGAGCACCAGGCGCCGAACAATTGCCATCAGATTTCCCTCCACAGACGCGCGACTTTGAGACAATCAGGTTTACCGATGTTTTCAACTGAAAAACTACACTCCCTCCCACCCATTGTCTCTCCAAAGAGGCATTCGGGCTCTCGCCGAAATGGTTCACGCAGCAAGGCGTCTCTTGTTCTTGCCGTCGCCGCTGGTTGCATCGCCGCATCTGCGCAGAACCGGACAATGCCCATTCATGCCGAGGCCCGCAATGCCGCCGCTGGCTCCCCCACTGGGTCCCCTGTCCTGCTCGACGCGATGACCGGTGAACTGCAGCGCGCCTTCACATCGCTGGGCAAGCCTTCGCCCAATCAAAAGGACGCCGACAAGCAGCTGCCGCCCTATTTCCTCAGTTATTCGGTCGCCGACGCGACATCCGTCACCATTCGCGCGGAGTACGGCGCCCTCGCCGACAGCACCGACAATCATGTGCGCATCGCCGACGTGCAGGTGCGCATTGGCGACCCCAAACTCGATAACACCCACGGCAATCATCGCGCCTCCGCCGTCAACAGCTTGCAATTGCCGCTCGGCGACGATCGCGTTGCGCTGGCGCGCACCTTGTGGCTAGCCACCAATGCGGGCTATGGCACCGCGCTTGAAAACTATCTCCGCGTCAAGACGGAAGCCCAGGTCCGCGCCAGGGAAGAAGATACTTCGCCCGACTTCAGCAAGGAGTTGCCCCAGGTTGCCGTCTCGCAACCAGCGCCGCCGGTCGTTGTCGACCATGCGGCATGGGAACAGCGCATGAAGGCCCTGAGCCGCGTCTTCCGCGACTATCCCGATGTCTACCAGAATCTCGCCATGCTCACCGTGCAGAACGAGACCGACTACTACGCCTCGTCTGAAGGATCGCGCGTGGTTGATCCGCACATGCTGGCGCGCGTGGTGGTGTTTGCCGTAACCCGCGCCGATGACGGCATGGACCTGTTCCGCGCCCAGACCTTCGAAGCGGAGAACGTTGACGGCCTGCCCTCGCAATCGGAGATGGAAGCTGCAGTTCGCGAGCTGGGCAAGAGTCTCGAAGCCCTGCGCAAGGCTCCGGTGACGGAACCCTTCGATGGCCCCGCCATTCTTTCCGGCCGCGCCTCCGCTGTCTTCTTTCATGAAGTGCTGGGCCACCGCCTTGAAGGCCAGCGCCAGCGCGGCGACGAGGAAGGCCAGACCTTTACGAAAGAGCTGAATAAAGAAGTGCTGCCGCCGTTCCTCTCCGTCGCCGACGACCCCACCATGACCACCTTCGGCAAAACCTGGCTCAGCGGCACTTACACCTACGACGACGAAGGCGAGAAAGCGCGCCGCGTCGACCTCATCCAGAACGGCGTGCTCAAAACGTTCCTCATGTCGCGCCTGCCGATCGCGAGTTTCGCCTCCTCCAACGGCCATGGCCGCGCACAGACGGGCCGCATGCCAACCGGCCGCCAGGGCAACCTGATCGTCACCTCGACCAAAACCGAGCCCGAAGCCGATCTACGCAAACAGCTAATCGAAGAGGCGAAGAAGCAAGGCAAACCCTACGGCCTCTACTTCGAAGACATCTCATCAGGGTTTGCGGTCACCCAGCGCAGCGCCCCGCAAGCCTTCCAGGTTATTCCCCTCGTCGTCTACCGCGTCTATGTCGATGGCCGCCCCGATGAGCTTGTCCGCGGCGTCAGCATTGTGGGCACGCCGCTCGCCGCCATGAAGCGCATCCTCGCCACCGGCGACAAGAGCGAAGTCTTCAACGGCGAATGCGGCGCTGAATCCGGCACCGTCCCCGTGAGCGCCGTCGCCCCGGCCATGCTGGTGAGCGAGATTGAAACCCAGCGCCAGCAGCAGGGCACGCAACGCCCACCCATCCTGCCCATTCCCGGAGCGCCATCCACCGGATCGACGAAGGAGGCACAATGAAGCACACGCTCCGCATCCGCAATCTCATCGCCGCTGGACTTCTGACCGCCGCCACCCTCCTGCCGCATAGCTCGTCTGCACAGGCCACGCGCGCCGAAGCCGAGAAAGATCCAGTCCTCAAAGCCATGCTCGAAGAGCTCGATCGCAGCATGGCGCATCTCCAGCTTTCCGGCTTTGAGAAGCCCTACTTTATCGAATACCGCATTGAAGACGTGGACGACTTCGAGACGCGCGCGGCCTATGGCTCAGACGAAGGTTCACAACACAGCCATGCCCGCATCGCGCGCATCAGCGTTCGCGTTGGCGATTACAAGACTGACAACTCCGGCCCCCGCGGTGATGGCGCCCTGCAACTCGCCAGCATCGACGACGATCCCATCGCCCTGCGCTCCGCTCTCTGGACCGGCACCGACCAGGCCTACAAGGCCGCTCTCGCTGCCTACGCGCAGAAACAGGCCGAGCTCAAGCAGGTGCAGACACCTCCGCAGGCCGACGACTTCAGCAAAGCAAAGCCAATCGTCTCTCTGGCCGAGCCGCTCAAGCTCTCGCTCGACGAAGCCGCGTGGACCAATCGCGTTGCTCGCGACAGCGGCATCTATCGCACCGACCCGGCTGTCAGCGCCGTCGAGCATGACATCCAATACTCCACCGCCGCATTCCACGGCCGTGTCACCACTACGTGGATCGTCTCCAGCGAGGGCGCCATCGTGCGCAAGTCCGCAAGCAACTACTCCGAGTCCCTTGGCGTAGGCACACAGGCCGACGACGGCATGCGCCTTGATCGCTCTTACGGGTCGAGCGGAGTCGCATTAAGCGATCTCGATAGTCCAGATGAATTCGAAAAACACGTCATCACGCTCATCTCATCGTTGAGTGACCTTCGCAAGGCGCCACTGGTTGAAGAGGAATATCACGGCCCTGTACTGCTCAGCGCCGACGCCAGCGCCGATACTCTCCATTCGCTGCTTGCCTCAGGTGTAACCGCCACGCGTCCCAAGCTGGGAACCGAAGCGCGCACCAACGGGCCCTTTGCCTCGAGCTACCACGCACGCATCATGCCGGAATTCCTCACCGTGATCGACGATCCCGCGCTGAAGACATGGCAGGGCAAAGACCTGGTCGGCTCATACTCGGTGGATGATGAAGCGGTCCCCGCACAGACCGTAAAGCTGGTCTCCGACGGTCACCTCGAGAACTACCTCATCGGCCGCACCCCGGTGCGCGACTTTCCTGAATCCAACGGCCACGCCCGCGCCGGCGTCACCGGCTCTCCGCATCCCGTCATTGGCGTCATGAAAGTCACAGCAGAACAAGGGCTAAGCGACGAAGAACTCAATCGCAAGCTCCTTGAACTCGCCAGGGATCGCGGCCTCAAGAGTGTTTATTACGTCGAAACGCTCGGCGCCGAACTCACCCCGCGTCTGCTCTACCGTATCGACTTGGACGGCAAGCGCACCCTGGTCCGCGGAGCCGTGCTCGACGACCTCGATCAGCGCGCGCTGCGTGCAGGCGTCGAAGCCGCCGGCAAAAATCTCTGGGTGGCCAACTACGCTTCCGACATTCCGGAAACTGTCCTCGCCCCCGCCCTGCTCTTCGCCGACGTCACCATCAAGCGCGCCAACGAAACCAACGACAAGCTGCCCTACTACCCTCCGCCGGATTGAGCGGCTTTCATCACTGCGTCATCCTGATCTTCTCTGGTGTCGCTGAACGAAGCGCTTTGGGGTCCCATGGAAATCTTTGTCCGTGGCGTAGGCGGGGTGAAGGATCTGCTTTTGCGGTATCTTTTCACTTCTAACTGAGAACGGGCTCTTCACCCCTTCTTCTTCCAGGCCCCCACGATTGCACCCATCAACATCATGCCGAAGAGCCAGTATCCGGCATTCACGAGAAACAGGCCAATGGGGCGCACCTCGAAAATGTACTCAGTCGACCAAGTCGTCAATTCGAACCCCGCCCACAACAACGCGCCGACCTTGATGCCGCGCAGTGCCGTCTGCTTGCCGGTCAATTGCGTTACGCAAGAGATTGCCGTAGCCATCACGGCCGCCATTACCAAGGCGGTGCCATATTGCAGATATGGATTCATGCCGCTGCTCACCAGCCACTGCATTGTGCGGCCAATGCCGTTGAGCCAGGTGCTCATAAACGCCGAATACCACCCGGCTTCCAGGAGAAAACAGGCAATCGCGGCCACCGCGATCGCAAGATAGTTCTGGCGCACCCGCGCCATCTGCATCACTGGGACTCCGACTGCCATACCAACCTCCACGAATGCTGTGGATTTACAGTATGTCGGGGGCTTCTCTGCAGGCAACGAGAAAAATGGCGCGAGTTGGATTTCGCTCGTCCGGCAAACTCGCCTTCTTAACGAACAGCGGGAGTCGGCGCGCCATGACCGGGTTGAAGGGGAATCTCCAGCGAGCCGGTCTTTCCACTTTCCCAGTCGTAGACGCCGGTCACCAGATTCACGTATTCATCAGGCAGATCCAGCTGCATGTGAACCGGAATGCCGGACTTTTGCATCGCTTCAAATTCCGCCGATCGCAGGTTCATGCCCACTGTGACTCTGTCCCAGTTCACAGGCTTGCCATCGCGGTCATAGGCCATAAGCCCCACTTCAATCTTTCCGTCGTGCTCGCCCTTTGAGTCCGCCTGTAGTGCCACGTCCGCCAGACGAACGAAGAAGTCCACACGGTAGCGGACAGTTGTCCCGCTAAGCTTTTCGTTCTGGCCCGCGCGAGCTGCGTCGGCTGAGGGTTGCTGCGTCCTCGGTGCCACGTGCACACCGTACAGAATTCCTGTGGCGCCGGGCAGCCCGAGCTTCATCACCGGGGCCATCGGATCCGTTCCCGCTTCAGCTTCAGTCTGCGAACCAGTATCGGCGTTGTATCCGTGGCGATATGCCAGCGTGTAATGGCCCTTCTTCAGATGGATTTCGATGCTGCGATAAGTGCCGTCCATCTTCGCATTTGTGGGCGAGTAGCTGAGCGTGTAGTAGTGGGCGCCGTCGTTGATGGCGCGATTCAATGCGCCGTTCAGGTCATTGGTGTTGAAGTAGGCTTTACCGCCGGTTGAGGAAGCGAGCTGCTGCATGGCCACCATCGTGTTGGCACGATCCGCAGCGCCACCCATCAATGGCGTCATCGTGCCGTTGCTCATCGGGCCGTCCGCCACATTGCCGAAATGACCATTGACTTCCGCTGCACCAGGAGCTGCGCCGTCGGCTTCGCCCGCGTGTTCCACCATCATCCCTTGCGCTCCCACTGGATAGATCGAAATCTGGGAAGCGGTGAACATATCCGCAGTCTTTTTGACATGACTCAGATAGCCGCGCATCTTCGGGGAGTTCTCGAAGCTCGCGCGCTGCGCAACGCTGGGAAAGAGAACAACGGGAAAGGAACTCGAAAACCAAATGAGATTCTTGCGCCCTGGAATGCCGGCCAGGTAAAGCGCAAGATGATCGAGCGCCTCGAATGTCATCGAAACTCTGGTTCCCAAATCAAAGGAACTCTGGTCGGCCAGCGCATCTCTAAGGTATCCAACACCAAAGGATTGCATCATAGTCAAGCGTTCCAAATCCGCCGCATTCTCGGCTGCGTCACCTCGATCCGGCGACCGCTTTACGGGCGCCGCACCTTTCTCCTTATCGTTCAATGCGGCAAGCAGCACCGCGGTGTCCGTCGTGAACCCCTGTACATAACGAAGCTTTGAGCCCAACGCAAAAATCGCGATGCGCGTCCCCGGTTGCATCTTCTTCAGGAAGTCGACGATCTCATTGTGGACATACGCCTGATCCTGCTGCGGTGTATTCAGCGTATCGATCAGCAGCACGTTGACCGAATCTCCCACAGGGGCAAGCGGGGCATTCGTGTAAGTGCCCTGCGGCAGAGTCGGCAAAGGTCGTGGCTCTTCACTTGCTGAAGACGTCGCGGTGTGTTCTTCGAGAAAGTCGATAGCCTGCGACTTGCCGTCCTCCTTCACCTCGAAGTCTTGCTTGGTGAGGCCGGCTACCGGATCGCCATTGCTCTTTGTAACCACGACGTCCACAATCACGTCCCGCGCATTGGCTCGATACACGGGCATCTCGCGCAACAACGACTCCTGCTCCGCCTCCTGCACACCGGTCGCCGCTGTGAACGGCGTCGAGGCAGAGGGCGGCGTCGTGGCAGAAGGCGACGATCCGGTTGCAGAATTGTTTTCGAGCGTCGCCTGGCCCGCCGAGACAGAACGATTCGTTGCTGTTGTTGAAGTCCCTGTCGCGCTGGATGAAGACAACGCCGACGCCGGCGCGTTCGCAGTGGCTGGAGCCACCGAAGAATTCGCAGCGGTGCCTGCAGGGAGCGCGACCTCTGGACTGCCTGCAGGCAGAGAGTTTGCGGAGGCCGTGGCGGCAGGGATGGAAGGATTGGCTAACCCTGCTTGCGCCGAGCCATCGTCGCTCAGAGAGGGAACGGGCTGGCCCTCCAGCTTCGCGGCTTCGCTGTCGGTCAGTATGGTCACATCCGCGCGAAATACATGATAGTTCTCGAAGACCACATCGTTCAGCGATGTCTTGAGCCACTTGCCTACTTGCATAAGAGGGCAGTCTCCCTCGACCACCTGAACAGAATGCGCCAGCGAAGAACTCACGCTCCTCACGGGCAGGAAATAGGATTTACCCCCGATGCTGACCTGTCCGTATTCCACCTCAACGCCGGACTTGAGGGTGAAATCATCGGGCTTCATGTCCGACTGCAATATAAGGCGCACGATCGATCCGCTCGCTGCATCGATGACCATTTCCCCGTGATAGGCCACGACCTCGCTGAAAGTCTGAGGATCCGTGGAGCAGGGGGTTGGTTCGTTGGGAACAGAATCGTACGTAATCGTGTAGTGAGATTCTTTCTTGGGAACCGCAAAACTGAAAACCGCCAGCATCCCGCTCTTGCCCTGTTCCCAGTGGCTCCACGCAAGTTTGCTTCGGGCAGCATCCACCAGAACCGTGCCGAGTATTGGTCCAAACACTCCGGAGGTGCTGAGGGTTCGCACCCGCGAGTCCAGCTTGCTCTTCTCCACAACTTCGCGGCCATTCCGGAAGGTCACGGTGACCGCCGAGTGACCCACCAGATGGATCGGCTCGTACCTGGTAGAAGTGGCACCGCCATGACCAGTAAACGCCGCCGGCCTGTCCTCAAAGCTGGTTGTGACACGCGTGGCAAAGAGGTTCGGCAACTGATAAACCGACTGCGAAATGTAATGCACAGTCAGTGCCATGATCTTGCGCTGCGTTGCGACGTCCGGCGTGGCTTGATTGGGAATCTCCGCTGAAGGCGGGTCCAGAAAGGCCGACGCATCCGCCAGGATCAAGAGCGCCTGCCGCGCTTTTTTTCCGGAAAGCCTCGATTCCAGGCGCTCGAGTCGTACGCTGCTCAAACGTTCGGTCAACTCGAGATCCGACAGCTTCTGTGCGATCTCAGCATCGGGCAAGCCCTGAGTTGCCGCAAGCGTCCGGTCCAACTCCTCCACCGTGACTCGCTTCGCGCCAAACGCCGGAAGCACCAATCCAGCAAATGCAAGCAAAAGTGCCAGCGTGCGCATCCCGACCTCTTTCAAAAGCCGTGCCATTCTATCTTGGACCGCGAGAATCAGGACAGGGTTCACCGATTCTTCTAACCACTGGACGAGCTATTTCCGGATGCGTGTCCCGGTTCGAGTACAATTCGGCTGTTTGTTCAATCCAACCGCGTCAAATAGGCCACGCCCTCATCCGGTTGCAGCCGTCGCGCCATCTCTTCGGCTTGTTCGCGATCATCGCCCTCAGGCCGAATACGGACCCAGTAGCTCCGCTCACCCGAAAACTCAATTACGCGTGAGCCCGCATAGTCGCGCAGCAATCTTTCCTTGAACCTGATCGCCTTGCGCTCGCTCGTAAACGGCCCAATCTGCACGCACCACCGCCCTCCCGTATCCATCGGCTTAGGCGTCTCGTAGACATCCACGCGCACTTCGGCCGACCCTGGCCAGATGCCGATCGACTTCGCCGATGCTTTGGTCAAGTCCAGAATTGCATTGGGGACGAACGGCCCACGATCGCTGATCCGCATGGCCGAGGCTTGTCGCGTCCTCAGATTCGTCACCACGATCAGCGATCCCATCGGCAGCGTTCGATGTGCGGCCGTCAAGGCTTCATCGCTGAAAACCTGCCCGTTCGCAGCCTTGCGTCCCGCGCGAGCCGTGTACCACGTGGCTTTGCCCTCTTCGCTGTAGATCGGCCGATGGGTAAGAATGAATTCCTTGTCCTCAGCGCTGATGCCGCCCTCGGGCACCGGCGTGATCCGAATGCCACCCTTGCCGGGCCGTGGCGCAGGGGTGGGATACGAAGGAGTGGTATACACCGGCGGAGCAGTCGCTGTTGGCGGTACTGGTTGCCGTTTGTGGCCGCAGGCGGCAATCCCCACCGTGGCTGTCGACAACAAAGCGAGCCAAGCGGCCCGTTGCGCGCGTGCGCAATGCCAATCTGCCATCAGGCCCGGGGGCCTCGCTGCTGTTGCGCTTTATCCATGCGATCCGCGAGATTGCGCAGCGTGTCAGAAACTTTGCGCATCGCCACGATCGACTCGGAGCGAACCTGCGGAATTACCGCGTCGTTCACATATTCGATCGCGTGGCGCAGTTCCATCTCGATCAATTCCATGGCTTCTTCGATGCGGTGTCCCACGCCGGGGCCCGGAGGAGGTGGTGGTGGAGGAGGATAGGAACTCATTGCAGCGAACCTCACTTTCTAGTCTCGATGCCGCCCCGACCCGCGTCAATGCCGGAGGCAGCTTTGCGCATCTGCGCCGTGCCTCACACAACAACAGGCGCGGCGGCCCGATCCAGTTCCAGTCGTCAATTCTTTCCCGGTTCCCAAGTTACTTTTTCTGAGTATTTTGCGTCCGACATACTAGAACGATCGCGGTCCTTGAGACAAATAGAAACTTGGAGCCGGTTGGGTCTCTGTTGTCTACGAATCAGCACCAGAAAAGTTCCATCACGCAAGGATCTACTCTTTGATGACCTGCTCTTTGAGGACCGGTTCCATGGGGAATGACGCGAATCGCGCGCACGGTCACAATGCGGATCGCTGCATGCTGGCGCGCCGAGTTCGCTCTTTCCGAGCTGTACTTGCGTCCCTTCTGCTTCCGGCAATCGCCATCTCTTCGGCTCAATCGAACCCGGTCAACTCCGCCTCTCCCCTCCCGGAAGCTCCCCTCCCTGTCATCAAGCATGCGAAATCGAAAATCGGACCATGCCGCGTGATCCCCCGTAGCGAGTCGGCAGGCATTGCCCTTACCGAAACCGGCTCCGCATTCATCGCCACAGTTGCCGGCTTTGCTCCGGATGGACAGATCGCGCCAACCGCGACGGCCAACGGGGAGAACGTGGCTGTGCCTCCCGAACTGCCTACCTGCCCCCCGCCGCCACTGATCAACTTCTACCAGCGCTTCCTGAACGGACCCGACGTCAAGCCTCTCACCCCCAAGGAAAAGGCACGTCTCGCCGTCAAAAACGTCCTCGACCCATTCAATGCCGTCACCATCCTGGCCAACGCGGCTATCGCCGTCGGGGCAGACTCGCATTCTGACTACGGACCCGGTATGCACGGCTTCGCCAAAGTGGTCGGCGTCAGCTACAGCGAAGATATGACCGGCGAATTCTTCGGCACGTTTCTCATTCCGTCCATCGTTCACCAGGACCCTCACTACCACCGCATGCCCCATGCCACGATCAAACGGCGCATTCTTCACGCTGCCGCTCAGGTCTTCTGGACGCAAGGAGACAACGGCAAGGGCATGGTGAACTACGCCAACCTCGTCGGCTTCCCCATTGATCTCGAAATCGCCAATCTCTACGTCCCCGGCGAAAAGACAAACCTGCCTTCCACTGCGATTCGCTATGCCAGCGGCCTGGCCATCGCCCCCACCGACAACTTGATAACCGAATTCCTGCCTGACCTGGCCCGACGCATCCACGTCCGCGTCGTGCTCGTCCAGCGAATCATCAACCAGGTCGCCCGCACCGAACCCGCCGGCAGCCCATAGAAGCTGGAGTTGACCCGGTAAGCTATTGCAACTTCAGGCTTTTACAAGGTAGTCAACGACCCCGGCTGGAGCCCCATTCGCACCCCCTTCATCCCCGTTCACCGCCCGATTTCCCCATTCGCTGCACCCCCGTTGGATTGACTGGCGCATCTCATTACTCTTGTACTGAGCTTTTAGGTTCCGGCAGTACCGTAGCCGGACCTCCGTCAAGAGCCAGCGCATTCTTTCTTAAGGAGATCGCACCAATATGTCCAAAACGATGAAGTACGCCGAGAAAGCCGCCGTATACGCGGCCAAAGGAGCGTGGGTGGTGTATGAGCGGTTGAACCGCATTAGCCCCAACCCGTCGTTTACACCCAAATGGAGCGACAAGCCCCTCCTGAAGAGCTATCAGAAAGAGAAACCTCCGCTGGGCTGGCCCCGCACGACAGACTCGCTCTGCCCCAAGTGTGTCCCCGAGATCCGCAAGCAGATTCTCGACGGTAAGCTGCCCCACGAAGTCCTGCTCAATGAAAAGGTCGGCGAAATCAAGGCCCAGATCATCGAGCGCGACGGCAAAATCCTAATGGTGAAGGATTGCCCCAAGCACGGCCACTTCGAAGACGTGATGTCCATCGACCCCGCTTTTTTCAAGCACCTTGAAGAGAGCTTCCCCGGCCGCGACATCCGCGCCCACGGAGCCACCGAAGGCAAGCTGCACAACCACGGCACATCGACCGTCACTCACGGTCGCGGCTCGGTTCTCACCATCGATCTCACCAACCGGTGCAACATGATGTGCGATCCCTGCTTCATGGACGCCAACCAGGTCGGCTTCGTCCACGAGCTCACGTGGGACGAGATCAAGACCATGCTCGACAACGCCATCACCATCAAGCCGCGTCGTCAGATGAGCGTTCAGTTCTCCGGTGGCGAGCCCACCCTGTCGCCTTACTTCCTTGACGCTGTCGCCTACTCCCGCAAGGTTGGCTACAATTCGGTGCAGGCTGCTTCAAACGGCATTGAATTCGCGAAGTCCAAAGAGCTTTGCCGCGCTGCTGCTGAAGCCGGTCTCCGGTACGTCTACCTCCAGTTCGACGGCATCGGCAACGCTGCCAACTCGCACCGCAAGGTCGGCAACCTCTTCGACGTTAAACTGCAGGCCATCAACAATCTGCACGAGGCCGGCGTCGACATCGTTCCCGTTACGACGATCATCAACGGGATCAACAACGAGCAGGTTGGCCGCATCATCGAGTTTGCACTCGACAATCCGAAGAAGATCAGCTTCCTTTCTTTCCAGCCAGTTTCGTTCACCGGCCGCGACGAGGACATCAGCGAAGAGCGCCGTCTTGCACAGCGCTACACGCTTTCGCATATGGCGCATGATGTCAAGAACCAGGTCGGCCTCGGCGTACCCGAGCGCGACTGGTTCCCCATCTCCTTCATGTCCACTTTCTCTGACTGGGCCGATCTGGTGCACGGACCGACAGCCGAGTGGGGTCAGCTCTCCTGCGGATGCCACCCCAACTGCGGCATCGGCATGGCGCTCATGATCGACAAGGAAACCAAGGAAGCAGCGCCCGTCACCGCATTCCTCCACATGGACCAGGTTGCCAAGGATCTGGCCAAGGTCAACGATGCCGCCCGCGGCAAGTGGATGTCGGTACTCGGATTCGGACTCGCCCTGCTGCGCAACTACGACCCTTTCCAGGCGCCCACCCACTTCAAGATCACTGACATGCTCCAGAAGATGGACAAGACCTTCAACGCCACCGGTCGCGATTACGGCTCTGTCAAAGGCGACCGCACCATGGACGACATCAAGAAGCGTCGCTCCGATCGTTGGAACTTCCTCTTCATCGCCGGCATGTGGTTCCAGGATCTGTTCAACTACGACTTCCGCCGCACCGAACAATGCATCATCCCTTACGCCACGCAGGAAGGCGAAATCAGCTTCTGCGCGTACAACACCGGCGTGGGCTGGCGCAACATCATCGAGAAGATGCACATGACCGCGACTCTGACCAAGTGGTACGAAGAGCACGGCCGTCACGAAATCTTCGCCGGTGGCAAAAAGGTCGGCATGAACTACGTGGGCCACGAGCTCAAGCTCAACATGGAGCACGTGAACTCCGAAGCCAACCACACGCTGGACAATCTCGGCATCGCCAAGAACGCACGCGAAGAAAAGATTCGCGCCCGCGATACCAAGATCAAGTCGGATGCGGAAAACGCCAAGATGGCCAAGCTCTATCGCGAGCACGTGCTCGGCGAAAAGCCGGTCGAAGGCCTGGTAAGCCTCGACTCCATCCGCCCCGCATCAAACAACGCCGCCAGCCCCATCAACCGCCACACCGAAAAAGAACCCGTAGCCGGCGACTAGTCGCACCTTGGTTCTCTAGCCACGAAGGCCGTCCCACTTGGGACGGCCTTCGTGCATCTGGCGGTTTGCCAAAGCCCTGGGTTTTAAACTCACTTCGAATGCGGGTGCCCCAGGTCCGTGTTTTCGGACCTGGGAAAGCACGAACCTGATGGGTCTTCATCACATCCTTCGCGGCCTCTTTGTGTGTGGGAACCGGATGCAGGAGGCATCTAGCCGAATGTCTGCTTCCACGCCACAACCCAGCCCAGCGTCGTCGTCTGCCACGGTCCCCAGAAGAACAGCATCGCTGCCGCATACTCGGCCGCCAGCAGTCCCGCCGCACCTGCCACAAACTGCTTCATCAGCCGTCCGCGCCACAAGTCCCAACCTGCTATCAGCGCCACCAGCAGCACATTCCCATAAAACACCTGCCAGAAAAACCCAAATGGTGTCGTAACTTGCGGGTGCAGTGCGTCGATCACAAGCCGTGCGAATCCCGGATCGGCCAGTGACACCGTGGCCAGAATCATCATTCGCTTGTGCGCAGCCGGATTCTTTCGGAGTGTCAATCCCCACCACAGCAGCGCCACAAAACCCAAAATGTCCACCATGTTCACAGCCAAAAATTGCGGGGGAAGGAGAAATTTCCGTATATGCAGCGCCATCCAGGACATCACCGCCCATGCCCCCACCACCGTCATCACGCACGCCCAGCCTACCGCGAACCAGCCCATCTTCATGTGCCAGCTAACGCGGTTGAGCATCACCACCATCACTTGCGCTGTCACAATCAGCATCCACACCGCGAACACTGCCGCATGCACGTGCACGATCGTCGGCGGTGCCGGACTCTCATGGAGATATTTGGAAAAGTCCAGGCCGAATCCGGCTATCATCCCCACCCAAAGCACGCCTAACCACACCGCGTAAGCCGTGCGATCATCGCGCACACTCCATGAGCCGCGCGAATGGAATACACTCCCTCGCCTCGGCGCCGCGAACGTCGTCGCCATATCGACCTCCCTCGTGTCTTAACTTGAGCTCTTGCTGAATTTGTTTTCGGGGTAGCTACCGGAAGATCGCAGGCGATTGCAGCAAAGTCAAACAAAATCTGTCCGGTCCCCGGCCTGTGCCGCAGTTGACTGCAATTTGGCCGGTGCCCAACCCCCTCTGTGCAATCATTCATCGCGGCCTTATCGCCATGAGTGGGCGTAAGCGGTAGCTTCTGCATCGGGTGGAGCCCAGGTCCGAAAACACGGACATGGGACACCCGGCGTAAACTACGTGGGCCACGAACTCAAGCTCAACATGGAGCACGTGAACTCTGAAGCCAACCACACCCTCGACAATTTGGGCATCGCCAAGAACGAAAAGATTCGCGCCCGCGATACCAAGATCAAGTCGGATGCGGAAAACGCGCCAAGATGGCCAAACTCTATCGCGAGCACGTGCTCGGCAAAAAGCCGGTAGAAGGCCTCGTAAGCCTCGACTCCATCCGCCCCGCATCCAACAACGCCGCCAGCCCCATCAACCGCCACACCGAAAAAGAACCCGTAGCCGGCGACTAATCAATATCTTCATCGGGGGAATCTGAACCTCTGAACCTTGGTTCTCTCGTCAGGATAGCCGTCCCGCCTGGGACGGCTTTTCTGCGTATCAGCAATTCTTATCGCAGCGTATTTATCCCGGGCAATCCGCTCTCCTCCAGCCGCCCGCCAGACCCAGTTGTCGCCTCTAGCTGCGCAATCTGTCGACCAACTTGCTCGGCTTCGGCGTTGCTTCCGGTTTGCGCCAACACGCTCCGATACTGCTTCAACGCCGCAATGAACGTCGGATGCCCCCATCCCAACTCTTGCTCCATCTCGTCAATGCCGCGCTTCATCAATGCCGGCGCCTGCCTCGAGTCTCCCGACTTCCAGTATGTGTGGCCCAACAGAAAATCCAGAAACCCCACCGGCACGCTGTTCGCCGCGTAATTCCCATGGGCAATGCCCAGCGCGCGATTCAGCTCCGGAATCGCTCCTGCACAATCACCGCGCGCGCATTGAATCAGAGACAAATCAACCAGCGCCGACATCTTCTCCTCCGGCGTCGCCTCAGCCGATCGATCGCGCGGACGCTTCGGAACCAGCAAGCTCACTGCCATCCCCGCGTCGGCGTCCGCTGCCGTCAAATCGTGCCTGCCGTAAGCGAGCAATGCGAGGTGCATATAGCTCGTGCCAATCGCCACTTCGTCCTTCGCATCTTCGCGAATCTCGAGCGCTTTCTTCTCCAGCGGCTCAGCTTTACCGAACTTCCCACGCTCCACGTACATGGTGCCCATATGATCCAGCGCTTCGGCATAAAGGTCGCGATCCTTTGCCTTCAAAAGCCGAACCGCTTTCTCAAATGCGTGTGCTGCATCGCCGTAGCGCGCCGCATCTTGGTAGAGCAATGCGAGCTTCAGCCATGCGGCTCCGTTCTGGGCCAAAGGGCCTGCGGCGATCGCCTCCGTGTGGCGAATCTCCGTGTCCAGCATAACTTTTGAATTAATCTGAGCGAGTGCGTCACTCCAGGCTACGCAGAACGCGAAGAGAATAGTCACTAATTTCCAGGTTCTGGATCGCATATCATTTCTCCCACAATTGCGAAATTACTGCGTCTGGGGCCTTTATTCGCGCTTCGAAGGGTTGAATCGATATCAGGTGGGATGAGTCGTATGGCAGACGGTGCGAATCGCAATAAATCTTGAATCACCCTAAAGTCGCCTGCTCTACTCGCGCAGAGGAAAACACTTTCCTACCTGAACAACGGATGAGCGAAGGCCGGCGTTAACAGACAGTCACGTCGAATTGCCGGGGTGAATCGTCCAGAATATGGGGCGAATCGTAATCGCGGATTTCCATCTTTACCAATCGCTATTCCATCGTGGCGCTCAAGGCTCTATAACCAACAAAGGGAGATTTGATGCCTTTCCCGCTGCGGATACCGTTTCGTGCTGGAGCCGATGACCACGGCCTGCTGCTTCTGTATTTGCGACGCGTCCCTCTATCGGTGCTCTGCTGGACGGGGATCGTCCTTCTTGAGAGCAGCCAGGTATTCGTCTCAGACGCCGCTCGAGGCTATACTCTTCCAACCAGGCATTACATTGCCTGGGCCATCTTCAACTGGTATATCTTCGCGTTCCTCACACCTCTCATCTACCTTCTCGGGCTGCGCTCTCCTATCACCGGCCGGAACTGGCCTCTGCGCATCCTCTTTCCCCACTCGGTCGCCTGCATCGCCTCTATGCTTCTTCAGGCTGCCTTTCGCGGACTGGCCGGATCCATCTACGCGTCCAGTCACGAGCTCCCGGCTTCCACGATCGGTCTCGCCGCTGAATGGTTCGATCGACGGGGCATGGTAGCTCTCATTGCATATTGGATCATCGTGATCGTGGCCGGCTTTGCTCATCTGCGTGAGCAGGTCCGCCAGCGCGAACTGCGCCAAGCCCAGCTTGAGACGCGCCTCGCTTCCGCCGAACTCGAAAAACTGCGTATGCAAATTCATCCACACTTCCTGTTCAACACCCTCCAGGCCGCCATCACTCTTGTGCAGGAAGATGCCCGAGCGGCTGAGGACGTTCTTCTGCGATTTAGCGAACTGCTCCGCATCTCACTCGATCAGATCGAGTCCAACGAAATCCCTCTGGCGCGGGAATTGGAATTCCTCGACCTCTATACCGGCATCCAGCGATGCCGCTTCGGCGATCGTCTTGCTTTCGAGATCCATGCAGACCCGGAAACACTCGATCTGCTGGTGCCGCCCCTCATTCTTCAGCCGCTGGTTGAAAATGCAATTCGTCACGGAATCGGAAGGCGCAAGGGGTCGGACTGCGTCGAAATCTTCGCTCACAAGCAGAACGGAAACCTCCAGATTGAGGTGTGGAACTCGAACAGCGTTGTCGAAGGGCCGAGCGAGCAGCTCTTTCTGCGCGGAGTGGGCTTGCGCAACTCGCGCGCCCGGCTCGAGCAGCTTTACGGAGCGAGAGGTCAGTTGCTGTTTCGCGCTCTCGCACGCGGAGGCGCCGGCGTGCTCCTCTGCGTTCCCGCACGCAGTTCCGTTTCCCCTTCGCAGCATCGCGCCGCCGAGGCCATACCATGAAGTTGCGCGCCCTCATCATCGATGACGAACCGCTGGCGCGCATGGCCCTGCTCCGCCTGCTCAGGCGCGAGCGCGATATCAGCATCATCGGACAATGCAATGACGGCGAAGCTGCTGTCGAAGCGATCCGGCAGACTCGGCCTGATCTTATCTTCCTCGATGTGCAGATGCCTGAAATGGATGGTTTTCGAGTAGTCGAAGCGATCGCCCCCGACCAAATGCCCGTCACCATCTTCGTCACCGCGTTCGATCGCTATGCAATCCGCGCCTTCGACTCCAACGCCGTTGACTACCTGCTGAAGCCCTTCGCACCCGACCGCCTCGCCCGTGCCCTTGCTCGAGCCCGCGAACGCTGCCTTGGCCGACAGGACAAGGATGCGCCCCAACGCCTCTTCGCCCTGCTCGATAGTCGCTTGCAGTCCGACTACGCACAGCGCCTCACCGTTGCCCACGGAGGTCGCATCATTTTCGTGCCCGTAGCCGACATTGACTGGATCCAGGCTGAGGGCAACTACGCTCGCCTCCATGTCACGCGCAAAATCTATGATGTGCGTGAAACACTGCAGTCCCTGATGGACAAACTCGATCCGCGCGAATTCATCCGCATCCATCGGTCCACCATTGTCAACGTACGCCGAATCCGCGAAGTCCAGCCATGGTTTCAAGGCAGCCACATTGTCCTGCTGCGAAGCGGCGAAGAACTGCGTATGTCGCGCTATCAACGCGACGCCGTCGACCGCCTCCTCGGCAAATGACGAGCATGCAAAACATTTTGCCGTTTCAGGAGCGTCCGGTCTCTGAAATTAACTACTAGCTAAACTTGGCGGTGTCACTCCGAGCGAACGGCCTCCCAAACGTTGTTCAGTTTGGGGTGGTGTGCGAGGAATCCGCTTTTGGGCTTCATCCCTCTATCAAGGACTTCAGACTCCCGGTGCAAATATCAAAAGGCCATCCCACGAGGACGGCCTCTGCAACCCACGCGGATCGATGCACTACGACAAGGCACAACCACCCGCAATCGAAGGAATAATCGAGAGCGTATCGTTCGCCGATACCGCCGAGCGTTCCTTCTCCGGCAGGTAGCGCACATCCTCGTCGTTCAGATACAGATTCACAAACGACCGCAGCTTGCCCTCGCCGGTAAACAGATGCTTGCGCAGTTCAGGATAAGTTCCGGTGAGCGCCTCCAGCGCATCGGCAATCGTTCCAGCGCTGATTTCAATTGCATCTTTGCCTTCCGCGTACGTCCGCAGCGGCGTTGGAATAAAAATCGTCATCCGATTCGGTCCTCGTTGGATTGTCAATTCTCCGTCTCCTCAAAACTCGATTGAAACTTCTGCAAGCTAAGGCTCAATTTCAATTGTCTGGTCTTCAAACCGCTTCTCCTCTTCGTTCGACCCTGCCAGCAGAAATGAATTTGTCACTGTCGCTTTGCCCTGCGCTACCGAGGTAATCACGTAGGAACATCCCAGCCAATGCGCTTCAGCGAAATCTGTCTGCGACCACTTCCCCGGATGGTCGGGATGCGAATGATAAAACCCCGCAATCTCCAAACCCTTGTCCCGCGCGCTCCTCTGAATGCGAACCAGCTCAACAGGAGCGATGTGGTAGCGGTTGTGCGCGGAATCCGTCCGCGTATTCCCTGCTCGGATCGACTCCGTTATGCGCCATCCTTTCGCGTCGGGCCGCCCCAGCAGCGCTCCGCAGCACTCGTGCGGATACGTTTCTTCTCCATGAGCACGGAACGCATCATAGACAACTTGCGGCACGATCAGCGTGCTCATGCTTCCTCCCAGAAGCGCTCGCTTAAATACTTCTCCGCCGAGTCCGGTAACACAGTCACGATCGTCGCCGCACGGCCTTCCGCCGCTTCTTCTTCGGCAATGCGCTCGCACGCCACCACCGCAGCAGCCGCGGAGATCCCGACCAGCAATCCTTCTTCGCGCGCCAGCCGCTTGACCATGGCATACGCAGCCTCTGTCTCGACTTCCAAGTTTCGGTCCGCGAGCGCGGGGTCGTAGATCGCGGGAACCAGCGCGGTCGCCATATGCTTCAGCCCTTCCAGACCGTTGAACGGCGAATCCGGTTGAACGCTTATCGCCTGAATCTCCGGATTTAGTTCCTTCAGCCTTCGCACCGTTCCCACAAACGTTCCACTCGTGCCCAGTCCCGCCACAAAGTGCGTGAGACTTCCTCCACTCTGCCGCCAGATCTCCGGCGCGGTCGTGTCGTAATGCGCTCTCCAGTTCGCCGGATTCGAGTACTGGTCCATGTAGCAATATTTGTCGGGATCGTTTTGGGCCAACTCCCGCGCCCGGCGAATCGCTCCATCCGATCCCTGGGCCGGATCGGTCCACTCCACCTCGGCTCCATAAGCCTTCAGAATCCGCTTGCGCTCGGGCGAAACATTCGACGGCATTGCCAGCAGCACCGGAAACCCGAGCGACGCTCCGAGCATCGCAAAGGCAATCCCCGTATTGCCGCTCGTTGCATCCAGCAGCGTTTTTCCCTTGCGGAGTGAGCCGTCTGCAAGCGCTTTGCGCACCATCGCCGCCGCGGCCCTGTCCTTCACGCTTCCCCCCGGGTTCATCCACTCTGCCTTCGCAAGCAGCGTCACTTCAGGCAGATGACGTACCACGCTGTCGAGTCGAATCAGCGGCGCATTGCCAATGCGCTCCATCAGCGCGGAGCCATGGCGCCGCTCCATCCGGCTCAGCCATCTCGCCTCTGCAATTGAAGTCACCACCGCGTTTTCTCCAATACAAATCCCCTACTGCGGCTGCGCCGTCGTGCGAAGATACGGCTTCACCGTCTTGTAGCCGGGGAACTGTTTGTCAGCCTGTTCGTTCGAAACCGAGCCCGCAATAATCACGTCGTCGCCCTGCTTCCAGTTCGCAGGAGTCGAAACCGGATGCTTCGCCGTGAGTTGGATCGAATCGAGAACACGAATGATCTCGTCGAAGTTCCGCCCCGTTGTCATCGGGTAAGCCAAAGTGAGCTTGATGCGCTTGTCCGGCCCGATCACGAAAACCGTACGCACAGGCGCATTCAGCGCCGGCGTCCTTCCCTCGCACGAGTCACCCGCATCCGCCGCAAGCATGTCATACAGCTTCGCAATCTTCAGTTCGGGATCGCCGATAATCGGATAATTCACGTCGTAGCCGCCAACATCCTTGATGTCGGCCGCCCATTTACTGTGGCTTGCAACCGGGTCAACACTGAGCCCGATAACCTTGGCGCCGCGTTGCGCAAACTGCTTTTCCAGCGCGGCCACCGCGCCCAGTTCTGTCGTGCAGACGGGTGTGAAATCCTTGGGGTGCGAGAACAGCACAGCCCAGCCGTCGCCGATCCATTCGTGGAAGTGGACGGGGCCGTGGGTGGTCTCTGCCGTGAAATCGGGTGCAACGTCATTGATGCGAAGTGACATTTCGATTCTTCTTTCGTTGAGAGTTTTTAGCAGTCTGAGCCGACCACAAAAATCAAAAACCCACCACGCTCAATGCGGGTGGGTCATGAGAAGCGGCTGAAACTAGTTCAGTTCTCTCTGACACAGACCCGCATGCTGCACCGACAACAGCAAGCTACGCGGGTTGGAGAGAATGCCTTCATAATTCGGGGTACGACGTCAAACCTTGCTAACTACCTGCAGCCTAGTGCCTTCCATCCGCCCATGTCAACCGGCCCGCGCTTAATCGCTTTCATTTGAGCGCAAACCAAACATCTACAACACTCAGATGATCCCGGCCGACCCTTCGATTCATAACTCCGTTCTTTTCAACTCCCGATGCTATACTCGCCTCCGTTCCTTCCCTTTTTGGAGGCCGTTCCATGCGCGCCGTTGTCGCCATCTTCGCAGCCATCGGTTCCATTGCCTCGCCACTCGCCTTCGCGCAAACACCTGCCCCACTCCCCTCGCTCAACGCGCAGCAAGCTCGATCGATCGACGTCTTTGTCGCCTCCGAAATGGCGCGTCAGAAAATTCCCGGCCTCGCCGTCGGCATCTACTCTCGCGGCAAGGTCCTCCTCGCCAGGGGCTATGGCCTCGCCAATGTCGAGCTCAACGTTCAGGTCAAACCCGAGACCCTATTTCAATCCGGCTCCGTCGGCAAACAGTTCGTCTCCGCCGCCATCATGATGCTTGTCGAAGACGGAAAAATCTCGCTCGACGACAGCATCACCAAATACTTTCCAGATGCTCCTGCTACATGGAAGCCCATCCTCATCAAGAATCTCCTCTCCCACACCTCGGGCCTTTCTGAATATGAATCGGACGATCGCACCGGCCCCAAGGGTCCCTTCTATCTGCGCCTCGACTTCACCGAAGACGAACTCGCGACCAAAATCGAAGCGCTCCCCATCGAGTGGGCGCCCGGCGAAAAGTGGGACTATCGCAACACCAACTACGTGCTGCTCGGCATCATCATTCACAAGGTCACCGGCAAACCCTATGCCGAATTCCTCAACGAACACATATTCAAACCCCTAGGCATGGTCTCCACGCGCCTCATCAGCGAGAGCGACATCATCCCCAACCGCTCCGCGGGCTACGAAATTAACGACGGCCAACTCAAAAATCAGGAATGGGTCTCGCCCACCTTCGACTCCACCGCCGACGGCGCCCTCTACTTCAACATCCGCGACTTGAATAATTGGGATGCCTCGCTCTACACCAATCGGCTCCTCAAGCAATCGAGTCTCGACCGCATCTGGACTGTCTACCCACTCAACGACGGCAAACCCAATCCCGCCGGCTACGGATTCGCCTGGTTCATCGGCGATCAAAATCACCACAAGCGCATCGAGCACGGCGGCGCATGGCAGGGATTCACCTGCGACATCTCGCGCTATCCAGATGACAGCCTCACCATCGTCGTGCTCACCAACCTCGACGCCGGACACGCCAATCCCGGCATCATGGCGCACGTCATCGCCGGCATGGTCGTTCCGCCGCTGCTCCCTGCGAAAGTCGCTGCCATTCCGGACAACGATCCTTCGATCGCAACCAAGGTCGCCAAGCTCCTCGATCAAATCGTTGCCGGCGAAGATATCCGTCCCCAAACCAGCGCCCAACTGTCTGCCCTCATCACTCCCGAAGCAGCGGCACAAGTAGGAAAGATGCTCTCCACCATATGGCCCGGGGGCATCATGACACTGGTAAAGCGCGACGCCGGGCCCAAAGGCCAGACTGTCTCCACTTTCCGGGTCAGCAAGGGAAGCGACACGAAAATGGTCACCTACGGGCTGGACCCAGACGGCAAAGTCGGAACCCTCGGATTCGCCCCCGATCACGACTATCAGTGAGCATCCGACCCGCCTTGAGCTGTTGAGATTTGATAACAAGAAGCTTAGACAAGCCTTACTATCCACGAGCGCTCCACGGCTCACACTGCTGACAATTCTTGCGCTCGCCTTCAATTCATCTGCCGCCCAGAGCTTCCGGGACTATGATGTGGCACGGAGTTGAATTATGTCTCAATACCTCTACCACTGCCAGGACTGCGACAAGGAATTCACCCAGAACCTCCACATCTCCGATGTCGAGAAAACTGAAATCAAGTGTCCAAACTGCGGGGGCAAGCGCGTCCACCAGTTGGTGGCGGCTTTCTCCGCCGTAACCGCAAAGAAGAGCTAGGGCGGAATTCAAGACCTTGCGCGAGCGACTGCCTGAGACGAGGACAGACGGCCTGGGGTTTTTATGTCCTGTCCTTTCCTTTTCCATTGAAGTCTTATAGCTGGCGATCACTCGATTTTCCCCTCTTCGCCACTGCGCCTCCCGGCTGCTATCCTCGGCGAGAAATGAAAATGCGTTGGTTCGCCTTCCTCTTACTGGCTGCTTGGTTCAGTTGTGTCTCGCTCGCCCAAACCGCAGCATCGCTTTCTCCCACGGAGAAGGCCATCGTGGCCTACATCGACGCCAACGAGCAGGCTTCGAACGCCATGCTGCAGCAACTCGTCAACATCAACAGCGGCACCCACAACCTCGAAGGGGTGCGCGCAGTCGCCGACATCATGAAGGCCCAATTGACCGACCTCGGCTTCAACGTCCAATGGATTCCCATGGACGAGATCAAGCGCGCCGGCGTTCTCGTCGCCGAGCATCCCTGCCCCGAGCCCGGCAAATGCGGCAAGCGCATGCTGTTCATCGGCCACATGGACACGGTGTTCGAGAAGACCAGCCCCTTCCAGACCTACAGCGTCAACGGCAACATCGGCACCGGCCCCGGTGTCAACGACATGAAGGGCGGCCTCGTCATCATGCTCTATGCGCTCAAAGCCATGCAGGCCGCCGGCGTGCTCAAACAAACCGAAATCACCGTCGTGCTCAGTGGCGATGAAGAGGCACATGGCGAGCCAGTCAGTGTTTCGCGGCGCGACATGATCGCGGCCGCCCATCACAGCGACGTCGCCCTGGAGTTTGAAGGCACCCCACGCATGGACGGCGTCTTCTACGGCAGCGTCAGCCGCCGTAGCGCCATCACCTGGCGCATCAACACCACAGGCGAAACCGGCCACTCCTCCGGCATCTTCTCTGTGCGCATGGGCTTCGGCGCCATCTATGAGCTCACCCGCATCCTCGATACGTTTCGCACCCAGCTTCCAGAAGCGAATCTCACCTTCAACATCGGCATGATCGTCGGCGGCACCAGCGTCCACGTCGATGAAGCCGGCAACAACGCCACCGCCACCGGCAAAGACAACGTCATGCCGCCCGTCGCCTACGCAAGCGGCGACATTCGCACCCTTTCGAACCAGCAGACCGCGCGCGTCGAAAAGAAGATGCAGGAGATCGTTGCGAATCATCTCCCCCACACCGGTGCAACCATCACTTTCGGGGAAGCCTATCCTGCCATGGCGCCTACCGCCGAAAGCCGCGCGCTTCTTGCTATCCTCAACCAGCAGAACGCGAGCCTCGGTTTCAAACAGATGCCCGAGCTCGATCCCATGAAACGCGGCGCCGGAGACATTGCTTTCGTTGCCGATCTCCTCCCGGGCCTTGCTGGCATCGGCGCCACCGGCGAAGGCGCGCACGCTCCGGGCGAGACGATTGATCTATCCGCGCAGCCCATCAACACCAAGCGCGATGCCCTGCTGATGTACCGCCTGAGCCAGATCGACCAGAAGGCCGACCTCATCAAGGTCGCTGCAAAGTAATCTTCGAGAAGTTGTGTAGCACGCACCAGATGAATACGGCGCGATCAGGTCGCGCCGTATTCGCCTTTGGCAAGATCGCTATTCCTTCGCCCCGCCATTCGGATAATCCACCCGCACCGTCAGAATCTCGTACGGATGAATCGGCGCCTTCACCACATCGCCGGTGACTGCAAGAGGACTGCCCTCCGGCGTCTCCATCATGTTCGTCACCGTTGCGCCCGTCGCGCCCGGCGGCACATGGAACTCAACCGTCGCATCCTTCCCTGCCCACTCATATGCGCGGAAGATCAACCCCTTCGCGTCTTCTGCTTTCTTCACCGCGGTCAGCACCACGTTCTCCGGCGTGACTGAAGCAAATGAGTGCTGAGCCGGAAGCGTACCGGCATGAGCTGTCGTCACTACCGCGGTCAGCGGGTAGTTGTATTCCCAACCGTGCCGGATCGTCATCGCATCCTTCCACGTCCCCGCATGCGGATAAAGCGCGTAGTGGAAGTGATGATGGCCCATGTCAGCGTCAGGGTCGGGCCACTTCGGCGAGCGCAGCAGCGTAAGCCGCAGCAGGTTGCCGACTGCGTCATAACCAAACTTCGACTCGTTGATCAGGCTGAATCCGTGCGTTCCATCCCCGAGGTCCGCCCACCGCTGCGCCGGAACCTCAAACTGCGCCTTCTCCCACGAGTTGTTCCGCGTCGTCGGCCGCTCAATCGTGCCGTAAGGAATCTCGTACGTCGCAAACGGCCCGCTCGCCGCCAATGGAAACGCCGCCTTCAGCAGCACATGCGATTCGTGCCAGTCGAACTCGATTATCGACACTGACCTCATCCCCATCGGCCGAGAGCCCGATCGTCTGCACGAACTTCGATTTACCCCAGTGACTCGTCACGCGAATCGTCGGCTCTGCCGTCTTCAACAGCTCAACTGAATCCGCATGCTCGATCGTCATCGGCGGAACATCGAGCGTTCCGGGATCGATGTTCCACGCGTCGTAGTCCTTCGGCGTGTCCTTGAAGAACTGCAGCTGATTGCCGCAAGCACCCGAAGCCAGCGCCTCGAAGTTGCCCTTCTTCTCAAGCAGGCTCGTAATGCAGCCGCTCTGCTTGTTCACCGACACGCGCAGCGATTCATTCTCCAGCGTGATGGTAGCTGCCCTCGTCCTTCGCGCTCACCGGGTGCTCATCGCGCTCCGCGCGCTCTTACGCTAGCTGACCCACACAACCTTGTAGCCCAGCGCCGGCACATGCAACACGTGCAGCTTCACATCGGCGAAGTCCGTCTTATCGTCCGGCTTCACCTCCACAACCTGCGCGCCTGTCGCGCTCACCGCACTCTTGCCGGCGTGCACATGCACAGTTACTTCGCCCGATCGCGCCCAGCCGAGCGGGTTGTAGACCACCACCGGCACGCCCGCGCCCGTGGTATTCACGCGTTCATCCACCGTGGCTAGCGACTTCGATGCGATCTCATCCGTCGACAAGCGCACCACATCGTAATCTTTCTGCGCATCCTTATAGATGATCCCGATTCCCGAACCCGCCGCCAGATCATGGAATTGGTTGAACAGCACCTTCTTCCAGTCTTCCGTTAGCTCGCCGCGCGGGATACTCCTTGCCATCGAGCCACGCAAGAGACGACCACTTCTCCGCATTGAGCACTTCTTCTGAACTCTCGCGCATGTTCCGCTTGTGGTTCGCCTGCGTCGTCATCACCCCGCGGTGATACTCGAAATACATCTCGCTCTTCCACGTCGGAATCGAAATCTTGCCCGGCACCGCCGGCGGATACTCGTAGCCATTCGCGATCGACTGGTAATTCCAGACCTTGCTCTCCGGCGCAATCTCCTTCTCCACAGTCGAGAAGTAGGTCTGCGCAATGCCGAACTGCATCTTCGGAACCACCTTCGCGGGAGTGGACGGCGTCGCCCAGTGCTCTCCCTGGTCGAGAACCGCCCGCGTCGGTCCGCCGCCGTGATCGCCGATCCCGTACAGGTCCATCATGTCCGTCAGGCCCGTTGCGCGCTGCCGCGCCTGCGCCAGGTCCGTCGCCAGCCGCGTCGGGTTCAAGTTGTCATTCGCATAATCGTGCGGAAAATACGCCAGCACCTTCGACCCGTCCGGCGACTCCCACCAGAACAGCTTGAACGGCAACTGGTTCGTATCGTTCCACGTCATCTTCTGCGTCACAAAATAATCGACGCCGCTCTTCTTGTAGATCTGCGGAAGCTGCCACGTGTATCCAAACGAATCCGGGTTCCAGCCGATGCGCACATCCACGCCATATGCCTGCTTGTACCAGCGCTTGCCCACCAGCAATTGCCGCACCAGGCTCTCACCATCCGGCATGTTCAGATCGGGCTCGACCCACATGCCGCCCACAATCTCCCAGCGCCCCTCATCAATGCGCTTCTTGATCTCCGCATTCAGGTCGGGATACTTGTCCGCCATCCACTCGTTGTAAGCCGCCGCGCTCTGCGTGTACGTGTACTGCGGATATTCGTACATCAGTTGCAGCGCCGTGCCGAACGTCCGCTTCACCACATCGACCGTTTCGGTCCACGGCCACAGCCACGCCGCATCTATGTGGGAGTTGCCCGTCAGGTGCCATGTTGCCGTCTGCATCAGCGGAAGCAGTGCCTCAAGCTTGCTGTGCGCAGATTTCAGGCTTTCGTCAAATGCTGTTTGATCCTTTGCATTCAGAGCTTTGATATCTACCGTGACAATCGCTCCGTTCAGCGTGCTCATTTGTGAAGCATCATGCGGCGCAAGCGACGGAACCAGGATCGCCGCAGTCAGAAACTCCGTGCGCAGGTCATCGGGATTCGGCCGATTATTGGGAAACTCGATGCGAAGCGTTGCACCGCTGATCGTCTTAATGTCGACGGTGTGCAGCAGCTTCACCGCCACCGTAACTTTTTCACCGGGCTTTGCGTCATCGAACAGGACCACTGGCTCGAGATCGTCGCCCAGCGCAACACGCCGTCCGTTGAAGTAGAGAATCTCCGGCATCGGCCCATTGGCAGTTGCGTGAAACTGGAACCACATCCGCGACCCCGTCAGGTCGTACCCGTTCAAAGTCTCGGGAACGACATAGGTCGTGCGAAACCACTCCGCATCGTTCGGCGCTTTGCCTGGCACAGCGAATGTTTCCCAACTCGAATCATTAAGGCTCACGTCTTCGCCATGCGCCAGGTCGCCGCCGTGCATCTTCCACGTACCGCCGGGGAGTTCGCGCAGCATCGTCAGGCGAGTAATTACGTCGCGCGACTCAGGAGGCAGATTCGATGCCACCCGGTTAATCTCCGCCGCAACCTTCGCTTCTTCCACGGCCGTCTGTGCCCGGGACACGACAGAAGAAAGCAGGGCTGCAGACACAACAGCAAAAAGGAAAATGCTCGAAACGAAAATACGGCGCACAAATGCAAAACCAGAAATCATCGCAATAAGCTCCCCGTGAAATCTTAAGTCATTGAGACGGCGTACCTCGGCGTCCAGCTCGGATTCTTCGAGATTGCTCCAGCTAATTCAGCTTCGAAGTCTGTTCAAGATATTCGACATACCCCAGCAACGCGCCCCAGTGATAAAAGCGGTCGCTCGACGTCACGTCGTCGCCCGTTCCGGTAATGGCGTTGTAGTTCTCATGCACGTGACCCTTTTCTCGCCACTCCTTCAGAAACAGGTCGTATGACTTCTGCGCGAACTCCTTCCGCGTGGCTGCATCGTCGTAGTTAAGCAGTCCGAGGTAGACGAGGTAGTTCATCGGACCCCAGATGCGCCCGCGCCAGTAGTTCTGATCCTTGAGCGCAGGATCGTCACGCTCGATCGACGGAATCACGTACTCACCCCAGAACTCGTTCGGGTTCATCAGGTGCTTCTCGACCATCGTCTTCGCCTGCTCCGGTGTCGCCGCCTTCGCCAGCAGCGGATAGAAATTTGTCGGCGAGAGCCGCCTGTTCATCTGGCCCGTATGCAGGTCCTTGTTCAGAAAGATCCCCGCCTTCTCATTCCACAAGCGTCGCGAGTCTCGCGCGATACCGCGTCGGCCCGGTCGCGCAGTTCCTTTGCCTCTGTCGTCTTCTCCAGCACATCCGCAATCTCGGCCAGCGCATCGCAGTCGGCAATATACAGGCTCGTCATGCCCACATCCGCGTACTCCAGCAGGTGCGTCTGCTTGTTGTAGAACGTCCCGTCATACATCGGGCTGTTGTCCAGCCCCGACTCGTACACGGCTCCCTGCCACGTACCCCGCGAAGCGTCGTCCACATTCACCGGCTCATTCTGCGGGTCGCTTCCCAGCACAATGAATCCCTGCATCTGCCGATGCTCATTCCACCAGCGATTCCACTTCAGCAGCGGCTCAAACGCATCCTCGATGAACCATTTGTCGTTGAATTTCCTGTAAAGCCCCAGCACCGTGATCGCTCCCACCGGCGGCTCTGAGCGATCCGTACTCTTCCAGTTGCCTGCCCGTGCATAGTTGGGCACAAAGCCCTGCGGCGTCTCCTCGCGCAACGTTTCAAGCGCATTCGCATACGCCAGGTCCTTGTAGCCTATCGAAGCCATCGTGGCCGCAAAAAACGTGTCCCAGTCAAACAGCACGTACCCGCCCCAGTTGACTGACCACACACGTGACACAGGCGAAATCACACGCTGCTTCGCCGGTTCGTAGATCGTGTCCCACCCCAGGGTCGTCTCAATCGCATTCGCTACCGGAAGCAGTTCCGGATGCTCGGCCAAAACTCCTCTATGCGATCCTTGATACATCATGCGTTGAGCGGCCAGCCTGTGCGGCTGTCTTGTGCTTATTTCGACAGATTCAGTCAAGTTTGCAGCGAAATATGGGCCGCCGATTGGTACGCTGACCTCTGGGGCGGGGACTTGAGATTCCTCAGCACATGAGCAATGAATCACGACCGTTCCTGATTCGCCGCGAGCCTCAATGACAGCGTCGTTTCGGGCCACGGTCCCCTTACGGCCCCACAAATAATCCATCCAGACGACAAGCGTCGGTGGAAGCGTCGAAGATAGAGCACTTGGAAGCGGCGTGACGAGGATATCAACGTCTCGCGCTGAACTCTTCGTCTCGACCCGCCACTTGTGCCCCTTCCATTCGAAATCCGCACTTGTGTAACTCCCATCCCAGGAGTGAAAGCCTGGCGTAACCTTCTCCGCCCCGGGTTCCAGTCTCCCAATCAGCGCATCGCGAAGAAACGCATCGCCATTCAGCGAGGTGTTGTGCTTCATCCCCACATGAATCGCCAACCCATCGGGCAGCAGCACCTGCGTGGCAACGCTATGCACATCCCACGTGTTCCATCCCCGAGCGAGCCGCTCCTGCACTTCCGCATAATGCGCCGACCGTAGCCGCGCCGTATCCCGACCCGGTGCCAAATGTGATTGTGCCGTCTGCGCGGAAGAAACGGTGACAGCCAGACTGGCAATCACCGCACCTGCAGTTTTGAATCGACGTACCCGCATCGAGGAGCCCCTTCTGACCACTGATCCCTGATCACTGACCACTGACCACTGAGCGCCAACGGCGCGCTACACCCATCCCCCATCCACCACGTAACTCTGATTCGTAATCGCACTCGAATCTTCCGCTGCCAGAAACAACACCAGCCGCGCCACATCCTCCGGCAGAATGTCCCTCTTCAGCGCCTGCGAAGCCATGATCTCCGCCTTGTACTCCGGCGTGTACACCAGACGCCTCTGCTTCTCTGTCGCAATCGCTCCGGGTAACACCGCATTCACCCGAATTCCGTCCGGCCCCAGTTCATGCGCCAGTGTGCGCGTCAGCCCTACAATCGCCGCCTTGGCCGCGATATACACCGGCACGCCCGTCGATGGAATCATCCACGCGATCGACGACATATTGATGATGCTGCCCCGACCCGCCGCCTTCATCGCCGGCAGCACCGCCTGGATCATGAAGAACTGCGGCCGCAAATTCACCGCCATCGACGCATCCCAAAACTCCGGCGTCACCTCTTCAATCTTGTGCCGCCGGTCGTTCGCCGCATTGTTCACCAGCACATCCACTGTGCCCAGCGTCGCGACCGCCTCTTGCACGGCACCTTGCAACTCTGCCACATCGGTCAGATCGCACGAAAAAAACAGCGGAGCCGCATCGACTCCCGCTGCGAGCGAATTGGCAAGGTGTCGTCCCGGCTCGTCCTGGATGTCAAAGAACGCCACCCGCGCTCCCTGGCTCGCAAATTGTGCCACCATCGAGGCGCCAATTCCCGTCGCCCCACCCGTTATCAGAACTGCCTGGCCGCGAAGGCTGGGATAAACAGCATATTGCGGAGTTGAATCAGGATTCCTCTTACGCATTCGGAATGGCCTCTAGTTTCGCACCAAGTATAGGGCCGCCAGACGAGCGCCATCGTCAGGTTCGGCAATCCTAGTCTGCCCTGTACCGCTTCGGCCCTCTGCTGTTCTCATAGTGCTGGTTCCATGATGGCGTCGATCAATGTATACTCGCTCGATCACAGCGTCCCCACCTGAATAAGAGCTTTGCTGACTTTGAAGACCTCGATGCCGGCCCCCTTTCGCCGAGGCCTTCTGCAAGACAACGTTCGGCTGAAACTCCGGACCTTCGAATGCCGGGATGCAATGTCCCGGCTTGCACCAAGGAGGTAATTCATGGGAATCAATCCTGCAAAAATCGCCTGTCGATGCGTGCTCGTTACGCTCGCAGCCACTCTCGTAACCGTTGCATCCGCCCAGACCGGCAATATCCGCAGCATCACCTTCGTGAGCGTCAAACCCGACCGTATCGGCGATTTTCAAGCTGAACTGAAGGAACTTCACGCACTCATGAAGAAAGACAATTCCACTCGCTACAGCTCCGTCTGGGTGTCGCTGACTGGCCCCCGCGAATATGCTATCGTCACGTACTACAACCAATGGTCCGAACTCGATGCAGGCCCCGACGCGGCCACGAAGGAAGACGCCGCAGACCTGGCTAGGCTGCAAACCCGGATGATCGATTGCGCAGCAGGCTGGCGGCGGACAATTGATGAGATTCAGCCCGATCTGAGCCTGCCGGCGAGCACAGAAATGCCGAAGATGGTTCGAGTCTTGACGACCGTGGTCCGTCCCGAAAAATACAACGAGTATCTCGCACTCGTGAAGTCCGATGTCCTGCCGGCGGCGCAGAAGGGCGGAGCGAAAACCTATATCTTCGCTGAAGCCAGATACGGTGCACCGAGTACGCAAGTCTCCTCGGTCATCTCCATGGATAAGTGGGCAGATCTTGACGAACCGCTGGGGGTCGAAAAGGGGCTTGGCAAAGAAGGCTACCAGGCGCTGGTGGCGAAGGTCCGGCCGCTGATTGTGCAGTCTGAGTACAACGAATATCGTTTCCAGCCCGAACTGAGCTATCTGCCGCCTGCCCCCTCAAAGTAGGAAACACGCAGAATCCTCTGCATTCCTACTCAAGCAACTGCTGGAGAACTTCCAGCAGTTGCTCCGGATTGGGCCGCCTGCCCCATCCGCTCCAAACCTCCGAATTGAGGGCAATCCCGTCGCGCCTCCGTCGGCTCTGCCCCTCCCGCCCCCTCGCCAATCCCACGCACTGGTACACGCTGGTACACCGTCTCGCATCGCGGGTGCATACTGATATATAGGCCGTTTCCACGGGCAGCTCCCCCTTGGGTTACTCGCGCAATATCGCTCTCACTATTGGACTTAACAAGGGATTTGGATCGGAGCCGCAGCTCGACCGCGGTCAGCAGAACCAATGAAACCAGGCACTTGCAGCCGATGATTTCAAGGGCCGCCAAGTCTGGCAGGAATCGACCGCAGGTTGCGGGACCTTTGCGACCTTTCGCTGGGTTTACCCCGAAAGCGTTTGCAGGTTCCCGCCGCGCGGAAAGTACGCATCAGGACGCACGGAGGGAACACCATGAAGGAAGCCGCTCGCTATCCCGGCATTCGAGTTACAGCCAACGGAAACCAGCTCGTCTCGTACCACACCGAGACCCGCATCGCCGATGCCGGCGTTTTCTATCCCATTACGCCTTCCACCGAAGGCGGCGAGCTCTTCCAGCAGGCCTACGCTGAGGGCAATCTCAATGTCTTCGGCCACAACACCATCGCCATCGAGACCGAAGGCGAACACGCAGCCCAGGGCGGCGCCATCGCCCACTCCGTCTGCGGCAAGCGCGTGGTCAACTTCACCTCCGGCCAGGGTGTCGTCTACGGCGTCGAGCAGTACTACCACGCTCCCGGCAAAGGCTCGACCATGGTGCTTGAAGTCGGCGCCCGCGCACTCACCAAGCACGCCCTCAACGTCCACTGCGGACACGACGACATCTATGGCGCGCTCGACACCGGCTGGATCATGGTCTTTGGCAAAGACGCGCAGCAGGCCGCCGACCAGGCCCTGATCCTCCGCCGAGTCACCGAGCTTTCCCTTACCCCCGGCATGAACATCATGGATGGCTTCCTCACCAGCCACCTTGAGCGCACCTTCTACAAACACGAGTCGGAACTGATCCGCGAATACCTCGGCGCGCCGGAAGACATCATCGACTGCCCGACCGAAGCCCAGCGCGTTCTCTTCGGACCCACCCGCCGCCGCGTTCCCAAGATGATGGACCTCACCAACCCCGTCCTGCTTGGCCCCGTGCAGAACCAGGAACACTACATGAACGGCATCATCGCGCGCCGCAACAACTTCGCCGAGCCGATTCTTGATTTTCTTGAAGCCGCCTACAAAGACTTCGGCGACCTCACCGGCCGCTACTACGGCCTCATCTCGCAGTACAAGTGCGACGACACCGACACCGTCTTCGTCTCCCTCGGCTCCGCAGCAGAAAACATCGAAGCCGCCGTCGACTACCTCCGCCAGACCCGCGGCGTCAAGGTCGGCTCCATCCACGTCAACGTCATCCGCCCCTTCCCCGAAGCCGCCATCGTTGCCGCGCTCAAGGGCAAGAAGAACGTCATCATCCTCGAGCGGACTGACGAAGCCCTCAGCGGCGACAACCCGCTCGGCCGCGACATCCGCACCGCGCTCTCGAAAGCCATCCAAACTGCCGGCCACACGGCCTCCGAAGGCCTGCCCGCGCTGGCGATGGACGAAGTGCCGCACATCTACTCCGGCAGCTACGGCCTCGGCTCGCGCGACTTCCGCCCCGAGCACATCATCGGCGCATACGAATACGCCACCGCCGGTCGCGCCCGCAAAGACGGCAAGACTGCAGCCGACGGCGTCAGCTTCTTCGTCCTCGGTATCGACCATCCCTACGCGGTCATCGGCGACGAAATGCCTTCCCTGCTTCCCGAGGGCGCAGTCGCCGTCCGCTTCCACTCCATCGGCGGCTGGGGCGCCATCACCACCGGCAAAAACCTCGGCGCCATTCTCGGCGACTTGAACGATCTGCTCTACGAGCGCGACGGCCTGGTCGACGACAAGGGCAATCCCAAGGAAGTCATCCACGTCAGCGCCAACCCCAAGTACGGCTCTGAGAAGAAGGGCGCGCCCACCAGCTACTTCATGGTCGCCGCCAAAGACCGCATTCGCGTCAACTGCGATCTGCGCCACGTCACCGTCGTCCTCTGCTGCGATCCCAAGGCCTTCACCCACACCAATCCGCTCGATGGCATCCAGCCCGGCGGTGCACTCATCTGGGAGTCGGACGCCGAAGGCGAGCGCGCGTGGGAAAACCTTCCCATGTGGGCGCGCAAGCAGATCATCGAGAAAAACATTCGCGTCTACACGCTTCCCGGCTTCGAAATCGCCCGAAAGGCCACCGACCGCGCCGACCTGCAACTCCGCATGCAGGGCAACGCCTTCCTCGGCGCCTTCTTCGCCGTCAGCCCCATGCTCCAGGAGTTCGGCATCACGCAGGAGCAGTACCGCGACGTCGTCATGAAGCAGTACGTCAAGAAGTTCGGCAAGCTCGGCGAAGCCGTCGTCAACTCCAACATGGAAGTCATGACCCAGGGCTTCGAGCGCGTGAAGGAAATCGCCATCGGCGAAATGGTCGCCGCCGACAAGTCATCTCTGCGCGGACAGCCGCTGCTGCCGATTCTCGAAATGGCAACCGTTGGCGGTGATAGCTGCACCACCGGCGGCTGCCGTTCCACACTGCCTCCCGCCGGACAGGCCGAGCGCCCGCCAATCTCGAGCATCGAAAAGTTCGACTCCGAGTTCCGCGCGCATTTCGGCTACGACCAGCCCGCCACTCCGCTCGCAGCCATGGGCGTCATCGCCGCCGCCACCGGCGACACCGCCTCCAAATACGTAGCCCGCCGCGAGACCCCGCTCTACATCCCCGAAAACTGCACCCAGTGCATGGAGTGCATCTCGGTCTGCCCCGACACCGCGCTCCCCAACACCTCGCAGGATCTGGGCACCGTGCTCACCATGGCCGTCTCCCGCTACGTGGGCGACGCCGCCGAGCGCACCAAGATGATGGCTAAGCTTCCCGAAATCGAGAAGCAGACCCGCCAGCGCATGGTCGCCGAAATGAAGACCGGCACACCGCTGCCGAAGATCATCCGCGAAGTCACCGAATCCGTCGACGGCTTCTCAACCGAAGCCAAGGCGCAGTTCTACTCGATCATCGACAAGGTGCCGATGGCCTATCAGAAGGTCAACGCCATCTTCTCCTCGCCCGAGCGCAAGGCACCCGGCACCGGCGGCATCTTCTCCATCTTTGTCAGCGATCTCTGCAAGGGCTGCGCGGCCTGCGTCACGGCCTGCGGCGATCACATGGCACTCAAGATGGTGCAGGAAACCACCGAAGTCAACGCCGAGCACGAGACCGGCACCGCCTTCCTCAACCTGCTGCCCGACACCTCGCAGAAGTACCTCGGCCTCTTCAACGCCGCCAACCCGGCCGACTCGAAGACCGCGACCCTGCGCAACATGCTCATGGTCCGCCGCAACTACGACGCGCTGGTCTCCGGCGACGGCGCCTGCGCGGGCTGCGGCGAGAAGAGCGTGCTCCGCTCCATCGCGGCCGTCACCGAGGCGTACATGCGCCCCGTCTTCCACGCCAAGGCGATCGCCTTGCAGGCAAGGCCGGCGATCTCGAGAAGACCGGCGTCGCCCGCCTCGAAGCTCTCAAGGCCGCGAATCCCGAAGAGTACGAAACCCTGCGCCTCGCCATCTCCCACCTGATCCTCGGCCTCGGCGGCGAGCAGACTGAAGACACCAAGTCCCGCATCGCCGCGCACGAAGAAGCCAACGGCCCCATCACCGATGCGCAGATGGTCGAAGCGCTCGCGGCGGTCCTGCTCACCGAAGCCTTCAACCACAAGAGCCTGCAGCCCGTCGATGGACGCCTCGCCAACGGCATGTCCGTAATGGCGATGGCCGCGCACACCGGTTGCAACACGGTCTACGGCTCCACCTCGCCCAACAACCCCCATCCCTATCCATGGATGAACTCGCTCTTCCAGGACGGCATCACCATCGGCTGGCTCATGGGCGAAAGCTTCATCGTCGACCACGCCCGCCGCTCCGTCATCCCCGAGCGCCTCACCGACGTCATCCTTACCCGCGACGGCAAAGGAATCTCAGCGCGCGAGTTCTATGAGTTCACCCACTTCACCGACGCCCTGATGACCGATCAGGAGATCGTCGAGCTGCCCAAGGTCTGGGTGGTCGGCGGCGACGGCGGCATGGGCGACATCGGCTACCAGAACATGTCCAAGGTGATCCTGCAGAACCGGCCCAACATCAAGGCCCTCATGCTCGACACCCAGGTCTACTCCAACACCGGCGGACAGAACTCCGACTCCACCCCGATGCTCGGCGGCAACGACATGAACGTCTTCGGCTCGGCTACGCAGGGCAAGAACACTGAGAAGAAGACCGTCGCCGAAACCTTCCTCGCCGGTCACGGTTCGCCCTTCGTCGCGCAGGTCTCCATGGCCAACGCGCCGAAACTCTATCGCGCCATCCTCGACGGCCTGGAATATCGCGGAACGATGTTCCTGCAGTGCTTCACCACCTGCCAGCCCGAGCACGGCGTGCCCGACGACATGGCGCTCTTCCAGGCCCAGCGCGTACGCGACTCGCGCGGCGTACCCGAGTTCGTCTTCAATCCGCGCCTCGGCGAAACCTATCAGGAAGCGCTCGACGTCACCGGCAACCCCAGCAAGGAACTCGACTGGTACGAGACCAAGCTCAAGTCCACCGGCGAAGCCATGCGCTATACCGTGGCTCACTGGTGCGTAACGGAAGCCCGCTTCCGCAACCACCTCAAGAAGATCAAGCCCGAGGCAGCCGAGAAGCTCATCCACCTCGACAACATGCTGGTGCGCATCACGCAGCAGGATGTTGTCTACCGCCGCTACCTGAACCCGGCGCACCGCTCCTTCATTCCCGACTTCGGCGTTTACATCAAGTACGAGGAGAACGGAAAGATCGAGTACCGCGCCCTCTCCCGCCAGCTGGTCATGTTCTGCGTAGAACGCCGCAAATCATGGCGCATGCTCCAGTCCAAGGCTGGCGTAGTCAACAAGGAATACATCGCCCAGAAGGCACTGTTGGCCGAAGTAGACGCAGGCAAGATCGCGAAAGATGAGTTCTTCGCCCACGCCCACGAAATGCTGGCCGAGAAACTAGGCACCGCAACCCCTGCACTGGCCAAGGCATAAAACCAGGGTGGGCCCCATCCTTGCGCAGCAAGGATGGAAATGCTCGAACGCAAACTCCCAAACACCAAAGGCGGACCATCTGGTCCGCCTTCACTTTTCAATCCACTTCACGAAGCTGTCATTCTTGAGAGCACTGGGCCCCAAACGCCTTTCAGTTTGGCGGTGGTAAACGGAGGATCTGCTTTCCACGACTTCTGAGCAGCCTCCGCCTTACACTATTCGCCGCCGGGTGCACGATGTCTCGCATGTGAGACCTATGGTTGGATAGCTATAGCTATGACGCAATCTCCTCCACCATCTCAGTCACCGGGAAATTCACGACGCCTTTGCGCTCAAGTTCTGAATCTTCTGCCTCCAAGGCCGGCTCCTCGCGCACTTCCGCCTTCTCCTTCTTGCTGGGCTTGTGCACATCGATCTTGCCGCTCAGCACCGCGCCCTCCTCAATGAAGATCCTGCTTGTCGACAGGTCTCCCATCAGCGAACCATCAGCGCGGATCTCCACCCGTTCCCGGCAATCGAGGTTGCCGCACACGTCACCCATAACCACAACTTCGCGGGCGCGAATGTTTGCCTTCACCGTACCCTCTTTGCCAATGGTCACCCGGTGCTCCGGCGCGGTGATCGAGCCTTCCACCTTCCCGTACACATACACCGGATCGGAAGCGAGAATTTCGCCCTTGATCATGATCGACTTCCCAATCATCGAATGCTGATTCGCTGCGGAGGAGTTCTGGGTTGCGGCCATCTCGGCGAGAGATGAGGCGGACGGTTGAGTATTGGCGTTGCCGGTCTGCGTGAACGTTGCCATGAAGAATGGGTCCTTTCGTCTCTCGTCGGTTGCGGCGCGCTTGGCGGTTTGGGCAAACCTGCACAAGCCTGAAGAGTTCCACGATTGTACCCACGAAACATCCTCACTCGAAGCATTACGTCGGTATTGTTCCAGTACGAGACCTTCGCAAATCGAACGTACTCACCGGTGATCAGCCTTGCTCCTTCGTCGCTCTTCATCACAATCAGTGAGTCTCGTATCGCAAGGTCCACACGTGATCTACTCGCTCGCTGTCCTGATGACAAAGCACAAGAGTCAAGCCCCTTCGCCAATTCCAGCTCCTTCAATTCAAACGGAAGAAAGATCCCCGCATTTTGCAGGTAATTGTCGCCTCCCGGCGCACAATATAGTTGGGCCAGAAAATCGCGGTGCTTAAAAACCCGCAAAGCTCAATCGTCAGAATCAACCGTCCCAACTTCACTTGTTCCCTATTCACTCCTTTCAAGTGCACTAAGTCCCGTGCTCCCAGCCGCTAAGTCCAATGCCGACAGGACTCTGTGTCTAAGTCCTGTCGTCAGATGAGTTTGCAAAACAGTTTCTCGATAAACCATCGAAAAGGAGGCTTTCGCCACAGGAATGGGGGGAGAGGAGAGGTAGTACCCCAAGGGGTACCCTGCCGTTCGGTGAGAATCAGGGAGACGAGCTGTAGTTTCATCGATACGGAGGTCAAGCTCCAGTCGAGGGGGGATAACGAGATCAACACGTCGCCAAATGTGCCAATAGTGCACAGACGAAAAACGCGGACCCGAAGGCCCGCGTTTGATCCAGACCAAACCCGCTACCGCGCGAACTTCACATACTTTCGCCCCGCATAGAGCCGGAATCCGCCGGATGGATCGGCCATGATTTGCAGCGGCATCGGCCGCTTCAAAGCATCATCCGAACCCGCCTCCGCTGAGAAAACATCGTGCGCTCCCACATCCGTGACAACAAACTTGCCGCCAACAAACCCCACACCATACACCCCCGCCGGCAGGTTCTTGCTCCCGAATTTCAACGGAACCTCGGTGATGAAATATGCCTGGTACTTCGACGCCACATCGCTCGAGTAGCCGCTCGTATCCACCATCGTGGCCAGCAGGTAGTAACCGTCAGAAAACTTGATGCCCGTCGAGTTCCGCAGTTGCGTCGGCGCCGACTGGGCCTTGTAGTAGACGCTCGCCGGAAGCAGCTTTTGCGTGTCAGCTGGCTTCAGAATCGTGCCGCTGCCCTGCGCCACAGACCGCATTGGCGCCGCCATCATCGCCGCCGCCAGAGCAACGGCGCCCGTGAACTTCATCATTGCCTGAAAACGCATAATCGATATTCTCCTGAAACTGCAATCGTCCCGGAGTATACAGCATGCTTGCGCACTCAGCCATCCACCCTCAGATTGAAGCTGCTCAAAGAGTTGAGACTCGTCGCGGCATACGCGCCGCCTAACCAGCGCATCCAACCCCGCAGGTATAATCGCACTGTGCCGAAAACAAGCGAAATCGCGCTCGATCCCGAACAACTAGCGGCAAAGCTGCTCGCGCTCGATGATCGGCTCCGCGCTCTCGGAAGCGTCATGGTGGCGTACTCTGGCGGTGTGGATTCAGCCTTCCTCGCCGCAACAGCACATCGCGTTCTGGGCGACCGCATGCTGGCCGTGCTCGCTGACTCGCCAAGCCTCGCGCGCCGGGATATGGAGCAGGCGCGAGCATTCGCTGAAACGCATGGTATCCCGTTGCGCGTCATCCAGACCGAAGAACTGGACAAGCCCGAGTACCAGCGCAACGATGCCAACCGCTGCTTCCATTGCAAAACAGAGTTATTTGAGGGCATGAAAAAACTCGGTGCGGAACTCAGCTTCGCCCAGATCGCCTATGGCATGAATGCCGACGACCGCCGCGACTACCGCCCCGGCCAGCGAGCCGCCGAAGAACACGAAGTGCTGGCGCCTCTGGCGGAAGTCGGGCTTACGAAACAGGAAATTCGGACATTGGCGAAAGCAGGCAGGCTACACGCTGTGGGATCGCCCCGCCGCCCCGTGTCTGTCATCGCGCGTCGAGTACGGCCGAACCGTGACCCGCGAAGTGCTGGAGCAGGTCGAGCGCGGCGAAGATAGCCTCCGCCACTTAGGATTTAGGGAGTTTCGTGTGCGTCATCATGGCGAAATGGCCCGCATCGAAATCGCGAGGACAGAAATGGCTCGTGCGCTCTCCATGGAGATGATGGACAAGATTTCGACCGAACTTCGCAAGGCAGGCTTCAAATACGTAACACTCGATTGCACAGGTTTTCGTTCCGGTTCTCTGAACGCGGTGCTCCCGGCGGAAGTGCTGATGCGGCGCGGCGCTTAGGTACAATTTCATTTCCATGCGAATCGGATATTTAGAATGCCTCTCCGGTATCAGCGGCGACATGCTGCTTGGCGCGCTCGTGGATGCTGGCGTGCCTTTTGCTCTGCTCGAAGAGACGGCTGCGGCGTTGAACGTCGGTGCGCGCGTTGAGATGCGCAAGGTCAGCCGCGGCGGTCTCGCTGGCACCAAAATCGATGTCATCGTCGACGGCATGACAGCCAAGCACGAGCATGCGCACAGTCATCGCGATGCTGATCACGCGCATGAGCACAGCTCAACAACGGCACACTCTCACGAGCAACCTGACGCGGATGGCACGGTCTACATGCGCGACCACGCTCATGAACACGATCATCAGCCACATCGGTCTCTCTCCACGATTTTCGGAATCATAGATCACGCGCCAATCGCAGGCGCAGTAAAAGCCCGTACCTCTCTGGCGTTTCAGCTGCTAGGCGAAGCCGAAGCAAAGATCCACTCGATGCCCATCGAGGAAGTCCACTTCCACGAAGTCGGCGCCGTTGACACCATTGTCGACATCGTCTGCTCTGCCGTTGGCTGCGCGCACCTCGGCGTTGATCGATGGCTGGCCTCGCCCTTGAATGTCGGCAGCGGCACTGTCCAGTGCGCACACGGAACGCTTCCCGTGCCCGCCCCCGCGACGCTCGCGCTGCTCGGCAATGCGCCGGTTTACGCTTCCGGCCCTCCGATGGAGCGCGTGACGCCAACCGGCGCCGCGATCCTCTGCATGCTGAATGTGGAGTACGCTTCATTGCCCGCCATGCGCATCTCGACATCCGGATACGGAGCAGGCGGTCACGACACGCCGGGCCAGCCTAATCTGCTGCGACTCTTGATCGGAGAAGAAGCCGACCAGCACTCAGCAACTGAGCCCATCGCCATCATGGAAACTGTGATCGACGACTCGACTCCCCAGTTGATTGCATATGTCAGCGAAGTGCTGCTCGAAGCCGGCGCATGGGACGTGTATCGCGTTCCCGTGCAGATGAAAAAAGGCCGCACTGGCGTACAGTTGACGGTGCTGTGCCATCCTGAGAAGGTTCCAGCGCTGCGCGATTTGCTCTTTCGCGAGACCACGACCATCGGCATGCATTGGCGCATCGAAAGCAAGGTATCCCTCGCCCGCGATTTCATGGAAGTGCAAACCGAGTGGGGCCCGATCCGCATCAAGATTGCTCGCTGGCCTTCGGGCGAGATTGCAAACGCAACACCGGAATATGAAGACTGCCGGCGCATCGCCGCCGCACATTCTGTTCCGCTGAAACAAGTAACGGAAAAAGCCCGCCGCATGTTTGCTGCTTTAAATGAGGAGGAGCGCTGATGGATCGCTCGCAGATTGAGGCGTTACTCCGGGATGTGGAGACAAGGCGCTCTTCGGTTCCGGAAGCGCTGGAGCGCTTGAAAGACCTGCCGTTTGAAGACCTCGGCTTTGCCAAGCTCGACCACCACCGCGCACTGCGCACCGGGATGCCGGAAGTGATCTTCTCTGCAGGAAAGACCACCGAGCAGGTTTCCCGGATTTTCGCACACATGGCCAAAGCAGGCGGCAATGTACTAGCCACGCGAGCATCCCGCGAATGCTTCGAAGCCGTCAACAGCGCCGAGCCGCGAGCGACCTACCATGAGATGGCCCGCGCCATCACGCTCGAACAGACAAAGGCTCCGGTGGGCAGAGGAAATATTTGCGTAGTCTGCGCGGGCACCAGCGACCTGCCTGTCGCAGAAGAAGCGGCCGTTACATCGCGCCTCATGGGAAATGAAACGGAGTTGATCGCCGACGTCGGCGTCGCCGGAATCCATCGCCTGCTTGCACAGAAACAATCGTTGCAATCCGCGCGCGTCCTCATCGTCTGCGCCGGCATGGAAGGCGCATTGCCGACCGTCGTAGCCGGCCTTGTCAATGCGCCTGTTCTGGCTGTGCCTACAAGCGTGGGATATGGCGCCTCATTCGGCGGTGTCGCCGCTCTGTTGGGTATGTTGAACACCTGCTCGCCGAACGTGTCCGTTGTGAACATCGACAATGGCTTTGGCGCAGCCTGCATTGCTTCCCTCATCAATCACATGGATTGACGAACCGCAATTTGCATTCAATTTCCATGTGTGGTTGCGGAGCTTTAAAATCCATCTGGGGGAGACCATGTCGATCACGCAGGTCCAATCCCGCCGCACGTTTCTCAAAACTGGGGCAGCCGTTGCTGCAGCGGCTCTCGTTCATCCGCACGATGGATTCGCGCATACGCATGAGTCGCTGCAGATCACGCCGCCGCTCAGCCAGTTCGGCTACGGGGACGTCGAACTGCTGGAAGGACCACTGCGTGAGCAATTCGATCGCAATCACGCTTTCTATCGCGCGCTCGACGAAGATTCGCTCCTGAAGCCTTTTCGCCAGCGCGCCGGATTACCTTCTCCGGGCGAAGATATGGGCGGCTGGTACAGTTGGGCACCGCTAAGTGCCCTCGACAAGCCCGGCAATAATGGCTTTGCACCCGGGCACAGCTTCGGACAATATCTCTCGGGCCTCGCGCGCGATTACGCTGCCACCGGCGACAAGGCCACGCAGGAAAAAGTGCACCGGCTCGTCACGGCATTTGCTCCCGCAATTACCTCGCACTTCTGGGACGACAACCGCTTCCCCGCTTATACCTACGACAAGATCTCAATCGGCATGATCGATGCATATGAGCTTGCTGGCGCACCGCGGGCCTTCAACGCTCTCGATGCGACGCTCGACTCAGTCCTCAAGCACCTCCCGCCGGGCGGAATTTCTCGGGCAGAGCAATATGCACGTCCGCACAGGGATGATTCGTTCTGCTGGGATGAACCATATACGCTTCCAGAAAACTTCTTCCTTGCCTGGCAACGCGGTGCTGGCGACCGCTACAAGGACCTGGGCACGCATTTTCTGGCCGACAGTTGGTATTGGGATCCGCTCGCGGCCGGAGAAAATGTGCTCCCCGGCAAGCACGCCTACAGCCACGTCAACGCCATGAGCAGCGCCATGCAGGCGTATTTCGTGCTGGGCGACGAGAAGTATCTCCGCGCAGCACGCAATGGATTCGATTTTGTGCGCACGCAAAGCTTCGCCACCGGCGGTTGGGGACCTGATGAGAATTTTCGCAAACCCGGCAGCGGCGAAATCGGCGAGAGTCTGACCAGGACTCATTCGAGCTTCGAGACGCCATGCGGTTCCTATGCGCATTTCAAGATTACGCGTTACCTGCTGCGAACAACCAAAGACAGCCGCTACGGCGACAGCATGGAGCGTGTGCTCTACAACTGCATCCTCGGCGCCATGCCAATCAAGGAAGATGGCCACGGTTTTTACTACTCTGACTACAACGAAAACAGCTCGAAGTTCTATCACCCCTACAAATGGCACTGCTGTACGGGAACGTTTTCGCAGATCACGGCCGACTACGGCATCAGTTCGTACTTCGCCGATAACGACGGCGTCTACGTGAACCTGTTCGTTCCATCGCGTGTGACGTGGAAGCGCGGCGGCCAGCGCGTGGAACTCGTGCAGCGCACCGATTATCCGCATCGTCCATCAACTCAAATCGAAGTTGTCACCGACAAGTCTGTTTCATTTGCGGTTTTTGTGCGTATCCCCGAGTGGGCTGGACCAAGAACATCCATAGCCGTGAATGGCAAGCGCGCAACATCGAGTCCTACACCGGGCCAGTTCGCGCGCCTTCACCGCACGTGGAAAAAGGGCGATCGCATCGAGGTGGAGTTCGACATGCCCACCTCGCTTCAGGCCGTGGATCCACAACACCCCAGGCTCGTTGCTGCGGTTCACGGTCCGCTCTCGCTTTTTGCTGTGGGAAAGATCCCCGAGAAGATGCATCCGGAGGAATTGGCCTCGGTTGCACAAATCGCCGACGGCTCCACTAACTGGCAGGCGATGACGGCTTCTGGTAACGTCGCGATGCGGCCCTTCACAGCAATCAACGACGAGCATTACCGGTTATACCTTAACGTCGAAGTTTGAGGAGAATCGAGTTCGGGCTTCGATCCGTTCGTCGTAGCCTGTCAAATCGAGAAAGCTCGCTTCCTCTAATCTTCTCTGCAGAAATGGTGCCAACCTTGGCTTTGACCATTCAAGAACAGTTCGGACAAATCGATATTTATGTCTTCGATCAGATTCTGCGCGGCAATATCAATGCCGGCATGCGCGTTCTCGATGCCGGTTGCGGTTATGGCCGAAACATTGTTCACCTGTTGCGCGAAGGCTGTGAGGTCTTCGCGGTGGACTTGGATGCAAAGGCGATTGACCACGTTCGCCAGTTATCTGCTTCGCTATCGACGGGTTTGCCGTCCAGAGAATTTCCAGGTCGCGCCTATCGACCGTCTCCCACTCGCTGATGGATTCGCGGACGTTGTCATGTGCTCCTCTGTGCTCCACTTCGCACAAGACGAGGAGCACTTTCGAAATATGCTGGCAGAGCTCTGGCGAGTCTTGAGGCCAGGGGGGATGCTGTTCTGCCGATTGGGATCAAGGATCGGCATGGACTTCGAGCGAGTGGGAGAAAATATCTTCGTCGTCGGGGACGGATCAAAATGGTTTCTGGTCAATGAAGAGATGCTAATGGATCTCGTCGAAGAGTTGAATGCAGTCTTGGTGGATCCGCTGAAAACCACGATCGTGCAGGATTATCGCTGCATGACAACCTGGGTTTTGAGGAAGCGCAGAGGCTGAAGTGCGCGGCCTCCGCATTTCCCGATTGACACAGATCGCGCGGTGATCGAGACTTGCTGCGAGGAACCCAATCTCTTCCCCGGTGGCCTGAATCTCATGCAAACTTTTGAGCGCACAGCCATGCTGTGCTTCGCAGTTGCACTGAGCCTGTCGTGCGCAGCTCAGCGCAAATCTCCGCTTGCAGCCTACATCAGAGAGGACGCCCCGGTGCTCGTGCTCGATCATGTGCGCGTGATCGACGGCACAGGAGCCGCGCCGCAGGACGACAAGCGCATCGTGATCGAAGGTGGCAAGATCACCGCACTCGAGGATGCCAAATCGCGTGGAGATTTTCCCGCAAATGCAAAAGTTCTGGACATGACAGGTAAAACCGTGATGCCTGGCCTCGTGGGGATGCACGAGCATCTCTTCTATCCTTTGCCCGATCGTCCTGCCGACGGACTCGCCCTTTATGCGGAAGCGGCAGACAGTGCGCCACGCCTCTACCTCGCAGGCGGCGTAACAACAGCCCGCACGGGAGGCAGCCTCGAACCCTATACCGATCTCGAATTGAAGCGCGCGATCGAGGCTGGAAAAATCCCCGGCCCCAAACTCGACATCACGGGGCCGTACCTTGAGGGTGAAGGCACTTTTGCCATTCAGATGCATCAGCTGAGCGACCCCGATGATGCGGCGCGCCTTGTCGACTATTGGGCAGCGGAAGGTGTGACTTCGTATAAGGCATATAACTACCTCACGGCGGATGAGCTGAAAACGGCAATCGATCACGCCCATGCACACGGACTCAAAATCACAGGCCATCTCTGCTCCATCGGATTCAGGCAGGCAGCGGCCTTGGGCATCGATAACCTCGAACACGGTCTTGTGGTGGACACCGAATTTCTTTCCGATAAAAAGCCGGACCAATGCCCCAGTCAACGCGAAACTATGAACAACCTCGCAAAGGACATCGATGTCGAAGGCGCTCCCGTGCGCGATATGATCGCTGACCTAGTTGCGCACCACGTGGCGATTACTTCAACGTTGGCCGTTTTTGAAACAATGGCCGGCAATCGTCCTCCGATGGAGCGCGAAGGCGCCGCACTGAAGACGTTGAACATAGAAGCTGCAAAAGAGTACCTCACCGTGCGGGCGGCCCGGGCGGAGCAGCAACTGGGTCAAACGCTTCTTCACAAGGAAATGCAATTCGAACATGAATTTGTTGCTGCGGGCGGACTGCTGATGGCCGGTTGCGATCCCACCGGATATGGCGGCGTGGTGCCCGGCTTTGGTGACCAGCGCAATCTCGAGTTGCTGGTCGAGGCAGGGTTCACTCCGGTCGAGGCGATTCGCATTGCTTCACTCAACGGGGCGAAATACATGGGCAAGGACAACGTGATCGGGTCCATCGCTCCGGGCAAAGCGGCCGACATCGTGGTGCTCGGCGGCAACCCTGCAGACAAGATCGAGAACGTGGAAAAGGTAGAGATGGTTTTCAAAGACGGCGTTGGATACGATTCCGCTGCGCTCATCCGATCAGTGACTGGGACGGTGGGAATTCGCTAGGTATTCCGGCAACACCGCGAGGAGCCACTCTTATTGGTTTATTCAACTCAGCCGCCGTATGGCATGGGCGGAACTTTGCCCAGTAGCCGCGCATACACGGCTAAAGCGCCGCGATGATGGGCCGTATGCTCCACCATGGCCCATACGATCTCGCTCGTCGGCTGCCCACCCATGATCGGACCTAGCGGAAGCGGATGCGCAAGCTGCTCCGGTGTTTTCGACCGCAGGAACTCGACGGCACGCTCACAAGCAGTCGCGAATGCAGTGCGTGCCTTCGCGAGCGATTTCGATTCTCTCCAGATACTGCTCTGCTCTTCAAAGTTGAGATCGAACCCGCCTGGCCGTGTCACTCCATCGATGAACCAGTCGAGAGTCTGTGCGGCATGGGCGACTTGCTGCGCCACCGTCATCATCTCTTCGCGTGGGCGAAACTGTGAGTCGGCCTCTTCCAAAACGCTGGTCGAGCGCTCAAAGAAGTTTCTGCTCGCGAGGATCTGAGTTGCAAAGTCGTAAAGCGTAGAGGTTTGATTCATGCGCGGGATGCTATCAGAATCGAAAAAAATGCACAGTGAGGAAAGCAAAAAACACGAAAGCCCCACCGCTGTGAGGTGGGGCTTCCTCGTTTCATGTCTTCCATTACGGCCGGTCGTAGAACCGGAAGAACAGCGACGGCTTGGCGCACGGCTCGGCCCTCGCCACCAGTTCTGTCTGCTGCTGTTCATTGATCGGCGTGAAATTGCGCGCCAGGTGCACATTCTCTTCGAGTTGGGCGGTCGTATCGCATCCGATAATCACCGTGCTCACCGGCCGCGAAAGCGTGTAGTACATCGCCTCCCGCATGGTCAGCGTGCCCGGCTTGTCGGTCTGGATCGTCATGCCTTCCCACGAGTGCTTCTGCTGCTCGATCGGCGGCGGTGTCCAGGTGGACAAGATGCGCCCGCGGCCTGGGATCTTCATGCCAATAATGCCCATCTGCTTTTCGACTGCCAGCGGCAGCAGCGCCTCGTTGAAGCTGTAGTGGTGCGGGTCGGCCGCGTTCATCGCCATCAAAATGCAATCGAAGTCGTGCCGGTGAATGCACTCAATCAGCGCATCGGGCCTGTAGTGGCCCGTGATGCCCAGATACCGAACCACCTTTTGCTGCTGCATATCGAGCAGCGCTTCCATCGCGCCGCCCTTTGCAAAGATCTGGTCAACATCGTACATGGTGCCCACATCGTGCAGTTGCCAAAGATCCACGTGATCGGTCTGCAACAACTCGAGCGACTTCTCAATCATGCGCATCGACCCATCGCGCGTCCGCTCCTTGGTCTTGGTCGCAAGAAATGCCTCGTTGCGGCGTTTTGCCATCACCTTGCCTACGTATTGCTCGCTCCAGCGATCGGGGCCGCCATAGATTGATGATGTGTCGATGATAGTTCACACCAAGATCAAGCGCACGGTCAATGATCGGCACTGCGATGTCAAAGTTCTTCGGTTTCTCCAACGCAGCCTGCCCGCCCAGCGAAAAGATGCCAACCTTGTAGCCGGTCTTGCCCAGGTTGCGCGTGGGCATGGCCTCGGGCGTGCGCGGGTTCAACGGCAGTGCCGGAAGCGTCTTGTTCGGCGTTAGCGGCAAATGCGGAGGGAGTCAGAAGCGCCGCGGTTGCGGCTCCGCCAATCTTCAAAAAGTCGCGACGTCCCCGGCTGCGGGGCGATGCTGGATTGTTTTCGTTCATGGAGTTACTCCTGGTTGGATCACGGACACTCGCTCAAATTGCGGGCGACTCTATGAATGATAAACCTGCGCGCGGGACTGCGTTTTTTGGGGCCCTCGAATGAAGAAATCCGGCCGATTTGCTAATCTAGGAGTCAGGGAGCTTTAAACATGATTACTTCCCCGTTCGTTGTCGTACCCGTCATCGCTGCAGTGTTCTTCGCGTGCATCCTGTGGGCAACCGGCGGCACCGCCGATGGAAAAACTGAAGATCACCACGGAGCACATTGATTACGTAGGCTAACGGTGATCCCTGCATCCCCCTTTGTCAACTCTTGCCTGCACACGCCGTTTCGAACAAGGGATCGCATCCATGACACATCAAAGGGCCGCTGCGTGAACGCGCAGCGGCCCTGATTCATTTGCCTTTCGATCAGTCGTGCTTCTTCTTGTCGTCTTCTTTTCTTCTTCTGATCCTTGTCTTGCTTCTGATCATTCTGCTGCTTGTTCTGCGGTGGCGGAGCCGCCTCGCGGTTTGGCGGCGGAGAAGTCGGCCTTGCCTGCGGCTGATAAGTTGGCCGCTGCGGGGAAGGGACAGCCTCCCGCTGTTGCGGTAGCGGTTGCATCGGTCGGCCTTGCGGCGGATTGTTCGCCGGCGGAGCCGCCTGATCCGCATGCTTGTTCGACTGCATCGGGCCGAATTCCTGGTGATGCTGCTGCGAAGGCGGATTCTGGGGCTGTGCTTGGTTTGGCCTGCGATCCTGTTGATAATTTGGCCGATCCTGCTGCAAATTCGGAGGTGGCTGCACCGGCAGGCCCGTCGGCTGCACTCCAGGCATCACAGGTTCCGGTCCCTGTTGCCGATCGTTATTATTCGGTGACTGGTTCGGCCGTACACCTTGCTGGAAGTTTGGCCGATCCTGCTGCGAGTTCGGAGGTGGCTGTACCGGCCTGCCTGTCGGTTGCACTCCAGGCATCACGGGTTGGGGTCCTTGTTGACGATCGTTATTGTTCGGTGGCTGGTTCGGCCGATCCTGCTGGCGATAACTTGGCGGAGATGCAGGCTGGCCCGTCGGTTGCACTCCAGGCATCACGGGTTGGGGTCCTTGTTGACGATCGTTATTGCTCGGTGGCTGGTTCGGCCGATCCTGCTGGCGATAATTTGGCGGAGCTGCAGGCTGGCCCGTCGGCTGCACGGGTTGTTGGCCCGATTGCCGCTCGTATTGATTATTTGCAGGCGGATTGGTTGGACGCTGAATTCCTTGTACAGGCGCCACCGGGTTTGCACGCGGGCTAATTCCCTGGTAGCCGTTGTTCGGTCTCTGATCCTGGCCGTTTTGCGCCCCCGGGAACTGCCTCCCCCCCGGGCCATTCAGAGGTGGACGCGCTGGCGCCGCCACAATCGTACGTCCGGGCAGAGGCCTTACCTCAGGCTGATGCCTGACTGGCGGAGCGACCGGAGTTGCGCCCGGCCGCGCCGCAATCTGCCTGCCCTGTTGATTGATCAGATTTGGCCTCTGCACCGAGACTGGAACAGGACGAGTGACCGGGCGAGAAATAAACGCTCGTGGGGTCGGAGCCACCTGGGGTTGCTGCAGCGCCCGTGCCTGCTGCATCTCCCGTGGATCGACCCTTACCGCAACATTGCGCACTGAACGTCCGTGAGCAAAGTCGTCCTCCCGCATCGCCGTTGCACCGCGCGTCTGATTCACATAAGTGATGTTGGTGACGTTGACGACATTCACGTAGGTGTTCCGCACGTGCACCCGCGAAGACTCGCGGATATTCGTGATGTTTACCTGGTCCACATAGCGTGGGCTGCACTTGTACCACGGGCGATAAGCTTCTCCCGGTCCCAGAGGGAACCAGACGGAGAGACCAGCGCCCCCTTCACCGAAGTGAATCCCGCCTGCAAACACCACCAGCGCCGGAGACCAGATCGGACGCACATTCACCGGTCCGGGTACCCATCCCCACCTGCCGCTGTAGTTCACCCACCGACCATAATGGAAAGGAGCATAACCCCACGATTCATCCTCGACCCATACCCATCCCCACGGATCGCGATTGATCCAGTGCCCGTTGTGATACGGCTGCCAATCTGCTGAGACATTTCGAGGAAACCACACCGCACCGTATTCCGTTGCAGGCTGCCAGTCGCCGTTGGCGTCGAGGTCTGCTGCACCCGGAATGTCAGGGCTCACATATTGAAACGAGACCGCCCGCGAAAGGTCGTGGTCGCGCTCCTGGCTCCATGAATCAAGGTCGTCAGGGCCGGCAGGCTGCAGCCATTGTGGGTAAACGGGGTTCGACCCGGCCAGCTCGAGCGACTGGCCATAATCGAGTTCCTGGCGATAGTCTCCGGCAGCGGTAACATCGGCGAACTGTCCCAGGTTGGTGAACACCGTTGCACCCTCGTTGGGCATAACATCAATGCGCAGATCACCCGAATTCGCGAACTCTGCGTTTCCGTTCGGTGTACTGACATCCAGAAGTTGCCGTGGCCATAGCCCGTAGCTGTGGAGCCGGATTGACCCTTGAGCGACGCCCACGTTGATGTTGAACTGTGAATCGTCAACCAGCGTGATGTCAGTATTCGGACCCACACGAATATAGGTCTGGCCGATCTGGATCTCCGCGCGCCCATCGGAGTCAGTAAAGATGCGGTCGCCCGGACCTACCGGGAGGTTGGGGTACGCCTGGCCCCAGTCGTCCGAGGTAATGGGCTGTATCGATACGTTCCCCGAGATATACGAGATGCGACCGGCTTCGGGTGGAGGGTCATCTTGCGCGCAAGCCGATGCTGCCGCTGCCGTTGCTGCGGCGCACACAGCAGCAAGTAGGATTCGTTTGGAGGGGTTGAGAGCAAACATACAAGGGTCCTTTCGTCTTCTACTGCGCTGGTTTCAGCCGCCAAGGCAACGAGGCGAGGTGCCAGAAACACATCCATTCGATGCCCGTATTTCCTACGTGAACCAGTCATGGTCTACAAACTACTGAGAATACTAACCCCCGTTCTAAAAGAAAGTAGTACCAGTTAGCACTAAGATATTCGAATGTGATTATGAACCAGCGGAACCGGCGGCGCCGCCGTACCGTACTACAGACAGTGAGGGTGAATCTGATGAATCGAAAGGCGATCTGTATTGTGCTGGGAACGGCTCTGGCCACAGGAATTGCTGGCTGCCGGGTCCACGTCGACAAGGATGCAAACGGGAAAGAGAAGAATGTTCAGGTCGATACTCCGTTTGGGGGAGTTCATGTCAATACCAACCAGATTTCCGCTGCCGATCTGGGACTCCCCGTCTACCCGGGTGCTGAAATTGTGAAGGACAATCAGCACGACAAGTCTGCCGACATAAACATGGGCTTTGGAGAGTGGACGCTGCGCGTCCGGGCCGTCAACTACGCTACTCCGGATGCGCAGGATAAGGTGACCGCGTTTTACAAAAAGGCCCTGGGCCGCTACGGCGATGTAATCACCTGCCAGGGAAATTCGCCTGTCGGCACGCCCACCTCGACTTCTGAGGGTCTGAACTGCAGCGACAGCGGGAATCACGGAAACGTGAAGATCGATGACAAAGACTTTGGCAGCCACGGCGGCCTTCAACTCAAAGCTGGATCCAAGCGCCACCAGCACATCGTTGGCTTTGAAGATCCCCTCGACGGTAAGACTCGATTCGCCTTGGTTGCTCTCGATCTGCCGGTTGCTGCGGACGAAAAAAAGAGCGACTAAAGCACTCATCGGCTCAGGTGACTGAACGCGCATGCCGTATTTATTTGTGGGCAATTGGGGGGTTGAATACCATAGAATTCCTGCACAGGTATCACACCCCATTCCCACCGGAGCCCAGAAGATGCGCATTTCATTCGCCCGCCTTTCCCCGGCGGCGCTGCTGGCTGTTGCCGCGGTTCTTTATGCCGCCGAAAAACCGAAGCCGGCACCGTCACCCGCCCCAGTCGATCCCTACACTGAAGTCCAGCCCGCCAGCGAGTCCCTCGACATGGGGATGTACCAGCGGATTCGCGATGAAGGCCTGAATCATTCCCATGTCATGGAGTTTGCTTCAGCATTGATGGACGGCATCGGCCCGCGCCTCACTGGCTCGCCCAATGCAAAGAAGGCTAATGAGTGGACGCGCGATACCCTGACCAAAATCGGGCTGGAAAATGCTCATCTTGAAGATTGGGGTGAGTTCGGACTCGGATGGCAGCAGATCAACACGTGGGCCCGCATGGTTACCCCCGATACGGCAGTGCTGATTCTGCAGTCGACGCCATGGTCTCCCGCAACGCCCGGTCCGGTTACCGGCGACGTGGTCTTCGTCAACATTCAAACTGACAAAGACTTTGATCAATATAAGGGAAAGCTCGCCGGCAAGGTTGTACTCTACGGCGCCATGCGTGAAGTTCCGCCCGTGGATAAGGCTCTCTTCGACCGCAATACAGACCAGCAACTGCAAGAGATCGCCGAATTTCCCGTCAACGCTGCCGGAGGCGGACTTCCCCCGGCAATGCAGGCGCGCATGCGCACGTATATGGAACGCATGCGCATGATCGACAAGATCGCCCAGTTCTTTGCCGACGAAAAAGTTGCTGCGGTGATCGAACCCAGCCGCGATGGCAAGAATGGCGGCGGCAGCGGCGGCACCTTCTTTGACGACAATGGCGCCACGCTCGGCCGCACTCCCTACCTGGCCGAGAAGCGCGTGAAGATTCCAGTTGCCGTCGCCGCCATCGAGAGCTACGGACGTCTCTATCGGCTTGTCGAGGCGCATGTACCCGTCTCCGTCGAGATCAATATCGACACCAAATTTACCGGTGAGCATGAGCATGCCTATGACACCGTTGCCGAAATTCCTGGCACCGATCCGAAACTGAAAGATCAAGTCGTCATGCTCGGCGGGCACCTCGACAGCTGGATCGCGGGAACCGGTGCGACCGATAACGGAGCAGGAACCATTGTAGCTATGGAAGCCGTGCGCATTCTCGAAGCGCTTGGCGTCAAGCCGCGCCGAACGATTCGCATCGCGCTGTGGACCGGAGAAGAACAAGGGCTCTTCGGATCAAGGGGCTATTGCAGGCAGCACTTCGGCTCCGCTGCGCTCTCCACCGCTCCCGACCAGGTGGCTTTGCCCGAATTCATGCGCCGCGCTACGGGACCTCTCGAAGTCAAACCAGAGCAGAAACTCGTCTCCGCCTATTTCAACGTCGACAATGGCTCCGGCAAGATTCGCGGCATCTACGCGCAGGGCAACGCCGCCGTCGCGCCCATCTTTGCGCAGTGGATGGCACCGCTCAAGGACCTCGGCGTAACTACGCTGACCATGCGGAATACCGGTGGAACCGATCACTTGAGCTTCGACGCCGTGGGCATCCCGGGCTTCCAGTTCATCCAGGATGACCTGGACTACGAAAGCCGCACGCATCATTCCAACCAGGATGTCGTCGAACGGCTGCAGCCCGCCGACCTGAAGCAGATCGCCACGGTAGAAGCGATCTTCGTGTATAACGCCGCACAGCGCGACCAGATGATTCCGCGCAAACCGCTACCTAACCCGGTCGACGAGCAGAAGCGGCGCGAGCCGATCCCAGGGATCTTCCCCGGTGCAGTCCCACCGACGACCCCGGGAAAATAGTAGAGCCAATTCCGCGCATTGCGAACACGAGCCCGCCCCCGACACTTGGCGGGCTCAGTCTTTTGCATGCGCAATCCAGACCTGCCCTCCCAAAGAGCCGCCGAAACTTGCTGAATGCGAACGAGATTCAACGGCGCCGTCTTCAGACATCACGCCGGAGATTCTGCTACACTTGACGAAGCGTATCAAGCGGGAAAACGCACCAGGCGGCGCCCGATGATACGCACCTGTACACCATGTTCGGGGAGTGGCTCAGCCTGGTAGAGCACCTGGTTCGGGACCAGGGGGTCGGAGGTTCAAATCCTCTCTCCCCGACCATTAAAATCAACCACTTACACTCCACCCAGAGCTGATCCTCCCATCGAGCACCTCTGATTCAATTTCGCCGGAATCCAAACTCATTCGATCGCGAAGGTCGCTCGGCTGTCGGGCACATGGCTCGCGCGAAAAAGACAGCCGTCTCTTTGACCTGAATTGGTCGGAGTAAAGCTCCCTCGAGCGTGCCGTCGCCACGAGCAGTCCCCTCGTACGCGCGAATTCAAGTTCGACTGATTCTATTCAGATTAATAAAGACGATCAATCGAAAGCGGTTCGTTCGCCTCGCGGCGGTCGTGCTCAAGCCGAACGATTTACCCGAGAGCTTTCGCGTCGAATTTGCGCGGTCGTGGGACGAGTGATCCCTTTTCGCAGGCGTTGTAACGCTGCACACTTCGTTCTGAAGTAATGCAATGCCCGTGCCGCAGCATCGCCCTATTCTGACAAGTCATTCCGATGCAGCGAAACACCCTTTCGTAACGACAGAATCTCAACAATTCGGCCGCTTCCCCCGTTTGGTTCACGAAATAACTCTTAGGTACCGTTGAGCCTTCCACACACCGGTGTCAATATGCCCGCATGCGAGTGAATCTCATAACGCGGCCTGCAGAATGTTTCCAGCCTGGCCCTGGAACGATTCCCCTCTCGCTGACGATCCGCCCAGCTTGCGGTTTGCCAGGAGACTACGAGTGCCCAACCGATAGCGCTGCCCTGTTGCGTTTGCTTCGGCGGCAAACCGATCTGCCTGCCTATGTGCTGCAGAATTTCGAAAAAGACCTCGGAACTCCTTTCGGCGCTAAGCTGCTCGGAGTCGATTTGAACGACACCGTCCTGACCGACATCGGCTACTTCATCGACTAGCCGTCGGACCGCGCCGGGACAGTCGCGCTCTAGCTGAACAGATCCTTCATCTTGTCGAGCAATCCCGGCGACGTCGGTTTGTTCTCCACCGACATCGAGTTTCCCAGTTCCGTAATCAGATCGCGTTGCGCGCGACTCAGCTTTTTCGGAATCTGTACCACGACCCTCACGATCAAGTCGCCGCGTCCCTTTTCGTTGAGATACGGAACGCCCTTTGCGCGAATTCGAAGCTCCTTCCCGCTTTGCGTGCCCTCGGGAATCTTCAGCATAACCGGGCCGTCCACACCCGGAATCTCGATTTCTGTCCCTAGCGCAGCCTGCGGAAAGCTTATCGGGATCACGCAATGCAGGTTCTGCCCTTCGCGTTCGAAAAAGTCGTGCTTGCGAATTGCAAGCACAACATACAGGTCGCCGCTCTGCGCTCCGCCGCGGCCCACATCGCCCTCGCCCGTGTACCGGATTCGCGTTCCCTCTTCGACACCCGGCGGCACCTTAACGTTGAGCTTGATCTCCTTTGTCAGCCGCGTCTCTCCGCGACAAGTCTGGCAGGGATCGCCGATGATAGATCCGCGCCCCGAGCACGCGTTACATGTCCGCGCAACGGAGAAAAATCCCTGTTGATAGCGGATCTGCCCGCGTCCATGGCATTGCGGACACACCGACGGCCCGCGTCCCGAAGCACTCCCCGTTCCCTTGCAGGTTTCACAGGCTTCGAGCCGGCGAATTCTGATTTCCTTCTCGGTTCCGAAAATCGCCTCTTCAAAGTCAATCGCAAGATCAAAGCGCAAGTCATCGCCGCGCTGTTGGCGCCCGCCCCTCTGCTGTCCGGCATTCATGTTGAACATCTCGCCGAACAGGTCTCCGAAAATATCCCCCAGGTCGACCGCACCCGAGAAGCCGCCGAATCCGCCGGGACCTCCGCCGCTCACGCCCGCATGACCGTAACGGTCGTAGGCCGCGCGCTTGTCCGCGTCGCTCAGCACCTGGTATGCTTCGCTGGCCTCTTTGAACTTCTCTTCCGCAGCATGATTCCCCGGATTGCGATCCGGATGGAACTTGAGCGCAAGCTTGCGATACGCGCTTTTCAAATCCTGTTCGCTGGCTTCTCGCGAAACGCCCAGCACCTCGTAATAGTCAGCTTTAGCCACTCTCGTATTCAAACCCTGTACAACCCTCTCTCGATGGTGGCGCGGGGTTCACCCCGCGCGTCTTCGCCGTCCAGGTCTTCACGCCCTGGAAAGGTTAATCCTGAACGCCAATCGCGTTCACTCGCTCGTCTGTTTTGGATTGGACACCACCCGCACCAGCGCCGGCCGCAGCAGCTTCTCGCGCAGTCGATACCCGCGGCGAATCTCTTCCGCCACGTGTTGATCCGGCATATCCTCGCGCTCGACTGACCCCATCGCCTCATGATGACGGGGATCAAATTCTTCACCAACCGTCACCACCGGCTGCACCTGCAGGCCGCGCAGGATCTCTTCCATCTGCTTCACAATCAGTTCCACACCCGCACGCAACTGCTCCAGCGAACCAGTCGATTTCAGCGCCAGTTCAAAGTTGTCCAACACCGGCAGAAACTGCTCCACGACGGAACCGATAGCGAAGTCTTTAAAATCGGCCTTCTCTTTCTCTGCACGCTTGCGCGCATTCTCAAACTCTGCCTGCAACCGCGCCAGCCGATCCACCAGCGCATCGCGCTCCTTCTTGAGCTGGTCATACTCGAACCTCAGTTGTTCAAACTCCGCTCGACCAACCGTAGCCTCTTCACCCTGAACCTCGGCCGCAGGTGTCTCGGCACTCTCCGCCGATCCGCCCTCCGCTACGACCGTCTCCGTGTTTTCCAACGCCGTCAAATCTGCATCCTTCTCTGCCATATCTCTACGAATTCCCCAAATATTTCGCTTCTTAGTCAATGATAAATTCCTCGGCAACTGGCCGCTTAATCCGGCGGCCTCTCACGGCGCAAAACCCCACTGCATAGGGACTTGCATCCGCGCCAACCCGGCTGTAGTTTTCCGGGCCTTTTACTGAGTCGGAATCTCCAGGATCCGCTCCGAAAGCCTCGCTACGTAACGCACTGCCTGGATCATCTCCTGATATTGGATGCGGGTAGGCGCAATCACTGCCACCGTCCCCAGGCTGGTTCCACCCAGTCGGGCCGGCGACCCGATCAGCACCAGGTCCTGCATCGCGGGGGAAGCCTCATCCAGTCCTACAACTACACGTACTTCCTGCTGGCTGCCATTCACATAGGCCGTCAGCAAATCCACAAGGCGTTGCTTGGCTTCAAGCGCCAAAAGCATCTGTTTCAAACGCTCGCGGTCCACCTCCACCGCAATCAGATTCGCCATGCCGTCCACAAAAAGCACAGATGCCGCGTCGCCCACCTCCAGTGCACCTTTGCGGCAGAGTTCCTCCACCGACGTCAGCAACTGGTTGTAAGCCGCGCGTTCCTCATCCATCCGGCGCGTCACTTCGGTCCGAATACGCTCGATCGGCCAACCATGAAACGTCTCGTTCAGATACCTCGCTGCCGTCTCCAGTTCCAGATGCGTCATCTCGCGGTCAAGAACCAAAACTCTGTCCAGCACTGCCCCCGCCCGCGTAACCACCACGGCCAGAACGCGCCCGACCGACAGCCGCGAAAAATGAATATGTTCCAGCACCTGGTCCGCCGTCCCGCTCGCCAGCGCCACTCCCAGTCCACTCGAAATCAGCGCCAGCACATGCGAGGTACGTTCCAGGTACTCGTTCGAACTCGTGACGCCCGAGAAGCTCTCCTCGATCTGCTCCCTGCGCTCCTCGCTCAGCGGCATTCCAGCCTGCGGCAGCGATGCAAATGCGGCACCACCGATCCCGATCCGCCCCATCGGCGCATCGGGCCTCGTAATCTGCTCTACGTAATAGCGAAACGCGGCCGCCGTGGGCACCCGTCCAGCCGAGGTGTGCGGCTGCTCCAGCAGTCCCGCTTCACTTAGCGACACCATCACGTTCCGGATCGTCGCCGAGCTCAATCCTTCCTTGTGTGCAAAATGGTCTGCAACCGTCTGCGAGGCCACAGGTTCCCCGGTAGCAATATAGAGCTCGATAATCGCCGTAAGAACAAGCCGCTCCCGCGGACTCACGCGTGTCTCAGGCATCAGATCAGCTACCTCGCCGGAAGTGCAGGCCAGTTTCCTTCCATGAACCCTGAAACGGCCTTAATCCTCCCATAGTGAGATATTTACAACCCAAAATGGGCGAGACTCCCCTTATCAATTCTAGAAATCTCACAGCAACACTGTCAAGTTCCGACAGCCTGCCCGGCCCAGACTGGTTCAGATGGGCGGCTTAGGGCAACCGAATCAGTTCGTCCGCAACTCTCAACTCGAAGACACGAAAGATGAAAACCACGTGAATCCACGCGAAGCGTGAAATGCACAAAGACCCAGCGGAGCATGGCCAAGCCCGTCCTCCTTCAACCGGTAGATAAAGATGAGGAACTCATTCAAGTCATCATCGAAACTCCTAAAGGCAGTCGCAACAAATTTGCCTTCGATGTCGATCAGAACATCTTCATCCTCAAGAAAGCTTTGCCCGCCGGTATGAACTTCCCATACGACTTCAGATTCCTGCCCCGGACACTCGCCCCCGACGGCGATCCCAGTGACGTTCTGCTCCTCATGGATGAACCCGCCTTCCCCAGCATCGCAGTGTGCGCGCGACTCATCGGCATCATCGAGGGCGAGCAAACCGATGGAAAAAAGAAGATCCGCAATTTGGCTGCCGCGCGCCAAGCTCGCTCAGACCTTCATCCTCGCAACGCTGGTCTGGCTCACACTCTCGGCAGGAGTCTGGCTGCTGCGGAAGAAACGTGTGCTGCACCGTTAGATCCCGCGTTCCGATCAATCTCAGTCTCAAGGACCCGGCTCATCGTAGTAACCCGTATTTGTACGCACCGCCATATCCGGCTTGTCCACCACGACCTTCAAATCGTGATACTCATCGGCGTGCGCGGCGGCCGGCGGATCAAACGAAAGCTGGTAGAAATCATTCGCATCTGCGATGCACTTGTTGATCTGGCTCACGATATCATTGTCCGGTCCCAGAATCTTCCCGCCCGTCTGCGTCGCCAACACCTTCAGTGAAAGGTCGCCGGGGTCCGACTCCCGCGGCGACTTCACCGGCTTGAGATAGTCCTGGTACCGGATGTTGAACGTCGTATCTGCACCAATATACGGGGCCACACTGTAGACAACCATGCGCGCCTCCCGAAGCCTGGTCGACAGTTCCACGATGCCGTCAAAGTAGCTCTTCTGGTCTCGTTCGGAGTAGTACCCAAGTTCCGGCCGAATCAGCATAGGCCATCCCGGTCCCACCCATATCAGCAGTTTCCTGCCCGGTACACGCGCCTCGTTCTCCGCAATCGATGTCAACTGGCGCGCGCATCGCTGAAAACGCTCCAGCAATCCCTCGGCCCCCATGGCCATATCAATCGTTCTCAAGCCACCCTTAATCTGTTTCACCACACCCAGCAGCGCGTTGCCATCGATTGAAGGCCGCGGTTGCACCCTCATGCCCCCATCTGTAAGCAGTAGTAGCCTCACCGGCACCTTCAGATGTCCGCCTTCCTGCTCGAGAAACTGCGATATCTCCTGCCGTGTAACGGCCACCTGCTGAAATGGCAGATTCACCATATCGATGACAATCAATACCTCAACGGGCGGATCAGGCTTGACCCGTGCATCGTTGAACGCTCGAAACGACAGCACTTTGCGAGACTGGCCATTGTCCAGAATCTTGAAGTCCCACGGCTGCAAACCCGCCACTGCTTTCCCTGCTGCATCGTTGACCATCACATCCAATTTGATCTTGCCTTCAGGGATCAGCAGGATCTTCCTCTTTGACGGAGGCCGATGCGCCAGTACAGGATCGCCGCTTCCTGGCTGCTGCGCTGCAGTCGACGCATCTGCCTGCGCGATCGCGCTGAAGTGATGCCCTGCGCCCATCCCCAAGAGCACGATTGCAAAACCGATCCCCCACCAACGACGGCATCGACCGACAATCACCCAGCCCATCACCTTCTCCCACCATGGAGTCTATAAGCTACACATTGCTCCCTAAGACGGAGCCACATCCGTCGAGGGCGGCATAAATATGCATCTGCAATCGCACTCACATCGGCGACCTTCATCCCTACCATTCAGTATTCTGGATTCATCCCTTGGCCAGGAGCCGCTTCGATGGTCACCTTCGAACTCACAAAACAGCAACGCACCGACGCCATCGCCTCCATGCAGCGCTACTTCGAGGAAAACCTCGATCCAATCGGCGATATGCCGGCGGGCCTCCTGCTCAATTTCTTTCTCGAAGAGATCGGCCCCGTAATCTACAACCAGGCCATCGCCGACGCACAAACCCGTCTCTCGCAGCGCGTCTCCGATCTAAACGGCGAACTTTTCTGCGACGAGTTCCAGTTCTGGCCCCGCGCCGACGCCAAACGCAAATCCCGCCGCTGAGATTCCTGCGTCCCTATGTCCCTTTGTCCCTACTTCCCTATGTTCCTCCGTCCCTAATGTTCGCCCGAAAACACTGATAATCTGAAACAAAGCTTCTCCCATGAATCAAGGCATTGAAGACGTTCGCATCCAGTGGACCAAGGTCGTCCTCCCTCCCGTATTCCTGGAGGAAGAACGGCCCGTGACCGAAGAGGCAGAAGCCACCATCTTCAACTCCCGCCTCGACATCTCCCGCATCCTTGCCCATCGCGATCCGCGCCTCCTCGTCCTCGTCGGCCCCTGCTCTATACACGACACCAAAGCCGCAGTCGAATACGCCGCCCTGCTCAAATCTGCCATCGCCGAATTTTCTGCCGACCTCCACATCGTCATGCGCGTGTATTTTGAGAAGCCCCGCACCACCGTCGGCTGGAAGGGCCTCATCAACGATCCGCACCTCGACGGCTCTTACAAGATCAACGACGGCCTCCGACTCGCTCGCCATCTTCTCCTCGACCTCGCCGAAATGGGCGTACCTGCCGGAACCGAGTTCCTCGACATGATTTCGCCGCAGTACATCGCTGGCCTGGTCAGTTGGGGAGCCATTGGTGCCCGGACCACCGAAAGCCAGGTTCACCGCCAGCTGGTCTCCGGTGTCTCCTGCCCGGTGGGCTTCAAAAACGCCACCTCCGGCGACATCCAGATCGCCATCGACGCCATTCTCTCCGCGTCTCACTCCCACACCTTCCTCGGTCACACCAAGTACGGACAATCCGCGATCTTTGTCACCACCGGTAACCGCGAAACTCATATCATCTTGCGCGGCGGCCGCAAACTGGTCAACTACAACGCCGAATCCGTCGCCCAGACGGCCGCTGCTATGGAGAAGGCTGGTCTGCAGCCACGCATAATGATCGACTGCAGCCACGCCAACAGTAATAAGGATCATCTGCGGCAGCCCCTCGTCTGCAGCGACGTAGCCTCGCAGGTCGCTGCTGGCAACCGCAACATCATTGGCGTCATGATCGAGAGCAATCTCGTCGCTGGTGCTCAAAAGCTCGTTCCCGGCAAGCCCCTCATCCACGGCCAAAGCATTACCGACGCCTGCATCGATTGGAACCAGACCTACCTGCTGCTGAAGGAACTTGCCGCCGCTGCCAGCGCCCGCCGATCCGCAAGCTGATAGTTGCTTCAAAAAGTTTCATTCTTCATTCATGTTTCACAGACCACCTTTTTCACTTCGAGCCCCATCCTAATGTTTATTAGCGGACATAGCGGGTTTTCTTTCTACGTTGAACCTGCGGTGTCGAAGCTTCACAACTGGCCTGCGGGGGCGCTTCCCTCCGAAACGTTGATGCCGAACCAATGGCACCCTCCCCAGCGATTTCACCGGGAGTTCTTTATGAATCAGCCAGTTGAACACGAACTTGACCACTCACAGAAAATCCAGGACATCATCAGTCGCAACCGGGAACTTGTCGTGGCCGGTCAGTATGCAGCTATGGTCATGCATGAGATAAACGGCCCCCTCGAAGCCGTTCATAACCTCAACTATCTCATCCAACAAGAAGCAGATGACCCCTCGCAGGTCCGTACGTTCAGCGGTATGCTCGAGGAGCAGCTCATTACCCTCACCAAGCTTTCCCGGCAAACGCTCAGCTTCTACCGCTCGTCCGAAACCCGCGAGTCTATTGTCATCGCATCTCTCGCCGAGGCCGCATTGCGTGTACACCAGAGGAAAATCTCCGCCAAGCACATCAACCTACGCAAGCGGCTCACGGCCGACGTCTCTGCGGACGTCCACGCCGGCGACATGCTTCAGGTATTCTCCAACCTGATTGACAACGCCGTCGACGCCTTGCCTGAAAATGGAACCTTGTGCGTCCGCGTGAGACGCAGCGCCGACGAAGCACACGTCACCGTTGCCGACAACGGCCCCGGCATACCGGCTCCCATCCTCACCAGAATCTTCGACCCCTTCTTCACCACCAAAAAGGAGCGCGGTACAGGTCTCGGTCTCTCCATCTCCAAGTCCATCGTGGAGAAGCATCATGGCCGCATCCGCAGCCGCACTACCATGCGCCCATCTCGCAACGGAACGGCCTTTCGCATTTCCATTCCCCTCTCCTTCAAGACCGGCCAAAGCAATCCCTGAATCACCGTATTCGCAAGATAGATGCACTCAAGTCGACGAGATACTCAGAGAGCGAGTCCGGCACAATCTGAAAAGCAACATCAATTCAGGAATCGCCGTAAATCTCATAAAATCCTTAGTTATGTGCGGTAATGAACATTCTTCTGTCGGGTGAAGAGCATATAGTCGTGCCCAGTAAGCGATAGATCTCGTCTTTTCTGAGCGCAATTCTTCTCGCCCATTCGGCGGAATCCCTTGCGACTGTCGCAAAGGATCTCCTCAATGGCCGCCGAATTATCAAATCTGCTCATTAACATCCTTCCGTCCGAGCTGAAATCCTCTCTGCTCGGCCGTCTGCAGCCAGTCGAATTGCCCGTCGGCACCGTACTCACCAACCCTGGCCAGACACCTGCTTTCGCGCACTTCATGACGTCCGGAATTGCTTCCGTCGTTACCTTCATGTCCGACGGCATCGGAGCCGAAGTCGGCGTCATTGGCCGTGAGGGCCTCGTTGAAGCAATCAGTCTGCTGGGCCCCGGCTCCGCGCCGACCACGGCCTTTATCCAAAGTGAAGGCACTGCCTTGCGCATGCCCTTCGCGGAGTTGCAGCAGCTCTTCCTTGTACCCGGCCCGCTGTCTCGGCGCATTCTGGAATGTGTGCAAAGTCAGGGCTTCATCCTCAGTCAACTCGCAGCATGTCACGGCCTCCACGAGATCGGAGAACGCCTCGCCCGCTGGTTGCTGATGGTCCAGGACCGCCTTGAATCGGATCACTTCGTGCTGACCCAGGAGTTCCTGGCTGAAATGCTCGGCGCCCGTCGCACCAGCGTCACCCTGGCCGCGGGAACGCTGCAGCGCACTGGACTCATCAAATATAGCCGCGGACGCATTCAAATAACCGATCGCAAAGGGCTAGAAACATCCGCGTGCGAGTGCTACCCCATCGTCCGCGACCTCGTCGCCCGCCTCTACATGTCCGAATAAAACGCAACCCTTAAGTTGCGCTTTAGCCCCGCCTTGTCCCTTCCCTTCTATGTCATCCTGCACGTATGTCCCTGTGTCCCTTGTCTCTTCTGTCCCTATTCCCCGCTCTTCAGGCGTTCCCCATCACAATCGTATGCGGACTCATTGGAATCGGGTGCGCCTTCGTGCCCTTGAACCCAGCTTCCTCATACATCGAATGCAATTCGCTGAACGGATAAGCATCTCCCGCGGCAGTGGTCGTCAGCATCGTCATCGCAAATCCCGCAGGCATCGGCGGTGATACTCGATCCTCGTTCGGCACAAACTCAAGCGTCGCAGCTTTGCCACCGGGCTTCAATGAAGAGTGCACTTTTTTCAGCAGCCCCACGCACGTCGGCTTGTCAAAATGATGCAGGAAGTTTGTCAGCAGCACCGCATCGTACGGCCCGCCAAAGTCCACATCGAACGCGCTTCCCGGAAGCATGTTGTAGCGATCCTGCACGCCCGCCTTCTCCGCATTCTTCAGCGCCACCCGCAAGACAGGAGCCCAATCCAGTCCCGTTACCTGTGCCTGCTTGTTCTGCTTCGCAATCTCAATCCCGAAAAGCCCATGCCCCGCAGCAATATCCAGCACGTGCATCGGTCCCTCGTGCCCTTCCAGCACGACTGCGCCCAGCGGCCCCGCCATCGGCCCCATCATGGGCGCCATCTTCTCCGCAAACTCCACCCAGAGTGGATTCTCCGGCTCAACACTGCCCTCGCCCGGCAGGTGTGTTCGTCCCGCGCGTACAACGTCCGCAAGACCTGTGAGTCCAGAAATCAGCTCGGGCCGGCTCATAAAGTGCGCCACCGATGCCATGCATGCCGGCGACACAGGATCGAGAAATGCAGCGCTGTTGGGCGTGTGTTTATAGCAGTTCCCCTCTTTGATCAGCAATCCGTTAATCACCAGGAAATCGCAAAGAATGCGAATGCCTCGCTCCGACGCCTTCGCGTGACTTGCAATCGAAGCAACATCCCCCGGTCCTTGTCCCACTGCCCTGAAAACATCCAAATCGATAGCCGCCTTCAGTGCTGCCGTCTTCTGCACCGCCTGCACCATGTCAAAAACAATCCCTGGATTGAGTGGCGCTCCACCCGCGTGTCCGTTCTCCATCACCGACCTCCAATTTTGATCTTGCGGAAAGGAAAGCCAATCAGGGGAACATCTATGCCATCCCGTGCAAGCCTGCTGAGTTTAGCATTTGAAAACCCTAAGTCGAAACAATCATGCGCGGCTGACTTCCACCGCCTGAACACGTTCTACAGTCAGCGAACTGATATGGGCACACCAATGCCAAAGTTCTGGACGTCCGTATCTCCGTAAAACGATCGGCGACACGCCGATGCTTCCCGTGGTACAACTTCGTGCAGGAAGACTTCCCAAAAAAGCTCAGGCTTTCTTTTCCCATCGGCCCGCATTTGATGCGAGCAGGATTGCTGATGAATTTTGACTGACCGGAAAAGTTTCACACAAACGGGCTAACCGCAGAGGCATCGCCGACATGATTGACTCTACCGTCTCGCACTATCGCATCCTGGCTAAGCTGGGCGGCGGCGGTATGGGCGTCGTTTACAAGGCAGAGGACTCTCGGCTCGGTCGACTTGTCGCGCTCAAGTTTCTTCCCGAAGAAGTTGCCGGTGATCCGCAGGCATTGGAGCGATTTCGCCGCGAAGCCCGCGCAGCCTCCGCGCTCAATCATCCCAACATCTGCACCGTTTATGACATCGGAGAAGATGCCGGTCGCACGTTCATTGTCATGGAGTATCTTGATGGATCGACCCTGAAGCACCGTATCGCCGGAAAGCCTTTCGATATCGAAGCGCTCCTCGGCATCGCCATTGAAGTTGCGGATGCTTTGGACGCAGCCCACAGCCAGGGTATTGTGCACCGCGATATCAAGCCGGCCAACATTTTCCTCACGTCTCGTGGTCACGCCAAGATCCTCGACTTTGGTTTGGCAAAAGTCGTCTCCAATGGGTCGAGCCAGGCACCCGCAATCTCTGAAGGTGCCGCGACCACGATCGTAGATGAGCACCTCACCAGTCCGGGTACAACCATGGGAACGATTGCTTACATGTCCCCCGAACAGGTGAAGGGCAAAGAACTGGACTCTCGAACCGACCTCTTCTCATTCGGCGTGGTGCTTTATGAAATGGCCACCGCCGCCCTGCCATTTCGCGGCGAGAGCACGGGCTTGATATTCGATGCCATCCTCAATCGTCCTCCTGCTCCCCTGGTGCGATTGAACCCTGAGATGCCGCCCGCGCTCGACGACATCATCCATCGAGCTCTCGAGAAGGATCGCGATCTGCGTTACCAGCACGCTGCCGACATGCGCGCCGATCTCAAGCGTTTGAAGCGCGACACGGATTCGGGACGATCACAATCGGTCTCCGCCTCCCAGGTCATCGCTGCCGCTTCGTCGGCGCCCGCTCCCGTGGCTGCTCCGAGCCCTTCATGGTTCAAGGCCTGGCGGGTGTGGCCCATCGCCGCCGTCGCGGTGCTAGGCCTCGCCTATCTTCTCCGGCCCACTCTTCCGCCTCCGGTGGTTACGGCAGTGACACAACTGACCCACGACGGCGAACCCAAGCTGTTTTTGCCCGGAGAGCCGCCGCCTCCGCTCGTCTTCGATGGCTCAAGAATTTACTTCAGACAAGGAATTATGGGGCGCTCCGGAGTGATGCAGATATCAACCTCGGGAGGTGAGACCGTTCCGCTTCAGCCTCCTATTCGCCTGTTCGGCGTCTCTGATATTTCGCCAAATGGGTCCGAACTGCTCGCGGCCGGACCCCCCAGGAACAATTCCGGAGCCGCCCTCTGGATCATGCCTGTCCCCGGAGGCGAACCGCGGCGTGTGGGAAACATCATGGCAGGCGACGCCGCGTTTTCGCCGGGCGGATCAGGGATTTACTACGCCACGAGATCGGAGATCTTCACCGCCGGCCTGGACGGAAGCTCAGCGCACAAGATACTCACCGCGAATGGTGAGCCCTTTGGGCTCAGATTCTCCCCCGACGGCCGACGCCTGCGATTCAGCGTGTTTGACACCAAGCTGCGCGTCAGCTCGCTGTGGGAAGCGAATGCTGACGGCAGCCATCCGAAGCAATTGCTCGCTGGCTGGAATAGTCCCGGAAACGAATGCTGTGGCAACTGGACCAGTGATGGAAAATACTACATCTTCCAGTCCATTCGCGGTGGAGTCGCGAACCTCTGGGCCATGCGCGACAAACACGATTTCTTCCATAAAACCACTTCGGATCCCGTGCAGCTCACGATAGGTCAAACCGATTCCGAGGCGCCGTTGCCCAACAAGGATGGAACACGAATCTTCTTTATCGGATCCAATCGCCGCGGCGAGGTCATGAGGTTCGACGTGAAGACCGGACAGTTTGCCCCATTCCTCCAGGGCATCTCGGCGGAGGGGCTGGCTTTCTCCAAGGATGGTTCAAGAGTGGCATATGTTTCATTTCCCGAGGGCATTCTGTGGCAGAGCAAGACAGACGGCAGTGACCGTCATGAACTTACGTTCGCTCCTATGGAAGTGGGATTGCCTCGCTGGTCGCCCGACGGTACCCAGATCGCCTTTGCGGGCCACGAGCCAGGCAAGTTCTGGGGAATATACGCTGTTCCCGCCGAAGGCGGCTCTCCGGAATTACTCACATCGGAGAATTACGACTTAGAGGACGGTTCCTGGTCGCCCGATGGAACTTCCATGGCCTATGGAGTGAGTGCCTTCCTCGCGAGAACATCGAAAGACAGTTCGATCCGAATCCTTGACCTCAAGACTCGGAAAGTTACTCTGCTGCCGGATTCAACAGGACTGTTTTCACCACGCTGGTCGCCTGACGGAAAATACCTGCTGGCCATGACTGGAGATTACACAAGGCTGAAGCTTTTCGATTTCACTACACAAAAATGGGAAGACTTCCTCAGTGCGACCTCTAGTTATCCTGAGTGGACGCGTGACAGTAAGTGCATCTTCTACTCCAATACTTTTGTCAAAGACATTCCGGTTTACCGCCTTTGCCTCAGCGACCGCAAGTCGGTGCACATCGCGGACCTGACATCTGCAGGCCGCATTGCGCTGGGACGCTTTGGTTCCTGGACCGGTCTCGCGCCAGACGACTCCATCCTCGCTATCCGCGATATCAGCCAGGAAGAGATTTACGCGCTCGACATAAAGCTGCCCTGAGTGAGTTGTTGTTCTCTCATTACGTGCTCATTCGCCAAACCTGCAAATCTCTCCATCCCCAACCCTTTATCATGGTCCCAGCGCGGGACGAGGCGCACGAATGTCCGATCCCACCATCTTCATCTCCGCCGGAGAAGCCAGCGGCGAACTCTACGGCGCCATGCTGATCGAAGAGTTGCGCAACCAGCTTGCCGTGGACGGTCGCAAGGCCAACTTCGTCGGAATGGGCGGCGCACGCATGGTCAACGCCGGTCTGCGCCAGGTCGTTCGCTCTGAAGACATGGCGGTTATGGGCATCACCGAAGTCGTCCGGCACCTACCGCGCATCTACCGCGAATATCAGAAACTCAAAGCCGCCATTCGCCTCCACCGCCCCGCCATCGCCATCCTTATTGACTTCCCTGACATCCACTTCAAGCTCGCGCAAGAGTTCCATCGCCTCGACGTCCCTGTCATTTTTTTCGTCAGCCCCCAAATCTGGGCGTGGAAGAAGAAACGTATCAAGCTCGTACAAAAGTATGTCGACAAGATGCTCGTGATCTTCCCTTTCGAGCAGGCCTTCTATCGCGAACACGGTGTCGCCGCTGAATTCGTTGGCCACCCGCTCGCCGACCTGCCCCTGCCCTCCATCACCCGTGAGCGCTTCGCCCGCGAGAGCTCGCTCAACCCTTCGCGCTCCTGGATCGCCCTTTTGCCCGGCAGCCGAGCCAAGGAGATTGGCGACAACCTGCCCCAGATGCTCTCCGCCGCACGCATCCTCACCCTTCGCGGGCCCCGCTCGTCCAGCCCACGCAAAGAATTCGAGTTCATCATCCCTCTCGCTCCCACGCTCAACCCCTCTCAGCGCAAGATGCTCGCAGGCCTGGTCAAGCACCATGGAGACGGCCTTCCCGTACAGCTCGTCGAAGATGCGCGCGCCGCTTTACTGCACGCCCGCGCCTCCGTTGTGGCCAGTGGAACAGCCACCGTAGAAGCCGCGCTCATCGGAAACCCGTTCGTCGTTGTCTACCGCGTTTCGCCGCTTACCTATGAAATTGCCCGCCGTGTCGTGAAAGTCCCCTATGTCGCCATGGCCAACCTCATCGCCGGCAAATTGGTCGTCCCCGAGCTCATCCAGGCCGACTTCACCGCCGCCAATATCGTCCGCCAAATCGAGCTCCTGCTACCCGACGGGCCACCTCGCGAGTCCATGATGAAGGAGCTGGCCCGCATTCGAGGCTTTCTCACCCCGGGCGAGTCCGGGTCGGGGGACGAGGTCGAAACCGCCATCAGCCGTGTTGCAAGCATCACAATCAGGCAGATTGGCAACGCCTTGCACGTCTCCGAATCCGTACAATCCTGATGGGCAGGTAGCAAGAAAATGTCGATGGAAAGCTTTCTCGTGATTGGGAAGAACATGCGTCTAACACTGAAAATGCTGGATCTGAACTCGTTTGTCCGCGCGTCCTTGTCGTTCCGCGGATTTGGCCCCCTGGCGGCGCTCCTGATTCTTAGCGTCGGCCTCTTTGCGCCCCGCCCCCTCACCGCCCAGCGGCCCGAACGCCCCACACTCGATATCTCCGGCTACGTCATCGACGCCGAAATCGACCCGGCCACCCATCATCTCGCCGCCAAGGCGACTGTCACCTTCACCGCGCCGGAGAACTCCGAGATCGTCAGCTTCGGCTTCCATCCCGCGCTCAAAGTCACCAAGATCACCGATGATTCCGGCAAAATCCTCACCGGCGAGCGCTCCGCCGACGGCACCATCCGCGTCACGCCTGCCTCCCCGCTTGTTGCCGGCCAGCCCTCTCACTGGACATTTGAATACGACGGCACCATCACCGGCAGCGAAGACGGACCTGTCGAAGGTCTGAAGCTCGCAGCCATCCAGGAGCCCATTACCTATCTGCTTTATCCCGCGCGCTGGTTTCCCACCACCGGCTACATGACCGACCGATTCACCGCGGAAATCCATTTCCGCGTTCCCCAGGGCATGAAGGTTCTCTCCAGCGGCGCCCAGGGAGCCTCCCATTCGATCACCCTCGCCAACGGGAAACCGGGTGACCAGTACGACTTCAACTGGACTAGGCCCGGCTTCCCCGGCACCATCATCGCGGGCCGGTTTGTCGGCCCCGTCTCGGTTGGCGCGGGCAACATCAAGGTCTATCTCACCGTCGCCCACCAGGCATCGGCAAACCAGCTCGCGCAAACCGCTACCCGCGAATTCGATTTCTTCACCGACAAATTCGGCGAGCCGGAATCTTCGCATCTCAACGTCGTAGAAATCCCCGACGACACGCTGCCTGCCGTCTGGGCGCCTGAACTGGCCGCGATCATGGGCTCCCGCGTCGGCGACAAGTCCGGCATCCGTCTGCTCGCCAACACCATCGCGCACCAGTGGTGGGGCTCTGAAGTCAGCCCCCGCACCCTCAGCGATGCATGGATCACCAATGGCATGTCGCGCTATGGCGAGCTGATGTACGTCGAAGACGAAAATGGCAAGACCGCCCTCAAAACTGCGCTGGAAGACGTCTCCGCCGGCGCGCTCGCCTACGACACCATTCCCCTGTCCAGTTCCGCGCGCCTCAATCCCTTCTCGCCCGAATTCCAGTCCATGACCCTCGAAAAGGGCGCCATGATCTTCCACATGCTCCGCGGAGAGATCGGCGACAAGGCTTTCCTCGCCACGCTGAAAGGCGCACTCAGCCAATACACCGACAAACCCATCCGCGCATCAGACCTTGAGAAAGTTGCCGAAGCTCAAAGCCAGCAGCAGTTACTTCCCTTCTTCTCGCAGTGGGTCGACGGCACCGGCGCGCCCACCTTTACCAACAAGTACGCCGTCTACCGCCTGGGCAATAACAAGGGATTCCGCACCATCGGCCAGATCAATCAGGACCTCGATCTCTTCCGTATGCCCGTCGACCTGCGCGTCGATACCGATGGGAAGACAGTAGACCAGAAGATCGACGTCGTCGGCACCGACTCCCAATACGTTGTCGACACCTTCGGGCGCCCGCGCCGTATCATCGTCGATCCCGGCGACTGGGTCCTCAAATCCTCACCCGACCTGCAGGTACGCATCGCCATCCTCAAAGGGCCAGCAGCTCGTTGCGCAGAATGATCTCGTCGGCGCACTTGCCGAATATCAGAAGGCGCTCCAAGCCAATTCTCAAAGCTCGCTGGCCAGCTACCGCATCGGCGAAGTGCTCTTCACGCAGCGGAATTTCCAGGCTGCCGTGAATTCCTATCGCGACGCCCTCCGTGGCGATGGCGAACCTCGCTGGACCGAAGTCTGGAGCCACATCGCCCTCGGCAAAATCTTCGACATCACCGGCCAGCGCGACCGCGCCGTCAATGAATACCGCCTCGCCGTCCAGACCAACGACAACACTCAGGGCGCCGTCAACGAAGCCCGCCAGTGGCTCTCCAAACCCTACAAACTCCCCGACAGCGGGCAGTAACCGGTCGCTTCCTCATTCAAAACAGCGAAGCCCGCAGAATGCGGGCTCGGCTGTTTATCTATTTGTCACCAACGACGAGTTGGCGGTCGACAGCGATGGTATGCGAAGGCATCTGAAGAGATACGAGGCAAACTTGGGGAGGATCCAAGAAGTCAAGGCATGGCGCACAAGAGAATCCGAGCACCTCGGGACCGATTTCAAATCAAAGATGATCATTGCGAGAACGCTTCGAGCTTTGTGGTGGACAACTCGTCATTTACTCTGCAGCAACCTTCAAAAACCGCCATCTCTGGAGCAGCCAATCAGCCGCTTTACTTGGGAAAAGCGCACCCCCCGCAAACACCGAGGGCCGACCCGGCGGGTCGGCCCTCTTCGCCCTTCCTGAAATCGAAACTAAGCGCCCGGATGCCCCGTCGACAGCACTTCGACTGAAACCCGCGCCAGACCCGCCTGCGTCATCTGCAGTTTCTGCGCTGCCGCGAAAGAAAGATCGATAATCCGCCCGTTGTTGCTTCCCAGATCGCCGCGATCCGTGATTCGCACCACCACCGACTTCCTGTTGCGCAGGTTCACCACCTTCACGACGCTTCCGAAAGGCAGCGTCGGATGGCACGCCGTCATGTCGTACATGTTGTAGGTTTCGCCGCTCGCCGTCTTCCGCCCGTTGAACACCGATCCATACCAGGACGCGATGCCGCGAAAGATCTGGCCGCGCTTCTTCGGCGTTGGTTGTGCCGCCGAGTTTATCTCCGGAGTCGCGGTCGCGACCACCGGTGGTTGTGTTGCCATTGGCCTTTGCAGCCGAGCATCCGCTTGCACTGTACGGGTAGAAATCGTTCCCAATACCCCGGCCATTGCCAAGCAGGAAATCCCCACGAGCAGCCAGAACGGCAGTGGCTTTTGGGAGTTCATGTTGGTTGCTTTTGGTCGAATAAGCATCCTCTGATTTTACCAGCCCGAGAGCCGATAACCTCCAATAAAATCTTTGAGATGCGGGCAAGAAATACTACAAAATCGGCCCACTTTATGGTACGTTCGGTAAGCCGTTTAATCAGCGCAGTTAGGGATTGCAATTTTCCCGCGGCCTGATCGCTTTTTTGCCGGGTCCGACCACTCCGTCAAGGACGTGAACCGCGCCCATGCGGCGCTTCGGGAACGCGCGGAAATCCCCGAGGTCGCAAAGATTATCACGGCAAACTCCGCTTGGGAAAGTAACTTTCGACCAGTATGTGCCGGGCTCCCGGCAAATGGATCTAGGAAGGGCCGAATTTCCTTTGAAGTCAAAGGTTTTAGTTCACTCTCGATGAGACCTCATTCTCATGGAGGTGTCATTCTGTGTGAAAGGGTCCCCGAACGTACCAGGGGCCCTAAAGTGCGATCAGCTCTTTGGGGTAGGTTCGGGGGTGGCGAGCGAAGAATCTGCTTTCGCATTTCCCGCAGCCAGCCCCTCCAAAAAACGTCAAGACTTTCACCATATCCCTCCCCAGCTAACCCCCTCAAAACAAATCTGGAGCCCACACGCATCAGCCGCCTGAGCCGCAATTCGGCCTAACCCCTCTCCTGAGAGGGTCTGTGTTTAACTCATTTGCTAGGAATACTTTGCAAAACTTAAAGCCCGTAAACCGCTGAAAACGGCAAACTTCGTCCCAGAGTCGGGCGGGAGGGGTACCCGAATATCGAGACGGAAGACGGATCGTTACGCCCTTGGTGGGCCGCTCAGCTCCGTGATCTCGACTCGTTCCTTCGCCTTGATGTACCCTTTGCGCCGGAACCAATCTTCCATCGACGTTCGCAGAGCGATCCAGCGGCACCCGGAGCCCGGCCTCAAGCAGTCCGTCGCCGACTGGCAAAGTGTCATCGAAGATCGCATCATTGGTGAAGTTTCGCATCGCAAAGTTGTCGATCCAGTGCAGCGGGCACGCATGCCTTACCCCGTCGGCGTCTACGCGCTGCACCGATAACTTGCGAACGAACATGAATTCAGCCTACAGCGAGTACCTCAGGGCTTTTTGCCTGGAGCGACCTTCGCATCCTTCGGCACCTGCGTCTCCACCTTGAAGCGCTGGTAATCGTAGTCGCGTTCCCGAAAACGTTGTCGCAGGTTCTTGAACAGCAACAGCCGCGCCTGAACCGTTCCTTCTGCGCCGGTCGGCAGCCAGATCTCGCCGTTCACCTTCGCCTGGTCAAAACGAAAACTCGAGCCCTTCTGCACCGTCGCCAGGATTCCGCCCATCATGCGGAAGTTGTCGTCGAACCTCACCTCGATGTGCGCAACCTGCCGGTCGGCTTCGTTGATCCAGATCGTCCCTTCCAGCTTCTTTGAAGCGTCTTCCGCCATGCCGTGCGTCTTTGCATCCTTGCGGCCCACAAAATCGAACACAATCGTCGGATCACCACGATATAAATCGCGCCGTTCATTGCGCACGTCCATGATGTCCAGCAAACGGCTGATGCTGATCGTCGGTCCCTCCAGCGGCTGGTTCCGCGGGGTCTTCTCTGCCTTCTCCACCAGCTTCGTAACGCGCTCCGTTTCCTTCTCTTGATCGTGCGCATTCAACGGCTGATCGTTCGCCTTCACCTTGCGTTCAATCACGTGGCCATTGACAAAGAAATCATCGTACTCCGAACTCTCTGTCTTCTTCACCTGACCGTCCGCATCAATGTCCTGCACCACCTGGTACGAAGTGTACGTGTAGTTCTCGCGGATCTTGTCGAGTTGCTTCTGGTGCTCCTGCACCTGCTGCATCAACTCTCGAATGTCAGGAAGCGGCGCCTGTGCCGCCTGCTGACCGCCAGCGACCAGAACCGACAACGAGAGAAGCGTGCACCAACCAGGAACGAATGATTACGAATGTACATGGGTGAGATTGACCGTCGGTGCTGTACTTGGGAAGCGTGAATGAAATGAGAGTAACTTCGCAGAATTGCATTACTAGAATCGTCGCACATATTACGAATGATCGCCCGCCACTCGCGCTATGATTGCATACCAACGCCGTCCCAAGTTTCCGCAGAGCACCCTGCGACTCCGGAGAAGAACGCCGCATGTTTCGAGCATTGATTCACTGGGTACTGAGTGCGATCGCACTGATGGTCGTGGCCAATCTCGTACCCGGGTTTTACTTGAATGACATGAAGTCGGCCATCATCGCTGCACTCGTGATTGGCGTTCTCAACGCAACCCTTGGCTTCATGATCAAAGTGATCACCTTTCCCTTTGCCATCCTGTCCCTGGGAATCTTCCTGTTGTTTGTCAACGCGGGAATGATCATGCTGGCGGCACAGATCGTGCCCGGCTTCATTGTGTATGGATGGGTTCCCGCTTTTTGGGCAGCTGTCGTCCTGGCGGTGATTGGCATGCTGGTCCGCGCGCTGATGAGGGATCAATAGGTCCCGCGAACCATCCGTCCTAACGAACAGCCGGTGCCGCCGCCGGAATCGATAGGTCTGTTTTTCTTATTCAGCCTGTGCTTGCCGACGTCGCGATGCTGCTTGGAGATATTGCCGATTACGGCCTTCTGCCTCGCGTTATTCGGAACCGCAATCCTGAGCCATCGACAGTCTTCGGAGTCCGCTTGCTGCCGCCGCGGAAAGACCGCCGCCTCTCGATTCGCTGCGGCACGGCATTGCCGGCGGCAAAGGCGCCTGCCCGAAATGCGCATGGACTGCCCCAGCCGCCACCTGCGACCATCAGCACAATTGCAGCGGCCGCCGCAGCGCGCAGGTATGAAACCTGTGCCCAGCCGCGCCGCGGGATGAACGGCCACGCGATCACCGCTGTTTGAGAGGAAGCATCCTGCAAGCCGCACTTCACGCGTTCCTCAATTCCAACCGGGGCCGGCAGCGATGCAATCAGCCGAAGCGAATGTTCCGCATCGATGGTCGCGGCATTGCGATCAAAATCGTTTTGTGACGACGAATTCATCGGATACTCCTGGGATGGCTGAGCAAGTCGGCCAGCAGGTTGCGCGCGCGAAACAGCCGTGATCGAACGCTCGACTCCGTGACATCCAGCACTGCGGCAATCTCAACGCTTGACAGCTCCTCAAACGCCGAGAGCATCATCACCTCGCGTTCGCGAGCCGGCAGCTTCTCAACGCATGCCAGCACGTGGGCGTGATGCTGCGCAGCGGCTGCGCGTTGCTCCGCGCTAAGGCCGGTCGCGGGCAGAGACACGGGCGACCTCGGTAATGTCGTCGGTTTCAGGGCGCGTCTTGGCCCGGCGCTTGCGGTCTAGAACAATATTCCACACGATGCGAATCAGCCACACGCGGTGGTCGCGAATCTCGCCAAGCGTCTCGCGATGGCGCAGCACCCGCAGAAACGCCTCCTGCACGGCGTCTTCCGCGTCCGATTGGTTGCGCAGGACGGAAAAGGCTACGCGGTAAAGCGTGGTGGCATATTGGTCCACCAGCGCCTCAAGTGCTTCTTCCTGGGCGCGCTGGCGAGCTTGGTCATGCACGTGGCTCTCGACGATCTCCATCCAAGCGGGAACTAGGGTCTGGCTGGCGCTCATACAACCACCAGACGCAGGCGACGGCAAAAATGCTCAGACATTGAGTCTTCTGGGACTTCCGCCTTCGCCGTCATGCGGAGCGCGAAACCTACTGGTTGCCGGAGAGCTTCTGGGCGGCGATTGAACCGGCTGCGCCATCCTTGTCAGAATCCTTCAGTTTCGCCCAAAGGGCGCGCGCCTGTGCCTGTTTGCCCGTTTTGGCGTACAGGTCAGCCAGATCAAGCTGCGCCGTTCCGGCCGTCACGGTATCCGAGGGCTTGGCAATGATCTCGTTGTAGAGATCGATAGCCTGCTGATCACTTCCCGACTGGCGATAGATCGACGCCAGGGCGATTTTGGCAAGGTTGGCGAGGTTGCGATTCCACGATCCCGCTACCTTCTTGAGTTCGGTCTCGGCCGCGGCCGTCTGGCCCAGTTCCTGATCGGTGACGCCCGTAAAGTACTGCGCCTTGCCGCCTTCGGGCAGCCAGCCATACTTGATCGGCAACAGCCTTGAACTGCTGATTGGCAGCCTTGGAACGCTCGGCAACCGTCGCGTATTCGCCCTTTTGCGCCGGAGCGCACCGGGCAGCGCGAGGGGCGCTGTATAGGTATCCATGGCTTCGCCGAGAGCTGTTTCGGCCGCCGATTCCTGCATATTCCAGTAGACGATCAATCCGACGCCCACAACAAGGACCACTGCAGCCGAAATGGCCCAGCGCATCACATTGGTGCGATGGCCGCTCAGCCAGGTAACGCTGGTTTTGGTCGCCTGGGCAAATTTGTCGCCCTTTCAAGGCATGACGAGTCTGTGTATCCACGGGGTGTTTTGTCCTTCGCTTCGATCAACTTGCAGGCGGGTCCGTACAGGGGTGGGCACAGCCACTGCAACCTTATTAGTTTATCAGCGCGCAGGGCCCAGCGCCACAGAACGTGATCCGCGCGCTTGCCCTGCCGGAGCGAGGGCGATAGGCTAGGAACATGTACGAAGATTTCCATGTCACCGATCGCTGGAGCGGCGAAGACCTGCACTGCTCGTGGAAGGCCAACATCGTGGCCATCGCCACCCGCCACGCCGATGCCGTCGATGTGCGATTTGACGTAAACGGCCGCCCCATCTCGATCGCCTTGCCCTGCACCGCATGGCTCGAACAGAAGAAACGCTCTGGCAAAGTCATCACGGACCAGCTCGCCGTCCAGGTTGCCGGCCGCCATCTCAAGCAGTTGATCGAAGAGGGCTACGACGCCGGCCGCGAGATGTACGCCGTTTCAGTGTCTGAAGTCCTCGCCCACCTTGACGCCGTCATCGCCGAAGCAAAGCAACAGCATGGACTACCGCAATTGCCCGTCGGCATCAACGCGCTTGTATAACCGTGCGTCGCAGGAACTTGGCAAATCCATACGATTATCGACGCTACTCGTGCCGCAATGCTTCCATCGGCTGGACTGAGGCAGCGCGGCGCGCAGGAATCCATGTAGCAACCAGGGCGACAGCCAGCAAAAGCGCAACCCCGGCAGCCAGCGTAGCCGGATCGTTCGGCGTCACCCCGTAAAGCATCGATTTCACCAGTCGTGTGATGCCGAGCGCAGCACCCACGCCCGTCCCAATCCCGGTGCCGTAAGCCACGTGCTCTCCCGCAAAATCATGCTCCGCACCTGTCCCGGCTGCGCCCCGAGAGCAAGTCGAATTCCGATTTCGTTGGTCCGCTGCGCAACCGAATACGCCATGATGCCGTAAATTCCCACACATGCCAGAGCCAATGCCAGCACGCCGAAGCCGGCAGTCAATGCGGCAAAAGCGCGCTCCATCTGCATCGTGGCGTTGATCTGCTCCCGCTGCGTGCGGAAGTCGATGATAGGCAAGTCGCGATCGACGGATTGAACGACGCTGCGCAACTCCGGAAAAAGAGCGGACGGCTGCATGCCGGTACGGATCTGGTAAGTCAGCGTTCCCACCTCAGGCTGCTGAACGTAAGGAAGAAAGAACTGCGCAGGCGGCTTGCCCCGCAGATCAGAATACCGAGTGTCGGCGCAGATGCCGACGATTTGAATCCATTCGAAGTTTCGTCGGATCTGCTTTGAACTGCCTTCCAATTGGATTGGTGTTCGGGAATCTCTTGCGGGCAAGAGACTGGTTGATGATCCCAACCTTCGGTGAAGTGGCAGTATCCTGCGGTCCAAATCCGCGTCCTGCCACGATCGGAATGCCAAGCGTCGGAAAGAAGTCGATGCCCACCGTATTTTCATCCTCAGAACGTTTCCTTTTCATGATCGGGCTCTCCCCTTCCGGATAGAAGTCCGCATTCTCATGCTCTGTGCAATGTAGGGAACTGATCCCGGAGCAACGTGCTCCACGCCGGGAAGTGCGGCGAAATTGCCTTTCCAATTCCTGATGCAGTCGCACGTCTTTCGGGCCCGGATAGCGGCGTGCCGGCGGGCTGATTTCAAACAGAACCAGGTGATCTGCATCGAATCCCAATCCACTGCATTGAGTTTCAGCAGCGTGCGCAGAAACAGCCCGGCGCCCACCACAAGGAGCGTAGAAAGAGCAATCTGAAACGCCACAATCGATTTTCCGGTAAGGCCCTTGCGTCGGCGTGAAGTGCTTTGCGCGGTTTCCTTGAGCGTGCTGCTAACCTCGGAACGGGCCGCCATCCATGCCGGAACCAATCCAAAGACAATGCCTGTCAAAAGCGTGACAACAACGGTGAAACGCAAACACTCCCCAATCAAATGCGGGACTGGCGGGTGCCGCGTCAGCCCGCTCCCATGCGTTGGTCAAGAGCTCGGAAGCGCACTGCGGCCGAAGTATCCAAGCACCAGTCCGCCTGCGCCACCGAGGGCAGCCAGCATCAGGCTTTCCGTAAGCAACTGGCGCAGGATTCGCGTGCGGCCTGCGCCCATGGCAAGCCGAACGCTCATTTCACGCTGGCGCTGCGCTCCTCGCGCCAGCAGCAGGTTGGCAATGTTCGCGCACGCCAGCAAAACCACAAACACGGTGAATCCCGACAAAACGAAGAGCGGCTTCTTGAACATGCGGTCTGCATAGTTCAAACCACGGCTGCCATCGACAAGCGCGAGGTGCGGGATTGTCTCGCCCTTTCGCATCACCGTCGTCGCACGAACCGCCGCCTCAAACTGCCCAGCAAGAGCAGCCTGCGCCTCGCTGTCCTTGACCCCCGGTTTAATGCGCCCGACGATATTGACCCACCACAGAGATGCGTCTGTCAGCAGCGATGCTGCCTTGCCCTTGGGATCAACCACCGGCTGCATGCTGATGGGCACAAACAGATCGGGGGACTGCTGCACATTTTTTGCGCCCGTAAAGCCACGCGGACTGACGCCAACAATCGTGAAGACTGCCTGATTCAGCGTCACCGTCTGACCGAGAACTGAGGGCGAGCGGCCAAAATGCTTCTGCCACAAATTGTCGCTGATCACGGCAACTGCTCCGGAGCCGGGTACGGCATCGTCCGAGGGCTGCAGCGCACGCCCCAGTGCGGGACGCACGCCAAGCGCCGCAAAGAAGTTTCCCGATACCAGATCCGCGTTTACCCGCTGTGCGTTGCCGTTAATCGTCGCATTCATTCCGTCTTCTTTGAATGCGATCAGATCCTCGAGCTTTTTGTTGTGATCCCGCAGTTGCCGTAGAAGGGGTACGAAAAAACCGAACTCGTGGTGCCCGAGTCTGGCGTGGCATCGAAATCTCCCCACATGCCGCCAACAGCTTCGTGCCCATCCCCATTCCAGCGCAGCATGCGAAGTTGCTCTGCATGCGGCACATTGAGCCGGTCGTAAAGCAATTGCTTGCCGATCGCAAAGATGGTTGTGTTGGCGCCGATGGCGAGCGCGAGCGATAGGCGGCAATCATGGTGAACGCCGGACTCTTCGCCAGGATGCGCATGCCGTAACGAATATCGGCGCGAAGCTCGTCGAACCAGCGAAGCCCCAGCGATGCGCGCATGTCCCTCCTTGTGTATCAGTGCAGGTCCCAACGCAATTCGGGCCTGGCGCGCAGCCTCGGCGGGCGAATGGCCGCTGCGAATGAGATCAGCCGTGAGCTGCTTCGAGATGAAGCTGGAGTTCGGCTTCCATCTCGGATTCAACCCGACCGCGCTGCGACGCGGCGCGAAGCCAGCGAAAAGAAAATCGCTCTCGCGCCCTTGCGCGCGACAAAGTTGAAGAGCATTACACATTCTCCGGGGTGGTGCGAAGAATTCCGGCGATGACGCCGGCCATCCGATTCCACTTTTCGGTTTCCGCTTCGAGTCGGCGGCGGCCCGCGGCGGTGAGCTTGTAGTACTTCGCGCGGCGGTTGTTTTCGCTCTCACCCCAGTCGCTGGCAATCACGCCCTGGTGCTCAAGCCGATAGAGCGCTGGATAGAGGGAGCCCTGCTGAATAACCAGTTCCTCGCCCGAAATCTGCTGAATGCGCAGCAGCACGCCGTAGCCATGCAGAGGCCCAAGCGAAACGGCTTTCAGGATAAGCAGGTCCAGCGTTCCCTGCAGCAGTTCCATCTGCTTGTCTTGCGGTTTCTCGGCCATCCAACGCTCTCTCCTTGTCGCTCTAGGAGAGAATATGACGACTCTCCTAGTCTGTCAAGGAGAGCAGGGGCGATTGCCGGGATGTGGCCGACCGGCAAGCCTCTGGTCACTGCCTGGGTTTGGCGTTCTGTTCCTGTAGCCACTTGTAGAGCGGTGCGAAGTAGTCGAGCATCGGCTGCGCATCCAGGTGATCGGTGCCTGCCATTTCCTTCAGGGTCTCCTGCCAGGGACGCGACTGGCCCGACTCGAGCATCTTTGCAAGCTTCTCGCCCGCCGCTTTGGATCCGTATAAGCTGCAGCGATTCAGCGGTCCCTTGTAGCCACTGGCATCGCACATCGCCTTGTAGAACTGGAACTGGTAGATGCGCGCCAGAAAATATCGCGCGTAGGGCACATTGGTGGGGATATGATTCTTCGCGCCCGGATCGAAGTCCGCCTCGGTGCGGTCCACGGGCGGGGCAACGCCCTGATACTTCTCGCGAAGCGCCCACCACTCCTTGTTGTAATCCGCCGGCTTGATCTGCCCGGAGAAAACCTCCCACCGCCACTTATCCAGGGCCAGCGCGAACGGCAGAAACGCCACCTTGTCGAGCGCCGTCCGCAGTTGCAGCGGAATATCCGCCTCGGCAGGCGGGTCCGTCGTCGTGAGCCCAAGCGTTTTGAGATAGGCAGGCGTAATCGACAGCGCAATGGAGTCGCCGATGGCCTCGTGAAAACCATCGTTTGCGCCGTTACGGAACAGGAAAGGCTGCTTCTTGTAAGCGCGCTGGTAGAAGTTGTGGCCCAGCTCGTGATGCACCGTAGTGAAGTAATCGGCATTCACGTCGATGCACATCTTCACGCGCAGATCATCCTCTGCGTCCAGGTCCCAGGCCGAGGCATGGCAGACAACTTCGCGGTCGCGCGGATGCACAAATTGCGACCGCTCCCAGAACGTCGCCGGCAGCGGGGCGAATCCCAGAGATTTGAAGAAATCTTCACCGTAGTGCACCATGTCCCGGCCTGCGGCGAGTTTGGCTGCGTGGCCGGCGTCCGACGAGAGGTCTGCGCCGGGAACGAAGGCCGGCGCCGCAGGTGGGTCGTTCGCTGCAATCTGCTTCTGTAGCGCTGCCTCAAGATCGACCGGCTTGTACTGTGAAAGCTCGGGATCGGTTGGCGCAACAATGTCGTAAATGTTGCCCCACTCCTGAGCCCACATGTTGCCCAGCAATTCCGCCGGGATTAGGCCATCCGGCCGCTCCGCTGCCTTGCCGTATTTGGCGATCAACCTGGTGCGCACGTAATCGTGCAAGGCGCGATACATCGGCTCCAACTGCGTCCAAGCCCGATCGACTTCCGCCGAGAACTGCGCCGGCGTCATGTCGTATCCCGCGCGCCAAAACTCCCCCGTATCGTGATACCCCAGTTCTTTCGCGCCGATGTTCTGCAGCGCGATGAAGCGCGCATACTTGTCGCGCATCGGTGCGCCAATAGCGTGCCACCCCACCCAGAGTTTCGTCAACTCCTCTGGATTTTGCGAATGCGCCATGATGTCGGAGATCTCATCGATGCCCATGCACTTCGCGCCAGGAGCGGGATTGCGCCCAGCCGGGATATCCGGGCAATACTTTCCTTTGCCGTACATCCCGGTCAATTGCGCCGCAAGTTGCGTCTGCTCCGCCAGCAGCTTCGGCTCCCTCGGCGCCGCAGTTGCATTCAACTGCATCAGCTTCATTTCCCTGCGTAACTCCGGAGGCAGAGTGACCTTATCCCAATGATGACTTTCTTCGATCAGTTGCAGGGTTCGAGCCGTAAGCCGCTCACTCATGGCAGCCGTGGTTGCCTCGGTGTCGTTGGTGATGTCGGTTTCTGCGGTCCATTCGGCATGCGACGCATCGGTACTCAGTTTGAGAAGCTCAGCATTCGCATGATCGAGGAAAGCACGCGCCTCGTTCACAGAAGGCGACTTGGCTGGTTCCGGGGTCTGGGCATAAACGGAAGAGAGTGTAACGGCACAAAATAGCAAAGCGAAGATCACGATGGAACGCATGGCCCGAAGTATAGAGTCTTCGGCCGACCTCAAGCTGTGCTGAGCAATGGACGTTAACATAAAATCCGCGAACGGCCGCATCCCACTGCGAATCTTGCTCTCAACAACCTGGCATTCCGCACCAACAGGGAGGCGCTATTCCCCATCGCAAAAAAGTCTAGTGTATGTAAAGCGATGGCGTGTATTCTGCGTTGCCTGTAGCGGAACTCCGGAAACCGACTCGTATACCGGCTTCAAACTTCATTGAAACAAAGGAGGAAAGCTCAATGGGTCATGGATGGATTGCGTGGATCATCATTGGCGTGATTGCCGGCTGGCTGACCGGGAAGCTTATGAAGGGGTCAGGCTTTGGCTTCTTCATGGACATGATTGTTGGCCTGGTGGGCGCCCTCGTTGGCGGCTTCCTATCGAGCCATCTCGGATTTGGAGGAGTGGGTCAGCACGGATTGATCGTCAGCATCATCATTGCGACGATTGGAGCCGTGATTCTGACCTGGATCTTGCGGCTGATTTCGGGCAATCGAGGCGCCAACCTCTAAAGCCGCACTACGAGGACGGGCACCATAATTTCGGGCAATTCTTCTCGTCTGTATCGGAATGGCGTTCGTCCTCGCCCCCAGTCTCGTTCGTCCCAAAAGCCTCCCGCTCGCCGGAATCCTGTGAGAAACTTGCACGCAGCAGTCTGCGGACGCATCGATCTGCCTTCCCTGAAGTGAAGACGAACGCGAGGTAACTTTGAGCCTGGTAAGAGACCTGCAGTATTCCCTGCGCCAGCTGCGCAAGAGCATGGTGTTCACCGTGGTCGCGGTGGGGACGCTTGCGCTGGGAATCGGATGTAACACGGCAATCTTCAGCGTGTTCTACAGCGTGCTTCTGCGGCCGCTCCCCTTCCCCGATTCCGGCCGGATCGTGATGCTTTCAGAGCGCGCAACACAGTTCCCGACGCTGTCGGTTTCGTGGAAGAACTACAGGGACTGGCAGGCGCAGAGCACTTCGTTCGAGGAGGTCGGCGCGACGCGGGTCTTCACTTCGGCGCTTACAGGCAACGGCGACCCGGAACAGATTCCGAGCCAGATGATCAGCGGCGACCTGCTGCACCTGCTCGGGGTAAACGTGATCGCGGGCCGTTCCCTTGTGGCCTCGGACGATCAGCCGGCCTCACCCGCCGTGGTGCTGCTGGGTTACGGCCTGTGGCAGCGCAAGTACGGCGGCTCGCAAAGCGTGATCGGGCAGGCGATTACGCTCGATAACCAGAGCTTCACCGTGATCGGCGTTCTGCCCAAAGGCTACGAACTACTGCAGCAAACGCCCGATGTGGTGATCGCGATGGGTCCGTGGGCAAGCAAGCTACCGGACGATCGCTCGTGGCACCCAGGCATCTTTCCTATCGCGCGGCTAAAATCCGGCGTTTCGCTTGCGCAGGCGCGCGCAGAAATGACTACCATCGCGAAACGCCTCTACGAAAAGTATTCCGCTGACAACATCGCGATCGATGCGGTCGTGAACCCGATGCACGATCAGCTGGTAAGCCAATCAAGACCGGCGCTCATGACTCTGCTTGGTGCTGTGATCTTCGTGTTGTTGATCGCTTGCGGAAACATCGCCAACCTGATGTTGACCAGGGCAACGGCGCGTCGGCGCGAGATCTCGATACGGATCTCGCTGGGAGCCTCGGACATGCAGATCATCAAACAACTGGTGATCGAGGGTTTGCTGCTGTCGCTGATGGGTGCGGCAGCGGGCGTCGCGCTGGCTTATGCGCTGATGCCCTCGTTGCTGCACGTGGCCAGCGGATCTTTGCCTCCCGGAACCGACGTCCACATCGATCTGCATGTGCTGCTGTTTACGGCGGTGCTGTCGGTGTTTGCCGGGGTGTTCTTTGGGGTTGCGCCAGCAGGGCAAGTGCGTCTGACCGATCTCCGCTCCATCCTCAATGAGTCGGAACGCGGGGCGGTGGGGCACCAGGCCAAAGCGCTGCGCAACTCGCTGGTGGTGGCGGAGATTTCTCTCGCGCTGCTGCTGTTGATGGGTGCGTGGTTGTTTGTGCGGAGTCTCAGCCGCCTCGGTGATGTGAACATGGGATTTTCGGCCGATCACATCCTGGTGGCGGATCTGCCGGTGCCTCCGGCGGGGGCGGCGCCGGCCGATGCTCATCGCAATATGGATTTCTACGAGAACACGCTGCGGCAGTTGCACAGCTTGCCCGGTGTGCGGATGGCTGCGGCTTCTTCTTTCCTGCCGGTGAGCGGACAAGGCGCGGTGATCCATTTCAACATTCAGGGACGGCCGCCGCGCAATGCTTCGGAATACATCATGACGAATTACCGCACTGTAAGTTCGGAGTATTTCCAGGTGCTGCGCATTCCACTGCTTCAGGGGCGCTGGATCGAAGACTCCGATCGGGAGAAGATGCCGCCCGTGGTGGTGCTCAACCAGGCGATGGCGCATGCGTATTTTGGAAACGAGTCGCCGCTGGGCAAAAAGCTGCAACTCGGGGCCACTCCCGAAGACGATGTGCCCTGGATGATGGTCGTGGGGGTCGTCGGCAATGTAAAGCAGTCGCTCGTTTCGGATATGCCGACGGAGATGTACGTGCCGTTTCGCCAGGCGAATGAGGTTCTGCCTGTACGCAACATGTCGTTTGTGGTGCGCACCGAGGTGGACCCGCGCGCTATCATTCCGGAGCTGCGGGGGGCGGTGCACAAAATCAATCCCAATCAGCCGGTCGTGCGCATCCGTACCATGGAAGAAAATGTCGATCAGAACTTCGCGCAGCCACGCTTCCGCACCTTGCTGCTGGTCATCTTTGCGGGAATCGCGCTTCTGATTGCGGCGCTCGGAGTTTATGGCGTAATGGCCTATGCAGCCGTGCAGCGGTCCGGAGAGATCGCAATCCGCATGGCGCTCGGCTGCAGTGCGGAACGCATCTTCATGCTGGTGCTGACTGACGGACTACGCCTGACGCTGATTGGTGTGGGCATTGGAACAGTGCTCGGAATTGCGCTCGGACGCTGGCTGAAGTCGCTGCTCTTCGGTGTTTCCGCTGCGGATACCGTATCGATTGCGGGGGCAGTTGCCGTTGTGGTGGCGGCAGGAGTAGTGGCCTCGCTCATTCCGGCGCGAAGGGCTTCGCGCGTAGATGTTGTGACGATGATGCGAGAGAATTAGAATTTCGAAAGACGCTCAACGCACGTCATCAAAGTGGGAAAGCAATTCAAACAGCCTGGGCTGGGCGCGCAAGCAGAGTGGCATCTTCGTTCAGGATCGGATCGATCCGATTGAATGATTTCAAGCAATGCAAAAAGCCATGCCCGGGGGCATGGCTTTTTCTTTTTGAATTTATTGCCGGCGATCACCTAATCTCCCACACAGTCGCCCGTGCAGTACCATCGGCCCAGCGAGGCTTAACTTCCGTGTTCGGGATGGGAACGGGTGATCCCTCGCAGTATGGTCACCGGCAAACTTGGTATGGCGCTTGGCGGGTTGGTTTGCCCGCAGCCTGCCGCGGCGTCTACGCGTGTTCCGGATGGTTTCTCCCGGAGGCTGTGTAGGAACGCGGATTGCAATCTGGCGCCACAAAAATTTGCTCAGAGTTTATCTGAATGACACGAAATTGATTGGTCGTACAAGGCTTGTAAGAAGAACGTCCGCGAACAACGTACTGCGCGGAGTTAATTCTATGGACAAGCCGAACGGGCGATTAGTACTGGTAAGCTACACGCATTGCTGCGCTTCTACCTCCAGCCTATCAACCAGATGGTCTTTCTGGGCCCTTCAGGGAGATCTCATCTTGGAGCGTGCTTCCCGCTTATATGCATTCAGCGGTTATCACAACCGAACTTCGCTACCCAGCCGTGCCCTTGGCAGGACAACTGGAACACAAGAGGTTCGTTCATCCCGGTCCTCTCGTACTAAGGACAACCCTCCTCAAATCTCCTACGCCCACAGCAGATAGGGACCGAACTGTCTCGCGACGTTCTGAACCCAGCTCACGTACCGCTTTAATAGGCGAACAGCCTAACCCTTGGAACCTTCTACAGCTCCAGGATGCGATGAGCCGACATCGAGGTGCCAAACCATTGCGTCGATATGAACTCTTGGCAATGATCAGCCTGTTATCCCCGGCGTACCTTTTATCCGTTGAGCGATGGCCCTTCCATACAGAACCACCGGATCACTAAGGCCTGCTTTCGCACCTGCTCGACTTGTAAGTCTCACAGTTAACCACTCTTATGCCTTTACACTCGACGACTGATTTCCAAACAGTCTGAGAGTAGCTTCGCGCGCCTCCGTTACAATTTAGGAGGCGACCGCCCCAGTCAAACTACCCGCCTAACTATGTCCCTCTCCCGGATCACGGGAGGAGGTTAGAATCACAGCACTCGCAGGGTGGTATCTCACCATTGGCTCCACCAAGTCCGAGAACCTGGTCTCAAAGCCTCCCACCTATCCTGCGCAGCAAGAACCATAACTCATAGTTAAGGTGTAGTAAAGGTGCACGGGGTCTTTCCGTCTAGCTGCGGGTAACCGGCATCTTCACCGGTACTACAAGTTCGCCGAGCAACTCGTTAAGACAGTCGTACGATCGTTACGCCATTCGTGCAGGTCGGAACTTACCCGACAAGGAATTTCGCTACCTTAGGACCGTTATAGTTACGGCCGCCGTTCACCGGGGCTTCAATTCAAAGCTTCGCTTGCGCTAACCTCTCCTTTTAACCTTCCGGCACCGGGCAGGCGTCAGCCCCTATACGTCGTTTTCGACTTAGCAGAGACCTGTGTTTTTGTTAAACAGTCGCCGTACGCGCTTCACTGCGGCCCACTTGCGTGGGCGCTCCTTCTCCCGAAGTTACGGAGCCAATTTGCCGAGTTCCTTAACGAGCTTTCACTCGAGCGCCTTTGGATATTCTCCTCGTCTACCTGTGTCGGTTTGGGGTACGGTTCCCTTTGTTCTCCTTAGAGGTTTTTCTCGGCAGCGTGGAATCAGAATCGTAAGCCCCATACGGAACTGTGTCGCACCTCACTGTTAATGACCCAACGGATTTGCCTATCGGATCCAGCTTACGTACAACAACCGCAATAGCCATAGTGCGGCATTCTTATCCTTCTGCGTCACCCCATCGTGTTAACGAACATTGGGAGGGACGGAATATTAACCGTCAGTCCATCAGCTACGCCTTTCGGCCTCACCTTAGGGACCGCCTAACCCTGAGCGGATTAACCTTCCTCAGGAAACCTTAGACTTTCGGCGCGGAGGGTTCTCACCTCCGTTATCGCTACTTATGCCGGCAGGGTCTCTTCGCAACGCTCCACCAGTCTTTTCAGTCTGGCTTCACTGCTGTTGAGAATGCTCTCCTACCACGCACACCTAAAAGATGTGCATCCGCTGCTTCGGTGTACAGTTTTAGCCCCGTTGTATTGTCGGCACCGGACCGCTTGACCAGTGAGCTATTACGCTTTCTTTAAAGGATGGCTGCTTCTAAGCCAACCTCCTGGCTGTCTGAGCGTTCCGACTTCCTTTCCCACTTAACTGTAACTTGGGGACCTTAGCAGGCGGTCTGGGCTGTTTCCCTCTCGACGATGAGGCTTAGCCCCCACCGTCTGACTCCCGGATATGTTGTCACTGGCATTCGCAGTTTGGTTGGATTCAGTAAGCCGGAAAGCCCCCTAGTCCATCCATCTCTCTACCACCAGTGCAATTCGTCCGAGGCTAGCCCTAAAGCTATTTCGGAGAGAACGAGCTATCACGGAATTTGATTAGCCTTTCACCCCTACCCACAGCTCATCCGAGCTTTTTTCAACAAACACCGGTTCGGTCCTCCAGTGGGTGTTACCCCACCTTCAACCTGGCCATGGGTAGATCATCCCGCTTCGCGTCTATTCCTGCCAACTGAACGCCCTGTTCAGACTCGCTTTCGCTTCGGCTCGCTTACGCTTAACCTTGCTGACAAGAATAACTAGCCGGCTCATTATGCAATAGGCACGCGGTCAGACATTCCCTTGCGGGCATAGTCCTCCCACTGCTTGTAGGCACACGGTTTCAGGTACTTTGCACTCCCCTCGACGGGGTTCTTTTCGCCTTTCCCTCACGGTACTGGTTCACTATCGGTCAGAGACTAGTATTTAGCCTTACGGGATGGTCCCCGTGGATTCAAGCAGGGTTTCACGTGCCCCGCCTTACTCAGGTATCCGCTTCGAGTCTGGACTACTTTCGCTTACGCGCCTGTCACGCTCTATGGATCCACTTTCCAGAGGATTCAGCTAGCAGCCAGATTGGTAACTCTACTGTTGCGGACCCTACAACCCCCGAAACACCGAAATGCTACGGGTTTGGGCTATTCCGAGTTCGCTCGCCACTACTATCGGAATCGAGGTTTCTTTCTTTTCCTTCAGGTACTGAGATGGTTCACTTCCCTGAGTTCGCTCTATCCCACCTATGTATTCAGTGGGTAGTTCCTAGGGTTTGCCTAGGAGGGTTTCCCCATTCGGAAATCTCCGGTTATAACGCCTGTGTGCGGCTCACCGAAGCTTATCGCAGCTTGCCACGTCCTTCTTCGCCTGTCTCTGCCAAGGCATCCACCGTGCGCCCTTAGTAGCTTGACCATAGAATTAACTCCAGCGCAGGGAGCCGAATCACTTCGGTCCTGTCTGTCTGTTATTCCCAGTTATTCGCCTTGAGAGTAACCCGACCACGCTCACGCGTATTCGAGCTACAACTCCTAAAGACACTCTTCTTACTTTGAACACTTGCCTGAGTTATCAGCTAACTCATTGCTTGTGCTCGGCCTTGTATGTATACGCTCCTCGGATACTTTCGCCACACTGCGCGCCTCGCGGCGGACATGCGGCTATCCGATTTGCGTTACCCAATCAATTTCGTTGTCAAACATCAGATCCTCCCCTGTGTCGAGGAGGACCAGCCCTGAGGCTGTTGAAACCTGCCTCGATCCGAAGCGATCGCAGCCTGCTTCCAGGTCGAAGCCCTCTATGAGGAAGGCACCGAACTGGACGCAGTGAATGAGGTTGGTGGAGCTGACCGGGATCGAACCGGTGACCCCCTGCTTGCAAAGCAGGTGCTCTCCCAGCTGAGCTACAGCCCCTTAAGGGTTGCGTGGCTAAGATGGTGGGCCTGGGTAGAGTCGAACTACCGACCTCACCCTTATCAGGGGTGCGCTCTAACCAACTGAGCTACAGGCCCGCGTTGCGCGCTCCCCCGCCGATAAGTTGCCGGCGGCTCGCCCAAATCTCATTCAATGCTAATGGGTTTCGAGGACAAAGGTTGAACATGCTAAGTAGCTACGCCACTTATGACGATCGTAAGAATTTGCGGCCAGGAAAAGAAGGCTCGTATCGAATTTCCTGCACCCGCCGAGTAAACGGCTGACACAGGATTTGCATGGACACCTATCCGATCGCCGAAGCGACTCCGCCATCGCGGAAGGAATAAGTGTGCCATGTGTTCTCTTTTAGAAAGGAGGTGATCCAGCCGCAGGTTCTCCTACGGCTACCTTGTTACGACTTCACCCCAATCATGAATTACACCTTGGGCGGCTGCCTCCTTGCGGTTGGCTTACCGACTTCTAGTGCAACCCACTTTCGTGATGTGACGGGCGGTGTGTACAAGGCCCGGGAACGTATTCACCGCGGCATTCTGATCCGCGATTACTAGCGATTCCAGCTTCACGTAGTCGAGTTGCAGACTACGATCCGAACTGAGGCCGGCTTTTTCCGATTAGCTCCCCCTCACGGGTTTGCGACGGTTTGTACCGGCCATTGTAGCACGTGTGTAGCCCTGGACATAAAGGCCATGAGGACTTGACGTCATCCCCACCTTCCTCCCCGTTATCCGAGGCGGTTTCGTCAGAGTGCTCAACTAAATGGTAGCAACTGAAGATAAGGGTTGCGCTCGTTGCGGGACTTAACCCAACATCTCACGACACGAGCTGACGACAGCCATGCAGCACCTATATTACGGCCCCTTGCGGGGAAGGAATGTTTCCACTCCGGTCCATAACATTTCGAGCCCAGGTAAGGTTCTTCGCGTTGCGTCGAATTAAACCACATGCTCCACCGCTTGTGCGGGCCCCCGTCAATTCCTTTGAGTTTCAGCCTTGCGACCGTACTCCCCAGGCGGACTGCTTAACGCGTTAGCTACGGCACGGCGGGATTGGGTACCCGTCACACCAAGCAGTCATCGTTTAGGGCTAGGACTACCAGGGTATCTAATCCTGTTTGCTCCCCTAGCTTTCGTGCATCAGCGTCAGTTATGGTCCAGTGAGCCGCTTTCGCCACAGGTGTTCCTCCTGATATCTACGCATTTCACCGCTACACCAGGAATTCCACTCACCTCTCCCATACTCAAGCCCGGCAGTTTCTCATGCAGTCTATGAGTTGAGCCCATAGATTTCACATAAGACTTACCAAACCGCCTACGCACCCTTTACGCCCAATAATTCCGAACAACGCTCGCCCCCCTCGTATTACCGCGGCTGCTGGCACGAAGTTAGCCGGGGCTTCTTCTTCCGGTACCGTCATAATCGTCCCGATCGAAAGGAGTTTACGTCCCGAAGGACTTCATCCTCCACGCGGCGTTGCTGCGTCAGGGTTTCCCCCATTGCGCAAAATTCCCCACTGCTGCCTCCCGTAGGAGTCTGGACCGTGTTTCAGTTCCAGTGTGTCCGTGCGCCCTCTCAGGCCGGATACCGATCACTGTCTTGGTGGGCCATTACCCCGCCAACTAACTAATCGGCCGCGACCCCCTCCTGAAGCGAATTGCTCCTTTGACCCGTAGGTGTTATGCGGTATTAGCTAAGGTTTCCCTCAGTTATCCCCCACTCCAGGGTAGGTTAGTCACGTGTTACTCACCCGTGCGCCACTGTACTCAGGTATTGCTACCCTTTCTCGTTCGACTTGCATGTGTTAGGCACGCCGCCAGCGTTGATTCTGAGCCAGGATCAAACTCTCGTTTGAAACCTAGTTTGTCTAGCTACCCGACGGAGGTCGGGAGTTTCGACTACGCCCGCGCAATCACTGCAGCGGGCATATTACTTACCTTGTGAGAAGATCAAGCCAAACCTGATCGTTTCTCACGACTGGCACGTTCAACCTTATTGTCAAAGATCCTTGAGAGCGGTCCGCCTGAGCGGTGCCCCTTTTGGATCGAGGCCCAGGCTGTTACGCCAAGGTGTCCTCGAACTTAATGCGCCTTGCCAAATTCTCGCTTGCTAGCGGCCATTGGCATTTTTGCGCGAACCTTCTAAACCTATCGAAGTTCCGATGTCGTGTCAAGCTGCGATTCTGTGGGAATCAAGCTTGCAACTGCTTCATCTTCGGCAGGCAGGTTTTCCTGCCTATTCGATCGACATAGCGACGGAGGATTGCCCGCCGCAGAAGGTCGCACTGCGCAAAATTTCAAACAACGACCGGCGACGAATCGCCTCGCGCATTTCGCGCGCACGAAAGGAATTTTCCTCTCGGGTCATGCAATGGGCTTGTTCTCTGCGGGATTCCCTACAGGGGCTGGATGAGCTTACGCTTCCTATCCGCCCTACGAACCGGCTTCCCACTTCCCACAAGCTCGAAGGGCAGGCCATAGGGCCACCGGGAGGCTCCACTGCTACATCTGCAACTTTTCAAGAGTAGCACAGGCCACCCTTCAATGCAAATCGCGAATTGCCTTATTCTTAGCACCGTTTCGCGACTTCCTGAGGATAACAACCCGGCTCCTATCGCGCAACCCAACCTTGTGGAAAGTGGACGTTTTCTGTGGGAAAGACCTCTTCAACCGAGCCAGGATCAGGCTCGCCTCCGCCCCTATGGCCGCGAAATAATCCCCAAATCCGTCAGCCCATTCACGAAAAACTGCATGGCCAGCGCCACCAGCAGCAATCCCATGATCCTCACCAGGATTCGAATCCCCGTCTCCCCCAGCACCGCCCTCACCCTGCCCGCCCCTGCCAGCACTAAATAACTGACCAGACAGGTGATAGCAATCGATCCGAGGACCGCTCCCATCTCCCAGCGCCACATGCTCGGGGCCTGCCCCACCAACACCATC
>CAWKNV010000013.1:0-97019 GCA_963851155.1 uncultured Acidobacteriaceae bacterium
GGCTTTGAACTCGAATCTGTTGCGCCTAGAGGCAGCCGAGCGCCTTTATTCGCCATTGATTCCGCTCTCCTGACTATCGCTCACGGTTGCGGGTAGTCTGATCGAGTATTATTGACCCGACGCCGGGCATGCGTAGGCTTTCGACATTGCAAAGCCTATGACGTCGTAACCCGAGGATCTAGCTTGTCTGGGTTATCCTCCAGCCACTTCACCAAGACTCTGATGAGTCGGGGCCACGAGGCCTCCTTCGGTACACAATAGAAGACCAAAGGGTGAGCCTTCGACCCAAGACCCTTCGACAATGCCGTCTGCCATACGTTGTCGGCGTCTACGATTCCTTGGACAAACCCGAGGCAATGCATCCCAGCAGCCCACTCTTCACTGTTAAGCTTCGGGGAGACTTCCAACATTCGCACGGCTACATGGCAGTCGGTAAGAAGCATTTCGCCATCTACAGCACTGAGGTTTCTCGCTTGTGCTGGTGATGCCCCAAGGCTGAATACAACTGTCGCGATCAGGACGATTCTCGTCATGCAGAAGAGTGTAACGGCATCCCCCCGCTATTCGGCGACTCCCACCGTGTCCCTAACGATTTCGGCAATGTTCCCGTCTGCGCGTAGCTTCCAGTTCCTGAGTGCTCATGCGGTCGAAAAGATCGTTCAGCGACACTGGTCTCTGTCCGGTCAATCCACTCACCAGCCGCATTGATCTTGCGTAGGCCTGGACGGCAGCGACCACGGCGGAGGCGGTCACGTCCACTTCACCAGCCTTTTCGATGATCCGTTCCAAGGCCGCCCGGAGTTCCGCTGGCGTTTCTGGAAGAGTCCTAGCGCGTGCGCGTGCCTGTAGACGCTGGCCCTGTCTGCCAGTCCATATTCTTCAGCGATGGCCGCCGGGGAGCGCCAGCCGACAAAGGCGGCTCTCAATTTCCTCCCTTTGCTCATGACGCACACAGAGCACGCACGCTTGTGCCTGCCAAGGGACACCATTTCTTTTCCGCGTTGCGCTGTTGGTTCATGCCTCCATTGTGCCATTAGCTCTCGATCGTAGGGAAGGCTCATCATTCTCCAAACAGATTCTCATGTTTTCTGAAGTTGCAGGAAGGCAGAGGCAGGCAACAATGCGAAAGATCTTCTCCACTTGTCTAATCCTCGTGCTTGGTGCCCCGATTAGTGCTCAAAAACCAATCATCTTCGATGTCTCCGACGTTGTTGTTGGCAGCCAAAGGATTCCAACTCGCTATCTCTACGCAGAAGGAAAATGGTCCGATGCTGGAGAACATGTTGGGGCGGCCTCTACTCAAATTCAATGCTACAAAAGTCTCGGGTTTTGCGATGTTGCAAATGCGTTTGCATCCTTTGGAGATGCTAACGTCGATCTCTCCAGCTTCGACATTCTCCGCTGGGACAGCAAAGAGATGATCGCGGTTGATAGCTCAGCAATCTGTATCGTCAGCACAATCCGAGCTGACTTCGTGACAAAGAGAATCACACTAAGTTCATCTGACAAGGGAGTTACCAAAGATCCCTTCTGCAAAGGGTCAGACAAACTCCCCACCGCCATCTCTATGGGGCGAGAAAGAGATCGTCCAGGACGCGGTTGATAGAGCGAAGTCCAAGAAATCAGAACCAGCAGCGAATCCAAAGTGAAAGGCGGAGAAGGTAGTGATTCTCAAGAAAAGGACACGGCGGCTGGTGCTGCTTATATTGACGGTGATTTGCTTGGCATCCGCACTGGTGCTTTGGAATCGCCACAAATCATGGGAGTATGGCCTGCCGGTGAATCTTGGCTCCTCATCTGCGGATGTCCAACGAGCCTTGGGAACTCCCACTGAATCGCTAGACTACGACCAAAAACTCTCCAAAGAACCGGAAGAGTTCAGAGGATAATGGGGGCGGGGCAAGAGGGTGTAATACAGAACTGGTATTACACGCATGGGATCGTATGCAGATTCAAGAGCGACCGCCTGATTTCGATTAGCGTTCCGCCTGACCATGGAGATTCCTACAAAGGGTTCCTGGCCTATTCCGGTGTGATCGTCAAGGGGCTGCGGGTGTCGGACAGCAAGCAGACAATTCTCCAGACGCTGGGACGGCCGACGAAAATCGAACAAGTCGATTTGAAGCCCGGTACAGACCCCAATTCTCCCGTGGTATGGCCGAGCGAGAGCCAATACTATTGGCGATTCCCGAACTACACCCTAGAGGTTTCATTTCTGAATCAAGCTCAGGCCGTAGACGAGTCGCGGAAGTTGACGTTTCCCAAAGACACCGTGACAGCATTCATTCTGACAAAATAGCGAACGGGGGAGGGTGACCGGGGATCATCTCACCGAGCGGCAAGCCGGTAGCACAGCAACGGTCCAAGGTGTGGAGTTTCAGCAGGTCTACGTGCGCTTGCTTCGATGGGTCCTTGGCTTCGGTAGTACCTAAACCGCGAGAGGGGGTGGGTGTGGGAGATCCCCGGCGGGTGTGCGGCGGCTCGCAGTGGCTGGTGCGGCCAAACGCAGTAGAATCGTTCTGGTTTCCTGTCTATGCGCGAAATCTTTCAATCATCTGGGGAGGAACAATGGAAGCGAGTACAGACTTAATCGCGAGGCGCATTGCAAAGTTAGAAGGAGAGAACAGGGTTCTCAAGATCGGCGAAATAGGGCTGGCGTTATTCATGGTTGGGCTACTTGCGATGGGTACAAGCAAACCGCCAAAGACAATCGAAGCAGAGAAAATAGTCTTATTAGACCAACACGGTCATCCTCGCATCATCATGGGAACCTCGCTTTATGGAGGGCCAGCGTTCGATATGAAGCCTGATGATCCGGCAATTTGGCTTGCGGATGACAAGGGCGTTGATCGTGCAATTCTTGCAACCGACGGGCTACGCTTCGCGACAGCGGAAGCTAAACCTGCTGGATCGTACCTTCCAATAACGAGATAGCGAATACGCTGTCCCTACTAGATTCTTTGTAAAAATGAGCGAGAGGGTGAGCGCTTCTCCGAGGTACGCCGCCACCTCGCATCCCCCTAACTGTTGAGTTTCATTCATTTCCGTTCCCATCTTCTGCTTTGAAGCACTTTCTAGAACCTCTTTGGAAGAACCTAAGCGGATCAGCAAAATTGCTGCACCCTCTAACAAACTTTGCTGCACCCTTCGGCAAACTTTGCAGGAGTGCTGTCGTCTTTTACCGGGCTACTGCCGATGCTCGTGGTCTCTGTTTCTGCCGGGGCCTATTCTCAAGTCGAACCCATTTGAGTTCCAGTGGCAGCAGCGTGTAAACATAGCTTCTCCCCGGTTCGCGTGAGCTGCGGATGAGCCCTGTTTCGGCAAGCGTGATTCGCGCGTCCCTTATCGTGCGAGGACTAAGACCCGTCTCAGATGCCAGTGCCCGATCTGAAGCGCTGAAGGTGTTCTCGCCGTTCCGATTCGCGTTCTCGCAGAGGGCTAGGTACAGAAGGCTGGCCGATTGTCCAATCTTGGACGCCGTTCCACTGCTGAAAAACCTGTTCGGGATCTTGGTGAACTGTCCAATTTCCACCAGCGGCAATCCCCCCTTACGGGTGTCCCATCCGACGTCGTATTCAAATGGAGATTTGCCGATCATTGCTGTTTACACCTAGGCCGCCCGATGCCTGAGGCGGAAGCGATCAAACCTCCGCCCCTTTTGGCTTGAGTGCGGGGTTGCTCTGCCATTCGCCCGGCAACAGACGAAACTCGAAAGACCTCTATAAGACTTTTGCGCGAAACATTTTCGCTGAATGGCGCAGATGCCTTCTTGATTGGTTGATTAGTTGATTGGGTGATTCTCTGATTCAATGATTCCTGATTGAAGGATTCGAAGATTAAGAGATTGAAGGATTGGGAACGATGAGTTCGGGTTTTCATGGGCGTTCGATTCTCAGAATTTCGGTCACGCGGGAATAGATCAGCGCGTCCGGTTTCACACCGTCCTTGCCATCCTTCGTCGCGTCCTCCACGCGCACCATGTACAGTAGGCCCGGCTCTGTGAAGGCCTCTAGCGCCATTTGCTGGCCTCTGTAGGGCGCTTCGCCGTTCGCAAGGCACCAGGCGGCATAGAAGCGCGAGTGGCGGCCTATATGCGGCTGTATCGCATCGCAGCCCATGTTGAAGAACGCAGACACGAGAGTTCCATCCTCCAACAGCGAAAACTCCAGCCTTAGGCTCCAGCGTCGATAGGAGCGAACCCATTCGGGACCTTGCCAGCCCACGCAGGCGGCTCGATAGTCGCCCTGTGGAATGCGCGGAAGGTCCACGCCCTGCCACGTCAAGATCGGGCCGGGCCTCGATTCGCTCGCCATATTCGCGCTCCCCTTTCATTTAGTTTTGCGGCACACGTGGGCGCGTGTTCTCCGCAATCACGCGGCGAACCTCGGAAATCGGGATTAGCAGTTTTGCGCCAATTTTCACGCTGGCAATCTTGCCTTCGTATGCGTCCCGCCTCCAACTCCAACGGGAACGTCCGGTCATGACCTCCGCGCTCTGGACACTCACCAGCTCCGGTTCTACCTTTGCAATGACAGCCATCCAAAACACCTCCTGCACAAACGAATGATGCGCGACCTTTGCATTTGCAAACCACAACAAAGTGGTGCAATATATAAATGTAATCCGCATCAATTTATGGCAAAGACCACAAATCTGAGACCAGGAAAGGGCCGAGGGAGAAACACTTAGCTCTTTATCAGGCCATGCCCGAATCGTCGGAGAGGCTGGCTTGATTCCCGGGTTCAAGAAAGAACCAAGACCATTGCTTGGTTTCATCTTGAGAGTGCTCGATGGGAAACATCGGCACATCATCCGGCAACACCTGGAGTTTTTCCTGTACTTCGATTTTCAATTTCGCACTCCAGAGATCGACAGGTTAATAAAGCAATTGAACGAAGATCCAGCGCTCTTGCAACGCGCAATCGACAGCATGATTGCGGCCATGAGGCAAATGGCCGATATGTGGATTGATTCCGGCAAAAGTCCGATGGATCGGGACGTAGACACTCCTTCGGACCGAAACGTAGAGGATGTTTTGCCCGGTCGCGACTGCTCTCTTTTTCACTTGATCGACCGCGCAATTTTGAGAGGCCATCCGCGCTATACCGAGATGAAGCGGGATGGCTCTCTAGAAATCAGAGACACCTTTCCAAGTTCGACCCAGACAGTCTGCAATGGGGGCTCAAAAATGCGCTTGAGGGACACGGGGTCAAATGGGCCGCGTTTCATTTTTCTCGTTTGCTTGATTCCCCCGTATTCGCGCAATCTGTCTCGTTGTGATAACTGCAAGGCGTACTTTGCATATCAGCGAGTGCGCTTTCGGACCGTGACTCGTGGGGTTTTCTGTCCTGATTGCGAAGGAGAAGCTTCGATGAAGCGAACGCAAGCGAGCCGCGAAAAGAGGCTTGATACTGCTGCGAAGGCATGGATCGAATGGGAGTCCAAGCGCAAGGGACATGCACAGCCAGAATGGATCGCGGAGCAAGTCAACAAAGCACATGGAACGGCATTTGGACGCCGATGGGTTTCTCAAAATCTCACGAAGATACAAGAGCGCGTGGAGGCGCTACGCAATGCCAAAGGCTAAGGCACGCGATGGAGTGTATTACCGCAAGGATCGGGCGGGCTGGTGGGTTTCTTACATGGACGCAACTGGTGAACGCGTTCGGGAGAAGGTGGCAGCGTACACCCGGCAAGAGGCTCTCGACGCTCTGCAGGCGAATCAAGACCAAAGAGGAAATCGCGCATACGCTCGGAGTGCGGCCGGCAAGCGATATCACCACAGAAGCCCTCTTTGACCGCTACAAGAGGCACCAGAAGGCGCGCATACGTCCCACGACCTTTGAACGGCTCGGCGGCATCCTGGACACGCTAAAAGCGAAGTTACCTCCACAGGCAAAGGCGATCACCAAGCGCACGGTTGCCGAATACATCGAGACACGCTCAGGCACAGATGAGATGAAACCGGCAACAGTAGCAAAGGAAATCAGCGTTCTCAAGCATTGCCTTCGCCTGGCTGTGGAGTGGGGCGAGTTGAATCAGAATGCGGCGGCTGGTGCTCGGCTGCCCCAACTCCCCAGGGGAAGACGCGGTATCTGACTCCGGGCGAATTGAAGGCGGCTCTGCAATTGGCTCCCGAATGGCTCCGCGCTCCGATGGCCTTTGCGGCATGCACGGGAGTCCGGCGAGGCGAGATGCTCTCGCTTCGTTGGATGGATGTGGACATGGCGAATCGGCGGCTGTATCTGCGGGAAACCAAGAATGGCGCGCTTCGGATTCTGCCAATTTCAGAAGCGGCTCTGACTGTGCTCCAATCCTTGCCGGAAGGCGGGCCGGGATGCCATGGTATTTGCGGGAGTGGATGCCGGCATTTCTCTCGGTCTACACAAAGCGCGTATTCAAGCGGCTCGGCATACCCGACGCCAGCTTTCACACCCTGCGCCACACGGCGGCATCCTGGATGGTTCAGCAGGGAGTGGACCTGTACGCGGTGGGACAGATTCTCGGCCATAAGACGCCACGAATGACGCAGCGTTACGCGCACTTGTCGCCGGACTACATGGCTGGAGCGGTAGGGAAGCTGGATGGGATCATGGGTGGGATGCTCTCGCTTCCAAGTGATGCCGTGACCTAGGGGCGAGTTGCTTAAGGAGGCACGCTTGTTATCGGTGAGGGGTCAATTGCGCGAAAAGGGATTCGCTTCCCAATTGGAAAGTGCGGTTTAGGGGGTTATGATTTCTTCAAGATATGGCAACCCAACCACCGGTGCAGCTACCCCTAGAACAGAGGGCCCAAACGCCCGCCTTCGTTTCCTTTTCGGCAGACATAAACCCGAGCACGACTGAGATTCTCCTTGGAACGATTGCGAAGCTCGTTGGCGATGGCTTCAGAGATATCAACCTTCTCTCTCGACGCCAGGAGGGTCCGTGTCGCACGGCATCGCAATCTACAATTTCTTACGCGGCTTGCCAGTCAACCTGACAACGCACAACATCGGGAATGTAGACTCGATCGGCTCTGTGGTTTTTCTGGCGGGAGAACGTCGATTCTCCTGTCCTCAAGGGACATTCATGCTGCATGGTGTCGCCTTTGGAACGGGAGGAGCAGCGCAATTTTTTGAGCGGAATCTTGTTGAGAGACTAGCTTCTCTTCGTGCAGATCAAGAGCGAATTAAAGCAATTTACACCGAGCGGGCCAACCTCACGAACGCGGACGCTGAGAGCTACTTCTTGAGTGAGGCCACTCTCAACGCGGACGAAGCTCAAAGACGGGGTCTGATTCACGAAATTCGACAGGTCAGCATTCCCGCGGGCAGTCCCGTACTTCAACTCGTATTCAATCGGTAGCGTCGTGGGCTCTTCGCGGATCATACCTTCTTGCCTTTTGCCGAAGTATACATCGGCAGTCAACTCACTAACATTTAGACGCTGCAAGCTTACCTTACGGTCGTACCAAATCGGAGAATGGTCCGACCGAATCGGGGATCGATAGCTTCCTGTTTAGGCTTCGTTAGTCACCGTAGAGTCACCACCCTGGCGGGCGGCAACTTGACTATTCGGCTAAACCGTCTGTTTTGTTGGCGTCCCCGACGGGATTTGAACCCGTGTTATCGCCGTGAAAGGGCGGTGTCCTAGGCCGGGCTAGACGACGGGGACGCAATTGGAAAGGGCAGAGAGACGGTCAGATCGGCCGGAATATGCCTGCAAGAAGGGTATCAACCTGTTGAAACCATGTCAAAGAAGCTGCTTCGGTTGGCAGCCGTTCGCTCTTGGCAAGCCATCATAGGTCTGCCAGCTCCGAGCGTCCCGGCATGTTGAGAATTGCCACGGAAATCGGTGGATATCATGCGGCGGCGATGATGAAGCGTCCGGGATATCCAATCTTCAGCGTCAGATCTGCGGCAGGCTCGGCGGTTTTGCTGGAAAGCGTTTTCGCATCACAGCAGACCGGATCGCAACAACGCGCTAGGGGATCATAGCGTTTTTTTGCGACAATCTGCTTGGCTGCCGCATCCCTCAAGCCTGTCAAGGGGAACCAGTTCTCGCCCACGGTAGAGCGATGTTCGTTGCTCGGCGTCACACAGAGCGGCGGCTGGCAGGTTGTACGATAAATGCTGCATTTCGTTCTCCATTGACCCCGAAAGGGGGCCTGGATATGAGTAAGGGGTCCTTATTTTGAATCGCATTTTTTGTGCAAGCAGCATTTTGCTGTTCGGACTGACCGTGATCGGATGCCAACAGGCTTCGCAGAAGGCGCCCCAGGGTGCTGGGGCGGGGATGCAGGCTATGCCGGTGAAAACGGTCGCGGTGCAATTGCAGCCAGTGGCTCAGAGCAGCGAATACATGGCGACGATCAAGTCGCGCCGGTCAGCTACGATACTGCCGCAAGTGAGCGGACTTCTGACCAAGATCCTGGTACACAGCGGCGAGCACGTGAAGGCCGGCCAGGCCCTGATGGAAATCGATCCGCGGCAGCAACAGGCGATGGTGGCTTCACAGGGCGCTACGGAGCGGCAGAAGAAGGCCCTCTACGACTATGACGCCATTGAACTTGGCCGTCAGAAGAAGCTATTTGAAGCCGGCGTGACGAGCAAGGATGCGCTGGATCAGGCGCAACAGGCCTACGACAACGCCAAGGCCGACTACGAAGCCGCACGGGGAACGCGCGACATGCAGGAAGCCCAGCTTGGGTACTATTCCGTTCGCGCGCCGTTTGATGGCGTGGTTGGAGACATCCCCGTGCACGTGGGGGACTATGTCTCCCCGCAGATGTCGTCCACGGCGATTCTGACGACGGTGGACCAGCCTGGGGATCTCGAGGCTTATATCTATATTCCTACCGAGCGCTCAAGCCAAGCGCGCATTGGTCTCGAAGTAGAACTGTACGACACGAGCGGAAAACTTCTGGAGAAGACTAAGATCGACTTCCTGTCTCCGCAAGTGGATCCTAGCCTGCAAAGCATTCTTGCGAAGGCGCCCGTACATTCCACGCCAGAGATCATACGCAATGCGCAATTGATCAAGGCGCGGGTTATTTGGAGCACGAAGCCGATGGTAGTGATTCCCGTGCTGGCAGTGACGCGGCAGGGCGGCCAGCCTTTTGTGTTCGTCGCTCGGAAGCAGGCGAATGGGCAGTTCATCGCCGCGCAAACTCCGGTGGTCCTGGGCGACACCGTGGAGAATTCCTATTCCATCACCTCGGGCTTGAATCCGGGCGACCAGGTGGTGGTATCGAGCACGCAGTTCCTAGTGAACGGAATGCCAGTCTCTCCCCTCCCGGGCTGAGTGTATCGGCCGCTAGCGAGCGTAGCGCCTGGTGGCGCTTCCGGGAACAAAACGAAAGAGGGCTCATCTTGTTTGTTGATTTCTTCATTCATCGACCGGTCTTTGCAACAGTTTGCGCGCTGATGATTATTCTTGCGGGAGCAATCTGCATCCCGAATCTCCCGGTGGCGATGTATCCGACGCTGGCGCCGCCGCAGGTGAATGTGACCTGCAATTACGTGGGTGCCAATGCCGAAACGGTCGAGAAGGCGGTCACCATTCCGCTGGAAGAAGCGATCAACGGAGTGGAGGGCATGCGCTACCTTCGCTCTTCCAGCACTAATAGCGGAACCAGCCAGATTACTGCAACTTTCCAAACCGGCTACAACCTGGATATCGCAGCCGTAGACGTGCAGAATCGCGTCGCCAGCGTGACAGGGCGGCTGCCGGCCGCCGTAAATGCAACCGGCATTTCGATAAGCAAGGCAAATACCAACTTTGTATTTGGCGCAGGATTCTTCTCGCGAGATGGCCGCTATTCTCACGAATTTATTTCGAATTACCTTGATGTTTATGTAAAGGACGCGATCAAGCGCGTGCCCGGCGTGGGCGACGTGAACATATTTGGCGAGCGCAAGTACGCGATGCGCGTGTGGCTCGATCCGTTGAAGCTCGCCGCGAATGGTCTGACTGCTGCTGATGTCATCGGCGCGCTGCAGGAGCAGAATGTCGAGATTCCGGCAGGCCAGCTGGGACAGCCCCCATCGAACGGTAATCAGGCCTTTCAAATCCCCGTGCGTGTGGTGGGTCGGCTTTCAAGTCCGCAGCAGTTTGACAACATCATCTTGAAAAGCACAGCAAGTGGATTGATCCTATTGAAGAACGTCGGTCACTCTGAGGTTGGTGCGGAGGACTACAATTCGCTGCTCGAATACAACGGCCTTTCGGCACAGGGTATCGGCGTGCTGCAACTGTCGAATGCGAATGCACTCGATGTGGATGCGCGGGCCAAGGCCGCTTTGAAGGAATTGTCGAAGAGCTTCCCTCCGGGCCTTGAATATGCAATTGCTTTCGATTCGACGACTGTAGTGGGCGACTCGATCCGCGAAGTGCTTGTTACGCTCGGCGAAGCTGTCGGCATCGTTATTCTTGTCATCTTCCTGTTCCTGCTTGACTGGCGCGCGACCATTATTCCCGCAGTGACGATTCCGGTTTCGCTGATTGGGACTTTTGCGTTTATTCGCCTGTTCAATTTCTCTATCAACTCGCTGACATTGTTTGGGATCACGCTGGCTACAGGACTTGTGGTGGATGACGCGATCGTGGTGATCGAGAATGTGCAGCGGCATATTGCGATGGAGCATTCTAATCCGCACGAGGCTACGTCGCGTGCCATGAGCGAGGTGACGAGCGCCGTGATTGCGACGTCATTGGTGCTGATCGCGGTGTTTGTGCCGGTTTCGTTCTTTCCGGGGACGACGGGCATTCTTTACCGGCAATTCTCGCTGACGATCGCGTTTTCGATTGCGATTTCGGCATTCAACGCCTTGACGCTGTCGCCGGCGCTGTCTGCGATGTTTTTGCGCGGTGAAGAAGCGCGGCCGCGACAGCTCGATTTTTTGCATATCAGGCCGCTCTCGCGCGCCTTTGCCGCATTTATTCACGGCGCCGATGCATTTGTAACGTGGCTTGCCAAGACATACGCGAAGATAATCCACGTAGCGTTGCAGTTGCGGTTTGTGTTGCTGGTGGTCTTCTTCGCAGGTCTAGGGGCTACCTATCTCGTCTACACCAGAGTGCCCACCGGATTTATTCCGCAGGAAGATCAGAGCTTTCTGATGGGAATCATTCAGGCGCCACCGGGGTCTTCGCTGGCCTATACGTCCGCCCTTGCTGATCGTGCACAGCAAATCATGTATTCAAATAAGGATATTTCGGGCGCCTTTACGATCGTAGGTTTCAGCTTCGCAGGCAATGCTTCGAATGCCGGAATGATGTTTATCAGTACCAAGCCAGCCAAAGAGCGCCGCGCCCCCGGTCACACCGCCGCTGACATTGTTGCGGATTTAACGCCGAAGCTGGGTTCACTGATGTTTCAGCCGAACGGCGGACTGGTGGCTGTGATCCAGCCTCCCGCCGTGAACGGTGTGGGAAGCTATCGGCGGATTTCAGTTCATGTTGCAGGATACGGGCGTAAATACGATTTCCGACCTTGATCGCGTAGCACACCAGATGGTTGGAGCCGGACGCGCGCGCAAAGACATCACCGGCTTGATCACCACGTTCTCAGCGAATGACCCTCAGGTGTTGGTGACCATCGATCGTGAAAAAGCGAAGGCGATGAACATACCACTTTCGCAGATCACGAGCGCGCTGGGCGTCTTTATGGGATCACAGTACGTGAATGATTTCGATTTCAATAATCGGACCTACCGGGTGTACGTGCAGGCCGACCAGGCATATCGCATGACGGCGAAGGATCTGCATGACTACTATGTGCGATCGAATTCGGGACAGATGATTCCACTCGATAATCTGGTGACAGTCGCGGAGAGTTCCGGTCCTCCGGTCATCACGCATTACGACTTGTTTCGAGCGGTTGAGATCGATGGATCGCCAGCAGCCGGATACAGCTCGGGCCAGGGAATCACGGGCATGGAGGATCTGGCAAAGCAGAACATGATGCCAGGCATGCGATATGAATGGACCGGCCTGACGCTGGATGAAATTGAGTCGAGCGGACGCGCGCTGGTAATTTTCGGGCTAGGTCTGCTGGTGGTGTATCTCACACTTTCAGCACAGTACGAGAGCTTTGCGCTGCCCTTCATTATTTTGCTGGCCGTACCGATGGCGGTGCTCGGCGCGTTAGGCCTGGTGTCGCTGCGCGGTATGTCGAATGATGTGTACTGCCAGATCGGGCTAGTGATGCTGATTGGACTGTCGGCCAAGAACTCGATTCTCATAGTCGAATTTGCCGAGCAGTTGCGGCGCAAAGGCCGTTCGATTGCGGAGGCTGCGATCGAGGCGGCGGAGTTGCGCCTGCGGCCGATCCTGATGACTTCGTTCGCGTTCATCCTGGGAGTACTGCCGCTTGTGTTTGCAACGGGTGCAGGGGCGCTGGGCAGGCGCTCAGTGGGGACAACGATTGTGGGTGGCATGTTGTTCTCAACGGTGCTGAACCTGGTGTTCATCCCCGTGCTGTACGTGCTGCTGAGCCGCCTGCTACGGCGGGGTGACGATCATGACGCAGCGCAGGACGAAGCGATCTAACTGCATCAAAGCTTGACGCGATGCGCAATGATGTAGTCCTTGATTACGTCATATCCGTGGCTTGTGACCACAGCCTCGATCGACGAGGTCGTTCTTGCTGCGGTAGGGCCGGTATCGGATGATACGCGCTGCCCAGGTTCGCGTCATGCCCGGAACCTTGGCGAGTTGTTCGAGGGTGGTGTTGACGTCGATTCGCGCTTCCGGGGCCGGCAGAGTCTGCGCATCGGCTTTGGATTGCGCAAAATGAAGGGTGAAGCCCGGACAGCCCGGTACGAGAGCACAGATGAGCGCAGCAGCCAGAATTCCTGGAACAGGTTGTATTCTCACCCCTCCATTCTCTTCCTCGGCGATAGAGACGTAAACCATCGTCAGAAACATAGCGAAAAGATGGAGACTGCGATGCCGGTTTCCTGCAAAATAGGGTTATGGCAATCCCCCCCATTGCTTTCTCTGCCGGGCAAAAGCTGCGCAGCCGAGTGCTCGGCAGCACACGGCTCGTCATTCTTCTAGTTCTATTCGCGCTGTTGGGAGTCAGTCTCGCGTTTATGTGGACCACGCGCGACGCGATGGGCAACCTCTCGTTTCTGAATTCGCGAAACAATCCAAACCGCGTGAATGGCGGTAAGAAATCGATTGTCGATGTAAATCCCTGGCAGACTGCGCAAGCCCTGGCACCGCTCGCCGTTACAGCGGAGGAGAAGGAGTATGCGCAGGCGGCCGAGAGACTTGCTGACCACGAAGTTGACCAGGCGTTTGCGTCGGCATTGCGCCAGGCCACCCTTGATTCTCAGCACAATACCCTTACGGGTGAGGCCCTAGCCCTTTCGAAGCAGGTGGCGGAGTTGCAACAGCTCATCGCTCAGGACAAGGATGACGTGCAAACGATCACCGAGCAGTTGAAGTTACCCCCGCCCAAGAACGGCAAACCTGCTGAGTATGACGACGGTGACCTGCAGGTGGCGAAAGCTCAGCTCGGATTAGATACAGATGAGCTTGCCGACGCGAAACAGGACCTCGATCGGGCATCCGGGGACCAGACTGCGCAGATACAGGCAGAGCTGAATGCGCACGAAGCCACGATGCGTGACTATGACAAGCAAGTGCATGAGGGCGGCCAGGTGGCGGCCGTCTCCGTGCGTCGCTATGGAACGATGGCGGGAAGGATTGGGGCGTGGTTCAGACAGCGAAGTCGCTACGATCTTCTCCAACAGGCATCGGCTCAGACCCGCGCTGATGTTGCGAGCCTGGCGGCGCAGCACAGCGCGCTTGAGGTGAAGGCTAACGCCGTTGCGGTGCACACCGACGATCTCGACGCGAAGCTCGAAGGACTCAAGGATCGATCCGCGGAACGGCAGATATTGAGTATCCTGGACGATCGGATCCAGACAGAACAGCAGCTTGCGACGGTCTACGGCAAATGGTCCGCGCAAGTGCTGCTACAGCATCGCACCGTGCTCCACCTGATACTTCAGTCGCTGGCGCTGATTGCGTTCATCGGGATCTGCATGGTGAGTTGCGATGCCCTGGTGCGACGGCTGATGGACAGTCCCGCGTTGGATCGCCGCAGATCACAGACTCTGCGCAGCATTCTGGAACTCTCCATTCAGGTTGTCGGTGTCGTGATTATCTTGCTGGTGATTTTTGGTTCACCCCGTGAGACGCCAACGATCCTTGGCCTGGCCACCGCAGCGTTGACCATCGCTTTACAGGACTTCATTATTGCGTTCCTCGGCTGGTTTGTACTAATCGGTAAGAACGGTATCCATGTCGGAGATTGGGTGGAAATCAACGGCGTGGGCGGAGAGGTGGTAGAGGTTCGGTTGTTCAGCACAACCTTGCTGGAGACCGGAACTCTCGCCGACAGAGGGTTGCCAACCGGCCGCAGGATCACATTCATGAACGGATATGCCATCCGTGGCAAATACTTCAATTTTTCGACAAACGGGCAATGGATGTGGGATGAGATTTCGTTGAATCTGCCGGCATCGAAGAATGTCCATGACCTGCTGGATCGCATTCAAAAAGTTGTGGTGGCAGAAACGGAGAAGAATGCGGGTCTCGCCGAGCAGGAGTGGAAGCGGGGCGCGAACGGAAATAGCCTGAGCCGATTCAGCGCGACGGCGGTCGAAAATCTGCGACCATCGGCCTCGGGAATCGAGGTTCTCGTGCGATATGTGACGCGCGCGTCGGAGCGATTTGAAGTGCGAAATCGGCTGTATCAAAAGCTGCTTGAACTTCTTCACAATCCCGAAGCAACGGTCGGATCGGCAACCGGAGCGATTGAGCAAAACGGATAGGCATTGCGCGTGAGGTTGACATCGGGCCGAGCCATACCTTACCTTTGAAACAGATGCAGAGCAGCCGCCATCACGGTCATCACCACCATCATGGGATATCCATGCCGGCGGACTGCCATGGCCTGAACTAGACGGCCAGAGAGATCGAAGAACCCAAAGCCCGCCGGCGCAATAGCCGGCGGGCTTTTTGATTTTGCAGCAGAATTCAAAGCAGATCAGGAAAGATGATGAGCACACAACCGACAATTGATTTTGGAAAGATGGACGGCCTGGTGGCCGGCATTGTGCAGGATGCGCAGAGCGGCGAAGTGCTCATGCTGGGTTTTCTAAATCCGGAGAGCTTCGCCAGGACGCTTGAGACGGGATTTGTAACTTTCTGGAGCCGCACCCGACAGAAGCTGTGGATGAAGGGCGAGACCAGCGGCAATCGGCTGCGCATAGTTTCTGCCGCCACCGACTGCGACACCGATGCGCTGCTGTTTCGAGTAGTGGTGGAAGGCGACGGGCTGGTTTGCCATGAGGGTACCGTGAGTTGCTTTACGAAGCCGGTGTTTTCAAAAGTGGTGGAGGTGGCGCGTGGCTAACAAATTGCGACTCGGGCTGCCCAAGGGAAGCCTTCAGGACTCGACGATCGCCCTATTCAAACGTGCGGGATGGAATATCTATGCTGACGGGCGATCGTATTTTCCATCAGTTGATGATGCGGAGATTGAGTGCATGCTGATTCGTGCGCAGGAGATGGCGCGCTACGTTGAGCACGGTGTGCTCGACGCTGGACTGACAGGCATTGACTGGGTGGTCGAAAGCGGACTCGACGTGACCAGCGTAACGACATTGACCTATGCGAAGCAGAGCCGGCGCAAGGTGCGCTGGGTGCTCGCGGTGCCTGATGCAAGTGGGTTTCAGAGGGCCGAGGACCTGGAAGGGAAGATCATCGCGACGGAACTCGTTGAAGTCACAAAGCGATATTTTGCGGAAAAGGGCGTGAACGTGAAGGTGGAATTCAGCTGGGGCGCGACTGAGGTTAAGCCGCCAACGCTCGCCGATGCAATTGTGGAAGTGACTGAGACAGGCAGCTCCCTCAAGGCGAACCACCTGAAGATCATTGATACCGTGATGGAGAGCGAGACACACCTGATCGCCGGCAAGAACGCCTTGGCGGACGAATGGAAGCGCGACAAAGATCGACCAGATTGCGGTGATGTTGCGAGGAGCGATCGATGCGCAGTCGCAGGTGGGCTTGATGCTCAACGTGAAGCGCGCTGATTTAGAAGCTGTATTGGCAGTGTTGCCTGCGCTTAAATTCGCCGACAATTTCACAGTTGAGCAATTCGGAATGGGTGGCTGTGAACACGATTGTGGAAGAGCGCGTGGCCCGCGATGTAATTCCGAAGCTGAAGGCCGCGCGCGCCACCGGGATCGTGGAATATCCACTGAACAAAGTGGTGCTGTAGGGAGAGACGGGACGAGAACGATGAAGGTGATTCAAACTCGAGGTCGGGGAGCAGGCGAAGCTGCCGCAGTTCTGGCTGCGCTGGAAAGACGTGGTGGCGCGGAGCTCGATTCGGTGCTGCCTGCTGTGAAGCGCATCGTGGCACGGGTGCGGCGTGGCGGCGATCGCGCGTTGCTTCGCTATGCAAAAGAGTTTGACGGGCTTGAGGATGCAGCGCGATTAAGGGTTTCGCAGCAGGAGATGGCTCAGGCCTGGGAGACGATTGATCCGGCGCAGCGTGCGGCGCTCAAGGTGGCTGCCCGACAGATTCGAACGTTCGCGAAGCAGCAGCTTCCCAAGTCGTGGAGCAAGTATTCGATGGCAGGGCTCACGGTGGGACAGCTTGTGCGGCCCCTAGCATCGGTGGGATGTTATGTGCCGAGCGGACGCCATCCGCTGCCTTCGACGCTGCTGATGACGGCAATTCCGGCGCAGGTTGCGGCAGTCAAGCGGATCGTGGTGGTTTCGCCAAAGCCAGCGGCGGAAACACTTGCTGCGGCACATCTGCTTGGCATTACTGAGTTCTATCGCGTGGGTGGTGCACACGCGATTGCCGCGCTTGCTTACGGCACGGCGACAATTTGGCGCGTCGACAAGATTGTGGGGCCGGGCAATCTGTATGTAACAGCGGCTAAGCGACTGGTGGCGTTTGATTGCGCGATCGACATGCTGGCAGGACCGACAGAGATTGTGGTAACCAGTGAACGGGGCGATCCAACGGAAATCGCCGGAGATCTTGTCGCGCAGGCGGAGCACGATCCAGAGGCCCTTGCGGTTTTTGTGACGATCCGCGCAGACCTCGCAAAAGAGGTGATTGCCGAGGTCAAGACGCAAAGCCGCAGCAATCCGGTAGCGCGCGCAGCGCTTGTCCGCAACGGCGTCGTGATCGTTGCTGCGGACGTTGCGGAGGCTCGCGAGATTACGAATCGGCTGGCACCGGAGCATCTTACGGTGGATTCGATTTCAGATCTGGAGTGGGTCACGAATGCCGGCTCGGTATTTGTGGGTGGCTGGTCGGCGCAGCCGATGGGCGATTACATCTCGGGGCCAAATCACACATTACCGACAGGTGGAATGGCGCGCGTGCGTGGCGGGCTTAGCGTGAATGATTTCGTAAAGCTGATTACCGTGCAGGAGTATGCGGCTGAAGGGATTCTGACGCTGGGACCGCATGCGAAATTACTGGCGGAAGCCGAAGGATTGGCCGGGCACGCGACGGCGATCGGCATGCGATTGCGGAAAGCTTCAAGGAGGCGAGGACCAGTCGGAGTCCGTGGAGGGAAGGCCGGTGCGTAATCCACCTTCAGTTGTTCAGCCGATTCCGCGTGCGCGGGTTCAAGCGATGAAGGAGTATCATCCGCCGCTTGGAAATCGCGATGCTATGCGGCTCGATTTTAACGAGAACACCGTTGCGTGCTCGCCTCGTGTTCGGGAAGTGCTTGGGCGCATTTCCGCGGGAGATCTTACGCGCTATCCGGAACGTGCCCCGGTGGAACGCATCGTAGCGGATCATCTTGGTGTCGGTCCGGAACAGGCTGTTTTGACGAATGGCGTGGATGAGGCGATTCACGTTCTATTCGAAACTTTTCTGGATGCAGGCGACGAGTTGCTGCTGCCTGTTCCGACGTACACGATGTACGAGGTCTACGCTTCGGCAACAGATGCACGCACTGTGACGGTGCAGGCTGCCGGCGATTTGCATTTTCCGTTTGAGCGGATAATGAGAGCGATAACGCCGCGGACGAAGATTATCGCGATTGCGAATCCCAATAGCCCCTCTGGGTCGATTGCAGCGCGAGAGCAGATTATCGGAATCGCGCAGCGAGCTCCGCAGGCTGTGGTGCTTGTGGATGAGGCGTATTTTCATTTCTATGGCGAGACCGTGATCGACCTGGTCGACGCGGTGCCAAATGTAGTTGTGGCGCGAACGTTTTCGAAGGCCTATGGGCTGGCGGGATTACGGCTTGGCGTGCTGGTGGGATCTGTCGAGTCGATGCATTGGATTCGGCGCGTCCTTTCGCCATATAGCGTCAATTCGCTTGCGTTGGCTTGCCTTCCAGCTGCGTTGGAAGATACGACTTACCTGAACTGGTACGTCGGGGAAGTGAATGCGGCGCGGGCGGAGTTCGCGGCTGCGCTTGATGCGGCAGGTCTGCGCCGATGGCCGAGTCACGCGAATTTCATTCTGGTGGAGATCGGCGCGAAGCATGCTGAGTTTGTGCGCCTGATGTCTGCCGGTGGCGTTCTGGTGCGCGACCGGTCGAATGATCCGGGATGTGACGGGTTCGTTCGCATCACGATTGGGACGCGAGAACAGATGAGCCACGCCGCGGGTGTATTCAACAGGACGCTTGAGACACTGCGCAGCACCAAGGATGGACGATGATGGCTGTCAAATTACGGCAAACGTTGGGCAAAGCGGTTCGGAGGGGCGTTGTTGTGCGCGATACGAATGAGACACGCATCGCGATTGATCTCACAATTGAAGGTAAGGGACAGTACAAGGTTTCGACTGGTATCCGGTTTCTCGATCACATGCTTGAGCTGTTTACGCGGCATGGCGCATTTGATTTGGAACTGACGTGCAAGGGCGATCTGGATGTCGATCAACATCACACTGTTGAGGATGTGGGGATCGCGCTGGGTGAGGCGTTCGATCGCGCGCTGGGAGACAAGCGCGGGATTCTGCGTGCGGGCTACTTCATAATGCCGATGGACGAGACGCTGGCGATTGCTGCTGTTGACCTGAGTGGCCGGGCGGCCTATGCGGTCGATGCAAAAGTGAAGACGCGGCTTGTGGGTGATCTGCAGACGGAGCTGGTCACCGACTTCTTCGAGGGATTTGCGCGAGGCGCACGGGCGAATGTGCATGTTAAGACCATGTACGGCCGTTCGAATCATCACAAAATCGAGGCACTCTTCAAAGCATTTTCGAGGGCTCTGCGGGTGGCGTGTTCGCGCGACAAGCAGCTGGGCGAGATGCTGCCGAGCACCAAGGGGCTGCTCTGATGCGTGTCATCGTCATCGACTACAAGGCTGGAAATCTGACGTCGGTGCTGAAGGCGCTGCGGCACCTGGGGGCCGAGGCGGTGGTGACGGATTCGGAATTGTCGTTGATTGAATCGGCGGAACGGATTGTGTTGCCGGGCGTCGGGCATTTTGGGGCGACGGAGCGGTTGGATTCGACGGGGATGACAGAAGCGATTCGCGGCGCGATTGCGCGTGGAGTGCCGTTTCTGGGGATTTGCGTGGGGATGCAGTGGTTGTATGCGGGATCGACGGAGGCCGCGGGTCAGCGGGGACTTGGGCACTTCAAGGAGTCGTGCACGCGGTTTTTTCCGGAGTGCAACCAAAAGGTTCCACATGTGGGATGGAACTCGCTGGCGACGAATGCTGCGTCGCGTCTTCTTGCGGGAGTTGGGGCGGGAGAATTCGTTTATTTCACGCATTCGTATAAGGCTCCTGTCACGAATGAAACAGCTGCGGTTGCGGAGTACATTGAGCCTTTTGCTGCTGCGGTGGAGAGTGGCAATGTGATGGGGGTGCAGTTTCATCCCGAAAAGTCAGGCGAAACCGGGTTAACGATACTGCGCAATTTTTTGGAGTGGAAATGCTGACTAAGCGGATCATTGCATGCCTGGATGTCCATGGAGGGCGCGTGGTGAAGGGCGTGCAGTTTGTGGACATCGTTGATGCCGGCGATCCGGCGGCTTTGGCAGCGAGGCATGCGCGGGAGGGCGCGGATGAGATTGTGCTGCTGGACATTACGGCGACACATGAAGGGCGGCAGACGCTGTTAGAGACGGTGCGACGCACGGCGCGGGAGCTGTTTGTACCATTTACGGTGGGAGGCGGCATTCGCAGCGCGGAGGAGGCGGAACAGGTGTTCGAAGCGGGTGCAGACAAGATCAGCGTCAACTCCGCTGCACTTGCCGATCCCACACTGATCAGCGCAATAGGCCGCAGTTTTGGAGCGCAGGCGGTGGTGGTGGCGATCGATGCGCGGCGCGATCCGGATGCCGAGGACCCGGTGCGCGATGCGCTGGTGTTTGTGCGGGGCGGCCGCAAGCCGGCGGGAAGACGCGTGGTGGAATGGGCGCTGGAGGCGGAAGCGCGAGGAGCCGGAGAGATTCTGCTTACGTCAATGGATGCAGACGGGACGAGGGCGGGATTTGATTGCGAGCTTACCGCGGCGGTTAGCGAATCGGTGAACATTCCGGTGATTGCTTCAGGAGGAGCGGGGACGGTGGCGCACTTTGCGGATGTGTTTGGCAGTGGGAAGGCGGACGCAGCGCTTGCGGCCAGCATCTTTCACTTTGGTGTTTCGAGCGCGCGATCTCTCAAGGAAGAACTTATTGCAGCAGGCATTCCGGTGAGGCTGCCATGCTGATTCCTTCGATAGATTTGATGGGCGGCCGAATCGTCCAGCTGGTGCAGGGCGAGAAGCTGCGGCTATCGTTCGACGATTTTGAATACTGGATCGAGAAGTTTTCGCGTTTTCCGCTGGTGCAGCTGATCGATCTGGATGCGGCGATGCGACAAGGCGATAACGCTGGACTGGTCGCGCAGATCGCGCGGCGGCTTCCATGCCAAGTGGGCGGGGGGATTCGCTCGACCGAACGCGCACGCGAAGTGTTGGATGCCGGTGCGAAACGGGTCATCATCGGCTCGGCATTGTTTTCGGAAGACGGAAGAGTAGAGGTCGATATGGCGTCAACGCTTGCGGCCGCTGTAGGCGCTGAGCGGGTGGTTGCGGGCATCGACACGAAGAATGGGCGCATTGCGGTGAAGGGTTGGAAGGCGCAGGTGGCGCTGACTGCGGACGAGGCGATTCCGCAGCTCGATAAATATGTGGCAGCGTATCTATATACGCACGTGGATGGCGAGGGGCTGATGCAGGGCTTTCCGATGGATGCCGCGGCGCGTCTGCGCAAACTGACCGCGCGCCAATTTATAGTGGCGGGCGGCATCCGAAGCCAGCAGGAGGTCGATGATCTGGACGCGATAGGCGTGGACGCAGTAGTGGGAATGGCGGTTTACACGAATCTGCTTGCAGTTTAGTTCGTGAAGAGGAATCACGAAATCTCATATTCTGCTCTTCGGTACAAGGCATCGGATATTCTGGAAGCATCTCTTAAACAAGGGCACGAAAGGAAGAGCACAGACCATGACGAAACCGAGCGGGATTCGCCTGGCCAAGCGCCTGGATGAGGTTGGATTCTCTGATATCGTGCAGATCCGCAATAAGGTGATGGAGATGCGGGCCGAGGGCCTGCAGGTACACGCGCTGCATGGCGGCGAGCCTTACTTTGAGACGCCGGAAGCCATCAAGTATGCAGCGGTAAAAGCGCTGGTCGAGAACTATACGCATTACGCGCCATCATCGGGCGTGCTTCCGTTGCGCAAGGCGCTGGTGGAGAAACTTGCGGCGAAGAATGGAATCACTGCGACGACCGACGAGGTGATTGCGACGGTTGGAGGATCGCAGGCTTTATATGGGGCGTTCCAGAGCGTGCTCGATCCGGGCGATGACGCACTGATTTTTTCGCCGTACTGGACGCCAATCGCCGACCTTGTGACAGGAACCCAGGCGCGTCCTCTGTCGGTGCCGACAGCGACGGCGCGGCGCAATGGGATTCGCAAGACACTGGAACAGTTTTCAACGCCCAAGACGCGAGCTATCTACTACAACACGCCGCAAAATCCGAGCGGGCTGGTTTTCACGCGGGCAGAAGCGGAGGAAGTGGCGTCGTTTGCGCGTGAACGCGACCTGATCGTGATTGCCGACGAAGCGTACGAGGATCTGGTTTACGACGGGGAACATGTTTCGATCGCATCTCTTCCGGGAATGGCAGAGCGCACAATTACATGCTTCACGTTCTCAAAGACCTATGCGATGACGGGATGGCGTGCCGGATACGCTGTGGCGAAGGAACCTTTCATGACGGCGCTTAAAAAGATCGTTCTGTACTCCACGAACGGTGTGACTACTTTTGTCCAGCAGGCCATGATTCATGCGTTGAAGACGACCGAGGCTGAAATCGCCGCGCACCGCGAGGAATACAGGAAGCGGCGGGATCTTCTGGTGAGCGTTCTGAATGAAGTGGGGTTGAAGTGCGAACCGCCTGCCGGGGCGTTCTATGCATTTCCCAATGTCGAGAAGATCCACAAGAACAGCCGCACGGCTGCGCAGATTCTTCTCGAGAAGGCGCATATCGCAACCATTCCAGGGTCGGTGTTCGGCGCGCAGGGCGAAGGGCATCTTCGCTTCGGCTACGCGATCACAATCAAGGAGATCGAGGACTGCGGGGAAGCTCTGCGCAAGTTTCTCGGCTAGCCTTCGCTGAGCTGCGCTTCGCCGATGGCACGGCCGGTTTCGACGCGGGAAGAACGCAGTATGCGCGCTAACTGCTTCAGGTGGAGCTGAACGGCGTAGGCGCGCAGAATCTCAGCCTGGGAAAAGTTGAATCCGGTATGGCGTACTTTGTCCATGCGTTCCTCGAGCTGTGCGATGTCCTCTTCGAGATTGATATCGCGAGGCGGAATGTGGAAGCGCCAGCTATGAATGCATTTCGCGAGGTACTGGAAACCTAATTGAATGTCGGTGGCGAGGCGTCCTAGCTCGGGCTCTAGTTGCGCAGCGTAGTTGTCCTGGTGGCTCTCGCGCACAGCGAGTTCCAGAGCCACAAGGGCGTCGAAGATGGTGCGGCCAAACTGGGCGAGCATCCCCAAACCCTCGCGCCAGCCCGGACCGCCGGATGGCTCATTGCGTGATGCTTCAAGAAGCGCATTGTTGCCGCGAAGCAGGGTGAGCGCATCTTCGCGCAGTTGGGCCAGGTTCTCAGCTGGATCTCCGCGGAATCCTTTGAGGATGCCCTCGAAGAAGGCATTGAGCACGAGGAACTCCTGCGCAAGGCCGTCGCGTAGCCGCAGCCGTGCACGATCGGGGAAAACCAGGGTTGAGACGGCGATTGCCACGACGATTCCGAGAAAGACTTCGCCGACGCGGTGAAGGGCAAGCAACCAGTGGGAGTCGGCTCTTTGCACAAGCATCACGATGCAGATGGTGACGCCTGCGAGGCGCGAACTGTTGCGGAGGCCAAGCAGTCCGCACAAGATGACAGCAGACAGAACGGCTAGGACGAAGTTCCATGGAAGAGCCCAAAAGAGCGAGAACCCAAAGCCGAAAGCGGCTCCGATGATGGTTCCAAGGATGCGGTCGCGCGACGCGGTGATGGTGGCGCCGAAGTTCGATTGAAGCACAATGATGGCGCTGATGGCTCCCCAGTAGCCGTCGTGGAGGCCGAATCTCAGCGCGATCCACCAGCAGAGAGCCGCGGCCAGGGCGGTTCTCGCGGCGTGGATTAGAAGTCGCTTGCGTTCCCAGTTCAGCAGGCCCTGCGCGGCCACTCCGTCGACGCCCAATTTAACGGCGAGCTGCTGCTGAGACCACGATTTGGTTTTGGCTAAGCGCATAACGTGAGAATTGCGACTCCTCAGTCATAGCATGCCGTACCGGGTGTGAGTGCACGCAAGGGGGAGGAAGACAAGCCACAGAGCAAGGAAGATGCATTATGGAAGAAGCACCGCAAATCTATACTGGATGTCAATCGACTATGCTTCGAGTTGGATATTCCGAAAATCTTGCCGCCGAATGGCTTTCCGACTTTCCGCAAGGGATAGAGCTGATTCGGCTGCCGCGCAAGCTTGACCACGATGTCGAGATCGACGTCTGGTTGCCGGATCCTTATCCGACCAGAAATTTAGCGATTGTTCCTCATTTGTGCGGAGTGAAGCTGGTTCTTTCGCTGATGGCCGGAACCGAATGGATTCCCGGGGCAATGGGGCCGCATGTCACGATCTGCAATGCGCGCGGTGCTCACAATATTTCGACGGCTGAATGGACGCTTTCTGCGATCCTGACGATGCTGAAGCATTTCCCGCTGTTTCTCGATATTCAACGGTCAGGCGATTGGAAGGGGCGTTTCGAGGCGAGCGCAGAGTACGCAGCGATTACAGGCGACGCCGGGACGCACTATCCGCCGGTGATGTTGGAGGAGCTGACCGGGAAGACCGTGCTGCTGGTCGGATACGGTTCGATCGGCAAAGAGATTGAGCGCATGCTCGAGCCGTTTTGCGTGGACCTGATCCGGGTTGCACGAACGGCGCGAGACAATCCGACGGTGCATGCGATCGGCGAAATGAATGCCTTACTGCCCAAGGCGCAGGTCGTTGTGCTGATTCTGCCTTCGACGGCTGAGACGCGATGGCTGATTGATGTTCGCCAGTTCGCATTGATGCAACAGGGAACGCTCCTGGTAAATGCGGCACGCGGGCCGGTCGTGAACACGGATGCATTGGTCGATGCGCTGCAAAGCGGGAAAATTCGCGCGGCATTGGATGTGACAGATCCTGAGCCCCTGCCAATTGGGCACCCATTGTGGAAGTGTCCGAACCTGCTGATCACGCCGCACGTGGGTGCATCGAGCACGGAGTTCACGCGTCGTGCGCTGCGAGTCGCGGCCGATGAACTGCGTCGCTATATGGCTGGAGAGCCGCTGCTCAACGTGGTGCAAGCTGCGGTTTGAGTGGCTCGCGCGGCGCGTTTCCAGTCGCGCAGGCCGAGGATGGCCAGCACGACGAGCCCGGCATAGAGGACTGCGGTGAGCCAGAGGTCTTTGAAGATGTATTCGCCTATATAGAAGAGATTCACGAAGATCCAGAGCCACCAGTTGGCGATGTGTTTGCGTGCTTGCCACCAACTGCCGACGAGACTGAAGCTGGCGAGCGCGGCATCGAGGTAGGGAAGGGCTGCGTGCAGTTGCTTCGCAAGTTCACCCAGCACAAAGCTGCCGGCAACGCCTGCAACGAGACGCAATTAAAAGACTTGGCAGGGCGAGAGGAACTACGCGCACTTCGCCTTCGTCGCGAACTCCGCGCCACCAGTGCCACCAGCCATAAAGCGTGAAGGCGATGAAGAAGACCTGCAGAAGCGTGTCGGAATAGAGCCGAGCACGAAAGAAAACCACGAGGTACAAGAAGATCCGCCGCGAGAACGACGGGCCAGCAGATAAGGAGTCGTTTGGTCGTCAGCCAGATTCCCACTGCCGTAGCCACAAAACCGGCGAGTTCCACCCAGTTGGCGATCAGGTAATGGGCGATCGCGGAGAGAATCACGCGCGCACCGCCTGAGTTCGGCGGGTTTCGGCCCATTGACGCAACGGATCGAGAATCTTTCGCTGACCGGGACCGCGAAACCACTTTGAGTGACCTACAAGGTAATCGCGGGTGGCGACGCGGGCTTTTTCAGGCGAATGCAAGACGCCGAGAAAGTAATCGGCCTCAGTGAGCGCGAATTCCGCGTGACAGAGGCCAAGCATCGGTGCCAATGCGGCGGACTCTGCACGGTCGAGTGGGCGGACCTGTTGGTAGCCGTCGAGCATTGCCCACAGGTGATCCAGGTGAACGGGAACTTCGTCGCCGCGGTCGGGATTCCGCATCAGTACGAGCCATTCGATGATATTTCGCTCGATTGCCTGGGCGATGTCGTAGACCGCGTTGGTGCGGTCGGCCAATCCGAAATCGATCACGGAAGTGGCATGTGCATGCAGACTCCGATCGCTCCAGAAGAGATTGGAAGCGTGAAGGTCATTGTGGGTCCAAAGCGGACTGATTGCCGGCAGCAGCGGCTTTAACTCATCGTGAAAGGGAGCGAGCAGATCGAGGACAATGGCGCAGTCTTCAAGAGTATGCATGTCGTGTTCCAGCACGGGGCGGGGGGAGAGATATCTCTTCAGGCCTTCTGCGGGGTTTTGCGATGCGAAGATGGTGAAGCTGGCGATAAGGGGACGCGGTTTTCGCGTCGGAGCGCAGAACGTTTCAGCGGCACCGTGAAGGCGCGCCAGCGTCTCGCCAGCTGAGCGAGCATGTTCAATCGAGCGAAATGGTGTCCAGGAAATCGCGTCTGCATACGCGTCGTCCCCAACGGGAATTCCTTGGACTTCGTACGTCGATTCGCCGGATTGGACTGCGGTGTCGCTGGAGTGACTTTCAAAAATGCGTGGAACTCCGATTCCGTTCGCGCGCAGGTGCTCCATGAATCGATGTTCTTCCATCAGGGCTGCGGCATCGCGGACGGCGCGAGCATGGCGCTTGACGAAGATTTGATCTTTGCTGGTTTGAATAACACTTGCCGCTGAAAACGGGCGTGGACTTTCAGAAACAATCTCGATCGGTTCTCCGGCATCCGGGAAGGATTTCAGGAGAGCGCGCACTTCGTCCAAGTTAAGCGGAGGCCAGTCGGGTTCGACCAGCGTGCCGTCCAGTCCATGTGCTTTTGCAGTTTCGTTCAACGTGGTCCTATGCCTGCGTGGGAATCGCTAAAAATTGTAGTGCGCCGAGAGTCTTACGGTGGTGGGAGCGCCCTGGTGAATGAAGGTGTCTCCGTAGCTGGCTCCCGTATCTTTCCAATAACGCCTATCGAGAATGTTGTCAGCATACAAGTGGAGTGTGAGACGTCCACTTTCACCGCCCGGGATATAACGGGCGCCGAGGTTGAATAGGTTATATCCGCCGACGCTCACAGTATCGTCGCGCGTCGCCTGCTTGCGGCTGGTGTAGCTCCAGCCCGGCATGACGCGGAGGCCGCGCGCACGCGGCAACAGGACGTCGGCGAACAGGGCAGTATGAAAGCGAGGGACGTTGATGACCTGCTTATTGTCGAACGCAGGCGTGCCGGTGTTGTTTGAGACTGCGTGCATGGCCGTTGCAGACGCGCTCAACTGCATCCAGGTTGTGGCTTTGCCCTGCGCATTCAATTCAAGGCCGTCGTGAGTTTCATGTCCTTTGGACTCGAGGCAAAGATCGCCCGCAGTGCCCGTCGAACAGAAATCGTCGGGACCTGCAATGACTTTCGGGTAGAAAAAGGGCTGTCGCATGCGGAACAGGTCGGCTGTGAGCAGGATCGTGCGTTGGTACTTCGCGCCGATCTCTGATTGACGTGTCATGAACGGCGGGAGAAAGACGCTCGCATTATCGACCCACCATGGGGCCTGAGGGCCGAGCGACAGGAGCGCGCCGTAGTTGCCGTAGAGCGTAAGGTCGTGCAGCGGAGAATATGTCGCGCCATATTGCGGCAGCCAGAGAGAACGAGCGGCGGTGTAGTTGAAATCGGTGACCCGGGCAAAACGCCCGCCTGCCTGCAGCACGAGGTGACCGGGCAGGTGCGCCCGTTCCTGCACAATGCCGGAGCCCTGGTGATTGAAGTCGGCGAGTGTGGCGTGGCCGGCTTGCAGGTAGGGGCTTTCGGGCACATACGAGATATTCGGCTGATAGACGTTCTCGACGCCGAGTGGTGTATAAACAATGGTCGGCGAGAGGTCGACAGAGCGGTGAAACAGTGCGCCTCCTCCGACCACGTCGTGGCTGATCTTTCCGGTGGTGAAGTGCCCCAACAGCAACGCCTCGCCCAGAGCATTGATCCGCAACTCTCCGGGGCTGCGATAGTCGTAGATTTCGTAGCTTCCATCAGGGCAGAAGAAATAGTAGGGTGAATCGGGACAAAGGGAGTTGCCATCGGCATTGAGGGCCGCGCCATATGGGTAGATCACGTTGTCGTCGATGAGCGAATGGCTATAGGAACCGCCGAAGCGCATGCTCCAGTTCGGTCCGAGCGTGCGTTCGAGGTGCGATCCGGCGTTGAATGTGTCAAAGGTATTGGGCTTCGACCATGGCTGGAAACCGAGCATCACCGAGGGATAGACAGGCGCGGGGATTATCGTTCCGCCGAGCAACTGGTATCCGGCCTCAGAGCGCTCTACCTTGTGCTGATATTCAAAGTCAATGGTGAGTTGGGTGTCTGTTCCGAGCTGCCATCTGCCATTGGCGGCGCCCATGCCGCGCCAGCCATCGGCGCCCTCGACGTAGGTATGAATGTCCTCCGCTGCGGCGGTGATTAGGAGGCCCGATCTGCCATGCAATCCAGGAACCAAAAATTGGAGAGCGCCATAGGAGCCGCCACGGTGATCGGTTGCGAGATCAAGCGCTGAGCGTTGGCCAGCGTAGGGCTCTTTGGTTACGTAATCGATAACGCCACCGGCGGAGGTTATGCCGCTTTCGAGCCCCGCGATGCCTTTCACAATTTCGATGCGCTGTTTGTTCTCGAGGGGAACGTCCTGTTCGCCGGCGACGGTCATGCCGTTGATCTGAAGGCCAGTGGCTAGATCGATGGGAAAACCGCGGATCTCGAAGTCGCCGTAGTAGCCCACAGGCGCATAGTCTTCGCCGACTGAAGCGTCATTTTTTATGACATCAGAGAGCAGACGCGCAACCTGGTCGCTCATCACGGCGCTGGTGACTGCGGTAACGGAAAGCGGCGTCTCGCGGATAGGCGTGTTGTCAAGACTGGCTGCGGTTCCGGCGTCGGAGAGGTAGTTGTCTTTAACTTCGCCGTGGACGATGACTGTAGTTGTCACGCGGCCTGGCTTCTGTTGAGGCGCGTTCGCGGATGGATTCGGCGCCGTTGAAGATGCCGAAGGCGATGTGCTCTGCGCCGAGGTGAAGGCGCCGGTTGCGGCTGCGAAGCTGAACAGAACCACGCCCAAGACCGCCTTCACGAATGGGGAGCGCACAAAGGAATATCGGCGTCGCTGGCGTTGCAGGGGTGAGTGTGAAGGAGACGGAAGCGCACACATATCTTGTTCCCGCTTTCATGAAACAAGGGCGTCTGCGCTGGGGTTCGAGGAAGTTGGTTAGACTGGCTTCGAAAGCTTCCCACGCCGGCATTATCCGGATCGGGTTCGAGGGTATCTTCTCAGCCCCACTTCGTGGAGCACCCCTGTTTCAATACACATGATTGAAACACCGGATGGGGCCGGTATGCAAATTTGGCGTATCAGTCTGCGGTCTCAATATAAGGTGACAGGGGCGGCGCGGCCGAGTCCGAGGTATTTCGCCAGCGCGTGATTGCCCAGCCGAGAAGAAGGCAGACGGAAATGCTGATTGCGGCGTCGGTGATGAAGGAGCCGGTGATGCCGTGCCAGTTATAGCCAAGGCCGTCAACATACTGCATGTAGGTAATGGGCAGATTGGAGGCGGCGAGCAGCACGGTAAACAGCGTTGCAGCGAACGGATTGTTGGGACCGATAACTTCGAAGGCGATAGCGTTTGCAGTGGCAAAGGCGATTGCCTGAAATAGATTCTCGCCTGTAATGGCGACAGCGAATGTCCAGGGTTGGCGCGGGAGCGCGAGCAGGCTGAGGGTGAAGATGGCTCCGACAATGCCGATGGAGAGATAGACGGGCCGCAGGGGAAACCTGCGGGCGAACGGGAAGAGCAAGAAACTACCGACGATGCCCGCTGCCGCGGATCCGACGCCTGCGAACAAGCTGACGGTTCGTTCACTGGCGGAGAAGTCGGAGCCGGCCCCTCCGAGCACGTTGGTGAGCGCGAAGGAAGCGGAAGGAAGAAGGAAGAGGGCGAGAGCCATGAGGACGTTGCGTTGCTTCAATAGTGTAAGGAGCTCGCGATTGAAACGGCCGAAGCTCTCGCGCGCAGGACGGAGCCGGGCAGAGGGTGAAGGAATCGCCATGAACAAAAGCATCGGAAGAAGGACGGCCGAACCGATCAGAATTCCAGCCAGCCACGGCGCGAGGCGGGTGATCAGCTGCCCCGCGAGCACCATCATGAGTCCGCCGGCGCCTAGGTTCGCAACCGCGAACCACACTCCCAGGCGACCATCCTCATTCTTGTCAATCATGCTCCCCATCCATCCACCGACTGCGCCTTGGTAAAGCATGGCAGCGGAAAATCCAGGGATCATAATGGCTTCAACCAGTCCTGGGCGATTCGCATTCATGACGGTAAGCACGATTGCGACGGCGGTGAACGATCCAAAGATCAGCGCGTAGGTCCGGCGACTAAGCCACGCGTCCAGAATGGGCGACATGGCGAAGATCCAGAAACCAGGAGAGAGAATCGCAGAGGCAATGGCGGCAACGTGGCCCGCGGGGATGCCGTGCGCAGCAAGAAGCTGGGGAATGATGACGGCGCAGAACCCACCGGTGAGGCCGAAGGGCACGTTGGTAAGACCCATGAGCCATATTGGCGGCAGCCGCCGTGGTTTCAGCATGCAGTTCACCTCGGAAATTCGCGCGAATCTCACAGCGATGGAAACGTTCGGTGTTCATTGTTCTACAGGAGCGAACGCCATGTTGGAAGCCCGAAGGCGCAGTTTGCGAATTTGAAACATTGCGCGCACAAAGGTCTGCGCATTCAGAGTGGGTAAGTTGCGAGGAATTTGAGGGACTGGAGTTTCTTCAGACAGAATTGGGCTGATGCGAGCGAGTTATAGCGCTAGGTTGATCGCGTTTAGATCCGAAACAAGTGACAGCAAAGCGGAATTCGAATATGAATGCACCATGAATGGTGATATCCACAGAAAACACTGTGGTTTTGCACTTGCATCCACAGGTTGGGTGGGCCTACTGTCTCTAACTAGCTGGTGACTCTGTAGCTGGTTGGAGCGGTAACACTGGCGTGGAAGAAAGCGTAAGTAAGGGTTTCGGTAGGGGAGTTCATGGTCGGCTTGCCGATAGTGAATCGACGGATCGAGATTAACAAAGCGCCGAAAGCCATACCAAGTTTGCCGTGACCTGAATGGACACGAAGATTCATCCGCGGCGAAAGCCGAGGATGCAAAGTTCGATTCAGCCAGGGAGACATCATCGACTCAGCCGTAGATGCCGAAACGGGGAAACTCGAGGACGCAGATACGGGTCAGCAGAGGAACCAATTTTCGGGGCAACTCGAAAGGCGGCGAATCGGCGAACAGTGAGAGACCCAAGATTTAGGGCAACCTGGAAATTGGTCGATCACCGTAGCCGAAGGAGAATGTCCGGGGCAACCCGGAGATTCAACTAAGGCGAACCGGATGGTGCGTGATCCGAGGTAACTCGGATATCCATCAATCGGTGCCGGAGGATTCAACGTTCGGGGCAACTCGGACAGCGAATCGTCGGCGATACCGAAAGGCTGGTACTTGGGGCGACTCAAGAACCGGTAAGTCGGCACCGCCGAATGATGCGAGCATCGAGGCGACTCGGTGATCCATCGCCGGTAAAGCCGGAGATGCAGGACAAGGGGCAACTCGAGTCCTTCATCACGGGCGCTGCAGGAGAAGGCGAGCGAACGGGGCAACTCGGAACCTTGCTGAAACCAGCAACGCCAAAGGCATGCGACGTTCGGGGTAACTTGAACGGCCATCGCCGGCACAGCCGAAGGCCCGAAACCAAGGGGCAACCTGAGGATTCGGACGCCGGCTCAGCACAAAGGGAGCGGGGAAGGGGCAACCTGGAGACGCAACCCGGGCGGAGCGGGAAGATCGAGGAAGCAGGGCAACCTGCAACCTCATCGACAGGCAGAAAGAGACGATGCACTGATCCATAGAGCTAAAGATCATCCGGAAAGCGCCAGGGGCCGCAAGGTCTCTGGCGTTTTCGAATTTTGGGCGCATTTCGCGCTGCAGCCAAATCGCTCAAAGCATCGCCACCGCACTCAACACGACAACCAGTCCCGCAATCACCAAAACTGCATTCATGTCGAATTCGCGCACGGTGGTCCCGATGCGAATGCGCACCGGCTGGATTCCATTGGGATCGTGCAGCGCGCCGCCATAGGCTCTCCGGGAGAACATTGCCACGAGAAACGAGAGCATCGGCGAGGCAGTGAGAAGTGCGGCAAGATAGAAGTGCAGTCGCGATTCAGGCGAAGGCATCCAGATCAGGGCCACTCCAAGGACGCTGAGAAAAAACAATTCAAAGGTTTGCCAGACAACATGGAAACGAGCGTGTCCCGGCCATAGCGGATTGGTCGCGTGGGTTCGGTTCAGGTCGATAAAGAGCGGAGTGATGCCTTGGCCGCCGGCTACGGCGGTCACCATGAGGCGGGCGATAAAGGAAGCGGACATCAGTTTTCTTTCGTTGCAGGCACGGTTGATTTAGAAGCGGTAGAGAACAATCCCGTAGCCTACTCCGGCTCGATCGGTGGTGTGTGCAACCTGGAAGGCCATCATCTTGCCATCGGTGGTGATTACAGGGTTCGAAGCCTTCCAACCCTCGTAGTCGTTGAAGTGTGTGAGTCGAACGAAGTCCTTGCCGGTGCCATCGAGGCGCAACTTCCATATGTCGATGTTGCGCATGCCGTGCTCGCCGCCGAGTCTGGCCACCTGGCGATCGCCTTCGACGGCGGTGAACTTGCCATCGGGAAAAATGCCTTCGCACTCGTTATAAGTGTCAGGCGATTGCGAAAAATCCGTCACTTTTCCGGTCTTCAAATCGATCCCCATCACTTTGGCGAGACCTTCTACGCCCTGCGGTCCGGCCTTCCTTACGTAACAGGTGAAGGTCATTTTCGTGTCATTGTCGTAGAAGTCCTGCGCCTCAAGGCTGCATTGATCGTCGTTGCTCTCATAGACCTTATGAACATCGATGAGACTCGCCGTCGGACCGGAGAGATCGACTTCGGCAACCATGAGTCGAGAGTAGTCTTTTGGGAATTCGGGATGGTCGCCGGAGGTTTCAGAGAAGGAAATCATCATGCTGCGCTTTGAGATTGCCGCGCCTTCGTGCATATGCTCGTTGAGGCGAATTGGCTTTGAACCAGGCTTGTCGCTGAGGTACCAGAGTTCGTTGTCGCGCTCACGGCTGATGTTCGTGTCGATGAACTTTTCGGGACCAATCAGAATGTAATCGCCGTTGGAGAGGTGCATTACGCGCAGGAACGCAGCGCCGGGAACGCTGCAGGTGAGGCATCGGATGATGCGCGACTTCAAGTCGATGACGAAGGCGTCGCCGAAGCTCTTGTCCATGAAAGCTACGCGCTGGTTATCGGGAGAGAAGTCGGCGCGCTCGCCAAAGTGGGTGAGCATCTCCATGTTCGGAGAGAGGGAATCGAGAGGATCGCCTTGTTTTCGCTGGGCAACGAGAACTGCGGGGAACAGGAGAAGAACCAATAAGCGCTTCATCGGACCTCTACGGAATAGTAGGGCCCAGATCAAAAATCGGCAATGAGGAACATCGGTCAGAAGCTCAGACCAGCTCGGGAAAACTCAGTGCATTGCAGAGGCGCCGGGGCCCTGACCGGGGCGGTTGGCGTTGAGCATGAATGCCATGAAGACGAGGAAGAACGACATCCATGAGAGTTCCATGTAGACGTCCTGATAGCCCTGCATCTGTGCCTGCTGGTTAAGCTGGTTGTAAATCGAAGCGAGCGCCAGGCTACCGCTATTGGGGGCGCCAAAAGTGCCACCCAGAAAACCCGCGAGAGCTTGCCTGTGCTGTTCGAATGCGTTAGAGCCAGCCTGCATTGCACTCTGTAGATGTTGCTGATGCCAAAGGGATCGCGAAGTGACTTGCGCGTTGGTGATGGCGATCATGATGCTGCCGCCAAGGTTTCGCACGAAGTTGATGAGGCCGGCGACCTGGTTGCTTTCCTCTTTTGGCATACCGACGTACGCCGCGTTGGTGATTGAAATGAAACAGAAGGGCAGCGGCAACATCTGCACAACGCGCAGCCAGGATGCCTGCGCAAAGCTCATCTGCAAGTTCGTCACGTATGCGGCGTAGCGAAAGGTGACGATGAACATGATGAATCCTGCGACTGCCAGCGTGCGCGCAGATATCTTGCCGGTCGCAAATCCGGCCATGGGCATGACGATAACGAGCGCAATGCCGCCCGCTGTAAGCGCGAGACCCGCCGTTGTGGCGTTATAGCCGAGGAGTTGTTGCATGAACTGCGGCTGCAACACGGTGTTCGCGTTGAGCACGCCGCCGACCAACATCATGAGGAAGCAACAGATTGCGAAATTCTTGAAGCGAAACAGCTTCAGGTTAATGAGGGGATTCTTTTGTCGCCACTCCCAGACAACGAGTCCGATGATGCCGCCGACAAAGAGAACGGCGAAGAAGCGAATGAATCCGGACGCGAACCAGTCGTTCTCTTCGCCCTTGTCGAGCATGATCTGCATGCCGCCCATGGCGATGGTGAGGAACGCGAGGCCCATGTAGTCCATGTTCTTTAGCTTGGATGGATCGGCTTTGATCCAGGGCGGATCTTCAACGAGGCGCGTAACAAGGATGAACGCGAGAATGCCCACCGGAATATTGATGAAGAAGATCCAGCGCCAGGTGTAGTTGTCGGTGATCCAGCCCCCGAGGGTGGGGCCGATCGAAGGGGCGAGTACTGCAACCAACCCGTAGAGAGCGAAGGCTTGACCGCGTTTATGCGGCTCGAATGAGTCCGCCATAATGGCCTGTGCCATGGGCTGCATGCCGCCTCCACCAGCGCCTTGTATGACGCGGAAGATCAACAGCATCGTTAGCGACGGCGCGGCACCGCAAAGAAAGCTCGCGACCGTAAAAACGGTAATGCAGAAGACGAAGAAGTTGCGGCGCCCCATCAGGCTTGAGGCCCACCCGCCCAAGGGCAGCACGATGGCGTTGGATACGAGATAGCTCGTCAGGACCCAGGTGCTCTGATCTGTACTTGCGCCCAGGCTGCCGGCGATGTGAGGCAGCGCGACGTTGGCAATGGAGGTGTCGAGCACCTCCATGAATGCTGCAAGAGCGACCGTGGCCGCGATGAGCCACGGATTGACGCGGGGCTTCCATTGCGTCATCGACGCAGCATTCGGATTGACCACCGTCGTGGACGCTCCGCCTTGACGGCACCGGTGGTTCGGTCTGCAACTCGGGCAAAAAACTTTCTCCTGATGGGGTTTGTTGCGGTTCTTTAGTTGCGGGGAACGAGAGACTTCAGAGGCAGTATGGAGGCGTTATTGTTCGCCCGGCCTGTCACTCAAATATAGATGTGCATTCGTCGCAGTCCGGGTTCATGGATTGTCGCGAATGCGTCACAATGCGGCACTTGGCGCAGGCTTAAGCTGGTTTGTTTGACGATCGGGGTTCGCCATCCAACCAGGGCGATCGACAGCGCAATGATCTGCATCAAGACAATAAACGCGACGCAGGCCGGCCACTTTCCGAAGGCCCAGAATGCTCCTGGAACGACTCCGGCCGCAGTGCCGCCGAGATAGTAGCACGTGATGTAGATGCCGGCGGCGGTGACCCTGGCTCCGGATGGGGCGGCGACGCGAAGATGGCTTTGTGAGGCAGTCTGTGCGATGAAGACGCCGCTGGAAAGCATGGCGAGTCCGACGATGACAATGGGAAGCGAGTGGGAAAGCGTTAGCAGTACGCCGATGATCGAGCAGCACATTGCTCCCCCAATGCCGGCCCGCAGGCCGATGCGCGTGATCAGATAGCCCGCAGCGGGGGTCACAACGAGTCCGATCAGGTAGACAAAGAAGAGGGAACTGAGGGCGGTGATCGAGAGAAGAAATGGCGCGGCGCTCAGGTAGAAAGTGATCCAGGTGAAGACACCTACAAGCGAGAACAGCACATTGAATCCGACGGCGAATGTCGCCACCAGCCTTCGACTCCGGAACATCTCCTGTACCTGATAGGGGAAAGCCGGGACTGGCTCGGACCTGGGCTGAACTGGGGCGCGGCGTTGACCGTGCGGCAGCCACGCCGCCACGGCTGCGGCTCCAACAAGCGAGGCTACGCCGAGCGCAACGAAACTGACGCGCCAGCTGAAGTAGTCGGCGAGGATGCCGGCTGTAATGCGGCCCATGAATCCACCAAGTGCCGTGCCGCTGACGTAAAAGCTCATGATGAGGGCGACGCGTTCCCGCGGCCATTCTTCGCCGATGTAGGTGACCACAACGGCAATGATGCCCTGGCACCATGATGCCTTGCAGGAACCTCCAGAAGATCAATTGCGCGAGGCTTGTTGAGGTTGCCGCCAGAAGCGTGGGAATGGAGACGCCGAGCAGCGACACCACGATCACTCGTTTGCGCGCCAGCCGTTCCGTGACAGCGCCGAAGACAGGTGCTGATATGGCCACGCCCAAAGTGGCGGCCGAGACGGTCATGCCAACGCCGGTCTTTGAAGCGTGAAACAGATGGGCCAGCAGCGGTAGCAGAGGCTGCGTGCAGTAAAGTTCGAGAAATGCACACACACCGCACAAGGTGACGGCAGCAGCGGCCTTGCTGCCGGGCTCGAGATGCTGGTCTTGCTGGGCTGCCTGTTCCAAGCAACAGGATACAGGGGGCGAAGGGAGCACGCTCGAAGGTGGCTGACTCGAATCTTTCGCGGGGTCGCGTGGAGCGGTTAACCTAAGCAGGAGATGGATTCCCCTTCCACCAGGCCTCCACGACGAGGGATGGAGGCATTTGCCTCTCGCGATTTTCGGCGATATCAGATGGCGCGCGTCGCTGTCATTCTGGGCGCTGAGGCACAGGCTGTCGCGGTGGCGTGGCAGGTCTATTCCATTACGCATCGGGCTCTCGATCTTGGATATACGGGCTTGGCGCTGTTTCTGCCAGGGCTGCTGTTTCTGCTGCCTGCGGGGCACGTTGCCGACCGCTTCGACCGGCGCCATGTGATCCTCTGCTGCTATACGCTGCAGGTGTTCTGCACTTCGGCGTTGCTCTGGCTGGCAATTGCCGGAACGCACAGGGTGTTTTACATCTACGCAGTACTGTTCCTGATCGGGACGGGACGTGCGTTTTCAGCGCCGGCCAGTTCGGCTTTGCTGCCTCACCTGGTGCCGGAAAAACATTTTGTGAATGCGGTGACATGGGGCGGGGCAATTTTTCAGCTCGCCAATGTCACAGGACCGGCGCTCGGCGGTTTGCTGTTTACGCTGCCGCTGGTTCAGTTCCTTCGTGAAGCGGGCCTGGAAGGCGCCGGCATTGTCTTCATCTTTACGCTGGTCTCGCTGGTGTGGTTCCTGGTGCTGATTCTGAGTCTTCATACGCGGCCGGGGCGCATGGAGCATCGTGCAGCATCGCTGAAGGTCGTCTTCGCTGGTTTCCAGTACGTGCGCTCATCGCCACTGCTTCTGGGGTCGATGTCGTTGGACCTGTTCGTCGTGCTGCTAGGCGGCGCGGTGGCGCTGATGCCGATCTTTGCCAACGACGTGCTTCATACGGGACCGCGCGGGCTGGGCGCGCTGCGGGCAGCGCCTGCGATTGGGGCGCTGACGATGTCGCTGGTGATGGCACGGTTTCCCATAACCCGAAAGGCAGGGGCGAGGATGTTTGTCTGCGTTGCGATCTTTGGAGTGGCGACAGTGATCTTCGGCATGTCGAAGAACCTGTGGCTTTCGCTGGTGGTGCTGGCTGTGGCGGGCGCGGCGGACATGATCAGCGTGATCATTCGTGGATCTTTACTGCAGCTTGCAACGCCTCCGGAGATGCGCGGTCGTGTGAGTGCAGTCAACTCGCTCTTTATTGGCGCATCCAACGAACTGGGCGAGTTTGAAAGCGGGCTGACGGCGCAGTGGTGGGGCGCGGTACGCGCAACCATCTTCGGCGGATTGGCGTCGCTGGCGGTTGCCAGCACGTGGGCGGTCTTTTTCCCTGGTTTGCGGCGTGCCGATGAGCTGACCGTCGAGGCATTGCGGCCGAAGCCGGGGGCGGAGAGCTTAGAAACACCCGCGGCTGGTTGAATCCTAGAGCAAGAAGAAAAGGAGGGAAGCGTGAAGCCCTGGAAGATCGTGGTCATTCCAACCTCAATCATGGTGGTGGTTGCCGGCATTTATATGTTCTCCGTCTGGAAGAACAGGCAGAACCCAGGCGCGGCGAACCGGGGCCAAGAGCAGAAACTAACGGCTGACGACGTGGCCGTGGTGCGGATGGAGTTTCCTGCGCACTTCGATGACCTGAAGGACGAGGAAGGCAAAAGCGTTTGGATGAAGAACGGCTACACGATGCCCTACTTTCCGTATGCCGGCGGCAAGGTTGACTTCAAGAAGCGGGTCGGTGTGATTCCACCGCTCGAGAAGCTCGATATCAAGAAGGCCATCAAGGCCTCGGTGCCGGCGGACGTTGACGACGGCATCAGTCACGGAAGCAAGCAAGCCCTTTATGTGTTTACGCTCCCCGATAACAAGCAGGAGTATGCGACGCCGGTGGGCGCTCTTGACGGTAGTGAGGAGCAATACTACAGCGACCTGCTCTATTTCTACGACGATCCGCATACGATCTATGCCAGCTGGCCCAAGGATGTGTGGACGGCAGTGGATGCGCACCGGCCCAAGCCGGGCATGAGCGAGTTGCAGACGCGACTTGCGGTCGGACAGAAGATCCAGACAGACGACCCCCGAGCCGAGGGAAATCGCACGGTCACGTATGACGCTGACGGAAAGAGGTGGACGGTGACGTTTGCCCATGATCACGCGACCAAGGTTCAGGCGGGATGAGGATTTGAAACCCGGAACCGGAACCATGAATTCCATCCTCTCCTCAGCAGCCGGGTAGGAGTCCGACTTTTCTCCCTTGTCCGTACCACCAATCGCGAGGTGCCCGAAGGTATCCCTGCCGCGTTCCGCCGGAACAGCAAATCCCTGGCATCCAAACGGCAATGAAGAGACAATCAGGCGCCGTCTGGGTTGGGTTCGCCTGGGATCGTAGGGATTCGGTAGCAAAGACGGGCGAGGTGAAGGATCCGTTCTTGCGCATCCTCAGTCTCGTCACCACGGGGCGCACCGTCGATCACCCGGAAAAATCCAACCAGTGCGGCGAGGCGTGGAACTCTGCTATAGGTACTCGTATGAGATCTCTTCCACTTTCCCTTTCCCATTTGTTTCAGATTGTCCTGCTTATCGCGGTCGTCGCGTCTGGAGCTTTAGTTGCGCCGGCACAGAGCATGGAGCAGGTGCTTAGCTATTCCTTTGTGAGCGGGCTTACAGCATCTGACACGGGGGATCGATTTGCCTGGGTGGAAAATGTGCGCGGCGTGCGCAATATCTGGTTTGCGCTTGCGACGGATCGCGCGCCGCACCAGCTTACGCACTACACGAAGGATGATGGGCAGGAACTGACGGGGCTTGTCTTCTCTGCCGATGGATCGCAACTGGTATTTGTGCGCGGCGGAGATCACGACGAGAACTGGCCGGCGGCGGGGAACCTGGCTCCCGATCCGGATGGGGATCCGACGGAACCAAAGATCACGATCTGGTCGAGTGCTACGGATGGCAAGGAGAGTGATCCGGCGAAAATCGCGGAGGGCGATAGTCCGGCTGTTTCTGCGACGGGACAAGTGGCCTATGTGAAGGATAGTCAGATCTGGTGCGTGCCCCTCGCGCGGGAGAAGGGAAAGGCCGCGGAAGGGAAGCGGCTTTTCTTCGATCGCGGGAAGGACGACGCGCCGGTGTGGTCAAAAGATGGGATGCGGCTGGCGTTTGTGTCGGCTGAGGGGCGATCACAGTTTTATCGGCGTCTATGTATCGGCGACGCAGCCGCTGGTGTATCTGGCTCCATCGACTAATTTCGATAAGCAGCCAGTCTGGTCGCCGGATGGACGTTCAATCGCATTCATGCGCCAGCCGAGCCGCGGAGATGCGCCGGAGAATTTTCTTGTGCAAGTTCCGCATCCATTTGCTTTCTGGATAGCCGATGCGGCGACGGGCGAAGGGCGCCAGATGTGGAGTTCGCCGGACACGCTTGCCGGTTCACTGCCCGACCTCGGAGACAATGAACCGCTGTTCTGGATGGCGGATGACAAGCTGGTGTTTCTGGCGGAGACGGACAACTGGCCGCACCTTTATGCGGTGGATGTAAAGGGCGGCGAGGCGAAGCTGCTGACTCCCGGACACTTTATGGTGGAGAACGTTGCGATGAGTCCCGACCGCACTGCGCTTGTCTACAGTGCGAATACCGGAGGCGCTGCAGGGGATGATGATCGACGGCATATTTTCCGGGTGAAGGCGGATGGAACGGCTGCAGAGGCGTTGACTGGCGGAGAGAGTCTGGAGTGGGCTCCAGTTGCGCTCGAGGGCGTGAAAGTTGCGTACATTACGGCGGACGCGCGACGGCCTGCATCGGTCGCTGTTTTGGCGGGTGCGGGTGAGGGTCATGCTCTGGATACCGGTGGCACGAAGGACTATCCGGCTGCGGCGCTTGTGGTGCCGAAGCTGGTTAGCTTCAAGTCGCCGGATGGGTTCACCATCCAGGGGCAGCTATTTCGCGCATCCGGCGCGAGTGAGCATCAACCCGGAGTCATTTTTGTGCATGGCGGGCCACCGCGGCAGATGCTGCTGGGGTGGCACTATATGGATTACTACAGCAATGGCTATGCGGTGAATCAATACCTCGCGATGCATGGCTTCACGGTGCTGTCGGTGAATTATCGGCTGGGCATCGGATATGGGCGGGCGTTTCAGCATCCTGCGCATGCAGGGCCAGCGGGTGCGGCGGAGTATCAGGATGTGCTGGCGGGAGCGCGGTATTTGCAGAAGGTGGCGGGTGTCGATGCAAGCCGGATTGGCATCTGGGGCGGGTCGTATGGCGGCTATCTTACGGGACTTGCGCTGGCGCGGAACTCGGATGTGTTCAAGGCGGGCGTGGATTTTCACGGTATCGCTAATTGGGTGCCGGAGATCGGCAAGGGTGGAGACCTGGCGGAACACTGGTATGAAGCGGACGCTTCGTGGAAACAGGCGCTCACGATGGCATTTGCCGCTTCGCCGGACGCGGACATTGCGAAGTGGAAGTCGCCGGTGCTGCTGATCCAGGGAGATGACGACCGGAATGTGATGTTCGATCAAACCGTGGAACTCGCGCATCGTCTGCAGCAACAGAAGACGCCATTCGAGGAGCTGGTGCTCCCGAATGAGATTCATGGATTCTTGCGCTGGGGAAGCTGGCTGCGCGCGGATGAGGCTACGGTGGGTTTTCTCGCGAAAGAACTGGGGGCAAAGCCCCCAATGCAATAGACACGCCTGTTTGCGACTCCGGAAAGTGGCTTGGATACAGCTGTAGTTCGGGAGAGCGCTACCGCTGCAGAAGGTCGATGGGCTTTGTGAAGTCGGTGGCGCGAATGTGTTTTGCGAGCGAGGGGTGCTGGCGCTCGAGGGCCAAATACATTTCCCAGGCGACGCGGCGATAACTGAAGTGGCCGGCGGGGGCGGAGCGGAGTTCGCTGATGTACTGGGCCTCTGCGAAGTCCATCTTGAAGAGGCAGCGAACGCGCGTGGCGAGTGGTAGCAGGTAGAGCGCTGACGCCTTTGCTTCTGGCGCGGAGCCTGCGGCGACCTTCGCACTGGCGGCGTGAGCGGATTCGATGGCCTGCTGATATTCGCTGAGAACGCCGGCTTCTTCGAGTCCAGCGGCGTCACCGGAGTGAGGTGTTTCGTAGCCGTGGACGGCGGTGAATCCCTGCTGAACCTGGGTGACGCGACGGTGGCGGTGCATGTCGCGGAATCCGCCGATGTCCATGAGGATGTCGAAGCGGAGAGCGGCGCCGGCATGGAAGACGCGGAGGGCTTCGTCGTGTTTGCCGCGGTGCTTCAATCCGAGTTCAATGACTTCCGAAATTTGAGAGCCTGGAAGGCCGGCGACTATGTCGCGTACCTGACGGTAGGGATGATCGCCGGCCCAGTAGATCAAGGTGGCAGCGAGCTCAACTTCGAGAGATTCGGTGCGCTCGACGAGATCGACCACAGGGGATGGCGCGGGCGAGGTTCCCTGAAGAATCTCTGCGGATGCTTGTTCGAGTTCAGTGCGCGTCCGGATAAGGTACTGGTTGGGCTCGGCGTATTTGACCAAGGTGGGGGCGGTACGGACCTCGCGCGTGAGGAGGTTGGCGGCTTCGGCGGCAAGTTCGGGATCGGCGAGCTTCGTGACGAACGCGGCCGCGGCGCGGGCGTTGACATTCCAGGCAGGGCCAGTGGCGGCGTCGCGGAGTTTGAGGGCCAGGTCGCGCACTTCGGCAATGGGATTCGAGAGGAGCCGGGAGACCTGGGTTTCGAGTGTGCGCGCGTTCACGATCTGTCCGAGAGAGGTGTTGGTGGCGAGGGGCAGCAGGTAGCGGGCGACGTCGAAGGCGCGGGCCTTGAGGGTGCGGTCGTAGGCTTCGGGCCTCATGGCCTCGGGGCATTGGACGCGCTGGCGCAGGGCTTCGTGAACGGCGGCGGTGGTGCGCTGATAGGTGGCGAAGAGATTTTCGACGGTATCGGCGTAGAGTTTGCCGGATGCGGGGTCGGATGCGAAGTCAGGGAAGTACCAACCGGATTTCTGGAAATTCTGATAGCGGGTGGAGCGTTCCTGGCCGTCCCAGCGCTGTTCGTCGACCAGCACGATGGCGGCCAGAAGGCTCAGGCGCTCAACCGCGAAGGCAATGTGGGCCAGGTCGGCGATGGAGCGGTGGCCGTATTGGAAATAGAATGTGTTGAGGAACTGCTCGGCGCGCTGGGCGCTGATCTCGGTGAGGGATTCGCGCATCGAGAGCGAAGAACGCGAATACTTGGCCATGGCGTAGGCCAGGACCTCGGGGTCGGCGCCATGAACGGCATAAACATCAGTCTGATTATGGGCACCGGCGGGCGAGAAAGTTTCACTTGGCAAAGATTGACTGGACATGGACGAGGGCTCGCGACCAGAATACGTCATCGGGAAGCGGGGCCTGTGAATCCCTCGAAACGATAGAGACGTCAAAGTTGAAGAGCGGGAGCGCGCGGCAGAATGCGGGAGTTCAAATTGCGCACATCGCAAAGGCCCCGGCCATTGCCAACCGGACGCTGGATGTTATCTCAGCGCTGGAACGACCTTCTTTTTGCGCATTGGCGCGTGCCGGCAGCGACAGTGTTCCCCTTTCTGCCGGAGGGGTTGCAGCCGGATACATTTCAGGGATCGGCGTGGATCGGCATCGTGCCGCTATGGAGGGACCGCTTCAACTTTCGCGGGTTGCCGTCCGTCCCTGGGATCGGGAGCTTCCCCGAACTGCACTTTCGAACTTACGTCCACGACCAGCAAACCAATACGCCGGGCATCTACAACCTCTCGGTGGATATTGGCAGCCTGCTGGCGACGGCGGCAGTTCGGCTCGTTTTTCGCGAGCCCTGCAACTGGGCGGAAATACGACTGAACCAGCGAACCGAGCGGGAGTTCTCCGTTTACAGCCGCAGACGACTTGTCGCTACCCCCATAATTTTCAATGCGCGCTACCGTGGATTGGGACCGACGCGAAGGCTGGCGGAGATTCGCAGCGGATCGCTTGAATACTTCTTCACGGAGCGCTACTGCCTGTTTACGCGCAATCATGCGGGGCTTGCCGTGCGGGCGAATATCCACGCGGTTGCTTCGCCGCTGGAAGATGCCGAGGCGGAGATCGAGCAGAACGATCTGCCGGCTGCGCTAGGAATGCAGGTCACGGACCAGGAGCCGGTGCTGCACTACTCGCGTCGACTGGCGGTGTATGTGTGGCCCGCAGAGTTGGCGGCACCGGTACGCCGAAGAGAGCGCATCCCGGCGCAGGCCATGCCGACGGGCTAGCCGCGAACTGGGATGTCGGCGCAAATCTCACGGTTTGCGTCGTCGCGTCGCCAGACCTTCTGTGCCAGCAGCAGCAATGCGACGAGCGCAGAAAACTGGAAGACAAACTTCCCGATGAGGTCGACGCGGGTCCAGCCCGCGGAGCTGATGTCGCTGGCTGCCATGCATCCGAGTATGGTCCCGAACGAGAGTGCGAAACGATGTATGTCGCGCCAGGCGCGCGCGGCTGACCAGTAGCGCACGAGTATGAATGAAATGAGAGCCCAAACGGGACCCGCGGTGAGAGGAATCCAAGCGGCAAGGCCTGGATATGGCACGAAGACAAGCGTGATGAGCGCGAACCAAGCAGCGGCGAAGATGAAGGTTTTGATGCCGAGGAGCCAGGGGCTGGCAGGCTTACGTGACGGGATTTGACCGGAATGGCCACAGCCACGGAGAAGCCAGGCTGCGAAGATGAGTGCCGCGATGGAGACCAGGCCGATGAGGATGAGTGGCGTTGGCGGGCTGTATGGCGCGGCGTTGAGCTTAGGGCGCGCTTGTTGCGTCCAGCCGTACCAAGCGATGCATGAGCCGATGAGAAAAGCAACGCAGGTGGCGATAAGGCCTCGCTTACGAAGCCATGCCTGCTCGCGGCGCTCGGGGAAGATGAGTTCGGTGACCTGCACCGGAATCAAAACCACCCAGACACTTTCGAATCCCAGAATAAATAGCAGGTAGATCCAGTTGATGCCCCAGAAGCGAGCGAAGTCCACGTTGGCGCCCGGAAATGGAAGCGGCGCGATGGATGTCTGCTGGATGACGAACTCTTCAGCGATGGAGAGTGCGAGACCGAGGAAGAGGAGACTGGTGGCACCGGCGCGCCATCGGTGGACAAGTTCGCGGGCGAGCAGGGCGCCGCCTCCCCAGACCATGATTTCGGGGATGAGCACGAAGAGAATGCTGAGGCGCGTGGCTCCGCTTAAGACTTCAGCGATGACGGGAGCGAGGACAAGCAGGGTCCATATTGCGCCGCGATAACGTTTTGGAGCAGCAGCTTGCGGACTCATCTCTGCGGCGATTGATTCGGTTGACATGGATTACTCCTCGGTATGCGCAGGCGACAGAACGGACGTGCGCGCTCGTTTCAGGATGGTTTTCAAGTCCCAGGAGAGTTTTCCTGAAGAGATATCGGCGATGAGACCGCGAACCCAGGCGAGCTCGGCTTTCATGATGGCGACCAGGTATTCGCTCTCTATGAGGTTGATACGGAGCACGTGGGCAGATGCGGCGGTGATGCCGGCGCTGCGATGCGCGATTTCGTTCGCGAGGTGCGTCGCGCGCTGCTCCAGACGCGGCAGGGCTTCAGCGGGCGTGAGATGGACCAGAAAGCTCATGGCGGCCATGAATTCCGAGGATTCTCGGCGCGGGACGGCAACGATCTGGCGGAGGACGCGAGCGAACTCTTTGCGGCCTGCCGCGGTAATCGCGTAGGTAGTGCGCTCGGGGCGTCGGCCATCGCGTTCGGTTGATTTGGCGACGATAAGTGCATCGCGCACGAGCCGGCCGATGGCGTGATAGAGCGACCCGCGTTTCAGGGCGAGAATCTCGTCCTTGTGGCGCAGGCGGAGGAAGCTCTGCATCTGGTATGGATGCATCGGTCCCTCTCGAAGGAGGGCGAGGACTGCGATTTCCCAGATTCCGAGTTCGTTGCTCATATAGTTCACTTGAACTATATCTCATGAACTAACGAGAGAGCAATGCCGAGATTTCTAAGACTGGCGGGCTGTGGCGTTTGAGGAGGGTGCCCTTGCCTATAATTGGCGATGGAAATACGCAGCGCGATTAGAGTTGGAGCGGCGCTGAAGGTGGGAGCACGATGGCGGATTTGGCGGGGAGAGTTGCGCTGGTGACAGGGGCTTCGCAGGGGATTGGGCGGGCGTGTGCGCTGGAACTAGCAAAGGCGGGAGCCACAGTCGCGCTGGCGGCGCGCAATGAGGCGAAGCTGGCCGAGGTAGCTGCGGAGATTGCGGTTGCGGGCGGACAGGCCGGCGCCTTTGCGCTCGACGTAGCCAGTGAGGAGTCGATCAAGAATGGCGCGAAGGCGGTAACGGATCGATTCGGCAAGGTGGAGATCCTGGTAAACAACGCGGGCATTACGCGCGACGACCTGATGATGCGGATGAAGCGAGCTGACTGGGATGACGTGTTGAGCACGAATCTGACGGGGACGTTTCTGCTGACACAGGCGCTGCTGCGGCAGATGATGAAGAATCGTTGGGGCAGGATCATCAATATTACGAGCGTGGTGGGCCGGACTGGACAGGAAGGCCAGGTGAACTATGCGGCATCGAAGGCAGGATTGATAGGATTTACGCGATCACTGGCGCGCGAGGTGGCGTCGCGCGGAATCACGGTGAATGCTGTGGCGCCGGGGTATATCGAAACGCCGATGACGACGGTGCTGGGGGAGAAGCTGCGCGAGAAGATGATCGAGCAGATCCCACTGGGGCGCGCGGGAACGGATGCGGAGATTGCGCAACCGGTGGTGTTTCTGGCGTCGGATGCGGCCGCCTATATCACAGGGCACGTGCTGGATGTGAATGGCGGGATGTTCATGGGGTAAGAACATGGATGAGGGATCAGGGAACAGGGATCTTGTATTTCTGTTGCCTTTTTCCTTTTCTCGCCTAGATTCCCAGGCGATCTTTGAGGGAGCGGACGCGGTCGCGGGCGACGGTGAGCTGGGTGTGCTGTGCGTCTTTGAGGGTGAGGACGACTTTGCCGGCGAACCACGCATTGACTTCATGAATCCAGTCGACATTGACCAGGGCGGATCGATGGATGCGCAGGAATTTTGCGGGATCGAGACGGCGCTCGAGGTCGACGATCGTCTGGTCAATGCAGTGTCGATGGGCTCCTACGACGGCGAAGGTGAGCTTGTCGTGGGCGATGAAATGGGTGACATCGTCCAGCGGCAGAAACGAGATGCGTTCGCCGACGCGGGAAGCGATGCGGGTGGGATAGGCGGCGTGGCCATCGCGGAGGGATGCAGTCAGCTCTTTCAGCAGTTGCGGCAGCGCGGGATTTTGTTGCCAGTTCGGCTTGGCAACCGGTCGAACACGGCCTAGTTTTTTCAGTGCCCGCTTCAGTTGATCGGGCTCGATGGGCTTGAGCAGGTAGTCGATGGCGTTGGTTTCGAAGGCGCGGAGCGCGTGCTGGTCGTAGGCCGTCGTAAAGATGACGAAGGGCTGGAGGTTGAGGCGGGAGAGCAGCTCGAATCCGTTGAGGTTCGGCATCTGGATGTCGAGGAAGAGCACATCGATTGACTGCGCAAGAGGATCGTTGAGCTCGGCTACGGCTCGTGCAGGATCCGTCTCGGTGCCGGCGATTTCAATCTCAGGAAAAGTGGCTAGCATGCGCTGCAATCGCTCAATGGCGAGCGGTTCGTCGTCAACCAGGAATGTGCGAAGAGAAGCCTGCTCTGTTGTCATTTCGACTCTCCCGTCGGAATGCTGATCGAGACAACAGTTCTGTCGTCAACGCGCCGAACGTTTAGTTGCGCGGATTCACCGAACAGAAGTTCGAGTCGCCCGACGAGATTGCCGAGGCCGTGATCGGGTGACACGTCTCCAAGCGAGAATCCTGGACCGTCATCGGTCACTGACAGCTCACACTGGCCATCGTGAGAAGCTGCGACGATCTTGATGAGCGCAGGCTGGGTCCGCTGGGCGGCGACGTGCTTGACGCTGTTTTCGACCAATGTTTGAAGAGCAAGCGGTGGAATCCTGTAGTCCTCAAAGGATTCGGGAACGGAAATCTCATAGTGCAGGCGCTGCCCAAAGCGGGTGGATTCAATTTCGAGGTAGTCGCGCACGATCTTCAATTCCTGCGCGAGCGGGACGAGACTCGATTGATTCGCGCTGATGGAAAAGCGGAGCAGCGATGCGAGCTTGCCGACCGTGTCTTCGGCGCGTTTTGGATCGCTGGGAATGAGGGAGGCGATGGAGTTGAGCGTGTTGAAGAGGAAGTGCGGATGGATGCGCGATTCGAGCGAAGAGAGGCGCGCTTCGACGAGGAGTTTGTTGGCGCGTTCCTGCTCCACCTGGCGGGTGCGCAGTTCGAGGGTTGCGTCCTGCAGCCGGTGGCGCAGCGTTTCGTATGACGTGATGCTGAGGCCGACGACGAGCGTGATGACGACGCATGTGGGGAGCGCCGACCGAACCTCGGTCCAGTAGAAATCGTGAGGAATGATTCCTGAGACTTTTAGCACGAAAGCTCCGGCGAGGGATCCGGCGCTGGCAGTGCAAAGGAGCGCCGCCGTATGAATGACGAAGACGGAACGAGGGAACCGATCCGTATATCGGAAGCCAATCCAATTGAGTAATAGCGCCGATGGGAAGCCGATGAGGAGAGCGTAGATGAAGGAGTTGAGAAACCTCCCGCCCACTTCGGACAATCGAGAGTGTTCGATGACGAGGATGAGAATTGCGACGACGACAGCAATGGCAGGGACGATCCAGATGTCGCTGCAAAAGGCCTTGAAAGCACGAAAGCTCTTGTATGACCTGTCGTCAGCGGCTTCGAGGGGCTGAATGCGAGAACGAATCATAGATGGAATCGCACTCCAGCGGAGGTAGCGGTGCTGTAAGGCGCCGAGCCGAAGTCGGAGGTTCTTCCGCCTGTAGGGACTTCGAGATGCACATAGGAGGAAAAGTGATTTCCGAACCAGCGGCTCACATCTACGATGCCGGTCGCGCTGTGATCGTCGAGATTGGCAACGACGGAGCCGGAGACGTCCCACTCCTTCCATCCGGGCAACTGGCGCAGGCGCGTCTTTCCGACATTGAAGAAGGCATAGTGCTGACGGCCCGCGAGAGGCGATACGGACGTGTTGCGGAAATACGTTGTATTGGGCGGAGTGTAGAACTCACCGATGAATGTGATGCCGGATTGGAGTGTGCATTTAGCGCCGAGGAGGACGGCAGCCTGCTCGCGCCATGTGGCTTCGCCGTGCACTTCCCACGCCTGTCCGAGGACGCGCGTGAAAGTGAGAGCTCCGAAGGAATCCCCGCCGCGATCGTTGCCGGCGATGAAAGATGTGTCGAATCCGCGCACCAGAACGTTATACCGGAATGCGGTCGTGTCGCGCAGTGTGGAGTGGGCTGGTGCGAGGGCGGCACTTGACCAGGCGAGCGTGAGTGCATGCGGGCCGCGGACCCAGTCGACTTTGATCATGTCCCGGCCCTGGTTCACATTGAGTCGGTCGCCGGGATTGGTGGGATCACGCGGCGGGTCGAGTACTCCGGCGGCGCTGAAGGCGTATCCCGTGCCCCAGCGGACCATTTTGCGGCCCGTGGTGAAATCGAAATCGCCGGCCGAGAGGCCAACGTAGGTTTCTTTGACGCGAAGAATCGAGGCGGTGTCTGAGTATGTGTTGTTGAGCCCAATGAGGCTGGTTGAAAAGGTGAGTCGGCTTTGATAGCGGAGGTCGAAGGTGGGTTCTACGAGAACCTGGTTGAGGATATGGGGAGCCGACTGGCGTAAACCGGAGTAGAAAGTGGCGTCGTCGATGACGGCGAGGGAGTAGCGCGTGTTCACGGAGCTTTCCTCGGCGGGCGGCGGGTCTTGCGGATGAGCGCAGGACCACGCCGTAGCGAGAGTGAGTGCCGAGATGATCAATCGGGTGTTCATGGTTTGCGGGCTCCGTAATCAGGGCCAATAGATCAGTGCGATCTCAATGGAAGATCCGGGTGTTGCGAACAGAAAAGTGGTCTCATCGAAGTTGGGAGGCCCCTGACGCCTTGAGGGATTGTTGGAGTGGCCATAACCCTCAAGAGGCATTCCCATTTCGTTGAAATCAAGTTTCTCGTTCTTGTTTTCGTCGTGAATTACCGCGACTCCGTAGGTTCCTGCGGCGAGGTTGTCGAATACTGCTTCGGCGGTGAGAGTTTTTGGATCAATCTCGACGACTTTGGAATCGACTATGGTGTTTTCGCTGCTGCGCAAAGCAAGGCGAATGTTCCCCTCAGTGTTCCGGACGCCCGTGATCTTGACGGTTAGCTTGCCAGTGGGTGCGGTTTGAGCAGCGGAGTGCGGGCCCAGAAAAATGAAAAGTGAGCAGAAGACGGCGGACAAGATGAGAAGGGATTTTCTTTCGATGTTTCCGATCATTGCGTTCTCCTTTCGATCGGGTTTGATTGGATCTTTGTGCATTCAACGCGAAATGTCTGTGATGTCGCATCAGAATCTGTCGGAGCGGCCCTGGTAGAAGAGCTTGTCGGGTAGATTGCGGGGCATCATGTTCGAGTACTCGAGAACACTGTGGGAATTGTGGCGAATCTCGTCGTAGAGGGTGAGACGACGCAGCAATAGCCTTCCGTTCGAATTCGCGAATTCATCGAAGGTGGCGGATTTGATGTGTTTGCCGGATGTCAGGTAGAACTCGGCGCGCACGGGTCGCGCGTCTTCAACTCGTACCCAATACAGGATGCGCTGATAGGTCGCGCCTTTGCGTTTAGCGGTGAGGTTGAGGACGTAGCAATCCTCCTTACCGGCTTTTTCGTTGCGAACGTACGTCGGAGTGTAGTCGACAGCGTAATTTGTGCGAGCGACGTCGCCATTGGAAGCATCTCCTGAGAGCCGTTCAAGGGGCGTAATGCGCACGGGCCGGCTGGTATCGGGAAGATAGATCCACATATCATCGCCGAGCATGAGCAGGTGGCGGCCTTTGTCGCGGGGACTCATGAATTCGACGTAGGTCTTGTCGGTTCCTTTTTGCGAGACTTCGTAAAGCGATTCTTCATCGGACTTGCCTGATTCGAAGTTGGTGATCTTGACGCGCAGGACGTAGGCGGGCCATCCGTTCCGGTAGCTATCGGATTGCTTGAGCAGAGCTTCTGCGTCGGGCGTTGCGGCGGGGCTGATTGCAGCCCAGACGACGAGAAACGCGATTGTGACGATAAGGAGGGGGACACGGAGTGACCAGTTAATGTTGCTGACTCGAGAGCGTGAAGACGGAAAATTACCGGCAGGGGCTGAAGGCCTAGTGCTTTGCAGGGTTTTTTGGGGCACGACTGAAGTCGTGCACTGACGCTTCGTACCTTCGGCGGAAGGCCCCGCACAAGCGGCGAAGTCGGAAAGTGAGATTGATCTAAACATGGGCGAGAGCCTCCGCAATTTGCAGTCGCGATGCACGGATCGCAGGCAGGATCGAAGCCAGCGCGAGTGAAAAGACGACCATGATCGAAGAACCGATCATGAGCGCAGGCACATGGAGCACGCGAAAGGGAATGTTGATGGTGTATCCGGGAGGAGGCGGCATGTGTAGACCCGCGATGTTGAGAAGCCAGCCGAGGAGATTGCCACCAGCGACTCCGACAATGGCACCAAGAATACCGAGGAGCGTTGCCTCAAGCATGAACAGGGCGACGATCCAAGTGCGCGGCGTGCCCATAGCGAGCATGGTGCCGATTTCTCGGATGCGTTCCATCATGGCCATGAGAAGCGTGTTGATGCTGGCCATGAGCACCATGAGGAAGACGATGAGACCCATGAAGAGGAAGATTCCGTTGAACATGGTGTGGACCTGGTTGTAATAGGTGGCGAGGTCTATCCATTTCTTCAGCGTCATCTCCTGGTGAAGGCCGAGGAGGCGGGGCGCGAGCTCGGAATAGACCACGTCGGTGTTGTCGGTGGAGTCGAGGCCGACCACAAGGTTGGTGACGCGATCGCTTTGCAGCAGGCGCTGGGCGGCGGGAAGAGTGATGCGCAGATAACGAGCGTCCATTTCGGCAATGCCGGTTTTGACGATGCCGACGATTTGCACGTCGACGCCATTGAGAGCGCCGTCGGCCGTCATTGCCAGCAGCGTGAGGCCGTCACCGACTTTGACGTTCATCGACTTGGCTAGACCGGAGCCGATAAGGGCTTCAACGTCGCCACTGGATTGGGAAGAGAGATTGCGGCCAATGCCCGAGGTGAGTTGGGCCGAAAAGCCGAGGCTGCTTTCCGCATCGGGATCGACGGCGCTGCCCATGAATCCGGCGGCTTTGATGCCGTTGGAGACCATGCCGTAAAACTCGATGCGAGGGGCGACGCCGCGCACATGCGGAGCGGAACTGACGGTTGAGGCTACCTGCCGCCAGTTTTCGATTCCAGTGTCGAGGACTTTGACCTCGTCGCGCTTGAAGTGATCAGTGGTGAAGATCTGCAGGTGACCGAGGCCGGCGCGGATGGTGTCTTCGCGGAGACCGTGTGTCATGAAGGCGAAGTATCCACCGGCGAGAAGAAGTCCGGCTACGCCGCCGCCTACCATCAGCAAAGTCATCAGCGTCCTGCGGCGGTTGCGGAAGACGTTACGAAACGCAAGCACTAAGAACTTGCTCATTGAGATCTCCTTGAGGCTGTTTCAAATGGGTGTCGCTGATAATGCGGCCATCCGTGAGGCGAACGATGCGCGGAGTGTGTTCAAGCAGGCGCTGGTCGTGGGTGGAGAAGATGAAGGTGAGGCCGAGGGTGTGGTTGAGGTCGCGCATCAAGTCAATGAGCTGGGTGGCGTTGCGCGTGTCGAGATTCGCCGTGGGTTCGTCGGCAAGGACAAGCGAGGGACGGTGCACGATGGCGCGGGCGACGGCAACGCGCTGGCGTTCTCCGCCAGAGAGCAGGTCGGGCCGTTGCTGCGCGCGGGCAGAGAGGCCGACATTGGCAAGGGCTTCGGCGACACGACTGCGGCGTTCGTTAGCGTTGACGCCCTGGACGAGGAGCGGATATTCAACATTTTCGGAGGCGGTGAAGACGGGAATCAGGTTGAAGGTCTGGAAGACAAAGCCGATTTTTTCGCGGCGCAGGGTCGAAGCTTGCGAGGAGCTCAGGCGCGAGGTATCGGTGCCGGCGATGAGAATGCGTCCGCTGGTGGGCCTGTCGATGCAGCCGATGAGGTTCAGCAGCGTGGACTTGCCGCTGCCGCTGGGGCCGGAGATGGCGAGGAATTCGCCGGCATCGATCTGAAGGCTGACATTGTCAAGGGCGGTGACGGCGCTGTGGTCGAGAGGGAACTTGCGGGTGACCTGGTCAACGCGGACGAGTGGGTCGGTTGGAGCCATCGGGGCTTTCCTTTCCGGAACGGTGTTTTGCTCTGGAGAGGAAGATAGCGGGGAGTGGCTTCGATTGCGCGGGGATTCGGATGAGGGGTTAAAAGGGCGGATGAACGGGGCTTAGAAGGCGATGAATCGGACTAATTTAGCTCGCAGAATCGAGACCTTCGACTGCGCTCAAGACAGGCTCTGGGGCACTCAGGCTGGAGGGGCCCAAGCGCCGTCCTCTTTGGAACTATTGTGGCGGAGGTGCGGCGTCGTTGTTGCGCTGAGGCGGTTGGCCCATGTCGGCGACGGAGGTGGCGAGGAAAGCGCCGTTTTTGGTTGATCCTTCGGCGCGGACCATGTCACCGACCTGGATGTCGGCCAGGGTGATAGGCTCGCGGCGTTTGCGGAAGGTGGTGTTTTCGTCGGCGACGAATGTGTGGGCGGCGTTATCGGGCCCTCCCTGCAACGTGACTTTGACGTCATTGATAGCTGTGACTCGGCCCATTACCCAGGTCTTGCCATAATTCGCTTGCAGCTCGCGCATCTGCCTGGCGCGCTCGGGGTCGATCTGGAAGATGACAACTGCGCCGACAGACTTGGCATTGGCATCGATTTCGCCTGAGGCGCCAATGGCATCGCCGACCTTGATGTCGGAGGCCTTGATCGTGATCGGCGGGGTGATGGGAAGGTCGCTGTCGCTGGCTTGTCCCCGCCGCTGACCGCCTGCGCCGCCTTTCATGATACGGGTGTTGACGCTGTAGTGGACGGTGTAGAGATCGCCGGATTCGGTTTTGACGGTGAAGTGATCGGAAGCTACTTCGATAACGGTTCCCAGGACGCCGCGGCCCATCATTCCGCCGCCCCATGCGCCGCGTCCTCCGCGCTGACCGCGATGCACGGTCGATGTGCCCGGATCCTGGACGGGACTTGCATCTTGCGCAAAGGCGCCGAGGCTGAGAGCGCCGAGCAGAATAAGAAGCGGCAAGAAACCGCGAGAGTCTTTCATGAATCTCCCTGTGAAGTGCAACCTGTCAAGATAGACGAGCGGCGCAGGAAACAAGACGACGGGGTCATGGGCAGACAGGAAGGCGCGATTATTGCCGCTTCTGAGTTTGGGAATTCATCAGAGCTTCGAATTCCGGCAGACCGTGCAGGATCGCGAACTCGTTGTCGGCAATGATCTTTTTGGGGCTGGTATAGCCCTCATTGAGGGCCATGCGCAGGTATTCAATCGCGCGCAGCGGCATGCCGGCTTTGACGCATCCCTTGGCCAGGTAGAAATTCATGGCGCCGCGGTCGGAGACGGAAGCGGGATTCTCAATACGCGGGCGGGAATTATCTTCGAAGACAAGTGGATCGGCTTTGAGGGCGGCCTGATACTCTTTCCAGCCTTTCGCATATTTGTGCTGCGCCAGCAGGTTAGTACCGAGATTCTTGAGAATCAGGGCGGAGTTGGGGTCGATTTTGAGCGCTTTGCGATACATCTTTTCCGCGTTGTGATATTCCTTCAGCGCATCGTAGACAGTACCGAGATTGTTAATGACGGTTGAGTTTTTGGGGTCCAGCTTGTAAGAAGTTTTGTAACAGTGCATCGCGTCCACCAGGTTGAACATCAACTGGTAGGCGATGCCGAGCTTATTCCACACGACGGGATCGTTGGTAGGCGCTTTCTTGTAGGCTTCAATGGCTGCCTGATACCGTTGGTGAGCCATCAGCGCGTCGCCCATTTGTTCAAACGTCGGCGGGGTCTTCGGCAAGATCGTTGAAGTCGCTGCAGGCAGGACGGGCTTTGAAGCGGAATCGGCGAGAGCGGGCTTTTGCGAGGAGTCGGTAGGATTGACCGGTGAAGACTGAGCCAGAACGAAACCCGAAGGACACACAATGGCTGCCATCAGAAAGAAGGCCGGCAGTGGGCGTTTATCGAACCTGCGCATATTCCCTCCTCACGAAGGAACCGAGGCGACAAACCTGCATCATCGTCTCCTCAAATTAGAGCACCACTTTGTGTATTATCGTCAAGCTTGTTTGTTGCGCGGATGCAAGACGGATTAGAAGGGCTATGAAGCGGAACGCCGGGGCCGTATCCAGACACGGCGGAAGAGAGGGTAGTCGACGATGAGCACCACGGTTTCTCCGCAGCTGCAAGTTGGAATAGCTGAGCGCTTTCGTACTGTTCGGCAACGAACACTTGACCTGGTTAAGCCGCTGACACCTGAGGACATGATGGTGCAGTCGTGCGCGGAGGCGTCGCCGGCAAAGTGGCACCTGGCGCACACGGCATGGTTTTTTGAGTCGTTTATTCTCCGTGAGTTCCTGCCCGGCTACAAGCTATTTGATCCTGATTTTCCCTGGCTGTTTAACAGCTATTACCGTAGTTTCGCCGAGTTTCCGGAGAAACGGCTGCGCTCTTCGTTTTCGCGGCCCGGCCTGGACGAGGTGCTGGGCTATCGGCAGCACGTAGACGAGGGGATCGAGAGACTGCTCGACGGGTCGGCTGAACCCGAAGTGCTGAAGCGGATCGAACTGGGAGCGAACCACGAAGAGCAGCACCAGGAGCTGCTGCTGACGGATATTCTGCATGCGTTTTATACCAATCCTCTGCGGCCCGTTTATCTCGAGGCAGGTCAAGAATTGAGCGGCTCAGATCGAGACCTGGAGGCAAGAGGTGGGACGAAGGTCCGTTGCGGTTTGTGGGGTTTGCCGGCGGGCTGGTCGAGTGGGGTTTTCCGGGCGCGGATTCTGCTACGACAACGAGTTGCCGCGGCATCGTGTTTTTCTTGAGCCGTTTGCGCTGGGCGACCGCCTCGTGACCAACGGGGAGTTTGCGAAATTTATTGCGGATGGAGGCTACACGGAGCCGGAGTTGTGGCTTATCGGCCGGATGGGATGCGGTGGAGCAGAATGGCTGGCGCGCGCCGCTCTATTGGAATCAGGATGGCGAGAGCTGGAAGCTGTTTACGCTGCGCGGGGAGGTTTCGCTGGAAGATGCTGAAGACATGCGCCAGTTAGTCATGTGAGCTATTTTGAGGCCGATGCCTATGCGCGCTGGGCCGGCAAGCGGTTGCCCACCGAGATGGAATGGGAAGTTGCGGCGGAAGGGCGCGCAGGTGGGCGGAAATCTGCTCGGATACGCGGACGGCTTAGGCCTGCGACCGTCGACAGGAGCAGGATGCGAGAACTCAAGCAGCTGTTCGGGCGATTGCTGGGAATGGACGGCGAGCGCCTATCTTGGATACCCGGGATTCGGGCCGCTGGCTGGTTCGCTGGGGGAATATAACGGAAAATTCATGAGCGGGCAGATGGTGCTGCGCGGCGGGTCGTGCGTGACTCCCAAAGCGCACATTCGTTCGAGTTATCGCAATTTTTTTCAACCGGAAACGCGCTGGCAATTTTCCGGAATCCGATTGGCAGACAAGTAACTCCGATAGGTGGAGGAGCATCCTAGTAACGGCATGACTACAATTCCTGTTTCCCCAGCCAGCCCTCACATTTCAGACAAAGTCGCCTCTTCGGTGTACGAGGGATTGTTGTCGAGCCCAAAATGGTTGCCTTCGTGGTTGTTTTACGATTCGGCCGGATCGCGGCTCTTTGAAGAGATCACGCGCATTCCCGAATACTATGTGACGCGCACGGAGCGGACGATTCTGGAAGACCGTGCTGCGGAAGATCGTAATGGCGGGCGGCGGGGCAGAACGCATTGCGGCTGGTGGAACTTGGTGCGGGCTCCGCCGAGAAGACGCGGCTGCTGTTGAGCGCGGCAGTGGAGCGGCAGGATACGGTCTTCTACGAGCCGGTGGATGTGTCGGCTAGTGCGCTGATTGAGGCGCAGATGCGCATCGAGCAAGAGATTCCGGGCGTGCTGGTGTGTCCGCGCGTTGAGGATTACACGCACAACCTTGAACTGGATTCGACACTGCCCAGCGAACGCAGGCTGGTGCTCTACATCGGGTCGAGCATCGGCAACTTTGAGCCGGGTGAATCGCTGATGTTGCTGGAGCGCGTGAGGGCGGCGCTCGATCCGGGCGATTGCCTGCTGCTGGGGGTCGACCTGGTGAAGGACGAGGCCGTGCTGCATGCGGCATACGACGATGCGGCGGGCGTGACGGCCGCGTTCAATCGCAATATGCTGGTGCGGCTGAATCGCGAACTGGATGCGGATTTCCATCCCGAAATGTTTGCGCATCGCGCGGTCTGGAATGCGGAGAAGTCGCGGATGGAGATGCACCTGGTGAGCGAGACGCGAGCAGAAAGTCTGGCTGGCCGGGATGCGATCTGCGCGTGGAGTTTGCGGCGGGCGAGAGCATCCACACGGAGAACAGCTACAAGTACCGGCCGGGCGAGGCGGAGGCGATGCTTGCGAAGGCCGGGTTTGCGCCGAGGCGACGTGGACGGATGAGCGCGGTTGGTTTGCGGTGTGTTTGGCGAGAGCGGTCTAGAGAGCAGTCTGGTTGATTATGCGAGAAACGACGATCCGGGACGGCGTCACCGGGCTGCGCTCGTTTGATTTTCGAGTTATTTCGGTGTTGCCGCCATCGCGCACGCAGCAGGACGTCGTGGCTCGCGATCTCGATGGGCATGTTGTTGGTTAGCGTCCATTTCTTTGCCGGTCCAAAGATCTTTGCCGTGCTGCGAGCCGTGAAGGCCTAGCTGTGCGAGATCGAGATGGAACGGGTGGGTGGAGAGCGTCGCTGCCGGCGTTCACAATGGCGATGGCCATGGCGCCGCCGCTGAGATCGCGGGCCCAGACTTCGACTTCACCTTCGCTGTAGATGCGGCGGGCTTCGTGGCCGAGTGGATCCTGATCGATGGCGATGACGTCGCGGTTGGTGAGGATGTCGCTGATCTCGGGCTTCATGTGGGGCAGGTCGTTGCCGGCGAGCAGCGGCGCGGCGAGCATGGCCCACATGGAGAAGTGGGTGCGATTTTCAGCCAGCGATAATTTGCCGTTGCCGACTTCGAGCATGTCGGGATCGTTCCAGTGGCCGGGGCCGGCGTATTGCGCAAGGCCAGCCTGTTCGCTCATGAGGTCGTAGATGCTGTGCCAGTCGGCCTGAATGTCGCCGGTGGTGCGCCAGAGGTTTCCGCCGATGCCGGGCGCCCACTCCCACACGGTGTCCCACCCATACTGGCAGAAGGAGTAGACGATGGGGCGGCCGGTGGCCTTCGAGCGCTTTGCCCATCTTGTCGTAGGCGGCGTACCATGAGGCGCATCTGCGCGGCCTTGTCGTTGGGCGCCTGCTTCTGCATCACGGCAGGGATGAAGCTGCAGAGGTCGTATTTCAGGTAGTCGATGCCCCACGAGGCATAGAGCTTTGGCATCCTGTTCTTCGTGGCCGAGCGAGCCTTCATAGCCGGCGCAGGTTTTGGGCCCGGGCGAGGAGTAGATGCCGAGTCTTGAGGCCCTTGGAGTGGACGTAGTCGGCGAGAGCTTTCATGTCGGGGAATTTGGAGTTGGAGTGGAGTACGCCGTTCGCGTCGCGCTCGCCTTCCCAGGTGTCGTCGATATTGACGTAGATGTAGCCGGCGTCTTTCATGCCGCTGGCGACGATCTGGTCGGCGGAGTCGCGGATGTCTTTGTCAGTGACTTTTTCCGGCGAAGTAGTTCCAGCTGTTCCAGCCCATGGGCGGAGTGGCCGCCACCGCCTGCGATTGGGCTGATGTTGGCAAAATAATCGTGAAGGCGGCAAGAGCGATTGCGGCAAGCGGAAGAGGAAAAGAAAAGCGCATGGGTTGATCTCCGGTGGAAACGATTACAGCAAAGAATACTAAGCGGCGCGCGTGGATATTGACAATCGCGAAGGAGCGGTGGGAAGGAATTTCGCAAGGGAATAGTGGCCCCGCGTGCGAATATCTTGGAACGATGTCTCAAGCCTCATCCCCAGCAGAGCACAGTCTTCATCGCCAGCTGAGTTTGCGGGACCTGGTTATCTCACAGGTGCTCTGCGTGGTGGGTGCGGGCTGGGTGGGCGTGGCAGCGGGACTGGGAAAGGCCGAGACGCTGCTATGGATCGGGGCGATGGTGTTCTTCTATCTGCCGATGGCTGCATCGGTAATCGGGCTCAATCGAGCTATGCCGCTTGAGGGGGGCCTGTATGTATGGGCACATCGGGCCTTCGGGGACCTCGGCGGATTTCTGACGGCATGGAATATCTGGTTCTACGGGATCGCGGTGACTGCGGCGATTCTCTATCAGATTCCAACGGAAATGGCGTACCTGATCGGACCGAGAGCCGCATGGCTGCCCGAGAATCGCTGGGCCGCGTTGATTATCGTTGGGGCCGTGGTGGTGGCGCTGACGCTGGCCGAGTTACGCGGGCTGGAGATCGGCAAGTGGATTCACAATGTCGGTGGTGTCGCGATGATGATCGCGTTTGCAGCGCTGATTTGTCTCGGTCCCTGGGCCATGGTGCGGCACAATCCTCTTAACTGGACGCCGCTGGCGATGGCAATTCCTCCGCACGACCTGAGAACGCTGGCGTTGTTCGGGCAGATGCTGTTTGGGGCGCTGTGCGGGCTTGAATATATCGCGATTCTGGCTGGCGAGAGCAAGTCTCCGGAACGAACCATTACGCGGTCGGTTTGGTTTGCTTCGCCGATTATCTGCGCGATGTTTATCCTTGGGACTGGCTCGGTTGTGGCGTTTGTGCCGCGCGGTGAGATCAACTTCATCGCTCCGATTCCGCAGACGTTTCGAATGGCGTTGGGGAACGCGGGGATTGGCGATCTGCTGGCGACGGCGGCGATTCTTCTGGTGGAGATTCGCCTGCTTGGAGCGGTGAGTCTGCTGATGACGGGCGTGAGCCGGCTGCCGCTCGCCGTAGGCTGGGATGAATTAATTCCAGCCTGGTTTACGCGCCTGCATCCGCGCTGGAAGACGCCAGCGAATTCGATTCTCAGTACGTCAGTGCTGATCTTTCTGCTGGTTGTGATGGCCAACGTGGGCGTTCATGCTCAGGAGGCATTCCAGGTGCTATCGAATGCGAGCCTCACGCATTACGAGGTCGCCTATCTTGCGATGTTCGCTATTCCGTTGGCGGGAGCGGCGGGGTTGCGCAAGCAACTTCCCGCATGGCTGAAGTGGACATCGGCGGTTGGACTTGGATCGACGATGTTCAGCTTTCTGATTTCCGCTTATCCATTCGTGGACGTGGTGAACCCAATGGCCTATGCGGCGAAGATCGTGTGCACGCTGGTGGTGAGCAACTTGGTTTCGTATAGCTTCTTCAGGGTGCGCATGCGAGCCGGCGCGTCGTCGTCGGTGGCAGTGAAGCGGACCGAGCCTGAGGATTAGCGAACGGCTTCATTGCACGGCGGTGGCGTTGCGGGCGTCGAGCGTGACGGAGTTCGCCCCGGCGTTGACCTGGACCGGTTGCAGCCACGCGACCGGCTGATTGTTATAGCGGGTAGAGATCATCAGGTAGTAGGTTCCGGGTGAAACTCCGGGGAAGGCGGCACGGCCGTTGATGTCGGCGCGCACCGATGAGACCGCGCTCGTCTTAATGGCGTTCATGATGGTTCTGGCAATCGGGCGTGTGATTGCCGCAGGCGAGGCCGAGGAACTTGAACGGAGTTGTGCCGGCGGGAATGTTGACGCCGGATTTGACAATCGTGTCGTCGAGACTGGAGCGCAGTAAAACGTAGGGGTGGTTGGCCAGCGGATTGGGTTGGCCGGGGGTGGGCGGGAATCCGGAGACGATGGCAAGGGTGGCGTTGCCAAGCGGCGCATTGGGCGTGGAGAGGTTTCCGCCGTTGTTTGGAGGAGCGCCGTTGGCTGAAGCCGAGGCAGTCACGGTTGCCGCGGAGCCGCCGCTCATCGGAATTGTCGCGCTGGGAGTGAGAGCCGCCAGATCGCAGGTCTGCTCCATGGGCGCGAAAGTGAAGTTGTCGTTGTCGTCCTGGCCGGTAACGATGCGGCCGTGAACCTGGTAGGGGCCCGTGGTGGTTGGGGCCAGGGATCCGTCAGGCTTGAATGCGAGCGTGAGCGGATGGTCGGGTGCATCGACTCTAATCTGCGGGCCGGTGGCGGTTGCGCTGACGGTGTAGGGATAAGCGCGGGCGGAGTCGGGCCCGCAGCCGAGAACGGCGGACTCCGGAAAGAACTGGACGCTGAAGCCGGTGGATGCGGCGAAGATGCCGTGCATGCGAATGCCGGGCGGTGTGGGCGGTCCCTTGTCGCCGCCGAACATACTTTTCAGGAGGTCAGTCTGCATGGTCTGGATGCCGGTACTGGCGCCTTTCGAGGAGAGGTTGAGGGCGGGGCAGGTTGCGGTTCGCGGCACGAATGAAGTTGTGCCGGGCGTGGACTGGCCAGGCACGTAGGTGGTGGAGGAGTGTGTGGTGGTTACGTCGTATGTGCCGCCGCCGGCATAGGTGGCGTTAGCGTTTGTCGCTCCCCCGGGGATCATGTTTGCATTCATGCGCTCAGTGGTGTTGTAACTCTGGGTTTCGGTGTGTCCGGGCGCCGAAGTACCGGGAGTATATCCGCCGGCGACAACCCCCTGGATGGTGACAGGTCCGGGACCGGTGATGGTGCCATCGGGGCGGAAGGTGAGATTGAGCGGCCTGGGGCGAGTGTTGATGATGAGGGCGGTGCGATTGCCCTCAAATTTGAGGTTATAGCTTTCCTGGTTGGGCGAGAGAAAAGCACAGTTCACCAGAACGCCGCCATCGATGAAGTCGAGCCGCCACCCGGGCCCTTCGAAGACACCGGCCATATTGGGCCCAGCCTGAGGAGCGGTTGCGCCCTGTGCCGGCAAGACAGATGAAAGCATGGAGCCGAATGCGCCGAGGAGCGCATTTCCCGTGCAACTGGAGGGCAGGCGACCAGAGCTAACGCAGCGACGAATGGCGCGCTCTTCTGCATTTTTTGGCGGAGCAATCTGGAATGCGTTGCCGTAAGGTGAACCGCCTGCCCTAGCGGCGGCTGAAGGCGGGGGAGCGTTTAGTTGCTGCTCGGCTTTTCGCGCGTTGGCGTCGTAGAGGTCTTGCTGTCGTTGCTGAAATGCCCTGGCCGCTGCTACCTGTTTGGCGGATGGCTGCGTGCAGGTGGGCAGCAGTTTCTTGAGGGCACCGCGCGAGGCGTAGGTATAGGAGTTGAGGCCGGTGGGTGTGAGGTGGTCGGGATGCGCAACCATACAGTTGCTCGTATCGGAGGTGTCGCGCATATTGCAGTTTTCAATGTAGATGTGCTCGCCGCTGCAGATGTAGGTGACGCCAATGGGGATGTCTTGCGCCGACGCGTGACGAGGCGAAAACGTGGCAATGGTGACTGCGATGAGAACGGAAAGACGGAAGACACTCGATGGAAACGAGTTCATGTTTTCTCCCCGGGAAAAATATGGCGGGTCAAGAAATTGCCAGAGTGTGATCTGCTGATGTGGAGACCTGCAGGGAATAGAGGCCTGATGTTAACGCGATCCGCACCGATTGAGCAACAACAAGTTGCTGGGGCGTGCCGGTCAGTCAGCCGCGGGAGCGACTGCGTAGCGCGGCGTGGTTGCCATGAGCTTTTGAATAGCGGCAACGTTGCCGATGCCGCCGCGTGCGCCGGAGCAGGTGCAGTTCAACGCAGCAGCGGCGCAGGCAAAATCCAGTTGGCGATCCAGCGGCCAATCCTGCAGCAGACCGTAGATAAAGCCCGCATGAAAGACGTCGCCCGCTCCGGTGGTGTCCACGACCGGCACGCGATAGGCGGCAGAGGAATGCAAGCGCTTGCCGTCCCATGCAATCACGCCGTCGGCACCGAGCGTGGCCGCTGTGAGTGCGCAGCCAAAGCGCTTCATGGCGGTGCGAAGAGCCTTTTCGAGATTGGGTTCACCGGTGAGACGCGTGGGGAAATCGCGACTGACAACAAGGTAATCGACGTTCGCAATCAGGTCATCAACGCCGGGATACGTCTCATCGAGATCGGCGATGACGGGAATGTGTGCCGAGCGAGCCCATGATGCGGCCTGGGTTGCGGCTGCGGTCTCAAATCCATCGACATGCAGGGCCCTCGCATTCACGATCCAGGAGCGATCAAGGTCGGAAGGCTTAAGCAGCAGGCGCTCGTCGCGTCGGCAGAGGACCGTGCGTTCTCCACCGTCATCGACGAGGATGAGCGATTGGGGACTGACCGCATTCGCAACAGTGATCAGGCGCGCGTCCACACCGGCGCGTGCGAATTCGTTTCGATGGAGGCTGGCCCCATGGTCATCGCCGAGCTTGCCGACATAGCGCGTGGTGAGGCCCCAGGTCTGGCAGGCGATTATGGTGGTAGCGGCCTGGCCGCCGGGCAGGATGCTGGCGCCCGTGTATTCGGTTTTGGAGCCGCGTGCAGGAAAATGAGCGAGGGGAATAAGCGTATCGATTGCGTTGAGGCCCACGCCTACCAGGTCAACTTGAGCCGTCTCTGCCATTCATTTCATTGTAAAGGCGCGGAGTTGAGCGGGGTTGATTCGCGCGCATCAGGAGAAGCGTGTTGTCTTCCATAAGACCCACAAACATCCCGCGGCGGAGACCACCATGATTACTGCTAGCACGCCGACCCAGGCAAAGTTCATGGCAAGTTCGGGCACGTGCGCGTTGATGCCAAGCCACACGAATACGACAACGGAGGCGGCAAGGATCGCATAATCCCACCAGGAGCGGCTCTCTTCGGTGGTGGCAGAGCTCTCGCCTGCATATGCCTGGATGACGCGATCGTAGTCGAGCTCGTAGCGTGCACATTCGCGGACGAGGGCCTCACGCATGGATCCGCGCTCCTTTTCTGTGGCAACTGCGGTGGTGACGGCGAGCGCTCCGCAGATCATGACGACGGAGCCGATGAGAACGAGGAGGCGATGGGCGGCGTCGGCATGCGCGAGTTCGCCAAAGACCAGCGCGCCCCACGCGAGACCCCACATCTGGTTGGTGTTGGAGAGAGGAATTCCACGGCCGATCCCGAGGTACTTGGTGGCGAACTGCTGGAAGAGGTCGCCGACGACCCAAACGAATCCGCCAAGAAAGAGCCAGAAAAGGAGATGGCGTGTTTCGCCGGAGTGGAAGACCGCGGCCTTGGTTCCACCATCGAGGGCGAGCACGAGGGCGATCATCGTGCCGAGTTCACCGACGGTGAAGATGGTGACGAACGAGAGCGGATTCATGCCGCTGATGTAGGCCTTGCGATAGGGGATGTACATGGTTCCCCACAGCAGGCTGGCTCCGATGGCGGCGAGGACTCCGCCAACCGCGCGATTGTGCGCACCTCCCGTGTGAATGGTGCTGAAGCCGAGCAAGATGGCTGCTGCGACGATGGCTAGCGCGCCGAGAACGACCTTGGCGATGTTGATGCGGCTGGCGCCTTTTAACTCGCCGAAGAGCAGGCGGCCCCAGAGGATGCCGACGAGTGAATTGGTATTCCAAAGTGGAAAGGCGATGGCCAGGCCGACGTCGCGAATGGCAAAGACAGTGAGTGTATTGGCGACCGCCCAGAGCATGCCGGCGAGAATGGCAATGGGAATCAGATGTTTGTTCTGGGCGAGATCGGCGAAGACCTGTCGCGTCCCCTTTAGCAGCGTGGGAACGCTCCAGCGCGCGGTGAAGACGCCGGCCACCATGCAGAGCGAGATGGCGTAGGGCGACAGGCCGGAGTTGACGAGTTTGGTGGGCGCTTCGGCGGCACCGAGCCATACACCCGCGGCCAGTCCGCAGACGACGCCGATGCCGTGAACTGACTTGATGACTGGAGCCGGATTGGTGTTGGCCGCTTCGTTCATGCTGGCTGGAAATTCCTTTTCGATTCGATTTTCATGGCACCTCTTGCAATTTCGCCAGGATTGAAAGTCCGATGTCTGCATTTCAATGCAGCACAACGAGCAGCGCGAGACCAAGGCAGAAGACGACGACGGGGATCACGAAATGCATGTCGGTGAGGATGGCAGTTGTCTTCATCAGAGCGACTCCTTGCGGATTGCCTTGGTCTCGTATTTGCACTTCGGGTTTCGGAGCTAGCGAAGCGAACTCATGTCGATTACGAAACGGTATTTCACATCCTGCTTCAACATGCGTTCGTAGGCTTCGTTGATTTTCTGAATCGGGATGACTTCGATTTCGGAGACGATGCCATTGCGGCCACAGTAATCGAGCATCTCCTGGGTTTCGGGCATGCCCCCGATCATGGATCCGGCGATTGAGGCGCGCTTGGTGATCAGCGCAAACATGTTGATGGAGGGAGGCTTTTCAGGGAGGCCAACAAGGGTAATGGTGCCGTCCTGTTTGAGCAGTGAGAGGTAGGGATCGAGCGAGTGCGGGGCCGAGGCGGTGTCTAGGATGAAGTCGAAGGTGCCGGCGTGTTTTTTCATCTCTGCTGCGTCGGTGGAGACGATAACTTCGTCGGCGCCGAGTTTGAGGGCGTCGTCTTTTTTCTTGAGAGTGGTGGTGAGTTGCACGGTGTGGGCGCCGAAGGAGTGCGCGAACTTCAGACCCATGTGGCCGAGGCCGCCAAGGCCGACGATGCCGACTTTTTTACCGGGACCGGCATTCCAATGGCGCAGAGGCGAATAGGTGGTGATGCCGGCGCAGAGCAACGGAGCAACTGCGGCGGGGTCGAGATTCGCGGGAACCGTGTGGGCGAACCGTTCGTCGACAGTGTAGTTGCTGGAATAGCCACCCATGGTGATGGAGCCGTCGACTCGATCCTTTGCGGCGTAGGTGAGCGTGGAGCCTTCGATGCAGAAGTGTTCTTCGCCACGGTTGCAGGGATCGCAATGGCGGCAGGAGTCAACGATGACGCCGACGGCGGCGAGGTCTCCGACCTTGAATTTTGCAGCGGATTTGCCGGCGGCGGCGACGCGCCCAACGATCTCGTGTCCTGGAACCATGGGATAGACGGCGTTGCCCCATTCGTTGCGCGTCATGTGAAGGTCAGAATGGCAGACACCGCAATAGAGAATCTCAATGGCGATTTCGGTTGGTCCGGGCTCGCGTCGGTTGAATGCGTGAGGAGCAAGCGGCGATTTGGAATCGAAGGCGGCGTAGCCTTTGGATGAGGGCATGGAATGAATCCTTTCAGGAGACGAGTGTAAATCAGGCGCGTGCAGAGTGATGTTGGAGCGGGGTTCAGATATGCATTCTTTGGAGCTTGCATGAATTACAAGTAGATGTATTCGCGCTGTGCAACAGCAATGCGTGGGATGCCTTGCAGATCGGGCGTAAATTCGATGTTGGTGAAACCTGTGCTCGCAAGTGACAACTGGACGGCGGCCTGCTGGCCGTAACCGATTTCGAGTGCGATGAATCCGCCTGGGGCGAGAGTGCCGAAGGCTTGGGGGATGAGGCGGTGGTAGATGTCGAGACCATCGTTGCCGGCAAAGAGGGCGAGGGATGGTTCGTGATCGCGGACTTCGACGGCGAGGGAGTCGCGGTCGGCGGCGGGGACGTAGGGCGGGTTGGAAACGATGATGTCAAATTGCTCGTTGGCAACTGGAGCGAGAAGATCGCCTTGTAGGAAGCGGATGCAATCGGCGAAGCCGAGCTTCTCGGCGTTCGAACGAGCGACTTCGAGAGCGGATGGGGAGAGATCGATTGCGGTAACCGCGGCATGGGACCAGTCATGCGCGAATGCGATTGCGATTGCTCCTGAACCGGTGCCCACGTCGACGAGGCGCGGCTTGCAGAAATGGACCCCTAGCCCACTGATTTTCTCAACCAGGAGCTCGGTTTCGGGGCGGGGGATCAGAACGTCGCGCGTGACGCGAAAGGGCATTCTATAGAACTCAACCTCGCCGGTGATGTATTGGATAGGTTCGCCCTTCACGCGGCGTTCGAGCAGGCCTGCATAACGGATCGCCGAGCAGCCGGCGAAGTCCTCATTGGCGTGGGCCATCAGCCAGGCCTTGTTTTTGTCGATCAGATGCATCAGCAGGGTCTCGGCATCCTGACGGGCGCGCTCAGGGTGCGGACCGGCGCTGAGTTGCGACTCACCGTACTGGAGAAAGTCGCGCAGAGTCATGGGAGCATCCTCAGAATAAGAGTGGAACGAGGGATGGATCTCAACAAGAACTCCCCTAGGCTAAAGCCCATCAGATTTAAGGCAACCTGCGTCGTACCCTGACATGACACAAATAGCTAAAGCAGATCCTTCGCCCCGCTTACCCCACGGACTATGTCCGCGGGACCCCAGATGTGCTGGGCTCAGGATGACCCCTCATATGTTTTAGCCTTCTCTCACGCCTGCGCCTCGGCGGCTATGCGGCCTGGTCGTTGTCGGCTTTGAGTTGCTCGGCCTGGTAGTGCGCGACGAGGGCATCGACGATCGGCTGCAGTCGGCCTTCCATGATGAGGTCGAGCTGGTGCAGCGTCAGGCCGATGCGGTGGTCGGTGAGGCGGTTCTGCGGGAAGTTGTAGGTGCGGATCTTCTCGCTGCGGTCGCCCGAGCCGACCTGCGATTTGCGGGCCGCAGCCAGTTCAGCGTTTTGCTTTTCCATTTCCATCTCGTACAGGCGGGAACGGAGGACACGCATGCCTTTCTCGCGATTCTTGATCTGCGATTTTTCGTCCTGGCAACTTACCACGGTGTTGGTGGGGATGTGCGTGATACGGACGGCGGAATAAGTGGTGTTCACAGACTGGCCGCCAGGACCGGAGGAGCAGAAGGTGTCAATGCGAATGTCCTTGGCCTCGATCTTGATGTCCACATCTTCAGCTTCGGGAAGGACAGCAACGGTAATGGCGGAGGTGTGAACGCGGCCTTGGGTTTCAGTCGCAGGCACGCGCTGCACTCGATGGACGCCGCTCTCCCACTTCAATTGTGAGTAGACGCGCTTGCCCTCGATGATGGCGATGACTTCCTTGTATCCGCCAACGCCCGACTCCGACATCGACAGGACTTCAACTTTCCAGCGGTGCTGCTCGGCAAAACGGGTGTACATGCGGAAGACTTCCGCGGCGAACAGAGAGGCCTCGTCGCCGCCGGTGCCCGCCCGAATTTCGAGGATGACGTTTTTCTCGTCGTTGGGGTCCTTCGGGATCAGAAGGATCTTGATTTCTTCTTCAATGGCGGCGGCGCGTGGTTCGAGCGCGGCGATTTCTTCCGTAGCCATGGCGCGCAGATCGGGATCGGTTTCGGTGAGCATGGCGCGCGCTTCGGACAGACCCTGCTGTACCTGCTTCAGCTCGCGGTACTTTTCGACTGGCTCTTCGATTTCGCGTAGAGCCTTGGCTGTCTTCTGATACTTTTCGTGGTCGTTTAGCACTTCAGGCAACGAAAATTGCGCTTGCAGGTCGTTGTAGCGTTGTTCCATTTGTTCGAGGCGATCAAGCATTCCGCCCTCCGGGTTCTTGTGTTTTGGAAAAGTGACTTCGGACAGGAAAAAGGCGCAGAACAGTGCTGGCGGCGGGCGCCGCTAGAGAAGTGCCGGGATGGGCTGGTGGAGAAGCATTGCGCTGCTTCCATTCTATCGCGAAAGCGGAATCCCGCGTGCGGAGTCGCCGATTCGAGATCCGTTCTCACGTTACAACAGTAAGATTTAGAAGCACGCGATGTGGTCGCAGGCGTTCATCAGGGGCATCTGCAGACTTGAGTCGTGATCCGGGTCGGAGTAGATGGTGATCGTCGCGGGTTTGTAATCCCCCGGCCTGGCGGTCATGATATTGGGCACAAAGGTCTGCGGATTGCGATCGTAGAGCGGGAACCAGGTGCTTTGGATCTCGACCATCACGGTGTGGCCGGCCTTGAAGACGTGGTCGACGTCGTGCAGGCTGTAGCGGTATTCGTGGATCGAGCCGGCGCGCATGGGTGTTGGTTTCTCAAAGCTACCCAGATACCGGCCGCGGAAGATCTCTTCGTTCGTCATTAATTGATATCCGCGCATCTTCGGGTCGGGATCGTTGTCAGGGTACTGATCAATGAGCTTGACCACCATGTCGTTGTCGGTTCCGGTGGTGGAGGCAAAAATGTCCGCGATCACTTCGCCGGTAACGATCAGGTCTTTCTTGAGTACAGGGAGCTTCCAGACCGCTACGTCCTTGCGATCGGTGACGAAGCGCTGATCTTCCGTGAGCCAGTTAAACCACTGCGAACCCTGGCTGTAGGTGACTTGGATGGGGCGGTGCCGGTAAGCCACGGGATTCGCCGGATCGCTCTCGTAACTGGTCTTGGCTGGTTCCCTGAGCGTCGATCCAGCTAAGCTGGCCGTCGCCGACGAGGTGCAGGCTGGTGGGCTGAGCTTCTTTCGGCGGGAAGTTCGCATAGTACTTCCAGGTATTCGATCCAGTCTGAAAGCTGGCAGTGTCTTCGAGATTGAATCCTGATTCGTCTTTCAGGTAATGGCCAAAGAATTTCGCCTCGATCTGCGAGCGAAACTCCTTGCCGATGGGTTCGCCATAGTTCAGATTGCCGAGATGACGTGAGGAAGAAGCCCAGTACCCGTGGCGCCACGGACCGAGGACAAGGAAGTTTTCATTACTGCTGTCATGCGGCTCGAGCTTCGTGTACTCCTCTTGCGGCCCCCACATGTCTTCTTGGTCGTAATAGCCGCCGACGCTCAGGGTTGGAACCGTGACCTTGTTGAGGTGATACTCCACGCCGCGCGACGACCAGACCGTGTCGTAGCTGGGATGGTCGAGGAAGAGCTTCCATGTCGGAAATGGCTCCTTGACGCCGGACTTTTTGACGTCTTCGGCAAATGAACCGCGCTCCAGGAAGTAGTCAAAGCCATCGACGGGCGTTCCGTCTTTTTCCTTGCCGTAGCTGACGTCGGCATTCTCCTTGTTGGATTCCATGCCGTAGACGTAGTCATAACCATAGGTCTGGCGGAAAGCGCCGTTGTGAAAGAAGTCATCACCCAACCAGACGTCGATCATGGGCGCCTGCGGCGAGATGGCTTTCACGGCAGGATGTGGGTCGATGCCTGCAGCCATGGCGAGAAAGCCCGGGTAGCTGGTGCCGACAAATCCGGCGCGGCCGTTGTTACCGGACACGTTCTTGAGGAGCCAGTCGACGGTGTCGTAGCTGTCGGTGCTCTCATCGACAGCTTTTGGATCGCTATGGTTGACTTCCGGACGGCTCATCACGAACTGGCCTTCGCTCTTGTAGCGGCCCCGAATGTCGCCGCAGACATAGATGTATCCGTCGCGTGCCAATTCAGGACGTCCGCCGGAAAATGATGCGCGGCTGGTTTCATCGCAGCCATAGGGAGTGCGCTGGATGAGAAATGGAAGCGGCGTACCGATGTCGGAGGGCTTGAGGATGACAACATGGAGCTTGATGCCGTCCCGCATCGGGATCATGGATTCGGTGCGCTGGTAATCGTGGAAGGCGTGATGAACCGCGTCGCCGGTGCGCTTGTAGACAGCTTCGGAATCGTTCGACGGGGTCACCGTCGCGCCATGGCCGGCAGCATCCAGTGTGAACTTGAGCGTCATTTTCGTGTCGGGAATACCGAATTCCGTCGGCGAATTCTGGATGAGCGCGGTCGGTACCTGGCGCTCGGACTCAAAGGTCAGCTTGCCATCCTGGACGTAAAAACTGACGGGGGTATCTGGCTCGCTGGGGTTGGTGTATTCGCCGGACAGAGCATCAAGTTGTGCGGTTGAAGGTGGGGTGGCCTGGAAAGGTAATTCGGCCAGCGCGACGGGCGCAAAGCGCAGATCCCGATTTGTTGAGAAGAGGAGCGCAAAGCACAGGGCAACAAAGGCAACTCGACGTCGGGTCAAGGCAGGGACCTCCAGGTGATATGAACTAATGCGCGTGGCCGTGATGGCTGTGAGGTACGGGGCCGGACATCTCTTCCATGGGAACGACGCATCCGTGCAACTCTTCGCATCCTTCGTGTTCAAACTGAATTGTAGAGTGCTGAATTGAAAAGTGATCGCGCAAAACGTGATTGAGCTTGACTAGGATGCAGGCACTCTCAGAGGGAGGAATGTCGGCGATGCAGACATGGCAGGCCATCGCATGGCTGTTGGAGCCGAGGCTCCAGACGTGCAGGTCGTGCACGTTGCGAACGCCGTCGACCTCGAGCATGCCGGCCCGGATCGCGCTGAGCGAAGTCCCGCGCGGTGTGCCTTCAAGGAGAATGTTGAGGGTTTCACGTACGATGCTGAAGCTGGTCCACAGGATCAGTGCCGCGATGAGGAGCGAGAGCACAGGGTCAATCCAGTAGTGCCCTGTGAACAGGATGCCGACGCCTCCGGCGATGACCGCCGCCGTCGAAAGGGTATCGCCCGCCATGTGGAGGAAGGCGCTGCGCATGTTGACGTCGCGGGCCACTCCCCAGAGCAGCGCGGCGATTACCCCATTCATCAGCACGCCCGCGGCGGCGACGATCATCATCAGCTTTGGCTGGACGGCGACAGGGGCGCTGAGGCGATGGATGGCTTCAATGGCGATCCATATGGAGATGACGATCAGCGTGGCGGCATTGACGAAGGCCGCGAGTACGCCAGCGCGCTGGTAGCCGAATGTCTTGGAGTGGGTGGCGGGGCGCGATTGGAAATAGACGGCAACAAAACTGAGCAGAAGCGCGAGGAAATCGGAGACGTTGTGCCCCGATTCTGAGAGCAGAGCGAGGGAGTGGGCGCGCAGTCCGGCGACAAAAGTGACGACCACGTACGCCAGCGTGGCGATGAGCGAGAAGCGCAGTACGGACTGTGTCCTGGATGCGCCTGCGGATGCGGATGCGGGCGCGACGTGGACATGCATAGCTCAAGTGTAAACGTGGTTCAGCCAGGGGCGCCAACGCACTGTGCAGCCCGATGCGCGCCTGCTAACCCTGATCGGGCCGCAACTGGCCCAGGTCCTTCTGTTTCGACGGCCCTCGGAGCGGATATACAGGGAGGGTTGACCGAAGCCCCGACCATGTCTCGGAGATCACGATGCTGTTCTGCGGGTTGCCGGTCTGGTAACGCACGGAGCAGGGAAAGCCGGCGCGCATCTCGCCGGGATCAAGCACGTTCAGCAGGGTGGTGATGTCCTGAGAGCACTCGTAGTCCACGCCGGCGCTGCGGTAGCTGTACTCCAACATGGTAAGAGGTCGACCATCTTCGAGGGTTATCTCACGGATGTCGAGCAACATGCCATCGATGACGCGACCGGTTAAAGACAGCATTTTGCGGCGCGCCCGCTCCAGTTCTTCCTCGGTCGGGCGCTTGCGCCGCAGATAAAAGAACGCGCCGACGGCCATACCGGCAACAAGGGTTACACCGGCAGCCGTTTCCCAGGCATTTTTGGTGAGAAGGGTCATTGCGAGGGGAGAGCGAGAGCACCCCCGACTTGAGCATACCGCAGAGTTGATTTCTTCGTACCACAGGGAGAGAGACGAGTGCAATCCGAAGGTACTGCCTGGCTCGGGTTCGCGGCCCTGTTCTTGATCCGTTCATCCGAGACGTCTAAACTCCCGAAGATCGGAGGTGTGCGATGAAGGTGGGAGTGCTTGGGTCGGGCGATGTTGCGAAAACACTTGCCGGAGGGTTCTTGAAACACGGACATGCAGTCAAGATGGGGAGCCGTTCACCTGCGAAGCTGGCAGATTGGGCGGCGCAATCCAAGGGTGGAACAACGGGGACATTCGTCGAGGCAGCCTCATTTGGCGAGTTGCTAGTGCTCGCGGTGAAGGGGAAAGCGGCTGCCGAAGCGCTGGCGCTGGCGGGGATGAAGAATCTCGCGGGGAAGACGGTGATTGACGCCTGCAACCCGATCGAGGATGCTCCGCCGGAGAAGGGGGTGCTGCGGTTCTTTACCGACTTCAATCTGTCGCTGATGGAGACGCTGCAGCGCCAATTTGTGGATGCGCATTTTGTGAAGGCCTACAACTCGGTGGGCGCACCGTGCATGGTCAACCCAAAATTTGAAGGCGGCCGGCCGACCATGTTCATTTGCGGCAACGACGAGGGTGCGAAGAAGCGGGTGTCGGCGATTAACGAGCAATTCGGCTGGGAGACGGCGGATATGGGTGCGGCCGAGGCTGCACGGGCGATTGAGCCACTCTGCATGCTGTGGTGCATTCCCGGATTCACACACAACGACTGGACGCATGCCTTCAAAATGCTGACGAAATGACAAACGGTGCTGCGAAGATCGGGACCGAGCGGCTGATTCTGCGGAAATGGCGTGAAAGCGACCGCGAAACCTTGCGCGAATGAATGCAGATCCGCTGGTGATGGAGCACTTTCCGGCGCTGCTGTCGCGGCAGGAGAGCGATGCAATGGTCGATCGCGCCGAGGCGCATCTTGAGCAGCACGGATTCGGGCCCTGGGCTGCGGAACTGCGCGAGACCGCGGAGTTTATGGGCTATGTCGGGCTCGTCATTCCACGATTCGAAGCATCGTTCACGCCATGCGTTGAAATTGGCTGGAGACTGGCGAGGGAACATTGGGGCAGAGGACTGGCAACTGAGGGTGCTCGCGCGTTGGTCCGTCACGGATTTGAACTGCAAAGACTGCCCGAACTGGTTTCCTTTACAGTTCCGGCGAATCTGCGCTCGTTGCGTGTGATGGAGAAGCTCGGCATGACCCATGACCCTCGAGACGACTTCGATCATCCGTCCAACCCTGCGGGCCATCCGCTTCGGCTGCATGTGCTCTACAGGCTAAGACGCGAGGACTTGATGGCGGCGATACGTATTGACTGCCGTCGGCCCTCACCTTGACCGGGCGAAGCGGTCACTCGTATGCTCGGGATCGATTACGCGCATGTGCTGCATCGCGTTGCGCCTGCGCGGGGAGAGCCAAGCATGAGTACGATCGCACCGGACACCGCTCCTGTTTTTCGCTTTGCGGCTCAACCCCTGCTGGTGCGTCGAGCAGCGGTTCTGGGTGCGGGCACGATGGGTTCGCGCATTGCCGCGCACCTTGCCAACGCCGGAATCCCTTCGCTGCTGCTCGATATGGTTCCGGCTGGAGAAGGCTCGCGGAACAGGCTTGCTGAGTCTGCGCTGGCCGGATTGGCGAAGGCCAAGCCTGCTGCATTTTATGAGGCGTCGCTGGCTTCGATGATCACTCCAGGCAACTTCGAAGATGACTTGCCGAAGCTGAAGCAGTGCGACTGGGTCGTTGAGGCGGTGGCGGAGAACCTCGAAATCAAGCGGGCGCTGCTGGATCGAGTGACGCCGCACCTGGCGCCGCAATCGGTGTGGAGCACAAACACCTCGGGATTGCCCATCGCCAAGATCGCCGCCGGGCTAAAGTCACACCGCGAGCGCTTTTTCGGTACGCACTTCTTCAATCCGCCGCGGTACATGCAACTGTTGGAGATTATTCCAACGGCGGAGAACGATGCCGCGCTGGTGGGCTCATTCGCGACTTTCGGGGATCGCGTGCTGGGCAAGCAGGTGGTGTTCGCGAACGATACGCCGAACTTTATAGGCAACCGCATTGGCGTTTTCGTCATGTTTCTTGCTTCGACGTTGATGCTGGAGCAGGGCCTGACGATCGAGGAAGTGGACGAGCTTACAGGTCCGGCGCTGGGGTTCCCGAGGACGGGCACGTTTCGTCTGGCGGATATGGTGGGGATCGACATCCTGGCGCACGTGGCGGCGAATTTTCCGCAGGGAGTGATGCCGGGCGGCTTCGCGGAGAAGCTTCAGGAGATTGTGAAGCGCGGCTGGCTGGGCGACAAATCGAAGCAGGGGTTCTACAAGAAGACCCGCGGCGCCGATGGCAAGGATGAGCGTATGGTGCTCGATCTGAATACCTTCGAGTACCGGCCTTCGGCGAAGCCTGCGCTGCCTTCGCTGGAGATGGCGAAGAACGCGGTCACCGTGCAGGAGCGGGTCAAACTGCTGCTGGCCAACGATCCGAAGAAGGACAAGGCGGCAGCGTTTCTCTGGCCTTTTCTGTCGTCGCTGTGGAATTTTGCAGCGGAACGGATTGGCGAGGCGGCCAACGATGCGCCGTCGATCGATCAGGCCATGCGGGCAGGCTTCAATTGGGAGCTTGGGCCGTTTGAGCTATGGGATGCGGCGGGGGTGCGCGAGTCCGTGACCCGTATGACGGCACTGGGAGTTCCGGTGAGCAAAGAGGTACAGGGTCTGCTGGACTCTGCGCCTGAGGCTGCTCCCGTCTCGTGGTATTCGCCGGACGGGCCGCAATGCTATAACCCGGTGCCCGGCGCATGGGAGACGATCGCGCAGCAGCCGGGGCACTCGCGGGTCGCGGATTATCGTCGCACCAACGGCGTGGTGCGCAGCAATCCGGGTGCGTCGCTCGTGGATATCGGCGACGGCATTGGCTGCATCGAATTGCACTCGCTCAAGAACGCGATCGGCGGCGATGTGGTGGCGATGATTTCGTCGGTGCTGAATCCAACGTCCGAGGCGGTGAAGAATTTTCGCGGCTTTGTGATCAGCGGCGATCGCGACCGGTTCAGCGTCGGCGCGAACCTGATGCAGTTGCTGCTGGGCGCGCAGGAAGGTGAGTGGGACGAGGTTGAGGGGGCCATTCGTGCATTCCAGCAGATGTCGATGTCGATCAAGTTCTGCCCGCGGCCCGTCGTTGTTGCGCCGTTCAACCTGACGCTGGGCGGAGGCGCGGAGATATCGTTGCACGCCGCACGCCGGCAGGCACATGCTGAGACCTACATCGGGCTCGTGGAAACCGGCATCGGGCTGATTCCGGGAGGCGGTGGCACGAAAGAGATGTTGCTGCGCGCCGTGGATTCAGCTGTAGCACTGGCGCCGCCTGATCCGAAAGATCCGCCATCGCGATTTGCGCAGTCTGCCGAGATGAACTCGGCTCTGAAGCGGACGCTGGAGACCATTGCGATGGCGAAGGTGTCGACGTCTGCGGCGGAAGCGCGCGCTTTGGGCCTTCTGCTGCCGAGCGATGGAATCACGCTGAACCGGGAACGGCTGCTGCTCGACGCCAAGGCGCAGGCGATTGCGCTGGGCGAGGCGGGCTATGCCGCTCCGCAGCCACGTGTAATTCCCGCGCCGGGCACGGCTTCGCTTGCTGTCCTGAACACCGGCGTCTTCCTGATGGGTGAGGCGGGGTTATGCGTCGGAACACGACATGAAGGTGGCGCGATGGGTGGCGTACATCCTGTGCGGGGGCAAGGTGACGGCAGGTTCGCTGGTTGGCGAGGAGTATCTGCTTGACCTAGAGCGCGAAGCATTTCTCTCGTTGTGTGGCGAGCGCAAGACGCAGGAGCGGATCGCGTATACACTGAAGACCGGCAAGCCACTGCGTAATTGAAATGAAGTTCGCAGCACTCATCCTGGTTTCGGCGGCATCGTTGGCGCTAGCACATGCGGGCGCGCTGGCTCAGGAATCATCTCTTAGCCATCCGGATCAATCGCGACAATTCAATGAGTCGGGAAAGACGAGTATCGATGGCCGCGTGGCGTCGTACCTGATCCGTCGATTGCCGGCGAGTTCTTTCCCAGACCTGCCGGATGCGATCGCCGACGTTCTGGATCAGCGCGGGTGCATGATTCCGCAGACCTTTCAAGCGCATCGGCCGGAAAACGTGATTAACGCGAGTTTGGAGCATCCAGGATCGTCGGACTGGGCGGTGCTTTGCTCCACCCACGGCAAAGTCGAACTGCTGGTGTTCTTTGCGCATTCTCCTGACAAGCCCACGATGCTCGCATCCGTTCCGGAACTCGAGCGTCTGCAGCGGCACGATTCCTCCGGAGTGCTGGGATTCGACTGGGGCATTGATCCTGCTTCTCCCCGACAGGTCCGCGAGGCGCAGGCCGGGATGGAGCATCACCCTCCGCTGCTCGATCACGACGCGCTCGAGGACACAGTTCTGAATCAGAAGACCGTCTATCGCTTCTACACCCACAGTGCATGGACGGTGGTGGATACGTCGGATTGATTGCAGGCAATTTGACCCCTGCATGCCTCGCGGTCTAACAATGAGCCAGAGGATCTTGTGAACCGAACCGCGTTTTTCTGGAGCATCCGATGCCCGAAGCTGTACTTGTAAGCTCTGTTCGCACGCCTGTGGGACGCGCGCCCAAAGGCGCCCTTTCCACCACCCGCCCCGATGATCTTGCAGCAGCGGCATTGATCAATGCGCTGGAACGGATACCTGAGCTGGATAAAGTGGAAATTGAAGATGTGATTCTCGGCTGCGCGCAGCAGGAGGGCGAGTCGGGGTGGAATATGGCGCGCATGACTGCACTGTGCGCGCACCTTCCCATCGACGTGCCCGGCATGACGGTGAATCGGCTTTGCGCATCGGGCCTCGAAGCCATCGCCCAGGCCGACATGCGCATTCGCGGCGGCGTGCAGCAAGTGGTGATTGCGGGCGGGGCGGAGACGATGAGCATGCTGCCCATGGGCGGCAATAAACCCCGGCCCAATCCCTGGCTCGCGGAGAATTATCCGGCGCGCTGCTGACGATGGGGCTGACGGCTGAGCGCGTTGCGAAGCACTACAACATTTCGCGCGATGATGCGGACGCATTTTCGCTGCGGAGCCACCAGAAGGCAGTCGCTGCGCAGGCGGCCGGTCGGTTTACCGAGGAACTTGTGCCGGTCAGAGTGACGAGGGCGACGCCCACGGCCAAGGCGGGAAAGCCGGCCATGTCCGAGTCGGTTTTCTCTGCAGACGAAGGCCCTCGCGCCGACACCACCGCCGAAGCGCTGGGAGCGCTGAAACCGGTTTTTCACGCGAATGGCAGGGTGACCGCCGGCAATTCTTCGCAAACATCCGACGGCGCCGCGGCGACGATTTTGATGGATGCGGCGCGCGCGAAGGAGCTGGGAATCCAGCCACTGGCGCGGCTCGTGGCATACGCAGTGGCGGGGTGCCTGCCGGAAGAGATGGGAATGGGGCCCGTGTATGCCGTGCCGAAAGCTCTGAAAAAGGCTGGGTTGACACTCAACGATATCGAGCTGATCGAGTTCAACGAAGCGTTTGCCGCGCAGGTGCTGGCGGTAATGCGCGAGCTCGGCTTCGATCCGGAAAAGGTGAATGTAAACGGTGGTGCGATTGCGCTGGGTCATCCGCTCGGCTGCACGGGAGCCAAGCTGACGGCGACGCTCCTGGGCGAAATGAAACGCCGGAAAGCGCGCTACGGCATGGTGACCATGTGCGTGGGTGGAGGGCAGGGGGCGGCCGGGATCTTCGAGCTTCTGCAGTGACTGTTCACGTTTGCTGTGAACGGAGGATCGCTGGCCTTCCACAAGGGTGCTGTCTGTAAGGTCTTCTGGTAAATTAACTTAACCGCATAGTCTTCTCAGAAAAGGAGTTAACAGGCTCCAGGCATTCAGGATCGCCTGGTGGATCTGGAAGCATTGACTTGATTATGCGACTGCGGGTGGAAATTACCTGCAAAATGCGGGGGACATTTTTCACTCATGGATTCTCCGGCCAGGATGAGGCTTGGCGGCGCAAAAAGGAACGGCCGGGATTGCTCCCGGCCGCACCTGCTCATATGGCCCCTTACCATCCCACTGGCTTGCGGCCACCCCAAAAAACTTATGCCTTTGCTGTCGCCAGAGCCTTCAACCGGGCATTCAGGCGGCTCTTGTAGCGGGAAACGGTGTTCGAGTGAAGAACGCCCTTCTGGACGCTCTTGTCGAGGGCGGAAACGGTCTCGCGGAACTGGGCCTGGGCAGCCTTCACATCGCCCTTGGCGATGGCTTCGCGCAATGCGCGGAGGCTGGAGCGCACGCGGGTGCGGTTGTTGCGGTTCACCGCGGTCTTGGTTTGGGTCTGGCGGGCGCGCTTCAGCGACGATACATGGTTGGCCATTATGCTTCCTTGATCTAAAGCCCTGATTTGTCAGGGAGATTGATGCGGGTCAGAATGCAGACACACCGCATCCCTCGCAATTTCCTAGTCTACGGGAAATCGGGGGAAGGGTCAATGTAAACGCGCATGTAAACGCGAGTAGTGTGCCAATTTTAGTTCTAGGTGCAGCCGTTGTATTCGGACTAAAGTCGTGCCTTGACACAAATTCGTCCACAAATGATCCCTGTGACGGCAACCTGCCTTGTATGTTCGACTGAAATCGTGCGACTGTTCGGTCGTACGTGACTTGGGCAGCGGTCGCCTGTGCTGAGCGCCGGTCGTTGAGACCGCAGGATGAACGGGAGCCGACCGCCCGCGGGGGAACCGATTACTCGGTTCCCCACTGCAACAGTCTCCACGAAAAACTGTTGTTCATTCAGAGATACAAGGATGACACTTCTGCATCTGGTTGCTCAGGGCACTACTAAAGTCGTGCCCTGACGCAGGACTCGATCGCGGGTCGCCTTGGAGGCATTGAGTTCCCTTCGCCGGGCGGTGCTTCGCGATGGTATGCTCGCAGGCAACTTCTCCTGATCCAAAATCCAATCTTCGGAGTGGAAGATGTCTTGTCTCCGTTCGTGGTTTCTTTGCGCCTTTGCGGTCGCTTCCGGGGCGATCTGCTGTCATGCTGCCGATCGCGTCGTGCTTGACCGGCTTGGTCCTACACAGGCAAACCTATTTATCTCCAATGCCGATGGCAGCGGCGAGCGCGGTCTTCCGCAGTCGGGCTCGCTTGACTACAATCCTGCGTGGTCGCCCAAGGGGGACTGGATCGCCTTTACATCAGAGCGCGCCGGATCGGCGGATCTCTATCGCATTCATCCGGATGGCAAAGGAATTGAACGGCTGACAGACGACCCAGCGTATGACGACCAGGCGGCATTCTCTCCAGATGGCCAACACCTCGTCTTTGTCTCAACGCGAGCCGGCGGAAGGGCGAACCTGTGGATGCTCGACGTCGCCACGCACCAGGCAAAGGCATTGACGACAGGCAATGGCGGCGACTTCCGCCCATCTTGGTCCCCGGACGGAACGTGGATTGCGTTTTCTTCGGATCGAGAAAGCAGTTTGCCTGATGCAAAAGGCCGTTGGGAGAGGCTGCACCTGGTGGATATCTACCTGATCCGTCCCAATGGTTCGGGACTTAAGCGGATCTCGCAGCATGGCGGTTTCTGTGGCAGCCCCAAATGGACGTCCGACGGCAAGAGTGTTGTAGCGTATTGCATGTCGGCGCAGGAAACATGGGATTTTCGTTCCGGCAGGTTTGATGGCAACGACACGTTAAAGAAAATCGACATTGCGAGCGGGAACATAACGACAGTGCCCGCGGGACCCGGAGTGAAATTGTTGCCGTCGATGTTGCCTTCGGGTGAGGTTGCCTACCTGCGCTATGACAAGACAGCCAAAGGCGTGTTTTATGGAAACGGCAAGCCGGGACCTGCGGGAGCAGGATGTGCGCGGTCCGTCGTGGTCGCCGGATGGAACGCAAGTTGTGTACAGCCGCTTCGTCTCGAAGCACCTTACCGAACCGGTAAGGCAATTCAGCATGAATCCAAAATTCGATCTCTACAGTACGGCGTGGCTGCCTGCATACGACCCGACCGGAGAGCACCTGGCCGTGACCCGGATGAAATCGAACGGGGAATCGACCAGCCTGCTCCTCGTGGATGAGGACAAACCCGCCCACGCGATCCTGGAGCAGAAGGGCTTGATTCTTGCTCCGGCCTGGTCGCCGGACGGCAAGCAGATTGTTGTTGGTGTCGGTAACTTCACTGCGTTTCTCGACTTTGAGGCGGGCGGAAAGAAACCGCTGGATGCGGCAAACGGAGGGGCGCAGGTTGGTCTTGTCAATGTCGATGGAACGGGTTTTCAGATCGTTACCTCGGGCGCGAACAACAATGCATTTGCATCTTTCGGACCGGATGGAAAGCATATCGTCTACCGCACGCTCGGCCCGACGGAACAGGGATTGCGCATCATGGATCTGGAAGACCGTTCGATCAAGGTTTTGACGAGCGAGTGGGACAATTTTCCGGTGTGGTCTCCACGCGGAGATCTGATTGCATTCATTCGCAGAACCGGCAGTGATTTTCAGGTGTTCACGGTTCATCCCGACGGGACAGGCATGACGCAGTTGACGCATACGAAGGGCAACGAGGCGCACCTGGCGTGGTCGCCGGACGGAGAACGCTTGCTGTTCACTAGCTCGCGAATGGGGTTCAAGGATGAGGCCCTTCTGATAGGCGCGCCGCAGCCTTACGGTGAAATTTTTGTGATGAACGCGGACGGAACGCACGTTGAGCAATTGACGGACGATCAGTGGGAGGAAGGTGGGCCAGCCTGGCAACCTCGTCCGCCTGCCGTGACGCGCGCCGCTGCGCATTGATGCTTACTGGACGGTGATCGTTCCAGCCGTTGCAAGGCTCGACGCGGCCGAGGAGTTGGCAAGGTAGACGGTGTACGTGCCGGAAGCCACCTTCCAGCTATTTGAACTCGTGTCCCAGTAGGACATGGGATGGGAGGAATCGTTCTCATCCACTTCAATCGTGACAGCCTGCGATGCTCCTGAGTCGAGTTTGACCTTCTGCCAGCCGACGAGGCGTTTTGGCGGCTCATTCAAACTGGACGGCATGCCGAGATAGACCTGGGCCACTTCTGCGCCGGCGACGCTCCCGGTGTTGGCCAGGTTGAACGTGACCTGGAAGTTGGGTTTGGATGTCGAGCCCAGGTTGTTCACAACCGCCGGGTTCGTGATGGAGAAAGTGGTATACGAGAGGCCGAAGCCGAATGGAAAAAGAGGCGTTAAGCCATTTGCGTCGAACCATTTGTACCCGACGTTATAGCCTTCTGAGAAGTTGACGTCGAACGGTGTGGACCCGTCAGGCGGCTGCGGCGTTACAGGGCGTGGAAGTTGTGCGTCACTGGCCGGGAAGGTGACGGGCAGCTTGCCGGAAGGGTTCGCCACGCCGAATAGCAGATTGGCGATGGCAGGGCCGCCGTTCTGCCCCGGATACCATGCCTCGAAGACCGCGTTAACCTGGCCGAGCCACGGCATCAGGATCGGTCCGCCGCTTTCGACCACGACAATGGTGTGCGGATTGGCAGCGGCGACGGCAGCAACGAGGGCGTCCTGATCAATAGGGTTAGCGTCGACCAAATCGCTCAGTGCAAGACTCGGCACGTCCATGCCTTCACTGGCCCATTGATTCACAAAGACAATCGCCACCTGGGACGATGCTGCCAGCGAAGCCGCAGCGCCCGCATCGGATCCATCGGCGAACTGGACCTTTGCATTTGGCGCTTTCGACTGGATGGCTGCAAGCGGAGAGGATCGGATCCCAGACCACGCCTCCCCAGCACGGTGGGCATGGCGTTGGGCCGGTGATTCCGCCGCCAACGGGCTGCACCTGTGCCGATCCTCCGCCGGAGAGCACGGCGGTGTCGGCCTTTGACCCGATGATCGCAATCGACGCAAGAGATGCGCTCAATGGGAGCTGGCTAGCGGAGTTTTTCAGCAGTACGGCGCCTTGCTCTTCCGTCTCCTGCGCGATTGCCGCATCGGCCGCTGCGGGAATCGCCTGAATTTTCTGCGGGTAGTCGAATATGCCCACTTCGTACATCGCGCGCAGAATGCGATGCACCATGTTGTCGAGCCGCGATTGTGGGACTTGGCCGGCATTCACCGCGGTGCCTAGCGAGGAGAAGAATTGTTGATTGGGCTGTTCCTGGTCGAGACCATTGATGGCAGCGGTGGCGGTGCTATGCGTACCCCACCAGTCGGACATGACGAAGCCGGGAAATTTCCAGTCGCCCTTCAGAACGCCGTTGAGCAGGTGGCTGTTTTCGCAGTCGTAGACTCCGTTGGTCAGGTTGTAGGAGCACATCACGGACTGGACATTCGAATCTTTGACGCCGATCTCGAAGGCCAGCAGGTCGCTCTCGCGTGCGCTTCGTTCGTCAATGATGACGTTTTCTGTGAAGCGCCCCGATTCCTGATCGTTGAAGCTGAAGTGCTTGATGCCGCCGATGACGTGCTGCGCCTGAATGGCGTTGATGTGCGCAGCGGTGATTTTGCCGGCGAGGATCGGATCTTCACCCTTGGTCTCGAAGGTGCGCCCATCGCGCGGATCGCGGCCGATGAGGTTCACGTTGCCACCAAGATTGACGTTGATGCCATAGTCGGCCAGTTCGGTGCCGATCACGTTTCCGTACCTTGTCGCTTCATTCAGATCCCATGTAGCTGCGCTGGCGATGGAGGAGGGAAGGGCTGTCGATGGTCCTACTCCGTTGCCTACACCCACGCTGCCGTCGGCCAGGTAGAGCGCGGGAATATTGAGGTGCGCGATTTCCGGCACCCACCCGCCTGCGCCGCGCGGCACGGTGTACCCGTATGTCTGATTCGAAGTTACTCCGCCCTGCACCAGCTGGAGTTTTTCTGCCTGCGTCATTTGCGCGATCAGCGCATCGGCCTTTCCGTCTGGAGTGGTGGGAGTCGGCGTCGGGGGAGGAGTTGGGCTGGAAGAAGAACTGCCGCCGCAGGAACTGACTGCGAAGACAAGCGCGAGCAATGCGGATGCGGTACCGATGGTTTCTGCGGCGCGACGAACCTGCATTTGTCCCCCAGGGAGCCGGAGTCAAAGTTAAAAGCGGAAACTCACCCGCAATCATAGCCCTGGCAGAGATTGGCCGGTATGTTGGCGATCACGTATCGACTTGGTGACTATTTGCATCAATCTTAATGGGGGGTGGGATTGACGGAACTTGCCACCGGCGCTACTCTCTCCCCATACACCGCCACTTGGTTGCCTGCGCCAACACGAAAGTTCTTCACATCGGTCGTGGTCAAGTGCGCTTCTCCTCTACAATCTGCAAATATTTGCCCATCCATTCCACCCATTACACCGGTGCAATCATCAAATCAACAGCCGATTTCTGCCTGTAAGGCAGGGCCTATGGAGGCAATCTGAAAGCTGCTCTGGAGATCACGCCCAACCTTGAGCCCCTTTTTGGGACCCGCGATGAAAACCTCAGACTGATGGAGGATTCACTAGGTGTCAGGATCGACCTACGATCGGACGCCGTGCACGTGGAAGGGCCAGACGAAGCGGTCGGCAGAGTCCAGCGAATATTTCAGGACTTTGAGGCTCTGCGGCGCCAGGGCATTAACCCTCACAATGGCGAATTGAATGGAATGCTGCGCCTGGTCGTGGCCGATCCGGCAATCACGCTGCGGTCGCTTGCGGACTCAGGCAAGCAGCGTTCGGCGGGCGTAAAGCGCACGGTGCAGCCGCGCTCACTCAATCAGCGTAAGTACATTGAGGCCATCGAGCAGAATGACATGGTGTTCGGCGTGGGGCCGGCCGGTACCGGCAAGACCTATCTCGCCGTGGCCATGGCTGTCGCCGCGATGAATGCCAAAAAAGTCAGCCGCATTGTGCTGGTTCGACCTGCCGTTGAAGCGGGCGAGCGGCTTGGTTTTCTGCCGGGTACTCTGCAGGAGAAGGTCGATCCGTATCTTCGCCCACTCTATGACGCACTTTATGACCTGCTCGATCCCGAGAAGGTCGACAAGATGCTCGAGAAGAACGTGATCGAGGTTGCTCCGCTGGCTTTCATGCGAGGCCGCACGCTCAATGACGCCTTCATCATCATGGACGAGGCGCAGAACACGACGATCGAGCAGATGAAGATGTTTCTGACGCGCATGGGCAACAACTCCAAGGCGGTGATCACGGGCGACATTACGCAGATCGATCTGCCCAATCCGCGCAAGTCGGGGTTGGTGGACGCGATCAACATTCTCGATGGGGTGGAGGGCATCTCGTTCTGCCACTTTGCGGATGGAGACGTGGTGCGGCATGCGCTGGTGCAGCGGATCGTCCGTGCTTACGAGGCGACCAAACCGCAGCAGCAGGAACTGCCGCTGAATATGGGCGAGGCGATCCAACCCCAGGGGCAGCAGGAAGCGCCGCAACAGGCTGCGCATCCGGCGAAACCGCAGTAATTCTGCCGTTCGCGTAAAATAGTAGAGACACGGGGCCGCTGTTATAGCGGCCCCGCGCACGATGATCCTTTTCGACCCAGATCTGGACACCGACCTTTCCCCGCAGGCAAAGCTGCCGAAGAGGTCCGGAGACGCCAGCCAGTTGACCCCCCTTCGAGGGCAGCGCATTCCGTCGCGGCAGACGCTTGCGCGCTTTCTGCGTGACGCCCAGGCGGCGGTGAAATTGCGCGGGCACGTTTCGGTACTCTTCACCACCGATGCGGCTATCCGGCGACTGAATCGGCAGTTTCGAGGGAAGAATAAGGCGACGGACGTGCTTTCGTTTCCTGCCTTGGCAAGCGGCCCGCTGAAGATCGCCGGCGATCTTGCCATCAGCATTCCTACCGCGCGCCGGCAGGCGGAAGAGCGCGGTCACTCCCTGGCAATTGAAATCAAGGTGCTAATGCTTCACGCTCTTCTACATCTGGCCGGGTACGACCACGAAACCGATGCTGGACAGATGGCGCGCCGCGAGCAGAAGCTTCGTGCGACACTTCGACTTCCTCTTGGGCTTATCGAACGGGCTGATTCGGGCCTGAATGACAGAATTGCGAAAGGACCGCGCTGATGAGTTGGATCACCATCATCCTTCTGGTGATTGTGGCGCTGGTTGATACCTTCGCCGCCTACATCAGCCGCGTGTATTCCGAATTCGGCAAGATTCTGCCACGCGAGGTGCAGGACAATCTCGACCATTGGGAAGAAAAGGTCGAGCCGTTGATTGGCCTTACCCGCGAGCATGCTGCTCTTTGCGCGGTTGTGCTGCAGCAACTTACCCTTGCTGTATTCGCGCTGGCTATCGGAGCGGTGCTTTTCGATCGTGCCCCGCACATTGCGCGGCCCACCAATGCCGAGATCGCGCAGTCTGTGCTGGTGGTCTTGCTTGCCGTCATATTCTGCAACCAGATTCTTCCTTCGCTGCTATTTACGCAGACCAAGGGCCGGTGGGCGGCGCGGCTGGTGTGGCCCATTCGCCTTCTGCTTTGGCTTACCACGCCTGTCACGGCGATCATCCGTTTCTTCTTCTCCTTGGCGTCGCTTGCTGAGACGCCGGTAGCCGAGGAGGATGTGCCCGCGCCCGATGTTGAATCGCTTCTCGAGGCCGGCGAGGAAGAAGGCATCCTCGAAGAGAGCGATCGCGAGCTGGTGCGCTCGGCCGTTGAATTTGGCGACAAGCTGGTGCGCGAAGTGATGACGCCCCGCCCGCAGGTGTTTGCCGTTCCACAATCGATTACGCTTGAGCGCTTTCTCGAAATGCTCAAGGAGCACAATTATTCGCGCGTCCCGGTATACGAGCGGACGCTCGACTCCATCACCGGAATCGCGTTCGCGCACGACCTGCTGCAGATTGCCGACGAGGAGGCGCGCACACAAACGGTCGCCAGCATCCAGCATCCGGCGGTGTTTGTGCCGGAGACGAAACGCGGCTATGAGCTTCTGCGCGAAATGCAGCGTGAAAAACAGCACATGCGCATCGTGATCGATGAGTACGGCGGCGTTTCAGGCCTCGTGACCATTGAGGACCTTCTCGAAGAGATTGTCGGCGACATTCGAGATGAGCACGAGAAGGATGCACACGCCAACGATCCGCAGCGCGAGCCGGGCGGCGTGTGGGTTGTACCCGGCGATTTTCCGGTGGATGAATTGCACCATCTCTTTGGCGACGATATTGATGTGGATGAAGAGCACGAAGCCACGACGCTGGGCGGCCTCGTAAGTGAGGTCGAAGGACGCATTCCGCTGCCCGGGGAGGTTGTGCTGCTGGAACACAGCGGTCTGCGTGTCCAGGTTATCGCATCCACCGATCGCCGCGTTGACAGGCTGCGGATTTTTCCGCCGGCGCGGGAAGAGGCGACAGCGCTGCCGTGAAGAGTAGGGAATAGGTGATCAGGGAATGAGGGACATAGGGACATAGGGAACGAGCGAGCGACTCGCGTCGAAACACCTGGCGAGAGTTGATGGCATACACTCGTGCAGGAGTGATTTTCCAATTGAAATCAGGATTTGTTGCCATTCTCGGTCGGCCCAACGCTGGCAAAAGCACGTTGATGAACGCCCTCACCGGCGAAAAGGTCGCTATCGTCACGCCAAAACCGCAGACGACGCGCAACCGCATTATCGGCGTGCTGGAAGTAGCCGCACGCAAAAAAGTTCATCCTGCGGCGCAGATCGTCTTTGTCGATACGCCGGGCGTTCACAAGCCTTCCTCGCATCTTGATCGCCGCATGTTGCAGGAAGTGCATGAAGCGCTTGAGACGAGGGATGTGGTCCTGGTGCTGATGGATGCCAGCCGTCGGGTGCAATTGGAAGCCGCGGGAGAGCCAGCCGAAGCGCATCAGCATGGCAAGCCGAACTGGGCAAGCGAAGACGAGTTTCTCTACTCGCTGATTCGCGGGCTGGATTGCCCTGTCTTCCTCGTCCTTACCAAAATCGATCTTGTTGCGAAGGATGTGTTGCTGCCGCTGATCGACACGCTGACAAAACAATATAAATTCGCCGAAGTGATTCCCGTCAGCGCGCGCAAACGCGATGGGCTCGAACTTCTCGTCCGGAAGATTGTTGATGCGCTGCCTGTGGGCGAGCGCTACTACCCGAAGGACCAGTACACCGATCAGCCCATGCGGTTCATGGTGGCGGAACTGATCCGCGAGCGCATTCTTGTGGACACGGGCGAAGAGGTTCCATACGCTGCTGCTGTCGTGATAGAGCAATTTGAAGAAGCCGAACCGCCCGCACCTCCGCGCAAGAAAGGCCAGCAGCCTGCTCGGCTGCCGCTAACGCGCATTGCCGCAGCCATCTACTGCGAGCGCGATGGTCAGAAGGCGATCCTCATCGGAAAGGGTGGATCGAAGCTGAAAGAGATTGGGACAGGCGCGCGCAAGCAGATTGAATCGCTGCTGGGTACGCGTGTCTATCTCGAACTGCACGTGATTGTGGAGCCCAACTGGCGCGAGTCGCGGCCGTTTGTGGAGTCGCTTGACTGGCGCAGGCAGTTGGAGAAGCTGGCGGAGAAGCAGCACGACAAATTCGAAGAGTAGCGTCGCTGTTCTCAGTTTTTTGGTTCAGACGGCAGCGAGATTCTTCTTGAGAAAGTACCGGCTATGTCCCGGCGGGCTGTCTTCGAGCGTTCCAAGCACGGTATAGCCAAGCTTCTCGTAGAATCCGCGGGCCTGGAAGCTGAAGGCGTCGAGCCATGCGTAACGGCACCCGCGACGGGCAGCCTCTTCCGAATGTGCCATCAGGCTTCGGCCGAGCCAGCGCCGCGCATCGACTCCGGCACAAACAACAGGTCGATGTGCAAGGAACCGCAGAAGGTTCCTCCCCTTAATCCGCCGAGCATCGTGTTCGACTCAGGATTGGTGATGAGGATTGCGAGAGGTCGATAGTCAAACGCCCAAGCAGAATGCTCGTTATTGAGCTGCAGCAACATTTGAGAGAGAGCTTTTACGGCTGCGGCATCGGGCTTATCAGTGAGCTGATTGTCGGTGGCATGAACGGGATTATAAAAGGACATCATCTCGCCTCGAAGTCTATGGCCATGAGAGTAATTCCGCCGAAATTCGAAAGGTCATGGGTCCGGCTCTATGTTCCCCTGACTTTGCCCCGACCATTGCTTTTCACTTCGTACATGCGGGCGTCGGCGGCGCCGATGATCGCGTGGACGGCGAGTTTTTCCGGCGGGCAGGTGGCGAGGCCGACGCTGGCGCTTGCGGTCAGCTCGAGGTCGTTGCTCATGTGGAAGCGCGTGTGGGTCAACTCCGTGTGAATGCTGGTCGCGAGCGCGAGGGCATCGGTTGCGGAAGTATCCGGCATGAGGATGACGAACTCATCGCCACCGTAGCGGAAGCAGCTATCTTTCTCGCGACTGAGCTGCTTCAGTCGGGCTCCGACACGGCCGAGCAGTTCGCTGCCGATGAGATGGCCGTGAATGTCGTTGACCAACTTGAAGCGGTCGAGATCAATGAAGGCCAGGCTTACGGGATGCTGCAGACGCCGGGCGCGTTCGAGTTCGTGCTCCAACGTTTTGTAGAGGTGCCGAACATTGTAAAGTCCGGTTGCGTCGTCGGTGATGGTGAGTTGCTGAATGCGCGCCACGTCACGCGCATTTTCAATCGCGATGGCTGCGTGGTCGCACAAGATGTGAAGGAAGGCAATGGTGTAATCGCTCAATTGGCTGGAGCGGGGATTGAGAATCTCAATCACGCCGTGCACGCCTTTGCGGCCACGCAGCGGCATCGCGATCACCGACCGCACGCGGCGCGTGTCGGCGGCCAGCGTCTGCTGCAGGCGGGGATCGTCATTCTCTGATTCCGGAACAATGAGCGTTTCGCCGTGCTGAACGACCCAGCCCGCGACGCCCTCATCCATCCTGACCCGCAGACCGCGCAGCGCGCCCTCAAAGTTTCCCGAAGCGATGGCGTAGTAGAGCTCCTGGTGCTGATCGTCCAGCATGAGCAGCGTCCACATGTCCGCCGCGATAATCCGTTCCATCTGATCGAGAATCGTGCGCAGGATCGTGTCTAGATCGAGACTCGAATTGAGCGAACGCGCCAGCTGATGGAAGACCATCAGGTCATCGAGGGGAATTCGATTTTCAGTCAATTCATTCATTTCGCAGCGAAAAAGGGGAACGATCCATCTGATGTGAATTCTGTCACATGCGCATGTTCAAATCATGCACGAAGAGTTTCTTTAGTCCATATCGATATGCACTAAAGTTACGTATTTGGGATTTTCTCAGGCTTCAGCCGCCGATGTGCACCATGGAACGCGATGGCTTCAGGAAATCGGGCTCGCCGATATGGTGGCGTGCTTCCTTCCCGTTGATGGTCTTCACAATGTAATCCGACAGTGCAGTCTCGTCTTCACCAGCGCGCATCCTTCCATAGAGATCGTGTTCGACTTGTGAAAACAGGCATGTCCGGATCTTTCCATCCGACGTGAGGCGCACGCGGCTACAGGCACCGCAGAACGCCTGACTAACCGGCGCAATAATTCCAATTTCACCAACGCCGTCGGGGAACGTATAGCGACGGGCGGTCTCACTGGGTTCGCGTGGCGGCAAGGACACGAGCGGCATTTCCCGGCTGATGCGGGCAACAATCTCGGCCAGGGGAACGACAATCTCAGGCGTCCAGAGGCGGCCCTCTTCGAGCGGCATGAATTCGATAAAGCGCACGACGACATCTTCTTCGCGGGCGAAGCGTGCAAATCCCTCGATTTGGTCGTCGTTGAATCCGCGCAACAGGACGCAGTTGATTTTTACAGGCGCCAGGCCAGCGGTGCGCGCTGCGCGGATGCCGGCCAGAACATTGTTGAAGCTGCCGGGAACGCGCGTGATGCGTTCAAAGGTTGGCGCATCCACGGCATCCATGCTCACGGTGACGCGATTCAACCCGGCAGCCTTCAAGGGCGCCGCGAGGTTGTCGAGAAGATGTCCATTGGTGGTCAACGCGAGGTCGAGCGATTCGCTGGCCAGGGTGCGCAACTGCGCGAGTTGCTCGATCAGTTCGATCAGGCCACGGCGCAGCAGGGGCTCCCCGCCCGTGATGCGCACCTTCTCGATGCCGAGATTGACAAAGAGCTTGATCAGCCGGAGATATTCTTCGATCCCCAACTCGGGATATTGCGCACCAAGCTCGCCCGTTCGGCAATACACGCACTTGTAATTACACCGGTCGGTGATGGAAACGCGCAGATCATGGATCACGCGGCCATGACTGTCGATGAGACGCCGGGCAAAGGTCGGAGACGCTGCGATTGGGGAAGCGGACGCCATCTGTACCTCCTCAGGCTATACCGTTTTCGCAAGGTATGCAGGCATGACAGAGACGAGAGCCGACGCAAATGCCGACTCGTATTAACAAAGGGTCGTTGGTTTGATGCAGATTCAGTCGATTCGAGGCGTTCCAGACCGCAAAATCAGCCCGGTAAGGCCGAGCACGACGACGAGGGTAATCGCGATGATGAAGTAGTACGCCATGGGATGAACCCATCCCGGCGAATAAGTCAGGTCCTGACCGACCCAGAGTAGCAGAACGGTCGCAATCACGGCGAATTGGCCGGCAATCACGAGCAGTGTATGTCCCCACTCGCGCCGCTTGTCGAGCGCCTCCACCTGGTCGGGGGTAAGGTTGCGTTCTTCAGGGGGAAGCAGGGAATTCGCCATCGGACTTTGTCTCCTCGCGGGCACCTCCAGGCCTCCAGGCCCTGCGCCGCTCACTGTTTCGATTCAATCACATGCCGTGGGCCCTGCGCCACTCATAAGGAAGCTGGAGTTTTCATCGCATCGACTACTCGTTCAGGAAAGCCAGCGATTGCAGAGAGGTAATCTCAAAGGGCTTGCGGCAGCGGACATTCATGCAGCTCAGCTTATCGTCGCGGCGCACCATGTAGGACTGCGCCTTGGCGAACCGTGCCCGATCCCGCTCGTCGGCGTTACGCGGCGGTTGGGGGCGTTTGCGCCGCACTACCCAGGTCACCTTGTACTCGCCGGCCTGACCGCATTTGGGACAGGTCAGCATATGCGTCCGTGTCTCCGTGGTCTCGTTGAAAAAATCCCGCTCTTCCATCTCCCGCACTTCTCCACTTCAGCGAAAGAGCCCTGCCGGATAAGCCAATTTCCGACAGTGCCTCGCAGATAAATATTCCAGGCGCTTCCACTTCTAGCCCGAACTATTCCATACTCGACCTTGCAATGACGAAACGCAAGCCAGGGAAATTCTCGGCCACCAAGGCCGTAAAAGCAAACGCCCGCGAGCTCGTGGGCCAGCCAAAGCCCGCGCGCATTGTTGAGGATACCCCGAGAACCGGCCGCCAGGCCAAGCACAAGCCGAAGCTTGATCAGATCATTCAGCAGGAGGAATAACGATGGCCAAAGCGGTTGGATTCGGCGGCGTGTTTTTGAAGGCGGGCGATCCGAAAAAGCTGTCCGCATGGTATGCAAAGCACCTCGGCATTCCATCGCAGGATGGCGGTTCTCTGGCCTTTGATGGCCCGGAGTCTGCGGGCATGACCGTCTTTGCGCATTTTCCTGAAACCACGAAATATTTCGGCGAAGGAACACAGCAGGCGATGGTCAACTTTCGCGTCGACAACCTGGATGAACTGCTCGCGCAGCTTTCAGAAGCCAATGTGCGTATCGATCCCAATCGCGAAGATTACGGATACGGGCGTTTCGCATGGATATGGGATCCGGAAGGCAATCGGATTGAGCTGTGGGAGCCCTCGCAACGGGCTTAAAAGCGGTGAAGGACGGCGCTCCCGCTCGATCAGTTTCTGGGGCCCGACACCTGTGCGGTCTCTGCTTCCACGGTGTAGGGTCCCGGTAACACCGGGGCTTCTGGCTTCCCGCTCATTTCGGGTTGGGCGGGCTGCGAAGTGCGCTTCGAATAGATTCGGAACGAAACCACCAGATCCACCGCCACCGGAACCGGCTTGCCGTCTTTGACGGCGGGCTGGAAAGTCGCCTTGCGGATGGTTTGCTCGGCGCTTTCATCCAGACCAAAACCGATCGGCCGACCAGCAACCACCTCTTCAACTTTGCCATTGCTGCCAACCACTGCGTGATACAAGGCCATGCCTGCAACGCCGTTGGCCTGCGCGAACTCGTTTGAAGGGGGATCGAGCGCCGAAATCAACTTTGCCTTCTGATCGACTGCGGCCTGGCGAAGCACTCCGGGATCGGTCGGCTTGTAATCTGTCTTTTCTTGAGCGGCCTGGTAGTAGAGCTTCCAGAATTCTGGCATTGCCGCGATCATGCGATCGTCGATTCCGACGGAAAAAACGGTGTCCAGTGCACTCAGCAGCAGCTGAGACCACTGGGCCTGAGACGCGCCCATTGCGCCCTTCTTATCGGATATGTGATCCCCTGGCGCCGGCGAAACTGGAGAATCGGAGATGTCAGAACCCGCAGTCGTCGGGTCGCCGCTCGCGGTTTCGGTGTCTTCGCTCTTTGCGTGATGCTTCTTTCTCTTGTTTTCGCTCTTGTCCTTTTTCTCTGGCTTCTCGACCTTCTCGCGGACGAATGAGATGCGCACGGATTTCTTTTTTGGGGTGATCTTTACCCTGTCAGTAGCCGCCGTCGGATCCTCGAAGGGAGCAGCACCGAGAAAATGGAGCGCGTATCGGTCGCCCATCAGTTCGAGCTTGTGCCTTGACAGCCTTACCTTGTTGATCTGGATCTGGCTCAACGTGAATGAGCCTTTAGGCGAATGTCCCAGCAACCGCCCGTGCTCATCAAATTCGAGATTGTTGTCCTGGTAGCCATCCCGCAAATACATGGGCTTGCCAACGAGCAACTGCTTCAACTGATCTTCTTTGATCTCACCGCCTACCGTGTGGACCGTAAATGCTCCCTGGCTCAGAACCGGATCTTTGGCGGGAACTTTTGAGGCGTCCGATTGCGTGGCCGAAGCGGGGATCGTTGCTTCAGGCTGAGATGCCGGGGCTTGCGTTGACTGAACGGGCGCTTGAGATGTGGAATTGGGATGATCCGGTGCTCGAGACCAGCAAGGAGCAGTCATGCCGATTGCAGAAAGCACGACGATCCCGCATGCCGCCCTTGAGAAACGAGTACCCGCCGAACGAAACCACACTTCGCGAAGAGCGTCGATGAACTTGCGCATCCAGCCACCTTTCGTCTTGCCCAATCTATCAAGATTGTGAGAGGAACCGGAAAGGATGCTTGCGTTTTGTAAGTGACTGAGCCATCAACATAACGTTACGAATGGCCGCCGCGTTTAAACCGCCAGAGAATGCGCCGGAATAGCCCCAGCGCCCTGCGGATGTCCGACGCATTCAAGTTCATTCGCCTCAACATGAGCCGGAGGTCGTGGCGGTTAGCTGTCTGCATCGCCTTCGGCGAATAGTTGGCGGCGGTCATAACCTCTTCCATCAGACCAGCCAGGACGTCCAGATTGCCCGACTCCGGTGCGGGCTCTTCGACATTCTGAGGCGGTTCGATCCCCGGGCCATTGAGCGGAATCTGCACACGCGTTGCGAGTTCGTAAAGGCAGACGGCTGCGGCCTGTCCCAGGTTCATCGAGGGCTGGCGCGGGTCGGTCGGGATTTCGATCAGGTAGTGGCAGTACGAGAGGTGTTCGCGCGTCAGGCCGTGCTTTTCCGGTCCGAAGACGAGTGCGATACGTTCGCCCCGGTGCAGGGATTCTGTCACCAGCGGCGCGAGTTGATCGAGGTGCACAACCGGCTGCTCCGCTTTGCGGTGGGTCAGCGTGCAGGTCCCAAGTACGAGGGAACAATCGCGAATCGCCTCGTCAAGGGATTCTGTTTGCAGCGCGTCCGTGAGCAACTGCGGCGCGCCTACGGCGGAGCGAGCTTCGCGCCAATGGGGTTCATACGGGGCAACGACACTCAGGTGCATGAATCCGAAGTTTGCCATGGCGCGCGCGACCGCTCCGATGTTGAGCGGATTCCGCGGCGATACAAGAATCACCTGGAGGCGTTCGCGTTGAGACTCGGTAAGCAAAGAACGATTGTAGAACTGAGGCTGTGGGCAAGGACGTCGAGGAGCAAGCTCACTGAGAAGGCGTCGTTGCTGAAGTGTATGAGGCTGGGTTCACGGCGATCTGCATTGTGCCGGCCTTTTCGGTGTTCATGTCGAAGATTCCGGTGGCGAGGGAAACCTCTGCATTGGGCAGATCGATCTCCATGGGAGCCGCGATTCCGGTTTGCTGCGCTTTCGCAAATTGGGCCTCGCTGAGCTTCAGATTCATGAGGCCACCGGTCCAGTTCGCAGGTTTGCCGTCGCGGGCGTACGCGACCATCGCAACCCTAATCCTCGCGTCGTAGGTTCCGCCGTCGGATTTCGCAAGTCTGATTCCGTCGGCCGGAATCTGGAACATCATTTTGCAGCGAGTGAGTGGGCCGGACATCTTTGCATTCCCCCCTGCTCTGGCGACTCCCGGTGCCGGAGGGCCTTCGGGAACTACGCGCATTCGATATACGATCTGTGTCGATTCGGGCATTCCTGGCGCGAGGAGCGAGGCCAGCGGATCAGATGCTGGCTGGGAGGACGGCGTCGACCTGCTATCGGCGTAGTAGCCGCGCCGATAAGCCAGCTTGTATTTGCCCTCGGTGAGCTTCACGTCAATCCGGCGAAACGATCCATCTGTCTTCGTGTTCGACGGCATATAGGACACGGTGTAGTAATGTACGCCGTCCTGAATATCGCGCGTAAGGGCCGTCGCTACATTGTTGGTGATGTAAACGGCCTGGCCGCCGGTGTCGAAGGCCAATTGGTCCATAGTTGCAGTTGCCGCGCGGATCGCAGGCGATTCCTTGTACGGATTTGTCGCGAAGTTGTCGCCATTGGGCTGGCCGCTCGAGTCCGCATTCATGGTGCGATCGTCCATGAGCCCTCGCGCCGATACGGGGTATAACGCGACTCGAGCCCGCGTGAGCATGTTTACGGTTTCACGCAAGGCTGCCGGCATCTCGTGTCCGTGAAAGGCCGTGAGCAAAGCGCGGTTGTCACCCTCGGGAAACAGAGCGACCGGAAACGTGCTTGCGACCCAGATCAGGTTTTTGCGGCCTGGAATTGCGGAAAGCGCACGCGCCAGTTGCTGCAACGTCGCGAGCGTGAGCGATGCGGTCTGACTTTGCTGAGTGCCAGCATATTCGCGTTGGGATCGCGCTACGGCCAATGCCGATTGCGGGTCTCCAGCCATCGTGACCGCTTCCTTATCGAAAAGGTCGTCTTGCCGGCTCCGCGAGAGGATGGTTGTTCCTGGGGCTGCAGCTTTGCTTCCGATTGCCGCTCGGAGCAGCGCGCCATCCGAGGTGAATCCCTGCAGCAGTTTGAGGCGTGTATTCAGTGTGTAGACGGCGACGCGCATCCCAGGCTGCAGGCTGGCGATAAATCCCTTGATCTGTTTATGGGCATAGGCCTGGTCTGCTTCTTCGGTGTTCAGGCTATCGAGCAGGAGCACGTTGACGGCTTCGTTGGGAGCGACTGCGGGCTCGTTGCTGTAGACGTTTGGAGGCAACTGCAGCATTGCCGAGGGGGACGCATTCGTTGCCGTGTGCTCTTCAAAGAAATTGATGGCCTGGTTCCTGCCGTCTTCGAGAACCGAAAAGTCGCGTTGCAGCAAACCACCGACGGACGCTCCGCTCTTGTCCGTGATTACAACATCGACCACCACCGCGCGTGTAGTGGTTTTCAGAACAGGCACGTTCTGCGGGGTATCGCTGGCATTGCTCTGAGAGTGCAGTGGAACGATGAAAAGCGCGAGAACGGCGGGGAGTACGAAGCGACTGCTGGTTTGCAAAACGGCCTCCGCGAAGAAGGGCTAAGTATATATCTGGGGGTTTAATTCCGACGCGTGTTGCGAAGTTGGATTGCTACACTGCTTCCACGGATGGTCGAAGAAGCACATTCCGAGAGGCAAGAGATCGAGGAGCTTTGCGCCACGGCGCGCGCCTGCTATGCGCGGGGATGGGTGCCGGCGACGAGCGGCAACTTCAGCGTGCGTTGGGGAAGCCGGATTGCGATTACGCCAACCGGCCTGGATAAAGGCGTACTTGTCCCGCAGGATCTGCTGGAAATCGATATGAACGGCAGTGTGCTCGGCGGGCGGGGTCGCCCCTCTGCGGAGACGAGCCTGCACACGGTGATTTATCGGGAGCGCGCCCATGTGCGGGCGATTCTGCATGTTCATACGATTTGGAATACGCTGCTCTCGGCAAAATTCGAAAACGTGGGGCATGTCCGGCTTGTCGGCTATGAACTGCTGAAGGGACTGGCAGGCGTTGCGACGCACGACCATACGGAGCGCGTGCCGATCATCGCGAACACGCAGGTATATGAGGATCTTGCGGACCACCTCGGCGTTGTACTTCGCGATCATTCCGGGGCACACGGGGTTTTGCTGAGTCGACATGGGCTTTATACTTGGGGTGAATCGGTGGCTGAAGCACGCCGTCACCTTGAGGCCCTCGAATTCCTCTTCGAGGTGGAGGGGCGGCAACTCTTCGGCCAGCCGGCTTGAGGACGGTCGGGTTCTCGAACTGCGGCATGTCTGTTTGTTCCGGCCAAAATTTTAGGAGAACGTGATGGCAGTTCTGCGGTTTCCCCAGGAAAACAGCAAATTTGACGCTGAGTTGGAGATTCGTCGCGAACTCGCGGCACTGGGTATCGATTACGAACGCTGGAGCCTTGATCGTGTGGGCGCGGATGCGCCTGCCGACGAAGTCCTCGCAGCCTACTCGACCGAGATCGAAGAGATGAAGCGCCGCGGCGGGTATGTGACTGCGGATGTCATTGATGTCAATCGGGCCACGCCGAATCTCGATGTGATGCTGGCGAAGTTTGACAAGGAACACACGCACGACGAAGACGAAGTGCGCTTCATCCTTGCCGGACGCGGGATCTTTTTCCTGAACATCGCGGGGCGGGTCGCTTCGGTGGAGGTCGGTCCCGGCGATATGTTGTGCGTGCCGCGGGGGACCACGCACTGGTTCACGCTGTGCGAAGATCACT
>CAWKNV010000014.1:0-78199 GCA_963851155.1 uncultured Acidobacteriaceae bacterium
TGGGGCGAGGTTGACCGCATTACCCCTTTGAGCCAGGGCGAAAAGATACATCAGCTCATTCCGCAATCCCAGTTGGACGTGGTTCCAGGCTGCGGACACCTCGCGCCTAACGAGTGCGCCGGCCAGATCGGTCCCGTGGTGGTAAGTTTTCTGAGGAAGTAGGCGCCAATCAACGTGCCGCCCTGCAAAAAGGCCCGCCCCCTTGAGGAGCGGCCTTCGTGCATTCGAAGCGAACTAATTGCAGCGAATCTAAACGCCGATCACGTCGCAGAGTTCCTTGACCGCGGCCGCGCTCTTCTTCAGCGCGGCGTCTTCTTCCGGCGTGAGCTTGATCTCGATGATCTTTTCGAGGCCCGCCGCGCCCAGCTTGCAGGGAACGCCGATGTAGAAGCCGTCGATGCCGTACTCGCCCTGCAGATACGCGGCGCAGGGAAGAATCTTCTTCTTGTCCTTGAGAATGGCTTCGACCATCTCGACTGCGGCCGCGGAAGGAGCATAGTAGGCGCTGCCGGTCTTGAGGTACTTCACGATCTCGGCGCCGCCATCGCGGGTGCGCTGGACGAGTGCTTCGAGCCGATCGGGCGCGATGAGCTCGGTGATGGGAATGCCGGCCACGGTCGAGTAGCGGGCAAGCGGAACCATGGTGTCGCCGTGGCCGCCGAGCACAAAGGCGGTGACGTTCTCCACGCTGACGTTCAGCTCCTCGGCGATGAAGGTGCGGAAGCGCGCCGAATCGAGCACGCCGGCCATGCCGATCACGCGCTCGCGATTGAAGCCGGCCTGCCGGTAGGCGGCCTGCGCCATGGCGTCCAGCGGATTGGAGACGATGATGAGAATGCACTCCGGCGACTGCGCGACCACCTTCGCGACCACGTCCGACATGATCTTGAAGTTGGTGTGCAGCAGGTCGTCGCGGCTCATGCCCGGCTTGCGCGGAATGCCGGCAGTGATGACGACGATGTCGGAGTTGGCCGTGGCCGCGTAGTCGTTGGAGCCGGTGACGTGCACATCGCGCTTCTCGATGGGCATGGCTTCGAGCAGATCGAGCGCCTTGCCCTGCGGCACGCCTTCGACAACATCGATCAGCACCACATCGGCCAGTTCCTTGGCCGCGATCCAGTGCGCGGCGGTGGCGCCCACGTTGCCGGCGCCGACAATGCTTACTTTTTTCCGCATTTCTTTTCTCCTGTTGGACGAGCTGCAGTTCGCGGAGTTGAAGCCCGCGTTTCGTCGCACTGTTAGCCGTGCAGTCACGGCTGAGGCCGTACCGCTGTCAAAACGCGCAACTGTCACTGCCGACTTCGCTACATGTTCCCGATGATCCGCGTGGCAAACTCGCTGGTGCCCACCTTGGTCGCGCCGGCAGTCTGCCGCTCGAAGTCGTAGGTCACGAACTTCTGCTGGATGGTCTTCTCCATCGCGTTCTCGATCAGCTTGGCCGCTTCTTTCCAGCCGATGAAGTCGAGCATCATGACGCCGGAAAGGATCACCGAGCCGGGATTGATGACGTCCTTGTCGGCGTACTTGGGCGCGGTGCCGTGCGTGGCCTCAAACACCGCATAGCCATCGCCGATGTTGGCGCCGGGCGCGATGCCGAGTCCGCCGACCTGCGCCGCCGCTGCATCGGAGATGTAGTCGCCGTTGAGGTTGGTGGTGGCCAGAATGCTGTAGTCCGACGGGCGGATGATGATCTGCTGGAAGATCGAGTCGGCGATGCGGTCGTTGATCAGGATCTTCGTTCTTCCACGCGCCGTTGCCGTGCGTCTTGCCGATGGAATCGAGGACGCCCTTGATCTCGGCGTAGAGGTCGTCGCGGAAGCCTGGTTGCCGAACTCGAGGCCCGGCTCGATCAGCGCGGCGTTCTGCTCGACGGTGAGGCCGGGGTTGGCTTCGACGTTGCCGAGGATCCAGCTCTCGCGCTCGGTGACGGTCTGCTCGCGGAACTCCTCGGTGGCCACCTCGTAGCCCCATTCGCGGAATGCGCCCTCGGTGAACTTCTGGATGTTGCCCTTGTGCACCAGCGTGACGGTCTTGCGGCCCGTCTCGAGCGCGTGGCGAATGGCATAGCGCACCAGCCGCTTGGTGCCGAAGATCGAGATGGGCTTGATGCCGACGCCGGAATCGGCGCGGACCTTTTTCTTGCTGCCCTTGAGCAGGTCGTCGTTGAGGAACTCGATCAGCCGGGCGGCATCCGCGCTGCCTTCCTTGAACTCGATGCCCGAGTACACGTCCTCGGTGTTCTCGCGGAAGATGACGATGTCGACCTTTTCGGGATGCTTCACGGGGCTGGGCACGCCCTGGTAGTACTTCACCGGGCGCACGCAGGCGTAGAGGTCGAGAATCTGGCGCAGGGCCACATTCAGCGAGCGGATGCCGCCGCCGACGGGCGTGGTCAGCGGTCCCTTGATGGAGACGCGCAGGTCGCGCGCCGCGGCCACGGAGTCGTCGGGCAGCCAGGTGCTGAACTGGCGAAAGGCCTTTTCGCCGGCAAAGATCTCAAACCACTTGATGGCGCGCTTGCCGCCGTAGGCCTTTTCGACCGCGGCGTCGAAGACGCGCTGCGAGGCCTTCCAGATGTCGCGGCCGGTGCCGTCGCCTTCAATAAAAGGAATGATGGGATTGTCGGGAATTTGATACTGGCCGTTGCAGTACTCGATGGCTGCGCCGTCTTTGCGGCAGTTCCAGCCCGTTGTAGGTCTTTTGCATATTTTTACGGTGTTCCTTCCCTCGATACGCTGTAAGGAAGGCTAACATCTGCAAATTAGGCGTGGCAATGTGACCCGAATCGTGCAGAATGGACTCAAGATGGACGCTCAGGCGAAATTTCGCGCGAGCTCTGGACCGCCGTTCGAATCGCGCTTTACTGAACCGGTGCGTTCCTGAAGTCGTCACCGTCGAAGCGCGGAATGCCGAAGTGGCCGCGCAGATGGAGCAGGTCGACCGGGTTCAGGTTGCCGGCGACCGTGACCAGGGTCAGGCTTCTGGGCGTTTCGGCCAGCACCACGGCGCCGCGCACGTTCACGCCGTCCATCACGACCCACACATCGGTGGTTCCGTTGTGGACCGGGCCGCCGCGATCGGTGGTCGTGACCAGGTGCTTCCAGCCGCGCAGGTGATAGGCGGCGCGAATTGCATCGACCGCGCGCTCGTCGGGAATGCCGGCATCGCCGAAGCGCATGCGGTGGACGCTGACGCCATCGAGCTTGTCGATCGCCTGGCGTGTCTCCGTACATCGGAGTCGGGCACCAGGCCGGCGGCAAGGCCGAGCAGGTTGCGGTCGAGGGTGAAGTCTCGACTTGACGGCGGCCGGCGCTGAGATGCGTCCAGGGCCGGCGGGATCCACTCCAGCGGGACCGAGGATCTGCGTCGGGCCTCGGCCGGTTCGAGCCGGAGGTGGGCGCGGAAGGCGCCACGGCTAGTCCTGAGCTACTGCCAGTGCGCAGGCCAGCGTCACGCTGAGCACAGAAATGCCGACGAACCAAAGTGCAGCTTCATATCTCATTTAAACGCTGCGGGCAGGGAAAAGTTACGGCGCGTCAGGCGGCAATAAACCTCAAACTGCCACCGCCAGAGCGGCTTCGGGATCGACAATCGTGAAGCTTCGAGACTCCGCAACGCGTGAATGCGGGATGAAAATCGCAATCCGTCCTGTTGTCACCCGCCAAGATGCGATAGACTCATGCGGGAACACCTGCGAAATTCAGACGCTGTCAACTCTCACGGAGGGTACATAGAAATTGGGAAAAAGCATGGTCCCGAAGAAGATTTTCTTCACCAAGGGCGTAGGCAAACACAAGGAGCGGCTAACCTCCTTTGAGCTGGCCCTTCGGGATGCGGGAATCGCCTCGCAGAACCTGGTGCGCGTCTCTTCGATTTTTCCGCCGCAGTGCAAGGTGATTACGCGCAAAGAAGGCCTGAAGTATCTGGATCACGGCGAAGTGGTTTTCGCGGTGATCGCGGAGAACTCGACGCGCGAGCCGCACCGGCTGGTGGTTTCGAGCATCGGCGTGGCGATTCCCGCCGACCGCAACACCTACGGCTACCTGAGCGAGCACCACAGCTTTGGCGAGACCGAAGACCAGGCCGGCGAATATGCCGAGGAACTGGCCGCCGAGATGCTGGCCACGACGCTGGATGTGGACTTTGATCCGGACAAGAGCTGGGACGAGAAGAAGGAGATCTACCGCATCTCCAACAAGATCGTGCGCACCAGCAACATGACGCAGTCGGCCGTGGGCGACAAGCGCGGCCTGTGGACGACGACGATCGCCGCCGCGGTGCTGATTCTGGAAGAGTAGGTCTGCATGCTTCAGGTTTTGAAGCTGGTTTCCGGCTAGCATGAAGCCGGAGTTTTTCGAACAGATGATGGCCAATCCCGGAGCCGGGGTTGGCCTTGCTGTATGAGCACCCAGCGAATGGTCATCGAGGAATCATCGTAACCATGGAGAAACGCGCAAATACAAGTGGGCCTGGTGCAGATGCGGATGGGCCCCGATCCCGAGGCGAATTTGCCTCGGCGGTGCGCCACATGCGCGAGGCGGCGCGGCTGGGCGCAAACATTGTGTGCCTGCCGGAGCTGTTTCGCGCGCAGTATTTCTGCCAGCGCGAGGATATGCAGCTCTTTGATCTGGCCGAGGCGATTCCGGGCCCATCGACGACGAGGCTGGGCGAAGTCGCGCGCGAGAACGAGGTGGTCATTGTTGCTTCGCTGTTTGAGCGCCGCGCGCCGGGGCTTTACCACAACACGGCCGTCACGCTGAATGCAGGACGGCAGCACATCGCCAGCGTCTATCGCAAGATGCATATTCCGGACGATCCGCTCTATTACGAGAAGTACTATTTCACGCCGGGCGATCTTGGTTTCAAGGCGGTGGACACGGCATTTGGCCGCGTGGGCACGCTGGTCTGCTGGGACCAGTGGTATCCCGAAGGCGCGCGGCTGACGGCGCTGCAGGGCGCGGAGGTGCTGTTCTATCCCACGGCGATCGGCTGGCATCCGGCGGAGAAAGAGGAGTTTGGCGCGGCGCAGTATGATGCGTGGCAGACGATCCAGCGCGCGCATGCGATTGCCAACGGCGTGTACGTGGCGGCGTGAATCGCGTCGGGCACGAGCACTGGCGACGTTCTCGGCAATCGGGCGAGCGGGCCGGGCCTGGAGTTCTGGGGCGGCAGCTTTCTGGCCGATCCGTTTGGCCGCATCATTGCGAAGGCCTCGCACGATGCGGAGGAGATTCTGCATCGGCGAGATCGACCTGGCGCTGATTGAGGACACGCGGCGCAACTGGCCGTTTCTGCGCGACCGGCGCATCGATGCCTATGCGCCGATCACCAGCCGCTTTCTCGATCCCGCGAGCTCGTGACGAAGACGGAGAAGCAATGAAGCATGTCGACCGAAGACACGCCGCACGAACTGGGCTACCGCATGCCCGCCGAGTGGGAGCAGCACGAGGCCACGTGGCTGGCGTGGCCGCACAATCCTGAGGACTGGCCGGGCAAGTTTCAGGCGATTCCGTGGCTCTATGCGGAGATCGTGCGCCTGCTCGCGGCGCATGAGCGTGTGCATCTTCTCGTGCAGAATGAGAAAGACAAGGCCGCGCTACCGGCATGCTCGAGCGGGCGGGGCGAATCTGGATCAGGTCAGCTTTCATGCGTGGCCGACGGATCGCGTGTGGACGCGGGACTCGGGGCCGATTTTTGTTCGCGATGCCAAGGTCAGGTCGCAATCACCAACTGGCGCTTCAATGCCTGGGCGAAGTATCCACGATTGGCATCTTGACGATCAGGTTCCAGATCACGTGCCGGAGTTGCTGGGATTGCCGCAATGGCAGCCACGATCGATCTTAGAGGCGAGAAGCGCAGGCTGGTGCTTGAAGGCGGATCCATCGACACGAACGGCCAGGGAATCCTGCTGACGACGGAAGAGTGCCTGCTGAGCGAGGTGCAGCAGCGCAATCCCGGTGTGAGCCGCGAGCAGATGGAGCAGGCATTTCACGATTATCTTGGCATCGATCAGGTGATCTGGCTGGGGCGCGGCATCGCAGGCGACGACACCCACGGCCACGTGGACGACATCACGCGCTTCGTTCGGCCGGCGACGATCGTGACCGCCGTTGAGCCGGACACGAACGATGCGAACCACGAGCCGCTGGCTGAAAATCTTGCGCGGCTGAAGGCGGCGCGCGACGCTGATGGCAAGCAGTTCACGATCGTGGAGTTGCCGATGCCGCGGCCGGTTGTCTTTCGCAGGCAGCGGCTGCCGGCGAGCTATGCGAATTTCTACATCGCCAATGGAGTGGTGCTGGTGCCCACGTTTCACGATCCCAACGACCGCATGGCGCTGAACATTCTTGCCGGAGGTTTTTCCCGATCGCGAAGTGATCGGCATCCATGCGTCGATCTGGTGTGGGGACTGGGCACGCTGCACTGCATGACGCAGCAGCAGCCAGCTGCTTTGAAACGGAACTAGGCAGGAGGCAGCGGAACTCCTTCGACGAGGAACAGCCGCGAACTGGCCGCACGCTGTCGTAAAGGCGCGATAGCGCGATATTGCGGGGAGGACTCGAAGCGCCGAGCGGTGGCCATATCTTGAAACTCAATAATGATGAATCGGCCGGTGGGCGCATCCCCTTCAAGCGGCACGATCTGGCCAGCTCGGACGATGTACTTGCCTCCAAATTGTGTAACGATCGGTGTCACAGCGGCGAGGTACTTCTTGTAGGCGACGGGATCCGTGACATTGATTTCCGCAATGGCGTAGGCCTTCGGTGCAGCCGGAGCAGAGTGGAGATTGGTTGCTGCCGCGACAAGCAGACCTATAAAGAACACAAGGAGTACATGTCTTGCTTTGCGCATGATCGAGATTCCTTTCGTGTTGAGTATGCTCGCCATCCGGAATGGTCAGTTTGATGGTCTCAATATGACAAAGACCTGCACATTATGACAAAGACCTGCACACTTCGCTCCTTCTGCTGCATGCGGGTCTGGACGTACAACCGCGGCGATATCAGCGACGGTGAAAAGTGGTTGACGATCACCGGTTTTGCCGTACCATTCAAGCCATGATTTCCGATCTCGAAGCCATGCAGGACGCCCTCGCTGAAGCGCGCAAAGCCAACGTGGCCGGTGAAGTGCCCATCGGCGCGGTTATGGTTTGTCGAGGCGAGATCATCGCGCGAGGACAAAACTCCGTGATACGCACCAGCGATCCGACGGCCCATGCCGAGATCGTCACTCTGAGGCAGGCTGCGCGCACTTTTGGCAATTACCGGCTCCTCGGCTGCACTTTGTACGTCACCCTCGAGCCCTGCGCGATGTGTGCTGGAGCGATGATTCACGCGCGTCTCGACCGCTTGGTGTATGCAGCCGCCGACCCGAAAGCCGGGGCATGCGGATCGGTATTGTCCGTGATCAACCACCCGCAGCTTAACCACATGATGCAGGTGCAGCAGGGCGTTCTGGCCGATCCGTGCGGGGATCTGCTGCGGACGTTTTTCAGAGAGCGGCGGTGAGTCTGTGCGATACGCAACGAAAAGATCGCTCGTCCAAGAGAATTTTTTGCCTGATAAACCACTAAGTTATTGCACTGCAAGAACTTAACAGGTTTAACCCTTCTGGCAAGTGATTCGTTCTAGATACGTTGGGTGTCAAAATATTCAACACACATGACTTAGGTCGTATTGGTCCATCTGCGTTTATGAATCTGGATTGGTTAGAGGTAGGGTGCTTCAGGAGCGGGTCAGGGCGCGGATTAGGGCGGACTGCTGGGGCCATCTGGCGGCCAGTTCCTGATGCGAAGCATTGTGATAGTCGGCGTAGTTGAAACCGGGCACCACGGTGCAGCCCAGCAAAGCCAGTTTGCCGCTCCCCATAAGGCGCATGCCCTGCCAGACACCTGTCGGAACCAGGACCTGCACTCGTTGTCCGGCTTCCAAATCCGACCCAAGGGTTAAAACAGAGGAATCGCCGTCGGGATAGAGCTGCAGCATCTCGACCGGATCGCCGAGGTAGAAGTGGAAGATTTCATCGGAGTCGAGCAGGTGCATCTCAGAGAACGTGCCGGCTTCGATGAGGTAGTAGATGGCGGTGCCCTGGGGACGGGTTCCGCGGGGAAGATCGACATTGGCGGCGGAGGTGAAGGTTCGGCGGAAATGGCCGCCCTCGACGGGGTGGGGAGCCAGATTGAGCAGGGTTTTTATCTGGTCAGCAGTCACACAAGAGATCGTACTTGAGAAAGTAGAATCGAGATATGAAGGTTCAGGTCTATACGGCTGCCTGGTGCAGGGATTGCCGGGCTGCGAAGCAGTTTCTTGAAACGCACGGGATTGAATATACAGAGATCAACGTGGATATGGATCCGGCGGCGTCGGATGAGGTGATCCGGCATGTGGGGAAGCGGGCGATTCCTCAACTGGTGATTGACGGAGAGTGGTTTCAGCCATACAAACCGGGTCGCGGTCTGCTGTACGACGAACTGCACAAGCGGTTCGGGATTCCGCGCAGTTAGGTTTGGCATGAATGCGCGCTAACGATGGGTTAGTAGCGCAATCAAAAGGGGAGTAAGAAAGAAAAGCAGATTCTTTGCTGACCACTCCCAAATTCTGCCCCAAAGAGCCAACATCGCTCTTTGGGGACCCACTGAAGTACGTTTGGGGCCCCGTGCGCACAGAATGACACTTCTTTGTGTGTAAGAAGTATAAGAAGTAATTGGAAACCATTCCCAGGCAGACAGGCTGCAGCCGCCTTAACCTCGTACAATCAAGAGTTGGCGACGGCCATCAGCGATGGCCATTTGGAGGAGCCTGCCTTTGATCAAGCGCTATACCCGGCCCGAGATGGGCCGCATCTGGACAGAGGATAACAAGTACCGCTGCTGGCTAGAGGTGGAGTCGGCGGCGAGCGCGGTGCTGGCTGAAGACGGAGTGATTCCGCAGCAGGCCGCAGAGGCAATCGCGAACAAGGCCAGCGCTTCGGCGGAGCGCATTCACGAGATCGAAGCCGAGGTGAAGCACGACGTTATCGCCTTCACCACTGCCGTTGCCGAAAGCCTGAAGGCGCAGGGCCTCGGGGAGCAGTCGCGGTGGCTGCACTATGGACTTACGTCAAACGACGTTGTGGATACGGCGCAGGCATTGCAGGTGAAGGAGGCTTCGGAACTTATCCGGAAGGGGATTGAAGCGCTTCTGGCGGTTCTGATGCGGCGGGCCCTGGAGTTCAAGCACACGCCGACAATTGGGCGGACGCACGGCATCCACGCCGAGCCGACGACTTTCGGGCTGAAGCTGCTGAACTGGTATGCGGAGATGCAGCGCAACCTCGTGCGCTTTGAGGCCGCGGCGGAAGACATGCGGGTGGGCAAGCTCTCGGGGGCGGTTGGAACATTCGGGCACCTGAAGCCGGAGCACGAAGAGCGGATCTGCGCGCGGCTTGGTTTGAAGCCCGCGCCGGTGGCGACGCAGGTGATCCAGCGCGATCGGCACGCGGCGTATATCGGGACGCTGGCGATTATTGGCAGCACGCTGGACAAGATTGCGGTTGAGGTCCGGCACCTGCAGCGGACGGAGGTGCGGGAGGCGCAGGAGTACTTCAGCGAGAAGCAGAAGGGCTCCTCGGCGATGCCGCACAAGAAGAACCCGATTACGTCTGAGCAGATCAGCGGTCTGGCGCGTATTTTGCGGTCGAATTCGCAGGCGGCGCTGGAGAATATCGCGTTGTGGCATGAGCGGGATATTTCGCACTCGTCGGTGGAGCGGGTGATTTTTCCGGACTCGACGATCCTGGCGGATTACCTGCTGTCCAAGACGTGTGATTTGATTGATCGGCTGCTGGTATATCCCGAGCGCATGAAGAAGAACCTGGAGTCTACGGGTGGGCTGATCTTCTCGGGCCAGTTGCTGCTGGATCTGGCGGAGGCCGGGATGCTGCGCGAGGATGCGTATCGGCTGGTGCAGGGGTATGCGATGCGGGCGTGGAAGGATGACCTGGTGTTTCGGGATGAGGTGGCGAAGGAAAAGGCCATCACGGAATTGCTCTCACCCGAGAAATTGGCGCAGACGTTCGATTACACGCGGCAACTCGGGAATGTGGATGCGATCTTCAAGCGGGTGCTCGGAGCGTAATCGACATGATACGAGATACCGGATCACGCGGCGGAGCGGGCGCTGGGGACGATTCAGGAAGTGATTGACTCGGCCGATGAGGAGCTGGAGCAGGCGGAGCAGTGGATGAAGGCGCTGGTGGAGGAGTTCCCCGAGGCGTCAGTGGTACACAGCTATTACTCATGGGTGCTGTCGCGCCAGGGGAAGCACCGCGAGCCGATCGAGCATGGACGAGTGGCGGTGAGGCTTTCGCCGGAGTCGGAGATATCGTCGGTCATGTTGTTTCGAGTGCTGTGGAGCGCGGGCGAACATCAGCAAGCATTTGATGAGAAGAAGCGGCTGGAGAAACGCGGGCAGTCCGAAGCGTACGAGCTGTTGATGCAAGAGTGGAATGAAGGGAAGATGGAGGACTACGAGGGCGAGAGGGACTGAGGCGCCGGACATGCGGCGTCTTCTGATAGTGTCGCTCGAAAGGAGAGGTCGATGAGGATCGTTGCGTGTCTACTGATTGCGTGCGCGGGGATGATGGCGCATTGCCAACATCCGGGTGTTGCGTCAAACCAGCCGAATCCGCTGGACGAGCTTGCGTTCATGCAGGGCGATTGGAGCGGCAAGCAGGACTTCAATAATCAGGGCGGCCCCGCGATGGTGGGTGATGCCACAGACCGGATTGACCTCTGCATTGCGGGGCGATATGTCTGCGAGATGCTTTCGACGACGCTGCCGGGACGCAAGGCGACCGACACGCGGCATTTCATTTCATACGATAAGCAGACGGGGAAGTATACGGCGTGGTGGTTTAACGACACGTCGACTCATCCGACGGAATTCCGCGGAGAGCGGGCGGGGAATAAGCTGGTGCTGATGAGCGAGGCGGCGGGGCCGGGGCCGGTGCTGCGCGCTACCTATGAAAGTCAGAGCGCCAATATGCTGACGTTCCTGCTGGAGATGAAGCAGGGTGATAACTGGGTGAAGCTGTTTCTGACGACATATTCGAACAGGGCAGTCTCGACGAAGCCCGAGCATCTTCCAAGGTAGGAAAGGGAATTCGTACGTGGAAAGCGTAAATCTCACCGTTGCCATCACCGGAGCTTCCGGCGCCGTTCTCGGGCGGGAATTGTTGCGTGCGCTCGAAGGGGACGCACGCGTTGCGCGAGTTCATTTTGCGGCGTCGGAGAATTCGTTGCGGGTGATTGCGGAGGAGCTTGGAATTTCGGGTCGCAGTGGCCTGCTCGAGAAACTGCTTGGAGGTTCGAGCACCAAGATCACGCAGCATTCCGACTCCGATATCGGAGCGGCGATTGCAAGCGGAAGCTATCCCTCCAGCGGGATGATCGTGCTGCCGTGCTCGATGGGTACGCTGGCTGCGATTGCGAACGGGCTGGCCAATTCGCTTATCGCGCGCGCTGCCGATGTGACGCTGAAGGAGCGGCGACCGTTGCTGTTGTGTGTGCGTGAGACGCCTTTCAATCGCATTCATCTGCGCAACATGTCCCTGGCGGCGGAAGCGGGCGCGGTGATCTTTCCGGTAATTCCGGCGTTTTATAACAAGCCGGCGGATTCCACCGAAATGGCGCGGCAGTTTGCGTTTCGCGTGCTGGCGCACATTGGATTGGCGCAGGCGGGAGCGTATGTGTGGAAGGCCGAGGAGTAGCAAGCCTCTGGGTTCGTTGGTTTCCCACGCAAGCGCGAAGAGACTGCGCCTGGATGGGCACCCGGCATATTTAGGCGACAATCTATTGACAAGTTCACGTTTGACAGCGCGATGCGCGTTCCGCGATACTGCGATCAATGCTGAACGCAGCGAACCACCGGAATGAGGCAATGGCCATGTGCATGTGTTGCGCATGCGGATCCATCCGTGTGGCTTCTGAGAGGCGAATGCGCTAGTCGCAACCGATCAAGAACCAGGCGGCCCGGATCCAAACAGGATTCGGGCTTTTGCATTTCCGGCTTGCGGCTTCCAGAGAATCCCGTCCCCGCCGCACCTCAATCCGATACGAATTCGAAGGAGATCACGATGTCTGAAGAGAAGAAGCAATACCTCGCTACCCTGGCCGTCCATGCAGGCCAGTCGCCTGACCCCGCCACCGGTTCCCGCGCCGTCCCCATCTACCAGACCACGTCGTACCTGTTTCAGGACGCTGATCACGCTGGCCGCCTTTTTGCGCTGAAAGAATTTGGCAACATCTACACGCGCATCATGAACCCGACGACTGACGTGCTTGAGAAGCGCGTGGCTGCGCTTGAGGGTGGCGCGGCAGGGTTGGCAGTTGCGTCCGGGCAGGCAGCGGAAACGCTCACCATCACTACGCTGGCTGCGGCGGGCGACGAGATTGTGTCGACGACTTCGTTGTATGGCGGGACGTACAACCTCTTCCACTACACGTTGCCGCGCCTCGGCATCACCGTGCGGTTTGTCGATGCCGATGATTTTGATGGGCTGCGCGCTGCGATTAACGCGAAGACCAAGGCGGTCTACACCGAGACGCTCGGCAATCCCAAGCTCGACATTGCCGATATCGAAAAGCTTGCTGCCATAGCGCACGAAAACGGGGTGCCGCTCGTCATCGACAACACCTGCGCTTCGCCGGCACTGGTGCGCCCCATCGAGTGGGGTGCGGACATTGTGGTCAACTCCGCAACCAAGTTTCTCGGCGGGCACGGCACCACCATCGGAGGCGTCATCGTGGACGCGGGCAAATTCGACTGGGCTGCTTCAGGGCGCTTCAAGGAATTCACCGAGCCGGATCCCTCTTATCACGGGCTTTCATACACGGAGGCATTTGGCCCGCTGGCCTTCATTCTCAAAGCGCGCATCCAGGGCTTGCGCGACACCGGCGCTGCGCTTTCGCCGCACAGCGCCTTTCTCTTGCTGCAGGGGATTGAGACGTTGCATCTTCGCATGGAACGCCATTCGCAGAATGCGCTGGCTGTCGCGCAGCCATCTTGCGCGGCATCCAGGCGTCGAGTGGGTCAACTATCCGGGTCTTGAGTCAAGCCCGTACTTTGCGCGCGCGAAAAAATACTCACCAACCGGGCAGAGCGCGTTGATCACGTTCGGCATCAAGGGCGGGTACGATGCGGGCAAGAAGTTCATCGACTCGCTGGAACTCTTTTCGCTTTTGGCCAACATCGGCGATGCCAAGTCGCTTGTAATTCATCCCGCCTCGACCACCCACCAGCAGCTTTCGGTAGAAGAGCAGGCTGCGACTGGCGTGACTCCCGAGCTTGTGCGCCTGTCCGTCGGCATCGAGGATATTCGCGACATCATTGCCGATCTCGACCGGGCCATTGAGACGGCGAACGGGCATGCCATTTCCGGTGCTGCCACAAGCAAGGTTCATACGGCACAATGAGTGTCATGAACGAAGCCGTAACCGGGTCGGGCGCTGCATCGACCCGGTCGCCTGCTCTTGAGCCCACGTATGAAGGCGACTTCGTGCTGGAACAGCACCTGATGCTCGAGAGCGGGCGTACGCTTGCCCAGCCCACCCTGCACTACGCCGTCTATGGCCGGTTGAACGCGGCGCGCGACAATGCGGTGCTCATCTGTCATGCGCTTTCGGGCTCGGCGCGTGTCGGAGACTGGTGGCCGGAGATCTTTGCTCCCGGCGCCGTCCTGTCGCTTGAGCACGATTTTGTAATTTGCATCAACATTCTGGGCTCCTGTTACGGATCGACAGGGCCAGGCTCGGTCGATCCGGAAACCGGGCTGGTGTATGGTCCGGATTTCCCGCTTGTCTCGATCCGAGACAACGTCCGAGCGCAGTCCCATCTGCTCGATTCCCTTGGTATCCGCCGACTCAGGCTCATTCTGGGGGGGTCTATCGGCGGCATGCAGGCGCTGGAATGGGCGATCCACGACCCACAGCGGGTCGAGCGTGCTGCCATTATTGGGGTAGCTCCTTTATCCGCCATGGGCCTGGCTCTGAATCATCTGCAGCGCCAGGCTATCCAGAACGATCCGGACTGGGATGGGGGCTACTATCTGCCGCAGCGACCGCCGCGCCTGGGCCTTTCTCTGGCCCGGCAGATCGGGATGCTGAGTTACAAATCCGCTGAACTTTTTGAGGAACGCTTTGCCCGTAAACCTAACCGCAACGGCGAAGACCCGTGGAGCCTTGACGACCAGGGGGGAGGCCTGGTTGGCGGCCGCTTTGACATTGCCGGCTATCTGGATCAACCAGGGAGAGCGCTTCATTCAACGCTTTGATGCCAACGCCTACCTCGCGATCCTGCGGACCATGGATACCTGGGATCCGCTGAATGGCCACGCTTCTCCCGCGGAGGCTTTCGGCGGCATACGTGCCCGGCTCACGTTCATCGGGATTAGCTCCGACTGGCTATTTCCGCCTGAGTCCGTGAGCAGGTTGGCGGATCTCATTCGGTCCGCCGGTGTGCGCGCGGAATATCGCGCAATGGAAAGTTCGCACGGACATGACGCATTTCTTGCCGAACAGGCCGAACTGGTTCAGCTTCTGCAGTAGCTCTCTCTGTCTGCCGGAGCGATCGTTTCATGAGTTCAGGAAACACTTTTCTGGGATTTGGTGTCTAAGCCAGTATGCGATGTGCTGTAGGGGCGGCCATGGCGTTCCCCGCAGGGAGGAAGAACGATTCCCGTAAGACTTCCAGTGAGTGACTTGTTTCAGATTGCGTTGGCGTCCGGGTTCCCCGATGAGCCGCCAGCCTCAAAAGTGCGCCGCCGGGCCGGACGCACAGGTTTTGTAAAATAAGTTGCCTTGTCACAATGGGCAGGGCTTTCTATAATCCTTCCAATACCGCATTGGACATCGTGGGAATGTCTATCCGCCAAAATCTGTTGAATTGCTCCTCAAAACGGATAGATGAAACCGCGAGCGAGTGCTTAAGTAACGATTCCACTTCCGCATCTCCCAGGAGCACTGAATGAAGAAGTTTGTCTTTGCATCTGTGATGGCGCTGGCGAGCTTGAGCCTCGTTTATGCACCCACGCTGCACGCGCAGGATCAGCAGGGGACAATCCAGATTAAGGATCCCGCCGAATATCAACGCCTATTCCATGGCCACAACACAGTCTGACCCGAAGGCCAAGGCGGCAGCGATTGAGGACTTCCTCACCAAGTACCCGCAAAGCGTGGTCAAGAAGCCACTGCTCGACACGCTGATCGACACCTATCAGCAATTGCAGGAACCTGACAAAACACTCAGTGCGGCCTCTCGGATGCTGCAGATCGACCCCGACAATCTGAAGGCGATCTACATTTCCGTCTTCATCAAGAAGGGTGAATGTACAAAGACTTCAGACGCTGCAGACCTGCGATGACTTGGTCGCGCTGGCTCAAAAAGGACTGTCGGCAAAACAGCCCGCCGGTATTTCAGCCGAGGAATGGAAGAAGCAGACGGACGCGACAGCTCCGTTCTTCGACTCCGCGATTGCGGCGGCTGACATGGCGAAGAAGGATCCTGCGGGCGCGGTTGAGGCATACCACAAGGAACTGACGCTGTACCCGCCTGAGGCCACGACCAAGGGGCCCGGGCTGGGCGACACGCTTCAGCTTGCGTTGGCATACGTGAAGTTGCAGCTTGCTGATGCGCAGGCGGCGAGAGACGCCGATGCCAAGGCCAAGGCGACCTCCCAGGGGATGCAACTCTGCCGCCGCTGCCCGCCAAGGCCGCCAGACGACAAGGCAGGGCAGGACTACGTGCAGGCGATCTGGTTCTTTGCCCGCGCCTGGAACTTTGCCCCTGCCAACTACAAGGGCCAGATTGAGCCGCAGCTTGAGTATTACTACAAGAAGTACCACGGCGACTTGACCGGTCTGAACGATGTAAAAACGCAGGCAGCCTCCTCGCTCTTCCCGCCGTCAACGCTGAATATCACTCCGGCGAAGACACCGCAGGAACAGATTCACGATCTGCTTGCCAGCACTCCTGACTGGAACACCCTGGCGCTTGCCGATAAGGAAACCGTGCTCGCTGTCGGAAGCAAGGAAGACGCCGACAAGCTTTGGGCGACATCTGCAGGGCAAGGAGACGCCGGTCCCGGGCACTGTGATCGATGCCAACGCCAACCAGATCAAGGTGGCGGTAACCCAGGACGCCAAGGACGCCAAGACGGCTGACTTCATTGTCAACATGAAGGAACCGATTCCGGAAAAGGAGATCCCGGCGGTAGGTTCAGAGCTCAAGCTGCTGAAGGATGGCGGTCCGGAACTGGACGGAACCTACGACACCTATACGCAGGTTCCCGCCGTCGTCAACGGCTGCAGCGAGCGCGCAGATTGTACTGAAAGATGCGATTCTGCAGACTGCGAAGAAGGCTCCGGTGCACAAGCCGGCTGCCGGGCATCACACGACGGCTCGCAAGCCCCACTAGTCCAAATGTGCTCTTGAAAACCGGCAGGGCGGCCCCTGAACGGGCCGCCCTTGCTGTTTGTGGCTGTGCCCTGGGTGTCCGATGGTACCCTTGAGACAGCATGGTGCCGTTCCGCATTCCCCTCAAAACCCTGGCAGCTGCCGTGCTTGCGGTTGCGTGCGTAGCGTTCACTGTCTCCCCGGCGCCAAGCCAGGGGCAAGAGAATTCAAAGCACGAAAGAATTGTGCCGGACCCGGTTGAACCCAGGCCGTTCTCAACGGTTGCGATCCCGGCAAACTCCCCTGTATACGGTCGATTTTCGATCTGAGGATCGAGATGTCCCAACAGGATAAGCTTGTGCTTGCCGATGCGGAGTCGTCCATTGCGGAGCATGCGGGTTTTGCCGGCCTCGCATTTTTGAACAGCGACTGGAAAACCCGCCAGATCGTCTGTCCGACGTTTCCCAATCATCTCTTCGTGCAGTACACGCGGAATAACGGCGCCGGCGATGTTACGGTATTCTCAGCCGTCGATTCCGCGCAATGGCAACGGCCGGGTCCGCATCGTTCCAATTCTCAAGCGCGGATACTCTCTTTTTTCTCCCGCGCCGATCAATGCGCTGACGATCTCGGCTTTTAATCACATTCGCGCCGAAGATGCAGAGACTGCCAACACCGACTGGCTGGGGAACGCCCTGTGTTATGCCGCGCTGGCCGGCGCGAGGCCGCAGATCGTCGCGCCCGGCGCAGAGCCTGCCCTGCATCAAGCCGCATTCCAGCGCTCACTGCGGCGATGGATGTGGAGATGCAGGCGAAGGGGATGGAAGTCATCCGCTTTGACGATGCCGCCGCGCGTCCCCATGCCATGGAGTGGCAGATGACGTTCACGCACCAGGGAAAGCTGGTGAAGGCGACGCACAGGCCGGCATCGATGATGGCGGTGAGACCGGCATCCCAAAAGGATGCGGTTGCGCGCACATGGCCGGTTCCGCAGGGTGGGCAGAACTAGTCTGAAGACGTCGCCGCAAATTGAACGGCAAGAAGCAGATTCTTCGCTCACCACCCCGAACCTACCCCAAAGAGCTTTCGCTCTTCGGGAGCCCTGAAACGTTCGGGGCTCCGTTCGTTCAGAATGAAAGCGCTGAATGTGAGGCAACAGTTTCAGACTCACGACAACCACCGCACTCAGCGTTCACACCATGCTTCGACGCGTTGGGGCTTCTTATTCGCCGAGCATGATCCGCTGAATTGCGGATGCGCGGCCGGTTGCGGGATCGCAGGTGATGAGCGCTGCGCACATCTTCGGATTGCCCTTGGCTGCTTCGAATTTTCCGGGCATACCGGTCAAGAACCGGTGCAGGACAAGGTCTTTTTCGACGCCGATCACAGAGTCATAAGGGCCGCTCATGCCTACGTCGGTCTGGTAGGCGGTGCCGCCGGGTAGAACGCGCTCGTCAGCTGTGGGGATGTGCGTGTGGGTGCCGAGGACGGCTGTGACGCGTCCGTCGAGGTGCCAGCCCATGGCGACTTTCTCGCTGGTGGCTTCGCCGTGAAAATCGACGACGATGATCTTGGCTTTGATTTTCGGCAACCAGGTCATTGGCTGCGTTGAAGGGGTCGTTGGTGCCACTCATGAAGACTTTGCCCATGAGGTCGACGACAGCGTACGCCACTCCGCTCTCTGTAATGCCTTCGAAGACGCCGTACCCAGGCAGGCCGGGCTGCATGTTGGCGGGGCGGAGCACGCGCCGCGCGCGCTCCTGGCTATTGGGTGAGGCGGAATTCAAGTAATCCAGAAGCTCTCGCTTGTCCCAAACGTGGTTGCCGGTGGTGAGGACGTCGGCGCCCAGGTCGAACAGTTCTTCGGCGATCTGGGGAGTCACGCCGAAGCCGCCGGCGGCGTTCTCGGCATTGATGATGGTGAGCTCGACGTTGTGGGCCTCGCGCACGTGGCCGATGTGTTCGCGCACGATCTTGCGTCCTGCGCTGCCGAAGATGTCGCCGACGAATAAGATCTTCAAAAATGTGACTCCTCGTGTGGTGAATCTGAATTCGTGAAACGCAGAAGGACGAAATGCAGATTCCCCGCTCACCACCCCCAAACTGAAGTACGTTTGGGACCCCGCTCGCTTGACACCTTCAGGAAAGAGGGGCATTCCGTTCGCCCAGAATGGCGCCGCATGTTTATTTGGAATCAGGTGCCGGTGGGTACACTTCCTGATCCTTGTTTGCTGACTCCTGCTCTTTGCGCATGAGTGGGAACAGGATTACATCGCGTATTGATTTTGAGCCGGTGAGAAGCATGGTGAGGCGATCGATGCCGATGCCTTCGCCGCCGGTGGGGGGCAGGCCGTAGGCGAGGGCGCGTACGTAGTCTTCGTCCATCTGGTGGGCTTCTTCGTCGCCACGGTCGCGTTCTTTGAGCTGGTCTTCGAAGCGCTTGTGCTGCTCGACCGGGTCGTTGAGTTCGCTGAAGGCGTTGCCGAGTTCGAAGCCGCCGGCGAAGAATCTCGAAGCGCTCGACCCAGTTCCGGATCGTCGGGCTTCTGTTTCGAGAGCGGGGAGACGACGGTCGGGTAGTCGTAGATGATCGTAGGTTGAATCAGAAAAGGCTCGACCACCGCCTCGAACAGGTTGTAGATCAGCTTGCCCAGCGGCGCACCCCTCATTGAATCGTAGTAAACCGCGGCAATCGCTGTCCGAATCGTCCTGAGGACGGATGAGCGCTCAGTGGTTGCCTGATTCTGTCCCTCTGCGCCCTCAATCGAGGAAATCGCCGCATGCATTCTGGCCTGCAATACTTCGCTTGATTCGAATGCAGCGAGTGCCGGCTTCGCGCCCGCTTCTTCCGGCCAATATTGGTGGATCGCCTCGGTCATTGTCAGGCGCGTCCATTTTCCGAGGTCAATGGTATTGCCATTTAATTCTGTGACCGTCGTTCCGTTCACCTCGCGCGCAACAAACTCGACCAGGTCTTCCGTCAACTGCATCATGTCCTGGTAGTTCGCATATGCCTGGTAGAACTCGAGCATGGTGAACTCGGGATTGTGCTGCGTGCTTACACCTTCGTTGCGGAAGTTACGATTGATCTCATAGACGCGATCGAGGCCGCCGACGACCAGGCGCTTCAGATACAGTTCCGGCGCGATGCGCAGGAACAGATCCATATCGAGCGCATTGTGATGCGTTTTGAATGGACGCGCGTTGGCGCCGCCGGCGATGGTCTGCATCATCGGGGTTTCGACTTCAAGATAGCCATGGCTGTCAAAGAATGTTCGCAGTGCGCGAAGGACCTTTGCGCGCTTCACGAACACTTCGCGGGCTTCGAGATTGGAGAAGAGGTCGACATAGCGCTGCCGATAGCGCAATTCGACGTCGGCGAGGCCGTGAAATTTTTCCGGGAGCGCGAGCATGGCTTTGGCCAGGAATGTGAGCCGCTCTACGTGTACGCTCAGTTCGCCGGTTCGGGTGCGAAAGAGATACCCGCTGACGCCGACGTGGTCGCCCAGATCCAGAAGCTTGTAGAGGGCCCAGCCCTGCTCCCCTACGGCGTCCATGCGGACGTAAATCTGCAGGCGCTCGCCGCCTTGCTGCAGCGTGGCAAAGCCCGCCTTGCCCATGACGCGAATCGCCATGATGCGGCCAGCGATGGCCACCGTGGTGCGATCGGCATCCAGTGCTTCTGCCGTCGCGTCACCCCATTTGGCGCGGATCTGAGGGATGGTATGCGAGGCAGGGAACTGGTTGGGATACGCGGCCTGGCCCAGCTTTTCAATCTCGACCAGTTTGGCCTTGCGCAAGTCAAAAAGGTTGCGCTCGAATTCCGAATCAAACACGTTTGTCAGCCTTTGTTCACGTCGATGAGTTCCAATGGTCAGTATAGCGTTCGCAACGGAGGAAACCGCGGCGTGCAGAGCGGCCCAGCTCGCGCCGCGGATTCAAAAGCTGTTGATCCTGGAGCTGAACGGGAAGAACGACAGGTTGGATGCAACCGGAGCAGCCAACGGATCGGTGAGTCTTTCTTCTCGCGTTTTGGCCCGACATCGGTCATTCTGAAGGGGTCCTACAAAAGTCCCAAGAGTCGCCTTCCAGTTTCAAACCCTTCGGAGGCTGTATGCCGTTTCTTTACAAGTGCTGCTGGACTTCAGTACACGGTTTCCTTTGCATGCCTGCTCTTGTCCTGTTCGCGACGATCGCCTGCGTTTGCCCCCAGATCGAAGCGCAATCACCCGCTCCGGCGTCGAGCGCAGAAGGAAGAGCCGGGGCCCTGCTGCAAGCATTCGCAGTAAAAAACCACTTGCCCGGTGCTGCGGCTGCAGTGGCGCGCGTCGGCCATCCAACCTGGACCTGGTTTTTTGGTGAAGCCGACGTTGAGCAGCATGTGCCGGTTCGGTCGAGCACGCTTTTCAGGATTGGCAGTCTGTCGAAGCTGCTCACCGCCGAGGGAGTCGTCCGGCTTGCGAATTCCGGCAAACTGGGTCTGGACGCGGACATTCATAAGTATGTTCCCTCGTTTCCCGACAAGGGAGTTCCAATCACCTCACGCGAACTCGCTGGGCACTTGGGAGGCATTCGGCACTACGGACGCAACGACTATTTGAACCGCGATTTGTTCGCCAGCGTCACCGACAGTCTGAAGCGCTTTGAGAACGATCCCCTGGTCAGCCCTCCGAACGCCGCTTATCACTATTCGTCGTTCGGATATGTGCTTTTAGGAGCGGTCATTGAAGGCGCGAGCAAACAGAATTATGCCGACTATATGAGGGAGGCGGTCCTAAAGCCGCTCGGCATGGAGTCGACGGTGCCGGATTCGAACCGGTCGATTGTCGAGTGGCGGTCTCGAGGTTACAGCCAGGAAGACAACGGAGCGCTGTCGAATGGTCCCTACCTCGACACGAGTGACCGCTTGCCCGCGGGAGGATACCTCTCCAGCGTGGATGATCTTGTGAAGTTCGGCCTGGAGCACACAACGCCAAGCGCCCTGCCCGCACAGGAATATGAGCTGCTGTTTACGCCGCAAGAGACAAGCGGCGGAGTAAAAACCGGAGTGGGATTTGGGTGGCGCATTGGAACAGATTCGCAGGGAAGGCCGATCTTTCACCACGGAGGAGACACGGTGGGGGGCCGCGCATTTCTGCTCATTTATCCGCGAGATCAAATGGTGGTCGTCTTCCTTTCAAATCTAAGCTTCGCCCCCTTCAATGAGAAGACTGCTGAGGCTCTGGCGGACTGTTTTCGCTGATTGCCGGACGCAAATAAGCCCTGTCATGCTGCTGCTGAAGGACCGCCTGCGGAGGGACTTCCGTGCAGTGCTTCGTGTATAACCACGATGGATGCCGTTTAATCGCCCACTTCCGAAATCGCAGCAGCGCTCAACATTCAGGAGCAGCATTGCATCTCTTGCCGAAGCGGAAAGAATGATGCAGGTGGCGGTGCTGCTGCCATCGTCGGCGTTTGTGGGGTGGCTGATTGGAGCGGGACTCGACAAGCTCTTCCATCAGACGTGGATCACCCTTTTGGGCATTCTGTTTGGCGGCTTATCCGGCATCGTTTACGTGGTACGCATGGTGGTTACGGCGAGCGCGAAGAAGGGCGCGGGTAAAGGCCCAAAAGCGGACGATTCAGGGCCGGGAACAGGTACAGGAAAATGAACGAACCGGCTCCAGCGATTGCGCAACTCTCCGATGAGGCGCTTCAAGTGTTGCTGAAGAGCGCAATCTATAAGACATTGATTCTGGGTTGTTTGGTTTCTCTTATTCTCTGGGTGGCCGGCGGTTGGGGGACCGGTGCGCTGTTTGCTTCCGGAGCCCTCGTTTCCGCCGCCAGCATTTTCGAGTGGCGGCGGCTGGTGAGGATCATCAATTCCCGAATGAGGAATCAGACTGCTCCGCGCGGTGTTGGGCTTTCGATCGCGTTCATTCTGTTGCGTCTGCTGATCTTTGGAGCGGTCATTTATGGTAGCCTTAAATGTTTCCGGGGATCGCCCATAGCTCTTGTCTGCGGCTTGAGTCTGGCAGTCATTACGCTGACGTGGGAGGCGCTCAAGTTATTGCGCGGCTAACGTTCGATCCCTGTCTGGCCGCATTATTTTTTACCCGGAACAGAAAGTTATTCGTCTTCATGGAAGAAGCACTTGGAATTACAAACCTGCTGAACCGGCTATTTGCCGGCCCGGTCGACGCACTTCTGAACATGGTCGGCGTTCATCCGGCAAACCCGGCCGCCCCGATCGACGACACTTTTGCGATCGAACTGCTGGTGGTTCTGGGGTTCATCGCGCTCTTTGTTTGGATTCGTGCCAGCCTTTCCGTAGAAAAGCCGCCGATACAGCAACACATCGCAGAAATGCTCCATGAGTTTATCGGTGGCGAAGCCCATGTGATCATCGGGCATGGTTACGAGCGGTTTCAGGCTTTTGTCAGCTGTCTCTTCCTCTTCATCCTTACCTGCAATCTGCTTGGTCTCATTCCAGGCGTTGCGCCGCCTACGAGTTCGGCCGTCGTACCTTTCGGACTGGCGGTCACCGTTTTCCTTTACTACAACTTCTACGGTGTGAAGGACCAGGGAATCATCGGATATCTGAAGCACTTCGCGGGGCCGGTCTGGTGGATTGCGTGGCTGCTCTTCCCGATCGAAGTGATTTCGAACGTGGCGCGCATGATGTCGCTCACGATTCGTCTATGGGCCAACATGTTCGCCGGCGACCTGGTCACCCTGGTCTTCTTCTCGCTCATTCCTTTGGCGATTCCAATCGTCTTTCTTGCGCTGCACGTCCTGGTTTCGCTGGTGCAGGCGCTGGTGTTTACGTACCTGCCGATGATTTATCTCGGCGAGGCGACGCGCCACGAACATTGAAGAACAGTTTTCAGTGATCAGTTTTAAGAATGTCTGCCGACGTCTCAGCGATGCCTGACTGACAACGGAAAGCGGACTACTGACAGGTGAAAAGATTTCCGCCGGAGAAAGCTTCCGCTCCGGATAAACGGAAAGGCCGCAAGCGTGAGGGGGCCAGCACGGTGAGCCTCAACCACCCACTGGCGGCTAATTTTAGAGAAGCTGGAGAAATATGCGTAAATTGCAAAACGTTCTGTTCATGCTGTCGCTGCTGTGCTTCGCAGTTCCGGCGTTCGCTGACGGCGGCTCTGCCCCTGTCAATCTGGCTCCAATTGGTATCGGCATCGGTATTGCCCTTGCCGCTGGACTCTGCGGTATCGGACAGGGAAGAGCTGTTGGTTCAGCCGTGGAGTCGGTGGCGCGCAACCCAGGGGCCGCCGGAACCATTCAGCTGCTAATGATTCTCGGACTGGCCTTCATCGAGTCGCTCACGCTGTTCACCTTCGCCATGATCTTTATCCGGATCAAGTAAGGCGAATCGCAACGCAATCATGCGGCCTCGACTTAGTCGAGGCCGCTTTATTGTTGGCGTGAATCGCTCTCTTCCGTGCCTGATCCGGTGTTCATCATCTTGATGGCCTGCTGATAGGAGAGTCCAAGGGGGAGCGGAGCGAACTGGCTTTCGTCTTCGGTGGTATCAAAGACCTTATTCTTGAACAATACGCGGCCGCTCATAGACATCTGGAAATGCACGACGCGCCACTGATGTTCCCCCACATTTGCCTGCTCGGCCACGATCCAACCGCCTTTGTTGAGTCGGCCCAGAAGGCCCCAGCCAAAATCCACGTCCTGCTGCAGGTGTCCCTCGAGCCGCGCCACGCGCTCGGAGTCTGTGTCAATCCAGATCTCGCCCGTCATTTGCTTCAGAACCTGCATCTCGAAGTCGGGCGGGTCGTACTTTGGGTTTGGTCTAAAGGTGAATTTCTTCACCTTGCCGGTCGGCCCGTCGCCAGTACCTGCAAACTGGTACACGAACGCCATGGGGAGGGCTCGCAGCACCTTAATCGCGCGCGCCGTGTCTGCATCTTGTGATTGCCTGCGGTGACTTTGTCTGCCGGGATCGCTGAGGAGGCCGTTCAGGCGCGCCTGTTCCTTCTGTTCGTCCGCTGGACTGAGAGGCGCATCATTCACGGCGATCAGGTGAGCTACTACTCCATCTTTGGTCTCGAAGATTTCTTTGGTCGAAGAAAACCGCGGACTGGCCTTGTGCAGGCGGTAACGCATAGGGTGCTGTGCGTCGCTTGCGGCGGTGACTTCATGCGCGAGCGCTCTCTGCACGAGCGCATCAGGTTCATGCCCGGCCACGATCTGGGCCGCCGCGGCCAGCGGCATTATCAGCACCGACATCGCGATGAGGCGCACTGTACCCAGTGTATCGTCCTCCATTTCCAGTTGGCTGGGTGTTTCTTTAGTTTTGGACGCTGGTCCGCCGCCAGCGTTTCTTAAATTGAAGGGTTCCGCCCCGATGCTATAGTTCGAGAAGGGACTTTTGCTTCTTCCTGGGCGTTTTACCCGCATGGTTCCGGGCAACCGGAAGGGTCTGGACGCAAAGGTTTCACCAAAAACTGGACGCCAAGAGGGTGTCGGTCGAATTCAAACGATTTTGAAAGGGTATTGATTCCATGGCAACCGAAAATGGTTCAGCTCGGATTGGCAAGTCCGTCGTGATCCGCGGCGAAGTGAAGGGCGGGGAAGACCTGATCATCGATGGGCGCGTCGAAGGAACCGTCACGCTGACGGAGAGCCGCTTGACCATCGGTCCCAGCGCAAACGTTGCAGCAGACCTTACGGCGCGCGACATCCTTATCCAGGGAGCGGTGCAGGGCAACATCGTGGCTAGCGGCCGCCTGGAACTGCGCTCTGGATGCGTTGTGGAAGGCGATGTGCGCGCGCTGCGCCTTGCCGTTGAAGACAATGCCATATTCCGCGGAAAAGTTGATCTCACGCAGGGAGCCAAAGCGCCTGAGGCCGTCCCCGCAACGAACGCATAGCCTCGCCGTGCGAACGGGACGCCGTGCGTTGAACGCGTCCCATGACAAGGGGATCTCACAGTGATTCGCGGTTGGTTCGACAAGAAGGAAGGCGCTTCGTCCGCCGGTTCTGGCGCCAGCGGCCCCCGCATCCCGCGTCATTCGGGAGGCTGGGCGGCGTTGCGCAAACGGCTGCAGGCTGAGCCTGGTCTTCGCATCATCGACTCCGGCGCCACCTCTCCCACCAATATCAATTACCTCACCAGCCTCGGTCACAGCGTCTTTATGACCGATCTGGCGACCGAGGCCTGCACCGGCTCATGGAAAAAGGGTGTCGATGAAGATGACAAGCCGATCTACGACACCGAAGGGTATTTGAAACAGACTCTCAACTTCGGCGGGAAGATGTACGACATCGTGTTGCTCTGGACGGCTCTTGATTACATTCCGGATCCGTTCGTCCCTGCGGTGGTGAGCCATCTTTACGCGTCGTTGAATCCAGGCGGCCAGGTTCTCGCGTTCTTTCACACGCGCAAGAATCCTGACGAGTCGGCCCATTGCCGCTTTCATATCACCGCGGGTGACACCGTGGAAATGCAGCTTGCCCAGCCGTTTCCGATTCAGCGAGCCTTTACCAATCGAATCATTCAGGACCTGTTCAACCAGTGGTCGGGCTTTCGCCAGTTTCTTGCCAAGGACAGCATTTCAGAAGTCATCATCACGCGGTAAGCCGGGGTCCGCTGACGACCAGGTTCATGTCACTGGGTGATAATGGCAATCTATCTGCGCTCTCTCGCATCCAATTATCGGCCTCGTTTCTGAAACATCCCCAACTGGAGCAGACATGACATCACTGAAAGGCACGCGCATCACGTGGCTCGGACACGCCACCGTACTGGTTCAAACCGCCAAGGGCACCAACATTCTGATCGATCCCTTTATCGAGCACAATCCCAAATACCCGAAGGGATTCGCGCTTCCTGAAAAAATTCACTACATTCTGCTGACGCATGGACACGGAGATCATGTCTCCGATGCCGTTCCGGTTGCGCAGAAAGCATCAATCGAATGTCGTCGCGATCTATGAACTTGCCGCGCACATAAACAAGGAAGGCGCGGAGAAGATCACCGGCATGAATATAGGTGGAACCGTCCAGCTGGATGATGTGGCGGTGACGATGGTTGAGGCCAAGCACTCAGCCGGCGTCGAGGGCAAGAACGGGACGCAATACGCAGGCGTTGCTGCCGGCTTCGTCCTCACCATCTCCGATGGTCCCGTGCTCTATCACGCAGGAGACACTACGGTCTTCAGCGACATGAAGCTGATCAAGGAGCTTTATCATCCGGAGATTGCGATGCTGCCCATTGGCGGTTTCTACACAATGGGCCCGCAAGGAAGCTGCACTTGCTGCGCAATTCCTGGCGCCGAATGCGATCCTGCCCATTCACTTCGGGACGTTTCCGCCACTGACCGGCACCCCCGACGAGCTTGACGCTCTGCTCAAGGGCTCAATTGAAGTGATCCGGATTGCGCCCGGCGAATCGATCTAAGCTTTCAGCAAAGCACTGAGGGCTGGCAGTCGCTCCCAGCCCTCTTGCTGATCGATCTATTTGCCGCCGGAAGCTTTTCTCTGCTTCTCCCAGCGGCGCTTCACTGCCTCGGCAATGCGCTTCCGTCCCTCGGGCGTTAATTTCCTTTTCTTTTTACTCTTGCCGGCCGCGCCTGTTCTGGGTGCCTTCAAAGTCTTGCCTGTACCGCTTGAGCAGTGCGCGCGCTTGTTGCAGTTGCGCGATCTCGCGATCGATGTGCTGCAGTATTTCTGCTACTCCCACCAAACCTCCTCGGACGATCCGGGCGCAGCTCCAAAATGCGCAAGATCCTCGTTCTTTCTGGATTCTGTTACTGAACCCAGACAATACCGAACAGGGGAGGCGTTTACAAACGGAAAAGGGTAACTTGCAGCGACTTTAGTTGCGTGAAGACGCAAATGAAGAAGAAGCTACCGAAAATCAAAGGAAATTCAAAGAAGGCGGGGAAGGTTAAGGCATTTACACAAGTGATTCCCCGCTCTTGAGCGGGCGATCCGCGCCATTTTTGCCTGCTCGAAAGTAACTCGTCAAAATCCGATTAGGGATTGAAACAGGGCATCCGGTAAGTCTCCATAAGTAAGGTATGTCTGGTTACTGTGCTTCTATAACTCGCCGCGCAGGAAGCACGCAGATTAGACGCCGCGGGGAGCTTTGTTGGCAGGCTGCGCAGGATCGTGAACCGAAGACGGTGACGCAACTCCGGTAAGATCCTGCCCGCCGATGCGCAGAGTTGGCGACTCCGATGCGCGATAATTTCGCAGGTCGCGAAGTATCTCCACCTTTTCGCGTGCATACTGGCCCGCCAGGCGCGTGAGCGCGTAGGTGATGATGTCGCTGTGATGCAGGTCCTGCACGGAAGGGTCGCGGCGCATATTCAGCCACAGGCGATGAACCAGCTGGACATCGTCGGGCCCGAGTGTGGGTGCGTGAGGACCGATGTAGAACACCTTGGTCTCGCCATCCGAGCCAACAACGTAGAAATTGAATTGGCGTTTTGGTTCCGGCAGAGCTTCCCAGGCCTGTCCCAGGTGGAAGGCCTGGTCCTCGGCCGTCATCGAGGTCGACTGGCCTGACACTACTGAATCCACTTCCAACGAATTCGCGCCCTGCACGAGAGCTGCGAACACGTCTCCTGCAGGAACGACAAGCAGAGACACCTTCTTGCCGAAGCTTTCTGCGATGGATACGGCCTTGGTGAAGAGGAGCTGTTCGTGTTCGCTGAAGCTTTGATCTTCGGCGCTCAGATACTCAGGACCGCCTGCGCCCATCATACGGACGCTCATGACGACTACGTCGCGATCTTCTGTCCTGGTGCGAGCGAGCACCCATTTCAACGCGACCGGATTGTTGGAATCGCGCATCGTGACCATGATGCCGCCGGGGCGAAGAGCGACGGATTCGCGGCTGACGGTGTCCTGGTGCTCCAACTGGAAGTGATCCTTCATCTGGCGCGCGGTGAGTGCATGCTTGCGCAGATTCTGGCGTTCAGAGATGGTGAAGATGATGAAGAAGCTGGCGGTGAAGATCAGGCCGCTTACGGTAGCGACGGATTTTGTGAACAAGTTCACTATTGCCGCCGTCAGCAATACGAGGAAGACAGATATGAGGCCAATCGGGAATTTCGGTCTTGCCAATGCGCAAATTGGGCGGCATCTTCCAGCCGCGTTCGCCGCGGTATTTCCAGCGCAGCACGAGCATCGCCATGTTGTTGAAGGTGAATGACCAGATCACGCCGAACGCATAGGCCTCGCCGAGCATGATGACATTGCCGCGGCTGGCGAGGATCGTGATCAGCTGAAGGATGTACACCAAGTTGACGATGCGATGACTGGTGCCGAACTTCGGATGCGGCTTGCGAAACCAATCGGTGAGTACACCGTCTTCAGCGACGCGCATCAAAACGCCGTTCGAGCCAATGATTGACGCGTTGATGGCTCCGGAGAGAATCAGGAAGCCGACGATGACGACAAAGATGCGGAACGCGATTCGCCAGAACATGGGTCCGACCATGTACATCGCGAGTCCCGCAATCAGATCGTCTCGATAAAGGTGGGTGCGCGGTCCGGATGGAATCAGCATTGACGCCAGGAGAGTGGCGCCGCCTGTGAAAACGAGGCTATAGATTGCGATTACGATTGCGGAGCGCTTCAGATTTCTGAGTTTTGGATGCTGAATTTCCCGGTTGACCTGCGCCAGGGTTTCCATACCGCTCATGGCGAGAATGGAGTGGCCAAACGCCATCAGAATCCCGAACAGGCCCAGAAGCGGCAATCCTCTTCCTTTAAGGAAGCCCAGCGCGTCGTCGCTGAACACCAGGTGTGCCGGTATGGGCGAAGGAGGAAGATTGACGCCTCTCACCAAGACGGAGTAACCGCCCCAGATCATGAGAATCACAACCATGATGGTCGTGATTTGCATGACGCGCAGGGCTTTGTCGCTGGATTCCTCAATCCCTTTTACATTCTCCCACCAGTAGTAAGTGGTCGCCAGGACCGCGAACAAGACCGCACTGTGATTGGCATTGAATTGAAAGGGCTGATTGTTTGCATTAATCAACGCAGGGGGAAGCCAGTGGCTGTTGTTCGCCACATTCATCATCTCGTTGAGCAGGCCGGTGATGTACTGGCCAGCAGAGATTCCTGAGATTGGCCCGGTCAAAATGTAATCGAACATCAGCGCGGAGACGCTGACTTTGGCGAATGTGCCGCCGAGGGCCTCTTTGACCACGCGGTAAACACCACCGCGGGTAAACATTGAGCAGCTCTCAACATAAACGGAGCAGACGGCAAAGCTGAATAACATGACCCCCAGGATGAACCAGGGAGCGGCCGCTCCTACGGCCTGCTCGGCGATGCCGCCGGCGTAGAAGGCGGAAGAGGCCATGTCGTTGAGAACGATGGCGGCGGCGCGCCAAAAGGAGATGAACGTGAGCATCACGGAGGATGCCACGATGAGCCGGACGCGGTCTGACGGTGGGGCTACGGTCGTTCGATTGGATGCCATTACTTATCGCGTCGGCGAGGTGCTACTGCCGCCCAGCTCACAAAGGGCTGCTTTGTCGTGCGCCCTTGGCTGAGTTTAGTGCCGTACGTTGTGGGCGTCAACACCTAAACATAAATGTCTCAAAATACAGGAAAGATCGGACAAAAGCCGTTAATCTTTGCCGAACAATTCCTTGAAATCCTCGACAAAGCTGATGAGGACCACGACGGCCGAGCCCGCCATCCCGACGAAAAACATGACTTCAAGAACTCGAATTCCGAAGATGGCAAGAGTCATGGAAGGATTGTAACTGGTTTCAAGCTGAGGACTCTGCGGAAATGGCTGATTTCGATTATGTGGCTCTGCTCTTATCAAAGCTGATCGCCATTTCTTTGATCACGTGAGGCCTTTGTATCGCGGAATGCTGGATGGCGGAGCTCGCTCGACCGGGTCCGATGGATTAAACTCCACCCTGTATGCGCTGGCATTCAATGAGGTTGTGGGGAGCAGCGGTTTTGTCGGCTGCGCTGCTGGAACTGCCGTTCCCGCTGGCAGGCCCCATGCCGCCGTGGCGCAGCATCTTTGCGTGGTTCGGCCTGGTGCCGCTGCTCTGGGCGATTCTGAGCCCGGCGACGGTGGAGAGTGCTCGGCCATTGCGGCGCGCCTTTTTGATTGCTTACCTCTGCGGCGTGCTCTGGTACATGGGCAACTGCTACTGGGTTCGCGACACCATGATGCGCTACGGCGATATGCCGACGGGGGCGCCGACGCTGCTGCTGATTGGGTTCAGCCTGGTGCTGGGGTTGTATTTTGGCTTGTTTGGTCTGGGCGTGATGCTGGTTCGGCGGGCGACGGGGAAGCACAGCCTTGCACTCGGCCGCCGCGCCATTTTTGTGGGTTGCGCTTGATCTTGCTGCGGCACGCATTACGAGTGTGCCGTGGGATCAGTTGGGCTATTCGCAGGTGGACAACTGCCTGGCGATTACCTTGGCTCCATGGACCGGCGTTTATGGTCTTAGCTTTGTTCTCGTTGCGGCCAATGCAGCCATCGTGGGAATCGTCAGGCGCGGAAACGAGCCGAAACTGGCCGGGCAAGCCGGTTGCTGTTGAATGTGCAGATTGGGATAGCGGTCGCTGGTAGTCATGCTCGCGAGTTTCCCGAAACCAAGTCTGCTGAAACCACTCGCATCTCTGTCCAATTCCTCCGCCACCGCAGTCCTCATCCAGCCCAATCTTGATGTGGGCGGCGACAATGCATGGGCGGGTCCGGGCGAGTGGGAGAGCCATATCGCTCAGTTTGAGCATCTCGCTGGCGAGCAATGCAAGACCTACATCGCGGGAATTCCGCAAACTGGAGGACCGGCAATGGCGAAATCATCTGCCCGCCTTATCCCACGCATCCCGATCTCGTTGTCTGGCCAGAGGCGCCGGCGCCTTTCTTTGAGAACGACCCGCGCTTTCAAAAGGCGATGGCCTCGATCGTTCAAGCCGAGAAGGCGCCCCTGATTGTGAGTGGGATCGGATCGAATCCTGATCCAGCGGGGAACGAGATGCTCGATCATGTTTCGGCGATGGTGTTTGCGGCGGACGGGCAGGAGATCGGGCGCTACGACAAAATTCATCTCGTGCCGTTCGGCGAATTCGTTCCGTTTCCGAAGCTGCTCTTCTTCGCTCATAAGCTTACGGGCGCGGTTTCGCGGTTTACGCCGGGCACAGAACGCACGACGTTCCGGCTCAACGGCCATCGCTACGGCGTCTTTATCTGCTACGAAGCGGTGTTTGCCGATGAGGTTCGCCACTTCGCGCAGCTCGGCGCCGAAGTGCTGGTCAACATCAGCGACGATGGCTGGTACGGCGATACCAGTGCTCCCTGGCAGCACCTGAACATGGCTCGCATGCGCGCCATCGAGAATCGGCGCTGGCTGCTTGCGCGACACCAACAACGGTGTCACGGCGGTCATCGATCCTTACGGCCGGGTGCGCCAGAGTATCCCGCGGCACCAGGTTGATGCGCTTCCCGCGCAATACGGATTTCGCGACGACATCACCTTCTACACCGCGCACGGCGACGTCGTTTGCGTGGCTGTGTGTCTTGCTTTCGATCGTCGTCCTGGCCTGGTCGGGGAAGAGTGAAATCAGGCGGATCGTCGCGAGGGACGTCAGCTGACGCCAGCGCCGCTAATCCTGCAGGCTCCGCTATACTTACCACAGTGCAGTCGAAGGTCGCTTGCGCGGCCGCTCGACCAGCCAACTCGCTAACAAGTCAGGTCCTAAGAGCAAAGCATGGCAATCACCGATCTGGAATACGCCTACGCTCCGGTGCGCGATCAAGTTCGCGACCTGCGGGAGTATCTTTGACCCTGCCCGCCTTCGCAGGGAACTAGCCGCAATCGAAACCAAGCTTGCCGACCCCGCGATGTGGTCGAATTCAGCCGCGGGTAAACCTCTTATGCGCGACCGCAAGCGGCTGGAGTCGCTCATCGCCGATGACGACGAACTTGTGCGCCGCACCGGCGACATCGATGCTTACTTCGAACTCGCGCGCGAAGGCGAAGACGTTCTCGCTGACCTCGAGCGCGACATCAAAGCCCTTGCGACATTCACCGAAGAGTTGGAAGCCCGCACCATGCTTTCGGGCGAGGCCGACGCGCTCAACGCCATAGTCACGGTGCACCCCGGCGCCGGTGGTACCGAAAGCCAGGACTGGGCCGAGATGCTGCTGCGCATGTACCTGCGATGGGCTGAGCAGCAGGGCTTCAAAACCGAAATGAACGATTACCAGGATGGCGAGGAAGCCGGCATCAAGTCCGCCACCTTCACCATCATGGGCGAATACGCATTCGGCTTGCTTGCCGGCGAAAGTGGAGTGCACCGCCTGGTGCGCATCTCGCCGTTCGATTCTGCGAAGCGCCGCCACACCTCGTTCGCGTCGGTGTATGTTTCACCGGAAATCGACGAGACCATCAATGTGGATCTCAAGGTGGAAGATCTGCGCATCGATACGTATCGCTCAGGCGGCAAGGGCGGCCAGCACGTGAACACCACCGACTCCGCCGTGCGCATGACGCATCTTCCTACGGGAATAGTCGTGCAATGCCAGAACGAGCGCAGTCAGCATAAGAACCGCGAGAAGGCGATGAAGATGTTGCGCTCGCGGCTGTATGAATATGAGCTTGAAAAGAAGCGCGCGGTGAGCAAGAAGGTGGAAGACACAAAGCTCGAGATCAACTTCGGGTCGCAGATTCGCTCGTACGTGCTGCAGCCGTACCGCATTGCCAAAGATCATCGCACCAAGGTGGAGGTGGGCGATGTGGACAAAGTGCTCGACGGCTATCTCGAGCCATTTTTGCGCGGCTTCTTATTAGCCAAGCGCCGCGGCACAGCCGTTTCCGCCAGTGAATCCGATGACTTGGACGTGTAGGATCAAACCAGATTCGGACCATCCGAACTGAGCCCTGGAACCTGAGAACTGACATGAACGATCCCGCCCTCATCAACGAAATGTTGCGCAACTCGCAGGCGATTGCCGTTGTCGGCATGAGCGAGAAGTCCTGGCGCGCCAGCCACAATATCGGCCGGTACCTTGTGATGCAGGGTTATCACGTTTTTCCGGTCAATCCCGCGCTCACCGAGGTGCTTGGTCTCAAGTGCTATCCCGATCTCGAGTCGGCGCAGGCCGCGGCAAAAAAGGATTACCCCAAGGGACTCGACCTGGTCGATGTATTCCGCGCCTCGGACAAGGTTCCGCCGATTGTTGAAGACGTGATCCGCCTGGGAATCCCGTACCTGTGGCTGCAGGAGGATGTGATCAATGACAAGGCCATCGCGCGCGCGCGAGCCGCGGGCGTGAAATGCGTTCAGAATGTCTGCATCTTTCGCGAACATGCGCAGAGGGTTGGGTGAGTGCATGGTTGATTCGTCCGCAATCGAAATGGCGCGTAACAAACTCCGGTTTCGCGCGCGTCCAATAGCAGGGTGTTCGTTTAATTCTGATGCGATTCTTTCGCCCTATTTTCGCGCTCGCAGGACTGATCGCTGCAGGTTCGCTGCTGCAGCTTTCGGCGCAGGGTGCTTCGACCTCTGCCGATCTGCCGCATGTGCACGTTCAGCTGATTGCTCCCGAAGCGCAGTTTCATCCGGGCGCAAACAATGTCGGGCTCTACTTCAAGCTCGAACCAGGCTGGCACGTGTACTGGAAGAATCCCGGAGATGCGGGCGAACCGCCCCGCATCAAGTGGACCAGCCCGCAAGGGGTCCAACCGCGGCCCGCTCCAATTTCCCATCCCCAAGCGGCTTCCGCTTGGCCCGCTGATGGATTTCGGCTACGAAAACGAAGTGCTGTTTCCGTTTCAGGTGAACGTTGTCGCTGGCGCTCCTGGTCGAGCTCTTCTTCATGCCAAGGTCGACTGGCTGGTGTGCCGCGGAAGCTGCATTCCTGAGAAGACGGAGCTTGAAATCACGCGGCCGATCGGGGCAGGGAGCGGAACGGTTCAGCCTGATCAGAACATCTGGGCGCGGATTGCGAATAAGCTTCCCGCAAGGCCGCCAGCCGGTCTGAAGATCGGATTTGTGCCGACAGCGGCAGGCTTTCGAATGACCGTGAATACTGGGCAAAGTGAGACCGAAGCTAGCTTCTTTCCGGCGAGCCGGATATTCTTTCGAATCCCGCGCCGCAGATCGTTACGCCCACAGCCAACGGACTGATGCTCGATCTGAAGAAGGACGAGTCGCTTACTTCCAGTCCTAAAGAGCTTGCGGGTTTACTGCAGCTTTCCGGGGGGCGTGCTTACGAACTCATCGCGCTTGCTGGTCCTCCGCGAGCACCGAAACCGGTTCCTGTCGCATCGTATGCGGCAACTACCGCTAACTCGACGAACCCGGCGAGCGCTGTGAGCTCGGCAACCGGATCGCCAAGACCAGTGCAACGAGAAGCTGGTCCGGGCCTTGCTGCGAGCCGCGGGCCTCGCATTTCTCGGTGGACTCATTCTCAACCTGATGCCGTGCGTTTTCCCGGTGCTGTTCATCAAGGGGTTGTCGCTGGTGCAATCGGGGAACGAAGAGCGGCACAAGTTACGCACGCACGGGTTCGTTTACGCTGCCGGCGTTCTTGTTTCGTTCTGGGTATTGGTGGGCGTGCTACTTGGACTCCGCTCTGCGGGCGCGCATCTCGGTTGGGGATTTCAGTTTCAATCGCCAGTCTTTTTGTCGCTGATGGCCGCTCTGCTTTTCTTCCTGGGTCTCTCGCTTGCCGGGCAATTTGAGATCGGACTTACGCTGACGAGTGCCGGTGGCTCGCTCGCCACAAAACAGGGATACACGGGTAGCTTCTTTACCGGAGTGCTCGCCGTCATCGTCGCCACGCCGTGCACTGCGCCGTTCATGGGAGTTGCCATGGGCTACGCTCTTGCGCAGACTGCCATCGTCACGTTTGCGGTTTTCACGGCGCTGGCACTTGGGCTGGCGGCGCCCTATATCGCGCTGACATTGCAACCGGCATGGACGCGCATTTTGCCGCGGCCGGGCGCGTGGATGGAAGTGCTGAAGCAGGCTGTGTCTGTGCCGATCTTTGGAACGGTCATCTGGATGGCGTGGGTGCTTGCCAATGCCTATGGCGCAACGGTTCTCGCAGCACTGCTTTGCTGTTTCCTGCTTCTTGCGATCGCTGGATGGTTCCTGGGGCGGTGGCCTGCGAAAATGTGGGCCACCGTTGTTGCTGGAGTCGTTTTGATCGGAGCTGTTGGCTTCGACGTACTGATCACGCGGTGGGACGAAGGGAGAGCTAGACCCGGATTCGATGCGGATCATACGCTTACGATGAATCTCGCATCAGGATCACTCTGGGAGCCCTGGTCCGCCGACGCGGTCGCCCGCTATCAATCCCAAGGCCGTCCCGTCTTCGTCGACTTCACGGCAAGCTGGTGTCTCTCGTGCCAGGTGAATGAACGCGTTGCTCTGGGCAAGCCCGAAGTTCTGAAAGCGTTCACCGATGCAAACGTCGTGCTCATGCGCGCGGACTGGACCCGCTACGACGACAACATTACCCGCGCCCTGAACAGCTTTGGCCGCAGCGGCGTTCCGACTTACGCTCTCTATGTCCCTGGAGAAACCCAGCCACGACTTTTGCCTGAAGTGCTCACTCCTGGAATCGTGACGGACGCTCTGGCACAGTTGCCTCATACTCCAGCGCAACAGGCTGCTTCAAAGCGGCAATGAGCGCCGCATACGAAGAACACTCAATTACCACGTGAAGTAGTGACGCCCGCGCGCGCGCAGGCTTGGATGGAGAGGGAGATTCTCGCGGGGGTCCAAGACGTATTGCGGTGTTCCGGGAACCTCTTGTGCGTACATCCTTACTTCGCGCGCGGTCGCTTCATTCATCATGTGCAGATGGGTGGTCACGGCTACCGGCCGGGACTTTGGACCACGCCGCAAACTGCCGTCAAATTTCTGTGCGTATGTGTTCTCGTTCCAGTCCTGCGCCATGATGACCCTCCATCGTGCTGTGCGATTTTCTCTACAACCAATTGCACTTGATGATGTAAACAGCAAATGGCATGCCAAAGTTGCGGCCGCAGCTGAGAACATGATGAGTGATGGAACGTAAATGACTTGGAGGAAGTTCAGACTTTCTTAAGGTAACGGCGAACCGCGAAGTGACGAACCCGGTGACGATGTCTCGTCGCGACGACTGTATTTAGTCAGTTGGAGCATGCCTTATCCGGTGTGCTTGCCCGAGCGGATCTTGCGGATCTCGTCCATCCGCTGTGCGAGCGCCTTCTCGCGGCCTTCCTGCGTCGGGTGATAGTAGCTGCGGCCTTTCAGCGAATCGGGCAGGCAATCCATGTTTGCGACCTTGCCTTCTTCATCGTGCGCGTAGCGATAGCCTTTGCCGTAGTCCAGTTCCTTCATCAGCCGCGTTGGCGCGTTGCGAAGGTGCAGCGGTACCGGCTCCTGCCGTGTATTCTCGATCTCCTGCTGCACGGCACCGTATGCGGTGTAGACAGAGTTTGATTTCGGGGCGAGGCACAGATACACCACCGCTTCTGCCAGCGCCAGGTCGCCCTCGGGCGAGCCCAGAAAATCAATCGCTTCCTTCGCCGAGAGGCACAGATTCAATGCTTCCGGCGCTGCCAGTCCGATATCCTCGACAGCCATGCGCACTACGCGGCGCGCGAGGTACAGCGGATCCTCGCCGGCCGCAAACATTCTGGCCAGCCAGTACAGGGCCGCGTCGGGGTCGGAGTTTCTCACGCTCTTGTGCAGCGCGGAGATCAGGTTGTAGTGCTCTTCGCCGGACTTGTCGTAGATCAGCACGCGCTGCTGCACGGCCTCGGTCGCGAGCACCTTGTCGATGTGCTTTGTGCCGTCCTGGTTTGGACCGAGGGCAAGCTGTGCCGCAACCTCCAGCGTGTTGTACGCGCTGCGGCAATCGCCGCTGGAGTAACTCGCGATCAACTTTAGCGCGTCGTCGTCCACGGACAATTCCAATTCCCCAAGCCCGCGATCCATGTCTTCGACAGCTTTGCTAAGCAGCTCGACAATGCGGTCTTCGCTGAGTGGCTGCAGCACGTAGACGCGGCACCGCGACAGCAGCGCGGAGATGATCTCAAACGATGGGTTCTCGGTTGTCGCCCCTATCAGACGGATCGTTCCGCGCTCCACGTAAGGGAGAAACGCATCCTGCTGCGCTTTGTTGAAGCGGTGAATCTCGTCCACGAACAGAATGGTCCGCGAATGCATCTCGGCAGCCTGCGCTGCCGCGACCATCACCTGTTTAATTTCCTTGATGCCGGACATCACCGCGGAGAATTCAACGAAGTTCGCCTTCGTGGTTTCGGCGATGATCTTCGCCAACGTCGTCTTGCCCACTCCCGGTGGACCCCAGAAAATCATCGACCCCAGGCTCTGCGAATCCTGCGCGTCTCGCTCGATCTGCACCCTGAGCGGCTTGCCGGGTCCCAGCAGATGCTCCTGGCCGCTGTACTCCTCCAGCGTCCGCGGCCGCATCCGTTCCGCCAGAGGCGCCGCTCCGCGGGACAAAGCTTTGGAGGAGAGCAACGGCGATTCAGCGCCCTCGGGAACTCCATCAAACAAACTCATCGCGATCCTCCGCGCCGGCTGCGAGGTCCGCCAGTCTTTGCCGCTCGCTGGCGGGCCGCTTCATACAGCAGCACGCTGGCCGCTACTGCAGCGTTCAGGCTTTCGACTGGGCCGGGGCAGGGAATGGTGACGGCTCCATCCGCTTTCGCCGTCAGATTCATAGGAACTCCGCTTCCCTCATTCCCGATGACGAGAGCCACCGGCTCAGCAAGGTTCATCAGGTCGGCAGCTTGCGCCCCCTGTACCGTCGTGGCCACGAGGCGAATTCCGGCGCCGCGCAGACTCTCCAGCATCTCTTCTTCGGTGACACTCAGCAGCGGCATTCGAAACACACTCCCCGCCGAAGCGCGTACTGCCTTCGGATTCCAGGCATTCACGGTTCCAGTTAGAGAGACAACCCCATTAGCCCCAAACGCTTCGGCGGAGCGGATAATCGTGCCCAGGTTTCCCGGATCCTGAATGCCGGCGAGAACCAGAATCAACGGTGCGGATTCTTTTGGGTCTCCGAGCACATGCGCCCAGGTCCAGTCGGGCGGTTCCAGCAGTGCGGCGACCGGTTGCGGCGTCTCCGTCGCAAGCGCCGAATCGAGCAGTTCGCGCGGTGTTGCCAGCACCTCAAGATCTGCCGGCAATTCCATTGCGTCCAGTAATCTCTCGGAGCCCTGCGCAACAAACACGCATCTGACCCGCAGTCTCGCCTGCAGGGCCTCCATCAGGAGGTTTGGCCCTTCGATACCGGCCAATCCGTCGCGTCGCCCCGGACTTGCCAACGCCCGGCGCAATTCCTTCAACCGCGCATTCTGCTTACTCTGTACAATGCGGATAGGCATCCCAGCGAACCGTCAGTCGCTTAGGCGATTTTATGCCGTCTCGCGAGATGTTGTTGAATCGACGGCTGCGTTCAGTTTGCTCGCCGAAGCGCTCTGTGATAGCTTCCGTCTTTGTGGCATCCGCAAATGCCCGGCCTCTCTGGGCGACGACTTGTTCCGACACACGAGCGGTTCGTCGCTGCGGCATGACGTTGAGTTCGGGATCATGGCGGAATGTCGAGGGAACCGAGGTAGACCTTCTTGTCCGCGGAAATCTTGCGCGTCCATCCCGATGAGCCCCAATCAGACCGGATTGACTACATAGTCTCCTGCCTGCGTAAGGGCGATGTAGTCGCCATGCCCACAGATACTTTCTACGGTCTTGCCGTGGATCCGGTAAATCTCTACGCCGTCGAGAATATTTACCGCATCAAAAGTCGCCAGAAGCAGAAGCCGCTTTCGCTCCTGATTGCTTCTCTTGGCCAGGCCTACGAGCTGGCTCGCGACAGCGACCCGCTGCTCGACAAGCTTGCCGACCGATTTTGGCCAGGGCCACTCACGATTATTGTGCGTGCCGGTACCAAGCTGCCGCTGCGTTCGACTGCCAACACGGGGAACGTGGCGCTGCGTATTCCGGACGCCGCTATTCCGCGTGCCGTGGTAGAGCGCTTTGGACTGCCGATTACGGCGACTGCTGCAAATCTGCAGGGTGCGTCAGAATGCACGCATGCCGCCTGTGTACGCGACCAGATTGGCGACCGCATTCCGCTCATCGTCGATGGCGGTCCGACCAGCCGGTCCCTGCCCACAACGATTGTCGATCTTTCGCTCGGCGAGGGGCGCTGGGAAATTCTCCGCGAAGGCGCCATTCCTACCCATGAAATCGTGATGGTGCTGCAACGCTGAGAGCGGAGATGAACGAACAACCGAAGCCACCGCCGGACGGAACAAAACCCAAACGGCCGATTTTTCGTTGGATGCCGGTGCTGCTCGGGATTGTGGTTCTCGCAGGTATTGCCTGGTGCCGCTGGGTCTATGTACAGATCGAGCATTTCGCGGCGCAGGATCAGGCCGCTCCCTCCGATGCCATTGCTGTTTTCGGCGCCGCCGAGTACGACGGCCGGCCCTCACCCGTGTTTCGCGCACGGCTTGACCATGCCGAATCGCTGTATAGCCGCGGCATCGCTCCGCTCATTATCACGCTCGGTGGCGATGGCGGCGACCAGTTCTCAGAGGGCGCTGTCGGAGAGCAATATCTGGAGGGCGTTGGTGTTCCGGAGTCGGACATTATCGCCGAAACCGAGAGCACCAGCACCGATCAGTCCGTGCATCGCCTCGCGGTGATCGCCCACACGAACCACCTGCGGCGCATCGTGGTTGTGAGCGACGCTGCTCACCTCTTCCGCATTCACGAGATTTGTGCCGCCAACGGGCTCGATGTTCTCACGTCTCCGCGGGCGCGTGTTCCCATTGAAGGCAACACAGGTGAAACCGAACGCGTGGAGCATGAGATCCTCAGCTACACACTTTGGCGGCTGCACCTCGACTAGAAACAGGGAGACATCCGCGGAACAGTACAGCGCGCTCCGTGCTGCAAGGCAAAGTGACCGTGAGTAACCATTGGCCTAGATGACTTGTTTTTCGCCTCAGGACCTCAGGTTACGATTCTCACGATTTTTTCTTTTGATGATCAGGCTAATATCGAAAAATCCCCGGGAAATCCCTTCCAAGGACAACCGATGAGTACTGACAAGCACCCCGCGCCTGGTCCAACCATCAAGAAAGACAACGGAAAGTGGACTTTTTACGTTTTCCCTGACGGCAATGAACGGGAAGCAGGCCAGTTCGATACGGAAGCGGCGGCCAAGGACGCTCGTGTCAGAGTGCTGTTGCAGTGGGGTTCCAACGGCAGGAAATACGCATTTCTGGGTTCATAACCTAACGGCCAGCAAGGCCAGCGCAAAAGCCGCGGCGCTTGCAGTCGACAGGAAGTTCACGGCGTCGTTATTGATCCATCCACGGCGTTCCAGCGTTGCACCAAGCAGGCTGTCGAAGAACAATCCGAATACGCCTGCTCCCCAGCTCACCGCGAGCATCGTCCATCCGCCATTCATTGCCCACGCGCCGGCCGCAGAAACTGCACCAGCGGCGACAATCCCTGTCGCCGTACCGCCGAGGCTTATTGCCCCATCCGCCCCCGATTCCGCCTTGCGAAAAGTAGTAATCATGCGCGGATTTCCGCTGAGGACTTGTCCCAGTTCCGACGAAACCGTATCGGCTGCCGCTTCGGCCAGCGCCGCCAGTCCGAGAACGAAAACTGGCGTCGTCGCAATGCGCACGTGTACCCAACCGCTCTCGATCAACCACGACTCGGCGAATGAATTCGATATCAGTGCGGCGACTCCCAGATTCGCCGCGACTTGCGATGCAATGCGGCCACGTTTGCTTTCTGCGGTTCCCAGGCTTTCCTTGCGCTTGTGGCCGGCACGCGTCGCGAGCGAAGTCAGCACCAGCAATGCCAGTACCGGTACCAGCACGGTCCTCCACGGAACGTAGGGGAAAGAGAAGGTTTCATACATCAGACTCGCTGTAATCGCAGCCCCAGCCAGTGCGGCGCCCAACGTTGCCGAACGCACCTTGAACGCAACCAGTCCCAGCAGAATGCTCAGACACAGCGTCCAGATGGCGACCGAGGGCATTTGCGTCGCCCACCAGCGTGTTTCAAGTACTACGTTGGCGCCCACAAACGGGAACACCAGCAACAGCACGGTCTTGGATTGCCACTGCAGTTTGGGTCTGGCCACGAATTCATCGTATCGTTCCGGCCAGCATCAACCACGAACAGAATCGTGCGACTACGGCGCGCAAGCAGCGTCCCGGTTTACACTCATTGGCGCGATTCTTTTTCAAACTTTTGGAGCTGCATATGAAAAGGTATTCATCCGGCGCCGCAATTGTGGCAGCATTCCTCGTCGCTTCCACTATCGCTCCAGCACAGACATCTGCCCAAAAGTTGGAGATCGACCGCAAAGGCGAAACCATCGTCCTGGAGCCTTACGCGCCCAATATTTTGCGCGTCACGCTGAGTTTGCAGCACGAAAACGCCCTCGCCAAGCCCGGCTATGGGTTTGTTGGCGCGCCCAATGGAGAAGGCTGGTCGAAGAGCCAGACGGACCTCAACGAGGTCTACCAGTCCTCGCGCATCGTCGCCACCGTCGAGCGCGATCATCCGCCGCTGCATCAGAAGCTTTCCACAGAAATGGACATCGCGAAGTTCTTCAACGGATCGACACCGGGCGCGCACATCACGTTTAGCACGCCCGATGGCAAAACGCTTCTGGAGATGACGGGGTGGGACCAGGCTGTGCCCAATCACAAGGATGGTACAGCGAGTTTGAACAACGATCGCCGTCCCACTGATCCGCCCTTCTTTACGGTTGGCGCGACTTTCGCTTCCCCCGACGATGAACATTACTACGGTCTCGGCGACAATCAGGAGGGCTTTCTCGATCACCGCGGGCATCCCGTTCGCTGCTGGAACGACTATCTCTCGCCCGCCGCGCCCACCACGTGCGTTCCATTTCTCATCACCAACAAGGGTTACGGCCTGATCTGGGACAACCCTTCGAAGACGATCATCGAGCCGGGCTTCAATGAGCAGACTAAATGGTCTTCGCAGGTCGGCGACCGCGTCTCCTTTTTTGTGATCGCCGGCAATACCGCCGACGAGATTTATGCCGGCTACCGTCTTCTGACCGGGCCGACGCCTTTGCTGCCGAAGGCTGCCTACGGCTACATCCAGTGCAAGCAGCGCTATGCGAGTCAGGACGAGGTTTTGTCGGTTGCGAAGGGTTATCGCGATCGCCATCTGCCCGCTGATGTGATGGTTGTCGACTGGTTCTACTACACAAAGATGGGCCAGATGGACATGGACCCGAAGTTCTGGCCCGACCCAGCCGCCATGAACAAGCAGCTTCACGATATGGGCTTCGAAACCATGATCAGCGTATGGCCGCGTTTCGTTCCCGACGATCGTTTCTACGCGATGCTCGAGAAGAACGGCTGGCTCATCCACACCGCTGATGGCAAGCCGATTAATGGCATGCCCTACGATCGCGCCGGCTCCGATATCGACACCACCAATCCCGATGCCGCGAAATGGTACTGGAACACGATCCGCGACAACATTCTGAGCAAGGGATTCGATTCACTCTGGGCGGACGAAACCGAGCCCGACCTGCCGCCCAACGGCTCGTATTTCCACGTTGGCCCCGGCACCGAGTTCTACAACATCTACGCGCTGTTCCACACCGGCGCACTTGCTGACGGATTCCGTCGCGACATGCCGCAGAAGCGCGCGCTTATTCTCTCGCGTGACGCCTATCTGGGTGTGCAGCGTAATGGGGCCATCGTGTGGTCCTCCGACATTTATCCCACCTGGGACACCTTTCGCCGCCAGATCCCCACGGGCCTGGACTTCACGGCTTCGGGACTGACGTACTGGTCCAATGACACTGGTGGCTGGCAATACCTGCCGCCCGAGCATCACCCCGCGCATCCGCCGCTCCTCGATCCCAGCGATGCACGCGACAACATTGGCGGATACGACGACTACCCCGAGCTCTACACGCGCTGGTTTCAGTACGCCACGTTCCTGCCCATCATGCGTGCCCACGGCAGCCGCAAAACCAACGAAGTCTGGTCCTATGGCAAGCAGGCCGAGCCCATCCTCGAAAAGTATCTCCGTCTCCGTTATGATCTGATGCCGTACATCTACTCACTGGGCTACCAGACGTGGCTTGACCGGTGCTCCATTCATGCGCGCGCTTCCGCTGGATTTTCCCAACGACCCCAGCGTTGCCGATCTGCGGGATGAGTACATGTTTGGCCCTGCGTTCCTTGTCGCTCCCGTCACCGAGCAGGGCGCCACCAGCCGCAACGTCTACCTGCCCGCCGGCGCCGACTGGTACAACTACTGGACCAATGAGCGGATGAAGGGCGGCCAGACCGTCACCGTCTCCGCGCCCATCGATACCATTCCACTGTTTGTTCGTGCGGGTTCCATCCTCCCGCTTGGTTCGCAGGTCGAAAGCACTCACGAGAAGCAGTCCATCGCCAAAGTTCGTATTTATCCGGGAGCTGATGCGAGCTTTACGTTGTTCTCTGACGACGGCACTACCTATGCGTATGAAAAGGGCGCAGGCACCGTCACGCATTTGCATTGGAGCGACGCAAGTGGTCAATTGACGCATGAGGGGCCGGCCGCCTGGACCGCCCCCGACAACGCCATAGTTGAGGTCGTAGGCAGGTGATCGGCGATGTCTGGCGAGGAACTGCCGCCAATACACTGTAACGATACCGAATCGCCCCCTTGCGGCGTCTAAAACCGTGTATAGCCCGAATCCTGAATCAGCATAGAATCGCTTCGTTCGGAAAGCTATGTCCAGTTTTCTGCGGCAGTTGCTGCTGCCTCAAACCCGAATGCAGCCGTGGTCTGATTTACAATCTGTAAGTAAGCAGGAAAGAACTGAATGAGTCTTTTTTCCAACGTTTTAAGCCATGCGCGCGTGCGGTTGGTTCAGGTGGGTTCCGCGTTTGCGGTCGCTGCCCTCTTTGCCGGTTGCGGAAACTCCTACCGGCCCGTTATTACTCCGATCAACCCGACCGGGCCCGCAGCACAGCCGTCTTCTTACGCGGTCGTTGTTTCGTCGCCAGGGGTTGGCGCTCCGGGTATTGCTACGGTTCTTGATTATTCAGGCGACAGCATTCTTACCCAGGCCCCTATCGGGCCCAATCCTTTTGCCTTCACGCTCGATGCCAACGGGGCCAATGGATATACGGTCAACAGCGACCACACCCTCACCAATTTCAGGGTTTCCAACACCGAGCCGCAAGAGAAGGACATCTTCTATTCCACATTGCCGCCAACCGCTGAGACCGTGGGGCTGTTTGCTCCCACCGCGGGCATTTGGTCCCCCGACCTGAACGGAAACGTTGTCGATGTCCTGGCAATCAGTGGCTCGGCAGAGGCCTTTAAACTTGCCATTCCCGTTGCAACTACCCCAATTGCGGTCGTCGGGCTCGGTTCGCTCGGTCAGCACATCTACTCCATCAGCCAGAACGTACCCTTCGGCATCACTTGTAACAATGCGCCCGCTTCGGTCGGGCAGAACGGCGAGGCCGATGCGCTTGAAGTTTCGAGCTTCACCATATCAGCGCGCATCCCTGTCGGAAAGTGTCCGGTTTATGGCGTATCCAGTCCCGACGGCCGCCGGGTCTTCGTGCTCAATCGCGGCAGCGACACCGTAACTGTAATCAACAGCCAGAACAACACGCTCGACCAGTGCACACCATTCACCAACCAGAATGGTCAGCTCGTCACCTGCCACCCCAGCCTGCCACTCTCGACCTCGGCAGGCCTTAGCGGCGCAAATGCGCCTTCCGTTGCGGGCCTGTCTACGCTGAATACATTCCCTTGACCCAGCAGCTTGTGGTTGCCGACTACGATGGGGGCACGATCAGTCTCATTGACGTCAGCCTTGATGAATATGGAAACGATAGCCCGACCTTCGGAACAACGTTTTCAATACCCGTTGGACACAACCCAGCCAGCGTGACAGCAATTGCCGATGGCAGCCGCGCCTACACAGCCGATCAAGCGGATGGCACCGTGCATGTCGTGAACCTCTCGAGCCACACGGTGGAAAAGACGCTGACTGTTACCGGCCATCCGCGCAGTGTTGTCTCCACTTCGAATTCCCTCTATGGCAAGGTCTATGTCGGGTCGCCCGACTCCACCTTCCTCACCATTATCCGAACCGACCAGGACATCGTGGATACCACTGTGTTAATTGAAGGTAACATCGTCGACGTGCGCGTTTCCTCCCAAAGCACGTCCAGGGGAAACACCAACATTTCCAGCCGGATCCCCGGCGGAGGACAGCCCTGTTATCAGCCGGGAGCAACCGCCTCGCTGGCCGCCTGCCAGAATATCCACCCCTGATCACATGAATGATTGAGAGTAATTCCAGGGCCATCCCGCTTCCGGGATGGCCTTTTTGCGTTCGGCTAGCTCGTTAGCGCGTTACCCACGCTGTGACTCGAAACACAGACCTTCATTGCGTCCACCGCCGACCATGATTCGTTGATGTGCGTTGCGCTTTAAGGTCCGAAGCGCCGGGCACCCATTCTGATCATCGGGGCAGGCCAATGCGTAGGTTCGCATCTGAAGGTCTTCTAACCCGGCGGCAGTTTGCTGTGACGAGCGCTCTGAGCGGTGCTGCGGCGGTCATCGGCTGCTATCGGAGTGCCGGGGCTGCGTGGGATTTCCTCAGCGACGGCGAGGCCCGCGTTCTCGCCGCTCTCTGCACTCAAATTATTCCCGCCGACGATTTTCCTGACGCCACGCAGGCTGGAGTCGTCAACTATATCGACCGCCAACTCGCCCGCCACTACCGCCGCCATCAGGACGCGTACCGCGATGGACTCGCGCAGGCCGATGCGATGAGCCGCAATCGCTGCGCCCAGGCTCTGCTGGATGCGTCTCAAGCGCAACAATTCGGGATCGCTCTCGCCCTCGAAAAGGAAAGTCGCGTCTTTTTCGACCTTGTCCGCCAGCACACGATGGAGGGCTATTATGGATCGCCGCGCCACGGCGGCAATCGTGACGCGGTCAGCTGGCGCATGCTGGGCCTGGACGAGCCACCACTGCGTGGGCGAGCACAATACGATTTGCGCACGGGCGGCGGCTCGTGAGGCGCGTCAATGCTGTTGTCATCGGCGCAGGTGCTGCGGGCGGCATTGTTGCCAAGGAACTCTCTATCGCAGGCCTCAGCGTCGTCCTTCTGGAGCGCGGCAAGTGGTATACGCCCGCCGATTGCCGCAAAGACGATCTCCGCAACCAGCGCACTACGTTGCTTGGAAACGCCTTTGGTCCCGAGGATGAAGGCAATCCCCGCGTCTGGGTTGACGGAAAGGGAACTGCTCACACCGTGCTGCCCAGTGAAGGCGCCTACCAGAACAACGCGGCCTGCGTCGGCGGCGGCACGCTGAGCTATGGCGCGCAAGCCTGGCGCTATATGCCGCAGGACTTTCGCATGCGTTCGACCTACGGCGCGCCCGGCAGGCAGTTCGCTTGAAGACTGGCCCATCACTTACGACGACCTTGAGCCCTTCTACGAAAAAGCCGAATACGAGATTGGCGTCTCCGGCGACTATTCCGGCACACCCTTTCACGGGCCGCGCTGCCGCGATTTGCCCATGCCGCCGCTTCCGGTCAATCGCGAATTCACCATTCTCGAGCCTGCTGCAAAGCGTCTCGGTCTGCATCCATTCCATCTGCCCATGTTGCGCAACAGCGTGCCTTACAACGGCCGCGGCCCGTGCATGCGGTGTAGATGGTGCTGCGGATTTGCCTGCGAAGTCGATGCAAAAAACGGCTCGCAGAACACGGTTATTCCCGTTGCTCTCAACACCGGCAACTGCGAACTGCGCACCGAGTGCATGGCAAAGGAAATCCTCACCGACGATCGCGGCCGCGCAACGGGCGTTGCCTACTTCGACGAGCGCGGCCATCTTCAGCAGCAGCCCGCCGATATCGTCATCGTTTCGTCTGCTGCCATTGAATCCGCACGCCTGCTGCTAAATTCACGCAGCCGCCTCTTTCCCAATGGCCTCGGCAATCGCTACGACCAGGTCGGCCGCAACCTGCAGGGTCATCACTACACAGGCGCCGTCGGATACTTCGACTTCGAGACGTACGACGATGTTGGTCCCGGCGCCAGCATCGCCATAATGGATTACAACCACGGCACGCCCGGCCTGTGCGGGGGCGGCATGCTGGCCAACGAATTCATCCGCCTTCCCATCCACATGATCGACCGCCTGCCGCCCGACTACGCCGCGCTGGGGCGCAGCGCATAAGCAGGCGATGCGCCACTGGCACAAGCGCTCCATCGTCATCATGGGGCCGACGCAGCAGATTCCTACAGCATCCGGCCGCGTCACTATTGACCCCAACGTGCGCGACAAGTGGGGGCTTCCCGTTGCGCGCTTCGAAGGCAATGTGCATCCGCACACGTTTGAGATCGGCGATGTGCAGGCCAGCCGTGCAGAAGGGTGGCTTAAGGAGGCCGGCGCCATCCATACGTCACTCATGGCATGGCATCCCGAAAGCGTTTCAGCCGGCCAACACCAGGCCGGAACCTGCCGCATGGGCAACGATCCGCAGAATTCCGTTGTCAACCGCAACTGCCAGCTCCACGATGTGGACAACGTCTTCGTGATCGACGGCAGTGTCCACGTCACCAATGGCGGATTCAATCCGGTGCTCACCATCATGGCTGTCGCGTATCACGCATCTGCATCGCTGGTCCGCAACTGGAAAGGCACGGCGTTTCGCTCATGATGCGATTCTTCAAAACGCTTGCCCTTTTTGTCGGGGTGCTCGGCATTTTCGGTATCGCCGTGGTCTACAGCGCCTCCTGGTATTACTCCTCGCAACGCGGCCAGGGGTGCGCAAGCTGTCACGAAATGGCCCAGTATGTAAGCGCTGTGCACGGCTCCGCACATCGCACCACAACGTGCATGGATTGCCACGAAGCGAACCTTGCAATCAAGCTGCGCCACATTCGCGTACATCTCACCAACGCGCCCGAAGCGATACATCTCCGCGATGTCGACGTGTTCGCGATGACCGCAAGCTGCCAGAAGTGCCATCAGCATGAGTACGCCTCTTGGCATGCCGGCCCGCACAGTGCAACGTACCGTGAGATATTCGCGAACTCAGCCCACAACAGCGAACGCCGCCTGATGGACGATTGTCTTCGCTGCCACGGCATGCACTTCAATGGGGCGATCCGCGACCTTGTTCAGCCGCAAAATACCGCTGGCCCGTGGCACATTACGCGCGCGGGTTTTGCCGACCAGCCCACAATGCCCTGCATGGCATGCCACCAGATGCACCACGAGGGTGCGGTGGAATCAAAGCCCGCAACCCGCATCTCTTCAGCGGTTCCGCCGGCAACAGATTCTCTCGCCATCTTCGATCGCCGGGAGCAAATGCATTTCTCTATCCGTCTTCTTTCTCTTCCGCGATTATTTGATGGACCACGCCTGGCTAGAATTAGTCCCGATCAGCGCCAGGCGCTCTGCTACCAATGCCACGCGCCACGCCAGCCCGAGGCAAACTCGGTTGCCGCAGTGCATCACTATGGCCCACAGATCGGCTCGGGCGACGACCGCACTCCCGTCGGCGTCCACGAAGGCATCAGTTGCTTCGCCTGTCACGCTGGACACAACGAGAACGCCGCCTCATCCTGCAAAACGTGCCACCCGCAGATGTCCCACTGCGGCATTGACGTTGAGAGGATGGACACGACCTTCGCCAGCGCGAAAAGCGCACATAATATTCACTGGGTTCGCTGCACCGACTGCCACGAGCATGGCGTGCCTAAGATGAAACCTGCGTTTCAGAGGGCCGCGGCGCCCGTTGGCCCTGTGGCAACCGACTCTGAGTAGAAAAGTTTCCGAGGGCCTCGAACGGCTAATCTAAAGTCTGGGACAACTCTTTTGGCCAATGCAGGTAAAACCCGCATCGATCTCTTCCTCGTTGAACGTGGCCTCGTTCCAAGTCGCGAACGTGCGCGTGCTTTGATCCTCGCCGGCCGCGTACTGGTTAACGAACAGAAGATCGACAAACCCGGGGCCGCCATCGCGACTGACTCCGTCATCCGCCTGCTCGGCGACGACATGCCTTACGTCAGCCGCGGCGGACTCAAACTTCAGGGTGCTCTGGACCACTGGAAGATCAACGTAGCGGGGAGAGCCTGTCTCGACATCGGCGCTTCCACGGGCGGCTTTACGGATTGCCTGCTGCAGCGCGGCGCATCCCACGTTACCGCAGTCGACACCGGCTTTGGGCAGATCGCCATGAAACTGCGTAACGATGCGCGTGTTCGCCTCGTCGAGCGGACCAACGCCCGCTTTCTCGCCCCTGGCGCGTTGTCCGAGGCGGGCAAACCCGTCCTCACCCTCCTCGTTATGGACGTATCGTTCATCTCCGCGACGCTGCTTCTTGCGCCGGTATTCGCCGCCGCCCCAGCACTGACTGAAGCGGTCATCCTTGTGAAGCCGCAGTTTGAGGCTGGCCGCGGCAACGTGGGGAAAGGCGGCATCGTGCGCGACCCTGAAGTTCACAGGCTCGCCGTTGAAAAGGTCGCCAACTGCATCATCGACCTCCACTGGCAGGTCGTCGAATCCGTGCCCTCGTCTATCACCGGCGGCGAAGGCAACGTAGAGTTTCTCCTTTACGCAAAACGAGTTTGACCACCGCCCACTGATCACTGACCCCCCGCCATTTACACTGAGACCGCATGACATGCGTAGCGATCGTCTCCAAGCCACGAAGGCAGGAACTCGCCCAGTTGCTTCCCGAACTGATCGGCTGGCTCCGCAAGCATGATTACGAGCCTCTGCTCGACCGCGAAGGCGCCTGCTATACCGACGTCGCACCCGCGGTCGATCGCGCAGAGTTGCCCGCACACAAGCCGCAACTGGTCATCGTTCTTGGCGGCGACGGCACCTTGCTCTCCGTGGCGCGTATTTTTGCCGCCACCGGAACGCCCATTCTCAGCGTCAATCTGGGCTTTCTCGGATTTCTGACGGAAGTGCGCCTCGCCGATCTCTACACCACGCTGGAAAGCTGGTGCGATAACTGCCATACCCTCGATGCGCGCAACATGCTGCACGCTGAAGTCTTCCGCGATGGTGCGCCTGTCAAGGCCTTCGAAGCCCTGAATGAAGTCGTTGTCTCCAAGGGCGACATTGCGCGCATGGGCGACTTTGCCGTGGAACTCGACGGCAAAAGCGTCGCACGCTTCCGGGCAGATGGCGTTATTGTCTCCACGCCGACCGGTTCAACGGCCTATACCCTGGCCGCGAACGGCCCCATCCTTACTCCCGACGTCGATGCGCTTGTCGTCACGCCGATTTGCCCTCACCTGCTCACCTTGCGTCCCATCGTGGTGCGCGGCGATGCGCGACTCACGGTGCGGGTCGAAGGCGTGCCCACCCAATGCCTTCTCACTGTGGATGGGCAGACGGGATTCGAACTTCACCTCGGCGACGAAGTCCGCTGTCGTCGTTCCGACCATACGGTCAACCTTGTACGCCTCAGCGAGAGTGGTTTTTTCGATGCCCTGCGCAGCAAGCTCAGTTGGGGCGAGCGTTGATCGACGTCGGCGGATTGCCGTCGCACATCAAAAGACCGAATGTTGAGAAAAGGGACGGGAACTGCGCACTACGGATGAAGTTCATCCAGCAGCGCCTTGGCCTTGATGGCAAGGTTACGAGCGCCATCCGCATCCCCCGCCGTCAGTGCTTCGCGCGCTTCCTTCAGGAACTCGCGAATCTGCTCTGCAGTCTTCTTTTCCTGGTCGTTTAGCTTGCGGGAGATTCCATTGAGGCTCTTTTCTGTCGCTTCAATTGAAGCGTCAGCCTGTTGCCTCACGTTTGGCGGGTCAGCAGCGGAGAGCGTTCCCGCCGCTGAAACGGCAGGCATCTCGTTTGAGGCCACCTGCGGATTCGTGTTGACAGGCTTTTTGTGCTTCGGCGGTTTTTTCACTGGCTCGGGCGGCGGCGTAACCTGCTGGGGTGTTGTCTGCAGGGGGATCGTCACCTCAGGGGGAGGCAGGTTGGTGGGTACAGGCTCAGGCTTGGGAGGAGGCGTCTCTTCGATCTGCGGCGCGAGGGGCTGATTCTGCGCTACCTGGGTCTTGTGAATGCACCCCGTCAGCAGCAGTGGCAACAGCCATGCAGTAATCTTAGCGCTCCTGGCGCTCAGCCTCATGTTTCCAACCCCTTTGTCTCTTCCACAATGGCCGGCTGCAGATGCCGACGTCCCCATTCCGCGGCGGCGAGTGGAATACGCAGTGAGAATTCCGTGCCACGGCCTACTGTAGATTGTACGTCCACGCTCCCATGGTGCAACTGCAAAATACGGTAGGTCATGGCCAGTCCGATGCCGCTGCCGCCGCTCTTTGTCGTGAAATAAAGATCGAAGATCTTCTCCCGGATTTCCGGTGGAATCCCTGTGCCCTCATCGGCGATCCGCAGCACCGCCATCTTGCGGTCTTCTTCCAGCGTCACCCGCAGTGAGCCTCCATTCGGCATGGCTTGCGCGCCATTCTGGATGACATTGATTGCAGCCTGTTTCAGCAGATCGGCGTCCACATTCGCGATGAGCGGATGAGCCGGCAGCCGCCCCTCCAGCTTGACGTTGCGCATCGAGAGTTCTTCATCTGCCAGCGCCAGCACATCGCCGATTACCTTGCGCAGATCCTGCTCCTGCAACTGCAACTCCACCGGACGCGAAAAATCCACCAGAGTCTGCACGACACGATCCAAACGGTGGATCTCCGCGTCAATCACCTCCAGATGCCGCGTTGCCGGGGCGTGATCGCCGCCCAGTTTGTTCTTCAGTAGTTCAAGATGCACCACGATGGCGTTGATTGGATTCTTGACTTCGTGCCCTACGCCCGCCGTCAGCCGCCCTATGGCTGCCATGCGCCGCGAGAGCTCAAGCTCTGACTCGATTTGCTCCACGGACTCCAGATCGTGCAAGGTGACCAGGGCACCAAGGCCCATCCGCGTGTGGTCATCGTAAATGAAATCCACCGATGCCTGGATGCGACGACCAGTTTCAGTCTGGACTTCTTCCTGAACCAGCGTGACTCCGGCGTCGAAAGCTTCTCGAAGCGTTCTGCCCAACACCGTAGAACTGTCGAAAATTTCGCGCGCCTGCAAACCGAGGATGTTGTCGCTCTCCACATGGAGAAAGCGCTGCGCGGCTTCTGAGACCAGCACCGCCCGCCCGTCTCCGGTGAACAACAGGATGCCGTCTTGAAGGTTTCCGAGAACCTGGTCCAGATTCTCCTTGAGGGCCGAGAAGACCTCCTCCACGTTGCGCATGCGCTGACCGATTTGTTCAATCTTCGTCGAAACTCTTTCCGCAGTATCGAGGCGGGGTGCTTCGCCTTTCTCGCCGGGGCCGACTGCAGGTGTGGGATTCCAGTAATCCAGCTGCATGCTGATCTCTTCCAGTGGCCGCAGAGCCAGGTTGCTCAACAGGAATGCCACAACGAGCGCAGTTCCCAGAGCAAATGCCATCAGCGTAAACGCCTCTTTGAGCGAAGGCTCATATACCGCCTGCAACAGCGTCGTCCGTACACCCACGTGAACGCTCAGGAAGGGCAGGCCATTGCGATCCAACGGCGCGATGATATCGAACACCTTGGCAGGCCCGTAGATCTCACGCATTTTGGTAACCGGATTGGCGGCAAGCAGGTCGTTATACCTGGGCCGCCATTGAAGCACCTTGCCATCATTGTCAGGAAACGTGCTCAGCAGAATGCGCGACTTTGTATCCACGATGTTCACGTCATACTCCGTCGTGGAGTACATATTGGCCGAGTCGAGGGTCGTGCTCAGAGAGTCGCTGTTTTTGATTGCCTCTTGAACCAGTTCCCGCAGCTTGTCTTTGTCGTTGGGGTCGACCGTCTGGTCCTTCAGGCCAGCCAGCAGCGCATTTTGCAACGTAGAACGCACCCAGTTCGCAACCATGCGATTCGAATCGTCAGACTGCTGAATGGCGGCGTCCACCAGGTGGCTCACGTAGACCATCGACAGCGCACCCGCGATCAGAAAAACCAACCCCGTAATCGCCAAGACGAGTTTTGTCTTCAGTCGCATGGTTTCGTACTGCGATTTTGAGCCGACCCTGTCTCACCGCAGCAGCTTTAAGCTTATCCGACTACACCGATGCGATCACGCCGGCTGATCTTCCCGCGAGTGGCTGTATTCCTTCAGCTTGTTATGGAGCGTCTTCAAGCTCACGCCGAGAATCTCCGCCGCTCGCGTTTTGTTTTGTCCGGTCGATTCGAGCGTCCGTACGATCAGCATGCGTTCTGCCTCGTCCACTGTGGTCCCCACGCGTACGGCCACCACGTTCGCGTCTGTGACGCGCGAAGCCACCGGCAATTGCGGTGTTCCAAAGGTCCGCGGTAGATGCGAAGTATCCAGCGGAGCCCCGTCGGGGCATAGAATGACCGCGCGCTCAATCGTATTGCGCAATTCACGACCATTGCCCGGCCAGTCATACGCCAGCATCCGATCGAGAATCTGATCCGACAGGCCCGAAACGCGCCGCGTATGCTTCTGGTTCATCTCGCGCACCATCGCTTCGGCCATCACCTGCAGATCTTCCATGTGCTCGCGCAGCGGAGGCATGTGGATATGAAAGACATTCAAGCGATAGAAAAGGTCCGCGCGCAAATGTCCGTCCGCTACCGCATCCTGCGGATCGCGATTCGTGGCCGCAAGTACCCGAACGTCCACATCCTGCTCAGTGCGCGCACCAAGCCGGCGGAGCTTGCGTTCTTCGAGCACTCGCAACAGCTTGGCCTGCGTCCCGATCGGCATATCGCCCAACTCATCCAACAGCAGCGTGCCGCCCGATGCCAGTTCAAAGCATCCCGCTCGCCGCTCGACCGCGCCGGTAAACGAGCCCTTCTCGTGGCCGAAAATCTCGCTCTCGATCAGAGTCTCAGGTATCGCCGCGCAATTCACCGCCAGGAACGGCCGTCCTTTGCGCGGACTTAGATCGTGCAGGGTCCGCGCGACCATTTCTTTGCCAGTTCCGCTTTCGCCCGTAATCAGGACCGACACATTCGAAGGGGCAATCTGTTCGATCAGCGCGAAAATCTCGCGCATCGCCTTTGAACTGCCGACCATCGATCCCAGGATGCCCGTGTTTCGCAGCTGTCTCCGCGTAACTTCAAGCTCGATCTCGGTCGCTCGTTGCCGCGTTGCGTTCGCCAGGATCGTTCGGAGCCGCGTGGCATCTACGGGCTTCTGCAGAAAGTCGTACGCTCCCAGTTTCATTGCGTCCACGGCAACCTGGATCGACCCCTGGGCAGTCAGCAGCACGACTGCGATATTCGAGTTCGCGCTTTCGGCGAGCTTCGTCAACAGCCCAATGCCGTCCATGCGCGGCATCTTCAAGTCCGTCACGACAATCGCCGGACTCCATGCAAGCGCTTTCTCCCAGCCCTCGATGCCGTCGCGCGCAGTCTCCGTCTGATATCCCCAGCCGGAAATCAGCTCCGCCAGTCCCATCAGGGCATGGGGCTCATCCTCGACAATTAATACCTTTACCGGGTTATGCATATCGTCTTTCGATGCAAATATTTCGCCATGCGGCATCGAAGTCCAGCTTTCACTTCAGCTCGCTTTGGAGTCTGTATCCAGTTTAGACCGCCTTATCGGTTAATTCAGCCCATCGAGCATAGAGGGCGTCATTTTCCTCCTGGGCCGATTCCAGTTCACCCAGGGCTGCCTGCAGCGCTGCCGCATCCGTGGCAATGGCGGGGTCTTCCACGCGCTCGCGGGCCGCGGCCAGGCGGGCATCGCTCTTCTCTACGCGCTGCTCAATCGTGGCGAACTCCCGCGCCTCCAGATACGACAGCTTCTTCTTCTGCGACATCTCTCGATCCGGAGTTTTTTCGGGTCCTTTATTCCCGATTCCCTCGTCTCTGGCCCCTGTCTTTTGCTCTTCGAGCCACTGCTCCCACTGGCCATAATCGGCAAACCGCCCGATATGCCCATTGCCGTCCAGCCCAAGCACTGTCGAAGCGACCCGGTTGAGCAGGTAGCGATCGTGCGTTACCAGCACCAGCGCCCCGGGAAACTCCAGCAGATTATCCTCCAGGATTTCCAGGGTGGGAATATCCAGATCGTTGGTCGGCTCGTCCAGCAGCAGCACGTCGGCCGGCTCCAGCATGAGCTTGGCGATCAGCACTCGGGCCCGCTCCCCGCCACTCAGGTTCCGAACCGGCTGGTTCAGTTGCTCGCCCGTAAATAGAAACCGGGCCGCCCAGCTGGCCACATGCACGACGCGCCCCTGGTAAACGAGGCCATCGCCTTCAGGCGCCAGTGCCCGCCGCAGGGTAAGGTCCTCGTCCAGCTCGCGCATCTGGCTGAAGTAGACCAGCCGGAGCGCGTCAGCGCGCCGGATTCTGCCCTCCGCCGGCTCCAGTTCGCCGCGCAGCAGCCGGAGAAATGTCGTCTTTCCGCTGCCGTTCGGGCCCACCAGTCCCACCTTCGAACCCGCGGTCAGAACAAATTTCAATCCACTGAACAGCCTGCGTTCGCCAATATCGCAAGCTACATCGTTGAACTCCACCAGCCTCTTTGTCTTCCGCTGAGTTGCTTCAAAATCAATTCCCGCGGAGTTCACGGTGGTCCTCGAGTCCATCGCCGCCAGCTTCCCGATCATTTCGTTGGCTGTATCGATCCTCGCTTTCGATTTCGTGGTTCGTGCTTTGGGCCCGCGGCGAAGCCACTCAATCTCGGTTCGCACACGGTTGCGCAAACTCTCCTGCTGCTTGCTTTGCGACTCCAGATACGCTTCGCGCTCCTCCAGAAACCGGCTGAAGTTTCCCTTCACGCGGAAAAGGCCCTCGGCATACACGCGGTTCAGTTCGATAATCTCGCTCGATGTCGCCTCAAGAAAATAGCGATCGTGGCTCACCGTCACAACGGCAAAATTCGCAGCAGCCAGCAACTCCTCCAGCCACTCGATCCCTGCCAGGTCAAGGTGGTTGGTTGGCTCATCCAGCAGCAGCACTTCGGGATGGCTCACCAGAGCCTCGACAATCGCCAGCCGCTTGCGCCATCCCCCGGAGAGCGAGGCTGCCACCGCTGCCAGGTCCTCAAAGCCTGCTCGCCCTGAGATTTCGCGCAGCCGCCCCTCGCGCTCGCCTTCATTGACATGGGCGGCAGCCAGGGCGGTCTCCAGTACCTGTCTGACCGTCAGCCCAGGCGCAAAACGTGAGTCCTGCGGAACGTAGGCTGCCCGCGCCCGCTTGCGCACGGCCAGCTCGCCCGCGTCAGGTTCTACCGCTCCCGCGAGAATAGCCAGAAGCGTGGACTTTCCGGCGCCGTTCGGCCCGATCAGGCCAATACGCGACCCATCCTCCACTGTGAATGAAATGTCCTCGAAAAGGGGCTTGGCCCCAAACTGCTTGGTGATCGTCTGCGCATTCAAAATCGGCGGCATCTGTCTCTAGACTACCGTGTCGAAGATCGCGGGCCTTCGTTCGCCCGCTCGATGCTCGTAAAACGGGGCTCAACACGATTCTCCTCGTGTACTCTTGTCTCAAATGTCGACTATTGCCCGGCTGCTTTGCGGTCTCCTTCTCGCACTTGTCTGCTCTCCTGCTATCGCGCAGGACGCCACCCGCACCCTTCTCGAGCAGCTTGCTAACGCGCCCGGCCCGCCGGGTGCCGAAGAGGCGGTACGCACCATCGTGGTCGATCATATGAAGCCTCTTGCCACTGCGCCCCTTCGCTATGACGGCATGGGTTCCGTGATTGCGCAGCAGGGAAGCGCCGGTCCCCGTGTGATGGTGGAGGCCCACATGGACGAACTCGGAGGTATGGTGCGCCGCATTACTCCAAATGGCTTTCTGACCATGCAGATGCTGGGAGGCTGGCTCGATCAGGCACTGGTCGATCAGCGCTGGATCATTCTTGGCTCGAAAGGACCTGTCCACGCGATCACCGGCATCCGCGATATCCATGTGCTTCCCGCGGAAGACCGCAACCGTGTCTTTCCGCGCGACTCCCTCCTCATCGATGTGGGAGCCAAGGATGCGGCGGGAGTTGCCGCTCTCGGTATCTCGCCCGGCGACCCCATCGTTCCCGACAGCCCCTTTGAAGATTTGAATGGAACCGGGAACTATCTCGCCAAAGCCTGGGACGATCGCGTCGGCTGCGCGGCCCTGATTGAGGCAATGGAGCGTACCGCCAAGCTTCACCACCCCAACCAGATTTTCTTTGTCGCTACAACGCAGGAAGAGGTCGGCCTGCGCGGGGCTCGCACCGCTGCCCAGGTGGTCAAGCCTGACATCGGTATCGCCGTCGAAGGCGGCATCGCGGGCGACACTTTCCCGGGGCATCCCGATGAAACGCAAGCCAAGCTTGGCGGAGGTCCCGGCCTTTTCCTTTTCGACTCAAGCGCCATGGCCAATCGCAAATTTGTCAAGCTTGTTCGCCAGACCGCGGAGCAGCAAAACATCCCTCTGCAACTCGATCTCGTGCAGGGCTACGGGGACGATTCCGCCGAGATTCAGGAAAGCAATGGCGGCGTTCCTACGGTCAATCTCGTTGCGCCTATCCGGTATACCCACGCCCACAACGGCATCCTAAACCGCCATGACTTTGACGAGCTTGTTGACCTGCTCACCGATCTGCTGATGCGCCTCGATCAACCTACCGTCGATCAAATCCACGACTTCGCTCCTCAATAGGGTTTCGCCGCCGTTGGCCGCAGCTTGCGACCTCTTGTCCTACACTGAACCCATGCTCGAATACGAAATCTCCGCCGCGGACGCCGCCGCCCTCCTTCGTGACAACAAGACCCGCCTTATCGATGTCCGCGAGCCATGGGAATACGCGACTGCGCACATCGAGCCCAGCACACTCATGCCGATGGGAGATGTGCCCGCTCGGGCCCATCAGGAACTCGATCCCGATGAGCACTTGACCGTCCTTTGCCATCACGGACAGCGCTCGCTCAACGTCACCGCGTGGCTGCGCAACCAGGGATTCGAAGACGTGCAGTCTCTCCGTGGCGGCATCGATGCCTGGTCCGACGAAGTCGACCCCAAGGTCCCGCGCTATTGATCATGAAAAGCGTGCATGCCCGGCGCCATCGAACCCCAACCGCCTATACTCACCTCTGTCGATTTAGTTGAAAGGGAGGCAGCTCGATGTCCTCGTCCGCCGTTGCTTTTGCCACACAGAATAATCCACGGTTTTTGAATGAACTGAAAGACCTTCTCCGCATTCCTTCCATCTCTACGCTGCCCGAACACAAGGACGACTGCCGCCGCGCCGCTGAATTCCTCGCCTCTGAACTCAAGCGCATCGGGATGGAGAACGTCCGCCTTATTGATACGCAGGGGCACCCGCTGGTGTACGCGGACTGGCTTCATGCTTCGGGGAAACCTGCTGTCCTCATCTACGGTCATTACGACGTGCAGCCCACCGATCCTATCGACGAATGGCTCTCGCCCCCCTTCGAACCAACAGAGCGCAACGGCAACATCTATGCACGCGGCGCCGTCGACGACAAAGGGCAGGTGTGGATGCAGGTCAAAGCCCTCGAAGCCCTCCTCGCTTCGAGCAAATCTCTTCCGCTCAACGTGCGCGTCATTTTCGAAGGCGAAGAAGAAGTGGGAGGGGAGGGAATTGCGGAGTACGTCGCATCGAAACCTGCGAACCTCAAGGCTGATTTCGCCCTCGTCTCCGACACAGAACTTTTCGCACCCGGCCTGCCTACGCTCTGTGTCGGCTTGCGGGGCATGATCTACACCGAACTCGAGGTCCACGGCGCAAAAACGGACCTGCACTCGGGTATGTACGGCGGCGCTGCTCCCAATCCATTCACCGCTATTGCGCAGATCATCGCCCGGCTCAAAGACGACAACGGCCACATTCTTATTCCCGGCTTCTACGACGACATCATTCCTCCCAGCCCCGAGGAACTCTCCGCGTGGAAGAGCCTGCCTTTCGACGAGGATCGCTATCGCATCGCCGAAGTCGGATCTCGTCAGCTCGTCGGCGAAAGTGGCTACAGCGTGCTCGAGCGCACCTGGGCTCGTCCCACTCTGGACGTCCACGGTATCCCGGGAGGGTTCACCGGAGCCGGCGCGAAAACCGTCATCCCGTCCAAGGCTGTTGCCAAGGTCTCGATGCGTCTTGTGCCAGGCATGACTCCGACGAAGGCCTTCGCGCAATACAAGAGCTACGTTGAAGAGATTGCACCCGCCGGTGTCGACGTTGATGTTCGACTCATCCATTCCGGCGATCCCTGTCTGATCCCTGTGAACAACCAGTACATCCAGGCCGCCACCCGCGCTCTCCACGAAGTCTGGGGCAAAGACACGGTCTTCATTCGCTCAGGCGGCTCCATTCCCATCGTCGGCGACTTCGATCGCCACCTCGGCCTGCCCAGCGTCATGATGGGCTTCGGCTTGCCCGATGACAACCTCCACGCTCCGAATGAAAAGTTCAATCTCATGAACTTCGAACTCGGCATCCGCTCCCTGATCCGTTTCCTGGAGGAGGCTGGCCGTTGAGCCTGCCCCCCTCCCCCCTCCCCGCCATCGCCGACGCCTTCATCCTCGCCGGCGGACAATCCAGCCGCATGGGGCAGGACAAGGCGTTGATACTTCTTGCCGGCGTTCCTCTCATCGAGCATGCCTGCAAACTCCTCGGCTCCGCCGGCCTTGAACCCCGCATCGCGGGCGTCCAGAGCGATCTCTCTGCATTTGCGCCGACGCTGCCGGACGAGCCGACCCAGTCCAGCCGCGGCCCCCTCTCAGGCATTTGTTCCGCGCTTCGCAATACCTCCGCCCCGTTCGCCCTCTTTGTTCCCGTCGATCTGCCGTTTCTGCCGTCGAGCCTGTTGGCCAATCTGCTCCATCACGCGGCCGTCACCCAATGTGCTATCGCCGTCTCGTCGCTGGCTGGATTCATCCAGACATTGCCGGCCGTCATCGCCACCGCTGCGCTCCCCTCGCTCCAAGCGAGTCTCGATTCCAAGGACCGCAACGCGCTTCGTGCCTTCCATGCCGCGGCGGACAGCGTTGCCAGGCCGATCTCTGTTTTGCCTATCGAATTGCTGCTTCAGGCCGGCCAGGTCTCCAGCCCCCATGCCTTTCCGCCGGAATTCTGGTTCCTCAACATCAACGCTCCCGAGGACCTCACCCGCGCTGAAACCCTGCTAGCCGGGCGCCCACTTCAAGTAATCTGATCTCGTGGCCACTCCCGACCAGCCAGACAAGTCCGCCGAGGCGCCAGCTTCGGATGTGCCAGTCCCCGAAGTCCCCGAAATTGCTGGCGACTTGCTGGCGGATATTGCCGGCGGCAAACCCGCTCAGACGGACGAAGAGCCCACAACCTGGCCTCTCATTTCCTTCAAACACGTCTCGATGTGGTTTGGTGAGCGCAAGGTTCTTGATGACGTCAGTTTTTTCGTGAATCGTGGCGAAACCCTCTGTATTCTTGGCCGCAGCGGTGTTGGCAAGTCCGTCGCTCTGCGCATTCTGATGGGTTTTCTCAAGCCCCAGGTGGGTTCCATCCGCGTGGACGGCCAGGAAATCAATGCCTACACCGAAGAGGAAATGCAGGATGTGCGCAAGCGCGTCACGATGGTCTTTCAGAACGGCGCTTTATTCGATTCGCTGACAGTTCGCGAAAATGTGGCCTTCCCACTGCGGGAACGGGGCGGGCAGGAAGAGGATCAGATTCAGCAGGTCGTCGATCGTCTTCTCGGCCTTGTGGGCGCCGAGGACGTACCTGATGCGTTACCTGCCAGTTTGTCCACAGGCCGCCGTCGGGCGGTTGCGATCGCGCGGGCATTAGCCTCCCAGCCGGAGATTGTTCTTTATGATGAGCCTACAACGATGGTTGATCCTATTATCGCCCGCAGGCTAGGTGGACTCATCCAGCGACTCAAGCAACAGCTTGGATTTACAAGCATTATCGTCACCCACGACATGCGGTTTGCAGAACGGCTCGCGGATTCCGTGCTTTTCTTGCATGAGGGGCGTGCAGCTTTTTTCGGGCCTCTCCGCGACTTCATCGCGTCCCCGGATCCCAACATTCAGCAGTTTCTCACCCTCGATGCGTATGTGTTACCTTCAGTTTAAGAGTTGATGACTTTATAACGGGAGTTCTTCATAATTCCGAAGAAGCACTCTTTTCCCCTGGCCAAGCAGAGCAGCGAAAACCAACTGGCTGGAGGATCTCGGGAATTCGCAAGGCGATCCCTTGTTGAAGATCCTTTGCACCTCGCTCGTTGCCTTTGTGTCGCGCTGAAGTTGCAATTGAATGACCCGCGAAAGACATAAATTTCTAACCGAACCAGTACGCTCAATGTGAGGTTTGAGTGGTCCGAAGATTCCTGTGCTTCGAAATCGTCAACCGGAAAAGGGCTTTCCATGAAGAGAGAAAACCAGTGCCATTCCGCTGGTGCGGAAGCCGAATTCTTCACGTCACCAAGGTGATGCGGGTAACGACGTTTCCGCCGTACATTGGGCAACCTTTCGTAAACTGGAGCGTTCCAACGATCAGTTCCTGCTTTGTTAACAGTCGTTCAATTGCTTCCCTTCGTTTCTGCAAGCTAGAAACCACCCCCCACTCTCCAACTGTAGCTCTGGGCTTCTGAGGTTAGCGGACGGATATGGCGACATCCGATTTCTGGCAAAGAGTCTCAGCTTCTGTAGCGAATACTTCCGATTGGTCGACAGATAGCGCGCGGGATTCTTCACGCAGTTCGCAAGGCAAGGTCAAGTTCTGGATCTTTCTTGACGTCCTCACCGTCCTGGTCGCAACGATTATTGCCACAATCTACGAACGCCACACAACGCCCGTCGTGGGGGCGCGTGCCTTCTACAACGGAACGCTCTTTAACGGTCGCTCCATGTGGATTCTGCTGGGTCTGGTTTGCGGATTTGCCATCGCACTCGTCGTTTCCAGTCGCCGGCTCAATCTTTACTCGCCCAAGAGCATCAGCTCCTTCCTTCACGAACAGCGCCTCACGGTCCAGGTCTGCTTCACCTCTGGCCTGCTGCTTACCGGAACGCTCTATCTAGTTCGCGCCGAAGATATCCCCAGGGGCATCGTCCTCTTGACGCTGGTTCTGGTGACGGTTTGCCTGTGCCTCCGCCGATTGATCTACCGGACTCTGATGTATCGCCGGTTCGAGCAGGGCCAGGATACGCGCAATGTTCTCATCATTGGCACCGGTGCCGAAGCACATGCCCTCCGTCATCACCTTGAAAGCATTCGTCACCTCGGCTACACGTTCAAGGGCTTCATCGAGTTCCCGGGCGCTTCGACGCACATGATGTCTTCGAGCGGCGATGTGGTGGGCACGATTGACACGCTCTTTCAGCATGCTCGCAAGCAGTTCGTCGACGAAATCTTTTTTACCACGCCCTGCGAGCGCCGCATCGTTCTGGATGTCCTCGAAAAATCCCGAATGCATGGCGTGGACCTGCGCATCGTTCCCGACCTTTATCAAGGACTCGCCTGGAACAGCCCTGTCGAATACATAGGCCAGTTTCCAACCATTCCCTTGCATCGCGGCCACGTTCCCGAACTCGGATTCGTGCTCAAACGCGTACTTGACATTCTTTTTTCCGGTCTTCTGCTTCTGACTCTTTCCCCTTTCCTGCTGCTCGTCGCCCTGGTGATCAAATTGGAATCCAGGGGGCCGGTTTTTTACGCTGCCGAGCGCATCGGCAAGAAAGGACGCGTATTTCGCTGCTACAAGTTCCGCACCATGGTGCCCGATGCCGATAAGCGACGCGCTGAATTCATGCACATGAACGAGCGCGACGGCGTCCTTTTCAAAATCACAAACGACCCGCGCATCACCCGCTTTGGCCGCCTTCTGCGCAAATACTCTCTCGATGAGTTGCCACAATTCATCAACGTTCTTCGCGGAGACATGAGCGTTGTCGGGCCTCGTCCGCCGCTGGCCAGCGAAGTAATGGAGTACAAGCTCAGCCACCTTCGCCGCCTCGATGTCACACCCGGTATTACGGGTCTATGGCAGGTGCAGGGACGCCAGGATCCGTCTTTCGACAGCTACGTGTCTCTCGACGTGACCTACATCGAGAACTGGAGCCTGTGGCTCGACATCAAGATCATTGTCCGCACCATCGGAGTAGTCTTTCTCCGGAACCGGTTCCTGACGACGCAGAATTGCGCCCCATCCTTATGCATAGCCCTAATCCGCTCTCGCTTTGTCCCCTTGTCGCTTGGTCACCATTCTCGATTTCTTCCCCCACTGCTTTAAACTGAATGTGTGAAGATCGCACTGGCGCAGATCAACCCCACGGTCGGGGATTTCACCGGCAATCTCGAAAAAATTCTTGCCTTTACCCGTCGCGCCGCCGACCAGGGCGCACGACTTGCCGTCTTCTCGGAACTGGCCATCTGCGGATATCCGCCCGCCGACTTTCTTGAGAAACCGAGCTTTCTCGCCCGCTGCCGTCAGGCTGTGGATGAACTTGCCGAGGCCACGCGTGAACTGCCCACCGCGCTTGTCGCTGGCGTCGCACTGCCCGCTCCATCCGACGCCGGCAAGCCTGCCGTGAATGCCGCGGTTCTGCTTGATCGGGGTGAAGTCCTTCTCGAACAGCACAAGCGCCTGCTGCCGTTCTACGACGTCTTCGACGAGCAGCGCTACTTCCTGCCTTCCGGCCAGCAGCGGGTCGTCGAACTCGACAATGTGCGCCTTGCCATTTCCGATCTGCGAAGATGCGTGGAACGACAAGAACTTCTGGCCGCGCCGTCTCTACTCCTTCGATCCTATGGAGGAGCTGATGCGCCAGAATCCAGCTATTCACATCAACCTCTCTTCCTCACCCTTCTGGCATTCCAAGCGCAAGATTCGCCGCGAGATGCTTGCCGCAATCGCCCAACGCGACCACATCCCGGTCATCATGTGCAACCAGGTGGGGGGCAACGACAGCCTTATCTTCGATGGCTCTTCGCTGGCGCTCAATGCCGACGGCGAACTCGTTGCTCAGGCAGAATCATTCGAAGAGGACCTCGTCATCGTCGAGCCTTTCGATGCGCCTGCGCTCTCTGATCCGCATGAGGACGACACCGAAGCCGCGTATCGCGCGCTAGTTCTCGGCACGCGCGACTATGTCCGCAAATGCGGATTCAGCAAGGCGCTCATCGCCCTCAGCGGAGGCATCGATTCGGCGCTCGTTGCAGCCGTTGCCGCCGAAGCTCTCGGTAGAGACAATGTGCTTTGCGTCGGGATGCCGAGCCCCTATCTCCTCGCAGGGCTCCATCGATGACAGCCGCGCTCTTGCTGCCAACCTCGGCATCCGCTTCGAACTCATTGGCATCAGCGACCTTTTCCACGAGTACACGCAGGCGCTTGAGCCGCTCTTCAAGGGAACGCAGTCCGGACTTGCCGAAGAGAATCTGCAGGCACGCATTCGCGGCAACCTGCTGATGGCGCTCTCGAACAAATTCGGCTCGCTGGTTCTGACAACCGGCAACAAATCCGAAATGGCCGTGGGCTATTGCACTCTCTACGGAGACATGGTGGGCGCCCTTGCCGTCATCGGCGACCTCGTCAAGACACGTGTTTACGCAATCTGCCGGTGGCTCAATCGCGAGCGCGAAGTCATCCCGCTCCCGATTCTGGAGAAACCGCCTTCCGCTGAGCTGCGACCCGGTCAGAAGGACACGGACTCACTTCCGCCCTATGAAGTTCTCGACCCCATTATCGAAGCCTATGTCGAGCGCTATGAGACACCCGAATGCATCGCGCAAAAAAATGGATTTTCTCTCGAACTCGTTCGACAGATTGTGCGTCTCGTGGAACGCTCTGAGTACAAACGCCAGCAGGCTGCGCCCGTTCTCAAGGTCACGTCAAAGTCATTTGGCATGGGTCGCCGCTTTCCCATTGCCGTCAAAGTGCAGGTATAAGCTAAAGGTTGGGAGTTTTCCCGCCGCCGAAGGAGAAATTCGCTTGATTCGTAATTCCGCTCGATTGGCCTGTGCAATTGCTCTGGCCTTCCTCTTCTCTCCCCTCCACCATGCCATTGCACAGGAACAGGTTCCCGCTGCACCCGCTCAGGAAAGCGCACCGCCGCCAGCACCCGCACCAAAGGCCCCGGAGTTTCCCGCGCCGGATCCGGCCGACTTCACGGCGACCTCTCCCACCAAGGAAGTGGTCAACGCCTTCATGCAAGCCAATCTTGGCTTCGACTCCAACTCCATGTGGCAGGTGCAGGCAATCGAGAAGACCGCTGTCCCCGGCATCAGCAAGGTTGTCGTCTTCATCGGCGACAAGACCGGTAAACAGCAAGCCTCCCGATTGGCCTTCTTTACCACTCCTGACGAGAAGCACATTATCGTGGGTGAACGACTCATTCCGTTCGGCGAGCATCCCTTTGCCGAGTACCGCGCCCTTCTGCAGCAGCGAGCCGACGGACCCTATCGGGGCTCGGCGTCCAAGGATCTCGAGCTCGTCGAGTTCGCGGACTTCCAGTGCCCACATTGCAAAGCCGCGCAAGCCAATATGGACAAGCTGGTCGCCGATTTCCCCGCGGCGCGCATCGTTTTCCAAAACGACCCACTCGTCTCGATACATCCGGAGTCCCTGACTGCGGCCGAATACGCAACCTGCGTTGCCAAAATGGCCGGGAGTACCGGCTTCTTCCAGTTTGCTTCTGCAGTTTTCGACGGGCAGGAAGGTCTTGCAACTGCGGATGGCGCCACTCTCACTCTGAACAGCGCCGCCACGAAGGCCGGGCTCGATCCAGCCAAAGTTTCGGCCTGCGCGTCTTTGCCTGAAACCAAGGCGACTGTCGAATCCTCCATCCAACTCAGCAAGGATATCGACATCTCCTCGGTGCCCACACTCGTGATTAACGGTCGCGAAGTTCCTGCGAACGCTCCCTACGAAACGCTGAAAAAGATCATCGAGTATCAAGCCAAACTGGACGGCATCATGCAGTAGTTGCGCTCACACTGGATTCTGACCAGTCCTGCGTATCCCATTCATGCGCGTTTCCGCGCGTGAGTGGGAGTGCCTTTCAGGGTGTAGTCTGGCCTCGCTCTATTCGCAACATTGTTGAGTGGCCCGCAGCCTGCGTCCCGCGGATTACATGCGGCGTAATAATGATCAGCAGACTCGCGTAATTTCTCTGCACGTCCGTGTCAGTCACCGTGTTCAGCCCTGGAATCTCTGTCAACCCCGGCAGACCGCTCAGCGCGCGGCTCTCTTCCTTGTCCACCTGGCTCACGATGACCACGCCGGTGCCATCCTTCAGCGTCACGACGCCGGAGTAGCTACGATTATTCAGGATCGGCAGGCCGTTCAGCGACGAGCCTCCCAGAGCCGTGATTTTCAAGTCCATCGTCAGCGCCACTTCGCCGTTGCGGACTACTCGCGGCGTTGCTTTGAACGTTAGCCCCAGGTCCTGATACTCCACCTGCGGAATCGTCTGGGCACCCGTGTTCAACTGCGATAGCAGGGAACTCAGACTTCCCGAAGCTCCGGCCGTCGTCAGACCCGGAATGCTGATCCCCGACGTGCCCAGGTTCGAAAACTGCGATGATTCGATCGGATACCGTGACCCGCTCTTGATTGTGCCTTCTTCTCCGTCGCCCAGGTGCATCTGAACATCGTCCAGCTCTCGCGACTCTGAAGAATTCAAAGCAAGATTGAAGGTTGCCGGCCCCGGTGAAACGCCCGACAGAGTCAGTCCTCCGCCGAAGAGAGCGATCCCGTTCTGAAACAGCGAACTCGAAACCTGTCCCGAGGCCAGTAAGATTCCAAGAATAGCGAGCGTGTCGCCGGGCGACGCCAGACCCGACGAAATTATCTGCTGCACCAGCGCCTGGTTCTGATTCAGGATCGACTGCTCTTCCGTATAGACATTGAATGCCGTGATCTGCTGCGGCGGCTGTACTCCTGTGTTGCGCTGGTTACTATGCGCCAGCTGAATCAGCCGAACATTTAAAAGTACCTGGCTTCGTCCGTCCAGCAGTTCGCGCAGGGTCGCATTAAACGCGTTCAGCTTATCCGTCGGCGCACGAACGGTCAGCGTTCCCGTGCTCTGCTGTACGACGACTTGCTGCATCTGGAACACATTCTTGGCCAGGGTCCCGATTTCCGTCATTTCCGCGGTAGTGAGGCCGCCAAGATAGACGGTCTCAAACTCCTCGCGCATATACTGTTGCCGATTCTCGCGCGTATCTCTGGCCACCAACGCCCGGTGCGCATCGAGCGGCACCGTGAATGAATCGGTCGCCATGTTCACCGCCTGCGTCGCCTGGGCAAACGTCGCATCGTCCATGTCGAAGCGCACCGGCGCTCCCGTCACGCTCTGATCCACGGACGCTTCAATTCCGAACGACCGATACACCGTCTGGATTACCGTGCGACGATCCGTCTTCAAGTGGAAACTGTGGATGCCTGCGATGGGCTCCAGCACTGGGGCAGGCGCCAGTGAATCCACGTCCTGTTCATAAAGCGGTTTCTTCTGGGCTGAAGCCACATCGGCCGCCATCTCATCCAGGTGCGCGGCAACTTCGATATTGTGTGGATCGAGCGCTGCCGCTCTCTGCAACGCTGCCTGCTCCGCCGTCTTGTCGCCGCGAATGCGCGCCTTGGCCGCAGTCTGGATCAATTCGGTCACTTCATGACTACGAACAACCTCTGTCGCAGCGGCATAATTCACGTTTCCCGGATCCAGCTCGGCGGCCTCCTGGTAATTGCGGATCGCCTCGTCATACTGCTGCTTCTGGAAGAGCTTCGTGGCCCGTAGATACAGCTTCGTCGCCCGCCTGCGATCGTTGCCCGTAATCTTCCTGGCCGGCGCTTCATCTTTGTGCTGCTCGGTTTGAGTGGTCTTCCCGGTTGCATTCGCTGGCGTAGGTGTCCTTGCCTGCTGCTGTCCCCATGCCGGTGCCGTCATCAGTAGCATGGCCGCAAGGACCGCGAAATCTGCCCGCACAGTCTTCATACCTCGCCCCGCGTCGCGGCCAGCAGATCGGCCAGAGTCGTCGTGCATGCCTCTGGCTTATGCTCCAGCAGTTCGTCGAACGAGAAATGTCCGGTAGCGACCGCGATTACCGGGAGTCCGTTCGCGTGCGCCGCTTCAATGTCGCGCGGTGTGTCGCCTACCACACATACGCTTGCCACTACTCCTGCCAGCTCACGCGCTTTCTTCGCGGCGTGTCCCACCAACTCGGAACGGACAGGGAAGTGATCGCTGAATCCGCCGAATCGGAACCACTCACGCAACCCGGCACGCTCCACTTTAATCCAGCCGATCATCTCCAGGTTGCCGGTGGCCACGCCCAGCGTGGCGCCGCGTTCGGCAAGATGTCGCAGCATTTCTTCCACGCCAGGCATCAGGATCGGCCGCAATTGGTCGCGCCGGTCCGCCACGTTCTGACACATGCCTTTCAGAATAGCCGCCATCTGGGGCTCCAGCACGTCTGCCGGAACTCCAGCCAGTGCGCAAGCCTCGCGCAGGATTGACGTATCGGTATTCCCGGCCAGCGATACGCCCTCGAGCGAGACCTCGAGGCCCATCACCTCCCGCACCGTTGTGGGGAGGCTGTCCATATGCACGCGGTCGCGGCTCCGCAAAAGCGTGCCGTCGATATCGAACAAGTAGGCGTCCTGCCCATCCCAGGCAAAACCGCCTTCGATTGCAGTTCGCGCTTCGTTGTTCTGTTGGGTTGTCTGCATGCCGATGCGGAGCTGGCTTAGCCCTGGCGTATGCCCTGGCGTGCGGCTCCGAATATAGGACGTTCGCTGCGTGGTGGACGCTTGAGCCCGGCGCGAATTTCTGCCAGGCTGATGCCCAGTTCTGCCATCGTGCGGCTGAGCGTGTTGCGGTGGATACCCAGCTCCTCTGCGGCTTTGCACTGGTTTCCCTTGTTGGCCGCCAGCACTTCGCGCAGATACTGTCTTTTGAACTCCTTCACCGCATCCTCGTAGCGGATTCCGGTGGAATGCATCTGTGTTACCAGGCTGTCCAGGTCTCGTCTCACGTCAACCTCTTGCTCTATTAGATTGCCACAACCGGCAGGCTTCAGCCCGCGAAAAATTATTTGCTTTTCTCTTCGTGGATCAACTGCTGCGATTCCGATTCCAGCGTCTGCAATTCTTTGCGCACACGGTCGCCGAGTCGCGACGGTGTAACGTGAACGCTCACATGGAGTGCACCGAAGAAATAACGCGGCAGCCTTGCTTCCGTCAACCACACTGTTTCCGGAAAGAACGCCACCGTAACAAGAAGGCACACCGTCACGAACACGATTCCTTCTACAAAACCAAAAACTGCGCCGCCCAGGCGATCAAGGCAACCCAGCCCGACTTTCTGAAAAAGCTTGGACAGAATCGAACCGAGTATCGCTGCAACCACCATCACCAGCAGCGCAATCACCAGGAAAGCGACGGCGTTCGCAACCTCGACGGAGTGAATCAGCGGTTTGAGCATGGCCGCCAGCCGCCAGTAATTCCACGACGCCAGCGCCAGCCCAGCGATCAGCCCGGCCAGCGAGAATGCCGAGCGAAAGAAACCTCGCGCGAGGCCTGCCAGCACCGCGATCGCCAACACCACCACGATGATCCAATCGACCATCGTCAATCCGTTCATGCTCATGCCTGTACGTCCAGGTCCCGCCCGGTCAACCGGCGAAAGGCTTCAAGGTATTTATGCAGTGTACGCTCCACCACGTCCTGGGGAAGACTCGGCGCTGGAGCTTGCTTGTTCCAGTGAATGCTTTCAAGGTAATCGCGCACAAATTGCTTGTCGAAACTCGGCTGCGCTCCGCCCGGCTTCCACAACGATGCCTCCCAGAATCGCGATGAATCCGGCGTCAGCACCTCGTCCGCCAGCACAATGCCATCCTGCGTCCTTCCGAATTCAAACTTCGTGTCCGCCAGGATCATCCCGCGCGACTCTGCGTGCCTGCTCGCCTTTTCATAAATTGCCAGCGTCAGCCGCCGCAGCTCATGCGCCACGTCCGCTCCTACTGCTTGTTCCACGTGCGCAATCGAAATGTTCTCGTCGTGCGTTCCGTCCTGGCTTTTCGTCGATGGAGTAAACAGCGGCTCCGGCAATCGCGATCCGTCCTGCAGTCCGGCCGGTAGTTTGATTCCGCATACCGTTCCCGTTGCCTTGTATTCCTTCCACCCCGAACCCGCAAGGTATCCGCGCGCCACACACTCCACGGGAAACATCTGCGCGCGTTTCACCAGCATCGACCTGCCCTCAAGCTGGTCCGCATACGTTGTGCAACTCCGCCGGAAAATCTGCAACCTTCGTGGCGATGAGATGATTCGGCACAATCTCGCGCACCAGGTCAAACCAGAACAGCGAAATCTGCGTTAGGATCTTGCCCTTGCCTGGGATCCCCGTGCCCAGCACGTGATCGAATGCCGAGATGCGATCCGTCGCCACCAGCAACAGAGCGTCGCCGACGGCATACAAATCGCGCACCTTGCCCCGGCCGATGAGCGGAGTCGTGCCTAAATCTGTTTTTAAGAGGGTTGTCATGGAAGATCTTGCCTCGGAGCCGTGAATCTCCGATTTTCTTGCCCGCGACCCGCTTTGTCAAACCCCCGCAACCCTCCAAATTTACCCGCAAGAAACCTGTGAACGTTGAGCACCTGGAATTCCACAATGCAGTGTGACAGCCGTCACGGAGGCAAACGGGAACTTAGGCGAAACTTCATTTGTCACCAAGGTTCGGGAGCCAGTAAGAAGACTCCTTTGAGCCGGGCGGCACGAGGCAGCAGTGGAAAGGGGAAGCCGCGGCTAGCTTCGTTTTATTGGGATCGCCAGTAGCTGAGTACTACCGACCTCCAGTGCCAGCTACTGGTCCCCGTCTTCATCTTGTGAATTCACAAGCAAGCGCCTCCGAAGCGAAGTTCTCCTTCGGGGGCGATTTTTTGATCATCCCATTCATTCGTCACACATCGATGTTCATACCCTCTACACGTTGATTTTTTGCGCGTAGGATTCCGTCTGGCTGATTCTGCTGTCATTGCGCGTTGTCTTTCAATAGCTCAGCACAACGGAGGATACCAATGCTCAAGAATCTGCGGTTCCGCGCGAGCGCATCTCGCAAGCTCCTCTCTGTTGCAACCGCATTCGTATTTCTTTTCACGGCAACCCTTGTTCATGCTAAGAACTACACACGGATTGTTGTTTTCGGGGATTCGCTCTCCGACACCGGCAATGTGGCCCATCTCTATGGAGAGCAACCAGCTGGACTCCGGTTTCCCGCGCCCTGGGCTGATTACACGGATGGGCGATTCACCGATGGCTTTGATACCATACCTTTCGCGCGCAAGTATTCCGGCGTGTGGATTGAGCAGTTCGCGGCATCGATGCCCTCTCGCCCTGAGGTCGTGAACTCGCTCGATGGAGGAACAAATTACGCCTACGGTTTCGCACTTACTGGCGGCGGTTCCGGAGTCTTCTACCCGGACGATGACGTGACATTCTCGGTCACGGTCAACAATATGGGTCAGCAGATTACTGATTACCTTGCAGGCCATCCAAAGATCAATAACAGTACCCTGTTTGTGATTTGGGGTGGTGCAAATGATCTTTTGCATGGCGGCGCGTCCGGAGTCCTTTCTGCTGCCGAGAATGAGGTAACGGATATACAGCGCCTAATCGAGGCCGGAGGCACTCAGTTCCTTGTGCTTAATCTGCCACCATTAGGCCTGACGCCGCGGATCAATCAATATCCCGTCAGCGCGAGTGACGCTACACTGGCGAGCGCCTATTTCAACTATTTTCTTGCGGGAGGACTCGCAGCCATCAAGGACTACTACCCGAACCGCCATGTTGTCCTCTTCCAACTTGACGTTTTCTCTCTGTTCAGTCGAATCGCGGCGGCTCCCGCTGATTACGGGCTCGCCAATATCAACGATTTCTCCAGAACGAACTATCTTGTCAATCCCGATACTTATCTGTTCTGGGATGACATCCATCCCACAACGCGCGGCCACAGCATTGTCGCGGCTGCGGCCATCAAACTGGTTTCCTCGCCCCAATGTGACTCGTGGGGAATTCCAAGCTGCGCTGCCACCGTTCACTAATCCAAGCGGGAGTACTTACTCTGCCTTGATCGGCCCGGGTCTCGCACTGGGGCCCGGGAGCCGCTTCCATTTGACGTTCCGAAGCAACTCCATTGCTCCGCTTTCGACGGCGCCTCTCGCCGACTCTCGTTATAATTCGAAAATCCACTGAGAGGCACAAACCATGGGCTTGAAGCGATTCCTCCTCCTCGTCGCATCCGTCGTCGTTCTTACGGCAACATCCTTTGCACAGAACCTGCCGGCCGGCGTTCAGAAAGTGACCTCGATCGAGGGCGTCACCGAATACGCCTTCCCCAATGGCCTTCACGTCCTGCTGTTTCCCGACGACTCCAAGCCCAAAATCACGGTCAACGTCGTCTACCGTGTCGGCTCCCGCAATGAGGGCTACGGCGAAACCGGCATGGCTCACCTGCTGGAGCACATGGTCTTCAAGACTTCCACCTCCGGCCGCGAACTCTTCAAGGAACTCACCGACAGGGCCGGCGGCTTCTTCAACGGCACCACCAACTACGACCAGACCATGTACTTCGAGACCTTTAACGCTGGCGACGATAACCTTCGCTGGGCTCTCGGGCTTGAGGCCGACCGCATGGTCCGCATGACCATGCTGAAGAAAGATCTCGATTCCGAAATGACGGTCGTTCGCAACGAGATGGAAGCCGGCGAAAACAACCCGACCGAAGTCCTGGAGGAGCGGGTGCTCGCCTCCGCATACAACTTTCACAACTACGGCAAGACTGTTATCGGCAATCGCACGGACGTCGAGCGCGTTCCCATCGAGAACCTCGCCGTCTTCTATCGCAAATATTACGAACCCGACAATGCCGACTTAATCATTGCCGGCCAGTTCGATCCGGCCAAGGCTCTCGGCATGGTTGCGGAAACCATCGGAGCCATCCCCAGGCCCACGCGCGTTCTCACCCAGCCTTACACCTCCGAGCCTACCCAGGAAGGCGAGCGCTCCGTCATTCTTCGCCGCGTGGGGAACATCCAGGACGTGATGGTGGCCTACCACATTCCTGCCGCCCTGCATCCTGACGCGGCTGCCCTGCAGGTCGCCGCGCAAATTCTCGGCTCTCCGCAAACGGGCCGCCTCTACAAGGAACTCGTTGACTCGAAGAAGGCTGTCTCGGTCTTCATGTATGCCAACGATATGCACGACCCCGGATTCACATTGGCGTCGGCACAGCTCAAGCCCGATCAGTCCATCGACGACGCCCAGCAAGCGCTGCTCAAAGTGATTGAAGGCCTCGCCGCTACTCCGCCCACGCAGGAAGAAGTCGATCGCGCCAAGGGCCGCATCCTCAAGAACATTGAACTGGCTCTCACCAACTCCCAGACCGTTTCGCTCATGCTGGGCGGCTACATCGGTGACGGCGACTGGCGCCTTCTCTTCCTTACGCGCGACGAGGTTGCCAAGGTCACGCCCGACGACGTAACGCGCGTTGCCAAGGCGTATCTCAAATCCTCGAACCGCACCCTCGGCGAATTCATTCCCACCACCGCGCCTGATCGCGCCGAAATCCCCGCCACTCCGGATCCCGCGGACGTCTTCAAGAACTTCAAGGGCGGCGCAGCCATAGCGCAGGGCGAATCTTTCGATCCGACGCCGCAGAATATTGAAGCCCGCGTCATCCGCGCCAAGCTGCCCAACGGCATGAAACTCGTCATGTTCCCCAAAAAGACGCGCGGCGGCACGGTCGTGGCCCGCATCAACCTCCACTTCGGAGACGAGAAATCTCTCGAAGGCAAAGGAACGGCCGCCGATATCGCCGGCGCACTGCTGATGCGCGGAACCAAAAACAAGAACCGTCAGCAGATCCAGGATGAGACGGACCACCTGAAAGCGCAGATCAGCGTCAATGGCGGGGTCGATCAGGCCAGCGCCAGCATTCGCACCCTCGACGCGAATCTCGCGGACTCTCTGCGCCTTGTGCGCGAGCTTCTACGGGAGCCATCTTTCCCCGAAAGCGAATTCGAACAGATTCGCCAGCAGCGTATCGCCAGCGCGGAAGAAGGGAAGACCGAGCCGAACAACCTCGTCCAGATCGACCTCTACCGCCATCTCAACGCGCAGTACAAGCGCGGCCAGGTCCACTACGTCTCAACGCTCGACGAAGAGATTGAAGACGACAAGAAGGTCACTCTCGACGATGTGCGCTCGTTCTACCAGAAGTTCTATGGCCCCGGTGAAGGCGAGATCGTCATCAGCGGGCAGTTCGACCCTGAGCCGATGCGCAAGCTCGTCACCGAGCTCTTCGGCGACTGGAAGAGCCCAGCCCACTATCAGCGCGTTCCCGATCTCTACACCAAGGTCGAAGCCGTCAATCACAAGATCGAAACGCCCGACAAGCAGAACGGGCTGTTCCTCGCTGCCATGCCGCTCAAGATGAAAGACACCGATCCTGACTACCCTGCGCTCACCATCGCCGGCATGGTCTTTGGCGGCTCACCCAACTCGCGCATTTTCCGCCGCATTCGCGTGAAGGACGGCCTCAGCTACGGCGCCGGCACACAATTCCAGATTCCTACGGAAGACGATGCCGCCGCCATGATCGGATTCGCCATCGCCGCCCCGCAAAACATGCCCAAGGTCGAAGCCGCTTTCAACGAGGAACTCGCCCTCGCGCTCAAGGACGGCTTCACCGCCGACGAAGTTGAAAAGGCCAAGAAGACCTGGCTCGACGCACGCACCGTCCAGCGCTCTGAAGAGGGTTCCATCGCCGGGCTTCTCATCAGTCACGAGTACTGGGGCCGCACCATGCAATGGGACGCCAAACTCGAAGCCGCGGTCGCCGCACTCACGCCCGCAGCAGATCAACGACGCCTTCAAACATCACGTCGACGCGGCTGCCATCACCATCGTCAAGGGCGGCGACTTCAAAAAGGTTGGCGCCTACCAATAAGTCACGTCTGGCAACGCGCACAGAAGAGGCTGGGAGTTATGCTCCCGGCCTTTTTGCGTTGAGCTCACCTGGAAGATTTGCACAATCCCTTCGGTGCCCAGTTATGGACCATGGTGGTCGGGGGTTGAGATGACTGATGAAGGATGATCACAATCGAACGGCGTTCTTCGGTACCAATCGCGGTAAGGTGCATCGATAATCCCATAGGAACGATCACGGGCGGTGCGCCTTTCTGGCCGATCTGGATTTGGCCGTCAGAGGTCTCGACACATGTTTTGCCGCTGACTGCATACCAGGCTTCGGGCCCGGAGTGGATGTGCGCAGGCGCCGTCATTCCGGGCGTGAAGTCGGCTTCCATGAATTGCGCCGAGTACTTATCACCCGCGATGACCGGCAGCGGACCAATCTCGGCAACGCGCTTTCCATGGGCCGATCTCCAGTTCTGATCTTCGAGGGTCATCAGCCACACCTTGCCGAACGACTCGACGACTGTGCCCCGCGGACCACTGTCGGCTTCAGCGGCCGCGCGCGTGGGATACATATCGAGATGCCAGAACACATGCGATTTTGCGATTTGGCCCACGGGGTGGTCGGCCAGGATCCAGCATCCGACTTCCTGCGTTCGCGTACTCGCGGGCTTGCAGGGGTCACCTGGAACAGCGACCCCCTGTGCAGATAATTGTGTGCAGAGGAGCAGGAGCAAACAGGGAACAAGCGTGGCGCTGCAATGGCATATGTCGGGTCATGCGGAGAATATTAACGCAGCGATCTAACTTGACGGTAGCCCGCTGGCAGGATGCCAACCTCCAGTTTTGCTTTCACGCGAACTTGCGTTATCACCTTGCAAACCGCATCGGCGAAAACAACCCGATCGGATGCGTGGTTGATCCAAGTATTGCCAGGTCCGCCAGAATTTCTCCGACTACGCAGGCAAATTTGAATCCGTGGCCTGAAAATCCGCACGCAATCGAGCACGATGCAAACTGCGGATGCGGTCCGATCACAAAATGCTCATCCGGGGACATGGTGTACATGCACGTCTGCGCCCGCAATACCTTGCCATCCAAAGCCGGAATCCGCACCCGCAATTGCTCAACAATCCTTTGCAGGTCCGGCTCGTGAATCTCCCGGTCGACAGTCTCCGGAGTGCACACCTGATCGCTGCCGTGGATCGCCACCTTCATCCCGCCCTCCGGCCCATCATCGCCGGGAAGCCGTATCCATGTGCCCCGCCGCGCGCATCCTCGCAAAGGAACACCGGAAAGCGATCCGGCAAAAACGGCGTCACGCCCGTCTTTGGCTGGATCCAGGCCATCACCTGCCGCGTCACGCGCAGCGGAACAATTCCATTGAGCGCCTGGTTGGCCCAAGGTCCCGCCGTAATCACCAGGTGTGCCGCGCTGTAGGTGCCCCTGGCCGTCCGCACCTCAACACCTTGCCCATCCGTCGACCAGGCGAGAACGTTCTCTTCGAATTTGAGTTCAGCCCCGCATGCGAAGCCCGAGCCAGTTGTGCGCGGATGCACTCCTCGGGGAACAAATATCCAGCGTTCGTTTCGTATACCGCGACATCGCCCGCCAGCGGAGATCACTTGCGGAAACCGCGCGTTGATCTGCGCGGCCCTCCAGAACCTCGAAGGGGATCGAGTGCTGCTGTTGAAGCCGCAATCGTGCGCCTGCACAAGTTCGCCTTCTCCCGAGCCAATGTTCATGCCGCCCGTAATGTTGCAACAGGCGTGTGCCCGTATCTTTTTCGAGCTTTCGCCACAACTCATAGGCGCGCAGCACCAGTGGAATGTAATCGGGACTTTCAAAATAAGCCTGGCGAATCATCCGCGATCCGCCATGCGACGATCCCTTGTCATGCGGCGAAGTGAACTGCTCGATTCCGAGCACCCGCGTGCCCCGCTCCGCAAGATGCTGCGCGGCCGCGCTGCCCATCGCGCCAAGTCCAAGAACGATTGACGTCGTATGCCATCAGCTTCAATCCTGAGACAGCCGGCGATTAAAAGCGTGAATGCTCTCGACCTCAGCAGTTCTGATACTTCCAGTTTCGCTGCTTGCCTTCGCTGATCCATTCGATCGCAGTTTCGATTCGCTTGTCGCGCGTCTCTGGCCGCTTGGCGTCCGCGATCCACTCCACGTATTCCTTTTTGCAACTCGGACTGAAGGCCGCAAACACCGCCGCAGCCTTCTTGTTGGCCTTCAGCGCCTTCGCGAACTCCGGCGGTGGCTCTGCGGGCGGTCGCCGGGGCCTTCACCACTTTTTGCCGAGCCGCAATCGGACTGGTGTATTCACCCTTGTCGATGAACGCAACAGCCTGCTTCAACACAGCCGAGCATTTCTTTCTTTGGACGGAAGATCTTTCACGCTGGTCAGGCGGCCAAGCGAACCCATGGCGCCCGGTTTCAGAAGCTCCATCTCGCGCAGCACTGCGGAAATCTCTTCGCCCCAGAACCCCAACTGCAATGCTCATTGAACGCCGACATGTTGCCGACAATCGCGCCTTTGTATTCGAAAAAAGGCCGGCTCCATTTCATCGTTTCGACAACGCTGGGGCAGGCCTTATGCACCAGTTCGCGAATCTCAAAAAGAATCGGCTGTGCGAAGGGTCTCGCCTTCGCAATATACGCATCGACACGAGGATCAAAGGAAGAAGTTGGGCTCACATTCCACTCCATGTTGGGATGGAAAACAGTGTAACTGTATTTGCAAAGATTTGCGGGGGCACCTGCATGGATGTCCAGACGTCCTGGTCTTCCCACGTCTCAAGAGCAAC